>NZ_CP048113.1:0-5622500 GCF_010093065.1 Chitinophaga agri | reverse complement strand
CCGACAGCAGGCTTTCCATCCCTGCAAATTCATCTGAATGATAAGCCTTTGGATATGCCTGATCCAGTAAACGGTACTTTGAATCGTCAGTTGACAGCAATTGTACCATTGTCCTGATCTGAGAAGACTCCAGACAATAACCCTTCGTCTGCTTACCGAATGAAGCGATCATCGCATCATCATCTTTCGCAGCAGCATACTTCTTCAGCGTCTTCCTGAACGTCTCATCATCCATCACCTTGCCACAATCAGAATTGATCATTTTGAGGCCGGACTTTGATTCAGTAGCCGGTGCAGTTACGGGAGCAGCTACTTCAGACACTACTTCCTCATCGCTCTTTTTCCTCTTCCTATCTCTTTTACTCTCTTTCGAATGATCAATTGACAGATCACTCACTTCATAACCTGTCGGATCACTCACTACATTATTAGGACGCTCTGCCGTATCGATCGTATCGATCTTTTCCGCCAGCTTGTTCCGTTTCTTCTTCTTAGCCTTTACCGGCTCTTCTTCCGGCCCCATTACTGGTAGGGTAGCCACCGGTGTTTCTGCCATCACAGCTGGTGCAGGAGTGCCAGAAGGAGCGGTCTGCTGACCATTTGTATCTCCAAAGTCGATAAAAGCAGGATCTTCAGCTTTCTTCTTACGCTGTTTCTTTTCTTTTCTTGACTGACCTTCCTCTTTCACTGGTTCTGTTGATACAACGGCTGGTTGCGCTGCGACAGCCGGAGCCGGTGTTTCTGTTATTGTAACCGGATCAACTGGCGCCGCATCTGCTGCTTTATTCTCCTCAGCAATGATCGCGCTGGCCAATTCCTTTTCTTCATCTGTCAATGGCTCGCGTTCACGTTTGCGCCTCTTTTTCTTTGTTTCCGCCGGAGCCTCCGATACTACCGGAGCAGCCACACTACTGCCCACTGGCGCTGTAACGGCCACAGGCGCCTTCGGCTGTGGTTCTTCTATGTCATCCGGACGATCATCACTTACCACCTTATCCAGTGCCTGGGAAAATTTGTTGGTCTGTTTTACCGGACGGGTACCCGGACCAACACTCACCCCTTCTTTAGTTGGAAAGGTAGAATCAAGATCTTTCTTCAAAGAAGCCATCATCGCCTGTTTCTGTGTATCGTCAGATGCTACTGCCACAGGCGGCGCTGGTACCAACGGTGTATCTCCTGATGTTGCTACCGGAGCAGGTGTTCCTGCCGCATCCGGCACACTGGCTGCGACGTCAGGAACCTGTACTGCCGGCGCTTCCTGTGCTACCGGTTTCTCAGCAGGTGCTTCTGCGACCGCAACGTCTTCTTTTTTTCTATCCTCAGATGGACGCGTCACTGCATAGGTCTGCAGATTGAAAAGGGCATAGCCCCTATCGCCATCTTTCTTAAACAGGTATCCCTGATCATTGGCACCACTTACGCGTACCAGGTACTGGCGTTCAGGTACATCACTTTTGGCAAAGCCGATACGCAGAGAAGCGGTACCGGCAGGCATTTTGGAAAGTATCAGATAGCCCTTGTCAGAAGAAGGGATCAGCTTACCATCATATCTTACATAGAAAGGCTGAGATCTCTCACTTTGTATGTACACAAAATACTGCTGGTCCTGAGCGGTCATCTGTAACGCCATCGCCAGGAAGAACAGTGTGAATAAAGATCTCTTAAAAAATTGCAGCATAGACATTACTTAAATAACTGCGAATGACGGATCAATCCGTCATTCCTAATCACTTATTGTTGATTTAATAATTACAAATACTATTCCAAGATAACCAGCACCTCTCCTTTCTCAACTGCCGTCCGCTCTTTCACCTTCACTTCCTTTACTACCGCATCCGCTGCTGCTTTGAATACATTCTCCATCTTCATCGCCTCCAGGATCAGCACCGGATCCCCTTTTTTGATGGATTGACCTGGTTCCACCAGCACTTTTAATATCAAACCCGGCATAGGCGCCTTCATATCATTCACTTTCCGGTTCAATGCATCCTTCATCCCCATTTCCGCCAGCAACTGATCTATCGGCTCCTCGATCGTTACCTCATATTCCTGCTGGTCTATTACGATAGTGACCATTTTTGTATCCCGGTCAATCTTGGTCACCTGTGCCACATAACTCTTGCCGTCCAATATAACACTATGATTACCAGTAGAAAGAGATGCGTCAGACCAATTTACTGACTGACCATCACAGGTGACACGAACATTTTCTGTTCCGATTTTAAACGACAAATCGCCATTCACGATTGCTTTTATCATAACATGGTTTTAGCTGGACACGACAAAAATAGCATTTTTAAACACTTACCAGACGGGGGCTTTGCGAATGATCATGAATTATAGCCAATTATCATGATTTGGTCAATATT
Organism: Chitinophaga agri; assembly: GCF_010093065.1. Classification (NCBI taxonomy): domain Bacteria; kingdom Pseudomonadati; phylum Bacteroidota; class Chitinophagia; order Chitinophagales; family Chitinophagaceae; genus Chitinophaga; species Chitinophaga agri. The sequence continues at coordinate 5,620,131 of NZ_CP048113.1, read as the reverse complement.
AACAGTGCGAATAACAATTATTTCTGATAAATCCTGTTAATTCGTGGCAAAAACAGTTAATAATCATGTTCAAACCTTTGAAGCAATCGCTTAAAAGTGTACTGTTAGCCGGTCTTTCCGGAATAATATACTATACACCGGCTACTGCCCAACAGGCCCCTTCCAAAGAGGCTGATCCCGCCCTCCAAATCTACCGCGCCACCGCAACAAAAGTGCATGACCTGTCGCACACCAAACTGGATGTTCGTTTCGACTATGCTAAAAGATACCTATTCGGTAAAGCCTGGCTGACGCTAAAGCCACATTTTTATACCACCGACTCACTGACCCTCGATGCCAAAGCAATGGATATCAAACAGGTCGCTATCGTGAAAGGTGGCAAGAATGTACCGCTGAAGTTCCAGTATGACAGCCTCCAGCTGCATATCGCTCTGGATAAACCTTACCAGAAAACAGAGTCGTTTGTTATATATGTAGATTACGTAGCCCGCCCGGAAGAAGTAAAATCTCAGGGTAGCTCCGCTATCACCGATGCTAAAGGCCTGTATTTTATCAATCCGGATAGCTCCGTAAAAAATAAACCGGTTCAGATCTGGACACAGGGTGAAACAGAATCCAGCTCCGCATGGTTCCCTACCATTGACCGTACTAACCAGAAAACGACCGAGGAAATCAGCATCACTGTTGACAAGAAATATTCAACCCTGTCCAATGGTAAACTGATCAGCCAGAAGAATAATGCAGACGGTACCCGTACCGACTACTGGAAAATGGACCTGCCTCACTCTCCTTACCTGTTCATGATGGCCGTAGGCGACTTCGCTATCATCAAAGATCAGTGGAAAGGTAAAGAGGTGAACTATTACGTGGAGAAAGCATATGCTCCTTATGCAAAAGCCATTTTCGGTAATACACCTGAAATGATGACCTTCTACTCCAACCTCCTGGGTTATGACTACCCATGGGTCAAATATTCTCAGGTAGTAGTAAGAGATTACGTATCCGGCGCAATGGAGAATACTACTGCTACCATCCATGGCGACTTCCTGCAGAAAACAGACAGGGAGTTACTGGATAATAATAACTATAACGAAGCGGTAGTAGCACACGAACTGTTCCACCACTGGTTCGGTGACCTGGTAACGGCAGAGTCATGGAGCAATCTGACTCTGAACGAATCCTTCGCTGATTATAGTGAATATCTGTGGATAGCTTACAAATACGGTAAGGACGCTGCCGATGATCATGCTTATAAAGCGATGCAGAGCTATGAGAAATCAGCAGAATACTCCGGCGATAAAGACCTCGTACGCTTCCATTATCATGATAAAGAAGATATGTTCGATGCGATCAGCTACCAGAAAGGCGGCCGTATCCTGCATATGCTACGTAACGTAGTAGGTGACAGCGCGTTCTTCAAATCGCTCAACCTCTATCTGAAAACAAACGCATTCAAATCTGCCGAAGCTCACCAGCTCCGCCTGGCGTTTGAAGAGGTATCCGGTCAGGACCTGAACTGGTTCTTCAACCAGTGGTATTATGGACAGGGCTACCCAGTGCTGGACATTAAGTCTTCCTACAACGCTACTAACAAGACAGTTACCGTTACAGTAGAACAGCAGCAGGCTGGTAGCAAGATCTTCCAGTTACCCGTTGCTATTGATATCTATGCCGGCGGGAAGAAAGTACGTCACAACGTAACAGTTTATAATAAGGTAAGCACTTTCACCCTGCCGTCTTACATCCAGCCTGACCTGGTGAACTTCGATGCGGATAAAGTATTACTGGCTGAAAGGCATGAACATAAAGATATTAACCAGTATATCTTCCAGTATGCACACGCACCTAACTACCTGGACCGTCGTGAGGCCATCCAGGCCTGTCTGAAAGAGCAGAGCACTAACCCGAATGCACTGAAGGTGGTGACAGCTGCCCTGAAAGACAAATACTATGGTTTACGTGGCCTGACCATTCAGGCACTGAAACTAATTGATCCGGTTGTAAAAGAGGCTACTTTCACTGCTTTACAGGAAATCGCCAAGAAGGATGAAAATGCTACCGTTCGTGCGGCAGCACTGACCGCCCTGGGCTCACTGAAGGACCCTAAACTGGCGCCACTCTTTGAAACAGCTGTTAAAGACCGTTCCTATATGGCATCGGGTGCTGCCCTGGAAAGCCTGAACGCACTGAATCCTGAAAAGGCATACTCCCTCGCTAAACAGATGGAGCCTGAATCAAAAGGCGCCCTGAATAGTGCTATTGCTGCTGTTTATGCAGAGAAAGGCAATGAAGGTGATCTCGCATTCTTCGAAAAAACATTCAATGAAGCTACCGGACAGGATAAACTTGAAGCTGGTATTCAATACCTCGCGATCCTGGGTATTGTGGATAACACCGACCAGGTGTTGAAAGGTGTGGATGATATCAAAACAATGGCCCTCATGTTCAATAACAAGATGGTTAACCGATATCTGGTAAGCATGCTCCAGCCTATCGCCAAGAACAAGGAAGAAAAAGCTGCCATCGCTACTCCTGACAAGAAAGCCGCTTTACTGAAACAGAGCGATTATCTTAAAAAAGTAGCCAACGAGCTGAATAATTAATAACAAAAAAGCGTCCGTATGAAGCGGACGCTTTTTTTATGCTAATAATATATGTAAGGTTCCGGTAGACAGCATCTTCGGCATGTAAGTCTGAGGGTTTATGTTTGCGTTGTTTAAATATGCCCTGTATGCAACCAACCAATAATTCCACGATACGTTCATTTACAATATCGGAGAAGAAGAATATCGCGATGCAATGGAGCCAGTCAAACGTAAAGATGCAAGTGTTTTGTGATAATCATGGAATCACGGTCTCCATGCTCAAGAACTGGAGGAAGCAGTTTGCCACTCCTGCAAAAGTTCCCAGACGAAAACATTTCATTCAGCTCACACCTTCTAGGGCGAGTATACCAGATATTGCACTTCCATTCGCGGAGGTGATATCTTTATCAGGTAACAGGATAATTTTTCATTCGGCGGTCAATACAGACATGCTAAAAGAGCTACTAAACAGTAAATAAATGCTGGCACTCTCGTCCTCATGCAGGTATTTTCTGTATACTCAGCCAATCATGATAAGTAGTAGCTTTTACAAACTGGCGGCTATTGTCAATCAACAGATGCATTTGGATCCTTTAACCGGGATGTCTATATTTTCTTTAACCGCAGAGCTACACATATCAAGCTACTTCAATGGCAGCAAGATGGATTTGCGATTTATTACAAGCGGCTTGAGAAGGGAACATTTGAGATTCCCAAACCAGGTGGGGTACAGTCTTCGCTTACTTCTACACAATTGATGCTTATTCTGCAAGGCATTCAGATGGATAAAGTCCAGTACCGCAGGCGGTATTTTCGACAATCTGCCGATCATTAACATCGCGCTAACAAATAATTGATTTACATGTGATAACATTGCAATTGCAATGAGTACGTCAGCAGAAGATAATGATTACAAACAGCTCTATGAGTCTGCCATCAACAAGGTTGAGCAGCTGCAGCATGAATTGAATCAGCTCAAGAAGATGATTTTCGGAGTTCGTCAGGAGCGATTTATTCCCGCAGATAAGAATCAACTGGCACTCGATATTCCAACAGAACAATCTGCTGCTGTTTGCAACGTGTTAGATGCAAAGAAGGTGACTTATGTGAAAGTTGTAAAACAAGATGCGACTCAAGCCAGAGATAGCCGTCATACCATACCATCTCACTTACGAAGAGAAGATGTAATTATAGATCCAGACCATATACCAGCTGGTAGTAAACATATTGGCACCACTGAAACTGAAGTGCTGGAATACAAACCCGCTGAAATTTATGTAGTCCGTTACATCCGTAACAAGTACCTTCTCCCATCTGCGGATGAGACGTCGTCAAAAATTATTGTTGGACCTTTGCCAACATTACCAGTTGCAAAATCGATGATGGGGCCAGGCTTACTGGCTCAACTGGTTGTTGAGAAGATCTGCGATCATCTCCCCGTGCATCGCCAGCAACAACGTCTGGAAAGAGATGGTATAAAGCTACCATACTCAACGCTGAGTGATGGTTTTGCTAAGACAGCTGCGTTAATTACTCCTATTTACAGAGCGCTGGTAACAGAAGTACTCAACGCTGACTATTTGCAGGCTGATGAGACATCGGTACCAGTGCTCGACAAGGATAAGAAAGGGAGCACTCATCGGGGGTATTATTGGCTCTATCAGGATAGTATTAACAAGCTGCTTGTCTTTGATTATCAACCCGGGCGTGGCCGGGAAGGACCCGCAGAAATGCTGAAAGATTTTTATGGTACGCTGCAAACAGACGCTTACTCTGCATATAATAGCATTGTTGATACCAATAATATAACATTGATCCACTGTCTTGCTCATGCAAGAAGGTACTTCTCTGACGCTATTTACAGCGACCGAGAAAGAGCAGAATATGTATTGGAACAGTTACAGCTCGTCTATCAGATTGAACGCGATAGCAGGGCGTTAAATCACGACAATGAAAAACGAGCAGCTTCAAGACAGAAGCACTCCTTACCTATACTGAAGAAATTAGGAAGCTGGATGGAAGACCAATACAAGCAGGTACTTCCACAAAGCCCGATAGGAAAAGCCCTTGCCTATAGTATAAAACGCTGGGATAAACTCTGTGCCTTCGTGTATGATGGAAAGCTACATCCAGATAATAACGCGGCTGAGAGATCTATAAGAGCGACTGTTATAGGCCGAAAGAATTACCTCTTTGCCGGGAGCCATGAATCAGCAAAGCGAATTGCAATGCTCTACAGCCTGATCGGAACCTGTAAACTACATAACATTAATCCCAGCCTTTGGCTAAAGGACGTTTTAACGGTCATTAACGACCATCCCATCAACAGAATCAAAGAGCTCCTACCTCATATCTGGATCACGAAGCAAAAGTAACGCTCTCCAAAATCATTACATAGGTGCTGTCTACCGGATACTTACTAATATATTACCTCCCTGGCTATCCCAGTCCTACTTCCGAATGACGTTCTGGTATCTCAATGTCCTGGAACCCTTTCTTCAGCAACCAGTTACGGAAAATGGTCTGCACCTCATATTCCCCATGCACCAGGAACAACTTCTTCACATATTGCGGGTCCTGGCACGACAACCACTGACTCAGGTCCTCATAGTCGCCATGTGCGCTCATTGAACGGATCACGCCTACTTCAGCCCTCACCTCGTATCTTGTTCCGTATATGGAGACTTCCTTCGCTCCTCTCATCAGCCGGCCCCCGAGTGACTGCGGCTCACAATATCCTACGATCAGGATCGTGTTCCTGCTGTCGTTGATATTATTGGCGATATGGTGTTTCACCCTCCCAGCTTCCGCCATCCCTGAAGCAGAGATGATCACACAGGGAGCTTCCCGGAAGTTCAGCGCCTTCGACTCATCGACGGTCTGGATATAATGCAAACCGGGGAAGTCAAACGGATCATCATCTATTTCCAGCAACTTCTTCACCGTCTTATTAAATGTCTCCGGATGGTGTCTCACCACATCCGTCGCCTCTCTAGACAGTGGACTATCCACAAAGATATCCACCTTCGGGAGCTTGCCATCCAGCTGCGCCCTGTTCAGCGCATATAACAACTCCTGCGTGCGGCCTACACTGAAAGCCGGAATGATCAGCTTTCCATTCCTCACCTTACAGGTATCGTGTATGTATTTTATCAGCAGATCGTCAGAAGGCACTGCCTCAGCGTGCAGACTGCTCCCGTACGTAGATTCCAGCAGGATATAATCTGCCTGTGGGAAAACATCCGGAGAGCGGAGTATGGCGTCGTTATACCGGCCAACGTCCCCACTGAAGGAGATCTGCGAAGTCTTGCCATTCTCGGTAACACGCAGATGTACCGAAGCACTGCCAATAATATGTCCGGCGTCAGTAAAATACACTTCTACATCATCGTCCACGCGGAACCAGGTATTGTAGCTGACTTTTTTAAGTGCAACGATCGCCCGTTTTGCATCATCAATGGTATAAAGTGGCGTTATCTCAGGTTTTCCCTCCTTACGCATTTTCTTATTGGTGAACTTTGCATCATCTTCCTGGATCTTGGCCGAGTCCAGCAGCAAGATCTCTGTCAGGTCTCTGGTAGCCGGGGTACAATAGATCGTTCCCTTAAATCCTTTCTTTACCAGCAAAGGGATCAGCCCTGAGTGATCTATATGTGCATGCGACAGGATCATGTGTGTGACACTGGCCGCATCAAATCCAAAATCTTCGTTCATGGCATCGGTCTCACGTCCCATCCCCTGGAACATACCGCAATCCAACAGGATCTTTTTGCCATTCTTAAGTGATACGAGGTGCTTTGATCCGGTAACCGTACGTGCGGCTCCGTGAAACGCAATTTTCATGTGGTGGTATTGAAGGATGATCTGTAATGGTATATGCCTGTTTACGCCTTCCCTTTAAAGGACCAGGTAATGGCAAACGAGGCAATTACTGTGCCATCGTGGCTTTTGCCTATACTGTTCACCGTTATGGTCTCAGGTTCACCGCTGGCGGCAGTACGTGCTATGGCATCCCGTATGCGGGTACCCTCCTCGCAGGTAAACCAGGTCTTGCCGGTTGCTTTCTTCACGAAACTGGCCTCCATACCTGTGACTAGCATAGAAACTTTTCTGGGTGCCGCCCCTCTTACATACATCATGGCCGGAAGGCCTGTGCTCATTTCGGCCGCCATGCCCAGACAGGCAAAGTAGGTGGAACGAAATGGGTTCTGTGACAGCCATTTAAAGGGTACGACTATCACACAACTGGCCGGTGTCAGTTGTTTTAATCTGACACCGGCCAGCCAGGCAATGGGCAATTTCCATAAAAGATACAATGAGAACTTCAGCGGATGACCGGCAAAACGCATAAATGCCTGCGCTTCCTGTGGAAAAAGCACCTGTTCCATCATCAATGGATTTATTGAGTAGTGTAATAAGCCGGGTTGAGCGCGTCGGGCGACCATTGCTTCAGCATTTCAGCCACCTTCTTCTTATCATAGTTATCTGCGGATTCCAGCAGCCCCGTATTCTGGGTATGCAACCTATTGCCATTTGCATCCAGTACCAGCAGAACAGGGAAACCGAAACGCTGTGGATAACCCAGTTGCTTCAATATCGGCAGATTCTTATTCTCCTTACTATAGTTCAGATAGTAGATCACATAGTTCTTTTCTGCCTGAGCCATTAAAGCCTCATCTTCATGCAGCATTTTATAGAAGCGTTTACACCATATACACCAGTTACCACCCACCTCTATAAGAATATGCTTTTTTTCAGCAGCGGCCTGTTTTTGCGCCTTTGCCAGATCAGCCGCGGCATCCGCAGCAGGATCATAAATATGTTCAAGGTCCAGATGTGGCTTTTCCTGCGCGTGTGCCATGCGCGCTTGCAGCATTAACAACACAACAGGAAGCCAGAGATACTTACGCATAAGCAGGATAGGGTGTTTTTATAGTGATTGTATATACCGGTAAATAGAAGACTGCGCATTCACAGGCGCTTCTCCCACTGCCGGTGTGATTTCAATATTACGGATATTCTCATCAAGTCTCACCGCATTGGTATTATCTGCCAGCTGTAAACGGATAATTTCCTTCAGCTGCGCCTTGAGTCCCGCGTCGTACACCGGGAATACTACCTCTATACGCCTATGCAGGTTACGGTTCATCCAGTCGGCCGACCCCATATAGATCTCCTCATTCCCATTATTATGGAAGATAAAGATCCTGGCATGTTCCAGGTAGCGGTCTACGATCCGGCGTACTTTAATATTACTGCTTTCCGGCTGATCGGGCACCAGACAGCAAATACTTCTGGCAATCAGATCTACCTGCACCCCTTCCTGACTGGCAGCATAGAGGCTGGCTATCATGTCCTTTTCCTGCAGGTTGTTCAGTTTAATGGTGATCTTAGCTGGCTTTCCACAACGAGCGTTCTCTATCTCACGATCAATAAGCTGTTTGAAGCGGGCCATCATATTAAACTGTGCCACCAGCAGATGCTGGAACGTCAGATAGTTGTATTTGGCCGGTTGCTCCCTGGCCTGAAGATAGAGGAAAAGTAGCTCCAGTTCCTGAGTAATACCCGCATGCGCTGTCATCAGCACGTGGTCAGTATAGAAACGGGCAGTGCTTTCGTTGAAATTACCCGTCGCCATCAGACCGACATAATCCCACTGGTAACCACGGCGACGTTTTACCAGGGCAATCTTCGCATGTACCTTCAGACCAGGTATACTATAAATGATCTTTACCCCGGCGGCTTTCATCTTCTTCGCCCAGCGAATATTATTAGCCTCATCAAAACGGGCCTTCAGTTCTACAAACACCGTCACCTGTTTACCATTGTGCGCAGCGCTGATCAGCGCATTTGCTATCTGGGAGCTGGAGGCAATACGGTAAAGGGTAATATAGATCTCCTGAACGGAAGGATCTACGGCTGCTTCATTGAAGAAACGCAGGATATAGTCATACCGCTGGTAAGGGGCATGTAAGAGCACATCCCTTTTTAGTACCTCTTCCAGCAATCGAGGAGCGCTTTCCAGAGAAGGCACCTGTACTGAAGCCTGCTTCGGATAACTGAATGCCGGAGATTTCACCGGCATAGGCAGGTCAACCAGGTCTTTCAGGTTGTGGTACCTGCCTCCTTCTACCATTTCCTCCGGTAGTATATGGAAGTAGACCGCCAGTAGCTTCTGCAGGGCAAGCGGCATGGCTGCGTCAAACAGGAAACGGGTAGGTATACCCAGCTCACGTTTTACGATCATCGTCTCTACCTGTTCCAGGATGTCGTGTGCCAGCTCATTCATGTCTGTTTCGGCATCCCTGGTGATCTTGATACTGTAGCATCCGTTCACGGTGTATCCAGGAAACAGGAACCCGATGTGCTGACGCACTACATCATCCAGCATGGCAATGTAGTGAACATTGTCCAGGGCCGGCAGCTCCATAAAGCGGGGCAGTGTGGCACTCGGAATATTCACCAGTGCGTATTGCAGTAAGTCTGGCGACGTCTCTTCAGACAAAGACACTACGATATACAGCTGGTTGTTCTCCAGGAACACTTCTTCCGGTTTTTTCTTCCGTAACCATAATGGCTGCAGGAAGCTAAGCACCCTTGTCAGGAAGTACTCCCGCATCGGCTCAATATGTTCCGGATGGATAGGTTCGTTATAGTAAAGGTGGATATTATGACTGCGTAATGCAGGTAGTAACTGCTTTGTAAGGATCTGACCGAATTCCTTCAGCTGACTATTGATCTCTGCCTGTATGGCGGGCAGGGTGTCCTGAGAGATGATCTCTTCACCTGCGGCAGCAGGATTATTATCCAGAACTTTATTCACCGCCAGTATGGCCGGCATGCGTACACGTACGAACTCGTCAAGGTTGGAAGAAAAGATGGAGAGGAACTTTATCCTTTCATACAAAGGAACATCCTCATTTCTGGCCATAGACAGTACCCGGTAATTAAATGACAACCAGCTAAGATCGCGGTCGTATAAAGGAACATTCATAGAAATCGTCTTATTGCTCATGCTTAGTTCTTCACCGGGAAAAATAATGCTGCTATTACAAATGCGGCCACGGATATGATCAGTCCAAACATAAAGATGTTATAGGCTATACGCAGCTGTTTATATTTTTTGCCCAGTACCACGCCCAGATGATAGATATCCTGTATCATGCTACCATATACGTAGTCATTGTCCTTCATCATTTCGGTCATACCCCAGGTATATTCTTCCAGTGACATTTCATGGAAGTTGCCGAAGAACAGCAGGTTCGTCTTTTTGCTATCAATATCTGCTTTAGTGAATTTACCCACATTGATATTTGGACGGGTGGCCAGTACAGAGAAGATGATAGTCAGTACACCAGTCAGTAAAAAGATAAAGGCAGGGAGGATGAGGTTTGGGTAATCTTCAAGTCTTCTTACCAATACACCCAGGATAACAGATATAATGATAGAGTTTACCGAAATCATGATATGCGCCTTACTATCGGCCATGGAGCTGAGACGTATATGATTAGTGGAGGTAGTACGGAACATGGTCTCCACACCTCTTCCGGGTTTGGCATCCTTCACTTTCGCTTCCTTCTCTTTATCTTTATCCTTCTTCTTATCCTTTTTCTTTTCTTCCTCAACCGGAGCAGCGATAGCTGCCGGGGTGGCAGCAGCCAATGCATCTTCAGCAGCTGAAAGCTCCTTTTGAACAGTAGCCTTTCCTTTCTTCACTGCCTTTTCCTCCTGTTTCTCAAGTTTACTCTTCAGCTTAACGATGTTATCTTCTTTCTGCTGTTGCAGCAGTGCCTTACAATAAGCAGTAAAGAAGTGGTGGGTCTCCTGCAGCCGGAGCGATCCCGCATTCCATTCAGCACCAGAGATCTCTCTGCCTGATGTGAGTTCAAATTCCTGTCGCATCAACCTGGACCTGTCCCTGAAGTCCTTCGTTCCCAGATGAAAGAGGTCAGCGTCACAAACGATCTCTTCCAATAGGTTTTTAGGATTCTGCGGCATTTTGGTGGCCATGATACAACCAGCTACCTGTTGTTGTATATCCTCTGGAATCTGTTGTACATTTAAGAACACTCTTGCCATCTCTGCACCCTTTTCTTCATGCATTTTCGTTTCCCCCATCAGGTAGCCAAGGTCGTGAAACCAGCACGCTACACATACGATTAGCAGGTCGTTATCTGCAAGGCGGTAATGTGCTGCAATCTGCTGTGCTGCTGCAACTACCAGCTTTGTATGTTCTAAATTATGATAGACCAGGTTAGGGTGAGGACGATCCTGGTATTGCTTCGCAACATATGTTTCTGCTGCTTCTATGATTAATCCTGTGTGCATAAGCCTTAGTTAAAAAAGCAAAACTGAGATCAGCAAGTTACTGCATTTTTAAGTTAATTTTATTCTGCAAATAAGCAATGAGGAATACAGTGGGCAATGGGCTCGCTGTGTTTTTGCATTGACTATTAACCACTCATCTATGCAAGTAAGATATATTGCGTTCTTTTTTCTGTTTTTATCCTGTAATGTGTTCAATCAGGAGGATAAACAATATAGCTCTCCAAAGGGTTATAATCTGGCGGAGCCTACCCGTTACCGTGTAAGGCAATCAATGCAGGAGATTTCCGGAATTGTTCTCGCTCCCGATGAGCATCATATTATGGCCATCAATGACGAGGAGGGCAAGATCTATTCGATCGATCTGGATACTGAAAAGCCTTACCCTACTTCCAAATTTGACAAAAGCGGCGACTACGAAGATCTCGCTACTTCTGGTAATGACTGGTTCGTACTCAAAAGTAACGGGCACCTCTATCATGTGAACGGTATGTTCACCGATACAGCCGACGCCACTCACTACAAACTATCTGTTCCCGGTAAAAGGGAATTTGAAAGCCTCTATTTTGACGCAAGAGACAGCAGCCTGGTGCTCATTTGCAAAGCCTGTGAAGAAGACAAACATGAAGGTTTTACTTCTGCCTTCCGGTTCCGGCTGAGTACTATGGAGTATGATACCACTCCGGCATTCCGTATCAACGTAGGAGAAATTGCCAGACTTACCGGCGGCGATGTAGGCCGTTTCAAGCCATCAGCAGCAGCCGTCCATCCCATTGAACATCGCCTGTATATTGTATCGGCAGTAAACCGCTTACTGGTTATTACTGATCTCGATGGCAAAGTACAGGAGGCTTATAATCTACGACATCGCAAATTCGCGCAGCCTGAAGGCATCTCCTTCACTGCTCACGGCGACATGTACATATCTAACGAGGCGGTAGACGAATCACAGGCCAATATTCTGAAATTTAAGTACAACTCATCACGATGATTAGCATTTTACCAAAAGCAAGACACCTTTTACCCCTTCTATTCCTCCCATTGCTCTCACAGGCTCAGATGACAGATGATAGTCTCGCCCGCAGAGTTATCCTCATTGGCGACGCCGGGGAACTGCACAAAGACGGTCACAACCCTGTCATTGACGCGGTGAAACAACGCATCAACCTCCAGGATGCCAGAAACACAGTATTGTTCCTGGGAGATAATGTATACCCGCTCGGCTTACCTGATGCCGGTTCTGCGAGATATGATGAGGCCAGAAAGATACTCGACTACCAGGTGGACCTGGTAAGAAATACAGCTACACAAGCCATCTTCATTCCGGGTAACCACGACTGGAAACGCTCGCAGCCTGATGGATGGCAAACCGTTATCAACCAGCAGCTGTATGTCGATTCATTACAACTGCCCAATGTAAACTTCCTGCCCAAAGACGGTTGTCCGGGACCGGAAGAAGTACATCTTGATAATAATACCACCCTCATCATCATGGATACTGAATGGTGGTTATTCCCTTATCAGAAGCCTGGTTCCGAATCTTCCTGCGATACTAAAACAAGGGAAGAGGTCCTGACCGAGATCAGTGACATTGTGAGCCGTAACAGAAATAAACTGATCATATTTGCAGCGCACCACCCTTTCAGAAGCTATAGTATACATGGTGGCTACTATACGATCAAACAACATATATTCCCCTTCACCGATCTCAAGAAAGGCCTGTATATACCACTGCCCATCATAGGTTCTATCTATCCTATTACGCGTGGCGTATTCGGTACTCCGGAAGATATCCCCAACCCGACCTATCAGTCTATGATACGCGGTGTGGAAGCGGCAATCAAACCACACGGCCCGGCTATCTTCGTATCGGGCCATGATCATACTTTACAGCTTATCAAAGATGATGAGAACTTTTATGTAGTAAGTGGCGCTGGTGCCAAAGAGACCCGTGTAAAGAAAGGCGCGAAATCATTATACGCCAGTAACGAAAATGGTTATACCGTACTGGAAATATCTAAAAGCGGTCGTGTAGAAGCGAAATACTATACTGTTGACAAAACAGACGGTCCTGCCTATGCGCAACAGCTGTTCAGCATACAGGACGTTCGTTCAAGCGCCATCGCCAATGCCAGTCCTTCTGCCAGCCAGTTACCTGCTACGGTCACTATGCCGGCAGATTCCCAGTATACCGGTAAGTCAGGTTTTCATTACTGGCTGATGGGCAGGAACTACCGTGAAGTGTGGGCGACTCCCCTCCCCTTCCATGTACTGGACCTGAACAAAGAAAAAGGTGGCTTAAAGATCCTAAAACGTGGTGGTGGTATGCAAACGCTGTCCCTGCGACTGGAAGATAAGAACGGTACCGAATGGGTACTCCGTTCTCTGAAGAAATATCCTGCGAAAGCAGTACCGGAAGCACTACGCGAAACCGTGGCTAAAGACGTCGTACAGGATCAGATCTCTGCAGCCAATCCTTATGCGCCACTCGCTGTCGTGCCACTGGCGGATGCTGCCGGTGTTCATCATACAAATCCCACCTTTGTATATCTGCCTAAAGACACCGTACTGGGCGTGTATGCGAACACTTATGGTGATGATGTGTATCTATTCGAAGAAAGAGAACCTGACGTAAAAGGTAAAACACTGAATACGCCGAAACTACTGGAGCAGATACTGGGAGATAATGATAATACCGTCAATCAGCAGGCTGTACTGAATGCCCGTTTACTAGACTGGCTGATAGCCGACTGGGACCGTCACGATGACCAGTGGAGATGGGGTGCAGAAAAAGGTAAGAAGGCAAAAAGACAAGTCTATTTTCCAATCCCGCGTGATCGTGACCAGGCATTTTTTGTCAATGAAGGCACCCTGCCACGTATTGCTGCCAGGAAATGGGCATTGCCTAATATCCAGGGCTTCCGTCCGAAGATCAGGTATATTGAAGGACAGAACCCTACTGCTCAGCCATTTGACCGTTCTTTCATGAACGAACTGAGCGAACAGGAATGGAAAGATATCTCGCATGCTTTTGTACAACGTATCACAGACTCTGTGATCAGAACAGCGGCTAACCAGTTTCCTGAGCCGGTCAAAGCACAGGTAGGCGAACGTGTGTATACAACATTGAAGGCACGTCGTGATATCCTGGAAGATGAAGCATTGAAATTCTACCGTTTTATTTCCAAAAAAGTGGAGATCACGGGTAGTAAAAAGAATGAACTGTTCTCTATTGAGCGTCAGCCGGAAGGGAAAATAGATGTCACCGTTACCAAGATCAGTAAAAAAGGTGAACTGGAACAGGTGATCTATCACCGTCTCTTCGACCCGAAAGATACCCGTGAGTTAAGAATATTCGGCCTCGGAGGAGAAGACAGGTTCATTGTAAAAGGTGATAATGGTTCTCCTATCAAGATCCGTATCATCGGTGGTAAAGATGCAGATGCCTATATAGACAGCACTGGCAGTCATGCGGGTAAACGCATCCTGATCTATGACCTGGCCAATAAGAAGGATACTTTCGATATGCATGGTAATGACAGACTCAGACTGTCATCCAACCCGGACGTTATCCGTTACGAACGTACTTTCTTCCGAAACCAGTATAACAAACTGATGCCACTGGCAACCGCTGCCTTCAACCAGGATGACGGTCTGTCCCTTGGTCTTGGTTTCCAGTATACTACACAGGGCTTCCGTAAGAAACCATTCGCCACAAGGCACACCGTACTGGCAGGTCATTCTCTTGGTACCAATGCATGGCAGTTCCGTTATTTCGGAGAGTTCACAGATGCTATCGGTAATTCCGACCTGACGCTCGCCGCCAATGTAAAGGCGCCTAACAATACAGTGAACTTCTTCGGTTTCGGTAATGAGTCCGACTTTGATAAGTCGCTCGGTATCCGGTATTACCGTACCCGTTTCAGCCTGTATAATGTAGAGCCGCTGCTGAATACAAAACTCTCTGATCATCTGCAGCTGTACTACGGTCCATCATTTACTTACTACACGTTGGATAAAGATGAGACGGTAGGTCGCATCACCTCCGACTTTCCGAAAAACGGGCTGGACTCCCTCGCCGTATTCCAGTCTAAAACCTATGCAGGTTTACGTGTGGGATTAAAGATCGATACCCGTGATAATAGCATGATCCCAACAAGAGGTATCAACTGGAATACGTCTGTATATGGTAGTCAGGGACTGAATGCACAAAAACGTAACTATGTGCAGGTGCAAACCGATCTGAGCCTTTACACAAACTTCCATGTACCTACCAGTGTGGTGTTAGTCACCCGTTTCGGTGCCAATAAGATCTGGGGCGATTATGAATATTTCCAGGCTGCGACCCTGGGCGGTGTACAGAACCTGCGTGGTTTCCGTAATTCACGCTTTAGTGGTAATGCTTCTGTGTATAATAATGTGGAACTGCGTATCAAGCTGTTTGATTTTCGCTCATATCTGTTCCCAGCCAGTGTAGGACTGCTTGCATTTAATGATGTGGGTAGAGTATGGTACCAGAATCAAAAGTCTGGCATCTGGCATGATGGTTATGGTGGAGGTTTCTACTTTACGCCGGCTAATCTGGTGGTATTGTCAGCTGTGGTGGGCCGCTCTGAAGAAGGGGTATTACCTTATATTACTTTCGGGTTCCGGTTCTGATCCGGGGCTGATTGACTTTCAGTTGGCGCCGCTTGATATTGCTGATACTGCGTTCATCTTATGTTCATAAACGTGATATGAACGCAGTACCAGTAATATCAAAGCGGTGTCAAACCGATATCAGATAAAAGAAGACCTATTGTTTTGTGATCCTTATTAGTCCATGTTTACCTTCACGCGTAAGGCCCTGAGTCCGCTTACTCCCTGTAAATCTTCCAGGTCTAACATTTCCACATCAGGTAGCAGGATACCTTTATTCTGCAGGAAGGTGATGTATTTCAGATATTCCTCCATTTCCTTGGCATAGGCATACACAATAGAAATAGTCCCCGGCTGGGTAAGACGTTTGCCCGTCTGGCGGATATGCACTTTGTCGATCCTTTTCTTAATGATCTCGTACCGGATATTATATGCTCCTTCCACATCGAAACGGCGTTCATCCTGGCGGAAACTAATATCGATCGGATTACTATGGGCCAGTATCAGCTGGGTAGTCTGCAGCGGCACTTTCAGATTAGCCTTCAGTTTATTGGTCAGTTTAGCTATTTCTGCCATAGAGGAGATCTGCCAGAGACGAAGGTTACGCAGGTACAGCAGGTCAAATTTGCGGTTTTGGGCGATAGACTGACCGATGTAGATATTATATTCCACACCATCCGTACGGTACTTTTCAAAGTAGCATGGAAAGGAATGCTGGATATTGTCTTTCTCTTTATCCAGGTATTTATTGATCTCTGTATTAATGCTGGCCAGGCTGTCTTCATATTCCTGACGGTGATGCAGGATATGTCCTTCGCTTGTATCTACCAGGGAGAAATAACGCTCCAGTGCTGGCTGCAGCAGCGGATGACTTTCGTGCAGATGGCGGAACAGGGGGCCGATCTCTTCGTCCAGGTAGTTATTGGTCTTCAGCTCGTCTTCTGACAGCATCCCACTGGTAATACCGGTGATCAGCTCTTCATTTTTGAACTTCAGTTCTTCCAGTAGCGGCAGGTAAATAGCCTCACTGATATGTTCCAGTGTTTCCTTGATCAGTAACAGTTGCTCTCGAAGGTCTTCGTGAATAGCGTTACTACGTTCAGTCGAAGAGTTACGGATGTCTACGGCACCATATAGTGGGTATACATCTTCAAATGCGATATTCCCAATGTCTTTACGATCTTCTTTTGGTGTATGCAGATAGTGCCATGCCGCATCAATGAACTTCCATTCGACAGAAGGCTGTAAGGCGGTGAACTGTTCTTTGATCACCTGGGTGATACGATTATTCAGTACATCTACGCCGCGGGTCAGCATCATGATCAGCAGCGGATAAGCCGGCATAGCCCTGCCCATTGTTTCCGCGGTGATCTTGTTTGGTTCGGAAGAGGCCAGTTCAATGATGCCGAGTAACTGTCCTTCATGCCATACCGGTGCCATCACATAACTCCTGATACCTTTCAGCGGCAGATAGCGCAGGAAAGGGAAAGACAGCAAAGTCGCCTCTGTTACCTCGGGAATAAACAGTGGTTCTTTTTGCAGGATCAGATGATCAAGCAGCTGCTGAAATAATTGCTGCTGCTGCTTGCCGTTATTGATCACACCCAGCATCACACCACTTTCACATAGATCACATTCCAGTACATAACGTCCATTGATCTTAGGGATCGGTACAATATGCACGCTGACATCTTCCTGCTGCATGAGAGATGCTACTTCCTCTTCCATGCGGCGGTAGGTTTGCTGTTCATTGCCATCGTGCATATTCAGTATGAGATTTTTCATACTGTTCTGCACCTCATCTTTTGTCACATCCTGTATAGTCCAGATCACAAATCCTTCCAGCGCAAAGTTGCGCAGTGGCAGCATTTCCTGCAGGACATCCAGTGAGAACTTGTTACGGCAAACGTTATCATAACTGAGTTTAGGCAGGTCACCTTTTACAATGACATCCACAAAGCGGGCGTCGATCTGCAGTTTGACATATTTCTTCAGACCATTACTGTCTGGTATCGTAACATGATGGATGATCTCATTCCGGTAGTCTACCGGGAAGTCATATACTTTTTCCAGGATCAGTTTATATAACCATTCCAGTTTGTCTTTCTTCACTTTCTCTACGGAGATCCCCTCCGGCACGGCGACCAGCTTATCACCGTTAGCAGCGAAAAGCTTTTTGAACAGATCGGAGTAGTAGAAGATGGCAAATTTGTGAGGGATACCTATGCCATAGATATCTTTATCCATATCAACTGTGACAGGGAATATGGTGGAAACAACGAGATCCAGGTATTCCTGGTAGGCAGACAGATCGTCCGCACCAGCAATGGGACTTAATAAGGCGGGATTACCTTCGAACTGGTTTACAATATGCTGATAGTAAGTGGCACGCGCATCCGACTTCCGGGCAGCCCTCTCTTTCAGGAACTTTACGTAAGGACCGAACGAGATATGACTGTCTATCAGCACTTCTTCTTCTGTAAACACCTCGGACTTAGCAGATAAAACTTTCATAAATCAAAATGTATAAAAAACACTCATCTTATACTGTTAATATAAGAGACGAATGGCTCGAGAAAATATTTTAAGGTACTTAGCAGTGTTATACAGTGGCAGGTAAAAGCAGGAATGTGTGGTGATTATTTGGCAAAGTTATGTTAAAACTGGTTACAACATTTCAAAAAAAATGCAGATTTGCTTATACAAATCTGCATTAATATTTTAAGTATTAGCTATTTAGCTACTATATCTCTATCTGATTACGCAGCAAATCTTCCAGGGTATCCCTTTTACGGATCAGCTGAGCTTTCCCATCTTTTACCATCACCTCGGCAGGCTTCAGGCGTGAGTTGAAGTTAGAGGACATTTCAAATCCGTAGGCGCCGGCGTTATAGAATACCAGGTAATCACCTTCCTTCACTTCATTTATTTTACGGTCCCATCCGAAGGTATCTGTTTCGCAGATATTACCAACGACGGTATAGATCCGCTCTGTTCCTTTCGGGTTAGAGATGTTCTTGATCAGGTGGAACGCATCATAGAACATAGGTCTGATCAGGTGGTTAAAGCCTGAATTTACGCCTACGAACACGGTAGCGGTGGTTTGTTTGATCACATTGGCCTTTACAACAAAGTATCCGCACTGACTTACGAGGAACTTACCCGGTTCAAACCATACCTGTAAAGGACGATTGTAGGTAGCGCTGAATTTGTTGAAAGCGTCAGACAGTTTCCTACCCAGCAGGTTGATATCAGTTTCAGGATCACCGGCCTGGTAGGCCACTTTAAAGCCACTACCCAGGTCTATAAACTGCAGGTCAGGGAAGTGAACAGCCTGTTCAAACATGATCTCAACGCCACGCAGGAACACGTCTACATCCTTGATCTCGGAACCGGTGTGCATGTGCAGCCCCGTCACTTTCAGCTTGGTACTCTTTACGATACGCTCGATATGACGCAGCTGGTGGATCGAGATACCGAACTTGCTGTCAACGTGGCCGGTGGAGATCTTATAGTTACCACCCGCCATAATATGCGGGTTCAGGCGGATACAGATCGGGTAGGAATCGCCGAAGCGGTTACCGAACTGTTCCAGGATGGAAATATTATCGATGTTAATATTGACGCCCAGATCTTTCGCAGCGATAATCTCATCCAGGTCTACGCAGTTAGGCGTGAAGATGATATTGTCCGGGGTGAAACCAGCTTTCAGGCCCAGGTGAACTTCCTGTATGGATACAGTATCCAGTCCGCAGCCCAGAGAGTTGATATATTTCAGTACGTTAATATTGGTAAGTGCTTTACAGGCATAGAAAAAGCGAGCATCCGTCTTGTGGAAAGCCGTTTGCAGCTTTTCGTACTGGATCTTTATTTTTTCAGCATGATATACATATACCGGAGTTCCAAATTCCTCAGCCACCTTTACAAGGAATTCGGCAGGGAGAAGATCGCTTTGCTTAGACATCTATTGGATAATGATTTACAAAATTTCACATGCAGGCGACGGATGATAGGCCAAGGCCGCCCGAAAAGCATGCGAATTTACTACTGAAAACGGATATTTTTTATTTACTCTTCCTCGCCTTCCATGAAATCGTCAAGTTCACGGCGTTCTTTCTTGGTTGGACGGCCGATCTTGCTTGGACGTTTACCGGTCTGGAAGAAAGAGGCTTCACGGGCCTGCGCCTTATCTTCTTCAGGCGTAATGTCATTATAGAACTTGATGGCCTCGGTATATTGTACCCGGTTGGCCAGCAGGGCGGTCACCTGGATCACCCATTTACGGCCTTCGGTCCTGATTTCGTAAGTGTCACCTACTGCCACGTTTCTGGCAGCCTTGATCTGTACGCCACTCATTTTCACCCTACCAGATTCACAACCGGCAGAAGCCAGGGAGCGGGATTTGAAGATCCTGATGGCCCAGAGATATTTGTCGAGTCTTACTTTTTCTACTGCTTTCATCTTGTATAATATATAAGGCCGGCACGTTTGTGACGAGCCGGCCTTCAAATTTATTAAAATATGGTGTGATAAGACTATTTACTCATTTCCGCAAAGTACTTGTGGAAGTAAGGGATGGTTTCGATACCCTTATAGAAATTAGCCAGACCGTATTTTTCATTTGGAGAGTGCAGGTTATCACTATCCAGACCGAAGCCCATGAGGATGGTTTTCAGGCCCAGTTCTTTTTCGAACAGTGCCACGATCGGAATACTTCCACCGCCACGCATTGGGATCGGCAGCTTACCGAAGGTAGCATTGATCGCTTCGCTGGCAGCTTTGAAGGCTACATGATCAGTTGGCGTTACGTAAGGGCTGCCACCATGGTGAGTGGTCACCTTTACCTTTACGCTCTTAGGAGCGATATTTTCAAAATGAGCCTGGAACAGCTGAGATATTTCTACCCAGTCCTGGTTAGGTACGAGACGCATGGATATTTTCGCGAATGCTTTTGAAGGCAGTACGGTTTTGGATCCTTCGCCGGTGTAGCCACCCCAGATACCATTCACTTCCAGCGTCGGACGGATACCAGTACGCTCAATAGTGGAATAACCTTTTTCGCCCCAGAGTTCATTTATGCCCAGGTCAGCTTTGTATTCAGCTTCGTCAAACGGAGCAGCGTTCAGGGCATCACGGTCTTCCTGGCTCAGGTCCTGTACTTTGTCATAGAAGCCCGGGATGGTGATGTGGTTATTTTCATCATGCATGGAAGCGATCATCTTACAGAGGATGGTCGCAGGGTTTGCTACGGCGCCACCATAAACGCCACTGTGCAGGTCACGATTAGGACCGGTCACTTCTACTTCCATGTAGGACAGGCCACGTAAGCCGGTGTCCAGGGATGGGTTTTCAAGGCTGAGCATAGCGGTGTCAGAGATCAGCACCACATCCGCTTTCAGTCTTTCTTTATTTTCCTTGATAAAAATACCCAGGTTAGCAGAACCAACTTCTTCTTCACCTTCTATCATGAATTTGATATTGCAGGGGAGGGTGTTGGTTTTGGACATAGTTTCGAATGCCTTCACATGCATATAGAACTGACCTTTATCGTCAGCGCTACCACGTGCGTAGATCTTTTCATCTTTGATCACAGGCTCGAACGGACCACTGTCCCACAATTCCAGTGGATCGGCAGGTTGCACGTCATAGTGACCATATACCAATACCGTAGGCAGTTTAGGATCAATGATCTTTTCACCGTATACGATAGGATGACCTGCAGTAGGGCATACTTCCACTTTTTCGGCGCCGGCTTCCTCCAGACGGGCTTTTACAGCTTCAGCGCAGTTTTTAACATCCGGGCTAAAGCGGGAGTCCGCACTAACAGAGGGAATGCGCAGCAGTTCCAGCAGTTCTTCCAGGAAACGATCTTTATTCTGTACCTGATAATCTTTCCAAACTTGCATGTTCCAGTAAATTAAACTTTTAGAAAGGTGCAATTTAAGGGAAAGTCCGAAATATTGATTTGTCAGTTTCCGCTGTCGAAATTTGTTCCCGTTAACAGCCCGTTAACACTTTTCTGATTCTTTTGTTCGAAATTACCACAGAATCCGGTACACACTACAACCAATTATCCAATCGTATGCAAACCAGCGAGGACACCATCATGTTATCCGCGCTTAAACAGGATAACAAATTAGAGGCTTATCGATACTTTTTTCTGAAATACTACAAGCCTCTCTGCCTCAAAGCCTGCCAGATGTTGGGAAATGTGGAACAAGCAAAAGAGGAGGTGCAGCAGCTATTTATTGAAGTATGGCTTGACCGTACCTACAGAAAGATCGCACATTCACCTGGGGGATTTTTCTATCAGCTTTTATATGAGCGATGCCTGTCTGTGAAGCAGCAGCAGGTAACGACAGCGACTGCCTGTTTGCCGTGTAAGACGGGGCCGGCTCTTATACCCAAGCCACTGCCTCATCCACTGGCTGTATTACTAGATTCGTGACCCGACCAATGATACACACAACTTTATAACCCTCAATCACCTTCACGGTACTAAAATGAAATACGACCAAGAGTATATATACACATTACTCCTGCGTAAGCAACTTGGCGAATTAAGTGAAGTGGAAGATCAGTTGCTCCAACAGGTCATGCAGACCGACGAGCAGGTTCGTAAATGCTGGCATGAACAGGAACAGGCCATACTCTACACTGACAGTGCCTTCCTGGATGATCTGCGTGTAGAGCACGACTGGTGCACCATTGCAGCCATCCTTACTCCGAAGCCCATTCATGCGAGAATATTCAGCTATGTGAAACGTCATAGTACAGCAGCCGCTATATTGGTGACAGCTACCGCATTTGCGGCGGGCTGGTATGCCTTGGAACATCACTACAGGTTATCTGACAGGCCATCCATCACCCGGGCGGTTACTGCATACCGCCAACCCAGAACGACTGCCGCGGGCAAACCGGCAACGATCAATTACACACTTCCGGCAGATACCGCCGCCAGCATCAGCAGTACAACAGGTGCCCTGCTGCCTGGGGAAGATGTGGCCAGGCCTGCTGACAGCCTTACAACCCTGCCATTAAAACGAATTACGCATGACACTATTTACCAGAGTAGTGCTATTGAGTGGAATACGCTGACTGTTCCCCCTAAGACGGACTACCGCATTGAATTGTCAGACGGCACAGAAGTACATCTGAATGCAAGTTCCACGCTAAGGTTCCCTTTCATCTTCCCGGGTAAAACGAGGGAAGTATACCTGGAAGGGGAAGCCTATTTCACCGTGGCTCACGATCCGAAGCATCCGTTTATTGTACATACGGGCACAACGTCAGTCATCGCACTTGGTACGACTTTCAATGTGAATTCATACGATAACAATCTGATCACGACTTCCCTGGTAACAGGCAGCGTGGTAACAGATGTAGGCGATAGTCTTGATGTAACGTTAAAACCGGGATATGAAGCTATTTATAAGCCCGGTGAACGTTTTAGGGTAAAACGTTTTGACGAGAACGTTACTCTTGGCTGGAGAGACGGTATATTCCGCTTTCATAATAAGCCACTGGAAGAAATTGTACCGGTGTTAAAGCGCTGGTTTGGGCTGAAGGTTATCTTCACTTCATCTGCCATCGCGAATATTCAGTTTACCGGCGATCTTGAAAAAGAGAAATCTATTACTAATTTCCTGGATGAGCTGTGCTGGGAGAAAAAGCTGGATTACAAGATCTATGACGGCACTGTACACTTTACGCTGCAGAAAGGATAACAGGGGAACAAACTAGGAGATCAGTTTCTGTCTGAGCAGAAATTCAAGCTTCTCATTAACGTCCAGCAGTTTCGCTGTGAGCTCCTTATTTTCTTTACGAAGGGCATATACTTCATATGCCTTATCTATGTTTTGTCTCAACTCGTCATCATTCCATGGCTTGGAAAAGTACTTATAGACCTGCCCTTTGTTAATAGCATCGATCACCGCATTAATATCAGCATAGCCTGTCAGCAGCATCCTGATCGGTTCAGGATACTTGTCGAGAATAGATTCGAAAAACTCAATTCCCGTCATTTTCGGCATACGCTGATCAGAGATAATAAGCTGTATATCCTGTTTGGCAAGTATTTCTTCCGCCTCTTCCGCGGAAGTAGCAGTAAACACCGTATATAGTCTTCTGAAGGAGGCTTTGAAAGCATTTAAATTATGTACCTCGTCATCAATATACAGGATATGGATGTGTTGTGCACTCATTGACGCAACCTTGGATTCAAATAATTAACAATAAACGCGTTACAAACGAATGAAAGATAAACACTGAAAAAACAAGCGGTTAAACTAACCTAATTATGGATAACTTCTTTAAATACAAGCTGTTCCGTACCCTTTCAGCTGTGAAATGGCTTTAAAATTATAGAGAAACGTACATACAGGGCCCGTTTTTTTTGACAATGCTACTATCTTTTCTGTGAAAGTGAAATAATGCCGTTTTATCGTATTTCTCAATACCCTTGCAGATTAAAAAAAAGCTCCTATGTTTGCTATTACTATCCAGACTATTCATGGAGGTTCACATGGATGCCCCCAAACTGCATTCCTAAGTTACGATAAACCAAAATGAAATGGTACTGTTGCATATAAATCTATAAACAACCTGGTTTAAACTTAAATTCTGATAAAAATGAAAAAAAGCACGCTCGTAATCGTAATTATCATTGCCGTTGTAGTATTATTTGGCGGCTGTGGTATCTCTAAGTACAATAAGATCGTGAATCTTGACGAGTCTGTAAAAACTTCCTGGGGTACTGTACAGAGCCAGTATCAACGTAGAATGGACCTCATCCCTAACCTCGTGGCTACAGTAAAGGGCGCAGCAAATTTCGAGAAAGAAACACTCACACAGGTGATAGAAGCACGTGCGAAAGCTACGTCTATCCAGGTGAAAGCAGACGATCTGACTCCAGAGAAAATCCAGCAGTACCAGGCAGCACAGGGGCAACTGACCCAGGCACTGGGCAGATTGATGATGGTATCTGAGCAGTATCCTACACTGCAGGCTAACCAAAACTTCAGAGATCTGCAGGCTCAGATAGAAGGTACAGAAAACCGCATTGCTGTGGCGCGTAAAGACTTCAACGAAGTAGCAAGAGTATATAACAGCGGTATCCGCACTTTCCCTAATAACATTATCGCAGGTTTCGGTGGTTTCCAGCAGAGACCATACTTCGAAGCACAGGCTGGTGCTGATAGTGCTCCTAAAGTGCAATTCTAAAAGCAACCGGCATGAGCATATTCCCATTCAAAAGAAAAGAACTACTGACGGAAGCTGAAAAGCAACAACTGGTACAGGCTATACGTGATGCCGAAAGACTCACGAGTGGGGAGATAAGATTATATGTGGAGAGCCATTGTAAATACGTCAATCCCATGGAGCGCGCAAAGGAAATATTCCTGCGGCTGGGCATGGGAAACACTAAACGCAGAAATGGCGTTATCCTGTATATCGCTCTGAAAGACCGGCAATTTGCCATACTGGGCGACAAAGGCATACACGAAAAAGTAGGCTCCGCATTCTGGGTAAAAGAAGCGGAGTTACTAGTCAGCCATTTCTCCAGGAATGAACTGATAGCCGGTATTGACACATGTATCAGGGAAATTGGGGAATCGCTTTGCCGGTATTTCCCTTTTGAAGGGGACGATGAAAACGAATTACCAGACGATATAGTGATCGGCAGATAAGCGACAGGCTGGTTCCTGCCGGACTGTAAAATTTTATATGATGAGGAAAATATGCTGGTTATGGCTGGTTTTATTATTGATTTCCGGGTTGACTGTCAGGGCACAGAACATTCCGCCCAGACCTAGTCCTCCACGGGCAGTAAATGACCTGGCAGGCGTATTATTAGGCAATGAAGCCGAAATGCTGGAGCAGAAACTCCGCGCCTACAATGACAGTACCTCTACCCAGATCGTAATCGTAACGATGAAAACCATTGGCGACTACGAAAGCAGCGAAGTAGCACTCAAAATACTTCGTGACTGGGGTGTAGGTACAAAGGGGAAAGACAATGGTATCGTTATACTCGCGGCTATCGAGGACAGAAAGGTCCGGATAGAAACCGGTTATGGAATGGAAGGCGTCATTCCGGATGCTATCGCTAACCGAATCATTGATGAAGCGATCAGGCCTAATTTCCCCAAACAACAATTTTACCGCGGCTTTGATGAAGCCACTGACATGATCATTAAAGCGGCCGCCGGAGAGTATAAAGGCACTGGTATAAAGTCAGGCAAGAGTAAAAACAAGAATGCACTCTTTATGGGTCTTTTTGTCATCATTGTTATTCTCATCATCATGAGAAACCGTGGTGGAGGTGGTGGAGGCACTACCGTTAGCCGAAGAGGTTACGGAGGTTGGATGGGCCCCATTGGTGGACTCGGCGGCTTCGGTGGCTTTGGTGGTGGTGGCTCTGGTGGATGGGGCGGTGGAGACAGTGGCGGTGGCAGCGACTTTGACTTCGGAGGCGGCTCCGGTGGTGGAGGTGGTGCCAGCGGAAACTGGTAAACACAGTATAACTGACTCATTATTATAACTCCGCCAGGTATTCCTGGCGGAGTTTTTTTATACTTCACTCAGTGGAAACCAGACATTTACCTTCGTTCCATTGGGCTGTCCGGCTTCATCGTAAAGGTCTTCTATTTCAAAAGTGGCATCCAGGTTAAAACGTCTGTTATATAATGCCAGCCTGTCCCTAGTGATCTGTAGTCCACGGGAATGATGTTCATTACCCTGCTGACGCTGCGCAACGGCCCTCTCCCTTCCTACCCCATTGTCTTCAATCACACAAAGCAGGCTCTTCTCACGTTTATGGAAAGTAATAGACAGGTGTCCGTTTCCTTTCTTGTGCAGCAATCCATGCCAGATAGCATTTTCCACAAACGGTTGTAAGATCATGGTAGGTATATCTGTAAAGTCAGGATCCAGCTCGTCATCTACAGAAATCGCATAACTGAACTGATCTCCAAAACGCAGTTTTTCCAGTTCCAGATAGTTTTCCAGCATACGTAGTTCGTTGGAAATAGGAATACTGTTCATCTGTGAATTATCCAGTACATTCCTGATCAGCCGGGCAAAACGCCCCAGGTAAGACAATGCCTGCTCCGTTTCCCGTTTCATCATGAATGTCTGTATAGAGTTCAGTGCATTGAAAATAAAGTGTGGGTTCATCTGCGCACGTAGTGCTTTCATTTCCAGCTGAGCGATCTGCTGCTGGATAGCCGTTCTCCGGCGGGCCTCCTTTTTAACAGCATTCACACGTAGTTTGAAGTAGACATAGACCAGCACAACGATCAGTAATACACATAGTATCCTGAAGAGCGCTGTTTGCCAGAAGGCGGGCAGGATATTAATCGTCAGTGTGGTAATACCCGTAGAAAATGTACCGGCAGGATTCACGCTACGTACCTTAAACAGGTAACTGCCGGGTGGCAGATTGGTATATCTGGCTACGAGTAAACCTTCCGCTTTTACCCATCCTTCATCCACCCCTTCCATCTGGTATAAATAGCCGACCGCTTCATGGTGGTAGAGCAGACTCTTAAATTCTATACTGATAAAGTTCTGCCGGTAAGAAAGTGTCACAGGGGCGTAACGACCTCTTTCCAAACCCAGATTGACCACACTATCCATAGTACGGAAACTGAGAATGGTCACATCCGGTGGCGGCGGCGCTACCTGCAGGACTTTCGGATCAAAGATCACAAAGTGATCTGATGCACCCACCATCAGCCTTCCGTCCAGCAGCATACTAACCGACCTGCGCACCTTTCTGTTATTATCGATGATGTCGCCTGTCTGTACAAATGTTTCTATAGCGCCCTGGTTACGGTTGAAGTGATAGAAACCATACTGCGTACTGAACCAGACGCCCAGCGTATCATTGACCTGCAGATTAAGGACCCATTCATTAAAGAGTGCCCCATTGATCATCAGCGGGCGGGCAGTTCCTTTATCTGTGTTGTAAACCCAGAGGCCATGATCAGTTCCTGCGATGAGTGTAGTATCATCCAGGAACTCAATACAGGTAATATTGCTGACTGTGTATTTATCGTGCGTAAAGACCTCCGAACCACTCACTTGTCCGTTATGACTATTAAACCGGAGCAACCCGGCATCACTGGTAGCGATCCAGAGCACAGAGTCATGCCTACGGGCAATATCCATGACGGTGATCGGTCTGTTCACATATTCCAGCAGACTGGGATAAGCCGTGAAGGAATCTGTATCAGTATTCCATTTTACCAGTCCTCTTTTATATAAGCCTATCCATACGATAGAATCTCCTTCCGGAGACATGGTCATCAGCGTCTGATCTCCGAATATGGGCACATGATAGTGCTGCAGAAATCTTCCTTTATTGGGATCGAATACAGAAAGCCGGCCATTTTCCTGTCCTACCAATACCTTCCCGTCACTCAATTCAGCAAAGCTCCATACCAGGCTACGCTCTTCCGGCAGCTGATAAGCGGGACTTTTGGCATCATGCAGATATTGCCCCATCAGGTCAAGGGAGGGATTCAGCCAGCAAATGCCTCTCCCCCAGTAACCGGCATAGATATTTCCATGACTATCCTGGAAGAGTCCAGTGACCTCAGCCCGGGGCAACCGCTCGTCTGTTCCTTTAAATGTGGTGCGATGGTCCATGATCCGGAAAGAGCCGGCAGGCATACTCAGGATGTTCACTCCCAGATCGGTTCCAACCCATAGACGGCCATTACGGTCATTGAGGAAACAGTTCACTTCAAAGTCATAGTGCAGGTCCTGATCATCTTCATTATTCGACCGGATATTGGTATCAAACTTACCCGATCGCTCATTATACCTGTAGATACCACCATTCTCCGTGGAGACCCAGATATCCTGTTCCCTGTCAGCAATGATATCGGTCACCATATTCCCGTTGGCAAATGGCAGAGAGAAGGAGAATGCATGAAAGTCACGGGTATCGGGGATATACTGATACAGGGAGTCACCTCCGCGGGTTGCTATCCACATACGTTGCTGCCCATCCAGATAAAACCGCCTGACACTACTTCGGATAGCTAGCAACGGGTCGTTTTCAGGATTATTATCAGCATAATAGAGACGCTTTCGCGATGGATCCAGCTTATAGATGCCTTTACGTCCGCTGATCCACAGGTTGCCTTTCCGGTCTTCAATAATGGTACTATACAGGTCCCGCCGGATTGACTCAGGAATATTGACAGGTTTAACAAAACGGTTATGCACGTCGTCATATTGGAGCAATCCTTCCTGTGTGGTAGCCCATATAACACCCGCATGGTCCTGAATGATACGGCTGCAACTCAGGCTTCCATGTATGGAGGGCGGAATATCTATTTTCAACACAGAAACAGTGGCAGTAGCCGGATCATAGTAGCGGATATTATCCGGCGCGCCCATCCAGATGCGACCTTTATTATCTTCACACAGGCAGATATCATCGTAGTAAATAGAGCCTGGTACTTTATCAAAACTGGCTACGGTAAGCAGGTTAATACCGTCATAACGCTGAAGGGCAGTACTGGCGATCCAGATAAACCCTTTGCTGTCCTGCAGTATGGCGGACACGTGATTACTGGCCAGACCGTCAGTCCGGTCCAGATGAGAGAATGTGTAAGACGAGCCTTGCCCTTTCACAAATGCACATGGCCCGATCATCAGCCAGAGCAGAAAGGCTGATATACACAAATATTTCGATAAGTACAGCTTCGTCAAGAGGTGAAAACGTTAAGTTGTTTTTTGTGGTTTACTGGTAGCTGCTATATATTTTCCGAGATCAAATGCATCCTCGCTTTTAGCCATGACAATCGTTGCTACGCCGTTTCCTATCAGGTTAGTAATGGCACGGGCTTCGGACATAAAGCGATCTACTCCTATCAGCACCCCTAGCCCTTCCAGCGGTATCACTTTCATGGCTGTAAGCGTTGATGTCAGTACAATAAAGCCACTACCAGTGATGCCAGCAGCTCCTTTCGAAGTGATCATTAGTATACCGATTATCGTCAACTGCTGTCCGAGGTCTAAAGGTACTTTAGAAAGCTGAGCCAGAAATATCACTGCCATAGAAAGATAAATACTGGTACCGTCGAGGTTGAAAGAATAACCTGCTGGGACCACCAATCCGACGATCTGCCTGGCACATCCCAGATTTTCCAGTTTCTCCATCAGTCCCGGCAGGGCAGATTCCGAAGAGGAGGTACCGAGTACGATCAGTAGTTCATTCCGGATAAATACGAGGTATTTCCACAGGCTGAACTCATATTTCCAGGCGATCAGTCCCAGTATAACAAAAATGAAGAGGAACATGGTGAGATAGACACATCCCAGTAGTTTAAGCATGGGGTATAAAGCCGTCAGCCCGAAGTTACCCACCGTATATACCATACCTCCAAAGGCACCCAAAGGGGCCAGGCGCATAATGAACTTAAGTATATTGAAAAAGACCTGCGACAGTTTTTCGAAGGTGGTTAGCAGAGAATTACCCGTTTCTTTCATTTTAGTGAGTCCGTAGCCGAACAGGATAGCAAATACGAGCACCTGAATAATATCGCCTTTAGCAAAAGAATCTACCACATTGGAAGGAACGATATGCATGAGAAATTCAGACCAGCTGAAGCCGGATGCCTGTTGCTGGTACTTAGCCACTTCGGCGGCATGCTCCTGCCGAGGGACCATTCCGGCACCGGGCTTCAGGATATTGGCAACTAAGAGCCCTATGACAATAGCTAATGTGGTAACAATCTCAAAATAGAGCAGGGCCTTTCCTCCTACGCGGCCGACCTTTTTCATATCACCCATACGGGCGATACCAAGTACGATGGTAAGGAAGATAATAGGGGCAATGAGCATTTTGATCAGATTGATAAAAACCTCACTCATCATTTTACCGGTAGGGGCAGCGGAGGGGAACAGGGCGCCAGTGATAATACCGATAAGGATAGCTATAATAACCTGGAAATAGAGATGGCGGAACAGTTTACTCATACGATCAAGATACAAAAAAACGCTTAACGCCGCATACCAGGAAGTATGCTGCGCCAAGCGTCTTTTTAATATAACGGGTAGGTGACTAGCCTTTGATAGCTGCAATACCAGGAAGGACTTTACCTTCGAAGAACTCCAGCAAAGCACCACCACCGGTAGATACATAACTAACTTTCTCAGACAGGCCAAACTGGTTTACCGCAGCTACGGAGTCACCACCACCTACCAGGGAGAAGGCACCCTGTGAAGTAGCGATCACAATAGCATCAGCAACAGCTTTGGTACCGTTCTGGAAAGCTTTCATTTCAAATACGCCCATAGGACCGTTCCACAGGATCGTTTTTGATTGCTGAATAGTTTCGCTGAACAGTGCTACGGATTTTTCTCCTATGTCCAGACCCATCCATCCAGCAGGGATGTTATCGTTGCTAACGATCTGCGTGTTTGCATCAGCGGCGAACTTATCAGCAGCTACTGAGTCAACAGGCAGGATCAGCTGAACACCTTTAGCTTTAGCTTTAGCCAGTAGTTCCAGGGCCAGGTCAAGTTTATCGTTTTCCACGAGGGAGTTACCGATTTCTTTACCCTGTGCTTTCAGGAAGGTGTAAGCCATACCGCCACCAATGATGATGTTATTAGCTTTTTCCATCAGGTTTTCGATGATCAGGATCTTGTCGCTTACTTTAGCGCCACCCAGGATAGCAGTGAATGGTTTACCAGCACCGCTCAGTACTTTTTCACCATTGCTTACTTCCGCTTCCATCAGCAGACCAAACATGCGTTTGTCAGCAGCAAAGAACTCAGCGATGACCGCTGTAGAGGCGTGTGCGCGGTGAGCGGTACCGAAGGCATCGTTCACATATACATCACCCAGTTTAGATAATTTTTCAGCGAAGGCCTTATCACCTTTTTCTTCTTCTTTATGGAAGCGCAGGTTCTCGAGCAGGAGCACTTCTCCAGGCTGCAGATTAGCAGCTGCTGTTTCTGCTACGGGACCAACGCAATCTTCCGCGAATTTAACTGTTACACCATCCAGTAATTTAACCAGGTGATATACCAGGTGCTTCAGGGAATACTTCTCGGTAGGACCATCTTTTGGACGGCCGAGGTGAGACATCAGGATAACGCTTCCGCCATCTTTCAGAATTTTCTTGATAGTTGGTACAGCGGCGGTCATACGGGTATCATCAGTGATCTCGTATTTATCGTTAAGCGGCACGTTGAAGTCTACGCGTACCACAGCTTTGTGGCCGCTGAAGTTGAAGTCGGAGAATTGACTCATTATTCAATTATTTTAAAGTGGAGAAGTGTGCTCAAAATAAAACGTAAATGGTGAACAGTGAATGGCTTGCGACGCGCACCATTTACCATTCACCATTTACAATATAGCGTTAAGGCTTATTTGTTGATCAGACCCGCGAAGTACTTAACGGTACGTACCAGCTGTGATACGTAGCTCATTTCGTTATCGTACCAGGACACGGTTTTCACCAGTTGTTTGTCTCCTACAGTGATAACTTTGGTCTGTGTAGCATCGTACAGAGAACCGTAGTTGATACCAACGATGTCAGTGCTTACGATCTCATCTTCGGTATAACCGAAAGATTCGTTAGCAGCAGCTTTCATAGCAGCGTTGATCTCTTCTGCAGTTACTTTCTTTTTCAGAACAGACACCAGTTCGGTCAGGGAGCCGGTGATAGTTGGAACACGCTGTGCGTTACCATCCAGTTTACCTTTCAGGGAAGGCAGTACCAGACCGATTGCTTTAGCAGCACCGGTGCTGTTAGGAACGATGTTAGCTGCAGCGGCACGTGCACGGCGCAGGTCACCTTTTGGATGAGGAGCATCCAGGGTGTTCTGGTCGTTGGTGTAAGCGTGGATGGTTGTCATAGTACCCAGTTCGATACCGAAGGAATCATCCAGTACTTTAGCCATTGGAGCCAGACAGTTAGTAGTACATGAAGCGCAGGAGATGATAGTTTCGCTACCATCCAGGATATCATGGTTTACGTTGAAAACAACTGTTTTCAGATCGCCGGTAGCTGGAGCAGAGATAACTACTCTTTTAGCACCAGCAGTCAGGTGAGCTGCTGCTTTATCTTTGTCTGCAAAGAAACCTGTAGACTCAATCACCACATCAATACCATGCTCTTTCCAGGGAATTTGTGAAGGATCTCTCTGTGCGTATATTTTTACCTCATTACCGTCAACTGTGATGGCGTTATCAGAATGCTTAACTTCTGAATCGAAACGACCCTGTGCAGAATCGTACTTCAGCAGATGAGCTAATACAGCGGGACTTGTAAGGTCATTAATAGCTACCACGTCTATGCCTGGCATCTTGTAGATCTGACGGTATACTAAGCGGCCAATACGACCGAAACCATTAATACCGATTTTAAGAGTAGTTCCCATTTTACACTGAGTTTGTTGAGATTGAAAAAAATTGAGTAGCGAATTTACAAGCTATAGTGGGATAAAGCAATATAAATTTAAGTTAAGCAACTTTTTTTTGGAAATATGAAAATACCGCTTACCTTTGCAGTCCCTTAAACATGGTGATCATGTCTAAGGGGAGTTAAAGATTAGCCGCGTTGGTCAATCGGCTAAGACGCCTCCCTTTCACGGAGGAATGACGGGTTCGACTCCCGTACGCGGTACCAAAGAGGACGGCAACAATACGAAAGTATTGTTGCCGTTTTTCTTTTGTGGTAATTCGTGCGCCAGTTGGGCGATGGAGTGGAAGACTCCTTATCAAGACCCAAAGCTGTAAAGCAAGGGAAAACTATTAGTTTTGCGGGAGAATGAAAGGAAAGTATACTTGTACTGCCTGTCGTACTAACAACTAAAAGGTAACATCAAAATATTTTCCCTTTTGCTGTATTACCAATCTTCCCGGAAATATATAAATCCCTATCTACACATGAACAAGTGGAAAATTTATGCAATATTCATGAGCCTCATGACATTTGGAGCGCTGAAAGAAACATTCAGAATATTAACTTCAAATGCTCCCGATATTGCCAATAACAGGATGTCAATACTTCCATTCGCTATCTGTATGTCTGTAATTTTCATGGTCCTTTCCATCCGGTTCTGGAGAAAGTCTTCCAACGTTATGTAATCTGCCTTTTAAGCATAACGGAATTAACACGCCGCTCCCATTCAACTTATTCGTCGTAACTTTCCGCATGACCACACTAAAAGAGAACGTACATACACTGAATAACCTTATCATCAGCCATGACACCTTAAAGGCCATGGAGTTATTCTATGCACATGATGTACAGATGCAGGAGAATGAAGATAGCCCGAGGCAAGGAAAAGAAGCGTGTATAGAACATGAAAAAATGATACTCGATCTTTTTGATCTTGACTATATCCTGATAGATCAGGCGATCAACGAAGCCGGCAATGTTGTTTTCAGCGAATGGGAAATGAACTTCACCAACAAAGAAACAGGTAAATCCAGCAAGCGGATACAGGTATCTGTGCAACACTGGCATGAAGGATTAATAGAAAGCGAGAAGTTCTATTATAACAGGTCTCCAAAGAAAATGTAACGATCTGCACTGTTTATCTACACCCGGGAATACTTTATACCGCACACGTCTTAAAGCATAGGCCGTATCGCATGGCACAGCATATTATCACTTATTCACGATTTTAACTTAGGTGAAAATTAAACTGGCCAGTACTCCGGACCTTTGACATGACAACACACTAAAAATCTGAAGTCATGTCAACATCATCTTATAACGCGTCAATAGACAGTCAATCAATTGAAACTGCCCGGTCATTACGCAGACTATACTTTTTCCGTGCGGCATTTTCCATCACCTGGGTGATCCTTGTTTCGCTATTTGCTAACACCTCTACGGCACTGGCTTATACGCTGCTGATCATTTATCCGGCCTGGGATGTAGCAGGTACTTTCTTGGATATACAGGCAAACCGCAATAGTGCATCCAAAACACCTCAATATGTAAATGCTGTGATCAGTGCTATTACTACAATAGCTGTGGGTCTTGCCTTACAAAAAGGTATCCCGGCAGCATTGATCGTGTTTGGTATATGGGCCATCGGTACAGGACTCATCCAGCTGGTGCTAGGTCTACGCCGCCGTAAATTATTAGGAGGCCAATGGCCGATGATCATTAGTGGAGGGCAATCGGTACTCGGCGGCACTTCCTTCATCGTGATGGCTCATGCACCAACGATGGGTATCCACAGCCTCGCCGGATATGCAGCCTTTGGCGCCTTTTACTATCTGCTTGCCGCATTCCGTCTATCTGGCACTGCTAATAGGAAGACAACGGCTTAACAGCAATCTTCAGTCAGCGTCGCCGGCATCAGCTCAAACAAGACATACAGTTACTTTTTCAGGCGTTTTCTGATCCTGCTGAGCGACGGATTAGTAATACCCAGAAAAGAGGAAATATGATACGCGGGAATCCGTTCAATGATATTTGGATGTTCGTCTAATAGCCGCAGGTATCGCTCTTCATGTGAGAAGAACATAAACTCTTCCGCACGTGTCTGTGCATATGCAAAAAACAATTCTGCCAGCAGCTTTCCGAAATGCAGCCAGTTGGTATTCCTTTCATAAAGGTGATGGAGATCTCTATAGGAAATAAAGATAATTTCCGCATCCTCCATCGCCTCTATGAAGTACCAGCAAGGGTTCCGGGAGATGAAACTTCTAAAGGAAACGACAAACTGATTTTCAGAAAAAAAGAAAATATTCTTATCTGATTCCGTTTTTGGATCATGATAGTAAATGCGGAAGATACCTCTTACTACCAATCCGAGATCATTGCAGACCATACGCTGCATATTAAAGAATTCACCTTTCCTGATCTTACGCGTTTTCCAGAATGCCTCGCTTTCCGCAATATCCTTATCCGATAATGCAGCAAAGTTCTTCAGGTGCTGTGCGAGGATCTCATTATTTGCAGTCATAATCGTTTTAATAAAAAGTCTACGTTCTCTTTGAAACTATCGTAGCCAACAAAAAAACCCAATTTCACCAATCACACTTCACTACATGTTAACTTAAGTTAAAACCTGCTACCAATTTAACAAATGTTTCACCCATATAGTGAGCTGTCCGGGTGCCAGGATATTATTTGAATTGTATAAATTTGGCAAATGGCAGCATTAGCGACAAAAAAGGCAAAAGGACAATTCAGGGTAGCTGGGATCAATGAGGGCAAATGCACACTTGACTCTTATAACCGCAGAGATTTCTATAAGATCAGTCTTGTGACGGAAGGTTCGCCATGCAGCCTTCGGTATGGCTCATTGCCAGATATTTATATTGACCGTCCAGTACTGGTACTGGTCAACCCTATAGTGCCCTATAACTGGACCCTACCTGAAAGGCAGGTTCCTTCCGACGGATATTTCTGTGTTTTCAACGATGAGTTCATTCGCACCAGTGCACAGCTCTCCGGCCTTACAGATCGCCTGTTTACCACGCAGGACTCTCCTGTCTACTTTCCTGACACTGCTACAAAACAATTCCTGACAGGGCTATTCATGCGTATGCGGGCCGAGGCCGATATGGACTATGCTGACAAGGATGAGCTGTTCCGCAGCCATCTTAGTCTGATATTTCATGAGGCTATAAAGATGCGGCGTACTGAAAAGCAGACAGATACTGGCGCTTCCAGGGTAGTCAACGAATTCATCCGCCTGCTCAACCAGCAGTTCCCGGTTGACATGCCCCTTCAGCCTATAGCACTGAAGAAAGCAGCCGATTTTGCCGACCGTATTGCCGTTCACATTAACCATCTGAATATGGTTGTGCAAAAAGCCACAGGTAAGTCAACCACCACGCACATCAGTGAGCGGCTCTTTGCAGAAGCGAAATCATTACTGAGTTATACTGATTATAGCGTAGCTGATATCGCATCAGGACTCGGATTTGAATACCAGAGCTATTTTAATCGCTTCTTTAGAAAGCATGCTGGCATCACTCCTCTTGACTACCGCAAGAACTTTGAAAAGTATAAATAGTCCTTTGAAAAGTCTTTGACTGACAACACCAGCCTACCTAGCTTTGTCCTCATAAAATTGTTCATATGAAGACATCATCAGGCTTTAAATCAACGTATCTATTAGGTGGCGATCTCGAGATCAATCGCATGGGCTATGGCGCTATGCGTATAACTGGTCCGCAGATATGGGGAATGCCAGAGAATCCGCAGCACTCAATTGACGTATTACAACGGGCTGTTGAACTGGGCGTAAACTTCATTGACACTGCTGATCAATATGGCCCGTTTACTTCTGAACAGCTTATCGCTGAAGCATTACATCCTTATCAGGAACATATAGTCGTGGGTACTAAAGGTGGGCTTGTACGTTTCGGCCCATGGGCAGATATTAACAACGACGCCAGTCCACAACATTTACAGGATGCACTTGATGGTAGTTTACGCAGACTGAAACTGGAGCAGATAGCACTTTACCAGCTTCACCGCATTGACCCGAAGGTACCTGCTGAGATCAGCTTTGACTTTCTTGCCAAAGCACAACAACAAGGTAAGATCAGACATCTGGGACTCTCAGAAGTTTCTGTGGACGATATTAAGCTGGCGCAGCAACATTTTAAGGTGGCGTCTGTTCAGAACCGCTATAGCGTGCTGGATCGGCAGTGGAAGCCGGTACTGGAATACTGTAAATCGCAGGGTATCGCTTTCATCCCATGGTTCCCGATAGGCGGAGGGATGGTACAGTTAGAAGGCCAACTAAAAGACATTGCGAACCGTAAGCAGGTAACCATGCATCAGCTGGCACTGGCCTGGTTATTACATCACGCAGATAATATTCTGCTGATCCCGGGTACTTCCAGCGTCGCTCACCTTGAAGAGAATATAAAGGCAGCTGGTATCGCACTGACCGCCGAGGACATGAAAGAACTGGATGGATTGACTAAAGCGCAGTAATACCAACACAAACAGGGATAGTACAGATGTATTATCCCTGTTTGAATGATATGAGTTATTCATTTACCAGCTCATCTACCCCTGGCACGAGACGGTCAGCGATAGCATAAGATCAGTAAGAAAATACTTAGTCATTAAAGTGGTACAGGAATACCACATCACCCGTGTAGGCCGGCTTCGCCTTTCCTTTAATACTGAGCGTAGCACCGATCACTACTTTTGTAACACCTCTCAGATCAACTATAGTATTGAGTTTCGCTTTCAATTGAACTTCGTCGTTCACCAGCACTGCCTGGCCAAACTTGAACTGTTCTATACCGTAGTTAATCTCCATTTTAACATTGCGGATATCTGCAATTTGCTTCCACAGATAAGGAATTAAAGATAGTGTCAAATAACCGTGGGCAATGGTAGACTGAAAGGGACCTTCGTTCTTTGCTCTTTCCTCATCACAGTGGATCCATTGATGATCAAGCGTTGCATCTGCAAATTTATTGATCTGGTCCTGGTCTATTGTATGCCATTGAGAAACTCCGATTTCCTTGCCTTCGTAGGCTTTGTATTCTGCGAAACTATTGACAATTACCACAATTCTTTGGTTTAGTGTTAAAGTTAGAAGAGCCTGGTAGAACAAATGTCACCAGGACAAAGCGAATTTATAACCTATTTGCTCATGTATCCAAACATTTTTCATTTTGCTGCATCGAAAATTAGCAGGTATCTACCCCTGCAAAAGCATTACCCCATAGGCGCATAAGGGATAAACAAAAATACAACTTACTGAATTTCATTATTTTTTACAACAACAAATGATAAGCTTACACCTGAGTACATCATACCAGAGACCTTTAATATCCAGTTGTCGTTTCACGCCTGATGCATTCCTCTACAGCGGTAGGAGTGATAATCCGGCCGATTAAGTATTATTGCACCCCAAACCTATACCCGAATGAAAAAAATACTATGGATGGCGGTCCTCCAACTGGGAACCATTCAGGCATTCTCTCAATCCTATATTTATCAGCTATTCAATCGTGAGGACAAAGTCCAGTCATGGCAGTACTTCCAGGAATATAGCTGCATGTATGCTTCCGTGATGGGAAGAATATCGTTCACAAAAAATCTATCATTCAAGCAACGACTGAGTCCGGAAAACCATATTAACCTGGACAGCCTGGACAAACCGGCCATTGCTTTTAAAAACAGTCTGCCTAACGATTTCGATAAAAACGGCGCTCCCGTGTTTCCCTTTAATATGGATCCTGATCATGCGAAGGAAAGCCCCTGGGTGGAAAATATCTATCTGAGGGATGATAGTAAAGGGGGGATTCAGGTATTCGGGGTTATAAAACTGATCTATGATGATAATATTACCGGCAATAAAAAAGGCACACAGCGGATTAAAAACATCATTATCATATCAGACCCTAAGATGCTTAAAAAATATGTCTCATTTGTAAAGCGACTTAAAGACGTACGTAAGGATGAGATACAGAAGATGCAGGAAGAGGAAAAACTCGCTCCTCCTCCTCCTCCGCCACCACCACCACCGCCCGGGCGCTAAGGAGTGCTCTTACAAGGATAATCGCTATAACATAAAAGGAAAGCTGTCAGTACCGACAGCTTTCCTTTTATGTGTATATCAGCACTGAGATAGATACGTCATTCCAGCAAGGTAATAGCACCAGTAAGGGCATCAGTAACAGCGGATGCCCTTACCGGTTGTGTGCCATAGAACTTATAGTTTCCTGATGTATCCAATAGTAATCCCTCTGAAACAATCATCTGCACATCCATCCGGTACATATCCACATAGAGAGATCATTCCCCCATTCAAAGTCTCAAAGTAGGTTTTCGCGTCGCCCCTCTTTTTCAGCCAGTCACTCTTCGCCTGCGCATAAATGTCATCCAGCGTAAAAGGCTTTGCTCCTTCCTGATGTGAACCGAGATCCGTATTGTTCTCCTCCCACTGCGCGAGAACCACCAGCTGAGGTCCGGTGCCCTCCCGCTCTTTGTGCACATAAGAACGCGCTACCACCTGCCCATTCCTGACAGTCAGGACGGTTTCTGTCACCGTACCGGTCCAGCTACCAGTAGTGACCATGTAACTGTATGAATTACCAGCAGATGCTTTGAAGTTACTCCACACCCGCTCACTGGTATGGAAATTATCTGCGTACTCCATATCTTTCTTACAGGCAATAAATAAACTACAGATTATCAGTAATAGAACAGGGTAAACGTATATTTTCATAACGACAGGTTTAACGTGAAACGATACAGGAGTACAGAAGTTACACTGTTAACCAGCCAGGGAGACATATTGAGTGGCTTTACCTATTTTATTTAAGTTAACTTTAGAAATTATCCATATTTGCTACTGAAACTTATCCCAAGATGAAAAGAATCATCCCTTACCTGCTACTACTGTTATTCGCAGTTACCACAAACGGCTTCGCCCAGTCCTGGATAGACCAGCTGAAAACATTCCGGGATGCCGTATATCAAAGAGATAAAGAGACCGCCAAACAGTTCTTTAATTACTGCATTCTTCATGGCAGGGTAACACTACAGAACTTCCCTTCTAATTTGTACATTTACAGCCGTTTTATAAATACGCAATGAAAATTGTTCCTTACATTCTGTTATATCTCATACTGGCGGTGGCCTGGTGCATATTATTCTATCATTTCATGTCTCCTCAGAAGTCCAGCCAGCTCATCCTGCTCTTAGCTTCAGGAACAGCATTTTACAGTCTGATCTGGGCGTTGCTCATCTCCCTGTTCCAACGATTGCTGGGCTGGCGCGGATACGGCATGTTATGGGTGCCTGTTGCGATTGCCATCGTATTCCTGTTAGGTATGGACCGGTCTACTTTCGTATTTATGATCGGACTGATGTTTATCAGCGAACTGGTTTCTTTGACAAAGATCCTTGCGTACAGACGCAGGAATCCACGTTAGAAGCCACACACGCCCAAACTGAAGCGCCTTCTTTTACACTAATCATCCCTTACCAATGAAAAAAATTCTCTGGATTGTCATCCTTCAACTTGCAGCCGTACCCGCATTTTCCCAAAGCAAGTCGATTATTTATTCGATCGCCAACAGGAACGGCGAACGCAGGGATATGTTATTCACTGGCTATATCACTGATATCCTGTATCTCGCAAAAGATGGTAAATCTTTCAAAGAAGCACACCACCTGAAGTTCAGCACCAATAGTCAAATTAATCTTGACAGCCTTGATATGAAAGCCGTTCCTTTCAGAAAGGCATTTCCAAAAGACTACTTTAACAATGGCGCGGCAACACTTACTCTTGATACACAACCAAATGAAGATGGCAGTATCTGGTATGAACAGGTTTTGGTGGTAGAAGACAGCAAAGGAGGCATCAAACCGTTTGCCGCATTAAAAGTAGTTTTTGAAGGGACCGATGCGACGAAAGAAAGGATCTCACCAAAGATCAAAGATATTGTCTTTACAACAACACCCGGTGCGCTGAAGAAGTATGTGCCTGTTATTCAACAGTTAAAGCAGGCCAGGAAGATCAAAACACCGAAAGTCGTTGATGTAAACGACGCTCCTCCCCCTCCTATCCGAAGCTTATGACACCGCACCATTAACGTAGCTGGAAAAGAAGTAATTAACATTGTTTATTATATGTTTTGGACTGTATGAACACAGTACCTGATCCCGTTACTAAATAGGCACTTTAAGGTCACCAAAAGGGCACTTCAAGGGCACTTCAATATCCCTTGGATATTGAGGTGCCCTTGAAGTGCCCTTTTGGTGACCTTAAAGTGCCCTGATAATGAGACGATCAGATGCCTGTAAAAGCACTATCAGGACCTGAAAGGCGCGAAAGCGTGCATTAGGTACCCTTAATGCCCGCCGTTCCGCACCTTTACAGTGCTTCTACTCAGCCATATAAATGTTTTTTCACCCGATTCTTATTAAAACAGAGCATGTTATAAAAATAGGGGGCTATCATTCCCCGGAATGCTTGTATATCGCATAGAATTCAAGTAAACTTGTACCACCATATCGATCCGACGTTAAAAGACAAACTGTAAAACCATAATATCTTTTAAAAGGCCCAATCAATTATCCCATTGGCCACCTTTCTTTTCACCTAAACGGTATACGATGAAAACCAGATTTTCCCTCATGCGAACCAGTCGTAGCAACAAATTGCGCCTACCTGTGTTCATAACCTTCCTGCTGATGGTTGCCTTTGGCAAAACCCACGCTCAGCAGTACAATTATGCAGAAGTCCTGCAGAAATCCATGTTCTTTTACGAGTGCCAGCGCTCAGGCGTTTTACCTTCAGACAACCGCGTTACCTGGCGTGGTAACTCTGCCGTGAATGACGGAAGTGATGTAGGAAAGAACCTTTCGGGTGGCTGGTACGACGCCGGCGATCATGTCAAGTTCAACTTTCCTATGGCCTTCTCTGCTACCATGCTGGCATGGGGAGCGATCGATTTTCCCGGCGGATATACGGCATCAGGGCAACTCCCCTATCTGAAGAAGAATCTCCGCTTTGTAAATGACTATTTCATTCGCTGTCATACCGCCCCGAACGAGTTGTACGGGCAGGTAGGCAATGGTGGGATCGACCATGCCTGGTGGGGATCGGCAGAAGTAATGGCCATGTCGCGCACTTCATATAAGATCGATCAGGCACATCCCGGATCAGACCTGGCGGGTGAAACTGCGGCCGCACTGGCAGCTGCCAGTATTGTATTTAAAACCGATGATCCGGCATACAGTGCTACCCTGTTAGCCCATGCGATACAGCTGTATAATTTTGCAGATACCTACCGCGGTATCTATACGGCTGCGATCACTGATGCTGCCAGCTATTACCAGTCTTACAGTGGCTACAACGATGAACTGGTATGGGGCGCCATATGGCTGTACCGGGCTACCGGCGATACCACCTGGCTGAATAAAGCGGAATCCTACTACGCTAATCTGTCCACCGAACCACAATCCACCATAAAGTCCTTCAAATGGGGCCTGGCCTGGGATGATAAATCCTACGGATGCTACGCATTACTGGCAAAGCTGACAGGAAAGACCCAGTACAAAACAGACATAGAAAGGCATCTTGATTACTGGACAGACGGTTATAATGGTCAGCGGATCACCTATACTCCCGGCGGGCTGGCTTTTCTGGATGTCTGGGGTGCACTACGATATGCCATCAATACCGGGTTTGTGGCTGCCTATTACAAAGACGCAGCTACCACTACGGCGAAGGGCACTAAATATAATACGTTCGCACAAACGCAGATGAACTATGCGCTTGGCAGTAATCCGAACAATCGTAGCTATGTATGCGGATTTGGCACCAATCCCCCTACCCAGCCACACCATCGTACGGCACATGGATGCTGGTCCAATAATCTCAACGGCCCTCCTGCTGCGTCCAGGCATATCCTCTATGGCGCACTGGTAGGCGGTCCGGGTAATAACGACGCCTATACAGACAATCGTGGTAACTACGTTAACAATGAGGTAGCCTGTGATTACAACGCTGCATTTTCCGGTTTGCTGTCAAAGATGATACAGGATTACGGGGGCACACCTCTCGCTGGTTTCCCGGTGGCAGAAATACCTTCAGGGGAATTTATCATCGAAGCAAAGATCAACGGTAGTGGCCCTACATATACAGAATGGTCAGTATGGGTGAATAACCATACCGCATGGCCCGCACGTATTGCCACCAAACACGCCTACCGCCTGTTTGTGGATATTACCGAAGGACTGAACGCAGGCTATACGCCGGCCAGTTATGTCGTATCCGCCAATAATACAGACGTCACTTTTACGCCGTTGCAACGCTGGGGCACAACCGGGAATGTATATTATACGGAGGTTACCTTCAACTCCACTGTTAAGATCTGGCCGGGGGGGCAGGGTGAATCCAGAAAGGAATCGCAGATCCGGATAAGATTGCCTTACGAAGCGCCTGCAAGCGCCTGGAACCCGGCAAATGACTGGTCTTCTCAAAACGTAGATGGCAATCTGAAAGAAGTGGGAAATATTCCATTGTATGTGGATAATGCACTGGTATATGGCAATACCCCTACCCCACCACAGGTAGTGGCAGTTACTGGTGTTGATGTAACACCTGCCATAGATACTATCAACATCAACAGCACACTGCAAGCCAGTGCGGCTATCACTCCATCCAATGCCAGCAACAAGGCCGTTACCTGGACTTCCACCGCGCCGGCTATTGCAACGGTAAACAGTACCGGCCTTATAACAGCACTGACTGCCGGTCGTGCCGTAGTGACTGCCACTACTGTAGATGGCAGCTTCCGCGACAGCATCATCATCTATGTATCCAATGTTGTAGCACCTAAACAGTATACTTTGACTACGGCAACCAGCGGCACAGGTACAGTTACATTAAGCCCCGCTGGCGGCACGTACAATGAAGGCACTACAGTCACCCTGACGGCAACCCCAGGTAATGGGTATGTGTTCAGTAACTGGAGCGGCGGCCTTTCTGATACGCTCAATCCATTAGCAGTAACGGTCAACAGCAACCTGTCTGTCACAGCAAACTTCATTCAGGATTCCAACCAGGGCAGTTGTAACAATCCTACAGCGGTCACATTACCATTCCAGAAAGATGGTATAGGAGAATACTGCTATGTGATCACTGGAAATATCTCTTATATCAATTCATGGAATTTGAGTCTGCTGGAGATCAATGGTGTTGACTTTACCAAT
Organism: Chitinophaga agri; assembly: GCF_010093065.1. Classification (NCBI taxonomy): domain Bacteria; kingdom Pseudomonadati; phylum Bacteroidota; class Chitinophagia; order Chitinophagales; family Chitinophagaceae; genus Chitinophaga; species Chitinophaga agri. Next base: position 5,575,880 of record NZ_CP048113.1, on the reverse strand, counting down.
AAATGGTCTAACAATCTGCCTCCGAGGATTGACGGTAAGTACTACGTGCATTACGTAGCACCATATGGCTGGTCTCACTTTGAAGCCAACGGCACAGAATCCGGAGCAAGAACAAAGCCCGCGGCCAATATCCCAAAACTGACCAGTGCTATCTATCCTAATCCTGTGACACACCGCTATTTCACCCTACGGGTATCTGATCCTGAGATCATGAATGTGATGGTGACATTGACAGATATGTCGGGCAGGGTAGTACTGAGAAAGATCACAAAACCTAATGAGACGATATCAGTTCCTTACTTCATCCCGACAGGTATTTACAATGTGGAAGTAAGTACGAGGACTAAAAAGGTGATGAGTACCAAACTGATGATCCAATAAATAATGCTGAGCTTCTACTATAAAATGCAAAGGCTTCTGTTATCGGCAGAAGCCTTTGCATTTTATAGTATGATACCCATGAGTCATTTATACGTCCTGAACAACCGGTCCCATATGCTGGTATAGAACCCAAAGTTATATTGTATATCCTGATGATGATTATGATGGAATGTGGACGTGCCCAGATATTTAATCATCGGCAGACTTCTCATTTTTGCAGGTAAAGGCTCCACTCCCAGGTGCCCTGCCAGACCGAACACCACGTTGATAGTAAGATACATGAGGATCGCATACATATTGAATGGATATACTACAAGCAATAAGAGCCATAACCCACCAAAGCCAATTGCCTCAATTGGATGTAAAACAAAGAGATCTATCGGTTTCGGATCAACCGATCCATGATGCAGCCGGTGTACTGCTTTATATAGGAATGTCTTATGAATCGTTATATGAAAAACGAACATCAGCAAGTCCATCGCCATAAACAACGAAAGAAAATCAGGGATGATCTTCCAGGAAATATCAGTGGTGATATGGATAATGTGATGTTTCCACATCCAGAATCCTGCATAGGTGACTACTGTATTTAAAACATTGGTAACAGCACAGATCCCCCATTCTCCCGCTGTATACTCCCCTTTGTAAAAGTATTTGCCTATCAGCAATACAGCGAATGTGATCATAATATTTTCCGACAGGAAAATACTCCATACTGCCCACAATGGCAGGTGCAACAGATAGTTGAGCAGGTGTTCCATATTGACAGCAGGGTAAATGTAAACATTTCTATGGCAACAGTGTAGTGTGCTGACGTATCTGATATTCATCTTAGGGCAGCGGCCATCCAGGACATCACATCACTGATCACACATCCGGGATATGATATAATCTGCTCCGGAATAGTATATCTGTTCCGGAGCAAACTTTTTATTTAGCAGACAATGCAGCCAGCAATTTCTGTACCGTTGGTTCAGCAGATGCCGGATTCTGACCGGTGATCAGCAGACCGTCCTGCACTGCAAATGGCGCCCATGGAGTAGCTGCTTTCTCATATTTACCACCACGCTCTTTCAGCATGTCTTCCAGCAGAAAAGGTGTTACATCGGTACTCTTACCATCTACTTCCTCCTTGTTGGAATAACCGGTAACTGTTTTACCACTTACCAGGTAAGCGCCCTCTTTTGTCTTCACATTCTTCAATACAGCGGGAGCGTGACATACAAACGCCACTGGTTTATGCTGTGCTACGAATGACTGTATCAATGCAATGGACTGCGCATTCTCGGGCAGGTCCCACATAGGGCCATGTCCACCGGGATAGAATACAGCATCATAGTTTTTAGCCTTTACAGCACTTAGCTTCACGGTATTATTTAGTGCTGCCTGTGCAGTGGCATCACCCAGAAACTTTTTTGCAGATGGTGTCAGATAATCAGGTAACATGCTCTTTGGGTCAATGGGGCCCTTACCACCTGCCGGAGATGCGATGGTCACTTCTATACCATTTTCTTTTAACTGATAATAGGGAGTAGCAAATTCTTCCAGCCAGAGGCCCATTTTAGTACCATTTTTCATTTCAGAAAAAGAAGTCACCACGATGAGCACTTTCTTTGTTCTCTGTGCGGAGGCTTTTGTGATATTTAACGCCAGTAAAGCTATCAGGGCTATAAATGCTGAAACATATTTAATCTTACGTGTCATATATTTATTTTTTCACAAAGCTAGGTTTAGATGGTACCTTGCGCCAAGGACCTGCATCACGGATTTGATGTGATGTAGATCACATCAACCTTTAACTGATCTATATGTATCCGGCACTGAAAAAACATTTTGCAGAACTGGCCGAACTGACAGATGCCGAATTTGAGCGTATAGCCACCTGTTTCAGTGAAAAGCGGTTTAAGAAACATTCCATCATTCTCCAGCCAGGCGATGCTGTTAGTCATGAGTATTTTGTACAGAAAGGATTACTTAAGACGTTCCTGCTGGATGACAACGGCAAGGAGCATATCCTGCAATTTTCTATGGAGAACTGGTGGGTATCCGATTACCAGGCGCTACATACCGGCCTCGCCTCTTCCTTTTATATTCAGTGCCTGGAGGATGTAGAACTACTGTATATCTCCTATGAGGACAGAAGGAGACTTTGCGATGAGATCCATCAATATGAACGTTTCTGCCGGCTTAAAGTCACAGCTGGCTTTATCAGTATGCAGAACAGGGTCATGGCATTACTGAAAAATGATGCACAGTCCAGGTACCAGCAGTTGCTCAATCAGTATCCTACCCTATTCCAGCGTGTACCTAAAGCGCTGATAGCGGCTTATCTGGGGGTGAGCAGGGAAACCCTCAGCCGGTTACACAGGTAGGGAGACAGCTCATCCATATGATGTCCGCGCGCAACGGCAACACGCGCAAATAATTATACAACAACAACTTACAGCACCACACACTACTATATACTGCTCTATTAGTCAGCAGTAAAGGTCTCTGTGTCTCCCGGACACCAAAAAAATCTTTCCATTATATCAAAGTACTGCATCCTGTCGGTTGTCATATTACAAAAGCCCTCATTTTCCTTAAAATAAACCATTATCCTATGTACAAACTCACAATGCTGATAGCCGTACTTGGCTTTTTCAGTAGCTGCGCAAAAGACGCGGCTCCCACGACTGATACGACCACTACTGGTATGGAAAATACCGGTGCCCGTCAGGCGGTTGCAGCCGCAAGTGTGATCAGTTTCAGTGGCTATACCTGGGAGGTAAGGAATGAATCCGGTACTTCCGGCCCAGGACCCAATTATTGGAGCGGCGCCTCCAACAGTGTATGGGTGGACAGCGATGGCCATCTGCACCTGAAAATAAGAAAAGACGCTGCCACAGGCAGATGGTTATGCGCCGAAGTAACGTCTACCCAGTCTTTCGGGTATGGCACATATGTATGGAAGATAGAAGGTGCTGTGGATAAACTGGATAAGAACATCGTACTGGGTCTGTTCAATTACAAATCCGGTGATGATGGTCACCATGAAGTGGATATTGAATTTGCCCGCTGGGGAAATTCCGCATGGCATAATTATAATTACACCGTGTATCCGGCTACGGGTTCCGGCAATGTTTCGCAGACGTATGAACTGGCGCTGAACGGCACCTATACGTCTTACAAGTTCACCAGAACGGCAACATCCGTTTCCTATAAAGGCTATCACGGTCATAATCTTATCGAAGCAAATTCATTCTTCCCATGGACAACACCAGCCGGATATAATGTAAGCACATTATCCCTGCCGGTACACATGAATCTCTGGCTGTTCAATGGTAATGCACCATCCAATAGCCAGGAAGTTGAAATCATTATACACTCATTCTCATTTACCGCAGCGTAAATGATGTAAGTCTTGTAATGGAGAGGGTTACGCCAGGAAGGTTTCTACCTTCTGGTTAACCCTTTTCTCATTTATATGACCTGGCTGTACCGCTGTATATATATTCTCTCTGAAAACAGCATCATCCCCACTTTTATCATTGATCAGGTCATCCAGTAACCGGAAAACATCGTCTCCACCAACACGGATACAGCAAAACATACTGCTATCAGCGCATCTGACCAGTCTGCCAGATAATATTTATCATTAGTTAGCACTGCTGCCAGCCGGCTTCTCCCGCGGGTTAATATAGTATTGGGTTTATTTTAAAAAGATTACATAATTTAAGAGCTGAAATATGGAAGTTTATAAACCGATCTGATATGGCGAGTAAGGCCAAAACTATCTTTTTAGCGGACGATGATCCTGAAGATCAGGAAATTCTGAAGGATGCAATTTTGAAACAGGCGCCGTCCGTGAATATTCACTCTGTTATGAATGGCCAGCAGGCAATTGATTATCTGATCAATTGTCCGGACGATGACTTACCCTCCCTTCTCATATTTGACTATAAAATGCCCATCTTTAATGCAGTAGAAATACTGGAGAGAATAGCGGATGTTCCACAGTTGCAGACCATCCCTAAAGTGGTATGGAGTACATCTAATCAGGCCGATCATGCGAAGCGCTGTATGGATATGGGTGCAGCACTTTATTTTGTAAAACCCACGAAAACCGAAGAACTGGATAATATCGCCAGGCAAATGCTCGATCTGGGTAAAGATTAGCCCTGCTGACAGGGAATGTAAATCTCAAATATGGCACCTTCCTCCGGTACACCATGTGCCCTGATCTGCCCCCGGTGATTTAATACGATCTTTTTGCAGATAGCCAGCCCTATGCCGGTACCTGTAATCTCAGGGCGGTTATGCAAGCGCTGAAAGACATCAAAGATCTTTTCTGCATGACGAGGTTCAAATCCCAATCCATTATCAGAGACAGAGATTTTGTAACAGGCACCTTCCAGTACCTCATTTACTTCCTCTCCGGCTGGTATATACATTTGTTCAGCATTGATAATGATGCGGGGCGTTCGTTCAGGATGATGGTATTTCAGCGCATTACTGATCAGGTTATCAAACAACTGGATGAACTGAAAAGGAATGATGCGCATCACAGGTAGTGGTCCTACTTCGATGATGGCCTCCAGCTTGTCGATCGTTTCACTATGAGCCAGTAGTACTTCATTAACCATGGCATTCAGGTCGGTGTCTTCCATCTCTTTTAATTGGGAAGAGGCCCTTGAATAAGTCAGCAGATCGTCTATCAGCCCCTGCATACGGGAAGCTGCATTAATAGACCGGTTAAGATATTCTCTTTCCTTGGCGGGCAAAGCCTCAGCTGCATTATCAAATATATAGTTACTATAGAACTGTATTTTTCTCAGCGGCTCTTTCATATCATGTGCAGCAGCATAGGCAAACTGCTCCAGTTCCCGGTTCTGGAATTCCAGCTCACTGGCATATTGCCGTATCCTGTCTTCAGATAACTTCTTCTCCGTCAGGTCTCTTGTTACTTTTGAGAAACCGATCACATTTCTTTCTGCGTCATGCAGTGCTGTTATGACGATGCTTCCCCAGAAACGGGTGCCATTCTTCCTCATACGCCAACCTTCCTGCACAGCTTTCCCGGTACGGATAGCCTCAGCTATCAGCTTTTCCGGCAATTTTCTATTACGGTCCTCTGGCAGATAGAATACACTAAAATGACTGCCAATGATCTCCGACTCCTGATATCCCTTGATTTTTTCCGCGCCTTTATTCCAGTTCTGGATCACGCCGGCGCTGTCCAGCAGCAAGATCGCATAATCTTCTACCTCCTCGATCATCTTATAATAACGCTCTTCACTTTGCAGGAGCTTTTCATTCAGATGGGTAGTATGACCGGTACGTACCTCCGACCCGGGCAGTTTGATTCCAGGTATGTCCTGCAGATAATGCAACCACCCTATTGCCGTTCCCTGATGATCCCTGAGTGGTGTGGCGTTTCCACTGACCAGGATAGCAGAAAGGCCCGGGCGAGGAACGGCCTCCTGCCATGTATAAGACACAGGTACCTGTTCGTCCGCTGTGTTTTTAGGGAAGATGATGCCACTAGCAGGCGGCGTTATTCCCAATAAAAGCACAGCAGCGTCATTACCATAAATAACACGGTTAGACACATCACAGATGCAGGCGGCTACGGGTAGCAACTGTATCATAGTGATAGGTGAGATACCTGCCTCCGTTAATAATCTGTTTGCCATTACAGTGTTAAATCCCATGTCCATCCGTTGAAATTATATAATCCTAAGCTAATTTTAATGCCAGGAGAGCACTTCCTATTTAAATAATCAGTAACCGGACTAAACAACAGAAAAGCTATTTTTGCTCTTTATTGCCATATAACATCTAATATTCAAATACTATCACATGAAATTCAACATTGCAACAATGATCGCTCCCGTAGCTATTGCCCTGAGCATGGCTGCGTGCAACAACCAACCTGCTACATCAGCCCACACGGCAGACAGCACTGCTACCAAACCAACCATTACGGAAGAAGCGGTAGCCATTCAGGCAGACAGCGTTACCCTTAACAGTTTTGCTGCATTCAGCAGCGACACGGCCACTAAAAAGCCGATCGTACTGATCGTTCCTGAATGGTGGGGACTGGGTGACTATGAAAAAGGCCGTGCGAAGCAACTGGCAGAACTCGGTTACCTGGCACTTGCTATTGACTTCTATGGAGGCAGTAAGCATGCGGACAATCCTGAGCAGGCAAAAGCATTCGCAACACCATTTTACATGAATCCACAGCTGGGTTTCGGCCGACTGCAAGCCGCGCTCGCTAAAGCGAAGACCTTCCCGCAGGCAGATACTACCCGCATTGCCGCGATTGGCTACTGCTTTGGTGGCTCCATGGTCCTGAACGGTGCAAAGCTGGGGCTGCCAGTGAATGGCGTAGTAAGCTTCCACGGCGGACTGGCAACCGTACCTCCACAGAAAGGACTGACAAAAGCGCAGATCCTGGTGTGTCATGGTGCGGCGGATCCATTTGTACCAGCACAGGATGTAGCAACCTTCAAAAAACAACTGGACTCCCTGAGCATTCCTTACACTTTCAAGGAATATGCGGGTGCTACACACGCTTTTACAAATCCGGCATCAACAGCTAATGGCAAGAAGTTCAATATGCCAATTGAATATAATGCTGCTGCCGACACCGCATCTTTTAATGACATGCGTACCTTCTTCGGAGAGATCTTTAAATAAGAGCTTTAACCTGATTTTAAGGGAGCGTCTTGAAATAAGGCGCTCCTTTTATTTTTCATGCCCTAACTTTGCAGCGCAAAAGGGAATGCTCATATGCGTAAGAAGATAATACAGGCCAACTATGTGAAACTTATTATTGCCTCTGTCATGGCGGGATTGTTATCAGCCTTCCTGGCCAGCGTGCTGAAGCACATCACCGAGCATTATGAAGATCATTTCTTCAAGCGGATCTCTGGCTATTCTTACCTGTTCCTTGTTTTCCCGCTGATCGGGCTGCTACTGATACATATTCTCCGCAAATATGCTTTCAGGAAGAAGCCTAATAAGGGCATCAAGGAGATCTACCTGACCCTGGATACCCGCCGTAACGAATTACCCAGCTATAAAATACCCTCTCACTTTATCAATGGTTTCCTGACAGTTATCTTCGGAGGATCGACCGGAGTAGAGGTATCTACAGTGGTTTCAACCGCTACTATTGGCGCCGTTACCCGGCAAAAGGCCAATATTGCTAACCGCTTTAAGACAGAACTGATCTGTGCAGGAGTGGCTGGCGGTTTGACCGCCCTGTTTGGTAGTCCGCTGGTAGGATTACTCTTTGCAGTAGAAGTCATTGCCCGTAAAGTAACTAAGACAATACTGCTCAGCACAGGTGCAGCTGTACTTGTAGCCTGGGGTTTCCTGCAGTTACAGCATGAAAAGCCGTTGTTAAACCTGAGTATCACTCATTGGCAAATGAGCGCCATTCCTTACATTATCGGATTAAGCATCATAGCAGGTATCGTTTCGGTATTTTTTACCAGAACAGTCATTGCCATCAAACATCGTTTCGGTACTGTAAAAAATGATTATACCCGTATTCTGGCAGGGGCTGCTATTGTTGGTATTGGCATATTTGTGCTGCCTGCATTGTTCGGAGACAGCTATAGTGCTGTTACTGATATGATTGGCCGTTCACAGACCGAAGCTTTTACTATTCCGTTTGCGTTGACGCTGGTGGCCATTGTTTTGTTGAAACCAGTTATTTCTTCTGTAACGCTGGGCGCGGGTGGAGATGGAGGCGTATTTGCCCCGAGTATTGTAATAGGAGCGCTTTTAGGTTTACTGCTGGCGACCTTCTGCAATCATTATTTCCATACCCATCTGATCGTAGCTAATTTCATTATCATGGGTATTGCTGCTGTATTAAGTGGCAGTATACATGCACCACTGACTTCTACTTCACTGGCCTGCCGTTTATCGGGAGGATTTGTGCTGACCATTCCGGTGCTGATCGCCAGTACAGTAGCCAGGTATACTGCCAAAAAGATCTATCCTTATACAGTGTACAGCTATAAAGATCAGGTGGCTCATTAGTAGCCATATCCCAGATCGTCGGAACGCCTGGTACCCAATATTTTATAATTCATCTGATCCAGCGCCTTCACCACTTTCTCTCTGTCTTTATACAGGGACCTGTGCTGATAGTTGAAAATACCCAGTCCAAGGTGGAATAATAATCCACTGATGACGATGATTTTCAGCAGTTTCAATACGAAAGCTTTCTTCGATACCAACCATTCGTAGCAATAAAACGAATAGATCATAGGAAGCGGCAACAGCATACAGAATGTATGTGATGATGGCCCTTTTATAGAGAAGAAGAAACTGGCAAATACGAGCAGATAGGTAAAGAGATTCAGCCACCTCATTTTCTTCCATTCCTCATTGGTTGTTTTCACGAAATAAGACAGGATAAACAGGCCTACCTGTGCAAATCCAACCAGCAGCAGGAACAGGAAGAGTGGCGCTATCCACATCTGTTCCTTCAGCAACTGCCACTTTTCTTCTGAATTTCCTACTACATAAGGAATTTCAAAAGCAGCGAATGACCAGTACCTGGTAAGAATAGTAACCGCGTTGGAAACATTCTTCCAGTTAAAAACGATGTTAGCACCTACGTTCCCCGCCTGCGGATCGGGATGCAGCCAGGTAGGGATCAATGTGGCTGTACCGATGATCAGTCCGAGGAGATAGATCGCTAAGCAGCCGGCAGTCTTTTTAAATCCTTCTGTACGGAGGAAGAACAGGAAACCAATACCTGCATAAGGCAGCAGGAGTATCCATGACATATGCAGCTGCATGATCAGGGTGGTCACCAGGCCCATTATCAGAAATGCGGCCCATGGAGCGATGAATTTATCCTTTGTGACCGGTAATATTTCCAGCAGGGAAATAAAGAAAGGAATTGCCAGGGCAATGGCATAGGAAGGATTTACGACCCTTGTACTGTAATATAATACCCAGGGAGTGGTCATACACAATACCCAAATGATCCAGGCAGGAATGCCTTTTATTCTGCGTGTAATATAGTAGGCCAGCAATGAAAGGCTGGCGAAAGACATTACATTGAGTAAGATGGCAGGCATTTCGGGCAGTTTCTCAATATAAAAACCGGCGCTTACCAACAGTCCCTGCAGGCCTCCGGGAATCTGGGTATTGGTATACACCACATCGGGGCCATAAGTAGGCCAGGTACCGGTAGTGTATGATTTCAATCCGATCAGGTAGATCTGTAATTCATCAGGAAACCAGAATTCCGAACATAAGCCATAAATAACCCGGAAGATAAAGAGTCCCAGAAGGAGCAGAAACAGCTGTTTCCTATTCATAATTAGTTGTTTGTAGTTGCGGAGGGGCCAAATTACATAACTTTCTCAATTGTTCCAGTTTAAGAGAGCTCCCTACGGGGTTGAGGCATTCAGCTGCTAGCTGATAAAAGCGGGTATATGGTCAGGTAGTTACCGGTAACAATGCAGGCAACACTGCGGGCATAAAAAACCATGACCTGTCAGGTCATGGCACTATGCTGATAATACCGCTATTTCCCTTTTACTCTCCCAGCAGGAGGTCATAGAGTTCTTTTGCCATTTTCTGGTAACCAGGTGCGTTTTCCGGCTTGATAAAGTGTTTCAACGCGCCCATCTGCTGGCATTTCTTTTCGTCGGTGCCGGTTGCTGAAGCGGAAAAGGTCACCACAGGTATTTCCCTGAAAGCGTCACTTGTTTTCAGATAATACAGGATATCATATCCGTGTCCTGCGGTAGACAGGATAACGTCCGGAAACAGGATATCGGATTCCTCCATGAGATTTTTGAGGTTATCACCATCTTCCGCAATGGCCAATACATTGAACAAACCGGTATCAGCAAAGGACTCCTGAATCAGCACTTTGCCATCAACATCGTTTTCTGCTATAAGTATGTTTAGTTTTCCCATAGTTGTACAAAGGTGGGATATTCTGAGATTTCTGAAAATATTTTAGAATAAATTTTGCAGAATGAATATTTTGTCTACCTTTGCAATCCCAAACGCAATCAGCCGCGTTGGTCAATCGGCTAAGACGCCTCCCTTTCACGGAGGAATGACGGGTTCGACTCCCGTACGCGGTACCAAAAAAGGAACATCGAATGATGTTCCTTTTTTTTTATGCAATGCTACTCCTGATTCAACCCTTTAAAAAAATCCCATATCAGTGCAGGAGCGTCTACCCCTTTAGTCATATTGCCCATTTTACTGATTGGTATCCTGAAGTTCCTGTTAGGAATGGTGTGTCCTCCGTCCGATATATCAAGGAAAGAAATCTGTTTACCGGCAGCTGTGGCATAGTTTGATAGCGTCGCATTTTGAGTGATAGCAATTGTGGATTGAATATCGAATTTATCCTGTTGCAGCCAATACTGTAAAGTTTCTTTCGAACTTCTCACCTCTCCAAAGCTTTTTCCATTCAAAAAGATCTCACCTCCTTTGTATGGAACAATGGGGTCTTGTTGTCCGCTTATATAAAACAGCGATACCGGACGTATTGCATTTTCACATTTATCATTTGAAGGCGTACCCAGGTTAGCATCAATAACCGCAAATCCTTTAAACCATTGAGGATATTGTCTAGCTAAGCTCATTACCATCTCTCCCCCATTTGAATAACCAACAGCAAATACTTCGGAGGTATCAATATGATAGTTTTCCTTAAAATAACGGATGATCTGTTTTGTAAATTCAATATCGTTTATATTCATTTGGCCCGCAGGATAGGGAGCTACTTTTCTGCAACCATTCCAGTTATTCTTAAACCCATTGGGATATGCGATAATTGTGTGTTGTTCTTTATCAGACAGCTCATCAAATTCATGCCCGGTGAATATTTGCATGATATTACCATTAATACCGGAACCATGATATAAGATTATTAGCCGTGGATGCGCTGTTATCTTCTTTGGCAAGTGGTATAAAAAAGTCCTTTCCCTGCTTTCGATTTTTAAAGTGGCACTTTTCAACGGATGTAGTACATTCCAGCGATACAGGTAAAGAAACATCCCTGTCATCAATACTATTATAAAAACAATTATTCCTGTCAGCATTTTCTTGTGTTTCATTATTGCAAAAATGAGTCCCCTATAGTTTACTTTTGCTATGCGTTTACTTTTAGTAACTAGTTTCCACAACGAAACCAATCTGATAATCAAATGAATATACAGAACTGCATTACTCCCTGCACGCAAAAACCAAAATTGGTCCTGGCAATCAGAGATGCTATGGAAGTATTAAATGGCAAATGGAAGATTCTAATCATAGGTACACTGATGGCTGGAGGGAAGAAACGTTTTATGGAACTGTTAAGGGAAGTAGATGGGATCGCTGCAAAGATGTTATCGAAAGAATTGCAGGAACTGGAAATGCATAAATTAATTTCCCGCACGGTATGTAATACCAAGCCTATTACAGTAGAATATGAGATTACTGAATATGGAAAAAAACTGGAAAAGATATTACTGGAGTTAACTAACTGGGGAATGGAACACAGGGAAATGATCCTGAAGGGATAATTAAAAAGTCGTTCAAAATCTTCAACTAATGTCAGACATAGTAGCACTGCATACATTCTATAATGATATTTCTACGCAACAACCAGTACCTTTAGTCAGCGAAGCCGGGCATTTTAATATTTACAAAGTAGTCCGCCTTCAAGGAGGAATTGATATATGCAGGAGAATTGAGGAGTTGACTTCGATGCCGAGATATTACTAGATTTTAATTATGTTAAGTCAGCAATTCGAACCCGCCATACCTCTACGACACAATGACGCTTAGTCGCAGCGCTCAACCAACTGTTTTTATCATCCAAAGATGATACCAGATCGAACATCTGTCAGGCCCGCTGTACAGGAAAAGGGAACATCAAGTAATGTTTCTTATCCACAGTTAAAAGCACTCAGACAACATTCTACCTTTAATAGGGCAAACTTCCGTATCGTTGCACATCATATGAAACCAGGAAAAATCATACCTCTGCAGTTTGATGATACTATGCCCATTGGCCTAGAAATCATCCCGATTGACAACCGTTATGTGCAGGAAAGCCAAAGCCTGACCTCGCCTCACAGAGCGTCCTTTTTCTGCGTGCTATGGTTCATTGAAGGCGCTCCAACACACATGATCGATTTCGTACCTGTAACAATTAAGCCTGGCAGCTTCCTTTTTGTCGGAAAAAACAGGTTGCAATTCTTTGATCAGCATACCCTCTTTAAAGCTAAAGTGCTGCTTTTTACAGATACATTCTTTTCTATTACCATTAGTGATAATAGTTTTTTAACCAGAACTTCTTTGTTCAATCAATATGATAATAACAAATATTGCCTGTTAAAGGAATCAAATACGTTGAAAGAGTGCTGGAACTTGATTGAACAGCAAGAGAAGACAGTAATCGACAGCTATAAGCCATTGATATTAAGAAATCACCTGGCAAACTTTTTACTACAGGCAGAACGTGAAGCGGGCCTGACTATGAATAAGGCTACTGCTACAGATAACCAGCTTGAAGTTTTCTTTAATTTTAAAGATCTTTTGGAGAAACACTTTAAGGAGCAGCAGTCAGTTGCCTTTTACATTGAACAACTAAATCTTTCAGGAAAAGCGCTCTCCCGTGCCACAGAAAAACTTTCCGGTAAAACTCCAAAGCAATTAATAAACGAGAGGTTGTTGCTGGAAGCTAAACGACTATTAATTTACAATAACGAGGCTGGTAAAAGTATTGGCTATTCTCTGGGCTTCACAGATCCAACTAACTTTATCAAGTTTTTCAGAAAACATACCGGGAAAACCCCTACTGCTTTCCGGAAATTTCATCACCCTTCTGACAGGCAATAATTTACCACTAAATGGGACTTTTACACCTTTTTCTGCCTCGCCATTATATTGACCTTTGATCTGTAAAAAATCAGATCATATGTATTATCAAGTAAACGATGTCCGGCTATTGGTAGAAAGCGAAGGAAACAATAATCCCGCTTTAATATTTCTTCATTTTTGGGGTGGATCTTCAAGGACCTGGAAACAAGTCTCTGATTTATTAAAGAAAGATTATCGCTGTATTCGGATGGATCTACGCGGATGGGGTGAATCAGACAAACCACAAACTGGATATGATATCCAGTCTTTGGCAGATGATGTATTAGGTCTCGTCAGTCAGCTGCAACTGGACAATTACATTTTAGTAGGTCATTCAATGGGAGGAAAGATCGCCCAGGCAATTGCGGCAAGAATGCCTGCCGGACTAAAAAAGTTAATCCTGGTCGCTCCATCTCCGGCCGTTTCCACTATCCTGCCAGCAGAAATGGTAATGGGCATGGAAAATGCCTATACCAGCCTGGATAATATTAATCAGACAATAGATCATGTATTTAACGCCTCAGATTTACCGCCTGCTCTCAGACAAACCATAGTGGAGGATATGCAACTGCACAATACAGCATCCCGGCTGGGATGGCCTGCCGCAGCATTGACGGAGGATGTGTCTGCCGGATTATCATCTGTTAATATACCAGCACTAATAATTGCCGGCGAAAATGATATTGTAGACTCCCCCGCCCGATTGCAGGCTGAATTGGTGGCAATAATACCTGGCGTCCGAATGGTGGTTATTCCACGGGTAGGGCATCTGATAATGGTACAACAACCTGAAAAAGTGGCTGAACTAATTCATGATTTCTGTAGAAGCGAACAGTTTGTATGCTAATCTTATCAAAAGAAAATCTTGTACAAAAAAGTTCGATACATGTCCGGTCCGTTGTACGACCAGAAGAAAAGGTTATTCAGTAATGAATAACCTTTTTTCATTTCAGACCTTTTATGCTCATGTGTGCAGAAATGGCTCCGCTTTGAATAAATGGAGGATCAATAATATCTATGAAGCTAATAACGCAAGAAAGTTATATCTCCTTTTTTTTATTAAAACTACAAGGCTATAGTTTACTGATCCCCCTCTTCGTTCCCCTGATCATTCAGGATATATGGCCGCTGGCAGTCATTCTGGCTCTTGTTATAGCCATGCTTCGTACAAAACGCACTTTCACAAAAACGGTATTACTCGATGGGCCAGTACTTGAAGTAACCTATATGCAACTTCTCAAAAACAGGAAACGTCAGTTCAGGACTGCAGACACTATATTGATGTTGAGAGATCATTTCGATGTTGTGCTAAAGCGTATGCCAGGCCCGTCGTCATGGTTTTCAGTGCTGGATATTATTGAGAATAAGGAGGTGAAATTTCAGATCAGCACAAAAGAAGGATACTCAAAAGACGAACTCCTGCAGCTTATGAATGCCTTTGTTCACCAAAAAGCATTCATGGCAAAGGGAAATAATACCTAAGCGTATTCACACATTATCATACCATGCTTCTTCAACAGTGGCACTTATGTTTAGCATAGAATGTACTTATAAACATACGCTTTAAACGCCTGGTCTACTGGCAGGCGTTCCTTATTTATGCTACCCATCGCACCTATCTTCCCGCTGCCCCCCTGCTCACTCATCACAAATTCCCACTTGCTCATTTTAATTTTTATACATTAGACTACCTATCATGAATCCATCTTAAATTGAAAACAGGTTCACCGTTATGAAAAGAAGAAACTTTATTAAATCAGGCGGCCTCGCCGGCCTGGGAGCAGGGTTAACCATACTCAACTTTCCTGTGTTCGGGAAAAACGCCCCCAGCAATAAGCTGGTACTCGGCGTTATGGGTGTCAATTCCAGAGGAAACTGGCTGGCACAATGTGCAGCTAAACTACCAGGCGCTGAAATAGGCTATGTATGTGATGTGGAAGATGGCGCTATAGCAAAAGGACTGAAGGCCATCGCTGGTGCGCAGGAAAAGAAACCAACAGTTATCAGGGACGTCCGGAAACTGCTGGAGAGAAAGGATCTGGATGCGCTTTTCGTAGCCACGCCTGATCACTGGCATGCACCAGCAGCTATCATGGCAACTGCCGCTGGAAAGCATGTATATGTAGAGAAGCCCTGCGCTCATAATCCGGCGGAAGGGGAAATGCTGGTTGCTGCTGCAAAAAAATTCAACCGTCTTGTACAGATGGGCAGTCAGCGACGTTCCTGGCCCAATATGCAACAGGCATTTAGAGAAATAAAAGAACAACATGTACTGGGTAAGGTCTATTATGGCAAAAGCTGGTATCTGAACAACCGTAAGCCAATCGGCACCGGCAAAAAAGTGCCTGTTCCTGATACCCTTAACTGGGATCTCTGGCAGGGGCCTGCTCCCCGTCGCGACTATCTGGACAACATCGTACATTATGACTGGCACTGGCGCTGGCATTGGGGCACGGCAGAGACCTGTAATAACGCCACGCATGAACTGGACTGCCTACGTTGGTTCATGGACCTGGACTTCCCTACTAAAGTGACATCAGCTGGTGGACGCTATGCTTATCCGAAAGACGACTGGGAGACACCTGATACACAGACGCTCAACTTCGAGTTTGAAGGCGGGAAGGCGATCTCCTGGGAAGGCCGGAGCTGTAATAACTACGGACTGGAAGGCAGCGACCGGGGCTTTGCTATCTTTGGAGAAAATGGTACGTTATACGTTCCCGGTAATGACAGTTATAAGATAGTGGACAATCAGGGGAAAGTGGTCAAAGAGGTAAAACAGGCCGCACCAAGTGAGCAGCGGGCCACCAATCTAGTGAGTCCTGCAGGTGAATATTACGATGCTATTCACATCAGTAACTTCCTCGAGAGCATCAGGGGTAAGGCAAAACTGAATGCGGAGATCAATATCGGCTACCGTAGTACACTACTGCCGCTCCTGGGAAATATTGCACAACGCAGCGGCAGCATATTACATACTGACCCTTCCAATGGACATATCCTCAATAATGCGGAAGCTGCACAACTCTGGCAGAGAGAGTATGAGAATGGCTGGGCACCAAAAATATAGACTAAAAACTACCGTCCGCCAGTTCACTCATACAGGAATGGCGGACGGCCCTAGTTACGTAAAATTGCTTCTGTTGTAATAGTAATGTTCAATATCATACTAATGGGGCAGTTCCGCTTTGCCTCCTGAACACACGCTTCAAATGCAGCCTGGTCCATCCCTCTCACTTTTCCTGTCACCACGAGACGAACGGCAGTGATAGCGCCATTTTCGAAATTAATATAGGCGTTTGTTTCCAACGCTTCAGGAAAGTAGCTTGTTTCATCCAGCACAAAGCTCAGCTTCATGGTAAAGCATCCCGCATGCGCAGCTGCCAGCAGTTCTTCCGGATTGGTGCCTCGGTCACTGGTAAACCTGCTGGCAAAAGAATAGATATTTTTATCAAGCGCTCCGCTCTGTGTAGTCATATGCCCGCCGCCATCTTTCCCTGAACCATGCCATACGGCCTTCGCATAACGTTTCATGGATCGGGTCACTTTAGGTACGTATTCAGTGTTGCGCTATCCAGTTCAGGATATTGTCTGCATCTTCTTTCCAGGTAGGTAAACCTAACACATAGTGATTACGGTCTCTTTCCTGAAAATCTACTACGGAGGAATTATTATAACGCTTATATACACGTTTTGAGAGTGAAGGTGGTATACATTGATCTTCTGTTCCCGCGAGGATCAGCAACGGCCCCTGTGGCTTTTTAAAATCGACTTTAGCGGTATTGCTCAGGGCTCCTCTGATCGCTCTCCTCGATTCAGGAATGGTGAGCTGCTCATAGCTGGTTTGCTGCTCGGCCAGCGACATGCCATTTGTAAAAGCAAACTGCCATGTTTTGAATGGCATCAGGTAGGTGGTATTGACTGTAGAAAAAAATCCCAGCGCTGCTGTATTAGATTTAAGGAAATTCAGTTCGATAGGGAAAACTCCTTTAGGAGGTACAGCCTGAATGGCAACAGCTGCTTCGCCGTACCCTCTGTTCAGCAATACCTGCGCCATCATACCCCCAAACGAGTGACCTATCAGTATAGGCTTCTCAGGTAGTTTTTTGATCTCGGTGATATGTCGCTCTAATACCTGCGGAAGGTCTACAGCCGCCAGGGCCATATTGGGCTGACGGCTTCTTAGCGCTGCAGGATCGCCCTCCTTCTGAGGCCAGGCGGGTGCAATTGTTCTATACCCCTGGCTCTGAAAATAACGGCTCCAGTCATCCCAGCAACGGTTACTCACATATGCTCCGGTAAGAAATACAATGGTTTTTGATCTGATCTTTTCCATAGCGGTTGATATTTAAGGTCTGCTGTCAAAGCTACCTTAGTACCAGAGCTGTATCAATGTAAAATCAGGTTATTCCGCTGTACATTTTATTCGCGGAAGCGTAATTCTTCCTTATTAATTCCAAGCTTACGGATACGGTAATTCAGTGTAGAGACATTCATGGATAACAGCTCTGCTGCCCCACCTTTTCCAAAGATCTTACCATTACATCGCCTCAGCACTTCAACAATGTGCTCCCGTTCATTTTCCTGTATCGTTTTTACACGCTCTTCCCGGGGTGGAGGGGTATAGTCGATCTTCTCCGGCAAAATGATATGGTTAATTGTATTCCCCTCGCACATTAATACGGCCCGCTCGATGAGATGTTCCAGCTCCCGGATATTCCCCGGCCAGGAATATAATGTTAGCATTTCCATGACCTTAGGACTGACAGCCATTGCGGATTTCTCGAAATTACGGCAATGGATGTCCAGAAAATAATCTACCAGTGCCGGAATATCGTCACGCCTTTCCCTCAATGGCGGCAGATGTAATGGAAATACATTCAGCCGGTAATAAAAATCCATACGGAACCGGCCGTCGGCCACTTCCTTCTCCAGGTTCCTGCTGGTAGCCGAAATGATCCGTACGTCCACCTTTTGTGCGTGGCTGGAACCGATACGTTCTATTTCCCTGTCCTGCAATACGCGAAGCAATTTCACCTGCATATCAACCGGCATCTCTCCTATTTCATCCAGGAAGATAGTCCCACCATTTGCCTGCTCAAACTTACCGATCCGTCTTTCCAGCGCACCGGTAAACGCTCCTTTCTCATGGCCGAATAACAGCGATTCTATTAGTTCGGACGGTAGGGCAGCACAATTTACCTTTATCAATGGCCGGGATGCCCTGTTGGACAACCGGTGTATTAGCTCAGCCATCTTTTCCTTACCAGTCCCGCTTTCCCCCGTTATCAGCACAGAAGTCTCAGAAGGAGCTACGATGGACAGATGCTGCAATACCTGCTGGAGCCGCAAACCGTCCCCTACAAACCCATACTGCCGCAAGTCAGGCAATACAAATCTTTTATTATTGTCCACGCCTTTCCGCATGATAGCATCCAGACTGTTTGCATGCAGGTAACGCGCGATCTCCAATGTTGTCAATACTTCTCTTTCCCGGAAAGGTTTTACCAGGAAACCATACGGGAAGGTGGTCTTCGCCTGATCAAGCGTCTGTTTGGTCGAATTGGCAGACAGGTAGATAAATGCAATATTCTGCTGACGTAATATTCTGGCAAGATCAATACCGGTTTGCTTACCTTTCAGATAGATATCCACCAGCACAAAGTCAGGGATATCTTCTTCAATCATCTGCAATGCCTCTTCCACAGAAACAGCGATGCCGCTTACTGTGTAGCCGGCACGCTCCATGATCATCTGTAGGTTGTTCGCTTCAATGAAGATATCTTCTACTATCAGTATTTTTTCCTTCATGTCTTGTTCCTGAATGATTTGAATATGCTCCTGTCTGTTGGTATAATTACGTGTAACGCGGATCAGGTAGGTTATGGCTTCCTGACGATATAATTCTGTTCTTTAAGAATACCGAGCTTTCTGATCCTATGATTAAGGGTGGACACATGCATACCCAGTATTTCTGCCGCACCACCGGGGCCAAATATCTTGCCACGACACTTACCTAATACACCCAATATATATTCCCGTTCTACGTCTTCCAGTGTTCTTGTAAAATCTTCTTCCTGTTTTACTTTTATGTCTGACCGGGGTTGCGCTGATAAATTGATCTCGCGGATAACACTTCCCTGCGTCAGCAATACGCTCCGCTCTAACACATGTTCCAGTTCTCGGACATTTCCTGGCCAGTTGTAAGCCACCAGCTGTTTCATGGCGGTACTGGACAACTTAATATTCTTCCTTCCGGCGCTTCTCGCAAAGCGTTCCATAAAATGAGCTGCCAGTAAGGGAATATCTTCCTTCCTATCCCGTAACGGTGGCAATACGATCGGGAATACGTTTAACCGGTAGAAAAGATCACTCCTGAAACGGCCTTCTGCTACTTCCTTCTGCAGATTCCTGTTTGTCGCCGCAATGATCCTTACATCTGTCTTGATAGTACTTTTCCCTCCTACTCGTTCAATCTCTTTTTCCTGGATAGCACGTAGCAACTTTACCTGCAGATCCAGTGGCATTTCTCCTATCTCGTCAAGAAAAAGCGTACCATGATTAGCCAGTTCAAATTTGCCGATCCTGCGTTCTACAGCGCCGGTAAAGCTTCCCCTCTCATGACCAAACAACTCACTTTCTATGAGACTTGCAGGCAATGCGGCACAATTCACTTTCACCATCAGTTTATGTTTTCTGGGTGATGAGTTGTGAATGGCCCTTGCGATCAGCTCTTTGCCTGTACCAGTCTCTCCCAGTATCAGGACGGTACTCTGAGCAAAAGAAACCTGCGATAACATATGAAATACGCGCTGCATTTCAGGACCT
Source organism: Chitinophaga agri (assembly GCF_010093065.1). Taxonomy (NCBI): domain Bacteria; kingdom Pseudomonadati; phylum Bacteroidota; class Chitinophagia; order Chitinophagales; family Chitinophagaceae; genus Chitinophaga; species Chitinophaga agri. The sequence goes on along the minus strand of NZ_CP048113.1, from coordinate 5,555,780 downwards.
GCACCTATAATGTCGGTGTAGGTATAGGCGCTGCTGATCTCCTGTTGCAGATATAACTTCTCTTCTTCCAGCTTCTCTTTATACCCATTGATCTCCATTAGTTGCTGGGCAATCTTTTCGTCTGCCAGTATATTAGCCACGGCTACGGCCACCTGATCGGATACGCCTTTCAGCAAATGCAGGTCTTTCTGCCGAAATGAATTTCTTTCTTCAGATAGCATGGTAATAAAACCAATATCTTCATTCTGGTTCACCAGTTTGACACCGGCTATTTCCTTAATTCCCTGATCAAATATAAACTGGATACCAGGATGCTTGCCTGGGTTCTTCATTAACAAATTCTCTATAAAAAAGAGTTCCGGCTTATCAGAATGTAACAATATATCATGAATACCATCAGCAATAGGATATTCTGCGAAAGCGATCTCCTTAAATGCCGGATGCATGGCCCGTCCGTCACCAACATGTGCTACCATTACCCTGAAGGCTGTTTTTTCTGCATTGAATAATCCGACGGTGATATCGTTGAAGTGAAAGATACTTCTCAGTCGCTGCCGCATTACAGCGATCAATGCTTCCGTACCTCTTGTTCTGGCTATATCTGCACTCAGAGACAACAGGATCTCCTTTTCTTTTTCCCTTTGCTGAATAGCCTCGCTGGCCAGCATATTGGCTACAGAACCGGATAGATGGTAAGAAAATCGCTCTATCAGTCGCAGGTCTGACGCGGAGAATGAATGAGCCTTTTCCGCCAGCAATACCATCCCACCAAAGATCTCATTGTTATGGATCAGTCGTACACCCGCTATCTCAGCTATTCCGGCATCGGCAAGAAAATCAAAATGAATGCCCCCCCGTTGCTGTAATTGTGCTACAGAAAGCAATACAGCCCCTTCAGCTTCCATGACCACATTATGCAGGCCGTCCTGTAGCGGATATTCCCGGAAAGCAATCGTTTCAAAATCCTGGTGCTGGTTTGTAGTTTCGCAATCTTCCAGGATCGTCTTATAGGTACCTTTAGGGAGATTATACTGTACAATGGCAATGTCAGCAAACTTCAAACGTGTTTGCAAGGTTTTCTTCACCCGGTGTATGAGTATCCTTCTATCAGAAATACTGGCAATGGCATGGCTGATGGATAGCAGCATTTCATTTTCACTATCTCTGGCCTGTATGTATTCATGATAAAAAATATTTGACATAGCGGTGGCCAGCTGATAAGAAACTGCCCTGATCAGGTTCATAGCGTTCTCACCAAACCATCCTTTTCCATCAGCACAGAACAGTATAATACCTAACGCCTGCTGACTACCATCCCTGAGCGCTACTCCTACACATTCCTTCACGCCTGCGCGGAACTGCATAACTGTATATTCCGGCGCATCAGCTCTGCTGGCTTCTTTTTCAGTATCTATCAGTACCGGCGCATCAGCAGCGAGCACTTTATCTATAATCCCATCTCTGACAGTATGCCAACGGGAGGTGATCTCATTGTAATTAGGATCGGAGCGGCTGGTAGACTGCGGGTCTAGCAAAAACGCCGCACAAGAGAGACCATCATCACTAAACCTGACTACCAGGCTGTAAGTGAACCTGAACAACTGTTTCAATTCGGTATTGATAATGTCCAGCAATCCACTTCTGTCTTTCACTCTGCTGATCGCGTCACTGAGTGTGAGCATGGCTTCCCTTTCCCGCATACGCTGTTCGATCTCTTCTCTCGACATAATATTTACCACTGCAAGAGAAATATGACTAGCCACTAACCTGACCACCGGGAATATCGCAGAAGAATAATCTCCCGATGTCTTTGAGAAAAATGATAGCACACCAATGATCTCATTTTCGGAAAGTAATCCGCAATTCAGTGTCTCCTGTACACCCGCTTCATATATGATGAGCATATTAGCGGTTAGTTGCCCCTTCTCGTTCATTTCTTTCAATGAGCAGACGAAAGGCTCACCAGTGGCGATAGCGTCCGCTATCCAGTCCTCCCCTACCGGCCATTCACTGGTAACCAGTTCCTGGTATTGTTCATGCCCTTTTATTATAGAAGAAGTATCCAGCATGAACGCTTTGTAGAAACGTTTATCTTGAGAGGGGACCGAAATAGTACAATGTGTAAACGGAAAGATACTGCTGAGACGCTCCTTCATCAGGTGCATCAATTCACTCTTGGCTGTTACCCTGGCTATATCCATCGTGAGTGACAGCAATAGCTGCTGCAATGCCGGATCCTGTTCCCAGGACTTTACAGCTGTGGAAGAACGGTCTTTCGACGTGACAGATTTTGATCGAGGCATGTGGTGATTTTTTTCGCCGGGTGATGCACAGTACGGCCACTTTTATAAGTCTTATCGTCAAGCGTTATGCCACGCTCCTAAATAGTTGGTTATAAGTTATTTAAAAGAACAACCTTCCTTGTAACATTGTTCATATATGAACAAATTACCAAAAAATTATCGAAATATGAATAACTGCCTTGCTATGGCTGAAAGTACATTTTTAGCCTACGGTTCAGTCCTGAAATACCAATAATAAAGTGACCAATTAACGATATATGACTATTAAAGAAAAATCGCACCATCCATAACAGCATAATAAACAACAACTTACAACATGGCACCAGATTAGCATACTATATCCTCGAACTGAAACCACTACATTATGAGCAGTAAAATCCTATACGGCACAGTAGCAGATGTAATGCCAGCAACCCAGGCGCCCCGTAAACCAGTAAAGGCTGACAAGAATGACCACTTTGAATTTCACAGACTGGAAACAATCAGGAAAGACCATCATCTGGTAAATGGACAGCAGGAACGGCTACAATACTTTGAAATCATCTGGATGCAGGACGGTACGGGTTGCATTGGTATTGACACAGTGCAACATACCATCCGTAGCAATATGATCTATTGTCTTACACCCGGACAGGTAAGGCAGTGTAACCTCCGGCATGATCCAAGGGGATATTATATCTCTTTCTCACAGGACTTCCTGTATCGCTGGGCCACCTATACCATGGGTACCACATGGCTGGACACACACATATATGGTACGGGCCTTTCCGTTATAGCAGCAGATGCGGACATGCAATACGAGATTGAAGACCTCATGACCAAAATGTCCAAGGAATATACTAACCATTATCTATTACGTTCTGAGGTACTGGCTGGTCTCCTTAACATACTGGTCATCTACTTCTCCCGGCGCCAGCAGATCAGGGTCAACGAACTGGTACAATCAAAAGAAATAGAACTGGTACAGCGGTTTATTGCCCTGGTAAAAGTACATTTCAGAACAATGAAATTTGTGGCAGATTATGCCAGTGAACTATGTGTGACCGCAAACCATCTGAACCGGATTGTGAAGAAAATAACCGGCACGCCTGCCAGCTCACATATACAACAACATATCATCATGGAGGCGAAAAGACAGGCTTTGCATTCCAATGTCAGTATGAAGGAAATTGCCTACCTGCTGGGGTTTGATGATCATTCACACTTCAGTAAATATTTCAAGAACAACTCTGGTATGAACTTTACCAGCTTTAAAAAGGGATTAACAGAAGTTACAGCAGAAAGCACTCTTTAACGATGCAGATACTGACATCACGTTATTTCTCACGTCAGCACAGACACACTATTCACCCAAATATACAACTGACCACACTATTCCTCCATTGACGCCCGCATACGCATATGATAGCTTTGTAGATAGCGGATATTATCAAACATCATAAATAGAAGCAAATGACAAAGCAATCAATGAAGAACATCCTGGCCGCAGGTACGATTGCAGCTGCCAGTGTAGTGAATAATGCAGAGGCACAGACCAAAGTACTCGATCCAGCAAAAGACCCGGCAATAGAAGTACGTACAAAAGCCTTTCTGAATGCGCTGAACAGCGGTGGAGGCAAGCCAATGGAACAAATGACCGCTGCAGATGCCCGCAAAGTACTTGAAGGAGCACAATCATCGGTAAAGGTTGACCTATCAGGAATCGATGTTACAGAAAAGATGATTACGGAAGATGGCGTCAACGTCAAGATCTTTATTGTACGCCCCTCTGGTGTAACAACACCATTACCGGCCTTCATGTTCTTTCATGGCGGAGGATGGGTGCTGGGCGATTTCCCAACCCACCAGCGCTTTGTAAGGGACCTGGTAGTGTATGCTGGTGTAGCCGCAGTATTTGTAGAGTACAGTCGCTCCCCGGAAGTAAAATATCCGGTGGCACTTAACGAAACCTATGCTGCTACCAAATGGATTGCGGCTCACGGTGCCGAAGTAAACATTGACGGTACACGTCTTGCCGTAGTTGGCAACAGCGCAGGAGGCAACCTCACCGCCGCCACGGCACTGATGGCGAAAGACAAGAAAGGACCTGAACTGAAGTTCCAGCTACTCTTCTGGCCGGTGACGGACGCTAACTTTGAAACGGTTTCATACAACCAGTTTGCAACGTCCCGCTTTCTCACTAAAAACATGATGATATGGTTTTGGGATAACTACGTTCCAAAAACACAACGTAAAGAGATCTATGCAGCACCATTACAGGCTAGTCTGCAGCAATTGAAAGGTTTACCCCCTACATTGGTACAAACGGCAGAAAATGACGTACTACGTGATGAAGGAGAAGCATATGCCCGTAAACTGGATGAAGCAGGCGTACCCGTTACGCTTGTCAGAATACAAGGGATGATACATGACTACGGGCTGCTGAACCCATTGGCTGACGTACCGGCAGTACAATCAGCACTAAGAGCCGCTGCGGCAGAACTCAAAAATGCCTTAAAGTAGTATTCCTGATCATAAGAAGGGTGTCTTGTGCTGATTATGCGTCAAATGCGCAACCAGCACGAGGCATCCTTCTTATATTAAAAGCAATCCCCATAACTCCTCCTCTGATTTATCCTATTTTTCCTAGGATCCGTACAATGATCTCCTGAAAATCGTACCCGAATAATAAGTACCTTTCTGCCCAATAATCAAAGTTCCATGACTACTATCACCGTTGAGTGGATGCGCGCTATTGAAACACTTCATGGCGTACCCGATAACCAGCTGCAATGGTTCATTGACAACAGTGAACGCAGAGAGATACCAGCAGGGTCATTCGCTTTTAATGTAGGCGAACCAATGACCGGCACACATGTAATATTATCAGGCGAAATCAGAATATGTCAGATGCAGAATAACGAACTGCGGGAACTGATGATCGCTGAGTCAGGGCGTATCCTTGGCTACCTGCCATTCTCACGCGGAATGACTTCGTCTGTGGCGGGTGAAGCCATTGGTGACGTGATTATATACACCCTGCCCATGGACAAAATAGAGCCCATGATCAGGCATCACTTTGAACTGACGCAGGCGCTTGTACATATCATGACCAATCGTGTACGTGATTACACCTCTTTCATTCGTCAGGGTGAAAAGATGATGGCGTTGGGTAAACTCTCCGCTGGACTGGCACATGAGCTAAATAATCCTGCCGCAGCCGTTGTACGTGGGGCTCATTCTATGAAGAAACACCTGCAGTTACAACCAGAATTCTTTAAAAAGATCATGGAGATAAAAATGGATGAAGCTGCCATTGATCTTGTAAAAGAGAAGATGTTTGAAATATTATCCAAGCATAATACACATAAAACACCACTGACACTCATTCAGCGTTCACAAATGGAAGACGACCTCACGGACTGGCTGGATGACCTGGATGTGGAAAACAGTGCAGAGCTGGCCGAAAATTTTGTAGAATTTGGTTTCACCATTGACGATCTCGATACTTTCAAACAAAAACTGGGAGCGAAAGATGTATCTCCGGTATTCAACTGGATCAACAACAACCTGATCACAGAAAAGATCGTCTCTGATATTGAAGAAGCCTCCAAACGTATCGCTGATCTTGTAGGTTCCGTGAAAACATTCACCCACATGGACCAGGGATATGACAAGCAGCTGACCAACATCCATGATGGCCTGCGCACCACACTATCCATTCTGCAATACAAAATACGCAAAGGGAATATTGAGGTGACTGAACAATACGATACCAGTTTGCCTCCCCTGCGTGCCCTGATCGGAGAATTAAACCAGGTATGGACCAACATCATTGATAATGCCCTTGATGCCATGGAGGTAAACAAAAAAGGTAAACTGACCATCAAAACAGAAAGGGATAAAGATTGTCTTAAAGTCATCATCACAGATGATGGTCCGGGCATACCAGCACACATTTTAGAAAGGATTTTTGACCCGTTCTTTACAACAAAAGATCCTGGCAAGGGAACGGGGTTGGGACTGGACATCGTATCACAGATCGTACGCCAGCACAAAGGATATCTGAAAGCAGAATCCAAACCGGGAGAGACACGTTTTATTGTATCTCTTCCCATCCAGGGATAGGTGAAACTGAAGTTTATATAAGTTAATTTTGAATTGACTTATGCCATTTTAAGAACAGAAATATTATGAATCAGAACTTACCTTATATTCTCTGTATTGACGACGATCCACAGGTGTTACGTGCGCTTGTCAGAGATCTCAAAAGTCAATACCGTGATCAATACAGGATCATCAGTACAACCGTTATCAGTGAAGCACTGGAGTCTTTACTGGAATTAAAAAATAAAGGGGAAACAGTCGCCATGTTCATTTCAGATCAGCGTATGCCTGAAATGGAAGGTGTTGATTTCCTGGAAAGAGCGATGGAGTACTATCCGGATGCACGCAGAGTATTGCTGACCGCCTATTCTGATACAGATGCGGCAATAAAAGCGATCAATTCTGTGCAGCTGGACTATTACCTGGTGAAACCATGGAGTCCGCCGGAAGAAAGGCTTTATCCTGTGCTGGATGACCTGCTGGGCAACTGGCAGAGCGTTTATAAACCAGACTTCAGAGGCATCAAGGTGGTAGGCTACCAGTTCTCTCCAAAGTCACACAGTGTAAAAGACTTTCTGGCAGGAAATCTCATCCCCTATCAGTGGCTGGATGTACAGAACTCAGATGAAGCAGCAAGACTGTTATCGCTGAATGATCTTACGATCAAGGACGTGCCACTGGTATTCTTTGAAGATGGCACCTACCTCTCCAATCCTTCTATTATGGAGATTGCCAGCAAAGTAGGTTTAAATCCGCAGGTAAAGCTGGATGTGTATGATGTGGTGATCATCGGCGCGGGCCCTGCAGGGCTGGCGGCAGGCGTTTACGGCGCTTCTGAAGGACTCAAAACACTGCTAATAGAACGACGTGCCCCTGGTGGACAGGCGGGTACAAGTTCCCGTATTGAAAACTATCTTGGGTTCCCCAGTGGGCTGAGTGGCGCGGAACTGACCAGAAGAGCGATTGCGCAGGCGACCCGTCTGGGTACTGAACTGATCACACCACAGTCGGTAAAGGACATTACCCAAAAAGATGGCTATAAAAAGATCCTGCTGGAAGATGGTACGGAAATAAATACCCGTGCAGTCATCATTACAACGGGTGTTGATTACCGTCAGCTTGAGACCAAAGGGGTTCCTGACTTCACCGGCGCAGGTGTGTATTATGGTGCAGCCATGACAGAAGCCGCTGCCTGTACAGGTATGGAGGTGTATATAGTCGGTGGTGGTAACTCTGCAGGACAGGCTGCTATGTATCTTTCCAAATTTGCTAAAAACGTATACATCATTATCCGCCGGGAGGACCTGAACAGTACAATGTCTGCCTACCTGATCGAACAGATTGCCGGCGTACCTAATATTACGATCTGCCCTAAAACGGAGATTGCCGAGGCCAGAGGTCACGACAAATTGGGAGAGCTCGTACTTTGCAATATTGACACGAAAGAACAGAAAGAAGTACGGGCAGATGCACTGTATATCTTTATAGGTGCTAAACCTTACACCGAATGGATAGCACTGGACATCATCAAAGATGAAAAAGGCTTTATAAAAACTGGTGGAGATCTGCATAATTGTGAGGCCTTCAAACGCATCTGGAAACAGGACAGAGATCCTTATCTGCTGGAAACCAGCTGTCCGGGTATCTTTGCAGCAGGAGATGTGCGGGCATCTGCTATGAACAGAGTAGCCGCTGCTGTTGGTGAAGGATCTATGGCGATCAGCTTTGTGCATAAATACCTTGCGGAAGTTAAATAGCTTCTTAGCTATTTATCGGATATTTGCTTCCCTGTTTAATTGACTATGAAGGTTTGCATCGCTGAAAAACCGAGTGTTGCCAGAGACATTGCCGAAGTCATTGGCGCAAAACAACGCAAGGAAGGATATTACGAAGGCAATGGGTACCAGGTAACCTGGACCTTTGGACATTTCTGTACCCTGAAGGAACCCCAGGACTATACAGATCAATGGAAGTTCTGGCGACTGGAGGATCTACCCATGATCCCAAGCAGCTTCGGCATCAAGCTCATTGACAATGCAGGCGTGCAGAAACAGTTTAAGATCATTGAGCAACTCGTTCAGCAATGTGAAGAAGTGATCAACTGCGGGGATGCTGGCCAGGAAGGAGAGCTCATCCAGCGATGGGTGTTACTCAAAGCCCAATGTACCGCACCTGTAAAACGGCTGTGGATATCCTCCCTGACAGAAGAAGCGATCCGTGAAGGATTTCAGCGCCTCAAAGACGCAGACCAATATAACAATCTGTATGCAGCCGGCAGTGCCAGAGCCATCGGTGACTGGCTACTGGGCATGAATGCCACCCGGCTGTTTACCAAGAAATTTGCTATGGGAAAGACTGTACTCTCCATTGGGAGGGTACAGACTCCTACCCTGGCGATGATCGTGGCCAGGCAGAAAGAGATCAATGCATTCGTTTCAGAAGAATACTGGGAGTTAAAAACCCTGTACCGGGAAGTGGAATTTACCGCTACCATCGATCGTATCAAGGTACTGGACAGAGCCGAAAAAGGACTTACTTATCTGAAAGAACATCCTTTTGAAGTCACCTCCTTTGAAAGGAAAGAAGGTAAAGAAGGTAATCCCAAACTATTTGACCTTACGGCCTTACAGGTGGAAGCGAATAAGAAATACGCCTACTCAGCAGACGATACCCTGAAGTACATCCAGAACCTGTATGAAAAGAAACTGGTGACCTACCCCAGGGTAGATACCACCTACCTCTCTGAAGACCTGCATCCGAAAATTGCAGGTATTATGCAGGACCTTACTCCTTATGCCGCACTGACGGCGCCCATACTGGCGAAGCCTATTCCCAAACTGAAGACGGTCTTCGATGATAAAAAGGTGACTGATCACCATGCTATTATTCCTACAGGCGTATACCCATCCAATCTGGGCATGGAAGAAAAGCGCATTTATGATCTGGTAGCAAGACGCTTTATAGCCGCTTTCTATCCGGAGTGTAAAATTGCTAATACGACCGTGTTAGGGAAAGTCGGTCAGGTAGAGTTTAAAGTAACCGGTAAACAAATATTGGAACCGGGTTGGAAGGAAGTATATGCAAATGATGTAGCACCTAAAAAAGAGGGAGAGGAAGAAGAAAAGATCCTGCCGGTATTTGAGGTAGGCGAAAGCGGTCCGCATACACCCAGGATCCACCAGGGGAAAACGACGCCACCTAAAGCCTTTACGGAAGCTACATTGCTGCGTGCAATGGAAACCGCGGGTAAACAGGTAGATGACGACGAGATGCGCGAGCTATTGAAGGATAATGGTATCGGTCGTCCTTCGACCCGCGCCAATATCATTGAAACACTCTTCCGCCGAAAATACATTGAGAAACGTAAGAAGAATATCTTTGCCACACAGACAGGAATGGACCTCATTGATACTATTCAGACTGAACTGCTGAAAAGCCCGGAGCTGACTGGTATATGGGAACGTAAACTGCGCCTCATAGAGAAAGGAGAATATGCCATGGAGACCTTCAAACAGGAGCTGATCCAGATGGTAATAGACCTGACGATTGAAGTTAAAACCGCTAATTACAAGGTGATCATCGTAAAACATGACCAACCTGAAGTGACAGAGAAAGAGAAGGATGAAAAGCCTAAAAAAGAGGCAAAACCCAAAGAAGCAAAGAAAGCTGTCGCTATTGAAGAACAGCAATGTCCGAAATGCAAATCTCATCCTTTAAAGAAAGGGAATACCGCATACGGTTGCGCTAACTTCCATGTATGCGGATTCAAGGTACCATTTGAGGTCTTCGGTAAAAAACTCACTGACAAACAAATGACCGATCTGCTGACAAAAGGAAAGACAGGCAAAATAAAAGGCTGGAAAGTACCTGGTACAACAGGCGATACTGAGGGAAAGCTAATATTGAATGCAGCATTTGAACCGGAGATAGAAAAGGCCTGACCGCCTTTCCACTATAGGAACCTGGTGGCAGCCTGCAATGGCTGTCTTATGTAATTTCAGATTAGATAAGATATACGAAATACACTGCTGTAGTAGACAACTATTGGCTAAATTACATACTCAATTATACCCTATATGACTAAAAGCTTTAAAGCCCGCATCTGGAAGGTGGTGCGATGGGCAACCCTGATTTTCTCTATACTGTTTATTTTTAGATTCATTTACGGTTATGTCGCCACCGACACCAGGTCAACAGGCGATTATAGTGTTGACTTTTTTGAAAGCATCAGCGATCTGAGGAAGAACTACGCTTCTGAAAAAGTACAATACAAAGGCTATCAGCATACCGCAGGTTCAGTTAATCCACCGCCTAGTGCAGCGGCTACTCCCAGCCAGAAATATGAAAAGACAGCTTCTGTTAAATCAAAATCCTCTCATTTTGAAGAAGACGCCAAACAACTAGCAAACCAAACAACATCATTCAAGGCAATCATTCAGTACGAACAGGCACTGGGGCTGAAAGGCAGTAGAGAGCTCCATCTGATGATTGGCGTAAATCCTGAAGCTTTTGACTCTTTCTACCTGGCCATTCAGAAAATAGGCGTGATCAAATCTACCCAGATCACTAAAGTAGATAAGACCAATGAATATCGTCAGCTGAACGCACAAAAAGCATCCCTGCTGAAAACACTTGAATCACTAAATGAACTGAAGTCAAAGCCTGGCCCTATCACTGACCTGGTTTCCCTGCATGATAAAATATTGGAGACAGAAGGAAAGCTGCAGGACCTGGGGGTAGAACTGGGCAATTTTGATACGGAAAATGAATTTTGTACGGTAAGAGTTTCTCTGTACGAGGGTGCCACCGAAAAGAAACAGATCAGTATGATTCACCGAGTAAGAGTAACGCTGGAGTGGACCATACATTACTACACCTATCTGGTGTTCGCGGCAGTAGGTATATTGTGCGGCGCGTTTATTTTCCTTGTGATCATTGACAAACTTAAACTGATCAGTAAGATCGCCAAAAAACTGGAAGAATAACAGATAATATAGGCGTTATTGTTATTGCTGACTATATCCGGCTACCGTTACGTCTAACTATAATTTCAACGGGGACTTATGATAAACTCCCCCCATTGAAATTATGTGCAATCTTTCTAGGACAGCATCGCCATTCTGATGGATCCGTTTATGGAATAGTTTGAAGATTTTCCGTTTTCGATTCACCGACAACCAGCTTATATCCGTAATTTCATACTGTTCACCTTAAAACGAGCATCTATGTCAATAAACGAAGTACAGGATAAGCTGATTGAGGATGTACTACTCCTCGACGATGAAGTAAGCCGCCAGCAATACATAGATAATATTGCCAAATCATTGCCTTTAATGGAAGATAAATACAAGCATGAACACTACCAGGTGCAGGGCTGGATCTCAGATATCTGGATACGTGCTGTATATATCAAGGAAAGGGTATGGTTTACCGCAGCAGGTACAGATAAAGCGAGTAACAGCCTGCTGGCAATGTTTGCAAGGGTATTGTCCGGTAATCATCCAAAGGATATCGCTGATGCGGATATCTATTTCATGAGCGAGATATCAGGACTGTTTCAACCGTTCTTTACGGTACAATGGCCACTGATATTGCGTAAAATGAAATCGCAAGCTGTGGCATACCAGATACAGTTATTGCAACACATGTAGTAAAACACTTTGATAGAGGAAGGCCGCTCAATAATTTGAGCGGCCTTTCTTTTCGAAAACAATATGATAAGATTAAATAACGGGGTTGTTCACAAATTCCCGTTTCTTTCACAAAGGTACGTCTGTTTAGCTTCAGCTGCATCAGGATCAGTTCAGCAAATTCTGCTGTTACCGTTAACTATGCCAACTTCACCCGCCCCATCGCTGGATCGCTAAATCCTGACTTACCATTTTCTACCCGACCCGCATACCTCCTTTCAAAAGTAGTTTGCCCGGCAATACGTACGCTGAAGTCATACCATGCATGGCTTTTCGTCAGGTCAAGCATAATACTGGTTTTACTCCTGCCTGCCAATACCTTTTTCTGTGCAGCCTTTCCATACGAATGGTCAATGATTTCAATTGTAACAGTCTGCATAGTGGGGTTGTTCAATAGCAGGGCGATATTACCTGTAAAAGATTTACCCTTGCGCTCGTAGTCACACAGTACTTCCAGCTGTGGGGCCTTTGCATCACCGGCAAACTCACGGAAGAATCCGTTAGGACCATATACAAGCAGGTGATAGACACCATTTTCAAATGCCTGTAATGGCCACTGATCGGATAGTTTATCTCCTGCTTTAACCGCATATGCCCATGTTCTGACTGTCTCAAAAGACGTGTTATCGGCCGCGAGGTATTTGCCCGGTGCATACACATGATACGGAATGCCGGCGGCCGCCTTGCCTGCCAGCTCATTACCCGCTTTAAAGGAAATTTCAAATGTACCGTTGTGAATGCGTCCATCTGCATACATCTCATAAGGTAAAGCACAGGCGGGACGAATACCCTCCTCCTGTTGAGCCATGTAAGGCGCTGTAGCAGGATTATTATTAATGGCCCTGATATCTTCAGCAGTCAGCTTCCGGAAACCGGAAGGCACCTCTTTAAACTGTGCTTTATGGATACTTTCGATGAAAGTGTCTTTGTCGCCAAAGGCAGGCATCGGAATTTCTTCTCCGTTGTAAGGTCTGAACACCGAAGTCAGGTCACCACAGATCGTCCGGCGCCATTCACTGATATTGTTTTCTACGATGGGTTTACCGCTCTTATGTGACAGGAAACGCTCCAGGAACTGCAGAATGGACGTATGATCAAACACTTCAGAATTAACCATACCACCACGGCTCCACGGAGAAGCAACAATCAGCGGAACACGGTATCCCAGTCCGATAGGACTTTCACGCACATCTTCTTCCTGCATCCCCTTTTTCCGGAGTTCCTGTTCACGGGTGACATATTCTACACTCGTATCTATTCCTTCGGAGACCAGTCCTGTACCCGGACCATACGGCGGTATAAATGGAGGGACGTGGTCAAAATCCCCATCATTCTCATCATATGCCAGCACAAAAATGGTCTTTTTCCATACATCCGGATTTTGTGTCAGGATGTCCATCACTTCAGCCACATACCAGGCACCATACCATGGTGCACCAGGATGATCTGAGAAGTTTTCGGGAGCGACAATCCAGGATACTGTAGGAAGCTGCCCATTCTTCACATCTTCACGGAACTGGTACAATACGTCACCTTTGGGCACCTGCATAGTACGTTCTGTATGACCATCATGATACTGAAGTGTGGTCAGCTGATGGTAGTCCGGATCTTTTTCATTGGTGGTAAAAGCTTTTCTATGGATGTTCTTTTCATGTTCGGACAACAGCTCGAACTTCTCGGGACGCCACCGTTCTTCTCTTTCCTGTAATAGGGCTAATAGCTCTTTCTTTTCTTCCAGTTCCTTTTGTCTGATAGCAGCCTCGTCTCCTGAAAGTGTTTTCAGTCTTTCCTCCAGGGCCGCCACGGCCTTTTTCTGTTTCTCCAGACTTTGCTTCAAATGTTTATGGTGTGTGACAGAGAACTGCGGTCTGTATTGTGCAAAGAACTCGAGCGGGTTATCAGTAAAATTGGCCAGCCAGGCATCTTCCTCGCCTGTAAAGCCCACACCTACGCTCAGCTCATTCTGATATACTTTCCAGCTGATACCATTTTCTTCCAGTCTTTCCGGGAAGGTTGTCCAGCTGGCAGGCACACCATAATCTACTTCGGAGTTACGCACGTTGGGGGCTGCATCCTGAGTCTGCTTCTCCCGGATCGTGCCTGTCCAGAAATACAGTCTATTAGGCGTAGTTCCAGTGAGAGAAGAACAGAAATTCTGATCGCAGACTGTAAAGGCATCAGCCAGCGCATAGTAAAACGGAATATCTTCACGGGTGAAGTATCCCATGGTCAAAGGCAGGTCGGCGTAGTCTTTATTGCCAGATTGTTTCACATCCAGCCATCTGTCATATTTCCCATTATTACGGGCATCTACCTGGTTTTCCCATGAATGAGGCAGAGAACTCATCCAGGTGACCTTTGAATCTTTTATATCAAGTCTGAAAGGTGCATATGTCTCCCCTTTTTTATTGGATTGCAGCCATACCAGATTCTTGTCAGGTAGCGTGATCGCACGGGGATCATTGAATCCGCGCACCCCACGAAGAGTACCGAGACTGTGATCGAATGAACGATTCTCCTGCATAAGCAGTACGACATGCTCTGCATCAAGGAACGTACTACCTGCAGCGGGATTAATAGCTAGTGCACGCTGAATGGAGGCAGGTAATACACTTGCCAGTCCGGTGCCGCCAGACAATAACGCGGCCTTTTTTATAAAATCTCTCCTGGTATCCATAATGATGACAATATACGCAACGTCAGTCAAGGTACTATCATCAGCTAGCAATCTTCAACGTAATTTAATACCCGTTAATGTGAGGCAGCCAGGTTTTGTTATTATCTTTCGTGATAGTTAAACCGATATTTTACATGAATAAGAGACTGTTGCTTTACCCGCTTGTTATAGGCTTTTTCGGCTGCCTGATCTGGTTTATAATTAGTAAGGGTAGTCATCTGACCACAGACGGCACAACACCTGCAAGCGCACAAATCACCGCGGATGCGGCAAGTTCAGCCAAAACAGTAACTGCGAGTTCGCCAGCAGAGAGTGTGTGGACGTCGATGGTGCATAATGTGCAACACCCTCTAGCGTTACTGCTATTACAGGTTATCCTGATATTAGTTACAGCCAGGGTCTTTGGCTGGCTGGCAAATAAAATTGGTCAGCCCTCAGTAGTTGGCGAGATCGTAGCGGGTATCTGTCTCGGACCATCTTTATTTGGAATGGTATTACCGGCAACCAGTACATTTGTTTTTCCCGCAGAAGGCTTTAAAAACCTGCAATTTCTTAGTCAGATAGGTCTTGCCTTCTTCATGTTTGTGGTAGGTATGGAACTAGACACTCATAAGATGAAAAACAAGGCACATGATGCCGTAATGATCAGCCATGCCAGCATCATCTTCCCTTTCTTCCTGGGCGTATGGCTGGCCTATTATATGTATGCACAGTTCGCACCTGCGAATGTGAACTTTCTTTCTTTTGCGCTATTCATGGGTATTGCGATGAGTATTACTGCATTTCCTGTATTAGCGCGCATTGTACAGGAAAGAAAACTGAGTAATACGCCACTGGGTATGCTAGCTATCACTTGTGCTGCAGCTGATGATGTAACAGCATGGTGTATCCTGGCGGTGGTAATTGCTATAGTAAAAGCAGGTACTTTGTGGACAGCAGCACTGACACTCGCACTTGCCATGGTTTTCCTTGTGATCATGCTGTATGGTTTAAAACCATGGCTGGCAAAAAAGATCACACACCTGCAACAACAGCACAAAGAGAAGTCTATTGTGGCAGTAGCGTTTATGACCATGTTATTCTCGGCGTGGGCTGCGGAGGTAATAGGTATACATGCATTATTCGGCGCATTTCTCGCAGGTGTGATCATGCCGGCAGAAGTATCAGTACAAAAACTGCTGACTGATAAACTGGAAGATGTGAGCGTATTGTTATTACTGCCTATCTTCTTTGTATTCACTGGTCTCCGCACACAGATTGGTTTACTCGGCCAGGGACATCTTTGGGCAGTGTTCGGAATGATCATGCTGGTGGCAGTAGGCGGTAAACTGGGAGGTAGCGCTATTACCGCTAAGTTAATGGGGCAGTCCTGGATAGACTCCCTTGGTATAGGGGCGCTGATGAATACAAGAGGACTGATGGAGCTGGTAGTCCTGAACATGGGATATGATCTGGGAATTCTATCTCCAGAGATATTCGCAATGATGGTACTGATGGCATTGGCTACCACATTTATGACAGGTCCACTGCTTGACATCGTAAAAAAGGTAGAAGAAAGCCATTTGCACACAAGTCAGTTAGGTTGATAATATTTTATTCCGAATAGGAAAGGTGGCATATATGGACGTCGGCTTTCTTCTTTTGAGAACGTTTTTCCATAAATGAGACATCAGAACATAATTCAGTTGCCAACGAATAAAAGAAGAGGACGTTCCCTGACTAGGTGGCAATCAGATTAAGTCATTGTCAATAAACCTGGCCCACGAATAAATGTGGGCATAAAGGATAAAACAAAAGGCCTGATCAAATTGATCAGGCCTCTGTTTATTATTTCAGTATGATTATTTCAGCGTTGTTTTCTTCAAAACAGGCTTCTTTGTTACCGGTTTTTTAGCAGTTGTTTTCTTTGCAACTGTTTTCTTTTTAGCGGTAGGTGCCTTTGCCTTACCTTTTGCTGTTGTTTTTTTAGCAACGGTAGCTTTTGAAGTACTAGAGTTCTTTGCCGTAGCGGTAGCCGTAATTTTCTTTGCTCTCGCCTCAGCAGGAGCACCTACTTTCGCAGGAGCAGGGAAACGGGACTTGTCAACAGCAGTTGCTTTGTCATCCAGCATCATCTGTAATGATTCTTTCAGGATGTTCTCTTTCTCTGCCTGAAACTCCTTCATTTTATCTTTAGGAATTCTCAGATCGTAGTTGTTTTCCGGGCTGGCCATCATTCTGGCGAAATCCGGATTGAGATGTTCCAGTTCGGAAGTTTCCATGCTCAGTTTCTTTGCAATAGCTTCCAGGCGGTATTTGCCGGAGATATTGAATTCAACTGTATTGAACATTTCTTCTTCTGTCAGTTCTGTCGCAGTTAATGCTACAGCATTGGTTGTTACAGGAGCACTGACAACTGTATTATTACCATCATTACCTACACCAAAGAAGTTATTAAATCTATCAAGGATGTAACCAGTAGCGATGAATTTGTATACGTGATTACGGGACTCAGCAGGCAGGAAATATTGCATTCCCCAGAAATCGCTGCGACCGCTTGCGTTCATAGCACGTTGTACGCCACCAGGACCGCAGTTATAAGCAGCTACCACGAGTAACCAATCGCCAAACTGATTGTACAGTTCGTTCAGGAACTTAGCGGCTGCCACAGTTGACTTATAGAAGTCCTTCCTTTCGTCCACTTTTTTACCCACACTGAGACCGAAGATACGCGCAGTACCAGACATAAACTGCCAGGCACCGACTGCACCTACACGGGAACGTGCGTTGGTATTAAAGCTTGATTCAATCACCGCGAGATACTTCATTTCTTCGGGAATACCGTGTTCCCTGAAGATTTTCTCTACCATTACGAAGTAAGGTTGTCCCCTGGAGATCATCACCTGCAGGTGTTGGCTATACCTGCTGGCAAAGTTATTGATGTATCCAGCTACGATGTTGTTGTTGATCTGTTCATAGACCTTCGGGCTGCTGATGCTGGACGGAAGACTCTGCGCATTTTTACGCACAGTCTGAGACGTTGCTGAAGGCACGACTATCGTGTCCTTGGGCAAACGCACTTTGTGGTTCAGTACCGTAGTATCCGGTCCCCCATAAGGAGTAACCATCTCTTTAGGTACACTATTGCCACCAATCGCTCTCAATTGCACTGCTCCTAGCGATGGCAACAGCAGTAGTAAAAAGATTTTCCTCATACACATATTTATTTTAAACAGGAGTAACCTGTCGTAACTGCATCGCGTGTTCCGCAATACTTAACAGGTTTGCTTCGCTAAATTGCTTTGTGATGATCTGTACACCATATGGCATCCCATTTGAATGCCGCTGCAAAGGTACGGAAATTGCCGGAACCCCTGCCAGATTAGCCAGTACCGTATAAATATCGGCCAGGTACATAGCTATCGGATCATTTGTTTTTTCTCCGATTTTGAAGGCGGTAGACGGCACTGTTGGCATTATTATGGCGTCGTATTCTGAAAGAATTTCATTCAGCTTATCGACCACCAATCGTCTAACTTGTTGGGCTTTAGCAAAATAGGCATCATAGTAACCTGCACTAAGTACAAAAGTTCCCAGTAATATACGTCGTTTTACTTCTTTTCCAAAACCTTCTGACCGGCTCTTCTTATAAAAGTCTGCCAGTTCGAGGTTCTTTAACGAAGTTCTATGTCCGTATTTAACACCATCAAATCTTGAAAGATTTGATGACGCTTCTGCAGTGGTAAGCACGTAATATGCGGGCACTACATAATCCAGATAAGCGAAATCAGCTGCTGTAACACTGTCACCTGCAGCTTCCAGCTCTTCAAAAAAGCGGAGATAACCTTCCTTCATTTCCTCATCGAGGCCGGGGTGAAACAACGCGTCCTTTAGATACGCTATTTTCCAGGATTTATTGTGTACGATCTGGTATTCAGGTACTGCTTCGCTGGAAGCGGTACTATCATACTCGTCCGGTCCTGCTGTGACTTGCAGCACCGACGCCACATCTGCAATATTCCTGCCAAAAATCCCGATCTGGTCAAAGGAAGAGGCGTAAGCGATCAATCCGTAGCGGGAAATCCTGCCATAGGTTGGTTTCAGTCCCACAATCCCACAGAAATCAGCAGGTTGCCTTACAGACCCACCCGTATCACTACCGAGGCTAACCATACACAGGTCGGCCTGTACAGCGACAGCGGACCCGCCAGATGACCCGCCTGGTACACGGGAATTGTCCAACGCATTCAACACCGGACCGTAAGCGGAGTTCTCATTCGTAGACCCCATAGCGAACTCGTCGCAATTGAGATTACCAATAATAATGGCATCTGCCTCCAGTAGCCTTTCAACAGCGGTGGCAGAATACAGGGAAGTGAATCCCTCCAGTATGCGAGAAGCGGCGCTTACTTTATGTCCTTTATAACAGATAACATCCTTAATGCCTATTACAACGCCCGCTAGCGCTCCCACAGGTTCTCCGTTTTTTATACGGGTATCCAGTGCATGCGCTTTCGAAAGGGCTTCCTCTTCAAAAACTTCCAGATAAGCATTCAGGTGTTTTGTCTGTCCGATACGGTCGAGGTAATACCGTACCATATCCGTACAGGTTGTTCTGCCGGCGTATAATGCTTCTTGAAAAGCCGATATACTGCTGTATTCAGACAAAGCCAAACCAGTTAATTGCTTGAAAAATAATATAAGGTCAAACTTGAAAAACCGCTACTGAATAGGTTCCAGTTGGCATATGGTATATAGCACATTTATACAGTGTTCTACTGCATTCCTTTTCACAGGCACACTACGTCCCTATTCACGTTTGAATCAATTTAGAAAACCGATGTCCTGATAGACAGGAACTAATTAGGCATTCTTGCTGTCAGTCGTAGCTGGCTGATCTTTCATGCCATCTTCGATCTCTTTACGCACGTTGTTCTTCGCGTCGTTGAACTCGCGGATACCTTTACCAAGGCCACGCATCAGTTCTGGAATTTTCTTACCACCAAACAGCAGCAATACAACCAGAGCGATCAAGAGTAATTCTGTCATACCTAATTCCTGAAATAATAAAAACGGTGATTTAAAAGCGGCAATCATTTTCTCAGTTTTAAACGTTAAGCAAACAAAGATAGGTAAATATATTCGGGAATTAGCCTGACGTGGATTGACCTACAAAGTTTTAATACTATTTTAAGAGTTACCCTCGTGGTAAGATCCGGCTTTTCAATAAATGAAAAAAAACGGGAACCAAAAACGGCTCCCGTTATCACTAATTTCCCTGTATTTATACTAAACCCTTTTCTCTTTGATACGGGCAGCTTTACCAGCGCGCTCACGCAGGTAGAACAGTCTTGCCCTTCTAACTTTACCAACCTTATTCAGGACGATTCCATCAATGTGTGGAGACAGCAGAGGGAACACCCTTTCTACACCAACACCATCAGAAATCTTTCTAACTGTAAAAGTTACAGTAGCACCAGTTCCCTGGATTTTCAATACATCACCTTTGAAGGACTGGATTCTTTCCTTGCTACCTTCAACAATTTTATAGTTTACAGTGACGTTATCACCGGCCTTAAACTTCGGGTATGATTTCTTACCTGACAGTTGCTCGTGAACAAAAGAAATAGCGTTCATCTTTCAAATATTTATCGGAGTGCAAAGGTAATTGAGAAATACACAACTTCCAAATAACAACCCGGTTTATTAAATAATAATTTTCCAAACGGTTGAAAATCAACCAAAATTTATAACAAGTCCGGACGACGTTCCTTTGTGCGCTCCAGCGCCTGGTCGTGTCTCCAGATATCAATTTTCTTATGATCACCGCTTAACAGCACATCAGGTACCTTCCAGCCCCTGAACTCCTCCGGACGGGTATATACTGGTGGTGCCAGCAGATTGTCCTGAAATGAGTCCAATAATGCCGAAGTCTCATCATTCAGTACCCCGGGTATCAGTCTGCCGATAGAATCTACCAGCACTGCTGCCGCCAGCTCCCCTCCCGACAATACATAATCCCCGATCGAGATCTCTTTTGTAACGAAATGTGTACGGATGCGCTCGTCTATACCTTTATAGTGACCGCACAGTAGCAGCAGATTGCCTTTCAATGACAGCTGATTAGCAATCTTCTGATTCAGGGTTTCCCCGTCGGGCGTCAGATAGATCACTTCATCATATTGTCTCTGGGCCTGCAGGCTTTCAATAGCATTCACTACGGGCTCCAGCATCATGACCATACCTGCACCTCCGCCAAACTGATAGTCATCTACCTGTTTATGCTTAAGGTTGGAATAATCCCGCAGATTATGGGTATGCACCTCCAGCAATCCCTTGGTCTGTGCCCTTTTCAGTATCGAGTGTGAAAAAGGACTTTCCAGTAATCCTGGCTGTACCGTAATGATATCTATTCTCATACTTAATAATTCAATCAACCTGCAACGCAGGTCACAGTGAATAATAAATGCCTGCTAGTCCATGTAAATGTCCAGCAATCCTTCAGGCAGGTCCAGATGTACGATCTGCTGTTTTTTATCCACTTTCACAAGCGACTGCTCATTTAGCGGCAACAGCATTTCCTTCTCTCTGAAGGTCACCTTGACCAGCACCTGCATTGGCATTTCGATCACTTCTTCGATCACTCCAAGTTCTCCCTGCTGTTTATCTTTTACAAGAAAACCGAGCATAGATAGTGGAGAGGATGAGGATGTCTGTTTCTTGAAATCTTCTTCTAACAGGTAGACCTGGGTCTGTATCAGCTTACGGGCATCTTCCTTTGTATCTATTCCTTCCAGTTTGATAAACACATGTTCATGGTCCTTCACACTGACTTTCTGTACGAAATAAGGAATAAAGCTGTTTTTCCGTTCCTCCAGGAAGATAGCTTCTACCCCCTGCAGGGCGTTCCTTTTTCCCAAACTGTGTTTGAGAATAAATTCACCCTGTAAACCAAATACTGATGCCAGTTTCCCTATGCTGAAGTAATTATTCATAATACGATGGCCTTGCGGCTAAGAAAAAGGGAAATATTTGCGTACAAATATTTCCCTTTCAAATATGATTCAAAAGCTGAATTATGCTTCGCCTCCTTCTGACTGAGCTGGAGTATCTTCAACTCTTCTCACGATTGGAGCAGCAACTCTTGCTTTCTTGTGGCTATCACGACGGGCAGCAACTTTCTGCTCGTGTTCAGCCTGCCATTGTTCGAATTTCTGGAAAGCGGTAGGCTCGTCGAACAGACCCAGTTTCACACCTCTTAACAGGTGTTTCAGATAAAGAACACCTTTGAAAGACAGGATTCTTCTTACTGTATCTGTAGGCTGAGCACCTTTCTGTAACCAACGCAGTGCTTTGTCTGTATCAATGTTGATAGAAGCAGGCACAGTCAGTGGATTGTAAGTACCGATTTTCTGGATGAATTTACCATCTCTTGGCGCGCGAGCATCGGCTACTACTATAAAATAAAAAGGTCTCTTCTTAGCGCCATGACGTTGCAGTCTGATTTTTACTGGCATAAATAATTCGAGTTATTTTTTTGCGAGTTACGAAAAAATATTTAATTGGGGCAGCAAAGGTATTTTTTAAAGCTGATAGTTCAAAATATTTTCTGTTAAATATCTACAGATTGTAGATATTTTTTTAAAACTTATCTCCCTAAAGCTCTTAAACCCTTACCACTAGCTCCAAACTTGTTCATCATCTTCATCATCTGACGCATCTGGTCAAACTGCTTCATGAACTGGTTCACATCCTGAATATCCTTTCCAGCACCTTTTGCAATACGCTTGCGACGGCTACCGTCGATAATATCCGGATTATTACGCTCATATGGCGTCATGGAACCGATCATCGCCTCAATGCCCTTAAATGCATCATCACTGATGTCGATATCTTTAATTGCTTTACCAACTCCAGGGATCATCGCCATCAGATCTTTCAGGTTACCCATCTTTTTGATCTGCTGAAGCTGCTCACGGAAGTCTTCAAAGTCAAACTGGTTCTGACGGATCTTCTTTTCCAGTTTCTTAGCCTGCTCCTCATCGAACTGGGCCTGGGCACGTTCTACCAGGGTGGTGATGTCACCCATCCCCAGGATACGCTGTGCCATACGCTCTGGATAGAATACATCGAGCGTATCCAGCTTTTCACCCATGCTCACGAACTTAATGGGCTTTTCTACCGTGTATTTGATAGTCAGTGCGGCACCACCACGGGTGTCACCATCCAGTTTGGTCAGTACCACACCAGTGAAGTCCAGACGTTCGTTGAACGCTTTCGCTGTGTTCACAGCATCCTGCCCTGTCATGGAATCCACTACGAAGAGGATCTCGTTAGGCTTTACTGCTGCTTTCACGTTGGCAACCTCGGTCATCATCACTTCATCAACAGCTAGACGACCAGCGGTATCTATAATAATGATATTATTACCATTTTGTTTTGCATGCGCCAGCGCATTCTGAGCGATATTCACCGCATCTTTGTTCTCCGGCTCATTATATACTTCTACTCCGATCTGCTCTCCCAATACTTTCAACTGGTCGATCGCTGCCGGACGGTAAATATCTGCTGCTACCAGGAGTGGCTTCTTCCCTTTCTTGGATTTGAGGAAATTCGCCAGTTTACCGGAAAACGTAGTCTTACCGGACCCCTGCAAACCTGCGATCAGGATGACAGAAGGTGTGGACTTGATGTCCAGTTCAGCCTCAGTACCACCCATCAGTTCTACCAGCTCGTCTTTTACGATCTTCACCATCAACTGTCCGGGAGAAATGGCAGTAATTACCTTTTCACCCAGGGCCTTTTCCCTTACGCGATCAGTAAAGTCTTTCGCAATTTTATAGTTTACGTCAGCATCCACCAGCGCACGGCGAATTTCTTTCACCGTAGAGGCCACATTGATTTCACTGATACGGCCTTCGCCTTTCAGTTGTTTAAACGCCGAGTCGAGCCGCTCTGATAATGATTCGAACATCTGTGATCTTGTTTAATTTTTAGCTACTAGCTGTTCGCTGCTGATCCCGGTCAAAGGATTTTACAGCGGCAAGGGCTGCAAAAATAATATAAAGTAGCATGTAAACCAGTAGACAGCTACAAATAACAAAAAAAGGTGAATATCTGGCAGATATTCACCTTTCTGTTTATATCAATAACTTAATTTCTCAGTTACAGCATTACTGCGGAGCAATAATAATCAACTTCCCAGGTAATTCCTCAGCAGTTTGCTACGGGAAGTAGTACGCAATTTAGTGATCGCCTTATCCTTGATTTGACGAACCCTTTCCCGGGTCAAACCAAATTTTTCACCGATATCTTCCAGTGACATAGGATGCTCAACCGCAATACCGAAGTATAGGATGATCACGTCTTTCTGCCTGTCTGTAAGTGTAGATAAAGAACGCTCTATTTCGCGGCGCAGGGAATCGTGGTGGTCCAGCTCTTCATCTGCGTTGACTGCATTCGGATTAGCCAGTACATCCAGCAGTGAATTATCTTCACCATCAATGAACGGCGCGTCCATAGACACGTGACGGGCAGCAACACCTAAGGTGGCTTCCACTTCTTCCGTATTGATTTCCAGAATGGTAGCTAATTCGTCAGGAGATGGCTCTCTTTCAAATTCCTGTTCCAGCTGAGAGTATGCTTTGCTGATCTTGTTGCTCAGCCCCACTTTATTCAGTGGCAGCCTTACAATACGGCTCTGTTCAGCCAGTGCCTGCAGGATAGATTGACGGATCCACCATACTGCATAGGAAATGAACTTGAAACCGCGCGTCTCATCAAAACGCTGTGCTGCTTTGATCAGACCTAGATTTCCCTCATTGATCAGATCACTGAGAGACAGGCCCTGGTTCTGATACTGTTTGGCAACAGACACCACAAAACGGAGGTTTGCTTTCGTCAGTTTCTCAAGAGCTCTCTGATCCCCTTGCTTAATGCGGATAGCAAGGTTCACCTCTTCCTCCGGCGTAATTAAATCCACTTTCCCAATTTCCTGTAAATATTTCTCCAGAGATTGGGACTCCCTATTGGTGATGGATTTTGTGATTTTGAGTTGGCGCATTGACATAAGAAATCGGAACAGTTACAGGTTAATAAAATGTTACCCTATTTGATGAATGCCAGACAAAAATAAGTTTTTTTAGATAGCACCCAAAAAAAATAATTACTTATTAAACCATTTTCAAGCAAAAACGTTTCACCTTTCACAACTCAATATCTGATGCGTCGGTAGAGGGCATTCTGACAAAAGCTTGTGAAAACAATTAGTGCGGATTGCTAATGTATTCATTATTTTCATAATAGAATTGTTATTTATAAAGTGTATAAGAATTTGAGGGTTTATTAAAAAAAAATGCAAAATAATTTTGACAGAATAAATATTTTTCTATAATTGCAGCCAGATGCTATTGATTTACTAATTACTTGAGCGATGTCTAAGAAAGTGCAATATGAGTTGGAATATCCGGTACGGTGCTCACCCAGTATCTTATACGAATTCCTTTCCACACCAGCCGGTTTGCAGGAGTGGTTCGCAGATAAAGTAGATTACAGGGACAGTGTTTTCTCCTTTTCATGGAATGGTTCCACCGAAGAAGCAGAAGTGCTGGAACAGGAAGAAGACGAGTTTATCCGTTTACATTGGAAACATGCTCCCAAAGAGGAATTCTTCGAATTCAGCATAAGGATCTCCGAAGTGACCAATGAAACGATTCTCGTGGTTAAAGATTTTGCAGAAAAGAAAGAGATTGCTGACCAGAGCCAGTTATGGGACTACCAGGTGAAAGACCTGTTCCACAGAATCGGTAACTAACCAGCCAACACTGATCAACTGATACTGATTAGTCCCCGAAGCAGAAGAGTATAATCTCTTACTATCTCCGGTATAATCTTTCCCCAGTCTTCAAAACTATAAGGTTTAGCAAGTTTAATAAAGGGACGTCGGTCAATTAACTGCTTAAATTCCAGTTCCGACATGGCTGATATTAATTTGTAATTCCCATTTTCAAAGTCATGCTGCCAGGGATCTTCGAGAAGGTATACCTGAAAACGATGCTCAGCCAGCTGCTGCCAGGCTGATGCAATCATATGACCATATTTTTCTTTTTCCTCCCCCGCCAGATGCAGGGTGGCAATGAAATAATGTCCCCACCAGAACATGGTGCGGAACGCAAAAATATTGTCCTTACTGAATAAACGCGGATAATCCAGAATGATATAGGGCAACTCCCTGTAACGTTCTCCTCTTGATATTTTTCCCCCGGCTGCCAACAGGCCATCAGGGAACAGGAATTCTTTTGTTACCGGCGCTGCCTCCAGTGCCTGGTGCAATTGCCCCATTAATGTCATTACCTTCTCTAAGATCCCGTTTTTAAGGTATAACCAATCGGCGTTTACCACCAAAGCCTGCTCTTCCGCTGTAAGTGAAGTAATTTCCATCCTGTAAAATTAGCCACTGACGCGCTTTGAAAGAAATTTAACGGTAATTTTAGTATTCGCCCTACCCCACTTCCATAAATCATATTAAATTTGTATGCTTTAGATTTGCCTTTCGGCCGATTATTGCCAACGCACTGCATACTGCCGGGAAAACACTAAAGCAAAGGATATAAACAAATTACTCTGGAAAGTGAAAAAACTGGACAAGCTCATCATCAAAACATTCATGGGGCCTTTTGTGGCCACTTTCTTTGTGACACTATTCGTGTTGATGATGCAGTTTCTCTGGAAGTATATAGACGACCTGGTAGGTAAAGGGCTGGACACCACAGTGATCATTGAGCTGATCTCCTACACCAGTGCCAACCTGGTCTCTCTTGCCTTACCACTGGCCGTCCTGCTCTCCTCCATCATGACCTTCGGAAACCTTGGTGAAAGCTTTGAACTCGTCGCCCTTAAATCCTCAGGTATCTCACTGACCCGTTTTATGCGGCCCTTGCTGCTCGTATGTACTGTTGTTGCCATACTGGCTTTTCTCTTCAACAACTACGCAATGCCGGTAGCTAACCTTCGCGCCAAATCATTGCTGTACGATATCACCAACTCAAAACCTGCCTTCAATATCAAAGCCGGTGTCTTTTATACGGATATTCCTGATTACACCATTAAGGTGGCACAGAAGGAAAGCGACAACAAGACGATCCATCAGGTGATGATCATCGATCATACGCCCGGTGGCGGCGATAAGGTGATCCTTGCAGAAAAGGGAACCATGCTGCTTTCGGCTGATAAACGCTTCCTCTACTTCATTCTCGAAAAAGGATGGCGCTACGAAGAAAGAAATAACCGTAGTTCCACAACGCCCGGAGAACTGATCCGTTTGGGCTTCCGCGAATATAAAAAAGCATTCGACCTTAGCTCTTTCGCATTCAGCCGGCTGGATATGGGCCTCTTTGCCTCCAACCAGCAGATGCTGAACGTCCGGCAGCTCGATAAAGCCATTGACTCCCTGTACAAACAGGAAAAACTGTTTACGCGTACTGTCAATGCTTACATCACCACCCGTTATGCGTTCTACAAATGGGCCGATACTGGATGGCTGGCCAAAGCACCACCGTTGAACGCGGCTAGTTTCAGAGATTTCATTCCTGAAAAATCACTCAGATATACACTCGAAAGAACTGAACAAAACCTCCGTGATGGTCAGAATAACCTGGAAGGGCCTGCAAGAGAATTTGGTGATAAGCACAGTACACTACTATTGCACAAAGTAGAATGGCAGCGTAAATTTACCCTGGCATTCTCCTGTATCGTCATGTTCCTCATTGGTGCTCCGCTGGGTTCCATCATCAGAAAGGGTGGTTTGGGTACCCCACTGATATTTGCTGTTGTGTTCTTTGTGATCTTTAATATATTTTTCATGGTTGGAGAGAAGATGGCCCGAAAAGACGTTATGGCCACCTGGAGCGGTATGTGGCTCTCCAACATAGTCCTTATGCCTATTGCGATGTTCCTGATCTATAAAGCCCTGAACGATTCCAATCTGTTCAACAAGGAGTTTTATCTCAGGATATTCAATAAAATAAAAAAGCTCTTTAGAAAAAAAAGTCCAAAACCTACAACTTGACAGCCATAGGCCACTAGCTTCCAGCTTCAAGATCTTCACATTTTCTCTGAACAGTACTGACTGTCCAGCACTGTAAACCTGTGCCTGCTATAAGAAAATGATGCTGAAGATCCGTCTGCTCCGCTACGCCTGATGGCGGGTCACAACCTACAACTATGAAAACACTACCTATGCTGCTGGGCAAAAATGCTCCATTTTTTTTGCCATTCCTGTTATGGATCGTTGCGGGTGCACTGCTGCAGATTTATTTCACACATGATGAACTATTTCTTGGCATTAACCACATCTACGCTCCGTGGGCAGATGTTGCCATGTCAGGCATGACCTACATCGGAGATGGAATTACCTTTGGGGTAATGCTGGCGCTTATACTGGTCCTCCGCCAATACAAATTGTTCTTCTCCGCTGGCGTTGTATTATTAATTACAACAATCATTGTACAAACAGCAAAACATTATTACAACGAACCGAGACCTGCGTTGTATTTTGCAGATGCGGAAACTTTTGTACATACCGTTAAATGGGTAACTGTACACGGTTCCTGTAGTTTTCCTTCCGGACATACAACAACTGCATTCGCTATGTGCACTTTATTAGCACTCATATGCAGGAATAAATTCTCCGGATTTGCGTTCTTAACACTAGCGTTGCTGGCAGCCTATTCGAGAATTTACCTGGCACAGCATTTCTTTGTAGATGTGTATGTCGGTAGTATCATTGGCACAACAAGCAGCCTGATTGTTTATGCACTGTTCCATCAGAGCAGAAAAATGCCATCACCGGAAGTGGTCACAGAACCGGTGATCAGCCTGACCTGATTCGTTTATTTTATTGATAGCCTGAATTATGAAATACCTGTTGATTGCCATTGTAGCTGCTGTTCTTTTCGTACCCTTTCTGGGTGCTGTGCACCTGTTTGACTGGGACGAGATCAACTTCGCAGAAGCTGCAAGGGAGATGATTGTTAGTCATGATTATGCCAGAGTACAGATCGACTTTCAACCCTTCTGGGAAAAACCGCCTTTATTTATCTGGCTACAGGCTATCAGTATGCAGCTGTTTGGGGTGAACGAATTTGCTGCCCGCTTTCCTAATGCGATCATAGGTATTGCCACACTGGTCACCCTGTTTGGCATCGGTAAGAAACTGATTGATGACAAGTTCGGTATGTGGTGGGCACTGGCATATGCCGGTTCATGGTTACCTCACTTTTACTTTAAGTCAGGCATTATCGATCCTACTTTCAACTTCTTTATTTTCCTGGCGATCTACTGTGCATATCGTACCAGCTATAGCACGCGCCCTTCCCGTATGGCGATCATCAGCGGTATCTTCCTGGGATTAGCCGTACTCACGAAAGGTCCGGTAGCGATCCTTGTCAGCATACTCACGCTCCTGTTCTACTGGCTGTATAAAAAGGGAAAGATCGGTATCAGTCTTGCGCAGATAGGCATGATCATGCTGGCTGCATTTATCACAACTTCGTTGTGGTTCGGCTATGAGATCATGGTTCACGGCTTCTGGTTCGTACAGGAATTTATCACTTATCAGATAAGGCTCTTCACTACCAAAGACGCAGGTCATGGTGGTTCCTTCTTCTATCACTGGATCGTATTACTGATCGGATGTTTTCCGGCAAGTGTCTTCCTCCTCTCCTACATCAGGAGCGGCAAAAAGAAATCTATCTATTCGGGCTCTTATGCAGCGGAAGTGAAGGATTTCAAGATCTGGATGTGGGTGTTATTCTGGGTGGTACTGGTCCTGTTTTCTATCGTGGAGACCAAGATCGTTCACTATTCTTCTCTTTGTTACTTCCCGCTTAGCTTCCTCGCCGCATGGCAGGTACACCGTATCGCAGAAAAGAAGCTAATACTACATGGCTGGAATATCATTGTAATGCTGCTGATCGGCCTGGCAATAGGCCTGGCGATTACCCTGCTGCCAGTAGTGGGTGTTTACAAAGACCTGCTCATTCCGCATATCCACGATCGTTTTGCACAGGCCAACCTGCAGGCACAGGTACCCTGGTCCATATGGGAAACAGCTTACGGCGCAGGCTATATACTACTTATTATTATAGGCACCGTACTGCTGTTCAGGAAAAAGCTACAGGCAGGTCTGCTATGTATATTCTTCAGCACCATCCTGGCCATTCAGATCACGATCGTGCATTTCACGCCCAAGATAGAACGCTATTCACAGGGTGCTGCCATCGACTTCTTTAAGTCATTTGAAGGAAAGGACGATTATGTACAGGTGCTCATGTACCATAGTTATGCACATCTTTTCTATACTAAGAAGCTACCACCGGCCAACCAGAATTATTACAATACAGACTGGCTGCTGAGTGGGGCTGTGGATAAGCCCACCTGGTTCATCTGCCGCATACAGGATAGTAGTCCCTTCCGTACTGACCCTAACCTGGAAATAGTAGGAGAAAAGAATGGGTTTGTGTTCTTCAAAAGGAAATAGACTTTATCAATAAAAAAGAGGCATCAGACGATGCCTCTTTTTTATTATTGCATGAGCAAAGATTATTTAACCGCAGCTGCGTATAATTTATCCACTTCATTCCAGTTAACCACATTCCAGAAGGCTGTCACATAATCAGCACGCACGTTGTGATATTTTAGATAATAGGCATGTTCCCATACATCCAGCGCCAGGATCGGTGTACCACGCTCTTTCACGATGTTATCCATCAGTGGATTATCCTGGTTAGGTGTTGAGATGATAGACAGCTTTTTACCTGGCGTAACAATAAGCCATGCCCAGCCAGAGCCAAACACGCCTTTCGCCGCTGTATTAAAAATCTCCTGGAACTTCTCCCAGGAAGTAAAAGTCTGCGTGATCGCTGCTTTCAGCTTATCAGAAGGAGTTGTTTTTTGTGGAGATAATAACCGCCAGAAGAGGGAATGGTTAAAATGTCCGCCAGCATTATTACGGATTGCCTTGTCTTCAGGTTTCACTTTCGCCAATATCTGCTCAAGTGTAAGATTTTCGTAAGGTGATCCCTTTACGGCATCATTCAGGTTCTTAACATACGTGCCATGGTGCTTATCGTGATGAATCTCCATTGTTGCCTTATCGATGTGCGGCTCCAGGGCATCAAATCCAAAAGCTAACGGTGGCACAGAAAAAGGTGCTTTCTGATCGGTACCCAGGATAGATATTCCTTTATGAGTAGCCGGAGCCGCGGCCATTATACCTGATGGATTACCAAGAGCTGCTACGCCTGCCAGGCCTGCCAGCTTAATAAATTCTCTCTTGTTCATATACTTAGGCATTAAATTATGATGATAAAGAACTTGAATCTTACTGCAAACGGGCAGCAAATTCTGCACCAATATTATAGAAATTTATTGCATGAGCCCAGCCGGTCATCAAACAATTGCGACTTAAACCCGGATTCTCATTAAAATAACCGCAACATTTCGCAATCTTTTGAAATTAATTGTTATTTTACCATACGCTTTCATGTGAAACTTTAACTTTTATTTTTCTTGTATACTAAAACAACATTTATCCCGAACTACATAGTGAATATGTACTATATATAGAAAACTAACGAGCTTGCCTTTGTCACCAGGGCCCATACCATGCCATAATCAAACTCATACTAACAAACCATACTTTAACATATACCATTTATTATTGCCATCATTGTTCATAAAATTTTATGCCAGGCAAAATGACAGAACTAGAGCATTATATCAATCAGCAACGGACCGAGCCAGATAATTACACACCAGTATTTTATCGATTGCAGCACGAAGAACAATATGTCGATTTACTGGCTTTGCTGAAAAACAACCCTCATATCAGAGTGTATGACGAAATCTACTCTCAACTGAGGGAGCTGATGAAAATACGCAATCCGACCAAACGACTCACGGAAGAAGAATCTGAACAAAAGATCAGGGAATATGTTGGTACTACACCAATTCATGCCGTTGGTGTATGGGTTTACTACCCCTGGTCACACCGGGTGGTACATATTGTAGATGAAAAGGACTTTATTGAATTACGAACCAGCCGTAATAAACAAAAGATCACTGATGAGGAGATTGCCCTGCTCAACAGTAAGAAAATTGGCATTATTGGCCTTTCCGTCGGACAATCCATCGCATTAACACTGGCTATGGAAAGGGTTTGCGGCGAATTACGCCTGACAGACTTTGACAAAGTCGAGCTGACCAATATGAACAGGATCCGTACAGGTATTCATAGCATACAGGTACATAAAGTGATCATTGCAGCACGTGAAATAGCAGAACTGGACCCATTCATCAAAGTAGTCATTTTCAAAGACGGCGCTACTGAAGAAAACCTGGACGATTTCTTTACCAAAGGCGGTAACCTGGACATACTGGTGGAAGAATGTGACGGTATAGATATCAAGATCCTGAGCAGAATGAAGGCCAAAGCGCTTGGTGTTCCCGTTGTAATGGATACCAATGACCGGGGAATGGTGGACGTTGAACGTTTTGACCTGGAACCCGACCGACCTTTACTCCATGGTTTTATTCCCGATATAGATCTGAAAAGCCTGCGCGGACTAACGGATGCAGAGAAACTACCCATATTCCGCCCTATGGTCGCCCTGGATGATATGTCAGAAAGAATGAAATACTCTTTAGGCCAGATTGGAAAAACCATCACTACCTGGCCACAGCTGGCTTCCTCTGTGGTATTAGGTGGGGCAGTAGTAACCGATACCTGCAGAAGGATTCTGCTCGATCACTTCAAAAGCTCAGGCAGGTATTACGTGGATTTTGAACAAATTCTTGTTTAATCATACAGGGATGAGCGACCATTTCTCATTTTGCAATCGAAAGCGAAATGGGGTAAAACCGTATCTCCCGCACTGATCCTTTTTAAAGAGTACCCACATGCACTACCATGATTACAGTAAGGGCTTTTAAGGCGCCAGACGACCCGGAAGCCTGTCTTCGTTTTTACAATGGGCATCTCCGTTTGCTGGAGATCTATTTTGGCATTGCTAAAATTACCTCCGGCAACGCGGACTGGATGCATCATGACAATAGCATTGTAATTATTGTAGAGGACGAGACCCGTACTAAAACATACGGTGGAGCACGTGTGCAACTGGCTGACGGCGTTATTCCATTGCCCATCGAAACGGCTATTGGCAAGTATGATCCGAAAATATATGATCTGGTAAAACCAGGCAGTGCAGAGATCTGTGCCATGTGGAACTCCAAGGAAGTAGCCGGCATGGGAATAGGCAGCCAGGTATTGGCACGCGCCGGCGTTGTGCTTGCAGCTCAGCTGCCCATTGACAATTTCCACGTATTGTGCGCCCCTATCACAACCCGTATAGGAAAACGGGTTGGATTCGTTATTGATGAATCACTGGGTGATAAAGGCACCTTTTTCTATCCGAAAGACGACTTCATCGCCACCGCCATGCTGATCGACGACGTCAACCGACTTGAACACGCCGACCCTAAAGAAAAAGAACTTATCTATGATCTGAGGGAAAACCTGATACAAACTAAAACGGAAGTTGGCCCCAAAGGCTCCTACGAGGTAAGCTATCACCTCGAAATTCCAAACTTACAATTCTCCAATGTGAAGAGTGAACGGTGAATTTTCTATAAATTTAACGCATGTTCCGATTTATCGCTCTATTGCTACTTGCTATCTTAGGTTACCAGCAACTGCAGGCGGCCCCCCCTTTCGTATACCGAAATAATATGCCCTTAACCCGGATCGGTAAATACCTCGAAATATACACCGACAAAACGAATTCACTGGATATCAATGCCGTCAGCAGACAATCATTCAGCTCACCGGGTGAAAACGTACCTAATTTACAGATCACTTCCTATACCCACTGGGTACGCTTCTCTATTACCAACGAGTCTGAACTGAAAGACCTGTTACTGGAAGTAGAATACCCCACCATCGACGATATTACGCTGTACGAACTACTACCCGACAGCACTTACAAAACAACCCGGCTGGGAGAGTTCACCAGCTACAGCAACAGACCTGTAGACCACCAGAACTATATTTTCCCTCTCCATCAGCCACCTAATACAACACGACAGTATTATCTGCGGGTGATTGCCGGAGAACAACTACAACTACCCATCTACGTGGGTACCCGGGATCAGGTATCTGAAAAGAACGATTACCGCGAACTGATATTTGGCTTATACATCGGGGTTATACTGGCCATGTCTTTCTATAACCTGTTCCTGTATATATCCACCAAAGACAATAGCTACCTGACCTACGTATCGTATAACGTATTTGTCGGGCTGACACAAGCCACGCTTCAGGGCTATACCTTTCGTTTCCTCTATCCTGATAGTCCCTGGATCGCACAGCATGCGACAGTACTCGTACCTATACTGAACGGCCTGACTGCGCTATTGTTCATACAACAGTTCCTGCTGACCAAACAATATTACAAGCCCGGCCACCGGCTGATCAATATACTCATCTACCTCTATCTCGGCTGTTTCATACCTGCCCTGATGAACGAGTTCATTATTGCTCAGATATGGGTACAAATGGTAGTAGGAGCCGCAGCAGTCTCTGTCTTCTATGTATCTCTGCGAATGAGCCTGAAAGGATATAGCTCTGCGCGCTTCTTCCTGATCGCATGGTCCGTGTTCCTGCTCAGCGTACTGGTATTCGTACTAAGAAATGCCAATGTGCTGCCATATAATGAATTCACCTACTACGCATTACAGATCGGTTCAGGTATGGAAGCCCTTCTGCTGTCTTTTGCACTGGCTTACAAGATCAACCTGTTCAAAGCCGAAGCCCTCCGCGCTTCCCAGGAAAATGAACACCTGGTAAGAGAACAAAATATCATCCTGGAAGAAAAAGTGACGCAACGCACAGAAGAGCTACAAACATCCAATGAAGAACTCAACGTAGCACTGAAAAACCTGAAAGAAGCCCAGACCCAGCTGGTGGAAAGAGAAAAAATGGCTTCCCTCGGTCAGCTGACAGCCGGTATTGCCCATGAGATAAATAATCCGATCAATTTTGTCACATCTAATATAAAGCCCCTCAAGCTCGATATTCAGGACATCAGATCTTTACTGGATAAATATGATGAACTGCCAAACAGTCCGGACATCCAGGGGACTCTGAAAGAAATTGCGGCCTATAAACAACAGATAGATATTGATTATATTCACGAAGAGATTTCCTCACTCATTAAAGGTATTGAAGATGGTGCGTCAAGAACCTCGGAAATTGTCCGCGGATTACGTACCTTCAGCAGACTGGACGAAAGTGATGTAAAATCCGTAGACCTGCACGAAGGAATCGACAGCACATTGGTATTGCTCAAAAATAATATCCCCTCAAATGTAAAAGTGATTAAAGACTATGGCTCATTACCCAAAATAGAATGTTATGCCGGCAAGATAAACCAGGTGTTCATGAACATCCTGACCAACGCATTCAACGCTATTAAGACCAACAACCAGGACCGGGAAGAAGCGGTTACGATCACTACCAGGGAAGAGAATGGCCTGGCCCTCATTAGTATAAAAGACACTGGCCCCGGAATGACTGAGCAGGTGAAACAGAAAATCTTCGATCCGTTCTTTACCACAAAAGACGTTGGCGAAGGAACCGGATTAGGTCTTTCCATTGTATTCAGCATCATTGAAAAGCACAATGGACGCATTGAAGTGATCACCGCGCCGGACAAAGGTGCAGAATTTATTATATATTTACCCATGAGTGTAACTGCTCAGGCGTCTTAGTATACCCACGCAGGAAAATCCATGTAGTCAATCAAAAAATTGAACCTGCGGCAAAACCAAAATGGATGAAAGACAACCGTATCAGGATCTTGTATATTGATGATGAAGTTCATAACCTCAATGCTTTTAAGGCAGGATTCCGGAGAAGTTATGAAATTTACACCGCTAATTCCGCACAGGAAGGCAAACAATTACTCAAAAGCATTGACGTCCATATCATCATAGCGGACCAAAAGATGCCAGTATCCACCGGGGTTGAATTTTTCAATGAGATAAAAGACACCCTGCCAGATCCAATGCGCATCCTGCTGACAGGTTATACGGACGTAGAAGATATCATTGACGCTATCAATAAAGGTCACATCTTCTCCTATATCAAAAAACCATGGGACGAGATAGAACTGCATCGTACCATTAATAATGCTTTTGAGATATATAATACCCGCAGGCAACTGAAAGAAAAGATCCTGGAGCTGGAAAAGATCAATGATGAGCTAAACCGCTTCATCTATTCCACCTCCCATGACCTTCGCTCTCCGCTGATGTCCGTGCTTGGTATTATCAACCTTAGCCGCCTGGATAATTCCGTAACAGATCCGAACGGATACCTCAACATGATTGAAGTATGTATCCTCAAGCTGGATGGGTTTATCCAAAAGATCATTGAATACTATCGTAATTCAAGATTGGATGTTGAGTATGAGAAGATTACCTTTGAACATCTGATCCAGGAATGTATCGCCTCATTCCGGCATCAGAACACGGCCATCGAATTCCAGGTGGAAGTTGATCAGCCGGTAGACTTTAAAGGAGATACTTTCCGCATCAGCGTTATTCTGAATAACCTTATTTCGAATGCAGTAAAGTATCAGAAACCGGATGAAAGCCATCCGAAAGTAAATCTGACAGTAAAGGTGGAACCACATAAAGCCACCCTGTGTATTGAAGACAATGGTATTGGTATACTAAGTGAACACCTCAATAATATATTTAAAATGTTCTTCCGCTCCAAGAATAACAACAAACCAGGTAGTGGTATTGGATTATATATCGTGAAAGAAGCGTTGAATAAAATTGGCGGTACTATCAACGTTGAGTCAAAGTATGGAG
This sequence comes from Chitinophaga agri, assembly GCF_010093065.1. Lineage (NCBI taxonomy): Bacteria > Pseudomonadati > Bacteroidota > Chitinophagia > Chitinophagales > Chitinophagaceae > Chitinophaga > Chitinophaga agri. The sequence continues at coordinate 5,519,109 of NZ_CP048113.1, read as the reverse complement.
AAGGTACCCTATTTGAAATAAGCATTCCAAACAGAAATGATTTCGATTCCTGATTTACGCGTTATACTGATTGATGACAATGAAGTTGATCTGCTGCTGCATGAGCGTTTGATAACGTTGCAACAGATCAGCAGGACTGTGCTTGCATTTAATAACGCAAACAAGGCACTCGAATTCCTGTCCTCTAATATTTCGCTACCCCGCATTCCCCCGACGGTATTGCTGCTGGACATACAAATGCCTGAGATGGATGGTTTCGAATTCCTGGAAGCGTTCTACAGTTATCCGGCCAAGATCAAATCGCAGTGTCATGTGATCATGGTTTCATCTTCCCTGGATTATGGAGATCTTAGTCGCACTTACGCTAATCCGATGGTGTTTAAGCTGCTGAAAAAACCGCTGCTAATAACAGAGTTGAAGAACGCAATAAATGAGATCTTCAGGGAGATACAATAATGTCTCTGCAATATATTATTACTAAATAATAAATGGACTTTACAGCTGCGCCGTTCAAGCTTTACAATATAAGCAAACCATCAAATCTGAGAGGGTGTAAATCCAGCGTATTTTTTAATATCATTGGTCAGATGAGCATGATCGTAGTATCCACAATCAACAGCAATAGATAATAAACTTCTCCTGTCCGGCTGTTGTTTTATCTGGGAAACGGCGGACTGAAAACGTACAATATTTGTAAACTCTTTGGGCGTTGTACCAATGTATTGCTGAAAATGCCTTTCCAGTTGTCTGGCCGTCATGTGATGCCGCTTCGCCAGTTCACTAATGGCAATTTGCCCACCTGACATTTTAATGTCTTGCACGACTGATGAAAGACAATGTCTGGGACGCACATATCTGCTCAGGAAGAAGCTATTTAGGTATGGTATAGGTTTGGAGATCAGTTTATCCGGATCAGGCGAAAGAGCCCGCTCAAATTCAATTGTCCGGTCAGTAATTGCATGCAGTGGGGAGAACTTATAAAACGCTGCGAATGCGGCTGGTTTAAACCTGATACCGACCAGCTTATTGTCTGCATTGACGAATGATACCTTCGAAGTCGTCATTGTCCCAACCAAATATGCCCCCCCTGACTCCATAGTGACTGCACCACTATCATTCCTGCAATGATCGCCCATATTGATAATGATATCAACACAGCCATCAGGCAAAATATTAGATTTGATAAGCGATTGACCTTCTCCTTCCACTATCCAGAATGCATCGATGTATTCGGATAATGCGGGATGAGGTTTATATTGGCGGTAGCTCATGTGAAGTCTCGAAGCCATTAAAGCAGTTAACGCTTCTCTAAATTACACTAATAAAAAGAGTTACCATTATATGATAACTCTTTTTTATTGTCGACAACAACTATTGTACGTCAGTATTTCAAAAACACCTTACTGCACCAATGTCACCACTCCCTTCCGTTCTACTTCCCCACAAGCAGTCTTAGCTCGTATAACATACACATATGAACCAACCGGTTGCAACGCTCCTTTAAAAGTACCGTCCCAGCATGCACCTGCTTGCTGCGCACTAAACACCAGCACGCCCCATCGGTCATATACTCTGAAATCAAGTGTTTGTATCGCCCCCCAATACTTCAGACCAAAGCAATCATTTTTGCCGTCACCGTTCGGTGAAAAGGCAGATGGTAGTGGATACACACTTAACCCTACTGTATAATCCGCCAATACGGTGACTGAATCACGGGCAGTACAATTGTTTTCATCCGTTATTGTGACATAGTAAGTGGTCGTTGCTGCCGGCGACACCATCGGATTAGCGATTTGCGTATTGCTGATGCCTCCCGCATTGTCCCATACATACTTTATACCACCAGTAGCAAGCAGCATCGCTGATGGACGGGAACAATCAATCTCATTCGTACTGGTAACAGCTGTAACAGGCAGCTCATTTACTGTTACCGGAATCACAAAGTTTTCATTGATACCACAAGCATTATTAAGGATGTTCACCGAATATATAGTACCCTGGTCAGGTGTAACAACGAGAGAACTACCTGTTTCGCTCAACGGCACACCGTCCTCCAGCCATTCATATGCTTCGCCACCACTGGCTGCCAGGGTAAGTGATGCTCCGACACAAATAGTAGTATCTCCCGGAGTAACATAAGTAGGCAGACGCTGGTTGATCGTCAGCAGTACTGTTGCCTCACTGGTGCAACCAGTTCCATTGTCCGCAGTAACTGTATAACGGGTAGTAGCAGCAGGTGTAGCCACCGGAGATAATGCATTGGCATTGCTTAATCCAATAGCAGGCACCCAGCTAAAAGTGGTACCATTAACGGAGCTGGAAACTAATTGTACGGGAGTACCATTACAAACAGCTGTATCCGGAATAGTGACAACGTCTGCTATGGTATTTACTATGACAGGGATCACATAGCTTTCATTCGTACCGCACGTATTATTTATGATATTAACAGTATAAGTACTCCCCTGCGCAGGAGATATAGTGATCGCACTACCCGTTTGCGGTAAGGCGATGCCGTTCTCCAGCCATTCATACGTTTCTCCGCCGCTTGCTTGTAATACCACATAGGCACCCGCACAGATAGCTGTATCAGCAGGCGTCACAGAAGATGGGATCCGGTCATTGATCGTAAGCAGCACGGTAGCCTGCGTTGTACAGCCACTGCCATTATCTGCCGTAACCGTATACCTGGTGGTCGTTGCAGGTGTAGCCACGGGAGATAACGCATTAGCATCGCTTAATCCGGTAGCAGGTACCCAACTGAAAATAGTACCATTAACAGAGCTGGAAAGTAATTGTACAGGGGTACCGTTACAAACTACAGTATCTGCAATAGTGCTGACATCTGTGATATCATTTACTGTTAACGGGATCACATAACTGTCATTCGTGCCACATGTACTGTTTATGACATTAACGGTATAAGTCGTGTTCTGTGCGGGAGATACGGTGATCGAACTACCTGTTTGTGGTAATACAATCCCGTTTTCCAGCCATTCATAACGCTCTCCACCAGTCGCCTGTAACAACACTGAAGCACCTGCACAGATAGCTGTATCGGCAGGCGTCACTGATGTCGGCAGTCGCTGATTAACGGTGATCAGTACGGAGTCCTGACTGATGCAACCGCTACCATTATCAGCAGTCACTACATATCGCGTAGTAACAGCAGGTGTCGCTACCGGAGATAATATATTCGCATTATTCAGGCCTGTGGCAGGCGTCCAGCTGAAAGTAATACCATTCACCGAACGGGTAAGCAGCCGAACCGATGCTCCTGCGCAGATAGTAGTATCCAGCCGTGTATCGACATCGGCAACATTATTAACAGTAATCGGTACTACGAAACTTTCACTGGTACTACAAACGTTATTGATGACGTTCACTGTGTAGGTACTATTCTGAATGGGTGATACGGTGATCTGATCACCTGTTTGCGGTAGCATAACACCGTTCTCCAACCATTCATATAGATCTCCCCCTGTAGCCTGTAAAGTCACCGGAGCACCCGCACATATCGTACTGTCAGCAGGTGTTACAGATCCTGTAAGTCGCTGATTAACGGTGATCAATACAGAGTCCTGACTAATACAACCGCTACCATTGTCTGCAGTAACTACATACCGCGTAGTGATCATTGGTGTTGCTACAGGGGATAATACGTTCACATTGCTCAATCCTGTGGCTGGCGACCAACTAAACGTGGTACCATCAACTGATGTAGTGGTCAGCTGTACGGAGGCACCGGTACAGATCACTGTGTCGCTCCGGGTGGATACATCCGCCAGATTATTTACAGTAACAGGAACAACATAGCTATCGTTGGTACTGCAACTGGTACTGATGATATTCACTGTATATGAACTGGTCTGACCTGGTGAAACTGTGATTGAGCTACCAGTTTCGGGTAACAGCACACCATTTTCCAGCCATTCATATACTTCTCCGCCTGTAGCCTGTAGGGTAAGCGGAGCTCCCGCACAAATCGTACTATCGGTAGGTGTAACAGTCTTGGGAGATGGCTGATAAATAGTGATCAGCACGGAGTCCTTACTGATACAACCAGTCCCATTATCTGCAGTGACAATATAACGCGTGGTGGTAGCAGGGGTGGCAACCGGAGATAATGTATTCGCATTGCTCAGACCTGTAGCGGGCGCCCAGCTGAAAGTAGTACCATTTGTAGAAATGGTGGTCAGCTGTACCGGAGTACCGGCGCACACCGTAGTATCTGTACGCGTATTTACATCAACCAGATCATTGACAACTACCCGTACCGTACTTTTTGCGCCACATCCTCCCGCATCGGCTACCAACACCTCATAGTCTGTTGTAACCGTAGGAGAAGCAACAGGATTAGCGATACTTACATCGGACAATCCGGTAGCAGGGCTCCAGCTATACATAACACCACCTGATGCCTGCAATTGCACAGAACTGCCGATACAAATGGCGGTGGTAGCTGCATTTGTATTGGCAGCACAGGGGGCGTTGATTCTCGTCATGTAGTCTTCTGCCTCTCCGTCTGTTGCCGTGATAGCTGTACTTTGTGTTGCAGGCAGATTGGATGCCAAACGTAACCTGAAAGCAAACAGCTCGCCGTTACCCGCCGGGAATACCGCCGGCAAACCTGTCCAGTTCAAGGTAGCATTAGTGGCATTTGCCGGCACCATCACTGTCACCGATTCATCCATATCAAACACCCCATTCCTGTTATAATCAAAACTTCCGGTTAACCAGGCATTAGCGCCTGTTGTATTAGATAATGGCACCTGCAGCGTGTAAGAACCGTTGCCAGTATAGTCGGGGAATGCAGAGATAGCCTCTTCATCAAAACCATTGAAATTATCATCTACATTATCAAATGGGTCCGCATCAGCCACTACATGCCCTAGTATCAGACTGGCATCCTGGGTGGCGGGAGGAAAAGGCGGATTGAAGTTACAGCCATTGCCCCGCGTATATTTTAACAGGTGCCTTGCCGCACCATAACTGGCAGGCAGATCACCTCTGTCCAGTGGCGCATAGATACCAAAAGCAACCCCCATGCCACCGGGTACAGTCGTCTCCATTTTTACGTCTACCGTCAATACGCCACTGGATGGCGCAACTGTAGCCATTAAAGGGTTCTGTCCCACAGGAGATCCATCCATGGAACCCTGTGTATCCGTAATCGTGATCGTTTGTGTACCGCAACCAGTTACAGGATTGCCCGTCTGTGATGAGTTTCTAAAGAAATCGAGGTAACTCCAGTTCCCCCCACTGCTAATAAATGTAGTGTTTTCTACTGGACTCAAACTGCCTTCCGCATCCGCCGCAAGAAAAGTGAAAGGCGCTGGCTGTCCATTACGTGTAGCAGTAATGGTCATGGTAAAATAGCAACTCTGCCCGTTGTTCATGGTGTACAACGCGGGCATCATATTAGGGTCCGAGAAATCATAGAGGTAGTGCAGCACAGCTCCCGACCAGGTATTCATCACCTTCGGTGCAGGTCTCAAACCATTTACCTGCGAAAAAGCAATAACAACGTCTAAACCATCAGCTGTAGTGAAACTACGTGAAGCACCGTTAAACAGTGAAAATCCGTTCCAGTTAAACCACCATATATGGTTCCTGATCACCCCATTACCCATATCAGCATACTGTGCATCGGCACGGGTGAACATACCGGTAATAAGAATAAGGAGCAGGATAATTTTCTTGACCATTTCGAACAAATTGATATAGGGAATATGTCAGGGCATCTCGTATAAAAGCTTTACAACACAGGATAAGCTTGTCCAGCATCAAGGGAGCAATTTACCACTAATAAATACAAACACCCTGAGAAGGGGCGCCTTGCTTACCAGGCATAAGGACTGCTGATATTTGGGTAAACGGACCGGAACCAATGTTAGGCATAAGGCTACAAAACGCAACTCCTGTTAAAATGAAAAAAGCTCCTAAATTCCTACTACTAAGAAATTTGAGAGCTTTTACCTGTGGAGAATACCGGAGTCGAACCGGTGACCTCTTGCATGCCATGCAAGCGCTCTAGCCAACTGAGCTAATTCCCCTGCTTAATGGTGTGCAAATGTATACTTTTTCCGGAAATCAGCAAATATTCCTGACAATAATTCCATTTTCTCGCCCAAAACCTATTTTTGCTACCAATACACTACAATCTGTGAACAAAGACAAGAACAAACTAGGTCTCCTGACCAGTACCTCCCTGATCGTGGGCAACATGATCGGCGCTGGCATCTTCCTCGCACCAGCTGCATTATCCTCCTTCGGCAGTGTTAGTCTGCTTGGATGGGTGATCTCTGCTATCGGATGCTTTTTCCTGGTGAAAATATTTGGTAACCTCAGCCGCATCGTGCCTAACGTCACTGGCGGACCATACGCCTATACCCGGAGAGGGTTTGGCGACTATATGGGATTTTCCATCGCCTGGGGATATTACATCGCCGTGGCGTGTGCAAATGCTGCCATTACAGTGGGATTCGTCAGCGCATTGAGTACATTCATCCCGGTGTTATCTACCAGTACATTCGCAGCAGTATTCACGGGACTTTCGTCAATATGGCTGCTCACCTGGATCAATAACGCAGGCGTCAGGGTATCGGGCGGGGTACAACTGACTACGACCATCCTGAAGCTGATACCGCTGATCGCAGTCGCTTTTGGCGGATTATTCTTCATCAGGACAGACAACTTCCCTCCTTTCAACAATACCAGTACCTCCCTGTTTGAGGTGCTCTCTAATACAGTCACCTTTACGATGTTTGCTTTTGTGGGAATTGAGTCAGCCACGGTTCCGGCAGACAAGGTCGCAAATCCGCAAAAGACCATTCCCCGCGCTACCATGCTGGGATTAATTATAGTGACCATTGTATATATACTGGGCACTGTGAGTGTGATGGGCATCATCCCGCCGGAACAACTGCAGCGTAGCCTGACGCCTTTTGCCGATGCAGCAGAAATAATGTGGGGTCCTAACGCACGCTTCCTGGTAAGTGCTGGTGTGGCAATTGCGGCCTTTGGTGCACTGAATGGCTGGATATTAATTCAGGGGCAACTACCTTTTGCAATTGCAAAGGATAACCTGTTTCCCCGCATTTTCGGTAAAGAGAATAAGAAAGGAGTACCCTACGTGGGCATGTTCTTCAGCAGCATACTGATCTCCATATTTATGATCATGAATTACAACAAAGGGCTGGTAGACCAGTTCAAGTTCCTGGTTTTACTATCTACACTATCAGTACTGATCCCTTACCTCTTTTCCACCGCATCTTACTTCATACTCCGTACAACAGGACAACAACTAACGACCGGTGAATGGGTACAATGTATTCTGCTCTTTGTGATCTCGTTCAGTTATGTGTTTTGGGCAATTGCCAGCGCAGGGCAAAAAACTATATTTTACGGCTTCCTGTTGCAAATGACAGGAATTCCGTTATATCTGTGGATGACTGCTAAAAATCAATCCCGGACTGACAATATGTTATAGCATATGTCCGGTCCTGTTATTTACTGTACAAAAAACATTTATAACAGGACCGGCTACCTTAACAACTCCTTAGAATAAACTTAAAACTGATTAATAATATCCCGCCCCCCCATCCTTATTACATACCCGCCATTCACACCAATACCGCTGAAACAAGGAACGTCTCAAATTTCATCTGTTCATTTCCTATCACTTAGCGATATACTTTCAGCTCCCGCAGATTTATTTCACTGATCCACCTGTTTAATTAACAGCACTGATCACGATCATAAAGAAAAAGGTTTTTACTTACCAGCCAATGCCGTAATCCTCACCATGATTACTACTACCACCCCATAATGAACCATGCCGGATATCCAGGAATATTGCATTTACCGGACCGCTGGTACGCTCGCTATAACTGGGTATATAACCCATATTTTTCAGCATAGTTCTCACCGAATCAGGCGTATTATTATTTAGCAATATGCTGCCGGGATGTGGCATACGATCTTTCATACTGGTACCACCCAATGACAGCCAAAGCTGATTGGTGTTAATATTAGCCGCCTCCGTGGCCTGCTGCACGGTCATTCCAAACTCTACCACGTTCAAAAAGAACTGCAGCAGGTTCTGATCCTGTGTATCACCACCCTGCACTGCAAAAGACAGGTAAGGTTTGCCATCTTTCAGAGCCATGGAGGGAGTCAGCGTTACCCTGGGGCGCTTACCGGGCGTCACCACATTGAATGGACACAGCGTGCTGTCCAGTACAAAACTTTGTAACCGCTGACTCATCCCTATACCAGTATGACCAGCAATACAAGCAGGCGTCCATCCACCACTAGGGGTGATAGATACAACCCAACCATCTTCGTCTGCAGCTTCCACACTCGTCGTACCCCTCCATAACCTGTCCATATAGGCACTGTCAATATCATTGGCAGCATACATATTATCCGTGGCGGGAACGTTCAGTAAACCTGCTGCATCGTGTTTAGGTACAAAGCCTGCAGGCTTTTTCTGTAAAGTAGTATCAGTCAGTGACTGACGCTGCTGTATCAGTTGCAGATAAGGGTTTTTCTTACCCTCAAACGGATAAGGATCGCCTGGCAAAGGCGCAGGATCATTATGACCGGGATTGATCAGCTTCGCTCTTTCCTTCGCATATGCTTTACTTAATAATCCCTCGATAGGCGTCTTAGGCGTAAAGTAAGGATCACCGTAATAGAAGTCCCTGTCAGCGAAGGTCAGGTTCATCGTTTGATAAAGCGTATGAATGTACAGTACAGAATTATAACCCATACCTTTCAGGTCAAAATTCTCCAGGATGTTCAGGCTTTGCAGCAGCATCGGCCCCTGTGTCCAGGACTGCAGTTTATATACCTCTATGCCCTTATAATTTACATGCAGCGGTTCTTCTTCAACAGGCTTCCAGCGGGCAAGGTCCTGCTCTGTGATCAATCCGCCCTGTTCCTGGCATCCACGAACAAATTCCCTGGCAATATCGCCCTTGTAGAACCTGTCATAAGCAGCCATGATCGCCTCCTTTCGGGATTTCTTTTTCTTCAGGGCTTCCTGTTCCGCTTCTACCATTTTCGTCAGGGTGGACAGCAGTTCTTTCTGTACGAAGATCTCTCCCGGTTCAGGTGCTTCTCTCTTTTCACCGGGATGTGTCAGAAATACCGCTTTACTATATGGCCATTGCTTGAGGCGGTCTTTGCTTCTTTCCATGCTGTTAGCCGTCTGCGCTTCTATAGGATAGCCAGCAGCCATTTCCATGGCAGGGGCGAGCACCTCCTTCAGACTCAGCGTACCATATTCAGCCAGCATGTAATAAAGTCCACCCGGCGTACCAGGCGTAACAGCCGCCAGCGGACCATATTCCGGTGGGAAATTATATCCCTTTCCCTTGAAGAACTCAGGGGTGGCTCCAGTTGGCGCCACGCCCAGCGCATTGATCGCTATGACTTTTTTTGTTTTGGGATTATAAATAAGCGCCTGCGTTTCGCCTCCCCAGCTCAGCACGTCCCACATCGTACAGGTGGCCGCCAGCATGGCACAGGCAGCGTCTACCGCATTACCACCCTTCTGAAAGATCATCGATCCGGCGGTTGCTGCCAGAGGTTTCCCTGTAACCGCCATCCAGTGACGACCATGTAGTGGCGGTTTCTGCGTCTGTTGCGCATGCATTGTCAACCCGAGGGATAAAAGGATGACAAGAAAAAAGAACTGTTTCATAAAATAATTTTCTATTTAGAGGTGTTATTATCCAGGAACTGACAAAATAATAAAATAGCAGGGGATACTTCTAAAATATGAGATGAACTTTGCCTTCCCTTGATTGTTATAGTAAAGGTGCCAAGTAAAAATACATTGGTGATACCGGCATTTATTCCACGACATATATAAAATCTGTCTTTATGAACGCAACAAGATTCTGGGAAATCATTGAAACGGCGTGGACAACAGATAGAGATTTATTTGATTTAAGGAAAACAGCGCTTACGACCAATGATCCCACCTTGATCAGGCAGCTGGGAACCATCGTTTCCACAGACATTGCCGACCATATCCGGCAGCAGCTTGTTTACCTGGACGACGGGGAACTAACAAAATTCAATCATGTGATGGAAGAAAAGCTCTTCCATATTGATCGTGAAGAAATTCATGAACGTACCGGCGGAACAGATGAGGGCTTCCAGAACAGGAGGAGTTTCATCGTAGGTATGGGAGAACAGTATTACGATATGGTGGATGAAAATCCGTCAGTCGCTACTATGAACGTCTCTGCCGGAGAGATAGGTACTATCGGCTATGATGTGTATGAGGAAAAATTCGGTGAAGAGTTCGAACGATATTGCCTGCATTGTATTGAGTCCGGCTCTAATTCAAGGGGCTGGTAAATAAAGAAGGGCCGTGTGACAACGGCCCTTCTTTATTATTAATATTTTTCCGCAGCAGCTGTACCTTCGGGAGCAGCCTCCAGACTAGTCATCAGCATCCTATACGGATGACTGCTGGCGGAGAGTAGCCGGTCTTACACCGGCATGTTCAGTAAAGTATTTCATGAAGTGAGTTGTTTGAGAGAATCTTAGTTCGAAGCCAATTGCTTTTACGGTCATTACTGTAAAAGACAAGCAACTTTTGGCGGTGATAATTTCCAGTCCGATGCTATCTTCATGTAGAAAGCTATCGTTAATATCCTGTTTCGTGTTCTTTACATTGTCCGCTGATGATGCGCTCCCGAAAAGTTAACACATCTTATCACATAAAGAACTGCTCGGAAACGATCTTCCCCTCTTTTACTTCATATACACACAATTCTTCTATCTCTGTCCTTTCCTGGCCTTTCATTGTAATATCCATTTTTAATAAAATGACAAACGAATTACCTGCTACTATCGGATAAGAAACAGAAATATTATGAACAGTTTCCGTCATGCCATCAAACTTTGCAATCTTCTCCTGTATCTTGTCCAGTCCTTTTGTTTCCTTCTCAAATGCAGGTGTTGCATATGGTTCGATACTGATTGCATCGGCTGCATACAATTCTTTCTGGGCTGTAGCAAATTCACCTGTTTTACAAAGGGTTACAAGGCGGTTAGCAATTTCTTGTGTAGTCATAACAATCATGGATTTTGGAGTGTACCCTAAATTAAGTCAATTTCAGGAAAGTATTGCCTGCTGCGCAAAACATCATTATATTCACAACAGTATCCACCACCCCGGTAAATCACACAACATATGCAGCCCGCCAATTCCCGTATTGCGTCTATAGATATTCTGCGTGGTATTGTTATGATCATTATGGCACTTGACCATACACGTGACTTCTTTCACGATACGGCAATGACCGCAGACCCGCTTGATACAGACACAACAACCCCGTGGTTATTCTTTACACGCTGGGTCACGCATTACTGTGCACCAATATTTGTATTTCTGTCAGGAATGTCGGCCTATCTCGCTGCGCAAAAGAAGACACCGGCTGCCGCGAGTGATTTCCTGTTGAAAAGAGGGCTTTGGCTGATTATTGCGGAACTGGTCATTGTCACACTAGGACTTACATTCAACCCGCAATACAATGTCTTGATCCTACAGGTGATCTGGGCAATAGGTTGTAGCATGATCGTGCTGGGATTATTAATGAAGGTCTCGTTCAAAGCAATACTCATTGCCGGACTTATCTTATTCTTTGGACACAATATTCTTGATTATTTCAATCTGCCAGGTCATATCTGGAAAATACTGTTCACTTCTTTCGGCACTGTTATCCCTATTGGCAATAATCGTTTCATCTTTGCTTTCTACGCGATCTTCCCATGGACAGGCGCTATGTTGTTAGGATATTGTGCCGGATACTTTTTCAGAAAAGACATTACTGCCGCTACACGCCGTCGTTTTCTGCTGATGACTGGTAGCGCGGCAACGTTGTTATTTATCATTCTCAGAACTATTAACCGGTATGGCAACCCTACACCATGGGAGGCAAAGCAAAGCGGCTTCAATACCTTTCTGGAGTTCATAGATGTAAGCAAATATCCGCCATCACTGGACTTCCTTTGCATGACACTTGGTCCGGCGCTGTTATTACTGGCAGTGCTGGAACACGCAAAAGGAAAGTGGAAAGATGTTGTCAGCATGTATGGTAGTGTACCTTTCTTTTATTATGTGCTGCATTTCTATCTTTTGCACTTCTTATTGGTGATTGCATTTTTCCTGAGTGGTTATACAGCAAACGAAATTGTAGATCCTAATATTCCGTTTTTATTTCGACCCGCAGATTTCGGTTATTCATTACCGGTGGTCTACCTGATATGGATCACTGTTGTTGCTGTATTATATAAGCCGTGTAAATGGTTCCATCAATACCGGAAAACACATGTTCAGTGGTGGCTGAAGTATATTTAGCAGCGGGTTTCATCTGAAGTATCATCGCAGTACCGGAGTATAAATTTGGGTAGTAACCAGATTTTATGCAACCAGAATTATTCACACTCACCGGTTAAATGCCTGAACATGACATCCAGCTTATATCCCCCCGCGCTGCACTTTGGGATGCCTGAAAAAATACAGTCACATGTCCGGACGTCGGACAGCCTACCGGAAAGATATCAGCAATACCGGATCGCACAGGCCACGGAAACTACCTATGCAGAAGGCCCTTTTGGCAGTTACATCACACAAGACGTCAAAGACCCTGACTGGGTGATCAGCTGGCAGCATTGCTTTGTAAAGGAAAAGGTAAGATTGCGGCCTACCGTCACACAACCCATGCTGGCGATGTATTGTATCCTGCAGGGTAATATATCCTGCCGCTTGCAGGGAAAAGGAAAACTGATGCTGATCGAAAAAGAATTTGGTATCTATTACATTCCTTCCAATTCTCAGAATACTGCGGACCTGCGGCCCGGTTATTACGAAATGATATGTATCTCATTTTCTCCTGCTTTCTTCCGGAATTTCATTGCGCATCATCCTTCGTTTGAAGAGATCTATCAACAGCATCAACGGCAGGCGCGTAGAGCTGCTTTATTACCAGCGACGCGTATGGATGCCAACGATATGAAAGTACTACTTGAAATGCGGCAGTCCCCCGAAACAGCCACCGACATGAAGCCCTTTATTGACGCAAGGATCCAGGACCTGCTGACGCTCTACTTTAGCGCATTCACACCTAAATATCTGCAAAATGGAGAGCAGGCACAAAAACTCAGACTGATCTGCCAGTACATCCAGGAGAATTACCACCTGCCGCTCAGCATCTCGGAATTAAGTAAACAGGCCGGAATGCACATCAACGGTTTTGAGAGGGCGTTCAAGGAATTGCTCAGTGTATCGCCCAGAGGATATATAGAACATCTCCGGCTCAAAAAAGCAGCTATCTTACTTTCCCAGACGACGCTAAGTATTAAAGAAATCAGCTACAGCACCGGCTACCGCGGCGCCAACTATTTCACAGCCGTATTCCGCAAGCGCTACCGTTGTTCTCCCAGAGAATATCGGAAAAACCGCTTAACTTGACGGAAAATGCTGTATCGATGGACGCACAACTAACGGACAGGCTTATTAAGATCAGGAGAGAAATTCACGCTACACCTGAACTAGGGTACGAAGAACAAAATACATCCCGCCTTGTGAAACATGAACTGGACCGGCTGGGAATAGATTACATATCAAATATTGCGGGTACTGGCGTTATTGCCACACTGAGACGGGGTGAGGGACCATGTGTAGCCCTTCGTGCAGATATGGACGCATTGCCCATGCAGGAAGAAACCGGCCTTCCATTCTCTTCCACCGTAAATGGGAAAATGCATGCCTGTGGCCATGATATTCACACTACTATACTCGTAGGCGCGGCTGCATTATTAAAAGAGACTGATTTCCGTGGAACTGTAAAATTCCTCTTTCAGCCATCAGAAGAAGGTCCGGCCAATGACCCGGAAAAGAAAAGCGGCGCCCGGAAGTTTGTTGAAGCGGGGCATCTGGATGATGTACAGGCAGCCCTGGGCTTGCACGTAGACCCATCACTTCCTGTAGGACAGATCTCCTATGCACTGGGCCCGGCCCTGGCATGCACTGGCTTCTTTACAATTGAAGTAAGGGGAAAGGCAGCTCATGCAGGGGCATCACCGCAGCTGGGCATAGATGCAGTACTGATTGCATCACAACTGGTGCAGTCCGCTCAGGCCATTGTTTCCAGGCATACGCCACCGATGGAGACCGCCGTGCTGTCATTTACAAAGATCAATGGCGGAGTGGCTCCTAACGTGATTGCCGATAAAGTAGTATTGGAGGGCACTATCCGGGCACTGGACCTGGGCATTTATGAAGGGGTCGTCGCTCATTTACAGAAAATCATGGATGGTTTGCAGATAATCCATCAGACAGAGATCATCTTCGATCTGTATTTTACTATACCAAGCGTACTCAATAATAAGGAGATACATCAGCATCTGCAGGGTAGTCTGACCGGGGTTTTTACAGAACAAAACGTACTGGAAAAAGTACCACTGCTGGCCGGTGAGGATTTCTGCTATTATTCCCGTAAAGTACCCTCCATGTTTTACCTGCTGGGCGCTCAGGATCCGTCCTCTCCTGGTTATTATCTGCATCATCCCAAGGTGATCTTTAATGAGGCCTGTATTCCTTTTGGAGCATCCTTCCTGGCCCGTGGAGCTGTTGAACTCCTGGAGCGCTTAAGGTAATTGTCGTAGCTTTGCGCCTTTATCAGAATTAAGGGGAATGGAACAAAAACATTTAGGAAAGGGAGACACGGCATTCATGGCCGCCTGTGCAGGATTGATCGTTGCCAACATTTACTATTGCCAGCCACTTATCGTATTAGTGTCAAAAGAATGGGGATTGCATGAAAGTATTGCAGGAAGGATCACCTATCTGACACAGATCGGTTACGCATTAGGTCTATTGCTGCTGGTACCCCTTGGAGATATTCTTGAGCGTCGTAAACAAATATTGTTTGGAACGGGCGCTGCCATCGTGGCTTTATTAATGGCTGCCACCGCACCAAACTTCATCGTGTTACAGGTAGCCAGCGTATTGATCGGCGTCTGCAGCATAATACCACAATTAATCCTGCCACTGGCAGCCACTCTGTCAGCCGACCATAAACGAGGCAGTATCATTGGCACGATCATGGCTGGCCTGCTTGTCGGAATACTGGCTTCCCGCAGCCTGGCGGGAACGATCGGATCGTTTTACGGCTGGCGGGCCATGTATTATATTGCTGCCGCGATATGTGCGGTATTGTTGATATTAATGCGATTCCGCTTTCCGGTAAGCAAGCCGTCTTTTACTGGAAACTACGGGCAGCTCATGAAATCAGTCGCGGGTTATGCAATGACCCAGCCGCTGCTAAGACGGGCTGCTCTGACCAATGCACTCTCCTTTGCCGTGCTCAGCGCGTTCTGGGTAACAATGGTATTATTCCTGTCCGCAGCACCTTTCGGTTACAAAAGCTTTGAGATCGGACTGTTCGGACTGGCAGGAGCAGCAGGTGCCCTGGCAGCCCCGCTGGTAGGAAAGATCAGTGACGGCCGCGACCCAAAGAACAATATTATTATAGGACTGGTATGTGAGCTGCTCAGCTTTATCGCCTTTTATTTCACGGGCAGTGGTATATTCCTCCTGCTGGCAGGTATTATCATCCTGGATGTCGGTCATCAGGCGGTACAGGTCACTAATCAGACCATTATATATTCTATACTACCAGAGGCAAGGAACCGTTTCAATACTGTGTTTATGACCTCCACTTTTATAGGTGGCGCCACCGGCTCTGCTTTGGGCCTGTTCCTGTGGAATGTCGGTCATTGGCCGGCTGTTTGCGCAGGTTGTAGTATAGTGATCACTCTCAATATTCTACTCTTCTTCAAAAACAAGGCAAAGGCAGCCCGCAGTCTGGAAGTAGCCATGCAAAAAATTTGATACCACCACTGCAATGAGGTTTGCATGAAAGCGCCTATCTTCGGTACACGACCTTTGTCACCTTTAACAGACACAAAAATCGTGTACTGATGCGTCATTTTATGATCATTGAGGCCCCATCTAACCTGGGTTTAAAGGAGTTACGTCCTGGTGTGGAACCTGGCGTCAAGTTCTTACCCGATGCCCTCCGCCGGCACGGCTTCGCCAGAGAGACTGGCATTTCCCAGGTTATCAACGTTCCCGCTCCACCATATACAATGGACATCGACCCTGAAAGCCAGATCCGGAATGCTGACGGCATTAACTCCTACAGCCAGTTGCTGGCCGAAAAGGTATGTGAGGCCGTAAAAAAAGATATTATCCCGATCGTTATCGGGGGTGATTGCAGTATTCTTATCGGAACAGCCCTTGGACTCCGGTGTACGGGTGGGCACTACGGATTGTTTGCCATGGATGGGCACCATGATTATATGCTGCCGGCACATTCGGGTACAGCCGGTGCCGCAGGTATGGGGCTGGCAATAGTATCAGGTAATGGGCATCCTAAATTGTCGGATATCCATGAACTGTGTCCATATATAGAGGAGGAACATATTTACGCCTATGGCAACCGGGAGCTGGCTCCGGCGTATGTTCAACTTATTACCGACAGCCAGGTTACTTATCATGACCTGCCAGCTATCAGGGAAAAAGGGATACATACGATCACGACTGAATTCCTGACAATGATAGGGCATTCCGGACTGGATGGTTTCTGGATCCACCTGGATGTGGATATACTGGATAACAACATTATGCCCTGTGTGGACAGTCCGGAAGAAGGGGGCTTATCTTATATGGAGCTGGAAGATACGCTGGCACCGCTGATAGCTTCTGGCTACTTCCGGGGCATGCACGTCACGATCCTGGACCCAACCATGGACCCGGACGACCGGTATACCAGGACCTTTTCCGACCAGCTGGCCGGCATTTTAAGGCCTGCAGTAAAGGGTTTGACGGTAAGGTAAAATTTCTGCCGTGTCTGATTTTTTTTATCAATAAAAAAATATACCTTCGCAGTCCTTTTTCCAGGATGTCTAACTGGAGGAGAAGTTCTTATAAATAGTTGTTGCGGGTGTGGTGAAATTGGTAGACACGCCAGACTTAGGATCTGGTGCTTCACGGCATGTAGGTTCGAGTCCTATCACCCGCACTTTTTTTGACGCTTAATGCAAGATGCTGACCGCTTAACGCAGAGACGCCTCAGCATTAAGCGTTTTTTTTTATCAGGCCATTCGGCATCCGGCTTTTGAAAATTGCCATTAAGGCGCTTAGTCACCAAGTAACTCCCACACATCTGCCATTCCTTCGTGCCTTTGTGACTTCATGGCAGAAAATACAAACAAGGAATTATTATTGCTTCATACAAGAACATTTAAACTATTATGGCAACCGTTACCAGAGAAAACATCGGTTTATTGAATGATAAGATCACTGTGAAAGTGAGCCAGGAAGATTACCTTCCGAATTTTGACAAAGCAGTAAAGCAACTCAGCAAAACCGCCAATATACCAGGATTCCGTAAAGGCATGGTGCCTGCAGGCATGGTGAAAAAGATGCATGGTCCAGCTATTTTTGCGGATGAAGTATTGAAAACTGTGGAAAAAGAGCTGATGGGATATCTCCAGAACGAAAAGGTGGAAATATTTGCCCAGCCTCTGACTCTTGACAAAGAAGCGAGAACTTTCGATCACAATAATCCATCCGAATACAACTTTGATTTCGAAATCGGTCTCAAACCAACTTTCGATGTAACTCCACTAGAAGGCGGCAAAACAACCCTGACCCGTTACAAGATCAAAGCCACTCCTGAAATGCTGAACGAAGAGATTGAGCGCCTCCAGTTAAGAGGTGGCAAATCTGCTGAGGTTGAGGCAATTTCTTCCGAAAATAACGTACTCGGCCTGAATGTTGTTGAAACAGACGCGCAGGGTAACGCTGTAGAAGGCGGTCTGCAGAAAGAAGTTTCTTTCCTGGTAAAGAATTTCTCTGCTGCTACCCAGGCAGAACTGCAGGGTAAGAAAAAAGACGACAGCATTGTGGTGCTGACTTCAGCTGCTATTGATGCAGATAAATTAGTATGGTTCCAACACGAAGTGCTGGGTCTGCACGAAGATATCTCTGCTAAATACTACAAGCTGACTATCAATAAAATAGAATTAATCGAAAAAAGAGAACTGAACGAAGAGTTCTTCAAAGAAGTGTTTGCTAATGAAGAAATCACGACAGAAGCAGCCTTCCGCGAAAAACTGCAATCAGAAATAGAAAAATCCTGGGATGCCGAAAGTCGCAACCGCCTGCACAACGACCTGTTCGAAGTGCTGGTTCACGAGACTCCTATTGAGCTGCCTAAGGATTTTCTGAAACGTTGGCTGCAGACTGGCGGTGAAAAACCAAAAACCGCTGAAGAAGCTGACAAAGAATATCCAGGTTTTGATCATCAGTTACGTTGGACACTTATCAGCGATAAACTGATCCGCGAAAATCAGCTGGACGTTTCATTCGATGAGGTAAAAGAAGCTGCTAAGCAGAAAGTTATGGGCTACTTTGGTGGTGCTGCCGCTACCGATGGTGCTGACTGGCTGGACAGCTATATGGAGCGCCTGCTGCAGGATGAGAAATTCGTGGATCAAACCTACCGCGAAATGGTAACCCAAAAATTGTTTGATTGGGCAGAACAAAAGGTAAATGTGAAGGAAGAGGAAGTAACAGCCGAAGAATTTGCTAAATTACCTAATAAACATCACCATCATGAACATTAATAACGAATTCAGGAAATATGCCATCCAGCATAGAGGGATCAGCAGCCTGGTAGTAGATAGCTATACCCGTCATCAGATCAATGCCCTGACACCAAACATCATCGAGGAACGCCCGATGAACATGGCGATCATGGACGTGTTTTCCCGTTTGATGATGGACCGTATCATTTTCATGGGCGACCCTGTAAATGATTACGTAGCAAATATCATTACTGCTCAGTTACTGTTCCTGGAATCTACAGACCGTACCCGTGATATACAGATGTATATCAACAGCCCAGGTGGTAGCGTTTATGCAGGTTTAGGTATATATGACACGATGCAGATCATCGCTCCTGATGTGGCAACTATCTGTACTGGTATGGCTGCCTCTTTTGGCGCTGTACTGCTGGTAGCTGGTACAAAAGGTAAGAGAACTGCGCTGAAACACGCCAGGGTTATGATTCACCAGCCTCATGGTGGTGCAGAAGGTCAGACTTCCGACATTGAAATCACTGCCCGTGAGTTCGTAAAGCTGAAAAGAGAGCTGAACGAAATCATTGCCGGCCATTGCGGTCAGCCAGTGAAGAAAGTGGAAAAAGATTCTGATCGTGACTATTGGATGACTGCTGATGAAGCAAAAGAGTACGGTATCATCGATGACGTACTGACAAGAAATCCAAGAAAACAACAGGAAAATAACACTCCGCAATAATAGATTACGGAAAAGGTAAATTGAAAAAGGGTGCTGAAAAGACATTTTCGCACCCTTTTTTATTCATAATTACCCTTTCCCCCTTTTAACGTACCTTTGTAAGCTATGAAAGAGTCCAAAATCCGTTGCTCATTTTGCAACCGTTCAAAAGATGAAGTGCAGATACTGATTGCAGGTGCAGAAGGTCATATCTGTGAGAACTGTGTGGCAAACGCTCAGGAGATCATAGAACAGGAGCTGTTTCAGCAGCAAGGCAAAAAAGCGCCTTCCCACTTTGTTCCTAAAGTGGCAAAACCGGTTGAGATCAAGAAGTTCCTGGACGAATATGTAATCGGTCAGGACGATGCAAAGAAAATATTGGCTGTAGCCGTTTATAATCACTATAAAAGACTGAACCAACAAGTAGGTGATGATGATGTGGAAATTGAAAAATCCAATATCATCATGGTTGGTGAAACTGGTACCGGTAAGACCCTCCTGGCGAAATCCATTGCCCGTCTGCTAAACGTTCCATTCACTATCGTAGACGCTACCGTGTTTACAGAAGCCGGATATGTCGGTGAAGATGTGGAGAGCATTCTCACCCGCCTGCTCCAGGTATGTAACTATGATGTCGAAGCCGCTGAACGTGGTATCGTATACATCGACGAAATAGATAAGATCGCCCGTAAAAGTGATAACCCTTCCATCACCCGTGACGTAAGTGGTGAAGGTGTTCAGCAGGGCCTGCTGAAGCTGCTGGAAGGTACAGAAGCACTCGTTCCTCCACAGGGCGGACGTAAACACCCAGAGCAGAAACTTATTAAAGTGAACACTCAAAATATCCTGTTCATATGTGGTGGTGCATTCGACGGTGTTGACAAGATCATCAGCCGCCGGGTACAGACGCATAGTATCGGCTTCAATGTTAATACTGACAGAGAAGAAGAGAACAAGAAACACATACTTCGCTATGTGAACTCTCAGGACCTCAAAGCCTTCGGTCTGATACCAGAATTACTGGGTCGTCTGCCGGTAGTTACTTACCTGAACTCCCTGGATCACGAAGCCCTCAAGGCGATCCTGACCGAGCCGAAGAATGCATTGGTGAAACAATATAGAAAGCTCTTCAAAGTGGAAGGTATTGACCTGGTGATAGAAGATGATGCAGTTGATTATATCGTATCAAAAGCAATGGAATATAAACTTGGCGCCCGTGGTCTCCGCTCTATCTGCGAAGTTGTACTGAGCGACGCTATGTTTAATCTGCCATCTTCCAATGAAAGCACTTTCGTACTGACAAGGGCGTATGCAGAAGAAAAACTGGATAAATCCACTTTGGTTCAGTTAAAAGTTGCGTAATAACTTTTTATACTAATACTACAGGGAAATAAGAAATGGTCCGCCGACGGCGGACCATTTCCTTTTATAGCAATAAATAACGCTAGAATGTTATCATATGACATCTACCATCAGTCCTTATTAATATAGTGCTGAATAGCCTTTAAACGACACTTATTCAGGGCTACACGCATCAGCAGCGTATCAGCTTCTGCATTCATATCTATCAGCTGCGCAAGTGCTACCTTGTCGATACGCAATACAGGCAGCTCTTTATTAACAAAATCGCTTGCCACTTCCTCATTCTTCCATTCATAGCCTGGCCGGTGTAACACCAATAATTGTACAGTATCCTCATTAAACGCCGTCACCTTCGCGGCGCCCCAGCTTCCTACATTACTATCGAAGAAATAATAGTCACCTATGGCAGGTTCAAGTACATGTGCAAACAACGCCTGACGGTCATCCCGACTGTTATCAAACTGGTCGAAACTGGTGTAGTAATCAAAAAGCACCCGTCCAAGGAATGCTAATATGATAGCTGCAGCCAGGCCTAGTGGCCCAAGGCATGCCCACAAAGAAAAACGGGGATGATAGATCTCGTTGAGCTGTTTCGCTATGTCATTCTCCATTTTTTCCAATGTCCCATCTTCATACCGTGCATACCAGCCAGCACTGGTCGGTATTACAGGGATCAGGTAAATGTGAAAGTAATATTGGATGTATTCAAGCTGTAACACACCAGGCATCAAATGAATAATACCAGCTTCTTCTTTAGATAATACTCTTCTGGTAAAATAATGTATTCCAACAGGGATTCTGCGCATAGGGATAGGGCTTACGTCGGGCAAAAATATAATATAATTTATACATCCTGTATTTTCTCATTACCTTTAAACTCAAAGCAATACGATATGGACCTCTTAAAAGAACTACAAGAAAAAGCAGGCCTCTCCAATGAACAGGCAGTAAAGACTTTCGAAATACTGAAAGAGTATGTAAGGGGTAAAGTGCCTGTGTTCCTGTCAGGTACCGTGGAGAAATGGTTTGCCGATATTGAAAAAAGAGCCGGCGCCAGTGGCACAACTGATGAAAACAAAGACAACGATTTCCTGGAACACTAATTAACCAGGCTTGCAGGATAATAAAAGGCCGATCTGTCTGAGACAGATCGGCCTTTTCCGTTTAAATAATCCGGCAGTCGAATACATGCCAGGGACTTTACTAACAGTAGAGCGATCGTTAACTAATTCTTTCGCGGTACAAAAAAACATCCGCTTTGAAACGGATGCTTTCCTTGTGGGTTGCGTAAAAATGTTTCGATTGTCTTTCTTTTGTTGAAGGTTGATAAATGGTAAAGAGTGATGAATTAACCCAAATTTAACGTTCTTAATTCACAATTCCATCACCCTAATTATCTAACAGTCACTTTTTTGCAAAAAAAAAGGACAGCACACATCATATTATTATATTATAACATGATTAACCTACTAACTTATAGGGTAATATTGTTCAATTTTGCGAGCAATATTTTTTTGCTCAAAATATATATTTTGTTGACAAAAAGTTAGAAGTTTGATCATTTACGATGCGATTGAGCAAATTTTTGTTCATTTCTGTCTGTTTTGTCGCAACCATTGAACGAATTGAAAATGCACGTAGTGCATCTGGTACACTTAATGTCCCTTCCGCAGAATCCTTCCGGCCTGTGAATGGATATACATCAGGCCCACGCTGACACTGACAGTTAATATTTACACGGCTTACCTGATTCACCAACGGATCAATCAGCGATGCCAGTTCATCTGCATCATTAGAGAAGATACTTACCTGCTGACCATGATCAGATTCAATCAGGTATTCAATAGGCGTTTCTATATCGTCGAATGGTAATACCGGGATCAATGGGCCAAACTGCTCTTCCCTGTATAATTTCATCTCTTTATTTACCGGATATAACACCGCTGGGTACACGAACGATTCATAGGAGGCACCTCCATGCTCATTGATCACCTTCGCACCATTCGCCAGCGCATCGTCAATACATTCCTTCAGATAAGCAGGCTTTTGCGGTTCAGGCAGCGGCGTCAGAAATACCCCTTTTTCCCATGGCATGCCTACTTTTAGCTGACCAATTGCTGCGCTTAACTTCTGCAGGAAGACATCCGCTATCTTACTATGTACAAAGATGATCTTCAGCGCTGTACAACGTTGTCCATTAAACGACAGTGAGCCTAACACCGTTTCCTGCACTGCCAGGTCCAGGTCAGCCTTATCGGAAATAATGGCTGCATTTTTGGCATCCAGTCCGAGTATAGCCCTTAACCTGTTCACTTTCGGGTGCATCTTCTTCAGCTGATTAGCCACCTTACTGCTACCAATCAGTGTCAGGACATTGATCTTACCGGATTCCATTAGCGGACCGATAATTACGTTTCCTCTGCCATAGATGGTATTCACTACGCCTTTAGGAAAACAGGACGCAAATGCTTCCAGCAGCGGATAATGTAATAAGGTGCCGTGTTTCGGCGGTTTGAACAACATCGTGTTACCCATGATCAGTGCGGGGATCAGTGTTGTGAAAGTCTCGTTCAATGGATAGTTGAACGGTCCCATGCAGAGCACTACGCCCAATGGAGAGCGCCTGATCTGCCCAATAATACCCTGTTCTATTTCAAAACGGCTCGAATTACGGTCCAGGTCTTTCAATGCGTCTATGGTAGTGTTGATATATTCTACAGTACGATCAAACTCTTTAATGGAATCTGTATAAGACTTGCCGATCTCCCACATAATGAGTTTCACGATTTCAGATTTCTTCTCGATCATTTTACCCGTGAATTTCTCCATGCAGGCAATACGCTCAGAAACCGTCATAGTGGGCCATTCGCCACGGCCATCATTATAAGCCAGAACGGCAGCGTCCAGGGCCGCCATCGCCTCTTCCTGTCCGCATAAAGGGTAAGAACCGATCACTTTTCTCTCGAGTCCGTTTGTTGTCTGAATACAGATCGGAGATAACACGGTGTGCACATCGCCATTCCATGGTTTCATCTCACCTCCTGAAAGATACTCCCGCTGGTGTAATTCCCCCGGTAACCGGTACTCGGCGGGTATAGCGTCCTCAGTTGGGAACATGTGATGCAGTTGTTCTTCAAAGCTCATGACATAGTTAATTTAGTAAAATGAAGATAAGAAAAGGACGCCACAGACGATAGTCCCTCCATCTCAATAGCTGAAATTCATCCCGGAATCTGTCTTTTATACTATTAATGGCACGAATAGTAACATAAAAAGAAAAGGGCGTCTCAACCATAGTTGATACGCCCTGCTAATGTTAGTATTAATAGCTGATCGCTATTTCAACGCTTCTCTGGCAATTACCAGCTTCTGTATCTCGGAAGTACCCTCTCCGATCGTACAAAGCTTTGCATCACGATAAAATTTCTCTACGGGGAAATCTTTCGTATACCCATACCCCCCAAATATCTGAACAGCTTCATTGGCAGTCTTAACTGCCACCTCTGAAGCATAATATTTCGCCATCGCTGCATGCTTGGTCACCTTCGCTCCTCTTGTCTTATCATCAGCTGCCTGCATGGTCAGCAACTCAGCCGCCATGATCTCAGTAGCCATGTCTGCCAGTTTAAAAGAGATGCCCTGGAAACTGGCGATCGGCTTATCAAACTGATGTCGTTCCTGGGCATATTTCAGGGCTGCTTCATAAGCCCCCTTGGCAATACCCAGGGAAAGTGCCGCGATTGAGATACGTCCGCCATCCAGTACTTTCATTGACTGGATAAACCCTTCCCCTTCATTACCCAGCATATTCGCAGCCGGTATACGGCAATTATCAAATATCATCTCAGCGGTTTCAGATGCGCGCATGCCCAGCTTATTTTCCTTTTTCCCGCCACTAAAACCAGGTGTTCCACGCTCCACGATGAAAGCACTCATACCGTGACTATCCCTCACATCGCCCGTGCGCGCGATCACGACTGCTACATCCCCACTTTTGCCGTGAGTGATCCAGCATTTCGTGCCGTTGAGCACCCACTCATCTCCATCTCGGTGTGCGACACATTTCATGTTCATCGCATCCGAGCCGGTATTAGGTTCTGTAAGTCCCCAGGCACCTATCCATTCAGCACTCGCCAGTTTGGGCAGATAATGTTGCTTTTGCTCTTCAGAACCGAACTGCAAGATGTGCCCCGTACACAAAGAGTTGTGTGCCGCTACACTCAATCCGATAGCACCACAGACCTTTGAGATCTCGCTGATGACAGTCACATACTCCAGATATCCGAGTCCGCTACCGCCATATTTTTCAGGAACGAGTACTCCCATGAGTCCCAATTCTCCTAATTGTTTGAATAACTGAACCGGAAACGTTTGATTTTCATCCCATTCAAGGATATAGGGGTGCATGTGTGTCTTTCCGAAATCTCTAATCACCTGCGTAATCTGCTGCTGCATTTCTGTGGGCTCAAAGTTCATAATGGGGAATTTTCTGTTTTGATGTAATGTTCAATTTTACGATAAATACTATCATCTACCAATGGTATGCCAAGAAGATCCTTCGGCTGGCTGAAAGGCCCGTGGTTACTACGATACAGTATAATTAACCGCGCCAGTTTGTAACGGATATATGGATGTTGTGCCAAAGATTTTTCATCCGTCTGGTTGATGTCCAGTTTTTTTAGTGAAACCTTATACAATCTGAGATAAGGTTGAATTTTGTTAAATGTACTGTCCGGCAGTCCGAATGTCTCGCGTACCTGACCGATCTCATAGAATCCTCCCAGCCTGTTCCGGAATTTCACTATGCGCGCTGCCAGTACCGGCCCGATACCCGGCAATGCCTCCCATTGTGTAGAATCAGCGATATTAATGTCCAGTTCCAGGTGACGTTTCCCTGGTTGAAACACCGTTCCTGAAGCAGACTGACGTTGTCGGTGAGCCCCTGTGTCCCATTTGTGGCCTGAAGTAGCAATGATCACATATGGCATCAGCTCCCGGCCCAAAACCGGCGGCAGACCATAAATACGTAACAGATCTTCTTTCGAACGGAATCTGCCTCCTTTAGCAATATATCGTTGTATGGTCCGGGCAGTACGCTCATTGACTCCCAGCTCCCTCCAGCCCGTCGCCTCCAGTGTATTCGGATCAAAATAAAATCGCTTTACAGGTTTGTCACTACTACTTGTAGTATCAACCGGGGATGTTGTTTCATATAAAGCCCTGCGGAAAGCACTGACTTCAGCCAGCAACGTGCTGTCTTGTTTTATTATTTCAACTGGCACATAATACTCCCATAAAACAGGCATGCCTGCACAAATAATCGTCAGCATAAGTAACAACACTATACCATGCCGTTCCTTCCTGGAAAAACTGCAATAGACTTTCCACAAAACCTGCTTCATGGGTTAACAATTTTAAAGCAGGGCAAGTTAGCGTATAAACAACCGAAAATGGTTAATGCGAAGTTAATCCCACCAGGGAATAATAGGTTTATAGCGTTCCTGCGTTACTTTATCGCCCAGTGATCAAAATGGTCTCTTTGGCGATAGGACCGCAATCCAGCATATCACAAACGATTTGCGGCTCTTTTTCAATAATGTTGAAATGAAACTCCTCTCCTATTGCTATCCCTGCACGATTGATGATCGCAACACTGAGTACGTTTTCATATACCTGCCGATCATGGCAGTTGGTCCATGTTACACCTATATCTTTGTTCATTACCTGCACAACAGTAGCTGCGCAGGAAGAATAGACAATCTTGCCGATCAGTCCTTTCTGTATAATGGTCTTTTCTTCAATATTGTCTTTACTGCAACCTCCGGAGACAGTCAGCAGACAGGCAAATAATACCAGTAGCGTACATGTAAACTTCATAATAAGGGATATTTAAATCAGCAACACCTTGCTTTTCCATCCTCTGTCTGATCCGGAATATTGATCTTCATGTTAATCACAGGCAGCGTATAAAAGGACAGACCCACTACAAGCAGTGAAACTGTTGCAGATCGCATAAAAAGGTGTTTCTATTTAAACGGAGACCTTATCTGGAAAGTTACAGGATGACTTCCAGCCCATCGTATGCCAGCGCCATGCCATGAGGTAGTTCAGCAGAAACTTCTTCATGTAGCCCCAACTGATGACTGATATGTGTAAAATAAACCTGGGGAATATCCAACTCTCTGGCCAGCGCAATGCCTTCGTCGAGTGTAAAGTGAGAGATGTGTTTTTCTTTTCGGAGTGTATTGAGCACCAGAACCTTTGATCCGACAATCTTCCTTTTCTCCTCTTCTGCTATAAAATTGGCGTCAGTGATGTAGGTAAAATCATTGAAACGGAAGCCCAGTACCGGCATCAGGTGATGCATTACGTTAATAGGTACAATATCCAGTCCGTTGACATTAAATGGAGCACTGCCGATCGTGCGGAGGTTAAGTTCGGGAATGCCGGGATATTTCTGTTCTGCGAACGCATAGGAAAACTCGTTACGGATGACCTGCTGGGTGAACTCCGTAGCGTAGATATCAATTGCGCGTTGCTGAAAATAGTTAAAAGCACGGATATCGTCCATACCCGCAATATGATCTTTGTGAGAATGGGTGACCAGCACTGCTTCCAGGTGCTTAACACCAGCTCTCAGCATCTGGTATCGAAAGTCAGGAGTTGTATCTACAACGATATTACCAGCGGGCGTATCACTGATCAGGATACTGCTGCGCAGACGCTTGTCCTTTGAATTAGAGGAAACACATACCTGGCAGCCACAGGCGATAACAGGAACGCCCTGTGATGTACCTGTTCCTAAAAAAGTTACTTTCAATTTTCTGAAGGTTGTTCGGGTGAAGGTGATTTTTCCTCAGCATTGCCATCTGCAGCATCCGGCGTTGCTCTGTTTTCAATGATCTGTTTGTACAGCTTCAGCGATTCAGGTGTCAGCAGGTTTTCATCGAGCTCCATAGAACCAATGATATCCAACAGGGTATTAATACGGCCTTCGAGGTTCAGGAATTTATTAACAACAACCACCTTCTTGTGTTCGAGTACACAATAGCCGGAGTTAAACGTTCCTTTTTCAAAACGCAACTCGTACTTAGCCTCTCCAAAGATCTTTTCGAGGCGGGTCAGGTTATTAGGCGTGACTTTAAAATTCATTCAACAAAAATAAGGAAAAAGCCCGGAGTCCCTATTTACTCACCAGTCTGGCTACCGGTACGATCACTTCTTCCAGTGAAATACCGCCGTGCTGGAACGTATTCCGGTAGAAATTAACGAAGTAGTTATAATTGTTCGGATAACAAAGATAGCCGTCCTCCTTTGCAAAAATGTAGGAGGAATTGACATTTGGACGAGGCAGCCCTGCATCTTTAGGATCACGGAAAGCCAGTACTTCCTTCGCCTCATAATTCAGGTTACGGCCATGTTTATATCTGAGATTGGTCGTCGTCTGCTTATCGCCGATCACCTTTACAGGCGTTTTCACCCTTACATTACCATGGTCGGTAGCTATAATGAGGTTGATCTTTTTATCTGCCAGTTTCTTCAGTGCCTGATGAAGCGGCGAATGCTCAAACCAACTGGCCGTAATAGAACGGTAGGACATTTCATCGGCAGCGAGCTCTTTCAATACCTCCATCTCAGTACGCGCATGACTAAGCATATCCACAAAATTATACACAATCACATTCAGGGGATACGACATCAGGTTATGAATATTGTTGACCAGGTGCTGACCGTCATTGTGGGTGGTCACCTTGGTATAAGAGAACCGGCTGTCCATTTTCAGGCGGCGCAGCTGATCGGCCAGGAAAGTCTCTTCATACAGGTTCTTTCCCCCTTCTTCGTCATCATTCTTCCACTCCTGCGGGAAACGGCTTTCGATGTCTACTGGCAGCATACCGGCAAATATGGCGTTACGGCTGTACTGTGTGGAAGTAGGCAGGATACTGTAAAAAGTATCCTCCTGTACCAGCCGGAACGATTCCAGGAAGATCGGCAATATAGCCTTCCATTGGTCCAGCCGGAGGTTATCGATGATAATAACGAAATTTGGCACTTCACTATCCAGAGCAGGAACGATCTTCTCACGGAAAAGGGTGTGAGACATCACCGGCGCTTCTGTTGCCTTTGGATGTACCCAACTGGCATAATTACGGCTGATGAATTTAGCAAACTCCGTATTGGCTTCTGCTTTTTGGGTAGTGAGTACTTCCAGCATTTCCGGATTGTTCGTCTTCCCCATTTCCATCTCCCAGTATACCAGCTTCTTATAAATATCCATCCACTCGTTGTAGTCAGGGTTGGAGTTGAGCGCCATGAACAGGCTGCGGAACTCCTGCTGGTAAGCGATGGTCGTCTTTTCAGCTACCAGGCGCTTGTTATCAATGATCTTCTTCAGGGACAGTAATACCTGATTCGGATTCACCGGTTTGATCAGATAATCGGTGATCTGGGAACCTATTGCCTCGTCCATTACATTTTCTGCCTCATTCTTGGTGATCATGACAACCGGGATCTGCTGGTCGATCTCCTTGATCTTGCCCAGCGTCTCCAAACCAGTTATACCTGGCATAGATTCATCGAGCAGTACCACATCTACCACCTGCTCACGCAGAAATTCGAGGGCATCGTACCCGTTTGTAAGTGCGGATACTTTATAACCCTTTGTTTCCAGGAACATGATCTGTGATTTCAGTGATTCTATCTCGTCATCTACCCAAAGTATATTTATTTGACTCATTCAAGTATGGTGTTTATGGTAAAGCTAAATTTAGTTTGCACTGGCAACTATCGTTCTCAAGTTAACATTTCATTTTGTCAAAAACCGTTCCCACTGCAGTCGATGGGCACAATAAATTGTTAAAAAACAACATGTTCCATTGCCAGTTATTAAATATTAATAATTTCGATCATAAATTTAGTTAAAATAGAGGGGAAGATAGGGGAAAGACTTTCCACGTGCGTCTATACATTAGAAAAAGTTACAGATAATAATTCCTTAACGTAGCTTTGTCCGAGCTAAAGGAGAACGGTAAATGGCAGAACGCAAGCGTAAAATTGTGAATGATCCGGTGTATGGTTTTATTACAATAGACCATCCGTTGATCTTTACACTGATTTCCCATCCTTACTATCAGCGCCTGCGCAGGATCCATCAGATGGCCCTGGCACATCTGGTTTATCCCGGCGCAATGCACACCCGGTTCCATCACAGCATGGGGGCCTATCATCTGATGAGCTGCGCCCTGTCCGAACTGAAGGGAAAGGGGGTCGAAATCACTGAAGAAGAAGAGGTTGCTGCAAAGATGGCCATACTTTTGCATGATATAGGACACGGACCCTATTCACATGCGCTGGAGAACGGTATTATCGAAGGGGTATCGCATGAAGAGATCAGCCAGTGGCTGATGGAGGAGCTGAATAAGGAGATGGATGGCGCGCTGACGCTGACAATAGATATATTCAACGGCCGTTACCATAAGACTTTTTTACACCAGCTGGTATCCAGTCAGCTCGATGTGGACAGAATGGACTACCTCAACAGAGACAGCTTCTATACGGGTGTATCTGAAGGAGTGATCAGCTATGACAGGATTATAAAGATGCTGACAGTACACCGTGGAGAGCTGATGGTGGAGGAAAAAGGGATCTACTCAATAGAAAAGTTCATTATAGCGAGAAGGCTCATGTATTGGCAGGTATATCTGCATAAAACAGTGCTCAGCGCTGAAAATATGCTGGTAAAGATCTTACGCAGAGCTAAAGAACTGGCATTGCAGGGTGTAACTCTTTTCGCCTCCCCTGCGTTAGAGTATTTTCTCTATCACACGATCACTGCCGCAAACTTTGAAGAAGAGCCGGCGTGTCTGCGACAGTTCTGTTTGCTGGACGATTATGATATCATGGGAGCGATCAAAGTATGGGCGCAACACCCGGACAAGGTACTCTCTTTATTATGTAACTGGCTCATCGACAGGAATTTATATAAATGCATCCTGAATAGTGAAGCATTTGATATGGAAAGTATCCAACTGCTGAAACAAAAGGTGCAACGGGAATATGGCATTAGTGGTACCGATCTGGACTACTTTGTTTTTACAGGCACAGCCTGTCTTAGTACATATAATATGAATAACGAGAAAATCAATATTCTTTTCAAAGACGGCACTGTTAAAGACATTTCTTCCATTGATAATCCCCTGATTAGTCACACGCTGGCTATACCCGTAAAAAAATTCTACATTTGTCATCCAAAAATCTGATGAATGGCTAATTATCAATTAAGAATAAAAAAAATACGATAGGCGAAGGAAGTGTTTTGATAGCTGGTCAGATTCGGATAACATTATTAATTAATAACTATGCAGTTTAGCGCATTACAATTGGCTACCATGTTAGATGGTAAGCTGGAAGGCAACCCGGACGTAAAAGTGAGTAACATCGCCAAGATTGAAGAGGCGGGTGAAGGGATGCTCAGTTTTATCGCCAATCCTAAATACGAAGAGTTTATCTATACGACCAATGCCTCTATACTTATCGTGAATGAGAGCCTTGTGACAGAAAAACCTGTTAAATCTACGCTTATCAGGGTAAAAGACGCTTATAGCGCCTTCGCCCTTCTCCTCGAAAAATATAAGCAGATCATGGGTAATAAGACGGGCATTCAACAGCCGTCCCATATTCCCGCGTCTGTTAAGACCGGACAAAATGTCTTCATCGGCGCTTTTGCCTACCTGGGTGAGAACGTCGTACTGGGTAACAATGTAAAGATATATCCAGGCGTATACCTGGGTGATAATGTGATCGTAAAGGATGATACCATCATTTTCCCAGGTGTAAAAGTATATGAGAACTGTGTACTGGGCAGCCGCGTAATACTGCACGCTGGTTGTGTGATCGGTGGAGATGGTTTCGGATTTGCCCCTCAGCCTGATGGCACTTACAAGAAAGTACCACAGATCGGTAACGTGATCATCCATGATGATGTGGAAATCGGTGCGAACACAACTATTGACCGTGCCACGATGGGTTCCACTATCATCCGTCAGGGCGTAAAGCTGGATAACCTCATCCAGATCGCGCACAATGTGGATGTAGATACTAACTCCGTGATCGCTGCACAGACAGGCATTTCCGGCAGTACTAAAATTGGTAAGAACTGTGTGATTGGTGGTCAGGTAGGCCTGGTGGGTCACATCCAGCTGGCTGATGGCACTAAGATCAATGCACAGAGCGGCCTGTCCAAATCAATAACAGAACCGAATACGGCCCTTATGGGTTCCCCGGCTTTTGATTATAAAAGTTCCCTGAAAAGTCAGGCAATTTTTAGAAATTTGCCCGATCTGGAAAAACGCGTGAAAGAATTGGAAGACATGGTAAAACAACTGCTTTCCGTGCGGGAAGGTGTTTGATGATTAAAGTAGGATAAACAGTTATAACTAAATATGAATAATCAACAGTCGTCTAATCAACACACGATAAAAACTCCAGTTACAATATCGGGTGTTGGTTTACACACAGGTGCGCATGTAAATATGACCCTGAAGCCGGCTAATCCCGGTTATGGTATTAAATTTCAGCGTGTGGACCTGCCGGAACAGCCTGTAGTTAAAGCCGATGTGGATTATGTAGTAGATACGTCCCGCAGCACTACCCTTGAACACAATGGCGCCCGCGTTAGTACTATTGAACACATCATGGCAGCCCTCGTTGGCACCGGTGTTGACAACGTACACATTGAAGTAGATGGACCAGAGATCCCTATCATGGATGGTAGTTCCTACCCTTTTATCCAGAAAATAGAAGAAGCTGGTATCACTGAACAGGATGCGAAAAAAGTATGGTACACGATCGATACTAATATCACCTTCTACGATGAAAAGAAGAATGTGGAAATGGTAGCTTTACCTGCTGTAGATTACCGCATTACCTGTATGATCGACTTCAACTCTCCTATACTCGGCACACAGCATGCGAATCTCAATAGCCTGCAGGATTTTAAAGAAGAAGTAGCACCTTGCCGCACCTTCGTATTCCTGCATGAACTCGAATACCTGATCTCCAATAACCTGATCAAGGGTGGCGATATCAATAACGCCATCGTGATCGTGGATAAGGCCGTAAGTGAAGAACAGCTGAGCCATCTGGCGAAAGTGTTCGAACGTGAGCATATCAGCGTAGCACAGAGAGAAGGCATCCTCAATAACATTCAGCTTCATTTCCCGAATGAACCGGCACGTCATAAACTGCTGGACATTGTAGGAGATCTCGCACTGGTAGGTGTTCCTATCAAGGCGCACATCATTGCTAACCGTCCAGGTCATGCTTCTAACGTGGAGTTTGCCCGTAAGATCAAGCAATACATCAAGAAGAATAAGCATATTAAAGATGTGCCTGTTTACGATCCAAGTAAACCTGCAGTTTTTGATGTGCCTAGTATCGAAAAGACACTGCCGCACCGTTTCCCGATGCTGCTGGTGGACAAGATCATCGATCTTACCGATTCACAGGTTGTAGGTATTAAGAACGTTACCTTCAATGAACCCTTCTTCCAGGGCCACTTCCCAAGTAACCCCGTTATGCCGGGCGTATTACAGGTGGAAGCACTGGCACAGTGTGGCGGTATTCTTGCGCTCAGCACAGTTCCTGATCCTCATAATTACGATACCTATTTTGTCAAGATCGACAATTGCAAGTTCAAACAGAAAGTTTTCCCGGGAGACACCATGATCCTGAAGATGGAGTTGCTGAGCCCAATCAGAAGAGGCATAGTGGAAATGAGAGGAACTGTATTTGTAGGCAATAAGGTAGTAACAGAAGGCGACCTGACCGCTCAAATCATTAAAACAAGAGAAAGCTAAACCATAGCAATGATCCATCCGCTTACTTACATTCACCCGGACGCCAAAGTGGCACCAAACGTAAAGATCGATCCGTTCACCGTGATTCACAAAAATGTTGAAATCGGTGAAGGAACCTGGATCGGTTCAAACGTAACTATCATGGAAGGCGCCAGGATCGGCAAGAACTGCCGTATCTTCCCGGGGTCTGTAATATCCGCTATCCCGCAAGACCTCAAATTTGCAGGCGAAGAAACCACAACAGAAATAGGAGACAACACCACCATCAGAGAGTATGTAACTATTAACCGCGGTACCAGGGATAAATGGAAAACTGTGATCGGCAACAACTGTCTGATCATGGCCTATAGCCATATTGCCCATGACTGCGAAGTAGGTAACAGCTGCGTATTCTCTAACAGCACCACCCTGGCTGGTCATATCACCGTGGGAGACCACGTGGTACTGGCTGGTATGGTTGCCGTACAGCAGTTCTGTAAAATAGGCGATCACGCCTTCGTTACAGGAGGCTCACTCGTGAGAAAAGATGTACCGCCTTTCGTAAAAGCAGCACGTGAACCGCTGTCTTATGTAGGTGTCAATTCTATCGGTCTCAAAAGAAGAGGCTTCTCTCTGGAAAAGATCAATCACATCCTCGATATCTACCGTGTAATATTCGTAAAAGGATACAAGCTGTCAAAAGCGATCAGTATCATCGAAGCGGAATATCCTGCCACTGACGAAAGAGATGAAATACTCTCCTTTATCCGTGAATCCGGCCGGGGTATTATGAAAGGTTATACGTCACTAGCCAGCGACGAATGAAAATAACACTCGACCAGACAGGTAAACGCTTTAACTACGACTGGATCTTCCGTCGTGTTTCCGCCACTTTCGAACAGGGCGGAAGATATGCTATACTTGGCCCCAATGGCTCGGGAAAATCAACTTTACTACAGGTTATCAGCGGTCACCTTCACCAGAATGAAGGTACCGTTACTTACCATAGCGCACCGGAAGAACTGCTCAGCCCTGATCAGTTCTTCCGGCAATGTGCCATCGCTGCTCCTTATCTCGAACTCGTCGAAGAATTTACATTGGCAGAAAGCCTCCAATTCCACCTTCAGTTCAAAAGCTTCATACCTTCTGTTAAACCTGCTGATGCGGTGGCCATCGTTGGCCTGGAGAAATCCATGCACAAACAGGTCCGCAACTTCTCATCCGGCATGAAACAACGCCTCAAACTGGCGCTGACCATTTTCTCTGATGTACCCGTGCTGCTCCTGGATGAGCCCTGTACCAATCTGGATGCCGCAGGTATCCGGCTTTATCAGCAACTGATCACTGACTATAGCGGCGACCGCCTGATCATCGTGAGTTCCAATGATGAACAGGAATATTTCATGTGTCCCAACCGGATCAGCATACAGGATTATAAATAAGCTCCTCTCTGCCGTGACTGCATCAGCCGTCACAAACGTCTTGTTTCTTATATTTGAATACTAACTTACTTACTCAATATGCAAACTGCCAGTAAAAAAGTAATCAATGGCTGGGCGATGTATGACTGGGCAAACTCGGTATACAACCTGGTAATTACCACTACCTTTTTCCCTATTTACTTTACCTCCGTTACTAAATCAGATGCAACAGGTAACAACGTATCCTTCTTCGGTAAATCTTTCGTGAATTCGGCCCTGTACGATTATGCCATGGCCGCAGCCTTTATATTAGCAGCCATCCTGTCTCCTGTTCTTTCCTCCATTGCCGATACCAGAGGCAATAAGAAACGATACCTGATGATGTTCACCTGGCTCGGTGGTCTCTGCTGCTGTGCACTGTATAACCTGAAAGGGCCCAATCCCGATGTCGAATACGGCGTTATCTTTTTTATACTGGCTACGCTGGGTTATTGCGGCGGGCTTGTGTTCTATAACTCTTACCTGCCTGAGATCGCGGCAGTGGAAGACCGTGACCGTATCAGTGCCAAAGGCTTCTCTATGGGCTATATCGGCAGCGTTCTCCTGCAGATCATTGGCTTTGTCCTCGTTTCTAATGGCGAATCATTCGGGATAGATGGTCAACTGGCTGTACGCATTACCTTCCTCCTTACCGGTATCTGGTGGATAGGCTTTGCACAGATCACCTTTATCCGTCTGCCTTCATCCAAAGGCACGATCCAGGAACATAAAACCAATGCTATTACGGAAGCGTTCCAGGAGATGAAGAAAGTATATGCGCAGGTAAAAGAGATGCCTGTGCTCAAACGCTTCCTGCGTGGTTTCTTCTTTTATAGCATGGGCGTCCAGACTGTGATGATGGCGGCGACTATCTTCGGCAGCGAAGAGTTACACCTGCGTCCTACCAACCTGATCATCGCTGTAGTGGCTATCCAGATCGTTGCTGTACTCGGCGCCTGGGGCATGGCTAAACTCTCCGGCAGATACGGTAACCTTCCCGTACTGATGACGGTTATCGTATTATGGATCGGTATCTGCCTCGCTGGTTACCGCATGCAAACAGAAACCCACTTCTATATGCTCGCTGTCGCCGTAGGCCTGGTAATGGGTGGTGTACAATCACTCAGCCGCTCCACGTATGCCAAACTGATGCCGGAAACAGAAGATACCGCCTCCTTCTTCAGTTACTATGACGTACTGGAAAAGTTGTCCGTGGCTATAGGCCTTATCACTTTCGGCTATATCCATGAGCTGACCGGTAGCATGCGTAACTCCGTACTGGCACTGATCCTGTTCTTCATCATCGGATTGCTCTGGCTGTTCTCCGCTAAAAGGAAACAAAATAGCCTCACCGCAAAAAGCTGAAATTCACGAACTTCAGCTCATAAACGCATCACATCATGAACTTATATACAATAGAGACAGGACATTTTAAGCTGGACGGTGGCGCTATGTTTGGCGTAGTGCCCAAAAGCATCTGGAATAAGCTCAATCCGGCTGATGAAAACAATATGTGCTCCTGGGCTATGCGCAGCCTGCTCATAGAAGACGGTGACCGCCTTATTCTCATTGATACCGGTATCGGTAACAAACAGGATGAGAAGTTCTTCAGCCACTATTATCTCCACGGAGATGATACGCTGGACAAGTCACTGGCAAAGCATGGTTTTAACCGTAATGACATAACAGACGTGTTCCTGACACATCTTCATTTTGACCATTGCGGTGGATGTATAGAGAGACAGGGCGATAAACTGGTGCCAGCATTTAAGAATGCGGCATACTGGAGTAATGAAGAACACTGGCAATGGGCGACAAAACCCAATGAACGTGAAAAAGCGTCGTTTCTTAAAGACAATATCCTGCCAATACAGGAAAGTGGTCAGCTAAAGTTCATTCCAAGAGAGGAAGGCATTCCTTTCAGCAATGACATTAATATCCGCTTCGTACATGGCCACACTGACTCTATGATGCTGCCACAGATCCAGTACAAAGACCAGACAATCCTGTATATGGCTGATCTGCTGCCAAGCAAGGGACATATTCCCATTCCCTATGTAATGGCCTATGATATGTTCCCGCTCACGACCCTACAGGAGAAAAAAAGCTTCCTGCAGGAAGCCCTTGAGAATAAATATATTTTGTTTTTTGAACACGATCCTGTGACAGAGTGCTGCACATTGCAACAGACAGACAAAGGCATCAGAATAGCCGATACCTTACGCCTGTCTGATCTGTAAAGAGTGCCATATTGGCACCACGCGTCCCTGCTGCACACATTTTGTAATATCTTTACAGGAGGTTATTTTACCATGGCTATACATTTGACTCAAGACAATAAATTGAAGAAACTAATAGTAGTAGGAGACAGAGTACTGATAAAACTGACGACTGCAAATGAGCGCACAGAAAGCGGCTTATACCTTCCACCCGGTATGCAGGAAAAAGAAAAGGTACAACAGGGATATGTGATCAAAACAGGTCCCGGTTATGCGTTGCCGCTTCCTTCTGAAGAAGATGAAGCATGGAAAGCGGAAGAAGATAAAGTCAAATACATTCCGTTACAGGCCAAAGAAGGCGACCTTGCGATCTTCCTCCTCAGCGGCTCTACCGAAGTTTCCTATCAGGGAGAAAAATATTATATCGTTCCGCAGGGTGCTATTCTGCTGCTGGAACGTGAAGAAGACCTGTAATAACGGGTGTATCCTTCAGGTATTACGAATGTCAGTTGCGTTTAAAGCTCAACCTTTTACGCAACAGGCATTCGTAATTTTTTTGTCCATTAGGGTTGTCCGAAATCGCTTTTCGTTAACTTCAGTAAAAATTACCCCATGGCTACGAAAGCAGCATTCCACGACTACATCCGTAACGGCTATTTCTTTAAAGGTGAACACATTAAACTGGGATGCGCCATGCTGGATGGCGACGTTGTAACCGGTGCAGATGTATTCATTCCGCTGAAAACACTGAACAGACATGGCCTCATTGCCGGTGCCACCGGAACAGGTAAAACCAAAACCCTGCAGGTCATTGCAGAAGCGCTCAGTGATGCCAGCGTACCTGTGCTCCTGATGGATATTAAAGGGGATCTTAGTGGAATGGCTGCTGCCGGTACCAGTAACCCCAAAATTGAAGAACGTTATCAGAAAATAGGTGGCAGCTGGTCGCCTGCTGCCTACCCCGTAGAATTACTCTCGCTGAGCAATGAAAAAGGCGCCCGCCTGCGTGCAACCGTAAGTGAATTCGGACCAATCCTGCTCTCCAAAATACTTGAGCTGAATGATACACAGGAAGGCCTGGTATCAATGATCTTTAAATACTGTGACGATAATAAACTTCCTCTGCTCGACCTGAAAGACTTCAAAAAAGTACTGCAATATGTAAGTGATGAAGGAAAAGCTGCCATGGAAAAAGACTACGGTAAGATATCTACGACTTCTGCCGGTACCATTCTCAGGAAAGTCATAGGACTGGAACAGCAGGGCGCTGACCTGTTCTTTGGCGAAGCTTCATTTGAAGTAGACGATCTTATGCGCATCAGTGATGACGGACGTGGTATGATCTCTATTGTAAGAGTAGCCGATATCCAGGACCGCCCAAAACTGTTTTCCACCTTCATGTTAAGCCTCCTGGCTGAACTCTATGCCACCCTTCCGGAAGAAGGAGACCTGGAAAAACCAAAACTGGTCATGTTCATTGATGAAGCACACCTCATTTTCCAGGAGGCCAGTACTGCCCTGCTGCAACAGATAGAAACTATCATTAAACTGATCCGGTCAAAAGGTGTCGGCATCTTCTTCTGTACACAAAACCCTATGGACGTCCCTCCTGCAGTGCTGGGACAACTCGGTATGAAGGTACAGCATGCACTGCGCGCATTTACTGCGAATGACAGGAAGGCGATCAAACAGACAGCTGAGAACTATCCGCTATCGGAATACTATAAAACAGATGACCTCCTGACGCAGATAGGTATAGGTGAAGCCCTCTTTACCTGCCTCAATGAAAAAGGCCAGCCTACGCCCCTCGCCGCAACCATGCTTGTATCGCCACGCTCCCGTATGGATGTGTTGACTGACGCAGAAGCCGAAGCACTTGTTCATACATCTAAACTGGTGAAGAAATATAACCGGGAAGTGGACAATGAAAGCGCTTATGAGATCCTGACCGCTAAACTCGAGGAAGCAGCGGAAAAATCAACAGCAGCGAAAGAGGAAAATGCGGCAGCTAAAGGCAATAGTGGCAAAAAGAAAGAAGAGAAAGGCGTGCTGGAAACCGTACTCACCAGCTCCACTGCCAGACAGGTAGGTCGTACCGCCGCCAATATCATTACCCGTAGTCTGCTGGGCGCCCTTGGGCTGGGTGGCAAAAGCAGTAAGAAAGAAAGTAGCTGGTTCTGAACATTCAAATAACGGCTAAATTTCAAACCGGATGCACCGGGATTGCCTTTACTACCGTCCTGCCTATAAAAACTGGCTAATAAGGCTAAAAACAGGTAAATCTGAATGTCTTTACAGCGCTCCCGATCGTTCATAGCCATATACCAGGAAGGAAGCGTGTTACTCACTGGTTATTGAGTAATCATTCAGTACGCAAAAGCTGGGGTAACTGAATGTGAATACCTGGTTGGAAAGGTCCGCCCGGTCCAGGATATGCCTGATCTGATCCAACGTTCTTTCAATACTGTCATACAGGGAGGTATATAAATGTTCACCTGCAGGGGTGTATACTTCTGATAAGACCACCTTCTGCATTCCTATATCGTATCTTCTGCTCTGATCACAATAACGGGCGATCAGTTCATGCTGCTCCTGCCTGGAAAACTCCTCCTTTAAACGGAACAGTATATCGAAGCATTGCACACGCCTTGCTACCGTAAACAAACTGTGGAAAGCATCATAAATGTTTCCCGGATCAGCTACTGCCCCTGTATAATCTGATAACTGCTTTAACTCAGGATTGATCAGAAAATATTCATGCCTGTCAAAAAGGTAAGCGTTCAGCATATTATGCGACCATTGATGTACCAGGTCATCCAGAAAAAAGGCGACACTACTGCGCTCATTCGCATTTATAAAGATCGTTCCCTGAAGATCGCTGGCTACAAAGCTGTCGACAGACGCACTGTCGAAGATCACGATCTTTCCGTTCGTCATGCATACCAGGCGATAGAATACAGGACAATGCGTGGCTATAAGCCGGATAGCACGCTCCAGGTTACTGCGCTGTAATAGGCTGATATTGTAAGTATCAATTCCAGTGACATCGACTACCTGGTGCTCCTGGAATGGCTTAAAATATTGGTAGAACAACGGATGATTAAATGGCAACAACTCGAAATCACCTGCCTTCTGTAAAGGCACAAAAGTGTGTGGTAATAGTTTATCCCCTGCCCTTACTTCAAAGATAGCACCACCTCTGTAACGGACCTTCGCCTTTTCAACAGGCACCTCCCCTCTCAGACAGATACTACCCATATTCGGCAGATAAGCGATACCATGTGGATCAAACACCACCGGAAATGTATTCGGGCGCAGTTCTTCAGACATATATCCAAATAACAGTTGCTGCAGGGAAGGGCGATGGGAAGCCGTAACATTATTAAAATAGGCAAACAACAGTGGCTCTAAA
Source organism: Chitinophaga agri (assembly GCF_010093065.1). NCBI lineage: Bacteria > Pseudomonadati > Bacteroidota > Chitinophagia > Chitinophagales > Chitinophagaceae > Chitinophaga > Chitinophaga agri. The sequence continues at coordinate 5,478,424 of NZ_CP048113.1, read as the reverse complement.
AAGATACGGTCATCATCAATCTCCAGTAGAGATATAATGTCTTCATCCTCTTCATATACCCGTAGTTTTATTGTTTGCGCGAGCGCTGCCAGTTTGTCCTGCAGCTTGAGATCATCTATGAAATCTGTCGCAGGACCCGGTCTCCGTGAGGTATTAAGGGGAAACATATCTGATGTAGGTAATTATTTTTGCAGGGTTCGGTCTTGGTTTTAAGGGTCTTACACGTTAGTTCAGTTTATCTTTATTCCTCTCGTTATATCGTCTTACCAATTTAACTACATTTTACCATCTCCCCAAAAAAACAACTGCACATTTTCTTTAAATTTACTTTATCTATAACCCTCAAAAGCATTTTATGAAGACATTAGTTGTAACCCTTTTTGTAAGCTTCGCTTTCCTATCTACTCAGGCACAGACAAACACACCACCACCAGCATCAGCCCCTACTGCCACAACAGCTGCGGAACACCCTGCAGATGCTAAGATAAAATTCAAAAAAGAGAATGTTGACTTCGGTACTACACCATTCAACAAACCCGTGACCATCAACTTTGAATTTACCAATGTGGAGAAACAACCTGTACTGATAGAGAATGTACGTACCAGCTGTGGCTGCACGGCTCCCACCTGGACAAAAGCACCCGTACTGCCAGGTAAGACAGGCACTGTGACTACTACCTATTCAGCCAATTCTGTTGGCCAGCAGCATAAAACGATCTGGGTGAAGATCAAAGGGGTGGAGCAGGAAAAAGAGCTACACCTTACCGGAACCGTACAGAACTAAACATCAGCACTTCGCTTCAACGCCTGGCAGCGTCCGGAATACGGCCGTTTTGCCAGGCATTGTTATTTTAGTCACTACCTGTCATACATTTTATTGATATCATTTCTCAATATTCACTATCTTATTGCCTCAACAGATCAAACTAAAGATTACATGGAAAAAATCATCAAAACCGGCATATGCGCGTATGGTATGTCAGGCCACGTTTTTCACGCACCTTTTATTCATGTACATCCAGGATTTTCATTCACGGCTGTAGTGGAAAGAAGTAAACACATGGCACAGGAAAGATATCCTGATGTGAAAGTGTATAAGAGCGTGGAAGAAATGCTCCAGGATGATAGCCTGGAACTGATCATTGTAAATACACCTAACTATACACACTATGAGTATGCAAAAGCTGCACTGAATGCAGGCAAACATGTCATCGTGGAAAAACCTTTTACAGTCGCTTCCGCAGAAGGTCAGGAACTCGTAGAACTGGCTAAGAGCAAAGGACTGTTAATAAGCGTATATCATAACAGACGTTTTGATAGTGACTTCAAAATTGTACGACAGGTGATCGCCAGTGGTGATCTCGGAGACATCCTCGAAGCAGAGATCCATTATGACCGTTACCGTGAAGAGCTGAGTTATAAGAAACATAAAGAAGCCGCTTTACCGGGAACCGGTGGTCTCTATGACCTTGGATCACACCTGGTAGATCAGGGGCTGCAGCTGTTCGGTATGCCGGATGCTGTATGGGCCGATATCCGTATCATCCGCAAAGAATCTCTGGTAGATGACTATTTTGAACTGGTGTTCTTCTATGATAAACTGCGTGTACGACTGAAATGCAGTTACATCACCAGGGAACCTATTCCCTCCTACCAGTTCCATGGCCGTCTGGGTTCCTTTATCAAAACAAAAGCAGATACGCAGGAAACCATGCTGCAACAGGGACTAATGCCTGGTGCACCGGGATGGGGTGAAGAAGGTATCCATGAGTGGGGACTGTTACATACCGCGAAAGATGGAGAAGTGATCAGAAAATACCTGCCTTCTCCGAAAGGCAATTACCTGGAGTATTTTGATGGTATGCATGCCGCATTAACAAAAGGCGCACCGGTGCCGGTTGAACCATCTGATGCTGTGAATGTCATCCGTATTATTGAAGCTGCTTTTGAAAGTAGCAAAGCAGGTAAGATCATTAAACTGTAAACAGTTAGCTGCTATAAGAAAGAGGCATTCTGTGAACAGAATGCCTCTTTCTTATAGCAGTTAATATTACTTCAGGTATACCTTTCCATCTGCATCCCTGCCCGCTTTTTCCTCCAATATCAGGAACTGCATCACTTCCAGCAAAACGTCTTCTTCTATGTCAGGTAAGCTATTACGAACGGCAAGCCAGTCCGCAGGTTGCTTATCCAGTTGCGCGACCAGCTGCTCGGCCACCGTGCCACCTGTTTTGCCGTCCAGTGGCCGTTTTCTCTTTTCAATACATATGTCACAGGTTCCACACGGTGCTGCATTCTTTTCACCGAAATAACGCACCAGCATCTGTGTACGACAGATATCCCTGTTCCTGACGTAATCTATCATAGCATCCAGGCGAATTTTATATGCCTGCATACGTTCCCTTATCCTGTCTGCATCTATCCGCAAATGTTGTGCAGAAACCCTTTCCTGCGAAAAGCACAACTGCGGTTCTTCCTTTCGTTGATTGTATTTGATAATACCCCGCTGATGCAATTGCTGCAACCAATGTACCACCTGCGTTTCCGACTGTCTTAACAGGCGTGCCAGTTGCTTTTCATACACCGGTACAGGCGTATCAAAAATCCCTTCATACGTGCGCAACAATGTTTGTGTCACCGGCTCAAATGCAGGCTGCATATCCGTAAAGTCATACAAGGTTCTTTTACTGATCACAAATTCCACACGGGACGGCATGAAGACGCTCTCACTCAATTGAAGGATACCTTCTTGTTCCAGTATCCGCAAAGAACTATAAGCAATGGTTATATTCAGATTAAACTTTCGTACAAAATCGTTGATGTCAAAATCATAATAAATGCCTTCTGCACTACCTACGGGCACCTGCAGATAATTCACCAGTGCCTGATACACGTCGCGTATTTCCGGTATCTCCGGGAATTGCAGGCGCAGGGCTTTCTGCATCTCGCTGAGCTCTTGTTGCTGATACAACATCACTGCATACGCCTTCTTCTCATCTCTGCCCGCACGGCCAGCCTCCTGATAATATGCCTCCAGCCCATCTGTTGCTTCATAGTGTATAACAACGCGCACATCCGGCTTATCGATACCCATACCAAAGGCATTGGTACAGGCCATTACCCTGATACGGTTACTGATCCACAACTCCTGACGAACCGTACGTTCTTCCCCCGTCAGTCCCGCATGATAATAAGTAGCTGCTATACCTTCCTGCTCCAGCATATCGGCGATCTCGCGGGTACGCTTCCGGTTACGGCAATATACAATAGCGCTACCCTGCACACGCTGCAGGATGTGCACCAGCTTTTCTGGCTTATTATCTTCTTCAATAACACTATAGGAAAGATTGGCGCGTGTAAAGCTCTTGGTAAAGATGGAGGGATGCCGCATGAGCAGCTTGTCACAGATATCCCGCTGTACTTCCGGTGTCGCAGATGCCGTCAGTGCCAACACAGGTACCCCCGGGAAATGATTCCTGATGGTGGCTATCTCCAGGTATGCAGGTCTGAAATCATATCCCCACTGGGATATACAATGCGCTTCATCAATAGCCAGCAGGTTCACCGGCATACCATCACAGTATTCGAGGAACCGGTTACTTTGCAGGCGCTCAGGAGAGACATACAGGAACTTATACTTTCCCCTTCTGGCTTCTTCCAGCAAGCGCTCCACATCCTGATAAAACATGCCTGCATAAATCGCTACCGCAGGAATATTCCGTTTCTTCAGATTGGCTACCTGGTCTTTCATCAACGCAATAAGCGGTGTCACTACCAGGCATATACCAGGTTTCATCAGTGCCGGTACCTGGAAACAGATAGACTTGCCACCACCGGTGGGCAGCAGTGCAAGGGTATCTTTCCCATTGATGATAGCCTGGATGATGTCTTCCTGTAAAGGACGGAACTGATCGTATCCCCAGTATTTTTTAAGTATGTCAGATGGATGAGCCATATTGGTGCAGGCGTAAATTTAAAGAATTGTCTACATCTGCACGAAAGGGTTATCAGATGACCTTTTTATAACGTAATCTGACAGAGTTTACTGCAAGTACGATATCTGACAAGGCCATTACTCCTGCGCCGGAAATCGGGCTTAATACCCCTAATGCTGCGAATGGGATCGCAATGATGTTATAGATGAATGCCCAGAAGAGATTCTGTTTTATAGTCAGATAGGTATGGCGTCCCAACCCCAGGGCCAGTGGCAGCGAGGAAAGGCGGTTGTTCAGTAGTATCACATTCGCACTCTGCATAGCCACATGCGTAGCATCGCTCAGAGAGATGCCAATGCTCGCTCTTGCCAGGGCTGGTGCATCATTGATGCCATCTCCTACCATGGCTACAGCAGCCTCTTTCATGAGTGCATCTATCTTTTGCAGCTTCTGCTCCGGCGACTGTCCGGCAAACACTTCCGTAATACCTACCTGTGCTGCCAGTTCCCGGCATTTCCGCTCAGTATCGCCACTCAGTAACACGGTACTGATACCACGGCTTTGCAGCTGTTGTACCATTTGTACGGCATCTGGTCTGATCTCATCTGTAAGATCTATCCAGCCAACAAGTTGCCCGTTCTTCAGCAAATAAATGTTATGACTGTCATCTTGTGTAGCCTGCTCCGCCATCGCATAGGAACCTAACTGCCACTCATTACCCTGACCGTCCTTCGCCTGCATACCCCGGCCTTTGATCTCCCTGACCTGCAACAGGCCCGCTTCTCCCTGCCCTTTCCACAAACCTGACAATGAGCGGGCTATCGGATGTGAAGAATATTTCTCCAGACTATATACCGTGGCCTTGAACTCCTGCTCTGTCATGCCTTCAAAATGGTAATTCCCTAGCTGAAGTTTGCCTGTTGTGAGGGTACCTGTTTTGTCCAGCACAACATATTTAATATCCTTGAAGGCTTCCAGTGTATTAGCCCCTTTTATGAGTATACCATTGTTAGCTGCACGACCCAGTCCTACCATGACCGCGGCAGGAGTAGCCAGCCCCATAGCACATGGGCAGGCGATGACCAGTACAGCGATGCTTTTCATGATCGCTTCTCCTGTCGTGACATGACCGAAAAGCAGCCATCCCAGGAATGTAACAACCGCAATGCCCAGTACTGTCGGTACAAAGATGGCACTGATCCTGTCGGCGAGCTTTTGCATGTTCGGCTTGCTGCCCTGTGCCTGTTTGACCAGTTCTATGATATAGGACAACACGGTATCCTTACCAGTAGCAGTAATGAACATCTTGATACTACCATCTTCCATGATGGTACCACCAATGGCTTTATCCTTTTCTTTTTTGGCGACCGGCGCACTCTCCCCCGTTATCATGGACTCGTTAATATGCCCGCCACCCCAGTAAATAGTACCGTCCATCGGAATTTTGTCGCCTGAGTTGACCAGCACTTTATCCCCTGGTTTCAGTGTCTGGTTATCCACAATATTGATATGTTCATGATTGTCGTGGTCTGTAATGAGCCGTGCGGTGGTTACCTGCATTCTCGCCAGATCCGCGATAGCCGTTGTGGTTTGTTTTACAGAACGTTCTTCCAGCAGATTGCCCAGGAATACCAGGGTGATAATGGCGGCAGCTGTTTCATAGAACATATAGTCGCTGCCCAGATTGAGCAATGTGCCCGTCAGGCTATAGCCATAGGCGGCCGTCGCACCGAGGGTAATAAGTACATCCATATTGGCCAGTTTGTTCACCAGTGACCTCCAGGCGCTACGTCCGAAATGCCATAGCCCCATCAGGTAAACGGGAGTAGACAACGCCAGCTGTATATACGGGTTGTGCAACCATGCCCAGTGTACCCACATATGCAGTAACAGGGGGGCGGTAAATATGGCACAGAAAAAGAATTTGAAAGTAAGGGTGTTCAGAAATGCAGCAGGTGACTGCGGTTCGTCAGGGAGTACTATCTGGTATCCCATCTGGTTGATGCCTTTCAGTACGTCATTAGCAGAAGTAATGCCTTCCGGCAGGGTAAAACGCAGTTCTTCGGTAGCGAAACTTACGTTCACATCCTGCATGCCTTTATTTTCCAGGTATCTTGACACCGATTGCGCGCAATTGGTGCAATGCATGCCTCTTACTTTACAACTGATCGTTTCCATGATTCTACTGAATATTATTAATATCAAAATACCTCTACAAAGGTACCTACGACTATTTTACGCGAATAAAATATTAATGCAACTGAGTATCGACGCATCCGCTTATCATACAGATTATCAATCCATTCCGGCACCTGGCACTTTTAATGCAACACTGTAGCAACCAATGATATAGTATTTAGCTAAATTTACTCCATGGAATGGACATTTTCGCAGGAAGAGCTGTCTGCCACAGCAGCCAGTTTCTGGCAACATTACAAGGGGCAACATATATTTACCCTGGAAGGGCCGATGGGTGCAGGTAAGACCACATTTGTCAAAGCGCTCTGCGCTGCCAGAGGCGTAGAAGATGCTACTGCCAGTCCGACGTTTTCCATTATCAACGAGTATGCTTTTAGTGAAAACGGTCAGCAGTACAGCATCTACCACCTTGACCTTTACCGTTTAAAAGATGAGGAAGAAGCTATAGCCGCCGGCGTGGAAGACACATTATACCGCGAGCATGCGATCAGTTTCGTAGAATGGCCTGACATCATCAGTGACCTGCTACCGCCTGAAACAGTACGGCTGCAATTATCAGTGTTACCAGATAAAAAAAGGCTTTTACGCGTCGGATAATGCTTTTCAACAAATGACGTATCTTTGAATACTCGGAAAAAATCACCCGGACCAATCTTGATAATCATATGGAGCAAAGGCAAAAACCTGTTGTGAGTGCTGGCTTTACATATTCACCACTGGAAGAAACGCTGGATATTCCTCAAAAAAATTCCCGTTTATTTATAGGCATACCTAAAGAAACCTCCTTCCAGGAAAACCGTATTGCATTAACACCTGATGCGGTAAGTATCTTAGCCAGCAACGGGCATCACATAGTGGTTGAACATAAGGCCGGAGACGGCTCCCACTTTTATGATACCGACTACTCAGAGGCCGGCGCCGAAATTATTTATGACAAGAAAGAGGTCTTCAAAGCAGAGATCATTGTAAAATCAGCTCCGCTCAATGATGAAGAAATTGAATTGCTGCATCCTCACCAGATCGTCATCTCCCCTATTCATCTTGCTGCGCTCAAGATTGAGCAGGTACAGAAAATGATGGAGAAAAGGATCACCCTGCTCTCTTTCGAAAACCTGAAAGATGATGCAGGCACTTATCCGATCGTCAGGGCTATGAGTGAAATTGCCGGAGGCGCAGTCATGCTGCTCGCCGGTCAGTACCTCAGTAATGGTAATAAAGGAAAAGGTATTCTGTTAGGTGGTGTAACGGGTATTCCTCCTACCAAAGTAGTGATCATTGGTGCCGGCATAGTGGGGGAATTTGCAGCCAGAACTGCCATGGCACTGGGTGCATCTGTAAAAGTATTTGACAATAACATCTATAAACTGAAACGTCTGCAGAACAACATTGGTGTACGTATATTCACCTCTGTGATGCAGCCCAAAGTGCTGGCCGAGCAGCTACGTAATGCGGATGTCGCTGTCGGAGCACTCTCTTCTCAGAATGGCCGTACCCCTATCGTGGTGACAGAATCAATGGTCAGCAATATGAAGGCCGGCTCTGTAATCGTTGACGTCAGTATAGACCGTGGTGGTTGCTTCGAAACCTCAGAGATCACCAGTCATGAAAACCCGGTGTTTAAAAAATATGATGTTGTACACTACTGCGTACCTAATATCCCATCAGGATTCGCCCGTACAGCATCAGAAGCAATTAGTAATGTACTGATGCCGCTGTTGCTGGAGGCTGCTGACGATGGCGGCTTTGAGAACCTTGTATGGATCAAGCGCGGTGTTCGTAACGGTATCTACCTGTACAAAGGCGCACTGACCAACTACCACCTCAGTGAGAAATTCAAATTAAAGTATACAGATCTGGAGCTGCTGCTCGCCGTAAAAGGTTAGCGGGAATAACGCAGTAAAAAGAAGCCCCGCCATTTACGCGCGGGGCCCGTTATAAAAAAGAAACGTCAGGATTAAACACTTAACTTATATCCCATGCCGATAGCGGCCAGGATAGCGATACCTACCGCAATACGGTAATATCCCCATACTCTGAAACCATACTTTTTCAGGGCATTGATGAAAAACTTAATAGCGATCATTGCTACGATGAATGCTACCACGTTACCTATCAACAGGAGTTTCAGGTTTTCGGTATTAGACATCAGCAACTCACGGCCTTTCAGCAGTTTGTAGCCTGTTGCCGCTGCCATAGTTGGTACAGCCAGGAAGAAGGAAAATTCGGCCGCTACGTTACGGGTCAGCTTCTGCTGCATGCCACCGATAATAGTAGCCGCACTACGGCTTACCCCTGGTATCATCGCCACACACTGCCAGAATCCGATACGCAGCGCTTTAAACAGGCTCATATCTTCATCCTTTTCGATGGTGGGCTGCTTAAACCAGTTATCTACAAACAACAGTACCACACCTCCGGCCAGCAAAGTAATACCTACTACCAGCGGACTTTCCAGCAGGTCGTCGATCTTATCTGCAAACAGGTATCCTACTATCAATGCAGGCAGTACTGCTACTACCAGTTTAATGTAGAAGTTAACCCGGTTCTTATCAAATACCAGGAATTTCTTCCAATACAATACCACTACCGCCAGAATAGCACCCAACTGGATACACACTTCAAACAGCTTGGTAAATTCGTCTTTGTTGAGATTTAACAATGCACTGGTGATCACCATGTGCCCTGTAGATGATACAGGTAAAAATTCAGTTAATCCTTCTACAATTGCAATAATAATCGCCTGCCAAAGTTCCATGACAATTTAAATGGGTTTAAAAACGCTGAGGTTGTTTGTTATCAAAAAAAAGGCGATGAATGCTCATCGCCATATGAAAGTTCATATTTTCTTAGCTGGCTTATTTAGGCCTGCGCATAATAGCGTAGATCTCCACCACCAGTCCCAGTAAAATAACAATGGGAGCCAGGGTGATACGACGGAAGCTATATACTTCTTCCGGCTTGAAGCTGTTAGGATCGTCACTGGCGCCTCCCATCATTAACAGGAAGCCTACTACCACGATTGCAAGACCCGCAATCATGATCTTGTAATTCTCCTTCGGAAATACAGCGCGGATGTCTGCATCTGCTTTGTCAACATTGATATGCTTAGTTGCTTTACTCATATTTATAGTATGGTGTAATTATCAGATTAATAAAGGTCGTCCAGTTTTAAACGCAGGTACTTCATTACTGAGCGGTGCGTACTCACCAGGGAGATACAGATACCGATAATGATCATGCCTATGAATAATACGGCTGTCATGAAATAGTCCCTCATGCCTGCCAGTTCCGGCAGCAGCTGGTCTGCAAAGTAGATGATGCCGATCAGTCCTGCTATAGCCAGCAGTGCGCTGATCGCTCCATTTATAATGCTTCTGAGGTCGAACGGCTTGGCAATGAACCATCTTGTAGCACCTACCATCTGCATCGTCTTGATCAGGAAGCGGTTGCTGAACATGGCCAGGCGGATGGTATTGTCGATCAGTACGATCACAACCAGCGCCAGCAGCGCACAGATGCCCAGTATCACCAGTCCGATCTTACGCACGTTCTCATTCAGCTTACTTACCAGTCCGCGCTGATAAGAGATCTCTCTTACGATGCTCTGCTGTGCCAGGTTCTCCTCAATTATTTTCAGGCTGTCCGGGTTCACATAGCGGGCATTCCCCTTAATATTGATACTCGCGTATAATGGGTTATATTGTAAGAGTGTGATGAAATCCTCACCAAATTCCTTCTTGAAACGTTCACCGGCCATATCCTTAGATACGTATTCGATAGATTTCACATAAGGACGGGTGGCGATAGAATCACGGAGGGCAATCGCTTGTTCCTCTTTCACGTTATCCCTCAGAATCACCTGTATTTCAATGCTTTCCTTAAAGAATTCACTCAGTTTATTGGCATGGATAACTATTAGTCCCAACGTTCCCAGCAGGAAAAGGACAAGAGCTACCCCAATAATAGAGTACAAATAGGAAGGTTTAGATTTTTTTGATGATGATCTGCCGGGTTGCTGCGCCATTAATCTACCGTTTATTGGCGAAAATAATAAAAATTAGGAGTTATGTTTACTTTTGTCATCCTTTAACGTTATTTTAAGCTGATACATGAGCAGCTGAATCAGACTCATACACAGATTAGAAAGATTATTAATTAATATATGGAATACAATTTCAGGGCGATTGAGAAAAAGTGGCAGGCACGCTGGGTGGAAACGAAGGCTTACCAGGTCAGCAACAATAGCCCCAAACCCAAATGTTACGTACTGGACATGTTCCCCTACCCATCGGGAGCGGGACTCCATGTGGGACATCCACTTGGTTACATTTCATCTGATATTTATGCCCGTTATAAACGACTAAAAGGCTTTAACGTACTCCACCCTATGGGTTGGGACGCCTTTGGTTTGCCGGCAGAGCAATATGCACTGGAAACCGGTCAGCACCCTGCTGTTACCACTACCAATAACCTGGCTGCCTTCCGCAGGCAGCTGGACAACATAGGCTTCTCCTTTGACTGGGAACGTGAAGTGAACACCAGCGATCCTGGTTATTATAAATGGACGCAGTGGATCTTCCTCCAGCTGTTCGACAGCTGGTTCAACCGCACTACCCAGAAAGCAGAGAAGATCGATACCCTGATCAGTATATTCGAACAGGCCGGTAACGCGGCCCACGAATGTCCTGGCGACCGCTACATCAAATTCACCGGCGAAGAATGGAAACAGTTCTCCGAAATACGTCAGCGTGAGATACTCATGCACTACCGGCTGGCCTACCTGGCATTTGCGGAAGTGAACTGGTGCCCCGCACTGGGTACTGTACTGGCGAATGATGAAGTAGTGAACGGTGTCAGTGAACGTGGCGGATTCCCCGTTATCAAAAAGAAAATGAGACAGTGGTTCCTCCGTATCACCGAATATGCGAACCGCCTGCTGGATGGCCTGGAAACTGTTGCCTTCAGCGATGCGATGAAAGAAATGCAGCGTAACTGGATCGGTAAGAGCCAGGGGGCTGAGATCACTTTCCAGATCGATGGTTTCGAAAATACCGGTATTACTGTTTATACTACCCGTCCTGACACCATCTTCGGGGTGGACTTCATGGTTATTGCGCCTGAGCATGACCTGGTATCGCTCATCACTACGGCTGATAAAAAAGAAGACGTAGAGAAATACCTTGACTACGTACAGAGCCGCTCCGAAAGAGAGCGCCTGGCGGAAGTAAAACAAATAACCGGCTGTTTCACAGGCGCTTATGTACTGAATCCGTTCAACGGCCAGCGTATCCCTGTATGGATCTCCGAATACGTGCTCGCTGGTTATGGTACCGGCGCGATCATGGCGGTACCTTGCGGTGATCAGCGTGATTACTCTTTTGCAAAACATTTCGATATACATATCACCAATATCATCGGTGATGCATTCAATGGTGAAGAAGCTAATGCGACCAAAGATGCGGTACTGCAAAACAGCGACTTCCTGAATGGCATGAACATGCGTGACGCCATGGATGTTGTGATCGATAAAGTAGAAGCAATGGGTATCGGTAAGCGCCAGATCAACTACAAGATGAGGGATTCCGGTTTCAGCCGCCAGCGTTACTGGGGGGAGCCGTTCCCGATCGTCTATAAGGACGGCGTGCCTTATGCACTGGACGAAAAAGAATTACCACTCACACTCCCACACGTAGAGAATTACAAACCGGGTGAAGAAGGGGAAGGTCCTCTGGCTAACATCACTGACTGGGTACAGATAGATGCGGACACCAGAAGGGAAACCAACACCATGCCTGGTTATGCAGGTAGCAGCTGGTACTTCCTCCGCTATGCCGACCCTAAAAACACGGAAACATTTGCCGGCCGCCAGGCTACTGACTACTGGAATCAGGTAGATGTATATGTAGGTGGTACAGAACACGCAGTAGGACACCTGCTGTATTCCCGTATGTGGACCAAAGCCCTGTACGACCTTGGATATATTGGCTTCCAGGAACCTTACAAGAAACTGATCAACCAGGGTATGATCGGGGGTAGCTCCCGCATGGTATATCGCCTGCGTGGCACCAATACATACGTTTCCCATGGCCTGAAAGACAAGTACGAAACCGACGAACTGCATACGGATGTGAACATCGTAGACGGTCTGGAACTGGATATTGAAGCGTTTAAGAACTGGCGCCCTGCCAATAAAGACGCCGAATTTATCCTCGAAGATGGTAAATATATCTGCGGTGTTGTCCTGGAAAAAATGAGTAAGGGAAAGTACAACACAGTCAACCCGGATGACGTGGTAGAGAAGTTCGGTGCAGATACCTTCCGTATGTACGAAATGTTCCTTGGACCGGTAGAACAGTCCAAACCATGGGATACCAAGGGTATCGAAGGCGTACACCGCTTCCTGAAAAAGCTGTGGCGCCTCTTCGCTGACGAACAGAAGGGCCTCATTGTAAAAGACGATGCTGCCACACCGGAAGAACTGAAAATACTGCACAAGACGATCCAGAAGATCGATGCTGATACCGAAAACTTCTCTTACAATACAGCTGTCAGCCAGTTCATGATCTGTGTCAATGAGCTTAGCAGCCTGAAATGTAACAAACGCAGCATACTGGAACCACTGCTGATATTACTGACGCCGTATGCACCGCATATCGCTGAAGAACTGTGGCACCTGCTGGGCAATACCTCCAGCGTACTGGATGCGCCTTACCCGGTATTTGACGAGCAGTATACCAAAGAAAGTGCGTTCACCTACCCGATAGCGGTAAATGGTAAAACACGCACCGAACTGAGCTTCCCGCTGGATGCAGATAACGCGGCTATCGAAAAAGAAGTACTGGCAAACGAAGCTGTACAGAAATGGATCGATGGTAAACCAGTAAAGAAGATCGTGATCGTAAAAGGCAGGATGATCAACCTTGTTGTTTGATCCTGAATAATATATGATTTAAAAGAGGCCTTCGCAGATGCGAAGGCCTCTTTTTTTATACCTATAGTTGTCATTTAATTCACCCTGGTCTTCATCAGGTACCGATCAGCTTACAGCCCCCTTCTAAACAGTGCCTGATCGGCTTACCAATATATCACCTCAAGGTCACCATAAGGGCACTTCAAGGGCACTTCAATATCCCGGGGATATTGAAGTGCCCTTGAAGTGCCCTTATGGTGACATATAAGTAATCATCAAGTATGAAGATCAGGCGGGGCTCAGATGGTGGGCAAATAATGTCTGAAAGGCTATTTAAAGCGCTCCCGGTCCATCATTTCCCAGATGGATATGGGAGTATCATAAAGCAAAATAGCCCGCCGGGGCGAGCCATTTACCTGTATTGTATAAAATGCTGGTATGTCCAGACGCAGCGTAAAATGAAGGAAAGCTGACGGCGGCAGGATTTACAAGTAGAAAATACGTACTTTGTCCGCCTTAACCTTTCCGCATGTTAGAGACGATCTTAGCGCGTTATCAGCCTTTTCAGCCTGTAGTATTACTTGATCCAGAAGTTGACAGCTTATTGCTGATGGACTTTACAAAGAAAAATATTGGGATTACTGCGGAAATACTCGATGATAATCAACTATTTACAAAATACATCCAGCAGGTACTGACAGACCATGACTGCACTTTTGGCATTGGTGGCTATGGAGAACACCGGACCATCTATGCCCGCAGCCATCACTTCTCTACCGGGGAAGAGCCCCGCCGCCTGCACCTGGGTATTGACATCTGGGGCCCGGTAGGCACCTATGTTTTTGCCCCTATGGACGGTATCGTTCATAGCTACCGCTTCAATGATGTCCATGGCGATTACGGAGCGACCATTATCCTGCAGCATCAGCTGGAGGGGCATACCTTTCATACCCTATATGGGCACCTTTCGGTAAAAGATCTGGAAGGCCTGCATGAAGGAATGAGGGTCGCTGCCGGACAGCTGATCGCACATTTCGGAGATCTTCATGAAAACGGCCACTGGCCTCCTCACCTGCATTTCCAGATCATCACTGACATGGAAAACAACAAAGGTGACTATCCTGGTGTGTGCCGCTACAGTGAAAGAGAAAAATACCTGCGCAACTGTCCGGACCCCGACCTCATATTACAGCTGATGCCTTAATGCTATAAACGACCACCAACAGTAGCCTTGTCTATACGGGAAGGCGTATCTTTTCCATTCACGATAGAAGTGGCGCTGGTAGCTATTGCCTGGATGATGCTGGTGATATTGTCAAAATCCATGCTGCTGATCTCATCTTTCACGCTATGGTACAGCGTGTCTTTATCGATCTGTGTAGTAGAGATCGTATGTGCAGGCACACCCAGCCTGGCAAGCGTCGCATTGTCTGAACGATAGAACAACTGCTGTTCCGGATATGGGTCAGGATGGAAACGGAATTTGGAGGAAGCCAGGTTTTTACCCAGGATCTCACCGAAATTGGAACGCTCATATCCGGTGATGAAGGCACTGTTCTTGCCGAACTTAGACTCTTTACCGATCATTTCGATATTGAACATCGCGACTATCTTCTCAGGGTCCAGCTGACGGGAGAAATAACGGGAACCGAATCCTCCGATCTCCTCACCTGTGAATGCAACAAACAGAATGCTGCGTACCGGCGGATGCTCTTTAAAGTACTTAGCCAGTAATACCACAGCCGTCACGCCACTGGCATCATCGTCAGCGCCATTGGCGATGCTGTCCTGCTCTACCGGTTTCAGGATACCAATATGATCGTAGTGGCCAGAGAATATCACATACTCATCTGGTTTACCAGTACCTGTGATCATACCAGCAATATTGAAGAGTGAAAATGGAGTGACCTGCTGCTTTGCTTCGAGCGACCAGTTATCAATTTCCCTATCCGCAGTAGCTCTTAATACAAACGCCACTGTTGCGGTACTATCCTGTTTCTCTGCGCCGTGCTGCTTCAGTGCTTTTACATATTGTCCGAACTTCTCACTATGCTCACTATCTACCCATACGATGGTAGGTGTCTCGCTGCGTTTCAGCTCTCTTACCTTCACATCGAAATTGTCTGTAGCACCGATAGTGGCGGTTTCTAATTTAGTGTCCTGCGTCCAGTTAATGGAGGGTTCTATACCGGTGATAAATGCTCTGTCACTGGATACCGGCTGACCATTTACAATCAGGTCCTGGCGCACTGGTTTAGTATCGTAGCGGGAAAATGATTGTCTGAAATCATTGTCACCTTTCAGTGGTTGCAGTCCAACGTTAGCAAATTCCTTTTCCAGGAATACGGCAGCTTTTTCTGCGCCGGGCTGGAAGGTGGCGCGGCCTTCCATATCATCAGCGGCGAGCGTGGATAATATACGTTTGACCTCTGTTTTCTTGATCTGCTGTCCCTGTGCGATCAGGGAGATCAGGCATAGCGCAGGTAATGCGAAATAATATTTTCTCATGTTGTGAACCTTTCCGGGTTACGGATATTTTGGATTGAATATATACAATATAGCAAACAAAGCGGTATACGGATATTGAGACAGCTATATTTTTGGTAACTTTCGCCCTGATATGTCTAATCCGCTAAGACCAGATGAACACCGCCCAAGCGCGGCAGAAAAGGAGTTTGAGAATAGTATCCGGCCCCGGGAAATCCTGGATTTCTCCGGGCAGGACCAGATTATTGAGAACCTGAAAATATTTATCAAGGCTGCTAAATTAAGAGAGGAAGCACTGGATCATATACTGTTCCACGGCCCTCCCGGACTGGGTAAAACAACCCTGTCGCGTATCGTAGCCAATGAAATGGGGGTTCATATCAAGGAAACTTCTGGTCCGGTGATCGAGAAGCCCGGGGATCTGGCTGGTTTGCTCACTAACCTGGAAGACAAGGACGTCCTGTTCATCGATGAAATACACCGGCTCAGTACTGTGGTGGAAGAATACCTCTATTCCGCCATGGAAGACTACCGTATCGATATCATGATAGATACCGGCCCCAGTGCCCGTTCCATACAGATCACGCTGCATCCCTTCACACTGATCGGCGCCACGACGCGTTCCGGTTTACTGACGGCGCCGTTATTATCGCGTTTTGGTATTAAATCAAGACTGGAATATTACAGCGCAGCTACGTTACAGAAGATCATCTGGAGGGCATCTGAGATCTTACATACAAAGATCACTTCGGACGCGGCAATGGAAATCGCACGCCGATCGCGTGGGACACCGCGTATTGCGAACGGACTGCTCAGAAGGGTACGCGACTTTGCACAGGTAATGGGCAATGGTACGATAGACCTGGAGATCGCACAATTTAGTCTGAAAGCCCTCAATGTAGACGAGTACGGACTGGATGAAATGGACAACCGCATTCTGCAGGTGATCATTGAAAACTTTAAAGGCGGACCAGTTGGAATCACGACCATTGCGACGGCTGTCGGAGAAGAGTCTGGTACATTGGAAGAAGTGTATGAGCCATTCCTGATACAGGAAGGTTTTATTAAGCGTACGCCAAGAGGAAGGGAAGTTACTGAAAAAGCCTATGTGCATCTGGGCAAGTCTCCCAGAGGTGGAGGCCCCGGTATGTTATTCTGATAAGCTATACAAGACTGGTATAAAAAACTAAAGGGAGCGAAAGCTCCCTTACTTGTTTCCTCCATATAACACTCTATATCCATGTTAGGACCGCGCCAGGCGCAATAATTCTCCGTTCCTGAATCATTGATTAGCCTGATGTTCATATACGCCCGGACGCTATCCCTCCTCCAACAGAGTAAGTGTAGGTTGTTGTACAGCTATTATCTTTTACATCACATAAAACTGATGATCTGTGTTCGCTACTGTTTCCGGCAGATGATGATCGTTCAGCATTTGCTTGAGATCACGTTCGATGTTCCTTGAAATAGTGGTCATCGGCGTATCCGTCGGTTTATTATCAAATGGGTCCTGAAGATGTATTGCCATCTTTTCTATCAGCAGGAACGCTGCTGCGATCGCTACTACCAGAGGCACTTCTATCAGGCCGAAATATTCTATCAATGCAAACGGCAACAGCAGTATGAAAAAGTTCATGGCAAAATGAATATACAAGCTGTATGTGGCCGGAAACACTGTATTCTTGATACGCTCACATTTACCCATTGCATCACAAAGACGACTTAATGTCTGGTCCAGCGTTACCTGCTGGAATTCGTTCAGCCAGCCCTGTTTCAGCGCATATTTCAGGTCTCTTGCATGGAGTTCAAGCAGCGCCATTGGTACGTTTGCATATTTTGCGGCATGTGCTACCTCCCTTTTAGAGATCAGTCTATCCAGCCCATCTTTACCATCCAGTCCTCTTAAAGACTGCCCCAGCGCATAACACCAGGCGATCTGCCGGCGTACCATCCGTTCTCTGAAATGATTGATCTCCTCCGAGTCATAGGCAGCATCATCTATAAAGGATAACACCTGCCTGGAGAAAGACCTGGAATCATTGACAATGGCCCCCCAGATCGTTCTTGCTTCCCACCAGCGGTCATATGCCTGATTGGAACGGAAAGCCAGTAACAGGGACAGTACAGTTCCCATGATCATTGGCACTGACAATGGAATGGCCATGTGCTTCAGGTTAAATCTGTCATGCAGTATTACGATCACTAGCGTATATATTGCTACGAGCGCGATCTCATATTTTATTTTCCCGAAAATGTACTTTAACGGGATATTTTTTTTCAGTAACATGGGGAATGGTTTTATTGGTCTACGACTCAAACAAATCCGACATCGCGGATACCAGGTACTTTTCCTTTCTTGGTGCCAGTGGTATCTGATGCACAGGATACTTGCTCTTTCTGATCAGTTCCGCAGGATTATAACTGTTTGGACCAGCCTTGCGGTATTCATCCTTTGCTGCACATGCTATTACATCAATATTATGGTACAGCAGGAAGTTTCTGAAGATTCCCTTTCCGTTGCCGATTAAAAATTCTGTTTTCATGGAGTGAATAACAGAAGCATATTTATTTTTTATGATCTCACACGCGTCTTTATAGTCTGCCGTGATCAGGTCCTGGTGAGATGATCTTCTGGAGAGCATCATCAGGTCCATGATGGATGTAGGCATTTCTATAGCATGCATCAGAATAATATTAAGCGGTTCACCTCCAAAGCGTTCAACAACACCGTGCACTACGCGAAGAGACCGGATAGAAAAATCTGTAGGAATCAATACGTGCTTCATTGGTAATTTATTTGATACAAAGCTACCAGCACGAGATTAGCAACAGGTAAGTAAGAGATAAAAGGCGTTTAAAAAAAGGGTAAAAATGCTGTAAGAAAACGCCCCTGAGGTAAGAAATGCATCATAAAGCGGTAAGAAACCGGTAAGAAGCTAGCGTGATTCGGTATAGGTGGGCAGGGTGATGCGGATCTCTGTACCCTGGTCCTGGCGGCTGTTTACGATGATATTCCCCCCGTGTAGCCGTACGATATTACGGGCAAGAGGGAGCCCGATACCGTATCCTTTATAACCACTGGTATTAGAAGCACGGAAGAACGGATCATAGATAAATGGCAGGTCCTGTACGGGTATACCGATACCATTATCCTTTATAATAATGACATTATCCTTGTCGGTCGCAGCTAATGCGACAGAGGCCGGGCGGTTATCAGAGTATTTACAGGCGTTCTGGACAATATTGCTGAGGGCCAGCTGTAGCAGCTGCGGATCGCCTACAATAAACAGTTTATCCTCTTCTTCAGGCAGCATGGAATAGTCTATCTCCACGCGGTTATCAGGATTAATACGGTCAATTGTTTCTTTTACGGCAAAGATCAGCTCATCCGTACGGATCTTTTCCAGTCGCTGTTTCTTATCGGTGAAACCAGTCTGGGCAAGGCTCAGCAGGCTTTTTGTAATATGTTCCAGCCGCTCTGCCTCCTTGAGGATGACAGAAAGGGATTGCCGGTATTGTTCATCTGAGCGTTGCTTGTTCAGTGCGAGTTCAGCCTCCCCAATGATAGCGGTTAACGGCGTCCCTAATTCATGAGAGGCATTACTAACGAAGTTATTCTGGGTCTCGAAGGCCGTCTCGAGGCGATCCAGCATATTATTAAAGGTGAGCGCCAGCTCACTTACCTCATCATCACTGTCGGGCGTATCGAGCCGGAGATGGAGGTTATGCGCCCTGATATCTTTTACACGGGAGGTGATCTGTCGTACAGGTTGCAGGATGTAGCGTGAAAAGAACAGACCTGCTGTAACGATCACGACTGCCGCAATGGTCAGACAGATCAGCAATGTTCTCCTCAGTTCCGTCATGAATTCCTGTCCGTATACATTGCTGGCGGAGACGATCACAATGTAACTACCTGACTCATTTTCAAACAATACGCCCTGATAGAACGTCTCTCTATACCGGTAAGTGGCTTTACCGAAAGCTTTTACCTTGTCATAGAAACCTGAGCGTAAGGGGGCGAGTCCTTCGTAATGGGGTGGCTTACCTGTAGTATCGATGCGGATAAAGTATTCCTTTTCATGCGGGAGTCGCTCCAGGTGTTCATTCCTGATCTCGGCGTATGCGGCACTGTTACCTACATCCCGGGTAAGCCGGGCCCGGGCAGCTATATAGGCCCTGATCTCAAGGCGTTTGTAGAAGTCATCAAATGACTGCCGGTTAATAAGAAAATAAGCAAATGCCACCATCATGAGAATGATAGAAACTGTCAGTCCGGTAAACAGGCTTAATATCTTATTACGTATGGTCATTCTTCTTCTTTGAGCATATAACCCATGCCCACCACTGTTTGTATCAGGGCTGGCTGGTCTTTGCGGTTTACTTTTTTACGGAGATAGTTTACGTATACGTCAACGACTTTTGTATTCATATTAAAGTCAACGCCCCAGACATTTTCCAGTATTTCCATTCTGGACAGTACGCGGCGGGGATTGCGCATCATATATTCAAGCAGCCGGTATTCCGTGGCGGTCAGCACAATAGTTTCTCCATAACGGCTGGCACTTTTGGTATTCAGATCCAGTTCAAGGTCAGCGACTTTGAGGACGCTGGTATTGTGCTGGGTAGCAGCGGGCGTCACTGTGTTACTGGTATCGTTGTTCCGGCGTAAAAGTGAGCGGATACGGGCCAGGAGTTCAGCCTGTTTAAAAGGCTTGACCAGGTAATCATCAGCCCCACTATCCAGTCCGGCGACTACATTCTCGGTAGAGCCCAGCGCAGTAAGCATAAGAATAGGTGTGGTCATGTGTTGTTTGCGCAAAGCCTTACAAACGGCTATCCCGTTCATACCGGGCAGCATTACGTCCAGAATGATGAGCTGGAAGCTGTATTCTGTAGCCATCTGTAAGCCTGAATGGCCATCCAGGGCAACGCTGACGTCATAGCCTGCTTCATTAAGATAGCGGCGTATGAATGATACTACCGATGGTTCATCTTCAATTAGTAAAAGTTTCATTACATCTCTGATATGCTTTGCTACAAACAAAAAGCTCCTGGCGGAAGTCCTTTAGACCTCTTTCGCCAGGAGCTTTCCCATTATACTCTCGTAATATGATTAGTCCTTTACTACCAGGCGGAAGCCATTTCCATGGATATTAACGATTTCAATATCCGGATCTTCCTTCAGGTACTTACGTAGTTTAGCGATATAAACGTCCATACTACGGCCGTTAAAGTAGGTATCGCTACCCCATATTTTTTTCAGTGCCAGCTCTCTTGGCAGCAGGTCGTTCTTATGTTCACACAGCATACGCAGCAGTTCATTTTCCTTTGGAGACAGGGTGTGAGAATCGCCATCTCTGGTAAGGGTACGCAGGCGGGCGTTAAATGCATAACGGCCGATACGGAATTCGTGCTGTTCTTCTTCCTTGCTGTTCAGCTCCTGGTTGCGTTTGAGGATCGCCTTAATTTTGAGCAGTAACAGTTCACTGTCAAATGGTTTGGAGATATAGTCGTCTGCACCCAGTTTGTATCCATGGATCACATCTTCTTTCATTGTCTTGGCAGACAGGAAGAACAACGGAATGTCCGGATCAACGTCACGGATTTCTTCTGCCAGCTTGAAACCATCCATATTGGGCATCATGATATCCAGCAGGCAAATGTCAAATTTCTCGCGTCTGAAGGCTGCCAATGCAAGTATACCATCCCGGCACAACTCTACATCATAGTCATTCAGCTCGAGGTAATTCTTCAGTACCATACCCAGGTTGGTATCATCTTCGGCCAGCAATATCTTTGGTTTACGTTCTTCCATATTCAATAAAGTATTAATGTGCAAACAAATATAGGTATTATTATAGTCCGCAAATGACAGGCCATTGCATACAGAAAGTTAAAGTTAGGTGAAAAGAAGGTGACAGTTACCTGGGGAGGGGTTATTTCTTCAGCAGGGAGGTAAAGTTGTAACGGAGGTTTTTATACTCGACCATATCCACTTTAATACTACCTACGGAAATGGGGCTGTCTACACGCAGTGGTACTTTATTAGCATCATCACTTACCCATACGGTCATTTTTTCTCCGCCTTCGAACATGGTACCCTGTATCAGGAGCGGGGCAAACTTGATAGCACGGAACTTACCGAACTTGGTCTCCACGGTCTCTTTACCGATATAACGGATATAGATATTGTAAATCTTATCATCCAGGAACATGTTAAAGAAGATCTTATCCCCAGGTTTATACTTGTCAAAATTGATGTTACGGGCGTAGTAAATAGCGCTGATCACATCCTGTGTACAGTTGGGGATCTTGACGGTAGCGGTATTACTGACAGCTGTATTCTGCACCGGATTGAAGGTCACGTTCTGGTTGATCTTATAGCCACCTTCATTTACGTTTCTGATAAAGCGCATAGGCTGGAGGCTGGCGGTATCGACATAACTTTCGTACCTGTCGCGTACTTTAAAGAACCAGTCATAGGTGCGGAATGTTTTACCATCACCAGCAATGTGATATACGTCTCTTCCGTTCAGTTTTTCCAGGTTACAGGTAAATACGGCTTCACCGGCACCTACGAAGAGTTTACCGAGGTTGTAATACACCTTGAACGTAATACTTTCGCCGGCCTTGAAACTGGTATTGGTAAGTCCGCAGAATTCGTTCTGCGCGGATACAGGGCGGATAGTGGCCAGACTAATGATTAATAGTAGAAGAAACCTCATTGATGAAAGCTATTTTTCCTTAAAAATCTTTATTCCCAGCAACAGCACACTTCCTAAGATAGCTGGCAGAACCAGGTTAATTAGCCAGATGCATACAGTGGCAGCGATGATTCCCGGACTATTGGCACTCAGTAATCCCATAAAGTACAGGCTTACTTTCCCTCTGAGTCCAAGTTCCGCTATAGCGATAGTAGGTACGAGGGCCATTACAAGGTAAACAACAGCGTTCATCAAAAATCCTTGCCACCAGAGCATCTCAACGCCCAATGCGTCAAGCAAAATCAAATACTGTGCCGAGAAGACCACGTATCTGACGGCTGAGAGCAGGAGTAAATGCTCAAGGTCACCGGATGAGTAACGAACAATGATCTGCACAAATATCCTGGCTTTTCTCAGCAATGGGATCTTTTCAAATATGGCCAGGATGATCTGCAATCGAAAATATAACAATATGACCAAGGCGCAAATAACTATTAGCAACCCTAACAGGATTTTCTCCCAGAAATGGGGGGCGAAATAACCATTTCCCTTTACCAGCGGGAATTTGTTGATATAGTAGCACAGGCCAGTTAACCCAAAAATAATAGTGACGATCAGCTGGCTGAAGCTTCCTACCATGGTGGCAGCGATACCTTTCAGCTTACTGCGGTTATTTCTGAGGTACAATACCCTGCCACCATACTCACCGATACGGTTAGGGGTGTTGATAGAAAAGGAGACACCGGAAAGTACGGCACTGAACGCTCTCAGGAAGGAGATATGTTGTAAAGGCTTGACTAACAGTTGCCACTTACGGGCTTCCAGGCCCCAGTTCAGGAACATGCCAATAAGAACCAGCACTACCGCATAACCACCTCTGGTTCTAAGGGTTCCCATCATCTGCCATAAAGAAGCCTTCAGATTAGGCTGATGCAGCAATTGTGTATAGATAGAATAGGCTAACCACGTAAAAAGCACTGCTCCCAGCAGATAATTGAGAATTATTTTGGTATTTTTGTTCAGACATCAAGATTTTGGCAAAAATAAACTGTGGTTGGCAAACAAGTCAAAAATAATTCTGGGCATTGACCCCGGTACACTTGTGATGGGTTACGGACTGATACTTGTGGAAGGCTCCAAAGCCAGTTTACTGGAAATGAATGTACTCAAACTGTCCCGTCATAAAGACCACTACGAAAGGCTACAACTGATACACGCCCGAGTAAATGAACTGATACGCGAGCACAAACCGGTTTCCTGCGCAATTGAAGCTCCTTTCTTTGGTAAGAATGTGCAGAGTATGTTGAAACTGGGCCGTGCACAGGGCGTCGCAATTGCAACCGCCATGCAGGCGGGAGTACCTGTAACGGAATATTCTCCCAAAAAAGTCAAACAGTCTATTACCGGCAATGGCAATGCCGACAAAGAGCAGATTTGGCAGATGTTACAAAGAATACTACATTTTAATGAACGCCCGGATTTCCTGGATGCTTCAGATGCGCTCGCAGTAGCGGTGTGTCATTTCTTTCAGGAGTCAAGCGTGTTACCGGATACAAGTAAAGCCAAAGGATGGGATAAGTTCCTTCAACAGCACCCCGACAGAATTGTAAGATAATATTTTGTGTGACAGATAATTCCAGGTTTAACGCTGACGTTTTTCCAGAAGTTAATAATTTGTATTTACTTTGAATTAAAATCTTCATAAACGCTCCCATAAGGTACTGGGGCTTTTCACCATTAATATGGTATTTATATAATCAGCATCACAAGCTATGAAAGCAAGAATCCTATTGGTGGAAGATGATCAGAATGTTGGTGCGGTGACTAAGAAACGACTGGAAGAAGCAGGCTACGACGTAGTACATAGCACAGACGGACAGATGGCCTGGGAACAATTCCAGTCGAGAACCTTTGACATATGTTTACTGGATGTTGTTATGCCTAAAAAAGACGGCTTTACACTGGCAGAACAGATCCGGAGAAAAAATGACTTCATTCCCATACTCTTTCTGACTTCGAAAGCGCTGGATGAGGATAAGATCAAAGGCTTTAAAACCGGCGCAGATGATTACATAACCAAACCATTCAGCATGCAGGAACTGCTGCTGCGCATCGAAGTATTCCTGAAGAGGAGTAAAGCCGCTCACATCGCATCAGAAAAACGCACCCAATACAATATTGGTAAACTTACCTTTGACTACAACGATCTGATCCTCCGTGAAAAGAACGGAGAGGTATCAAGTACACTTACACAAAAAGAAGCTGACCTGTTGAAGTATCTTTGCGATAACGCCAACAAGACACTCAAAAGGGAAGAAATATTATTCCATGTATGGGGCAAGGATGACTATTTCCTGGGCCGTAGCATGGATGTATTTATTACAAAACTGAGAAAACATTTTAAGTCAGATCCCACTATTAAACTGGAAACCCTACATGGAGTAGGATTTCGGTTTAACGTTCCAGGCCAGCTATAATCTGTTGCTGTACAGCCTTAAATTCTTCTTCCGTTAATTTCAGCTTAGGACGAGCAAAATTCATATCATCAGCAGTATTGATGGGTATCAAATGCATATGCGCATGAGGCACCTCAAGACCGATAACACTCATACCTACACGATTGCAGGGAAAACTACGCTCTATAGACTGAGCAATAGGCTTTGCAAACAGTAACCACTCACCCAGCAGGTCATCTGTTACGTCAAAAAACTTATCTATCTCTACTTTGGGTACTATCAGCGTATGCCCTTTCATTAACGGGAATATGTCCAGAAACGCATAGAAGTGATCGTTCTCCGCTATCTTATAACTTGGTATCTCTCCTTTGATGATCTTTGTGAACACTGACATGTGGGTTTCATTTTAATACGCATAAAGTTATAAAAAAAAGCCCGCCCTTGCTGGAAACAAGGGCGGGCTTTTATGCAAATTAGTTTTGTGTACTATTAAATAGTGATGTTCTCTATTTTGAACTTCATACTACCGTTAGGCGCCTGCACATCAGCGACCTCTCCTACTGCTTTCCCCAACAAACCCTTTCCGATAGGAGATGTCACAGAGATCTTGTTCTGTTTCAGATCAGCTTCCTTCTCTGATACCAGTTGATAGGTAAATGTCTTCTTATTAGCCATATTTGTAATAGTTACCTTACACAATATGGATACTTTAGAGGTATCAATGGAATCAGCTTCGACCACTCTTGCTGTCGCAATAGCGTTCTCCAGTACTGCCACCTTGGCTTCATGCATACCCTGAGCTTCTTTGGCAGCATCATACTCCGCATTTTCCTTAAGGTCACCCTTTTCCCGCGCTTCCGCAATCGCCCTGGCTATTTCTGCGCGACCCTTGGTCTTCAGGAAGCTGAGTTCCTCACGCATCTGGTCCAGGGTTTCTTTGGTAACGTAGTTTATACCAGACATAACGTTATGTTTTAGAAATAAAGAAAAAAAATCAACGCCTCCGTTTGAACAGAAGCGTTGCAAGATTGGTATATCGCAAATATAATATTTTTTACATCACCCCGCCGCTTTCATCTACAAATATTGTCACATCTACATTATTTGTAATAAAACAGCTGAACCTGGCGGTCCTAGATGATATGCAGTTTTTCCAGCACTATTCTGGCCATCTTGATACTGGCCTCATGGGAATATCCTCCGATATGCGGGGTCATCACTACATTGGACATTTTCAACAGCTTTTCAAACTGCTCTTTCTCCACTGCACTATAGGTAGAGAGCTTCTCATTTTCCAGTACATCCAGGCACGCGCCGGCAATAATACCTTCTTCCAGTGCTGCAATGATATCAGGAGTATTCACAATTTTACCCCTTGCCGCGTTAATAAAACGGATGGGCTTTTTGAAGGATCTGAAGAAAGCCTCGTTTGCCAGATGATGCGTCTCTTCTGTCAGCGGCAGGTGCACACTGATCACATCTGCCTTTTCATAGAGCTCTTCCATCGTGGCTTCCCTTACGTATGCATCACTGAAGCCGGTTTTGTACTTATCATAGGCCAGTATCTCTACATCAAATCCTCTCAGCTTGCGGGCAAAAGCCCCACCGGTATTACCATATCCGATAATACCCACTGTCCTGCCGCCCAGTTCATCAGCCCTGTTACCATCACGCTCCCAGATACCCTGCCGTAACTCCAGGTTACTTTTCAGGATATTGTTCATCAGCACCAGCAACATACCAACGGCCTGCTCTCCTACTGTATCCCTGTTTCCTTCCGGACTGCTTACACACTTAATACCTTTACTCTCCGCATAGGCCACATCTATCAGTTCCATACCACTACCCAAACGGCCTATCCACGCTAACTGTCCCGCGCGGTCCAGCATGCCTTTATCTACTTTGATCCTGGTAGTTACGATCATACCAGTGAACGCCGGAATGGCAGCCACCACTTCATCATGTGTGATGGATGGCTGATAACTAACTTCAAAACCTTTCTCCTCCAGCTTGTGGATCAGATAATTATGCACCTTGGCGGTGATCAATACTTTCCTGCTCATATCATCTTATGCGATAATGCTGCAAAATCAGCAATACTCAGCTCTTCAGCTCTCTTATTGAAAATGCTGTCCTGCAGTGTTTCTTTATCAAATAGTCCTTTTAACGGATTGCGTAACTGCTTACGTCGCTGTCCGAAGGCCGTCTTTACCAACACAAAAAACTTACGTTCACTGGCAATGTCATACTCCTGCTCCAGCCTGTGTAACCTGATAACAGCAGATTTCACCTTCGGCGGTGGATTAAAACAGTTCTCATGCACCTCAAACAGGTACTCCACCCGGTAAAATGCCTGGATCAGTACACTCAGAATGCCATATTCTTTCCCTTTGGTGGCAGCAATACGCAATGCCACTTCCTTCTGGAACATACCTACCACTGTAGGCACCTGCTGGCGCCATTCCAGTATCCGGAACATGATCTGTGAAGAAATGTTATAAGGGAAATTACCGATCACATTGAACTCGCCCTGGTAAGGTACAGGGGTGTCAAGAATGCTTTCATTGACAATCTTGCCCCGTATTTCAGGGTAAGTTTTCTCGAGATACTGAACTTTTTCAGTATCCAGCTCCACAGCCTTGAAGTGAACATCTGGTATCTGTAACAGGTATTTGGTGATGGCACCCGCTCCGGGCCCCACTTCCACTATTTGCTGCCCAGGCACTACAGGTAATGATTCTACTATCTTCCTGCAGATATTTTCATCCTTCAGGAAATGCTGCCCCAGAGATTTTTTGAGTGTATACATGATTAGCCAGCAAAATTAAGGAAAACTTAGCAGGAAAGCTGCACGATACCACTGGTTTGCCTATACCGCGTCCCGGCTATTATCCTTATATTTGCCCATTATTCTCCAATAAACATGAGTAGCAACACGCATACAAATAAACCGGTCATCGGTATTACAGTTGGCGACATCAACAGCATCGGGACAGAGCTTATCATCAAAACCTTTGCTGACGTGAGAATGCTGGAATTCTGCACACCGGTAATATTTGCTTCCAATAAAACCATCAACTTCTACAGGAAGCTGATGAATGAAAACAACTTCAATTACCAGAGCATCAAGGAATTTGCCCGTCTGAACCACAAACAGGTAAACGTATTCAACTGCTGGGATGAAGAAGTACAGATCACTCCTGGCATACTGAATGAAGTGGGTGGCAAATATGCAGCCCGCTCACTGGCCGTAGCAATTGAATGCCTGAAGGAGGGACACATCGAAGGACTGATCACAGCACCTATCCATAAAAAGAATATTCAGAGCCAGCAGTTTAACTACACTGGCCATACGCCTTATCTGCGTGACGCATTTGAGGCCAAAGACGTTCTGATGTTCATGACCGCCGAGAACATGAGAGTCGGGTTGCTGACGGAACACGTTCCTGTAGCAGAGATCTCCAGATATGTCAAAAAAGACAATATCCTGGCAAAGCTGCAGATGATGGAAGAGAGCCTGATAAAAGATTTCGGTATAGACAGTCCACGCATTGCTGTATTGGGTCTGAATCCTCATGCAGGTGATGATGGACTGATCGGCCAGGAGGAAATCAAGGAGATCATCCCCGCCATCAATCAGGCAAAGAGCAATGGGTTACTTTGCTTCGGTCCATATAGCGCTGATGCGTTCTTCGCCCGCAATATGCACGAGCAGTTTGACGGGGTGCTGGCCATGTACCACGATCAGGGGCTGATCCCTTTCAAATCACTGGCTGCGGGAGATGGCATCAACTACACTGCTGGTCTGCCTATTGTACGCACCTCTCCTGATCATGGAACAGCATTTGACATCGCTGGTAAAAACCTGGCTGATCCTAACTCTTTCCGTCAGGCGATATTTACCTGTCTGGACATCCTGGAAAAGAGAGAGACTTACGCTGAGAATACCCGTAATCCACTGAAGAAAATAGAGCTGGCTTCCGAATAGTGAACCATACATATAAATAGAAGGGGAGTACGGTGCATCACACTGTACTCCCTTTCTATTTATTATAATATTTATATATGAAATGATATAAGTTCCAGCATTCCTTTACGCTCTCCCTTATAAACCCGGTTATGCCCGTTCAGCGCCATTTCGGCTGATTGCATATCATATACTTCTATCCGGTCGGCCTCCAGTAATGATAACAGGTTTAATATCTTCTTACGGCTGAATTGCTGTAAACGGCTGCCTATATAGCTTTCCATAGTGTCCAGCATTTCTGTGGCCTTAGACACAGAACCTACCGGCAATCCTTCGGCATATACCATGTAGTCCATGATCACGGCATTCTGCTTCGTTCTGCCAGTGAAATTCCGCATAATGCTCAGAAACTGTTCTTCTGAGATGTAGTGCATAATACCCTCGAATATGATCAGCGCCGGCTGCTGCGGATCATATCCGGCATCAAGCAAGGTATTCATCAACTGATGTGTATTATTAATATCAGCCTGTAATGTGTGCAGTCTCTCGTCATTGAAATGGATAGCCGCATATATATCCTGTTTCTCCCGCATATTAGCACTATCCACCTCATAGATCGTCAGGTCACGATCGGGGAAATAATCAGTGATCTGTAATGCCAGCGGATCAAGTCCTGCGGCCAGTATACATACCTGCGTCCTTGACTGATTCGCCATCAGTTCACGAATGAGCTGTCTGACCATTCTTTTCCTAAGTAATAATGCCTCACGGAATAAAGGGGTGATCCTGGTTAATTCATCAGCCAAACTCTTCACCTGGCTAAAATCGATGTGGGACAAGTAAGATCTTCCCCACCCCTCTTCATACAAACTTTTGACATAGGTCAATACCAATGCTGAAGTGGAAGCCACACTCAGCTTGTTCACACCAGTTTTCATGGAATTTACATTTTCAAGGTTAACAGTTGACAGGGTTAATTTGTTAACGTGCTATTTAAAGTTAATGCCTGGGACTGATGTAGCCTTGCAGGAACAATAAAAAAGGCCCGGACAGTGGGCACCGTCCGGACCATAAAAGGCAAAAATACTTATGTACTCATTATTTGATCTGAGCCAGCAAACCTTTGGTATACGCCTCTCCCCAATGTGGAGCAATGCTACTTGCTGGTTTAAATGTGCTGAACTTCTGTAAAGCTACTTCGAACTTCTTCTTTGCTTCTGTTTTGCTACCACCAAACTGCTCCGGTGTGAAGAACAGTGACTGTCCCTGCAGCATGTATACTCTTGGATTTTCCTGGTTGATCTGATTCGCCTGTACCAGCAGACTCGCTGATTCCATACCGTATTTCATGCCTCTGCTCATCGGGTCTACACGTATACGGGAAGTTGCGATCAGTGATTTCACACAGCTGATCTCATCATTCTTAGGACTGATAGCTTCCGCCTGTTCAATATTCACGGCTGCCTTGTCAGACAGGTCATCTACCTTATCATTGTTCTTCTGCATCAGGGAGCTCATTACATAGCAGTAGCTGGCGTAGTAGAAAGGCAGCCACTGCGTTTTTTCCGCTGCACCGATACGTTCAAATGTATTAGCAATTTCAAGCAATTTATCCGGGTTAAAATTGGTTGAATCATCCAGCAAAGCAACCTGTTTAGTCATGGCGCCTTCATATTGTGCGCTCTGCGCCATCGAAAAAGAGGCAAGGCCAACTAACAGACAAATGGAAAATAAAATGCGCTTCATTGTAAGTGGTTTAAAAGTGTTAAGTGTTTATATAATGGTTTTAGAATGGACTATAGGTTGTTGATCACATCTTGTCTTCTGTCAACACCGAAGTTCATGAACATACCGAGATAAATGAATCGTGGCATATTCGGAACGATCTCCTGCCTGCGCAGTTTATCGGTTGAGTAGCGGTAGCCGTATACCTGTTTGATGTTAGGAGCATTGGATACTGACAGTACAAAGATGGTGAACGCCTTACGGATAGAGGTCAGGTAACTTGCACTTACACCGACTGAATTATACGTCATTGTTTTCTCTGACATGAATTTGTTCTCTGGCAGGTTCGGATTGTAATACGGTCTGCCGGTTGAGAAGCTGTATGTAACGCCCAGGTTCGTCGTGATCGCCGGTATATAATATTTGTATACAACACTCAGCGTATGTTTTGCAGCAAAGTCAGGCTGTACTTCGAACGGATAGTTCAGGTAGTTACGTTTGGTATCCAGGTAAGAATAGGAGATCCAGTAGTCGGTATTCTTAAGCGTCTTTTTATCGCGCCAGAACACTTCTATACCTTTTGCGTAACCAGTACCTGATGTACTGGTATCAATACCGGTTTTAACCAGGTCATGATACTTTTTATAAAAGCCCTCCACACGGAATGTATAGTTTTTTGACACAAGTTGATAACTGGCGATGTAGTGTGTTGCCCTGGTGAATCCGAGATCATGTTTAAAACGGAGATACTGTTGTTCCGGCTTCTGATAGAATTCACCATAGGCGAATGATACCTGACTATTAGCCGTTAATCTGTATGCCAGCGATGCACGTGGTGCGATATTAGCTTTGGAAATGATAGAGGTGTACTCTGCCCTTCCACCTACACGGCCTACAAGTCTTGGCGTGATGTATATATCGCTTTCAATGAACCCGGCTGTGTAATTATCTACATAGTTGGCTCTCCAGCCACCAAAATTTGACTTTTCAACACCATACTGATATTCACCGCCGAACCGCAATACAGAGTACTGGCCAAAGCCTTTTGTCAGTACGACGCGTGCCTGTGTAAGCTGTGACTGATTTTTACCCTGTAAAGGTGAAGACTTCTGTAGTGTATCCAGATTAATATCATCTGTATTGGCACTAAAGGAAAAACCTGCGTTCAGTTTCCAGTCATGTCCCAGGCTTTCTTTATATGTCAGGTTGGTATATACATTCTGATTTTTAAGTTCAAACAGCTCATCAAAGCCAGGATATTCAAGACTCGGGCGGATGGTTCCCATATTGGTACGGTTGTAATATCCGTAGAATTTGATCATGCCGGTAGAAGACGTTTTTCTACGGAAGTTGGCAGATGTACCAATGATCTCCGGATCTTTACTAAAGGCATATTTTGGCTTTACCACACCCAGGTAAGGTCCGAGGTTGGTATAGTCTGCTTCTACGCCAAATGATCCTTTTTTATCCTTCATCAGCTCTTCCAGTCCGCCGTTTATGCCGATCACGGAAGCGCCGAGGGTATAGGAAGAACGCTGTGGCAGGTCGGTAGATTCCAGTATCAGTGCAGAAGAAAGTCCCTGGCCATACTGAGCGGAATATCCACCACTGCTAAAGGTAGTTCCTTTAAACAGGAAAGGTGAAAAACGGCCACGTCCCGGCTGATCAGGCAGTCCTGAAAAGAAGGGGTTACGTACCATCATACCATCAATGAAGGTCTGTGTTTCGTAACCGGTACCGCCACGTACGAACAACCCTTCCCGGTCATTGGTTTGCTGTGTACCAGGTAATGTCTTCAGTGCGTTGACAATATCAGCACCGGCACCGGCAGTTGTCACGATATCCAGCGGTTTCAGGACAGTCGTTTTACCTTCGTCACTGGCTTCAAAACTACCTGCGCTGATCGTCACTACTTTCAGGTCATTGATATTATTTCTCATGATAATATTTACCTCCTGAGGCCCGGTAATGAATATTTTTTGTTCCTGACTGGTATAACCGAGTAAGGTAGCGGTGATATATTGAGATCCTTTGCTGTCAGTGGTAAATGAGTACGATCCGTCGGCGCCGCTGGTGGCACCATCATAGGTGTCTTTTATGGCAATATTGACCCCTTGCAACGGGCGCTTTTTGCTATCAGTGATCTTACCGGAAATTCGCTGCTGTCCCATCATGCAGACCGGTAAAAGCAATGTTAACAGAATCAGGTTAAAGTGTTTCATGGGGGAGGTGAATTTTTAACAAAACTACTTGCGCTACAGTCCCTTTTCAATCCATAAAAGGCAAAGACAGGGATTAATCTCGGTGAAAACAGGGGATTTGTCGGTAGGAATAGCGCATAAAGATAGGGAATAAAAAAAGCTCACCGGTAAAACCGGTGAGCTTGATAAAAAGAGGTATGCTGATTAAGCGAATCTTGGTTTCAGTTCGTTTGCCAGTGTTACCATGCGTTTGATACCGTCATCAGGCAGGTTACCCTTCTTGAATTCGGTCAGCACTTCAGGCAGACGTACTTCCAGTTCGTTCAGGAATGCTTCTTCGAATGCTTTTACGTTCTTAACAGGAACATCACGCAGCAGACCCTGAGTACCCAGGTAGATCATTGCTACCTGTTTTTCCACAGCGTATGGAGTGAACTGAGCCTGTTTCAGGATTTCCACGTTACGAGCACCTTTGTCCAGTACGGCTTTAGTTGCAGCATCGAGGTCACCACCGAATTTAGAGAACGCTTCCATCTCACGATATTGTGCCTGGTCCAGTTTCAGGGTACCAGATACTTTCTTCATGGATTTGATCTGAGCGTTACCACCTACACGGCTTACGGAGATACCTACGTTGATTGCCGGGCGGATACCTGCGTTGAACAGGTTGGATTCCAGGAAGATCTGACCGTCAGTGATGGAGATTACGTTTGTTGGGATGTAAGCAGATACGTCACCAGCCTGTGTTTCGATGATAGGCAATGCTGTCAGGGAACCACCACCTTTCACCAGGTGTTTGATAGATTCCGGCAGGTCGTTCATCTGTTTTGCGATGTCATCCTTACCGATCACTTTCGCAGCACGTTCGAGCAGACGGGAGTGAAGGTAGAATACGTCACCTGGGTAAGCTTCACGACCAGGAGGACGACGCAGCAGCAGGGACACCTCACGGTAAGCTACGGCCTGTTTAGACAGATCATCATAAACGATCAGCGCAGGACGACCGGTATCACGGAAGAACTCACCGATGGCAGCACCAGCGAATGGAGCGTAGAACTGCAGTGGAGCTGGATCAGCAGCAGATGCAGCAACGATAGTAGTGTAAGCCATTGCACCAGCTTCCTGCAGGGTTTTCATAACACCTGCGATAGTGGATGCTTTCTGACCTACTGCTACGTAGATACAATATACTGGTTTACCAGCGTCAAAGAACTCTTTCTGGTTGATGATGGTGTCGATACAGATCGCGGTTTTACCGGTCTGACGGTCGCCGATCACCAGCTCACGCTGACCACGACCAACCGGGATCATGGCGTCGATCGCCTTGATACCTGTCTGCAGTGGTTCTTTTACTGGTTCACGGAACAGAACACCCGGAGCTTTACG
Source organism: Chitinophaga agri (assembly GCF_010093065.1). Lineage (NCBI taxonomy): Bacteria > Pseudomonadati > Bacteroidota > Chitinophagia > Chitinophagales > Chitinophagaceae > Chitinophaga > Chitinophaga agri. Next base: position 5,444,451 of record NZ_CP048113.1, on the reverse strand, counting down.
TTCCAGTGGCATTTCGTACAGTTCGCCAGTGATTGGGCCTTTACCATCGATAGCAACACCCAGGGTATTTACAACACGACCGACCATACCTTCACCTACTTTGATAGATGCGATCTGGCCAGTACGGCGTACTTTAAAACCTTCTTTAATCTCTCCGGAGTCACCCATCAAAACCACACCTACGTTGTCTTCTTCCAGGTTCAGTGCAATAGCTTTTACGCCATTCTCAAACTCAACCAGTTCTCCGTAACCAACGTTGTTTAATCCATAAATGCGAGCGATACCATCTCCAACCTGCAGTACTGTACCAACCTCTTCCAGGTCAGCAGCAGCATTGAAGTTGCTTAGTTGCTGGCGTAATATCGCCGAAATTTCATCAGGTTTTATCTCCACCATAATGTATGCTTTTATTAAAAAGTCGTTAAAAGAATGAATATAACGACAACAGCTTTGCGTGTACGCAGCGGCTGCTGTTAATTGTTTTATCTAATATTATGAACGTATATGTTCTCAGCAAATTGCTTTTTGATATCGTTCAGATCACGCAGTATGGAAGCATCGAACAGGTTATTGTTAGATTCCAGTACGAAACCACCGATCAGCTCAGGGTTTACCGCTGTTTCCATAGCTACTGTCTTATCTGTACCTGCCTGTACTTTGGTTTTGATAACGTTCAGTACGGCTGGATCCAGCGGAACAGCAGTGGTGATCTTTACTTTACTGATGTTTTTCAGTACATCATACTGTTTGCTGAACTCCTGTGCGATTTCAGGCAGGTTGCCTTCTCTTCCTTTCACTACCAGCAGCTTAACGAAAGCAGCCGTAACAGCGTTCACTTTACCTTCAAAGATCGCAGACAGGATCTGTTGCTTCTTGTCAGGCTTAATGATCGGACTTTTCAGCAGGGCTACCACATCCGGATTGGTTTTGGAAAGCTGCTGCAGGAATTGCATATCAGCGTTCACAGCTTCCAGCTGTCCTTTTTCGGAGGACAGATCTACCAGAGATTTTGCATAGCGGGATGCTAAACGGGGATTCTGCATATTGTTATATCTTTTGGCCTTTCAAGTTGAAAGCTACAGGAAAAAGGACAACAAGTCATTCTCTCCTGTAGCTTCCGGCTGGATCAGCCTATCTCTTTAGTTTAATTTTATTTCTCCTGCCAGTTCTTTGATGTAGCTTTCCTGAGCTGTCTTGTCAGCCAGTTCTTTGCGTAACACCTTCTCAGCAACTTCAATTACCAGTTTACCAACCTGATTTTTAACGTCTGTCAGAGCAGCCATTTTCTGGTTGTCGATAGCAGTGTATGCTTCGCTGATAATCTTTTTAGCTTCTGCCTGAGCCTGAGCTTTAGCTTCGCTGAGGATCTGATCTTTAGCATCTTTTGCTTCCTTCAGAATCTTGCTTCTCTCAGCTTTCGCCTCTGCCAGTACATGCTCATGTTCAGCTTTCATCTGAGCCATTTCGTCCTTCACTCTCTCTGCAGATGCGATAGCATCAGCAATAGATGTTTCCCTTTCTTTCAGCGTAGAGAGGATTGGTTTCCACGCGAATTTCTTCAGGATAAGGAATACAATAATGAATATGATTAATGAAATGAAAAACAAGCCTAACGCGGGCTGTAACAGATCCATGATTATGAATATTTAATTTGTTCGCAAGTTGTTTGATAAGCAATCCGGATACACATCCTTAAAGTAAAAGATTACTGCATCCTTTGCCCTGTGCGCGGGATGCAGTAATAAGTTAGCCTTACAGCACTACTGCCAGCAGACCTGCGATAACGCCGAACAGGGCAACACCCTCTACCAGCGCCGCAGCCAGGATCATGTTTGCACGGATGTCGTTCGCAGCTTCTGGCTGACGAGCGATGGATTCCAGCGCGCTCTTACCGATGTTACCTACACCGATACCAGCAGCGATAGCCGCGATACCAGCACCAATAGCACCACCAGCCTTAGCCAGACCTGCGGAAGCCGCAGCAGCTGCAGCAGCTTCAGGAGCAGCCTGCAATAAAACAGTTAAAATTGCCATAATGAATGTGTATTTATAATTGATTACTAATTTGTCCTAAGAATATTAATGGTGTTTTGCGTCTCCTTCGTGATGATCATCGTGGTGTGCCACTTCCATACCCTGACCGATGAATACAGCTGTCAGGTTAGCGAAGATGAACGCCTGGATAAATGCAACCAGCAGCTCCAGCATCATCATTACGATGTTGAACAGGATGGTGATCGGTAAGAAGCCGTAACCAGCAGCTTTGTTGATAGATCCAAAGATGAATACCAGGGAGATGATGCTCAGGATGATGATGTGACCAGCCAGGATGTTGGCGAACAGTCGGATCATCAGAGATACCGGCTTGGTGAAGATACCGATGATCTCTACAGGCACCAGGATCGGTTTAACCCATCCTGGAACTGGTGGGTTCAGCAGGTGAGACCAGAAATGCTTGTTAGCACTTACCATAGTCGCTATGAAGCTGATCAGTGCCAGCGCAAAAGTCACAGCGATGTTACCGGTTACGTTAGCGGAACCTGGTAACAGACCCAGCAGGTTATTAATTAATATAAAGAAGAAGAAAGTCAGAATGAATGGAGTATAACGCTCCGCATTACCACCTGGGATGTTCGGCTTAACTACCTCATCACGGATGAAGATAATAACCGGCTCTACCAGGCTCTGTAAGCCCTTAGGAGCTTTCTTGGAACCTCTTGTTGTATAGGCTTTTGCTACGGAAGTCATCAACCAGATCAGCAGGATGGCTGCCAGGATCATAGACGTGATATTCTTCGTCATAGACAGATCGTAGATCTCAGCACCTGTCGGATTATCATTCGCATCTACTGCGATGATCTTCTCGTCAGGATATTTTGCCTCTTCCAGACCATGCTCCTCACGGTAGTGCTTGTTTACCAAACGGTAACCTTCGTGAGATTCATGACCATGATGAAATGCTGAAGAGGAAAAGGTGCTAATACCTTTTTCTTTGCTGTACATGATCACCGGCAGAGGAATAGTCACGTGTGACTCTCCCAGGCTGAAAAGGTGCCAGTCATGGGCATCCTTTACGTGGCCAAGAAGCACCTCTTTGGCATCAAAACCCTTCTTAGGCTCTTCATGAGCTTCCGAAGTATTCGCAAACGTATTAAAACCACTTATGCAAAATGCAAGAATAAGGGCTACCAGTCTATATTTGGACAGAGTGTAGGAAATCACCGCTTTCTGAAATTTTGCGCAAAGATAGCAGTTTTATTATCAAAAAGGTAAGCGATTCCAAAAAATATATACAACTAAAGAGGGACCGCTTTTGGCGGCCCCTCTTCTACGTAACATATTGAATTATTTACTTAAATGAAACATATTTCTGTTCAGCCGCTACGATGATACCGAAGAAGTCTTTCATCTTCGGGAACGCTTCCGGTTTGATGTTGTCACGGATGTTTGTATTGAACACCCTCCTGACTAACAACTTGTTAGGCGCCTGCTTCACATAGGTCAGTTCGTATTTCATATCTCCAAAGCTGGCCTGTACATTCGAAGGTATCTGATCAAAGACCTTTCCTGCCGGTAATTCGATCTCCACTTCCGTATTATAACTGTCTACGTTTTCATACTTCCAGTACTCAAAAGGATACTGGCGGGGCTCATCGTTAAAAATATCAGCGGTCGCTACTATATCAAGGAATGGCGGTTTCAGCATATTCATGTCACCTACACTGATCACATCGTTCTTAACAACATATACCTCTTCGACCGTTACTGTATCCGCTAGGTTGTCCAGATTAGTGAAGGCGAACTTCTCCAGTGTCACCGGATTACGATGCTGACCTGCCACCGACTCCTGCAGATCCTGCTTCAGCTCATCCTGTGCCTTGTCTCCATAGTTACTGCGGATAGCAGAGGCGACCTCTCCGTTGGCTGCCAGTACACTTGTAATATGCAGATCGGTATTTTCTACCACTATCCGGCTATGACGATTCTTCGACACAGCGAAGTGACCCTTTGGCTGATATAACTGGATGCTCTCCCCGCTCTTATACTCAAATGGGATATTCAATATCTGTGCGCGTACCAGACTCTGAGGCATCGCATTGAATGGCAGGCGGTTGTCTGTCAGTTCCAGGGTTTGATATGCCGCGCCGTCCTTATACCTCACCACGCAATGGTTGAATTCCATAGAAGGCAGTTTCATACTCTGCTCGCCATTCCCGCGCGTACTTACCAGCACAAGATTGGCATCCATTCCTGCCTTACGCGCAAACGATACGAACAATGCTGAGAGATCCTTACAGTCACCGAGACGTGTATTCAGGGTCTTGGAAGCACGCTGTGGTATATAAGCCCCCTGTCTGAACGACACAGAACTATAACTGATATTCTTCTCAATGTAATCGTAAATACGGTGTGCCTTCTCCTGATCACTTATACCAGCCACTCCTTTCGGGAAGATCTCTTTAAACGCTTCGTTTATGTCAAAGTCTTCTCTTGACTGGATACGTGTGATATCACTATACCACTCGGCGATCACGTCCCAGGATTTGACTGTAGAAATATGCAGCACACTACCAATGTCGCTTGCCGTCGGACTATAATTCTCATCTTTCAGCACAGGTGCATTACGCATTTCCCATGTATACAAACGGAAATTTTCATGCTTACTTTCCACCGGCTTCAACCCGCTGCTATTATTACTCATCTCATAATGTACCGGCACACCATCAGCAGCCAATACGCTATACCTGGCCAGCAACGTAGGGTTGAATGAAGAGAAGTAGAACTTATCCCAATACTCACGTCCGAGACGGCCAATGCCATAACTGCTGACCTTATAACTCAGATACACGACGTCACCCGGCTCCAGCTTGGTAAACACCAGCTCATTATCATAACTTTCTGCCGGTATCTTTGCTCCACTGGCCTTTACCACTTCCGATTTGATAATGGTCAGGTTTTCATATACACTGTTGTATGGAATACTGATCTCTTTCCAGCGCTCAAGACCATCTTTATTGTTGATGTAAATAGCCATGTTCACCAGCTGCTCGCTTGCTCCTTCTCCATACAGCACTACTTTCTTGTCATTAAAGAAATAGTAGAAGCTCTTTGAAGTATCTTTCTTTGCCTTTAGATTTTTACTGATCTCAGCATAATAATCCATCTGTGGGAAATAGCTGAATACATCTGGTTTACTTTCCAGTTCACGTATCTTTTCACGATAGGCGTAACCACCGGAATACAGACCAAGGGCACGCTTGTAATACTCAAGCGCTTTCTGTTTATCTCCTTTCTGCAGGTAGGAGCTGGCTACGTCACCTAACGGCGTATGTCTGTATGGGCTCATCTGATGCTGGATCTGCAGATAATGTATGGCCGAGTCATATTCCTGGCGTGCAAAGAAATGTTTCACCAGCGGATTATACACACTAAGATCATACGGTACCACATGTGTAACGTGTCTCAGCACTGCTACACCTTTATCCACTTCATTCTGCTGAAAATATACATCTGCCATTTCATAGGCCAGCTCAGTGTTAAAATGGGTAGCATTATATTGTTCCAGTACCTTCAACGCTTCCACTTTATCTTTCATCATTTGTGTATAATACTGGTACATCGTAGACACGATAGTAGCATTATCCGGATACTTCTCATATGCATATTTCAGTAATGAGATCATACTATCAACCTGCTGCAGATAAGCATTCAGATACATCTTCTTCATGATGGTGTACAGCTTCTCTCCATTCTTTGCTTCCATCTTTTTCACTAACTCAAGCGCCTCTGTATATTTCTTCTCTTTCTCCAGCTGATCTTCTTCCGTCTGCCTTACTTCATAGTTGTCAGGATCCATCAGCTTTATCTTTTCTGATAACTCAGCAATAGCTGTTCTGTCATATTCATACGACATTCCATCAATATAGTTGTACAGGATCACCGGGTTATCAGGAAACTTCCTGTACAGGCCGGCCATCACCGCCTTCGCTTTGTCAGCATCCTTACAGCGGTCATATACTTTTGCCAGCAATATCGGAAACACAGGATCCTGCGGATACTTCGCCATCTGTTCCTTAAAATACGCTTCCGCAAAATGAGGCAGCACTTTCGGCGCATCTGTACTCTTATCTATCTGATAATCCTGTACATCTTTGGTAAGCGTAATACCCTGTAACGGTGCATATTTATCATCCGTCAGCCTTACAATAAAGTTCGGTATATCTTCATTGGTAAAACCGATCTGTACCAGGATGCGATTGTAGCCTTTGTTCAGGTGACATCTTACATTATACCTGTCCATTTCTGTCGTCAATTCCTCCTCTTCCGCTATCAGCAGCTTATCGTTCACCCACACTTTCAGCGACCCTTTGCCGCCCAGGCAGAGAATAACGTCTTTCTCCGTATCCGCATTTACAAATGTTTGTGCGTAACCAATACCTGTTTTTGATGGGAACAACGTCCCTACGAATTTCCAGCCTTCATCGTCCAGGAATAAGGGAGAGAACCAGTCTACAGTGGTATTGTTGTAGGAAGTGAATCCTTTACCGGAACGCGGCTCTTTTATTGGTGCATAATCTTTGTTAAAACCACTTCCGCTGATATTATCAAATACACCGGCAAACTGCCAGTCGCCTAACGCGCCGATTCGCCGGTAATATACTTCGGCACTATCACGTCGCTGTCCGAACAGAAAGTGCTGCGCCTTGAAGTAAGTTGCCGCCGCTTTCATAGAACCATTAAAACGTTGCTCGGAAATGATCCGGTTAATGTTAAACATTTGCTTCCCCTTCTTGGTTCCATAACCGCCAAGTACAGCATCATTGAACCAAAGTGCGTAAGCATAAGGGTTTACATCTGTAAATACATCAAGTGGATTGGGGTATCTTTCCAGAAAAGTATCACCGTTACCCTCATAGGATTCCAGTAATATCAATGCCGCCATGGCATTATTCTTTTTAGCAGGATCGCTTTTCAGCGCCTTCCTGAAATACTCGACCGCGCGAGTTTTGTCATTCTTGTTAAGTGCGTCCCAGGCTTTTTCATAGTCCCCCGCAAAGGCAACAAACGAGAATAGCGATAACAAAATGCTGACAAGCATAAACTTTTTAGAGCAGCTCATAAAACAATAGGTAGTAGGGATTATATTTTTTTTACTACTCTAAAGTAATGAAACTAACTTAAATAACACCCGTCTGCTTGAACTGCATACTATGTAATTTGTAATAAAATCCTTCCAGCTTCAGTAATTCCTCATGGGTACCCATTTCCCTGATCTCCCCTTTGTCCAGTACAATGATCTTATTGGCCTTGCTGATCGTAGACAATCTATGCGCAATAATGATAGAGGTCCTGTCTGAGATCAGCTTGTCTATGGCACGCTGGATCAGCATTTCAGACTCCGTATCTACGGAAGAAGTAGCCTCGTCCAGGATCAGAATGGATGGATCGTACAATAATGCCCTTACGAAAGAGATCAGCTGACGCTGCCCCAGGGACAGGGTGCTACCCCGTTCCATTACCTGGTAGTCATAACCACCTGGTAATTGCAGAATAAAGTCATGTAATCCTATGAGTTTCGCAGCCTGCTCTACTTCCTCTCGGCTGATAGCAGGATTGCGTAATGTCACATTCTCATACACTGAACCGGCAAACAGGAATACATCCTGTAATACCACGCCTATCTTACTACGCAGCGCAGACAAGGTAAATTCCTTGATATCAGTACCATCTATCAGGATGCGGCCTTTCTGAATTTCATACAGGCGGTTCAGGATACTGATGATGGTCGTTTTACCGGAACCGGTATGCCCTACAATAGCGATCGTCTCTCCAGGACGGGCACTGAAATCAACATCCTTCAGCACATATTCCGCATCTTTATAGGCAAAGTACACATGGTCAAAAGTAATAGCACCTTTCATACCCGCCGCGTCTTTCGTGCCACTGTCATCAATATAGTCATCACTATCCAGTATGCGGAACACCCGCTCACTGGCGACCATGCCCATCTGCAGGGTATTGAACTTGTCGGCCAGCATTCGTAATGGACGGAATAACATGTTCAGGTACATGATAAAAGCGATCATTACCCCCTGCGTCACTTCATAGTTCAGTACCTTATTGGCCCCCCACCAGACCATCAGTCCCAGGGAAATAGCTAATATGATCTCCACTACCGGAAAGAACACAGAATACGCAAAAATGGCGTCTATATTCGCGGTACGATGCTCCTTGTTGATCTGACGGAAGCGGGCATATTCACGTTTCTCGCCAGTAAATGCCTGTACAATCGCTACCCCTGTCAGGTGTTCCTGTACAAAGGCGTTCAACGCTGATACGGCATTTCTTACCCTGTAAAAGGACTTATTCACACTCTCCTTGAAAATGTAGGTGGCAATGATCAGCACCGGGAACGGAGAGAGACTTATCAGTGTTAGCCGCCAGTCTTCTATGAACATCACGACGAGTATGGCAATGATCATCAGCATGTCGGCAATAATGGAGATCAACCCTTCCGAGAATACATCATTGATTGCCTCAATATCATTGATAGTACGGGTGGTCAGTGTACCAATGGGGGTCTTGTCAAAGAATCCCAGGTTAAGCCGGACGATCTTCCTGTAGACGGTTACCCGGAGGTCCTTTACAACAGACTGTCCCAGCCAGTTAGTGAGATAGGAGAAGTAGAAACGCATGACGGTTTCCAGCAGCAGGAGTATCACCTGCACAATGGTAATAGTGATCAGCATCTGCATAAGCTGACCTGCAATATATTTATCAACCGTTAGCTGTATCAGGTATGGCCGCATGGGCGATATAACGGCAAGTAACACCGTCAGGAACATTGAAAGATAGAACGAGCGCCTGTATGGAACTGCAAAAGTGAATATCCTCCTTAATAAGCTAATATCAAAAACCTTCTTGACCGCTGTATTTTCCACCGTACAAAAGTATAAAGAAAAAGCCCTCCGGCAATGTTGCCGGAGGGCTTTTTCTGCTATTTCATAATTACTTTACTTGTCTTCTTTCATGATCTGCTTGTATGCCTTGATAAAAATAGCACCCAGGTTCTTGTGCGGAGGCACATAGTCACTGAACAGCTCTTTGTTACGTGCATCGCCTGCAAAACGTTTACCCAGAGCGGCCCACATCTGTACCCAGTCTACATTTTTACCGGCACGGATCGTTTCGTCCAGGGTACGTATGATCGGCTCATTCACGAAACGCGTACCCACCTGTTTGGAGGAGATGATATGCGCCTCAGGCGATTTCTGCAATACGATTGCCATATTATGATAACCACCACAGGAGCCGAGTACGACTATCTTTGCGGAACTCTGCAGGTTATCAAGTGTCGTATTCACGTGATAGCTGTGCCCACGATGGATGAATACGGTGGGATGAATATCGTTCTCATCCAGGTATTCACTCAGCTTTTCGATAGCAGTTTTGTCTTCCGGCTCTTCCAGTGGCAGGTTTGCATAAATAGTGATCGGCTTACCCTTGATAGACTGTATCGTTGTCCAGTATTTATTTTTGCTGACTCTCCATTCGCTGGATGGGAAGTTACCCATGAAGCTGATATATGAATCATGTCCGTCTTTATCTCCATAGAAAAACACCTGCTGGTATACACGTCCGCTGTCGCTCAGCAATGCGTTATATGTTACAAAGTTGATCGGTGGTAACTGTAATTTGGCCGACATCTGGCTTGCTTTCGAAGAATCACTGCCACTATTGTTTTCCGTATCAAACAGGCTTCCCAGTAATTCATAGATCACTGTACCTCTTCTGTCTTTCTTACGGGATACGAAAGTATAGTTCTTCCGTACTTCCTCACGCAGGAATGCCAGCAATTTCGTGTCCCTAATGCTACCAAATGAGTTAGCCACATCCACCGCATCTTCCAGGTCTTCTGTTTTTTCCAGACTGCTCACATACTTCTTCATCAGATAGTTCGCGTTCTCCGGCGCCATGGATTTCAGGAAGTTATCGAGCGTATTGAAGCCAGCCGCCATGGCGATGAACTTCTTAAACCTGTCGAACTCCACCAGCATCAGCAAACTATCTCCACGTGCTGGTTTCATACGCGCCATCATCTGGTCATACAAACCAGCGTTTGCATGGTTCGTGTAACTGGAAGTATACAGTTCCTCCTGACCATTGATGATGAGGTAGTACAGTTCCTCCGGTGTAAAGTCCTTTACTATTCTGAAACGTACATTAGCAGGTTCTTCATGCAGGTCGTTCATCTCCCGGATGTAACGCAGGGAACGGGCCTGCATATTCTCCAGCATTGCTTTCAGGCCAATGATTTTTTCGCCATTGTTCTTTCTGTGTTGCAGGGTAATGGCGCTCTTCACCAGCTGTCTGAAGTATTTATCTTCATTCTCAGCTACCGCAGAGATCTTATCGACGGTGGTAGTGCCGGCCATCAGTTCATCAATGAAAGGCAGGATCAGCTGTGAATTACCGGAATTACCTATCTGTACGATCAGTTGCACGATCGGATCAGGATTCTTTTTGATGGCAGTAGCTACCGGCGTATAAGAAGTGGCATATGTCAGCACCTGATTAGGATATTTTCTGGCCACAGCGGCTATCACTGAATCCGTTGCCGGGTATTCCAGGTAATTACCGATCTGGGACATGACTGTTTCCAGGTTACTAAAAGCATATTTTGCAAACAGTACACCACGGGCATCCTTATAACCTGGATTCTCCCTGAAAGGCTCGATCATTCTCTCGCCAGCGTCAAAAGAAAGCTGATGGACATAAGGGAGAATACTTTCTCCTTTGATATCAGCTTTCATCATCTCACGAAAAGCGTTCACCATGGACGAGGCTTCCTCAGGTGCTATTTTACGGTAAGTACGTTTGTTGTTGTAATCGCGGATCATTACATACAGACCCGACAAATATTTGATTTTCAGCCGGTGGTCGAGGGCCGAATCCATCTCGATCTGCATCTGCATGTCATCAACCTGCTTGATCAGGGCGTTTGTCACCTGCAGATTCAGCGTCTCATCATCAGATATGTGAACGAGGTCGTCTGCCTTTCCGTCAAATTTCAGTGCGGCTGCCTGTTCTCTATCGATATTATCATGGAAACCAATTCTTCCGATAGGTATATCAATTTTTTGACTCTGCGCATGCACCAGGCTGGTCTGGAGAAAGGCCAGCAACAAGATACCAGTTATAATTTTTTTCATTAATGTAAATAGGCTTTACTCTAACTTTATAAGGCTAGTATAGCAAATTTACGACCAAAATACTACAGCACCGCATTTCCGGCCTTTTCGCCTTATTTTTGAACCTCCAAAAACAGTGAGTATCACATGCAGACCTTTACCAGTGATCTGAGCGGGAAAACATACCCATCGTCTGAGAAAGTCCATTGCCGCAGCATCAGCAAAAATGTAATGGAACTTTTACAGAAAGATCATCCCCATATTACCAGCAAATCCCATCTGGCCGTTTCCGAAATCAACGAATACCGGCAGAAGTACCTGGAACACCTGTTCGCAAGGGAAATAGGCGAGCTCACAGAAATGGAAAAGATGGTACTGGAAAAGCTCAAAGAGCATCAGACCCTGACCGACAAACTGGAGGACAGTGACAGTACCAGTGCTTTTACCGTAGGGCAGCGTGTGGCTGACAAAATAGCCACCTTTGGCGGTAGCTGGACATTCATTATTTCTTTCCTGGTATTCATCCTGTTATGGATGGCCGTGAACATCTACTGGCTGGCTAACAAAGCCTTTGACCCCTATCCTTTTATCCTGCTGAATCTCATACTCTCCTGCCTGGCGGCCTTACAGGCGCCGGTGATCATGATGAGCCAGAACAGGCAGGAGGAGAAAGACAGGCAAAGAGCAAAAAATGACTATATGATCAACCTCAAATCTGAGCTGGAAGTAAGGATCCTGCATGAAAAAATAGACCATCTCATCCTCCATCAGCAGCAGGACATGATGGAGATCCAGCAAACGCAGCTGGAAATGCTTAATGAGGTGAACCTGGCATTAAAAAAGATCGCGGGAAATAATAATAACCATAAACATACAAATGAAAAACCTGTTTAATAATACTATTGTAGCACAGGATTAAGGATGGGAAAATCCCGTATTTTTGCATTACTTATATCCCTGTACTGTTCTGCGTTGTGATCGAATTAACAATTAGATAATGTTAATTTTTCATTAATAGCAAGGCCGGCGCTATAATTTTGTGCCGTCTTTAAAAGTCAAAGTATATGATAGACCAAGCGGTTGCAGGCAAAATATTAGTAGTGGACGATGAAATAGATATCCTGGAAATTATCAGCTATAACCTGAAATCTGCCGGATACGACACCATCACCGCAAAAGATGGTAGCGAAGCCGTGCAGAAAGCGAAAGTATTCCGTCCTGACCTTATCATGCTTGATATCATGATGCCCAACAAAAATGGTATCGATACCTGCCGCGAGATCAGAAAACTGCCTGAATTTAAAGATACGATGGTGCTGTTCCTTACCGCACTGAATGATGAGAAATCAGAGATCGACGGTCTGAATATGGGCGCAGATGACTACATCGCAAAGCCAATTAAACCCAAATTGCTGGTAAGCCGTATCAATGCCCTGTTCCGCCGTTTACACAAACCGGAGGACCAGCAGGTACAGCTGGGTGATCTGATCATAGACCGTGAAAAGTTCACTGTCACTTATAAAGGTCAGGAAATCATTCTCGCGAAAAAGGAATTTGAGCTGCTGCAGTTACTGGCTTCAAAACCGGGCCGTGTATTCCTCCGCAACGAGATACTCAATCAGGTATGGGGTACAGAAGTGATCGTAGGCGATCGTACGATCGATGTACATATCCGTAAAATACGTCAGAAAATAGGTATTGACCTGATCACTACCGTGAAGGGCGTAGGTTACAAATTCGAAATGTAAGCAATCTCACATACTTACCATTTAACCACCATTATTCGTATCCAGGATACGTAAACGGGTATTGCGTATCCAGCCCTGTGTGTTATGTCAAGTGAAAAAATTGGTTTAATTTCCCGCTATTATAGCAATTACTCATTATGGAGTATGTTTAAAGCCAAGAATCTTTCTCCGCAAAAACTGGCAGGTTTTACTGCCCTTATCCTTTCAGCTATCATTACGCTGGGCACATTGTTTATCAATGCTCCCTGGAAAGTGGTCCTGATCGCATTTGTCCTGACCTTCCTGGTCTCTTATTACCTGTACCTGTATACGTTACAGAACTTTATTTACAGGAAGATAAAACTCATTTACAAATTCATCTACCAGACCAAAGCTTCTAAACGTGAAGAGTTCTTCAACAAGAATATACTTCCGCTTAAAACGATTGAGGAAGTCAGTGAAGATGTGGAAAAATGGGCCAGCCAGAAGAAGGAGGAACTCGATAATCTCCGCCGCAATGAAGAGTTCCGTAAAGAGTTCCTGCTGAACCTCAGCCATGAACTGAAAACGCCCATCTTCGCTGTACAGGGTTACATCCATACGCTATTGGATGGGGCACTGGAAGATCCGGCTGTTAATAAAGTGTTCCTGAAAAACGCTACCAAGAATATTGACCGGCTTTGCCGCCTCATTGACGACCTGGACGAGATATCGAAACTGGAAAGTGGTGAAATGACCATCAACAGTGAGAACTTTGTGATCCAGGACCTGCTGAAGGACGTCTTTGATACACTCTCTCTCAAAGCCAATACCAAAGGTATTAAGTTCAATGTGAAAAAAGGCTGCGAAGCGCCTATTCACGTACTGGCAGACAAGGAAAAGGTAAGGCAGGTACTGATCAACCTCGTAGACAACTCTATCAAATACGGCCGTACTGACGGCCATACCGTCGCCAGCATCTATGTGATGGATGATAGACGTGTACTGATCGAAATATCGGATGATGGTATCGGTATCGCTGAAGAGCACCTCCCCCGTGTATTTGAACGATTCTACCGCACAGACAGAGCGCGCAGCCGTGATATAGGTGGTACCGGTCTCGGACTTGCGATCGTAAAACATATCATCGAAGCCCACGGACAGACGATCAACATCCGTAGTAAACCAGAAATAGGTTCTACTTTCGGCTTTACACTGGAATCGGGAGAATAAGCTATTAAAAGCGGTATTGCAACCTGCAGGTGAACACATTATCATGCAGGTCTTCCGTATACCCCTCCAGGGCAGTCGACTCATTCTTCACAATATCATAGTATAACATCACCTTCATATTGGGATTGAAATAATGCACATATCCCAGACCCAGGGTATTGTAACGGATATCCGCAGCACTCATTCCGCTGCCGGGTGCGCCGATCTCCAGCCCTGCCGCCTTCTTGTTGGGGTCATACCAGTCGTATTTGATCACCAGAAGGTCTCTTGGATTACCCAGGTTCTGCATAAAATACAGATAAGCGCCATTGAACCTACGCACGTATAGCGGAGCATTCACTCCTCCACTGACAGGGATGGTACCCGGTGTTTCAGTGGTAGAAGCGGTGGCTGTTTGCGTACCACACAGATACTCCAGCCTGAACTCAGTGGCCCCTTTATTCTTACCATTTGGAATCCGCAATTGCAGGTCAGCCCCATAGTAATGTCTCGGAGCGATCTTACCCATATTAGTCGCGGTTGAATCGACATAATAAGCCGGTTTTCCGGACTGCACACCCGTTTTATAAATATACCGGGTAAACTGTTCCATTCCCCCATACAACATGGAAACAGCGCCTGATAAACGCCAGTTCCTGCTATTTAGTTTTATAGGTTTCACCGCCCAGCGGGTAATAAAGTCTTTATGGCTGTCAAAGTCACTGGTAGCTGTCAAACCCTGCCCATTGAAGAAACCAGCATCTATCTTCAGGAACTTCAGGGGATGATCAGCACGGCGGGGCTCATATGTCACCATCGCGCCGATATCACGTTCAGTCCGCATCAGGATCTGTGACATGCGACCACGCTCCGGCGTCTCACGGTCGCCGGAAGAAAGGTTCACCTCATAACTGATCGGACGGGCGAACATTCCCGCTGTCAATGAGAAATTATTCCATTTATTCTCGAAAATACGACCATAGAAGTCTCGGATGAACACTCCTCTTTCCGTACCGTCAAACTGAAAAGCAAACTGTACCATGGGCATTTGCTTGTCGTTATACCTGGTGTAGTCCAGACGGAAACGTCCACGGCGCAGTGTGAACCTATTATCTACCTCATTCGGGAAGTTACCACCGGCATAGCTGTTAATACCCTTGTCTGTGGCATATTGAAACTGTGGCTGGATGTAGCCGCTAAAACGCACGGCATCATACTTCTGATACAGTGAGAACATGCCTTTACCCACGCTGGTCGTAGTATCGATCATGTCCATCAGAAACTGCCCCCGGGCAATGCCGGAGTATAACAAAGGCAAGCAAATGATTGCCATATGTTTTAGTCGCATTCAGGAAATTTTGCGCAAAGCAACGGAAAAAGATGTTGATAACAAAAACTTAACGCGGCAATTCGGCACATAGTTGCCAATGACAACAAAAAGCTACAGGGGCTGTCCGTCATATGACGAACAGCCCCTGTATATCTTCCAGCCCGAAGGCCATCATTTAAAACTGCAAATAGATCGGCATCATGGTCTCCAGAGACATGATCTGATTAAGCACATAGAAAAATACCACCATGATAGCCACATTGCCCACCAGTGGTACCCTTGCCAGTGCCAGTTCTGTAAATGTTTCCACACGCTTAGGCAGGAAATGCAATATGAAGCCCAGTAACATTACCCAGAATACCGTGGTATACCCGTTATACAACTCTAACCATACTTCAGGCTGGAAGTCAAAAGCTACCTGATGCAGAAGCGACCAGGCATCATGGAAGGTGCTGGCTTTAAAGAATACCCAACAGAAACATACAAAATGGAAGGTGATAATGACACCGCCTACTTTCATAATGGTGCCTACCCATCCGGTTGAACCGCCTCCACGTGCCTTCAGCCAGTCCAGTCTCACTTTATCCACAGCCAGCGCAGCGCCATGCATCGCTCCCCAGAAAATAAAGTTCCAGCTCGCACCATGCCAGAAACCGCCGATCAGCATTGTGAGTGACAGATTAATGTACTGACGCACCTTTCCCTTCCTGTTACCACCCAATGGAATGTACAGGTAGTCTCTCAGCCAGGAAGACAATGAAATATGCCAGCGACGCCAGAACTCTGTGATATTGGAACTCTGGTAAGGAGAATCGAAGTTAGGCGGGATCTTAAACCCGGTCCAGCGGGCGATACCTATAGCAATATCAGAATATCCGGAAAAGTCGCAATAGATGATAAGCGCATACCCATATACCCCTAACAGACATTCCAGCCCCGTATGCTTGGAAGGATCATCAAATATGTATTGTACAAAGTTCTCATTGATGTAATCCGAGATCACCATCTTCTTGAATAAGCCCGCCATGATCAGATAGATACCCTTTCCGATATCTTCCGAGTTCAGCTCATAGGGTTTGGAGATCTGCGGAATGAAGTCATGCGCCCTTACAATCGGTCCCATCATCAGTTTTGGAAAGAACGACAGGAAGAACAGGTAGTCCATAAAATTGTCTACCGGTTTAAATTCTCTCCTGTATACATCCACTGTGTAACTCAGGTTTTCAAATGTATAGAAGGAAATACCGATCGGTAACAGCAGTTTCAGGAATGGGATATCTCCATTTGTCACATCATTGACGATACCGATGAAGAAGTCCGTGTATTTGAAATAGAATAACAGGCCGAGGTTCAGCACGATACTGAGTATCAGCAACAATTTCCGTTTGCGCTGATTTTCAGAATAATAGATCCAGCGCGACAGGTTAAAGTCAACGATTGCCGAGATGATCACGAGACCTACATACAGTCCGCAGGCCATGTAAAAGAAGTACAGGGAAAATATGGTGAACACGGCCACTCTCCCTTCCTTGCTTCTCCCTACTGCCAGATATAACAGGAGAAAAGCTGTGAAGAAATAAAGAAAAAAAGCGCTGTTTAACAGTATAGGTTTCTCCGGATTATACACGAGGAGATTCAGCAGCTTATGAATATCTACATCGATCATTCAGCGATATTTTTATGAGTCTTTTCTACTTTTAAATATTTGTCATAGCTGTTACGCAATGCCTCGTATAGCAGCTTTCCCTGTAACTGATATCCCCGACTGTTAAAGTGAATATGGTCTCCCTGCCATCCACCGGAAAAACCGGCAGCCATTGCTTTATTCACCGCGTTGAAGTTCCAGCAGGCCAGTCCATTCTCCCGGCAATAGCTCATGATCTGTTGTGTGACTACCGCTATATAGGGATTCGGATAATATGCTATTTTATAATAGGTCTTATATTTCTTGCCCACCTTTCTGCGATAAGCCTTTTTGCTCACCCGCTTACATTCAGGCGGAGTTGTCAGTACAATACAGGCTTTAGGCTGATATTTCCTGATCGTGCTGACGGCATCATCCAGCTGCGATCTGAACGTCGCTGCGTTCAGACTACCATATGCCTCATTTGTACCCAGGGAAATGATCACCAGTTGCGGCTGCATCACTTGCATCTCGGCGATGAGGGTCGTATTATTATCATTGTACTGCTGGAAGGTAGCTCCATTCACCCCTACAGCACTATACAACACACCGTTATTCCCGTTTTGGAGTAAGGCGCCATAAAAGCGGAAGGGCTGTGTAGTCTGACGATCCCATCTCACCTGGAAGGACTGAACTGCTTCCGGGAAGGTAACAGATGCCTTTCTGAGTGTCTGTGGGCCTCCTTCGAATGGTGTAGCAGATATATCCACGCCAGCTCCGGGAATACTCACAGGTGAATTGTCGGACCCGGCATCATAGAATAACTCCGCCTGGCGGATGTTATTATCCATTTTCTCATCATTCTCCCGGCCACTGTAAGCCAGTGCGGGTGCCTCATTGCGAGACGTGATCACCATTGCACCTGGTCCCAACAGGTCAGTAGACTTATTTCTGTCAATGATCTTATCCACATCCCACCGGCCGGTACTATTCCAGCGGTAGTCCGAAGGACCGTTTGTATTAGCCAGGTTATATGGGAATACCCATCCCCTGCCTGCGCT
Organism: Chitinophaga agri; assembly: GCF_010093065.1. Taxonomy (NCBI): domain Bacteria; kingdom Pseudomonadati; phylum Bacteroidota; class Chitinophagia; order Chitinophagales; family Chitinophagaceae; genus Chitinophaga; species Chitinophaga agri. The sequence continues at coordinate 5,426,326 of NZ_CP048113.1, read as the reverse complement.
TCCAAAATCCTGCTGCAGGAAAAAAGCAGTCGTAAACGGAAAGAAGCCTGCCTGTATATGGGAGTCTCCCAGGTGCAGCACAGAAACTACATTACTATCAGCATGATGCAGAGCCCTGAAAAAACGGTATAACGCCGTATCCTGGGAAATTGTGTTCACCTGTCCAACAGCCACAGAGCTGATGGTGGTCAACATGCCTGCAAACAAACTGATCATTCCTTTTTTACTGGTGCTCCAGCTGCTTATATTCATCCATCATCGCTTTATACAGCAGCGCCCCTACCTTGGCCGCCCCCTGTCGGTTAAAATGCGTGTAATCCTTATTGGCCAACACCGGATCACCTTCTACCCAACGGATCATGGAGTTATGACCGCCCATGGCGGCATACAGGTTCCAGTAGGCGGTACCGTGCGACTTGGCCAGATCATGCTGGACCTTCAGCAACGCGGTTACGCCCGGTGCGGTTACATAATTTCCACTTTTCTTGTATGATTTATCAGCTGTACTTATTACGAGGAAAGAAGCGTTAGGGATATCGTTACGTAATGAATCGATCACTTTTCTCATAGGTCCGCCATACCAGTCGTAATCGGTCAGCTCTGGTTTCCACAACACATTGGCGCCATAATGTAATACGATGAGGTCATACGGATGCTCCTCCTGCATCTGTTGCAGCAGTTTTCCGGACAGTTTACCCAGCTCTATACCACTGATACCGCGGAAAGAGAAGTTGTCCACATATACACCCGTATCGCCTTCAAAGGAAACACCATACAAAGGTGCGGCACTTCCGCCAGCCCATTTAATGGTCACCTGTTTGGAGTTAACAGAATCCATCTGTAGCGACAGCTTATTCACGGCCTGATGACCAGATAATGTGTATGATTTATTGTTCACAGAAATACTACCGGAGTTGACCGGTCCATACAACAGGCTCACCTGCTCAAACTTGCTCAGTCCGCGTTTCTTCACAGACTGATATTTGATCCAGCTGGACTCGCCAGGCATAAAGGTATGGCCCGAAATACCCAGTGGTAAACTGGCTGGCGGCAGTTGTTTATAACTATAGTCTTTCCAGTCTTTGGAGAATGTATGTGTGATGGTGGTCCTGAAGCCGGCTACAACAGAGGTCACAGGAACAAACCCTACGCCTTGCCCGCCGAAGAGTCTTTGCAAACTGTCTCTCAGGTCTTCCGTGATGAGGTCACCCTCGATCATGGAATCACCGAAATAGGCAATACGTACTTTCTTTCTCTTCTTTGCTTTCAACTCATCCAATGCGGTCAGGAAGTGTTCCAGTCCGGCAGTGACGGTACTATCAGTACCCACTGGTGGATGATAATTGAGGATACCTGTATAGGTAGTAAAGTTATGCAGGTGGTCAGGATCAGGGATAGCCGCAGCGGCAAGCGCAGTCGAATCTACTGTTCCGGTGGTTGTGTCCACATTCTCCGGAGCAGTTACACCAGCATAGGCAGCGGTATCGGTTTGTACTGAAGGGGGTATAGGGGCATCTTTTCTAATGTCGGCCAACAAGTCCAGCGGACGGGTTGTAAAATCATTGATAGAGAAGCTGTTCTTAATAAGTGACAAAGCCACTAAACACACTAAAGTCCCCGCGGTAATGTAAAAAGGATAGGCAGATTTGTTATTGCCAGACATAGCTGCTGAATCTGTTTTTAGTCGTATAAAACTACAGACTATAAATTAACTCCCCGTATATGCCATATGCTCATCCAGTTTGTACAATTTATAGCGACTGATCATACTTGTTACTCTTTTCACCCACTCATGACCGGCAGAAGAATATCCACCATGATTCATGTGTTTGAGCCAGAGCTTATATTCGGTATTCCCTTTCAACATCGGGAACCATTTTTTCTTTTTCACCATGTTGGCAAAGTAATCGAACGATGCTTCCGAGCTGGCGAACTCTTTATACCTGGAGCGGTAAGTCACTCCTTTCTTTTTGTGCAGGGTGTTTCGTCCTACTATCCCGAAATGATTATGTAAGTATTTTGCATTCTTACTTGTCCCCATTCCGGATTCCAGCATAGCCACTCCCAATATCACACTTGCTGGTATACCCGTCTCATTCATGATACGTATAGCCGTCGGCTTATACTTTGTCATATAATTCGTTACGGAACGTTGCGAGTAGGCAGTGTTGCCTATCAGCAAAAGTATACCCAGCATTGCACAAAACCATCCCCCGCTGAACATTTTCTTAGATGTCATGGTAGAATTGTGTTTAGTTTTGGCAATATAGTTGAAATATTTGTACAATATGACTATAACTTGTTAAAATTTAATAATCTATTCTAAATTAAACCCCTGTCGATTATGGTACTCTTTTAGTTAGCACCAATCCCCCTTAACACCGTTTTATCAGCATCAAGGGGGATTCAGTTCTTTGTGCCACCCACATAGTCAAATTCCGTGCCAGCCTATTTAACCAGGCCGATCTTAAGCTCATTCAACTGAGCCTGATCAATAGCGCTAGGCGCATCCAGCATGACATCACGACCGGAATTATTCTTAGGGAATGCTATGAAATCTCGTATTGTTTCACTTCCACCCAGCAACGAACACAGGCGGTCAAAACCGAAGGCAATACCTCCATGCGGTGGTGCGCCGTATTCAAAGGCACCCAGGAGGAAGCCAAATTTATGGTCTGCTTCTTCAGCGCTCATGCCCAATGCTGCAAACATTTTCTCCTGCAGATCACGCTGGAAGATACGGATGGAGCCACCGCCCACTTCTGTACCGTTCAGTACGATATCGTAAGCATTCGCCTTGATGTCTGCATATTTTGACAGATCATTCATCCATTCAATATGTTCCGGTTTAGGAGATGTAAATGGATGGTGGCGGGCTACCCAGCGGTTTTCCTCTTCTGCGTATTCAAACAGCGGGAAGTCAATCACCCACAGTGGCTTAAATACATTTTTGTCTCTCAGCCCCAGACGTTCGCCCATTTCCAGACGTAACTCACTCATTGCCTTACGGGTACGTTCTTCCTTGCCTGCTAATACCAGGATCAGGTCACCTGGTTCTGCCTGGCATTTTTCCGCCCAGCCCTTCAGCTTCTCTTCGTCAAAGAACTTATCTACAGAGCTTTTTATTGTTCCATCAGCATTATATCTCGCATAAATCAGACCACTCATACCGATCTGAGGGCGTTTAACCCATTCTGTCAGTTCATCCAGCTGCTTACGGGTGTACTCCGCACAACCTTTTGCACAGATCGCTACAACCAGCTCTGCGTCGTCAAACACTTTGAAGTTGTTGCCTTTAGCGATACTATTGAAGTTCACCAGTTTCATATCAAAGCGGATGTCTGGCTTATCATTACCATAGAACTCCATAGCGTCATCCCAGGTCATACGTGGGAACTGTCCTTCGAAGCTGATACCCTTGATCTCCATGAAGATATGTTTCAGCATATCCTCAAAATTGGTCAGGATGTCTTCCTGATCAACAAAGCTCATTTCACAGTCGATCTGGGTGAACTCCGGCTGACGATCAGCACGTAAGTCCTCATCGCGGAAACACTTTACGATCTGGTAGTATCTGTCATAACCACTCACCATCAGCAGCTGCTTAAAGGTTTGCGGAGATTGTGGTAATGCGTAGAACTCGTTGGCATTCATACGGCTAGGCACGACGAAATCGCGTGCACCTTCCGGCGTAGATTTGATCAGGAAAGGAGTTTCAATATCCATGAACCCTCTGCTATCCAGATAGTTACGTGCAGCCCTGTTCACACGGTAGCGCAGCTCAAGGTTCTGCTTTACGATGTTACGGCGCAAGTCAAGGTAACGGTATTTCATACGCAACTCGTCTCCACCATCAGTATCATCCTGGATGGTGAAAGGAGGCGTCTTAGCCGCATTTAATATATTCAGCTCACTTACGGTGATCTCAATATCACCGGTAGGCATATTTGGATTTTTATTAGAACGCTCCGTCACGGTACCTTTTGCCTGTAAAACGAACTCACGGCCAAGAGGCTGCGCGTCCAGCTGGGCATTGAAAGATTCTCCCAGCAACAGCTGCGTGACGCCATAGCGGTCGCGCAGGTCCACAAATGTGATACTTCCGAATTTCCTGATAGTCTGAACCCAGCCAGACATTGATACCTGTGTGCCCTGATGCTCCAGTCGTAGCTCGCCGCAAGTGTGCGTTCTGTACATATAATTATATTATAAAGTTCAACTTTTTGTTTTCCGGGGGTCGAGAGGCCCAAACGGTCGGCAAAGATACTGTTTGCCATCAGCATTTCTAGCCCTTATACCTGTTAAAAAACCGTTTAATGTCTGTATCCGGCCGTAGCGGCTCCTTTTGCAGTAAATGTGCTGCAAATTCCGCTGCCATAGCTGGTGCCAGAGACGATCCTTTGGTACCAAGGCCGTTAAATATACCTAAAACCGGCGATTCCGGGTGCAATCCTATGATCGGACGACGGTCTGTACCCGAAGGACGCACTGCTGCCAGCTGGTCCAGCACGGTGTACGACACCTTAACTAATTGCTGCAATCCTTTCTCGAGGAACTCACGCTTATCTGCAGTAGGCGCCTCATCCGGGAAATCCCACGCAAAGGTTGACCCTACCCAATAGGTATCATCTCCCTGCGGTACCAGGGCGACACTTCTTTTTATAATATCAGGTGTGGAAAAACCAGGGATTTGCACCTGCAGCACCTCTCCCTTGTTCAGCAGAAAGGGGATGTAGTTAAACCAGGGATTATGAACAGTAGCTGCCCCTTCACAAAAGACCAGGTAACGGGCGGAGATATCCCCATAAGTGACGCCGTCAGTATTAGTTACAATCCTGGAGAGGTCTATCCTTTCGTCCAGCAGGCTACTTTTTTCTTTCAGATAATTACGCCAGGCTGGCAGCAAACCGTTCAGTAGCACCGTTCCTCCTTTCACCACAGCTGCACCATATGGCTGGTCCAGCCATTGTCCATAACGTGCTATCCGTTCCTCTGAGGGGTCCTCCATATAGGACAATCCGGCAGTTCGTTCCATAAAAGCCTGCTTCAGCTGCTCCGAAGGAAGTACGTTGTAAATATCTCTTTCTTTAAATACAGGTATTCCCAGCAAGGCTTCCAGTTCCCGATACACCTTCACTGCCACCGGATAAATGGCATCGTATTCCCAGGCTATTGTAAAACGGCGACCAGATACAGGATTAACAACGCCCGCTGCTACCCGGGATGCACTATTCGCTTTATATTCATCCATGACCAGTACAGACTGCCCTGCCTGCATCAGTGTATAACTGAGTACAGTACCGGCAATGCCCTGGCCTATTATCAGAAAATCTACTTTCATTTGGGCGCAAAATACAACCCTTCCTGCTATTCAGGTTCATATAGGGATAAAAGAGAAGCGGGTGCATCAAAATCACTTTTGATACACCCGCTTTATAACGCACTAAACTTTTACTTACTCCGTCACCTTCACTCTGATACCTTCGCTGTGTGCACTGAACTCCGGTGCATACATACATTGTGCGGTGCTGATACCATTGCTGAAGTTACCCTGGTGAGTAACGAACAAGGTATATTCAAACACATAGGTACCTTTTGGCAGACTACTAAAGAAGAAATTGGTACTCGCATCTTTTGTGCTTTCATAATAACTTACTCCATTCTGCCATTTACATTCACTCAGCACGCTTTCTGGTTCGAAGCAGGCGGCACGCATATCTTTCAGGTGAACGTATTCCATGTCACGATCTACACGCATCACAACACGCACTTTCACACGGTTACCCACCTTCAGCGTATTACCATCAGTGATCGCTGTCAGTACAGGACCAGCGCCAGTATTCTTCTCAATGAACAGCTCCTTTTCCAGTTTCAGCGGAGTAGCAGCACTGGTGATCTTATCCAGTTGCTCAAAATACTGCCAGTAAGCAGCGCCCCATGATGGTTGTCCTTTGCTGTCTTCTACAGTTACAGCGATGGTACCCATATCAGGTTTTACTTCGGTCGTATTGAAACGTTTCTTGAAATATCCGGTACCTGCTTCCGTCTTTTCAGTAGTACTGCTTACAGTAGCATTACCTGCTTTTATACTGATAGCAGGTGTTACTTCCAGCCAGTTGCTACCACCTAGCAGCATCGCGTAACATGCGTCAGCAGTTGCTTTGGTCGTACTCCAGCTGTTGGTCTGTTTATTCTTCAGTAACCATGTTTTCATATCGCCTACGGCTGCTGAATCATTACCCACTTCTTTAAATGCGGCGATCAGCATCGCCTGGGTTTCTACCGGCGCTTCGTACCACCAGTAACCACCGCGCAGTGCCTTCCAGCTCATACCCGTTTCAGGATTGATGATCGCACGTTCTTTCAGTGAACGGATGATCTCTGCTGCTGTTTTAGCATCGCCGCTTCTGTTGAATACAACCGCTAACATTGCCTGCGGATAGATATCCATCTTTGTCCAGTATTTCTTCGCCTGGGTAATGTAGTATTGATAGGCTTCTCTGAACTCGCCAGGCAGCTCCTGTGATTTCATCAGATTACGTGTGTACAAATAATGTGTTTCCAGATATCCGATGTGCTGCGCATTCATATCCACCTTTGATTTCTTCAGGTTATGATAGGATGCATCCGTTGCTTTGTCAATGTAGTTCAATCCATTCGTGATGATATCCTCAGCAACAACAGCATCTTCCGCTGTCAACGCGCCTACATCATTCAAACGACCTAAGCCGGAAAGGATGTACTGTGTAATAAAACGGTCTTCCGACATACCATTGAACCATGGGAATGCACCATTGCTCATCTGACGTTCCCTTAACTGCTCAATCGCCCGTTTCTGCTCACTGATCATACGTTTCAGATCAAATAGCAGCGCGATACGTTTCTTCTGCTCAGATTCATTCTTGGCTTCCAGCACCCATGGTGTCTCCTGCAGTAATACAGATTTCAGCTCCTCATTCTTTTGCAGGTTACTCTGCAATGCAGCTGTATCAGTAGTACGCCATTTTTCAAATGTGGTCTTTACACCAGGTACGACATTCGCGATATGTGTAGCCAATGTATTTGCATAGTACCTGTTGAAGATCTGCTCAGAACATTCATATGGATACTCCATCAGATAAGGGAGTGCCTGTACTGCATACCATGCAGGGTTAGCTGTATATTCCAGTGTGAAGGAATGCTGATGTAATGTTTCCGATGATCCGCTGCTGAGCAGTTTAGGCATGGTGAAAGTACGTGTACCATTGCCGCGCATGGAGAGTGGCAATGTTTCCGTGACGAGCATGGTGTTGGTCAGTACCGGCAATGCGTTCTCTTCGCCATCACTATACTTACCAGATACCGCAACAACGCGGTATACCAGAGAACTGTTAAAGTTGAATGGTATCTGTACCGGGAAAGTCACTGCTGTACTTTGCCCTTTCTCTACCGTGAAATGCTGTACTGGGAACAGGTTCTGGAACCAGCCGTCTACAGGTTGCATGGTGGTTGCATCCAGCAGTTCGAGTCTTGCTTCACCTTTCAGTGTACTATCAGCAAGGTTGCTGATCTTGGCAGAGAACTCAATCTTATCTCCTTCACGCATAAAACGCGGTGCATTGGGCTGCACCATCAGTGGTTTCTGTGTAACAATGCTGGTTTCAGCAGTCCCAAATGCAGCATCTTTTGTATGCGCCAGTGAGAGGAATTTCCAGCGGGTCAGTGCCTCAGGAACGGTAAACTCAAAAGTGATATTACCATCTTTATCTGTGCGCAGATCCGGCAGGAAGAAGGCTGTTTCGTTGAAGTTTTTACGTGGCTGAATAGTTTCAGCCGGTTTGTCAGATTGACCTTGTGTAGCTTCAGGAGCACCCGGGATTTTACTAAAAGCAAAATCATTGCTTGCTCCCGGAGGAGGAGGTGGCTCGATTACACCTGTACCTTTAGCATCTTCCAATAAACCAGCCTGAAGCGAAGCCACCGGAGCTGCCATCGGCACTGCTTCCCGCATTGCATCAACCCTACCACGCTTCATCACCATTCTCCTTCTGTTCTCATATCCTACGATATCTACTTCCTGTTTATTACCACTTGCATCATTTAGTAACATATACGCACCCGACATATACCAGTCAAACCAGTTCAGATAATCATAAGAGAATGGCTTAGCCTCCGGCGTTCTCTTACGTTTGATATCATCACGGCCAATAGAATACTGTACTTTAAAGTTATCAGCTGCTGTCCAGTATTTATAGCTATACAGGTAAGGATATACTGATGGTGCAGACCAGGATTGCTCACGGAACTCATCCAGGGATGCATCATACATAGTTGCTAACATTTCAGCTGCCGCCTGCTCTCCTTTGTATCCCCTGATCTTCACCTGCCATTTCTCTTTCTCACCCGGTAACAGTTTATCACGGTGTGTACCAATAGTAATATCCAGTTGTTTGTTAGTCCATGGTACCGCCACTGTTTCTGTCAGGGTATAGATCCTGTTATCCTTTACAAAAGCGTACTGGAACATGACGTTTCCTCTGTCCGCTTCCTGTGCGGTATAATCCCTGTTTTCAATGGTATTATTAACACCGAAGCTACTGAATGCTTCTTTCTTATCCTGCTGAGCGAACAATTGCAATACATGCACATCCTTCGCAGAGGAACCAATACGGATCAGTTTTTTCTCCCCTGGCTCTATGCTCTTTGCACTTACATATTGCCACAGATACACAGGATAAGACGGCTTCTTCGCTTCCAGATCAACCAGTTCAAATAAGTGCTTCTGTATCACTTCCTGACCGTACTTATCTTTAGTACTTACATTCAGCTCATACCAACCAGCGGCTAATTGCTGTTTGCCCAACGCAATACGTGACCTTTCATTTGTCGTTACTGACGCATTTAACACCGCTTTCTCTCTTGTCCAGCTTTCCTCGTTATCTTCATCATTATACACATCATGTGGGAATAGATTTTCATACTCCGCCTGCGATATAGTAAACTGATCAGGTTTATCCCAGTATCTGGACCTTAATAAACGGTTGGGGCGCTTTACCGGACTCACAGAGATGTTAATATCAGCAGGCTCAAAGTTACCATTCAGGTTCTGTGTGGTGATCCTTACTGAATCCAGGTCTTTTGCCAGCAGTCTTTTCGCCAAACCGATATTTACTTCCAATGCCTGATAACCAGCACTCACTGACTGCTCTTCACTGTGCGTCTCCCCATTGATATCCGTAACCGTAGCAGATACAGTATACGAGAAGATCGGCTTCAATGATGCAGGTACTTTCCCGTCAGGTATTGCGTCGAATGATACAGTAAAGCTACCATCCGCACCTGTTTTTGTCTCCCCATGTGTGATCTCACGGGAATCGCTGCGATACGGAATTCTCCACATCAGCCAGGGATAAGGGAAACGGGCAGTTCTTACCACACGGTATTCTACTTTTGCGCCACCGATATTATTACCTGCATAAGCCAATGCTTTCGCAGTCACTTTTACAGAATCGTTCACACGGTAAGTACCACGTACCGGCTCAAATTCCACATAGAATTTTGGACGTTTATACTCTTCTACATTGAAAGCAGTGTGGCCTTCACCACTCGCTTCCTGAATATGGAACTCACCATTCAAACGGCCGGTAGGAAGTGTAAATTTGCCAGAATAAGTACCATATTCACCGGACCTCACCTTCATACTGTCTACGAGTTCACCATTTACATCATACAACTGTATGGTAGCTGGCATGTCCGCCACCACCCTACTGGTTTTCCCTTCTTTTCTTAACACGATGCCTTTGAAGTAAAGCGTTTGACCGGGACGATAAATAGCGCGGTCTGTAAACAGGAAACTGGTATGCTTATCTTTCAGGTCATCAGACTGCTGCTGATACTTATAACTATATACATACTTGTGTTCATCGATGAACAGGTCATCTTCACCGTTTACCCATTGCAATCTTACATTCTCACGCTTGGCAGGCCATGTCAGGTCTATCGCCCCATCCTTACCAGCAGTGTATGTTTGCTCTACCTTGCTTACTTCTTTCTGACCGGAGCCTACCTGCGACCAGATCATCAGTTTTGTACCTGCTAATGGCTGTCCGGTTCCGCGGTGCAGTGTATAGAATCTGTTAGTGATATCACTCTCATTATACTCACGCAATATGTAACTGATGTTAGACACATGTACAAACTGTATTGCCAGCAGGTTATCCTTCAGAGAGAAATTTTGTTTTACGCTCGCCACGATAATATACATGCCCAAAGGCAGTGCATCCACCTTTATTTCCGCGTTATGTTCGCGATAATCATCAGTGCCAGGCAATGCCTGTTCCCATGACTTTACCGGCTGCTTTTCCAGCATTAAACGCCAGTAACGGTTTGTGGTATCACGATAGTCATACTGAGCTGCGCGCAGGGCACTACGGAATGATTCGTCAATAGGTACTGCTCTTAAATAGATCTTATCGGTATTACGATAGGTAACGAGTGAACGGAAAGGTAAGCCCGGGAGGTTCACCAGTTCAGTTTTGAGTTGCAGCTGTTTTGTAGTGATTGTAGTCAGCAGGTCCGCGCACTGGGCACTACCCATTGATCCGGGCGCGAGTGCAAGACCTTTTTCAGCTAAAGCTTTTGCATGTCTGGCAGCTTCTGATGGAGACATTCCATTGATAGACGTACCGTTATTCTGACTGGCCTGATAGTAGAGTGAGGCAAGTCTGGCAATGATCACCGTTACTTCTTTCTCACCGGCATATGCCTGCTCTGAAGCAGTGAGTAATGCCAGGTAAGACGCTTCTTTCTCTGGCAATACAGCCACTTCGTTCACATATGCCATCCTTTCCAGGTCCACATCCAGCAGGGCAGTTTTATTATTCGCATGTAAGCGCATCAGTTCCTGTAACAGTACCAGCGCTTTGTATTGCAGGGAGGAAGAATCAGCAGTTGCGAAGGAATGCTGCATAAATACCTGTGCAGGTGCAAAGGCTGCCTGGTCTACCAGCTCGAACTGGTTCTCCGGACTGGTGATCATGCTTTCTCCTGATTTATAGTATTCCAGGGCACGATGTGCCAGCAGGTCATATAAGGTAGGACGCAGTTTACGGCCATTGCCGGCACCCTGTTTCAGGATATCGTCATACTTACTGATATCAGTCTTTTTAAGCAGTGCAGCATCCTTCAGAGACGCATCATATGCCGCCGCGATCTCCCTGTGGAGGCGGGCTTCACTCCAGGTAGATACATCCATAGACGTATCGCCCTGCACATCTGTGCGGCTGTAGAGCTCATACCTGTTATTCTGCAGGTATCTCAACAGGGTTTCCGCCTGAATGCTTTTCAGGATAGCCCTGGCAGTCGGAGAAAAGGAAGCCGTCTTCCAGGCGCGGGTCTTTTCCGGCCCGATTTCCTCTTCGTCCAGGGTAGCCAGGTATTTGATCCTGTAGATGTAAGTTTTAAGCAACTGGGCCTCATTTTGCTGTTTTACAGCAATTTCTGAAATAATATCCAGTTCCTGAAGAGCCGATCTGAAGAGACTTTTCCCGTCCAGTTCCTGAATCTTCTTCCAGTGGGAGTCATAGTTAAACTGTGCCATAGCAGTTGTACAGCTTAGGATTAATAAAATGAAAGCAGTTCCGATTAAACGCATGTGGGATAGCATTTTAATTTCTGTTTATCTCGGGAAAAGGATGCATAAAGCCTTCCTATTCCACAGGGTTCCAGTGTAAAAGTCAATAAAAATATGTCCGGGGCGAAAAAAAAATCCTCCCACGGGTTCAACCGCGGGAGGATCAATATTACATAATCTATTGATTATTATGCTTTCACAGCTTTCAACACTTCTGCCATTGTCTTACCAATGTTAGCAGGGCTTTCTACCACGTGTACACCACACTCAGCCATGATCTTCATCTTAGCTGCTGCAGTATCGTCAGCACCACCGATGATTGCACCAGCGTGACCCATACGGCGGCCCGGAGGCGCGGTCTGGCCAGCGATGAAACCAACTACTGGTTTAGTACCGTTTTCTTTGATCCATTTTGCAGCGTCAGCCTCCATGCTACCACCGATCTCACCGATCATGATGATACCAACGGTTTCAGGATCGTTCATCAGCAGTTCAACCGCATCTTTGGTTGGTGTACCGATGATTGGGTCTCCACCGATACCGATAGCGGTAGAAACACCCAGACCAGCTTTAACTACCTGATCAGCAGCTTCATATGTTAAAGTACCGGATTTAGATACGATACCAATATTACCTTTTTTGAAAATGAAACCAGGCATGATACCTACTTTAGCCTCTTCAGCAGTGATGACACCAGGGCAGTTTGGTCCGATCAGGCGGCTGTTACGGCCAACCAGGAAGTTTTTAGCCCTGATCATGTCCTGTACAGGAATACCTTCAGTGATACATACGATCAGTTCGATGCCAGCTTCAGCAGCTTCCATGATAGCATCTGCAGCGAAGCCTGGTGGTACGAAAATGATAGAAACATCAGCGCCTGTAGCCTTTACTGCATCTTCTACAGTGTTGAATACGGGACGGTCCAGGTGCTTGGAGCCACCTTTACCCGGCGTAACGCCACCTACTACCTGCGTGCCATATTCTATCATCTGTGTGGCATGGAAAGTGCCTTCTGTACCGGTAAAACCCTGTACAATCACTTTGCTATTCTTATTAACTAAAACACTCATCGCGCTTGGTTTATTGTTTTATAATAGATATCGGCAAAATTAAAGCCCTAAACCCAAATTCCAAATCAATCTTTTTTTAACTTATTACGCCAATCCTGACTCTGGAACATCTCCGTTTGCCTCATTTCCTTGGCATCCCGAAGGAAATCGGATGCAAATATAAAGTCATTCAGCTTTTCATCTTTACTGAAAATGATGTCTTTATTACTTCCCTCCCACTGTTTACGACCTTTATACATATATACGATATGGTCACCGCTTTCCATTACGGTATTCATATCATGCGTATTAATAACTGTAGTGATCTTGTACTCCAGTGTTAATTCCTTGATCAGCTTATCTATCAGCAGGGATGTTTGCGGATCCAGACCTGAGTTAGGTTCATCACAGAATAAATACTTGGGGTTCAATACGATAGCACGGGCAATACCTACCCTTTTCTTCATCCCTCCACTGATCTCGGCCGGGAATTTCTTAGCCGCGTCCTTCAGCTGTACCCTCTCCAGGCACTCCATGACACGGTCCTTTTTCTCTCTATGGCTACCTTTTCCGAACATTTCCAGGGGAAACATCACATTCTGTTCCACTGTCATACTATCAAAAAGCGCAGATCCCTGGAAGAGCATTCCGATCTGCTGACGTACCTCTTTCTTTTCATGGTCACTCATATTGGTGAAATCCCTGCCATCATAGAGGATCTTACCCTCGTCCACCGGCATCAGTCCCACCATACACTTCATCATCACCGTCTTTCCGCTGCCGCTGCTCCCGATGATCAGGTTGACCTTTCCGGTCTCCATCACCGCAGAAACATCCGGCAGAATGATTTTATCACCAAAGCCCTTCTTAATATTAACCAATTCAATCATAAACAATTACGAATTAGGATCCGAACTACAAAACGCTGAATAATGCCTTTCTTTTCGTCTGTAACGGGCGAATTACTTTATAACAACAGTGCTGCCAGCAGGTAATCCATAAACAGGATCAGCACACAGGTAACCACTACCGCACTGGTACTGGCTTTACCGATCTCTAACGCACCTCCCTGCACATTATAACCATAATAGGAGGGTACGCTGGCAATAATAAATGCAAATACGAATGCTTTAAACAGGGCAAAGAAGATATTATATGCCCTGAAATCCTGTCTGAGTCCCTGCCAATACTGCTCTGACGACAGGATACCTCCCAGTTCGCCAGCCTTCTCACCGCCCCAGATGCCCAGGAAACCGGCAATACTGATCAGCAGCGGGATCATAATAATGGCCGCCAGGATCTTTGGCATGATCAGATACCCCTTGGTATTGATACCCATGATCTCCTGCGCATCGATCTGCTCGGATACACGCATATTACCCAACTCGGAGGCTATCTTGGACCCTACCACACCTGCCAGTACGATACATGTCAGTGTAGGCGCAAATTCAAGTATGATGGTATCTCTTACTATCTGTGCAATGGTTGATCTGGGAATGATCGGGCTTACCAGCTGATAAGCGATCTGCAGGGTGGTCACCCCTCCCATAAACATTGAAATGATCAGTACTATTCCTAATGATCCGATGCCTATATCCACACACTGCCGCATAAACTCCCGCCAGAACATACGCATGTTTTCCGGGCGGGTGAACATGCCTTTGAGCATAAGCAGGTAGCTTCCGAAATGATGAAAGAATCTAAACTCCATAACTGGTCAAAGATAGGGAAAAATAGTTGGGACTACATAGCCCCCGGAGGGTTCCCATTATTTAAGACTTCTTACCAGCAGGCGCTTCAGACTACGTTCAATGATCTCACCCATTGTTTTACAATGCGCAAAGATCGGATCATCATAATACTGGGCCAGCTCATGTCCCAGCTGACTTATTTTTTCGGGAAAGGATACCCTGTCTGTCATGATAACGTCCCGCAGGTCCTTTATGCGGTGGCGTTGGGTCTTTATCCTTCGGGCAATCACTGAACGCTCCTCCTGCTGATATTGCTTCACCACTTCAGCATTCAGGTGTTTCATAGCCAGTTCCACAAATACCCTGTTCTCCTTAAAGAACTGAGGCATATATAATGTGCGCCGGCCTTCATAGAACTGCTGGTCAAAATCGATCGCCCTTATACGGAACTGCACATCATCAAAGTCCTGCGTAATGTCAAACACAAAATTATAGGAACGCATATCCCCCAGGAGACGTACAAAACAGCGTTCATTAAACTTCACAAACTCCTTTGCAATACGTTTAGGGTTAAACTCGGGCCGGTCCATATACTGCAGAATAAACTGATCACCCGGTACACCGGCAATATGTTCTTCTATCAGCGTATTCCCGTCCACGATAAAAGTGATCTGGTACGGAGATAAGATATGTTCCAGCTCCAGTCCGTAAATACGGGAAGCATCTGCTACCTTGATATAGAAATAATCATACACATCATTATAGGTATTACGTATCCTGATACGGAAAGGGTGCGAATTACCAAACGTACAGAAGTCTATACGCTCCACTTCCAGGTGTTCCTCTGCCGTAAAGTCACCTCCTGCCTTCAGAATAGAATAGATCCTTTTCAATCCGGCCTGCAGCTGATTGTACATACTCTGCGGGTAGAATACCGACTCCCATAATGTATCCTTCCCCTCTTTATCATATACCGGAATACTGTTATCAAAGTAACGCAACTCTTCGTAGGAAACAGGGAGTTTCACCTCTCTCTCGTAGAGCTTAAGGTATCCTCTGAATGAGGGATTCAGGGGAAAGAAGGCTTTCTTTTTTGAGATATGTTGCATGGATGTAATTAGGAATTAAGAATTAGTATTTAGGAATTAAGCAGCCTACCATCATACACAGCCTTATTCCATTCGTTAAGGTAAGTAATGCATATTATTACACAAAAAGAAACAGGGTGCCTCACAACTGAAGCACCCTGTTTATATCATTGAAAGGGTAATAAGAAAACTAAGTTCCTGATCCCAATTTACTTCTTTCCGTCGCAGCACTTATGTTGCGCATCTACTACCGCGATATTCACCATGTTTACAATAGACCTTACGGTGCTGCCCAACTGGAGGATATGCACCGGCTTCTTCATACCCAGCAAAACCGGCCCGATCGCATCAAAGCCTGCTACTTCCTGGAGAAGGTTATAAGCAATATTACCTGCTGCCAGATTCGGGAATATCAGGGTGTTCACTTCCTGTCCCAGTAACTCACTGAATGGATAGCTGTCCTTCAGGATCTCCTGGTTGAAGGCCATAGCCGCCTGGATCTCACCGTCTACGATCAGGGTAGGATCTTTCTGTTTTACGATCTCACGTGCCCTTGCCACCAGCTGTGCTTCCGGTGTACCGCTGGAACCGAAGCTGGAATAAGACAGCATCGCTATACGTGGTGTGATGTTGAACTGTCTTACTTCATTCGCTACCAGCAGGGTAATTTCTGCCAGTTCTTCTGCCGTAGGATTGAAGTTCACGGTTGTATCGCCCAGGAACAGCGGACCTCGTTTGGTGTTGATAATATACATACCCGCCACGCGCTTTGCGTTTGGCTCCATACCGATAACATGTAATGCAGGACGGATGGTATCGGGATAGTTACGGGTCAGACCAGAGATCAGCGCGTCTGCTTCTCCGGTTTCTACCAGCATACAACCGAAGTAGTTACGCTCACGCATTACCTTCTTCGCTTCGTACAGATTGAAACCTTTACGCTGACGCTTTTTGAAGAACAGTTCACCAAAATGATGACGCTTTTCACTCATTTCATCGCTCTTGGGATCGATGATCACCGTGTCTTCCAGTTCAATGCCATGTTCTGCTGCCAGGTTACGGATACGTTGTTCATTACCCAGCAGGATCGGATAGGCAATACCTTCGTCTCTCACCACCTGAGATGCCTTCAGGACTTTCAGGTTATCTGCTTCTGCGAATACCACTTTACGCGGGTCCTGACGCGCTTTGGTACCAATCACACGGAACAGCTGGTTATCCAGCCCCAGCCTTTTGTTCAGTACTTCTATATAAGCGTCCCAGTCAGTGATCGGCTGCTGTGCTACGCCGCTATCCATCGCAGCTTTGGCTACAGCTGGTGCTACATGGCTCAGCAGGCGTGGGTCCAGTGGTTTTGGAATGATATATTTAGGACTGAAATAGAGGTTCTTTTCGTTGTAAGCCAGGTTCACGATATCTGGTACGGACTCCTTGGCCAGTTCTGCCAGTGCGTGCACAGCCGCCAGTTTCATCTCTTCGTTGATAGTAGTGGCACGTACGTCCAGCGCTCCGCGGAAGATGTATGGGAAACCCAACACGTTGTTTACCTGGTTAGGATGGTCGGAACGACCTGTACACATGATCACATCAGGACGGGAAGCGACTGCCAGTTCATAGGCGATCTCCGGATCAGGATTTGCCATGGCAAACACGATCGGATTATCCGCCATACTCTTGATCATATCCGGCGTGACCACATTACCGACTGACAAACCGACAAACATGTCGGCACCTTTCAGTGCTTCTGATAGCTGGGTTACGGTTGATGTGGTAGCAAATTGTTGATGCAGGTCTGACAGGTTCGGGCGGGAGGTGTTGATCACACCATCCTTATCGAACATGATGATATTTTCTTTCTTTGCGCCCAGTGCTACATAAAGCTTTACGCAGGCCATAGCAGCTGCGCCGGCGCCATTTATAACGATCCTGACTTTGTCTATATCTTTTTTAACCAGTTCCAGGGCATTGAGCAATGCAGCACTGGAAATGATGGCTGTACCATGCTGGTCATCGTGCATGATAGGGATTTTGAGTTCCCTTTTCAGGCGCTCTTCTATCTCAAAACACTCAGGACTCTTGATATCTTCCAGGTTGATACCACCGAAAGTCGGTTCCATTGCTTTCACAACCTGTACAAATTCGTCAACGTTCTTCGTGTTCAACTCGATATCAAATACATCGATATCTGCAAATATCTTGAACAGTACGGCCTTACCTTCCATTACTGGTTTACCGGCTTCCGGGCCGATATCGCCCAGGCCCAGCACCGCAGTACCATTACTGATTACCGCTACCAGGTTTCCTTTGGCGGTATATTTGTACACATTCTCTACATCTTTTGCAATCTCCTTACATGGTTCTGCTACTCCGGGAGAGTAAGCCAGTGAAAGGTCCCACTGTGTCTTGGTGTTCTTTGTAGGTATTACTTCAATTTTTCCAGGCCGCCCCAATGCGTGGTAATCCAACGCATCCTGCTTGTTCTGTTTTCTTGCCATTTCAATAAAAGATTGTTCTTGGGCGTGCAATATACGAAGTATTGGAGGAACAGAACGTAGCACAAAAGAGTAGGTTCACAATATTTACTTATTTTTACCCGGTAAATCTCTCTGACAAACATGATACAACGCATTCAAAGTCTTTACCTTTTATTAGCGGCTGCGGCCGGTATCGGCACATGGTTCCTGAATATCTGGAAGGTCCAGGTTGGTAACGAGGCCATCCAATATTTTAATGCACAGTCGAGCTTTATAGTGTTCCTGGTACTGATGCTGGTTGTAGGATTAGCCCTGTTCACTATTTTCCTGTATAAGAACCGTAAACTACAGTTCAAACTGATCGTACTAAATGCGGTGCTCTCCCTTGCGGCACTGGCGCTGGAGTATTTCCAGGTGCAGGAAATGGCTAACAAGATACAGTCGGGTGGTAAAGTGATCACTACTTCCAACTATCTGCCAGGCGCATTCCTCCCGTTGTTGATCTTTATATTTCTGGTAATGGCAGCAAGAGGTGTGTATAAAGATCAGAAGCTGATCAAATCGCTGGACAGACTGAGATAGATTCAATGGGGAATCGGGAATTGAGCTGCAAATACCCGTGAGTACATATCAATACAGCCTGTCATTTCAAATTCGCTGGCATATGGTAACCTTACAGCAACTCACTACTAGTACAAAAGATATCAGGCCAACAATGGCTGATCATAAAATAAAAAGCTGCGGAGATCATTCCGCAGCTTTTTATTTTATGCCATTCTGGCTAACCAGAAAAAATTACAATTAATTAATAATCAAGGAATTATTTCATACCGAGCATCAATCCCCAATTCTACAAATACTTCCCTGTATAACTTCTCTCCACTGCCTTCAGGCCTTCCGGCAATCCTGCATACAGCAATTCTCCGCCACCGGCACCACCTTCAGGCCCCAGGTCAATCACCCAGTCAGCACTACGGATCACATCAATGTTATGTTCAATTACCAGCACACTGTGTCCCTGGTCGATCAGGGCGTTGAATGAAGCCAGCAGCTTTTTAATATCATGGAAGTGCAGACCGGTAGTGGGTTCATCGAAAATGAAGAGGATGTGCCCCTGTGCTTTCCCCTTACCCAGGAAAGAAGCCAGTTTTACACGCTGTGCTTCACCACCACTCAGGGTATCACTGCTCTGTCCGAGTTTCACATACCCCAGCCCCACATCACTCAGCGGACGGATCTTATTGGTCACATCTTTTTCATCCTTGAAGAAGTCCAGCGATTCTTCTACGCTCATCTCCAGTACATCATGGATATTTTTGCCTTTATAGGTTACTTCCAGCACTTCTTCCTTAAAGCGACGGCCACCGCAGGTTTCACATTGCAGGTGTACATCTGCCAGGAACTGCATTTCCACTACAACTTCGCCTTCTCCTTTACAAGCATCACAACGGCCCCCATCTACGTTAAATGAGAAATGTTTTGGCTGGAAGCCGCGCATCTTGCTCAGTTGCTGTTTAGCGTACAGATCACGGATTTCGTCGTATGCTTTAATATAGGTAACCGGGTTAGAACGGGATGATTTACCGATCGGGTTCTGGTCTACCATTTCAATCTGTGTGATATCATCCACAGCACCCTTTAACGCACGGTGCTGGCCCACACGCTCTGCGAACTCACCTTTCAGTTTCATGAGTGCAGGATACAGGATCTGTTTTACCAGCGTCGTTTTTCCGGAGCCACTGACACCGCTCACGACCGTAAGCACCTGTAACGGGAAATCAACATTGATGTTTTTCAGATTATGTTGACGACATCCTTCCAGGGTGATCGCTTTCTTCCATTTACGCAGCTTAGCAGGAGGTTCAATACTGAACTGCCCGCTAAGATATTTACCTGTCAGGCTTTTACTGTCTTTTAGTATCTGCTGATAGTTTCCTGCAAAGATCACTTCACCACCCAGGTGACTAGCCAAAGGTCCCATATCGATGATATAATCGGCTTCCTGCATCATCATCTCGTCGTGCTCAACAACCACAACCGTATTACCCAGATCGCGCAGTTCTTTCAATACGCCAATCAGGCGATGTGTATCACGTGCATGCAGACCAATACTCGGCTCGTCCAGTATGTACATGGAATTAGTCAGGTTACTACCCAGCGAACGAGTCAGTTGAATACGCTGGCTTTCTCCACCACTCAGCGTATTGGCTACACGATTCAGTGTAAGGTAGGTCAGACCAACGTCGAGTAATGTTT
This sequence comes from Chitinophaga agri, assembly GCF_010093065.1. Lineage (NCBI taxonomy): Bacteria > Pseudomonadati > Bacteroidota > Chitinophagia > Chitinophagales > Chitinophagaceae > Chitinophaga > Chitinophaga agri. Next base: position 5,406,157 of record NZ_CP048113.1, on the reverse strand, counting down.
TCAGCCGGTGATCTATTTCCAGTAGTATCCGCTTTGCTACCTGCTGATCGTATTCATTCAGCTGTAACTCCTGGAACCATTGGTAGAGATTACCTACCGGCATATCTACCAGTTGCGCGATATTGACATCCGCTACTTTAATGTACAGCGCTTCTTTTCTCAGGCGGCCTCCTCCGCACTCAGGGCAGATAGTCCGTCCACGGTAGCGGGATTGCAGCACACGGTACTGCACTTTGTACAGGTTCTGCTCCACCATTTTGAAGAACTCATTCAGACCGTAGAAGTGCTCATTCCCTGTCCACAACAACTGATATTGCTCATCAGTAAGATCAACAATAGGCTTGTGGATCGGGAAGTTGAATTTGCGGGAAGCTTTTATCAGGGCTTCTTTGTATTCGCCCATCTTCTCGCCTCTCCAGGGAGCAATAGCGTTTTCAAATACACTCAGGCGTTTATCCGGTATAACGAGATCCGCATCAACACCCAGCACCTGACCAAAGCCTTCGCATACCGGACATGCACCATAAGGGTTGTTGAAAGAGAACAGGTTTGGTACGGGCTCTTCAAACTGCATACCGTCCAGTTCGAAACGATTGGAGAAATGTTTCATGTCTCCACCATCCACTTCCACGAGGCAATCGCCTTCACTCTCATAAAAGGCAGTCTGCACACTATCTGCGATACGATGCAGGTCATCTTCGTCAAATTCCTTTGCCACCAGGCGGTCTACCAGCAGGTAAGCCTCCTTGGGGAGAGAAGGTTTTTTCTCTTCCAGCAGTTCTTCAATACGCAGCAGGGAACCATTCCCTTTCTCCTTCACATAGAGGCGGGAAAAGCCCTTCTGCATCAGGATCTGTAATTCTTCCTTCACATCACGTTTTTCGTGGCGGCGGAAGGTTACGAGCAATTGTATTTTAGAACCGGAAGGGAGTTTTTTGATATAATCCACCACATCGCTCACTTCATGCTTTTTTACAAGCTGACCGGAGATGGGGGAATAGGTCTTGCCTACACGGGCAAATAACAGGCGGAGGTAATCATAAATTTCCGTCATAGAGCCCACTGTAGAGCGGGGTGTACGGGTGATCACTTTCTGCTCGATGGCAATGGCTGGACAGATGCCTTTGATATAATCGACGTCAGGTTTGTTCATGCGCATGAGGAACTGACGTGCATAGGCGCTGAGACTTTCCGCATAACGGCGCTGTCCTTCAGCATATAAAGTGTCCATGGTCAGTGAAGACTTGCCAGAACCGGATACCCCGGTTACTACTACCAGCTTGCTTCTGGGGATGCCTACGCTTACATTTTTGAGGTTGTGAACGCGTGCGCCCTTGATGAAAATCTGATCTTGCGTACTAACTGACTGATCATCAGTTATTGTTTCCGTTTTCTTCACTTTAGTAGCCATAATGGATGCAAAAATACCGAAAGTAAACTATTCCGGCGCATTTCCATTCTTCCTGAATATGTTATGCGTGGAACCTGCAACAGTAGGTCAATTCAGCTGGCCTGTGCCTATATTAAATTGCAGGAAAATTGCACAAATGAGGGATTGTTTTATTGAACTATTACATTACATTTGCAATAGATGAGACCTGAAAGTCTTTTTTCGGGATCAATTAATAACTTAAAATCTACCTATTATAGCATAAACTCTACACTTTTTTCCTACGACTGTCACAAGTCCTATTTTTATTATAAACCCGCTATTGTAGAAGTTTATGCAAATAATGTACAAACTAAGTGATGAGCAGCTAATTACCCTCTTCAAAAAGGGTCATGCTTCAGCATTGGAAGAATTAGTGCACAGACACAAAGATAAGCTCTATACCTCTATCGTATTACTTGTGAAAGACGCTTTCCTGGCTGAAGACATTTTCCAGGATACCTTTATAAAGATTATCGATACAATCAGAGCAGAGCGCTATACGGAAAAAGGTAAATTCCTTCCCTGGGCGATGCGTATTGCGCACAACCTATGTGTAGATCACTTCCGTAAGATCAAACGTACTCCTATCATCAAAACCAGCGACGACAAAGATATTTTCAACGTACTGAATTTCAGCGAGAGCAGTGCAGAAGAAAAAATGATCACAGCACAAAGCCACGATCGTGTAAGGCGTATGCTCGACCTGCTGCCGGAAGAACAACGTGAGGTCATTATTCTCCGCCACTACGCTGACTTAAGTTTCAAAGAAATTGCCGACCTCACCCAGGTGAGTATCAATACCGCATTAGGCCGTATGAGATATGGTCTGATAAATCTCCGGAAGATGATGACGGAGAAACAGATTTGTTTGTAATCCTTTTTTTGCTTGCCATCGACGGGCGGCCGGGGGACTCCGACCGCCCGTTTTTATTTTTTACGATATCAACCAACACAACTCCACTTTTGTCACAGCTGTCATGTATAACAGAGCCCACCTCTATTCTGCTACAGATGCGCCCTTTGGCCGTGACCGATAACACAATATTAGCAAGGATTTTAACGCGGTGCTGAACAAAGCACACGAGCCGTCGTTTCCGCGTCACGAAGGGTCAATATCGCAGCATAAGCCTTCATTCAACCCCTGTGGGTTCCCGAGCCGACGATGTAAATTGGTTCGGTTGACCTTTGTTTGAGGTGGCTTTGAGGTGGCTTTCTCTTACGTTTCTCTTACGTCTTAAAACGTAAGAGAAACGTAAGAGAAAGCCTACCTGATGAATACTAAAAGCATACCTAAAGCATCCTATACACTGGTATACTACATCTACCACCCATCTGCCAGTAACAAAAACCCCTTACCAGTCTCTCATCAACCAGTAAGGGGCTTATTACCAGACAGTAATGACTTAACTCAGATTTTCATAGATCATAGCGGCTCCCTGACCAACTCCCACACACATAGTAGTTAATCCATATTTAGCCTGGGGTCTGCGCCGGAACTCATGCAGGAGTGTCGCTGCTATCCTGGCCCCTGTACATCCCAAAGGATGCCCGATGGCAATAGACCCGCCATTCACATTGACCTTTGCGGGGTCTAATCCCAGGTCACGGGTACAAGCCAGCGCCTGTACTGCGAATGCTTCGTTTAACTCCACCAGGTCCAGCTGGCCAACAGAAAGCCCCGCGCGCAGTAATGCTTTCTGAGATGCAGGCACCGGCCCTATTCCCATGATCGAAGGATCTACACCTGCCACCGCCATGGATTTGATCTGCATCAGCGGTGTAAGATTATATTGTTTCAATGCCTTTTCAGATACAACCAGCACGACTGCAGCTCCATCATTGATCCCGGCCGAATTACCGGCAGTCACAGTCCCCTCTTTGATAAAGGCAGGTTTCAATCCGGCCAGCTTCTCCAGTGAAGTCTCCCTGGGTGGTTCATCATCCGTGATCACTACCTGCCCCTGTTTGTTAGGCGTGACAGGCACCGGAATGATTTCAGCCGACCACTTACCAGCAGCGTAGGCATCCTTGTATTTCAGCTGACTCTGATAGGCGAACATATCCTGGTCCTCTCTGCTGATCTTCCACTGGCGGGCTACATTTTCAGCCGTTTCGCCCATGGAATAGGGATGGTACATTTCCGCTAAGCGCTTATTGGTAAAACGCCAGCCGATCGTGGAGTCATACATTTCTGTACTCCGGCTGAAAGCGCCATCAGCCTTGGGCATTACCAGCGGGGCACGTGTCATACTCTCCACCCCTCCTGCCAGGAACACGTCTCCATCACCACACATCACTGCCCGGGCGGCATCCATAATGGCCTGCATGCCGGAGGCACAGAGGCGGTTGACCGTATTACCAGGTACAGTGACCGGCAGCCCTGCCAGTAATGCTGCCATCCTGGCTACATCACGGTTATCTTCGCCTGCCTGGTTGGTAGCACCAGCTATAACATCCTCAATACCAGCAGGATCGAGTGTTGGATTGCGTTGAATGATAGCTTTTATAAGGTGGGCCAACAGATCGTCCGGCCGTACTGAACTCAGAACCCCACCATACCGGCCTATTGGGGTGCGGACCGCGTCTACTATGTAAGCAGCTTGCATTACTTTGATGGATTGCTTTGGTTAATAAAGGTTGTAAATGTAGGGGAATCGGCAATAATACCAATGCATTGTTTATCAGCCTGTGCGTCTTCCAACAGGTAGCCGAAGTGCCCGTTGTACCTGCATTATACCTCCGATTGCGACCTTTTACTCCCGCCTGAAGGAAAGGTACAGGCGTACCAACGGGTACTAAAAAAGTATAATGGGATGAACCGGCTTTCAACAGAGGAATAACTAACTGATTACCAGCCTACAGTCCTCATTTATGGTGGTACATGTAAAATACTGTACCTTTGCAGCTTACTACCGACTGCCGTAAGGCAGACATTATCTCATTTAAAGGTCAGGAATGAAATCGGGCAAAACAAATATCCGGCACCTCAGCTTACCGGAATTACAGGAATACTTTGGGTCAATACAGGAAAAACCCTTCCGCGCCAAACAGGTGTATGAGTGGTTGTGGCTGAAACACGCTACGAGCTTCGACGCAATGACCAACATTTCCAAGGATTTACGCACAAAACTGGAAGAACACTTTACACTTCCCGCAATCTCAGCAGATCATACCCAGCATAGTGATGACGGCACTGTTAAGAGCCGCTTCCGCCTGCATGATGGTCACTTCGTAGAAGGCGTACTGATCCCTACAGATACCAGGCAAACTGCCTGTGTTTCTTCCCAGGTAGGTTGCAGCCTTAGCTGTAAATTCTGCGCTACGGGCTACATGGACCGTAAGCGTAACCTGGAATACGATGAAATCTATGATGAAGTGGCCCTGCTGAATCAGCAGGCTATGGATAAATACGGCAAGAAACTCAGCAATATCGTGTACATGGGTATGGGCGAACCGCTCCTGAACTATAAGAACGTGCTGAAATCTATTGAGCGTATCACTTCCCCGGATGGCCTGGGCATGTCTCCAAGACGTATCACCGTATCTACTGCCGGCGTGGCTAAAATGATCCGCCAGCTCGGAGACGATAAAGTGAAATTTAACCTGGCCCTTTCCCTGCACGCTGCAAATGATGAAAAACGCAGCCAGATCATGCCGATCAATGATACCAACAACCTCAAAGTACTCATTGAAGCGCTGAACTACTTCTACAAAGCTACACAGAACCAGATCTCATTCGAATACATCCTCTTTAAGGACTTCAATGACTCCCTGAAGGATGCCGATGAGCTGATCCGTATATACCGCCAGGTACCTGCAGACCTGGTCAACATTATTGAATACAACCCAATTTCCAACGCCCGCTTCATGAAACCGGACGAGGACGTTGCGGAGGCATTTATGGAATACCTCGCTAAAAACAAGGTAAATGCCCGCCTCCGTCGTAGCCGCGGTAAAGACATCGATGCGGCCTGCGGCCAGCTGGCGAATAAAGGTTGATCAGTATCCTGCAAACAATTTTCAAAAACAAACAGATGAGAAAAAACACACCTGCTAAGAAAGGATTTTCCCCTTTCAAGGAAAATAAAAACAGCAGTTCAAATAAAGGCGGTCAGCGTTCTGGCAACACTGACCGTAAACGGGGTGATGACGAAAAACCCGGACGTGGCGACTTTAAAAAGAATGACCGCCCACGCTCCTTCGGTGGTGATCGTAAAGAGAGAGATAGTGATAACGCAGGCCGCGGCAAATTCGAAAAAACCGAACGCCCTTTCCGCGGTGATCGCAAAGAGAAAGATGGTGACAATGCAGGTCGCGGCAAATTTGAAAAAAGTGAACGTCCTTTTCGTAGCGCTCGCAAAGAAGGTGATGGTGACAATGCAGGTCGTGGCAAATTTGAAAAAAGTGAACGTCCTTTCCGTAGCGCACGCAAAGAAGGTGATGGTGACAACGCAGGTCGTGGCAAATTTGAAAAAAGTGAACGTCCTTTCCGTAGCGCACGCAAAGAGCATGGTGAGGAAAGCGCAGCTAAAAGTGGTCCGCGTAAAAAAGATGCAGACGAAACGCCATCATTTAAACATACCAACAGAGACGAAAACGGCCGCAGACGCCGCATAGAACCTGTACGTAAGACCGCCAGCGGCAGAACTCCTTTCAAGCCGAAAGCAAAAGGTGAACAGGCTGATGACAGTGCTTTCCACGGTGGCACGGAGAAGAAAAGCTTCAGACGTGGTAGCAGAGACGAACGCCCTACGCCGAGTGGTTTTAACCGTAAGAAATTCTTCGATACTGCCAATGAGCGCTTCGCTGATAAGCAGGATCGTAAATTTGCTACGAGAAAAGCACGTCATGAAGATGACAAATTCTCTAAAAGATCGTCTAAAAAAGAAGAAGGTGGCAACGCTCCCGGCGAAATGCCCCTGAACAAATATATTGCTCACTCCGGCCTCTGCTCCCGCAGAAAAGCCGTTGACTTCGTAAAGGAAGGTAAGGTGACTGTAAATGGTCAGCCTGTGACAGAACCAGCTTTCAAAGTGACTGCGAAAGATGAAGTAGCTATCAGCAACAGACGTATCACTATCCAGAAAAATCTGGTATACATCCTGCTGAACAAACCAAAAGGATACATCACCACTACGGATGATCCCGAAGGCCGTAAAACAGTAATGGAACTGATCCAGGACGCTACCACAGAAGAACAGCGCGTATACCCTGTGGGTCGTCTAGATCGTAATACCTCTGGTCTGCTGTTGTTAACCAATGATGGCGAACTGGCACAGAAACTGGCGCATCCGAAGCATAATATCAAAAAGATCTATCACGTAGGACTGAACAAGCCGCTGACCAAGGCCGACTTCGACAAGATCCTGCAGGGTGTTACACTGGAAGATGGTATTGCCAATGTAGATGCGCTCGGTTATGTGGAAGCGGGTGACAAAGCGCAGGTAGGCATCGAAATTCACAGTGGAAAGAACCGTATCGTACGCCGTATTTTCGAACACCTGGAATATGAGGTAGAGAAACTGGACCGTGTTACCTACGCTGGCCTTACCAAGAAAAATATCAATCGCGGTAAATGGCGTTTCCTGACAGAAAAAGAGATCATTCTTCTGAAGCATTTTAAGTAAACTATGCGTATCAACGACATCATCATAAAAGAAACAGCAGACTACGTCATTCTGAACAAGCCTGCTGGCTTACTGACTATCCCTGACAGGCATGACAATCACCTGGATTCCATTCAGGGATTACTAAAAAAACATTACGGTGAGATCTTCACCGTACACCGTCTGGACAAGGATACCAGTGGGATTATCCTGTTTGCTAAGAATGAGATAGCCCATAAATATTATTCCCAGCTGTTTGAAGGCCGTAACGTGAAGAAATTCTATAAGGGACTTGTGAACGGACAGCTGCACCCGGCTTCTGGCAGTGTAGACGAACCGATCATGGAACATCCTACTATCAAGGGAAGGATGGTGACCAACAGGAAGGGTAAAGCGGCACTCACTGATTATGTGGTAGAAGAGTCTTTTGGACTCTACAGCCTGGTAAAATTACAGATCCATACCGGCCGTACACACCAGATCCGTCTGCATATGAAACATCTGGGCCATCCGATAGCCGTAGACGAGCAATACGGCACTGCTGCGCCGGTTTTATTGTCTTCTATTAAGAAAGATTACAAACTGAGTAAAAGAGTGGATGAAGAGCGTCCTTTACTGAGCCGTCTGGCGCTGCATGCGTGGCAGCTGCATTTCACAGACCAGCAGGGAGAGGAAGTGATCGTAGAAGCGCCACTACCTAAAGATATTCAGGCCGTTGTAACACAATTGCGCAAGAATAGCGGTAGAAGTACTGCGCTGATACTCTAACAGACTAACATATTCAGGAAGGCGGTTTCTCAGGAGGCCGCCTTTTTTTATGGCCTGAGGCTGGTTGGGGAGGGTATAAAAAGAAAAAACGGGGAGAAATCCCCGTTTCGTAAAAATCAAAAACCAACCATTAAAAAGTCTTATGAATAAAAACCTGACACATAAACTGTGCAGGTCTTAAACGAACAAGTTTATTAGTTTGCTTACTGTTAACAATTCTCCGCCTTATTTGTTCGGCTGAGGTGTTGTTCTGAGGTAAGGCTTGATAATCTTATGACCTTTCGGGAAGCGAGCCGGAATATCTTCGGTTTTCACCGCAGCAGTCACGATCACATCTTCACCATCAACCCAGTTAGCCGGAGTCGCAACGCTGTAGTTAGCAGTCAGCTGGAGCGAATCGATCACACGCAGTACTTCATGGAAATTCCTGCCTGTAGAAGCCGGATAAGTGATTGTAAGTTTCACTTTTTTATCTGGTCCGATCACAAACAGAGACCTTACGGTGAAAGTTTCTGATGCATTCGGGTGTATCATATCATAAAGATCGGAAACTTTCCTGTCTTCGTCAGCAATAATCGGAAACTCAACGTTAGTATGCTGAGTTTCATTGATATCATTGATCCAGCCAAGGTGTTTCTCTAATGGGTCCACGCTCAGTGCAAGGACCTTTACGTTACGTTTTGCAAATTCGTCTTTCAGCTGAGCTGTCTTACCTAATTCGGTAGTACATACCGGCGTATAATCTGCCGGATGCGAAAACAGTACCCCCCAGCTATCTCCCAAAAACTCATAGAAATCAATATCACCCTGGGATGTCTTCGCCTGAAAATTCGGAGCTATATCGCCTAGTCTTAAACTCATACGTTTGGGTTTTAAAGTATTCAAAAATATGAATTTCCTACAATTATTATAGACTTTACGCGGATTTTTCAAAAAAAAATTCCCTGCCTGAAGAACAGGCAGGGCGGAGTTAATACAAACAACTGGACATAAAAGGTATCAGGGATGACGCTTCATAAAAAGCGCAACACAACACCGTAGGGGTTACCGGGTCGCTTTTTCGGGGTTATCAGGGTTTCTCAGGGTACTTTTAGGGGTTTCACGGGAATAGTATGGGGTACTAGTTTATAAAGTCCGTTCTTTCCACGCATAATATGCCAGGGTAAACTTAAGATCGTCTGTAAGGTCAGCCTTCCTGCGTGCCGCATCTTCATCAAATTCAAGCTCTATATAGCCCAGATACAGTTCATAGCTATTATGGAGCATTTCCATAAAATGGTCAGTCTTTCTGACAAAATGCGGCACGCTGGCGGATGCTAATGGGGTTACCTGTTCAATGAAATAGCATTCTCCTGCGGTATATTCAACCCAGTTACCACCTTGAAGATGGCCCGGGCGGGTTAACCTGAAATACATGTTATCAAACAGCACTGCTTTTCCCAGTTCCATCTCCAGGTCGATCATATCCGGGATCTGCTCCATATTCTCCAGTTTCTGCACGATAGACATCTGTACGGCATCGCTTCTGTCCTGCACATAACGGAGCATCGTGTTCAACACTTCGTAAGTCGTGATAAAGTCGCAACGCTGCCACATCTCATCCTTTTGGATGTGTCCCCAGAAGGTTAAATAATTGGTATCATCCAGGATGATCTGGCCAACTGAAATTGCCTGTGAGGCGGTTACTGTAGCGGTATTTGTCTGTTTCATAACCGTTTGTTGTTGATAACAATACAAAGATACCCGGTCAAAACGCAGACAATCTGCGTAGCGAATTTTAACTACTTTTATCCTCTAAATATTTCACTGCATGCCTAAAAACAAGGATGCTGTTTCGCGTTACCGCTGGATAGACGAACGGTTACGCAACAAGCGTTTGAGAAAACCCACCCTGGAAGACCTCATTGAGTTTGTATCTGCGAAAATGGATGCTACCATTTCCGTACGTACTATTCAGAAAGACATCCAGGACATGCGCCATGACCCCGAACTAAACTATAAGGCGCCTATCCTGTACGATCGCAGTACAGGCACTTACCGATACGATGACGAAACATATTCTATCAATAGTCTGCCAATAGATGAAGCAGATCTTCAGGGGCTGGAGATCGCTATTGGTATCCTGGAACAATTCCGCAGCCTGCCGGTTATCGTGCAGTTTGAGGACGCTATTCTCAAAATAGCGGCCAGCCTGAAAAAGAACAGGGAAGTACTGGAACACAAGGGCCTGATCAAATTTGCGCGCGCCACGCAATACAAAGGCGCTGCACATATACCCTTCATTGTAGATGCGATCAAAGGCAGGGAAGTGATCCGTATTGCCTACCAGAGCTTTGACAGGAACGAGCCGAAAGAACACTGGGTGGAACCTTACCACCTGCGTGAGTATCAATACCGCTTTTACCTGATTGGCAAAAGCCAGAAGGCCAAGGGTGGTACACTGCTCACATTTGCACTGGACAGGATCGTGGACATATGGCCTACCAGCAAAACGTTCAGCGAAAAGAACTTTGACGATGCCAGCTACTACAAACATGCGATCGGGGTAACTGTGCCACAGGGTGAACCTGAAAAAGTGCTGCTGTCGTTTACGCCATTACAGGGTAAATACATCAAGTCGCAACCCATACACCCTTCACAGCAGGTAGAAAAAGATACCGACAGGGAATGTCGCATATCACTACACGTCGTGATCAATCACGAACTACAGATGCTGCTGCTGAGCTACGGCGCGAATGTAAAAGTGCTGCAACCAGCAGTATTGGCAGAAAAAATAGCCGCAGAAGCGAAAGCTATGCTGCAGAATTATTCATCATAAAATCATTCCTGCATGTCCAATTCATTCCAGATATCCGGTAACCTGATAGATATACTGCAACAGAAGATCTACCCTGCTACTATCACCGTAGAAAACGGCAAGATCGCCCGGATCACCGAAGATGCGATGACCCATGAGCAATACCTGTTACCAGGTTTTGTAGACGCACACGTACATGTGGAAAGCTCCATGCTGACGCCATCACAGTTCGCCAGACTGGCCGTTGTACATGGCACTGTGGCAACAGTTTCTGATCCGCATGAAATAGCGAATGTACTGGGTGTACAGGGGGTGGAATACATGCTGGAAAATGGCAAAAGCGTTCCCTTTAAATTCTGCTTCGGTGCACCATCCTGTGTACCTGCGACGATCTTCGAAACAGCGGGTGCAGAAGTAACGGTCGCAGATGTGGAAGCGTTACTGGAAAAACCGGAGGTCCTGTATCTCACGGAGATGATGAACTTTCCCGGCGTGCTGCATGAGCAACCAGATGTGATGGCTAAGATCGCCGCTGCAAAACGCATTGGAAAACCTGTGGACGGACACGCCCCCGGACTACGTGGAGAAGATGCAAAAAAATATATTGACGCAGGTATCAGTACCGATCATGAATGTTTCACGGCTGAAGAGGCGCTCGATAAACTACAGCATGGCATGCATATCCTCATCAGGGAAGGTAGTGCTGCGCGTAACTTCGATGCATTGATACACCTGCTACACGATCATCCTGAAAAGATCATGTTCTGCAGTGATGATAAACATCCCGACAACCTTGTGGAAGGTCACATCGATGCATTAGTGAGAAGAGCATTGGCGCTGAAGATAGATCTGTTCAAAGTACTGAGAGCTGCCTGTATTAATCCTGTGCTGCATTACAAAATACCAGCCGGGCTATTGCGCGTTGGCGATCCTGCTGATTTCATTGTTGCCGACCATCCGGATACATTCAATATCAAGGCGACTTACATTAACGGACAACTGGTAGCGCAAAACGGCGAAACGCTGATCCCATCCATCATCGCACCGGTTATCAACAACTTTGAATGTACGCCCAAATCTACCAGCGACTTTCATATTACGGCCAGTGGCATCACATCAAAGGTAAAAGTGATTGAAGCACTGGACGGACAACTCATCACGAACAGCATTATCGAAACTCTACCGGTAACTGACAATCAACTTTTTTCATCCACAGAGAAAGACATTCTGAAACTCGCTGTGGTCAATCGCTATCACGAAGCGCCAGTGGCACTGGGTTTCATCCGGAACTTCGGTTTCAAACAGGGCGCCATTGCATCATCCGTTGCGCACGATAGTCACAACATTATCGCTGTTGGTGTAGATGATGATAGTATTGCACAAGCAGTCAATGCAGTCATCGCACATAAAGGAGGCGTAAGTGTAGCAGTCAATGGAACGACAAGCATACTACCGTTGCCGGTAGCAGGATTAATGAGCAACCTGGATGGTTATGAAGTAGCCGCACAATACAGTCAGCTGGACAAAGCGGCGAAGGCGCTGGGAAGTAAATTAGATGCGCCTTTTATGACATTATCATTCATGGCACTGCTGGTGATCCCTCATCTGAAACTAAGCGATAAGGGATTATTTGACGGAGATAGTTTCAGCTTCACAGCAGCAGTGATATAACCTGTTTTATTAGCGGAGGCATATGAACAGTATTGTTCATATGCCTCCGGTATTTTTATTCTACAGACCACAAAGCTCCACCCACACTATCTTTCTCAGCGCCAGTTACGGCTGATAAAGCATTCGGTTCCTGTCTCCAGCGCAACGCACCCAGTAACGCAATCATCAACGCATTTCTGAAAGGCTCTTCCTGCACCGTTACAGTCACATTCAATGGCTGTAATATGGTACGTATCGTTTCTACAAGGTAAGTATTCCGGGCACCACCACCGGTCAGCAACAGGTTATATGCAGCACCTTCTGCAGAAGGTGTGAGCTGCTGAACGGCAGCTGCCACCTGCGCAGCAATATGATGGGTATAGGTATTCAGCTTTCCCTGGGTAGATAACTGCTGTTGTTGTATCATGGGCAAAATGGTACCCGTACCAAATTTTGAGGTCAGCGTTCTTGGATACTGTTCACTGTAAAACGCCAGTCCGTTTAATGCATCCAGCAGCCCCTGATCGGTTACACCACCGGCAGCCAGTTTACCTTCTTCATCAAAAGGACGTCCCAGCAATCCTGCCAGGGTATCCAGCACATAGTTACAAGGGCATACATCAAATGCGATAAGCTGACCATCCGGCTGCGCCGCAATACTAGCATTTTCAGCCAGGTTCACCCGGTAGTGGTAATCCGGGAACAGTAACTGTTCGGCAACCGGTAATACGGGCGCTCCTTTTCCTCCCAGCGCCACGTCAACGGAACGAAGGTCACTGATGACAGAAATGCCGGTAACAGCGGCAATAGCTGCGCCGTCTCCCAGCTGGGCAGTCATCTTTTGTGCCGGAACATGGAAAACGGTATGTCCATGAGAAGTGATAAAATGTACTTTATGGTCCAGCTGATGCTGTGCGATGAACTGATTAACTGCATGTCCGATAAAATGCCCGTATTCACTGTGCAACAGGAAGTAGTCTCTGGCTGGTAATGCAGCAGCTCCCCCCAGTTTTTCCTCCCATTCGGAGGTATAAGCCAGGCGTTCAGCGGCCTTTAACTCATATGTCCATTTGCCACGTACTTCGGTCAATGCCACGAAAACTATATCCAGCCCTGCGAGCGAAGTGCCTGACGTTAAGCCTATTACATTATAAACCATGCGGTAAAATTTGTGCAAAAGTAAATAATGTGCCGCTTTCAGCATTTTTTTTCGCCCTTTTATGGAATTGTTGTTCCCGCCGCATCATGAATGCAGACTAAAAAATTATCCCATGCGAAAACATCTCAACCGCCTCTTACTGAGCCTGATTGCGTTCAGTCTGTTGGGAATACCTATTAAAGGGCTGGCTCAGTCAGCAGCTGCGGGGAAAACTCCGGTAAAATTATCTGTTTCTGTGGTTGACGATCGGGATAATGTCCCGCTACCAGGTGTTACGATCTTACTCAAAACCAAACAGGCGAAAACATCCAGTGGCACACTGACCGATCAGCTGGGACAGGCCGAGGTGGTACTGGATAGTTCCATCGTAGAGCTGGAAGTAGCATATATTGGTTATCAGAAGCAGCGCATCAAAACTAATAAATACAAGACCAGTACACCATTACGTGTCAGGCTGAAAGCGGATAATACCGCATTACAGGAAGTTGTCGTTACCGGTCTTGGCATACAAAGAAAAGCAGCCATGGCCCCTGCCGCCGTCGCAAATGTTAACTACAGGTCATATAACGTGGCTAACTATATTCCCCAATCCGAACCCAATACGGAAGACTATAGCGCAGTTAACGAAAATAGCTTCCACACCGTGTCTAGTAATCCATTAAGCACCTTCTCCATTGATGTTGACAGGGCTTCCTACGCGAATATCCGCCGCTTCCTGAATGAGGGCAATATGCCTCCTGTGGATGCGGTGCGCGTGGAAGAAATGATCAACTATTTTGACTACCAATACACTAACCCGACAGATGATGCGCCGGTAGCCATATATACAGATATGGCTGCCTGCCCCTGGAACACCACCCATCAACTGGTACGTATCGCGTTAAAAGGCAAAGATGTGGCGAAGGAGAACCTCCCTCCTTCCAATCTTGTATTCCTGATCGATGTATCCGGTTCCATGGGCGAATCCCGGAAGTTACCGTTGGTAAAACAGGCCTTCAAGGCACTCGTAAACCAGCTGAGGCCTGTAGACAAAGTCGCGATCGTGGTATATGCGGGAGCTGCCGGACTGGTGCTACCGTCCACACCGGGCTCTCAGAAAACAGCTATCCTGGATGCGCTCGACAGACTGGAAGCAGGCGGGTCCACTGCTGGCGGCGCTGGCATCAAACTGGCCTATGAGACTGCGGCGGAGCACCTGGTCAAAAAGGGGAACAACCGTGTGATCATAGCTACTGACGGAGACTTCAATGTAGGGCAATCCAGCGACGGCGAACTGCAACGCCTCATTGAAAATGAACGTGAAAAGGGCATTTTCCTGTCTGTGCTTGGCTTTGGTATGGGAAATTACAAGGATAACAAACTGGAGATACTGGCGGACAAAGGCAACGGTAACTATGCTTACATAGACAATTATGAAGAAGCCCGCCGTATGTTCGTTACCGAATTTGGCGGCACCCTGTTCACGATTGCAAAAGATGTTAAGCTACAGATAGAGTTCAATCCGAAATATGTGCAGTCGTACAGGCTGGTAGGTTATGAAAACAGATTACTGAACGACGAAGATTTTAATAATGATAAAAAAGATGCCGGAGATATGGGCGCCGGACACACAGTAACAGCACTGTATGAGATCGTACCGGTAGGGGCAGCCGTTGCACAACCAGGTACCGACCCGCTGAAATATCAGCAAAACAAGGCTGTGGCTGGCAACAGCAACGAAGTACTGACAGTGAAGATGCGGTACAAAGCACCAGAGGGCCAGCAAAGTAAACTTGTAACGAAAGTGTTAGACTGGAAACAACAGGATATCAGCCAGGCGCCGGAGGATTTCCGTATGGCCGCCGCAGTTGCTGACTTCGGACTACTGCTGCGCAACTCCGAACACAAAGGAAATGCTACCTATGAACAAGTCCTCAAACTCGCTGGAAATGCGCGCGGGAAGGACGAAGAGGGCTATAGGGCAGAGTTTATACAATTGGTTAAAAAAGCACAATTAATCAGTAACAATCATGGTACAAATTAGTTCGTTTTAGTCGGCCTTTCTTCATTGTTTTTCCCGGGCAGGTCAGGGTTTAAGTACCCTGGCCAGTCTTTTCGTTACTTTATTGTTATTTAGATTTCCAGGGTGTAAAAATTTTGGTATTTTGCATACATGATAGTGAATCTAAGTAGCACCAATTCGTTAGTAGGAGACTGGTTAAGTGAGATCAGAAGCGTAGAAGTACAGACTGACCGTATGCGTTTCAGACGCAACATGGAAAGAGTGGGCGAAATTGCCGCATACGAGATCAGTAAGACATTGGAATACGAAGAGAAAGAGATCCAGACCCCACTTGGCATCGCAAACTGCCGGGTGTTGAAGCAACAACCTGTACTGGCCACGATCCTGAGAGCAGGACTAGCATTACACCAGGGCCTACTTCACTACTTTGATAAAGCTGATCATGCCTTTATTTCTGCTTACCGTAAGCATAAAGATGACGGTACCTTCGATATCAACCTCGAGTATGTATCCAGTCCGTCTATTGATGGCCAGGTGGTTATCCTTTCTGACCCGATGCTGGCAACAGGTGCTTCCCTGGTGAAAACCATAGAATATCTGCAAAGCCTGGGTAAACCAAAGCATATACACCTGGTAGTTGCCATCGCCTGTACCGTTGGAATTGAATATGTACAAAGAAACACAGACAGCAATCTGAGCATCTGGGCTGGTGATATTGATGACGAACTGACCGCTAAAGGATACATTGTTCCTGGCCTTGGAGATGCCGGAGACCTCGCATTTGGAAACAAGCTACAGCAGTAATAGCCGAATATCGTCAGAATGGATTGATTTTTTAAAAAATTGAGTAGTCAGCTAAATAAAAACTGATTCGATTATTCATTCATTCATAGCACTTTAGGGATTTCTCTAACACACTGTTATATATTTTTAATTTGGAATATGAGTAGCATTGTGTACCTTCACATGGAACCATGAGAAAACCCTATACTTATAAGTATTGTTTTATGAAAAAAGTGTTGCTGTTTTTCACGATTGCCCTTTATCTGATGAACCCGGCCAGGGCGCAGGACCCGCATTTTTCGCAGTTCTTCGCCTCCCCACTCACACTTAATCCGGCATTTACGGGCCTGTTTTCAGGTGATTTTCGTGTCTCAGGGAACTATCGTTCACAGTGGAGAAGTATTTCGACTCCATTTACCACCGGAACCGCTGCGGTAGACTTCGGCATTCTGAAGAATGTGCTGAACTATACCGACATCTGGGGTGTAGGCATAATGGCCATGTACGACAGGACCGGCGGTGGTGCACTGACTTCTACATACCTGAGCTTTAGTACAGCCTATCATAAAGGATTAGATCCGGAAGGTAACCACACCCTAGCAGTAGGTTTGCAGGGAACACTGGTGCAAAAACGCCTGGACCAGACTAAACTGGTCTTCGAAAATCAGATCGACAACAATGGTTATAACCCGGCTATACCAAGCGGTGAAACCTTTGTCAATCCGACCATTTCCTACTTCGATCCGAATATCGGTATCCTGTATAATGGTCTAGTAGGCGAATCTTCCAATATCTATGTAGGTGCTTCCTACTATCATATTACACAGCCAACTGAAACCTTCATGGCGCAGAACAATAACCGTCTGACATCCAGATTTACTGCACACGGTGGTGGTTCTGTTCCTGTGAATGGTAGCAACCGTATACACTTTAGTGCATTGTACATGAAGCAGAGTACAGCTTCTGAATTTTCATTCGGTGGTGCCTACGGTTTCAATCTCAACGGTGATGATGAAAATCCGACCACCTTCTACCTCGGTAGCTGGTACCGTCTGAAAGATGCGATCAACCCATATGTAGGTCTTGAGATCAATGGTTTCACAATTGGTGCTTCTTACGATATGAACGTATCAACACTGAAACCGGCCTCTAACTATCGCGGAGGTATGGAGCTCTCCATTATCTACGTGCATAGACGCAGCGAAGGAAGTAAATATAGAACACTCTGTCCGAGGTTCTGATCCGATAAAAACTCATTTCAACGGAACCTGCCAGTTGCATAAGCTGGCAGGTTTTTTATTGCATCCAGATTTTTTTTACCATTGTTCCACTGATTTTTAGTTACTTACAACCGGATCAATGCTTATAGCGAATAACTAACCACTAAAATTCCAGGATTTTGTTTTCATTCAGAGAAGTACTGGCAGCGATTCAGGCTTATGGGAAGGCGCACCAGTTTATTATGCAGCACAGATTATGGAAGTGGATACTAGTACCCGGTATCCTTTACTGTATATTGTTCATGACAGGCAGTTATTTTGTCTGGGGTTATTCGGGAGAATTTGTTGAATACCTGTTTAACCTGCTCCCCCTTAAAATATGGATCCAGGACCTGGAAAGCAGCTGGGTGAACTTCTTCTTTATCCTGCTGGCGTTCTCGATACGGATCGTTATGCTACTGCTTTACTTTGCCTATTACAAATATCTTTTCCTTATACTCGGTTCTCCCCTTTTTGCTTATCTCTCAGAGAAAACAGAAGCGATACTGGAAAACCGGGATTTCCCTTTCAGCTGGCAGCAATTCATCAAAGACATGGGACGCGGTATCGTTATCTCCCTGCGGAATATGCTGTATCAGACCATCTGCGTGATATTCCTGATCATACTCTCTTTCATTCCGATCGTAGGCTGGATCACTCCATTATTTGCCTTCTTCATTGAATGCTATTTCTACGGATTCTCCATGGTCGATTACAGCTGTGAAAGGCATCGTATGAGCACAAAACAAAGTATCCGCTTTATCAAGGAACACAGAGGCATTGCACTGGGTAATGGGATGGTGTTTTATATCCTCATGTTCATTCCGATACTGGGATGGGTGCTTGCGCCCTCCTATGCTGTAATTGCAGCTACTATTCACTTATCTGACAAACGATTATTGCATGGCGCAACCTGGTAAGGTATACCTGATACCAACTGTACTTAGTGCAGACACGCTGCATACCATACCGGCCTATATCACACCGGTGGTAAAACAGATCAGCGTATTTTTTGTGGAGAATGAACGTACGGCCAGAAGATATCTGAAAGCGCTGGACAGAAGCATCAACATCGATGAGTTGCAGTTGCTGCTGATGTCAGAACACCAGTCACCAGATACGTCACTTGCCAAACAGATATTACTGTCTGGTAAAGATATCGGCGTCATCAGCGAAGCAGGATGTCCTGCCATTGCCGATCCTGGTCATCGTGTTGTACAGGTGGCACATGCTATTGATGCACAGGTTATTCCCATGGTGGGACCCAATTCCATGCTGCTTGCCCTGATGGCCTCCGGCATGAACGGACAGAACTTTCAGTTCGTAGGTTATCTGCCGGTAAAACCACCGGAAAGAGTGAAGGCTATCCGTGACCTGGAAATGCAGTCACTGAAGAAACGGCAAACACAACTCTTCATAGAAACACCCTATCGTAACAACCATGTATTCAAGGATATCCTGAATAATTGTAAAGACGACACGCAGGTATGTGTAGCTGCTGATATTACCGGCCCGGAAGAATTCATCCGGACAAAGACGGTGAAAGAATGGAAACAGCAAATACCTGAGCTGCATAAGAAACCAGCCATCTTCCTGCTGATGGCACAGGGAGGAAGTTAAGAATTGGGAATTAGGAATTATGCCGGTTAAAAATAAACTTCTGGCTTATAAAACAAAGCGCCTGATCTAATAATTAGATCAGGCGCCTTCTTTTATTCCAGCTGCAATAAGCAGCTCAAATTGCTAACTAGTAATTCCTAATTTAATAGTTCACGTCTCTGATCGACAACACACTGTCTACCACAAAATTACTAACACCTCTCCATGGCAACGCTCCCTGATACTCATTGTACTGGAGCTCAACGAACTTACCGCTGGCTCTCAGTAACTGCTGTGCAACACGCTCATTCGTAACAGAGAAATTAAATTCATTGGACTGCAGCGCTCCGGGTTGTTTAGAGCGGTATCCCGTCTGAATAAGGCGGCCTTCATACGTTTTCATGATATAACCTTTTTTCACAAAGAGGTTCAGTTCACCCGCTTTTACACCACTACCAAATACATAGTAGTATCTATAGAGGAAGAACAGCACGAACAGTAGCAGAACGCCTCCGACTACCATAAAAAGAAATTTGCGCATATTGTTTATTTGATCAGGTAAGGATTATAATCCATATTTATCGATCAGGTAGATCAGCCCGGCCATACTGAAAGCGCCCAGTTCCAGTTCTCTCTTGTTCACGGCTTCAAAGGTATCATTAGCAGCATGGTGCAGGTCGAAATAACGCTGGGAATCAGGCAGCAGCTCTCCCATTGGAGTACCGATTGCTTCGTACAGCTGTCCTACGTCCACGCCTCCGCCAACACCACTGAAATCATATACATCATATGGCAGGAACAACGGCGCCCAGGACTGGATCTTTGCACGTTTTGCATCCGGCATCATCAGAGAGAAACCTCGTGGGGTAAAACCACCGGCATCACTTTCTAATGCGAATATATGCTGCTCTCCTTTTGCTTTCGCTTCTGCGGCATATTTCTTTCCACCGCGTGCACCATTTTCTTCGTTGGCAAACAGTACGATACGGATGGTGTTCTTCGGTTTAATACCTAACGCTTTAAAGGCACGCAGTATTTCTACTGACTGTACACAACCGGTACCATCATCATGTGCCCCCTCATTTACATCCCAGGAATCCAGGTGACCACCTACGGTGATGATCTGTTCCGGATGTTCTGTACCACGGATCTCACCTATCACATTATGACCGGTGGTATCAGGCAGCATTTTACAGTTGGTACGGAAGTAGAGTTTCATGTCTACATCGCTTTTCAGGCGGTTGCTCAGGCGCTCAGCGTCTTCCAGACCGATAGCCACAGCCGGGATCTTCGGAGCAGATTCATCATAGCTCAAAGCACCGGTATGTGGCAGGTTGTTAGCGCCATGAGTCATGGAACGTACCACTACTGCCAGTGCACCATATTTAGCGGCACGGCTGGCCCCTTGTCCACGGTATTTCACAGCATCACCGTAAGACTCAAAAGTGTGGATATATGCTGGATTGAACGCATAATTGTAAAACACGATCTTACCTTTTACCTGGTCTTTTTTCGCTTCAAGGTCTTCAAAAGAGGCCACTTCGATGACAGGAGCAGTAATACCGGATGGCGCACTACCTACTGAATTACCCAGTGCCAGCACATTTAAAGGTGGTATAAAATCACGGCGACGGGAGATGATGCGTACTTCTTCCTTTGCGCCTCTTACCCAATGAGGCACCTGGCATTCCTGCATATACACCGTATCGGCACCGGCGTCTTTCAGTACCCTGGCGCCCCACTTTTCAGCCTTTACCATCTGTGGCGAGCCCGCCAGACGACCGCCTACCTGCTGGGTAAGCTCTCTCAGATTCTCGTATGCTTTGCTATGTGTCAGTATTTCAGTAGCCAAATGTCTCATGGCCAGGGAATCATTCTCTTGCTGTTGTGCACATACCGGAACGGTAATGGCCAACAGTGCCGGCAGCAGGTATTGTCTCATAAACACAGTTAATTTGAAGGACTAAAACTAATTAAATAACCCTGTTATTCAAATGGGTGAGTGATACATTAATTCGGGATGACAATCTTAACATGCCGCTAATCCCATTTACCGAGAGTGACAAATTAAAATGTTATAATTTTGTATCCTGTAATTAACGTAAAAACTGTGTTCTGCGTGAAGCGTTCTGCATTCTATGCGCAACGTCTGGCATTGACGTTTAGCGTTTTAAAGTTTTAAATAACAACACATGCGAATTGGAATAGTATGTTACCCTACTTATGGGGGTAGTGGCGTACTGGCAACAGAACTTGGGAAAGCGCTGGCAGATAAAGGCCATATGGTACACTTTATCACTTACCAGCAGCCTGTCCGGCTCAATGCCTTTCATGCTAATATATATTATCACGAGGTGCAGGTTCCTACTTACCCACTATTTGACTTTCCCCCCTACGAGTCTGCACTGAGCAGCACCATGGTAGACGTTATACTGAATCAGCAGCTGGACCTGCTGCACGTACACTATGCCATCCCGCATGCATCAACAGCCTATCTGGCTAAACAGATCGTAAGCAAACAGGGCCGTATTGTGCCGTTCATCACGACACTGCATGGTACTGATATTACCCTGGTAGGTAAGGACAAAACCTATGCCCCGGTAGTTACCTTCTCTATCAATGAGTCGGATGCAATAACCGCCGTGTCTAACAATCTCCGGGAAGAGACGTATAAATCATTCCAGATTGAGAAAGACATCGAGGTGATCTACAACTTCGTTGATACTGAGCGTTTCAAACGCCGTGCAGCGGAACTGATGCATTTCAGGAATGCCATTGCCCCGAATGGTGAAAAGATCCTGTTACACGTTTCTAACTTCCGTAAGGTAAAACGCGTACCGGATGTGGTGAAAGTATTCGCACAGGTAAGAGAGAAGCTTCCTGCCAAGCTGTTACTGGTAGGTGACGGTCCGGACAGACCCGCGATTGAGTCTATGTGCCGTGATATGCATCTCTGCGGAGATGTGCGTTTTGTGGGTAAACAGGAACAACTGGAAGATGTAATGTCTATCTCGGACCTGTTCTTATTGCCTTCTGACTATGAAAGTTTCGGTCTGGCAGCGCTGGAAGCGATGGCAGCTGAAGTACCTGTGATCTCTTCCAATGCCGGCGGTTTACCGGAAGTGAACATCCATGGTAAGACAGGCTACCTGAGCCCAGTAGGCGATGTAGACAGCATGGCGGCCAACGCCATTAAACTACTGGAAGACGAAAAGCTGCTGGAAGCTATGCGTAAAGGCGCCCTGGAACAGGCTCAACGCTTCCACATCAGTAATATCATACCTCAATATGAGGCGCTATATGAAGAAGTGATGAACAGAGCGTTAGCATCCGTTGATAAGTAGTCATGAGGACTGAAAATACGGGACCCACCAGGCAGTTACATGGCTGGTGGGTTTATTTTTTACACAGGTGTGCCAACCAAAGAAAAAGCCCCTGGAAGATCATTCTCCCAGGGGCTTTCATATATTCCGTCAATTACTTCTTTCTGATCCAGAATTCAGGATTCTGCTTCTGTATACCTCTGTATATCTGTAACTCTACCTCACCCAGATTCTCCAGTTCGTTCGTGCCGGCTGTTCCGATGACCTGCCCTGTACTTACCCTGTCACCAGTGCGGACATTCACGCTTTGCAGGCGGGCATAGTTGGTGAAGTACTGTCCATGTCTGATGATCACAAGGGAACCACCACCAGGAATAACAGCTACCGTCCTTACTTCACCCTGGAAGATCGCTTTTACCGGCGCACCTTTGCTGGTACCAATGATCACACCATCATTCTCTACAGTGATCCTTTCTATTACGGCGTGCTGCTGGCGACCAAAGTGACCAATAATGTGACCGGAACTTACCGGCCAGGGCAGTTTACCTCGATTACTTTCAAAGCTCTCTGACAGTGCCAGTGCTTCCGGTGTTGCTTCCAGTACGTTTTCTGTACGTACGGGTTTCTCTGGTTCCGGAGCAGGAGTTGCAGGTTTAGGCGCTGGCTCAGCAGGCTTAGGCTCTGGTTTATTATCTGGTTTATCTTCAGGCTTGTTAGCAGCCACTGGATTGTTAGCATTCGCTGCATTCTGCGCAGCTTTGGCAGCAGCAGCATTAGCGGCGGCAATGGCAGCGGCTTTCTTCGCGGCTTCTTCTTTTCTGCGTTTCTCTTCAGCTGCAGCCTTACGTTTGGCAGCCGCTTCTTCTTCCGCCTGCCTTCTAGCCATTTCTATCTCCCGACGGATAACCGCCTGGATAGCAGCCTGCACTTTCTGTGCGTCTTTCTTGTTCTTGTTGATATCTGCTACCAGTTCTTTCTCACGGCCTTTCAGGTTTGTCAGTACCTTGTCCTTCTCCTTCTTATCCACTTCGAGAATAGAACGCTGTTCCTGTTCTACTTTCAGGGTACCGGAACGCTTTTCTTTCTGGTCCTGCAGGCTTTCAATCTTCTTACTCAGCAATTCCCTCGTCTCCAGAATATTATCCGCCTGCCTGCGACGATAATCTCTATACTGCTTGAGATACTGATACCGTTTGATGGCATCATTAAATGTTTCGGCAGAAAAGATAAAGTTCAGCATGTCGTAGGTACTGCGGTTCTTATACGCATACACGACCAGCTGTGCATATTGAGACTTCAGTGTATCAAGGTCTTTCTCCAGGGTCTTAATATCTCTGTAGGCAGTATTGATATCACCGTTAATGAAGTTGATCTCTTCGTTGATATTATTGATAAGACGGGTACGCAAAGTGATTTTATCACGCAATGCTCTCAACTGACTGAGGCTTTCACGGGTGGACTTCTTCGTACTTTTCAGCGCTTCGTTTGCTTCATCTATCTCACGTTGCAGTTCTTTTTTTCTATGCTCGAGTTCCTCCCGCGACAACTGGGGAGCCTGTGCATACAGCAAGGCCGGTAATAAACCTAAGATCAATACAAACGGGAAAAACTTCTTCAGATTCAGCATGATGGTTTTAAAGATAGCTGCAAAATAGCAATTTACAAATTTCAGGTACATTCCAATGCATTCCTATTCGCGTGTATAACCGGATGGAACCGTGAATGGAAAGCTGACCGGCTGGTCGAAATCTATTTTATTAAATTCCATATTGATCTTTGTGTAGTGTTTCTCTTCCACAAAAACACGCCGGAGGGTGGCAAATTTAACTTTATCGAGTGACTTGTATTCACCATACGTCAGTTCGACAGAACGCTTGCGTGTGCTGTCTTTATCCATCACCTTGCTTTGCTGCAGCACGTAATCATCAGCAAACACATTGAACAGGCTGGTGAACATTGTACTATCACAGGTGAAAGAGATCACGGCAGGTGTTTTTACAACCTGGTACACAGAATCAGTAAGGTAGATCGGATTACCTATGATCAGGTCCTGCAGCGTCTTGAAGTCAAACGGAATATGCAGGAGATCTTTCGCATCCTTCATATCACGCAGATAAACCACTTTATGAAATTTATCAATCGCCTTCAGACTGTCCGGTGTAATAACTGCTCTGGCTACTTCTCCGATAATAGGTGCTGATACAGAGATCCAGATTATAGAGTCTTTCTGTAAACGCATATTCGCATTAATACCTGACATCTGTTTGGCTTCCGTTTCGAAGTCTACTTTCAGCTTAGCGGAAAAGGTATTAAAATTGATATAGTTACTGCGCAGTTTTGCGAGCATTTCTTTATTGAAAGTATCGGCAGCAGCAAGAGAGGCGCTGTCTGCCTCTATGGTCTGATGTTGAGTGGTATCAGTCACAGGAAAAGATGTACCTGCGATCTGGCGGCTATGCCTGCATGAAAAGAGTCCCGTGCTTACAATACCTAATACTATCAGTGCTAATGTTTGCTTCATCATGATCTTTAATTCAATACATTCCCATTTTCACCGGGAAATGCGCTATTCCCTTTCGGTTGCAAGTATATACCGTTTTTCTGCAATTTTACGGGCTAAACCAACCGAATTAGCACCCTTTTGTTTTGCCAGCTGCCAATATTCAAGCGCCTTATCTACTTCATGGAGGTTAAACAGGATATCTCCGTAGTGTTCCAGCATATTGGGATTTTCGCGGGCATCTTCATTTTGCAACGCCTTTTCCATCCATACTTTCGCCTGTTCATAACGGGCCATACGGAACAGTATCCAGGCGTAGGTATCCATAAAGTTCGAACTTTCAGGCTCCAGTTCCAGTGAGCGTTTGGACATACTCTCGGCCTTTTCCAGCTGCTCTCCACGCAGGGAGAGATAATAGCTGAAATTATTGAGTACAAGCACATCATTGGGTTTCAATGCCAGTGCCTTGTCATAACTGCTATCTGACAACTGATGCTGTCCCGTAGCGTGATAAGCATCACCCAGCAATGAATACACGTCTGCCCTGGTATTCTTATCACTGTTAATGCCTGTCTGCACAGCAAGGTTCAGTGCCTCTATGGATGCAGGATAATTTTGCAGCAAAAAGTTGGCCACGCCTTTAAAATAATGGCCCATATATTCTTTCGGAAAACGTTCAGCAACTACCTGGCTCACTTTCAGCAGGTTAGCCGGGTCTTCCATCCTGGAGTATATCCACATTAACTGATACCACACTGTAAAACGTGTGGAGTCGAGTGTAACGGCTTTATTATAATCTGTCAGTGCACTGTCAAGCATGTTTGCCTGAGAGTACATATCTGCCTGTAGTGCATAAGCCTTGGCTTCCTGCGGATGTGCGTCGATCACCAGCTGGGATAGCTGCAACCCTTCTCTCAGTTTACCGGAATCCAGTTTCTGCATCTGCAGATAAGGATAGACATAAGCTACTTTTTCGTCAATGCTGTAATCGGGGTTAGCGAATGCGCGGGTCAGGTAATTCCAGTACGCGTCATACTTCCCATCTTTTTTGGCATAGCCGGACAACGCAATGAGTGCACGCGGATTACTGGGATCTCTTTCCAGCACTTCGTTATAAATAGCGGTTGCTTCTTCGATCCGGTCATTAGAGTTATAAATATCCCCGAGGACGAGATAATATCTGATATCTTCCGGGTTCTGATTGATCAGCTTCTGTACTTCAGCAGCAGCATCATCCGTTCTGTTAAGCTTCAGATACAGCCGCTGTTTCTGAAAGGCCAGTTCCTCGATCAGGCCGGCCCTCGCTTCAAGCGAGTCAAATACAGCCAGTGCCTGTTCAGGTTTATCTGCCTTTGTCAGGAACATCCCTTTATTATAGAGATACTCTTCGTTAGCCGGATATTTTGTTGCAAGACGATCATATACGGCTGCTGCGCTATCAAACTGAGCGTTCACCCCGAAGGCATCTGCCAGCGTGATCTGGAACCATTTGTTAGCGCTGTCTATCGCTACGGCCCTTCTGGCAAAGCCCAGTGCATATTGCGGATTCCGCACTTCTATGAAGAGGCGGGCCAATTCGTAATAAGCAGTAGGATTATTCCTTTTAAGGCGCAGGTAGTCAGAAAACTCGGTAATGGCTGTACGGTAGTCGCCCAGTAATTTGGAACGTTCGGCAGAGAAAAATAAGCTGTCAGCCCGTTGCTGCAGGAGAGCAGAGTCCCTGATAACATAGGTATTCCGGGAAGACGGCTTGCGGGAGGCAGTGGATTTGCCTGTGCGACAGGCGGCACCCAGCACACAACAAAAACCTGCCAGTAATAAACACAAGTGGCTGGTCAGTTTGCCATAAGCCGGCAGACTGTTTATTACGGGCAGGGTTTTATCGTTATTGTGGGTTCTGAACATTTATTAAGATTTACCGGTGTGGCCGAAACCGCCGACACCACGTTCTGTTTCTGTCAGTAGTTCAACAGGTTCCAGCGCAGCCTGTACAAATGGTGCAACTACCATCTGTGCGATACGCTCACCGTGTGCAATTGTCTGTGGCTCGTTAGACAGGTTGATCATAATAACTTTGATCTCTCCCCTGTAGTCAGCATCAATTGTACCAGGCGTATTCAGCAAAGTCAACCCTTGCTTGATAGCCAGACCGCTACGTGGTCTGAGCTGTGCTTCATATCCTGTTGGCAGTTCGATGAACAGACCTGTTGGTACCAACGTCCTTTCCAGTGGTTGTAATGTGATTGCTGTTTCCAGGCTGGCTCTCAGGTCCATTCCTGCCGCTTCTGCTGTGGCATAGGCCGGCAGCGGATTTGCGGATTTATTAATTATTTTAACTGTAATAGCTGCCATTGATGCAAAGGTATTTTAAATAGTCCATAGTCAGCAGACCAGGGACAAATGGTTGATTCAGATGTATTTACTATTCCTTTTCCAGGAGAACGGTCGCATAAGCCACTACCCCTTCTTCCCTGCCCACAAAGCCCAGCTTCTCTGTAGTCGTGGCTTTGATAGAAACCTCTTCAGTTGAAATATTCAGGATGCCTGCGATTGTCGCCTGCATTTGTTCCACGTATGGTTTGATCTTAGGTGCCTGCAAACACAGGGTACTGTCGATATTCACTACCTGGTAACCTTTCTGGTTGATCAGCTCCAGGGTACGTTTCAGCAAGATCTTGCTGTCAATGTTCTTGTAGGTATTATCTGTATCAGGGAAATGAACACCAATATCTCCGAGACTGGCTGCTCCCAGCATGGCATCACAGATGGCGTGTAACAACACGTCTGCATCACTATGCCCCAGTGCCCCCTTATGATGTGGTACCAATACTCCTCCCAGCCAGAAATCCCTTCCTTCTGTTAACTGGTGAAAATCTACTCCAAGCCCGATGCGCAATTTAGTCATGACAGATGTATAAACTTTGAAATATAAACCTTTAAAGGTTAAATTTATCGCAAATTAAAAATCCTCCGGCGATTTCCGGAGGATTCTTATATTTTAAAAAAACATTAACTATTTCAATTCCAGCGATTACCACTGATTGCTGTTGTCTTCTTCTTTATGGTCCAGATCGAAGATCAGGGAGAAACGGAGCGTGTTAGACAGCGGGTTACGCTGAATACCATTGCCGGAGGGCACCAGGTAAGAGAAGTTCAGACCGAACATGTTGTATTTCACACCCAGACCTGCGGTCACGAACTTACGGTTACCCTTGTTCTTATTCTCGTAGAAATAGCCTGCACGTACAAAGAACTGGTCACGGAACGCATACTCCCCTCCCATTGATACGGTAAATTCCTGCAGTTCTTCGCTGAAACCGCCCGGAGCATCACCAAAAGAGGAGAACATACCAGCTACTGTAGATTTCTGACGATACAGTCCTGCACTATCCGGAGTAGGTACCATGAGCTTATTCAGATCGAGGGTAAGCATCAGTTTATTGGTCTCGTCCAGACCGAAGGTATATGCAGTACCCAGTCCCAGGTTAGTAGGCAGGAAGTCTTTATTGGTCGCAGACTCTGTATAAGAGATCTTGGTACCGATATTGGTGATGGCCATACCTACGTTCCAGGTATTGACAACATTGTCTGATTTTTCAAAATCCTTCGTGTAGAACAGGGACAGGTCTGTTGCAAATGCAGTACCCGGCTTTATCACACGGCCATTGATATCACCACTAGCCAGGTTAGAGTAAATATAGCGACCTGCAAGAGCTAAGGAGAAGTTATCGGATAACTTACGGGAGTAGCCTGCATCGAAAGCATATTCACGCGGACGATAGTCATATGTAGGCATACCTGTAATATCAGTGAAGTTAATCGTACCTAAAGAGAAGTAACGTAATGACGCAGATACCGTCTGAAACTCATCCAGCTGATAGTAACCAGCCAGTGTGGCCAGGAAGACATCATTGACCAGTTCCTTTAACCATGGAGTATAGGTGATGGAAACATTAGAGCGGGATTTAGCAAACGACACCTTGGAAAGGTTCCAGAACATGGAATTGGCATCCGGAGAGGTAGCAACACCTGCATCGCCCATGGCGCCGGCTCTCGCGTCTGGAGATATACGCAGAAAAGGAACCGCCGTGTTAATAGTGTTTGTTCTACCATCCAGATCATCAGTATTAATTTGAGCACTGGCTGACAGAGAAAATAGGATGCAACAAATAAGGACAAGGTTTACAGTTACCTTTCTGATCATGCAATTATACATGCAATAGTGTTTAGAACGAGTTGTAAAAATAGTTCGAAAATCAATATGTTCAATAACAGGGGCCTGGTAAGGGACGTGCGAATTCTAGTGTTGCATTTTTTGATGCATAGGTTATAATACTGCCACTTTTCCGCCTAAAATCGATGTTTTACCATTAGCTGTTACCAAAATACTGTATAAATACATTCCAGGCGACACCCGGGCTCCGGAATCGGTAGTGCCATTCCAGGGTGCTCCTACATAACGACTACCACCATTATTTATTGTATGACGTATAGTTTTTATTTGTTGGCCTGTTGTGGTGTATATCTTCACCGTAATATCCAGCGTCTGTCCCTGCTGATTATGCTCGAAAGTGAACACCGTCTGGTCATGGAACGGATTAGGATAACAACCTGCCTTTCCTAACGTCACCCCGGATGACTTTATCACCCGGAACTGTAAGGCAGCCGTACCTGAATTATTATGCGTATCCCATGCCTTGATCGTCATATTATGCAGACCCTCAGCAAGCCCGTATAGCGGAAATCGCACACTTCCCTCCTGATAGCTGTCCATTGTGGCTTCGAAGAAATTATTCAGTATATAATACTGCGTTTCATCATTATCCAGTGTAGCAATAAGATCATGACCGATGCCATAACCGGACGTATTGATACCCTGGTCATCTTTCAGATGCAACAACAGTACCGGATTTTCACCCGTTATACCTCCACTGCGGAAAAATGCGTTGTCCAGATATGCTTTAATAACAGGCCCTGACTCATCTTGTTCAACATTATCAGCCGTTCCGCCTACCTGTATCCCTGAAAACACACCACCTGCGGCTACGGTTGAATTGGCAGCATAAAAGCTCAATGCACCTGCACCTGCCTGATAGTCGATATCTGCCGGTATGACAAACGTGCAGGAGAACTGTCCATTCTGAATGGTTTGCTGACCGCGATACAAAATATTCTGCTGTTGATGATAAGCCGCCTTCGTACTGCCGGCATCATTACCCAGCGTATACTGTAAAACAGGTTTATCGTATACAGTGGTGTACATGGTGCCTTTGTAGTTATCCTGCCTGATACCCTGTTCATCTTCCAGATGGCCTTTCACCGTATAGGTACCCGTGGCCTTCAGTGTATCGGGTACATCATTCACCGCTTTCCCGTTGATGGAATCCGTTACCACATGATATCGCGGGAATGCGAGTATCAGCGCAGGATCGCCCAGCAACTGGAACTTGCGGTTATTAGGAATATCGACATAGGTAGCATATGTCAGGTTCTTTGCCCGCATCGCAGCCTGTCCAAGCGTCGGCATCCGGCCATCATTGCCAGGCGTCAGCAATGCCTGTAGATAGTTAGCATTCATTACCTTGTTAGAGGCAGAGAATACCGCCCTGGTAGTGGTCATTAACGCAATACCACCCCCCTGTTCCTTCAGCAGCAGCTTTTCTCCCAGGGAGACATAGGCAGGGTTATCAAAAGGTGCAAAATCGCACGTTGCAGTGATAAACAACGGCAGTTTGCCAATATTTTTCCAGCCAGCCAAAGAACTTTCTTCCATGATCACCTCTTCAGCAAGGCGAGAGTAACTGCCATGGCCCGTATAGTTCCATATCAGTGTACCGTCGAACATATCTTCTGCGATCGCAGTATTGACTGCAGGGTACCTGCTACCTCCCGGATCAGCTATTTTCGGATAGGCATCCAGGTATATCTTTTTGACGTTCCCTGCAGGCCATTGCGCACGTACGATATCACTCATACTTTCAGCATCCTGCAGGTGAAGATTATTATCACCATCATCGGCTACGATCGTGATGTGCTGTTGCCAGCGACCGTAATTAGCCGGTGTATTATAACCAATGATCTTGTTCACGACCACCTCCGCATCTGAAGCCCGTTGTACAGGCAATCTGCCTATGGCTACATCCAGCAGATTGGTCTTTCCGTTATCATTGATATCATCCGTATCATCCAGGAAACCAAAAAAGTCGTCTGAAGGATAGGCATATACGGGATCGTTTGAGATCGTGCTTTGCCAGGTAGGTACCATATTGGTATTACCAGTTATTCTGTTCTTATAATCAAACGAAGCATCTCCAAACAGCTGCAGGTATTGTAGCCCTCCACGGTCATAACACATCTTGACAAAATCCCGGATCGCTACCGGATCAGGCGTACCGGAACCGAATTCATTATAGATCTCATTTACCGTGACCACCTGCGCCTTTAGTTTATCGTGCGTACTATGCCAGCTGGCCAGCTTATTCGCTGCTGCCGCTAGCCCTGGTGTCGTAATGATTAACATATCCACCCCATTAATGACGTGCAAGTCCTGGTTAGGTACCATCCCCGCAGGAACTGGCTGCAGATATCCCTGGGCGTTAAAGGCGGCATACTCATGTAATGTACCGCAGTTCCTTGAAAAAGTAAGCGTTGCACCACTCAGTTGTGTGCTGACCCTTACTGGCACTAACGGATCCGTTACGTCCAGCACAACTGTCTGACTACCCGCCTGCTCCAGGCGAAATTGTGCAGTCTGTCCGGGCATCACCGATGCCATATCGCGGAAGAACAGTGGCTCCTGTGCGGGCAACTGCAAAGGACACCGGGCCTGCAATGTCAGGTAGTCCAGCCAACCTTGTGCACCACTTCCACCAGGTGTAAAGCTCAGGGTCACTGATACAGCGGTACTAAGGGGTGGTGTTACGGTATAATAACCGGAAGCCACCGAAGCAAAACTTTCAAAGATATTTCCACTCACGGGCGATAAACCGAGAGAACCGATCATATTGTTGCCAGCCTGTACAGAAAACCGACTGGTGCCGTTACTGCGGGCTGCTACCCTTGTCCCTATTTTCAGCGAATAAGGCAATAGTGGCAGTCTAAAGTCCACCGTACGCGAAAGTTGTACACTGCTAAAGACGGTTCCCCACCATTGCTTCCCGCTGTTGAGGAAGTTTATACTATCATTCTCATAAAAGGTACGATAGTCAAAACTATTGACAATCAGCGCAGCGGCTGGTGTTGAAGGGTCCTGTTGTACCCTCTTGCCCGTTCCGGAGGCCGTGGTCAGAAAATACCAGGCAGTATCAGCATATAAGTTGGCGGTATGGGTATAGTTACCACCCTGATATTGCCAGCTATGAGGCCCGGGGGCATAGAAGAGCAGATAATCGCTTTCTTCCATCAGGGCCACCTCTGGTAAATCGTCGTGTCTGGTAATGGCATTACTTTCAGGTAGCATTCGTCCACCTGTACCGTATAATCTGACTTCACTTAGATTCCCCGCTACTCCCATTCC
Source organism: Chitinophaga agri (assembly GCF_010093065.1). NCBI lineage: Bacteria > Pseudomonadati > Bacteroidota > Chitinophagia > Chitinophagales > Chitinophagaceae > Chitinophaga > Chitinophaga agri. The sequence continues at coordinate 5,373,763 of NZ_CP048113.1, read as the reverse complement.
GGCAAGCAGGGATTTATCTATTTTGTATATGCCTTCCCGGGTTACGGCGAGCTTAAACCAGCTTCCTTTGGAAAGCACAGAATGTGCGGCGTAAGGCCCTCCTCTCCCATTAGCTCCTGCTACCGGCAGGCAACAGGCGAATAATAAACAGCAGAAGAGCGTCAGCTTCATAGTAGCTATTTGCACAAACATAGTGATAATAAAGTATATTTATGAGCCGAAATCAGGCATGATACGCGTTGTCACGAAATGTCCGGTAAAAAGCAGTCACCTTGTATTTCAGCCTTTTATAATATGTAAAGATAAGGCGGCGGGACATTTTATGACATAAGTATTTACTGTGTATAATAAGTAGGCTCCCCGCAGCGTTTAATTAGCGGCCGTTGCTGCCGGTAGCATGCGAAAGAAAAGATAAAGACTGCGAGGAGATAACCGGAACAGGAAATTCGTATATTTACGAAAGCCGGGGGATCGAAAAAAGGGAGTATTAAAGCGTATGTATGTAGTAACCATGTATCTATGAACCATAAACCAACGCCAGCTACGACCAAACAGCCACCAGTAAGCCAAAGCAACAGATTACAGTTAAGATTAACTTAATACGTAGTCCCGTTCGCCAGCTTATTTACAACGAACTGATTTTCAATAAAGTAAAACCTATAAAACGGTGAACGCTTACAGATTAATTATTTTTACTATAAAATAATTTGTGCTACATTTGCGTTTACCATAAACATCAAATAAAAAAGCTGAATCGCATGCATAGATTAACCTCTGTCTCAATGCTCTTAGGCGCCAGTATAATCCTCGCAATGTCAGCATGTTCTACTGGCAAGAAAAAGGAGAAATCTACAGCTACTGGCTGGAATTACAATGATCCTAAGATGGGTGGTTTCAGTGTGGCCAAAAATAAAGACCAGCAAACTGGTCCGGGTCTTGTTTTCGTGCAGGGCGGTACTTTCGCCATGGGAGCGACTGAACAGGACGTAATGGCTGACTGGAATAACATCCCAAGACGTATTACTGTATCTTCCTTCTACATCGATGAAACTGAAGTAGCCAACGTACACTATCGTGAGTACCTGTTCTGGTTACGTCGTATGTATGATGAATCTTTCCCTGACGTATACCGCAAAGCTTTACCAGATACCCTGGTATGGCGTAGCGAATTGGCTTATAACGAGCCACTGGTAGAATACTACTTCCGTCACCCTGCCTATAACGATTATCCGGTAGTAGGTGTGAACTGGAAACAGGCAGTAGACTACTGTAAATGGCGTTCAAACCGTGTAAATGAAAAATTACTGATAGATAAAGGGCTGCTCGGTAAGGCTGATATGAAAAACCAGTCTGACGATAACACCTTCGATACCAAGTCTTACATGGCCGGTCTCTATGAAGGTATCCCTGGTAAGATGTCAAAAACTACCAAAGAGCAGTTCAGAAACTCTGATGGTTCTCCTCGTACCGCTCAGTTTGAAGATGGTGTAATGTTACCAAACTACCGCCTCCCGACAGAAGCTGAATGGGAATACGCAGCACTCGGTTACATCGGTCAGAACCCTGGCCCTTCCAAAAAAGAAGGTAAACGTGGTGAGGAGTTGATCATGAACAAACAGGTATATTCCTGGGGTACCAACAACAGCGGTCTGAGAGATATCCGCCGTGGTGCATGGCAAGGTCAGTTCCTGGCGAACTTCAAACGTGGTTCTGGTGACAACATGGGTATGGCTGGTGGTCTGAATGACCGTGCATCTATCCCTGGTCCGGTAATCGCATTCTTCCCGAACACTTTCGGTATCTATAATATGTCAGGTAACGTAAGTGAGTGGGTACTGGATGTTTATCGTCCACTCAACCCGATCGATGGTGATGACTTCAACTACTTCCGTGGTAACAAATTCCAGACTACTTATATGAACGGCGAAGGCGAACCTGAAAAGGACAGCCTGGGTCACCTGAAAATGCGTGACGTAACCGATGAAGAAAGTGCTAACCGTCTGAACTACCAGAAAGGTGATGTTATCAACTACCTCGATGGTGACTCTCTCTCTAACGTAGAATACGGTTACGGTGTAACTTCCCTGATCAACGATAAATCTCACGTTGTAAAAGGTGGTAGCTGGAACGACCGTGCTTACTGGCTGTCTCCTGGCGCTCGTCGCTACATGCAGGAAGATATGGCAACTAACACTGTAGGTTTCCGTTGTGCAATGGACCGTGTGGGTAGCCCAGAAGGTAACAAGTTCAAAACTGGTCAGCTGTTCAAAAAACAACGCCAGAAAAGATAGTACTGGAAACAGTGCATAACAAAAAGCCCTCCTTTATCAGGAGGGCTTTTTTATTGGGTATTGTCCGGGATCCTTTTAACTGATCATCTAACCAGTGATCTATTTCCAAAGCTCCAGGATCTCCGCTGTATGATTCTTTGTGTCAGGCTTGACAATGATCTTGTCTATCACGCCCTTGTCGTTGATCAGAAAAGTAGTGCGGTGTGTGCCATCGAAAATACGCCCCATGAACTTCTTCTCTCCCCATACGCCATACTGTGTATGTATTGTTCTATCTACATCAGCCAGTAATGGAAAAGGCAGGTCATACTTCTCTGTAAATTTCTGATGCCGTTTCTCATCATCTGTACTCACGCCCACTACTGCAAATCCTTTACTTAATAACGCCTGATAATTGTCTCTCAGGTTACAGGCCTGTGCCGTACAACCCGGCGTCATGTCTTTCGGATAAAAATAAAGGATCACTTTTTTACCTTTCAGGTCTTTCAGCGACACCTGCTTTCCGTCCTGGTCTATGCCCTTGAAAATGGGCGCCTTGTCCCCTTCCTTCAAATGTGTCATTAGTACTTACGTTCTATCTTGTAAATGTAATCGTCTGTTCTTTCGTATTGCCGGCCAGGTCTGTCACTACTACGCGCAGACTATGTTTACCTGCCTTGCAATGCTCGTCAAATGTATAGGTGATAATGTTGCTCTTCCGGGAGAACATCAGCCATTTACCATCTAGTTCGGCTTTATACCCTTTGATACCTGAATTGTCGCTGATCGCAAAGGACAGTCTCGCGGCCTTTGACAGGTTAGCGCCATTCTTCACAGCCCCCAATACAGCTATTTTAGGGGCAATGGTATCGATCTCCAGATGGAAATTACCCAGTTCTCTGAACTGACCGGTATACCAGCCTTTATCCAGCGTCGCACCAACAATGGTTTCGCCCAGCCCTTCACGTATCATGACTACCTTATTCTGCACGGTTGCGGGGATAGGCCTGTCAGGCTTTATACGCAATGTGAAATAGTTGTGCACGGGCACCAACGCATTATGCAGTCTGAAAATAGATGACACAGATTTGGACTTCTCTCCTGCCGGGATCTCCGAGTAATTAAAGCAGATCCTGTCATAGAGTGCTTCTTCATCCAGTGAAAACTCTACCTGATTGTTTTCGAAGATATTCCTGGACTCCGCAAACATCGTATTGGCGCATTTGGTTGGCTCTATCGCATCGCCACTCTGCTGCAAAGAGAACTTCACGGTAGATGAGTTACCATAGGCATCCTTCACCAGTAATCTCACCGGATGAGGCGTACCATCAGACAGGTCGATCGTTCCATCACCCTGCACATCTTTGTAGATACCCAGTTTATTACCAGGCACCGAAAACAGCAGCTGCATCCATGGGCCACCGCCTTTCTTCAATTTGTAGTCAGTGTGTGCGTTGATGTATCTGGATTCGTCAAAGCCGATATTATCTATCTGGAAGCCACTGTTAGGTACGTCCCTATCAAACATTACCACTTCATAAATACCATAACTGTTCGGCGCATTACTCATACGGTCCACCGCATTCAATCCAATACCAGCCACCGCGGCCTTCACCTTTATCACCGGCGTAGTGGTAACGTATTCTCCGTTGACCTTCTTGACTGGTAATATCATTGGTGTCTGATCATATATGCTCCGGTCCATGTCATAAATAGCGATCCTGGACACTTCCGGGTCTTTGGTATCAGGGATGTCAAAGCCAAACAGTAAAGGATTTAATGGCTTTTCCGTATGGGTGTCCCTGATCTCAAAATGCACATGCGGACCAGCGGAACCGCCGGTATTACCGCTCCAGGCAATAAAGTCCCCCTTCTTGACAGGGAACTTGTCCGCAGGGATCTTCAGGTCTGTCGCCCAGCTCTCTGCGCTATATTGCTGTTGCTTCACATATTGTTCCAATGCAGGAAAAAACCGGTTCAGGTGACCATAAGTGGTGGTGTACCCGTTTGGGTGAGTGATATACACGATATTCCCATAACCTGTATGAGACACCCCGATCCTGCTGACATAGCCATCTGCCGCTGCATGAACAGGCAGGTTCTCCTGTTGCTGGGTTTTGATATCGATACCCGCGTGAAAGTGGTTGGGACGAAGCTCTCCGTAATTACCAGCCAGCTGAATAGGCACGTTCAGGGGATTGCGGAAATATCCCTGAGGATAGTTCTTTTCCGGCAATTGAGCGTGTAACAGCTGAGGTACTAAGATGCATAACCCGAATATTCGTTTTATCATGACGCAAAAATATAGGAAATTACGAATTAGGAATTGGGAATTGGGAATTAGTAACGGTTGAGCACCTGTTATAATAGCACGATAAGGCGTATCAGCAACAGCTGGTACGCTTTTGTCTTTAATATCGTCCTGAATTTTATATCAGATCAGCATGAACAGGTCGCCTGGCAGCTAAGTTATTACCGGTATCTGGCAGAAAGCAAAAAGCCGTCCGCCAATACTGGCGAACGGCTTTTTGCTGTATCAGTTACTGTTGGGTGTATCTGTCAGAATACTATTCAGCCTTTGCTTCTTCTACCTTGTGTTTCTTAGGGAAGTTGAATAATGCGCTGGTAATGATAGGAACCAGGAAGATGGCTACTGTGATGATAGACGTAGCCCAGTCCGCTTCATGGCTTTCCAGGAATTTAGACGCAGCTGTTTCCGGATAGAAATGCTCGTAAATAGCCAGCATCAGTTTGATACCCAGTACGCCGATCACCAGGAATGCGGCAGTTTCCAGGAAAGGATATTTCTCCATCAGTTTTACGAAGCCCTGCGCTACGAAACGCATTGCCAGGATACCAATGAACACACCGGTCCAGATCAGTACGATATTATCACTGAACGCCACCGCTGCGAATACGTTATCGATAGAGAATGCCAGGTCCATGATCTCTACCAGTGCTACTGTAGCCCAGAACTGACCCATCCAGCCAATAGTGGATTTATATAACCAGTTTTTGCTTTTATCTATTTCCTCTGCTTCGTCCTCTACAACACCCTGTTTATCAGCCTTGGATTTCGCAGCTTTCTTTTTGAAGTAATCAAATGTGAGGTAAAGGAGATAGAGACCGCCTATTGGTTTTAACCACCATACCTTAATGAGGAGGGCGGCAAACAGCAGACAGATACCACGGAACACGTAAGCTCCGATAATACCATATTTGAGCGCTCTGTCACGTTGTTCTTTTGGCAGGTCCATTACCATTGTAGCCAGTACAGCCGCATTATCCACCGACAAGAGGCTCTCAATAATAATCAGGTTTCCAACGATCAGCAACGAAGGTATCGGGTTGTTTAAGATCTGCTGGAACATTTCAGCGATTTGCATAGTTGTTTGTTATTTGCTTGTTTTTTGTTGATAGACTAGTTGTTTACGAGTTGGACCACTACCAGCCGTCCCCCTTCTTCCTGTGATAGCAATAGTTGTTTATTGTCCGTCAGCTCCACCATCGAATTCACCGGGATATCTTTCCCTTCGGTAACATCTTTTAATGACGTAAGCGTTTGATTGACAAGTTGCCACTTATTATTATGAAATACAAAATATCCCACCGGTTTTTTCTGCTGATCTGTTAGTCTTTCGTTCGGATAAATGTTTCTATTTACATGCCAGGGATACAAATACTGGTTATGATAAACCATTAACCGGTGATTTTCCGGCGTAAAGCTACCCGGTTTTCTCGACCAATACAAATTGAGTACAGGTAACTGTCCGCGGTAAGGCGTATGACAATGCGGGCAAACCGGGCTGTTGGTATTATCAAACACGAACCATTTCTGGTCGCAGCTCTTGTTCTGACAGGGCTGCAGCAGGTCGACCGTCTTGATCAGCGCCTGCTCCCACTCGTCCGCTGTAGGCCTGAGAGACGGGTTATGCAGTCCGTCGATGAATGCCTTATCAAACAACTCTTTCAGATAAGGCCCACAAATAGTATACGGCACTTTGTTCACATCTGCCCACGGCAGATGCGTAGGCTTTACCTGGTCAAGACGTGGTCGGTTGGAAGCATCGGTCGGATGCTCAATGAACAACGCTTTGGCTCCCATGGAAAGCTCTTCGTCCTTCTGTGCATCCGTGTCATGGATCTTACCTCCACGCAGCGGATGACGATACAGCAGGTACATGTAGATCATAACAGCCAGCGCATGCCTGTCCGTCGCAATACTAGGTAGTTTACGGGCGGGATCCTCTTTCGGGAGATGCTTGGTCGCCATTACCTCCGGCGCAATAAAATCGGGCGTACCGATCACGTCAGGCGGGAACTTTCCTGGTACCACCAGACCGTCAATATCGATGATCGTTGCACTACCGGTGCGGGGGTCTATCAATACGTTCTTATAGGAAAGATCGGAGTGAGCCAGCCCGGCCGCATGCATACGCCTCACAGCGCGTGCGATCTTAATATTAATAAGAAAGAATTTAAACCAGTCACCCAACTCTGCCGGGTCGAGGTGTAATTTGAACTGACGGCTTCTGAACTGCGGAGAGGCAAACCAGCGGCCTTCCTTCTCCTTGCCAGCGATGGAAACCATGTGGGCAGCACCGGCGTTATATCCTGTGGTGAAGAAGAACTTCTGCTGGTACACCGGTACAATGATACCGGTCTTACCATCACGTTCCACTATGTTATTGGGCCAGCAGAAGAGGTCTTTCCAGTATTCACCACCGGGCTGGTTGAAGATCCGCTCCCGGAAGGTGTTCACAATATTATTCAGACGTTCTTTGGAATTGAAGTCTTGTTTGTCGCGGAAGAAGGCTACTACATATGACTTATCCGGAGAAAAGTATACATCCTTCATTCCCCCCTGCATCGGGTCGCCGTTATCAACATATTGATAAGTCCTCCCGTCCTGCGCTGTTACTGTAATAATGTTGCTCATGTAATCCCTTATCAGTATAAAATAGCAATGGTTCGATCGTCGTGATTGCCCGGAGACCAGAAGTCCAGCCAGCTGAGAAGCCGTTCACTGACCTCAGCAGGCGCAGCGGCGAACTTTACATCCGCACTGTCCTCATTCGCACCGTTCAGGTCCTGCCATAACTGGCGCCACACTTCATTCTTCTGCAAATTGCCGTCAGTCTGGAATTTCGGGTCAGTGATACCATCCGTCATCAGTATCAGGGCGGTAAAGTCAGCAACCACTTTGAAACGGATGCGGTTTACATACGCCCCGTTTGCAAAGATGTCGGACATGGTGAGGAAACGTGTCTGCCCTGCAAATTCACCACTATCAGGTACACCCATCACAAAAGCTTCACCTGTTGCATCCTGGTAAATGCCGATACCACCATCCCCTACCCAGAAGGAACTGATCACATAACCAGCTGGATATTGTTTCACCAACGCGAAAATAAGCGTCGTGGCATAATCCTTTATGTCGGCGCCATTGTCCTGGGCTTCCTGTTTGATCTTTCCCTGTGCGGTGAAGGCGATTTTACCCAGTTGCTCGATGAACTGCACGCTAACTTTTTTCTGGTTCTCCTCATTGGGATCGCCCAGGTAAGCCGCAATGGTTTCTTCGAGTACGGCCATCCTATCACCCGTCAGCAGTTCCCGGAAGCTGGCTACTGCCGCTTTACAAGCAATATCAGACCCTTTACGACTATATTTCGCCGATCCGGCACCATCAGCCACTGCTATGATTCCCCAGCCTTTTTCAGCGTTAAAATCGCATCCAAAGCTATCGTCTCTGAATTTACCTTCATGCGCATGGCTACGGCCTCTTTTAGAGGCAATCACCAGCTGACGGTTACCGAAGGGTACATTCACAAAGGCATGATCAGGCTGCCAGTATCTATCCTGCTTATCGGAAGGCAGATTCTGCCATAATGATTTTGGATCAGGATTCACAACGAGAAACACTTTCTTCTCAGTAAATGGTTTATCTGCCGGATGATGTTTCAACCGGAACAGCAGGGTAAGAATAAATTCACCCTGCTGCTGGGGTGTACCGGAAATGGTATTGGCCGTTTCATCGAATGACAACCCCAGTTCTGCGGGGATACTCCATTCAAAATCACCCATTTCCTGTAACCCTGGTGCTGCAGGGTCAAATATGAAACTGTATGCCTTATTTACCCTGCCGTTTGGCAATACAATTTGCTTTTGCAGAATATCATCAATCATTGATCTTTCTTTCCAGGATTCCACTATATCATTTTGAGATTTTAAGATCACCTGCACTGCTTCCAGGATGGTCGCATCCTGTTTAAACTGATCGAGCAGTGCCTGTTGACTTTCTTTAATCGCTCCGCATTTATGCTTCAACAGTAACTCCAGGAATGAGTGTACAGTACCTGTCTCATACATTGCTGCCATTATCCCTGTGTTCTGTTTATATCCATGTGACCATCACCGAATCCGTATTTACCCTGTTTTCCACACCACGAGCAGGTACTTACTTCTTCCTGTCCTACGCAGTGTACTTTACCACAGGAACAAACACTGAAGCCATACTGATTACCGCAGCATGGGCAAGTCGGAAAACCTTCCAGTTCATCCGTACTCACTTTACTGTTCACCACGCCGCCTTCTGCGGATAATTCAAAATACACATTATCTACCGGAAATGCACCGTTGAGGCGGTAACCCATGGATTGCATATCCAGTCCACTGATGGTTACCGGACGCAAGCCCTTTTTATACTTGATCAGATAAGGCTTATGCGTATTCTGGCATTTGGCCGCAAAGATGGCGTAATTAGTATCTACGAAGCCTGGCTTTCCCGGAGGCAGTTTATCTATATCCACTTTTTCGATCACACCATCGCTCAGCTTAGCCAGTTCGATACCAGCGCCATTATTGCTGACACTTACACTGCTGGATTTAATCGAAGCGGTCACCCATCTGAAGAATTCTTTATAAGACTGAGGTGTAGCATTCTTGAACAGCAATACGGTTTCTGTCAGTTCTTTCAGTACACTCAGGTTATTTTCGTCTCCGAAGGAGATAGCGATCAGGTTGGATTTACCCTGCCAGTTCTGTTTCCATTCACGGATAGCCGGACTGGCATCATCAGTCGGTGTGCCATCAGTGAACAGGAATACGATAGGTTTCCAGTCACCTTTCTGTGTAGCCGTTGTTTGCTGGATATTTTTGCGCAGCTCATACATCAGGTGGCCCAAACCATTGCCCAGAGAGGTACCTGCGCCGATAGGGAATTTAGGAGGATAGAAGCTGATCACTTCCTGCAGTGGTACTATTGTCTTTGCCTGGCCGGCAAATACGATGATAGATATCCAGGCAGTTTCCAGTGCATAGGGGTCAGACTTCAACTCCTTAATGATCGTGGCCAATCCTTCCTCCACAAACTGAATTTGTTCTCCTACCATAGACTCAGATACGTCAATGAGGAAATAAATGGGTAGTCTTCTCATTAGTAGAACCAATTAAGTACCAGTAATATGATCAGCAGGATGATCTGTGTCATATCAACAGATAATCCTGTGCCTACCTGGAAAGGCTTGATACCACTGAACAAGCTCAGTACAGGTTTGAAAATACTTTTGAAGAATCCAAACGTCTGCTTGAACTGACCGGTTAAACGTTCTTCATAGGGCAGCAGTTTGGAATATAAAAAGAGTCCTACTATGAGGACGTTTATAATCAGCTTGAATATTATATATAACATTTGGTATAGTTCTTTACGGCCGCCGGTTTTATGAGGCAGCACTATGGTTATGGCGTATAGCCGGCTTTGTCCTGGCTATTGATTAAATGATGACATGTACTTCTGCCGGAGGTGGTGGCAGCTGAATTTCTTCTGTTGTGCCAGCACTCTTGTTGCCAGTACCGATAGAAGCTGATACCCATTTGAAGAACGACATCAGGGTGGAACTGTCTGCGGTATCGAGATGCACGACCGTATCAGTCAGTTCTTTCAGGAAGCTATCCTGCGCTTCTGCACCAGCGGCACAGGCGACTAGCGCTCCCAGGTTCTGGCGTTTTACCTTTGGCACAACTTCCCTGAAGGCAGCCAGATCGGACGGCTTACCATCAGTCATGAGGAACAGTAAAGGACGCCAGTCGCCTTTCTGTGTATCATTGCCTTTTGCGACTTCCGATTCCAGTTTGCTGCACAGCATTTCCAATGCTGCACCCATATTGGTCGGGCCGGATTCGGGCGTAGTAATTTCGGGTAACTGTAATGATTCCAAAGCTGTCAGTGGCAGCAGCTGTTTCACCTCTCTGTCGAACGTGATAATGCTGATCCATACTGATTCCAGGGCAAAAGGGTCCTGTCTTAATTTAGATACCAATACCTGCAGTCCGTTCTTCACGGCCTCAATACGTTCGCCCCTCATGGAGCCGGAAGTATCTAATAGCAGGTAAACCGGGAGACGTCTCATACGATTATAATGTCTGGGCTATTATTGAATAATTAGGAATTAGGGATTAGGAATTGTGTATGAATAGTCAGCACATGTAAAGCGTAAAAGTTTTAAACTGGCTAATTAAACATGCTATCCGATTACGTATTGAAAAGGTGTTATCATCCAGCAATTCCTAGCTCCTAATTCCTAATTGAATTTTATTATGCGTATTTAGCAAGATACTGCTCTAATCCACCGCTCTGTCCTACTCCTACCGCTTCAAAACGCCATGCGTTATCGCGTTTGTAGATGCGGCCAAATTCAACTGCAGTTTCGATAGAGAAGTCCTCACCCAGTTCATATTTCACCAGTTCTACGTTCTTTGCAGCATCGTAGACACGGATAAATGAGTTACGGATCTGACCGAAGTTCTGGCGGCGTGCAGCGGCTTCATGGATAGTTACCACGATACAGATCTCTTTTACTGCAGGGTTGATCACTGACAGATCTACGTGGATAGTTTCGTCATCACCGTCACCAGCACCTGTACGGTTATCACCAGAATGCTTAACAGCACCATCCGGAGATTCCAGGTTATTGTAAAACACGAAATGCTGATCAGACAGGATTTTCCTGTTTTCACCCAGGAGGAATACAGAAGCATCCAGGTCGCATTCGCCACCTGTATGTGATTCATTGATATCCCATCCTAAGCCAATAGTGAATTTTGGTAATTCAAGATTGGCTCTTTCTCCTTTTTGCAGATTGATTGCCATGATGGTATAATTTTTTGAAGATGATCAAATAAAAAGTTTGCATTATCTCTGTATTCTTCCATCTGGTGGTAGCTATTGCTGATGCAGCAGTCCGCCAGTTCCTGGAGGAACTGCGGTGTTTGTTTCATCAGTAATTCTTTATACGCAGCAAATGGCGCATGCAGCATGTATTTCACCACTCTCGTATTAAACAGGAAGGAGGGTGCTCCTATCACAGTTTCGAGACTTTGCAGGGAATGAATACTATAATAATTGAGCTTGTTCTCTATGTTGGGATGTACGTCCTGATTTTGCAGTTGTGCATAATAAAGGAAATACGCATTGTTGTTTAGTTCGAATTTCTTCAGCAGGTTGCGGATGATGAGTTCGTGGCTACCCGTTATCCGGATATCGTCGGTAAATATCAGTGTTTTACCAGCGAGGAATTCTTTGTCCAGGTGGTACCTGTCATTGATAATGAGTGCCTTCCGGCTTTCCATGTCTAGCGCTCCGTAATCGATGCTATATGTTTTATAGCGATGGATCTTGGCGGTTACAGCGGGCATATACCCTCTTATGCACAGGTAGCGGTTAAGCACTTTTACAAATGCTGTAGTCATGTGATAAGAAGCGGTAGGGATACTCGTGTAAGGACTGGGTAATACGACCAGCTGATCATTCTCTGACAACCTGTCTCCGTAAGCAGCGATGAAACCTTCAGCAAGTGCAGTGCCGTATGCTCCGGCCACAGCGCCGTCCCCAAACTTGAAACGGCTGTAATCAGCAGGGTCAAACGGGAATTGAACATCATCTACAATGCTATGTAAGGCATAAACATCTTTCATTTAACAACTTGTTTAAGGGGTTATGAGTGATGTCGGTCAATGTTGCCGATATACCCAAACGTTGTGCACCCTGAACATCGGCTATCTGGTTATCACCCAGATGCCATACTGCTCCGGGAGCAAGGGCTGTATGCAGCATAGCGGCCTTATCCAGCATCCGGTTGAACATTTGTACATCCGGTTTTGAACAACCCGTTTCATCTGAATACAACTGAAAGGCAAACAGGGTGTCCCATCCCCATTGCGTCATCAGTTTACGTAAAGTACGACCCTGAATAAATCCTGTGTTACTAAGCAGGTTGGTGGTAATACCCTGACGATGCAAAGCGGCTAACAACTGCGTTGTGTCCGTGTACAAAGGCAATGGAGGATACTGAAAGAAAAGTGCCTCGGACAAACTGTAGAATTCCTCCAGTTTGTCCGGGTGTACACTTTTAATATCTATTCCCAACAGGTGCAGGCATAAGAGGTACATTTCAAATGTATGCACATTACGCCCGGTAATTTCGTTCATGTTATTGATCAGCACATCCGCTTCTCTAACCACTGCTGCCACTTTTTCCGGCGCGAACGCCTCAAGTGAAAAGAAGGAGCGGAAAAGGTCTGCACGTTTTGCTTTATAGGAAGCGTGCGAGCGGATCAGCGTCATCCACAGATCGAAAGATACGTGCCTGATACTACTCATGTTACACAACGATATTCACTTCCGGTGGAGGTGGTGGCAGTTCATTTAATCCGGCTACTTCTTTCTCTCCGCCTTCTACTTTCTGGCTGCCGGTGCTTACGGAAGCGGACACCCATTTAAAGAATGCTTTGATGGTAGCGGCATCTGCTGTATCGAGTGAAACGACGGTATTGGTGATTTGTTTTAACAGGCTCACATCAGCACCATTGCCAGCGGCACAGGCGACTGTAATACCTATTTTGGTATTCTGGAAGGCATTCAATCCGTTCTGCCACGTATCGGTTGGGATACCATCTGTCATCAGGAATACCAGCGGTTTCCAGTCACCTTTTACGTCAGGAGTTGACTTAGCGACTTCCCTGTTAATACTGTCAGATACCAGCTGCAGCGCGGCGCCGAGGGAGGTACCACCAGATGCTTTAATTTCGGGCATCTGGAAGGATGACAGATCAGTAAGTGGCACCAGCTGGCGCGCATCACTATCAAAAGTGATCAGGCTGAGGAATGCAGTTTCCAGGGCATATGGGTCTTGTCTCAGGGTGGAGATCAGTACCTGTACGCCATTTTTCACAGCTTCTATGGGCTCTCCGCTCATAGAGCCGGAAGTATCCAACACTAAATAAACCGGTAATCTTCTCATGAATGACTCTTATAGAAAGGGTTAATTAATAAACGTAGCTCCGCAGTATTTCCACAAAGCTATCAGCTGGCTGAGGATCTCCCAGTGCTCTGAATTTCCAGGTACCGTCTTTACGGTATACTTCTGCAAATACGAGGGAGCACATGTTGGTGTAAGATGCGTCGCCGGAAAGATTGAATTTAACGATTTCTTTTCCTTTGTTATCTACTGCACGGATGAAAGCGTTTTCGATACCACCGAAGTGCTGGTTACGCTGACGACCCTGATAGATAGAAACGATGAAAAGGATCTTTTCATATTTCGCATCCAGGCTATCCAGTTTAACAATGATCTGCTCATCATCACCATCGCCGGCACCAGTGCGGTTATCGCCTGTCAGCCAGATATTGCCTGACGGGTGACGCTGGCTGTTAAAGAAAACAACATCTCCCTGGTAGAGACTCAGGTTACGACCGTCATTTGTCTGTACGGTTTTACCCAGGTCAGCTACTTTACCGTTTTTATCTAACAGGAAAGCGATTGCATCGAGGTCAAATTCCTCTTCTTTACCACCTAACAGTTTACCAAAAAAGCCACCGCTTTTTTTACGTACGTCCCAACCGAGACCGATCGTTACTGTTGACAGGTCAAATGTTTCGCCTTTGTCATTCTTACGGAGGTCAATGGTTTGTCCCTTTACTAAGTTAATTGCCATAAAAATTTATTTCAGTAATGTGTGTTGATAGAATAGACTATTTAATGATCTGTCCCTTGTAGTATTTACCCAGAAAGTAAGCCAGATCTTCTTTGTAACCGATACCGGAAGCTTCAAAGCGCCACTTGCCATCTCTGTTATACAGACGGCCAAATTCCACGCCGGTTTCTACAGAGAAATCTTCTCCGAGTTCATATTTCGCGATCTCTTCACCGTTTGCATCATTAACGATACGGATATATGAATTTCTCACCTGACCAAAGTTCTGACGGCGATCAATCGCATCGTGGATGGTTACCACAAACAGTATTTCCTTGATGTCGGAGTGTACTTTCGAGAGGTCTACTTTAATGGTTTCATCATCACCGTCCGCACTGTTACCGCCGGTAGGATCGTCTCCGGTGTGGCGTAATGCCTCATCAGGAGAAGTTGTATTACCATAGAATACAAAATAACCTTCTGACGGGATCAACCTGTTGCTATCAATCATAAACGCGGAGGCATCCAGATCAAAATCATTTCCTGTCCCTTCATTGGGATTCCACCCCAGACCTACGCTGATATTGGAAAGTCCGATGTCGATTTTTTGTCCCTTCTGTAAATTAATTGCCATGAAATCTTAAAAGTTTGCAGGGTTTAAAATGTATAGTGATTATTGATTAACAACTGTTGCGATCATGCATTCATCAGAACGTAGGTGATAAATATAACCAGAATATATCAGAACATACTGCTCAGCATCAGGTTACGATTTGTGAATATATTTAAAATTATATATTCCGTGATAATTTTAGTCATAAATATTTAGTTAAATCGGTATCATGACTCATTTAATACCCGAAGACACAGTTATTTAACATGTAGACGATTATAAGCGATTTTTATTCTAGCCCGATTTTCATACTTTAGGGCCGCCAAAGTGGAAAACCTAATGTCAATCACAGTAACACAGTTAAGCAAGGTATACGGAGAGCAGCGCGCGGTCAATGATATCTCTTTTTCGCTGAAGAAGGGAGAAGTAGTGGGTTTTCTGGGTCCGAACGGAGCCGGTAAAAGTACTACTATGAAAATGATCACGGGATACCTGCCGCCCACCAGTGGCAGCGTCAGCGTAGGCGGTCACGATGTGGTCACACATCCGCTGGAGGTCAGGCAGCGCATCGGCTATCTGCCGGAAGCCAATCCTCTCTATGCAGACATGTACATCCGGGAGTTTCTCGGTTTTGTAGCCCAGGTACACGGGCTGGGAAATAATGCAGATAAACGTATTGCCGAAGTGATCGCCATGACCGGTTTACAACCGGAAAGCAAAAAGAAGATCGGCGATCTCTCCAAAGGATATAAACAGCGTGTGGGACTAGCCCAGGCACTGATACACGATCCGGAAGTACTGATCCTGGATGAACCTACCTCAGGTTTCGACCCTAACCAGCTGGCCGATATCAGGGAACTGATCTCAGAACTGGGAAAAACAAAGACGATCCTGCTCAGTACACACATTATGCAGGAGGTGGAAGCTATGTGCAGCCGGGTCATCATTATCAATAAGGGGAATATTATTGTAGATGACTCTCTTCAGAACCTGCAACAGGGTAATATAGAAAATGGTTACATACAGGTGGCCTTTGGTGAACCGTATCCTACGGAAACAGACCTGCAACAAATTGCAGGGGTCACAAGGCTGAAGCAACAGGACGCCCGCACCTGGCAGCTGTTTGCGGCCAATCTGGAGGAAGTACGTAAAAACCTGCTACAATTTGCTTTGATAAATAACCGGAACATCCTTTCTTTGCAGAGCAATTCACAAAGCCTGGAATCCATCTTCAGGGAATTGACAAAGTAGGGGGTGCCCGGGAGGCTCAATATACCGGTAACCGATTAACTTACAAATTATTATATTAAAACAACTAAACGACAATGAGTACCATTTCATCAATCCATGCAAGGCAGATCCTTGATAGCCGTGGCAATCCAACAGTAGAAGTAGATGTAATGACAGAAGACGGTCATTTCGGCCGTGCAGCTGTTCCATCCGGCGCTTCTACCGGTAAGCACGAGGCAGTTGAGCTGCGTGATAACGACAAAGCTGTATACATGGGTAAAGGTGTTATCCAGGCGGTTAACAACGTGAATGACATCATCGCAGAAGAACTGATCGGATGGGATGTGAAAGACCAGGCCGGTATCGATAAATTCCTGATTGAACTGGATGGTACTGAAAATAAAGGTAAACTGGGTGCAAACGCTACCCTGGCTGTGAGCATGGCTGTTGCTAAAGCAGCTGCTGACGAAGCTAACCTGCCTCTGTACCGCTACCTGGGCGGCGTTAACGCTACTACTCTGCCAATTCCGCTGATGAACATCATCAATGGTGGTGTACACGCTGACAATAAAATTGATTTCCAGGAATTTATGATCGTTCCTGTAGGTGCTTCCTCCTTCTCTGAAGGTCTGCGCTGGGGTGTTGAGGTGTTCCATCACCTGAAATCCGTTCTGAAAAAGAAGGGTTACAGCACTAACGTAGGTGACGAAGGTGGTTTCGCTCCTGAGATCCAGAGCAACGAAGAAGCTATCGAAACTGTGATCGCAGCTATCGAAGCAGCTGGTTACAAACCAGGTGAGCAGATCGCTATCGCACTGGATGCGGCAAGCAGCGAGATGTACAACGACGCTGACAAAACTTACAAATTCTACAAAAGCTCCGGTAAAGTGATCAGCAGCGAAGAAATGGTCGCTTTCTGGGCTGAATGGTGCAAAAAATACCCAATCGTTTCTATCGAAGACGGGATGGCTGAAGACGACTGGGATGGCTGGAAAAAACTGACTGAAGCTGTTGGTTCTACAGTACAGCTGGTAGGTGATGACCTGTTCGTTACCAACGTTAAACGTCTGAAAACCGGTATCGAAGGTGATATCGCTAACAGCATCCTGATCAAAGTAAACCAGATCGGTACTGTTACTGAGACTATTGACGCAGTAAACATGGCGCACAAAGCTGGTTACACCTCTATCATGAGCCACCGTTCCGGCGAAACTGAAGACGTTACCATCGCTGACCTGGCAGTTGCACTGAACTGCGGACAGATCAAAACCGGTTCCGCTTCCCGTACTGACCGTATGGCTAAATACAACCAGTTGCTCCGTATCGAAGAAGAATTGGACAACGTGGCGTATTATCCGGGAAAATCCGTTAAATTTGGTAAGAAGTAAGAACCAACGCTGGATTGAGTCTCGTACGTCGAATTTCGGGATCTGATCTTTGATGACGATATTTTAATTAGTGGTCCATATTTGCCGGGTTTTGATTTACTTCAAAACCCGGCTTTTTTTAACAACTGTTCTAAGTCACACACCCATTATATGCCAGGTTTAAAATCCGTCAGACTACCAGCTTACATGCGAAACAAATACTTTGTTTCTGCCGCTGCGTTCTTTGTATGGCTGGTATTTCTGGATAGCAAGAACTTTATTTCCCAGTACGAACTGCAGTCAGAAGTCAATAAGCTGGAAGCCCAGAAATCCTTCTTCCAGGAGGAGATCAGCAAAACAAGGAAAGAACAGGAGGAACTACTATCCAGTCCGGAAAAACTGGAAAAATTCGCACGTGAAAAATACCTGATGAAGAAAGATAATGAGGACCTGTTCATTATCACGGAGAAAAACTAGCAACCAGATTCCACGTCACCAATTATTCCTTTTGCCAGCAAGCTTTCCGCGTAGACCGGTTATACTTACTTTCGAAATATTTCACTTAGTCTGACAATACTTCATCATCAATCTCCGTTATAGTATTAGCAACTAATCATTTGTATTAAAAAAATATTGCATGGGGAATTCTACACACTCATTTTTTGCCTTACATTCTGTATCTAATAGCGCCAATAAATCAAAGACAATGACTAATCAGGACCCGGAATTATCCCGTGAAGAGGAAAGATGCCTTAACCAGACCAGAAAAGCGCTTGACACCATCCGTTTCTCTCCCAGACCAGAAACATTGCAGGCTATCGCCGACTATGCGAAAAAAGCAGTAACGCCGGCAAAATAAGCTACTGAATATCAAGGCACTGCCCAAAGCCCGTAAAACATATTTTACGGACACAGGCGCCTTATCTGTCATACCTGCTGTCTGTTTGCAGCATATCATCTTTGCCCTATCTTTACAGATATGACAAAGAAAGAGCGCTTTGCCTTTGTTCTCAGGTACTTCGAAGAACATGCTCCCAATGCGGAGACCGAGCTGATTTACGATAATCCTTATCAACTGCTGGTAGCGGTGATCCTGTCGGCCCAATGCACCGATAAACGTGTCAATATGACGACACCTGCTATCTTCAGCCAATATCCTGATGTAGAAGCCCTCAGCCACGCCACGTTTGATGATCTTTTTCCCCTGATACGCAGCATCAGCTATCCGAACAATAAAACCAGGCATCTGATCGGTATGGCACAGATGGTAGTTGAAGACTTTAACGGGGAAATACCCGCTACTGTAGAGCAACTGGTCAAACTACCTGGTGTAGGCCGTAAAACAGCCAATGTCATCACTTCCGTTGTACACCAGCAGCCCAATATGGCTGTTGATACACACGTATTCCGCGTATCAGCCCGTATCGGTCTTACCACCAATGCAACTACTCCCCTGCAGACGGAAAAACAACTGCTTAAATATATTCCGAAGGAAAAAGTGCATATCGCCCATCACTGGCTGATACTGCATGGACGATACATCTGTGTTGCCCGCTCTCCGAAATGTGAAGAATGTGGTCTCCGGCCGGTATGCAAATACTACCAGTCACTTATCCGCAGCAACTAACCAACCACTATGGCAAAACCTTTTTTAACAGCTGCATGGCGCAATCTCCTCATGGTCAACTTCGAGGCCGATCCTGCTGTGCTGCAACCACTGGTACCCTACAATACAGAACTGGACACATGGAACAATACCCTGTATGTCAGTCTGGTGGGCTTCCTCTTTCAGAATACCCGCGTAATGGGCCTCTCCCTCCCCTTCCATCGCGACTTCGAAG
This sequence comes from Chitinophaga agri, assembly GCF_010093065.1. Lineage (NCBI taxonomy): Bacteria > Pseudomonadati > Bacteroidota > Chitinophagia > Chitinophagales > Chitinophagaceae > Chitinophaga > Chitinophaga agri. The sequence continues at coordinate 5,354,472 of NZ_CP048113.1, read as the reverse complement.
AGGTAAACCTTCGTTTCTATGTACGCTACAAAGAAGACGGTATATGGAAAAGAGGTGTTGTATTCGTCAAAGAGATCGTTCCAAAACGAATGATCACCTTCGTTGCCAATACGATCTATAAGGAAAAATATGCAACGCATCCTATGCGCCATCGATGGGGACATACAGCAGACAACCTACTGGAAGTCAACTATGAATGGAAAGTAAACCAGGAGTGGAACTATCTAAAAGCTACTGCTGAAAAAGAAGCCCAGCCTATACCACCAGGCAGTGAAGCTGAGTTCATCACCGACCATTACTGGGGTTATACGCAAATGGCCGCTGCGCGTACCGGCGAATACCAGGTGACACACCCCCAATGGAGAACACATCGCATCACCGACTATAGTTATCATTGTGACACCGCGGCACTATACGGACCGGCATTCGTTCCCATGTTGCAGCAGCAACCGGTTTCCGCATTACTGGCAGAAGGCTCCGCTATCAGTGTCATGCCTAAAAAATTACTGTAAATCATCACCGTCCGTACTACTAATTTGGAATTTCGGTTATATTTTACTTATCTTTTGCCGCTAAAGTTTTATCAAAGAGTTATAAAGTCTAAAAATCGTTATGAAACCAGGTACTCGCTTACAGTTGTCTATCATGATGTTCCTCGAATTTTTCACATGGGGAGCATGGTTTGTGACATTGGGAACATTTCTTGCAAATAACTTGTCTGCTTCCGGTCTGGAAACAGCCAGCGTGTTTTCAACACAGTCCTACGGCGCGATCATTGCCCCGTTTATTATTGGAATGATCGCTGACAAATACTTCAACGCTGAAAAAATCCTGGGTATCCTCCACCTGCTTGGCGCAGTGCTGATGTTCCAGATGTATCGTGCGGAAAGTGTGAGCGTATTTTATCCTTATGTATTTGCCTACATGGTAGGTTATATGCCTACACTGGCGCTGGTAAACTCTATCTCCTTCCGCCAGATGAAGAATCCTGAAAAAGAATTCTCTACTATTCGTGTATGGGGCACAGTAGGTTGGATCGTCGCTGGTTTCTCTATCAGCTATATTTTCCATTGGGATTCTAAAGAAGGTATTGCCGCCGGCATGCTGAAAAACACATTCGCAATGGGAGCAATTTCGTCCCTGCTGCTCGGTTTACTCAGTTTTACATTACCTAAAACGCCTCCTGTTAAAGATAAAAGTCAGAAAGACAGTATCAGTTCCATTCTCGGTCTTGATGCCATCAAACTGCTGAAGAGCAGGAACTTCCTTATTTTCTTTATCTCTTCCATCCTTATCTGTATTCCGCTGGCATTCTATTATCAGAACGCGCATAATTTCCTGGAACAGTCTGGCCTGGAGAATTCATCCGGTAAAATGATCATTGGTCAGGTATCAGAAGCATTATTTATACTCCTGATCCCTGTGTTCTTTAACCGTTACGGTTTTAAGAAAACCATCATGGTAGGTATGATTGCCTGGGCTGTACGTTACCTGTTATTTGCTTATGGCAATGCGGACAATCTTTCGTTCATGCTGATCATCGGTATCGCATTACATGGCATCTGTTATGACTTCTTCTTCGTATCTGGTCAGATCTATACAGATGCTCAGGCAGGAGAAAAATACAAAAGTGCGGCACAGGGTCTTGTTACCCTTGCCACCTATGGTGTAGGTATGCTGATAGGATTCTGGGTAGCAGGTTTCATTACGGACTACTACACCACTAACCCTGTTGATAATTTCTGGAGACATGTATGGGTGATCCCATCCGGTATCGCTGTTGTTGTATGGCTCCTGTTCATGGTATCTTTCCGTGACACCAAAAAAGAAGTCATCGCATAATCTTCCTTTTTTCTATATCACACTCCGCAGTGAACTACCTATGTCAAACTGGTGTTTTACTGCGGAGTGCTCATTTTAGCCCGATCGTTATCACTTAATTCAATCAGATATTTATGCAACGTATTTCCATGTTAGGTTCCGGCTTCATTGGCCGCTTTTATGCAGACTCGTTACAGGGACAGAGAAGCCGGGACAAGATTGTCAGTATCTATTCGCGCAGAGAAGAAAGTGCAAAGAAATTCGCAGATGATTATAATGTGGGGCACTGGACGACCGATATGGAAGCATCAATTGCCCATCCGGATGTGAATGTAGTTTGTATCTCCCTACCTAATAATCTGCATGAAGCAGCGGTAGCACTCTGCTGTAAACACAAAAAAGGTGTTATCTGTACCAAGCCGCTGGGCCGTAATGCAGAAGAGGCGAAGCGCATGCTGGAAATGGTGGAAGCTGCTGGTATTTTCAACGGTTACCTGGAAGACCTGGTATATACGCCAAAATTCCTGAAGGCGCTGGATAGCGTGCAGAGTGGCGCATTAGGACGTATCCTATGGGCTAAATCCAGGGAAACACATCCTGGTCCGCACAGTGAGTGGTTCTGGGATAAAGAACAGGCAGGCGGTGGTTGTATGCTGGACCTGGGTTGCCATTGCGTGGAGATTGCGCGTAGCTTCATCGGAAAGGATATTAAACCGGTGGAAGTAATGTGCTGGGCGGATACACAGGTAAAACCTATTGACGCAGAAGATCATGCTATTGGCCTGGTCAAATACGAGAACGGTGCTATCGGCCAGTTCGAAGTAAGCTGGACCTTCCGTGGCGGACTGGATCTCAGGGATGAGGTAATGGGAACAGAAGGAACCATATGGCTGAATAGCTTCCTTCGTACAGGTTTTGACATGTTCACTACGGGGAAGGGAGCCGACTATGTGGCAGAGAAGGCAGAAAGCAATAGCGGCTGGTTATTCCCTGTTGGAGATGAGCTGAATGAACTAGGCTATAATCACATGTTTGCTGATATGTTCAATGCAATTGAAAACAACCGGCCGGCACGTGAAACTTTCTATGATGGCTATGTGGTAAATGCCGTACTTGACGCAGCTTACCGTAGCGCTGCCAGCAAACAATGGGAACCTGTAAAACTGGATATCTGGCGTGGACAAACCGGCTTAACTAAGCCACAGACACTGGTGGATTACGATGCAGATCATTACCTGGTGAAAGAAGAAATGACCCACTTTGGTGCAAAAAAACTGATACTGAAAGAGAAGAAAAGCGGCCAGATCATTGAGCGGGTATTATAAGACTAAAAACAGAAAAGGGACTTCTGAGAAGTCCCTTTTTGTTGAATATCTATTGGAAGAATGATCAGCTAACCCTTATGATATATGCTTTACCTAAAGTTTGTGACACCTCCACCTGTACCAATGTCCCCTTTTCGTATTTATAGACGTTTTTTTTGCCCTCCGGAAGTAACAGCTCATACAATCCATTCCCGAGAGAATTAAGCGTCAGAAAGACGCCCAAGGTCTCAGAAAAGATCTTCGTGATCTGCCGGGGCTCCATAAAGTACATTTCACCTACCGAATGTATGATCTCAGCAGTATTCAGTACGCTCTTCTGACCGTTCAGTACAACAGAATAGCTTTTAGCTTCCCGTTGTGTGATAATAGTCTTGTTGTCTCCGTCCTTACCGCTACTTTTGATGACTTTGGACCTGATAAGGATATTATTATCAAAATCGCAGGAGATATCCAGATTGAACCTGGCAAGCAATTTCATATCCACATTACTTTTGATAGAAATATTGCGGGCAGCTCCGTTCACTTTACAATGCGCGGTCACGTTACCGATAACGTGATTACTGAAACGTATTTCGTAATTGTGCGTTTGGGCGTGTAACAATGCACTGTTCAACATAAACAGGCAGATAAACAGTGTAGACCAGATGGCGCCTTTCATGATAAAGGTTTTGGCTATGTAGTAGTGTTCCGTTCCTATATAGCAAACGTGCAGTTGCCTGTTTTGTTATATAGTATTAAATATAATAAAAATCCTGCCCCGAGAGGCAGGATCTCCTATTATTTTATCATGAAAGCGTGCCGAATTATTGCTGCAGCATCTCTTTAATCTTGATTACCAATTCCCCTTTAGTAATAGGTACTCCCATTATTTTATTGTAACCAACTGCATCGATCAGGAACTGTTCACGAATGATCTTGATCAGCTGACCGTTGTTGATCTCAGGGATCAGTACTTTATCATAGCTATGCAGGATTTCCGCCAGATTTTTAGGGAACGGACGGAGGTATCTGATGTGCGCATGTGCTACCTCATGACCTTCTGCCAGCAGTTCGAGTACAGCACTCTTGATAGCACCATAGGTAGAACCCCATCCCAGTACCAGGACCTTACCTTTTTCAGGACCCAGTTCGATCGTTTGTGGTGGTATATGATCGGCGATCTTGTCTACTTTTTCCTGACGGATACGCACCATTAACTGGTGGTTTTCCGGATCGTAACTTACGTTACCGGTAATATTCTGTTTTTCCAGGCCACCAATACGGTGCTCCAGTCCAGGTGTACCTGGCACAGCCCACGGACGAACGAGGTTTTCATCACGGTGATAAGGCAGGAAATGTTCTTCATTTTCTTTCAGCCCCTTTTTGAAAGTAACCGGAATAGCAGGCAGATCTTTGCTTTGCGGGAAACGCCATGGTTCAGCACCATTTGCAATATAACCATCACTCAGGAAGATCACTGGTGTCATGTGTGCAATAGAAATACGAAATGCTTCAAAAACTGCGCTGAAACAATCAGACGGTGTAGAAGCAGAGACGATTGGCATTGGACACTCACCATTACGACCGTAATAGGCCTGTAACAGGTCAGACTGTTCAGTTTTGGTTGGCAAACCGGTAGAAGGACCACCGCGCTGAATGTTCACGATAAGCAGTGGTATTTCCAGCATCACTGCCAGTCCCATGGCTTCTCCCTTCAGTGCCATACCAGGACCAGAGGTAGTAGTAACCCCCATGTGCCCGCCATAGGAAGCACCAATAGCAGATGTAATACCTGCGATCTCATCTTCCGCCTGGAAAGTACGGATGCCAAAGTTCTTGTAACGGCTCAGCTCATGCAGGATATCGGAAGCCGGCGTGATCGGATAAGTACCCAGGAACAGTGGCAGGTTAGCCTTCTGGCTGGCGGCGATCAGGCCATATGCCAGGGCAGTATTACCAGTGATGCTGCGGTAGGTACCTGGTTCCATACGTGCTTTTTCCACACGGAAACGGGTGCTGAATGCTTCTACTGTCTCAGCAAAGTTATAGCCTGCGCGTAATGCCTTCAGGTTACTGTCGAGGATCTCTGGCTTCTTACCGAATTTTTCGTTGAGGAAGTTCTCTGTACTTTCCATACTACGGTCATATAACCAATAGAGGAAGCCCAGCACGAACATATTCTTTGCACGGTCTTTCTCCTTCATACCCAGGTTCACTTCCTTGAGTGCCTCACGGGTCATTTTGGTCACGTCCATGGTATGCAGCTGGTATGACTGCAGAGAGCCATCTTCCAGCGGATTTACGCCATCAGGATAGTTGGCGAGGCGCAGGTTTTTGGAATCAAACCCGTCTGTATTAGCGATAATGATACCGCCTTTTTTAAGACCTTTCAGGTTAGCTTTTAACGCAGCAGCATTCATCGCTACCAGTACATCACAGGCATCACCGGGAGTAAAAATACGATTAGAAGAGAAGTGCAGCTGGAAGCCGCTCACCCCTGCAAGGGTACCTTGTGGGGCGCGTATTTCTGCCGGAAAGTCCGGAAATGTGCTCAGGTCATTGCCGATTAACGCAGTGTTATTGGAAAACTGGGTACCAGTCAGCTGCATACCGTCTCCACTGTCGCCGGCAAATTTTATCACTACATCTTCTATCTGTTGAACCGAAGTATTTGACATTGAATATCTTATTTAACTATCCGTTGTTTTTCAGGCTGTAAATTTAATCATTCGCAAGGTAGTAACCGCTGATATATTAAAGCCAGTTGGCAAGGCCAGGGAGCACAAAAGTACACAAAGTTGATAGACTTTTCCGGTGGATGCCATATAGTATAATGTTATGCCGCATAACTTTAAGTAATTACGGACATTCCATTAACATGTTTGCTGCTACAGTCTGCCCGATCGGCGGGCAAAGCTATGTCAGCTTTTGCAATTGTTGTTTATGTATTCCGGAAATTGATTTGCGTTTGTAGCGGGCTGCGGCATAAAAACCCGGCAGATATGTGAACTTTGTTGGCAGTATGCGCCATTTTGTTGGTGACATTCATCGCTCTGACATGACCAATTTTCACAGCTTGTCAGGTTTATGTTAAGACCTAACCGCTTAATGTTAAAGCCCTTATAAAGGAATGTTAAAACACGGCCGATAATTCCTTTATTGGTCCGGTGGCATGGAAATTGATCTTTTACATGCATAGTTCTTTAGTTGATTTAGCAGATATGCTTACACCACAAGGCCATACTTTATTGTATCACCTTCAAACAAATATGACAATATGAAAAAAGTCAGCGTAAGCATATTAGCCCTTGTAATGACTGTCATTACAATTACAATCTTCTCCTTCCGCAGTATGGATGGAGGCGCTATCACTGGTAAAGTTTTACCACTTGATGGAGCAAGTTTAGCCTGGGCCATTAGTGGTGCAGACACGCTTAAAGCAGATGTATTGGATGGCACATTCAATGTACAGGGGGCAAAGGCAGGCATCTACACTGTGATCGTCAATGCAAAAACACCCTTTAAAAGTGTGACGCTGAGCGACGTAAGAGTAGAGGAAGGTAGGGTGACTGACCTGGGCGAAATCAAGTTAGAACAATAAACATGTAAGCAATAGTTGGTTTTCATAGGGGTTAATCAAAAAGCCGGTTCCGTACGTCTGTATGGCCGGCTCTTTTTTTGTGAGCCAAATCCGGCGGATCTAGGGGTATTTGTTCCATTTGCCGTTATAATGATTAAAGTCCCCTGAAAAATGAAAAAATGGAACTATAAAGGCGGTTTATCTATCAGATGGAGCACCATTACCTGGGAGCTTCTCCTCCTCGCCATATTCAATTTTGTCCTGACTTCGTGCGATAAAGAATTCATCTCCGGCTCAGGTGTTATTGTCACAGAAACCAGAACGGTCGCTGCATTTACCGATATTAATGCGGAAGGTCCATTCCATATACATTTAAGACAAGGTACTGACGGTCCTGTAGAGATAACCGCTGACGATAATCTGATGCGGGTGATTGATACATACGTCAGTGGTAATACCCTGCGTATCCGCATTAAAAAAGACGTGAGACTCCGTGCCGTGGGTAATATCGATATCTATCTGCAGTCAGCGAAGTATTACAGCGTTGTTTTTGCAGGTGCTGGTAGTGTGGAAAGCCTGGATACACTTCGCTCACCAAACTTCACCTACAGAACGGACGGCAGTGGTAACGCACGTTTCAGAATAGTTACAGACAGACTGGACACAGAGATAAACGGCAGCGGAGACCTGCAGTTATTGGGTAGTGCTACTTCATTCGACAGTCAGATCAGTGGGAGCGGGAATGTCAGCGGCCTGGATCTTCTTTGTCAGGATGTTACAGTCGCTGTTAAAGGGTCGGGCAATCATACCCTCAGCGTATCACATTCACTGGATGTCAGCATACGGGGTAGCGGGGATGTCAGGTATAAGGGCAATCCCTCCATCACGAAAGATATACAGGGCTCAGGAAGGGTCATCAAATTATAATTCCGAATCCGAAAACGTCACACATGCAGGCTAGCTATATAGCAGCATTTTCAGGTACTTCGAGCAGTTTTGTGAACAGGAATAAGGACAGAGCCTATTTTTGCACTATGCCCGAAAATGCACAACTACTAGAACTTTTACAGGAAAATGAAGAAGCCTTCATGGAGGCTCTTTTCAAGACCTACTTTTCATTCGTCTGTAAGACCATTTACCGCATTGTACAGGATAATGCTACGGCGGAAGATCTTGCACAAGACGTGTTCATCAAGATCTGGAACCGGCGCTCAGAGCTGCATCAGGTCTATTTTAAAGCATATTTGCAGAGAGCAGGGATCAATATGGCACTGGATTATCTTGATAAAAATAAGCGTAAAGGCGTTCATATGCCTATAGAGGAATATATGGAACCCGTCCAGGCAGCTCCCGTTGGTCAGAGTCTACAGCAAACCACCCGGCATATTCAGCAGGCGATCGATAAACTACCGGAAAAATGCAGAGAGATCTTCATTCTCAGCCGTTACGAGGAACTATCCTATCGCGAAATTGCCAGTACGCTGAACATATCTGTCAAGACGGTTGAAAATCAGATGATGACGGCCCTTAAAAAGCTTCGGGTATCGCTGCAGGATTATTTGCAGGTAATGGTCCTGTTTCTGGCAGGCAGCGCTATTTATCCTTTACTTTTACAATTTTAATGTATGTCATACACCTTTGAGCATATAGAAACGTTAATTGTGCGCTCGCTTGAAAGCAGCCTTGGGGCCGCTGAACAAGCGGAACTGGATAGCTGGCTGAAGGAGGATGACGCTAACCGCCGCTACTACCAGGAACTGCGTAAAACATGGGAACTTACCAACAGTAATGACGACGATATCACTCCTGATATTGACGCTAACTGGGCGGCGTTCAACCGTAAACGGCAGACGACTGGCAACCAGGATACGCAGCCGCAGCAGCTGACCGTTGTCAGAAGTTACCGCGGTTTCATTCGTGCAGCAGCCGCTGTTTTGCTTTTAGGCGGAGCGGTAACAGCTTACTTCCTGTTAACAAGTCCTGAGCAGATCACCGTACAGACAGCGGCGAATGAAACGAATATCATCGTATTACCAGACGGCTCAAAAGCCTTCATTAATAAAGGGAGCAGCCTTCGTTACGCCAAACATTTTAATGATGGCGAAAGATCGATCCATCTGGATGGGGAAGCCTTCTTTGACGTAGTGAAAGATGATGCACATCCTTTTGTCGTGTACACATCACAAACCAGGACCCAGGTGCTGGGTACTACTTTCGATGTGAAAGCCTATGCGGAACAGCCAGCCGAAGTATTTGTTCTAAGTGGAAAAGTAGCTGTATCAGCAGGAGAGGAAAAGCAGACGGACCAGATTGTGCTGACAGAAGGTCGCAAAGCGACACTTGGTGAAAGGCAACAGTTATCAGAAGACGCTATTGCCAATCATGACTTCATGGCCTGGAAGGATAATATCATGGTGTTCAACGACGAGCCTGTGAGCCATGTGATCAGCAAGGTGGAAGCCCTGTATGGCATCAATATCGTAGCAGATGAGAATGTCGCGGGATTGACTATCAAGACAAGGCTTACACCTGGTCAGCCACTGGATCAAGTGCTGGAGATCATTGCCAGAACGGCAAATGTAAGCTGGACAAAAGATGGAGATACCTACCGGTTGGGAAAAGCAGCGACTAATCAATGATAAAAGCTGCTACAGTCGGCCGTTAAAAATAAAGAGAGCCTGGTCGTAAATGACCAGGCTCTCTTAGTTTGTAATGTGTTCAAACAAAAAAGGTGGTCTGTTTGACAGACCACCTTTTTATCATCAGGCTCCTCCCAGTTTGCATTTCTGCAGAACTTCCCAGGATTTACCATTATGACGGAGGAAGTACAGGTTATTCACCTTAAAGGTGGCTTGATATTCCTTGTTTTCGTATTCAGGCCATGCCTTTTCGAACTGCGCATCTTCCAGGTCTTTGAAAGCAACTGTCACATGCGGAGTGAAACCGGTACGGGCCAGCATTGTACTGAAGCCAAACTCCTTACGCAGGAAGTTGATCAGCTGTCTGTGCAGGGCACCCATTGTTTCGCTCTTCTCTACATTGATGAACAGAACGCGGTTCTGTTTATTAGGGAAGGTACCGAAACCATTGAGGGAAACCTCAAACGGCGCCTGTGTTTTGGCAAATTCAGCCAGTTCATCACAGAAAGCTTTTTCCAGTGCAGGATCAGCTGTGAAAGGTACCTGCAGGGTAATATGCGGCAATACTTTCAGCGCATACATCGGGCCGTACTTTTCAGCGAATTCCTGTTTTATTTTGATGATCTCCTTACCTACTTCAGCTGTAGGGAGTAAGGCGATAAAATAGATCTTATTGTCTGGTTTTGGTTCAAATGGTCTACGCTGGCCGCCACCACGAGGGCCGCCACGTTGGCCACCACCACGGTTAAAGCCGCCGCCACCGCCGCCGCCACGGTTGTAACCACCGCCGCCACCGCCGCGATCGTAACCACCACCACCGCCACCGCGATTGTAGCCGCCACCACCGCCACCGCGGTCATAACCACCACCGCCGCCGCCACGATTGTAGCCGCCACCACCGCCACCGCGGTCGTAACCACCACCACCGCCGCCGCGATTGTAGCCTCCGCCACCACCGCCGCGATCGTAACCACCGCCGCCACCGCCGCGATCGTAACCACCACCGCCGCCACCGCGATTGTAGCCTCCGCCACCATCACGATCACCGCCGCCGTATCCGCCACCGCCACGATTGTAGCCACCACCACCGCCATCGCGATCGCCGTAACCACCGCCACCACGGTTGCCGTATCCGCCACCATCACGGTCGCCGTATCCACCACCACGATTGTAACCACCGCCACCGCCATCGCGGTCACCATAGCCACCATTATCGCGTGGGCGATATCCGCCACCGCCACCATCACGATCCCCGCGGTTATAACCACCGTCACGATCAGAATTAAAAGGTCTGTCTTCTCTGTCCCGGTATCCACCAGGTCTGCCCTCCCTTTCGTTATTATAATCGGGTTTAAAGTAGCCGCTTGGTCTCTCCTTATTGGGATCTTGGTCTTTTTCTGTACCAGGTGGAGAGTAGGGCCTGCGGGGGCGTTCGTTTCTCTCAAAAGTCATCTTACTTAATTAAGCGTTTGAATCAATATTAGCTATGATTTCATAAAAATGAAATACGTCTCCATATGAGTTATATAAGGGCGCCGGTGAAATACGAATTACTCCGGGTTCCCGCCAGTCGACGATTATACCGGCGTCTGTCATCTTTTGTTGGATTTCTCTCCCTTTTTCATGAAAGAGCAAAGATAATTGAGCACCGCGTTCCTTACAATTTTTTGGCGTAATTATTTCAAATTTTATGTTTTCTATGTGTTTTAACAGGAATTCAAGATAATTGGTGAGTTTAATGCTCTTATCTCTTAAAGCTGCCATCCCAGCGGACTCAAATAGTTCCAGTGAGGCTTTTAATGCTACCATGTTAAATACCTGTGCCGTGCTAATTTGCCAGCCTTCTGCACGGCTTTTGGGTTTAAAACCCTTCTCCATTTTAAAACGGGTACTTTCTTCGTTGCCCCACCAGCCACCTAGTCTTTGCCGGTTAGTATCGCGGGCGTGTTTCTCGTGTATAAATGCTCCACCTACTGCGCCGGGGCCTCCATTTAAATATTTATAAGAGCACCAAACGGCAAAATCGACTTCCCAGTCATGCAAATTCAAAGGTACATTGCCTACTACGTGTGCCAGATCGAAACCGACGACAGCTCCAACTCTATGAGCTGCTTCCGTAATGGACTGCATATTAAACAATTGGCCGGTATAATAGTTTATTCCCCCCAATAATATTATTGCTAAGCTACTACTTTCCCGCTCAATAATATCAAAAATATCTTCCTCTCTGATCAACCGTTCACCTGGCCGGGGGGCCACTTCGATTATAGCTTCATCAGGGTCCAGGCCATAAAACCGGACCTGTGTTTCCACAGCATACTGATCACTCGGAAAGGCGCCTGCTTCCATCAGCACCTTAAAGCGCTGACTGGTTGGTTTGTAAAAACTCATCAATAACAGGTGGAGATTTACAGTAAGCGTGTTCATCACTGTCAACTCTTCCTGGCTGGCTCCGACTATTTTCGTTAATGGTTTGCTACAGTATTGCTGATAATAAAGCCATGGATTTTGCGCATTCCAGTATCCTTCTACCGCATGATGCTGCCAGTCGTTCAGTTCCTGTTCTATTGCCGGTTTTACGTTCTTCGGCTGTAATCCTAGAGAATTGCCGCAAAAATAAATCGCATCTCTTCCATTTCTCTGAGGGAAATAAAATTGTTCCCTGTACGTCTTTAATGGGTCTGATTGGTCCTGCTCTTCGGCAAACCGCTTTGATAATTCAAACATAAATCAAAATTCCAGGTTTCTCTTGCCTGATTCCGTTATTACCCGTACTCTACTTAAAAAAATGAGTACTGTCGATGCCTCCCGAGGCAAACGGAACAGCTATAACGTGTATAAGATCAATCCCCGTCCAGTAAATTACCTAATCCGCCCAGAATACTACCTTCTTCCTTTCGCTTCCCGGTACCATAAGATACCAGCCTTGCGGCCATCCTGCTGATCGGTAAGGATTGTATCCATACTTTACCCGGACCTCTTAACGTGGCAAAGAACAATCCTTCGCCACCAAACACCATATTTTTGATCCCTTTTACAAATTCAACGTCAAAATGTACTCCGGAAGTATATGCTACCACACAACCAGTATCAATTTTTAATACCTGACCTGGTAACAACTCCCGCTCGATCACCATGCCGCCTGCATGCACAAATGCCATTCCATCCCCTTCCAGCTTCTCCATAATAAAGCCTTCACCACCGAAAATACCGGTTCCCAGCTTCCGCTGCCATTCAATCCCAATACTAACACCTTTCGCTGCACACAGGAACGCATCCTTCTGGCAAATGACCTTGCCCCCAAGGCGCTGAAGGTCCATTGCCAGGATCTTACCCGGATAAGGAGCCGCAAAACTGACCCGCTTCTTACCCTGGCCCATGTTGGTAAATGCAGTCATGAACAGACTCTCGCCTGTCAACATCCGCTTACCGGCTGATACCAGTTTGCCTAAAAATCCCTGATTAGCTTGTGAACCATCCCCGAACATCGTTTGCATCTGTATATCCTGGTCCATCATCATAAAACTGCCGCTCTCAGCTATTGCAGTTTCCTGTGGATCCAGCTCAATCTCGACAATCTGTATTTCTTCGCCATAGATACGGTAATCTATTTCATGGTTGCGTCGCATAGCGTTGATATATTAATCAGGTTAACAAGAATGGCTCTTGTGGGGTCAAATGTAAGTAATTGCTTCCGCAGTCAATTGTTAAAATTTGTTAAGGTATAAAAAAAAGAAACCGCCTCGTGGAAACGAAGCGGTACCTGTTAAACCTACAACTGTTACACTGTATAGTGTGAACTAAACTCTTTCATGCATCTTCTTATCTTGATGATGTTTGTGACTTGTTTGTTGGGCAGCTTCCTCCTCCCCGTTCGGGAAGAAATTGTAAGGCTTGGGAGATACATAGTTCGGATCATGCAGCTCACGGATCTTCTCCTTACCAGTCGTGATCTTCAGGATTAATACCAGAAACGGCACGTACTTTAACGTTCGGGGCCATCCGTAGTAATCCAGCACGTCAATAGAACGCTTGTTCATAGCATACATAACCGGCACAAGGATCAGGGTCAGGAATGTAGCAAAGACCAGCCCGTATACCATCGTCCATGCCAGCGGGCCCCAGAATGCCACGTTATCGCCTCCGAAGAAGATATGGGGTTCAAAAGAGCTGAACAACCCGGCGAAGTCAATATTGAACCCTACCGCCAGTGGTATCAGCCCGAGAATAGCTGCGATCGCTGTCAGCAATACCGGTGTCATACGTGTCCTGCCCGCCTCTACAACAGCCTCATATACAGGCATTTTCTGTTGCACCAGCAGGTCGGTAAACTCTACCAGTACGATACCATTACGTACTACTATCCCTGCCAGGGCCATAATACCCACTCCCGTCATTACAATGGAGATGTCCATACCAAAGATGGCAAAACCGAGGAACACCCCTATGATGGAGAATAATATTTCCATAAAAATCACCAGCGGACGACCTATCGAGTTGAATTGTGTCACCATGATCATCAGGATCAGACCAAATGCGCCAACCATGGCCAGACCAAGGAAGTTGGATGTCTCCTGCTGGTCTTCCTGCTCACCTGTCATTTTCACAGTGATACCCGGTGTTTTAGGAAAATCTTCCAGCGCCGTTTGTATCTGCTGTACTACCTCATTGGCGTTAAACCCAGTTAATACATTGGAATACAACGTCACAACTCTCTTCTGATCAATGCGTTTAATACTTGCGTATGTGTTAGAGTATTTAATCTCCGCCACAGCTGATAACGGCACCTGACGTATAGCCCCACCCATATTCATATCACGGTACACTATATTCAGGTTCATCAGGGTATTAATATTATTACGCTGGTCTTCACGGAATCTTACCATGATCTTATAGTCATCCTCCGGATCGCGGAACTTCGAAGCTTCCGCTCCATAAAGCGCCGTACGCAATGCCATACCAATAGTGGTCGTACTGATGCCTTCCCTGTTCGCTCTTTCACGGTCAATATTTACCAGTATCTCAGGCTTATTACTCTGAAAATCAGACTTCAGCTCTTCTACCCCGCCAATCTCGAGGCTGTCCAGATAACGTTTCATTTTATCTGCTGCCGCCGTCAGGTCCTCAAAATTGTCGCCAGATATCTCAATATTGATCGGTTTACCCGTAGGAGGTCCGCCCTGTTCCTGCTCAACCGTAATATCTACACCCGGTATTCCTCTCACCGCCTTACGGATCTTATCCAGGTATTGCACCGTTGAATGGCCATCACGCTTGCCAAACTCCACAAATGCTACCGTCACTTTACCTTTGTGCGGCTGCACACTCAGATCCTGTTGTGACGGATCTCCTGCACCTACCGCTACGTTAGAAATAATAGACTCCACTATCGGGTTCTTAGCGCCCACCACCTGCGTGATCTTTTGCTCAATAATATGTGTAACCGAATCAGTATACTTCTGGTCGGTACCCATCGGCAGTTCTATATATGTATAGATGAAGTTGGGGTCTGCCTGCGGGAAGAATACTACCTGCGGACTACGTATGATGGTCAGCATAATACTGAATACCAGCAAACCGAATGTGGCAATCAATATCCATATCGGGCGCCATCCTACCAGGCACCATTTCAGAATACGCCTGTAACGCTCCTGTACTTTTGGCCATGCCTTCGTCTGAAAACGACGGGCTACTCCACCCAGCCAGAATCTTTCCAGCAGGATCATCAGCAATGCGAAAATGATGAAATTAGCAATACCCGGACTTTTCTTTAAATAGAACAACAGGGCCAGCACAATAGCAACCACTGTGAGTATGACCATGTTTTTATTGAAGGTCGGCTTCGGATGATTATCTCCTTCATGACGGTCCATAAAGTCAACCGCAAACACCGGATTGATAATATACGCCACTATCAGTGATGCCCCGAGTGTAGTGATCAGCGTTACCGGCAGGAAGAACATAAACTTACCAATAATGCCAGGCCAGAACAACAAAGGGAAAAACGGCGCCAGCACGGTCAGTGTTCCGGAGAACACCGGCAGGAACACCTCTCCTGCTGCGACCTTCGCGGCCTTTACAATACCCAGGTCCTTTCTCTCATAGAAGATACGATGCACGTTTTCAATCACAACGATCGCATCATCCACTACTATACCCAATGCAAGCAGGAACGAGAACAACACCATCATGTTGAGGGTAAAGTCGTACATCGGCATTAGCAGGAATGCGATGAACATAGAGATCGGTACGGACAATGCTACGAAGATCGCATTTACCGCTCCCATGAAGAACATCAGGATCAATGTCACCAGTATGAAACCGATAATGATCGTGTTGATCAGATCATGTAATGTTACACGGGTAGAGTTAGACTGATCGGCAGTGATAGTAACATCCAGACCAGCAGGCAGATAATCGGCCTTCATTTCATCAATGATGACCCGGATCTTATCTGATGCATCGATCAGGTTCTTACCACTTTGCTTGATCACGTTCAGCGTAATTACATTCTTACCGTTCAGACGCGCATAGCTTTCCTGCTCTTCAAATCCATCTACTACTTCTGCTACATCTTTCAGATATACCGTTGCTCCTGACATGCCACGCACTACGATGTCGCGAATTTTCGAAGCATCTTTGTACTCTCCCTTTACACTCAGTGTACGTTTCTGTCCATCCATAGATACCAGACCACCTGAAATGGTACGGTTCTCCATTGCAATGGCATTGGACACATCATCAAAGCTGATCTTAGCTGCGTCCATTTTATACTTGTCAACATTGATCTGGATCTCTCTTTCCAGAGCGCCGACTATATCTACACGGGTGATCTCATTCAATGCTTCAATACGGTCCTGCATTTCATCAGCGTACTTTTTCAGGGACTGCAGATCAAAGTCTCCTGACAGGTTCACGTTCATGATAGGTATCTGTGATACATCTACCTTAATGATCTGTGGCTCCTGTGTCAGGTCATTTGGCAGGTCCTTCTTCGCGTCATCTACTTTCTCACGTACTTCCTGACGGGCGCTTTCTATATCTTCACTGGCATCAAATTCAATATTGATAGCCGAGTAGTCCTGCATGGAAGTACTCTTGATCGACTTCACGCCGGAAATACCACCCAGTTGCTTTTCAATTGGTTTCGTTACCAGTGTCTCCATATCCTCTGGGGATGTACCGCTATAGATAGTACTGATATAGAACTGAGGGAACACTACTTCCGGAAACTGTTCCTTTGGCAGGCTCTGATAGGACAGAATACCGGCGAGTGCAATGATAAAGGTGGCTACATAAATACTTACCTTATTATCAATGGACCAGCTGGTAGGTTTAAATTCTTTATTCAGATTGTCTTGCATAAACCAGTTTTAGAGTATTAAAGCTGGATAAGGTCATTATCATTCAATCCCTGGTAACCGATAGTCACTATCTGTTCTCCAGCCTTCAGTCCACCTTTGATCTCTGCCTTATCATTATAGGTACGCCCCATTTCGATCTCTCTTCTTTTCGCGATCATGTTACCGTTTTGTTTCTGTGCGATGATGACATAAGGTTTACCAAGAGAATATTGAATAATATTCACCGGTATTACAATTGCGTTAGGCGCAACATAGTCGATGATCTTCATCCTGGCGATCATATTAGGGCGCAGGTCAGGATCATTCTGTAAAGGCACTTCTACTTTTATGGTACGGCTGGTCTGGTCGATCACCTTTGAAGCAAAGCCGATCTTTGTACGCAAATTCTTGTCTATATCCGGAAAATCAAGTACGACCTGATCACCAGTCTTCACCTTGCTGGCATACGCTTCCGCTACATTAGCCAGCACTCGGAGGTTACTACCGTTCACTACATGAAACGCGGGACTGCCTGGTGCAGCGTTATCGCCCAGTTTAACGATCACCGCATCTACAGTACCATTGATGGGAGAAACGATCCTTGTCTGCGCAAGCTGATCGTTCAGTGTCGCCATTTTACGTTCCAGTGATTCTTTCTGATTCTTTGCATTCAGATATTGTACTTCTGAACCGATCTTCTGATTCCAGAGGTTCTGTTGTTTCAGGAACAGGGTATTCGCAAGGTCCATCTGCGTGCGTAGTTCTGCTACATTTGCTCTGAGGATCTGATCATCCACCTGTGCCAGTGCCTGTCCCTTTTTAACAGCCTGTCCTTCCTTGACATATATAGCGGTGACAATACCCGGCATTTTTGCTGATACACTCACATTTTCCCGTGCATCTATACTACCCTGTACATCAATATAGTGTTCAAATACTGTATCCTGTACAGCAGCAACGATAACAGATTTCTTCTTACGCTCGGCCGTATCCGATTTGTTTGTTTCTTTCTCCAGTTTTGCAATCTTCTGCTTAAGCGTAGCTTCTTCTTTTTTAAGCTCAGCCAATTGCTCCTCAGGAGATGGGCTACCACAGGCAGCCATCAGCATAACGATCAGTAAAGCGGGACGATATATCTTGGACATATAGTAAAGAGTAAAGAGTTAATAGTTAGTGGTTGTTTTCACTTACAGTTTTCCGTATGCTTTCAGGTAATCTACTTTAGCTACAGCAGCGTTGTACAGTGCGGTGAAATAATTATTCTGTGCCGTGAGCAGTTCGTTTTCAGCAGTGCTCATTTCAAGACTGGAACCAACACCTTCACGATATTTTATCTGCGTAACATTGTATACTTCTTCTGCCAGCTTCATGTTACTTTCCTGTGCTTCCAGTGTCAGTATATTATTGCGGAGACTGGAAGTAGACTGCGCCTGTTCCATATCGATACCCAGTTTTGTATCTTCCATGGCGATCTCTGTCTTTTTCAACTGCAGGAACGCCTGATCTTCCTTGCGTCTGCGCTGGAAACCACCAAATATGGTAAATGACAGGTTAACCCCATATGAGGTATAACCATACCATGTCTGACGGTTAAAGTAATTGAACACATCACTCGCGCGGCTTACACCACCGGTACCAAACAGTGCGAGCGTTGGCAGCTTTTGCAGTTTGTAACGTTTGAGATCGTATTCATATGCTTTCTTCTGTGTTTGTATCAGCTGATATTCTATACGCTGTGAGTAGTCAAATTGTTCCGCAGCAATAGCCGATTTGATACCTTCAGTTGACAATGTATCAGTCAGCTGAATCGATTGTTTCATCGGCATGCCCATCTGATACTTCAGAGCAGCAATACCTACTTCTGTTATATTGCGCAGTTTGGTCTCCTCTGTACGCAGATTAGTCAACTGCACAACCAGTCTGTCTACATCCAGTTTTTCCACCAGACCGTTCTTATAAATTTCGGTCGTTTCATTTAACAGCTTATCCAGGTTACGGATATTGTTACTGAGGATCTCCATTGCCCTGCGCGCAGAAAGTACATTATAATATGCTTTGTAGACATCCACTTTCACATCTATCTCAGATTTCTGTACAGACTTTGCGGCCAGTTGCTCCAGCGTTTCTCTTGCCTGCAACGCCACCAGTACGCTAGGATCAAACAGTACCTGTTTCAGTGTTACTTCACCGATTACGTTATATTTTAGTCCAAATGCGAAAGGCACCAGTGTTCCCTTAGGCACAGTGTCGCTAAAGTTGGAAGCATCGATCAATTGTTTCTGCACAATAGGGTTATGCTGATAAACACCTGAGCCTGCGATGTTTGGTAAAGCGAGACCACTCACTTCCTTATTCTTGGCCAGCTGGATCAGTTCATCCAGTTTGGCCATCCGCACGGTAGCCCGGTTGGTAAGCGCGTAGTCTACTGCCTGTTTTGCAGACAGCGAGATAGTTTCCTGCAGCGGAGGCTGGGTTTGCTGCTGGGCCATCCCACAGTGAAAGATCAGCAGCAGCAGTAGTCCTGTCAGCCCTGCGTGCTTTTTGTCAAGTTGCATATAGGTCATTGGTTTTTTACTGTAGTTGTAGTTTATTCTCTTCCACACGTTTATACCCTTCCCGTGAAACAATTCCGTACAGGAAATGTTCTAAAAGTATACGTTGCACCTTACTCAGATCGTATTTTCCATAAGGAAAAATATCAGGCTGAAAGCAGAGCATGGAAGTTGCCATCCGGTATTGCGTCATAATATCTATGTCAAAATCTGCCCGGTATAACCCCTCCTGTACACCTCTTTCCAAATTTTGTCTTACGGTTTTCTGCAGATTGTTATGCTTGTAATCCTGAAATACCTGGTAGGCTTTCGCGTGGAACTTCTGCAGATCGAACAGGATGATCGGGTTCATATTACGGAAGCTCTTATCCAGCATTTCCATCACGAGGAACAGCTCGTCTATGGCGTTCGCTGCTTTGTCCTGGTTTTCCAGACAACCGCTATCCAGTTCATTCAGATACCTGGATATCGCATGCGTCACCAGCTCATCTTTATCAGCAAAATGTGCATACAAGGTCTTTTTAGATACCCCCATACGCTGGGCTATATCGTCCATTGTAATTGATCGTGTTCCGAACTGGCAGAACAGACTAAATGCAGTATCCAGAATACGTTCCTGTATATCCATTTTGCGACAGTATATGTGTTTCTTATTTTCTTCTGCAAATCCTTATCGTGGTGGCTTTTCAATTCCTCCTGGCTTCATAGTTCTTTGGTGGTCTCCAACTGATTTGCGATGCGATAACAAAACTATGGAAACTTTTTAAACTACGAAAGTTTCCAATGCGATTTATTTTAATATACTTATCCAGTAAACCGGCTAAATTCTTTAACTATCAGATATTCAGGCGAACATGATTCTTCTTGCCGGATTTATCTTTTCTCTTGCTGGTTTCTTCGAATTTGCCGTTGATCATCATTTGCAGATACTCGATACCTGTAATACACTTAACGGGATAAAATAAACAATGTAACTTTGACGCCGTCAGGTATCAAAGTCCGGGGATGCTCCGGACATGTATGTATCTGCATCAAATCTATATGTCTCCTAAAAATCGTTTAAAGGTCATAGCAGCGCGGGTTTTAAGATACTTCTTCCAGGGATTACTGATCATTGCCCCTATTGGAGTAACGGCCCTGACGCTGTATTGGGTATTTGTTACTATTGACAATATCATTCCCAAAGAAATTCTGCCACTCGAAACACCCTTAAAATACCTTCGCTATAAAGGCGTGGGCTTTGTGCTGGTACTGCTGTTAGTCATAATTGTAGGTTACCTGAGTTCGTCTTTTATCGTAGGACGCATCTTTGCGCTGTTCGATCACATGATGGAACGAACCCCTTTCATTAAATATATTTATACTTCGGTAAAGGATGTGTTTGATGCCTTTGTGGGTGAGAAGAAGAAATTTGATCATCCTGTGCTGGTACAGATCTATGGGGATAACGTATGGGAAATGGGCTTCATTACGCAGGCGGACCTGTCCAGTCTGGGACTGGAAGGTTATACCGCCGTTTATGTGCCGCATGCCTACGCCATTACTGGTAAAGTATTCATGGTACCTGTGGGGAAAGTGAAGCCGCTGACCAATATATCTGCCGGCGAAGCCATGAAATTTGCTGTAAGTGGTGGCGTGACCAATATCGAAGTACACGAGAAGCCGGAAAAGAAAGAAATAGAATAAAACTCCCCGATACAGATATTAGAGATTATTATTAATTAGTCAGGCTTTCACTTACGTTTTACGACGTAAATGAAAGCCTGACTATTTTAATATAAAACTACACCCGATCAGTATTTTCCAGATGGGCTCCTAATGAAAAAAACCATCGCTTTATTGATACTTTTTCCTAATATTATTGTAGAATGTTAACCAACCGATTATGCACCATATCTTACTGGCAATCTGCCTGACCTGTCTTTCATTCCCCGCTTACGGATGGGGATTCTTTGCACATCAGCGTATTAACCGGCTGGCCGTCTTTTCACTACCTGCAGACATGCTGCTGTTCTATAAGGCAAATATTGAATATATCACGGCACACGCTACGGATGCGGACAAAAGACGATACATCGTTGCCGAAGAAGGACCACGACATTACATAGACATTGATCACTATGGAGCAGCGCCATTCGCGGCACTACCAAGGTCCTGGCAGGAAGCAGTATGCATGTACACAGCGGATACGCTGCATGCCTATGGTATTCTGCCCTGGCATATCGCACAAATGATGTACAGACTCACACAGGCATTCAAAGACAGGGATATCAACCGGATACTGAAGCTGAGCGCAGACCTTGGCCATTATGCGGGCGACGCCCATGTACCACTTCATGCATGTTCCAATCACAACGGGCAGCTCACCGGGCAGCATGGTATACACGGATTGTGGGAATCAAGAATCCCCGAACTGATGGCAGATAAGGACTTTAACTACTTCACGGGACGAGCGATCTATATAAAAGATATTAATACATACACCTGGCAGATCGTACTGGAAAGCGCAGCAGCGGCCGATACCGTTCTACACAATGAAAAAATAGTGAGTGATCATTTCCCTTCCGGCAGGAAATTTGCGTATGAGAAACGCAAAGGAAAACTGGTCAGAAATTACGCAACAGCTTATGTCAGGGCCTATCAGGCCGCATTAGGGGACATGGTAGAACGGAGAATGAGAGCCGCCATCTATGCTACAGCCAACTACTGGTACACTGCGTGGGTCAACGCTGGAATGCCGCCACTGAGCGGATTAAAAAAAAGTAACTTAATACAGGACACAGTACCCTCAATAACTGAGCGCATGATAGGGCGACAGGAAAGCTAAAACAGTACTTCAATTAATTTCGATTTTAAAAAAATATAAATTATCTTTGTTAGTACTATCTTTTTAGCCTTATCCTACACGCGCTCAGCATCGTATGTGAAATGCCATACTTTTTTTCCATTCCTCTGACAAAACCAAACAAAGTGGAACAAGCTAACAATTTATTTAATTTAGAACGACCTATGAAGGTGCACAATTTTAACGCAGGGCCTTCCATATTGCCGAATGAGGTGCTGTACAAGGCCAGTAAAGCTTTGATTGACTTTGAAGGTTCAGGAATGTCTATTTTGGAAATAGGGCATAGAACTCCTTTATTTCAGGCTGTACTGGATGAGGCACGAAATCTTGTCAAAGAGTTGATGCAACTTGATGACGACTTCGAAGTATTGTATCTTCATGGAGGTGCTACCACGCAGTTTATGCAGGTACCATTAAACTTCCTTGAAAATGACGGTACAGCCTCTTACATAGATACCGGCGTATGGAGCAATAAGGCAATAAAAGAAGCTAAACAGTACGGCTTCGTGGATGTAGCGGCCAGTTCAAAAGACAGCCAGTACAACCACATCCCCAAACAGTTCAACATCTCTCCTAAATCTTCCTATCTGCACATTACCACCAATAATACCATTTATGGTACGCAGTGGCAGAAGATACCAGATGTAGATGTTCCGCTGATCGCTGACATGAGTAGCGATATACTCAGCCGCCCGATGGACTTTAATAAGTTCACACTGATCTATGCAGGCGCCCAGAAAAATATGGGAGCTGCCGGTACTACACTCGTGGCTGTCCGTAAAAGCGCACTGGGTAAGGTAACACGCAAGATCCCAACGATCCTCGACTACCGTAATCATATCGAGAACGGTTCCATGTTAAACACCCCTCCCGTATTTGCTATCTATATCTCCATGCTCACGCTCCGCTGGCTTAAAGAACAGGGCGGCGCTGCTGCGATGGAAGTAGAAAATGAGAAAAAAGCGAACCTGCTGTACAACGAGATCGATCAGAACCCGCTCTTCCGTGGTACTACAGTAAAAGAAGACAGGAGCCGTATGAACATATCGTTCATCATGGATAAACCTGAGCTGGAAGAAGAATTCCTCAAATTCTGCAAGAAGGAAGATATCGTCGGCATCAAGGGCCATCGTATCGTAGGCGGCTTCCGCGCTTCTCTTTACAATGCACTGCCATATGAAAGTGTGGAAGTACTGGTAGAAGCCATGAAATATTTCAGCCTGAAGAAGGCATAGTTCGACAGAACATATAAAAAAGCCAAGGTCCTGCTCAGGCAGGACCTTGGCTTTTTTATATGTTCTGTCGAACTAATTACCGCTTAGACGGGAAAAATTAATTATTTACTTTTGCGGCCTAACAATATAATATCATGGCAATCATCAGACCGTTCAGAGGATTAAGACCTACTCAGGAACTTGCAGAAAAAGTTGCTGCCCGCCCCTACGATGTGCTTAGTGCAGCAGAGGCTAAAGCAGAAGCTGCCGGTAACCAGTACTCGTTTTACCATGTTTCCAAATCGGAAATTGACCTTCCCGAAGGTACCGATGTATACAGTCAGGCTGTATATGATAAAGCTGCTGAAAACCTGCAGAAATTTATCAAAGATAACATCCTGTTCCAGGACGCTACTGCCTGCTACTACATCTACCGGCTCATTATGAACGGTCGCATACAGACAGGCCTGGTATGTGCTTCTTCTGTGTCTGACTATAACCAGGGTATTATAAAAAAACACGAATTTACCCGCCCCGATAAGGAGCAGGACCGTATCAACAATATTAAGACCACCCGCGCACAGACAGGTAACGTGTTCCTCGCTTACAATGACGTTCCGGAAGTAAACTCCCTGATCGATCATTGGATCCATGCACACGCACCTGCATACGACTTTACCGCTACGGATGGTATTCAGCACACGGTGTGGGTAGTTGATGAAACAGCCGCTGTGAATGAGATCACATCTCTGTTTGAGACCAAAGTACCTCATACCTACATTGCAGACGGTCACCACCGCGCAGCTTCTGCATCACTCGTACAGAAAGAGTTTGAAGAAAGACAGCTGATCGGAACTGACGATCCGGCTAACTTCTTCCTCACCACTATCTTCCCAGCCAGCCAGCTGGTGATCCTGGACTATAACCGCCTGGTAAAAGACCTGAATGGCCTGAGCAAAGAAGCACTGCTCTCCCGCCTGGAGTATGATTTTACCGTAGAATCTATCGGTCACCTGCCACAGCAACCAAGCATGCTGCACGAGTTCAGCATGTACCTGGAAGGAAACTGGTACCGCCTGGTAGCTAAAGAAGGCACCTATACCACCGATCCAATTGGTATTCTTGACGTAACCATCCTCTCTAATAATGTACTGGACAAAATCCTGGGTATTAAAGACCAGCGTACTGACAAACGAATTGACTTCGTTGGCGGTATCCGCGGACTGCAGGAACTGGTGAAAAGAGTAGATAGCGGTGAAATGAAAGTGGCTTTCGCATTATATCCGGTTACGATCCAACAGCTGTTTGACATCGCTGACAGCGGAAATGTAATGCCTCCGAAAAGCACGTGGTTTGAGCCTAAACTGCGTGATGGCCTGATCTCTCAGATAATTTAAGATTATTCATCATACTATACAGCGCCCACCCTTCAGGTGGGCGTTTGTTTTTTTATATGGCAGGAAACAGGCGCAGAAATACCAATTCCGCGCCCTGCCTGAATGTTTGGCACATTTTTTCTTTATTTTTACAGCAAACGTCAGACCGGCATGAATATGAGGGCATCTTTACTGAAAGCAGGCTTGTTTACTGCTATATTATTTTCTTGTATAATAACTGCGTCCGCACAGGATGCGAAGGAACTGTATTCCACCGCCACTGGCTTTATACGCGATGGAGACTATGCCAATGCGATCCTTGTTTTGAACCAGGCGCTACAACAGGAACCTGATAATATAGACGTTAAAAAACAGCTGGGCTTTGCCTATTACCTGCAGGGTGACATGAACAAGGCAAAAAGTACAGTGGAACCGCTGCTGAATAAAAAAGAAGCGGACGAACAAACTTTCCAGATAGCAGGCAATATCTATCAGTCACGCCAGGAGTGGAAAACAGCACAGAAGCTGTATGAAAAAGCGTTACGCCGCTTCCCTGAAAGCGGAGAACTTTATAATGACAACGGACAACTGCTCATGTTCCTCAAAATATTTGAAGGCGGTATGGGAAGTTATCTGAAAGGTATTGAGAAAGCACCTAACTATTCAGGCAATTACTACAGTGCTGTGAAAGCATATGCATACATGAATAATCCGGTATGGATCATCATATACGGGGAAATATTCGTGAACCTGGAAAGTTATACTGCCCGTACGGCGGAAGTAAGAACACTGCTGCTGGATGCTTATAAAACTTTATACAACGATCCTTCGTTGCTGAATAAAGCCATAGAACAGGAAAACGAGCAGAAAGGCAAAAAGAAAATGGCTGACTTTGCGGCTGCCTTCAAAGCATCTATGGGTAAACAAATCAGCGTTGTGATGGCAGGTATTGATCCTGAAACACTGATCATGCTGCGTACCCGCTTCCTGCTGGACTGGTATAGTTACGCAGGTGAGCATTATCCATATGCCCTGTTTGACTACCAACGCACCCTGTTAAAACAGGGTATGTTTGAGGCATATAATCAATGGATGTTTGGCCCTGTGGCTAATCAGCCTGCATATAGAGCATGGACCACCATGCACAAAACAGAATACGACACCTTTTTGCAATATCAACGTAATCACCCACTGAGATTAAGACAGGATGAATACTACAATGATAACAAGTTTACGTTGGTAAGGTGATTGGACCATGAGGTAATTCAATTCACAAATTCCACATATGTTAAACATTAAACACCAAAACACAATTGAGAACGCTGTAAAGGCTAATCATGAACGGGCATTCTATTCGCAGTACCCGGAACACCCCAAAGCCTATGGTGAAAACGCAGCAGAACAGGGCGAAGCCCGTTATAAAGCGCTGCTGCAGCACCCTTTTAAGCAATTGCTGCAAACAGGAGAAACTTCCTGGGCAGGAGAAGAAGTATCTCCTTATACACAGGAAGCACTGGGTATCACCTATCCCATCTTCACTGCTGATGAACTGGTCCATACAGCCATTGCTGCCGCTCCCCACTGGCGCAATACAACTGTAGACGTACGCGCCGACATACTGGTCGAAACACTGGAAGCCGTGAAAGAACGTTTCTTCGACATCGCTTATGCGACTATGCATACTACAGGCCAGAGCTTCATGATGAGCTTTCAGGCTTCTGGTCCACATGCCAATGACAGGGCACTGGAAGCGATCGCCATGGGCTATCATGAAGGCAACCGCTACCCTTCTTCCCTTGTATGGGAAAAACCAATGGGTAAGACATCCCTTCAATTGAAAAAACAGTTCAGAGCTATTCCGAAAGGCATAGGTCTGGTGATAGGATGCTCCACCTTCCCGGTATGGAACTCGCTACCTGGTATTTATGCTGACCTCGTGACTGGCAATCCGGTGATCGTAAAGCCACATCCGAAAGCCATCCTGCCTATCGCTATTGTAGTAGCGGCTATTCAGGGGGTATTACAGGAGAAAGGCTTCAGTCCAGCCCTTTGCCAGCTGGCCGCTGACACTTCTTCCACACTGATCACCAAGACATTATGTGAGCACCCGGGCATACAGCTGATTGACTATACTGGTGGTAGCCGATTTGGTGAGTATGTGGAATCACTCCGTAACAAGACTGTTTTTACTGAAAAAGCAGGTGTTAACTCAGTGATCCTGGATAGCGTGGCAGATATTGATGCCGTACTGCAGAACCTTGCATTTTCAGTTTCTCTATATTCAGGACAGATGTGTACTGCTCCGCAGAATTTCTTCATTCCTGCGGATGGGATCACCACCAGCAATGGTAAGCTGTCGTTTGATGAAGTCGTGCAAAAATTCAAAGATGCCGTTGTGAGCCTCGTAAACAACCCGAAAATGGGTGCAGGTACACTGGGTGCCTTACAAAACGAAAGTACCCTGCAAAGAGCGCATAATGCAGCTAAACTGGGTGCTAAAATGATCCTGGAGGGACAGCCACTGGTCAATGAAGAGTTTACCCGTGTGCGTGGTTGCACACCGGCTATCCTTGAAGTAAGCAGCACGGACAAACATATCTTCGAACAGGAGTTGTTTGGCCCGGTTTTGTTGCTGATTAAAACAAAAGATACCAGTGAATCAATACAACTGGCCCGTCAGATGGCGCAGCAACATGGAGCTATCACCTGTGCTGCCTATACGACCAGTCCTGAGGTAAAAGAAAAGATTACGGAAGAGATGAACAACGTATTTACACCCGTATCCTTTAACTTTACCGGATTCATCTGGGTTAACCAGCATGCGGCATTCTCCGATTTTCATGTAACAGGTGGGAATCCTGCGGGTAATGCCAGTTTCACTAATCCGGAATTTATCCTGCGCAGATTTGTATGGGTAGGTAACCGGGAAGTGGCAGGAAGCTGACGAATAATATGTTTATGAGATATATACTTTCTATCATGCTGATCGCCTTGCTGGCTGCCTGCGAACAGGCACCGAAAGCCGACAAAGCGACCATTACAGAAGCGCATCCGGTAAAAGAGGGCGAAGGTAGTCCATACCGGGTAGACACTGCTAACAGCGAACTGCGTTGGATAGGCACCAAACCTACCGGCAAACATACCGGCCGTTTTGAACTACAGGAAGGAAAACTGCTGGTGAAAGACTCCCTTGTAACCGGTGGTAATATCATCATCAGGATGAACTCACTGGAAAACATCGACCTGTCTAAATCAGACACTACCCTGAAGCGCAAACTGGAGGACGAGTTAAAAGGTCCCTTGTTCTTCGATGTAGCTCAATACCCGACAGCCAGTTTCGAAATCACCAACGTGACCGACTTCGTACCTTCTGTTGGCAATGAGGTATTGATGAAGAATGCCAACTACATGGTGCAGGGTAATCTGACTATTAAAAACATCACTAAAAATGTTTCTTTCCCTGCCATTATCAGGTTTGACGAAGGCACACTTACTGCTATGGCAAACTTCAATATTGACCGGACATTATGGGGTATGACCTACAGGGCAGATAAGTCCATGCAGGATAAACTTATCAATTCTGTGGTGAATCTTGAATTCAGGGTGACCGCTTCCAGAAAGTAATAATTATTCATTTTGCTATAAACAAAGAGGGTGTCCGTTATGACGAACACCCTCTTTGCATTTAATATCAACAGTATTACTTCTTCTTTTCTGCCTTGAAACGGCCGTTAGGCTGTACAGATGTCAGTGACACGACCTCTCCTTTGTCATTAGCCGTAAACTCCACCGTATAACCACTTAACCCCTTCAGCAAAAACTTGTCTTTTTCAACAGGTACCAATATGTAGTCCGTTTGCCCTGGCACATCCATCATCAGTTGATCCTCTCCTTTCAGATGTACAGTAGCATCCAGCGGACCAAAAGAATAAACACCTACATATTTCTCCAAAGACGCTTTGGTCATTGGAATGGCCTTCGCCCTTCTGCCAAAAAGAACCGGCGACTTTACCCCGAGATCAATTTCAGCTGCTGTGATATCACCATTGATATCAACATTAAACTTCACTTTATTACCGCCTTCTGTAGAGTCTATACCTTTCATTTTGTCGACAGTATAGGTCTGGAAGATATCGTAGTTGACATGTTTCAGAAATTCTTTCTGATCGCCGAGCAGCGCAAATAATGAGTCATGCTGTATAATCACCTCAAACGAGCCGAAAGCATTATTGGAATAGGTTCCGGTATAGTCAGTCAGGTTCTTCCTGATCACATCTGCACCTTTTACAACAGGAACTTCCTCTTTCTTTTCCTTAATCTTTTTATCTGCCGCACGTTGTGTTGTCACCTTCTTTAACAGGGTATCACTCCAGGCATAATACTTCAGTCCGAGCATCCTGTCGGCGATCAGGCTCCTTACCAGTGAAGGCACTGGAGAGCCATCCTGGTTAGTGAGTACAATGATCCCGATACTATCTGAAGGATAAAAGGACGTGCTGGCAGAAAAGCCATCAATATTACCACCGTGTTCCACCTGGTAATGCCCTCTGTAGGAAGATATCATCCACCCGAGACCATAAGTGCCACCGTATACTTCCGGCATCTGTTTGTCTGGTCTGCCGGCTCCCATCGTCATCTGCCCGCTCTGTGCCTCTGCGACATAGGCAGCAGGAATGACCTGTTTGCCGTTGTATTTACCGCCGTTAATCCATGCGGTTACCCAATGCGCCATATCATTGACAGTACTATTAATACTACCTGCCGGCCCGATCACATTAATGTTTTTATATTCTCTTTTAAAAATGATCGAATCCTTTTGAACACCATATCCGAAGGCGGCGTCCTCCACATTAAATCCCGAGATTGCGGTGGATGAACGTGACATGCCGAGGCTATCAAAGAAGCGGGTCTTAATATTGTCTTCCCAGCTTTTACCGGTCAGCTTTTCCGCTACAACACCCTGTGCAAAAAACATGAAATTGTTATACTGCCATTTATAACGAAGCGGCTCATTAGGCTCCATGTAGCGGATACGATACAATAGGCTGTCTCTTGAAGGAGCGCCAAACAGGTACCACGAAACGTCGTAGCGGGACAGACCGGTACGATGGCTCATCATATCCCGCAATGAGATATGCGCGTTCATATCATCATTGTAGAATACCAGTTCCGGCAGATAATTACGTACGGGTGTTTCAAAATCGAGCTTACCTTCTTCACGAAGGAGCCCCAGCAAGGCGGAAGTGAATGCTTTCGAACAGGAACCGATGGCAAAAACCGTATTAGGTGTTACCGGTAATTTCTTCTCATAATCCCGGTATCCGAATCCCCTGGCATAGATCACTTTATCTTTCTCTACAACTGCAACAGCAATACCGGCCGTATGCCAGTCATGTAATATCTTGTCTATTGATTTTTCAATACCAGCAAGACGTTGTACTGGCTTTTCCGATGATTGTGCACTGACCTGCAGAAAGGTGGTCAGCAGAAGACACAGATACAGGCTAACTTGTTTCATTGTGGGTGTTTAAGTTAGCCCCAAGATAATAAAACTTACTTAGAACTGCTGTGCTTCATAACGTGGAACCTATCTCAGGCAGTGACTGCCTTGTCTTCATATATCACACTGGAAAAGTCACATAACTTACCCAGCAGGCTACACAGTTCTACCCCATGTTCTGTCAGCGAATAGGTCACTTTCGGAGGCATTCCCGGAAACTGATGACGGGTGATCAGTCCTGTTTTCTCCAATGTTTTCAGTCTGTCTGATAAAATGTGATCTGTAATATAGGCCAGTTCTTCACGAATGCCGGAAAAACGGTTGTTACCTTCCTCTATGCAAAAGAGGACATCTGTCGTCCAGCGTCTGCTCATGGTAAACAACAGCTCATTTAGCGGACATTTACTTTCCAGGTAAGACTGGTTCTGATAGTTGGATGAATTCGTTTTTCTTTCTGCCATATACAACACCTTTTTTTCAATAAACTGAAATTACTGCTATTGCGGTATACGGCAAAGCAGTTTGGGATGGATGGCCGGGCAATCATTTTCATTCATATCTTTACGTAGGGAATACACCTGTTTATGGTTCGTTTAGTATTAATTATCATCTCTTTCCTGGTATCACTTTTAACGATTTTCAGAGCGCCAACCTATCACCTGTGGATGCTGGCTATTGGCGTAGCAGAGTTTGCCTGGGTGTTTGTTACGATCACTTTCGTATTACTGGTCACAGGGTTTTATGCCGGCAGGTTTCAGCTGGCAGGTACCCTGATCGGCATAGCAGCGATCATGCTGTATGTGGCCCCGGTCCTACGGGCCTGGTATATATCCAGAGAACTGCCTGCAGCCATGGACAAAGCACTGGGCGAACAGAAGGATGAAAGCGCACAGGGTACTCCCTTTAGCTTTCTGACTATGCTGACTGACTATCCACAATCACCGGTAACCGCAGCAACCCATTTCTACCGTACAGATAACCTGCATTCATCCGCCCTGGATTTTTATCCCTCACAGCAACCCGGTATCCGGCCGTGTGTGGTGGTGGTACATGGTGGTTCTTGGAAAAGCGGGGACAATAAACAACTACCAGAGCTGAACAGTTATCTCGCACATGCGGGGTATCATGTAGCATCTGTCAACTACAGACTGGCCCCGGCATTCCTCTGTCCCGCTCCCATTGAAGACGTCTACGCAGCGATCGGTTACCTGTGTTCACAGGCTGCTACGTTACAGATAGACACCAATAATCTGGCATTACTGGGACGTTCTGCCGGTGCGCAGATTGCATTGCTGGCAGCTTACCGTCAGCCCGTACCTGGGCTGAAAGCCGTGGTTGACTTCTATGGCCCGGCTGATATGGTATGGGGCTATTCCCTGCCGGCCAATCCGCTGGTAATGGACTCGCGCAAGGTACTGGAAGACTACCTGGGCGGTACTTATTCCGCTGTACCGGGGAATTATGCTGCCAGCTCTCCGATTGAATATGCAGATAAACATGCCGTTCCGACGCTGATCATACATGGGGAAAAAGACGCACTGGTAGCATATGAGCATAGTATCCGGCTGAATAAGAAACTGGCCGGCAATGGCATCAAGCACTTCTTTCTGTCACTACCCTGGGCCACACATGGATTCGATTATAATCTGAAAGGCCCCGGCGGACAGTTGTCCACCTACGCAGTAGAACGGTTCTTGCGAAACGTTTTCAAATAAATTATCAGCAGCCAGGTCTCCCTGGCTTTTTTTGTACATATTTATGTAATCCGGTAATTTGGAACGGGAAATAGGGGATCTACAAAAAGACATAAGTCCATCCGAAAAATAGCAGCTGTAATATCGGCGCTCACATTATCGGTTCCGGCAGCGACTGCAATGACATCCAAAGTGGATACCAGTCTACTGTACATCAGGTACGAAATTAATATCCGCACCATCCTTAAAAGTAACATACACACGTCTCCATGGCTGATCATCTATCAGCTCCCATTTGTGCCCGGAGCCATATGTATCCATGGCGATCAGTACATCTCCTGGTCTGAGTACAAACTGCTCTCCCAATGCTGTTTCAAACAACAGGGTGCCAGATAAAGTAATTACATATTGTGTAGTGGGAGCCGGGTGCCAGTCATAGGTAGAATGGGGGGCGGTTTCATTGAACATGATCGAATCCGCTTCTTTCACATCTCTGTGTGTGACCGTCCCTACTGTAAAGTGCGAATGTCCGTCTTCTCCTGTATATAATTTAATTGCTCTGATCATGGCTATTGATTCATTGTTTCACACACAAGATAGAATTGTTTACCTTAAATTTTTGCTAAAATCCAGTAAATTGGGGCATAACCCATGGTTCATGAACACGTATAAACTTATCCCAATTACCCCTGCCATCGAGAAGAAACGGCTGATCAAAGAGACCTTGATAGCCATTCCCCTGGTAATAAGTATCGGCATCATAGGGCATTTAATGAAAAATCGCGCGCCAGAAGACAGCCTACTATCAAGTTTTTTATTTGCTACGGTATTTATCGTTACAAGAACTGTCTTTTTATATGATAATGCGAAAACAGAAAGTGAAAGAAATGCTGGTTATAAACTAACAATTGATGAGAATAGTATCGCTTGTGAGACCGCAACAGGTGATATTGTGACGATCGGTTTTACAAAGATAAAATCCGCAAAGGAGCATGCCTTCAATAAGCGAATTGTAATTAAGGGCGGCAGATTAAAAGACAAGATCGTTATTCCGGCCAACATTGAAAACTATGATCAGATAAGACACGTATTGTCGCAACATCTGGATTTAAAAAAAACAAACAGCATCGGAGAACTCCTCCTGAATGTACTGTTGGTGATTGCTATTTTCATATCGTTAATTGTATTCAACTTACTCACTATGCAGAATGTTGACATCACATGGCCAGCTGCTGTTGCTGCAGGAAGTATACTGATATGGGGCGGATTTATGATAGCCATAAAACCACTGAACGCCTGGAGTAAATTATTCGGTTATATATTTTTATTGATCTGCTCTGCACTTATTGCAATACTCCTGTTCCGATAGCCCCCATCCAGGAGGCTGGATATGCCTTCCTCTAAAGTATATGATCGCATTCGCCGGGTGTGAAAAAAGTATCGTTTCAAATAATGAGAAAACAGGAAGGCCCTTATTCACAGAGGATATCAGCTTCCGAACGAACATTGGACGAACTAGCGACGAATAAGCGACGAACTAGCGACGGCGAAGCACAGAACAAGCCTCCTGTCAGTTTCCACCTTTTCTGATACTATTTTCACACTGTTATCCCATACTTGATGATGTCAATGTTTTATCTTCCTGATAATGAATAAAAAAATTTTCACATCTATAACCTGTCACAGTTGATAATTGACCATGTCAAATAGCACTTTTACGGCATAACCCTGCCCAAATGCCCTGCTGCACAGTTAATTTTTAACAATGGCAGGCAAACTATTTCATGTAATAGCATGTTATTCATAGTGCGCAGGGCGTTACTTTTGCCTTGCGTAATTAGCCGCACACTTACTTAACAAACAGAGCCCATATGCTAAATTTTGAATTCAGGAATCCTACCAAGATCTTGTTTGGCAAAGGACAGATCGCCAGTCTTGCGAAAGAAATTCCTTCCGGAGCTAAAGTATTGATGCTTTATGGTGGTGGTAGTATTAAACAGAATGGTATTTATGATCAGGTAAGATCCGCGTTAGATGGATTCACCGTACTTGAGTTTGGCGGTATTCCTGCTAATCCCGAATATGAGGTACTGCTGAAGGCCCTAAAGGTGATTAAAGAAGAAAAGATCGACTTCATGCTGGCAGTTGGCGGTGGTTCCGTGATTGACGGCGTCAAATTCCTTTCCTCCGCTGCACTATATGATGGAGATAATCCATGGGATATACTTGCCCAGCGGATTGTTACAAAAGTAGGGTTGCCATTTGGCACCGTACTTACCCTCCCTGCTACTGCTTCCGAAATGAACTCGGGCGCAGTCATCAGCCGTCATGAAACACAGGAGAAGTTCACTATGGGTGGCCCGGGGCTGTTTCCGCAGTTCTCCGTGCTCGACCCACAAGTAGTCGCATCTATACCAAAACGTCAGCTGGCGAATGGAATAACAGATGCTTTCACCCATGTGCTGGAACAATACATGACCTATCCTATCGGTGCATTATTGCAGGATAGAATAGCCGAAAGCATCATGCAGACGCTGGTAGAAGTAGCCCCTAAAGTGATAAAAGATCCGTCTGACTATGAGGCAGCCGCCAACTTTATGTGGAGCTGCACCATGGCATTGAATGGACTGATACAGAAAGGAGTTCCAACCGACTGGGCCGTGCATGCCATGGGGCACGAACTGACCGCGCTCTTTGGTATTGACCATGCCCGTACACTCGCCATTATTGCCCCTTCTCACTACCGCTATAATTTTGACGGTAAGAAAGAAAAACTGGCGCAATACGCAGAACGTGTCTGGAACATTACTACTGGCACTACAGACGAAAAGGCCACTGCTGGTATCAAAGCAACGGAAGATTTCTTTCATTCCATGGATATCAATACCCGCCTATCAGCATACACCGGGGAGTTTAAAGGCACAGCGCAGATCATTTCGCAGAAGTTCACCGAAAGAGGCTGGAACGGACTTGGTGAAAGAAAAGCACTGACGCCCGCAGATGTGGAAAAGATCGTTGAAATGAGCTATTAGTCAGCCACACATACTAATAAAAAGAAAACGCTTCAGCTAACTGGCCGAAGCGTTTTCTTTTATATTCTTTCAGGAGTATCTATACAGCCACTTCTGTATCGATCTTCTTATCCTGCAATTCCTTTACCGTCATATTATACAGTACACTTTGACGGCCATTCACACGTTGCACCAGGTGTACGTGTGCAATGAAGTTCTGTACGATCTGGATCTTATCACTCGGTGTTACTACCAGCAATTGCAGGTGTAACTGTTTGCAAAGCTCCATCAGGTAAGTTGCCTTTTCCTCATCCTGGTTACTGAAGCTTTCATCCACTGCAATAAAACGCAGACTTCTTGCATTCTTGCCCTCACGTGTGATACCAAACTGGTAGGCGATCGCACTACACAGGATGGTATAGGTCAGCTGCGCCTTTTCTCCTCCCGATAACTGTCCCATCTGACGATAGATCTTCTTGGACTCGTTCGTTTCACGGAAACGCTCATCTGCCCAGAATTCAAACCAGTTACGGGCATCGAGTACACGTGCACGGTAAGCCTCGCTCTCATCCAGCGCGGCGATCAACGGTTGTACCTTTTCCCGGAAGTGTTTCGCCTTCTCGTCAAATGTACTTTGTTGCCAGTTAGCTTCCTGCGGTAATGCATCCAGCAAACGGCTCTTAAATTCACGGGCCTCTGAACCGGAAGCTACCGGCCGTTTTACCAGCTGTATGTAGGTATCCGGCATACGGTTAAAGTTGATAGCAGCCAGTGAGTCGTTCAGCTTCTGAATAGTTGTGCTGATGTCACGTTCCCACTTCTCCATCTCCTCATTCAATCCGCCGATCTTATAAGTGATAGTGACATTGATATAGCTTTCGAAATCTTTTTTGAACCGTGGCAGGTTATCATTCGTCAGTTTATCCAGCCATTCGATATATTCAGTTGCATTGCCGGCATCATCAGATAATCCGTGTACATCCGAGATCCAGTCAGGAAAACGTTGTAATACATCTGCCTGTGGGTTTTTCAGACGGCTGATACTTCTGTTCAGCATCACCTCTTCTTTATGACGGGCTTCCTCTGCCAGTTTCAGGTCCTGCTCTTTATTCTCACGGAGGGACTTGTAGATAGCACCAACATTCTCCAATGTCACATTACCTAACAGATGGCTATTCTGCTGCTGGAAGTTGAGCAACTCGTCCTTATCTCCTTCCGTAATATGCTGTAAGAGATGCTGCATTGCCTGCAGCTCTTCTTCCATGTCCTCTATATTCCGTTGCTGCAGGGCCTCATTTCTGATCAACATGGCCTGGGCTTCCTGATTGTCATCTTTCTGACGCTCAATCTCCAGCAATTGCTGTTTCAGTGAGTCCAGCTCCTGGTTATCATCTGTCAATGCGCCTATCTGGTCCTGTGCCTTACGAATGGCTTTCTGGATCTTACCAATATTGATCTCATCAAATCCTTTATGTTCTTTCAGACGACCTACTGCATAGAATTGCTTTTGCAGTCTGGCTGCTCTTGATTTACAGGTTTGCAGTATTTCATTGGATGAAATGATCGCTTCATTCAGTTTGCTTCTTTTTGCGATGAGTGCGTCTTTCTTCCGCTCATTATTCCAGCCCATGACATAACGGGATGCATCATTACTGTGTGCACGGTCATCCTTTTCATGCCTGTCACGGTTCTTCTGCAAACCTTCCACTGTGATCGCCATATCATGTCGTTGCAGCTCTCTTTCACTGTTCACACACACATAGCTGAACTGCTGAATCACCTGCTGCTGCACCCAAGGGCTCAGCTTATGATCCGGATGGAACTCCAGCTTATGATACACCGTATCATCATCCGGATACAGGTTTAATGCTGATTCCTTGATCTGATAGTAGATCAGGCGTGTACGCAGGTTATTGCTGTTCACGTAGGAAGTCACTTTTTTATAGTACTTCTCCGGCACTAACAGGCGCAGCGAGAAGGAGTGTAACAACTTCTCCAGTGCCGGCTGCCATTCAATCTCTTCCGACTTTACCTGTATCAGTTCTCCTGCAAACAGGATCTCGCTTACATCGATCCTAAGGCTTTGACAGATTTCTTTACGGAGATCAACCAGGTGAGAAGGAATATTGTTCCTGGACTGGTGTAATAATTCAATTTCCTTTTCCAGCGTCTCTTTCTCAGATTCGGCGCGTTCCTTTACTCTCTTGGCACTATATTCATCCTCTTCGTTCAGACGTTGCTCTGTTTCCAGTTTGAGTGACGCACGGTTCACCTCTTTCAGGATACGCTGATAAGTGGCTTCATCGTTCATATCTTCATCTTTCAGATGCAGGGTATCGCACCATGCACTGAATTCCTTCAGGTTTTGCTCCGCCGTGGCCTTTCTCTTCTCCAGTTCCTGAATATCTTTTTCCAGCTGTTGCAAACGCTGACCGGCTTTATTCTGCTCCATCAGGTTCTTCGTCACACGTTCCTGCTCCTGCAGGTCCGCCATATTCACCTTCGTCTCTTCAATCTTTTTTTGCAGCGACTCTACTTCCTGGCGACGTTCTACCAGCGCCTGTGTCAGTAACTGACTACGGGTAAAGCTATTCCAGATAGTAGCTGTATTGAGCTCCTGTTTAAGTTGACGTATAGACGTCTGGTAAGATGAGAAATTCTCATGGTGATCTTTGATAGGCGTCAGCAAACGTATCTGCTCCTCTGCCTTTTCAATATTCCGCTGTGCGTCGAGCAGCGTGGTCAGGTGTTTCTTTAACTCCTGGAACTGCTCTTCCATATTGCGCGGCTCCAGCATGTTGGTGCGGATAAAGTCATCCAGGTTACCCAACACCTTGATACCTACAGTCTGGTTAAACAGTTGCAATGCCTGAATACTCTGCATACCGAGTGCATCTACCATACGCTGCGCGTACTTGCTGGCAGCATCGAACCATTCTACCTGTCGGCGGCCGCCTTTATTGTACAGCTGATCGATACGTTTCTTCCAGGCGCCACCCATATCAAACGGGCTAAAGTCGTCAGCGATATGCATTGCGCGGTGTGCCACACCGAAGATCTTACGCATATCCCCATTCACGAAATACCTTACCTGGAACAGGGTAACATACTGGTCCGCTTCATTGGCAAAGTTGGCCAGCAGTATACTGTATGCATCTTCCTTGTTCTCTCTTAAATAAAGGGTTTTGGTAATACCGGTCGCCTCGTTGTTGACCATACCATATCCGCCCATTACATAAGAATCTTCCGTTCTGTCACCTTTCTTCTCACTACCACTACTCTGGTTATAGAAACGGTATCTCTTCTCAGGTACCATGAGTGTTAGCAGGGCATCAATAAAAGTGGTCTTACCACTACCATTGGCACCTGTCAGCAAACTGGTTTCCCCGTTAGGTTTGATGCTGTGGATATGTTCGTCAAATGTACCCCAGTTCAATACTTCAAGGTATTGCAACCGGAATCCACTCTTATGATTATCAGTACTGAAAACGTTTAACTGCATTATGCTAACAAAAAGTTTTTAAGGTATGTTATTCCGCCTCTACAGTGCTGCCAACTGCCAGTTCGCTGAGTTGCTGCTGGAAAGTCTCGAGCGCTTCACTGTCTACCTTTGCTTTAATAATTTTTCTGATCCTGAACTTTTGTTCGTCCGGCACTTCATGATTTTCTATGCGATGCAGGAATCCGCTTTCTTCCACTTTGTCAATCAGCTTGTCGATCTCTTTCAGGAATTTGATACGGCTGGCACCTTCCTTGAAGAAGAGCTCTGCGTATTCTTTTATCTCACGGCGTTTCTTGATCAGTTCACGGGAAGCTGACTCACTGATCTCAAATTCAGCCATCATTTCACGCAAAAGTACCAGCATAATGCTTTCCTCATAGCTGAAAGAACGACGGTGTACCCAGCTCACATATGCTTCATCATCTTCAGACAATGCATGTTTTACAAAAGCATACCCGTCCTGTTCATCTAACACGAGGTACAGGCCGAGCTGCTGCAGGAAACCGGTCAGTTCGACCTTATATTGCAACAGTTTTTCCCATGCACCTTTCTCTACATATTCTACGGGGCCTTTCAATAGTTTTACCACTACTGCTGCATAAGGTAGTATTTTCGCTGTGCTCATAATAGTATATCCTGTTTATTTTCCAAATAATAGATATGGAACTTCTACAAATCTTGTCTGCTCCGGATTTAACGGTATCAGTTCAGTAGTGTTCTTTACGATGTATGCGCGACTGGATTTCTCACGCAGAAAATCATAGTAACTGATGATTTCCGCCAGCCCATATTCCAGTGGTGATTCTTCCAGCACTTCTTTCAGTGTGGCCGTCTGTTTACCTTTCAGCACATGTTCTACTTTCTGCCACAGCTGTTTTCTGTTGATGAAAGAGGTATTCAGCAGGCGGCTGAAACGCTCTATATCGGCTATCTGTTCTGTCGCATTGGAAGGTTGTTTCACTTCCACATTGGCTTTCTTTTGCTCCAGTGCCAGCTTCTTCTCCATAACCATTTTGATCTGGGCACCGTCATCAATGGAAATACCGCAGTCAATGTCCTGGTTTTCTT
Organism: Chitinophaga agri; assembly: GCF_010093065.1. Classification (NCBI taxonomy): domain Bacteria; kingdom Pseudomonadati; phylum Bacteroidota; class Chitinophagia; order Chitinophagales; family Chitinophagaceae; genus Chitinophaga; species Chitinophaga agri. Next base: position 5,315,023 of record NZ_CP048113.1, on the reverse strand, counting down.
CTCTCAGGTCAAAAACGAACTCCTTGATACTGTTGATCTGCTTACGCAAGCGTCGATGGCGGGCAATTTCTTTTTCAGAAATGATACGACTCAGCTTTTCAGCCATTTTATCGTTGGCATCATATACCGTTTTACCCTGCTGCAACAGCATTGATTTGATATTCTGAAGGAACTGTTCATCTGCACTGATCTTCCTTTCTTCAACTGTATGCAGCAACTGCTCCGTCAACTCGCGCCATTCCTCCTGTCCGGCACGGGAGATGAGGAAGTCCCAGAAAGCATAGAAACTCTTCCCCTGATTACTGTTGCGCAGGGAATCATAGGCTTCAAATGCGAAACCAATGATGGCCCCTTTGCTTTGTTCTGCTTTGGTATGTTGCTCTACGATAGTACGGTGAATGGATTTGAAGTTATCTTCCACTTCGCGGAAGTCACTGATCAGTTCATAGCACAGTCGGGTAAACAGCTCCAGGCGTTCTTCCACCTGGGCGTTGTTATACCTGTCCGGAACGATACCCAGCTCCAGCGCCTTGATCTCTTTATCCAGTTCCGATCGCTTGTTCTTTAATATTTCCAGTTTTTTAGCCCTGTCATCTTCCGTATTCTCCACAATATCCCGCAGGGAGTTGAAAAGCAGTTTAAACCGGCTTTCAGTACCTACGTGTTGACGCAGCTGTAAGGCCTGCATCCACTGAAAAACCTTTTCGGTGTAAGCACTCAGCTGATACTGGGTATTACCTTCAGCGTCCGGTAAGTCCTGCAACAGTCTTTTCTGCACCCAGTTCAGGATATACTTTCTGGCGCGGGTCTCTTCATCCTCTCCAAAGTTGATCTTTGCTTCTTCCAGATCTTCGGTACCATCATCCTGCTGCCCAAGGGTTTCGGCAAGCAGACGGGTGAGTTGGCTTTCTGATATGGAAAACCGGTTCTCCTCCTTAAAAACACCATATAGGAAGGGTAAAATCCATTGCGTATTCCGCAAGCGTAGCATTTGTATAGCTGGCGAGGTGGATATTAGCCAATATAGATCGTCTTTATTCATAATAAATCCCCAAAGGGCTGTAATTTGGAGAAAAAAAATGGATTTGTGAGCGGTTGTGGATAATGGGAAAATAGTAATTTGAGGCTTCGCCTGACTATGAAATCGTTATTAATCGCCTGTTTACTGGTTTTAGGAGTTTTTAAAGCCGCTATTGGCAGTCGAAATGCCCGATATACCATGCAGGATGAATGGATACTATAAGCCAGGTATACCCGCATACCTGGCGTTTTTTGGTCATATAGCTGCCGGGGCCGGCGTATAGTGATTTTTATGTAAATATGAAGAATATCAATATTTTTACTCCCTTAATGCCCAAACGGCGAACTTATTAACAGCATTTTTTTCTATGTCAAGCCAAACAGCAGCGTACCCCCTGGTATCGATAGTGGTAGCTACCTACAACGGAGCAAAGTATATTGAGGCACAAATGGATTCGCTGATTGCGCAAACATATCCCAATACCGAAATCATTGTGGTGGACGACCGCAGTACCGATAACACCTTCGAAATACTGGAAAGATATGCCCAAAAATATCCGCATGTACATGCATATGAGAATGAGGTGAACCTGGGATACATCAAGAACTTCGAAAAAGGCATCACGCTTTCAAAGGGCAGCTATATCTCCTTTTCCGACCAGGACGACATCTGGGTGCCGGAGAAAACAACTGAGCTGATGGCTGCCATAGGAGATTACCCCATGATCACCTCCGACTCTGAGATCGTGACGCAAGACCTCCAGAAGCGCTGGAACCATTCCGATCTGAAAGCCATACAGGACTTTGACAATCCGCTTTGTTTTGCTACGGATAACTGTGTGGCAGGACACGCATTGATCATGAAAAGAGCCATCGCAGAAGCGGCTATGCCATTCCCCAATATGCCACATGACCTCTGGCTGGGGTTCTTCACAACGCTGCATGGCACGATTAAGTACCTGGATAAACCATTTGTAAAATGGAGACAACATGGTAATAATGTAACCAGTAAGCATACTGGTACCAAACTGAGGATAGATGCGACCAAGTTCAGGATCCGGACATTCCGCGATGCCTGTCCGCCGGCATTTGCAAAAGAGAAGAAAGTTTTTGCTGCCCTGCTGGAAACCTATGAAAGCTATTCTCTGGTACATAACTTCAATCGCATGCGTTTATACTTTGTGTATAAAAGATATCTGCTGGCGATGAAGAAGCGTAACCCATTCAGGAAATTCCTTTATTGTATAAAGATGTTTTTCCAGATGCGTGAACATCCATAGCATCTTAAATTCGTCATTCGTAATTTAACTATATATGAAAACCACAACTCCCCAAATCGTTTCCCTGTCTGCCATCCGGGAGAAATTTGACCTGTCAGCATATGACGTGATCAGTAACCTCGATAAGGGTGACGTCATCTTCTTTGACGGTGATACACATATTGACGGCCATCTTAACCTTGATTATACGGATAGCATCCACCAGGAAGCCAGGCTTGTTTTTGTGAACGGCAATCTCATTGTCGCCGGAGATATTGCTATCAGGGATTATCGCCCCTGGCTACTGGTAACCGGCAATGTGACCTGTGATGTGCTATACAGTGGCGATAATACAACCTACATCAACGGAGATGCCAACGTGAAATATGCATACTATGGATACTATAACGATGGCAGTATTACAGTGGAAGGCACCACCTATGTTCCCTACGTACTGAACTCAGACCACCATTCTGACATCACGCCTGAAGGAGCTGTACTGATCAATCTTTACAGTGACGACAATGATTTCTTTGAATACGATTATACGAGTGAAGAACTTGAATCCAAGCTGGTCAAAGCTGCTTTAGATAAAAGTGGTATGCCAGATGGCTGGAAGTTCATTGAAGTGCTGAAAGCCGGCAAATCGCCCTTCCTGAAGAACGCCAGACCCGCGAAGAAAGAAAATGAGGAAGAGATCGCGAAGATCGCTGAAGGCGATACTACCGCTATCACCGAACTAGATCTGACCGATAAAAAGCTAAAGGCATTCCCGTTATCACTCATCAAACTGACTAATCTGCGCAAGCTGATCCTGAATGACAATGATATAGAGGAACTGCCGGAAGAAATAAGCAGTTTAACGAACCTGGAAGAATTGTCATTGTATGGCTGCAAGCTGAAAGCCTTGCCATCATCCATCGGCGCATTAAAGCAGTTACACACGCTTAATATCAGCAGTAATTTCAACTTACGCACGTTCCCTGAAAGTATTGTCAATTTGACCAGTTTGAAGGTCTTGAAAGCAGATCATGTAAGCCTGGAGTTACCAGCAACATTTAAATTGCCACCGAACCTTGAAGAGATCAGTTTATATGGAGCATATAGGGATCGCAGTAATGCGGCTGACTTTCCGGAGGCAATGCTTTCACTGCAGCACCTGAAAGTGCTTGATCTACGGGATAATTATTTCAAAGAACTACCAACGTCGCTTGAGCAGGTACAATCACTGGAAGCATTTATGTGGACGGGTAGTAACACAGATTCCGATCAGTTTCCTGATTTCACAAAATTCACCCACCTCAAAAAACTGGTCATCAGCAGAAAGCTGCTTAGCTGGAAAGAAGAGGTATTTGATATCCCATCACTGGAATACCTGGTAATAGACAGGAACAGTGAACAGAAAGAGTACTTTGATCAAACCACAGCGGATATCTGGCTGGAGATGATGGAAGAGGACCCTGCACAATATGGGCATCTTAAAAAAATTATTGCCAATAAAAAGCTGGAAGCGGATGGTAGATTTTCGTATATCCTGAATCCCGGCGTCACCCCTGAAGACATACAGCATATCAACAAGTTGCCGAAGCTGAAGTACCTGGATCTCTCTTTTAATAAACTTCCCTATTTACCAGATACGATCTATGAGCTGAAGGTGCTGGAATATATCGACTTACGTTACAACTCATTTAGCGAAGAAGAGCAGGCAAAAATAGCGGCAAATCTCCCTGGTGTGCAGGTCATCTTCAATGATTGATGAAACAAAAAGGCGACACAGCGATACGCTATGTCGCCTTTCCTTTATACAGATAATTATTGCGCGCCTTTCGCCAGTTCCCTGCCAGCGTCACGTAGGACGTACTGATCATTTCCAGAGAGATACCGATCTGGTTTCACTGGTCAGCAGGATGGGTTGATTAGGTATCACAAGCCGTTCTATTGTATAGACACCGGGGATTTGTCATTTAGTTGCGGTACCTGATCCGGTAAGCGATAAAGGATGGTGTAGGCTAAAAAGAGAAACGGGAACAATACATTTTACTGTATTGTTCCCGTTTTGTGGCCTCGACAGGAATCGAACCTGTATCTGGAGCTTCGGAAACTCTTATACTATCCATTGTACTACGAGGCCAAAGCCATCCTGTTCACCAGGAAAGGAAGGCAAAACTAAGGTATTTAAAGATCAATTACAAAAGCGGTTGCCGCTTATTTTTGATCACTTTGTAAGATTGCTCTTGAAGATTTTTACCGCGATAGCCAACAGGATCACGCCGAAGAACTTACGTACTACCATCAGCCCCGCTTTACCCAGGATACGTTCTATCCAGCTCAGGGAACGCAATACGATGAAAATGATCACCAGATTAAGGAGTATTCCCGCCAGGATATTCGTCTCTTTATAATTGGCTTTCAGCGACATAATAGTGGTCAGCGTACCGGAACCTGCAATCAGGGGGAAGGCGATCGGGATCAGGCTCCCTGTTTTTGTGTCCTTCTCACTTTTGAAGAACTCTACCCCGAGGATCATTTCCAGTCCGATCACAAAGATCACAATAGAGCCTGCAACAGCAAAGGAGTGGACGTCAACACTGAGCAGGTTCAGGAAGGGCTCTCCTACCAGCAGGAACAGTACCATCAGGAAACCGGAAGCAATGGTAGCCTTACCGGAATCAATATGGCCCAGTTTTTCCTTCAGTGAAATCAGAACGGGGATAGAACCAACAATATCAATTACGGCAAAAAGCGTAAAGGTAATAGCCAGTATCTGGTCAAAATTGAACAGGTCGAGACTGAACATAGGAGTAACGTGTTTTAAACAAAAATAATGGTTTAATTGGTTATTACATATTGAAATATACTACCATAAATAGAAATGTCAGGGACATAAAAAAAGCGTCCGCCATTGGCGGACGCTTTTTTCCGTTTTCAGGCCGTATAATCAACCTGGCATACGGGAAAGATATTTATCTAATTCTTTGATCTGACTAACTATCTGAGCGGTAGTAGCTTTCTGCGTTTTCGCCCTGCGGAGGTAATCTTTAGCAGTCCTGAAATCGCGGCGACTCATAGCAATGGAAGCCAGGGTCAGCAATGCGGCGGCTGTGTTTTCCTTATCTGGAAGCCCCATACGCACTGCCTTTTTCAGGTTCTGATCGGCTTCTTTGAGGTCGTTCTTCTGGTAAGCAATTGTACCCAGCTGGAAGTACTGCATCCCCTCGTATTCCTTCATCGGACTACCGGACTGGATACTCTGGCGGATAGTTGCTTCAGCTTTATCCAGGTCTTTATTGTACATCGCCATGTTACTCTGCATAAAGTAGTATACGGAGCGGATCGGTTTGTACAGCAGTTTAGGGAAAGCGATTTTATCCATCATTCCCATCGCCTTTTCAATATCTCCGGCTTCAACAGCTTCCTGCACCAGTCTCATTGGCCCGAACATAAAATGCGTAACAATGCATATCACAGCTATCAGCAAAGGAATAACTGCTTCCCACCATCCAACGGTAATACCCAGTGCCACACCACCCACCAGGAAAAGGATGCCTAATGGCAGACGATATAGAATAAAAAAATTAAATGCTTTCATTTGCGAATCTTGTTTTAAAAATCAGGTGGAACGTCTTACAAAGTTGCACGTTTTATTATGTACTTCTTATAAGAGGCGCAAAGATAAATAAAAAAAGACGTGTCAATATTAAGAGATTCTTCTACCTTTGAATCATCAGATGATATGACGACTTAGTATATGACTACAATCAGAAAGAACAGCCTGGCCGATGAGGTGGCCCAGCGACTGCAGGAACAGATCTCACTCGGCACCTATAAACCAGGAGAGAAACTACCGACCGAACCGGCTTTAATGCAAACTTTTGGCGTGGGCCGGTCTTCCATACGGGAAGCTGTACGCATACTGGCCAACTCAGGTGTATTACGTGTACAACAGGGGCTGGGCACCTTCGTAGAGGCTAGTGCCGGCATTGATGAACCACTTCCCCAGCGGCTGAAACGGGCAGCCGCCGACGACCTGGATGAGGTCAGGCTGTTGCTGGAAATCAAGATCGCTCAAAAAGCCGCTGTAAACCGGTCCGCCGCTGACCTGGAAAAGATGGAGCGCTATCTCCGCCAGCGAAAAGAAGCAGCAATGACAGATGATATAACCGCTGCCATTGAAGCAGATATCAACTTTCACATCAGTATCGCAGAGGCATCTGGCAATAGTATTCTGACCGATCTGTACAAGACTGTGGCGCATCACCTGAAAAACCACTTCCTTGCCCGGTTCAAAAATGCCGAAACCTTCAGGGAAACCCAGCAACTGCATAAAAATCTGCTTAACAGCATTACCGCACAGGAACCACAGAAAGCCTGGCAGTGGGCGCAGCGCATCTCACAACACAATAACGAAGAGCCAATAAAATAATTCATGGAAAAGACTTTACAGGACACTGCCAAAGTACAGGCACAACAGGCTGCCAGTAATACCGTATTCTCTATATTGCTGGCACTCAGTTTCTCACACCTGATCAATGATACGATTCAGTCATTGATCCCAGCGATCTATCCTATCGTAAAGGACTCTCTCAGACTGAGCTTCAGCCAGATAGGCCTGATCACACTTACCTATCAGCTCACAGCATCATTACTGCAACCGCTGGTAGGCATATACACTGATAAACATCCACAGCCCTATTCCCTGGCCATTGGTATGGCCTTCACCCTGCTCGGGCTTATCAGCCTGTCACAGGCGCATCACTTCTACCTGGTACTGGCATCTGTTGCGCTGGTGGGTGTAGGCTCCTCTATCTTCCACCCCGAGGCTTCCAGGCTTGCCTATATGGCCTCAGGTGGTAAGCATGGTATGGCACAGTCACTCTTCCAGCTGGGAGGCAATGCCGGTAGTTCACTGGGACCATTACTGGCAGCTATGATCATTGTACCGAAGGGACAATCCAGTATCAGCTGGTTTGCGTTAGCCGCCTTACTGGCCATTGTTGTAATGATCAATATTGCCAACTGGTATAAGAACAATACACACCGCATCCGTGCAAAATCAAAAAGCACGGGCGAGGTACATCATGTACAGCTATCCAGGGGCAAGGTGGTATTTGCATTGAGCATACTCCTGATACTGATCTTCTCCAAGTATTTCTACATGGCCAGTATGACCAGCTATTATACTTTCTATCTTATAGACAAGTTCCATGTATCTGTACAGAGCGCACAGGTATACCTGTTCATTTTCCTGTTTGCTATTGCAGCCGGTACATTTATCGGTGGGCCTGTTGGTGATAAAATAGGAAGGAAGTATGTCATCTGGATCTCTATTCTCGGTGTAGCACCGTTCTCGTTATTGCTGCCACATGCTAATCTGCTGTGGACATCAGTGCTCAGTGTCTTCATTGGCGTGATACTGTCGTCTGCCTTTTCTGCCATACTGGTATATGCGCAGGAACTGGTTCCCGGCAAAGTAGGTATGATCGCAGGTTTATTCTTCGGACTTGCATTTGGAATGGGCGGTATTGGGTCGGCTTTGCTTGGCAAACTGGCTGACAACACCAGCATCAGTTATGTGTTTGACGTTTGTGCTTATCTCCCGCTGATTGGTCTGCTCACAGGCTTCCTGCCCGAAGTAGAAGGTTCAGGTAGAAAGAAATAAAAACCAGCTCACCGGTCCCTGATGGTAAAAGAATTTTTATCACCAGAGACTGGTGAGTGCATTATTGGATAAAACGCTCTGGGTTTCATCAATTAAATAACCATTAAGACACAATCTTTATAGTAGTAGCGTAATAATGTTCAAGCAATAAGTTTAAGTGTGATTCGTGGAAATGCCGGGATATTTTGTATCGCGTAACGTAGTCTTTCCTTCAGGTCTTCTCTCAAAATTAGCAGGTCATGCTGAAATAACATTGCAGTTCCAGACTGGGCCGTGATTTTTAACACGGCATTTTTTATACCCCTTCCTCTCCTCCTGCTCACAATACTATTCAGGAAAAAACATTATATTTAGTCAAGCCTTCTAAAACACTTATTGCACATGGAAACAACCACGCAACGAGACGAAAGACTTTGGAAGATTGCCAAAGCAAGGGCATCTTTCAGATCATCCCTACTCATCTATCTTATTATGAACGCATTCTTCTGGGCCCTCTGGTTCATTACAACGGAAAACGGGTACCGGGGCGGCACACCATGGCCAGTATGGCCAGCATTAGGATGGGGACTGGGACTCGCATTCCAGTACTTCAACGCATGGCATCGTGATCCGTTTGGCGATGCCGTAAGAGAATATGAAAAACTGCAGGAAGAGAAACAGCGCAGAGGCATATAAATTCCACTACATTTACAGGGGTAAGCATACCACCAAAGCTATCTACAATCTATGGAGCAGCCACGAAGACTATTTGATGTAATTCAGCACCAGCTAAAAAATTTCCCGAAAACAGACATGCTGGTAGGAAAAGAAAATAATGTCTGGAAAAAGTATAGTACACAGGAAGTAGCCGATCTTACATTGCGTTTTAGCGCCGGACTGCTGCAACTGGGAATAGGCAAAGGGGATGCAACGCCCGAAGGTTGTGATAAAATCGCCGTTATCTCTCCTAATCGTCCTGAATGGGTGATCACTGATCTTGCCTGTCAGCAGGCAGGTGCTATTCTTGCGCCGCTTTATCCGACACTTAGTGAAACCGAAATGGAGTTTATCCTGAATGACTCAGGTGCCTCCATACTGTTCATCAGTGGACAGGACATGCTGGATAAAGTAACGCCTATCCGTCACAAACTGCCACATCTCAAAGAGATCTTCTCCTTTAATAAAATGGAAGGAGTTCGTCACTGGCTGGAAATACCTGCCCTGGCCACACAGCCCGACATCGACAAGATCCCTGCTATCAGAGATGCAATACAGCCAGACCAGCTGGCGACCATCATTTATACTTCCGGTACAACCGGAACACCTAAGGGAGTAATGCTTACGCATAACAACATCATGAGTAACGTTACCGCCTGTATACCTTACCTTCCTGTAAGCCAGGAAGCGAGAGCGCTGAGTTTTCTGCCGCTCAACCATGTGTTTGAACGCATGGTGACCTACGTTTATCTCACGGCCGGCGTACCTATTTACTACGCCGAAAGCATGGACACCATCGCAGATAATCTGAGAGAGGTCAAACCAAGTATCTTCACCACTGTGCCCCGTCTACTGGAAAAAGTATACGAAAAGATCATGGCAAAAGGCCTGGAACTGAAGGGTATTAAACGTGCGCTGTTCTTCTGGTCAGTAGAACTGGGCAAAAAGTATGAGATCAATAAATCAATGGGCTGGTGGTACGACTTCCAGCTGTCCATTGCCAATAAACTGGTATTTAAAAAATGGCGGGAAGCCCTCGGCGGTAATATCGATGCTGTCGTAGTAGGCTCCGCCCCCTGCCAGGTAAGGCTCCTGAAGATCTTCACGGCGGCTAACATTCCTATACTGGAAGGATATGGACTTACAGAGACCTCTCCGGTGATCAGCGTAAACCGCGTGGATGTCAAAGACCGCATGTTCGGCACGGTTGGACCTCTTATCAGTAATATTGAGGTAAAGCTGGCAGAGGATGGCGAGATCTGTTGTAAAGGCCCCAACATTACACCTGGTTATTACAAAAGACCCGACCTTACTGCTGAATCCATCACGGATGGCTGGTTCCATACAGGAGATATTGGTGTACTTGTGAATAACAAGTTCCTTAAGATCACCGACCGCAAAAAAGAACTCTTCAAAACGTCAGGTGGTAAATTTGTGGCACCCCAACCTATCGAAAACAAGTTCAAGGAGTCTCCTTTTATCGAACAGATCATGGTGGTCGGAGACGGCCGTAAATTCACCGGCGCCCTGATCGTACCTTCCTTTCCTCAGCTGGAAAGCTGGGCGGCCAAAAAAGGCATCCACACATCCACACATGAAGAACTGCTACAAAACAATGATATTCAACAACTTTACAAACAGGTAGTAGAGAAATACAACCAGTATTTCAGTCATATCGAACAGATCAAGAAGTTCGAATTACTACCTAAAGAGTGGACAATTGCCAATGGCGAGCTGTCACCTACGCTCAAATTAAAGCGAAAAGTCATCGTTCAACAGTATGAGCGACAGATTGAAAAAATTTATAATTAAGGAATAGTGGGGTGCAAATTTTATCCGGTTTGCTTGAAATATGCAAAAAACGTTTACTTTTGCACTCCACTTTAGGGTTTCGCCCTATGGCCCGGTAGTTCAATGGATAGAATAGAAGTTTCCTAAACTTTAGATACAAGTTCGATTCTTGTCCGGGCTACGAAAGAAAAGCTGATAGCATTACAGGCTATCAGCTTTTTTTAATACCTCAATAGCCCATTCCGCTAAACATTGCCTGTGTATACTGGTGATTTAGGGAAATCGCTTTTTAAATTTATCCTGTAATAAATCCCGATGCTCTCCATATGAAATGGTCCTTATACATATTCATGCTGATTTTAGCCGGCTCCCTGAACTGTTATGCGCAGCAACCAAATACCCTTATGCCATTGCAGCTCCACAGCCGGATGCTAAAATTACATGTCACGCCGGAAGAACAATTCGTAATCACGACCCCGGATGGCAACATTGCAATGGCAGATTCACTAAATGGACTTTGGCATTTCAATACACCAGAAGTATCAATTACAAATTCGTTTAACGCTGCAATTTTTTTCAATCGCGATACGGGCTTCGTTTCAGGCTCTTTCTCTAGCGATCATGAACATAAAATCATCTATCACACACAGGACAGAGGAAAAAGCTGGTCAAAAATAAATTTTGGAACATCAGGTTGGGCAGATGGTGCATGGAGCCTCCCGAATGGAGAAGCATGGATGACTATTGGCGGAAAAGGAATAGTGTATTCAAAAGATTATGGGTTTACATGGACACTACTCCCTATTTATGACAGTATACAGCGTTATCAAACGATCTTCTTCAATCAACAGCATGAGGGCATCGCTGGGTCCGTATACAACACTATTGCCTATACAAATGATAACTGCAGAAGCTGGAAAAACATTCCCAGTCCACTTGACCAAAACGCATATAACAAAACAGATGAAATCCGTCGTCCGGAGATAGATAAAGTATGCATTTACAAAGATATTCTGCTGGTTAGCGAGGAAGGGATGATCTTTTATACCAAAAAAGATTCTATTAAATGGAAGCCACTTCCCGATTACATTTCATTTAGCACGGATGATGCTAACAGTGTGCTATATTTCCTAAATAATGCTGGACAGATCATAAGATCAGATGAGCAGCTGCGGCCATTATTTACGATACCTACTTCCGCACCTGCAGTTGATATATTCACCAGAAACAGCCGGCTATTTCTGGTGACAGCTAACAGCATCATCGAGTGCGGCACCGATGGCAAAGTACGCGAGCACTTATTACAAACAATGGATACAGAAGATAGCAAGCCGGTTGCGATACGTGGAGAGGAGACTGATAAATTCTATGCAGCCAAAGGTAATATGATATTTACTAACACTAATCGCCTCTTCGCTCACCCCGATAAATGGGAATATGCTTTTACGCTTCCATTCCCAGCATATGACCCCAGCGCCATTGCAGTTAATAAAAACAGAATTGTATATTCCACCGCAGATTCTATCTACTACTACGACCTCTCCAGCCATCAAAAACAGGTAACCACTATGCAGGCATTACTGGATGAATTTCGTGAGCATCCTATAGAAACTGTTACATTCTCACAAGGTGTTAACGATTGTTTCATGAACTATTCCAATAGTCTCATCTACATGCGGAAGAATAACTTATTCAGACCTTTATTGGGAAACAAAAAGAATAATACCATCGAACCAGCAGCACAAACATTAGACGAAGCAAAAATAACACAGTTCGTATCGGATGTATGCTTATACCACAACAGGCAACCTGTAATGACAGATATTGGTTTTTCTGAAGCCGATTATCAACAATCTAAAAAAGATATCATATTTTTTCGGGATGCGGAACATACACTAAGAAACTACCTCAAGTTTTACCGCAATAACTCATTTTACTTTTCCAGGAATAACATCGATTTCAACAGACTCATATCAACTGTAGACAGTGTTAAACTAATGGATTCAGTAACACTCAATCGCGCATTGCGAAACAGCGACGGTTTACATAGTTACTCGACTACCTGGATTGACGTCGCACTGAAAAATAAATAAGGCGATATATTAACTATTATGTGTCGCCACGAAAAAAACAATAAATTTTACACACTATGGACGATTTCAATTAATGGTAGTCACATACAATCTTCTTCGCCCGCTATCACGGCGTTCTTTGCGGACATCCTTCCTTCATTATTCACAGTACAGGACAAAATCCCTATTCTACATGAACTGGTAAAGTATAGTTATAAATAAATAATCAGCGATACAAAAGGACAGCCGGATCTCAACCAACTGTTCTTTTTTATAATGAGTATTTCTAACGAAGGATAATTTTTACTGACGGTGTTCAATCACCCAATCGCACTTTTCTTTAACCACATCAGCATAGTACGCCGGCACATACTCACATGCTTTTTGAATAGGAACAGTAATGGCCTTCCTCGCATCTGCTTTTATGATACAGCTATCTTCACTGCAACAATCACAACTCACAGCTGTAATATGCTGTACTTTATAATTGCTGATCCTCAACACACCAAAATACATATTCATATCTGCACACCCCCTGCTCTGATAAGCATAAATCCTGTCGTCTTGTTTATAGTATGTTGGATTAACAACATCCTCAAAGCCTTCCACTTTCCTGAAACGATCATTGACAGACAACCATAACTCTCCCCATGATGCGGTATGCATTATGTAAGAACATCCCGTTGCTATGAATAGATCAGGAATGTCATCGCCGTTAAAATCTTTTATATCGATGTAATCCTCCCATGCTACGACTTCCATCTCCGGATAACTTCTAAATAGAATGGTATCCCATTTATTCCCTGTTTGCCGTAACACGACAACATTAGCTGTTGAGTCATTGACCATCGTTCTCAGTACAGCAGCCCTGTGTTCCTCCCCAAAAAGATTACCTATGTGCAATGAACCCCAGATAGTCTCTTCCTCATATGAAGCCGTATCTCTCATCTGCAAAAACGTCTGTTCAAAGTAAGCTTTCTTCTCGGCGATGTTGGTTGACATATATTTCTTCTCTTCCGTAGAAGGGTCTACTGACATTTCGGCTACCGCAGCACGATCGGACTTATCATGTGTTGACGCCTGATGACAGGCAGTAAGAAGGAGCAGGGATAAAATACAGGGCCATTTCATACCCAAATCTATAGCGTTTTTTTGTACCTGTAAACTACATTCACTACTATTACAGCAGAAATATCAAATACCTTCAACATCATGCTGCACGACCTTACACAGGATCAAAGGGAACTTGAGGCATTTATGAGCAATATCTCAGAACAAGGTTTTTGCGCCGGCTGGATGGGATATCTGGAATACGACCTCTGGCGAATTATGCAGGGTGGGCATAACAGGTACGGCCAATATTACGTCAGCCAGGAAGAGATGGATACACTATGGGCTATGGTGGATAAATGTGGCTGCTGGATCGTCTTTGATGATGATAAAGAAGAGACAGCCGTTGACCTGGACACCTGGAAAGAAATGTACGCCCGGTATGTCAATGGTAACCATACAGGATGAACCGCATTCCGGGAGAAGCTGCCTCATGTCCCCCCTTCTCAAGCCGGTACAATCCATCGGATAAAGACACCGGGAAAGGTGGGGAGGCTCAACCAACTTTCATAAAAAGGAGGTCGATATTCCGGTAAAATTAGACGATACCTTCAGATACTTTTAGTATATTTATATATATAATTCCACCGTCATGAAACTGATTGTATCCTTATCTATCTGTGTTTCCCTGTTGGCAGCGTGCAAAAGCAATCAGACTACAACTGTATCCGCTTATTATTCACAGCTCCATGAAAAACAGATACGTGAATATCAAAAGTTCTTCACTTTTGACACTGTTATTAACAAGGGCAGTTACAAAGCTTATATGTTACTGCCGAAGCAGAATGTCCATTATTGCGGTACCGAGACATCTCCTGTCATACTGGAAAAGCCTGTCGGAGAAAAGAAACGTTATTACGCACTGGACGCGAAGACCGATTTCATTAACGATTCTACCATCGTACATTATACCCGGACACTGAAAAGGGACAGATTCAGTAATACCTTTGAAGAAGGTGTGTGGTTCTATGCGCATCCCGACAAGAAACATCCCATGCTGGAGGTAAATAAAATGCCACCCACCGCCAGTAAAATACCGGTAGTGAATGGCCCGGGCATTTATCGCTACGAGTCCGACTCATTGTATAGGGTCACTGAGCATCAAACTGATGCCGCATTATTTAAACTGCGCAAAGAAGGATATTATTACCTGCCTCCTCCTGGTAGACTCTTCAAACTTTATTCCATCAATGAGATCAGATAGAAGCGTTCATTAATATTGTCTGATATAGTATTATCTGACGCCCAGGGCTTCTAAAAAGCCCAGACGGTCAGTCAGTACCTGTGTGTTGACAATCTTACCGCCTTTCAGCTCATAGGTCACTATGCCATTTCCTGTCACATATTTCCCCGTCGGAGGAATATGCTGGAATGTATCTTTATGTGTGCCACAAAACTGCTGAAATACGACCACTTTATCGCCTTCTGCAAGCATGTCCTTAATAATCCATTGCGCGTCCGGAAACGCCGTCTTTAGTGGCAATAAATGCTGTGCAAATTTCCCGGGGTAGGCATCCGAAACAAATTGGGAGAGTTCGGTCAGGTTCCCCTTGTTGAATGCGTCTTCATACATCTTCCTGATGATCGCTTTGTTATCCATATCAGTCTTTGTTTTTTTCACACGCTGTGCGGTTGATAATAAAGGCATGATCAGCGCCGCACACAGGTACGTTAAAAATTTCATTGTTTGTTTATCACAAAGTTACCTGACCATCGGGGGCCGGAATTGTAAAAAATCATTGATCTGATATGGAAAAGTAAAAATGGTTGTACCCCGGGGATGGAAAAACTATATCCAGCACTTACCTGCTGAGAAGGTACGGGCATCACCTGCTATCAGCACGCGATCCTCATTATCTGTACAAAACAAGGTACCCACCCGTTCGGACAGCTGCTGTGCTTTCAGCTCCTTTTTACCCAACCGCTCACTCCAGTAAGGTATCAGTGAGCAGTGTGCCGATCCGGTCACCGGATCTTCCAGTATAGATGCCTGCGGTGTAAAGAAACGGGAAACAAAATCACAGTCATTCCCGGGCGCTGTAATGATCACGCCACCAGGATCCAGGTTGATCTTGTCCAGCCAGTGCCTGTCCACTTTCATATGCAGCACATCTTCCTCACGCTCATACACCAGTACGTAGTCCCGGGCTTTCAAAACCGCTGCCGGTGTGGTAGCGAAGGCATACCTCAATTCTGTTGGCAGATTGGCTGGCAGGGGTTTCCTGGATGGAAAATCCAGCACATACCGGTCATCTCGGAATGTCACTGTCAATGGTCCGCTGGCGGAGTCAAACAATATACTACCCTTAGTATAGTTAAGAAATGTTTTAATAACATGTGCAGTAGCCAGCGTCGCATGTCCGCAAAGGTCCATCTCGATGTCAGGTGTAAACCAGCGTAAAGAAAAACGGTCCTCCCCCGGTATAAAAAAGGCTGTCTCTGCTACCGCGTTCTCACGGGCCAGCAGCAACAACTGTTCATCAGGCAGCCATTGTTCAAGTGGGATCACACAGGCAGGATTACCGCCAAAGACACGGTCAGTGAAAGCATCTACCTGGTATAAATTCAATTCGGTCATAGTAAGGGTATTAAACGTGTAAAGTCAGCAAAATGCTGACTTTACACGTTATACTAAATATCATTAACTATTCTTCGTCTTCATCTTCAAACTCATCTTCCTCCAGCCATTCAAGATAAGAATAATACCATTCTTCCAGCTCTTCCAGCAGTTCCTCTTTCTTTGCCGGGTCATTTTTAAAGTACTCATCCACATTGTCCAGCTCCACCACGATATCAATATGACCGTTTTCCTCATCCTCATCTACACGCTTAGCGAAGAAACGGGGCTGTTCAGTATGAAAGATATACTCATTATCTGGATCCGTAACTGGATCATCTGCGATCATAAACTTGGGTAACTTTGCCATATTAATATTGTTTAATTTAATTTAAAGCCCTTAAGAGACCAGACAAATGTATTGATTAATCATTTACAGCCAAAAACAGATTTACCCCTTATCAGAGCTACTGACTCATATTCTCAATAATCCGGTTCAATACACTGAGCATCAGTTTATACTCCTCTTCACTGATCCCATGTAACATACGGGCGTTCCTTTCCTGCTGCAACTGCCCAATCTGCTGATAAGCTTCCTCTCCTGCTGCAGTGAAGACACGCTGATCTTCCCCCGAAACAGATATCCAGCCACGTTCTGTCATTGATTGTATGATCTCTCCATATTGCTGTACGGTAATATGTGCCTTCAGCTCCTGAAAATACTGCCAGGTATCGATGCTCCCCGCAGTTGCAATACGCTGCATGATCATCCATTGATAACGGGAAATAGACAGGTCCGAAAATTCATCCTCCAGGAAAGCAGTAATACGTTTGTCTGCCTCTTTAAGATACCAGCCTATCGGCTTGTTAGATTCCATAGTATAGCTATTATAACAGTAAGTTAATACTTCTCTCCAAACCACATTGCAATATTGATTGGTGTAGGTACAGCCCATTCCACCGGCACAACGAAAAAACCACCTCCGGGTAAAATAAATTAATACGCAAAAGTAACTCTCTGGCATGCTATTCGTTCTATAAGGCAAAAACCAGTTATATGAAACTATATTTTGCAGCTGCAGCCTTATTAACGATGTTAAGTTGCCAGGAATCAGCCAACAAGACTGCTGAATCAACTGAAAAAGATAGCAGCACTGCTCCTGCTACAGCTCCGGTAGCCGCAGGTCCGCAATGTTTTACACGTATTTCAGGTAAGGATACATCCTACCTGCAATTTGAGACGACGAATGAAGCGATCAGCGGACAACTGGAATACCGTCTCTTTGAAAAAGATAAAAACCAGGGTACCATTACCGGTACTATCGCCAATAATATCCTGGAAGCACAGTACAGCTTCATGAGTGAAGGTGTAACAAGTGTAAGACCGGTGGTATTCAAACTGGAAAACAACCAGGCATTTGAAGCAATTCCTTCTTCCATTAATGATCAGGGTATCCCGGTATTTGAAAAAGATGCGGCGAAACTGAAATTTGAAGAAACTCCCTTTGTGAAAGGAGACTGTAAATAAACACAACTGCCCATAATAACAGCGCCCCACGATTAATAATCGCGGGGCGTCTTGTTATGGTAATGGTTGGTTAATAGGGTTGATAGGATATAGATGCTATTGTCGTATAAAAATGTCAATCGTTTTTCCGGGGATACCATTTGTCTGACTCACGATGTTACCGTTTTTACCGGTACTGATATCAAGTAGGTAAAGACTTCCTTCTGTACCTGCTGCCAGTCTGTTACCATCCTGCACCACTTTGATCATCGTCACCGGCTTTCCTCCCATATTGGCATCCAGCTGCCTCAGCTCCTGATTTAGTGGATTATACCGGTAGATCTTGTCATTAGAAGTAAAATAGAACGTACCCACAGTAGAGGCCTGCCATTGCGTCTGGGCGGTCAGCAAACTATCTCCTTTGAACTTGCGCTTCGAGATCGTTCTGAACCTGGTTTTACCATCCAGGAACTCAAGACCAAACTTCAGTTCATACGTTTGTCCGACGCTGTCACAAAAAGCATACATCTCACTCTCAGTAAATTTTTCCATAGACAGCAGATCCATTTTCAGGTCCTTCGGATTGAAGAGAGAATCCTGCTGTGTATAGTCTACGCCAAAATAGGTAGTACGGTCAAGGCGTACAAAGTTCCTCTTCACCTTATCAAATCCAAGGTAATAAAGTCCCTTGTCCGTACTGCTGTAAAGCAGATCAGGTGCTAACTTATACTCACCCGGCACAGGGCTGCTGAAGTAACCATAGTAAGTACCAAAAGGGGCCGTTTCTGTAGTACCTACGTACATTTTCCCGTCCAGGATAGCAGTGGTCGTACCGTCTGTAAGCGTATGAAAATAATCAGGCGTCAGCGCTCCCGGTTCCTCATAGAAATTCTCCTTCAGATATTGCATTTTCTTCAGGTCATTACTATTGATCTTGACCGCCGGATTTGTACCATTGCCACACACGATCCAGTATGCAAACGTAACATTCATATAGAACTGATTACGCAAAGGAATAAGCTGCTTAGGATTGGTACCAAGACTTTCGCCATTGATGGACTGATACAGGTCCGGCTGTACGGAGCCGTCCGGCTTAACGAATGATAATTTTGCCTGGCCGCCTTCGTCACTTAATACAATGGTACCAACGGAGAACTGCGTTTTACCGTTGATGACAAAGCCATAGTAGTAATTTACGCCTAGTTCCTCATCTCTCACCGTCAGTGTCGCACTGTACCTGTTGGCGCCAAGACCGTAAAGAATACGGAGTGACAGCCCGTCATGATCTTCCGACCTTGCTTCTAGGGGAATCTCAATTTTCCAGTGACAGCTTACAGCTGTTCTGCCGTTCGGCAAAGTGATCTTGGGTTCAATGATCAGACTATCACCGGTAAAAACATTATACACCGTGTCCAGGTTAGTTACCACGGGTTCACCAAGGTCTATGTAGTCGTAGTTCCCCTTATCCTTAAAACAGGATGATAAGACAGGAATCAATACAACTATCAATATATATAGAAATGATCTCTTCATCTTTAAGAATTTAACGTTAGACACGTTTACCATTTTCATCCTTGAAATAATATTTGCCGTCATCAGGATTCTTCTCCAGCTTGTATTTGTTATCAGGGTTATGGGTATTATAGAAATAATAGAAACCATCTGCCCCAATTGTGATAACATATCCTTCTGATGCATACTGTGTCACCCAGGTGAATGGATCAAGCAGGAATGCTTTAAAACGACGTGTATGGTACAGGGCCTTGGGAACCGTATTGAAATCTACGGTCGTTGGCATATCTATTGTGCCGGAAGCCCTGATAAACAACTCATGCTTTACCCTGGAATAGTCTCCCAGTTCACTCGCCCACAGCGTCCACCAGGTAGGCATTTCCAGCCTGTTGGAGAACTTAATAAGCCCTTTATTCTGTAAAGTGAATGCTACTCCCAGATCAGTTGTAGGTTTTAAGGTCAGCCCTATTGTAAGGGTTTTTGATTTCAACACAGAATCCTTATTATACAATATCACCGGTACCAGGCAAAGGCCCGAGTCGGCAGCCATCACATACTCCTTTTCAAGGGCTTTATAGTGTATACCTGCCTTCGCAGTAGTGGAACTATCCACTGTCGCCAGGATAAATTTCCTTTCGCCAGGCACACGGAAACCTGAGATCCTGACAGGCACAAATACAGTATCTTCTGCTTTATCAGGGAAGTATGCAAATGAATAAAGCAGACTATCTGTTTTATCAGAAGGATCATCCGGCAGAAAATCAAAATAGACATTCTCCGTAGTATCAAATAAAGGAATCTCGTCTTTTCTGCAGGCAACGAACACCATACAGCAAAGAACACTGAATAAAATACTTCTTTTCATCTGGCTGTATGTTTTAGTTATCTGTTACCAAATTGAATTTCATCATCAGGAAGCGGAATCACAAACATCCTGTTCGTAGCAGGATATGAAGCACCACCTTGCCCCACAACAGGTTTGTTGAGGCGTTTATACATGTAGAAGATCTGTCCTTCTGCAAAGAACTCTTTCCGGCACTCCTTTATCAGTTCATTGAGGAATACTTCTTTTGATGTTTCATTGGTGATCCGTGTTCCTATACCTCTGTGGAATCTTACTTCATTAAAGTAGTCCCATGCTTTTACCGGATCACTATCAAACGTACACTCTGCCGCGATATAGTACATTTCGCTCAGGCGTAATGCCGGCGCCATCTGATAATGAATATTGGCATCTCCGTCACGATAGTACTTCTCTACCTGTAAAATGGTACCGATACCACTACTCTTTTCTGAGAACCATTGCTTGTAACGGAAGTCATCACCACCTACACCACCTGTTTCGAAAATATTACGTCCTTCATTACTATTGATATACAATGAATTTTCTCCCTTGCGAAATTGGTCTCTGATATTATCCGCCCTATTAGGTACATACCAACCAAAAAGCAATTCCCTGTAAAGAATACGGTCCTTCTTTTCATCATCAGGATTGAGGAAATCGTTCTGACGTGTCCATGGGAACTTATTGGAATTAATGACTTCCAGTGCATTGGTCAGCGCATTTGCTTTGTCTCCCTTGTAGAGGTATACCCGCGCCAGTTCACCACACACTGCATAGTAATTCAATCTGTGACGGCGGTTCTGCAGGAACAATGCGCCACTCTCTTCCGTACTGGAGTCCTTAGCGGGATAACCTACTTTATAACCGGCATTCAGGATCGGATCGGATACTTTTAATAATGCTTTTGCTGCATTAAGGTCCAGTATGATCGTATCTAATACGTTTTTCACGGTAGACATAGGGGTTATCTTCTTCGTGAACTCAGTCACGTATGGAATACCCTGTGCATTGGGATCGTAGGCATAGGAAGGAGCAAACATACGCAGCAGGTCAAAGTGCAGATAACCTCTTAATGCCAGCGCTTCCCCCTTGATCAGTTCATATTCTCTACCGGTAAAAAGTTTCTCCTGCCCCTGTATATGATGAATGATAAGATTGCTATTTGCAATAGCAGCATACAGTGCTTTCCAGGTATTATCCCTTCTGAACATGAACCATTCATCATTATAGTTATACTTGATAGTCTGACTATAGAACATAGGGTCCTTGATACTCACATTATAATTCTGCGCCAGTACATCCAGGGTACCAAAGGTCACTTCCCTGCCATAACTGTCTTCCTGTGTACAGCGGCTGTACACACCGTTCAATGCCTCTTCAAAACCAGACTGTGTGCTGAACAAAGCCCCCTGCGATACTTCTGACTTTGGCGTCACATCCAGCCATTTACTGCAGGAAGTCAAACCAGCCGCCATCATCACTATTATAAGTGTATAATATTTCTTCATCTTACTGCTTTTAGAACTGAGTGGATAATGAGAATGTAAATGTTCTGGCGAAAGGATAGTCAATACCTCTCTCAGCCACGATAGAAGATGTTCTCCAGATGTCATTCATATTCAGAGAACAACGCAGTGTATTCATTTTGTAGCGTTTAGCCACTGCAACAGGTACATTGTATCCCAGGTATACTGACTTTAGTTCCACCACATTATCACGTTGTACAAAACGGGAAGATGTACGGGTAGAACCCTGATCTGCAATGTCTTTATACAATGCGTGATCGCCTGGTTGTTTCCATCTGGATTCCAGTACACGGCTATCCACATTGTATCTCGGATCAGCATTTTCCACACGGTCAACGAGTGTCTGGTTGTACAGGTCACCACCACCTTTACCATAGAATCTCACTTCTGCAATCCAGTTACCATAGTAGATGCTACCACCAAATGTACCTTCTATCTTGGTCGTCATGTCGCCAACCGGCACCATGTCTTTCACACTGTAGTTATGTGTATAGGTGCCATCTTTCTTTACAAAGATCTCTTTACCATTTTCAGGATCAATACCCATAGATCTTACGGCATAAATGGTATTCAGGGATTGCCCTTCCTGGAAGCGAAGCAATGGTACTGAGTTTAACGTAGCGTCATTTTGCTGCTTGTCATCTACTTTATCGTTATAGCTCTTCAGCGCATTAGAGATCTTTGTGATCTTATTCTTGTTAGTGACGAAGTTAGCAAACAGGTTGAAAGACCAGTTCTTTCCTCTCAGTACGTTACTACGTACATTCACCTCAAACCCTCTGTTGATCATTTCACCCAGATTCGCTTTGTAATCGGTGAAACCCGCTGATGGCGGTACAATGATATCAGCCAGCAGATCTTTGGTCAGCTTATAATAATAACGTGGAGCGATGTAGAAACGACCATTGAACAGATCCAGTTCCATACCTGCATCATAGTTTTTGGTACGTTGCCATTTCAGTGAAGAGTTACCGTACGATTTGAAAATAGCACCTACACCTGTAGAATACCAGTCATTGCTGTAATACTGGTAAGTGGTATTAGATAAATAAGAGGGGAAAGACACATCACCTGTCAATCCTGTTGTAGCCCTCAGCGTCAGTTGTGAAATTACTTTACGTGGAATAAAGCTCTCGTTGTGCACATTCCATCCCAAACCATAAGACCAGAAGGTCGCCATGCGGGAATCTGTACCAAATTTGGATGAACCATCAAGACGAACAGTACCGTCCATCAGGATCTTATTCTTATAGGAGTAGTTCGCGTACAGGAAAGAACCTATCAGACGGTCCTGTGTAAATTCTCCTTCAGGAGATTTATCTCTTTCATAGATACGGGCAAACTCGATCTGGGAGAACCTGTCATTAGAGAAGCCCTGCGCCCTGAACTGTTTTCTGTCATTGCTTCTGTCCTGAATATTGGTACCCAGGGAGATGTTCAGGAAGTTAGAACGGATCTGCTTTGCGTAGCTCAGTGTCAGACTTCCATCTGCCTGCCAGAAATCCTCGTCAGCATAGGTATACATACCACGGTCTTTCAGATCATTTCCGGTTACATTATAATAATCATTACTAAAAGGAGAAGTAAATTTATCAGCAGTAGAACGTCTTTTTGTCAAAGATATTTGTCCCCTTAATCTGAATGCCGGATTGATGGTCCATTCACCGGAAAAAGCATCCATGAACTCCACATATTCATTCTTTTCCAGACTACCGGTCATCGCCTCATACATTGGGTTCAATACAGCATCGGTCTGTACTTCACCTTCAGCATTTTTGCGATAGCTCCATTTATCCACCTCGCGTAAAAGTCTTCCGGAAGAATC
The DNA here is from genome assembly GCF_010093065.1 of Chitinophaga agri. Lineage (NCBI taxonomy): Bacteria > Pseudomonadati > Bacteroidota > Chitinophagia > Chitinophagales > Chitinophagaceae > Chitinophaga > Chitinophaga agri. Next base: position 5,291,645 of record NZ_CP048113.1, on the reverse strand, counting down.
TGTTTTCGGGTAATAAGGGTTCATTCTCACATACTTAGAAAACTCTCTGTAGGGAGATTCTTTTCCATCTACCTGGTTGATAGATATCTGGTTCCTGAACTGGATCTTGTTCTGTACATTATAGGACAATGATGCAGCGAGACCATACCGCTTACGATATGAATCTTTCATCACACCGGCATTCGACTGATACCGTACATCAATACCGTATTTTACTACCGGTGTGCCTCCTTCCAGATAAAGGGAATGTTTATGGCCAAGATCTACCTGTAAAGGCTGAGATAACCAGTATGTATTCACGCCGCTTAATACATTCTTTTTCTTTTCGTAATACAGCTTCTCAAGTTCCATTGGAGCAGTGACCCCATCGCTTGCATATAGTTTTGCCAGGCGCTCATATTCCAGTTTCTCACCCGCATTCAGTACATGATAGTCTGACAGGTCAGGCGCATTTACCGTCATCTCATAACCGTAGTTTACCGCCAGCTTTCCTTCTTTTGGGGCTTTGGTACGGATCACCACAACGCCGTTCGCCGCCCTGGACCCATAGATCGCTGTCGCAGCAGCATCTTTCAGCAAGGTCATAGACGCGATCCTGTTGGGATCAAGGTCAAAAATAGTCTGTACATTCACCTCATAGCCATCCAGTATAAACGTAGGCTGGTTGGTGACACCATTCGTCAGACTGTTCCTGGTCAGCTTGGAAACGTCAGCACTTGGCAGGGCTGTTGTACCTCTTACATTGATATTAGGGATCCTGTTGGGATTAGAACCCAGGATGTTATTTTCAACCAACTTAAACGAAGGGTCATAAGCCTGCAGACTGCTCAGCACGTTCTGCGGATTCACCCTCTTGATATCATCGGCAGTCAGTACAGTAGCAATACCGGTAAAGCTTTCCTTCTTGATCTCATAATATCCGGTTACTACCACATCTTTCACTGCCTGGATATCTGTTTTCAAACGAATATCCAGTTTTGTCTGCCCTTTCAGTACAATTTCCTGTGCTTTAAATCCGATGAAGCTGAATAAGATATGGGCGCCTTCCGGTACATTCTTCAGTTCATACTTACCATCGTTAGCGGTATGTACACCATTGGAAGTACCTTTTACAACCACTGTTACACCGGGCAAAGGCACACCTGCTTCATCGGTAACAATACCGTGAAGCGTGATTGCGGCTGGTTTTACCTGTTCTTCTGTTTGTTTTTTTTCTACCGCAGGTGCAGGTTTAGGCACCGGGGCTGTTCCTTCCTGTTTATATACAATAAACGTGTTGGCGCCCGCCTCCTCCGCTTCCAGTCCAAGTGGTTTCAGGAACTGGTTGAGATACTGAATAAACTTAACAGATGGATTTTTAACATTTGGCGCTTCGGTCTGAATATTACCAATGGACTGGCCCACGTAATTAATACGCACCTTGTACCTCGCTTCCATAGAAACAAGGATATCCTTCAATATCTGCCTTCCGACGCCGGACTGGCTCATTCCATTTGCAGCCAGTAATTCCTGCTGCGGATGATGGTGCATGTTATCTGAAGCAGCATACCCCGTGGCTGGCAACAGTAACAACAGGGCAATGCGATTCCCCATACACCTAAAGTAATTTCCAGGCATAAGCAATAGATTAAGGTTGGTTGGTTGATTTATAAACTAAACTTCACTAGGTTGTCTTTCTCCTGATGCTGTAGTTATTATTGTCCTTCTTTTCGATAACCACATGTAAGGACCGTGACAGTGTTTTAAAAAATATATCTACGTCTGACATTGGTATGCTCCCGGTAAATAACTCTTTCTGTAGGCCTTCGTCTTCTATCTTAATGTTGATTCCTAAGTTCTCTTTTAGTACTGCTGCTACTTCTGCAATTGTTGTTTCATTGAAAACGAACATATTGTCAAGCCATGCATTATAATCAGCCGGATTTACTTTCCGGCGTGATAACTGATTTGTTTTGGTGGAAAAGATGACCATATCCCCAGGATTCATCTTTACATCCTGCTGGCCGTCTCCATTCAGTTTTAAATTAACTGCACCACTGTTCAGTACCACCCGTGTCATCACACGCCTGGTATTGATACTGAATGCTGTACCGATCACCTGTACATCTATATCAGAAGTATGCACTGCAAAAGGAGCATTATCTGTTTCATGGAGGATCGTAAAGAAGCCTTCCCCGTTTAGCCATACCTCGCGTTTACCATTACGGGTCATGCTGAATTTCAGGGTAGAGTTGGCGTTCAGGCTCACGACAGAACTGTCGGGCAGCGTGATCTTTCTGGTCTCTCCATAGGTAGTAACGTAGTTGACAATAACCGGCTTTTCCCTATGCAGGAAGAACCAGCCGGCAGCACCCGCCGCCAGTATACCGGCAAATACAGCTGCATACCGCCAGGCAACGAATAGCCTTTTCTTTTCAGGTACCTGCCTGATAGAATATGCAATACGGCTCCATACCTCAGCCTTTTCTGCTGCCGAAGGAAGATGTTCCTCCGGTCCGATCAGCAGCAGCACATCACGTGCTTCTTCTATTGTGGCACGACGATCAGGGTTTTCACGCAGCCAGGTTTCCCAAAAGATAGTAGTATCGTGATCTGGATAGATGATCCATTTACGAAACAATTCATCATGAAGAAAATCCTTTACTGTGTATTCTTTATAATCCATAATCAGCGCTACTCCTGATAGGCTTTAAATAGATAAAGCAATGAAATCGAAAAATCTTAGCGTCTTTTTCGACTTTTTTTTAAAAAAACTATAAAATTTTTAGAAACCCTTTTGGCTATTGCCCCAAATTGCCACCAAAGTCATTAATTCACCACTGTGATTTTTTAAATAATTAATTGCTTTTGACAATAATACATATGTAGAATTTACGCTCAGTGACATAATATCGGCTGTTTCCTGCGTAGAGAGACCTTCGTAATACCGCAGGTAGAGGATCTCCTTCTGACGACGGGGCAACTGGTCAATGACTTTTGCCAGTTTCCGGTTACGTTCGTCGTTGGACTGCTGAGAGATGAGCCGTTCCTCGTAGGAAGGCATATGCATTTCCTGCTGAGCGGGTTCCTGCTTAAACAGTCTGAATATGCCTTCAGCGCGGGTATTTTTGACAATATTCCTTTTAAGGCTGGCGAACAGGTAAAATTTGATACTGTCCGTCACGGATAGATGCTGCCGGCTATGCCACAAACTGGTGAACAGATCGTGTATACAATCCTTTATCAGGCAGCTGTCTGCCTGTATTTTCATGCCATATTTATAAAGTGATGCGAACCATGTATCGTAAATGAAGGCAAGGGCGCCCTCATCGCCATCTATCAGCCTGCTCCAAAGCTCCTGATCGGAAAGGTCCCTATACCAGATCTCTTCCAACTAATACCGTTTAATTTAAATATACTACATATATGGTGGCAGTCTAAAAATATAGAAGATGTTGCTGGCATCAAAATTGAATAATAAGATTCATTGACTTTACACAACTTTTAAAACCTATTGTTATGATCAGTAGAACATCGCGTACCGGACTGGTGGCCGCTTCCGTAATGGCAGCAGCCCTGCTTCTGGGCCAAACGGGTATGGCGCAGGGCATCGATAGCACAGCTAAGAAAATAGGCAATAAAACGGCTTCCGTTGCTGTAAAAGGAGCTATGAAGATTACCGATAAGACATATAAGGGAAAGGAAGGGCCTGGTGGTCAAACGGTTTATATCGACAAAAAAGACAGAAAGTACTATGTGGATGAGAAAGGAAAAAAGGTCTACCTGAAACCTTCCGAGATCAGGGACAAAAAAGAAGATTAGACAACTTTCGAATAGAAGCGGCGGGCGTATCAGCACATACTGATGCGCCCGTCGCTTTTTTATGCCTTCAACTTTGCCTGATCGGCTTATTTACAGGTCATCAATAGGGCACCTCAAGGGCACTTCAATATCCCAGGGATATTGAAGTGCCCTTGAGGTGCCCTATTGATGACCTGTTGGTGCTAACCTGGTTTGAAGATCAGGGCAAATAAAAAGAGGGTGCGTACCGGTCACTGCCAGTACGCACCCTCTTTCTATATAAATATTTAATTATCAGCTCATTTCACTCAATTCAAGCCAGCGCATCCCCTTTTCGTCCAACAGGCCGATGATCTCTCCTGCGCGGCGGGTAAGCGGCTCCAGCTTTTCATATGGCAATGTGCCGGAAGCCATCTGTTCATCGATCTGCTTCTTTTCTGTCTCCAGGTCCGCAATTTCCTTCTCCAGTAGTTCCAGCTCACGTTTCTCCTTGAATGACATCTTTTTAGCAGGCGCCGCGGCAGGCTTTACTTCCTCCACTGGCTTTTCAACTGCCTTGGGCTCATTACGCACTTCCTCCTTACCTTTCTCAGACTGGTCTTTTTCCCACTCCCTGTACTGGGTATAGTTACCCGGGAAATCACGTACGACGCCGTCTCCTTCAAACACAAACAGGTGATCCACCAGCTTATCCATAAAGTACCTGTCGTGGCTCACGATCAGGATACAACCCTGATAGGACAGCAGGAAGTCTTCCAGGATGCTCAATGTTGGCAGGTCCAGGTCATTGGTCGGTTCATCGAGGATCAGGAAGTTAGGATTTCTGAACAGGATACTCAGCAGGTGCAGTCTTCTTTTCTCACCACCACTCAGCTTGGAGATATACGTATATTGCTTTTCCGGTGTAAACAGGAATAGCTGCAGGAACTGCGCTGCGCTCACTTTTGTACCATCTGCCAGTGGAAAGTTTTCCGCGATATTCTTCACAAACTCGATCACACGCATGTCTTCCTTAACGATCAGTCCACGCTGGTCATAGTTACCGAATACCACTGTTTCTCCGGTATTGATCTTACCGGAATCAGGCTGCTCCAGGCCCTGTAACATATTCAGGAAGGTAGATTTTCCTACCCCGTTCTTACCTACTACGCCGATCCTTTCTCCTTTTGAGAATGTATAATCAAACCCTTTCAGGATATTGAGGTCACCGAAAGACTTATATACCTTTTTAAGTTCGACGATCTTTCCACCCAGACGGCTCATTTTCACGTTCAGTTCCAGCTGCTGCTTTTCCAGGCGAACACTGGCTCTTTCCTTTACATCTTCAAATGCGTCAATACGGGATTTAGATTTGGTGGTACGGGCTTTAGGCTGTTTACGTATCCATTCCAGTTCTTTACGGAAGGTATTGCGGGCTTTTTCCACACTGGCACGCTCACTCTCCTCACGGGTAGCTTTCTTTTCCAGGTAGTTTTCGTAATCGCCTTTATAAATGAACAATTGCTGCTGGTCCAGCTCCATGATCTCATTACATACACTATCCAGGAAGTAACGGTCGTGCGTTACGAGCAGTAATGTCACATTTTCCTGATCGAGATAGTTTTCCAGCCACTCGATCATATTGATATCCAGATGGTTCGTCGGTTCGTCCATGATCAGGAGCGTATGACGATGTTCAAAGCCGATGTCGATCAGCACTTTAGCCAAGGCCACACGTTTCAGCTGTCCACCGGACAGGCTGCCCATACGCTGCTCCAGGTGATGAATATTCAGTTTGCCCAGGATCTGCTTCACTTTGGAATCAAAGTGCCAGGCATTCAGCTCATCCATGCGCTCAATAGCAGCGGTCAGTTTATCAAGATCCGGCTCCTGGTCCTCATCATTGGTCAGCATTTCATAATCCCTGATGGCGGCCAGTACAGGATGTGACTGGGAAAATATATTGGAAGAGATAGTTTTGGTTGGGTCAAAATCAGATTGCTGTTCCAGCATTACCACGGTTACACCTTTATGTATCCATACGGTTCCTGCATCTGGTGATTCCTCTCCGCATAAAATGCGCAGCAGGGTAGATTTACCGGCGCCATTTAAAGCGACCAGTGCTATTTTATCACCTTCCTCAATATGAAAAGAAATGTCTTTGAAAAGCGGCCCTGCGCCATAAGATTTCGTGAGTCCTTCGACCGTAACATAATGCATGCCGCGAAGGTAGTAAAATACAGGGATGCCTGACGGCCGGAATAAAAAAAGCCTCCCGGTCTACGCGGGAGGCTTCATATATGTATAAGTTATGTTACAAGTCGTAATACAGCTGCCGGAAGGAACTTCTTAAGCCAAACTGGAAGATCAGCTCTTTCTTATCCCAGTTGTTGTTACTTTCCTTTCTGGCAGTTACAGAAGCTTCCAGACGCAGGTTATATTTCGGATTCAGCAGATACGCGGCAGTTCCCTGCACATACAGGAAATTGGTTTTAAGCCCCTGACCGATATGGTTGCCGTAATCTACAGTACGGGTAAAGTAGGATTTATTGATATCCTTACCGTAGTTCACGCCTGCAGTGTCCAGACCATATTTAGCAATAGTCACCTGACCGCGCAGGAAGAGTCTCTTATATCTGTAATCTGCAATATTCACCCACTCTACAAAATTGGCACCCATCGGGTGAGCCAGTGACTGATTGTAGTGACCATAGTTATTCAGTGTACTACGTTGTGAATAAGTATATGGACGGGCGGCGTTCACCTCTGTCAGGAAATTCAGGTTAGGTACTTTGAACAGGTTATTGGAACGGAAACCAAACTGACCGCCAAATTTATTACCCCACCAGCCTTTACCGCCAGTGACCTGGTCGAGCTTGAACTCATCCAGGATGAACTGACCGTATACAGTACTATTGTTGGAAATAGCATATTTCGCATTCAGACCCAGGATCGCGTTATCAGGAGAACCCACGGAGAATTCCACAGGACGCAGGAAAACGATCGGATTGATGTAGCTGGCATCAAAGCCACGTTTGCCGGTAGAGTCAGAATCCTGCCAGATAACGGCTTCGAATAAACCAACAGAGAGTTTCCTGGTAATATTCCAGTCAAGGTAGTTGAACACCCCCCACTTCTTACGGTAACCGTTATCGTAGGAAGCTTTAGGATATTGCATATCAATGAACTGTGCCCACATGGTGGTGTACTGTACCTTACCTACGTTGGCAATAATTTTCAGGAACGGATAATTGAACGCGGCATCAGATAATAACATAGAGCGATAACCATCACCGATGAAGTTCCTGTCGTACCCCAGCTGGAAATCGAAGTGCTTACCTGCCTTATAATCGATGAGTGCAGATGCATAAGCGTAGTCAAACTTGGAACCATTAAATGCCTTCCATTCGCCCTGACCTGGTACAATCCGGTTTTCACGGCCATAAGCATCCAGATAAGCCGGCATTTTAGCCTGGTTCTCATAGAATTCAGACCTGAAAGTGAGGTTCTTACCAATTGTACCTCCTATCACGAAACCACGGGTATTTACCCAGACAGTACCGTTGTCACCGCTGTGACCAACGATCAGGTCCGGAAGAATACTTCCATAAAAGTTGTAATCATCACCTTTCACTTCTACCAGATGTTCCCTGAACAGCTTACGGTACAGCCAGCTTTGTTTACGGGTTGTATCTCCCTGAGGAAGATCAAAAGCGGGTTCAATTGAATAATCTCTTTGTGAAGAGTGGTAACCATTGCTGTCAGAAGTGGACTTATAGAATCCCAGAGAATACTGACGGCCGATGCTTTGTGCAAGTACGGTAGAGCTCATAGAAATTCCTAAGCAAACCAGCACAAACACAGGGGTAATACATTTCTTGAACATAAAGAAGAATTTGCTTGCCAGGTGCAAATATAAGGGTTTAGGCCAGCTTCAATAGTACTTTATTCTGTAATAATGAAGAAGTCCGGCATATTTCACCACAGAAATTGACATATTCCGATCTTACAGGAAAGCGTTATCCTTTATGCTATTGTAGACACTTGTGATCCCTTCTTCCAGGCTTATTTTTGCCTTCCACCCAAAGCTATGTAGTTTACTAACGTCCATCAGTTTACGGGGCGTACCATCCGGCTTGGTCGTATCAAATACAAGGTTGCCCTTATAGCCTGTTATTTTCTTCACCAGTAATGCGAGGTCTTTAATACTGATATCCTCACCTACACCTATATTCACGAGTCCTTCTTCGTTATAATGCTGCATCAGGTAAAAGCAGGCATCAGCCATATCATCAGCATGCAGGAATTCTCTCAGCGGAGTGCCGGTTCCCCAAACCACTACTTCGTCAGTATTGCTTTGTTTTGCTTCATGAAATTTACGCAGTAGTGCGGGCAGCACATGAGAGTTCTTCAGATCGTAATTATCGTTGGGACCATATAGATTAGTCGGCATCACAGATACGAAGTTGCATCCGTACTGCGCACGATACGCATCACACATCTTTATTCCGGCGATCTTGGCGATGGCATATGGTTCATTTGTTGGTTCCAGTAATCCGGTCAGCAAATAATCTTCTTTCAGCGGCTGTGGCGCCAGCTTAGGATAGATACAGGACGACCCGAGGAACATGAGCTTCTTTACATTATTCAGGTAAGCATGATGGATGACATTACTTTGTATCATCATGTTCTCATAAATAAAGTCTGCTCTGTACGTATTGTTGGCAATAATACCACCCACCTTTGCAGCGGCGAGAAATACATAATCCGGACGTTCCTGCGCAAAGAAAGCAGCTGTTGCTTCCTGATTACGCAGGTCGAGCTCAGGTGAGGAGCGGGTAATAATATTAGTAAATCCGCCTGCCTGCAGCCTGCGTACAATGGCAGAACCTACCATTCCACGATGACCGGCAACATAAATTTTCGCCTGTTGTTCCATAGCCTGTTATTCGTATTGATTGAGTATTTTAAACCCGGCGTCTTTGAGTAATTTTTCCCTGCGGAATATTTCCAGATCGGCCTGCACCATATCTTTTACCAGTCCGGCCAGGTCATACTTTGGCTGCCATCCCAGTTGGGTTTGAGCTTTTGTCGGATCACCTATCAGCAGGTCTACTTCTGTTGGTCTGAAATACCGCGCATCGATGGCGACCACTTCCTGACCAGGTTGCAATGTTGTAATAGCTGCAGCTACACTTTTAACGATACCTTTCTCGTCGATACCTGTTCCTTTAAACTCCACTTCAACCCCGGCTTCTGCAAACGCCATGCGTATAAATTCTCTGACAGGGGTAGTAATGCCCGTAGCAATCACATAATCCTCAGGCTTATCCTGCTGCAATATCCGCCACATGGCGTCCACATAGTCTTTCGCATGGCCCCAGTCGCGTTGTGCATTCAGATTACCCATATAGAGCTTGTCCTGCATTCCGAATACGATCTGCGCAACACCTCTGGTGATCTTACGGGTCACGAACGTCTCTCCTCTGAGCGGACTTTCATGATTGAATAATATACCATTACAGGCATACATGTTATATGCTTCCCTATAGTTGACAGTGATCCAGTAGGCATACATTTTAGCAACAGCGTAAGGAGAGCGTGGATAGAACGGTGTTCTTTCTGACTGGGGAACTTCCTGCACCAATCCATAAAGCTCCGAGGTGGACGCCTGATATATCTTTGTCTTTTCTGTAAGTCCCAGTAAACGTATCGCTTCGAGTATTCGCAGCGTACCGATACCATCTGCATTAGCAGTATATTCAGGTGTTTCAAAGCTTACCTGAACATGGCTCATGGCGCCGAGATTATAAATTTCATCAGGTTGTACCTGCTGAATGATACGAATAAGATTAGTAGAATCAGTTAAATCGCCGTAGTGCAATTTGAACCGTACATCAGCCTCCTGCGGATTCTGGTACAGATGGTCAATACGGTCGGTGTTAAACAAAGAACTCCTTCGTTTGATACCATGCACATGATACCCCTTGCTTAACAATAGTTCACTGAGGTATGCGCCATCCTGTCCGGTTATTCCGGTTACTAATGCGATTTTCATATATGAGGTGAATGATTCAAACGAATATACAATTATAGTGTGGTGTTGGCCGTACTGTTAGAGAGCTTATTATTTGACTTGATGAAGTCAGTTTTTATACTCTCATTGAAGAAGACATTCACATTCTTGTACGTATCATTGGAAACCTTCAGTGGTTTCTTTTGATAATAGACACTCACTTTATTCTTTGTTTGATTATTGAAAATGTTATTGGTATCCTGCAGGTCATTTTCATAGACATTCAGAAAAGATTTGCCTACGATACCTGAAGATGCAACCATATTGAAAGTATTGCCTGATATGACAGAGTTTTTACGTGTATCTTTTTCTGCATAGAAGGTTATCATCGCCCTACCATCCGGACCACGCACAGTAGTCAGCTTCAGATTGGTCGGTATACCTTCATTACTCAGGTAATTATTTAAGATCGAGATCGGCTTCTGTTCACCGGTAGTGAGATTACCCCATACACATATTGCAAAGTCCGATCCGATTAACCTATTATTCCTGATGATATGACCACCAAAATCTGCTTCAAGATGAATATCCCTGTCATAGCCACTGACTGTATTTTTCTCTATTACAGCACCTATGCAGTTATACTCTATCACGATACCTGAACGTCCGAGCTGTTTGGTTACTGCCAGATTATTGATGACCTGATTTCCCTGGACCAGTACATTGATCGCATTACTGACATAAATACCATCTCCGTAGTCATCACCAGGGCCCCCGGCCTTTTTGGGAGGATTGGATCCCCAGCAGTTCAATATCTTATTGTTTAGTATTTTAACGCTTGTAAACCGATTATCCAATGAATTACCCTGATAATTCCAGTTCTTCACATCAATCCCCTGACCATATATATCCCTTATTATCATATTAGTCACAGAGACCGTTCTGAGATTGAAGAACGCTATACCGCCGGCATATTTATCACGACCGAAGTAAGGATGATCTGCAGAATAAGGCACATTGTTTCCTTTCAGTTCGAGCCGGGTCATTGCTACATTACCAGCGGGCTTATTACGATCGGACTCAAATACAAATAAACTTTGTAGCTGATCTGTAAATATGAGTGGATAATTACCTTTTTTGTCGGCCTGTCCTTTTATTGATAAAAGATTGTCATTCTTCAGATAAAAATAGATGGCGCCGTTTACTTTATATTTTCCGGGAGTAATAACAGCAACGCCGTTATTGGCATAAGCATCTTTTATACAGTTTTGAATGGCTACTTTATCGTCGGTGACACCATCTCCTTTTGCGCCATAAGCAGACAGATAAAATTCTTTCTTCTGCGCTATTCCCCGCTGGCAGAGAATAATCAGGAAAATTGCAAAAAGCTTCTTCATGTTTAACTGATTTAAGTGCTATAATCTCCGTTCCTATCAATAATTATGCTTCATTTTTTTTCCCTATCTGCAACCAGGCTATCGTTTTAGGTGACAAGGCCACAAAAAACAAATAAGTGACTGATAAACAAACGACTAGGCACTAAAGCTCAACGCTAACCGTTAAAGAAATTTATTGTAAAGCGCTAAATTTTCTTCAATTATCTTATATGTTTCGAAATGGCGCAAAACATATTGCCGGCTGTTCTCCCCCATTTTTACCCTTAGATCGCGGTCTACTATCAGCTGGCGTGTTCTTTCGGTCAGTAATTTCACATCACCAAATGGCACTACGTATCCCGAAACACCGTCTTCAACAGCTTCGCTGCAACCCGCTACATCATAGGTGATAATTGGACGCCCAACTGATCCTGCTTCCAGCAAGCCCTTGGGCATTCCTTCTCTCCATGATGGCAGCATTACGATATCTGCATTCGTGTACATAGCCAGCATATCTTTCTGAAAGCCGGCCCAGTTAACCCAACCCTGATTATGCCAGTGTTCTATTTCTTCTTTCTTTGCTGAAAAAGGATGTCCCTCTTCTATTCCGCCGCACAACATAAATTCTACTTCCTGGGAGATAGTTTTATCATTTTTTATAGCCTTTGCCACTTCTACAAAGTCATATATACCTTTGGAAGATAACATCTTACCCGGCAGAATGATCTTTAAAGGCTGCTGATCGGGCATTGGCGCATACCTGTATTCCTCCGTATTTACGCCGCACCCCCTGATCACAAAGCCATTTGTATCATCAATAGTGTTATGTTTTTTAAACAGATTGAAATCTGTCATATTCTGGAAAATGGCAACTACCCTTTTCCGGCTGTATAACCATTTTGAGAACATGAACAGCACGCTCCTGAAGAACTTTGTTTTGGGTGTATCTATAGTAAACAGATATCCTAATCCTGTATAGGTGTTAAAGACTGCCGCTCCTGTTTTCATTGCGGCGAGTGTGCCGAGCATGATCACTTTAAGTCCAAGGTGATGAATAACTACCGGAGATTCCTTCTGATAGATACGTCTTATATCTCTGATACTTTTGAGTGACAGGAAAGGATTCAGGCTATATCTTGCCATCGGCAATTCATGATAAACAAAACCCATTTTTGTTATATCGCCTGATCTACCGGTATCAGCAGCCAGCACATGTACTTCATAACCTTTCTCCCGCATCACCTGCGCCTGTTCTTTCCTGTTTGCCAGAAAAAAGGTGTCTAAATTAGATACAATGAACGCTTTTCCTTTACTCATTTGGAATTTTATATTATTTAGCTTTTTGGTATAACTGATGATACAATTCGATTTTGTCCTCCCATCTGAACCTGTTGAGGATCGCTGATCTATGCGCCAGCAGTTCCTCACGGGCAGGTATTACGCAAGGATGATCAACATCATAGGAGAATATCCTGTCAACGAATATTTCCGGAAACGCACCTTTCCATGGAACCAGTGGCATTGCTCCACACGCCAGCGCTTCCAGTGCGACGAGGCCAAAGGCTTCTATTTTGCATGCGGATATGAAATAATCCGACGCTCTATAGTAAGCCGGGATGTCTTCGAAATTAACCCGGCCGATAAGTGTAACCACATCGTCCAGCCCCAGACTGCTGATCTTTTGTTTTACAGCCTCTACAAGATCTCCGTCGCCAACAAAGATCAATCTGGCGGCACTGTTCTTTTTATAGATCTCAGAGAAGAAACGAATCACGTCCAGCGGCTCTTTAACGGCAATCATCCTACCCACGCTGATGTATATCTCATTATCGTTCATTCCCAGAGAGGCCCTGATATCTGTAGTTACCTGCCTGGAAATATTAAATTTCTCTTCATCATAGCCATTATGAATAACTGTTGGTCTGACTTTAAACCGACGGTATATTTCATCACTTGCAAATGCTGACACGGCTGTTACTTCCATGGCACGACCGGCGACTATTTTCAATAACCCGACTTCGAGCATGTAGTAAACCCAGTTTAAAATACCTCCCTTATCCTCATTAGTGACTGCAGAGTGGATCGTATAAATATACCGGCAGCCAAAGAAGCTTGCTATATAGGCGGCAATACCAAATTTGGCGGAATTAACATGAACCACATCATAATTTCTGATGAAATCGAAGATGCAGGTAAAACGATAAAGAACAGCCTTAGCCATAAAAAATGGTCCGCCTGTTTTTCGCATAGGCTTTTTCAATAAGCTGAAGTCAACATGCTCTTGATGTGAAGAGAAATATTTAACGAAAGCATTATTGATGCTATCAAGATGTGGTTCAAAGCAGACGCGGACTTTCATAACATCAATCTAGTAAATAAGTTTTATACGGATTGTAATAATCATAAAGGGTTTTCTCCGAAAATAGCCGGTTTACAGATACAACGGAATTAAGTACCAGCAGCGCGATAATAATAAGACGCTCTTTCCTGTCGCGGACGAGTACCAGTATGCATGGCAGGACAACCGCTTCAAGTATCCTGAAGTAAGCGGATGTTCTTTGTGCGAATTCAGAGAGTGAGTTAAAAACGAGGTACAACATTAGCCCATAAAAATACAGCATGACAAATGCCTCAAAGAACGGGAAGCGTTCCTTAAGCGCAGTTCGGTACCTGAGCATAAGCAACATAATGATCAGCCTTAATATAGTGGATGAGTTCAACCCTAACTTCTTGGCAAGTATGTCCGAAACAAGCAGGTTAGCTACTTTCTCCTGCGCACCGGAAATCGGTAATAGGCCAATTACCTTTGAAATGACCACTGCGACATCAACATATATAAAACAAAAACCCAGAAATGTAAATATCAGGATAACATTCGTTTTCCAGGGGTGGTTACATAAGTAATACACAGGTAAAAGCACGATCGCAGAATAGTGTATACTGAACGCAAAGAGAAAAAGTGCTATGAACTGCCACATGTTCTTCTTCATAGAAACGGTAAAAGCCAGCGTAGCCACAGCGATGGCAAGTCCCTGACGCATCTGCCCCATCTCTTTTACAATGAAGTAAGTGGAATAATAAATGAGCAGTGAGAGAAAAACATAGGGAGAATACTGCTTGAAAAAGACACCGTATAGTGAAACAGAACAGCATGCAATGAACAACAGGAATGTATTAAATCCCGCGCCACTGAAAAGATAACACAGAGACGACCATCCGATTTCAATATCAACCTCTGATAACTGACCAGAAGAAGAATAGTTAAATATATCAGTGTAGGTCTGATAGTCAAATCCGACCATTCTCGTACCTGCAAATAGAATGAAAAATGCCAGCGTGAACAGGTAGGCAGCCTGCAGCAGCTTGCGTACATTTACGTGCAGGCTTTCAAAAAATGCAAAAACAGATAAGAGTATACTTATAATTTGATATAGCATTTACACCAGAATTTCACACCATTGAGGTACAATGTTAGCTTTCGAAAATTTGTTTGAATTAACAAGGGAGTTCTTCCCCATCTCTTGTCTTAATGAGGCGTCTTTCATCAACGCCTGCAGTTTGTCTTTAAAGACCTCTTCATCAAACGCAGGGATCAGATAACCGTTGTATCCATCTGTTATTACTTCCTTCGGCCCTGTCTCACAGTTGAAGGCGATCAGTGGCAACCCTGCGGACTGTGCCTCTATCAATACCAGCGGCAGCCCTTCATACCTCGAACTCATTGCATATATGGATGCTGAACTATAAAAAGCCGCAACATCACGGGTTGCCTCAAAAAATTCAAGACTATTACCTACACCTGCAGCAGCGGCCTGCGTTTTCAATTCGGATTCATCTTCACCATTTCCCACAATGGCCAGTTGCCAGTCCGGATAACGCATGTGTATTCCTGCCCATATATTGACCATCATGTCAAATCCTTTCTGATGTGTTAGACGACCAACACACAATATCCTTCTGCTGGTATAATTACTAACGGGGTCCATATTAATGGTCACCGGGTTATATATGCATCTGACCTTTTTTGTCCTTTTCCGGTACTGCTCACAGTCGTGGTTAGTTAAAGTAATGATATGATCGGCAAACCATACCCCCAGCTTTCTTCCAAGTCCTACAACCGGCCCGCGTACGGTCAGATTGAAATGCTCCCAACCAATCACCTTAATTGTCTTAACAAACATCTTAAGGGGTATTGTAAGCACACAAAGGTCCATTCCTACTCCAATGATATAGTCCAGATGACCGGCAGCCTTAATGAGCCTTTTGCCGAGAGACCAGTAGTCTGTTAATTTAACAGAAGATTTTTCGCTCAGATAGCTAACCCGCACCCGATCATTAAGGATGTAAAAGCTTTCTGTGCTTTTACTCATACAAATCACTTCAACCTCGTAGTCCAGTTCGGACAATGCATTAGCCAACACAGTAGCAACCCGTTCTGTACCTCCTGATTTCGCCAACGTGTTAATTAAAAAACCGATCTTCTTCATACAATTAATTTCAAAATATTTACTCCAGCACCTGCCAACTGCTACAGCAGCCGAAGAGTTTCTTTAATTACGTTGTAGTTGGGCTTATCAGAATTTCCTCTTATAAAGGTTCTTTCAAATTTCTCATAAACTGCAGGATTAACTGCATCAAAATCCAGCGTCGCAGGTTCATCTACATTGATCAACGTACAGCCTAATTCCGTTACATAACGCTCCATCTGGTAATGAATAACCTGCATAGCAAAATTCTTTGCACCTGCATGAATAAACTCATTCATTGTCAGCAGCACGATCTGCTTTCTGAATAATACCGCATAGAACATAGAAACACTGTGATGGGTAAACACCACACTACTGCCAGCCACAAGCGACGTTGTTTTTCCTTTGATCACCTGTCTGCTGCCAAATTCTTTCTTATAGGCAGACTTAGGATGCGCAGCTATCACTACAGGAATCCCCAGGTTTGTTTCCACCCTGTCAAAGAAGGTATTCAGTTTACTGTAGTACACATCGGCACTAAGTGCTTTTGAACCCAAACGTTCAAAGTCAGGATGATAAGGTAACATTACATCCAGAAATACCGCGTATTTATTCTCAACAATCGTGCTGTCCTGTGGAGTATGCTCCAGGAACATATCGAAATCGTGGTGATTGAGAGATACTACGGTCCTGTTTGCGTCACTGATCTGTTTATTGCCGGCGATGAACAAAAGGGGTGACGGTTGAAGCCCGGTGAGTTTACTGTATACACCAAAAATTTTTCTGCTCAGTATCCGCTGCCCTGCCTGGAATAACTTAACAAAGTTAAATGCTTTCAGATCATCGATGATCTTCCTTCTGACTGAGATAGCAGGCATGTTACCGTACCAGTCAATAGAGAAGAGTCTGGCGCGGTAAGGTTTTAATATTTTAAAAATAGAAACTGTATCCCAGTTAAACCACAATTCCACAGAAATCCAGGCATCCGACGCCCGCTGTTCAAGTAATTGCAGCAGCACCTTTTCAGACCTTATCTCTTCAAAATAAGGAACGCTGATCTCATTATTCAGCGGCGACTTATTGGCGTACTTCAGTATATGCCTGACACACCAATACTCTATGTGAACACCGTCTTCCCTAAACCTGTCCAGGAAGAAGTTCTTTTTAATTGTATCCGTCAGTGGATCATGACTAATGAAAATAATCTTCTTCATGCTTTAAATATCTTGAACTTCAGCCAGGGCATCGGGAAAACACGCATACTCAATACCCAAACTATCACAAAATTCAGGATGCTAACCGCCAGTCCTGAATATGCCGCCCCCATAGGTCCCACAAATTTCACAAGTATATATGATAATACCAACTGCAAAACCGACAGGGATGATGTGACAATCGCCAGTTTAGCTGTTTTTTTGGTATAGAATATATATACACCCACTATGAGGTACATTCCCTGGAATGCCTGCGTGAACATGGCCCAGACTATATATTTCGAAGAATCAAGGTATTTGTCTGATAGCAAATGGCTGATAACAAAATAAGAGACAAAAGAGAAGATAAAGGCGAGCGCTATGATCATCATCATGTAGATATATGTCATTTTGACAAGCTTAAGCTTCTGCTCCTCCTCATTCAGTGCCAGTCGTTTGTAAACAAATGGCACATAGGCATTATGGAAAGCCATTACCAGGAATGATAACAACAGGCCAAACTGGAAACCAGTTGAATAAAGCCCCGCCTCTGCAACTCCGTAGAATTTTGTGATATAGATGCGGTCAATGCCTGTCCGTATCCAGATACCCAGGGTATGTGGTATCATGGGCAGGCCAAACCCAAGTGCATCCCGGAGGTATGCCCTGTTCAGCCGCAGTTTCAGGTAGCCACGCTTATATAGTATTGCGATACTTACCAGGGCAAATACAACAGAAGTGATAGCCATTGCGCCCATGCGACCATCCGCCCCCATTTTGAGTAATGCCAGAAATATCACAGTCAGGCCCACGTTCATCAGGCTCTGCACGATCTGATATCCCCCAAACCATAGTGGCTTTTCCTCCAGTCTCCACAAGTCAAGATTTACGGCAGTGATACCCTGGCTTACTGCGACACTGACTCCTATTACCAGGAAAAAGGGCAAAATAGACGTGAGAGAAGATACATATGGAGCACCGGCTGCCATTAGCAATGTGACCAGTACGGCGGCGCAAATCATGACAACAAATATGTTACTCACATATTCTGCAACTTCCTGTTTCGAGAACTTATAGAAATTAGTCGCCATGGCTCCATTGAGATTGAGCCCGGTGAAGATCAGTATAACAGATATATACACATTATAGTTAGCGACCGTACCATAATCGGCTGGCGACAGATAATGTGTTAAAAAAGGAAGTAATAAGAAGGGAATTGCCTTATTAATTGCATCAGTAATCGTATAAATAATACTTTTCTGAAATAGTGGATGTTTTAAAATATTCATACCCCGCTAACTTACCTCCTCTATAATGCTATTTAATTAATGTTTTCAATGATAATCTGTCCAGGTATATCGATGGCCTGAATGTGATGTCACGCACGCCATACGTCACCATTATCGTGTCATTTCTATCCTTATATATTGTCGGATACAGGAAATTCAGGTCCTTGTTATTACGTAGGTTGACAGGATTTTGCCATTGCTGTCCAGCATTTGTACTATAAGCAAATGTTAATGGGTTCCTGTTATTCATACCTGGTGTATAAGGAGTATTGATCCATATCATCATCAGAGAATCAGACTTGTTCAGGCTGGTTACAACCTGTGGTGCTTCCGGAGTATTGATATTGGATTTGAAAAGTCCTTTCCAGGTCATTCCATTATCATCACTTGTCGAGAAATAAATGAATCCCTGCTTCGTACGGATATTCATTTTAAGTTTCCCGTTCTTGTTAATAGCTGTTACACCTGGCTCCATCAGCGCAAAGTCAGCTTTCAGGTAGCTTGATTTACGCCATGTCTTACCCTGGTCATCTGAATAATAGCAGAAAATCACCTGCTTGTCGTAATCTTTTGTAATACTTACTGCATATGCTGCGGGAACGATAAGACGTCCGTTATTGTAAATAGCCCTATCATTATTCACAATGTGGTACCCCCAGGTCAGTTTGTTGATCAGCCTTGGCGAGCCCCATGTTACACCATTATCTTCAGACTCTTTAATCAGGATGTCTATCTTTGAATCGCTGTCCTTTACGCAGAAAATGAGTACAATTTTTTTATTGGTGATTCTCACCAGATTTGGGTTGCAGGTATTAATGAGTCCTATATTCTCCTGCAGTACAAATTCCGGCTCCCAGGTAGCGCCGTTATCATGACTGATCCTTGCTGCGATATCTGAGTGATTGAAGTCGCCAAATGAATTCGCCGGATACCTGGTACATGCTACCATGAGTGAACTATCGTTCAATCTGAGCACGCTGGCATAGGCATATCCACCAGTCTTCACATTATCAGGAACAAATATCTTCTGACTGGTGAGCGGCAAATTATGGACATCTCCTATCAGATGAATATCGGCATCAGTAATTGGTGTATTCTCAATTACCTCATAAAATTGTTGATTGTCTGCCTTCTTACATCCACTGATGAATAATAAAGCGGTCAGTGAATAAATTAATACGGCGTTTAGCAACTGCTTAGCATTGTACGAACAATAGTGCTTTGATGTTGTGGCAGTGAGCGGCATAGTTATAAGGATTGCTTTTTATTTATCAAAAACTCTGAAAAGTCCCAATCAAGAGGAGTATCGATGTCTACAGATGATTGTTCATCCATCACATACTTTTTAATTTTCCTGAACTGATTGATTGGGCTACGCCTAAGGGATGCGGCGTTGATCACGTAAATGGCACCATTGTATTCCCATACACGGGGACAATCCTGCCTCCTGATAAAATTCCCTTCTTTTGACTTTGCGAGAAAACCCTGTTCATTCTCTTCAAACAGGACAGTATAAGGGTTCGATTTTGTCTCCGTTACAGATACGACCATATCAAGTTCTTCATTGTATAAATCCAATGCCTCCCTGATATGTTCAGTGGTTCTGAATGGACTGGTTGGCTGCAGAATTACCAACACATCATAATGGATACCCTGATCTGCATAATGATCTAAGGCATGCAGACACACTTCGTATGTACCTGAATTATCGGCTGCAAGATATGGTGGCCGTAAAAAAGGAACTGGCACTCCACAATTTTCACTGACCAGTTTGATATCTTCTGCATCTGTAGAGATGCAGATATCTGAAATATCAGTTAATGGCTTCACTGCGTCTATTGCATATGCAATCAAAGGTTTTCCTCCAAGAGACTTGATGTTTTTTCCTGGTACTCCCTTAGAACCGCCTCTGGCAGGAATAAGAAACAACACTTTCATGTCAGTAACGTCATAAATTTAAGTGCTTAATATCTTCTTGTGCTTTCTTAAAATCATCCATTCGTCCTATGTCCAGCCAATATCCAAGTATCGGGAACGTAATCAACTTCTTTCCTTTCGCTATCAGATCTTCAATAAGATCTGTCACATTAAAAAATGTGTCATGCGGTACATAGGAAAGCATTTCAGTCTTGATCAGGTAAATACCTGCATTTGAATAGTAGGTGTAACGAGGCTTTTCTTTCAATGAAGTGATCCTGTTCTGATCATTCGTTTCCATCACCGCATAAGGTATATCAACGTTATAACTGATCGCAGCTACAGACATATCAGCCCCCTGTTCTATAAAGTCATTATAGAATTCATGGAAATCGATATTGGTGAGAATATCAGAGTTCATGATCAGTAAATGCTCCTGGTTATATTGAGATACTCTCTTCACAGATCCAATCGTCCCCATCGGAAAATTCTCTTCAATATAACTGATGGTCACCCCTTTATTCGTCCCGTCACCGAAGTAATCACGGATCTGATGTCCCAGGTAGTTCACGCTCAGGTATATATTTTCAACACCACAACCGATAAGCCGGTCTATGTTATGTTCAATAATTGGCTTGGGACCGACCTTCAGCAGTGGCTTGGGCGTATGCTCTGTTAATGGCATTAACCGCTGACCTTTACCACCCGCCATCAATATTGCCTCTACCGGAATCATCTTTTTGATGTGTTCCAGATCCAGCACACCCTTTATGTTCATCTCCTCATCTACCACAGGTATGAAGCGGATATTTTTATTCCTGAGCTCCTTTATTTCGCGTGCAGATGGATCAAACGTATGCAGATACTTGCATGGGAAGTGACCTGCCGCAACAAGCACATCGTCTACGTTCACATTCTTCAGTAGTCCCCTTCTGATGTCTCCATCAGTGATAGAGCCGAGCAAACAACCATTTTCATCTGTAATGAACAATACGCCGTTCACCAGACCAAGCTGGTCCAGTTGCTTCATTGCATCTTTAACAGTTGCGGTATTTCCAATAATATAGTGGTGCCAATTCTTCATTTACAGATCGTAAAACTTCTTTTTAATATTTTTTACTTCAATAAACCGGGATAGTGCCTCCATAATACCAACAGTTGCATAACCATCACCGTATGGATTCTTTACATGACGGCATTCTGCTGCAAATGCATCTGAGAGCACTTTCTTCAGCCCTTCCCTGATAGCATCAGCTTCAGTACCTGCATGCACTACACTTTCTGCCGCAATACGTCCACCTTGTCTGTCTCCTATATTCAATGTAGGAATACCGAATGATGGTACTTCCAGGATGCCACTTGATGAGTTACCGATCACAGCCTTCAAATACGGCATCACTGAGAGATAGCGTCTCTGTCCCAGGGACGGATAGGCATGTATCCTGTCAGGGTTTTGTTTCACCAGTTCCTGGATCTGGCTGATGATCACGCGTCCATCAGCATCTGCATTCGGATAGGTAATGATAATCTGCAGCGAAGAATGGGCCAGCAGCTCATTTATCAGTACGCTAAACTGTCCTTCTGCACTTTTATCTTCTAATGTAACCGGATGATAGGTCACCAGTACGGTAGGCTGATCCAGTTTCATACCAAGAGAAACTTCCAGTTCCTCCCGGCTCATTCTGTCCAGCTGCATAATACTGTCAATGCCTATCGCACCAACATTAAATACGCGCTCAGGTGCTTCCCCCAGTTGTATTACCCTGTTCCTGTATGCTTCTGTTGAAGTAAAATGCAGGTAAGACATTTTGGTAATAGAATGCCTCAGTCCTTCATCAATCGCTCCTTCTGTTGTCTCACCTCCGTGCAGATGTACAACCGGAATTCTCGCCATATATGCTGCTGTAGCAGCTGCAAAGGCTTCAAAACGATCTCCTAATATGACAACCCAGTCAGGCTCCAGTGAGGCGAATGCATCTGCAAATCCTAACATACCGAGTCCGGTAGACTTCGTAATGGCAGATACGGAATCACTGGAAAGTAACATATCAATCTTCCGGTCAATATGGAATCCATCTGCCTCTATCTGCCTGTATGTTAAACCGAATTCCGGTGAAAGGTGCATGCCTGTCACTAGTAGCTGCAGCTGCAGATCTGTATGCTCTGCAATGGCTGACATTAACGGGCGTAACAGACCGTATTCAGCGCGGGTACCAGTTATGACGCAGATTTTTTTTCTCATAGGGTGATCAGCTCATCGGTCTGGAAATCTTTGATTGCCTTCTTACCCAGTACATCAAACCACTTCATCGGGCTGATGCCACTACCTGGACGCTTTATCGTGAGATTATCTTCTGTAAAGACCTCTCCGGCTTTTATGTCTCTGGCCGCCACGACGCTTTTGCGGGCAATAGCCTTATTTTTTAATTCTGATGGGGAAGGTGTCTTAAATCCTGTACCCATTGCTTTCTCAATATTACGTACAGCGCTGACAAGAGCTTTCAGTTCCTGTGGCTCAAGTGACGCTGAGTGGTCAGGGCCTTCCATTGTCCTGTCAATGGTATAATGTTTTTCTATTACGCTGGCACCTAGTGCAGCGGCGGCAACCGCTGCCTCAATACCGGAAGTATGATCAGAATATCCCACCTTGATACCAAACTCTTTTTCAATACTCAGCATTGCCTTTAAATTGGCGTCTTCGAACGGTGTAGGGTATTCGGTGTTACAGTGTAATACAACGATATTCTCTCTTTTGGCGCCATACTCCTGCAATACCTTCAGCGCGTCCTCTATTTCAGACATTTCTGACATCCCGGTAGAGAGGATAAGATGCTCGAAGTTCTTTGCCATTTGTATGAGATATGGCAGGTTGGTCAATTCACCTGAAGGTATTTTTCCGTAGTTCATACCTAACGACTTCAGAAAGTCGATACTTGGGAAATCAAAAGGAGTAGACAGGAACATTATACCTTTAGCCTCAGCATAATCGCGCAGCTCTCCGAACTGTGCAAAACTCAACTCCAGCTTTTTGATCATACTAAGCTGGGTCTCTGCTGCATCTGTACTTGCTTTCTGATAGGCTGCTTTTTCTGCAAACTTCGATACCAGCTTCTCTGCTACAAAAGTCTGAAACTTAACAGCATCTGCCTTCGCGTCCGCAGCAATATCAATCAACTGTTTTGCCAGAGACATATCTCCGTTATGATTAACACCTGCTTCTGCTATAATGAATATTCTGTCCATACTTTGATCTTTTCTTTGTTCCAGATTACAGCCCGGCATCCTCCGGACCATTGATCCTGATAATTCTGCCAGGATTACCAACTACCGTCGCATAGTCAGGTATATCCCTGATGACAACAGTACCTGCTCCGACAGTCGCCCATTTACCAATTTTAATCCCCTGGATCACGGTGGCTCCAATGCCTATATGTGTCCCCTCTCCTACCTGCACGCTTCCGGCGAGGGCCGCGTTAGGCGAAATATGTACATAATCGTCGATACGGCAATCATGGTCAACAGCGCTATTGGTATTAATAATACAATGCTGGCCAATGCTGGCTTCACTATTGATGCTTACACCAGCCATTACCACACTACCTTTACCAATACTGCTTCGGGATGAGATGTTAGCAGCAGGATGAATCACCATTCCCCATTCAGCTGCCAGCGAATACGCTAACTGTTTCCTGATTTTATTATTACCAACTGCAATGATTAAAGCAGCCCCTGGCTGTTTATAAGCATCATCTAAGATCTCAGAAACGGTATAGCCGAGCAGTTGCTTTTTTCCAGCATATTCGTCATAGATACCAGTACAGGAAAGACCATTCAACTCAAGCAATTCAAGTATCACCTTTGCATGCCCTCCCGCCCCGTAGAGAAATATGTTTCCTGGAAGCTTTCCGTTCATTAATGTTCCTTTTTAGTGATCAGCTGATTGCAGTTATAACATTTTCCTTACACTACTCGGTATATTCACTACTCTTTCTTCCAGCCATTCTGCATTTGACAGATCGCCATGCTGACATCCTGCGTACATAGGCAGTTTGTTCATAAGGCGCCAGATAGGCCTTGTCATTACCTTGCTATTATTACTTTCTGTCAGAAATGCCTGTTGTTGATCACGATCAGCAAAAAGCACGGTATTCAGCCAGTAATTGGCAGTAGTACCAGGCATTTCTGTTACAAACTTCACAGCAGATCCTTTAAAGAAATCCGCATATAACGCCGCCAGCTCACGCTTGTTTGCCAGCATATCTTTCAGCTGTTCCAATTGCGCGCAGGCAAGGGCTGCATTCAAATTTGGCATTCTGTAGTTATAAGCGACATCATCATGTACAAATTCGTAAGGATGTGCCACCTTAGCGGTTGTTGACAAATGTTTGGCCTTCTTTGCCAATGCTTCATCATTAGTGACAATAGCACCACCGCCGCCACAGGTAACTGTTTTGTTACCGTTAAAGCTGAATATACCTACATTGCCAAAGACACCGGTATGTACACCATCTACGTAACTACCCAGTGATTCTGCGGCATCCTCAATGAGTGTAATATGGTACTTTGCGCAGATGGCGGCAATCTCTTTTATTCTTACAGGAAAACCGAAAGCATGCATAGGTATGCAGGCTGCTATTCTTCTTCCCGTTGTTTTATTCATACACTGCCCATTCCCGGTCACTACAGCATGTTCTTCCAGAAATGCCTGCAATGCAGCTGGAGACAATCCCATTGTATCTCTGTCCACATCCACAAAAACCGGTATACCACCCGCATGAGAGATGGCATTTGCCGTAGCAACAAATGTAAGCGGCTGTGTGATCACTTCATCCCCATACTTCACTCCCGTTATCACTAGCGCCAGATGCAGGGCCGTTGTACCATTCACAGTTGCAATAGCATACCGCGCGCCGGTTATTTCGGCCATCATTTCTTCGAAGCGGGTTACATATGCGCCCACAGAAGAAACAAAGGTTGAATCGATCGTATCGGTAACGTACTCTTTTTCCCTCCCTCCGAAAAAAGGAGCATGCAGCGGAATAAAACCGTCTGCATCCATAAAAGTAGTTCTGATAAAGTTTAGTATATGTGAAGTTTCCATTAAGTACTAAATGTTATAAATATCCGCCTTGTAACCTTTTAGATTCTCTGCTACCTTAAACCACTCTATAGTCTCCGTCAAACCATCCTGAAACGTATATTGCTGCTTCCAGTTTGTATACCTGGTTATTTTTTCCCTGCTGCCATATAATCTGAACACCTCGCTTTTTTCCGGGCGCAGTCTCGCAGGGTCCTGTACGATCTTCACGTCAGGATTGATAATATTCTTGAGTAACTCAGCAAGATCACCTACACTGATCTCTGATTCAGTAGCAATGTTACAATCCTGGCCCACCAGCTCATCAGATTTTGCAATCTCTACAAAACCATTGGCAGTATCTTTCACATATACCAGGTCTCTTGTTGGTGTAAGATCGCCAAGCTGGATCTCTTTCCTTCCGTTCAGCAGCTGTGTAATAATGGTAGGAATGATTGCCCTTGCAGACTGTCTGGGACCATAAGTATTAAACGGACGTACAATGGTCACAGGAACATGAAAGCTGCGATAGAATGATTCAGCAATGCAATCAGCACCTATCTTGGATGCAGAATAGGGAGACTGAGGCTGACGCGGGTGCTTTTCATCGATCGGGATATACTGGGCAGTTCCATATACTTCTGATGTGGAGGTAACAAGTACTCTTTCTATTCCGAGGTCTTTTGCAGCCTGTACAATGTTAAGGGTACCTTTAATGTTCGTATCGATGTAAGAATCAGGGGAATGGTAGCTAAATGGAATGGCTATCAATGCCGCCAGATGGAATACTACATCCACATCTTTCATTGCTGTTCTTACGCCGTTGGGATCCCTTACATCTCCTGCAAAAACTTCCAGTTTAGAAAGTGTCTCTTTCGAAAAGGTGTCCAGCCATCCCCAGCTATTGAATGAGTTATAATATACGAATGCCTTCACATGACAGCCTTCCTGTAAAAGTCTCTCTACAAGATGACTCCCGATGAATCCATCAGCACCGGTAACCAAAACTTTTTTATTCTTCAGTTCCATTGATATGTTAATTAACTACACTTACTTTTTATGACGCGATGACTGCATTAATGTGCCATCATTTCCTGGTATATTCTTCTAAACACCAGGATAAATACAATAAAGAAACCGCCTAACAACCCGCCTATCACCAAACCTTTTAACTTGCCAAACCGCTTTTTCTCAAGTGGCAGAATAGGGGCATCTATCACCTGTACTATCGGCGTTTCCTGCGCCATAGTCAGCTTACTCAGCTCCAGATTCTTGATCACTTCACCGTACATGGTTTGCAGCACAACTTTATCCCTCGCCACCAGCTCTCCGCGAACGTTGGACACCTGCCTTACAGGATTCAGGTTGACGTCCTGAACGGCCGCGAGTGCATAGGTTTTCTTATTCAGCAGATCTTGTAAGGAATCGGCAAGAAATTGTAATTTGTCAACATTTACCTTAGACCTCTTCGTTTTAGTATAGGTATAAAAATCAGCAGCTTCACTTACCAGACGTTCGGTAAAGAGTTTTGAGAAAAGCTCGTTTTCTGTAGTCGCCCGTACTTCAATAAAGCTTTGTTTTTTATCAGGCTTTTTGATTTCCAGTTCTTTTGTGATCAGTCGTGTCTGAATGATATGTAATAAGCTATCCTGTAATAAACTGAACTGCTTACGGTCCTGCCCCAGCGGATAGGTAATTGATCTCAGCACTGTATCTTTCTGTAATTTTTCACCTAATTCTGTATGTTGCAGGTACCAGGTTACGAGATTCATTCTTTTACCATTCACCTCTATTGAACTCAGCAATGCTTTCTCTACAATAAATCTTGAGCGCAGAAAGCCCATGATATTCTCTCCTTCGAAAATACCACTTCCTCCGCCACCCAGGTCTATACCAAACTGGCCTGCCAGACCGGCATAAGCTGCAAGACCTCCGGGTTTAGTATCCTCCACTACAAAAGTTAACGCACCGATATATTTCTGTTTGCTGAATAAAGAAAAAACAAGCCCCAGGCCAGCCCCTAGCAGCCCCATTATGCATATGATCAACCATTTGCTAAGCAGATATTTACACCAGCTAAGTAGTTTCAATACCAGCTCTTTCAAGGATATGTCATCGCTTTTCTTTAAAGCGTCATTCGGTACTTCCATGTAGTTTAGTGCATTAAAAATCTAGGATGCTGACTTTGTCCTTTTATATGGAATCAGCTTATTTGGTCGTGTTAATGATAGTGACAACTACCAGGGCAAGAGATGCCAGTGCACTTGCAAACCCTACCGTAGCCGCAGCTGTCAAACCTTTACGTTCAGGTTTTGTCGGAACATATATTTCTGCTCCTGGCTTCACCTTTGGATACTTATTAAAGAATAAAAGTCTTTTGGTACTTTTTACCTCACCATTGGCGAATACAACATAGCTCCTGCGTTTCAGTGCCTGAGAGGTGAAACCGCCTGCGTTCCTGATGTATGTCCTGAAAGAGACGCTGTTGTCATACCTGACTTTCTTTGGAAAATAGATCTCTCCAAAAAGCTGTACTGTCTGGAGCTTTTTAGGTATTCTGATCACATCGCCCTCTTCAAGATAAAAGTCATATTTTGAACCAGGATGAGCCATTATCTCTTCCAGCTGAATACCGAGCAGCTGTTGATTACGCTGTATTGCTGCACGGGTTTTAGCAGCAGCCAGACTATCTTCTACTGTATTATTGAATATCTCCAGTTTCCTCAACAGGAAAGTACTGTCACTTTCTGTTGAATAGGTTCTTCTCAATAACAATGCACCTTCTGCTGATGCTTCAGGACGCAGTCCTCCCGCTCTTTTAATCACATCGGAAATGCGCTCCCTTTTTGTAGTGATGGTGTAATTACCAGGATAAACAACCTGTCCTTCCAGAGATATATTCAACTGTTGGTTATAAGATGGAGATCTGCGTACTGTTATTTCATCAAATGGTTGCAGGATATAATTGCCCGCAGCATTTCCCGCAAGATCAGCGCTAATGTCAAACTGTTCTGTAATAGACATTCTCACATCTGCTGAATCGTAAGATCCTGATGTACGGATACGACGTGCAATTTCAACATGTTTTAAACTGGCTGCATCCTTCAGGCCTCCTGCCATCAGGATCAGGTCTTCCAGTCTCATACTGTCTCCATAACTAAAATAACCTGGCTGGTTTACCTCTCCCTGTATTTTAACCACATATGGCTCGCGGATGGATAATTTGGAAAATATCACCACACTATCTTCACGTTGCAGTTTCACTGATGTTTTACCCGATACAACATCTGCAACATTAAAGTTGATAAAAGCTGGCGTATAATCGTCCTGTAACCTGCGAATAAGGCCACGCGTAGTGGCGGCTATTTCAAGAATACCATCAGCACGGCCGATCAGATCTTTCACTGTCATGCCATCCTCGAGTGCGTACTCACCCGGATGAAACACCGCTCCTGCTATGGAAACACGATTGGTATAACGGCGGGCTATAGAGTCTATAACGAATTTATCACCTGATCTAACTTTAAAACTAGTCAATGAATCATATGGAATATTTACAAGTTCTCTCGACTTACTGTTAACACGTAAAGCACGAATAACGTCTTTGTAGGAATTATCAGTAAATCCGCCCGCAAATTCTATTACAGTCTGTAAACTTTCATTATTCTTCACATCAAAAATGGCAGGTCTTTTAACCTCACCTTCAAGCTCCACTCTCAGCTTATAAGGAGACACCTTCACAACATCCTGCTCCTGTAATACTATGTTATTTTTGAGGTCTCCATTCAGCAGAAAATCATACAGATCGAAAGTGGCTACCCTTTTGCCATTTCTTATTACATCAATATCTCTGAATGAGCCATTTTCACTGGGACCACCTGATACGTACAATGCATTAGCTACAGTGGCCAGGGATGGTAGTGTATATGTGCCCGGACGCATAATTTCCCCGATGATCGTGATACGAATACTACGAATATTACCAAGTGATACCTGCACAGATGTATTCCCCTCTTTAATGCCTCCATATATGGTGCTCAACTGCTTTGTAATACGGGTGCGAGCTTCCTCCATAGTCAGCCCGTTCACATACACCGGTCCGAGGTAGGGTATCCTGATATATCCCTCAGGAGTTACTTTCAGCGAATGTTGTACTTCAGAATATCCATAAACGTCGATGATCAGTTCATCATCTGCTGCGATCTTATAATTGGCTGGCGTAGGCATACGCAGATTAGGCTCAAAAGTCAGATTCTTGTTACCAAACAGTTCAGAGCCAAATATCCTTTTGCGACGGCGCTCTCTTTCAGAGTCCTGCGGATTCCTGATAGTATCCGCACTGTCATTATATGCCCTGTCTGCACCGTCAGTTATTTTACCTGCATCATTAGTTGTGGGAGATGCTAATTCTGTATCAAGATTGAGTTGATTGATCCTGGCTTTCAGTTTGACAACTTCGGCGTCAGGTATACCTCGCTGTGAAGCATAACCATCTATCTGGGAGTAACTTACATTATTTTGCTTCATCTGAGCTACCAGCTGCCTGATCTGATCATCACTTAAATTATCAACTTTTATCTGGCTCATTTGAGACGGAGACATGCCTGATATTTGCCCGTGAACACATAAAGCGGTACATAACAATAACAGTTGTAGCAGTAATATTTTCTTCCACATGAATTATTCGAGTAACAAATATTAGGATTAATAAATATCAATTCCGTTCCTCCTCAAAGCCCTGGAGCCCAAATACGGAAAATCCGGTGCAAATCTATTAAAAATAACATATAAATATTAACATAGTGGAAACCAACAAAATAATTGCTATATGTAGATTTTACCGCTATTAAATATGTAAGCAGTCTTAGTAGTTTATACTCAAGTACCAATAAGTACGAAAGCCTTTATATATAAATCAAACGCAGGTGCAGCCTATATGTTACAAATACGGCCTTATTAAAGCATAAAAAAAGGATCCCGCCTGGAGATCCTTTTATGTTTTCCCGATTATTATTGTCTGATGAACAATGTCTTTATATCCCTTTCAAAACCTGCTTCCTCCCCATATATCCATTGTCTGTAAGACTCAAAATTCTCAATATGCCTGTTATAATCTGATAAACAAGACTTTATCATGTTAACTATCTTTGGAATATTCTCATCCTTATCCTCAACTTTATATTGTGCTGGTATCGGTACATCCTCCTGAAAAGCAGCAGAACCCCTGGTGCCAGTAATGACACAACATCTGTAAATAGCTGCCTCTCTGGGGAAACGATCCTTGCCTGGGTGCTCTCCAAAGTCAATGTACACCATGGATTCGTTCAACAGCTCTCCTACCTGTACTGGTGTCAGCTTTTGTAACGGTATCCATGTGGCCTCCGGAAGTGCCGCCATAATTTTCTCCGTAAAAGCCAGTCCTTTCAATGGATTATAGAGGATCTGGGGCTTTTTAACAACCCCGTTATTTTCCCTGGACTGCTTTAAAAGGCCTTCACTCAGATAGTCCGAGAGATAATCCGCCTCCATCCCCCATTTCCGGATAAAGTCGATCGCATAGTGTGACTGCGCGAGGTGATAGGTGAACCGACCTTTTATCTGCCCAACCATTATAGCCTTGATAAACAGAGCATTAAGCCCCAATTTCTTCAGATAGCGATAATGCTTAGGCTCTCCTTTGGTCTTAAAAAGGTTATCCACACTCAGCCACCAGGCACATTTACGTATATTTTTAAAATGGCCGGTCCTGAAGAAGTAGATCTCAGGCATGATCAGCACATGCTCTTCCCGATCCTCCAGGGTGGTCACGTATTTACAGTGATATTTCGTGTAGTTGGGATGTACAGGGTTCTCAACGTCCGGTGTGTAGTAGATAACGGCATCATATCCCAGCTTTTCCAGCTTGTACGCCAGCTGATGTAGAAGTTCCGGCCCTCCGGACGCAATATTAGAGGGCGCCATGACATAGATTCTGGTGTTCTTGTAGATCTGGATCATTGAAGTAAATGTTCCGTTATTGGTTGATTCGTTTATTTCAGATGTAATCTCACCGTATGAAGAGCCGACGCGACAACCTGGTGCATATCATAATACCTGTATTCGGCCAGTCTGCCCCCAAAGATCACGTTGGTTTCTTGATCTGCCAGCTCCTTATACTGTTTGTATATCTTCCCATTAATATCATCATTAATAGGATAATACGGCTCCAGCCCTTTTTTCCATTCCTCCGGATACTCCCTGGTAATGACTGTAGACGGCTGCTGGCCAAACTCAAAGTGCTTATGTTCGATGATCCTGGTAAACGGTACTTCACGCTCGGTATAATTCACTACCGCATTCCCCTGATAATTATCTATCTCCAGCTGCTCGTGTTCAAAACGCAGACTCCGGTATTGCAGCATTCCAAAACGGTAATTATAGAACTCGTCCAGCTGACCAGTAAACACAACTGTCTTGGCCAGCGCCGTCAATGCTTCACGTGCAGAAAAGAAATCAATGCCTAATCTTACTTCAATGCCCTCCAGTAGTCTGTCTGTCAACTGGTTATACCCACCAACCGGAATACCCTGGTAGCGGTCATTAAAGTAATTATTATTATACGTAAAGCGTAATGGCAGCCTTTTAATAATGAAAGCGGGCAATTCACTTGCCTTCCGTCCCCACTGCTTTTCTGTATATCCTTTGATCAGTTTCTCATAAATATCTGTCCCTACCAGTGACAAGGCCTGCTCTTCCAGGTTCTGAGGATCATTGATCTGCAATGCGGCTACCTGTTCGGTAATCTTGGCCCTGGCCTCCTGCGGAGTTCTTACCTTCCATAACTGGTGGAAGGTATTCATATTGAACGGAAGGTTATATAGTTCGTCTTTGTAGACCGCCAATGGAGAATTGACGTAGTTATTGAATCCTACAAAGGAATTGACATAATCCCATATAGGCTTGTCATTAGTATGGAAAATATGCGCGCCATACTTATGTACATTAATTCCGTTGACATGCTCACAATAGACATTCCCTCCACTATGCTGACGTCGGTCTATTACCAACACCTTTTTTCCGGCTTTATGGCATTCATGGGCAAATACAGCCCCGAACAATCCACTGCCGACTATCAAAAAATCAAAGTCATTCATTCAAGTACATTTGTCTATGCGGCAGGCCGTCACATTGATTAGTTTCTCATCCATGTAGTTTCTCACACCGGCTTTGGTTGATAATTAATGCAGGCCCGATATATAGTTTTTTAACGCTTAGAATTGGCAGTAATCATTTAATACAACTGGGAAGCAAAGCTATTAAAAATAAGATATAAATGTTACGCCAGTGAAAACCAAATACATTAACCAAATTCCGATTGTATGATAGAAATTTCGCCCTTTTCTCAATCCACGGCCCACCGTTTCTACGTTTGTATCTTATAATTGTCGGCCCCGCCGTCAGCACAACTGTACATCAATCCCAAACTACAACATCCCCAAAACCATGAGTTTTTCCACATTTCAGACTCATTTACTGGAAAATGCAGATTTTCTTAAGCCTGTCGCTATGGCTTTGACCAAAGATCCCGAAGCAGCCAAAGATCTTTACCAGGAAACTTTATACAAAGCATTGAAGAACAAAGACAAATACCTGGAAGGCAGTAATATTCGCGCCTGGCTGTATACTATTATGCGCAATCTATTCATCAATGAATACCGACGTGCCGCCAAGTATTCTTCTGCGTCAGAAATAACGCCCAATATTACCAACAACACACAGGCCGAGGTCAATGCCGAAAACATGCTCAGCACAAAAGAAATAAAGGGAACCCTTTATAAGCTCCCTTTATCTTTTAAGAAACCATTGCTGTTATATTGCGATGGCTTCAAATACCATGAAATAGCTGAAATGCTGCATGAGCCGATGGGTACCATCAAAAGCCGTATACATCTTGCCCGCAAGTTGCTATGCACCACTATGCCCAGGCATTAAGTCCGTGTACCGTATACCAGTCGCAGATACCTTTTTTCCAGACTGGACCTGTACAGAAAAAATGGTAGCTGCACAATAGCCAACACCAGTAGCAGCAGCGGATGTGGCCAGATATAAAACAAGGCGGCAAACGTCACCAGTAAACGGGCATATTCCAGGAAAAATACCCAGCGTCGCTGTTCCAATATGGCGCCGCTATTGATCAGGGTCAGGAAAATGACCAGGGATGTGCATGCCTGTACAAATACAGGTACGTAGTGCTCAAATAACAAGAAGAGGAATAAGACAACCAGTATTACCCCTACCTGCCAGACTACATACTGCTGTAGTTTGCGGGAGCCCTGTTCTATAGGACCTCGGAATAAATAACGCGCTTCCAGCTTCGGACGAATAGCAGGATCTATATTGTCTGGCTTGCCAAATACTACTTTCCAGCGGGCTTTGAATCCCTTTGTTTGTTTTAGTGTGTAGAAGATTTCAAGTATAAAATGAAAATGCTGCCATAGAAAACTATGGGTATCAAGTGGTTTGGTCAGTCCATATTCGGGTTCCTCCTCTTCTGAGACAAATGTGCCGAATAGCATGTCCCATATGATAAACACATCACCATAGTTCTTGTCGAGGTATTTCTCATTGGAAGCATGATGCACGCGGTGATGGGAAGGAGTGACAAAAATATACTCCAGTACACCCAATTTGCCGATTGTCCGGGTATGTATGAAAAATGGATAGATGCCATGTACGAGCTGCACACTGATGATCATTGCCGGAGGAAAGCCCAGAATGGGCAGCACCGACCAGAAACACATCCGGAAGAATGCCTGAAATACAGTAATGCGGGCTGAAACCGTATAGTTAAAATCCTCGCTTTGATGATGTACTACATGCGCCGCCCAAAGCAAGTTCACTTCATGCGCCCACCGGTGGTACCAATACCAGATAAAGTCAGTAAGGATAAGCAGGGCGACCCACAACAGAACGCTGGAGCGGATGTTGAAAATGCCGAAATGCGTATGCAGGTATTCATAAATGAAGTAAAAAATACCTACAGTAAAGGTATCGAGCAGTCTTTCTGCGATACCCACGTTAATGTTGCTGACGGAGCTACTAAAGCCGAAATAGTTTTTTCCTGTTTTCCTTGCCACCAGATACTCAATTCCCATCAATCCAAGGAATAGCGGAACGGCCCATGCCATGTGATTTAGATGCACGCGAATAATGTTTCGAATTACGGGTTTTCTCTATTGTCTGGTGGCCAACGGAGCGAAATCAAAACAATATTACAATATTTCCGAGAATTAGTCTACCAATTTTATAGACAATAAAGCACCAATTACAAATGCGCACCGGAGCACACATCTGCAATTGGTATCAGGTATTTAGAGTCTGGCGCGGAAGCCGATTGGGATTTCCTTTTTCTCAAAGGAAGGTTCATGCTGGTTCATCACTTCAGCAATGGTCATTGGCTGGGACACAACGGTCTCAAAGCCTTGTTTTGCAGAGAGTTGCTGCGCTTTGTTCACCGACAGCTTACCAAACTCATATTTGGCGATCAGCCTGCCCTTACGTAATAGCGCACTATCTATCTGGGAAAGATCACTGTTAAAAGTACAGATCACCTGCACATTCATACAGTCAGCCAGCAAACCATCAGACAGGTTCAGCAGGTTCGAGACAGAGGAATTCCCGGTTGTCTTCCTGTCCATGATAATGTTCTCTGCATCCTCTATGACCAGTATGGTATTCGGATTATCAATCAACAGATCGATAAAATCCGGTTGCATCAGGTTAGCCGCTACCGAAGGTGACAGGAACAGGACACGCTTCTTCAGCCTGCCGATCAGGTAGCGCAGGTAAGTGGTCTTTCCGGTTCCTGGTACGCCGTGTAACAGCACGATCCCTTTATCATCATTGGTATTCAGGCGTTTGTAGATCAACTGATCAATAGCCCGAAAATCATCTTCGTAGTAGACAGAGAGGTCGAGCTTAGTCCGCTTAAACTCCATCGCTTTCAGGGTCAGTCCACGTTCGCCGGAAGTGATCAGATTGATCTCAAACTTTTTTCTTTTCTCCCGGGTACGGTATTTTTTTACGAGACTGGTGACTTCATTCACAAAGGCGGTTGATTTCCCGTTGTGCAGGATTTCGCAGTAATCGTCCCCGAACTCTATGATTGTTTCATTGTTCAGTACGATCAGTGCAATATCATGCTTGTATTCTCTGTCTTTGTCGCCGATCTCTTCTCTGGTGTATATCTTCACTATATCCTTTTCATAGGCCTTTTTAAATGCGGCCAGGGATTTCTCTCCGTTTATAGTGTATACAAAACTTACATTAGGTATGGCATTAAAATAATACAGATAGAAAGGTCTGCTCTCCAGCAATCCATTCCCGAAAATATTATCTCCTCCGATCACCCGCTGCTGTAAAATATTATCCATGCTGTTCAAATAAGTCTGCAAATGTACATGTTTCAATGGGTTATCATATACCGGAACGCTCCTGGCGCCCGGTATTGACAACGATGAGGGGGTTAATGCAAATGAAGATGAAACAAAATATCTTAATTGTGAATAATCGTAAATTTTAAGCGGGGCAGGATTACCCCGCTTTACGTTAACTAATTGTACCTACTCAATCCAAAATGTCATAAAAAAACCCGGTCAGCTGATGGCAGACCGGGTTATATAACTATCACGTATATACTACGTCATAGCATACCTGGTCCATGTAGCATTGATAACATCAGTGCTATGCTCCATTCCGCAGAATGTCCGTGGCTTTTATGTCTTTTTATCCGTTCGCCTTTCATCCAGTTTTGCTGAAAAGAAAAAGCCCCGGGCGCTTGTCCCGGGGCTTGTTATATGTACGAATTAATCTCCTTTACATAAAACTATTACATGCCCGGAACTCGTTGCCACGACCCTCCGCGAAGGATACTGGCGCTGTGTTCATTTGAATGTGTTTATTGAGCATGTTTTAAATAGTTTAGTCGTTAATGATAGTGCAAATATAGAAATAATATTTTGACTTTAACAATTTTTTTGCACTTTTTTTCCTATCAGCGACAGATAAATTAGGAATCAAGAATTAGGAATTAAGTATAATTTCCTTTCTCTCCGACAACAGGCCTGTCTCTATAAGCTCTTTGCCGTCATCTCATTTATTTATACTCATAATACAGATGTCTGGCAAATTCTTAATTCTTAATTCCTAATGCTTAATTGCCACAGGGTATCCAAATCAACAGATAAAAAGTGGTCGACCTTAGTTATATTAATAACATGCTTGCTGCTTCTTCATCAGCAGCATTCATGATATTTTGAGTGGCTCCTTCTGCTACCGTACCAGCATATTCGCTTTCAAGGCGCTGCATCTGGCGGATGTGACGCTCAATATGCTTTGTAAGGAAATAGATATACTGGTAGATATCCAGTTTACCAAGATGGTTCACTGACATATTTGTTAACACCAGCATTCCCTCTCCGTTTTTCAGTAAACTGAGATTATACATACACTGTGCAAACTGTTGTTTCAGCAGCGTTCTGATATCTCTCATATCCTGCAAGCCACTTGGCTCCAGATGTTCAGATCTTACCCATTGGAAGGAACGGTCACTTATCACATCGATCTTATCAAACTTCTCCATGTAATCTGCCGGTATAATAATGGAATTAGCGGCAGCTTTCCGGTCCAGCGCCCTTCGGGTGCTTTTATTAATAATAAGCAACAGAAAATAGTTGGTCAGGCTGATATGCTCCAGCACTTCCCGGATATTCCACTGGTCTGTATCCGGTTTAAAGTGTAACAGGTCGAAGTCTTTTTCGAACCAGGTATCTAACTCCCTGAAGTTGGTAAGCAATGCCTCTCTTACTGATTGAATTACGTTTCTCATGATCTCTCAATTTGGGGTTATGCACCTGACCAGCTCCACTTTCTGTATGGCTATGGCACATAACAGCATTTATAAAATAAAAATAAAAAACCCGGCTCCATCAAATGGGCCGGGTAGCATATACATAATCAGTATGTCGCTATATACCACGCCCATTAAGCCTCCCTAAGGAGAAGCCTTCCTTTCGTACAATGATCGCAGGCTTTACCTGACGATACGTATACATTACAGTTATCACACAGTTGTCTTGCTCAGTCATTGTTTAGATGCTTCTAAAGCAAAAGGTCCCGCAATTCCTGCAGGACCTTTGTTATATCATTTGATAACTTAATCTTCGTTAACAATTGGTGCAACATGTCCGCAAACCATTTCTGACCTGCTTTTGCTTACAGGAGGCCGCCGAAATAGTATGTTTTAGATTGCGTTTCATTTCATTTATTGCTTGCACAAAGGTATTTTTTATTTTTTTTATTTCCGCATTTTCCCTAATAAACTTTTTCTATATCCTCATCAATTTTTTGTTAACAGGCATGTATACCTTGAATGAGTATGCGTATCAATACTTTATATGCTTTGTGCTTTGTCAGCGTTTTTGCAGACGGGTAAAATAACCTTGGCAGCTCTAATAACACCAGCCACTCAACTTGTCCTGATAGGCTAATAGATCAAACGCTCACTGGTATTTACACCTGCTTTCTGTCTCCATTCTATGAAAGAACTGCCGTCACGGCAAACGAGGCACCGACCTTTATATGTTCTCCGGTCTTTGCCTATCGCATTTGTCACCAGTTATATTAAAACAACTTCAATTGCACCTGCGGACGCTCAAACAACGACGTGTTAAACTCAAACCGCTCCTGATTGAGCCCGAGTTTTTTCGTGTGTACCCTGAACTGCTGCCTGATAAGGTCTGCAATATTGCCCTCTCCCCTCATCCTGCGACCAAAGTCACTATCGTTCACATTACCTCCATGCATACTCTCTATAAGATGCCAGACCTTATCGGCCCTGTCAGGAAAGTTCTTATATAACCAGTCATTGAAAATGATCTTCACCGCATCGTTCAGCCGAACGACCGTATACCCTGCAAACTTCGCACCATTTGCCGCCGCTGCTTCCAGTAAAGCCGGCATCTCGTGATCGTTCAATCCAGGTATCATCGGAGCGGTCATTACCCCTACCGGAATACCCAGCTCACTCAGCTCCTTCACTATTTTCAAACGCTGCGCTGCTGTAGTGGTACGGGGCTCCATCTTCTGACGCAGGTCTTCCTGCATCGTCGTCAGCGAAACATATACACATACCAGGTCATGGCGCGCCAGCTGCTGCAGGATATACTTATCCCTTAGTACCAGCGAGTTCTTTGTAATAATCCCGACGGGTTGTTTATATTCCAGTGCAATGGCCAGCAGCTGGCGGGTAAGAAACATTTTTCGCTCCAGTGGCTGGTAGCAATCCGTATTGCCGGACAAGGATATCGGCTTCGGTACCCAGTTCTTATTATCGAGGAACTTCTTTAATAACTCAGGCGCATTCCGCTTCACCACAATCTTTCGCTCAAAATCCAGTCCCGCACTCATCCCCCAGAACTGATGAGCATTACGTGCATAACAATATATACAGCCATGCTCACATCCCTGGTAAGGGTTCATTGAATACCACATCCCTACATCCGGGCTATCCACCTTATTGACCAGCGTCTTTGCATGTTCCTCCAGGATCTGGGTAGGCACATCCGCCTGCCACCACTCATCAATGCCCTCAGAATGCTCCTGCACATACTCATTCCTGAGAAATTTGTTCTTAGGATTCAATTGGGCTCCACGTCCTTTATAGTAGGGATTTTCAGGTATCCCCTCCTGAAATGGCAAGGTCATACAGCTAATATTTTTAGTAAAATTACTAAATTAGTTAGCTATTTCCCAAATCATATTATTTCCATCTTCTGCATCAGGAACGTCGCATTCTTATTACGCGCCACCCCTTCCCTGATACGATAATCAAAGAACAGCTGGTCATCCTTGATAGTGCTTTCAAAACAGTAATTGCGGATACGCTGCGGATAAGTGTCCTCCAGATGTCCCAGCTCCAGGTCATGGGTAGCGATCATTCCCAGGCAGTGATATTGCAGGAAATGCTCGATCAGACGACGGGAACCAGATAATTTATCTTCTGAATTGGTGCCTTTCAGGATCTCATCCAGCAGGATAAATACCCGTGTCCCCCCTTTCAGTACTTCCACTATTTGCTGCAGCCTTAACAACTCTGCCTGGAAATAAGAGGTATGCTTCGCAATGGAATCCTTGATACGCATCGAGGTCATTATCTGCATAGGGCTGCAGCTGAAGCTTTCTGCACATACCGGCATTCCGCACATCGCCAGCAGCAGATTACTACCTACGCTACGAAGGAAGGTGCTCTTGCCGCTCATATTCGATCCTGTAATGATCAGGAACTGCTGCGGATCACCAATACTGATTCCATTCCGGATACACTCCGACGCCGGAATCAATGGATGCCCCACACCGGTTGCAATCAATCTGGAGCTTTCCCCCGTCACCTCCGGATAGATATATTCAGGATGATTATATGCAAATGTGGCCATACTGTTCCACACTTCCATACGGGCAATCACATCCAGCCAGCCTTTGACATCATCTTTGTGCTGCGCCTTCCATTTCTCTATGGCAAAGGCACAATGCAGATCGTATAATAAAAATGAATTCAATACCACACCTACCAGCAGGTTCAGACGCTGGTCCAGTGCATTACAGATCCTGGCCAGCTGGTGTAAAGCGGTATTCGCGGCTTTTGCCTGTTCCTGCTTCTCTTTCAGCAATACTGCCTTACCGGCATCTTCTGCACTGATCAGCTGCAATAACAGGGCAAACTTGCCAAACGTCTTCTCCTTATTGGATATCAGCTGATGCTGGGCATTCACTTTCTTCACATGCATACCCAGGATCAGCCAGTTCACACACAGGAAAAATGTAAAAAGGTAATACTCGTTAGTTATGAAATAAAACACGGCGCCTCCAGCTAGCAGGGCTGGCATCAGCCAGCGCGCAATATTCAGCCAGCGCTTATTAATAAACTCCAGCGGCAGGGATAACCATTTGTACAATCCGGCTACATCTTCTGACTGCTCTCCCGTCAGTGACGCATGTGCTGTGATCAGCTGCCTGAATTTCACCCGGGGCGCAAGTTCCCGTATCACGTCCTGATGCAACCTGATCTCCACTTCCTCTTTCAATGGTAACTTCAGCGCATCTGCCAGTGCTACACCTCCCATCAGCGTGCCTGTGCGGTTGATATGTGTATATAGCGAAGCATGCCCAAATACATCCAGATCTCCTGTAAAAGGATGCTGCTCATCCGAAAAACGTACGCCATCGTCAAAACCCGACTGTCCTGTACCGCCCAGCTGCCATTCTTTCTCATTCAGGTTGAGCAGGGCTTTCAGCAATGTCTGCTTCTCCTGTAATGAGAGATAACGCACCAACGTCACAACAAACCCTGCCAGCATAACCAATGCGGCAACCAGCCAGCTAAGGTCGAAATGCATGCTGAAAAACTTGTACCCGCAAAATAATGCCAGGGCAAAGAAAGCCAGTCTAGTCCAGCCAAGGATACTCAATGTGCGTTGCAGTTGGGAAATAGCTCCTTTATAATCATATATCTGTTGTTCGTATGTAGCCAGGGGAGACATGGGTGTCCGGATTAGTTTTAAATAGTCCCAAAAATACACATCCTTCGTATCACTACGAAGGATGCATATCTTGAAAGACTTTATTGTGAGTAATTATTAAGCGTATTGTCTTTTCAGCAGCTGAGGATGTTCCTGGCTCACTTTCATTACCAGCTCACCAAACAGGGTGTTCGCCCAGGCAAACCATTTACGGGTATACTTGGTCGGATCATCTTTGTGGTAAGACTCATGGATAAAGCCGGTTTCACCATCCGTATTACGCAGCGTTCTCAGACATTCCGCAATCTCTTCCGGATTGTGGCTGGTCAGCGCCTTCATAATAATACTCATTGGCCAGATGTAGTCAGGGCCGGTGTGCGGGCTACCTACACCATCACCATATTTACCTTTATAGAACCAGGCATGGAACGTACTCCATACAAAGTGACGGGAGTTCTGGTACAACGGATCATCCACTGTTGTATAGCCCAGGTATGGTATTGACAATAGACTTGGCACGTTGGTATCGTCCAGGAACAGACGGTTACCGAAGCCATCCACTTCCAGCGGATACATATGCCCCAGCTGCGGATGCTCAACGATCGCGTATGCCTTGATCGCTCTGTCTACCTCATCCGCCAGTTCAATACACTCTTTGGCAAAGGCTGCATCTTTGAATACGGACTCACTGATCTCGCTCAGCTGACGCAGAGATACTACGGCAAACATGTTAGAAGGGATCAGGAAAGGGAATACAGTCGCATCATCAGAAGGACGGAACAGTGATACGATCAGTCCTACCGGCTGCATTGGTGCCCCCCAGCCACCGTTAGGTGCCGTATCTGACTGGATAGGCGTCTTACGCTGGAACTTGTAAGGCCCCTTACCCTCTTTACGCTGCTGCTCCTTGAAGGTTTTCACGATCAGTTTAGCCGCTTTTTTATAGGTATCATCCAGCACACTGGTATCTCCACTCACTTTCCAGTAGTTATATGCCAAACGCACGGTATAACACAGAGAATCTATTTCCCACTTACGCTCGTGCAGCTCAGGTTTCATTTCAGTCAGATCTGACTCCCACTCACTTCCAGTCGGCCCTTCGTTAAAGGCATTCGCATACGGATCGATCAATATACATTTAGTCTGCCTGTTCACCACACCGGCAATCAGTTGCTTCAGCTTGTCGTCTTCTTTTATCAGAGACAGATAAGGCCATACCTGTGCAGTGGAGTCACGGAGCCACATTGCATGGATATCTCCGGTCAGTACAAATGTATCCGGACGACCATTCTCCACTTTAAACTGTACGGTAGTATCCAGGGTGTTCGGAAAACAGTTCTCAAACATCCAGGCCAGTTTCGGGTCAGCGATCTCCTTCTTGATCGAAGCAATCGCTTTTTCCACTGCCTGACTGGTAAATTTACGTTGTGCCAGCGGCGGACGTTGGGAAGTATATCCCAACGGATTACTGAATACCGCTTTAGGGAAACCCAGCGCCACTGCGCCTGCCAGCAAACTGCTGTTCCTGATAAAATCTCTTCTTGCCACCATTTCTGATATAGATTTTCTATTACGGATTGCATTTGTTTCTACGACCTGCAACTCATAAACGTGAATAATGGGGGTGAAAATAAAAAAATACGGCAATATTCCACAGTTACGATTTTCGTAAATTACAGATTTAACGGCTCCACGTTGCCGGAACCACGTTCAAACACCAGAACAAATATGACCGAGAATCTATCAAACAAGATCCGTATCGTTACGGCAGCGTCGCTTTTTGACGGGCATGATGCGGCCATTAATATCATGCGACGCATTATGCAATCCAAAGGGGCAGAAGTCATCCACCTGGGACATAACCGCTCCGCAGCTGAAATTGTAGACTGCGCTATTCAGGAAGATGCCCAGGGCATTGCCATCACATCCTACCAGGGAGGGCATCTCGAATTTTTCAAGTACATGTATGACCTGCTCCGTGAAAAAGGGTGTGGCCATATCAAAATATTCGGCGGAGGTGGAGGTACCATCCTCCCTTCCGAAATAGAGGAATTACACCAATACGGTATCACCCGTCTCTACTCCCCCGATGATGGGCGCCAAATGGGCCTGGAAGGCATGATCGAGGATGTGATCAGACAATGTGATTTTACCACTACCCATGGTCTGAACGGTCACCTGCAGGAATTACCTTCCCGCAATGACAAACTGATCGCACAGGCTATCACCATAGCCGAAAATGATAAACTACAGGGGCCGCTGCCTGCCGGCACAAAAGGAGCAGGGGTCGTACTGGGCATTACAGGTACAGGCGGTGCGGGTAAAAGCAGTGTAACAGATGAACTGGTCCGCCGCTTCCTGCACAGCTTTGAGGATAAAACCATTGCTGTCGTTTCTGTAGATCCTTCCAAGAAAAAGACCGGAGGTGCTTTACTGGGAGACCGCATCCGGATGAACGCCATCCACCATCCGCGTGCGTACATGCGATCTCTCGCTACCCGCGAAAGCGATAAGGCTGTCAGCGCGCATGTACAGGAAGCGATCGACATCTGCAAAAGTGCCGGCTTCCACCTCATCATCCTGGAAACCTCCGGTATCGGACAAAGTGATACCGCTATTACTGATCACTGTGATATTTCCCTGTATGTGATGACGCCGGAATACGGCGCAGCTTCACAACTGGAAAAGATCAATATGCTGGACTATGCGGATGTCATCGCTATCAACAAGTTTGATAAAGCAGGCGCACTCGATGCGCTGCACGACGTACGCAAACAATACAAACGCAATCATAGCCTCTGGACAGCCACTGATGACGAACTACCTGTCATCGGCACTATCGCTTCACAGTTCAATGATCATGGCATTAACCAGCTGTTTGAAAAACTACTGGCGGTGATTGAAACAAAAACACAGGTCCGTTTCGGAGACGTTACGCATGAAACACCTGACAGTACTACCACAAAATCACAGATCATACCACCTTCCCGCACCCGCTATCTTGCTGAGATCAATGAGAGCATCCGGGATTATGGTAAATGGGTGGATGAACAATGCCATATCGCATCAAGACTGTACCAGTTAAAGGGTGTACTTACACTCCTGAATGACAACCAACAGCCTGCCCTGGAGGATATCACAAGCCAGCTTCGCGCTCAGCTGCATCCTGAATGCTGGCAGTTGCTGGACAAATGGCAGACGCTTAAAAAACAATACCGTGCTGAGTTCTACGAATACAAGGTACGGGACAAAGTGATCAAGCTACCGCTTTACAGTGAGAGCCTTTCACAATCTTCCATTCCTAAGATCAGCTTGCCCAGATACAATGACTGGGGTGATATACTCCGGTGGCAGCTCACCGAGAATGTGCCAGGTGAATTTCCTTACGCGGCGGGCGTTTTCCCACTGAAACGCGAAGGAGAAGACCCTACCCGCATGTTTGCAGGAGAAGGTGGTCCTGAACGCACCAATAAACGTTTCCATTATGTTTCCATTGACCAGCCGGCAAAGCGTCTCAGCACTGCATTCGACAGTGTCACCCTCTACGGAGAAGACCCCGCACACCGGCCGGACATCTATGGTAAAGTGGGCAACTCCGGTGTGAGCATCGCTACTGTGGATGATGCCAAAAAGCTATACAGTGGCTTCGACCTCTGTGACCCGAAGACATCTGTATCCATGACCATCAACGGGCCCGCCCCGATATTGCTGGCCTTCTTCATGAATGCAGCTATTGATCAGCAATGTGAAAAATACATTACAGCAAACGGGTTGACGGATAAAGTAAATGCTATTATCAAACAGAAATTCGGGGATCATCCACTGCCTCATTATAACGGGGCATTACCAGCGGGCAATAACGGCCTCGGTTTGCAGCTACTAGGCATTTCCGGCGATGAAGTATTGGAAAAGGATGTTTACGAAAAGATAAAGGCGCATGCTTTATCCACGGCGCGCGGCACAGTGCAGGCGGACATTCTGAAAGAAGATCAGGCACAAAATACCTGCATCTTTTCTACTGAGTTTGCATTGAAATTAATGGGTGATGTACAGGAATATTTTATCAGCAGTAAGGTGCGTAATTTTTATTCTGTCAGTATCTCAGGCTATCATATTGCAGAAGCAGGGG
Source organism: Chitinophaga agri (assembly GCF_010093065.1). Lineage (NCBI taxonomy): Bacteria > Pseudomonadati > Bacteroidota > Chitinophagia > Chitinophagales > Chitinophagaceae > Chitinophaga > Chitinophaga agri. The sequence goes on along the minus strand of NZ_CP048113.1, from coordinate 5,246,869 downwards.
CGAACCCCATTACACAGCTGGCCTTTACACTGGCCAATGGTTTCACCTATGTGGAATACTATCTGAGTCGTGGCATGCATATAGATGATTTTGCACCTAACCTTTCCTTCTTCTTCAGCAATGGAATGGACCCTGAATATGCAGTGATCGGGCGTGTGGCACGCAGAATATGGGCGAAGGCCATCAAGTACAAGTACAAAGGGAACGACCGTTCCCAGAAACTGAAATATCATATCCAGACTTCCGGCCGCAGCCTGCATGCACAGGAAATTGATTTCAACGATATACGTACTACACTGCAGGCGCTATACGCTATTTACGACAACTGTAATTCTCTGCATACAAATGCCTATGATGAAGCGATCACCACGCCTACCGAAGAAAGTGTGCGCAGAGCGATGGCGATACAGCTCATCATTAACCGCGAACTGGGTACTGCGAAGAATGAGAACCCTACACAGGGATCCTTCTTCATTGAAGACCTGACGGACCTGGTGGAAGAAGCGGTGATGGCGGAATTCCAGCGATTAACAGAAAGAGGCGGCGTACTGGGAGCTATGGAGCGGATGTACCAACGCAATAAGATACAGGAAGAAAGCCTTCACTACGAATCACTAAAACACACCGGTCAATATCCCATCGTTGGAGTTAATACCTTCCTGAATAAAAAAGGCTCTCCTACTATCATTCCAGAAGAAGTGATCCGTTCTACGCAGGAAGAAAAAGAATTTCAGATCAACACACTAGCCGCATTCCATCAACGGCATGCGGCGAAAAGCGAAGCCGCTTTACAACAGTTGCAACAGGTAGCTACCAGCAATGGCAATCTATTTGAAGCACTGATGGAAACAGTCAAGCACTGCTCACTGGGCCAGATCACCCATGCACTATATGAGGTAGGTGGCCAGTACAGGAGAAATATGTAATACCTATATTATCATGCGGAAAAAATGTTTTCCAGCATGTTGTGAAAGCAGAAGACCAATAATCAGCTTCAGGGTATGTTTGAGGTAAGTTTGAGGTGGCTTTCTCCTACGTTTTAAAACGTAAGAGAATGCCACCTCAAACTTACCTCAAACTTAGGTCAAACATACCCTTGTTCAACCAGCCAGGTGTTGAAGACATCTACCATGACAACGCCTTGTGACGCGATATCAACTCTTCGTGACGCGAAATCAACAGCTGGTTTACCTTTTGCAGGATCGCTTTGAAATACTCGCTAATTCCATTATCAACCGTAGCCAAGGGCAATTCCAGTGAAAGCGGAGAGGTCCATTCTGTCACACTGATTGCTATGATCACAGAGAGGCATTCGGGTTTATCATATACAGTTGACGTCCCTATCCAGGCACCCCATGCGCCTGGCAACAAGTGATATGACAAACATGTAACTGTTATTTCGAAATGTTTCTTTTGATAGCAGCTTAATCGCGACTAACACCCCCTATAAACAAAATGCCCCTGCATAAAAAATTTATGCAGGGGAAGAAAATCTCAACGAGTAAAAATCACATCGAGATTTCATTGACGTGGAATTAGATAATATTTTACGTGGAATTTATAAACGTGGAACTTATAAAAGCTAATATTCTAACATGGAATTACATAAAAGCATTAACGTAGAATCATAAAAGCATTAACGTAGAACTATAAAAGCATTAACATGGAAATTTATAAAAGCGTTGTTTTAACGTAACATGGAAATATTATAAAAGCAATATGTTTGAATATCTATATTTCTTCGTTCTTTTGAATTTCTGCGTAGCGGGTCTTCAAATTGGCTATTGCTACCTCAGAAATCCAGACTTAAATTTTGGCCTTTCAGATACTTTCGTTTCGTTACACAATCTTAATTAAATTTTTGTTAATAAAAAACATTTTTAACATCTTTTTTTAAAAAATAATAAGTGTAAAAAGTACAAAATTTTATACGAATCAGCCATAGCAGCGGATTTAAACGATTTTAACCATAACTTTCAAAGTATTTGTATTTTACGTTCAGATAGTGTTTTTATATGTATACGAAAGAAATAGAAATCACTTTGCTTCAATTAGCAAAGGACCTGTTACGAAAATTGCAGCAAAAAGAAAGCATTCAGGACCTGGATGGTACCCTGGAAGGCTTACGCCGGGTTATTATTTATAATGACTGGCGTTACTATGTGCAAAGTGACCCCGTTTTAAGTGATTACGAATATGATCAGTTGTTTGCCTGGTTGAAAGAACTGGAAACTGCCAATCCTGACAAAATAAGCGCGGACTCCCCCACTCAGCGTGTAGCACAGGGAAATGGTAAAAATTTCCCAACGGTACAACATCTGGTACCTATGCTAAGTCTGGAGAACTCCTATAATGCAGAAGATCTTAATGACTGGGACCGTAAGAACCGCGAACAAAGCAAACTGGAAGAGATTGAATACTGTATAGAACCGAAATTTGATGGCGCCAGTATTTCATTAATATTTGAGAACGATATACTCTCACGCGGTGCCACCCGCGGCGATGGTGTGTCTGGTGAAGAGATTACGAGGAACATCTACCAGATCAGTTCCGTGCCTAAGAAAGCCGACTTTAGTAAATATGGCATTCAGTCAATAGAGATCAGAGGAGAAGTGCTGATCAATAAAGACACCTTTAAAAAACAGAACGAACAACGCGTAGCAGAAAACTTACAGCCACTGGCCAATCCCCGTAATGCGGCTTCCGGCTCCTTGCGCATGGTTGATCCCCGGGAAGTAGCCAAACGTGGACTGGACGCATTCCTTTATCACATGAGCTATCACGTGATGGAACCCGGTAAAACAGAACCGAAAGAGATCACAACACATAGTAATACATTACAACTATTTGCCGACCTCGGTTTCCGGTCTCCTGCAAAGGAAATGAAAGTCGTGAAAGGTATACAGGCAGTTATTGATTACGTACTAGAATTCGAGAAAGAAAGAGATAATCTTCCTTACGAAATTGACGGTATGGTGATCAAGGTGAATGACTACGAACTGCAGGACAGACTGGGCATGACCACGCATCACCCACGCTGGGCGATGGCGTATAAGTTCAAAGCCAGACAGGCCACCAGTAAACTCCGTAAAGTAGAGTTCCAGGTAGGCCGTACCGGCTCTGTTACCCCGGTAGCGAAAATTGATCCTGTACCTATCGGTGGTGTTACGGTTGGTTCCATCTCACTGTTCAATGAAGATGTAGTGAGAGAAAAAGACCTGAAGATCGGTGATACCGTGTTGGTGGAAAGAGCAGGTGATGTGATTCCCTACATCGTAAAATCCCTGGCCGACATGCGTGATGGCAGCGAAGAGGACATTAAATTCCCGACGCACTGCCCTGTATGTAATGATCCATTATTCAAGCCTGAGGGTGAAAGTGTATGGCGTTGTGTCAATCTTAACTGTGAGGCACAGGTAGTGGAAAGAATGATCCATTTTGTCAGCAAAGACGCCATGGACATCCGTAGTCTGGGTGAAAGCAACGTAAAAAAATTCTATGCCCTCGGACTGATGAAAGACATTCCGGGTATTTATAAAATAGACTTTGCGAAACTGGAACAGCTGGAAGGATTTGGTAAAAAGTCGCTCACCAATCTGCAAAGTGCCATTGAGCAATCAAAGACACAGCCCTTACACAGACTGATATTCGGTCTGGGCGTACGTTATGTAGGAGAAACAACCGCTAAAACACTTGCCAACGCATGTAATCACCTGCTGGACTTCAAGGGCTGGACAGAGGAGCAGCTACTTGCACTGGAGGACATCGGACCGAAGGTAGCGGGTAGTATCAGTCAGTTCTTTCAGTTACATGATAATATCCAGATGCTCGAAGAGCTGGAATCACTGGGTTTGAACCTGAAAAGCAATAAAGCAGATCATTCATCAGGTGGTAGTCTGAACGGGTTGAACTTCCTCTTCACCGGTACCTTAAACAAGCTGAAGCGCAGTGATGCGGAGGAGATGGTAGAACAGCAGGGAGGCAAGATACTGAGTGGTGTAAGTAGTAAGTTGAACTTCCTGATCGTTGGTGATGATGCCGGCAGCAAATTGGAAAAAGCAAAAAAAATCAACACTATCAGGATACTGAGTGAAGATGAATTTTTGCAGTTGATAGCATCACAGACACCGGTTAGCGAATCATAAAGCAGACGACAACAATGGATGATAAATACTACATGCAGCAGGCCCTCCGGGAAGCACGCAAAGCCTTTGATGAGGGAGAGGTACCTGTAGGCGCCGTGGTCGTGCTGAGTGATAAGATAATCGGGAAAGGCAGTAACCAGGTGGAAATGCTAAATGATTGTACCGCCCATGCGGAGATGCTGGCACTTACAGCTGCATTTAATTATCTGGGAAGTAAATACCTGATGGAAGCAACGTTGTATGTAACGCTCGAGCCCTGCCTGATGTGCGCAGGAGCTCTTTACTGGAGTAAGATCGGGCGTATTGTATATGCGGCGAAAGATGACAAGAACAGTTATCGCCGAGTGGCAGGCGGCACCTCTCCTTTCCATCCTAAAACGAAAGTAGAACAAGGGCCCTGTGAAGAAGAAAGTCTTCAGTTAGTGAAGACATTCTTTGAACAGCGAAGAAAATAAAAAGAAAGCGGCGTTGTCAGATAGAGACACGCCGCTTTCTTTGCGTATATGCTTACTATTTGGTTTTATTTTCCATCAGTTTGTTCATAGCCATCATCTGCTGCATGGTATGGTCCATTCCTTCAGAAGAGCCATCCAGGAAGATCACATTACCCTTACTGTTTTCAGCAAAGTGTTTGATCGCCTCTGTCCACATAGAGAACAGTATTACTGAAGTATCCAGGTTAGCCTGTTGCATTTCTTTGGCAGCCATGGTCATACCCTTAGCCACCTCTTCACGGAACAGGGCCACACCCATACCACGTAACTGTGCGGCCTGGCGTTCTGCTTCTGCAGCGATCTTAATAGCATTACCATCTGCTTCTGCAGCTTTGGTTTTTGTGATGAGTAATGCCTGCCCTTCATTTTCAGCAGCCGCTTTCAGGTTATTGGAAGCAACCACCTGTGCCATTGATTTCATAATGGCATCGTCAAAAGTGATATCGTTCATCTGGAGGTCCTGCAGATGATATCCCCAGGCTTCCAGGGTCTGATCGATCTGCTCTTTTACGTGTTCTGTGATGTCGCGGCGAAGCCCGAGCACTTCGGACTGGCGTTTGGTTGCCACAAAACCACGGATAGAACCTTCGATCGTACGTACCAGCGCCTGCATAAAGCTGCGTTCATCCAGGAATTTAAATGCTACGTTCTTGATAGTTTCTTCATCCTGGTTCCATACAGAATAAAGGAGCATGGCCTTGAAGTAAACATTGGCCTGATCGACCGTAATCGCCTGGAATTCGAGCTCTACGGAACGGTTCTGAATTGAAATACGTTTAAATACCTTCTCTATCAGTGGTATTTTAAAGTTAAGGCCAGGGAATAATATACGGTTGTATTTTCCGAAGATAGTAGTGACACCTATTGTACCTTGTTGTACGGTCACAAAACTGGTCAGGATGACCAAAAAGACAAAAATGCCGATTGCGATGTATGCAGTACCCATAATATGGAGTTTATGGGCATAAATGTATGATAAAATACGGCAATACGGAAACGGCTTTACCTGAGAAGGTTAATACAGAAAAAAACAAACAACGAACGAAAGCCGAGTTAAAAACACAACGAATGAATAATAAAATTCGTTTTAGTTATATTCTTTGTTTCCTTCTGAAATAAATGTAAACATCGTCAAGTTCGATCTGCTTCAGCTGATAAGCCAGGCGTGTCCTGAGATCGCCGGTTTCATCCTTGATTTTTTTATATTGATATTTTAACGCTTCATATTTGGCAACAATTTCCTCTGCGGTAGCGGAACGGTCAAGTTGCAAAACACTCAACGCTCTCTCATCTGTAATCATAGCAATAGGGGTTTCAGATGTCTTTCTAACGTTTGATAATTCAGTTTTCTTTATGCCACTAAATTAGTCGACTTCCCTCTGGCATCAAATACCCAAGCTTGGGTATTTTTGCCCCGCCCCTGTTCACGTCCTTATCCTCTATTGCTACATAAATCATTGGTAACCAACCTTTCTTGCCAATGCGATCAATTCAGTCGTATTACGCACTTTTAATTTGATCCTGATATTTTTACGATGCGTTTCTATGGTATATCTGCTAAGCGTAAGCGTCTCAGCTATCTCTTTGTTATTCAATCCCTTTACGGTCAATTCCAGGATTTCCTTCTCACGGGATGTCAGTTTACTGATCAGGTCTTCATGTTTACGACGCATCACATCCAGCATGGCCTCGGTTAGCTGATCATTGGTATCCATTGCCATTGTCATATCCACAAAGGCGCAGATCACCTCTTTTACTGCTCCGTTATCGTCTCTTGTATAGGGAATGGCAATTCCTGTCAGCCAGCGCCAGCTGTCGGCACCCCGTTTACGAAATCTCAATACTCCCCCGAAAATGTTCTTATTCTCCCTGAATGACTGTTGGGCTATAACAGCCAGGTCAAAATCGTCCGGATGCATCACTTTTTTGAAGAAGTCCAGCCCCATGCCATTCATTTCGGCCAAGGTGTATCCTGTTACATCTTCCATATAGCGGTTGCACCAGTTAATTGTTTTGGTATTGTTCTGGTGCGTATAAAGCATTGCGGGGACGTGGTTCAAAAGACTCTCCAATGACTGAATACGCGCCTTTAATAGTTCATTTTCCTTTTGCAGGGCGTTGAGGGAATAGTGTTGGCCCATGTTCGAATCTGTCAACATACATTAAGTTTTATACAAACAATAGCTGAAACTCACTGGTCAGGAATGGCGTAGTTGTAAAACGAACAGGAATGTAACGCGAAAATTTGTTACAACGCTTAATGTAAATATAAAATAAAAAAGCATATATCCAATATAGTTGGTATGCGAATTGGGCAAAACTACCTATTTCGCTGAGACAGAGCGGATCACGGCGCATCTGACACCATAAACGGGCACATGAGCGGGTAGCACCACAGGTACTGACCGGGAGGTTACCAGCCGCTACCCTTTTTGATATTTATGATATTAGGCAGTAAATTTGAAAACTCTTTTTGAGGCACATATTCATTAACGCAATAAAAACATAAGTTATGGCATTTACACTTCCGAGCTTACCGTATGCACACGATGCACTGGAACCGCATATTGATAAACTGACAATGGAAATTCATCACGGTAAGCACCATCAGGCATATGTAGACAACCTGAATAAAGCGATTGCCGGTACTGAAAATGAAAATAAATCCCTGGAAGAACTGGTAGCATCTGCTGGTAAGATCAGCCCTGCTGTTAGAAACAACGGTGGTGGTCACTGGAACCACAGCTTCTTCTGGAAAGTGATCGGTCCTAACGCTGGTGGTGAGCCTACAGGCGCACTGGCTGATGCGATCAAAAGTACTTTCGGTTCTTTCGAAGAGTTCAAAGAAAAATTTGCGAACGCTGGTGCTACCCGTTTCGGTTCAGGTTGGGCATGGCTGATCGTAAAAGACGGTAAACTCGAGATCACTTCCACTCCTAACCAGGACAACCCACTGATGGACGTTGCTGAAGTAAAAGGTACACCAGTACTGGGTATCGACGTTTGGGAACACGCTTACTACCTGAAATATCAGAACCGTCGTCCGGAATATCTAAAAGCATTCTGGTCTGTGGTTAACTGGAGCGAGGTTGCTAAAAACTACGAAGCTGCTAAATAATCAAATACCAGCTTTCCAATAAACAAAAAGCCCGGTCCATTAACGACCGGGCTTTCTTATTACAGTTGTTTGATCTTCACATTCTTGAACCACACTTCACTTCCGTGGTCCTGCAGGTCGATATGACCTTTCCTGGTTTCCCCATAACCTTTGGTATCTTTCCATTTACCTTCGGCTTTAGCCTTCTTCCATTCCGGAGAACCTATCTGGTAATCAGCTGTTTTCTGACCATTCAGCCAGTGCTCTACATGTCCTTTATTGACTACAATGCGGGTATGATTCCACTCACCTACTGGCTTTGCTGCCGCTACCAGCGGGTCGCCCATCGCATAGTTAGCCCCTGTTTTCTGCCATCCTTCCAGCTTCTCAGGGAAATTCTCATCATCTATCAACTGGTATTCAGGACCACTCTGATAGGCTGATTCATACTGCTCTGAAGCCAGGTAAATGATACCACTGTTTCCTTTAGGAGCTATTTTCCAGTCGGTACGGAACTCGAAGTTCTCATATGTACTGTCTGATGTCAGGTCAGCACGTTTATCACTTTTATCTTTTTCGCTTCCGAGGCAATGCAGTGTACCATTATCGGCAGTCCAGCTGTTAGACTGCTGGCCTTTATAAATGTGCCAGCCATCCAGGTTCTGACCATTGAACATTAATACCCAACCTTCTGATTTCTCTGTATCTGACAGCAGATTATCTGCCGCATCTGTTACCGGCGCCTGTGAAGCCGTTGTGTCAGTAGTTACTGTAGTGGAATCCTGTGTTGTGGAATTGCTGTTACCGCCGCATGACATTACACTGATAGCCAGGCAGGATAATGCCGGAACAAATAATTTCTTCATCATGGTTATTAATTTATTTGTTGATCAATTTCAGGGCCTTCGGGTCCCATTGAATTATACGATTGTTGAAATAGCTGTCATTACACAATAAAGCAGGTGCTGCTGCACGATAACCAAACAGAGCATCTTCACTTACTTTTCCACCGTTACGCATTGCATTGAACAGGTTGTAGAAGTGATCAAAATGCGCGCCTTTATATCCTTCTTCTGCTGCATACTCCATTTTATCGGGAGGCAGCATCGACTTACGGTCATAGACATATTGCTTACCGCTGTCGGTAGCCTGCTTGTTTTGCAGTAAAGGATCATCTGTTGCCGCGTAATCCTTGTTACGGTACAATGTTACCTTATCCCATTCTACCGTCATAGAACCTTCGCTACCTACCATCCGCAGATAGTTGGTACCACCAGTACCATCCACAAAGTTAACACGCAGCGACAGGTTAAATGCAGGGTGTACGTCTGTTTCAGGATAGTCAAACATACCCAGCATAATATCGGGCACTTCACGGCCGTCTTTCCAGTAACGAAGACCACCAGTAGCCATTACTTTCTCCGGACCGATAGAACCGGTCACGAAGTGCAGACTGGAAAACAGGTGTACGAACAGGTCGCCGGATACACCTGTACCGTAATCCCTGTAGTTACGCCAGCGGAAGAAACGCAATGGGTCAAAATCTCTTTTAGGTGCATGTTGCAGATAGGCGGCCCAGTCTACCGTCTTCGGAGAAGCATCAGCAGGGATAGGGTACTGCCAGGCGCCGAACGGCGACATACGTGCCCAGAAACCTTCCGCGTAATTCAATTTGCCAATAGCGCCTTCTTTAAGCAGTTGTTTTGCCTTTTCGTTTCCCAGGGAACTCATACCCTGGCTACCTACCTGGTACACCACCTTGCTATTCTTCTGCTGGGCCTCTACTACCGCAGGGCCTTCCGTGATGTCATGCACCATCGGTTTTTCACAGTAGACAGATTTACCCTTATTCATGGCTGCCACTGAAATGTCTTTATGCCAGAAGTCAGGCGTGGCGATGATCACAGCATCGATATCCTTACGGTCAAGGATCTCGCGGTAATGGCGGGTGGTGGTAATATCATTACCCCATTTCTTTTTCGCATCTGCGAGCCTTCCATCATACAGGTCACAGGCAGCGATCAGTTTAACGCCTGGTACCGTGATGGCGGTATTGGCATCCGCGGTACCCATCCCTCCTGCGCCGATCAGTGCGATCTGGATCTGGTCATTTGGGCTGTACTTTTCATGCTGACGGGAAAGAGAATGGATATTACGCTGCCGGTCAGCGGCTGTAATAATGTTGGGCAATAAAGATGCGCCCACAACTCCTTTTGCTATTTTATTAATAAAGCCTCTACGTGAGTTGTTGTTTACATTTTCAGGCATGCTTTTCTTTATTTTGGTTTAACGATAACGTGTGTCTGCAAACAAGAGGAGTATAAATTAGAATTAAAAAGCCGTAAATCATAATTTCCTGGATATTCTCTTTAAATATCAGCTGATATGAACATGGGCGGCGAGTACAGATATCCCGTTATAGACAAGGCGGGAGACAGCATTTAAACAACAATAGTCCATAAACAGTTACCGGAGGTATCCTGTCTATGGACTATTTATCATGATGAATAATATTACTTATTTCAACAGCTGCTGATAACGTTCAGGAGAATGTAATACTGTAATCGCTTCATTCACTTCGTTATCGCTGGAGAGTGATTTTTCAATACGTCCACGCTGCAGATAGTAACGGCTCACTATTTCTTCTTCCAGCAGTCGCCTGATCTCTGTTTTATTCTTCAGCAGGTCCTGCTTCTTATCATGTTTCATTTTCACCTGCAGGGCCTCAAATTCTTTAGCCAGCGCATCATAGTATTTCTCTTTTTTTGCGGTTGCCTGGAAGGTTTCAAGGGCTTCCTCACTACGTGTTTTATAGCTGTAGTTCCTGCCATCTAGGTATTTCAGGAAATCAGAGAAATCTTCTTCGCTAAGTTCAAATGTGCCGGCATTGGTAATCTTCGGATGACTATAGTAATACTGTGTAGCGTAGTCAAAGATGTATTGCTTACGCAGCAGCGTGATCGCCACCTGGCTGAGAAGGGTGGGGTCTACCGCATCATCGGGTTCGATACCGCCACCGTCTCTCACTTTACGGCCCGCAACTGTATTGAATGATTTACGCATAGAGTCGGCCACATATTCTACCTCTCCCTCATTATTCCTGTGAGAATAATCGATCGCCTGGATACAACGGCCACTAGGCGTATAGTATTTAGCCGTGGTCACTTTTAATTTCGCATTATAAGGCAGTGGACGAGTTGTTTGTACCAGTCCCTTACCGAAAGAGCGCTGACCGATAATAACGCCTCTGTCAAGGTCCTGAATAGCACCTGCGACGATTTCAGAAGCTGACGCCGAAGATCGGTTAGTCAGCACCACCAATGGGATGTGCGCGTCTACAGCCGGTGCTTCCGTTTTATATTCTCTGTCCCAGCTTTTTACTTTTCCTCTGGTGCTAACGATGGTCTTGTTTTTATCTACGAAGATGTTGGATACTACCACCGCTTCATCCAGCAGTCCACCGGGGTTCCCTCTCAGATCGAGTATCAGTCCCCTGATGGCAGGATATTGTTTTTTCAGTTCTGTAAAAGCGCTCTGCACCATTTCTCCGCTGTTTTCGGTGAACTGTGTCATACGGATATAACCGATATCACGGCTGGTCATACCTGAGAAGCTAACGGCCTTTACATTGATCTCTTCGCGGGTGATCCTCCTGGTAGTCTGTGCACTGGTAACAGGATGTTTTGTTACCATGTCCAGAGAGGACCCTGGAGCCCCTTTCAGCATACGGCTGATCTCCTCCTGGTCAAGTCCTTCGAGGGACTTACCATCCAGGGAGACAATGATATCGCCGGCTTTTACACCTGCTTTATCCATTGGGCCGCCTTCATACACGTCGGTGATAACAGTACGCTCGCTATCGGTATTGACAGATACACCAACGCCACCGTATTTACCGGTAGCCATGAATTTCAGTTCATCGAGATTTTCTTCCGGGATGAAGTCAGTATAAGGGTCGGTTTCTTCCAGCATCGCGTCGATACCTTTATGCATGAGCTTTTCCGGTGGCAGCTCGTCTACGTAATAGGTATTGAGCTCGCGGTAAAACGAAGCGAATATGTCAAGGTTCTTAGCTATTTCGAAGTATTTATCCTTCTCATTATAATAAGCCATGATACTCATACTACCGGCGACCAGCAGCACCAATACCACGATTATTCTTCTTTTTCTGCGAAAAAATGCACGCATAGGTCAATCAGTTAGTCTGTTAGAGAGAAAAGTCTTCTGATGTGGAAATTAGTCAATCTATTAAATATAAACTGTTAAAACATTGAAGTCTATCCTAATAAATGATATCCGGCGGGATGCTCAGGGTACAGGATCATGTCCATGCCCGCCCCAGGGATTGCAGGACAAGATACGTTTAATGGTCAGATAACCACCTTTGAACAGCCCGTATTTCTGCAGGGCTTCCACACCATATTGAGAGCAGGTGGGGGTATAGCGGCATTTGTTAAAACCTAAGAGTGGGGACAGCCCCCATTGATAGATCCTGATGAGCCAAATAAACGGATAACTTAAATATCGGAGGACTTTCATTATTGCACCACTTCTTTTTCCAGCTTCTTTAAAATTACCGAAATTTTATGGTGCAGGGTGGCAAAGGGGGCTATTTTCTTATCGGTGTAGATAAAGAAAACGAGCAACTGACGGGGCTGTTGTTGCAATACATTGTAGAGCTCCTGCTTTTGCAGGCGCCAGCATTCACGTGTAAGCCGCTTCACGCGGTTACGGTCTACGGCATGGGGGAACCGTTTCGTAGAGGCACTAAAACCTGCCTGCACGGGATATTTACCTGCAGGTTCATCGACCTGCATGTAAACTACACGGTATGGAAAAACAGAAAACGCTTTTCCTTCGCGAAAAAGCGTTTCAATGAGTTTTCTGCTTTTTAACCTTTCTTCCTTGTTAAAAGAATAAGTTTTTATGGCAAGTTCGATTTATCTACCCAATAGCGATACATTCTGTTCAATCAAGAACCAGCCTTTAAAGCCTGCGGGTCTTCACCTCGCAGTTACAGCGGTCCTTATTTCAGCTTCCGCTCGTCAGAAACAGTTAATTTCTTACGTCCTTTAGCTCTGCGGGAAGCTAATACTTTACGGCCGTTAGCAGTTTCCATTCTCTTTCTAAAACCATGAACGCTCTTTCTGCGTCTGTTATGCGGTTGAAAAGTACGTTTCATTTTAATATTTTGTTTTTACCTGTACTATACTAAACACTATCCCGGTTTGCGGAATCCTGTTTTTAAAACGGAAGGCAAAGGTAGGGAAAAATATCAAATAGTAAAGTGTTTTCGAAAAAAAACTGCCCCGGAGGCCCCGGGGCAGCTATAAATTAATTTACTACTTGTAATCAATTATTTGATGCCCAGTTTAGCTTTAACAGCTGCAGCCATGTCATCAGCAGGAGGAGATACCAGTAATACACCAGCAGAACTGTCTAATACATAACCGTAACCTTTTTCTTTTGCTACGTCTTCAATTGCCTTACGTGCTTTATCGTAGATCGGTTTCAGGATTTCACCACGTTTCTGCTCGATCTTCTGCTGAGCTGACTCCTGGTAGTCCTGTATGTTCTTCTGAGCAGTCTGGATTTCTTTTGCTTTGATCTCCTTCATGTTGTCAGACATAGTAGCCGCAGTTTTCTCGAATTCAGCCATTTTCTTCTGGTATTCTTCGATCAGGCCTTTACCATCTTTATCCAGCTCCTCTGCATACTGCTGCAGTGATTTCTGCGCAGTCTGTGCCTCCGGCATTGCCTCGATCAGAGCTTGAGCGTTAATATGTCCAACCTTGGACTGAGCCATTGCATTTACGCTGAACAATCCTGAAACTGCCACGAAAGCAATAATTACATACTTCTTCATGATGTTGTCTGTGTTTAAAAAACTTTTAATACTAATACAAAGGTTATAAAATGGTTCTAAGACTACTCGCCTGTAGCTGGTGCGTCTTTCTTGATGCCCAGGGATCTCAGGATGTCATCACTCTTGTCTAATTTTGGATCGGAGAAGATAACAGTGATACCGCCTGATTTGTCCAGCACGAAGTCATACATCCTCTGCGCGGCTAACTTCTGCACGGCGTTGTAAACTTTATCCTGAACCGGTTTAACCAGTTCTTCACGTTTCTTGAAAAGGTCGCCTTCATAACCAAAACGTTTCTTCTGCAGGTCTTTTGCTTCTTTTTCCTTTGCTATGATCTCTTCCTCTCTTTTGCGTTTCAGTTCATCTGTCAGCATTACCTGTTCTGCCTGATAAGATTTATACATCTTATCTACCTCCAGGAACTTTGCATCGATCTCTTTCTGCCATTGTTCTGCTACGGCGTCCAGTTTACCTTGCGCTTCCTTATAATCAGGCACATTATCCAGGATATATTTCGTGTCTATTACACAGTAGCGTTGTGCAAAGGCCGTAATGGTGCAACTGAACAGAACGGCGGCAATGAGGGATATTTTTTTCATACTTGTCGTTTTCAAATTACCTGCCAAATTGATACCAGGGTTCGAAATTGCAATATATAATTTAAAATTTATTCTAACATCATTCCACTCTACCACTTTACGTCCAAAAACAAACGACCTCCTCCTCACGGGAGTGACTGAGTATCAAGCGCTCTGTAGCGTTGTACTCAGTCAGGTAACGATTATTCTGGTTCGAAACCAAGCATGAAGGTGAATTTCGCTGCGTCTTTCAGACCACCACCGGACTGCAGACGGTCGAAACCAATACCGTAGTCAAATCCAAGCAAACCAAACATCGGCAGGTAGAAACGCATACCCAGACCTGCAGAACGACGCAGTCTGAATGGGTTGAAGTCCCTTACATCACGGTAACCATTGGCTGCCTCAAGGAAGGCCAGACCAAAGATAGTGGAGCTTGGGTTCAGGCTGAACGGATAGCGTAACTCCATTACATACTTATTGAACACTGTGAAACCTTCATAACCTGTTGGCTGACCTGTTTCAGCATTCATCCTCGGATCGGATGTATAATACACCGGATAACCTCTCTGAGAGATGATATCACGGTCATAGATAGCGAAGTTACTCAGACCGTCACCACCCAGTTCAAAACGACCGAACGGAGATAATGTTGTACGGTTGTTGTAGCGGCCGATGTAACCAAATTTGGCGGCCACCTTCATTACGAACACCTTGTTATCAGAACCTTTAGGTCTGCTTAATGGGACGTACCACTCAGCATTGAAACGATATTTCTGGTATTCGATGAAGCTGAACTGATCCTTGATCGTCTCCAGTTTGTAATCTCTGTCCGGATTGAACAGGGAATAAGGCGGAGTGAACTGTCCGGACAACATGAAGTTGGAACCACTGCTCGGATAGATCTGCTGGTTAACAGAAGAACGTGCAAGCGTTAATTTCAGGTTGATGTTGTTGGACGTACCACTGGAGAAACCAGGAATATTGAAATAGTTATAGTTCTTCAGCTTGTACTGCTGATAGTTCAGCGAGTAGATCAGGGTAAAGAAGTCATCCGGCCATTTCAGCTGCTTACCCAGGGATACGGAACCACCCAATACTTTAAAGTAGGCGTCGTTAGACAGGGTGCTACCATATATATATGCAGAGTAAGCGTTCGGGTTCTGGTAGCTACTGTAGAAGCTAACGGAGAACTGGTTACGTTTTTTACCACCTAACCACGGCTCAGTGAAGGAGAAGTTATAGGAGCGGTAAGCTTTACCATTGGATGATACACGCACAGACAGTTTCTGGCCATCACCGCTTGGTAAAGGATCCCATGTTTCCTTTCTTAAGATGTTACGCAGGGAGAAGTTGTTGAACGTCACACCCAGCGTACCTGTCAGACCGATGTAACCACCCCATCCGGCAGATAGTTCCAGCTGGTCATTCGCTTTCTCTTCTACTGTATAGTTAATATCTACGGTACCGTCGGCAATATTCGGGATTGGATCCATACCGATCTTCTCCGGGTTGAAGAAACCAAGGTTCGCAATCTCACGGTTAGAACGGATCAGGTCAGTACGGCTGAATTTCTCACCTGGAAGTGTACGTAACTCACGACGGATAACGTGCTCGTTGGTCTTTTCGTTACCAGCGATACGTACTTCCTTGATAGTCGCCTGCGGACCTTCAGAGATACGGATCTCATAGTCGATGGTATCGCCATGGATCGCTACTTCCACCGGGTCAGCACGGAAGAACAGGTAACCGAAGTCCATATACATACCGCCGATGTCACCACCTTCGGAAGACAACAAACGTTTCTGGAGCAGTTCCTGGTTATAGGTATCTCCTTTTCTGATACCCAGTACGCGGGTCAGCAGGGAGTCATTATAACGGCTGTTACCTTTCCAGGTGATGTTACCGAAATAGTATTTCTTACCCTCACTGATCTCCATTGCCACGTTTACACCACCAGTCACGGAACGGTAAGTGGTATCTCTTACCAGTACCGCATCACGGTAACCCTGTGTATTATAGTAAGCAATGACTTTCTCTTTATCTTCTGTGTATTTGTTCTCGTTGAATTTCGCGGAAGAGAATAACTTGAAGCGGAAATACGGGTCTAACTGTTCAAGAGTGCGGGAAGGATAAAGGAAACCGAAGGTTTTCCAATAATTTTCCTGCAGTTCAGAAGAATCCGGATACACAGGTTCATCGATAGGGTGAAGTGTGAATCGGGATACTTCATGTGTGCCCTTCATTTTCTTCTTCACTTTCGCATCATTGATATTATCGTTACCGACAACATAAATATTCGCGACTTTGGCTTTACCACCTTTGGCAACACTGATAGTCAGGTTAGAAGCATTCACCTGTGAGCTGTCGACCCTTTCGGTAATATTAACGGTTGCATTACGGAAACCCTTATCAGCATAGTGCTTTGAGATAATACCGATAGCGTTCTGTTTCATGCTTTCGGTCACTACGGAACCTTTACGCAGACCAGACTTTTTAACCAGCTCGTCTCTTTCAGACTTCTTAACACCTCTGAAATCGAAATTATTCAGACGGGGACGTTCCTGGAGTTCTATTTCCAGCCAGATCTTTCCGTCTTCTATTTTAGTAACATAAATGGCTACGTTAGCAAACAAACGCTGACCCCAGAGACTCTGGATGGCCTTTGCAAACTGGTCACCACCAGGGTACACCACTTTATCGCCTATGTTAAGGCCTGACAGGGATATCAGCAGTGACTTATCCAGGTACTGCGTACCTACGATGGTGATATCGGCAATTTCGTAGGGTTGCGCTTGTAGAGGACCTGAGGGTAAATTCAATCCCGCCGCTTGCTGGTCAGGTGTTGGCGCTGGGATGGTGTCTCTGTTCTGAGCGGACACACGAAGGCCAGCACTGCAACATAATACTATGGCCAGTAGGCTCTTAGGAAATAATTTCTTCATTCTGCTGTATTTGTTCGCTTGTTTTGCCAAAGCGCCTTTCTCTGTTCTGAAAATTGAGGATGGCTTCGTAAAGATGTTCGTTGCGGAAATCCGGCCAACGCGTGTCAGTAAAATATAACTCCGCATAGGCTAACTGGTATAGTAGGAAGTTACTGATCCTGCATTCTCCGCTCGTCCTGATCATCAGTTCAGGGTCGGGCAATGTAGCAGTACAAAGATATTTCTGCCACATTTCAGGGGTTACTGCTTCCGGTGCGAGCTTACCGTCTTTTACATCCTGGGCAATATTCTTCGCGGCATTGACGATTTCCCAGCGGGCACTGTAACTGAGCGCCATTACCAGGTTCAGCCCGGTATTCTGGCTGGTCATGGTCATGGCTTCCTCCATACTCGTTTTACAGTTACCCGGCAACATGTCCATGTCCCCAATGACATGCAGCCTGATATTATTTTTCATGAGTGTGCCTACCTCACTGCGGATGGTATTTACGAGTAATTCCATTATACCGTTCACTTCGTAAACGGGGCGGTCCCAGTTTTCTGTCGAAAAAGCATATAAGGTCAGATACCCGATACCTAATTCAGCACAGGCCTCGGTAATATTGCGAACACTTTCGACCCCCTCATGGTGTCCGAAAAGTCTGTCCTGGCCACGCTCTTTAGCCCAACGGCCATTTCCATCCATAATGATGGCAATATGTCGTGGTAACCGTTGCAAGTCTAATTTATCCTTCAAACTCATGAGTATCTCTGGCGGATTATAATATCGATACAGATTTTTAGTAAAGTTTGCAAAGATACAAAAATAGAATTATGCCTTTCCCGGCAAAGGGGGGAGTGGGGTTTTAACGTAGTTTTAACAGCGAAATCCTTTACTGATCGCTGTTTTGAGCCAAAAGGAAGCAATGAAAATTTAACAAAATAGGCCAATTGCCCTTATTGAACTGCAAACTGGCGATCCATGACTGCGAAATCAGAATTTACATCTGTAAGAGGTGAATAAAATGCTGATTGTTAACTCTGCCGTAACAAACTGGTCTTTGTCCCGGCTGTTGCCGCGCTGCCTTCCAGCCACCCCGATACGGTCGCCCGTAGCATAGGAACGGTCCTGTAGAAGATAGGCAACGGTGTTATGTCCCTGAGCATCAGGCGGAAACACCGCCTCCCCGGCATAAGTCGTACTGACATCATCCAGGTAGTCCGTATTTGTAAATCTGTAAAGTACCTCCAGCCCCAGGTTCACCTTGCGGGATACGTTATACTTAAAGCCCCCTCCCAGCACAAATGCCAGGGAAGTCAGGCTGTAAGGCTTGCGCTCCGGATACATGGCGCTGCCCTGCCCCTCAGTACGGAGCGGCTGCAAACGGTACTTCTGACCATTCAGATAAGCATATGGATTGTAATAAAAGAGAGAGGCCCCACCCGTGAAATAAGGTGAAAAGCGATAGATCTGAGAACCCGGCTCAAACCGGAAAAAGTTAAAGTCACCCTGCACTGCCAGCTCAAATACATCCGTATTGAAGCTCAGGTTTCGCCGGTGCTGGAACTCATTTTTGTTATAAATATCCGAATACCCCAGCTGCATGAAACGGCCATGGACACGCAGGCCCACATAATCGTTCATGTATTTTCTGTAGTAGATCCCAACAGACGGTTTGGCTGCATTCAGTGCTCCCTTTGTATTGAGGTCACCAAAATAATGAGCCCCGCCTATTGACAAGCCCAGTTCTCCGGTATATGACAGCTCATTCTGAGCGAAAGCGGGCGTCAGGAACAGGGATATAACTGCTACGAGGCCGGACTTTAAGAAACGTTTGAAGAAAAAGTAAGGTTTACCCATAGATCGGTACAGCTTAACGCGACGATAATTCCTAAAACGCGATTATCCCTGCTTTTGGTATTAAAGAAATCAAACAAATGTAATGAAAAATCTTAATGTGCTTATTTGCAATTCCCTGAACAGTAGTATTTATTTTAATCTATTCCGTGCGTCTATTCCCCAGAGCAACTTATTCCGCAATGTATGCAGAAAATTACTATCATCCAGCCGTAACAGGCTGATTTTGAATTCTTCTTTTTTGATCGCCAGCTGAACCGTATTGTCAATTGTCTCCATCCTCGAGTCCAGTGTGCAAAGGAACTGATCACTCCGGCCCTCCACCTCAAAAGAGATCACATGATTATTAGGCACAATGATCGGCCGCACATTCAGGTTATGGGGCGCTACCGGCGTGATCACAAAACTGCCTGCATCCGGAAATACGACCGGACCACCGCAGCTTAGGGAGTAACCTGTAGACCCGGTAGGGGTAGCAACGATCAATCCGTCCGACCAATAGGTGTTCAGAAACTCCCCGTTCAGGTACGTATGGATCTTGATCATGGCGGATGTGTCCTTTTTGTGGATGGTAAAATCATTCAGCGCATAAGGTACCTCTCCAAACAGCCCCACGTTAGAGTCCAGATGCAGCAGGGTCCTCTTGTCCACCACGTAGGTTCGCTCCTTCAATGCCTGCACTGCTGCGTTGATGGCCTCTTTGCCAATACTTGCCAGAAACCCCAGGCGACCAAAGTTAATACCCAGCACCGGCACATTGGTATCTCTTACATAGCATACTGTATCAAGTAAAGTACCATCGCCCCCCAGGCTCACCAGTATATCTGCCTTTCCATGCAGGTCGCCTGCACAACAAAATGTGTCCGGCGTTTTAGCAAAGTGAACATATGGCTGCAATGACTCGCAGAATGGTTGATAAATAACAGTCTCCATTTCCTCCCGCGCCAGCTCATCCAGCAATAGCTGAATAATGGGCAGGTCTTCTTTTACAAATCCTCGGCTATAAATGGCAATATGCATAATCTGATCTTAATAGCACCCCGGTCAGGTAACGGATACCTATCCGGGTTAGTGCGTAAAAATAGCCTTTTTTACCCTGCCGCCGCCAAAATAAAATGCAATCCGGCCGGCAGGCGATGCCAGGCGCAGATTGCATTCATCAATTGCAATAACTTGCGTGCTGTTATGTAGTGTGTCTTTTTATGGCCGTCTATGGCAGTATCAGACAGCTGCAAGCTTGCGCTTCATCCATTCTTCCAGTTTAATACTTCCCAGCTGCGCGTCTCCATGTGGTACCAGCGACAGGGCATCTACCGGCGTACCAAAGTAGGTCGCATTCACGTCAGTCACTACACGCGTAGCATCACCTTTGTACTGTAGATAACGGCGGATCAGGTCATCCAGCTGGAATCTTTCCGGTCCTGCAATATCGTTGATCGCATTAGTTGGTGCATGCAACGCAGCTGCCGCCACCAACGCCGCCACATCTGCCGAAGCAATAGGCTGAATACCGCCGGTAGGCATATGTATCTCCTCCCCTGTTCTACCTGAACCTGCAATGGCCTCTACAAATTCAAAGAACTGGGTAGCACGTACAATGGAATATGGAATACCGGATGATTTGATCATGTTTTCCTGCACCAGCTTTGCACGGAAATAACCGCTCGCCTGCAGCCTTTCCGTACCTACTACTGAAAGCGCTACATGATGTTTTACGCCATGCTCCTTCTCTGCTTTCTCCAGGTTCCTGCCTGCAGTTTCGAAAAAATTCATCACTGCCTTGTCTTCAAAAGACGGAGAGTTAGATACATCTACCACGACATCAGCACCTGCAATCGCTTCCGGCAAGCCTTCACCCGTGAGGACATTCACGCCTGAACTTAAAGAAGCTGCAACTACTTCATGTCCCTGTTGCTGAAGATTAGATACGACCTGCGATCCAATGAGGCCACTGCCACCAATGACAACAATTTTCATAATATTTTTTTTTGCCCTGTGTAAGGGACGGGTGAAAAGAAATTCTCTGAACATTGACCGCCCTGTGAAGGATGACCGATGTTGCGGAACCCATAGATCCCAGAGGGGATAACGATTCCCGGGCCAATCGTTACCAATGCGATGCCATAGATATAACGAACTAATTACCAAACAACTAACAGATACGAAAACAGCCATTATTACTGATATTTCGTTAATCACTGAAAAAAAACAATAACAAAAATTCTTTTGTTTGTTTGAATAGTAACTATTGTAATTTTAGTTACATCACTAGTGAGAAAACACGCTAAAAACTTGCTGATTGAAAGCGAAAATCTTAATTGTCGAAGATCAGTTTATCGAAGCCAAAGGATTGAAACTGATCCTGACCAATGCCGGATTTGATACCTGTTCCATTGCAAGGTCTGTACCTGTAGCATTGTCCATAATTGAAAAGGAAAAACCCGATCTGGTGCTCGTGGATATCTTCCTCCAGGGAGAAGAAACCGGTATTGATCTGGGGAAGGTCCTTCATGAAAGAAATATTGCGTTTGTATATCTGTCCGCCAACTCCAACAGACAGATACTGGATGAAGCCAAGGCGACCAAACCATATGGATTTATGGTGAAGCCTTTCCGCTCAAAAGATGTGCTGATCATGCTGGACGTGGCACTGTACCTGCATCAGAACAGGCTGTCAGAAAAATCGCCTGTCGTTCCTAAAAGCATATCCGATCATCTGCCATCCGCATTTGCACAACTGATAGGCAGAAGCAACCGGTTTATGCAGGCGCTGGAACAGGCACAGATGGCTGGTCCTTCAGACATTTCCGTACTGATACTCGGAGAAAGCGGTACTGGTAAAGAGCTGATGGCCCACAGCCTGCATAAGATATCATCGCGGCGCTCACAACCATTTGTGGTGGTAAATTGTGGTACACTCCCGCCTAACCTGATCGAATCAGAACTGTTCGGGCATGAGAAAGGGGCCTTTACCGGTGCTGCCGTCAAACGGACCGGCAAGTTTGAACTGGCAGATGGTGGCACTATTTTCCTCGACGAAATCGGAGAACTTCCGCTGGAACTGCAGGTAAAATTCCTGCGGGTATTACAGGAAAAAGAGATTGAACCGATCGGTGGCAAACCCAGAAAGATCAATGTACGTGTCATAGCCGCCACCAACAAAGATCTTGAAGAAGAAGTAGCAGCAGGACGATTCAGAATAGACCTCTATTACAGGCTAAATGTCTTTCCGCTTACTATTCCACCATTACGCGAGCGTAAAGAAGATATCCCCGCCCTGGCGCAATATTTCCTGAAGAAATATAGTAATGAAGCCGGCAGAACTATACCGCTATTATCTGATAATGCACAGGAACAACTGATGCGCTATCCCTGGCCTGGTAACATCAGGGAACTTGAAAATACCGTTCAACGGAATGTACTCTTATGCAGAGGTACTGTAATAGAAAACGTAGAGATGCCCACAGCCAAAAATCTCTATGCCCAGGAAACAGACAAACAGGACCGTTTAAAAACAATGATGGAAAATGAGCGGGACCATATCCTGTCTGTACTTGAACACTGCAAATGGAAAATATCCGGCAAAGGTGGCGCTGCCGAAATTCTTGACATCAACGTGAATACATTACAATCAAGAATGAAAAAATTAGGTATTGAAAAAGTGATCTCTGCTAAAAAGAAATGATGATAGCACCAATATACCGGTTCCTTTTTACAGCAGCGGTCACATTATTCCTCCTGCTTCCGGTACATGCACAGACCGGCCAGGATGTCATCAGCCAGATAAAAGCAGCAACAACGGATACTGAGCGATTAGAGATCTATGCAGCACTTGCAAAACGTTACATCTATGCTTCAGGGAGCAACCAGGAGAAGCTGGATAGCGGAGTGCTTTTTCTCCATATGCAATTACCATTGCTACAAAGCACCGCATTGCCACTCACCAATATACAGCGTGCTACTGCCTGGGCCTTTTACTACTGTGATTACAGTAAATACTGTGCGAAGACTGGTCAGACATTTAAAAGCAATCAACTATCCGATAGTTTGTTCACCGTGATCTCGCGTCTTGATGATTACCGAGATCAGGGAGCTGTGTTGAAACAAACCGGTAAACGCATCCCCCTCTTTGATGCTGTCGGATTAACACGCGTATCCTGTTTTGAGAAACTGCGCGCGTTATACCAGATAAAAGGTGACCGGAACAATACACTGGGTGCCGACATTGATATTGCAGATGTACACATGTTACACGGGAACTTAAACCTGGCAGAAAAGGAATTGCTGACATTGCTGGAGACAGGCAAAAAGAGTCATTATCCCTATCTACACGAGATCTACAATCTGCTATCGGTCATCAATTATTACAAAGGTAATTTCAATACAAGTCTGAACTATGCGCTACAAACAGTAAAACAGATGCATAGCTCCCGGGACACCAGCCAGGCTATGAATTTCTATGCAAGACTGGCACATCTCTATTACGCATTAGGAGAAACAGCCAGCAGTATCGAATACTTCCAGCTGGAATTATCCCGCGAAATCCCCCCCTCAGCGGAGGCTTATCCTGCCAGGGATGCGGGCTACCTTGTACGCGCGCTGATCAAGGAAAACAGGGCTGCGGAAGCATTCAGGTATTTCACTGATTTCATGAAACGTTATCCGTCGCCTGATGACCATGCCCTTGCCAGTGCTGATGCCACCTGGGCCTATTACTATTATAGTCAGGGGGACACTGCAAATGGTGAGCGCTATATGAAAAAAGCCATACAGCGGGCTAACACCCTACAGTTCAACAACGAGGTGACACAGGAGGTGAACTTTGACATCAGTCAATACTACTTCACCAAAAAAGATTACAACAACGCACTGCGTCATCTGCAGATATCACTACAAGAAGCACAGATCGTGAATGCAGCACTGCTGCTGAAAGATATCTACCATCTGCATTACAGGATAGACTCTGCCATGGGTAATTATGCAACAGCTATTGAACACTATAATCAATATATATCAATCAAAGACTCCATCTTCAGTGAAGTGAAATCACGCCAGATCGAAGAACTACAGGTACAGTTTGAAAGCGAGAAAAAAGATGCCAAGATCCAGCTGCAGGAAAAGAGTTTGCAGCAGTCGAGACTGATCCGCAATATCACCTACATCCTAATTGCCGCATTTGCACTGATCGCTGCACTGTTTTACAACAGATATCGTATGAAGCAGAAAGTCAATGCAGAGCTGGAATACAAACAAAAACTGATCAACCAGAAGAACGCCAGCCTGGAGCAGCTGATCACAGAAAAAGAATGGCTGGTAAAGGAGATCCACCACCGGGTGAAAAACAACTTCCATGTAGTGGCGAGCCTGCTGGAAATACAGTCCAGTTACCTCAGGAACAGGGAGGCACTGACAGCCATTAAGGAAAGCCAGCACAGGATACACTCCATGTCTATCATTCATCAGAAGTTATATCAGTCAGATACGTTGTCGACTATAAATATGCGGGAGTATATTTATGAACTGGTAGAGTATCTCCGGGAGAGCTTCGCTATTCGTGATAATATCCACTTTAACCTGGATGTGGAAAGTGTGGATCTGAACCATGGCTACGCGATCACTTTAGGACTGATACTGAACGAAGCGATCACTAATTCTATTAAGTATGCCTTTGAAGCAGACCGTAGCGGTGACATTTCAATCTCATTAAGGCACATTTCAGACGCACAGTTACTACTTATTATCGGAGACAATGGTAAAGGTCTTCCGTCAGGATTTAACGCCAAAACAGGCGCTTCTATGGGCATGGAGCTATTGCAGGGCTTAACGGAGGATATAGGTGGCAGCTTAAACATTAAAAGCGAAAACGGATTACAGATCGACATCATCTTCAGCTATAAGACGAGCGGGCCACACCTGTCATTCTGATCAGTATAAACTGCAAAAAAAACGCATAACGGAGACTCCGCCATGCGTTTCGATTTTACTGAGTAGGTCATATAATTACATGCTGATATAATTCATCAGCAGATCGTAATTTTTCTTCAGGAGATCTTCCTCCTGTTCTTCAGTGATGGTATACTTAATGATGTAGTTAAATCTTTCGAAGGTCGCTACCAGTCCGTGTAATTCCTGGCGGTTCGTCTTCAGCAGTACCTCAAGACGGCCGGAAGGGAACGTAATGGTATTCACGCTGAGCAGGGTCACATCGTTAGACTCGGCAATACGTGCTATTTCGCTGAGGCTGTAGTCACGTGGATCGAGATCCAGCGCCAGAATACCGCCATGCTCTTTTACACCATTATATTGGGCCAGGGCTGTGAGCAGACTGTCTTTAGTGAGCACGCCTATGTATTCCTTCTCATGACTGATAACAGGCAGCACTGTAAGTTTCATTTCATGGAAAAGCCGCACGGCTTCAAAGAAGTGAGCGCTTTCTGCAATGGAGGGTTTAGGTCCATTATATTCCATGTTTTCCAGTGCGATGTCCTGATCTTCCAGGTCCAGAATATCGTCTTCTTCTACCAGTGCCAGATATTTATTCTCCAACACGAGTGGTAATTGCGTCAGATGATATTCATTCATCAGGCGCAGGGCTCTCGAACCTGGATCCAACGGATGCAGAATCGGAACGACGGTTGATATGAGATCTCTTGCCAGCATTGTGTTGTGAGCTATTATGATACAATAATAAGAAAAGAATTGCGAACCCCGCCCGAAGGAGTAAGAATTATGATAAGCGGGGCAAGCTCTTACTTATATACGAAACGCGGGGTCAAGGTGGTTTGTTACATGAGAGAAAGAGAATAATTCCTGATTAAAACGAGAAGGCCGCCTTTGTAAGGCGGCCTCCTAAAAAGTTTATTCGCAGTAGGTTTATTTATCAGTGCGCAACAGGCTACTGTTTTTTCAACTTCTCGATGAACGGATGCAGGATCTTGTTAAATTCCTCCGGACGTTCCATCATTGGCGCGTGGCCACATTTATCAATAAAATGCAGTTCAGAATTAGGGATGAGCTTCTTGAACTCTTCTCCCACCATCGGAGGAGTCACGGTATCGTTCAGCCCCCATACCAGCAGTGTAGGTATTTTGATATCACGGAGCTCTTCACCTAGATTGTGACGGATAGCAGATTTTGCCAGGGTGATGATCTTGATCACCTTCAGGCGGTTGGTAGTGATGTCGAATACCTCATCTACCAGCTCTTTTGTCGCCATTGCCGGATCGTAGAAGGTCAGCTCCGTTTTCTTACGGATATATTCGTAGTCACCACGTTTAGGATAAGTCTCTCCCATACCATTTTCGAACAGACCGGAACTACCAGTCAGCGTTAATGATTTAACAGGAGCTTCCGGATGTTTGAGCAGGTATACCAATCCTACGTGGCCTCCCAGGGAGTTACCCAGCAGGTGTATATTGGAATAACCCCTCGTTTCTACGAATTTGTGTACATACTTAGCCAGTCCTGAAACGGAAGTATCCAGAATGTTCAGATCAAACAGAGGCAAAAGCGGCACTACTACTTTGTTGTAGTTCCGGAAGTAATCGATCAGACCACTAAAGTTGCTCATTGCACCGAACAGACCATGCAACAGTACTAATGGCTCCCCCTCTCCTTCCTCGATGAATTTAAACTTTCCCTGTGTTTTTATTTCGTAAACCATTGCCAAAGCTTGAAAGTCAATTTTGTGCTAAAATAATTCTTTTTATTAATTCAAATAATCTTTGAAGCGAGCTAAGTAGATTGAATTTCCTTCGCTGCTTTGTCGAAAAATGACTGAAGATTTTCGAATATATCCTTGAAGTAAGGAACAATTTTACCCCATAACTTCATCACTACCGGACCAAGAGGCTCTATGTAAGGATAGACTACAGATTGCATCTTGATTTCCGGGCTTAACCAGTACAGTTGGTTCGCTATCCATAAAAGGATGCTATAAACAGTGATAAAGATAGCACTATATAATATAATTCCACCTAATTTGTTTAACCAGCCCAGCATTACAGCCTCGACCATAGTTTGTATGAGCGTAGCTCCAAACCTGACGAGAAAAACAACGCCGACAAAAAGTGCGATGAAACACAGTACGGGTAACCAGCGGGAGTGTATCCCCCAGTGTTCCTGAGCATACAGGGCAGTCACAGTGGTTAGCTTCAGTGCAGCTGCCATTCCAAGGGTGACGGCTATAAAGGAGAAAACAGCTATAATAAGCCCCCGGCTGTATCCCTTATAAATAGCCAGTACCATAAGGATGGCAAAAACTATATCTATGCCCATGATTTCGATAGGATAAATAAGGGAAAGTACAGGACCAGTAAAGTAGTTATCCCCGCCGGTCCTGTTACTGATTATTTGGCTAACAACTCCTTCACCACAGCGGAAATAGCTTTACCATCGGCTTTACCAGCCAGTTGTTTGGAAGCTACACCCATCACCTTACCCATATCGGCAGGTGAGCTGGCGCCAGTTGTTGCGATGATCTCTGCAATAACAGTTCTCAGTTCTGCTTCATCCATCTGCTTAGGCAGGTATCTTTCGATCACTACCAGCTCCTCTTCTTCTTTCACTGCCAGGTCCTCACGGTTCTGCTGACGGAAGATATCCAGGGAATCTTTACGCTGCTTTGCCAGTTTCTGCAAAAGTTTTGTTTCGTCAGCTTCTGTCAGTTCTGCACCACCACCTTCTGCTGTTTTGGCCAGCAATACAGCAGCTTTAATAGCACGCAGTGCGCGCAGTTCTGCTTCACTTTTTGCCAGCATAGCTGCCTTGATCGCAGCATTGATATTTAGTTCTAATGACATATGTGGTTGTTTTAAGGTTACGGCCTATTGTTCCAGTTTTTGTTTTTCTTCAAACTTCTTGTAGAAGTCTTTGGCAAAAACTCGGATATCTTCCGCCTGATCCTTGTATGGAGTTCCGGATGTTGCACGCTGATAAGTATCAGCCATGGTCATCAAAGTCTGATAAAAGAAATCTGCCATTTCATCCACCATCATTTGCTTATTCCATAAGTCTATACGCAAGGCGGTTTTGTCACCACCATCCCAGAAAGAGACCATCATTGCTTTGGCCTGCTGGAAACGGTCCGCTTCAGAGCTGTCAGTAGCTCTCCATTCTATCTTCTCAGGTATTCTGTCATTGTCCAGGGCAACCTGAATCTGTATGGTAGATGTCTTTCCCATGATATTTGTTCCCAATTTTAAGAACCGCAAATTTAGTATTAATTGACTAATCTGTAATCAGCGCCCCAAACGCCGTAGACCAGTCCGCTTTCTTCATTTTTCCCAGCAGCCGGCTTCTCAGCTCTTCATCTTTATACAACAGGCACATCTTATCTGCCAAATCTTCCAGGCTGTCCGGATCAGCAAACAGCACCGCATCGCCACCGGCTTCACGTGCAGCTGCGCCTTCCAGCGCAATAACCGGCACATCGCTCTGTATCGCAGCATATACCGGCATGGCCACTCCGTCAAAGCGAGGCAGGTATAACAGTGAATAAGCGCCCGCTACCAGCTTCGCCAGCGTCTCCTGGTCCGTGTCAGGAAGCAGTACGACATCATTCCTGTATTTATAGGATGCTAAAGCAGCGGTAATTTCTTCTCCGGCAGCTGTCTGCGAACCTATTAATAATAATTTCATATTTGAATGTAGCCGGCGCTTCAACGCTGAGAACGCCTTCAGCAAAGGCATCAGGTTATTTCTTGGGTGAATACGACCCACAACGGCAAAGTATTCCACACGGCCAGCATAGGTTTCCTTCACTTCTTCTCTCG
Source organism: Chitinophaga agri (assembly GCF_010093065.1). Lineage (NCBI taxonomy): Bacteria > Pseudomonadati > Bacteroidota > Chitinophagia > Chitinophagales > Chitinophagaceae > Chitinophaga > Chitinophaga agri. The sequence goes on along the minus strand of NZ_CP048113.1, from coordinate 5,218,134 downwards.
CCTCCCACTCCAGCGGTTGATAGCTGCTATCCACTGCCGGTTTTATCACGGTCAGTTTAGCCGCGGCCTCCGGTGCATACTGCAGTACATCATTTTGCAATGTTGCTGATACCACGATCACCTTTTTCGCATGACGGATATATCTGATCAGGTTTTTCTTCAATGAACGCTGTTCGGCTGCTGGTATACCCGCCGCACCATGCAGGAAGCCCATGTCTGTTATCAGCAGATGAGCCGGTACCTTACTCCGTAAAGGGACCCGCCCGTCCATACCCAGGAAAAGATCCAGCTGGTGCTTTTTAAGAACTCCTGCCAGTTTCCATTCCAGCCATATATACCGCCGCCACTCCTGGTTTCCCTTAATCGGCAGCACTACTGTCGTCACATTCGCAGGCCATGACAGATCTGCGGGTGGCGACTGATCGAAAAAGAGGATAAAACTATGTTCAGGATGATTCCGGCATAGTCCTGATAATAAATCCCTGGCTATATTTCCTGTATCAGCAGGATTATCCTGCAACAAACAGGAAGCATTCACTCCTATACGCATATTTTGACTGCTTATTATGGAGCTGCAAAGCTAGGGAGAAATAAGAATTACGCAGGGGAAATTAGCTGTCAGTCCGGTTAAAATAGTATTAAAATAGGAGATCCTGACGCCGTTGCTGCTATAGGGCTTGTTCGTCGCTAGTTCGTCGCTAGTTCTATGCCTGTTCCTCCGTGATAGTATTAAAAAAGCCGGATCCTTGCTGGTAGCGGATCCGGCTCTTAATAACTATTTACAATCTGATACTATATTAACTGATTATTATTCATCAGATTTATTAGTGATCCAGAATGTCTTGATAATTTTATTATTCTCATTCCCAACAGATGTGATCGTCAACGTCACCTTTACCGTCCGGATTGGCTCCAGTCCGATCAGTGTAACATTGATCACACTGTCCGACGATGGTGCTACCGGATTCTGGGGAAATACAATCCCACCCGGATCAGTAATAACATCCACTTTGACGTTGACACCTTTATCGGGCATCTTGGAATTCACCTTCACCTGAAAAGTATAACTACTGCCGGGCGCTGCGGTATACTGACCTTCTGCCACATTTTCGAGGGATACCTTCAGGCCTTCTTCTTCTGGTTTAGGTTCGATTGCTCCTTTTTTGCCACAGGCTGCTAAAGTCAGCCCCAGGAAAGCGAGCACAATAAAAAGATATGATTTCAAAGGCATAGTAAAGAATTATGGATAGTGGTAAAATTAATTATTTTTTAAATGCGATCCAAGTGTTTACCGGCGTACATCCAGGGCATCACGCAGGCCATTTCCCAACAGGTTAAAAGCCAGCACCATGCTCATAATAGCGAGCCCGGGTATCAGGGCCAGCATAGGGTTGTGAGTGATGATAAAATTGTAGTTCTCCTTGATCATCAGCCCCCAGGAAGGTTGCGGTGGCTGTACACCTACTCCCAGAAAACTAAGCCCCGCCTCGACTACAATAGCTGTGGCAAAGTTGCCCGCCGCCACGACCATCACCGGCCCCAGAATATTAGGCAGTATATGACGTACAATAGTGCGGGTATGACTAAAACCCAGCGCCTGTGTCGCTTCTATAAATGGCAACTCACGCAGTGCCAGTACCTGTCCGCGGATGATCCTGGCTACATTGACCCACATTGTCAGCCCAACGGCTATGAATACCTGCCAGAAACCTTTCCCCAGCGCCAGGGTGATAGCAAACACCAGCAGCAGCGTCGGTACTGACCATATAACATTGACCAGCCACATTACCACCTCGTCAGTCACTCCACGGAAATAACCTGCTACTGCTCCCAGAAAAATACCGATCGTGAGCGAGATCACTACCGCAATACACCCCACACTGAGACTCACCCTCGTACCGACGAGCAACCGGCTCAGAATGTCACGGCCAAACTTGTCCGATCCCAGCCGGTAAATGCGTTCCTGAATGTGCGCTGACCGTATCTGCTGCTGCCACTCTTTCAGCCTGGTCCCTGCCGGCATCTCCCTCGCATACAATACACGGCTCAGCGTATATTTCTCCGGCATGGTTTCCTCTTCATCGAGATAACGCGCTACCACAATGGATTCCCCTTCAAAATGCCAGTCACGGATAGGAATATAGTTAACCGTATCTGGCTGGCCATTCATCAGCCGGGTGAACCAGCTGGTTCGTACAATAGCGCTCTCGCGCTTTAAAGCCAGTGTACGTATGTGAAACCCCGGCTTTTGTCCGCCAGCCTCCAGCATCATTCTATTTGCATAAGGCGTACCGTCAGGCGCCAGCAGGTAGGCGAAAATGCTCAATATGACTGCCAGTACGATCAACAACATACCCGCTACAGCGCCCTTATTGCGCCGTAAACGTTTCCATGCCTGCCGGCCGAAAGATGTATAGTTATTCGTATCTGACATACCGTTATTTAACTTTTCTGCCTTTCCACTGATAGGAACCAAATTTTCCTAACCATCCCGCCACTACAATGTAAGGAATATGAAACAACTGTCCGGGAATAAACCGGGACAATAAAGTGGTTTTACCAAAGAAACGTGCGACAGGTATCAGGAAATAAAATTCCACCACGATCTTGTAGGTCAGCAATCCGAGCACCAGCAGCCTCCATCCTGGCAGGAACAGCGCAGCAATGCCTGCCAGCAGCATTCCCACATTCCAGCAATACACCAGCGCCAGCACCCAGATCAGGCGCTTATCATCATACTTATCTGCTTTGGAAGACCAGCGTATACGCTGATGCATAAAAGATCTGAAAGTATCCACCGGTAATGTTCTTACTATCGCCTCGTCATTTTTCATATACAATACACCGTTAGGATAAGCACGGTAGACCTTAAACATCAGCAGCATGTCATCTCCTGAAGCGATATTATCTATCCCCCTGAAACCACCTACCTCATAAAACACCTTGCGTTCATAGGCGAGATTGGCACCATTACACATTGTACCGGATTTCAATGCCGCCAGTGCTCCGGTAATACCCTGCATCGTCATGAAGTCCAGCGACTGTAAGATCTTGAAGAAGTTATCCTCCCTGTAGAAACTTACCGGTGCTGCAATAAATTTTGGTTGATAGGTCTCGTAAAACTGTACCATACGGGTGATCCATTCCGGCCCCATGACGCAGTCCGCATCGGTGGTCATGATGATATCGCCGGTAGCACGTTCTACTGCCATCTCAATTGCCTTCTTCTTATACGAATTTAACCGTTGCTCAGCACTCAGATGCTGGCTCAGTTGCAGCAGATGAATGTTAGTTGCGGGGAAGCTGCGAACAATGTCAGCTGTTGCATCCGCAGAGAAATCATCTATGACAATCACCTCAAATAATTCCGCCGGATAAGACTGTGCTTTCAGTGCCTGCAGCAGTGGTGGCAGGTTATCTTCTTCATCCCTCGCAGGAATGATCACGGTGACCTTTGTGCGGCCACTTATAGCATGAGCAGGTTGAAAGGACTGCAACTTTTTCCAACCCTGTCCATAACGAAACATTAAATAGCCGTAAATAATACCCAACAGGGACAGGATCGATAGAATAATGTACATAAACTGTTTCAATAGGCTGCAGCATTACTGGTCTGCAGCAGATGGTATGTTGTTGTTGATAGATTAAAAAATATAGGCGGTGATCACTTCTGCCGCTTCTTCACTGATCAGCTGATGTCCACGTTCCAGCACCCTCATTTCACAGGGGAAGGTACCATCCATAAAACGAATGCCCAATACTGGCGGAATAACGCGGTCATATTTACCAAAAAGCAGCAGCGTTTGCACCCGGTGCGTTTTCAGTTGTTGCTTACACAATTCCCTGTCGGGCATCATTTGCCCCATACATGTCCAGACAAAATACACCCTTTCCCGCTTTTCGAGGGTGTCCATACTGTTAAAAGCGAATTTGTGCAATCCCCGGCTGATGAGCCTTAACTTCCGCCAGGCATGCAGCAGGCCGAAAAACAACTGCGGATGGTAGGTACAGTACCTGAACAGCCACTTCCCTATTGCAGTCTGTGTGGCAAACATATGCCAGCGGTTATCTTTTAGTCCGTCGGGAGCCAGCAGATACAGCCGGTCAATTCTCTCAGCCAGCAGCTGTACCACACAAAGCGATACCCTACCCCCCATACTGTACCCCATCAGGGAGAAAGTCTTGAAACGGTAATGCTGGAGAATGAGTAGTATTACTTCTTTCAGATCTTCCATGGCAAATGCCCGCTCCTCCTTCCACTCCGTTTGCCCATGCAGTGGCAGGTCCAGCGACACAATGGTATAATGGGTACCCAATGTATCATGTAAACGACTGTAGCTCTCCGCATTCTCTCCAAAACCGTGCAGGCAGATGAGCAGTTCCTCACCTGTTCCACTCGTTATGATATGGAAACGGCTTTTCAGATATGGCAGAAAAAAAGAAGACATGCCGCAAATTTATCAACTTTTGCCATTTGCCCTAAAACAAGTAAATTACAATAGGACCAAAAAAAATTCAGGATGGACGCTACAGTTGATAACAAACATGCCTTAAAAGGCGTGGAATTCCTCGTTAAAGAAACCCCTGCCAACGAAGTCTTTACACCCGAAGATTTCAATGAAGAGCAACGCATGATCAAAGAAATGGCGGAGCAGTTTGTAACCAAAGAAGTTTCTCCCGTACTGGACCGTATTGATAAACTGGAGGAAGGGCTGATGCCTTCCCTGCTGGACAAAGCCGGTGAGCTGGGCCTGCTGGGCGCAGCATTTCCGGAAGAATATGGCGGACTGGGAAAAGATTTCGTCACCGCCACCCTTATCAACGAAGCCCTGGGCGCAGGCCACTCCTTTTCAGTAGCAATGGCGGCTCATACCGGCATTGGCTCCCTGCCTATCCTGTATTTTGGTACAGAGGCTCAAAAACAAAAATATATTCCATCCCTGGCCAGCGGACAAATGAAGGGTGCCTATGCCCTGACAGAGCCTAACTCCGGATCGGATGCACTGAGTGCCAAAACCACTGCTAAGCTATCGGAGGATGGCAAGTTCTATATACTGAACGGTCAGAAATGCTGGATCACCAATTCGGGTTTTGCAGATGTATTCACTGTATTTGCAAAGATCGATGGTGAGCAATTCACCGCATTCATCGTAGACAAAGATACTCCTGGCTTCACTTTAGGAGCGGAAGAACATAAAATGGGTATTAAAGGATCTTCCACAAGACAGATCTATTTCCAGGACGCCCAGGTACCGGCAGAAAATGTACTCGGCGAGATCGGTAAAGGCCATCTCATCGCGTTTAACATTCTCAATATCGGTCGTCTGAAACTTTGTGCGGCGGCTATCGGTGCGGCTAAGAACGTTACCACTATCACAGTGCAGTATGCCAATACCCGCGAGCAGTTCAAACAGCCCATCGCTAATTTCGGCGCTATCAAACATAAACTGGGTGAAATGGTGATCCGGAACTGGGTATGTGAATCGGCCCTTTACCGCACTGCGCAGCTCATAGACGATAAAGAAAAAGAACTGATCGCCGCCGGCAAACCGTTCGCAGAAGCACTGCTCGGTGCAGCAGAAGAATATGCAGTGGAATGCGCCATCCTGAAAGTGCAGGGCTCTGAAGCACTCGACTTCTCCGTGGATGAAGGCGTGCAGATACACGGCGGTAACGGCTTCAGTGATGAATACGTTATCTCCAAGGCATACCGCGACAGCCGCATTAACCGCATCTTTGAAGGTACCAACGAGATCAACCGCCTGCTGGCGCTCGACATGACATTAAAACGGGCACTCAAAGGCCGCCTGGACCTGATGAACCCTGCCATGAATGTCATGAAGGAACTCATGAGTATTCCGGACTTCGGTAATGATGATGAAACACCTTTTGCTGCAGAGAAAAAAGCAGTTGCCAACTTCAAAAAAGCCATCCTGCTGGTAGCAGGTGGCGCGGTACAGAAGTTGATGCAGGAAATCCAGCATGAACAGGAAATCCTCATGAATATTGCCGACATGGCGATTGAGACATTCGGCGCAGAAAGTGCATTACTCCGTCTCCTGAAACGAATAGAACTGGAAGGTGAAGCGGCTAATGCATTACAGGCTGACATCGTACGGACGTATATCAATGATGCGGCTGACCGCATCAACAAATATGCAAAAGATGCGATTAACTCTTTCGGTAGTGGTGACGAACAAAGAATGATGCTCCTGGGTATCAAACGCTTCACGAAAACCACTCCATTCAACACAAGAGATGCCCGCCGTCGTATAGCCGACAAACTAATCGCAGAAAATAAATACGCCTGGTAAGCTGACCATCGCAATTTTTCAATACTTTCGAGTGCCATCCGTAAGAGCGGATGGCACTTTTTTTGGACTACTTTGCCGCGGGACTATGAGGAGATTCGCATTACTACTACTGTTACAAACAGCATATACAGGTCTGCAACTACATGCACAGGCGTACCTGAAAATGGCACAGCCACTCAGGACGGAAATCAATACCAGTAGCTCGAAGCAATACTGGTCAGGACGTACCTGCGTAGGATGTAAAGTGTTGCTCAACAATGATAGCATTTATGTATACCCTAATGGTGTCTTCGCCATCAAACGCGAGATAAAACACGGCAAGAGTACCTATGTGCTATCCTCAACTGACAGCACCGGTAAATTCGTATCACGTACGTATCATTTCTATTTTAATCCGCTCCCCCCTGCGCGTGTAACGCCATCGTTCCGCATAGATTACGTTAATATATCCCCTAAGACCAATACCATCCTCTCAGCGGGTGATACCCTGCGTGTACGCATGAAGGGCTATCCTGACGGACAGGCCAGCTGGTTCAATGGTAAAACCATTCCTGAGCTGCCTGCCGCACAGTCAGGTGGCATTCCGGGATTCTATTCAGGCTATTATGTATTGACAGAAGCAGACTCACTGCTGGACGGGAAGATCAATGTAACGCTGAAACACAAAGGGCAGACAGCCGTACTGGCAGGCAGCTCGCGGTATACCTATCAACGGAATTCCCAACTGACCGCCCGTACCATTGATGATATGAGCTACCTTACCATCTCTCCCGATGGCGATCGACTCGGGCCCGAAAAGATGGGGTACCTGGACAGGAATGTGCTACTGCGCATCTCAGGAAAAGAAGGTAGCCACTACAGGGTAAGACTGAGTCAGAACCAGTTTGGCTACATCCCTGAAGGACTTGTAGATACCATGACGCTTACTGAGCCAGTACCAGAGAGCATCGTCACCGAAGCCAGGGTATGGAGCGATAAACAATATGATTATATCTCTGTAGGACTCGCGGATAAACTACCCTACCTCTCCTCCCAGGAAGTCAATCCGGGTAAGATCACGGTAGATATCCATGGCGCGTTTTCCGAACCGGGCTTCCTCCCAGCCACACGGCCGACGGGAGAGATCAGCCGGATAGACTGGAAACAGGTAAGCCCGGACGTATTCCGTATAGCCATTTCCCTGACACATAAACAACCCTGGGGATATAAGATCTACTACGCCGACAGTAACCGGATCACTATCCGCATCAAACACCAGCCAGCCAGCCTGGAGCTGAAAAACCTGACTATCGGACTGGATGCCGGTCACGGAGGTGGCAATATTGGTACTGCTGGCGCTATGGGCATAGCAGAAAAACAACTGTCGCTGACCATGACCTTACTCGTCAAAGCTGCCCTTGAAAAAGAAGGCGCACGGGTGATCACAACACGTATGAGTGATGTCTTCGTCGACAACCAGGCCAGGTTGTATAATTACCGGCAACTGGCGCCCGACCTGCTGCTAAGTATTCATATGAACTCGTCTATCAATCCGGTAGACATCAAAGGCACTGCTAACTATTATAAACATACGTTCTGTGAGCCGCTGAACCGGTTTATACATACCAGGTTGCTGGAAACGGGGTTGGCAGACTTTAAGAATAATGCTAACTTTAACTTTATTCTTAACATGCCTACAGAGATGCCATCAGCATTGATAGAGACACTGTTCCTCAGTTATCCGGAAGATGAAATGCGTATACTGGATGAGAACTTCCGGTTGGTGCTCGCAGACAAGATAGTACAGGGGCTGAAGGACTTTCTGCAGGATGCCGGGAAATAACCCTTAAAATTGTACGACCCATGATTTCACTAAACAGCTTATTGATTTCGCCCTTACTGCCAGGAGTAGTTTTTATCATCGCAGCATTCATCTCACAAAGGTACCCACCTAAAAAGATCAATGCCACCTATGGCTACAGAACACAGAAATCAATGCAGAACGAAGAAAACTGGCAGTTGGCCAATAAGTATTCCAGTAAGTTAATGATAAAGGTTGGTGTTATGCTTGCATTAGCAGGACTTGTATTCTCCTTCCTTGTGTCAGATATGATGATCTCCGGGATATTAACAGCAGTATTGACAGTTGCAGCCGCAATGATGATCTTCTTCTTTACAGAAAGACAACTAAAATAATAAAAGCGTATCTGATGATACTATAAACGAAAAAGGCGTCCACCCCAGGTGAACGCCTTTTTTCGTCTCTATTTTCCAGTCTATTTATCCTTGATCTTAGCTAGTATATCTTCCCATGAATAGTAGTGAAAAACCCTTCCATTGCTCATCGCCACGAACATGCCTTTAGGGAATTTACTGCCCAGTGGAACAGCCGTCACTTCCGAGCCATCACTTTCCAGGGTGGATACCGGCACTTCTGCTATCAGCTTATGCTCATTTGCTACACCATTCTCGCCTTCCCTTCTGTAGATCATAAATGAATTGTTTTGCTGATTGGAGACCAGTACATAACCTGTAGAATCGGATGTCGGGTAAATGGAAATACCCTCGTGATCGGACACAAACCCTGCGGTTGCAAACAGCGCCAGTTCTTTATTATCCCCTCTGGCCGGATCTGCCAGGTACTTGCGTACACCAACTGTTTCGTCAGAATAATAAATGTATCCCAGCTGATTGTCTACCGCAATAGATTCGATCTCTTTCTTCCCGCTATAGGCACCAAACTTTCTTACCACATGGCCTTTCACTACTCCATTCTCATCCGCCAGGTGATATTGCCATATATATCCATCAGCAGGGCCGCTCTTACGACCTACGATGGCAAAAATGGTACTATCCTGCGGACGGGTATAGAGCGCAATACCCATTGGTGCACGTTCCTTCTCCCCCTCAAATACCGGTATGCCGCCGTTATCCACCGGTGTCAGATCAGGCAGGCGGAATACCCTGATACTATTTGTTTCTCGTTCCGTCAGGACGGCTATATCAACCAGCTGACCATTTAATTTGAAGCCATAAGCGATGTCCACATTATTAGGGCGTTTCAGACCCAGTACTTTGTTGACAATTTTCCCCTCCAGATCAAAGGCATACAATCCACCATCACTATCCTTATCTGTGCCTATGATGAGGCTTTTCAGCGTATCTTTTTTATTGATCCAGATGGCCGGGTCGTCAGTATCGTGCCCTGTTTCCTGTGTTACAACCACAGGCTTTATACCATCCTGCCTTACTACAGTCTTCGCAGAATCCACCTGGCATGCGCCGAGGATGACAAGACCACTTAAAGGCGCCAAGATTTTCTTAAGCATGTATGTTATTCTATTTTATAAAAAACTATAAACTACAGATCGAACTTCACACCGAAGTTGTATCTCGGGCGATAGTATTCTGCCTGCATAGTTCTGGAAGAGATACCCTGGTAGTAGCGCAGTGGCTGGTTAGTCAGGTTATTTGCTTCGCCGAATACTCTCAGCGTCTTTGTCAGCTTGAAGGAAGCATTCAGGTCCAGGAAGAATTGTTTATCGTAAAAACGGTCATCGAAATTGTCGCCACCCAGTTCATCCAGATAAGAAGCAGTATAGTTACCGGACAGTCTTGCTGTGAAACGAGGGTTCTCATAAGACAGCGAAGCGTTGAACATATGTGGTGCAGTACCTGGTAAGGTTACATCGGTACGTTTGTCACCATCAGCATTGAAGATACCGTCCGCCTTAGATTTGGTATAGGTATAGTTCACGTACACACCGAAACCCTTCAGGAAACCTGGCAGGAAGTCCAGCTGACGTTGCAGGGCAACTTCAAAACCGTATACTCTTACATTGTCACCATTACGTGCCTGTTTGTATACCCACTCCTCACCAGCAGGAATAGGATTAGTAGCTACATCTTTATAGTCATTCGCAAATTTCTCTCTGGTGTAGGTGTTATCTCTGTAAGTGTAGATAAAGTGGCTGATGCTCTTGTAGAACAGGCCACCGGACAGGATACCCACTGATTTAAAGTATTGCTCAGCCATCAGGTCAAAGTTCCACGCATAAGCTGCTTTCAGGTCCGGGTTACCAGCACTCAGTTCAGCATCGTCAGCAAGGCTGCTTACATAAGGAGCGATATCATAGTAGTTTGGACGTGCAATAGAAGTGGTGGCAGCTGCGCGCAGCACCAGGTCACTGTTTACATTGTATTTGAACGTAATACCTGGCAATACGTTGGTATAACTGTTCTTCACATTACGCTGTCCTTCCAGGTCTTCTTCTTCCGCTACGATGTTACCTTCATAATTGGTTTGAGTATTTTCAACACGTACACCTGCGATAACAGATAGTTGTTTGGTCAGGTCCTGGTCCCAACGGATGTAACCAGCAGAGATAGTTTCCTTTGCATTAAAGTTAACCGCCAGATATTCAGCAGGAACATCGCTCTTTTCAAATTTGGAAGCATCATTCAGCTGCTGTGCACCCAGGAATGTATTCGTTACGAAAGTACCTGGAACATATTTTTCTCCCGGCTGATACCCTTTGCCACTCATGTTGGTGTTGGAGATGCCTGCCAGGTTAGCAAAATCACTGGTTGGTTCGTACTCAAAGAAGTTATTGAGTCTTTCTTTGTCTTTCAGACGCAGACGTGTACCAACACGCAGGCGGCCTTTCTGACCAGCGATCACACTGAATGGGAAACGTACATTCAGTTTGAAACCGAATTCGTCTTCTTTTGTATAATCATGGTTTTCGCTCAGCGCTTTGAAAGAAAAGTCTTCATCTCTCAGGGTAGGAGCAGTTACCAATGGGAAACGCGGATCACTCACGTCCATGTTTACCGGACTACCATTAGAAGCGCGATATTCGATATAACGCTCATTAGGTCTGTCTTCGGTTGCTTTGGAATAGCTGGCAGACCAGTCCAGATCTACTTTGCTACCCAGCAGGTGCTCACCACGCAAGGAGTAATTTTGTACACGCTGATCTTCCAGACGACGGTTCTTGTTACGATTGTTGTCAATACCACCTTTCGTCTGACGACGCACAGAAGCTGTATAACCGGTAATAGCGTCATTGGCGTCGTATTCTGGCTCTATGCTCGTGTAACGCAGACGGTAACGGTTTTCCCTGTCGTCGCGCCAGTTGTACATAGCGCTGGCGTAGAGGGTGTTCTTCGCATTGATCTTATAGTCCAATGAGGCAGAAGCACTTCTGCGGATACGCTGTACATTGTATTTACGTATTTCTGATTCAGACACGAAAACATTCCCGAAGTCATCTTTGCTCCAGGTAGCTTCCATATCATCAGAACCGTAATCATTATTATTATAGGAAGCACTTACTACTGCCCCAAGTTTATTATTGAAGAAGCGGTTAGCAACTACCAGCCCGCCAGTATATAAAGCTTTACCACGGATAGGGTTTACACCACCGGAAGCGGTTGCAGATACGCGCAGGCCATTTGGAGCCGCGCGGGTCACCAGGTTTACGGAACCACCGATCGCGTCAGCGTCCATATCCGGGGTCAGGGTCTTGTTCACTTCAATGGTCTGTACCATATCAGAAGGGATCAGGTCCATCTGTACACGACGGTTATCGCCTTCAGCAGAAGGGATACGGTCGCCGTTCAGGGTTACTGAATTCAGCTCGGGTGCCAGACCACGAATGATGATGTTACGGGCTTCACCCTGGTCGTTCTGCATCGTGATACCAGGGATACGTTTGATCGCGTCTCCTACGTTGGCATCAGGAAAACGGCCGATCTGGTCGGCTGATACAATATTAGTGATGTTGGGATTGTTTCGCTGCTGGTTGAGGGCTTTTGCCTGTCCACGCAAACGGTCTCCCACTACCAGTACTTCTTTACCAGCAATACCACCGGCTTCAAGCTTCAGTTGCAGGTCAGTGGTCTTGCCAGCAGTAACAGCTACTTCCTGGGAAAGTGTCTGGTAACCAATGTAGGTAACTTCCAGGGTATAGGTGCCGGCAGGCACACTTAAAAATTCAAACTTACCCTGTTGATTGGAGACAGTGTAATGATTGCCGGGTTTTAATTTAAGCGTCGCACCAGGCAAATTCAAATGCTGGTTCTTGTCGACGATGTTACCGGTCACCAGGCCGGTCTGTGCAAAGCATAAAATGCTCATGCAGGAAAAGAGAAAGGTGAATAGAATTTTTTGCATATCGGTAGAGAGTTATTCCGTTGACGCAAAGGTGCGATGGTGATCTCCGGAAGCCAAATTAACGGGGTTACAAAAAGGCTACACCGTTACAAGAGGCGTGAACAAGGAGGCAACAAGCGCAACAAATCGACCATAACTAATTGGTTTACAATATACATTACCGTAACAGATTGTCCGTTAAGAAAATGTTACCGTAACATTAAGCGTATATTAACAGGTAATTTCGGGGGGATTATTTGCCTTGGGTCGTAGCGTTGTTTTGTATGGTTAGGGGTTGGATACGGTGACGGGGTCAGATTTTCTCCTGGTAAATAAGGGACGCAATAGTGTCTTTCAGCGCGATTGGTACCGCTACTGATCAAATTTTCCAGGAAAGTAAAGTCAGGAAGGTTATGAACGCTATAAGCTTTGGATAAAGGCGGTCAGGCTATCCCCCTGTTGAAGGTTTAGCTTCTTTCTGAGCCGGTACCTTACTACACGCAGACTGTCAGTGGAAATCCCGAGAAGAGTGGCGATGTCGTTTGACTCCAGGTTCATTCTGAGCAGGGCTACCAGACGTAAATCGTTGGAAGTGAGCGTATGGCAGTATTTCTTAAGGTTATCGAAGAAGGTCTGATGCACCTGTTCAAAGATGTTGCGGAAATCCACCCAGTACTGGTCGTGGTTGAAACTATGGTTAATTTGGGAGAGTAGTTGCTTGAGCTGTTTCTTCTGGTCGCGCTTATCATCCCTGATCATTTCATCCAGGCGTGTACGCAGCTCTTCCAGCAGCTGGTTCTTCTGGATCAGGTGGAGGGTGTGGGTGGTCAGTTCCCGGGAACGTACTTCCAGTTCTTCCTTCAGTTTACCCTCTTGTAACTGTTTGGTTTGCAGGGCCGCTTCCATCAGTACCCTCTCTGTTTCAAATGTCTGACGGTGCTGTGTGTTCAATATCTGTTCGTTGCGCAGCTTCAGGCGTTGCCGGCTGATGATCAGCACCCCCATGACCACCAGTAACAGTACCACAATAATGATAGCCACCGTCATGATACGGGTGGTTTTACGGGCATTTTGCAACCGTTCTATTTCATTGTTCTTCTTTTCGATATCATATACGGACTGTAGTAAAGCGACCTGCTTACTGTTTTCGTCGGAATAGGTTTCCAGCAGATGCTGACGGCTGAGTTCCAGGTAGAAATAAGCACTGTCGTTCGTACCAGCCAGGTGATGTGCCTTGGCGAGATCGCGGTAGGCACCTGCCAGTTGGTGTTGCTCATGCAGTGCAAGCGACAGTAGGAGCGCACGACGGGTCAGCGCAAGTGCCTCAGCGTAGTGACCGGTTTTCCGGGATACATCTCCCAGGTTATTATAGATCTCAATACGGGCCAGGTCTTCACCTGCAATAATATTGAGATCCAAAGCTTTATTGAAATACCAGGCAGCAGAATCGTATACGGCCAGATCTTCATAGATACTACCAATATTTTCGTAGATCTTGGACATGCCCTTCTTATCGTCTGCCAGCAGATAGGTGCTCAATGCCAGTCGTTGATAGAAGAAAGCGCTGTCGTAATGCTGTTCTTTTTCATGAAGGTGACCGATGAGACCATAGGTCAGGGCAATACCCGGCGTGTTATGTACGGCGTGGTATATCTCGAGGGCCTGTTCATACTGACCGCGGGATAATTCCGGCTGCTTATTATAATAATACAGCATGCCCACATCGTTCAGGTTACCGGCCAACTGAAGAGCAGCGTGTTCTTTGCGGAAAATGCTGATAGCCTGCATGTGATAGTCAAGTGCCTGTGGCAGATGCCCCAGATGGAAACAGATCTGCCCCATCTGAGAGAGACAGCTGGCAGCAGCAAGCTGATCTTTCTTTTCGATAGCCCTGTTATAGGCATTCTTCAGTTGCAGGAAGGTAGAGTCAGGTTTTATCTGCTCATAGTCGTCTCCATCGAATTGTTGAAATTTTGAGAGCTTATCGCTTTGAGCAGGAAGATTGCCGGACAGTAGTCCGCCTAAAATCAGCAGTAAAAAGAAACGCATCACAAACATAATCAGCAGATAAAGCGCAAAGAAAAGGCTTGAATGTTATCTTATTGTTAAGCGGCGGATACTTTCCAGGATCATTTTGCTTGAAATGAGCATCGGGGCGGGAGACAATGTCAGCATCACTTCTTGTTATGAGCAATAACCAATGGTTATTCAAAGTCACATAACACGCTCATTTACAATACAAATGCAAATCAGCACTTTTCCTGACCAAAGACATAGTCTACTGAACAAGTAGATTGATTAATATTTGCGAATCGTTTCATAGCTTTAAGGTGTGTAAACAACAATAAAATGGCAGACGAGATAAAAGCATTCAACGATTACCGCGCTAAAATGAATGAGGTAATCCTGGGCAAACAGAATAAAGTCATTAACCGTTTATTTAACCTTGATACAAATACTTACGCTGAGGGTGCATTGAGTACCAAAGTGAAGGAAATGCTGGGATTGGTTTCATCGATGGTACTCCGCTGTGATGACTGTATCAAATATCACCTGGGTAAATGCCACGAACAGGGTATTACTACAGAAGAAATGTATGAGATCTTTGCCGTAGCCAACATTGTTGGCGGTACTATAGTAATACCACATACCAGGAGAGCAGCCGAGTACTGGGAAGAGTTATTGCAACAGGAACAGGCATAAATAACAGGGGGAAACAGAAGTATTCCTTATTGCGTAAACCGCGAAGGGCAACAATTCGTAACTTTGCCCACCGTTTTTTTCTTTTTCTTTAAAATATTCAGATGTCAACAGCTACCATAGCTCCGCAGGCGTTAACGGCGAAGGATTTTGCAACGGACCAGGAAGTGCGCTGGTGTCCGGGTTGCGGAGACTACTCTATATTAAAACAAGTACAGACAATCATGCCCGGTCTGGGCATTCCAAAGGAAAACATTGTGATCGTATCGGGTATCGGTTGTTCCTCACGTTTTCCTTACTATATGAACACATACGGTATGCACTCGATCCATGGTCGTGCTACTGCTATTGCTTCAGGGCTGAAAGCAGTACGTCCTGAACTGAGCGTTTGGGTAGTGACCGGCGACGGCGATGGTCTATCCATCGGTGGTAACCACACCATTCACCTGCTGCGTCGTAACTTCGATATCAATGTGATGCTGTTCAATAACCAGATCTATGGTTTGACAAAAGGTCAGTACTCTCCTACTTCAGAAGAGAACAAAGTGACGAAGTCTACGCCATTTGGTAGTATTGACCATCCGTTCAATCCGCTGGCGCTGGCGCTGGGAGCAGATGCGACCTTCATTGCCCGCAGCATGGACCGTGATCCTAAACATCTGCAGGAAATGCTGAAACGCAGCCATGCGCATAAAGGTGCTTCTTTCCTCGAGATCTACCAGAACTGTAACATCTTTAATGATGGTGCTTTTGAGGTATTCACTGAGAAAGGCAGCAAACTGGAGGAAACGATCTTTGTTGAACAGGGTCAGCCACTGATCTTCGGTGCGCAGAAGAATAAAGGTATCCGCCTGGATGGTTTAAAACCTGTGGTTGTGGAACTGGGTGGTGAATACAGTGCTGAAGACCTCTGGATACATGATGAGAGAGATTTCTATAAAGCACAGATCCTGACCCGTATGTTTGACGATCCGCGTATTGAAGGTCATCTGCCACGTCCATTTGGCGTGTTCTACCAGGCTTTCCGTCCTACTTATGAAGACCAGCTGAACTTCCAGACAGAAGATGCCCTGGCTAAAAGAGGCCCCGGCGATCTGGATAAACTGCTGGCTGGTAAAGAGACCTGGACTATCAGATAAGCAAATTACCACCACCAATAAAAAGAAAAAGCCATCCCCTCTTCGGCGGATGGCTTTTCTTTTATACGAGTATTTTTGTGTTAATGTCCGGTTATACCAGCAGGATCAAATAATACCTTGTAAAGTAATATTACCCCAAACAGGATCAGGCTTACCCCTGCTATCTTATTCAGCCACACTACATTACTCAGTGTCAGCTTGTGCCTGATCTTATCAGCTACAAATACCTTCAGGATATCAGTAGACAGTACCCAGGCCAGGCAGGTGAGGTACATGACTACACGGTGACCGACGGTGGTGGAACTATTGGCTACAGACACACCCAACCAGAAGATGATCACGCCCGGATTCAGGGTGTTCATCAGGAAGCCGGCCAGCCATATTTTCAGATAGTCATGTGTGCGGAACATCTCAGGACGCTCATCGCCGGTACTGATCTTCACTTTCTTAAAAAGCAGGCCGTAGATACCCATGCCTACGAGGAGTATACCCCCGACGATGCCGATGTATTGTTTGTATTCTTCAAGACCGGTAATAAAAGACGTAGCCAGATTGCCCGTCAGTACAAAAAAGATATCACTGAATGATACTCCCAAAGCGAAGCTGACCCCTGCCTTAAAACCGTTGTTAATGCTATATTTTATAATGGCAAAGATGACAGGACCTACTGAGATCGAAAGAAAGAGGCCCAACACCATGCCCGCTGCCAGTGCTGCTATCATGCGCTACAAAATTCCGTTACCGTTACTCTTACGGCTATCCTTAATTAAAAAAGGGTAACTTTTATTGGTGAAAGTTACCCCTCTTTTTATTAATAAAATCGTTAAAATTCTTAAACTGACTTCACGCTCAGGAATTGCTCCCAGTCCTTCAGCTTTTCGCCTTTCAGTACACGTGGGAATTTATTCATAGCGCCTTCCTTCCCCTTTGCTCTCATATAATCAATGAAAACCTCATTGGGAAGTACCTCTACAAACAACTCTTTCAGTGCTGAAGTTCTTTCTACTGCGTAGTCGTCATTCACTTCGCTAAGCGTCTGATCGATGATCTCACGTATACGGTTGGTGTCGACGTTCACATCATCAGTACCAATGTACCAGCGGTGTGCGAACAGGCTCTGATAAGGGAAACCAGCTACCGTGAATTCCTTAATGGTAATACCCATCTTCTTCTGCACCATATCGATCGCCTTATTCATGTTGTCGATACTCATATGCTCTCCGCACAGGCTGAGGAACTGTTTCGTACGCCCAACGATGACGATCTCGTGTTCTTTCACAGAAGTGAATTTCACCACGTCGCCGATCAGGTAACGCCATGCACCAGCACAGGTAGACAACATGACAGCATATTCAACGTCTTCTACTACTTCGTGGATCATGTAAGCCTTTGGATTGGCCTTCACTTCTCCATCAGAAGTAAAGTTCTCTTCATTGAAAGGAATAAATTCATAGAAGATACCTGTGTTCAATACCAGTTTGATACCTCTTACACCTGGTCTTGCCTGGAAACCGAAGGAACCTTCGGAAGCCATGTAAGTCTCGATGAAGTTGATAGGCTTACCGAGTAATTTCTGGAAGCTATCGCGGTAAGGTTCAAAAGATACACCTCCGTGAATATATACAGCCAGGTTTGGCCAGATTTCATGAATGTTCTTTACACCATGATATTTGATGATCTCGGCTAGTACGATCTGTACCCATGCAGGCACACCACATACGGTACCCACATCCCATTGTTTCGCCTTGCGCACGATGAGTTTGATACGTTGCTCCCAGTTCGGTTTCTGGGAGATATTACCACCTGGTTTATAGAAGCGTCTGAACCAACGGGGAATATTCTTCGCCTGGATGCCGCTCATATCACCTTCATAATAATCACCTTTCTCATAGAGAGCGGTGGTACCACCCAGCATCAGAATACCTTTGGCGAAGGACTTGGGAGGGATATTGAAGTTAGCCATGGAGTAAAGCTGCTTAACGCCCACTTTCTTGACATTCCTCAACATGTCCTTGGTTACCGGAATATGTTTACTGGCCGATCCCGATGTACCGGAACTCAGCGCAAAGTATTTTATTTTCTCAGGCCAGCTGACATTCGCCTGTCCTTCCAGGCATTTGTGCCACCATTCATCATGCATCTTATCATAATTATGCACGGGGATGGTCGCGCGATACTGCGCCATGATATTCGGACTGTTCAGGATTTCCTGAAATTTATAGTGCTGCCCGAACTGCGTCTCCTTCGCCTTGCCCAACAATCTGCGTAATACCTGAAGCTGGTATTGACGAGGTGTCCCTAACTTAAATGTGAATTTCTTCCTGATGCGCAGTGACCTGGATATAAGATTACCTAAAATGGCCATTAATTTTCCTTCTCATTTATTAGCTGCAAAAATACGCCGATTTTAGATTGCGACGGCCGGAATTTGAATTACTTGTATCTGACCGCTGGCAATCTATCACAAACATATTAACAAAAACGATATGGTTAGAAAAAAAATTCCCGCGTACCTTTGCCCCATGTTAAAAGCAACCCTACTCAAAGCAGCAAAAGCCGGCGGAGATGTTCTACAGCAATACTTTAATGGCTCTTTCGAGGTATTGAGCAAAAGCTCAGTAAATGACCTTGTTACAGAAGCGGATAAGAATGCAGAGACTGCCATTTTCAGTGTGATCAGGGAAAACTTTCCCGACCACTTCATTCTGAGTGAAGAATCAGGAGAACTGGTATCTGACTCAAATGTCAAATGGATCATCGATCCACTGGATGGTACGGTGAACTTCGCGCATGGTATCCCTATCTGCTGTGTATCTATCGGAGTAGAGCAGGATGGAGAAATGATACTGGGAGCGGTTTATAATCCGTTTCTGAATGAATTTTTCTTTGCTGAAAAAGGACAGGGTGCTTTCCTGAATGACAAGCGTATACAGGTATCCGCAAAAGCGGACATCAAAAAAGCCTGTATGGCAACCGGCTTTCCTTATACATGGGGAGAATATACACATAGCCCGGCAGAAATATTTGAGTATTTTATTAAACAGGGCCAGCCGGTACGCCGTCTCGGTTCTGCTGCCATTGACCTGTGCTGGGTAGCCTGTGGCCGCTTTGACGGTTACTACGAACACAGCCTGAATGCCTGGGACGCAGCTGCTGGTTTTCTGATTGTGGAAGAAGCCGGCGGGAAGGTGACCGATTTCAAAGGCAACCGCTATTCTCCTTATCAACGTACACTGATAGCTACCAATAACCTCATCCATGAGCCACTGGTAGATATTGTAAACGGTAAATACTGATCTAATATCATATACCATGAGCGAAGAAAGAACAGAGATTAACTCCCTCGGGGAGTTCGGACTGATAGAACTGCTTACAAAAAATATAGAAATACAACAGGCAAGCACGATTCTCGGTGTAGGCGATGACGCTGCTGTTATTGATCATTTCGGACGCCAGACAGTAGTCTCTACCGACATGCTGGTAGAAGGTATCCACTTTGATCTGATGTATACCCCGCTGAAACACCTGGGTTACAAATCAGTCGTGGTGAACCTCTCTGACATCTATGCAATGAATGCAACACCTACGCAGATCACGGTGAGCATTGCCTTTAGCAACCGCTTCTCCGTAGATGCACTCAGTGAGTTCTACGAAGGTGTGTATGCTGCCTGTGAGAAATATGGCGTAGACCTGATAGGGGGCGATACCTCTTCTTCCAATAAGGGCTTCATCATCAGTGTTACTGCTATTGGTGAAGTAGCGCCGGACACATTCGTTAAACGTTCTACTGCCCAGAAAGGAGACCTGCTTTGCGTATCTGGCGATCTGGGTGCTGCATTCCTGGGGCTGACGCTACTGGAAAGAGAGAAAAAGATCTACCTGGAAAGTCCTCAGCTGCAGCCCGACCTGGAAAACCAGACCTACATTATCGGTCGCTTGCTGAAACCGGAAGCACGCCGCGATATCATTGAGTTCCTGCAACAGCAGGATATACAACCCACCTCCATGATGGACGTGAGTGATGGCCTCAGCTCTGAAATACTGCACATCTGCAAACAAAGCAACCTGGGGGTGAGACTGTACGAAGAGAAGATCCCTATTGCTAACGAAACGAAGGAACAGGCGCTGAAATTCAGTCTGGACCCAACCGCGGCAGCGTTAAGCGGTGGCGAGGACTATGAACTGTTATTCACCATCAAACAGGAAGACCATGATAAGATCGTGCTATCTGAACAGATCAGTGTGATCGGTTATATGACAGATATCAGTGAAGGTGCACATATTTTCACCAAGGGTGGGAATAAGTTCAAGCTGGTATCACAGGGGTGGAATGCATTCCAGCAATAAGTAATTCGCCGGCCACAGCCGGTTATATTAAAATGGCGTATCAATAGTGATTGATACGCCATTTTTCGTTCTTATTAGCTTGTTATTTCACTTCAACCAGCACGGTCTGGCTATTATGCGTCGGCGGTAATATGCCTGAGAACACACAGAATTTCAGATGATAGGTGCCCGGTTCATCCGGCATAGTCACTTCCATGCGGATCAGGCGGCGGTCAATAGCCCTGCTGACAGTAAGGTCGGATTTCACACCACTCTGTGCTTCCAGGAACGCATAACCCAGAACAGCTTCATGTTCCTTATCCACCGGTACCGGACCATTATACCCATTTTTCAGATGCAGTATAAAAGGCATGCGCTCTCCTCTTTTTACTGTTACCTTCTGCATCGCAGTCTCTAATGTGAGCAGCGTGTAAGAATAGTAAGGATCCGCACTATAGGCATTCCATGCTCCTTTTACAGTATTAAAGCTGTTGGAGAAAGGCAGCTTGTTGTCTGGCGTGAAAGTGATCATCGCAGGCTTGCCCCATAACTGTTTTTCCGTATCCCAATAGTTATACTGGTTCCTGCGGTTGTACCGGTTATTGATCACATAAGCCAGCTCACCGCTATAGAACATATATTTCGAAGGCCACTGATAACTGTTGATAAACACTACCGGCCGACCAGCAGCCTGTCTTTTCATTTCAGCCGCCCATGGTTTATTATGATGGATCTCCGGACGAACAGTCACCGCCGGCATAAAATCCCATACCATGTATACTCTCGTCACTGCTACCAGAAAGAGGGTGAATACAGCGAGGTAAGGCAGGACCCGCAGCGACCATTTCAGCGAACGTTTTCTGCGTACAGACTGATGAGCCAGTATCAGCGATGGCGTGAACAGCATGACAGTCCAGTTTGACTCCACCCTTCCTTTGAAAGTACTGATCAGGAAGAATGCCAGTACCCCAATTACACAAAATTTCAGTGCGCGCTCAAATGTATTTTGTATTGGGCATACAAACGCATAGTATAATATGAGCCAACCGGCTATGGGACCGAATAACAGCAACTGTCCCAGGATATACTCCATCGTATAACTGATACTGTAACTGCTGGCGTTCCGCTCTAACAGATGGTATTGCAGCGAGGGGAAATTATGTGCATACTGCCAGTAAAGATGCGGCATGAACAGGATAGCAGTTACGATACAGGCTACATAGAACTTAAAGACCCGCAGCAGGTTCAGGTTAGAGATAACAGTGAAGCCTACAATGAGAATACCATGGTACTTACTGTAGAACATCAAAGCCATGCTCAGCGCGAGTAATAGTGTATTCTTCCAGGTTTGCTGTTCCAGGAAATCACGATATACCAGGAAGAACAGCGCAGTAAAAAAGATCAGCGGAATATCGGGTACGGCCAGCATTCCTCCCAGTTGCATTGCGCCCATGACACACAGCAGCAGATAAAACAGTTTGTTATCTTTGCGGGGGATCAGTTTATCAGTAATAACCAGCGTGAACAGATTCAGTACGATCATTCCCAGGCGTACCCCGAGTTCATTGTGGAACAGCGCATATCCCATTTTGATCAGCAGTGCCACCATCGGCGGATGATCAAAATACCCCCAGTCGAGGTGGCGGGAATATACCCAATAGTAGGCTTCATCATCCATTAGCTCGGTAAACCCGGCCTGGACCAGTGCAAGTAAAAGCCATATCAGGAAGAAAAGGTTCTTGTACTGGTTTTTCTTAAAGTATTGTATGATGGCCATGCGAGTTTGAAGTTGAAACCGCTAAGATAACCCAATTAACTGTTTCAACTCCCAACTGGTATCCAATACCACCATTGCCGCCATATACCCTGGCGCTATTTTACCTAATTCATGAGACAGGCCTGCCACATTCGCCGCATACAGAGATCCCATACGCAGGGCTTCTTCTGGTAGAATACACGCTTCCTGGATACAGTTCTTTACCCCTTTATGCATGGTCAGTTTAGAGCCGGCCAGCGTACCCTGCGCATTCACATACCGGTCCGTCTCCTCTACGTAGATGTAATCTCCCTCCCTCGCTTCTACTACAGCGTCAGTGATCAGGAAAAGGCGTTCTCCCATTATTTTATGACTGATGCGCAGTGCGGCAAAGTCCACATGTATACCATCAGGTACTATGCTGGAATGTACAGTAGGATGATCATAGATGGCGCCCACAAGACCGGGAGCACGGTGTTGGAAAGGCGACATGGCATTAAAGAGGTGTGTGGCGGTGGTAATACCGTCATTAAAGAACCTGCAGGCAGTAGCATAATCAGCATTACTATGTCCGGCAGAGACCAGTACTCCAGCTTCCTGTAAACGCTTTATCAGGGATGGGTCACAGCATTCAGGTGCAAGTGTCATCATTTTAATGATGCCTTCACCCTCTGCCAGCAGTGCATCAATGTATGCAGCTGTTGGCTTTACAATGTAATGCTCAAGATGGGCGCCCTTCTTTTCCACATTCATGAAGGGGCCTTCCAGGTGTAGTCCCAATACTCCTTTTCCTCCCTCCTGCCAATACTGGCGTACAGCGGCTATAGCTCTGCTGATTACTTCCCTTGAATGCGTGGGGATGGTGGGCATAAAGAAAGCAGCGCCACCGGACTGACAGTATTCATATGTCGCCTTTAGGGTCGCTGTATCCGGTGTAAGTGGGAACAGCCGGCCATTACCACCATAGATCTGCAGATCTATAAAGGCCGGAGCCAGTATATCGCCCTTCAGATCAATGAGTTCAGCCGCTTCAGGCACCTGTACCTGCGGAACTACCTGTTGGATGCGGTCATTCTCTGTGATAACGGCATAGCCGTCCAGCCATAAGTCACCGTTGAAAACACGGGTGTTGATATAAGCCCTAAGCATTGACAATGTTTTTAGTATCTATAGGATAACAGGCAAAGTCAATACCAAATGGTTTCTCTTCACCTGTTTTTATGCTTCATATAGCTCCAGCGGCAATCCGTCAGGATCCGTAAAGAAAGTAAATCGTTTGCCTGTGTAAGGATCAACACGTACAGGTTCTGGCGTTACGTTACATAATTCCAGGTGGGCAACCACCTCGTCGATATCATCGACAGTGAAAGCCAGGTGTCTTAATCCAGCGGCCTCGGGGCCACTGACTCTTGAAGGAGGATCGGGAAAGGAGAACAATTCGATGACATAGGTCCCGTTCAGTTCCAGGTCCAGCTTGTATGACTGGCGTTCAAGCCGGTAAACTTCGCGGATGATCTTCAGACCGAGTACTTCTGTATAGAAACGCTTACTTCGTTCGTAATCAGAACAAATGATAGCAATATGATGTACGCCCTTCAACATTAAAATATCTGGAATTTATCAGCATCCTTCAGGAACGGGAAATTTTTCCTCACTTCATCGAGGCGGGCGCGTTCGAGTGTCGTTGTAAAAATATCTTCATCATGTGACTTGCGATAGATGATCTCACCGAGTGGATCTATCAGGCTGGAGTCGCCACTATGATAAATGTTATTGCCATCATTACCTACCCTGTTCACACCGATAGCATAACATTGATTCTCGATAGCACGTGCATGAATCAGTGTTTTCCAGGGAGTGCTTCTCCGCTCAGGCCAGTTGGCCACGTTGATCAACACATCGTAGGCAGGAGCATCTGTCTCAGGTGAGATAGCATTTCTGGACCATACCGGGAAACGGAGATCGTAACATACTGTCAGGCACACTTTCCAGCCCTTTACAGAAGCGATCAGGCGTTTATCGCCTGCCTGGTAATGTTCATGCTCCCCACCGAAACCGAACAGGTGACGTTTGTTATATGTGCCGAACACACCATTGGGCTGCATCCAGATCAGGCGGTTCCAGTACTGGCCATCTTCTTCTATGATCAGGCTTCCCGTGATGATGATGTTCTTTTCTGCCGCCTTCTGCTTCATCCACTGTACAGCGGAACCATCCATCTTTTGCGCCAGTCTTTCGGGAGCCATACTAAAGCCTGTACTAAACATCTCGGGCAGGACCACTACTTCGGTCCTTTCCTTGATGGAATTGATCTTTTCATCGAACATGCGAAGATTCTCTTCAACGTTTTCCCAGTGCAGGTTGGTTTGTATTAGCGTGACCTTCAGATCTGACATATATAATTCTAATTAGGAATTTGATAATTTGGGATCAGGAATATTGGCTGGATTAATATCAAAGGAATGTCTGTATTGCCGATGTCATCCTTTGCTTAATCTCAACTCCTGATTGATCATTGCAAATTACGATGACTTCGTTTAAAAAGTTTGAAAATTATGGGCTAACTATTCGCCTCCTTTTGCGATTTGTTCAACGGCTTCCTGGATCAGATCAGGTTCATACCCCTTTTGAAGGAGGTACTGCATGGTTTTATACTTCCTCTTAAGGTATTGTTCTCCTTTCAGGGAGGCATATTTCTTCTCCGTCAGGCTATACAACGTTTTGTCATAATCCTCGGCATCAATCTCGTCCATTCCCTTTTTGATACAATATGGCGATACCTGACGTTGTTTGAGCTCCATCAGTATTTTCTTGCGTCCCCATTGTTTAGTACGGAATTTCCCGCCGGCAAAGGCTTTGGCAAAGCGTTCCTCATTCAGAAAGTTGTCAGTGATCAGGGCAGCAATGGCAGCATCCACCTCCTCGCCTCTTAATCCCAGTTCAAAGCATTTGGACTTTACCTCACTATGGCACCGCTCCTGGTATGCACAGTAATGACGCAATTTTAATATAGCGGAAGATATCATCTTGTATAAATGAAAACTGCAAGAGAGGGGTAATTCCCTTCTCTTGCAGTCAGTTATAGTGCAATTATTTTTTTACGATCATCAGGCGGGCATAGTTCAGCATGATCTTTTTCTCACCACCTGCTTTGGGAAAGTTAACCGTTGCCACCCGGTTGTTCATCGGACCATCCATATTGACGATAGTACCGAAACCGAACTTCTGGTGTTCTACCTCCATACCGGCCTCCATCGTAGCAGGATCGTCCGGAGTGAAGTTAGGCGAAGGCACATGGTTACTTGGCGCAGCATTCTGCATGGGTCTTGGTGCAGGACGCGGACCGGCAGATTGTTGTGGCGAAGACTGCGGTGTTTTCTTCTGCATCCGGTCAAATATGTTACTACCGCTGTTACCCCAAAGACCACCACCGTTATTCATTGGACTACGGTTTACACCGCTACCGCCAGCATAGCTGCGGTCTATATATTTCTCCGGCATCTCTTCCAGGAAACGGCTGGATTCATTATTTACCAGCTGACCAAAGCGATAACGACTGTTAGCGTAGGTAAGGAAGAGACGGGATTTAGCACGGGTGATCACCACATAGAACAGGCGGCGTTCCTCTTCCAGTTCCTCCCTTGAATTGATAGAGAGTCCACTTGGGAACAGGTTTTCTTCCAGTCCTACGGAAAATACCACCGGGAATTCCAGTCCCTTTGCAGCGTGAATGGTCATCAGTTTTACCACATCACTATCCTCATCATTGCCTTTATCGGCATCTGTAAGCAGCGTGATCTGCTGCAGATAGCTACCCAGTGATTTCTCTGCCTCCAGCAATTCACCGTCTTCCGTAGGTGTTTCGGTGAATTCCTTGATTGAGTTCAGCAACTCCTGGATATTCTCATAGCGGGCAAGTCCCTCTGTTGTTTTATCGTTGAACAGCTCCTTTACGATGTTGGTAGATTTACCAACCTGTAAAGCGATGTCGTAAGCGTTGTGTTTTCCCAGCATCGCCTGGAAGCTGCGTATCATGATAACAAAGTTCTCAATAGCTTCCAGCGTACCACTTTTAAATCCAAATTCTCCCGCCCTTTCCAGTACGTTCCAGAAGGTGATGTTATGATCATTGGCGAGTACGGACAACTTATCAACCGTTGTTTTACCAATACCACGTACCGGATAGTTGATAATACGCTTCATACTTTCCTCTTCCTGTGGATTGGTTACAATACGCAGGTAGGAAATAAAGTCTTTGATCTCTTTACGCTGATAGAAGGAAAGACCTCCGAAGATGCGGTAAGGAATCGCTTTACGGCGCAGGTTTTCTTCAAATGCACGGCTCTGGGCGTTGGTACGGTAGAGAATAGCAAAGTCCTTGTTGGCGTAGTGATTACGGAGTTTTTGTTCAGCGATCGTGTCTGCAACGAATTTACCTTCTTCATTGTCAGTCATTGTCCTTACGAGCTTGATCTTTTCGCCGTCTCCATTATCAGTCCAGAGGTTCTTTTCTATCTGGCCTTTGTTATTGGAGATGACCTCATTGGCCACATTCAGGATCGACTTTGTAGAACGATAGTTCTGTTCCAGTTTTACCACTTTGGCATCATCGTAGTCTTTTTCAAACTGAAGGATGTTCTGGATAGTAGCACCGCGGAAGGAATAAATACTCTGTGCATCGTCACCTACCACACAAATATTCTCATGAGCGGCGCCGAGCAGTTTGATGATCTCGTACTGAGCAGGGTTGGTATCCTGGTACTCATCGATCATGATGTATTTGAACTTATGCTGGTATTTATGCAGTACTTCCGGGAAGTTTTTCAGCAGCTGGTACATTTTGAAGAGCAGGTCGTCAAAGTCCATTGCACCGTTTTTAAAGCAGCGCTTGGCGTACATATCATACAGCTTACCGGTAAGCGGCCTGTTAGCACGCATATCTTCCTGCTGAACGGCATAGTCATGCTGATATTCCTCTGGGCCCATCAGGCTGTTCTTAGCCGCAGAAATGCGGTTATACACCAGATTAGGCTTATAATGTTTATCATCCAGGTTCTGTTCGTTTATGATGGTCTTAAGCACGCTTTTCGCATCATCAGAATCATAGATGGTAAAATCGTTGGGGTAGCCGAGGCGATGTGCTTCTGACCTGAGCAGGCGAGCAAACACGGAGTGAAAAGTGCCAATGTAAAGATTACGTGCTTCGGTTCCACCGAGGATCTTTTCCACACGTTCTTTCATTTCACGGGCAGCCTTATTAGTAAATGTAAGCGAAAGGATGTTAAACGCATCTACCCCGTGACGCATCAGGTGTGCGATACGCGTGGTCAACACTTTCGTTTTACCTGAGCCAGCGCCTGCCACGATCATCAGTGGACCATTAATATGCTCTACTGCGAGGCGTTGCTGCTCATTCAGTTCATCTAAATAATTTGCCTTCATGCTATTTATAAAAATCCCGGACTTGCATCGGGAAATGCTGTTTGAATATTAAAAAGGGAAGGCATAAAAGTACGAAAGAATGCAGAAAGGGAGAAAAGGAAAAAGCATAAGGGCATAGATCAGCCGCTACGCGTAGTTTCCGCGATTTTACCCTTTTACTTCTTCTGAAGGGGATTAATATCTGGCAATACGGGACTTCAGCATTTTGCGGGCGAAGTGAATACGACTTTTAACGGTACCGAGCGGTTCATTTAGCATGGCCGCTATTTCGTAATATTTATATCCTTCAAAATAAAGCATGAAGGGTTGTTTAAATATTACAGGCAGATTATACACTGCCATATGCACATCTTTTATGCGCAGGTTGGTTTCGGCGGCATTGCCAATACTGGGTTGCTGCTGGTGTAAAAGAAATTCCCCTGCAGAGTTATCCAGCAGGCGGAACTGTCTGTTACCACGACGATAGTTATTGATAAAGATATTACGCATAATGGTATACAACCATGCCCTGATGTTGGTGCCCGCCAGGTATTTGTCACGGTTAGCCAATGCGCGGAAGAGCGTTTCCTGATAAAGGTCTTTCGCTGACTCTGAATCTTTTGTCAATGTAACTGCATACGGTCTGAGAAAATCTGCGTTTCCGAGTAGCAGTGTATTGAAATCTGAGGATGACATAATGGTGATTGTTTAAGCATCTGAAATAATTATTGATTCAGCTGATAAACCTGCTTTAAGGGAAACAGTCGTTTATGTAAAGGTTGATTATCATATGTAAGGGTATTAATAATTAGAATGGTTAAGCTAGTTAGTTTGCATATGGAATGAATATTCGAATGATTGTGGGGATCCTTGTTAAGAGGTTGCTTTCTCAAACTAAAACGACACGACAGGAACAATGCGCAGTTAAGTCACATATGACATACATTGACCACGCAATCGTTGCTGTACATCGTAATCCCGAGACCTTTCAGAAAAGCGCGAATCATACCACCTGATTGTGTGAGGTGTCTCCATGATTATAATTTTTGGTTGTGAGTACTGGGGTACTGTCTTGTGACTTTCTCTTAGGTTCTGAAATGTTTTCTTATTCTCGACGATTGTTTTCTGATCCCGACTTTAAAGTATCTGACGGTTAGACTCGTAAAAGTGTTCTCTTAGTTTTTCATCTATTGCGTAGTACATCAAATACTTAAACACACACATCTTAATATGCTAAATACAATACGAACTAACATTCAACTGACTGACTCTTAACACAATTTAACAAAAGCAATTGTATTTACCAAAAAAAGAAGACGGTATAACATTTAAATAATAAACGCTGATTATCACGCTATTAAGGCGTGATGATCAGCGTTATTGCTATGAAAGATAAATATGTTCTAAAGGCCTATAGACAGGCTATTTTTCTTACCCTGTTTTCATGACGCCCCCCCTCAAATGGCGTATTAATGAATACGTCCACTATTTGTTTTGCGACAGCATCATCAACAAAACGGGCAGGCACACACAGCACATTCGCATTATTATGAGAACGCGCCAGCCGCGACAATTCCTCCCCCCAGCAGATCGCTGCGCGTATGCCCTGGTGTTTGTTAGCCGTGATCGCTACGCCATTCGCACTACCACATACCAGTATACCAAATGCCGCCTGATCCCTCTCTACAAGTGTCGCCACCGGATGAGCAAAGTCAGGATAATCCGCAGAATCCGCGGAATAGGCGCCTACATCTTTTATTTTTAGCCCTTTCCCTTCCAGATAGGAAATAATCTCTTCTTTGTATTCAAAACCGGCATGATCTGAACCTATAGCCACCGGCAGCGTAAGATTAAATAGTGGTTGTGATGCCATAAAACAAAAATTTAAATAGTGAAGTAAAGGTCAGAAAGCACAACGCGGAATGTCCCTTGTATAGATACCGAGCATTCCGCGTTGTGCCTTATAATTTATCAGCGTCAGATCAAGACCATTCTTCTACTTCGTTCTCTGCTTTCTCCATTCCTTTCAACGCTCTGGCCGAAATATATATGCTAATTTCGTACAAAAGATACAATGGTGTAAATACGATCAGCTGGTCAATAACGTCCGGAGGCGTAATCACTGCCGCCAGCACCAGGATCACGACTATCGCATGCCTGCGGTAAGTACGGAGAAACTCAGGTGATAGGAATCCGATCTTCGTCAGGAAGAATACCAGGATCGGCATTTCAAACAATACGCCCATCCCTAACACGATCTGGGACATCAATCCGAAATAGTCGTCAATGAAGAACTGATTTACTGCCTTATCTGTAACAGTATAACCTGCCAGGAAGTTGATCGTAAACGGCGCCATCAGAAAATAGCTGAAGGATATCCCCAGAAAAAACTGGAATGATACCCAAAAAATAATACCTCTTGCACCTCTTAACTCACGCTCCTTTAATGCAGGTTTAATAAACCTCCAGAATTCCCAGAATATATATGGGAAGGCTACTATGAAGCCAAATATAAATGCCAGTTTGAACTGTAACATCACCTGACCTACCAGAATGTGGTTCTGGAAAACGATCGGCACTGGCGTAATACAGAGTTTATCTCCCAATCCTACCAGGTGACTGAGTTTACATAATGCCACATAAGAAGGGAAATCTTTATTGGTTGGCCCGAAGATGACACCATCCAGTATTTCTTTAGTAAATACAAAACCGAAGATGCTCACCACTATCAGTGCTATTACTGAGCGCACTATATGCCAGCGCAGGTCCTCCAGGTGGTCAAAAAAAGACATCTCGGCCTTTTCCTCATTACTCGCAAAAATTTTCTTGAACATATCAGTTAATCGGGCTGTGAATATTTTGATCTAAGGAGCACAAATATAGCGGTTGCTTCCAACAAAATAGAGCAACTACCACTATTAGTAGAAAGTTTTAAGCGAATTTAAAGGTCTTGCGAAAGGCTGATCGTGTCAGAAGGCTCAAATGTCCTTCCGGTGATAAAGTGAAGCGTGGCCGGGGAGTGAAAATCTCCGTTAACCGGCAGGTGGCGAAAGTGTATATATGGTGATCTTTGAGGTAGGTACAAAAAAAGAGCCAGCCCGAGAAGAATCAAGAGCCGGCCTTTCATCCATTGTTTGTTAACCCCAAAAAAGTTGAATTCGAGAATGTCTTTGTTTCCAGATTCACATTGCATCCGATTGATGGCAAGCTTTCAAGATGTCTGTGTTTCTGGTTACTTTTAAATTTCTATCACAAAAATAGAAAGAAATATGTTATTATCAATGTTGTAACAATTTTTTTTACATCCTTTTAACAAAAATCAAATCATTGTGTTACATCATCCGTAGCAAATGTATACAATTCGTGTTAAATCCCTACTACTTTTTTAAATCGTTTTAGCGAGGGGCGATGCTCATTCACACTGCAAATATATTAAAAAAATAATCACAATATCAACTCTTGATTTCTTTTCTTTTATAAAAAACTAGTAAGTTCTCCTAAATAACTGAAAAATAAGCAACTAAAAGCACTATTTCACAGAGAAAAAAGGGCTGATCGTACGGAAAATTTACTACAGTACTTTTATTTTAACCATTTCGATCCTTGTTTCAGTAACATTCAATACATCGAACTCGTAATCGTCGATAATGATCCGTTCTTTCAAACGGGGAATCTTCTCATGATGGTTAATAATATATCCTGAAAGTGTTTCACTTTCATCCTCTGGAAAATCAAATCCGTATTTTTCATTCAGGTAATCCAGCTCCAGCCTGCCAGAGAATATATATTCCTTTTCAGCGATCTGTTTTTCTACAAATTCCTCCTCGTCATGCTCATCCTTGATCTCGCCGAAGATCTCCTCCAGTACGTCCTCTATCGTAACAATACCTGCGGTACCACCAAATTCATCTACCACCCAGGCTATGCTTCTGCGCTCTTTATTGAATTTGCTCAACAGGTCGATCGCGCTCATCGTCTCCGGCACTGCCAGTATCGGATGCAGAATAGCCGAAATATCGGCAGGACTTTTAAACATATCCAGCTGATGAATATATCCCAGTATATTATCTATGGAATTTTCGTAGATAATGATCTTGGAAAGCTTGGTTTCCATGAACTTCTGCTGAGCGGCACCAATCGGACTGCTGATTTCCAACGCTTCTATTTCTTTACGTGGGATCAGGCATCCGCGGATCTTCACATGTGCCAGGGACAAAGCATTCTCAAAAAGCTCTGTATTCAGCTCCTGGTTTTCTGTCATATGTTGCTGCGACTGACGTATGAAATGTTCCACATCCACTCTTGGAAAGGAGGTAGTTGTTTCAACAATGCGCACATTGAACAGGTATTTTAAAATCCACTCCGAGATAGATACCAGCAAACTGCCGATCACGAACAGCGGCTTGGATATCACGGAAATGGGTAACGCAAAAAAACTGAGCAATGCTTCCGGCCGTGAACGGAAAATGGCACGGGGAATAAAAAACCCGAAAGACAACAATATCAGGGTACCCAGCATTACATCGATGAACAGTAATACAGGTTGCAGATTCATGTTCTGCTGGGGTGGTAATACCTGGTTCCACAGCGGCTGAAAAAAGCCGGCAAACAAGATTCCGTATATCACCAAAACAATAGTCAATCCTAACAGACTGGTAGCCAGAAACCGGGAGGGGTTGTCATTAAAGCTGGCCAGTATTTTACCGGTAGCTCTCCCCTGTTTCTTTTTCAACTCAATGCTCAACTTGTTTACATTGGCGAAGGCTGTTTCAAGTCCGGCGAAGAAACCCGCCAGCAACACCAGTATAGCCAGGATCAGGAGTGTATAAGTATCCATAGAGTTCAAAAGTAAGGAATTATAGATTCCACATAATAAGTACGGTCATTCCTCATACAAAGATTGCACCGGAACAGTATGTTTACTGCTGAAGAAACCGTGTCACCAGTTCTTTTACAGCTGCATAGGCCGTTTCCAGTTCATCATTCACTACAATTTCATCAAATTCATGAGAGAAAGACATCTCGTAGCGGGCCTTCCCCAGCCTTTCTTCCAGTGAAGCCTGTGTTTCTGTACCCCGTTCACTCAGTCGTACCCGTAAGGTATCCAGTGTCGGAGGGGCGATAAAGATAGTCAGTACGCCTGTATGGTATTTCTCCTTTATTGAAAGCGCGCCTTTCACATCAATATCTACCATGGGCACTTTTCCGGCATCCCAAATACGTTGTAATTCACTTTTAAGTGTACCATAGTATTTACCAGCATACACCATTTCATATTCCGCAAATGCATTGTCATCGATCTTCTGATGAAAATCGTCCAGGGTAAGGAAATAATAGTCTTTTCCATGCACTTCATTTTCCCTGGCTGAACGTGTAGCGGCTGAAATAGAGAAAGACAGCTGTGGCAATTCAGACAACAGCCTTTTTACGATGGTGGTTTTCCCTGCTCCAGATGGGGCAGTAATAATAATGATCTTATTGCTCATGTTCTGGTCTGATTATCCTGGTTCCGCTATAAATCACAAGCTGCAAGCAATTGGTGCGGGCATTTACCATATAGAATATGATCGTTCGCGCCAATTTCTTGCAGCCTGTAGTATACCTTGTTATATTTTACACTCGTTTGATATCTGCACCCAGTTTCCTCAATCGTTCATCGATATACTGATAACCGCGGTCGATCTGTTCAATATTCTGGATCGTGCTCTTTCCTTCTGCGCTCAGTGCGGCAATCAGGAGAGATACACCTGCACGTATATCCGGAGATGACATCGTGATACCTCTCAGGTTATGTTGCCTTCCAAGGCCAATCACTACGGCACGATGCGGATCACACAATACGATCTGTGCGCCCATATCTATCAGTTTATCCACAAAGAACAAACGGCTCTCGAACATTTTCTGGTGGATCATCACACTGCCTTTTGCCTGTGTCGCTACTACCAGTACGATACTCAGCAGGTCAGGTGTAAATCCGGGCCATGGATGATCTGATATTGTCAGAATAGAACCGTCCAGGAATGTCTGGATCTCATAGCTATCCTGCGCAGGAATATAGATATCATTTCCTTTGATCTCCAGATTAATACCCAGCTGACGGAATTTCTCAGGTATGATACCCAGATGTTCCACACCCGCATTTTTGATGGTGATCTCAGACTGGGTCATAGCGGCCAGTCCGATAAAGGAGCCAATCTCGATCATATCCGGCAACATGGCGTGACTGCAACCTTTCAGGGATGAAACACCCTGGATGGTCAGCAGGTTAGAACCAATACCAGTAATATTTGCGCCCATGCTGTTCAGCATTTTGCACAACTGCTGCAGGTAAGGCTCGCATGCCGCGTTATAGATAGTGGTCGTTCCGCTGGCCATTACTGCCGCCATTACAATGTTGGCAGTACCGGTCACAGATGGCTCGTCCAGCAGCATGTAAGCGCCTTTCAGTCCACCGTCACCAGCTTCCAGACGGAAGTAGTTGTCATCATTATCATACACGAACTGTACACCCAGTTTCTCAAAACCGATGATATGCGTATCCAGCCTGCGGCGGCCGATCTTATCGCCACCCGGCTTAGGGATATATGCCTTACCAAAGCGTGCCAGCAAAGGACCTGCAATCATTACAGAACCTCTCAGACGTCCGGATTTTTTCTTGAATTCTGCACTCTCCAGATAGGGAAGGTTGATCTGGTCAGCCTGAAACTCGCAGGTATCGCGGGCGATCCTGTTTGTCTTTACACCCATATCTCCCAGCAGCTCTATAAGCAGGTTCACATCGAGGATATCTGGTATATTGCTGATAGTAACTTTATCAGCCGTCAGCAGGACAGCACTGATAATCTGTAAAGCTTCGTTCTTGGCACCCTGGGGCACAATTTCCCCTTTAAGACGGTTGCCGCCTCTTACTTCGAAAGCACTACTCACTTGTTCCTGTTTTTATTGTATTTGTTGTTATTGTGCTTGTTGCTGCTCTTCTGGTTATTATTCTTAAACTTCTGCTGGAAGTTCTTACTACGTTTGTTGAGGCCACCACTGTTGCTGTTGGATGAACGTGGCTGAAACTCAGCATTCGTATTGAAGTTAGGTGCATTAGCAATTGCAGCTGCACTTGGTGCAGGTGAGTGGCCGGTCTGATATTCCAGCTGACCATTGGAAATGCTGTTCAGCTCCGCCTTGATAGCATCGTCATGAACACTTTCCTTATGCCAGTTGCTGTAAGCCAGCTTCATATAGTTACCGATACACTGGGTGAATCCTTCTTTCTTCTCAGGATTGTCCTCATGGATAGCTTTGTCCATCACCATTTCCAGGTTCTTACCGAAGTGACGGTTACGCGGATATTTCTTAGGATAAGCCAGACGTTCTGGTTTCGCCCGCAGTGTTTCTTTCGTTGGAATAGGATATGGGGATTCCACTTCCAGTCTAAAGTCGGATATAAGAAACAAATGGTCCCATAGCTTATGCCTGAAATCCTCTACGTTACGCAGATGAGGATTCAGCGTACCCATCAACTCTATCAGTGACATCGCGTTACGTTGGCGATGCTCGTCATCCTCGATGTTGAGTACATACTCTATCATCTTCTGGATATTCCGACCGTACTCCTTCATTATCAAATGGTTACGGGTTGTATTGTATTCCATATCGCTACTAAATAATGTCTTGTGTAATTTTTGAAAGGTAAGATCTGCTTGCGCATTCACAAAGCAACAAAAGCTGATTGGAGAACATCTTTGTACCTGGTCGTCTTTGCCAGGACGGAATGACTTTTAATGTGAAAGCTACCGTTCCTTGCAAACTTATGAAAAATAGTTCAATTATATCAATAGTTAAATTCGTCTTAAAACGGATTCGGGCAAACACTCATGGAACAATTTTTTAATACTACCGGGCCGTTGAATTTTTCATCAAAACAGATGTTCGTGGGGATATTGGACCGACGAGGTTAAGAACAGTCGCTACACCGGTTGGCAGCGGTTATTGCGGGAAGTGACTTATCTGATCATTATATATACTGGCAATGGAGGATAGTGCCTGTCCTCCATTGCCAGGGTTTCTATTTTATTCAAACGCCAGTTTCCCCCAGTTATCCAGTTCTTCCGCTGTCCATATCTCAGGGAAGAAAACAATACGTTTGTGGCGGGGAGGCAGATACTGCTGCCAGTTGGTGCCTCCGGTCGCTGCAATATCTTCCGGCTTCCGGTTCAGGTAACGAACGGCGGACTTATAATGCATCAAAGGCCATCTGACATTAATATTCAGATCATATTCCTTCAGCAGCGGCATTACTTCTTCCTGTACTTCAGGAGGAAGCTGTTTATAGCGCAGCTGCATATTATTTTCCTGATAACGTTCTGCCAGGAACAGGAAGTCGCGCATGTACTTTTCCTCGAATTGTCGGAGGGTAAGGGTTTTCTTACCTGTGGCCAGTTCAGTAGCTCCACTACGCCAGTAGATGCGATCCAGTACCTCGGATAACCCCTTTCCTTTCAATTCCTCCCGCTGCGGTTCATATACCAGGTTTACCAGTCCGGTGGAACAGATCTCAATTTTCCTGAACTGTCCGCTCTGGAAGCCGCTGGCTGGCAGCAACGCCATCCTGAACTGCAGGAACTGCTGTTTATCCATCCCATCCACCATGATCTCAAATGAATTGATCAGGTTCCGGAAATAGTTGTTGATACGTTTCAGCTGTGTTTTGAAAAGATCAGCCGTCAGTTCAGGCGCCTGACAAACCTGTTCAATGGCCTGTAAGGTCAGCTTAAAGTACAGTTCCGTGATCTGATGATAGATAATGAAGATGTTTTCATCCGGTATTGGGGTCCGGGGATGCTGCAGGTTTAATAATACATCCAGTTGAATATAATCCCAATAGGTAAGGTAATCCGCATACAGGAGCCCGTCAAGATAAGAAGATAGATCCTGACCCATAGCGGCATACTTCTCTTCCAGCCGCTTGATTTTGTCGGCGATTTCAGTTGTAACCATATTAAATAACAAATTAAAGAACCCTTCCCGGCCGCTTATCTACAGATAATATAATATAAGCTGACGGGGAAGGGTGCCGGGATCGCTCCCATATACCTATTCCACAACATTAATAGTGCGGTAGAAACTTTCTTCGAGTGATATCAGTGTCTCCGTTCTTTCAATTCCCTTGATCTTCTGTAATTCATCATGCAAGATCCTTCTCAGCTGGGAAATATCTTTACAGATGATCTCTGCAAACATACTATAACTACCCGTAGTATAGTTTAAACGTACCATTTCCGGGATCTTACGCAGTTCTTTAGCGACAGTGTCATACATGGAACTCTTCTCAAGATAGATACCGATGAAGGCAATCACGTCATAGCCAATCATTTTTAAGTCTACATGCAATTTTGTACCTTTAACGATACCCAGTTCTTGCAACTTCTTCATTCTAACGTGGATCGTGCCACCGGAAACGAACAATTTCTTCCCGAGGTCAGCGTAGGAGATTTCTGCATTATGCATCATTTCACTGATGATCTGCAAATCTAGTTTGTCAATATTCAAATTGTGGCTCATTTTTACAATTTGTTTTGGAATGTATTAAACCTATATGCAAATATTTGAAAAATTTCGAAAATTCAAAAATTTTTCTTAAAAAATTTGCAAGAAATGGGCGATGTCTTTAGATTTGCATCATAATAGTTCATCAAACGGCGGTCATTCAGCAAACAGTCGGCTTAAAAACTGAATAGATTTGAAAAATTACCGCAAATTATTGAATAACTAGTTCTTTTATATTGTGGGGTGATGAAACTGGCAGACATGCCCTCTTGTCTCGGGGGTGGGGATCACAGGATAAACACAGCATAATGGGTTGACCACTAATCTTATTTGTGCTGCGGCTAACTGCCTCGTGGAGGTTCGACTCCTTCCCCTACAGCTGATTAAAAGCCTGCTTCGGTAACGCGGAGCAGGCTTTTTCACTTATTACCGCTCTCAACTGTTACTACTGTTCTTTACCGTTCTTATACCCACACAGACTCCTCCTTTCCGCTGTCACTGGCTCCCCTCTTCCTCTCCTGCTACCTGAGTAATATAGTATAGATATCTGATGAACAGGCTCATTATATCATTATTATATCCACATTCTTTGTCCAGGAAGAATCCAGCAGGGCAATAGTAATGGCGTAATATGAGCGTAGGGGTTGTATCTCTGGCTCAGAAAACCAGAGATCAGTGCTGCCCTGCCTCAGATAAATCGCTGCCCTACTCGCCCGGGAAAAACATTATTTTTGCAGCGATGGGACAAAAGAAACTACAACGCTTTGCAGAAATTGAGACCTTTCCGAATGTGCTGATCTATCCGGAAGGCATGCCCGGTCAATGGCATACATTCTTTAAAAATGATCATCCACTTACACTGGAACTGGCCTGTGGTAAAGGAGACTATACACTCGGGCTCGCCCGCCGCTACCCGGAAAGAAATTTTCTCGGTGTAGACCTGAAAGGTAACCGCATCTGGCGTGGTGCTAAAACAGCTATGGAAGAGCCCTTACCTAACGCAGGCTTCCTCCGTACTCAGATCGATAAACTGGGCAATTATTTTGCTCAGGGAGAGATTGCAGAAATATGGATTACCTTCCCGGACCCATTCCTCCGCAATTCAAAGTCTAAAAAACGACTGACACACCCTAAATTCCTGCAACTTTACCAGCCACTACTGGCAAAAGATGGCACGATCAATCTTAAGACAGACTCCGCCGAACTATATACTTTCACGCAGGAAGTAATTGAAGCAGCCGGTTGCACGTTAATAGAAGATATTCCGGACATTTATGCGATGACCGAAGTACCTCCGCTGCTGCAGATCCGTACTTACTACGAAGGAATGCACCTCGAAGATGGCCGCACCATCAGGTACCTGAAATTCAGACTGCCTGAAGCCCCACTTGACTGGCGCTCCATAAAACTGCCTTCTCATGCAGACGCCGTTGAAGGAGAAGATTGATTTTTACTATAATGAACAGGGATACATGGTATTCACTGAACATTATCACCTTCAACGGGGTTACTGCTGCGGTAATGGCTGTAAACATTGTCCATACGCATATGAAAAAGTACCGGAACCCAAACGAACCGCCCTCCTTGCCAATAGGCACAACGGAGAGCAAGAAAAGTGACGTATCTTTCTACGACCGTGTATTTGAATTGGTAAGGCTGGTGCCTAAAGGTAGGGTAACTACCTATGGCGCCATCGCCGAAGCCGCCGGTATCCGCCTTTCCGCCCGTATGGTAGGATGGGCCCTTAATAATGCCGGTAAAGCCAAGCCCAAAGTACCTGCGCACCGCGTAGTGAACAGGGTTGGTCTGCTCAGTGCCAAACACCAGTTTGCCACTCCGACACTGATGCAGGAGCTACTCGAACAGGAAGGAATTGCGATAAAAGACGATAAGATTTTAAACTTTAAAGATGTACTTTGGTTACCAGGAAAGCCTAGAGCAGGAAAATAGTCAGACTGAACAAGATATAACAAATTGTCATATGTCAGTACTAAAGCTAAAGCTGGATCAAGAACAGTTACTGGAGGATTTCTTTGAATCTACTCATGTTATCGGTATTGTTTCCTCCGCTCGTGACTATCAATTATGCTGGCAGATCAATAAACACATGCACCTTGATTTCCGGATCAATAACTCCCTGGAAATTAACCTCTCCAAAAACAACAGAGCGTTCTACTTCGGCGTTTTCGAGTTTGAGGAACCAATAAAGTCGACCGTCCACTATCTATACAATAATCACTGCCAGGCCGAATATCTTTTGCCTGAACTGAAAAATGTAGACTTCCTGTGGATCGTCAAAGGGGACTACTATCAGTTACCTGATATAAAAAAATTAATAGAACAATTACGCCACGTAGAGCTTGTACAATTAGTATCTTTATTCGATATTAGAGAGATTAAGAATAAGATGAACCTCATCTTCTAACCGGTACTGCCGGTTTTCCTTCACCGAATTTACACCGTGGACAAGGCTTTGTTTCATGATAAAAATGCTTTTGTTATGTGGGAAGAAAAAGACAACCAACTGTACCGTTCCTTCGAATTCAAAGATTTCAAAGAGGCGTTTGCATTTATGACGAAAGTGGCCCTTGTTGCTGAAAAAATGGACCATCACCCCAATTGGACAAATGTTTATAACAAGGTAGATATATACCTGAATACACACGATGCGGGAGATGTGATCACCGATAAAGACCATAAGCTGGCAAAAGCCATTGATGGGTTGTTGTAAAATTTTATTAGCACACAGTGATTCGTATCTATTTACTTTTCCTGTTGTTTTTCTGTTGCTCCATTGCTGCCAGAGCCGATGCACCCGCAAACGATACGTTGGTGACGGATTTTGATCATCTGCCCACTGCTGTCGACCTGCGAACGTACCTGCTCACACTGGTAGATAAAGAAGCGTCATTAACACCACAGCAAGCTGCTTCGGCATCATTCAATCACAACTATAGCCTGTTCCATGTAGAAAAAAAGCATATTGGGAAGGGAAATAATTGCTGGTTGAAACTGCATGTCAGAAACACAGGCAGCCAGGATTCCACACTTACACTATTTGCCGGCTGGCATGATTACATGAGCTGGTATATACAGGACAGTGGCAATCATCATCTCCGTGCAATCATGCATACTGGCTTGATGCGCGATAAAAGCGACGTGCGTCGCTGGGAGCATTATGGTTTCAGGGTCACCGTACCTCCAGGTCATACACATACCTACTTTCTGCATATCAACAACAAATATTATAACGAGAACGGGCTGATGCCTGTTCTATATAATGCATTACAATACGGCCAGTTCCGGAACGCACAGTTCGAATACTACCGGAAAGAAACTATTCTTATACACGTATTACTGGGCATGTTGCTGGTATGTCTCGCCATTGCTGTCATTAACTATATTCAACTGCCGGACAAGTCATACATGTACTTCGCAGCCTACATGCTTGGACTCATCCTGTTCTTTACGCTCAGACTGGAAAGTCAGCCTTATCAGCTCTCTGTGTTCTACCGGTGGCCAATGCTGAAGTACTATTGGGATATTCCGGCGCTGCTGTTCTGTTTTTACCTGATGTACCTGGCTTTTGGTAATACCTTCCTCAATCTTCAGGAACGGTACCCTTTCATGGAGAAACTATTTACATCAGTAGCCGCTGTTATAGGCGGTATCATCATTATCTGCTTTTACTGTATTGCACTGGAACAGTACCAGGTACCGGTAATGATCTACAGTTATGTGTATATATCCACACTACTGCCCTTCCTGGTAGTGTTTGTCGCACTGGCCAGACGCTCACGCCATCATCCGCTGGTGCGGTTCTTCCTGTTCGGATCACTCTGTTTCTATATGGCCAGCTTCGGATCATTCCTGATGCTCATCAGACCATTGGGCCTGATCAATGCGCTGGGTGAGATCTCCGCTCCTTCCCTGCTCATTGTGGCAGGTGTATTGCTGCAATCTATGTTTTTCCTTGCAGGCCTGAGTTACCGGAATAAACTGGTACATCATGAAAGAACACGTACGCAGGAACTGCTGATCAAGCAGCTGAACAAAAACAAGGAACTGCAACGTAAGCTGAATGAACAGCTGGAAGAACTGGTGAAAGAACAAACCACTGAGATCCTCCGTAAGAAACAGGAACTGGAAGAACAACGGAAGGCACATCTGGAAACTGAATATGATAAAAAGCTAACCGAGATAGAATTAAAGGCTATCCGTGCACAGATCAATCCACATTTCATTTTCAACTGTCTGAATTCTATTCAGCTGTTTGTTATGCAACGTGACTTTGAATATGCGCAGAAATACCTGTCAGACTTCTCTTATCTTATCCGTAAAACACTTGATTTCTCCCGTCGTAATTTCATTTCACTTTCAGATGAAATTGCCTATCTGAATACTTACCTCGGACTGGAGAAAATGCGGTTTGAAAATAAGATGGAATACGAGATCTATGTTGATCCTGATATAACGGCATCAGAACTGGAAGTGCCGGCTATGTTACTGCAACCCTATGTGGAAAATGCGGTCAAATACGGCATGACAAACAGTAGTTATCCTATCGGTAAATTACTGATAAAGTTTAACCAGGCTGCTCCGGATATGCTGGAATGTCTCATCGAGGATAATGGCATTGGTATCATTCGCTCCAAAACACTACGTACCCTGCCTAAACACCATCAGTCCTCCGGTATGGAAATAAGTTTTAACCGTGCCGAGCTGCTGAATAAAATGTACAACACGGGTATACATATTGACATCATTGACAAATCAGAAAATAATAATACAGAAAGTGGTACTATTGTAAGGATACTGATACCCCAACTTTAGACCAGGCATATCGAACTACTATGATAAAGGCAGTAATAATAGATGATGAACGTAACAGCCGGGACATCATATCATTGATGCTGGAAAAATACTGCCCGGAAGTGCAGGTAGCTGCTACCGCGTCTGACTGTGCAGACGGCATTGCCACTATTCAGGAACATCAGCCCCAACTGGTATTCCTGGACCTTGAAATGCCTGATGGTACCGGCTTTGATGTATTACTCGGCACAAAAGAAGTACCGCCGTTCGAAGCGGTATTTGTCACTGCTTTTGAGAAGAAATTCCTGCATACCATCCGCTTCAGTGAAGTGGAGATCATTCTTAAACCAATTGACAGGGAGAGTTTGATGCATGCGGTATCCAAGATCACGGATCGGATACATGCGCATGCCAGTACTACCCGTTATAAAGTATTACTTGAAAATTTCAATAACGGAAAGAACATCAACATGGACCTGGTGATACCGGTTACACCACATGAAGACAGGATCATCGGATTAAATACCATCACTTACCTTGAAGCGAGTGCAGAAAAATGTACCATACATTTATTTGATAAGCAGCAGGTACTGGCGGACCGGTCATTCCGGTATTATACAGATCTGTTCAGCAGTTTACGCTTTTATCAGATCAACAACCACCAGATGGTGCATTTATCCCAGATAGGGAACATCGAAGGAGATGGGATGAGAGTAGTGCTGAAGAATGGACTCAGGCTGGAAGCAGCCGACAGGCGAAAGAAAGATCTGATCAGTCACTGGAAACAATACAAGTAATAAAAAAAGGTCCCGTCTGAGACGGGACCTTTCAATTTTATCCATTCATGGAGATCAGGAACTCTTCATTGTTCTTGGTCCCCCTCATGTGTTGCAGCATAAAGTGCATTGATTCCTCCGTATTCATGTCTCCGAGGTGGTTACGCAGAATATGGATACGTTTCAGAATATCTTTTTCCAGCAACAGGTCGTCACGACGGGTAGAAGATGCAGATACGTCGATAGCCGGGAAGATACGCCTGTTAGCCAGTTTACGGTCAAGCTGTAACTCCATGTTACCGGTACCTTTGAACTCTTCAAAGATCACCTCATCCATTTTAGAACCTGTATCGATCAGTGCAGTGGCAAGTATTGTCAAAGAGCCACCGTTCTCGATCTTACGGGCAGCACCAAAGAACTGTTTTGGTTTCTGCATAGCGTTTGCTTCCACACCACCACTCAATACCTTACCAGAAGCAGGAGCTACTGTGTTATGTGCACGTGCCAGACGTGTAATGGAATCCAGGAGGATCACTACGTCATGACCACACTCTACCAGGCGTTTTGCTTTCTGCAAAGCGATAGCAGATACTTTTACGTGTTTCTCTGCTGGTTCATCAAAGGTAGAAGCAATTACTTCCGCTTTTACACTACGCTCCATATCCGTTACCTCTTCCGGACGTTCATCGATCAGTACGACCATCAGATACACTTCCGGGTGGTTGGTTGCGATCGCGTTAGCTACTTCTTTCAGCAACATGGTTTTACCCACCTTAGGTTGCGCTACGATCAAACCACGCTGACCTTTACCGATTGGAGTAAAGAGGTCCATGATACGGGTTGAGTAGTTATTTGAAGTAGTAGTAAGACGTAATTTTTCAAAAGGGAATAACGGCGTCAGATAGTCGAATGGTACGCGGTCACGTACTTCTTCAGGAGACTTACCGTTAATGGTTTCAACTTTCAGCAGTGCAAAGTATTTCTCGCCTTCTTTCGGAGGACGTACGGAACCTTTTACAGTATCACCTGTTTTGAGTCCGAATAATTTGATCTGTGAAGGAGAAACGTAAATATCATCTGGTGAACTGAGGTAGTTATAATCAGAAGAGCGCAGGAAACCGTAGCCATCAGGCATCATTTCCAATACACCTTCACTGATAATTATACCATCAAATTCTATATTAAAAGCAGGTTCTTTCTTATTTGGCGTGAAGCGCTGTTTCTGCGCGATCACCGGCTCTTCCGGCATCACAAAGTCATCCTCATCTTCTTCCTCTTCATCTTCTTCCTCTGCCTGTCCTGCCTGTGGCAGTGCAGTAATTACATCATCCTCCTCTTCTTCCTCGTCTTCAATATCTTCAGTGAATTGTGGAATGATCACATCATCGTCATCGTCGAAAGTGAGAGAGGGGATATCGAGATCTATATCGAAGTTCTTTTTCTTAGGTTTGGTTTCCTGTGCTTTAGGTTCGTCCAATTCAGCGTCTTTGGTTTTGATTCCGTTAGCAGCTGGTTTTCTGCCACGTTTAGGTTTTTCATCTGCGGCGGTGGCTTCTGCTACAGGTATTTCAGCTTCTTCTTCTTCTTTTTTACTCTTACGTTTACGTGTTTTCTTTTCTTCACCATTTGCCGGGTTACCTTCGGAGGCCATTACTGCCTGCTTATCGAGAATTTTATAGATAAGATCCTGTTTGCTCAGTTTTTTGGCGTTTGGCACATCCAGTTTCTCTGCAATGTCAAGCAGCTCAGGAACGAGCATGTCGTTCAATTGTAAGATGTCGTACATCATCGTGTGTTGTCAAATTTAAAAGTGTTGTGAGGTGGGTACCACTACATACCAACATACACCAATTACAAATAATTGTTTTTTGAGTCCAATAAATTTAATCTGGTTATTAAATCTGATAGGGAATGTTGAGTTTAGGACTGCCGACGAAGATGGAAATATGGAAATTTAGAACTTTATCAGGCAGGTTTGTAACGCAAGATTAAAACAAGTTTCG
The DNA here is from genome assembly GCF_010093065.1 of Chitinophaga agri. NCBI lineage: Bacteria > Pseudomonadati > Bacteroidota > Chitinophagia > Chitinophagales > Chitinophagaceae > Chitinophaga > Chitinophaga agri. Next base: position 5,173,211 of record NZ_CP048113.1, on the reverse strand, counting down.
CTATTATCCAAAAAAAAAGCACTGTCCCAATGTGTTACAATGGCTACCAGACAAGCGTCCGTCCGGTCTATCCCCCTGGAAAACCCCGTCCCATAGCCTATCTGTGGTACCGGTCCCGGAATATCCATCAACATTCCTGCCAAACACCCGGTAAGGGCGCCCTGATTATTTTAACATTTTCTTTAGTCCGGCCCGCAGGAAGGATATTAATGCCCTATGCAGAATGATCCATATCTCTTAAATTTGCAATCCTAAAATATATATCTATATGAGCCAAAGAGTAAAAGTCAAGCAGATCCTGCAGGACGAAAAAACCGACTACAATGTAGTAGTAAAGGGTTGGATACGGTCATTCCGTAACAATCAGTTTATAGCTTTGAACGATGGCTCTACCAATAATAATATCCAGATTGTACTGGACCTGGAAACAGTCACTCCCGAACTGGCGAAACGCCTTACCACAGGGGCTGCTATCAGTGTTTCAGGTCAGGTGGTCCCTTCCCTGGGTAAAGGTCAGCGCGTGGAAGTAAAAGCAATCGAACTGGAAATACTGGGTGATTGTGATCCTGAAAAATACCCGCTTCAGCTGAAAAACCGCCCAAGCCTGGAATACCTGCGTGAAATAGCTCACCTGCGTTTCCGTACCAACACCTTCGGCGCTATCTTCCGCTTACGTCACTCCCTGGCATTTGCAGTACACAAGTTCTTTAACGAAAGAGGCTTTGTATACCTGCACACGCCTATCATTACCGCTTCTGACGCAGAAGGCGCTGGTGAAATGTTCCATGTAACAAACTTTGATATTAAAAACCCGCCGCTGACCGAAAGTGGTGAGATAGACTATAAAGAAGATTTCTTCGGGAAAGCGACCAACCTGACCGTATCCGGCCAGCTGGAAGGCGAACTCGGTGCGATGGCCTTTGGTGATATCTATACCTTCGGCCCGACCTTCCGTGCAGAAAATTCTAATACTGCCCGTCACCTGGCTGAATTCTGGATGATCGAACCGGAAATGGCCTTCTACGACCTGGTAGATAACATGAACCTGGCAGAGGCTTTCATTAAATATGTGCTCGGTTATGCACTGGAACATAACAGGGAAGACCTGGAATTCCTCGCACAACGCCTCGTGGAAGAAGAAAAACAAAAACCTCAGCAGGAACGTAGCGAAATGGGCCTGATCGAGAAAATTGAGTTCGTACTGAATAACGAGTTCGTTCGCATCACCTACACGGAAGCAATCGACATCCTGAAAAACAGCAAGCCTAACAAGACCAAGAAATTCTCTTATCTGATCGAAGAATGGGGCGCTGACCTGCAAAGTGAACATGAACGCTACCTGGTAGAAAAACATTTCAAAAAACCAGTGATCCTGACCGACTATCCGAAAGCTATCAAAGCTTTCTATATGAAGCAGAATGAAGATGGTAAAACCGTTAGAGCAATGGATATCCTCTTCCCTGGTATTGGTGAGATCGTAGGTGGCTCTCAGCGTGAGGAAAACTATGATAAGCTGGTTCAGCGTATGGAAGAAATGAACCTGCCGGTAGAAGAAATGAGCTGGTACCTGGATACCCGCCGCTATGGTTCTGCACCGCATGCGGGCTTCGGTCTGGGCTTCGAAAGACTGGTATTGTTTGCCAGCGGCATGGGTAACATCAGAGACGTAATACCTTTCCCGAGAACGCCGAAGAACGCTGAGTTTTAATTCCTGCAATAGTAGTGTTAGCAGCCTGATACCCGGTGAACAGGGATATTAACTGTCTAGTCCCGAAATAACAAAGAGCGGGTGTATCAAAGTCCTTTTGATACACCCGCTTCTTTTTATACCGTCCCAGGCTGCTGAAAAGTACCTGATCAGGGTCTGATCATCTTACTACACATTATTGAAACATATAAAAAGAAAATGATGTAACGATCTTTCTTAAGGGCAATAAGTCCCGTTACCATGGTGTTCAACTTTCCTTCAAAATCAATCACCCTGATAAGACACAGCAAACCAATGATCCATTATTGATTATCAATTTTAAAGTGCTTTATGGATTTTATTACGAGCTGCATCTATATATGTGAAAGCGCTTTCAGTCATTTATTCTTTACCCTGTTAAACCAATTGTATGGCTGAAATGAATACCGGCGGCTCTGAACGTAGCCGTAAAAGAGGCACCCGTTCCAAAAAAGCAAGCACCCGTGTCGATATGACACCCATGGTAGACCTGGGCTTCCTGCTCATTACCTTTTTCATGTTAACGACTACCATGATGAAACACAGGACTACCGACCTGCTGATGCCAGCCAGGGAGGATCATGAACATCCCTCTGTACTGCCTGAAAGTACCTCACTCACAATACTGCTGGGAGCTAATGATAAAGTAAGCTACTATGAAGGCATTGGCAATGATCCTGCACATCCGCCTGTTGTTAAACACTCATCTTATGCCAATAACCAGGGCATACGTGATGTGATCATCGATAAACGTGACCGCGTTATGCAGCAGCACAAAGCAGATGAACTGATGGTACTCATCAAGGCAGACAAAAACGCCAACTATAAGAACATGGTGGATATTATGGATGAGATGCTGATCAACCATGTTCAACGTTATGCAGTGGTAGATATAACACCGGAGGACGAAGCATTCTTAAAATGAGTTACCTTAGTAAGGTAAAACTCATAATATGGCAATAACTCATTCCATTCCAGTTGTGGACCTCGCCGCCTTCACCTCGGGCGACGCCGCCAGCAAGGCTGCATTTGTAGAGCAGCTTGGTAAAGCCTATGAGGAAGTAGGCTTTGTTGCGGTAAAAAACCATGGTATTTCTGACGAACTGATTGCGAAACTGTACAAGTACGTGCAGCTTTTCTTTACACTTCCTCCGGAAACCAAGCGATCTTATGAGATCCCGGAACTGGCAGGCCAGCGCGGCTATACTTCGTTCGGCAGGGAGCATGCCAAAGGATATGAAGCACCAGACCTGAAGGAGTTTTTTCAGTTTGGTCAGACCGTAGAAGATGACGATCCGATTGGCAGTGAATACCCTCCAAACGTAGTCGTGAAAGAGATTCCGGCTTTTACTCCGACATTCTTTGATGCCTATCGTGGCTTTGAAAAATCGGGTAAAGCTTTATTGCAGGCTATTGCGATCTACCTGGGACTGGATGAGCATTACTTTGATCAGTTTATTCATAATGGTAACTCTATTCTGAGAGCCATACATTATCCTCCTATCACAGAAGAACCGGCTTCTGCTATCCGCGCAGAACAGCATGAAGATATCAATCTGATAACCCTGCTGGTAGGCGCTTCTGCAGATGGATTACAGATCCTCGATAAACAAAATAACTGGGTACCGGTGACGTCACTGCCTGAGCAGATTGTGGTAAATGTAGGAGATATGCTGCAAAGACTGACTAATAACCGCCTGAAATCTACCACCCACCGCGTAGTAAACCCACCGCGTGATATGTGGCACACCAGCCGCTATTCCATTCCATTCTTCCTGCATCCCAAATCAGAGATGCCACTGAATGCCCTGGAAAGCTGTGTCACCGACCAACATCCACTGGCTTATGAACCGGTTACTGCCGGCGAATACCTGGATGAACGACTGAGAGAGATCGGTCTTAAAAAATAGCTATAAACGAAAAACGCTCCATAAAGGAGCGTTTTTCGTTTATAGTCAGTATGCTGATACCCGTTATCTTTAATTGACACTACCGGCGGCACTACCCTGTTTCTTGGCCAACGTCTTTTCCTCTTCCAGCACGGCTACTTTTCCACTAAATAGTTGCCCAAAGTAATCCCTCATTTCATTCGTCATCCGGTATTCATTCTGCGGAAAATTCAGAAAATAGCTATGCTGACTACCTACCTGTTCCCTGAAGTTGATATAAGTAGCATTATGCGCCAGCGTTCCTTTTAGCTTCTCTCCCAGCTGGGGAGTCATTGTTATTAAATGCGCACCTTTCAACTGCCAGTCCGCCCTGTTGTAGTGGATATATATCTTATTTGCGAAGCGTATATTTTCTACCCATTCCTCATGTCCACGGGAAGGCACACAGGCGGCGTTGATCACTACATTATCAATAAACGGTTCTTTGTTTAGCTGCTGATAATCCTGTCCCTTCATCATCTCCATCATAATAATATTACCCATACTGTGACAGAAAGTAGAGACCTTTACCTGCTGCATCCAGTCTTCCTGCCCCCGGCGGGCCTGCTGTATCTCGCGCAGCAATTTGTAATAATGGGGGGCTGACAACCGGGCATTTGCCCGTGCAAATCTGAAGTTCCGGGCTGGTTTAAAGGTTGTATTGATACTGGCGTAATCAAACATGATCACGTTCACATTATACTGTGACCGCATGAGTAAAGCACGTTCCACATTGGTGGTGAAGATCTTACCCATCCCCTCGGTATACACGACAATGTCCCGCTTTTCAGGCAGTAAACGCATGGCGGCAGCTAGTGTAGCCGTTTGATAAACATTCCATTTGCCGGCATTTTTCTGCAAAAAGAAGTATTTAAGGCCAAGCGTGTCCACATATTCATCCACAAACCGTAAACTATCCTTGTGGAGATGCCTGTTACTGACGAAAACGAGGCAGGTATCCGTCTGAGCAGGCTGAATACAGTCCGGCTGCAGGCAGAAATTTGCCCAATAAGCGTCACTGTTATAGAATGATAACTGGGCGTGTACATTCAGCGAGATCGTGATGCATAGGAGAATAAGAAATCTCTTCATATAACCGGTTCTATGAGTAAATAATTCATTACCAATAAATTAACAGGCTATTAGATCAGGGTGGGAAATGTTCAATATCCTGCAAAGTATTGATACTGTACAACAAGTATTATGCCTGTACATTCTACTATTAACCGAAGAAAATCAACAGTTTGTCGCTTTATAGTTTGTAATTGTCCGGAAATTATTGAAATTCGGGCAGCCGAACAATTACATCAAACGTGTTCCTTCGTCATATACCTTTCCTCAAAGCTGTCTTCATGCATAGCATCACAGCATACGGGGGGCCTCAGGGCCACCTGGCGATGATGTTGAAGACATTTGTACATCAGCGAAGGGATGTGACTGAACAGGAACTGATGGAATACAATGCTTTCTGTCAGCTGCTACCCGGTGCTTCTTCTTCCCAGACGCTTACACTCATCGGTTACAAGAGAGGCGGTGTCACACTCGCCGTAGCAACACTCCTGATATGGATCGCACCTGCCTGTATACTTATGGGCTCACTCAGCTTCCTGTTACAGTATTTTGACCAGAAAGCCCTCAACACTGATATATTTAAGTACGTACAACCTATGGCTGTCGGTTTCCTGATCTATGGAAGCATGCGGGCATTCCGTATCAGTATACGTAACCTGGCTACGGGGGTGATCATGGTCGTTTCACTGCTGGCCTCCTATTTCCTTAAATCGCCATGGACATTTCCCTGTCTGATCATATTAGGGGGCGTTGTATCAAATTTCAGTGATAAACGTATACCCGACTTCCATGAGAAACCCAAGAAGATCAGGTGGACCAATATATGGCTATTTGCATTACTGTTTATTCTGGCGGGTTTTTTCTCGGAACTGGCGCGTACACATGACTGGATCACCCGCAGGCCGTTCAACCTGTTTGAGAACTTCTATCGTTTTGGGAGCCTTGTATTTGGTGGAGGAGACATTCTGATCGCGATGATGCTGGAACAGTATGTATCCCGCGCGAAGACACAATTCATGAATGCGGAAGAATTGCTGACAGGAGCGGGTATTATGCGGGCATTACCAGGTCCAACGTTTTCTATCACTGCTTATGTAGGTGGTATGGTGATGCGGAGCCTTGGTCCGGGATATCAGTTACTGGGCTGTATACTGGCACCTGTTGCCATTTTCTTACCCAGTCTGCTATTAGTGCTATTCTTCTTCCCGATATGGCATAATCTGAAGAAATACGTAGTTATTTACCGGGCATTGGAGGGAATTAATGCCACGGTAGTAGGGATTATGTGGGCAGCCACGATTATATTGTTCCTGGCCATCCCACATACCTGGTATAATATCGCTATCGCACTGGGTACGCTCTCCATCCTTTTCCTGTCGCGTATACCATCCCCGTTTATAGTCCTCGCCTGCCTTATATTAGGCTGGCTAATGTGATCTTTGCTCCGGTCTCGTCGTCTTCTGGTTCTTTTTGAACACCATGGCTGACAATGCGGAAGCCAGCAATCCTAATACAATATTTGTAAACAATACATTACCCGCCAGGTATATCCAGAAATTGAAATTATCATTGCCGATCTGAGAGGTTGCAATAAAATGCATCATAATCGTGAATAACGAGATGATGATCGTGGCCCATAATGTTGTTCTGAATCCCATAGCAAATAAAGCCAGCGAGGAGGTTTTCTCATGATGCTGACTATTATAGTGGATAACAGAGAACAATACACCGAGAAACATCAGCAGATTACCGAAATATCCCGTCCAAAGGTTACCCGCCATATTCGTAAAGTAGAAGATAATAGTGAACACTACAGCAATTACCGATATGATGATGCCGTATACGGGAGCCAGATTAACATGATGATTGCGATGATTAACTGTTTGCATAACGGTTCATTTTCAGGGTCTAAAAATTACTACCGTGTCGTGTAAAACAATTATTATTCCACATCCGCCTGTGCCAGATCTTCTATCTTACTGATCGCTTTACGCAGATCATTCTTTGTTTTATCGATATCCTTCCACAGGTCACCGATCTCCTTCAACCTGTCAGCCATATTATATATCGTAAAATTGCTGATCGCAAGATCGTCTGTAAGCTCATCCCATTGTAGCGGGGCCGATACCGTTGCTCCTGGTTTAGGCCTTACAGAATAAGGAGAGGCCACAGTTTGTCCACGACTATTCTGCATATAATCGATATACACTTTCTTGTTACGCTTCGACTTTGTGCGGATCACACTGGTTGTTTGGGGCAATTCCTGCTGTACCTGTTTGGCTACATACTCGGCAAATAACCGGCAGGTTTCATAATTATACTTCCCTCCTGTCGGCACATAAATATGTATACCAGAAGCCCCTGATGTCTTACAGAATGCAGTCACCCCGAGTTGATCCAGCAGGGACTTGATAGCCAATGCCGTCTCCACTACATATTTAAAGGCGATATTCTCAGGGTCAAGGTCCAGTACGATATAATCCGGATTATCCAGCTTCTTCACACGGGATAACCATGGATTCATTTCAATACAACCAAGATTAGCCATATACACCAGTGTCGCAGCATTATTACACACCAGGTAATCTACATCACGGGAGGCAGAAGCAGCATGTAACGATACCGTTTTCAGCCAGTCAGGAGCAGATGCGGTATCCATATCTTTCTGATAAAATCCGGCATCTTTAATGCCATTCGGGAAGCGGTGCAGGCTCAGAGGGCGATCTTTCAGATACGGCAATACGTAGTCTGCCATTGTGATATAGTAATCCACCAACTCCCCTTTTGTTATCTTTTCATCCGGCCAGTACAGCTTATTCTGGTTGGTCAGTGGAACCTTCTTACCATTCAATGCCACAGTGCTTTCATCCTCACGACCAGCTTTAGCCGGGGCCGTTGTAGCAGCTTTCTTTGTTGCCATCTTAGCTGATTTAGGAGTTTCCTTCTGTACTTCAGTGGCTGGTTTATCTTTCCTGAGCCCCAGGAATACCGGCTGACGCAGATGTTTGTCGCTTGTCCAGGAAGAGAATTTCACCTGACATACCAACGTCGGCTTTACCCAGGTCACAGGCGTATTCGTTCTCACCTTTTCATCAAAGGGAGATGATTTTTGGATGAGTGGCTGCATCTTCTCATACAGTTCATTGATCAGCGTTCCGTCTAAACCACCACCACAATTACCCACATACCTGAGGTTTTTCTTATCGTCATACACACCCAGCACGAGGGAGCCTATCTTTTTCCTGCTTCCTTTTGGCTCGGTATATCCGCAGATAATAGCCTCCTGTTCACCAATGATCTTTATTTTCAGCCAGGAAAGTGTACGTTTCCCTTCCGCATATAAACTCTCTGCTTCCTTCGCTATAATGCCTTCCCAGCCTTTCTGCTTTGCTTCATTATACAGCTTGTCACTGGTATCCAGTACATGGTCTGAATAGACCACAGTTTTGCTTTTGAGCTGTTTAATCACCTCTTTCAGCAGTTCCTTTCGCTGGATCAATGGCATGGCTGTCAGGTCCTGTCCGTCCAGCTCCAACATATCAAACACTACATAGACCAGGTTACCTGAGGCGTCATTCTTATAGTTTTGCAATGCCTGAAAATCCGATGTACCATCCTTTTTCAGAATGACTATTTCCCCATCCAACACAGCATTATGCTTCAGTTTTTCCAATGCTGTCACAACCGGTGCATAATCTTTATTGAAAGAAAGATGGTTCCTGGAATACAGTTCTACCTTGCCCTTGCTCACGTCTGCAATAGCCCTGTATCCGTCCCATTTTGTTTCAAACAACCAGCCATCCCTGTTGAAAGGGGCATCTACCAGGGTTGCCATCATGGGTGTGAACAGTTCGCGCTTCGTCTTAGCCCTGGTGGCTGTCTTTGCTTTCTCTTTTGCTGGCGCCGCCTTTTTCTTAGTACCTGTCTTCATCTTCTCCTTTTCTTTCACACCTCTGTCTTTGATGCGCTGCGGGGTATAATTCTCACTATCGTAAGTACCTTTTACCGCGTAATCGTCTTTGTGTTTCAGCAGCAGCCAGGCATTATCATCTGAGTTTTTCATTCTGACTAGGGCGAACTCCCCCTTTACCTTCCGGCCTTTCAGGCGAATTTTCAGGTTACCTTCCCTGATCTCTTTACCGGCTTCCTTGTCGAAGCTGGCACCATCACCATGCAAAAGTTCATAGCTTCCCTTATCCCAGACATAGACAAAACCAGCTCCATAGTTCCCTTCTGGAATGACACCTTCGAAGTCTTTGTAATCGTATGGATGATCTTCCACCTGCATGGCCAGTCTTTTATCTGAAGGATTCATGGAAGGCCCTTTCGGCACTGCCCAGCTTTTCAGTACGCCATCTACTTCCAGACGGAAGTCATAATGCAGGCGTGAAGCATGATGCCGTTGTATAACGAAGATATGCTCCTTGCCACCACTCTTTCTTTTCCCGCCTTTGGGCTCCGCAGTTTCCTTGAAATTGCGTTTCTGGTCGTATGTTCTCAGGCTACTCATGATGCACGTTTTTTACTACTACTACCTCCTGGGTTAAGACTAGCTTTTAACTGACTGAACAGGTCGCTGCTCTTGGTATGAACAACCTTCATTTTCTTGACAGTGCGGCGCTTACCACTGGCTTTCGCTTTTATGATCTTCATCAGGTCTTCATGGTAGGTATCCTTATACTGGCTGATATCAAAATCGGTTGTATAGCTGTCGACCAGCTGGATCGCCATGTCAAGTTCTTTCTTACTGATCTTTGTGTTGGCGGGGAAAGACAGTTCTTCCGGAGAACGGATCTCCTGGGCAAATCTTAGTTGTTGCAACATCAGGTAGTCTTCCCGCGGACGTATAATGGCCAGGTGTTCACTCGTTCTGAGTACAAAACGCCCCAGACCGGCCTTACCCGTTTTCTGTAACGTTTTCAGTAAGAGATCGTATGCCTTCACACCAGCCTTATCCGGTTCAATAAAGTAAGGTGTCTCAAAATAGATATCATCAATCTCAGTCAGTTCTACGAATGACTCGATAGTGATGATCTTACTTTTCTCGGGACTGGCTTCCTGAAAGTCTTCATCCTCAAGGATGATGTATTCGTCATTGTACAGATAACCCTTTACAATCTGCTCCCATGCTACTTCCTTACCGGTGTCTTCATTAACCCTTTTGAATTTGATATGGGCGTGATCTTTTCTATCCAGCATGTCCAGATCCAGTCTGCTATCCTGCACGGCGCTGTACAATTTGATGGGTATATTAACTAACCCGAAACCGATTGTTCCTGACCAAACAGCTCTCATAAAAAATTAGTTTAGAAGTGATACTGAGTGAAAACCAAACTATATGCCATGGCACGTCTTTTGGATTTTAGTTATGTAACAAAAACCTTTGTTTATGGAAAAGCCAGGCGAAATGACCACCCTTAGCCGGGTGATGCAAAAACTGCATGAGAAAGGCCTAGACCACGAATTGAAGATGAGTGATCACGGGCGCATGCAGAATACAGAGAAACAAAAGATCTACAATCCTGAAGAATTGAAGATCATTAAAACCTACCGGTTTGAAGGGGAATCTGATCCGGGCGATATGTCTGTATTGTATCTAATTGAGGACAAAGAGGGAGAAATTGGTTATGTACTGGATGCCTATGGTGCTTACAGCACGCACGAGGAATCCGGTTTTGATGAGTTTATCCAGAAAATACCGGTAGAAGACAGAGAAGATCAGCTGATCTTCGCGTAAATCATTTTGATTACGAATGCTCGTGCGGCGGAGACATTTATCACTATCCGATCACAGTCGCTGCAAATCGTAATTACTACTTATTGACGTACAGCTAAAATGTATTAAGCCGGGTGCAATCTATTATCATGATGGATTGCACCCGGCTTTTTATACAGAAGATATAGCGGCTGTTGACCTGTTCCAGGTCAACGCTATCCCTTTTTATGTTCTTTCATGAATTTCAGTAGCACCTTCTCATCATTATGCAGCCCCTCTTCAGAATTTTTTGTTCTGCCCGCTCTTAGTTCCTCCAGATATGGTTCCAGTTCACATTGCTCATATGCATCAAGTATCCTGGGGTGAATGTAATATTTCTTACATACAGCTCTTGTATTGCCCAGCTTACCAGCGACACTGTCAATGATCTGGACCAGGTTCTGCTTACATTGATGTGCGGAAGTGAATGGGGTCAGATCAGCCAGCAGATTTAATGCATTGACGGTACCCGACCAGGTACGAAAATCTTTACAGGTAAAGTCGTCTCCAGTCCATAATTTAAGATATTCATTGATATCCCCGGAATCGAGGCTTTTGTGTTCTTCCTCTTCGTAATATTGAAATAGTTCCTGCCCGGGGATCTCTCTTACTTTCTGTAGTAATCTGGCTAACTGGGCGTGTTTAAGCGTGATCTTATGTAATACACCCTTCTTTCCCTTAAACTTAAAAAAGGCGGTATTTCCGTCTATTTTCACATGTTGTGAATGGAGGGTTGTGAGGCCATAGGAGCCATATAATTTCTCATAAGAGACATTGCCGACCCTTATAAGCGTTTCCTGCATGACGCTGAGCGCGATGGCCGTAACTTTCTCTTTATCAAGGCTTTTCTTTCTCAATGCGGCCTTAATCTGCTCACGTAGTTGCGGTAGTTTCTCCCCAAAATGTAGCAGGCGGTCGTATTTGGTTTCATTCCGGACTTTAGCCCAGGTGGAATGATAGCGGTATTGCCTTCTGCCTGCGGCATCAATACCTGTTGCCTGTAAATGTCCATTAGCGTATGGAGAGATCCAGACTTGTTCCCAGGCAGGAGGCAATACTAATCCGCGTATACGTTTTAATACCTCATCGTCTTTAATGATATCTCCATGCTGATCACGGTACTGAAAGCCGTCTTTTACTCTTTCCCGGCTATACCCTTTGGTACCAGACTTCACATAACGTAGTTTGACAGCTTTGGCAGTAGCCATTGCTTCAGCAAGCAAATCCATAGTAGTTGATTTTTACACTAACCATTAACAATCTCTCCGCCATTCGGGTGCAGGACCTGACCTGTCATATAGCTGGCGTCATCACTGGCCAGGAAAACATAGCTGGCAGCTACTTCTACCGGTTCTCCGGCGCGCTTCAGCGGTACGTCAGAACCAAATGTCTTCACATGCTCGGCATCAAAGGTGGCCGGTATTAATGGCGTCCAGATGGGACCGGGTGCCACTGCATTTACACGGATCTTTTTCTCAGCCAGTGCGGATGAAAGCGAGCGGGTAAAACTGACGATCGCACCTTTTGTGCTGGAGTAGTCGATCAGGTGACTACTGCCCCGGTAAGCGGTAACAGAGGTGGTATTAATGATCGCAGCACCTTCTTTTAAATGGGGCAATGCAGCTTTGGTTATATAGAAATGTGAAAATATGTTTGTAGCGAAGGTCTTTTGCAATTGTTCAGCCGTAATGTCCTCCAGGTTCTTTTGCGGATATTGCACAGCCGCATTGTTCACGACAATATCCAGGCGGCCGAAAGTGGCTACAGCTTTGGCGACTATATCAGCACAATGTTTTTCTTCACTGATATCTCCTGGTATAAGTATCGCTTTGCGCCCGTACTCTTCTACATGTCGCTGTGTGAGCATGGCATCGTCATGTTCATCGAGGTAAGCGATGACCACATTGGCGCCTTCCCTCGCGAAAGCGACGGCCACCGCGCGTCCTATACCACTATCGCCACCGGTGATCAGGGCCACTTTATCCATTAGTTTGCCAACAGGCCCCTCCTGCTTTTGAAACACCGGCTTAGGTTCCATATCTGCTTCTATTCCAGGTTGGCGTGGTTGTTCCTGTTCCGGCCGTAAGGGCTTTTTCTCTTCTGACTTTTGCATATCGTATGGATTTAAGAAAGGCCTCTCACGTGTATAACATGCAGAGGCCTTAGGGTTCTCATTTGTATCATTTTATCTTACTCAGCTGCGGCCTCTTCATTTACTGAAGATTCAGCAAGTTGTGTAAGCAGAACGTCTGTTTCTTTTTCTTCGTTCAGCGTTTGTTCCAGTAACTGTACGGCCTCGTCGTGCCCCATTCTTCCTGCCAGGGTACGCAGGCTACCGTAAGATGCGATCTCATAGTGCTCGATCTTCTGACAACAGATGATCAGGCCTGCATCACGTACAGCACTGTCCTCCTCTGTATCTTCGATCACTTCCTGTCCTTCGGCGATCAGGCCTTCCATTGCGGGACATTTCTTAGCTTTTGCTGTTTGTCCAATAGACTCAAACACCTGTTCTACCCTGCCTACCTGTCCGCGGGTTTGTTCCAGGTGAGTAGCAATTGCGTCCTTCAGTTCTTCTGAAGTAGCTGCCTTTTGCATTTTACCAAGCGCTTTCACGAGATTCTTTTCTGCCCAGTAAATGTCTTTCAGCTGATCAACAAACAGTTCGTGAAATTTAGAGTTTGGCATATCCTCATTTTGGCTTTTGCTGTTTCTGGAGCGGGAAGAGGAGGAGGATGATGATTTAGGAGCAGTACGTGATCCGGCGGAAGATTTGCTACCTGATGCACTTCTTCCGGCAGTTCTTGACTGACTGGATGTCTTTGATTTGGTTTGAGTTCTTGTTGCCATATTATTTGGAGTTTAATAGTGATAAATTTATTCTTCCGGTATTACCTTCGCATCTTCTTCATCGTAGGAGTGACCGGTTTCCATGATCGTGCTATCGGGGAACAGCTCCGGAGATCTTTCCTGCACATCTTCTCTATCCTGTTCTGCTATAAGCACTGCTCTTTCATTTTCAGCTTTTGGATCAGGAGGCGAGCGTTTGATATCGTGATCAGGTATCTCGTTTGGCACCGGAGGAGGTGGACCCGGAGGAGGAGGCGGAGGCGTTACTTCCGGATTATTGGGCCTTGGCGGTTCTTCCTGCGGGATGGGTTGCTTTTCAGGCACTCCGCCCGGGTTAGGACTACCCGCTGTTACCGTATGATAGTATTGCATAAGATTAATTTTTGGGTGAACGATTGCATCTATAAGTGTGCTGTTATTCTGCTAGTATTCAACGTGTACTGTTGAATACAAAAGACAAAGTTCATTCCATTGACAGACAACAGTAGTTTACAGGTCATTCCGGCATCCGTATATTTCACATCAAACTCTTTACAGCAAAGGATTACAACCATTAAACACTTACCCTTACGCATATATGAAACATACAAGCAGCCACGACCGGAGTGCCTGTAGAATATGCATTTCACAATGTGGAAATTGATGGATAGTATTTTAAGCAACTGGAAGTGGGGAATGAATACATAGCACAATATTTGTATACATATGGCCAGCCACTATTACTACACGTAATTGGCAGCCTGTGAAAAGCAGCAGTTGTCCGAACTACTGATTATCATGTAATTAACGTAAATTAGGAAGCTACCACCATCAACGGGAAAAAAAATGCATATACCTGTACAGAAGAAGATCAGATTAGGATTCTTTGTCGCATTCACTGTGATCATTGTCGCATCGATATGTTCTTTTCTTGTAACAAAAACGTTACTGGACAATGCCCGGTGGATGAATCACACCATCGAGATCTCCAAAAGCCTGGAGGTAATTACCAAGCAACTAAAAGATGCTGAATCGTCTTTAAGGGGATACAGGCTGACAAGAGACAGTACTTTCCTTCGACCCGACATGCGGGAACGGAGTATCAAGATCGAGGAAGAATACATGTTATTACGCCGTATCACAGCAGATAACAGGCAACAACAGCTACATCTGGACACCCTGAAAAAGCTATTGGGGAAGAAGTATCAGCAATTGATGGCTGGGGAGACTCAGTTATCAACACATCAGTCAGATACTGCTTCTGTACGGGAGGCAGAAAAGTGGATGGACAAAATAGACAACAAAGTGCAGGATATGCTGCGTATTGAAAATGCGAAACTGCATCAGAAATCGCGGCTACAGGACTTTTTCTCTGCTATATGGATCCCGGTGATTTTCATTTCTTCACTGATGGCCATATTAATAGGCATCTATTCTTATGTGACGCTCACGCGGGAATTCAGATTACAGCTGCATATAGAATCGCGGTTAAAGTCTTATCAACATGACCTCCAGCAGAATATCAAGCTATTGAACAAATCCAACGAGGAACTGGAGCAATTCGCCTATGTAGCGTCTCATGACCTGCAGGAGCCATTACGCAAGATATCTACATTCAGCGACCGGCTACAGACCAAATACGGAGAGCAGCTTCCACCGGAAGCATCTGATCTGATAATGCGTATGGTGGGCGCCGTTGGCAGAATGCGGGTGCTCATTAACGACCTGTTACTCTTTTCACGGGCCGGCCGGATTACACCTGAGAACATCGTAAAGGTAGATATGAAGGATATGGTTCAGGAAGTGATTGGCGACCTGGAGGTAAGTTTACAGGAAAAGAAAGCCGTGGTCAATATTTCAGCGCTGCCTGCAATTGAAGGAAATCTCACCTCTTTTCATCAGTTATTTCAGAATATCATTGCCAAT
Source organism: Chitinophaga agri (assembly GCF_010093065.1). NCBI lineage: Bacteria > Pseudomonadati > Bacteroidota > Chitinophagia > Chitinophagales > Chitinophagaceae > Chitinophaga > Chitinophaga agri. The sequence continues at coordinate 5,157,976 of NZ_CP048113.1, read as the reverse complement.
GCTATTAAATTTGCGCATCCTGACCGGCAGTTGGTCATCAATATAAGGTCAGAACAGGAAAGTAACCAGTGCCGTATTTATATAGAAGATAATGGTATAGGTTTTGACCCCGCATATGCCGAGCGCATCTTTTTATTATTTCAAAGGTTACACGGCATGAGCGAATATTCCGGCACTGGTATCGGGCTGGCTATCTGTAAAAAAATAGTGGACAGTCATCATGGACATATAACCGCGTTAGGATCACCCGGCAAGGGGGCTACCTTTATTATAGCATTACCACTAACACAAACCCTCTACAATGAATAAAATTAAAACTGCCGGAAAAATTAGCATCCTTATTGCTGATGATGATGCTGATGACAGAGAGCTGATCCAGGCAGCTTTTGATGAAAACAGTACACAGCACCACATCAGTTTTGTGGAGAATGGCGAAGAGCTGCTGCATTACCTCAAACGTGAGGGGCACTATGCGGATGAAACGCTACACCCATTTCCACAGATAATATTGCTGGACCTGAATATGCCTAAGAAAGACGGAAGGGAGGCATTACGCGAACTAAAGGCACATAACGTTTTAAAAAGTATCCCTGTTATCATTTTAACAACTTCCATGGAAGAAAAAGACATTATTAAGAGTTATGAGCTGGGAGTGAACAGCTTTATCATAAAACCGGTCACCTATTCGGGCCTCGTGGAATTCACCCGCGTGTTAGGACAATATTGGTTCGAAATAGCAGAACTGCCAAATGTTTAGAGAATGACAGATCAACCCGTACACATATTAATGATAGATGACGACGAGGACGATTTTTACCTCGTCAGCCAGTTGTTACAGGACATATCGCCAGGGCAATACCAGCTGGACTGGGCGCCCACCTACTCCAAGGCAGTAGAGGAAATAGACAGGAAGGTACATGATATTTACCTGGCCGATTACCGGCTGGGACCTTATACAGGTATTGACATCCTGCATCATTTCCAGCAGCTGGACTACAAGGCGCCGGTTATCATGCTAACCGGTAAAGGAGACTACTCCATTGATAAGGAGGCCATGCAGGCTGGTGCTTCCGACTACCTTGTAAAGGGAGAAATAAGCGCCGACCTGCTGGAAAGGTCTATTCGCTATGCGTTGGATGAGGCGCGTCACCTACGTATCATTGAGGAGAATGAAAAGAAATACTTTGGTGTATTTGAAAAAGCGCATGACCTTATCATCCTGGCTGACTGTAATAAAAATGTTATCGATGCAAATCCTTCTGCAATCAGAACATTACAGTATAGCAAGGAAGAGATGCTGGAGTTAAATCTGAAACAGTTATTCTTTCAGGAAGAACAATCCAAACATTTCTTCGACCATATTTGCGGAGAGGACTCCAGTTTGCGAACAGAGTATAACTTTGTCACCAAGCATGGTAAGAAGCTGGATGTGATGGTGAGTGCAGTTATGCTGGACGAAACCGAGCAGATATTTCTTTGTGTAGTACAGGATATTACGGAAAGAAAACGTGAGGAGCTGGAAAAACAGCAACAGCAGAAATTTGTTGTGACGGGCCGTATCGCCCGTGTAATTGCACATGAGGTAAGGAATCCGCTGACGAATATCCTGCTGGCAGTAAGCCAGTTCAAGGGCGAGCCTGTTAGCGTGGAAGAAAGTCAGGTCTATGTGGATATTATCGAGCGTAACTGTACCCGTATCAACCAGCTGATCACAGAGCTACTGCATTCAACGAGAATGATAGAGCTTAATATCCGTCCTCATGGCATTAACGAACTGACAGACAAAGCGCTGGCACTGGCACAGGACCGCTTACAGCTGAATGAGATTAATGTCAAAAAAGATTATCTGAGACAGGATGTTATGATTCCTGCGGATGAGGACAAGGTGATCATTGCCTTGCTGAATATTATCATCAATGCAGTGGAAGCGATGACGCCGGGTAAAGGTTTGCTGACATTGCAAACAACCAGACAGCGTGACAAGGCCATTATCACCATTGGAGATAATGGTCCTGGTATACCAGAAGAGACAAGGAGCCGCTTATTTGACCCTTTCTTTACTAATAAGCCAAAAGGAACCGGTCTGGGATTGACAAGCACACAGAATATTATTATGAATCATAAAGGGACGGTGCATGTGGAGAGTGAGATGGGCGAAGGAAGTTTATTCACTATAGTGTTACCGACTAACTAATGATCTGAGCAGATTATCCTCTGTTAATTTTCTTTTGCGGAGATTAACAGAGGATAATTATTTCTTATAATTCTTTCATTTTTTCCTCTGTATTTTCAATCGCCTCCTCTACAGAGTGTGATTCTTTCATATCCATTCTCTTCTTAGTTTCTTCTACTAGTCTGCAATAATATTGATGCAGCGTATCGAGTTCCTGTTCTGTCAGATCTTCCACTACAATAAGCCTGTTACTGGCCATTTTATTAGCAGCGATCAGTTCATTCAACTTGAGTTGTACAGATTTGGAGTCTTTATTCTGAGACTTCTGGATCACAAATACCATCAGGAAAGTGACAATAGTCGTTCCGGTGTTGATGACCAGTTGCCAGGTATCTGAATAATGGAAAATGGGACCGGTGATCGCCCATATGATAATTGCCCCCATAGCGATAAAGAATGCCCAGGGAGAACCGGTAGCCTGTGCTACCTTACTGGCGAAACGCTCGAAAAAGTTCACGCTTTTCTTTCCATTGTTTGATGATCTCTGTTGCTGATTAGTTGGGGAAGTCATAACGCACGGTTTTATATTTCTTAAAAGTGCAAATAACATACCGTGTCAAAATGCAAAAGGCCTGTTAGAAAACAGGCCCCAGATTGAATATTAAACAAACATTATATTGATATCGCTAATAATTGATATTGAGTAACCTTAGTTTGTTGTATAAGGTTTTACGATCGATGTTAAGAAGCTGTGCTGCTTTCGTCTTATTGTACTTCACCTCTTTGAGTACATTAATAATTTTGTTGTACTCGGCCTGCAGCGCTACTGTTTTCAGATCGTTTTCGTTAGTGATAGAGATCAGTTCACCGGACATATTGACCTGATGATCTTCCTCATATGGTTGTTGTGCAAAGGATTCCTTCATCTCCAGTGGCAATGTGGACAAGGTAATGTCATCATGCTCCGGCGTAAGCAAACATGCACGACGTATAACGTTTTTGAGTTCACGGATATTGCCCGGCCAGTTATACCGGCTGAAACATTCCCACACCTCATTGGTGATCTTACCACAGTTCTTCTGTAATTCTTTTTCTACCTGACGCATGAATGCATCAACGAAGAGCGGCAGATCTTCTACTCTCTCGCGCAATGGCGGGATGTAGATGGTAAATTCGTTGAACCTGTGGAAGAGATCTTCACGGAAGCGCCCTTTGGAAACAGATTCGGAGAGTTTCTCATTGGATGCGACAATGATACGCACATCAATGGGTATTTCTTTCAGGCTACCCACTCTGCGGATCACCTTTTCCTGGATCACGCGCAGCAGGGCGACCTGGATATCATATGAAAGGTTTGCCACCTCGTCCAGGAACAGCGTACCACCGTGCGCCTGTTCGAAAGCACCAATCTTAGTATTAATAGCACCAGTGAACGCGCCCTTCTCATGTCCAAAAAGCTCGCTGGCTGCAAGTTCTTTCGAGAGGCTACCACAGTCCAGCGCTACAAATGGCTGGTTATGGCGTTTACTGTGGTGATGTATCAGATGGGCAACAGATTCTTTACCAGTACCTGTTTCACCAAAGATGATCACACTATAATCAGTTGGAGCCACCAGTTTTATCTGGCGGAACAACTCCTTCGCACCATTACTTTCACCATATACATATTTATGGCTTTTCTCCATCATCTCACCATCTGCGCCATTATCACCAGCAGATTGCACTGAGCCGTTACCGGCAGGTGCGGCACTGACAGTGCGCATTGGCATAGATGATTCACGTTCGCGTTCAGCATCCATGTGCGCGAAGGCTTTATGCACGAGGTTCAATATTTCATCTGGATAAAGCGGTTTTGAAAGGTAATCATACGCGCCATTCTTCACCATATCTACAGCGACCCTGACATCTGTGTATCCGGTGATGATGATCACGATCGTACGGGGGTTGATCAGCAGGATATCCTGCAGCAACTGCGCACCATCGGTATCTTTTAACCGGTAATCACATAACACCAGGTCGAAAGTTTTTTCCTTCATCATCTTTAAAGCAGTTGCACCACTCATGGTGGTATCTACTTTAAAGCCATGTTTACCTAAAAACTTGCTTAGTAACGTACAAATATTGATCTCATCGTCAATTATCAGAATATTTCTCATAATATTTATATGTGGTGTTGGACAACAGCGTTTTTAAATTTACTAATTAATCACCTATCTTATTTCTGGCTTAACATATTACTCATTAGCTCATCCAGGTTAGTCACGTTGAACGGCTTTGCCATAAAATAACTGGCGCCAGCGTTCAGGGCTTTTTGCTTTTCCATTCCATTATCATATGCGCTGATCGTGATCACGGGCAATGCAGGGCACTTTTTCTTTATGGCAGGCAAGGCTTCCAGGCCTGAACCATCAGGGAGATGTATGTCGAGGAAAAGCAGATCAGGTTGTTGTTGCTGTAAATACTGCATTCCTTCAGTCAGTGCGTGCACGTATTTTACCTTATAGCCGTGTTTTACCAGGCTTAATTGTAACAATTTACAGATATCAGGTTCATCATCAATGATCAGAATAAACGATCCTTTTTTCCCCTCAGTAGTCATTATTTTATCGGACGGGTGGTCCACATCCGTTTTTATATGCTGTACCATGCTTTCACTTATTCCATTAAAAATTGATTATCAAATGCTTGTAGATGTATTCATACAAAAAACCTATTCGCTTGCACAAAATCCACCCTATCCTATCAAAATGCCTACGCACTAACCATTCAAATATCAATCCATTACCAACCCCATGATTTCCACAGGGTTTATATTGCGTTGCACCACAAAGTTGTAGAAATATTTCCACACATTTTGTAGACGCTCCACTAAATGCGCTAATTAGATAGGATAAACAGGCATGTCCACAGGTGGTATGGTAATTGAACTTTTACAACTGAGTTTAAAATTTTCATTCATAGCTGTTGTTTAGTTATTGTCCCGGGAGCACTGTCCCCGGGACAATTTTTTTTCATTAACATCTCATTCACAGATTTCAATTTCCTAGCAGCTACTTTTGAGCCATCCAATAATGTTTAATCCACATCTGTGCACCCCGCAGGTGTTAAATATTTTAACAGGTTGTTTTCTTGTTTTAAGTAAAGAGCCAGGTTGTTTAGCCTGGCTCCTTTTTATTAATAATTTCTTAACCCACTTTTTTTTGTACTCCCCTCCGTTGTGCCGAATATTACTATCAGCTTAAACCCATTCTTTCGACCTGAATCTACGCCAACAGCCCTCAAAGCAAATTCAACCCATATGAACGTGACTATAGAATATGGTATAGTCGGCATTCCCGAACACCATATTAAAGTGACACATCAGCTTCCACCCCAATATGCAGCCTACCGCTGTGACTTTGCCGATCCTGTATTAGTGACATCCCCCGCAGTGGATATTATATATCATACCGCTATGGCGAATGGATGCAGTATGAGTAATAACGTATTTATCGTCAAAGAACCGGTACAGTTGTTACCGAAGGTGAGAGAGGCGCTGAGTGCGGTATGCTGTATGGTGCAGGGGAGTATTAATATCATGCACTATGATAACATAGTCACTTTACTGCAAGGACAATACAGCTGCTTTCAGGTAACAGGCCCGCAACAGGCCTCTGTGTTTACGCCCGGGATATATGAGGTGCAACATTATTCATTTAGCCGGGAAATACTTATGCATTACAGACTAAACTCCCCATTTGTGTCCAAATGGCTCTCGAAAATAGATGGAGAGATACCCTACCTCCTCACTCCTACGGCTGGGATTGTTTGGGATAAGCTCCATCACCTCAATCATGAACTGAAATACAGCGTTGTTAATTCAGGTTTGAGACGCTCATGGTTGGCGGCTAAACTGCAGGAACTACTTATCCTGATTCTTGAACACCAGGATAGCAAGATACTCTCAACTGATACCAATCTGACATTCAATACGATAAAGACCTTTATCCGAAACAATATTGATAAAGATCTTACTATATCCCAACTGGCCTCTACCTATTATATAAGTGAATCGAAATTAAGGCACAGTTTCACGAAATATTGCGGCATGTCATTCTCTGAATACCAATTAAAGGTACGCATGGAACGCGCCCGCAATCTATGTCTGAATGAAACTATAAGCATCGCTCACATCGCTTATACCGTCGGTTATAAGAATCCATCTGCACTCACTAAAATATACAAAAGCTATTACGGAGAACCTCCCAGCGAGACGCGGCGAAACGGTGGCAGCGAATAACGATACGGATAAGTAAGTCTGCCTTTCAGGATAATTTGTGCTGAGATGGTTTTTGTAACTTCTCCCTATGAATTATTTAACCTTACTTACATTGTTCCCGAAAAAGATCAATGTTACCTTTGTTGACGCCACTTCCAATCAGGTACTTTCTAAGCGCAAAATTCTGAAAGAAGACCTACCAGAGGTATTTGATAAACCAACGGTGCTGACCTTAGACAATGAGGCCTGGCAGGTACTCGATGCTCACCCCGTTTCCGGTGATGACTTTCATTATTCGAAGAAGCTAACATTAAAAGTGCAACGGAAAGAAGAGTTCGATAAATTAAATCAGCGTTCGTTGGTACCAACTATCTCAGGCATCTCCACTACGATCAACGGCTTCGCCCCAACACAATGGATGCAGTTGCAGTTTCTACCCGTTGATATGATGCCAGCGCTCGAGCACGATCTTTCGGCGATTACAGCTATTTTAGAGTCAGGAAACAACCTGATAGGATATCCGTCAGTATATGAACGGAATCGCTCGTTAAACAGCCTCGCCATATCATTGAAAGCGTTCCTGGAATTGATCAATGTCAAGGATGTAGAAAACAGCGGAGATTATTTCATTGCTGAATCAAATGGATATAGTTATTATGGAATAGTTGAAAACGGAGTTATTTCGTCATTAGCTCTCCGCAGGTTCGAATATGTTGATGATGAATTTTCACTACTAACAGAAAGATTTCAGCTGATGTTAGTCGATTGGTGTAATGGTAGTGTTATTGGCCTATAATTGAAACAGGAGCGCGGGGAAAAACGCGCAGGATAAGTAAATATGCCGCTGGGGATAATTTGTAAGATTGAATTTAACCTAACTTTAATATAGAGACAGCTTAGAAGATCAGCCTATAGGAGAAACCTTAGCCCTGTTGATTGTTGTTCAACCCGATTTCAATACCTTTTTTGCGTTCTATTAGATATCCCGCATCATAGGAATGTCACTTAAGCCATTTCTATAAGTTTGCTTTTAAAAAACCTGATAGCCATCCAGCTACAGGCCATTCATTCGACATCTCTCTACAACATCTCTGTCAATATAGATAGAGATGAAAAATTACCACTCATTAAACGCCAACATGCGCAAGACATCATTAACCTTTATAATTATTAATAGAAATGACTACAGACATTTTTGATAGAATTAGACGAATAGATCTGTTAATTCGAATGAAGGGCACCGGAACAGCTGCAGAACTTGCGGAACGACTCGGAATATCAAGGGCTCAGGTATATGAATATATCAATCTTATGAAAGGATTAGGTGCGCCAATTAAATACTGTAAATATCGTCAAAGCTACTTCTATAACGAAGAAGGAAAGTTCTACACATGCTTTATTCATAAAGACGCCGCTGTGTTGGAAATCCCTCAGCTACATGATTAACTCATTTATTTGATTCTAATTCAATTACAATGGAAATAAGCCAGAAAACAGAAAGAGATATTGATGATGACAAATTACAAGTAGCCAAAGTAGAAAAAAAAGGTGGCAAACGCATTGGTTATTATTATATAATAATAAAAAGCTTTAAGGAGAGTCAAAAAAACGATGTAATCAAATGTCTTTTTATTAAAGGACTGACAAATTTTGGATTCTGTGTAATAAAAGAAGGATCTAAAGGTGACTCTAAAGATAAGGAAGGGCGAGACATAAGAGACCGGCTCATGTGGCAAAAACATATACATTCCCAGTTAGCGCATCAAATAAAAATGCCAAAACTAATTGACAGTTTTGAGGAAAACGGTAATTATTACCTCGTAATTGAGCATATAAATGGCGAGCCGCTCTCTACCAACCTAAAAAGAAATTTCCGTGAAATACAATCAGCCTTCAGGTATGGTGGTAAAGCCGGTATAAAGCAACTGAACTACCTCGTACAGATTGCCAACATACTAAAGGATATCCACTCAAAGGAATATATACATAGAGATGTTACACCTGCCAACTTCATGATTACTCCACAGGGAAAAGTATTTGTTATTGATATGGAACTAAGCTACAGTCTCAAAGGTGAGCTTAGCACACCATTTCAACTTGGCACATATGGATATATGTCACCTCAGCAAAGAACAATGCTCCCTCCCGTAAAGGAAGATGATATATTCTCACTAGGGGCAATTATGTTTCAGGCAATTACAGGCATTCATCCACTGAAAATTGTTGATTCTGACGACAACAGATTAGGCGAAAAAATACGCTTTTTTATTACAAACCCCGGATTATCAACATTACTCAGCCGATGTCTAAGTCCCGATATGATGGAACGGCCTTCGATCGATGATATTAAAGGAGTATTAGCTGATTGCAGGCAAGAAGTACTGAAAAAAAGACCGCTACTTCAGACAGGCACAAGATATACAGTAAACAAGGAGCTATTAACTGAGACAGTTCAATCCTGTATTTACACATTGTCAACAAAGCTGTTAGCAGACGAAGATAAAGGCTGGTTCTCCGAAGATATTTATATAAAAGAAAAGAACTCCACGAACCGAATCAACAAAGCATGGTATTCAAGTTTCTATTTAGGATCTTCTGGCGTAGTATATACCTTGAGCAAAGCTAAATCAATAGGTTTTAATATTGATTGCAATGACACATATCTTACATATGCCCTTGACTTAATAAAACAAAAATATATTCAGCGATTAGATAGTGTTAGCCCAAGCCTTTACTATGGTGCCTCTGGAATTGCGACTGTGTTAAAATCGTCGACTAACCTATTTAACAGCGCTACAGATGACATACAAGATTGGATAACCAGGTTGCTTAGTGTTAAAAACACTGATAAAAATCTGGCATATGGAGTTTCTGGCCAGGGCCTGGCATGGCTATCGTGCAAGTCTATTGTCCATCCTGACCTATTAAAAGAATCAACAAAGATATATACGGACAATCTTATTGGATGTCAAAACGACGATGGTTCATGGATAAACGACACATCACGAAGGAGAAAAAGAAGCTTTAGTCTATCCAGTGGCATTTCTGGAATCATAGTCTACCTTCTGGAGCATTTTTCCAAATTTCCCGATAAACAAACGCTGGTATCGATAGAAAAAGCACTCAACTGGCTGATGAAAAAATCAATCTACAAGGGTCAGCGTATTTGTTGGAATAATGACAAAAACGGTTTCCTGAACTATGGACTACTCGAAGGGGTTGCCGGGATTGCATATACGTTTCTACAAGCCTACAAAATTTTGGGAAATCCAGCTTACAAAAAATTTGCTGAAAAATGTCTTTTATCAAATGATGCTGAAATGATTGACAACAACCTAAGTCAGGCAACCGGACTTAGCGGTCTTGGAGAAGTATATTTAGAAGCATTTAACATTCTAAAAGATCAACAGTGGCTAAAAAGAGCCGAATGGATTGCCGCCAGTACACTACACCTCCATAAAAAACATCCGGCATACGGAATATATTGGCTTACTGAAATTGAAAAGCAACCAGTTCCAAATTTCGGTAAAGGGAATTGTGGAATTATACACTTTCTGATACGCTATTGCAACACAGACATGGGCTTTCCGCTAATATCCACGCATTAATTACAACTTGTAAACTATAAAAATGTACGGCTATTGATATCCTGAAAAAATAAAATCAGATAATTACCGGACATACACTTTATGTCTGTTTATATAAGACAAGCCTTCGCTAATTTTGTACTGATAATGGCCATTGTAATAATTTCTATCATTAACATTTTAACCCTTTTTTTATGCAAAAGTTATCTGTAAAAAAATTCTCTTTTCTAGGCATGGCACTGCTTGGTGCTTCTGCAATCACTGCTGCATTCATCCCATCAGAGTCAAAAGCTGACAATGCAAAATTCGCACTGGATGGAACACTTACCGGAAGTGGCAACTCTATTACCTGCCAGCCAAAAGAATCAGGTCCAACCGTACCAGCAGATTGCCACAACACGCTAACTGCGGGCGGAGCATCTGCTACTTCTGTAGGTGCAGCTGCAACCTCTGGTGATGCGCCAAGTGCAGGTGCAGATACTAACACAACTGTAACAGGTGATAAATAATGGATTAAATACATCCAAATAGTTAAAACAATCTAGGGCAATTCCAGCTTTAGGTTGTTTTAACTATCACCATTCATGACTGCATCATGACCCTCACAATGATGAAAACAAATATTATTTTCTTTGTGGCTTTAATACTGATTTCGTGTAGAAACGAAAAGAAAGTAACACATACAGAAGTGATCTTAGATAGTAATGTGCAAGTTCATATCTTTAAAAAAATCGATTCCCTATTGGAAGGAATTCCTCAGGTAAAATCTCAAGATTCTCTTGCTTTTCTTATTCTTCCAATCAATGCAAGTTGTCCTTATTGCAAAAAGAAAACCATTGAAAAAATAGCTAAAAAACATAAAAATATTGACACCTCGCATTACATAATAATATCTGCTAATAAGGGACTAAAGACAATAGCAGCATTGTTTAGAGAACAAGGTTATGATCTACCAATCACTTCATCCAATATCCGCATAGACAGTACAAATAAAGCTAGTGAATATGCGCTCTGCGCTGACAAACCAACATTCTATTATTCCACAAAAGGGAAAATCTACAAAAAAGTAGCTTCAATCCCCTATTCGGTGAAGGATGATTTAGCTGATTTTTTCCACTAAGCATTATAAAAGCAATGGCAAGAATAAGATTACATATACGTGTCCCAGGAAAACAAGAACATACGAAGCATTTCTCTGTTCGACTACAGAAAAATCTTATCAATGAACCTATTGAATTTAACTGCTCGCCCGAAATTATCTTTTTATCTAACATCACTCATAACTTCGCTTCTCTACAAAAAACCTTACTCAAAGAAGAAATAATAGACAAACACTACAAATGGACATTCTCGAACAAACATATTGTGATAATCGAAGACTTTGAGACCATCGAAGAAGAAAGGATAAATTGTCTGTGGCTATTATATTCGCTGGAGGAAAAGGCAAAAAAACAAGGAGGATATATCCACTTAATACTGTCCAACTATAATTCACTCCTTAGAGATACAATATGGCGAAATAGTCATCCCAACTATGCCATGATTGAAAGCTTATCTCTAAGATCGACGAACACCGTGTTATATGATGGGAACAATGAACTTTGGAGATGGCTAAAAACAAAAAATGTTGTTGAAAAAATAGGCACTCTTCTCATTGGTCACTCAACGGCAACAATACTCTCAACGGAATTAAGTGACAATTTTAAACGTCTGAATAAACCATATCATTTTTCGCTTAAAGCGATTGAATATGTTAATAAAATAAGAAAAACAAATATCTGCTCATATAATGAAGATGAGAAATCCGAAAAGATGTCATCGCCGCGTGAAATAAGATCTGATAAAGAACGCTCATCATTATCCCCCAAAGAGATATTTTATGTTATTCTAGGACAAAAGAACCTGGACACAATAGAATTTGCACAAAATGATAATGTAATATTATTGCCATCACTACCAACAACAGAGCGGCGGCAGACACTATATTTTAGCAATAACCAATTTTATATTACTCAATATGCTCCGTCCCGATCACGTCAGCTATAATAATCCATACGATCCAGAAAAAGACTCGTGAAACTTAAAAATTCATACCGTATGTTCAAGGCTCCAATTCAGGTTAACAATATTTTCGTTTACACACTATTCTCATTCTTACAACTCGTGCTGTTTGCTTGTTCACAAAATGAATCAAAGGAAGCTAAGCACGTCTTTAGTATTCCTGACTATGGAAAAATAAAATTAAAGGAATCAGATGACACCCTACGCTTCTTATTCCCTTCCATGCCCAAAAAGGATATTCAATCCATGAATATATTTAACGATGGAGGCAAAGATTATATTTCCATCTATGATGCATATTCAGAAACGCTCAGCATCTATGACTTCAATAATACCACAATAATTAAAAGATTTGCACTGAATGAACTCTTCAAAAAGACAGAACTATATAAGATCAGTATTTATACACAAAACTTCGATAGCATATTTGTCATTAATAGAAACAAAATAAATTTATTCGACAGTAGTGGTAATCTAAGATACAGCACTGACTTTCTTTCAAGTCACCCTTCAGCATGGGCATTCTTTCAAACAGGAAATCCGGCGACATTTAAAGACCAAAAGATCTATACTGCTGTCCGTCCCCACATGAGACCTTTTATAAAAAACGAGTTAAAAAACTGGAAAATTCTTTATGAATTCGACCTGAAGAAAAATAACAGTAAGCTCTTGTATAATTTGCCGGCCAAATTTAGAGACACAATTTCAAATATTAGCTTTTTGATATCTAGTTACTGTATCAACGCCAATGGCAGATTCGTGATCAGTTTCACCGGAGATACCTGCATTTATGAAACAGATTTTAAAGACATCCATCTGGCACACTATGCACAGAGCAAATTTCAGCATCATTATCTGGTGTCATCGACGAAGGATTTATTGACAGACAGAAATGAAGTGTACTGGAAAAGTGACACATATGGGAACATTTACTATGACAATAACTCCAGGCTATACCTGAGAGTTGCGCAACAGGGCATATCTGATGGCAACTACGCTCAAAAAAACTGGGTAAAATCACAATCCCTGATAATCTTGAACGACGATCTTGAAGTTATTGGAGAATCCATCATAAGTAATAGTTTAATGATAAACTATGGTTTATTGATCACTCAAGATGGGAAATTATACGCGCGCTTAAATAATAAAGAAAGAGGCGCAGTTTCTTTCATAAGGTTAACATATAAGAAAGCGTAATACTATAAAACAACATTCATGAAGTATTATTACCCCACACTCCTGTTATGTCTTATTGTATGTTGCTGCTCATCTGAAAACGAAGACCCCGCAATAATTGAACTAACGCCTGATTATAATAAGACAGGAATTATAACATCGAAAGACACAACAATTTTTCAGCTGGATGACAGCACTTACAACGATATCAGATCCATCAGCTTCTTCTCCGAATCAGGTAATAATTTTATTTCCCTATACGATCATACTTCGCAAAGCATTAATATATATGATTGGAATACACATATCCGGACTGTCCGCATCAATTTAAAAACATGTCTCAGAAGTTCTCATTTGTATAAGGTTTCGGTATATACAAAAAACTTCGACAGTATTTTTGTGACAAACAATACAAATCTTTACTTACTAAATAAATCAGGGCGCATAGTTAATAAAGTCTCCTATGCCTCATCACCTGAATTTGCATGGCCATTTTTTGACACTAATAATCCCGCCATAAAGAGAAATAATATCCTCTTCACTGCCGTACGTCCTTTTGTAAAAGAGACTTCCATTAAGTCTATTAAAAAATGGAAAAACCTGTATGAATTTAATATAGATGAAAAAAAGACCTCATTAAATATAAATTATCCCAAAGCTCTGCGTACAGAGAGGTATGGACATAGATTCTTAAGATCAAGTTTTTGTGAGACAGACAGAAACACGTTCCTATTAAGTTTTGCCGGAGATACAAATATTTACGAAACAACATCAACCCAATATCTACGGGCTTACAAAGTGAAAAGTAAACATCATGCAACTATTTTAAGCCCTATGACAGATGAAGATTTTAAAAATGAACATGGGCAAAAACTATACGACACAAATTACTCATACGACTATATATATGCCGATCCACAACACCATAAATACCTTCGGGTGGCGAAACACCCTATCGAGGAAAAAAATCATGCCTTACCCAGGCAAAAAAGGCAATCGATTATAATACTTGATCATAAATTTCAAATCATCGGAGAGTCGACAATAGATAACAACATATCTCTAGATCAGCTATTTTGGGCGAACGATGGGCACATGTACTGCAGAGTCAATAAAAGGAACGAATATAGTGTCAGCTTTATCAAGCTGTTATATCAGGAATAAACGTAGTTAAAAACACAACGCCCATTTATTTAATGTGTTATCCCCCAATAATACAATGAAAATACACAGGGATCTATACTAGCACCTACAGACATGATCCTCGTAAAGAGAAAAATGCCTGTAGGCTATCATTATAATTGACACACTCAGCATTACTGATGCGAGGTTTTCTATTTCAGCGTGTAAGCAGCCGGTTGAGAAAACAGTAAAACCCGCATTCCTTCTTTATTAACCCGATAATAAACATTTCTATCAAACATGAGTGCTTCAGTGTCACCTTTTGCATGATGTGTATCCGTATTAATCACTTTATTAGAATAATGAGTGGTCACGTATTTACCATATGTATTTCCTTTAATAATAGTATGCCCGGTGACAATATGGTTAACATTATACAGTTTAAGTGTTTTATCTATCACTGATTCCGGAGTTCTAAATGTAGTATCAATTCCCCTGGCACTAACGGTAACTTTGGTTTCATTCTCCAAATAGTATTGTCTATACCAAAATGGCGATATTTTAACATTATAAAGGGCTGCTAACCGATTATCACTTGACCGGGCGGCTACGGTATCCTTATCATAGTAATTTTTCGCCATAGCGTTCATATCGTGTAAAGTAATCTCCAGGTCACAAACCTCAGGACTGATTCCTCCATGCACAAAAAGTAAATCCCCTACCTTTTCAGCGATATTTTTACTTCTCAACCATTTACCTAGTTCACTGTATTCGTCAAAAAGTCCACTGTAGCGTCTTCCTATCTTTTTCGAATTACGCTTATACTTGTCCTTCACATATCTATGATTGCCACTCAAGTTCATGATCTCATGATTGCCCAATATAAAATGAACATATCCTCCAGCCTCTCTGGCTTCATCTTCCAACTTATAAATTAACCATAGACATTCGGTGACTTGTTCTCCTCTGTCAAACATATCACCATTAATAACCAAATGACCACTATCAAAGCACCATCTGAAGTTAGTATCTATAACCTTATTAGCCTGCAGCAGCTCCCTGAAAGATTTAAAATTGCCCTCTATATCAGACAATGCCATTATCTTCGAAGGTTTGTCAAATTCCACTGGCTCTGAATAAATTGTATCTTTCAGTTTGATCTCAAAGGACTTCCCCAGAATATCCGTATTAACTTCTATAAAACTATTCTTTCCGCACACTACTCTCGTCAGGTCACCATGTTGCCCTATCTCATACGAAGCATTTTGCTCTCCTTCCTTAACGATATATGGACCATCAGCCAATACATTCAAGCGTTCCTTTAACATAGTGCGCAATTCAGAACGATCAAAATCAGTTGGAAAATTAGCCAATATGGTGCCTTTCTCATTAAGTATAAATACGTTTTTCCGCTCCTGTAATTGAAATGTTTTTATAAGGCTGCTTATATCGTCATCAGGAGAGGGATACAGATCCAATTGGTTATAGGTAACATACGGCTTTGAATTTTTAGTCTTTTTAACGTGTACGCCTTTTCCAACTTTATTGATCTTTGCATTTACTACCAGCATTCGTGGATCGTTACTTAACATATCCTCAATTCCTGATAAATCTAATTTCTTTTCCACTTCAGTATTGAAGTTAAAAATGATGAATTTACCTTCAAAGTCCTGGTTCTTGTAATATCTGCCATGCTTATCACGAAAAGAAAAAGAAGGAAATACAGCACCGGCTCCTACTGATTTCTGCCTATATTTTTCTTCAGAAGAGCGTACCATCTGCTTTGCTTTAAGATCTATTGCCGGGTCTGAATAAAAATGTTGCAGCAAGTCATCAACTTGCTTGCCAAATCCTTTCTTGTATCCCTCATCGTAAATTACCTCTGTCGTCATCATCTCAATAAGAAAACTCTCCAACGCGTCACCAGCATACATCTTCTTTCCAACTTCATAATATTCCCGTAGACGTCCAATAGCTCCGCCTGCCAGACTATCATACTCCCTGGGGTATAACCCGTTTCTTTCTATTAAGTCCTTTACAAAACCAAGGTCGCCCGAAAGACCTATTTTCTGAGAACGCATCCAGTTAAAATCGGCATTAAAGAAAGTTTTATCAAAGATCTGTGCCAGCATCTCCCTCGATATTCCTGAGACGCTGCCATTTTTAATATACAATGAATATAAACCTCTAAATTTATCGTGTTTCTGTTCCTGCGTATGGAGAATTGTTTCAACTTTTAATAGTTGATATACCTTTGGAGACAGGATATTCTTTCTTTGCTCTATTAATGACAATGCATTAGACATTTGCTTATCCAAATACACGTTCCATTCCCAATAATCGTCCAGTGAATACGTATAGTATCTAAAAGGATTCGATGGTCGCTTCATAGCATCTGTGATCATGAGGAGTTCTCTCTTGAGCAAATTTTTCTCCACCCCAACACCAGATAAAACGATGTCATCATTTTTATAACTGACCACCAAACTATCACCTGGCTCCAAAATACAATAGAAACTGGTGGCAGTTTCCTCACCTCTCCCTGTTATAAGGAGAGGCGCATCGGCATTGAACACCTTAGTTACCGGACATTGACTAAGATATAATGTGCTTCTTTCCCTGGTCACAAATTCCCTTTGACTGGAAACTGACGTCAATTCAACAGAATCTTTGGCAACACCAGAAGAGCATTCAATAACTAAAATCATTTTACTCCTGTCTTGTGCTATGCCTTCTGTTATCGCAATCAATAGACACAGGATCAATATATAGTAGTTTCTCATACCAATGTTTGTTTAGTAATTAAGGGTCAATAACCTGGGTTCTGACTAAATCCCGACAATTCAACTTCCTGTTGTGGAATAGGGGCAATTGCTTTATTATTGGGATAGGACAAACTTTTCGCCATATCACTGTTAGCATCTGATCTGTTTACACCCTGTTTCCATCTTAACAGATCAAACATTCTTAGTCCATCGAATGCAAGCTCTTTGCGTCGCTCCTTGTAAATTGAATCAAGCAAGGCTGGCTTACCCTGATCTATTGGCATTGGACTCACCGAAGGATTTGCACGGCTGCGTATCTTTTGAAGATATATTCTTGCGCTATCAAGCTGCCCAAGATGTGCACAAGATTCGGATGCGATTAAACACATCTCCGACGATCGCAGGAGAACCTGGTAATGATCTCCTTCAACAACAGGGAAAAGTCCTGTGGCCCCTGTTGGAAACTTTGTTATGACCCAACCATCTGGTGATCGAGACACCCAATTCGCCCTCTTGTCATCAGCGCTCTCCTGAAGTATTTTTGCTATATCATCAGTTGCCCAATAAGCCATTTCCCATTTAGGACTAGCATAATACCCTGTAAAAATTCCATAGTAGTTATCCTCTTCTGACACAATTGGTGGCAGCCGGAATAATGCCTCGGTTTCTTCTCTCGTATAAAGTTTTTCCGGATAACCCTCAATTAGTAATGGCACAGATGATAATACCTGTGTAGCCATTTCCTTTGCGGAAGAAAACTCACCTGAAAAAAGATATGCACGGGCAAGCAGTCCCTTTGCGGCCTGATAATTAAATACTTCCGTTTTTATATCGCTTTGGGATAATAATGAAATTGCTGACTTTAAATCATCCTCGATTCCCTGATATACTTCAGCAACTGTTTGTCTCGTCTCTTTACTCTCCAGATCGGATGTTGTGATATATGGTATTCCCGGATGGGAACCGTCATTTGTAAAATTATAAGATTGAGCAAATGTATTCACTAATACAAAATGCATCAATGCTCTGATTCCAAGCGCCTGCCCTTTAATACTCCTCGCACTACTTTCGTTCTCGTTTTTATACTTGTCGGCGCACTCAGACACAAAGCTACAGTCTCTTATTATCCTGTACAGCTTACGCCAAAGCTCATTAGAATTAGATTTACCGCTTGTGCTATTGGCCTGTTGAGTCCACATATACTCAGTCATCAAATATCGGCCACCATTAACAGGTTTCATATTATCGGCAATGATTTCCGCATAAGGCAATTTCGTACCATAAGCATAATCGCTTACCAGGTTGATATAAATACCATTCAGGTAATCCTGCGTGGAAGTCAGATCCTTGACATAAGCTTGCTTTAACAAAACGGTCTTATCCGTAACTTCCAAAAAGCTCTTTTTACAGGAGAAAAAGAAGACTGCCATTAAAATCGCGTACCAGCCGCATTTACATACAGACATAATATTTATAATTATTTAGAAACTTGCATTAAGACCAATAGAGTATGTTTTCTGCGCAGGATATATAAGTCCGGAAATACCTGCCATGTCAACATTTGACACATCCTTGTCCTTATATCTGGACCAAAGAGCCAGGTTGTTTCCCTGAAGATATATTTTGACATTGCTGATGTGCAAATCGTGAAGTAGAACATTGGGTAAGCTATAGCTTACCGATACATTCTGAAGTCTTATATGATCGCCATCATATAAATTTCTCGTCGAGAAATAGTCATTGTTTATGGGATTATTTAGTATCGGTTTGGGATTAGGAGAAACATCTCCTGGCTTACGCCAATGATTTTTTGCCTGTTTACTCTGGTTTAGATAGGGGGTAGCGCCGTCGTGCACTAACCCATTATAATTGTAGACCTGAAATCCATACTGATAATATAAAGAGAAAGAAACCTCTATATTCCTGAATGCAAAAGCATTCGTCACTGATCCAAATCCGTCAGGCTGGGACTTTCCTACAAACGAGCTAGTTGTTGCTAAATAATCTTTAGTGAGCTTTCCTGTTGAATCTATCCATTGCTGACTTCCATCTGTAGCGTTAACACCGCCCCAATCGGGCAGGTAAAAAGAATTGAAATTATGCCCTTCCTGATTAGCAATTATGCCTGATATTAAACTTGCCGCGGGTACGTCAGCCTTTATCAGTGTGTTTTTGTTCGTACTCCAGTTGGCAATCAAGTTCCATCGAAAATCAGTATTCTTAATAACATCCGCTGAAAATGTTAATTCTATTCCCTTATTTCTCATTCTACCAATATTTGCCAGCGTAGTCAGAAAACCAGTGTTGAGTGGAAGGTTAATACTATATATTAAATTGGAAGTATTTCTTTGATAGAAATCCAGATTCAGTCCTATCCTATTATCAAGAAATCTGCTTTCTATACCGGCGTCCCAGGTAAATGTATTTTCCCATTTCACATCCGGATTACCAGCAGCCCCTGACCCTGGAAAAACTGCTGCACTTCCGTCGTATCTACCTAATGATAATTGATCATAAGGCGTAAATCTGTCAATTGCTGAAGCATTTCCTGCTGCACCAATACTCCCACGTATTTTAAGCTGATTTAACCACGACAAATGCTCTTTCAACAGCGCTTCATCACTTAACAACCAGCCCATTCCAGCTGACCAGTAAACACCATACCTTTTATCTGCTCCAAATCTGGAGGAGCCATCTTTACGAATACTTCCTGACAAGAAGTATTTATTATCAAATCCATAATTTAACTGACCAAAGTAGGATAATAACGTCTCCTTCCTATCGTATCCTCTTGGCAACCCGGTAGCAGAGACACCAGGGCTACTTATTTGATCATAGTATGGTGATCGCTGTCCTCTGACGCCTACCCCCAATATCTTACGGTATAAAATCTGGGCCTCTTGCCCTATCAGAAAACCTATTGCATGTCGTTGCCGGATTATTTTATCGTATTTAATAATATTCGTAGTTATGATATTTGACAAACGAGTATGCTGCTCTTCAATTCTTCCCTGCACCGCTCCAGATGCGATGTCTTTCAATCTGGGATCGGCTATCTCTTTAGCTTCTGACAACATAAAATCCAGTCCCAGATTAGAAGAGATTCTAACACCATTTTTGAAATCGATTTCTCCATACAACTTATTCAATGTGCGGAAAGCCGTATTTCTGTTAACATTGTATTCTCTTACAGCAGCAGGATTGGCCTGATTATTTACTAAGCCACCATAGGCAAAATTGTTGAGATAATTGCCATCCTCTAATCTAATTGGCAATAAAGGAGATAATTTGCCTACACTGGAAGAATAAACATTCCCATCATTCTGAAGAGCCCCCCCATAATCCTGCACATTGTAGGAAAAAAGATTATTAAATCCGACTTTCACCCAGTCGGCAGGACGATTTTCGAAATTAAACCTGACAGACTTCCTATCGTAACCCGTACCTTTTACGACGCCATTTTGCTTTGTATATTCCGCATTTAAATAGTAATTACTCCTATCATTACCTCCGGACATAGAAATTTCATTTCCAACCGTAAGTGCCGCCGAATTGAACATCTCCCTCCGCCAATCAGGAGCGGGATAAAAGCTACCATCCGCGCGGGTTGGGAATTTATTTTTAAGATCCTCCTGTATTTCAGGATCTGTCCAGGGCATCGACACACCGTTCACTATACGAGGAGTATTCTTATAGGTCTCGTATAGCAAGTCCATATATTCTGTCTGATCCAGAAAATCATTTGTTCCTAAAAGCGCTGATGCGATATCTGTCTGATGCCTGAAGTTAAACTGTGTTTTACCTGCTTTACCTCTCTTTGTTGTAATCAATATCACACCATTACTCGCTTTTGCGCCATATAACGCAATTGCCGCGGCATCTTTGAGAATAGACATGCTTTCAATGTCTGATGGGTTAATCTGGGCAATAGGATTACTTACAGGCGTCATTGAGGTTCTTTCGTTTATATATAACTGAGCCGCATCCTGGGATATGGGCATCCCATCTATTATAATTAATGGATTCCTGACAGTTGTACCAGCTACAGGATTCACTGCCGACGCAATCCCTCTTAAAACAAAATTACTAAGCCCGCCTCCAGGCTGACCAGTACCACTTGTCACTAATAACCCAGGCACCAAACCTTGCAGACTTTTATCAAATGACCTATTCGGTAAATTCTGTATCTCAGCTCCTTTCACTACCGTAACAGCACCCGTTAATGCACGCTGTGTTGTCGTACCATAAGCTGTCACCACTTGTAAGCTATTATCTCCCTGCCTCAACTTCACCTTTATACTTTTTTTGCCCGCCACCGCCACTTCAGCAGATACAAATCCCATAAAACTGATTTGTAAAACGTCCTTCTCTCCTGAATGATTCAACGTAAAGGAACCGTTGTCTTTAGTAGCTGTTGCCACCTGTGCTCCTTTTATCCGCACCGTCGCCCCCGGCAGCGGCTCCCCCTTCTCATCCGTCACCACGCCACTAATACTTGTCATCATCACCGTATCCTTCTTCGTCGGCATTACCGACTTTATAAATATCTTATCCCTGTTCCCCTTCACATACTCATACGTCAGTCCTATCGGTGGCAATATCGTCCCCAGCGCCTCCTCTACGGGTGTAGAAACAAACTTTACCCCTACCGTCTGATCCACATTCAGCTCTCCAAAAAACAACAGCACACCCGTCTGTTTTTCAATAATATTAAACACTTCACCTAATGGAATCCGGGCATTGGTAAGTGTAACATTTCTTCCAGGCTGCGCACTTCGCTGCGCAAATGAATAAATACAGGGAAGTAATAGCCATAGCATAGCCATTAAGCTACGCTGCGCGTAGCAGTAAGTAAAGTTTCGATGCATAAGGACAAGTCTAAATGGTTAGTTAATTCCTGACATGAATTTGTAATGAATTTAGCTAGTGTAGTACAGCACCCTGTTTCTGGTTTACTGATTTTATATCTAAGAGTAGAAGTAGCAGAATATGGGTGAAAGCTTTATTAAAAAAAAGTACGCCAGACACTCACCCCACCTACTAACACCAATAGAATCAGTCATTTCCGGCTATGTTAACTGATTATTAAGAAATAAATCCGGAGAAACTGTGTAAATTAAACTGCCGTACATCAGAATAGAGAACAATAAATTAACAGAGAATGCAATGATATTAATTTAAAGGGAACTAAGTTTACACGTGCTTTTCATCTAATCATTCATACCTGAATCAATCAGCATGCACACCGACGTGAATGACGATCTGCTGCTACAAGAACTAAAATCCGGCGATACCAAGGCTTACAAAACGATGTACATCCGTTTTGAGAAACTTCTTTTGTTTGAAGCCAGCCGGCTTTTAGGAAGTGTCGAAGAAGCAAAGGATGTGGTACAGGATTTCTTTATAGACTTCTTCGAGAAAAAACGATATAATAGCATACATACCAACCTCAAGGGATATCTGTATATCTCCATCCGGTATAACTGTATGCTTATTTTAAAAAGACAGAAGAGCCTGCAAAAATCACAACAGGCGTATTATTCCTCCCAACAGGAGCCAACTGTTCAACCCGAAGATGAACAGGAACCAGGCATACGCGATTACATTGATAACAAAGTGAACGAGCTACTTAAATACATGCCAGCACAAAGAAGTAAAGCATTTCAACTCTATGTTCTTCAGGGTATGAAAAGAAAAGAAGTAGCCAACGTAATGGGATTAAGTGATAATACTATCAAGACTCATCTTGCTACAGCTATTAAAACATTACGCGAGAAATTGTCATAATAATCATATAATTATATCACCCATTTTCAGACTACGGTACTCTTATACTTGATTTAATAATACTTCATGGAATTAGACAGGGATCATATTCATCAGCTGATGAATGAAAAAGTGATGGGGGTTATTAACGAAACAGATGAGCAACTCCTTCAAAATGCATTAAAAGAGTATCCGGAATTACAAACCGAATTCGAACAGCTTCAACAGGAATACGCCATTTGGTCCGAAAACCCCACTGTAAGAACACTCAACAGTGAAGCAGACTTCGCTTATGTCGAAGATGAACTAAAACACAGGAAACTCCGTAAACGGAGCGTCCAGACGTTTGGTGTCCTGTTTATAGCCGCTACTATTACCTCACTTGCCATATTTACTTATCCACTTATTACCAGCCATCCACGCAAAGCACAGGTAGCTTTGATGTCAACCGGTAATAAGACGCTACAGTTACGTCTTGCCAGTGGGGAAATTGTCGATCTCTCGTCCCGGAAAGATAGTATCGCTGTTAACGGCGGTACCGCACAACTCCACAATCAAAACAATTCCCTCACATATACCATTAAGACAAATACTGCTGTCCCTGACCAGGTAAACCAATTATGGGTCCCTCCTGGAATGGACTATCATATTACATTATCTGACGGCACCCACGTATTCCTGAACAGTGCCACTACGCTTAGATTTCCGTTCCACTTCTCCGGCAATACCAGAGAGATCACTGTCGATGGAGAAGCCTGGCTGCAGGTCGCTAAAGATGAGAACCGGCCGTTCATACTACATACGCCCAAAGGTACTGTACAAGTACTGGGTACCTCCTTTAACGTAAATACTTACGACTCCGGACGCATAAAGGTGTCACTGGTAGAAGGCGCTGTTTCTGTCGCTATAGCCGGTAAACAAACAGTTCTCAAACCCGGACAAGCCATCACATATCAGCAGGACAAAGGCACAGCACTGACCGCCTTAAATCAAAACGAACTACTCTGGATCAAAGGGAAATATAAACTTGATAACACGCCAATGAAAGAAATCACTAAAGTATTACCCCGCTGGTATGGTGTACAGGTAGTGATCGATAACCCGGAAATTGCTGAAAAACGCTTTACCGGCACTATTCTGAAAGCAGAACCTATGCAGGAATTCCTGGATGCCATTCAGCTTACCACTGGCGCCGAATCCTACTATAAAGATGGTGTACTGCACATCCGGTAAATTCCACTCACTAAGAAATCCGTACTTTTGCTCCGATGCAAAATTACGCCTCCATACTCTCCGCCTTTAAAATCGACGCACTCAATGAGATGCAGCTCGCCTCTATTGATGCTAACCAAAAGGCTGACAACGTCATTCTACTCTCCAATACCGGCTCAGGTAAAACCCTCGGTTTCCTGATCCCGATACTGGAACAACTGGACAAAAATACCCCTGGTACCCAGGCTTTAGTGATAGCGCCTTCCCGTGAACTGGCCATGCAGATCGAAAAGGTCTGGAAAACCATGACCACCGGATTCAAGGTAACCTGCTGCTATGGCGGACACCTGCGCGAAACAGAAGAGAATAACCTGCTCGAAGCCCCTGCGCTGATCATCGGTACACCCGGACGACTGGGCGACCACATCCGCAGAGAGAACATCAAAACCGCAGGTATCAAACTCCTGGTGCTGGATGAATTTGACAAATCCCTGGAACTTGGCTTCCAGGATGAAATCGCCTTTATCATTGAATCGCTGCCTAACCTGAAAAAAAGGATCCTGACTTCCGCTACCGAAGCCGTGGACATCCCTGACTTCGTGGGCATCGAAGCACCCATCAGACTCAACTTCCTCACAGAAGAAAAGTCCGAAGCGCTGGCTATCAAGTACGTGGAAAGTGAGGATAAAGACAAACTCGACACCTTATTCCGCCTCATCTGCTACCTGGGCAACAGGTCCACTATCGTGTTCTGTAACCACCGCGAAGCTGTGGAACGCACCAACAGTTTCCTGAAGGAAAATGGCCTGACCAGCGTATTCTACCACGGCGCTATGGAACAAAGAGACAGGGACGCGGCTTTGTGCAAATTCAGGAACGGTACCAGTAACCTGCTGGTCACAACCGACCTGGCCGCCCGCGGACTGGATATTCCTCATATCAGATATATCGTACACTACCACCTCCCTCATACGGAAGATACCTATACACACCGTAATGGCCGTACTGCCAGAATGGATGCCAGTGGTACCGCCATCCTCCTGATCGGTCCGGACGAAAAAATGCCGGCCTATGTACAGGACGATCCGGAACTCATCACCCTTGAGGCACAATACGAGCTGCCGGAAAAACCAAAGTGGACTACCTTCTTCATAGGAGCAGGTAAGAAAGATAAAGTCAATAAGATTGACATCGTAGGCTTCCTCACTAACAAAGGACAGCTCAAAAAAGAGGATGTGGGACTGATCGAAGTAAAAGACTTCTTCTCTTTTGTGGCGGTAAGAAAAAGCAGAGCTGCCCATACCCTGGTATTGATCCAAAACGAGAAGATCAAGAATAAGAAAGTAAAGATTGATGTAGCCAAGTAAACAGTTGACAGGGGTATTCGCGTTTATACGAATATGCTCGGCAAACTCTCATTGTATATCATGGCCGCCTTATACGTGGCTGCTGGTATCAATCACTTCATCAATCCAGACATTTATCTAGGCATTATGCCTCCCTGGCTGCCCTTCCAGACTGCATTGGTTCATATCAGTGGCGGTGTGGAAGTGGCATGTGGCCATCAACTACTACGCAATAGGACATTCCATGCTCTGGCTGGCCCTGCTACGACTCCCCTTTCAGCTGGCACTGATCGGTTGGGCCTGGCGGTTCACTAAATAAGATCCGGCCATCCCTTCGCAGAAATGGCCGGACAATACAAAACAGATACACTGCTACTTAGCGATCCACATGCGTGTATTCAGATCATCAGCACCCTGACGCTTCACCGCATCTCCACGGTTGATGCCATTCAGCGACTGTTCTCTCTGAGGATAGATAAATCTCACCGGTACCCGACCATTATTCAGGTTGGACGGACCTGGAACAATTTCAGGCATCCCCGTACGTCTCCAGTCAAACCAGGCCTCCAAACCAGTAAAATAGTAGGATACCCACTTCTGTAAAGCGATCTTTGCGAGTTTCTCCTCCTGGGTGCCTGTATAGGCCACCCCTGTCTGGGTAAGATAATTTGCCGGCATCGTCACATCAATACCATACTGAGAAGGCACGATGCTCTTCCAGTAGTTAAAGTTGGCAGTGATCCCGTTATTGTAATATGTTGCCGCCTCTCCAACTGTGATCATATTACGCTCTCTCGCCTCTGCCAGTGTAAACATCAGTTCTGCATAGGTCATCAGTGTACCCTTAGCCGCCGCCGGGTCTGGTGCTGCCTGCCCCTGGTCATTGCATACCAGGCAGGCAAATGTATACCCTACTCTCGATACACCCTGTACACCACCATTATAGGCCAGTGCATTCACATCACTCAGCCCGTTGGGTATACCCTCTATCTTCGGTGTACCTGCTGTAACCGACCGCTGTGACGGACGACCAAATACCTTCAGACGAGGATCGCCCAGCGCTGTCAGCCGATCGCTTAAGGTCTTACTCACCCTGAACTCATCAAATGAACCTACACGTGCTCCATATAAAGGCCACTGGTTAGGCGCCGATGACAGGTATTCCAGCTCTGCATTGTCTGCATTATCTGAGAATAAAGGGAAAAGGACCGGATTAGCCACGATCTCATTCATTTCTGCGCTCACATCCTTTCTTTTAGACAAACGCAGCAGGTAACGCAGCCTCAGAGAGTTGGCCAGCTTACGCCATTTCAGGATCGCACTGGCGCCTCCTCCATATAGAATATCACCATCCAGATTGGTATTGCTGTTCATCAGCAGGGTGTTCGCCCGCCTAAGGTCTGCAAGTATACCGGCATAGATCGCCTCCTGTTCATCATATTTAGGCTGATATTTGCCCTCCAGCTTGGCCCTGCCAGCTTCAGTATACGGTACATCTCCATAAGTATCCGTCGCCAGTGCAAACATCCAGGATTTTAATACCAGCGATACTCCCAGGTATGGGTTCGTTGTATCTGCTCCTACTGCGGTAAAGATGTTCTGCAGATTGCGATAGTTATTGTAAACCTCGTCCCATACTCCATTCTGCTCACCCCACAGATAACGGTCCTCATTAACGAACTGTATCTTGGCATGATGCTGCACTACGATATTACCGATGCCCCAGGCGGTATTCACCTGAGAGTTCATCATATTCCTGATCACGCCACTCAGCAGCAGATCAGGCGTTACATTGGTGGGATTATTCTCATTAGTGTTGGTCTCACTAAAGTCGTGTGTACAGGATGATAAAAGGCCGGCTAATAAAAATATCTTTAAGAATTTCATGATTGCTTGTTTAATGGTGATCATCATAATTTGAAGCTCAGGTTCACACCGTAGCTACGGCTGCTCGGTAAGCTCATATACTCAATACCTGGCAGCGCTGTACCTCCGGAATAGGACATTACCTCCGGATCTACGTGCGGTACGTTATCCCACAGGAAGAGGTTACGGCCTACCAGCGATACGTTCATGCCTTTGATCACGCCTTTTTTAAATGATCCCGGGAAGGAATAACCGATCTGCAGTTCACGCAGCTTTACAAAAGAAGCATCGTACATCACGCCTTCTGCAATGTTACGGCCACCTGTCCAGGCACTGTGCCACTCACGTACTGCTACCTTGGTCGTGTTAACTGCAAACTTGCCGTCTGCCTGCTGTACCACACCATTACCGATCACACCGTTGCCGGCTTTGCTCATATCATAACCGTCTGCACGACCTTCCAGGGTTTCCTTTATGATGCCACCCTCGCGACCTACGGTCTGGGTGTGTGAATACAGTTTTCCGCCATGACGCACATCAAACAGGCAGCTCAGCCGGATACCTTTATAATTAAATGTGTTACCAATACCCATCAGCCAGTCAGGATTATAGTTACCCAGTCTGATCCTTTCAGTAGTAGCTACCGGACGACCATTCGCTGCAAACACCATCTGACCGGTATACTGACCTGATGCGTCATAATAAGGTCCCTCCGGATTGGTATTTTGCACACGGGCAAAGCCAATACCATACAGATCGCCCATACGCTCTCCTACCCTTGCCTCTACTGATACACTTCTGTCTGCCATCACATAGTTGCTCAGACCATCAGTCAGCTCAAGCACTTTGCTCCGGTTCATCGAGAAGTTCACATAAGCATCCCAGGAGAAGTTATTCTTCCTGACCGGAGTTACATTCAGCATCGCCTCAAAACCATTGTTACGGATAGAACCGGCATTGATCACACGGCTCTCATACCCACTGGTATTAGACAATGGGATATTCAGGATCTGATTCTTTGTATTACTCTGGTAATAGGTCAGGTCCAGGCCCACTCTGTTCTGCCAGAAACGGATGTCTGCACCAAATTCAAATGCGGAGCTGATCTCTGGTTTCAGGTTCAGGTTAGATAAACGGCTGGTTTCCCCATATACCTGGGAGGCACCAAATGGATCGCTACGGTTGAAAGTTTGTGTAAATGCAAACGGATCCGTGTCATTACCTACCTGTGCAAAGCTACCTCTCAGTTTTGCGAAGCTGATCACAGACGGTAATTTGATCATATCACTGATAATTGCACTCAGGGCCACTGAAGAATAGAAATAACCGTTCTGCTCCGTACCAAAAGCTTTCAGGTCTTCCGGCAATGTGAGTGCACTGCTCCAGTCATTACGGCCGGTTACATCCAGGAAAAGTTTGTTCTTGTAGGAGATACCACCTGATCCGTAAAAGCTGTTGATACGTTTACCAACATTGTTCTGGTTAGCTACCAGGGCAATTCTTGAGTTGGTTAAGCGATATACTCCGGGAATATTCAGCTGCCCTGCCACATCTTCGGAGAAACGGGAAGTCTGACGCATCTGGTTACCACCCAAAGTGGTATTGAAGGAGAAATTGGAATTTATTTCTTTATCTGCTGCGAACAGGAAGTCAGTGTTACGTTCTTCATTGATGATATTCACCTCACGGTACTCACCAAATGGGAAACGTTGGGTACTGAATGCTCTGCGATACTCACGACGCTCACTGCTCCAGTCAGTAGCTGTACGTACCTGCAGGTTCAGCCAGCTGGTCAGATCATATCTTAAAATAACATTCCCGATCAGGCGATCATAATATTGACCATTTGTGTTCTCATACACGGTCATATACGGGTTATCATGGTAGTTATAGTTCCAGTTGTACTGTTGCCTGTCTTCGCGGCCACGCTGCCACAAACGTTTCAGGTCACGTACGCTTACAGAAGCCGGCAGCCAGCAGTTAAACAGGTACATGATACTTTCTGTACCATAACTGATGGAAGGACGGTTATCACTTTCACTTTTAATATAGCTTACGAAAGCTTTGGCAGTGAATTTAGGGGTGAAGTGATACCCGGCTGAAAAGCTGGTTGTATTCCTTTTCAGATCAGTATTAGGGACAATGCCTGTCTGGTTCAGGTTCGTATAGCTCAGACGGAAATCGCCATGATCATTACCACCAACAAGGGCTACGTTATTGGTGAATGTACGGCCTGTCTCCAGGAAATTCTTCAGGTTATCATTATCCGGCACCCAGGCTGTCGGGGTGATGACACTACCTGCAGGCGCATTCATATCACCACCAGTATAAGGGATCGCCTGACCATTCAGGGTACGAGGAGAGTTGAACTGTGGAAAAAGCTGTCCACGGAAGGCAGGTCCCCAACCTTCGTCAGTACCATCTGCTAAACCAGCACCGCCACCATTTACAAAAGCAAAGTCACCACCGCTGGCATTACCCTGTCCATATACCTTCTGGTACTCAGGCAGCTTCAAAGCCGATTCCAGTGTCAGGTTACTATTCACCTCTACACCGATACCTTTCTGCTTGCGGCCGGATTTGGTCTTGATCATAATAACACCGTTGGCCGCACGGGAACCATACAGCGCCGCTGCCGCTGGTCCTTTCAGTACGTTCATACTTTCTATGTCATCCGGGTTAATGAAGCTGGCTCCATTACCGAAATCCACTTCAGTATTATTGCTGCCCGAACCGCCATTGATGGCATTGCTGATAGGCACACCATCCACCACGTACAGTGGCTGGTTCTTATTAAGGTCTACGGAACGCTCACCCCTGATAGATACTCTTGCAGAACCGCCGACGCCCGAAGGGCTACCAATCACGGTTACACCGGCTACTTTACCGGCCAGCTGGTTGACCACGTTAGATTCCCTGGCTACGGTCAGGTCTTCACCTTTCACTTCCTGCAGGGCATAACCTAATTTCTTACGTTCTTTTTTGATACCAAGAGCTGTGACCACTACCTCACCCAATCCACGGGTATCTGTAGCCAGTACGATATTACCCGCCCGGGAGGCACTTATCTCCTGGGTAGTAAAACCAATGCTGCTGATGACAATTATGTCGTTATTGCCAGCGGCGATAGTGAAGCTGCCGGTATTGTCTGTAATGGTTTTCTTTGATGCACCTTTCACCTGGATGGTGGCGCCGGGCAGTGGTTGCCTGTCATCCCCTGAAATTACTTTCCCACTGATAGCCTGCTGGGCCATCACACTTAAGGAAAATAAAAGGAGGAAAACGCCTGCGGATAAAGATAAAAGGCATAGACGTGCTTTACGCATAGCAGAATATAGTTTTACTGGTTGATTAAATTCTGCTGCGAAGGTTACACTACAATCTTATCTACATTTTAACAACACGTTAACAATCAGTTAAATAAATCCCTTTTCCAGGGCAAGGAAGGCTTCTCTGGGATTGAGATGCTGCCATAATATAGTATACACTGCCTGTGCCACAGGCATATAGGCGCCAACTTCCATATTCTTCTCAAACAGGCTCTTACTGGCGTAATAGCCCTCCGCGATCATATTCAGCTCTAACTGTGCCGCCTTTACAGAGTAGCCTTTACCGATCATATTACCGAAGGTACGGTTACGGCTATGTAAAGAATAGCAGGTCACCAGCAGATCACCCAGATAGGCACTGGCATTGTAATTATGCGTACCCGCTTCCGTATGATCTTTCCCGTAGACGTCCAGGAATTGCTGCATTTCCCGGAAACAGTTGGTGATATACACACTGAGGAAGTTATCCCCATATTCCAGGCCATGGGCAATACCCGCCCCCAGTGCATAAATATTCTTGAGTACCGCTGCCAGCTGCACGCCGATCACATCGCGGTTCACAATGGTCTGTAAATAACTATTGGTGAACATATCTGCGATGGACTGCGCAGCTGCCTCCTGTAACCCGGAGAAGGTCAGGTAAGAGAGTTTTTCATTGGCTACTTCCTCCGCATGACAAGGCCCTGTAATGGCATAATACTGCTCCAGCGGAAGATCAAAAATATCGGACAGGTAGTCATTGATCAGCAGGTTGCTTCCCGGCACAAGCCCTTTTACCGCATTCACCACCTTCTTGCCCTGCAGGGCTTCCGGCGATAACTGTAGCATCACATCCTCCAGGAAAGCGGAAGGTACCGCCAGCACCAATACATCACTTGCTGCTACAACCTCCTCAAGATGGCTGCTCAGCTTCACCAAATTCGTATCAAAATATACGGAGGTAAGATAGTGTCTGTTATGATGACGCAGCTGCATATACCGGATCGTATCCTCATTCCTGATCCACCAGGAGATCTGATTACCATTATCCGTTAAAATCTTGGCCAACGCTGTTGCCCAACTGCCGCTACCGATAATACCTGCTTTCACGTATCTGTCTTTTTCCGCAAAGTAAGGAATTTAGCAACTAATATTACCATATCGTTAAGTCCCCACCTATTGACGGGTAAGATCAGTGATCCACTTATTACCCTGTCCCTGTTGCTGCGCAGGCTTATCACCCGCTACTATTTCCAGTTTCCCGCCTTTAGCGATCTCTGAATGACTGATCCAGTTGCGGTCCAGCTTTTTGCCGTTCAGCCACACTTCCTGTATATATACATTCTCAGGACCGAAGTTCTTCACATGCACAGCAAATGGCTTCCTACCCGGCCATTGCCATTCTACGGACTCAAATAAAGGCACATTCAGGTAATATACCGGCGTACCAATACACGCCGGGAAAATGCCGGTTGATACCAGTACAAACCAGGAAGACATGGTACCCGCATCATCATCCATCGTTCTGACATAGGCTTTCGGCTGGTTCTTATAGATCAGATCAATCTCTGAACCAATACCACGGCTATTATCATTAAAATAATGCTGCACCATGGTATCTACAGCGATCTTGTGGATAAGGGCCTGCGATTTCCACGGCTGACCAGTAACGTTATACATAAATGGGGCCTGCAGGTCAGGCTGGTTAGCATGACAATAGTAATCATTATCAAAAAACTCGTCCAGCTGCGATACATAAGCCTCCTCTCCGCCACATAATTCCATCAGTCCTTTCAGATCAAATGGCACAAACCAGCGGTACTGCCAGATCGTACCCTGATAAAGTCCTCTTGCCTGCATACGGTCTACATCACGCTTAGTCAGGTCCTGGAAGTCTTTTAGCCAGTATTTCTTATAGTCTGCTGCCTGCTGCTTATACTGATCGCCATGTGCCTTGTCTTTCTGTGCGTAATAGATCTCCGACAATGCCCAGGCGTCATAGGAAGACTCTAACGCCTTATCAGGATGCGCGTAATCCAGTCCTTGTATCTCCCTGACAACCGAATCTGAAATAGCATTAAAATCCAGCTTATAGTCCTTTTTAAGTGCATCCAGCAATACCACTACCGCATGTTCTGTCCTCACAGTAATAGAGGGTTCATGCAGGGTAGCATAGTCCTTCTTGCCATGTTTATACAGTCCGGCAATGGAGTTCGTCATGTCCTGATATTCGGTTGGAAAGGCGATTGATAACAATGGCAACTGTGTGCGGTAATTGTCCCAGATAGCCCAGCCATTATATATTTTGCTGCTGGTATGTTGTAACGTTCCATCGGTCGCAGCATAAGCACCATCTGGTTCTGACACAACATAGGGCGACTGAACAGACCTGTAAAACAGTGAATAGAAAAGTTTTTCCCTTTCCGGATCACCCTTTACCTTGATATGTCCCAGCATATCATTCCACTCCTTTGCACTTTTATTCTTTACAACATCAAAAGCTTCTTTGGTAACAGCCGCTTTCGCATAAGCTGTTCCTACGGATGACAGGCCCACTCTCAGCCCCAGGTTACTATCAGTCATATTCACCACCAGCTGATGTGCAGTAGTAGCGGTCCATGTTACCGGACGATCCGCTTCCACATAATAGTAGATCCTGTAGATACCAGCACTGCAGGTAGTCCGGGATTCTACCCAGCCACTGACCGCATTGCCTTCAATGGTATGTTCTTCTGCCACAAAACGTCCTACGTGTGCATATGCGAGATCAAGCAGCAGACCTTTCTTTCCTTCAGGAAAACTATACTGATGTAAACCGCCATTTTTATATACAGTAAACGAGGCTTTGATACCATTGGTAAATCCTACATGGTAATAACCAGGAGAGGCCTGTTCCTCATATTTCATCAGATCTGCTTTCACAGGCCCATCTCCCAGGAACGGGCGTATGAGCAGATTACCTCCGCATCCCTGGCAGCCGACGCCCTCCATACGGTTATGGGTAAACCCGAGAAACTCTTTGGCGTAATATTCATATCCCGTATGGGTATTGGGATAGGTCTCCGGGCCAATGCTTAACATGCTGAAAGGATAGGATGCTGCGGGAGACATTTGCCCATTGTCCCCGGAAGAACCCAGGAACACATTCACCTGACTGGATGGCTGAGCGACTGCGGTGATCGATAGCAGACTCAGTAGATATATTAGCGACTTTTTCATACAAAAGCCCTAAATATATGGCACACGGCCCACAAATAACAGTTAACTGTTACGTGTGGGCCGTTAAATATTTATTACCGGTAAATATCAGTAACCGCATACTGCGGCACATATTTACTCTGCTGTTTTAGTGATTGCTTCTGCCTTTGCCGGTTTAGGCACTTTAGCGGTTTTAACCGGTTTCGCCTTCTTCACAGCACCTTTCGCAGCTTTCTTCTTCACCAGGCTTTTCTTCTTAGGCTTGTCCAGGCCTTTACTCAGCAGCTTTGCAGCCTTTCTGATCCTGTTCCTGAATTTTGTTTCTCCTAACTCAGTTTTCAGGTCTACCAGCAGGAGGTCTAATTTTTTCTCTATAGTGTCGCGGGCATCTTTACGGGATGATTTGGCAGGTTTGGCGGGCTTCGCAGTATCTGTACTTGACATAACTTATAAGTCGTTAAATGATGTGATAACATAAATTTAATGTTAAATTAACACTGGACAATGTTAAGTTTTTTATCACCCTTATAATGATATGAAATACAAATAGATACACCTCTACAAGCAGTAGTAGAAGTACTACCTTTTACTGCTATTTCACGCCACTGTTTGCGTTGTTTTAGAAACACCTGTATGCTTATTTATATAGAGGTCTCTATCCCATGCAGGCTATTCTGGCATAGGCCCGGTTCCCCTCATTAGTTAAGGAGCAATTCCTTCACAGTTTCCTTCCCCGGCAGGTCTGCAGCCACCACGATAACACGCCCCCCTGCTGGTAACGATGCTGCTTTATAATACCAGTCTACACCATTCCTGCCCAATACAGCCGGACCGCCTTCAGTAACAACGCCATCAGTATCGAGTACCTGTACCTTTACCTCGGCTACCCTGAATTCATCCTTAGCCGTCACCACTATGTCGGTATCTTCCAGGCGGATATTCTGCACTTCAGGAGAGCGGTACGCATCTTTCACAGCCATGTTATAGGCATTCTGTCCCGGACCTGCCAGCGAGGCGTAATACGCCTTTATCTGCGGATCGTTCATCATGTCTCTCGCCAGATCTGCCGCTATGCGCATCTTATGCCTGGCTTCCAGCTGTTTCTGTGTTGGTTTTTTATTAGAAGGGCGGCGCTTCTTCGCCATAATGATCTGCCCGTTCCGTTCGTAGATCGTGATTTGTTTCCCGATGGAGCCCCGCACCAGTTGCAGGAGAATATTGTCTTTAACAATGGCCATAATAGTTGCTTTTGAGGTATACTCCTAAGGTACAACTAGTCTTTTGAAATCGGTCAGGTCTTCATACAAATTGCGTACTTATACGTTATTTGTATATCACTTTATTATCCTGGAGATATTGAAGTGATATATAAGTGACCTGAAAGTAACATTATAAATACGGGAGCTGACCGATAGCAGATACTAAACAAAAAGAGGGCGTACCAATTGCTTGATACGCCCTCTTCGGCTTATTATAATAAACTATCTTTTTCGGCTTACTTACCTGTTCCTTCGAACAGTTCTTTCTTAGGTACAACCTTCACTTTTTTACCCTGCTCCAGATCTTTAGATACTGCAGAGTAAGGTGCACTGATCACTGTCTCACCTTTCTTCAGTCCTGAGAGGATCTCAATATTTGCATCATCCTGCACACCAGTAGTAACAGTTACCGCACGTACTGTCTTGTCTTCCTGGAGTACAAAAACAACCTCTTTCTGGTTCTTACCGCTTTCTTTTTCTGCTGCCAGGTCTTCTTTCCGGGCACCCACCGCTTTTGTCGTATCGACAATATCGCGGGTGGTAACGGCATTAATAGGCACTGCCAGTACATTGTTCTTCCTGCGGGTCTGGATGTCCACGCTGGCGCTCATACCCGGACGGAAAGGGAAGTTTTTGGGATGTGTCGGATCTATGAGGTCCGCATAGCTTTCAGGCAGGATACGGATGTGTACAATGTAGCTGGTTACCTGCTCCGCAGAAGAGGTGGTGGTAGCAGTAGCAGTTGCCGCACCTTTACTGGAGCTGGCAATCTGGGTAACGATACCTTTGAACTTACGATCGCTGTAGGCATCTACCTCTACAACAGCAGTATCGTTATATTTTACACGGGGGATGTCGTTCTCACCTACATCCACCTGTACTTCCATAATGTTCAGGTCAGCAATACGCATGATCTCTGTACCGCTCATCTGTCCGGTACCTACCACACGCTCACCTTTTTTAACAGGTAACAGGGACACGACACCGTCCATCGGGGCGACGATAGTTGTACGTTTCAGGTTGGTATTCGCTTCAGTCAGTCCTGCATTGGCGCTTTGTACGGCAAAACGGTTACTGTTCACCTGTTCTGCCGCGGCGTTATAGTCAGCCAGTGCGGAGCGGTAAGTAGCTTCCGCTGTTTCAAACTCACTACGGGACACTACTTTCTGTGCCAGCAGTTCCTTGTTACGGTCGTAGGCAGCTTTACTTTGTTCCAGTTTGGCTTTAAAGGCGTTGAGAGAGGCGGCAGTATTTGCCAGCTGTGCACGGGCCTGACTGAGGGAGGCAGTGGCCTTATCACGTACGGAACCATATATATCGGCATAGATGCGTACCAATACCTGGCCTTTTTTAACAGAGTCACCTTCCAGTACTGGGAGGTCTACAATTTCACCGGATACGTCGGAGCTTACCTTTACTTCTGTCTCCGGGTAGATCTTGCCACTGGCAGAGACCACCTCAATAATATTTTTATCGGCTGCTTTGTCCACAGCGACTTTGATGCTGTCATCCTTGTTGGCTTTGCTCAAGGCTATAATAGCAATGAGCACAACAATGATCCCCAGGATCCAAAAAAGAGTCTTTCTCTTCATAAAACGGCGTTATTTCAAAAGGAGGGGAGCTATTACAGCGTGATCTTCTGATCTCTGTAAAACTCCAGTAGTTTCATTCTAAATATGAAATCGTATTGCGCTGACACCTTATCTATCTGCGCTCTAAACAGGTTTGTCTGGGTAGTAATATAGTCAATAGTATTCATTAATCCCAGGTTATACCGTTTGGTCGCAAAATCATACGCACGCTGGGAGGCCTCTACGCCTTTCGAAGAAGCGGAGAATTTCTGAATAGCGGCTACCGCATTGGCATGGGCAGTATAGATATCCTGGCGCAGTTTCTGGAGGTCCTGTGCGGTTGTCAGCTCCTGATTTTCAATATTCAGCTTTGCGCGGTTAACAGCGGTACGCTGCTGCCATGCATTGAGAATAGGAATATTCAGTGTCAATCCTGCGGACTGGCGGAAGTTGTTACTGAACTGATCGCCGAACCGGATGGTCTTTCCTGTCCCGTCTTTCGCTACGTCAGTATAACTGGTGTTCAAGCTACCATTGGCAGCCAGGGAAGGATATAACAGGCCTTTCTGTGCGGCATAGGCACGTTGCATGGACTGTTCCTTCAGTTTATCGCCTTTGATCAGGGGATTAGTTGTCTGCGCTGCGCTGAATACCATTTCAGGATCTACTTCATCCAGTCTGGGTACGGGTAACTGAGATATATTCTCCGGTACCTGTGGCACATAAGACTGATCAAAGCCCAGGTTCAGTAACGCCTTCATCTGAAGCGTAGAAAGGATCACCTGGTTCTGTGCAGAGACCAGGGTCACACTGTCACTGGCCAGTTTTGTTTCCAGGTCAGCCTGATTACTTTCGGGAACAGAACCGGCAATTACCAGCTTTTTGGTATTCTCCAGCTGTGAAGTGGTCAGTTTAACCTGTAACTCACTGACGTGTACCTGCTCAATGTTCATGAGTATCTGCAGGAAAGTACTGGCGATATTAAAAGAGACATCGTTCTTTACCTTTTCCAGGAAGCGGATCTGTGCCTGCGTTTCATAGTTATTGGCAGCAATGTTATTGCGTTTATAGAACCAGTTGAAGATATCAACATTCGCATTCAGACCTCCACCGAGGTTGAAATACGACTGGGTAACAAACACGTTGGTATACGGGTCAATGTTACGACCGGAACCTATTGTGGCCTGTACGCCACCGTTTAATGTTGGGATCTGCGACAGCTGGCTTTGTCTGAGTGTCAGTGCTGCATAGCGTTTCTGTACATCCTGCTGCTTGATAGATATGTTATTTTGAAGCGCATATTCTACGGAGCGTTGCAGTGTCCAGGTATCCTGCGCTTTCAGGGCGACAGCGTTAGCAAACAATAAGCACAGTGCCAGGAGACATCCCGGGATCTTGGATAATTTCATGACCTTCCAAAAATATAATAATTGTGATGATAACATAAATAAATTCTTTAAGAACGGTGTAAAAATGCTATAGATACACAATTCCCGACATCAGGTCACTTACAACAGCATGCACCGGCGTGTATCTGCTTGATAAGATTACCTAATGTCGGGAATTGCCAGCCAGAACTTATGCGATCTTACCGTCCCGGATCTGTATGATCCTGTGACCGTAAGTGGCATTCACTTCGGAATGGGTTACCTGTACTATTGTAATCTTGTCTTTTTCATTCAGCTGTTTGAACAGTTCCATAATTTCCTTCGCCTGATCGGAATGCAGGTTACCGGTGGGCTCGTCCGCCAGGATGACTTTAGGTTCTCCTACGAGGGCACGTGCTATACCCACCAGCTGTTGCTGTCCACCAGACAATTGATTTGGGAAAAGGTCTTTTTTGGCTACTATATTGAAACGGTCCAGGATATCGGCCACACGGCTCTTTCGTTCTGCGGCAGGAACATTTTTATATAGCAGTGGTGTCTCAATGTTCTCATAAACGGTCAGTTCGTCAATCAGGTGATAAGCCTGGAATACGAACCCTATCGCTCCCCGGTGCAATTGTGTTCTCTTCTTTTCATTCATTTTATGCACCAACTCACCGTCAAACAGGTATTCTCCCTGGGAAGGCTCCTCCAGCAATCCCATGATATGCAGGAGGGTCGATTTGCCGGAACCGGAAGGCCCCATAATGGATACAAACTCTCCATCGAAGATCCGGAGATCAATATCTTTTAATATTTCATTCTTACCAAATCCTACGGGATAATGTTTGGAGATATGTCTTAATTGTATCATTGGTTATTCTGTTTTTAGCGATTTAACGGGATTCATTAATGCGGCCTTCACGGATTGGAAACTTATCGTGACAAAGGCGA
The DNA here is from genome assembly GCF_010093065.1 of Chitinophaga agri. NCBI lineage: Bacteria > Pseudomonadati > Bacteroidota > Chitinophagia > Chitinophagales > Chitinophagaceae > Chitinophaga > Chitinophaga agri. Next base: position 5,118,987 of record NZ_CP048113.1, on the reverse strand, counting down.
TCACTACCGCAGCAACACCTGCCAGCACGAACACCCACCATTGCACATTCACATGATAGGCAAAGTCCTGTAACCAGGCATGCATCATGTACCAGGCCACCGGAGTGGCGATGAGGATGGCCATTATCACCAGTTTCAGGAAATCCCTGGCTATCAGGGCCACTATGCCCGACACGGAAGCGCCTAGTACCTTGCGGATACCTATTTCTTTATTACGTTGTGTGATGACCAGTACTGCTATGGCAAAAAGCCCCATACAGGAGATGACAATAGCGATCACGGCGCCACTGACAATGATCTTAGCCAGCCGGGCTTCCGATCTGTACATTCTGTCTACATTTTCATCCAGGAAAGAGGCTTCAAACACACCTTCAGGGTCAATGGTACGCCAGGCCTTCTGTACCCGATCCATTGCCAGCGGCAGATCGGCCGGCACTACCCTTACAAAAATATACATTGGTTTCATTCCCGGAACAAGCTCCATCGTCATCGGACCGGATTCTTCTTTCAGCGAACGGAAGTTAAAATCTTTCACCACGCCCACCACGTGCATCTTCCTGATCACATCCATTTCCACCCCTATAGGGTCTTTCTCGGCCAGCTGTTTCGCCATCAGCTCATTGATGATCACAGCACTGGAATCAGTGGCAAAGGCACGGGAGAAATCGCGGCCAGCGACCAGCTCAAGTCCTAATGTCTGAAGATAATCATAATCCACCATCGTCCAGTTCGTCTTCACATTCCGGTCTTTATAATCAAATCCGTAGGTAGCTGCATTCCTTCCGCCATCCAGGCCATCGCCGAAATTGGTATTAGACCCACTGATAGCTATAATATGCGGATCTCCTGCCAGGGCTGCTCTCAGTCTGGCCAGCGCATGCACCTCCGGACGCAGATTAGGAGTTACCGGAATACTGATCACCTCATGCTCATTATAACCCAGTGGTTTCGACCGCAGATAGGTTAGCTGCTGCCACAGAATGACCGTACAACTGATCAGCAGTACGGCTATTGAAAACTGTACAACGATCAGGGCATTCCTGAATATATTCTTCCTGCCCAGATTCAGTTTACCTTTCAGCACCTCCAGCATTTTAAACCTGGAGATCATCCAGGCAGGATATCCGCCGGCCAGTAGCGTCACCAGCAGGAACCCTGCTATAATACCCGCCAGGATACGGATATCTCCGAATACAGCTGACATGCTGAAATGATACCTGAATAACTCATTGAAGGATGGTAGCAGAAAGGAAGCCAGGACAACACCTGCAAACAACGAGATACTACACAGTATAAATGCCTCTCCCCAGAACTGGGCAATGAGCTGCCCTTTTTGTGCACCCATTGCCTTGCGCATACCGATCTCTCCGGCCCGCGTAAATGACCGTCCTATAGAGAGATTGATAAAGTTACCTGCGGCGATGATCACGATCATGATAGCAATGATCACCATCATCCAGGGATAAAACTTACTGATACCAGCCCATCCGCCACGATTATCAAAATGAATGTCTTTCAGCGGAATAAGGCCATACCTTAGTAAAAGACCGTCCTTTCCCGGCTGCACGCCATTCTTCTTCATACTTTCCAGCTTCTCTGACATATATTTTACGGGGAGCGCCTGCATCTGTTTCAATACTCCCGGCACGGCTGCATGTTCCTGTAACTGCACAAAGGTGTAATAAGAACTGTAAGACCAGGAACTTTCATTACCGTACCATTCCAACAGGGAGGAAAAGTTTACCAACACCTCAAAATAAATACTTGAGTTCTTAGGTACATTGGCCATCACCCCTCCGACAGTATAGCTTTTCATTAACTGTCCGATCTTCACTTCAATGATCTTGTTTAATGGATCTGCCGTACCAAAGATATTTTTAGCTGTTTCTTCGGAGATCAGTACCTGATCTCTGTTCCTCAATGCGTCTATATTCCCTCTCAGCAAAGGGAAAGTGAACATGCGCAGAAAAGACGTATCTGCAAATCCGATGATGCCGGATATAGTCTTCCCATTATAGCTGATACCTCTTTTACTGGACTGATAACGGGTTACCTGCCCAACGCCAGGACATTCATGCTTTAAAGCTGCCATCAGTGGTGCAGGGTGATTGGCCCCCACTGCTATTTTACCATTTGGCAGGCCCTCTTCCATGTACAGCTCATATAGCGAAGATCTGTTCACATGGAACTGATCATAAGACCACTCATGATAAGCGGCAATACCCAGCAGCAACGCGACGCAGATAGCGACTGCCATTCCGCCGATATTGATAAAACTGAAGACCTTATTGTGCTTCAGGTTCCTCCATGCTATCTTGATATAGTTTCTGAACATCACTTGCAGGATTTAAAATGTTTTATTCTGATCTCAATGCTTTAACAGGATTCATCAACGCAGCTCTGACTGATTGTATACTCACTGTCAGCAGGGCGATCATAACCGCTGCTATACCTGCTGATGCATACATCCACCACTCCAGGGAGATACGGTAAGTATACAAATGCAACCATTGCAGCATGATATAGGAGGCTACCGGAGAAGCGATCATTATTGCTATTAATACCGGTTTCAGGAAGTCCTTTGATAACAGCATCGTTACCTGTGCCACACCAGCGCCCATCACCTTGCGTATTCCTATCTCCTTCTTTCTGCGGGCAGCGGCAAATACTGATAGTCCGAGTAATCCCATACAGCTGATCAGAATAGCGAGTCCTGCAAATATGTTGATCAGTGTACCCAGTAATTTCTCAGATGCATACTTCTGCTCATAAGCCTGATCAACGAAAGTATATTCGAAAGGAAAATCAGGGTTCAGCTTATGATAGGCTTTTTCCAGGCGGGCCATTCCTTCACTGACAGATAAATGAGGATTTAACTTAAAAGTGATCGAACCTCTCCAGCCAGGATTGTAAGGTATCACCATTGCGCTGGTAGGCACATACGCCATCTCCCATACAAAATCCTTTGCAACGCCAGTGATCGTCCTGGTCTGACCATTCAATACTATTTGCTGCCCTACCACTGGTTCCCTGAGATGCATGACCTTCACTGCGGCCTCGTTCAATAGTATGGACAGCGAGTCACCGGCCGACTGAAAGTCACGTCCTTCCTTTATTTGTACACCAAACGTAGCGGCGAAGTTTTCTGTAGCGGTAAGGATACCAAATGTTGTATTCTCCTCTCCCGGCAATTGCCCGGGCCATTTCAGTCCCCATACCGAACCTCCTACCTCCGCAATGGAAGACATCATCACACTGCCATTGACAGCAGCGCCAGTTGCGGTCGCTTCCTGCCGGAACGTATTATAATCATCATATACTTTTCCTTCCAGCTCTACGTTCACTAATCCTTTCGGATCGTATCCAAGCGGACGGCTACGGATAAAATCGAGTTGCCGGTAAATAACTATCGTGACCAGTATTAATATAATAGCCAGACTGAACTGGAATACAACGAGTGTTTGTCTTGATATGAAACTCCCTTTGATCTCAACTAACCCGCCTTTCAGCACTTTGACAGGCCTAAAGGAAGACAATACAAAGGCAGGATAACTGCCTGAGATAATACCTGTCACAATAGCCAGTCCTACTACAGCGATCCAGAAGTAAGCCGGTGCAAGAGACAACTTTAAGGCACTGTTTGCAAGCGCATTGAAGCCAGGCAACACGAGCCACATGCATCCGACTGACAGGATGAGCGAGATAAAGACGACCAGCATGGACTCCGACATAAACTGTCCGATCAACATGTGCCTGTCGGCCCCAACAGACTTCCTGACGCCTACTTCCTTTGCCCTGCGCTCACTCTGGGCGGTACTCAGGTTGATAAAATTCACACAGGCGATCAGCAGAATACCCAGTGCCAGTAAACCAAATAAGCGCACAGAAGCAATCTCCCCTCCTACTACTTTCCCCTCCTTCATCTTTCCATATAACTTCCACTGGCTCATAGGATGGATAGTCAAAAAAGATGTCTCGGCTACAATACCATTCTGTTTATGAAGAATGTCTCTCACCTTACGGGAGACCACCGCAGGATCAGCGGTTGGTAGCAGTTGTACATATGTCTGCAGACTAAAATTTCCCCATTGATTCTCTTTCACCCACGGCATGATCACTTCACAGAATGACCAGCTTAACAGGTATGAGAACCGTATACTGGAATTTGCAGGAGGGTCTTTTACAACACCTTCTACGACCAGCGGATGCGCCATGTCGAGAGTAACGATCTGTCCTATTGGCTCTGCATCTCCAAATAGCTTACGCGCAGTACTTTCCGTTAATACAATGACATTGGGATCTTTCAGCTTGCGTTGCCCCTTAATGAGCGGGAAGGTGAATACATCCAGGAAGTTAGGATCAACATTAGGTCCTGCCAGCTTTAAAGACTTATCTCCCGCCTTCAGTAAGTGAGAGACAGTATAGGTAGAACGGACTACCGCCTTGATCTCAGGAATATTCTTCTGCAGATAACCAGCCAATGGCACAGGTGTATTCCGGCTACCTTCAGCACCTGTACGCATCAGATAAATATCCCGTCGCTGCTTGTGAAAGCTGTCATAACTGAACTGAAACAATACGTATAATAACAGCGTAAAACTCACGGTCATACCTACTGTCAGACCAGCGATATTAATGGCGGAAAATGTGCGGTTGCGCCACAAATTCCTCCAGGCTATCTTTATATAACTCTCTACCATAGTAACATTTTAAAGCGTGTAAGAAATAATGGGCTGGTAGATACCTGCCCATGACACATTTCACTTGTCATATTTAAACGTAACTACTACAGAAACTATTCAGTCCTTAATGATTTTACAGGGCTGGCCAGTGCCGTCTTTACTGTCTGTATGTAAACTGTCACCAGTGCTAATACAACGGCCACACTACCTGCTAATACAAACACCCACCATTGTATATCTATGCGGTATGCGAAGTCCTTCAGCCATTGGTACATCAGGTACCAGGCAAGCGGCGTGGCTACCAATAAGGCAATTACGACCAGTTTCAGAAAGTCGCTGGACAACAGGAACAGAATACTGCCTACAGAAGCACCTAATACTTTTCTGATACCGATCTCCTTGGTACGCTGGATAACGATATAGGAAATCAGTCCCAGTAGACCTAAAGTAGCCAGGAAAATAGCCAGCACGGTAAATGTCAGTACCAGGCGGCCAAAACGGTAATCAGCTTTATACTGCCTGTCAAATGACTCATCTACGAAGAAATAATTAAATCTTCCATCCGGCGCATATCTGTTGTAAACAGCCTCTACATCTTTCAGTATTGTTTTTAGTTTGGAGGGGCTAATGGTAATTGTCATTGGCATATACCCCCAGGGCTCAATACGCAGGCTCAATGGTGCCACCTCGTCCCGGAGTGAATGGTAATTGAAGTTTTTGATCACACCGATCACCTTTCCCTCCCGTCCCCACTGAGAAAACTTCTTTCCTATTATGTCTTCAGGTTTGCTGTAACCCAGAGAAGATACCGTCGCCTCATTCACGATCATCGCCTGTGTACTGTCAGTGCCCATTTGTTCAGAGAAGCCACGTCCTGCCAGTACCTTCACATCATATACCTTCAGGAAGTCATAGTCTACAAAATAGAGATTGATATTACTTGCCTGCATATCACCACTCTTCAGCTCCATATTGGTATAGGCAGAATTGTGGGACATTCCTGGTATAGCAGAAGAAAAGGAACAAGACGTCACACCAGTGATAGCAGCGACCTCCCGTTTTATCTGCGGCCATTTTTCCTTGATCGCATCTATGCTGCTAAACTCTACTACCAGTTGCTGATCTTTCTTAAATCCAAGATCCCGGGACTGCATGTAATGTAACTGATAGTGGATAATGATCACACCTGCGATCAATATAATAGTGATCACAAACTGGAATACGACCAGTCCTCTTCTCAGGAATAATCCCTTATTACTATTGCTGAAAGCACCTTTCAACACCACTACCGGCTTATAGGACGACAGCACCAGCGCAGGATAAATACCAGCCAGCAAACCAACACAGATAGCTATCAGCAGGAATATACCTACGGTGCCAGTCAGGAATATATTGCTGGCAATTTCTTTCCCGGTCAATATATTAAAGCCGGGTAACAGCAACTGACACAGCACCACTGACAACACAAATGCAAACAGGCTTAACACCAATGTTTCACACAGGAACTGGAATGTCAGCTGAGATTCAAACGCGCCTACTGCTTTACGCACGCCTACTTCCCGTGCCCTTTCGGTGGCTCTTGCCGTGGCCAGATTAACGAAATTGATCACCGCAATGAGCATAATAAAGAGCGCAACAAAAGAGAAGATGTATACATTGGTGATGCTACCCTGTGATACCCTGTTATCCCTTCTGTTGGAATGGAGGTATACGTCTTTTAAATGCTCCAGGTGCAAGGTGTAATACATATTCTGCTTCTTCATCATCTCACCCACATGTTTCTCCATAAACGCGGGAAACTTACTTTCAAGCTTTAAGGGATCAACGCCCTTTTCTAAGAGGAGATATGTATTTACACCGAATCCTCCCCAGTTATCGAAGTTATCTCCCAGGGCTTTATAAGTGGCCATGGAAAACACCATATTAAAAGGAAGCTGAGAATTTTCAGGTACATCCTTCATCACACCAGTCACCTTGACAGTGTACTGACTGCCTCCGATCTGAATGGATTTACCGATGACATTGGTCGTACCGAAGTATTTCATGGCAGCACTTTCCGTCAGCACGACGTTGAAAGGTTCGGACAACGCAGTTCTGCTATTCCCACTTATCAATGGGAAAGAAAATACTTTAAACAGGTTAGAATCAGCTACCGCAATTTCATCTTCCTGGTACTTGTTCTCGCCTACAAGAACCAGCATATTGGTTAAATTAATCCGGACAGCTTCCTTTACTTCCGGAAAATCCTGTTTCAGATTAGGCGCCATTGGCATTGAAGTAATACCCGCGGGGATCACTTCAGTAGGCGTTTTCACATCAGTAACAAGCCTGTAGATATGATCTTTATGCTCATGAAAACTATCATAACTCAACTCAAACTTCACGTACATAAAGATCAGGAAGCAACAGGTCATACCTATTGTTAGCCCCAGTATATTGATGAAGGAATAGAATTTCTGTTTGGTGATATTCCTCCAGGCTATTTTCAGATAGTTCTTTAACATATCCGTGTTTTTATTTGGTGAACTATTCAGTTCTTAATGAGCGTACGGGGTTTCTTAATGCGGCCTTCACCGCCTGAAAGCTGAGAGTACACAACGCTACAATAATAGGCAGTCCACCGGCGGCAAGAAATACCCACCAGCTGATGGTTATCCTGTAGGCATCAACGCCGGAGATTAGGCCAGGCTACACGCAGACAGTTATTAAGCATATGAGTCAGTTTAAAAGGTCATTGGTCAGGGGGGGATATCAGGCAGCTACTATACGTGGAACTGCTCTTTAATATTTTCAGTTACGACACGGCCGTCAAACAGGTTGATCACACGATGAGCAAAACCAGCATCATACGGGCTGTGGGTCACCATGATCATGGTAGTACCTGCTTCATTCAGTTCCTGCAGGAGTTTCATTACTTCTTCTCCGTTAGTAGAATCCAGGTTACCGGTAGGCTCATCCGCCAGGATCATCTTCGGGTTAGCCACTACAGCACGGGCAATCGCCACACGCTGCTGCTGACCACCGGATAACTGTTGCGGGAAGTGGTTACGGCGATGCATTATATTCATACGCTCGAGTACCTTCTCTACCTTTTCCTTTCTTTCGCTGGCAGGTACTTTCAGGTATAACAATGGCAGTTCCACGTTTTCAAATACAGTCAGTTCATCGATCAGGTTGAAGCTCTGGAACACAAATCCGATAGAACCTTTCCTGAGTTGTGCACGCTGGCGTTCGCTCATACGGGCTACTTCGTGATCCCAGAAATGGTATTCACCACCACTTGGATTGTCCAGCAGTCCCAGGATGTTGAGCAGGGTGGATTTACCACAACCTGATGGGCCCATGATAGCAACAAACTCACCATCCTTCACTTCCATATTAATTCCATTCAGCGCGGAGGTTTCTATTTCTTCCGTAGTAAAAATCTTTTGCAGATTGACTGTACGTATCATGACTTCGGTTTATTAAATTTTGAATGATAGTTTATTATTCATTCCTCAGCAAGCCGGTAGGGCTGGCATTTGCTGTACGGAAACTTTGTAACGCGATCAGTAAATAGGTTAAGCTGAAGGTGATGAGCGCTGCGACGATAAAAGGTCCCACACTCATACTTGTACGATAGGCATATTCATCGAGCCACTTATTGGCAATAAAATAGGCAGCCGGCCAGGCTATCAGATTAGCGATGATGATCACGACGGTATATTCTTTCAGGAACAGGAAGATGATATTGCGGGTATCTGCACCCAGTACCTTTCTCACACCTACCTCTTTTGCCCTGCGTGTAAGGCTGAAAGCGACTACACCGACAGCCCCCAGTAATATGATCACAAAGTTCAGCGCAGTTGCTACATCCGCAGCTTTGCTCAGGCGGGTTTCACTGAAATACATTGCCTGGAACTTCTCATCCATAAAGAAATAGTCAAATGGAGAATCAGGATAACGGGCTTTCCAGATAGCTTCGATACCGGCGATATGCTTTTTAATATCAGTCGTTTTTAATTTAACGCTCAGATAGCGGTACATCGGACCAGTCTCCTGGCTTAAGATCACCATCGGGGCGATCTTCTGTCCTATATGTGTAAAGTGAAAATCTTTCACGACACCTCTTACTGTCAGTTTGGTATCACTATCAGCAAGGCGTATTTCTTCTCCGACGCCCTGTTTCAGGTGTAACGCTTTAACAGCGGTCTCATTAAGTACAACATCTAACGGATTATCCTGATCGGTGAAAAAACGTCCTGCCTGTAGCTGTAATCCGTAGGCAGCTGCATAATTACCATCGGTCACCAGTCTCTCGACATTGACGAAAGCGTCATTAGCAGCACCTTCAGGCAACACGGGTATACTACCCCCATTCATGCCATCGGGGACTTCGAATGATACCGTAGCACTGCTTACACCTGCCTGTTGCATCATCTGATCTCTTACCAGTTCCACTCTTTTCAGTCCTGCACTATCCCATTGACGCGGTACGGAAGAGATCACCAGGAGTTGTTCCTTGTTATATCCCAGCTGCCTTTTAAAGAAATAATTGATCTGCCTGGAAATGAACAGGGTACACACAAACACCAGAATAGCCAGGGAAAACTGTAGTACGAGAGACGCCTTTCTGAAAAGCAGCTCGCCTTTACCTACAGCGATCTTCCCTTTCAGTACTTTCAGCAGATTGCTGGCTGTCAGGACAAAAGCGGGATAAGCACCGGCTACTAATCCGACTCCTGCGACCAGCAGCAAATAAAACAATACCATCCATCCGGAAAAAGACCATACATGGGGTAACGTTTTGTTGAGTATCTGTCCGAATACCGGACGGAGTAATTCATAAAGCGCAATGGAAAGAAAGGCCGCTATGCCGGTGAGTACGATCGACTCAGCGAGGAATTGTGTGATCAGCTGCTTACGTTTGCCACCAAACACTTTACGCAAACCGATCTCTTTCAGTCGGTACATGGAAGTACCCACACTGATATTCACATAATTGATCACCGCCATCAGCAGTACAAAGCCCGCTATGATAGCTAGAATATAGATCATTTTCCTTACGAGTCCATTGTTGGTATCGAGATGGAACGTATCCAATCCGACCAGCTGAATGGTCATATTGTCTTTCAGCTGCTGGTTGCAGTTCATAGCCACCAGTTTACGGATAGGTCCATCCAGCTGCGCGGGAGTTACCCCTGGTTGCAGCTGCAGATAGGAGGCCATACACACGTTATTCCAGTCCTTATCGGCATCAGGGGCAGCAAAGTAGTCTACACTCTGCATAGGCAGAAAGATCTCATTCTTAAAACCGTTGATAGTAGTGACACTATTCATCCGGCTTTCTTTCTTCAGGACCCCGGTAACAGTGTAGTCCTTTTTGCCGTCCTTCCTTGTATCTATTGTTAGCACTTCATCCAGTGCGTTGGCTTTACCAAAGAATTTCATTGCCGTTTCCTCTGTGATAACAATAGAATTGTTATCGCGGAAGGCGTGATTAGGATCACCATACAACATCGTCAGGCCGAAGGCAGACACAACGGTAGTATCGCCTGGCTGCATACCTACCCTGAAATGTTTATCCTGGTAGGAAGCATTGGCTGAACAGGGAAAAGTACGGTAATAGTTGGCCACCAGGGAGGGGTACTGGTCGTGCAGTCCTTTGGCCAGCGCGCCTGGCGTGATCAGTGGCATATACATATTATCAGCCTTCCATGCGGACTGCATATAGTACTGCCGGGGAAGATTTTTGATGTCTCCATTGACCAGTTTCTCCTCGCCTATGTAAACCCCGATAAGCAAAGAGAACGTGATACCAATGGCCAGTCCTGCGATGTTGATAAACGAAAACAATTTACGTTTGGCAAGGTGCCTTAAGGCAATTGTGATGTACATGCTGATCATCTGCATATAAATTTTCAGGTGAGGCGTTCAGGATACCACCTCTGCATCTGGGCAGAGGCAGGCACCGGAACTAAAACAACTGTAACTGCTATATTAAAATACTAAAACCTCTTTGTCTCCAAAATTCTCGTAGGAAGAGGTGATCACCTGCTCACCTTCCTGCAAGCCTTCCAGCACTTCAAAATACTGAGGGTTTTTCTGTCCCAGGGATATGCTGCGTTTCACAGCCCTGTTTCCACCCTTATCCACTACATATACCCAGTTACCACCGGTATCAGAGAAGAAACCACCTACCGGAAGCAGTAGTGCAGAGGAGGACTTACCCAGTTCCAGACGGATAGGAGAAGATTGTCCGCGGCGTATACCTTCTGGGGTTTCTTTTTCAAACTTCATATCCACATTAAAGCGTCCGTTTTTCACTTCCGGATATACCTTGATAATGGACAATGCATAGCTTTTATTATTAAACTCAAAAGAGGCCTTCAAGCCGGGGAACACACGGGAAATATAGTGTTCATCTACTTCAGCGCGCATCTTAAAACCGTCGAGGTCATCGATCTGGCCAATGTTCTGTCCGGAAGTGATGCTGCTACCGATTTCCGCGTCAACAGAAGACAACTGTCCATCGATAGGTGCTTTCAGCACCAGATTGCTCAGGTTATCCTTCATCATCTGAAGGTTACGCTGGGTACGCAGAATGGTAGATTCAAGACGGTCTATCTGTATTTTGGCGTTCTCTTCCTGGAACTGCTGGCTTTCTATTTCTATCTGCCGTTGTTTTACAAGACGCTCATAATCAATCTTATTCTTATTGAATTCCTGTCTGGAAACGATCTTTTCATCTACCAGCTGTTTGGTACGGTCATACAGGTCTTTGGCCTGTTCGATCTGATAATCGAGGTTAGCGACCGTCTGCTTCATGGTAAAACGGTTTTGTTTCAGTGATTGCCTGGTATTCTGCAGTTCATTGATCAGGCGGTAGATCTCTGTTTCATGGTTTACAAAGTCCATCATCAGGTTCTGGTTTTCTAGGCGCAGGATACTGTCGCCTTTCTTGACCATGCTACCACCTTCCAGGTACTTCTGGCTAACATATCCACCGACGATGGCATCGAGGCGGATGGTCTTGAGCGGTAATACCACTGCTGTAACAGCAATATATTGATCAAAGGTGCCTTTGCTTACGGTGGATATTGTGATCTTGTCTTTCTCTACATTCAACTTAGAGCGGTGATCAGCAAATATCAGATTGTACAGAAGTAACATCGCTACTACAGCTCCCCCGCTGATCAGGGCGATCCTCTTTTTAGACCAGTACTTCTTTTCTATTTTTCTGTCCATAGGTTTTACTTACTTTCCTGACCAGGTAAGGCAACGGGCATGCCAAAGCCCGAAATACAGTACAGCAGGGCATTACAGCGGCACACCCCCTCTTATAATCGTCCTGAAGCGCACACCAGACGTCCATTTCCGGACAATTCGGGCGCTAAGTTCCGGGCAGTCTGTAAAAACCGAAATCTTTTTATAATATTGCCAGTGGCCGCATCCGCCACGGGCAGCCATTCCACAAGCCCTGTCGGGAACACTGTTTGCGGATTCATTACAGCAATAACTTAGATAAGACGTTACTTTTATGACCACACCGTTGCCCGGTAAAATTCTTATTGTAGATGATGACATGGACGTGCTGCGTGCTGCACGTTTATTGTTAAAGCGCCACTTTGAACAGGTGGATTTCGAACGTAATCCGCAAAAGATACCCTACCTCGTTACCAATTTCGAATATGATGTTATTCTCCTGGACATGAACTTCACCCGCGACCTCAGTAGCGGGAAAGAGGGGTTTGAATGGCTGGACCGCATCCTGGACATCAGGCCGGAAGTAGCCGTTGTACTGTTCACCGCCTATGGAGATGTGGAAATGGCAGTAAGGGCTATAAAAGCCGGCGCAGTCGACTTTGTGCTCAAGCCCTGGGAAAATGACAAATTGCTGGCTACCATGCAGGCAGCCTACAATAAGAAGCATGGTAATAAGGAAAAGGGACCGGTTGCAGTGGCCACTCCACAATCGGACATTCAGATCATCGGTAGCAGTCCTGCTATGCAGGAGGTACTCGATACCGCTGCCAGGGTGGCTAGTACCGACGCCAACGTCCTGATCCTGGGAGAAAACGGTACCGGAAAGGACCTTCTTGCCAGACATATACATGCCCTGTCACTCCGTAATAAACAATCATTTGTAAGTGTAGACCTTGGAGCGATCAGTGAAACGCTGTTTGAAAGTGAGCTTTTCGGACATGTGAAAGGCGCCTTTACCGACGCCCGGGAAGACCGTACCGGCCGCTTCGAAGAAGCCAACGGTGGAACGATCTTTCTGGATGAACTGGGAAACATCTCCCTGCCGTTACAGGCCAAACTGCTGACTGTACTCCAGAACAGGGCTGTGACCAGGGTAGGCAGTAATAAATCCATATCGGTGGATGTCAGGCTTATTACGGCCACCAACCGGAATATACAGCGTATGGCTGCCGAATATCAGTTCCGGCAGGACTTACTCTATCGTATCAACACCATAGAGATCCAGCTCCCTCCTTTACGGGAACGTTTGGAAGATATCGTACCACTGGCAGAATATTTCCTTCAGAAATATTCGACAAAATATAAACGCACCGTTACGTCCATCCATGAAACACTGGCACAGCAATTAAGACAGTATGAATGGCCGGGTAATATCCGGGAACTGCAACATGCCATGGAAAGAGCGGTCATTCTGTGCCAGGGTAAGATCCTGATGCCTAAGGACGTGTTTGTGAAGAACCCTGTACAGGACCAGACCCTCAATACCGGTTATAACCTGGAGGAAATGGAACGCAACATCATTACGCAGGCCATGAAAAAATGTAATGGCAATATTACGGAAGCTGCAAAGGAACTGGGATTAAGCAGAGCCGCCCTGTACAGAAGACTGGAAAAATATAACATCTAGTAGCTTACAATGAACAAGTTCAGTGTCAATATATTACTGCGTATCATCCTGCTTACCGTCAGCACAATTGCCAGTGTGTGGGTATGGTCTGTGCTGGGCGCCTTCCCTGGCATTGCCATGGCCATCCTTATATGTATGCAGATATATGGCATGTACTACTATATTAACCGGGTAAACAGGAAACTCACCCTGTTCCTGGAGTCTATCCGGTATGAAGACTTTTCGATCAGGTTCAGTGCTGATAATAAACTGGGTAAGAGTTTCCAGGCACTGAACCACCAGTTCAATGAAGTACTGGAAGCTTTCCGGCAAACCAGGGCTGAAAAAGAGGCGAACCTGAAATATATTGATACGATCGTTCAGCATATCAGCATCGGCGTACTGTCATTTGATACGGAAGGGCGTATTGAACTCATTAACCCTGCCGCCTTCCGGTTACTGGGCATTTACCGGCTGAGGAATATTTCTGAGCTGAAAAACACCCACCCGGGGTTAGCAGAATATCTGCTGGAGATACGTTCCGGCAGCAAATTACTATACCGCACACGACAGGAACAGCAATTATCGATTCATGCCGCCAGTGTAAGGCTGCAGGGCCGGTTGATCAAGCTGATCTCGCTGCAGAACATTCATGCCGAGCTGCAACAAAAAGAACTGGAAGCATGGCAGAATCTGACCAAGATACTCCGTCATGAGATCATGAACTCCGTCACGCCTATTGTATCGCTGATAGGCACCATGCAGGATATCGTAGAGCAGGACATTTCTCCGGAGGCGGCCCAGAAAGAGGCCATTGCCGATTTACAGGAAGCCCTGGAAACCATTAAGAGCCGGAGCAAGGGTATTATGAACTTTGTCAACGCTTACAGGGATTATACGACATTGCCTAAACCACAGTTCACCCATGTTAATGTGAAAGAACTGATCACTGGAGTAAGCAGTTTGCTGCAGCCGGAGTTAAAGCAGGCAGGTATTTATTACCACTACGAGATTGAGTCTTCAGGAACGGAGATCCATGCGGATGTAGCCCAGCTGCAGATGGTGATGATCAATCTGATCAAAAACGCCATGGATGCACTGGAACAGACGCCCACACCTTCCATAGAGGTAAAGGCGACCATGAATAGCCCTAATCAGCTGCATATTGAGATCATTGATAATGGTCCGGGTATTGATGCAGAAGCAATGAATAAGATCTTTATACCTTTCTATACTACCAAGAAAAAAGGCAGTGGTATTGGTTTGAGCCTTTCACAGCAGATCATACAATCGCATGGCGGGCAACTGAAAGTGAGTCGTTCCGGCAACAATGGCACCACCTTTTCAGTATTACTTCCTGTAAGCTGAAACCATTTAGGTAAAGAAATCGTATTTTAAGGCATTATTCCTCTTTATTATGCAAGGAAGAAGTGTCTTTAACATCTTATATGCCGTCACGTTATTTGTTCACCTGCTAGCCATCGTGTTCCATCTGGAAGTACTGTCTTACGCATCCAAGTTCCTGCTGTCATTTATACTGGTTATACAGTTTATTCTGGGAACAGAGGGTGTGCCTTCGGTTTTCCGGGTTCCTATGGTGGCCGCACTTTTCCTGACAGGATTTGGTGATATTTTCCTGCTTTTCTCTGATCAGTATCCCCTCTTTTTCACTTTTGCACTGGCCACATTCGGCGTGTCATTACTTGCGTACATTGCCTTTTTCCTGAAGATCAGGTATTCTAACTACCCACTCCCCCGTTGTCAGTGGGCATTTATCATTGGAATGCAGGCAGCTATTATTGCTTTTATGTTCTTCATAATGCCTTATCTGGGATCCATGACAATACCAGTACTGGGGTTTGCGATCATTGCCTCCGTAATGCTGCAGGCGGTGAAACATGCGTTCAGGCTAAAAGAACAACCGTCAGGATGGTATGCCCTGGCAGGGGCTGGGCTATATATCATATCCTGTGCGCTTATCGCGATCCATCACTTCTATCACCCCATGGAGACAGGTCCTTTCTTTATCGTATTGACCTATGGACTGGCGCAATGGGGACTGGTACTGGGCGGGCTACTCTACCTGCGCATGCGCAGGGGTTATGCTACGCAATAAATCGGTACACATAAACCGCACATAAACCGTACATTTGGTCCTTGCTTGATGAGAACAGCTTATGAAACAAACAGATTTCTTAGTAATTGGTTCCGGTATAGCAGGATTGACCTATGCCCTCAAGGTTGCGGCCGCATGTCCTGACAAGAAAATTACCATCATCACCAAATCGCGTGAAGACGAGACCAATACAAAATATGCACAGGGTGGAGTAGCCGTAGTGAACGACCTCGAGAATGACAGCTTTGAAAAGCATATCGAAGACACACTGATTGCCGGCGACGGCCTGTGTAACGAGGCAATTGTGGAAATCGTTGTAAAAGAAGGTCCGGAACGTGTCAATGAGATCATTGAATGGGGCGCCAACTTTGATAAAAATTCTTCAGGCGACTTTTCACTGGGTAAAGAAGGCGGTCATTCCGAATTTCGCGTGATCCACTATAAGGATGTCACTGGTAAGGAAATTGAACGCGCCCTGCTGGATGCGGTACACAAACAGCCCAATATCGAACTGGTCACACATTGTTTCGTAGTTGACCTTATCACCCAGCACCACCTCGGCTATCTCATTACAAAATCTACTCCTGACATAGAATGTTATGGTGTATATGTGCTGAACCTGCTGACCAATAAGATCGAAAAGGTATTAAGCAGTATCACTGTGCTGGCTACCGGCGGTAACGGACAGGTGTACCGTAGTACTACCAATCCGACCATTGCTACCGGTGACGGTGTAGCCATGGTATACCGTGCAAAAGGCAGGATCGAGAATATGGAATTTATCCAGTTCCATCCTACCGCCCTGTATCAGCCAGGCGTCAATAATGCCTTCCTGATCACGGAAGCAGTACGTGGCGATGGCGGTATCTTACGCAACATACATGGAGAGGATTTCATGCATAAGTATGATCCACGTCTGTCTCTGGCACCACGTGATATTGTGGCAAGAGCGATTGACAGTGAGATGAAAATAACCGGTACCGAGTACGTATACCTGGATTGCCGGCATATGGACATGCAGAAGTTCATACACCACTTTCCAAACATTTATGATAAATGCCTGGAATCGGGTATAGATGTACAGAGAGACATGATACCGGTAGCGCCAGCTGCACACTATAGCTGTGGCGGTATTAAAGTGAACGAATACGGCCGTACGTCCATCAATAACCTGTATGCCTGCGGAGAATGTTCCAGCACAGGTTTACATGGGGCCAACAGACTTGCATCCAATTCATTACTGGAGGCAATGGTATTTGCACATCGTTGTTATTTAGACAGTATTGAGAAAATAAATACCATCTCATTTGAAGCGAAGGTACCTGACTGGAATGCCGGCGGCACCACTGCTCCCAAAGAAATGATCCTCATCACCCAGAGCCTGAAAGAGCTGAAGCAGATCATGAGTGACTATCTTGGTATCGTGCGTACAAATGAACGTATGCAGCGCGCGAGCCGCAGGCTTGACATTCTGCATGAAGAGACGGAGCAGTTGTACGAGAGAACAGAAGTATCTCCTCAGCTATGTGAATTAAGAAACCTGATCACTGTTGGCTATCTCATTGTAAAGGGAGCTTCATTCCGTAAAGAAAGCCGCGGTTTACATTTTAATACAGACTATCCTCAGAAGAGCGCCCTTGTACAGAATATTGTGTTATAGAAATTGATGACATGTATTATTTGTTACTGGCATTTATGTACGGCATTTCAATATTGCCGCTATGGTTATTATATCGCATAAGTGATGTTTTATACCTGATCATTTATTACGTTGTTGGTTATCGCAGATCGGTTGTATTTGAGAACCTGAAGCAGGCATTTCCTGAAAAGAACAAGCAGGAGATCACACAGCTTGCAAAGAAGTATTATCTCAATCTGACAGATATGATGGTGGAAACAGTCAAACTGCTGACCATCAGCCCAAAGGAATTACAACGCCGCTTTATATGCGATCTGCGTGTACTGCACGACCTGTATAACAGGGGGAAGAGCTGCCAGATGCACCTCGGACATAACTTCAACTGGGAATGGGCTAATCTGTTCTGTATGCAGGGCGTGAATTATCCTTTCCTGGTAGTATATATGCCATTGACCAGTAAGGTCGGCGACAGGGTATTCAGGCATTTCCGTGAGAAGTTCGGTAGTACATTATTACCTGCCAATGATATCAAGAACAGCATGTTGCCCTGGATGGACAAACAATACCTGATCGCATTGGTAGCCGATCAGAATCCCGGTAATCCAAGGCGAAGTTACTGGGTGCCCTTCCTGAATAAAATGACCGCGTTTTATAAGGGTCCGGAAATGACGGCACGTAGAAATAATATTCCTGTTGTATTTGTGGATATCCGTAAAACCAGGCGCGGTTATTACCACGCCACCTTAAAACTTGCTTTCGAAGAACCAGCAGCAGTACCAGAGGGAACAATTACAGAAGCGTTTGTGAGATTTCTGGAAGGGAATATCAGGGAACAACCTGAGGTATGGGTGTGGAGCCACAGAAGGTGGAAACATGAGTACAGAGAGGAACAAAAAGGCTGAATTGGCTAGTATTAACTCACCAATTCAGCCGGGTCAGTTACTTTTTAACAGTGGTATCTGCACTCATAGCAGTATCAGCTGTTGCTGGAGGAGGAGGCGGCGGAACTGCTGCCTGCACCATAATATTGTTAGTCACAGATTTTACGCCGCTAACGCCTTTAACGGCATCTTCAGCGGCCATCTTTGCAGCATCATCAGCTACTTCACCATTAAGGGTTACTGCACCTTCTTTCACCTCAGCAGTTACGCCGGGGCTAGCGGTGAGTTTCTCGTTAACAGATTGCTGAACGCTGGAATCACTTGGCGAACAGGAGAATAAACATACGGCCAGGAACATCATTCCCGCCATGAGGAAAGCTTTACATTTCATGGTTAAAAGTTTAACTAAGTAAAACAAATAACATGCTAAACCATTATATTGTTTTGCCACAAACAACTGTTAATCAACCATTATCTGCAAACCCCGGGTAAAGGGTCATTCCACCATCCACAAAAAGTGTCGTTCCGGTCACATAATCACTCTCGTCGCTGGCCAGCCACACGGCTGCTTTAGCTACGTCTTCGGGTATTCCTACTCTGCCATATGGAATGAGTTCCAGGAGTTTCTTTTCATCTTCCGGCGTATCCCATGCATCTTCATTGATACGGGTTTTAATGGCTCCGGGAGCCAGGCTGTTCACCCTTATACGTTGCGGAGCCAGTTCCTGTGCCATGGACTCCATTAACAGCTTCACCCCGCCTTTACTGGCAGCATAGTTCACATGACCAGCCCAGGGGATTACTTCGTGTACACTACTCATGCAGATGATCTTACCCGCGGCTTTTGACCGGCCTTCTACCACCCCTCTGCGTTTAAACTCACGGGCAGCTTCGCGGGCACAGAGGAACTGTCCGGTAAGATTGGTATCGATCACCTTGTTCCATTGCTCCAGTGTCATATCAAGAAAAGAGGCATCCTGCTGGATACCGGCATTTGCTACGACTATGTCTATCGTACCAAAGCGGGAAAATATTTCCGCATACATGGCTTTCACCTCGTCTTCCTTACTGATATCACACTGCTGAATGAAACCGTCACTACCTGCCGCCTTAATCTTTGCCAGTACTTCTTCTGCGTCTTTCAGGCTTTTGTCGCTGTGATGATTTACTACCACCGTAGCACCCGCCTCACCGAAGGCCACTGCTATTGCCGCGCCAATACCGCTGCTACTACCGGTAACGAGCGCAATCTGTCCGTTTAAGAGTTTTCCCATTGCAAGGTTTTCGGGAAAAGGGTCAAAAAGTATACCTGCGAAAATAAAAAGGCTCCACAGCGGTACTGCGGAGCCTTCATTATCAATATTTTGATATTAATTCAGCACATTTTTTTCCTGCACCACCTTCAGTCCTTCCTGTGTTTTCATTGCATTGAACCCACCATCCACGTTGCGGATATTGTGAATACCTTCTCTCTTCATCATAGAGCAGGCAATGATACTACGGTACCCACCCTGGCAGTGTACATACAGGTTATGATTATCATCAAAATCAGCCAGATTTCCAGGATCTGTCATGTCGCTGAGGCTTAGGTTTATTGCTCCTTCGATATGACCATCTGCGTACTCCGCGGGCTTGCGAACGTCTACGATCACCAGGTTCTCGTCATGAGGCAGGTCCATCGCCAGCTCATCCGGCTCTACGGTGATGATGAGGTCACGCTGTTCGCCAGCTGCGATCCAGGCTTCATAACCACCTTCCAGGTAACCAGCTACGTGGTCAAATCCTACACGTGCCAGACGTACGATGGTTTCTTCTTCCTTACCAGGGCTTGTTACCAGGATGATCTCTTCACCAAACGGCAGCAGGCTTCCTGCCCACTCTGCAAAACGGCCCTCCAGACCAATGCTGAGGGAACCAGGTACAAAACCTTCCGCAAATTCAGCTGCAGGACGCGTATCCAGGATCAATACTTCGTCTTTCAGTTTCTCTTTCACTTTGGCTACGGACAGCGGACGATTACTTTTCTCCATTACTGCCTGTAATGCATCATATCCTTCTTTGTTGATACGGGCGTTGATCGGAAAGTAAGATGGAGGAGTGCTCAGGCCAGATGTTACTTCTTTGATGAAGGCATCTTTATCTTCAGCTTTCAGTGCATAGTTAGCGCTTTTCTCATCTCCCAATGTGCTGTAGGTATGAGGGCCCAGGTTCTTACCACAGGATGAACCAGGACCATGTGCAGGGTATACGGTCACGTTATCCGGCAATACCTTGATCTTATTGTTCAATGAATCATACAGGTAACCGGCCAGTTCTTCTTTGGTAAGGTTACCACTGAAGAGGTCAGGACGTCCTACGTCACCAACGAACAGTGTGTCGCCGGTGAACAGGCTGTCAGGGTTTCCTGCTTCATCATATAAAAGGTAACAGGTTGATTCCAGTGTATGTCCCGGTGTATGCAGTACTTCAAGTGTCAGTTTACCGATGGTAAATTTCTCTTTGTCTTTAGCCAGATATATCGGGAAATTGGTCACTGCTTCAGGACCGTATACAATTGGTGCCTTTGTTGCTGCAGCCAGGTCGAGGTGACCGGATACGAAGTCGGCATGAAAGTGCGTTTCGAAAATGTACTTAATGGTAGCGTTACGCTCTTTAGCTAAATCAAGGTAAGCGTCAATATCCCTTAGCGGGTCAATCACAACAGCTTCTCCTTCTGACTCAATAAAGTAGGCGGCTTCTGATAAGCAATTGGTATAAAGTTGCTTGACGAACATGGTTTTTGATTTCTGATTTATCTGCAAAAATACGGATTTAAATCCGTGCAGGATGATCAGGCATAAAACAGTCCGCCCGTTATCTTCATAACCGGAATAATACCTTTAATTAAATCGTACGAAACGAAAATGAGATCACTACAAAAAATCAGAGCCTAACTAAAAGTCCTTTTATATACTCTTAGTTAGGCCCGGATTAATGTAAGTAATGCTGTATGACCAGTATTCCAAAACCAGATTAGCCTACCAGCTCTTCCACGAATTTGGCAACTTCTGCTATACGCTGTTTGTTGATCGTATAGTGAATGAACTTACCATCTCTTTCTGTAATCACAATGCCGGCACGGCGCAGAATAGCCAGATGCTGTGAAGCTACTGACTGCTCCAGACGCAGCTTAACGTAGATTTCAGTTACTGTCATTTTTTTGTGATCTTCCAGCAGCTTAATCATCTGCTGGCGGAGCTTATGGTTTATCGCACGTAAAACCATAGCTGCCTTCTTAACGGCAATGTAATCCAATTTAATTTGGTCTTTTTCATTGGTACCTCTAGAAATAATAAGAGTATTAGAAGAGGTCGTTAATAATGTTTTTTCCATCGCATAATAGTTTTAAAAAATGATGAAATGAAAGGGATCAACGGACAGTAAACCCATAACTTGTTAGACAACAATAACCGGGTATCGATTTATACAAAAATATAATATTAGTCGTAATAAAAAAAACTTCTATACCTTATTTTTTAATATATGCACACTGATTACTTGCCAAATAAACGTAATTTGACAGTTTCATGACACAAATTGACGCAAGTGTAGGAATTACGCTTCTTAATAAGACATAAAAAGCCTGTTATCATATCGATGGATGGATTTTCAACCTGTGAAAATGACCTATTTTTTCATTGTAGAGTGGAAAGGCTTGAGGTAAAACGGGCTGAAATAAGCTACATCTTCAAATGCTTTACGGGCAAAAGCAGCGGTTGCTAACGGCACCATATCCGCAGCATTCAATGTGTAGGTAACAAACACTGCGTTATCCGAAGGTAACATCAGTTGCTGCCATTTGTCACTACCATTCCCAAAGAAGTATATTTTATGTTTTGCTATCTGTTCGGCGAAAGCCTCAGGAGTGAGTATTAGCGCATGCGGTGCGATCGTGGTATTCAATGAAGCATCATACATTGCGGTGTATACTTCCATTCTTCTTGCATCAAGCATCGGACAATACAACGCATTCACGTCTTGCGTACGTGACAAAATGCCCTGCGCCATCATCTGCAATGTTGATACTGCTATCAATGGTTTTTCCCATGTGTAACACAGTCCTTTTGCTGTAGCCACACCAACTCTGAGCCCGGTGTAGGAACCAGGGCCGGCGCTTACAGCTATTGCATCGAGATCAGCGGGTGCGATGCCCTGCTGTTGCATGATATCCTTCACAAACAGCACCATGGATGCTGCATGATCCTGCTGTTTATCGTTTACCAGTGTTTGCAGTACTTGTCCATCTTTTGAAAGACAAACAGAACCTACCGAAGTAGCTGTATCTATGTGCAGTATTAAAGACAATGTTTTTCAGTTTAATGATTTCACATGACAGTCACATTCATACCGGCTTCACGTGCCAGCAATGCGCTTATTTTATACCGTTCATTACCGGTGGCTTTGTACACCGCATCCAGCACACCACATACGTGCCTGATACCTATTTTTTCACACCATTCGAAAGGGCCCATCGGATAATTAGTTCCCAGTCGCATAGCAGTATTGATATCTTCTCTGGAAGCGGTTCCTTCTTCAGCAGCCAGGTACGCTTCATTGATGATCATACAGATCACTCTTGGCGTCACGAGTCCGACCCTGTCTTCCACAATTTCATATTCCCAACCTAATGAAGTCATTATCTCTGCCAGCAGCGGCTTTTGCTCTTCTCCTATCACAGATACCTCTGTTACGGGCATTGCTGCAAATCCAGGTAGCCAGTTACATCCAATGATACTGAATCCCTGTTCGAAAGCGTAATTGCTCATCAGTTCTGACAAAGAGGTGCGTACGATGGAAGCCAGTACCGGTACCTGTGGGTACTTGGCGTAGATACGCGCCCGTCCGGTATGCTCATCAAAATTCAGGTCTACTACCAGCTCATGATCAGCCAGTGTGCCTGTCCGCTCCAGCGATGTAACCTGCTGCACCCGGTGCCCATTCAAACCACCCTTTTCAAGAAAAGCCGCATAATGTGGCTCCTCTCCTATAACGAGGATATTCATGTGCAAAATTTTCGCAAACCTATTAATTAATAACTAATAATAAGACCCTATTTTTATGCTCATGGAAAAACAGATCATCAATACGAATAACGCTCCTGCTCCTATCGGCCCGTATAACCAGGCGGTATTATCAGGCAATCTGCTGTTTGTATCCGGACAGATAGCCATCAATCCGGAAACCAATCAACTGGTGCTGGATGATATCAAAACTGAGACCCATCAGGTAATGAAAAACCTGAAGGG
This sequence comes from Chitinophaga agri, assembly GCF_010093065.1. Taxonomy (NCBI): domain Bacteria; kingdom Pseudomonadati; phylum Bacteroidota; class Chitinophagia; order Chitinophagales; family Chitinophagaceae; genus Chitinophaga; species Chitinophaga agri. The sequence goes on along the minus strand of NZ_CP048113.1, from coordinate 5,095,533 downwards.
TATACTTACAGAGGCGGGTATGGACTTCAGTAATGTGCTTAAGAGTACCATTTTCATTATGAACATGAATGACTTCGCGCTGATCAATGAAGTATATGGTTCTTATTTCACCAGCGATTATCCAGCCCGTGAAACAGTACAGGTAGCTGCACTGCCTAAAGGTGTGAATGTAGAGATCTCTGTCATTGCGAGCAAATAATTAGTAAAAAGAAAGAGGCCCGTGTGCAGGCCTCTTTCTTTACTTACTGCCAAACAATGTGGCTGCCAGTTTAGCATCATGTCCGTATACATCATCACGGAAATTCAGCCGGCCGTCACTGTCTACAAACGCAGTAAAATAACCTATATATACCGGCACTCTTTCTTTGAGGCTGACGAACTTCTCTTTGCTACCGTTCATGGCTTCCACAATCTTTTGTTTTGTCCAGGAAGAATCACTGCGCAACAGCCATTCTGCCAGCTGCTGTGGTGCTGATACGCGGATACAACCATGGCTGAATGTGCGTTTATTTTCTCCAAATAAACCCTTGGAAGGCGTATCGTGCAGGTAGATGTTGTACTCATTGGGGAACAGGAATTTTACCTTCCCTAATGCGTTATGTCCGCCGGGTTTCTGTCGTATGATATAAGGGAAATTGCCGCCTGAGTATTTACTCCAGTTCAGCGACCCTGCATTTACCGGGCCACCTGAACCAGTCACCACTTCCATATTCTGTCGTGCGAGGTAACCTGGATTTTTCCTCATTGCAGGTAATACTTCGTGCACAAGTATACCGGGAGGTACATTCCAGTAGGGAGCGAAGACAACATATTTTACTTCATTGCTGAAGATGACCGTATTTGCGCCCGGTTTTCCGACTACCACATTGCAACTCCAGTCCAGCTGATTATTATCATATACATAGAGTTTAAATGCAGGGATATTGACCAACAGGTATTTTGCCGGTGGTTCAGCAGGCACCCAGCGAATACGTTCCATATTGATCAGTATCTGACGGATACGTTGTTTAGGAGTAATGTTCAGGGCATTCAGCAAAGATTGCTGGATGGTACCGTCGGGTTTGAGTCCTGTACGATCCTGGAAATTACGGATAGCAGAGTCGAGTGCGGGTGTAAACAACTGTGAGGTATCGGCTACGGCCAGATCTCCCAGCAGATGCAGTCTGTGTTTTACACCTGCGATCAGTATATCCTGTTCGCCTGCTTTATATATTTTCCGGGTTCCCTTTAAAGAATCCCACTGCATTTTCTCCAGCACATCCAGTTTCTTCAGTTGATCGCGCAGCAATTTATACTGTTTGTTTACCGGCTCTTCAAATGCGCTTGCAGGCTTATTCACCATGGAATCCAGCAGGCTTTCCATGTTTATTTTCTTACGTGGAATAAACCATTCCAGCGACTTGGCACTATCTGACGTCAACCCGCTCCATACCTTATTTCCATAGGCAAAGAACTGCGCGGTGAGGAGCAGCTCTGCTGTAGGGGCAGCTTTATCACCTGGGCGTAGTTTTTCTCCCTCCATCAGCAATGTATCATACATTTCACGGAGGGGTTTACTGATCACGGTACTGTCGTGCAGCCCATACTCCGCATCTGCTTTCATCATATTGATGAAGTTACCTGCCTGCTCTGTCAGCTGACCATCATTGCCGATCCATGCATAGTGAAAATCACGCTGGCGGTAGAAATCACGGATGTATTCAGCATAAGCGGTATCTGTTTCGAGGAACCTGTTAACCGTGTTACTGTCCAGCGTGAGATCGATATATTCCTGTTGGGTATAATGGGAGGTGTCTCTCACGAGCCCTTTTTTTCTGCCGAATCGTCCGCCACAGGCAGTCAAGAAGATAATTGAGGAAAGTAAAAGACACGTGTAACGCAAAAACATAAACGTAATAGGAGTTTTAGTAATGAGTGAGAAAGTCCCCTGGAGGTAGCATTTTAAAGAACAACAGCCATTGCTGCTGAAATGTTTGATAGTACAAATGTAAAACGCTTAACACAATATTGTGCTAAGCGTTTTAGATAAAGCAGTTAGGATGTAATTATAATTTGATCTCTTCTTCGTTGGCATCAAAGAAGCGATATTCTGTCAGATGATAGTTAGAATCAGCTTTGATCCTGACCCATTTTTTATACTGGAAATACCATTTCCACCGGCGGGAGGTCAGGAAACCTTTAGCCAGGTAGGCATAAAATATAGGGTGTACCCTGATCGTAAGACCTTTATGCTGATGGTTGATCAGGTATTGGAGGTTCTTTTCGATTTCATCAATAATCAGTACAGAAGCGCCTATTTTACCGGTGCCGTGGCAGGTAGGGCAATCTTCCGCCACTGATATGGTGACTTCAGGTTTTACACGTTGGCGGGTGATCTGCATCAAACCGAACTTAGAAATAGGCAGGATAGTGTGTTTGGCTCTGTCCTGCGCCATGAATTTCTCCATGGCTTCATATACTACTTTCTTGTTTTCGGGCAACTTCATATCAATGAAGTCGATGATGATGATACCACCCAGGTCACGGAGGCGTAGCTGGCGGGCTATTTCACCGGCGGCTTCCAGGTTGGATGCGAGTGCATTCTGTTCCTGGTTATTGCTGGAGCTTTTATATCCGCTATTAACGTCTATGACATGTAATGCTTCTGTTGCTTCTATGATCAGGTATACGCCACTGTCCAGGTTGACGGTCTTCCCGAAGGATGCTTTTACCTGGCGGGTCACGCCGTAGTGATCGAAAATGGGAGCGCCGTTGTGATAATGCTGAACGATATCCTGTTTTTCAGGAGCTATTTTCTGAATATAGGCCCTGGTATCAGCGAACATGTTCCGGTCATTGATCACGATCCGGTTAAAGCTTTCGTTAAGAAGGTCACGTAAGATGCTGGTGGTTTTGGCCTGTTCACTCAGGATTTTCTGCGGAGGCTGTGAGCCACGCAGGTTGGCCTGTATATTTTTCCAGGTTTCCACAAGAGTGGTCAGATCCTCATGCAGTTCAGCCGTTTTCTTTCCTTCAGCCGCCGTGCGGACAATTACACCAAAGTTGGGCGTTTTGATCGCCTCGACTATCTTCTGTAATCTTTTTCTTTCTTCGGAAGAGTGTATCTTTTTAGATACTGCGACAATGTCATTAAAGGGTGTTAACACGATAAATCTTCCGGGAAGAGAAATTTCGCAACTAAGACGAGGACCTTTAGAGGAAATCGGTTCTTTTAGTATCTGCACCAGGATGTTGGGCTTTCCGCCCAGCACATCTGTGATTTTGCCGGTCTTTACGATTTCCGGCTCATTCTTAAACTTTGTAAAGTCAAACCCTTCGGGGGTTTTATCCGAAATAGCCTGCTGGGTAAATTTGAGTATAGAACGTATATATGGGCTAAGATCTGTGTAATGTAAGAAGGCATCTTTTTCAAAACCCACATCAACAAAAGCCGCATTGAGGCCTGGGATCAGTTTTTTCACCCGCCCAAGGTATAAATCCCCTACAGAAAAATTGGGATTGCCGCTCTCATGATGCAATTCAACCAATTTCTTATCTTCCAGCAACGCTATTTCCACACCGGTAGGTGCCGCATTTATAATAAGTTCCTTGTTCAAGCGTCCAAAATTTTAACCATTATAACTTCACCTTTGAGTTATGCACGGGCTATTTAATAACAGCGTACTGCATACCAGATTACTGCTGGCGGAAAGCCAGCGTACGTGATGATGGATTGCTTAAGGGTTTAGCGATCAGCAGGTAATATCCGGAATTCTAAGCGGGATTTGTGGAAAAACCTGCATGACTTCAGCAATTTAACAATAATCGCTAAAATCATGCAGGATATATAAAAATTTTTATCCGATCACCGCGCCGCAAATAAAACCTGGTTAGTATAAATGGCGGGAAATAGGAGAAAATTATTTCTTATTCTTCTTATGCCGGTTCTTTCTCAGTCTTTTTTTACGCTTGTGAGTTGCTATCTTATGTCTTTTTCTTTTCTTACCGCAAGGCATACGCTAATAAGTTTTAATGTTTGAAAAAATGAATATTATTTAATACTCTTAATATACGTGTCTATTTCGGCCTTCAGTGAGGGATCTTGTAACAGTGTCTTACAGTGTTCCAGCAATTCAACTGCCTTTTTAATATCACCTTTGCCGCGATACGCTTCTGCTAATACAAATACAGCTTTAGCCTCTTCAGGATGTTTCTGCGTGAACGCTTCCATCCTTTCTATGGCTTTATCAAACTGATTTGATTGAATAGCTAGATTTGCCAGCGTGATCTGAGCATCTGCGTTATCAGGATTGGCTGCCACCACATCCCTGAGTTTTTGGACACCTACCATAGGTTCTCCTGTATTCATATACAGCAGCGCCTGTTTAATTTTAAGGGAGTCGTTTGCCGGATTCAGATTAATAGCTTTTTCCAGCAGGCCGATGGCCTGTTCGCTTTCCCATTTGGCAATAGCAGGGTCCTCTGCGTGTTCCAGATGTTCTAAAAATAAATTGGCTGCAAAGGTGAGGCTTTTTTCGGAATTTTCCAACTTAGCAGATTCGCCAAGATAATACGCAGCTATGGGCAGTTGGTTAAGGCTGTCCCAGGAGGCATATAATTGTTTGTAAGCGTCTATTTGCTGTGTTTTAACGTCGCCTCGCACCGTCTTGTTCTCCAAGGCGGTGATCGAAACGAGTTTGTCTGCAGGGATTTTTTGCTTGGCAGATGCCAGCAATTCATCAAAGGCAATAGGTGTTCCACTCTGTCCGTCATGCATATGATCGGCAGTTGGCATCGCTTTTTTATCCGAATGAGGCACGGTGCGGCCGAAGGCGACTAATACTACAAGTAATGTCGCTGCGGCACCGACCAGGAGAATTTGTGATTTTTGCACGCCTTAAATATTAGGCTGCAAAATTACGAACTTTTAAGCTTCTTTACTTCTGCAACGAATTCTTTAGAAGGCTTAAACGCTGGAATAAAATGCTCCGGAATCTCAACGGCAACGTTTTTCTTGATGTTACGGCCAATTTTAGCAGCTCTCTTTTTCGTAATGAAGCTACCAAAGCCCCTGATATAGATATGCTCGCCATTAGCCAACGCTTCCTTGACCTCCTTAAACATGGCCTCTAGTGTTACTAACACATCTACTTTAGGTATGCCGGTTTTTTCAGCAATATTGTTAATTAAGTCAGCTTTTCTCATAATTGAAGCGAAGGATTACTTGTCCCAAAATTATTTATTTTTTTCTAATTGCTGAATTTTAAGCAAATAAATTTTAACTTTTTTTCTTATACCAAGCAATTATCTAATGTATTTATTTGCGAATCAGTTACTTACTTCTAAAATACGTATTTAACAGGCTATCACCAAAAGAGAGGGATCCATTGCGCCAGGCCAGTACAAGTACATATTCATTAGGGTAAATCACAATATTTCACTAAACCACACATTAACGAATATACAAAAAAATATATTCATTTCGCCTTTTTTTTCTTTACTTAATGAAAAAGATCTCTCCTGCTCAACCGTTAACAAATAAACACTCTTTGCTTATTATAACGCGTTTTTCCACATATTCGTCTATATTTCAACAACTTCCATTCCAATTAACTGCTACCGCCCTACAGTTGAAAATTATCGTAAATATATCTAACGCAGATGAAGAATTTTCCCTATCCCCTTTTCACTCCACTCTCCTGAATAAATAACTATACAAACAGTCTCGCCGTTACCATTATTCCGGTTACAACTCATCCTATTATATTTGCAGAAATGAAGCAGTTTTTTACGAATGCACTCCTGGACTGGAACAATAACGAGAATACCCGTTCCATGCCCTGGAAAGGCGAGAAAGACCCCTACCGGATATGGCTGTCTGAAATCATACTCCAGCAAACACGTGTGGAACAGGGATGGGCCTACTACGAAAAGTTTATCTTAAACTATCCCACGGTACAGGACCTGGCTGCTGCGCCGGAAGAAGCGGTGTTCCGCCTCTGGCAGGGCCTGGGCTACTATGCACGTTGTAAGAATATGCTGGCCGCTGCAAAACAGATCGTATCACAGTATCATGGTCATTTTCCCAATACGCATGATAGCATCCTGTCACTCAAAGGCATAGGACCATACACGGCGGCTGCTATTGCATCCTTCGCATTTAATCTGCCACATGCCGTGCTGGATGGCAACGTGTTCCGTGTATTATCCCGCTTCTTTGATATAGACACCCCAATTGACAGTACCGCAGGTAAAAAGCAATTTGCACAGCTGGCACAGGAACTACTCCCCCACGGTTTATCGGCTTCGTATAACCAGTCCATTATGGACTTTGGTGCAGTAGTATGCAAACCTCAGCAACCTGCCTGCAACACATGCCCCCTGGCTAAAAAATGCAAAGGCTATCAACAGGGCCTGACCGCCCTCCTGCCTGTCAAAACCAAGAAACTCGTTATCAAAAAACGGTACTTCTACTACCTTGTCCTGCAGCATAAAGACAACGTCTATATCCGCAAACGTACCGAAAATGATATCTGGCAAAACCTTCACGAGTTTATACTGATAGAGACCTCCGGTCCTGAAGATCCGGCCACGTTACAGTCATCCGCAGCCTTTAAAGCGATCATGGGTGATATACGTTACAACATGGATGCGGCTTCTGCTACCTTTAAACAGCAGCTTACACACCAGACAATTCATAGCCAGTTCCTACTCCTTTCTGTTAGTAAAAAGCCTGAAATACAGGGCTATACCGCAGTCCCCCGTAATCAGCTGGACAGCTACGCCTTTCCCAAAACCATAACCGACTTCCTAAAGAACAGGGAACTGACCCTGTTCTGATACGAAAACTTACTGCCTGTCAACAGCGCTCAACTTGCTACGGCAAGGTATTTGAGCTAAAAACTATACAGTAAAATTTTCACTGTCGATTTGAAAAAAACATTAACTTTAGAAAGGTTGTTCATTTATAAGAAGCGTATATTTTCAATAGTTTAAAATCAATAGATTAAAACCTGCAACAATGAGAGGTGTTAATAAAGTAATCCTGATTGGCAACTTGGGTAGAGATCCAGACGTACAGTTTTTAGAAGGTAATATCGCAGTAGCTAAGTTTTCGCTGGCTACAACAGAAACATTCAAAGACAGGGCTGGTAAGCTGATATCCCAAACAGAATGGCATACAGTTGTATTATGGCGCGGACTGGCTGAATTAGCCCAAAAGTACCTGCACAAAGGTAGCCTTGTATATATTGAAGGACGCCTCCGTACCCGTAGCTGGGAAGACAAAGAGGGTAATAAGAAGTTTGCCACTGAAGTAGTAGGCGATAACCTCGTTATGCTCGATAAACGTATGGACCTGAACAATGCCGAACATGCCATACATCACAGCAATACAGGCAGCAATACAGGTGATAATTTCCCCAATATGGAAATACCCCCCCAACTGAACGACACAGCGGACGATCTTCCTTTTTAACTATCCAATAAAAAATACTATATTCTTTTTTGATTGATAATCCCTTTATGGGACATTACTTATATTTGCATATAGGGAAAGCGATTCATTTAAAGACCTGAATTACTTTCCCATTTTTTTGGAACTTACTTTGCTATATGCTCGGGGTTCTAATATTTATCACGTCAAAGTTGAACATTTTGTACACCTATCCGGCAAGCATTTTACCTGGTAAGCTTACCCTGTTACAAGCAGCGGCGCCCATCGCCACTCCTAACGTGGTTATCTATCTGCTTGTGATATTCGTCCTCCTCCTCATGGCCTTTATCGTATCCGGCGCAGAAGTAGCTTTCTTCTCCCTGAACTATAAAGACCTGAATGCCCTGAAAACAAGGCAGAACACCAGCGGAAAGCTGATCACCAAACTACTGGAAAAACCACGCTCCCTGCTGGCCTCCCTCCAGATAGCCGGCGTACTGCTCTCCCTCGCCTTTATCATGGTGACCAGCTACCTCATCACACAGATGGAGGACCTGCAGACCGTTCCGGTCGTATCTTTTGTAGTACGTATAGCCATTATCCTGTTTGTCCTCCTGTTCTGTGGACAGGTACTCCCAAGAGTATGGGCAGCGCAGAATAATATCCGCTTTGCGACCTATTTCGCCTGGTTCGTCAGCCTGATACACGCTACCCTGGAACCCGTAAGCGACTTCTATGTAAGCATCAGCGAAAGCATTGAAGCCCGCTTCTTTCACAGAGGCAGTGGCGCTGTCAACTACCAGGAAATAGACCAGGCTATCGAAATGAGCGTAGACCCGACCGCCTCCCAGGAAGAAAAGAATATCCTTAAAGGCATCCTTAAATTCGGGAATATCACTGTTAAGCAGATCATGCACACCCGCCTGGACGTATCGGGGATAGAATATGACGATACTTTTGATATCGTTGTGAAAAGAGTGGCCGACCTGCATTACTCCCGTCTCCCGGTATACAAAGGCAACCTCGATAATATCGTAGGCGTCATTCACACCAAAGACCTCCTGCCCCACCTCGATAAAGGCAAGAACTTCGACTGGCATACTGTAATGCGCCAGCCTTTCTTCGTACATGGTCATAAACTGATAGAAGACCTGCTTTCCGAATTCCAGAGCAGACGTATGCATTTTGCCGTAGTGGTAGATGAATTCGGCGGTACCTCCGGTATCGTCACCCTTGAAGACATTGTGGAAGAAGTGATCGGCGATATCAAAGACGAATTCGATGAAGAAGAATTTAACTACAGTAAAGTAGACAGCAATACCTACGTATTTGAAGGCAAAACCATGTTAAATGATGTTTGCCGTATAATGAACATCGCTCCCGATACGTTTGAAGTCGTAAAAGGAGAAAGCGATTCTATCGGTGGTCTCATACTGGAACTTGCCGGTAAATTCCCTGAGGAAAACAGCGTAATATCCCACGATGGATACGACTTTACCGTACTGGAAGTAAGCAAAATGCGTATCCAGAAAGTACAGGTCACCATCAGGCAAAACGTGGACGACGAGAAATAGTGCAGGACACCTAATTACAAGAAGCTACTATGAAATTAACCGGGAATATCATCTGTCTATTGCTGCTGCTGTCATTTGCAGCCTGCGAACAATCCTATACACCCAAGCCCCGCGGCTATTTTCACATCAACTTCCCTGAAAGGGAATACCGAGTGTTCGACGTGCCCGGCTATCCATATACCTTCGAGTATCCTGCTTACGCCAATATCGTCAAAGACACCCTGTTCTTCGGTGAGAAAACCGAAAATCCCTACTGGATCAATGTTGAATTCCCTACGCTCAATGGCAAAATATATATGAGCTACAAGGAGATCGGTAAAGGCGATAAGAACAGCTTCCAGCAACTCGTTAATGACGCCTTTAAGATGACTTACAAACACACTTACAAGGCTGAATATATCGACGAAAAAACAATCAGCACCCCCAATCATGTAACCGGAGAATTCTATGATGTAGGTGGTAATGCCGCCTCCGCCAAACAATTCTATGCTACTGATTCTTCTGCACACTTCCTACGTGGCGCACTGTACTTTGATGCCGCTCCCAATGCAGACTCCCTCGCACCTGTGCAACAGTTCCTCCAGGAAGACATGTGGCACCTCGTACAAACATTGAAATGGAGATAATCCAGGAACTGCGACTATTTTGTAACTTTGCAGTTTTAAGGAATACCGATACCGTCAGCCATGCCAACGCTGCCGGTCTATCGGCCATCAATTTTTTATGATCATCATTGACGATAAGTACATCAGCGACGAAGTTATTGAGGAACAGTTCGTCTGTAACCTGGGAGCCTGTAAAGGCGCCTGCTGCGTTGCAGGTGATTGCGGAGCGCCGCTCGATAAAGAGGAAGTGAAGAAACTGAAGAAGATCTATCCGAAGATCAAATCATACCTTCGGCCCGATGGCATCGCTGAAATAGAAAAAACAGGAACACATACCACTGACGACGAATATGGCTATGTAACACCAATCGTCAATAAAGGCATCTGCGCCTATGCCGTCATTGACGACCACGGTACCGTAGGTTGCGGTATTGAAAAGGCCTACAACGAAGGTGTAGTTGACTACAAAAAGCCTATTTCCTGTCACCTCTACCCCATCAGAGTGACAAAATACGAATCCTTCGAAGCATTGAACTACGACCGCTGGGACATCTGTAAACCTGCGTGTAAGAACGGTAAAAGCCTTCGTGTACCGGTATACCGCTTCCTTAAAGATGCATTGATCCGTAAATACGGAGAGGAATTCTATCAGGTGCTGGATAAGATCGCCCGGAAACAATATAAGCCAGAGTAGTGGAACTGCCTGCTGATGCTATCTCTGCATTTCCTATCTTTACTTTTTACTAACTGACAGTTGTTCATTCATTCCCCAACCGTAAAGCGGTATGGGTTTTGTAATTCCGAAATCAGCAATACTCGACAACTTATGCATCAGAACGCCTCCACCTTTCTCGAAAACAGCGAGAAAAAAGCGACTAACCTCATACACCGCCAGACTATCAACTTTAATATCGGCAAGTATAATACTGCCGTTAAAGCAGGTAAACAACAGTTTACTGAGCTGACTATCGCGCGTGAGAGGGCCAAAAATATTAAGTGGAGAGCGATCGAGCATCTTGACAAGCACCTGGAGGAATTTGAGAGTAACTTCACCCGCAGAGGCGGAAAAGTGATCTGGGCGGAGAACTCCCAGCAGGTATTGGATGAAATACTCGCTATCTGCGAAGCCAAACAGTGCAAGAGCATTGTAAAAAGCAAGTCCATGGCAACCGAAGAGGTACACCTGAACCACTTCCTCGCGCAACATAATATAGAATGTGTGGAGACGGACCTGGGCGAGTATATCCAACAGCTGGATGATGAGCCCCCCTATCATATTGTGACGCCTGCGATGCATAAAAGCAAGGAAGACGTAGCCAAACTCTTCGCCGAAAAGTTAGGCACTCCTCCCGACCTCACGCCACAAGAAATGACATTGGTGGCCCGAGAGAAACTCCGTCAGAAATACCTGGATGCGGAGATCGGTATTACAGGTGCCAACTTTATTATTGCAGATATCGGTGGTGTAGCTGTCACTGAAAATGAAGGCAACGCACGTCTGAGCACCGCATTTCCCAAAACACATATTGTACTCGTAGGGATAGAGAAAATGCTGCCCTCCATCAATGACCTCGCACTGTTCTGGCCTTTGCTGGCCACTTATGGTACCGGTCAGCAGGTAACTGTCTATAATTCAATCTTCAGCGGTCCCCGCCAGGAACATGAGACTGACGGTCCGGAAGAAATGTATGTCATCCTGATGGATAACGGCCGTACCAATATCCTACAGGACGTAGATGCCCGCGAAAGCCTTTACTGCATACGCTGCGGCTCCTGCCTGAATGCATGCCCCGTTTATAAGAACATCGGCGGACATAGCTACGGTACGACCTATAGTGGTCCTATCGGATCTGTTATCACCCCACACCTGCAGGGCATGGACTCGTTCATGCACCTTAGCTATGCATCGTCTCTTTGTGGGAACTGCACGGAAGTATGCCCTGTAAGGATCAATATCCACGAGTTACTGCTCCACAATCGTCATAAGGCTGTGGAAGAGAACCATACGTCCGGAGGAGAAAAAATGTCCTGGTTTGGCTGGAAACAGGCAAGTCTGAGCCGCCGGATGATGAACCTTGTAGGAGGCAATACCAAAAACTTCTTCATGAAAAAATTCTTTTCCGAAGCCTGGGGAGACGACAGAGCCCTACCTGTCTTCGCTTCGAAATCATTCAATCAGCAATGGAAAGAGAGAAAAAAATAGTATCTTTTTGACATGACACTAATCGCTATTTTGTTGCCCTGGCTCTCCTTTATGTTAAGGGGAAGGATCCTTACAGGTATACTATGCCTTATACTTCAGATCACACTTATTGGCTGGATTCCCGCAGCTATATGGGCTGTTATATCCCTACAGAATGCCAGGGAAGACCGTAGAACACGGAAAATAGTAAAAGCAATGAAGCAGGGCAGATAATTATTTGGGCGGAAACTCCACCTCAATCTGTACGCGGGTTGCAGTTCCGTCGGACGCAGGGGTCCATCCCGGTCCCTCTTTAATGACGCGTAATGCTTCCGCATCGCAATCCGGCTGTAAACGTCTCGTGATCCTGATATCATCAAGTGCTCCATCAGGTGATACCCTGAAGGAGACCTTCACTTTTCCTTTCACGCCGGCGGCAGCCGCAGAAGCTGGGTATTTTGTATTTTTTGACAGATACTGTCTGTAGCTATCGTATCCTTCCGCAGGCAATGGTGCCTGGTAATATCCTTTCTTATTTTTGGTGTAGTTTGTCTTATCCGAGCCTGTGATCAGCATATCACTCAATGCATTGGCGTTCGGTTCCAATATGATCTTCAGGTTATTTTGCCTGTTACGTACCTTTAATTTCCTGGAATCATATCCTAACATGGTGGCCATCAGGTTTAAATCCTGCATGGTATCCGGTACGCTGAGAGAAAAGCGGCCCTGGGCGTCGGTCAGTACGCCATTACTGGTGCCTTCTACCTTCACGGTAACGCCGGATAGTACACTCTCACCATCGATCACTCGACCCTGTATGGTACGCATTGGTCCGGTGTATTTAGCAGATGCTGCGCCTGCAGAGGCATAGGTGACGTTCCTGCCGGTCGTGACAGGAATTTCAGGCTCTTTCATTTTTGTTACGCCTGCAATATCAATGATCTTCGTGGTAACGGAATCCATCGCATATTGATGTTGACGATCGTCCGTCAATGTAGGAGCAGCGGCTGCAACGGCGACTGGTGTTGGTGCAACGGCGAGTGCAACACTGTCATTACGGTGCTGGATCTTCTCCACGGCATCTGCCAGCTGTTTACTTTCAGCAGATGGCGCTTGTATAATAGTAGGAATGTTACTGATGCTATCCGAAGAGATATGAATACCCGGTTTATTCTCAACTGTTGACTTATACACCAGTCCACTGGTTTCCTCCTGATTATAATATTGCAAGGTATCTGTAATAGCGCTGTCTGCTACACTTGTCTCTTTTAATGCCAGCGAAGGATCTTTTGTTCCATCCTGCCACATCCACACCAACACGGCCACAATAACAGCCCCGACAGCGGCAGCAGCCAGCCAGCGGGTATCCAGTCTGAAAACACGTCCCTGTCCACCCTTATTCCCGGCGTTTCCCTGTCCCTGCGTACGCAGTTCCAGCCGCTTGTGCAGGTCGGACAGATTCATTCGCTGATCGGGCTTATACTCGGCAAAACCATCCAGTGCGTCCGCCAGAAACGGATCGTCCAGGGCTTGTTTTTCCAATGCATGCATTGCCTTATTATCCAGCTCACCAGCCAGATATTTACGGATCAACTCAGCATCCACATTATGGTTAATATGACTGTGTTTATCAGACATCTTGTTGTTCCATACAAATTTTCAGGTTGCGCTTACCATTCTGTATATAACTCTTCACCTTCTTCATATCATATCCTGTCAAATCGGAGACTTCACGATAACTTTTCTCTTTGAGGTAAAAAAGGTCAACACTTCGCTTTTGCTCTTCCGGCAAGGCGTCCAGGCATTTCTCCATGCCCTGTAAATGCGCTTCTATGTTTACTCCGTTCTCATGATGTCCAAAAGACTCATTTTCCATAACCGGCATTCCATCCAGAGAAATTTCTTTCCCTTCCCGGTTTTTCATAGCACGCAGTTTCATCAGGCAATGGTTCTTGGTAAGCACATGCAACCAGCTCTTAAAGTTCTGTACTTCGTGTTGCTGCAACTTTACTATCAGTTCCTCAAAGATCTGCATGACCGCATCCTTACTCTCTTCTTCATCGAAATAGCGGAGGCATACCCCATATACCAGGTTCATGTAGCGCTGGTATAGCGCTGCCAGATAATCCAGCTTACCGGAGCGCTTAAACTCCTGTATCAAGCCGGCATCATCAGCATCTTTCATGATATTCTGGTGTAAAAAGGCCATAGATTAGATGGACAATAGTAAAGAATTTTTAGCAAAAAAGCACCGGCGACAGCCAGTGCTTTTTTAAATATACTTTTGCTATCCAGAAAACAGACTAGTGTCTGAAGTGGCGGGTGCCGGTCATTACCATTACCATACCATGCTGTTTGCAGAATTCTACTGAGTCATTGTCCCTTACAGAACCACCCGGCTGGATCACAGCGGTGATACCTTCTTCATGCGCAATACGTACGCAGTCATCAAATGGGAAGAATGCATCTGAAGCCATAGCAGCACCTTTCAGATCAAAATTGAACTGAGCAGCTTTTGCAATAGCATGGCGCAGTGAGTCAATACGGGAAGTTTGTCCACAACCTTTACCGATCAGCTGCTTGTCTTTCACCAGTGCGATAGCATTGGATTTCAGATGTTTACATACCAGGTTGGCAAATTCCAGGTCTGCTCTTTCAGCCGCTGTAGCTGGTCGCGCACCTGCATCGTTCCACTCCTGATAGTTACCTTTATCGTTTTCCTGCAGTAATACACCATTCAGCACGTTCTTATACACATAAGGTGCTTTTACCGGCTGCAGCTGTTGCAGCAGGATGCGGTTTTTCTTAGCCTGCAGCACTGTCAGTGCATCTGCATCAAAACCCGGAGCGATCAGGATCTCGAAGAAGATCTCGCTGATAGATTCAGCTGTAGCTTTATCAATAACGGCATTGGTCACCAGTACGCCACCAAAAGCGCTTTCTTTGTCACCCGCCAGTGCTCCGTCCCATGCTGCTTTCAGTGTAGGGCGGCTTGCGATACCGCAAACGTTGGTATGTTTGATCACAGCGAAGGTAGTCTCTGTGAATTCCTGTATCAGCTGACAAGCAGCATCAACATCCACGAGGTTGTTATAAGATAACTCCTTACCGTGCAGTTTATTGAAGATTTCAGACAGGTTACCGTAGAACACGCCTTTCTGGTGCGGATTCTCTCCGTAACGCATGATCTGACCCTGTGGTGCAGATACCTGGAAGTATGCGGCAGGTTCATTGTTCAGGAAGTACTGAGAGATCGCCACATCGTAGTTGGCACATACTTCGAATGCCTTGGCAGCAAACGTTCTGCGCTCTTCAATGCTGGTAGCTCCGCCGTTGTTCAGTACCTGCTCCAGATCACTATACTGATCTTTGGAAGCTACGATCACTACATCTTTGTAGTTCTTAGCGCCTGCTCTGATCAGGGAAATACCACCGATATCAATTTTCTCGATAATGGTCTGCTCCACGTTAGTGCTCTTCACTGTTTCTTCGAATGGATACAGATCAACAATCACCAGGTCCAGCTCAGGAATAGCATACTGCTGGAGCTGCTCCAGATCCTGTGGATTTTCGCGGCGCGCCAGGATACCACCAAATACTTTCGGGTGTAAAGTCTTTACACGTCCGCCCAGGATGGAAGGATACGCTGTCAGGTCTTCCACCGCCACACATTTCACGCCCAGGTCCTCAATGAATTGCTGAGTACCGCCAGTTGAATAAATAGTTACTCCCTGTTCACCTAATTTTTTAACAATGTTCTCCAGGTTATCTTTATAGAAAACGGAGATCAATGCAGATTTAATTTGCTTTTGCATGTATGGCAATCATTAGAAATTTATAACAAAGGCTCCCTGATCCGGAACCGAAAAGAAGCGCAAAGTTAGCACGTAACAATCACTTTTCCACCGTTGAATGTTCAGCCGGGAGTTGGAAGCATCAAAAATATAGCGATCCACACAGAACATCCGCTCCAATTGTCTGATATCCACGCGCGGATTATGTGAAAGTAAAAGATAATCTGTCCTGATTTTTTTCTGCGGATACCTATCTGGCAGCAAACTATCTACCACAACCAGCCGCTTATCGCCTACAGCCCGTATGCGAAATCCCGGCAACTGACAGCTGTCTTCTTCCCGGTCATTGAAAGATGGCCTGTGCTTCACTCCATATAAGGCATGCGCCGGACGCAGGTAACGCTCATATAAAGAGTCTGCTATCTCCTCTCCTGACACCATGGCGGCACTCCGGCCCTGTATGATGTCTATCACAGTATGTCCGGGTATGTTATAAACAACCATTTTATGCTGATGTTGTTCACTTATCCGCAGAAACATTACGCCTGCACTCCAGCAGGCCGTGCTGATTAACATGAGTAGTACGCCGATGCGCCACCTTTGTGACAATAAGATCAGCAGTGCTCCGATACAACCATACATACAAACGACACTGATCAGCTGTATATCCACTCCGGTGATCAATGCTCCCGGCAGATGTCCGATGATACCTGTAAGGCTGTTCATACATTGCATAAGGCCCTTTAGCAGCATGCCAATCTTATCTGCAATAACGGGCATATTCCCAAATGGCAGCAGGAAGATCTCTGCATACAGGACCACTGTGGATAAAGGCACGGCCAGCAAATTAGCCGGCAGAAAATACAAGGGAAACTGATGAAAATAATAGAGGCATGCAGGTATTGTAAATAGCTGGGCCGCGAGTGTCAACGCCGTCATATCCCACAGCTTACTGAGCCATTTATTGTCAATATGTATCAGGTGATACAATCTGCGATAGCATACGACGATACTCAATACCGCCAGATAGGATAGCTGAAAACCCACATCCACCAGCAATCTGGGTTCATAACACAACAATATGAATGCAGATGCTGCCAGTGTATTGTATACATTTGTATGCCGTGCTAACATACACTTCCCGATAGTGAGAAAAGTAAACATCACGGTCGCACGTAACACTGATGCCGCCCCGCCCGTCAGCAATGTAAACGCCCATAACACCAGTATGATCAGTACTCCTTTGACAATATTCGTATACCGTTGCTGTGGCCACCATTGCGTGAGCCACAACAATGCACCATATATCAGGGCGAGATGCATTCCTGAGATGGCAATAATATGCACAATTCCGGTATTGGTATAATCCCGTACCAATTCCCTGTCCAGATCATATCTGTACCCGATCAGCAGTGCAGATGCAAGCCCTGCTTCCTTTCCACCGATATACTGCTGAAGTATCCGCAAACAATAGGAACGACTTTGCTGCAACCTGTTCCGCCATACATTTTCGTCCCCCCA
Organism: Chitinophaga agri; assembly: GCF_010093065.1. Lineage (NCBI taxonomy): Bacteria > Pseudomonadati > Bacteroidota > Chitinophagia > Chitinophagales > Chitinophagaceae > Chitinophaga > Chitinophaga agri. Next base: position 5,078,443 of record NZ_CP048113.1, on the reverse strand, counting down.
CAGCAACTTATACCAATGCTTCTCCCGCAGATATGCCTGCCGGTAAACCTGCTGCAAAGCGCAATACCTGTTATAATCAAATGCACCCGGATTACCGTTTCGCCCCACTGTTTCCGTATGACTATCTATCAGCAACTGATCGCTGGTCTGCAAGCGCACGGCACTACTATCTGCCTCCAGGTAAACCAGTAACTTTCCCTCAGCTGCAATACACATGTTGTCACGTACAATATATCGTACTGCCACCATTGTTTTCAGGCGTTTACCAGCATGTTGGACAGGCACTGTGATCTGCACCAGCAAATAATCTCCCGGCTTTACCATCTTTTCAAAATAATGCGGGTGATCACGCACATCTGACAGATGAAATAACACACCTCCACTACAGATAACGAGCATTTGCAAAGCGATGCCTCTCAGCCAGTCGGCCCTGTACTGATAACGCAGTGCTAAAAAGGATAAAAACCAGAGGGCGATCGTCGCCAAGCCTGCTGCTGATAATATTATCAGGAGTCTTAAAGGCAGAAATACCTGTATAAATACACCTGTGGATAAACACAGGACAAGGCGCAGAAATGGCGCAGACTTCACTAAGCTAACAAACATGACAACGGGATAAGGTTAACCAATTCAAGCAGTGAATGTAAGGCTTTCACACATGAAATATGTTTTTAAGGTATGATAAATATCTACCCACTTGATAAGATTACGACACGGAATTTTTTTCTAAAATAACATGCATTTTATATATTCCCATTTAATAAAATTATTAATAAATTGTTTTACAGCTATATAATCATTAAACAATTCCACATCTGTTATTGATTAGTTAACATCTTTTTAATATTTAATATTTATAGTAAACTGCATTACCGGTCACGCTATTTATACACATAAATAGTCGTGTCTTTAATGGTTATTTTGAGGGAAAAGAAAGAGCCTGATCTTCATCAGGCTCTGATTATTTTAAGCGCTTCCTGTACTTCTTTAAGGCAATTGTCACATCCCGTTAAGTATCTTCCAGGCAAATCTTTTATTATCTCTACTAACATAATAGTTAAACTTTCGTAAGCTTTGGGACGACTCGTGTACTTTCTCCAGCATCCTCTTAAAATCCTTGCCAGTAGTACATTGTGCGTCATCCCACAGCCGGCATTTGTAACATTAAGTATCTCCCTTTCTGCTACAGACAGCGGCTACGGCAACAGGCATTTTGTTGTTAATCCTGAAAAACTATACCATGGCATTTATAAAGAATACCCAAATGATGGCTGGTACGGCCGGTACTGAGAAAAAGTATAAATTAGTACATACACTTCAACAGTTTAACCAGACCCACATGTTACACAAACCTATTTCTCTACTTCTGCTGACAGGCATTGCCTGCGCAACTGCCACTGCTCAGGCACAGTCCACTGAAACGCTGTTACTGCGTTCTCCTTCGATCAGTCAGCATCAGATTGCATTTAACTATGCAGGTGATATCTGGACAACTGATGAAAATGGCCAACATCCACAACGTATCACCGTTAACCCGGACGTGGAACTTGACCCCATGTTATCTCCTGATGGCAAATGGATTGCTTTTAGCGGCAACTATGACGGTAATGTAGATATCTATGTTGTAGCGGTCAATGGTGGTATGCCAAGGCGCATCACGCATCATCCTGATGCGGATATCATACGTGGCTGGCATGGCAATGATAAGATCATTTTTTCGTCTACCCGCAGTTCTTTTACGACCCGCTTTCAGCAGCTGTTTGAAGTTGGCATAAATGGAGGTATGCCCACAAAATTAAAGATGCCGGAGGCGCACCAGGGTAATATCTCTCCTGACGGGTTATACACAGCATACATCAAACATCCTGATCCTACTGAAAGAGCAGGCACCTATCGCCCGTTCAAACATTATAGAGGTGGTAATATGCCTAAAGTCTGGATCTTCAACAACCAGACGAGTGCTGTAATAGCCATCCCTGATGCAGGTTCCAACAACGTCCATCCTGTATGGTTAGGGAATGATGTATATTTTCTGAGTGACCGTAACGGCACGATGAACATCTTCCGTTATACGACCTCTACTAAAGCAGTTACACAGATCACTACTCATAAAGACTTTGATGTAAAAACACTTTTTTCTGATGGTAAGACACTGGTATATGAACAAGCCGGTAAAATTCATAAATGGGAGGCTGCTTCCGGTAAAAGTACCCCCCTTACTATCAGCATAGAATCAGACCTGCCATATAAAAGACCCCACTTCGTCAACGCCTCGCTGAACAACATCGGTGGTATCAGTCTCTCTCCTACCGGTGTAAGAGCTGTGGTGCAGTTCCGTGGTGACATACTTACAATTCCTGCTGACAAAGGTGATGTACGCAGTATCACAGCTACTACAGGTACACACGAACGTAATCCTGCATGGTCGGCGGATGGTAAATCTATCGCCTACTTTTCCGATGCAGATGGCGAATACGCATTACATATCCGAGATCAGAAAGCGGAGAAACCGGCGACGATCATCCCCCTGGGAGATCCCAGCTTTTACTATAGTCCTGTATGGTCTCCTGACAGTAAGAAAATACTCTACAGCGATAAAAGACTGCGTCTTTATTATGTAGATGTTGACACCAAAAAAGTCACTCAGATTGATGAGGACAGTTACGATCGTCCTGATCAGACTTTCAACGCCAACTGGAGTCCGGACTCACGCTGGATCGTTTATAACAGACGCCTGCCTAACAGCCTTAGTGCCATATTCCTTTACAACACAGCTGATAAAAAAAGCTATCAGATCACTGACGGTCGCAGTGAAGCAGTAGAACCTGTGTTCAGTCAGAGTGGTAAATATATTTTCTTTGTTGCCAGTACCAACTACGCGCAGAATACCGGCTGGCTGGACATGTCGAATTATGAGCGCAATACCCGCAACAGTATCTATGCGATCGTATTATCCGACAATGCTCCTTCATTATTGGCGCCTGAAAGCGACGATGAACCAGAAAAAAAAGAAGATGCCCCCAAAGACGAAAAAGCACCGGCTAAAGACACTGCAAAGAACGCATCCAAACAACCACAAACCCGCATTGATCTTGACAACATAGATCAGCGTATTGTGGCACTGGCATTGCCTGCTGAAGGCTATGAACAACTGAATGGCCATGTCGCCAACAAACTTTTATACCGCTCCGGCAATACATTATACAGTTATGATATCAGCAAGCGGAAAAGTGATGTACTGATGAGTGGTATCAATAGCTATACCGTAAGTCAGAACGGGGAGAAATTACTGTATGTTACTAACTCCGCCTGCGGCATCGTAGGTACAGGCAGTAAATCCAATGCGGGAGAAGGTACACTCAACCTTAGCAACATCCGTACACAGGTAGATCCTGCAGCTGAATGGGCACAGATGTTTGACGAACTATGGCGCATAGAAAGAGATTTCTTCTATGTAGAAAATATGCATGGCGCAAACTGGAAAGCTGTCAAAAAGAAATACCAACGCTTCCTTCCTCACGTAGGACATCGGGAAGACCTCAACTACCTGTTTAATGAAATGATGGGTGAACTGGTGATTGGTCATAACTATGTAGGCGCCGGAGATGCGCCGAACCCGATACGTGAATCCGTTGGATTACTGGGCGCCGATTACAGCATCGAAAATGGTCGCTACCGGTTTAAAAAGATCTACTCCGGCCTGAACTGGAACCCCAACTTCCAGGCACCGCTGACACAACCAGGTATCAAAGTAAAAGAAGGCGATTACCTGATCGCTGTAAACGGGGTACCATTAGACAGCAATACAGAGATCTACAGCCTGTTTAAGGGCCTTGCCGGCAAACAGGTACGCATACTGGTCAACCAACAGCCTGCCCCCAATGGTGCGAAGGAATATACGGTTGTACCGATCAACTGGGAAGGCGGCCTCCGAGCGATGGACTGGGTAGAAGGAAACCGTAAAAAAGTGGATCAGCTGAGTAACGGTAAACTGGCTTACGTGTACATGCCAAACACCGGCGGAGAAGGGTATACTTACTTCAACCGTTATTATTTCTCCCAGCTTGATAAAAAAGGCGTTGTGATAGACGAACGTTTCAATGGTGGCGGCTCAGCTGCTGACTATGTTATTGACCTGCTGAACCGGGACCTACTGAATTACTGGGGCACCCGCGAAGGCTTACCGATGACCACCCCGGGTAACGCGATATTTGGCCCCAAAGCCATGATCACTAATGGCTATGCAGGTTCGGGTGGAGACCTGATGCCTTTCATGTTCCGTGAGAAGAAACTGGGACCACTGGTGGGAACGACCACCATGGGTATCCTGGTAGGGATATATAACTACCCACAACTGATGGATGGAGGTTTCATGACAGCACCCCGGCTGGGTATATTCAGCAAGGATGGCCAGTGGATCATTGAAAATAAGGGGGTGGCGCCGGATGTGGAAGTAGAAATGACGCCGCAGGAAGTGATTGCAGGGAAAGATCCACAGCTGGAAAAGGCAGTGGAACTGCTGATGAAAGAGCTGAAAGATGCGCCTGCTGTAAAGAAACCTGCCGGTCCGGTACGTGCAGAATAGATAATAACGGCAGCAGGAAACTATAACGAGGAAGGGTGTATCAAATCACTTTGATACACCCTTCTCTTTTATTGTAAGGATCCGGCCATTCAGGGCCGTATTCCTGTCGATCTTACTTGTTGCTCAGGTACATGCTCTTCTCTTTGTACAGTGTCCTGAAATAAGGGTCCCGGAGATCTTTGATGAAACGGATCGCTTCACCGGTAGATTTCATTTCAGGGCCGAGTTCTTTGTTCACCCCTGGGAATTTGTTAAAGGAGAATACTGGTTCTTTGATCGCAAAACCGTCCAGTTTCTTTTCGATAGTGAAATCGGTCAGTTTATTAGCACCCAGCATCACTTTGGTAGCAATGTTCAGGTAAGGAACCTGGTATGCTTTCGCGATGAATGGCGTAGTACGGGAAGCACGTGGGTTTGCTTCGATCACATATACCTGTCCGTTTTTGATAGCGAACTGGATGTTGATCAGGCCACGGATATCCAGTGCACGGGCGATCTTCTCTGCATAGTATTCCATGGTGGTTACTTCCATCGGGCTCAGGTTAAACGCTGGCAGTACCGCGTTACTGTCGCCACTGTGGATACCAGCAGGCTCGATATGCTCCATCACACCCATTACATGGAAGTTCTCTCCGTCGAAGATGCCATCAATCTCTGCCTCCTGACAACGATCCAGGAAGTGATCGATCAGGATCTTGTTACCTGGCAGATGCTTCAGCAGGCTCAGTACAGATGATTCCAGTTCTTCTTCGTTGATCACGATACGCATACGCTGACCACCGAGTACGTAGGAAGGACGAACCAGTACAGGATAACCTACTTCTTTCGCTACTTCGATCGCATCGTCGGTATTGTAAGCGGTGCCATATTTAGGGAAAGGAATGCTCAGTTCTTTCAGCAGGTCGGAGAAACGGCCACGGTCTTCGGCGATATCCATGTTATCGAAGGATGTACCGATGATCTTAATACCTTTTTCTTCCAGACGTCTAGCCAGCTTCAGTGCTGTCTGACCACCCAGCTGCACGATAACACCTTCAGGTTTTTCCAGTTCGATGATCTCCCACAGATGTTCCCAGAACACTGGTTCGAAGTACAGCTTGTTGGCCATATCGAAGTCAGTAGAAACTGTCTCAGGGTTACAGTTCACCATGATCGCGTCGTAGCCGCATTCCTGGATAGCCTGTAAGCCGTGTGTACAGCAGTAGTCAAATTCGATACCCTGGCCGATACGGTTAGGACCGGAACCGAGTACGATCACTTTCTTCTTATCAGAAGGTTTGCTTTCGTTTACAGTATCGAATGTAGAGTAGAAGTAAGGAGTTACCGCTTCAAACTCAGCACTGCAGGTATCTACCATTTTATAGGTACGGGTAATACCGAGAGATTTACGTTTTTCGTATACTTCGCTCTCCTCGCAGTTACCGAACAGATGTACCAGCTGCATGTCTGAGAAGCCCATCTTCTTGGCATCGCTCAGCATTTCTTTTGGTACGGAATCCAGATCATGTTCAGCCAGTGCTTTTTCCATCTGCACGATATCGTTGATCTGGTTCAGGAACCATTTATCGATATAGGTCATCTGGTGGATATGTTTCACCGAAACACCTTCCATCAGGGCGTCTTTGATACGGAATACACGATCCCAGGTTGGCGTCTTCAGTCTTTCCAGCAGCTGATCGCTCTTCATAGCGGACTTACCGTAATAACCGAGGCCCAGTGCATCGTTTTCCAGACTCTGACAGGCTTTCTGGATCGCCTCAGTGAAAGTACGTCCGATGGACATTACCTCACCTACGGACTTCATCTGAAGACCCAGGGTCTGATCTGCACCTTTAAATTTATCGAAGTTCCAGCGAGGCATCTTTACGATGACATAGTCCAGCGCTGGTTCAAAAAATGCGGAAGTGGTTCTGGTGATCTGGTTTTCCAGTTCATCCAGGGTATAACCGATAGCCAGTTTGGCTGCGATCTTAGCGATCGGATAACCGGTTGCTTTGGAAGCCAGTGCAGAAGAGCGGCTCACACGAGGGTTGATCTCGATAGCGATCAGTTCTTCAGTTTCCGGATTCAGGGAGAACTGTACGTTACAACCACCGGCGAAGTTACCCAGGTCACGCATCATCATCTGTGCCTTGTTACGCATGTCCTGGAAAGCGGTATCGCTCAGGGTCATGGCAGGGGCCACCGTGATGGAATCTCCTGTGTGTACACCCATTGGGTCGAAGTTTTCTACGGTACAGATGATCACGACGTTGTCGTTAGCATCACGCAGCAGCTCCAGTTCGAACTCTTTCCAACCCAGTACCGCTTTCTCAACCAGTACTTCATGGATCGGAGACGCCTGCAGACCGCGTTGTAACGCTTCATCCAGGTCATCTTTGGAGTGTACGAAACCACCACCGGTACCACCCAGGGTGAAGGAAGGACGGATAACCAGCGGGAACCCGATCTCCTGAGCAAATTCCTTTCCTTCCAGGAAAGAGTTTGCTGTCTTAGCAGGAGCAACTGGTACTCCCAGTCGGATCATCCACTGACGGAACTGTTCACGGTCTTCAGCCTTATCGATGGCTTTGATATCTACACCTATCAGACGGACATTGTATTTCTGCCATATACCCAGCTCGTCAACTTCTTTACAAAGGTTGAGGGCTGTTTGTCCACCCATGGTAGGCAGTACGGCGTCAATCTGCTGCTCCTCCAGTATCTGTTCTATACTTTCTACTGTCAGCGGCAACAGGTACACCTTGTCGGCCATCATAGGGTCAGTCATGATAGTAGCCGGGTTGGAATTGATCAATACTACCCTGATACCTTCCTCACGCAGCGAGCGTGCTGCCTGGGAGCCAGAATAGTCAAATTCACAAGCCTGGCCAATAATAATAGGACCAGAACCAATAATAAGAACAGATTTGATAGAGGAATCTTTCGGCATTTGCGTATTACTAATTGAAAATTTAAAACCTAACTGATTTTATACCATTCTCGGAACAAAAAAATCGTGCAAAATTAAGGGTTTCAAAGTTTATTGTGGTAATTAAATTTAACGCGCTGAGGAAAACAAAGTTTTAAATCCTTTATTAATAAGCGCTTAGCAAGACGAATAATATTATTAAACATATTAGTTACTGCGAATGTCCGGCATCTGAAACCAACTTTCCCCAATACCCGGTTCCTGCGTTTATAAACCGGTAACGGATAACCACGAAAACCGGCATATTAAAGAAGTATTTACCATTATCACATTCCGGAAAAAACACATACTTTTATATGACATAAAGTTCGTAAAACGGATCTAGACAGGTATAAATAGTTATATATTAGCACGTTAGAAGAACGTCAGGTTATTTATTCAATTGAAAATCTCAAATAAAGCAAAATGCGTATATAATATGCCTCTTTTGTAATATGATAAACAAGTTATAAGCGTATAGGGACAATACAAACAAATGATATCAACACAATGCTGAAGAGAGGCCTGATCGGTCACTACTTTTAAATATAACACTGAACTATTTGATCCTTAGAATCTAACAAACCCTGATACCAAATGAAAAAGCTTTTATTAATCGGCGCACTGTCCTGTGCAGTCGCTTTTCACGCTTGTAAGAAAAGTGACAATAACACTGGTGGGGACGACGAACAACCAGAAAAAATCGACACCGTACACCTTGGAGACAGAACAATGCTGGCCACGAAAGTGAAAGTCGCTTTCGGCATTTATTCCAAAGGCAGTATACCTGCCGCAACTGATGTAAGTGGTACACCAACATTGGTCGAAGACAAAAATCTCGTCAACGCGATCAGTGGCCGTTACATCGTTATCAATCCTAACTTCGATTACTATGAGTCTACTGTAAAAGGGTATTATGTGTCTATCAACGGCAGTGGCGCCTATTTCAAAGTAGACTACTCGTCTAACCGTGGGTTTTACAGAGAGGCGACCGGCTTTCCCTCCTCATTAGGCCGCCAGGGAGACTATGTAGATTCTTCTATCATCATTAAACTGCCCGCTTATATTGTAGGCGACACGCTGTCTCTTACCTATGCGGCATATGACTCCCTGGGTCATGTGAGTAATCATGTAAAGTCCCTGGTACGCATACACAGCCAGAATAGTATTGCTGATTACCAGGATTTCGTTGGGTCATGGAAAGTCAACAGGAAGACCGACGTCAATGGTAAATGGCAGAACTATTATATACCAGATACGTCCCGTACCAGCTTCACCTGCGAAGGAGGCAAGTTAAAATACTGCATTAACAGCGGGATTGAGTGTTTTGAAGACATTGCCGCCATTACCGGAGTGACCAAGTATGACATGATGTTCACCGATCAGAATGAATTTAGTGAACTCTTCTCTGCGACGGCCTCCCGTGTAGTACTGGATAATTCTACCTGTGATAAACTCACCTATGGTACGCAGACACAAACGAAACTTGAAAAAGGCGGTTGGTCTTTCAATCCGGAAACTAAGATCCTGACCATAGTAGTAGACAACAATGGCCTGGAGTACGCGAACTTCTATTCCTATTCGGTAAAGATCCTGGAAATGACGCCGCAGATGATCACCATCGTGAACACAGCCAATACAACCTACCAGGTGGAATTAGTAAAAAAATAATCATCTCTTTATTTCATAATATGCCGAGGGGCTGATCATGATGATCAGCCCCTCTATTTTTCTAAAACACTCCTCAATATTATATTACTCCTTCACCCTGGTACTCATCACTGCAATACAGGTTCCCATCAGGGCGATGATGAAGAAGGATATGCGTAGGCTGGTCGCCTGCGCCACAAGCCCGATCAACGGTGGGCCCGCAAGGAAACCGAGATAACCAATGGTGGATACTGCCGCCAGCGCCATACCCGGAGATAAGGTCTTACTACGGCCGGCAGCGCTGTATACCAGTGGCACTACGGACGATACCCCTGCACCTACCAGCAAGAACCCGATCATACCGGTATTGAACCCAGGGAATAATACGGCGACGGACAACCCCAGTGCCGTCAGCGTACCACTTAGCTGCAGCATACGTTTGAATCCAAGCCGGGGCATCAGCCAGTCCGCCACAAAGCGGAAAGCAGCCATCGTAGTCATGAAGGCAGTCAGGCCGTTACCCGCAGTCTCCAGCGGAGCACCGATCACCTTCTTGAAGTATACCGCACTCCAGTCGAACATTGCACCTTCACAGATCATGGAACAGAATGCAATAACGCCCAGGATCATCAATGCCTTGTCAGGCCATACAAACATAGGCACTTTCTCTCCGGAGGCTGGTGCATCATGCGCTACCACAAAACGGATAGCCACACATACGATCAGGATGCCGATGGCTGTGATACATAAAAAGTGCTGATAAGGCACTATGCCAGCGCGCGACATTTGTCCGCCGATAGCACCAGCTGCAAAACCTCCCAGACTCCATAATCCATGGAACGATGCCATGATAGGGGTCTGGTACATCGCTTCAACCAGAACAGCCTGTGTATTTACAGCGATATTGGCCAGGTTACCAAAGAATCCAAATACCAAAAGGCAGGAAAACAACTGCCAGGCATTGCCTGTCAGCCCCAGCACAGGTAATACGCAGACGTAGAGTATCCCTGCTATCATTACGACGGTACGGCTACCATACTTACTTACCAGCATACCGGCTACTGGCATAGATAAGAGAGAACCGATCGGCGGAGCCAGCAACATAGCGCCGAGTACACCCTCCGAAAGGTGCAGCGTCTCCTGGATAGCGGCGATCCTCGAAGCCCAGCTGCCGAAGCAGAATCCCGTCAGAAAAAATAAAGCGCTCACGGCTATGCGTGCGTGCTTCTTGTTAAAATAATTGACTGTCAAGCCCTGTAACATGCTACTACATTAATACTTTGAAATACGAAAGTTCACTGTTCCTGTCAGATAACATTTATTCCAAGCTGTCGGTAAGGTGCTGCCAGAGATAATCCGGCTTCATCTGTTATAATTGTGTCCATTGCCGTTATACTACAAACCTTGTAAGGTTCTGCTGTACCCATTTTATCGCCTGTTACCAGGGCTATCACCCGGTTAGCCGACTGCACCATTACATTTTTCACGGCGGCTTCGTCCATGTCTGGCCCCGTCACACCTACTTCAGTGTGCAAACTGCATACGCCCATAAAACAGATATCAGCCCGTAGCTTTTCTATCATGCGAATAGTATCGATGCCGGCAGTAACCTGCGAACTTTTAAAGATGCGGCCGCCGGTGAGGATCACTTCCACACCAGGATGTTCCATTAGTTGCATGGCAATGGGAATACTGGGAGTCACTACGGTAAGTTGCAGAGAGGGCGGGAACAATTTTACGAGCGCATAGGTAGAGGTACCACCATCCATAATAATGGTTTGCCCATTATGAAGGAAAGACAACGCCTTAGCGGCAATAGCCTTCTTATCGTCCTCATGTATATTGATACGCTCATTAAATGTATACGGATGCGGCGAGTGAGGGATAGCGCCACCTCTGACCTTGATCAGGAGCCCGTTCTGGGCCAGCGTCTCAAGATCGCGCCTTACGGTATCTTCTGATACCTGCAGATCATTACTCAGTTCAGTGTGCAATACTTTATGGTCCGTCTGCAACTTCCTGAGTATATAATCAAAGCGCTCTTCTTTTAGCATATTCTCGCAATTTCCAGCAAAAATACGAGAATTATTGCAGGAAATTGTTACATATTCGTGTTATAATGCATAACTTTGCAAAAAACAGCATAATATGGCAAGAATTGCGATAGACATGGACGGCGTTATGGCAGATACCACGCAGCAGATGATCGACTGGTATACGCAACGCTATGGCGTAGAGGTAGACAAAGCCACCCTATACGGTTTACCGGAAGCGACAGGTTTTCCACACGATAGGGAAGTAATGAGAAGCTTTCTATTTGAGCCGGGCTTCTTCAGAACCAAACCAGTAATTAAGGATAGCCAGGAAGTGATCCGGGCGTTACAGGACAAACATGAGGTATTTATTGTATCAGCAGCGATGGAGTTTCCGCCTTCACTGGGAGAGAAACTGGAGTGGCTGGGCGAGCACTTTCCATTTATTTCCTGGCAAAATATCGTATTCTGTGGTTCAAAGTCGATTGTCCAGGCAGATTATATGATTGACGATCATGTGAAGAACCTGCAGCCTTTCAAGGGACAGGGACTGATGTTCACCGCACCACACAATGTACATGTGACTGATTTCAGGCGGGTTGACACCTGGCAGGAAGTAGCCGGTATATTACTATAGGTCGATCTTCGCCTTGTTATTGACACTATTATAGGCGTACCCTTCGGGATCTGTGGCCAGTCCTTTCCATACTGGAAGGAACAGCAGCTCATAGGACCTGTGCTCGAAAGCATCCGCATCAGTAATGCGTTCGGAAGTAAACTGCCCCCAGGACAGTTGCTCTTCCGGCTGCAGGTGATTGACATCTTTCAGCACAGCATTCATAAACGGCTGCCACCATAGATCGAGAGAGAGTGCGCCTTCGCGTATCATGAGGTGAATGGCCGAGGGCAGGAATGTATAATCCTCCACTCTTATGAGTGCATTATGCTGATCGCTGTTCAGCTTAGCTGCCACCATATCAGCATACCTTTTCCTGGTAAATACTTCTCCCGTAGCACCGGAGACGGGCATTACAAGGTACCACACAGGGGGATCAAATGCATTCGGCAGATAATTCATTAAAAGAAGTATTTATGATAAACATGTTATCATAATAGTAATACACGTAAAACTATAACAATTTTATTATTCATTAAAACCCTTGGGATCAAGGTCCGGAAGGTATGGGTTGAACAATTGTGGAATATTGTTATGGTGTGTCGTTAGTTAGTGCTCTTCTGCTATATCAGCCTTTTTTGGAACGTGCCTGTTTACGTAACTGTAAGATGTCCTTTTTAGCAGTTTCAAGACCTTCTTTCAGGGATGAATAGCTTTTCAGTAACATGTTGTGCTCCTCTAACAACTTGTAGTACTTTTCTCTTAACGCCAGCATTTCATCGTTTTCCGCCTGACGGGCATCTTCCAGTACGCCCGGATGCAGGAAGCCTGTTGCCGTCATTTCCAGAGCCCTGACTACCCTGTCAAGTTCTTCGGTACCAAAGACATCTTTCTCGAACAGGTTGTACATTGTTCGCCGGCTCATTCCCAGACGTTTTGCTAACCGGGTCTTGTTGAGCCCCCGCTCTCCTATGAGCTCCATTAGCCGTTCGCCATGATGCAGCACAGCCGTTTCCGTACTTTTTTCTCCATTGGCGGAGGGAACACTGTTCCATTCGTAGAATTCTTCCGGTGTAATACCGATGATCTCACAGAATTTTTCAAGGGTGCTACGCTTCATATCACTCTTGCGCAGATGATAATGTGCAATCTGGTTAGTGAAACCAGCCATATCTGCGAAGTCGACTATTTTAACTTTCTTCTGCTTTAATATTTGTTTCAGGCGCTGGCCCATGTGGATTAACCTGGACATGTATTCTATATTTTACTGACAGTGGTTTGCGCTGGTGTGTAATTCATACAATATAATAATTATTTCCATTTCATTGTCATAATTGAAAATTCATATAGACAATATAGTTATCAGTGTGATAATATCAATAAAAACACTTTTTCCGAATAACAATTCAGTATACATTGTGTTTCAATGTAAAGCAATGAAATATGGTGCAACACGGGTGCGACAAACGTACATAACAGTTTATTTAACAATTGATTGTGAACACCCCACCACTTGAAAAAATATTTCTATAAAAATGGCTATAATAAATTTTTTATAAATAGATTTGCTTACATCGCAATCATTATTATTATAGTAGTAAGACGCTCTCAATTAATCATTATCATATTAAATCAAAAACTTTCAACATGAAAAAAACAATGCCTTCCACAACCCAACCAATCAATTTGTTACAGGATGTGCATTCCAGAATGATCAATCTTCCGATCTATTTCCGTGAGCGTGTTTGCGAAGAATGTTCCTGGAGTATTCCTACTTTCTACCGTAAAATGCGAAACGCGGTCAAAGTAGGCGGTCTTGAGAAAGAAAGAGTTACTCCCAATCTGAGCAATGCAGAAAAAGAAAAGATCATTGCCGTCCTCGATGAAGTGTTCCAGGGTTTCTGGGAATACTGCGAGAAATACAGGAAAAAACCAGCTAAAAACTAATTAAACACCTGTACACTCATGACCTATGCGCGCTTTAGATGCTAACCCGGGCCCCTCCCGGACCAGCTGAAAAACTCAATCCCTGGCCCCATCTTTCACTATTCAGGACATATACAGGTTTGTTATTGACTATTGCCCATTTTTACTAAATTTAAGCTGCAGATTGCTAACACGTTATTTACATTGAACAATAAAAACTGATTGCAGCTATGGCTTATCCGTATCAGATCAAGAGTTTAGAGGATTATCAACAGCAGTACCAGCAGAGCGTAATCGACCCGGAAGGCTTTTGGGCAAACGTGGCAGATCACTTCTACTGGCGACGTAAATGGGATAAGGTACTGGATTGGAACTTCAAAGATCCGGATGTAAAATGGTTCACAGGCGGGAAACTCAATATTACCGAAAACTGCCTCGACCGTCACCTCGGCACGCTTGGCAACACGCCTGCCATCATATGGGAACCTAACGATCCTGAAGAACGCCATCGCGTTATTACTTACCGTGACCTTTATAATAAAGTATGTCAGTTCGCCAATGTGCTGAAGAATAATGGCGTAAAAAAAGGAGACCGCGTTTGTATATATATGGGTATGATCCCCGAACTGGCCATCGCAGTACTTGCCTGCGCCCGTATCGGTGCCATCCACTCTGTTGTTTTTGGTGGCTTCAGTGCGCAATCTATCGCCGACAGGATCCAGGATGCACAGGCCAGCCTTGTCATTACGTGCGATGGTGCGTTCCGTGGTAACAAAGATATTCCGCTCAAATCAGTAATTGATGACGCCCTGATCGGATGCCCTTCCGTCAAAAAAGTGATCGTGTGTACGCGTACCCGCACGCCTGTCAGCATGATCAAAGGTCGCGACCTGTGGTGGGAAGATGAGATCAAACAAGTCGAAACCATGGGTAACCCGCCCTGCCCTGCTGAGGAAATGGATGCAGAAGACATGCTCTTCATCCTGTATACTTCCGGCTCTACGGGTAAACCTAAAGGTGTTGTACACACCGTTGGTGGTTACATGGTATATGCCAACTACACTTTTGTCAATACCTTCCAGTATCAGCCGGGTGAAGTGTACTTCTGTACCGCTGACGTAGGCTGGATCACTGGTCATAGCTATATTATATATGGTCCACTCAGTGCAGGCGCTACCACCCTGATGTTTGAAGGGGTACCTACCTATCCTGATGCAGGCCGCTTATGGTCTATCGTAGACAAATTCCGGGTAAATATTCTTTATACAGCACCTACCGCTATCCGCAGCCTGATGGGATACGGTCTCGGGCCTGTTAATCATAAAGATCTCAGCTCGCTCAGAAAACTGGGTAGCGTTGGTGAACCTATCAACGAAGAAGCATGGCACTGGTTCAAAGATCATATTGGTAAAGGACGCTGTCCGATTGTCGATACCTGGTGGCAAACAGAAACCGGTGGTATCATGATCACACCCATTGCCGGCATCACCAAAGAGAAACCAGGATACGCCACGCTCCCACTGCCAGGTATTCAACCAATACTGGTGGATGAAACAGGTAAAGAAGTAACTGGTAATAATGTGAATGGCAACCTCTGTATAAAATTCCCATGGCCAGGTATGCTGCGTACTACCTATGGCGATCATGAACGTTGCCGTACCACCTACTTCGCCACCTACGAGAACCTCTACTTCACCGGCGACGGCTGTCTCCGGGATGAAGACGGTTACTACCGCATCACTGGCCGCGTAGATGATGTACTCAACGTGAGCGGCCACCGTATCGGTACTGCTGAAGTAGAAAACGCCATTAACATGCACGCCGGCGTAGTCGAAAGTGCTGTAGTGGGTTATCCGCACGACATCAAAGGGCAAGGCATTTATGCATATGTCATCACCGAAAGACAGACGCATGATCCTGAACTGACCAAAAAAGATATCCTGCAAACGGTTTCCCGGATCATTGGCCCGATAGCCAAACCGGATAAGATCCAGTTTGTAAGTGGATTACCAAAAACACGTTCCGGTAAGATCATGCGCCGTATCCTCCGTAAGATCGCTGAAGGAGAACTGGACAACCTGGGTGATATTTCTACCCTGCTCGATCCTGTTGTTGTAGAGGAGATCAAGAGAGGCAGACTTTAACAAATTTTAACACGTACTAACACTCATATTATCTAAAGGGCTGAATGTTTCAGCCCTTTTTTTGTATTCTTGCACCACGGAAACCGAGATGCCCAACACGTCATGTGATGACGTAACCCATGTGATAAAGTAGTAATCAATTAAACCTGATATACCATACCATTGTACGACGTACAAAATTTTACCCATGAAAAAATTACTGTTCCCTGTATTGCTATGCGGCTTGTTTGCCTGTAAAAAAGACAAAGAAGAACCTGTAGCGCCCGCCACCTCGTCATTGCGTATCACCGTATGGGATGGTGCAAAATGGTACCCCGGAATGCCCAAAGGCACTGAATCACAACAGGCCACTGTCCAGTTATTCTCCACCCGCAAAGACTACCTGAATAAAAAACCAGCCTATACTGCCAAAGTCAACATCTTTGGTGTTGCCGAATTTAAATCAGCGGCTCCTGGTACCTACTACATTGTTGCATTTGACGGTGACAAAACAAATACCTGGGACGATGGCAAAGGACATACAATGGTGGCTGACTCTCTTTTCCAGACAGAAAAAGAAATAACTGCTCCTGAAACACCGTTTCAGGCAGGCGCGCACCCCGGCGACTTCCGTTTCAAAGATTTGAACATGGACATGATAATCAATGGGAATGATGTGGCTGAAGCTCCGTTCGACAGTGTGGCACTCCAGGAAGGAGCATCGATTGAACACTCGGTTATCATCGGATTCAAATCCAATTATGAAAGCACTTTATATAAGCTTCTATCTGAAATAGAATCCGAACTGTCATATACAGCCACAAATATTAATTCAGTCACCCAAATAATTAATATACTGGATGGCATGCTAAGTGACGATGCTGACTGTAGCAATCTGCCTGACTGGTGCGAGCTCGACAACTTTACTTTTAATGCTTATAATAGCCAGATCAGTAATGTTTGGGTATCATCGTATTACAATATCACGCGCCTGAATACACTGCAGATCAGCCTTGACAGAATGCAGGTTAAATATCCGGAGACAACTGCCCAGATCAAAGCTTTACGTGCGTATATCTACCTGACCCTCCAAACGTATTTTGGTGGTATCCCCACCATTGATGGCAGAATTGTCAATCCGGATCTAACGCGTAAATCACTGCAGGACACCAGAGCCTACATCAAAAAAGAACTCACCGATGCATTGCCCGCACTTCCTGCTGTAAATTCATCAGAAAAGCAATGGCAGATCACTAGTTATACTGCACATATGTTACTCGCACGACTGGCATTTCAGGAAAGTGACATAGAGGCACTGATCGAGCATACTAATGCTGTCATCAGTTCGAAAGGCTTCTCCCTGGCTGATCCCGCTGCCATATTTGACTCCCCTGCTAATAGTGAGGTGATATGGAACATTTCAAGAAATTTATACGAGCCGTTTAAAACATATTTTGTTCGTGGTAATAACAAAGTCAATTTCTGCCCGATAATCCGCTACACAGAAACATTGCTGTTAAGTGGTTATGGCAAGGTAATGATGAATGACCTTGACGGTTCTACCAGTGTTATCAATGCTATTCGTGCACGTAGCAAAAAAGCAGCTATTTATCCAAAGAACATGGATGAAGCGATAGCTGAACTCGGCACGCTATACAAAGAGGAATTATATCGTGAAGGTTTCCGTTATGCATTCCTTGTACTGACTAATCAGGCCAAAGAGGTGCTGGGTAGCAAAGGATACAAAGATCATCATAACCTGATGCCCATCCCCGCCAACTATCTTAATAACTATCCAAACATGACACAAAACGCAGGCTACAACTAATCGCACTGCTCATAAATAACAAAAGCGGATGTCCTTTAGGAGCATCCGCTTTTTATTTACTTTTACTACATGAAGTTTCTCAAACGCGCCCTTCGCATTATCCTTGTACTCTTCCTATTGCTGAATATTGTAGCGGCCTTCCATGCCTGGAAATTCACTCACTTTTATGACGCGGGTACATTTCATAATAAACACCAACGCCCGGAACAAATGAACGCTGGAGAAAAAGCGAAGATGGTACTGTTTGGTGTACGGCTTTCTAAATCAACGATCAGTAATAAACCTGAAGTTCCCTACGAAACGATCCATCTGCAAACATCCAATGGACTCCAACTTGAAGGCTGGTGGATGCCCCTCGCGAATGCGAAGGGTACTGTTATCCTGTTCCATGGTTACAACGGCGGCAAAGACGGCCCTATTCCCGAGGCAGCCTATTTCCGCCAACTGGGCTATAATACATTGCTAATGGATTTCCGCGCACACGGCAATAGCGAGGGGAATGTTTGCACTGTTGGTTACAAAGAAGCGGAAGATGTCCTGCTGGCCTACAACTTCGTACAGCAAAAAGATGAAAAACACATTATCCTCTGGGGCGTCAGCATGGGGGCGGCCGCTATTCTTCGTGCAGTTCCTACCTATCATCTGCAACCAGATAAAGTGATACTCGAATGTCCTTTTGCAACACTGACAGACGCTGTAAAAAGCAGGATGCGTGCTGTACATCTGCCAGGGTCTCCACTATCTGAAATCCTGACTTTCTGGGGAGGTATCGAAAATGGTTTCTGGGGATTCAGTCATAATCCGGCAGATTATGGAAAACAGATTAAGATGCCGGCTTTGATGTGCTGGGGAAAACATGATAACCGTGTAACACAGCAGGAGACTAAAACTGTTTTCCGTCAACTGGGTACCAGTCAGAAACGCCTGGTCACTTTTGAGCGATCAGGACATCAGTCATTCTGCAGAAATGAAGGTGAAAAATGGAAGGCTGCTGTAAAGTCATTCCTTCAGTAACAAGCAAAAAAAAGCACACTCCACCCGAATGAAGTGTGCTTCACAAGACCAATACCCGCCTTTATGATAGTTCATGATAACAGACTATTGCCTGCCATCACTACAATGCTCCGGGTTAAAGACTATAGTGGCACTGTGTTTAATCATGAATAGCATGTAAGATCTTCAAATGCGTTTCTTACAATAAAGGTAAATATGCGCACTGCAATGTGCAATACAGGGGTGTGTGTGCTGCGATAACAGCCAATATTATTTCCTTATCACAACAGGCGTTCCTACTTTGATAATTTCATAAAGTTCACTGACATCGTTGTTCTTCATACTGATACAGCCCAATGTCCAGTTAATACGACCTTCAACATAGTTATCCCTGATACCGGAATTCCACTCCACGCCATGGATACCAATACCGCCACCAGGCGTTGCTGTTTTAGGCAACTTACCAGCGTCCTGCAGATCATAGAATTTATTCCAGGAATCTTCATTGGGATAGTCCAGCAACATAAAACGGTTCCAGGACTTATCTAATCTTTTACTAAGTATATGGAAAGTACCTTCAGGAGTCAGACGATCTCCCTCCTGACGTTTGTCGGACTGATCGGGATTGCCAAAGACCACTTTATAGATCTTTCTCAACTTTACATCTTCGTACAAATACATCCGGTAATCGCTCTTATCTATCAGCAGAAATACCTTGTTCGGATCAATATCCCCCGGGTGTATTTTAACGGTATATAAATGGTCTTCGTCACCGTTCTTAAAAGTAAATCCTGATACGGTCACAGTCAGCACCAGGAGCATCAACAAGCAATAGCGATTCATTGTCACAGGGATTTTCCAGATTAGTTAACGTTGACTGTCAATTCATTATTGCAGCCACTAAAAATTTAGACCGCAAAAATAAAGAACCATCCGGAATTTCCATTCAGATGAGCGCTGAATGGACCCCGGATGGTTCTTTTTATGACGGCTGAACCGCTATAACATTAGTAACCGAAAATCTCTTCCAGTGTAACAACTTTTACGTCGCCATACTTCTTCAGATCGTCAGCATTTACTTTCTTTTCAGAAGCCAGGATACAGTATGTATATGGCTTGTTAGCAATGTTCTGATCGTGGAACTGTTTCACATTATCGTAGGTGATACCGTCGATCTGTGCGTATACCGTTTTACGGTAGTCAGTATCCAGTCCCAGTTTCTTCGCTGCCAGATAACTGAAAATGATACCGTCCTGCGTAATACGCTCAGTTTCGATATCCTGTTTCAGACTCTGTTTTGCTGTTTGAAATCCTTTGTCAGAACGAGGCATATCATTCAGCAGCTCATTCATACCGTTCACAGCATCGTTCATTTTATCGGCCTGGCTGCCCACGTATGCTACTACAGAATAGCGACCGTCTTTCTTTTCAGGCGCTGCATAATATGCATAGGTAGAATAAGCCAGTGCTTTAGACTCACGGATAGTCTGGAATACGATAGAACCCATGTTGCCACCGAAGTAACCGTTGAACACGCTTACCAGTGCAGTGTTCTCTGCATTATAGGTGCCCGCATTCCTGATCCAGTTCACTTCTGACTGTACCATGTCATAATTGGTGAACAGTACCCGGTTTTTATCCTGAGAGATCTTTTCAAATTTCACAGCAGCAGGTATTGCTTTTGGAGATGCCGGCACCTGGTGTTGCTTGCTGATATCAGCGATAGCAGCGTCCAGTGTTTGCGGGCCATAGTAGATCACTGTATGCTGATAGGTAGGCAGATCATGCAAAATGTCCACCAGCTGTTGTGCAGTCACCCCATCGAGATCGCCCTGGCTCAGCTGATTATTAAACGGATTCTTGTCACCGTACATAGCGAAGCTTGCCAGCCCTTTCAGGATGTTACCTTTATTCAGCTTAGCATCAGAACGGCTCTTACCGATACGGCCTTTCAGCGCAGCGAGTGCCTGTTCATTTGGCTGGCAGTTTTTCAGCAGGTGCTCAAACAGTGCCACCGCTTTATCAAAGTTTTCCTGCAGACCACTGATCGTGATAGTGGTCGCATCGGTACCTGTTGACAAGTTAAAGTTACAGGCAATGTTGTAAAACTCCTTACTGATCTGCTCAGTGGTATACTTGTCAGTTCCCAGGAACTGCAGATACTGTGCTGCCAGTGGATACAGTTTATTGTTCCAGCTACCCATTTCAAAACGGTAGTACAAACGGAAAAGACCATTGTCTTTGTTTTGCACATACAGCACGTCTGCATTACCCAGTTTACCTTTCTGGATATCTTTATCATAGTCCAGCCACAGCGGCTTGATACCGGTAGCAGGCATTTCATTCACCTGTTTCAGGAAAGCAGACTGGGCTTCACGGTTTACCTCTACAGGCGTGATGGCAGGTTTCTCTACTTTCTGGATATTCTTGTCTTCACCTTTACGTTTGTACAGCAGTACATAGTTGTTATTTAGGTATTTATTGGCAAAATCTACAATCTGCTGTTTGGTCACCTTACCCATGTCATCCACGAAAGAGACATCTGTCTGCCAGTTCTTTCCCCTGTGCTTGATGAAGCCGTCCATCAGAGCGTTAGCACGTGTGCTGTTGCTTTCCAGGCCAGTCAGTTCAGCCAGTTTAGCATTGTTCACAATAGCCTTCACCATTGATTCGTCAAACTCACCTTTCTTCAGGATTTCCAGCTGACCGAGTAGCAGATCTTTTACTTCTTCCAGTGTCTGTCCCTGTTTGGCGTTGCCGCTCAGCATAAATACAGAGTAGTCTTTCCACCCTAGTACGCTTGCACCGGATTTCAGGACTTTCTGCTGCTTATTGATATTAAGGTCAAGTAAACCGGCTTTACCGTTACTCAGTACTTCAGAGATCACTGACAGTAATACAGTGGATTTCACATCCAGTGCACCTGGCATACGGAACGCGATCATCACGTTCTCTGCATCAGGACCAAATACTTCTTTTACAATAGGAGCAGTCATCGGTTTCTCCACCGGCGCTTTATACTCCTTTACCGGCTTAGGCTGCATGTAAGAGAAGGCTTTGTCTATCTGTTTGATAACCTGGTCAGCATCCAGATCACCAGCCATGACGATCGCCATGTTACCTGGCACATAATAGGCGTTATAGAAATCGCGGATCACTTTCAGATTCGGATTTTTCAGGTGCTCTACTGTGCCGATGGTGCTTTGCTGACCATAGTTATGCGTAGGGAACAGGGACGATAACATCAGCTCGTAAGATTTACGGCCGTCGTTGTCCAGACCTCTGTTCTTTTCTTCGTACACCGCTTCCAGCTCTGTATGGAACAGGCGGAATACCGGGTCTTTAAATCTTTCTGCCTGTACAGCCAGGAATTTGTCCACAACGTTAGAAGGGATATCTTCTTCGTAAATAGTTTCTTCCACCCAGGTATGTGCATTGGTACCCTGGGCACCCATACCTGACATCATTTTGTCGTACTCGTTGGCGATGGCATACTTTGCAGCCAGACCTGAAACGCTGTCAATTTTGTGATAGACAGCTTTGCGGGCACCGGCGTCGGTGGTATGATTATAAGTATCATACAAGCCTTCGATCTGGTCCAGGTAAGGTTTTTCCTTAGACCAGTCCAGGGAACCGTACTGCTGGGTACCTTTGAACAACAGGTGTTCCAGGTAATGCGCCAGCCCAGTATGGTCAGCCGGATCATTGTTACTACCCGCGCGTGTACCGATCAGGGTCTGGATACGTGGGTCTTTTTTGTTTTCTGAAAGGATGACAGTAAGACCGTTTTTCAGTGTGTAGAAGCGAGCCTTCATAGGATCATTTACGATATACTTGTAAGTATATCCTCCCGATGTGCCCTCTTTCCATTCGTACTTCTTTTGTTGTGCGCCCGCCATTGTAGACATAGAACAGGCTAGCAGCAATAGACAGATTGCTTTTTTAATGAGGTTCATGAATTGGTTTTTGAAAATAAAATAAACATTACCAAATATAATGGTAATGTCCGGATGTGCCCCGGGCGTAATGTTAAATGGAACTTAAAGATGAGCAGTGGCCTATCTTTGTGAGTACAAATACAGGGAATGTTCGTACGGAACATCAACAAACAGGGCATCCAGGGCTACAGGTTGCTGTGCATTAGCAAACAGGTAAGGGTGTCTGTACAGCATGTCATTGGACGAATAACGATCGTCATTAAATAAGTCCTCTCCCGATTTATTAGCATAGATCTTCACCCCCACAATTCTCTTGTCACATGAATGAGCCCAGACAATAAATCCGGTACAGGCCAGAAAGGCAATAAAAGAACGCATACATCTAAGATTTTGATCCCCCAAAAAATGTTAAAAGCTATTGAAACGTATCCCGATTGAGAAAGGATACTGCTCCAGGCCATAATCATGTAACGGAGTCAGCGCAAAATTACCATAAAGTTTGAGAGGTCCATACCCGATATCTCCAGTAAGGCTTAATTTCCATTTATTCAGGTTGAACTCATCTACTTTCTTCTCTTTCCCTCTTTCGCGACTGATTTGTTTGGTACGTGCCTTCACAAGATAACCTCCCATTACGCCCATACCCATTTTAAAGGCTCTGGACGGACGGGCAGGGTTACTGTTGAAGTTCAGCATCAATGGTACGCTCAGGTATTCGGCGAACAGCTTGTTCTTGGAGAAATTCACATTATCCCGCATAATCTCAGTCGGATATCCGGGTACATAAGTGATATTTCTTGCAAAACGGTAGTTGTTCATTTCAACTCCCAGGGCGTAGATCAGATTCACTTTGTGTTTGTAGATGTTCATCCTTTGCTGGAACAGCCAAATGTTAACATTGATTGACTTTCCGGTAATCAGCTTGAACTCCGAAGGTGTAAGTGGTGCGCTTCCCCCCCGTGGCGCCAGTGTATTCAGGCCTGCTGCGGAATAGGTATAGGATTTAGAATAACTATCTGATATTCCGTTAGGGGCTGCATAATAGGATAATGCTACGGCTCCGCTGTAATCGCTACGGTCGATGTAGTTGTTGAAGCCAACATCTACTACGAACCACCTGGTTTGCAGGTTCTTCTTTAATCGCTCTCGCGCGTAAGCGGTATCGTTGTAAACCCTGAAGATGCGCTTGCCTTTTGCATCTTTTCCTTTCATGATGATCATTCCCTTTATCTGGAATGTCTCAACAAGGCTGTCGGGCGTCTGGGCTTGTACACCAACACTTACAATAAGCAGTAACAATAAATAGCGTAAACATTTACACTTCATATCAAAAAAATTCATTCTTTCTGATTATTTCTTTTTACGGGACAGGAACCTGGCTACGTTAGCGACCCCGTTCAGTAGTTTGCTGTCGCCGTTCATGGTCACCGCTACGACCAGTTCACCTTTAACATTGGCAGGGGCGGCAACTGTACTGGCGCCGGAAGTGGCCATTGTAGTGTTCACTTTCGTCGTACTGGCCATTGTGGCTGACTTATCAGTCATTGCAGCCGCATTTTCTGCCAGGATCCTTTCCTGTTGATCAGTCTTTTGCTGCAGCTGTTGCACCACTTCACCGGATGTAGATACCGGTTGTGGGAGCTTAGACAGCGCGATGGCCCTGTTATCAGGTATAGTATTAGCAGATTCTTCCTGTTTAGATTCGTTTGTAACCGAAGCCGGGCGGGTTACGGTCCTGTCAGCATTGTTGCGGGCCAGGGCAGCAGCATCTGACTGACCATTGTTCCCAGCTGGTGTAACAGATGGCCTGGATACAGGTGTCCGTACTGTTTTTTCGGAGACCTGTGACTGACTGGCTACCGCTGGTACGTCTGTATCTGCCACTGATGGCAGCGTCACCGGAGCAGGTGTTGCCGGAACGGTTGCCTGCGGAGCAGGTGTTGCGCGATTGGTAGCCGTGCCCTGATTCACGGCTACCTGTACGGGTTCAGCGGTGCGTTGGGCCGGAATAAGCCAGAATGAAAGACCGGCTACTACTGCGGCCGCTGCACTCCACCACCACAATGGACGTACCCTTGTGCGTTCCTTCCTGTACAGCGATGTTTTATCTCCAAATGTTACAGAGAGATCGGGCATTAACCGGCTGGCCTGTAAAAGTTTTAATTCCTTCTGTATATGCGGATGCTGGCGGACCAATACTTCCAGCGCAGCTTTATCCGATGCATTTAATTCATTATCAACATAATCGAGCAGGAAGCGTTCGTAATTGTCCGCGGATAAGGTATCTTCTTTACGGTACAATATATCTTTCGCATCAAACTTCACATCCATATCTGGCTGTAACCTGGTTGACTCCAACAGCTCCATTTCCCTACGTATTTCCGGATGTTCGTCCATGAAAACGGTAAGTGCCACCATCTCCTCTCCTGTCAGTTCACCATCAATGGCGCTGAGCAGGAATTCCTCATAGTTTGATATGTTGATATTTACTGCCAAATCAAGACATATAATTAAAATGCAATATTACTTGTTTCCCCTGATCTTCTCTAGATCACGTTCTCCATCTTAATAAGGTACTGTTTCAGATGTAACCTGGCCCTGTGCAGATAAACCTTTACCTGTGACGGGTTCAGTTGCATGATCTCTCCTATCTCCTCATAACTGTATCCTTCGTAATCTTTCAATAATATCAAGGAACGCTGGACATCAGTCAGCCGGTCCAATGCTTTTTCCAATACTTTCCTTGCGTCGTGGATCCTTTGTTCAGAAATCTTGGTCTCTTCTTTAAACTCATCCACCAGCGTAATTCGCTTCACTTTACGGACATGGTCTATCATATTGTGGTATGCCACAGTAAAAAGGTATGACTTACCTTTCTCAAAAGGCACATCTTTACAGTGCTTCCACAATATTTCAAACGCATTCTGTACCACATCTCTAGCGTCCTCAGTATGGTCTAAATTTTTAACAATAAACCGGAAGAGATTGTCCGCGTACAGATTCACGCATTGATTATACTCCTTTTCCGTCATCCGGGTGTTGCGGGATTTTAGTGCTAATGTCCGACAATTACTTTATATGCGCGATCCTGCTACTCAGTTCCAACCCATTATTTACCTGTACGTTACAGTTCTACACGCCCCGCGCTCCCGGACAGTGAGTTCCCGCATAGCCTCAGCCATCCTTTTCAGTAGCGCGGAAATTCAGCCATTGTCCGGTCCCCCGTCATCACTGGCTCTACAAACGGGACCAGGGCGCAGACATTACTATGACGCAGAGCAGTCCCCAAATGTTACACCCTCGTCAAACTTTTTGGTAACCCATGACAAATGCCGGCATAGCTGCGGGATTCGTAATACATTTAATCCTATAACTTTGACCAGGTTACAAAAATCTGCTACTTATGAACCAGAAATTCATTGCCCGTATCCAAAAAGAACTGGATGAAATACGCTCCGCCGGACTTTTTAAGAATGAAAGAGTGATCACTTCTGAACAGGGCGCCGAAATACAGGTAGGCGGTAATACCGTTGTTAACTTCTGTGCGAACAACTACCTGGGCCTTTCCAGCCACCCTGATGTGGTAAAAGCGGCCAAAGATGCCATTGATACCCACGGATATGGTATGAGTAGCGTACGCTTCATCTGCGGTACACAGGATATTCACCGTGAACTGGAACAGAAGATCGCCACCTTCCTGGGTACAGAAGATACCATCCTGTATGCGGCCGCTTTCGACGCAAACGGTGGCGTATTCGAACCTCTTTTCGGCGAAGAAGATGCAATCATCTCTGACGCCCTGAACCATGCCTCTATCATTGACGGTGTGCGCCTCTGTAAAGCACAGCGCTACCGTTATGAGCATAATAATATGGCCGACCTGGAAATTAAACTCCAGGAGTCCGCACATCTGCGCAGCCGCATCATCGTTACAGACGGATCATTCAGCATGGACGGTACGATCGCCCAGCTGGACAAGATCTGTGACCTGGCCGATAAATATGACGCTATCGTCATGATCGATGAAAGCCACTCTTCCGGCTTCTTAGGCAAAACCGGCCGTGGTACCCACGAATACCGCAACGTAATGGGCCGTATTGATATCATTACTGGTACCCTGGGTAAAGCCCTGGGTGGTGCCTCCGGCGGTTTCACCAGTGGTAAAAAAGAGATCATTGACATGCTGCGTCAGCGTAGCCGTCCTTACCTGTTCTCCAACTCCGTTGCACCAAGCATCGTAGGGGCTTCCATCTCCGTACTGGATATGCTGAGCGCTACCACTACCCTGCGCGATAAACTGGAGTATAATACCCGTTACTTCCGTTCCAAAATGACAGAAGCAGGTTTCGATATCAAACCGGGCGACCACCCGATCGTTCCGGTAATGCTGTATGATGCGGTGCTCAGCCAGCAATTTGCTGACAAACTGCTGAAAGAAGGTATTTACGTAATTGGCTTCTTCTTCCCGGTCGTTCCGAAAGGTCAGGCCCGTATCCGTGTTCAGTTGAGCGCTGCCCACGAACAGGAACACCTTGACAAGGCCATTACTGCTTTCACTAAAGTAGGTAAGGAACTCGGGGTAATAAAATAACATGTTTTATATATGATATGCAGGAGGATGCCAGCTGGCATCCTCTTGTCATTTCGTCCTGTAGTACTAAATATCTACTTTTGCACCACTAAACAAGAATGCATAATGAAACAGTCTGGCTGGATACTGCTGCTGATCGCCTTTTTGGCGAATGCCTGCTCACCGAATAATGTTGAAAACGAAAAAAGCTGGGAAAAATACTTCGCCGAATATAAGGTGGAAGGTTGCTTCATGCTGTTCAACAACAGCCAGGGTACCTTTAAAGTATATAATGTAGAACGTGCTCAGCAACGCTTCCTCCCCGCTTCTACCTTTAAGATCTTCAATTCCCTGGTAGGCCTTGAAACAGGTGTCCTGAAAGATAGCGCTACCGTTATTCCCTGGGATGGCGTTACCCGAGAAAATCCTGAATGGAACCATGACCTTAGCATGCAACAGGCCTTCCGCGTATCATCTGTTCCCTACTTCCAGGAAGTAGCCCGCCGCATTACCCAACCTGTGATGCAGAAATGGCTGGACTCTATCAAGTACGGTAACATGAAGATCAGCAAGATCGATACCTTCTGGCTGGACAACTCCCTGCAGATCTCTCCGGATGAAGAACTGGGCTTCGTCAAGAAATTATATTTTGATCAGCTGCCTTTCCATAAACTGACCATGCAGAACGTTCGTCAGATCATGCTGATGGAAAAAAAGCCTGAATATGAACTGAGCTACAAAACCGGTATGGGCTTCGCTGGCAAAAAAGCAATCGGCTGGATCGTTGGCTGGATCGAAGAAAACGGCCACCCTACCTTCTTCGCCCTCAACCTGGAAACAGAAAATAAAGATATCGACATGCGCACCGTGCGTATGAACATTCTCAGAAATATCCTGACAGATGCAGGCTACTTCAAGGGAATGAAATAGATGCCATTGTCAATCAATGACTTACCTTCAGGTAAACTGATAACAACCTATCAGGTAACGCGGATGATAACCGTACAACGGATTGTCAGTCTCCAGTTAACAGGACCATAGTTGAACAGACCACTGCGCAACTATGGTCTTTTTTATGCCATATCATTAATATGACACCGTCAATTAAATAAAGCCATTATAAACCAGGAGTCAAGACAAGTATTTGCTTTTGTCAATTAACAGACTACTTCCAGCTCATGTGTCAGGTATAGGTCAATTCAACAGCCTGATGCTTTTCTCTATGCTCCCTTAGGGTAACATCATGACATTGCAGCCAGTCATACCTGCACCAGCCATAACACCTCATTCTATAAGCGAGTAACACTTATCAATGATTAGAAGCTGATTGGTAGCATATGCGTTAAAAAAAACCCAAATCCCTATTCCTAAATACTGTAAAACGTACTAAAAAAATTATATTTGAACCCTATGGCCGGGTTTCGATCAAACCGGCAGCAGAAATCTTTATTGAATGATGTTACGTTTTCAACACAGCGAATATTTATGGGCACTGGTATTACTGCTGGTTTTGCAACTCGCATTCCTCAGTATATCCTGGTGGAAACGACGTTCCGTTCGTAAACTCGGCGACCCAGTACTTGTAGAGAAACTCTTTACCGGCTATTCCCGCCGCCGTTTTACCTTCAGGTTCCTCCTGGTATTCCTCGCATTCCTCTTCGGTGTGATAGGACTTGCCAATATTCAGAAAGGAAGCCGCATGGAAAAGATCACCCGTAAGGGAGTAGACGTCATCATCGCGCTCGACGTAAGTAAAAGTATGCTCGCGGGTGATGTGAAACCAGACCGTCTCACCAGGGCAAAACAACTCATTTCCAAACTGGTCGATAAGCTGGATAACGACCGAGTTGGTCTTGTTGTCTTCGCTGGTAATGCCTACCTGCAAATGCCGCTAACCATTGACTACTCAGCCGCCAAAATGTACCTCACTACCGTAGGGCCAGAAATGATCCCTACCCAGGGTACCGCTATTGGTCAGGCTATTAAGGTGGCCAATGAAGGCTTTAACAAGAAAGAGAGGAAACACAAGTCGCTTATCATTATCTCCGATGGTGAAGACCATGACGAAGCTGCTGTCTCCAATGCCCGGGCAGCTTTTGAAGATGGCGTTGTCATCAACACTATCGGTATTGGTTCCCCTACCGGTTCTCCCCTTCCCGATCCGGAAACAGGTACCAATAAAAAGGATAAAGAAGGTAATATCGTTATTTCCAAACTCAATGAAGATGCCTTGAAGTCTATCGCCGCTGCCGGCAAAGGCATCTATGAACACCTGGATAATAATACAGAAGAAGTGGTCAATTCTCTGACGCAGAAGATCGATAGCATGGAGCAGAAAGAATTTGGAGAAAACATCTTTACGGACTACAACAGCTATTATCAGTATTTCCTGGCAATAAGCCTGTTACTGCTTGTAGCTGAATTTTTCATTCCTGAAATCAGACGCCGCAAACGCGCGGATGTTGTTGTTACCGCTACAGAAAAACCATGACGAAACTAACATTCACATACCAGGCATTGATGGCGGGGCTTATCCTTTGCTGCTGCCAGGACACCTTCGCTCAGACAGGCAATAAATTTATCCGTAAGGGGAATGAACTGTATAAAGCCAAACAGTACACCGATGCGGAAGCCAATTATAAAAAGGCACTGGAGGTAAACCAGCAGTCCGTCGAAGGACGCTACAACCTCGGCAACTCCCTTTATGAGCAGAAACGCTACGACGATGCCCGCTCCCAGTATGCCAACAGCTTCAAAATAGCGCCTACCCGTGAGGGCAAGGCCGACGCCAGCTATAATATCGGCAATACCTTCATGGAAAGTAAAAAATGGGAAGAAAGCATCAAGGCGTACAAAGAGGCGCTTAAACTGAACCCGTCCGACGAACAGGCCCGTTACAACCTGGCCTATGCGCAGGCTATGCTGAAGAAACAGCAGGGCGGCGGCGGAGACAATAAAGACAAAAAGGATAACAAAGACAAGGACAAGAATAAAGATAAAAAGCAGCAGGACCAGCAAAATAAGGACCAGCAAAATAAGGATCAGCAGCAGAATAAGCAGGATCCGAACAAGGACAAAGAGAATAAAAACAAGAATAAAGAAGAACAGGACCAAAAACCGGAACCACAGCCAAGCAAGATGAGCAAACAGGAAGCGGAACGCTTATTGCAGGCTTTGGGACAGGAAGAAAATAAACTGCAGGACAAAATGAAGAAGGCCAAAGGCCAGGTCGTTCCTGTAGATAAGGACTGGTAATAGTAGCAGTTCATTACCTTTGTTACATATTTGGACTTGTTTTTATGCAGCTATATACTAATTCACTGACAGAATATAAGAGGCTGGCCACTTTGGAAGTTAAGGTTGGAGACCTGCTGATCGGAAATAATAATCCGATACGTATTCAGACCATGACCACCACCGATACCATGAATACCATCGGTACTGTGGAACAGGCGATCCGTTGTATTGAAGCGGGTGCCGAGCTGGTACGTATCACAGCCCCCAGCAAAAAGGAAGCAGAAAACCTGCTACCTATCCGTAATGAGCTGCGCAAAAGAGGATATACCACTCCGCTGGTAGCAGATATCCATTTCACGCCTAATGCAGCTGAAATTGCTGCCCGTATCGTAGAAAAGGTGCGTATCAACCCGGGTAACTACGTTGATAAGAAGAAATTCGAAACACTTACATATACAGACAGCGAATACGAGGAAGAAATAGACCGTATCCGCAAACAGTTTACGCCACTGGTTAAAATTTGCCAGGAGCATGGCACTGCCATGCGCATCGGTACAAACCATGGATCCCTGAGCGATCGTATCATGAGCCGCTACGGCGATACGCCGATGGGAATGGTGGAAAGTGCCATGGAATTTCTCCGTATAGCGGAAGACCTGCACTTCAGGAACATCGTGCTGAGCATGAAATCCAGCAATCCACAGGTAATGGTACAGGCTTACCGCCTGCTGGTGCACACCATGCAGGATCAGCTGGGTCATTGCTATCCGCTGCACCTCGGTGTAACAGAAGCAGGTGATGGTGAAGATGGTCGTATCAAATCAGCCGTCGGCATTGGTACCCTGCTGGAAGATGGTATCGGTGATACTGTACGCGTATCACTCACCGAAGATCCGGAGTTCGAACTGCCCGTATGCCGCGACCTGGTGAAACGGTATAATACCCGTTCAGCACACGAGCCCATTCCTGCCGTGACCCAGGTGCCCTATTCACCTTTCGAATACAAACGCCGGGAAAGTATTGCAGTAAATAATATAGGAGGGAAACAGGTCCCTGTTGTCATTGCTGATTTCGGTACTGAAACAGGCATTACACCAGCACACCTGCTGCCTGTTGGTTATAGTTACAATGAGGAAACTGACAAATGGAATATTGCAGATGCGGCAGCCGATTATATCTTCTCCCGTGAACTGCTCACTTTCGCTTTACCAGGTACCCTCAAAGTGATCGTACCACACACGATCTGGAAAGATGCAGCTGACAAGGGAAAATATATGCCGCTGTTCTCTGCGGAAGAATACCTGATGGCGACTGACAGATCCCCTGTCATCAATTTCATAGAGCATAACACAGGTATTGCACTGCCGGAAGCATTACTGCTCCAGATGGCGACTGACCATACTATTGTATTATGCCTGCATGCGTCCAATACGCACGCCATGCCGGAAGTAAGACGCACCTTCATCACCTTGCTGGAACGTCAGATCCAACAACCGGTCATACTGAGATGTATGGCTGAAGCCAATAGCGCCGATGAACACCTGATACACTATGCGACAGAAACAGGTGCATTGCTGCTGGACGGATTTGGAGATGGCCTGTGGCTGATCAGTGAAACGACCGGCGCAAATACGCCCGGACATGCTTTATTAAACAATATCGCCTTCGGGATCTTACAGGCCACCCGTACCCGTATCTCGAAGACTGAATATATTTCCTGCCCGTCCTGCGGCCGCACACTATTTGACCTGCAGGAAACGACCGCCAAGATCAGAGCTGTTACCAATCACCTGAAAGGCGTTAAGATCGCTATCATGGGTTGTATTGTGAATGGTCCCGGAGAAATGGCTGATGCCGACTTCGGATATGTGGGCAGTGGTGTTGGCAAGATCACACTCTACAGAGGTAAAGAAGTGGTGAAACGGGGCCTCAATAGTGAAGTCGCTGTGGATGAACTCATCACGCTGATCAAAGAGAATGGGATGTGGGTAGACACAAATAACTAAAAAGGAAAAGGCCTCGCATTACGCGGGGCCTTTTTAATTCAAGGTTAACAGGATGACTCAGAATCAATAAAGGGGGTTTTTATGTTCGTCAGACAATCGAATTGTGCGTTTCCTCAACATTCACACTCTTTAACCATCAAATAAAGTGATGGGGTTACCAAACTTTTGAGGTTAACTATACTTTGTCAGGTGATACAAAGGTACTACCACGAAAGAGGTATTGTCAAGCGTAGCAATACGCAATCTCTTGCGGAAACTACGTTTCAAGAACTTGCAAATCACTACGTTAATACATTGAAATAAATATTATTACTTCCTACGTCCACTCATTAAACATTTCTTTCATCTCTAAGTCTAATACCTAACCAAACATGTAAGATGAAAAAGATTGTTACAGGTGTATTAGCATTCTTAATGGGTGCTACCATCGCAGTTGCACAGCAACCTGCCACCAGCACTCCCGAAAAACAAAAGGCAGAGCACAGGGCGGAGAAACCAGGTCAGAAAGCACACAAGCCAGCTATAGATAGCACTGGCAGACCAATGAAAAAAGATGGTACTCCAGATAAACGCTTCAGGGAAAATCAGGAAAACAAAGATGGTAAACAACAACCACAGGGTCCGGTGAAAAAAGATGGTACCCCTGACAAACGTTTCAAAGACAACAAGGAAAACAAAGACAACAAAGACGCTAAGCCAGAAGGTCCGCGCAAGAAGGACGGCACTCCTGACAAGCGTTTCAAAGACAATAAAGAAAAAACTCCGGCAGAACAAAAGTCATAGTCAGCGACTATACATTTTTCAAAAGCGGTTATCTTACCCTGGTAGGATAACCGCTTTTTTTCTTCGTACATTTAGCCAATGTTGGATTTCAGGTTAAAAGTATTTTACACAGTGGCCAGACGGCTTAGCTTCACAAAGGCCGCAGAAGAACTGTTCATTTCCCAACCGGCCGTGACCAAACATATTCATGAATTAGAGCAACAGCTCGGCATGGCCCTTTTTGAGCGTATCGGCAACAAGATCAAGATCACCCGTGCCGGGCAGATCATGCTCAAACATGCAGATGATATCTTCACCAGCTATCGTCACCTGGAATATGAGATCAATCAGCTCAAACATGAACAGGGTGGATTGCTCTCCCTCGGTGCCAGCACAACCATTGCGCAGTACTTTATTCCTCCCGTTCTTGCCCGCTTCAATCAGCGTTATCCGGAAGTAACTGCATCCCTCATTTCCGGCAACACAGAACAGATGGAACAGGCATTACTGGATAAAACAATCCAGCTGGGGCTTATAGAAGGACGTTCCAAAAACCCGGTGCTGAAGTATGTGGAGTTTGCAAAAGATGAAATCGCACTGATCGGCAATGTGAAATATGACTATGGAGAGGGGCCGCTGGGGGCGAATGAACTGAAGTCCATTCCGCTGCTGATGCGTGAACAGGGTTCCGGTACGCTTGAGGTGATCACTGATGAACTGAAAAGACTGAAACTGAAATTGACGGACCTGCAGATCGCCATGTATATGGGCAGTACGGAAAGTATCAAGTCATACCTGCATCATGCGCCCTGTGCTGCATTCATCTCATTACAGGCGGTGAAAAGGGAACTGGAAGCAGGTGAATTTAAAATATTGCCGGTGAAGAATTTCCGGCTCGTCAGGAAGTTCCACTTCATCTATCTCCAGGGGCAGCAGGATAAACTTGCTCAGTTATTCATGCGTTATGCCAGGCAGCATGCGGGGGAACAGGCAGGGGAAACGGATGGTAACTTCGATAGCTGATCACCATACGAAATAAAAACGCTTAACAGGCTACACAACGATGCGTTATGTAATCTGTTAAGCGTTTCTTTATAAGAGCGTATAACCAGCTACGTACTAGGAACGTTGCAGGGTATATACAATATAACCAGTCTTACCTTCGAAGCTAACTGCTGCTCTCCATACCATCGTGGTATTGGTCAGGGAAGCAACATCTACACGGTAACCTTCAGTCACATTCTTTGCCTTAACGCCTGATCCAACCTTTTTGAACTGGAAGCTGTTAGCACCACCCTGTTTGTAGATAGACCATACGATAGCCTGTGTAGCAGTATTACAGCCATCTTCAGTAGAAGACAGGGTGTAGGAACCATTGTTGTTGGATGGCAATACCCACTGGCTGCCTTTGAAGCAGTTAACCGATGCTTCATCAAACACAGTTATTTTAGAGCCTCTTGGAATACCGTCAAATGTAATATCAGTTATAACCCAGTTGCCTTTCACGGAGCCTTCACTGGCGCTCTGTTCTGTGGTTGTTGCGGCGCCAGACTGCGTTTTACAGGATATGGCAAATACAGATGCTACCAGGCATAATACTGCTAGTGTAAGGTGTTTCATGTCTAAATATTTTGATGTTTAAATTGTCAGTAATGCAAGGCATTACGGGACGCAAGGTGGGAAAAAACAAGAAACGTACCAAATCGCTTATTGATGGGCCGGAGATCGTTGTTCTACCGCCGCAGGATATAAACGCATGAGCCTCTCTTCCATATTACGGAACTGCTGATAAAAATAAATACTACTGGCCAGCAGTGCCATTACGATCACGACTAATGCAATAAAACCACAACGCCACCAGATGCTTACGGTAATAGTATTGTTACGGGGCTGTAACACATACGTCAAAGG
This sequence comes from Chitinophaga agri, assembly GCF_010093065.1. Classification (NCBI taxonomy): domain Bacteria; kingdom Pseudomonadati; phylum Bacteroidota; class Chitinophagia; order Chitinophagales; family Chitinophagaceae; genus Chitinophaga; species Chitinophaga agri. The sequence continues at coordinate 5,043,315 of NZ_CP048113.1, read as the reverse complement.
GTCCGCACCACCCTGCTGCTTACCTGTCCGCGAGTAGTATCCCTCCCGGTTATGCGGCGCAATTCTTTCAGCTATCTTATTCCACACTTTTGCTGGTGGCGTAACGCCCTCCTCCTGCATCAGCTTTTGCAGCTTATACTCAGTAGCGGCGATCTCTGTATTCAGCTCAGGATAAAGACTGCGCATACGGTCTAATAACTGCACTTCTTCAGTTGAAGCGAGTCCAAGCAGATAACTTTCAATAACGCCACTTTCTATGTAATCGTGAAGATCCAAAAGGCAAAACTTATTAGATAATGGTAACGGTTAATCTTATTCCCAGGTGAAACGTGTCGGCTGCATTCAGCTTTCAAATGTCAAAATAACCTAATTCATTTCCAAATTAAAATCACGACACGCCTCTCCTGAACACCCATCTGATTGATAATGAGCGGCTTATTTTAACAACGTTAGGTATATATACCTTTGTTACCACAAATATCGGATTATTTTGGCGTCACTACCTGCCCTGCAGTACGCAATGCTTCGGCTTGTTTTTGCTCCTGCGCCTGTTGATATTTCAGGAAGAAATAGATCGCAAAGAAAAGACACACCTTGGAGAGTATAAAGGTCACAATAAAGAACAGACGCCACCATTTATGCACAGTGATATGCTGCCCGTCCTTTGACTGGATGTTGATAAACGTATATCTTGACTGATCGCCTCCTGGTGGTGGAGGGACATCATCCCGCCAGTTAATGCGCTGGAAAATACGTTCTTTCAGATAGGGGGATGGCGACACTGCTTCTGCAAGTGCTGTTCTCTCGATACGTCTTTCCACCGCCATAATTTCGGCATTCAGTAACGGATAAAGCCGGCGCATATGCTGCAGCTCTTCCATTTCACTGGCCGTGGCGATCCCGAGTACGTAACTTTCGATGATCCCGCTTTGTATGTAATGATTAAGATCCAATTATTCCCCTAAAAATTTTCTGAATTGTACCATGATCTCCCTTAGCTGGGTGGTCACTTCTTCTGTTTGTATACCTAATATACGAGCAACAGCCTCTTTTGGTAAACCCTTATAGTAACATAAATGAAAAATAGTTCTCCCCTGTGCGGGTAATCTGTTGGAAAACCGTTGTATTAGGCTGCCATCTGCCTTTACAACTTCATTGCCCATATCACTGTCATTGGTATCAACGGCCTCTAATACAGCCATTTCGCGCGCTATGCGCATCATCCATCCGAATAATGTGGTGTTCCCGGAATCACGGTATGTCCGAATAGTCTTGAATATCTGAACGAACAGTCTTGTCAGTACATCCTCCGCCTTATGGGTATCTCCCACTACCTGCAAAATAATGCTATACAACGCCGGACTGTAATGGTCGTAAACCCATTCCTGCGCATGGTGATCTCCGGCAATGAGGCGTTCGGTAATGAGATAATCGTCTATGTGGACGGCTGCCTGCTGCAAATGTTATAGGTTTAAGAGAAAACTAAGATAAACTATTAATCATTAAACGTCAATTTCTTGTTATAACATATTCTTGCTATGACCGCTTCTCGAATAAACGCTCCACCGCCTCTTTCCTGAAGCGGAAGATGTCCCGCAGCTGCCGCTGCACGAAGAGCGCATGGGCCAGCTTACCTAATATACCCAGTGGCATTGAGTAATGCACAATATCTGTCATCTTCACGCCACCCGGCACCTCCTCAAAATGATGCTGATGATGCCATAACCGGTACGGACCGTCCCGCTGCTCATCAATAAAGTATTTCCCTTCCACCACGTGTGTGATCTCCGTCATCCAGCGTACGGGAATACTCAGTACCGGACGGATAATATACGTAATCACCTGCCCTGCATATACCGGTTTATTTGTAGCCGGAGACGTCACGTCAAACCGCATGTATGCCGGTGTGATCTTCTCGAGGTTCTCTGCCCTGGAAAAGAAAGTCCAGGCCTCTTCCATGCTGGTATTTAATACCTGTTCATACTGTAAACGATAGATTTTTGCCATAACTTCATATTGTGTTTTGTGCGACCCGGTAAGCCGGCTTCAAATATAGTCATGTCCAGAGATCAGTACCAACATCATTTCAGGGAAATATATGCCCGCCTGAACAGGCAGCAGCGTCAGGCCGTTGACCAGACCGAAGGCCCCGTTATGGTCATTGCCGGCCCTGGCACGGGCAAAACCCAGATACTGGCCTCCCGTATCGGAAAGATCCTGCAGGATACCAGCTATCATCCGCAGCACATTCTCTGCCTGACGTATACCGATGCTGGTACCATTGCCATGCGTAAACGCCTCACCAGCTTCCTCGGCCCTGATGCCTACCGTGTCAATATTCATACCTTCCATTCGTTCTGCCATGAAGTCATTCAGGATAATCTCGGCCTGTTTGACAAACATAAGCTGGACCCTGTCTCAGAACTGGAGAAAGTACAGCTGCTGAAAAAACTGATTGACGGTTTCACAAAAGACAATCCGCTCAAACGCTACAGAGGCGATGTATACTATGACATGCAAAACCTGGCCCATCTTTTTTCCTCCATGAAAAAGGAGGGCTGGACGGTGGAGTATGTCAAGGCAGCTATCGTCAGCTACATGGAAAGTCTGCCCTTTCGGGATGACTTCATGGCCAAAAAGGCCGCTGGTGTTTACTCCAAAGGAGACCTCCGCCTGGATAAGATCGCCCGGGAAAAAGAAAAAATGGTGCGGCTACAGGCTGCTGTCGAACAGTTTCCTGTATATACGGAGTTAATGCTCGCTGCAAACCGTTATGACTTTGATGACATGATCAACTGGGTGACCAGCGCTTTCGAAGACCATCCGGATCTGCTGGCCGACTACCGGGAAAAATACCAGTACATCCTTGTTGATGAATACCAGGATACCAGTGGCATACAGAACAAACTTGTGCAACTGCTCACTGGTGACCAGCAAAACCCCAATATTTTCGTAGTGGGTGATGATGATCAGTCCATCTACCGCTTCCAGGGCGCCAGTATTGAGAACATGGCACTGTTTGCCGAAACCTTTGCCAGCCAGTTACATACTATCGTACTAACATATAACTATCGTTCCGTACAACCCGTTCTGGATGTAGCCATGTCACTGATTGCCCATAATGGCAAATCACGCCTGGTCAATCAGCTTGACGGCCTTAATAAAAAGCTGATTGCGGTGAAAGGGACCGACCTGGCGCCTTCCTACCCGGTCATCAGGCGGTATCATACTCCGCGTGATGAAATGGCCGGTATTACACAACATATCGCTGGCTTACTGGATAGTGGGGTAAAACCTGGTAGCATTGCCGTGATCTACCGGGAAAACAAATATGGGGAAGAACTGGTACACTACTGCCGGCTGCAGCAACTGCCTTTTTACTCTAAACGCAGCCTGAATCTCTTTGATATCCCCTTTGCCCGTAAGGTATTGACTATACTACGTTACATTGCCAGGGAGATCGATACACCCTATAGTGGTGACGAGCTCCTGTTCTCCATACTGCACTATGACTTTTACGACATTCCGGCCATAGAAATAGCTAAGATCAGTATCCGCGCAGCGGAAAAAGGGTACAGGGAAAAATCTTCCATGCGGCAGTACCTGCAGGAATGGGCACAGACAAGACACCTGACACTGTTCACACCAGCACCTGAACAGGCGCTGGCCGACTTCTCCAACACCATGGAGAAGCTGATCAAAGACGCTCATAATCTTCCCCTGCAACAGTTGTTTGCAGCTATTATCAATGAATGCGGCATCCTCTCTCATGTGATGCACTCGCCTGAAAAGGCCTGGCTTATGAAGGTCCTGCAGGCCCTCTTTGATTTTGTCAAAGAAGAAACGCACCGTAATCCAGACCTGGCACTGGTGCCTTTTATGGATACCGTCCGACTCATGGAGCATAGTGGGATTATCATCCCGGTTGTACACATCTCAGGTAAAGAGACCGGTATCAACCTGCTGACCGCCCATGGGGCTAAGGGACTGGAGTTTGAATATGTGTTCATTGCCGGCGCAAATGCACATCTTTGGGAAGAAAATACCAGGGGGAATACCGGCTTCTCCTATCCTGATACACTCTTTACCACAACCGTCACCAGTACTGATGAACAGGAGTTGCGGCGCCTGTTCTACGTGGCCATGACCCGTGCAGAGCAATTCCTCTATATCAGTTATCCTGAATATAAAACAGATGGCAAACCGCTGGAGCCTAGTCTGTTTATTACTGAAATACTGGACCAGCACCCGCTGACAGTAGAAAAGGTGACCATTCCGGCAGAAGTGTTATTCAGGTTCGAATCATTGCAATACACCCGGGGCATAGCACCACAGATAGCTGCTGATGATGCTTCTTTCATTGACAATCTCCTGGCTGGTTTTACCATGAGTGTAACTGCACTCAATAACTACCTGGACTGCCCCCTGGGCTTCTACTATAAAAACCTCGTCCGGGTGCCCTCCGGCCGTTCAGAAGCGACAGCGTTCGGATCTGCTGTACACTATGCACTGGAAAAACTCTTTCAGAAAATGCAGGACAGCGGACGATATGAGTTCCCATCCAAAGAAGCATTCATCAGGGATTTTACCTGGAGTATGCTGCGTAACAGGGAGAGCTTCACCCGCGAGTCCCTGTCAAGAAGACTGGAATATGGTAGGGAGATTCTTGATCATTACTACGATAAATGGCTACCACACTGGAATAAGGTGGTTAGCGTAGAAAGAAATATTCGTAATGTAGTGGTCAGCGGTGTTCCTCTAAAAGGCAAGATCGACAAACTTGAATTTGACGGTAACCTGGTCAATGTCGTTGATTACAAGACCGGCGATTATGAAAAAACCATCAAAGAATACCAGAAATTCGTGCGTCCCGACCAGCAGCATCCTCATGGAGGCGACTACTGGCGACAGGCCGTTTTCTATAAGATACTCCTGGATAACTACCAGCAGAAGAACTGGCAGGTGGTCAGTACAGAGTTCGACTTCATTGAACCGAATAAGCAAAAGCATTATCACCGGGAGAAAGTGGTGATCTCCCCCCAGGACGTACACCTGGTAACCGACCAGATCGTATCTGCCTGGACCAGGATCCAGAACAGGGAGTTTTATACCGGTTGCGGTAAAAAGGACTGTGTCTGGTGCAATTTTGTAAAGGAGAACAAGCTATATGTAACCCTGCACGACATCAGTGATGCAGATGAGGCAGATATCAGCTACCTGCCCGACCGGCTGCAGCACCCCCTGCCTGATAGTTGAGAATGCCCTGGCCGTCCGCCGGAAATGGCCTATTATCGGCAGATTTGGATATTACTGATGGGAGTTTGATCTTTGGAACCGGTTTTTGGAATAATACACTCAAATGATGACTCATAATTTCCGTTGCTGGGCTAACTGGCTGATAGTGATAAGCGCCTGTATATTTCTGTTTCCTGGCTGTGCCAATATCGTACCTCCAAGTGGCGGCCCGAAGGACACGTTGGCGCCCAGGCTGGTAGATATCAGTCCCGCGGATTCCACACTTCATTTCAAGAGTAAGAAAGTGTACTTCACTTTCAATGAGTTTGTGCAGGTAGACAACGTATTCGAGAAACTGATCGTGTCTCCGACCCTCAAACGTACCCCTTCAGTCACCTTTAAACTGAGGACGGTGACCATGGAGATCAAGGACACGCTACAGGAAAATACAACCTACACATTCAATTTTGGTGATGCCATCCGTGATAACAACGAGAATAATCCCATACAGGATTTTCAATATGTCATTTCCACCGGCGACTATCTGGATTCCCTCCAGGTACGGGGTTTTATCATAGATGCACAGACAGGTAAACCGGACAGCAACGTCTCTGTCATGATCTACCGCAATAACACCGACTCTGTTGTCTCTAAGGAGAAACCAGTATACTTTGCCCGTTCCAAAGGAAATGGCGCTTTCTGGTTCAGAAATATGGCTCCCGGTGACTATAAACTCTTTGCGCTGAAAGAAGAAGACAGAGATCTTCAGTATACCCAACCCAAAGAGATGATCGCCTTCAGTGACAGTTTGCTGCATCTGACAGATAAGAACCTGAGTAATATCACCATGCTGCTGTTTACAGAGCAGGACAGTACACTCAGGAAGCCTGATGAATTTGCTCCGGAAGAGCAACCGGTAGCTGAAGAGGATGCCGAGAAGAAGGAGAAGGACAAAGAGAAAGACAAGAAGAAAAAGCGCTATCTGAATATATCACCTGATCTGACAGATAATAAACAGGAACTGGGTCAGCCTTTGCTGATTACATTCAGTGCACCTATTAAAACACTGGATAGTACGGCATTCAGCCTCACACAGGATACCCTGTTCACGCCAGTCACCTTTACCACTTCTTTCGATTCTACCCGCACCAAGCTGCTGGTGCACTATGACTGGAAAGAAGGTAAGCCCTACCGGCTGATCATCCCTAAAGAAGCTGTAGCAGATACCACCGGCTTACAACCGACCAAAGCGGATACGATCAATTTCGCCGCCAAGAAGGAATCTGACTATGGAAAAGCCATGCTGACACTCACCCTCAGTGATAGCGCCAAGGCTGCGATCAGTGATACAATGCATTATGTCGCACAGCTCGTTGTAAACAAAGAAGTGAAGTACTCCGGTAAGATCGTACGTAACTCCTGGGTGCAAAAGCGTATTACCCCCGGAGAATACGAAGTATGGATATTACTGGATGATAATAACAACGGTAAATGGGACCGTGGCGTTTACTATGGCACGCCCAAGAAGCAACCGGAACGGGTGATCAGTATGCCGAAAAAGGAAAATATAAAAGCCAACTGGGGCGTAAAGATCCAGGCCAGCTTTTAGTACCGTTACGATACCGGCCCACCGGATGAACAAATCGTAATGCATCATTCGCAATTGAGTTAATTTTACAGTATGATATTTTCCTCCGCACTGATAGAAAATGCAGTTAATGAATTTGCGCGGCTGCCGGGTATAGGCAAGAAAACAGCGTTACGCCTGGTATTGCACCTCCTGAAGCAGGACCCGGCGCAGGTAAAACTGTTCGGTGACGTCGTGACCCGTATGCGGGAACAGATCAAGTTCTGTAAAGTATGCCACAACGTTTCTGACCAGGAGGTATGCAGTATATGTAGCAGCCCCTCCCGTAATAAGGCGCTGGTGTGTGTGGTAGAGAACATCCGGGATGTGATGGCGATCGAGAACACGCAACAGTTCAATGGCGTGTATCATGTATTGGGCGGGATCATCTCCCCTATTGATGGCGTCGGACCGGACCAGCTGAATATTTATTCACTGGTAGAACGAGTACAGCAACAGGGAGTAGAAGAGATCATCATGGCGCTCAGTCCTACAATAGAAGGTGACACAACCATCTATTATCTATCAAAGAAGTTAAAGGAATTCCCGGTTAAGATCACTACGATCGCACGTGGTATCGCCTTTGGCGGAGAGCTGGAATATGCAGATGAGATGACACTGGCAAGATCTATTTCAAACAGGCTGCCACTGGAAAGTTACGTGCAGAAATAAGCCAGTAACTGCCAGATAAACAAAACGCTTAACATAGAATGGTCTTCCGTTCCATGTTAAGCGTTTTATTTTAAAAGTTACGAGTGCTGAACAACACCCGTGTGTGTTTAACCTGTAATTCCACGTTATGAAAAAAAGTACTGGTTGGTTTGGTTTTCTCAGGCGGACCTCAGCAGGTAAACCTCCATACTTCCGCGCCCCGTCTGGTATATACATAGGCTTCCGCCTGATGTTCATTCGTTTTTATTGATCAATGCAGATGCACCAATACTTGCAGTTTGCGCTTCACTTTCTCTCAGCGCCTGCCAGCGTTGCATTTCATACTTATTTAAAAAGCAGATCTTAAATACCTCTGCTTCTCCACGGTCGCCATCCGCAGGCACCGGGTACAGTCCATACTGCGCCAGATGCTGCTGCAGGCTGTGTACATGCTCAGCAATACTCATATCAATAATGATTTTATGCAGGTTAAAACTAAACGGCTAATGGTGGTATGCTACCGGTTAGCAACAACAGCGCTGGTGATGACAACTGTTGTTTTGATGAAGCATGTTCAGGGTTATAACGTGCCCTAATGATTGTTGAACCTCTTTTTGCATCGTAATTCTCATTGTAGAAGCGTCGCTCCCTATTACCCTACAAATATAGTAGACTTATAAACTCCAAACAAATTTTTTCTCCTGTTTCAATTAAAACCATCCCTCAAACACCCTTGAAACCCTGTCCCATGGCTGCAAAGCTTCCCCGGATGGTTTTAAATTGGTATAAAATGCCGGATCACGCGCATAAACAGGCGCCCCGGAGTAGTGTCAGACGGCTGTCATGCCCGTGGAGCCTTATTTTATAAGGTAATTATTAAGTACATTTGTTTATTAGTTTCCGCGGGTAGATTTGTTTATTGTTCGACCCACGGATATTATTAAACCGTAACTAATAAACGTATTACAATTATGAAATCATTATCCCAATGTGCGGCTGAGCGCATTCTGATTATTGACGGTGCGATGGGGACCATGATCCAGCGCTATAAACTGGAAGAAGCCGACTACAGGGGCGAACGTTTTAAGGACTACCACCTCGATGTAAAAGGCAATAATGACCTGCTTAGTATTACACAACCTCAGATCATAGAAGCTATACACAAAGAATACCTGGAAGCTGGTGCCGATATCATCGAAACCAATACTTTCAGTGCGACCACCATTGCCATGGCTGATTACGACATGCAGTCACTGGCGTTTGAAATGAATATCGCATCCGCAGGTATTGCCAAAAAAGCAGCACAGGAGTATACAGCTAAGAATCCGGACAAACCAAGGTTTGTAGCCGGTGCTATTGGTCCGTTGAATAAAACACTGTCCCTCTCCCCTGACGTAAACAATCCGGGCTTCCGCTCTGTTTCCTTTGATGAAGTAGTAGCGGCCTACTACGAACAGGTGAAAGGGCTACATGAAGGGGGCGTAGACATTCTGCTGATCGAGACGATCTTTGATACGCTGAACAGTAAAGCAGCCATATTTGCTATCAAAAAATACTTTGGAGATATCGCCCAACCGGAACTGCCGGTAATGATATCCGGTACTATTACCGATGCTTCAGGCAGAACACTGAGTGGCCAGACCCTGGAAGCCTTCTACATTTCTGTCATGCACGCGAAACCCTTCTCAGTAGGTCTTAACTGCGCACTGGGAGGCAACCAGATGCGTCCTTATATCGAAGAACTGTCTCAGATCGCAGCGTGCAATGTAAGCTGTTATCCCAACGCCGGGCTGCCTAACGCGTTCGGTGAATATGACGAAACACCTGATCAGACGGCCCATATCATCGAAGACTTCGCAAAAGAAGGCTTTGTGAACATCGTAGGTGGCTGTTGCGGTACTACGCCAGACCATATCCGTCACATTGCAGAACATGTAAAAACAATGTCTCCAAGGCGTTTGCCAGCACTGGCAGCTGATCTGGCGTAACATTTAACCGGGGTATTCCTACAATTTTTACTACAGCAACACAAATGAGCGATACAATCACTTCAACAGATACATTACAAACAGAGGCTCCAACTGTCCGTACCATACAACCTTTCCTCCGCCTGAGCGGCCTGGAACCACTGGTAGTAAGACCGGAGACAAATTTCATTAACGTCGGTGAACGTACCAACGTAACCGGCTCGAAGAAATTTGCGCGACTGATCAGAGAAGGTCTCTATGAAGAAGCCCTTTCAGTAGCCCGTCAACAGGTAGAAAACGGTGCGCAGGTACTAGATGTGAACATGGACGACGCCCTCCTCGATGGAGAAAAGGCCATGACCACCTTCCTCAACCTGCTCGCATCAGAACCCGATATCTCCAAGATTCCGGTGATGATCGACTCCAGTAAGTTCTCTATCATCGAAGCTGGCCTGAAATGCCTGCAGGGTAAATGTATTGTAAACTCTATCAGTCTGAAGGAAGGCGAAGCCAAGTTCATTGAACAGGCAAAGATCTGTAAAGCCTTTGGTGCTGCCGTAGTCGTAATGGCGTTTGATGAAAATGGTCAGGCTGATACAGAAGAAAAGAAAGTATCCTTCTGTCACCGTTCCTACAAGATCCTTACGGAACAGGTAGGCTTTGATCCACAGGATATCATCTTCGATCCAAACATCTTTGCGATCGCTACGGGTATTGAAGAACACAACAACTATGCGGTAGATTTCATCAACGCTACCCGTCGCATTAAAGAACTGATGCCCCTGACCAGTGTCAGCGGTGGGGTAAGTAACATCTCCTTCTCCTTCCGTGGTAATGACGTTGTAAGAGAAGCCATGCACTCTGCATTCCTCTATCACGCCATTAAGGAGGGTATGAACATGGGGATCGTCAATGCAGGTATGCTACAGATCTATGATGAAATAGAGCCTACATTGCGTGAGCTGTGTGATGATGCGATCCTGAACCGGAGACCAGATGCAACAGAGCGCCTGATCGCCTATGCGGAAACGGTGAAAAGTAAAGGCAAGGTGATCGAAAAAGATGAGACCTGGCGCCAGGGTACAGTAGAAGAACGACTGAGCCATGCGCTGGTGAACGGTATTACCGACTATATCGACGCTGATACTGAAGAAGCGCGACAGAAATATCCACGTCCGCTCGACGTGATCGAAGGCCCCCTGATGGCTGGTATGAACATAGTAGGTGACCTCTTCGGCAGTGGCAAGATGTTCCTCCCGCAGGTAGTAAAAAGTGCCCGCGTAATGAAGAAATCAGTAGCTGTACTGACACCCTTTATTGAAGAGGAAAAACAAAGAATGGTGGAACTGAACGGTGGTGTAGTGAAATCGGCAGGTAAAATACTGCTGGCGACCGTAAAAGGCGATGTGCATGACATCGGTAAGAACATTGTGGGCGTGGTGCTCGGCTGTAATGGCTATGACATCATAGACATGGGTGTAATGGTACCTGCCGAGAAGATCTTGCAGACCGCCCGTCAGGAACAGGTAGACATCATTGGTCTGAGTGGCCTGATTACTCCAAGCCTGGATGAAATGGTGCATGTCGCCAGGGAAATGAAACGTCAAAATTTCGAAGTACCGCTGATCATTGGCGGTGCAACTACTTCCCGTACACATACAGCGGTTAAAATCGCCCCGGAATACGAACACGGCGTCATTCACGTTCTGGATGCTTCCCGTAGTGTAACGGTGACCAGCAGCCTGCTGAGTAAAGCCATGAAAAAGACTTTCCTGGACGATGTGAAGCTGGAATACCAGAAACTGAATGAGAATTTCCGGAATAAAAAACCGGTTAAACAATATCTTCCGATCGAAGAGGCCCGCAAGCATAAAGCGATCACAGACTGGAGTAACTATAAACCAGTAGTTCCTAAAGAACTGGGCGTAAAGACATTCCATAACTACGATCTGGCTGAGATAGCTGAATATATTGACTGGCAGCCATTCTTCATTTCATGGGAACTGCATGGTAAATTCCCGCAGATCCTTACAGATGAGATTGTGGGAGTAGAAGCTACCCGTTTGTATGAAGATGCAAAGGTAATGCTGAAGCGTATTGTGGAAGAAAAATGGCTGACCGCTAATGGCGTGATCGGCTTATTCCCGGCTGTCAGAACAGCTGATGATACGATCTCGGTAGAGTCGCCTACTCCGGGCCAGGGCACTATCCGCCTGGAATGCCTTCGTCAGCAGCTGAAAAAAGCGCCCGGACAACCTAACTTCTCACTGGCCGACTTCATTGCACCGGTAGAATCAGGTATACAGGATTATATGGGTGCATTTGCAGTGACGACTGGTGGCGATATTGAAAAGTGGCTGGAGAAGTTCAAGGAAGAACTGGACGACTATAGCAGCATTATGCTGAAAGCCCTTGCAGACAGACTGGTAGAGGCATTCGCAGAACTCATGCATAAACGCGTGAGAAAAGAATTCTGGGGATATGACAGCAATGAGCAGCTGGACAATGATCAGCTGATCCGTGAGGAATATGCAGGTATCCGTCCGGCGCCTGGTTATCCTGCCTGTCCTGAACATACCGAGAAATACAAGCTGTTTGATATGCTGGAGGCTACTGCCAATACAGGTATTATACTTACAGAATCCCTCGCAATGTATCCGGCATCCAGCGTTAGCGGCTGGTACTTTGCGAATCCTGAAGCCAAATACTTCGGCCTGGGTAAGATCGAAAAAGACCAGGTAGAAGACTATGCGGCACGTAAGGGATGGTCGGTAGAAGAAGCCGAAAAATGGCTTCGACCCGTACTTGAATACGATATGTAATCATTTCGATAGAGCCGGTAGCGCTGAGGACTGCCGGCTTTTTTTATCACCTCTTTTCCCCATTTCAGGGATTACTGACAGACCACACGATGAGAATTGTTTCCTATAATGTAAACGGGCTGCGCTCCGCCATGACTAAAGGTTTTACCGAATGGCTGAAAACAGATCCTGCCGACATCATATGCCTGCAGGAGATCAAGGCGCATAAAGACAATGTAGACTACCAGCAGTTTGACGGGCTTGGCTATGAGCATTACTGGTATCCTGCACAGAAAAAAGGCTATAGTGGCGTAGCTGTACTGACGAAGATCAAACCTGATAACGTGCAGTATGGTAACGGCTTCATGCAGAGCGATGCAGAAGGACGCGTAATACGCCTGGATTTCGGCGATATTACACTGATCAATACCTACATCCCTTCTGGTACCAGTGGCGATGAAAGACAGACTTATAAATACCAGTGGCTGGACGAGTTTTATGGCTATCTGGAAGCATTGAGAGCTACACGCCCTAACCTGGTTGTGTGTGGTGACTATAATATATGCCACAAGCCTATGGATATTCATGATCCGGTGGGTAATAAGAATTCCTCGGGATTCCTGCCACAGGAGCGGGCCTGGATGGATAAGCTATATGAGAACGGCTTTATTGATACCTTCCGTCATTACCATCCGGAACCGCATCAATACAGCTGGTGGAGCTTCCGCGCAAATGCGAGGAACAACAACAAGGGCTGGCGTATCGATTATATCAGCGTTACAACACCACTGCAAACAAGGCTGAAAGACGCTCAGATCTGGCAGGAAGTAAAGCATTCAGACCACTGTCCGGTGTATCTGCAACTAGAATCGTAAAGACATTTCCCACATGGTTATTTATAACGTAACGACGAAAGTAACACACTTCATCAACGAAAGGTGGCTACAATGGATGAAAGAAGAGCATATACCTGCGATAATGGCAACAGGACTTTTCCATGATTACCGCATCTGCAGGCTACTTGAGCAGGATGACGAAGATGGTCCAACTTACTCAGCTCAGTACTTTACAGACACACTGGAAAACTATCAGACTTTCCTGGCGGAACATGCGCCAAAACTGCGTCAGACAAGCTATGATCTGTTTGGCAATCAGTTTGTCGCTTTTAACTCTGTAATGCAGGTAGTATAGTTGTTAAACTTATCCACAGGAAATCCACTGATCATACGGGATTCAGACTTTGGTACAATACTTGGACCGTAGATGCGTTTATAGTAAATACTACAGCAAATGGGCTGTCATAGCGGTTTTCATCAATTTAAGGTATCAATCCTGTTGATGCCCTGACAAGTGTCAATCTGCTGTAACCGTTACCAGTAGGCGTTTTCAGCCGATGATTTTTTAGTTAAAAAAGATTCAAAAAATTTGGTAATCTGATAAAACGCGCTATATTTGCTCACATCAAACATTTTATTCACTAGTTAAATCTTACTAGCTATGAACAAAGCCGAATTAATCGACAAACTGGCTAAAGATGCCGGTATCACTAAAACCCAAGCTAACGAAGCGCTGGATTCTTTCACTAAAGCTGTTGCTGATACCCTGAAAAAAGGTGGTAAAGTAACCTTAGTAGGTTTCGGTACTTTCTCTGTTTCTAAACGTGCTGCTCGTAACGGTAGAAACCCACAGACTGGCCAGATCATCAAGATCAAAGCTAAGAAAGTGGCTAAATTCAAAGCTGGTAAGGCTCTGTCCGACAAGCTTTAATCTGTTAGCTTAACTTATTCAAGCAAGGAACAGCACTGTTTCTTGCTTTTTTTTTGCATTTAACCCCTGCTATTCCGTAATTTGCGGCCTAATTAGCGGGGAGTAATCCTCGGTTGAACAAACATCAAACTATAAACTTCAAACTGTTTACAATGGGTAGAGGTGATATCAAAACCAAAAAAGGCAAGATTTCTAACGGTTCTTTCGGCAAGGCTAGACCTGCAAAACCAAAGAAAGCTGCTGCTGCTAAAGCTAAAGCAAAGGCTTAGTCTTAATTAGGAATTAGGAGTTAAGAATTAGGAATTGAGCCGCAGGAATAAACCCCTGCTGTTATTTTCCTGACTTAATTCAGACGAAACGAATTTGTCGCAGCTGAAATTCCTAATTCCTAATTCTTAATTCCTAATTTCTCACGGTGCTAATCTGTCGATCAGCCATTTTCCGTTTTCCAGCGTATACAGTATCCTGTCGTGCAAACGGCTGCTGCGTCCCTGCCAGAATTCAATCTTAACAGGCTTTACCACATAGCCGCCCCAGTATGCCGGACGTTCCGGATCTTCCAGTACATATCTTTCTGCCACCATTCTTACGTTCTCTTCCAGAAAACTACGACCCGGGATCACACGGCTCTGCGGAGATGCTATCGCACCTACACGGCTACCCAATGGTCTGCTTTTATAGTATTCATCACTGATCTCAGGAGACGTTTTACTAACAGTTCCGTATATACGCACCTGTCTCTCCAGCTCGCGCCAGAAGAATAACAGAGATACATTGGGATTAGCGGCCATGTCCCGCGCCTTCTGACTTTCATAGTTTGTAAAGAAAGTGAATCCCTCTTCATCAAAACTCTTCAGCAGCACGATACGTGCGGATGGAAATCCGTCAGGGGTGCTGGTTGCCAGGGTCATTGCATTTGGTTCATCCAGTTCTCCGGAGGTGGCATCTTTCCACCAGCGTTCAAACTGATCTAAGGGATCCTGCGCCACATCCTGCTCATCAAGTGAGGCAAGACGATAGTCCTTACGCAGATCTGCTACTTCTTTATTCAACATGGTCCGGTTTTTTATCTGATACAAAGATACTTATAAAACAAGGCAACTACCGGGCACGGGCGCATGATCGTTATCAGCATCTCAAATGACCTCCTGTTCACCGAATCAAATATTTATTAATTTTATCGCATGAGAACCATACTATTATTCGCTATCACCTGTGTTATGCTGGCGGCCTGCGGTACGAAAACCAAACAGCCCGCACAACAGGCAAAGGTTGCCAATCCTACTAATACGCCTTATTATTACCTGCATCTGAAAGGAAAGATCGGTGAGGAACCTGTTACCATGGACCTGATAAAAGCCGGCCCCTGGATATTCCGTGGTTACTACACTTATGATAAGATCGGTGAGCCAATTATGGTATGGGGCTCTCCTGAAGGTGAGAAGGTGTTTTTGTACGAGAACACGGACAGAGATGAAGAAAGGCTGTTTTCGGGCAAACTGGATAGCCTGGGAGGCTTTAAAGGTAAATGGAGGGGTAAGGGTACCTCTTATGATTTTGAGCTCAAATCAAGCCTTGAAAATGCCGTTGCGTTCGATGTACTGTTTGCCAGCGATTCTGTTCAGCTTTTACCAGGCAATCCGAATACCCCTGTCGGACAGGCTTCCAATAGCATCATTTGGCCCGCTGCCGGCAACGATGAGGAGACTGCTGACTTTGTAAGAAGTAATATTACCGGTGGACGTGCTATCAAAGATCCGGTGAAATTCCTGAAAAGGGATATTGACTCTTTCCTGATCACCTACAAGGTCAGTGCGAGAGACCTGGATACATCAGAGGGCATTCCGCCTGCTGCCAGCTGGGGCGCGGATGCGGATATGAAGATAGTATGGAATCAGTACCCTTACCTGGTGCTGGAATATTTCACCTATGAATTCACAGGTGGTGCACATGGTAATTACGCGGCACACTATCAGGTACTGGACCTCGAGAAGAAGAAGGTCATAAAGCCGGAGGACATTCTGAAACCGGAATATAAAGAAGCACTGATCCCTGAGCTGGCCAAGGCTTTCCGTAAAGTGTACAAAGTGGAGGAAGGAAAGATCCTGGGAGATATGCTGCTTGTAAAAGAGATCACCCCTAATGACAATTTCCTGCTGACTGATAAAGGTATTGCCTTCAGCTATACCCCCTATGAGATCGGACCTTATGCAATGGGTCAGGTGACCTTATTTGTGCCTTACAAAGACATTAAAAAGCTCCTGAAATAAAAATCAGGAATCAGGGATTAAATACAGCGAATGACTACTCACTCACTGTATTTAACCCTGATTCCTGACAATATGAATAGAAAAAGCTGTCTTAGTTAGTTGTTTCCTTCCTGCCCCCCTTCACGTTCCTTCCTTCACTGCATTCCGGGTACAAAGCTGCTTATCCTTTTACCAGCGTACCTACATTCTTACCCATGATCACCTGCATCAGGTTACCACCCTTATTCATATCAAATACGATAATAGGCAGTTTATTCTCCTGGCAAAGTGTGAATGCGGTCATATCCATCACATTCAGGGATTTCTGATACACCTCTGTAAAAGTGATAGATTCGTAGCGGGTAGCGGTAGGATCTTTCTCAGGATCTGCAGTATAAATACCATCCACACGGGTACCTTTCAGGATCACATCGGCCTGTATTTCGATAGCGCGCAGGGAAGCAGCGGTATCTGTCGTGAAATAAGGGTTACCAGTACCTGCTCCAAAGATCACTACACGACCTTTTTCCAGGTGACGGATAGCGCGGCGGCGGATGTAAGGTTCTGCGATCTGTTCCATTTTAATAGCAGACTGAAGGCGGGTATATAAACCAACTTTCTCCAGACCGCTCTGCATGGCCATACCGTTGATCACTGTCGCCAGCATACCCATATAGTCACCCTGGGCTCTTTCAATACCGGTCTCAGCTTCGTTCATACCACGGTAAATGTTACCACCTCCGATTACTACGGCTACCTGAACACCCAGGTCGGTCACAGCTTTGATATCGTACGCATACTGCGTGATCACCCTGTGATCTATACCATAATTACCTTCTCCCATCAGGGATTCACCGCTCAACTTGAGTAAGATACGCTTATACTTTGGCAACATGACTTATGAAAAATGATATGAAAATGTTAGTTAGTAAATAGTTTACAGTCCCCGAATATATAAAAAAATGCCGAACGGGGTATTGAAGGCCTGACAGGCAGCTCTGTCATTAACAGGAGACTAGTTATTAAATAGCCGGGCTGCCGGTTCCTGCCGGCTCAATGCATTCTCTCTGTAAAGTGCAAAAAAAAGGAGAGAATTGTGATTCTCTCCCTTTTTTGCAGGTAATAAGATTACCCTAATGCGATTCTTGTGAATCCTGTTACTTTCAGATCAGCGCTTACTGATTTCAGGTAATCAGCAACAGTTTTGTTGTTGTCTTTTACGAAAGCCTGAGGTAACAGTGTATTTTCTTTGAAGAATTTGTTCACTTTACCGATAGCGATCTTCTCAGCCATATCGCCGGTTTTACCTTCAGCAGCGATCTGCTCGATAGCGATAGCTTTCTCACGGGCGATCAGCTCAGGAGAAACGCCATCAGCGTCAACTGCGATTGGGTTCATTGCCGCGATCTGCATAGCGATATCTTTACCTACTTCTTCAGCAACAGGTGCAGAGAAGCCTACCAGTACACCCATACGGAAGTTACCGTGGATATAGGCAGTTACAGAAGCTGCAGAGATCTTTTCAAATTTAGCCAGGGTGATCTTCTCACCGATCTTAGCAACCTGATCGTTAACTTTATCGTTAACAGTAGCACCATCCAGGGTAGCTGCACCCAGTTCTTCCAGGGTGTTAGCGCCGCTGCTCAGTGCCAGGTCAACGATAGACTGTGCGAATTTCACGAAGTCTTCGTTTTTAGCAACGAAGTCAGTTTCACAACCCAGGGCTACTACTACGCCGGAAGTACCGTCTGCGTTAGTTTTAGCGATGATCACACCTTCTTTGGTTTCACGGTCAGAACGCAGGGCTGCTACTTTCTGTCCTTTCTTACGCAGGTAGTCAACTGCCTGTTCGAAATCACCATCACTTTCAACCAATGCTTTTCTGCAATCCATCATACCTGCACCAGTTTGCTGACGCAGTTTGTTAACATCAGCTGCTGTAATTGTTGCTGCCATAACTTATAATGAGTTTATTATAGATTAATGTTTATTCTTTATCAAGTATTAACGCCCAATTGCGAACCATGGAGCAATAAGGCTGTTCCACGATTCGCAATTGCTTTATGTTGTTTCCAACGGAGATTATCTGTTGCCACCTGGTTTAGGACCGCCGGAACCAGCAGGACGACGCTGTCCGCCGCCACCGCCACCTGGACGGTTACCACCACCACCTGGACGGTTGCCACCGCCACCTGGACGGTTACCACCACCGCCTGGACGGTTGCCACCCTGACCACCAGGACGGTTGCCACCGCCGCCTTGGCCACCCTGGCCACGACCGGCGCCACCACCTTGTCTGCGGCCTCTTTCACGGTCTTCACCGCCTTCGAGTTCAAACTTCAGGGCTTTGTTATCTTCTTCTTCTTCTTCAACTACGTCGTCAGTTTTCTCATTTGCTCTCTCAGCCAGACCTTCTGCGATTGCTGCAGCGATATAGTTGGTGATGATAGCGATTGATTTAGTAGCGTCATCGTTAGCAGGAACTGCGAAATCTACTTTAGTAGGATCGGAGTTTGTATCTACCATACCGAAAGTAGAGATACCCAGGCGACGAGCTTCTGCCAGTGCGATATGCTCGTGGCTGATATCAACCAGGAACAGTGCAGCAGGAACACGAGCCAGCTGAGCGATACCGCCCAGAACTTTCTCCATTTTCTCTTTATCACGTGTTAAAGTCAGACGCTCTTTCTTAGTTACGCTGTCGAAAGTACCGTCAGTCAGCATTTTCTCGATGCTCTGCATCTTCTTAACGCTCTTACGGATAGTAGTGAAGTTAGTCAGCATACCACCTAACCATCTTTCGGTTACGTAAGGCATGTTAACGCGTTTTGCCGCTTCAGCTACGATTTCTTTCGCCTGCTTTTTAGTAGCTACGAACATGATCTTTTTACCGCTCTTTGCGATAGATTTCAGGGCAGCTGCTGCTTCCTGTAAACCATCAACGGTTTTATTCAGATCTATGATGTGAATACCTTTCTTTTCTGCGAAGATGTAAGGCAGCATCTTCGGGTTCCATTTTTTCTTCAGGTGACCGAAGTGTACACCTGCCTCCAGTAACTGCTGCTGTAATGAGGTATTATTTTCCATGTTATTATGCTCTGTTATAAAAGGTCAATGTTAATAATCTGCGTAGCACATATAGTAGCACGCATTCATCACGATTAGCGTTTAGAGAACTGGAAGCTTCTTCTAGCTTTAGCTTTACCTGGTTTCTTACGTTCAACGCCTCTTGGATCACGTTTCAGGAGACCAGCAGCTTTCAGCGCCGGACGGTATTCGATATTCACTTCGCACAGTGCACGAGCGATACCCAGCTTAATAGCCTCTGCCTGACCTTTGATGCCACCACCAGCAGCATTTACCTTTATATCAAATTTGTCTGTAGCGTCGATAGTCTTCAGGGACAGTTCCACCTGATTCTGCAGGTAAACCAGTGTGAAGTATTCTTTATAGTCTTTGTCGTTTACTACAATGTTACCAGTACCCTTGCTGATATAAACACGGGCAACGGCTTCTTTACGACGACCTATAGTGTTTTTTTGCTTTTCCATGTATCAGAGAAAAATTAGAAAGTTAAAGTTTTCGGTTTCTGTGCAGCATGAGGATGCTGAGCACCTGCGTATACAAACAGTTTTTTGTACATAGCACGACCCAGGCGATTCTTAGGCAGCATACCTTTTACAGCCCTTTCTATGATCAGTTCTGGTCTGCGACGAACCAGGTCTTTAGCTATTTCACCTTTCTGACCTCCTGGGTAACCAGAGTAAGTCAGATATTCTTTGTCATTCCATTTATTACCGGTAAACTGAATTTTCTCAGCATTGATAACGATGATAAAATCACCACAATCAGTGTGAGGAGTGTAGTAAGGCTTGTTCTTGCCTCTTAAGATTGCCGCAATCTTCGCGCTCATCCTTCCTAAAGTCAGGTTAGTGGCGTCTACAATGTGCCACTCACGCGTAACTGTAGCGTCGTTGGCCGATTTAGTCTTGAAGCTTAAAGTATTCATTATATTATATTATAATAAAGTGTCTACGTCTTGATATAATAATCCCAAACAAATTGGGAGTGCAAAGCTAAATCTCTTATTTCAAATAACAATACAATTTGGGTTCTTTTTTGAACAACACCTTTACAATTAATTGATTTTCAATAAAATTTTTGACTAAGAGTTATTAACACCTGACGCCGATATTTAGCAGGGACGAAATTTAAACTATAAATCAACGTATAACGCATATGTACTTTATACAATAAGTCAATACCTCCACCTATATCCTTACCCCACTCCCACTAAAAAAGCCCCTACCTCCACCCAGGTGCAATCACGTTTACCTGCTTACCCTTAGTATCGTATAGTTCCAGGTAAGCTTTCACCTACGTTTCTCCTACGTTTTAAGACGTAGGAGAAACGTAGGTGAAAGCTTACCTCACTAATATTTATTAATAGCTAATAAAGCAGATAAACCCCGGAAAATGCAACGCCATGTTGGCATAAAAAAGGCCGGAAAATAAACTTTCCGACCTTCCATATTGATTAACAGATGATTATGTTTAGTCTCTGCTCCTTGCACCCATATAGATCATCAGGTAGTGCAATAAAGTCACTACAGACGAAATCGCCGCCACTACATAAGTCATTGCTGCCCACCACAAAGCATCTTTTGCTTTGTCATGTTCTTCCTTACGCATAAGATTGGTATTATCCAACCAGGCAAGCGCCCTACGGGAAGCATCAAACTCAACAGGTAATGTTACCAGGGAAAATATGGTGGTTACGGCGAAAAGGATCACACCCGCCAGCAACAGGGTCGGGAATACCTTGATCAGTAAAATACCGCCGATTAGCACCCACTGCACCAGGTTCGAACTGAACTGTACGGCAGGAACCAGCTTAGAGCGCAAATTCAGCCACTGATAAGACCTGGCATGCTGCACTGCGTGTCCGCATTCATGGGCCGCTACAGCTGCGGCAGCCACATTGGCACCGGAGTAGACTTCCGGACTCAGATTTACCGTCTTATTGCCCGGGTCATAGTGATCGGACAGAAATCCGTCCACCGAAACCACCTGTACATCATATATACCATTGTCTTTCAACATCTTCTCCGCAATTTGCTTACCGGTCAGGCCGGATGCGGTCGGTATCGCACTATATTCCGAAAACTTACTCTTCAGTCGCCAGCTTACTAACAGGCTGATCCCTAAGAAAATGAGTGATATGATAAAAAAACCAGGTGTCATAATTGAATTGTAGTTTTAATCAGTACAAAATTACTGGTAACTATTCATCAAATTACCATCCAAACACCCCCTTAAAACCGGATTTAGGATTTCCTTAAGAATTAGCCCGGTATAACCTTCCTTGTACCTGACAAAGAGGAAATTTAACACTGTCAATATGTCGCTCGCCATAGATTTAATGCCTCAAATACGCCGATATGACAGATATAATTAATGTTTTTATGACCCGTTTTTCATATATAAATTATGACGGCATCATTCCTATTTATCAACCTTTTACGCCCTTTTAATGAAAGTATAATTGGATGCCTTTGCCGGCTGAAACGTGCTATGGTGGCAGATCTGTCACATTATGAAAAGTCGTCAAAAGTTATTCACATCAATTAAATAAACTTTTTTATTCTGTAGCCATTTAGTAATTTAGACGTGAATTTAATGGGTTAGTAAGTAGAAAGAGTCAGCAGAAATTTCTGTTGGCTCTTTTCTTTTTTACCCGTTTTTATACACCTATCACTTCCACAAAATTTTAACGTTTCACACATCCATTTCTTCCATTTTTAATTCACTGACTCATCCTTTTTATTTTCTCATTTTTTGAATACATCCATTTTGTACACTTCACTTTTATAACAACGATTTTATACATCATCTTTACATCCGTTTTTATTTTTGTTTTCACCAGACCGGATATTTCCGTTTTAAATTTGTTGCATGAAAATTAAAACTGCCTTCTTCTGTCAGAATTGTGGATATGAATCAGCCAAGTGGGCTGGTAAATGTCCAAGTTGTGGTCAATGGAATACATTCGTCGAAGAGAAAGTACAAAAAGATATCCCTCTACGTAATACAAACTGGCAACCTGAGAAAGAAAACGGCAGATCAGATAATATCGTGAATCTCTCTGAAGTCAGTACCACTGCTGAAGAACGATTACTGACACCTGATGTAGAACTGAACCGTGTATTAGGTGGCGGTATAGTACCCGGCTCTCTCGTACTCGTAGGTGGTGAACCCGGTATCGGTAAGAGTACGCTCTTCCTGCAGAATGCATTGCAACTGAAAGACATCACTACATTATATATAAGTGGAGAAGAAAGTGCTCAGCAGATAAAAATGCGGGCAGACAGATTACAGGTAAAAAATGACCTGTTCTATCTCCTTACTGAAACATCTACCCAGACCATCTTCCAGGAGATAAAAAAACTACGTCCGCAACTCGTTATCGTTGACTCTATTCAGACGCTGCAATCTCCTTTTATTGAATCTGCACCTGGCAGCGTATCACAGATCAGAGAAACTACTGCTGAACTGCAACGCTTTGCTAAAGAAAGTCACACGCCTGTATTCCTGATCGGTCATATTACCAAAGATGGCTCCATCGCCGGTCCGAAAATACTGGAACATATGGTTGACACTGTTCTCCAGTTTGAAGGCGATCAGCACTACGCTTACCGCATCCTCCGTACCATTAAAAACCGCTTCGGCTCTACGGCGGAACTGGGTATTTATGAAATGACAGGCGGTGGTTTAAGACAGGTCACCAATCCTTCCGAAATACTCATCTCACAACGTGAAGATCAGCTGAGTGGTGTGGCCATTGCTGCCACAATAGAAGGACTGCGCCCTATGCTGGTGGAAGTACAGGCGCTCGTTACTCAATCCGTTTACGGTACACCGCAACGTACAGCTACCGGGTTTGACCTGCGCAGATTGCAACTGCTGCTCGCCGTACTGGAAAAACGGGGTGGCTTCCACTTCGGTGTGAAAGATGTCTTCCTGAACATTGCCGGTGGTATACGCGTAGAAGACCCTTCTATTGACCTGGCTGTTTTATGTTCTCTTCTCTCCTCTTATGAAGACATTCCGATCAGCAGTAAAATTTGCTTCGCAGGGGAAGTTGGCCTGAGTGGTGAGATCCGCGCTGTGAACCGAATAGAACAACGTGTGGCGGAAGCGGAGAAACTGGGCTTTGAAAAGATATTCATCAGCCGCTACAATAAGAAAGGTACGGACATCAGTAAGTTTAATATAGAAGTCGTGCCGGTAGGAAGAGTAGATGAAGTCTACCGCGGACTGTTTTAATTTTCAGGATGCAGGCTTTTCATTATTTTCAGGGTAAACCTGATCCATATCATAATGAAAAGCCTGTTATCCTCACTACTCCATTTGTTCTTTCCGCATACCTGTGAAGGTTGCAGTATGGAGTTAACCCAAACAGAAGCTATCCTTTGCCTGCGTTGCCACAGGCGATTGCCTTTTACCGGCTTTCAGCATATTACCGGTAATCCGGTGGAAAAGATCTTTATGGGAAGAACGCCCGTCGCACATGCCACGGCCACCTGTTACTACCGGAAAGGATCTCTCCTGCAACAACTCATTTATCAGTTCAAATACAAACAACGGGAAGATATTGCTGCGCATCTGGGAAGGCAGATGGGACTTGCGTTACAGCAAAGCCATTGGCTATACGAAACCGACTGTGTAGTACCTGTACCTATACATCCTTCCAAAATGCGGCAACGTGGTTATAATCAGGCGGCCGTATTAGCCAGCGGCATTAACGCCGTTACCCGGCAACCTGTATTCGATGTCCTTACCCGTAATCACCACTCCTCTTCCCAAACAAGTAAGGGCAGGCTGTTACGCTGGGAAAATGTATCCGCAAGCTTTTCGCTGCAGCACGACACAGACCTGAAAGACAGGCATGTACTACTGGTAGATGATGTGATCACCACCGGCGCGACCATTGAAGCCTGCAGCCGGTTGCTGATAAATGCAGGCGCCCGTGTAAGTGTTTGCACACTGGCTTACTCCCGCCATTGAAAGAAACGGGCTGCCGTCTATCATTAACACCTTATATACAATATTTTACTTAATTTTATCTGCTCACACATTTATAATCACACTACAATTAAATTTATTTATATGATGATGCTGAAGACACTATTAATATCAATGCTCTTATTTATGAAAGGAGGCGCTATATATGATTTCAAGGTTGAATCTGTAGATGGAGGTAAGATCAACTTCTCTGATTACAAAGGAAAGAAGATCCTGATCGTGAACACTGCTTCTATGTGCGGTAATACCCCTCAGTACGCTGAATTAGAAAAACTCTATAAGAAATACGAAAAGAACCTGGTGATCATCGGTTTCCCGGCCAACAACTTCGGTCAGCAGGAACCAGGCTCCAATGCAGAGATTAAAGAGTTCTGCTCCAAGAAATATGCGGTAACCTTCCCGATGGCGGCAAAGATCTCCGTAAAAGGTGACGACATTCACCCGATCTATAAATGGCTGGCCACAGAAAGTAAAGCCAAACATTTCGAACCAGCTGAAGTACAATGGAATTTTCAGAAATACCTGCTGGATGAAAAAGGTAATCTGGTGGCCGTATTCTCACCTAAAACACAACCGCTTTCCCCTGAAGTAACGGCCGCGATAGAAAAGAAATACTAATTTGCGCCCATGCTTTTTTCGAATGTCATAGGTCAGGAAGGGATACAACAACAGTTAATCAGGTCCACGGAGAATAACCGGCTCAGTCACGCTAATATTATACTGGCACCTGAGGGAACCGGAGGATTACCGCTGGGACTTGCATTTGCGCAATACCTGGTCTGCGAGAACAAACAGCCTGATGGCGCCTGCGGGCAATGTCTGGCATGTGTAAAAGCAGGTAAGTACATTCACCCTGATATTCACTTCTCTTATCCGGTCATCCCCCGTAAACCGGGCGATAAACCGATCAGCTCTGACTATGCGTCTGAATGGCGCGAGTTTGTAGATACGCATCCCTATGGGAATGCATATGACTGGTTACAGTTCATAGGTGCTGAGAACAAACAGGGAAATATCACGGCGATGGAATGCCAGGACATCATCCGCAAACTGAGTCTGAAGAGCTTCGAAAGCACTTATAAGATACTGCTGATGTGGATGCCTGAATACCTCGGCAACGAAGGTAACAGGCTCCTGAAGCTGATAGAGGAACCGCCAGCTAACACCATTTTTCTGCTGATCGCGGAAAATCAGGAACAGATACTGGCCACCATCCTCTCCCGTACACATCTTATCAAAGTGAATCCGCTCCCGAAGGAAGTGATCGTGGACGCGCTGGTGAACCGGGCCAAGATACCGGCAGCCAAAGCACGACAGGCTGCGACCATTGCTTCCGGCAATTACAGGGAGGCCCTGTATATGCTGCAGCACTCAGATGATGACTATCATGAGCTGTTACGCAACTGGCTCAACTATATATTTACGGGCAACCGTGTAGGACTTCAGGGATGGATAGAAGGTATAGCGAGCGCCAAGATGGGCCGTGAAAACCAGAAACAGTTCCTCCGGTACTTTATTAACCTGCTGGAACATACCCTGCGACTAAAATATATAGACAGAAGTCAGCTGGCCTTCTCCGAAGAAGAAACCGACTTTGCACTGAAACTGCAAAAGCTGGCCGACCTTGAGCAGATGGAACAGATCATGCAGGAGCTGGACAATGCCAGCTACTACATAGAACGTAACGCAAACGCAAAACTGTTATTCCACGCGCTTTCCATAAAGCTTCAGTATATCTTTAAAAAGCGGCCGATTCCGGCACTATGACGCGATGAAGGGCATTTTCCGTTATCTTTGTTTATTCCGGCCCTTAAGGAATAAGGGCTTTTACATATATTTAAGCGTCCGGTCCAATGCCCGGATGTGTTTCATTTAATAATTTAAATCGATTAATATGGCTTGTGCCGGATGTGGTACAGGTGCAGAGGGAAAGCCGTCAGGATGCAAGAGTAATGGAGGATGCAGTAGTGGAGGCTGTAACAGGCTGAACGTATTCGACTGGCTGGCCAATATTCCCTTGAGTGATAGCTTAGCACCATTTGATATAATAGAAGTTAGCTTCAATAACGGTAGCAGGAAGGATTTTTTCCGTAACACCACCAAACAGCTCCTTGATAAGGGAGAAATGGTAACAGTAGAAGGTGTGAGTGGTTTCGACATCGGACAGATCAGCCTTACAGGCGAACTGGTCAAATTGCAGATGAAGAAAAGACGCGTAGAAGATACTCCCGAAGTAAAAAAAGTACTTCGCCGCGCTACCAATGAAGACATTGCACGGATGCAGGATAACAAAGCCCGTGAAAAGGATGCCCTCATCAAGGCCAGGGCCATTGCCCGCAGTATCGGCCTGGAAATGAAGCTTGCAGAAGTAGAAATTCAGGCAGATGGCCGTAAAGCGACCTTCTTCTACACCGCTGATGACAGGGTGGATTTCCGTGAACTGATCAAACTGTACGCCGGTGAATTCCGTGTTAAGGTGGAAATGCGCCAGATAGGTGCCCGCCAGGAAGCCGGAAAAGTAGGTGGTATCGGTAGCTGCGGAAGAGAACTTTGCTGTTCTACCTGGCTTACTGATTTCAAGAGCGTGAACACCACCGCTGCCCGTTATCAGAACCTGTCTATCAACCAGGCAAAACTTTCCGGTCAGTGTGGCCGTCTGAAATGCTGCCTGAACTATGAACTGGATACTTACCTGGATGCCCTGAGGGAATTCCCTGAAGATGCAGACTCTATAGAAACAGTTAACGGTGTAGCTACCCTTCAGAAAAGAGATATCTTCAAAAACCTGATGTGGTACGCTTATGGCGACAGCAGCAAACAATATCCGCTCACCATTGCACGCGTGAAGGAAATCCGTCACCTCAACAAACAGAATATCAGACCTGATGACCTGAAAGCTGTTGAAGTAGTAGCTGCCAAACCAAAAGAAGCTGACCTTGGCTTCGCCGATGTAGTAGGCCAGATAAGCCTCCGCTCACTGGAAAAAACTGCGCAGAAGCGTAAACATAAAGACAAGGAGAAACAAAAGCATAAGCAGCAGAAAGATCAGAAAGACCCGCAGCCGCAACAAGCCGCAGGTAAGAAAGGAGAATCCAAACAGGATAACCGCCCGCAGCAGAAACAACAGGAGGGCCGTCAGCAGCAACAGCAGAAGCCTAAGCAGGAACAACGCCCGCAACAGCAACATCCTCCAAAGCAGAAGCACGAGCAAAAACCTGGAGGTCCGAAGCCACAGCAGCAGGATAGAAACCAACAGAACGCTCCGAAACAACAAGGTGGTGGTGGACAGAATAAGCCCCCCAAACCTCGTGAGAAACAGAAATAATCATCAGTTAAATACCATTAAGAGGGTGCATCCGTAACACGATGCGCCCTTTCTTATTTATATCAGATACATAAATGATAAAAGGCCGCCCGGAAGAACAGCCTTTGTTTAACAATTGGTTTTTGCTTATGAAAAAAAGAAGTTGATCAGGTTTCGTTCTCAAACATGAGTTTATAGTAAAACAGATTCGTTGCTTCATCAAAACCACGCTCTATCATCTCTCTGTCACCATGTATATAAATATGAAAATTTCTGTCCAGCTTCAGTACACTCTTAAACACCTTCTGCTGCTTCTTTACAGCCGGAGATGAAATATCAAACTCATCGGGGAACTCCTGTTGAAACTCCTGCTGGAACTCTTGCTTATAATCTTTAAAGGATTGGATAGCTTCGGGGTTGCCTAATACTTCCTGTGCAAAATCGTCCAGATCAAACTGCTCTTTCTCTTTAAAATAGGTTGCTGATCTATTCAGCAGATCTACCTGATCCACCCGGCTTATTTCATACTGGTCCGGGAGTTTATCATTGATAAACTTCTTGCACATGTTCACAGCCAGTTCTGTCTGGTGATAGCTATCCTCCCGGCGTTGAACCTGCAGGAATGCATCTTTCCAGTAAACTGCTTCATTCTGTTTGCTGATACTATCTACGACGCTGACTTTGTACCCATTCTCTTCTTCGGTGTTGAAGATCAAACAGCCTTTATCAAGCTTGTTGATATTAATACCATCTTCATAATCCACCGCGTAATTATCGTTGGCCAGAAATACTTTCAGGTAGGTGTCCCTGCTCTCTGATTTAAAAATACCGACTGCCTCGACGTCTTCTCCATCCACCTGACATTTACTAAAGTAAGCAATATATAATTCTCCTCCTTTGATCTTCGGATGAGTGGAGTGCTTGTACAGATGTTTGGCAATATTAACAGATTGCTCGTGAAAATTGTCCCTGTTTTCAAAGATACGCCGGCAATATTGAAAAATCTCATTCAATTGCAGATCAGCCTCATGAAAAAAGCGAAAATACTCGGCACTGTTCGTGAACGGCTGAATAAAATAGGTCAGTAGTAACTGACTGATCGCTTCATCCTTTAACTCCAGGGGTTCCTGCGAGCATATCAGTGCTTCCTCCTGTGAGGCATTGCCCACTTTATGGATGGAAAGACACGCTAAGTCTTTAAATTCTGAAACATGTATCATGGCCCGGCGAAAATAGTGAAAACTATTTCACAAACTTACCGCCCGGCGTAATGTGCAGCTCCCTGCCTGTCAATCTGATAATGGCGTCGCAGGTGAGCCTGCCTCTCCTGTCATGATAATCGTCTACAATGTCTTCCATCTTCTTTGCCTTTACATCAGCAGCCTTTTGCTTTTTGAGATGGTCGTATACTGTATACCTGTCAATGATCTTATTGTCCCTATTCACCGTGAGAAATTCCAGGTAGGTCTCCTCCCCTTTATGATAAGCATGCAGTCCTACAAGAATATTGTCCTTTGCCCTGATGTTAAACAGTGAAATGTATGTGTGACTGCTTTTCTGCCCCTTAAAGTATTTGATCAGTGCCTTCTCATTATACAATTTTGAACTGTGCACAATAGAAGTAGCCTGACGACCGATGATCTTACCTCCCGGCAGGATCTCATATTGCATATTGTACACTGTTTTGAAACGGAAGCTGCTATCTATTACGCGGCTATCCTCTTCCTGCAGATTGATACTCGCATCCTTATCCACCACACATTTACGATAAATAGTTTCCGTATGCTCTCCCAGCGTGCCACCGTAGACAACGATCTTATCTACCTCTTTCCCTTTTTTATAGGTAATGAGTTTTACCTCCGGATAATTCAGTCCTTCATCCAGGTAGATCGTGTCTCTTGCATAAAGAAGTGCGGTCGCCCTGTTCCCTATTTCGAGTTTGCCTAATGCATACAATGGGTCCTGACTTTCTTCCCTGAAATCGTAGTAAGGAGTCAGCCGGGATACCGGCTTCAATACCACTGTATTTACCGTATCGACTGTAGCTGGTAACTGCCGTGCAGGAAAATGTGTTGCATATTTCTCAAACGTTTCCTTATCACGTGACACTTCTTTAATAGTTCCTTTAGATGTTATGCGGTAAAAGCGTAAGGTCGTATTGACCTTCTGGCTGCCAGCTACATAGGTAGAATGGCGGGCCCTTACTTCTATGACAGAGTCCAGTCCGATATAATACCACTCACTGGTAAATTGTGTAGAGGTCGTATCTTTTACAGCAGTCGGCTCTTCCGCCTCGGCTTCTTCAGCAGGACGGACATCTGCAGCTATCTGTAACCGGGATTTCTCTATTCCATTGTCATTGAATATCACCAGCCAGGTGCGCCGTTCATAATCGCTGATCTCACACTGGAAGATCACCGGGGTCAATCCATTCATGGTGGCAAAACGTCCGGCCCTTACTTCCTGGTATGTCGTATCAATACCCAGGTAATGTGCATACTCTTTTATCTCCTTCAGATCATAGGCATTCGGATAGGGCAGCTTCAGCTGTGTGAGGCCATTCAGGAAATCATAGTATTTCGTTACACTATCCGGTACGATCTGTTCTATGTTGATGTTTTTATGCTCTATAATGACAGCAGGTTTCGGCTGGTTATTACAGGACGACTGAAGGATCAGCCATATAAAGCAGACAATAGGTATAGCTCTGAACATTTTAGGACGTTTATCACAGGACTAATAACCCTACAAATATATAAGTCCTTCTCTAATATATTAATACTTTGATTACCAAATTTTTGAATAGCAATCAAAGTGTTCCTTTTTATCATAAATTTCATTTACACAAAAAGGGGGCATATCTGCCGCTCATATCAATATCCCTTGATTACCACATATCTTTTCTTAACTTGATAGCTCACGTTAATTTCTTATCATGAAACAGCACATCTGTTTATTGCTGGCTTTCACTGCTGGCAGCGCAGTGATGGCACAGGAACGATCCAGGGCATTGTACCAGGCGCAGGACCTCACAAAAGAGAACATGTTCTCTGTCAACATTGAAGGCCCCAACTTCGACAAGGCCGGGAATCTGTACGTCGTTAATTATCTGAAAGACGGCACTATCGGTAAGATCAGCACAAAGGACGGCAGCGGGGAAGTATATGTCACACTCCCTGATAGCAGCA
Source organism: Chitinophaga agri (assembly GCF_010093065.1). Taxonomy (NCBI): domain Bacteria; kingdom Pseudomonadati; phylum Bacteroidota; class Chitinophagia; order Chitinophagales; family Chitinophagaceae; genus Chitinophaga; species Chitinophaga agri. The sequence goes on along the minus strand of NZ_CP048113.1, from coordinate 5,012,441 downwards.
TCGCTAACAGTATCCAGTTCAACAGCAAAGGCAATATGTACCTGCCCGATTTCAAGGGGCATAATGTGCTGGAAGTAAACGCCAGAACACGGAAGGTGAGTGTCTATGTGCATTCTGACAAAATGTTCCAGCCTAATGACCTCTGTATAAATAAGAAAGACCAGCTGTTTGCTTCTGATCCTGACTGGAAAAACCAGGAAGGTCAGATATGGCGTATTGATAAGGGAGGTAAAGCTGTGCTACTGGAGACCAACATGGGCACAACCAATGGTATTGAACTGAGCCCCGATGAGAAAACCCTTTATGTAAATGAAAGCGTTCAGCGTAAGGTATGGAAATATGATGTAGACAATGCAGGTAATATCAGTAACAAAACCTTATTTGCTTCTTTTCCTGACCATGGCTTTGACGGTATGAAATGCGATAAAGCGGGTAACCTGTATATCGCCCGTTGGGGAAAAGGGACGATTGTCGTACTATCACCGGAAGGAAAAGAGATCAGGGAAATTCCGTTGAAAGGAAAACATTGCAGTAATCTAACCTTCGGTGGTAAAGATGGTAAAACTGTATTTGTCACACTACAGGACAGAAAATGTATGGAAACGTTCCGTGTGGATATTCCCGGAAAAAGATACTAAGCAGATAGCATAAAAAAAGAAAGAGGCAAATGCCTCTTTCTTTTTTTATGCTATAATCACTTACAAATTACATGTTCAATCCACCACAGGCGCTGATCACCTGACCAGTCACATAGTTACTCATGCCGGAAGCCAGGAACACGCATACATTAGCGATATCTTCAGGACTACCAAAACGACCCAGCGGAATTTTCTCCATATAGGTTTTTGCACCATCACCATCTTTCAGGTAGTGGGTCATGTCAGTCTCTACGAAACCAGGTGCTACTGCGTTTACACGGATATTACGGCTACCCAGTTCTGCTGCGATTGATTTAGTGAAACCGATGATACCGGCTTTAGAAGCGGCATAGCTGCTCTGTCCCGCGTTACCTTTCATACCGATGATAGAACTCATGTTGATGATAGAACCAGTCTTCGCTTTCATCATTGGGCGGATAACATGTTTAGTCATGTTGTACACGCTTTTCAGGTTGATGTTCATTACATCATCCCACTGATCAGGGCTCATGCGCAGTAAGAGGTTATCTTTAGAAATACCGGCGTTGTTCACGCAGATATCGATAGTTCCGAATTCTTTCAGTACGTCATTTACCAGCGCTTCCGTTTCTTCGAAGACACCAGCATTGGATTTATAGGCTTTTGCCTTTACACCCATTGCCTGTAACTTTTGTTCCAGTGCTTTGGCTTTCTCATCAGAACTCAGATATGTGAATGCAACATGTGCACCTTCTTCTGCAAATCTTATTGCAATAGCTTCACCTATACCTCTGCTGGCTCCTGTTACAATAGCTACTTTGTTCTCCAGTAATTTCATATAGACGTAATAGTTGTTAGTTGAATGAATTGTTCGATTAGATTTTGCCGGAAATACCGGTGAATTTAAGAATTTCTTCTACATGTTGCCGCTCATTATTCAGGCGGGGCACTTTATGTTGTCCTCCTAGCTTGCCTTTACTCTTTAACCATTCCGTAAAGGTACCTTTAGGCAGTACGTGTACTACCGGACGGCGCAGGGCCATATCTTTATGTCTTTTGGCTTCGTAGTCAGAGTTGATGGATTTGAGCGTATTATCCAGGACATCAACGAACTGGTTGATATCAGCAGGTGCTTTATCAAAGTCCAGCAGCCATTCGTGTCCGCCGGCTTCATTTTCACTGAAGTAGATAGGAGCCGCTGTATAATCATTCATTACGGCGCCGGTCTCTTCACAGGCTTTCGCAATAGCCAGATCTGAGTTTTCAACGATCAGTTCTTCACCAAATGCATTGATGAAAGACTTTGTACGTCCACTTACCCGGATCCTGTATGGTGCGAGAGAGGTAAACTGTATGGTATCGCCTACGAGATAACGCCAGAGACCACCGTTGGTACTGATGATCAGTGCGTAGTTTTTACCCAGTTCCACATCCTGCAGCTGTAGTGTTTGCGGACATTCTTTACCATATTCCTCCATCGGCATGAACTCATAGAAAATGCCATGGTTGAGGAACAGGAGCAGTCCTTCCTGTCCGACGATATCCTGCGCAGCAAAAAAACCTTCAGAAGCGTTGTAGGTTTCCTGGTAATACATATCCGGCTTACGGATCAGTTTTTTAAACTGTTCCCTGTACGGCGTAAAACTTACACCACCGTGCATGTACAATTCCAGGTTAGGCCATACATCGGCGAGGTTATCTTTCCCGGTAATTTCAAATATACGTTTGATCAATACCAGTGTCCAGGTAGGTACACCGGCAATGGATGTAACGTTTTCGTGGATGACAGCATTTGCCATACGTTCGATTTTTTCCTCCCACTCGTCCATGAGGGCGATAGAGAGGTCGGGCGTACGGATCATGTTACCATAGAAAGGCATGTTTTGCAGCATCACGGCACTCAGATCGCCGAAGTAGGAATCACTTTCAGCATCCAGTTTATTTACCTGATGGCTACCACCGATGACGAGAGATTTTCCAGTCAGCAGGCGGGAATCAGGGAAATTATTGTAGTAGCATGATAACACGTCACGACCTGCACGGTAGTGACAATCATCAAGGCTTTCTACGGAAACAGGAATGAATTTGCTTTTATCGGCAGTGGTACCACTGGATTTAGCGAACCATTTGATAGGCGTATTCCACAGAATATTCTGCTGGCCTTCCATCAGACGCTGGATATAAGGTTTGAGCGTATCGTAGGTATGGATAGGTACCCGCTGTTTAAACTCTTCTATCTTGTAGATCTGTGAGAAGCCGTATTGTTTGCCGAACTCAGTATACTGAGCCGCACTGATAAGGTTCTGGAACACCTGTTGCTGCACCTGCAGTGGGTATTGCATAAAGTATTCTATACGCCCCATGCGCAAGCGCGCCAACTGTGATATTGCAGGACTTAATATTCTCATAATAGGATCAGGAACGTAGTAGTTTATTGTTGCTTAGCTGCTTCGTCCAGGTAATTTTTACGACGTAAAATGAAATTCTGGCCAAGATACACTTTTCTAACCTGTTCGTCTTCGGCCAATTCTTCCGCAGTACCGGCTTTCAGGATCTTACCTTCAAAAAGCAGGTAAGCCCGGTCCGTAATGGATAGTGTTTCCTGCACGTTATGGTCTGTTATGAGGATCCCGATGTTCTTGTATTTAAGACGGGCAACAATTGACTGAATGTCTTCTACGGCAATAGGGTCAATACCCGCAAACGGTTCGTCCAGCAGAATGAACTTAGGGTCTACGGCCAACGCCCTGGCGATTTCAGTACGCCTGCGCTCCCCACCACTTAATACGTCTCCGGGACTTTTCCGTACGTGGGTCAGACGGAACTCTTCCAGCAGGCTTTCCAGTTTTTCCTTCTGTTCTGCTTTTTTCAGCCCGGTCATTTCCAGTACAGCGGAAATATTATCTTCTACGCTCAGCTTACGGAACACCGACGCTTCCTGCGGGAGATAACCGATCCCCATCTTGGCCCTCTTATACATTGGCAGTTTAGTGATGTTCACATCATCGAGGTACACCTGTCCTTCATCAGGCTTGATCAGCCCTACTACCATATAGAATGTGGTTGTTTTACCGGCGCCGTTCGGTCCGAGTAAACCAACGATCTCTCCTTGTGTCACTTCTACAGATACGTGATTGGCTACGGTCCTTGCACCGTAACGCTTTACCAGCTGATCTGTATGTATTTTTAATGCCATATGTTCAAACTTAGCAAAAATACGTTTTTCATTTAGCTTTCAACGGTTAACTGTTGGCTACCACCCAGTTTATCGTCCGTTGTTGCATTTTTATCTATGAATGGAGTCCAATCTATAAAAATATTCGCCCTTTCAGGTAAAAAATAGATGATAATACTGACAGATGTCTTATTTTTGCCCGGCATTAACTTAAGCCCACTCTATTTTGCCATGAAAGTAACAGAACATATTGCCCAGGCGAAAGATACCCTGATCTCATTTGAGATTTTACCTCCCCTTAAAGGTAAAAGTATGGATTCTATTTATGATCACCTTGATCCGCTGATGGAATTTAAGCCCGCTTTTGTCAACGTTACTTACCACAGGAGCGAACATATGTTCAAGAAGCGTGCTGATGGTACCTTTGAAAAGGTAGAGATCCGTAAACGCCCCGGTACTGTAGCGATATGTGCGGCGCTGATGAACCACTACGATGTGGATGCTGTGCCTCACCTGATCTGTGGTGGCTTCAGCAGGGAAGAGACTGAAAATGCACTGATCGACCTGAACTATCTGGGAGTAGATAATGTACTGGTGTTACGGGGGGATGCGCCGAAAAACGAAACCTTCTTCGAACCTGAACCACATGGGCATCGTTATGCGGATGAACTGCTACGCCAGGTGGTACATATGAATAATGGTATTTATCTGGAAGAAGACCTGCAGGGTGGTGTGAAAACAAAATTCTGCATCGGGGTAGCCGGTTATCCGGAGAAACACTTCGAAGCGCCGAACATGCAGACGGACATGAACTATCTGAAAAGGAAGGTTGAAAATGGCGCCGACTATATTGTTACCCAGATGTTTTTCGACAACCAGAAATTCTTTGACTTCGTAAGCAAATGCCGGGAAGCTGGTATCACCGTACCTATTATTCCGGGGCTTAAGCCTATTACTACCCGTAAACAGCTGACTATTCTGCCACGGACTTTTCATGTGGACATTCCGCAGGAACTGGCGAATGAAGTGCTGAAATGCAAGACGGATAAAGAAGTAGAGGAAGTAGGTACTGAATGGCTGATCAGACAGTCCAAAGAACTGAAAACATTTGGCGTACCAGTGTTGCATTATTACACCCTGGGCAAACCACATGTAATACGTAAAGCAGTCGCCGAAATAGTATAGTAAATATATTAGCGATATAAAATCAAGCGGTCCACCTAAGGCGGACCGCTTTTTTATTTAATGGTAACCGTTTGTTCTGATAAAAAATGCCAACACGTGGAAACGTCGTGGCATGTCCGAATAACTGTCACACTTTTTGTCTTGTTTGTATGTAGATAATATTGTGGGATTATCACATCTAAGACGGTTACCAGCAGCATCCCCCCTATCTCACCCGAAAAAAATTAGGGGGCTCCTGGAAAGGAGCCCCCCTGACAATAACGCACTGTTATATACTTTTAATAATCTTCTCTGTCAAACAGGATTCCCAGGCTGACAGAAAAATAACTGTTCGTGATCCTGGCTGAGGATGTACGGTCGATATTGGTATACCCTCTGCTGAGATTAGCTCCCAGGACCATAAGATTGTTAAATTCAATTCCTACCGCGACGTTGGCTCCGGCGTCAAACCTGTTCAGCTGAACACCCGGCGCAATACCACGGTCTTTATAATTGAATTCAATGTTATGAGAATCAGTACTTAATACAGACCCATTATACATCAGGTCCAGATCGTAAGATCCTCCGAGACCGTAGGCTACATAAGGTCCGGCTCCAATAACGATCTTACCCATTGGCAATGGATATTTCAGTACAAAATTCATTGGAACTTCGAGATAGTGCAGTTTCAGCTGATTAGCCGATTCTACAAGAATGCCCGGCTTGTAAGGCAGTGGGCGGAGGTAGGCACCTTTGGTAATGTATCTTACCAAGGGCTGAAAATAAAAAGATCTGTACACAGGTACATTGATAATCAGGTCTGCATGCAAATTTTTCAGCTGGCTATTGGTTCCAAGGCTGTTACTTTTATATCCCTGGGCATTTTTGATCTGCGTTGCGGATACAGTATAACCACCTCTGAGTCCAAGGCTCACCTGAGCATGCAATGGCAATAGGAAGGATAGAAACACTAAAAAGATAAGTGTAAAAGTTTTCATCATGCTTTACATGTTGTGTTGTGTGTGTGCGGTATTGTCCTCTTTAAAATAGGGTACTTCCAGGGCAACAGTAACAGAGCTATCCATTAGTTATTAATACAAATACGGCATAAAATTAACGCAATTGTCAACGAATTAGTTTTAATTTTTTGTGTATGATATATAATTCCCAGCCATCGCATAAAACAAAAAGTCCCCTTCGTCGGAGACGAAGAGGACCTCTGCGATAAATATTTGCTTGCCTTAGAATTTATAACCTAATGACACGCCGAAAGATGTATTTTTCCAGCTGCGGTCGTTGTCGGTATTGTCATATGCATTTACCAGACCCAGATCAGCATTCAGTCCGAAATAAATACCCTGTTTCAGCTCATATCCGGCAACTATACCCAGACCAGCATCGAAACGTTTCAGTTTCGCCAGACCAGCTTCGTCATCGAATGCTTTCAGCTCGCCAGTTACATTACCAACTGTACCTTTATGCTTACCTCCTACACCGTATGCGAAGTAAGGACCAACACCCAGGTTCAGTTTACCGGCACCAACCTCTGGTTTGAACAGGAAGTTAACTGGTAACTGGATATAGGACAGCGTAGTTTTAAAGTCACTATTGTCTTTGTTTTTGCTGCCTTTTCCAGCATACAGCAGTCCTGTTCCGATATAAAACTCGTCAGCCAGTTGCAGGTCGGCCGTGAATCCGGCTCTTAGACCTACCAGCAGGTCGCCGGTTTCTTTGTCGCCAGTGGCGCTTTTTACAGTTGCACTTGAGAAGTTTGGTCCTGCCACGATACCGAATTTATTCTGGCCAAAAGTGATGCCTGCGATCAGCAGCGCAGCAAGAGATAAAAATACCTTTTTCATATAGGTGTTTTAAAATTTTGGTACGACATCCTACAGGCGTTACGGATGCGATACCATATTTTCATAGCTATTGTTGTTATGGGTGAGCGTTGCCTGTTTACGCCCGGATTTAAACTTATGTGATTAGAACAGATAACCTACAGAAACTGCGAATACGCGGTTTTTGTTCTTTTCGTTCCTACTGTCATCTCCACCGGAATTGATTTTACCTAAACCAAGTCCATACTGTGCAGAAAGCAGGAAGTTATTAAACTCGGCACCTACCTGCAGGTTACCACCCCAGTCAAATCTTTTGTACTTGTTCAGTCCACGATCCAGATCGCCATCGTTGAATGGGGTATCATCATCCCATTTGATATTGGACTCTGATGAAGTTGTTACACCGGCAAGTGTACTGCTCACTTTGTTTTTACCGGCTACACCGAACGCAAAGTAAGGACCTACACCTGCAAAGAGCCTGGTGTTTGCACCTACCGGAATTTTACCAATAAAGTTTAAAGGAACTTCAATGTACTGGGGCCTTGTTGTGTATTTAACATAGGGAACTGTCGCATCGTTGTCCTTATCACCTGATGTCAGTTTCGCACCTTTGGTGGTATAGAACACACCAGGCTGGAAAGACAGGATCTTAGGTACTAACGGAAAGTCAACGATAGCACCAATGTGATAACCAGATAATGAACGGTCTTTGTCTACTGTACCGTCATTGTCAACTGAAATAGAGGAAAGGTTCCAACCACCTTTAACACCTACCCGCACCTGAGACATCGCTCCGAAAGAAATTGCAAGGGCCGCAAACGAAAGGATCATCTTCTTTGTCATAACCGTAAAGTTTTTATTCTGACTACGGAATTCCAAAGACTATGCCAAAGCCGTAAGCGGCAACCTTATCTAACTGCAATTAAGTGAGTTACAACATTAAATAAAAACTATATCTGGCTATTTGCGAACTGTACCGCTCTTTGTATCCATTTTTTCCATGAAATCATTGAGCTGTTCTACCCCAAGTCTCTTTGCCAGGATTTTCTTCTTTTCGTCCAACAGATACACCACCGGCGTGCTGTATACATCGTACAAACGTCTGTAGTTACTTTGTCCGTCAGGATCCCATGCATGGGTCCATCCATTGAGATGATGTTCTTTGATGAAGTCCTGCCACTCTCCTTTTGTCCCTTCTGTTTTGAAGCCGATCAGGGCGACGCCCTTGCTCTTCCAGCTGGCATTGTAAGCAGAGTCGATCTTGGGTACCTCTATTTTGCAATGACCGCAGGTCGGGTCCCAGAACACGAGTATGGTGTATTTACCCTTTGTTGTATATAGCGATACGGGTTTCAGTGATGTATCTTTTACTTCCAGTGGCGGCGCCTGCTGACCAATCAGGTTAGGTGCCATAGAATACGCCCTGGAGATGATCTTGTTCAGCTGCTCATCTTTCAGCCAGTATGCTTCTCCGGAAACGTAATATTTCTCTACCAGGTGGACGAATACAGCATCCATCCCCATGTATTTCGATGTCTCATACGTGTAGGTCAACCACCACACCACAAACTTGAACATCTCTTTATCTGCCCTGGTTTTCGCTATGAGCTTATCCGCTTCCATATTGATGGAATCCGGATCCAGTGCCACAAGTTGTGTAAAATATCTGTTCAGTTTTTTCTCAATGATATCCGTCCTTACCAGGCGGCCGTCACTTAGATTCACACTATCCCAGTAGTGCGCTTTATAGTAGCGGTAACCAAAAGTGGAGTCTTCACCAGGGGGCGTGGCGGGTACCTCCGGCTCTTTCATCGCCCTGAAGATGCTGGTAAGCAGGCTTTGGGGATATTTAGCGACTACCCCGTTCCGGAACTGTTGTAATTTTTTACCCAGATCGGCCTGCATAGACTTCGCCGTAGCACTGTCAGCAGCGGTCTTCTTTGCCAGCAGGGCATTGATCTGCTTATCAGGCGCAGCCACCTCTTTTTGCAGGAATCTGTTGTATGACTGGAAGATCTCGTTCTCTTTAGAAGTCTTGAAAACGGTCTTGTTGATCAGGTCTGACGTGTCAACGGAGATGGAAAAATGCTGATCCTTATTATCCAGCAACATTTCAAAGTAACGCTGGCGACCGGGCAGTAGTACAATGTAAATACCCCCCTGTAGCGGTTCTTTATTCTTCATGACCGCGATACCCTGCGCATTTATCTGGGCTGAATCAGCCATATAAAAGCTTTTACCCATGTAATGAGCCAGTGCCAGCTGTCCTCCTGTATATTGTTTTAACTGAAAAGTAAGCTCGTAGCCTTGTGCCTGTAACTGCCAGTGGCATAAAATACAGACCAGTAATATCATAAGTTTACGCATAGGATATCGGTTCCTGTAAAAGTAGCAAGGAAAAGGGAATTTCAAAAATCAGTGATCAGCTAAAATCCTACCTTTGCACCCGTGAGGAAAAAAAATGTTATTCTAGAAAAAGTCCCTGTAAGCGCTTATGCAGCAGAGGGCAAGGCACTGGCCAGAATAGATGGCAAAGTGATATTTATTGAAGGGGGCGTTGTACCCGGAGATGTGGTAGATGTACGCCTCGGCAAAAACAAAAAAGACTGGGCGGAGGGCAAAGCCGTGCACTTCCATACCTATTCGCCTAACCGCGTAACACCCTTCTGTGAACATTTTGGGAACTGTGGAGGCTGTAAATGGCAGATGCTGCCATATGATCAGCAGCTGGAATACAAACAACAGCAGGTGGCTGACAACCTGCAGCGTATCGGTAAGCTGGAATTACCGCCCATGCAGCCTATTCTTGGCTCCAGGCACATCACCCACTACCGCAACAAACTGGAATTTACCTTCAGTAATAAGGCTTATCTCCCGGAAGAGGAGATGGAAAGGGATGAGGAGGGTAACATTCTCCGGAAGAACGCTCTTGGCTTCCATGTACCGAAACTATTCGACAAAGTACTCGATATCAATACCTGTTACCTGGAGGCTGAGCCGGTAAATGCGATCCGCAATACCATCCGTGCCTATGCCCTGGATAACAACCTCTCCTTTTATGACATCCGTGCCAAAGAAGGATGGCTGCGGAACCTGGTCATCAGGATCTGTACCACTGGTGAAGTAATGATCAACCTCGTTATCCACCACGAAAACAAAAAAGACAGGGAAGCCCTGCTGGACCACCTGCTGGCGACTGTACCGGGTATTACCTCCATCGTTTATACCATCAATCCAAAACTAAACGATACCATCTTCGACCTGGAACCGAAAACCTATTTTGGTAAAGGTTATATAGAAGAGAAACTGGAAGATTTCACCTTCAAGATTGGTCCGAAGTCATTTTTCCAGACCAATACCTACCAGGGCGAAGCTTTATACCAGGTAACAAGGGAATTTGCCGGATTAACTGGAACGGAAACTGTATATGACTTATATTGTGGTACTGGTAGTATTGGTATTTTTGTTTCCCGGCAGGCAGGCAAGGTAATCGGTATTGAGCTGATCAAGGAAGCCATTGACGATGCTGTTGAAAACGCTGCCCGCAATAATGTGAACAATGCGCAATTCTACGCCGGAGATGTAGTGGATATCTGCGATGATGCTTTCTTTGCCCAGCATGGGCAACCGGATGTAGTGATCACTGACCCACCAAGGGCCGGTATGCATGAAAAACTGGTGAACAAGCTGCTGGAAATTGCTGCTCCCCGTATAGTATATGTAAGCTGTAACCCGGCTACGCAGGCACGCGACCTTGCGCTGCTGGACGTTATGTACAGTGTGAAAAGGATACAACCAGTGGATATGTTCCCCCACACACATCATATTGAGAACGTTGTGTTACTGGAGAAAAGAATTAATCAATAAAGAATAGGTAGATATGAGTGAATTCAGGCCTGGCAGATTTGAAATACTTCCTACGGTGATCAAAAACCTACTGATCATCAATGCGCTTGTATTCCTGGCACAGAGCACCATCGGCAAGGGTACAGGCGAAGAAAACGTGATTGACAATATATTTGCCCTGCACTACTGGGGATCTGATCTTTTCAGACCACATCAGCTGGTGACGCACCTCTTTATGCATGGCTCTTTCGGACACCTCTTTTCGAACATGTTCTCCCTCTGGATGTTTGGCTCTATCCTGGAGAATATCTGGGGGCCAAAACGCTTCCTGATCTTTTATATGGTCTGTGGCTTGGGTGCTGCGCTATGCCATATGGGCGTACTCACATGGGAGAATGTCCGTTTGGCGCATGATGCCAAGGAATTCCTCAGCCATCCGACAGTTGAAAACTTCAGACTGCTTGATGGCCGTTATGATCTGGATTCAGGTTCATTCCGTGTAGAAGGACTGAGATATCAGCTCTACAGTACACCCAATGATCCGAATGTTATTTATGATGCTAAAGTATTCATCTCCCAGTTTGTCCAGGCTTATCGTAACACCGTTACGGTAGGTGCTTCCGGCGCTGTATTCGGACTACTGTTTGCATTCGGGTATCTGTTTCCAAACAGTCTTCTTTACCTTTATTTCTTCTTTCCGATCAAAGCAAAATACTTTGTCGGCGCGTATATAATATTTGAACTGTTTGCTGGTATACAGAATTCAGCTGGCGATAACGTAGCTCACTTTGCCCACCTTGGGGGAGTGCTCTTCAGTTACATTCTGCTGAAGGTCTGGAGTAAAAACAATCGCCGTCATTTTTATTAACATAAAAAGATTTTGTGACATGATGCATATTGAGGAAAAAAAAGGAACGCCTTTATCCCTTGGAGAAGGAAATAATATGATGACCAAGATCCTGCTGGTTAACATTACCGTATTCATCCTGCTGTTTTTCACAGAAATTATCTACGGCATTGAGGGCAATAAGCCGGAACGCTTCATCAATGACGTGCTGTCCCAGGTATTGCTGCCATCGACCATACACGGATTATTACAGCATCCATGGACGATCGTAACCTCCATGTTCACACACAACAGTTTCTGGATGATCACCAGTAATATGATCTGGCTCGCCTGTTTCGGTACCATGCTGCAGCAACATGCAGGGCCACAGCGTGTCTTACCGCTCTACCTACTGAGTGGCCTGGTGGGCGCTATTTGTTACATTCTGGGTATGCAACTGATCCCGTCCTTCCGTGAACTGCAACCTGCTGCAACTATGACTGGCGCCTCCGCATCCATCATGGCCCTGGCTATCGGTGCTACCGTAGTAGCTCCTGGTTACCGCTTACTGCCTAACCTGCCCATTCCATTCTGGATCATCACCCTGATATTCCTGGTGGTGAACGTTGTTACGCATGTCATCACCAGTCATGATCTGACAATTGTGCCGGCCCTGATCGGCGGCGGTCTGACCGGCTTCTTTTATATGTCTCAATGGAAGAAAGGACATGATCTGGGCGCCGGATTTAACAAGATCACCTACAAGATCACTCATATGTTCCATCCTAAGTCCAATCTGCACGTAGTAAAATAGGATATAACGCACTCACAGATATGAAAGCCCTCCGGTACAGTTGTAACACCAGAGGGCTTTTTGTTTCCCCTTTTTATGACTACTTTTAACAAAACCCCTATGTCGTGCTGTTTGTATCCAAACTCTTACCCCGATTCCTATTACTATGTAATCTGCTGATCACGATCAGCCTGGTACTGTCAGCCTGGTTGCCTTATCTCAATCCGCAACAATACTGGCTCAGCGGCTTTGCCGGACTGGCATTCCTCATCTGCTGGGGGTTTAATTTCCTGTTCATCATACCCTGGCTGATCCTGCGGAAACGTTACTACTGGATATCCCTGGCCGGCATTGTATTATCTATGAATGCCCTGCGTACAAGTGTTGCGGTGAATTTACCGGACACTTACAATACGAGCATGCGACCGGACGGACATTTCACCCTCATGACGTTCAATACCAGTAATATGGGACTCGACGAGTACCGGGAAGACCGCCTGCTCCAAAGCTCCATCTACGATATGTTACGGGAGGCATCTCCCGACATACTATGCATGCAGGAATTTTACACCAACCTCCAGCCCGGGTTCACCAATCACATAGATTCCATCTCCCGCACCCTGCGTTATCCTTATCACTATTTTACCAACGACATGAGCCACTGGGACTATTGGCACTATGGCATCGTGCTGTTTTCCCGTTTCCCCATTGTGAGAGCCAGCACTATCCCGTGTGGATATAGCACCGCTGGCAGTGGTAGCAGTTTTCTCCAGGCAGATCTGCTAATAAAGAATGACACCGTACGCGTCCTGACCGTACAACTGCAATCCTACATGTTCAGGGGAAAAGACTACGAACTGCTGGAAGGCAGGAAGGGCTCTTTCAGTACCATTCGCAACCTGGCTTCCAGGATGAAACATACCATCCACAAAAGAGCCGCCCAGTCAAGGAAAATGGCATCACTGATTGCGGCAAGCCCGTACAGGATGATTGCGTGCGGCGATTTTAATGACACACCTGTTTCCTATACATACAATACAGTCAGCGCTAACATGCAGGACGCATTTCTACACAGGGGGTTCGGCATCGGACGGACTTTATCGTTCCTTGCGCCTACGCTGCGCATAGATTATCTACTGGTGCAGCCGTCCATAAGGATCGATCGTTACAGTACATTCCACAGAAAGGGTTTTCAACATTTTCCGATCATGGCTAGCTTAGCATTATAATCATGCATCAATTCATCATTTCTCCTATCTTTAACCTAAAAGCGATCGGCGTTGAGATTTCTGAGGTTATTCACAAAAGGTTTCTTTTTAACGGTGAACACTATTGTGGTGCTGCTGTTCCTGGTGGCTTGCCTGGCTCCCTACGTTTCACCGGAGCAATGGTGGCCTATTAGTTTTATCACATTGCTGTTCCCATTACTGCTGCTGGCATTAGTGCTATTCTTCATTTGCTGGCTGCTGTTTGATTATAAGTACTGCCTGCTGCCTATGATGCCTATCGTCATTGGCTGGAAATCTATTTCTGCTTTCATTGCCTTCAACTACCCTACTTCAGTAAAACAGTTTGCTAATCCGAAAGGCAGTCTGACCATCATGAGCTACAACGTCGCTCAGTTCGGCCTATACCGCGAAAAAGACAGCAAATACAACAGGGAAGCCATGTTTGCCCTGATCAAAAAACAGGAGCTGGATATTCTGTGCCTGCAGGACTTTTATACCTCGGAAAAGAAAAACGACTTCAATAACCGGGAAGATATTTCCCGGGAAATGAAACTACCATACCGCTTCTTCTCCAGTGATTTTAACCGTGACGGTATGCAGCACTGGGGTTCTATTATCTATTCCCGCTATCCGATCATTAAGTCCGACAAGCTGAAAATGTCTTACGGCCCCCGCAGTGAGAGCCTGATCTATGCTGATATTGTGAAGAATAAGGATACTTTCCGGATCATCAATATGCACCTGGCATCTTACCGGTTCAATGAAAGGGACTATCGTTCTATCGAGAAGATCAAAAAACAGGAAGATACGGGGCTGGTGGCTACACGCAATATTGTGCAGAAAATGCGCGACGCCTATGTGGACCGCAGTAAACAGGCTGATATTGTGGCGGCATTTATCAGGACATGTCCTTACCCGGTGATCGTATGTGGCGACTTTAACGACACACCGGCCTCCTATACCTACTTCACCATCCGGGGCCCGCTTCAGGATGCTTTTCTCAGGAAAGGCAGCGGTATCGGAAGGACCTTTGCCGGACTGGCGCCGACCTTACGGATAGACTACATTTTCCCTGATAAGACGTTCAAAGTCAATTCATTCCGCAAGATCAACTCTGGCCTGTCCGACCACTACCCTGTAATAGCTAATCTAAGTGCTGTGCGGTAAGGCCACTCACGAAACAATAACTATCTTTGCAATCCTAACAAAACTAAGTGTAGCTTACACACGCTGAAATTATCTGATATGTCTGAGCTTAAAATATACAATTCGCTACATCGGCAAAAGGAAGTATTCACATCTCTCTATCCCGGACATGTTGGTATGTATGTATGCGGCCCTACCGTTTCAGGGGAGTCGCACCTGGGCCACGCCCGCCCTTATATCACGTTTGACGTTGTATACAGGTACTTTCAGTATCTGGGGTACAAGGTCCGCTATGTAAGGAACATCACAGACGCAGGTCACTTCGAAGAAGAAGGCCGTGAAGCTGAAGATAAAATTGCCAAACGCGCCCAGCTGGAAAAGCTGGAGCCAATGGAACTGGTACAGAAATATACAAACCTCTTTCACTGGGCTTTCAAACTGTTCAACTGTCTGGAGCCAAGTATTGAGCCTACTGCTACTGGTCATATCATTGAGCAGATCGAAATGATCAAAACGATCATGGAAAAAGGATATGCCTATGAAAAGAACGGTTCTGTATACTTCGATGTAAAGAAATATGCAGAATCGCATGAATACGGCATTCTGAGCGGCCGCGTGCTGGAAGATATGCTCGAAACCTCCAACCGTGAACTGGAAGGACAGGATGAGAAGATCAACAATGTGGATTTTGCCCTCTGGAAAAACGCACCTCCTGAGCATATCATGCGCTGGCCGAGTCCATGGGGAGAAGGTTTCCCTGGATGGCACATCGAGTGTTCAGCTATGAGCAGCAAATACCTGGGTAAACAATTCGATATCCATGGTGGTGGTATGGACCTTCAGTTCCCGCATCACGAATGTGAGATCGCTCAAAGTGAGATCGCACATGGTGAAATGATGGCGCGCTACTGGATGCACAATAACATGATCACCATCAATGGCCGGAAAATGGGTAAGGCCTATAACAATACCATCAAACTGACAGAACTTTTCAGCGGCAATCATCACCTGCTGGAAAGAGGCTACAGCCCGATGACTATCCGTTTCTTCGTCTTACAAACACATTACCGCAGTACACTTGACTTCTCCAATGAGGCTTTACAGGCGGCTGAAAAAGGCTTACACCGTTTATGGGGAGCTTTTGAAGTATTGCAGAAGCTGGCCTATGCCACCAAGGGTGAAGCTATCAACGAAGAACTGGACAAACAGGTACGTCAATGGTGCCAGGAATGTCATGAGTTCATTGGTGATGATTTCAATACTGCAAAAGTACTGGCGAACCTGTTCGAACTGGCACCTATCATTAATTCTATTAAAGGTGGACAGATAAAGATACATGAGCTCAGCGAGGATACCTTTGCACTGCTGCAAAAAACCTGGCAGATCTTCCTGATCGACATTCTCGGTCTGCAGCCAGAAACATTGAATACTGACAACAGTAAACTGGATGGCGTTATTCAGCTGCTGATGGAAATGCGCAAGGAAGCCAAGGCCCGTAAAGACTATGCTGCTTCTGACAAGATCCGCCAGCAACTGTTAGCGGTAGGTATTCAGTTGAAAGATGAGAAAGATGGTAGTATGACCTACTCTATACAGTAAAGCCATAATGATCAAACAGCCATTTGTGAATATGTACAAAGTATTAAGTTTTGCTACAGGCGTCGCATTATGTATGAGCGCGTGTCAGCAACCTACAAAAACCAACCAGCCAGAGGAGAGTAATACGCCACAGGTAACATTACAGCAGGTGAATGTACCTGTGTTCCAAACAGATAGCGCGTATGACTATACGGCGAAACAAGTAAGCTTCGGTCCCCGTATCCCAAAGACGCCGGCACAGGAAAAATGTGCCACCTGGCTGATCTCCAAGTTAAAGCCACTTGCTGACACGTTATACGTACAACGTACCACCGTAACGGCTCCTAAAAATGCGCAGCTGCCTTGTATCAATATCATCGCCAGCTTTAATCCACAGGCCACCCAGCGTATATTGCTGCTGGCTCACTGGGATACCCGTCCGCATGCCGATCAGGATGCATTTGACAGGACTAAACAGCTGGATGGTGCAGATGACGGCGCCAGCGGCGTAGCTGTATTGCTTGAAGTAGCACGCCAGCTGCATGCACAGAAACCTACTGCCGGTATTGACATTCTGCTGACTGACGTAGAAGATTCCGGCGTTAGCGAAGATGAGAACAGCTATGCACTCGGTACACAGTATTGGGCGAGAAACCCACACGTAAGTGGCTATAAAGCTAACTATGGCATTCTGCTGGACATGGTAGGTGGACGTGCTTCACAGTTCTTTATGGAGGGTGGTTCACAACAATATGCTTACGGACCGATGAAAATGTTCTGGGATGTAGCCAATCGTCTCGGTTATTCTGATTACTTCCGTTATGAGAATATCGGTGCTGCCATCACTGATGATCACGTATATGTGAATACAATCGCCAAGATCCCTACATTTGATCTCATCGCACTGCAACAGAACGGTAACTTTGTTCCTCACTGGCATACATCCAATGATAACATGGCCGTAATAGACAAACGCACATTACAGGTAGTTGGTCAAACACTCCTGGAAGTTATATACAGACAACCTTTCGAGTACTAATATTCCCGAAAGAACTGAAAGGAGAATGCTCCTGATGAAGCAAAATTTGATACATTGCTTTATCAGGAGCATTTTCCTTTTAATCCTTTTTTTATGAGACAGTCACCCGAAGCTCACTTAGTACATCTCAACAAGGATAAAAAGCTGGCGGGCATTATTACTGAGCCACTACCAGCGCTGACCATCAGGAAAAATATTGCCTTACGGCTGATCGGCTCTATTATGAGTCAGCAGTTAAGCGTAAAAGTTGCCACGGTCATCTATACACGTTTCCTTGCTTTATATGATGGTAAAGAGCCTACTGCGCAACAGATCCTCGACACGCCGGCAGCGACATTACGTGGTATCGGATTATCAAATGCGAAAGTGGGTTATGTACACAATGTGGCGCGGTTTACTGTGGAAGAAAAACTCACAGATCAGCGGCTTAAAAAAATGGAAGATGAGGAGGTCATCACTTACCTGACCCAGATCAAGGGAGTAGGCCGCTGGACAGTAGAAATGTTGTTGATGTTTTATTTATGCCGGGAGGATGTATTCGCAGTAGATGATCTGGGGTTACAGCAGGCGATGATCAAATTATACAAGCTGGACCCTACCGACAAGAAAGCACTTAAAGAAAAACTACTGAAGATATCACATAAATGGGCACCGTACAGGACCTATGCGAGCAGATATCTGTGGGCCTGGAAAGACAGGAAATAAAAAGACCATAAAAAAATAATCCCCGCCTGGAAAAGGCAGGGATGTACGTTAATACTAACTAACCCAATGCTTATATCTAAAACTAAAACAACTTAAGATGAAGGCGGCGGCTATCTATACCTCTATATTCACACATTCAATTCGTGCGGTGAATACCTGCCATATCTCCCTCCTCACATTTGCATAGACATTTTACTCCAGCTGCCTGCTGATCGTTGCTTGTTTGACTTTATCTATCTCTTCATTACCGGCAACGCATTGTCAAACGGTCACCATCAGACTTTATAGATACTGGCTGTGTAGAAAGCAGCGGCTTAAACAAGCACCAGCATTAAACCTATTATACAGACTTATAAAGGCACTATACATTGGTGCTACAAAAGTCGCTGCTACTACTCAGCTAATTTTTATTATTGTGCTGCAGCTTGCTGCTCAGCTAATTTTGCTTTGATCTTACCTTCGATCTCAATAGCTACTTCCGGATTATCCAGCAGTAATTGTTTCACGGCATCACGGCCCTGGCCCAGCTTGTTAGATTCATAACTGAACCAGCTGCCGCTTTTTTGAACTATGCCGTATTCAACACCCATATCGATAATCTCTCCGACTTTGGAAATACCTTGTCCGAAGATGATATCAAATTCAGCCTGGCGGAAGGGAGGTGCAACTTTGTTCTTTACTACTTTTACTTTAACGCGGTTACCAACGGCTTCATCACCATCTTTCAACTGTGTCATACGACGAATATCCAAACGCACGGAAGCGTAGAATTTGAGCGCGTTACCACCGGTTGTAGTCTCCGGATTACCAAACATCACTCCTATTTTTTCACGCAGCTGGTTAATGAATATGCAGCAGCAGTTTGTTTTTGAAATAGTGGCGGTCAGTTTACGCAGCGCCTGTGACATCAGACGTGCCTGTAAACCCATTTTGCTCTCACCCATTTCACCTTCCAGTTCACCTTTTGGTACCAGGGCCGCAACGGAGTCAATTACAACCACATCTACCGCACCGGAAAGGATCAGACGATCGGCAATTTCCAGTGCCTGCTCACCATGATCTGGCTGAGAGATCAGCAGCGAATCTACATCTACACCCAGTCTCTGAGCATAGCTGCTGTCGAATGCGTGTTCCGCATCTATAATTGCGCAGATACCACCCTTTTTCTGGGCCTCTGCAATTGTATGAATAGCTACCGTTGTCTTACCAGAAGACTCCGGACCATATATTTCTATAATTCTTCCTTTAGGGAAACCACCGATACCTAGTGCTATATCCAGACCCAGGGAACCAGTTGATATAACTTCCATTGGTTCTGTGCCTTTCTCGCCCATCATCATCACAGATCCCTTTCCGAAATCTTTCTCGATCTTGTCCATCGTAAGGCGAAGCGCCTTGAGTTTGTCAGTATTGGCTGTAGACATATTAGTTAGTGTTTTTTACAAATTTAACGGTGTGTGCTAAGTTATGACCTAATTTTCTATTATCCTAAATTTTTTAGCATTTTGGCCTTTAATGCTAAAGATCATAGTAAACAGATCAGCTTCTCACATTTATTTATTGTGCTTATTAAATACAAGTTTAAGGGCTAACGCACAACAGACGCTATATCAATGTCAATGTTCAAATAACACTACAAAGATGATACGTCTTTACGCACTGAATGTGCGTAGCGAAAAACTTTTAGAAAGAAATTATTATCCTGCTATTGCGTAGCCTATCAGCTGGGCCAGCAGCCCCATGCCCAGACCGGTATAGATCTCTGCAGGCGTATGCGCGCCCAGTACCAGGCGGGCGGTAGCCACGATACCCGTCAGCAGGAATGTGACCATCAGTACCAGACTGATATTCATGTTCATTCCGATCATCAGCATCAGCAGCAAACCAAGCACACCACCCCAGCCTATCATATGCATACTGATCTTGGCATAGGTATTTGCCACCATACCCATCACAATAGCAATAAAAACACCCAGGAAGAATGCATTGAAGAAAGGAGGTGCATGGCCCTCACGCTTAAAGGCGAAATAAGCCCAGAAATAAAAAATAGTGCAGGCTATATAAGGAATGATACGGTCCTTTTGTGACCGCAATTGAAAAGACGTTACAAAACCCAGTGCTTTACATAACATGACCACAAAGATGGGCAGGAAAAGCGTGGTAAAGCCCACTCTGAAATACAGCTTGTCAAACGCAAACCGGATACTATCCTCTTTAAAATATACAAAGTACTCCGGTATCGCATTCACAATGAACATCGTTACCAGGGTAGGCAGAAACAGCGGATGCGATATATACGATACGACCTCCGCAGCTGTGCGCAATGCAGGTGAAAACTCCGGCTTATCCTGCCGGGAATGATCAGTTGTGGGTATAATTACTTGTTCCATTCACAGATTTCCGTCTGGTTTAAGGCGGCACGGACGCCCTATTCATTAAAGCTCCTTTCTCAACCTCGCTACCGGAATATTTAACTGCTCACGGTACTTGGCAACAGTTCTGCGGGCGATATTATACCCTTTGTCCTGCAGCATTTTGGTAAGATTTTCGTCGCTCAGTGGTTTACGCTTGTTTTCGCCTTCTATCAGGTCGGAAAGAATCTTCTTCACCTCACGGGTGGATACTTCCTCACCGCTGTCAGTTGACAATGATTCGCTGAAAAAGAATTTCAGCTTGAAGGTACCGAACTCCGTCTGCACATATTTACTGTTCGCCACACGGCTTACCGTTGAAATATCCAGCTGGGTAATGTCGGCTATATCTTTCAGGATCATCGGACGCATCGTGGTTTCATCTCCTGTCAGGAAGAACTCACGCTGGTAGCCCATGATAGATTCCATAGTAGACAAAAGGGTATGTTGCCTTTGCTTGATGGCATCAATGAACCATTTAGCAGCATCGATCTTTTGTTTGATGAACAACACAGCCTCTTTCTGGCGTTTATCTTTCTTGTCGCCACGGTCATACTCTTTCAGCATGTCCCTGTACCCTTCAGAAATACGCAGGTCAGGTGCGTTCTTTGAGTTCAGCGTCAGCTCCAGTTTGCCGTTATTGTTCAGAATAAAGAAGTCAGGTACGACATAACTTTCCGCCTTATTCAGCGTCGCATAGTTACCTCCCGGTTTCGGCGTCAGTCTGATGATCTGGCTGATAGCTTCCTTCAGCGTTTCATCGTTCATATTCAGCCCTTTCTGGATCTTCTCGTAGTGCTTCTTGGTAAACTCATCGAAGTAATTCTCCAGGATCTGATATGCGCCTATTACCCCCTCATCGTCCTGTGGCTTACGTTTCAGCTGCAGCAACAGGCACTCCTTCAGATCAGTTGCACAGATGCCTGGCGGATCGAAATCCTGGATCTTACGGATCAGGTCTTTAATTTCTTCTTCATCTGTCGATACATTCTGGGAAAAGGACAGGTCATCAACGATCGCACTTACTTCACGACGCAGATAACCATCATCATCAATGCTGCCAATGATCTGCTCGGCAATAGCGTTCTGCCGTTCATCCAGTTCCAGCATGCCCAGTTGTTCCAACAGGTGCTCGTGAAAAGAGGTCTCCACCCTGACCGGTATCGTTTTATTCTCATCCTGGTCCGGATAGTTGTCATCCCTGAGTTTATAATCAGCGATGTCATCATCTCCTTCACTTACATATTCGGAAATGTCAATATTATCGTATTCATTTTCACTCCCGTCAGGCTCAAACTCATCACTCTCCCCATCTTCACTACTGCTATATTCGTCCTGCGGGTCTTTAAATTCGTCCTCATGCGCGTCTTCCCCATATTCCAGGGCAGGGTTTTCCTCCAGCTCTTCCTTGATTCTCTCTTCAAGAACAGCTGTAGGCACCTGAAGCAGTTTCATTAGCTGAATCTGCTGCGGCGACAATTTTTGTAAAAGTTTCTGCTGTTGTGTCTGCTTTAACATAGTCTGATCCTATCCAAGGGCAAAATTAATAAACAATAGTTTTTAACTAACCTTGTGGTTCCTCCGGGGACACCACCTTCACAACTGTATACTCCGCTACAGGAGCGCCGAAATCCAGCTCAGGCTGGACAGGCAACAATCTAAATGATTTCCGGTGATAAGGCGTATCACCGTGTAAACGGATCGCATCCCGGTGCTGTAAGGTAGGATACCCCTTGTTTTCCAGCCAGCCAAAATGCGGATATTCTTCATGCAGTTTGTGCATGTACTCGTCTCTGTAAGTCTTGGCCAGAATGGACGCTGCTGCTATCGAAGCGTAAATACCATCACCTTTTATAATACAGGCATGTGGTACGTTGCCATATTGTACAAAACGGTTACCATCGACCAATATATAACCAGGCTGTTGCTTTAGTTGTTCCAACGCCAGGTGCATGGCCCGGAAAGAGGCCTTCAGGATGTTGATCCTGTCTATTTCCACGTTATCCACACTGGCTACCGCATAGGCTATTGCTTCCTTTTCCACTACCAGACGCAGTTTATCCCGGTCGGACGCCTTTAGCTGCTTCGAATCATTCAGCAGCTTATTTTTAAATTTGGGTGGCAGGATAACTGCCGCCGCAAACACTGGTCCGGCAAGACAACCCCTTCCGGCTTCATCGCAGCCGGCTTCAAAAGCAATATCTTTTTGGTGATACGAACGTAACAAGGCTTTTTAGTATGATTATTGTGGTAAAGGTAGGGAATTTCATTTCTTATCCCTATCGGAATAATTCTTTAAAGTCCGATTTGAACTCATCCCACTCCTTGTCCGTTCTTTTCAGCAATGTATCAATATCCTCCCGGGTACTATCCCAGGCTTCGCCACTGCTACTTTTCAGGTCGGATAACTTCACGTCGATCTGCTCCCTCAGATTAGCCAGCTTTGCACGTGCTTTTTTACTCTTTTCGGAGCCATCCTTTTTCAGCTCCTCCATTTTTAGATCAATTTCCCGTTTACGCTCTTCCAGGTCTTTTTGCAGCTCCTCCCGCTGTGCCGCCACGTATTCCTTAGTATCAGCAGCAGTTTCTCTGACATCCTGTCCAATTTTCTCCACACCTTCCTTCATTTCCTCCTTTTTTTCTTCCTGTTTTGTTGTTTCCTGGCAAGCCATGAAAGCCGCTACAGTCAATAGAAATATGACTTTTTTCATAAGTAGGTTTTAATGTGAGCTTTTCTATTCAATACCCGATAACCTGCTCATTTTGCAAATGCCATTCCAGAATTATTGGGACCGCTACAACCGTTTACCACAGACAACATGGCGCATATTGAAAAATTACCTAGGTTTGAGCCTGCTTTTTAAAAAACGATATCAATTATGAAGAAGAATCTGCTGATCCTTCTCTTCCTGCTGGTGGCTCAGTTCGCCAAAGCAGATGAAGGAATGTGGCTGCCCTATTTATTGGGACAGCAAGTGTACAATGACATGGTGAAAAAAGGTCTCAAGCTGACGAAAGAACAGCTGTACAGTATTAACAAAGCATCTGTTAAAGATGCCATTGTCATTTTCGGTGGCGGATGCACCGGAGAGATAGTGAGCAATCAGGGCCTGATCTTCACTAACCACCACTGTGGTTATGACGCCATCGCCACAGCCAGCTCCGTTGAGCACAACTACCTCAAAAATGGCTTCTACGCGAAAGACAAGAGCCAGGAAATTCCCTCAAAAAACCTATCCGTTCAGTTTCTCGTAAGAGTGGACGACGTATCCAAACAGGTACTCGACGGTCTGAAAGAACTGAGCGGCCAGGAAAGAATGGTACAGCAGCAGAAAGTGATCGCTGAAATTGTGAGCCAGGCTATCAGCGGTACCAACTACGAAGCAAAAGTATTACCCATCTTCAAGGGTAATCAATACCTCCTGTTCGTTTATGAGCGTTACAAAGACGTACGCCTCGTAGGTACGCCTCCGGAAAGCATCGGTAAATTCGGTGGCGATACTGACAACTGGGAATGGCCACGTCACACCGGCGACTTCTCCGTATTCCGCGTATATGCTGATAAAGACGGCAAGCCCGCTGAATACGCTGCTGATAACGTACCCCTGAAACCAAAACATTTCCTGCCTGTATCTATCAAAGGCATCAAAGAGAATGACTACGCCATGATCTTTGGCTATCCGGGCGGTACCAACCGTTACGAAAGCTCCGAAGGCGTGAAGCTGAAAATAGATGTGGAAAACCCGTCCATCGTTGGCCTGCGTGCAGTACGCCTCTCCTACATGTTCGAGCAGATGAAGAAAGATCCGGCTATTAAGCTGAAACTGGCGTCTTCTTACGCTGGCATCGCTAATTACTGGAAATTCTTTGACGGCGAAGCAAAACAGCTGGTGAAATACCACGTAGTTGAAGACAAACAGAAAGAGGAAGCCGCTTTTGTGAAATGGGCACAGGGCAAACCTGAATATGCCAGCATTTTCCAGGATTATGCTGCTAACTACAAAGCATGGGAACCATATGCAAAACACCGCATCTATATCAATGAAGGTATCATGGGCTCTCCCCTGGCTGCATTTGCAGCCAGCCTGCAGGCAGTAGAGAAAGCAATGGTACAGTCAGGCGGTTCTGCTGATGCCATCAAACAGAGCATTCAGGCGGCTGATAAAGCACGTACTGCTTTCCTGAGTGAAGAAGATAAAACCAGCGATCAGAAGATACTGGCAGCAACCTGTCACATGTTCTACACAGACGTTCCTGCTGCCCAGCACCCCATCGGATTTTACGACGCGATAAAAGCGAAATTTGGCAGCCTTGATGACAATAACACCTATCGCCTCTGGGCGGCGGCTATCATGTCGGGTTCGATGATCATGAACGATGCCCGCTGGAAAGCATTCATCGCAAATCCGGATGCAGTTACCCTGCAAACAGATCCTGCTTTCGCTTACTCCAGTGCTTTCGTTAAAAACTTCTCCAGCAAATACCTGCCCCTGTACAACCAGTTCGTTACTAAAAACAACGACCTCGGACGTGCCTACATGAAAGGCCGGATGGAAATGGAACCTGCTAAAAAATGGTACCCTGATGCTAACTTCTCTATGCGTCTTACCTATGGCCAGGTAAAACCCTACGCTCCACGTGATGCGGTGGCTTATGACTATGTATGTACCATGAAGGGTGTGCTGGAAAAATATAAACCAGGCGACTATGAATTTGATCTGCCTGAAAATTATGTAGACCTGTACAACAAGAAAGATTTCGGTCAATATAAAGACCTTAGAAAAAATGACATCGTGACCTGCTTCATCACGACCAATGACATCACTGGTGGTAACTCCGGTTCTCCGGTACTGAATGCGAATGGTGAACTGATCGGCCTCGCCTTTGACGGTAACTATGAAGCACTGAGCCACAAGATCCAGTTTGACGCAATGTATAACCGTACCATCTGTGTGGATGTACGTTATGTACTGTGGTGTATTGACAAACTGGGTGGTGCCAGCAACATTATCAGTGAGCTGAAACTGATCAAATAATTCCCTGCGCCAGCATGCTACTAATACTATTTTGATATTAGTAATAATGCCGCTATCATTGATCTAAATTCTCAAATGACTGATTTGTAAGGCCTTGAATTTTCAAACGTCTCAAACGTCATTGGAAGAAGCGACGAACAAGGGACGAACTAGCGGAGAACTAGCGACGGCGAAGCGAGGAACAAGTATTAAAATTGTATCAGTCAATATCACTTCCCGGAAGCGGATGTATCAAAAGCGAATTTGATGCATCCGCTTCTTTCTTATTCCGGATAACCATATAGTGCTTATTGAATCAACCTATCAGGTACGTTACAGATAACGCTGTAATAGATGAAAAAGCCGGTCGTTGATGTATTCAAACGAATGACCGGGCTGTTGACTGCTGTATAATTGCCGCTATCAAGTATTAATACTCAATTGTGATTTTCAGGTATTAATACGCATTGCTCATAACAAAAAGCTCCTTACCTTTGCGTCCGATTTAAGTGAATATCAACAGTAGCTGTTAGCTCCATACACTACAACCGCTGTTTTAACCCTGAACCCCAAAAAAGAATCAGTTTTATGTTTTTTAAGAAAATGAGTCTGGCTATTATAGCCATGGTAATGTGTTGTCTATACAGTTGTCAGGTAACCCCGTCTGTAAACGAAACAGCGTTCCGTTTACAGGATACACTTCCTGCAGAAACCACTGAAATTTTACTGACCATACAAGGTAAAGGATTCAGTCATGTTTGCGCCGATAATAAGGTGATCGTTGATAATGTGGAAGCACAGATCATCAGTGCATCTGACAATGAGTTAGTCGTACGTATTCCTGCCAGGAAAACGGCCCGGATGGCCGTTACTGTGAAGGTAGGTAATGAAATATCTGATACTGTCTTAATAGACAATCAGATCATGATGCTGGCTGGCAGATAACAACATAATGCAGCGTACACAAAGACACTATCTGTCAATGTGTGCGCTGCACTTTTATTTATACAGCATAGCAGGTGAACTACTGTGCTGCTTTCTTAAATCCTGTGAATGACATGGCTACTCTCCCACTATCACGGAACTGCAATTGCTGATCCTCGAACTTCACATTATACGTTCTGTCGGTGAGCATTTTCAGGAAGGCTGTTTCCCGTTCATTGGCTGCCTGGTCTATACATGCCATTCGTGTGCTGATCACTTTACCGAAGGTAACCTGACCACCATCTACATCATACTGACCTGACACTTTATTACATCCGGCATTGCCGTTAAAGCGGCGGGCAGTCGTATCAAACTCTAACCAGATAGGAGATTTCTCCTGTGGAGCACCATTCAATGTAGTCAGGCTCCATCTTTTACCCTGGAGGCTGCCTATTTCTTCCTTCACAGCTTTCTGGTTACAGGTATTGGCAAGAAGTACCATCGCCAAGGCTGTTAATCTGATAAACATAATTTTTGCTTTTTATAAGGTCTTATATCCGCAAAGAACAAAAATCACTCCACAAGGTTCATAACCGCCGTATCTGCTTCAGTACCTCCTCATAATACGTCCGTTTATCTTTTGCTTCGATATCGATCACTTTGACATCATTGGCTGCCAGCATATCGAGTTTAAACTTGGCACTCTGTACAAATTCCGTTGGAATATAATAATACAGGGCGTTGCGCACCGGGATGGTGTTCTTTTGAAATTTCTGTCTGGCCCTGTAGGTCAGCAGCCACCATAGGTCTGTCTCTACAAAATCGAGGGAGAGTCCTAATATGTGGATATCCCTGGTGAAAAACAGGTCCAGCCACGAATCATCCTTCACAGGAAGACGTTGTTGAATGCGCTGCACCAGGGACTGGCGGGGCGCCTGCTTGCTGGTATAGGTGGTACCAGATACGACATAGTTACGCATCTGTTGTAACTGGCCTCCGTAATGCTCAAACCCCAGATTAATACTTGATGGGTTCAGGCAATCGCCATGTATATGCCAGTAGTTAATACCGCCAACTGTATATTTTCTGAAAATGCTGAAGGCCCTTTCAAGGATCAGGCTGGTATTGCGGTCTGGTATTTCACCTTCCAGTGTAAATTCATAATTGGTAGTGAGGATATGTGCCGGAGACAAATCCCGGATCGCGGCGTGGATATCGTTCTGTTCTATCTTCAGTGTTTTCTCTGCGATGAAACCTTTGAGTTCGGACTCCCGGATATGTTGGCGGCGGATAGCTGTCAGGAAAATCTCTTCATACAACAAAGGGAACGGTTTTCTTTCATCCAGCTGTATGCAGCTATCAGGCAGGCAGAAGTTAACGATATCCGCGAGCAGGTCTTTCCAGCTCTGGCCTTTGGATATGTTGTTAATATCATTGCCGATGAGTAAGATGGGGTTTTTCATACTGTTGTCTTTTAAGGTTATCTAACGGGTATATTGAATGACGCGGAACGTGAGATTAATTCTTTCTCCTGATACTTGGGTTGTTTTAGGCACCTGATGTTGCCAGTAGTGTTGTAGCGTGCCTTTCATAATGAGCAGGGACCCATGTTGCAATTCCAGTTCAAACCGATGGCCTTCCTTTACATGTCGTAGCATGAACCGGCGGGTGGCACCCAGGTTGACAGATGCGATGACAGGATTGACTCCCAGTTCGGGTTCATCATCAGCATGCCAGCCCATGGAGTCTTTACCGTGACGATACCTGTTCAGCAACACACTGTTAAAGTTGGCGCCGGCTTCCGGTATGATGCTGTCTTTTATTTCCAGCAGTTCTGGAGTCCAGGCTTCCGGGGTGTAGGTTTTCCCTGAAAAGGCATAGCTGCTGCCAGCGTCTCCGTACCAGGCCATCAGACGGGGAAAGAGTACGTGCTTACCATACATTTTCATGCCTTCCTGTCGCCAGTGGATGGTGGTCAGTAATTGTTGCATATAATGGTCCGCTTCCTGCAGGGTAAAAAACTGCGGACAGTAAACCAGTTCGCCATCTTTCAGGGAAATATGCTGACTGGCGGGGTCGCTGAATAACGGTAATTGCGGCTCCATTGCGACACAAAGATACAATCCGGGTACGCAATGAATATACACAGCGGTGAATGGTAGTAAAAAGAAAAGCCGCCCTGCATTATACAAGGCGGCTTTCTATATTTTCAACAGGATGTTACTTACGCAACACCGTCTGCTTTCATTGATTTAGCAAAACGCTTTCTGTCTTCCTCATCCAGGTATGTTTTACGCATACGGATGTGGTTAGGCGTCACCTCGATACACTCATCCTGCTGGATATACTCCATACATTCTTCCAGTGTCATCAGGGTCTTCGGCGCGATGCTGGTTGCAGCGTCACTACCACTTGCACGCATGTTGGTCAGTTTTTTACCCTCGTTCGGGTTAACTACCAGGTCACCTGGTTTGTTGTTCTCACCGATGATCATGCCTTTGTACACATCTTCTCCTGGATCTACAAAGAAGAAACCTCTATCCTGCAGTTTATCCAGAGAGTAACCGGTAGTGGTACCAGCTTCTTTAGCGATCAGGACACCATTGTTACGACCAGGGATTGGCCCTTTCCATGGTTTATAATCGTTAAAGCGGTGTGCCATTACAGCTTCACCAGCGGTGTTGGTCAGCATCTGTGTACGCAGACCGATCAGACCACGGGAAGGAATTTCAAATTCAAGGTGCTGCATGTCACCTTTAGTTTCCATGATCAGCATCTCACCTTTACGGCGGGTTACCAGGTCGATCACTTTACTAGCAAATTCCTGTGGAACGTCTACTACCAGTGTTTCGTATGGTTCAGATTTCTTACCGTCAACAGTTTTCAGGATCACCTGTGGCTGACCTACAGTTAACTCGAAACCTTCACGACGCATAGTCTCGATCAATACGCCTAAGTGCAGGATACCTCGACCATATACCAGGAAGCTATCAGCACTGTCCGTATCAACTACGCGCAGCGCCAGGTTTTTCTCAGTTTCTTTGATCAGACGGTCACGCAGGTGACGGGAAGTCACGAACTTACCATCTTTACCGAAGAATGGAGAGTTGTTGATGCTGAATAGCATGTTCATGGTTGGCTCATCCACGCTGATAACAGGCAATGCTTCAGGAGCATCAAAGTCAGCAATGGTGTCACCGATATTGAAATCTTCGAGACCTACAACCGCACAAATGTCTCCGGCCTCTACTTCTGTTACTTTCTTCTTACCCAGCGCCTCGAAAACGTACAGTTCACGTACACGGGACTTTTTGATAGAACCGTCAGTCTGTACCAGGGAGATTGGCTGGTTTTCTTTGATAGAACCACGTGCTACACGTCCTACGGCGATACGACCCAGGAAGGTAGAGTAATCCAGGGAAGTGATCTGCAGCTGCAGGTTACCTTCCGGGATCTGAGGTTCTGGAACGTGTTTCAGGATACCGTCCAGTAATGGAGTGATATCTTCACACTGAGTTACTGAATCGTTGAACCAACCATTCTTACCGGAACCATAGTAGGTCGGGAAATTCAGCTGTTCTTCCGTTGCATCCAGGTTAAAGAACAGTTCGAATACTGCGTCATGAACTTCATCAGGACGGCAGTTCGCCTTGTCTACTTTATTAATAACCACGATAGGTTTCAGTTTCAGCTGCAGTGCTTTCTGCAGTACGAAACGGGTCTGAGGCATTGGTCCTTCGAAGGCATCTACCAGCAGGATCACACCATCCGCCATTTTCAGTACCCTTTCAACTTCACCACCGAAGTCGGCGTGGCCTGGAGTATCAATTACGTTGATTTTCACCCCTTTGTACTCAACAGAGACGTTCTTACTCAGGATGGTGATACCACGTTCCTTTTCCAGGTCGTTGTTGTCCATGATCAGTTCACCTGTTTCCTGGTTAGCCCGGAAAACGTTGGTGTGATGCAGGATCTTATCAACCAGGGTAGTTTTACCGTGGTCTACGTGCGCAATGATTGCTATGTTACGGATATTCATAAATCTTGTTCAATTTATTCTGGCTATCTGACACAGGTCGGGCCAAAAGAAGGCGCAAAGTTATAACAAAATGTGGAAAAAGTGGGGATAGGCTTTTAAATAATTGTGATCATTTCTCCAAACAATTCGTTAAAAATCTGAATATTTGTTTGTTAATTCACTAGTTAACAATCTGTTACGTCATGCATTCTTCCATTCCGTCCCTATTTCCCTATTGCAAAAATACAACGAAAGGACGACAGATATAACTTTTTACTATTCAAGGCACCCTCCCTTTCCGTACATCACATTATTTGAGGACCAGCCTCTTGCAGGCACTACTTTTGCGCTGTAACTCATATTTACTCAACAATTTGTGAATAATGACACGAAGATTAATTTTTGTTACCTGTTTTCTGGCTTTCTCACTATTGCACAGTTACACAAATGCGCAGACCATCACCCCCTATGATGCCGAACTGGCGGGCTATGAATACCCCTACCCTGTACACTATATTACAGTGAAAGTACAGGGCCAGTCACTTAGCATGGCCTACATGGATGTACAACCATTAAAACCTAATGGAAAAGTGGTGATGCTGCTACATGGCAAAAATTTCTGCGGCGCCTATTGGGACAGTACAGCGGCCGATCTTAGCGACCATGGCTACCGCGTGATCATACCCGATCAGATAGGTTTCGGTAAATCGGCCAAACCGCAGCAACTGCAATACAGCTTCCAACTCCTCGCTCAGAATACGAAGGCCCTCCTGGATACACTGAAAGTCAGTAAAACAGCCGTACTCGGTCACTCCATGGGGGGTATGCTGGCTACCCGGTTCACCCTGATGTATCCGGAAACGGTTGAAAAACTGATCCTGGAAAACCCGATCGGGCTTGAAGACTGGAAAATAAAAGTGCCCTACCAGTCGGTGGACAAGTGGTATGAAGGAGAACTGAAACAGGACTATGAGAAAATCAAACAATACCAGCTTACAAACTACTATGCCGGAGAATGGAAACCGTCATACGAGAAATGGGCCGTATTACAGGCCGGCTGGACGAAAGGTGCAGAGTACGCCCGCGTAGCGTGGAACGCAGCCCTGACCTATGACATGATCTTCACTCAACCTGTGTTCTATGAATTTGAAAATATTCAGGCACCTACCCTGCTGATCATCGGCCAACGCGACCGTACGGCCTTAGGCAAAGCCAATGTACCCGACTCAGTTAAACAGACGATGGGCAACTACCCCGAGCTGGGACAAAATATCAGTAAACGTATTCCTCACGCAAAACTCATCCCTATTCAGGGAGTAGGACACCTGCCACATATAGAGGCTTATCCGTACTTTATCAGACCATTGCTGGAATTCCTGCAGTAAACTTAATGATGCTGGTCCGTGAGCATTGGCTTGCGGACCATCTGCATCACACTATCAAATGAAGCCTGGTTTGTCGGATTGTCCAGTGCTCCGGCTATATCAATCTTTTCACGCGAAGTAAGATGCCAGCTCAGCGCCGCGGCTTTATCCTCTTTTTGCGGTACATACTGGAAGATGATCCGGTGGAATTTTCCGGGGAAATATCCTTCCAGGTAACTCAGTTCATTATCCTGCACAAAGTCCTGCATAGCACTCCAGTGCTGCTGCATCGTAAACAGCGGATCAAACATCATGTCATTCAGCTTCATTGATTGTTTGATCGATTTAATATCATTTTTACGGGTATCTCTCACCTGGATAAATACCACTCCGTCCGTATTCTCATTGATCCAGTCACGGAAAGTATGCAGGAAACGCATAGAAGGTTCCTGCCCGAAATTATCTCTGATACCGGCATCCATCACATCCACTATCGGCGTACTTGGCAGAAATACATTTGGCAGTACATATGGGAAGGTTGCACACATTCTGATGGCACTGGTTACGCGCAGATCAAGTGCATCCTGTTTGGCGAAGTACTGCGTAAAGTCCACACCGTCGATATCACGTACTGTTCTCACTTTCGAAGAATACTCAGGCGCACAGAGGTAGCTTACCGGCTGTGGAGATATGATGAGCCGGCGGCCGTCTGCATTGATCGTTGCACTCCAGATCAGCATAGGAATAATAGCCTGCTGCTCCGGCTGCTGATAGTCGCGGATGGTTCCTGCAAGGGAATAATTAGTATTACTGTTCAACTGCATTTCAAAGGCATACCCCCTGTCTTTTGCATATCGTTTATTATCAATCTTAAAGGAGCGGAAAGGCGTAATAAAGTCATTTACTGCCATAGAAGTGAACACACTATTGAGCAGGTCACGGGAGATGCGTTCTGTATAGCTGCTATCCTGCATATCAATGGGTCGCCCCAGCTGTTTTTCCATATACAACGCCCTGAAATAGGATGCGCCCATCATACCACCGGATGCGCCCGTCATCAGTACGGTATTATTCATAAGCTGCCCTTTCATGAGTGTATCCAGTCGCTGCAGTACATTCATACTCCAGGTCGCAGCGCGTAAACCTCCTCCGCTAAAATTGATAACAATCAGTTTGGGCTTGCCAGGACCAGCATGCTTAGCCTTCCACTTCTCCAGTATCTGTAAGGTGGATGTTTTATCGCTATCCGCCTTTTCCTGCGTGAAGAACTGCTGTAAGGCGGTTACACTATATTCCGGTCTTTGCTTACGTTCCTTGTAGTTAAGACCATAGGCTTTATTACGGTTGTCTAACAGATCGTGTTCCACCATCCAGTTCAGCGCAAAGAGCATCACCAGCACCATTGGTATAGCCCAGCTTTGCAACAGATATGCATAGGCACCGGCTACCCCGATGAGAAAGGCGAAAAAGATCATGACACTGGCGCCCGCCGGAATCCTGAAAACCGGATAATCCATCAGGAAAGCCAGTATCACCAGGAAGATAAGCGCACAGGCTACTGTGATCATGGCCGCAAAGTGATGCTGCTTCAGGATGCTGTCGAGGTAGTGTTTGTTATAGTGGTCTACATTCCTGGCTCTGCGGATCCGCCAGAAGGCAGAGAAGTAGTTGTGTACTGGCAGCGCATTCTCATCTTTTTCCTGCGTTGGTTTCATCACCAGGCGCAGGAAATTACGGGGATTGCCGAACTTCTTCTCCAGCCTGCGGCCAATGTTCTTATCTGCATTAAAAAAGTAGAAAAAACAGAAGAAGATGATCATCAGGTATCCACAGATAAATCCTTCTGTGAGCAGTAGAATTTCCGGTACGGAACTCAGCTGCTGATAGCGCTGATATTCCCAGCTGCGCAACAGCAGGTTAAGCAGGAATGCGATCGGAAAAATAGAGTTATTCAGACAATACTTGAAAAAGGGTTGGGAGGTAGTGGCCAGAAACTTAAACCTGCCGGTATGCAGGATAAAAGTCGTGATGTTCCAGCTCATTACAAACAAGCCGGTAGCCACTCCCAGAATAGACGTACTGTAAAAATTTACTTTACCAAGATATTCAGGCGCAAGATACAAGGCATCACCACCAAAAACTTTGGCAAATTCACCGTTGATCGTACTGAAAAGTATAGCCCAGAAAACCAGCAACACCTGGTACTTGCGGAAATGAAGCAAGAACAGTTGTATAGGAAAAGAATAAAAAAACCTGACCAACAATGATTTCACTTTCATCCGTTAAGCTTATGACAACTAAACTTACGAAAAAGTTTAACATGTTCTTGGCCAGATTTATCCCTTAGTCTCTGACTGCTTTATTTCTGCTCAGGAACAATGTCCATATAAGTGAGAGTAACAGTAGCATCCCTACGCCCTGATGCAACAATGCCTGTGTAATAGGTATTTTTACACGGGTACCCAGCAGGGTCAGTACTCCCAGGACTACCTGTAATATAACCAGGAGGACCGGCAGATAACGTACTGTGCGTAAGAGACTGTTTTCGCGTGCCTCGGATGCTTTCCACCACCATACAAAGATCAGGATAGTGATCAGGTAGGCAAGTCCGCGATGTATGAACTGAATAGTAATGGCATTATGGGTAATATCTGTCAGGAAACTGCCCTGAGTGAACATACCTGCCGGCCACCACATCCCGTTGATATCCGGCCAGGTATTCGCAGAAAGTGCAGCATGCAGCCCGGCCATAAATGCACCATATATAAGCTGAAGGGTAAGTAATAGTATTAACCAGAGGTTAAAACGGCGTAAACGTGGCACCGCCAGCAATTCCCGGTTAGGTGTACTTAACTTCAGCGCAAACCAGCATGTATACCCCACCAGTACCAGTGCAGAGATAAAATGCACGGCCAGCCGGATATGACTGACATACAGGTCTTCCTGATTCAGTCCACTCTGTACCATGATCCAGCCAATACCGCCCTGTAGCCCTCCCAGGATGAACAGGATGATCATCGGTTGTATCATGGACCGGTCTATTTTCTTCTTAACCACGAAATAGATGAAAGGAATGATAAAGACAAACCCTATCAAACGGGCCCAGTCTCTGTGAAACCATTCCCAGAAATAGATGGATTTAAAGTCAGACAACGTGAAATGACTATTTACGTATTGATACTGGGCGATTTCCTTGTATTTATCAAAAGCTGCCTGCCAGGCAGCTTCATTCATGGGGGGCAAAGCCCCCAGGATCGGCTGCCATTCCGTAATAGACAAACCTGATCCCGTCAGACGGGTGATTCCGCCCAGTAATACCTGGACAATGAGCATTCCCACTCCTATATATAGCCAGATAGCAACCGGCCGCTGCTGTTTTAATCTCGATTTTTCCATAGACGCCAGCAAAGTTAGGTATCAAATGATAATTAAGAATGACATTCGTCATTCTACCGCCAGATCGATTCATAATCCTATGTTAACCTGCCGGTAACCTTCCGTTAACTTACCCCTTCGATCTTTGCGGCGAATTAACGGACATGTATTAGCTAATACGTACAAATAACATCAAGACAACATCATCTAACAAAAACAAACCAGTTTTGTATGAAACGTACATCGTTTATATTAGCCGCTATCCTTATTAACTTATCTTTTGCAAAAGCCCAGGCAAACGCCTATGCATACAATGAAAACAATAGCAGCATTGTAAGTAACGACGAAACCCCTGCCCCAGTAAATGCCTTTAAACTGAAAGTGTCTCAGGTAGATGCCGAAGCACTTATTTTTAAAATCACTGTAGAAAATCCAGGTACAGAAAAAGTGGTACTCAGCATCAAAGATGCGAACAACTACACCCTGCACCAGGAGTCCTTACCTGTAACCATGCTGTATGTGGCAAAGTTCAATATGCAGGAACTGCAGGACGGTGTTTACACTTTTGAGATCAGGAAAGGCCGTAGCAGACTGGCGGAAAAGATCGTTAATATCAAGACAGAAACAAGCATCAGCAGAACGGTATCCGTACAATAGATATTGATGTATATAAAAAAATAGTGCCGGATGAATGGCCATTAAGGCATACTTCATCTGGCACTATTGCCTATTTATCCCGTTCTCCTATATCTACTTCTTCCCTCCCATCGCTTCGTACAAAACTTCCATGATATTTTCTCTCACATGGTGTGTGATCAGTTTCTTATTCTCTCCTCCCGCAGAACAAACCCTGTTGCTAAGGAATATGAAGAGAAGCTGCGACTGCGGATCTACCCATACACAGGTACCTGTGAATCCAGTATGACCGTAGGTAAGTGGTGATGCGCTCTTCGCCGGATAGGCCTCGCCTTTCCTGCCGTTGTTCTTCTCCGGTTTGTCAAAACCTAATCCGCGACGACTAACATTACTGCTGTAAGCGGTGAATAACTGAATCGTTTCCGGCTTGATATATTCTTTGCCTGCCAATGATCCGCCGTTCAGCAACATCTGCATCAGCAGCGCCAGATCTTCTGCATTAGAGAACAGTCCTGCATGGCCTGCCACACCGCCAAACATAGCGGCTCCCGGATCATGTACATCTCCTCTTATCCATTGACGACGGAAGATCGGTTCACTTTCTGTCGGTGCCAGTTGTGATAACTGAAAGCGTTCTCTTGGACGGAATCCTGCAGTGGTCATGCCCAGCGGCTCATAGAACGTTTCTTTCACATAGCGGTTCAGCTTTTTACCAGTGATCTGTTCTACGATCTTACCGAGGAAAATGAAATCATTATCGCTATATATATAACTACCGGGCGATTTCAGCGGACTCGCCAGGATCTTCTGGAACATGGTATCCACATAGCTGGATTTCATGTAGAGATGTTCTGCTACCCGTACAGCGTATACTGAGTCGGCATAAGTATGGAACAGCGCTGTATCAGGAATGCCCCTGGCGTCTACCACATCTTTATAGAAAGGAATGAATGCGACCAGTCCTGCCTGATGTAACAGAATATCCCGAATGCGCAGACCTGCCTTATCCGTACCTTTCACCCATGGCAGATAATCGCCCAGTTTAGCGTCCAGGCTGAGTTTCCCTTCATCGTACAAACGCATAACAGCAATCGTTGTCGCACAGATCTTGGTTACAGAAGCAAGGTCATACAACGCACTCGACGTAACTGGCTCACGTGTGCTATAATCAAAGGATCCAAATGTTTTATCGTATACGATCTTTCCATCTTTCATGGCCAGGATCTGGCAACCAGGTGCGGCACCTTTTGCGATCATATCATTGGCCAGTACATCTATCTTACGCAACGCCAGACTGCTCATACCAACTGTTTCCGGTTTCACACGTTCCAGTTCAAACTTCACCTGGGCTACAGGAGCAGGAGGCGTATAGACGATCCCTGTTCCATAAGGGAAGTTTGGACACACGGTCACAGGCAGTTTCCCCTTATAGGGCTGCTGACCGAAAAGCATATTGGCGGCTGTTTGCTGAGTGACTGGATCATCTTCATAAGCGGCAATGATCGTCGGTCCCTCACAGAAATACTGAATAGCATATGGATTACCGAATACCACTGTGGCAGAAGGCATTTCCTGTTGTAACTGCTGGATTAGCAGGCGTTCTGCAGAACTGATACCGAAATTATTGAAAGGACGCCGGCTGTAGTTATGCAGACTGATGATCACGGCCTGATAATCTTTCTTCAGCCTTTCTACTACCTGGGCTACCTGTGTTTCCGGCTGACGGGCCGTAAAGATGAAGGAATTAACATCAGGACGCAGCGTTTTTATTGTTTGCACAAATGCATTATTCACATCTGCTCCTACGGCTATTACAGCCAGTTTACCAGGTGTATGCTGGGTAAAGGGAATGAGTGAATTATCATTCTTTACCAGCGTGATCGCCTGTTCTGCGATGCGTTTGGTAAGTGAGTCTGAGCCCGCGTTCAGGTCTGCAGTGAGGTTATTCACATCAATGAACTGTGGTTTATTCAGCCCCAGTTTATATTTAGCCAGCAGGACTTTCTTCACCCGCTCGTTTACCTCATTCCAGGTGATGTCTCCTCTTCTGATAGCACGTTTAATAGCATCTACACTACCAGATGCAGTTGAAGGCAGCATCATCATGTCATTACCTGCGAGTAGCGAACGGGCCGCCTCTTCTCCTTTTGAGTAGAACTTAGCGATACCTTTCATTTCCAGCGCATCGGTGATCACAATGCCTTTGTAGCCCAGCTCTCCTTTCAGATAATCGGTAATTGCCTTATGAGAGATGGACGTGGGTGTATTAGGCGTGCTGTCGAGGGCCGGTACATACAAATGTGCCATCATGACGCTTTGCACCCCCGCGTCAATAGCCCTGCGGAAGGGATATAGCTCGAGTGAGTCCAGTGCTGCCCTGGACTTACGAATAACCGGCATATCGTAATGGGAATCCACATCTGTGTCACCATGCCCCGGGAAGTGTTTAGCTACCGCCATCACGTTCTGGTCCTGCATGCCTTTGATAACCTGTATCCCCATGCGGGCTACCTGGAATTTATCCTGCCCGAATGAGCGGTCGTTGATAACCGGATTGTTAGGATTGTTATTCACATCCATGTCAGGAGCATAGTCCACATGAATACCCAGGCGCTTGCACTGCATGGCCAGCTGTTTACCATAGTCATAGGCCAGGGCACTGTCCTGCATGGCGCCCAGCATAAGATTGCGGGGCAGGGCGGTCACACTGTCCAGTCGCATACCCAATCCCCATTCACCGTCAATGGCGATCATCAGTGGCACTTTGGAGATAGACTGGTAGTAGTTGGTAAGATTCGCCTGTCGTACAGGTCCACCCTGGAAGAAGATCAGCCCGCCCACCTTATTATCCTGAATATCTTTGGTTACTTTTCTGATGTGGTCCGCCCCAAGATTAGAATGGGCGCGGATCATGATCAGCTGGGCAATGCGTTCTTCATCGTTCAGCGATTCAAACACACTGTCGACCCAGCGTTTGGCAGGATCTTCCTGCCTGAAGGAGGCTTTTTTACGGATTTGTGTGCTTTCACTTACTTCTTTGGGCACATTTCGTTTTACCAGCCGTGGACCTGGGCCTTTTCCCGGAAGGGCCATCAGCACACTCCCGCCCAGGCATAAGAAAGAGAGACCTAAAATCGTTAATTGCTTCATCATCATCGACTAAACTTACGAATTATTACACCATAGCACATGACTTCTTCTACTACGGATGATATTTTAAATGTTTAAACAAGTAATCTTTTTTGCTTGATAATTTCATACCCCGTAATTATCCGGCAGTGGAAATGTTTATATTTACGTTGACCTGTGATATGACATGACAGCTCCTAAGGCGCTTCCGTTGACCACTTTGCATCAACAGTGAACTTCTTAAAAATAATCCATTATTTGCAGCAAATCATTAAAACATATCTAGGAAATTTCTTAAATATTTTACATTATTCAAGCAATTGCAATTTTAGTTACCAATACATTCAATTGTTTGCTATATTTGCAGTCTTGCTAAAGTATTCTTAAAACATGGTCAATATCATTTTATTTGGCCCTCCCGGTAGCGGTAAGGGCACTCAGAGTGCTAACCTGATTACAAAATTTGGTCTTCTTCACCTTTCTACCGGCGATCTGCTGCGTAGCGAGATTGAAGCGAAAACACCACTAGGCCTGGAAGCTAAAAAAGTGATGGACCAGGGTATTCTGGTACCTGACGAGGTAGTGATTGGCATGATCAGCTCCAAACTGGATGCCAACCCGGAAGCAAGAGGTTTCATTTTCGACGGATTTCCCCGCACCACTGCACAGGCAGAAGCGCTGGACAAATTGCTGTCTTTGAAAAAGACTGCCATTTCCAACGTGCTTGCACTGGAAGTCCCTGAAGATGAATTGATTGCACGTCTACTGAACAGAGGTATCACCTCTGGTCGTAGTGATGATGCCAACGAAGAGGTGATCAGAGCCCGTATTGTGGAATATCACAATAAAACCGCACCTGTAGCCGACCATTATGCCAAATATGGCAAGTTCAAGAAGATCAAGGGTGAAGGTTCTGTTGAAGAAATCTTCGACCGCCTGAGCAAAGAAATAGAAACACTGGTAGAAGAGAAAGTTTAATTCTCCCACATACATATTTCGAACGCAAAGATTGTAAGTAAGCATTTTAACGCGTAAACCGTGTTAAAATGGCTGAACTTAACGATCTTTGCGTTTTCGTATTTAACGTAGCCCCTATTTCAGGCCGCGTTATATTAAGCATAAATCGAATACTTTGGAAAGAGGCAACTTTGTTGATTACATAAGGATCTTCGCCAAATCCGGTAAGGGAGGCGCAGGTAGTGCACACTTCATGCGCACAAAATATAACCCTGAAGCCGGACCTGATGGTGGAGATGGTGGACGCGGCGGTCACGTTATCCTGAGAGGGAACTCCCAGTTATGGACCCTGCTGCACCTTCGCTGGTATAAAAATGTGGTGGCAGAAGATGGCGGAAACGGTCGTGATAATAACAGTACCGGCCGCAATGGTGAAGATGTTATTATTGAAGTACCACTCGGTACACAGGCCTTTGATGAAGAAACTGGCGAACTGGAAGCAGAGATCCTGCACCATGGCGAAGAAGTGATCTGGATACCAGGTGGACAAGGCGGTCGGGGTAACAGCTACTTTAAATCTCCCACCAACCAGGCACCGGAATACGCACAGCCAGGCATGCCAAGCATTGAAGGCTGGAAAGTACTGGAACTGAAAATACTGGCTGACGTTGGACTGGTAGGATTCCCGAACGCAGGTAAATCTACCCTGCTGTCTACCATTACTGCTGCCCGTCCTAAAATTGCCGACTATGCGTTCACAACCCTTACCCCTAACCTGGGCATGGTGCCTTACCGTAATGACCGCTCGTTTGCTATCGCTGACCTGCCAGGTATCATTGAAGGCGCCCATGAAGGTAAAGGACTGGGGCACCGCTTCCTCCGTCATATCGAAAGGAACTCTGTACTGCTGTTCCTGATTCCGGCGGACAGCTCCGACCACAGAAAGGACTTTGATATCCTGGTGAACGAGCTGCAACAATACAATCCTGAACTGCTGGATAAACAATTCCTGCTGGCTATCAGTAAAAGCGATATGCTGGACGATGAACTGAAGGAGGCTATTTCTGCAGAACTTCCGGATGATGTACCACATGTATTCTTTTCATCTGTTACCCAACAGGGACTTTCTGAACTGAAAGATATGCTGTGGGAAGCGCTGAACAATGATGCTGTGCCAAGCAGGAGCAACAGACACCAGGAGGAAGATGAAGAAGATGGTGAAGACGAAGATGATTTCATCGAAGAAGAAGAATAAACAAGTCTTTCTATAAAACAGTAAGAGGCGTCAGGATATCCTGACGCCTCTTACTGTTTTATACGGAACGGGTAATTAATTCTTCAGACCGAGATATTGCTTTACCTGCTCATAGTTATTCCAGTCAATTTTTGCCTTACGCGCTTCTTCTCCTCCAGGAATCAGTACGTAACGGTATTGCTGGTATTTTGTACCGGCATTATCCTGTACAGTACTGATATCTCCATTAGAATACAGATAGATCTCATTCAGGTAAAATGTTGGATTGATGCTCAGATTACTGTAAACACTATAATAAGGTAATGGTATAACAGCCGGATCAGCAGCGCTGAAGCCATTCAGATATACTTTGATCTCTCCGTTGGTCAGCATGTTCAGATCCAGTTTAGGGACTTCGATAGAAGCGAAATAACCTATGGTATCAATGCCTCCTCCTGAAGTATGAATAGTATCCGCTTCATACGGCACATCCAGCCAGTCAGAATAGATCACATTAGCGGAACCTTCAGGGCCTTGCGGACCTTGTGGTCCAGCTGGACCAGCAGGACCGGCAGGGCCATCAGCTCCGGCAGGACCAGTATCTCCATCTTTACCACAGGAAACAGTTAATACAGCAAATGCCAGTGCCAGACAGGCGAAAAGGTTGAGAGAAAGTCGTTTCATGCATTTTAAATTTTGGTTGTTATCAAAATTTGGATTTATCTGTGAGTCAAATATGATTTCCGGGTACAGGCAATGCTTACAAGACGGGTACAGGTTATCAACTTATTGCCCAGGTAATTCTGTGCTAAATATACATACAAACCTCCAGTTTTTGAATATCTTGTTCTACAGAAATATTATCACGAATGAAGACCACACGAGACACCCCGGGCGAACCACCATGTCCTGAACACCCGCGTGCAGGAAAAACCTGCACATACCAGCTGTGTAAAAATCCGGCTCAAAGTGGCATACACCTCTCCCTCCTTCTCTCCTTCGGCGGTATACGTACCCGTG
Source organism: Chitinophaga agri (assembly GCF_010093065.1). Classification (NCBI taxonomy): domain Bacteria; kingdom Pseudomonadati; phylum Bacteroidota; class Chitinophagia; order Chitinophagales; family Chitinophagaceae; genus Chitinophaga; species Chitinophaga agri. Next base: position 4,970,402 of record NZ_CP048113.1, on the reverse strand, counting down.
ATAATAGGCGCATGCTCTTCTGAGATTCGATTATCCATTACAGAAAGCCATCCGGAGTACATAGATGTGGCTGAGTCAGCAATCGTATGCGTCTCTATCCTATATTCATCTGCGTGGTACCTTCTATTGGGGCAACCAGGTGCTCACACGACAACTACTCAAGCCATTCACTACTGGTCTCACTGCATAAAGCGGCTGACGTATCCCCTTAAAACTATTCAGCTACTGCCACTGCTGTCAGGTGCAACAGGGGGCACACCCTCTCCTGGTACAGAAGCTCAGATTCTTGTGTAGTGCGCTGTATAAATCTGCTTTTATTACTTACTTTACAAAAAAATACCCTGTGAAATATATTATTACTGCATTCCTTGGCGCATGCCTGCTCAGTGCATGTGGTGGCCAGGAACCCTCTACAACAGCGGCGACGGCCGATTCTACCCAAACTGCTAATCCCCCAATCCTGGTAATTCCTATGGAAGCCCGCATCATGGGTACATACAAAGGCGATTTTGGTGGCAGCCCGATTTACATCACTATTAACTACTGTAGTGGCGTAAAACTGGCCGGCTACGATACCCATAAAGGTCTCAGAAGAAATGTAAGCGGTACTATCAGCCGGGAAGGCGACAAATATGCAATTGTATTGTCAGAACCGGGTGATCATGAGTTTGACGGCATCTTCACCATCAAACTGGATACCCTGCTGGAAAATGCAACCGGCTCATGGAAACCGTCCAACACCCAATCATTAAGCGAAAAGAAATTCAGCCTGGTTCACCTGTCTAAAGATGAAAGCACTCCTGGCTTCTTCTCCGGCGATCACTGTGATATTGATTTCTCAAATGATGGTAACTGCACGTTGAATTACTACGAGAAGACCAATGATTCAACTTTTGCTGCGCAAATGATCACATTAAGAGGAACCTGGGAGAAACGTGGAACCGACAGTGTGTTTGTCAGCTGGCAGCCGAATGACTTCTACAGCCAGCGGTCTACTGTTTTTGCCATCACCAACAATACCTATAAAACAGGAGAATACGAATATACCACCACATCAATGGAAGGAGATAAGTTCAGCTTTTCTCAAAACGAGTATTAATTGACCCGTGACCAGAAAGATCTTCTTTTACCTGTTCGCAGCTGTAATACTTTATACCAGCTGGCTGATGTTGTTGCTAAGTCTTCCATACACGTCATTTGACCGTTATGTGGACTTCCTGATGACCAAACAGCTGGTATATCATATCAGGCACTGGCGCATCAGTTTTTATGTGCACGTGTTCACAAGCGTTATCGTGCTTGTCACTGGCCTGCTTCAATTCAGCATGTACCTCTTAAAAAAATTTCCCGGCCTGCACCGCAGGTCCGGGAAATTATATGCTTTAGTGATCCTTGCGTTTAGCGGTCCTTCCGGATTGATCATGGGATGCTATGCGAATGGCGGTGTGCCAGCAAGGATCAGTTTTGTCATACTTGCGTCCCTGTGGCTCGTCACAACATTCCTGGGCTGGCGCTATGCCATGCAGCGGAACTGGAAGCAACATACCGCTATGATGATCAGGAGTTACGCGCTTACCCTGTCTGCTATATCCCTACGTTTTTTTGCATTTTTGATCGGGACATTCCATCCACCCATCCATCCTGTGGAAGCCTATATTCTCATTTCATGGATGAGCTGGACCCTGAACCTGGTAATAGCAGAAGTGATTATCCGCCGGGGAATGGGCTATCTTAACGATTCATTCCCAGCAGTTCGTCCTTCTTTACAAAATGACCATCTGCCGCAATAGTGTAGTATTCTTTATCCAGGAACTTACTTTCCACTACTTCATTGTCATCATAGCCTGCTTTCTCCGGATCTTTCTGATACACCTGGGTAAACAGTCCTACTTCAATATTACCATTCTCTGTGAGTGTAGGCACGCGGAATGGATCACTCAATTTTTTCTGTCCGCCAATAACCAGTTTGTCAATCAGTTTACCCTGCCCATCGAAGCTGACAATATAAAAATCCAGCGGATGTCCATCTCCACTGATCACATTATGCACAGCATAGATCAGCGTCTTAACGCTATCAGTACTTTTTGCCAGTCCCACATGATAAAACTCATATCCCACTTCGCGGGAGAACCTTTCATTATCCCTCATTTCAGCAACAAACCTTTCGTACTCGTAGGAGATATAGTCAGGGCCATCCTTGAGTTGTTGTCCATATTCCTCATTCAATACCAATGGATAAGATACCGGCTTAAATTCATGCCAGAACAGGTTCCATTGCAGTTTTGAGGGATCGGTAGCCCCACTCAGGGCGGTTGTTACCAGGTTATTGAAATCCTCCCTGCCAGCTTCCCGGATATAGGTAAGGTCTTTATCAGCGTAAATATTCTTTACATTACTGTAACCAAATTCTATAGCTGATACCAGGTAATAGCGGGCAGAATTGTAGTCTTCCGCGCGGGAATATACACAGGCCAGGTTATACAGCACCTTTGAAGTCGGCTTATAGTCCAGTACTTCTGCCAACTGATAGGCAAGGGCAGCATCCGGCAGATTATTTATGTCCGCAAGTGCATTTCCCAACTCATAATAAGCTCTTGCCTGCGGCTGTTCCATAATAGACTTTTTGAACAGCTCCGCGGCTTCTTCGGGGTTCCGCTTATTACGGTACATGTCCACGCCATCCAGGAAGTATTTGTCAGATACTTTATTCTTTCCTTTATGGGTTTTGACCAAACTGATAACTACGTCTTTCTGATAGATCTGCTGGGCAGTGAGGCCGGCAGACTTTCCGGGTTGGTCTGTGCCTGTTTTCGTATTTGTCTTGTTGGTTGGGGCGTTGCAGGCGAACAAAGAAATGCCTGCTGCCAGCAGCAATACATATCGCATAGGAATAAACTTTATACACTAAAGATAACAACTAGGCTTAATATAAAAGGAGGTTGTAATAGGAGCTAACAATAAAAAGCCACCGGAATGGCTACCGGTGGCATAATACGTTGTGACAGAGCCAACCATGGGGATCGAACCCACGACCTACAATTTACGAAACTGTTGCTCTACCGGCTGAGCTAGATTGGCACACAGCTATCGCAATTTAAGGTGGTTGATCTGAAAGCACACAGCGGTCTGGCTTAGAGTAATCCTCCGAGAGGACCCAGCATACCGCCGGCAATACCTTTCATTTCCGACTCCCATGCATTCTCTGCATTCTTCAGTGCACGATTCAGTGCAGTCAGCAGCAGATCTTCCAGTTCCTCTTTATTATCCTTTTCCAGCAGACGCTCTGCTACATCAATACTTTTTACTTCGCGGTTACCGGTTACAACTACCTTCACAGCACCTTCTCCGGCTTCACCTTCTACAGTAATAAGAGCCAGACGCTCTTTACTTTCTTTCATTTTAGACTGCGCTTCCTGCAGTTTTCCAAATAAGTCTCCGAACATGGTCAGTTGATTTTAGGCCGCGAAGATATTCCTCTTTTCTTTATCTTAACAGTTTAAATGTATAGGATGCTGGAAACTAAAGTATGTATTGTAGGCGCTGGCCCTGCAGGCGCAGCTGCCGCACTTCAGCTGGCCCAACTAGGTATTGAATGTGTAGTGGTGGATAAAGCTGTTTTTCCCCGTGATAAGGTATGTGGAGATGGCCTTAGTGGAAAAGTCATTACAGCATTGAACAGGATAGATCCCGCGATCGCAACGCGCCTTAAACAAGCTGATTTTAAAGTGAACAGCTGGGGCGTGAAATTCGTTGCTCCGGCACGATATGCACTGGATGTAGGTTACCGTCCCGACTATAACAGCGCCAATCACGAACATAAAGAAACACCTATCGGGTACGTATGCAAGCGTATGGACTTTGACAACTTCCTTGTCGATGAGATCAAACGCCGCTCTGAGATCACTTTACTGGAAGGGATCACGGTAGACAAATACGAGCTGAAAGAAGATGGCTACTATGTTACGGGTTCTAAGGACTTCAAGGTAAAAGCACAGTTACTGATCATCGCCAACGGCGCACATTCTTCCTTTACAAAAGAGGTGGCCAAGATCGTGATGGAGCCGGAACACTACGTTGCCGGTATCCGTGCATATTATAAAAATGTAAATGGTAACAATCCCGACAACTTCATCGAACTGCACTTCCTCAAAGAACTCTTACCAGGATACTTCTGGATATTCCCGCTACCCAACGGCGAAGCTAATGTGGGGGTAGGTGTACTCAGTGAAGCCGTTCGTAAGAAGAAAATGAACCTGAAGAAGTCTATGCTGGATATCATAGCCAATGACCCCGTGTTCAAAGAGCGGTTCAAAGATGCAGAACTCGTCAGCAACATAGAAGGTTATGGCTTGCCGCTGGGCAGTAAAGTACGCGTGCTCTCAGGAGAGCGTTATATGCTGACAGGCGATGCGGCCTACCTCATTGATCCTTTTACAGGTGAAGGTATCGGTAACGGCCTTTATTCAGGCAGGATCGCGGCGTTACAGGCTGCAGAAGCGCTGAAGGCAAACAACTATTCCGCGGCACAACTGGCTAAATACGACGCAGAGATCTATCGTATCCTGGGGCCGGAACTGAAGCTCAGTCACCGCCTGCAAAAGCTGATAAAATACCCCTGGCTGTTTAATACATTGATGAAGATCAGCAGCCGTAACAAGCAGCTACAGGAACTGCTGTCCTGCATGTTCTATGAAGTAGACCTGCGTAAGAAGCTGGCTAAACCATCCTTCTACCTAAAATTGATATTCAATCGCTAAACAGTGAAGAAAAAACTTATTCTCCTTTCCCTTATAACTGGTTTTCTGATGCCCGCATCATTTGCACAACAGGCATATTATACGCGCAAGAGCAACGGCTTACTGGACCTCACCGCCCAGGGAGCTGCCCATCTCGCAGAACTGCCGCTGCGTTGTATGCAACAGGAATTCCCTTATAAAACCGGTGTTGTATTCTCTGACAGTTCACTGGTCGTTCATCCGAAGAACTACCACCCTGCCTTCTATGGTTGTTATGACTGGCACAGTAGTGTACATGGGCACTGGATGCTGGTACGTTTGCTGAAATCATTCCCCGGAATGGCAAAAGAAAAAGAGATCATCACAAAACTGTCGCAAAACCTCACGGCCGATAATATCACGCAGGAACAACAACTCTTCAAAAACAAAGAGAACAAGGGTTTTGAACGTATTTACGGCTGGAGCTGGCTGCTGCAACTGCAAAGGGAACTCCTCACCTGGAATGATCCGCTGGGAAAACAACTGGCGGCCAATGTACAGCCCCTGGCCACCCAGTTCTCAAAGGCATATGCTGACTTCCTCGGCAGACTGGTATACCCTATTCGTGTGGGTGAACATACCAACCTGGCCTTTGGTCTTTCCCTCGCCTGGGATTATGCGGTCACTGCTAACGATACGGCCTTACAGACGGCTATCCGTCAGGCGGCCATGCGTTTCTATGCGGCAGACAAAAACTGCCCTGTAGCCTGGGAACCAGGTGGCTATGACTTCCTTTCTCCCTGCCTGGAAGAAGCAGACCTGATGTGGCGCATACTGCCGGCCGCTGCATACCAGCAATGGATCAAAGCCTTCCTGCCTGACCTGTTCAAAAAAGATATTTCCGCTTTCAAAGTAGCCCAGGTAAAAGACATCACAGATGGTAAACTCGTTCACCTGTATGGCCTTAACCTGAGCAGAGCATGGTGCCTCTACGGTATTGCGCGTCATACAAAAGAAAACAGGGATGCCATTCTTAAACTGGCCAATCTCCACCTGGAAGCCGCCATCCCGCACGTTGCGAGTGGCGACTATGCCGGAGAACACTGGCTGGCTTCCTTCGCTGTATATGCGCTGACCACCGAGAACAATTAATGTCTATCTTATTGCTATGCACCGGATATTTCCGATCCTTATCCTATTGTTGTGTTGTTTTTCTGGCTGGTCCAGTGCGCAGCAAAAAAATTTTTCTATTGCTCCCGAGCCTTCCTGGCTCGTGCCTTATAAACCAGACCTCAAACAGGCGCCTGATGATCGTGATGTAAGTAACGGATACTACATGCTCCTGTTTGAGGAACAACAACACGTTGAACACGCAGCCGTATACCATCATGAGATCAAACAGATCATCTCCGAAGCCGGTATCCAGAATGCAGCTGCCATTAACATCAACTACGATCCTGTTTATGAGACGCTCCGCTTCCATAAGATCCTGCTACGCCGTAAAGGGAAACTGATCAATCAGCTACAGGCATCTAAATTCAAATTCCTTCAGCAGGAAGACGATCTGTCCCGATTCATATACAGTGGTGTATACACCGCCTATTGCATCCTCGATGATGTACGTAAGGGCGATCAGATTGAGATCGCCTATACAATCGAAGGGAACAACCCGATATTTGAGCACAAATTCACCAGTCTGTTTTACCTCGCCTATCCCAGTCCGATCGTCAATTTCCACAGAAGCATCATTACCTCGCCATCAAGGGAGATCTTCTTTAAAACATTCAACGCTGCATCCATGCCTGACCGGCAGATGATCAACGGTATGCAGGTGTACAAATGGGAAATGACCAACGTCCGTGCTCCTGAGAGTGAGGAAGATGCACCCAGCTGGTATGATAACTATCCAACCGTTCAGGCGACCGAATACAGGGACTGGATGGAGGTGATCAACTGGGGGGACCGTGTGAATAAAGTGCCGCCTCCGGGTGCGGCATTACAAACGAAAATTGCCGAACTGAAAAGAGAAGCGAGAAACAATAAGGAGGCTTACATGCTCAAAGCCATCCGCTTTGTACAGGATGACATCCGCTACATGGGTATTGAGATGGGAGAATATTCTCATCGCCCCAATACACCGGATAAGATCCTTATGCAGCGTTTTGGTGACTGTAAAGACAAATCGCTGCTGCTGACCACCATGCTCAAGGCGAATGGCATCTACGCCAGTATGGCCTATGTAGATTCCTATATGAAAGGGCATGTGGCCGATTACCTGCCGGCTCCCGACATCTTCGATCATGCGATCGTATACGCAAAACTAAAAGATAAAGAATACTGGATCGATGCCACCAGCAGCTTCCAGCGCGGTGGTCTTGACATGCTGACTGTCTCCGATTTTCAGCTGGGCCTGATCATCGACCCGAAAGGAACTAATGGCTTCACGCCTGTTAAAAATAACGGCGCAGGTAAAACGATCATTCATGAACATTTCCAGCTGCCCGCCGATCATCAGCATAAAGGTGCATTAACGGTGACCTCTGTTTTTACGATGCAGTATGCAGATGACCAGCGCGACCTGTTGGCCAACAGCAGCCGTAAAGACAACGAAAACACCTTTCTTGATTACTATAAAAACATCTACGGTAGTGTGGCTATTGATTCGTCGTTAAGAATAACTGACGATGAAAAAAATGACTGCATTGAGATACATGAAAGCTATGTACTGAACACCCCCTGGAAAACAGATAGTACCAAGGTAGATGGTATTGATTTCAATGTACGCGCTAACTTGTTAAAAGATGTACTGCCAGCTTATGCAGAAGAGGAAGATAAGAAAACGGCTCCCCTGGAAATGCGTTATCCTTTTTCACAGGATTACACCATTACAATAGAGCTGCCTTCTCCCTGGAAAGTATCTGAAGAGGAACTACATATTAAGAATGACTATTACGCTCTGCACTTCGTTCCTTCTGTAAAAGACAACATCGTCACCCTCCATTATACATTCGAGACCTATCAGGATCATATTCCTGTCAGCTTTATGGAAACGTATATCAAAGACCGGAAGCAGATCGATGATTTTCTGGGATTCAAATTCTCCTGGGACGCAGAAGAAAAGATACCTGAAGAAATACCATCAGAAGGCTTTAACTGGATGATCTTCGGGCTGACAGCATTCTTTGCTGCCGTGTTCATACATTTTGCGATGCGTTTCTACAAGATATCCCTGGAACCGGTGTATACAAGTGATCAACTTCCCGGTCTTAATGGCTTTCTTGTATTAATTGCCATCGGGATCTTTATAATGCCTGTCAGACTCTTTATTTCGCTGATCAAACTCAATATTTTTGACGGCAACATATGGTTGCATCTGGATAAAGTCACCAATGTAACACATAGTACATCGCTACTACAACTGCTGCTCGTCCTTGAACTGGCAGGCATGATATGCCTGTTGGTATTTAGTCTGCTATTGGTATCCCTGCTGCTCAACAGACGAGATACTTTTCCAATGGCATTCGTCGGTTTTATTGCATTCAGTCTGGTATTCGATCTGGCAGATATACTGGTGTTCAAATTCGTTTACGCGCGAAATGACTGGGACCCCACGTGGATCTCAGCAATCGCTACAGGTTGTATATCAGCCGCGATCTTCATTCCCTATATGCTGTTATCAGAACAGGTAAAGGCAACGTTCATCATGCCGTATAAGAAATAATTCCGGGTATACCAGTAATTGAATCATGCAGGTAAAAAGCATCGGCGCTTCAATAATGAAGCGCCGATGCTTTTTAAACAACAAATTATTTACCCGGAATTACAATGTTTCTCCTCTCCACTATATGCTTCTTCCTCATTCGTAACTCATTAGCCCATCATTGTCTCTATATCGTTTCAGAATCGTATATCAGCACCTTTTCCCACAGGTGCTTACAGTTCTCCACAAACGCCAGGTGTATAGGATGTTGCTGATATACATCGTGACCAGCTTCGTCATTGAAGACAGTCAGTTCGCAATAGCTATAGCTCTTATCAATTACCGGGCGATCGGTTGCAGCAGGCTTACCTACGTTAAACATCACCAGCGATTCTATTGCTTTCAGTGACTGTACGCCTTCTTCAAATTGCTTAATATCTTCTTCTGAAAGACCTGGCTTCAGCCAGAAATTTACAACGTGTACAAACATCTTCTATATGGTTTAAGTATGTAAAATAAATGATCAGCTGATCGCATTAATGTATTTCCGCACACTGACCCTGTTAACAACATATACCAGTAATATTACTGCCAGTGCTGCAAGGCCGGTACCTGCCGCAATCAATGGAGATACGATCATATCATGTGCAGCAAGCTGTTTTGATGCCCACCATTGCAAAGCAGCCACTAATAGCAACGCCACTATGCCGATAACGATATACAACGGAACAAACTGGCGCATCAGGTAGCGTTGTAACTGACGTGGCGCCGTACCTAACGTCACCAGCAGCTGTATCTCCTTCTTACAGCTGGCAATGACCAATTGTATGAACATACTGAATACAAGCAATGCAAACAGTAGCAGTATCAGGCCGAAAAAGCCAATCACAGATACGATCGTTTGTACGATCAGCTTTGTTTTGCTGTACTTGATCTTATCCTGGTTCGTTGTATATCCTTTATCCTCCAGATACTTCACCAGTGCCGGATCAGAGGGATCTTTTGTTTTGATAATAACACGGGACGGCGAAGGCGCCTCTCCTGTTCCAAATTTGTTATTCGCCCAGTCCATAAAGCTGCCGGGAACGAGGAAAGAAGAAATACGGTCAGAAAAACCAACGATACGTCCTGTAAACTCTTCTGTCATCAACCCTTTGGAAATAGTGATCTTCATCGGCAACGCCTTCACTGTTTCTGGTGAGATCTGTGGCAGGTCCTGGCTTAATGCAAAACCAAAGTTATAGAGGTTCAGAAAATCATTGGGAAGGATGATAGGGATGGTATTATCAGCAGGCGTCCACTTCCATTCTTCATTTTTCACATCAATGAAAGAATCGGGTACTGACTCAAAGAACATGTCTGTATAAAAATGCAGATCACCAGGTGCTGCGGCTGTTACCTTATATTGATTGGAGGTAATAAAACCGAATGCTTCTACAAATGGCTGTTGTCTGATATCAGCTACCTCCGTGGGAGAAAATACGCTCTGGGAACGCTGCCCCATCATGGCATTAGTGATCTTCTTGTTGATAACAAGGAAGTCAGCACTTTCGTTGGCATTCTGCTGACTGTGCAGCAGCTGATCAAAATCGGAGTGTACCTGAATAGCTACCAGGAGTAATATCATGGCAATGCCTAATCCGCTGGCGGCCATCAACAGGCGGGACCTGCCAATACCGGTCTGAATGATCTTTTTGAGTAACTGGTAAAAGGATGGCATCATAAGTTATAATGTATATCGTATGCAAACCTGGTATCGTTATCCAGATCTGTTAAAATAAATCCGGCTTTACGAACTTTACATTCTTCAGCGATCAGTGCAGCGGCACGCTGTGCATTTTCTTCATCCAGATGGCTGAACGGCTCATCCATGATCAGCCATTGGAATGGCTGTACCAGCGCCCTGATGATGGCTACACGCTGACGTTCGCCATAAGACAGTGTTTTACCGCTCTGATTCAGTACATGAGTGACCTTGAGATGGGCAGCCATCTCGTTCACCTTTTCAGCGGTACAATAAGGATTTGCGTTCATCACTCTTTTGAGCTCAATGTTCTCCAAAGCCGTCAGCTGTTCAAACACACGCAGATCCTGGAAGATCACACTTATCTGTTCCTGCCTGAGCGTCGCAACGGATGATCGGGAATAGGTTGACCACGGTTGGCCATTCACCAGTACCTGACCGGTATAATCAGTCCTGATGTTATAGAGATAGTGCACCAGCGTTGTTTTACCGGTACCAGAGGGGGCCTTTATTTTGATGAAACTACCCGGGGGGAATGCGAGCTGCCTGTTCCAGATATCTGAGGAGCGCTGCAGTATCTTATCCCGCAGCGGAACGGGCACCAGGTTTTCTAACTGTATCTGCATGTAACTGGTGTTCTTGAAATGATGACCCAATATAGAGCTTTTTCCAAATGAAAATGCCCGTGGTAAGGAATACCTCCACGGACATTTACTTTTATAATACGCTTAGCGCAATGATTATTTTGATTCTACCGGAACAAAAGCTGTATCTGTTGGTACAGCTTCAGCGATGCTGTCGATAGCTTCTGATCTGGCAGCGTCTTTCTTCTTGCTTTCTTCCAGGTATTTAGCCGCTTCTGTACCCAGGTTTACCAGCTGTACAAGGCTGTTGGTATTCTCATCTTTGAAGTTCAGCACGATTTCTGACTTCTGGGTCTTACCATCAAAAGATTTGCTTACAGCGGTCATATCTTTCAGCAGATTTTTGAACTTACCAGCCAGTGGTCTGCCGTCTTCAGGAATTTCGCTATCTGGGATAGTATTCACGATCTTCTCAAAGTTCACGTAAGCACCCATTGGATTGCCTTTGATCTTGCTTACGAAACCGTTGTCAAGACCTTCCGCCTTGCCGTTACCAGCCAGGTAAGATTGCAGTAATACGGAGTCAGATGCGCTGGCAACCAGTTTGTCAGTAATAGACAGTGCCGGCATACCTGGCATTTCACGCGTCATTACATACTTATCGCCCTGTTTGGTGAAGAAGCCCTGCAACATCGGAGACTTCATTACTTTATCAAATGCAGCCTTATCTCCTACTTTCATAGCAAACAGCCATTTAGATTCAGGAGCAGCAGTTGAATCACCCGTGTACAGGCTTAATTTCTTTTTCATTTCAAAGTCAGATGCTACAAATACCAGCTGGCCTTTGAAAGCATTCAGGATATCGTCCAGGGTCAGGCCGGAGCTCTGTAAGCCCATATTAGCGATACCATCCAGACCGGTGCTCTTTACGATATCACCGATCATACGGAAGTCGAAACCGTATACCAGGAAACCGGTGATATTCTTGGAAGGATATTTCTCCAGCATATCCAGGTCAGCTTCCATGTTGCCATATTTCTTATAGATAGCTGCCAGGTCTTTTCCAGCATAGGAAGTACCATCTACAACCACTTTACCTTTGTCAAAGTTCACTGCCCCAGTGTAGTAACAGCCAGCCAGTAATGTTTTCAGGTTAGCCGGCATCATAGCAGCCTGTGCGCTGTAGATCGGCTCCGGATTCACATACAGACTCAGGTCAGCATTGTTTTTCAGCAGGTCACTGAACGCATCAATAGAGCCAGCTGTTTCTTCCTTTTTCAGGTGGAACAGGTGGTCTGCTTCAGCTACCCATACTTCAGAAGAAGCGTCCGTAGTTACCAGTGCTGCAGGTTGCGCAGTGGTACCTTCTTCTGATTCAGGAGCATCCGGAGCAGGAAGACCCTGAGGAACCGGCATTGCTTTCTGCATAGCATCACCTTCGATACCTTTCAGGTAGATCACAGTCTCTTTGTTCCAGGCGATCAATCCTTCAGACTTTTCTTCAACGATGTATTTGAAGTCGGATTTTGTCTGCAGAGAGAAGTTGTTCACATTCTTTTTCAGATAATCTTCAAATTTGGCCGCGTCTTTCAGTCCACCGGTGAGGGTAACATAAGACTGCGTTTTACCATATACAACAGACACAAAAGAGTTGGCCTGCAGGTCCAAACCTGAATTTTCAATATCCTTCCAGAACTTTTGTGCCTCGCTAAGCGTATCCTTTTCCTGTACAGCAGCAAACAGTTTATCCATGGTTATACCATTGGTAATCAGTTTTTTGCTAATTTCTTTGCTGTTTACGCTCAGTACGATGCTTGCAGTTTTGGGGATATATTTGCTCTGTTCCGGCACCTTGGAACAGGAGGATAGCAGGATAGCTATCGCGGATGCAGCTAACAAAGCTTTGGAAAACATTCTTGTCATAATCAGGGGATCAAAATTAAAAATGAGTGAATTGGACGCTAAAATACTTCCTTTTTCGTTTACTACCTTATAGGGGCCTTCTTTAAATTAACGATTTTATTCATATATTAGCATTTGGAGCATCTAAATCGTGATAGCGGTGAATATTGCGATAAAACATTCATTTCTACACCATTATTATAAAAATAAAAGCTGCAATAGTTTTATACCTTTGTACTTTAGAGAGGTCTCTTTTTCATGATTTTAAATCCTATTATTGAAGTGTTGTTATGTTTTTAATCCTTTTACAATACATCCGTCCGGTAGCTGCTGTAGAACACTACATGGAGCAGCATAGAGCATTCCTTGAGAAGTTCTACAAGAGCGGACAGTTTATACTGGCGGGACGCCGTAAGCCTAAATCAGGGGGATTGATCATTTGTAAGGCCTCAAGCCGCAAAGAAGTAGAGCAAATCATTACTGAAGATCCACTGGATAAATACCAGCTGGCGTTGTATGAGATCATTGAGTTCGAGCCAACATCCTACGTCAACGAGTTACAGTCATATCTTTCCTAATGAAAATGCCTGATTACGTACCGTGGCATTAAGCATGTCCGCAATCAGGCATCAGGTGAACTATTGTCTTCCTGTAAAATTCTTATCGGCTTCCTGCGCTTTGTCAAAATCCAGTATAACGGAATTGATACAGTAACGTAAACCTGTAGGTGGCGGGCCATCGTCAAATACGTGCCCGAGGTGTGCCTTGCAACGGCCACACATGACCTCCGTACGCTGCATGCCATGCGTATTGTCAGGTGCGTAGATCACACTACCTTTTGTGACTGGTTCAAAAAAGCTTGGCCAGCCACAACTGCTTTCGAATTTTGCATCTGATACAAACAGCGGATTACCACAGGCGGCACAATAATACGTCCCCTCTTCCTTGGTATTCCAGTATTTACCGGTAAAAGCCCATTCGGTGCCTTTTTCCCTGGCAATGTTATAAACTTCAGGAGATAAGCGCTCTTTCCATTGATCATTGGTGAGGTTCACTTTGCTGGCATCCGTCCTTGAATATACGTCACTCTTTTTCTGGTCTTCCATAGACTGATTTTTGCGCTCCGCAGATAGGAGCAGTTGCTAACTAATATGGAAAGACTCAAAATTATCAGATTCCAACACTACACCTCTTTAATTAGGCTGGATTAACGTCTTATTAACATCACTATCTTGTGAATAAATTATATTCCAACTCGATAAATAAAGTTACGAACATCGTTTCCCCATCGGTCAGATGCCCGCCTGTATTGACATTCAATTCATTATTCTATAGCAGCTCCCCATTATATGCACATACTATTGTATACTTCTTTACCCCCACTCCCCCAATCAAAGACTAAACTTTGCTAACTTTACAGCAAAAGGCACATAATAAGTGGCGGATATTATTAATCTATTACCAGACAACATAGCCAATCAGATTGCTGCGGGAGAAGTGATTCAGCGGCCGGCTTCAGCGGTCAAAGAACTGCTGGAGAATGCCGTGGACGCAGGCGCGTCGGAAATTCAGCTGATTATCCGGGATGCTGGTAAGGAGTTGGTCCAGGTGATCGATAATGGAAAAGGCATGACAGAAACAGATGCACGTATGTGCTTTGAAAGACATGCAACGTCCAAAATACAAACCATAGACGATCTCTTTTCCATCCGTACCATGGGCTTCCGGGGTGAAGCGCTGGCATCTATTGCCGCCGTTTCCCAGGTGGAACTGAAAACCCGCCAGCGCGGATCAGATATAGGTACTTATATCGAAATCGATAATAGTGCGGTGAAGAAACAGGAAATGTGTCAAACGGCCGAAGGAACCAGCATCGCTATGAAGAACCTATTCTTCAACGTGCCGGCCCGCCGTAACTTCCTGAAAAGCAATGCCGCGGAAATGAGGCATATCGTGGATGAATTCATCCGCGTAGCCATGTCATTCCCACAAATACAGTTTACACTTACCAGTAATACCCAGCAGCTTTTCTACCTGGAAAAGGGCTCCCTTAAACAGCGTATCATCGCTATCCTCGGTCAGCATTATAACTCCAGGATCGTCTCTGTAAAGGAAACGACGGACTATATGAATGTGAACGGCTTCGTAGGTAAACCCGAAACAGCTAAAAAGACCAGAGGTGACCAGTTCTTCTTCGTGAACAACCGCTTTATCAAAAGCCCGTACCTGCACCATGCTATCATGAATGCTTTTGCGGAAATGATACCGGCAGACAGCTACCCGCTGTATGTATTGTTCATAGACGTAGATCCAAGCCATGTGGATATCAACGTCCACCCGACTAAACAGGAGATCAAGTTTGACGACGAAAAACTCATGTACGCCTTCGTACAGTCAGCCGTAAAACATGCACTGGCACAGTTCAACGTCGCTCCTACCCTGGACTTCGGCCTGGATCCAAGCATACAGCAACTGGACGCGATCAGCAAGCCGTTCACCGAACAGCAGCAGGCGCAGTCTGTCAATACCTCCCTTTATAAAAGCTTTACCCAGGCCAATCAGGCCCACGCCATAGATGCCTCCAGCAATCTGAAACACTGGAAAGACCTCTATGACGGCAGTAACGCGAACAGTAATTACGCTTACAGCGATACCGAAACAATGGACAGTCCCGGTGAAGAAGGCTTCACTACCCAGGCCAGCACCATCGAAAGCCGCTCCTCCGCCACCTCTATGATAGATGAAGGCTGGCAGGATACGTCTATCGACCAGAAAGTCCCCGTTCAGGTACATCAGCAATATATCCTGTCTCAGATCAAATCCGGCTTTATCCTGATAGATCAGCAGGCTGCTCATGAACGTATCCTGTATGAACGCTACCAACGCGCCGTACAGGAAACGCCTATGGCTACACAACAAAGCCTTTTCCCGCAAACACTGCAACTCCTGCCGGCCGATGCTGCACTGATCATGGAAATGATCCCGGACCTGCAGATGCTTGGTTACGACCTCGACCCATTCGGTAAAGGCACCTTCGTCGTACGTGGTACGCCTGCCGACATCCAGAGTGGTAACGAACAGGCCAGCATCGAAGGCTTACTGGAACAGTTCAAGAACTTCAGTCATGAACTGAAAGTGCCACGCCGCGAACAACTGATCCGCTCTATGGCTCGCAATAATGCCATCCCCTCCGGTAAATCACTATCTACCAGAGAGATGCAGAACATTATTGATGAATTGTTCGCCTGTGCTATGCCGAATTCTTCCCCGGGAGGAAAATACACTTACATCTCTTTCAAACTGACCGATCTGGCAAAAATGTTCGGATAGGTCACTGATAATGATACTCATAAATAAAATGCCCGGATCAGACCTGATCCGGGCATTTTATTTATGAGTACTGCCATCATAACAAAGGGAATACGTCCTTCAATGCCCCATACAGCTGGCCATAAATGCTATATGCCCGGCTGTATACGGCTGCATGCTCCTCCCTCGGCAGAAACACCTTTTCCTGTGCCGCCGTAAACTGTGTTTCCAGCTGCAATGTCTGAAACCCCAGTAATACCGCTCCCATAGCCGATGCATCACTCTCATTCCGCAGATACATCGGACGCTGAAACACATCTGCCATCAGCTGTACCCATTCGGGAGAATGGGTAAACCCGCCACTTACGGAGATCTTTTCCACTTTCCCAGCTGTTTCCTCCAGTGCTTCTGTAATGCTGAGGAGGCCAAAAGCCATTCCCTCCAGCAATGCCCGCATAAAATGCCAGGTAGTATGTTGCGGCTGTACGCCTATAAAAGCGCCTTTCGCATGCCCATCCCATACCGGGGCACGCTCGCCATGCAGATAAGGCAGACACAACAGCCCCTCCGCCCCTGGCGGTGTGCCCAATGCCTGCTGCAAACCGGCATCTACATGTAATGGCTTTTCTGTCGCTGATTGCAGAAAGGAATCCAGGTACCATTGTAATACCACTCCACCATTATTGATGGCCCCACCTGTCACAAAGTGCCCAGGCGTCAGTACATAGGTAAACAACCTGCCCTGGGCATCTGTCAGCGGTGTTGGAATCGCCATACGTACTGCTCCGCTGGTACCGATAGTAAGCGTAGCATGGCCTTTGCCCAGCGCGTTACTCCCCAGCTGTGCCAGGCATCCATCACTGGCACCCGCTATAAAACGCGTATTCACCGGTATACCCAGTTCCTGGGCAACCTCTTCCAGCAGCCATTCAATGATAGTGTTACTGCTCACCAGTTCGGGCAACTGAGCAGTAGTGATCCCCGCTGCCTCCAGTGAGTCTGCATTCCAGGTAAGCGTATGAATATTAAACAACCCGGTAGCCGAAGCAGTAGAATGATCGGTTATGTACCGGCCGAATAAATGATAGAAGATATACTCTTTGATCCCAATGAAACAGGTCGCCGCCTGGAAGATCTCAGGTGCAGCCTCTTTCCACCAGATGATCTTGCAAAGCGGGGACATCGGATGCACGGGTGTACCACTTTGCTGGTGGAGCTTCGCTGATAAGGCAGTTTTACGTAGCCGGTCCGCCACTGGCTGACTCCGGTTATCCGCCCAGATGATCAGGGGTGTTAATGCCTGTCCCCCCTCACCCATCGCCATAATGCTATGCATTGCAGTGCTGAATGAGATGGCTGCAGGAGGGTCTTTCATAATAGTAGCCACGCTCCTGATACCATTCTTCACTGCCAGCAGTATCACATCGGGATCCTGCTCACTATGGCCGGGTTCCGGTTGCTGGATCGTATATTCCTGCTGTGAATGCGCCATCACCTTCCCATCCTGTCTTACAGCAATTATTTTGGCACTGCTCGTACCCAAATCCACTCCTATTATATATTCCATCACTATATTTTTAGAAATTTCCTTTTATACTTTTTTTGCTATAAACCTTAGAAAATAATTTATAGATTTAAAATCACTTTAGGTCAAATAAATTATCCACGATTATGGCATTTCAGATAAAACAGAAAGGACCAGTCTATGATATTTGCATTGTTGGTTCTGGTGCAGGTGGCGGTATGGCGGCCAAAATACTCTCAGAAGCAGGACTTAAAATAGCCCTCCTGGAAGCAGGACCCAAATATGACCCGGCAGATCCCAACCAAATTACACAATTAAAATGGCCATCCGCTTCTCCCCGCAGAGGTGCCACCACGACCCGTCCCTTCGGCGACTTTGATGCTGCCTACGGCGGATGGGATATTGAAGGCGAACCGTATACTGCCAAAGACGGTACCAAATTCGACTGGTTCCGTTCCAGAATGGTCGGTGGACGTACCAATCACTGGGGACGTATATCACTCCGGTTCGGCCCCAGGGATTTTAAACATAAAAGCTATGATGGTCTCGGCGATGACTGGCCTATCAGTTACGAGGACGTTGCGCCTTATTATGACCGTGTAGATAAAATGATCGGTGTATTTGGTACCCGTGAGGGAATGCCTAATGAGCCGGATGGCTTCTTCCTCCCTCCTCCTAAACCGAGGCTGCATGAACTAATGCTGAAAAAGGCGGGAGATAAGCTGAAGATCCCGGTTATCACCTCGCGTATGTCTATGCTGACACGCCCTGTCAACAAGGACCGTGGTGCCTGTTTCTTTTGCGGGCAGTGTAACCGTGGGTGTCAGGTATATGCAGATTTCTCCTCCTCTTCCGTACTGGTGAAGCCAGCTATGAAAAGCGGACACGTAGATCTTTACGACAATGCCATGGCCAGGGAGGTATTGACCGACAAAGAAGGCAAAGCTACCGGTGTAGCCTATGTAGATAAAACAGACCTGCAGGAGTATGTAGTCAATGCAAAAGTGATCGTGCTTGCTGCCAGTGCCTGTGAATCAGCCAGATTACTGCTGAACTCAAAATCAGCCCGTTTCCCCAATGGATTAGCCAATTCAAGCGGCGTAGTAGGTAAATACCTGCATGATTCTACCGGCTCATCCAGGGCGGCTTTCATGCCACAGCTGATGGGCCGTAAGCGCTACAATGAAGATGGCGTAGGCGGCATGCATATGTACGTTCCATGGTGGGAAGACAATAAGAAACTCGACTTCGCAAGAGGATATCATATCGAATTCGGTGGAGGCATGCGTATGCCTACATACGGCGGCTTTACCGGTATAGAACGCCTGAATGGGAAGTACCCCGGCGCTGATGGTAAATCTAAAGCAGCTGGTGGATATGGCCTCGCACTGAAAGAAGACTACCGTCACTTTTATGGTGCTACCATAGGCATGGCCGGTAGAGGAGAATGTATTGCCCGTGAGGATAACTACTGTGAAATAGATCCGAAAGTGGTGGATAAATGGGGCATTCCTGTATTACGTTTCAACTATACCTGGAGCGATCATGAGATCAAACAGGCGAAACATATGCAGGATACTTTCGAACAACTGATCCATGAACTGGGCGGTGTACCATTAGGCACAAAACCTGGCGCGGAAACCATGTACGGACTTGAAACTCCCGGCAGGATCATTCACGAAGTGGGTACCACGCGTATGGGAGATGATCCGAAAAGGTCTGTGCTCAATAAACATAATCAGGCACATGATGTGAAGAACCTGTTTGTGGTTGACGGCGGCCCATTCGTATCACAGGCGGATAAAAACCCTACCTGGACCATCCTCGCCCTGTCACTCCGTGCATCGGAATTCATTATGGGAGAGTTGAAAAAGCAAAACCTTTAATCACACCTCAATTCATTATATATGGACAGAAGGGAATCGCTCAAAGCGTTAACTATAGGCTCTTTCTCAGTCGGCACCATACTGACCGCCTGTAATGATAAAACGCCTGCCGCCAAAGAAAAAGGAACCGGAGATAAACTGCCGGGGTATGGTCGTACAGAACCGGAAGCAGCCAGGGACGCCGCCTTAATGGCCGAGACTTTCTTTACGGCAGCAGAAATGAAAACGATTACGGTACTCACCGATATTATTATTCCGGCTGATGAACACTCCGGCAGCGCTTCTGAAGCCAAAGTGCCTGCCTTTATAGAGTTTATGGCCAAAGACCAGCCACAGTTCAAACTGCCATTACGCGGTGGACTACGCTGGCTGGATGTACAGTGCATGAAACGGTACAATAACGGGTTCACGGATTGTACACCACAACAGCAACTGGAACTGGTAGACCAGATCGCGTATCCGGAGCAGGCAAAGCCAGAAATGAGTCAGGGCGTTGCTTTCTTTAGTCTGATGCGCGACCTTACTGCCAACGGCTTTTTCACCAGTGACATGGGTATTAAAGACATCGGGTACAAAGGTAATGTAGCGAATGAATGGGATGGCGTTCCGGCAGATGTGCTGCAACAATACGGACTGGCTTACGATGAAAAGCTGCTGCCACAGTATTTAAAAATGGAAGACAGAGGCAAGATCATGACCTGGGATTAAGCCACATATCAATAATAACAGGCATTTTCTCTCATTTTCTTTTATATTGATCGATAAATATTGTTACATATGGTCCAGGAAAAAAACAATCAGGGAAGTCATGAATCCCGTAGATCATTTCTAAAGAACGGCGCACTTGCTGCTGCCGGCTTTATGATCGTTCCACGTCACGTTTTAGGAGGTAAAGGTTTTATCGCACCAAGTGATCGCCTACGCGTAGCAGGTATCGGTGTGGGAGGTAAAGGAGAAAGCGATCTGTCTGAAATCGCAAAAGGTCCGGCTGATATTACGTACCTGTGCGATGTAGATACCCGCAGAGCAGCCGCTTCTGTAGCCCGTTTCCCCAAAGCTAAATTCTACAAAGACTTCAGGGAAATGCTCGACAAAGAGCACAAACATATTGATGCGGTAACCGTTTCTACACCCGATCATCAGCACGCAGTAGCCGCTATGGCCGCTATGCAGCTGGGAAAACACGTATACGTGCAGAAACCACTCACACATGATATTTTTGAAGCACGTGCACTGACTGCTGCCGCCCAGAAACATAAAGTAGTTACTCAGATGGGTAACCAGGGTGCTTCCGGTGATGGTGTACGCCAGATGATGGAATGGTACAATGCCGGCCTGATCGGTGATGTGCATACCGTTTATTGCTGGACTGACCGTCCGGTATGGCCGCAGGGTATTCCGTGGTCCAGCATGAAAGCGGACATCCCTAAAGAGCTGGATTGGAACCTGTGGTTAGGTACTGCCCCTTACAAAGATTACATTGACAAGCTGGTTCCATTCAACTGGCGTGGCTGGTGGGATTATGGTACTGGTGCCCTGGGTGATATGGGCTGTCATATCATCGAACCTCCTTTCCGCATACTCGGACTGGGTTATCCTAAGTCCGTAGAATGTAGCGTTGGTAGCGTGTATGTAGATGAATTTAAACGCGGCTACTTCCCGGAAAGCTGTCCTCCATCTTCGCACGTTATCCTCAAATTTGATGGTAAGAACGGTAAGGAAATCACCCTTCACTGGATGGACGGTGGTATTCAGCCGGAGCGTCCGGAAGAACTTGGCCCTAACGAAGTTATGGGCGATGGTGGCAACGGCGCTATCCTGATCGGAGATAAAGGTAAAATGATGTGTGGTACCTATGGTAGAGATCCTCAGCTGTTACCTACCAGCAAGACCAAACAAACGAACACGCCGCAGACCATTGCCCGTGTACCGGAAGGTCACTATGTGCAGTGGGTAAATGCAGCAATCGCTGGTTTCAATAGTCCGAAAGACAAGTTGATCAGCTCTCCGTTCTCTATTGCTGGTCCGCTGACAGAAACCTTGCTCATGGCGAACCTGGCTATCAGAAGCTTCGATATCAAGAAGGAAAAAGATGGTCACACCAGCTTCCCCGGCCGTTATATCAAACTGCTCTGGGATAGCAAGCAGATGAAGATCACTAACTTCGACGATGCGAACCAGTTTGTGAAGAGAACCTACCGCGAAGGCTGGAGCCTGGGGGTATAAGTCTGAAAGTTATATCCATATTTAATAGGAAAGGGTATCAAAACGCGTTTGATACCCTTTCCTATTTTTAATGCCCTGAAGTTGGCTAAATAAGCTTACTACAATGACACTATAAGGTCACCATAAGGGCACTTCAATATCCAGGGGATATTGAAGTGCCCTCGAAGTGCCCTTATGGTGACGTATTAATACTCACTAAGTAAGAAGATCAGGCGCCGTTTTGACACCAGGCAGAGGTATATGAACAGGAAGCCTCATTACTTTGTACAGATCACGTTTTTCTTTGTTAACCAGCTATTTAAGCACTATATTTACTATAACGATCATTAATCCCCATCCACTAGTCCATATGCATTTGTTAAGATTGTCCCCGGTGCTGCTCGTATGTCTGTTATTGTTGGCAACAGGCGCCTGTAAGAAAGAAAAATCCTGGGAAGGAACACCTCCTGAGACAGAAGAACCACCTGCCCAGACGGTTACCACCAGTATACAGGGACGTGTACTGAATGAACAGCGGCAACCTGTGCAGGCAGCAAGGGTTTCCGGAGGCGGTACTACAGCCGTTACGGACGTCAATGGTTACTTCCTGTTGCAAAACATCCGCTCTCTGGATGATGCAACTGTTGTCTCCGTAGAAAAGGCCGGCTACTTTAAGAGCTCACGTACGCTCATGGTACGGGAGGAACAACTGCACTATATACAGCTGGAACTGCTGCTGCAAAATGAAACACCTGTTAACAATAGTACTGGTGACATCATTCCTTTTCCGGAAGGCACGCTTACCTTTCCAGCCAATAGCGTAGTAACTGCTGGAAGTCAGCCGTATGGCGGCCAGGTTACTGTGCGTTCCATCTATGTCAATCCGGAAAACAGCACTTTTTCCGACCAGATGCCTGGCGATCTCCGGGGTATTAATGACCAGGGGAAACAGGTATTGCTACGGCCATTCAGTATGATCGTTTTTCAGCTGGAAGACGATGGTGGAACGGCTTTATTGGTGGATCCCACAAAGCCGGTTAGCTTCCGTATTATGATTCCAGGCAGCCTGTTAAGCAGTGCGCCTAATGAAATTCCGCTGTGGCATTTTGATACAGGCACGGGACTGTGGCAGCAGGAAGGTACCGCCACACGGGAGGGCAATGACTACGCAGCTACGGCCAATAAACCGGGCTACTGGCTATGTGCCACTACCCTGCCTCAGATTGTATTGACCGCACTGGTAAAAGATCAGGAAGGTAATCCTGTACCTAATCTCAGGATCACTATCCTCACCAAACAGGATCTTGTTCCGGCATTTGCCTTCACTGCCGGAGACGGCATCTACTATGGCAAGGTGCCTTCTGGTAAGCCGCTGATATTGACAGTCACTGACAACTGCGATAACGTCCTGCGACAGCAGGAAATAGGTCCACTCAATACCAGTAGCGCTATAGACAATATCAGTGTCACGTTGCCAGCATCTACCTCACTGATCGTCAAAGGGACGGCAAAGGACTGCGACAACTTCAATGTGGTGACCGGGAGGGTGATCATTAATATCGACGGACAAAACTATGCGGCCAGCATTGCGCTTGGCAAGTTCAATACAACAATTGTCAGGTGTGATAACGCAGCGGTTAATATTACCCTTACCGCTACAGACGACCGGACAGGAAAAACATCTGCCATGACCACCAACGCAAGCAGTGGAACGATCACTCCGAACATCGTGGTATGTGATTAAATAAATATGATATTCAATATTTTAAAATAAGTCCCGGGAAAGTTTTATTACATTTACTGGTATAGGGTCCTATACCCCCTATTTTTTATTCCTAACTATTACGTCCATCTATGCCATACAAATTACTGTCTCTTTTAGGGGCTGTGAGTCTTATTGCTGCCTATGCCTGTCGTAAAGAGAAAAGCCTTGAAACACTGGAAAAAACCACTCCCTGTAGCTATTCCCCCTATACCGTCGGTTCTTCCTTTACCTATCAATACGTCAGCAGTGTGGGCGACAGTTCCCAATACACACTGACAGTAAGAGCAGATACTGCCATCGAAGGCCGTAAATATGCGATCCTGCATGATGGGTATAACGACCAGTTCCTGCGCTGTGATAACGGGAATTACTATCTGTACGAGCGGGCAATGTCTTTACCTGATTATGAATTGAAAGCAGGAGACAGACTGTTTCTGCACGATGATTATCCCGCAGGGGCAACCTGGAACGATACCGTGTATACGACCGTAAGCGGCCTCTCACAGCTCAACTTATTACAGTACCGCGTCCTTGAGCGGAATGTCACAAGAATTGTACTGGGAAAGACCTACCGTGACGTGATCGTGGTCAAACAGGATGCGGCGATCATCGTTGGGGAAACGACGCATCCTGTCGGGACAATAGCGACCTATTACTATGCACCGGGTGTGGGGTATATTGAAACGGCATCCGCAACAGATGGCGTTAAGCTGGTAAAGTATACGATACGGTAGTTAGTATTTCTCCCAGATCTGTGTGAGGAAGCTTTCTACACTGCGCCGGACCGCCGTAGCACTGTTATTGTGGTTATTTACAAGTACACTGAAGATCAGTGTTTTATTTTTCTTTGTAACCAGGTAGCCGCTCAATGCCACACATCCTGACAGCGTACCTGTTTTGGCGTGCACGAACTGCTGTTTATAGTAGTTTTTCAGTGTGCCTTTTCCACCTGTTGGAAATAGTGCGTATAGTCGTTCTGAAGGATATGTTTTATACATATCAGCTAACACACTTACAAAGTCTCTCGGTGTAAAAAGATTATAGCGGGATAGCCCTGAGCCGTCCACCCATTTAGGAGAATCGGGCAGGTTAGCCAGATAGCTCTTTTGCATGAAAGCAATGGTGCGGGCAGTACTGATCGTATCCCATAACAAAGCAGAACACATCATTAATGTCTGTTCAGCAAAGAAGTTATCACTACGATGCATCATTGGCAGAAAGAGAGAGTCTACGGGAATACCTTTCAGCAAAGAAAATGGCTGATCCGTACCAGGTATACCTGGTGCTGCCACTGTCACTGATTTATGTAAAGTATCCTGTAAGCGACCAGTCAGGTCAGTTGTATTACCGGTCACAAATGGCACCTCTCCTGTCTGTATGCTCCAGTCTTTCCCGTTATATGCTACAGCAAACCGGTTACTATGTTCTTCTCTTTCTATGAGCAGTTCTTTCAATGTATCGTCCCTGCGCACGGAGAGATGCAGTGAATCATTAAACATCCGTGGGGAGATGGTTGTGGTATCGCGCTGATGGCGCACCCAGGCGACATTACCATATATAGGCCATTCGTTCAGTTCCGGTTGATAGTAATCGGCATAATCACTCCATGCCCATCCACTTCCGAAGCGTTTATTTTCATTGACAGCAGGTACGACAACGATGGGCTGTTTTGACTGCAGTAACAGGTCCCAGGCGGGTTGTACTTTATAGTCAGGATGCAGGAAAGCAGGATCTGCGGTTCCTTTTACGTATAAGACAGTGTCCGTCAGGAGATAGCGCAAGGCCGGCAGGGAATCGCCCAATAAACGCAGACCGGTGTATAAAGAGAAGATCTTTGTATTGGATGCCGGGGTAAAATAGTGATCATCCTGGTAGCTGTACCAGTACCTGCCAGTAGCCGGTTCATAAATACTGATACCGGTATGTGCTTTCTTCAGCGCTGCACTTGAGAGCAGCTCTTCTTCCGCCCATTTCTTTATCGGACCAAATTGTGCGAAGGTCTCAGATGTAATGGAAAACAGCAGACATCCTAATAAAACAATCCTGAATGATCTCATAAACTTCCTTATAAAGCGAAGGCTCCATAAAGGAGCCTTCAACATTTTAAATAGTGTCTAATATACAGCGACTTAGCTAAAATATCTAGTGATACCTGGCTTAGCATATGCATAATTGCCCTGTGCATCCGGCACGATCGGCGGAGCTGCGTCAAATGCGTATTTAGCAGGTTGCAGGTTCAGGCCGGAATTTAATGCTTTGTCGAATGCAATAGTCTGACCGGAGTAAGTGGCCAGTCGGCCGATAATGGCCGTCAGGGTAGTCTTTGCAGCCCTTTCTGCATCATGGAACTTATATTCTCCTTTCGCAATGGCGGCAAACAGCTCATCATGTTCTGCCTGGTAAGGCTGATTTTCGTTTTTCCTGTCAAACTGATACAGCACTTTTCCCTTGTGATCTTTGATCACACCTTTATCCATGATCATGCGGCCCTTGACACCCACAATCTCTTCATCTACACGGCTGTCGGCATCTTTCCAGTGACGGCACTGGCTGTTCATTACTACACCATTACCATAGCGGTATTCAACATAGTGATGGTCATAGATCTCTCCGAATTCTTTACCGGTACGTACAGCGCGGCCGCCCATACCGACAGCGGTCACCGGATAGTCATTCATGAACCAGTTACCCACATCAATATTGTGAATATGCTGCTCTACAATATGATCGCCACACAACCAATTGAAATAATACCAGTTACGCATCTGGTATTCCATTTCGGTGTATTCAGGTTTACGTGGTTTTACCCACAGGGCACCCTGGTTCCACCATACCTGCATAGATACGATATCGCCAATGATACCATCCTGGAAACGCTTGTATAATTCACGGTAGGAAGTCTGATACCGGCGTTGCAATCCTACTACGACGTTCAGTTTCTTAGACTTGGCTACTTCTGCGGCTTCGAGTACTTTCTTTATACCGGCAGGATCAGTAGCAACGGGTTTCTCCATGAATACATGTTTACCCTGTTTGATCGCCTCTTCAAAATGAACGGGACGGAAACCCGGAGGTGTAGCGAGGATCACTACATCCGCCAGTGCGATCGCTTTCTGATAAGCGTCAAACCCAACGAATTTGTGTTCTTCTTTTACATTCAGCTTTCCTGGCTTATCGCCTACTTCTCCTTTAATATCGTTGTAGCTGTTGTTCAGTCTATCAGCGAAAGCATCCGCCATCGCAACCAGCTGTACATTTTCTTTCGTGCTCAGGGCCTGAACAGCAGCGCCGGTACCTCGTCCGCCGCAGCCTATAAGAGCGATCTTAATAACATCGCCTGCACCTGAAAAGAAGTTAGCCTGAGAAAGCATCGGCATTGTCAGCAGGCCGCCTGCGAGTAGTGAAGACTCTTTTACGAAGTCCCTGCGGGACTTACCGTGGAATTGATTCAGTTCTTCCTGTTGCATGATAGATGGTTTTTTATGTGTTAGTCGGGGAATTTTTATGAACCTGTAATATCCAGCGATGGGCTGTGTGTTAATTATCTTGCGCCTTTATATTGATCTACTACTTCTTCGAAGAAACGTTCTGCTTCTTCCTTGCTCGGCTGTTGTTGCGGGCGTACTAACCGAAAGCCTACAAAAGGAGCATCTGCATTCCACCAGTAGCTCTTAGGGATCTGAGGATCTCTGCGGTTCCAGTTAGGATCAGATTTTAGCCGGCTTGCGCTACGCAGTGCAACTGCCTCATCTCGGTAGTTACCACCTTTGATCGTACGAGGTGTTTTAGATGTTGGTTTGATCCATGGATCATTCTCAGCTGCGTGTGATAGATACTGCTCGTCGTATTGATCAAGCGTCCATTCCGCCACATTGCCAAGCATATCATACAATCCCCAGGCATTCGGTTTCAGTTCTCCAACTTTATGGTACTTATTATCGCTGTTACCGGCATACCAGGCGTATTCTTTTAACTGAGCGGCATTGTTCCCGAAGGGATAAGCGGTTGTCGCGCCAGCGCGGCAGGCATATTCCCACTCTGCTTCAGTTGGCAGACGGTAGAATACCCCTGTCTTGGCGTAAAGCCATTTACAATACATCAGGGCACCGTACTGGCTCATACTATTTGCCGGATAGCCTCCTACTTTTCCCATACCAAGCGTCAGGTCAATATATGGAGGACTAGGGCGGGTCATCCCATCCGGGATAGGAGTTTTATCCTTCTCGGGGTCAGAATAAACATCATACTGTTCAAAGGTAACCTCATATGCACTCATCCAGAATGCATTGATTTTCACTTTTTTCTGAGGACCTTCGTCCGTATTCCGACCTTTTTCTCCGGCAGGGCTTCCCAGTGTAACTTCCCCGGCGGGGATGGGTACCATTTTAAAAGTAAAGTCTGTTCCAGGCAACTTTTCTTCATAAGCAGCAAACGGCTGGGAGGGTTCCTGTGCGAATGCCGGACCAGCCAGCAAGCTCCCCAGCGACAACGCCAGTATTCTGTTTTTCATAACACGTCTTAAAAGATAATACCTGTGAATTTATTAAATCAAAACTTGGGATGCAACGTTTTTTCCATGAATGAGCGTAATAAATACACATTCATGTCTTCCCCCTTGCACCGGAATCAAAAAGCGATTACATTTAGTTTTCATGCAATCAACCCTTTAACGTTATGGAAAGAAGAAAATTCCTTCAGCAAGGAACCCTTGCAGGTCTCTCCACACTGGCATTAGGCTCGACAGCCACTGCGATGCATTGTGCTACAGAGAATGAACACGCTGGTAAGACATTCAACCTGAACTACGCCCCCCACGACGGTATGTTTAAGAACAGCGCAGGCGCTGGTTTCCTTGACCAGATCCAGTTTATGTACGATCAGGGCTTCCGTGCCATTGAAGACAATGGCCTGATGAAAAGAGACCCGGCAGAACAGGAGAAGATCGGTAAACTGCTCAGCAAACTGGGCATGCAGATGGGGGTGTTTGTTATTGATGGCGGCGACAACTGGAAAGTTTCCCTGACATCCGGTAAACAGGAGTTCAAAGATGCCTTTGTGAAGGAGTGTAAGCGGGCACTGGAAACAGCGAAACGGGTCAATGCCAAATGGGCGACGGTCGTACCTGGCTATTTTGAGCGCAACCTGCCTATCGGTGTGCAAACGGCTCATGTCATCGAAGCGTTCCGTATGGGAGCGAACGTACTGGAAAAAGAAGGGTTGGTAATGGTGATGGAACCATTGAGTGACAACCCGGACCTGTTCCTCCGTACAGCAGAACAGAGTTATGGCATCTGTAAAGCGGTGAACAGCCCTAGCTGTAAGATCCTTTACGACATCTATCATATGCAGCGTAATACAGGCAATCTGATTCCGGTAATGGAAATGTGCTGGGATGAAATTGCCTATATACAGATCGGCGACAACCCTGGGCGTAAAGAACCGACCAGTGGAGAGATCAACTATAAGAACATTTTCAAGCACCTCCACAAGAAAGGTTTCAAGGGAATACTGGGTATGGAGCATGGGAATGCTTATCCGGGTAAAGAGGGGGAACAGGCGCTGATAAAGGCTTACAGAGAAAGCGATGATTTTCTGTGATCAGGCATGACTTCAATTTTCAGTATCTTCCCTGAAAAATTGACTCCCCATGAACATTATAATCAGGTTGCTTGTCACTGCCCTGGCAGCAATGGTCACAGCATACATTTTGCCTGGTGTTCACCTTCCGGATTTCAAGACTGCGCTTATACTCGCACTGGTATTGGCTATCTTGAACCTGCTGGTCAAACCTGTCCTGATATTACTGACACTCCCCGTAACAGTGATCACTTTGGGTTTGTTCCTGCTTGTTATTAATGCCGTGATCATTCTGCTGGCAGCTAACCTGGTGGATAGATTTGAGGTGGATGGCTTCTTCTGGGCGCTGCTATTCAGTATTGTCCTGTCTGTTATCAATAGTATCATGCATGGCATTGCAGGAGGAGAAAAAGATTGAGTTTTTATACCATGTACTTTGAACGTGCACATATCAGTGATGAAGAACTGCTGAGTTTTTACAAACAGCTGCTTTATCCCCGGATGGTAGAAGAAAAGATGCTTTTACTGCTCCGCCAGGGCAAAGTAAGCAAATGGTTTTCGGGCATCGGCCAGGAAGCCATAGCAGTTGGCGCCACATTAGCGTTGGATAAAGACGAATGGATACTCCCACTTCATCGTAATCTGGGGGTATTCACAGGCAGAAAAATGCCCCTGCAGCAATTGTTTCATCAATGGCAGGGCAGCCCGCTGGGGTTCAGTAAAGGACGGGAACGATCCTTTCACTTTGGCAGCCGGCAGCACCATATATGTGGCATGATCTCTCACCTGGGGCCTCAGCTATCTATTGCGGATGGCATTTCCCTGGCACATAAACTAAGAAAAGAAAATAAGGTCTCCCTCGCTTTTACCGGCGAGGGAGGCACCAGTGAAGGCGAATTTCATGAAGCCCTCAATGTAGCAGCGGTGTGGGGCCTTCCTGTCATATTCCTCATAGAGAACAACGGCTATGGCCTGAGTACCCCCGTCGAAGAACAATACCGCTGTGAACAACTGGTGCAGCGAGCCGCGGGTTATGGCATGCGTGGTATGCGCATCAACGGGAACAATCTCCTGGAAGTTTACCATGCTGTCAAAGAAGCGAAAGGACATGCGCTGAACGAACAGCAACCAGTCCTGATCGAGGCGATGACCTTCCGCATGCGTGGTCATGAAGAAGCGAGTGGTACCAAATATGTACCGCCTGCCTTACTGGAAGAATGGGCGAAACAGGATCCTATCCGTCATTTCGAGGGGTTCCTGCAGTACCTCCATCTCCTGGACACTGAAAAGATCAGTGAAATCAGAAATACACTGAAATATGAGATAGAAAAGGATATCAATGAGGCATTATCTGCCACCTCTCCCGCTGTATCTATAGCAGATGAATTACAGGATATCTATGCACCAGCACCATCGGCAGTTCCACCACCGGTCACAACTCCGGTAGCTGAGAAAAGATTTATAAATGCCATCTCAGAAGGCCTTCGTCAGGCACTGGAGCGATATCCTAACCTTATCTTCATGGGGCAGGATATAGCAGCATATGGAGGTGCATTTAAAATAACAGAAGGCTTCTCCGATACATTTGGTAAAGAAAGGATCAGAAATACGCCCCTTTGTGAAAGCGCTATTGTTGGCGCAGGACTGGGATTATCTATCATGGGGTATAAAAGCATGGTAGAAATGCAGTTTGGTGACTTTGTCACCTGTGGATTCAATCAGATCGTTAATAATCTGGCTAAGATCCATTACCGCTGGGGTCAGAATGCAGATGTAGTGATACGGCTCCCGGCAGGAGCAGGCGTAGGTGCCGGACCATTCCATTCCCAGAGCAATGAAGCATGGTTCACGCATGTACCGGGGTTAAAAGTAGTGTACCCCGCAACACCAGCAGATGCGAAGGGATTACTACTGGCTGCTTTTGCAGATCCGAACCCGGTACTCTATTTCGAGCATAAAGCGTTATACCGTAGTATCAGCGGACCAGTACCTGAGGAATGGTATACGATTGAGATCGGGAAAGCCAATATTATACAAAGCGGAGATGATATCAGTATCATCACTTATGGTAGTGGCGTACACTGGGCGCTGGAGTATGCACAGCAACATCCGGAGCAGTCATCATACATCCTTGACCTCCGTACTTTACAGCCACTGGACTATGACGCTATCAGGACCGCAGTAGCCGCAACAGGAAAAGTATTGATCTTACATGAAGATACCCTGACGGGCGGACTGGGTGCAGAGATCAGCGCCTGGATAGCAGAGCATTGCTTTACCTCACTGGACGCACCGGTGATGCGTTGTGCCGGATTGGACACACCGGTACCGTTTGCTGCTGAGCTGGAGAAAAATTTCCTGGCGAAAACACGTATGCATCAATGCATACAGCAACTGCTTAGTTATTAGGCGGCTGTCTATGTTGGGATTTTTAAAGAGAATGCGCTAACTTGCAGCCCAGACCAATAAACATTTTTTTTATGTTGCTTGAAGTAATCAATAACGTAGAGACTACAGACTTTTACAGAGCCGGAGATAAAGTTGCTCACATATTGACTTATGTTGTGATCATTCTTTTCACATTAATGTTCCTCTACGCGGCTATAAAATACGCTAAGCGCTAGTATTCAACAACTTAAGATATTCAAAAGCTGTTTTACTCCATTGTAAAATGGCTTTTTTTATGTCTTATTTTACCCTGACATATACGAGTTTCCCCATCTTACGGCCGCTCTCCCTGATGTCTATTTCAAAGTCATCAAAACTCTTGATCAGCTGTAAAAGTTTGCTATATCCGTAATTACGGGCATCAAAGTCAGGCTGTTTTTTCAACAACAGGTTACCCAGTTCACCCAGGTACGCCCATCCATCTTCATCAGCAATATCATTGATGCTGGCACCCAGCATATTGACCACTTCTTTATCTGCCTTACTGATCGCTTTGTTACTTTTTTCCTTTACGGTCTTTTGTTTGACAGAGGTATCCTTCTTGTCGCTGACCAGAATTTCCAGATAGATGAATTTGTCACAGGCAGCCCGGAAGGCGCTGGGCGTCTTCTTCTCTCCCAGCCCGAATACGCGCATCCCAGCTTCTCTGAGCCGGGTGGCCAGACGGGTGAAGTCACTATCACTGGTAATGAGACAGAACCCATCTACCCGGCCTGTGTACAGGATGTCCATGGCATCTATGATCATGGCTGAGTCTGTGGCATTCTTTCCGGAAGTATAGGCATATTGCTGGATGGGTGTGATAGCATTGTCCAGCAGGACAGTCTTCCAGCCCGCCAGTGTAGGCTTGGTCCAGTCGCCATAGATACGTTTGAAGGTGGGAATACCATATTTAGCCACTTCTTCCATCATCTCTTTTACACTTGCGTGAGGAATATTATCTGCGTCGATAAGGACAGCCAGGCGGAGATCTTTGTTTTCCATACCTTTTTTATTGGGGTGATAAACAAATTTAACACCAGCTTGCTGATAAAATAACATTAGTTGTAATTTTCGCAGTAAGCTCCTGGGTATGTGTCGTTTATCTGTAACTTTGCAGTATGGATCAGTCGCCCGGAAGAGTGTATACCTTCCACTTTATCATGCTCTGCCTCAGCAATGCACTGTTTTCCGCCAGCTTTAACATGTTGCTTCCGGAATTGCCAGCTTATCTGACCCGGATGGGCGGTGAGGACTACAAAGGATATATTCTTGCGCTTTTTACCCTAATGGCGGGATTATCCCGACCATTCAGCGGGAAACTGACAGATACAATCGGGCGTGTACCCGTCATGATCTTTGGTTCAGTGGTGTGTGTAGTGTGTAGTCTGCTTTATCCGCTGGTCAGCTCTGTAGGGGCATTTTTGTTACTTCGTTTCTTTCATGGGTTTTCTACCGGCTTTAAGCCAACAGGTACGGCCGCCTATGTTTCGGATATAGTACCGGCTACCCGCCGGGCGGAAGCCATGGGTATGGTTGGCCTGTTCAGTACAATAGGGCTGGCATTAGGACCAGCCATCGGCGGTTATATCTCTACCATTTGGGATATACAGGTGATGTTCCAGGTATCCGCTGCCTTTGCATTGCTGTCGGTGGTGATCCTGGTAGGAGGCATGCGGGAGACGCTGGTAGATAAGCAGGGCTTTCGGTTATCCACTCTGAAGATCTCCAAAAGTGAACTTTTTGAACCATTGGTGCTGGCGCCTGTGATCATTACTTTCCTGACTTACCTAAGCTACGGGGCGCTGTTCACGATCATTCCTGATTTCAGTTCCCATCTGGGCATCCAGAATAAGGGCCTGTTCTTTACTTTCTTTACAGCAGCTTCCATCGGTATCCGGTTACTGGCGGGGAAGGTATCTGACAAATATGGCCGGGTACCAATTCTGAAGATCTCGTCCTTTACAATGGCGATAGCGGTATTTATACTGGCGGTAGCTCACACACCGGCAATGATGCTGACGGCGGCTATCATATATGGTATTTCTGTCGGGCTGAACTCTCCGGCTATTACCGCCTGGACCATTGATCTGGGACATCCGCAGTTCAAAGGACGGGCATTGGCCAGTATGTATATCGCCATGGAAGCAGGTATAGGCCTGGGTGCTTATCTGTCTGCGTTCATATACCACAATGACGCCCGCTTCTTTTCGCTTACCTTCTATTGCACAGCGGTGGTAACCTTACTGGCCTCTATGTATCTGTTATTCGTTTATCACAACCATAAGTTACAGCTGATGTGGCGGTTTGTACATATGAGAACCCCTATCAGAAGACTTCTTCGCTAAAATATTTTGCAAATACCGGTTATACCGGAACAGAAAAAGCCGTCGGCCTTACTGGCCGACGGCTTTTTCTGTTATTATTAAGACATTGCGATCTTGTGCTTACAGCTGCTCGTATAAAGCGCGTAAACGCTCACGGGTCATCTGTTCTTTCCAGTCTTTGCCCAGTGCATTTTCCCACAGCGGAGCCATACCCAGAGACACATCGATCATGATATTAAACTGCTCGTCGGTCAATCCTTTGGTGATACCCTGCGGAATGTCAATGTTGTGTTTCTTCACCATTTCTTTGAACTCTTTCACACCTTCCGGATAGAACTCTTCCAGTTTATCAAACACGATACAGTTACCTATGCCGTGCTTGGTTCCTAACAGGTAAGCCAGACCATAACTAACCGCATGTGCTACCCCTACCTGGGAATAAGCGATGCTCATTCCACCAGCATAGGAAGCCATCATCAGTTTCTCATCTGCATCATCATCCCATTTCTCCTTGTGCAGGAAGATCTCCTGGCACAGGCGCAGTGCTTCTTCTCCATACGACCGGCTGAAAGCGTTCAGGTAAGTACCCTGAAGGGATTCTATACAGTGAATATAGCAGTCCATCGCAGTATAGAACTGCTGATTAACCGGTACACCTCTGATTAATTCCGGATCCAGTACGATCTGGTCAAATGGTGTAAAGTCAGAGTTCATACCCAGTTTACGGGTAGGGCCGGTCAGCACACATGTGCGGCTAACTTCAGCACCAGTACCAGAAATAGTAGGGATACCTACTTTATACACACCGGCAAATTTCACGAGGTCCCAGCCCTGATAGTCAGCTGAAGATCCCGGATTGGTCATCATGAGAGATACCGCTTTCGCCATATCCATTACGGAGCCACCGCCGATACCGATGATACCGCTTACTTCACCAAATTCTGCTTTCAGGTCGTCTCTGACCTTATCTACATACTTTGTCTTTGGCTCGTCAGTAACATCGATGTAAACAATCTTGTCTTTTCCTCTCAGAGGAATACGTTTTGCAAAGGTTTCATTCCCTTCGAAAAAGTAGTCCACAAAAAATATCATGGGTGCATCACCTTTACGACGGGGAGCGAGTATTTCATCAAGCTGGTCAAACGCACCACGGCCAAACACCACATAATCAACCATTTTAAAGTTCCTGAATTTCATCTCGGTGGTTTAATATTTTAGTAAGTATTACAGTAATTTTTCCGCCTTCACCAGGTCTTCCGGAGTATCAATCTCTACGCCCATGTACTCCGTCACGACCATCTTCATTGGTATACCATTTTCCAGGTAGCGCAGGCATTCTACTTTTTCAGCAGCTTCCAGCGGACTAACAGGCATTTTGGTAAAGTCCATCAGTGTTTGTCTGCGGAATGCATAGATACCGATATGTTCGTAATAAGTAGTGGCGACATTCTTATCACGGGGATAAGGTATCACTGAACGGGAGAAGAACAGCGCATTGGATCTTTTATCAACAGCGACTTTCACATAATTAGGGTCCTGAATGGCGTTCCAGTCTTTCAGTTCCTGCATCAGTGAGGCCACCTGCACCTGCTTACCTTCTTCCCCTTCAAAAACCTGCAGTAATTTCTCCAGCGGTTCTTTTTGGGTAAAAGGCTCATCACCCTGCACGTTTACAACGATATCCACATCAATACGGTCTTCTATTGCCTCTGCGATGCGATCGGTACCACACTCGTGTTCTTTTTTGCTCATAACAGCTTTACCGCCATTATTCACAATTTCGTTGTAGATGATCTCATTATCGCAAACGACCATTACTTCATCGAACACACCAGTGTTGACTGTGCTTTCGTAAGTACGTAATATAACCGACTTTCCTCCCAGCTGCGCCATCAGTTTACCCGGAAAACGGGTAGCACCATAGCGGGCGGGAATTAAGGCTACTTTTTTCATGCTTATCTGATTATAAAGCGCTCTTTACTGCATTCACCAGTTTCTCTGCACGTTGTTTTACTTCTTCTTCGCTCCAGCCAAGGTTGATCGGTGTACAGATGCAACGGCTCATGATCGCATCAGAAGCTGGAAACTGTTTCGTTTTGTAGATCTCCATTGCCTGTTGCAAACCTGGGGCAAAACGGGTCAGTACAGTACTTTCCTTAAAGTGCGCCCAGTTACGGATGTAATGCCAGTTGTTGTCAAACCAGTAGAACGCGGCGAGACCCGCAGCTTTCATCGCAGCGGCAGCAGCTCTTGCCTGATTCTCTTCAGGCAGGAAGAAAGCCAGGAAGGTAGCACTATCACCTTCCGCGTCCGGCAAACGGCGGAAAGTTACACCAGGCACTTCAGCCAGAGCGTCTTTGAAGATCTTTTTGATATTACGCTGAATACTCAGGAAAGTATCCAGTTTACGTACCTGTGCCAGACCCACTGCAGCATGCAGTTCGGAGATACGGTAGTTATACCCAACATAAGGATGCAGGTCTGCGCCGCGGTCTACACCAAGGTGATCGTGGCCATGGTCTGCATAGGCATCACATTTTACGTAAACGTCTTTGTCGTTGGTTACCACTGCGCCACCTTCAGCACAAGTGATCGTTTTTACAAAGTCAAATGAGAAAGCGCCTGCGTGACCAATGGTGCCGAGGGCCTTTCCTTTATAGGTACCGCCAAATGACTGGCAGGCATCTTCGAGTAATATCAGGTTATGTTTATCGCAGATAGCTTTCAATGCGTCAAGGTCGGCCATTGAACCGCACATGTGAACGGGCATTACCACTTTTGTACGCGGAGTAATGGCGGCTTCTACAGCTTTCGGATCCAGCGTCAGGGTATCGTCCACATCCACAAGTACAGGTGTTGCACCAACGGAGAAAATACATTCAAAGCTGGCTACAAATGTAAATGTTGGCATGATCACCTCATCTCCTGCACCAATGCCTAATGCCGCAAAGGCGGTAGTAAGGGCGGCAGTACCGCTGGATACCAGGTGTGTATGGCCTACGTTCAGTTTTTCAGATATGGCCTGTTCAAGTTCCTTAGCTTTCCAGATGCCTTTACGGGGACCATCAAAGCCATAACGCATAAAAATGCCTGTTTCCAGTACATCATTTACTTCCTTGCGTTCTTCCGGGCCAAAAAATTCATATCCGGGCATAAGTTGTTGATTTTTGCAAAGGTAGTACAATCATATTGCCCTTCCTCGCAAAAACTGTTTATCTTTTACTAAAAATTACCATGCGTTTTTTGTTGTTCCTTATCCTGTTGGCAGCCCCATTCACAGGGGTACATGCCCAACGATCAGCGTCTGCCATCAAGGCTTTACTGCAAAAGCAGACTGACTCCTGGAACGAGGGCAATCTCGACAGTTTTATGAGCACGTACTGGCAGTCGGACTCATTGATCTTTATTGGTAAAAGGGGTCCGACCTACGGCTGGCAGGCAACCTTGGATAATTATAAGCGATCTTATCCAGACACGACAGCTATGGGAAAGCTCCATTTTGATATACTTGAGATGAAATCTGTTGCCAGCGACACATGGTTTGTGGTAGGAAAGTGGCACCTGGCGAGAAGCATTGGGGACCTGGAGGGACACTTTTCACTGCTTATCAGGAAGACCAAAGGGCAATGGAAGATCATTGCCGACCATAGTAGCTAAAAAAAGAAAACCATCCCATGAATGGGACGGCCTGCTATACACCACAACATTAAAGAAGAAGTTCTAACTAATCGTTTTATTCCTCTGTTGGGAAATTACCATTTAAAGGTTAATCAATAAATCATGGTAAATAACGATTTAGTCTTTAGTATCTTTTTTAGTATCCTGATCGCGTACCACTGCGTTTTCCTCTTCTGGTGCTTCGGAGAGGTCTCCGTGTAGTGGGCTGCGTGAATTATCTGCTTTACTTGTTTTTAACACTTCAACGGGATGCTGCTCCGGTTGGTTGTATTCTTCTGAAGACTTTTGATCTTTCTCTTTCTCACTTAGCATATGTTCCGTTTTAGAATGTTTGCGTGTCAAGTACAATTAATACTTTGCAAAGTCTGTTCCAGCTCTGAAAACCTTGCTAATTAGGGTTTCGTTGGCGCTTATGAGTAATGCATTCCACAAAACGCGCCCCAAACCGTTGGTTCCAATGGGCAGCATCCTCCACATAGGCATAGATGCCGCGTTTGGTGCAATAGATTGCAATATTCTTGATGGATAAGTTTTAGCAGCACTTTAGCACAGCTTTCGGGATGTTTTTTTTATGTGGGCAGGGGTGAAATACGCGCCAGTAGAGGAAATACGGCGTTCCTTTATTAGAAATGTTTTAACATTTACTGCCGCCGGATGGCATAGACTTTGAATATTATGTAGCCTAGCCGTGTTGATAACCATGATAGTTATACCTCAGCAATTGACAGTTACCCAAAGGCATCGCACGGATTAGAATCGAAAATTGGCAACTTGGATATCTACATATACAATTCAATAACACATATTTAAAAAACGCTACTATGAACATCCGGGGTTACCAGTGGTCGGTACTGAAGAAACTGCTAAAACAGCGTTTCAATCAACTTTCAGACGAAGATCTAGTGTTTGAAAGGGGTAAAGAACGGGAGCTGTATGTCAGACTGGAACGCAAAACGGGAAAGTCTGAGGAAGATGTTGCCCGCATAATTAAAGGTATGCAACAAGCATACTTGCAGCAGACAACATTGCTGTAAGGGATAAGTACTGAAAGTGATCAATTATGGGTTTTGTCAGGCGAAAGTGCTGGCAGTCATACACATGATTGATCACTTTTTTATTTGTAATTGTCTTGTACCTTCTCACTTTTCCGCCACATCCGGATAACGATCCAGAGATATCCTCCAAGTGATAGTATCGCCCAGCTGTAAAAGAAGATCATCCTTCCGGGCGTAGATTCTCCGGGGATTGCAAATCCTAGATACAGTCCCAGAAATACGTTTATCATCATCCAGAAAAAGAACAGAAACACGGTGCGGACTATCCTCGCGAAGTAGAATACAATCCTCATGTCAAAGGGTTCCTTTTTGTCGTATTGTGGTTCCTGTGATTCCATATCAATGCTGTTTTGTATCAGGGCAGACAAAGTTTTCGCAAAGCGAGACTATCTCCCCTGAAGACGTTAAAATCAACTGTTGTTCTGATACCATTTACCCGCCCCATGTCACTATGCTGCCAGAACAGCCAGTGCCTTTTGGTGGAAGGGCGCTCTTTCTGATAGTAATGCGCCACCCAGAGCGGATACTTATCAAACTCCTCTCCCAGATAGTCTTCATAAAAGTGCATATTCGTATAGATGATCGGCTTCACACCGTATGCCTTTTCCATTTCCTCCAGCCATATTCTTGCTGTAGATCTGATCACTGCTGGTGGCTGATTATTGTGCACCTCTATGTCCAGTACAGGCGGAAGGTCACCAGGTTCAAGCTGTACGACATTCTGGAAATTGATCACCTGTTTCAACGGATCTCTCGTGGAATAAAAGAAATGATAAGCTCCCCGTATAATGCCAGCCTTCTTAGCTTTCTGCCAGTTCTGCTTAAAGTTTGCATCCTGACGGGTAATTCCTTCCGTCGCTTTAATAAAAGCAAAGGAAATATGGATCCTGTCTACCTGCATCTGCTCCACTGCAGACCAGTTAATATTTTTCTGGAATTTTGATACATCTATGCCGTGGATAGAATAATTCACCGGCATATCAATACCAAATTCTTCGTATCGTACAAAGTTGATAGTCTCTTCTTTATCCAGCCACCAAAGCCAGCCACAGAAAGCTACACATATCAGGAATAAAAGGACGTAAATAAGACGCCGTGACTTCTTAATTCGGAGTTTTGACACTTTTTATTTATTCAGCTTTCGCATTAAATATGAAGGTTTTTCAAATTTCACAGCAAGTATAATTATTATTATACATAACCGGCATAGTTATCTTATTTTTACAAGAATAAGTGATGTTGTTATGCCAGAATTTAATCTTAACGATACCCTCAATCTGTTTTCCAAGTTCACGCCGCGCCGTGCCTGGAACGCCGGAAAGGTACTAAGCAGTTATTTCGTAAGCAAGTGGACCGGTAAGCCTGTTCAGTGGGGTTATCCTATATCCGTATCTTTCGAACCGACAACGTCATGCAATCTGAGGTGTCCTGAATGTCCAAGCGGACTGCGCGCATTTACCCGTCCTACTGGTATGTTGCAACAGGATTTTTTCAGAAAGACCATTGATGAGATCTATAAGGAGCTGTTATACCTGATCTTCTATTTCCAGGGGGAACCCTTCCTCAATCCGGGTTTTCTGGAAATGGTAAAATATGCGCATGCGAAAGGTATCTATACGGCTACCTCTACCAATGCACACTATCTTACGGAAGAAAATGCCCGAAAAACAGTAGAAAGTGGTCTTGACCGGCTGATCATTTCCATTGATGGTACGACTCAGGATGTCTACACTCAATACCGCGTAGGTGGTAATCTGGAGAAAGTTATTCAGGGAGCAAAGAATATCGTAAAATGGAAAAAAGAACTGAAGTCTAAAACGCCATTTGTCTTTTTCCAGTTCCTGGTAGTAAAACCAAATGAACATCAGATCGAGGATATTAAGAAACTGGCGAAGGAAATTGGTGTAGACGAAGTTCGTTTTAAGACAGCGCAGGTATACGACTATGAAGAAGGGAACCGACTGATTCCGACCATTGATAAATACAGCCGTTATCATCGTAATGATGATGGTACCTATACTATCAAGAACAAAATGGGTAATAGCTGCTGGCGCTTATGGCACTCTCCTGTTATCACCTGGGACGGTCTGGTTGTACCATGCTGTTTTGATAAGGACGCTCAGCATAAATTGGGCGATCTGAAGAAAGAATCTTTCAAGGAATTGTGGCACGACGATAAGTACATTAAATTCAGAACCCAGCTACAAACAGGTCGCGCCAATATCGATATTTGTGCAAATTGTAGTGAAGGAACAAAGGTTTGGGGATAACAAACCTAGATCAATCTTCTTCCTGTGCAGCCGCAGCTTTAGCTTTTTTCTTTTTGCTGCGGCTCTTCCTGAATTTATCAAACAGATTAATACCAAGCCTGACCCCTGCAAACTCGAGGGCTGTCATCAATGCATTGGTAGTGAATGATTTGAAACTTCCACTCTGCCAGGCAACCTTGGCGACACGCCCTACAATACCCATCATACCAGCGCCTTTCGCGCTTCCTGGGATCACAGAGTTTAATGCCATCTTCCCATAATTACCTTTGAAATGATCAAGCCTGTCTCCTAACTCATTTTCCAATGCGCGGGAACGTTTTTTCAGACGGTTGATTTCCTTTTGTAACAGATCGGTGTTCGTTACTTTCACCTTGGGCATGTGTAAAGGTTTATCATTAATGCTTTCAACATTGTTATAGTTGTTCGTACAATTCTTCTTCTTCCTCCTCAGACCTGTTACCTGTTTCAGCTTCTTTCACTTTTTTCTCATTGTCCCTGTCGGAATCATCCATATCCATTTCATTCAACAGCTCTTTGATAAGCAAGTTGGATAATGGCACCTGAATAAGTGGTTTCCGGAATGCGAGCAATATACCCAGCAGTACCACGAATAGACCTGCTGAGCAGGAAAATCCTAACGTAAAACTGTTGGTCATTTCACCTATCCAGAATCCCAGCACCATGCCAAGGAATACAATAACAAAAAAGAACAGCAGGAAAGCCAGTATCAGTGAGAAGAAAAGCCCTAAGGCTTTCGATAGCTTTCCTGCTGCCTGAAGCTTAATCAGGTCCAATCTGGTTTCCAGATATTCTTTGGCAACCTTACCGGTCTGATTGAAGTAATTGCTGAAATTATCTTCCATGCAAATATTTTTTGTGCAACAAGCAAGATTATGCTAACTCATTTTCCAAAGCATCCTCATATTGTTCCTTCTTTTTCTTGAACTTGTCTTTCAGCTTATCTGCCTGATATTTCAGCTTGTCTACCAGTTCATCTTTCTTGTCAGAGTTCAGGAAGTAGCCTACTGCTACACCAACTGCTGCACCTACAATGAATGATACAACTGCTTTTGAACCGTTGCTTGCCATAAAATAAAGTTTTAAAAGTGAACAAATGATTTTAACAATCGTACTGTACAGGGAACAAACATTATTCCAATAATTACATTTAAGTGAGAATAACTGTTAAAGAAAAATGATCTATTACTGATACATGATCAATAACCTGCACTGTCTAAACACTTTAGCAGCTGTAATAGTTTAGATTTCTATCAACTGGCACTATTGCTGCGAACGGTACTCTTTTTGCAGGTTAGTTATATCGATTTGCGAAACCGCTACCAAAATGGCAGAATAACCTTTAACCTCATGAGCGTAATAGACAACCAACAAATAAAACAAGTCAGCTTTCTTCTTATCATTCTCCTACTGGCATACGTGCTATTTAGAGAGTTGTATACTTTTCTCCCCGGATTTTTAGGCGCTGTTACCATGTATGTACTAAGTCGGAAATATATGTTCCGGCTGGTAGAACAACGTAACTGGAAAAAGAGCCTTGCTGCCGGTATACTTATGTTCATGTCTTTCATCATTATTCTGCTGCCTTTCGGTTTACTTATTAATATGCTAACAGACAAGATCGGCTACGCGGTATCTCATTCCCAGGAACTTGTGCAGGGACTTGAGCAATTCAATTTACGGATAAAGCAGTCCACGAATATTGATGTGATGTCGCAGGTAAAACTTGAAAAACTGCAGGAATACCTGACGGCTGTCCTCCCCACATTGCTGGGTGCAACCTTCAACACACTAACTGCCATCGCTATACTTTATTTCATTCTGTATTTTATGCTGGTAAACGGTCGTAAGATGGAAGCCTGGCTATATGAATATATTCCACTGAAAGATGAAAACGTGCTACGGCTGGGCACTGAATTTCAGAAACTTGTGGTTGCCAATGCGGTAGGTATACCAGCCATTGCCGTTATCCAGGGAATCGTCTCGCTGATAGGCTACTTTATTTTCCAGGTACCTCAACCTATGTTCTGGTTTGCAGTTACCTGCTTCACAGCTATGTTGCCGGTAGTCGGTGCGGCAGCTGTATATGTTCCGATGGGGCTTTATCTGCTAGGCACTGGCATGACCTGGCAGGGCATCGGTGTACTGGTATATGGATTTGCTGTGGTAGGTACTTCTGATAATATATTCAGGTTTGTGCTGGCTAAAAGAATAGGAGATGTACATCCTCTGATCACGGTATTCGGTGTACTTATAGGTGTGAATCTCTTTGGATTTATAGGATTGATATTCGGGCCATTGCTGATCTCTATGTTTATCCTGCTATTAGATATTTACTCTAATGAGTTCTTTACTAAAAAGCGGGAAGTGCGCATTAAACACTGATCTATTTATAGTAGTTATTCTCAGCAATATAGGCAGCCACATTATCTGGCACCATGTACCGGATAGGCTTGCCTTCCTGCACATACTGACGGATATCTGTTGAAGAAATATCAAGCATCGGCGCCTTCAGTATTTCCACATGCGCACCATATGTTTCCGTCACTTCGTGGCCAGGACGCAGATATACGCAGATAGGATAATTCTTGACGATCTGCTGATAGTTCTTCCAACGGGTGATATTTTTAAAACTATCACTCCCCATTATGATGGTAAACTCCTGGGTAGGAAATTTTTCCCCCAGATAAGTCAATGTATCTATGGTAAAAGAAGGCCTGGGCAGAGAAAATTCGATATTGCTCGCTCTTAATTTGGGTTCATCCTTAATTGCCAGCTCCACCAGATGAAAGCGGGTATGTTCATTCAATAATGACCCCGAAGGCTTTAGCGGGTTTTGTGGAGAAACCACTAACCAAACTTTATCAAGATCCGTATTGTATGCCACATAATTCGCAATAATCAGATGCCCGGTATGTATGGGATTAAAAGACCCAAAATACAAGCCTATCTTCATGCCCTGTTTTTTGAGCGTGAAAGTAGTGAATAATAAGGACATATATATATGTATCCTTATTAGAGCGGCTTGAACTGCTCAAACATCATCCCACACTGGCGGCAAACATGGAGCGCTCTGCAAAGGGCGGAGCCAAAAGGGGAACGCAGATAGGTGCTCTCACTGCCACAATGTGGGCAGTTCGCCTTCTCAAGCAGGTCAAGGCTTACATCCCCTTCATGTCTTACAGGAGCAGCGATCCCATAGTTCCGCAGTTTCTCTTTTGCTTCTTCTGACAGTCGGTTACTGTTCCAGTTCACCTCTTTGTCTACCGTGACGATAGCCGGCATCTGCAGCTCTCTTTCCACAGTATTGGTAATGTTTTCCCGGATAAGGTCAATAGCGGGGCAGGCAGAAAATGTTGGGATCATTTTAATATGCACTCCCTCCAGGTCAATCTTTACATCAGTGATCATACCCAGTTCGAGTACATTTAATACGGGAATTTCAGGGTCCATAACATGTTCCAGAGCATTGTAGACAGCCTGTAATGTGGTAATTGTTTGCATAGCCTTGTTTTTTCTACCAGGTAGCTTCCGGATCCAGCCGGAATACTTCTCCCATTTCGTTTAATAATTGTTGCAGATGCTGGGTATGCTGCCCTGTACGCCCCCCATAAACCGGAGTGGTCATTTGAGGCAAACGCAGCCCTGCTTTTTCTATAACGTGTGAAATATTTTTCAGCCATTGCTCACACAATGCCTCCTCTCCCGGGTACACTTTTTCAGCTATTAGCAGTGCCTCTCCCGCGCCGGGTTCAAATATGCCTCCTGCCAGCTGGAAGCATTGATCCAGTGCATGTTGCATTCGCTGACGACTGTCTTCTCCGGCTGTGCACAATTGTAATATCCATGCGTCTGCGTGCAGTGTATGATA
Source organism: Chitinophaga agri (assembly GCF_010093065.1). Classification (NCBI taxonomy): domain Bacteria; kingdom Pseudomonadati; phylum Bacteroidota; class Chitinophagia; order Chitinophagales; family Chitinophagaceae; genus Chitinophaga; species Chitinophaga agri. The sequence continues at coordinate 4,925,844 of NZ_CP048113.1, read as the reverse complement.
TTTTAATTCGCCTTTTATCTTACCGGCCAACTGTTGTAAGGGAACAAAACTACTTTGAGCAAAAGACTGGTAACGGACTGTTTCGGCATGATCGAACAGGAAATGCCGCATCAGGCTGAACTCATAGGATCCGATGGGCAGCTCCACAAAATGACAGCATTTATATTCGCCGGCTTGTCTCATAAATGCAAAGTGGTCCGGGTCTCCTCCTCCAAAATGTTCCTGCAGGATGCGATAGAGTGCCCACGCATGTCCTATTTTGTCCTGTGCCATAGAAGAGAATGCGATATCTTCTTCCATTACGGGTCCCAAACCAGTCCATTCTGAATTACGGTGACCAATGATCAGCTCATCATCTGCTATTTTAGTGAGCAGTTCGGGTAATGCTTGTTGTAATTGCATTGGGATATGGGTGAACTATTTTGACTGTGCTTTAAATTTGTTGATCTTCTCCATGACCTTGAATCCGCTGGCATCCCGGTAGGTTTTATCCGGATTGTTGGCAAACATGTCTTCATCTTCCAGGTCAAATGCGAGAATATCCGCACTACGTACTACCCAGAGATTAACACACTTCTTCCTGCGGCCAAATTGTTCTTTGGCAAAAATCAATGCGAGATTGGCATCAGGCGCATGTACACAACCGACATGTTCATGGTGCGCGCCTCTTTTCTCCTGGTGAAAAACTTCAAATACATTCCAGTTTTCTCCTTCCTCAATGGTGAAGGAGCCGTCACTATTATTTAACCGTAGCCGGTTAACACGTGGATCCAGTGATTCATTCATAATCGTGGTACTTTCTTATATCTCCGGGGAACTATCTATTCTATATACTACCTGACTTATCTATGCTATCTTATGCTACCGGCAATGCCGTACGCGCTCGCTCATCCTCACGCATCAGTGCTTTTCTTATCCAGCGCCCATGCTCTTCAGCCCACTTACGTACATTCAGCCGTTCTTTATTGCAGGGACCATTTCCTTTGATCACTTCAAAAAACAGCTCCCAGTCAGGATCCGAATATTCCCATTTGCCAGTTTCTTTGTCCTTTTTCAATGAAGGGTCCGGCAATGTCAGGCCCAGCTCCCATATTTTAGGCACATAGGCGTCCAGGAACTGATTACGCATATCGTCATTACTAGCCATCTTCACTTTCCATTGCATCAGCTTTTCGCTATGACTGGATACCTTATCCGGTGGACCAAAGAAATGCATGATGGGCTGCCACCATCGGTTAAGTGCATCCTGCAATATTGCTTTTTGTGCCGGGGTGCCTGTTGCCAGTTCAATAAATGCATCATGTCCCTGTTTCAGATGGAAACTCTCTTCATAACAGATCCTTTCCAGTGCCCGGCAGTAAGGGCCGTAAGAACCTTTGGAATTAGCCACCTGGTTTACAATGGCAGCCGCGTCTATTAGGAAGCCTATCACTGTAACGTCTGCCCAGGTTTCGGCCGGATAATTAAATACATTGGAATATTTCGACTTCCCACTTAACAGGTCATTGATCATCGCTTCGCGGGACTTTCCTAATGTTTCTGCGGCATTATACAAAAGCTGTCCATGCCCAATCTCATCCTGCACTTTAGCGATCAGTGCCAGCTTCCGTTTAAATCCGGGTGCCCGGGTGATCCAGGTACCCTCCGGCAAAGCGCCAATCACCTCAGAATGAGCATGCTGTTCTATCAACCGGATCAGCTGCCTGCGATACTCTGCCGGCATCCAGTCGCCGGGCTCAATCTTCTCCCCTCTGGTAATACGCGCCTCAAACGCGGCCAGCTTTACAGGATCGTCAACCAGTTGTTCTTCCTGCTGACGGGACCTGTTAGGATCATCGTAAATATATCCGCCACCGTACATAGTGCGATTGTTTTGGTAGATTGTAAGTTACGAAAAAATGTACCTTTAATCCTGAACGGGTGCTATGTTTTTATTCCTGCATTTCATATGGTCTTCCTTATGCTTTCCTGCGGTCCCTCCGAAAGGACCCAGCCCTGTTACGATCATTAAAATAGTATTCACCCCCGATCGCCGTCCGGAAAATCCTGACTCCGATTCTCTCTTTTATCAGCCTCACCGGAAGCTTAACTGGTCTGACTTCAAAGCTACTCCTCCCCTGCGCGGCCCGAGTGCAGCTGTCTCATACACCAGTTTTGCCTATGAAGGAAGTAGCCTTCTTAAAAAAGATACCCTACAGATCAATCTGACCCTGCAGGTTTTTTTCATTAAAAGTGCTTCCTGGGTCAAATCATTCGCCAGAGATAGCTATTCTCTGGAACACGAACAGATCCATTTCGATATTACCTGGCTTGTCGCCCTGCGCTTCCAGCAGCGCATAAGATCTATGGAACTGACTGCGGATGATTACGACAGTATAATTCAATATCAATACATTGAGTCCTTCCGGGAAATGAATAAATTACAGGAAGCCTATGACCGTGAAACCAATCACGGACAAAGTCCTGATGCACAAAAAAAATGGAAACGTACTGTCGGGGAAGCGCTGGCCGCCCTCACACTGGAAGGGGCGCTTACACGTTACTTTAGTCCTTTGTCGGCTGATTCCAGTACACTCAGTACTTTCAATACTGCCTGGTAGTAAAATGATGGCTGGATATGAGAGAACTCATCTGACAATCTGTGGTAATCCGGATGATCTTCGACGCCGAAATACAGAAAGGGTATCTTCAACTTATAAAATTCGTAATGATCGCTCTGATTCAACCAGTTACCAGCACCTTCTTCCTTTTGGTCATGACCAGATAGTAACGTCACTGGCCCGCCTGTAGCAACCGCTGCTTCGAAATAAGGCTTCAGCTGCGGAAACTGAGCCAATCCGCATACATACAACTCGTGCTGATCATTCCGGCTAATCATGTCCATATTAATATTCAACACGATCTTATCTGCCGATACCGGAGGTTGCTGCACAAAGGCCCTCGCCCCCTGCAATCCTTCCTCTTCTCCATCCAAGGCTGCGAATACGATGGTATGCTGGGGTTGATTCTTCTTATAGTATCCCATTAACGCCAGCAATCCACCCACTCCTGAGGCATTATCATCTGCACCGTTATAGATGCTGTCTTTCCCATCTGTCTGATGTTTTGTACCCAGGTGGTCATAATGTGCTGTCACCACAATAACAGCATCTGACCTCCCTTTTATGTACCCAAACAGATTGGTGCCCATGACCTGGCGGCCCTCATGGCTGAAGTAAAACGGATATTCATATGTATTGTGAAATAGCTGCAGACCATTTTCGCGGAAACGGCGGAGGATATAAAACTGGGCCATACGGCTTCCACGCGTACCCACCATTCTTCCCTCATACTTATCTGAAGAAAGGGTCTCAATATCTTTCACTAATTGTGTGGAGTCCAATGATGACTGTGCGCGGGTGGTTATAGCCACCAGCAGCAGCAAACTGTGGATGAATACTTTCATACCTTGACTGGTTATACTGCAATATAAGCTATTTCACTGCGTAGTACCTGGCAATAGGATTATTTCAGTAATTCAAATGCAATGAACGCCGATATATATGCCAGGACTGTCATATAAGCAAATTGTATGGCGGGAAGCTTCCAGGATTTAGTTTCTCTTTTTACGATTGCAAGGGTGCTCATACATTGCATAGCAAACGCGTAGAACAGCATCAGCGATACCCCGCTTGCCAGTGTATATACCGGACTACCATCCCGCCAGGTTGCATTTCTCATCTTTTCTCTAAGGGTGGCGTCATTATCTTCCGGAGATTCTCCTACGCTGTATAGAGTGGCCATTGTACCTACAAATACCTCACGGGCTGCGAAGGACGTGATCACCGCAATACCGATTTTCCAGTCATATCCCAGCGGACGGATCACCGGCTCAATCGCATGGCCCAATACCCCTGCATAGGAATTAGACAGTTTTTCAGATTGCAGTTCCATATCGAGAGCTTCACTCTGCTCCGGATGAGCAGTTTTCAGCTGTTCATAATGCGCCGTTACTTTCTCCATTCTGTCCTTAGGTCCGAAAGAGGCAAGGAACCACAGAATGATAGAAATGATCATGATCACCTTACCTGCGTCAGTAATAAATATTTTGGCTTTCTGTACCATGGTAGTGCCAACGTTTGCCCAGCGGGGAGCACGATACACTGGCAGTTCCATTATAAAATAGCTTTTCTCTTTTATAGAGATGAATAGTTTCAGCAGTGCAGCGATGAGTAATGCCATCACAAAACCCAAGAGATATAATCCCATCATCACCAATCCCTGAAGATTAAAGAATCCGAATATCAGCTTATTGGGTATCACCAGGGCGATCATTACTGTATAAATAGGTAAGCGTGCAGAACAGCTCATCAGCGGAGTGATGAGGATGGTGATCAGCCGCTCTTTCCTGTTTTCAATATTCCTGGTAGCCATGATCGCGGGTACGGCACAAGCCACACCACTGATCAGTGGCATGACTGATTTACCGTTCAGTCCCACCTGGCGCATCAGTCTGTCTGTGAGGAAACTGATCCTCGCCATATATCCCGTGTCTTCCAGCACAGTGATAAATGCGAACAGGATCATGATCTGTGGAACGAAGACAGCAATTCCCCCAAGACCGGCAATTACCCCATTCACCAGGATGTCCGTCAGCTGATTGGCAGGCAGGATGTTCGTCAGCCATCCACTCAGGGCACCAAAACCAGCCTCTATCCAGTCCATCGGGAAGGATGCCAGCCAGAAGATGCTCTGGAACATGACAAACATGATACTTAGCAGGATCACGTAGCCCCAGAAGCGATGTAATAATATATTATCGAGTTTTTCGGTTTGCAGCTGTTTCTGTAAAGGGTCGGCTTCTACCACGGTATTCTTCATGATATGCTTAATCCTGCCATAGCGCTGCATGATCTCTTCAGCCTGTACCTTGGTCTTGTTGAACTGGTTCGCCTGTAATAGATTCGTGATCGCCAGTTTTTGTCCTCCGTTCAGGAAAGGGAGTTCACCATGATTAACTGCCACGTGCAAGGCGGCATAATCACTTTTCACCTGTACATATTGCCTGATATCGCGGACCACTTCAGGAGCCAGGGCCGCACTATCTATGAAGTCTCTTGGTGCAACAGACTGTTTTTCTTTCGCCACCAGGTCGATCATTTTTTTCAGTTCAGATACCCCTTTATTCTTACGGGGGTTGATCGTTACAATGGGCACTCCCAACTCTCTTTCGAGACCGGCTTCATCTATCTCCACCCCTTTTTTACGGGCAATATCCATCATGGTCAGGCCAATGATGACCGGAATTTTCAGGTCCATGATCTGAGAACAGAAGAGCAGGTTGCGTTTGAGGTTGGAGGCGTCAGCAATGATGAGGACCATATCAGGTTGTTCATCGCCGGAAGGATTTACCAGGACATCATAAGTGACAAATTCGTCCGCACTTTTGGGATAGAGACTATAAGTACCGGGCAGATCGATAATATTGGCTTGCAAGGTAGGAGAAATGGAGGCTGCACCTGTTTTCTTATCGACAGTGACCCCAGGAAAGTTGCTCACTTTCTGGTTCAGACCTGTCAACGCATTAAAGAGCGAACTTTTTCCACTATTCGGATTACCTACCAACGCAATATTGATCGTAGCTTTTTTTGTTGCCTGCATTCCTTAGCCTTATCCTGATGAACGGTTTAAAAACGCAAAATTAAGGTTTAAAACGCGAGGGCAGGAATCGGATCGGGAAAAAAAGGGGCTATTAGGGGTTTAATAAAAAAACCACGGTAAATACCGTGGTTAATGTTTCTTTAACTATTGAACTTATTGTGATGACAAAGTTTAATCTCAACTACACCATCCCATCACTTAACGAGTTTATATAAACTGTAGGAGATTGAGCTCAGTGCATCCAGGGCAGCTTCGCTGTTACGGGTAGCCGGTGTGCTTCCGGAACCGCTGTCTTCTACTGGTGTTTTACTTTCCTGTTTTGTTCCCTTGTAACGGTAGTTCCGCTCCAGGGAATCTTTATTGTTTTCCGATTTCTCTTCATATGGAAGGGACTTGCTGCTGTCCTGTACATCCTCAGAGGAACCATCTTCATTCATTTTGATCTCTATTTCTCCTCTGTTACGATGCCGGTTCCAGTGGCCCCAATCATCACCATCAAATTCCCATCCGTTAGAATATTCGATGTTTCGGTCCATCATTACCTTCTTATTAGCGGGTACTCTTACGATCACAACGACATGCTGACCTCTGAATTTGGAGTCGGCGGGGATGGAGACGCCCGAAGGGATGTAGAGTGTTCCGCCGTCCTGCACAAGCTTATATTCGATTTGTCCGGCCAGGGCTCTTGCCTGAGCCACTCTTCTTCCGTAGGCATACCGCTCTACCACTACTTCGAAGCTGTCTGAACTACTTTTTTCTACCTTGACCTTTGAGGTGTTGATAATCACTGTGTCTTCAGCAGCCCTGATGGCAAGCCCGAAAAAGTCGATATCATCAATACCTGCATAATCTTCCGCCTGTTTAATGACTAAGGTTCCGGCAGATGGTTGCACGAGCGCAAATTTTTCTTTTACAACCGTACCTGCCGTGAAGTCTTTCCCTATGGACGCAAAAAGTGAGATAGCGCAGATCAGACCTGCAAACCAGAGCAGACTCAGGGAATATCCTACATAACGGTTCGCTTCCTTGATACCGGTAGCCTTACGTACAAAAAAGATGATCAGTGCTACGATAGGAATACCTATCAGTAGAAGAATAGTTCCCCACAGCATCAGATTCTGCCATGCACCTGCGAGCAACAGGTTCTTGAGAGGGAAAAGGGCCGCAGAAGATGCGGTGACAAAGATTCCCAAAGCTATCAGCAACAGGAATATCACAACCGCAAGAAAATAGAAGATCCCTTTGGTGAGCAACAAGAGCACTTTCCCCAATGCTTCGAAAATATTGCGAAACGCTCTCTCTAAATCGCTACCAACTTGCCTTCCGCGGCCCTGCGAAAAATTTTTGATATCATTACCCAGGTTCTTAAACTGGCCTTTGGCAGCATTGATCTCGTCCTGTACAGCAGCACGGATATTATTTATATCGACCTTCTCTCCTCTCATCTGCAGCTTTTCAGCAGAAGTATTCGCCTCAGGCGTTGCTACCCAGAGGATGAAGTATGCGAGGATACCGGTACCGAACCCACCAATAGCGAGTAAGGCGAATATGATACGGAAGACGATCGGGTCTACGTTCAGGTAAGCACCCAGACCGCCGCATACACCACCGAGCACTTTACTGTCCGGATCGCGGAACAATCTTTTACGCGGGCGGATAGTATCGTATGCAGCATCGTTGGCAGACTGCTTTTGTTTACCACCTTCTTCAGCCTCATCAAACTGCTCAGGGGTGCCCATAGACGCTTTTACTGCCAGCACATCCTCATCTGTTATACAATGTGTTGTCTTTAATTTATCAAGGAAAATCTCGGCAATGCGGCTTTCAATATCACTCACAATCTCATCCCCACCCTCTTCGCGGGAAAAATACCGCGCTAAGCTTTCCAGGTACTGCCGCAAGACTTCGTAGGCACTATCTTCGATAGCGATCAGGCGGCCGGCCAGGTTTATGTTAATGATCTTTTTCATTTCGATGCTCTATTTTAGGTTTTGGTTATCGGATGGCGTCTTAGTTAATACTTGTGAGCTGATGTACTGCATTGGCCAGCTCATTCCAGGTGGCTTCCAGTTCCTTATAAAAGAGTTCTCCTTTATCAGTCATGGAAAAATATTTTCTTGGGGGGCCTGAGTTGCTTTCAACCCATCTGTAAGTAAGCAGTTCTGCGTTTTTAAGTCGGGTAAGTAGTGGGTACAGGGTGCCCTCCAGGATGTCCAGCTTTGCCTCTTTCATTTTTTCAATAATGTCTGAAGGATAAGCTTCTCCTTGCTTGATGATAGAAAGAATGCAAAATTCAAGCACCCCCTTTCTCATCTGTGACTGTGTGTTATCTATATTCATGGCAAGTGAGCTTTATGAATAAAATGATACTTAAACATTTCTAATGGTGGTTTTGATAATTACGATGTAAAGATAGGGGTTTTATACTACTATGCAATACACAATACCATGGAAAACAAAATAACTTGCTTTGAACATTACCGTTATTAGCCATTATACATTCACAACCAAACACTTATAAAAATCTCTGGCGTCAAAAAATATTTTTCTGTTTGTGATGAATGGTTTGAGAAAGGGGATGAAATACATCTAAAGAGGTCAGTTATGATACTGTTTGTTCGTCGCTTGTTCGTCGCTAGTTCGTCGCTAATAGCTCCATTGTTAGTTCGGCGGGCATAAGGGTTTATCTCGAAAACCACCCATAAAGAAATGGGATTTAACATTTTTTTATAGTGTATATTTACAAAGTAAGGTTGTCACTAACCTATTTTTGTATCAGCGATGAAACGTATTATAGGCATATTCCTCCTGGCACTCATGTGCACGCAGCTCCTCCCGATAAAGGAGGTGGGGAAGATACTGTTCAATAATCAGATCGTTGAAGAACATCCCGTGGAAGACGGCTGCCACTTTGATGTTAAGTTCAGTAAGGAACTGAAATTCCTGAGTCACACCTCTATTATCCAGTTTGAGCCTTCATTACTGGTAAAGAGCCTTCATTACAATTTCTTTGCAGAAATCGCGCAGGGTCCTGTCCGCGAAATACACTGTCCACCACCTAATTGCTAATCCAGTCACACTTATTATCTCAGTATGCCAACTATGTCATTAAGGGCATTGCTGGCTTTATACTGACCGATATTTCCTCCATTTTAAGCGCATTCACGCTGCGCAACACTTACTGTATCCATTAATTATTCATTTTAACCGGAATAGCTATGCCAGTTAGAAAAGGCATCTCTGTCTCCCGTTATTACGTTTTCGCGTCTCAAAAATCCTTTTGACTATGAGCAGGCAATCTATATTCTCCAACGTGAAAGGGGACCTCTCTGCGGGCCTTGTTGTATTTCTGATCGCGGTTCCGCTGTGCCTGGGTATAGCCCTCGCATCCGGCGCACCGTTATTTGCCGGAATGATCGCCGGTATTGTAGGAGGTCTTGTAGTGGGTTCCCTCAGCGGCTCCCAGCTAAGTGTAAGTGGTCCGGCCGCAGGCCTTACCGCTGTTGTACTTACTGCTATTACTAAATTTGGTGTGTTCGAAGTTTTTCTGCTGGCTGTCGTGGTTGGTGGAGTAATACAACTGGGACTGGGTCTTTTAAAGGCCGGTATCATTGCTAACTACTTCCCTTCCAACGTCATTAAAGGAATGCTTACTGCCATCGGTATTATCATTATACTGAAACAGTTACCGCATGCTTTTGGTTACGATGCAGACGCTGAAGGAGACTTCGCTTTCATACAGGTAGATGGAAATAATAGCTTCTCCGCTTTATTGTCCACCCTGAATCACATCCACCTGGGCGCAACACTGATCACCGCTGTATCAATAGTGATCATTCTTTACTGGGGAAAGATCCCGAAACTGAATGTTATCCCGGCGCCCTTGGTTGCCGTACTTACAGGTGTCGGACTCAATGCCCTTTTCATTGCCACCGGCAGTGTACTGGCAGTGGCTCCTAGCCACCTGGTAAGTTTGCCAGTAGCCCAGGACTTCAGTTCTTTTATCGGACAGTTCACACTTCCGGACTTCAGTGCTATCACTAATAAGGAGGTATGGGTAGTGGGCGCAACTATTGCCATAGTAGCGTCAATAGAAACCCTGCTGAACCTGGAGGCGACCGACAAGCTGGACCCAATGAAACGCAATTCTCCTCCCAACCGTGAATTGCAGGCTCAGGGTATTGGTAACATTATCAGTGGACTACTGGGCGGCTTGCCGGTAACATCTGTAATTGTGCGTTCTTCCGCGAATATCAATTCCGGCGCACGCACCAAATTGTCTACGATCGCACATGGTACACTCCTGCTGGTATGTACTGCCATGATCCCCACCCTGCTGAACAAAATACCGCTCGCTACCCTGGCAGCCGTATTATTAGTAACAGGCTACAAACTGTGTAAGATTTCTATATTCAAGGAAATGTTTAAAAATGGCAAGTACCAGTGGATCCCGTTCCTGGTGACAGTAGTCGCCATCGTCTTCACTGATCTGCTGATCGGTATTTCTCTCGGTATGGCAGTGAGCGTAATCGCCATCCTACGCGGTAACATCCGCAGTTCTTATTTTTTCCGCAAAGAAAAATATAAGGCAGGCGATAGCATCATACTGGAACTGGCACAGGAAGTTTCTTTCCTGAATAAGGCGAGTATCCTGCTGACACTTGACCATATGCCAGAAAATTCTACGGTAGTTATTGACGGTAGTAAAACCACATACATAGATTTTGACGTATTAGAAACTATACGTGAATTCAAAGAAGTGAAAGCTGCTCAGAAAAACATCACAGTCATTATAAGTGGTTTTAAAGAGCAGTATAAACTGCCTAACACTGAGAATATTTCCCCCGAACATCAGGAGAAAATAGCCAGTGGTCACGTTCATACCATAACAGGTAATCATGAACAATTATTAAAAGAGCTCCAGCTGAACTAATACAGCCGCTCAGTGTATTAACTTTAAACTGAAAAACTACAAAAAATGAAGACATTAAATAAAGCATCTCAGGCAACTATTACTCCTGCTCAGGCTTATGAATTATTGAAAAACGGTAACGAACGTTTTGTAGACAACCTCCGGTTGCACCGCAATCTGTTGGAACAGGTAAATGATACCCGTGATGGTCAGTGGCCGATGGCAGCCATTGTTAGCTGTATGGACTCCCGTACTTCTGCTGAGCTGATCTTCGATCAGGGTCTGGGTGATATTTTTAGTATCCGTCTGGCGGGTGCTGTTATCTCTGATAATGTACTGGGCAGCCTGGAATATGCTTGTAAAGTAGCCGGTTCAAAATTCATCGTTGTGCTGGGTCACACGAAATGTGGCGCTATCAAGGGTGCCTGCGACATGGTACAGATGGGTAATCTGACCGGTCTGTTAAATAAGATCACTCCTGCTGTTTTTGCAGAAAAAACAGTTAAAGAAAACAGAACTTCTTCCAATCCTGCATTTGTTGATGCAGTGACTCACTTACATACAGAGCGTTCTGTTCAGGCAATCCTGGAACAGAGCCATATTCTCCGTGAAATGGTCATGAATGGTGAGATTGGTATTATCGGTGCCATGTATGATGTGGAAACAGGTGTTGTGACATTTGAGGAAAATACCCTCTATATCGGCAGCGAGAAGTTCCAAGCAACGCCGGAAGCTGTATTAGCATAAGGTGTTTCAACTCTTGACAAGCCATGCTTGTAGTCATATACAAAGGAATAGCCGCTCTTCTTCAGGAGCGGCTTCTTTGTCTTTATACCAGGTCAGTTGATGGAAATAGTTTTATATTTTTCTAAGTCTTTCGGCAGCCAGCTCCAGGGTCTCGTTCTTCTTTGCAAAACAGAACCTCACCACATGATCGTCCTTCCCGTTTTCATAAAACGCGGACACGGGAATACTGGCCACGCCGAACTCTTTGGTAATTCGCGTAGTAAATTCCTTATCTCCTTCGTCTGAAATACGGTCATAACGCATCAGCTGAAAATAACTCCCTTTTGATGGCAGCGGTGTAAACCGGGAATCCTTCATCAGTTCGAGGAAGTAATCCCTCTTCTCCTGGTAGAAGGCAGGGAGAGAGAGATAATGCTCTGGCGTCTGCAAGTAACGGGACAACCCGAACTGCATCGGCGTATTTACGGAGAAGCAAAGGTACTGATGCACTTTACGGTATTCGGTCATCAGGTGCGCGGGCGCCACGCAATATCCCATTTTCCAGCCCGTATTGTGAAACACTTTTCCAAAGGAAAATGTCACAAAGCTGTTTTTAAATAACTCCGGATATTTCAATATACTGAGATGCTGAGCCCCGTCAAATACCAGGTGCTCGTATACTTCGTCAGACAATACCAGTAGATTATATTCTTTTACAATCTTTTGCAGCTCCTCCAGGTCAGCAGCAGACAGCATACTCGCTGTCGGATTATGAGGCGTATTGATCATGATCATCTTTGTACGTGGCGTGATCTTACTACGCACCAGTGACCAGTCAATTGTATAATCAGGATAAGATAACGAGATCAATACAGGTACTCCACCGTTTACAAGTACATTGGGAATGTAACTGTCATAGGCCGGTTCAAATATAATGACTTCATCACCGGGACCGATGCAGGTAGCGATAGCTGTAAAGATGGCGTATGTACCGCCTGGTGTAATGGTGATTTCTGTATCAGGATGAACCTGTTGTCCATAAAGACTATAGATCTTTCCCGCAATCACTTCCCTCAACGGCATGATACCAGGCATGGGAGCGTATTGATTATAGCCTTCTTCCATGGCCTCGCTGACCATACGTTTGAGTTGTTCATCGCAATCAAAGTCCGGAAATCCCTGGGAAAGGTTAATGGCTTTATGCTGAGCCGCGAGCGCGGACATTACCGAGAAAATAGTGGTGCCTACATTAGGTAGTTTCGACATAAAATACAAATGATCAATTACGAATAGATGTCTGAAATTAAAACATGTAATCCGTAATTGATCATCTGATCAATGCATTTATTCCTAGAGATATTTCTCTCCTTTATTTCTTTTTACTTCAGCTACGTAGTCCTTGATCTGTTGTTCATTTTCTTTCTTACAGATGAGCAACACATCAGCTGTATCTACAACGATAAACTCACTTAGTCCCTGTACCACCACCAACTTTTCCTGTGGAGCTTTGATCATGCAGTTTTTAGCGTCTACCAGCATAACGTTCTTCCCCTGAATAGCGTTACCGGATTCATCACGGTCCAGATTCTCATAGGCGGAAGCCCAGGTACCCAGATCGCTCCAACCAAAGTTGGACGGGATCACATATACATTATCTGCCTTCTCCATGATGGCATAATCAATGGAAATGTTGGTGCACTGCGGATAGATATTTTCCAATGCCTTCTTTTCTTCGGGTGTATTCAACAGATCCTGGCTCTGTAGGAATAGCTCATCAATCTCCGGCAGGTATTTATTAAAAGCCGCTAGGATTGTTTTTACATTCCAGACGAAGATGCCGGCATTCCAGAGAAAATCTCCACTTTGCAGAAATGTTTTGGCCAGTTCGAGGTTTGGCTTTTCTGTAAAGGTTTTTACAGGATATACATTATCTGAGACCTGTTGGGTTTCAAACTGTATATAACCATAACCAGTATCAGGACGGGTAGGTTTGATACCTAATGTCACGAGCGCGCTGTGTTTCTGAACGAACATCAATGCATTCAGACAGGTGCTTGCGAAAGCGATGGCGTCCATGATCAGATGATCGGCAGGTGCACAGATAATACTTGCCTTCGGATCCTGCTTATGGATCTTATGAGAAATGTAAGCAACGCACGGAGCAGTATTCTTACGGGACGGCTCGCTGACAACATTATCAACAGGCAGTTGCGGTAGCTGTTCCTTTACTTTCGTTACATAATGATGGTGTGTTACAACAAAAATGTTTTCCTGTGGAATAAACTGGGCGAACCTTTCGAAAGTCCATTGCAGTAACGTTTTTCCTGTATTTAGGATATCCAGGAATTGTTTGGGGTGATCAGTCCGGCTATAGGGCCAGAATCGGCTACCTATTCCCCCGGCCATAATGGCCACGTAAAAATGCCTGTTCACAGCTGTCATCTTATATAATTCCTTCCCTGATTAAGTCATGTAAATGAATGATGCCAATATATCGTTTGTCTTTCAAAACCAGCAGTTGTGTAATATCATGTTGCCTCATCATTTCCAAAGCATTAATAGCCAGTTCGTCTTCCTGAATTGTCTTTGGATGTCTGGACATGATATTTTCAGCGGTAACATGATCTCCTGGAATGCCTTTTTCAAGCATCCGGCGGAGGTCTCCATCAGTAATGATACCAGCCAGATCTCCGTCGGCTTCCAGTACAGCGGTAACGCCCAGCATACCGGAGGATATCATAACAATTACCTCTTTTAAAGAACTATCTCTGCTTACTTTTGGCGCCTGATGTAAACGGCTCAGGTCACCAACCTTGAGATACAGCTTTTTACCAAGTGTACCCCCGGGATGGAATTTTGCAAAATCACCAGCAGTAAAACCATGCCATTCTATCAAACATACCGCTAAGGCGTCGCCCATTGCCAATTGGGCAGTTGTGCTGGTGGTAGGTGCCAGATTGTTAGGACAAGCTTCCTGTTCAACAGTCGTATTTAGTATCAGATCAGCTTCTCTTGCCAGGAAGGAATCGATATTTCCCACCATGGCAATCAGTTTGTTACCAAAATTTCGGACCAGCGGTACCAGTACTTTTATTTCAGGAGAATTACCGCTCTTAGAGATACATAATATAATATCATCCTGTTGAATCATCCCCAGATCACCGTGGATAGCATCAGCAGCATGCATAAAAATAGCGGGAGTACCCGTGGAATTAAGCGTGGCAACTATTTTCTGAGCAATAATGGCGCTTTTACCGATACCAGACACTACCAGGCGTCCGGTACAATGAGCGATCAATTCTACTGCCTGCTCAAAATCACCATTGATGTATTGCTTCAGGTCTGATACAGCAGTCGACTCGAGGGAGAGCGTCCGTTTTGCCACTTCAGCAATATTAATAACCGTTCTATTTTTCATGGGCAGCCACAAAGTTAACTAGGTTTCAGCAGATTAAGTCCATGATATCTGCTTATTTTATCATAAGGAATCGCTTTGGGTGGTAACAGGGAACGAAAGCCTGCTATTGACCAACCCCTTCATACGGGCCCTGCCGGAAAGGCAGTCTGAACGGGAGATTCTGATGAGCCGTAACTTCCTATAACACATAAATTAATTGCCGGTCAGCGCATTTTTAATTAACTTCGTGTCCCCTAAAAAACACATAAACAATATCCATAATTTGTTACTTTCTTTAGAGTTTATTTGTTTTAAATTTTGAATGCAATGGCTGTTGTAAAGGTAAGTTTGATAGATGCATTACGGGAACACTTTGGGTTTGATTCCTTTAAAGGGAACCAGGAAATCATCATCAAGAGCATTCTTGCCGGTAAAGATACTTTTGTAATAATGCCAACCGGCGGCGGTAAATCTTTATGTTATCAATTACCGGCTCTCATGAGTCCGGGTTGCGCGCTAATCGTTTCTCCACTCATTGCCTTGATGAAAAACCAGGTGGATCTGGTACGTTCATACAGCAGTAAGGATAATGTGGCGCACTTCCTCAATTCTACCCTGTCTAAAGCACAGATAAAAAAAGTAAGAACTGACCTGCTGTCTGGCAAGACGAAGATGCTGTATGTAGCTCCGGAAACGCTGACAAAACAGGAAAATCTTGACTTCTTCCGTGAACTGGAGATCTCATTTATTGCCGTAGACGAGGCACACTGTATTTCAGAATGGGGACATGATTTCCGTCCGGAGTACCGTCGTCTGAAGGAAATGATAGACCAGATCAGTGAGAACCTTCCAATCATTGCGCTGACAGCGACTGCAACGCCGAAAGTACAGAGCGATATTCTGAAGAATCTGAGCCTGCGTGATCCGCAGGTGTATCTGTCTTCGTTTAACAGACCGAACCTCTATTATGAGATCCGTCCGAAGCGTAAGAAAGACCAGACTATCCGCGAGATCGTGAAGTTCATCCACCAGCACAAGGGTAAAAGCGGTATTATATATACACTTAATCGTAAAACCACGGAAGAACTGGCAGATATGCTGGTGGCCAATAATATCAAGGCGGTTGCATACCACGCCGGACTTGATGCGGGTACCCGTGCACAACGCCAGGATATGTTCCTCCATGAAGATGTGGACGTAATTGTGGCTACGATCGCGTTTGGTATGGGTATCGATAAACCGGATGTCCGATTTGTGATACACTATAATATTCCAAAGAGCCTGGAGAATTATTACCAGGAAACAGGACGTGCCGGTCGTGATGGACTGGAAGGTATCTGCGTATGCTTCTATTCCTACAAGGATGTACAGAAACTGGAGCACCTGATGCGGGATAAACCGTTGAGTGAGAGAGAAATGGGGGCTCAGCTGATCAATGAGACGGTTGCTTACGCTGAAAGCTCTGCCTGCCGGAGGAAAGTGATCCTTCACTATTTCGGAGAGAAATATGAAGAGTCGCAGTGTGATAACGCATGTGACAACTGCCGGAATCCAAAAGAAAAGATCGAAGTTAAAAACCGCGTAGTGATCGTACTGGATGCTATCCGTGCACTGGAAGAGCGCTTTGGTACTGAATACGTTGTTAATATCATTACCGGAAAGACAAATCCTCAGATCACTACCTACCAGCATAATCAACTGGAAGTATTTGGTATGGGTAAAGAATTTGACGCTCACTTCTGGAATTCTCTTATCCGCCAGATGATGCTGGAAGATCTGATCGAGAAAGATATTGAAGAATACGGCCTGCTGAAGATTACAGAAAAAGGTCAGCAGTTCCTGAAAGAACCGTACTCTATCATGGTATCACTCAATCATCAGTTCGAGGAAGACGGTGGAGAAGATGAAGAAGTCGGCGCCGAAGCACAAGCAGCAGCGGACACCGTGTTGTTTGAGATGCTGAAAGAGCTTCGTAAGAAGGTAGCGAAAGAAAAGAACCTCCCTCCTTTCGTGATCTTCCTGGAGACTTCTCTTGAAGACATGGCAACACAATACCCTACTACCATCCAGGAACTGGAAAAGATCCAGGGTGTCAGCAAAGGGAAAGCAATCCGCTACGGAAAACAATTCGTAGATGTGATATCTAAATATGTGGAAGAGAATGACATCGTGAAACCTGACGATTTCGTCATGAAGAGCGTTGTGAATAAGAGTGGACTCAAAGTATTCATCATCCAGAACATCGATAAAAAGATGCCGCTGGAAACGATCGCCCGAAATAAGGAACTCACCATCCCTCAGTTGCTTGATGAAATGGAAACCATTGTTGCCAGTGGTACTAAACTGAATCTTGACTACTGTCTGGACGAGGAACTGGACGATTATGCCCAGGATGAGATCATGGAGTATTTCAAGGGCTGTGAAACTTCCAGCCTGGCACTCGCAAGAGAAGAACTGATTGAAAACGACTACACCATCGAACAGCTGAAATTAATGCGTATCAAGTTCCTGGTGGTTTACGGTAACTAAAGGACAATATTTAACACGTAATGACTGGCATACCACACATTAAGGCCACAATTGCTCCGGTAAGGGAGACTATTATACAACATTCTCTATATCGAGAAATGCAGCGCATGGAAGACATCCGCTCTTTCATGCAATACCACGTATTTGCGGTATGGGATTTTATGTCACTCCTGAAATCCCTGCAAAGACATCTTACCTGCACCGATATTCCATGGGTACCAAAGGGCAGCGCAGCGACCCGTTACCTGATCAATGAGATTGTAACGGGCGAGGAAAGTGATGTTGACCCTAATGGTAAACGCGTGAGCCATTTTGAGCTGTATCTCGAAGCGATGGAACAAGTTGGTGCAGACACCTCTGGTATTAAAGAATGCCTGCAGCAACTGGAAAGAGGAAAATCACTTACCGCTGTTATTAATGGACTACCACCAGCGGTACGTTCCTTTGTAAAATATACGTTCGATCTGATCGCACATGAACCTGTGCATGTACAGGCAGCCGTCTTCACTTTCGGAAGGGAAGACCTGATCCCAGATATGTTCCTGGCATTAGTGAACGACCTGGATAAACAATTCCCGGGGCAAATCAGTCTGTTCAAATATTATCTCGAAAGACATATTGAGGTAGATGGAGATCATCATAGTCACCTCGGTATGGAAATGGTACAGGAGCTTTGCGGTAAGGATCCGGAGAAATGGGAGCAGGCGGCACAAGCATCCAGAACAGCGCTGGAACAACGAAACGCTCTCTGGAACGGTATCTTGGAAGAAATTAAAACTTTTGTTGAATAAAATTTGGAAGTTAGTTTTTAATTTGCTTATCTTTGCAATCCCTTCACGAGAGAAGGACAACAAAAAAGAGTTGGTGCGGTAGCTCAGTCGGTAGAGCAAAGGACTGAAAATCCTTGTGTCGGCGGTTCGATCCCGCCTCACACCACGAAGAAAAAGGAACAACGTATATGTTGTTCCTTTTTTGTTTTAGGCTATTATAGCCTTCTTACACTATCTTATTTTCAGGTTAAAGAATTACGCTTGTCAATAACACCAACCACTGAACCCCTGATCTCCTATCTTTTTTGATCGCACATATACAATATATTACACCTTTATTCTATTTTCATACTACCGTAAACCGTCTTATATGGGACTATTTGACAAACTCCGCAACGAATTTATCGACATCATTGACTGGGTCGATACCTCCAATGAAATCATTGTATGGAAATTCCCCCGTTACCAGAATGAGATCAAGATGAATGCAAAGCTGACTGTTCGTGAATCACAGTTGGTCGTATTTATGAATGAAGGTGTTATCGCTGACATTTTCAAACCCGGCATGTACACGCTGAATACGCAGAACATGCCTATCCTGACTACGTTGAAAGGCTGGATCTATGGATTCAACAGCCCTTTCAAAGCTGACGTATTCTTCGTAAGCACTCGTCAGTTCATTAACCAGAAATGGGGTACCCGCAATCCGGTAATGTTACGTGATGCAGAATTTGGTCCGGTACGTCTGCGTGCCTTTGGTAGCTTCGCATTCCGTGTACAGGATGCTGGATTATTCATAAAAGAGATCGCTGCAACCAATCCTGAGTTTACTGTAGAATCAGTAAATGAGCAACTGCGTAATCTTGCTATCACCCGTGGTATGGATGCCATTGCACAGGCAAGGATCCCGGTGCTGGACCTGGCAGCCAACTACGATGAAGTGTCTGCACTCATCACAACCAAGATACAGCCAGAATTTAATGCCATGGGCCTGGAACTGACAAAGTTCCTGATCGAAAATATCTCTCTGCCACCTGAAGTAGAAGCTGCGATGGACAAACGTACCAGCATGGGTATCGTAGGTAACCTGGGCGCGTATGCACAATTCCAGGCGGCTAATGCAATGGAGCAGGCGGCACAGAACCCTAACGGTGGCCTTGCAGGCGCTGGTATGGGTGCTGGTCTGGGCATGGCTATGGGAAGCCAGATGGGCAATATTTTTCAGCCGAATAGTGTACAAAATAACGAAGCGCCACCGCCATTACCGGCTGCTGTGCAGTATTATGCCGCTATTAATGGACAACAGGCAGGCCCATATACCATGGACCAGCTGACACAACTGGTAGCTGCTGGTACGATCAATCAGCAGAGCCATATGTGGAAAAAAGGAATGGCTAACTGGGCGGCTGCTAATACACTGCCTGACCTGGCCGGTCTGTTTAACAATACACCACCACCCTTACCTATTCCGTAATCGTTCATGGATCCTCTTTCCCAGGCGGAGCAATCCGCCTCTCTGAATGCATCGTTACAATGCTGCAGCTGTGGCGCTACCCTCCATTATGCACCGGGTACCCATCAGCTAAAATGTAATTATTGCGGCGCTACCAATGACATTGAACGGGAGTATCATGGTCCCATTGTTTCAGTGGATTATAACAGCTTTATCAGTAAAACTAACCGTGATGTGCAAATTGTGGCGAAGGTTGTCTCCTGTAAAAACTGCGGCGCCTCTACTACCCTGCCACCGGAAGTCAATTCCGATAACTGTACCTTCTGTGCAAGTCCGCTGGTGATCAGCGATGCCCAGGACCGACACATCGTTGAACCACATTACCTCCTTCCTTTTGCTATCACAAAGCAACAGGCGGCAGGCAACTTCCGCACCTGGATGGATAAACTATGGTTTGCACCATCTGACCTTGCACAATTAGTTGCTGGTCATGCAGACCTGCTGAAAGGCCTTTATCTGCCTCACTGGAGCTATGATGCGGATACTACGACCGACTACGATGGTAGCCGTGGCGATTATTATTATGAAACAGAATATTATACTGAAACCGTTAACGGCGAGCGGGTACAGCGTTCCAGACAGGTACGCCATACCAGGTGGCATCATGTGAGCGGTACTGTCTATAATTCTTTCCATGATATTCTTATTACAGCCAGCACCTCATTGCCGCCAAAAGTATCACGAAGACTGGAACCATGGCATATGCAGGCCCTGGAACATTATAATGAACGCTATGTCAGTGGCTTCCGCTCCGAGCTTTATCAGATACCGCCTGAAGACGGACTGGAACAGGCGAAGGTGATCATGCGGCCCAGCATTGAAAATACAATCCGTCGCGATATCGGAGGTGATGAACAACGAATAGGTGATTATCATTGTACCTATTATAATCTGGGTTTGAAATACCTGTTGCTACCGGTATGGATCAGCGCCTACCGTTACAATGGCAAGATCTATCACTTTACGATCAATGCCTCTACAGGAGAAGTTGTTGGTGAAAGACCGTACAGCGGTACCAAGATTACGCTGCTTGTAATGGCAATCCTTCTTGTGATCATACTTATTGTCTACTTCTGTAGTCAACAGTAGTTATACAAAAAAGGGCGTCAACAGCAATTAACTGTCGACGCCCTTTTTTTATTTCTATGCTGCTATGCGGAGATCTTTTTTTATCAGACATTCACTGCTACCGGCCTTGCATCATCAGTGATCCATTCACTCCATGAACCGGCATATAACTTCGGCATCGGATATCCGGCATAGTTTGCCAGCAATACATTAAATGCAGCTGTCACCCCTGACCCACAATAAAAAATCACCTCGTCCTTTGCAAAATCAGCAGCAAAATAGCCTCTTACCACGTCCTGTCCTGCAACGACTCCTTCCGGAGTAATATTGGCATTAAAAGGCCTTGAAATAGCTTCAGGAATATGTCCTGCTACCGGGTCTATTGTTTCATTCTGCCCGGCATACCGGTCGGCTGTTCTGGAATCGATCACACAACTTCCATTCACCTCTATAGCTTTCAATACAGCAGCAGCATCTGCCAGGAGGTAATCATCATAATGTGCGGTAAATGCCGCGGCAACTGGTGTTACCGTTCCACTCTCCAGCGGAAATCCTTTTTCTGCCCATACTTTTTTCCCCCCGTCCAATACTGCCACCTGCTCATGACCAGCCCATTTCAGGAGCCACCATAATCTGGCAGCAGCCATGAATCCGGCACCAGCATCATAAGCGATCACCTGCGTTGTCGGTGTGATACCCCAGGAAGCAATACGGGCTTCCAGTTCTTTCTTTCCCGGCAACGGATGACGACCTGTTTTACCTGGTGTGATCGGTCCGGAAAGATCTTTATCAAGGTCAGCATACAATGCGCCGGGTATATGTGCTTTTTCGTACTCTTGCCTACCCCACTCTTTATCATTCAATGCAAAACTGCAATCAATGAAAAGTACACCAGGCGTATTGATAAGCGCCTGTGCTTCTGCCGTTTTTACAAAGTTTGTGTAGCTCATATTGTGTCCTTTAAGAAATGATACATGTGCTGTTTAACAGGTATCAGTAAACGAATGGTATTAATCTCCAGGTTTTCTTCTTATAGTCAAGGTATTCCTGACCGAAGTTAGACAACAATAACTCTTCTTCTATATTCATCCTGTATATAAATGCGATCAGCACCGGAACGAAACTCATGACCAGACCTACCCAGTTGTTCAGCACGAAACCATTACCCAGAAAAGAGATCAGCGATCCCAGGTAAGAGGGATGCCGCATATACCTGTACATCCCCCTGCTTACGATCCTGTGGTCCTGCCTGATGGCTACATCAACCGTAAAATACCTGCCCAGTGTATAGATAGCCGTAAACCGGTACAACATCCCGGCTATGATCATTCCAAGGCCTGCCAGCATCACAGTTGGAGATGTACTAACCGGAAAAGACGTATACAGTGACAGTATGTGTGCCAATGGCAATGCGATCATGATAGTGATCCATATCGTCCGCAGCGAACGCTGGTCTGCCTGTGTCTTATCTGTCCCGGACGACCTGAAAAGTCTGTTCAGCAATACTTCTGATAACACCCAGCTGATGACAACAAACCAATGGAAAAAATGATACATAGGATGAATAGAATTAGCCGTTAAATAGTCTTCACTTCGCCATTTTCATACGCTATGATGACGGTAGGTTTCAGATTAATGAACAGTCCAGTCTCCACAACACCAGTCATCGCCTTCAGATGATGGTGCAACTGTTCAGGATTTTCAATGGCACCAAACTTACAGTCCAGAATATAATTCCCGTTATCGGTGATATAAGGTTGATCTTCTCTGGTCCTGAGTGTAGGTGATCCCTGTAAAGCCTGGATAGATTTGAATACCAGCTCCCAGCCAAACGGGATGATCTCTACTGGGAGGGGGAACTTACCCAATGTTTTAACATACTTACGCTCATCCGCCACGATCACCTTTCTTCTGCTGGCATGAGCAACGATTTTTTCACGTAGTAAAGCACCACCTCCACCTTTGATGATCTGTAGATCTTCGCTGACTTCGTCAGCACCGTCAATATCTATATCCAGTTGCTGAATTTCGCTGAAAGAAGTGATTGGAATACCCAACGCTTTGGCCTGCTGCTCGGAAGCGACAGACGTCGCCACGGCACGGATATTCAGTCCTTCCTTTACCATCTGTCCTATCTTTTCTATTGCCCAGTAAGCAGTAGACCCTGTTCCCAATCCCACTAACATGCCGGGCTGTACCAACGCTGCAGCCTTCTCTCCGGCCGCTTTCTTTGCTTTTGTGATCGTGTCCATGATTATCCTGTTAATTGTTAAGCAATATAAGACTATTGGCCCGATTGTATTATTTTTGAAGACCACGCTCCTGTTAATAATGAATACAAATCAAAAAAGCGACACCGCATACCGTATCAAAGCTATTTTCACTGGTTCCATTGGTAATCTCGTTGAATGGTATGACTGGTATGCCTATGCCGCCTTCGCCCTTTATTTCGCCCCTGTGTTCTTTCCGAAAGGCAATCCCACAGCTCAGTTACTGGACACTGCTGCTATCTTCGCTGTTGGCTTCCTCATGCGTCCGATCGGAGGCTGGTTATTCGGCAGTATTGCCGATAAAAACGGCAGGAAGGTATCCATGACACTTTCTGTATTGCTGATGTCTTTCGGTAGTCTGATGATTGCTGTGGCACCCACCTACGCTACGGCGGGTATCCTTTCTCCTATTATTCTTCTGCTGGCAAGGCTCATCCAGGGACTAAGCGTTGGCGGAGAATATGGTACCTCTGCGACTTACCTGAGTGAAATATCCACACGTGATAAAAGAGGTTTCTACTCCAGCTTTCAGTACGTCACCCTGATTGGTGGTCAGCTAACTGCTCTCGGCATACAACTGTTGCTGCAAAAGGTATTCCTGACAGCGGAACAACTGCACGAGTGGGGATGGCGCATCCCTTTCGCCATCGGCTCTGCATTATCCCTTTTTGCCCTGGTGATCAGGCAACATATGCAGGAGACTTTTACCCCTGAAAAAGAAAACAAAAAACGGGGTTCCGTTCTGATCCTGTTACAGGAACACCCCAGGGCCGTCATGACAGTTGTCGGACTGACCATGGGAGGTACACTTGCCTTTTATACTTACACAACCTATATGCAGAAGTTCCTGGTCAATACAGTCCATCTTACCAAAGAAAGATCTACTATGCTGACGTTCCTGCTGATGCTGGTATATGCCTGTCTGCAACCGCTCTTTGGTATGCTGAGTGACAGGATCGGCCGTAAACCTTTACTACTTGGCTTCGGAATATTAGGCACCTTATTAACCGTTCCTATCCTTACCGCTATCAGTCACGCCTCTTCGGAATGGGCGGCCTTCTTTCTTATCTTTTGTGCACTGATCATTGTGACTGGTTATACCTCCATTAACGCAGTGGTAAAAGCTGAGATGTTTCCGGCAGAGATACGCGCGCTCGGGGTTGGCCTACCTTATGCATTGACGGTAGCCCTATTTGGTGGCACAGCTGAATATATTGCGCTGTATTTCAAGAATATCGGTCACGAGTCGATGTATTACTGGTACGTTACTGGTTGTATCTTTATTTCACTGATCGTTTATGCTGTAGTAAGAGATACGAAACACACTTCTTTCATGGATAAAGAACAATAACAAAACTGTTGTTATGCTTCCCTACGCGAATATGCCTTATGATGTTCCTCCTGCTATCTGCTATCCCCTGTCGGAAAGCTGTATGCTGCTGTTGTTCATACTGACCTTGCTGCATGCATGGAAAAGAGGACCCGGGCACGTCGCCTATATGCTGGGAGGATTTGGGTTCGGATTATTGTTGGAATATGTCAACGTGGTTTCCAATGCCGGTTACAAATACGGGCAATTCTGGCTAATGCTGGGACATGCACCGGATAATATCCCTGTATGTATCGGTATGGGATGGGGAATTATTATCTATACTTCCAGACTCATCTCCGACAGCCGGGGACTTCCCCTGATCGCAGCAGCCGCTTTTGATGCATTACTCGCACTCAGTATTGATGCAAGTATGGACGTCGTTGCTTATCGCTTACACATGTGGCACTGGAGCTGGGACAATCGACCCGAATTCCCTTCTCCTCTTACCGCACAATGGTTTGGTGTACCCTACGGGAATTTCTTCGGATGGCTGTGTGTTGTGTTCTTCTACTCTACCTTTGCCCGTACGCTGGAAAAGATTCAATTCAGTAAAAAGATCGTTATCCGTTGCTGGCAGGTTATCATACCACTATTATCCATACTGATCTCGCAGGTTGCACTGTGGATCACCTTGTTTCCCATGGCTACCTGGCTAAATGAAAGATTTGGTATCAGAAGTCGTGAGAAACTGGTCTTTTTACTCATATTATTACCCGTACTTACCATCTGGGGGTTCAGAAAGAAAAAACAGACGACAACGCCAGCACTGCCTGTCATTGCATGGTTAGTTCCTGTATGGTTTCATCTTTACTTTTTCACCTGGTTGTTTATTGGTGGGTTTGCCACCGAAAATAGCTGGATGACGTTTTTCTGTGTATTAAATCTATTCATGGCAATGGTGATTCACTGGTGGATACATATCAGGAAACCAATAGGATCGTAATACTTAAATCCCGAACTTAGCAATCGGGTCAATATTTAAAATTGAAGAAACAATGCAACAGGAAAGTAAGAGTCAGAAAATCAGTAAAACGGCAGCCAAAACGGCTATAAGAATATTTATCATCGTGCTTTTCATGGGTATATTGCCGCTCGTGGCAGGTAACGATGAGGGATGGAATGAGCGTATTGCCAATGCACATTTGATCATTACGAATAAGTGGACGCTGGTGTTTCCTGCTATCCTCCTGATCGGTTTCCTCTGGCTGGCAATCCTCTGTAAGAAGAATAAATATCAGCAGGTAGATGTAAACTGGCTGCTCGTATTAAATGCAGTGATTCTGATCACATATCTTGTGATGTTATACTCCAGGATATACAAGGTATTACTGGCGTAACATTGTTTGTAAATACAATACTTTAAATCTTATATCCATTGCTCCTAACAGAAGAACAGGTGCTATCCTTAGCACCGGACGAACCGTCCAGAAAAGCCGGTAAAGCACTGGCTGTTATGGCTAAATGGGTGAGTAAAGGGGCGAATGAACAAGCCTTATGGGGAGAATGCCTGGGAAGTGGCAGTAAACCATATCAAACCCAGATAGACCGGGCCAGCACCGCTTTTAAATGCAGTTGTCCAAGCCGCAAATTCCCATGTAAACATGGTATCGGACTGATGCTGCTCTATGCCCGGGAAGCAACTATTTTTACTGAC
The DNA here is from genome assembly GCF_010093065.1 of Chitinophaga agri. Taxonomy (NCBI): domain Bacteria; kingdom Pseudomonadati; phylum Bacteroidota; class Chitinophagia; order Chitinophagales; family Chitinophagaceae; genus Chitinophaga; species Chitinophaga agri. The sequence goes on along the minus strand of NZ_CP048113.1, from coordinate 4,899,993 downwards.
AATACGCCTCCGGCATGGGTGAGTGAATGGTTAGAAAAAAGAGCTGAAAATGAAACCAAGAAGCGAGGAAAAGAAGAAAAGCCGGTAGACGAAACAGCCCGCGACAAAAGACAACAGGCACGCCAGCAAAAGGTAGAAGATGGCATCTACGAGCTGTTGCTCTGGATGAAAGACATTGTACGTAATGGTATCCTGTCTCTTCCTGAAAAAGGAACTTCTTACTGGGAAAATATGGCCCGCCGTATGATCGATGCTCAGGCGCCTGGACTGGCAGCTATGGTTCGGGGTCTTTCTGAAATCAACTATTACAGTGAAGGCTGGCAACATTCCTTCATGGAACAGTTACTCCGCATGTACCTTGTCATTCAGGGCTTTAATCAGGGCGACTCCCTTCCTCCCCTGTTACAGCAGGAACTGCGCGCATTAATTGGTTTTACTCAAAGTCAGGAAGCACTGCGTCAGGAAAAAGGAACAAAAGATACCTGGCTGATACTCAATAAACAGATCACTGAAGAAGAAGGGCTTACCACTGAAAAATACTGGCTTTTCGGCCTGAATTGCCTTCAGCCGGCATTGATCCTTCAGTTCTATGCAAGGGGAATGTCCCGTCCACAATTGCTATTGACAGCCGGAATGTCTATTGAAGCAGAACTTGTTTTCTTTCCTTCGGAAATACCTCTCAGGGCATTGATCAAAGAACCAGTTACCAATAATAAACTGCAGGACACCTATGGTATGACCGGCTGGCAGGAATTGACCACAGCTGAAACAGCCCTGGCCGGGAAGATGCCTGTCCGCAGCGAACGACCGTATATTGTACAACAGTTGACCCCTGTTCAGCATAATATGAAATGGTGGCTGAAAGACCGGAATGAAGAAATCATGCCTATCAAAGACGGCTTCCGTAATATCTGGAAATTACTGTCTCTCAGTGGAGGCCATCCATTGGACATGGCTATCCTGGGTAGAGAACAGGAATATGAACCTCTTGGCGTCTGGCATAACGGCGTCTATAAATTGTTATAAGGGACATGTGGAACAATATCATTAATACAGCTCTCCTCGGCACTGGTAAAAGGCAATTATCTGTCGCTGATCTGCCTACTGACCTTGTCACCGTTGCTGAAAAGATCATTGGCGACAAATCATTGGATACAGAGACCCAGTTCCTGCATCTGGCCTCGGTTGTGTTAAGTTACCGGCAAAGTGGCGTCAACGCTGTGAATAACAGTGGCGTACCATTACAGCCGGCTCCCCCTGAGGAAAGACCTTACTGTAATACGGCTGCTATATACGCACTACAGGATGCGCTGGACATGGACCTGTTACCGTTGGTACATTACTGGCTGGAAGCGTGTTCTGACAAAAGACAGATCGTAGTACCGGAATACATTCCCGTGATACTCGATACAGCGGTTTCGCAGAAACGCATCCGCCAGCTGGCAATGGATGTGTGTGGAAAACGAGGTCAATGGCTCAGTAAAATGAATCCCGACTGGCAGTTCCCCGTTGTACACAGCCCTGAAGAACGCTGGCAAACAGGAAGTTCGGAAGATCGTATACAGGTACTGGAAGAAATACGCCGGTCTTATCCTGGCATGGCGAGAGAGTGGTTGCAGCAAACCTGGTCACAGGAAAATACAGCTGCCAAAACTGAATTCCTGAAAGTCATGCGTATAAATATCAGTGAAGATGATCTTTCCTGGCTGGAATCGCTGAAAGAGAAGAACCAGAAGGTGAAAGATGAGATATGGACCTTACTAAAAAATATACCTGGCTCATTTATCGTGCAGTCCTACTGGCAGATACTACAAAAAGCTATCACTCACGGTACTGGTAAAACCCTGCATATATCGCTGCAATTACCGCTGGACAAGATCATTGCCGACTCAGGTATCATCATGATGAGTAATCAGAAGAATATCAGTGATGAAGGCTTTATCCTGTATCAGCTGACGAATAATGTTCCTCCTTCATGGTGGGAAACCCATTTCAATGCTGACAAACAAGAAGTGATCAATATTTTCTCTAATGATGATATCGGCAAACGACTTCTAAAAGCAATGATCATCCCTTCGGGACGCTTCAGGGATGTGGCCTGGGTTCGCCTGCTTACGCAACTGACTGAAGATGCATTTTTTCCTGACGGAATATCTTTATTGTCTCCCGAAGAACAGGAAGAATACCTACTGCGCATGTTACCTGGCGACCCGCAGAGTATCATTCATTTCATGGATAAGATGGACGGAGAATGGAACCTGAAAATTACCCGTGAGGTACTGAAATGGATTGCCCGGAACCCTTATCAATATACCCGGAATTTCTTTGATAAACACATCATGCAGTTGCCGTCAGCCATCGCTGACGAACTGGAGAAACTGGGACCAGAGGAACCTGCATACCAGAACATGTGGAGAAATACCAGTGAGCATATACGAAAACTGCTATCCTGCAAAATGCAGATAACCACCGCATTCACATAAATAAAGATAAAAAAGATCACCTTTTCAAGCATATAAAGATGTCAAACATATTACGTCAACATGCCGAACAACTGTTCCTTGAAGAACTGGAAGAGCTGAAGAAACAGGACAATGAAAAGCGTCCTTATAACTGGGTACTATCACCACAGTCTGTAGTAACTTACCTGCTGGGAGGTACATTGAAAAATGGATTTGAAATACAGCCTAAATATATCGGTAACCGCAGACTGATAGAAATCGCCGTAGCGACGCTTACTACTGACAGAGCCCTGTTGCTGTATGGTTTACCCGGTACGGCAAAAAGCTGGGTAAGTGAGCACCTGGCTGCTGCCATAAGTGGCGATTCCACCCTGATCGTACAGGGAACCGCAGGTACTGGCGAAGAGGCTATCCGCTACGGATGGAACTATGCCCGGTTACTGGCAGAAGGCCCTTCAGAAAAAGCACTGGTAGAAACGCCTGTCATGCGTGCCATGCAGTCAGGCAGAATAGCCAGAATAGAAGAGTTAACCCGTATCAGTGCGGATGTACAGGATACGCTGATCACTATCTTATCAGAAAAGACCCTTCCCGTGCCTGAGTTGAATACCGCTATAATGGCACAAAAAGGCTTCAACATCATCGCCACAGCCAATAATAGGGACAAGGGTGTCAACGACCTTTCAAGCGCCTTAAAACGCCGCTTTAATACGGTTATTCTGCCGGTACCTGACTCCATGGAGGAAGAGATTGATATCGTACGCCGCCGTGTGGAAAGCTATGAAAAGGTCATGGACCTTCCTGCTGAGAAACCAGCACTGGAAGAGATCCGCCGCATCGTGACCATTTTCCGTGAACTCAGGAATGGTGTCACACTGGATGGTAAAACGAAGATTAAGGCTCCTTCCGGTACACTCAGCACAGCTGAAGCGATCTCAGTAGTGAACAATGGCCTGGCAATGGCGGCCTACTTCGGTGATGGTCAGCTGAAAGCAGCCGATCTTGCCGCTGGTATCATCGGTGCTGTCCTCAAAGACCCTGTACAGGATAAACTGGTTTGGCACGAATACCTGGAGACTGTTGTAAAGACAAGAGAAGACTGGAAAGATATTTACCGCGCATGCCGCGACCTATAAACAAGTCATATGTCAATACACATACTAGGCATTCGACACCATGGGCCCGGTTCTGCCAGACATGTGAAGGATTATCTGGAGAAAGTTAAACCCGACATTGTACTGGTAGAAGGACCTCCGGAAGCCGACAATATACTTGAATGGGTAGGCGATGAACAGCTGCGGCCACCTGTTGCGATCCTGGCCTATCAGCCGGATGCTCCACAGAAAGCTGTCTTCTACCCTTTTGCTGAATTCTCTCCCGAATGGCAGGCCATTCTGTATGCGCGCACACACGGTATTCCCGTGCGGTTCATGGACCTTCCTATTGCACATCAGTTTGACCTGAAGGCAGAGAAAGAACAAAAAACTACTGCGGATGAAGCCCCTGCGCTGAATAACAGTCTTGCGCCACATATACCTGATGCCCGTATTATAAGAAGAAATCCTGTGGCCTATCTCGCAGGAGCAGCCGGCTTTGCGGATGAAGAGAAATGGTGGGAACATATGTTTGAATATAGGCAGGACCCACAGGAAGTCTTTATAGCCGTCGCTGAAGGTATGCAGGCTTTGAGACAGGACCTGCAGCTACCCTACGACCGTGAAGAACAACTGCGCGAAGCACATATGCGTAAGACCATTCGTCAGGCTGAAAGAGAGATGTATACTGAGATAGCTGTCATCTGTGGTGCCTGGCATACACCTGCCCTTCTTAATATGGGAAAGGCCAAAGATGATAATGATCTTCTCAAAGGATTACCAAAAGTAAAAGTAGCAACAACCTGGATTCCATGGACCTACAACCGTCTCAGTTATAACAGCGGTTATGGTGCCGGTATCAATTCTCCAGGTTGGTATGAACATAACTGGCGTTACCCCTTTGACGATGGTACCCGTTGGATGTCGAGAGTGGCTAGACTCTTCCGTGAACAGCAGAAAGATATTTCTGTAGCACACGTCATGGAAGCCGTTCGTCTTTCTTCTGCTCTCTCTGCATTAAGAGGCTTGTCAAAAGCTGGTCTCGAGGAACTGAATGAAGCGACCTTAAGCGTGCTGTGTAACGGAGAAGAGATCCTGCTGCAACTGATCAATGATGCACTTATTGTCAGTAATACCATCGGAGAAGTCCCTTCAGATATTCCCCGTCCGCCGCTGCAGACAGATATCGAGAAGCTGCAAAAGAAATTAAGGCTACCTCAAACAGCTGATTATAAAGACTATGTACTCGATCTCCGTAAGGACACAGATCTTGAACGCAGTATCCTGCTACACCGGCTTGAAATGCTGGACATCCAGTGGGGACACCGCTATGGACCTTCTGGTAAAGGTACCTTCAAAGAACAATGGCGCCTGCAATGGAATCCTGACTTTTCTATTGACATCATCGAAAAAGGAAGTTGGGGAAATACAGTAGAAGAAGCCACCTCACAGTATGTACAACACCAGGCCCGCACGGCTACTTCCCTGAAAGAAGTATGTACCTTACTGGAAGCTGCTATTCCTGCAGAACTGCATACTGCTGTGGAAGTACTCGTACAACAGGTCAATAACCTGGCAGCGGCAACAGGTGATGTAATGCAGCTGATGACCGTTATTCCCGGCCTCGTGCAGATAGGCAGATACGGCAACGTCAGAAAAACAGACGCCACACTGGTAGAGAATATCATCTCAGGCATGATCACCCGCATCTGTGTGAGCCTACCTGCTGCCTGTATAGGTATTGCGGACGATGCTGCTGCTGAACTACTGGAACTGGTCTACAATATGAACGATGCGATACTCCTCCTGCAGGATATTGATATGACCACACAATGGCAGCAGACCTTATCAGCTATCGCTGGCAATAACAGTGCAGCACCTGTCATTGGAGGATATGCCACACGACTCCTTGCTGACCACAGACAACTTTCTGGTAGTGAGCTGGTACGTGCTTTCAGTTATGCAATGTCATCCGCCACTCCTCCTGCTATCGCTGCTGCCTGGCTCGAAGGCTTTTTGAAAGGAAGCGGCACGCTATTGCTTGTGGATAACGATCTCTGGACAGTTGTATCCAACTGGATGCATCAACTGGAAGAAGAGGCCTTCAAACAGTTACTTCCGTTACTACGCAGAACTTTCTCCGGTTTTACAAAAGCGGAGAGAAGAAAGCTGGGCGAAAAAGCTAAAGGTGGTAGTGCAGGAACAACAGGTACATTACAGCAGACCATGGAAAATATTGATGCGGAAAGAGCCATGAAAGGCGTTCCCATTGTGCTCCAAATGTTAGGCGTTAAATAATACTGATATGGACGATTTGAATAAATGGCGGCTGGTGCTGGGAGGTAACGAAGCAGATGGCACCGGCTATTCACTCAACGGGCAGGAACTCCAGATGGATAAGACACTGGAAGCACTATACGATAGTGAAAAAAAAGGGGGATTAGGCGCCTCCTCTCCCAACGTGAGCCGCTGGCTGGGAGATATCCGCACTTTCTTTCCCGCTTCTGTCGTACAGATCATGCAACGCGATGCCTTGCAACGTCTGAATATTACACAGATGCTGTTTGAAAAAGAAATGCTGGAGAATGTTGAACCAGATGTACATCTGGTCGCAACCCTGCTTACATTAAAACATGCTATACCAGATAAAACGCGTGATACAGCCAGGCAAGTTGTGAAACGTGTTGTTGATGAACTGGTCAAGAAACTGACGCAACCAACGCAGCAGGCTATAACAGGTAGCCTGCAGAGAAGTGTGCGCAACAGAAGGCCACGTCATAATGAAATCAACTGGCATGCTACCATCCTGAAAAATCTGCAGCATTATCAGCCGGATTATAAAACAGTCATTCCTGAAACCCGTATCGGGTATGGTCGTAAGACAACTTCTCTGAAAGATGTGGTATTATGTCTTGACCAAAGTGGATCAATGGGTACTTCTGTTGTTTACTCAGGGATCTTTGGGTCAGTGATGGCATCTATACCGGCAATTAAAACACGCATGGTTGTATTTGATACCGCAGTTGCCGATCTGACAGAAGAACTGGATGATCCTGTTGACCTGTTATTCGGTGTACAACTGGGTGGAGGTACAGATATCAATGCTGCGCTTACCTATTGCCAACAGGTCATAACACGCCCTGCTGATACTGTACTTGTACTGATCACAGATCTCTTTGAAGGTGGCAATGATGACCCCATGCGGAAACGTGCAGCTGAATTAACAGCAGCAGGTGTACAGGTTATCGTACTACTTGCATTGAACGATGATGGTGCGCCTTCGTATGATCATAGCAACGCACAATTCCTGTCTGACCTCGGTATACCTGTATTTGCGTGTACGCCTGATAAATTTCCCGACCTTATGGCTGCTGCATTAAGCAAACAGGATATCAATAACTGGGCATCCAGAGAGGACTTCGTACTAAAGAAATAAGCTACTTAACTTTTAACCATTCATCGTCCTGGTAGATGATGCCATCTGCCAGGGCTGTTTCTACAGCATCCTCCAGCTCGGCACGCAGGTCTTCTGTTACCCTTGCAAAACCTAACGTCTTTGCAATAACAGGGATAGCCGCTGTTGCCGTAATTGCCACCGCATCTGCTACCACTTTTTCAATCACCACGTTCAATTCCTCCGGTGCTATGTAAGTCATCTTTCGCGATGCAGAAGGAAGATTCGCCCTGCTTCGTACGAATGGTTGCTGCATCTCGGCATCCCACAGGAATTCGTCTTTTACAATAACTGTTTCATTACCTACAGCATCGGCAATTGCGGCCTTCAACACTTCGCGTATCCTGTTACCTACACGCGATACCTCTGCTGCATCCAATATTCTGCGGGTTGCCTCCTCAACATGTACAGGACTTTCTACCCGTACGATCATCTCCAGCCATGATCTTAACTTATCCGCCGGATGCTGGTGCAGGTCCTTGAGTGCAATTTCTTCCGGTAATACCGCCATCTCATATAATGGTATGTCTGTCCCTTCTTCATCTTCCTCTCTGACCATTGTATAATCTTCGGTAGGCACTACTGTCTCCTGCTGATCAACGCCATTTTCTCGTATAGCTTCAATCGCTGAGATCAATCGTTTTAACTCACGCACTGGATGACGGAACCAGTCCGTACTCCACACGGTATAAATATTCCATCCCATATTCTCCAGTACCTGCTGGCGTAACCTATCTCTGTCTTTTGCTGATCTTGCAGAATGATATGCCGCTCCATCACACATTATACCCATAATATACTTGCCAGGATAATCCGGATCTACAACAGCGAGGTCGATGTAAAATCCTTTGCTTCCTAACTGCTTCTTAACATTGTATCCTGCGGCAGTCAGCTGATCTGCTACCAATGTTTCAAAAGGTATGTTAGCAGGAAAAACATCCGTATATACCCGATTCATTGATCCATGTTGCGCGAAGTAAAGGAAGTTTTTCAACGCACGTACACCCTCACTTTCGGTCTTGGTAAGATCAATATCATCCGCTGTCAGATTAGTAAACACTTCACAACATTGTTTCGCACGTGTGATCAAGACATTCAGTCGTTTCTCTCCGCCTTCATTGTTCAGCGGACCAAAAGACAGGCTTACTGTTCCTTCCGGGGTTCTGCCATAGCCTATGCTGATAAAAATCACATCACGTTCATCCCCCTGGACGTTCTCAAGGTTCTTCACAAAGAATGGCTCATGCGGATGCGCTCTGAAGAACATCTCGAGCTCCGGCATCTTCTTTCTCGCCGATTCAAGTGACTGTTGTATCGCCTGCATTTGCGCTGTCGAAAAAGCAACCACTCCCAGACTCATTCCCGGATGTTTGTGCGCATGTTCAATAACAGCCGCAGTAATTGCATCTGCCTCCTGCTGGTTTGTTCTGGTCTTACCACGATCGTATGTAGCTTCCTTCAGATGATGATAAACTAACCCCATCTGATGTGCTGCACCAGGGCTTGGAAATATCACCAGTTTGTTTTCGTAGAACTCGTGATTCGACATAGCGATCAGTGACTCGTGCCGGCTACGATAGTGCCATCGTAACATTCGCTGTGGCGCACCCTGTGCATCACACATCCCGAGAATGCTCGGCATATCCGCTGTTACGTTCTCGTCATCATCTACTTCTTTTAATAATGAGTCAAAGAAGCTACTGGGTGGCAACTGTTTACTATCTCCTACAACTACCAGTTGTTTTCCTCTTAGCAACGCACCTAATGCATCAACAGGCCTTACCTGACTGGCCTCATCAAATATCACCAGATCGAATTGCAATGATCCGGGTGGAAGAAAATTGGCAATAGAAAGTGGACTCATCATAAATACAGGCTTAATCGCCTGTATAGCTAATCCTGCTGCCTGCACCAGTTTACGTATAGGCATATGTCTTGCCTTCTTATTAAACTCTGTACGCAGCACATTTACCTGTCCACCAGCCTCCATTGGTGGAATACCTTCGTAATGTTTCAACGCTGCACGTGCCCTGTTATACTGAAGATTTAACGTATCCAGTTTCACAAACTGCTTTACGGCAGCTTCATGACTGGACCGCTCAAATTTTCTCAATGCGGCATGTGTCATCAATGCTTTTTCCCACAGATATTCATACCATGTTTTCTGCAATGCTCCTTTTAACGCAGTTACTGCTTCCGGCCAATAAGCAACAGCATCCGTCAATGTTTGCAATCCTTCTGTTCTGGCCGTAGCCTCGAGGTTGTTCCAGGAAATAGCATGATGGATTTCCGGCAAACCATTTATCCATGACTGCATCATCACCAGCTGCTCTTCATAGGTGCGCTGTAATAATGGCGTCACATCTCTGAATCTCCGCTGCTCATTCAACGCAAATGAACTGATAATGACATCAATAGCAGCTCCATGTTGTTGCAACACTCTCAATAAAGTATCGTAATATTTTTTCGCTATTTCAACTGGCTCATTCTTCTCCAGATAATCTAGTATTACCACCGTACAAGTACCATAGCTGATCTGCTTATGCACTTCTGTAACATAATTAGTAATAGCTTCCAGCACATCCCAGTTAGACTGTCCCTTCTGCCAGCGTTGCAGGAACAGATCTTTCGCCAGTAACTCCTGCTCCTGCAATTGCTTTTCCAGCCGCCTTGCTTCCAGAATAGCGTCAACACAAGCAAGTTTCTCAGACAACTCATCCGGTACTCCAGCTTTACATAAGGCAGCCAGCTGGCGATTCGTTTTATTATAATCGCCTTTTAAAAACTTATACCACTTATCACCATACGCCAGTAGATGCTGTCTGATCTCAAGCACTTGCTGATCCCATGCTTCAGGAATAAGAATTGCGTCATATACCTGACGTATCTGTCGCAAACGTTTTCCTGTCTGCAATAACTCTTTGATATCCTCTTTCTGTTGCAACCACGCCGGATGCCTTAAGTTCACTCCTGTTATATCAGGACGTATGGATGCCAGTTGTACAAAGAAAGAAAGATCCATACTATACTTTCTGCTAAGCGGCATAGACAATCCCACCTGTCCTGCAATCACGGCACTTTCATGTTGCAGCGATGTGATTGTATCGAATGCCTTTTGCAACAAAGGCGTTAATCTATCCTGTTCTGGAGGCGTTAATACGGTTAAGCTAACTCCCCAGAACAATAAAGAAGAAGGCATTCCTGTTTCTTTCAGTCTATGCTCTATTCTTGCCGACATAGCTTCTGCACGTTTCATGTTCAGTGCATTCCATTTATCCATATCAGGTAAAGGAATTCTTGGCAATGTAGTATCAGGAAACTGCTCTTTTAACTGCAGCAGATATCCCATCAATTGCTGCGGCGTAATACCACTTTCACCAACAGGTGTATTAACAGCAATACTATAATCATTCAGCTCCTGACGATAGTCATTCAGTAGTGTAACTTCCTGTTGCAACTGAAGAATAGCCGGCTTACGTAGCTCCAGCGTCTTTCTTAATTCCTGGTGTAATTCTTTTTTATTGGCTTTATGGCTATGCAGTTCAAGACAGGCATCGCCTAGCTGTATACTGTCAAGCCTACGTTTTACCACCTCAAGAGCAGCCATCTTTTCTGCCACGAACAATACCTTCTTTCCTTCACCAATTGCATTGGCGATAAGATTGGTAATTGTCTGCGATTTACCTGTACCAGGAGGCCCCTGTATCACAAGGTTACGACCTTCCTGTACCGCCAGCATAGCTAGCAATTGTGAGCCATCCGCATCAACTACCTGGTGTAATTCATGTGCATTCGTGTCTGTATCAATGAATGCGTCTTCCGGAACAACAGGCGCACCATCACTGAATCCATCTCCGAACAAACTCTGTAATATCGGATGATCCGCAGGCTGTTCATCAGCAGGCCATCCATCACTATCCAGGTCATGATACAACATCAGTTTACCAAATGAAAAGAAGCCCAGTTCTGCAGTATCTGTGATCACGTCCCATCCCTGCATACCATTAATAGTATCTGCGACCTGTTGTATATATTCATTAACAGCTATGTCATCTCCTTCTGGTATATCAGGAAGTATAATTCCATATTCAGCCTTGATCTTAGTCTGTAAGCTAAGATTCATTTCAACATCACTACCGGTATAGCGCAAACGAAACCTTTCTCTTGCACTTGATCGTTCAAGAGATACAGGTATTAAAATAAGCGGCGCATAACGAGCCTCTTTACCATTATCTTTTTCATACCATTTTAACATACCCAATGTAAGGAACAGGATATTAACACCTTGTTCTTCAAGACTGGTACGTGCAGCATAGTATGTATTAAGTAATCTGTTCTGTAAAGCGGTAGCTGTTTCTGCTGTCTGTAACCGGGTATCATATACTACTTCTTCCACTTCAGGCAATACTACAGGTTCAACAGGTACAATTTCGGGTATTGTCTCCTGTTCTGCTACGGCTTTCTTTTCCTTCACATCCGCTTTCGGTAGGAAAGTCATCGCCTTTCCCTGTTTCACCAGTACTTCGTAAATACTGCTGACGGTCTCCTGTTCGATATGTACTCCGCGACTTACGGGTAAACGATAATTTAGCAAGGGGTTACGTAGTCCCAGGTCCAACAATTCCCTGCGGGATGCTTCCAGTTTAATAAGGATTGATTCCTTCATGTACAGTTCGTTGTAAGAGCAAAAAAAAAGATAATTTATGTTAAGAACGATTATTGACGATAATTTATTCTAATAATATTACTATTACCTTTATTTACATAACTATCAAGCATTACCGTGTATCAGATATTATATTTTCTCTGGGGCACAAACTGGCATATCGCATTGAAAATTATAGGCTATGTGCTAATCTCTCTTTCCTTTCTGGGTATTGTAGGTACCATTCTGCTGGAGAACCGCAATCCTGTGAAGGCGATGTCATATATCATGCTGCTTGTTTTTGTTCCCATACTGGGTTTAGTAGTCTACTACTACCTGGGAAGAGATCTCCGCAAGAAGCGCCGGTTTACGCTCAAAGGCAGCAAGGATGAAACCCTGATGCTGCGATATTGGGAGTCACAAAGAATGGAGATTGATCAAATGCAGCTCCAGTTAAGGAAAGAAGTAGCTAGTAAACAGGAGATCTCAGCTATGCTGCTGAATACCAGGCACTCTGTACTCTCCTGTGATAATCGCGTACAACTATTACTAAATGGAGAAGAAAAGTACCCCACCGTAATAAACGCACTAAAAGCCGCGAAGCATCATATACATATTGAATACTACATTTTTGCTGCTGATGATGTGGGCAATGCAATAACTGAAGTACTGATAGAAAAACTGAAGGAAGGCGTTGAAGTAAGATTTATTTATGATGATCTGGGTAGCGATAATATAGATGATATTCCAGACCTGTTAGAGGAAAACGGCGCAGAAGTCTATTCTTTTTCTCCAGTGCTGGTCAATTTTTATCTCAACGCCAACTACCGCGATCACAGAAAAATTATCATCATTGATGGCGAGGTTGGATTTACCGGTGGAATTAATATTGATGACCGTTATCTTAATAATGGAAAGCATCCTGTATTCTGGAGAGATACACATGTTAAACTGGAAGGAGATGTTGTAAATCTTCTGCAGCTACAGTTCCTGATGAGTTACCGTTATTGCAGCAAACAAACCTTTCCGTTTAGTCCTCCTTATTTTCATCGTTCTGAGTTACGGGAGAAGTGTTTTGCTGATATTGTAGCCAGCGGGCCTGATTCAGAATTTCCAATGGCCATGCAAACAATTCTGATGGCCATCAATAATGCCAGACGTTCCATTCGCATCAGCAATCCATACTTTATTCCCAATGAACAGATATTAACTGCATTACAAATGGCTGCACTATCAGGAAAGACAGTGCAGCTCATTTTACCTCATCGAGGAGATTCCTTTTTTGTACAACATGCAGCACAATCCTACATCAAATCAATGCTTGATGCAGGTGTGAAAGTGTATTTTTATCAGAAAGGTTTTATACATGCAAAGTCAATCGCAATAGATGATAATCTTGCAATTGTCGGTTCTGTAAACCTTGATTACAGGAGTTTTTATCTGAATAGCGAAATTGCTGTAGTCGTTTATGACAAACCATTTGTGCATAAGCTGAATGCAGCATTTGAACAGGACTTACAGGATGCGGTTCACATCGATCGCCGATCATGGAGGAACCGTTCTGTGTGGGAAAAGTTTATTGATGCAGTATGCAGATTACTAACTCCTTTATTGTAATATATGATCAGGCCTGGTCATTATCTTCCTCCAGGTCTTCATGCCTGTCACCACCTAAGCTATAGTAATTATTTTCTTCATCTTCCTCTCCTATCAGTTCATTACTATCGTCAAGGTCTGCGCCAGGAACATCGAGTCCTTCATCCATTTCAGCTGGATCAACAAATTCTTCTCTCGCGAGTTCATTATTTAAACGTGAAGATCTTGTTACCTTTTCTACATCGAGATCTTCCTGTTCACCTCTGTAAGTGATATCTTCATTTGCAGGATAAGCAGGATAGCCCGGAAATTTTTCATCTTCTTTGAGTTCGGATTTCTTATCTGTTGGTTTCGTCACTTTCTTTTTCATGATCTTTGGTTTTTAATATTTATGAAAAAGTTATGCCAATCAGATACCAGTATTTCATCAGCAAAAGTTAATTCGTTCCGATCATTTTCAGGCAAACAGGCTTGGGTACTTTGATTTCCTGACCAGTTGATGTTAATAACCCCGTCAGTTTATTTCTTTTGAATACAACCACATTATCTGTATTCTGATTGGCAACCAGTAAGAAGTTTCCATCAGGATCGATCATAAAGTTGCGCGGTGCTTTTCCACCAGTAGGTTGTTCACCTTTTTTTACAAGCTGACCATTTTTACGATCGATACTGTAGATAACAATATTATTCAATTTCTCTCTGTTGGAGGCATATAAAAATTTACCATCCGGAGAGATGTGAATGTCAGCACCAGAGACAGGACCTTTGTACCCTGCGGGCAACATAGATATTGTCTGAAATGGAACAAGCTTTTTATTAACGTAATTGAACGCTGTTACTTTTCCATCCAGTTCATGAATAATGTATGCCCATTTTCCGTTAGGATGGAAAGTAAGATGTCGCGGACCAGCACCTGGTGCTAATGCAGCATAGCCCGTATCTGCAGGTACAAGTGGCAAGACATCTCCCTGTTTATAATTGTAGATGACTACCTGATCTATGCCCAGATCCGATACGTACAATGTATTTTTATCTGGACCAAAGACCACACAATGCACGTGCGGCTTTTCCTGTCTTTCTTTATTAGGCCCTCTGCCGGTATGCTCAATTGTTTGCACAGGAGCATCAATTTTACCATCTTCGCGAACAGGCAATACCGACAGACTACCACCACTATAATTTCCCACGATCACATATTTTCCATCTGCATCAGTCGTAATATAGCAAGGCGCTGCACCACCGGATATCTGTTTATTTAAAAAAGTTAGATTACCACTCACTGTATCCCATGCAAAGGCACTGACACCTCCTTCATCATTTTCATTGACAGTATACACATGTTGATGATCCGGCGCAATAACGAGATAAGAAGGATTATTCACATCTTTTGCCGTGCTGACGAAACGTAGCTTACCGGTAGTCGTATTAAATGCATAGACATTGATACCTTCCTCTGCACTTTTTGTATAAGTGCCTACCAGTAAAAAATTTTCTTTTGTCGTATCGGTTTGTGCTGACAACATAGTAGTAGTTAATAACGCAGTGCAAGTAAGTAAGGTATTGAGCATATACTGTGCCTTTTTATGTAAAAACAAGTTACTAATTCCATAATAAAGTAGAAAACGCATTTTAAGCCTGAATTAGAACAATTATCCTGTTTTGGAACATTACCCTTACTCATCTACTGATCGTCGAATTATGAAGAGATAATAGAGCCGCTATTTTAACGCTTGTAAAAGATCAAATGATTGAAAATCAATATTTTAATATTTTAAAGAAAATCCCAGTCCGAAGAAGCGGTCCGGGAGCTATATACTTCTAATTTAACCTTAACTTTTATCTTAAAGACGGTAATGACTATGTTAATATATTATACACGGCATGTGTGTGCTGTGTACAATTGTAACAGTAATCACGAAATATTACGTTGCGTAAAATTGATCTGTAAATTTTCAGAAAATCGGATGATGAATAAATTCATAGAACACTAATTAAGATATTAGTGGCAAGAGCTATAAATAAATTTCAGCCTGCTTCGTTAGAATTTTTTGCTGGATGAAATAAATGCTGGTCGAGTCATAGGTTCAGTCGTTTACATCTACTCAGGGTTAACGTGATTTCTGGTATCAAACGAATATAAACAAAAAAAATACATGCTCATAACAAGCATGTATTTTTATTTTCTCTTTGAGTATTATTGCTGTTATCTCCCCATGTATACCATCAGTATCTGTACATCGCTTGGATTTACACCACTGATCCTGCTTGCCTGACCAAGGGTACGTGGGCGGATCTTGTTAAATTTTTGTCTGGCTTCTGCACTCAGTGATACCAGTTTGGTATAATCAAAACCATCAGGTATCAGCAGGTCTTCCATCTGACTCATTCTCTTCACCAGGTCATTTTCCTTTTCAATATATACCTCATACTTGATCTGGATCTCTGCTTGTTCCAGTACTTCGTCTGAAAACTCAGCCAGTGCTTTCCCGATTTTTGTTACGTTGCGTTTCATGGAGAAGATATCCATAGAAGGACGCAGGAGGATCTGGTAAGCGCGCATACGCTGTGGTAATGCCGAGGTATTTTTCTCAGCCAGCAGGTGGTTAATATCTTCCGGATCAATTGGCAGTTCTTTCAGAATCGCTTTGATCTTTTCTACACCTTCTTTCTTAATAATCACTTTGTCGAGCCTGTTTTGTCGGGCGAGTCCCATTTGGAAACTAGTCTCTGTAAGCCGCAGGTCGGCGTTATCCTGTCTCAGCAATGTTCTGAATTCAGCTCTTGATGTGAACATTCTATATGGCTCATCGGTACCTTTATTAATAAGATCATCTATCAGTACGCCGATATAGGCTTCACTCCTTTTCAATACAAATGGCGCCTGACCGTTTGCTTTCAGGTGTGCATTGATGCCTGCCATCAGACCCTGACATGCGGCCTCCTCATATCCAGTAGTACCATTTATTTGCCCGGCGAAAAACAGGTGCTGGATCTGTTTAGTTTCCAGAGAAAATTGTAATTGGGTTGGTGGAAAATAATCATATTCAATAGCATATCCCGGACGGAACATTTTCACATTCTCAAACCCAGGTACCAACTGCAGTGCTTTATACTGTACATCTTCCGGCAAGGATGTGGAGAATCCATTCACATAAATTTCAACCGTGTTCCAACCTTCAGGTTCTACAAATAACTGGTGTCTGTCCCTTTCGGCGAAACGGTTGATCTTATCTTCGATACTTGGACAATACCGTGGTCCGACCCCCTGAATCCTGCCCTGAAACATAGGAGACCTGTCGAAACCTGTCTTCAGCATTTCATGTACTTTGTCACTTGTATAAGTGACGTGGCAACTTCTTTGTTGCTCAGGTTTAATCTTTTCAACATCCAGGTAAGAAAAACCGGTGATTACATCGTCACCCGGTTGTTCCTCCATTTTGGAATAATCTAGACTTCTGGCATCAATTCTTGGCGGGGTACCTGTTTTTAATCTGTCGCTTTCGAAGCCAAGCGTCACTAATTGTTCTGTGATGCCTGTGGCTGCTTTTTCAGCAACGCGTCCTCCACCAAATTGTTTGTCGCCAATATGCATCACTCCATTTAGGAATGTACCATTTGTCAGTACAACTGATTTAGCTTTTATTTCGTGTCCCATTCCAGTGACTACGCCATAACATCTGCCATCTTTCACCAGTAGTCCTTTCACCATGTCCTGGTAGAAGTCAACGTTAGGTGTCTGTTCCAATGCTTCTCTCCACTTCGCCGCGAACAACATTCTGTCATTCTGGGTTCTGGGACTCCACATCGCCGGTCCTTTGGAACGGTTCAGCATCCGGAACTGTATCATAGATTGATCCGTCACAATTCCTGAGTATCCTCCTAATGCATCAATCTCTCTAACTATCTGTCCTTTAGCGATACCTCCCATTGCCGGGTTACAACTCATCTGAGCGATGGTTTGCATGTTCATGGTGATCAACAGTACTTTTGATCCCATGTTTGCAGCAGCTGCCGCCGCTTCGCAACCGGCATGTCCGGCGCCTACCACAATTACATCGTATGATGGAAACATAATTTTGTTTAAATAGAACTGCAAAAGTACATAGAAGGGAGGATATATGATGTTCCACGTGGAACATTGACTTTTTCCTTACTAAAGGGGGCTAAGGTATATTTAAAAATACGAGCCTAACAAGTTTAAGGAATTTTGCCTGACTCTTTATCTAAAAAAAACCTGTTTATAACCTGATATATTTGGGTTCGATAGTCTGATTTTATGGGCGTAAATATTTCGGCTCTCAAATGTTATTGTCGATAAAAAAGTGATTTTTCCTTGAAACAATATTGGAGTAACCTCCTATATCGAAATGTAAGTCTATGTTATTATGTCGTGGAAGGATCGGTTCACATCATTTAATAGGCAGCGTTTCAGATATGCGCTGAGAAGTATCACCCTGGCTGTTCGCCTTCAGCCGCTTTTGCTATACCGTCATTTGCATACCGCTTGGCCGTCGCTAGTTCGTCGCTTGTTCGTCGCTTGTATACCCAGACTTCGAAAAGTACCTCATAAGGATATTCGGGTCGTATCCGTTCCTGAAGGAGATGTATTGAGCCCGGTCGATCACAATCGAGTTGGGACTATCTTCTTCTCTCAAGGCATTGGGTGCTATGTAACGCAAAAGCGCCAGAGCCGCATCAAAACGCTGATAAAATGTTTGGCAAGACCGACGACGGAATAATTAGAAGAGGATATAGTTCGTACTAGATTAAATGCCAGAAAAACTAATCAGGCTACGTTCCTGAATCTGACTTGACGAGACAAGTTTAAAAGATTTAGCTATTGGATGGAGGTATATGACAGGGGAAACTTACTTCTTACATTCTCTTCGATTATCTCAAATTGAATCAACATTTCAGGATCTCACATTATTAACGCACTCTTATAATAGCAAGTTTCCAAATCTAAATTGGAGAGTTAAGATAGTTCCTCAAGCAGTCAGGCAAAGCGTCAGTTCCCATGACACCTGGGCAAATAATATGGCGAGGTGCCTACAACGGGTTAATGGCGGATCTTTGCCTAGTTTTGCTATGATATTTATTATCCTATGTCTATCCCCCGTTTAAAAACAGAAAATGAGCGTAAGATAGCAATTATCAGCACAGGATCCGGATGACACCAGTTGAGAGCAATACGTAAATATTAGAAGACATATGTCTTCTTTTCGATGTCAATCGTTGAAAAGAAGTTCACCTTCTTCGACAATCTTGTCCCTATAATGCTATACCTTCTGGTAAGTGCATAGCTAAATAACATTGTAAGGGGCCGACGGAAATATTTATTATGCAGGTATAAGCATTTATAATTTTCAGATACTATAGGGGTACTGGACAGTTAAACTTCGATCAATTACAAAAGAAATAGCTATCCAAAATAATACACCAGGAGATAGATCAGAACTTCTAACTATTATTAGTCGCTAACATTGCCAACCTTTATTCAAGTTTAAAGACAAAAAAAAGGAACAGTATTGTTCAGGATAAATGCATGTGTGGGATAAATTATCAATCGAAAAGAATCAATGATCTAAACACTCGACCCATGATAAAAAAACGATCATTACTGCAAGTTTAGTCTGTTATAAAGGGCGTTCACCCTATCCAGATTACTGCCCCCGGCAGAGGTTAATATCTCTCCTACACAGACCAGGTTCAACATAAGGGCTTAAGAAAGGGAATATAGTCATACCAGTCTAAAAAAAGTTCACCCTATTACTAAAGATGCAGTATTATAAAACGCTATTCCTACAACAAACAGTTCTAATTAGACAAATTAGAAATAATTCTTCCTTGAACCTCGTCTACTGAATCACAATAAAACTTGCTTCATTTATCCATAAAAACAAAGTTCGACAATATACTTAACCAGCGGACTGCAAGCAAGCTGCCAGCTCTCTTTAAATATTGACTCACTGGAATTGAAAAATTTATTGATAGGTGCAAAGGTTTTTTTGATCGGACTAGGTTATCAACTTCAAGTCCCATAAACGTAAAAACCGGATCAGGCGATCCGGTTTTTACAAATGTTCCACGTGGAACATTATGATATTTTTATGCCAAAATACATTTCAATTGCTTCATTTTCCTTCGCCCTCATGTTGGCAGATTGCTCTTTTGTCTTGTCTTTGTAACCACAGAGATGTAGGGCGCCATGGAAAATTACGCGATGCAATTCTTGCTCTTCAGTTACCTTAAACTTTTCCGCGTTGTCCCTAACTCTATCAATACTGATATAGATTTCTCCTTCAGTGATATTCGGATCCTCTCCTAATTCAAAAGTAACAATGTCAGTTAAGGTATCATGCTGCAGAAATTCCTGGTTGATTTCGAGTAGATACTCATCACTACAAAAAACATACTGAAGATTTTTAAGCCCCTGTCCTTCTCTGGTAAATAACTCCTTTATAAAAGCTTTGAGCTTTGTTCTGTTCTTCAGATTAACCTTTACCTCATTAGCAGTAAAATTGATCGCCATACCTCGAAACTATGTTTATGTAAGTGATTGAGAATGTAAAAATATGGTGAAATTTCGGATTACAGCTAGACTGTCTTTGTTCGATTGGGAGGCAGCCAGTACCTTTGCTCCATTACTTAGTATAAAGGTGCAATTTATCACCCGACTAAGATTGAGAATTTCTTCAGGCATTAAAGATTAAAATACAACGGATGAAAAAAGGAGTGATTAAGTTGTCTTCACTTGCTATTGGAAAAAGTGCCGTGATCACATCTTTCGAAAAAGATGATTTGCACCTTAAGTTAATGGAAATGGGTTGTGTACCTGGTGAGACAGTGAAAGTGGAGAAGATCGCCCCTCTTGGAGATCCTATCTCAATTATGGTAGCTGGATATAATCTATCCCTCCGAAAAACAGAAGCAGACTATATATGGGTAGAAGAATTGGTCTGATTAAAGAATGTGAATGACCTGGTCTTCGTTTTAATAGGAAACAATACCAGGTCATTCGTGTTTAACCGCTAATATTATTTTGCTACAATATCCTTTCTATTCCCCCTCCATTATCTGAATCTACTTCAACACGATACTCCCCTCGCCCAATATCGCAAGAAAAGGAAGAACGTCTTTGCTGAAATAAACATGACCTGACTATATAAGGCAGCCAATCCACTGTAGTTTCTAAAAACACCTGCCTTTAGCAATAGTTATCATTACCTAGCTATCTACTATATGTTTACAGTTCAACAACGCAGAGAAGGAGAGCCTGCCTTAAAAAACATCATATAGATTGATAACATTCCATCTCTGCTTTCATTGGAGCAGAACTAAACGGGGTCGAAGTGTATACTTTTCCCTGCCACCATTGACATTGTCACTACTCACCCAAATGTCTGCATGCCGAAACACTATTGAATAGCTGCTTGGTATGCAAGCTAGCCATGTTATTGTGAATAAATTGAAGTTTTCCAACCATATTGGAAAGAACATTAGACTACAATGAGAAAGTCTGTAAAAATATGGAGAAGTCCTGGATTAAGTGCTGATTTGTGGATAACTGTCTAGTTATCATATGCTCTAAAGCTAAATTGGCAAAAAAAATAAGAAAAAGGGCATATTACCCCTGAAAATGCTAAAAAAGCAGGATGGACAATGAACTGGCATAATAAAGATTATAAATTCACATGAGCTCCTCTTAAATCAATTAGTTGTTAATATCTCCTATCAGAAAGAAAAAAAATCAGGTCGCAAATCCACATAAGAGCGCCAGAAAACAGAAATAAAAAGATAAATAACAAAAACCTCGCGATATCCTCCCCTGTTATTCACATTTCAAAGGTGCAATAAATATATTTCTTCATTTAACCTATTTATAGTCTAGGTTCCTAAAACTTTTCCACAATGTCATTGTAAAAAGGCATGAAATTCAATGAAAAACTCCGTCTACTCCGCATAACAAAGCAACATCGGGGGAAAATAACCTGAAGTAACTCACATATTCACATTTTCTGGGGAGAACGGCGCGTCGACAAAAGAAATTAGAAAAAATGAAAAAAATTCTTCAAAAATGTGGATATCACATGTATAATCGGCTCTTGCTTAACAAACGGCCAGAAACATATCGCATTTATTAGTACCCCTTCAAAATTCTTTCGCTATTGCAAAGCTCCAGAAATAAGTAACATGTAGTTGACTCCAATTACCTTCACTCGTACCTACCTACAGCATTTTTGCATTATCCCAAACATAGCGGTTAGCGAAGGTGTCGAGAATTAATCCATCTATACACCGCTCCGTCCTGATATTTTTATCGCAATTAGAAAGCTCTTACCGACGAAAGCCTCACATTTTTGATCGAGAAAGAATAGCTGTGGTATCCCACAGCTACATATCATCAATCAATTCACAAGTCCTTCATGAAAGCCTGAGAATTTGATACATCTAACTATTCTCCAGACGGCTGACTTTCACCTTATTTACAGGCCATTAAAAAATAAAGGCCTGTCATTTTCGATCAGACAAAAAAACCTGTAGGTATACACAGGAATAAATTATTACCTCACACACAAGCGCTTCGTGAAAGCGCTGAGAATAAAGTGATCTTCAGAATATCCCAGGCAACCAAATCCCATCACAACTAAAAGGCCTTTAAAATTTAAACGCGCATAATCGTTATTAAATAAAAAGACCTGTGGGTGTCCACAGGTAAAAAAATTCATTTCAAGCATAACGCTTTCATGAACAGGCTGAGGTTTAAATAGCCCCATATATTATCCACATTTAAAACACCATCGCCTCTATAACGTGTTCAAAAAGGAAGGCGATTTCCGTTCAATAAATTAAACATTCTCGTAGGTACCCACACGATATCCACACGTAGTTCACCTAAAAAACATTCAAAATAAACGGCTTATAGTTTATTACACAATCCCAATTCACACAATGTGAATTTCGTTGCATCCATAAGGCCTTCAAAAACGAAAGCCCCATAATCATGTTGAAAACTAAATTCCCGTAGTCCCCTACAGCATATCAAACTTCAACAAAACTATGAGGCCTTCACATAAAGCCGTCAGGATACACTTATCCGGATGATTATCTTATGAGGGGAAGTTATTACAGCTATAAGGCCTTCGTAAATAAGCATCCTGAGAATTGCCTGTACGAAAAATCCCCGTACCCCCCCACGTGATTTTTAAAAATATTTCATCTACAGACAGTTAGAAAAACCAACGCATTAGTACAAATTAGCCTGTATAAGCCTACGAAACGAAGCGGTTTAAGCTACTGATCAGGCCTTTATAGGCATAAAAAAGGCCCGATTAGCACGCTAACCAGGCCTTTTTATGATAAATTATTCTGAAACTAAGTTATAATTTATTGTTTTTCAAACATTTAACTATAATCCATACTGAGCACTGATCTCTAACATACGCTCAATCGGTTTTTTAGCAGCGATCCGCAATTGTTCGTTCATAGTAATCTCTGGTTGTTCGAACTCCATACACAAATACAACTTTTCAAGTGTGTTCAATTTCATGTGTGGACAGTCGTTGCAGGCGCATGCATTATTGGGAGGAGCCGGAATGAAAGTTTTCGAAGGATTTTCTTTTTGCATCTGGTGTAAAATTCCGGTTTCGGTCACCACAATGTATTCCTTCGCGTCGTCCTTTTTCGAAAAATTCAACAGCGCAGTTGTCGATCCGATGTAATCGGCAATATCGAGAATAGCCGCTTCACATTCTGGATGCGCTATCACCTTGGCTTTCGGATGACGGATCTTCAGTTTTGTTATTTTTTCAAGGGAAAATATCTCATGCACCATGCATGCTCCGTTCCATAGTAACATTTCCCTACCCGTTTTTTTGGCCAAATAACCGCCTAAATTCCTGTCGGGGGCAAAAATGATCGGCTGGTCCTTTGGAACGCTCTCAATGATCTTTTCGGCATTAGAGGACGTGCAAATGATATCGCTGAGGGCCTTGATACCCGCAGAACAGTTTATGTAGGAAATAACGAGGTGGTCGGGGTGCTTCTCCTTGAACTTTCTGAAAAGCTCGGGAGGAGCGCTGTCGGCTAGGGAACAACCCGCTTTGAGATCAGGAAGCAATACCTTCTTCTGCGGACTCAAAATCTTTGCTGTCTCAGCCATAAAATGCACACCGGCAAAAACAATAATGTCAGCATCGGTTTTTGCAGCCTGCTGACTTAAGCCCAAACTATCTCCGATGTAGTCGGCTACATCCTGAATATCTGGTTCCTGGTAATAATGCGCCAGGACGATCGCATTTTTTTCTTTCTTTAATCTTTCGATTTCTGCAAAAAGGTCCAGACGCACATCAACCGGCAAATCGAGGTACCCTTTTTTTTGAAGTTCGCTTTTAGCAATTTCCAGCTCCCTCATCATAATTATATATCTAGTTATTTTTTAAAAAAGAAAAACCCACTACTATTAGGGCTGTGAATATGTGAAAACAAATTTTGACCGCTGTGTACAAATGTAGTTGTTATTCCTTTTAACACGGCTATCCACAGCAAATTAACAGTCGAGATTGGCCATAGCACTGGAAAACCCTATTTTAATCCACACCCGTGGATATCGTTTCCCGTGAATAATTTTTTAATGGACCCTGTATTAAGAAAATGTTAATAGTGAGGTAAAACTCGGCGGAGAAATCCACTTTTTCCATCCGGACCAGTTTCTTTTGAAATAACAAAATTAGTTTTCAGGTACCCGAAGTAGAGTTTTTAAGAAGATATTGAACAACTTTTGCCAGTTTTTTAACAGCCGATGTGGATAAACTACAACTAAAAAGTTATCACAGGTTGAATTTGCTTTTTTAGCTTTACATGAATCTTTTTCACAATTTTATGTGGATGAAGAATTTGCCACTTCCAAAATGTGAATAACCAAACACATGGTTTTGGCATCACCCTTTTCCTGAAATAATGGCCTGTAGCCGTATTTAAAAATCAACAGGTGCAACCAATACCTGGTACAAAAATCATGACAAATGTGGATAACCTGTGAATGAAACTTGGAATACTTTTCACGATAAAATGCCCCAAACCCTTTACTGTATTGGGTTTCGGCGAATGAAAACCTTTTTGTAGTTACAATTATTTTATTCTATTTTTGCTTTCCTTAAAAAATTTAGACTATATAATATATGTCAGTTATTCAGAAGATCAGGGATAAATATGCCGTGGTGATCGTAGTAGTGATCTGCCTGGCTATTGTTAGTTTCCTGCTACAGGATGCCTTTTTTGGCAAAAACTCAATTATCCGCCGCTCCACGACTGTTGGTAAAGTAAACGGCGAGGAACTCGAATTTGCGGACTATCAGCAAATGATTAAGACTGCTGAGGACCGTATGCGTATGTCTAATGGGGGCGTGAATGAGCAAATCACTCAGCAGGCCCGTGAATCCGCATGGAACAAATTCCTGAGCGACAATATCTTGAATGCTCAGTACGAGAAACTGGGTATCGCGGTAACCGAAGAAGAGATCAAGGATCAATTCACCGGTCAAAATCCTAGTCCTATTATTACTCAACAGTTCACTGATGAGAAAACAGGAAAGTTTGACCGTGTACGTATGCAGCAGGTACTTGCCAGCATCGGCCAGGATAAAACCGGTCAGATGCGTGCCAGTCTACTCCAGCTGGAAGACTATATCGCTCAGTCAAGAGTTTCTGAGAAATATCTCTCCCTGATCAAACAGGCAGTTTATTATCCTAAATGGTTAGCTGAAAAGCAAATCCTGGATAACGCACAGACAGCATCTATTTCTTATGTATCCGTTCCGTATGCCTCTATCGCTGACTCTACTGTTAAAGTAACTGATGGCGAACTGAATGAGTTCATTAATAAACATAAAGAACTGTTCAAGGTAGAAGAATCCCGTAAAGTAGATTATATCGCTTTCAACGTGATCCCTTCAGCTGCTGATACAGCTGCTGCCCTGAAAGTACTGATGGATGCAAAACAGGAGTTGGATACTATCGGTAACAACGACATTGCTGCATTTATCAACCGTAACTCTGACCTGCCTTTTTATGATAGCTATGTGGCTAAGAGCGCACTGATGGTGCCTCAGAAAGATACATTGGTTAGCTTACCAGTAGGTGCTGTATTCGGACCTTATTATGATAACAACCTGATCGTTTATGCTAAAATGATCGATCGTAAGACTTTACCGGATAGCGTTAAAGTACGTCATATATTAATTGCTACCCAGAACCCACAGGGTGGTGGTTTACCTGATTCTATCGCTAAAGCTCGTATCGATAGTATCGAAAGAGCGTTTAAAGGTGGTGCTGACTTCAAAGCGCTCGTTGAACAATTTACAGACGACGTAAGAAGCAAACCAACCGGTGGTGAATATGATGTAACTCCTTCTACTGACTTCCTGAAAGAATTTAAAGATTTCGCACTGGAAAAACCTAAAGGTTCTATCGGAGTAGTAAAAACACAGGCTGGTTACCACCTGATCCAGATCATGGACCAGAAGAATGTGGGTTCCGCTGTTAAGATCGCGTACCTTGCTAAACCAGTAACGCCTAGCCGTGAAACTGACAGCAAAGCATACGCTCAAGCAAATGAGTTCGCTTCTAAGAACCGTGACCAGAAAACTTTCGAAAAAACTATTCAGGAGAAAGGTCTTAACAAACGTATTGCTGATAACCTCCGACCTATGGACTTCGTAATTCCAGGTATCGGCCAGGCTCGTGAGCTGGTTCGTTGGGCATATGATTCTGAAGCTGGTGCGGTAAGTAACGTATTCACTTTTGATAACACTTATGTAGTAGCTGTGCTGACTGCTGTTCGTGCTGAAGGTGTTGCGCCACTGGCTGATGTAAAACCTACTGTTGAAGCAGAAGTTAGAAAAGAAAAGAAAGCGGCTCAGATCATCGAAAAGATCAAATCTCCTGCTTCCCTGGCTGACGTTGCAAAAGCAACCGCGCAACCAGAGCAGAAAGCTGAAGGTATCGGTTTCGGTACTCCTTTCGTAGCTAGCATGGGCTTTGAGCCTCGCGTAGTAGGT
Organism: Chitinophaga agri; assembly: GCF_010093065.1. Classification (NCBI taxonomy): domain Bacteria; kingdom Pseudomonadati; phylum Bacteroidota; class Chitinophagia; order Chitinophagales; family Chitinophagaceae; genus Chitinophaga; species Chitinophaga agri. The sequence goes on along the minus strand of NZ_CP048113.1, from coordinate 4,873,684 downwards.
GCAGCTTTCAACAAGAACTGGGGTACTGCTAAGGTTAGCTCACCAATCGAAGGTAACGCTGGTGTATATGTAGTAAAAGTTGATGCTTACCAGAACGCTGGTGGCGGTCAGGATCCTAAGAGCGTAAGCCGTGCTTATGAACAAAGCATGCTTGCTGCGCTGGATGGTCAGCTGTTTGCTGTGCTGAAAAAGCTGAGCAAGATCGAAGACAACCGTGGCAAATTCTTTTAAGGAATCTTCAATAACTGATTATAACAAAAAGCCCCAGGCCAACAGCCTGGGGCTTTTTGTTATAATCAGTTATACATCGAAAGCTGTCAATATAATTTCCGGGCAGCGATCCATTTTTTAGTAAATTTGTATAAAGCGATTTATCATGGAAGAGATTGTAAACAAGGTAGCACAGAGTGGAATCATTACGCTGGACCTTGAAGATTACTATCCAAAGGAAGAAATAGTCGAGTTTGATCTCAAGCCATACCTCTTTATGGAGATGATCCTCAAAGAGAAAGACTTTCGTACTAAATTACAGGAACTGGATTGGGAACAATACCGCAATAAAAATGTCGCGATCTTCTGTTCTGTCGATGCTGTCATACCCTTCTGGGCATATATGCTGGTGATGACATACCTCGAGCCTCTCGCTCATTTCGCAGCTTTCGGTGACAAGAGACATGTTCACCAGGTACAGTTCATGAAAAACCTTGCTGCGATAGATGTAACTGAATACAGCGATAAGCGCATTGTCATCAAGGGATGCGGAGATAAGGGAGCCGGTGAAGCTGCTTATGTAGAGATTACCAGGTTACTGAAACCGGTCGTAAAAAGCCTGATGTACGGAGAACCTTGCTCCACAGTACCTATTTATAAAAAGAAGTGATTAGAACCACTTCTTTTTTCTGAAAAAAATGATCATACCGACCAGCAGGAACAGCATAAGTCCCATAGTGTAGTAATATCCGTTCTTGGTGTGTAGCTCCGGCATATTGTCGAAGTTCATACCGTAAATGCCTACGATGAAAGTGAGCGGGGCCATGATTGTTGTTACGACCGCCAGCACCTTCATGATCTCGTTCATCTTGAGATTGATTTGGGTATGATAAAGATCCTGTACGTTGAGTAATACATCACGATAGTTTTCTGTCAGGTCATTGGCCTGTACAATATGGTCGTATACGTCTTTGAAGTATTTAGTTGTCCGCTCTTCCAGTAAGTCACTTTCACTCTTAAGAAACCCATTCACCAGTTCTCTTACTGGAGCGATGGCGCGTTTAAATAACAGCAACTCCTTTCGCAGCAAATTAATTCTTGCCTGTGCCCGTGTATTCGCCTGATGCTGTACAGCATCTTCCATTAACTCTATACGCTCGCCCAGTTTTTCAATGATGAGATAGTAGCTGTCTACAATAACATCTATCAGTGAATAGCAAAGATAATCTGCTCCTACTGAACGGATACGGGAATTATTAATGCGCAGTTTATCTCTTACATGATTGAAAACATCACGTTCCGCATCTTCCTGAAACGAGATTACGAAGTTCTTTCCCAGCACGATGCTGACCTGCTCCTGTTCAATAGTACAAGTCTCTGCATTGAAATACATCATAGGGAGAAGACAGAAAAGATGATCGCCTATCTCGTCCATTTTTGCCCGCTGTCCGATACTCATGATATCATCTTCCAGTAGTATATGCACACCCAGTTCTATACATATCCTGTGCACCGTTTCCTTATTAATACCATCCACATTGATCCACACCGTATTTTTGCTATCAATGTGCCTGAATATGGCAGCTACATCTCCTCCTTTCACTGTTACTTCCTCGAAATAAGTGTGACTATAATTAAAGATGGTGATCTTTTCACATTCAGTTGGTTTACGGGTCAACGGCCCCGTTACCGGATTGTAATTCATCAACCGTTGCTTCCTGGCCTTAAATGGATTTAAGGTCTCCAGTACATCTTGTATCGGTTGTATGGGCAATATGCGATTCGGCCTTGGCATTTGGACAGATTTATGCTGCGCTATTTTAAAGTTAAATTAAAATAGCCGTAACGCTGATTTAACAACTGGTCTTTATCTTGAGCGGATACTACCTACGACTGTTCACATAATAAGAATTATCAGGGATAACTGCTCCGCTTGTTAGCCAACCCACCGGTAATGACATGCTATTATGCTGACCTCAGTTTTGTATGTATAAAAATAGAGTGCTTTAAACAACTTGAGAAATAATAGGGCTATGCGTGTACTAATTTTTGTTGTGACCACATTATTGTCAGCCATATGCATTTTCAGTATGTATGAATGCAGACAAAAGCCTGCAGCTCCTTCGCAACAGATATTTTCCTGGTATACACCAGGAATAAAGAAGTTGGAGGCCAATGTGGATAAACTATGTACAGCACTTGCCACGAACCAGTCTTCAGCGACCATACACGAAGCCTTTTCCGCATCCAGAATTGCCTATAAAGAAATAGAGGTACTTGCAGCATATTTACATCCATCTACTGTCCAGTTGATGAATGGGCAGGGAGGTGATATGACCATGTACAGGAATGGTCATGCGTTTCAACAACTGGAATCTCTTATTTACCCTGAACTGCACGCTACAGATGCACAGCAGGCATATATAGCGGCCCGCAAACTGGCTGATGCGGTGAAAACATTATGTCAGGGAAATAACCACCCCGCTCCTACTGACGGCCAATTATTTGATGCGATGAGGCTGGAGCTCGTTCGGATCATATCGCTGGGTATCAGTGGGTTTGATTCTCCCCAAGCGTATCAGAGTCTCCGGGAAGCGGCAGCATCTTTGAGAGGCATAGAAAGTGTATGGAGCTTGTATACTGACCGTGTGAATATTTACAATCCTTCCCTGGTAAAATATACGGATGAACTGATAGATGCAGCTATCAGACAGTTAGAGCATTCAACAACGTCAACCTTCGACAGGCAATTGTTCATTTCAGATTATATGAACCATCTGTCTGTTAACTTCAAATTATCAAGAGAAGCACTGTCTATTCCTTATGATGATAATGCTTATGCACTGGATCCGGCAGCCTCGAATATATTTGCCAGAGATGCCGTTCATCCTTTATACTTTTCGGCCGATGCGCTACATGATTCGGCAGGCAACAATGATCCCCTGTATGAAATAAATGGACAGCAATTCCGGGCCAGTTACATGTATACGTTACTGCAACAGAACGGTGGACTCAATTCTGTTGCGGCGGATAATTAACACAAGAAGAACTGCCGGCGAAGGACTCACCGGCAGCAGATTGGCTATTTAAGACTAGGATATGGAAGACGATGGAAAATAATGTTATGGTCAGTATTCGCAGGCAGCACGCAAACAACTCCGTAAATGTTTACGAAGGAACACATGCAGTACAAAAAAGGGAATTAATAGAGATTGGATAATAACAATTCTTCAGCTTTCTCTTACATTATTAGCCCACAACACCATTGCAGCAATCCTGATTTAATTTGCATTCTCAGATGCCTGGTAGCAAGTCGTGTCTTCTGTATTCACAAGGATAAGTGTAAAACTGATTGCGCTGCAAGTAACATTAGCTGCCTAATAATTCCAAAAAAAACACCCCAATTGCCACATAAATGTGAGTTAAATGAGTATTGTGAACATTATTCTGAGTAAATAATTGCACAGCAACCCACTGAACGTCATACACATATATGCGTCGTATGCGCTATGGCCTTCATTTTACCTTTAGGAATCGTTTTTGTGTGAATAAATAGTAGTCCGAACTGATTATTACCTAACACCCATAAAACGATATAATCATGGAAAACAAACTCAGTAATAAAAAAGTGGCCGTTCTTGTGGCCGATGGTTTTGAAGAAGTCGAATTTACACAGCCGGTCGAAGCATTGAAAGAGGCTGGTGCATTGGTAGAAGTGGTATCGTTACATGATGGAGAGGTAAAGGCGTGGGCGGAAAAAGACTGGGGGAATACCTATCCTGTCGATAAGACTGTTGAGAGTGCTAATGCAAAAGATTATGATGCGCTTGTTCTGCCCGGTGGTGTAATGAATCCTGATCACCTGAGGGAAAATCAGGACGCGGTAAATTTCGTATCTGGCTTTTTTGATGATAGTAAACCAATTGCTGCTATCTGTCACGGTCCATGGACGCTGATAGAGACCGGAGAACTGAAAGGCAGAACGGTTACTTCCTACCCTTCGCTGAAAACAGATCTTACCAATGCGGGTGCCAATTGGGTAGACCAGGAAGTAGTGGTAGACAATGGTTTAGTGACCAGCCGCAATCCGAATGACCTGCCTGCTTTCTGCAGAAAAATGGTGGAAGAGATTGGTGAAGGTGTACACGCTTGATATTAAGGTTTCCAATAAATAAAGGCGATATCAGTGTATGATATCGCCTTTTCTGTTATTGATAAATATCTTCTATCCCTTCTTCTTCTTCTTATACTTCACTTCCACCGGCGCGACACCCGTTGTCACCATACCCAGCTTCCGGGCAGCTTTCTTTGATACATCAATGACCCTGCCTTCAGCAAATGGTCCGCGGTCATTGATACGCACTTTTACAGAACGTCCGTTAGACACATTCACGACAGTCACTTTTGTACCAAATGGCAAGGTCCGGTGAGCTGCGGTGAGTTGCCCCTGTCTGAATATTTCTCCGCTGGCAGTTTTACGGCCTTCAAACTTATCCGCATAGTAAGATGCTTTTCCTGTCTCTGTAACTTTTTTGCTGCAGGCAGTGAAGCAGAACATTGTTCCGAGCAGCAGTAATGCATGGCGTGTATATTTCATTATTATCATAGGTCGTTTTTAAAAAATGGGCGGGATATTCCCGCCCAAGGTAAAGAAATCAGAAAGGATATCCAATCGCAATGTTCAGAATAAGATTTTCTTTACGCCAGTCTGGATCGCCCAACTTAATATCTTTTATTACCCATCTTTCGTCGGATGGGAGCCATGGCTTACGAAGAGGGAAGGCCAGATCGAGCCTGACTACGATGATAGACGCATCTACACGAAGACCAACACCTCCATCTACCGCCATCTGGTTGCCAAAACTGCTGGCTTTGAATTTACTACCCGGTTTGGTCGGGATATCTTTTTTCAGCCAGATATTACCCGCGTCTACAAAGACGGCCGCATTGAATATGCCGGTCAGCTTTGCCCGCAGTTCAGAGTTAAATTCAAATTTAATATCCCCGGCTTCATTGGCCAGGTACTGGCTGGTCGTATCTCTGTATGAGCCCGGACCAAGTGTTCTGGCGCGAAAACCCCGAAGGCTGCTACTACCTCCAATAAAGTATTGCTTTACAAAAGGTAGGGTGGTTGAATTACCGTAAGGCATACCAAAGCCGGCGAAAACACGGTTTACCCAGGTCAGTTTGCGGTTGAGTTTCCAGTAGTGCCTGATATCACCGGTAAGACGTATATACTGTGCAAATGGAGATCCAACGATCTTTCTGGCATCATCTTTCTTAGGCACCACCAGGCCTGCCAGGTTACCGGAATAATCCAGGTCACCATTCATGTAGAAGCTGTGTTCCCTGTTATCCGACTGATTATTATATGTAACGGTATAGTTACCGCCCAGTATAAATTGTTTTTCAATAGCCGCCCGCTGACTCGGGTCATTCACCAGGATACTATCATATCCTGGTGTGGTGCTGGTTGGCAATACATATGTAATAGCAATTGGCGACCACTTATGTTCCAGGTACTGCGTTTGCCGCCAGATATACTGGAACTGGAAGGAATAGGCATTCAGGTTATAGAGCTGGCTACGGCTGAACAACTCATAACTTACACTGATGCGGGTGCGTGGGACATATGGTGTACGCACATTGAAATTAAAAAGAGGCTGCCAGAAACGAGGAATGGTAACAGCTGCTTCTGCCTTCAGATTATAGGAGTTGCCGCCGAGCAAGGGGCTGTTATCAGCTGCTTTCCGGCCACCTACCTGCCATTCCATACCTCCGGATAATATAATTTCCAGTAAGTTGGCTGCATGTAGCCAGTTGCGGTTCCTGGAAGTGATCCTTATTTCAGAACCGACAAAGTTGTTTGACTTGGATGTACCTCTTAACTCAGCAGACAAACTCCTGCGTGGATAGGGTGTAAGGAAGAAACTTGCGTTCAGCCGGGAGCTGTCTCCTCTAACTGTTCTGAACTGACCTTTTACAAACTTGAAAGTGCCAAGGTCCGTCAAACGCCGGAGTGTAAGATTGTGATTGGTCAATCTATATAAACTGTCTGGCTTGAGGAAGACAGATTTATCAAAGACACTGGGTCTGAACTTTTTAGTAGAGTCAACAATCCTGATATGATTGTATTGCACTGGTGTACCCCTACGGCTCATGGAGTCATTATCCAGGGAATAGTTAGGGTACAACGTAATGTTTTTCATGCGATATGCCCTGCGGGCAGCTTCTGGCGTTTCGTCCTTTATCTTCAGATACAGGTCTACCATGCCATTGTTTGTGCTGTCTACTTCTACCAGCAGGTGATCAGGAGTAAAATAATAATATCCCTGATCCTTTAAGATAATATGTACACGGTTCCGCTCTGCCACCACGCTATCCAGTCTGTAAGGACGATTAAGTTTTAACGAACTTCCTTCCTTTGCTGCCGCAACAGCTTTGCCCAAGGCACTGGAATCGGTCAGATACGTGACACTCTTAATCCGGTAGCGGTGATTAGGGGTAACAGTATATGTGATGGACGCTTTTTTCTTTCCGCTGTTCTTGATCTCAGAGGCAATAGCTGCCTGGAAGAAGCCATTGTCTACCAGGTATTGTTCCAGCACGTTTGCTGTATAGTCAGGTTTAGCACTGCTAAGTAATACCGGTGGTTCTCCCCATTTCTTTCTGAGCAGGTAGTTGAGCCCTTTGCCTTTGGGTTCATTTCCCAGGTTATAGAACCATAGTTTGAAAGGCATACCGGCAAACTTACGGTTAGGTTTCGGCCTCGTCTGGCTGTTCATTTCAGCTGAAAGCGTGCTGTAGTCACGGGGTTTCTTTCCCTCCCACTTGACATTGGCACCAGTGTATAACCGGTCGTTGTCTGGAACCGTCCTGGTAGTGCTACAGGCACAGATGCACATGGCAATCAGTGCTGCGCTAACAGTGGATGATATATACCTGTTTCCTTTGATCATCTTATTTTTTGCTCACGGTTTTCTTATTGCGGAGTCGTTCTGTTTTCTGCTGGGCTTTGGCCCTGTGGAATATTTCCCGGAATTCATCATAGTCCATGATCAATGCAAATGCAACCCCCGTTTCTACAACCTGGCCCTGGATCACTGTGCTATTGTCATTACGCTGATACACCCTGACACGATAGCGGCCGTCTTTTGTCAGTTTATATTCCACTGATATATCACCTACCAGTGTAGAGGGATTGGCCTGGTTCTCTCCTTCCAGCATCACGTTTGAGCCAACAGACACAGACAGTCTTTCGTTGAACAGTTGCTTGGATGCTCCTACTTTCAAATTGGTGGTTTGCTGCGCACTACCGGTGGAATAGTCTTCTCTTGTTTCTAAGTCAAAGTTCAGATCTACCCCTTTGATGAGATTACCAGCGAGGTTATTCAATTGTTGTGAAAGGATCTTGCTCACGCTCTGACGGGCCATATTACTCACACCAAAATCTCCGCTTCCACCACCATCACCGGCGAGTGGGTCTTCTGGTATAAACTGGTTAAGCACCAGTAATCCCATTACCTGCTTATTCAGTTCTGATGGTATCTGGTTGATCTGTTTTAGACGATTATATACGCTTCCGTTAAAAGCATTCTGTTCTGCTTCCGGCATATCCAGTTCGAAGGATATTTCGGGTTTCATCATCTGTCCTTTGATGCGGAGGTATACATAGAAAGGCAGTTTCTGACGATACCTGTTTCTATCAGATTCAGACATATTCGGATTGGTGAGCTGGTCCTGTACCAGGTCTGCGGCAGTAGCATTGACCGTATAGCGTGCAGTAATGTTCAGATCAGCATCCATAGCATCGCCACTGAAAGTAATGGTACTTCCCTTTTCAATACTGAAAGAACGTTTGATCAACTGGTTGAGCGACATCTCATACTTACCCTCTGAGATCTCATAGCGGCCGGTCAGGCTCATTTTGCTGCTTGCGTCCAGTGTGGCATTAATACTGGCAGTACCCTGTGCCTGTACATAGTCACCATTCAAAGGATCGATGATGATCTTAATAATGGACTCCGGTGTGATTTCAGCGTTACCTGAAAGGTTAATGCCTTTCAGGCGCGGATTCTGAAAACGGAGACTATCAGCAGCTCTTATCAGTGCGGAGTCTACAGGATTCGATTTATCTACGAATACCATTACCCCTTCTCTGTTGGCAACGCCTGGTTCTTCTGTGGGCAGGGTAATCGTTACCTTGGATTTATCTTTGAGCTTAACATTGGCATCCACCCTCGGAAGGTCCATATTTCCTCTTACGGAGATACGTGTATCAATAAACGCCGGACCATAATATAGCTGGTCAGGGTTTTGTTGTTCACCCAGCACCATGAAGTTATCTGAGTTTACAGTCATGTTAAAGTTGTAGTTGGTAAAGTCCCGGGTATTGACACGTCCATTTACAACCATTTCGTTACCAAGGCTGTCAGCTACAACAAACTGTTGGAACTGAATACCTCTTTCATCCAGCTGGATGTTTTCATCTGGTAGTGTCAGCGGTGTTCCTATATACGTAATAGTACCACCAGCATTGTTAAAATGAATGTTTCCCAATACTTTAGGCTTGTCTCTAGTACCTGTGATTGTGAACTTCCCATCTGCACTTCCATGCATACGCGATACATTACCAAACGTAAATGCTTCTATGGACGCCATGTTGAGATTGTTGATATTCACATTGGCGTTAATAGTAGAGTCGTATGTTCCGTCTACTTTCACATCATTTTGATTGCCTGTCAGGTTAGCAGCCAGTTTATACTGACCTGCCTGCGGAGTTTCGACATTCGCCTCCAGTGTACCAACCGAAGTGCCTCTGAATACCAGTGAATCTATTTTTAATTTACTGGTTATCAGTGGAGATTTATCCAGATTAGTGACTGTAGCATCTGCATTTAGAATACCATTGGCTAGCAGGGTATCGCTGGAAAGCAAGCTTGTTACAGTTGATAATTTGAAGTCTTTAATGGTGGCTTTCAGCGGAGGCAGATTACCATGTACGCTATCAGCCAGCGTTTGTATCTGTATGGACTGGTTCTGATATGATAGTGTCAGTTGTGCTGAATCAGGGTTACCATTGTTCAGATGGATATGATTGCCTTCGTCTACTCTCCATTGCTGTTTGTTCAGGAGCAGGTCCGTTTTTAGAGACAGGTCCATCACATTGGCTGGCAGGAAATACACGTAGCCGCCCATCTTATATTTGGGATCCCTTTTGATATCATCTACCAACAGGTCCCAGTCTACTTTCCCACTCTCGGCACTGGCTTTCAGTTGAGTATGATTTAACGGCGCGATAGGGTGGTAAAGTCTGGCCATGTCAACAACAGTGGTCAGCGCAGTATCCTGTATTTGAGCGGTGAGCGTCATACTATCTACCCGGATAGAGTCGTAGGTAAGTTTCAGTAAGGAGGCATTTAATGCAAGCAAGCTACTATCTGAGTTCAGGCGACCGGTGACAATAAGTGGCTGTTCCATACGAAGACCAGGTGCCATATTTTTCAGGCTGCGGGGCCAAGATAGGGCGGCATTCCATTGTAACAGTTGCCCGGCGGGCAATTTCACTAGCTTCGCGCTATCGTATGGCTGTAGCGGTTTATTGATCAACGCGCCAAAGGCGCTACCTACCTTCGTATAGTCTATATGCCCATTGGCGTTTACAAAGCCGAAAGGCCCTGTCAGCGAAATGTATTGCTGATCTTCATATTTAGCAGTAAGCGCTATTGTATCTATTGGGAATACCTGTCCGTTAGTAGCGATCTGCCAGTTATGCAGGAAGGCATTGCCCGTTAATCTTTGTGGATCGAGACTACTAAAGTCGGCAGCCAGGTTTCCCTTCAGTATCATGGGTGAATTGTACCAGTTCGTCGCATACAGGTCCGCTTTGTCCATTTGCAGGTTGGCCTGTAAGGTGCTTACACTGGTATCATTCATAGTTGCATCCACATTAAAATTGAGGGTGATGCTGGTATCCGTACTCTGTCCTTCAGCATGCAACTGCTGTTTGTCAATATTACCGTTAATATCTATCCCCCGATAGGTGTAACCGTTGTAGGTAGCGGCATCCAGATTTATCGCAGCCCTGGCTACCATCCCCGGAAAAGTATACCCCTGCCCCGTTGCCAGCATTCTTCCACTGATCCAGCCCATAGTCGTATCATATAATAATACGCCCGGATTGGCTTTGAAAGAAGACAGATTCACATCATAACGGGCACGTATACTATCCATGATATTGACCAGATGAGCAGCAATTTGGGCGTTGGCAGAACTGCTGGTCAGCTGAAGCCGGGTTTTAATATCCTGTATGCCTCCCAGTACACTACCAGTAATGATCATGTGCTCTGGAAGCCGTGGGGTATCGGGCATTGTGCCTGGCGGTAACCAGGAACGGAGCGGCTTGTTACCTGATTCAATATATATGGAAGGAAGATTGGCTGCGAAATGATCAGGGTCAGTAGCGTGTGCTATTTCTCCGCTTGTGCGGATGCGATTACCCTTATTGTCGGCAACCCGCAGGGTTTCTATGATCAGCTTACCTAGGTTGCCTTTTAAGACTGCGGTTACGTCTATCTCTTTATCCCACAATGGTTTCATCGAGGGATTTTTACGGGAGTCGGGCACAAACGGCAGCCATTCACCCAGCGAAATATGTGAAGAGTCTATATTCGCCCGGAGCTGTAGCAGATCCATATTTTCTGACATTGTAGCCCATGATGGAACGTCAACAGCGATTTGCTTACGGAGCAGGGTTTTGTTGGTTTGGAGTAACATGTTCTCCAACGCCAGGGACTGCTGTGTGAAAATCACATTGAAATGTCCCTCTTTGACAGCAAAGCCCGATTTTTCCCTTACTTCCAGCTTTTTCAGAGAAGCACTGATCGTATCAGGATTATAAGCTATATTGGAAACTGAGGTGTTGAAATTATAGAGGAAGAGATGATTAAAGTCGGGATCATTGCCTGCACCCCTGGTTGGTGGGGCCGCATTGTTGTCAAATTTGACGTCTATCTGTTCCAGTTCCGCCTTGGTTGCCAGCACTTTCCATGTGTTTGGAGCAGTGCTATCTGCCGGAATAGGTGTTGAAGTATCTTTCGCTGCGGCTAATGTAAAGGCACCAGCAGTATTACCGATCTTCAGACTACCCAGCTGTACCAGGGTAGAGTCCATGTCGATGCTTGAATTCAGCAATTCCAGTTTACCAATACGCCACACCGTTGATATACCACTCGCCTCATCCTTGTAAAGGAAGGAGCTGTTCTTAATCTGGAGTTTTTTGAGCAACAGATGAAAAGGTGTGCTGGCAGTATCTGCCGGAGCAGGCGGAGGAGCTGCATTGGTAATAGCTTTGGGACGATATTCCTGTGAATAAAGACCTTTCAGGCCAACTAATTCGATGCCCCGGAAAGCATATAATCCTTCATCCATCAAGAGATCATCCGGGTCTACATGCAGGTATTCCAGGTACATTACAGCCGTCATCCCGCCTTCTGCATCTGCAAAACGAAGTCTTATCTTACGGAGATTAACATCTTTTATTTTGAACTGTAAGGTAGTGCCTGTCTCTGCCGAAAGTGTATCAGGAATTGTATCCTTTGAAACGAAGGCATCCATTACGAACTGGTAATTAAAGGTGCTATCCCCCTGATTACGATAGACATTCACCAGGACAGAATCCCATTCCAGTCCATTAACCTGTAACTCATTGTTGAGAAATGCCAACAGATTGTACCTGACTTTCAGGGAGCCGGAGTAAAGCAGGGCTTTAGACGAGGGATCAGCAACGTACACATCTCTGAGTTCCAGATACTGCCAGCCGCGCATGCGGAGGTAGCCAATCTTTACCTGAGTATGAAGTTTCTTTTTGAGGTATTGTTCTCCCTGCCGGCGGATGAAATCCTGCACAGGATCGAGCTGTAAAAGCAATACTGCCATAACAGGCAGTATCAGCAGGACGACAAGCGCCCACAATAACCACCGCCACCAGGGACGACCATGATGTTTCTCTTCGGTTGTAGATGGATCTGTCACTACGAAAAAGGTTACATAGTAAATTACTGAAATAAAACGCTTTAGGGCACTTCTGGTTTACATAGGTAATCAAACAAATACTGTACCTGCTCAGCTATTCCCCAATTAAAAAAGCGTCCTGCTACTCACAGGACGCTATCATATAAAAAGGTGTTTATCAGCTCAATTGGCAGATTTTCACCAGGTTGGTGTGTTCCGCTGATTGAATTTCTGTATATAATATACCAGTTTGTTCTTATTTTGTTTATCGTCGTTGAATTCCCGTAGTAACGCCGTATCATTTGGCAGGATATAACGGCGCATATTGAACAGCGTCAGGTCATATACATCGCCGGTAGCCAGATTCAGCACCCTTTTATCAGCTGTCGGCGGCGGCGTATTATTGAAAACCATGCCTTCTGTTGCTCTGTTTGCCGGGGCAGAGGTAATGGCATTAATGCGGTAAAGGCAATAGTATCCGATTTCTTCCAGCTTATTTAGTCCGTTGTCTTTTATATATATAGATACACCATCGGAATATCCCCAGAACTTCCTCACTTTCTGTTCCTGTCCTGTAGAATCAATGATCCTCAGTTCATTGGGTGCAGACAGCAGGTATACCTGCGCTGCCGGCGTCCTGTTCTTGACAACCAGGGTGCCTGTTACGGACGGGTTGTTAGCACGAAACTCCTGGAATGTCTTGTATACGCCTTTTTTATATTGACGGGTATCATACACCGTATTGCCTACCTGTGCGGAAATGTTGTGCGCAATGGCTGTGCAGAACATGAATAAAAGTACTAACTGCCTCATAGACAACAAATTTACTGTTTTTAGAGCAGGCAACGATTAGGAAGGTAGTACAAGCTGCCGTTCCATATCTTCGATGATCATCATACGCAATTGTTTGAAGAAGTTTTTTTTACCAAACTTCGTTTCAAGAGAAAGCGTACTAAACCAGAGAGAAGTATTATTTTCTTCCAGCAGCAGTTCAAATTCATTCTTAACGTATCTGTTGTTCTCATATCCAAAAGGAGCGACTATATTGGTTCTTCTCAGGTCAATAGGCACGATCCCAATTTCCCTTTTGTTATTCATGGTATTAGATACCGGATTGAGATGAAAAACAACATCGGGTTCCCAGCTTTTGCTGCTTTCCAGTACAGCAGCAGTATTTACTTTCGATTTATCACCAAGGAACTGATATTTACATTCAATGTTCTTTGTTTTAAATCCTTTGATCAGCTCAGCTGCAAGCATGTCTACAAATGCATGCGCCTGTATGTTGCCTTCCCCGACAATCAGTATTTTTTTAAAATGTTTCACACTATCCAGGGGATGTTCTACAGGCGATAATTTAATATCTGGCAGCTGGGCTTTTGCAATAAAGAATACAAATGATGCTAACAGCAGTAATAACGCTACTCTCATAAACAGGTAAGGGATGGGATTTAATTGCACACCAAATATATAACAAATCCCGACGCCTGATCATGCATGCACCTGAAAGTGCAGGAGCTGGCCTGTATGTAAAGATTTGTCGTATAGGGTTGGTATACAACCTGGTATCAGGATTGGGCCAGTACATGCTGTTTTCTCAGCCCGGCGAGGATCATTTTCCCGATACGTCTGAAAATAGTCGGCCGCCCTGCTTCAATAACGGTGAATAGTCTGGCTGACCAGACATGATCGTCTTCTGTGTCAATTAATTTGACATCAAAGGTATTAGTAAGATATAGTTCTGCTGAGGGACTCGAGAAACGCATGCTATTATTTAGAGAATTCACGACAGGCGCATAAGTATATCCCATTTTTTCTGTCGTAGTAGACGGTACAAAACGAAGTATCGCATCTGGCGCCCATGCTTTCGCTTTTTCCAGTGCGGCATCAGTATCCGCATTGTCTTTCAGCCGGTCGCCCAGAAACTGGTATTTACATTCAATCTGTAATGATTTGAGTGCTTTTCCCAGCTCTGCAGAGAGGTTTTCCACATACATGCGCGACTGCATGTTACCTTCTGTAACGATCAGGAGTTTATGATAACTTTTAACGGAATCCAGTTTGTGTTCAGTGACATCCAGTTTAAGGATGGTCCTTCTCTGGGAAAAGGCAGGCAGCAGCAGGCATACGCTGATCAGGGACAGTAAAAATGTTTTCATAGGGATCTGGAGGAATACAATTTATATATTCAAAGATATAGAAATTCCTGCCGGCAGTTCCTGGCATGCAAAAGGCCGGGTAAAAACCCGGCCCGGCTGAAGGTTACAACAAAATCTAAACCTGCTTATGAGATTCTTTAGATTATAAATTGATCACTGCGGTGATGGTAGTATTACACTGCCATTGCCTGCAGGGAATGATCTTTACTTTCAAGTTGAGAGGCCCCCATCAGGAATTCATCTACTTTTCTTGCGCACTCACGTCCTTCGCTGATGGCCCATACTACCAGGGATTGACCACGACGCATATCACCTGCGGCAAATACCTTGGAGATGGAAGTCTGGAATGCTTTTTCACCGGCTTTCACATTACCGCGCTCGTCTCTGTCTACACCCAGTTCATCGAGGAGACCCGTATGTTGCGGATGTAAGAAGCCCATTGCCAGGAATGCCAGTTCACAAGGGATCTCCTGTTCGGTGCCAGGTACTTCTTTGAAGCTACCGGGTCTGCCATCAGGACCTAATGCCCATTCCAGCTTTACTATTTTTAATCCTTTGAGATTTCCGTTTTCGTCACCTACAAATTCTTTGGTACCGATGGCCCATTCACGGTTTGCTCCTTCTTCATGAGAAGAAGAAGTTTTCAGCACCATAGGATACGTTGGCCAGGGCATATACGTAGTACGTTCGCCCGGAGGTTTTGGTAACAGCTCCAGCTGTGTGATACTTATTGCGCCGTGACGGTTGGAAGTACCTACACAATCAGAACCGGTATCACCGCCACCGATGACAACTACATTTTTACCTGTTGCAAGGATGTCTTCTCCGTCTACAGCACGTTCGCTCACGCGTTTGTTCTGCTGTTTCAGGAAGTCCATCGCATAGTGTACACCTTTCAGCTGACGGCCAGGGATACCCAGGTCGCGTGGAATAGTGGAACCACCAGCCAGTACGATCGCATTATATTCACGCAGCAGATCGTTCACGCCTACATTTACGCCTACGTTTGCATTACAATTGAATACGATACCTTCTTCTTCCATCAGTTTTACACGGCGGTCGATCACCCATTTCTCCAGTTTGAAGTCAGGGATACCGTAACGCAGCAAGCCACCTGGAGCATCGTCTCTCTCGAATACGGTTACACTGTGACCAGCGTAGTTCAGCTGAGCAGCAGCGGCCAGTCCGGCAGGACCAGAACCAATTACTGCTACTTTTTTGCCAGTACGTACTCTCGGTGTTTTCGCCTGTACGAGTCCTTTATCAAAAGCGATCTCAATAATGTGACGCTCGATTTCTTCAATCGCTACAGGCGGTTGATTGATACCCAGTACACAGGCACTTTCACATGGCGCAGGACAGATCCTGCCTGTGAATTCCGGGAAGTTATTGGTACTGGTTAATATTTCGTAAGCTTCTTTCCAGTCCTTATGATACACGGCATCATTGAACTCAGGGATCACATTACCCAGAGGGCAACCGCTGTGACAGAAAGGAACGCCACAGTTCATGCAGCGCGCAGACTGTTCATTCAGTTTTGAATCTGAATACTTTTCCACGAATTCATTATAATGTTGGACTCTTTCCTTTGCAGGAGCTTTACCCGGCATCTCCCGGGTAAATTCCATGAATCCTGTTGGTTTGCCCATTTGTCTCTTTCGTTAGGTGGTGTTAGAATAATACTACTTCTCTACTTTCTGTGCAGTCTTGCCCGCACTCAATACAGCCTTGTATTCTTTCGGGAATACTTTCACGAAGTGACGCAGCTGATTTTCCCAGTCTTTCAGTATGAACTTGGCCACGGTGCTGTTAGTGTAAGCATGATGCTTGGTAATGAGGTCCTGCAGTTCGGCTGCATCTTCCTGATCCAGCGGATCCAGGTCGATCATATCCGTATTACTGCGGCCTGCGAATAAACCTTTTACATCATATACATAAGCAATACCACCACTCATACCTGCACCGAAGTTGCGGCCTGTTTCACCCAGAATGACAGCCTTACCGCCGGTCATGTATTCACAACCGTGATCGCCTACGCCTTCTGTTACGATGGTAGCGCCGGAATTACGAACGCAGAAACGTTCACCTGCTTTACCACGGATATAAGCCTCTCCGGAAGTAGCACCATAGAAGGCAACGTTACCCGCTATGATATTTTCCTCTGCTTTAAAGCCGGCTTCAGGAGAAGGATACAGGATCAGTTTTGCACCTGAAAGTCCTTTACCGAAGTAGTCGTTCGCTTCTCCTTCCAGTTCCAGTGTCACACCTTTAGTGTTGAATGCACCGAAGCTCTGGCCGGCAGAACCTACGAACTTGTAGTGAATTGTATCTTCCGGAAGACCTTCTCCTGCATAAAGTTTGGATATTTCATTACTGAGGATGGTACCTACCGCTCTGTCTGTATTTCTCACAGGGAACTGCTGGAACACACGTGCTTTCTTTTCCAGTGCCGGCTGTGCTGCTTTCAGCAGTCTCCAGTCGATCACTTCGCTGATGCCGTGGTCCTGTTCTTCCTGTTTGAACAACCCTGTTTCTTCAGCAGCCGGTTCTTTATATAATATCGGAGACAGATCCAGAGATTTGTATTTCCAGTGTGTGATGTTTTCACGTAACTGGAGACTGTCTACCTGACCGACCATTTCATTTACTGTACGGAAACCAAGGTCCGCCATGATCTCACGCATTTCTTCTACAAGGAACTTGAAGAGGTTCACCACATGATCAGCATTACCTTCGAAGCGCTTGCGCAGTTCAGGATCCTGTGTGGCAACGCCTACGGGACATGTATTCAGGTGACACTTACGCATCATGATACAACCTTCTACTACCAGGGCAGCAGTTGCTACACCCCATTCTTCAGCACCCAGCAGGGTAGCGATCGCAATGTCACGACCTGTCTTCATCTGACCGTCAGCCTGTACTACTACACGGCTACGCAGCCTGTTCTTTACCAGCGTCTGATGTGTTTCAGCCAGACCCAGTTCCCATGGCAGACCCGCATGTTTGATAGAGCTGATCGGAGAGGCACCGGTACCGCCGTCATAACCAGCGATCAGTACTACATCCGCTTTTGCTTTAGCAACACCGGCAGCAATGGTACCAACGCCTGCTTTGGATACCAGTTTTACACTGATACGGGCAGCACGGTTAGCATTTTTCAGGTCGAAGATCAGCTGTGCAAGATCCTCAATAGAATAGATATCGTGATGCGGAGGAGGGGAAATCAGACCAACACCCGGAGTGGAGTGACGTACTTTAGCGATCCAGTCGTCTACTTTATGGCCAGGCAGCTGACCACCTTCACCAGGTTTGGCACCCTGTGCCATCTTGATCTGGAGTTCGTCCGCATTTGTGAGATAATTACTTGTTACACCGAAACGGGCACTTGCTACCTGTTTGATAGAAGAACGCATGCTGTCGCCGTTAGGCAGCAGTTCGTAACGCAGCTCGTCTTCACCACCCTCACCGGTATTGCTTTTCGCACCGATACGGTTCATGGCGATGGCCAGTGTGGAGTGTGCTTCGTGGGAGATAGAGCCAAAGCTCATCGCGCCGGTAGCAAAACGTTTCAGGATGCTTTCGGCAGATTCAACTTCACTTAGCGGCACAGAAGGACGGGTACGTTTGAAAGCGAAGAGGCTACGCAGGGTGGCAGCTTTTTCACTTTGATCGTTTACGGCTTTTGAGTACTTCTTGAATGTGTTGTAATCGCCCATACGGGTAGAATACTGCAGCAGGTGGATTGTGGTCGGATTGAACAGGTGGAACTCCCCTTTCCGCTTCCACTGATAGATACCACCAGTGGTCAGGCGCTGTACAGGCGTTTCCTTACGGCCATAACCCATCCAGTGTTTCGCCAGTGTTTCGCGGGCAATGTCATCCAGGCCCATACCCTGTATACGGGAAACGGCACCGGTGAAGTATTTGTCCACCACCTGACGGTTAATACCTAATATTTCAAATATCTGTGCTCCCTGATAAGACTGCAGGGTGGAGATACCCATTTTAGAGAATACTTTCAGCAGACCATCACATACTGACTTGATATAGTTCTTTTTCAGTTTATCTACATCCAGGTCAGTTTCCAGTTTATTGTTCAGCTTCATGTCGCGGATCGTGCTCAGCGCCAGGTACGGGTTAATAGCTGTTACGCCAAAGCCCAGCAGACAAGCAAAGTGATGCACTTCCCATACGTCGCCAGCTTCTACAATCAGACCAACCTGACCACGGTATCCTTTGCGGATAAGGTGGTGGTGTACTGCAGATGCTGCAAGCAGGGAAGGAATCGCCGCGTGTTCGGAGTCGATCGCCCTGTCGGACAGAATGATCACTTCGAAACCGTCTTCTACCGCATCTACCGCATAACGGCACAAACGCTGCAGCCCTTTTTCCATGGAGCCTGGTTTACCATCAGCCCGGAAATAAGTGTGCAGGGTCTTAGCCTGGAACAGGCCAGTGTCTATACTACGTACTTTTTCCAGTTCGAAGTTGGTCAGGATCGGATGACGAAGGGCAACACCATGACAGTGCAGCGGATCTTCATCAAGCAGGTTGCCGTTGTTACCTACATAGGTAGCCAGGGACATAACCAGCTTTTCACGGATCGGATCGATCGGTGGGTTGGTTACCTGGGCGAACAGCTGTTTGAAGTAGCTGGTCAGGTGCTGTGGCTGATCACTCAGGATCGCCAGCGGAGCATCTGTACCCATGGAGCCTATCGGTTCCTTACCATCCAGTGCCATTGGCGCGATGATGGTATTCAGGTCTTCGATAGAATAACCGAAAGCGCGCTGATATTTGAAGATCTGCTCGTGTTCCAGGTGGGTAAAAGTAACCCTTGGTTCAGGCAGTTCTTCCAGGCGGATCTTATATTTATTCAGCCACTCGCCGTAAGGTTGCTGAGAGCAGATAGTGCTTTTCAGTTCCTCATCACCGATGATACGGCCCTGTTCCATGTCCACGATGAACATTTTACCAGGCTGCAGGCGGCCTTTTTCTTTTACATTTTTAGGATCTATTGGCAGTACACCTGCTTCAGAAGCCATGATCACGCGGTCATCCTTAGTGATAACGAAGCGGGCAGGACGCAGACCGTTACGGTCCAGGGTACCACCGATGATCTTACCATCTGTGAAGGAGATACATGCCGGGCCATCCCATGGTTCCATGAGAGAGGCGTGGTATTCGTAGAAGGCCTTTTTCACCGGGTCCATGTCATCATTGCCATCCCATGCTTCAGGGATAAGCATCATCATAACATGTGGCAGGGAACGGCCGGAGAGCATCAGCAGTTCCACGACATTGTCAAGGCTGGCAGAGTCAGACTGACCTTCTTCCACAAGCGGCAGCAGCATGTCCATTTCTTCCTGGGAGAAGTATTTGGACACGAAGTCTTTTTCACCGGCACGTAACCAGTTCAGGTTACCTTTCAGCGTATTGATCTCACCATTGTGCGCAATATAGCGGTAAGGGTGAGCCAGGCGCCAGCTCGGGAATGTATTGGTCGCAAAACGGGAGTGGATCAGCGCGAACGCGGATACCATCTTCTCATCACTCAGGTCGGCATAATAATGACGTACCTGGTAAGTGGTCAGCTGACCTTTATATACGATCGTTTTTGTAGAAAGGGAGGGAATGTAGAAGAGCGCCTTCTCTTTTGGTACTGTGTTGCGCACCGTTTTAGAAACGTAGTTGCGCAGTACGAAGAGTTTGCGTTCGAAAACGTCATTGTCCGTAATATGATAGGGACAGGCTATAAATACCTGCTCAATTTCTGGTTCAACGGAAAGAGCGCCTTCACCGATGCCGTCCGGCCGCACAGGCACCTTACGGTAACCCAGAATTTCCAGACCCAGTTTTTCGGCCGCACGGTCCAGTATCTCACGACACTCTTCGCGCCAGCGAGGTTCCTTTGGAAAGAAAATCATACCTACACCGTACTTTCCAAATTCCGGGAGGCTAAAGCCTACTTTCAGGCATTCGTCGTACAGAAATTCATGTGGCAGCTGGATCAGGATACCAGCTCCATCACCTGTGTTCTGTTCGTAACCACATGCACCGCGATGTTCCATATTTTCCAACATGGTCAGCGCATCCCGGATGATCTGATGCGATTTACGGCCCTTAATATGGGCGGTAAAGCCCGTTCCGCATGCATCACTTTCAAATTCCGGGCGGTACAGTCCTTGCAATTGCTTCACTTCTTGCATTCGTTTAGATTTTTTTGACCTTGGCATACTTCCCCGCTTACTCCAGGCGGTTGTGGTACCGTAATTGTTTCGGGAACGGTATAAAGATACTAAAGGAAGCCGGTATTTTTTAAGAAAGTTTTTGTATAACCCCGAAAATTTAGAAAAGATTAAAAAAGTATAGGTATTCGTTAGAATTAAATAAGGAGCAGGGTGATATGGGCCCTTTTTAGGGTATTGCCAGCGGATCTTGACTTATAAAAATGTTTAATGTGTTGGGTGCGCGCAAAGATTGTAATTAGGAGTCATCCATATGGAATTAGGAGATCCAGACAGTAAGTGACTGATCGTTAATCATATGAACGGGCGGATATGTAGCCTGACGTGGTAAAAGCCGGGTAGATAAGCGGTAAAATAGTCGTTGCTTGTATAGCGCTTGTTCGTCGCTTGTTCGTCGCTTGTTCGTCCAAACGATAAAAAAGGACCGATAGGGGGCATTCAGGACAAAAAGGCCTAGTTGTGACCATCGGGAGCACCCCGGTTGCCGGGAACGTTGCCAATGGGCTAAAAACAGGGTCAAACACGATATGTATACCGGCAGCCCACCAGGTTATTTATCTGACTGTCCGCAGTTGGATGTGTGTTTTTAATAGTGTTTAGATTCGGTTTAGTATTAGTAAGGTAAGCTTTCTCTTACGTTTCTCTTACGTTTTAAAACGTAGGAGAAACGTAAGAGAAAGCTTACCTTACTAATACTAAAAGCATACTAAAAGCCACCCAATACCACGCTAAGTCGCTAAATACGCGAGTGGCCGGAATGCCCTGATCCGAAAGAAAATGAAAAGCCGGCGATGTTGTATCTGTGGGATCAAATAATTATGTAGTTTGTCAGGACAACAACATCCCTGGTTATACCCGGAATTAACATAATCATTATCAGACCCAATCCCGACATGAAAAAGCTGTTATTACCCACCCTCCTGCTTATGACCGCCTGCATTAAAGAGGACGTCAGGCCCGATTATTCGCCAAAAGTATACTGCTATGTCTGTACAAGCCACATTGACAGCCTGTTTGACAATGGCAAGACCGGCCGCGACACAATAGTCCGGACCATTTGTGATACAGAGGCATTTATCGTCGCCTATCTTGACCATTTTCATAAGGCCACCGGCAGGAACCACGTCATAGCAGGGAAGGATACATTGTTATTTACCTATAAGATCAGTACAAACTGTTTGCGTAGATAGGTAATCGCTATTACCGGTGTGAGTAGTTAATCTGAAAATGAAAAGGGGAAGACGCCTGTCCTCCCCTTCCAAGTAATATTTTATACGATCGTGACATTAATGCCCATCTCTTCCAGTGCCTTGACCACATGTCCTGATATACCACTGTCTGTGATAATCTCATCTACATCTTCCAGGTCGCAGATCTTTCCAAAACCGCGACGGCCAAATTTAGAAGAATCGGCCAGTACGATCGTCTTTTGTGCAGCCGTCACCATACGTGCATTCAGCTGTGCTTCCATCAGATTGGTAGTCGTCAGTCCGAATTCAATATCAATACCTTCCAGCCCTAAGAATAATTTGGAGCAGGAAAAGTCGGCCAGTATACGCTCAGCATAAGTGCCTGTTACTGAAGAAGAACTGTTTCTCACAATTCCTCCCAGCTGTAATACCTCTATCTCCTGGTGTCTCAGTAACTCCTGTGCCACATTCAGCGCCGGGGTGATCACCGTAAGATGGCCTCTCGGATGTATGTTCCTCGCCAGCGCCAGTGCTGTTGTGCCAGATGATATGATAATCGCGTCATTTGGTGCAATCATTGCAGCAGCAGCTACCGCGATATTGTTCTTCTCTTCACGGCGTAGCTTCTCCTTTTCATTAACCGGTTTATCATTAATGTACGGATTGTTCACTGTTGCCCCTCCGTGAGAACGGAATAACAGGGATTTGTCTTCGAGTAGCTTTAGGTCTTTACGTATGGTAACACCGGAAACATCCAGTTCTTTGCAAAGATCCACCACATTCACATACCCCTTCTCAGACAACCGGTCAAGAATGTATTTGTGTCTCTCTGCAATATTGATCATTGACATATGCGAAATAAAATTAGCAGTTGTAGAAAAAAGCAAAAGATGTTAAAATCAGATTTGGAATAAATACGCTTATGCCTTCTTCCAATTCGTTACAAAATTACTTTCATGTTGTTGAATTAAACACATCGTATCAGAAAAAATATTTAGTAAAAAGTGAAGAATATCATGTATAAATGCTCGTTTATGCATTAACTTACTGAAAAGGAAGGAACAAAACATTTATTTTCGGCTAACGGGACGGCCAGCGCCCGGTATGTTTTTTTCATATATGGATGAAATAAACTGAAACGAATTAAAAGAAAATTAAAGCATTTTCCTCACTATGAACAGGTTAACCTTTAAGCAACAGATAGGCAATACGGCATCAGTCGTTTGGGATATTATTGTCATCGGCGGTGGTGCGACCGGACTCGGGGTAGCTATGGATGCCGCCCAGAGAGGTTACCGCACACTGTTACTCGAACAGTCAGACTTTGCAAAAGGTACCTCCAGCCGCAGCACTAAACTCGTACATGGGGGCGTGCGGTATCTCGCCCAGGGAGATGTGGGCCTTGTGAAAGAGGCTTTGCACGAAAGAGGGTTGCTGCTGGCCAACGCGCCTCACCTGGCACATGATCAGGAGTTTATTATTCCATACTATAAATGGTGGCAGGGCCCGTTCTACGGTATCGGTCTTAAAGTATATGACCTCCTTTCCGGAAGGCTTAGCCTCGGCCCGTCAAAAGTCATTGGCCGTAACGCTGTTATCAAAGCGTTGCCGGCTATACGCAGAGATAAACTGAAAGGTGGTATTGTCTATCACGACGGACAGTTTGATGATGCCCGCCTGGCGATCAACATCGCACAAACGGCGGCAGAACAGGGCGCTGTACTGCTTAATTATTTTAAAGTCATTGGGTTAGATAAAGACAACGCAGGTAAGATCGCAGGTGTACATGCCCAGGATGAAGAAACGGGGGAAAGATATCAGCTCAGCGCCAGGTCTGTGATCAATGCAACAGGGGTTTTTGCAGATGAAGTGTTACAGATGGACGAGCCAGGCGCCCGGCCAACGATCCGCCCCAGTCAGGGTGTCCACATCGTGCTGGATGCCTCTTTTCTGGACAGTACCAGCGCATTAATGATTCCTAAAACGGCCGATGGCAGAGTGCTATTTGCACTCCCCTGGCATGGGAAGGTACTGGTGGGTACGACGGATACGCCACTCAATGCACATAGTCTGGAACCGCAGGCGCTGGAGGCAGAGATCAGTTTTATATTGGAGACGGCCGCAGGATACCTGATAAAGGCACCTACCCGTGCGGATGTTCTGAGCGTGTATGCAGGTCTTCGCCCGCTGGCCGCTCCTCAGAAAGAAACAGACAGCACCAAGGAAATATCGCGCAGTCATAAGATCATCATTGCTGATTCCGGATTGATCACCATTACCGGTGGTAAATGGACTACCTTCCGTAAAATGGCAGAAGACACCGTGGATACAGCAATTACGACCGGTGGACTGCCCGCTGTACCCTGTGGTACTGAGACCCTGCACATACATGGCTATACGACTGCTATCAGTATGGCTCCTCTGGATGTCTATGGCAGTGATGCTGTTGAAATAACCGAATTGATAGAAGCCCGGCCGGAACTGAAAGCACAGCTCCACTCCAGACTGCCTTACATAAAAGCACAGGTGATCTGGGCCGTTGAGCATGAAATGGCCAGGACAGTGGATGATGTGCTGTCCCGCAGATTACGGGCATTATTACTCGACGCACATGCCGCTATTGACATGGCCCCGGAGGTAGCCGCTATCATGGCTGCCGAACTGGGAAAGGATAAAGACTGGGAGCAGGAACAGGTGAAAATCTTTGCAGCCATAGCCGCACATTACCTGTTACCTGTATCAGTACCTGTTAATAACCAGCAATAAATTTCACGATCAGTTATGAAGGAAAAGGAAACAACCGGATACATCCTCGCACTCGACCAGGGTACTACCAGCTCCAGAGCGATCATATTTGACAAAGCAGGTACGATCGTATCCCTTGCACAAAAAGAGTTTCGTCAGATCTTCCCACAACCGGGATGGGTGGAGCATGATGCCAATGAGATCTGGTCCAGCCAGCTGGGAGTCGCGGCAGAAGCCGTAGCCAAAGCCGGCCTGCGGGGAACGGACATTGTAGCCATAGGTATTACCAATCAACGGGAAACAACCGTCGTATGGGACCGCCACACCGGAAAGCCGGTTCATCATGCCATCGTATGGCAGGACCGCCGTACGGCCGCTTATTGCGACGAGCTCAAAGCAGCTGGTCATGAACAGCTGATCCGTGAAAAAACAGGACTGGTCATTGACGCCTATTTCTCGGCTACGAAAGTAAAATGGATACTTGATAATGTGGAAGGTGCGCGCGAAAGAGCGGCCAAAGGGCTACTGGCATTTGGTACGGTGGATGCCTGGCTTGTATGGAACCTGACAGAAGGAAAGACGCATGCGACGGACATCACCAATGCATCCCGTACCATGTTATTTAATATACATACACAGCAGTGGGATGAAGAACTGCTCTCACTGTTCGATATTCCGGCAGGTATGTTGCCGGAAGTAAAGCAGTCCAGTGAGCTGATCAGTCATACTACCTCTGCTATTTTCTCTTCAACGATCCCTATTGCCGGTATTGCGGGCGACCAGCATGCCGCCTTATTCGGGCAGATGTGTACTGCGCCGGGAATGGTGAAGAACACCTACGGCACCGGCTGTTTCATGCTGATGAACATCGGGGAACAGCCGATCATTTCGCAGAATAACCTGGTAACCACAATTGCCTGGAAGATAAATGGCAAGGTAGAATACGCGCTGGAAGGCAGCATCTTTATTGCCGGTGCGGTTGTGCAATGGCTGAGAGATGGTCTGGGGATCATCCGCTCATCTTCCGAAGTGGAGGGACTGGCTAAGAAAGTAGTACATAATGATGGTGTGTATCTGGTGCCGGCTTTCGCCGGACTGGGGGCGCCTCACTGGGACCAGCATGCGAGAGGTACACTCGTGGGAATGACAAGGGGTACAACATCTGCACATATTGCCAGGGCCGCCCTGGAGAGCATTGCCTATCAAACCATGGATGTATTACAGGCCATGGAGGCGGATGCGGGTATCAGTATCAAAGAGTTGCGGGTGGACGGCGGGGCCACTAACAATAATCTGCTGATGCAGTTCCAGGCTGATATTCTCAATACACAGGTGGTACGCCCTAAAGTGACGGAAACAACTGCAATGGGCGCGGCTTATCTGGCAGGGTTAGCCACTGGCTTCTGGAAAGACCAGGAGGAGATCGCCCGTCAATGGCAGGTAGACCACTCTTTTACACCTGCTGGGAAAGATGAAGATGTGCGTAAATGGGTACGCGGATGGGGCAATGCTGTAAAGGCAGTAAAAGCCTGGACGAAGTTTTCCGCACAGGAAGAAGATGCTGCTGTTACAAAGTAATATTTCACGTAAACGCTGGTGCGGGAATCGTTCCATGTCACACAGCACCAATGACTAACTGATAAAATTCATTCTTCGATGCATCCCTTAATAGCAGAGTTTCTGGGCACCATGCTGATGATATTGCTCGGCAATGGTGTGGTTGCTAATGTGATCCTTAATAAAACAAAAGGTCATGGTGGCGGCTGGATCGTAATTACGACCGGCTGGGCACTGGCTGTATTTGTCGGTGTGGTGGTAGCAGGCCCCTACAGCGGCGCACACCTTAATCCGGCAGTGACGCTGGCACTAACTTTAGCCGGCAGGTTTGAATGGGCACAGTTGCCGTTATTTGCCGGAGCACAGTTACTGGGTGCTATGGCTGGCTCACTGCTGGTATGGATACATTATAAAGATCACCTGGATGATACAGCAGATCCGGGATTGATACAGGCCTGTTACTGTACGGCCCCGGCTATCCGTAATAATGCCCGTAACCTGACCAGTGAGATTGTCGGTACCTTTGTATTGTTGTTCACTATTTTCTATATCGTTTCGAACGGGGAGTTTGGTAAGGAGAAAACACCCATAGGCATGGGCTCCCTGGGCGCGGTGCCGGTGTCTCTGCTGGTATTGGCCATCGGCCTTTCACTGGGAGGAACAACGGGATATGCGATTAATCCGGTGAGAGACCTTGGCCCCCGTATCATGCATGCTATTCTGCCTGTGAAGGGAAAAGGCGGTAATGGCTGGGATTATGCCTGGATACCTGTACTGGGTCCACTAGCAGGGGCTGCCATCGCAGCAGGCGTATTTCTCTGCATGTAATCCCATTAATTAATAATGAGTTAACATGCCTGGTCCCGTAAAGAAATGCGCGAGTATTACTTTAACAGCCGGAAAACGTTAGACGATGAAACCTTTACAACAAGCCATGCTGGCGGCAGGACTGCTGCTCGCCACAACAGGTATGAATGCCTGTAAATCTACGAAACCCATGACAGCACACCAGTTGCCATCATTTTACAAGGTAGGGCACCGCGGTACCCGTGGACTGATGCCGGAGAATACGATTCCTTCCATGATCAAAGCCATTGAGACAGGTGCAAACACGATCGAGTTTGATGTGCATATCACAAAAGACGGACAGGTGGTCGTATATCATGACGCCTCCTTCAATCCTGCTTATACAACCATGCCAGATGGCGCAGAAATACCGACTGCTTCCAGGGCAGACTATACCTTCTATAAGATGGACTATAGCCGCATCCGCCAGTTTGTGATCGGTGAAAAGCCATATCCTGAGTTCCCTCAGCAGCAGCGCATTAAATCCTATGCTCCTCTCCTGTCAGAGATGATTGATTCCGTAGAGACATATACTAAGGCGCATCACCTGGCACCGGTATTTTATTTACTGGAAATCAAGTCTTCCGCTAAAACAGATGGTACAGAACAACCCGCGCCGGAAGAATATATTGACAAACTGATGGCGGTGAAGAACATGCTGCCACTCGGTAACCGCCTGATTATACAGTCTTTTGACGCCCGGCCCCTGCAGGTGCTGCATCGCAGATATCCTGCTGTCACACTGGGTTTCCTGACATATGATAAGGAAGTGAACCCGGCTAAACAACTGGACCTGCTCGGATTCACTCCACAGTTCTATAATCCGTTTTACCAGTTCACAACACCTGCGTTATTAACGTTGTGCCATAGCCGGAAGATCCAGGTTGTTCCATGGACGGTACAGGAGGCAGCAGAGATGAAGAAGCTTAAGGAAATGGGCGTAGATGGTATTATCTCTGATTATCCGGTGCGGTTTGCGGAAGCAGGATTCTAAGGAGTCCTTATCCATTTATATCTCCGTTGGTAACATTTATATAATCATAAGTTTAAAAGGATAGATAATTTGACAACCTTAAGTAACCAAAGGCGTTAATAGTCACGGGTCTTATCACTGTTGAAATTATCTATCATGAGAAGAATTTGCAAATTATTGTCTGCGCTGGCGCTTACCGGCGCCATGCTGCAGGCAGGCGTTCTCCGGGCACAAAAACCGGTAGATCGTCCGAAACTGGTAGTCGGGATTGTTGTTGATCAGATGCGTTGGGACTATCTGTACCGCTATTATGACCGATACGAGGCAGGCGGATTCAAAAGAATGCTGGGAGAAGGTTTCTCCTGCGAAAACGCTTTCATTACTCACTTACCTTCTTTTACAGCTGTAGGACATAGTACTATTTACACGGGTTCGGTGCCTGCTATTCATGGTATTACCGGCAATGACTGGACAGACCAGGTAACCGGCCGTCACTGGTATTGTACAGAAGATACTACCGTACAGCCTATCGGTACTACGACAGATGCGGGTAAAATGTCGCCTCGTAACCTGCTGGCTTCTACGATCACGGACGAGTTAAAACTGGCGACCAACTTCCGTTCCAAAGTGGTAGGTGTATCGCTGAAAGACAGGGCCTCTATCCTGCCTGCCGGCCATATCGCCGATGGTGCTTTCTGGCTGGATGACAGTAATGCCAGTTTTGTGACCAGTTCCTTTTATATGCAGGACCTGCCGGAATGGGTGAAAACTTTTAACGCGCGTCAGCTGCCGGCTGCAATGATGTCCAAACCCTGGAACCCGCTCTACCCGATCAGCACCTATGTGCAGAGCACCGCGGATGATATGAGCTGGGAAGGTACATTCGGGGGAGAGAAAACGGCTACATTCCCACACAACATGCAGGATATTTACCCGAATGACAAGGGTAGCCTGCGTACCACGCCTTCCGGAAACACCCTGACACTGGAATTTGCCAAAGCAGCGATCGATGGATATAAGATGGGTACCGGCAATGTGACAGACTTTTTAACGATCAACTGTGCTTCAACAGATTATGTTGGACATAAATATGGTCCTAACTCCATAGAGGTAGAAGATACTTACCTGCGTCTTGACAAAGACCTGTCTGCATTCTTCCGCTATCTGGACCAGCGTGTAGGTAAGGGCAATTACCTGGTGTTCCTCTCTGCCGACCATGGTGCGGCTCATTCAGTCGGTTTTATGAAAGAACATCAGATACCTGCAGGATTACCAGACGGTAAAATGCTTTCCGGCCTGAATGCATGGCTGAAAGAACGTTTCGGTGCAGATAAGCTGGCCCTGACAGGAGAAAACTATCATATAGGTTTTGATCTGAAAAGCATCGAAGCACAGAAATTGGATTTTGATGCGATTAAGAAGGCTACCGTACAATTCCTTCAGAAATTACCAGGCGTTGAGTTTGCGGCAGACATGGATAACCTGGGGAATAGCCCGCTGCCTGAGCCTATAAAGTCTATGGCTGCTAATGGATATAACCCCAAGCGCTGCGGATCAGTGATCATCATTCCTGAACCAGGCTGGTATTCCGGCTCATCCAAAGGCACGACACATGGTAACTGGAACCCATATGATACCCATTTACCACTTGTATTTATGGGCTGGCATGTGAAACATGGTTATACAAATGACGTGGTAAGCATGGCTGACATTGCACCCACTATTGCTGCAATGCTGCGTATACAGATGCCGAACGGTGCTGTAGGTAAACCGGTGCAGGCAGTATATAAGTAATTAATTAGGAATTAGAAATTGAAATGTAGCGGAGATTGGGATCGATGGATGAAAAAAGAAAGGGGGCTCTATTTAATAGAAGCCCCCTTTCTTTTAATATTAATATCGTATTTCTTCTTTGAGTAAGAATATTTTAGCAATAATCCCAGTTCCTAATGCTTAATGGATTTTCTACGGTTCAGGATCAATAATGAACTGGGTCTTTTTGCCTGAGAAACGCATATACAAGGGATCGCTGGCCCAGCTTTCCGTCTGCATCCTGTTCAGGGCAGTCACAACATATGTGTACAGCCTGCCTTTTACATAAGAGAGATCTACATATTGTGGTTCCGACTGTTGCTGTACGATCGCCAGTATTTTAGTCGGATCACCCAGGTTAATAGACTCATTGGCATCGAAGCGGTACAGCACATATTGCTGCGTACGCCCGGATGTATCCTGGTCAGCCCAGTGCAGATGCAATCCATCTGTGCGTTCAAACGCATCCACGAAGTAGGGCGGAAATGGCGATGGCATGTTGATCCAGGGCATTGCTGGTCTGAGTGCGGGGTAACGGTAAAAGTGGTTGCGGAGACTGTCTTCAATGCCTAAAGGATTACCATTGAAGGACTTGGCGCTGTAAAAGGCGCTGCCGTGTATAGTGTTGAGTGTACGTACCTCGGTGATCTGTACAGGCAGTTCGTTGGGAATACTCCAGGCAGCATTACTTTTAAGGCGGTATACACCATGGCCGATGTAGACATTGCGACCATACCCATGCTGGGCCCACCAGTTCAGCAGCAACTCATAATTGGCTACACGATGGCCCCGCTCCCAGTAGAGCTGTGGCGCGACATAATCTATCCAGCCGTTTTTGAGCCATTTGAGTACATCAGCATAGAGGTCGTCGTAGTTGGACAGACCTGAAGAGTAAGAACCTTCAGGGTCTTTATTCTTATTACGCCAGATGCCGAACGGACTGATACCGAATTTTACCCAGGGTTTTTCTTCCTTGATCATTTTACCTACCATCTGGATGATCGTGTCTACATTCCAGCGGCGCCAGTCGTCTTTCATCATGTTGCGACCATACTGGCGGTAGGAGTTGTTGTCGCCAAATTCTTTTCCCGGAACCGGGTAAGGATAGAAATAGTCATCAAAATGTACAGCGTCAATATCATAGCGGCGTACTACGTCACGGATGATATTGGTCACATATTCACGGACCTCCGGAATGCCCGGGTCGAAGTATTTTTTACCATCAAACGTTACGAACCACTGAGGACGCATGCGGGTGATGTGGTTGGACGTTGTATTGCGAATAGCGGCGCGGTAAGGATTGAACCATGCATGAAATTCCATTCCTCTTTTATGCGTCTCTTCCAGCATAAAACGAAGCGGATCATAATAAGGGTTGGGCGCTTGTCCCTGGGTACCGGTGATGTATTCGGACCAGGGCTCGAAAGGAGAATCGTAGAAAGCATCGGCGACCGGGCGTATCTGTACGATCACCGCGTTCATACCATTGCGTTGCTGTTTATCAAGTAGATTAATAAATTCCTGTTTCTGTGTTTCCACTGGCAGGCCCCTTCGGGAGGGCCAGTCAATGTTTTCTACCGTGGCGATCCATACTGCACGAAATTCCCGTTTAGGCGGCAGTTGTGCAAGTGCCTGACCGAAGATGCCCGTCAGTAGCAGCGCAACTCCCAATAAATACTTCAACATTCTACTAATTGTAGGTTAAGACCTGAAAACTGCGAAAATAACAAAACGAATCATTCCACCAATCCGTTATACGGAAGGTTGATTATGAAGTTGGTTATGCAGCACAAACGGTGCCGGAAATAAGGAGAAAACAGTGTTAAATGACATGTGATGCAAAATTTATCTATATCCGCATTGTAAAATTCGATGGGTATTACGGTTGATTCCACTGGGTATGTGAGCGAAAGTTGCTACCTTTGTCCCATCATAAAAGTTTAGTGTACTATGATCAAAACAGGCAATCCCATAATCAGTATATATACAGAAATGACGCCCAATCCGGAGACAATGAAGTTTGTAGCTAACAAACTGTTGTACCCTGGTAAGCACATCGATTTCCCTGATGAGGCGAGCGCTAAGCCATCTCCATTGGCTGTTGAGTTGTTCAGCTTCCCGTTTATCAGAGGAGTTTTTATCATGGCGAACTTCATTACACTCACGAAGACGCCAGACACTGATTGGAACGATATTATACCTACTATTAAAGCCTTCCTGAAGGAATACCTGGAAGATAACCGTCCTGTTGTTAACGAAGAGGAAATAGTGGTTACAAAAGCAGCTGCCACCAATGAAGTAAGTGCAGATGATACCGATGTTGTAAAACGTATCAAGGAATTACTTGAGAACTACGTAAAGCCAGCGGTAGAAATGGATGGTGGTGCAATTCAGTTTAAAGATTACGACGACGGTACTGTGACGTTGATGCTGCAGGGGTCCTGTTCAGGCTGCCCATCTTCTATGATCACGCTGAAAGCCGGTATTGAAGGCATGATGAAGCGTATGATTCCAGAAGTGAAAGAAGTAGTGGCAGAAGCAGAATAAGCCATAGTTGAGAGAATGATAGTGTTAAAAAAGAGCGCAGTCTTTTGACTGTGCTTTTTTTATTTATACCAGTATCTTTAGCCATAAATAGGATACACTTATACTTATGAAGAAAATGTCATTCGTGTGGATGACCCTGCTTGTCGCAGGGAGCGCATTCGCACAGTCGAAAGGAACAAAGGCCGGTGCCGAGGTCACATATGGATTCAGGTACAATGGAAAAGAAGTGCCTGATGGGAATATTAAGCTGATCATCAGCGGAGATAAAGCCCGTTTTGCACCTGTTGATCCCGTCGCACAGAAAGAACTGCAGCTGCTGGACCAGAAAGGAAAGGTAACCTACCAGCAGATCAAAGACAAGGAAGGCCATCTGCTCACATTTAAGAAGCCATTCGCTGAATATGATCAGCCGGAACTGATACCGGGTACAGACACTATACTGGGATATCCCTGTAAGAAGGCCAAAATGAGGGTTCGCTCCAATAGCATTGAGATCTGGTACACAGATGCACTACCGGTAAAAGGAACACCGATTCAGGGTTATGCGCCTGGTCTGGGACTGATACTCAGAACGGTACGTAACGGTACTGCCGAATATATTGCGACAAAAGTAGATCTGCATACTATAAAAGACACTGAATTACAATGGCCTGCATCTATGGGCCAGCTGGTGGACGACGCCACTTACCTGCGCCAGGTAATTGAAAACAGATTCACCACTATTCCAATTTTCACTGATGAGCAGATCAGCTGGGGCAATGAACACCATGATCCGGCCGATGATCAGGAGAATGTGACCTACCACTATGCGGGAGGTACTGTGATCCTGAAGAAGGTGAAGCTGCCTAAACTGCCAGTCGGCACCCTGTTTGCCGAAGTAGCAGCATTTTCCAACGGAGATTCCTATGACCGCACAGGTGCTGTATTTATGATTCCGATGGATAAAAAGCAGTCATTCCTGGACGGATTAAAAAACGGTGTAAATGCGCTACCGGCTTATCATGAGAAGTACCGTGGGGTTATAGCTACGGACAGCTACCTGCCTACTTTGGAACTGATGCGCTTTTTCACGCCTTTCGGCATCAGTGAATACAACAAAAAAGTGAAGATCAAAGGTTATCAGTGGGCTGATTCTGCCGTATACCGTCAGGACATCACAGAATTACAACCACGTCTGGAAGGGGACGTCTGGATAGGTGTATTTGTGGGTAACTATGATAAAGGAGGACACAAGGTGAGTCTGCGACTGAAGTATTATCCGGCGGACAATGACCAGGATACTACCACTAAAAAGCACTGGATCATGCCGATCTTCAACTCCACTAACCTGATGGAAATGGCGGGTCAGGAATATGGTACCATGTTCGGAAAGGATTCGCTGGCAGTGACCGTAAATGTCCCTGCAGGCCTGAAAAACCTGCGGCTGCGTTATACCACTACCGGCCATGGCGGCTGGGGTGGCGGAGATGAGTTCAATAAGAAGCTGAATGAGATCTTTGTCGACGGGCAGCGGGTATATCACTTCATTCCCTGGAGAACAGACTGTGGAAACTTCCGCTTACTGAATCCGGCAACAGGTAACTTCATCAATGGTCTCTCCTCTTCTGACCTGAGCAGGTCCAACTGGTGTCCGGGTGGTGTAACTGAACCGGTTACCATACCTTTGCCTGATCTCACGCCGGGACTGCATACATTTAAAGTGGCTATTCCATTAGGAGAAAGAGAAGGCGGCAGCTTCAGTGCCTGGAACGTAGCTGGATGTTTAATAGCTGAATAATTAAGCAGTATAATCTTTCGAAATGATTTTTGACACGCTATATCAGGGTTTGCAGGAAGGAATAAAAGCGATGAGTTGGCTGGAAATAGTGGCAGCGCTATTTGGTGCCATCAGTGTGCTCTTCAGCAAACAGAACAGCATCTGGCTGTACCCGACCGGTCTGGTGAGCACGGGTATTTATGCCTACCTGTTATCGAGGGCGGAGTTCATGTTATATGCAGAAGCGACGCTGAATATCTATTATTTCATCATGAGTGCCTATGGCTGGTATCACTGGGCCAAAAAAGGAGCAGATGGTCCTGAAACCCCGGTGACCAGAGCGAATGGTAAAGACTGGTTGATAACAGGGCTTATCACGGTCGTCGGCTGGGGAGTGTTCGCTTATCTGCTCACTACCTATTCCAAATCGGATGTTGCTGTGGTGGATGGATTTGTGTCTGCTACCGCCTGTGCCGGCATGTGGCTACTGGCAAAGAGAAAGATTGAAAACTGGCTGGTACTGAACGTTTCTAACCTGGTGGCAATACCCCTGTTATTTCACAAGCACCTGTTACCAACAGCCGTACTGACCATTTTCCTGTTTATAGTTGCCATACTGGGATATTTCAGCTGGATGAAGATCTGGCGGGAACAACAAGCTGCAGGACTGGCAAAGTAAATTATCATATGTTGAGAGTCGTTGTTATAGGCCCGGAGTCGACCGGAAAGAGTACATTAAGTGAGCAGCTGGCCACACATTTTAAAACGATGTGGGTACCTGAATATGCCCGGCAGTACCTGGAGGAATTGCCCAGGCCTTATGAACAACACGACCTCACGCTGATGGCTGAGGGGCAGCTGGCGTTAGAGGACCGGCTGGCCACACAGGCTAACCGCCTGCTGATCTGTGATACAGACCTGCATGTCATTAAGGTATGGAGCGAACATAAATACGGTAATTGTGATCCGGTCATTCTGCAACACATTGCCGCCCGGCACTATGATCTGTATCTGCTGACCTATATTGACCTTCCGTGGGTCGAAGACCCACAACGTGAGCATCCCGACCCGGAGATGCGTGAATATTTTTACAATATCTACCGTGAACTGGTGATTGCGTCAGGAGTACCATGGGTCGAGATCAGGGGCGGTTTCGAAGAAAGGCAGACAAGTGCCATAGCCGCCATTGACAGGTTATTACGGCAATGACTATTATAAGAAAGAAGGGGTACCAATCGCATTGGTACCCCTTCTTTCTTATAATAGTCGTTGCTATTCACCCCTTACCAGTTCCGATATATCCGGATCGGGAGCGATAAAACGCATCTGTTGTAATATCTTACGCTGACGATAGGAAGTAGTTCGTGCAGGTGGTACTACCGTGTACTTAACGGGGTTTGGCAGGCAGGCAGCGATCATGGCCGCCTGTTCGCGGTTCAGACTGGCGGCTCCCTTGTGATAATATTGCTGCGCAGCGGCTTCTATACCGAAAATGCCATCTCCCATCTGTGCCACATTGAGGTACATTTCCAGGATACGCTCCTTGCCCCAGATCTTCTCAATCATAAATGTGAAGTAGACCTCGAGCCCCTTCCGTACCCAACTACGCCCCTGCCACAGGAAAACGTTTTTTGCTACCTGCTGACTGATGGTGCTGGCGCCTCTGATCTTTTTACTTTTCTGATTATGCTTCATCGCTTTTTCGATGGACTTGAAGTCGAAGCCATTATGATCAGGAAAGAGTTGGTCCTCACTAGCCAGTACCGCCAGTTTGGCATGTTGGGATATCTCGTCGTAATTGACCCAGGTTTTATGAAAGTGCTTATCCGTTCCCATCAGACTAAACCAGCTGGATATCATGGTTAGCGTAATGGGCGGATTGATCCACTTTAAGATAATGATGTAAACAAATTGTGCTATAAACAGAATAAGTGCAATCCTTTTTAGCCTTCTCCATGTTCTCGGAACAATCCCCTTTGTATTCATCCGATTGGTTTTTCAAATTGGTCCGAAAGATAGTAAGATTATTTAATGTGCAACAGCTGTTGGCCTGGAAATTGGGGCGCTTCCGCAGTAGTTTCGTAAATTCGTATTATGCTCTTAACAGTACATCCGGACAATCCGAATCCGCGACATCTAAAGACAATCACTGAGTGTCTGAAAGACGGAGGTGTGATTATCTATCCTACCGATACCGTGTATGGTATGGGGTGCGATATTTGTCAGACCAAAGCAGTGGAACGGATCTGTCGTATCAAACATATTAACCCGGCCAAAGCCCAGTTCTCATTCGTATGTTATGACCTCAGCCATTTATCGGACTATGCGAAAAGTGTGGATACGCCCATTTTCCGTATGCTGAAAAAGGCATTGCCTGGACCATATACTTTTATTCTGCCAGCCAGCCGGGCTGTTCCCCGTTTGCTGAAACAGAAGAAGGATACGGTTGGTATACGCATCCCCGATAATAACATCGCCCGGACGATCGTCAAAGAACTTGGTAACCCGGTGATGAGTACCTCCCTTCCTATTGAAGAATACGTAGAGGAATACACAGACCCTGAGATCATACATGAGAAATTTGGCAACATCGTAGACATTGTGGTAGATGGCGGGATTGGCGGGATGGCCTTTTCCACTGTTGTAGATTGTACAGGCGATGAACCGGAACTGATCAGGGAAGGCGCAGGTAGCTGGGAGGCCCTTGTATAAAAGATGATCATGCGTTTAAAAATAAATTGAATATGAGAAGAGCGGCTATTATAGCAGGTTTATTGCTAATTGCTTGCCTTACGCAAGTATCTGCCCAGGTGAGATTGATCGTAGGACCACTTTATCCTTTGACTAAGTCAAGCAAATCGTGGCTAACGGACAGGAAGGAGGCATTTTCTCCCTTGTATTTATCGTCGTTTCAGATACCTCCTGATATGCAAAACAGGGTCGTGAAGTCCCCTTTAAAACCGAACGATTATTATGATCAACATTTTGGTTTTTTTTGCAAGAAAGAATGGAACTGGGAGAAGCAAACACAGTTTCCTGTGAAGCTCAGACTGGGAAGTTATCAGGAGGCACAACGCCTGGAAGGAAAGTAAAAGGATGAAATTTAAATCCGTTAGAAGCATTTATAGTAAAGGATATACGTGTTTATATATGACGATGGCAACTAAAGTACTTGCTGTCGTCATGTTTTTTTGAGGATACAGCTGGATATTTTCGGCAGGCCTTCCGGCCAGGATTCGTATCGGCAGCGACCATGCCGCGAAAGAGATTTTTCGGGGGGTAAAAATGTCCTCAACGCTATCAAAAAATGGCCCATACTTGACAAAAGCAAATAATTTATTTACGGAATCGATACCGAGAACGATTGCGTAAAAATATCGTTCAGGTTTATGTAGTTGTGTAATGTTTTTAGATAATTTCGGTCATCAACCTACAGTAACCTTATCAACCGGCAATAGAACGAATAGCGAACAATAGAACCTGTAGTTCAATCCAGAGAGAACCCAGATTCATTTAACCCTTTTTTCCATTTCAGTGCGTGTTGTTTTTTAAAATGAACCTATATGGTATTGGCACAGCCATGACCTGAATATCCACATTATGATTCATTAATCACTTATAAATTCTACTGACATGAAAACAAACAAGATGTTGATGTCGGCCGTATTGGCTGGCGCTCTTGCTATGGGCTGTACGAAAGATCACAGCACTGATGTATCCAACATGACGCCTGACGTTGCAGCTGCTATAGGTGTAACACCTTTTGCGAATGTACCAATTACAGCCACCATTGTTGTAAAAGCCGGTCAGACCTATGACGGCAAGGGGAACACTATCATCGCCCAGGGCCTGGGTGATGGCAGCCAGTCTGAAGGTCAGAAGCCGATCTTCAAACTTGAGAACGGCGCCGTACTTAAGAATGTAAAAATTGGTGCGCCGGGTTGTGATGGCGTGCATGTATACGGTAACGCAACACTTGAGAATGTGGAATGGCTGGATGTAGGAGAAGATGCAATGACATTGAAGTCGGCAGGTACCGTGACACTGAATAACTGTATAGCCCAGAAAGCAGCAGATAAGGTATTGCAGATAAATGCAGACGGTACGATCAATATTAACAATTTCAGAGTGACCACCTTCGGTAAAGTATTACGTACGAATGGTAGCGGTCAGTACAACGTAACAGTGAACATCAATGGTGGCACCTTCAGTGGAGGGACTAACATTGTGCGTACAGAAAGTAAAAATCTGCGGGTACGTTACAGGAACATCACTACTTCCAGTGTAACTAAATTGTGGGAAGTACCCAGTGCGTCTCAGGTATCTACCTATTAAAATAAAAACGAGGCGGTGTGTGGCCGCCTCGTTTTTATTTTATGTATGACGAATGCAGTGTGCATGCTGCTGCGTCTTAAAACATCGCCGGATTATTTAATACCCAGTTTCTTTGCGATATCAGCAGGTATTGCCTTCTTGTTCAGCATGATGCTGGTGGTTTTGTAGGCAAAGAAAGGTTCAGAAGCATAGAAGTAACCACTGCCTGGATTGCTGGTGCCCCAGGAGTTCTTCACACGGAAGAATACTTTACCATTCTGGTCTTTTGCCATACCTACGATATGCATACCGTGGTCGTCCTGTGTTTCGTAGTTATCGAAAGCCTGCTGACGCAGTTCCGGAGTGATAGTCAGTTCCTTTACTGGCTCAGTGAATGCTTTCTGTAACTGTTCAGGTGTCAGGCTTTCTACATCAGGAACGATAGCAAGGCCCTGTGCGAAGTTGAAACCTTTCTCGCTTACATCAGAAGCCCATGCAATGGTATAACCATTCTGGATCGCATTTTCTGCGATGGCGGTGAGGTCATTTAAAGGAACGTTGTACATTTTGTCCCAGTTCCAGTTATCAGGCACTTCCAGTACGAACTGTGAATAGTATGGATGATGTGTGAATGAAGTGACCATTACATAGTCATCAGCATCCAGCCCCATTTCTTTTGCGAACGTTCTCGGCGTATATGATTTGCCGTTGTAATCGAATTTTTCAGGAGCGTCGCCCATGTATGCATTCAGAATACCATCCAGTGCTTTGCTCCAGTTTGGATTGATAGTCGTGTTAGACTCACCTACTTTTTTTACCAGACCTTCCATCAGACCTTTCATTTCAGCATGGTTGTATGTTTTCACACGGTTACCATCGTATACGCTCTGTGGCACCAGACCATATTCACGGAGACACAGCAGGTCATCAGGAAATCCACCGCCTTCATCGAAATTGGCTTTACCATGCATACGCACATAGTTTGCAGCTTTCAGTGGGTACATTTTTCTAACGACGAACATTTCACTCAGGTTCACGTTTTTACCCTTGCCATTGCGGAGAGCTTCCGCCTGGAAGAAAGAAAGACCAGAGAATGACCAGCAGGTACCGGTGTTACCCTGATTTTCCACATCACCAGCATCCAGATTTTTAACTACGGTGAATTTGTAATTGCTTCCTTCTTTGTTGGTTGTTTGTGCGATAGCCGCTGTAGAACAGAAAACGGCAAGGCAGAGCGCCCATTTCTTCATTGTGTATTGGTGTTTTTCTTTTGTTGTAAAAAAATAAGAGGTCGAATCTAAGCTAAAACAGTCATTTTTAACCGATAAAGATTGATGAATGGGGAATGCAATAGATTGCAGGTGATCGGAGCTTAGTCCTGTGGCCACTTATACTGGTCGCGGGTAATTTCCCATTTCCACAGTTGCTCGGGGTCTTCTCCTGCAAAGTGCATCCCTGATTTCTGAAGTACTTTTACTGCTGCATTATATTCTTCTTCTGTATGGGCCACTACTTTATTCACATAGGAATGGCTAAAGGCAAACCGCACCAGTGCCTGGGTTAGCTCTGTGCCATACCCCTGTTCCCGGTATGGGGCAGAGATCTCATAGCCAATTTCGACAGTGCCATCTTTATCGGGCCGGCCTTTGAAGCCACCGGCGCCAATGAGGCATTTGTCTTCCTTGTGAATGACCAGGTAGAAAAACCAGCCCAGCATAGAAGGATCATTACGCAGTTTGTCGTAAGCAATGAGGATAATTTCCGGATATTCAGTCCAGGGGTCGGGGATACGTACGTGGAGTAACTCACTCAATACCTCCTCGCCCTGCAACAGCGCTTCGAAGTACTGCAGGGTACAAGATAACAATTGGAGTCGGGAGGTCAGGATCATGGCCGAAAGCTAGTAAACGATTTTGGAAAACACAAGAGGCAAAGCGGGGTAAAAAATATTAATTATCAGCAGGAAATACAGGGGTGCAATGCTACTACAGGCCACTTTTATTATACGGGGGGAAGGCTTCCCTACAGTAGCGACCAGCGTAAATGATGAACAGTTATCAGGACTGCTTACCATTCACGGCCGGTCTATCTGTAGTCAGATTATAATTGTGGTATTAACACTCATATACTAATGGGCCTGTAACCAGTTACGGCCAATGCCTATTTCAACATCCACAGGAACGGAAAGAGGGAGTGCATTACGCATGCCTTCTTCTATCAATGGCTTGATCAGCTCTACTTCATCTTTATGCACGTCAAACACCAACTCATCGTGTACCTGCAGGATCATGCGGGAGCGGAGGTTTTCTTTCCGGAGTGTTTTGTGAATAGCGATCATGGCCAGTTTGATCATGTCGGCAGCGGTACCTTGTATCGGCATGTTGATGGCATTTCGTTCTGCGTAGCCTCTCACCACTGCATTGGAGGAGTTGATGTCTTTCAGCCAGCGTTTACGTCCCAGGAGAGTTTCTACATAACCATTCTGCTGTGCAGACTGGATCTGCTTGTCCATGTACTCCTTAATAGACGGATACTGTGCAAAATAGTTATCGATCAGCGTCTTTGCTTCTCCCCTGGCGATACCCAGATTTTCTGACAGGCCAAATGCACTCACACCGTAAATGATACCGAAGTTCACACTCTTGGCATTACGGCGCATTTCAGATGTCACATCTGCCAGGTCTACCCCATATACCTTCGCCGCAGTGGCAGCATGAATATCGAGCCCCTGACGGAAAGCATCAATCATATGTACATCTTCACTGATAGCGGCGATGATACGTAACTCTATCTGTGAATAGTCGGCAGACATTAGAACGAAGTCTTCATTCCTGGCTACGAATGCCTTACGCACCTCACGGCCCCTGTCAGTACGGATAGGAATGTTCTGCAGGTTCGGATTGTTAGAGCTGAGACGACCGGTAACGGCTACCGCCTGATTGTAAGAGGTATGTACACGGTTCGTCTTTTTATTCAGCATCAGCGGCAAGGCATCTACATAGGTAGATTTCAGTTTGCTCAGTTCGCGGAATACCAGGATGTCTTCCACGATCTGGTGCTTATTGGACAATTTGGCCAGTACGTCTTCACCAGTGGCGTATTGTCCTGTTCTTGTCTTCTTGGCTTTTGGGTCGAGCAGCAGTTTTTCGAACAGCACCTCTCCCAGTTGTTTGGGAGATGCGAGGTTGAAACGGACGCCTGCCTGGCTATATACACTTTCTTCTGCGCGTTTGATCTCAGTTTCCAGTTCGCGGGAGTAGTCACTTAAAGCCTGGATATCCAGGGCAATACCTTCATACTCCATATCAGTCAGTACCTTCACCAGTGGGTTTTCCACTTCGTAGAATACTTTTTCCACTGCTTTCAAAGGCAGGAGTGGTGCAAACTTTTCTTTCAGCTGGAGAGTAATGTCGGCATCCTCTACTGCGTAATCTTTGATCTTTTCAATTTCCACATCCCGCATATTACCCTGACCTTTTCCTTTCTTTCCGATCAGCGTCTCAATAGACACGGGTTCGTACTGAAGGTACTGGGCGCTGAGCAGGTCCATACTACGGCGGCCTTCCGGCTCAATAAGGTAGTGTGCGAGCATGGTGTCGAACACGGGGCCTTTAAATTCCACACCGTACCACTTCATCACGATCATATCGTATTTGATATTCTGACCAATGAATAAGATATGGGTGGTATCAAAGAGTGGGCGGAAGCTGTCAACGATCGCCTGTGCCAGCGTCCTGTCCGCCGGTACCGGGATATACCATCCTTCACCCGCCTTGATAGAAAAGCTCATCCCCACCAGGTCAACCGCATTCGCATCAGTACCGGTTGTTTCGGTATCGAAAGAAATTTCCTGCTGTTTCAGCAGCAGGTCCAGTAGCTCGGCTCTTTTCTCGGGTGTATCCGCGAGCAGATAATTATGTGGCGTATTCGTGATATTCCTGTCGGCGATCATGATGCTCTGCACTACTTCCTGTGGCTCTTCAGATGCCGGCGGTACAGCGCCCTGTATTTCATTACCGAAGAGGTCAAGCTGCGCTTTGCGCGGGGAGGCAGGTTCTGCTGCCGCAGCAGGAACGAAGCTATCGCCCAGGATACGTTTCCCCAGGGTTTTAAATTCCAGTTCTGTGAATACTTCTATCAGCTGTTCCTTGTTAGGGTCTTTGATGCAGAAGTCTTCTTCATGGAAGGTTACTGGTACATCTGTTATGATGGTGGCCAGTTGTTTGGATAGGATCGCACTTTCTGCGCCGGCTTTGATCTTCTCGGCCATCTTGCCGCCTATCTTATCTGCATTGGCGATCACATCTTCCACAGAGCCATACTGGGCAAGCAGCTTCATCGCCGTTTTCTCTCCTACACCCGGGATGCCAGGAATATTATCGACCGCGTCACCCATCAGTCCCAGGATATCTATTACCTGGTGTACATCCGCGATCTGCCATTTTTCACACACTTCCTTCGGGCCGAGAATTTCTTCTTTATTACCCATGTAAGGAGGTTTGTAGATAAATACATTTTCTCTTACGAGCTGACCATAGTCCTTATCAGGTGTTACCATGTATACACTATAACCGGCATCTGCAGCCTGCCATGCCAGTGTGCCGATCACATCATCAGCTTCGTAGCCATCCAGTTCAACAACAGGTATATTGAAACCGGTGATGATGCGTTTGATATCAT
This sequence comes from Chitinophaga agri, assembly GCF_010093065.1. Taxonomy (NCBI): domain Bacteria; kingdom Pseudomonadati; phylum Bacteroidota; class Chitinophagia; order Chitinophagales; family Chitinophagaceae; genus Chitinophaga; species Chitinophaga agri. The sequence goes on along the minus strand of NZ_CP048113.1, from coordinate 4,830,635 downwards.
CCAGTGAGTCCAGGATATCTTCAGGGGCATCCATCCTGTTTGCCTTATAGTCAACGAAGGTGGTATGTCTTTCCGTAGGAGCATGCGTATCAAATGCCACTGCCATGTGAGTTGGCTTTTCCTTATTAATAAGGTCCAGCAAGGTGGAAGTAAAACCGAACTGGGCGTTCGTATTTCTGCCGGTGCTGGTAAGGCGTGGATTTCTGATCAATGCATAATAGGCACGATAGATAAGTGCCATTGCATCCAGTAAGAACAATTTCTTTTGCATCCGCCAAAAGTAAAGAGTAATTGGGAATTAAGGATTACGAATTAGGAATTGGAAAGTTGCGTGGTCAATATCGAAATCAGTAATTGGTAATCAATGCAGAAGCGGCAAAGACAGGACGCTCATGCCTCTCCGGTTGAGATATCATCATTAATAATGGATATTTGCGTACAAAGAGAAACGACATGAAGAAAATATATCATTTATCTACCTGTAGTACCTGCAAGAGAATACTGGAAGAAGTGAACGCGAAAGACAATGGAGTTGTACTGCAGGATATCAAAACGGAGAAGATCACCCCGGCCCAACTAGCAGAAATGCACGCCCTGGCGGGTACATATGAATCACTTTTCAGCCGCCGTTCTATGAAATACCGTCCTATGGGACTGCATGAAAAAGAGCTGACCGAAAAGGATTATCATGATCTGATCCTGGAAGAATATTCCTTTCTGAAGCGTCCGGTAGCTATTGTGGGAAAAGAGATCTTTGTGGGTAGTGAAAAGAAGACAGTGGAGCGACTGAAGGAGAAATTAGGCATTAAAAATTAGGAATTAAGCATTCAAAGCAGCGGAGATCGGTGAAGAAAGCCTGATAAATTCTTTATTTAGTATGAGCATAAATACAACGGGGAACTTCAGTGTACGAAGCGCCCCTTTGCATTTTATTATTTAGCTCCTAATCTTTTCTGAGATCCTCTACAAACTTCTTTACCACGCCTTTATACTGCTCCATATCCTGTGCATGTCCGAATGATTTGAACTCAAAATGCTTCGCGGCGTCCAATGCTGTTTTCAGACCGAAGAGATGTTGCGGAACATTATAGAAATAGCCTTTTTTCATCAGAAACTTACCCAGATATTCCTGTTCTGACTGACCAGGTGTCGGCACGAGGATCGCTTTTTTGTTCAGCTTTATCAGGTCCATCAGGGTGGTGTAGCCGGAGCGGCTCAATACCATTCCGGAAGCCAGCATTGCCTCATTTAACTCCTTCGCATTCATATGGTTAACCTGCTGCACACGTGGAGTGATCTGTTTCTTTTCCGGCATGCCTGGTTTACCACTGACGATCAGGGCACTGATAGGCAGATCGGTGATCTGATCGAGTATCATTTTCTCCAGGTTAGAACGTTGTGGTTCCGGACCGGATATAAGTACCAGCAGATCATATTGTTGTGTTACGTCAGGGCGGTCCTCAAAACGGCTGAGGCAGCCCAGGTAAGTGGTATTAGGTGGTAGTTTGGATGGATGGCCTAGTACACCGGAGAGGTTATGCGTATCGGCATAATCAGGTATCCAGCAGGCACTGTAACGACGGATGTAGCGATAGTTAAGTGACTGTAACACTTTGTCCATCAGCGGGCCGAAAGGCTGCTTGATCAATAGCTGGTGGGAGATGAAGACTGTCGGTATCTTATCGTGGTAAAGTCCGAACCGGTTGTCGGATATGACAGCATCTATATGGTGTTCCACCACTATTTTCCGGAGCCACTCCTGTTCGTACCTGATCGCGTTCAGGATCTTGGGGATCTGCTGGATGATTTTCAATCCAAAAAACCATCCTTTCTGAGCGTATTCAATACGGTAACCAGGCAGCGGCAGGATAGTCAGTTCCGGGAACTCCTGCTGCAAAAGAGCGGCATGTTTACCCTCTGCTGCAATAACAACGTTGCAGCCAGCGTTTAGTAATTCATGGATAAGGGGAATGTCGCGGGTGGCATGTCCCAATCCCCAGTCGAGCGGGACTATGAGAATCGTTTTGCGCGTAGAAATTGTGGACAAATATTTGAAATTTTTACGAAATTAGCTTAATTTAGAAATGCGCACTGTTAAGAAACGGTAAACTCTCGTACGACAGGCTTTATATCAAAAGTGAACTAACTTAAGAGTATGATAACAAGAAAATGGCTGACTATCTTTTTAGTGTGCGGTAGTCTTAGCATAATGAGTCAGGGTTGCAAGATTTTGAAGAAGAATGACTGCGGATGCCCAACCATGAATAAAAAACGTATGCACTAAGTAAATAGGTACTTTGTCTTTTGCCGTTGAGTTCCCGATCTTGAAGGAAAACTTGTAACATCCAGTTGTTGAATACGCCAAGCCGCTTACACCTATATGAAAACGCCTTTAACAAATTTAAGGGAACACTCAAAATATTCAAATGAAACAGGTTGAGAGGGATTTATTGATCTTACTGCATGAAGATCGGTACAGCGAACAACAGATCCAATATGCAGTGAAACAGATTAGCGATATGCTTACAATGGTCGAGACCATGGAATACCTATGTAACGTTATGGAAGTAGCTGACTGCAACAAAAACCGCATTACCAGCAAACGATCTGTCTTACAGAAAGCATTTTCCAGGAAAGAGCATAAAGCATTCGAATTTATCGTCCATAAGAACTAGTCTCACAGATTCGCACATTATTTCATGACCAATTTTTGATCATGCGTGTCTGATTGCCCACAACAGTTAACCCTCTGCAAATCATCCCTCGCAAAAGAACATAATTCACAATTGATTCGTAGGTTTGCCGCAAAACAAAATATTGTTCTGATGTCAGACTTTACGCTGCTGCATGACTATCTGCTGCCCATTTCCAAAGCAGGCCTGAATGATGATCAGGAGTATGATGATTTTCAGATAGGAGGTGTCACTGATGCCTACGAGGATGGGCATATCCCCAATCTTGATATAGCAGATGTTATTCTGCTGGGCGTAAATGAAGACCGTGGTTATGGTCCGGGAAGAAAGTCGGCCGATGCTGCTGACATTATCAGAAAAGCCTTCTATAACCTGTACTACTGGCATAGAGGTGTCAGGATCGCTGATCTGGGTAACCTGCGCAAAGGGGCTAGCCTTGAAGATACCTATGCCGCTCTCCAGACTGTTATGGCCGAAGTGATCAATTCCCATAAGACCATTGTCATTCTGGGTGGTGCACATGACCTCACCTATGCACAATATAAAGCGTACGCTGCCCGGAAACAGGTGATAGAAGTGACCATCGCTGATGCGATCATCGACCTTAAAGAAGGATCATCTGTTCCGGAGGAAAACTTCCTCATGGAAATGCTGACTGAGCAGCCAAATTATATCCGGCATTATAATCACCTGGCTTTCCAGAGCTATTTTGTACATCCGCACATGCTCGAGACGCTCGACAAGTTAAGGTTTGACTGCTATCGCCTGGGTAAGGTGAGAGAGAACATGGATGATATAGAACCGGTACTACGCAATAGTGACCTGTTTAGTATTGATATCAATATCGTTAAGCATAATGACGCGCCGGCGAACACCCTCTCTCCTAACGGACTCGGAGGAGACGAAGCCTGTTCACTTACCCGTTATGCGGGCATGAGCCCCAAACTCACCACTTTCGGTATTTATGGTTACCGTCCGGAAAAAGACCGGGAGTCACTGACGGCCAAACAGATCGCTCAGATGCTCTGGTACTTTATGGACGGAGTGGCCGTGAAGAATAAAGAAGCCCTGCTGGAAGAAAGGGATGCTTTTTATGAATTTAATATCGTCTGTGCGGATATAGTGACCCTCTTTCTGAAAAGCAAAAAGACCGGTCGCTGGTGGATGCAATTACCCGGCAGAGGCAAGGAGGACGAATTTCTTCCCTGTACCTACAGCGATTATGTAATGGCCAGCAATAACGAGATACCGGAAAGATTGCTCAGACACCAGGAAAGATTGTAAGTTTATAATTATGTCGAAAAACAGGAAGTCGCGAGCACGTCTCACCATTATTCAGACTGCCCAGGATATTATATTGATTGCCATTGGCATTCTACTGGCCGCTGTCGGGCTGAAAGGGTTCCTGCTGCCTAACGGATTCCTGGATGGTGGTGTGACTGGTATTTCCCTGCTGATAAGCAGGTTAACCGGCTGGTCTATCTCTGTACTGCTGATCGTGATCAATATTCCCTTTATTCTCCTGGCTTACAAACAGTTGTCCGTTGGCTTTACGGTAAGGGCGCTATGCGCCATCCTCGGACTAGCGGCTGCACTTGTATTTATACACGTGCCTACTATCACCAGCGATAAACTACTGATCGCTATTTTCGGTGGTTTTTTCCTGGGCGCTGGTATTGGTATGTCCGTGAGAGGGGGGGCTGTACTGGATGGCACAGAAGTACTGGCACTTTACATCAACCGGAAAACGATCCTCTCCATGGGCGAAGTGATCATGTACTTTAACATTGTGATATTCAGTGTTGCTGCGGTACTGATCAATGTAGAGACGGCCCTGTATGCGCTGCTAACCTACCTTTCTGCATCCAAAACAGTAGACTTTATCATTCAGGGTTTTGAAGAATACATTGCCCTGACTATCATCTCCGATGAAAGTGAACTGATTAGAAAAACACTGACCCTCTCTCTACGCAAGGGAGTAACTGTCTTCAAAGGCCAGAGTGGCTTTGGCAAGCGGGGCTCTGTAGACAGGGATATTGATATTATCTACACGGTAGTCACCCGCCTGGAAGTCCACAAGATCATTGATGAAATTGAAAAGATTGATGAGAAGGCCTTTATTGTACAACACAACATTAATGATACCAAAGGCGGTATGATAAAACGGCGTGCTACACACCACTAAGCTCTCAGGACTGCTTATCGATCAACTCTATCACACGTGTTCTGATATATGCAGCTTTGTTGTCTGTAACGATCATATCGTCATCGAGACCTGATAGCGTCAATGGTCGTTTCTTTTCCACGCGTACATCAATGTCCTTGAAGTAAGTATCTTTTTTCTCCTCCCATTGCTGCTGGGAAATTTGTAAGGTTTGACGACGGGTCGTATCCAGATTATCATATAACTGACGGTATACGGTGGTCAACAGGCTATCCATCTGGGTATAGTACTGAAGGGCGCAGTTGTATTGGCTTTTGCCCTCGGCCAGGCACTCCTGGTAACGTTTTTCGAGTGTTTCTACATCGGACTTGCTGGTTTGTGCAAAAACATTCAGGCATATGCCCAATAGTAAACATAGGATAAAAGCTTTCATAGGATCTAACAATTAGGGTTGCAAATATAATAAAATAAAAATATGTGATGTCTGTTTGTTCTTCTCAATGTGTGTGAAGGAAACAGGTATAAAAAAAACGACCTGCAGATTATCTGCAGGTCGTTTTTTTATGAATAAGGCTGTAATACCTCAAAAATCAATGCATGATTAGATAACTACCAGTTCATAGAAATCTTCCGGAGAGAAATATTCCTGTGCCAGTTCATGTAGCTCCTCGGCAGTGATCGTTTTGATGATATTGATGTTATTGTAGAAATAGTTTTCATCCAGGCCATTCAGTATCAGGTTTTTCCAGCGCTGAATCACTTCGAATGCGCCATCCAGGTCACCCAGTATTGAGCCGATCATGAAGTTACGCACCAGGTGCAGTTCTTCTTCCGGTACAACCTCTTTCTGCAGTATGCGCAGTTCTTTGTAGATCTCTTCGATAGTTGCTTCGCATACATCGCGTCCTGCTTCTGTCTGTATATTGATAGCGCTGGACTGGCGGAAGTTGTATAACTGTGAATGGATACCGTAGGTATATCCTTTTTCTTCTCTGATGTTGCTCATCAGGCGGGAGCCGAAGTAGCCGCCCAGGATGGTGTTCAGCACCAGCATTTTAGGGAAGTCAGGATGGTAGCGGTTCGGGAACGGTCTCGCTACACGTACAGCACCCTGTACACCGTTTTCATCGTTGAAGATGCGGAACTTCTTCTCTTCTGCTGCCATGATAGATATTTCCGGGCGGATAATGGAGGCTTCGCCATTCCATTTGTCTTTACCGAAAGACTGATTGAGCAGTTCTATCATGTTTGCCGGCAGATTTCCGGCAACGAAGATCTTACAGTTGTTGTAAGTGTAGTGTTGCTTATAGAAAGCCTGCATAGTGGACGTCTGCAATGCATCGTAAGCGTCCATGCTGCTCACTCTTCCATAAGGATGGAACTCTCCGAACAGGTATTTATCAATATGCCTGTTAGCAACGAAGTCGCATTTCTGGAGATTTACTGCCAGCCGCTGTTTCATGTTCTGGCGGAAGATAGCCAGTTCTTCTTCAGGGAACGCAGGGTCCAGGATCACTTCCTGCAATACCGGCATCATATCAGCGAAGTGCTTCGTGAGACAGTGCAGGGTATATGTTGAATATTCGTGATGACTGCCGCGGTTCAGGTATGCACCAAAATAGTCAATACTTTCATTGATCTCGTGAGCAGCATGTTTACTACTACCGTTTTTCATGAGAAAATTGGTGGCAGAGGCTACGAGATTTTCTGTTTCATACCAACTGCCACCCGGAAATACGAGTTCCAGCTGCAGTGTATCCTGTTCGTCCGATTTGATGATATATACAGGGATGCCATTGTCCAGTGTTACCTTTTCATACGGTCTTAGTTTAATATCGAAGGCCGTGGCATCTTTTATCTCAGGGGCAATTTTCCGGTTTATCATTAATCTAAAAGCGTATTTATTTACAAAGGATTAAAGTCTGTCAGTTGTGGCTGAATACCTTATCCTGCGTGATAGTAAATCGTATTGGAATTTTTCTCGTCGAAAAGATGCTGTGCTTCCTCGTGCATTTCAGTAGCTGTTACGGCTTCATAATGACTGAACTCTTCATTCATGAGAGCTGCGTTACCGATCAGCTCATAGAATGCAAGGTTGTTCGCACGGTTCAGCAGGCCCATATCTTCAAAAGCGAGCATACTTTCTACCCTGTTCTTTACCTTTTGCAGTTCTCTTTCCGGGATGATCGTTTGCTGTACTTTATCCAGTTCTTCCTGTACGGCTTTCTCTGCATCTTTCATTTTGACACCTTTTACCAGTTTGCCTTCTATGGTCAGCAGGCCGGCATCGAGGGTACCGAAGTGATAACAATCAATATTGCTGAACAGTTTTTTCTCTTTTACCAATACCTGGTTCAGGCGGGAAGACGCGCCGCCACCGAGGATGTCGGAGATCAGGTCTATAGCGTAGTAGCCTTTGCCGGTACGGGCAGGCATATGGTAGCATTTGTACAGTGCATCCAGTGGCACATTGGCTTTTACTTCCAGTTTATGCGCGGCTGTCTGCACAGGTTCTACCGGAATATGACGTTGTACACGTTCTCCCCCGGGAATATCGCCGAACCATTTTTCTGCCAGCATCTTTACCTGGGCGGTGGTCACATGGCCACCTACTACTAGTATCGCATTTGCCGGACGGTAATATTTGAAGAAGAAGTCTTTTACATCCTGCAGACTGGCATTTTCAATGTGAGACAGCTCCTTTCCGATGGTCATCCATTTATAGGGATGTGTGGAATAGGCCAGGTCTCTCATTTTGTGCCAGACATCGCCATATGGTTTGTTGATGTAATGTTCTTTAAACTCTTCACAAACTACCTTACGCTGTACGTCCAGGCTCTTTTCACTGAAGGCGAGCGATAGCATACGGTCGCTTTCCAGCCAGAACGCTGTTTCGATATTTTCAGCAGGCAGTTGTATATAGTAGTTGGTAAGATCGCTGGTGGTGTAGGCGTTGTTTTCACCGCCGGCCATCTGTAAAGGTTCATCGTATTCAGGAATATTAACAGAACCACCGAACATCAGGTGTTCGAACAGGTGAGCAAAGCCGGTCTTACTGGGATCTTCATCGCGGGCGCCGACATCGTACATCACATTTACCACAGCCATTGGAGTGGTATGGTCTTCATGCACTATCACGCGCAATCCGTTGGCTAAAGTGAATTTATTGAAATGAATCATATTTCCCTGTTTATGAGAGTTGCAAGTTAACTAAAAGAATGGGAGAATAGACTGGGTCTTATTTTTCGAGAAATAACTCGCGTCCGGTATAATTGATCGTCATAGATCTGAATTGCCTCCACACCATGTACCCGATGGAGCCAGCCATTTCATGGATAGAGCCGGCATCATTGACATCTTTGCAGTAACTGGCCGCCACCTGGGAGAGCTGTACTGTACCCAGACTGAGCGTAGGTACGCTGGTATTGGTATACGTTAATTCTTTATAAAGGTCGTGTACCTTGTCTGTGCTGAGAGTGGTGAGCCGGCTATTTAGTTTATGTTTTTCCACAAATGGGAAGTTGAACAGGATACCGTATTCTCCACCTGAGATCAAATGAAAGCGGCTGCTGAGCGTTTCGCCATCAGGCAGTTTCACGGCGCCTTCCACAACCGGGGTATTGAAGTTCCGGCTCAGCGTCATCCGTTGTCCCGGTGTATTGGCAGGCGTTTGTGCCGACCGGTAAAGTTCCAGCACTTCTTTTTCGTAGTCGATCTTCACAATGAACGATTTCAGCAGGTCTACGCCAATGAGGCCATCAATGGTGATGGGGATGTCTTGAAATTCGTCAAGTGGCTCAATGTATACTTTAACGAATGGCAGCCTTGTCTTCTCGAAATAAAGCACACTGAGTTCAGCAGTAGGCACTCTGACCACAACAGCATCGGTTCCTGTTAATCCGCCGCCTTCTTTCGTCTTCAGATCCAGTCTTTCCGCTGTTCGCTTGCGAAGCGTAGTCACTTCTGCTCCGGTATCGAAGATGAAATGAAGGCTGTCTGGCGCTCCTCCTGAAGGCGTATTACCGGAAGTGGCACAGCTGATCACCATATAGCGGTCATACAACCGGAACGGGATAGTTGCTGTTGGTTTCGGCTTTGCCGGCACCTGTGCAAAAAGGAATACCGGCAGGCATACGAGTATGGCAAAAACGTACTTTCTCACGATGAACATTATCTCCTTTTAAAGTGGGAAGATCCCACACAGATTCCTAACGGAGGAATGTGCAATGTATTATATCATGTCCTTATAATATGCTTTTGATCTGTATTTTTTTTATCAGCAGTTCTTTATTGCGCATTATCAGGAGAGTAGGCTTTGTCCCTACATTTTTCAGCAGGTCACGGTATAGCTGCAGATTCGTGGAGAAGGTATTATTGATTGCCATGATGATATCTCCTTTTTCCAGGCCGGCTTTTTCTGCGGGTGAGCCTTTAATGATGTCTGTTACCTCTACCCTGCCGTCAATGAGATAGATGATCAGACCTGTGTAGGAATAGTCAAACGGATCTCTGAAGTGAGAATTGGGCATCAGGTATATTTCCTTTTTGCCGTAGTTAAGGATCAGGTTGAACCTGCGCAGCAGGTCGTTTCCTACCATACCACCCAGGAAAGGATAGGCGGTGACATTGCTGACATCATCAAACAGGTATACCGGTACATTACGAAAGCTGTAATTGCCGATCTTGAACTCTTGCAATGTAGTGATGTCCATGCTCATTTTGCCGCCCAGTCCCTGCGCTTCGGTCTGGATCACCTTACGCTGTCTTTTACGGGAAGAGAGCAGGGCGCTGTCTTTCACAAACTGATGGGATAACAGCAGGCACATGCCCGCACCGGTATCAAAGTAGTAACGGTTATAGTGCTGTGCTTTCCCGTTTTTCAGGAATGCATTGACAATAGGTATCAGGGTAAGGGATGGACGCAGCAGATGACCACCCTTAGGGTAATTGAACTTGCCTTTCTGGTAGATAGAGATCATTTCAGTGTCGTAATCTACCTGTACAATGAATTTGCTCAACACGCTGTAACCCATTATTCCATCTATCTGTAATCCGTAAACCTGGCTGATAAGCTCATAGTCGTTGATGTGAAAGTCCAGACTATCCACCTGTAAACCAGGTAATAACAGTGTTTTGTCCATAGCAAAAGCGACAGTCTTAGACCCTCCTACTCCTCTTACTACGCGATCGGTCGGCGTGAGTGGAATGCCTAGTTGCAGGCAGGTATTGGTATCCAGGGAGATGCCGGCGCTACCGGTATCAAGTATGAACTGCAGGGTATCCGGAATGCCGGCGAGGCATGCCTGGACGACTACGACGCCTCCATAGTACTGTTTAAATGGGAAACGGGTGATCAGTTCACCTTCTTTTAGGGTGGTGGCGGGTGTCGGTATCGTTTGCGCGTTCGCAACATGGAATAGACAGTTAATGGCAAATAATATGAACCAGTAGTGCTTCAACAACGTAGATTTTTGCATACAGTTACCGTAACAGAATAACGATGCTATAAATTTAACATTATTCCTACCTTTGTCCATCATGGAACTGAAAGATCTATACAGGAAAGCATTAAACTTTGAGTGGCTTACTCCGGAAGAAGGGATTTACCTCTTTGAAAAGGCACCGCTTGCAGAACTGATGGATGTCGCAAACGAACTGCGTAAGCAGCAGGTGCCACACGGAAAGGTGACCTGGCAGATTGACCGTAATGTGAATACAACGAACGTGTGTACGGCCAACTGTAAGTTCTGTAACTTCTACAGGATTCCCGGTCACGCGGAGGCCTACATTACCACCATTGACGAATACAAGAAAAAGATAGAAGAGACGCTGAAGTTCGGCGGAGACCAGCTGCTGTTGCAGGGTGGTCACCACCCGGAACTGGGGCTCCAATTCTATGTTGATACCTTTAAACAGCTGAAGCAGTTGTATCCGGCTGTAAAGCTGCACGCGCTCGGTCCCCCCGAAGTAGCGCACATCACCAAACTGGAGAAAAGTACGCATATTGAAGTGCTGTCGGCACTGAAAGAAGCGGGACTGGCCAGTTTACCCGGTGCAGGCGCAGAGATCCTGAATGATCGTGTACGCCGCCTTATCTCTAAAGGTAAATGCGGTGCACAGGAATGGCTGGATGTTATGAGAGCTGCCCATAAGCTGAACATCCCATCATCTGCAACAATGATGTTTGGTCATGTGGAAACACTGATGGAACGCTTCCAGCACTTTGCCGACATCCGCCAGGTGCAGAGCGAAAAGCCGGAGGGGCACTATGGCTTCACAGCCTTTATTCCATGGACATTCCAGGATGTGGATACACTGTTATCCCGTATCCGCGGTGTGCATAACATGACCACTTCTGAAGAATATATCCGCATGATCGCATTGAGCCGTATCATGCTGCCCAATATCAAAAACATCCAGGCTTCCTGGCTGACGGTAGGTAAACAGGTAGCACAGATCTGTCTTCATGCCGGTGCGAACGATTTCGGCTCTATCATGATCGAAGAAAACGTAGTAAGTGCTGCAGGGGCTCCTCACAGGTTCACCTACCGCTCTATGCAGGAAGCGATCAAGGAAGCTGGTTTTGAACCGCAGCTGCGCACGCAGTTGTACGAGTTCAGAGCCATACCGGAAGGTATACAGGAGCAGATCATCAACTACTAATTCGTAACAGGGCAACAATGGGTTACGATCGGAAGTGCGCCGGAGAGTGATACGAGCGTAATTTATTTAAGCAGACTATTTATAAAAGCCGCGGTGCTTCAGTAATGAGGCGCCGCGGCTTTTTATGTGTGGTTAAAATGTGACAATTGTGAGGGTTTAATGGGAGGACCCGCCAGATGGTTGATCAATATAGCCCACGGAGAAATTTACAGGGAGGAACAATTTTTTTAAGCACAATTCGTTGCGCAATATGCTGGTTATCAAAGAAATGTTAATTTATTTCTGACTTGTAACTCTACCGCTCGTCCGCCGTCTAACAGGTAGTTAAAAGGAGGAATTATGAAAAAGTTAGGTTTATTTTTAATGGCTATTGGGTTATTATCCATGACAGCCTGTACCAGCACCAAACTCACTTCATCCTGGAAAACACCGGACGCGCGGTTGCAACAGGAGAATAAGATCATGGTGATTGCACTGGTACCCGCGAAAGAACGCAGTCTGCGTATACTGATGGAAAATAATCTGGTCACTGAGCTGAAGAAAGAAGGTTATAACGCTATATCGGCGTATGCGACCTATGGACCAGCCGATACGCTGGGAAAAGACGAGAAGGCAGCCCTGAAGCAATTCCGTAACAGTGATGTGGATCAGGTTATGACTGTCGCAATGGTGGATAAGTCCCGCGAGAAAAAGTATGTCCCTGCATATAATGGCTTTGGCCCTTATGGTGGTTATCCCTACTATGGTGGCGGTTTCTGGCCCTATTACAGAGGCTGGTATGGACGGATGTACGATCCTGGATATTATTCAGTGAATACGAAATATGAATGGGAGACCAACCTGTATGACCTGAAAGAGAAGAAGCTGTTGTACAATGCGCAGTCCGCATCAGTAGACCCTCCTACTGCCTACAGGCAGGCTTACCTGTTTGCAAAACAGATCGTAAAGGATATGCAGAAGCAGCAGCTTATCGCCATGAAGTAGTAGGTTAATTTATTATTTTTGAGGTTTGGCCCAACGCCAAACCTCTTCTTTTATGCTGGAATTACCTGTTAACGAGGCTGTTGTGTTAAGGCAGTTGCAACCTGAACATGCCCCGGCCCTCTATAACCAACTGGATCATTCCAGAAAGAGTCTTCGCCGATTCCTGCCGTGGGTGGACTATAACACCCAGCAGGAACATACACTTCGTTTTATTGAGATGATGCTTCGCAAGGCCGAAGATCGTGAGGCGATTGCTATGGGGATATGGTATCAGGGAGAATTAGGTGGCGTAATTGACCTGCATGGCTGGGATCATCAGCTGGAAAAGGCAGAGATCGGGTATTGGCTGGGAGAGGATTTCCGGGGGAAAGGATTGGTAGTAAATGCCTGTAAGGCCCTTATTTCGTTTGCATTTGAATCGCTGAGACTGAATAAACTGGAGATCAGGTTTGCATTACAGAATACATCCAGCGCTCAGATCCCCATCAGGCTCGGTTTTACCAAAGAGGGTATTCTTCGCCACAGTGCCAAATTACATGGGCAGTATGTGGATACCGTCGTGATGGGGATCCTGAAGCAGGACTGGAAATATTAGATATCGCAAATGGCCACGGCTTGTTTCAGCGACGCCAGTTTGTCCGTACGTTTAGGCACAAACTCCTGTGCCACAAAGCCTTTGAATCCCGTGTCGTGGATGGCTTTCATAATAGCCGGATAGTACAGTTCCTGTGATTCGTCTATTTCATTTCTGCCCGGAACGCCACCTGTATGATAGTGTGCAAAATACTGGTGATTATTCTGGATAGTGCGGATCACATCTCCTTCCATGATCTGCATATGGTAAATATCATATAATAATTTGAAGCGGTCTGAACCGATTGATTTACAGAGTTCAACACCCCAGTCGGTATGGTCACACTGATAATCAGGATGGTTTACCTTGCTGTTAAGCAGTTCCATCACAATGGTCACCTTTTTCTTTTCCGCATAGCTCATAATGCGTTTCAGTCCTTTGGCGCAGTTTTCCACACCCGCCTGGTCATCCAGTCCGTCACGGTTCCCGGAAAAACAGATCAGGTTAGTAAAACCAGCTTTAGCCGTCTCATCTATGAGATGTTCATAGTATGTAACTAACTGATCGTGATGTGCTTCCCGGTTCCATCCTTTTGTAATACCCCAGTCTTTGTTAATTGAGGCGACCATCGCACAGGTCAGGTCATATTTCTTTGCGGTGGCAAAATCTTTCGGGTCCAGCAGGTCGATTGACTGAATACCGATTCTGTTAGCGGCTTTACAAAGTTCTTCCAGTGGAATGTCATTATAGCACCAGGCACAAACGGAGTGGTTAATCTGGCCTTTTAGTTTTTCATCCATCGTACTCTCGTGCGCCATTACACGGGTAGTAAGAGAGGCGAGGGAAGTCGAAGCAAATGCCATTGCAGCGGCTTTCTTAATCATATCGCGGCGGGAATTTTCGTTAAGCATGTCGGATTACAGTTTACGTGAAACTACGCAATTTAAATTTCCGTAGATCTGTTCCGTTAAATACTTCGTAACTTTATGTAGCGCCAATACGTTATAATATTTAGCCGACGATTATGTTTGATTTTAAGGGTTACGAATACACAGATAAATCAATCAGCATTTTTTAAGAGCTTGTTAAACAGATCATTACTCCAAAAAAACGCCACAACGCCGCATCGTAATTCCCGTACCGTTCAACCGTAATTAAGATTGGTAAGCTATTTGATTATACATTGTTAACATTTAAAGCGGAGGTCTATGGAAAGAAGATTTACCCCTGCATTATGGACTTGTATTGTAATGGACCTGATCGGATGTGCAAGTTATTCTGTGCCGGTTTTAGGAGAAGTAAGTGATGTGATCTGGGCCCCAATTTCTGCTATTATTTTTTACAGGATGTTTGGCAGTAACCTGGGGGCTTTTGGAAGTGTGTTCAACTTTATTGAAGAACTATTCCCTGGTCTGGATTTTATTCCAACATTTACACTGAGCTGGGTAGTAAGAAAAGTGACGCAGAGCATCAGGGAACGCAAGACGGCTCAAAAAGTACGCAGGTACAAGGTAGCCGGTGTATAGTACCATAAGCACCAACAAAAAATACTAAGGTTGTAAGGTTTCGAAGCTGGAGGTATGATTGAGGAAGTACGCCCCCACCTTTGTTATCCTTTCAACCTTTCAAAATTTCATCAACGTCGGAGTCATTTTACAGCATCTTACATAAAAAAAGGTCTCACAATTTGTGAGACCTTTTTCTTTACAGTAATTAGCTTCCTAACCTCTTGGCATCATCATCGGAGTGCCCATGCGCATTCCCGGGTTACCCATCCTGCGACGCTCCATGTTATTATTGTTATTCCCGCTGCCGGTGAACTTGTTGATGAAGAACGTAAAGCTTAGCATAAAGTAGCGTTGCAATACCATGTTATTCACATCTTCGATGTAGTTTTCACCGATGTTACGGCTGATGCTGACGTTCTGATTTAGCAGGTCGTACCCCGAAAGTTTGATCAGACCTCTCTTATTCTTAAACACGCTTTTAGATACAAACGCATTCAGCATCGTCACATCAACGTTGTAACCTTCTGCCCTGCCCGCATTCAGCGTATAGGTAATATCGCTTCCAATGATCAGCCCAAGTGGCAGATTGATGTTATAGTCAAGGGAGAATGCATAGTTGAAATAGTTGGTGTTATTGTTTGGCTGAATATCATACCGGGCTCCCTGGTAATTGATATTCGCAGAGGTAGAGATATCAAACAGCTCTTTATGGCTATAATTGAAGCTGATGCCCTGTGAGACACTGAAGTTCTTTGTATAATTTCTTCCCAGTCTTGAGAAATCTGCGCTACTGCTGGTGAAACTGACGTCCCTGGTATAGTTCAGATTTGTATTGAGGTTCAGTGAGCTGTTCAGTTTTTTAAGTGGGAAGATATTCACCATAAATGCGTTGGCACTATAGGCTCCATTGGCATTCATTGGTTTCGTGTATTGCTTACCGGAAGTATCAACACGGTTGGCATTTACAATTTTATTGCTTGTCATATTTGCACTTACACCTGTGATGAAACCTCTGAATGTGCTGCTGTTAAACATATTGTAACCCAGGTTCACGCTGTGTTGGAAGGACGGCTTCAGATCCGGATTTCCCTGTGGGACGTACAGCGAACTGGTAAGGTCTGGTAGTGGTTGTAACTGTGATACAGTAGGCTGTGTGGTACTACCATTATACCGCAGACGTAATCTTTTTCCTTTCTGGAAATTATAGTTGAATGATGCGGATGGGTAGAAGTTTACCGTACGCTGATCAATATGTGTATTACGGCTTACGTTATCGTTTACAAGACTGGCAAACTGCACGTTCATACCAAAGGTATAATCATACTTCAGTTTCTGCGTCCGGATGTTAATGCCTGCCTGTTGTGTTGTGAATGTATTTTCAAACAGGTTGCTCAGACTATCGTTCAGCAGGTCATATTTACCATCACCATTTACATCATAGGTAAGGTTTTTTGAATTGCTGTAATTGTTATTAAAGCTGTAGGTCAGTTCAAGGAAACGATCTTTCATGAGCGGTTCCGTATACGTCAGTCTGGTTCCTAGATTACGCCCCTTGTTGTCTGCACTGGTCATACGGTCATAGCCGGTGAAATAGGCGTCAGTCGTATCTGTGCCAAGATGCGTATCTCTTGTTTTGAAGAAGTTCTGTCTGTCGGTAGTATTATATCCGAAGGAGAAGTTCACACTCAATGTGCGGCCCACCTTATTAAATTTTTTGCGGAACAATGCATTGGTGGAGAAGTTCGGCGAGGTAGCATGACTACGGTTATCCGAAGTACCATCAATGGTCTGTACCCTGTTCTTATCGAGCGACTGATAGTTGTTGAGTGAATTGGTACCGCCTTCTGAATAACTCAGGGTTGGCGTCACGATCAGTGAATGCATGGAGTCGATCTGGTACTCCACCCGCATGTCAAGTTTGTGGTTGGTATTATTGGTAACAGAGCCGGACTGCTGGTTATAAAAGAATGTGCTATCCTGCAGGAAGGTCTGTTTATCACTCGTTCGGCTGGTCTCTGTACGTGTATCGCTGACGAAATAACTTCCACCTATTTTCAGTTTAGAATTGAATGTCTGGTTGAAGTTTAAACCCGCATTCCAGTTACGCGTGATGCCTGTGTTGTTGTTACCACCCAGGTTACCGAAAGTAGATTGTGCAGCACCACGGCCTCCCCCACCGGCACGGCCACCGCCTCCTCCACCACCGCCACCGCTGAAGTTAAAGACGTCATTAAAGGTGTAGCCCATGTTGTTGATGTTGTTACCACCACCAAGGAAGGAGAGCTGCAGGTCATTATTGAAATGGTTCAGGCTTGTATTGACTGCGAAGCGGTCGTTATCACCATAACCAGCGGAAGCACGGCCGAAAAAGCCCTGTTTTTTATCTTTTTTCAGGGTGATGTTGATCGTTTTTTCTGTGTTACCATCGTCAATACCAGTAAATTGCGACTGATCGGACTTACGGTCTATCAGCTGGATCTTATCAATGATATCAGCAGGAAGGTTTTTAGTAGCCAGTTTCGGATCATCGCCAAAGAAAGGTTTACCATCTACCAATACCCTTTTGACGGTTTCACCCTGCGCAGTCACTGCCCCATCTTTGTCAACGGTTACACCAGGCAGTTTCTTTAACAGATCTTCTACTACAGCATTTTCCCTTGTCTTAAAAGACCCGGCATTGAATTCAAGCGTGTCTTTTTTAACGGTGATGGGCGGTACTTCCTGGACAATTTCCACTTCATTCAGCTGCAGGCCATTGCCTTTCAGCTGGATGGTGCCCATGTCAAGCACGGGCTGGGCTGCAGATATCGTAACACTTTTAAATACAGGCCTGTAACCCAGGAACGTAATATATATCCTGTAGTCGCCTAATGCGATGCCCGGGAAAGAGAAGGCACCTTTTTTATCGGTAAAGGAAGTCTGAGCCAGGGAAGAATCTCGTCCATTCAGCAGGGCAACTGTCGCATCCGGCAAAGGGTGCGTAGCAGAAGAGTCAGTCAGTAAGCCTTTAATCTGTCCCTGTTGCGCTTGTGTGGTCAGCGCAAACAGGAACAGTGTTATAGCTATAAGGGTAAATCTTTTCATGAAAAGGGTGTTGGTAATGAGGACACGATGCAAACTTACGGTTCTTAGTTGTTTCCGTTTTGTCTGTCGCGGAAACGCTGCATCGTCTCACGACGCATTTCACGTAATTGGTCCTCAGTTACTTTTTCTGCGTTGGCAGGTATGGAAAGGTCGACAGTAACTGGTTTGAAATCCACTTTCGTAGCTGTGAACGAGCGGCGGCTGCCTTCGGCAGAGAGTACAACGCCATTGCCTTCAGGCAGGAGACCATTGATCGGGCTGTAGCTGAATGGCAGGTCCTGGGTGTACCATACGGTGTATTCTTCATTACGGATGGTAACTGTGGCTTTCTTACAGCTGAAGCCCGCTATTTTCTTTGTTTTTTCGCTCAGCTTGGGCTCTTTTGCTGCAGCATAGGCTTCTTCCGCGAAATATACTTTAGTGGTATCGTCTGGTTTGGAGAATAGCTGGAGGTACTTTTTGCCGGACAGGTCTACATATGCATTACCACCAGGGCCACGCATACCTGAGAAGCGACCACCACGGCCACCGCCTTGTCCACCAGGGCCGCCGGCGCCACCAGGGCGTCCACCGCCAAAGTTAGGACGTTCTGTATCCAGCTTACCCTTTCCACCGGAGAAGTAGAAATGCTGGTTAAACGTGATCACCTGCTCTTCTCCATCACCTTCTGCACCACCACGCTGGGGCATTTTAGCATTGACTTCATAGTCTATTACACCTGTATTCTTATCCTGTGCAAAGGCCGTCATAGCGGTAAAGGCTATCAATGCGGCGCTGAGGAGTGTCTTTGGTAAGTGCTTCATATACGCTGATTTTTTCTGATACAAAAGTCACTATTCGTTTTCCATTTGTTGGTTAAATAGCTTTATTTACTGTTAATTACTGTTAAGGGCATAGAGTGGGTACAGGAGGAACCAATAGATTTGCATCAAACCCGGTTACCGGGGAACTCATCTTATTTAAAGTGAAAACTGGCACATATGCGTCAACGGATCCGGAATATTCTGATATTAATGTGTGTCTGCATAGTAGGCATCTATCTCTTTCAGGGATACTGGTTATACAATTCTTACCGTATACAGCTTGATCAGTTTAACAAAGATATCAATGAATCGCTGCGCACGGCTGTATTTAATAAACAGTTTGCAGATGTACGCAGGTATTTCAGAAATCCGGGCAGGGACCGGGATTCTTTCAGAATGCCACCGCATGATATGCAGATGGAAGAGCCTATCATCAGAAGAAAGCAAAGCACTTATTTAACAGACACAATTAAACGAAGGAGAGATTTCCGGGGAAGTAATGACTCTTCGAAGCGGGAGTATGCAGATACGCTTGCGAGACAGATATCTGACCTGATATTGCTCAACAGCCTGTTAAGTGACAGTGTGAAGCTCATTAAACTGGATTCTTTATTTACTTCAGAACTTCATTCCCGTCAGATACTTACAGCGTATTCGCTGGATACTTTTCATATTGATTTTAACGGTTTTTCCAGAGAAGGGTTCCGGGACAGTTTAAGAAAACGTCCCCCGCTACAGACATCTAAAATTCCTTTTAATGCGGCCAGCAACCTTTTTGTCCAGGCTAAGTTTGAATCGCCGCTGGAATATATACTGACAAAGATGATGTGGACGCTGATCGGTTCTCTTTTGTTATTAGTGCTGACGACGCTCTGCTTCGTGTATATGCTGCGTACGATATTGAAACAGAAGCGATTGTCAGAGGTGAAGAACGATTTTATCAATAACATGACGCATGAGCTGAAAACACCCATTGCAACGGTCTACGCAGCCGTTGAAGCTATGCAGAACTTTAATGCACTGAACGATCAGCGGAAGACACAGATGTACCTGGATATTTCAAAGCAGGAGTTACAACGGTTGTCCGACCTGGTGGAAAAAGTACTGCATATTGCGGCAGAGGAGAATGAGGAGATAGAATTGTTCAGAGAGCCGACAGACCTAAGCGAAGTGATGGACAGTATTATAACCAATCATCAGTTGAAGTACAACCGTCCGGTACAGTTCAGGTTTGATAATCTGCTGGGAGAACAGCTGGTCAATATAGACAGGACGCATCTGACAAATGCAGTCAGTAACCTGGTGGACAATGCGATAAAATACTCCGGAGATCAGCCTTCCGTCTATATCAAAACGGCACTGGAGGGAAGTAAGCTGGTGATTCGGGTGAAAGATAACGGGATCGGTATCCCGAAGGTATATCAGCAGAACATTTTTGATACCTTCTTCCGTGTACCGACCGGTAACCTGCATAATGTGAAGGGATTTGGGCTCGGGTTGAGTTATGTGAAGAAGATAGTGGAGCTGCATGGAGGCACCATCACCGTACACAGTGAGCCGGAAAAAGGAAGTGAATTTATCATACAAATACTGGTTTAATACGAGCAATTATGTCTAAAGTATTATTGATAGAGGATGAATGGCAGTTAGGACAGATCGTGAAGGATAGTCTGGAAATGAGAGGCTTTGAGATGTTATATGCAGCAGATGGAAAGGAAGGGCTCCGTTTATACCAGGAGCATCAGCCGGATGTAGTCGTGCTGGATATTATGATGCCGAATATGGACGGGTTTACGGTCACCACGGAGATCAGAAGACAGGATAAGACGACGCCTATCATTTTTCTGACAGCAAAGTCCCAGACGACGGATGTGGTGAAAGGGTTTGAGCTGGGGGGCAATGATTACCTGAAGAAGCCGTTCAGTATGGATGAGCTGATTGTCCGTATCAAGGCGCTATTGCAGCGGTTTAAAGAGGCAAACGGAGCCGCGCCGGCTGCCAGTTCGGATGAGATTTCCATTGGCCAGTATTCATTTAACTATACCAAGCAGACGCTGACGCGTAATAACCAGACAGCATTCCTCTCCCACCGGGAGGCGGAAATATTACGCCGTTTGTCGGATAACCTGAACCAGGTCATGGAAAGGAAGACGGTATTGCTGGACCTCTGGGGGGATGATAGTTTCTTCAATGCCAGGAGCATGGACGTGTTTATCACCAAGCTTAGAAGGTACCTGAAAGACGATCCGCGGGTACAGATCGTGAATATAAGAGGGGTTGGTTATAAACTGATCTTTTAAATTATATTTGCGGACTATGGAGCAGATAGAACAGCAAATAGCTGCCTACAAACAGGAAATTCTGGGATTTGAACCAGCCACAGCTGCGGATCTTGAACAGTACCGCATTAAATTCCTTGGTACCAAAGGAATCGTAAAAGCCATGTTTGGCGAAATGAAGCAGGTGCCTAACGACCGTAAAAAAGAGTTCGGACAGGTACTGAACGGCTTTAAACAGCTGGCGGAGGAAAGGTATGCTCAGTTTGAGCACCTGAAAGACAACGGCGCTGTAGCCAGCACCGATGCTGACCTGACCCTGCCTGCAGAACCACACAGACTGGGTACCCGTCACCCGATCAGCGTAGTAAGAAATAAGATTATCAGCATATTTGAACGCCTGGGCTTCGCTATTGCGGAAGGTCCGGAGATAGAAGACGACTGGCATAACTTTACAGCGTTAAATCTGCCGGAAAATCACCCTGCCCGCGATATGCAGGACACATTCTATATCAGTAAGCATCCGGATTGGTTACTGCGTACCCATACGTCTTCTGTACAGGTAAGAGCAATGGAGTCCGGCAAACTGCCGATCCGTATCATTTGCCCGGGTCGTGTGTACCGTAACGAGACCATTTCAGCAAGAGCACATTGCTTCTTCCATCAGGTAGAAGGCCTGTACATTGATGAGAATGTATCGTTTGCTGATCTGAAACAGACGCTCTACCATTTCGTAAAGGAGCTGTTCGGAGATACCACCCGTATCCGCTTCCGTCCCTCCTACTTCCCGTTCACTGAGCCAAGTGCAGAAATGGACATTTCCTGTCAGATCTGTGGTGGTTCCGGATGTAACGTTTGTAAACATACCGGCTGGGTAGAGATCCTGGGTTGTGGTATGGTACATCCTAAAGTGCTGGAAAACTGTGGTATCGATCCGGAGAAATATACCGGTTTTGCTTTCGGTATGGGTATCGAACGAATTACCATGTTGAACTACCAGATCAAAGATCTTCGCCTGTTCTCAGAGAACGACACCAGGTTCCTTGAGCAGTTCGAGGGTGCGCTTTGACGACATAAATTATTCTTTTCAGAAGGAGAAGACGTGCGTTAGAGATAGCCACCGTTTTCTCCTTCTGTTTTTTTACCCCAACAGTTCCTATTATGAAAACAATTGATCAGATCACAACGATCGTTGTGTGTGGCGCCGGTACCATGGGCGCAGGCATTGCACAGGTAGCGGCAACAGCCGGTTATAGCACGATACTTTACGACCTGCAGGCTACTGTGCTGGATAAGGCACGTCAGCAGATCTCCCAGCAGCTGGAAGCAGCAGTAAAGAAGGAACGTATGACACCAGCAGAAAAAGAAGCGGTATTACAGCGGCTCTCTTTTACCAGAAGGGTGGACGATTGTAAAGCTGACCTGATCATTGAGGCGATCATAGAGAGAACAGATGTAAAGACAGCATTATTTAACGAACTGGCAGGTGTCAATGGTCCGGATACGATCTTTGCTACCAATACCTCTTCCCTGTCGGTTTCCCAGATCGCTAAAGAGATCGCACAACCGGAACGGGTCGCCGGGATGCATTTTTTTAATCCGGCTCCCCTGATGAAACTGGTAGAAATAGTAACCGGAGATCGTACATCACCTGCGGTAGCTGAACTGCTATTTACATTATCTCAGCGGTTGGGAAAAACGCCCGTAATGGTGAAAGATACGCCCGGATTTATCGTCAACAGGGTCGCCCGGCACTACTACCTGGAAGCTATGCAGGTGGCCGCAGAAGGCGTCGCAGGGTATAAAACAATTGACCGGTTGCTGGAAAGTGCAGGTTTTCGGATGGGGCCTTTTGCATTGATGGACCTGATCGGTAATGACGTAAATCTGGCCGTTACCCGTTCACTTTATGAGGCATATGACAGGGCTCCCCGGTTTGCGCCAAGCCCTCTCCAGGAAGCGAAAGTGGAAGAAGGTGCACTTGGAAAGAAAAGCGGGAAGGGATTTTATAATTATCTTTGATGCAAACGGGACTTACTTCATGATTTTAGTAACGGGAGGAACAGGTTTTTTAGGCAGTCATTTATTACGGAAACTGGTGAATGTCGGGCAACAGGTACGTGCATTGTACCGTAAAGAAATTCCTCATCAGGTAAAAGATATTCAGCATAAAATAGAATGGATACAGGGTGACGTGCTTGACGTGGTCGCGCTGGAAGACGCGATGCAGGGAGTGGACAAAGTCTACCACTGTGCGGCAGTCGTGTCTTTTACTCCGGGAGATCATGACAGGATGATGAAGGTGAATATAGAAGGTACTGCAAATGTGGTGAACCTTGCTATAGATGCCGGCGGCGTAAGAAAACTGGTGCATGTAAGTTCGGTAGCAGCGCTTGGACGAGCTAAAGCCGGCAAACTGGATGAGTCCTGTGAGTGGCAGGATAGCAAGAATAATTCTAAGTATGCTGTCAGTAAATACTTTTCAGAGATGGAGGTATGGAGAGGCAGAGCGGAAGGTCTGAATGTGGCAATTGTCAATCCAAGTATCATCCTTGGAGCAGGTTACTGGAGTGACGGCTCCGGCGCGCTGATCAAAAATGCCTGGAAGGAATTTCCTTATTATACACAGGGGATCAACGGCTTCACTGATGTAAGGGACGTGGCTGAGATCATGTACAGGTTAATGGAAAGTGATATTGATGGCGAACGGTTTGTTATATCAACGGCCAACTGGAAGTATTACGATCTGTTTCGTGAGATGGCGACCCAACTGGGTAAAAAGCCGCCACATATACCGGTGAAACCATGGCTGGCGGAAATCGTATGGCGTATGGAAACGCTGAAAAGCAAGATCACGGGAAAAAAGAGCATTCTGACTAAAGAGACAGCCCGAACAGCACAAATGCAGGTTTTCTACAACAACGACAAGATACAGCAGGCATTACCGGATTTCACTTTTACACCACTGGAGCAAACTATTGCCGATATGTGTAAGGCCTTCCTGCGGGAACAGCAGCAACGATCATAAACTTTCTTATCTGACAAGCAGCGCGCTTATGGCCGCTGCCAGGACCGGCTGAAAAGGATTTTCCTCCATGTCCGCACTCATCCATACCCGGGGATGCACGCCGGTTACTACCGCAGCTACCACCTTTTTACGGAGGTGAAATTCATAGCAGATATTTTCATAGGAATTTTTAGTGCCAAACCGGTTATGAGCAGTAATACGGATCTCTGTATCAGCGGATCTAAGTATACCTGCCGGTTTATTTTCATTCAGCTCCAGAAAGGTCTGGTCCTTCAGGATGAGCTGCCACTGTTTTAAGGGCTCATTTTTGCCAATATTGATCGCTACATAGGTAAATAATGCAGTTGGAGGCATTTTGTCCATAAATGAGGGCAGAGATAGCCCTGAAAAGGCAATGTGAGCCGCCTGTATCACTTGTATTAGTATATCCTGCTCTTTACCCGTGAGCCGGAAATTAAAGGGATGCAGGGGCGATTTTACAAAAGAAAGATCAATATTTCTATCTGCACCGTTCTTACGGGAAGTTGTGGTATACGCGCCAAAGGAGATGGTTCTGGCGGTGAACCAGCCATCATCGATCTTTACTGTCCATTCCTGTGAGGAGTCATAAAGGCTTTTTTGCGCCAGGCATGTTGTGCTCAGGGAGACAGCGAGTAAGCATGTCAGGAAATAACGGAACATATATCAGGATTAACAAAAAGGCTTCATGCGTTATACATGAAGCCTTTTTTATAGCGTAAATTATTTGCCTGTGAGTTTCTCCCAGATCTCCGGAAGACGTTTTATCAGGGCAATTTCTTTCATCTTTGTACGGGCTTCTTCTACTGGTGAACCGAAATAGGTTTTACCACCTTCGAGAGAAGAAGGTACACCACTCTGTGCCAGCACAACGGCTCCTTTTCCTATGGTAAGGTCTTTGGATACGCCGACCTGACCCCAAAGGATGACATTATCTTCGATGTGGGCTTTACCTCCAACACCTACCTGACCAGCAAAGAGACAGTTACGACCGATAACGGTACCATGTCCTATATGGATCATGTTATCGAATTTTGTGCCACGGCCGATAATCGTATCGCCGCTTACACCTTTATCGATGGTGCAGCCTGCGCCGATCTCCACATCGTCTTCGATGATCACTCTTCCACAGCTTTCCATCTTATCGTACATCACTTCCCTGTCAGCTCTTCTCTTGAAGTAAAAAGCATCAGCTCCAATAACTGTACCGGCGTGAATGATCACGTTGTTACCGATGATGGAGTTGTCATAAATAGTTACGTTCGGGTGTATAATGCAGTTGGTGCCGATTGTTACGTTGTTACCTACGAATACGTTCGGTTGTATGATAGTACCCTCGCCTATTACAGCTGTATCGCTGATGGGACTGGTGGCTGGCTGGAATGGACGGAAACGTTTAACCAGTTTTACATAAGCGGAGAATGGATCATCTGATATCAGTAATGTTTTACCTGGAGGGCAAGCAACTTTTTTATTGATGATAATAATCGTCGCCGCAGAACGCAGACATTTATCATAGTACTTCTCGAAATCCACGAATGAGATATCGCCTGGTTCAACCTTGTGTACCTCGTTGATACCGGTTGCCATTTGTTGCTCATCACCTTCCAGCGTAGCGCCTATGAATGCTGCTATTTCCGTTACTGCGATCGGTTCGTTAAACTTCATGTTTAAGTTGTTTAGTGAGGCAAAGGTAGTAGAGAATCCGATATTATTATTCATAGGTTACGGTTTCGTAAACCTGATCGGCTAAGTTTTAACGCTTCTTTTTAACTGTTGTTATCCACACTTTTTTTAGTGGTGTGAATAAAAAAGTTTGCATTTTTTTTCTTTTGTGATGAAATTCTTTTTAATATTGTGTAGGGAATTTTTGTTCCCTGTACTTACTAACCCATTCACATAACAAGAAAGTCTGATTGTAAAAACGGTCAGACTTTTTTAATGCCCGCTAAAATCCCCGCCACACAAGCGTTTCAGCCAAATATATCTTCTTGTTTTTCCTGGTGCCGAGGAGCAGTTATTCACTGTTTATATGCGGTAATATATTCCTTGTTTAGAAATTCCATTTTCTGGAAAAAGTATCCCGTTTTTGAACAACAGTATCTTGCTGCTTATAAAGTGATAAAAATGAAGACGATAAGACCTGTACAGTATCATATCGCAGTGCTGAACAGTTGAGATTGAGGTAGCTTTTTCCACAGTCGGGCGTCAAAAGCCATACATATGTTGCGTATAAAAGGTTTTCCTTTTTCTGTTACAGTAACACTGTCTGCAGTGATGTCTACCAGGCCGTCTTTCTCCAGTTCCTCAAGCCGCTCAATACTTTCTGCGATCACATGGGTCTCTTCACTGTACTGGTTCCAGCTGGTTTTAAAACCGCACATCAGCTGATGTATATGCCGGCGTAAAAAGAGATCTTCCGCGTCAAGGATATGTCCTCGCACAACGGGGAACTGACCACTGTTGACCAGTTGTTGCCATAGTGCTATCCTCTTTTCATTCTGTGCGTATGCATACCAGCTGTCTCCTATAGAAGATGCACCTAACCCAATCATCAGGGTTGTATGGTGATCGGTATATCCCATGAAGTTTCTGTGCAGTGAACCCTGGTTGCAGGCTTCGAAGAGACTGTCATGCGGCAAGGCAAAATGGTCCATCCCGATCTCAGTATATCCATTTTCAGCGAACATTGTTTTACCCAGCTCATACAATGCTCTCTTCTCTTCGTCTTTAGGAAGGTCGTCTTCAGCATATCGCCTTTGTCCGACACCCTTTACCCATGGTACATGTGCATAGCTGTAGAACGATATTCTGTCCGGACGCAGTTGCATGACTTTGCTGATGGTATCTCCTACACTTGCCATGGTTTGCAGTGGTAAGCCATACACCAGGTCGTAGTTAATAGAAGTGTAACCGATTTTCCTTGCAGCAGCAGTTACCTGCTCTACTGTCTCATAAGGTTGTATACGGTTGATGATATCCTGCACACGGATGTCAAAGTCCTGTATGCCAAGACTCATACGGCGAAAACCCAGATTGTAGAGCGTTAGCATGTGTTCAGTAGTGGTGTTGTTCGGGTGACCTTCAAAACTAAGCGTCGCATCTGGAAGCAGGTCGGCATGCAGATAGAGGCCTGACAGGAGCTGATGCAGACTTTCCGGACTGAAGAAGGTAGGTGTACCTCCACCGAGATGTAATTCCTTAATGCGTGGCCTTTCTTTAAATAACTCCAGGTACAGTTTCCATTCATTCAGCAGGGACTGGATATAGGGTGCCTCGACAGCATGATTCACCGTGATATGTTTGTTGCAACCACAGTATGTACATAACTGTTCACAGTACGGGAGGTGAATATAAATACTGATTCCTTCTTTTTCATTGGAGGCACGGAAAGATTGCAGTAAAGTCTGCTTCCATGTATCAATATCAAAAGAAGATTCATCCCAGTAAGGAACAGTCGGATAACTTGTATAGCGGGGAGCAGCTGTGTTATATTTTCTAATGAGTTGCATGATCAGGATGGTTTATAGCAGTGTTGCATCACCCGGTCATTAGCGGCAGGCAATACAGGACTGATGTATGGAATATTAAGATTCAGGCCGCGCATGATCAGGAGTACTGCCATTAAGGTCATGGCGTAGGGGATACAACGGCGCAGCCGGTTACGCACTTGTATACTGATAAGATCGTTGCACCAGCTGATGGCTACCATGGCTGGAAGCGTTCCGAGTCCGAAAGCCATCATAAAAAAAGCTCCCTGCACATAACTGCCGGTTGCGACAGCTCCGGTAACGGCGAACCAGACCAGGCCGCAGGGCAATAGCCCATTCAGGAAACCAATGGTATACAGCGTATGCAGTTGTCTTTTGCGTAACAGGTCTCCCAGCATTCTTTTGATGTGGCGGTCGTAGAAGCTGGTGTTCATCCGGAGAGCTGTATGGTGAAATACATACCGGAATAGAATAAACAGGAGCATGCCGCCGCCGAGTGTTACAGACAACCACTGTTGCAATCCTCCCAGAAAGAACTGTCTGCCCAGCCACCCGGCGATGGTACCGGGAATCGCATAAGCCGTGATCCTGCCCGCATTGTATAGCAGGATACCTGCCTGTTTGCGTACACCATCCAGGTGTTGCACAGGTAAGGTGAGTGCAATGGGCCCACACATGCCAATGCAGTGAAAGCTGCCGATGAATCCCATTGATAATGCGTATAGCAATGTCAGGAACATGGTCGTGTTAATTGACGGTTACTAAGTTCTCCTGGAAGTATGTTTTACCTCCGGCTTCCCATTGTAATTGCACTTTGTAGTCACCCTTAGTGAACCGTTGTTTACTGACCAGCATAAGGCCATTCTCATCGGTTTTAATTGGCATGGATACATCCTGCCGGGAATCGGATGCGCGATAGAAAAGTACGTTGCCATTGAGCGCAATACCCTGCATTTCTGAAGGAAAAGCCACACCAATGGATTGAGCGGACTGGTTAATAGTCACGGGAGCAGAAAGTGACTGAGCCGCTCTCCTGCCGTCGATCACCTCCTGATACTTCAGTTCTGCAGCGTAGTAGTCAGGTGTAACCATGTCGATGCGTGTATGCATACTTTTGGTTACGAGGGTAATGATGCCTGCGGCAAAGAGTGCGAATACTATAATGATTTTATGACCCCAATGCATGATCTGTATATTTTAATTAGTGATGAATTACCGGGCAGGCCCCAGAAACGTAGTCTGTAAGGTGCCGGTCTTTTTATCTCCCTCATACAGGGAAATGCGCAATTTCGTTTTACGTTTGTCGATGGCGGTACGGGGAAGAACGATGAAGAAAGTACCTTCTCCCTGTTCTTCTTCTTTTACCAGTATCTGTGGATGCCCAAGCAGTTCTATTTTACCAGGAGTATCTTCTAGTTTGAGCGTAAGCGGAATATCAGCAGTTGTTTTGTTGACAAGCTTAATGCGGTAAAGATTGGTGATACTGTCTGTCCCCCTTTCCTGGTAGAGCATTCCCGCTGTACGCATAATGGTGCCACTTACCGGTTTACGGCTGGCAAGCATCCAGGTGATAGCGGTGAGCAGGATGAGCAGAATGGAGCTATATACCCGGAGCCTGGGTGTAAACCTTAATGGTTTTTTATTCGCAATGCCGTTTTCAGAGGCATAGCGGATAAGGTCCAGCGGCCGGCCTGTCTTTTCCATCATGAAGTTGCAGGCATCAATACAGGCGGTGCAATTCACACATTCCAGCTGCGTACCATTCCGGATGTCTATTCCTGTAGGACAAACCTTGACACATTGGTAGCAATCAATACAGTCGCCCAGATTACTGTCGGCTTTTTTTGTAAAGCGTCCTCTTGGTTCTCCCCTGGTATAATCATAGGCAACCACAACAGAGTCTCTGTCCAGTAACACACCCTGTAAGCGTCCATACGGGCAGACTACGGTACATACCTGTTCTCTGAAAAAGGCAAAAACCCCATAGAATACACCAGCAAAAATGACCATGGCGGCCAGTCCACCGGTATGTTCTGTAACAGGTCCGGTAACTATTTCTATCAGACTGTCTATCCCGATAATATAAGCCAGGAACGTATTGGCGATAAGGAAAGACAGCAGATAGAAGATGGTATGTTTGCTGGTCTTTTTGATGATCTTATCTGTATTCCAGGGCGCCTGGTTCAGTAACTTCTGTGCAGGAGCATCTCCTTCTATCCAGTATTCTACCCTGCGGAAAAGCATCTCCATGAATATCGTCTGGGGGCATGCCCATCCGCAGAAAAGACGACCAAAGGCCATGGTAAATAGCACAATGAACAAAATGAAGGCGAGCATCGCCAGCCCGAAAATGAAGAAGTCCTGCGGCCAGAAGATAGCGCCAAACAGGATAAACCGGCCTTCCAGGACATTAAATAAAAACAGGGGCCGGCCATTCAATTTAATGAATGGGCCGGCGAAAAACGCAAGGAAATAAAGGAAGCTCAGCACACTCCTCGCGTTATAGAATTTACCGTTCGGTTGCTGGCTGTAAATCCAGCTTCTTTTTCCCTGTCTATCAACAGTAGCAAGACTATCTCTGAACGTTTCTTCCATCACAAGTACTTTTCTTATTCTTTTTCCAATGCACCCTGCGGTTCTTTAGGGTTAGCAGGATTGGAACCGTGAATGCTTTTGATATAGCTGGCCAGTTCAGCCAGTTGTTTTGGAGAGAAGTCATCTTTCCACGACTTCATTCCCTTGTCAGGTACACCATATTTGATGGTGGTAAAGACATGTTTAACGGATCCTCCATGCAGCCAGTAGTCGTCCGTCAGGTTGGGACCTACCACCCCCTGACCCTGTGGGCCATGGCAGGGCGCACAACTGGCCGAGAACAGTTTTTGTCCGCTGGCAATATCGTCTGCCCCTGTCAGGAGCGTAACATTGTTTTCATCAATATTATTGGCAGCATTCTTCAGGTACTCTTCTTTTGCTTCCGCAGCAGCCGTTTCAGCGATCGCCAGTTCTTCCAGCTGTGAAGGTGCCGAATGGGCGATCTGGAAGCGCCACATATATACTACAGCAAACACCACACTGAAGTAGAAGCTCCATCTCCACCATGGAGGTGTGGGATTGTTCAGTTCACGGATGCCATCGTAGTCATGTCCCATGTCTTCGTCTGCTTCGGTAGCAGCATCCAGTGTTTTGGTATTATTGATACGCTCAAGCCAGTGTACAACGGGTTTACCAGGTGGGACTACTTTCTTTTTCTTCTCCATGCCCACCAGTACACGCAGGCTGTATAACAGTGAGAAGATGATCAGGATCTGCAGGGCTATTACAGCACAGAGCAGATAAAAGGAAGTATCTGAAAGACCGCTTACTACTGTTGTAGCGACAGGTTTTGCCGCTTCGGCTGCTTCCTGTGCAAACAGGTTGCTTGTAGAAAGTAAACCAGCCAGCAGTAGTAAAACCGTAGTAATGGTGGTACTTTTTTTGTTCTTGAGGCGCTCTCTGTATATATCCATGGCACTGATCACCGCACTCCCCAGCACTACGATCGCAATGAGTAGTCCGACGATAACCGTCAGTAATACAATAGCGACAGGATGACCGAGTTCTGACGGAGGCTCAGGCTTGTATTGTGCAGCTGCCGGCAAACTGCTAAGCAGGCATAAGGAGAATAGAGATAGGCCGGTTATAGTGATTGATTTCTTGTTCATATTGTTGCAATTGGAGAATAGTAAATGAGCATCACATCATGAGCGGTCATCCAGCGGGATATTGCTGATATGGTCCATCATGCGCTTATCTGCCTTGAGTGCCCAGAATGCAGCGAGTATGAAGAACACGGTGAAGATCAACAGGGACGTCATTGGATAGATGCTCACGCCTGTGATGGATTTCAGATAATTGATAAACTTCATGGCTTGCTTTTTTTACAGTTGTTCAGATTATTTTTTCTCCGCGACGGTATTTGATTTGATGTCAGTACCCAGACGCTGCAGGTAAGCGATCAGTGCGACAATTTCTTTGTCTGATTTCACTTCCAGCTTATCTTTTTTCAGCTTGGAAGCAATTTCTTCCGCCTGTTTCTGCATGTCCGCGTTGGCCTGTTTTTCATAACCTTCAGGATATGGTACACCCAGCTTTCTCATGGCGTTGATCATGGCCGGTGTTTTTCCTTTGTCGATCTTATCATCAAATAACCATGGATATTGTGGCATGATAGATCCAGGGGACATAGATGTCGGATCGAGCATGTGGTTGTAGTGCCAGGAGTCAGGATATTTATTACCTAGTCTTGCCAGGTCTGGTCCGGTTCTTTTTGATCCCCACTGGAATGGATGGTCATATACAAACTCGCCTGCTTTTGAATATTCTCCGTAGCGGGCTACTTCATCACGGAATGGTCTGATCATCTGAGAGTGACAGGTGTAGCAGCCTTCACGGATGTAGACATCACGACCGTGTAGCTCAAGCGGCGTGTATGGTTTTACACTGGTGATGGTAGGAACATTACTTCTTATCAGGAAGGTGGGTACCATTTCAAGCGCACCGCCTATGCCAACTACAATAAGACTGAAAACAGTAAGCTGTATTGGTCTGCGTTCGATCCAGTTGTGCCAGTGAGATTTGCCATGTGTGTGTATCACTTTCGGTAAAGGTGGTGTTTCAGCAGGCTCGTTGGCTACGAATGATCCGCGACGGACGGTTTTAGCAAGGTTGACAATCATTAGGACAACACCAGAGATATAGAGTAAACCACCTAATGCGCGCAGTGCGTACATTGGGACAACTGTATTCACTGTTTCCAGGAACTGGAATTTCAATTGTCCTTCCGGTGTGAACTGTTTCCACATCATACTCTGTGTGAATGCAGCCCAGTACAACGGGATCACATAAAAAATGATACCCAGTGTACCCAACCAGAAGTGAGCATTGGCCCATTTGCGTGAATACAGTTCTGTAGTGAACAGACGGGGTAACATCCAGTAAAGGATACCGAAGGTCAGGAAGCCGTTCCATCCTAATGCACCAACGTGTACGTGTGCGATTGTCCAGTCAGTATAATGGCTGATAGCATTCACGTTCTTGAGAGAAAGCATTGGGCCTTCGAAAGTGGCCATACCATAGCAGGTAAGTGCAACAACGAAGAACTTCAGGATAGCATCTTCTCTTACCCGGTCCCATGCGCCACGTAGTGTCAGCAGGCCATTCAACATACCACCCCAGGAAGGAGCGATCAGCATGATAGAGAAGACGGTACCCAGTGATTGAGCCCATTCAGGCAGTGCGGTGTATAGCAGGTGGTGAGGACCTGCCCAGATGTATATAAAGATCAGCGCCCAGAAGTGTATGATAGACCAACGGTAGGAATATACAGGTCTGTTAGCTGCTTTAGGTACGAAGTAGTACATCAGTCCGAGATACGGAGTGGTCAGGAAGAACGCAACAGCGTTGTGTCCGTACCACCATTGTACAAGGGCATCCTGTACACCTGCATACCAGGAATAACTTTTCAGGAATGACACCGGCATTTCAAAGGAGTTCACAATGTGCAGCATGGCGATAGCCACCCATGTGCCGATGTAGAACCAGATAGCCACATACAGATGTGTTTCACGACGGCGAAGGATGGTACCCAGCATGTTAGCACCGAATGCTACCCATATCAGTGTGATAGCAATATCAAATGGCCATTCCAGTTCTGCGTATTCCTTACCGGTAGTACAGCCCATTAACAGGGTGATCGCTCCACCAGCGATGATGGCCTGCCATCCCCAGAAGTGAATCTTGCTCAGCAGATCGCTGAACATGCGCGTTTTACACAGGCGTTGTAATGAATAGTACACACCCATGAAGATGCCATTGCCGACAAAAGCGAAAATGACAGCGTTGGTGTGAACAGGCCTCAGACGGCCAAATGTTGTAGGTGCATAGCCAAGGTTAAGATCGGGTAGCACGAGCGCCAGTGCAGCCCATAATCCGGCCAGCATGCCGATCAGCCCCCAGCCGATACAGGCGTATGCAAACCATTTCACGGTACGGTTATCGTACGAAAATTTTTCGAGAGACATGTTTGTTCAATTACGAATGATAATAGATGCGTTGCTAGTATAAATAAGGATAGTTAGTTGTGCTGACAGATGCGTGATTTGCAGTTTGAATTTGTGCATGCATTTCCAGTGCTGCATGTGGATTCATTTGGTTTAGTCTCAAACAGCATACGATGTGCAGGTGAGAAATTGTCTTCAAATTGCCCATTCCTTACTGACCATATGAAAGCCGCCAGGAAGAAAATGGCTACCAGGAGGCTGGCTCCGAGAAGGATGATGATCACGCTCATAGTAATTGGTTTTAAATTTCTATGAACAAAGCTAGCCAGTTGTGGGTGGGGGTACGATGATGCCGCTCAACCGGTTTACTGATTCATATCATGATCAGGATCATGATATGAATCATGATCTGTTCATCCATTCACTCAAACCATAGGTCAGCAACACAATGCTGATAGAGCTTGCCGGCATCAGTATAGCCGCTGTGAGTGGGGATAGAATGCCTTGTACGGCAAAGAAAAGTCCGATAAAATTGTAAAGCAGAGAGATGATGAATGTGATGATAATGATGCGTCTGTTGTTATTGCATATACTGATCAGTCGGGGTAGCTGCACGAGTTGTGCTGCTTCAAGTATGCCGTCACTCGCGGGGGTGAAGTTGTTACTGTCTTCTGTCAGTGAGAGGCCGACGTCACTTTGCTTCAATGCGCCAGCATCATTGAGTCCGTCTCCTATCATCAATACACGTTGGCCCTGCTGCTGTAAGCTCAATACATAGTTTAGCTTATCAGCAGGTTTCTGTGCAAAATGCAGACTGGCAGATGGTCCCATAATCTTTTGCAGGTAGGTGCTTTCAGCATCATTGTCGCCGGAAAGCAGCGATAACGGGTATCGTTGCTGTAAAGCCTGCAATAGTTCCTGTACCCCCTCTCTATATTGATGCCGGATGGTGAAATGACCGGTTTGTACGCCATCAATAGTGACATAGACCGTGCTACCATCAGTGGAATCATTGTGCTCCGCCCCTGTAAAGGCTGCACTGCCCAGCTGTATAAAATTATATTGTACCCATCCGCTGATGCCGCCTGATGGAATGCTACGGAAGTTCCTGACGGGAAGTCCTTCATCTTTTCCACAGAAGGAAGTGACGATCTTACTGAGCGGATGGGCCGACTGTGCGGCGAGCGTGCCGATTGCTTTCAGTTTTTCCTGCGTAAGTGTCTCCCCTTCATATGAAATAGTGGCTTCAGCCTTACCAGTCAGGGTACCTGTTTTATCAAATACAATATGATCTACAGCAGCCAGTCTTTCGATCGCATCTGCATTACGCAGGTAGAGATGCCGGCGGCTGAGTATACGCAGGATATGTCCGTTTGTAAAAGATGCCGCCAGTAGCAGCGCACAAGGGCAGGCAATGATCAGCACTGCGGTAACAGCCGGCCATATACGGGATGGGTCATTTATCCACCAGTAAGTAGCCGCAAGCACCGCAATAGTCAATACTACCCAGGTGAAATAACGGCTGAGCATATGTATGAAGGAAGGGGGTTTTTTGTCTGATGATTTTAGCTCCTCTCTGTTCCAGAGACTGGTCAGGTAGCTTTGCGCTA
The DNA here is from genome assembly GCF_010093065.1 of Chitinophaga agri. Taxonomy (NCBI): domain Bacteria; kingdom Pseudomonadati; phylum Bacteroidota; class Chitinophagia; order Chitinophagales; family Chitinophagaceae; genus Chitinophaga; species Chitinophaga agri. The sequence continues at coordinate 4,795,698 of NZ_CP048113.1, read as the reverse complement.
CTTCCTTGATCGTAAGTATTTCAATGTTGCCTTCCAGCTGTTTACCACCAGCATACACGATCTCGCCGGTGTTTTTATGTACAGGGACTGCCTCTCCTGTTACAAAACTGTAGTCAATGACAGCGTTTCCTTTTACCAGTATGCCATCGGCGGGGATGAGTTCCTGGTTATGTATGAGCAGGGTGTCATTAATCCTGATGTCCGGTAATGCTGTAGGAACTTCCTGCCCATTCTTTAACGCGGTCACTGCAATAGGAAAATAGGCGGTGTAGTCTCTGTCAAATGACAATCCCTGGTATGTTTTGTCTTGTAGTATCCTGCCAATGAGCATGAAGAACACTATACCGGTCATAGAGTCAAAAAAGCCAGCTCCCTGTCCACTGAATACATCTATCAGACTACGAACGAAGGTCACGATAATGGCCAGTACTATAGGTACGTCGATATTGAGAAATCCGGTTTTCAGACCACCCCAGGCAGACTTGAAGAAGACCTGGGCGCTATAGAAGAAAACAGGTAGCGACAGCGAGAGGTTGAGCCAACGGAAAATGTGATTCATTTTTTCATCCGAATAACCGTAGTTGGCAAAGTATTCGGGAAAGCTCAGCAGCATGATATTGCCAAAACAGAACCCTACTACCCCCAGTCTATATACGAGGTCACGTTGTATACGTGGTTTTTTCTGACGAAGGTCCTGCAGGCTGATATAAGGTTCATAGCCTATGCTGGTGAGCGTTTCGGCGATGTGGCGCAGAGAGGTCTCCTGCTGGTTGAACACAACAAGTGCTTCCTTTCGGGTAAAGTTGACGGTGACACGCTGTACGCCACCGTCAAGCCTGTGGAGGTTTTCCAGTAGCCAGAGGCAGGAACTGCAATGAATATGCGGGATGTAAAAGGTAATGTGGGTCTGGCTGTCGTCCTGGAACTGAATAAGTTGCTGTTGTATCTTTTTATCGTCCAGGAAGGCAAACTTATCTTTCCGTACCGCGATACGCTGAGATTGCCCGGGATTGTTGTTCAGGGCATAGTAGTCACAAAGGCCATTTTCGTTCAGGATCTCGTATACCAGCTTGCAGCCATCGCAGCAGAAGTGATTGTTCTCCAGGACGATTTTATCGTCTGGACAATCTTCTCCACAGTGGGCACATTGCAATCTGGTATCTGGAATGACAGCGGTCGTTGCCATGGTAAAATGGTTTGCTGCAAAACTACCGGCAGGAGAAATGGGGGGCAATGATGGGTATCAAAAGATTGACTGATCTGTGTCAGTGAGATCGGCGGAAAGGAGGAATATATTTGTGCAGGGAATTAATCCTGGAGATTGGCCGTTCGGGTAAGTTCCTCCGGATTAAGCAGACGGATCTTTTTACCCTGTAATTCGATGAGACCGTCTTTTTTAAATTCGGACAGCAAGCGGATAGCCGATTCCGTCGCTGTACCTACCAGGTTGGCAATTTCTTCACGTGAAAGGCGCACGTTGAGGGTGCTGCCATCCTGCTCAACCCCATAGGTCTCTCGTATGAACAGAAGTGTTTCTGCAAGACGTTCACGTACAGGCTTTTGTGCGAGATGGGTGATCTTCATTTCTGCTTTTCTGAGTTCGCTGGCCAGGATGCGCATCATTTCGAGAGAGAGGCTGGCATCTTTCTGAAGTACGCTCATGAAAAGGTCTTTTGGAATAAAGCAGACGGAAGAATCGTCGAGAGCAATGGCCGAAGCGGTGTAGCGTTCAGCGCTGAGTAATGCTTTGTAACCTATAATATCGCCAGGTTTGGCCAGACGAACGATTTGTTCGCGGCCATCATCTCCACAGTGGGATAGTTTTATCTTGCCTGTATTAACGCAATAAATGCCGAACGGATAGGCGCCTTCCTGGAATACAATTTGTCCTTTTTTATAGGTAGTACACACCTTTGCGGACTCTATCTCTTCCAGATTACACTTCTCTGCTTTGAACAAAATTGATCCAAAGCGGTCCTGGCAATTCGCACATGAGGCATTATGGTAAGGCGTACACATAAGTTTCAGTTGGCAAAATTACTAATTTACGGCCAAAATAAACGTACGACCTTACTACTTTGGGTATGCCATTTAAATATTATATAATATATAAGCCTTTCCAGGTGCTTACGCGGTTCGGGAGAGAGGAAGGAAAGGCCAGTCTGGCGGACTATTTCAACGTTCCTTCGGATGTGTATCCGGTGGGCAGGCTGGACTATGACAGCGAGGGACTGCTGATACTTACGAATGATAAATCACTGAATCACCGGCTGCTGGACCCTAAATTTTCGCATGAGCGGGAGTATTGGGTACAGGTAGATGGGGCGGTTACAGGAGAAGCGGTTCAACAACTGAGACAGGGTGTTGAAATAGCTATAGATGGAAAGACCTATCGCACACGTCGTTGCCAGGCGGCCATATTTGAAACTGATCCAACCGTTCCGGAAAGGAATCCCCCTATCCGTTTCCGTAAGCTTATTCCCGCCCCCTGGATCAGATTAACCCTTGGCGAAGGAAAAAACAGGCAGGTCAGAAAAATGACGGCAGCCGTGGGTTTCCCGACGTTGAGACTTATCCGTTACCGTATAGCCCGTATCACGATAGATGGCCTGGAGCCAGGCCAGATGCGGGAATTAGATAAAAAAGAGATCTACGATCTGCTGTTCTGAGAGCGTGTTACGGAGAGGCCCTGACGGGCACCCTGATAGACCGGGCAGGCATAAGATGTTGTTTGCCTGTATGGATTCTTTGTGTTTTGGGCTAATTTAGGTAGGTTTGTTGCCTACAAATCTCTATTATGCTGAAATCAATGACCGGCTTCGGAAGGGCGGAAATTACCAAAGGAGAAACTACGATAATTGTAGAGGTGAAATCGCTCAATGGTAAGCAGTTTGAGGTAAACCTGAAACTTTCCCCACTGTTAAAGCCTTATGAGTTTGATATCCGTAACGTACTGCAGCAGGCATTGTTGCGTGGTACACTGGATGCTACAATCAACATCCGGCAGAATGGAGCTACCCGCCCGGTAGTGATCAATACTGACCTGGCGAAGTACTATTATCATTCAATTACAGCGCTGGCTACAGAGCTGAACCTGCCACAGGAAGACATGCTGAATGTGCTGATGAAATTGCCGGAAGTGGTATCACCAGCGACGGAACAGATTTCAGAGGGAGAATGGCTGGAAGTTGATACAGCGATCAGACAGGCAGTTGCTGACCTGGACGCACACCGTCTGGACGAAGGCAAGATGCTGTCCGCGGATCTGTTACTCCGTATAGAGAATATCGGGACCTACTGTGCGAAAGTACGCGAGCTGGACCCACTACGTAAGGAAAGGGTGCGTCAGCGTCTGGAAGGACTGCTGGCTGAACATGTAGGTAAAGAGAACGTAGATGAGAACCGTCTCGAACAGGAACTGATTTTCTATTTAGAGAAACTGGATATTTCTGAAGAACTGGTACGACTGGAGAATCACTGTCGTTATTTCAAGGAGATCCTGGCAGATGTGGATCCGTCTAAAGGTAAGAAACTGGGATTTGTGCTGCAGGAAGTGGGACGGGAGATCAATACGACCGGCTCCAAAGCGAATGATGCAAGTATCCAGCAATGGGTGGTACTGATGAAGGATGAACTGGAAAAGGCAAAGGAACAGGTGTTGAACGTTTTGTAAGAAGGTCTTTCAATCCTCACGTATTAAATGTATTTTCAATAAAGTATGAATAGACTCTGCCGGATGATGGTGGCCGCAGGAATGTTGTTAGCAGCAGCCTCCTGTCAGCCCCTGAAAATGGACACCTATGAAAAGAACCTGGATATCCCGGGGCATGAGTGGGCTTATGCTAACAAGCCCGTTTTTGAGGTTACCGTGCAGCCTCAGGATACAGCATATCTTTATAACATTTATGTGAATATCAGGCACAAGGACTCCTACCCTTATAGTAACATCTGGCTGCTGGTCAATACGCAGTTTCCCGGAGACAAACCAGTTGCACAGCGGGTAGAACTACCGCTGGCCGACATGTCGGGAAAATGGCTGGGCAGTGGACTGGATGATATTTACGAACACAGGATTCCTATTCAGCAGAATGCTATTCTGAATAAGCCAGGAGTCTACAAGTTTACTTTTGAACAAAATATGCGGCAAAATCCGTTGCCCGATGTGATGAATGTAGGCCTGCGGATTGAGAAAGCCGGGTTGAGAAAAGATGAAAAAGCTATTCCGTAATATGCAGGAAGGGAGGGCCATCTCCTTTATCTATCTCTTTGTACTGGCATATACCATTCTCGCACTGGTATGGTGGGGTGTGTTACTGTTCAATCAAAGTGAACAGATCACCCGGTTTGAGATACAGAACCTCGTTTTACGTACTGACAGTATTGCACATCCGCAGGAATATCACCAGGAGCTGCAACGTATACAAACGACAGAAGAGAGACGTTCTGTCATGTTCTTTGGTGAAGGACTTATTTTTCTTGCTATAATTTTATTAGGTGGATTCTTTGTTTACCGGGCTATCTGGAAGCAAATGCGGCTCTCGCAGCAGCAGCAGAATTTCCTGATGGCGGTGACACATGAATTGAAATCGCCTATCGCTGCTGCCAAACTGAATCTTGAAACGCTCCGCAAACATAAGCTGGATGAGGACAAACGCTTGAAACTGCTGGACAATACCATCCGGGAAACAAACCGTCTGGACCAGCTTTGTAATAATATCCTCCTTGCTTCCCAGATGGAATCACAGCGCTATCAACTGTTCAGGGAAGACTTAGATTACACTTCATTACTGGAAAACGGGGTGAAGGAAATGCAGTCCCGCATCTCAACACATACGATACAGGCACATATTTTGCCTGATGTGTGGATTAATGGGGATAAATTCATGCTGCAGATATTACTGAGCAACCTCGTAGAGAATGCCGTGAAATACGCTCCCAGGAATACCACTATTAACGTAAGCCTGGAGATATGCAATAACAACCTGTTAAAGCTGAAAGTAGCGGATGAAGGTCCCGGTATACCAGCAGATGAACGGGAAAGGATATTCCTGAAGTTTTATCGTATAGGCAATGAAAATACGCGTAAGGCAAAAGGGTCCGGCCTCGGGCTGTTTCTGTGCCGAAAGATCGTACAGCAGCATGGAGGGACGATTGTCGTGAAAGATAATGTGCCTGCCGGCGCCAGTTTTGAAATAACCTGGCCGGTATATTCCATCCAAAGAGTGTAAATTAGTGATTGCAATTATTAACTATGAAGGAAGCTACTAAAGCATCCATACTACTGGTAGAGGACGAAGAGAACCTCCAGGAAGCGCTGAAGCTCAACCTGGAACTGGAGGGATATGAAGTAACGGCTGTAGATAATGGCACCGCTGCTTTGAAGGCGGTAAAAAACGAATATTTTGATCTGATCATCCTGGATATAATGTTGCCGGAAATGGACGGTATTGCTGTTTGTGAGAATATCCGTATCCAGAATAATGAAGTACCTATCCTTTTCCTCAGCGCCAAGAATAGTAGCGCAGACCGCGTACTGGGCCTGAAAAAAGGTGGAGATGATTATATGACTAAGCCTTTTAACCTCGAAGAGCTGTTGCTGCGGGTTGAAAAGCTGATCGTTAAAAACAAACGCATACAGGATAAAGACAGTGTATCAACCGTATACCACTTTGGCAATAATGAAATTGATTTTGCTGCCCAGGAATGTATCGGTAAAGATGGTAAACACTATGAACTGAGCAAAAAGGAAACGATGCTCCTGAAGCTGCTCATAGAGAATAAAGGAGAAGTCGTAACCCGCGAAAAGATCCTTCAGGTGGTTTGGGGATACAACGTCTACCCTACTACCCGTACTATTGACAACTTTATATTGAACTTTCGTAAGTATTTTGAAGAAGATAGCCGGAATTCCCGGTATTTCCACTCTGTAAGAGGTGTGGGATATAAGTTTACTGAATAGCCATTGTTACCAGTTACCATTGTTTTTCCCCCGGTTGTTCTGTAAAAGCTGCCTTGTAATAACTGCCCCTTTCCCGGCAACCGGATTTGACGGATATTTAATCCCGGTCTTGACGAATATCGTGCCTGCAGGAGTGTACGACTTTGTGAGGTGCTTATATTATATCCTTTCGCAAACCTTTAGATTTTGGTTTTTTGCTCTAACATACTCAATGCAGTAGGTTGGCCGTACTGGGTGTTTTTTCTGTTGAGTTTGATTACGATCTGCTGTGTGTTCTATCTCCGCGAGAGGCGCATCAGACAGGCATCAACACGAGAGATAAGCAGGCAACAGCAGCTGATACACCTGGAAATGCATGCATTCCAGGCGCAAATGGATCCCCATTTCATTTTTAACAGTCTGAATGCCATACACCACTACATCCTTACTACCAGTACAGATCAGGCTTCCCTCTACCTCACCCGGTTTGCCCGGTTGATGCGGCTCATCATACGTAATTGTAACAAAGAATGGGTTAACCTCGAGGAAGATATAGAGGCACTGGAGCTCTACCTTCAGCTGGAGCAGCTACGTTTTGGCGCCCAGTTCGAATATCAGCTGGATGTAGGTCCCGATGTGTTTCAGCAGGTTACTTTTGTGCCTCCGCTTATTATTCAGCCATATATTCAGGATGCCATCTGGAAGCGTATACTGCTCCGGCCAGCCAAAAGCGGCGGCTGTCTCAACATCAGGATCAGCCGTGAAAATGAATTGCTCTATGTCCGCATTGAAGACAACGGGATCAGTCAGAATGCGCCTGGAGAAGATGTGACGCTCTCCCGTGGTATAACCATTGCTGCTGAAAGACTGAACGTCATCAAAGAGCGGTACAATATGAATACCGGCATTACAGAACAGTCACTTTATAATGATCTGCAACAACCCAGTGGCCACGTTGTTATAATTAAAATGCAGCAGGCAGCTACCAGAGAAGGCGTAATGTAAGGTATAAAAATGGTATCTGCGTAAAAGAAACTTTCACATCTTTACACGAAATATTGTATATTTTATTGACCCTCGCCTATGCTTTTCTTATGCTGACAGAGGGTTTTTGGGGACAAGAACTATTATAACATGCGCACCATTATCGTGGATGATGAGAAGCTCAGTAGAAGCGTTTTGAAGCTTCTGCTTGAGAAGCATTGCCCTGCAGTCAATATAGTGGCGGTTTGCGCAGACGGGATCTCTGCATTAGAGGCAATTGAGAAGTATCAGCCAGACTTACTTTTCCTGGACATCGAGATGCCGGGGCTAAATGGATTTGAGGTACTGAAAGCGTGTAAAGACGCCCATTTTTCTATTATCGTGACCACTTCACATGATCATTATGCACTGGAAGCAATCAGGCATAATGCGCTGGACTATTTGCTGAAACCCATTATCAGGGAAGACCTGGCAGAGGCTGTTGACAAGGCTGCTGCCCGCCAGTGGAAAAGAGGACAGCCGGATGCAAAGCCGGATATTTCCCTGTTGGAGGTACTCCATCAGCACCTCTATCCCGGGGAAAGACTGGCCCTGCCAAGTCCTGAGGGACTCAGAATGCTGCAGGTAAAGGATATTTTGTATTGTGTGGCGGATGGAGAAACCACCCTGGTACATCTCTTAAACACACCGGAACCCTCCCTGATATGCCGAACGCTCAAAGATGTGGAAGTACAACTGAAGAACAAGGGATTCTTCAGGGTACACCATAGCTATATGGTCAATCTTAATTATATGGACCGTTATATTAAGGGAGACGGAGGGGATATTATAATGAGAGATGGCAGCTGTATACCAGTATCCCGTCAGCGGAAACAGGAATTTATGGAAAGGATTGAAAAGCTTTAAGCCGCAAACTACAGACTTCAGGAAAGTAAATATCTTTTACCTGATGCCTGTAGTTTGCGGCTTTCTACAACCTCTTTATCTCTGCACAAGCCAGCCAGCCGGTCTTGCCATCCGGCAGCGATATCTTACAGAATTCCTGGGTAGCATCGACTACGGCTACTTTTACGCCTTCATGCAGTTCAAACAGATCTTTACTATCGTTATCAGGGGCGGATTTCACTTTCACCGCAGCGCCCATAATGATACCTTCATTGTGTGTATTGGCTGACACATAAGCACTTATGCCAACAGTAAGATATAGCAAGAATAAAATAAGGACAGCTCCTGTTCCCCATTTCACTAACCTTTGTTTAAATGATGGCGCTATCAGCAGGGCGATAATACCTGCAATGAAAAGCCAGAAAAGTATGATAATGCCTGTTGCCCATCCGTCCGGAGTGTGGAAATGCAATAACTGTAACCACCATTGCTGAAAGAACAGCAGCGGAAGATCATTCACATACCCTTCCACCCGTTGGTTAGCAACAGACAGGTTGTGTGCAGCAGATTTGTTGAACGGATCTTTTGCGAGTGCTTTTTCGTAGTTGTAGATGGCCTGCCCGGTTTTATTGGCTTTATACCATGCATTGCCTGCATTGAGGTATAATTCAGGCTGACTGAATCCCTCGTCGATCAGGCCCTGGTACATGTTCGCCGCCTCGGTATATTGTTTCTGTCTGAAAAGTTCATTGGCTTTTTCAAACTGCTGCTGTGGTGCCGGAGCAGCTCCTGCCACATTGCAAAGCAGTAAAAAGGCACATATAGTGGTGAATATTGTTCTCATCCTTTTATAAGTTAACAGGGTTTACGCCACCGTTTTTGCGCGCTGTAATTCATCTTCCAGGTGGCTGATGACTTCAACAGCCTGCCTATAGGTATCCTGCATTTTATCATTGTTATGCATCGGCGTATACAATGCCATTTCACAATCATCCAACAGGGTAAACAACTTGGCGGTATATTGCTCGTCTACCTGTTGTTGCGTAAGTTTGTCCTGTATCAGCTGTTTGCTGAGGTCTGCAAAAGGTACATGCAACTTATTACTCAGATAACCCCAGATGGCCCTGGATGTTTCCTCATAAAAGGCCTTGTCCTTCCCTTCTTTCAGATAGCGGGCTGCCAGTTCGAGACGTTTGAGTGCTACTTTATTAGCATAACGATGTTTAAGGAAGGCAGCGTTGTTCTGCTGATAATTCTTTCTGCGATAGAAGATGATTGCCGCTATGAGGGCTATTACCGGCAGTAATAACAGGATGTAGAACAGTGGACTTACCAGCAGGAATCTGCCTTGTTTTACCCAGTTCAGTACACCTGTATAATTGGATGTGATTGTATTTTTATTGACGCTGAAGTCTTCTTTTTCGCGTTTGGTTTGTTTACCAGGAGCAACATGAACAGTAAAGGCTGCTGAGCGAACAGATTTATAAGTATTGGATGCCGGATCGAAATAGGAGAATTCCACTGGCGGAATGACCTGGTCCCCTGCTTCCTGTGGCATCAGTACGTATTCAAACTGGCGGGTGCCTGACAACGGATTGCTGTTTTTTTCAATATTGTCAGTCACCTTTGGATCGTATTTTTCAAAACCAGCAGGCACGTCCACCTTCGGCCCGTTCAGGAGATTGACATTTCCCTGGCCGGATATCACTACTTTCAGCGTGAGCGCATCATCAGTGGTCAGGTTATTTTTGTCAATGGCGGCTGTCATATTGAATTTACCAACTGCACCAGCAAAACTCGCCGGACGGTTGTCAACCGGTAGAGGTTTAACAGTTACCCTTACTGGCGCTGTCTGTATCTTATAAGGAACATCCTCGTATGACACTTCCGGACGATTGAAGAAGTCGTCAAAGAAAGGGTCATCAAACGGGTCTCTGAAAGCAGGGTCATTAAAGATATCTGCGAACGGATCTCTCTGGCGTTTGTTATTGTTCTTGACAAGTTTAACCAGTTTTACATGGTTGTCTACTTCCACCGGATCCAGTTCCAGGGTTCCTGACTGCAACGGGAAGAGTAATGTTTTACGGATGGTAAATACCCTGAAGCGTGCGCCATTTATAACTTCCTCGGAAGCCTGCGGTGGGTTTGGTAACTCTATATCTTTAGCAGAAAACCCCTTGAAGGCCGGCACTTTTGTTACGCTGGAGTTGGTGGGGAGCCGGGTATACAATTTATAGGTAGCCGTGAGTTGTTCTCCTTCATACAAGGTGGTTTTATCTACATCCACCTTTACAAAAATGTTCTTACGGAGTTTTTCGTTGACATCTTCCCCATTTTTGAGCACGGCTTCCATATCATCTGATTGCGATGACTGGCGCTGCGCCCGGGATGGCGGATATCCTCCCTGAGGTCCGGCTTGCGACTGGCTTTGGCTACCACGGGCTGTATTGGATTTTACTACTTCTATGGTAACCGGGTTGGAACGTATCACCTTTCCATCAGAACGCGCGGTTGCGCCGGGAAGGGTGAAGTTGCCTACCTTTCTTGCCTGGATGACATAGATGAGCGCGATATATTCAGAACGACGTCCGTTCATGATAGACTGCCCCTGCATCTGTGATGGACCCTGCAAAATTTCAAAATCGTTGAATGCAGGAGGAGAAAAGCTGGTAACATTGGGTGCATTTTCCAGCATGAACTGTATCTGGAACGGTTCGTCCAGTGCTACCCTGTCACTGCTGACAGTGGTAGTGAACCTGAATTCCTGTGCCTGCAGACACGTGATTGCGCCCAGACAAAAGAACAGGGATAATACAAACTTCCTTATACTAACAGTAGTGACATTCATAATGCAAAACAAATTTAACCAAAGCCAGCCCTGTTGGTGCTGAGTCCCCAGTTAAAAGTTAGTTAAAAAAATAATTTATATAAGCCCGGAAGTGCTTGCTGGTAAAGGGTTTATGAAATGTCTCCCAGCATTGGTCGCATGATCACCTCTTCTACTACTGCCTGTTCTGACAAGGTGTAGGCCCCCCATAACAGGTTCGCAACATCGGCTGGTTCCATCATCCTGCGGGGCGGCGCTTCAAAGCCTTCCCATGATGCGGTTAAGGTCGGTCCGGGGCTCAGTGAGGTGACCTTAATGTTGTGTGATTTTAATTCTTCCCTTAGATTTTTGGAGAATCCCAACAGGGCAAATTTTGTAATGCTGTAAGCACCGCCATTGGGATATGAGGTATAACTGGCGGTAGAACACATGTTAAAAATATGACCTTTTCTGTTTGTCTTCATACCAGCCAGTAGCTGGCGGGTAAGGTGATATGCACTATAGACGTTGGTGGCCATCAGGCTTTCCAGCAGCCCGTCTTCCTGCTCATGCAGTGAGCCGGGTACAAATAAACCTGCATTGTTGACAAGGATATCTACTGTGGAAAAAGTGGCGCTGATCTGTCGGGCAAATGCGATCACTTCTTCTTTTTTGCCCATATCTACCGGAACGGCCAGTACTTTGACTGCGGGGTTAACCGCCCGGATATCGGCCGCCGCTTTTTCAAGCATGGCAGCATTTCTTGCACAGATAGCGACATTAAATCCTTCTTTGGCCAGCTTCTCCGCTATAGCCTTACCTATTCCTTTACTTGAGCCTGTGATAACTGCGTTCATATCTGTTAATTATAGAAGCTGGAAAATAGTAAAAAATGTGCTTCCCTACGTAATGAGTATCTTTGCGCCAGCCAAGGAGAGTTAGCAAATGAAATACAAACATATATTTTTCGATCTGGACCATACGTTATGGGATTTTGAAACCAATGCTTACCTGGTGCTGGAACAACTGTATCACGCACATAACCTGGAAGCCCGTGGAGTAACCTCTTTCAAGGATTTTCACAGTGTCTATATGGTACACAATGAAAAGCTCTGGGACCGTTTCAGGAAGGGGTATATTACCAGGAATGATCTGCGTAACAAGCGTTTCCGGTTGACATTACTGGACTTTAGGATCGGTGATGAAAAATTATGTGAGGCGCTTGGCTGTCAGTTCCTGGAGCAGCTGCCTACCCAGACAGCTTTGTTTCCACACGCGAAAGAAGTACTGGAATACCTGGCTGCTAAAAACTACCCTATCCATATGATTACCAATGGATTTGAAGAAGTGCAGTACCTGAAGATGAAAAGTTCTGGCATAGACCATTTCTTTACACATGTGATCACATCAGAATCAGCCGGTAGTCTTAAACCATACAGAGAGATCTTCGACTATGCGGTGGCGAAAGCAGGGGCTACTGCGGAAACCAGTATAATGATCGGCGATACGCTGGATGTTGATATTCTGGGCGCAAGAAATGCAGGGATAGATCAGGTATATTTTAACAATCAGGTGCCTGTGACCGGAGATCCGAAGCCAACCTATGTGATCAATAGCCTGCATGAACTGAAAGACATCCTCTAAGTATACTTACATAATAAAAAGTCCCGTCTCGTATACTGAAAGCAATAGAGACGGGACTTTTTTATTAAAAGAATCAATTTATTTTCCTGCTGGTTTGGCAGCCGGGGTGGTTGCTGGCGCCGGTTTGGCCGGCTTGGCAGCAGTACGTAAAGCAGCCGTTTTAGAGGGCTGTTTACAGCAGGCAGCATCTTTTTTGTCAGCCTGGTCTTTCGTATTGCATGCAGTAGCTTCTCCCTTTGCGGTCTTCTTGCAGCAGGCCTTATCTTTTGATTTATCCTGAGCATATACAGCGGCAGCGAGGAATAATACGGTGGTGGTTCCTATAATGAATTTCTTCATAACTGTCTGTTTTATGCTAATAAATATAACCAATTATATGTTAGCGATCACTGTCTGACCACCACGAACTACCTGGTCCATTTGTACAGATACTTTGGTACCTACTGGCAGGAAGATGTCAACCCGGGAACCGAACTTGATGAAGCCCAGTTCATCGTTCTGTGTTACCTGCATACCAGGTTTCAGATAGTTCACAATACGGCGCGCCAGTGCACCTGCGATCTGTCTTACCAGAACGTCTGCTTTGCTGTTGCCTATTACTACTGTGTGACGCTCATTCTCGGTTGAGGACTTTGGATGCCAGGCTACCAGGAATTTACCAGCATGATACTGAGATAATTTCACCTGACCGCTGATCGGGTTTCTGTTTACATGCACATTGGCAGGGCTCATGAAAATGGAGACCTGTAAGCGTTTGTCTTTGAAATACTCAGGCTCATAGGTTTCTTCAATCACCACAACTTTTCCATCACAAGGAGCTATTACCAGGGATTCGTCTAGTTTCATCTCTCTGTTCGGAATACGGAAGAAAGAAATGATGAAAAGAAATAATACCAGGGAAAAAGCAGCCACGATTCTGCAAAGCAGTGGCATTTGCCCTAAAAAATAGAAAACAGCGCCGTTGATCAGTGCCAGAACAGCAAATGTCAGTAAAATGGTGCCTAATCCTTCTCGGTGGATCTTCATTGTTGTTGTGTTATTTTAGTGCGAAGTTAAATCATTGCGAAGAAATGTACATATAACCAGGCGAATGGAGCCGCCAGCAGCAAAGAATCGAAGCGATCCATGAACCCGCCATGGCCGGGCATAATACTGCCGGAATCTTTGACACCCGCCATACGTTTCAGTTTGGACTCGATGAGATCGCCGGCCGTTCCGAAGGTCGCCGCAATACCTGCCAGTACCAGCCAGTGCTGCAGAGCCAGGTATTGGCCTCCCCAGAAATGACCATATATACCTGCCGCAGCCACAGCAAGGATCATTCCCCCTACGGTACCCTCAATGGTCTTTTTAGGGGAAATAGCAGGTGCGAAAGGTGTGCGACCGATCAGAGAACCTACAATATATGCCATGGTATCATTGATCCAGATAAAAGCAATGAGCAACATCGGGATCAGCCATCCCGGACCAGTACCAGTTGCCGTTTCGGTAAACTGGATTGTACGGTAGTTCAGGCACAGGTGCACCAGCAAGCCCAGTGAAAGAGTGATGTAGGCTAATCCCAGTGCGGAATAGCCCATATTCTTAAGCTGAAAGTCCTTACTGAGCAGGATTTCGCCAATAGGCATGATCAACAGGAAGATTACGGTCATCCACCAGCCGAGAAAACCCAGTGAGAGATTGGCTGTAGACGAAAAATGCTCTCCTGTAAACGCCATCATCAAGGCACAGCTGGCTACCAGCAGGCCTGTTTTATGCCAGCCGGAGATATTATTATAATCCGGGTCAATATGACGGATCAGTTTAAAATATTCCTGCAGCGCAAAGAAGTTGATCAGAAAGAACAACAGGAAAAAAGTAAAAGGACTATACAGTATCCCGCCTAGCATGACCACCACAAAGACAAGAGCGGTAGCAGTACGGGTAAAAAATGTTTTCATGTAAAAGTGATTGTTTTAGCAATTTCGATATGGGTGAGCATCAGGACAAGGCTTCCGGATTTTGTTCCAGCAGCCGGCGGGCGTCCGCTTCCTGGGAATTGTGTACGAACAATTCGGCCATGCCTGGTAATGCCACCAGATAGGAAGAGTCCTGTCTGTTCACGAGGACCACATTAATGCCGTTTTCTTCCAGCATTCCTTTTATGATCTCAGCCCGGAACACCTGGTTAGTATTATAAATTTTAACCCAGTCTTTTTCCATAATAATCTGTTTGTTAGAATCAAAAGTACAAATTACTTGCCTATTGATTCAACATTGTCTGAAAAGTCGTCTTTACGTGATGTATAAATCCTGTCACTGGCGGATGTACGCTTATATAATATCCAGACAGCTCCTATTGTCAGGGCCAGACTGCCGGCCGCCAGGTACCAATCGGTGGCCCCGGCTTCCATAGGATCGGTTTTAATCACTTTTATCTGGTAAAGGTAAACCATCGTGACCTGTAGACCGTTATTAAGAAAGTGACCAACTATAGATAGCCATAAATTACCGCTCAGGTAAAAGATGGCACCGAGAAGAAATCCGAGTAGCACACGGGGAATAAAGTCCATCCATTGCATGTGAATGGCACTGAAGCAGATAGCTGTGATTACGATGGCCAGCCAGGGTACTTTGGGCATCATTTTAATAAAGAGCTGCTGCACCACTCCCCGGAAGAAGAATTCTTCTGCTATGGCCGGAATGATGGCTATCATGACCAGATTAATGAGCCAACTGGAAATATCGGGCATGATGAGCATAGTACGTGTAAGCGCTTCGGTCTGTTTTTCTGCTTCTCTCAGTGCTGGTGAAAATGGCCATGTATGGTTCCAGTCTCCGGTATAGCTAACAAATGGCAAAGCCATCAGCATGATTAAAAGCGCTAATATAACAGGCAGGTAGCGGGGTTTGCGGTCTATACGCAGCCAGTTACCGGGGCGCTCAAAACTCAGCCATGCGAAAATTACGGGGGGGAATAAATAAACTACCAAAGTGTATAGAAATTGCGTTAATTTCAGATAGCCGAGAACTTTAGGGGATACTGGCTGGGAGTTACTTGTAGCCCATGTCAGCTCTCTCTGGATTGTAAGCAGGGACTGGCCACTTATCAGCGGAAATATGGCTGCCAGAAAAATAAAATACAGCAATGCACAAATCAGGAATGCCAGCATAAATGCCGCAAACTGTAAGGCGGGCGAAGATTGCTTCAATCGGCCTGTCATAGTTTAAATTTGCGTAAATTTACATTGTGAAATCGAGTTGACAATTGCTTTTCGGATGAACCGAAGGGTCACAGGTCAGCAATAAATGATAAAATGGTAAAGATTGGAAATATAACATTAGGCAATTTTCCGCTATTGCTTGCTCCTATGGAGGATGTTAGTGACCCGCCATTTCGTGCGGTATGTAAAGAGAATGGTGCGGACCTGATGTATTCTGAGTTTATCTCTTCGGAGGGACTTATACGTGATGCGATTAAGAGCCGGAAGAAGCTCGACATCTTTGATTACGAACGCCCTGTGGGCATTCAGATATTCGGAGGGGACGAAGAACCAATGGCCATGGCCGCCCAGATCGTAGAGGCCGCAAACCCTGACCTGCTGGATATCAACTACGGTTGTCCGGTGAAAAAGGTGGTTTGTAAAGGCGCCGGTTCCGGTATCCTGAAAGATATTCCCAAAATGGTTAAACTGACAGCCGCCGTAGTGAAAGCGACTAAACTGCCAGTAACTGTAAAGACCCGCCTCGGCTGGGACGATGACACCAAAAACATTGAAGAAGTAGCCGAACGTCTGCAGGATGTCGGAATACAGGCCCTGACCATTCATGGCCGTACCCGCACCCAGATGTATAAAGGCAACGCCGACTGGACCCTCATCGGGAAGGTGAAGAATAATCCACGCATACACATACCTATATTCGGTAACGGGGACATATGTACCCCTGAACAGGCCATTGCTGCCCGCGAGAAATACGGGGTGGATGGTATTATGATAGGACGTGCCGCGATCGGGTATCCATGGATATTCAATGAAATTAAGCATTTTATGAAAACAGGTGAACATTTGCCGCCCCCATCTGTTCTTGAACGGGTGAACGTCTGTAAAAAACATCTGCAACATTCAGTGCAGTGGAAGGGTGACATCGTGGGAATACTGGAAATGAGAAGGCACTATACCAATTACCTGAAGGGTTTACCTCATATAAAAGAATTCAGGCAACAATTAGTAACTTGCAGTACATTGGCAGCCGTAGAAGAAGTGTTGGATTCGATAGCATTGCATTACAAAGATCACATAGTAGAAAGGACATCCCCCCTTACTGACCAGAACCTACTGCCAGCAAAAAATGAAGTAGCAGATTGTAACGTTTACGGATAAACCCCAGGTTCAACTATTAAATTTCTTTCACATGGCCACGATTAAAAATCTGAAAAATGAAGTCTGGAAAGACTTGCAGATTAAAAATAAATCTGCCCTGCGTAAAAAGTATGCAGTCTCTAACATGGGAAGAGTGATCAGCTATTACGAAGATATTTCCGACGGGAAATTGTTGTCCGGCTCGACAGTAGAAGGGTATACTGTCCTTAACGTAAAGCCGGCAGACAGTTACCAGTCACTTTATCTTCACCGGGAAGTAGCCAAGTTATTTAATAAGAAGCCGGGACGTACTTACAAGTTCGTTATCCACATGGATTACGACAAAAAGAACAACAAAGCCACCAACCTTCAATGGGCCACCAAAGAAGAAATGGAAGCTCATCAGCAGTTCAGTCCTGCGAAACTGGCCTACAAAGAAAGGCAACGTAACAGGGTTAAAGGCCTGAAGCTGAACATAACCAAAGTGAAAAGTATTAAACGCCTGTTGGCTAAACCCGGCAGGAAAACCATGAAGCAGATCGCTGAACAGTTTGATATCAGCGAAATGCAGCTCTACCGCATAAAAAGCGGTGAGAACTGGAGCCATGTAACATTGGATTAAAGCCTGGTTTTCCGGGAATGATCATATGATGTTGTCTGACATACGGCCATCTGTTTTGTGACAGATGGCTTTTTCTTTTTAGCAACTGATGACGTTATTCAATAAGCCCCGGTAATGCTGACTGGCCCTCAACACCGGCTCATACCCCATAATGATCACCTGATGCCTTGCCCTGGATAATGTTACCAGGAGCTTTCTGTCTACCTCTACCCTATCCTGCTCCCAGTGGAATACGCCAAGGTTCTGCAGTAACCCCAGTTGTACGGGATGATAAATAGCCAGCGAAATGATAATGATATCATTTTCCGCTCCCTGAAATCGTTCAGCCGTGTCAATATTGACAGCCTGTAACTGTTCATCATCTCCGATCATTTCCCGTATAAGGCTGATCTGTGTACGCCATGGCGTTACTACCCCCACGGTATCCCTGCCGAAACGATGTCCATACCGGTTACGCAGGTAGTGCAGCAGTGATACAACCCGGGTGGCCTCCGTACGGTTCATTTTGGATGTTGGTTCCAGCGGACTGGGAATAAATAGTGTGCGCCCCCTGGAGAGTATTTTTGCCCAGTCGTCCGACCCCGGATGCTCGCCTGTGTTATAAGGGAAGGACTGCGTATCGCTTCCTGCTGATAACTGCCCCGCATAGTAATGATTAATCAGGGAGGCAATGTCAGTATGCATGCGGAAATGGGTGTTCAACATGCCCCAGGCGTAGTGCCATTGTTGCTCCTTACAGCGTCTGATAAGCCGTTCAAAGAGCGTACACCGCAGGTCTCCGATGCCGGCATTGACAAGTAACGGATGCTGTGTATGACAAAATAGCTCATCCTGTGCGACCACTGGCGGTAGCTGGTTTTGATCACCGATCAATATAAACTTCCGGAATGGCATTAACAGCCCCAGTAACTGTGGTTCGGTTAGCTGTGATGCCTCATCTGCAATGAGTGTATCTGTTTTGACGCCCAGCGTTTGCAACAACTGAAGACGGGTAGCCATAGTCGCTACTGTGCCTACGAATACCCGCTGACTCAATACGAATTGCGCCGCACCGGCAATATCTCCTTCCATACAATACTGCCGCAGGCGATTCTCTGCTTCTGATCGCCGGCTTCCGAGTCGCATGTGAGCAATGCCTTTGGCTTCCAGTTTACGGCAGATCTCTTCCACTGCCCTGTTGGTAAAGGCAACGACCACTGTTTGGGTATCAGTATTGGCCAGTACATCGACCAGTGCAGTCAGCAGTGCGGAGGTTTTTCCCGTCCCGGGAGGCCCCTGTATAAGATAATAATCCTGTGCTTCCAGCGCCGCCTGCAGGATATGTTGCTGGTTGCTGTTGAACATCCTGGGTACTGGCATGTCCAGTGGTACAGTACTGGGCGCGCGCTGTCCCAGCAGCAATTCCATCTTCCGTTGAAGACGGGGTTCCAGTACATGGAACAGTGCAGTGGCCGCTGCCCAGTAATTGGAATCATAGATATCATGCTCTATTGCCCACAGTTGTTGCTGCGCGAAGAAGTCGTCTGAGATCTGCCGGTTATTCAAAGAGAACGTAAGCGTATCTTTTGCGAGATCATCTATCCTGCCTTTCAATACCTGGTGCCGCAGGGGGTACAGGCCATCCGCTGAACGGGGATAGATAATAGCGGCATCCCCCGGCCGGAAATTGTGGTTGACAGGGATCTCGACGTTAAATACAACTGTACTGCTGTTCGCATCAAAACGCCGGAACTGCAGCCCGGGCATGATATTGAATCGCTCCAGTTTCTCCTTTTCTGATAACAGCCAAAGGGCCGAAAACCCTTCGGCGTCTTCTTCCCGGTCGGGTGCAGAGTACATACCACATTTTGCCAGTAGATATTCCCGCAGCAAAAAGGAAAGAAATTGCTGGTAGTAGGTTCTTAACAGCGGGTCTGCCTTGCTGTATACTTCATGAAAAGCAGTGAAGTGTACTACATTGAAAGCTGGTAATCCTTCTGCTGCGTCTTCTGTGATCTTGTCCAGTATATCATATTCTCCTCCCGCAAGTCTGAGTAGCTGAGAGACAACTTCATTTCTCAGTGAAAGCAGGTCATATTCTCCCTGTCTTGTAGTGGTCACGTTGCGAAGTGGTGTGTCGGCCGCTGCTGAATATAGGATGGCTGAGCTACCCCGTCTTTCGTTGCCGAAGGCAGACTGTAACAGCAGGTTATACCCGACTACCTGCATCTCATGGTTTTTCCAGGCTCCGTAGTCAGGACTACGGCCACTTTTCAGCTCGAAGATCTCTTTCCTCAGTGGGTCATGCTCATCTTCCGCCAGGATATCCAGTCGTCCCTGCAATCCATAAAGAGCTGAAAAGAAGGTCGGCTCTATTCTGACAGGCCGGTTATGCATTTCCGCAGCAGACGCCAGCAGGTTTGGCCAGTGAACGCTGCGGATGTCAGTAAACATGTTATTGAGTTCTGCCTTACCGTAGGCGGCTGCCTGTAATACGTGATCAGCAACCGCTTCTACAAATGACTGACGTAGTTCCATTTGAGGATTACGAAGTACATTATCCAGGAGGGAATTGACCACATTACCTTTAAATGCAGCGATACCAGGTGTTTGTGGCACCAGTTTTCTCACCAGGTAAAGTAGTCTGTGCGCACCCTGTTTGCCGAAGCATTCCGCCAGATCACTAATATCGATCAGCAGGTCAGGTTCCAGTATGATCTGCGTGGCATTGACTGCCTCATATATCTGCGGTGCTTCACTTTTGCTGCAGTTAAGTATATGGATAGTATCATAGGAACGCAGTTGTGTATGTAAAAGCGTAGCCTGTGGGTATACGCTTTCTGAAATGATCAGTTGAAATTGTCCCAGGTCATCATTGCGGCACTCCAGCATGAAGTAAGGCGCATGTCCTGGTTTTTTCTGAAGTATACCAACCTGTATGATCAGGCATTTTAGTTGCGGGATTAAGTCCGCCGCGTGCTCGGGCGTGTATGATAAGATCTCGTCCTTTACATCAGCACACAGTATTTCCAGTGATGCGGGTATCTCTTCTTCATAGAAATACTTAATGGCATCGGCCAGCGTACGGATGCAGACAAGGGCTAATTCGTCGTCGGCTTTCAGGTAGCCGGTAACGGCTTTATAAGTGAGGATCCTGAGTACGGTAAGCTGTTCCTGCACGGGGGCAGGCACAGTATATTTATCAAAGAAGAACTGCATGCGGGCAAACAGGTTGCCGAAGCTGCGGGATTCTTCCCTGGTAAGATAGCGGAATAGTTGTTCCAGCAATGGTCTTAGTTGCCGTATAATCTCTACAGGCGACTGCCTGTCTGAAATTTCCAGCAGACGCATATAACAGGCTTGCCCTGTAAGCTGATGCAGCGGTGCATTGGTCTTATTCACTGACATAATTAATGGGCGGGGCGCCAGGCATTGACAACCGTTAATGACGACGCAAACAGCAAGTTAAGTAAAAACAGCTTAGGCTGCCCTACGTGGTTTGCTTTTCCGCTTTTCTGCCCTGAATTCCCATGGGGCGACAGGCTTGCTGAGTGACCATAACCCCAGCTTCTGTTTTTTCGCCGTTGCCTGTGCTGCGGCTAGTGGCGCACTTTCGGAATAAACGGTATAATGCCAGGCATAACCATCAGAGATCATTCTTCCGTTCACGTACTGCCCGTCAGCACTGTATACCTCTCCTACCCAACGCTGGAACTTATCCTGGCGTAACAGTTCTACTGTAACGGTTGTATTGAAAATAAGGCTGGAAAGAGCCTGCTTGCTTCTTTCGTAGTAGTCCTGACCTTTTTCGGGTGCATCTATAGCATTCAGACGTATTTTATAGGTCGTTTTATTCACAAGCAGTTCAAAAGTATCACCATCCATTATGCGAACGACCTTCCCTTTTACTTTTTTCGGAGGATTGGCTGCTAAGGATAGTTGAAACAAAAGGCATAGGATAAGGCATGACACCACACAATAAAAAACTTTCGGCATTACACGCTGTATTTAGGGATGCGAAGTAACAAATTTTTGTTCTACCTTCCGAAGGATTTAAAGTATTAAGTGAACATGTCCAACAAGAAAATAGCCATTATTGGCGGGGGAAATCTGGGTAGCGCAATCGCTCAGGGACTGTTAAAGAGCGGGTTTTCAATGCCTGCGGACCTGACGGTGACGAAGCGGAACCTTGCTTCATTGAGTGACCTGCAATCATTAGGAGTACAAACAATTTCTGATAACGAAGCTGCTATCCGCGATGCAGAAATTATCGTGGTAGCATTGAAGCCCTATAATGTCAGAGAAGTGCTGGCACAGGTGAAGCATGCTTTTGACCCTTCCCGTCAGATGTTGATCAGCGTGATTACGGGTATTTCGATCGATGATCTGGAACAGATCGCCGGTGCAGGGATGCCTGTGGTAAGAGCGATGCCGAATACGGCGATTGCGATACAGGAGTCTATGACGTGTATCTGCCACAAGAACGTATCAGCAGAACAGGCAGCTTATGTAAAGGAGATGTTCGATCAGCTGGGAGTAGCTGTACTGATTGACGAAAAACTGATGGATGCAGCGACTGTATTAGGTGCCTGCGGTATTGCCTATGCACTCCGTTTTATCAGGGCCAGCATACAGGGTGGTATTGAAATAGGGTTTGATGCACGCACAGCTAATCTGATCGCGGCACAGACCGTGAAAGGGGCTGCTCAGCTATTGATTAAGGAGAACCGCCATCCGGAAGAAGAAATAGACAAGGTAACCACTCCAAAAGGCTGCACCATTGCGGGCCTCAATGAAATGGAACATCAGGGTTTCAGCTCTTCACTGATCAAGGGGATTACTGTTTCTTACAATAAGATCGCCAAGGATTAACTCAGACAACTTCCTGTTTGGGATAATCAAAGAAAAGGAAAGACTTTCTGGCACTGTCAAAGTTGTTCCAGGAGTCAATATTGGCCTGGACAGCAAAAACGCCGGATGTGGGAATATTGTCAATCCTGATTTCCTGGGTTAAATAGTTCGCAAAATCCGTAATACCAGGATTGTGCGCAAAGATGGCCACTGTGTCGATGTCGTCATCTACTTTTGTGATCACTTTCAGAAAGGTGGAAGCGTAGCATAGATACAATTCGTCTTCCAGCAAAATGGCGTCTTTATCATACGACCATTCTTTCGCCATTATCCGTGCAGTAGTTTTCGTGCGTTTGGCAGGACTGGCGATCAGCAGTTCGGGTACGATGCCTCTGTGGGTCAGTCTGTTGGCCATTTCCGGCGCATTCTGTTTGCCACGCTTGTTAAGTGGTCTGTCGAAATCGTCTACATCGGGGTCATTCCAGCTTGATTTGGCATGACGGATCAGTAATAATGTTTTCATAACAACAATGTTATTATGCAGCAGAGGATCCTGCCGGAGGTTTGAGTTAGTATTAACAATTAATACTGACGAATTTACGGATTTTACTGAAAGGATGTATGGTACAGGGGGCTCAGCAAGCCCTGTTAGTGGGGATTTAAAGGAAATTTAATAATAGAAAAGATATAAAAAAGGCCTGTTTTAAACAGGCCTTTTTCTATTATTAGTATCCTCTTTCGTTCTTGCCTTCCATGTAGTTCATGAAAGCCTTATTCACTACGCGGTTACCACCCGGAGTCGGGAAGTTACCCGTGAAGTACCAGTCGCCCAGGTTATTAGGACAAGCCTGGTGCAGACCATCGATGGACTGGTAGATGACATCTACTTTAGCACCGATGTTCTTTGGAGTGATGATCTCAGCGATCTTCGCAGAGATCTCTTCGGTAGTGAATGGTTTATAGATGTTTCTTACCACATTCTGTGCATGCAGGGTATTGGTACGCTCAAGCTCCTTACAGAGACCATAAGCTTCCTGAAGAATGTGTTCCTTGCCGTGATCTTTAAGGAGCTCGATGGCCGCCTTAAATGCCACGAAATCGCCTATTTTACTCATGTCAATACCGTAGCAATCCGGATAACGGATCTGCGGAGCGGAAGACACAACGATGATGCGTTTTGGTCCCAGACGGTCAAGCATTCTGATAATACTTTCACGCAGGGTGGTACCGCGAACGATAGAGTCATCGATCACTACCAGGGTATCGACCCCCGGACGTACAGTACCGTAAGTGATGTCGTACACGTGTTGTACCATTTCATTACGGCCGGTATCAGCAGTGATGAATGTGCGCATTTTCACATCTTTGATGGCGATCTTGTCTATACGGATCCGGCGGTTGACCATTTCCGACAATTTTTCTTCATCAAAGTCTTTACCCCATGACAGGATACGCTCTATCTTGATCTTGTTCAGGTAATCTTCCAGTCCTTTCAGCATACCGTAGAAGGCGATTTCCGCCGTATTAGGTATGAAGGAGAAGATGGTATTACGCAGGTCGTTATCAATGCTTTTCAGCACTGTTTCTGAAAGGTTGTAACCTAAAGCGGTACGTTCCTTATAGATCTTTTCGTCGTTACCACGGGAGAAATAGATACGCTCGAAGCTACAAGCTCTGCGTTCCTTAGGCTGGAGTATCTGCTCAATACTATACTCACCGTTCTCTTTTACGATCAGGGCGTTACCTGGCATCAGTTCCAGTACTTCGTTCTCACCTACGTTAAAGGCGGTGCGGATAGCTGCACGTTCAGATGCGGCAACGATCACCTCGTCGTTAACATAGTAGTACGAAGGACGGATACCATACGCATCACGCATTACGAACGCGTCTCCACTACCTATCAGACCACTAACGTGATAGCCTCCGTCAAACATGGAAAATGCTTTCTGGAGAATGCTTTTCACATCCAGTCCGTTACGTTTTTCCTCATCTTCCTGGCTCAGGAAGTGGTGAATTACTTCCAGCATAGCAGCAAGGTCACTGTTGCGGTGTGTTTCACCCGGGGTTACATTGACAAACTTGAACAGTTCATCCACGTTTACCAGGTTGAAGTTACCGGCAAGTGCAAGGTTGCGTGCAGGAATAGTATTGTGACGTACGAAGGGGTGGCAGAGTTCTACGTTGTTTTTACCCTGGGTGGCGTAGCGGAGGTGGCCCATTAAGAGTTCTCCCAGGAAACGTATGTGGCCTTTCATGAGGCCTGGGTATTTGGTGATTTCCGGCTGGTACTTCTCGATTTCGTCTATTTCGTCTCTGACCTTAGCAAAGATATCTCCTATTGCTTGCGGGGCACTGCTTCGCAGGCGATGCATGAAAGGTACTCCTGGTTCCGTGTTTAACTTCACTGTGGCAATACCTGCTCCGTCCTGTCCGCGGTTATGTTGTTTCTCCATCAGGAGGTACAACTTGTTTAGTCCGTAGAAAACCGATCCGTATTGCTGTTGATAATAAGAAAACGGTTTCCTGAGTCTAATAAATGCTAACCCGCATTCATGTTTTATGTCATCACTCATCCCTATTAGAATTGAAGGCGCAAAGTTACGGGTAAAAACCGGAATGCCCAACGGCCTGTGATAAATGCAATGGTATCTGAAAAGAAGAATCCCCGGTATTCATATATACCGGGGATTCCTATTCAATTATATGTGTTATTGTTTTGCTATACCTCCCATCCACTGGTTGATGTGGTTACATTGTCTGAACTCATCATCTACATGGATATAATATGTCGGGATCTTTTCTCTTAACCATTTATCACGCGCGTCCTGCTGTTTCAACTGAAGTGTACGTTGCTGGATGCGGGAATAGTCATCGTTCATATTCTCACGGTGTGGCTGTGTACGTGTTTTCAGATAAACAAGACGAACACCGTTACGGCCATTAGGATCATCATCAACATACGTTATTGGCTTGGAAATACCACCTGTTTTCAGGGTGTCCAGCAGCAATACGATATCTCTTTCTGATGGCTGGTCCAGCTGGTCGATAGTGATATAGGTGGTGCCGTTCATTTTATTCTGCAGCATACCGCCGTCAAATTTCGACGTTGGCAGCGTGCTGTATTTCGTCACGGCCTCAGAGAAAGTCATCTTACCATTCAGGATCACCGTGCGTACGCTATCCAGCAGTTTGGTTGCTTCCGCCAGGTCGCTACGGGTAACGTTTGGCCGAAGCAGGATATGCTGTACGGTGATGTTATCACCCTGACGTTTAATACATTGGATCAGGTGATAACCGAACTGAGACTTTACCGGGGACGAGATCTCATTTTCTTTCAGTCGGAAAGAAGCGGAGAGGAAATCCGGATCCCAATGTTTGTCATTACGGTTCAGGATATACACGCCTTTATTCTCTTTAGCGCCCGGATCTTCAGAATAAAGGATGGCCAGACGACCAAAGTCACTGGTTTTATCCTGTACCTGCTTCTTAAATTCCAGCAGACGATCAATCGCATACTGGTCCATTTCTTTGGTGGCTTTCGGCTGTATTACGATCTGACCGATTTCCAGTTCTGATTCATAGAACTGGAGACTGTCTTTCGGAATAGCATCGAAATATCTTTTTACCTCGGAAGGGGTAACTTTTACGGAGCTGGTGATCTTATCCTGCATTGCTTTAGCGAGTAGGCCTTCCTTAATTGGCTGACGGAAACGTTCTTTCAGCTGATAAATAGAATAGCCGGTCACCTCTTTCATTTTCTCAGGACTACCATACATGTCCTGGAAATAACGAATACGGTTTTCGATCTGGCCGTCTACGTCGGCATCACTTACAGGTAAGCTGTCTCTCTCTGCCTGCATTACCATAACTTTCTGGGAAATGATCTGTTCCATGATCAAACAGGCAGCATCAGGAGGCAGGTTACCATCTGGAATGCTACGTTGCATATTCACCATCTCTCCTTCTATATCTGATCTTAGTACGATCTTGTCGCCCACAATCGCGGCTATTTTATCGGCCACCATTTTCTTCTGGGCAACGGCTACCTGGCACAGTAGTAAAGTACCTGCAGAAAGTGCAAAAATTTTGTTCATGATAACAAGTGCAGTGAATTTCAAAAATAGCCAATAAAAAATAAGCCGCATGATAGCGGCTTATCTTTTTAACAAAAGTTTATACTGATATTATAAAGTTCTCTTTACTTCTACTTCTTCGAAGCCTTCTACGATATCGCCCACCTGGAGTGCACTGTAGTTTTTGATACTCAGACCACATTCCATATTGGCGGCAACTTCCTTCACGTCGTCTTTGTAGCGTTTCAGAGAGGCCAGTTCGCCGGTGTAGACCACGATACCATCGCGCACAACGTTTATACGTGTGTTTCTGGTGATCTTTCCGTCCAGAACAAAACAACCTGCAACGGTTACCTTGTCGAAGCGGTAAGTTTCGCGAATCTCCACATTGGCTACCACTTTCTTTTCGATCTTCGGCTCCAGCATACCTTCCATCGCGCTCTTCAGTTCGTCGATCGCGTCGTAGATGATAGAGTAAGTACGGATCTCGATGTTCTCTTTCTCTGCCAGTTTTGAAGCCTGAGAAGAAGGACGTACCTGGAAACCTACGATGATCGCATCGGAAGCCGTTGCCAGCAATACGTCTGATTCGGTGATCTGACCTACGGCTTTGTGCACCACGCTTACCACGATCTCTTCGGTCGACAGTTTCTGCAGGGAGTCGCTTAATGCTTCTACGGAACCATCAAAGTCACCCTTGATGATGAGGTTGAGCTGTTTGAAGTTACCCAGGGCAAGACGACGGCCAATCTCATCCAGTGTGATGTGTTTCTTGGTACGGATACCTTGTTCACGGATGATCTGAGCACGGCGGTTAGCCACTTCTTTTGCTTCAGATTCGTCTTCATACATGCGGAATTTCTCACCTGCCTGAGGAGCGCCGTTCAGACCCAGTACCTGTACAGGTGAAGAAGGTCCTACGGAATCAACACGTTGTCCACGTTCGTTGAACATCGCCTTGATCTTACCGAAGTTAGAACCGGAGGCGATCGTATCACCCTGGCGCAGCGTACCGCTCTGTACCAGCAGGGTAGCTACGTAACCACGGCCTTTATCGAGGGATGCTTCGATCACGCTACCGGAAGCCTCTCTGTTAGGATTCGCTTTCAGTTCGAGTAATTCAGCTTCGAGGAGTATTTTTTCCAGCAGGACGTCTATGTTCAGACCGCTCTTGGCAGAAATTTCCTGGCTTTGGTATTTACCACCCCAGTCTTCCACCAGCAGGTTCATACCGGCCAGCTGTTCTTTAATTTTTTCAGGATTTGCGCCGTCTTTATCCACCTTGTTGATAGCAAATACCATTGGCAGACCAGCGGCCTGTGAGTGGGAGATCGCTTCACGTGTTTGTGGCATGATGGCGTCATCAGCAGCGATCACGATGATTGCGATATCTGCTACTTTGGCACCACGGGCACGCATCGCGGTAAACGCTTCGTGACCAGGCGTATCGAGGAAGGTCAGTTTCTTACCTGAGGCAGTTACCACCTGGTAAGCACCGATGTGCTGGGTGATACCACCTGCTTCACCGGATACCACATTGGCGTTACGGATGTAGTCAAGCAGGGAGGTCTTACCGTGGTCAACGTGACCCATAATAGTCACGATTGGCGCTCTTGGCAGCAGATCTTCCTCATTATCAGTTACTTCTTCTTCATCTATTTCATCAGCGTCATCTACACCGATGAATTCCACTTCATAACCGAACTCTCCGGCTACCAGTTCTATTACCTCAGCATCAAGACGTTGGTTAATAGACACCATGATACCGAGTCCCATACATTTTGAGATCACTTCGGCGAAGCTTACATCCATCAGGTTCGCCAGTTCACTCACAGATACGAATTCAGTAACCTGGAGTTTGTTGCCTTCAGCGCCCTGGTTGGCCATTTGCTCTGCGAGTTCATGGCGTTTTTCACGGCGTTGTTTGGCTTTGACGTTTTTACCTCGGTTACCACCGCCCATTTTGGCCATGGTTTCCTTGATCTTATTCTGGATCTCGTTTTTGTCGATTTCTTTGTCTTCAGGTCTTCTGTTGTTGTCGCGGTTATTACCGTACCCTCCATGCTGACCACCCTGGCGGTTACCGAAGTTGCCACCCGGTCTGTTACCGTGCTGGCCTGGTCCACCTGGTCTGTGACCACCTGGTCCACCCTGACGGTTACCACCGCCATGTTGGCTACCACCACCTGGTCTGTTACCGCCTCCACCATGCTGGCCTGGTCCACCTGGACGGCCATCGCGGTTAGGAGCGGCGTGAGGTCTGTTCTGACCACCGCCTGGTCGGTTATTATTATTGTTATTATCGCGGTTACCCTGGTTACCGTGATTACGGTTATCCCTGTTGAAGTCGCGGTTACCGGAGTTACGGTTATCGCGGTTGTCTGGGTTACCACCTTTAGAAAGATCGCCTGGTTGAACAGGTTCGGGTTTCTTCTCAACTATAATGCGCTTACGCTTACGGTTGTTGTCGGCATTATTATTATTGTTGCCGCCGCGGTTGAAATTGTTGTTACCCTTGTTATCGCGTCTTTCTGTGTGTACGGGCAAGTCGATCTTTCCGATCACTTTCGGGCCGGTTAATTTTTCTGCCTGGATATTTTGAATAGTGGCAGTGGTTCCGGTGTCGTCCTGCTCTGATGCTTGCGCTGTAATAGCTGCTGCTGCAACTTCGTCCATATGCTGTGCGGCCGGTTTCTTGGTGACTGTTTCTTTCACTTCTGCCGGTTCTTTTGTTTTTTCCTGAGCAGCTGCCGGTTTTTCGGCTGCCGGCGCTTGTTTCTCTTCTACAGCGGGGACAGCAGGTTTTTCAGCAGCGGGTGCAGTTGTTTTTTCTTGTTGTACTGGTTGAACGTTTTGTACTTGCTGAACGGGTTGCACAGGTTTCACTTCCGGTTGTGCGGCAGGTTTTGCGGCTTCTACCGGAGGTTGCTGTTGGGCAACGGGTTGTTGCGTTGTCTGAGCCTGTGGCAGTGGTGCCGGTTCTTTCACCGGTACTTTTTCAACAGCCGGAGGCTCTGGTTGCCTCACGGCAGCCGGTTTCTCTTCCTGTTCAGGTTTTTTAGTAACCGGAGGAACAGGAGGTTTTTTAGGTCTGTTCAGCGCATCCAGGTCAATAGTAGCCACGACTTTCGGGCCATTGATCCTAGGTGTGTCTGTTTTTATAACTTCCGGAGTTTCCGGCTGAGTAGTTGCAGGCGGCGTTTTCTCGGCAACAGGTTGCTGAGGCGCTGCGACAGGCTCTTTCGGACCCTCTTCTGTTTTGGTAACAGGTGGTTTAACTTCCGCAACTGGTACCGGCTCGGGTTTAGGTTCAGGCTTGGGCTCGGGTTTAGGTTCGGGCTTAGGCTCTGCCTTTGGTTCCGGGATCGGTTCTGGTTTTGGTTCGGGTTTGGGTGCTTCAACTGCAACCGCGGGAGTGGGTTCCTCTTTAGGAGCTGCTTCTTTCTTCTTGGCTGCTGCCTCTGCTTCTTCTTTTTCTTTCTTCTTCATTGCATCTAACACGCTTCCTTTAGGCAGGGCTATCTGATCGCTTTTGCGTTTGTTAGCCTTGTCCTGTTGGAATTCGGACTGCAGCGCTGCATACATCTGAGCATTAAGGCGTGCGTTGGGTGAGCCAAAGCCTCCCATATCATAGCCCTTATTAGCAAGGAAATCGATCAACGTTTCCTTACCAATATTGAACTCCTTGGCTGCAGCCAGCAATCGTGGCGTGTTGTTTGTTACTTCAGGCATATTGTAATCTCGGGCCTCCCCATTTTTCCCGTTGGCTAACGGGACTCCTTTTTAACAATTAACAATAACTAAAAAATACTTCTGTCAAGCAAGCCCACATCCCGGGGAAGTTAGTGGTGTGAACCTACTCTTTATCAAATTCTTCCTGTAGTATTCTTCTTACATCTTTTACAGTTTCCTCTTCCAGATCTGAACGACGTACCAGTTCCTCTACAGTCAGGTCAAGCACACTACGGGCAGTGTCACAACCTATACGTTTGAGTTCATCCAGTATCCATTCTTCGATTTCATCAGAGAATTCGCTCAGGTCAATGTCGTATTCAGCCTGTTCCTGTTCTTCGTCACGGAAGACATCTATTTCATAACCTGTCAATTCACAGGCCAGTTTTATATTGACGCCTTTTTTACCGATAGCCAGGGACACCTGATCAGCCTTGAGGAAAACAGAAGCGTATTTATTCTCATTATCTACCTCCATCCGGCTGATCCTTGCTGGCGTGAGTGCACGCTGGATCAACAGCTGGATATTGGCGGTATAATTAATGATATCAATATTTTCGTTACGCAGTTCACGCACAATACCGTGAATACGGCTACCTTTCATACCCACACATGCACCAACCGGGTCAATACGGTCGTCATAAGACTCTACCGCCACTTTGGCTCTTTCTCCAGGTTCGCGTACGATTTTCTTAATTACGATCAGGCCGTCAAAGATCTCCGGAACTTCAATTTCCAGCAATTTTGCCAGGAAGGTAGGATGGGTGCGGGAAAGTATGATAAGCGGAGCGTTGTTTTTCATCTCCACCTTCTTAACTACTGCCCTTACATTTTCACCTTTCTTGAAATAATCGGTAGGAATTTGTTCAGATTTAGGTAAAATTAACTCATTCCTTTCATCATCAAGCAATAAAACTTCTTTTTTCCAAACCTGGTACACTTCACCGGTTACAATTTCACCGACACGGTCTGCATATTTCTTAACGAGAATGTTCTTTTTCAGGTCACCGATACGGGCAGAAAGTGTCTGCTTAGCAGCCAGGATGGCTCTGCGGCCGAAATCCAGGATCTCTACCTCTTCATACAGATCTTCACCTACCTGATAATCTGGTTCAACTAAAATGGCTTCCGAATAAGCGATCTGGGCATTATCATCTTCCACCTCTCCATCTGTTACAATGGTACGGCGGCGTAAAATTTCCAGGTCACCTTTCTCAGTATTTACAATCACGTCAAAGTTCTCATCAGAGCCATACTTTTTACGGAGAAGAGTCTTGAACACATCTTCCAACACTTTCATTAACGTCGGGCGGTCAATGTTTTCCGCCTCTTTAAACTCCGTGAATGACTCAATCAGGTTAATACTAGCCATGTTTCGGTTATATTATATTTTAAAACACGATGCACACCTTCGTGTGCTTGATTTCATTTAAGTTTATCTCTGTTGTTTTTTTCTCCTTTTTCTTACCCACCTGCTCTTCAATTGTTACAATCTCCTCAGTTACAGACACCAGCGTACCTTCTTTTTCGGAGTTATCCAATAAAGTAACAGCTACCTTGCGACCAATATTTTTTAAGTATTGACGGAGAAGTTTCAACGGCTCGTCCAGTCCGGGGGAAGATACTTCCAGGGAAAAATCATTGTCCGGGAACAAATTAGCTTCTTCCAGCCTGGTGTACAGGTTCCGGTTGAATGCGACCAGCTTATCTACCGGAACACCATTATCCCCATCTACAAAGAGTTTTACATTATTTGTGGGTTTTATCCGCACGTCTACTACGAAGTATTCAGGATAAGGCGACAGCATTTCAGCAGCCATGTCCCGGATATTTGTTATTACTTGTTCGTTTGCCATAAAAAAACGAGAAGGGGACCGCTCAGTCCCCTTCGTTAGTATCATTTTCCTAATGCAAAATTAGCATTTTATTTTGATCCAAGAACATTTTCTTTAACTTGTAGCAAATAAATTAATAAGAGAAAACTCCCTGTCCGCATAGATTTTAAAAAATAATAATAACTTTTGCCTTTCTCTCAGGCATGCAAATTAAAGCATACATACAACGTATTAACTTTGAGTTGATCATCTGGCCGACCGCGCTTGTTCTCCTGTTTTTCATGGATCCACATAGCGACAATGGTCCCGGATTTTGTTTGCTGAAGCGTATCGGAATACCCTGGTGCCCCGGTTGTGGACTCGGACACTCGATCAGTTTCCTCTTGCATGGCGAATGGAGAGCAGCTTTCAAAAGCCACTATCTCGGCCCCTTTGCACTGGTAATGCTTATTTACCGGACTTGCCAGCTGGCCAGATTACAATGGCAGTCTTTTGCGGAACTTAAAAACCATTATACATGAACGACTATTCTTTTGCATCCCTACCAGGCATAGAGCAGGAAGAGCTCCTGTGGCTGCAGGAACTGACCAGAAATTATTCGACCGAGAACCGGCAGCGGTTCCTTGCCATCTATCAGGGCCGTCGTAAAGAACCGACCATCATCCTTATCTGCTGCCTCATTGGTCTGATAGGCGCTGCTGGTATCCACCGGTTCCTGATGAACCAGATCGGATTAGGCATCCTCTATTTTCTTACAGGCGGTTTGTGTGTGATCGGTACGATCGTAGATGCCATCAATTACCGCAGGCTTGCCTGGGAATACAATAAGAAAGCAGCTATTGAAAGTGCCGCGCTGCTTGGTTTATAGACTTTTAATCTGTTTCCGGGGCTGTTAAAGAAAACTTAAACCCCCTCTTTTTTCTGTCCCGAAAACAGATTAACTGTTAAATTTGCCTATATGATACTGAAATATGCATTTTTAGCTTTTGTGTTCTGGTTACTGTATAAACTGGTGTTCGGCTTCATCGTACCAGTGTATCAGTCTACCAAACACGTACGCAGACAGATGGGTGATATTCAGGAGCATCTTCGCCGTCAATATCAGCAACAGGAACAGGCGCAGCGACAAGCTGCCCAGGCACAACAGCAACAGGCAGAACGCGCCAACGCCAGAAAAGCTGATAAAGGGGATTACCTGGATTTCGAGGAAATCAAATAATTCTATTGCTATCTGAATATATCTGCCATCGTTTTCGGTGGCAACAAATGAATTGTTTGTAGGCCAACCGCCTTTGCACCTTCAATATTCGGAAGCGTGTCATCTATAAATAAGGTCTCGGCAGGGTCCAGACCATTCTCCTCCAGCACAAATTCGAACGATTCCCTGTTGGGTTTACGTAATCCGATCTCGTGTGAATAATATGCCTTGTCAAAAAAGGCTGCCAGGGATGGTATGCCCCTGCTGTCCTGCAGTATCTTATTAAAGGCATTCATATGTATTACATTCGTATTACTCAGCAAATACAGCCCGTAATGCTGTCTTAACTGCTGTAATATCTGCAACCTGCGTACCGGGAAATCCAGCAGCATCGCATTCCAGGCATCCATTATCTGCTGATGCGTTGTACCCGGTGCCGTATGCTTTTGCATTTCGTCCAGGAACACCTCTGGTGCAACCTTGCCTGTCTCTAAGTCGTCAAATAAGGTATTCAACGTGAACTGGTTGTACAAACTGGTGAACTCCTTCACTCCCAGGTCTTCAAATGCCTTGTAGGTCAGCTGGTAGTTGAGATTTATAATCACCCCTCCCAGATCGAAAATGATATGTTTAATGCCTTTCATCGTATTTAACAGCTGAATGAGAAAGTGCAAATTTATATGGCGGAAATAAAAAATTTTAAATTGATTGGATAATTGAATAAAATAATTAATTTTGCCGTCCCCGCAAAAGGGGAACCCTCGAGAAAGTTTCAAAATATTCGTTCTGAAAAGAACAGGTCCTATAGCTCAGTTGGTTAGAGCACCTGACTCATAATCAGGGGGTCCCAGGATCATGCCCTGGTGGGACCACATAAAAGAGCCTTGCTGGTAACCCAGTGAGGCTTTTTTATTTAATACTTCTCCTATCAGAAGGAGCATGATCCCTTTTAATCACAGGAGGAAACCCCTGCAAACATCAATAGTCTTATTTCTTCTCACACTGAAGCTACGTTTCGCATTGTACCGAAGTACCCCCGTCAGCATTTTACTGCTTATTATAATATACACAGTCTGATTTTTAAGGTTTACAAATGATATCCCCTGTATGCATAGGCGCCAGGCATAACAGACAGTACCTATCCTGTTTGGGGCGCTACCCTTGGCTATGATTGATAACACAATATTACCAATGATTTTTAAAGCAGTTCTAAAACAGTGTACACGAGCCGTCGTTTTCGCGGCATAAGCCGTTAGGCAATTTTTAGTTGTATAAAAATTTGAAAATTAATTAATTAATGTGTTTTGAGAAGTCTCCACAGCTATTTGAAAACATCAGATTGGTTTGGCCTATACTTGGGGGGGCTTTGAGGTGGCTTTCAGATGGCTTTCACTTACGTTTCTCTTACGTTTTAAAACGTAAGAGAAACGTAAGTGAAAGCCATCTTGACTGATACTTGACTGATCCTGAAATAGGTTTACACCTTAAAAAGTGAAAAAGATGCAAAATTCAAACAATCGGGACGTAAAGGACGTCTGGGAACACAGCATGACTGAATAATCATTCTACAGATCCAATACCTGCTTATTGTATATAATTTCATTCGCATGTATCGCACGGAAATATGCCTACCTTGCCTGCTTTAAACCCAATACCGTGAAGTTAATCAATAAAATCCCCCTTATCATTTCTCTCCTGACTGCGCATGCTGCATCAGGACAAGTAGGGTATCGTAGTGTACCAAATGACCAGCCGAAGAAAAAAACATACGATAGTACTGTTAACGTAGAAAACATCCGATGCTACTATGATCCTGCTTCTATGATCGGCCAGGAATTTTATTTCGCACAAAGAAGCCCGAATTACAAAAAGAACTATTCAAATCCGGACTCCACACTGACAGCATTTAGATCTGAAAAGGAGACCGTCATTAAAGACCTGGGGAAAGCTGCGTTAAATGAAACAGTGAGAAAGACGCAGTCAACCAATATCCGTAGCCTCGGTAGCATTGGTGGTGTCGCTAACGCGGTGCGCGGCACGGCCAAAAAAAGCGACGATCTCAAAACGTATCTGTACAAACCTGTTTATATACAGCATGGTCAATACTCCGGCGAAGCCGTCACCCCTTACAGCGCACTGGAGAACAAAACGTTTACTGTTACCGGCTGGGAGGTCATTAAAGAAGACGAGCACCTTTGCCAGAGCAAGGTTACCCTGAAAGATCCTGATGGTGAAAAGGTAGAGTGGGTTATCTACAGGAACCTGCCGAATGTGTCTGTCTTTACCAAAGGTTATCTCGAAAAGCTCAAGCAGATCTGGGTAAATAAAACTGTTTACTTCGTTACTGAAAGTTATGCTCCTGCCACGTTTTACAATCCGCTGGATAAACAGACCCTCGATTATGTAAAAGGTAGTAAATGGGATTGTACAGACCTGACCTTCCTTTCTGATGAACAATACTTTAGCAGACTGCACCTTATTCTTCGTAATGACGCCGGAAAAGAGATAGCGGTACAGATAGAAGAAAGAGGTACTTCTGAACGTCAGCTTTCCTTGGGATACATATGGCCGGAAAATAAATACCTGGCCACTGTACAGAAGGAAAAAGCCGAACAGGAAGCTTTACTGGCCAAAGAAGAAGCGGCTAAACAACAATTGCAGAAAGATGTGAAAGAATACCGGGCCAGTATGATAAAGCAATTCGGCGCTACCAATGGTAACCTGATAGTAGCAGGCAAAGTGAAATTAGGGATGACTGATGATATGTGTCTGGCTGCAAAAGGAACACCGGATAAAGTCGTAAAAAGTCAGGTAGGTGCTGACCTTGTTGAATCCTGGTTCTATAATCATAACTATACCAGTTCAACGTTGCTGACATTTAAAAACGGGAAATTGATCCAGATAGTAGAATAAACATATTTGTAAGTTCAGACCAGCTATAACAAAACAGACCGCCATATGGCGGTCTGTTTTGTTAATAAAATATCTTATCTCCTTACTGCACCTTCCGCAGCCACAGGCTGCTCGGACGATCCTTAAAGAACAGTGGCGCCTTGTCCGCATACTGCGCCTTCGTCTGTTGCTGTACAAAGTCAGAGAAGAACAATATCTCAAACGTATTGTTAAACAGCAGGAAGTTATGGACTGTATAGATCTCGTTCCAGTTCAGCTTGTGTTCAAACAACCACTCTTTCGGATATTCGAAGGGGTAAAAAATATCATGAATGTGTATGATCACTCCTTTATTCAGGATAGGTAATACTTCTGCCATCAGATAATTCACATCGCTACCTGTTTTAGACACGTGTGAATTATCGATCATCAGTATATCATTCTCCTGTAAAGTGGTGAAGATCTGTGGATCTACCTCTTGTACCAGTTGCTTTTTGACATCTGTATTTTTATAGTCTTCCTGGCGTAACAGGCGTTTCAGACTGATATCCGGGTTAGGTTCTATAAAAGTAAAGTGAATGCTATTGTTCAGGATCTTATCATTGGTATCCAGCATCAATGCAGACGAGAAACCGGAACCAATCTCAATCACCCTTTTAGGTTTGAATTTCAGCAGGATGTTGAATAAGGCCATCCCGTCAGCATGCGCATAAGTCTTATTATCAAAATAATACCGAAGGTTGTTCTGTGATGGTTGCGAAGTGAACGGAATCACTTTGGCAGCTTCTACCATATCCTCCATCAGCAGGCGTTGCTGCGCCTCATTCATATTCACACCTTTCAGCGATTTAGCTGACCATATCTGTTCCTGACGGCTTTCAAGATCATGTAAGTCCACAACGGGAGAATAAAAATGTCCGGGTCTGTGAGCGACATTTTTTCTATATAAGTGAGCGTACCTTAAATAAGGTAATTTCGACAAAATCCTTCCGAATATGTTCTCTTTCATGGTCTTAAAAATTAGCGCAATATTACACAATATAGAGATTATTTGATAAGTATTACGTGGCCCTTCTTAAATAGCTCTCCTCCACAGGCGCTCGTAGCCCTTACAAACCAGTAATATGCGCCGGGCTCCACAAACACACCTTTGAATGTACCATCCCATCCTTTTGAGGCATTTTGAGTGGTAAATATCAACTCTCCCCAGCGGTTAAATACAGACAGTTCCTTTACCTCCACAGATCCTGTCGCAACAACCCGGAAAACATCATTCTTCCCATCTCCGTTCGGCGTAAAGCCTGTTGGCAAATAGATGTCAGCGATGCCGGTTTTTTCAAAGTATACCGTGATGGAATCTTCCGACATACATCCGCCTGTGCTATATGCTTTCACGGTATATGTGGTGGTCTTATTTGGACGTGCTACCGGATTCGGTATATTCAGCGCACTCAAAGACTCATCTGCCATCCATTCGTAACGATCGGCCCCTGTTGCTGACAACTGCGTCGCTCCTACTGCACAGTTCAGGTCATTCGATTTGGACAGCTGAATATCCGGAGACGCATTCACACTAATATTCACCTCAAGTTCCTGTGAATAATGGCAGACCGTATCTGTGATAGTGACTGTATACACGATCGACTGATCCGGACTGCCTACCGGGTTACTGATCTGTGGATCATTCAGATAGGTAGCAGGGCTCCATTGATAGAGATCTCCCCCACTGGCGGTAAAACGGATCGGCGCTATCGCTGTACAGTATGATGTATCCAGCGGGGTAACACTGAAATCGGCAGGTAACCGGTACCTCACCTGTATCATTTCTGAGAATACTTCGTTGCAGGCATTCCAGGCCCGTACTGAGTAGGTGCCCGGATTACGTACAGTGAACGTTTGTCCGGTACTATTGTCCTGCCACTGATAACGGGTGAAACCGTTGCCTGCATCCAACACCAGCGTAGCTGTATTACATAGTACAGTATCATTACCCAGATCAATACCAGCAGGTGATGGTGTGATATTGATGTTGACATTCAGTGTCCTTGTCACATTACACACTGTATCAGTAATGAGCACACTATAGATAGTCGGGACAGCCGGACGAGCTACCGGATCACTGATCTGCGGATCGTCCAGATAAGTAGCCGGGCTCCATTGGTAGGTGTGACCTCCGGTTGCGGATAGCTGTACAGGCGTAAGTGGCGTACATAATGTAGTATCCTGCGGTGTGGCACTGAAATTTACTGCTGACCGGAACGTTACCCGTATCGTATCTGAAAACTCCTCATTACAGCTGTTCCAGGCTGTTACGAAGTAAGTGCCAGGTGTGCTGGTCGTCAACGTTTGTCCGGTAGTGTTGCCCTGCCATTGATAACGCGCAAAACCAGCGCCAGCATCCAGAGTAACGGATGAAGTACTGCATATCACAGTATCATTGCCCAGATTAATACTGCGTGGTGATGGTGCTATTGTCACGGACAATGTATCCCGCTGTACAGTACAGCCTGTCATATTCTCTACAATAATGGGATAGGTACCAGCTGCAGGAGCAATT
This sequence comes from Chitinophaga agri, assembly GCF_010093065.1. NCBI lineage: Bacteria > Pseudomonadati > Bacteroidota > Chitinophagia > Chitinophagales > Chitinophagaceae > Chitinophaga > Chitinophaga agri. Next base: position 4,757,362 of record NZ_CP048113.1, on the reverse strand, counting down.
ACGTGCACCGTTGAATCATTCACTATGCGCGATGTGAAACCTGTTGGCAGTATCCATTGCCAGCTGGCGGTGCAGGTCCCACCGTTAGAGGCGACGTAGGTCAGAGAATCGGCCAGGTTACAACTAGTTAGCGGGCCGGTGACCTGTGGGGTACCGCATACAGGTACCGTACAAAGCGAGTCTATCTTGAAAGTAAAATCAGTGATGGTAGGTGTATTATCCTGTCGCTGCGCTGTATAAAGTCCTTCGCTAAGCCAGGTGAAAGGCTGACTGGTAATTGTTGCAGGCGTGGTTGTTCCCACTACCGGCTCATTGGTGCAATATTCAAACTCGCCTGCTGCATTCAGCTTCATCACTACGGCATCGTCATTCTCTGTGCCTACCAGCCATATCGCACCATCACTATCTTCCAATATTCCGGATAAGACCAGCGACTGTGAGGCCGAATACCTATGCGTCGATACAAGGTTAGATTGCTGATCGAACTTGTAAAGATATCCTTCATTAGATGTCATTGGGCTGGATACTGCTACAAATCCGCCGTCCGCCGTCTGGTGCACCCCTGTGAAGAAGTTGTTATTATAACTGGGGGATGCATTTATCTTAAATGCCTTAACAGGATTTAACGAAGCCGTATCAAGTATCGTAAAGACGTCCTGCTTCTGTGCATAGGAACCGCCATCTATCAGGTGTGAGCTGATGCGGTACTGGCCGGAGGAATACTGGATATTACTGCTAAATAATCCCCTGTTGTCCATTTGAAGCGCACGTGTGTCATACAATGTACCATTAATAAAAGAGAGTTTTGCCATCACCAGTGAATACTCCGGGCCCGGACTGGAGTCTCCGTTGACAATGAGCGTATCACCTTTCTGTATGACGGAAAATACATCTTCAGAAAATGAACCATCCATACGTTTAAACCAGGAGAGGTTACCCGCAGGATCTATCTTAGCCACTATCCAGTCAGAGGTGTTAATGGATTGATAACTGGAGCCACTCACAATGACGCTGTTATCGGCTGCACAGTAAATATCCACCCCCAGAGTTGTTTCCGAGCCTTCGGAAAGTGTGAGTGACCAGATAACATTGCCATTCACATCTATCTTCATGGCAATAGCGTGTCCCACATAATGACCAAAAGATTTGGTTTGCCCGGTAATAAGAATGTTACCATCCCTTGACGGTCGCATCTTCCTGATCGTTTCGTCCATCACGCCGCCAAAGGTTTTACTCCATACCACAGTACCGGATTTTGTCATCCTTGTCAGGAAGAAATCGTATCCACCCGCCCCGAAACTGTTGGTTTGTCCTCCGACAATAAGGTCTCCGCCGGTTATTTCCATGATATCATATGCGGCATCAGTATAATCGCCTTTCAAGGCATACCGGAAGGTATTGGCGCATTGTGGGTAGGCCACGTTTACTACCAACAGTGACAGCATCAGTAAGAATAATCTCATAGGTAACAAAAAGACTTAAAGGATAATGATAGCAGGGTAACTGGTTGCATCCTAACAAACAGGTATATACAAATATATTGTACTGGGACTAAAATGTTATCAGACCAGCAGCAAAAGAATTGTCCCCCCCGAAATAGAGTGCAAAAAACGGTAAGAAAAAGGAATGGTATCGTCACACTTAAGTGTGAAAGTGATAGACGGTTGTAGTATCCGGGGCCATGTTATCTGAGGGGGATCTCTGAAAGATAAATGCTCCGCCGGAGACGGAGCATTTATTTTAATATATTATGGATGTATTATTTCCCATACACGCTCTTCACATACGCTTCCACGCTGCCGCCTTTACGACCGATCAGCTTTTCCAGATCATCTGTGACGCCTGCAAATTCCCCGTCTTTGATCGCACCGCTGAACCCTGCGAACAGATCAATGTAGATAGCGGGTACACCTGCCTTTGTGAGTTCTGCCTTGAATACTTCCACCGTCGGAGACACATAGGTAATGTTTTTACCGCTGGCTGCTGATATCAATGCTGCGATATCCGCATAGGATAATGCTTTCGGACCAGTCAGTTCATAACTGCGGTTCTCATGTCCCTCTCCTGTCAGTACGGCTACCCCTGCTTCTGCCAGGTCTTCACGCAGTGCAAAGGCGGTTTTACCGTCGCCCGCCGGCTGGAATATCACTCCTGTTTCCAGGACTTTTTCGCCTGCAAACATTGGGATCACTTCAGCATACAACGCATGCTCCAGAATAGTATATGTCAGGCCGGATGCTTTCAGCAGTTTCTCCGCCAGCAGGTGAGTGGCCGCCAGGAATGCCAGTGGCGCAGTGTCTGACTCATTTTTACGCTGGAAACTGGTGTAGACAACGTGCCCTACTTTCGCCTCTGTAGCGGCTTGTACCACATTCTCATGCTGAGGGCCACGGTTGGCCACATCATTGCCGGATACGAAATACAGTTTGTCAATACCTTTGAACGCGGCTACCAGAGAAGCCTTGTCATCATAGGTGCCCAGCGCTATTTCCACACCCAGCGGCTTGAATGCGGTTGCTTTTGCTTCATCACGAACCAGTATCCTCACTTCCGATGCAGGCACTTTTGCCAGTAATTTGTTCAGCACGGCACCACCCAGGTGACCTGTTACGCCTGTTATAAGTATTTTACCCATTTTCTTAGATTTGATAATATTGCTTACTGATTTACTTTAACTTACTTTTGGTAAGTCAAAGGTAGAGCGGCGAGGTATTGCAAACAAGAAGGCACCGCGTTGTCAGCATCTTACCAGAAAGTAACTATTACTGATATTCAATTTGTTATCATGAAAGATAAGTGGGAAAAATATCTGCCTATTGATGGGAATTGCCCTGTAAGGAGTGTTTTGGACCGCTTAGGCGACAAATGGTCTATGCTGGTGATCATTGTGCTGGGCGAAGAAGGAACAATGCGCTTCAACCAGCTGCATCACGTCATTGGAGATATCTCTCAGAAAATGCTGACGGTAACGTTGAAATCACTGGAGGCTGATGGACTGGTAACCCGTAAAGTATTCCCGGAAATACCGCCACGTGTCGAGTATACGTTGACCGACAGAGGCATGAGCCTGTTGCCTCATGTTGAGGCTTTAACGAAATGGGCGCTTGTGCACATCGACGGTATTCGTGCATCCAGAGAAAAATATATGGCATCATAATCGGGGTGACGTACCTTCAGTAGGTAAATTAACCCAATGCATTTTTCCGGAATATTTGGTACCCTGATGTTGCTTGGCGCGTTGCAGGGCCTCATTATGAGTGCGCTGCTGTTCTTCGCAAAAAAGCGGCCAGCAAGAGATCGTTTGCTGGCAGTACTAATATTGCTGATCGCCATGGCCTGTCTCAATCTGCATATTGCCATGGCCAGCTGGCCGGACGCCATTCCCCTGTTCCGGTTCCTGATGAACTTTGTGCCACTGATTATTATTATGCCACTGGGACCATTGATCTATTTGTATGTCAGGTCTAGTCTTGATCCCACATTTACAATAACCCGCAGCCATCGTCCTCTGTTTTATACCGCTATTATCGATATCGTTCCGCAATTGGCTGCTATGGTCTTCGTCGGCGGTATGCTGGCCGGCCGGTTGTCTAAAAACCCGGAACCGTGGACTATTTTCATAGATACGTACAATGTTTATTCGGATATTCCCCGCTGGCTTTCTACAACAGTCTACGTATACCTTTCCTACCGCTATCTGTCAGTTGCGCGAACCGACAATGAGAAACGTTTTCACTGGATAAAACAGTTCCTGCAGGTCTTCCTGGTTTTCCAGCTGATCTGGCTCATTTACCTGGTGCCTTATGTAATACCCCGTTACACAGACTGGCTGCTGAACATGGTAGACTGGTATCCGGTGTATATACCACTGGTGGTGCTGATCTACTACCTGGGGATAAAGGGGTATATGATGACGGCAGAAGAGACGGTCGCTATACAAAAGGCAGTTACCAGCCCCGCTCCTATTCCGCCCTCGGTGATTGACGAAGTTGTTCCGTTATTGATCAAAGCAATGGAACAGGATAAGTTATATCTCAATCCGGAGTTAAACCTATCGCTGCTGGCACAACATGTCCGCCTACCTCAGAAAACCATCTCGGCTGTCCTGAATCAGCATCTTCAGAAAAGCTTTAATGAGTTTGTGAACGAATACCGCATTTCTGCCTTTAAGGAAAAGATCGCAGCGGCTCAACAGGAGCAGTTTACCATCCTGAGCCTTGCCTATGAGTCCGGGTTTAATTCTCTTCCCACTTTTCAACGGGCATTCCGTAACAACACCGGCATGTCACCGCGGGAATACATGAACAATCAGAATAAAACTGCTTAAATGCTGTAAATGAGTAGTTTAAAAACTATTCAAATCCGGATTTGAGTGGATAGAATGGGGGGTACGCGCTTCTTTTGCTTTAAAAAAGAAGCCATGTACATACGATTGCTAGTTGTCGCCTGTTTACTCCTGATCCCTCATTTTTCTTTTGGACAGGAACGGTTTATCATCATATCAGGGCGTATTACTGATGCTGCCAGCCGCCAACCTATTCCCGCTGTAAATATTCAACTGAAGAATGGTAGTACCGGTACCGTCACCAACACGCAGGGTGACTTTACCTTTAAAATACCGGTGCATTTATCGGCAGATAGTGTGTTGATCTCCTGTATTGGCTACCGGTCCGTGACCCGGGTATTCACTGAAGATCGTCCCGCTGTAAATATCCCACTGGAACGGGCTGTCATATCCCTGCCGGAAGTTGCCGTTCAGCCGCGTAGCGGCCTTGACCTCCTGAAGAAGGCTATTGCTGCTATCCCTGTGAATTATGATACAGCTGATAGCAGGATGACCGGCTTTTACAGGGAAGACATACGTTTAAATAATGACACCCTGAACTATAATGAGTCTGTACTGGATATTTACAAGACCTTCCGGGTGGATAAGACCTACCGTGATCAGATACGGCTCATCAAAGGCAGGAAGATGCCTGCACGCCCCAATAACGACCCGGTTTTATATAACTGGATGGGAAATATCAGGAATACGGCATATAGTTCCCTCGGTGAGGATATTGTGAAATATAACGCTGTGCAAAACAGTCCGCTGGCGCCGGATAACTATCGCTACTATGACTATACATTACTGGAGACGGTTTCAGAGGATGACCATTATTTACAGGTGGTACAGATAGCGCCCAGGAAAAATCACCGGAAGGGGTTAGTAAAAGGACGCATTTATATAGATGAAGGGTCATTAGCTATTGTACGGTATGAAATAGAAACAACACCACAGGGTAATGACTGGGTGAATAAGCATGGAAAAGGCGGGATCAGGTATACGCTGATGTCGAAGGTGGTCGGTGCGGGATTTGATTTCAGCGGACTGAAGCTTGTTTTGTCCTATCGGCCTTATCATGGAAAGTATTATCTCCATACTGTTAGCCGGCATTGGGATATTATTATCAACAGCCATAAGCGGAACATGCGGGACGTTCCCTGGAAGGGAGATTTTAACCTGCTGATCACGGATGTGAATAAAGACAGCGTACAGCGGTTTCAGACGGATGTCAGCAGCCGTGAAACATCCATGAATTACCTGGTCGGTAATAACTATGATGCTGCCTTCTGGGAGCACTACAATATTTTGCAACCCGAACTACCTGATTCATTGAAGAAGCAGGCTGAACCAGTTGTGCCCGTTTCCCGCATATCTAACCGAAAAAATGGTTTCATCAGGGGAGATACGCTTCGGGGGCAGTTATCACCACTCCGCTCCTGTTATGATGTGACGTTCTATCACCTGGATGTTGATGTGGATATGGATAAACATTACCTGAAAGGAAATAACAGGATCAGGTATAAGGTCGGATCGGCTTTTAGCCGGATGCAGATCGATCTGTACGCCAATATGCAGATTGAGCGTATTCTTTACAAAGGCAAACCGTTGCATTATACCCGGGAATATGATGCTGTGTTTGTTCAGTTTCCGGAAGAGCAGCTGGCAGGTAGTACCGGAGAGATCACCGTTTTCTATGAGGGTGTTCCGCAGATACCCGATAAAAGTATTTCTATGAACGGCGGAGTACTGTGGGACAAGGATGATGATGGGCATCCATGGGTACAGGTAGTATGCCAGGGTTCGGGGGCTAGTTTGTGGTGGCCATGTAAAGATCATCTGTCCGACGAACCGGATAGTATGCGGATCTGGGTGACGGTGCCCAATGGATTCACAGAAATTTCCAATGGCCGCCTGTTGCGTAAACTACCGGTAGATACTGGCAAAACCCGTTTTGAATGGCAGGTGACCTATCCGATCAACAACTACAATGCTAGTTTTTGCATTGGTAAATATGCGCATCTGACGGACCTGTACATCAGTGGGGACACGCTGACGATTGACCTGTACGTAATGCCGTATAATCTCAAGGAGGGACAAAAGCTCCTGAAGAAAATACCCCCTATGCTGGCTTGTTTCGAGAAGTACTTCGGTAGGTATGCCTTTCGCAGGGATGGTTTTACCCTGCTGGAAAGCCCCTATCCGATGGAGCATCAGAGTGGGGTGTGTTTCGGAAAGATCGGCAAAGGCATGAACCTGGAATATCCTGCACTGGTATGGCACGAATCGGCTCATGAATGGTGGGGCAATGCGATCAGCTGCCGGGACATGGCAGATATGTGGATGCATGAGGCGTTTGCTACCTATGCAGAAGCGCTGATGATCGAAGACCTCTTAGACACCACATCGGCTACGGCCTACCTCAATAATCAGAAAAGCGGTGTTGCGAATAAGGAGCCGGTGATCGGGGTATACGATGTTAACCACATTTTCTATGATATTGGGGATATGTATTCCAAAGGTAGTCTCATGCTGCATACGTTCAGAAGTGTGTTGCATAACGACACATTGTGGTTTGACCTTTTACGGGGGATCCAACAACATTTCCGTTATCAGACGCTTTCTTCAGATAGCCTTGTCGGCTATATCAACAGGTTTACCCGGCATGATCATACTCCTTTCTTTGATCAGTACCTGAAATATCCTCATTTACCAAAACTGGAGTTTCTGACAAAGGAACAGGGTACAAATCTGGTAGTAAAGTACCGATGGAAGGCTGATGTAGCTGCTTTTGACATGCCTGTAAAAGTCACTACCGCCGCTCACCAGATGGCTTTTATCTACCCGACGACTGCCTGGAAGACCTTGACGCTGAAAAATATGCAGGCGGCAGATTTTATGGTAGATGAAGATCACTTTTTTATTGATGTGGCGGGGGATACAGGCGGAGAAACCCCGTTCGTTGAATAAGTGGTATCTTTGCCGGATAGTTTTTAACTGATTTTAATGCAAAACAACAGCAGGTTTATAGCCATCGAAGGATTGGATGGAGCAGGCAAGTCCACCCAGATTGATTTACTCAGACAGTTTTTCAGCAACCAGGGAATAGAAACAAGGTTCGTACACTTTCCTATTGTGCAGGAAGGGGTTTTCGGAGAACTGATCGCAAAGTTCCTTCGTGGTGAATTTGGAGAGGTGAAAGATGTTCATCCGCAACTGGTCGCCCTGTTGTTTGCAGAAGACAGGAAAGCCTTTTCGCACACAATCAATGAATGGCTGGCTAATGGATATGTGGTACTGGTGGACCGCTATGTATTATCCAATATTGCCTTTCAGTGCGCTAAGCTGAAAACTGGCGAAGAAAAACAATCGCTGCGTGACTGGATCAATATGTTTGAATATGAGTACAACCGTATTCCACGCCCTGATCTTTCCGTGTACCTCGATGTTCCTTTTACCCATACTGAGCAGGCATTGACTAAAAGACGTGCTGCGGAAGACAGGCAATACCTGAATGGAAAAGAAGATATACATGAGAAGGATTTTTCCTTACAGCTGGCAGTGAAAAAGGAGTATGAAATATTAGCAGATACAGATCCTACTGTCACAAAGATCATCTGTTACGATGAGAAGGGTCAGATGCGTTCTATTGAAGAAATTCATGCAGCGATCATTCATAATATCACTAAATAATAAAGCGTATGTCAATCACATCTGATACAGATCTTTCCGGTATGCAGGCAGTCAGTGAAGCCGTTGGTATTACACTGAAGAAGATGCGTGAGTATGCAACACCGGGAATGTCTACAAGAGAACTGGACGAATATGGAGGGAAGCTGCTGAATGAACTGGGTGCAAAATCCGCTCCCAGACTGACGTACGGATTCCCTGGATGGACATGTATCAGTCTGAATAATGAAGTGGCACATGGCATTCCGTCTGAAAATAAAATACTGAAGGAAGGCGACCTGCTGAACATCGATGTTTCTGCAGAACTGAATGGTTACTGGGGGGATAATGGAGGATCATTTGTCATAGGCAATGATATTTATAATCATAATCCGCTGGTGAATGCATCCAAACAGATCTTACAGAAAGCCATCAACGAGATCAGAGGAGGTGTGAAGATCGCTGATGTGGGTCATCTGATAGAAACAGCTGCAAAGAAAATGGGCTATAGGGTGATCAGGAACCTGGTAGGTCACGGTGTAGGCAGAAGTCTGCATGAAGAGCCGAAAGAGATCCCCAACTATTATGATCGTATGAATAAGAACCGTTTCCGTAAGAACAGTGTGGTGGCTATTGAGACGTTCATTTCTACGAAGGCGTCCTATGCGTATGATATGGGTGATGGCTGGACGCTGGTGACCAATGATGGTAGTTTTGTAGCACAACATGAACACACGATCATTGTAACAGATGGCAAGCCGGTGATACTTACTGCTGCTAACGAGATCTGGGCGTAAACAGGTCGCAACTCATTCAGGGGAATGTGCATTGTATATTCCTGCTACTACAAAAGGAAAGCGGCTCTTCATATGAAGAGCCGCTTTCCTTTTGTAGTTAATTAGTCTGTATATCAGGAACCGTAGCCTTTATTCTGAGGTTTCAGGTTCGTGTTATTACGCATTTCCTGGATTGGCAGTGGGAACAGCAGGTGTTTTTCTTCGAGGGCTTTACCTGAGTTCTTATTAACGTGCCCGATGAAGCTATCGAAGCCGTTGCTGTCTTCGTTGTAAACTCTTCTCAGACGTACCATGTCAAACCAGATAATACCTTCATAAGCAAATTCATGCCAGCGTTCACGCCAAACTGCTTCTTCGAAAGTAGTTTGCGTCAGGCCAGATAATGCAGGCAGATTTGCCCTGCCACGTACACGGTTCAGTGCATCATAAGCAGTAGTATTTGGTGTTCCGTCAGCTCTGTTCTGTGCTTCCGCATAGATCAGCAGTGTTTCAGCAAAGCGGATCTGAGGAATGTTCAGATTGCTTCTGCCGGTACCTGGTTTACCCGGAGCACCGTGGCCAGCTACATCGAAATGTTTGAAGATGTAAGGAGCACCCAGTGGGAATGCTGCACCAGTTCCATCTACGAAATAAGAAGTAAAGAAGAACTGTTGTTCGTCAGTGCGTTTATCAGTTGGATTGAACTTCTTGTAGGAATTATAGAAAGATACGGTTGGCACAGAGCTACCAACACCGCTACCAAAGGCAGAGATGTTCTTGGCAAGGGAGTTATTTGGCAGCATGATAGACTGCAAAGGGTTACCCTCGATATCAGCCAGATACTGTACTTCAAACAGGTGCTCCACCTTGTTATTCTGTGTTACCGCATGCAGATCGTCATATTTTTCAAACAGGTTGATAATAGTCGGATTTGCAACGGAATAATCCAGCACTTCTTTAGCTTTGTCAGCCGCCAGTTTATAGTATTCTTTTTTGTTCAGCGGTTCACCAGCCATTGTCAGGTATACTTTGGCCAGCTCAGTTTTGATCGCTGCCAGTCCTACCCTGCCGGATGCGTCCATCCATGGCAGACCGGATGCTTCTGCTACTTTCAGGTCAGCAATGATCTGGTCGTAGATCGCTTCCACCGGTGTACGTGTCGGATAGAAATCTTCAGAGTTAGCCGTCTGTGGTTTCAGCACCAGTGGCGCATCACCCCACAGTCTTACAATGTAGAAGTAAGCCCATGCACGCATGAAACTAGCTTCGCCCAGTGTTCTCTTCTTCTGTGCTTCATCCATTGGATTGATACCAGGGATCTTTTCCAGTGCCAGATTGGCCTGTGCGATCACTCTGTATGCACCGGTCCACCACTGTCTTACGTGCAGGTTATCACCATCGTACACCAGACCTAAGAGGTTGTTCAGGTCAGAGTTCTGTGCGGTGGCAGTTGTTTGAGTACCGGTAGGTGCATCCAGTAACTGGAAGTTATTGGAGAAGATACCGGCACCGGCGCCGATGAAACGGGCACGTGCATAGGCTGCATATACAGCTGCGTCAGCGTGTTCCGGTAAAGTATAATAGCTGTCGGGCGACAGGTTGGAAGGGTCCTGGTCATCCAGGAAGTTGGAGCAACCGGTCATAAACAGGCTGCTTCCGAGTAATATGCCGAATGCGGTTTTTTTAATGTAGTTCTTCATGAGCATCTCTTTTTTCTGATAATTGGATTAGAATGCAACGTTAGCACCCAGCTGGAACGTGGTTGGTTTTGGATAATCGAAGAAGGTCTGACCCTGAGCAAATGGCTGAGAGTAAGTGCTAACCTCCGGATCGTTACCTCTGAACTTGGTAGCCAGGAAGAAGTTCTGAACAGATGCATATAATCTCAGTTTAGAGAGGTGCAGGCGTTTCAGTTTTTCTGCTGTGAAGTTGTAACCCAGTGCCAGGTTTCTACCACGGATGAAGGAACCGTCTTCTACCCAACGGGTGTCAACGTTTGTAACATAACCTGCTGCCGGATCACGTGGAGCTGCGATGTCGGTGTTCTGGTTAGATTCAGTCCAGTAGTTTAATACTGTTTTGAAGCTGTTTGCCAGACCTGTACGGTCTTCACCGGAGTGGTGTGTCATGTTCAGTACGTCGTTGCCGGAAACGAACTGTAATTCAACAGTCAGGTCCAGGTTTTTGTACTTGAAGGTGTTAAAGAAACCGCCCCAGAAGTCAGGGTTACCATTACCGATGATCATACGGTCAGCATCATTGATAGCGTGGTCGCCATTTACGTCGCGGTATTTGATATCGCCAGGCAGGATTGGTTTACCACCACGGTAGTCTTTAAACAGGGCTGCTTCTGCTGCATCTTTAGTGCTCCAGGTGCCTTCACGTACCAGTCCCCAGAAGGAACCTACAGGTTCACCTACACGGATGATGTTAGTCTGGTTAGTGAAGTTTGGACCACCGATACCGAATACATCAGCTGCAGTAGCCAGTGACAGTACCTTATTTTTGTTGAAAGAGATGTTGAAAGTAGTGGTCCAGGTGAAGTCTTTAGTGTCGATGTTCACGCTGTTCAGACCTAACTCCAGACCTTTGTTCTCCATCGCACCTACGTTCTTACGAATGACGGTGTAGCCACTGCTGGTTGGCACTGGAGCCTCGAGCAGCATGTCTGTTGTTTTTCTGTAGTAGATATCAGCTTCCAGAGAGATCCTGTTTTTCAACAGACCCAGTTCCATACCGAAATCGTACTGTGCAGTTTTTTCCCATTTCAGGTCATCGTTCGCCAGTCTGTTTGTGCCCACACCCTGTACCTTCTGACCATTCAGTACGAATGCATAATCGTTGCTGGCGGCCAGTGAAGCGCTATAGTTGTATGGATCGATCTCAGAGTTACCTGTCAGACCATAGCTCGTACGCAGTTTCAGTGTAGAGATGGTTGGATTGTTTTTCAGGAAAGGCTCTTCAGATACACGCCATGCCAATGCTCCTGATGGGAAAAATGCGTATTTGTTGTTAGGACCGAATTTGGAAGAACCATCCGCGCGACCTGTGAAGGTGATGTAGTATTTGTCCTTAATGCCGTAATTAACACGACCGAAATAAGAGTTAAAGGCAAATCCAAGGTTACGTGAACCGGCGCCGGAAGAAGGGATCAGACCAGCAGAACCAATACTGTTGGTCTGGAAGTAGTCGGTAGAGAAGTTCTCACCACGTACGTTGAAACCAAAGAGGTTGTCTTTCTGCCAGCCTATACCCAGTATCGCATCAATAGAATGTTTGTTATTGAAGCGTTTGTTATAGGTCATATAGTTTTCAAATGACCAGTATGTTTCCCTGTCGTTTGCTACGATAGCGATACCTTTCTGGGTAGCGGAGATATCGAGCAGTGAACGGCCGTTCCATTCGTTCCGGCCGCGGGTTACTACGTTAGCACCTACTACGCTGCGGAATTGCAGACCTGGAGCCAGGGAGATAGTAGCGTAAGCATTACCCAGTACGTTCTGCGTTTGCAGGATGTATTTACGGTCAGTCAGGATGTGAACAGGGTTAGAACCACCTTCAGCACCTGGATACAGTTTGTTATTGCTATAGGAGCCATCAGGCATTTTAACAGGCAGGAATGGCAGCGCTTCCGTGATCATACGCACGGAGTTCAGACCACCGGTACCGATATCTACCAGGTTTTCATCCTGGTTGGTATAACCCAGTGAACCGCCTACTTTCAGCCATGGTTTCATCTGGCTGTCGAAAGTGAAACGGGCAGAGTATCTTTTCAGATAAGAGTTCAGGAGCAGACCCTGGTCATTCCTGTAACCCAGGAACAGACCAAACTGGCTGTTTTCATCACCACCGGTAAAACCCAACTGGTGGCTGTGAGATACTTTCTTCTGTATTGATTCTTTGAACCAGTCCGTATCATACAGCGGATTGCCATTTGAATCGAACAGCAGTGGGTTTGAACGTTTGATCTTAGGGTCTTTAGACACGTAGTTACCAGCAGCCCAACCTACAGGATCATAGATCTCTGCATTTTTCCAGGCCAGGTCTTCTACCTGCATATATTCGCGTGCGTTCAGCATTTCTACTCTGTGAGGACCAGGAATGTTGTAGGACAGGCCAGCATCATAAGTTACGCGGCTGCCGCTTGCATTACCTCTTTTTGTCGTAACGAGGATAACACCGTTCGCACCTCTGGCACCGTAGATCGCAGTAGAAGAGGCATCTTTCAGTACTTCCACGGAAGCGATCTCGTTAGGGTTTAAGAAGTCGATTGCATTACTGCTCTGTGTTTGTGCGCCTACCGGAATTACCACTCCGTCTATTACATAGAGCGGGTTGTTGGTAGTGTTGATAGAGCTGAAACCACGGATACGTACATTGGTCTGACCACCCGGACGACCGGAGTTAGTATTTACCTGCACACCGGGAATTCTACCTGCAAGTGCCTGGTTTACAGAGGCAGCAGGTCTTTCTTCCAGTTGCGCGGTTTTAACAGAAGCGACAGCACCAGTCAGGTCGGAACGTCTTTGCGTACCGTAACCTACCACTACTACGTCCTGAAGAGATTTAACGTCGGCTGACATGCTGACATTGACAGCGTTGGCACCGTTAACGGCTTTCTCCTGGCTCAGATAGCCAATGAAGGAGAATACCAGTGTACCGCCACTTGGGACTTCTATGCTGTAAGTACCATCTGCTTTAGTTTGTGTACCATTAGCTGTTCCTTTTAGTTGTACAGAAACCCCGGGGAGAGGCGAATTGTCCCGGTTGTCGAGGACTCTACCGGTAATTTTCCGGCTTTGTGAGAATGCATGCAACGTCATCAGCAAAGCCAATGTTCCTTGCACAGCGATTCTCATGAAACGTGTGAATTTAGATTTCATATTCTGGAGGTTTTAGAGAATAGTTTAGCATACCTATGCAGACATGCGTATGCATAAGCGACCCTGATCAGTGATTTGACATTACATCATTATTTTACGTGGCTCAGTAATGGAAAATTTTAAATGCTGATCGATATATCCTTGGATAATAGAAAAGCTACAGTAAATAATTGATGATGATTCTAATAACGTACTTCGGAATTTACTTTAATTCAATAGTTAAGTTATAAATATGATTTCGGTTTTAAAGTATGGTAACTTCGAGTTAAAAGTATAATATTTTTTAAGTAAAGTAAAACGTTTTTGCAAAAAACTTTTCCTGTGTTGGAATCTGCTATGGTAGGGTATACCGGCGGGTTTTCTGCTGATCGGTCAAGTAGGAGAAACTAACCCGTAAAAACGATAACAGGAAAGTAGCATTTTGGCATACTTTCCTGTTATCGTTAGGAATGAATGATAAAATAGTATCTCTCTATTCTACTTCGAATACAAAGAACTGCGTTTCTTCATCTTTATCGAAGTTATTATCTACGACAAATATCATACTTCTGTGTCCGTTGGGCAGTACCGGACCAAAGGTCATACCCTCTACATTGTCTACATAGGTATGTAGTGTATCGAAGTCTAACAGTAACGTCTTCTTTACAGGTGTAAAACTTTTTGTTGTCTTTAATGAGCCAATATTGTTGATGTTGGTAGCATTCCCTATTTCTATTGTATACACCCTGATAGTATTATTTTTTACACCACGGGAATAGGAGCGTTCCATCACCAGTAGTTTATCGGATGACAGTGGAAGGATGTCCGAAATACCGTTTACACGAAATTCATCGGCAGGTACAGGGGCGTGGGCTACCGGGGACAGTCTGTAAGCATACTGTGCCACAGGCTTCCTGGTTTGTATGTCATATTTAATGAGGCGTGTATAGGCGGTCGTATCTTTAAGATCGGCTCTTGGGCCATCTTCGTAACGGGGTTCTTCCAGGCTTACAAACATATACTGCCCGTTCGGGGTGAATCCCAGTCCTTCAAATGTACCATTACGTCTCGGACCGTTTTCACTGGCCTGCATGTGAAATTGTGGAGGTAAAGGGAAGCTGTCTACCAGGCGGCCGAGACCATCAATTTCATATACCCCCGGGTCATTGAGGATATAGCCGGCAGGAGAAAGTATCCGCTCTCCTTCGCTGCTCCATACAAAGCTTTGGGTATGCGGGTTATAGCGCATGGCTTCCGGATCAGGCGCAAAGTCCTGTTTGGAAGGATAGGTCTTACCATCGCGCTTACGCAGATAGGTAACATCTTTGAAGATCACACTATCCCCTTCCTTCCGGGACACTGGTACCTGTGCGGTGTAGAACCTGGCCGGCTGTTTTTCTGATCTGTCATCACAGATGATGTAATAGACCTTACGGGCGCTATCGTAGTCTATCCCCGACAGGCCCCCGATGGTGGTACCTTTAAAAGGCCGGTTGTACGGTACTACATATTTATGCAGTAGACGCAGGGATGAAACGTCCGGTATAGGTGTTTCGGTGACGGTCGTTTTTTTCGCGGTAGTGCATCCCGCCAGTAAAACGGCTAGTAGTAGTAATTTTCTCATAAACGCATTTTTTGCCCGGGTGCAAAAGTAGCGAATGAAAACAAGGAACCCTCCTGCTTACGCAGAAGGATCCCTCTTAGCTCCACCAGCATGATTAATACGCGTAGATATTTAACGATTTGATCACGAAGCAATAAACAGCTTGGCGATGTTGAGGACTTGTGTATCGGTCAGGAATTCATCAAATGCTTCTGTCGCATCTTCTTTCTTTACCTCCGTCGCAATATTCGTAATCGTTACACCCCCCTGTACCTCATTATCTTCCCCTGCATATACAGCCTGAATGGCCGCTACATCATTATCTGCATTGGTGATCCAGGGTTTCAGATTGGGTTGAGGTGCGCTGCTCAGGTTCCGGCGCATGTACCTTAAATGTGCGGCATGCCTTGCTTCAACAGAATGGATGCGAAGCGCTACCGTGAGTACATCCGGATTTTCCATCAGTACTGTGGCTTTACCTTTATAGGCCCTTACGCCAGTGTCTTCGAATGCCTGTGCCAGTATAAGCAGCGTAGGATAATCAGTGAAAGGAGCAAAATTGCCACCAGCAGTAAAATCGAATGTTGGTTTGTTCACTGGAGTTCCTCCTGCTGCGGTAATTGCCGATTTTAATAATGCTACATGTGCATTCTCATGATTCGCAATCGTTGTAAATGCTCCTTTTGAAGCAGGGGTAGGAAAGATATCTTTTGTGATAGCTGTGGAATAATATTCGGCCTCCAGATATTCCAGTGTGAGTGCATAATTTAAGACACCCAGCACATCCTGCGGTGTACGGCCATAGGCCTTCTTAAACATACTACCTAATGCGAGGGGAATGGCTGATAATGCTAATAGACGACCTATATTCCTGAATTGTTTCATCGCGTCTCTGCGGGTGTCAAGGCGTTGGTATATCTCAGGGTCTGTCTTTTCTATTTCGGAGAAAATATTTTGAAGATTCATAGTGATCAGTTTTTACAATGAGGAATGAGCCGTATTACTTTGGAAGTGTGTTGGCATTGATAACAGTCTTGATATAAGTACCTGCTATTGCAAAAACTTCCGCTGGCGTCCTTACATAGTCAAGCCCATTGGCGTCTGTGTCTGTTGCAAATGAGCCGTTGCTGATAAGGTCTCTGATCAGCGCGGCATGACGTGCCTCTACAGATACGATCTTGCCAGCGAGGACCAGGTAATCAGCCGTCTTAATATATCGGCCGGCACCATTATATGCTGATACACCCAGATCTTCAAAAGCTTTGGCTGTGGCCAGTACGGAATCCCTGCTTGTAAAATTGACCGTTGAAAAGTCTACTGCCAGGCTGGGTATGGCACTTCCTGCCAGCGCCTTTTTGAAAAATTCACGATGGGCTATTTCATGATTGCGAATGTCAGTTAGCAGGTCAAGTTCAACAGCCGATATACCTGAATATGGCGTAGCTACTACCTGTGTGTAAAAAGCAGCTTCCAGTTGTTCCAATGCAAAGGCGTAGTTCAGTACGGCTACATCTCCGTTACCAAGACTTACTCCTGTACCATCATCATCATCGTCGCTGCTGCAGCTACTGATAGAACCTGCAGTGAGTATAGCAGCGCCCATACCGGCGTATTTAAGGAAAGTACGGCGATGTACATTAGGCATGGCAATACCTTCTCCTTTGCCATCACTGGCCACGGAGTGGGTTTTCCGTATTAACATAAAGTGAGATTTAGAGTGAACGAAAAATTACACTTACAATGACAATCTGTTTACAATAACAATCTGTAGTTAACTGGGAAAAATAGAGATGGAGCTACGCGATAGCTGAAACACGGGCGCTTTTCCGGACAAGCTGCAGGTGCTTCTGATTGGATATACGGGGTATAATTATATTCGGTTTTATTATTTCAGGTAATATTTTTCTTCGGGGATGCCTATCCATAGAGGATTTAACTAAATTACATAAGGTAATCAATCGTGCTGTAAGAGTGTTTATCTCTCTTCAGTACGATTGATTACCTTTCACACAATGGAGCTTGGTTTGTCGTGCCTATACTGCGCGACCGCGTATGATATTTACAAGAATAGCGATAACTGCCAATACCAGTAGAATGTGTATAAGACCACCGGCGGAGTAAACAAACGCACCCAGAACCCATCCGATAATCAGAATAACTGCGATTAAATAAAGTAAGCCGTTCATATCAAAAAGATTTGGTTAAAATTGTAAGTAGAAAATTTATGCCAGATAGTGTTAACGACAGCGGGCGGAGCGTAATACCAGTATTTATAGGTGTTTTCACGGATCATACCCTCTTATAAGTAGGGAATATCAGGGATTTATAAGGGATTTTCCTTGTGGAACTCATTCCCCACCAAGGGCAAAAACTCCGTCAAACAAAACATCTTATCCGACTGCGACCCGCTACGGTGTTGCAACGACAGAACTGGTCATATTTTTGACCCCTTTATCCATATATACAATCACCATTGAATTAATCTTAAATCGACTATCATGCAACTGAATGAAAAATTGTTGGAAGCCCTGAATGACCTGGTTAGAATTAACCGCGACCGTGTAGAAGGATATAGCAAGGCAATTGATCAGACCGATGATGCAGACCTCAAAGCATTGTTTCAAAGAATGACAGAAGAAAGTAATACATATATAGAACAGTTGAACAAACTATTGACTGAACATGGTGAAACCGCGCCGGACGGTGCTACTATATACGGAAAGATCTACAGGACATGGATGGACGTGAAAGCGACTTTTTCCGGACACGACCGCCATTCCATCCTCTCCGCATGTGAATATGGAGAAGCTGCCGCTCAGCGGACCTACGAGGAAATACTTCGTTCCAGTATTCCGATGCCTTATAGTGTCAGAGAATTGATCGCTAACCAGAAAGGAGCGCTCAGAAGTTCGCATGATACCGTAAAGACATATAGAGACCTGGAAAAGATACCTCATTGATGGGCCTGCGTTCATTTTGATACCCGTTGTTCTTTTTGTTCAAAACAGCAGGCAATGTGGTTGTTCATTATGAGCGACTTACATTTGAAATGTAAGATTAAGCGGCTACTTATCTCCATAAGTAACAAATTTCAGTAATGGATTTAGGTAAAAAAACAGCCCCGCAGGAATGCGGGGCTTACCTTATTATCGCTTCAAATATGTATAGTGCACGAAAAGACCGTGCTAGTACCCCTCTTCCCAGTCTTTCCACACCGGTTCATAACCCTGGGTACGCAGCATATGGCTGATGCCTGCCGGGCTACGGTCATCAGATATCTCAAACTGTTCCAGTGAGGATAGGTCTGTAGCATACCCCCCGGGATTCGTTTTAGAGCCTGCGCTAAGCGCTGTAATGCCTAGTTTGATAACATTGTCCCGGAACTTAGGTGTTTCGCGCGTAGAAAGGCTTAATTCCACTTCCTGGTCAAGGAGTCTGTAGGCACAGATCAGTTGCACCAGCTCGCGGTCGCTCATGACCACTTTAGGGGCCAGGCCACCGGAGCATGGGCGTAACCTGGGGAATGAAATACTATATTTTGTTTGCCAGTAGGTCTTTTCCAGGTATTGCAGATGAAGGGCGGTAAAGAAACTGTCCGTCCGCCAGTCTTCCAGCCCGATCAGCACCCCCAGCCCTATTTTATGAATGCCTGCTTTTCCCAGTCTGTCCGGTGTATCCAGCCGGTAATAAAAGTTTGATTTCTTTCCTTTGGGATGATGCAGTTTATAATCTGCCTGATGGTAGGTCTCCTGGTATACCAGTACGCCGTGCAGTCCATGCGGGATCAATGCTGCATAATCTTCCTGATCCATCGGCTGTACTTCCATCGAGATGTTGGAGAAATGTGGGCGTATAAGCTGCATGGCTTCCCGGAAGTAGTCCACCCCTACTGTCTGATTGGCCTCCCCTGTTACCAGCAATACATGATCATACCCCATTGCCTTGATCACTTCCACTTCCCGCAGGATCTCCTCCTTATTCAGCGTCTTCCTGGCGATCTTGTTATCCAGGCTAAAGCCACAATAAGTACAGATGTTCTGGCATTCATTGCTTAGGTACAACGGTATGTACAATTGCATAGTATGCCCGAAACGCTGTTGCGTAAGCCTTCTGCTCTGTTGTGCCATCTGTTCGAGGTAAGGTGCTGCGGCCGGTGAGATCAGCGCTTTAAAGTCTTCTAAAGTGCGTTTACCGGCAGCGAGCGCTGCTTCTACATCCCTGGATGTCTTTGCATAGATAGACGCTTTCTCCTCTTCCCAGTTATGCTGGTCAAAAATGTTTCTGAAACCTGACATCATGTGTTTGTTTATACTTCATCAAGGAAACCGATCAGCGGACTGGATGCCACTGCCTGTCTATGTACCGGTGCCAGTCCTGCTTCATATGCCTGTCTGCCCGCTAACACTGCCTGCCTGAATGCCTGGGCCATCAGTACCGGGTTGGCTGCTACCGCAATAGCGGTATTCACCAGCACTGCATCAGCCCCTATTTCCATTGCCTTAGCCGCATCTGACGGACTGCCAATGCCGGCATCCACGACAACGGGCACATTGCTTTGTTCTACGATGATCTCAAGAAAGTCAATCGTTTTAAGTCCCTTATTACTGCCGATAGGCGCACCCAATGGCATCACTGCCGCTGTGCCCACTTCTTCCAGCCGCTTGCACAGTACAGGGTCTGCATGTACATAGGGTAACACAATGAAACCGAGTTTTACCAGTTCTTCTGCGGCTTTTAATGTCTCTATCGGGTCGGGTAATAAATACCGCGGGTCAGGATGGATCTCCAGTTTCAGCCAGTTCGTTTCCAGTGCCTCCCTGGCCAGCTGTGCGGCATACACTGCCTCTTTTGCTGTTCTTACACCAGAGGTGTTAGGCAATAATTTTAGCTGCGGATGATGAACATGCTGTAACATGTCGTCCGATTGATTATGCACATCTACCCTTTTCAACGCTACCGTCACCAGCTCTGAACCAGATGCCAGTAAGGCTTCTTCCATGAGCGGCAGAGAGGAGAACTTACCCGTACCAGTGAACAGCCGGGAAGAAAAGGTATGTCCTGCTATTACAAGAGGTGTCATATTGCAAGTGATGATACGGTGAGTAATTTATTGTCAGCATGTGTGATAAGACCGCTTACGGCAATACCATGTATCCCTGTTTGCATCAGGGCCGGTACATCTGCTGCCAGTATGCCCCCTATCGCAATTACCGGTATATGAATGCCCATGTTCCGCAGAGATGACATGATACCGGCGATGCCTTCCAGTCCCAGTACCGGGCTTAATTTCTCTTTCGTTGTGGTGAACCGGTAAGGTCCTACCCCAACATAATCAGCACCGTCTTTCACATGAGCGAGAATGTCTTCGAGTGTATTCGCGGTGCCGCCGATGATAAAGTTGTCACCCGTGAGTGCACGTGCTGCCGCTACGGTCATATCCTCTTTGCCTACATGTACGCCGTGTGCGCCTATGGTAGCCGCAACCTGCGGATGATCATTAATGATCAGCGTAGCATTGTATTTCGCACAGATAGCTTTTGCGGCCATTGCCTGTCGCCGTATACTTTCTTCCGGCTCATTTTTGATACGAAGCTGTATCCATTTGCAGCCTGCTTCACAAGCGGCCAGTATATTGTCAACATGCGAAGCATTGGCCGTTTGCTGTGATATGTAATGTAATGAGTTGATCATGAGTTGTGATAACCTAATAGTGATGAATGACTGGCCAGGAATTTCTCTGTATACAGCTTTGCTGAAATACATGCTTTGAACAATGATACGCCTGCTGCCAGTTGTGCGGTGACGGCAGCACTGAGTACACATCCGGACCCGTGTTTTGGATAGACGGTCTGCCTGCCTGCCGGAATGTCGAGGATACTGACCGAACTACCTTCCTGCATACCGGGTACGATATGCAGACGATCGTCCCGACCGGATTGAGGCCAATAGTCCTGCAGTCGTATCTTCTCTTCTTCCTGAACAAACAGACTGTCGGTTCCTGGCATGTCCGCCCGGTGACCGCCTTTCAATAGTACTGCACAATAAGTGGCCAGCACACGTGCGGCAGCAGCACCATCCGCTTCCCCGCTTAACAATAACGCTTCGTGGTAATTAGGCGTGAGCAGGTAAACCTGTTCCAGCACGGCCTTCCATACACCCAGCCGGGCATCTTGATGAAAGACATATCCTGCACTGGCTTTCAGTACCGGGTCAAGTATGATCTTTATATCTGGCTGTATATGCCGGATGGCACTGATCACGGCCAGCATGGTCGCCGCATCTTTTATGATCCCGATCTTACAGTATTGCACGGGAAACTTTTCCAATAGTGGTTGAGCCTGTGCAATGATCTGCGTAGCAGACTGCCATTCGGCTGAGATAAACTGCGTATCTGTTTGTACGGTCAATGCAGTACAGACACCAAGTCCGTAAGTGTTCAGCGCCTCAAATGTTTTGATGTCGGCCAGTAATCCCGCTCCTGCGGACGGGTCCAGGCCGGCAAGGCTCATAACGAATGGCCGGTTGTGTTCCATATATCCATGATGTGGCTGAACCGGCTGATAGCTGTGGCTGGTTCCTGCCAGATGGCGCCCAGAAGGGCAATCCCGTCAAACTGCATGTTGCGGGCTTTAACAGCTGTTGTACGATCGATCCCTCCTAACGCTAATACCCTACCCTGATAAGCGCCCCTGAACAGCCTGAAATCTTCACCGAAGGCACTGTTATGCCCCGGTTTAGAGATGCTGTCAAACACAGGCGCCAGTAATAGCTGGTCCCAGTGATTAGCGGCTGATTGCAATACGGGAATAGTATGTACACTGGTGCTGAGCCGCCAGCCCTGCTCCCGGAATAATGACAGTGTGGTGGCTGTCAGTTGGTTACCGGCGTTCTCGCTGAAGTGTATGCCCTGCAAACCATACTTTTCGCAAAGCAGTGGGTGACCGGCGATCATGATCTTACTATAGCAGGTGACATCTGCTTCCAGCAGCAATTGCTCATAATCACCGGCCGTCCATCCGGGCTTGCGCAGCAGGATACTGTCAGCACCAGCATCCAGTAGTTGCCGCCAGTAACGGGTCTCTTCCGGTAGGTGGGTACTATGTGTAAGGACCTGTATCATCAGAAGTAGATAGCGCCTCCCTGGGCTTTAAACGCGTCCGCCTGTTCCGCCATACCGGTTTCCAGTGCCAGTGTTTCATCTATCTGCTGATTAGCAGCGTAGTCGCGTACTTCCTGTGTGATCTTCATAGAGCAGAAATGTGGCCCGCACATAGAACAGAAATGTGCGATTTTGGCACCTTCGGCGGGCAGCGTTTCATCGTGATAGGAACGCGCTGTTTCAGGATCGAGGGACAGGTTGAACTGATCATCCCATCTGAACTCAAAGCGGGCTTTGCTCAATGCATTGTCACGGTGTTGCGCACCAGGATGACCTTTCGCCAGGTCAGCAGCATGTGCGGCGATCTTATAGGTGATCACCCCCTGTCTCACATCTTCCTTATTCGGAAGACCCAGGTGTTCTTTCGGCGTTACATAACAGAGCATGGCAGTCCCGAACCATCCTATCATGGCAGCGCCGATAGCCGATGTGATATGGTCATAACCAGGTGCGATATCAGTTGTCAATGGTCCGAGTGTGTAGAAAGGAGCCTCTTTACAATGTTCCAGCTGCTTGTCCATGTTGGCTTTGATGAGGTGCATCGGTACGTGACCAGGTCCTTCTATCATGGTCTGAATATCATGGTTCCACGCCTGATGGGTCAGTTCGCCAAGTGTTTCCAGTTCTGCGAATTGTGCGGCATCGTTAGCATCTGCGATACTGCCGGGACGTAATCCATCACCCAGGGAAAAGGCCACATCATACGCTTTCATGATCTCACAGATCTCTTCAAAATGTGTATAGAGGAAGTTTTCCTTGTGATGTGCGAGGCACCATTTTGCCATGATCGAACCTCCGCGGGACACGATGCCCGTGGTACGTTTTGCCGTCAATGGCACGTAGCGTAGCAGTACACCCGCGTGGATAGTGAAGTAATCAACGCCTTGTTCTGCCTGTTCGATGAGGGTATCGCGGAATATTTCCCAGTTGAGTTCTTCTGCTTTACCATTCACTTTTTCCAGTGCCTGGTAGATGGGCACTGTACCAATAGGTACAGGTGAGTTACGGATGATCCATTCCCTGGTTTCATGAATATGTTTACCGGTGCTCAGGTCCATGATCGTATCAGCACCCCATCGGCAGGCCCATACAGCCTTTTCTACTTCTTCTTCTATGCTGGAGGTCACGGCAGAGTTACCAATATTCGCATTGATCTTCACCAGGAAATTGCGGCCGATGATCATCGGTTCACTTTCCGGGTGGTTAATATTGTTGGGGATAATAGCGCGGCCAGCAGCTATTTCCTGTCTTACAAATTCAGGTGTGATGAATTTTACAGGGGTATTGGCACCAAAGGACTGGCCTTTGTGTTGCTGCCAGAGGGCATTATTTTCCTGGAACAGCTTTTCTACGCACTGGTTCTCACGGGTAGCGATATATTCCATTTCCCGGGTGATGATGCCTTTCTTCGCGTAGTGCATCTGCGATACGTTGTGTCCGGCTTTCGCTCTCAGCGGAGAATGCTGATAGGAGAAACGTAAGTGGTCCAGGCGGTTATCTTCGAGTCTTTGTTTACCATAGGAAGAAGTAATGCCAGGCAGTTTATCAACATCATTTCTGTCGAGGATCCAGCTTTCCCGCAGTCTTGGGAGGCCTTTACGTACGTCGATGTCAGCATTGGGATCGGTGTATGGTCCGCTGGTATCATATACTACAACCGGTGCGTTGGGAATGTCGGCTGCTTTGCTATTATGCGGACGTGTAGGTGTCAGTGTGATCTCTCGCATGGCTACGCCATCTACGTAGATTTTTCTGGATCCTGGGAATGGTGTGCGTGAAATAGAATGCATAATCAGTGAATGATTTACAGATAAGGAATCGGGTTTTAAAAAAGTCGAATGACGGGGCGGCTATGCGCAATGACGTTCACGTATGGGCATGACAGGGCTCTTATGGCGATGTATGTCCATTGTCGGTTCGTCGATGTGAATAGCGCAGGAGACTATCCCCCCTGTGTGGCGCGAATGATCGTGACCTTATCAGCGGTCTGTAAGATCTGATCGGGCCAGGAGGTCTTTGGTATGACCTGACTGTTGATGGCGATGGCTACGCCTTTTTCTGACGGTAGTTGAATAAACTGTAAGAGTGCAGCGATGGAGGTCCCCGGCTGCACCGCATAAAGTTTATTGTTTACAAGCACTTCCATGTTTGCAAGGAATTAAGTTGAACAATAAACTTTAAGGATGGAAATGATGGAGAGTTCAGTTATGTGTTCCTGAGACAATAAGTGTTGTGTCAGGCAACTTTTTCCTACGGCAGTATGAACTGCATCAGGTCTGAGGGTCTCATCTCAGCTTTCCGGTTACTGTAGGTATCCGGAAAACACCCCTAAAGTGCCTTAAAGGTAGTTAAATTTGTTAAACTACTATTGCTATCTTTGGATCTATGAAAAAAAGTCTGCTTTTGCCAGTAATCTGTACCGTTATTGCCGCAGCTTGTCAGCAGCCCGCTCCTTCTCCCAGTACTGTACAGGTAGAAGATAGCAGCCTGATAGATGTGCCGGATACAGTTATGCCGGAAACGATCATTGATTCCGTTACAACGGTCAAGGCAGATACGATTTCTTATAGTGAAGATCAGCTGTTTGGGAGATGGTTACAGCCGGTTGCTGGTGTGGATAAAGCAATGCAGGGTTTTCAGCTGAAGAAGAACGGGGCTATTACATCCATTAATACCTATTCGATGACATATGACAAGTGGAGTGTGTCGCACGATACGCTGCTTTTCTGGAGTCACATAGAGGGTACCCGGCAGAAAGATTCTGCTGTGGTCATAGATACTACGCTTATCAGGGCACTGACCGACACTTCGTTAGTGCTGTTTCCCATCAAAGCTGCAGAGGGATACCTCGAGGAATATAAAAAGGCAGGTAAAAAGAGATAGCCAATACTTCCATAGTCCGCAGGCAACAGGCAGTATGACGGATACTGCCCGTTACCTGCAAGCAGACTATAGTAGTCATGAACATACTAATTATACATTTGCCACAAAGCTACTGCGCAGGCAACGACTGCCATGAATATACCGGCAGTGGCAACCTGTGTATCGTCAATGTTTTTGTGTGCCTTTACAACGGAGAGTCCTCCGATTACGATTGCCGCAATCCCGAGTACAAGTGCTGTACTTGGATTCCTTGCAACGAAGGCATATACTGCAGCAAAGATGCCTGCAAACATAGAAACGAAGCAGGCTATTTTAGTGGGTGTGGACGTGGTGTGCTGTTGCATATGGAGTTGAATTAAGCGTGATTTGAATATTAGTTTATAACTTTTTCCTGCTTTGTATGTTCCCAGGGAACCTTTAGCAGGGTACCGATCTGCTGATAATGTTCTTCCCGATACTCATCCAGTCCGTAACGCAGGTGTGTTACGTCTTTCACTTTTACAAATGTGCCGAACAGGCGGTCCCAGAATGAAAAGATGTTGGCGTAGTTGGAATCAGTTTCGGGCTGATAATGACTATGGTGCACCTTATGCATGTCAGGCGATACTATGACAAGGCTAAGGGCATTATCTAGCCATTTGGGTAACCGGATATTGGCATGATTGAACTGGGACATAAATGCGGATACGCTCTGGTATAACATCACCATCCAGATGGGAACGCCCATCACTACGATAGCCAGTAACAGGGCGAATACCCGGAACAGACTTTCTACCGGATGGTGGCGTAAGGCCGTCGTAGTATCTACAGCGGTATCAATGTGATGGATCTTATGGAAATGCCACATCCAGGCTATTTTATGCTGGATGAGGTGTACCAGGTAAGCGCCGATGAGATCCATCATCATCATGGCTAACAGGCAATGCAGCCATACAGGCAGCTGAATGGTGTACAACAGACCAAATTGTGTCCGGGCAGTCCATTCTGATGCGGTAACGATCAGGAATGCGAAGCCCAGGTTAACAGCCGCAGTTGTCAACGTAAAGAACAGATTGGTACCCGCATGCCTGTAGCGGTCTCCTTTGAATGAGAGACGGGGTATTACGCCTTCTATCATCCAGAGAAGCACCAGTCCGCCGACAAGAAAGGCGGTACGATACCAGGGTGGAATATTATTAAAGAATTCTTCCATACGGGAATTCAGTTTTCTGCATGATCGTGGTTCATGCGGTGATCATTGAACGTGAAATAGCGGTCATCAAACAGGGGTAAATCAAATACTTACTATCCTTATTGGTACTATTAATTTACGACTTTTTTAAATAATAAATCTTTTGAAAGTGGCTATGGTAAAAGAAAAAAGCAATCTCCTTGTGAGAGATTGCTTTATAGATAAACATTAGTTATTAGTTGTTGGAAGGCCGGCTTAGTTATTCAGCATAAGCGGCATAACCAGCATCAGCAGATCTTCATTTTCTTCTATCTCAGAAGGTTTCAGGATACCTGCTTTGGTTGGTGTAGACAATTCGATAGAGATCTCATCCCCCTCTGCTGCGTTCAGCATTTCGATAAGGAATTTCGCGTTGAATGCGATCTGCATATCATCACCTGTGTACTGGCAACTCATACGCTCATTACCTTCGAAAGAGAAGTCAACGTCCTGGGCGGAAAGCTGCAGTTCGCTGCCTGTAATGCTCAGGGCTACCTGGTTGGTGCTCTTGTTAGCGAAAACGCTTACGCGTTTCAGGGCATTCTGGAAATCGCTTTTTGCAACGGTCAGGCGGTATGGGTTGTCTTTAGGAATAACAACCTTATAGTCAGGGAACCTTGCATCGATGAGGCGGCAGATCATCTGGGCGCCGTCATGTGTAACAAAGAAGTGGTTCTGGCTATAGGCAATCTTAATTTCGGTGCTATTGTCAGGTAATGCAGACTTCAGCAGGTTCAGCGGTTTTTTAGGCACGATGAAGGTTTCTGCTTTAGGGCACACTACATCTGTTCTTACATACTTAACAAGGCGGTGCGCATCTGTAGCTACGAAGGTCAGGCTACCCGGGGTCAGTTCGAAGAACACACCTGTCATGGCAGGACGGAGATCGTCATTGCTTACGGCGAAGAGGGTCTTGTTGATCGCAGTAACCAGGGCGGTGGCAGTTACGGTGAATGAAGTGGTATCATCAGCCGCAGGCTCTTTCGGGAAATTCTCCGGATTTTCACCCATCACCTTGTACTTACCATTGTCGGAAGTAATTTCAACCGCGTAGGAGTTAAGATCTATATGAAATGTAAGTGGCTGGTCAGGCAGGTTTTTGAGAGAGTCCATCAGGATCTTTGCCGGAATACAGATACGGCCACTTTCTTTGGCTTCCACCTCCAGCTTCACCTTCATCACAGTCTCAAGGTCTGTGGCTACTACAGTCAGTTCGTTCTTATCGATCAGGAACAGGAAATCTTCCAATATAGGCAACACCGTGTTCGAGTTGATCACCCCGCTGATCTGCTGCAATTGTTTTAACAAAGTAGAGGAAGAAACGATAAACTTCATGTGATTTATATTGTATTTACTTTTTGCTAAACTTGAAATAGCCGCTGTAATGGCCCGTGAGGTGAATTACCGAAATTCGGATTTTGTCTAACCACACTAAAATAAGGCTTTTTAAGAAACGCGGACAAAGATAGAAAGAAATGTCAAGTATCCCGCTAACTACAGATATTACCGGAAAATGCAATGTTAGATAAAGCGATGATTACAAGTTCTTTTATTGAATGTAATTTAATAAAGGGCCGATTTATTAATACGGCGTGAAAAAAATACCTATTTCTTTTAAATGATGTTCATATCCTTTAGCTTTGCGGTCGCAAAAAAATATTTTTAAAACTAAAATTCTTTTGGGTTATGAAACTGTCTCATTTAGCCGAAACGTTGATCGGGTCTGAAATTATTAAGCTGGCCGGTGAGATAAAGGAGAAGCAGGCCAAGGGCGAGAAGATCTACAATTTCACTATTGGGGACTTTGATCCCAAGGTATTCCCAATACCGGCTGAATTCGAGGAAGAGATCATAAAGGCTTACAAAGAAGGATTTACCAACTACCCTCCGGCTGATGGTATTCCTGAACTGAGAAAATCTGTTGGTGACTTTATCGCCGAACATGAAAACCTGAACTACGATCCTGCCAAGGAAATTGTCATCTCCTGCGGTGGTCGTCCCATCATCTATGCAACTTTCAGAACTATTGTAGACAGAGGTGAAAAGGTAGTTTACGCTACTCCATCCTGGAACAATAATCACTATACTCATTTCCTGGAGGCAGAACACGTTGTACTGGAAACTAAACCAGAAAACGACTTTATGCCAACTGCTGCTGAACTGAAGCCTCTCCTGAAGGGTGCTACCCTCCTGGCGCTTTGTTCTCCGCAGAACCCAACCGGTACTGCTTTTGGTAAACAACAGCTGGAAGAGATATGCGACCTGGTAATTGCTGAAAACAAAAGCCGTGGCGCCGATGAAAAACCACTGTACGTAATGTTCGACCAGATGTACTGGGTGCTGACCTTCGGTCAGACACAGCACTATACACCGGTATCCCTGCGTCCTGAACTGAGAGACTACACCATCTTCATCGATGGTATGAGTAAAGCCTTCGCGGCAACTGGTGTAAGAGTTGGTTGGGCTTTAGGTCCTGCTCATGTGATAGCAAAAATGAAATCTATCCTCTCTCACGTAGGTGCCTGGAGCCCAATGGCCGAGCAGCACGCTGCTGCCCGTTACCTCCGCCGTAAAGATGAGGTGAACAGCTACCTGAAGAAATTCAAAGGTGAAGTTGAAGAGCGTCTGCAAAAGATCTATGAGGGCTTTGATGGTCTGAAGAAAGCAGGTCACCCTGTTGAAGCGATCGCTCCACAGGCAGCTATCTACCTGACACTGAAAATAGACCTGGCAGGCAAAAAGACTGCTGATGGTACCGTACTGGCCGATCAGGCAGCAGTAACCTCCTACATCCTGAATGAAGCGAAACTGGGTCTGGTGCCATTTTATGCTTTCGGTGCCGCTAAAAACTCTCCATGGTATCGCCTGAGTGTTGGTACCTGTGTAAAAGAAGAGATCCCGGCAATGATCGCTCAGCTGAAAGCTGCACTGGAGAAGCTGCAATAGGATTTTAAATGGCAAGCTACATAAAAAGAGGAAAGGCCGCCCCGTCACTTACGGAGCGGCCTTCTTCATGATAGGTGTGTTGCCGAAAGAAGGGAGTAATGACTTAGTGTCTGTCCCAGCCACGTTTCTGGCCACGATCAGCCCTGCCATGATCATCTCTGTCACGATGGTCTTTCTTCCACTCGTCGTGTTTCGGATGATATTTATTCACATAATATCTCTCCTCCCTGCTGTCACGGATGGCTATCTGGTCATGTTTGTTACGGTAGCCATTATATTCCCTGCGATACTTATCATGCATCATGTATGGCCTGTCTACTCCATTGATCACCACTTTATGCGCATGATACAGGTCGAAGTTGTTATACCTGCGGGGTAAATTCCTGGACCTCGCCCAGACATTCCCATCCCTGTAAATGTATACCTGGTCAGGTACACTATAGTAACATTCTATGTCAGGCAGATAGTAGTAGTCCACGTGGTCATAGCCCACAGGACCCCATACCGGCTGTCTTCCTATATTGATATTCACATTGATCTGAGCCATGGTTACCGCTGTAAAACCCATTACAGCGATCAGCAGAAGCATTATCTTTTTCATAGCGTTTGATTTTGCCTATGTAAGGCAAAACCAATGCCCCTTCTGCGCCAGTGGCTGTTTTCCGAGATGTAGGTGTAAAATGTGTCGGCTAAAAGCATGAATATTGAGACCAGCCGGCCGGAAGTAAAAAACTGTTTCTCTCCCCCGCATAAGGTGCAGTTAGTGGGGGAATATGGCTGAAAACAAAGCCTGGCGTATCTAAGCAGGCTTTTGGTGTGCTCCCGACAGACAGTCATATGATAACCTTTAAAGTCATGGAAATGTTCATTATTTCCGGAGAATTATTACCAGCCTGTCAAAGTCTACCATCCTGGCTTCTTTTCCTGTTGTTTGCCCGAAAAAGGGTTAGGTACGTGTGTAGGTGCGTGCTCCTGCCTGCCGATGAGCTGCATGTCCCATTACACCGTTATTATACCGTTACTACGCCGTTATCTTGTCCGTTGTGGAAGGGGCAAATAAAGGGGTAATGCCGGTATAATAAGGCTGTAATCGAAGTAACAGGTTTAATAATTGAGAAATAATATCCTTTCGGAAGGGGGGGCCCTGAATACCCCCGTACTGCCGCCATGTTATGGTTTGGATATACAAGCGACGAACAAGCGACGAACTAGCGACGGCCAAGCGATGCTTTTTACCCGGGTACCCGGAACATGCTGAGCGTTTCCGGATGAGCTGCCGGTTTTTCGATTATTGGCAGTGGCCTAAACTCAAAAAATTATTTTTGAAACCATGTTTCGATAAATAGATTAAAACACACCCATGTAAGTAGTTTGTTTACAATATATTATGTTTTTGACTTTCTGACTTTTCAACCTTCTGACTTTAAAAGTCAAAAGGTTAATCAATTGTTAAAGGGGAAACTCCCTTTCTTATTTTCCTAAAAGTTACTACTTTTGACTTCGAAACTAAAAAAGTCAAAAAGTTAATGCTTGCTGAGAACAAAGACGAAATGCGGGAGAAGATCCTGGAGGCAGCTTTGAAAAGGTTCATGCACTATGGTGCAGGAAAGACCACAATGAATGAGATCGCAGATGATCTGCGTTGTTCAAAGGCATCATTGTATTATTACTTTTCTGATAAGAAAGCATTACATAATGCCGTGTTGATGAAAGTGGGTGAGGCATTCTTCCATGAGCTGGAAGTGGAAGCTGACAGAACAGATATTACCTCCGAAGAGATATTCTTCAGCATGATCGATACCAAAATACAGTTTGTGGAACGCTTTAGCCGCCTCGAACTGTTTAAGATCCTGAATGATAAATCAGAAGAGATCCAGCAGATCGTTAGAACCTATGAAGCCAGGGAATATGTCATGCTTACCAAAGTGGTGAAGAAAGGTGTCGAAACGGGTGAATTTGATGTGACCAATCCGGAAGAAATAGCCATCCTTTATAAAGACGCTATGGAAGGTCTCCGGTTCGCAGGTATGAGCTGTATGCCGGAAACGATCGTAGAATTAGATAAAGAAGGATTCGAAAAGATAGTAGCACAGCAGAAATTGCTGACGGAAATATTCGTGAGAGGAATAAAGAAACAATAAAAAGGAAACATGCCAGTTAAAGACCGGATTTTAGAAACGGCGCTTAGGATGTTCAGAATGTACGGCATTAAGAGTGTAACAATGTTCGATATTTCGAGGGAAAGTGGGGTGTCAAAGAAGACAGTATACGAACATTTCAGAGATAAGGAGGAACTGGTACAGGAAGGAATGAGATTCATGCTGAAAGGGCATGAACAACATCTCGAAGATTTTCGCCAGCAATCTGCTAACGCTATTGAGGAATTACTGAAAGAGGTGAAGTACATGGAGGAAATGGGTAATACTATCAATCCGGTAATGCTGTATGAAATGCAGAAGTATCACCCGGCTATATGGCGCGAAGTTGAAACTTTCAAGCAGGAACACATGATGCGCGCCATTACTGCTAACCTCGAAAGAGGGATACAGGAAGGGAGCTACCGCAAAGATCTCAAATTGAATGTCATGGCACGTATGCGCCTGCTCCAGCTGGAGACTGTATTCCAGCCTGCGCTTTATCCCGCCACACAATTCAATATGCAGGAAGTGATCAGAGAAATCACCGCACATTTTATACTGGGCATCACCACTCCGAAAGGACGTGAAATCGCTGCTGGTTACATCCAGATCGAAAAAGACTAACCACTACTTAAAACTATATCCGCCAACTAAACAATCAAAGTAAAACATACGGATGAAAAGGATAATGTTAACGCTTATTCTCTTAACGGGAATAGGGGGCCTGACCTCCTATGCGCAATCGGAACTGTCGTTGCAGGAGTGCCTGAAATATGCACTCGCTAACAACCAGCAACTGGCACGTACCCGGATGGAAGAAGAAATGGGCCGTTTCAAAACCAGCGAAGTAAGAGCCAGAGCCCTGCCACAGGTAAATGCGCAGGGACAGTATACCAATAACATCAAGAAACAGGTAATACCCGTACCAGGTGAATTTGCGGGTGGTGCTCCCGGTACTACCCTCCTGCTGGAAGCCGGTGTGACACACAACGTCAGCGCGTCCGGTACCGTTACACAGGAAGTGTATAACCAATCTGTATTTACCGGTCTCAAAGCCGCTAAAGCTGGTGAAGAATTCTACCGCATGCAAACGGCCCAAAGCGAAGAAGCCGTGATCTATAACGTAACACAACTTTATTACAGCGCTTTGGTATCCCGCGAGAAAATGAGCGTACTGGATGCTAACATCGAGAAGATGGCAAAGCTGGTGGAAACCACCTCCTCCCAGGTGGAAAATGGTCTCGCACGTAAAATAGATCTGGATCGTATGCGTGTAAACCTGACCAACTATAAAACACAGCGTACACAAACACAGAACCAGTTTCAGGTGCAGTCCAACCAGCTGAAACAGCTGATAGGTATGCCGGTTACAAACGTGATCACACTACCATCTACTTCATTCAAAGAAATAGAGAACAAAGCAACAATAGCCGATTTCGGTTCACTGAGTGTGGATAACAGAATTGAATACCGCCTGCTGAAAAAACAGGAAGAACTCCAGCAATTTCAGAAGAAAGCCTACCTGGCCGACTATTACCCTACACTGGGTCTCTCTGGCAACTATTCTTATAATGGTATCAGTAACAAATTTGACATGTTGAAATCAAAGTCAAACGGATCTACTGCCAGCTGGTACGATATGGCCGCCATCAGCCTCACGCTCAAAATCCCCATCTTCGATGGTTGGGCACGCCGCTCACGTGTCGGTCAGTCAACTGTAGCGCTGAAACAGATCAGGAAAGATATGGAGGCGACCACCCTCTCCTTAAATACGCAGTTTGAAAATGCTAAGCTGCAGGTACAGAATAACCTCAGCACGATCAGGGCACAGAAAGAGAACGTAGACCTGGCCAATGAGGTGTATAACTCTACCCAGAACAACTACAACCTGGGCCTGGCCAATCTGACAGACCTGCTGGATGCTGAAACATCCCTGATCTCTGCCCAGAATAACTACAACGAGGCATTATTACAATATAAGCTGGCAGAACTGGATATCATCAAATCCAACGGAACACTGAAAAGCCTGCTGAACTAACTAAAACCGCTAAAAACCGCATACCGAACTATATGAAAAAGATTATTATCTGGAGCGCAGTGACCATCGCAGCTGTTGTACTGATCATGTGGAAACTGGGCGCCAATAAAAAAGCCAACGAAGCTAAAACGGAATTTGTAAAGCAGAGCAATGCCGGCGAAGTGCCCGTATTGGTGGAAAAAGTGGCGAAATCTGATTTCTCTCAGGGCTTTCTGGCCAATGGTAATTTTACTCCTTTCCGTGAACTGTCTTACCTGGCGGAAACATCCGGCCGTATCACCAAACTGCTGGTAGACGAAGGCTCAGTAGTAAAACAGGGCCAGGCTATCGCACATGTAGATGGTGAAATCCTGGGTACAGACCTCCAGGCGGCTAAGACCAATCTCGAACAACTGAAAGTGGACAAGGAAAGATATGAAGCTGCTTTCAAAACCGGTGGTGTAACAAAGAAGCAGGTAGACGATGCAACGCTGCAGTATGACCTGGCTAAAACCAGATATGCCGCTGCCAGCCGTCGTGTAGGGGATACTTATATCAAAGCGCCAATCAGTGGTGTGATCAATAAAAAATACATTGAACAGGGTGCTTACCTCTCCCCTGGTAACAAGATGTTTGATATCGTGGATGTATCCCGTCTGAAACTCGCTGTTGCTGTTCCTGAAATGCAGGTAGTGAACCTGAAAGTAGGTGATAAAGTGAAAGTGTCTTCCAGCGTATTCCCTGAAGTGAACTATGAAGGCCGTGTATCTTTTATCGCCGCAAAAGGTGATAACACCCTCAACTACCCTGTTGAAATGGAAGTAACCAACAACAGCGACAAACAACTGAGAGCTGGTATGTACGGTACTGCACATTTTGAAATGGCAAACGCTATTCCGGCTATCCTTATAGCACGTACTGCTTTCATCGGTGGTGTGAACAGTAACCAGGTATATGTACTGGAAAATAATACTGCTAAAGTACGTAAGGTAGTGGCCGGCCGTATTTATGGCGATAAAGTGGAAATAAGAGAAGGACTGAATGAAGGTGAAACTGTCATCACCAGCGGTCAAATCAATCTGGTAGACGGATCTAAAGTATCCGTACAAAAATAACCAACTATGAAGATCACAGAAATATCCATAAAGCGCCCTACGATAGTGGTGGTAATCTTTACCATCCTGACGCTGCTGGGTGTGATGAGTTATAAGTCGCTCAACTATGAGCTGCTGCCAAAGTTTACTTCACCGGTAGTGACGATCGCCACTGTATATCCCGGTGCCTCTCCTAAAGAGGTGGAAAGCACCATCACCAAAAAGATTGAAGATGCGGTAGCATCTATGGAGAAGATCAAAAAGATCATCTCTAAATCTTCAGAGAGTTTATCTACCGTAACGGTTGAGTTGAATAATGACGCGAACGTAGACATAGCACTGCAGGACGCCCAACGTAAAGTAAATGCAATACTGTCGGACCTGCCTACTGATGCGAAAGCACCTTCGCTGAACAAATTCTCCCTGGATGATTTACCGATCATGACACTGTCGGCTACTGCCAAAATGGACAGCAAGCAGTTCTATGACCTGATCGATAAAAAGTTGCAGCCACTCTTATCCCGTTTGCCGGGTGTGGCGCAGATCTCTCTGATCGGTGGTCAGGAACGTGAGATCCAGGTGAATATCGATCCGAAGAAACTGGAAGCATATAAATTGTCTATTCTGCAGGTAAGACAGTTCATTACCAATGCCAACCTGGACTTCCCTACCGGTAAGGTGAAAACCCAGGATCAGCAGATACTGGTACGTCTTGCAGGTAAGTATAAAGACGTAGATCAGCTGCGTAACCTCGTTATCTCTACTACTGCTACCGGTACCCAGATCCGTCTGAAAGATGTGGCAGATGTACAGGATTCGCAGAAAGATGTAGACCGTATTGCCCGTGTTGACGGAACCAGTTCCATCGCATTGATGGTACAGAAACAGACAGATGCGAACGCAGTGACCGTGAGCGAGGAAATGAAAAAGGCGATCGCTTCCATTGAAAAAGATTATGCATCCCGCGATCTGAAAATATTTATTGCGAACGACTCTTCTGACTTTACGCTGGAATCAGCAGATTCAGTGATACATGACCTGATCATTGCGATCGTGCTGGTGGCAGCGGTGATGTTATTGTTCCTGCACAGTATCCGTAGTGCGCTCTTCGTAATGATCTCTATTCCGGCATCACTGGTAGCGACTTTCATTGGTATGAAGATGTTCGGTTTCTCACTGAACCTGATGTCACTGCTCGGTTTGTCACTAGTGGTAGGTATCCTTGTGGATGATGCGATCGTGGTACTGGAGAACATTTACCGTCACATGGAAATGGGTAAGAACAGAGTACGTGCTGCCTTCGATGGTGTGAAAGAGATCGGGTTCACAGTAACCTCTATTACATTGGTGATCGTGGTGGTGTTCCTGCCGATCTCCCTGACAAATGAACTGGTATCAAAGATCCTTCGTGAGTTCTGTGTGGTAGTAATGATCTCTACGATGCTCAGTTTGTTG
Organism: Chitinophaga agri; assembly: GCF_010093065.1. Lineage (NCBI taxonomy): Bacteria > Pseudomonadati > Bacteroidota > Chitinophagia > Chitinophagales > Chitinophagaceae > Chitinophaga > Chitinophaga agri. The sequence continues at coordinate 4,721,226 of NZ_CP048113.1, read as the reverse complement.
TCTTCCTTCATGATCGTACCACTGTTATCTTCCCGTTTCGGTAAACTGGAACATATCACTGGAAAGAACTTCTTCGAAAAGTTCATCCTCTGGTTCGAAAGACAACTGCAGAAATTCACCGACTGGATGACAGGTATCCTGAAATGGTCGCTGACGCATAAACGTTATGCATTGTCAGCAGCGATTCTACTGCTGGTACTGTCTTTCATGCTGGTTGGCAAAGGTTATATCGGTGGAGAGTTCATTCCTAAGGGTGACCGCGGACAGTTCATCGTCGTGTTGGAAATGCCGAAAGATGCCTCTGTAGAACAAACAAACCAGGCTACCCGTAAGGCGGAAGCCTACCTTTCCAAAAAGCCCGAGATCACCCGTCTGATCACCACGGTAGGTCAGACCAGTGAAGATGGATTTGGTGTTTCCCAGTCCACTGCTTATAAATCAGAGATCACGGTGATGCTGGTAGATGCGGAACACCGTTTGGATGGTTCTGATATTTATGCAGCGAAAACAAAAGTAGAACTGAGAAAACTGCTGCCAGGTGTGAAACTGAAAACGATGGACGTGAGCATCCTGGGTACAGCAGAAGCTTCTCCTGTTGAGCTGGTGGTAATGGGTACCGATATCGATAGCGTAATGAGCTTTGCAAAACAGGCGATGGGCGTACTGGCTAAGATAGATGGTACAAGCGATGTAAAGCTGTCAGTAGAAGAAGGTAACCCGGAGATCAACGTACAGGTGGACAGGGATAAGATGTCCGCGCTGGGGCTGACGCTCGAAGGTGTGGGTGGAACAATGCAGACCGCATTCAGTGGTACGGCGGATGATTCCAAAGTGAAGTTCCGTCAGGGTGATTATGAATATGATATCAACATTCGTTTTGATGACTTTGACCGTAAGAACCTGGATGATGTGGCGAACATTGAGTTCATGAACAACCAGGGGCAGCTGATCAGGTTATCGCAGTTTGCAACGATCACTGAAGGGTCAGGTCCGAGCCGGCTGGAAAGAAGGGATAAAAATACCTCTATCTCTGTTAAATCGCTGGTAGTAGGTGTACCATCTGGTACCGTACAACAGAAATTTGCAAAGGACCTGGAAAGTCTGCGTAAGCCGGTTGGTATCAGTTATCTGTGGGCGGGTGATGCGGAAAACCAGGGTGATTCCTTCGGTACACTCGGAGCGGCACTGCTGATCTCAATCGTAATGGTATACCTGATCATGGTCGCACTGTACGATAACTATATTTATCCGTTCGTGGTACTGTTCTCAATCCCGCTGGCGATTATCGGCGCATTACTGGCACTGGCACTGACAAATAATACACTGAACATCTTCACCATCCTGGGTATGATCATGTTGATCGGTCTCGTGGCGAAGAATGCGATCATCCTGGTGGACTTTACCAACCAGATGAAGGAACAGGGTCAGAGTACAATGGAAGCGCTAATCCATGCGAACAATGCACGTCTGCGTCCTATCCTGATGACCACTATTGCGATGGTGATCGGTATGTTACCAATCGCATTGGCTACCGGTGGTGTGGCCGCAACAAAAAACGGTCTGGCCTGGGTAATTATCGGAGGTCTGATCAGTTCTATGTTCCTGACACTGATCATTGTCCCGGTAGTGTACAAGATTGTGGATAGCATCATGGATCGTTTCGGCTGGAACAAACCTTCTGCCAAGCGATTGATCCGTCAGCGACTGGTGGCTCCCTACGCGGCAGAAATTGAAGAAGCATCATTAAACTAATTATAAAGACTTTAGTTACTAATAGTGTAACAGTTGTAGGTTTAAACAATAGGCCGGAGTATTCTTACTCCGGCCTTTTTTATATAATGTTTTACAGGAGGGCATAAAAAAAGCCGTCCGAACGGGACGGCGCTGCTTCGGGGGACAAATGATGGCGACAAGTCAGATGGTTGCGTTCTTTCTGATTTGGTTAAACGTGTATGTCGCTTTTATATCGCCATCTTCAAAAACTGTTACCAGTTGGTCCGCCTTTTCAGGCGCTTCATGTTCAGGGAGAGATATATAGACTCCATTTTCCAGTACCAGTTTCTGTTTGCCGGATTTGGATTTTTTGAAAGATACGCGCGTATTTCCATTTGCATCCAGTTCCAGCGGGTTTTTCTGCACGTTGATCGGCTTTCCGTTCACCACCGCATAGGAGCATTTCAGTGCATATTCCTGGGTATCCCTGTTAACACGTTGCAATAGAGCACCTCCCATACCCAGTACCAGGTTTTCAGCACTGATACCTGCCTGTTTTAATGCTTCGAAGATAGGGGGAATTGAGGAATAACTAATGCCATCGCCTTGTATAACCCTTACCTGTGGAGGTAACACCTTGAAACCCTTTTCATTAACGGTATAACCAAAAGTTTCCATCAGGATCTCAAATACCTTCAGGAGGGTCTGGATAGCATCACCGCTATCAGGACGGATCACCAGCGTACCCTGTCTGTTAAGGATCTGTTCTTTCAGTTCAGTACCCCAGTACTCGCGGCAGGCACGCAGGATATTGTAAGAGTCGGAAACACAGGCAATTGTACCTGTAGGGAAGGCATTCAGGATGTGACGGAAGATGTCTACTTCTCCTTCTTCACCCAGCATGGTCACAATAGAGTGTTCAGTAGCAGGGATAGAAAGACCAGGTGCAACCGGCGCCTGATAATAACGTTTAGCGAAAGTGGAACCGATGAGGGTATCGCTACCAGAGAAGTTGAGTAAGTGTGCACTACCCCCGATACCTGCGCTTTCTACTGAGCTGGCACCACGGAACCCGAAGTCGTTGAGTACGAAGTCAATTCCGGCAAAGGCCGCTTCGCTGGCAGTTTCATCGTAGTATTTTTTTACTGTTTTTTTGATCTCCCTGGAGAGGGTCGCTACTGTACAGGGGTACCATACCTGCATCAGCAGTGTTTCGAGGAAGTTGGTCAGCCAGTAACAGTTAGGGTCAGTATTTTCAATGGTCATCAGCACATTACGTACGCCTGTTACAGTACCTTCCGGAACAGCTTTGATACGTACCGGAAGACGGCCTCCGTGTTTTTCAATAATGTATTCGAAACGGCTGCGGTCAAATACATCGTTGCGGCCAAAGACTTCCAGTAAAGTAGTTTCTGCTTCGTCCAGTTTTTCTTTGGTGATAACAGCGCCCTGCAGGTATTCCATCAGGAAATACTGGAGGCCATAGAAAACGGTTTCCTGGAATTTACCGCCTCTGCTTTCAAAGTAAGAGTAGATATACTCGGTGCCTGGGATGTAGAGTTTGTGGTGGGAGTATTTGTAGGCATCAGCTAACAAAATGAGGTTTTCCTTTGTCATGATTCTTCTATTTAGTCGTTAGTAGAATATTTTTCAGCTAATTTTTTTAACAGTGGTATGTGTGTGCTTACGATTTCACCCTGAGCGATCATTGTTTGAATGGCATTGACCTTTATCCATTTCATCTCAGCCAGATCATCATCAGCAGCAGGTTCTCCAAATAGCAGATCGGTGCTGAACAGGGTGGTAATGATCTTGTCTACTTCTGAGCGGTAGCGCCAGTCGTCCATTTGTAAAGACAGTTCGTACTGCATTGGACTGGTTTCTACGGGGCCGCATTCTTCCAGCAATTCTCTTTTCGCTGCCTGGTCGAAACTCATGTCCGTTGGGTCGGTAAAACCACCTGGCAGGCGCCAGCCACTTTCGGCTGGTTTACGTCCCAGTAGTAATTCACTGCGGTTGTTCCTGAATAAGGCGATATCAACAGTCGGATAAACTTTTGGGTAGAGGTTATAAGTACTGTAAATAACACCGGCGCGAAACTCTTCAGTATCAAATACTTTATCGGAGATGGCCTCTCTCTGGGCAGTTGCGTTAAAGTCCTGTACAGGAGGTAATGCAGCGGTTGCAAAGCGGCCGGAATAATAAGGTATGAAGCTATCGCGGCTGCCGTACAGGATGAAGGATTCGTTGTTGAAGTTATTGCTCAGCAGTTCATCCAGTTTACGGGACCATACCTTATCAGATGCCTGGTCACTCAGTGGCAATACGATCACATCCGGAAACAGTTGTTTGATCATTCTTTCGCGGGTGTAATAATCCAGCGGATTTTTACGGCCACCTTTTACTGGCGCTACGCCCAGTACGATGATTAATCTGTTATGCGTAGTTTTTACTTCTTTGATCAGTTGCAGATGCCCTTCATGCAGGGAAGGTGTCTGGAACCTTGCTATTATTACTCCTGTAGGCTTTAGCGTTGTCATAGAATGTTAGTTTGCGTATTTTCTACACAAATATAAAGCGACTGTTTATATGGGCAAAATATTTTTTGTAATTTTTACACAAATATATGCTGAAGACGCCTGTATACTGTGTGGAAATTGGAATTAATAAATTGATATTGAGTTATTTGTGAATATAGGTAATATTTTTTGGTGTTCTACTGCTACGCGTCAGGACTATTTTGTTTTGGGCACATGCGGTTATCTTGTTGTTCGAAACCGAACAATATCTGTACGATAAACGTACATAGTTAATGCCTGTTTTGATTGCTTGTTGTTGATAATGAATGTCTTTTGTTTTTGACCTGTTTTTTGTGCATATAGCTGCAATACCCCTGGTTATGATAAACAGCAACTTCAAATTTTCCTTTCGCAACCTCTGGAAGAATAAGTCGTTCTCTCTGATAAATATACTCGGGCTAGCTGTAGGAATAGCTGCAAGCCTGCTGATCTTTCTGGTGATCCATTATGAGAAGAGTTATGACGACTATCAAAGCCGATATGACCGTATAGGCAGAATGGTCACTATAGACAGGAATCCTGTTACAGGTGAGGTGACAGGTATGCACAGTATGTGTCCCCGCCCGTTGGCGGAAGCCTTACGGAGAGAGTTCCCTGGGTTAGAGAAGGTAGCCGCTATGCAGAGTGTTGGTGCTACTCAGTTTTATATACCCGTACCAGGTCAGGAAGAAAAGAAGTTTAAGGTGGAAAGCGGGCTATATTTTGCCGAGGAGTCATTGTATGAGATCGCCGATTTTAGCTGGATAGTCGGTAATACAAAAGGGTTGGAAGCGCCTAATACAACCGTAGTGAACGAGTCGATTGCCCGTAGGTTTTTTGGTACCCCTGAAAATGCGATCGGTAAGACGGTCCATATGTGGTCTTACCGGATTCCGCTGCGTATCACCGGGGTGTTCAAAGACCTTCCTGATAATACGGACATACCTGTAGCGATTGGGGCTTCCTACAAAACATTTCGCCACCTAATCGGTGAGAGTACCTGGGGGAGTTGGCGTAATCTTGGTGGAGGGTCGCAGATCTTCTTTCTGCTACGTCCGGGTCAGGAGTTGTCAAAGGTGCAGGCACAGTCGGCAGCTTTTGTGAAAAGGAATTACAGGGAAGAAGAAGAGCAAAGTCTTAGCAGGGTCGAACTGCGATTTCAACCCTTACATGAAGTACATGCTGACAAGCGCTTTTCAACCCTGAAGGGAGATAATTTTAGTCAGCAGGAATTGTGGGGAATGGCGCTGATAGGTATATTCCTATTATTGGTAGCGTGTATTAATTTTGTGAATCTGGCAACTGCACAATCAGTTAATCGTGCTAAAGAGATTGGTGTACGTAAGGTCCTGGGTAGCGATCGCGCACAGTTGATAAAGCAGTTCCTGCTGGAAACAGCTTTCATTACCATCATTGCAGTTATACTGGGATGTCTGTTCGCATGGATAGCAACGCCATCACTAAGAGACCTGACAGGTAAGGGACTGTCTATGAATGTATTGCATTCGCCAGTGATACTCTTGTTCCTTTTGATCATCGGTATGGTAGTGACTATATTGGCAGGCTTCTACCCTGCGCTCGTATTGTCTGGGTTTAATCCACTGATGGCTATTAAAAGCCGTATCAGCAACCGGTCTGTAGGAGGTATTTCATTACGTCGTGGACTTGTGGTATTTCAGTTTGTGATAGCACAGTTACTGGTGATAGGTACGCTGGTGATCATTAAACAGATCTCGTTTTTCAGGAATAAGTCACTGGGTTTTCAGAAAGAGGCGGTTGTAATGGTAGACCTGCCGAGTGATAGTACGCTGAAGCTGAAATACCCCTTACTGGTAGCTGAAATGAGTAAACTGAAAGGTGTGGAAGCGGTCAGCCTGTGTTGGACGGCACCTGCTTCCTATGCGATACAGTATTCCGATTTCTATTTCAATAATGATGCTGATAAACAGCCTTTTTCTGTCAAGCGTCTCTTTGGTGATTCCGCCTACCTGAACTTATTCGGAATGAGTCTGGCTGCCGGCCGGCAACCATTCCCCAGTGACACTACCAGGGAGGTGGTGGTCAATGAAACCCTGGTGAAGCGGTTAGGATTGAAGTCGCCAGAGGAGGTGATCGGTAAGACGATAAGATTCTCTAATAGCATCGCTTATCCGGTAGTGGGAGTAGTGAAGGATTTTAATGATAACTCACTCAGGGATGGCATTTCTCCGATCGTCTTTGCATCCGATTTTGAGGGTTATGGTACGATGGTGCTGCGATTAGGCAAAGACAGGGTGAATGCAGCAATGCCAGATATAGAAAAGCTATTTAAGTCTATTTATCCCAGCTACCTGTATGATCTGTCTTTCCTGGACGAGGATATTAAAGACTTCTATAGTTCGGAAGCATTGATCGCTAAATTGTTTCAGCTCTTCGCTATACTGGCCATCTTTATATCAAGCCTGGGGCTTTATGGATTAGTGTCCTTTATGGCTGTGCAAAAGACGAAGGAAGTGGGTATCCGCAAAGTACTAGGCGCATCAGTACAGAGTATTCTGTACCTGTTTTCAAAAGAGTTTACACTATTGATATGGGTAGCGTTTCTGATAGCGACACCGACCGCATATTACTTCATGCAGCGTTGGTTATCAGGGTTTCATTATCATACAAATGTGGGCTGGGAGATCTTTGTGCTGGCGATCGTATTATCGTTGCTGGTGGCCTGGCTGACGGTAGGATACAAAGCGGTGAGAGCGGCAACAGCCAATCCTGTAAAGAGTCTGAGGGCGGAATAACCGTTCCTCAGATCTCAAATGTGATCCCTTCTTTTTTCAGTTGGAAATAACGTTCTTCATTAAAGCTGTACAGCTTTGCCGGCCGGCCTGCAGACGGGTGTTTCTGCTTTTCATTATGTCCTTTCAGAATACCCAGGTGATTGATCTTTTTCTGGAAGTTCCTGCGATCGATCGGTCTGTCGAGTACTGTTTCATATAGTTTCTCCAGGTCGGAGATAGGGAACTTATTATCCAGTAACTCAAACCCGATAGGCTCATATCTTATTTTGGCACGCAGTCGCTGGATGGCGGCATCAACGACAATAGAGTGATCAAAAGCCAGATCTGGCAGTTTCTTAATGTCAAACCAATTGGCATCTTCAGCGTCAGAGCTGGCGGCCAGTTTAAAGTTAGTCGGATTGACCAGACCAAAGTAGGCGACAGATACTATTCTGCCACGGGGGTCTCTTTCCGGCTGACCGAAGGTGTATAATTGTTCGAGATAGTTGATATGCACGCCGGCTTCTGTCTGCAATTCACGGGTGACTGCTTCTTCCAGTGTTTCGCCGTCAATAACAAAGCCTCCGGGCAGTGCCCAGCGGTGCATAAAGGGTGGGATGGTGCGTTTGATGAGGAGTACGGATATACTTTCCTTGGCGGTGTAGCCGAAGACTACCGCATCCACACATAGTCTTATGTTTTGTTTAGGTTCCAAATGCAGTTTTAAAAATTATAGCCGGTGATGGTGTTTGCCGGCATATACCTACATGTTAATATAGTGTTCCACCTGTGTTGTGTCTTTTTTCAAATTAATGAACAGGGGATTTTTCATCGGATCAAATATGATGATCACATTTGCAGCTGCGGCAGTAGCCGGAGCTGGCAGGTCTATGACCACTTCCTGTCTGTTATTCCTGCGGAACATCAGTATTTCTTTTGCCGCTACGTGGCGCACAAAACCTTTACGTTCCAGGTAAGAAGTCAGTACCTGCTTACGCTGGAGGATAGAATCCGTTTCAGGGTCTCCCGTAGCAGGTTTCACTTCACGCACGACATAGCTTTTCTCAGTGATGATATCGTAGTTAGAAGTGTCCTCGTTGCCTTTACGTGTCTGATTACACGAAAGACTACATATTGCCAGACCTAATATGAATAAAACAGGCTTCATACAACGATATTAAGGGGTGCAAGATATTATAAAACGGTCAGAATTGGATATCAAATACTTTTTCAGCGTCTTCTCTCCTGACTTTCACGGTGGTTTTGTCTCCTTTTTTAAAGGAAGCAAGCGCCTGCATGTAGTCTTCCAGGTTAACAATGGTGTGTGTACCCAGTTCGACTATCACATCATTTGTCAGTACGCCGGCTTTGCTGGCTGGTTTATTATCTGATACGCCATCCACCCTTACTCCTGGTTTTTGCCAGGTATAATCCGGCATGATACCTAAGGTTACCGTAAAACGGGTGTTGGTTCTTGTTTGTTTATCACGGGTTTTGGTAAAGGCCAGTTTACCCATGTCATTGGTCTTTTCTACAAGCGTATATACCACCTTCATGACAGCCAGTTCCCCTTCATAGTTGATCTTGGTTGCCTCATCGGAAGGCTTATGGTAGTCGCTGTGTGTACCAGTAAAGAAGAACAGTACAGGTACATTTTTAAGGTAGAAAGAGGTATGGTCGGAAGGCCCTGTACCGGAAGAATCGTATGTCGTACGGATGTCGGCAGGTACGCTTTGTTTCAGTAATGCGGGCCATTCCGGAGAGGTGCCGATCCCTCCTACTTCCAGTCCCTTGGCAGGGTCCAGTCTGCCGATCATATCCATATTGATCATATAATTGAAGGATGCAGCTGGCACAGCACTATGGTCAGTGAAATATTTTGATCCGAACAGTCCCAGTTCTTCACCGGAAAAGGCAACAAACAGGTAGTTATAGTTCTGGAGGTGGGAAGCTTTTAATTGTCTGGCCAGTTCGAGCAGGGCAGCTGTTCCGCTGGCGTTGTCGTCCGCACCGTGATGAATGGTTTTGTCGTTGGGAGCCATTGAGTTATGGTCTTCGCCATACCCGAGATGGTCAAAGTGAGCACCGATGACGATGGTATGAGGTGCTTTATTGTCTATATGTCCTACAACGTTTATACCCGTACGCCTGTCAGCGGCAAAGTCGACCCGCATGTCGATCAGGAGATCTTCAGCATCGTCCAGGACTTTGCTCATTTCACTGTTGACCCACATAACCGGAATGGTAAGGGGCGCTACGGAGAGAGACATCCATTTCTTTACCTCTTCTTCGGTCTCTGTGCCATTATAAAAGATGACACCGGTAGCGCCTGCTTTGGCTGCTTCCCGGGCGTTCTGACGGTATATTTCGAGTGGGTCAGCATGGGGAGACATTTCAAAGTCTTTCACGTTAAAGAGCCAGATGTTATCTGGTTCATTTACATCCGCCAGCACGTCTCCTTTAACATGTTTCTGTGCACTGAACGGAAGGGGGATAAATTGTTCACCAGCACGGAGTGTAAGTTTATTGACATGGAGGAAAGAGGACGAGGCAATTATCCTGCCTTCACTTACCGGGAATACCTGCAGGAATCCACTGTCGCCCGCAGGAGTGAGACCGGCCAGTTTCATCTGGGAAGCTATATATTCAGCAGCCAGCAGTTCGCCTGGGGTACCAGTACGGCGGCCTTCCAGTTTATCGCTGGCGAGGAAGGTGATATGGGTTTGAAGGTTGCCCAGGGTTTTACGGTCAGCCTTTTTCTGAGCATATAGTTGCGTAGTAAAGGGTAATAACAGTGCCAAGAGGCATGCGATGTGCTTCACAGTTGTTGATTTTAGCGTCTACGGATAAGCCGGCAGACAAGGTTTTTTGTTTTGCAAAGATACGTATCTAAGTAGCTGGTTAGCAACGAATGTATCAACTGCTATAACAAGTGCTGGCTCCAGGTTGTTCATACACCATTCCGGAGAGGTTAAATACCGGAGGATGTTGGTTACCGGGAGGCAATTATTGCACCAAAATCACTAAATAACCAGCTAATTTGGAAAATCAGCCTATTTTTGCGGGGCTTAAACAAAACTTAAACCTAAAAGCATACCCAAAACAGAACCGATCATTAGTTAATTATGAAGAACACACCATTTACACACAAACACGTAGCGCTGGGCGCTAAGATGGCTCCTTTTGCAGGGTATAATATGCCTATTTCCTACACCGGTATTAATGAAGAACACCTGGCAGTCAGGAATAATGCAGGGGTGTTTGATGTAAGCCATATGGGTGAGTTCATCCTGAAGGGAGAGAATGCGCTGGACCTGATTCAGCGGGTAACGAGCAATGACGCTTCCAAGCTCACTGCCGGAAAGGCACAATATAGCTGCCTGCCTAATGAGGAAGGGGGTATTGTGGATGATTTGCTGGTATACTGCATTGAAGAGAACAAGGTTTATATGCTGGTAGTGAATGCCAGCAACATTGAAAAGGACTGGAACTGGATCAGCAAGTTCAATACAAAAGGTGTGGAAATGCACAACATTTCTGATAAAACCTGTCTGCTGGCTATCCAGGGTCCAAATGCGGCGAGCATTTTGCAGCCACTGACGGATGTGGAACTGGTGAACCTGAAATACTACACTTTTGCAAAAGGTGAATTTGCAGGTGTACCAAACGTACTGATCAGTGCTACCGGTTACACAGGCGCTGGTGGTATCGAGATCTATTTTGATGAGAAAGATGGTGCTGCAGATAAGATCTGGGATGCCATTTTCGAAGTAGGCACGCCTAAAGGGCTGAAGCCAATTGGCCTGGCTGCACGTGATACCCTGCGCCTGGAAATGGGATTCTGCCTATATGGTAATGATATTGATGACACCACCTCTCCAATGGAGGCAGGACTGGGTTGGATCACCAAATTCACTAAAGATTTTACTTCCCGCGCTACATTTGAGCAGCAGAAAGCTGCTGGTGTAACCCGTAAGCTGGTAGGATTTGAAATGGTCGACAAGGGTATTCCCCGCCATGACTATGAAATTAAAAATGCTGCAGGTGAAGTGATCGGTAAAGTGACTTCAGGTACGCAGTCCCCATCCATGCAGAAAGCAGTTGGTCTTGGGTATGTTAAAACGGAGTTTTCAGCACAGGATTCGGAAATTTTCATTGCCGTAAGGGATAAATTACTGAAAGCCAGAGTTGTAAAGGTGCCGTTTTTAAGTTAAGTTAGCTTAAATTGCAAAAAACCATATCTATTATTCTATGCCCACGATTCATGTTACGACGGTAATTCATGCTCCTTTGGATCGGGTCTTTGACCTGAGCAGGAGCATAACAGTGCATAAGCGCAGTATGGCGCATATGCAGGAGGGAAAGATCACAGGCCGTTCAAATGGTCTTATTGAGATGGATGAGACGGTCACCTGGCAGGCGAAATACCTGGGTAAGTTGCGTCAACTCACTACCCGGATCACGGCCATGCGCAAAACAGAGTATTTCTGTGATGAAATGGTGTCCGGTGACTTCACCTATATGAAACATGAGCATCATTTTAAGGAGATAGGTAATGGCACTGTTGCAATTGATATAATGGAATTTGGAACGCCCTATGGCTGGTTAGGCCGCATGTTTGAGCGGTTCTTCCTGCATAAGTACATGACTGAACTGGTGAGATTGCGGAACAGCGTAATTAAAGACTATGCTGAGACAGAAAAGTGGAGAGTAATACTAGACTGAAAAATTATGAATCAGGAATTAGGAATGAAGAATTGGTGAGAGATCCCTCATTTTATGGCTTCCATTTCTAATTCCTGATTTTTTAATTCCTAACTGATATAATATGGAAGAGCTGAAACCGAGACTGGAAGTATGTTTATCACCGGCATTGTTGCATTTGTATGATGTAAAGAACAGTATAGTGGTGATTATTGATGTGTTGAGAGCAACATCTACGATTTGTACGGTATTGTATAATGGCGCCGCCCGTGTGATACCCGTAGCTTCTGTGCCGGAGTGTATCAGCATTGGAGAACAGCTGGGAGAAAGCGCCATTACCGCTGGCGAAAGAGACGGACGGATCGCGGAAGGTTTGCTGCATGGTAACTCCCCCTTTGAATACCCAAAAACTTTTATTCAGGATAAGACATTGGTACTCACTACCACAAATGGAACCAAGCTGTTGCATATGGCTAAGGATGCGATAGAGATCATTACTGGTTCTTTTCCGAACATATCAGCGGTATGTGATTATCTGATCTCACAGGGCAAACCGGTTATACTTGGTTGTGCGGGCTGGAAAGATCGTGTGAATATGGAAGACACCCTGTTTGCAGGGGCGGTGGTGAACCGTATCGGGAAACATTTCTCGGTAGATTGTGATTCAGCAATTGCTGCGGAGACATTATACGTTACTTCAAAAGACAGTATCCATGAAGTAATGAAACAGGCCTCTCATTATAAACGGCTGGCGAAATTCGGACTGGAAAAAGACATCGAGTATTGTCTCACTCCGGATGGAGCGAACGTCCTGCCTATTTACCGCAATGGAGAGCTTATAGCTGCAGAATAACTGCAGATAATTTCTTTTCTTAAAGTGTTTGTTTCTGGAAGTGATGGCATGTAGTGTATACGCTACTGGCGCTGTAGCTTTTTAGGATTTTTCTGCGTACTTTTGTGAATTGCCTTTTCATCAGCTGCTAAATATTTTAGCGTTTTAACCCAGGCTGGTAAATAAACCGGGCAATATGAAACTATGTCGCTGCCCCAGTTGCTGAAATACGTTTATAATAACGGAACCGATGAGGTAATCCGTAGGGGGAAGCGCATCTTTGCGACTGGTGGTGTGGAGTTGTTGGAAGCTGATCCCGTTTTGAAATCAGCCACTTTCCGGGTAAAGAGCGATACCCATGCGAATTATTATCGCGTTTCAATTAACAAGTATCACGAGACGAGCATTATGTCCGTTCGTTGCCAGTGCCCCTATAATCTGGGAGACATCTGCCGGCATGAAGCCGCAGCGATGTTCCAGTTGCAGGAAATGCTGGATAAGAATCATTTCGAGAGCTTCGATACTCAATACAATCAGCAACATACGCTGGTGAAGATGAAGTTCATCGACCTGAAATCACTTAAACTACTGACTTCCAGTGAAATATTTGCGGAAGCTGAGAAAATAGCCAAACCGGCAAAAAACGTCAAGGTCACCGTTGCGAAAGATGAGAAGGTCGAGGCGACTATTAAATACGAAGGACAGGAATATCCGTTGATCATACAGCGGAATGAAGAACGTTTCTTTGACACCGCCTGTACCTGTGACGAAACAGAACATGCCATTTGTAAGCACAAAACAGCATTGTTCCTCAATCTTTTAAATAATCACGGCCCATATTATTTCGATACCCTGCGTAACTGGGACAAGGAAAAGAATAAGCTGCTTGCCTTGTACGGATACTCGCTGGATGATGATCTGGAAGGGAAGTTTACCTTCACTTATATGGAGGGGAAACCTTACCTGCGTGTGCTGGACCCGAGTATTAAACGTGTGGACAGCACGCTTGCCAGCAAAAATGTGGCTCCTCCCCCACCTCAGGAAGAACCTACTGTTATTACACAACGTATCGGCGTAGTGTTTAATGCTAATGAACCTTTGTATCCGTTCTTCCGGATAGATCTGGTTAGCGGCGAAGTAAATGATGAACAACAGGAGTTTGTATCGCTGGTCAATAAGCTGGACCTAACCAAGTACGTTGATTTCTACTTATATAAAGAATCAGATCGCGACCTCATCACACCTGTACGTAAAGTGCAGGGCATTGAGGTTAGCAAATTCCTTAGCAAAAACTCTCCGTTCGCAGGTATATGGGAGAATATCACCCATAATGATAATGAATCAGATCTGCCAACTGAGACAAAGGAACTAATGCTGGAATATCTGCATCCGAAGCTATCCAAGCTGTTCCCGCAGATGGCTGCCCATGGTCTGTTGTTCCTGCTGCCTAACAGGCAACAGTTCAAAACTAAGAACCTTCAGCCGGTGCATCTGGCGGGAGACAGATTGCAGCCGGTGTTTAAGACGCATACCGTTGCTGGTGCTGTAGAAGTGACTTGTCACGTTGAGATTGAAGGAGAACTGATCAATGTTGCTGATAATGAGTGGGACAGTTCTATCCTGTTCCTGAAAAATAAGGTGTTATATCTTTTTGAAAATCCGCAGGATGCATTGCATGTGGAACTATTCCGCGAAAGCGGTAGGATCCGTATTCCTTCAGACCAGTGGGGTACTTACCTGCAGGACTATCTGTTACCGCTTAGCAAACAGTATCAGATACAGTTTGATAACTCTCTGCTGGCGGAAGTAGATGATATATTACCTGAGTGCAGGGTGTTCCTGCGTGAAGTAGGCGAGACATTTATTATCCAGCCGGGATATGCTTATCATGGACAGGAAGTAGAATGGAATGATGATGCCAAGATCACTGTGCAGGAAGGTAACAAAGTACTGATCATCCATAGGAATAAAGAAGCGGAGCAACAGTTTGTTGATAAACTCAGCAGTCTGCATACCAGCTTCTCACAACCTTCTAATAATAACTATTTTTACCTGAAAGCGAAGGAAGCACTGAAGAACAACTGGTTCTTCCTCTTCTTTGATACGCTGAAAGAAATGAATGTGCGTGTATTCGGATTTGAAAACCTCAAAAACTTCAAATTCAGCGCACATAAACCTGTTACCAATCTTCAGATCAGTTCTGGTATTGACTGGTTTGACGCACAGATCGAAGTGGTCTATGGCGATCAGAAGGTAAGTATACGGGAGATCAAACAGGCACTTGCTGGTAAACAGAATTATGTACAGCTGGCCGATGGTTCGCTGGGACTGTTACCTGAAGAGTGGCTGAAGAAATACTCTCTCCTGTTCAAGATCGGAGAGGAAAAGGAAAAAGGAGCACTGAAGCTTAGCAAATATAACTTCAGCGTTATTGATGAACTGTATGAGTTCATTGATGATGAAGCTGTGCTGATGGAGCTGGAGCAGAAGCGTCGTAAACTGCTGCAATTTGACGAGATCCGTAATATAAAGCTGCCACATAACCTGCAGGCTACCCTGCGTCCATACCAGGAGAGCGGTTTCCAGTGGTTGAATTATCTTGACGAAGTGAAATGGGGTGGTATCCTTGCAGATGATATGGGTCTTGGTAAGACTATTCAGGCACTGACATTCATCCAGCATTATAAGAATAAAAATGATAAGTGTCTGGCACTCGTGGTTTGTCCGACTACCCTGATCTATAACTGGGAGAACGAGATCCGTAAATTTACGCCCACCATGACCTATCATATTCATCATGGCCCGACCCGTTTAAAGACGATGGAAGAGCTGATGAAATTTGATATCCTGATCACCACGTACGGTACATTACGCAGTGATGTACAGACATTGATGAAGCTGGATCTGGATTATGTAGTACTGGATGAATCTCAGGCGATCAAAAATCCGCAAAGCAAAGTGACTAAAGCGGCACAGCTGCTGAATACCAGAAATAAACTGGCATTGAGTGGTACGCCGATGCAGAATAACACATTTGACATCTATGCGCAGATGAACTTCCTGAACCCAGGTATGCTGGGTAGCGTAGACTTCTTCCGGAACGAGTTTGCCACTCCGATAGATAAGTTCCAGGATGAAGAACGTAAGGACCATCTGCGTAAGCTGATCTACCCATTCATCCTGCGTCGTACTAAAGAGCAGGTGGCAAAGGAACTGCCTGAGAAGATTGAAACAGTTATCTTCTGTGAAATGGATGCTGAACAGCGGCATATATACGACGCATACAGGAACTCTTACCGGTCTAAGATCCTGGGTGTTATTGAAGACCAGGGTATGGAACGCTCTCAGCTGACCATCCTGCAGGGGCTGATGAAATTGCGTCAGATCTGTGACTCCCCGGCTATCCTGAATGAAGCAGAGCAGTATCCGAATCATTCGGTAAAGCTACATGAGCTGACCCGTGAAATGACAGAAAATATCAGCAATCACAAGGTGCTGATCTTCTCTCAGTTCCTCGGTATGCTGGGCCTGATCCGTGAGAAGCTGCAGCATATGAAGATACCATTTGAGTATTTTGATGGTAGTACTTCTGCCACTGAGCGTGAACGTGCTATCCAGAACTTCCAGACAAATGACGATTGCAGGGTGTTCCTGATCTCGCTCAAAGCGGGTGGTGTGGGTCTTAACCTGACAGCTGCGGATTATGTTTATATCGTTGATCCATGGTGGAACCCGGCAGTGGAGCAACAGGCGATTGACCGTACACACCGTATTGGTCAGACGAAAAACATCTTCGCTTACAGAATGATCTGTAAGGATACTGTGGAAGAAAAGATCCTGCAGTTACAGGAACGTAAAAAATCACTGGTTAAGGAGATTATCGCAGATGATTCCGGATTTGTGAAGAAGCTCACAAAAGAAGATGTACTTTATCTATTCAGTTAGTACGATATTATATAAAAGAAGAAGGCGTTCCCCACCAGGTGAACGCCTTCTTCTTTTATGCAAAGTGTTTAACAATAAGAATGGGAAGTCCAAAGGCCACACCCATTCCATAAATAAGATCCAGCCAAACCCTAGAGCCCAGTGCGCCGAGGTAAATGAGTACGGTAATTGGTACGGTAATGATCTTTAGCCATACAGGTACATTTTCCCCACGCCAGATCGTGTGCCACATAATAGTGGCATCTCCTGTACTTGGAAAAGCGTGCATCGCAATGGACATTCCGAGGTAAAGCAGCATATAGTCTAACAGTGTTCCCTCATCAAAAAGAAATACAGGTATCGCTGCAGGGAAAGCGATCAGGAGTGCCAGTAACGTATTGATGATAAAAGGACCGGTGCTTATCAGCAGCTGATGAACAGGATTACGTACCGCCTCGTGTTTTACGTATCCCACCGGATTATCCATCTGAAAATATTTTACCTCAAATATCGCCACTCCACAGAGCCGGCAAAAGAGCTGGTGTGCAAATTCATGTACGATCACTCCCGGGAAGGTAACCGCTGCTATAAAAATACCTGGTATGAACATGCTTGTAATTATTTAGTCCCTGAAGGGTACTTTATCGGTAATGTAATTTTGAAGTTCTGTCAGCTTACTGGTATCGGTATCCGGGCGGGCCTGTAACTTTGCAAAAATGCGTTCTGATTCCGCCTGCTGGTGATTCAGATGATAAGATACTGAAAGCCAGAATAGCGCACTATTGTCATCAGGATAGAGCTGTGCGGCAAGTTTACTGGTGGCTAACCCTTCTTTTAGCATATTCAGCTTCAATTGAAAAAAGCATTGACAAAGTAAGGCCCTTAACGACTCCTTATTTTGTGTAAGGAGTGTTTCAGCACATTTTAATCCTTCTCCGTATCTTTTCAGGTCCTTCAATGCTGCAAGCCTAATGTAGTAGGCGGGGCGGAAAAGAGGCGCTGCATGGATAGCTAGTCCGGCAAGGCTGTCTGCGCCCATATGATTCTCCTGTATCTCGTAAAGATTGGCAAGCATAATTTTTGCTGCCAGATCATCACTATCCATTTTTACATATCCCTCCAGCTTATTCTGATAGGCGGCTGTATCATTCGCAATTCTATCCAGTTCGGCATATACCTTTCTATTGCGGATACGATAATGGGATGAATATTCATTAAGCAGATCGAACTGTGCTTCCAGATCACTATCCAGAGAAGACAACTTGTCTTCATCCAGCAAATTGAAAAGGCTGTCCATCTTTTCCAAATCATCGTTGAAATAAGCGGCAGTTATAAGATGCATAATGGACCCGGGATGCTCCGGAAACTTTTTAAGAGTTACCTCAAAAGCTTTCTGTGCACTTACATATTTTCGTTCTTCGGTTAAGCGTACAGCCCTCATATAATCCACGCCAGCTACGAAATAGCCAGGCAGCCGGAACAGCGAGATCAGTAGTATAACGCCTACCCCTATTGCTGCCCATATGACTTCTTTTTTTACGGGATACCGGGTTAATTTTTTTCTGCAAGCCTTACAGAATCTGACCTTATAACCAGGTTCATATTCAGGGCTATTGCACTTTGAACAGCCGCCTGTATATATATTCAGGTGACCATTATATTCTTCCATAGGGTATAATATATTATGCGAAAAGATATGTATTTACGTTGACATCCTCAAAGAGAATAAATACCGCCTGATATTTTATAAATATTTTAACCCTTGGTTTTATTCCTATTCCATTAAATTTGCCTAATATTCTTTTTCAAGACTTTATACTTAAACATGAAGAAATTATTCTTTTCGCTGGGACTGATGGTTGCCTCGTTGGGTGTTTTTGCACAGGATGCCAAGAATGCAGTTGCTAATACTGCCATGGGAGCAGCCACACATTCCAAGGATTTCTTAGTGATTCAGTTAGGATATGTTGGACTGTCAGGTACAGGTGCCGGCAATATTAAAACCGGTTTTAACCGTCAGTTTAATATTGCGTTTATGTATGACATTCCTTTGCAGAAAACTAATTTCAGTCTCGCAGCCGGTTTGGGAATAGGGTCTGATCATATTCAGCTGAAGGACATGAGCCTGGATCTGAGAAATACTTCTTCAGTGCCTAGTTTCCAGGAAACTGACAATTATAGCAAATTCAAATTAGCTACTACTTACCTGGAAGTTCCCCTGGAGCTGAGATACCGTCAGGTGCCAGAGAATGCCAACAAAGGCTTTAAAGTTGGTGTTGGTCTGAAATTAGGTAACCTGGTTAACGCGCACACCCGTTCAGTAGAAAACCTGGGAGGTTCTAAGCTGATCGAAAAAGAAGCGAGCAAACGTCTGTTCAATACCTGGCGTTTTGCGGGTACTGCCAGAGTGGGTTATGGTAACTTTGCCCTCTACGGTACTTATGCTCTGAATGGCATGTTCAAGGAAAATGGTACGTACGATGTAAGTCCATATTCCTTCGGATTTATGATCAGTGGGTTGTAATCTGAACAGAAAATACTAAAAAGGGCTGTCCTGCTTTCGGCGGACGGCCCTTTTCTCTTTTATGAATATGCATCTCTCTTTTGACAGAGAGAATGATCATGCTCCTTTAAATACTGGTTTACGTTTCTCCAGAAAGGCCTGAATACCTTCGGCATTATCAGCAGTATTGCCAGCAATTTCCTGGCAATAGGCCTCATAATCCAGTACCGTATCCAGATCTTCTGTCATTCCTTTCGTAAGCATTTTCTTGAGCAGGGCAATCGCCTTCGTAGGTGCGTTTGCATAGAAAGTGGCTTCGGCTAGTACAGCGGCTTCCAGTTCTTCTGGTTTCACCACCTTATTCACAAACCCCAGTTGCTGTGCTTCCAGTGCGGAAAGCTTGGATGCTTTGGTAGCCAGTTCAAAGGCTTTATGATACCCAACAGTACGTGGCAGGAAGTAAGATGAACCTGAATCCAGTACCAGGGCTATATTAATGAATATTTCCACCATAGCGGCCGTTTCGCTGGCAATGATCATATCACAGGCCAGGGCAAGCGAACAACCTGCCCCTGCCGCAATACCATTTAACTGACAAATGACTGGCTTAGGCATATTCCTTATAGCTCTTATAATAGGATTATAGCGCTTGTGCAGTGACTCGCTCAGATCACGCTTTCCGGCTTCCATAGCCGCTTTAAGGTCCTGTCCGCTGCAAAAGGCTTTGCCTGCGCCAGTCAGGATAACGACTCTGACAGCCGTATCTTTTTCCACCTGTTTGAGGGCATCCTGTAATTCATAACTCAGTGGATCATTAAATGCATTGTAGACAGTCGGGCGATTGAGGGTAATTGTAGCAATGCCCTCCTGGATGTTGAGCAAGAGAGAGGTGAACATAACGTCGGGGAATTTATAAAGTTGATAAGGCATACATCAGACACGTCGAGATAGTGCCTGATGTATGATAATATATTGACCGATCAGAGGGTTTCTTTCAACCACTGGAAGAACTCTCTTTGCCAAACCAGTGCATTTTGTGCTTTCAGCACCCAGTGATTCTCTTCAGGGAAATAGAGTAGTTTGCTCTTAATACCTTTCAGCTGTGCCAGCTGGAAGGCCTGTAAGCCCTGTTCGATGCCCACACGGAAGTCAGTACCTCCCTGTATGATGAGGATAGGTGTATTCCATTTGTTGGCATATTCACTAGGATTGAATTCCTTATAGACCTTAGCATTGGCAGCATCCCAGTAAGCACCGATATCCCAGTTGGCAAACCAGAGTTCTTCGGTAGTACCATACCAGCTTTTTAGATCAAACAGTCCGTCATGCGCGATGAAGCTCTTAAAGCGGTTGTTATGCGTACCGGCCAGCATATAAACAGAATATCCGCCGTAACTTGCACCGACAGCGCCCAGACGGGATTTGTCAACATATGGTTCCTGACTTACCGCGTCTATAGCACTCAGGTAATCACGGATAGGTTGTCCACCCCAGTCTTTACTAATAGCTGCATTCCATTCTACACCGTGACCTGGCATACCTCGACGGTTTGGAGCGACAACAATATACCCCTGGGAGGCCATCAGCTGGAAGTTCCAGCGATAGGAATAAAATTGTGAAAGTGCCGACTGTGGCCCACCCTGGCAATATAGAAGTGTTGGATATTTCTTGGCAGGATCGAAATCGGGCGGAAATATCACCCACGCCAGCATCTCTTTATTGTCTGTCGTTTTGATCCAGCGCTTTTCCACTTTACACATGCTGGTCTGGTCGTACGTTGCTTTGTTGACCGTGGTCAACGGCTGCATTGTGCCTTTTGGCAGCTGTAGTGTATAGAGTTCTGCTGCATGGTTCATATCTGTGCGGGATACTACCAGTGTATTGCCTGACTGACCGACAATGCCATTGATATCAAAGTCGCCTTCAGTGATCTGACGGATGTGCCTGGCGTTGGTGGCGGCCACATCTTTCTGCAGAGTGATCTCGTGCAGCTGTTCCGTACCTTTTACTACCGCCAGGAAGAACAGTTGTTTGTTGTCTTTACTCCAGGAGACGGAAGCAACGGTTCCATCCCAGTCTTTGGTAAGATTGCTACGGGTGCCGGTAGAACGATTCAGGACGATGATATCGTTTTTATCTGCTTCAAAGCCATCTTTTGCCATACCAAGCCATGCCAGGTATTTGCCATCAGTGCTGAAGGCAGGGGCAACATTGTAACCCGCTAATCCTTCAGAGAGGTTTTTGGTAGTGCGGCTTTCCAGGTTGTATTCATAGATGCCGGTATTGGTGCTGACAGCATAGTCTTTACCAAATTTCTTCTTGGTAACGTAGATGATGCTTTTGCCATCAGGTGCCCAGATAACATCTTCTGCACCACCAAAGGGCATTTGCGGGCTATCGTGCAGTTCTCCCTCCATGATATCAACAGGGAGCCCAACCTGACCATTGTCATAGCTGGCAAAGAAGATGTGCTGGAAGTTACCGTCTTCCCAGGTATCCCAGTGACGGTAGTTCAGGTTGTCATAGATCTGTACATTGGATTTTGGCAGGTCTGGATAGAAGTCACTGCCGCTGACCTTTTTAAGCTTTACTTCTTTTGAGAACAGGATATGCCTGCCGTCAGGTGATATACGCATATTCTGTAAGCCACCTTCCACATTGGTGATCTGTGTGGCACCGGAACCATCAGCATTCATTTCCCAACGCTGTCCTTTATAGACGTAAGCGATTTTTTGTCCGCTGATGGCACTCACCTCTCCTTCTCCGCCAGGCTCCTTCGTGATCTGGGTGGCAGCACCTCCCGCAAGTGGGATGGCAAACAGGTCCCTGTCGCTTTTGTTTTCAGCGATATTGTATCGTGATACGCCGTAAATTACCGTCTTTCCATCCGCCGTGATCGCTTCCCCGCTTACTCTGCCTAATTGCCAGAGCAGCTCAGGTGTCATTTTCTGCTGGGCCACTGCCATAGTTGATATAAAAAGTGATGTTAATAATAGTGATTTATGCATGTTTAGATTCTGTTTGGACGCTAAATGTAGGGAAAATAGTGCTATGGACTAATTCCATACCTTTGCAGTAAATTTTTATATACTTTGATTGAAAAGAAACAAGTAGTACAACAGGAAGAGCGTGCTGTCATTGTGGGATTGATCACTAAGGAACAAACGGAACGCCAGGTACAGGAGTATCTGGATGAACTGGTATTCCTTGCTGAGACGGCCGGCGCGACGACTGTTAAACGATTCACCCAAAAAATGGCCCGTCCTGACAGAGCTACCTTTGTAGGCAAGGGTAAGCTGGAAGAGATCCGGGACTTTATTGCAGGCAGAAATATCACCCTGGTTATATTCGATGATGAGCTGACTGGTTCCCAGATCGCCAATATTGAAAAGGTATTGAATGTAAAGGTGATTGACCGTAGTGACCTGATCCTTGACATTTTCGCCCGTCGTGCCCGTACGGCCCAGGCGAAGGTGCAGGTAGAACTTGCTCAATATCAATATATCCTGCCCCGTCTGAAAGGGATGTGGAGTCACCTGGAAAGACAGGGAGGTGGTATTGGTAGCCGTGGTCCGGGTGAAACGGAAATCGAAACAGACCGTCGTATTATCAAGGACAAGATCGCCCTCCTCAGAAAAAAACTGGCAGAGATTGATAAACAGTCACTTACTCAGCGTAAGGAACGTGGTGAATACATTCGCGTAGCCCTGGTAGGTTATACGAACGTGGGTAAGAGCACCATTATGAACCTGATGAGTAAAAGTGACGTGTTTGCTGAGAACAAACTGTTTGCAACGCTGGACACCACGACCCGTAAGGTAGTATTTGACCAGACCGCTTTTTTATTGAGCGACACCGTAGGGTTTATCCGTAAGTTGCCTCACCATCTGGTAGAAAGCTTTAAATCGACCCTCGATGAAGTAAGAGAAAGTGACATCCTGCTCCATGTTGTGGATATCTCCCATCCGCAATATGAAGACCAGGTAGAAGTGGTGAACCGTACGCTCCAGGAGCTGAAGGCATTTGATAAGCCAAGTATCATGATCTTCAATAAAATGGATCTGTATGAAGAGCAGACCTTCGATAAGTGGCTGACGGAAGATGTGAAACAGGATATTCTGAATCAACTGAAGGAGAACTGGCAGACCAGAACCCATGGTAACTGCGTGTTCATATCCGCTGCGGCCCGTACGAATATTGATGAGCTGAGACAGACTATCCTGAGTAAGGTAGTAGAACTGTATCGTATCCGTTATCCTTACAAGAGCGAATATTTTTATTAACCAATAGAATGGCAAAACAATACAACTGGCATCGTTTATCAGACCTGTACGCGAAAGAAGGCGAAATAGGCACCCTGGAAGTCCAGGGGAAGAAGATCTGCTACACCCGTTATCAGGGGCAGGTTTATGCCTTTGCCTATAAATGTCCGCATGCCAGCGGCATTATGGCGGATGGTTTTATGGATGATGCCGGTAATGTTGTTTGTCCGCTACACCGTTACCGTTTTAATATAAAAAACGGTTATAACAGCAGTGGAGAAGGATTCTACCTCAAGACTTATCCCCTGGAGCAACGGCCAGATGGTCTTTATATCGGATTAGAGAAATCCAGTCTTTTCGGCTGGTAGCCCTGTTAATTTTCTATTAAAAGCCCCCGCTGTTTTGTGGATATGCTGTCTGTGCTGTAATTTTTGCACATGACAGTCTATTCTATCTCTGAGAAACAAGTCTGCCGGATCATGATCGGTGTACTGATATTCATGCACATGACTGGTCTTCCTATTACTATTATGGAACCGGATGGCGCTCTGTATGCAGGTATTGCCAAGCATATGGTGCAACATCATGACTACCTGAACCTTGTGGCTGATGGACATGACTGGCTTGATAAGCCGCATTTTCCATTCTGGATGGCGGCGCTCTCCTATTTGCTTTTTGGTTTTACCAGCTTTAGCTATAAGCTGCCGGCATTTCTTTTCCTGCTGCTGGGGGTGGTATATACCTACCGGTTTGCCAAAGACCTGTACGGCGACAAGGTAGCATTATGGGCAGTTTGTATCTTCTTATCTGCGGAGCATCTGGTCATATCGAGTACGGACGTACGGGCGGAACCTTATCTGACAGGACTGATCATTGCCAGTGTATATCATTTGTATAAACGACAGTTGTTATGGGGCGCTTCGTTTGCTGCCTGTGCGGTAATGACAAAGGGGCCTTTTGCCCTTGTGCCTATTGGGTTTGCCTTTATCGGGCAGTATATGTGCACCCGGCAGTGGAAGGAACTGTTTCACTGGCGCTGGCTGGTGGCCGGCTTGCTGATCCTTGTTTTCATCACACCGGAATTATATGCTTTGTACCAGCAGTTTGATGCGCATCCTGAGAAAGTCGTGTTTGGACAGACAGATGTATCGGGTATCCGGTTCTTTTTCTGGGACAGTCAGTTCGGCCGGTTTATGAATAACGGACCTATTCGTGGGCATGGCGATCCTTCGTTCTTTCTGCATACGGTTTTATGGGCATTTCTGCCATGGTCTTTATTGTTGTATGTTGCTGTTGTCAACTTTATCAGGAAACGGCGTTCAGCGACGGAGTACTATTGTATTGGTGCGGCGTTGTCCACCTTTCTGTTATTCTCCCTTTCAAAGTTTCAACTACCGCATTATTTGAATATTATCTTCCCCTTCTTCGCGATACTCACGTCGAAGTATATAGTAGAAGACGTAAGAGAAAAATTTTTTCGTATCACGCAGCATATCCTGATAGGGATCATGGGTGTTGCAATTATCGCAATATGGGCTTTTTACAGGCCTGAAATCCACTTCTGGGCTGTAGGGTTGATCGTAATGATGATAGCGGCTTTTATATGGCTTCCTTTGACAGGAACGCCACGTGTATTCTTCCGCACTTGTATGGCAGGTGTCGTTTTGAATTTATTTCTGAACGGGCTGTTCTATCCGGATGTGCTCCGGTACCAGAGTGGAAGCACGGCGGCGTTCTATGCGAATAAAGAACTGAAAGGTGGAGCTATAGGATGCTATGGTGTGAATTCATATGCGATGGAATATTATCTGGATGCTCCTCTTCTTCGATATGATACTATACCTGGTGGTCCTTCTCTCATATTTACCAATATGGAACACAGAGATTCAATCATTGCCCGGGGGTATCAGATCAGGGAAATAAAAACCTTTTCCCAGTTCCCGGTGACCAGGCTGGATTTACAGTTTGTAAATTTTTTCACGCGGAAATCCGCTCTGGATAAGCGCTTTCTACTTTTAGTGGAAACTTTTTGAAAAAAAAGTTGAAAAGGATTTGGCGCGAATCAAAAAATATCTATCTTTGCAATCCCAAACGGGGAATACGCACTCCTCCTTAGCTCAGTTGGTTAGAGCATCTGACTGTTAATCAGAGGGTCGCTGGTTCAAGTCCAGCAGGGGGAGCGAAAAAAGAGAAGGCTTGCAGTGATGCAAGCCTTTTTGTTTTTAAAAAAAATTATTTTGCAGCTGTCTCGGAATAGGTATCATATACTTTGGATGTTAATCTCAGTATCTCTTAACATCTTCAGTTCCGAAAGGTCTTCTCCCCCATTTTTGTGGCAAAACTTATAAGGTTGCCAGCGACAATAGTTCCACCAACAAGGTTTCCTACAATAACCCATTCCTCCTTATCAACCCTATGTGTGAATGTATCTATTACATGAAATTTACCAACTATGTTCATATTTCTTACTATCAGGTCTGTTTGTGTAAAGGAATGTTTTGTATGGGTACAAAATTCATCATTGTTTCGCTAATGGTAAAGAGATCATTTATCAACTGGTCCAGTCATTTTCCTGATAGAGCGTGAAATAAAAGGTTTCCAGTAATGCAGGCCTTTTTTGTTTTAACTCGAATCCTATTAACTCATATTTTTGCGCAGAAGTAATATTCTACTGCTGCATTGCTAATTGGGTCAAACAAATACCGGGGGACTTAAACCGCATAATCAAATACAGGTAGAACTTACTTAAGCATATATAATCCCTAAACCTTCTATTATTTATGACAACCTATGACATTGAGATGGACCTGAGGCCCAATCTTACCGCCAATGAAAGATTTGTATGGGTGGGAAAGCCCAAAACAGGAATCATGCTGCGATCATCAGATGCTTTTTTAATTCCCTTCAGCATATTCTGGGCTGGATTCGCCATATTCTGGGAAGCAACGGCTGTTGGTACCGGCGCTCCCTTTTTCTTTAAATTATCGGGACTTCCTTTCGTTTGCGTTGGTCTTTATATTACTATCGGACGTTTCTTCATAGATGCGAAGAAAAGAGGAAACACACTTTATGGTATTACCAACGACAGGATAATCATTAAATCCGGGATATTCAGCCAGGAGGTTAAATCGCTTAACATCCGGTCTATCTCGGACATCAGCTTTAACCAGAAGAAAGATAATAGCGGAACGATCATGTTGGGGCCAACAGATGCAAGACTCAATATGATGCAGGGTATTGATTGGCCTGGCGTTAAACAACAGAATAGCCTGGAGTTTATTGATGATGTGAAAACTGTGTATGACAAGATCATTGCGTTGCAAAGACCTTAATAATACCTATAGTATTCATGTCAGCTAATTATCAGCGCTCATAGAACGGCCTGACAAATCCCTTAAGGAAGTCAACAGAAAGGCCTGAATTTCTTTACAGGCCTTTCTGTTTAGCCGCTGAGGTAAATTAAAATACTCCCCTGAATTATTTACCTGTGAAACAACAATCTAACCATCTTCCCATTACTTTTTCCTCACAAACTTTAAATCTTTCACTCCAAAGTTCGAGATCTTGAACCCGGTTACTGTATGTTTATCATCCCTCAGAAAGGTCATCTCAAAAGGAAATGTCTCCGGGCCGGCGCCTGAGAATTGACCCTCTCCCATCCTATTCAGCGTGACATCCCGCAACCTCAGATGTGTCATTACCAGTACATCTCCACATACAATAAGCGTGTAATCCGTCCCAAGTTCCTCGCTATGATATTCGCCTGCGAAGTCTTTTAAATTATCAGTGTACTTCACAACTTGTTTAACTGTTGGCTGGGGCGCTGCTGTTAAAGCGAGCTTTTCCGGTTTCAATTTATCTTTTATATAAAAACCAGCCATTTGCCATCGGGCGTTCAGTCGCTCATTGTGTTCATCATTACTGAGCGCAATAATAGCAAGCCGCTCCCCTGGAAAACGTCCCATAAATGTGCGGAACGCAGCCGCATGTCCTCCGTGAGAGATCATGGCAATCCCCAGAAAATTGCTCAGGTTTTGTCCTTTAGCATGAAAAAGGGTATCCCCATCTCCGGATATCCGTAAGATCACTTTCTGTCCATTATTCAGGTAAGATGCTTCATTGAAGGCTTTTATCATTTCGGGTGTTCCTACTACCGGATGCTCAAAATTCAATACCCATTTGGTTAGATCTTCCACAGTGGTCAGCAGGTTGGATGGACCTGTATTAGAGGCATTCAATGGGTGGTGATAATAAACCCCATTTATCAATTCGTAGGATTCCGCCTTGTTTTTTATCACTGTTTCGTAGTTATCACTAAACCGGGTGCTGGCCATACCAAGTGGCTTGAACATCTTTTCCTGGGTATATATCGCGATTGATTGGCCGGTTACACGCCGTATGATCTCCGCTAACAGCGTATATCCCGTATTGCAATAACCGAAGGCTGTACCAGGGGGGAAGTTTAGGCTTTGCTGTCTTACAATTAATTTCAGGTCCTGTTCAGTTGTCTCTACGTCGCCTGACCGCTTTCCGGCTAAAGACGAAAGCGCCGCCTGATCTCTCAAACCACTTGTATGCGCGAGCAAATGTTTCACTTTAATAATTGTACCATAATCCGGTAATTCAGGTATGTGTTTGCGGACGTCATCTTCCAGTGTGATCTTACTTTCACTGGCCAGCAGGTAAATAGCGAAGGCCGTGAATTGTTTCGATACTGATGCAATATTAAAAACCGTTTGTGGTGTGATGGGGATGCCATGATCCAGGTCCGCCATCCCATATCCTTTCTGAAAGACAACTTTTCCATCCTTCACAATAGCTACGGCGGCACCCGGAGTATGTGAATTATAAGAGTTGTACATGGAATCGACCTTCTTCCCTGCCTCCACATAGGTGTCCCCTATAACCTGGGGCGTTCTGGTAGATACCTTATCCGCGATAACCCAGCCTTCATCAGTTTTCATCAGATTGAAATAGTCAGTGAACAGGTCTTTCCCTGTATTGATCTCAATCTTTGCGCTACCCATGTTATTGGTAATATCTATACTGACAATGCGGGTCTGCAGGTTTTGGGGCCTTGGGTGGGGTTTGAACAGGCTAAGATATTGATTCCTAGTATAATCCGTAAATTTCCCATCCCTGTAATTTTTCAGGTGACAGGAGGCATGCATCGCCTGTCGTACTTTAACCGTGTCGCCAGTAGCCCAGCCATCGAAGTAAAGTGAGAGTGTCTTCTCAATCAATTGTCGTTCAGCAGGACTATCCTGGGAAAATGTGGTAATGGAAATGAATAATAAGCTCAGCAACAGGGCTATCTTTTTCATTTAAAAGCGTTTAGCCAAAGATGCAGTTTCCATCATTCTTGGGGTGATAAGGGGTAATAACATTAGTACGGATTTATGAATCCGGAGTACTTTCCCGCATATAGGCATTGGGAGTCAATCCTTTAATTTTTTTGAATGTGGCAAAGAATGTGGACTTTGAATTGAATCCTACCTCCTCTCCAACTGCCTCTATGGTGAAATTTGTCTGATATGACAGCATCTTACAGGCTGCGTTCACCCGGTATTCATTTACATAGAGCGTAAAGTTTTTCTGCAGACTATCATTCAGTATCCTGGACAACTGATGACTGGGTATATCGATCTCACTGGCCAGGTCACCGATCTTTAAACCTGCATTCCGGAAAAGCTCCTTTTCAGTCATTACTTTTTGTAACCGGGCAACGATCTGTCTGGCTTCATCCTCATCCAGCTTTTTGTCGCCATATTTCTGACTGGCAAAGGTGGTCAGATCACTTGCTTTTTTCCGGTATAACAAGATAAATATAGCCAGATAGGTTATCACAGAAAAGTACAACGGTCCTGTTATATAACTGCCCCTGGTAAGCCTTGAAATAGCCCATACGTAGGCGGCAAATATTAAAAATATGGTCATCGTAATAGCCAGTATCCACTTTTCGAAAGGCTTCAGCTTTTCCTTCTCACGGATCTTCTTCAACAGCGATTTCATCAGAATGAGGGTTAGGCCAATGTAAACACCCCATTGAAGATAGATCACGGGTATTATGTATGACGTCCAGAGGCCGGGGAATTGAGCATAGGGATACGTTAAGCCGGTTACCAGTATGATGGCTGCCCATATCCCCAGTTGTATGCTCCACGATACAGGTAGTTTCCTGATCTGCTGCATTTCTGTTTTCACGAAGAAGTATAAAAAAGGCCCGATGAACAGGCAGGCTGTTAACCCGATCTGGAGGATTATCCTTGGAATATGATAGTCAAAGAAATAGGCGACCGATTTTCCAGTGCGGATGCTCAGGACAACTAACAGGGCTCCCAGTAAAGCATTGGATAGTGTTTTCTTCGCAGTGAAAAAAAGAAAATAGATGCCTATAAGGAAGGCATTAAATGCGCCAAGGGCGCTAAAGAAAAAGAGTAAATTGTTTCCAAGGGGCATGGTGATCGTTATGTTATTACCTTGTTCCGGATTAATGGGTTACCTATCCAAATATAACGATAATAGGCAGGCTTTTTTGTCTGCGGATAGTTTAATACTATTGCACATATGTCCATCGGAAAATATCCCTTTTTACTGTTTTTCTTCTGTTGCGCGCTGCGTCTTCATCTAAAAGCACAGCATAGTGAGACGCTTTTTGATTCCCGGCTGAAGATGTTTGTATATGATTTCGTAGAGAAACCGCCAACCTTTCCAGGTGGAGAAGAGGCCCTTGCTAAATACTTGAGTAAAACGCTCAGATATCCCAAAGGAGACGACTACTATCAGGGGACAATACAGCTCTCATTCGTAATAGATACTGCAGGAAATGTAATAGATAAGTGTATCCTGGATAAGGCCGAATCAGCTTATTCACCGTTAGATAAGGAAGGTATTAGAGTGCTGGACATTATGCCTAAATGGATACCTGGGAAACATAATGGTAGGAAGGTGGCTGTGAGATATCACGTCCCTTTGAGAGTCTGTTTACAGGAGTGATCAATATGCTGCTTCTTTACGGAAGACAAGCCTTTTTTTAATTCTTTAAGCTGAAAACAATAGTTATCAGGACCGTCCTGCTATAGGCGGTCTCATCTCTTTATGCCGGTATGATCGTCATACGAATAGGGCATTATAAGATCACCACAAGGTCACTTCAAGGGCACTTCGATATCTATAGGATATTGAAGTGACCTTGAAGTGACCTTGTGGTGACCTTATAATAAGCCGATCATACACTCTTTAAGCAGGTAGCTTTACCCAGGTAGATACAGAGCTACCCATCCGAAAATGGGTAATCCTATGTTGATAGTCATGCAGTTACCGTTTTTTCGGCGCTCACTTGTGAAACTTGTTTATCGGTTTTGGTCAATAGCCAGTATTGTCCGCTAAAATTACCTGCTGGGGCAAGATGTGGTTGATCATTATATTCACCGCCATTAAAGATGTCCAGTTGCAATTCCGGCCCGCGGAATAAGGTGGTCAGAATTAAATACTGGGGGTTGTCCGGATGGGGTGTGAGTTGCCAGTATTGACCAGAATAATCGGCTCTGGGCGCGAGATGTAACATATTATTGAACTGTCCGCCATTATAAACGTCCAGGCACATGTCCTGCCCCCTGAACAGGGTACTGAGCCTGAAGTAACCTTGTTGCTCAGATGGCTCAATAAACCAGTATTGGCCGGAATAATCAGCTTTTGGAGCTAAATGCGGCATGTTGTTTTGCGGGCCGCCATTGAAGATATCAAGGTCCATATCAGGCCCTCTGAACATCGTGCTGAGACGATAGTAGAATTTTGAATCTACAGACATAAAATTGAGTTTTGGTTATTTTGATTTCCTACTCTTTTAAAGGCTTTTCGGATGACGCCTTACATTGTGGTATACGTGTTAAATGGTGCAGATACTTGTGTGAATACAAAGATTGATCGCTGCAGGTAAGAGGAGAAGTGCCTGCTTGCAGATACGAATATTATTTTCTGTCTCTAATGGATGCTTTGAGTCGTGTTATGATAACATGAGTGAAATGATATTTGTTCGGTTTTCTTATCTTTTATCTTATTGTTGATGTCGCTTCTTGTCTCTCAGGTATATGGTCTTTACATAATTCTTTTTGAGAGGAAAATTGTATTCTTCTGAGGAATGAAGAGACAAAAGATTATCCCTATCAATCTGGTCCTGTTAGCTATCTGGAACTGGATGCTTATATGCATTATCTTGAGAAAGCAGATAAGGGAAAAGCACCACTTGGCTGGACATTTAAATACCGCTTCCTTGATATTGCTATTGTAAATGTCCTGCTGTTGGTGGCGTTTGAGGTGGTGCGGTTGGTGATACCTGTAAAGTGGCGGACTATGTAAGTACTATATAGAATATTATTGCATGACTTGGGGCATAGTCTGGGCTTTCATGGCAGCTTTAGAACAATATGGTAGCGAAGGTCATCCCTTTTGCCCCTTTTAGATTAGAAATACGAAACCCACTCAATTGAGTGGGTTTCGTATTCATTGATTATTTATTGTGTGTTACACACCATTGTTTTGCATTTACAAAAGCCTCTATCCATGGACTTACCTCATCCTGACGATCTTTTGGATAGTGCGCCCAGTTCCATTGGAAGATGGAACGCTCTATGTGTGGCATGGTCACCAGGTGACGACCAGTTGCGTCACACATCATCGCAGTGTTAAAGTCTGATCCGTTTGGATTGTGAGGGTATGCATCATAAGCGTATTTTGCTACGATGTTATATTGATCTTCTGTGTTAGGCAGTTTGAATTTACCTTCCCCGTGAGAGATCCATACACCTAAAGTAGCTCCCGCTAACGTTTTCAGCATGATGGAGTTGTTCTCCTGTACTTTTACTGATACGAAGTTAGATTCATGCTTGCCGGAGGTGTTATGGTGCATTTTCCCGTGTTCAGCATGGTCCGGATTGATGAGCTCCAGTTCCATGAACAGCTGACAACCATTACAAATACCTACAGACATTGTGTCCGGACGGGCAAAGAAGTTGTCCAATGCTTTTTTTGCACGCTCATTATACATAAATGCACCAGCCCAACCTTTAGCCGAACCTAATACGTCGGAGTTAGAGAAGCCCCCTACTGCACCAATGAACTGAATATCTTCCAGTGTTTCACGGCCGGAGATCAGGTCAGTCATGTGTACATCTTTCACATCAAATCCTGCCAGATACATTGCATTCGCCATTTCACGCTCTGAGTTAGAGCCTTTTTCACGAATGATAGCCGCCTTAGGACGAGGTGCTGATGGGTCGATCGCTGGTCTCTTTCCGTTAAACTGTGCAGGGAAAGTATATTGTAAAGGCTGAACTTTATAGTTATTGAAACGCTCCTGCGCCATTCCGTTCTTCGACTGTTTCTGGTCTAACAGGAAGGATGTTTTAAACCATGTATCGCGGATGTCAGCCACATTGAAAGTGAAGGTATCAGTGTTGTTCTTGAAACTTACATTGCTTCCTTCGCTAACAGTACCGATCTTCACTGCTTCCACACCTGCATTTTTCAATGCCTGTTCAAATGCCGCATCTTCTTTCGCCTGCAGTACGACCGCGATATTCTCATTGAACAACGCTTTAACTGTATCCGCTTCATTCAGTCCACTCAGATCGTAGCTGGCTGCCAGATTCACATCTGCGAAGCACAGCTCACATAACGTGGTGATCAGACCACCGGAACCGATGTCATGACCGGCCACCACCTGATTGTTGTTGATTAAAGCCTGGATAGCATCGAATGCCTTGGCAAAATAAGCTGCATCCTGTACAGAAGGCACTGTTGTACCGATCTTGTTATTGATCTGTGCAAACGACGAACCACCCAGTTTAAAAGTATCCTTAGATAAGTTGATATAATAAACGGAACCTCCGTTTTTCTGCAATACCGGCTCGACTACTTTATTGATATCAATACAGTTACCAGCAGCAGAGATAATCACTGTACCCGGAGCAATTACATCCCCATTAGGATATTTCTGCTTCATGGACAGCGAGTCTTTACCTGTCGGGATATTGATACCTAATGCGATAGCGAAATCGGAGCAGGCTTTTACAGCTTCGTACAAGCGTGCATCTTCTCCCGGATTGTTACAGGCCCACATCCAGTTGGCAGATAGGGAAATACCTTTCAGGCCATTTTTGATCGGCGCAAACACGATGTTAGACAGTGCTTCCGCAATCGCATTACGGGAACCAGCAGCAGGATCTACCAGGGCAGTCAGTGGAGAGTGACCTACCGTTGTGGCGATACCTTCAGTTGATTTATAATCCAGTGCCATCACGCCAACGTTATTTAGTGTCAGCTGTAATGGTCCGGCGCATTGTTGTTTGGCAACACGGCCACCCACGCAACGGTCAACTTTATTTGTCAGCCAATCCTTACTTGCTACTGCCTCCAGCTGTAAAACCTGGTTCAGGTAGGTAGGAACATCTTTCACATTATAGGACAGGTCAGCATACTGACGAACTATCTTGCTGTCTTTCATGATCGTCTTCGGAGAAGAACCGAAGAAGTCTTCCAGCGCGAAATCCATTGGTTTTACGCCTGTAGAGGAAGATGCAAAAGTGAAACGATGGTTACCGGTTACATCACCTACATTATACATTGGCGTACGCTCACGGCTGGCAATTTTCTGTAAGGTCTCGATATCCTTTTCACCGATCACCAGACCCATTCTTTCCTGAGATTCATTACCGATGATCTCTTTTGCAGAAAGGGTTGGATCTCCTACTGGTAACTTATCGAGGTCGATCAGACCACCGGTATCTTCTACCAGTTCTGACAGACAGTTCAGGTGTCCACCAGCACCATGGTCATGGATAGAAACGATAGGGTTATTATCCGATTCTACGAATCCGCGGATCGTATTCGCCGCACGTTTCTGCATTTCCGGGTTGGAACGTTGGATAGCGTTCAGTTCAATACCTGAACCGAAAGCGCCGGTATCTGCGGAAGACACCGCAGCACCACCCATACCGATCCTATAATTCTCACCACCCAGGATGACGATCTTGTCGCCTTCTTTAGGAGTGTGTTTTTTCGCCTGATTTAACTTACCGTAGCCAACACCGCCAGCCTGCATGATCACTTTGTCATAACCCAGTTTACGCCCATCTTCCTCATGTTCGAAGGTGAAAACGGAACCTGTGATCAACGGCTGACCGAACTTATTTCCGAAATCAGAGGCACCGTTTGATGCTTTGATCAGGATGTCTACAGGTGTCTGATAGAGCCATTTACGCTCGTCCATAGCCTTTTCCCATGGCCTGTCTTCCAGCAAACGGGAGTAAGGGGTCATGTAAATAGCGGTTCCCGCCAAAGGCAGAGAGCCCTGGCCACCTGCCAGACGGTCACGGATCTCACCACCCGAACCAGTGGCCGCACCATTGAAGGGCTCAACCGTAGTAGGGAAGTTGTGTGTTTCTGCTTTCAGTGATAAAACGGATTCAAATTCCTTCTCTTCGTAGAAATCAGGCTTGTCAGCTGATTTCGGAGCGAACTGAGTCACTTTCGGGCCTTTAACAAAGGCCACGTTGTCTTTATAAGCAGAAACAATATCGTTTGGATTTGTTTCAGATGTTTTCTTGATCAGTTTGAACAGTGAAGTAGGCATTGCCTCTCCATCGATCATAAAGGTACCATTGAAGATCTTATGGCGGCAGTGTTCAGAGTTGGCCTGAGAGAACGCAAACACTTCAGAATCAGTCAGCTTACGACCAATTTTAACCGCAAGCTTGTTCAGATACTCCACTTCTTCCGGATTCAGTGACAGTCCTTCCTGTTTGCTATAGGCATCGATATTATCAATTTCCAGAATTCCTTCTGGTTGAATATCAATGGTATAGATTTCCTGAGTCAGCGCATCGTATTTCTGGGAAATCATCGGATCGAAGTTGTTGAAATCAGCCGGAACCGGCTCAAATTCCTCAATACGGATGATGCCACTGATACCCATGTTCTGCGTGATCTCAACAGCGTTCGTACTCCACGGAGTGATCATCGCAGCGCGGGGACCCACATAGGTACGGTTTACAGTCTTATCATCCAGTTTTTTAGCGTTGCCGAAGAGCCAGCTGAGCTTTTGAGTATCTTCTTTAGCAAGGTCGGTTGCTGTTTGAACACAATAGACGTAGTCTTTTTGGTTCACAAAGAAATGAATCATTATAGTGCAGTATGAATTCTACGTTATCAAAGAACAAAATTATGAAATGATTTCGACAAGTTCGATACACTAACATAGTTAGACCGTTGATGGTAGACGGAAGCCGCCATGGGGGCTGATTTGCCATGTCAGTTTTATTGTGGGGAACTGATTGTGCCGGTAATAGCTACTAAAAGACGACCTTAAGGCCATACCCGACTTATTTATTAATTATGGCATATGACACGGATCAACCATTAATATTCACTAAACGTCTGATGTATTTTAGAAGTGACAATGCCCGAGAGCATTCTCAGGCATTGCCACTTCTAAAAATACTGTCCGTTGTTTTGTGTATCATGCCCGGGTGTAAGTAACCGGGTAAAGTTTTCTGAACATAACATAAGTTACACTGATGACAGTAAAGGCAACGATCGCATCTATTCCTGCTGTAAGATCAAGTACGGCTAGTTTTGAGAAGAAAGCGAAGATGATATCAAAGAATATTCCTGCAAATACCCATTCTTTTAGTCTTAGTAACCTGTTAGGTGTCAGCAGTACGATCACACCGGAAAGTTTAGCTACGCCAAGAATATAAATAAAATGGGCAGGATAACCAAGTTGCACAGTAATGTCCCATACAATCGGGTTTTTCGTTAATTCGAAAAGGCCACTTAATCCAAACCACAGGGAAATGAAGATGGCACCTGCCCAGTAAATTGCTTTAGTTGTTTTTGTGTTCATATGATTGCTGGTTGTTTTGTTATTGCTGAAACAAAGGTGTCCTAAATCCACCGGGCGTCAGAGTGATATTCCGGGAGATGGACAATTTGAGGGGGCAATCAGACAAACAGGACGGCTAATTTTACAGTGTTAGCTGAAATGGCGTATAGGTCGATATCAGTCAGGTGATGTGGGTAAACCGGTTAAACAGTATATAAACAGAAAAACCCACGGCAATCAGCCGCGGGTCTTAACTTAAAATAAACACAACCAAAAAGGCATACCAGTGTTCACTGGTATGCCCTATCTGCTAAACAGCTAACACCTTTTCCTGTCTTCTCTTAAACTCCGAAAAATTATAGCCTGTCTCTTTTTTAAATAATTTACTGAAATAGCAGATATCCGTGAAACCCAGGTCCCACGCGACTTCTTTCATGCTGGCGTCGGAATACGCTGCATATCGCTTGGCCTCAAGTATTACACGTTGGCGGATATGGTGACCTGCGGTATACCCCGTGGTCTTTTTTATAGCCTCGTTCAGGTAACTGGGAGTAACACACATCAGTTCTGCAAATTCAGAGACTTTCTTGTGTGATCTGAAGTTCTGGTCTACCAGCTGGATAAAGCGTTTTGCCTGTCTGATGTTATGGTTCTGCTGACTTGCCGGTGGCTGACTATACGACTGGCGCGACATATGTATGAAAAGTATATTGAGATAACGGCTCAGAATGTCAGGACTGTAGATCTGCTGGTGTGCAAATTCATGGATCAGCTTATCCATTACATACTGTATTTCCTGACGCGTTTCTTCGCTGTATTTAATATTGGCAGATTGTATGAGGACCAGGAGCAGGTCTGCATGATAAACAGAATTATATTCCTGGAGGAAGAGTTCATTGAAACGGATAATATATCCTTCAGCATTCGGATCTGCTGTAAGCTGATGCGTCTGATTAGGCATGATACAGAATATCTGATCATCCTGAGGAGAATATGTTTGCATGTCAACTTTCAGAGAACAGTCACCTGATACGGCCCAGATGATCTCTATCAGTTCATGTGCATGCGGGGTACTACCAATGAAATTGTGATTATCTTTTATCTGGTCAAAAGTGTAAATTTCGAAGAATGGTTTCGTAGTAGTCATAACATCAGTATTTGAGCGTTAAAGGAGGAGGATTTTTAAAATGCCATTTCTTTTAATGTCATAGCGTAGCGACAGGTCTTGTATAAGCTGGCGTAATGAAGATGCCCGTTATATTTTTTACCGTTGATAAAAATGGTAGGAGCTGCATCTACCCCACTACGGCTGGCCCCTTCATAGTCATTAATTATCTTGTGGAAAACAGCCCTGTGTTTTCTGCCTTCTTCAAAGAAGGGCAGTTCTACGCCTACTGCAGATGCGAGATAGGGAAACATCGCGCGTGATAAGCGCGTCTGATTCTCCATCACGATATCATGCATTTCCCAGAACTTACCATATTTAGCTGCTATTTCTGTCGCGATAGCTGCATCCAGTGATAAAGGATGTTTGTCCGGGGAAGGAAAATGACGGAATACAAATTTCAGATCGCTTCCCATCACATTGCGAAGATGCCTGATCGCCGGGTATATAGATGCGCAGGACGCATTATGCAGATCTGAATACATCAGTAGTTCTACCGGAGCAAATGGATCTCCCTGGTAGTGATCGCGGGCGGCGTTAAATATAGGTCGTAGCATATGGGAGGCTTTAGATTTTAGTGATTTGAATGCTTGCTGTGTGTTGATATAAAACTACTTCAATTGAAAGGCGAAGAGGGAGCTTGTTCGCCAAATAGGCAAAAACTGTCGCTGTGGGAGGAAACCTGCGGGCACAAAAAAAGAGCAGGTTGTGAGCTGCTCTTCTTTAATGTTCCGGGTTACCCGGGGTTAACGTTACACCTGTGAGTAAAAATCTTCTGCCTCCTTTATCGCATTGTCTGTGAATGACTTCAAGAGATCAATGTGGATTTGTAATGGTGGAGTGATCGCTGTTATTGACTCCAGTTCATCCAGTGTGGGAGATAACCGCTCTGTAAGCCCCATTATTGAAATGGTGGTTTTCAGGTTATGTGCGGTACTTTTTAATGTTGTAATGTCATTGTTACTATATGCAGTCTGCAGTTGAGCCACTTCCAGTGGTACTGCATCAATGAATTGTCTTGTAACCTTTTTCTCGTATACCTTATTGCCCCGGCTGATCTCTTTCATATAATCCAGGCTGATATAATGATAAACGGGGGCCTGTACTTTTGGTACAACAGGGCTGTCCTGTCTTACATTTGATAAGGATGTAAAACGATTGATCAGCTGGTAGAGCTCCTTCTCGTTGATCGGTTTGGAGATGTATTCGTTCATCCCGTTACTCAGGCATTTTTCCCGCTCTCCTGCCAGCGCATGCGCTGTCATGGCCACTATTGGTAATTCGAGTTTTAATTCGTTCCGGATGATGCGGGTGGCTGTGTAACCATCGATCTCCGGCATCTGAATATCCATCAGTATCAGGTCGTAGCGGTCTTTTTTCACATATTCGATAGCCTCCATACCATTGCTTGCGATTTCAAACGAGAGGTCCCACTCAGTGAACAGATGCTTCATCAGACTACGGTTCATCTCATTATCGTCCACCACCAGTATCTTAACGTTCTTGTTTGTAGTGATCTTAAACTGGCTGATATCAATCGTTTCTGGTATCGGCATTTGCCTGGAAGCGATAGCATAGGGAATGAAGAAACTAAAGGTTGTTCCCTTTCCTGGTTCGCTTTCTACACTGATATCTCCACCCTGTAATATGACCAGGTCTTTTACGATCGACAGTCCGAGTCCGGTGCCGCCGTATTTACGGGTGATGGAATCTTCCGCCTGATTGAACCGGTCGAAGATGCAGGCCAGTTTGGAAGGTTCTATTCCTATGCCTGTATCTGCAATGGAAAATGCCAGTTGTATGATATTGCCATCGCTTTGCCTGTTGGTCACAGATACCAGGATACGACCCCTTTCGGTGAACTTCAGGGCATTTCCGATCAGATTGACAAGTACCTGCGTCAGGCGGGTGGCGTCTCCAATGAGTGTGTCCGGTACATCAGGTGCTATTTCGCCCTGCAGCAACAGCTTCTTTTCTTTTACTTTTTCGCTGAATAATGTTTGTATTGAATGCAGCAATCCCCTTACACTGAAAGGATTAGACTCAATCCTGACCATACCTGCCTCTATTTTGGAAAGGTCCAGTATATCGTTGATGATGGTCAGCAGGTTCTCTCCTGCCTTCTGAATAGATCCTACAAACTCAGCTGAAGAATCATCCATTTTTTTAGCCTTCAGCAGATTGGTGAATCCCAGGATGGCATTCAGTGGAGTACGGATCTCATGGCTCATATTGGTCATGAAGTTCTCTTTGATCATAGCCACCTCACGTATCTTCTTTTCAGATCTGTCCAGTTCCAGGATCAGCTGCTGTTGCTTACGTATTCTGCTCATGACAAACCAGATCATGCCGGCAGCAGTCAGCAGAATGAGGCAGTTCAGGATAATCCCCCAGTTTTTTGCTCTTCTGCTACTTTCATTGATATTGTTGCTAAGGGCAGTCATGATAGTCTGACGGCTATCGTAGATCTTCCTGGTTACGGTACTGATTTCATTAGAGATCTCCCTGGCCCGTGGATTGGCAATCAGGCTGGTATCATCCATTCTTCCTGAGCGGAAGAACTCATGCATGAGCTGATTTTTATTGTGCAGCTTCAATCCTGCGAGGTACTTCAGCCGCTCTATATACATAATGGCGCTATCGTCCGTATTCATGTCTTTCAGTGTATCCACGAAAGCTTCTACTTCTGCGATTTTCGCGTCCACTCCTTCTATATGGGAGGTGTCATCAGTAGCGATAGCCGCCCTGATCCTGGACTCCACCCAGATAATATCACGCTCGAGTTCCCGTAACTTATTGCCTGCCTGCAGTTCGCGCAGCAGTTGCTGATTGCCCTTGATCAGCTGATCAATATTCTTTGCCGAGTTATACTGGATAAACGCCAGTATCAGCGTGCCAATAAGGAACGCAGTGATGACCAGGTATGTAAAGCGATTGTTATTCATGTCAATCTGTAAAAATCATATACCAGGAGCTCCTGTAAGGTCCTGTTTCGCCGGACAGGCAAAATCGATCGTTGGGAACCCCTATTCGGGCGTTTGGTATCAGAGTACGTTCATACGTTTATTGAGCGTCTTACGATAGGCATCTGCCACAGGAAGGCTCTTCTCTCCAATGAGTACTGCGCCGTCCTGCAGGGTGTCTATTTTGTCAATAGCCACCATATATGAGCGGTGTATCCTTAGAAAACGCGCAGCTGGTAGTCTTTCCTCCAGCGAGCGCAAAGAAGTATGTACAGCAAAGAACTTCTTGGCAGTGAATAGCTTAACATAGTCACCCATAGCCTCAGCATAGAGGATTTCCTCGAGTTTAAGCCTCCTGACGATATTGGAATCCCGGATGAAGATGAATTCGTCATTCTCCCAACGGATTTCCTCCTTATTGCTTTCAAAGACCTGTTTGGCCTTTTCTATTGCCTGCAGGAAACGACCTGGTGTGATAGGCTTTACAAGATAATCGGCCACATTCAGTTCAAATGCCTCAACGGCATACTCCTTTTTTGAAGTGGTGAAGATGATAACCGGGCGTTTATTACCTAGGTTTTTAGTCAACTCTAGTCCGGACATCCCTGGCATTTCAATATCCAGCAGCAGCAGGTCTACGTTATTCTCCTGCAGATAATTGTAGGCATCAAGGGCATTTCCGCACTCACAGGCAACAACAACGCCTTTAATCTGGCTGGTGAGTTCCAGAAGAGTAGTTCTAGCGATGGCATTGTCGTCAATAATAAGTGTGATCATATAGGTTGATAATGCTGATTTATAGTGGTGTCTTAAGAAGACTTAAATTATGCCAATTGTATAACTCTTTGGTTGTGAGTTGTATGTGTCATTCCTTCAGATGGGAAATTACGAAATATCGTCAATTCACAGCCAGGGTAGTTATTTAATGATGGTATATAATTATAATATCTCTCTGAGTTGTTACAGGTCAATCTCTTATGAGAGATACGTGATAAGGGGTAAATGGACGTCTACAATTTGACGCCCAAGATAAGCTAAAGTCTGAATTTCAGGCTGTCATAGTTAGGGGAATGTATGTATAAAAGAGGGGATTGGAACAGACCGCTCCGTTATGAGCGATGATATAGTTCTCCAATATCGAGGCACCTGAATATGATATTCCCAATTTGCTCAGTGACTGATTCATGGTAATGACCATAGTACCATTCTTTCACACCGGCAGTTTTGACATGGTGCAGGACTGTTTCCATTTGTTTACGTTCTGCAAGCAGGGCCGCCCTGAGATCGCGTCCTGCGTTTCTTTCCTGCTCAATATAATATTCTACCAGGGGTGTAAACTTATAGGGCCAGCAGGATTTGGGACCAATATGTGAAACAACGATGTCAACTCGATGCGAGCAAATATTTTGTACCAGCTGCTCATTCAGTTTAAAAATTTCGTTCGGCCAGTAATCTTTGTTAAGTTTCCTGGTATTTCTGTCAATAGAAATACCTCCACCTATAAACAATAAGCGTTGCTCATCGATAATGCGTGTATCATAATCTTTGACGAGATGGACATGCTTCAGCCCGAACTTCTGAGCGTTATCCCAATACCATTTGTTATCATGATTACCACGGATAATATATAACGTAACGTCCCGCTCACGCAGAAAGTCATCCACGCGTTTAAGGGCTTTCAGGTCATCTGTCAATGGTGCAAAACCTAAGCCCCAGTCACCGACCTGAATAATACTTTCATCGATGATCCTTTTTTTGCCAATATTATCTAATAATGCAGGATACCCTCCATGCAAATCGCCTACGAATATCATGATGTATATGTTACAGTGAAGAAGAGTTCATTGCTATGCAATGACTAATCATCCCGCACGATCGCAGGTAATACCACTCCTCCTCTTCTTATCTTCACGTTACCGTTATCAACAAGATCTGCCTCCTCGAGCATTCTTGTTGTAGCCATCACAGTTGTTGTAGAACCGAGGATGATTGCTGTGTTGGTAATATCTTTCTGTCTTGTTGCTGCAATACCCGCCCGGGTGCTTACATTAAACATATCAGTTGATTTTTAGTGTACTATTTTATTGGCGCATGAGGTACTTGCGAAGGCGTAAGGCTTTGCACGAAAGGTAAAACCCATTCCCATGATGTATCCCATTGCTTCTTTCAATGCATCATTACTTCTGAAATTTGGATTCGTGTTGATATCCGCATGTACTTCCATGTCTACATTGTATGCCGTAAAGATGTGACACAGAGAGTAGGCTACTTCAATACTTCTACCTACTTCTTCCAGCATCCGTTCTTTGATACTCATCTTACGTTGTGTAGTGAAGTTGTGGATAAACATAAATCCTCCTTTTCCTTGACGGAGAAAAACGATTACTGTGGCAAATTCGGTGATCCGTCCCTTTACCTGACTATCCGTGCCGATACACACTTTCAGGTCATTACCTGCCTCTCTTTCACTATTCAGCATGTCAGTAATTTCGTCAACTATAGGCCGTTGTAATTCGTCGCCATTGAAGCGTCTCCATTTATTAATGTGTTGCATTGTCAGGTCATATTAATTGCTAATAAATTTTTGTTGTTTCCGGACTCAGATTCGAACTGAGAACATCACAGTCAAAGTGTGATATGTTAACCGTTACACCATCCGGAAGGATGTTGATCTGACCGGATTTGAACCGGTAACCTGCTGCGTATAAGGCAGTTGCTCTAACCGTTGAGCTACAGATCAATGGGCATACTTTCTCCACCACGGTCTTTAGGTACCGTGCAGATACAGATAATAAAAAACCCGGCCGTTGGGGACGACCGGGTTCTTATATCAATACTGAAAAAAGCTTTTGCTGAATCAGTTTATATATAACTGGGTCGTTGAAAAATATCGGGTTCCTGATCATCATTCACGTATAGCCACGCGCCGACAGGAGACGTGCATTGCTGCAGTCGTTCACTCGCCTGTTTGAATCGTATGGATAATATTCGTGTATGCATAAATAGAATATTGGTGAAACAAAAAAGCCCTGCAATTCCTTGCAGGGCCTTAGTTATATCTAGTTAGTCTTATCAACTATTTAGTAGCAATAACAGCCCTGCCGCCAACACAATAGTCCCCTTCCGGACCAAATGCGCCTTTGCGATCTATATGTAGCTGTATGCGTGTCATTGTTGTTGTTTGATTTATTTTAACGATGCAAAGATGAGACTAATTTTTTAATATTAGTATATTCTATAAAGAATTTTTTTTCAAAAAAACTATACCTTGTTATCTGTTCAGTTGACTTATGATAAAGGATCGGATTGCTTACACAATACAAGTCATTGAGAAAGAAAAACGTGTAAATATTTTTTTCGATGACGGGACGGTAAATAAAGGCTGGATCTCGTACTTCCGCCAATAGTAATGATAACGTTCGCTTCATGTAAACATATCAGCGATTTAGAAAATGAGCAATACTATCTCTGTAAATAATACAAGTTATATGATAGTTACAGCCCATGAAATGACAACAGATAATCTTCTTGGCAGATAATATATAGTAGCCCTATGACACTAGCACAATTACAAACCATCACCAATGATCTGCTACTGAGAAGTATCAGCGGCAGCAGGGCGCAGGATTTACACTCCGCCACTTCTGATACGGATATACGCGGCATCTTCGTGTTGCCTGCCAGAGAACTATATGGTTTAAATTATATTCCTCAGCTGGCCAATGAAAGTAATGACGAAGTATATTATGAAGTGGGTCGTTTCATTGAGTTGTTGTCAAAAAACAACCCTAATATTATTGAGCTGTTAAGTACACCGGAAGAGTGTGTGCTATTCCGGCACCCGTTGATGGATAAAATTAAACCAGCAGACTTTTTATCTAAACTTTGTAGGGACACGTTTGCTGGATATGCAGCTTCTCAGATTAAGAAAGCAAAAGGATTAAATAAAAAGATACACAAACCGGTAGAAGTAAAGCGAAAGTCTATTCTCGATTTCTGTTATGTCATTGCCGGTAATGGCAGTATGCCACTGAAGAAGTGGTTGGAGCGTCATGGTTATACACAGGAAGACTGTGGATTAACTCAGGTAGACCATTTCAGAGATGTGTACCTGTTATTCCACCAGCATCAGATCAGTGAGGGTAATTATCTGAAAGGAATTGCTTCCGGAGCTACTGCCAATGATGTGCAGCTTAGTTCCATTCCGTTGAATGTTCCTCACCTTGCCATAATGAACTTTAATAAAGACGGCTATTCAATGTATTGTCGCGAGTACCTGGAGTACTGGGAATGGGTGGAAAAGAGAAATGATGCCCGTTATCAGAATACGATGACACACGGGAAGAATTATGATGCCAAGAATATGATGCATACCTTCCGTTTGCTTAGTATGGCGGAGGAAATAGCCCTGGAACATAAGGTGAATGTGCAGCGTAAGGACCGGGACTTCTTACTTCAGATAAAAAAAGGCGCATTCGAATATGATGATCTGATGAAGATGGTGGATGAGAAAATGGAAAAGATGGATGATATCTATAATCGTTCCGGATTGCCGGATACGCCAGATCTGAATAAAGCAGAAGAGATATTGGTCACTATCAGATCGGAATTTTATAAACATCAGGTATGAGTGTAGCAACACACCGGGAGAATATATCAGTAAAAGGGTTCACCGTTATTGACAATATATTTA
Organism: Chitinophaga agri; assembly: GCF_010093065.1. Classification (NCBI taxonomy): domain Bacteria; kingdom Pseudomonadati; phylum Bacteroidota; class Chitinophagia; order Chitinophagales; family Chitinophagaceae; genus Chitinophaga; species Chitinophaga agri. The sequence goes on along the minus strand of NZ_CP048113.1, from coordinate 4,676,273 downwards.
CGCCAGCGGAAACGGCGGCGATATTGAACACGATCGAACAGGCTGATATGTCTAATGATACTTTTCGTAAAACAAAAGACCTTTTTGCCATCCGGCAGTTCCTGAAGGAAATACCCGCAGTCATACCTGTTGTATTTAACGCAACACTAAAAGCGGTTATTAAGGATTTGTTTGGCGAAGCGTATGTACCTGTAAAGTCTATTTATTTTGATAAGCCTGGTGACTCTAACTGGTTCGTATCTTATCACCAGGACCTGACCATATCTGTAAAGGAAAAAGCAGAGACACCCGGATTCGGTCCATGGACTGTCAAACAACAACAATATGCAGTGCAGCCTCCACTGGATATACTGGAACAGAACTTTACGATCCGTATTCACCTGGACGATACCGATGCCAGTAATGGTGCATTGCGCGTTGTACCCGGATCCCATAGTAGGGGGATCTATAGACCGGAGACCATTGACTGGACCAGCGAAACAGAGATAACCTGTGATGTGCCAAAGGGAGGAATTATGATCATGCGGCCGCTGTTATTACATGCTTCCAGCAGAACGACTAATCAGCAAAGGCGCAGGGTGATTCATATAGAGTTCAGCAATCAGACTTTACCTGCGCCTTTGCAATGGTCTGAGATGGTCCAATAGTTACTGTTTGTGTTTATTCGAGAAGTAGACTATACTGATAATCGTCCCAATAATACCTATACATCCTGCTATTAGTACCAGCGTTGTGTAGAATTGCAGCCAGTTAGTCTGAATACGGAACAGGGACTTTGTCAATAGCACACCCACGCTGCCCAAATAGCCAAAAGAGTCAGCCAGGTAGATCAGAAAGCCCACATTTCCGGAAAACCTGAATGTGGCAATGAACCGGTCAAAGAGAATACTATTGAACGGGATATATACCATATATAGTCCTAACCCGACTAATATCATCCACAGATAAAGAGACAGGTGATGCTCAAGGTAGATCAGTGTGGCCGAGAGTGAGATGACAAATCCCAGCAGCATAATGATCTGCGTGAGCAGGAATGCCCGGTAATTATTTTGCAGAAAGATCATAGATGCAATCATGACAAGGATCACCAGGGAAATGATCGTTTCTGTTTGTGTGAATGTTGTCGCATTATACTTTGCCCCCGATGCCCTCCACATGTCAGCCATAAAGCTATCCCTGATTTCCCTCAGGATCGTTACCAGTACATAGATAATGATCAGTGTAACTAATCCTGGTAAGAACCTGGCCAGTAATTGCTTACGTTCGGGTGCCGGCATGGGCAGGCGATGCATACGTGAGGCCTCATCCGCGGCATCTGGTGGCGGTATCTTTTCCAGCAGAAATATGAATAATAGCAATGGTAACATAAAGATGGCACCAACAGTGAACGGCATCCAGTATTCACTCACGGAGAGCGCATCCATGACCCACTGCGCCAGGGACTTTGCCAGTCCCGAGGCAAAGATGAAGCTTACAGCCAGCGCTGCACTGATCAGATCAGTTGTTTTTCTTCCCTCTACATAAGAGAACACGACTCCCCATAACATACCCAATGGGAATCCATTCAGAAAGAGCGTCCAGACGTTATATGGTGGAGGTATTAACGCAAATAACAGCCACGCCAGCCAGGAAATACCTACTAATAATAGTATCAGCCTCCCCCTGCCCGCCCGTTTCATCTCTGAAATGAACCGAATACCATAGAATTTACTGGTCATGTAGCCGGCCACCTGTGTGATGACCAGTACGATCTTATAGTCAATACCCCAAACGGAGTAACCATTATAAGCGGCGACATTAAAAGCTTTTCTGAAAGCAAAGATGCAGGTGTAGGCGGCAAATGCCGTCAGGGCGGAAAAGATAGCAATGCTGAGTTGCCGGGGTGACAGATGGGTGGTGACTGGTTGACGCAAGTGATGACAGGTTAATGATACCTGTTAAAAATAGCGATTAATTACGCTCCAGAAATACTGCCTTTTCCTGTATGGAGATCTGTTTTCTGAAAGAGGATTTAAAACCATGGTTCGTAATGTCTCCCCTGATAGTGACCATGTATTTTTTGGACCGGCATTTACTGGTATTGAAAGTAAATGTAAAGTGTTGATCTGGTCTTAATGGCTCAAGTATTTTGTATTTCCCGGGAAGTGCCTCGTAGGAGGTGGCCTGGAAGTTATTGGCTGCTCCACGAACTGCAACTGGCAGTACCGGAGAGGCATTGCCGGGAGCAATATCAATTTCCAGGTTATTGAGATACACAGATTCGCGGATATCTTCAAAACTCAATACCACATTCAGCTCATGGTCGTTTTTAACAAGGAACTCAGGAACTGCGGAGCAGTAAGGAGAAATAGTAGTGTAAGCGTCTGTACGGTCGTACAGTACAATGGTATCCAGTTTATAGGCCAACAGGAAGTAACCACAGATAGCGGTGGCGGTTGCAATAAAGATGGTAATGCCGTACTTGAGCATGTGCTAAAAATATCACTGATTACCGGGAATGCAAATCCCTGAAAACAGGGGTTTTATGAAAAAAGAAGGGATGATAACATCATCCCTTCTTAGCTGGTACAAATATCTGTTTCAGTTGTCCCACTATATCTCCTCCACTGACGGATATGCTACTGATCTTATCCGCTATCTTTTCCACATATTCCATTTCTTTCAGCTTGAACAACATCTCATTTTCTTCCATCAGCCGTGCGGTATTCAGCAAACTGCGTGTACTTGCCGTTTCCTCCCTTCTCATGATACTGTTGGCCTGCGCTTTCTTTTCTGCGATCAGCACCTGGTTCATGATCTCTTTCACATCGCCTGGTAGTATGATATCGCGGATACCACAGTCCAGCAAGGTTAAACCCACCTGTAACGCCTTATCTTTCACGGAATTCATCACCAGTGGTGATATATCGTCACGCTTATCCAGCAGCTCGTCCAGTGTATAGGCGGCTATCTGCTCCCTCAGGGCCAGTTGCAGTAATACATAGACCTGCTTTTCATAGTCTTTATTCTCTACCAGTTTATAGATATCCGCAATACCATACCTTACGGTGAAATTGATACGGATGTTGGCTTTATCCTTTGTCAGGATCTCCTGGCCGTTCACTTCCAGCTGCGACTGACGCATATCTGTCTTGTAGAGGGTAATAGCAGTCGGGTTTTTCCAGTAGTAGTGCAGACCTGGTGCCAGTTCCTTCTCGAACTTGCCATCTACGTACAATAGCCCTTTTTCATACGACTCTACATTGAACACTCTCACGTATGCCTGCACTTCTGGTTTTACCAGCACAGCGCGATCTATTGGTTCCGTGATCTCGAACTTAGACAGATCCGCTATTACTACTCTACGTTTTACCAGTCCTTTCCAGTATGCATGCTGACCTGCAGGCAGTACAGACTTCATCAGCCCGTTCTCAAACATCAATGCCAGCTCCTGCTGCTCTACAGTGATGATCTCCAGCTTCTCAGCCAGCTCCTGGTGTTCCAGCAGGATATTCAGGTCAATGGTTGGCTGGAATGGCTTCGCCATGTCGCAGATGGAATAAGTACGCTCAACCACTCCTTTCCAGTATGCATATTTACCGGTTCCCAGTACTGCATGCAGCCTGTTATTCTCGTATACCAGGCCTGTCTCCTGTTGTTTTACGGTAATGACATCCAGCATTACAGCCAGATCCCTGTTTTGCAGTAGCACATTCAGGTCCATCGCAGGCTGAAATGCTTTATACATATCATAGAACTCGTATTTACGCTCTTTGGCACCCTTCCAGTAGGCGTATTTACCGGTAGTCAGTACTGATTTCAGCTGTTCTTCCTCATACACCAGACCGATTTCCTGCGGCTTTACGGTCACTACATCCAGCGCATCCGCCAGATCTTTATTTTGTAATAATATATTGAGATCAATAGTTGATTCGAAACGTTTGAATATATCGTACATCACAATATGCTCTGCTGATTTCTTCCAATGGGATCCTTCTTCCAGCAGTCTTACGTATCGGTTCTCTTTGAATACCAATCCTTTATTATATGCTGCTACTTTTATACGTGATATCATCTTTCAATAGTTTAAGGGTTGTAGGATATTATAAACTCCTTAGAGTCAGGTTGTTAGTAAATAATAAGGATCAGGACCGATGTAACTGTTACCTGCGGAATCGGGCTTGAGTTGATGTCAGTGCAACGTGATGCTGGTGATGATAACCGGTGTATTCAAGGTACAAGGGATATCTGGGTTAAATGGATGAACCGGTTATCAGCCGGCTATCAGTTGCACGTTCAGCAACGGTATCTGCCTTTTTCAAGGCGGTAGCAATCGGATAGTATAGCCTTTTGCTATTCCATCCAGGTCGCTGATCCCTGTGATTGGAGCGGCGGGTTCTTTAAAGGCAGTGCCGCGTAATGCCTGGCAGTTTTTGGATTTATAGTCCAAGAAATAGTGAACCTTTCGGCTCGTTGCTAATCCATCGCTCTAACCTGCTGAGCCACCCCCGTTTCCGGCGGACAGGATTCGAACCTGTGACCTATAGATCCCTAAGCAACAATTACAGCACTGCATTGGAAGCATATTACTGACCATCGGAGGTAATACTACGGGGCTCTCAAAGCCCTCATCCGGCCCGCCGCAGCTACTTGTAATTGTGTCATTCGTGATGACAATACAAAGATGAAACCCATGTGCGCACTTTTTTTGCGCATTAGAAACTTTTTTTCTACTTTTTGAAAAAATAGTCTGGATGCCCGTTAATAAGAATGCCCTTATCCGTTATAGAACAATTGATGCCTGCCTCCGTAACCGCAGGCGTAAGTGGACGTTGCATGACCTGATCGATGCAGTTGGTGACGCATTGTATGAATATGAAGGCATTCACAAAGGGATCAGCCGGAGGGCAATACAGATGGATCTACAGGCTATGCGCAGCGATAAACTGGGGTACAGTGCCCCTATCATTGTTGTGGATAAAAAATATTATACCTACGAAGATCCAGAATATAGCATCACTAATATTCCCCTGAGTGAAGTAGATCTCAGTCGTATGAATGAAGCGGTGGAAGTACTGAAACAGTTCAAGGGCTTTTCCCACTTCAACAGCCTGAACGAAGTGGTGCAGAAACTGGAAGACCATGTATATGCTGCCTCCCATAACACCCGTTCCGTCATAGAATTTGAAAAGAATGAACGGCTTAAAGGACTGGAACATCTGGATCTTCTCTACCAGTCTGTCGTACAAAAGAAGGTGGTTAGAATTGCTTATCAGTCTTTTAAAGCAAAAAGTGGTAACTCATTTGAGTACCATGTATGGTGGCTGAAGGAATTCAAGAACCGCTGGTTTGCGGTGGGCATAAAAGGAAAAGGAAAGGTTATTACACACCTGGCACTGGACAGAATAGTAGAATTAGAACTTTTGGACGGCCCTTTGTATATTGAGAATGATGATGTAGATCCGGGTGAATACTATACGCATGTCATTGGTGTAACAGTGTCTGAAAATATGCGCGCGCAAAATGTCAGGTTATTGATCAGTCACGACCACGCACCATATATTCTTACAAAGCCGATGCATCATTCTCAGGAGTTGCTTGAAACGCGGGAAGATGGTATTATTATTAATCTAAAGGTCCAACTGAATTTTGAACTCGAAAGGGAGATCCTGGGTTATGGAGATGGTATGGTCGTACTTGCGCCTCCTCTTCTAAGAGACAAGATTCATAAAAAAATGCAGCAGGGAGTAACGAATTATAACTCCCCAGGTACTATTCCACAAATTTGAAAGATGAAATTGAAGCTAATTTGTTTGTTATTGCTGTTTGCATGTAAAGTATCATTTGCCGGGTCCTCCCGGGATAGTTTATTAGACAGACTGAATCAGACAATAGAAAATGCCCACGTTTATGATGAGGAAAAGGTCAGACAGATCGGTGCCCTGAGACAGGCATTGGTTTCCGGAAGGCATTTGCCTACTGAGCAGCAATTTGCCATCTGCCAGCAGCTATACGAACAGTTTAAGGTTTTTAAATATGACTCTGCGTTTGCCTATGCCCGCAAACTGCATGAACTGGCCAGGATCATGAACGACTCCCAGCGGGTAAATTATGCTGTTGTCAAGCTGGGATTCGTGCTGCTTTCTTCCGGTATGTTCCGCGAAGCAGGTGATTATCTGCTGACTGTCAATGTCCGTTCTCTGCCAGATACCGCCCGCGCGGAATATTACTCGCTGATGGGACGTTATTATTATGACATGTCCGATTATAGCAGTGATACTTACTTTGCCCCTACCTATACCCGTCAGGGAAACATTTATATTGACTCTGCATTGATGCTATATAAACCCCATTCCTTTAATTATGATTATAGTTATGGATTAATGTATCAGAAAAGGCAGATGTTGGATAGTGCGAAACATTATTACACCCTGACAGTAGCACATCAGGACCTAACCATGCACCAGCAGGCCATCGCTACTTCTTCTCTGGGCAATATATATATACGTATAGGCAAGCAGGACAGTGCGATCGTTATGATGACCAGGGCCGCCATGGCTGATGTCATGTCCAGTACCAAGGAAACAACGGCCATGTTCATACTGGCCGAGCTGTTATTTAAAGAACGGGATGTCAAACATGCATCCAGATATATTGAGTATGCGGTAGCAGATGCCTCTTTTTATGGGGCAAGGCTCCGGAAAGTACAGGTTAGTGCTATTCTACCCATCATTGAGGTGGAAAAGATCAATACTGTAGAGGCCCAGAAGAAGCTGCTGTTCGTTTATTCTGCCATCGCCACTTTGCTGCTGCTGGCACTGATATGGCTGTCGGTCATCATTTTCAGACAGTATAAGAAACTGCAGGCTGCACAGCAGGTCATTACCTCCGCCCATGCATTACAGCAGGAGATCAATTACAAACTATTGGAGGCAAATAAGATTAAGGAGGAATACATCGGCTACTGCTTCCAGATCAATTCCTCCTACCTGGACAAGATCAAAAAGTTTAAGAAGCTGGCTGATCAGAAGTTAACAGATAATAAATATGCAGAGGTCAGGTACCTTGTCAACAATATTGACCTGAAGGAAGAGCGGGATGAACTGTTCAGAAACTTTGATCGCATCTTCCTGAAAATATTTCCCAACTTTGTAACGGTCTTCAATTCCTTTTTTAAAGAGGAAGACCGGATCCGGTTAAAAGATAACGAACTATTGAATACAGACCTCCGGATCTTTGCGCTGATCAGGATCGGCATTAGTGACAATGTCAAAATTGCCCAGATCCTGGAATATTCTGTAAATACTATCTACACTTATAAAACAAAGATTAAGAACAAGGCGATTATTCCAAAAGAAGAATTTGAAGAAAGATTAATGGACATCAAAGCTCTCTGAAACAGGGTATAAATGATAAGAAAACCCGATTATTGTAGTCATATATTATTTACAGTAATATAAACTTAATGAATTGTTAATCAGTAAATTGTCGCTTATGAGAACATGTTTCAACCCAATATTTTCTATATATTGATCATATAAATTGTTAACCTGTTTAAGGCAGGCTTACTTTGACGCATCGACCGCAGCCGTAATCTATCCGATGTAGTAGCAACCAGTGAGACCACGTTAAGATCAATGTCATAAAAACCCGTTATGAAGACAAATTGCACAGCCCTAATTCGATCAGGTAAGGACTAGTGATTGACATTGTCCCACGTTGATGATATACCATCGGCGCAGCGGTTTATTCCACGTTTGGCAGGCCGCCCAGGCCTACCGGACCCGTTCACGCAGGCATCATTATTCCACAAAACCAATAAAAACTGATCTATGACCAATCTTCTATTTCGCAAGGTGCGTCTGTTATGCTCGTTATTACTGCTCATGGCAGGTATAGCCAGCGCACAGACCAAACCCGTGACCGGTAAGATCACGGATGAAAACGGTAATGCCGTTCCGGGTGCTACTGTGCAGGTGAAGGGAACGAGTACAGGTACCGCTACAGGAGCAGATGGTACATTTAAGCTTAATGTGCCCGCTACCGCCAGCGCCCTCGTCGTTTCATTTGTCGGCTATGTACAACAGGAAATCGCTATTGCCGGCAAATCTGAATTCTCCATCTCACTGGTACCTACCAGTACTACCCTCACCGATGTGGTGGTAGTTGGTTATGGTACTACCCGTAAAAAAGACCTCACGGGGTCGGTAGTTTCTATCAAGTCCGCCGATTTCAACAAAGGTATCGTTACTGCGCCCGACCAGCTGATCCAGGGTAAGGTAGCCGGTCTCATGGTTATCGCTAACAGTGGTGCGCCAGGGGGGGCTACTACCGTAAGGATCAGGGGTAACTCTTCCGTAAGAACAGGCAATCAGCCGCTTTATGTGGTAGATGGTATGCCACTGGATGGCCGTACTGCCAAGCCTAATGTAAGTGCAAACGGCTTAGGTCAAACGCCTGACGCCAACCCGCTGAACTTCATCAACTCCTTTGATATTCAGTCAATGGACGTACTAAAGGACGCTTCTGCTACGGCGATCTATGGTGCCAGAGGTGCAAACGGTGTGGTTATTATCACCACTAAAAAAGGTGCAGTAGGCCCTCCCCGCCTTGATGTGAGTTATTCAGCCGGTATGAGTAAACTGCTGAAGAAGCTGGATGTGCTGGACGCTTCCGCTTACAGAAACGCCTTAAAACAATATAACATCACCAGCGGTGATGAAGGCGCCAGTGTTGATCCTATGGAAAGCATTCTGCGTACTGGCGTTACACACAACGTTAACGTAGGTGTAAGCGGCGGTAGTGAATATGGCGTGTACAGGGCATCATTCGGTATGCTGGACCAGCAGGGTATCGTAAAAAAGACCGGCTTAAAGAAATATACCGCCAACCTGAATGGACAGTACAAGTTCCTGGACGATAAAAGGTTAGGCGTTGATTATAATATCCAGGCGGCACATACAACTGAGAATATCGCTCCCATCACCAGCAACGCCGGTTTTACAGGCAGCCTGATCGGTCAGGCCCTTCAGTGGAACCCGACCCGTGCCTTACGTAAAGCGGATGGCTCTTTCAATATTCTGGGTGAAGGCTCTTTTGTCAATCCGGAAGCCATGTCAGCGGCTTACGATGATGGTGTGAATATCAACAGTATCCTTGCCAGCGTTTCTCCTTCATTTAAGATCACGGATGATCTCGAATATCGCGTTAACTACAGTATCAATCACCAGGTAGGCGAAAGGGAGACACAGATTGCCTCATTCATTAACCTGACCCAGATATTTGGCAGAGGACAGGCGTACTATGGTACGACTACACTGACCTCCCAGTTAATGACACATACCCTGAGCTATAACAAGCAGATCAATTCAGCATTGTTTCTCTCAGCTGTACTCGGTTATGAATACCAGAAATTCGATTATAAGGGCAGAAATATAGCAGGTCTTGGCTTCACCACTGATGCACTGAAGTACACCGACCTGCTGCAGAACCCTTCTCAGACGAACGTTTTCGTTAACTCCTTCCGCAACCCAAGGTCCATGCTTCAGTCCTATTTCGGTAGGGTGAACCTGAACTTCCTGGACAAATATCTCCTGACAGCTACCCTGAGATCTGATGGTTCCAGCAAATTCGGTGCGAACAACAGATATGGTTATTTCCCATCTTTTGCCGCAAAATGGAATATCAGCAATGAGGCATTCCTGAAGGATAACAAGACCATCAACCAGCTGGCATTACGTGTAGGCTGGGGTATCACTGGTAACCAGGAGTTCCCTGCTGGTGCAGCACAGGACCAGTACATCCTTAACTCAAACGGTACTGCCCGTCTGAGCAATGTGGCTAATCCTGACCTGAAATGGGAAAGCTCCAAACAGCTGAATGCCGGTATCGACTATGCATTCTTTGGCGGCAGGTTATACGGTAGTGTTGATTACTTCCATAAAAACACTTCTGACCTGTTGTTCAACTTCCCGACTATCAAACCTGCTCCTTCCTCTACTTACTGGATCAATCTTCCGGCTAACGTGATCAACAAGGGTGTGGAAGTCGTACTGCGTGGTGATGTGGTGGCTACCAAGGATTTCAACTGGAACCTGGGTGTGAATGCCACCTTCCTGAAGAATAAACTGCAGAACTATGATGGTCCTCCGGTACTGACAGGTTCAATCAGTGGTCAGGGTGTATCTGATGCTTACGCACAGCGTCTGACCAATAACCTGCCACTCAACACCTTCTATCTGAGAAGATTCGAAGGCTTTGATAACGATGGTCAGGCTGTATATACAAATGGTGGTAACAGCCTGTTCTACAAAGGAGATCCCAATCCTAAGACTATGCTGGGTATCATCACTGCCGTAAATTATAAGAAATGGGCATTGAACATCAGCATGCACGGTGCTTACGGATTTGATATTTACAATAACACAGCTAACACCGTACTGCCGCTCAGTAACCTGGGCACCAGGAATGTGGCAGCTAAGCTGTTAGGTACAGAAGAAAGTCTTTCCAACCCAATCGCCGTATCCAGCCGCTATCTGGAGAAAGGCAACTTCATGAAAATGGATAATGCCACTATCAGTTATAGTATCGGGAATATAGGTAAGGTGATCAAGAACGCCTCTATTTATGTGACCGGACAAAACCTGTTCATCATTACAAAATACTCAGGTTTCGATCCGGAAGTGAATACAGACAAGAGCATCAATGGCGTAACCTCTCTTGGTATTGAGTACTCACCTTATCCGACAGCCAGGAACTTTCTGGCCGGTATCAATTTCTCGTTATAATTCACTGATCTAAAAATTTACTACTATGCGATTCAGTAATAAAATATTCATCATATTATCACTTGCGTTTGGATATGGGCTGAGTTCCTGCTCTCTTGATGAGCGGCTGGGTTCTACACTGACGCGGGAACAGGCTGACTCCCTGATCCAGGTGCCTGCTCTGCTGGAAGGTGCTTACAATGGCTTACAGTTGGCCTATCAGGATCAGTCTAACTTCTGGGCATTACAGGAAATGACATCCGATGAAGCAGTTGCTCCGACACGTGGTGGTGACTGGGATGACAATGGTGTATGGCGCGCATTAAAATTGCACAACTGGACACCTGATCATACCTATATTACCAATACATTTTCCAACATCCTGCAGCTACAGTTCCTTGCTACGAACGTACTGAGTTTTGAGGCGTCTCCAAAGCAGGCAGCGGAAGCGCGTTTCCTTCGTGCATTCGCCATTTTTACGATCATTGATGGATGGGGGCAGGTACCTTTCCGTAATCCGGGTGATACCCTGCTGAATGTACCAAGAGTGATGTCGGCAACAGAAGCGACTGATTATGTGATATCAGAACTGACAGAGATTACCAATACACTGGACGAGGATGTTCCGGCTTATGTGGCGAATAAAAATGCGGCAAGAGCACTGCTGATGAAATGTTATCTGAACAAAGGAGCATTTGCCAACAGGGCTGCGCCAACCTTTGATCCGGCGGATATGCAGAAGGTAATAGAGCTGGCAGATGCTATTACTGCCAGTGGCAAATACAGTCTTACCAATTACTTTGACAACTTCGCATATAACAACCATGCTATTTCAAAGGAGAACATATTCACACAACAGAATGGTCCTGGTATCAGTACGGTAAGAGATGGTAACGCAGTGTTCTGTCACTGGGCGCCAACCCTGCACTATAATCAGGATCCAAGTGGCTGGAACGGATATACCACGATCTCTGATTTCTACGATAAATATGAAGCGACAGACGTACGCCGTGGGGGCTCCTACCCTGGCGTTACAGATAAGACAGGTCTGAAAGTAGGCTTCCTTGTAGGTCAGCAGGTAAATGTAAATGGCACACCCCTGAAAGACAGAAAAGGAAATCCATTGATCTTCACCAGAGAGCTGAAGTTACAGGAAACAGATCCTAACACACTGGAGGTAACCGGTATCAGGGTCGTGAAATACCCACCTGATTTGACATCTGCTGATACAAAGAGCAGCAACAACGCTAACAATGACTATGTATTCCTGCGTTATGCAGATGTGCTGCTGATGAAGGCAGAAGCGTTGCTGCGTACTAACAGGGCTGCAGATGCACTACCGATTGTTAATTCCATCAGGACGCACCGTAAGGCTACTGCCTGGACATCTGTTGATCTCAATAAGCTGATAGATGAAAGAGGCCGTGAGTTATACTGGGAAGGATGGCGCAGGGAAGACCTCATCCGTTTCGGCAAATTCCTGGAACCATGGCAGCTGAAGCCATCTGACGATCCTAAAAATCTGTTGTTCCCAATACCCACCAGCGACCTGGCTGTCAATAAGAACCTTAAGCAGAACGACGGCTATTAATTATGCTTCAGGAGAGATTGTTTTATACAGTCTCTCCTGACTTTTTCATATAAATAAGGCAGGAGCATGATGGAGATAAGTCATGCGGGACGTGGTATGTCCGGAGATGTATCATGTCTTTAACAACAAACGCATTAAAACTTCCTTATGCATTGAAATTTACATCTTTGATTGATAATGTGTGTGATTGACACTTTTACTATATAGGGTAAACTCAGCAGGGGGATATATTTCTTCGGCCCCTGGTAGGATGGGGTGTGGAAATAAAGATAGTGCAGAATGGAAATGTGGTGGAATTTTGATGCAGCTTATTACCCGGTTGGGGGTATTGATTGGTTACCTCCACCGGGAATAGGCATTTTGATTGATTGTTTTGGGATGAATTGGCAGAGAATAGCCATTGTTTTTGTTAACCGGAATACTTCATTTTTCTCTTCTTCTTTCTCTTTTTGATCACCGTTGATGGATGATTATTCAGTATCACTTTAATCACTGAACGAAATACCCTGATAAGTAGCTTGATGAGTGCTTGCATTCTCAGGATGAATGGTAGCATACATACTCACTATGGTCATTTTAACGCTTACATATTTTTCAGCTGAAACCCTTAGTCACAATCGACTTGAACAGAATGAACACCGTTGATTGAATGAATGTAATGGTGTCATGTTATTTTAAAACGGCGCTTTACATTTGTTCTGTACTGCGAATATCAGTGGCAGAATAATAATGTTTTTTCTGTAAGACACTTGTCACGATACACAGCGGCATATTTTTCAGATGATCAAAATGAAATTACATGCATCATATAGATTATTACATTGGCGGGGTTAATACATCATGGGTATAGTAAGATTGATCCTTTAAAAAGGGCAGCACAGTTGCTTTGTTTTCATGGTTATTTATTTAGGGGTTAAACAAACAGAGTGGACCCGGGTATCATTCCTGATACCTGGCTTTTAAAATTATTGATCATGAAAATGCGGTATCAATGATGATGAAATATTCATTTTACGTGAAGTAGAATGTTTGATGTCAATTAGGGTTTAACAAAACAAACAGTTTTATTCCCGGGGACTATTCATGGTTCCTGGCTACTATTTCTTTGCCGGAGATGTAATGCAGTGGGTGTGGTGTGTGGTGAAGTAGAAGACGTGATGTTTCGCCGTCGCTAGTTCGTCGCTGGTTCGTCGCTGGTTCGTTGCGAGTTCGTTGCGAGTTCGTTACTAGTTCCCGCCTAGTTCATGGCTTGTTCGTCGGGGCTATAGGCAATAGCGCTTGCCGCATAGAGCGTGTTGGAGCATGCTGTTTGCAGAATGAGATTTGTTGTGGCAGGCCTGAAGTATTGTGTGCGTGTGGTTCGCAGTGTTTGGATAATAAGAATGTTATATAGATTTTGGGAGTCGCAATCATAGTTTGAGTATTAAAGATTAACACCGGGCGCTATTTCTGGCACCTGGATATTTTTGACGGCTAATGGTTGCTGACGGTAATAATATTTTATAAGGGTAACTATAACAGCATAATAGTGATTATGTCATACGCCCCGGATGCTACTCCTGGCATCTGGTATTTTTAGAAGCTTGTTTGAAAGATAGCGGCAAGGAAGTAGGAAGATAAATACAGGTGCCTGCTAAAGACTTGCCAGAGAATAATTAACTGATTGCTAAAAAATATAAGCTACCGATGAACAGACCAGGTTAAGATGGACGGCATGTCCTGAATAGGTTTCCCGGTAGTCAAGCATTTTAGAATGGCATAGTATCATCCATTTAGTGAAACATGGGGTTATATTGAAACACCGGGGATCATTCCTGATCCCCGGCTATTTTTAAAAGATTATGCACTTGCCTTTTGCAATGTTTGCAATACTTCATCTGTTACACCGCCAAATAGTGATACACCTGCCGCGCCGTTTTGAACAGCAAGACGGATACCTTTTTCCAGGTCAGCCATGTTGCCATTAAAGTCAGGCAGATAGAGACCTGCATAAAGTGGGAACTTACCATGCAGGGCGCCAACACCTTCTGCAACCGCCTCTCCTATCCAGTTCACATCTTCTTTATAGAAGCCGTGGTAGATCATTGGATTTACGGAGTCCAGTGGCCAGTTGGTCCAGTCCTGTCTCACAATGCGCTTTGCAATATCCGGTGTCGGGAATACCGCCGCTGTGATGGGTTTCTTATGTTGTTTCGCCACTGCCGCGAGGTTATTCACCACGTTGGTGATACGGTTATACCGGAATCTCCTCCACGATGGGCTTTGGTCAGGATGCTCCATATCCAGCGGATCTATCCCTTTTTGTTCTTTATATTTTTCCCTGCAGGTTTCGCAATAGCAGAAATCATATTCCGGCAGTTCTTTTGACTGGTCTATTTTATAATTGTCCCAGAGGTTGACAGGTAATACGACGTCACAGAAACGTACATAGTCCAGGTGCAGGCCATCTACATAATCTTTCGATAACACTGCTTCCGCCTGTTCTTTCAGATAATTAACCACCTCCGGTTTGCTTGGGCATAACCAGCGATAATAGTCTACATATGGTGGGTGCGTAGCACATGACTCGCCTTTTCTGTTTTTTGCATACCACTCAGGATGGCTAGCCAGCAATTCTTTCTCTCCACGGTTCATGGTCCAGATCCAACGGTGGGCCATGATACCATTAGCCTTTGCTGTCTTAAAATGTTTTTCACTGTCAGCTTCGAAGAAGATATCTCCTACGCCCGCTTTTTTATAAGCAGCGTAACGTTTCTGCAGATCAGCAACCGTATCTTTTTCATCCGGGTTGATCCAGATGCGGTGTCTGGTTTTTTTAGCCGGAGTGGAGGGTGTTTTCGCAGCAGCGGCAGCTACAGAAGGGAGTCCGGGTTGCATAATAGCAAGACTACCCAGGCCGACTGATTTCAGGAAATTGCGTTTATTCATGTGATACGTTTTGAGAAATTTTACCTTCCTGGTTAATAGAACAACGTTGTTTGGAATTTTTATCGAGCAATGTTGCGGTGAACTGATGAGTGATCCCTTCCATTTGTAATGTATAAGATACACCCTGTTCTTTAATGTTGGTATTGGTTATGCCAAGTGCCTGTAGTGTGGTGGCATAACGGCCATTCTTTTTGTGGTACTGCAGTTGTTTGGCGTATACATCCCAGAGATATTCCTTAGCAGCTTCTATGGCAGGCAGTTTGATCGTTACCGGCGCACTACCTGCTGGTTTACTGATAAAGTTAAGATATCCCCACTTTTCGGGTGCATGCATATTGATAATGCCTTGTGGAGACCATACCCAGTTATGTTCTGGTAAGGATTTGCCCGTTTTTGGGTCTTTACGCTTTACATATTGTCCGTTCACAATGTCGGTATCCCATTCTACTCTGGAAAAGTTGATCCTCCAGCGGCCACCGTCTTTTGGTGTAAGGCCTTCGTTATAAAACGCAAAAGCAGTGAAAGGGATGGCCATTTCAACTGTCCATTTCCTGTCTTTGTCGGAAGGATTATTTAATGTACCATCCACCTGTATCGCAGTCTTGATACCTCTTGTATCCCACGTCATCAGTGCATCACCACCTACGCGATAGGCTTTGTTCATGAAAAGGTCCATGACGGTGTTATGCGCATTGATCTCAATTTCGAAATACTTTTCACCATCCCCATCCGGATCGACAAATACTTCGAAGTCGTTATCCTGGAAGATGATCGTATCGTGCTGGTGTAAGGTCGCCCAGATGTGCTGGTCTTCCAGTTCGGCCAGGATGTAAAGATATTCCTGATCCCAAAGCATTTTGAGGCGGGTGCGCATCGCTGGTTCAGGTTGTTTGGCGCCTTCGATATCGGTGAAATCGTCGCTCCACGCTGCCTTTGACCATGCTTCTTCATTGCCTGTTCCGTCTATTTTTAACGGAGTGGTGGTTTGATAGGAATTATACTGCCTGGGTGGCACATAGGCCGGTTTTTGTTGTGCATAGGTAGGGAGGGACAGGCATACCACTCCTAATCCTGTAATCACATGACGAATAAGTTGAGACATGTGCTAAATATAGGAAAGCCGCCAGCTTTTTTTACATTTTTTTCAATGAATGGTATGATCCGATGGATAAATTGCAAGATTTCGGTCTGATAAGCTTATTATAATAGCACCTAAAAGGTACTTCAAGGACACTTCAATATCCCTGGGATATTAAAGTGCCCTTGAAGTACCCTTTAGGTGCTATTGCAGTAACGGTTTGGTGTGAAGATCATTGGCTGTTTTTATGCATAAAAAAAAGCGGATCAAGCGTAATAGATACGTTTGATCCGCTTTGTTCAGACACAGGAGCAACTGTTAGTGTGCTGACAGTAATGCTGTAATTTCTGATCGTTGGTATGCCGGACAGCCTCCCGGATAGGAGGCCACCAGTGCTCCGATGGCACAGGCAAATGATAATGTATCGGCGGGGGTATATTGTTTGATGGTGCTGTAAATAAAGCCTGCGAGGAAGGCATCTCCACTGCCAATGGTATCCGCTACTTTTACTTTATAACCCGGGTGTTGGTAGAACTTTCCACCTGTAAACAGGGCGGCTCCATTTGCACCCAATGTTACAATAACCGTATTGATCGCATATTGCGTACTCAATGCTTTGACCTGCGCTTCCATACTGTCGGGCCATTGGTGCCAGCTGCTGATCATTGCTAATTCAGACTCATTCAGTTTCAGTATATGACACTGATGGAGTAACCCGACAAGTAGCTCCTGCTCAAAATGCGGTGGACGCAGGTTAATGTCGAGCACGAAGGTGCGGTTGCCCTCCAGTAAGGATTGTAAGGTCTCGCGACTTTCGGTGTTCCGGGCTGCGAGGCTACCGAAAACGAGATAGGTGTTGCCAGTTTGCTGCGCAAGTTCTTTTAGTGCCGGCGTAAAGGCGATATAGTCCCAGGCAACAGGCTGTACGATCTCATATTGCATCTCCAGTGGATTATCAGGAGAAGCCCGGGCATAAACTTTGCCGGTTTCATGTGCAGGGTCTTTCTGAACAAAATCTGTTGTCAGCTGATACCGTTGCATGATCTCAAGCAGCGACCTTCCTGATTCATCCTCTCCCACGCTGGATATCATGGCTACGGGAACTGCCAGTTGCTGAAGATGGTAAGCCACATTCATCGGGGCACCGCCTGGTAATGCTTTATCCGGCAGTATGTCCCAAAGCACTTCTCCAAAACAGGCTACTTGATATTGTGTCATATGTAATGTTTTTGCGCTCGGTAATTATATGTTACTTGTATAATAATAGTCTTTCCTGTTCAGAAAGAGGTATGGAAATTTTCAGCACACTGTCATTGTCAATGATAGTTCTCTGATACAACAGTCCATCCGCAACATTTATGCACGGTTCGCCGGCATGTTCTCTCTTTTCCCTTTTACCCTTTTCCCCTGTGCAAATAAATGCCAGAGCGTTTAACAACGCCCCGGGTCACATTGTTATCAACCTTGGATGTAATCGGAAGATCTTAAAAACTCAGCCCCTGACATTATAAATCAATTTATAACGCCTTAGATACAAACAATGGATGTGCATTATAACATTGATTGTCAATGCCGCATGCATACATGAAATCGTGTAAAAAGCCGGATTGGGCTGGTTTTAGGTCCGAAAACGGTTTTCAGATAATGGATATGGCTGCAAAAGTTATGTAGACAGCTACGTGTGCCGGGATAAGGCAACGGCTGTGGATAAGAGCAATAGGCCGCCTGCCTGCAAGTACTTAATGGTATTGTTATTCATTGTAAACAACGGTTTTAATATAACAAAGACAATGGTCTGGTTAACTGTAGGCAGGCTCACACCTACCGAAGTCATTTTTATATCTAACACATACATGCTGAGTGCATTAGTGATGACTTTCAAATGAACAGGTCAAAAGTAAAATCAAAAAATCACAATTGATGAGTCCATTATGTTCATTTTGATCTTAAGGGATAGTTGGCTGTTCACTGTTATTTCAATCGGTTGCGGATGGAGGTCCGGTATTCATAGTCAATCAAATAGAATGGCTGGGTCTGCCTATTTATTATCTTAATCTTGTCTACAACCTTAAAATCTGCTTAAAAATGTATTAGAAGTGCATTAAATTTAAACAGTCGTTTGATTAAATTAAATGTTTGTTTAACTTTGTGCCCACAATTCGATTTACACATGGAATACAATCAAAAGCAATTATCCATCCTGGAGTCAGCCGAGAAGCTCTTCGCTTCCCACGGCTTTCACGCTACTTCAGTGAGAGATATTGCCCATGAAGCTGGTGTGAACATCGCAATGATATCCTACTACTTTGGCTCAAAAGAGAAATTGATTGAAGCCATCTTCCTGAAAAGGATTATTACCTGGAAAGCAACATTGACAGAAACACTCAGTGACGCTACCAGGTCGTATGTGGATAGACTCGATACCCTGGTAGAACAATTCGTCCAGAGAATTATGAGTAATCCCTGCTTTAACCTGATGATGATGAGAGCGCAGATCCAGTCAGATATTGCCGTGAATGAACTGATTCACGAAAATAAAAAAGAAGCATACGAGGTAATTCATGCATTCATAAGCGAAGGACAGGAGAAAGGAGTATTTACAAGAAATGTCGATGTAATGATGATGGTCGCTACCCTGACAGGTACTACCAATCATATTATGTCAACACGACACCACTTCCAGCGCATGAGCAATCTGGAACATCTGACAGATAGCGAATTACAGGAATATTTAATTATTCATACAAGCAATCATTTGAAAAATTTGTTTAAAGCCATTCTAATCCATGAAGCTTAATAGCACATACAGGCGGTTATGGTCTCTGGTAGTTTGCGTAATACTGGCAATTCCTTATACAAGCCAGGCGCAGGACAAGAAGAGCCTGTCTTTGAAAGAAGCCATAACGCTCAGTATACAGAACAGTAAAGAACTTAAACTCAGCAAAACAAGGATCGACGCAGCACTCGCATCTATAAAAACAGCTAATAATGCTCAATTACCGGATGTTAGTGTTTCAGGCTCATATCTCAGAATCAACGAACCAAACGTAGACCTGAAATTAAAATTAGGTGGTAGCGATAGTACCGGTTCTGGTGGCGGCTCTTCTCCGAAAGTAAATTCCCTGGCATATGCAATGGCCACTGTATCAGTGCCTGTTTTCTCAGGGTTCATTATTCAGAGCCAGAAAGAATCTGCCCGCTACCTGGCCGAAGCCGCAAAGCTGGACGCCGACAAAGACCGCGAAGCAGTTATTCAGAATACGATCAATGCTTACAGCAATCTGTATAAAGCACAACAGGCAGTTGAACTGGTACGTGAAAACCTGAAACAACAGGAACAACGCGTGACCGACTTTACTAATCTGGAAAAGAACGGTATCATCGCCAGGAACGACCTGTTAAAAGTACAGCTGCAACAGTCTAATGTAGAGGTTTCCCTGGCTGAAGCGGAAAGCAACCTGCAACTGGCCAATATTGCAATGGCACTGCTGGTAGGTTTGCCGGAAACAACTACGCTGGTAGCTGATATCACCACATTCGAACAGGCGGCTCCTGGTAGTACCAAAGCGGCTGCTGAATGGGAACAGATCGCATTGCAGAACCGTAAAGACGCTGCTGCCCTGACCTCCCGTGAGAAAGCTGCTAACGCAGGTATTAAAGCCGCTAAAGGTGAATATTACCCTTCCCTTGGTTTTACCGCAGGTTATGCTGCCATATCCGTTCCAAATGCATTGACCGTAACCAATGCACTCAATGCAGGTATAGGTGTTAAATATAATCTTTCCTCTTTCTGGAAATCCGGTTCCAAGGTGACCGAAGCCAAAGTAAGACTGCAGGAAGTACAGGTAAATGAAGAACTGCTTGCCGATAACATTCACCTGTCTATCAACAAAGCATATCAGCAATACCTGGTGAACCAGAAGAAGATCGATGCTTATCAGAAAGCGATCGACCAGGCTGGTGAGAACTACAAGATAGTTAAGAACAAACAGGAGAATAATCTCGCAACAACTACTGATCTCCTCGAAGCGGATGTAGCTAACGTACAGGCAAAACTGAACTACGCTTTCGCTAAGGCTGATGTAGTAGTGTCTTATACCAAGCTGCTTGAAACAGCTGGTGTGCTGACAGAGACCGGCGCAGAAGCAATCAAATAATCATCTATCTAATTCAGAATTTAAAAAAGTAATAATCATATATATAGTATATGGAAACGCAATCAACTAAAGGCGCCAATAATGCACAGGAAGCTCCTAAGAAAAGGAACTATCGATTCATCATCGTTCTGGCAATCCTTGTTATTGGTGGTGGTGCATTTGGTGTATCAAAATATATTCACTCCCTTCATCATGAAGATACCGACAACGCACAGGTAGAAGCTAATGTAAGCCCTGTAATACCACGCGTGACCGGGTATGTAAATGAAGTACGCGTAAAAGATAACCAGACTGTAAAGAAAGGTGATACCCTGGTGATCCTGGATGACAGAGATCTCCGTATCAAGGTAGCACAGGCAGAGGCAGCGCTGGCAGCAGCTGAAGTAAATGTACAGGTGGCAGTGGCCAGCACAAACGCAGCACGCTCCAATATATCTTCGTCTCAGGCTAACATCTCTGCGGTAGACGCACAGATCGAAGCAGCAAAAGTAAATGTATGGCGCGCCAGTCAGGATTATGACCGTTACGCTAACCTGATCAAAGATCACTCTATTACACAACAGCAATACGAACAGGCACTAGCCGCAAAACAAACAGCTGAACGCCAGCTGAACGTACTGCAGGAGCAGAAGAAAGTTGCTTCCCGTCAAACCAGCGCTGTGTCTACACAGAGCGATGCTACGGCTGAGCAGATCAATGCTGCTAAAGCGATCATTAAAGAACGTCAGGCAGAACTGGATAACGCCAACCTCGTACTCAGCTACTCCGTGATCCTCGCTCCTGCCGATGGTAAAGTATCTAAGATATATGTACAACCAGGTCAGCTGGTACAGGCTGGTCAGTCACTGTTCAGTGTTGTATTATCCAATGATATCTGGGTAGTAGCCAACTTTAAGGAAACACAGCTGACCAAAATGAAAGTAGGCCAGAAAGTAAGCGTGCATGTTGATGCTTTCCCTGGTAAATCGATCGAAGGTAAAATAACTTCCCTCTCTCCTGCTACCGGCGCACGTTTCGCATTGCTGCCTCCGGATAATGCTTCCGGTAACTTTGTAAAAGTGGTACAGCGTCTCCCGGTGAAGATCGAGTTTAATGATCTGAACCAGGCAGAAGTAAAACAGCTGCGTCCGGGTATGAACGTAGAGGTGGATGTACATCTTGACTAATTTCAGTTACGAATGACCCCGCTGGGATGGTGCGGCTGACAACTAAAAAGGACTTAATCTCAGACTGGTATATATCTCATAGCATGTTTCGTGTCTCCTGGCGGGAACATTCGGGAACTGATCTTCATAAAAAAAATTAATTAACGTGATACAACAGGAATCATTGGTAGAGTATGGTGCCCGCCGGGTGATCATTACTATTACTGCCATACTTTGTGCCTTGCTGGAGATCGTGGATACCACCATTGTAAACGTTGCATTGAATGATATGCGCGGTAACATGGGCGCTACACTGAGTGAGATTGGCTGGGTGATCACTGCTTATGCGATCGGTAACGTTATCATCGTACCGATGACAAGCTGGTTATCACAACAGTTTGGACGTAGGAACTATTTCGCCGTATCTGTTGTCATATTCACAATATCCTCCTTCCTCTGCGGTAATGCAGACAGCCTGTGGGAACTGGTATTGTTCCGCTTTATACAGGGTTTAGGTGGTGGTGCACTACTGGTAACATCTCAAACGATCATCACCGAAAGTTATCCTCCTGAGAAAAGAGGGATGGCACAGGCGATCTATGGTTTGGGTGTGATCATCGGACCAACCTTAGGTCCTCCGCTGGGTGGTTATATTGTGGACAACTTCTCATGGCCTTACATTTTTTATATTAACATTCCTATCGGTGTAGTAGCAACCCTGCTCACACTGCAATTCGTAAGAAGTCCGAAATATGGTGAGAAGAAAGCAGCGAGCGAAATTGACTGGTTGGGTATAGGATTTCTCGCACTGGCAGTCGGATCACTTCAATACGTACTGGAACGTGGACAGGAAGATGACTGGTTTAATGATACTACGATATTGATCCTCGGAATAGCAGCGGTACTGGGTATCTTCTTCTTCATATGGAGAGAAATGGTATATAAAAATCCGATAGTGAACGTAAGAGTGTTGGGCAATGGTAACCTGCGTGTGGGAACGCTCCTCTCCTTCCTGATGGGCTTCGGATTGTACGGATCAACATTCATCATTCCATTGTATACCCAAAGTTTACTGGGATGGACGGCTACACAGTCGGGTATGTTGATGATACCAGCTGCCCTGACCACCGCATTCATGATGCCGATCATCGGTAAGATGCTGGAAAAAGGTGTACCGCAGCAATACCTGGTATCTGCAGGTATGTTCCTCTTCTTCGTATTCTGTTTCTGGGGGTATAAGATCATCACTCCGGATACCGGAGCAGATGCTTTCTTCTGGATGCTGATCGTACGTGGTATTGGTATGGGTATGTTATTTATTCCGATCACGACGCTGTCATTATCTACACTTAAAGGGCAGCAGATAGGTGAAGGTGCAGCATTTACAGGTATGATGCGACAGCTGGGTGGTTCATTTGGTGTGGCATTGATCACAACCTTTGTATCCCGTCGTAGTGAATTGCATAGAACGAATCTGGTGACACATATGGATACTAACAATCCAAGTGTGATGAACAGGGTGAATAGTCTGGCTGCAGGTTTCATGCAAAAAGGTATGGACATCAAAACTGCGCTGGCAAGTGCTTACCGGTCACTGGAATACAGTATTACAAAACAGGCGACAGTACTGGCTTACATGGACGTGTTCCTGTACCTTGGTGTACTGTTCCTGATATGTGTGCCCTTTGTGCTGATGGTGAAAGGTGGTAAGAAGGGCGGAAAAGTGGACGCAAGTGCAATGCACTAAAAGATATTTAAGATATGTTACTAACAGTGTAACAGTTGTAGGTTTAGGTAATGAGCCGGAATAATCTTATTCCGGCTTTTTTTATTTTATAAAGAGTACCATATATGTAATATCTAAGATTTGATACAAAAGAAAAAGGGCCATTACTATATTGAAATGGCCGTATTCATTGTATGGTGTGTTTGTAACTCAATATGCAGCTGGCATGACTGTAAGTATGGTAGGCGTTACAGCTATACAATAGCTGGTGTTAAAAGCCCAGGGCCTGGACAGGCCTGCCGGGTATTGTTTCCCTCAAATTAATCCCGTACCGGAATGCATTTATGTCTTAAACACTTCGGGCAGGCTTGTACTGTTCATAAACAGACAAGATTATCGCATCATAATATTTGATAGTTATTCACAACACATATATTTTTAGTTGCAATGCCTCGAGTGACTTTTAGTGCTGTCGCGGTAACTAACCTGACTAAAATTATAGTAAAAAAGTTTATAAATGATGATGTTATGTAAAAATTATCAATATGATAGATGCCATTTCAACTAGCCCAATGGGGTGTAATAAATAGCGTGAGTTATTCACATTTCTAAGTTTCCCGGAAATGTGGAAAAATATCTACGTGAAAACGCATGCTGATAGTAACTTTGCAGCGTTGCCGCCATGGCACTTTGTTTGTCCCCATATATCTGGACAATAACCAAAAGAACAAACGGACAGTATTTGATCAATTAATTCGAGAAGATTTAAACGGATCCCAAAACGTACCCTTTATGAAGAGAATTGCATTCGCATTTGCGATCATCGGAACCATCTTTGCTGTTGTAGGACAGTACGCCATTATCAATGACTGGAACTTATTCTGGTTCTTTCACACAGTAGGTTTTATCGGATATATACTGATAATCAGTGCTGCTGCTTACTTCTCTCTGTTATTTATTCATCATATGTCGAGAGAAGAGAAAATACGCATCCGCAATAAGACCTTTTAATTTTTTATAAGAAGTATATCTTTACGTGCTAACTGAAGAACTATGGAAGGAGCATCAGATCCATTTATTTTAAAATTCGAATTTAAAGGTAAACCGCATATCCTGGAGGTACATCCGGTGATACAACAATATAAGGTCAGTTTCAAAGTAACGGTAGAGCAACACGAGCTCACCTTTGAGAAAGATGACGCAGGAGAATTTCGTGCAATAGCTGACGCACAAGCAACGGCAAATACGCATATCGATCCGCAGCTACTGCAGGAAATTGCAAATAAAATTGAAGAGGCGATATACGGTTAATCCTGATTCGCCTCATCAATCATTGATTGTTCATCCCACCCCTGTGTGGAAGGGTTCCACCTGCTTACACGGTCGCTGGACATTAACTTTTCCAGCTCTTCTATTCTTTCTTTCACCGTGTTGATATACAGTTTTTTGTCATTACGGATGGCAGATAAACCTTTTAATGCTTTCTCATCCTGTTTCCGGAATGTATTGACACTACGTTGTGCATGGTACGCCCTGACACCCAGCATCTGCAATGCATCAGCACCCATGCGCAGCGATGTGTCCAGCGTCTCACGGTAGATGTGTAATACACCCAGGTCCATGAGTTCATAAGTATCCGGTATATTCTCCGCTTTTACCAGCATCTGCAGGTGCGGGAAATGTTTTCGGACGATCTTCACCACCTCCAGTGTCTGTTCCACGGTATCCATTGCAATGATGATTACTTTGGCATCTGCAGCACCAGCCGCTGCCAGCAGGTCCTGGCGCGAAGCATCGCCGTAATACACTTTTACACCCAGGTTGTGCAGGGCATCTACCCTGTCAGAATCCAGATCCAGGATCGTAGCCTGTATGCCATTGACGCGCAGGAAACGACCTACTATATTGCCGAAGCGCCCGAAACCGGCAATGATCACAGGGTGCTTACCATGGATCTCATCCGCTTCACGGGTGTTCGCTGATTCCTTCTTATTGAACCTGGGTTGTATCAAACGTTCATGCAAAAGCAGTAACAAAGGCGTAAATGCCATACTCAATGCTACCACAGCTGTCATAATGCTGACCGTATTGGTGGGAAGAATGTTATTCTGCTGTGTAAAGGACAATAGTACAAACGCAAATTCACCCACCTGTGAAAGTGCCATGGCAAACAACAGGTTCTGCTCTATGCTGATGCGGAATGTCTTACCAAGGATGAGCAGCGTAATAGCTTTGATGGCCATGAGCGCCACAACCAGCCCGAGTATCACCCATGGCATGGAAAGTACCAGCTTGAAGTCAATAGACGCACCTACGGCCATAAAGAATAGTCCCAGAAGCAATCCTTTGAATGGTTCTATATCGCTTTCCAGTTCATGACGATATTCACTGTTCGCCAATACGACGCCGCCCAGGAAGGCCCCCAGTGCCGGACTAAGTCCCACAAGGCTCATTAACACCGAAATGGATACAACGAGCAGCAATGCAAAGGCGGTGAATAACTCTCTTACACGCGCCTTGGCAATCACCCTTAACAAGGGTCTTACCAGGTATATGCCTGCTACAATGATCACGGTCACCGCTCCCAGTACGACCAGCGTTTGCGCCCATGCAGGCAGATTATCTCTGAGCGTATGTTCATGGGGTGCGCTGTTACCTGTATCTGCTCCTGCCAGTAACGGAAAGATTGCCAGCATAGGGATCACGGCGATGTCCTGAAATAACAGTACCGAAAAGGCACTCTGTCCGGCTGAGGAGCCGAGCTGCCCCTTTTCCTTCAGACTTTGCAACACGATGGCTGTAGATGAAAGGGAAAGTGTCATACCTAATGCCAGGGATGCATTCAATGGTTGACCAATTAAGAGTGCCAGACCAGTAATAAGCGCGGTTGTGATCAGTACCTGTAAGCCACCCAGGCCCAGAATGGGTGCCCGCATGTTCCATAACAGGGCAGGCTCCAGTTCAATACCTATCAGGAATAGCATCATTACAACGCCAAATTCGGCGAAGTGCATAATATCCTGCCCTTCCTGCCCGATAAAACCCATCAGTGAAGGTCCTATCACGACACCCGCCAGGAGATATCCCAGTACGGAACCTAATCCGAGCTTCCTGGCAATAGGGATGAATATCACCGCTGCCGCCAGGTAGATCATGGCTATAAAGAAATAAGAGTGCTCCATGTCATTGAATTTTAAGTTGTCCGTCCCTCAATTGTTCCAGCATTTGTTTATAAGCAATGGCAGCTTCACTGATACCGCTATAGTTCAGTTTATGGGTGCCGTAAATAACATACGGTTCTATATACTGCATGTTGCAGAGTGCTGCTGTCTGTCTGAACGGAAGCATGAACTCACTGGCAGTATGACGGTGCCACCCTTCTTTATGATAGGCTGTTTCCTGTGAACCTGCACTAATCACATTGCCTGCTGTTTTGCCTCTGAGGGCTGTACCGGTACGGCCGTATGCCCATCCGTGTTCCAGTACAAGGTCCATCCATTGTTTGATAATGGCGGGCGCACTATACCAGTAAAGTGGATGCTGGAAGAGGATGATGTCATGTTGTAAAAGCAGGGATTGTTCATGCCTTACATCTATGTTCATGTCCGGATACACTTCATATAGGTCGTGCAGTGTAATGCCCTGCATTCCGCGTATGGCAGTCAGTAGTTGTGCGTGCACCCTGGATTTTTCCAATGCAGGATGCGCAAATAAGATCAGAATTTTGGCCATAGATCGGATTAAATAAGTCATGACGGTCCTATGGACACGATCAGGAGTACTCCTGTAATAATAGTCTGTATTTATTCAGTATGCCGGATTTGGAAACAAAGCCCACCAGTTTATTGTCATGTATAACCGGCAGGTTCCAGGCATTTACTTCATCAAATTTATTAATTACGTCGGCAACATTATCTTCCATATGAATAACAGCCAGCGGAGGGTGCATTAACTGCCGGACGGTTTTGGTATCGTATAGCGATGCATTGAACATGATCGGTCTGATGTCATCCAGCGTAATAATACCTTCTAGTCCTCCTGATGGATTCACTACGCTGATCATGTTGCGATGTCCTTCTTTTACCAGCTCGATCAGGTCTCTGAGCGGTTTGTCGGGCGTGATGGTCTGAATATCTTTTTCAACCATTGTCTCCAGTTTCAACAGCGACAGGATATTTTTATCATGCGCTTTAGTGAAGATCTTTCCGTTATCTGCCAGGTGTTTGAGTTCGGGAGAGATAGGAGAAAACCATTTTGCCAGGAGGTATGAAGTGGTAGACACGATCATCAGCGGAATAAAAAGATCGTATCCGGAGCTGGCTTCTGCTATGAGAAAGATGGCGGTCAGCGGCGCATACATTACTCCGCTCATCACACCTGCCATGCCGACCAGCACCAGGTTAGTGAATGGTACATCTGTAAATCCCAGCTGAGAGCATAGTAGGGCGAAGAAGTAACCGAGAAAGCCACCGGCGAACAGGGAGGGTGCAAAGTTACCGCCATTGCCGCCGCTCTGAATGGTAAACGCAGTGGCGAATACTTTCAGCAGACAGGTAAAGCCGGTAAACACGAGTAACATCCAGCTCTGTTCAGGGAAATATCTGAAAAAGCTGTTTTGTATAATCGATTCAGAAAAACCATTGGTGAGCTGTTTCACACTGATATAGCCTTCACCAAATAATGGCGGCATCAGTACACATAGTACAGATACTATCAGTCCTCCGATAATGGCTTTTTTCAGGGCATGCCATTTCAGTTCTGCCATAAAGTGTTCAATACGCTGTGACATCACGATGAAATATCGTGCATAGAGCGCGCTGATCACACCAAGCCCGATATAATAGGGTACATTGTGGTAGTTGAACGCCTGTCTTGTTTCAAAGTGAAACAGGACTTCTTCCTGAAGAATGATCTTGGATAACAGGCTACCGCATACAGCCGCAAGGATCAGGGGAATGAAATCGGAAAATACTACGCCTGTCAGTAGTATTTCGAAGGCGAACATCACACCTGCAATAGGTGCATTAAACGCAGCTGCTACACCGGCCGTTGCGCCGGCAGCAAGCAATAACGTCCTTTCCTTATACCCTAATTTATAGTTGCTGGCATAGTTACTGCCAATTGCAGCACCGGTTACCGCAATAGGGCTTTCCAGTCCCGCAGAACCTCCCAAACCAACTGTAAGCGCACTCTGGAGGATCTGAGAATACATTTTTACAGGAGGAATGATACTGGAGTTCTGGGCGATTTCATGTAGAATAAGACCTATTCCTTTTCTTGCCTGTCCTTTGAAGAACCACAGTACCAGTATGGTCGTCAATACAATCCCAAGGAAGGGAAATAATGCATAAAAGATGATCTGTGTACTGAAATGCACTCTGTACGTAATAAAGTAGTGGATATAGTGTACCAGTACTTTTAATATTACGCCCGCCATACCAGCGGCAAGTCCAACCAGTATACCAGACAGGACAAGGAACTGACTTCTGGTTAATACGGTATGTAACCAGTGTATAATAATTTCATAGCTTCTTACTTTCCTTAAGCTATACCGCTCAAAATCACGTTTAAATTTGAAAAATGAGTGGTAACGTTTGATTGTTTTGAATTGGCTCATGACTTTATCTTTCTTTCTATCATAGTTCTATCAACGCATAAACCTTATCGTTCATGTACTTCCCGCCAGGATGCCTGGCAGTGTAGTCAAGGTTTATCCAGTATTCGCCTTTCATTTCGTGGTAGTGGATTTCTTTTACCGGTGGATGTGGAAACAGTGTAACGATAGCCTGTTTCATGATCTCAAACTCTTCTTTGCTGCCACAATAAAGCTCCGGATAGGCATGTCCCTGTATCAATACGATACGACAGCGTGCACCAATAGACTGCATACAGGAAGCCATCAGGATGGAATGGTCATCACAGTCCCCTCCCAGCCCGTTCTGGATTGTCTCCATAGGGGTGGCAAAGTATTCGTCACGATGTGTATCGGGAACGTATTTGAAGTGCCTGTTGAGATAGTGGAACAATGCGAGGTAACGGGAGATCTTCCCGTACTTGGGAAAATATTCATCAAATTCTACTACCGAGTGGGCGACGGAGAAGTTCCTTACAATAGAATCTTTGTAGTTGACCTTATCCCTGATCCCTCTTACTGTTTTGTCCCGGTAGGTCTCTACCTTCCTCGGATAAAGGCTGAGGATGTCAAACTGCTTGTTATTTTTGGCGCCCCAGTTTCCCTGTACCATGCCTTTATAGTCGTTCAGTACATTATTGAACGAGTAATTATCATTAAAATAATTAATGGTAAATATGGCACATATCAGGAAAAAAGCCGGAATGATGAGCGGTTTGAAGATCCAGAGTAAGAGACGTGTAAACAGGAAAGTGATCAGTACGGCTACGATCATATCCAAATGCAGTCCCTCTATGACCATTGTAGGCAGATACCGGTTGAGATATGGCGATAATGGTATAATAGTAAGCAGGCTCAGTAAATTGAGCAAAAAGCGCTGGAATGTAGTGTATTTGCTTTCATCGATAGCCATTATGGTATGCAATAACGCAAAATTATGCCAGAAAGCGGTGCAAAAAATAAAAAGACGACCTGTAAAAGTCGTCTTTTTATTAAAAAAGATCTATTTAAGATATTGATATTTAGCTAGTTCATTTTTGTGGCGCTGGCAAGGAGCCGGTCGAAATGTTTAAATGAAGTGCTTTTACTGATAAGTGTGATCTGCTGTTGAGCCTGATTGTATTGTTTATCAAAACGAACCTGTGGATACATCTTGCTCAGCAGTTTATAGCCGAGCAGCAGCAGCAGTTTGAAATCCATTTTCTGAGATATTTCAACAGCTGACTCGGTGGTGCGGATGGCCCTGTTCAGTTCATTTTCCTGATAATATACCTCCGCCATGATGAGTTTCTGTGACACTTCAATATGGCGTCCGTTAGTAAAATCAAAAGAATAGGTGCGGATCAGCTTATCTGTGTGCTGACATATTTTACTGGCCAGGGGCAGGTTATTAAGACCAAGATGTGCATACGCCTGCCAGCAGAGTAATGACAATCTCAACGGATTGGTACGTTGATACACCAGGGACGGATAGCATTCAAATATACGTGTGGTATAACTGAGCATGTGAGAAAAGTCTGACAGTAAGGCAAAGGCAAGTCCACTGATCCTGAAGACCATCTCCTGTGCTACAGTAGGCGCATGACGTGTGCTACCAGTCAGGTAACGCGGATAGTTGTAGATCTTGTCTCTGATGTTCTCGTTGATAATGCCAAACTTCAGGTACTCGTAGAGAAAGAGATAGAGGTCATATGGAGAAACCCAGACTTCATCGTCAATGGCGTCACGGGGAATAAGTTTTTTAATACTGTTCAGTTCTATTTCACATTGCTCAGCATCCAGTTGGAGCATGGACATGTTGAAGAGGATACTGCGGATCTTCAGCTTATCTTCCTGTACTTCGGAGAGGTCGAGCAGTGCACTCAATACACGTTTTTTTCCAAAATGGAGGAAGTTGTCATTGATGATGCGGCTCAGGGGATTCTTACGGAAATATCCTTTCGGGAATACAGTGTTTAGCTGCATCTGATTCTCTCCTTCATACTGGTAATGCACAGCCAGGTATTCAAGCAGATAGGATTTCTCCATGGTGCTCAATGGAAGATAGAATATCTTATGGATGCCTTCGAGTTGTTCATTATTGATAGCATAACGTAACAGCCATTTGACGACCCCTACCCTGTAGGAGGAAGCGGGTAACTGACTGGTGATCTTTTGCAGCACGCTATCATCAATGGTATCATTGGCATATTTGATATACTGCATAGCTGCAAAGTATTCCAGCAGGAACTGATGGGCGAACCGCACTTTTACGAGGAACATGACTTCCTGGCTGAGGTTCTCCTCTACCAGTATATTGTCGGCAAGTAACTCTTTGTAGGCGGGGAACAGGTCGGCGTTCTTATTCAGCAACAGGTTTTTATCTGTATACTGACCTGCCTTTCCCAGGTCGAGCAACCATAGTAGCTTTTCTATGATTTTGACCTTAAAGGTATTGGTGGGGGAATTGAATACCTTGATCTGCACGAACTTGGAGATCATCTCAAACAGACTGAGATGTTCATTGATGAAGGTTTGTCCGGAACCGGTATTTAACTGGCAGAACAGCTGCAGATAATAA
This sequence comes from Chitinophaga agri, assembly GCF_010093065.1. Lineage (NCBI taxonomy): Bacteria > Pseudomonadati > Bacteroidota > Chitinophagia > Chitinophagales > Chitinophagaceae > Chitinophaga > Chitinophaga agri. The sequence goes on along the minus strand of NZ_CP048113.1, from coordinate 4,644,711 downwards.
GGATACCGCAGCTTCTGAAGAAAGCCTTCACTTAATGTACGTACCGTAGCAGGATCGATACGGTGATTATATAGTACCGACTTTACTTCCTGCTCTGTCAGATAGGGCACATTGATGCTCGTCTCTTCATCCATTTCGGGCCCCAGGTACCAGTACCTCCGGAAGGCCGGATATTGTAATGAATGCTGGAAGATATCTGACCAGGTGCTGCTGCGGATGGACAGGATAACCTTTACCCAGGGGAAAAGATCATTTGAGTAGACGAATTCCTCCAGCTTCGTGTACAAGAGCTTGAGTTTATCACCTGCGACAGCGATTTCGTCAAACCCGTCAATAATTAAGATGAGCCGTCCGCGTATCTTATCAAAATGAGTAGCAAAGTATTCTCTGAAGTTCTCCCCGGTGCCGAGGTTAAGCTGATTATCCAGCCAGGTGGCCAGGGAGAAGCCTCTTAGCAGGAGACTCCCGGCTGCGTGAGCATGTATGAACCAGCAGATGTCTTTTTTATACTTGGCGTCTTTGCTAAACCAGAAATGTTCGGCCATATGTACCAGGGTAACGGATTTACCCCAACCGGAAGGTGCTATCAGTGCAGTGGCAGCGTAGTCACTTTCAAGGAATCGTTCAATGTGGGCGAAGCAGGAAGGCCTTGGTACAGTCAGGGCGAAGGGAATGCCCGATCTGTTCTTCAGCGTAAGAATAGTGTAATGAGAGATGGTGATGGCCTTATTTTTAAGGTCGAGCCACTTGCCATCATTCAGTTCATTACCATCAGTCTGCGTATAGTGCTGGGCCTGAAAATCGTCCCAGTCTTTATAATTACAGTACTGCGCTAGTGTGTTAAGTGTATAACGTGAAAAGCTATGCTTGGTCGTAGCGAAGCCAAATACCCTTTTGAGGGTGGTTTCACTAACGGCCTTGGTAGTTTCATCCCTGATGAGATCTGAAAGTCGTTTGCAATCACTAGGTGTGATTGTGTCCGCGCCAAACTTCCGAGATACTTCATTTTGTAACGTTATGATAAAGTCATAGGAGAGATCTATCATATGGGGACAAGAAAATGGATTTTGAGTAAATGGATTTCGGTTCTCAAGGTAAACATACGTATCCATTTTTAGTTCAGATTTTTTTGGCTAGAAAATGGATGAAATGAACAAAACGAATTTAAATGAATGAAATATGATAATTGCTGGTTTATAAATAACTGTTTGATAATAAGCTGTGTTTGGCACAGTTGTAAGAAGTGAGCGGGATAGTTATCTTGATAACTATTTTTTTACGATATAATTAGTAGTGCTTACTTTTTAGTGCCTCCGGAATAGGTAGTATTACTTATAAAAAAAATGAGTAGCTGCATCAGAAATTATATAGCTCCTGATAACGAGCCTTTTCCCGTCTTAACGCACGTTATTATAATCATATTCGGCGATACCAGATCAATCTGGATAAAAATGAATGATGAATAATAATTGAATGAACAGAATGAACGGGATTTTATATACTGAATAAAAAGAACCTCTTATAAATCCTGCTCCCATACTACATTCGCTAAGTTGTTTTGGCATTCTTTTAACAAAACACTTATAAGGGACGACCTACATGTATTAGTGTATCCTGGAATTATCAACCTTCGTAGATCTTAACTCCTTATCCCAAGCTTCATAGCCTGCCTATACGAAAGAGTAAACCAGCATCCGTGGTACGATATGCTGTGCGACAAACTGTGAAAAACATACACGCTTTATAACCCGAACCAATTGATTGCTATGCATTTTAAAGCTACTCCTAAAAGCCCGTTAAGAGCTTTTATTCTTATTTTCTTTTGCCTGGTCTGGCTGGTTGGGTTACCGGTGAGTAAGGCTTCCCATGAGAAGCACCCTGTAACTACATCCGTTGTGACAAACGGAGCAACGGCCTGGTTGGACAATTATCTGTTGCATCATCCCTATGCTCCCCTGCTACCTGGCGCATGGCGCGGCAATGGCTCTTTTGCAGATGGCCCCTTATGGAGTTACGCAGGTAGCCAGTCCTTTGTCACCTTCGGTATAGCCTGTGCGTTATGCCGTGTTGACGATGGTGCCAATGCGATTGATGCTAATCCCAGCACTGCTGCGACACTCGTATTACCTGTGGGTGCTGCCGGCGGTGTGGGACTGAAACTAAAATTTGCCGGCAGTTATCAGATAGGTGACCAGGTAGCCTTCGACCTGGAGATCCCTGATCAGATCTATTCCCAGCAATTACTTTCTGCTCTTTCCGTTTCCTCCTTTAATGGAGGCATTCCCAATAATGATGCTACCCCGCTGAACAGCTCTCAGATCCGTCTCGATGTACTGGGACTCGGCCTGGGTTCTACTCCTAAATTCAGAGTAACAGCCCCTATCGCACATGCTTTTGACGAAGTGCAAATCAGCCTGTCTACATTGGTCAGCACCTTTACCACTCTCCGGGTATACGAAGCCGCGGCCTTTATTCCTGTAACCGTTAATCCGGCATCTCCGGCAATTACTACCGGTGGTACAGTGACCTTTTCTCCTGCTATCAGAATTCCTAACGCCACTTTTGCCTGGTACACCAGCCCCGAGGGTGGTTCGCCCGTCTTTAATGGCGCCGGGTTTACGACTCCTGCGCTGAAGCGTACCACGACTTACTATGTAGCTGCTACTAATCCGGTAGATGGACTGGTTAGTCCCGTACGTACGCCAGTTACTGTACGTGTGAGTGGTGGCGCAGGCCCTATATGGACATATGCTGACCAGCAGGTTAGTCCGGTAACAGGTGGTGTGGCCTGTGCATTGTGTTATGTAGACAATCCTGCTGCAGCTGTCGACGCAGATACTACTACCGCTTCCATATTACAATTGCCTGTAGGCGCGTTAACTTCAGTTGGACAACTGCTGAAATTTCCTGGTGATTATAAAGCCGGCGATAAGATCGTATTAGACCTCGACATTCCTGGTCAGATACTCTCCGCCGGCGCTTTGTCTGCTATTCAGGTACAAACATTTAATAACGATGTAGCCAATAACGATGTCATTAACCTTGGTGTAGGTAGTGTGCGTGTGGATGCACTTGGTATTGGCAGTACCTCTAAATTCCGTGTCACCATCCCGGTCACCAAAGATTTTGATGCTGCACAAGTTAGTCTGACAACTGCTTTTGCAGCTTTCGGCGCTTTACGCATATATGAGGCTGCCGCTGCCATTCCGGTAACGGTGACCCCTGCTGCCCCACTGATCACTGCTGGTAGCAGCGTAACTCTTGCTGCTGGTACAGACGCCCGTGTATCCGGCCCTGTATTCAGATGGTACACTTCTCCTACGGGAGGAACGCCTGTGGCGACGGGCAATAATTTCCCTACTCCTCTACTGAACCGTACGACTACCTATTATGCGGAAGCATTTAGTCCTTCAGATAATCTTAGCAGTTATGTACGTACGCCTGTTACAGTAAAAGTGGCTGGTGGTCCGGGTACTATCTGGAGCTATGGCCAGGAACAGGAAAGTCCCTTCACAACCGGTGTCGCCTGTGCTGCCTGTGCCGTCAGTACACCTGCTGCTGCCGCAGATGGTGATACGACAACTGCAGCTACCCTCACCGTGCCTTTAGGACTGGCAGCCACTGTAGGCCAGCTGGTAAAACTGCCTGGTGTATATCAGGCGGGAGACAGCATTGTCCTCTTCCTGGAAGCACCTACGGAAAATCTGGCGGCGGTTGTATTGCCCAGAGTGCGGGTAACGACCTATAACAATAGTATCGCCGGTCCGGCAGCATCAAATAATGACCAGATAAGTCTGAATGCACCGACTGTAAAACTGCAGTTACTGGGAGCAGGACTGAACAATGCCCGTAAGTTCAGGGTAACCATTCCTGCTACGAAGACATTTGATGGTGTACAGGTAGATTTTGGTGGGCTGGTAGGTGTATCGGGCGACCTGAAATTATATGAGGTAGCAGCGATGATCCCGGTATCTGTGTTGCCTAATCCTGCAAAGACAGCTTATAATACAGGGGCCACACTTACGCCTTCCATCAGGATCAGTAATCCTACATTTAACTGGTATACCACTCCTATAGGTGGTTCTCCTGTTTTCTCCGGTGGAGGCGCTTTTACCACACCTGCATTGATCCGCAATACGACTTACTATGTGGAAGCAGAAGATCCGGCTGGTACGACCAGTCTTGTAAGAACAGCAGTACCTGTAACTATTGGTGGTGGTACCGGTCCGCTGTGGACGTATGGTACCAGCCAGAATGGGCCGGTTACAGGCGGTGTGGCGTGTGCCCTTTGTACTATTACGGATCCGGCATTTGCGGCTGATGGTGATTCCACTACCGCATCAAGATTAGTACTGCCTTTAGGGCTGGCTTCTACGCTGGGACAAAAGATCAATTTCCCCGGTATTTATCACAGTGGTGATAGTATTATCCTGATATTAGGCAGTAAGTCGGACTTCCTGGCTGATGCCGCTGTGCTGGGTAGTATTAAGGTAACTACCTCACTGAATAATGTAAGTAACAACGATCCTGTTACTTTAAATAGTCCTTTGTTGAATGTCAACCTGCTGCAAACACAGGGAGAGATCAACAAATTCCGCATTGCCATACCTGTGTCTAAAACTTTTGATGCGGCACAGGTAGATATCAGCAGTCTGCTGTCACTGGATAATACACTGTATATCTATGAGGCGATTGCCATGACACCAGTAACTGTTGCCCCTAGTCCGGCCACTATTACTACAGGACAAACGGCTACCCTGAATGCTTCTCTCCCCAGCATTCCAGGTGTGATCTTTAACTGGTATGAGACAAAAGAAGGTGGTTCTCCTGTTCATACGGGCAGTAGCCTGACTACGCCTCCGTTATTTGCAGACAAAACCTACTATGTAGAAGCTGTTTCTCCTGCTGATGGCCTGATCAGCATTCAGAGAACGGCCGTAGAGGTAGATGTAAATGGCGCTACTGGTAATGGCCCTCTAAGCTGTAGCGGTGCACAGACACAAAGCAGCGGTACAGGTGGTCTGGCCTGTCTGCTGTGTGGTACTAATAATCCTGGTCTGGCTGTTGATAATGATCCGCTCACTGCTTCTACCATCCGCCTGGGTGTTGGAGCACTTGGATATGCATACCAGGATCTGATACTTCCTGTAAAAGGAAAAGCGGGAGATTCTATCCGTATTGGCCTTGGTACGACGACCGGTCTGCTGGACCTGAAAGTACTGGGTGGCATTGGTATCGGTCTTGGAAATGGTGCACGCCCTGCTGATGCAGAGATGGCTGGTATTTCTGCCCCCTTGCTAACCATCCGTTTGCTGAATGGTGTACAGCAGAACGCCTACACTTTTGTAGCCAATAAAGAATTTGACAGAGTTGAAATAAGGGTGAATGCAGTAGTAGGCGCCCTGTCATCCATAAATGTATACTATGCACAGGTGGTAACACCTGTAGTAGTACCTGCTGTGGCTACCGCATATGTATGTACAGGTAGCCCTGCTACCCTTACCGCTACGGCCCCTGCCGGTTATACCTATCGCTGGTATACTTCCTACACAGGTGGTTCTCCGGTGGGTTATGGTGCTACATTTATTACGCCTGCTATTACAAAAGACACCACCTACTTCGTAGAAGCTGCCGGCGCTGATAGTTGCGGTAGCGAAAGACGTACACCTGTTCAGGTAAAGACGGGTTTACCTGGTGTTACTGTTACGCCTTCTTCTGCCTCCGTTGAAGAGGGAACAACGCCTACCTTTAATGTCGTTTCTCCGAATGCAGGGTATCAGTATAACTGGTATAGTGTACCAACAGGTGGTACGCCTGTGTTTGTGGGTACGCAATTTACCGTGCCGCCGGTAACTGGTAATGTTACTTATTATGCAGAAGCCGTATTGGCAGGGAATGCTACCTGTCGCAGCCTGCGTACGCCTGTATCTGTTACATTGAATGGTGACGGCGGGCCTGCTGATCCGGGAGATATTGATTGTGGCGGAGCGACCAGTCAGACAACGGCCACAAGCGGCATCTGTGTAGGTTGCTATGTAGAGAAGGCGGATTCCGCTGTGGATAACAGCTCGAGAACGGCATCTGTGATTCATACCATCCTTGGTGTAGGCGCTAATATTCAGCAATCCCTGATCTTCTCCGGCCAGGGTGTGAAAGGTGACAGTATCCGTATTAAACTGGGCTTCCCTACCGGCCTGACCGACCTGAGTTTATTATCAGGTATTCAGGTATCTTCTTCCAATGGAGGTACACTAAATACGGATGAGGTAACGCTGAACGGAGCAACCCTGAACCTGCAGTTACTGAATGGTAACAGGGACCTGATCTATTCTTTCGCGCCGGGTGCGGCTTTCGACCGTGTAAATATTAAGCTGAATGGTGTGGCTACTGCGCTGTCAGCACTCAAGGTATATTCCGCACAGATCTTTGCGGGTACGCCGACTGTTGAAAAGGATACCGTTTACATCTGTCAGGGTAGCACAGGAATACTGCGCGCTACCGGGCCAGGTGCTACATTCCGTTGGTATAATCAACCTGCAGGCGGTACCGTACTGGGTACGGGTGCTACCTTCCAGGTGAGCGATGTGGCGAATGCCATCTATTATGTTGAATCTATTTCTTCCTCCGGATGTGTAAATCCTGTGAGGAAAGCGGTATATGTGATCGTAGGTCTGCCACAGCCACTGGTAACTCCAGCCGTGAGGACTATTAATGTCGGGCAGACAGCCACGTTCACCGTTACCAGTCCAAACCCTGCTTATCAGTATAACTGGTATGATGCTCCTGCTGGGGGCAATGTAGTGCGGAGCAATTCTCCAACCTTTACAACGCCGGCGCTGTCAGCTGCTGCTGTGTACTATGTAGAGGTGAGAGATCCTGCGAATAATTGTACCAGTCCTGCACGTACCAGGGTACAGGTAGATATTAACCTGCCTACTGAACCTACACCATGTAGCTATGCGAGGCAGCAGGTAAGTCCGGTGATCTCCGGTGTGTGTCTGTTATGTGCTGTTGCAGATCCTGCGCTGGCTGTTGATGATAATTCAAATTCAGCTTCCACTATTACAGCTACAGTTGCAGCATTAGGATATGTTGGTCAGCTCCTGCAGTTTGATAATACATATCCTGCCGGCGATAGTGTAACCCTGGACCTGGAAATTCCTGGTCAGCTGGCAGATGCAGCATTATTGGGTGGTATCAGACTTGAAACCTATAATGGTAGCACACCAAATGCAGATGCTATCTTCCTGAATAATACAATTGCACATGTAGTGCTGCTGAATACAGGTAATAAGTTCCGTGTAACTGTACCGGTGTCCAAAGCATTTAATGGTGTAATGGTAAGTATCAACGGTGTGCTGGCTGCACTTACAAGTGTGAAAGTATACTTTGCGGCAGTCGTTACGCCTCGTCCGGTAGTGACAATTGCCAATGTTGACGTATGTAGTGGCAATACAGCGACACTGAATGCTACTGCCAGCAATGGTGCTAACCTGGCCTGGTACACAGTAGCTGTTGGCGGTACGCCGGTTCAGACGGGCGCTACCTACACAACAGGGGCACTGACTGCTTCTGCTACCTATTATGTGGAAGCAGGCCGCTTCGGTTGTGCTAATCCGACAAGAATACCGGTAAGGGTAAATGTGGGTGCAACACCAGCTGCTCCTACTGCTCCTGGCAGATCGGTTTGTACTGGTAGTCCTGCTACCCTGCTGGCAACCGCTCCTGTTGGTGCCACCTTCCGCTGGTACACAGCCGCTGTCGGCGGTACGCTGCTGGCATCAACAGCAAGCTACACGACCAATGCGCTGACAGCAGATACTGCTTTCTATGTTGAAGCTGACAATAATGGTTGTAAGAGCACGACAAGGACCAGGGTACCGGTGACTGTAAGTCCGGCGCCTGGCACACTGACGGTCACTCCGCTCACCACCGCTGTAAGTGTTGGACAAGGAGCCATCTTCACTGCATATGCGCCTGGTGCCAATGTGACATACAAATGGTATAACGCGGCTGGTGATTCTATTTTTACAGGTGCAGTATTCAACACTGGTCCATTGTCTGCGACTACTGTATTTTCCGTATCCGCATCTACTCCGGGTGGTTGTATAAACGGGCCAAGAGTGTCTGTTACAGCTACTGTCATCCCCGGTAATAACGACATCCCTTGTGATGCCGCTACCAGCGAGCAGAATAGTGCTAATGGTGTATGCATTGGTTGTTATGTCGAAAATCCGTCTCTCGCAGTTGATAACAGCACCGCTACTAAATCTACCCTGCATGTGGCGCTGGGACTGCTGAACGCTTATGTGCAACAGTCACTGGTGTTCCCGCAGATCAGTGAACTGAATGACAGTACAGTCATTGCCCTGTCGTTCGATGCTGCTCTGGCGGATATCGGACTGCTCTCCACAATAGAAATAGGCTCCTTTAATGGTGCTGCTTCCAATAATGATTTCGTTGCCCTGAACAGCCCACTGGTGAAAGTATCACTGTTGGGTGGTAATCAGCAGGCACTTGTAGGTTTCAAACCTAAAGCCCTGTTCGACAGGATCGTTGTACGCCTGAATTCCGGTGTGGCAACGGCCCTTAGCGCAGTAAGCGTAAATTTCGCAAGCCGTGTCGCAGGCCTGCCTGTAGTACAGGCAGATACTATCTGTGCCGGCAACCGTGCAACACTGACAGCCGGAGGTCCTGCGAATGTATCTTTCCGCTGGTATACGACATCTACCGGTGGTACTGCTATCTTCACGGGTGCAAGCTTCCAGACACCTGCGCTGACTGCTAATACTACTTATTATGTAGAGGCCGTGAAGACAAGTCTGAACTGTCCCAACCTGCAACGCGTGCCAGTGACGGCTGTCGTTGATGCTGTACCTGATGTACCGGCACTCGACACGACTGCTCTGACCATCTGCAGTGGCAGCACGGTTACATTCAGTGTGAAACCGGTAACAGGTGTTACCTATCGTTGGTATACAGCACCAACTGGAGGTACAGCCTTCTTTACCGGTAATAGTTATACAAGTCCTGCATTAACTGCTACAACAGTATATTATGTTGAGGGGTCCAATAGTACAGGATGTGCCAACACAACACGTACAAGGATAACAGCTAATGTGATCGGTCGTCCGGGTGTACCGGTGGTAACACCAGCCAGCGATACGATCTGTGCAAACAACAGTACACAACTGGTGGCCACTTCCACAACGCCAGGAGTGACCTTCCGCTGGTATACTGCTGCAACAGGTGGTACTCCCGTGTTCGAAGGGGCATCTTTCCAAACGCCTGTACTGACGGCTACAACTACTTATTATGTAGAAGCGGTGGTGGGTACATGTAACAGCACGACAAGAACGGCTACTACCGTAACTGTAAATGTGGTACCTGCTGCGCCGACTGTAACAACTGTACCAGCGAATGGCCAGGTGGTATCCGGTCAGACCGCTGCGCTGACAGCCACTTCCTCAACGCCTGGCGTAACCTACGCCTGGTACACAGTGCCTACTGGTGGTAGCGCTGTCGCAACAGGTGCATCATTCACAACACCTGCATTGACAAGTAATATCACTTACTATGTAGAAGCTGTTGCGAATACGGGCGGTTGTCCAAGCCAGCGTACAGCAGTACCGCTGACTGTAAGTGTATTGCCAAATACAGCCTGTGACTTTGCGAACGCGCAAACAAATAGTACAACTGCCGTCTGCGTACTCTGCTCCGTACAGGATGCAGCCAATACAACAGATGCAGATCTTAATAACTTCTCTGTATTGTCAGTGCCACTTGCCGCAGGCAGTGGTAGTGTACAGCAAAGCCTCATCTTCCCTGACGTAGCTCCGGCTGGTGATAGCGTACGCATTACCCTGGAACTGCCGGCTCAGGTCGTGGACGCTGGTCTGCTGAGCTCATTGGAAGTATCCAGCTTCAATGGTGCGACGGCTAATAATGATGCTGTACTACTGAACAATAGTAGTGTAAGCGTACGTCTGCTTACAGGCACAAGTAAATTCACTGTAGCATTTGCACCAGGAGCCGCGTATGACCGCGTGCAGGTACGCCTGAGAGCAGGCATTATTGCAGCACTGGTAAAAGCGAATGTCTATTATGCTACAAGGCAGGTATCTGCGCCGAATGTAGCCATACGTAACGTGACTATTTGTAGCGGCACTACCGCATCACTGTCTGCAACGGCCACTGCTGGAACAACACTGGAATGGTACACCGCATCAGTAGGTGGCCAGAAAGTGGGAGAAGGTGCAAGCTTCACAACGCCTCAGCTGACTGCTACAACTACTTACTACGTACAAAGTGTAAGGACCAGCAATAATTGCGCGAATCCGAACAGGGTATCTGTAACAGTAAGTGTAGTGCCTGGGCTTGTGGCACCATCTGTTACAAATGCAAGCATCTGTGCTGGTCAGCCAGCTACCCTGACTGCCACTGTAACAGGTCAGAACGTTCAGACCCGCTGGTATAGTGCGCCGACAGGTGGTACCCTGCTATTCACAGGTACTACTTATGTCACTAATGCACTGAGTGCCGATACAGCGTTCTATGTAGAAACAAGCAATGGAACCTGTACGCTGTCATCCAGAGTAAGAGCGACAGTAACAGTAGGTGCAGGTGCGCCTACTCCGCTACTGGAAGCTGCTAACGTTGATGTCTGCGCGGGTAACCCGGCTATCTTCAGAATAGCATCTCCGGTAGCAGGTGTTACCTACAGATGGTACAGCGCGCTCACAGGCGGTACATTGTTAACTACAGCTACAACCTTTACTACGCCTAATCTTTCCGCAACCACTGTCTACTATGTGGAAGCAATTAATACTGTATCACAATGCGGCACAGGCAGTGCAAGAATATCCGCTACTGCAGGTGTAGTCCAGAACCCAGGTACCCCTTCCGTACAAAGCGCGAGCGTACAGGTATGCGCCGGTCAGGATGCAACACTGGCGGTACTGAATCCTCAGGCAGGATTGACCTACCAGTGGTATACCGCCGCTACAGGTGGTACACTGATACAGTCAGGAGCAACCCTGGTGATCAGGGCCGCTACTGCAAGTGCAGACTACTATGTACAGGCGGTGAACAGCAATGGCTGTATCAGCACAGGTGCACGTACGAAGGCCAGCGTGGTGGTAACACCGGCGCCAGGTACGCCTACAGTAGTTGCCTCGGCTGTAAATGTATGCCGTGGTAATACTGTGATACTGTCAGTACGTCCAGGCGGCACCTTCACCTATCGCTGGTATACTACGCCAACAGGTGGTACGCCGGTAGGAAATGGTGTAAGTTTCACTACACCTGTTCTGACGGCAGACACTGATTACTATGTGGAGGCTGTGGGCGGTAATTGCAGCAGTGCTGTAAGAGCGAGGGTAAGTGTATTGATCACTGAGCCGGCCCCTGCTCCAACACTCGAATCTGATAATGTAAATGTCTGCACAGGTGCATCTGCCACCCTGCGTGTCACATCACTTACAACAGGTATTACCTACAATTGGTATACAACGGCTACAGGTGGTACACCGGTATTTACTGGTCCTGAGTTTACTACGCCTCAGCTGACAGCAACAACTGTCTATTACGTAGGTGCCGTAAATACCGCATCTGGTTGTGGTGGTACAGCTGCAAGAGTGGCTGCAACGGTGACAGTGGTGCCAAGACCTGGTACACCTGCAGTAGTCGCCAATAATGTGGAGGTATGTACAGGTCAGAACGCAAGTCTGTTTGTTCAGAATCCACAGAATAATATCACTTACCAGTGGTATGATGCTCCAACCGGCGGTACATTGGTATTCACTGGTGCGGTGTTCGTAGTAAATAGCGTAAACAGCAGTACCACTTACTATGTGCAGGCGGTGAATGCGAACGGCTGTGCCAATGCAGGTGCACGTGTCGCTGTAGCTGTCACAATAGTGCCTCCTCCTGCCACACCAGTCGTGGTATCCAATATTACGGTATGTCCGGGTACAGCTGCTACGCTGTCCGTACAGAATCCAAATGCATTGTACACATATACCTGGTATACTACTGCAAATGGTGGTACTGCCGTGGGTAATGGTGCGAACTTCACAACACCGGTGATCAATGCAACGGCTACTTACTATGTAGCAGCATCCAATGGTAACTGTAGCAGTGCAACAAGAGCGGGTACAACCGTTACGCCGTCCAGCGCTCCTCCGGTTCCAACCCTGGAAGGGAATAATGTAAATACATGTGCGGGTGGTAATGCCACACTGCGTGTCACCTCTACAACTACAGGTGTGACTTATAACTGGTACACAACAGCTAATGGCGGCACATCTGTATTTACCGGTGCTGAGTATGTGACACCAACGCTCAATGCAAGCACTACCTACTACGTACAGGCGGTGAGCACAAACAGCCAGTGTGCTGGTACAAGTGCAAGAGTGGCTGCCACTGTCACCATAGTGCCAAGACCTGGTACACCAGTCGTAGTGAGCAATAGTGTAGATGCATGCGCTGGTCAGAACACGGTACTGTTTATACAGAATCCGCAGAATGATATCGCTTACCAGTGGTATGATGCGGCTACAGGTGGTACACAGGTATTTACCGGTCCTGTATTTGTGGTAAATAGCGTCACAAGCGATATTACATACTATGTACAGGCCGTCAATGCAACTGGCTGCGCGAATGCAGGCGCCCGCGTCGCTGTAGCTATCAATGTAGTGCCGGTTCCAACAGCTCCTGTAGTTGCCTCCGATGTGACTGCATGTCCGGGTACTGCCGCTACGCTGTCCATACAGAATCCAAACGCCGCATATACTTATAACTGGTACACAACAGCTACGGGCGGTACGCCGGTTGGTACAGGCGCAAGCTTTACAACTCCTGTTCTCAATGCAACGACCACTTACTATGTGGAAGCAACCAATGGTAACTGTAGTAGTGTGACAAGAGCAGCGACAACTGTCACGCTCTCCGGCACAATTCAGGACCCTGTTCTTGAAGCTAATAATGTAGGCATCTGTACAGGTGGTAGCGCTACACTGCGCGTCACTTCTACTACCACAGGTGTGACTTATAACTGGTACACGGCAGCTACCGGCGGTACATCAGTATTTACCGGTCCTGCGTTTGTGACGCCAAATCTCAATGCAAGCACTACTTACTATGTAGAGGCGGTGAGCACAAACAGCCAGTGCGCTGGTACAAGTGCAAGAGTGGCTGCTACGGTTACGGTAGGACAGTCTCCTGCGGTACCGGTACTGACAGCAGGAAACGTAAGGGCATGTGCCGGTCAGGATGCAACCTTCTCTGTACTGAATCCACAGGCGGGTATAGACTATCAGTGGTTTGATGCAGCAAGCGGTGGTACGCTTGTATTCACAGGCACTACATTTACTGCAACAGCTGTAACAGCGAATATAAACTACTATGTACAGGCAGCTTCCGGCTCTACCTGCGTAAGCACGGGCCGCGCCACAGCAAGTATTGTAGTAGATGCCGCTGCACCGACACCAGATGTGACTTCTGTTAATCTGGTAACATGTATAGGCGGTACGGCTACACTCAATGTGCTCAATCCGGTTGCATCACTGACCTATCGCTGGTATGATGCGCCTGCCAATGGTACCCTCCTGGCTACTGGTCCTGAGTATACAACTGCTGCTATTAACAGTAATACCACCTTCTATGTGGAAGCGCTGAATGGTTCTGGTTGCCCTAGCCAGGCAAGAAAAGGAGTGACAGTGACTGTCGTAAATACGATCAGTGCGCCACTGGCAGATGGAGCTACTATCTGTGCAGGCACTTCTGCCCTGCTTTCTGTGAAAGATCCGCAGCCAGGCATTAGTTACAAATGGTATGAAGCAGCAGTGGGTGGTACGCCTGGATTTACCGGCGCAGACTTCACAACGCCACAGCTGACCACAGGTATGACCTACTACGTAGAAGCGTCTTCCGGTGGGTGTGTAAGTCAGAGCCGTACAATTGTGCAGGTAAATGTGAACCCTGCTCCGGCGACACCTGTAGTAGCGAATGCATCTGTCGCAACCTGTCAGGGTGAAACAGCAGTGCTGAGTGTACAGAATCCTAACGCCGCACTGACCTATCGCTGGTTTACAACACCAACAGGCGGTACTGCGGCGGGTACAGGAAGTTCGTTCACGACGCCTCCGATCAATGCAAATGTGACCTACTATGTTGAAGCACTGAATACTTCTGGTTGTGCAAGTCCGACCCGTACGACAGTAAATGTAACGGTAGGCGCTCCACCAAGTAATGCAACAGTAACCGGCAATGAAGCAGGTATTTGTCCTGGTGGTACAGCAACGCTTACGGCAACTTCAACTACTGCGGGTGCAAGCTTCCGCTGGTATACAACGGAAACGGGAGGTACGCCGGTAGCGACTACAGCTGCGTTCACTACCCCTGCGCTGAATGATAATACGACCTACTACGTAGAAGTAGTCACAACAGGTGGTTGTGCCAGCACAAGCAGGATCGCAGTACAGGTGAATATCCTGCAGCCGCTGGATGCACCGGTAGTAACTGTCAGCGATACCGAAGCTACGTCAGTAACCTTCCAGTGGACTGCTGTTCCGGGTGCAAGTGCTTACCAGGTAACACTTGACAATGGTACAACGTATATCCAGCCAAGCTCGGGCGCGAATGGTCTGACACATACCATCGCTGGTCTGCAACCCACCCAGGCTGTGACTATCCGTGTAAGAGCACTGGGTGATAATGAATGTGAAACAAGTGCACTCTCTGCAGCGGTAACAGGTACAGCTGAAAATCCACAGGGTAACAGAATTTTTGTACCGAACCTTTTCACGCCAAATGGTGATGGATTCAATGATGTACACTTCGTGTATGGTAATACCATCGCTAATGTGGTTGTCAGATACTACAACCAGTACGGTCAGCAGATCTTCGAAACCAAAGACCAGCGTATCGGATGGGATGGTACAGTGAATGGACGTCAGCAGCCTCTAGGTGTATACATCTGGGTACTGCGTGCCACACTCCAGGATGGTTCTGTTGTTAACATGAAGGGTACCGTCACTATTGTCCGCTAAACGATCAGAAAAATATACAGGCCGGGATAGTCTCCTGTCCCGGCCATTCCTTAAAAAAGTTAAAAAGTCTTCCTATGAAGAATAAGAATATACTTTTTGTTCTCGGAACTGTGCTGGTCACGTTGTTACCAGGTTGGGCAAAAGCACAGGTAGATCCTCACTTTTCCCAGTATTATGCTTATCCTATGTGGCTGAATCCTGCACTGACAGGTATTGTTGATGGCGACTACCGTGTAAGTGCCAATTACCGAAACCAGTGGGTGAATATAGGCAAGCCATTTTCTACTACCGGGGTGTCATTTGATGCTGCTCTGCCTAATAATATCGGCGGAGGTATTAACATCACTAATATGTCTGCTGGAGATGCCGGATACAACTATCTCAATGCAATGGCAAGCATGTCTTATCGTGGCGTACGCTTCGGAGAGACCGGTACCAGCCAGCTGGTATTTGGTATACAGGCTGGTATGATCAACCGTAAGATAGATCCGGCGAAATGGCAACTGGGTAGCCAGTATGATCCTGTGTTGGGATTTGACCCTGCTAAACCAAGTGGTGAGAATATCAATACGACTTCGTCTAATGTATTCGACGCTGCTGCTGGTGTAATGTTCTTTGACGGAAACCCTAATCATCAGTTTAATCCTTTTGGCGGCTTCTCTGCCGGCCATCTCACCCAGCCTAGCGATCCTTTTGTATCAGGCGATAACAGGCGTTTGCCTGTAAGATATCTTGCACATGGCGGTACCCGTATTAAACTGAATAATATTTTCAGCCTCACTCCCCACGGCCTGTATATGCGTCAGGGTAATGCACATGAAACGGTTGTCGGCATTTACGGACAGGCTTTTCTGAATGAAGAGTTTGATTTCCTGCTGGGAGCAAACTACCGTGTAAATGACTCTGCTATTCCATTCGCTGGTTTCCACTTTAAAAGCTTTGTATTGGGACTCAGTTATGATGTGAATACTTCTAATCTAAGAAGGTTAGTGAATGGCAGTAACAGCTTTGAACTATCCTTATCCTTCATAAGCCGTAAAAAGAAAGTTTACTCTGAGGAAAACTTCTTTTGCCCGCGCTTGTAAAAACAAAAAATACACGGATGAAAAAAAATGTACGCTATTGGCTGGTTATCGCATTACTATGGACTGTTAGTACCGCAAAAGCGCAGTATGTATACGATTATAAGCGGACCGCTGATATTTACTTTGAAGCAAAAGATTACTACTCCGCTGCTCAGTATTACAACAGGGCATTAGGTACTTTTAAGATAAAACCCGAGCAGATCCTTCCTTACACGGTAGAATTGCGTGGTAAAGAGTCTGGAAAACTGAAAGACTACGAAACGGTCATTTACAGACTGGCCGAGTCCTACAGGAACTACAATGATTTCGGTAACGCTGAGAAATATTACGAACAGGTGGTAGGGTTTAATAACACGACATTGTTCCCGCTGGCCCGTTTCTGGTATGGCGTATCTCTCCGCGCTAATGGTAAGTATTCGCTTGCACTGGAACAATTCAATAAGTTTAAACAGGAATATACGAAGGTGGATGATATCAGTGCCAGGGCTTCCCTGGAGATAGCAAGCTGTGAGTTTGCCGTATCAGAAGCAAGCAGACTTCCTGGTTACATTATCAGTAAGCTATCCGGTGACGTGAATGCGGGTGGCGCGAACTACGCTCCTGCTGTGTTGGGAAAGAATATGCTTTTATACACATCTTCCCGCCCGGATAGCAGTGATCTGGAAAAAGAAAAGAAGTCTAAAAAGGTCAATCCTTATGTGAATAATCTTTTCATTGCAACCGGCGATGGCAGCAATTTTAGTAACAGTCGTCCTGTCAATATTCCTGAAGCCAAAGGCATTGATCAGGGGGTAGCTGCTACAAGCCCTGATGGCAATGCCATCTATCTGACCAGATGGACGACCAAAAATGGTGTAAAGGCGGCTGCTATCTATATCAGTACACGCAAGGGCAGCGAGTGGGAAGAGCCAAAGGCACTGGGACCTAATGTAAATGTAGACGGTTATAGCTCCATGCAGCCTTTCTTGACGGCTGACGGTAAGTATCTTCTCTTCTCTTCCAACAGGCCGGGTGGCATGGGGAAAAATGATCTTTGGTTCTGTACCCTGGAAAATGGTACAATCGGAGCGGCTAAGAATTTTGGTACCAACATCAATACCCGTGATGAAGAGCAGGCGCCCTTTTATGATGGGGAAAAAAGATCACTTATTTTCAGTACAGATGGTCGTGTGGGCCTGGGTGGACTGGACTTCTTTCTAAGTGAAGGTGATTTCAGCAGCTGGACAGCGCCTAAGAATATGGGCGCGCCACTGAACTCTCCTAAAGATGATATTTACTTTGCAGCGTCTGACAGCGAACATCCGATGGCAGGTGGATTCATCAGTTCTGACAGGGAATCAGTATGCTGCCTGGAGGTATTCACAATTAAGAAGATCTCTAAAACGGTGAATGGCCTGGTGCTGGATTGTGATGGTGATCTGCCGTTAACGGGTGCTAAAGTGACGCTGCTGGATACGATCGCACACCGGGTGTTACAGCAGGTGACGCTCGATGAAACAGGCCGTTACCGCTTTGAGGTAGAACCACTGAAACACTACAAGATCATGGCAGAGAAAGAGAATTACTTCTCCAAAGCAATCTATGTAAATACAGATAATCTGACAAAAGTTGATTCTCTTGTAAACCAAACTATATGCCTGAAGCGTTATGAAATAGGAAAGCCTATTATCCTGAAAGATATCTACTATGATTTCGATAAGGCAACGCTTCGTTCGCAGTCACTGGTCGTGCTCGATACTGTTGTTTCAATTATGCAGGATAATCCAAATATCATTATTGAAATGAGTGCGCATACAGACAGTAAGGGTAAAGATGATTACAATATGAAGTTGTCTCAGAAACGTGCACAATCCTGCGTAGATTACCTTATCAGCAAAGGGATCTCCAGCGATCGTATGATCGCAAAAGGTTATGGGGAGACAAGGCCGATAGCACCTAACACACTGCCAAATGGTAAGGATAATCCGGAGGGCAGGCAGCTTAACAGAAGAACAGAATTTAAGGTGTTGCGCGTCACGCAGTTGAGTCAGTAATGTGGACTTCTTTATAAAATCGGTTTTTCCGATCCACGGATTGGAGCCATATCCTAAAATACGACGAAGACCATCATAATAATGGCCGGATAATTATCCGGCCATTATTACATTTAGTTGAACCAGTGAGTCTCTTAATTTCTTACATCAAGTATAAAAAACTGTATAATTACTGTGCAACGCTTTTCAGGATGTTACCGATAGCGATTACGCTGTCTTTACCAGCTTTATAGTAAACTTTAGAGAATGCGTCGATCTTAACAGCACTGTCAAAATTGAATTTGCGTGTAGCACCACCAACGGTTACAGAGCTAACTTTATTCCAGATAACTTTGGTAGCTTCAGCACCATTACCCAGGATGGTGTCTTTAGCCAGTGTATCAGCTTTAGGAGCTGCAACACTACCGCGGATCAGGTAGAACGGATGTTTGATATCTTTGGCAGAAGCTTTCAGAACGATGGCCAGGTTTACACTGCTGTCAGCGTTTTCAGACAGAATGATCGAACCAACCTGAGTGGCATCAGTAGCGCTTTTAGACAGTTTGTATTCTTTTGTACGGGTTGCCGGAGTTGGATTATCATCATCATCGCTGCAAGCTGCAAAAGTAATACCCATAGCAAGGGCTAATGCTCCCATTTTAAGAGCATGTTTTTTAATCGTAAGCATGGTTTCCGTTTAATTTAAGTTTTTAGAACTTAGGTTTCCGTATTTTAACTACAATAATGGTTTCTCAGCGCTGAGGGCATTAGTTAAACGAGGTCGTTAAAGAAAAGTTACAAGCACTGTAAAAAAATTATTTAATGTGTTGTGGTCATGCGGTGAACTCTTTACCCGTACTGATGTTGAACCAATTTTAAAAATGTTTTCCGGATGATGAATGTTGCCACAGCTTTTATAAAAAAAATGGCCCGTTTGAAAAAACATCTTTAGTTTTGTAGCCTACAATCTAAGCTTCATGAAAATCATAATGTAATACCTGGTCCTTCCAGGTTACCCCACGCCACTTAGTTATGCATGTACTATCAACTACAGTACAGGCAATTCTCATTTTTAATTGTTTCAATAAATTTTACTATGCAGCATACGCAGGCCAGTTCCCGCCTGGGCAAGTTATTACGGCTGTTTGTTACTGCCGTGTCAGGCACAGAAAAAGAATTTACCAGTGGTAATATCAATCGTGCCATCTTCTTACTATCTGTTCCCATGATACTGGAAATGGTGATGGAATCACTGTTTGCCGTGGTGGATATATTTTTTGTCAGCAAATTAGGTAAACATGCCATCACTACTGTTGGATTAACGGAGTCCATGATGACATTGGTATACACAGCCGCATTTGGTCTAAGTATGGCTGCTACCGCCGTTGTAGCACGCCGCACTGGCGAAAAAGATGGCGACGCCGCTGCGCATACCGCCGTGCAGTCGTTGTATGTCGCGTTCGCGCTGGCGGCACTTATTGCGGTGATCGGCGTCGTGTTTGCCCCGGAGATACTCGCCTTAATGGGCGCTTCTGCTGATGTGATAGATAACGGTCACATGTATACGCGCATCATGCTTGGAAGTAATCTGATCGTGATATTGCTGTTTCTTATCAATGGTATCTTCAGAGGTGCCGGTGATGCCGCAGTGGCAATGCGTTCCTTATGGATAGCCAATATCCTGAATATCCTGCTTTGTCCACTTTTGATCAATGGACTGGGTCCTTTACCTGCGTTAGGGTTAAAAGGCGCCGCCCTGGCCACCACCATTGGCAGGGGAACCGGTGTATGTTATCAGCTGTATCACCTGTTCGGAGGGAAGGGGCTGATTAAGATCACACGCAGGCATATTATGCCGGATGGAGGCGTCATTATGCGTTTGCTGAAGATCGCTGCTGGCGGAACAGCACAGTTACTGATCAATACTGCCAGCTGGATTTTCCTGGTAAGGCTTATTGCCCGTTTTGGAGAGGATGCCGTTGCTGGTTACACCATAGCTGTCCGTATCATTATTTTTACCCTGTTGCCTGCTTCGGGCATGGCCAATGCCGCTGCTGCACTGGTGGGACAAAACCTGGGCGCAGGACAGCCCGAAAGAGCGGAAACCTCTGTATGGAGGGCGGCCTTCTTCAATATGGTCTTTCTGGGACTGGTATCTGTCTTTTTTCTGCTCGCAGCAAGACCTATTGTCCTGTTGTTCACTCAGGATGCAAGCATCATCAGTTATGCTGCACAGTGCTTACAGCTGGTCAGTATAGGCTATATCTTTTATGCCTATGGGATGGTGCTGTCTCAGTCTTTTAACGGAGCGGGTGATACACGCACGCCTACCCTGATCAACCTTGTGGGCTTCTGGATGCTGCAGGTGCCTATGGCCTGGGTACTGGCTGTCAACTATAATATGGGGCCGGCCGGCGTCTTCTGGGCCATTGCCATCGCTGAATCCTGTGTGGCGGTCGCCTCAATATTTATATTCAGGAAGGGATGGTGGAAGCGCGTAAAAGTTTAGTTACATTTGCGCTGTTTTATTTTTACGCAACTAAACCCAATAAAAAGAATAAGCATGTCGCTAACTGTTGTAGGTACGATGGCGTTCGATGATATTGAAACGCCCTTTGGTAAATCCGGAAGAATCATTGGTGGTTCTGCCACTTATATTGCATGGGCCGCTTCTAACTTTGTGAAGCCCATTAATCAGGTATCTGTGATCGGAGGCGATTTCCCGCAGGAAGAACTGGATGCATTGACTGCCAAAGGCGTAGCGTTAGACGGTGTGCAGGTGAAAAAAGACGAGAAGTCTTTCTATTGGGCAGGTAAATACCACATGGATATGAACACCCGTGATACACTGGCGACTGAGCTGAACGTACTGGGTGAGTTCCAGCCTGAAATTCCAGACTCCTATCAGGGTAGCGAGTTCCTGATCCTGGGTAACCTGACTCCTCAGGTACAGCTGAGTGTAATAAAACAAATGAAAACAAGGCCTAAACTGATCGTAATGGATACCATGAACTTCTGGATGGAAGTGGCTATGGACGATCTGAAAAAGGTACTGAAAGAAGTAGATGTTCTCCTCGTAAATGATGGTGAAGCACGTCAGCTGACAGGCGAAGTATCCCTGGTAAAAGCTGCCCGTACTATCCTGACTACAATGGGACCAAAATACCTGATCATCAAGAAAGGTGAGCATGGCGCCCTGCTGTTCCATGAGAATCACGTGTTCTTCGCTCCTGCCCTGCCACTGGAAGAGGTATTTGACCCGACCGGCGCCGGCGATACTTTTGCTGGCGGCTTTATCGGCCACCTGGCGAAAACTAAGGATATCTCTTTCGAAAACATGAAGACTGCCATTATCGTAGGTTCTGCCATGGCTTCCTTCTGCGTTGAACGTTTCGGTGTAGGCCGTCTGCGTGAGATCAGCCAGGACGATATCAGCGCCCGCCTGGAGCAGTTCGTACAGCTTGTAAATTTCGATATTGACCTGATCTAGTCAGACAGTATAAGCTATAAAGGAAAAAGCATCCGCGACTGCGGATGCTTTTCTTTTTTATACTAGTAACCCATTACTTGTAGATCTGATTCAGGAGCGCTGCCAGTCGCAGACCTCCCTTTAACAGCTGACGGTTTACATCAGCAATAAACCAGTAGTTATAACGGTAACTCAACTTATCATTTGCATGCGTCAGCGAGTATACTTTGTTTGACAACTGATTAGAATCATACATCCAGTCGCCTATGCTGCCACGCTGTAAGGTACGAACTTCTTTCGCAGATGCAGTATCCAGGGCCTGGGTATATTCTGTATAACTGAGCTGCTGAAATTCTATCAGCTGCTCGTCCCATACGCGGTGGAGGTTGCTCTGTTTGTCAAACCACATGACCGGTATCTTATTGCCTCCCTGGTCTTCGTCACGACCAATGTGCAATGGCTGGTGCATATCTCCTACCATATGTATCAGGAATGTCAGTGCGAACACTTTGTCAGCCTTCGATATGGTTGGGTCTTTCAGTTTTTTGATACAGGCTTGCGTCTGCGCATACAGGTTCTCGCCAGTAGCATGCGCTTTCAATATTTCATCAAACTGCTCACGGCTGCTGTTAGCAGGAAAGTCCAGGTAGTGCCAGGGAGAGGTGTGATCATATTTATGAGTAGTGTCCGACTTGATGAAATCAGGCCAGTTCGCTACCATGGCCATACTCTGAGGACCAAGCAGGGCTGTAATGGCTTTGCGTGCCTGTGGACTAAGATGACGGCTGGCTATCTCAGCAACCACCCGATGGCCTGTGACGCCCCAGGCAAAGCCCGACATGGGAATCAATGGCAATATGACACCCAGTAAAACATGGTACAATTTTTTTAGCATAGAACACGTAAAGATTAAGTATTACAAGTGTATAAAGGTGAGCCAGTTTTTTCAATTGAAAAAGCGCTCTCTTATAATTTGTACATTTGATAACGCCATAAATCAAGATATGTCTTTTAAGATAAATGCACCATACGCTCCTGCGGGCGACCAGCCAACAGCTATACGCCAGCTTGTAGAAGGTATCCAGGATGGAGTACCGGCCCAGACATTACTCGGGGTAACGGGTTCCGGTAAAACATTTACCGTTGCAAACGTTATCCAGCAGGTACAACGGCCTACGCTCGTACTGACACATAACAAAACGCTGGTAGCACAGCTGTACGGTGAGTTCAGGCAGTTCTTCCCGGATAATGCCGTGGAATACTTTGTTTCCTATTATGACTACTATCAGCCGGAGGCTTATATGCCTGTCAGTGATACCTATATAGAAAAAGATCTGTCTATTAATGAAGAACTGGATAAGCTGCGACTCCGTGCTACCACCAGCCTTCTTTCAGGACGGCGAGACATTATTGTGGTAGCCAGCGTCTCCTGTATATACGGTATGGGTAACCCTACCGACTATGAAAACGGTATTATCCGTTTGCATAAGGGGCAGACCATCGCACGTAATACCGTGCTGCATGGTCTGGTCAATTCCCTCTATACCCGTACCACAGGCGATTTTAACCGTGGTAATTTCCGTGTAAAGGGGGATACGGTAGATATCAATCTGCCATATGTTGATTTTGGATATCGTATTACCTTTTTCGGAGACGAGATCGAGGAAATAGAAAGCTTTGATGTCCAGAATGGCAAACGCATCGGTATCATGGAAAATGCGGCCATCTTCCCTGCCAATCTCTATATAGCACCCAAGGATATGATGGCGCAGATCACTTTCGAGATCCAGGACGAACTGGCTGCCCAGGTAGAGTATTTCCGTTCCATCGGTAAACACCTGGAAGCACAGCGCCTCTCTGAGCGGGTCAATTATGACCTGGAAATGATCAGGGAACTGGGCTATTGCAGCGGTATCGAAAACTATTCCCGTTTTCTGGACCGGCGTGCCCCAGGTACCCGACCTTTCTGTTTGCTGGACTACTTCCCTAAAGATTACCTGCTGGTGATCGATGAAAGCCACGTCACCATTCCACAGATCGGTGGTATGTATGGTGGTGACCGCTCACGCAAGCTTACGCTGGTTGACTATGGTTTCAGATTGCCATCTGCAATGGATAACCGTCCGCTGAACTTCTATGAATTTGAGAACCTGGTGAACCAGGCCATCTTCGTTAGTGCTACTCCCGGCGACTACGAACTGCGGCAAACTGAAGGCGTAGTGGTGGAGCAGGTGGTCAGACCTACCGGACTGCTGGAACCTCCTATAGAGATAAGGCCCAGTGTAAATCAGGTGGATGACCTGCTGGACGAGATTGACAAACGTGTACAAAAAGGCGGCCGTGTACTGGTAACTACCCTGACCAAACGGATGGCAGAGGAAATGGATAAATACCTGCATCGTATTAATGTAAAGTCCCGTTATATTCACTCCGAGGTAGATACACTGGAAAGGATAGAGATATTGAGAGATCTGCGTCTTGGTAATATAGATGTACTGGTGGGTGTCAACCTGCTTCGTGAGGGACTTGACCTTCCTGAAGTGACACTGGTAGCCATCCTGGATGCGGATAAGGAAGGCTTCCTCCGCGATGAACGCTCCCTGACACAGACGGCGGGCCGTGCGGCGAGAAACGCGGAAGGACTGGTGATCTTCTATGCAGATAAGATGACTGACAGTATGCAGCGAACAATAGATGAAACAGACCGCCGCCGTGAAAAGCAGATCGCTTACAACGCTCTTCATAATATTACACCTAGAACGGTGCTGAAAAGTAAGGAGCAGATCATGGGGCAGACAGCCGTACTGGAAATCAAGCAGTTCGATGAGAACTCTCCTTACGCGGTGCACGATGAAGTGTCGCTGGTAGCAGAAGATGCTATGGGATACGCTAAACAGGAAGCTGTAACAGCTAAAACTATCCCGCAGATGGAGAAAGCAATTGGCAAGGTGAAGAAGGATATGGAGAAGGCTGCCAGGGATCTTGACTTTATGGAAGCGGCCCGTTTACGCGACCAGATGTTCGCAATGCAACGTGAATTAGAAAGTATGAAGCAATAATACCGCAGTAAGGGTGATTTATATGTCCCAGATCATAAAATTCACATTGAATTATTTTTAATATATCGATAATATTCAACGAAAGGTGCACACCTAGTAAAATCAGCCTAATATTTAATGGGCTGATTTTTATTTTATTATGGCCTATATTACATATTTGCAGTAGCAACTGTCTCTCCCATGTTAGAAAATTGTTAAACGCCAGCTCGCTGCTTGTGTAAGTTATTGATATATAAATATTTAAGGCTGGTGTATGCGTACCTTTGAGGCACTTCTAACTACAAAAAGTAGTATTTATATTATAAATAATAATAATATAGTTAATTTTTGCCCCAGTATCCCATATTTTTCTTCAATCATTTCTATTTTTTACCTTTTCTATTTGATGAATTGAATATCCTTCATACTTTTATTGAAGAAATTTAAAAATCAATTGCTATGAAGAAAACATCCTTTCAAGACTATTTGCCCTTCATTATGCTGGCTTTGGTCTCGATAATTGCACTTTTCATTCCGGGCGAGCTTCCTTTTGCCGATCCTGAGGGTAAGTACAATTATGGTGATATTGCCTGGATTCTGGTGGCTTCCTGCCTAGTATTCCTGATGACACCAGGATTGTCATTCTTTTATGGTGGTATGGTGAACCGTAAGAACGTCATCTCAACACTGGTTCAAAGCTTCATCGCTACCGGTGTAGTGAGCATCGTCTGGGTAGCTGTTGGATTCAGCTTATCCTTCGGTAAATCAATAAATGGTCTGATTGGTGATCCTTCAACCTTCCTGTTCTTTAAAGGGGTGCCTTCCGGCCAGCCATGGTCTCTCGCCGGCACTATTCCTTTACTGCTATTCGCCCTCTTCCAGATGAAGTTCGCGGTGATCACGCCTGCCCTGGTTGTAGGTGCTGTTGCGGAAAGGATCCGTTTTACGTCTTATGTATTATTTATGGTGTTATTCAGCCTGCTGGTGTATGCGCCAATCGCACACTGGACCTGGCATCCTGATGGTATCCTGTTCAAAATGGGGGTACTCGACTTCGCAGGTGGTACTGTGGTACACATCTCTGCTGGTTGCGCTGCCCTTGCTGGTGTACTGGTACTAAAACGCCGTAAAGACCATATTGAAAAGAAAGAACTGCAACCTGCTAATATCCCTTTCGTATTGTTAGGTACAGGTTTACTGTGGTTCGGCTGGTTCGGTTTCAACGCAGGTTCTGCCCTGGGTGCTAACGGCCTTGCTGCTTCTGCTTTCGCTACTACTAATACTGCTGCTGCTGCTGCTGGTCTGTCCTGGATCTTCTTCGATGTGATCCGTGGCCGTAAAGCTTCTGCGCTCGGTTTCTGTATCGGTGCTGTTGTAGGTCTGGTGGCTATTACCCCTGCTGCTGGCTTCGTAGGTATCCCACAGAGTATCATGATCGGTTTCGCTTCTGCAATCGTATCTAACCTGGTGGCCCACTACAAATCCAAAACAGCGATCGATGATACACTCGATGTATTCCCTTGCCATGGTATCGGTGGTATGGTGGGTATGTTACTCACAGGTATCTTCGCCAGCAAAAATGTAAACGGCGCCATCAGCGATGGTCTGTTCTACGGTGGTTTTGAACTCTTCAAAAACCAGGTGATCGGTCTTGTGATCGTAGTAGTATACAGCTTCACTGTGTCATACGGTATCTTCAAGCTGATCAACTTTATCCACCCACTGCGTGTAAGCGAAGAAGAAGAAGAACTGGGTCTGGATGCTACACAGCACAACGAACAGTATCACCCTGCAATGCTTAGTGTACACAACAACGGTGCACTGAAAGAAGAGCAGATCATACAATAACAAGCCACAATAAAGAGATTAACATCGTTTGATACCCTCAAGACTGAATAGCTAATAATTATACTGGGAATAAAAGACGTAGACAGTATTACATTTTATCAACCAGGATTTTTATCAACCAATTTCTATTATTCCATGTGAAATTTACCTCCCGGTTAATTATTAGCTATTCTTTCCCCTTCATTTTTCCGGCTATAGAACAGAGCGAGCAAGGAACTACGATTCAATAACATACGCACACCATTTATCAACCAAATTTGACTGCATGAAAAAAGTTCTATTGGTAGCATTTGCTGCCTGCCAGGGATTTATTGCCCATTCCCAGACTGCTGCCGATACCGCGAAAGCCCCACTGGTAAAGATTTCGGGTTCTGCGGATGTTTATTATAGGTATGATTTCAATGGCAATAACACCAACAACAAAACCAGTTTCACAAACTCACATAATAGCTTTGAACTGGGCATGATCTCTCTGAAAGCCGAACATGAATTTAAGAAGGGAAGTATAGTAGCGGATCTCGGTTTCGGTAAAAGAGCTGCTGAATTTTCCTATAACGAGACTACTGATAAAACAAATACTGCTGAATTACTCATCAAACAGCTGTACGTTGGTTACCAGGTCATGGATAAATTAAAAGTAAGTATGGGTAGCTTTGGTACACACATCGGCTACGAACTCCTGGATGCCTATCTGAACAGGAACTACAGTATGAGTTATATGTTCAGTAACGGTCCTTTCTTCAGTACCGGCATCAAAGCGGATATTACTATTAATAGCGCCTGGACCGCGATGATCGGCTTGTTCAATCCTACTGATTTTAAGTCTGCCTCCTGGACTAATAACAAATATGTAGGCGCACAATTAGGCTATTCCTCTACCGCAGCACCACTTAAACTCTATCTCAACTACCTGGAAGGTAAAGACACCACTGGCGTACAGAACCATCAGATCGACTTTGTGGCCACCTATCAGATCAATTCTGTGCTGGGCCTCGGTTATAATGGTACTGTCTCCACCTATAATAACACCCGTGAGAAAGAACCTGGTGAAACGGCTAAACAGTGGTGGGGCTCTGCAGTGTATATCAATGTTGACTTCTCCGATAAACTGGGACTGACCCTCCGTGGTGAATATTTTGATGACAAGGACGCTCTGAAAACCTTCGCCGCTGCAGGTGGCGGACACGTTGTAGCAGGCACGCTCTCCGTGAACTATAAGGTCGGTAACCTTACCATTGTACCTGAATTCAGATTAGATAAAGCATCTGTTGATATCTTCAATAAGAAATCAGGCGCACCTGTAGGTACGCTGCCCGCTGCGTTGCTGGCTGCAACCTATCATTTCTAGTACGCAAAACATATTAACTGCGCTCTTCGTTCCCGGTTTTCAGCCGGGAATGAAGAGCATAGTGCATTTGTAGAATACTGGACTGTAGAAAATAATTTTTATATTTTGTGTACAAAACTGATTACATGTTACAGCCCCCCACGTTGAAGTTTTTAAAGTCGTTAAATAAGAATAATAACAAGGTCTGGTTTGATGAACATAAATCAGACTACCAACAGGCGAAGGCAGACTACGAAAGCGTGGTGCAACAGATCCTGGACGGATTATATAAACAGGAACCAGCGCTGATAGGACTGCAGGTCAAGGATTGTACTTTCCGTATTTATAAAGACGTACGTTTCTCAAAGGATAAGACTCCCTATAAAACGAATATGGGCGCAGCTTTTGCGCCCGGTGGACGTAAAACGCCGCGCCCGGGTTATTACTTCCATCTGGAACCCGGAGGCAATAGTTTTGCCGGCGGCGGTCTATGGATGCCCGAAGCCGCTGTACTCAAAAAAGTGAGACAGGAAATAGACTATAATTTCGAAGAATTTCAACAGATCATCTCCAATAAGGACTTCATCCGCTACTTCGGTAAGATCGAAGGCGAATCACTTAAGACTGCTCCACAGGGATACCTGCCAGATAATCCTGCCATCGCATACCTGAAACTGAAAAGCTTCACCGTATGGCATCACATATCCGACGAGGCTACTCAACAGCCTTCATTAGTGAGGGAGATCCTTAAAATTTTTTCTGTAATGCAACCTTTCGTAAGGTTCATGGACAGAGCACTCGATCTGGAATAGTTACATTAAGTTCCCGGGGTGAAAATACTATCATTACTCACTGTCCGCCGCGGGCGGATGGGTAGGCCACAATGCACCATGATTTTCTTTGGGAGCAACACCGTTTCTAACGTGTGAGCCGCATGTCCATCTGCCGGGTAAAGTATCCGACCGTATGCACATTCACCGGCCGGCAGACGACTACAGCACAATAATTTTCAACGTGTTAGTTCTTGTGGATCAGGAATTCAAACGGTCTTGCCTTACGGTTCTTTAACAGGTTTTCCTTGTCTGTCTTCGTATGCGCAAAACGTTGATTATACACGTTGGCTACCTCAATGATCGGGATAATGCCGTCCAGTGTATCATGTTGATCCACGATGTTCATGATGCGGGACACCTGTGAAGAAAAATTAGAACTCCACTCCTCTGTAAATTTGTGCATCAGTAAAAGCTCACGATTGGCGTTGGTTTTCATAGGACTTTAAGGGTGTTTACGGATTAAAGAATGTTAGTTCTTCAGGCTCCTTACTTTCTTACAAAGATACTTTTTTGGAATAAGTAAGTTGGCATAGGATTATGTTTCCAAAATTGGATTTTATCTTCCACAAAGCAATACTACTTCTGTGTAATTTTTGTTAAACTGATACTTAATTAACATGAAATAGATACTAAAAGAGCAAGTGTGGGGACACTTGCTCTTATCAGTTTAAATAAATCGTTTATACGTTGACGGAATTATGACTTTACCCGACAATTCCGACCCACTAAATCCTATATCCATTTCTGTGAATGCAGGAATTCTGCTATCTGAACAGCGTTAGTCGCCGCCCCTTTACGAAGATTGTCTGCCACAATCCACATATTCAGTGTTTTCTCCTGTGTTTCATCACGACGGATGCGACCTACAAATACCTCATCTTTCTCATGTGCATCCTTTGGCATCGGATATTGTGCCTTAGATGGATCATCTACTACAATAACACCTGGTGTGTTCTCCAGGATGCTACGTACTTCCGCCAGGTCATACTCATTGTCAAATTCAATGTTCACAGACTCACTGTGACCGCCAATAACCGGAATACGTACTGTTGTCGCAGTAACACGAATATGGCTGTCTCCCATGATCTTCACCGTCTCTTTCACCATCTTCATCTCCTCTTTCGTGTAGCCATTATCCAGGAATACATCGATCTGAGGGATAACGTTCAGGTCTATCTGATGCGCATACGCTTTCTCTCCCTCAATACCTTTACGCTCGTTCATTAGCTGGTCTACCGCTTTAACACCTGTACCTGTTACTGACTGGTATGTAGATACCACCACACGATTGATCTTATACTTTTCATGTAATGGGTTCAGTACAAGCACCATCTGGATAGTAGAACAGTTCGGGTTTGCAATGATCTTATCTTCAGGGGTCAGTGTCTTACCGTTGATCTCTGGAACAACCAGTTTCTTGGTAGGGTCCATTCTCCACGCAGAAGAGTTGTCAATTACAGTAATACCCGCTTCCGCAAATTTTGGCGCCCACTCCAGGGAAGTGCTGCCACCTGCAGAAAACAGTGCTACATCCGGCTTCATGGAAATTGCCGTATCCGCATTGACCACCTTATAAGGCTTGCCCTTAAATGTTACTTCCTTACCAACGGACCTTTCTGAAGCCACGGGAATCAGTTCTGTAACCGGAAAATTTCTTTCGGTCAATACTTGTAACATTTTTGAGCCTACCAGTCCGGTAGCTCCTACTACGGCAACTTTCATTGTTTTTACATTTTAATTTTTTGGAAATGCAAATTTAACACAACCATTGCGGTTTTCAATGTCTGAGCCAGAATCATAGAAAATCACTAATTTTCAGGCCAAACCAACCCAATTTATTTAAACATGCGTATTACCATTGTTTGTGCATGCCTGCTCCTGCAGGTAACTTTCTCTTATGCTCAGGTGAGCGAAAAGTTTGATTATCAGTCTATTAATGAGGCGGTTTCCTGGAACGGAACAGATACCGCCTGGTCTGTAGAGCAGGGCAAACTGAGAAGTCATCTGCAACAGGCCAGCACTGGCTTCTACCTCTCCACGCCCTCTTCGTTAGCCCGCAATGCAATATGGGAGTGGTGGCTGCAACTGGATTTCAATACCTCCTCTCTCAACTACACGGACGTATTCCTGATCGCTGATAGTGCCAATCTGCTGGCGCCCGCTCTCAAAGGGTATTTCGTGCGCATCGGTAACACAAAAGATGACATCTGTCTGTACAGAAAAGATGGCAACACCACTCCCGTTCTACTCATCGACGGAAGGGATGGTATCACTGATCATACCTCTTCCCTACTCAAGATTAAAGTGAGCCGGAAAGACGATGACTGGGAACTATGGACCGATGAAAATGGCAGCGGCTCGAATTATGTCCGCGAAGGCATCGCAAAGGATAATCGTTATAATACCTCCCGCTTCATGGGCTTTGCCGTACGTCAGTCTACCGCTTCCTTCTTTCGCCGCCATTATTTTGATGATATCAGTGTCAGTGCCGTTGTTGCTGACACGACCCCTCCTTCTCTGTTGTCAGTACGATTGATCAACGATCATACACTCAGTTGCTGTTTTAGTGAAATACCCGATAGCAGCAGCATCAGTAACTATGATCATTTCTACCTTTCACAAACAGGTAATACTCCGTTGCAGATCCGCAGGGACAGTAATATGCCTGCCTGCATAAATGTACAGTTCTCTCAACCGTTCCCGAATGGTGATAGCGTTCAGTTATATATTAAAGAGGTAACGGATCTTGCTGGTAATACGGCGCATGTTCTAACTACCTCTTTCCTGTACTATCTCAGTACAGGATATGATGTGTTGATCCATGAATTTCTCCCCAGGGCATTGCCTTCCGCCGGATTACTACCTGCCCGTTTCGTAGAACTGAAAAACAATAGTCCCTTTACTTTTCAGCTGAAAGGCTGGCGTATTGGTAACGGCAGCAGAGACGTAGCATTATCTGCCTGGACATTCACACCCGGTAGCTACCTGATAGTTTGTGACCGCCAGTCTGCTGGCCTCTTTCCTGCAGATGCACCTGTGATGGGTATCAGTAGTTTTCCTGCACCTGGTGACAGTGATTTTATTACGCTGCGCAATGATAGTGGCATGCTCGTACACGCTGTCGCCTATGACCGGAGCTGGTATGATAATCCGGTGAAAGAGAAAGGTGGATGGAGCCTTGAAATGGTAGACGTCAACTTACCTTGTGCAGGTGCTTCGAACTGGCGGCCATCGCTCGCAAAAGAAGGCGGTACGCCTGGCCGGCCGAATACGGTTAGCGCACCTGGAACAACGCCTCCACCTGTGACCGTTATCAATGCTTATGCACCAGATAGTATGACCGTCATACTTTCTTTTTCCGGAATAATGGATAGCATGCAGGTAAGCGATGTAGCCCGTTACCGTTTTGAACCGCAGCTACAGGTAACAGCTCTTACCGCAATGCCACCGTTATATAATAGTGTCTCACTACGTTTGTCCGCTCCCCTCCTGCCTTATCAGGTATATGCCATTGCTGTGGATAATATGCACGACTGTACCGGACAACCGGTAACAACTACAAAAGAGCTGTTGCTGGCCAGGGCATTTATAGCAGATAGCTTTGATATCGTGTTCAACGAGATCTTATATGACCCTGCTCCCGGAGTACCTGAATTTGTAGAGGTCCGGAACCGGAGTCGGAAAGCAGTTGACCTGAGGCAGTTATTCATCACCAGAAGAAAAACCGATGGCGGACTGGATGAGGTAATTCCCTTGTCAGCTACTCCCCGTTTATTGCTACCGGGAAATTATGCGGCTTTCACCACCTCTCCGGCGTCGCTGTGTTTACCTTACGACTGCTGGTCGCCGGACGCAATTTATAAAATAGACCTCCCGGCATTGATCAATGAGGAGGGCACGGTTGTATTATTAAACGCCGCCGGCCAGGTCATTGACGAACTACACTATTCAGATAAGATGCATGCGGAACTTGCCAGCAATACCCGTGGTGTTTCCCTGGAAAGGTTACAACCCGATGGTGCCACACAGGATGCCTATAACTGGCGCTCGGCTGCATCAACAGTGAAATATGCCACCCCAGGAAGGGCTAATTCCCGGCAGCTGCCAGCAGGTGAAGGAACAGGCATGCTGGCTGTCCAGCCGGCTATCTTCTCTCCCGATAACGACGGACTGGATGACCTGGCTGTACTTCACTACCAGTTTCCTGAGCCGGGGTACATCATAAATGTCACGATTTTTGACGCAGCAGGAAGAAAGGTCCGGTTATTGGAGCGAAATACTTCCCTGCCGGCAGCAGGATATATGACCTGGGATGGCCGGGGAGAAAATAACCGCGAGCTGGTCACAGGTATATATATCATCTTTGCGCAGGCTTTCAGCCCCGCAGGAGAGGTCCGGCAATGGAAATTGCCTGTGGTATTAGGAAAAAAGTTAAATAGTTGATGTCGTCAATATGAAAGGTTGTTTTAGTCAATTATGCAGAATAATTAAATGAACAGCCTCTCCAATTTGTCGGATAGAAACGATTTTTTATATTTGCGCTTCTTAAAAATTTGAACATGCAGTATAGAGAAATAGTTGCAGTAACCGGTTTGAGTGGTCTGTTTCAATTGATTGCCAGCAAACAGGATGGCGCTATAGTAAGATCTCTGGAAGACAAGAGCACCAAATTTGTGAGCTCCCGCATCCATAATTTTACTCCGCTGGAAAGCATTGAAGTGTTTACAACCGGAGAAAATGTAAACCTGGCTGAAGTATTCAAGGCCATGCAGGATCAGGAAGCTACCACAGCCGTGGTAGGTACCAAGGCTGATAATAATGCTATCAAGTCTTATTTCAAAAGCGTGTTTCCTTCTTTCGATGAGGACAGGGTTTACGTTAGCGACATGAAGAAGATGGTAAAATGGTATGCCATCCTCAAAGCAAACGAACTGCTGAACTTCGAAGAAGTAGCTGAAGAGGTAGAAGTAGCCGAAGAAGCTCCTGCTGCTGATGCTGAAGTAGCGGAGAAACCAGCTAAGAAGGCTGCTAAACCTAAGAAAGCTGCGGCTAAAGAAGGCGCTGAGGAAGTAGCTACTGAGGAAGCTCCAGCTGAAAAGCCTAAGAAAGCAAGAGCGAAGAAAGAAGATGCTCCTGCTGCTGAAGGCGAAGAAGCACCTAAGAAAAAAGCTGCTCCTAAGAAGAAGAAGACGGAAGAGTAGTCGTTACATATTTATTGAGTATTCAATGCCAGACGCTGTGTGTTTGCACATACGGCGTCTGGTTTTTTATTGCCCTACCTCTCGTTTTGCCCCTGGCTGCTGATCAGTCCCGCCCTGTTTTTGATCTTTTCTTCCATCACTTGTACTGACCAGATGGCAGTATACGCCTCCCTGGTACGGTAATCGCTCTGGTCTTTGCTTAAGAATTTCTTATTTTAGTAAAATGAAGACTTTAGACGCAAATATTGAGAAACAGCCACGTAAACTGTTGCCGCAAGACTTTACGGTAACAACGTGGGAGGCATTGCAGCCTTACTTTGAAGAGCTGCAGCAGCGGCCGCTGGAAAATGTCGCGGCACTGGAGCAATGGCTGAAAGATATCAGCGAACTGGAGGCTGTCATCAGCGAGGATGCCTGCTGGCGCCAGATACGCATGACCTGCGATACGACCGATAAATCGCTGGAAGAGGCTTTCGCCTATTTCTGCATGGAAATACAGCCAAAACTGCAGCCCTACGCGGATGCACTGAATAAAAAACTCCTGGCCAGCGAGCTTGTAAAATCCCTGGACCAGGACCTGTACGCTACATATCTGCGGAGCGTACGTAAGCAGGTGAAACTATTCCGCGAGGAAAATGTGCCCCTGCTGGCCGAACTGAGTGTACAGTCACAGCAATACGGCGCTATTGCCGGTAAAATGACCATCACCGTGAACGGACAGGAATATACGCTCCAACAGGCAGCCCGCTTCCTGGAAGGAAGTGACCGTGCCCTGAGAGAGGAAGTATTTTCTAAAACCGCCAATCGCCGCCTGGAAGATAAAGATACCCTCGACCAGCTGTTTTCGACCCTGGTACAGAAAAGAGACCAGGTGGCAAAGAATGCCGGTTTTGCAAACTACCGCGACTATAAGTTCGAAGACCTCGGCCGCTTTGACTATACCAAGGAAGATTGTTTTCAGTTCCACACCGCTATAAAAGAACATATCCTGCCACTCGTAAAAGGTTTGCAGGAGAAACAGCGTGAAAAACTGGGACTGGATGTGCTGAAACCATGGGATTCGGATGCGGAACCAGCAGGTACCAAACCACTGGAGCCTTTCCATACCAGCGAAGAACTGGTGAATAAGACCATCGCGTGCTTCGATGAGTTAGGTCCTTTCTTCGGTAATTGCCTGCGGGTGATGCAGAAAATGGGCCGCCTCGACCTGGAAAGCCGTAAGGGTAAAGCACCGGGCGGTTATAACTGTCCGCTGGCTGAAACCGGTGTGCCTTTCATCTTTATGAATGCTGCCGGTCAGATGAAAGACCTGACCACAATGGTACACGAAGGTGGTCATGCCGTACATTCCTTCCTGAGCCATAATCTGCCATTGAGTGCTTTCAAGGAGTACCCGATGGAGATTGCTGAAGTGGCCAGTATGAGCATGGAGCTGTTCACCATGGATGCATGGAACATCTTCTTCAGTGATGAAGAGGAGTTACGTCGGGCTAAGCTGCAGCAGCTGGAAAGGGCCATCGTGATCTTCCCGTGGATCGCTACGATCGATAAGTTCCAGCACTGGGTTTATGAAAATCCACAGCATACAGTGGAAGAACGTACAGCAGCGTGGGTACGTATCCAGGACGAGTTCTCTACCGGCGTAGCTGACTGGACCGGATGGGAAGCCTACCGGGCTATTGGCTGGCAGCGGCAGCTGCACCTGTTTGAAGTACCGTTCTATTATATAGAATATGGTATCGCGCAGTTGGGGGCTATCGCCATGTGGAAACAGTACAAGGAGAACAAGCAGCAGGCGCTGGATAACTATATAAGTGCATTGAGCCTGGGAAGTACCCGTACATTGCCGGAACTGTACAAGGCGGCGGGAATCAGGTTTGACTTCTCCCCTGCTTACGTGCAGGAACTGGCGGCGTTTGTGCAGCAGGAGATCGATGCGCTATCAGGGAAATAGCCGTTCATAACAGATATTCATCATAAGGGCCGTTCACCGAAAGTGAACGGCCCTTGTCTTTTTAGGCACCAGGAATCTGTGTATACAGCACCTGGAAGGCATCTGATCGGCAATTTATCAGGTGATCAAAAGATCATTTATATATCACTTAAATAGCTAGGGGATATTGAAGTGATATATAAATGACGTATAAATACTCAATTTATATGATGACCACATGCCTGTTAAAAGACTAGTAGTATATTAGTATAACAACCTCAAAACAACTATTATGGCCATTGTTAAAGACAATATTCTCCTGCAGCTGGTGCGGGGCACCATCGGGAGACAAATCACCATCTACGAACGGAATGGGCAGATCATTATGGCGAAGAAACGCCGCCCTTCTAATAAAAAACCAACACAGAAACAGCTGGAAGCCAGGCATAAGATGCGCATAGCAGCGGATCTGGCCAGGGACATGATGAATGATCCTGAGATAAAGGCCTATTACGCCTCACTGGCAGGCCCTGGGCAGAATGCTTATAATATGGCCGTAAAGGATGCTTACCACTCTCCGGAGGTACAGAACATCCGGTTGGAAGATACGGAGGTGGTCGTGACCGCTAAGGATGAGTTCCGGGTAGCAAAGGTAAAAGTAAGTGTGGTAGATGCTGACGGGGGTATCATAGAAAGCGGTTTGGCGGTATTGGGCCGGAATGGAGTGGACTGGTATTATAAAGCCGCCATGCTACCCGCGGGAGGCAAGCTTGTTGTGGTCGCAGCCGATCTGCCGGGAAAGGAGACGGTGAAGGAATTATTGCTGGTGTAAGCAGGGTGGGCGCACTTTCAGGAAGATCATTTACCGGAAAAAAATAAGGCCCGCCAAAGCGAGCCATACCTTCTTTATAAGGCAGACCTTTCAGGGCCGGCCCGGTTACTTATGTCTATTTGCATTGTTTACACACACCACTTACTACTACATCCACATTATGCATCGCATATCCTTTCGGTAGCTGGATATCCGGTACGTCGGTGTCAAGACAGGTGGTAGTACCACATTCTTCACATTTAAAATGGACATGATGGTCATGGTGATCATGCTCCGAACAGTCTGATTTGCAGAGTGCGTAACGAATAGAAGTATCAGTAGTTGGTATACTGTGAATAATCCCTTTATCGAGGAAGGTTTGTAATGTGCGGTAAACGGTCACACGGTCAAAGCTCTGACCGGCTAATTTTTCAAAACTGCTATGTTCAAGCGCGCCATTGGAGTTCATGAACAGCTCCAGTATCTTCACACGGGTATCAGTTATGCTGAGCTTACTGAGCCGGAGCAGTTCCGTAATACTTGCTTTGTTCTTGTTGCTCATGATAATTTATAATGAGTGATTACTTTTCCCTTAGCAAACGGCCGATGTCTGTGATCAGCTTGTCTACGTCTGTCTTTTTTGTTCCTTCATAGAGTCCGCGTACACGGCCTTCACCGTCTACAAGCGCAAACCACTGTGTGTGTACAAAGTCCTCATCACCGGTGAAAGTACCGTTGTCGACCATATAGCCGGCTCTTGCCAGTTTGTACAGTTCTTTTTTGCTGCCGGTGAGGAACCACCAGTTAGCCGGATCGGCGCCATGCTCTTCCGCGTATGTTTTTAATACAGGGATGCTGTCAGTTTCCGGATCTACAGTATGCGACAGGATGCGGAAGCGCGGTTCACTTTTATATTTCGCGTACACATCCTTCATATTTTCATTCATCTTCGGACAAATGTTGGTGCAGGTCGTGAAGAAGTATTCGGCCACATACACCTTCCCTTCCACGTCTTTGCTAGTAATGGTTTTCCCTTCCTGGTTGGTGAAAGAGAATCCGCCGATGGTATGACCGTTGGTCCCCAGTATTGGTAATTTCTCTTCTCCGAAGAAGCTTCCCTTCTCTCCTTTGATCACGTACCCTGAATAGCCGAGGAAGGCGATGCTTAGCAGGACAAAAAATATTACATAGAACACATTCTTCTTAGACATGATGCCAGTCGTTTTACACTACAAAGGTAGCACACAATTAGCGAAATATGTCGGGGCACCCTACCGGCAGGCGGGTGGAGAAAGAGAGCGGCAGATGTTCGGGAGACCGTTGCTGGTGAGGGGGCTTACATCCGCAGGCCGATCTTTACACCGATATGCAGACTTGGCAGTACGCTGATCAGGCGTCCATCCCGCGAGTCGGCGACACCATTATTATCATAGAAATTATTGTAGTCGTATACTTTGGCGCGGATACCTACACCGACATAGGGGTCAATGATGAATTTATCTTTTCTGATCTGGCGGCCAAGCAGTAACTGAAGGGCATATACATCCTTATCACCCGTATTCTCATACTCACCTCCCTGGATATTGATCTTTTCGTTAGGGTAAAACACCTTCTTATATAATAGGACAGGCTGGAAGTAGGTGCCCTGGATGCGGGCGAGATCATCTTTTTGGGTGACCAGGTACCAGCGGAGGCTGGCGCTGAAGCCAAGACCTCTTCCATCGACGAATTGTTCGGTGCTGATATCAGGTTTTTTCTGCCCGATATCTATTTTCCTGGCGAATATATAATCAGGGTAGTCGGTGTAGATACCGCTAACGCCCAGTTCAAGACTGATCTTTTCTGAAAATTCCTGTTCGATGGTCACTTCCAGTTCATTGATCAGCCGAGTGGGGTTCACCTTGATATAGGTAGACCGGCGAAAGGGCGTTTTGTCCTGGGCAAAGAGGGACACCCCACTCAGGCATAACAGGCAAATAACAAGCAGTGGTTGTTTCATATAGTTGTCTGCATTTGACGGCAGCCGTCAGCAATTGTAGGTTTGGCAGGGGCGCCTACAGCTGAGCTGGAAGCCCGTTTTTATGAGGTCAATAATCGTTCCACAATTACCGGATACCATTGATGTTCAAGCAGATGTATTTTAGCTGCGAGTGTTTCAGGGGTATCTTCGGGGGTGATAGAGCAACGTTCCTGCAGGATGGTTGCGCCGTCATCATATTTTTCGTTGACGAAGTGGATGGTGATACCGCTTTCGCTTTCTTTAGCCAGGATCACTGCTTCATGTACGAAGTGGCCGTACATTCCTTTTCCACCATATTTGGGCAGCAGGGCAGGATGTATATTAATGATACGGTCTGGAAAGGCGTGTACCAGGTTAGCGGGTACTTTCCAGAGGAAACCGGCTAATACGACCAGGTCGGTAGCGGCGTCCTGTAATAATTTAATATAGTGGTCCGTCCGGAAGAAAAGTTCTTTTTCGATCAGTACGGATGGGATGCCTTCCTGCTGTGCTATGTTGAGCACACCGGCTTCGGGTTTATTACAGAGGATCATAGAAACCCTTGCAATGGAAGAGTTCCGGAAGTGATCAATAATTTTTTGTGCGTTACTACCTGCTCCCGAGGCGAAGATGGCTATATTTTTCAAAGTGCGTATGTTAAATTATAAGACGCCGCAAAAGTAATTAATTGTCTTATTTATATAGCAATTGAACATTCCAGGCACCGGGAGGGTTATAAATGGACACCTGAAGGGGCAAGGAAGTTAAGAAAACAACAGTCGAAACAAAAATAATACCATTCAAAGGCACACACCATAATATATATAGGTGAATCCATGAACATTGCAAGGGAATGTGTCAATCATGACTTTTATCATGTTTTTTCTCATGCGAAAAGCATTGATCAATATGCGCTTTATCGCGTTCTATATAGGGAAAAGGAATCTGTGAAGCAAGTAAGATTTTTTTATAATTGTTGATAAATTGTCAACATTGTGTCTTATTTTTGTGAGCACTTTTAAAGAAACTTAAGGTCAAATCTAAACTAAATAGGCTGTGTATCGTCGTGTTTCCATTCTTATGCGCAAGCATTTTGTGAGTGTTCTTGTCCTATGCGTTGCAATGATCGCGTCCTTATCAGTAAGGGCTGCGGATCCTGCCAACGGTAAAACATTGTTCCAGCAGAATTGCGCTAGCTGCCATAATGTTCACAAGCAAGTTACTGGTCCTGCACTGAAGGGTGTGGAAGAACGTTGGTCTGATAAGAAATTATTACACCAATGGATTCATAACTCCTCTGCTGTAGTTGCTTCCGGTGACCCATATGCTGTTAAACTCTTCAATGACTTTAACAAGCAGGTAATGCCTGGTTTCCCATCTTTCACCGATAAGGATATCGATGATATCCTGGCTTATATCGATGTTGAAAGTAAAGCGGTTAAGACTCCTGAGGGGCCTACTCCTGCAGCCGGAGCTCCTGCAGAAAGCGGTAACAACAGTCTGCTGTTCGGTGTCATTACCCTGATCCTGGCAATTGTTGCGCTGATCCTGATGCAGATCAACAGTAACCTGAACAAGCTTGCTGGCGATAAAGACGGCGTTCCTACTCCTGAACCAGTTCCTTTCTACAAGAACAAAGCGTACATCGCGCTGGTGATCCTGGTGCTGTTCATGGTAGGCGGTTACTTCACTATCAATGGTGCAATTGGACTGGGTCGTCAGAAAGACTACATGCCGGAGCAGCCGATCTTCTACTCTCACAAAGTTCACGCGGGCGTTAACCAGATCAACTGTCTGTACTGTCACGCAGGTGCTGAGAAGAGTAAACATGCGATGATCCCTTCTGAGAATATTTGTATGAACTGTCACAAAACGATCAGCGAATATGGTGGTGCAGACCTCTATACAGCGGAAGGTAAGAAAGTGAACGGTACTGCAGAGATCCAGAAATTATACGATCATGTTGGTTGGGATAAGAAAGCACAGGCTTACACTAAACCTGGCAAACCTATCCAGTGGACTAAGATCCATAACCTGCCTGACCACGTGTACTTCAACCACTCTCAGCACGTAGTAGCTGGTAAACAGCAGTGTCAGACATGTCACGGTGCTATCACTGAAATGGATGAGGTTCACCAGTTTGCTGAGCTGTCTATGGGATGGTGTGTAAACTGTCACCGTACAACTAAAGTGCAGTTCGCTGATAATAAATACTACAGCATTTTTGAACAGTTCCACCAGCAGGTGAAAGAAGGCAAGATCGACAGCGTAACCGTTGAGATGGTCGGTGGTACTGAATGTCAGAAATGTCACTATTAATATAGCTGAAGCGAATCGGGTGAAGGAAGCTGGGGAATGTTAGCGGATAATAAGACCGTTATGCCGGCACGCCTTACTTCAAACGTAAGACTTCAGAGTTCTAAAACATATATCCGTAACTCGTTACTATAAATAACATGGAGCAAAAAAAGTATTGGAAAGGCTTGGAGGAGTTGCACAATACCAAGGAACATCAGGAGATTGTGAATAACGAATTTAGAGAGGATCTGCCTTTTGAGGAGAGTGAAAGCCTGTTAAATGCTACTACACCCCGCAGGGATTTCCTGAAATACCTGGGGTTCACTACCGCAGCTGCTACAATTGCGGCTAGTTGCGAAACGCCTGTTAAGAAAGCAATACCTTACGTAAATAAACCGGAGGAAATCACTCCGGGTGTACCTAACTATTACGCTTCCACATATGCAGTAGACGGAGAATATCTGCCTATTGTTGTTAAAACCCGTGAAGGTCGTCCGATTAAAGTTGATGGTAACGAACTGTCTTCTATCACCGGTACAGCTTCCACAGCAAGAGTACAGGGTTCTGTACTGAGCCTGTATGATGCGGCCCGTCTGCGTTTCCCAACCATCGCTGGTTCTGAAACCACCTGGGCAGAGCTGGACAAACAGGTAGGTGCTGCACTGGCCGGTCTGGGTGGTGCTCCTATCGTTTTACTGACCTCCACTATTATCAGTCCTTCCACTAAGAAAGTGATTGCTGGTTTCCAGGCGAAATATCCTGGTTTCCGTCATGTAACATATGATGCAGTATCCTACTCTGGTATGCTGCTGGCAAACGAAGCTTCTTACGGCAAGAGAGCATTACCGGTTTACCACTTCGAAAATGCAAAGACCATCGTTGGTCTGGATGCAGATTTCCTGGGTACCTGGTTAAATCCTGTTGAGTATTCAAAAGGATATGGTGTTAACCGTAAGATCGATCAGAAGAAACCGGAAATGAGCAAGCATTTCCAGTTTGAGAGCATGATGAGTGTGACAGGTGCAAACGCTGACGAAAGATATACTCACAAGCCT
The DNA here is from genome assembly GCF_010093065.1 of Chitinophaga agri. Lineage (NCBI taxonomy): Bacteria > Pseudomonadati > Bacteroidota > Chitinophagia > Chitinophagales > Chitinophagaceae > Chitinophaga > Chitinophaga agri. Next base: position 4,602,752 of record NZ_CP048113.1, on the reverse strand, counting down.
TCTGAACTCGGTGCTGTTGCACTGGCCCTGCTGAGCGCAGTAGGTGGTGCGGTAAGCAAACCTGCTATCGCCGACAAACGTCTGGCAGAAGGTATCGAGAAAGCAGCACAATCACTGAAAGAAAACCAGGGTAAAGCGCTGGTAGTAAGTGGTTCTAACGACGTAAACGTACAGATCATTGTAAACGCTATTAACAACCAGATCGGTGCTAATGGTACTACAATTGACTGGGCATCTACCTCCAGCTACCGTCAGGGTATCGACAGCGAGATGACTCAGCTGGTAAGTGATCTGAACGCTGGTAGCATCGGAGCTTTATTTGTATACGGTGTAAACCCTGCTTATGACTACTACGACGCTGCGAAATTCGTTGCGGGTGTTAAACAGGTGAAACTGGCCGTTACATTCAACGATCGTAAAGACGAAACTTCTGAATTATTCAAATACGCAGCTCCTGCGCATCACTTCCTGGAAAGCTGGGGAGATGCAGAAGGCCGTACCGGATACTTCAGCTTTATACAGCCCACCATTGCACCACTGTTCAAAACACGTGCATTTGAATCTACCCTGCTGGCATGGAGCGGAAACGCTACATCATGGGAAGATTTCCTGAAAAATGAGTGGATCACTAAACTGGGTAGCCAGGAAGCATGGGACAAAGCACTGCAGGACGGTGTGATCGAACCAGCGCAGCCAGCTGCTTTAGGTGGTGCTACATTCAGCGGCGACGTTGCGGCAGCAGCAGCTAAGATCAACAGTGCGAAGAAAGGCGGTAAGCTGGAACTGGTACTGTATCAGAAAGTAGCTATCGGTAATGGTAAAGAAGCCAACAACCCATGGTTACAGGAGATGCCTGACCCAATCACCCGTTCTACATGGGATAACTACGCTGTAATCTCCAACACCCTGGCTAAAACGTTCAATACTGAGCTGGGTGATGACTACGAGATCAATAACGACAGAACTGTACTGAAGGTTAAAGCAAACGGTAAGGAAATCGAACTGCCGCTGCTGATCCTGCCTGGTATCCATCCTGAAGTAATTGCGATCGCAGTTGGTTACGGACGTAACAATAACGCCGGTAAAGCAGCAGCAGGTGTAGGTAAAAATGCCTATCCGTTTGTAAGCTTCAACGGTCAGACTTTTGATTATTTCGTTGCTGACGCTGCGGTTGAAAAGACCGGCGCAGTAGCTCAGATAGGTGTTACTCAAACACACAACAGTTACGAAGGTCGTCCTATCGTAAAAGAAACTACCCTCGAAGAGTTCATTAAGAACCCTAAAGAGGTGAATGAAGACCGCAGAGAGCTGGATCAGTTTGGTCCTGATTTCCGTAAAGACGGTACCCTGTATCCGGATGTACACCAGTACCACGGTATCAAATGGGGTATGTCTATCGACCTGAACACCTGTTTTGGTTGTGGTGCTTGTACTATTGCATGTCAGGCTGAAAACAACGTTTCTGTAGTTGGTAAAGAGCAGGTAATTAAAGCACACGAAATGCACTGGCTGCGTATCGACCGTTACTTCGCGGGTGATGAGAACAACCCTGAAGTAGTGTTCCAGCCGATGCTGTGTCAACACTGTGATAACGCTCCATGTGAGAACGTTTGTCCGGTAGCAGCTACCAACCACAGCTCTGAAGGTATCAACCAGATGGCTTACAACCGTTGTATCGGTACCCGTTATTGCGCTAACAACTGTCCGTATAAAGTTCGTCGCTTCAACTGGAGAGACTGGAACGGTGCTGACAGCTTCGAAAATAACCTGTATGACGTAGCAGGTATGAACGATGATCTGACACGTATGGTGCTGAACCCGGATGTAGTGGTTCGTAGCCGTGGTGTAATGGAAAAATGTTCTTTCTGCGTACAGCGTTTACAGGATGCTAAACTGACTGCGAAGAAAGCTGGCCGTCCGATGAAAGATGGTGAAGCGAAAACAGCTTGTCAGGTAGCATGTGCTGCTGATGCGATCGTATTCGGTAACGTAAACGACAAAGAAAGCCGCATTTCGAAACTGCGTAACGACGAGCAGACCGACCGTATGTACTATGTATTGGAACAGACCCATACATTACCTTCTATCAACTACCTGGCTAAGATCAGAAACAAAAAGGCTGAGCCAAAGGCAGAAGGACATCACGGTGAAGAAGCTCATCATGAAGCAGCAGCAAAACACGAAGCGTAAGCGCGTGTTTAGCTGATTAGATTGAAAGATTAACAGAGAGATAAAGTTTTAAGTTTAGAACAAATAAAGCTCCTTATTCTGCATCCAGGTGTAGGTTAGGGGTTAAAGCTTAAAGAATTATGCATTTAAAGTACGAATCCACACTAAGAGAACCATTAGTTGATGGGGTGAAAGATTACCACCAGGTAACAGAAGATATCATCAGCCCGATTGAGGCAAAGCCTGGTAAATTGTGGTATGTAGGCTTTTTCATTTCCCTAATGCTGCTGGCATTTGGTGCCTTCTCCGTAACCTGGGAAGTTTACTACGGTACGGGTGTGTGGAACCTGAATAAAACCATCGGTTGGGGTTGGGATATTACCAACTTCGTATGGTGGGTAGGTATCGGTCACGCCGGTACACTGATCTCGGCTATCCTCCTGCTGTTCCGTCAGGGATGGCGTACAGGTGTAAACCGTGCGGCAGAAGCGATGACGATCTTTGCGGTAATGTGTGCGGGTCAGTTCCCGATCTTCCACATGGGTCGTGTATGGATGGCCTTCTTCGTATTGCCTTATCCGAATACACGTGGTCCGCTGTGGGTGAACTTTAACTCTCCCCTCTTATGGGACGTGTTCGCGATCTCTACTTACTTCACAGTATCTCTCCTGTTCTGGTATTCCGGTCTGATCCCTGACTTCGCGACAGTACGCGACAGGGCTAAAACCAAACTGCGTAAGTTATTATATGGTATCGCTGCATTTGGCTGGACAGGTTCTACAAAACACTGGCAGCGTCATGAAGCACTGTCGCTGGTACTGGCAGGTCTCTCAACACCACTGGTACTCTCCGTACACACCATCGTATCTTTTGACTTTGCAACTTCCGTAATTCCTGGTTGGCATACTACCATCTTCCCTCCATACTTCGTGGCGGGTGCGATCTTCTCCGGATTCGCGATGGTAAACACCCTGCTGATCATTGTACGTAAAATATTACACCTCGAAGACTACATCACCATCGGCCACATGGAGGCAATGAACAAGGTGATCGTGCTGACGGGTTCCGTAGTAGGTTGTGCTTACCTGACTGAGTTATTCATGGCATGGTACGCAGCTGTTCCTTACGAATTCGATACATTCTATAAATATCGTGCAGCAGGTCCTCTGGGCTGGTCTTACTGGATCATGATGACCTGTAACGTGATCACTCCGCAGGTTTTCTGGTTCAGCAAAATGAGAAGGAACGTAGCCGTAACCTTTGTGATGTCTATCATCGTAAACATCGGTATGTGGTTCGAGCGTTTCGTGATCATCTGTACTTCCCTGTATCGTGACTACCTTCCATCCAGCTGGAGCTACTATCGTCCATCCTGGCCAGAAGTTGGTTTCTACATGGGTACTTTCGGTCTGTTCTTTACCTGTTTCTTCCTGTTCTCTAAATACTTCCCGGTTATCGCGGTAGCTGAGATCAAGAGCGTACTGAAGACTTCCGGCGAAAGCTACAAGAAGGGTATGGAGCAATACGAGCAGCAGTCTGCTGAGCAGTTTGAAGCAGGTTTACACCACGATGACGATCATCATCACGATGCGCATGGTGCTGTAGCTCACGCTCACCATAACTAATCTAGGAACCGGGTAATACCGGGCATGTAAAGAATCGGATTTCGTTTTTTAGACTAAGAATTTTTTAAACATATGGCGGTTAAAAATTTTGTTGTAGCAAGTTTCAGTGATGAGGCGGTACTGTTTCCGGCAGTGAAAAAAGTAAGAACTGCAGGTTACAAACTCCACGATGTGTACACACCTTTTCCGGTGCATGGTCTTGATCATGCAATGGGTCTGCGCGAAACCAGCCTGCACACTGCCGGCTTTGTATATGGTATCACCGGTACAACTACGGCATTATCCTGCATGAGCTGGGTATTTAACTCTGACTGGCCTATGAATATAGGTGGTAAGCCACACTTCCCGCTGCCAGCGTTCATTCCGATCACTTTCGAGTTGACGGTATTATTCGCAGCAGTAGGTATGGTGCTCACATTCTGCTACCTGTGTCAGCTGGCTCCTTTCGTAAAGAAACATATCTTCAATCCCCGCCAGACAGATGACAAATTTGTAATGGTGATAGAAGTAACTGCGAAGACCAATGCTGCGGAACTGAAAAGTTTCCTGACAAGTATAGGTGGTGAGCAGGTGAACGAACAGCGTGTAGAGGCAGGCTGGTGGTTTGGTCGTTATGACCGCGATGACCGCCTGTTTGACACTCAACGGGTAGAGGCTGTAAACGCATAATCAGAATTTTAAACTTTCCGGTGGAATTATTCCCCGGGAGGAGCACACAGAACATAAGCTTGAATTATAATAAACAGATGAAAAGGACTTCCAACATATTGATCGCGGCTGCTGTGGTTAGTGGAGCTATGTTATCGGCATGCGGAAAAGACAACAGGAAACCCGGTAAGCATTATATGCCGGACATGGGCGAATCCCGTGCATATGAGTTCTACAGTGAGCGTCTTTCTACACTGAAACCAGTGGATGGAACCGTTAAGAGAGGAGAATTACTGCCTTACCATCTGAAAGCGGCAGATACCGCTTTGGCGAATGCAGTTAAGAATCCGCTTGCTATCACAAAAGCGGATCTGGAGGAAGGAAAACGTTTATTCAATATCTACTGTGCTATCTGCCACGGTTCCAAGCTGGACGGTAATGGTCCGCTGTACAATGGCGGTAATGGTCCTTACGTAGCTGCGCCGGCAAACCTGGCGAGTGGTGCGAAGGCTAACTACACAGAAGGACGTCTGTTCCACGTGATGACCTTTGGTTACAATGCGATGGGTAGTTACGCTAGCCAGCTGGATAGAGAACAGCGCTGGAAAGTGGCTTCTTATATCCGCAGCGTACAGAATGGTGGTGCAAACGCATCCGCTGTAGCTGGTGAATCAACCCAGGCGCCTGCTGCAAGTGCAGAAGCGCCAGCGGCTAAAGACTCGGCAGCAACTAAGTAAGTAAACTAGCATTCAATCAAGTATTTTAATATACAGTAATGAAGGACCAATTTGTAGTACCGGCAAGATTAAAAAAGACCAGCTTCGTGTTAATGGGGATTGGCTTGCTGACTTTATTGATCGGAATTTTTGCATTTCATGGTGAGCATGGCTCTACACGTCTCTGGGCTGGCCTCCTCCAGAACAGTTCGTTCTTTTTGTTGGTGACATTAGCCAGTGCGTTCTTTATCGGAGCGACTACGCTGGCGCACGGTGGATGGCAGATTGGTTTCCGTCGTGTACCTGAGGCTATTTCCATGGTAGTACCTTACCTGGGCCTCATCCTGTTTGTGGTGGTTATGCTGATCGTATTTACCGGTCAGGAGCACATCTACCACTGGGTAAATGCAGAGCATGTTAAACATGACGAAATATTGAGCTGGAAATCAGCTTTCTTAAATAAAGGAATGTTCACCGCGTTTACAGCTGTAACTATTGGCGCGTGGATCTTCTTTGTAATGAAATTGCGTAACATGTCTATCCAAGAAGATGGATGGGACCTGTCCGCAGCTACCGGTCGTCGTATCATCTGGAGAAATACAGTATGGTGCGGTGGTTTCATCGTAGTATACGCCCTGACCGTGGGTTCTACTACCCCATGGATCTGGTTAATGAGTATCGATGCACACTGGTATTCTACCATGTATAGCTGGTACACATTCGCTAGCAGCTGGGTTTCTGGTATCGCGCTGATCATTCTGTTCCTGGTTCACCTGAAACGTAATGGTTACCTGCCAATGGTAAATGAAGAACACCTGCATGACCTGGGTAAGTTTGCTTTCGCTTTCAGTATTTTCTGGACATACCTCTGGTTCTCCCAGTACATGCTGATCTGGTACGCAAACATGCCTGAGGAGATCGTTTACTTCAAACCACGTGTTTGGGGTGAATGGAGACCAGTATTCTTCCTGAACCTGCTGATCAACTTCATTACGCCGTTGTTATACCTGATGAAACGTGATACCAAACGTAACTATTCATCTATGGTGTTTATCTCTGTTGTAATCCTGGTCGGTCACTGGTTAGATTTCTGGCAGATGGTAGGTCCTGGTACTTACAAGCACCTGGTATTCCCTTGGTATGAAGCAGGTCTGGGTCTTGGTTTTGTTGGTATAATTATCTTCGTGGTAATTAATCAGCTGGCAAAAGCGCCACTGGTACCAAAGAATCATCCTTATCTGAAAGAAAGTATAATACACCATACCTGATCATAGAGCAAGTAACGGAGATTCCGGTGTTGCACCGGAAGTGATAGGTAATAACGTAAAGCATTAGATAACTTAATTATTTCAAATAGCAATGTCAGGATTTTTAGCAGTCTTAGTTGTTGTGCTCATATTCGTAGTCATCTTCCAGATTGCGAAGGCCAGCGAGTATGTGTCCATATTGAAGGGAGAAAAGAAAGCGCGTCAGCAATCCAACCGTGTGAACGGTACCCTGTTGATCGTCTTCCTGGTACTGGGCCTGATAGGTGTGTACTACTGTCACGATGTTCTGAGCGCCAAGTTCTTATTTTTGTCTGCTTCTGAACAGGGTGAAGGTATCGATAACATGATCGTATGGACCCTGGCAATAACTGGTGTCGTATTTGTGATCACTCAGATCTTACTGTTCTGGTTTTCATTCAAGTATCAGGAAAAAGAAGGTCAGAAAGCCTTTTATTTCCCTCATAACAACAAACTGGAGTTGATATGGACAGTTATTCCTGCCATAGCGCTCACTATCCTGGTGGCTATCGGTTTAAGACACTGGTTCCGTATCACTTCTGATGCACCGAAAGAGGCAGCAGTAATTGAGATCACCGGTAAACAGTTTAACTGGCTGATCCGCTACCCTGGTAAAGATGGTCAGCTGGGCCGTAAATTCTTCAAGAACATCAATGATGCAAACAATCCTGTAGGTCAGGATTGGGACGATCAGCTGAATAAGGACGACTTCATGGCAACAGAAATGCACATGGTAGTTGGTAAACCTGTAAAACTGATCATCGGTTCCCGCGACGTTATTCACGACGTTGGTCTGTCTCACTTCCGCCTGAAAATGGATGCGGTTCCTGGTATTCCTACTACACTGTGGTTTACACCTAAGTATACTACAGCTGAAATGAAGGTAAAAACAGGCAATCCTGATTTCGTATATGAAATTTCCTGTGATCAGATGTGTGGTTCCGGTCACTACTCCATGAAAGCAAATATCGTGGTAGAAACACAGGAAGAGTTTGATGCATGGACAGCTAAACAGGTTGCTCAGTATGGTGTAGCTCACCCGGCTCCGGCTGCTCCTGAAGCACCTGCTGCTGACAGCGCTTCTGCTGAGAAAACTGTGGCAGTAAACGCGGGCAAGTAGTAATTTTGCCTTAGCAGAAGAGATTTAAATAATTGACGCAGGAATTTTAAAAATTATAAGATAAACTGGTAGCGGTACTCCCCGATGACAGTTTTATATAAATAGAACCGATTATGAGTAACGAAGCAACATTGCACAGTCAGGAGGCGATTCATGGCGCAGCACATGCGCACGACCACGGGCATGATGACCACCATGAGCATCACGAAGGCGGCTTCATATCGAAGTATGTTTTCAGCCTGGACCACAAAACTATTGCCAAGCAGTTTCTGATCACCGGTATTATCTGGGCTATCATAGGTGCTTTATTCTCTGTACTGTTCCGTTTGCAGCTGGGTTTCCCTGATGCTACTTTCCCCTGGCTGGAAAGCATCCTGGGTCACTGGGCAAAAGGTGGCCGTATCACTCCGGAAGCGTACTACGCACTGGTAACAATGCACGGTACTATCCTGGTATTCTTCGTATTAACAGCCGGCTTGAGCGGTACCTTCTCTAACCTGCTCATTCCTTTGCAGGTAGGTGCCCGCGACATGGCTTCTCCCCTGATGAACTGTATGAGTTACTGGGCATTCTTCCTGGCGAGTATCGTCATGATGTCCTCTCTCTTCGTTCAGACTGGTCCTGCATCTGGTGGATGGACTGCTTATCCTCCGCTGAGTGCACTGGGTGATGCCTCAATCGGTTCTAAAATAGGTATGGACTTATGGTTGATCAGTATGGCACTGTTCGTTGTTTCGCAGCTGCTGGGTGGTCTTAACTATATCTCCACCATCCTGAACATGCGTACTAAAGGTATGACAATGACCAAGATGCCACTGACTATCTGGAGCTTCTTCTTCACTGCCGTACTGGGTGTACTTTCCTTCCCTGTATTATTGTCTGGTTTTATCCTCCTGCTGTTTGATCGTCACGGAGGTACCAGCTTCTACCTGAGCGATCTGTTCGTTGCTGGTAAAGCACTGTCTAACGAAGGTGGTAGTGCTATCCTGTACCAACACTTGTTCTGGTTCCTCGGTCACCCTGAGGTATATATCATCATCCTCCCTGCGATGGGTATGGTATCTGAAATCCTGGCGGTTAACTCCCGCAAGCCGATCTTCGGTTACCTCGCGATGGTGGGTTCTATGTTTGCGATCGTTATCCTGGCGTTCCTTGTATGGGCGCACCACATGTTCGTTACTGGTCTGAATCCGTTCCTGGGTGCATTCTTCGTACTGTTAACATTGCTGATCGCGGTTCCATCGGCTATCAAGGTGTTCAACTGGCTCACCACTATCTGGAGAGGTAACCTGCGCTTTACGCCTGGTATGCTGTTCTCTATCGGTTTCGTGAGCACATTCATCTCTGGTGGTCTGACAGGTATCTGGCTGGGTAACTCTTCTATCGATATTCACCTGCACGATACCTACTTTGTAATTGCACACTTCCACATTGTAATGGGTGTGTCTGCATTCTTTGGTACGTTCGCCGGTGTATACCACTGGTTCCCTAAGATGTTTGGTCGTTATCTGAACAACACACTGGCTTACATTCACTTCTGGACTACCCTGATCGGTGCTTACCTGATCTTCTGGCCAATGCACTATGAAGGTATCGCTGGTATGCCAAGAAGATACTATGACTATGCAAGCTGGGAATCTTTCAAACAGTTCAGTGATCTGAACCAGTTCATCAGTATCGTAGTGATCATCGTTTTTGCTGCTCAGCTGATGTTTGTGTTCAACTTCTTCTACAGCATCTTTAAAGGTAGAAAAGTAACCACCACTAACCCATGGTCTTCTACTACCCTGGAGTGGACTACACCGATCAATCCTGGTCACGGTAACTGGCCTGGTGAGATCCCTGAGGTGTATCGCTGGCCATATGACTACAGCAAGAACGGTAAAGATTTCGTTCCGCAGACTGTACCATTGTCACCAGACGAAGAGAAAGAGGGTCATTAATGGATTGAATTTTTGGGCAAACTACGGAGTAACATCCGTCAGTATGGACAGAAGAAAATGATAAGAGAAAACTCGATAAAGTTGTCGACATCGTATGCAGTAGCCAGTAAGGTGAGGGATTATTCTCAGTTGATGAAGTTTAATCTTACCATCATGGTAGTGTTTTCAAGCGTGGTGGGTTATCTGCTGGTGCCGAACGTTGGGTTTGATCTGGTAAAAGTTCTTATTTTATTTGCCGGTGGGTTGCTGGTATCTGGCTCAGCCAATACTATCAATCAGTTACTGGAAAAGGAAACGGATAAACTAATGGCACGTACGGCTGTACGTCCTTTGCCAGCCGGCCGGATGTCTGAAACAGAAGCTATTATTCTGGCTGTTGTTACAGGAGTATCCGGCGTGGCTATCCTGGCCTGGGGCTTTAATCTGCTTTGTGCAGGTTTAAGTCTGCTTTCCCTGGTGTTATATGGATTCGTCTATACACCATGGAAAAAATGGAACTCGCTGGCCGTATTGGTTGGTGCAGTACCAGGGGCATTACCACTGCTCATCGGATGGGCTGGTGGTGCAAATGCGATTGGCGATGGCGGATGGGCGTTATTTGCTATTCAGTTCCTGTGGCAGTTCCCTCACTTCTGGGCTATCGCCTGGATCGGACACAAGGACTACTCCAGAGCTGGATTCAAATTATTACCTGCCAGTGGTGAACCTAATAAGCTGATTGCATTACAGGCAGTGCTTTACACACTGTTACTGATCCCAGCAGGCATAATGCCTTATTATCTGAAGATCAGTGGGCCGATATCTGCGATCATCGTGTTGCTCGTGACATTGTTTTTTGTGTACAGGGCAGTGAACCTGTATAGAAAAGCGGATGTACCTGCAGCGCGTAAACTTATGTTCGGTTCCTATATTTATCTTATGATAATGCAGTTTGCATTACTGTTTGATAAAGTTGAACACTTTTAATTTCGAAATCAAGGAGTGATGGACGCGATGAGTTTACAACGAAAAAAAATACATCCGCATAAGTATTCTCTCTGGATAGCCATGGGTAGTATTACCATGATGTTCATCGGATTTACGAGTGCATATGTTGTAAAGCGTGCGCAGGCAAACTGGTTCACTTTCGATCTGCCGGTTATCTTCTGGATATCTACGTTGGTGATTCTTGCCAGCAGTGTGACGATCCAGATGGCAGTGAAGCAATTCCGTAACAGGAATATGCAGCGTTACAAACAGCTGATCACGCTGACCGCTGTATTGGGTGTAGCTTTTGCCGTGTGCCAGTGGATAGGTTTCAAACAGATGAATGAGAGTGGCCTCAGACTGAATGGTCCCGCTTCTGTTTCATTCATTTATGTGATCGTGGGTGTGCACCTCCTGCACGTAATGGGTGGTGTTGCAGCGCTGCTGATCATGTTTGGCAGAGCCTTCCGTACCAGGGTCCGTACATATAGTGCAGTTCCTATAGAAGTTGCCGCCACTTATTGGCATTTTGTGGACGGGTTGTGGATTTACCTGTTAATATTTCTGAGTATTGCCAGATAAACTTTCTTAAAATTAATTTACAAAACAAACAATGGATACAGCAGTTACAGCGAAGAAAAAATGGTGGTCCGGGGGACATTCTCCTTTTAATGTGAGCTACGGAAAGTTGATGATGTGGTACTTCCTGATGTCAGATGCCTTTACTTTTGGTGCATTGCTGATAGCATATGGTACTATCCGCTTCATGAGCCCATCCTGGCCTGATCCTAATGAAGTATTCCACGCATTCCCTGGTATGGGACACACTAATTTGCCGCTGTTATTCGTGAGCTTGATGACCTTCATCCTGATCATGAGTTCCGTAACAATGGTACTGGCTGTACATGCTGGTAAAATGAGAGACCGCAAGGCAGTTGTTAAATGGATGGTGTGGACCATTATCGGTGGTTCAGCATTCCTGGCTTGTCAGGCATGGGAATGGACACACTTACACGAAGCTGGTGCATGGTGGGGTCGTAATCCTTTCCTGAATGTGGATGGAACGCTTGCTTCAACTAACTTCACTAACTTCTTCTTTACGATCACTGGTTTCCACGGTTTACACGTAACTTCCGGTGTTGTGCTGAACTGTATCATCCTCGCTAACGTACTGAAAGGTACTTATGAAGAAAGAGGCCATTACGAAATGGTAGAGAAAGTAGGTCTATACTGGCACTTTGTGGATCTGGTTTGGGTATTCGTATTCACCTGTTTCTACCTGCTCTAAGAGAAAAGTTGGTAAGTATTTGTAATCTGGAATTTTAAAAAGAAAAAACTAATGGAACATACACATACAGGAGCGGCACACGAAGAACATGCTCACGATTCATCCACTAAAAGTATCTGGAAAACGTTCTGGATATTATTAGGTATCACTGTTGTTGAGGTAGGCGTTGCATTCATTTATCTTGAACACGCGTTCATCGCAAGATGGGCACTGAACAGCTTCTTCGTAGGTCTGACAGTAGTGAAAGCATTCTTTATCGTGGCTGAATTCATGCACTTACGTCATGAAGTAAAGAACCTGATAATGACCATCCTGATCCCTTTACTGTTGTTCGTATGGTTTATCATCGCTTTCCTTGCAGATGGTGATTCCTGGAAGAACATGCGTAAAGACCTGTCTCCCGGTACGCCTGTAGCTACTCCTACACACGTTACCAACGAAGCTGCACATCACTAAGATGAACTTTATATATTACGCTTTACAGGTCCTGCCGTATCTTTACAGCAGTATTTGTAAAGCGTAACTTTTATCTGACAATTTAAAACTTCAGGCCATTACCAAGAGAGGACTTATAGGATTGATGCTGGCAGTACTGGTGCCATTGGCTGGATACCTGATTGTAGATCATTACAGTAAGAATGTCGTGCCCATTCCCCGTTTCTACATTCCTGAGAAAGTAGATACGATTGTAAAAGACGGGAAAACTACCTACGACACCACATTCCATGTAGTGAAAGATATTACCCTCACCAACCAGATGGGACGCCAGGTAAGTCTGAAAGACCTTCCTGAAAAAGTAATAGTGGTGAATTTCTTCTTCACCTCCTGCCCCAGCATATGCCCGCGTATGATGGCTAATCTCGAGAAGATCCAACACGCTTATATTAAGAATGATACCCTGGTACAACTGGTGTCATTGACGGTTGATCCGGAAAGAGATTCGTCTGAGACACTGCGCATGTATGGAGTAAAGCACGACATCAACCCGGATAACTGGTGGTTGCTGACCGGCGCTAAGAAAGAGATCTATGACTGGGCGAGAAATGAGGTGTTTGTTAGTGTAGTAAAAGGTGACGGCGGACCAGACGACTTTATTCACACCGAGAAACTCGTGCTGCTGGACAAGAATCATAATATCAGAGGTTATTACGACGGACTGGATTCAAACGCAGTACGCAGATGTGCCAATGATATTGCGATCCTGCACCTGGAAAAAGATAAACACAGACCAGGATTATTAAAAAGACTGTTTTCAACAACGGAATAACCAGTGCATACGTAAGTATGTACTAAATACCTAAATAATGAATGTAAATGTGGAAAGTGAAATGTGATAACGCCCGAAAGCGCTTTCACATTTCACTTTTCACATTTTAAAGAAAATCACATCATATTATGGATATAAAAAACAAAAACCTTAACCTGCCTATCGCGATCATCTCCATCGTGATCCCGATAGTAGTAGCACTGCTCATCTATCTGCCACGACCACAAATGGAGGCAGGATTCGATGTACATATATTACCATTATTCCACGCGGTGCTGAACTCGGCTACTTCCGTGTTACTGGTAGGCAGTCTGTTCTTTATCAGGAAAGGACAGGTGAAAGCACATAAAGTGACCAACCTGATAGCAGTCGTACTGTCACTGATATTCCTGATATCTTATGTGACCTATCACTTCTTCGTTCCTTCTACCAAATTCGGTGATCTTGATCATAACAATATAGTAGATGCAGCTGAGAAAGCAACCGCGGGTGGCATTGCGTATGTATATTATTTTATTCTGCTGACGCATATCGTACTGGCTGTCGTGATTGTTCCAATGGTACTGTTTACATTGCTGCGTGGATTCCAGGACGATATTGTAAGACATAGGAAAATTGCCCGTATTACCTGGCCTATCTGGTTTTATGTGGCAGTGACCGGTGTGATCGTATACATCATGATCTCTCCTTACTATTGATTGATCAATGGTATGGGGTAAATGGCAAGAATGCTTAATTTTACCGTATGAAAAAGACAGCGCAGATCTTAGCGATCATTTTATGCTTCAGTGCCCAGGTAATGGCGCAGTGCTCTCTTTGTACCAAGACAGCACAGCAGCTGGGTGAAGGTCCGGCTAAAGGGCTGAATAATGGTATCCTGATGCTGGCGGCGACGCCGCTGATCATTATCGGACTGATGGTGTTCAGGCATTGGAGAAGTAGCCGTGAAGCATAAAAGTATAGGTTATTATAAATCAGAAGGAGGTCAGGCAATGCGCCGGACCTCCTTTTTTCGTCTTATTAGGATACGGTTTAGGAAAAATATTTCATTACCTGCAGCCTTCCATTTCGTAGATGTGATAGCCATTCTGACGGATACTTTGCTCCCAGGTGGGAATCATTTCCTGTACATGGCAGAACCTACAGTCTCTGGAAGAGACAGATTGTTTTTCAATTGATTTTGATTTGAGATATGCATTTCCAAAGGTTAGCACGTTCTCATAATTTGTATCAGCAGATACAATGATGTCAAAGTGCATATAGCCACCTTCACGGCGTTTTACGTAGGTGTCAAAGATAGCAACGTCCATAGCAGTCTATACTTTTAGGTCATAGAATATGTAAATCAATAATGGATCAATGGTATGTCACAAATGTAGGAATGGTAAAAAACTGGTCAAATATTTAACATCTCGTTTACCAGTGCTAAAATGGATAACTTAAATAAGTAGTAATAAAACTAATCTTAATAATGTCATTATATAATAAATTATGATTTTTATCTACTTGTTGTTGATCAGCTATTTTATGTTAACATCTAATTAACACAATTTGTACACAAATTATATCTGCCTCTTCTTCATTGGTCATCACCTCTCCTACCCCGCATTAGGAAGATAGTGTGCAGTGTTACATAGATATACGTATATTGAACATTTAAAACTTACTCTAATGAAAGCAATTTACCGGGCATTTATGAAACAAGGCATCCCATTTATGGATATGGCCGGTATGGCGCCAGGCGTAGCTGGTCCGATGAAAGCCCGGAGAATATTGTTATTGTTCCTGTATGCTGTATTACTGGCCGCCACTGCTGCGCTCCTGGTGTTTGGGCTAATGGGGGTCATGAACATGATACCCGCGTACTGCGACCTGCCTGGTGTATCCCGGAACCTGGACGATCATGATCTGCTGATATTGATCACGCCCGTAATCACAGCACTGTTCATAGCCTGGTTGCTGCGATATGCGGGAGACAAAACAAAGGGCATTTTAAGGCCCTTCCAGGGGCTTTTAATGATCGGCGCGGGTGTTCCGCTGGGATTGGAAGGTCCCTTGTCTGATTTACCCTTTTCCATCGCAGAGGGCGAAGACTGGCCGGTACGGCAAAGGCGTATACTGGCAGCGGCATTTATGACAGGAGGGGTGGCCTTTCTGTTCAGCGCCCCATTAATGGCTATTGCCCTGGCTATCGAATTAATGATGATCGAAATGACATGGCTGGGCATTACCGTGGTTCTCTTAGGTGGTGGTACCGGGGTATTATTGCATCGTCTGCTAATTGGTACGGACGCAGTTTTCGATATGCCGGACGTGCCTTCGGCAGATCTGCCGTTGCTACTGGGGTATACGGCTACGGGCATCATTGTCGCATTGCTGGCACTCCTGGCCAAGAGGATGATAAACGGTATGCGCTGGCTTTTTGCGCAACTGCCTGGCAGCAAGGTATGGTGGCCGGTAATAGCAGCTGTGGTGACGGGCGTCGCCGGATATTTTAACCCGGACCTCACAGGTGCTGGCTACAGCCATATTGATAGTATATTACTGGGGCAGATCACATTGCAGTTCCTGGTGGTAATGGTCCTGGGGAAACTGATACTGATGAGCATTGCAGTGGGAAGTGGTGTTCCCGGGGGAACCATGGCGCCACTCGTCATATCGGGAGGAGCAGCAGGACTGTTTATTACTTTCTTACTTCAATTTGCCTTCCCTGCTCTGCACCTGAATTTTGCCGTAGCTGCCCTGGTAGGCATGGCTGCTATGTTTGCTGCCGGAAACAGGGTCTTACCTGCCGCTATCTTCTTCGCGATAGAAACAACGCAGGCTGTGCATGCCTTACTGCCCGTGATCTGTGCCTGTACGGCTGCTTATTCTGTTGTATTCCTGCTGGCAAGGAAAAAGGTGTTGCAGCCAGCGGTACAGTGATTGTAACCGGCTGTATGGTACGCTATAATGTATTGATAAAGCGGTAGAGGTTAAAGGTTCCGTTATTAAGTTCCTGTGCAATCTGTTGCTGGAGGGTACGGCGGCTTATATCTCTCATGCGGCGATGTTGTAACAACTGGTATGCTTTTTCTGCCAGCAATAATGCATGATGTGTATTGTCCAGTGTCGTTTGCTGCTGGTGCGCATCAATTGCGGCTACCAGTGCAGATAGCCCTTCTTCTTTCGTAGCGATCGTTTTCAGGACAGGGATCTCCCAGTTTTCTTTCTGTCTGGTATGTGCCAGTATACGCAGGTTCTTCACAAACTCATCCGCACTATCCCTGTCGGCTTTATTCACAACAAAGATATCTGCGATCTCCATCAGCCCTGCCTTCATTGTTTGTATCTCATCGCCCGCTTCCGGTACAACCACCACAACCGTTGTATCTGCAATGCCTGCTATTTCTACTTCACTCTGCCCTACGCCAACTGTTTCGATAAACAGATAATCATACCGCGCTGCTTTTATGATGTCACTGACTTCAATAATTTTCGGGCTTAGTCCTCCTAATGCGCCCCTGCTGGCCATAGAGCGGATGAATACATTGTCATTGCCAAAGTGTTGTGACATTCTGATACGGTCGCCTAACAAAGCGCCATAATTAAATGGAGACGATGGGTCTACTGCAATAATGGCGATACGCATACCCTGTTGCAGCAGAAAAGTTATCAGCGCATTCACCAGTGTGCTTTTACCGGCACCGGGCGGGCCGGTGACACCAATCACCCTGGTATGACCGGCAGTGGGAATATCTTCCAGCAAACGTTCATAACCTGCAGCCTCATTCTCAACAAGAGAAATACTTCTTGCCAGGGCTTTGATATCTCCATTCAGTAAAGCGGTTAGAAGGGGTTGATGCATGCGCCGAAATTAAACAATTCATAATGATTATATATCTTCGCAAACAATATATATCTGCTATATGAAAGTATCCGGGTTCACCTTTGTCAGGAATGCCGTTAAATATGATTATCCCGTAGTGGCATCGATACAATCGATTCTG
This sequence comes from Chitinophaga agri, assembly GCF_010093065.1. Classification (NCBI taxonomy): domain Bacteria; kingdom Pseudomonadati; phylum Bacteroidota; class Chitinophagia; order Chitinophagales; family Chitinophagaceae; genus Chitinophaga; species Chitinophaga agri. The sequence continues at coordinate 4,585,735 of NZ_CP048113.1, read as the reverse complement.
CCATTATGTGACGAAGTGATCGTTAGTGTGGGAAACGGTGATGATGGTACACTGGAACTGATACAATCAATAGGCTCTCCTAAGATAAAGATCTTCCATTCTGTATGGGATGATTCCCTTAAAGAAGGCGGACGTGTACTGGCGGTGGAAACTGATAAAGCTTATGCACATGTAAGTGCGGATGCAGACTGGGCCTTTTATATACAGGCAGATGAGGTTGTACACGAGCAGGATCATGATGCCATCCGTGGTGCTATGCAGAAGTATCGTGATGATAAAAGAGTAGAAGGATTATTGTTTAAATACACTCATTTCTTTGGTAGCTATGATTACATCGGCGATTCAAGAACATGGTATCAGCATGAGATCAGGATCATCCGTAATGATAAACGTATTTCTTCTTACCGCGACGCACAGGGCTTCAGGAAAGAAGATCAGAAGCTACATGTGAAACCGATCAATGCACGTATGTATCATTATGGCTGGGTGAAAGATCCGCAGGTGCAGGCACAGAAAGTGAACAACTCTTTTCAGATGTATCATGGTTCTAATGATGGAGAAGCGAAGGGGCCTGTTTCTGCTGCCGCATTTGACTATGGTGAAGTAGATTCTTTGGCGGTGTTCAAAGGTACACATCCGGCGGTTATGCAGGAACGTATTAATAAAAAGAACTGGCAGTTCTCGCACGATATCAGCAGAAAGAAATTTTCATTTAAGGACAACGTGCTGTATTGGATAGAGAAGATAACAGGTAAGCGTTTGTTTGACTACAGGAACTACAAGATCATCTAAAACAACCGGCAGGAGCAGTGATGAAACGCTGATATTGCCGGTTGCCTTTTGCTATCAATACAGACTTCTGTATAGTTCCATATATTTCCGGGCATTGGTATCCCAGCTGAATTTTACAGCATGTTGTCTGATCTTCTCTGCAGGTTGAACAGCGGCGTAATGTTGCATACCTTCTTCAAATATATTACGCATATGTTCATTGTCAAACTGTTTGAAATAATATGCGGAGTCCCCTCCTATTTCAGGCAGGCTTGTTTTATCTGAAAGGAATACTGGTTTGCCGAAGTGCATTGCCTCTACCACAGGTGCTCCGAATCCTTCAGCTACAGAAGGGAACATAAAGGCAGCACAGTTTTTATAGTACCAATATTTCTCTTCATCTGTAATACTCCCCAGCATTTTTACGCGGCCACTTACGCCATATTTGGCAGCTTCCTCTTCTATTTTTTTATGATAGTCGCCCTGTGTTTTTCCTGCTATTAGCAGTTCGTAGTCGTTATGTTCAAGGAGCCTCGGTAACACATGGAAATTCTTTTTCGGTAATATCATTCCGATAGAGAAAAGAAATGGCACCGCAGGTCTGTACTGTGGCGCATCAAAGCCGGGAAACTCCTTTATTTCAGAACCCTGATAGATGATGCTGCATTTATCGGCTGGTATGTGTAATTGTTCGTGAATAGTTTTCAGCGTGAACTCGGAGATCGCCACAATACGATCTGTTTCATCTACCTGCTTTTGTATAATGTCGAGCGAACGTTTCTTTTCGCGTTCACTTTTATTTGGCTCAAACAGAAAGTTCAGGTCATGAATAGTAAGCACCGTTTTCTTTGCTTTCTTCCTGGGCCACACGTTACCCGACTGATGCACCGCATGCCATATATCCATTTGTGGTGGGTTGAAGGCATAGCGGTCATACCATTTGTAAGGTATTTTGGTATAGTCTCCTTTATAGTTGTCAAATGTTGCAGGCAGATAGTAAAGCAGTTGTTCATCTGCCGTTTTGAACTGCAGCAACCGTTGTCCAAGCTGCATACAAAAGGTATACAGGCCGTTATGTGGATATTTGAGTTTTTCGAAGTCTAAGCCGATGCGATGCATATGAATATGTTAGTACAGACCACGGTATATCTGCAGGTAATGTTTAGCGGTGTTATCCAGGTTTAGAGATGCAGCACGTTCTTTCATTGCAGCTATTGGTTGCGTAGCATTAAAGTGTGCCATGCCTTCCGTAAATGTTTTTTGCATGACTGTATCTGTGAACTCATGAAAATAGTAGCACAGTGGACCACCTACTTCGGGCAGGCTTGTTCTGTCAGAAAGGAAGCAGGGTTTGCCTTCACTCAATGCCTCCACAACAGGAAGTCCGAATCCTTCTGCCAGTGAAGGGAATGCAAATGCTGTACAGTGATGATAGTACCAGTACCTGCTTTTATTCGAAATACTGCCCAGTACTTTCACCCGATCAGCAACGCCGTACTGTTCGGCAGCAGACAGGATCTTATTTTTATATTCTTCATCGAATACGGGTCCTGCGATGACCAGTTCATAATCATTGCCCTGCAGTAATGGTGGTAGAACATGCGCATTTTTTTTCGCATCTATACTACCGATATTAAAGATAAAAGGGCGCTGCGGCCGGTAGTCCGGTGCATCAAAGTCCGGGAATGTCTCCAGTACGCCACCGTTATATATCACACTGGCAGGTTTGTTGCGCAGATCAAGATGGCGTTTTACATCTTCCAGTACGAATTTGGAAATAGTAACGACATGATCAGCACGGTCGATATTTTTCTGTACTTTTTTAAGAAAAGAAGCGACCTTTTTTGGGTTCTTTTTTTCATGAATAAAGTTCAGATCGTGTATCGTCAGTACATGCCCGATATTCTTATTAGACGGTCTGTAGTGTGTGGATTGAAATGAGGTATGCCATACATCCAGGTAGGAGAAGGAAGGCATTATTAACCGGTGTAGTTTATTGATCGTGATGTACTGGTGTTCAACACCAAAGAAACCTTTCAGACCGGGCGGAACATAATAGGTTATTTTCTCGTCGTCTGCCTTGTTGCGAAGCAGTGCATGGCCAAATTGTTTACAATACTCGTAGAGTCCTGTATTGGCATATTTCATCGTCTCGCAATCAAACAATATATGATGCATGGAAAATATTTAGCGTGATGCTGAGGACTTTACAGGCCGGTACACGACAGCTGTTCAGCATTCGGGCAAATATAGATAACATCCTTATATATTTCATTGGTAACGAGTAATTCTATAATTTAGGTTTGTATGACCAATTTTATTCCCATATTTCCACTTGGCATTGTTGTGTACCCGGACGAGCAGCTGAACCTGCATATTTTCGAGCCAAGGTATAAACAGCTTATAAAAGAATGTATCGCTGAGAACAAGCCTTTCGGTATTCCGGTGGTGATGGATAAGAGAGTCGCGGAATACGGTACACTGGTTGAAATTGTCAGGGTAGAGAAGACCTATGACAATGGGGAACTGGATGTAGTGACGCGCGGTATTAAGGTATTCCGGATCCTGGAGGTGATCAAAAGCATCCCTGATAAGATGTTTGCCGGAGCGATCGTGACCTATCCTGATAATTCGCTGGCAAGCAATGCCCGTTTGCACGCGCAGGCGCTCCACGCGATGAGGGAGTTGCATAATATTCTGCAGATCAGTAAGAGTTTTAAGAAAGCAGATGAAGAGCTGCAATCATATGATATGGCGCATCATGTCGGGCTTTCACTGACGGAGGAATATGAGTTCCTGCACCTTTTCCAGGAGCTGCAGCGGCTGGAATATCTCAAGCGGCACTTATTGAAGGTAATTCCGTTAATGGCAGAGATGGAGCGGTTAAAGGACCGGGTAAAGCTGAACGGGCATTTCAGGAACCTGACTACCGGAGAGGCGTAGTTCGTATGGACTACATTTCTCTTTGCCGGGGATTGTCTACATTTGAGTCTGAAAATGCCCATATGGCATTCATTCATTTATATTATGAATAACATGATAGCGCGTATTGCGTTGCTTTTTTCTCTTGTGGTAATGGTTTCCTGTGAAAATGACATTAATGCCATTATGGATATGGACAAGCAGGCCACTGCTGTAGAGGAGGGGAAAGACATTGAATCTATGTATAGCCAGACGGGCCGCGTAAAAGCGAAGCTGACGGCGCCGACAATGGTCAGGCACCTGAAGCCACCTGTATATGTCGAGTTCAATACAGGATTGAAAGTATTGTTTTTCAATGATTCACTGGGCGTAGAAAGTACATTGACTGCCCGGTATGGCAAATACTTTGAGAATGAGTCAAACATCTTCCTGAAAGATCACGTAGTCGTTATCAATAAGAAGGGAGAGCGGCTTGACTGTGAGGAGTTAAACTGGGATTCAAAGGTGCAGAAGTTCCTTTCCAGCAAACCCGTGCGTATCAGCACAGTAACCGACACATTATATGGTACCGGTCTGGAGTCTAACCAGGATTTCAGTGATTATACAATACTTCATCCGAGTGGTCCGTTCGTGATCAAGGATAGCACGATGTCAACACAGTAAGACGATATTCAAGGCGTAAATTCCTTTAACGACAACGGCCCGACATTGTATGATACAATGTCGGGCCGTTTCGCTTTAACCTATTTTTAACCTAAAATTTTGTCTTTATAAAAACGCAAGAACTATGCCATAAAGTATATGGAGATAGCATGTTTTTTTATTATATAATAACTAAAGTGAATTTGTTGTATAAATACTGTTTTTTGTTGCATTCACACTGGAATAGTGTGTTTTCACGAGATGGTGATTTTGTGATACTTACGGGAGGACTATATTTGTGCAGGTTTTTCATAGGATATGGTTTAAATTATTGGGCGGTAGTCTTACTGCCCTTTTTTTATTGCGCTAATCTTCATAGATTTAAATATGGAGACGATCAACTGGACAGATTTTGAAAAAGTAGAGATAAGAGTAGGAACTATTGTAACGGCCGCAGATTTCCCTAGAGCCAGGAATCCTTCTTACCAGTTGACAATAGATTTCGGTCCTGAATTAGGTGTAAAGCGATCTTCTGCGCAGATCACCAAATTGTATCAGCCGGACGAACTGATCGGCAAACAGGTTGTTGCCGTTGTTAATTTCCCCGTAAAGCAGATTGCGAACTTTTTTTCTGAATGCCTTGTATTGGGTGTTTACGGCAATGACAATGCGGTCATTTTGCTCCAGCCCGATAAACTGGTAGCCAACGGACAGAAAATCGGGTAAAAAGCTAACTAATTGATACTATATTCACTAGTGTATAGAAGTATAATACAATTCGTTTTTAATTTAATATGATAATATTTAGCATATGATAGCTGACCTATCCAAACACACCTGTTTACGAACAAAAATATAACGTTCACGGAAATAGGCGGTAAGTGCATGATGACCTGCTATATCTTTGGTTCAGGTTTTTCATAGGATATGGTTAAAATTATTACAAGGGCGGTATTCTTACCGCCCTTCTACTTTCAAAACCGTTTTTAGCCCTGTTTCGGGCTATTTTTATTTAAAGTGCTGATAACCATTTATAATACACAAAACGGCGTCTGTAATTGTGTATTTTTTTCCCTACTAATCCTTATACGTTCACCTTCTTTTTCGATACGTTCCCCAACTAAAATATATCATTCACTAGAATGGGCTTTGGCTATATGCAAAATACGCGCACCTTTGGTATAGGTTTTTCAATAAAGATATGGTTAAAATTTTTCGGGGCTGTAGTCTTGCAGCCCCGTTTCTTTTTCTAAAAGGCCTCACTTTTGCCATATTTTCCCTGATTTCTTTACTTTTTTCTTTTTATAGTTAGTTTTTGTCTGGCGGAGATTATTTTCCTGCTACTGGTTTACCTTAATTGTCTGAAAACGTTAAACCGGGAAATTCATACGTTCACCCGGAAATCAGATACGTTGGGTTTCCTTCCAGATAAAGGGTGTATGCTGACCGCCATTCCGATGATATGCCCCCAATGTGAATGCGCCTTAACCAAGCTGAATAGCACCGCAATAGCAGGGAAACTGTAGCCGGTATCTTTCCTCCTAATAAAAAAGGCTGGCCGAATCTCTTCAACCAGCCATTAAATATGGAAAAGCCCCCATTATCGGGTCTCAAACTCCTTCGGAAAAGGTCGCTCCAACAGGTTATGATAAATGAACCGGTATGACTCATTATCACTATGCAGCGATTTAATACTCCTCCAGCCATGACGCTCTCCCGGGTATACCATGAACTCAAAATGCTTGTTCAGATTCTCCAGTTTATCTACCAGCTGAATACTATTCTGCATATGCACATTATCATCCATCGTACCATGCACAATACGGATCAGTCCCTTATAGCGATCTGCATAGGTCATTGGTGACGTGAGACGGTAACCTTCTGCATTATCCTGCGGGGTGTCCATATAACGCTCCGTATAGTGGCTGTCATACAGGCGCCAGTCAGTCACTGCAAAGTTCGCCATGCCGTGGGTGAATACATCTGCGCCATAAGTCAATGCCATACAGGTCATATAACCACCAAAGCTACCTCCCGTGATACAGATCTTAGCGGAATCAACCCATGGCTGAGAACGGAGCCACGACGCAGCATCCATATAGTCTTCTATTTCGTGCAGTCCGAGCTTGCGGTGAATGTAGTTCATCCCCATTTTACCCAGCTGGCCAGAGCTGCGGTTATCAATCACTACCTGGATAACGCCTTCTTTCGCCCACCATTGTGTCGTCAGTGGTGTTCTCCACATGTCATATACATTGCCGGCATCCGGACCACCATAAATGCTGATGAGTACAGGATATTTTTTGCCCGGCTGCATATGCAATGGCATGGTGATGGTCATTGGTAGTTCCAGGCCATCGCGTGTTTTATATTGCTGCAGCTTGGTGGCTGCATAGTTGTATTGGTCGAAATTACCGCCTTTGGAATCACCCAGTTCACGGATCACTTTTCCCTTGTTGTTCAGGAGTGCCATGCGCGTCGGGGTAGCCAGATTGGAGTAGCTGGTTACGAAGTAGCTGCCATTCGGACTAACATCGACATTATGGAGGTAGTCACCGAAGGTCAGCCGGGTGATAGCCCCTGTTTTCAGACTCACCTGGTACAGGTCTATACGGGTAGAAGCCTCTTTACGGGCTGTGAAATAGATGAGCTGTTGTTTATTGTCTATGGCGCGGATATCTTTCACGGTCCAGTTACCGTTGGTCAGCTGCTTATTTAAAGAGCCGTTCATGTTATGCCAGTAAAGGTGTGCCCAGCCAGATTTATCACTTTTGAGGATAAAACCTTTGTTGCCAGTCAGGAACGGGATGTCTTCATACCAGTCGATCCAGGTTTGCTGTTTTTCGTCATAGATCTCTGTCTTCCTGCCATTTTCCGGATTGATCTCATAGATCTTCAGGTTATTCTGGTCGCGGGGCATCCACTGTACCCAGAGGCGGCCTTCAGGAGTGAAGAAGGGGGCGCCGAAGTACTGGTCTTCATTTTCGTTGAAGTCAGCCCATAAAGTAGCGCCACCGGCAACAGGTACTGTACCTATTTTAACGCCTGGATTGGTATCACCGGCTTTAGGGTAGCGGGTATTTTCCAGGTACCCGTGTTGTCCTTTCTCACTATAGATAGGGAATACTGGCACTTTGGAGTCATCAAAGCGCATGTAGGCAATGTAGCGGCTGTCTTTGCTCCACCAGAAAGCACGGTATTTGGACGCACGGCCAAGGATCTCTTCGTAGTATACCCAGGATGCCCAACCGTTATAGATAACGTCAGAGCCGTCAGTGGTATAGCGGATCTCTTTCCTGGTAGCTATTTCAACAGCGTACAGGTCATTGTTACGGGTAAAGGCCACATATTTACCATCAGGAGAAATAGTTGGATTTTTTTCCTGGGCGGTGTCGCTGGTAAGCTGTGACTCAGTACCGGTAGGTGACGTGTAGAAAATGTCGTTATTACGTACAGTGACTGTCGCACCTTCCGGCGGCGTTATATATGGTTCGGATTTACCAGTGGCTGCGTCTACCTTATAAGCTTTGGATGTGCCTCCTTCTGTGCGGTACTGGATGTAATGGGTCTCATCTGCCCATCCTTTGATATTTGGTAGTGGTTGATATAGCCCGGTCGGCTCTCCTTTAAATATTTGCCGGAACGTAAGGTCTTTTTTGTCCTGTGCCTGCAAACTTAGACTGAGCAGGCCCAGTACTGTAAAACAGGCTGTCCCGTAACGTGTTATGTGCATAGTTTAGCTATTGTTGTAACAAACAGCTAAAATAATCAAATAAAGAAATGCACTGCCGCAATTTACGGATGGGCGGAGGAATGCCTTATTTTCCGGTATTGCCAATCACGAGCGCTGCCGCCATAAGCGCGACATCTTTCATGAACATGGTTAATGATGGGAGGTCTTCGAATGCATGGGGTGTATGTACCAGGATGATAACCAGAAAGATATACAGCGCTAACAGATATCCGGCTGGTTTCACATAGCGGTTGATAATGAACGCGATGCCTGCCAGCAGTAATGCGATACCGGTCAGATATAGCCAGATCTTTCCTCCGGGGAAAGGCACTGCTGCTACCATCAGATCGGCATGTACAAAATGTATGAGGCCAAATAAGGCGATGACAATGCCGTAGATCACGACCGCGAGGCGGGTGGGGACAAGTGTTTTCATACTATGTGGGTTTAGTCATAAAGGTAATGTAATGTATTGATAATGAGGATGAAGGGCTGGAACTAAGCCGATAAGGTATGGGTATAACTTATTGATAGCGAATATAAAAAGAGATGAGGTGAACTTCATGCATACCGATGCCGGTACTGTTTAAACGTAATCAGGGGTGTCCGTTGTTGACGAACACCCCTGATCTATCATATCGGGACGAGGGACGGCCCTGTCTTCTATATTGCTGTAATAATGGGGATTATGCTGTTCTCTCTGGTTTCATCTGAGGGAAGAACAGTACATCCTGGATAGATGGCTGGTTAGTCATGATCATGGTCAGACGATCAATACCGATACCAATACCTGACGTAGGCGGCATACCATATTCCAGTGCACGCAGGAAGTCGTAGTCGATATACATCGCCTCATCATCACCGCGTTCCATCAGTTTAACCTGCTCTTCAAAGCGGGCACGCTGATCGATCGGGTCGTTCAGCTCACTGTAGGCATTCGCCAGCTCTTTACCGTTCACCATCAGCTCAAAGCGTTCTACCAGTCCTGGTTTGCTACGGTGCTTTTTGGTCAGCGGGCTCATTTCAACCGGATAGTCGATGATGAAAGTTGGCTGCACATAGTGATGCTCACATTTCTCGCCGAAGATCTCGTCTATCAGTTTACCCTTACCCATGCTTGGTTTAACATAGATTCCCAGCTGAACACAGGTGGCACGCAGCTGATCTTCATCCATGTTAGTTACATCGATACCGGTATGTTCCAGGATAGCCTCATACATTGTTACTCTGCGGAAAGGCGCCTTGAAATTGATCACTTTCTCTCCTACTGTTACTTCGGTAGTACCGTGGAGGGCAATGGCGATCTTTTCCAGCAGCGTTTCAGTTGTGTCCATCATCCATTCGTAATCTTTGTACGCAGCGTACATTTCCATTACGGTAAATTCCGGGTTGTGAGTACGGTCCATACCCTCGTTACGGAAGTCTTTCGCAAATTCATATACCCCTTCAAAGCCACCTACGATCAGACGTTTCAGGTACAGTTCGTTCGCAATACGCATGTATAAAGGAATATCCAGCGCGTTGTGGTGAGTTTTGAAAGGACGGGCTGTTGCACCACCAGGGATTGGCTGCAGAACAGGTGTTTCTACCTCCAGGTAGCCCAGGTCATTATAGAAATCGCGGATGGTTTGCATGATACGGGTACGTTTCACAAAAACTTCCTTCACCTGCGGATTCACGATCAGGTCTACATAGCGCTGACGGTATTTGAACTCAGGGTCAGTTACTTCGTCAAACATTTCGCCATCTTTCTCTCGCACCACTGGTAATGGGCGAATAGATTTGGCTAGCAGGTCTAATGTTTTTACATGGACAGACAGCTCGCCTGTTTTGGTGATAAAGGCATAGCCTTTCACACCGATGATATCGCCATGATCAATTAACTTCTTAAATACAACGTCATACAGGGATTTGTCCTCGCCAGTGCAGATGTCGTCGCGACGTACATATAACTGCATCTTACCAGTATGGTCGTGCAGCTCCACAAAGCAGGCTTTACCCATATCACGCACGTGCATAATACGGCCAGCCAGACAGATATCCTGAAACTGGTCTTTTGTTTCCTCTGTATAGAGGGCCCTGAGCTTGGCAGCTGTAATGTTCACCGGATATTTTTCCGCCGGATAAGGGTCAATTCCCAGTTTCTCCAGTTCCTGCAGTTTATTCCTGCGTATGATCTCTTGCTCGGATAATTGTGTCATGTGTACTGATTACAATAATTGGATTGCAAAAATAGTCGATTTAAAGGGGAAATCAGCGAAACACGGGTTTGGCACCAAATTTTCATTATATATCAAGCCCCCATCAGGGATTCATCAGCTTTAAAATCATTACAGGATGAAAACCATCATCGTACCTACAGATTTCTCCGCCACTGCCTATAATGCGGCCCGTTACGCACTCGGACTGGCTACACAGATGGGTACTGCCCGGGTAGTACTCTATCATGCCTACGAACTGATAGTGCCTATACCCGATGTGCCGACCTCCATACCCATGGTTGATCCAAACGAGCTGAAAACGGCTAGTCTGGAAGGGTTAGAACATATGAAGCAGGACCTGCTGCCGTTATTACCCGCAGGCGTTGAACTGGACTACCGGGCCGATAATAATCTGCTGGCTGCCCATATTGATAACCTCAGCAAGGAAGAAAAAGCCGACCTGATTGTCATGGGAACCACGGGTGGTAGTCAGCTGGAAGAGATACTGATCGGGTCCAATACGATCGACGTGGCAAAACATACCTCCTGTCCTGTACTGATCGTACCGGCAGGCGTGTCGTTTAAACCTATCAGGAAAGTCGTTTTCGCCTGTGATTTTAAGAAAGTGGGTACCGGTACGCCCATCTATCCGCTGAAACGCCTTCTGAGCGTATTTCAGGCGGAGTTGCACGTACTGAATATTGACAAGGAAGGGAAAGGACTGAGTACTGACACACCTGAGGCCAGCCTGCTACTGGATACCTTGCTGGAAGGCCTGCATCCTACATACCATTTTATAGATCATCCGAACGTGGTGCAGGGTATTATGGAATTTGCCGACCGGGAGACGGCCGATCTGATCCTTACCATTCCCCGTAAACATGGCCTCTTCGAAAGCATTTTCAAACGTAGCCATACCGCCCAGCTGGCATTTCATACACATATTCCTTTGCTGGCTATCCATGAATAACGAACTGAAGGGGGGACAGTAATGTCCCCTTTTTCAATACCATTTACCCGGCATTAAACTTCCGGGCATCTTTTTGTTCTAACTTTATAGTAGCGCTTATTAAATATTGTTACTATTTTGCATATAAAACCACAACAATCCAGTCTATGTACAAGAAACTATGTCTCCTTTTATTATCAGGGATAGCTTTTGTGCCCGCTACCCAGGCACAGCTGCTGAAGAAGTTAGGCGAAGCTGCTAATTCTGTGGCTACCAAAACCGGTACTTCTAACGTTACCCAGGGAGAAGCTGGCAATGCTATTAAAGAGGCACTGGCAAAAGGTGTAGCTAATGGTATAGCCAACCTGAACAAAACTGACGGTTTCTTCGGAAACGATCTTTATAAAGTGTTATTACCGCCTGATGCCGTTAAGATCGGCAATACCCTCCGCTCGGTAGGTCTGGGCAGCCAGGTAGATAAAGCCATTCTTTCTATTAACCGCGCAGCTGAAAAAGCTGTAGGTTATGCAGCGCCGATCTTTGTGGACGCTATTAAGGAAATGAGCATCACGGATGCCCTGAAACTGATTTCCGGTGGTAATAATTCTGCTACTGAATATTTCAAAGGCAAGACCACTGATAAACTGAAAGCTGCGTTCTCTCCTGTAGTGAAAAACTCCCTGGATAGTACCAACGCGACAAAGTATTATGGTGATATCGTAACTGCATATAACAAACTGCCAACTACCTTCAATAAAGCAAACCCTGACTTACAGGACTATGTAACGGGTATGGCTGTAAATGCATTATTTGACCAGATTGCGAAAGAAGAAGCGAACATCCGCGCTAATCCTGCTGCAAGAACTACGGACCTGCTGAAGAAAGTGTTCGGAAGCAGCAATGCCAGTTCTTCCTCTACGAAGTAACCAGTTGTACAACTGCATATAAAGTAAAAAGCCCCGTATCACTGATACGGGGCTTTTTACTTTATAACACAATATTACTGTGCACCGGCGAGTAACACCTGCCAGGCTTCTGCTACCTTTCCTGTTTCCAGTAAATGCTGCGCATGACGATGGAGTTCCTTTTCCATCTCTTCGGGCGTAATACTGTAATACTGGAAGATGTTCTTCAGATGTTCATCTTCGAATGCCGGATCAATTTCCGGTTGTACATGTACGTTAGCCAGCTGCCCAAGATTGTTTCCCGTCAGTATATTGCTTTGTCTTACCGACAATGGCAATGCATCTATCCCTATGCCCAGTGAAGTATTGGGTTTAGCTACCTCAAATACAGCATCGCCGGATGCGCGGCAATAGTAATCGCCACCCATACGTGCCACCAGATCTATCTTATGCGGATCGATGGCGCCGGCTTCATTCAGGATATCCTCATTGATATGGATCATAACTGGTTCACAGATGATCAGATTACCTGCTCCACCTTCCGTACCCTGTGATAATACTTCTTTTACAATACACTCGAACTGCACCGGACTTTCTTTCACACGGAAAGGCTTTACCTTTTCTGATGCAACCGGTGTAAAGCCTGACTTCTCAAATTCGTTGACGCCTTTCGCATACTCACAACTGGAAAGAGAAGCCTGCTGCACCATAGCGTAGTTGACTACATTGATCACTACTTCCCTTGTTTCAAGGATATTTTCCAGTGTATGTTTAGTGGTATTATCTCGTACCCTGCGTGCAGGTGAGAATATTAAAGTAACAGGATTACTGCCGAACACATTGAAAAAGCTGAAGGGCGACAGATTAGGCCGGCCATCCTTGTCAACAGTACTGGCAAAGCAAATGGGTCTGGGCGCAATTGCTCCCTGCAGGTACCCCTGCAATACAGCCGTTTTTACCTGTCCTGGTATGATCTGCATGTTATTCTGTTATTTTTTCAATTGCAGGATAGAGAAGGTTGATTCTTCTGCCACAATTGTATTTTTAAGTGTACCCAGTCCGTCTATGTCCATTTCAATAACGTCGCCTGGTTGTAGCCATTGTTCCTGGTAGTCAGGGTTTTCACGTTTGCCGGTGCCGTTCAGCTCCAGGAAACAGCCTGTTCCTACCGTACCACTACCAATGACATCTCCCGGGTAGATATTGGCGCCATATGCGCAACGTTCGATGATCTCGGCAAACGTCCAGTCCATGTCTCCCATATTCCCTTCACTTACCTGTACGCCGTTCACCCGGCAGGTCATTTTCAGGTTATAGTTCTTGCCGGTATGGCCTGGTTTAGCTGGAATAACGAGGTGTTCCAGTTCGTCGGGCGTAACGAGCATAGGACCGATCACCGTGCTGAAGTCTTTTCCTTTGGCAGGTCCCAGATTGAGTTTCATTTCCTCCATCTGCAGCGTGCGTGCGCTCATATCATTCATGATCATGAAGCCACCGATATATTTATCTGCTTCAGCAGCAGGAATGTTCCTTCCGAATTTGGAGATAACGATGGCTGCTTCCAGTTCGAAGTCGAGTTTATCGAAATGGTCCGGCATACACAATACATCGCCGGGTCCCTGTATGGCGTTATGATTGGTGAAATAGAAGATAGGATACTGATCGAATTCCGGTATCATATCCACACGGCGGTTGCGTCTTGCTGCTGCTACATGTTGCCGGAAGGCATAACCATCACGGCAGGATGTAGGAGCTGGTACGGGCGCCAGTATTTCCACTGAATCGTATGGAATGGCTTTAGCGGAGCCAATGTGCCTGCCTGCTTTCAGCTGTGCGTCTATTTCGAGGGCAAGGTCTATCACCTCGTCCCAGGAAAGTAAAAACATCTGCATATTGCCGGGCAGGTTGGGGTGCAGGTCCTGTGTATTATACAGTTGATCGCCTATTAAAATGGCCAGGTGGTCAGCTTCATCCCGTAGATAACTTACAAGTTTCATAATAGTAGTTGGTTCTGGTTGTATGATCTGTAAATATAAATTAGGAATCAGGAATTATGAATAAGGAATTGAGAAGGATACGTTTTTAGATCAGATGACCGGTAACCTTACATGATAGTTTTGATAAGGACGGCTAGCATTTTTGCATAGATGGGATGAATGTAAGATATATAAAAACCTGCCGTGCCATGTTGTAGATGTTAGGTACAGATTTATCTGAATAGTTGGGTAGAACGTGGATGTAATGCAATAAATTAGGATATTCGTTGTATGACAGACGGACACTGGCTGACCAATATCCAGCCCCGGAAACTGCAAAAAAAGATACCTGTAGCGTATACATTACTGCGGGACATATTATAAAGTAAAAGCAATAATAGAATCATTAATAATCAATTTTATAGCCTGGTTTGTGACACAACGCCCCATTCTTTAACATCACTTTTGCAGTACCGGACACTGATTGTAACAGGAAAATAGATATTCACATCCCACTCACACGCATAAGATCGGCATAATATTAGCGACAAGCACTTTTTGGCATTAGATTATAGGAGGAGATACAAATATGTCATTCGTTTAGGCACTTATTTGCATTAAATATAAGGAGTTATGAAGTTTGATAAGATTAAGAACAAAGGACAGGCAAGATTATTTGAAAGCAGGTATTTGGAGATGCTCACCAAAACACATCCCCTGGTCATCTGGGCCATGTACATCCCCATTATCAGTTACATGCTTTATTATAGCAACATGACGCTGGGTTTTAGCATCACCCGGGTTGTAATTGTGTTTGTGGGCGCTATGTTCTGCTGGACGCTATTTGAGTACCTCATGCACCGCTACCTGTTCCATTTTAGTAGCGAGAATCCTAAAGTAAGAAAGTTCATTTACGTCATGCATGGTAATCACCATGAATACCCCCGTGACAAGCAACGTTTATTTATGCCTCCCGTACCAAGCCTGATACTGGCATCGGTCATTTTCAGCGCGCAGTACCTTTTCCTGGGTCAGTATACTTTCATGTTCTTTCCCGGTTTTATCCTGGGATATCTGATCTATGGAAGTATGCACTATGCAATTCATGCATGGAATCCTCCGGCAAAGTTCCTGAAGCCTTTATGGCGCAACCATCATCTGCATCACTATAAAGGTGATGAGAAAGGTTTTGGTGTAAGCTCCAGTATATGGGACTATATTTTCGGGACCAGCTTTGATCTGCAAAAGGAAAAAGAGGATAAGGATAAAGTGAGAGAACTGATGTTCAACAAGTAGCAGCTACCATTTCTCTTCTCCGTCATCAGGGGGAGGTTGGCTGTATTTTTTACGGGAAATGATCTTCTCCTGTTGTCTATCGATTAACAGTGCCGCAATTTTCCTGTAAACTGCAGGCGTAAGATCGGCCTCCAGCACCTGCCGGATGCTGTGTTCGGAGACATCAATTTTATACAGTAACAGTACAAACTGCTGAAAATCTGTACTGATCAGTTCCTCCAGTTTTACTGCCAGGGCTTCTTCCAGTTGTTCGTAGGTAAGTCCTGCCAATATGGGCAGCCCGGCGTCAGCTGATAATTGTTGGATGGTTTCCGGAAGTAATTGCATCATTGTACAAAAATAAAAAGGTCCGCCAAACGGCGGACCTTTTCTATGTTATTTCATTTGTTTGATCTTGTAGGAGGAGTTGGTGACTATCTTCACCGGCACCCTGATATCTTTCTTGATACGTTTGGCTTTATTGGCCTTGTAGACATAGATACCGTTCATCTCTGTATTCTGTGCACAGATGCTGGGTAAGCCGGTGTTGCGATCTATCAGGTAGTTACTCATGATGTCACCATCAATTTCGGCAGTAGCAGTGATCCCATCCTCAATAGTGAACGTTTCTACCTTGTTAGTGTGTACTTTACCTGTACCATTGATCTTTGCCGTTTGGGCATCCCAGGTTTGCAGGTTCCAGTACAGATCTATGTCACCAACCAGGCCGGTGCGGATAGGTACGTTTTCTTCCCAGCGGGTACCTGTTTTGATGCTGCGTACAGGGTATATTACCAGTAACTGCTCCAGCCAGGAACGGAAGGCATTTGTCCCGAACTGATCTTTCATGAGCTTTTTGTAGGCCTCCTGCTCATCTTCCTTCAGATTGGAGAAGGTGGCACTGGCTTTATCAAGCAGTTCATCCAGTCCCGTTATTTTATTAATAAAACCAGACGCAGCGATGTCTACGGTGAATGGGTGATCCAGGATGCTTTTCAGGGCTGCCTGGAAAGGTTCTTTATCGTTTGGTACACTGGCATCTACCAGGATATTCTGATTTCTGGCGTTAAAATTGAATTTCAGTTCTTTATACCGGAAGGTCAGGTAGAAGTGGCCTGTAACAGCATCATCTACGACGATAGAGATACTGTTATTGAAGTCGCGGGTAACACGTTGCATTACATCATCGACAGTGGTATATGTTTCGCTGCGGCTCTCCTGTTTCAGTTCAAACTGTTGTCCTTTCTGAAAATTGTAGGCAAGGTCTACATAATCTCTCTTTTCTTCCTGATACTGGGCTGTTGCCGGAAGTGCCAGTGCGGCACCCATAGCCAGTGACACCAAAAATCGCTTCATCATTACACTAGATATTTATTAAACATACTTTTCAATTACTCCCAGGCCAAACAACGCGAAGTCATATTTTGCCGGATCCAGTGGATCCAGTTGCCTGAGGCGCTCGGTAAGGGCAATTGCCGTTTTCCAGTCGGCTTTGGCGGTGGGTATCAAACCCAGTCTGGTAGCTACTCTGCCAACATGCACATCTACAGGGCATACCAGCTGGGAAGGCTGGATGTGTTCCCATAATCCAAAATCCACGCCATTTTTGTCCTTCCTGACCATCCAGCGAAGGTACATATTCAATCTTTTACAGGCAGAATTTCTCGCAGGAGTGGAAATATGCTTACGTGTACGTTCCGGATGTTCCGGGAGGAAGAACAGGTGATGGAAGCCTAGGAGTGCCTTTTCGACCGTATCGTCTTCCGGTGTAATATGGCCGCTAAACGCAAATTCCAGGGAGGTGACGTCGTTATAATAGCCCTGCAGGAATTCAACAAAATACATCAGGTCAATGCCATTGAAGGTGCGATGGCAGAACTGAAGGAGTTTCATCCTTTCGCGGGCTTTATGGTTCCGGATAAAGTCATAAGGCGAATCGTCCATCAGCTTCAGCAGCTCAGTGCACTTATTGATGATGGTGGTACGGTTACCCCAGGCAAGTATGGCAGCAAACAATCCGGAAATTTCGATATCCTGAAGTTTTGAAAATCTATGAGGTATAGTGATAGGATCACCTGGAATAAAGTCAGGAGTATTGTATTGTGCCGCTTTTGTATCCAGAAAGGTCTTCAGTTGGTCAAATTTCATAAATAGTTCTACTCGGTTTTATGCTGAGAGGGAGGTGCATTACTCTGGCAGCTGGAAAATTAAGTAAAGATGTTCATACTATATCAAATTATATAGATAACAGATTATCTATTATAGTTAATTGATAATGAGTATTTGTGAGTATTCTCTGGTGAAACAGCCGGTCTTTGAGGGCTCCGGGGCCTTGGGTTGTAATAATGTTTGCATATTAATTATACATTCTTAGCCCCGTTTGTGTTGAAGAAGGTTGCTTTTTTATCAAAAAAATCAGGGGTTGCCGCAATAAGCTGCGGCAACCCCTGAGTGGACAATCATTTTCAGTCCCCTGTCCTATCCGATCGCTTTTTCCAGATCGGCGATCAGGTCTTCGGCATCTTCGATGCCTACGCTCAGTCGTATAAGCGAATCTACCAGTCCGTTTGCGATCCTGTCTTCGCGGGGTATAGAGGCATGGGTCATGCTGGCCGGGTGGCCTATCAAAGACTCCACTCCGCCAAGTGACTCAGCGAGAGAGAACAGGTGTGTACCGCTTAATACTTTAAAGGCCGCTTCCTGGCTGTCATCTTTCAATGTGAAGGATATCATGCCGCCGAAACCTCTCATCTGCTGTTTGGCGATATGATGGTTCGGGTGATCTTCGAACCCGCACCAGTATACTTTATCCACTTTCGGATGATTACGCAGGTAGTTTGCTATTGTAGCGCCGTTCTCACAATGCCGCTGCATACGAACGTGCAGGGTTTTTAGTCCGCGTAATACCAGGAAACAGTCCTGCGGACCAGGCACGGCACCACAGCTGTTCTGTATGAAATAGAGTTGTTTGGCCAGTTCTTCGTCCTTCACGATGATGGCGCCATGTACCACATCGCTGTGGCCCCCCAGGTATTTTGTAGCACTGTGTACTACGATGTGTGCGCCCAGGTCCAGCGGGTTCTGAAGATAAGGAGAGGCGAAGGTGTTGTCAACACAGAGCAGCAGGTTATGTTCCTGTGCGATCTTCGCGCTGGCAGCAATATCAATAATGTTCAGCAGTGGATTGGTAGGCGTTTCTATCCATATCAGTTTTGTGTTTTTGTTGATATGCTGGCGGATGTTTTCGGCATCCTGCATTCCAATGAAATGAAACTTAATGCCATAGCGCTCAAAGATCTTGGTGAAGATGCGGTATGTGCCACCATAGAGGTCATTGGAGGCAATGACCTCATCTCCGGGATTCAGCAGTTTCATGACAGCATCTGTCGCTGCCAGTCCACTACCGAAGGAAATACCATATTTACCATTTTCGATAGCCGCCAGTGCCGCCTGTAGTGCATCACGGGTAGGGTTTTGTGTACGGGCATACTCATAACCTTTATGATCGCCCGGCGCATGCTGCACATAAGTGGATGTCTGAAAGATCGGGGTCATGATCGCCCCTGTAGAAGGATCAGGGGTAACACCTGCATGTATTAGTTTAGTTCCCAGCTTCATTCCTGAAATATTTTATTATTAGACGATACTGTTCTTCTGAAAGTTCCAAAGGTACTAATTCCGGCATTTCAGCAATGTGGGTCGATCAAGGTTATGATAGCGGGCCTTTTTGTGCAGACGGCAGCAGTTTGCTGACAACCTGTTCTGTATCATGTCAGATGTCAAAAAACCCGAATAAGTAGTTCTACGCAGTACCCTTCTGAGGTATAAATACGCGCTGTGGGCGGGGTTCTTGTCCGATCTGGCTATTGAGGATCACTTTACGGATGAAATCGCCACTTTCACGAACAAAAATGGTTCACTCAGCCGATACCGTAGTTTCCGCGCAGTAATTCGGACTACATTTGAAAAGGTTTTTCATAGGATATGGTTAAAATTCGTGGGCGGTATTCTTACCGCCTATTTTATTTCTAAAAACAAAGAGAGCGGAAGTGTAACACTCCCGCTCTCTTTTGTTTTTATGATAACAGTCTGTTATTTCTTCTTGCCGGTAGCAGCCACTTTGTCGGACCATTTGATAGGCAGGCTTACGCTGGTGGTATCCCAGGCAACTACCAGATTGGCGCCATAGTCGGCTTTTTCGAATACGATGGTGAACGGTTCTACAGGAGTAGTCAGCTTATTAACAGGTACATCTGTTCTTACTACGTCTTTCTTCTGATCATACTTGAACGCACCCCAGATATCAGTTTCACGGTTTACGATCAGTGTCCATTTGTCTTCAGACAGGATCGCATACATAGTGTAACGGCCTTTAGGTACTGTTTTACCACCTATGGTGACATTACGGAAGAACTCTATTTCGGTCGCCTCGTTGGCGCCGAGACGATAGATCTCGCCGTAAGATTCCAGTTCACCGAATATCTTTCTTCCTTTCTTCTGCGGTCGGCTATAGATAACGCGGGCCACAAGTGCACCGGGCTCGCCTTTCACTTTCACGACATAGGGATACATGACAGGGAAGTAAGCCATATCCATAGGGCTCGCATCAAGAGGGGGCATCTTCTTGTCCTGGGCATCGCTGGTCAGGCTGGTGAGACCTGCTATACCGATAAACAGCATTAAGCGAAGTAAATTTTTCATTGTTGGCTATCAATTCAGGTTGTTACAAAATATTTGCAAACCTACGTATTTAATGTGGGTAAGTTTTAACGAATGCGACCAATTCGGGAAAGAATGTCCGGTAATGAGCAGCCAGTTCTTCATAATATTTTTCCAATACGCCATAAGGCGCATCTGCTGTGGCCTCCAGGAATTTTGCACGATGTACGATACCGTTGAAGCTCTTATAAATACCGTCCATAAACTGATAGTTATATAACCAGTCATGCTGCCGCATATAACGGAACACCTGCTGGAACACAGGTGGCAGGATATCATGATGATGGGTGATGGTGTTATATGTCTGTTTAGAGAAGGCAGCAAGAGATGCATCTGTAAAGATGGTTGTATCGGTGGCCAGGAAATGATCATATACAATGTCTATAAAGACCGCACTGTATCGGCCACAGGAAGGCTGGAAGTATTCTCTGGCAGCCAGTGTCACCGGGTGTGTATCTGTAAATGTATCGATTGCCCTGTGCAGCTGTATACCATGCTGAATGCCCGGATCGTATTCCTGCCATTGTTTGCCTTTCACATAATCAGCTATCATGTTACCTATTATCAGCGACTGATCATTGAAAGAAAGATATGCGTGGGCCAGGTAATTCATGTACATGAAGATAGAATAAACTTTGCACCTGCCATCGTTTGCATTGGTAAAGGGTTTCACCGCTCATCTGTCAATCTCCAGTTTAACAAAAGCTTAACGTAACAACTTGCAACAAACAGCGTTTTCGCGCAACACATGTATGGCAAACGAAAGTATATGCAATGACCTGATAAGTTGATGCGAGTTACGCTGTAATTCACTGTCACCAAGTAATCTAGCGTCTCCATTTATAACAAAGCAGTTGACTACCGGCATGTATTGCATGTACTTTTACATCACAAACCAAACCACAAAAAGTTTCCGCCATGAAACCGATCAAATCAACTAACCTCAGTGCACCTAAGGGTGCATCCCGGCTTTCAGCTGGTAGTATCAGAAGAATGCTGCTTTTATTTGTTGCCACTCTTCTTTTAAGCACACAGTTAACATTTGCTGCCACTAAAGAGATGGAAGCAACCAGCAAACTGAAAAGTGCACTCTCCAAAGAATTTGCAGGAGCTGCAGATGTAAAATGGTACAGTGAAGACAACAAGACCTTTATGGCTAAGTTCACATTGAAAGAACGCAACGTGACTGCCTACTTCGATGAAGATGGTAACCTGCTGGCGACCCGTCGTTACATTGCCGAAGAACATCTGCCACTGGCTGTTACCAAAAAGCTCGCAAAACGCTACCCTACTGAAGCGATCCGCTGGGTAGTGGAATTTGAAAGCGAAGGAGCAACTGTTTACTATGTAACACTGGAGGGCGCAAAGACCTGGAAAGTGATCAAAGCGAGTGCCGGTGGCGAGATGAGCGTGCATCAGCATCTGAAGAAAGTATAACATCAGTTCATCAGTTGATAGTTCATAGTCAGTATAGTCCGTAGTAGCCAGAGCTATTATGGGCTATTTTTTTTAATTCCTTACCTTTGCCCTTCTCTTTTGAATTTTAAATTATTTAAACGGACATGAATAAAGGGCCTATTTCTCAGTTTATCCAGCACCACTATCGCCACTTTAACGCGGCTGCACTTGTGGATGCTGCAAAGGGATATGAAACACATTTACTGGAAGGCGGTAAAATGCTGGTGTCCCTGGCGGGTGCTATGAGTACTGCCGAGTTGGGCATCTCCTTCGCGGAAATGATCCGCCAGGGTAAGGTAGATATCATTTCCTGTACTGGTGCTAACCTGGAGGAAGATATCATGAACCTGGTAGCGCACACGCACTATAAAAGGGTTCCTCACTACCGTGACCTGAGCCCGCAGGAAGAGTGGGACCTGCTGCAGGATGGTTTTAACAGGGTAACTGATACCTGTATTCCGGAGGAAGAGGCTTTCCGCCGTATACAGGAGCATATTCATAAGATCTGGAAAGACGCTGACGATAAAGGTGAACGTTACTTCCCGCATGAGTACATGTACAAACTCCTGCTGAGTGGCGTTATGAAAGAGCATTATGAGATCGATCCGAAGAACAGCTGGATGATCGCTGCTGCTGAACGTAATATTCCTATCGTAGTACCAGGATGGGAAGATAGTACCATGGGTAACATCTTCGCTTCCTATATCATCAAAGGTGAGCTGAAAGCATCGACCATGAAGAGTGGTATCGAGTACATGGTATGGCTGGCTGACTGGTACCGTAACAACTCCGCTGGTAAGGGCGTAGGTTTCTTCCAGATCGGTGGCGGTATCGCAGGTGACTTCCCTATCTGCGTTGTGCCAATGATGTACCAGGATCTGGAATGGCATGATGTGCCTTTCTGGGGTTATTTCTGCCAGATCTCTGATTCTACTACCTCTTACGGTTCTTACTCAGGGGCTGTACCTAACGAGAAGATCACCTGGGGTAAACTGGATATCAACACACCTAAATTCATCGTTGAATCTGATGCTACCATCGTAGCACCACTGATATTTGCTTACCTGCTCGGCTGGTAAGCGCTGACGCCTGTAAAGCAGCAGCAACCGCTAACGCTGATCGCTACATTTTTTGTGGTGGTCAGCGTTTTGCGTTTTCAGAAGGTATTGATTTTAATATGAAAAGCGTATATTGTACCCTTATAACTTCCAAATATGAAAAACATTTTTCCACTTTTAACAGTGGCAGCCGCAGTAAGCTTTAGCGCCTGCCAGTCTGGTGCAAAAACCGATAATAATTCTACAGATAGTATGAGTACCCAACAAGACAGCCTTTCCAAAGGCCAGATATCCGATGCGGCCTTCGAGAAAACGATTGATGGAAAACAGGTAAAACTGTACCACCTGAAAGGAAAAGGAAACCTCCAGGTAGCCATTACCAACTATGGTGCGAAAATCGTCAGCCTGATGGCACCTGATAAACAGGGACAACTGGCGGATGTGGAACTGGGTTATGATAACATTGACCAGTATGTGGATACCAAGGAAAGATATTACGGCGGTATTGTAGGTCGTTATGGTAACCGTATCGCAAAGGGTAAATTCAAAGTAGATGGTAAGGAGTATTCCCTGGCCGTTAACAATGGTGTAAACCACCTGCATGGCGGTAAGAAAGGCTTCAATGATGTGGTTTGGGATGCTGAGCAACCAAATGATCATACGCTTAAACTGCACTACCTGTCAAAAGACGGAGAAGAAGGATATCCTGGTAACCTGGATATTACGCTGACCTACGAACTGACTGACAGCAACGAAGTTAAGATCGATTATTCAGCTACTACTGATAAAGCTACTGTGGTTAACCTGACCAACCACTCCTTCTTTAACCTGCATGGCGCCGGTAATGGTGATATCAATGATCATATCATGTATATCAATGCCGACAAGTACACGCCTGTTGACAGCACCCTGATCCCTACGGGTAAACTGGAAGCTGTAAAAGGCACACCAATGGACTTTACTACGCCTACCAAAATTGGTGAAAGAGTGGATGCATCCTTTGAACAGCTGACCTTTGGTAAAGGGTATGACCATAACTATGTGCTGAACAAAAAAGGTAAAGAACTGTCTCTGGCTGCAACTGTAGAAGAACCAACCAGCGGTCGTTTCCTGGAAGTATGGACAACCGAACCTGGCGTACAGTTCTATGGTGGTAACTTCCTGGATGGTACTGACAAGGGTAAAGAAGGGAAGACCTACGTACATCGTGGTGCTTTCTGCCTGGAAACACAGCATTTTCCGGATTCTCCCAATCAGCCGTCTTTCCCTTCAGTAGTACTGAAACCAGGAGAGACCTACACGTCTACCTGCGTGTATAAATTTGGTGTGAAATCATAACAACAGCATACATGATATTGCCAGGGGGTATCCGAAAGGGTATCCCCTCTTTTTTTGCCTTATGTATGCATAACGCACTTATTAACCCATTCCTGACAGGGTGCCTGGCCGTCGCTAGTTCGTCGCTTGTTCGTCGCTTGTTCGTCCAAACAATAAAAAATGCCCCATAGGGTGTATTTGAGACAAGATGTCCCTAAAAGGGTACGCTATCCCTTATGTAAGGTTGTTCATATCATTAAACCAGCATTAAACCAGCATTACGCCCATATTTGTCCATTGCTGAAGGGACAAATATGGGTATAATAGCAGGAACCGTTGAATACCTGCTAAAAGAAAAGGTCTGATGCAATGCCATCGGCGAAGAGTCTTCCTTCAGGTGTAAGTATCAGCGTATCATTGCGGCGTATCATCCAGCCTTTATCGATGAAGGGACGGGACTGTTTCAGCAGGATATCGTGTTTTTCCTGGCCAAACCGTTCGGCCACCACTGGTAAGATACATCCCTGGGAAGTACGGAGGGTGGTCATGATATATTCATTCAGCATCATCACAGGGGTCAGTGCTTCCAGTTCAAAAGGTACTTTATCCTGCTGCAGACTTTTAATGTAGCCAGCGTTATTGGCAATATTCCACTGCCGGGAATGACCGTTAAACGAGTGGGCTGAAGGGCCCAGTCCCAGGTAAGGCTGTCCCTGCCAGTAGCTGTTGTTATGGCGGGAATGCCAGCCGGGAAGGGCGAAGTTGGATATTTCATAATGCTCATAGCCGGCTTTGGCCGTCCATTGCATGAGGTGTTCGAAATGTCTGGCCGCTTTGTCTGTATCTACTGCCGCCACTTTTTTCTTGCGGATAAAATGGTCCAGTGCCGTACCCGGTTCTACGGTAAGGGCATAACAGGAAAGGTGCTGTACGCCCAGGTCAATCGCCTGTTGCACATTATATGCCCAGCCTTCATCTGTCAGTGTAGGTCCGCCATAGATCAGGTCAATGGTCAGATTACTGAATCCGGCGGCTTTTGCGTGAATGATACATTGAAGGGCCTGCTGGCTGTCATGTGCACGGTTCATCCAGCGCAGATCGGCCTCGTGAAAAGATTGTATCCCTATACTGAGCCGGTTGATACCAGCCGCACGGAGTGCAGCCAGCTTTTCCGGCGAGAGATCATCCGGGTTGGCTTCGAGTGTGATTTCAGCGTCCGGGTTCACGGGAAAGGTATCCCGGAGTTTGTGCAGCAGCAGTTCAATATCTGCCTGTGGCAGCATACTGGGCGTACCGCCTCCGAAATAAATGCTGGATACAGGTGCTCCGGAGAGATAATCCCGCTGCAGATCTATTTCCCGTATCAGTTGCTGCACCATTGCCGGTTGCTGCGCAAGAGAGGTGGAAAAATGAAAATTGCAGTAGTAACAAGCCTGCTTACAAAAAGGAATATGAAGATAAATACCTGCCATTTGAAATAGAGGGAGCCGGTACCAGCCGGTTAACCCGTAAAATAAATTGAGTGAAGCTTAAATAAGTATATGGTAACTATAGTATATCAACTATTGACCATGGACTATTTTTATATCTTTGCAAGCAACAAAATTACTGCATTAAAAAATATTCCTGGTGCGACGTTGGTTATTGTTTCTGTTCATCATACCCTGTTTACGTTTGGCGGCTCAGACAGATAGTTCTGCTAAGCCGGCCCCTGCTGTGCAACCGGCTCCTGTGAAAGTGAATACTGCTTCAGGCGATACGGCTGTGAAGCCAGTGAAAAAGAAAGTGCCTGTTATTAAAAGGGACAGTACGGGAGCGATCATCTCTGCCAGTGCTGCAAAGCCGGCAGCTCCTGCAGCACCTCCGGTTACGGCACCAGCACCTCCGGCCAGTGCCGCGCTTCCTGATACAGGTGCCATGCGTAGGGGTACGGTTGCAGCAAGTCCTGCTGACAGTACACCGCAGCAGGTTGCCGTACCTTTGCATCAGGAAACGGCTTACGATCAGTACCTGAAGAAATTACAGACGACGAATATTTTCTTCCGGAGTGATAAGCCTACCCGGCTGGATGTTAATAAAATAAGGAATTATGAGGATCTGGACTGGCTGGTATATGTGATGGCTGGCGTGGTATTGTTACTGGGAATTATCAGGTTAAGCTATCTCAAGTATTTTACGGATATGTTCAGGGCCTTTATGAACCCGACATTGAGTCAGCGGCAGTTGAAAGATCAGTTATCACAGTCTCCATTTCCGAACTTCCTGCTGAATGTGTTCTTTGTGATCAGTCTGGCATTATATCTGTATCTGCTGATGTACCGTCAGCAGTATATACAGGGTACTACCGCATGGATGGCCATACCGGGGCTGATATTGCTGGTGGCGGTTGTATACGGGGTAAAGTATGTAATGCTTCGTTTTTGCGGATGGTTATTCGGCAGTGTGGAGCTGGCAGATGCGTACATCTTCGTGTTGTACCTGATCAATAAGGTGCTGGGGATATTGCTGGTACCATTCCTGGTGATTTTAGCATTCTGCGGACCCAAATTGGCAAAACCATTTATGTATATGTCTGTAGCATTTATTGTATTGCTTGTGGCATATCGTTATATCAGGTCATATTCGGTAGTAAAACAATACTTATCTTTCAGCAGATTGCATTTTTTTCTTTACCTTTGCGCATTCGAAGTAGCGCCGGTTCTAATAATAACTAAGGTGTTGCTGGTAGCGTTAACTGGTGGTCTCTGATGATTAAAACTGCCTATTGTTAACACAAGAGCAAAAAAACGTATGATTAAAGGCGGGCCAAAAAAAGATTTGCAAGCTAAGCACATTCAGACAATTCTAATTTCCCAACCTAAGCCTGAAACAGAAAAATCACCTTACTTTGAACTAGCTAAAAAATTCAATGTTAAATTGGATTTTTATCCGTTTATAAGGGTGGAGGGACTGTCCGCAAAAGACTTCAGGAAACAGAAGATTGACATCCAGGTTTTTACGGCTGTTATTTTTACCAGCCGTAATGCGGTGGATCACTTTTTCAGGATCTGTGAGGAAATGAAGATTAAGGTCTCTCAGGACTGTAAGTACTTCTGTATCACGGAAGCGATAGCCTTGTACCTGCAGAAATTTATCCTTTACAGAAAGCGAAAAGTCTTCTATGGTGCAGATGGATCTACGAAGAGCCTGCTGGAGGTAATGAACAAGCACAGGGATAATGAGAAGTTCCTGTTCCCTAGTTCAGATAGCCAGCGTAAGGACATCGAAGAATGGCTGAAGGCGAATAAATGCGAGTATGCTACGGCAACTTTGTACAAGACGGTTTCTAATGATGTAAAGGAAGTGCTGGAGACAACTGATTATGATATGATCGTTTTCTTTAGTCCATACGGTGTAAAATCACTGTTTGAGAACGTACCGAAATTTGAGCAAAACGGTACACGTATCGGGGCGTTCGGTCCGACTACCTCAGCCGCTGTAGAAGAAGCAGGACTCCGTCTCGACGTGAAAGCGCCTGCACCTCAGGCTCCTTCCATGGTAGCAGCGTTAGAGCAGTACCTGGCGGCCATCAACAAAAAATAACACGAAAATCACGGTAAATATTTACTTGGAAAGGGACAGCGAATGCTGTCCCTTCTTATATTTGGGGTAGTGGAAAATTACCAGTAAGACCAGAGTGGGACCAAAATTTGTGTGGTAATAACAGAATAACCATAACTGTGAACAGATTAGCAAAAGAAACCAGTCCTTACCTGCTGCAGCATGCTCACAATCCTGTGGATTGGTATCCCTGGGGGGAAGAGGCACTGCAGAGGGCTAAAGCCGAAGACAAACCTATATTAGTCAGCATTGGATACGCAGCTTGCCACTGGTGTCATGTGATGGAGCGTGAGAGTTTCGAAAACGAAGCTACCGCCCGTATCATGAACGAACATTTCATTAATATCAAGATAGACAGGGAAGAACGTCCCGATCTGGATCACATCTATATGGATGCGGTACAGGCGATGACAGGTTCAGGCGGATGGCCACTGAATGTTTTTCTTACACCTGATAAGCTGCCTTTTTATGGTGGGACCTACTTCCCTCCTGTGAAGGCATTTAACCGGCCATCCTGGACGGACGTACTGCTGGCATTATCCCAGGCGTTTAAGGAACGAAGGGAAGACCTGGAAACACAGGGACAGAATATGCGCGATCATCTGGCGCAGGCGTCGGGTTTCGGAAGCAAAACCGCCGGACTGGAGCTAGTACCAAAGGAAGAGCAGTTCACCCGCGCACAGTGTGATACGATATATAGTAACATGCTGCAGCAGAGTGATAAGGTGTGGGGTGGATTTGGCAGTGCGCCTAAATTTCCCGGCACCTTTAATATCCAGTACCTGTTGAGATATCACCATAGTTTCAATGAGCCGAAGGCATTGGAGCAGGCATTATTGTCGCTTGACAAAATGATCCAGGGGGGCATCTATGACCAGCTGGGTGGTGGTTTTGCCAGATATAGCACAGATGCGAAATGGCTGGCCCCGCATTTTGAGAAGATGCTGTACGATAATGCGTTACTGATCGATGTGCTCAGTGAAGCCTATCAGTTGACAGGTAACGAACTGTACGCGAAGACAATTGCAGATACGCTGGGATTTGTGGAGCGGGAGATGACGGATGCAGGCGGCGCTTTTTACAGTGCGCTGGATGCGGATTCGGAAGGCGTGGAAGGTAAATTTTACACCTGGAGCAAATCGGAAATTGAGGAAATACTCGGATCGGATGCTGCATTATTCTGCGCATTTTATGATGTGTCGGAGGAAGGCAACTGGGAGGAGACCAATATTCTGTGGATAACTAAACAGGCCGCGGTATTTGCAGCGGAGAACAATATCACGGAAGAGGCATTGGAAAGGGTACTGGCTATCAGCCGTGAGAAACTGATGGTGGTACGGGCGAAACGTATCCGTCCGGGACTGGATGACAAGATCATACTGGGTTGGAATGCGCTGATGGTGCATGCCTGTTGCAGGGCATATGCCGCTTTGGGTGTAGATCGGTACCTGCAGATGGGAGTAAAAGCGCTCAATTTTTGCCTGGAGAACCTGCAAAACGCTGATAAACAGTCTTTTTTTCATACATTTAAGGGGGGCATAGCAAAATACCCGGCCTTTCTGGATGATTATGCATGGCTGATACGTGCGTTGATCGCGATGCAGGAGGTGACGGGTGAGGGAATATGGTTGGAAAAGGCGAAAGCTTTGACGGAGTATGTAGTTGCTAATTTTTCGGACGAGGGCAATATTTATTTTTACTATACGGAAGCCGGCCAAACCGATGTTATCGTACGTAAGAAGGAAGTATATGATGGCGCCACGCCAAGTGGTAATGCTGTAATGGCGGCGAATCTGCTTTATTTATCAATTGTATATGACGGGAAAGACTGGTCTGACCGGGGCATAGCGATGCTGGCGGGGCAGTCACAGACAGCGGTCAGATATTCCACATCATTCGGGGTATGGGCAGGTGTGTTATTACAACTGGTAAATGGGGTAAGAGAGATCGCGATCGTGGGTAGTGAATATAAATCACGACTACGAGATACTAACAGGTATTATATTCCGTTTAAAGTATTGTTAGGAGCAGCAACTGATCAACCGGGTCTGCCACTCCTGGAACAGCGAGAACGGCCAGGAGAAACACTTATATACGTCTGTGAGCATTATCATTGTATTAAGCCAGTTAATTATATAGAGGAAATAATTAATTTAAAATAATATTTATGTATCTTGCATGACCATATCTGTGTAAAATAGGCACGGAAAAATGATTTTGAGAAGATATAATAAAATGTTAAAAAGTACGTTTATTTTAATTGTCACGCTTCCCTGAAAGGGTTTGAAAAAGTTGGGTAAAAACTAACTACGGATTAAAATTAATCGTTACATTTGTTATCTTGCTTAAGAGTGTGGGAAAGACTATCAGAAGGGTAAGTGCTGACTTTGAAGAGATAATATGTTTCCAATGGGAATGAATTCAAAAAAGTGAAACCAACAAGTATAACAACCGCGAAATTTCTGAAGTTGCCCTTAACAACTTTAGGGTCATTAAGTGTGAAGGGCTCGTTGGTAAACGGTCCAGCCGGAGAGACCGGTGTGACCTCAGGCCATGTTTCAGAATTTAGCGACATCCTCAGTAGCATTTTGGCCAATTTGCACTGCGTCGCCTACGAAATAAATGATTTTCAATGAAAGCTACCCTTATGAAGCTTAAATTTTCTAGTGGTCTGTTAGCAGTATTGCTGGTAAGCTTGCTCGCCAGCTGCGGTGGTAGTAAGACCCCCAAAAACGCGCAAGGACAGCTGATCGGCGTAAGTCCAAGACCTAAGTATTTCCCGCCTGTACCCTATGGAATGGTGTATGTACCTTCCGGAACCTTTCACATGGGACCGAGCGATGAGGATTTGAACTATGCGTACACCGCCCGTAACAAATCTATTTCAATTTCCGGCTTCTACATGGATGCTACGGAGATTACAAATAACGAATACAGGCAGTTCGTACAATGGGTTACTGACTCCATTGCCCACGTAATGTTAGGTTACGTAAAAAATGATGGTGGTGAGGATTACATTGACTGGAAGAAGAAAATCAATTATCGCGAC
Organism: Chitinophaga agri; assembly: GCF_010093065.1. Lineage (NCBI taxonomy): Bacteria > Pseudomonadati > Bacteroidota > Chitinophagia > Chitinophagales > Chitinophagaceae > Chitinophaga > Chitinophaga agri. The sequence goes on along the minus strand of NZ_CP048113.1, from coordinate 4,555,160 downwards.
AAGTCTACCATTGACCAGCTGGAAACGATGATGTACGCTCCTGAAGACCGTCTGTATGGTCGTAGAGAGTTTGACGTTCGTAAACTGGTGTATCATGCGGAGACTTTCAACTGGGAACAGGCAAAGAAGCGTGAGAACGCTAATGTGTCCCGTTCCAAGTTCATTGTAAAGAAAGACGTTGCGATCTATCCTGACACACTGTGCTGGATCCGTGACTTCTCTTACGCTTACAATGAGCCAATGACGAGGATGTATTTCTGGCACCCTGCGTTTGACAACTATCCGGTAGTAGGCGTAACCTGGCACCAGGCGAACGCTTTTGCTGAATGGCGCAGTAAGTTCTGGGAAGACTATCGTATTTCTAAGAAATTATTCACGGAAGATAAATTCCAGCTGCCTTCTGAAGCACAGTGGGAGTACGCTGCACGCGGTGGTAGAGAGCAAACTCCTTACCCTTGGGGTGGTTACTACATTCGTAACAAGAAAGGCTGTTTACTGGCTAACTTCAAACCTGGTCGTGGTAACTATCCTGAAGATGGTGGTTTCTACACTGTAAGAGCGGATGCTTACTGGCCAAACGACTACGGTTTATATAACATGTCAGGTAACGTAGCTGAGTGGACACAGGATATTTATTATGAGAACGCATATTCCTTTACGTCTGATATGAACCCTTATCTGCGTATGGACGTTCCGGACAATGCAGTTCCAAAAATGAAACGTAAGGCAGTAAGAGGTGGTTCCTGGAAAGATATCGGATATTTCCTCCAGACAGGTACCCGTTCTTACGAATACCAGGATAGTGCTAAATCCTACATTGGATTCAGATGTACGATCGCATTCCTGAGCCGTTCGAAAAACGATTTTGGTCACAGGTAACAAGCGTATAATAGCAACCATTACGGAAAGATGAGCGAGAGAACAGGCAGTATCGAAGAGGCAGGACAAATATTGTATGCCCTTGGGGCGGGCATGTGTGAGACAATCAAACTTAAATACTTTGATATGAGAAACCGTATGATGTACATTGGGAAACCGCAAATCATCGTTGAGCAACAACTATTCCATAACAACAATTTAACCTTTAACACTTTAACCAGTAAAATTTGACCTATGGCTATGAATCCTACTACATCGAAATGGCTTAATTTCTTTGTTTGTGTCGCGGCTTCTGTAGTAATTATCGGAGCGCTCTTTAAAATTCAACACTGGCCAGGTGCGGACATCGCCCTGATCGTTGGTTTGACAACTGAAGCGCTGATCTTCTTCGTTTATGCATTCGTACCAGATAGTGGTGGTCACGATGCGGCTCCTGCTCAGGTAGCAGTTGTTGCTGGTGGTAGCCCTGCGCTGGCTGGTCTGGATAAAATGCTGGAAGAAGCTGATATTACTCCGGTTAGTTTACAGCGTCTGAGCGAGAACTTCCAGAAATTAGGTTCCACAGTAGATAAGATGCGGGATATCAGTGACGTAGTTGCCGCTACAGGTGATTACACACAAAAAACAAGAGAAGCTGCCAGCGCTATCGGTAACGTAGCTCACGCTTACACCACTGCTGCTTCAGCTGTTTCTTCTTTCAACAGTGCTTCTGAATCAACAAGAAGCTTCCATGAGCAGATGCAGGGTATGACCAAAAACCTGGCTTCCCTGAATGCTATCTATGAACTGGAACTGCAGGATACTAACAATCACCTGAAAGCTATGAACAACTTCTATAGCAATCTGCTGAATGTATCTCAAGCAATGACCAGCAGCGTAGATGATGCTCGTAAAACACAGGATCAGATCTCTAAATTGGCTCATAACCTGACTAGCCTGAACAATGTTTACGGTAACATGCTCAGCGCTATGCAGAATGCGAAATAAGGGAACGCTTATAGTTTTTGATTTAAACACAGACAATCATTCAAACCTGAGAACAAACTATGGCACTACCTAAGGATCCCAGGCAGAAGATGGTCAATATCATGTACCTGGTCTTGACGGCCATGCTGGCATTGAACGTCTCTGCTGAGATATTGAACGCATTTAATATAGTCAACGATTCAATAGAAACTTCAAATACTTCCATCACAGCTAAGAACGACCTTACCTACAAGCAGTTCGATAAAACAGGAGATCCTGCCAAGGCTGCTCCTTATAAAGCGAAAGCTGAACAGGTAAAAGCGGCGGCTGCTGAGATGTATATCTACCTGGATACACTGAAAGCTACCATCATCAGAGAATCTGGTGGTCTGGACGAACACGGTGAAATCAAAGGTAAAAGCGACCAGGATGCTCCTACCCGTGTAATGGAGAACTACAAAAAAGGTCCTGAGCTGGAAAAGAAACTTACAGAACTGAGAGCTAAGATGCTGTCTTTTGTAGATGAACCAGCAGTTAAGGCGGAATATGAAAAGACACTGCCACTGCACATTACTATCGGTAAATCTCATGGCACTAGTCACGGTCCTCAGAATGCAACATGGACTTCTTACCACTTCAACATGGTTCCTACCATTGCAGCGGTAACTATCCTGAGTAAATTTCAGAACGACGTGAAGAACTCTGAAGCCCGTATGGTAGACTACCTGTTTAGCCGTATTGGTGCTAACGAGTTTAAGTTTGATAAGATCTCTCCATTTGTGTCTCTGAACTCCACAAACCTGATGGAAGGTCAGGAACTGGTAGCTAAGATCGCTGTGGGTGCTTATAGCAGTACTGTAAATCCTGAAATCGTTGTAAACGGCGCAGCTGTTACAGCAACTGATGGTTTAGGTACATATAAAATGAATGTAAGTGGTCTGGGTGATAAAACATTAACCGGTACCGTAACGCTGAAAAGACCAAATGGAGAAACTGAAAGTTTCCCTTTCAGTCAGCCTTACACTGTAGGTGCTTCTACAACATCAATCTCTGCTGACAAGATGAACGTACTGTACATCGGTCTGCAGAACCCAATCTCTATCTCTGCTGCTGGTGTTCCGGCTGAGCAGGTATCCGCTTCAATCAACAATGGTACGATCACCAAAACTGGTGCAGGTAAATTCTCTGTAACAGTTACTAAACCTGGTACTGCTACCATTGGTGTGGTTGCTAACGGTAAGAGCATGGCAGGTAAAGAATTCCGTATCAAATACATTCCTGACCCTATCCTGAAGGTAGGTATGAGCAGAGGCCCTATGATGAAGGCTGCTGAGTTCAAAGTACAGGGCGGTCTCCGCGCTGACCTGGAAGACTTTCTGTTCGAGGGTGTTAAATACGAAGTTGTTAGCTATCGTATAGCTATCGACGCGAAAGGTAAAGACTATGTGGAAGCTGAAGCTAACTCCGCATACTTCCCTAACAGCGTACTGCCTGTTATCCGCTCCCTGAGAGCTGGCGATCTCGTATACTTCGAGAACATCCGCGTAAAAGGTCCGGATGGTAGAGTTAGAGATATGAGTAACGTCAATTTCAAGATTAACTAATATTATTTTCTATGCGAGCAGTCATCCTTAACAGAATCGGTTGGTGTGCACTTCTGCTGGTAGTCCTGGCAACCGAAGCGAACGCTCAGCGTCGTCGTACGACACGCCGTACCGAAGCTACTCCAGCTGAGTCAACAACTCCTGATGGTTCTGTTGTCAATCCCGCTACCGGTAACAGTGTAACAGCGCCACAATCAACTGGTGCAGAAGCAGCCTCCCAACGTCCGGATGCTGTTGGAGTGCCTGTTGTAGATACTCCACGCAAATCCCTGCGTACGGATGGCATTTCTGAAAAGAACTTTATCAAAGACCGTGTGCCTATTCCATATGACCATATCCGCTCAGATGATGAATTCTGGGAAAAGAAGATATGGCAGGTAATAGATACCCGCGAAAAGATGAACCTTCCTTTCCAGTACAATGTTGAGGATGAATCTGGTACCAACCAGCTGTTCATAAATATTCTGCTCAACGCGATCAAGTCCGGTGAAGTAGAAGCTTTCAACCCAATCGATGACAGGTTCACTACCGTTATGCCTTACACTGACATTCAGAACAAACTGAGTGGCGAAGAAAAGACAGTACGTAGTATCGACCCGGTAACCGGTGAGGAGAAAATGGTAACTACCCGTGATGAGTTTGACCCTCGTACTGTTGTTCAGTACAAGATCAAAGAGATATGGGTGTTCGATAAAGAAGCTTCTGCCCTGAAAGTTCGTATCCTGGGTATCGCTCCAATGATCGCCCGTATGAACGAAGACGGTTCCTTCCGCGCGTCAATCCCGCTGTTCTGGGTATACTATCCTGATCTGCGTCCTGTACTGGCTAAATTTGATGTTTACAACCAGAACAACGATGCGGCTACGATGAGTTGGGAAGACCTTTTCGAAATGCGTTTCTTCTCCAGCTTTATCACCAAGGAAGCAAATACTTACAACCGCGATATCAAGGATTACATTAAAGATGGTACCATGCGTCTCCTGGAAGGTCAGGCGATCAAGGATAAGATCTTTAACAAGGAACAAGATATGTGGCAGTATTAATCTGCTCGCAGAAATAAAATAACTGAAAAGGGAGTTCACTATTTGTGAGCTCCCTTTTTGCCTTACATGACTTATCTCATTTATCTGTTCCCCTCCCCTGCCTAGATTTGTAGTATACTCAAATCACCACATTATGTCCCGTATATTCGAACCCCCCGTACTGTTAGCGACCCTTCAGGGTCAGGTGGATGAACTGCTGCAAACTGTAAATACTCATTTCGTAAATGCCAGTGATGAGGCGCTGCTGCGACAGCCTGCTCCCGATAAATGGAGCGTGGCCCAGTGCCTCGATCACCTGAACGCTTATTCCCGTTTTTATGTACCCGCTATGGAAAAGGCCATCCGGGGAAAACTGACAGGCAGTCTGCCCTCCTCTCCTGCACCTGTTTTCAAAAGCGGCTGGTTAGGGAATTATTTTACGAATATGATGAAGCCGAAAAACAATGGTCTGCCGGGCATGAAGATGCAGGCACCGAAGGCCTACCGGCCACTGGCTGATCTGGATGCCCGTAGAACGGTCCATGAATTTATGGAATGGCAACAACAGACTAAAGCACTGCTGGACAGGGCGAAGCTGGTCAATCTGGAACAGATAAAGATCCCGACCACTTTGGGAAGCTGGCTGAAATTCAACCTGGGAGATACATTCCGTTTTGTGATCGCGCATGAGCAGCGCCATATGGCGCAGGCACTCAGGGCGAAAGCGTAGCGATTGTTTGATCTGTAATCATCAGTCGTAGTAGCCGGGCAGGGCGCATAGCGGACCTGGCGTACAAGGGAGTGACACAACGGCGGCCGACAGTAGTGCCGTAGCCCGTTGCAAAAAAATAATCTGTATTGATGAAGAAAGATTGTTACTGACCTGTTTGTCCGGTAGCCGGATGGAAGTGACTATATACCAACCGGGCTTTCGCGGCGCCCACTTCTTTTATGAGGTCGTCTTCCGACAATAATTTTATTTTAGCGACCGAACGGAACGTTTTCAATAGCTGGGTAGCCGTATTCTCACCAATGCCCCTGATAGCCTCCAATTCGTTCTTAAAAGTGCCTTTACTTCGCTTCTGCCGATGGAAGGTGATGCCGAAACGGTGCACTTCATCACGTACGCGGCGGATCAGTTTCAGGCTCTCGCTGTCATAAGGAAGTTTGATGCTGTCCTTATCGCCCGGGAAGAAGATCTCTTCCTCATTCTTAGCGAGGCCCACTACCGTCATACTACCTATGAGGTCCAGTTCGCGAATGCTCTCCATGGCAGAACCTAACTGACCTTTACCGCCATCGATGATCACCAGCTGGGGTAATGGCTGCTGCTCCGCCAGTAAACGACTATACCGGCGGTATACTACTTCTTTCATAGAGGCAAAGTCATTGATACCCTGTACGGTCTTGATGTTGAAGTGACGATAGTCTTTTTTGGAAGCGACGCCATCCTTGAATACCACACAGGCAGAAACCGGGTAAGCGCCCTGGAAGTTGGAGTTATCGAAGCATTCAATATGTACAGGCAGTTCCTGGAGTTCAAGATCGGCCTGTAACTGATACAGTACTTTTTTCTTCTCCATATCACTTTTCCCTTCCAGGTGAAGGATCTTTTTCCTGTAGAGTTCTTCCTTAAAGTAATTGACATTCTTCTCGGACAGTTCCAGCAGTTTCTTTTTATCCCCACCTTTCGGCACTGTTATAGTCACCTGTTCTTCAGGATACTCGATCTCTATCGGTACAATGATCTCGCGGGTGAGACTCTGGAATACGTCCCGCAGATAACCGACGGCATAGGTCAGTACCTCGGTATCGTCTTCTTCCAGTTTCTTTTCCAGCGTGACGGTCTTGGTATCGGCAATGGTGCCGTTAAGGACACGGAGGTAATTGACATAGGCGTAGTTACCCTCACTGATGATGGAGAATATGTCCACGTTACCAATACGGGTATTGACAATGGTGGACTTTGCCTGGTATGCCTGCAGACTGTCAATTTTCTTTCTGACAATCTCCGCTTTCTCAAATTCCATATTCATCGCATGCTCCTGCATTTGTGCACGGAACAGTTGTAATACAGGGGTAAGATTGCCCCGCAGGATATTTTTTACCTGCTGCAATCCTTCCCGGTAGTCTTCCTCTGTTTGCAGTCCTTCGCAGGGGCCTTTACAGTTGCCCAGGTGATATTCCAGGCATACCTTATATTTCCCTTTGGCGACGTTCTGTGGGGAAAGATTGAGGTTACAGGTACGCAGGGGGATGTTATACCGGATCACTTCCAGCAGTTCGCGTACGCGGCCTACGGAGGTGAATGGCCCCAGGTATTCGGAACCGTCCTTTATGACATTACGGGTGAGGAATACACGGGAGAATGCTTCATGTTTGATGACGATATAAGGGTATGTTTTATCGTCTTTCAGGTTGATATTGAATTTAGGCTGGAACTGTTTGATCAGTGAGTTTTCCAGCAGGAAGGCATCCTGTTCAGAGCCTACGATGGTAAATTCAATATGGTGGATGTTCTCTACAAGTTTACGGGTCTTGTAGTTATCATGATTTTTAACAAAATAAGAGCTGACCCTTTTGCGCAGGCTTTTAGCTTTTCCTACATAAAGCAGTTCATTTGCTTCATTGTAATACTTGTAAATACCAGGCTGAAGGGGTATTGTATGCGATATCTGTTGAAACTCCGCTGCTGTCATGTTGTAAGAAGATCTGTTAGGGGTGCCTGAGCAGGACTTTCACATCCAGTTCGCGAGCAGGCAGAAAGGCGATCTTTTGCCAGGTCACGATGCGGATATGTTTGTTTTGCTGATACACCAGGTTTTGCTGGTATTCGTATACCAGGTTCTCTACATGCTTATTCATTTGCACATTGGTAATATGCTGCTGGCTGTCAATATCCATAATGACTTCCTGGGGTACGGTAGCCGTATTTCTGGCTTTGTACATGAGGGAGCGTTTGCCGGAGAATTGGTCGGCCAGCAGGATGGTATCGTATGCACCCTGAAGGGAGGGTTTATTCAGGTCTACATCCAGGAATGGGGCCAGCAGGTGCTGGAGCTGCGCCGAATCGGGTACAGCAATGGTAAGGCTATCCCGCTTCCCGTTCATAATGATCGTTTTCTGCAGGGCGGGTTTATTCCCGGAGATATGATGTAGTTCATTCTGAAAATATCCTTTCAGATCTCTGTAAGCCAGTTTATTGCCTTGCTGCCCTCCTTTGTCATTGCTGCAGGATGCAACGCATACAGCAACTACTACCAGTATCCATGAAAAACGATGATCCATTGTGCAAATTTAGGGAAGATGGATTAATGCGCCGCGCATCTGTCTGAAAGCAAGCCGTATAAAAAAGTTAATGCGCCGTAAACACGGCGCATCTAATGCATGAGCAAATCTGTCGAGAGCACTAAAAAACGTAAAACGGATTAGCTTGACGAATAGTTACAGGACAGAAATAATATAAAAAAAGCTGTCGCACCCTGCGGTGGACAGCTTTTCTATGAATGAGATGGGAATACTTATATCAGTACGTTGCCCGTCATTTCCTGCGGGATAGGAAGGCCCATCAGGGTCAGAATGGTTGGTGCAACGTCACCCAGTTTACCTGGTTTTACGGCACCTTTGAAATCATTGCTGATCAGGAAGTAAGGAACCAGGTTGGTGGTGTGAGCGGTATTAGGCGTACCATCACTGTTGATCATAAAGTCAGCATTACCGTGGTCAGCGGTAAGGAACACTGTATAATCATTTTTCAGGGCAGCAGTGACTACTTTCTCTACGCAGGTATCCACGGTTTCTACCGCTTTGATGGCGGCTTCCCATATACCGGTATGGCCTACCATGTCGGCATTAGCGAAGTTCAGGCAGATAAAGTCAGCAGATTTGCTTTCTATTTCCGGAACGATGGTATCTGTCACTTCGAATGCGCTCATTTCCGGTTGCATGTCGTAGGTAGCTACTTTAGGAGAAGCTACGATCAGACGGCGTTCACCCTGGAATTCTTTCTCACGGCCACCGGAGAAGAAGAAGGAAACGTGTGGATATTTCTCAGTTTCTGCGATACGGATCTGGCTGCGGTTGTTGGCTTCCAGTACTTCACCCAGGGTATTCTGCAGGTTATCATTTTCGAATATAACGTGTACACCTTTGTAGGTTTTATCATATTCGGTCATGGTGGTATAGTGCAGTGCCAGTGGTTGCATACCAAAATCAGGGAAAGCCTGCTGGGTCAGTACTTGGGTGATCTCACGGCAACGGTCAGTACGGAAGTTGAAGCACAGTACCGCATCACCTTCCTTGATGGTGGCGATCGGGTTCAGCTGCGCATCGGTAGTCACGATCGGTTTGATAAACTCGTCGGTAACACCTTCTGCGTAGGAGGTTTTGATAGCTGTTACTACATCCTGTGTAGGCGTACCGGTACCGTGTACCATCGCATCATATGCGAGTTTCACGCGTTCCCAGCGTTTATCGCGGTCCATTGCATAGTAACGGCCGGTGATGCTGGCTACCTGTCCCACCGTGTTATTCAGGTGAGCTACCAGTTCTTCCATGTATGGCAGGCCACCTTTCGGATCGGTGTCACGGCCATCAGTGAAGGCATGTATAAATACTTTGGTCAGTCCTTTATCTTTAGCGATCTGTGTGAGCGCTTTCAGGTGATTGATATGAGAGTGTACACCACCGTCACTTACGAGACCGATAAGGTGGAGGGCCTTATCGTTATCTTTTGCATAAGAGAGCGTATCCTGCAGTACCTTATTGCCAGCCAGTTCACCTGTGCGGATGGCTACATTGATACGCTGAAGTTCCTGGTATACGATACGTCCGGCGCCGAGGTTCAGGTGTCCTACTTCGGAGTTACCCATCTGACCTTCAGGTAAGCCAACATCTTCGCCGCAGGTGATCAGTGTACTATGCGGGTACTTAGCATACAGGCTGCTTACAAAGGGAGTCTTTGAATGCGCTATAGCGTCAGCTGCAGGAACCTGTCCCTGTCCCCATCCATCCATGATAATGAGAATGGCTCTTTTCTTTTCCATATTTCCGGTTGTAATTTTCTTGTTCAGTAAAGGATGCTAAAGTTATGAAGCATCCGTGAAACGGCATCAAACTTATTGAAATGCCGGCAAAAATCATACAGCAGTGAAAGAACTTTACTGGAGTTAGGTTTTATTCTAAAAATATATATTAATATATTCGCATTAATTAATCATTGTACAATACAACTATGATTGTATTTTAAAAGGCAACCTGCAAATTGGCATAGTTTTAGCCCATTTCACTTTAATGATGAAAACTTTACTACTTAATAAAATACTGACGATGAAAAAGTTAATGTATGTGCTTGGAGTTGTGTTGTTTGGCGTCATTATCACTGCATTTACCCTGTCAGCCGCTAACTTGAAATCTACTGCAGCAGGTCCCTTTGAAGACGTAGTCACTGCAATTAAACAAGGCGATGCGAGCGCACTATCCCGCTACCTTGACAATACTGTAGAAATCAGCATGGCTGGTAAATCAAATTCTTACAGCAAAGCACAGGCTGAAATTATCCTGAAAGATTTCTTCGCTAAAAATCAGGTAAAATCATTTGAACTGATCCACCAGGTAGAGAGTAAAGGTGGCTCCAGAGTAGGTATTGCTAATGTGGGTACGTCCGGTGGCGCTTTCCGTACTTCATTCTTTCTGCAGATGAAAGGTGGTTCAATGGTATTGAATGAATTACGTTTCGAAAATAAATAATAAAGTCTTATTAAGAATGATATTGAAAAGTCCGGCTCAGTCCGGACTTTTTTATATTCGGGTATATTCCTGACCTGGACCACCGTTCTTAATTTTTGGCTTACTTTCGTTCTTTCAAACCGATAGTATGTTACAGGAACCAGCATTTACAGCCCTTATTCGCAGCGCACTGGCCGAAGATATAGGAAATGGAGACCACTCTACCCTCGCCTCTATACCGGCTGACGCCAGGGGTGGCGCGCGGCTGAAGATCAAAGAAGATGGTGTACTGGCAGGCATGGAGGTAGCTGCTGCTATTTTCCAGATACTGGACAAAGATTCCATTTTTAAGCCATTCAAGCAGGATGGTGATGAGATGCATGCAGGAGAAACGGCTTTTGAGGTAGAAGCATCTATTCATACCTTACTGATGGGAGAACGCCTTGTACTGAACTGTATGCAGCGTATGAGTGGTATCGCTACGCTGACCCGCCAGTATGTGAATGTACTGAAAGGATACCATACCCGGTTGCTCGATACCCGTAAGACAACCCCCAATTTCCGTTTGCTGGAAAAAGAAGCGGTACGTATTGGTGGTGGTGTAAACCATCGTATGGGTTTGTATGATATGGTTATGCTGAAAGATAATCATATTGATTTTGCAGGAGGTATTACGGCCGCAATTACCAAAACGGTCGCATACCTGCGGGAGCATCAGTTGCCCTTACAGATTGAAGTGGAAACACGTAACCTGGAAGATGTGAAAGAAGTGCTGGCAGTCGGTCAGGTGCACCGTATTATGCTGGATAACTATACTCCTGCCCAGATCACGGAAGCGCTTGCGCTGATAGATGGTCGTTACGAAACAGAAGCATCAGGTGGTATCAACCTGGATACACTGGAAGCATATGCCAAAACAGGTGTTGATTATGTGTCCGCAGGTGCAGTGATCCATCATGCTGTTAGTCTTGATCTTAGTTTAAAAGCAATATAATATCCCTAACGTTGAGAAAGATTCTATTTATCATAAACCGTAAAGCGGGAACAGACAGGGAAAAGCGTCTGGAAGGTATCATCAGAAAATATTTGACGCCAAAGGCATTTTCAGTAGAGATCACTCACCTGGAATACCTCGGACATGGCACTGACCTGGCCAGAGCTGCGGTTGCGAATGGAACAGATACAGTAGTGGCAGTAGGTGGCGATGGTTCTATCAATGAGATAGCACAGGGACTGGTAGGTACAACTACCGCACTGGCTATTATTCCGCTGGGTAGTGGGAATGGTCTTGCAAGAGCGCTGAAAATACCGTTGAAAGTATCGCGCGCACTGGAAGTGATTGCCGATGGAAGGCGTCAGTCAATAGACGTTGGTTACGCGAATGAACACCTGTTCCTGAGTAACGCCGGTGTAGGTTTCGATGCGTTGGTAGCAGATCAGTTCAGGCATAAGACCAAACGTGGGCTTTGGGGATATGCGAAGCTTGTATTTCAGAGTTTCAGCAGTTATAAAGGCCCTTCATACGAGATCAGCGTGGATGGTAAGACAATGCAGGAGCGTGCCTTTCTGCTTACGGTGGCGAATGGCAACCAGTTTGGCTATGAATTTAAACTAGCGCCTGACGCAAATGTTTTCGATGGTAAACTGGACTTGTGTGTTGTGCCGCCGATCAAACTGTACGGACTGATACCTGTCGGATTTTATTCCCTGATGGGTAATATTGATAAGACCCGCTATATGCAGCATTATACGGGAGAAACGATCGTTGTTAAAAGTAACGAACTGGTGCACCTGCAGGTAGACGGGGATGCGGTGCCATTGAAAGAAAATGGTAAAGTCGCGTTCCGTGTTCATCCTGGTGCGCTGCAGGTCGTAGTTAACCGTTCATAAACTTACTATTATGTCAAAGAAGAAGTTTAATACCAATACAGGTGGTATAGTGTATTCCACTAATCCTGATTTTAAACCGGAGAGCGATGAACCCGAGGAGATCGAGACCCTCCCTCCTGCCCAGCAGCAATTGCGGGTGAAGCTGGACACTAAACAGCGTGCCGGAAAGGTAGTGACACTGGTGGATGGTTTTGTAGGTAAAGAAGAAGACCTGGAAAAACTGGGCAAGGAACTGAAGACGAAATGTGGTACCGGTGGTAGTGCGAAAGATGGACTGATACTGATTCAGGGTGACTACAAGGAAAAGGTGGTGAAGTGGTTGCAGGACTGGGGATATAAGGCGAAGTGATCAGGTATTGAAATGCGGCGGAGATGATGCACTATGTATGGCATAGGATAAGAGTTCATCAGACAGGTATAAAAAGTGAGAGGGCGCTTCCTGGAAGCGCCCTCTCACTTTTTATACCTGTCTGATAAGAATGCAGGAATATCTGCATAGAACATCTCTTTATATCAATTCCTCATTCCGGTTCCTAATTATTTCTAAATGTGTGCGGCGTATGTCCCGTCTGGCTTTTAAAGAAGTGCGAAAAGTTAGCTGGTTCTTCAAATCCAAGCGAATGAGCGATCGCTGCTATCGGCCAGTCAGTATGTAGCAGTAACAGCCTTGCTTCGAGCAGGAGGCGCTGACGAATATGTTCGCTGGTAGTTCGCCCGGTTACCCGTTTGACAGTTGCATTCAGGTGATTGGGATGTACGTTTAATATCTGTGCGAAATCTCCTGCTGTTTTAAGCTGCACCTGTTCCAGCTCTGAAGTGATCGGAAATTGTTTTTCCAGGGCGTCCGTAAATCGCTCCGCAAGCAACTGAGCCGTTGTCAGGGAACGTTGCGGTAACGCCTCTGGTACGCTGATCCTCTTCGCTTCTAAAAGTAATAATTGCAGGTAGATCAGTATGGCTTCCTGGCGGTAAGGATTGCAGTCTTTACTTTCTTTCAGCAGGTGTCCGAATAACTGTAACATGTAGTCCCGCTGTTGTTCAGTGAGGTTAAGCACCGGATTGGCGCCTATCTGGAAAAGCGGGTGATGCAGGAGTTCGTCACGGTAGTGACGTTGCATTTCAAACAGATGTTCCGTGAACTGGCAATAGTAACCGTCCTGCTCTCCCTGCGGATCCCAGGTTTTTGCTTCCAGCTGATTGATAAATACGATAGCAGGCGCCTTGATGACATATTTGCGTTGACCGAGCGTCATAATGCCGCCGCCCCTGGTCATCAGCGTGATTTTATAGTAATCTCTTCTGCTGGCAGAAATATACTCCCGGCAAGGATTTGTAGAGCGGGAGTGAATGGTAAAATTACTCTTTGCCGGCACCTTGGGTAAGTTCTCCTGATCAACACTTACCCTCGAAAAGTCATCGCTGAGCCGTAGCTTTTTACGATGATCAGATCTGCTATTCTTACTATTTATGGAGGACATTGGGTAAAGTTACTCAAAGCAATTTGCAAACATCATACGAATAAAATAGTGCGTATTGACGCTGGGATGTATGGACCAATAGCTGTTTGGATGGTTGAAGAATAGTATAAGGGGTAGTTGTTTGTATCATTGTTGCAATTTTTGTTTTGATAAATTAACAAATATTTCACAACTTGAGGACAACCTTTATCAACCAAAATCTTGTTTTCATCAACTGGTCTTTTTGATGAACTGCCTATTTCACCAACTATTGCTGCAGTATCACAAGATTATCTATATCGGGCTACCTGTTATACGTTCCTTACCTTTGAGCTGTAGTAATCATAACAGGTAGTCCCTCATTTTTCACACACTAGTCCCGACGGATGCCCAAACGTTCATATCTCCTGCTCATTGCCTTGATAGCTTTCAAGTTGACTTTTCATTTTTCCCTTGTGCATCCGGATTATGATCTGCACCGGGATGAATATCTGCATCTCGAACAGGCCAATCATCTGGCAGCCGGATATTTGTCAGTACCTCCTTTTACAGCTTTTCTCTCGCTGCTGATCAAGTGGCTGGGCGGTGGTGTATACTGGGTACGCTTCTTCCCTGCCCTGTTTGGTGCGCTGACAATGTTAGTCATCTGGAAGCTGGTGGAATTGCTGAAAGGAGGCTGGTATGCACAGTTACTGGCAGCAGTGGTCTTTATTTGCTCCGGTATGTCAAGGATTAACATTCTGTATCAGCCGAACAGTGCTGACATACTGGCCTGGACACTGATCTTTTACCTGGTAATATTATACATCAGAGATGTAAAGCCTCAATGGTTGTTGTGGATGGGTGTTGTGGCGGGGATGGCTTTTCTGAATAAATACAATATACTTTTTCTTGCGGCGGGCCTGCTACCAGCTTTGTTAATAACACCACAGCGCAGCATCTTTCGGGAAAAGTACCTGTACGGCGGCCTGCTGATCGCCCTTTTGCTGGCCCTGCCTAATATTGTCTGGCAGCTACAGAACGGGGTTCCGTTCCTGCATCACATGAAGGAGCTGGCCGACACACAATTGGTGAATGTGGAGAGAGCGGGTTTTATCAAAGAACAGCTGTTGTTCTTCTTACTGGGAAGTGCTGTATGGATAGCCGGACTGACCGCATTGATGGGATATGCGCCTTACAGGCCCTATCGCTTTGCAGGCTGGACTTTCCTGCTGGTAATGGCCCTGTTCGTCTATCTGAAGGCGAAGGCGTATTATGCCCTGGGACTGTATCCTGTTATGCTGGCTTTTGGTAGTGTATACTGGGAACACCTTTTTTCACGTAGCTGGCTGAAGTATGCCAGGCTGGGATGGCTGGTAATGGTGATATTACCCACTGTATGCTTATTCCGCGTAATCTACCCGGTAATGCCGCCAAAGGACCTCTATAACGCGATGACGCCACGAATGCGTGATGTTATGTGCAGATGGGAAGACGGCAAACTACATGACCTGCCACAGGATTTTGCTGATATGCGTGGCTGGAGGGAGCTGGCCGGACTGGCCACAATGGCCTATCAGCAGGTGCCTGTGGCTGAGCGCCCGTATACGTTGATCCTATGTGACAATTACGGGCAGGCAGGCGCGATTAACTACTACGCCGCTGATGCTGTCAGACCAGCCATCACATTCAGTGCTGATTATATGTGCTGGTTCCCGAAAATGGACAGCCTGCATTACCTTATTGTAGTTGGTGAGGCTCCAGCGGAATATGTCCGGAAATATACGTCCGGCTACACTAAAACCGGACAGATCAATGATAAGCTGTCAAGGGAGTATGGCACAGGTGTATATCTTGTCGAAGGGATTTCGCCTGTTTTTCCCCGCAAACTGTATCAGTGGCAACAGGAAGAACAGGCAGGTTCCCGTAGCTGGTAACGCCTATCGTGTTATAACAAACTCTATTTCTCCAAAGCCCAGTTGCAGTAGCGTTCCTTCCTTCTCCAGGCATAATTTGCCATCAGGAAGTACATCCCGGATAATACCCTCAAACAGCTCTCCGTTCATGCGGTAAGTGCCGGGTATATTAAAGCGGAACAGCTTGCTCTTATAGTCCTGCATTAGCTTATCATAGTGTGCAGGATGCAATAGTTTAAGTCTTTCTTCAATGCTGGCACAAAGCGTACGAGTCAGTTCGATAGGGTCCCATGTCTTGCCTGTTATCTGCTTG
This sequence comes from Chitinophaga agri, assembly GCF_010093065.1. NCBI lineage: Bacteria > Pseudomonadati > Bacteroidota > Chitinophagia > Chitinophagales > Chitinophagaceae > Chitinophaga > Chitinophaga agri. The sequence continues at coordinate 4,539,407 of NZ_CP048113.1, read as the reverse complement.
AGGGATACAGGATTAGGCAGATGTGTAGGGAAGCTGGTCTGATTGATATTAATTCCGATACCGGTAATGGCATATTGCCATGTATTACCACGGAGTACATTTTCGATGAGCATGCCGGCTGCCTTTCTGTCACGCCAGTAAAGATCATTACTCCATTTGATGGAGGTCTCATCGCCCGCATATTGCGTGAACCAGTCACAGGTAGCAAGCGATACCGCGACACTGAGCATAAATTGTCTGGAAAGGGGCAGCATGCCGGGTTGCAGGGCGATTGAGAGCATGATATTTTCACCTGGAGGCGATGACCATTGTTTGCCACGTTGAGCTTTTCCTGCAGTTTGCTCCATAGCAAACCAGGCTGTGCCCGGTGTCACCTGCCCTTTGTTTACCTGCTCCATGGCATAGTTATTGGTGCTGTCTACTGTATCTAAAATGTATAAAGGCTGTCCGATCATTCGAAAATTCTTAGCTGATTCATTTTGAGAGAGCAAAGTAATTCATTTTATCATTTTCTTAACAATCGGTCAGTTGCCGGCTACAGAGCAAAGGTATTAGACAAGTGCATGATTTATAGGCATTAAAGCTCCGTACATCATTGATTATTACACATTGTAACAATATCATATTCCGGCGTTTATTTGCTCCTTCTTTAGTAATTTTGACAATTAAAGTTTATTTTTAACCAAAAGAGATTTTATTGGCACCCTTAACCGTTCTGAGTACGAGAAAGAAAGCGTTAACGCGCTTGAGTAGAGAAAGCGAGATTTTTTCCACCATCATCAAGGCCATCCAGGAAAAAAAGGGAGAAAATATTGTTTCTCTGGATCTGCGCCAGATTCCTGAAGCTGTGGCTGATTTCTTTGTAATATGCGAGGCTAACTCCAATACACAGGTTAGGGCTATAGCTGACTTCGTGGAAGATCAGGTATTGAAGCTCGTTGGCGAAGAGCCTTATAAACATGAGGGATTTACCGCTCAACAATGGATACTGGTAGATTATGTGAATGTTGTAGTGCATGTATTCCAACCCGAAACCAGGCAGTTCTATAGTCTGGAAGATATGTGGAGTGATGCAGAACGAATGGAGCATAATGATACAAACTAATAACTTTTAACTATTACCGACATCCTTAAAAAAGGATCGTAAGATTATGGAAAGAGGCAACAACTTCAACAAGGGAGACAAATCGCCAAAGAAAGGACCAAAGTTCAACATATACTGGGTGTATGCTTTTATCGGGGTCGCCTTGCTGGCAATGAACTTTGCTAATCTTGGCACCGGGCCTAAACCACTCAGTTTCCAGGAGTTTCAGCTCAATTACCTGAAACCAGGTGATGTAGACAAGCTGGTGGTGGTGAACAAGCAAGTGGTAGAGGTTTTCATAAAGGCTGACAAGTTATCGCAAGCTAAATACGAGAAAGTGGCTAAGACCCGTTTGGGCGCTGATAATAAGGGCCCTCATTTCTCTTTCACTATTGGTAGTGTGGAGGATTTTAAGACTGACCTTGACAAGGCACAGGCGGGGCTTCCGGTTGATCAGCAGGTGAAAGTGTACTATGATAACAGACAGAGCTGGTTCGAACCATTTATCCAGTTATTGCTTCCACTGGTGCTGTTGATTGGACTGTGGATACTCCTGATGCGTAAAATGGGTGGTCCTGCTGGCGGCAGTGGTGGCCCGGGTGGTATCTTTAACATCGGTAAGTCTAAGGCTACGCTGTTTGACAAAGGTACCCGTGTAAATATCACTTTCAGTGATGTAGCTGGTCTGGATGAAGCGAAAGTGGAAGTGATGGAAATCGTGGATTTCCTGAAGAATCCGAAGAAATACACCTCTCTGGGTGGTAAAATACCAAAAGGTGCCTTACTGGTAGGCCCTCCAGGTACAGGTAAGACCCTGCTGGCGAAAGCAATGGCAGGAGAAGCACAGGTACCTTTCTTCTCTATGTCCGGTTCTGACTTCGTTGAATTATTCGTAGGTGTGGGTGCAAGCCGTGTACGTGACCTGTTCAAACAGGCCCGTGAGAAAGCGCCTTGTATCATCTTCATCGATGAGATCGATGCGATCGGTCGTGCAAGAGGTAAGAACGTAATGATGAGCAATGATGAGCGTGAGAACACCCTGAACCAGTTACTGGTGGAAATGGATGGTTTCGGTACCGACAGCGGCATCATCATCCTGGCAGCAACCAACCGTCCGGACGTACTGGACAGTGCGCTGCTGCGTCCGGGACGTTTTGACCGTCAGATCTCTATTGACAAACCAGACTTAAATGGTCGTGAGCACATATTTGACGTGCACCTGAAACCAATTAAAACTTCTCCGAACCTCGATATCAAGAAACTGGCATCTATGACACCTGGCTTTGCCGGTGCTGACATCGCCAACGTTTGTAACGAAGCAGCCCTGATCGCTGCCCGTAAAGGTAAGACTGAGGTTGAAATGGAAGATTTCAACGATGCTGTGGACAGGGTGATCGGTGGTCTGGAAAAGAAAAACAAGATCATTTCTCCGGAAGAAAAAGAAGTGATCGCATACCACGAAGCTGGTCACGCCATTTGTGGCTGGTACCTCGAGCATGCTAATCCGCTGGTGAAAGTGACTATTGTACCCCGTGGTGTAGCTGCATTAGGTTATGCGCAATATTTGCCGAAAGAACAATACCTGTATAATACCGAACAGCTGCTGGACGATATATGTATGACCCTTGGTGGCCGTGCTGTAGAAGACATCGTGTTTGGTAAAGTATCGACCGGTGCACAGAATGACCTGCAGGTGATCACCCGTATGGCCTATGCAATGGTGACCGTGTACGGTATGAACGATAAGGTTGGTAACGTGTCGTTCTATGATCCTAACAGCGATCAGGCATTTACCAAACCATATTCTGAAGAAACTGCCAAAATGATCGACGAAGAAGTTCGTTTACTGATCGACAAGGCGTACCAGCGTACTAAAAACCTGCTGACCGAGAGACTGGATAATGTGAAAGTGCTTGCACAGGAATTGCTGAAAAAAGAAGTATTGTACCAGGCAGATCTGGAAAGACTGATCGGTAAACGTCCATGGGATGTTCACCGTGAGCATATCGCAAACAAGGAAGGTATGACTACTGATGGCGTACATCCTACCGATATCATCAATCCTTCGCCTACACCTGCTAATGCATAAACTGATATGAAGATTTCTCCTGCCAAGGAAAATATTCTGAAGAGAGTTAGAAATGCATTGAGCCAGTCGGTGCAGTTGCCCTTTCCAAATTCGGAGGGCAACAGTTCCGTTTTTGTGAAGGAGCATGATGGTCTGGAGATGAAGTTCGCAGAAGAATTTGCCCGCTTACAGGGAAAATTCATCTTCTGCACCAGCAAAAGCGAACTGCTGGATAATCTGGTAGCCCTGATCGATTCCAAAGAGTGGAATGATGTATACTGCCAGACGCCTTCCCTGATGAAGGAGTTCCAGCTGAAGCAGTTGCCTTTTATGAACAAAGGAGATATGCATACCGCGGAGGCTGCGATCACTGACTGTGAAATGCTGGTAGCCCGTACAGGCACAATGGTGCTGAGCGCGGCACAGCCTTCCGGAAGGGCTTTACCAGTGTATACACCGGTGCATATTGTGATCGCTTACACGCATCAGCTGGTATTTGATCTCAAAGATGCGATTGCCCGCCTGAAGGAGAAATACCATGGTGAGCTTCCTTCTTCCATCTCCTTTGCCTCCGGTCCCAGTCGTACCGCTGATATCGAGAAAACGCTGGTAGTCGGAATACATGGACCGCGTGAGGTATATGTGTTTCTCCTGGACGAATAGATTTGTAAATACTTAAGCATATTTGAACAGCGCGTGATCTCATCATGCGCTGTTCTTTTAAATGATCATGTTATACCGGCCCGCTATGACCAGGTTATTCTTATTTGTTTTTTCCGCCGTTCTGCTGGCGTCATGTGGACAGTCACCCGAGCAGCGTGCTGCCGAAGTGGATACCATTAATACCTTGATAGTAAAAGAACCTGCCGCTATTTTCTTCAAACCTGCAGGCGATAAATTGCGTTCTCTCAGGAAGGAGATAGGAGAAAAAGGATTTCCTTCCCTGGATGCATATAACAGAAGCACCATGGCTGAAGACAGTGTCTTCCTGGCTGGAAAGGGTGTGAAGGTCATTAGCACCAGCGCCACACAACTGCAATTCGTAAAACCAAACGGAGAGATCTTCTACATGAACCTGAATCATCCGAAATATGCGTGGGAGATCTTCCTGTATAACGGCTATAGTGATCCTGTGAAGGCTGACCTGACTGACATAGCGTCCGCCTATCTCGAATCAGGTATAAAGAAGCCGTAAAGGTTGTTTTGTTAAATACTTATCTATTACTTCGCGGTGCAAACCGCTTCATCATCAGTGGTCTGTTGCCCGATGGCGCAGACCGGAAAAATATCATCAGCTATGGCGCATGGACTGTCCGCAGTGGACTATTCCATTCCTCTTCCGGAAGGCAAACGTGTTTATTTCGCATCAGATTTTCACCTGGGTACGCCTAATCCTGCTGCCAGCAGAGAACGGGAACGACGTATCGTGAAATGGCTCGATGCCTGTGCACAGGATGCGGAACACATCTTTCTGGTAGGTGATATTTTCGATTTCTGGTTTGAGTACAAAGAAGTAGTACCTAAAGGATATACCCGCCTGCTGGGCAAACTGGCCGATCTGCGGGACCGGGGTATCGGGATCACGGTGTTTATCGGCAACCATGATATGTGGATGGATGGTTATTTTGAAGAAGAGCTGGATATTCCTGTACACTACGAACCGAAGACCTATGAGATCGGTGGCAAGCGTTTTTATATTGGACATGGTGATGGACTCGGCCCGGGCGATCATGGGTATAAAATGCTCAAGAAGGTGTTTCGTAACCCGGTATGCCGCTGGTTGTTCTCACTTATACATCCCTCCTGGGGTATTGGTTTGGCTAACTATTTTAGTCGCAGAAGCCGCGCTGCTACCGGTGGGGAACTGGAAAAATTTCTGGGAGAAGAGAATGAATGGCTGGCCATTCATAGTAAAGAGGTGCTGCAACAGGCGCATTTTGACTACTTCATTTACGGCCACCGGCACCTGCCGCTGGACCTGCAGGTTGGTCCTGACAGCCGCTATATTAACCTGGGCGACTGGTTAAATTACTTCACTTATGCCGTGTTTGACGGAAGCACCGCTTCACTGATCTACGACGGTAAATAACAAATCATTTATAACAGGGATGAGCTGACCGGGCAACTGATCTATACCCGGCCGGGATGCTTGTGTGCAACATGGCCTAATCCAGTATCTCGTGCAGGATAGGAGGAGAATTGAGTTCCTGGAAGTCCGGCATATGCAGTTTAAAGAAATCAAGGTATGAGTACAGGAGCTTTCTGCGCCGGTCTTTATTCATATTGATCTCCCCTAGTGCCTCCCAGCTTTTACACTGGAATAGTTTGTCCGTGATCTCGCTGTTAGCGGCATCGAGGTAGTTACTATGGTGAGGTGGCAGATCCGTGAATGAACCTTCCTGAAGATCAAGATAGTGAGCGTATTCGGAATACCTGCCATTGAGTCTGAAGCCAAGATGCTCTGCCAGTTTTAATGTAAAGTAGAGCGGTAGATTGGCAGCTATGGGTAGCGGAGCCACATCCAGCGCCTGCAAGGCCTGTTCTGAAAAGTGATACAGGTCCGGCTGTTGTTCCGGTTCGCGTAGACTCTTCTGCAGCAGCTCTATCATATAGAGCGCAACCGTGTTCTTGACAATGTTGAAATGCAGGGAAGTATAGATATAACCCAGTTTAAATTCTGAGATGCGCTGGATGCTCTTTTGTTCGTAATGATAAACGACCAGTTCGAGTATGTTACCCGGTTGGAGGAGATTGCCCCTGGCTTTGGGTTTCGATGAGCGTACCCCATTCACCATATAGGATTGTACCCCGAAGAGTTCAGTGAATATATTGACGATGGCACTGGTATCGCCGTATTTGATGGTTTTTAATACAATTCCCCGGGTCTTATGTAACATAACTTGCAGCTGCTGATGTCAAATGTACGATTAGCCTGCGTTAATTGATAAATACGATCTTCGTCACCACATGCTCCCCTCCCGTTTCGCTGGTAGCAAATACCAGGTATACACCTGACTGTGGCCGGTGACCGGTATAATCCAACCCGTTCCATATGGCTTGTCCACCGAAGGCCCTGGTCTGGAATACCATTCTGCCACTGATGTCAGTGATCTTTATGCGGGTGTTGTCTACCAGGCCACGGATAGCGATAGGACCCGTGTAGTCATGTTTTACAGGATTCGGGAATACGAGTACGGCATCTCTCTGCAGCTGACCAGCTGGTGCCGTAGCCGTGCCATGCCATGACACCAGCCCCCTGGCGGTGGCAAAGTAGATCTCGCCGGTTGCAGGATCTATGGTAATGCGGTAAATGTGATTGTCAGGAAGTGGACTGTTGCCAATATTAAAATGTTCGATGATCTTTTCTCCATCTTCACTTACCAGCCAGGCGCCATTATAGGTACCTACCCATTTGCGGTTGGCGCCATCAGTGGCGATAGTGGTCACCTGTTCATCCTGGAAGAGGTACCCGGCAAAATTGTCCTGCTTAACAATCGGTAAAATGGCGTTACAGCCTTCAGTAGCTGCGCTTCCCGGGCAGTTGATCACGGCGATACCTCTGGCAGTACCTACCCATACACTGCCATTCCTGTCTTTCGCGAGACAATGAACGTCATTGGAGGGCAGATTTCCCTGGGCTGCGCCCAGCCGGTACTGCCGCCATTGATCATCATTTTTATTATCAGGCGTATTGTTAGTGTTCAGTATATAGAGGCCGTTGCCTTGCGGGGATACGATGTATACCAGGCCGTAGTCGTCCACCAGCAACTGGGAAATAGCGTTGCCGGTCATGACATAGGGACTTCTGAACGATACCCAGGAATCATCCGGTTTTTTGAGCAGGAGGTTGTTGTCTGCACCGTAGACCGCTACCCAGAGATTGCCGGCAGCGTCAGTAGTGAGTCCGCTGACATTGTATGCTGTGCGGTCATTGGTAGCAGCTGGCAGTATACCTTGTTTGAACACCGTCAGTTTGCCATCAGTTACGCGGGCCAGTCCACCGCCGAAGGAACCGAGATAGAGGTTGTTCCTGTCTGCTGCGAGCGTGATGATATCGTGCAGGGAATCTGGCCAGTTGACGGTGGTGTGCCATGTACCGTTGCTGGCAGTGTGATATCCTTCCCGGTTCCCTCCTGCTTTCCAGTTGGGCGTAATTGTACCAGGAGCGGCAAACAGCGTGCTACCGGAGAAAAGCAGGTCGCCGGTAATGATACCTGCAGGTGCATTGGGATTCACTTCGGTGTAGTCACCAGTTGTCTTGTTGTATTCCACCAGACCAGAGATGGCATCTGCCAGCCAGATGGCGTCCGCGGTACCAGCTATCTGTAAGGGGGCCTGCAGTAGCTTGTCCTGAAAGGTAGTTAGAGGAGTAGCGTTGGCATCCAGTGAAAGGACACGCGCAGCACCTTGCTGTTGTTCACAGACATACAGCTGATTGTCGTATACAGCTATGCTGCTGATAGTCTGACTGGCGGTATACCAGGGTATCCAGGTATTATTGACAAATTTGAATAGTTGTTGTCGCTGACGGCAGATCAGCTGATTGCCGAAAGCGGTTAGTTCCTGTACGGTATCGGCGGAAAGGCCATCTGAAAGCGATGACCAGTTGCGGAAGTCAGCGAGATTGTTACTATTTACTGGTGCCTTCCTGACCCCTTCAGCTGTAGCAGCGAAGAAGCTGTTGCCGGCAATGGCCAGTGCATATACAGGAGTATACGCGCCGGTACTGCCAATGACATAGGTGGCCTCGACTTCCGGAATGGCAGTATTCAGGACAACGATGCCCAGGCCGGTACAGAGGTATGCTTTATTGTTACGAAGGAAGATGCGAAAGATAGATTTATCGGCAGCGACCTGTTTGCGCATGAGGTCAGGAATATTGTAGACCGTATTGCCGCTGAGGAGGTCTATATTACTGTTCTGATATGCGACCAGGAGGGCGTCATCATTTGCAGCGATGGTACTGATGCCCACGTCATGGAGTCCGTTTACTTTACTGTACCGGCTTAGTTCGGGGCCATCTTCCGGTGAGGTAAGGACGGAGGTCAGTCCCTGTGACGATGCACAATACACACGGTCACGGCTGACAGCTACAGCGACCGCGGGGCGCCATGGAAGATGATCACTCCACTGACCAATATAAGTGCCGGCGGACGATTGCTGCGCATGTGTTTCCAGGGCGTTCACGCAGGATAGGCAAAGCATGGCATAAAGGGATGTCAGAAAACGGTACATGCATCAAAAATAGTTATATGTTATTACTTTGATTACCTTTACGCCCTACTAAAATTACAACGACGCGTATGTGGCAACGCTTAGCAGGATTCGTATTAAAATTTCGTTTACCACTCCTGGTCTTATTACTGTTGGGCACTGCAGTGATGACCTATTTCGCCAGCAAAGTAGAGCTCTCCTATGAGGCCAACAAATCTATCCCGCTGGATAATGCGAAATATAAGGAATATGTCCAGTTCCGTAATTTATTCGGAGAGGATGGTAATATGATGGTGATCGGCGTGCAGACAGATAGTTTCTTTCAGAAAGATTTCTTTCATGACTATGTGAAGCTGAATGAGGATCTGAAAAAGGTGGAGTTTGTTGAGAATGTACTGAGTGTACCTTTTGCTATTAACCTGGTAAAAAATGACAGCACCCGTAAGCTGTCGGCCGAACCGCTTTTCCAGGGAGACCTGCAGCAACAGGTGGTGCTGGACAGTCTGTCCGGTAAATTAAATTCCCTTCCCTTCTACAAAGGACTACTGTATAATCCGCATACACATGCCTACCTGCTGATGGTCAACATCCAGAAAGGCGTGATGATGACACCCCGCCGTAGCGAAGTGGTAGAGAACGTGATGAAGCTGGGTGAGGCATTCGGAGAAAAACATCATACAGAGGTACGTATGAGCGGATTGCCGCTGATCCGTACGCTGATGGCGAATAAAGTAAAGAAAGAACTGGACCTGTTCCTGAAACTGTCTTTTGTGCTGACAGCTATCATTCTGCTGATCTTCTTCCGCTCCTTCAGTGCGGTGCTGATGTCGATGATCGTTGTGGCCATTGGAGTGATCTGGTCAGTCGCGACGATTGTGTTGCTGGGGTACAAGATCACTTTACTGACAGGGCTGATCCCACCATTGATCGTGGTGATCGGTATTCCGAACTGTGTATATTTTCTGAATAAGTATCATACGGAATATGCGAAGGATGGGAACAAGACGAGGGCGCTGGTGCATATGATACAGCGTATGGGTATTGTGACCCTGTTCACCAACCTGACGGCTGCTATTGGTTTCGGAGTGTTCTGTTTTACCAAGAGTTCCCTGCTGAAGGAATTTGGTGTGGTGGCCGGGTTGAACATCATGCTGATCTTTGCGATCTCTTTCATCTTCCTGCCTTCAGTGCTGAGTTATCTGCCGGCTCCGAAGACGAAGCATACCAACTACATGAACAACCGTACATTCCGTGCCCTGCTGGACGGATTGACAGCGCTGGTATTCCAGTACCGTGCCTGGGTGTATGGAGTGACGGTGGTGCTGGTAGCAGGTGCTGTGGTGGGGATGCTGAAGCTGAAGTCAGAAGCGCACATGCTGGATGACATTCCAAAGAGTGATAAGTTATATACCGACCTGAAATTTTTCGAACAGAACTTTAAGGGAGTAATGCCACTGGAGATAGCGGTGGATACAAAGAAGAAGAATGGAGTAGTGAACCTGAAGACACTGGAGAAACTGGACCAGCTGTCTCAGCTGATCGCAGCACAGCCGGACTTTGCACGGCCGTTGTCAGTTGCTGAGGGGATCAAGTTTGCAAAACAGGCCTATTATAATGGAGACAGTTCCAACTATGCGATACCTAACCAGTTCGATATAGGTTTCCTGGCGCCTTATCTGCGTATGAAGGGGGGGAATAATGCGGCGGGTAATGCGTCGGCATTTACGAAACTGGTTTCTTCATTTATGGATAGCACAAGGCAGGTAGCCCGTATGAGCGTGAACATGGCTGATGTAGGGTCAGCGAAGCTGCCGGTGTTGCTGGACTCTTTACGTCCGCAGGTAGATGAGATCTTTGATACTGCACAATATAAGGTAAGCTTCACAGGTACAAGTGTGATCTTCCTGGAGGGAAGTCGTTTCATCATCAATGGTCTGACAGAGAGTATCCTGCTGGCGTTTGTGCTGATCATTTTCTGTATGCTGTACCTGTTCCGGTCCTGGAGAATGCTGCTGATATCACTGATCCCGAATATTATCCCGCTGGCAGTTACCGCAGGTGTAATGGGCTGGCTGGATATACCATTGAAGCCATCGACGGTGCTGGTGTTCAGCGTGGCGCTGGGTATAGCTATTGATGTGACGATTCGTTTCCTGGTTAACTTCAAGCAGGAGTTGCCACATCATAACCTGGACATTTCGGCCACGGTGAAACAGACTATTCACGAGACAGGGCTGAGTATCATTTATACTTCCCTGATCCTGCTGGCAGGTTTCATGATCTTCAGTTTCTCTGAGTTTGGAGGAACGAAGGCATTGGGCTGGCTAACATCACTGACATTATTAATGGCGATGGTAACGAACCTGACTATTTTGCCGGCGTTGCTGTTGTGGATGGAAAAGGCGTTGCTGAAGAAGGCGAAGAAGAAGGAATTGTGGAATACGCTTGATGAAGAGGCAGACATGGATATGTCAGAGCTTGGGCTGAGAGAAAGGGAAAAAGAAGACTAGACAAGCATAGTTTGAACATATGTTGGAAACGCTCAATACATGATTATCAGTATTGAGCGTTTTTGTTATATCCAAATAATCTAGTGGGCTGCATTCATCCCCCCTTATTCGCCGCTTGTATAAAAGGGCGTTACATACCCGGTAAAAAGTAAGAGGTTTATAATGCCATTCTAACCTCTTTTAGTTCATGAAAAACAAATACTTAAAGGGCGCTCACCTTTCTGAGCGTAAATTTAAGGAGATACTGCGTTTATTTGCCGAGGACCTTACCGCCACTCAGATCGCCAACATAAGTGGAGTAAGCCGGGTAACAGTAAATAGTTATCTCAAGAAGATCCGCCAACAGATCGCCCGTCACTGTGAGTCTTTATCGCCCTCTGACAATCACAACCGTACTGTAGCTCCTGCCCGTAATGTTACTCATGCGCCTTCCTTGGAAGAAGGAGATGTCTCCGTAAAAACAGAAGTAGGCCGCGCCGTAAAGCCGGTAGTATTTGGTATTTACCGTTCTTCGGACCGGTTGCATACGGAGATACTGCCTGATGTAAGCCGTTCTATGATCCATTCTGTAGTCAGGAGCAGCCGTTCTATCCTGGAGATGCAGGGAGCCGCCGAGAAGATCCGCAGGTTCAGCAATGTAGTTGATCTGGGGCAATATCGCCTGTATAACCTCGAGAATGAGGGAGCAGTTACTATTGCAGATGATGTGGATGCATTCTGGGGCTTAACGAAGCACAGGCTGGCTAAGTTCAAGGGATTGAACCGCAGTACAGTCTATCTCCATCTGAAGGAATGTGAATTCCGGTATAATAACAGGAATGAAGATATCTATGAGACGTTGCTGGAGCTGCTCAAGGCGCAGCCGCTGAGTCTTTCCTGAATATTGCCCTTTCACTTACGATATTGTTGCAGTGATGCAGCTTAGCTTTTATTTAGATTCGGAACAAAACCCGGATTTAGATTTTGGTTGATGAGCGCGCAGGTGGTATTCCTATCACCTGCCTTTTTTAAACTGTTGGCCTTACTTATTGTAGTAAATTATTTTTGACCCTATAAACCCATAACACATATGTGTAACAAATTTTGATTATTACAAATAATGTTTTTTACGTTATGTTAAAAAACTGTTAAAGGGGTGTTGTAACATATAATTTGTTGGCCTATTTTCACAGAAATTATTGTTAATTAATTTATATTTGAACGTTAAAATTAAGTTAAACAACAAAGAAGGGTAAATGCTTATGAGAAAAGACCTGTGAAAGGCTTCTCACCCTCTATATACTAATTCAAGGATTTTCCAGGACAACTAAATCGTTATGACGATCGCGGGGAACCAGTAGATGTAATTGATTTTATCAACAAAGTTTTTAATCAACGTAGGACAGCTATTTCAGAGCCAGTGGTCGGTTGCCTGAGAAGAGTTTTTTCTATTCATTGAATATTTAAACTAAACAACCAGAAACAACAAAGCTTATGAGGAAAAGTTTATTTTTCCTCCTGCCCTCTATCGTGGTAGTTGGACAGGTGGTTGCGCAGACTCGCCCCATTACAGGGAAGGTTACTTCCTCTGATGATGGAAGTCCGGTGATCGGCGCTACAGTAATTGTAAAAGGTACAACGACTGGTACTGTGACAAACATGAATGGAGAGTATACCATTCAGGTACCAGCGGGAGCTACCGCCCTAACTGTGAAATTTGTCGGTATGAAAGACCAGGAGTTAAAACTCGGTAGTGGTACTAAACACAACGTAGTTTTATATCCTGATGTAACAAAACTTACTGAAACTGTAGTAACCGCTAACGCGATCCGTCGTGACAAATCATCCCTGGGTTACGCAGCACCAACAATTAAGACTGATGAGCTGACCAAAGGTCAGAGTACAAGTGCACTGAATGGTCTCGCAGGTAAGATTGCGGGTGTGAACATTGGTACAAGTGCGAACGCTCCTGGATCTTCTTCCAGAATCGTATTAAGAGGTGGTTCTTCCATCACTGGTAACAACCAGGCGCTGATGGTTGTAGATGGTATGCCTATTGACAACTCCAGCATCAATGGTGGTGATAACAGCCTTTCCTCTACCGACTTCGGTAACCGTGGTAATGACCTGAACCCTGAAGATATCGAGTCTGTAACCGTGCTGAAAGGCCCTGCGGCTGCGGCACTGTACGGTTCCCGTGCATCTAACGGTGCGTTGATCATCACTACCAAAAAAGGTAAGAAAGGTGGTAATAAGAAAAATGAAGTGACTGTAGCTTCTGCTGTTACCTTCTCTAACATTGCGAAGCTGCCTGACTTCCAGAACAAATATGGTCAGGGTTATTATAATGGTGCTGACGGGTTCGACGCAGATCCTAGGGAAAACTTCAGCTGGGGACGTCCGTTCACTGGTGTTGAAGAAGAATGGGGTCAGTCTATCAACGGTGTAAGACTGAAAAAGGCTTACAGCGCACAGACAGACAACGTTAAAAAATTCTTTGACCTGGGTAAAGCAGTTAACACTAACGTGGCTTTGTCCGGTGCTGGCGAGAAAACTACTTACTACCTGTCACTTAACAGCCTGAACTCTGATGGAGTAATGCCTGGTAACAACGACAAGTACAACAAATATGGTGTACGTTTCAATGCTTCCGCTGAACTGAGCAACAAGTTCTCTACCAGCGTAACTATGAACTACAACAAGATCAGTGCTAACATGATCCAGGGTGGTCAGGGCGGTGGTTCTGTATATAACAATATATTACAGACCCCACGTGACATTCCTATCGACAAAATGGGCGACCTGAGCAATCCTTACTATAGCTTCGGTAACCTGACCAACGCAAATGGTGTTCCTTACTATGGTTATTATGGTGCATATACCAAGAGCCCTTATTTCATTCTGCAGAACTATAGAAACCAGAATGATGTAGACAGGATGACTGGTACGTTCACTATCGAATACAAACCATTGGAATGGTTAGATGTATTAGAGCGTGTAGGTGCTGACGTTTATACTGACCGTCGTACATACAAATCTCCTAAATACTCTTTTGCACCTGCTGATGATGCTGGTAACTACAGCCAGTCAAGAAACCTGCAGACTGCTACAGGTTTGTACAGCAAAGACCAGTATAACCTGGCTGAAGTGGTACATGACTTCATGGTAACTGCTAAAAAAGACTTCGGTCCTGATTTCAAAACGTCCCTGATGGTAGGTAACAACATCCGTCAGCGTACATTGAGCACTACTGAACTGCAGACTAACGCTGCTGGTCTGGTGGTTCCAGGATGGTACAGTTTCGACAACAGTAGTGGTCCTATCATTACTTTTGATGCGCTGTCAAGACGTCGTCTGGTAGGTTTATACGCTGAGTTAAACCTGTCTTACAAAAACCTGTTGTATATCGGTGCTACTGCACGTAACGACTGGTCTTCTACCCTGCCTAAACAAAATAACTCTTTCTTCTACCCTAGCGTAAACGGATCATTTGTATTCTCCGAGCTGTTCAAAGACGCTCCACTGGCTAAGATCATCAACTACGGTAAATTAAGAGCTAGCTGGGCACAGGTGGGTAATGACGCAGATCCATATCTGCTGCGTACTTACTATGCTGCAACTTCTATCAACGGCGGTTTCGGTAGCACTACTTTCCCTTTCAATGGTATCAACGGTTACACATTGTCTGATGCAATTGGTAACTCTGCGCTGAAACCAGAGATCACAACTGCTGCGGAAATCGGTACTGAAATCAACTTCCTGGATAACAGAATCTCCCTGGACCTGTCTGTTTACAAAAACAAGTCTAAAGATCAGATCATCCCGGTTCCTTTAGCACCATCTACCGGTTCTACTCAGAAAACACTGAACACTGGTCTGGTTGAGAACAAAGGTATTGAGATCGGTTTAAGAGGTACGCCAATCCGTACTGCTTCTGGTCTGACCGTTGAACTGTTTGGTACTTATACTAAAAACAAAAATACCGTACTGGATTTAGGTGTTGCTGATCAGATCGTGATCGGTGGTTTCACTGGTATGAGCATCGTTGCTGCTAAAGGCAGACCATACGGTGAGTTCTATGCACAGGATATCCGTCGTGATGGTAACGGTAACGTAGTAGTAGATGCAAACGGTCTGCCACTGAGCACTCCAACTGCAGTATACCTGGGTTCCTACAATCCTAAATATCAGGCTTCATGGGGTGTGAACGCTGGCTACAAAGGCTTCACCTTCAGCCTCCTGTTTGATACTAAACAAGGTGGTAAATTCTTCTCCCGTACAAGAGACATCACTGACTTCGTAGGTGTATCTGAAGAATCAGCTGCTGCTGACCGTCTGGGCATCGTATGGCCAGGTTCAGTAACTGTAGATCCTAACGATGCTACCAAATTCATTCCAAACACAACGAAGTATATTCCTGAGAACTACTGGACTAACAAACCTGATGGTCAGAACGTTCTGGATGCATCTTATGTAAGACTGCGTGAGGCTAGCCTGAGCTACCGTATTCCTAAGAGCGTACTGCAGAGAACTCCGTTCGGAGATCTGACCGTAGGTCTCTTCGGTAATAACCTGGCACTGTGGGCTAAGAACAAATACGCAGATCCTGAAGTAAACTCTGGTGGTGCTGGTAACGAGCAAGGTTTCGACTTTACAGCGCAGCCGTCTCTGAGAAACTTCGGTTTTAATGTGAGAGTATCCTTCTAATGTTTAAATGCAAGCTTATAATGATGAAGAAAAATATAGTTAAGTCAGCGGCGGGTATCCTTGCAGTGCTGTCACTTTCAATAACAGGATGTAGCAAATTCCTGGATATCAACGAAAACCCGACCAGGGTTGTTGATCTGGATCCTAGCTATTTACTGCCATCTGCGCAGGCTGCTGCCGGTATGGTTGTAGGTAACAACTTCCAGGTATATGGTGGTCTGTGGGCACAATACTGGACACAGGACATCAGTTCCTCTCAGTATAGAACCCTTGAGCAGGTTAATCTGGACCCTTCCAGCTTTGACAGACCATGGCAGATCCTGTACGCAGGTGGTCTGCAGGACCTGCAGGTGATCATCGACAAAGCAAACACCAAAAGACTCGAACAGTACGCTGGTGTAGCTTACCTGATGAAAGCCTATGAGTTCCAGCTGCTGACTGACGCATTTGGTGATATTCCTTTATCAGATGCATTGAAAGCAGGATCCGCAGAAATTCTGGCGCCTAAATATGATCCTCAGAAACAGGTATACGACAGTATCTTCACATGGATCGACAGAGGTATCGCCCTGATTGACCCTGCAGCTGTTGCAGGTGGCCGTCCGGGTACCGATGACGTTGTATTTGGTGGTAACATGGCTAACTGGCAGGCTTTCGGTAATACACTGAAACTGCGTGCTTACCTGCGTCTGAGCTCAGTAGATGCTCAGAGAGCTGAAGCTGGTGTAAAAAGCCTGCAGGGTAAAACTTTCCTGACCACTGATGCAAAGATCAACTATGTAACAACTGGTGGTAGCCAGAACCCATTATATGCTGAAATCGTAGGTCTGGGTAGAACGCAGAACCTCGTTGCCAGCAAAACTAACGTAGATCAGATGAACGCGCTGGGCGATCCTCGTGTGAGCGTATTCTATGAGCCTAACCCTGATACTACCGGTATCGTAGGTATTCCTCAGGGTAGCTACAGAAGTCAGTGGGACTTCCTGTTCTCTATCCCTAGCACTACTGTAGGTGCTTCTGCACAGAAGACCGCTTCTGCTACTGCTCCTGTAAAATTCATCTCTGCAGCTGAAAGCTATTTCCTGCAGGCTGAAGGTGTAGCACGTGGCTGGTTGACCGGTGATGCAAAAGCGCTGTATCAGTCAGGTATCACTGCCAGCTTTACCGCTTACAATGTAACTCCTGGTGCTTACATCACTACGCAGGCTGCTGCCTTCCCAGCTGCTTCTGCTGATCAGATCAAAGCGATCATCACCCAGAAGTATTTCGCCATGTGCGGAAACCAGAACTTCGAAGCATGGACAGAATGGCGTCGTACAGGTTATCCTGATTTCTTCGTTCGTTCTCAGGCTTCTGTATTACCTGCTGGTCAAATGCCTCAGCGCTTCCTGTATCCAAACAGTGAAATCACCAGAAACCCGAACTTCCCGGGTGCTAAACTGGCGTATGACAAAGTTTGGTGGGACGCTAACTAAGCTATAACGGATATGTATATATCGAAGGGCCTGTTATTTAACAGGCCCTTTTTTGTGCCCATGCCTTCCCCTGCTCTCCGGTAACCCCACTTATACGTTAACGCCTCACATTCCATATCATTTGAAGATTTTTTATATCTTGTGTTGCTTTTTGACTGTGTGAAGATCAAAACAATAAAAGACACGGGGGACTATTGGTCGCATTTAACCACAGATGCGACATCTCAATCTTGGTACTATATATCGTACTGCCTGACTTCCAGCATTAATTAAAAATCTACTTGATGAAAAAAGGAGTATTCCTGTATCTGTTTTCATTAATATCTGTGCTACCAGCATTCGCGCAGATGAGGACACTTACAGGCACTGTTACAGCCGATAGCAGCGGTACGCCCCTGCCCGGTGTTACTATCCACCTGAAAGGCTCCACCTATCGCGTAGCCACCAGTCCGGATGGGTCTTATTCTATGAGCATCGGGGGAACGCCCGAACTGCAATTCTCTATGGTCGGGTTTCAGTCCCGGCAGGTGAAAGTCGGACCAGACATGACCCGGTTAGACATCAAACTGGCATCTGTATCCTCCAAGCTATCAGAAGTAGTAGTGGTCGGATATGGCGAGCAATCCCAGCAATATACCACACAGGCTGTTGCTGTTGTGAAAGCTGCTGATTTTGCCAATGTACCTACAGTCACACCTCAGCAGCTACTGCAGGGACAGGTAGCCGGTGTCAGCATGACCAATTCTTCGGGCTTGCTGGGTAATGCCTCCCTGGTAAGGGTAAGAGGAACGGCGTCCATCACAGCAGGTACACAGCCGCTGTTTATTGTAGATGGGGTGCCATTAAATGATGGCGCGTACAACAGTACCAATAACGGGGGTGGTTCTTTACTGAATCCACTGCTGGAAATGAATCCTGATGATATTGAGTCCATTACTGTACTGAAAGATGCTGCTGCTGCCGCTATTTATGGCTCCCGAGGATCGAACGGGGTAATACTGATCGCTACTAAAAAAGGTGGCTACAGGCAGAAAACCCAGATCAGGCTGGACTACGCCACCGGCTGGGTGAGGCCTACCGGTAAAATAGATGTCTTAAATGGCCCTGAATACGCCAGTTTCTTTAATAACTATATCACCAAAGTGACAGGCGCTGCTCAGAAGGATTTTCCTGCGGAAAGTACCGACTGGCCTTCCCTGGTAACAAGGACCGGTCGTAATAGTAACTATTCATTATCTGCTAATGGTGGTAATGAAAAGACCCGCTTTTATATAGGCGGTAATTACGCTGATGATGAAAGCTTCGTGATCGGTAACAACCTGCAGAAGTACTCCGGAAGAATTAATCTGGAACATACCGCTAATAAGCATTTACGCCTTGGTGTTAACTTCACCACTGCTTATACCAACATGGACCGTATACCGGTTGAAAATGGCACGCAGGCACCTTATACAAGAGGACTGCTGAATACTCCCTTTACGGCTGCCTATACTGCCGACGGACAGTATGATTCGCCAGGTAATAACCCACTCGCCTATATTAATCTGAGTAGCAATAAATATTATACCCGCCGCAATACCGGTAATGCCTATGCAAAACTGAATATTACTGACTATCTGTGGGTGAAAACCGACTGGGGTATGGACTTCCTGGAAACAGAAGAGAGATATCGCAGATCAGCCAAAATAACGGGCACTACTGCCGGTACTGCCGGAAGAACCATCTGGCAGGATAATAAATGGCTGACCACTAACAGTATCAATTTTGATAAACGTTTCGCTGACGTACACCAGGTGACTTTACTGGCGGCGCACAGTTATGAAACAGCCAGATATGATGACATCAGGGTAACAGGTTCCGGTTTCACCAGCGATCTGCTGCCGAATGTCGGATCAGCTGCTACCATTACCGGTGCGGCAACGGGAAAGGCCTGGGGACTTGAATCCTACATCTTCCGTGGTAACTACCGCTATAAAGATAAATATCTCTTTGAAGGAACATTGCGCCGCGATGGTTCTTCCCGCTTTGATGCCAATAACCGTTTTGGTAACTTCTGGGCAGTATCCGGCGGCTGGATCATGTCGGAGGAGCGTTTTATCCGTGACCTGGGCTTCATTGACTACATGAAAGTTACTGCCAGCTACGGCGTGACAGGTAACGACCGCATTGGTTACTACGATTATATGTCATTGTACACGGCGGGTAATGATGCTAACTATGGCGGACAACCTGGTCTCAGACCTACGCAGATCAAAAACCCTAAACTCAGCTGGGAAGAAAACCGTCAGCTGGATCTGGGCGTAGCGGTCAATGTACTGGATAACAGATTACAATTATCAGTGGATTATTACAGCAAGCATTCAAAGAACCTGCTGTTGTATATGGTCATACCTTCCACAACCGGTTTTGGATTTGCTACCAGGAACACCGGCGAAATGCTGAACAGAGGTGTGGACCTGCAAATCACAGGTGTGCCGGTAAAGACAAAAGACCTGCAATGGACCACCACCCTGAATCTGGGTTACCTGCACAACAAGGTCTTATCACTTCCCCCTGATAACAAAGATGATGAAAACAGGAACTTTGTGTTAAGCACATATAACGGCCAGCGTGTGCTGCAGGGACATTCACTGAACACTTTTTACCTGTTGAAATATAAGGGTATCAATCCGGAAACCGGCGACCCGGAATGGTATACCAAGGATGGAAAGGTAACCTCTACGCCTTCTGCAAAAGACCAGAATATCGTCGGTAGCGGCATGCCAAAATGGACAGGTGGATTTAACAATACGGTGCGTTACAAACAGTTTGATCTGGGTGTGAATTTCTATTTCTCCTATGGCAATAAAGTGATGCTGACAGAATTCAGAGAGCTGGATAATGTCAAAGTGAATGTTAGTACCAACGTCAGCAAGGACCTGCTGAACTACTGGCAGAAACCGGGCGATCAGGCATTTGCACCAGCTGCTACCAGTGCTTCCTGGAAGAACGGCAATAGCTTTGCCCAGCTTTCCAGTGCGCAGCTGTTCAATGGTTCATTCCTGCGTCTTAAAACACTCAGCCTGGGATATAATGTACCGGCCAGCCTGCTGAACCGTACACGTGTACTGAGCGGCGTTCGCCTGTATGCAATGGGACAAAACCTCCTGACCGTAAAAGACAGGCATTTCCGTGGTGCTGACCCCGAAGTATCTCAGTATGGTGCCAATGCACAGGTTGCAGGAGAAGGCTATTTCTCTTTGCCGCAACCTAAATCAATCACAGTAGGTGCAAACCTGGTATTTTAAAAATGAAAACAGCCAACATGAACCGGAAAAATAAGATATGGATATGGCTGCTGGCAGGTGTGACCTGTACCAGCTTGTTTTCCTGCAGTAAGGACCTTCAGCAGGATCCGGAGCAGGCTATTCCTTCAGACCTCGTATTTACATCTGGCCCTACCTCTTTAAGCGCATTATACGGCGTATACAGCCGCTCTCAGCGTCCGGAGGTTACAGGAGGTCAGCCACAGATCATAGGCGATTTTATGGCAGATAATGCTGAATGTTATGGAACAGCATTATTCAGTGAGATCAGCACATTTACAGCCTCCCCTTCCAGCTCTATCATCAGTGAGATGTGGCGCATTCATTTTGATGCGATCATGGGCGCTAATATGGTGATAGAGAAAGTGCCGGGTGTACAGGACCCTGCCTTCTCCGCAAAAGACCGTAAGATGTATGTGGCGGAAGCAAAGTTTGTGAGAACAATCCTGTACTTCCAGTTACTGAACCTGTTTGCACAGCCTTATCAGGTACAGCAGGGTGGAACACCGGGCATTCCTGTTGTCACTGCTGCCTTTGATGGTAACATTACTTACCCTTCCAGAGGTACTGTGAATGAAGCCCACGCACAGTTCGAAAAAGATCTGCTGGAAGCATTACCCGACCTGTCACCTACCTTCAGTGACCCGGTGATGGCAAGAGGCCGTGCTACAAAAGGTGCTGCATTCGCATTGTTGTCCCGACTGTATCTGTATCGTGAGCAGTGGGATAAAGCTGCACAATATGCCGACAGTGTACTGAAGTCGCCTTATTACAACCTGGCCACTGATTATGCTTTCTATGATGCGAATACCATGGAAGATGTCTTCTCTGTTCAGAATACAGACACAGACCCTCCTGGCAGCGGTTTTGGCTGGGCCTATTATTACAGGCCTTTTGCCACTAATAACGGTGGATTCTGCCCTTTTACAACCTCACTGGAAACTGCCTTTACACAGGAGGCGAATGATAAACGTTTCCTCATGAGTGATGAAGGCACTGCCGGTAATGGACAGAAGAAACGGTTCACACTGAAGTTCCCGAACGTCGGTACTTATAAAGATAATGCGCCGCTGATCCGGGTTACTGAAATGTACCTGAACAGAGCCGAAGCACTGGCGGAACTGAATGGTGTAAATCAGGAGTCTGTTAAACTGATGAATGCATTGAGAAGACGCGCCGGACTCGCTGAATGGGATATCAACACATTCGGAGAAAAAGAAGCTTTCATTAATGCAATTCTGAATGAAAGGCGTAAGGAACTTTGCTTTGAAGGACATCGGAGAATGGACCTGTTAAGAAGAGGCTTCTCATTGCGTGAAAATGATCCGGCGAAGAAGGCGGGTGCTGACAGAGTGATACTGCCGCTTCCTCAGAGAGAGCTTGATGTGAGTCCTGCTCTGAAAGGCCATCAGAACCCTGGATACTAACAGATATAACTATTGTAATACAGGAAAAAGCATTAAATGTGCCTGGTCACATTTAATGCTTTTTTTTATGATACCCCAAATACAGTGTCTGGCGCACGGTCAGTAATTGATCACTAGCTGGCACCTTGCTCATACAATTATTTTCCCTTCAGACCCCAGTATCAACGGGAATTATTCGCTAATCCAGAAAAAAATTGAGTGAAGGGACAAGATAATTTCCAGGCAATTTCATATATTGCATATGTGACTTATTGTGAACAAAGACGAGCCAAAATCTGAATCAACAATTCCTGAAGAGACCCGACCCACCAACTTTTGCCGCTGAGAAAGGAATTACTTGAAACGTACTATTGAACATCAAAAACCAATTACACGAATGAACCTTACTGCCTGACATGGGGGCGGAGTAACTGTTGCCTGAAAATGTAGCATACATCCTCTTTTTATGTGTTGATCCGTCAGGTAAGTAAGTCTTACGTACAATCATGCTGTACGTACAGGCCGTGTTATTTCATTAGCCTAAACTTTAACTATGAAGTAAATATCCGGACGTTTTTATCAATCAAAATCGCTTATGAAACACACTTTACTCCTATGGCTAATAATGGCCATCAGCGTGCTGCCCGCGCTTGCCCAAACCCGAACGATCAAGGGAAAAGTTACCGACGCAAAAGACGGCTCAGCTGTGCCCTATGCCACTGTCAGGATCCATGGCTCCAATAAGGGTACCGCCACTGATCAGAATGGAAACTTCAGTATCGAACTCGGTGCTGGTCAAACCCTCGTGATCTCTTCCGTTGGTTTCGGCGCCCAGACTGTAAAACCAGACCAAAGCGGTTCTGTGAATGTATCACTGGCTGCTGATAACACCCTCACAGAGTACATCGCTACCGGGTATGTAAATACCAACAGGGTGAAAAAGGTAAGTGCTGTTGCGGAAGTAACCGCCGAAAAACTGGCTAATACGCCGCTCGTAGACATTAACCAGGCATTGCAGGGGCAGGCCGCTGGTGTCTTTGTAGGTGGCGCTTCCGGTCAGCCAGGGTCCGTACAGAATGTACGTATCCGTGGTGTTGGATCTATCAGCGCAAGTGCTGCTCCGCTATATGTGATCGATGGTATCATTGTAGATGGTAGAGATGTTAACAACACCAGCAATCTTGCACTGCAATCCAATGACCTCCTCGCCAACCTCAACCCTAACGACGTGGAAAGTATCAATGTACTGAAAGATGCATCAGCCACTGCCATGTATGGTTCCAGAGGTGCCAATGGTGTGATCGTTATCACTACCAAAAAAGGCAAGGCTGGCGTCACTACTTTCGGTGCACGTGCGCAGTATGGCTCATCTAAAGCAAGCTTTGGTAAATCAGGTTTGCTCACGCCCGCTGAAAGTCTCGCCTACAACCGTGATGTACTCGCTCTCAATGGATACACACCGGCAGAAATTGATGAGGAATTTCCTGCTTCCCTGCTGTCTACCGGCTTTGACTGGCGCGATGCGGGTTTCCGTACCGCAAAGATGCAGGACTATGGCATCTCCGCTTCCGGTGGTAATGAAAAAACGAAACTATACCTTTCTGCCGGCTACAATGATCAGGAAGGTACTGTTATCAACTCCGGGCTGAAACGTTATACTCTTATTTCTAACGTATCTCAGAAAGTCAATGACAGACTGGATGTTTCCACGAACCTGAACCTATCTCAGAGTGATGCCAATAGCGCAATGGGTGGTAACTATTACGCCAGCCCACTACTCGGTGCCTTCTTCGTCTCTCCTTTCCAAAGCCCTTACAAACCTGATGGTTCATTGTATACAGGTCTGGAAGCTGACTTTAATGCCGCCAGTGGAGATAACTTTCTCTATTCTATTTACAGGAACGATAAGAAGTTGAGCAACTTCCGTGGACTTGGTGGTGTAACTGTTGCCTATCGCATATTTGACTGGCTGAAAGTTCAGGAGAAAGTGAACCTGGATATGGTGAACTCTTCAGCTAATCTGTTCTACGATCCTACTACCGGTGATGGATACAATGCGGCCGATCCGTTGAAAAGTGGTAGTATTTACAACCAGAGCCTGAAGGCTACCACGCTGACGAACCAGTTTTCATTTACCGGTAATTTTAATATTGGTGAAGATCATCAGCTGGATTACCTCGCACTCACCGAGTATAACCGCTTCAAGTCAAGATCATTTAACGCTGAAGGTATCGGTATCATCGGTAGTCAGTTGAAAGTACTTGACATTACTGCTACACCGCAGGCTGTCGGTGGTAACGCAACAGACTATACGTTCCTGTCCTATATGGGACAACTGAACTATTCATTCAGACAAAAATATAACCTGAGCGTAGGCGCCAGAACTGACGGGTCATCCCGTTTTGGTGTGAATAACCGTTACGGTACCTTCTTCTCAGTAGGTGCATCATGGAGATTGATCGAAGAAGGGTTCATGCAATCGCAGAACGCATTCTCTGATCTAAAATTGCGCGTCAGCTATGGCCAGACAGGTAATGCTGATTTTGGTACGATCGATAACTTCGTAGCCCGTGCATTGTACGACTATGGTACTTCCTACAATGGTGCACCTGGTAACGCGCCGAATACGATCGGTAACGTTGATCTGACATGGGAAAAGAACAAGTCATTTAATATCGGACTGGACCTTGCCCTGCTGAACGGCGCTATCTCTGCAACGATCGATGTGTACAAACGTAATACCGACGGATTATTACTGAACACGCCTGTGTCTTCTACCAGTGGGTTCACTACACAGATGACCAATGTGGGTAGCCTGGAAAATAAAGGTATCGAAGCACTGATCACCTCTAAAAATTTTGACGATAACAACGGTTTCAGCTGGAGAACGGAGCTGAATATCGGTATGAACAGGAACAAGGTAACATCCCTCTTCATGGGACGTGATGTGGCAGGTGCTAACAGTACGCAATTACACAGGGTAGGACAGCCGGTACAGAGCTGGTACCTGAATGAGTGGGCCGGTGTTGATCCTAAAAATGGTGATCCTTTATGGTATACTGCTGATGGTAAAACAACCAACAATATTAACCTGGCAGAAAGAAGGATCGTTGGTAACAGCCAGCCTAAATTCACCGGTGGTCTGACCAACACGTTTGAATATAAAGGTATCAGCCTTTCTGTATTCTTCTACGCAGTAACTGGCAATAAGATCCTGAACAGAACAAGGAATCTGGGTGATGCTGATGGTGCCTATTTTGGTTATGGATACGATAAACTGGCAGCACAGAACTACTGGAGAAAAGAGGGTGACATCGCAGAAAGACCTAAACCAATTCCTGGTGGTAACAAAAATGCCAACTCTGCATTATCCACCCGCTACCTCGAAGATGGTTCCTTCCTCCGTCTGAGGAATATCAACCTGGCTTACAGCCTGCCTGCTAAATGGGTGAGAGCCGCAAAACTCTCCAGTGTTAAACTATATGCACAGGCGGCCAATCTGGCTACCTGGACGAGCTATACCGGATGGGATCCCGAACAGGATATCAGTGCCCTGGAATTCTTCAGATACCCACCTTCAAAGAGTATCACATTTGGCGCAAATATTAACTTCTAATTCAGGTAATTGATCAGATATGAAAAAAATTATTCTCCCGATATTAATGGCTGCCCTGCTTGTTGTCAACCAGGGCTGTAACAAAGAACTGGACCTTTATCCTGCCGACAAATTACCGACTGCTGATGCACTGAAAGATATTCAGGGTGTCAATGCCGCTGTAAATGGTATGTACGAAGGACTAAAGGTAACTGAATATTATGGCAGGAACTACCTCATCATACCTGAGATCACTGCCGATAACGTATACCTCTCGTTTAACAACAGTAACCGTTTTCTGTCCAGCTGGCGTGTAAGCTGGGTGTTGGCCGATGGTGACGTTACCGGTATCTGGAACCGGATCTATGCAGTGATATTACGTGCCAATAACATCGTGAACAGCGTGCCACTGTTACAGGATGGAACAGACGCAGAAAAGAACAGTGCACTTGGACAGGCATTGTTCGTACGTGCGCTGGGACACTTCGACCTGCTGCGTGTTTTTTCAACACCCTATGCGATAGGTGGTGGGTCTACATTGGGCGTACCTGTGATGACGAAATTCGAAGTGGGCTCGCCTAAAAGAAACACAGTTGAAGAAGTATATACACAGGTCATTGCCGATCTGACAAAAGCAAAAGAGTTATTACCTGCCGACAGGAATGATCCTTACACAGCCAGCTCCTATGCTGCTTCTGCATTGCTGGCCAGGGTATACCTGTACAAAGGTGATAATGCAAATGCTATTACAGAGGCTACCAGGGTTATTAACGGCGGTTATCAGATCGCTGCTGCCAGTACCCTAACCAACTTCTATAATACGCCTGGCACACCGGAAGATATCTTCACCGTAAGAATACTGAGTAATGAATCATTGGGCTCTGATAACTTCGGCCGTATGTACCTGAAACCAGGTTATGGTGATATCAGGGTGTCTCCGGATTTAAAGAATGTGCTGGAGACAGGAGATGCAAGAAACGTATATGTATCTGAATTTACAGGTAGCCCCGCTGAATTTCAGAATAACAAATTCAGCGGCCAGGATGGTATTTCCGGTCTGTATAGTGCCAAGGTGCTGCGTATCTCTGAGATGTACCTGATCCGTGCAGAAGCCTATGCGAAATCAGAAAATTATGCAGCTGCACTGACGGACGTTAATGCGATCCGTACACATCGTAATCTGACTCCGCTGGAGAATATACCTAACGCAAACGTGCTCACAGCCGTGTTAAAGGAGAAGCGTGTGGAATTTATGTTTGAAGGACACCGTTACTTCGACCTGCTGAGAAACAAACTGGATATCGTTCGTAATTATTGTAACAATCCAAATCAGTTAAATACGCCCAGATGTACCATTGAAGCCAGCTCTCCGACTGCGATCTTCCCGATCCCGCAGCGTGAGATAGATGTGAATTTGAACATCGAACAGAATCCGGGCTATAAAAAATAACCGTGGTCGACTAGTTAATAAAAAAGCGTCCGCCTCAGGCGGACGCTTTTTTTATCTGTCAGTGACTGATGTTACTGTAATACTTCCTGCAGTTTTGATTCCAGTGCAGGGCCTCTCAGACCAATTGCAACGACTTTACCCTGTGGGTCCAGCAGCATATTGGTAGGGATGGAACTGATACCATACAGTGGTACCACTTTTGATTCCCAGAGCTGCAGATCGCTTACATGTGTCCAGGTCAGACCATCTGCTTCAACGGCTTTATCCCATGCCTCTTTTGACTTGTCAAGTGACACACCAACGATCGTGAAATTCTTTCCTTTGAATTTATTGTAAGCGGCTACTACATTCGGATTTTCTCTGCGGCATGGCTGGCACCAGCTGGCCCAGAAATCAACCAGTACATATTTCCCTTTGAAAGAGCTGAGGCTTACCGATTTTCCTGACTGATCAGGCAGGGTGAAATCAGGTGCAGTCTGGCCTACTTTTAAGGTGGTCATATTAGGTTCTTCAACCACATCACCGGCAGATGCCGTCTGTGGTGCTGCCGGCTCTTTCAGTTTGTCTGTGAAGCTGGCGATGAGTGTATTCTCCGGGAAATGTTTCTTCACATCATCCAGCAACTTAGGTTCTGATACCAATATCTGAGGCCCAAGAACGCTCATAGAGAAAGCGGCAACTGCAGGCGATTTAGTCTCAGATATGGATTTAATAAAGAAGTTCTTGAAGTCATCCTGTTTTGCCTTAAATGCGGCTATTTTCGGCTGCATAATGCTATCCGGCGTCTTTAGCTTGGCAAGACTGTCAAGTACTGTCATTTCAGCTGAAAGGGCCTTGTCTTTCTGACTGGCTTCATTCAGTAGTTCCTGGATCTCAGAAGTAGCTTCCGAATTATCGATCTTCAATTTGTCCAGCTCATTGTAGTCGCCGGTGATGCTCATTGTACCAGCATCCAGACCCAATGGTATGTAGCTGTTTGTTCCGCCAAAGCGGATGCGGTATAAGCCCTGTTCAGGTAACATACCTTTCAGGGTGAATTTACCGCTGGCGTCTTTGATCACAGCCGTATCCACTACTTTTACTTCTCCCACTGCCAGCTCTTCCAGGTAGATGGTACCCAAAGGAGCGTTATCTATATGTGCGTTGATCGTAAAATCGCCCTTCTCTGTCTGTTGTGCGCAACTGCTCAGCAATAAACCGGTCAGCGCCCATAAAGCAAGTTTCGTCATATTCTTCAGTTAAAATTATTTCAGTTTTTCAGCTAATAGCTGGTTGGTCATTTTAGGATCAGCCTTACCTTTGGAGAGCTTCATTACTTCTCCCACAAAGAGCGCCATTAATCCTTTTTTACCTTTCCGGAATTCAGCCACCTTATCAGGATATTTTGCCAGTACCTCGTCGATGATCGGAGAGATGCTGTCAGCATTGTTATCCTGCAGCAAGTTTAGTCGCGTGGCAATATCCAGCGGCTTTTCCTGCGGTGTTTTCAGCAGTTCCGGGAAGATACGGGAAGAGGCAATGGAGAAGCTCACTTTGCCATCCTCAACAAGTTGTATCAGGGCTGCTAATGCAGCTGGCGATAACGGGAATTCGTCCATCGCTGTACCCTGTTCGTTCAGGGTCGATTTGACAGGCCCCAGTAACCAGTTGGCCACTGCTTTATGTTTCGGAATGATGTTCACTACCTGCTCGTAATAGTCGGCAGTCGCCTTGTCATCACATACTACGCGTGCATCATATTCCGGCAGGCCAAATTGTGTCACATATCGTTGCACCATTGCCTCTGGTAACTCCGGCAGTGCTTTCAGCATAGCATCCAGGTAATCGTCGGACAAATGGAAAGGTGCAAGGTCTGGTTCCGGGAAATACCGGTAGTCATTCGCTTCTTCTTTGGAACGCAGGGAGAAGGAAGTACCGTTGCCGGCGTCAAAACTTCTCGTTTCCTGCATGATGGTACCGCCTTCTTCCACAATGGAGATCTGGCGTTTTATTTCACCCTCTACCGCACGTTTTACGTTGCGGATGGAGTTCAGGTTCTTTACTTCTACTTTGGTACCCAGTCTGGTCTCACCTTTCAGGCGGATGGAAATATTAGCATCACAACGCATACTGCCTTCTTCCATGTTTCCGTCGCATACATCCAGCCAGCGTACCAGCCGGCGCAGGGTGGTCAGGAAGGAATATACCTCTTCACTGTCATGCAGATCAGGCTCTGTTACGATCTCTACTAATGGTACACCGGCACGGTTATAATCGACCATGGTGAATGATGGGTCCTGATCATGCATGGATTTACCAGCATCTTCTTCCAGGTGAATGCGGTTCAGCTTGATTTTCCGCTCGCCACCGGCCACGGGGATCGTAACGTAGCCACCGTCGCAGATAGGCGCGGTATGCTGGGATATCTGATAACCTTTGGGAAGGTCCGGATAGAAATAGTTCTTACGGGCAAAGTAATTATCCTTCTCAATCCTGCTGCCACAGGCCAGACCCAGGCGGATGGCATATTCCACCGCTTTCCGGTTCAGTTTGGGAAGGGTACCCGGATGACCCAGTGTAATAGGGCTGATATGGGTATTGGGAGCGCCTCCGAAAGCTGCACTGTCTCCACAAAATAATTTACTTTCTGTCAGTAGCTGGGCATGTACTTCAAGTCCTATAACTACCTCATATTTGTCTAAATCGATGGCTGCGCTCATGATAATCTTCTGCTATTAGCACAAATATATACAATGAAGGGTAGAAAGGTAGTACAGATTGGTCTGCCGGATGCAGCAGGCCTGGTAAAATAGCCGGAAAGCTTTGCTGGCAGCGGCTGATCATTATTTTCAGCTACAGGTCGCTCTACTCACCTGCCGGATGGCCGGTCAGGGCGATCGCTTGAAAATAATATTGGATTTTAACAAAATTTTAGTATTCTTGTGTCGCGAAACCATTCAACCTATATGCTGTCCCGTCTTATTTCCTTCACGGACAATTTTTCTTGTTTTAGCATCATTTAGCCTGTATTCTGTATCAGTTTTACTGATCATCCATATCTTTTATCAGGCCGTTACCTGCAGATCCATCGCTGAAAAAAGCTGCAGTCCAGGCCGGACCTTTGCTATTGAACCGAATACACTTCCATTAAACCTACATGCTGTCCATTTAACCTATATTCTGTACTGATCAGCTGTTTTCTCACCTCAGGCTTACAACACCGGCCCTGTGCCTGTCAGCCATAGGTGCATGCGCCGGGCGGAACGGGGGGCACCTCTCTCCTATTGTCGCCTTTGACTATGATCCATCACAAATATTACAAGGAATTTTGACGTAATCCCGACCAAAGTACACGAGCCGTTTATTGGCGTCACACGGGGTCGATATCGCGTCACAAGCCGTTTTTTATGTTAAAAAACAACCGGCGTGAAGTGATTTCACAATGGTTCATCTGCCCTACCTGCTATATGCCCGACATCCACTACTGATAGGCTACATTAGTCATTTTCGTTACCTTTCAGGGTGTATGAACACCCAGGACATCTATCATATACAGCAGCAGTTTTTTACGTCAGGGAAGACCCTGTCCTACAAATTCCGGAAGCAGCAGCTCCGGTTACTGAAAACCGCCATCAAGCGGCGGGAAAAGGACATTCTGGACGCTTTACATGCCGATCTGCATAAACATCCGGTAGAAGCATATAGCAGCGAAATAGGAACCTTATACGTTGAAATCAGGCACTTACTCAGTCACCTCAAAGACTGGATGCGGCCTGAAAAGGTCGCCAGCCCTTTCGTGATGTACCCGAGTAAGAGCAGGATCTACCGGGCACCACTGGGGTTAGTCTTTATCATAGCGCCCTGGAACTATCCATTTCAGCTGGTAATGGCCCCGCTGGCCGGTGCTATTGCCGGAGGGAACTGCGCTGTTGTGAAACCTTCGGAGCTGGCTCCGCATACATCTGCAGTGATTGCCACCCTTATCAGAGAAACGTTTGACCCCGCTTACATTACCACGCTGGAAGGCGAAGGCAGTACTGTCATTCCGGAGATGATGCAACACCGGTTCGATCATGTGTTCTTTACCGGCGGCCCCGCCGTCGGCCGCAGGATCATGGAGATGGCCACGCCACATCTCACATCAGTCACATTGGAACTGGGCGGAAAATCGCCCTGTATTGTTGATGAAACGGCTAATATCCAGGTGGCAGCAAAAAGGATTGTATGGGGGAAATTCTGGAACGCCGGACAAACCTGTATAGCGCCTGATTACATACTGGTGCACACCAGGGTTAAAGATGAGCTGGTGGCGGCGATGAAAAAGGCGATTGTCCGGTTCTTCGGAGAGCAGCCTGCCACGAGCCCCGACTATGCACGCATCATCAACGCAAAACGTTTTCAGGCTTTGCAAACCTATCTGACACAAGGAAAAGTTCTTCATGGCGGAACAGCAGATGAAGCACAGCTCTTTATTGCGCCTACCCTGCTGGATCAAGTTTCATGGAATAGTCCGGTGATGCAGGAAGAGATCTTTGGTCCGATACTGCCGGTTGTTACCTATAGTACACTTGAAGAGGCCGTACGACTGGTCAGGCAACAGCCTTATCCCCTGTCGTTATACCTGTTCACCAGCCGCAAGGCGACAGAAAAGCAGGTCATGGAACAGGTGCATTTTGGCGGTGGTTGTGTTAATAACACGCTGGGCCATTTTACAAATCCGGAAATGCCTTTCGGCGGTGTGGGCAATAGTGGTATGGGACAGTATCATGGTAAATACAGCTTTGATACATTCACGCATCCAAAGAGTATTATGAAGACGGGTACCTGGATCGATATTGCAATGAAATATCCGCCTTTTAAGGGTAAACTGGGGTTGATCAGAAGAATATTAAGATGATATTATATTCACATGGTATTGTGTCATAATATCATGCCATTGAGAAGCCTAATTGATTGATAATGATTTTATTGTGTTTTTAAAGGAGCGGAACACGCTTCGAACAAGGGTAGAACAAGCGACGGCATAGCGACGAACAAGCGCTATACAAGCGACTATGAGCGTATAAAATAGTATCAGCAACATCACTTTTACATAAAAGGAAAGGGAGCCTTCATGACTGAAGCTCCCTTTCCTTTTTATAAATCAGCCGATCCCTAGAGATCTACCTTGTTCAGTTTCTTAGGCACTTTTACCTCCAGTGTCTTCTCCTGGCCCACTCTTTTCACTTTAACAGAGAATGCACCTTTCTCTTTGTTACTACGGTAGGCATTGGCTACATCACGGGTAGAATTTACTTCGCTACCAGCGATATCCGTGATGATGTCCATGGCTTTGAAACCAGCTTTCTCTGCTGCAGATCCCCGTGCTACACTCAGTACCAGCGCACCCTTACCATCTTCCGTATCCTGTACGGAAAGTCCTAGTTTCACATCATTACTTTCCGGCGTACCGAAAAAATCAGGTTTAAAGCGGGGAGACTCCTCACCAAAATTGAAGTTGCCTCTTGGTCCGCGCCGGAAATCTCTTCCGCGGGGGAATAGCTCCAGCGTGCCCTCTCCTAATTTTCTCTCATCCAGGGCAATAACAGCAGTATTTTCCCTTTTACCACGCAGGTAAGTAATCGTTACCTTATCACCCGGATCATGTGCGCCTATCTTCTCAAACAATTCCTTGGGCTCAGCAATATTATCTGCATCCACTTTTGTGATGACGTCCCCTATCTGGATGCCGGCTTTTTCAGCAGGCGATCCCTTTGCCACTTCTCTCACCGTCACACCGGCTGCTTCCTTCTTTTCCGTGATCACCCCTAATACCGCTCTGCCAGGCACAATTCTCATCGCACCATTGTCATTGTCCTCGTCGTCATCATTGAAAAACTGTATGCCACTTCCACCACGTGGCATAGCAAAATTGAAGGTATTCCCATCAACAGGACGGATGCGACGTCTGTACACAGAGATATCACCGTCTTTATAAGCCTCCATTTTTTCTCCATCCACTAACACATTTCCATCCTTGATCTCAATGGTCACCTTTCCGTCCTTATTACTGTTCCGCTTGATGATAATCTCGTCATACTCTCCCAGTTTATCACTGCTTTTGTCCTGGGCGATAGTGGCGGAGCTGAAAGCAAAGCAGGTAATACCCGCCAGTGTAAGGGTTTGGAATAGCTTATTCATAATCTGTTCCTTTTTTATAGTAAATATCATATTAACAGTGACAAATTTAGGGGGGCTTGAAATAAAGGAAAAGTTAAAATAGGCGAACCCGGGTATCAGATCTCACTTTAACATTACCGCTGAAAAAATCCCTATTCCTGAGCATGCAAAAGAAACCCGTTTTTAAGATTGAAATACCGTCACCCTGTTCGCAATCCTGGGATGACATGCCGCCTGCTGAGCGGGGACGTTTTTGTGTTCAATGTACAAGAACGATTGTCGCTTTTACGACATGGGAGGATAAAGATATCGCATAGTATATCCGTGAAAGTAAGGAACGTATATGTGTCGTTTGGGAAAAAGGAAGAAGAAAAAATAACCATAAAGAAAACAAACGCAAAGAAATCAGCGAATAAAAAACGGGCTGTCCACTCTGTAGCGGACAGCCCGTTCTTATTCGTTAAAATATAACTATAGCATTGCTTTCACCTGCGTGATCACCTGATCCAGCTGACCAGCTTCCTGTCCGCCGGCAGTAGCAAAAGACTTCTGTCCTCCGCCACCACCCTTGATAATAGGTGCGATCTTCTCTTTAATGATCTTCGGTGCTTCCAGCCCTTTCTCAGCTACCAGGTTCTCAGAGATCATCAGTGCCACGTTTGCTTTACCACCAATATTAGCAGCCAGCACGAACACATGATTCTCTACCTGTGTTTTCAACGTGAAACACAGTTGCTTCAGTGCTTCCGCATTATTCACATCAACGATCTTGCCCAGGAAGTTGATACCATTCACGTTCTCAACTTCGCTTTGCAGACCAGCAGACAGCTGACGTACTTTTTCCAGTTCCAGTACTTCCAGGCGTTTCTCCAGGGAAGCTTTTTCACTGATCAGTCCTTCTACCGCCACCACTATTTCCTTTGGATGCTTTAAAGCTGCTTTTACCTCTTTCAGCTGTTGCAGTTGTGCATTAACAAATGCCAGTGCATTGCCGCCAGTTACCGCTTCAATACGGCGTACACCTGCAGCTACAGCACTTTCAGATGTGAATTTAAAAATACCCAGTTCGCCGGTAGCACCGATGTGCGTACCACCACAAAGCTCTACGGAGTAAGCAGGGTCCATGACAACAACACGTACCACATCACCGTACTTCTCGCCGAACAATGCCATTGCACCCAGTTTCAGTGCTTCTTCTTTAGGCAGTTCTTTGATCACGACTGGTATGTTAGCGCGGATCTTTTCGTTTACGATATCTTCGATCTGCGCCAGTTCTTCATCGGTCACTTTTGCGAAGTGAGAAAAGTCAAAACGCAGGGCTTCAGGATTCACCAGCGAACCTTTCTGTGCCACGTGTGTACCCAGTACCTGACGCAGGGCAGCATGCAGGAGGTGAGTGGCAGAGTGGTTCATGGTGGTACTGAGCCTGTTGTTCTTATTGATCACTGCTTTAGCAGTAGTCGAAATATTAGCCGGTAGTTTGTCTACAAAGTGAATGATCAGGTTGTTTTCCTTCTTGGTATCGGTCACGTTGACGGTTTCTGTACCGAAGGTCAGGGTACCGGTATCACCTACCTGTCCACCGCTTTCTGCATAGAAAGGCGTCTGGGCTAATACCAGCTGATATTGTTCTTTACCTTTTGCCTTGATCTTACGGTATTTGGTCACGGATGTCTCTGCTTCTGTCAGTTCGTAGCCTACGAATACAGATTCAGCAGTGTCATTCAGCACGGTCCAGTCGCCCATATCCAGTTCAGTTGCTGCACGGGAACGGTCTTTCTGTTCCTGCATGGCTACTTTGAAACCTGCTTCGTCTGTAGTGAAGCCTTTCTCAGAAGCGATCAGGCTGGTCAGGTCGTATGGGAAACCATAAGTATCATATAATTCAAAGGCGGTTCTGCCGTCTACGGATTTGTCTTTAGCAGCATCCATGACATCTTCGATCCTGCGGATACCGCTTTCCAGGGTACGGAGGAAGTTGTTTTCTTCTTCGAATACTACTTTCTGTACAAAATCAACCTGCTGGATCAGTTCCGGGAATACGGTCGCAAATTGCTGTGCCAGTACCGGTACCAGCTCCTGGAGCAATGGTTTTTTCTGGTTCAGGAAGGAATAGTAGTATCTCACCGCACGACGCAGGATGCGACGGATCACATAACCAGCGCCTGTGTTGGAAGGCAGCTGACCATCGGCGATAGCAAAGCAGATAGCGCGGATGTGGTCTGCGATTACGCGGAAAGCGACGTCCTGTTTGCTGTCTGTACGGCCATATTTCATGCCGGTGAGTTTCTCGGTAGCCTCAATGGTGCCGGAGAAAACGTCCGTATCGTAGTTGGAGCTGTGACCCTGAATTACCCTTACCAGGCGTTCGAAGCCCATACCGGTATCCACATGTTTAGCAGGGAGCGATTCCAGCGTACGGTCTTTCAGGCGGTTGAACTGCATGAATACGTTGTTCCAGATCTCGATCACCTGAGGGTTATCGGCATTCACAAGTGTCTTACCATCTACCAGTGCTCTTTCGCTATCAGGACGGCAGTCTACGTGAATTTCGGAGCAGGGGCCACAGGGACCGGTATCACCCATTTCCCAGAAGTTATCCTTTTTGTTACCCATCAGGATACGGTCTTCCGGAACATGTTGTTTCCAGAAGTCGAAAGCTTCCTGGTCTTTTTCCAGGTTTTCACTTGCATCGCCTTCAAAAATAGTGACATACAGGCGGTCTTTAGGGAGTTTGTATACTTGAGTAAGTAGTTCCCAGCTCCAGTCGATCGCTTCTTTTTTGAAGTAATCGCCGAAGCTCCAGTTACCCAGCATTTCGAACATGGTATGGTGGTAGGTGTCGATACCTACTTCCTCCAGGTCATTGTGTTTACCACTCACGCGCAGACATTTCTGGGTATCCGCCACTCTTTTCCAGGCCGGCGCCCTATTGCCCAGGAAGTAGTCTTTAAACTGGTTCATACCTGCGTTAGTGAACAGCAGGGTAGGGTCGTTTTTTACTACGATAGGAGCAGAAGGCACGATGTGGTGGCCTTTGGACACAAAAAAGTCCAGGAATTGCTGACGAATCTCGGGAGCGGTCATAAGTATTTGAAATAATTGGTATGTATTATAATTTTGTGTCACCTAAATGGCGTTAATTTGTATTTTACGCCAACTAGCGGTATTTAGAAAATTGACATTCAAAAGATTGCCCTTTTAGTCTAATTCCCTTAGGTTTGCACACCCTGCCGTAATTACGGAAGGAGTGCAAAAATATTGAAAAAGTCTATATACCCTCTCATCCATATCTGTATAACCCTGTTAAAAGTAACAAAGGACTTCCATTGGGAATGTAGGTTCTGCTTAAATGCTTAAGCCCGGTACATGAAGAAGGTAAAATACTTTTATAATACACAAACACTCAAATATGAGAAGCTCGTCGTTTCCCTGCGGGTGAAACTGCTGCGTATTCTTGGATTTGTATCTGCCGCTATCGTAACAGGATTTATTTTTCTGTCCGTATCCTATCGTGTCCTGGACTCTCCAAAGGAGAAACGGTTACGTCGTGAGCTGGAAGTGATGAACGAAAAGTATGAAGCCATGGATGACCGGATGAAAGAGGTGAAATCGAAACTGGCAGAACTGGAAAACCGTGACAATGAGATCTATCGTGTAATTTTTGAAGCCTCCCCTATTCCGGACAGTACCCGTGCCGGCAGCCAGGAAAGGGAAGAAGAGCTGACCCAGTTACAGTCTTTCTCCAGCAGCGAGATCATCGCCAGCACCGGCGCTTTGCTGCAGGAACTGCTCCATCGTATTTCCATTCAGGGAAAATCTTATGAAAAGATTGATGACCTGGTAAAGAATAAACAGAAAATGCTGGCCTCTATCCCGGCAATTCAGCCGGTAGCCAACAAAGACCTGAAACGTATCGCTTCCGGTTTTGGTTACCGTATCGATCCTATTTACAAAACAGTAAAGTATCACTCCGGACTGGACTTCGCCGCTCCTGCGGGAACGCCGATCTATGCGACGGGTGATGGTGTAGTGGAAGATGCCAGCCAGAGTGATGTGGGTTATGGTAACCACGTTACCATTAGTCATGGCTACGGTTACAAGACCCTGTACGGGCATATGCTGCGTATGAAGGTAAAGACCGGTGAGGCAGTAAAACGTGGCGATGTGTTAGGTTGGGTAGGAAGTACCGGTAAATCCACCGGTCCGCACTGTCACTATGAGGTGGTTAAAAATGGCGAAAAAGTTGACCCGGTATACTTCTTCTTTAATGACCTTTCTCCGGAAGAGTTTGACCGTATGCTGAAGATTGCCCGTTCCGGCAACCAGTCATTTGACTAACTTATTAATACTGAATTTTCAATAGGGGAGAATTTTGTAATTTGGTGCTATGATGCAACAACTGGATCTTTTTTCTTCACCGGACCCAAAGCGACAGCTACAGGTGCCTGAAACCGTTCAGCCACCAATCACTGTTGTAAAGGCGCCTCCGCCTCCACCCAGGCCGGAGCCGGCAGTGGAAATACCCGTGAAGATACAGGTACAGATGCCGTCAGACAATTTACCGCCTGTGCCGTTTGTCGGTAAAGGGGCCTCCGTAACGGCTATACAACCACCACAGAAGAAACGTGGCAGGAAATCTCTGAAAGAGGTAGCCGATGACCCGGACCTTATCAAAGCGCTGGACGCTATTCCACTGGATAAGCAATACTACTCAATCAGCGAAGTCGCTACGATGTTCCGTGTGAACACCTCCCTGATCCGCTACTGGGAAAATGAGTTTGATATTTTGCAGCCTAAAAAGAACCGTAAAGGCGACAGACTATTCCGCCAGGAAGATATTCAGCACCTGAAACTTATCTATCATCTGCTAAGAGAGCGGAAGTACACCATTGAAGGCGCTAAACAAAAATTGAAAGAAGACCGTAAACTGGCGGCCCGCAGTTTCGAAATGGTACAAGCTTTGCTAAAGGTTAGGGGTTTTCTCACAGAACTGAAGGAACAATTATAAAAATAGATTATGCGATTGAAATCATTATTACTGGTTGGCAGTCTGTTACTGTCAACGCTGACATTTGCACAAACCACAGCAAGCAGAGCATCCAACGGTAAAAAAGTATTGAAAGGAAAGATAGACATGCAGACCCTGATGAATGATTCAGCATTTGCCTGGTTCTATACCGGTGTAAATGGTTATCAGCCTAATGATAACATGGTGAACTACATCAAGGCCAATCGCGAGAAACTGAACATTGTGGCGGTAGCAGGTACCTGGGACCAGAGTAGCCAGGCACTGTTACCTAAATTATATAAGATCATGATCGTGGGCGGTAGCCCTGATGAACAGGTGGTGACATACGGTGTCGATGAGAAAATGAACAGTGGCTCACCACAGGATTATAAAGTAAAGCAGCTGCCTACTTTCATCCTGTTCCGTGAAGGAAAAGAGATCGGGCGTATCAGCGGTGATGTCACCGAATCACTGGAAAGTGACATGGCGAAGATCCTCCTGAAAGCCAACAGAAAAGATAAAGACTGATCAGGTCTCTGAGATAAAAAAAGTCCCCGGCAAACTGTTTGCCGGGGACTTTTTTATGTGGTAATATTATTTCTCGTGTATTTCCACCTTCGTGCTGGATAACTTGACACCTCTCCTGTCAAGTATCCCAATAATAGCCAGGTTGATCTGATTACGAAGGCTGTTATATTGTACCCCTTCAATGACCTGTGTCAGGTAGATCAGCTGGATCACGTAGGTGTCTTTGGTAAATTCGTTCAGGTTCAAAACAAAGCCTTCCTGCACTTTCTCGTTGGATATCAGTACCTGCCTGATATCTTCCAGTACTTTCATAATGCTGTCTGCTGGTGTATCTCCCGATATTTCCAGGCGCATCACCGCACGTTGGTGGGTACGCAGCGAAAGATTATCGAGTACACTGTCTACCATCTTTTTATTAGGTACGGTCACAAAAGTTTTTTCCAGTGTGCGTACACGTGTGCTACGCAGGCCGATTTTCTCTACCGTACCCTGAAAGGCATCGACCTTTACGGCATCACCTACACGGAAAGGCTTGTCAAAGAAGATAATGAATGAACAGATCAGGTTCTCAATGCTCTCTTTGGCAGCGAGTGCGAGGGCCGCCGCACCGATACCGAGACCCGCAATGATCTTGTTCACCAGGACTGCACCAAACAAGATGCGTATGAAGGCAATGGCGCCAAAGATGAAGACAATGGCTTTAAAGAAATCGCGGAAAAAGACGATGAACTGATTATCTGTAACATCATGAGAACGATCTGCGCTTTTGCTGATCATCAGTGATACGAAGTCAATCACACGGAGTACGATCCATATAATGGATACCGTTAGTGCCAGTTCCATGATCGTATGCAGTACCGACTTCACGGTGAAGCCGTTGTACACCTGTACATCCAGCTCAGGCGGGAAGTTCAGGTGGTCTACCGTCAGCATGAAGGTGATCAGCAGGAAGAAGTATTCCAGTGGTACCAGCAGCAGATGAGAAAATTCATGTTCCCCGATCTCAGGGGCCCAGCGTCTTACCTCTCTGTATAGCAAGGTCGCCAGTCCTCTGGAGAGGTAGCGCTTGATCATAGAGACGAACAGCAATATAATTGCCAGTATAAAATAATTCTGGATAGGGTTGCCAAGTATAACCTGGTCTAAGAGACTATTCATAGTGTACGTTTGCAGTTTGCATTCTTATGGCGCGAAATTATAGAATCCTGCGGCTTTCCAGTTCATCTATTAATATGACGCCTGGCTGTTTTCCTTTTTCAAAGCTGCCATATTTTCCCGCAATTCCCAATGCCATTGCGCCGTTAAGCGTTGCCCACTGTAATATTTCCTCTAATGCAATGTTTGAATAGTGCTTACGGATGGTCTGAATTTCCTGCCAGATAGATAACTGGTGATTGGACGCCAGACTGTCCGTGCCGAGGGTAATGGTGCATCGCTGGCTACGTAACAGGGGGATGTCGGGCAGGCGTTTTTCTATGTAAAGGTTGGCCTGCGGACAAAGACACCAATAAGCATTAGGGGCCTGCTCCCTGGTGAACGCAATATCTTTTTCGGTAGTATAGGTGTTATGTACCAGGATGACCGGAAGGTGTTTGAACCATGGCAGCCACGCTGGTAAACTGTTGGTCCCTGTCGCCTGGAATGCAGCAGCATCCATGTTAAAATGCTGGTAGAAGTCAAGGAATGCCCCTGTTTTATCCTGATAGAGCTCGTTTTCTGACTCACATTCCTGGTTGTGGATGCTCACAGGTGTATTACCGGGGGTAGCTGCCAGCAGGGAGAACAGGGCGTCACTGACAGAATACGGGGCATGGGGAACAATCGAACAGGAGTGCCCGGGCCCATTGATCGCTCTGAATTGCGCCAATACGTTCATGCTGTAGTCATACCGTTGCTGGGCAAAGCCAGGAGCGAACCCCAGACTTTCCACAAAAGAGTGATAGTACACCGGGCTGTCTTTTTTCAGGGCCAGAGAGGCCGTGCCGTTGCAGATATCGCCTATGGCGGATATTCCACCCTCCCACATTTTAGTGGAAGCCTTCAGCATGGCAGCTTCCTGTGCGGTAGTGTCCTGCTGGCCTCTTTTCTCCATGACACTGGTCAGGAAGGCCGGTAAACCGGTCCCTTCGGGAATAATACCACCCATATGCGATAATTCCAGGTGACAGTGCGTATTGACAAAACCCGGGCTGACAATGCCGTTCAGCGCCCTGACCCCCTCTCCTGCTTCACTTTCATGTACAATATCCTGTACAATGCCTGTATCAGATAATATCAGTACCATACTGCCGGGTAGTAGCTGCCGCCCGTTAAATAATGCCGTTCCTTTAAATTTCAGCTGTTCAGACATGTAGTAATTATATTAATTTTGCGCCCAGTCAGGGGAAATGACAGCCATCCGGCCCATCCGTTTCCTCTCCCAACAAAGATAATTATGATAGATAAACTTGATGCGATAAAAGGCCGCTTTGAGCAGGTATCGCTGGCACTGACAAATCCTGAGGTAGTTAGTGACAATAAGCAGTTCAGCAAGCTGAGTAAAGAGTATCGTCAGCTGGAAAAGATCGTAAAGGCGCATGATGCCTATATGAAGACACTGGACAATATCGCCTTTAATAAAGAAGTCCTGGATAGTGGAGATGAGGAAATGAGAGAACTGGCCAAGGAGGAAACAGAAGCGCTGCAACTGTTGAAAAACCAGCAGGAGGAGGATATCCGTAACCTGTTGATCCCTAAAGATCCACAGGATGAGAAAAATGCGATGCTGGAGATCCGTGGTGGTACCGGTGGTGATGAGGCCAGCCTCTTCGCCGGCGACCTGCTGCGTATGTACCTGCGCTATTGCGAGACAAAGGGCTGGAGTACAGCTATTATGAGTGAGACCCCGGGCGCTGCGGGTGGTTATAAAGAGGTGGTGGTAGAAGTGACCGGTGACGATGTATATGGTACCCTGAAGTTTGAGTCAGGGGTGCACCGTGTACAGCGTGTACCAGCTACAGAGACGCAGGGCCGTGTACATACTTCTGCTGCTACGGTGGCGATCCTGCCGGAAGCGGAAGAGGTGGACGTAGATGTGAGAGAGGCAGATATTAAAATGGACACATTCCGTTCCTCCGGTGCGGGTGGTCAGCACGTAAACAAGACCGAGTCCGCAGTTCGTCTGACGCATATTCCGACCGGTGTGGTGGTAGAGTGTCAGGAAGGTCGTAGCCAGCACTCCAACAGGGACATTGCGATGAAAATGTTACGTAGCCGTATTTACGAAGCGGCCGTGCGTAAGCATGAGGAGGCAATTGCTTCCCAGCGTAAGAGCCTTGTATCTACCGGCGACCGTTCAGCGAAGATCAGAACTTACAACTATCCGCAGGGCCGTGTAACCGATCACCGTATCGGCATGACAATGTACAATCTGGATGCATTTATGAACGGAGACATTCAGGAGATGGTGCAGGCATTACAGTTTGCGGAGAACGCAGAGAAGATGAAGATGGGTAGTTAATAAGCCGGCAGCAATGTGTATATATATGTTATTTCATAATAATTATTAGTATTACATTTGCGCCGCTCGTAATATCTAGTATACTGGTATGCTGCCTGTTTAAAAAACTGGCAGCATATTTGTCTAGGGTAATACGCTTAACAACTTAGCAATTCAAAAGAACGTTTAAATTAATCAAGATGAAAAGGATACATGCTATTGTAGCTATTTTACTGTCCGCCTCCCTGTTGTTTGGTTGTAAAACCTGGCAAGGTATGGATAACACCAAGAAAGGCGCCGTAATCGGTGTTGGTGGTGGTGCTGCTACCGGTGCTATTATTGGTAAAGCAGCTGGTAACACTGCTTTGGGTGCTATTATCGGTGCTGCCGTAGGTGGTGGTGCTGGTGTGCTGATCGGTAAAAAGATGGACAAGCAGGCACAGGAGATCAAAAATGAAGTACCTAATGCAACAGTTGAGCGTGTAGGTGAAGGTATCAATGTAACCTTTGCTTCAGGTGTACTGTTTGGATTTGATAAATCTGATCTGACCGCACAGGCACAGCAGAATATTAAAGATCTGGCTACTATCCTGAATAAATATCCGGATACATATGTACGTGTAGAAGGTCATACTGACACTACCGGTACATACCAATATAACATGACGCTGTCTGAAAAACGTGCAAATGCGGTAGCTACTTACCTGAAAGCACAGGGTGTTGCTGCCAACCGCGTACAAACTTTCTGGTATGGTGCCACACAACCGAAAGTGCCTAACAATTCTGATGCAAACAAAGCTAAGAACCGTCGTGTGGAATTCTCTATCTTCGCTAATGAGAAGATGAAATCTGACGCACAGAAAGAATCTGGTCAGTAATATATAGTTGAATCGATATTAGCATATAACAGGTGCCTCCGTCAAAAGCGGGGGCATTTTTTTTAGATGGCCATTGGCATGATTTTGCGGTCACAGCCTATATATGGCAGCTAATAATAAAACCATTTTCACTGCGCTGGCAGCTAATCTTCTGATAGCAGTGATCAAATTTATATCAGGTGCGGCAACCAGCAGTTCCGCCATGATATCTGAAGGGGTGCATTCTGTTGTGGATACCACGAATCAGTTGTTATTGCTGCTTGGCATCAGGCGGAGTAAGCGTTCTCCTGATGAAAGACGACCTTTCGGATACGGCAAAGAGATCTATTTCTGGTCATTTATCGTTTCCATACTCATTTTTGGTATGGGCGGCTGTATCTCATTCTACCAGGGCGTCATCCACATCAAACATCCGCCACCCCTGGAAGATCCTACCTGGAATTATATCGTATTGGCATTTTCACTGGTGTTCGAAGGTACGTCACTGATAGTCGCGGTCAGGGAGTTTGATAAGGTGCGTGGGGAACTGTCGTGGTGGACAGCTATTCACCGGAGTAAAGATCCGGCAAGTTTTATTGTGTTATTCGAGGATGGGGCAGCGGTCATAGGGCTGCTGGTAGTAGCACTGATGGTCTATCTGGGGCATCACTACAACAATCCATATCTGGACGGAGTCGCCTCTCTGATAGTGGGCGTTATACTGACGATCGTGTCGGTGCTACTGGCCAGGGAAAGCCGCAGCCTGCTGATGGGAGAAGGTATTGCACCGGCTACACAGCTGCACATACGTACGCTGGTAGAGCGTGATCCGGCAGTTATAAAAGTGCAGCATATTTTCTCTACCTATCAGTCACCGGAAGAAGTGATGTTGTTACTGATGGTCACATTTAAAGATGAACAGGACACGGAAGATATCAATGAAGCGATCTTGCGGATCAGAAAAAGTATCATAGCGGTTTATCCACTGATACATTTTATTATTGTACAACCAGAGCCAGGAAAGGAGCTTACTTAAGCCACCACTTTCTGACAAGGTTGAAAGCAATGACACCGGCAATGGCACCTACGGTATCAGCAGCGACATCGTTCATGTCGAAGCTGCGGTGAACAGCGAAATATTTCTGGATGTATTCAATCGCCAGTCCGTAGAAGGCAGCAGCGATAGCGATAACGGTCAGGGTGAACCGGGAGATCATTCTTTTCTGAAGATATACGCCGAGACAAAGAAAAAATA
The DNA here is from genome assembly GCF_010093065.1 of Chitinophaga agri. Taxonomy (NCBI): domain Bacteria; kingdom Pseudomonadati; phylum Bacteroidota; class Chitinophagia; order Chitinophagales; family Chitinophagaceae; genus Chitinophaga; species Chitinophaga agri. Next base: position 4,495,347 of record NZ_CP048113.1, on the reverse strand, counting down.
CTGTTCCGCCAAATAACCCCATGTGTACGATCTTATCCATATGGATCTTCTCGAAGAATGGATTAGAGGGTACTTTCTCGCCAGGTATTGTACATAAATAAAGTACCAATAGTATCCAGATCGTTGCGGGAAGGTAGTATCGAATAATTCTCATTGCTGGCACTGTCATCAGGTTTAGGCCGTAAAGTTATAAGGTTATAAAGTTGTTACCAACCTTATAACCTTAAACTTTAAAAGGGCATACCCTTTTTAACCTTTTATTAAAATATCGTGTGGAGAGTAATCGGAATTATTCGCCCACCAGTGATGCATAAGCAGCAGCATCCAGCAGTGCTTCTACATCTTTAGGATTGTTAACGGTCATTTTAACCATCCAGCCATCACCGTATGGATCTGAGTTTACCAGTTCAGGAGAACCATCCAGTTCTTCATTCAATTCATTGATTGTACCCGCTACTGGCAGGAACAGGTCAGAAACAGTTTTCACAGCTTCTACTGTACCGAATACTTCTTCAGCTTCAAGAGATTTGCCTACGGTCGGAATGTCTACAAATACGATGTCACCTAATTCACGTTGTGCGAATTCAGTAATACCGATAGTAGCTGTATTACCTTCCAGTAATACCCATTCGTGGTCTTTGGTGTAACGCAGGTTAGATGGAAAATTCATGGCGAGTTTGATTTTAAGCGGTAAAATTAATGAAATTCCGATTGAATAATATCCTAGAAGAAAAGGAACTTATGTATGATCCGGATCTTCATGGGCACGTCAGTAAGCGGACGATCATGGGCATCCTTTTGCTGAGTGGCGATCTTATCGATCACATCAAGTCCTTTGACTACCTGTCCGAAGACGGTGTAGCTCTGGTCCAGCTGTGGTGTTCCACCATATTGCTTATAGTATTCCCTTTGATCGACAGGTATTTTACGACCGCCAAGGCGTGTCTTTTCAAGTTGATCTAATTGCTCGTCTGTCCACTTTTTCCCCTGCACAATGTAGAACTGGCAACCGGAACTGGCTTTAGTGGGATTGTCATCGCGTGCTGCTGCCAGTGCGCCTTTTGCATGAAAAAGGTCCAGCTGAAATTCTGCCGGAATGGTATAGTTGGTGTCTCCGTTGCCAAGCACGGCGCCAGGTTGTGCATGTTTGGAATCAGGATCGCCGCCCTGTATCATAAATGTGTTGATAACCCGGTGAAAAAGTGTGCTGTCATAAAAATGTGCCTTCACCAGTTTGATGAAATTATCCCGGTGTTTAGGCGTCTGATCGTACAGTTTGATGATCATGGTGCCGTAAGGCGTAATGATCTTTACTTTCCTGTTCTTAGCGGCAGCGGCGCCAAAAGATAGTAACAATACTAGCAGCAGTAGCGTTTTTTTCATGCGGGTATTTTATGAGTTTGTTTTCATCAGACAGCGGCGTCTTGTAGGCTGCTGCTGAGAAAGTATTGTTTTCCGGATTTTTCCGACGCCTTGTTTTGCATAAAAACGTATGGCCTTGTCATTATGTTCTGCCATTTTCTGTTTTTCCGGTATTCCCGCTGTATGCAGCCAGGGCGTGGTCAGGAGGGAAATCTTGTATGATGGGTTGGTGGGTGTGAGAGGGAGGGACACTTTTAGCGTCCCTCAAGATCATCAAAATAAGCAATGATATGCTCCTTTAAGAACCGTTCCTGTTCGGGCATACTCATTTTAGGAACCGGTTGTACTTCCTTAAAATGAGGCCAGCCGTCCTTGTCGCGGCCCTGTACTTCATAATAGCCGCTCTGGCTGAGCAGTGTACAGGTGGCCACATGCATGAGGTCCTGCTTTTGCTCTTTGGTAAATTTCTTTTTTATATGATTCAGCTCCTGGATACCTATTAAAAAAAGGATCGCTTCCATATTGGGTTTCTTACCGAAACGTTCTGTCAGCATTTCCTCCACCCGTATCCATTGCTGCGCAAATTCTTCCTGCATCTTCTAAATATTTAATTATGAGCTCCGTATGGAGAAGTTATGGCTGCAAATGTACGTGATAAAAAAAGATGATATAAATATGGTCAGGCTTTATTAATTTGGTCGCATGAGTTAGTGTAACTTATGAATGACCATTTTCTGATATAGGCACACCTGGAAAAACCTGAGTATCCTGATAATCAATGGACGTAATGCGTAAAATGTCATTTATAATGGTATTATTAACAGCATTTTAACGGGCGGCTCCTGCGCGTGGCGCGGGGTATTACCCGGGGAATGTTTACTTTAGCAAACTTGTAAATAATATATAAGCATGGAGAATACATCGTATGATATCCGTCAATTGAACGAAAAGATCCATCAGGCCAGCGCATTTGTGGACCTGCTGAACCTGGAACTTGGTAAGGCGATCGTTGGTCAGCGTTACATGGTAGAAAGGTTACTTATCGGCTTACTGGCAGGTGGTCACGTATTGCTGGAAGGTGTACCGGGTCTGGCAAAGACCTTGTCCATCAAATCACTGTCGTCCGCCATCAACGCAAAATTCAGCCGTATTCAGTTTACGCCGGACCTCCTGCCGGCAGACGTGATTGGTACCATGTTATTTAATCAGCAGAAGAACGAGTTTGTAGTACGTCGTGGTCCCATCTTCGCCAACTTCATTCTGGCGGATGAGATCAACCGCGCCCCGGCAAAGGTGCAGAGTGCGCTGCTGGAAGCAATGCAGGAAAGACAGATCACCATTGGTGATAATACTTTTAAGCTGGATGAGCCATTCCTGGTACTGGCCACCCAGAACCCGATAGAGCAGGAAGGTACCTACATGCTGCCAGAGGCACAGGTAGACCGTTTCATGCTGAAAGTAACCATCGGTTACCCTACTAAAGAAGAAGAACGTCATATCATCCGTCAGAACCTGAACCCACAGGCAGCCGTGAAGATCAATCCTGTCGTACAGACATCTGATATCATCGAAGCCCGTAAACTGGTGCGCGAGGTGTATATGGATGAGAAAATTGAACGCTATATCATCGATATCGTTTTTGCTACGCGTAATCCGGAAGACTATAAACTGCAGAAACTGAAGCCTTTGATCGCTTATGGTGGTTCTCCAAGGGCTAGTATCAGTCTGGCACTCGCGGCAAAAGCCTATGCATTTACAAAACGCAGAGGGTATGTAATTCCTGAAGACGTACGCAGCATCTGCTTTGATGTAATGCGTCACCGTGTGGGGCTTACCTATGAAGCAGAAGCAGAGAACGTAACCAGCGAGAACATCCTCAGCGAGATCCTGAATGCTGTGGAAGTACCTTAATCGTCACTGCATAATCGGGAGTAGTCATCATTATTCATTTTAATCATTACCGGTGGATACTGCAGAATTATTAAAAAGGGTAAGGAGGCTGGAAATAAAGACCAGAGGCCTCTCCAACCACATCTTCTCAGGTGAGTATCACAGTGCTTTCAAAGGCCGTGGTATGTCTTTCAGTGAAGTAAGGGAATACCAGTTCGGAGATGATATCCGGTCTATCGACTGGAATGTGACTGCGCGTTTCAATCACCCGTTTGTGAAGGTATTTGAAGAAGAACGTGAACTCACGGTAATGTTGATGGTGGATGTGAGCGAAAGCTCCATCTTCGGTACGTCCAGACAGAACAAGCGGAATATGATCACCGAACTATGTGCTGTACTGGCCTTCTCAGCTATCAACAATAACGATAAGGTAGGGGTGATCTTTTTTAGTGATGGTGTTGAGAAATATATTCCGCCTAAAAAAGGAAAATCGCATATCCTGTTCATCATCCGTGAACTGATCTCTTTCGAACCGAAACGTAAAGGTACCAACATTAAAGAGACCCTGCGTTTCTTTAACAATGCTGCCAAGAAAAGAAGTATCGTTTTCCTGATGAGTGACTTCCTGACGGGTAGTTACCAGGATGCACTGAACATTGCCTCCAAACGTCACGATATGGTGGGCATACATGTGTATGACCAGCGCGATAAGGAACTGCCTTCTGTAGGATTGATCCAGATGAACGACCTGGAAACAGGAGAACGTCAGTGGGTCGATTCTTCCGATAAACAGGTACAGCAGTATTATACACAACAGTTTAATCAGCATGTACAGTATTGCAGTAATTCCTTTAAGAAAAGCGGCGCAGGTCTTATTAGTATCCGTACCGATGAAGATTATGTAAAAGCCTTACAGAGCTTTTTCGTAAACAGGTGATAGTCTAAAGCTGAGCAAGTATTAACATGGCTAAACTGATTATAGTTAAACGTCTTATTTTATTTTTCCTGCTTGGATTTTTCCTGGCGCCTTTTGCATCCTTCGCACAGCAACAGGGTGAAATAAAGGCTACCGTAGATACCGAAAGTATACGTCTCGGAGAACAGGTCCAGCTGCGCCTTTCGGTTACCATGCCCCCACAGGGCATGAACATTGTATTCCCTCAGATACCGGATTCATTCGGTCATTTTGAAGTAGTGCGGCGCTCTCCGCTGGACACCACTACACAGGGTACTACAAAGTTCCTGGGACAAACGATTGTGCTGACCAGCTTCGACTCCGGTAGATGGGATATTCCTGCTTTACGTTTTGATGTGGTAAGTGGTGGTAACATCACTGATTCCGCATTTACAGCACCGCTGTATATTGATGTCAATACCGTAAAGGTTGATACCACGCAGGCATTTAAGCCAATTAAAGGACTGCGCCAGGTGGCCTGGAATTTCTGGGACTACTGGTTGTATTTCGCTATAGGTATCACCGTGACATTAATTGCCATCGGCCTGATCGTCTACTTCCGCAGTCGTCCTAAAAAAGAAGTACCGGTACCTGTTGTCCCGGCAGTCCCTCACTACGAGCTGGCCCTGCAACAATTGCAGCAGCTCAGGGCAGAGAAGGTATGGCAGCAGGGAGATGTAAAACAATATTATACCCGTCTTACAGATATTCTGCGTAACTATTTTGAGAAGCAGTTTAATATCCCTGCGCTTGAACAAACAACAGAAGAGCTGTTACAGCATATCAAGCCTGTTACTATTCTGAACCAGCAGCGTGAGAAGCTGCGTGGCGTGTTAAGTCTGGCGGACCTGGCGAAATTTGCAAAAATGACACCTGCGCCGGAAGAACATGAAACTGCGCTGCAGCATGCACAGGAGATCATTGAGTGGACGAAAGCTGCGGTGATCAAGACTGCTAACGCAGAAAACGGGAAAGAAGAAATCAAGCAGCCTGCTAAGTAGGTCGCTCCTTCAAAGAGAAATTATTATCAGTAAATGGATTTTTCGATCTGGAAAAATATTGAGTTTGCTCATCCTGCGTTCTTCGGACTGCTGGCGCTGGTACCGGTAATGATATACTGGTATATTGCCCGGCAGCAAAAGCGGCAGGTGGCCATGGAAATGTCTTCCCTGCAGGGATTGAAAGGATTGCCTGTCTCCTGGAAAGTGAAGATGCGGCCTTTGTTACTGGTATTGCGTTTAGTCGCTTTCAGTGCCCTGGTGGTCGCATTGGCAAGACCGCAGACAAGTAACACTTCTGAAAGTATCGACAGTGAAGGTATTGACATCGTGCTGGCTATTGACATCTCCGGTAGTATGCTGGCGCAGGACTTACAGCCGGACAGGCTGGAGGCTGCGAAGAAAGTAGCTATGAACTTTGTGGATGCCCGTATCAGCGACCGTATCGGCCTGGTGATATTCTCAGGTGAAAGCTTCACACAATGCCCTATCACTACTGACCATGCCGTACTGAAAAATCAGATCGCACAGGTAAAGAGTGGTATGCTGCAGGATGGTACCGCCATCGGTATGGGCCTTGCAACGTCTGTAGATCGTCTCCGTACCAGTAAGGCGAAAAGTAAAGTGATCATTCTCCTGACAGACGGTGTGAACAATACCGGTCTGATAGATCCGCTCACCGCACTGGAAATCGGCAAGGCCTTCAAGATCCGCGTATATACGATTGGCGTGGGTACTGTCGGTAAAGCGCCATTCCCGATGACAATGCCGGACGGTACTATTCAGATGCAGATGCAGGATGTACAGCTGGATGAACCACTGATGAAAAAGATCTCGGCTGAAACAGGTGGAAAATACTTCCGGGCTACTAATAACAAAGACCTGGAAAATATCTACGGAGAGATCGATCAGCTGGAGAAAACAAAGGTAGAGATCACTTCTTATAAACGATTTGCAGAACACTTCTTCCCACTGGCCATACTGGCACTGGCTTGTATATTGCTGGAAGTAGTGCTGAGATATACGGTGTTCAGAAGTTTGCCATAGTAAGAATGAGGCATGAGAAATCAGGCATTCAGATGCAACGGAGATCGTGTGCGGTGTTTAGCCTGGAATCTGATTTTATTATAATTGAACAGGGTGCTTCAGCAGAGGCACCCTGTGCTGTTTTAAGCGCATGTTTATACAGGCAGAACACCGGAAAATGTCCCTAACAACTGTAAAGCTCAATTCCTGATCCCCAATTCTGATTCCTAATTAAAAAACGTCCTACCTTTATCCTTTAAAACCGAACGCGCATTGCAGGCAACTATTTATAGATCAACTGGCAGCTGGTATACAGCTAAGACGGAGGAAGGCGAAATATTTCAGGCCCGTATGAAAGGGATATTGAAGCTGGATGGGAAGATCACTTCTACGAATCCTATTGCGGTAGGAGACGTGGTAGAGATCGTACGTGAAGATGGAGATGTTACCGCCAATAACGCCATGATCACTGAGATCACTGCAAGAAGGAATTACATCGTTCGCAGTTCCCCCCATAAGAAGACCCAGAAGCATATTGTAGCTGCAAATATGGATCAGGCGATGCTGATCTGTACCGTTAAAGAGCCGCGTACCTCCAATGGCTTCATGGACAGGTTCCTGGTAACAGCCGCTGCGTATCATATTCCGGTGATCCTGGTATTTAACAAATGGGACATTTATAACGAGAAGGACCTGGAGAAGTTTGACGAGCTGCGGGATCTATATGAAAATATAGGGTATAAGGTTTTGCTGGTTTCGGCGGAGACTACGGATGGTCTGGATGAGCTGAAAGCAGCAATGAAGGATAAGACGACGCTGATGTCGGGGCATTCCGGTGTCGGAAAGTCTTCACTGATCAACCAGTTGCTGCCAGGTCTTGACCTGCGTACCACGGCAGTGAGCGGATGGAGTGGCAAGGGGTTACACACCACTACCTACGCTGAAATGTATGACCTGCCGGAGGGAGGCAGACTGATAGATACTCCGGGAGTACGCGAGTTTGGCATCGTAGATATACCCAAGCCGGAATTATCGCACTATTTCCTGGAAATGCAACCCTATATTACTGAATGTCAGTTCAATAACTGTCTGCATATCAATGAACCCGGCTGCGCTGTAAAAGAGGCAGTAAACGAGGGAGAAATTGATGTAGAGCGTTATGTCAGCTATGCAAGTATCCTGGAAACCATTCAGGAGGAGCAATATTGAGCATGAATAGTCCGGAATTGGCATAATCCTTTCCCCGTAAGGCATTCATTTCGAATGCCTGCCTGTGTCAAATTATATATTTCTATTATCCGAATAGATAGTTGCTGCTGTCAACGACGTTTCTTTTTCTTCGGAGCGCTCATTTCGTCCAGCAGTTTTTCTGCACCCCAGTTTTTACGGGGAGTCGGGCAACCTGTCTTCTTCCTGGTATGGCAGGCGGATAGGCTGGTGAGGGATATCACCAGTACAAGGAGTACAATTCTTCTCATAGGATCATAAATTGATTAGAATACTCTTCCGTTCATCTGTTTAGAGGAAGACCTGTTCTGTTTTCCATTCTTGGTAGAATACCAGTTATTACTAGGGCAACCAGTGCGCTCGGTTTTGCAGCCGAGAGCGAAAAGGCCACATACGGCCATCAGGAATAATAGCTTTTTCATAGGGTAAGGTGATTAATAAATGCAAGATAATTAAAATATGTCACTTGCTGCCGGCGTCCTCTTTGAACCAGCCGGAGTACATGAGATAGTTGTTGGCGATACGATCTATTTCACCACTGATCAGGGACTGGCTGATATCTTTCACCTTTTTGGCCGGTACGCCTGCGTAGATAGAACCGGGTTCCACTTTAGTTCCTTCCAGTACTACTGCGCCGGCCGCGATGATGGAATTACTGCCAATGTGCGCATTATCCATCACAATAGATCCCATGCCTATTAAGACATTATCTTCAACGGTGCAGCCATGCACGAGGGCGTTATGTCCGATGGAGACATTGTTGCCAATAATCGCTTTTGTTTTTTCATAGGTACAATGGATCACGGCGCCATCCTGCACATTTACTTTATTGCCCATCCTGATGCTGTTCACATCTCCGCGGATCACTGCATTGAACCAAACGCTGCATTGATCACCCATGATAACATCGCCTACGATCGTTGCGTTAGGTGCGATAAAACAATCATTTCCCATTACAGGCAGTACTCCTTTGACCGGTAAGATGACAGGCATATAGTAAATTTTAACGCAAAAGTAAATAAAATCGTATAGCGTACTTTTGCATCAGCATGAATAACAGACAACTATTTTTACGTCATGTGGCACAGCTTTCTGATGCCCCGATGGCCCTTGAGATAAATAAAGCCGCCGGCATGTATATGTGGGATGCGGATGGTAAAAAGATCATGGACCTGATAGCTGGTATCAGCGTGTGTAATGTAGGCCACTCCCACCCCGCCGTCGTGAATGCCATTAAGGAACAGGCGGAGCAATATATGCACCTCCTGGTATATGGAGAACTGATCCAGACACCACAGGTAGGATTTGCTACACTTCTGACGCAGCATCTGCCAGCCTCCCTTAATAGCGTATACTTCACTAATTCAGGAGCTGAAGCAGTGGAAGGCGCCATGAAACTGGCGAAACGCTATACTGGCAGAACGCAGATCTTAGCCTTCGAAAAAAGTTACCACGGTTCTACCCAGGGAGCGATGAGCATCATGGGCGATGAGACCTGGAGAAATGCATACAGGCCACTACTGCCCGATATACAGCATCTTCAGTACAACAACTGGGAAGCCATTGATCATATTACCGATCGTACTGCCTGTATCATCCTGGAAACCGTGCAGGCAGAAGCAGGTGTACGCCCACCACAAAAGGAATGGCTACAGGCGATCCGGGAGAAGTGTACAGCCACCGGAACGCTGATGGTACTGGATGAAATACAGTGCGGACTGGGAAGGAACGGTACGCTCTGGGCATTTGAGCAGGCAGATGTCGTTCCTGACATCCTGTTACTGGGTAAAGCACTGGGAGGCGGTATGCCGATGGGAGCTTTCATTGCCGACAGGGAAATCATGTGGGTATTGACCAATAACCCTGTATTGGGTCACATGACCACTTTTGGAGGCCATCCGGTGATCTGCGCCGCAGGTATGGCCGGATTTAAAGTGCTGCTGGAAGAGGACCTGGTATCGGGTGTAAATGCAAAAGGGCAACTGTTCCATCAATATCTGCAACACCCGGCTATTAAGGCGGTACGCTCCCTCGGATTAATGATGGCAGTGGAATTTGAGAGTTTTGCCATGAATAAGAAGGTGATAGACCGTTGCATTGAGAAGGGACTACTGACTGACTGGTTCCTGTTTGCACCGGAATGCCTGCGTATTGCTCCCCCCCTGATCATCAGTGAAGAGGAGATCAGCAAAGCGTGTAGCATTATTCTGGAGGCGCTCGATGAAATAATAAAAGAGGCATAGACCGGTTTGTCAGATAGCCATTACGGGCATCCTGTCAAAATATATCAAGGGTTATCAGTGCAGACTGATAACCCTTTTTTTACGTCAGGAAATGGTATAGATACGGGAGGGGATTTTTCCTGTTTCCGATATGGCCCGACATTATACCGGCTTTAACGGTCTAACTTCGTGACAGTCATCCACCTGTATATCATCATGCACCACGTACGAAAAAATGACTCCGGCAATATGTATGTCTGTCTCATTGTACAGGACAGTGAGGATGATCAGTACTTCCGTTCTTTAACCTCAAATCATATATAATATGGAATCAGAATATGTGTACTACGCGCTCATAGTTACAGGCATTGCGTTTTTCATCTCCGTGTTCATTGCCAGATGGGTATTCAGGATTGATGATATTGTCTCCAATCTCGAGAAGATCAATCAGAAACTGGATGCTGACAGTCAGCGGCTAATAAAGGATATGGAGTCCTGATCCAGCAGCAAGGTATTCCTCCTTTTGTCCTGAATGCCCCCCTATCGGTCTCTTTTATCAGTTGGAGCTACAAGCGACGAACTAGCGACGAACTAGCGACGAACTAGCGACGGCCAAGCGACGGTCAAGCGAGTGGTCTTTGAAAGGTTGTCTGCGCCTTTTTCCACCTCATTGAAGTTAACTGCAGGGGACATAAGCCGGTAGTTTTCTGCCGGCTTTTCATTTTTCTTTCCCATTCTGACCCATAACAGAAAAATATATTTTGACATCTCCCTAAAATATGTAACTTTGATCTACAAAGTACTTTAAGTATGACGACAGAGCAGCAACACCTGGAAACACTCAGTGATATTAAACGCATAATGGAACGTAGCAGTCGCTTCATGTCCCTTAGCGGACTGAGTGGCGTATTTGCAGGAGTATCTGCACTGGCAGGTGCTGCAGGCGCATTAGCGTTATTCCATGCTTATTATCAGCGTTGGGAGATCAGGGGGCATTATGACGATGCTGACTTTGTCCAGCTTCGCTTGAACCTGATCCTGTTGGGTCTTGCTGTGATGTGTATGGCGTTCTTTGGGGGTCTTTATTTTACCTGGAGGAAGGCGAAAAGGAGTAATCTCCCCGTTTTTGATGTGACCTCCCGGAAGGTAATGGTCAATGCGTTAATCCCTATGATAGCTGGTGGCGCGTTTATCGTCGGATTGATGTACAATAACCTGGATGTGCTTATAGCACCTTCCTGTCTTATATTTTATGGCATGGCCTTACTCAATGCCAGTAAGTATACACTGACTGATATCCGGTATCTTGGCATCTCTGAAATAACATTGGGGATATTAAATGTTTTCTTTTTGCGCAGAGGGCTTTACTTTTGGGCTATCGGTTTCGGTTTTATGCACATATTTTACGGCATCCTGATGTGGTGGAAGTATGAACGGCAGACAACAGAAGAGTGAGCCGGTGCTGTTTGGTATCAATTTGTTGAATAAATGATGAACTCGTGATCAATCCCATAGGTAACTTAAATAAGATATTTGACAGTCGTATACGACTGGGGGTCATGAGCATCCTGATGGTGAATGAGGAAGTGAGTTTCAATGACCTGAAGCAGATGCTGGAACTCACAGATGGGAATCTTGCGTCCCATCTCAGTACATTGGAAGAGAATGGATTTCTGAAAGTCCATAAAGGTTTTGTCGGTCGTAAAACCAATACCACCTACTCTATTACGAAAGCTGGTGAAAAAGCTTTCAAAGGCCACCTGGCCGCGCTCGAAAATATGATCCGCTCGATAGAGTGATTTTTTTTGCCTTTAAACTTTGAAATACAAAGTACTTTAAAATATACTTAATATGGAAACAACAAATATGAACGAGACTTCCCCCTTACCTCCTGCCCCTAATGAAGGCCACCGCCAGCAGCCTAAAAATACCACCGGTCAACCCTCCTTCTTTGAGCGGTATGCCTATGGTATCAAGGCTTTACTCATATTTATACTGGTGCTGCTGCTGCTCATCCCTTCTATGATGATTATGGGACTGATCTCTGAAAGAGAACAACGTCAGATGGAAGCGAAAGGCGAAGTAAGTGGTAAATGGGGTGACGCCCAGACAGTTACAGGGCCGGTGCTGGTGATTCCCTACTACCCTAAACCCGGTGTGCTGTCTAATGCGTTCTTCCTGCCTGAAAGGCTAAAGGTCAACGGTAAATTATTACCGGAGATCCGCAGAAGAGGTATTTACGAAGTGGCCGTTTACACTTCCAGTCTGAGTATTGAGGGTGCCTTCTCCAAACTGGACCTGAAGGAACTGAACATCGCTCCTGAACAGGCAATATTGAAGGATGCCTATCTAGCTATCGGTATCGATGATATGCGTGGCATCAGCAATCAGGCCGGTGTACAATGGAATGGCCAGCATTATTTCTTCAATCCGGGTGTGCCGGCATCCGAGGTTTTCCCTAATGGGATGCAGGTCAAAGTACCGCTGGCATTATCAGACAGTGGGATCGTTACCGGTACATTTGCAGTGAACCTTGAGTTGAAAGGTTCCGATCAGCTGTTCTTCTCCCCTGTAGGTAAAACCACGGCAGTGGAACTTAATTCCAACTGGCCTAACCCGAGCTTTGCCGGTTCTTTCCTTCCTAATACCCGTAACCTGGATGCTAAAGGCTTCAATGCCGCCTGGCAGGTATCTAACCTGAACCGTAACTTCCCTCAGAACTGGGTTGGTAATGCTGTAAACCTACACTCCGCCGACTTCGGGGTTAAGCTCTTCCTGCCGGTTGATACATATCAGCAATCTACCCGGGCAGTGAAATATGCTATTCTTATTATCGGCCTTACATTCCTTGTTTATTACTTCATTGAGCTGTTACAGCGATACTCCGTTCATCCATTACAATATATATTGATAGGCGTGGCTTTGTGTGTATTCTATACCCTGCTCATCGCCCTTGCTGAACAATTGAATTTCTCTATTGCCTATGTGATCTCCGCCCTGCTGACCATCTTCCTGATATCGGTCTATACGGCCAGTGTGTTACGAAGTACCCGCCTGGGAGTTGTTATTGCATGTACGTTGTCAGTACTGTACGGATTTATTTACGTGATCATCCGCTCTGAAGATCAGTCGTTGCTGATGGGTAGCCTTGGCCTCTTCATAATACTGGCTGTTGTGATGTACTTTAGCCGGAGAATTAAGTGGAGTGAACTATAATAAATCTGTAAACGAACATACTCATGGGAATCGGTCGCTATCTGCAGCAACGCATACTTAGTTTTAAATATTCTTTCGAAGGAATTGCCGCCTTTTTACGTACAGAACCTCATGCGCGGGTGCATGCAGTGGCTACGGTGCTGGTGGTAGCGGCCGGTTTTTATTATGGATTGTCAGCCAGTCAATGGATCCCGATATTAATTGTCATCGGTCTGGTATGGGTGACCGAGATGCTGAATACTGTTGTTGAAAAGATCATGGATCATCTGTCCCCGGATTATCATCCCCGGGTAAAATGGATCAAAGATGTTGCTTCGGGGGCGGTACTTGTTGCTGCTATTATTGCAGCTATTACAGGAGCGCTCATTTTTATCCCTATCCTGTAGTGAAATAAAAAAGGGCTCGTTGTTTAACGAGCCCTTACTGTTTATATGATCAGTGCTTTTATTAGAAATCAACACCCAGACCGAAATACCAGATCGGTTTTCCACGGAAGAACGCTACTGCCGGCCAGCCTGCATCTATTCTCAGGAAATAACCAGCAATGGTAGAACGGGCACCAAAACCATAACCTCCTACAAATGGTCCGAGGAAACCTTCTTTCACTTTCACTGTCACGGTACCATCATTTCCGGTATAATAAGTGTAGTTCGCATCTTTGAAGCTCAGCTTCTCATTCCATGCAGTACCAATATCAACAAAGCTCACCACCTGGAAGTTACGTACGATCGCCGAATTGATTGGTCTGTTCATGAAGGTCGCAAATACCGGTAAACGTAATTCTGTATTGAATACCATCACGTTATTACCGTTACGGGCATTCTGTCTGTATCCGCGTAATGGGTTGGCCAGTGTCTGGTAAGCGTAGTTAGCGCTCAGGTTGACAGGTGTATTCAGGTTGATCTTCGGTATCAGCCAGTTGTCCGTACCACCCAGGTAATACAACAGTTTGCGTGTACCCCATGACAGGTCAGCGGAGAAGCGGGTAGCCCAGATGAAGTTACGGTAGATGGAGTGATAATGTCTTACATCAATCCCCATGTTATACGTGAACTTGCCTTTACCGGCTGCTGCACCCTGGTCAAACACATCGTTCAGGTCTCCGTTGATCTGTGCATTCATGTCACCATAGATCTTATAACGGGTACCATGCCAGATGTTAGTCGCCGGATTAATGGTATTGTCATACACATATTCCAGTCGTAACAACGCATAGTTATCAGCGTAGTCCTTCAGTTTCAGTGTGGTAGCGTCAGAAGCTGCAATTACGAACTTGTCGTTACGCAGACCAACCTGTAAGCGGATGCTTCTTGCCTGGTCAAACGGATAACGTACATCGAACTGGAAGAGGTTTGTTTTCAGCTTCGCAGGATAGTCCAGCAGAATGTTACCAGACGTATCTACCCCTACACTGTTATACTTGTCTACTTTACGGTAGTAAGTGAACTTATAGTCAAAACGTCTCTTCAGGTAGGAGCCAGAAATAAAGTATTCAGTACCATCCAGGCTGGAAGGGAATCTGAAACCACCATTGATCTTCACATCTTCCATCAGGTCACTTACACCAATACGGATCAGTCCATTTACAGGATCAGACAGCCTGATCGGGCCGGAAGGAGGACCGGTGAATGGTTGATATTTGTTGATCAATATGGAGTTATCCAGTTGCAGGATCAGGTAATCTGAAGAGAATTTCCATTTATAGGGCAGGAGTTTTGCCTTTTTCAATACCGGTTCGAGCAGCGGTATCTTTAATGCCATGGCCTCAGCGGCAGCGGCTGCCGTATCTGGTGCTTCCTGTGCAAATTCGCTCTGGAAGAAGTCGCCATGCTTTATGGTATCTACTTTTGCCTTTTCATGATAGGTAGGCAGTCCCAGACGGATACTGTCTTCATGCATCTGACGAGCCCTGAATGTGGTCGGACGGCTGTTGACGTTACGTTTACGCAGCGTTACCGTGTCTATTTTCAGTTTCTGCAGGTTTTTGAAGCCATACTGCTGGATCACCTGTGATACTTCCGACTGATCGCCTGCACCTCTGGATTCTTTGATACCATAAGCGTAGTTAGACATCGGGAAAGTATAGGTAGAGTCTTTTGTCAGCGATACCGCCATTACAGAATCCGGAGCGGTAGCACCATATTCTGCCAGTGCAGAGTCGAGGTCTGCTTTGTCAGGGTTATGGAGGATCTCTGAACCAATAAAGAATAGGGAATCTACTCCTGTTCTTTCTGTTTTGAAGAAACCTGCGTAACGGTTACGTATACCGTTTACATCCGATACGAATGTAAAGTGGGTCGTGTTATACTGAAGTGGTGAACGTGCATCACCGTATTTCATGTCGGTCAGCTGTGAGATCTGCTTGTCGGCACTCTTGTTAAAGTTGTCGATCAGGAAGATATTGTAATGTCCTGCCGGCAGTATCGTGTCTCCGCTTTTAGCGGTAGGCGACGGTCTGTTGGAGGAGTAAATGATACCGCTCTTACCCGGGAACGATACGAAAGACGGGTCGAGATCATCATACACGTCATTGGTGATCTGTTCCGCTGTCTTTTTATTGATGCTGTAGGTGTAGATATCAGTGTGGCCATTCTTCACAGCAGACAGCAACAGGGAGTTGTCGTATTCGAAGAAGTATTTGAAATCAATCACCCTGTCAAATCGCGCGAGGTCCTGCTTGGTGCTGGTTCTCGTTACCAGGTCATACACCATGAGGCGGGTGACACCTTCATGTTCGTAGATGATGGCGAGGCGGTTACCTTTCTGGTTCCATGCCAGCAGAGGATAGTTAGGGTCCAGCTGGCTAGCCTGCATTCTTACTCCACTGCGCAGCAGCACCTTCGGTTTCATATCGGCCAACTGGATCTGTACTTTATACAGGCCTTTGGAGAATTCAACTACTGCGTAGTAGTTGCTCTTCGGATTAGCCTGGAAACGGTAGAAGTCGGATTTGTTCAGTTCCCTGGATGTAACGGTACGTCCGCCACGGGTACTCTGACGGCGACGGCGGTTGTCATCCTGGTAGCGTTGCATGTTAAATGCCATGAAATCTTTCAGGGCATTTTTAGGCTTTTGGCTGAGTACCTGTTCGAAGCCTTTTTTCAGTCCCCGGTTAATGCGGGAGATATACATCAGGTAAGGCACCGCATCCTTACCATATTTACTTTCAACATAATACCAGAACGCATGACCGGCCAGCAATGGTTTCTCGTAGGCCAGCTGGTAAAAGTCTTTATATCTGCCTGACTGGATCGCATCTTTGAGTTCATCATCCAGTTTGGTATTCCAGTTTTCAGCAGCATAGGCAACAAATCCATCTGTGAACCATTTTGGAAAATCAATAAGGATGGTATTACCTGCAAACTCTCCAATGTCTTCACCGAACAACAGGTTTTCAAGCATCACACGGGCTATACCTTCACGGATCTGGCGCTGCAGGTTCTGGTGATCGCCGTCGAAGTATACGATGAGTTTATTTCCTACCAGTTTGGTCACACCACCGGTGTTCTGCCATTCAACGCCAATGCCTATATTGGATTGCTTCATTTCACCGAAGCTGTTGTATACCACAATATTAACACGCTGGCGGAAAGTAAATTCCATGAACTGTTCCAGCTGTGGCAACTCCTTTTCTGCTACCTGAGCCACGTATTTTCCCAGTTCAAGCCCGTTCTGGCTGAAGTAAGTATTGAAATGACGGGTTTGATAGTAACGCCATTTGAAATTCTTATGCTGTATGCGGTTCTGTCCAAATTCTACGGTATTGGTCTGTGCCTGGGATATAAACGAGCCAAGTAATAGGGTACCGGCAATTAATAACCTGGTAGTAAGTCGGTTCATACAGAAAGTATTGATAATATTGCGTTCTGAATTAAAAATAGCAAAAATCGGCAACAATGATGGAAATACAACATTTCACCTTTAATCCATTTCAGGAAAATACCTATTTACTCATTAACGGAAAAAAGGAATGTATAATTATAGACCCGGGCTGTTATTTTGAAGAAGAAAGGAAACAATTACTGACTTATATCGAAAAAGAGGGGCTTAAAGTTACACGCCTGCTCAATACCCATTGCCATATTGACCATGTTTTTGGTAATAAATTCGTAGCTGAAACGTATGGCGTAGGTCTGGAAATACATCCCCTGGACAAAATTGTACTCGACCGTTCCCCAGAAATAGGTAAAATGTATAATATACCCTTTGAACCTTCTCCTGAACCCTTCCGCTTCCTGGAAGACGGCGAAAAGATACATTTCGGTGATGATGAACTGGAAGTGTTGCTCGCCCCTGGTCACTCACCAGGCAGTGTATGCTTTTATTCCGCTGCCGGAAAGTTCCTCATTGGTGGCGATGTATTGTTCTACCAGAGCATAGGCCGTACGGACCTTCCCGGAGGCAGTCATCAAACTTTATTAAACAGTATACGGGAGAAATTGTTCGTATTGCCTGATGATGTGAGGGTATACCCAGGGCATGGGCAGTCCACTACTATCGGGTATGAAAAGCAGCATAATCCGTTCCTGCAATAGTCCGTCAGAGTTTTGCGACATACCGGCCCACGAACGGAAGTCTGGAAAACTCTTTCTTTTCCATTTTCAGCAGGAACCAGATATAGGCACCGAAGAAGACCGTCGCCACTATCAGTGACGCTGGTTTCAGTGCGTAAATATTTCCCGGAGAAAGCAGGGTCCTGTTCAGCAGCTCATAAATATAGTAGGTCACTACCGCCCCTCCGATGTATGTAAGTATACGTGGCAGGTGATAGGGGACCGGGTAATATTTTTGTCCGAGTAAATAGCAGATCGCCATCTGTATGAAATAGCAGACCATCGTAGCCAGGGCGGCACCGAAATACCCGAATATGGGTATCCACCACCAGTTCAGGAGGAACGCCATTGCCGCGGTGACGATGGTGATCATCGCCCCCGTTTTGGTACGGTCCGTCAGTTTAAACCAGATGGTCAGGTTATAGTAAATGCCCAGGAACATATTGGCCAGCAATAACACCGGTACAATGGCCATACCCGGGTAATATTCCGGTCTGCGGAGGAAGATCTTCCAAACGTTCAGGTAGAGGCTCACAAAGAGGAACATCATACAAAGCAGCACAACAAACAGTTTCATGATGCGGGCATACATCTTCTGCGGGTCCTTGCCTTCGGCCTGCTTAAAGAAAAACGGTTCTGCTCCTAACTTAAATGCCTGTATGAACATCGTGATTAGAATGGCCAGTTTGTAGTTGGCCGCATAAATACCGATCAGCTCTTTTTTCTCCGTCAGGTTATCACCCGGGAGGAACTGTGGCAGGAACCAGGCCCTGTCAAAGGTTTCATTGACCATTCCCGCCATACCGAAGAAGATCAGTGGTACAGCATAGTTCAGCATCTGTTTCCATAAAGCAGTGTCAAACTTCCAGCTGATACGCAGCATTTGTGGCAGGAATAGCAGCAATGTGACGCCACTCCCCAGCATATTACTCAGATACACGAAGCCCAGCTGGTCATTGCCCATAGTCATTTCCGAGTGACCTATAAGCCCTGATAAGGATGTTTTGGGGAGTATAACCAGGAATAATATGTTGAAGCCAATGGTTGTCAGAATGCCCGCCAGGCGGATCACCGCATACCGTACTGGCTTATTCTCCAAACGCAGCTGGGCAAATGGAATCGCTGTCAGCGCGTCAAATGCCATGATCAGTACCAGGAAGGTGAAGAATCCCGGCCGGCCCGTTAGTCCGCCCAGTTCGCCGATATAGGAATTGGTGATCGGCCCCCTGAACAGTAACAGTAATATGGTAAAGCTGATCGTAGAGAACAGCAGGGAAATAGTTGAGGTGCTCAGTACGGTCTGGCTGTTTTCCTTTTTGGCGAACCTGAAGAAAGCAGTCTCCATTCCATAAGTGAGAATGATATTCATAAAGGGCACATAGGCATACACTGTGGACATCTCCCCATAGTAAGCCTGTGCCATTACCTCCAGATAGAGTGGGGTAAGGAAGTAGTTAAGCAGCTTACTTGCAATGTTACTAAAGCCGTAATAGATCGTCTGTCCTGCCAGTGATTTTATACTCAATGCCCTGAAATTTTAACCAAAAGTAATTATTCCAGCCCTTTCCGGCGTAGCTGTTTTTTTTCAGACAGCTGCTTTTTAAGCTGGATCCTCTTTTCCTTTACGGCTCTTGAAGGCCTGGTAGGCACCCTTTTTTTGGGTTTGATCAGCGCTTTTTGCACCAGTTCGTTCATCTTTTTGACAACGAGATGCTTGTTGCCCAGCTGGGTACGCTCCTCCTGCGATTTTACCTGCAGCAGTCCTTCGGAATTAATACGGTGAGCGAGTTTTTCCAGCACCAGGGCTTTCTGTTCCTGGGTTAACAATGCTGATGCGGAGACATCAAAATATCCCTCCACCATAGTCTCCACTTTGTTCACATTTTGTCCGCCACTACCCCCGCTTCTGGCTGTGCGGAAGGTGATTTCGGCGGAAAGATCTAAGCTCATTTAATTAACGTTTCTTTATAATTGATTATCGTAATTTAATAAAGGTAAATGATTTTATTTGCCGCCCCTTCCTTAATCCTGTGTTATATGACTCTTTTTACTTCTGTACAGTTACGTGTTCTCAAATCCAGTTGGCTACCTGTACTGATCACATGGATGATCACTGCCGGATATGCAGCAGGGATTTTAAAGGGAACAATCGCTTTTTCTGCTTTTACTACTGAACATATCCTGCATGTACTACCATTGTTTGCCGTGGTCGTATGGGAAATGCTGGCAAGGAGGGAATGGCGGAACGCGTTGATAATGGCCGTGACCGTAGTACTGGTCGCTGTATTGCAGTCAGTACTGCACGACCTGCTGATGAAAAGGACGGATAGTGACATGGTATATGTGATAGGCCAGGCCAACGTATTTATTGGATTGCTGCTGATCTTCATTACCCGCTTCATTTTGTCTGGTATGAGTGATAAACTGGGCGCTGCCGGCATCGGTGCGCTGATCTATTTTCTGTTACCCGAATATGGTATTCCCTTTAATCATCTGCAGCTGGCCAGAGACCTGCCCGTATTTGCGCTGTTTACACCAGCTATGAAGCTTGTACTGACTTTACCCGCTATTTATTGCAGCTTTACTTCCTATTACCTGATCGTATACTTACTGGAAAATAGTTACAGATGGCCTAATTACAGGTTGCTGCTGCAATCCAAGGTACAGCAGCTGACCAGCTGGGAATACTTCTTCCTGTTTATCGCCCTGTGTTTCGCTTATTCAGGTGCTATTGGTGTACTTGATACCAATGTGTACCGGTTCTTTGAAGAAAGACCAGCGTCATTGCTGGAAGTGGGATATATGATGTTTTCCACCCTGGGTATGATCCTGTTGTTATATACGGTGGCTGGTCTGATGAGGAATATTGTCACCAGCCGGGCGCTCTCAGTTGGTAAATATTCCTACTGGATGCTGTTGTTACATTTTATTCCGGTGGTCAATATCGCTGGTGTGGTAACGCTTTTCTTTGCGAAAGATCAACCGGCTACCATTGCTGAACATGCGGACACTTATCTGAACCAGGACAGAAGAGTTGCCCAGCTGACCATGATCATCACTGGTATAATGATCACAGTCTTCAACATATACACCCTACTCACAGCGCCAACCGGTTTTCGTCTACCCGTTATTGGCTTTATAGAGGCCCTCTATCTACTGAAAGTATATGCCTATACCCGCCTGCGCACCGGTATGTCCGCGGTTATTCTTGTGATGGTACTGAACGTGAGTACCATATTATTTGCCAATAGCGGACACCTGATCCTGCTGCTAGCTTTGTTATATCTCTATTATTTTCTGCTGGTGGAACTATTTAATCCTAAACTGGAAATGGAGGATACGATCGAGATCCAGGAGCCTGAAACCGGTGATATTTTCACGCATACCGCATAATTATTTTAATTTCCCGGCGCAATAAATCATCTGTTACATATATGCGGGCAGTTATACAGCGTGCGTCCCGGGCATCCGTGACCGTAGATGGGAATATTACCGGTAGCATTGGCACCGGGCTACTGGTATTGCTGGGCATTGAAGATGCCGACAATACCGAAGATATTATATGGCTGAGCAATAAGATTGTCAACCTCCGTATTTTTAATGATGAAGAAGGGGTGATGAACCGGTCTGTAAAAGAGGTGGACGGCAATGTGCTGCTGGTCAGTCAGTTCACCCTCTATGCTGCTACCAAAAAGGGGAACCGTCCCTCCTACATCCGTGCCAGTAAACCGGACGTAGCGATCCCTCTGTATGAACAGATGATCAGCCAGTTATCGCAGGACCTGGGTAAGCCGGTTCCTACCGGTATTTTTGGGGCGGATATGAAGGTAGACCTTCTGAATGACGGCCCCGTTACTATCATTATTGATACAAAAGCCAAAGAATAATCTGATATGACTATCAAAGAAGCACAGGAAAAGATAGACGGCTGGATCACAACCGTCGGCGTCCGCTATTTCAGCGAACTGACTAATATGGCCATTCTCACTGAAGAAGTAGGTGAAGTGGCACGAATTATGGCCCGTCAGTATGGGGAACAGTCCTTTAAGGAATCCGATAAGAATAAAGAGCTGGGCGATGAGCTGGCTGATGTCATGTGGGTACTACTTTGCATTGCCAATCAGACCGGCGTGGATATGACGGCTGCCCTGGAAAAGAATTTCGAGAAAAAGAATATCCGTGATGCCAACAGGCATAAGGAAAATGAAAAGCTGCAATAAGGCAGGTTTTTTGTTAAACCAATCATATGAAGATCCCTGAGAAAATAAAAACCTACTGGCAGATACTGAAACAGACTGTCAATGACTTTATGGATGATAAGGTGCTCAAACTGAGTGCGGCACTCTCCTATTACACTATTTTTTCTATTGCCCCCATGCTCATCGTCATCATTACCCTGTGTGACGTATTCCTGGGAAAAGAAGCCATAGAAGGTAGCGTTTATGGGCAGATAAATGACATGGTCGGTAATGAAGCCGCCCTTCAGATCCAGCAGATGATCAAGAATGCCGCCCTCTCCGGTGACTCTACATGGGCGACAGTAGTAGGGATTGTCACCCTGATCATCGGTGCAACCAGCGTTTTCGGCGAAATACAGGACTCTATTAATTTTATCTGGCAGCTAAAGGCCAAACCTAAGAATGGCCTGATCAAGATGCTGCTGAACCGTCTCTTGTCGTTTTCCATGGTGGTTAGCCTCGGGTTCATCCTGATGGTGTCACTGGCTATGAACGGTATTATTGAACTGTTCAGCCGCCAGCTGGCCGTTCTGTTCCCGCAGGTGACCATGGTATTGGTATATATTGTCAACCTGGCGCTTACTTTTATAATTATCAGTTCCCTCTTTGCCATTATATTTAAGGTACTGCCCGATGCCAAGATAAAGTGGAAACATGTCATTGTCGGGGCGGTCACAACAGCCATCCTGTTTATGGTGGGGAAGTTCGCTATTGGAATGTACCTGGGCTCCAGTAAGGTCGGAACGGCCTATGGTGCAGCAGGCTCTATTGTAATTATACTGCTCTGGGTGTATTATTCAGCCATAATCCTGTATTTTGGGGCCGAATTTACCCAGGTGTATGTACAGCATTTCGGCGGGAAGATCAGACCTAATGAATATGCCGTATATGTAAAGGAAGTTCCCGTGGAAACGGATGAACTGCCTGTAACAGCCCCTGTGACCAGTGAAAAAGGTAGCTAGCTGCCACCTCTAATTCCGAAAACCATTATTATATTTGCGCCACTATGGCTACAGATCAGAACAAATTCCAGGCGATTATCTCGCATTGTAAAGAATACGGCTTCGTATTTCAGTCCAGTGAAATTTATGATGGCTTAAGCGCTGTCTATGATTACGGCCAGAACGGAGCACAGTTGAAGAAGAATATCCGCGATTACTGGTGGAAAAGCATGACCCAGATGCACGAAAACATCGTGGGGATTGACTCTGCCATCTTCATGCACCCAACTATCTGGAAGGCATCCGGACACGTAGATGGATTCAGTGATCCAATGATCGATAACAAGGATAGCAAAAAACGCTATCGTGTAGACCACCTGATCGAAGCGCATGCTGAGACCCTGCCAGAGGGTAACAGGGATGAGCTGATCGCTAAAATGAATGAATTACTGGCAGCGGATGACCTGGCAGGTCTGAAAACGCTGATCGAAACTTATAAAATCAAATGTAGCGTTAGCAACACTGCTAACTGGACAGAGGTGCGTCAGTTCAACCTGATGTTCTCCACACAGGTGGGTAGCGTAGCAGAAGATGCAAGTGAAATATACCTGCGTCCGGAAACGGCTCAGGGTATCTTTGTAAACTTCCTGAACGTGCAGAAAACCGGTCGTATGAAGATACCTTTTGGTATCGCACAGGTAGGTAAGGCTTTCCGTAACGAGATCGTAGCCCGTCAGTTCATCTTCCGTATGCGTGAATTTGAGCAGATGGAAATGCAGTTCTTCGTGCGCCCTGGCACCCAGAAAGAGTGGTTTGCATACTGGAAGGAAGAGCGTCTGAAATGGCATAAGAGCTTAGGCATCGATCCGAATAAGTACAGATTCCATGTGCATGATAAACTGGCATTCTATGCGGATGCTGCGGAGGATATTGAATACGAATTCCCTATCGGTTTCAAAGAGGTAGAAGGTATTCACAGCCGTACAGATCATGACCTGAGCAGACACCAGGAGTTCAGCAGAAAGAAAATGCAGTACTTCGATACAGAAATTAACCAGAACTACATTCCTTACGTGATAGAAACCTCTATCGGTCTGGATCGTATGTTCCTGTTAACCATCTGTGATGCTTACTACGAAGAAGATCTGACCAAGGATGGCAAAGAAGACAGCCGTGTAGTAATGAAGCTGCCTGCGAAGCTGGCCCCTGTTAAACTGGCTATCTTCCCACTGACTAAGAAAGACGGTCTGCCTGAACTCGCAAAGGAACTGATGGATAAATGTAAACCAGCATTCCATTGCTTCTACGAAGAGAAAGATGCTATCGGTAAGCGTTACCGCCGTCAGGATGCTATTGGCACACCATTCTGCGTAACCATCGATCACCAGACCAAGGAAGACAATACTGTTACCATCCGTTACCGCGATAGTATGGAACAGGAAAGAGTGCCAATGGATAAAGTGAAAGAGATCGTGCTGAATAAGATCAACGAATAGGATACGTTCATATATGATAAAAGGCCACATCCAAGATGTGGCCTTTTTATTTGCCCCGATGGCAATAGTACGTGATGCCAGGCCTTTCTCAGCCGTACAGCTCCTGGTGAATATCATGCCTGTCATAACCCAGCGCCAGGATCCGGTGTTTTGCCTCATCGATCATATTCTTCCAGCCGCATAGGAAGAAATGCGCCGGCTGGTTTTTGGCCAGTTCTTCGTAGATGAGATGCACGTACCCTTTCCTGCCCAGCCAGCCGTTTTCATCCCTTGACAGTGTGGGCGTATAATGAAAATCCGTCAACTCTTTTTCCAGCTCCCACATCTCAGCAGCATATAACAGATCACACTGCTGCCGGCATCCATAGATCAGATGGATCGGGGGATGCGGCAGGTCATGCGCTTTAATATATTGTGCCATTGACCGGAAGGGAGCGATGCCTGTACCTGTGCAGATAAAGAACAGGTCCTTGTCCAGCTGTTCCGGTAGGGTAAAATGGCCCAATGGCCCTTTTAATATAAGCTCACTCCCCTCCCCCACGTGATTGAACAGGTAATTGGTGCCCGCGCCTCCTTCCAGCAATACGATCACGAGCTCAATGACATTGCTGCCGTCAGGGGGGGATGCAATGGAATAACTGCGCCACCGTTTATTCTTTTGTTCATGTATGGGAAGATCAAGGGTTACGAACTGCCCTGCCTTAAAGTTGAATTGCTCCATTTCCGGTACCTGTATCCAGAACCGGCGGGTGTTATGGGTTTCCTGTACGATACGGGTCACCAGTCCCTTATACCATTGGTCCGCCATTTGAGTGGAATTTATTTATACTAAATATAACCATTTTAGTCCGTAAACAGATTGAGCCGGTCAGGTACACTGTGTATGGACTGATAGTACTAATTCCGTATCTTTGCAACCCTCATGAATATACAGGCTGTATTACAACTGTACCAGCGAGATTCCCGCCTGCAACAGCTGGTGAAAGGGATACATTTGTCCGATCCACAGTATTATCAATTAACAGGATTAACCGGTAGTGCCACTACATTCGTAGCTGCGGGAGCTTGGGAGATGGCCAACTCCGTTAATCATCTTTTCATTCTGAACGACAGAGAAGAGGCTGCTTATTTCCATAATGACCTGGAATCAGTTACCCAGGCACTCGACGTCTTCTATTTTCCGGACTCCTTTAAAAAGGCCGGCTATTTCAACGAGATCAACAGTAGTCACAGTATGTTGCGCACGGAAGCACTGATGAAGTTCTCCGGGCCCTCTATACACAAGAAGGTACTGGTTACCTATCCTGAAGCACTTTGGGAAAAAGTAGCTGCGTCTGTTGCTTTTACCAGCAATATGGTGCAACTGAAAGTGGGTGATGTGCTGAAAGTAGATGATCTGCTGGATAGGCTGGTAACCTGGGGTTTTGAGTTCACAGATTTTGTGTACGAACCGGGACAATATGCAGTACGTGGAGGCATCCTCGATATCTATTCTTTTGGTAATGAGAAGCCATACCGTATTGAGCTCTTCGGAGAAGATATCGACTCTATCCGTCTGTTTGATCCGGAAAGTCAGCTGAGCGAAAGGAAGCTCAACCAGGTGACACTGATCGCCAATATGGACACACAGGGAATGGATCATCAGAAAGCTTCTTTATTTGAATTCCTTCCTGAGAATACCGTTATCTGGATGAAAGATCCCGGTTATGTGCAGGAAGTGGTATTGCAGATGGAAGAACGACTGGACGTATTCCTGCAAACAGGGCAGTCCGTAAAAGTCGGCGATGATGATACCATCACACTCACCGAAGCTGATTTCGTCAAAGCACATCCTCTGATGCAGCAAATGCTGGGCAGGCACTGTATTGTGTTTGGCAGCCGGCAGTGGTGGTCAGAGACCAATCGCTCATTTACACCGCTGAATTTCGAGACGCAGGAACAACCTGTCTTTAACAGACAGTTTGAAATGCTGATCAAGGACCTGGACACGCACAATAAGAATAAATACGCGCTTTTCATATTTGCAGAGAATGCCCGTCAGCTGGAAAGGCTGCGTAGCATCTTTGAAGACCTGAAGGCCGAATTTACCTTCTACCCTATTCCTCTACCTGTCAGCCATGGCTTTATTGATCACTCACTGAAGCTGGTTGTCTACACTGATCATCAGATCTTCCAGCGTTATCATAAATACAAGGTAAAGCAGGCCTATAACAAGAACAAGGCGATTACGATGAAAACCCTGCGTGAGCTACAGGCAGGTGATTTCGTAACGCATATTGATCATGGTGTAGGGGTATATAGCGGTTTGCAGAAGATAGAAGTTGGTGGTAAAATGCAGGAGGCGATCCGCATTATTTACAAGAACAATGACCTCTTGTATGTAAACATTAACTCGCTGCATAAGATCAGTAAATATTCGGGTAAGGAAGGTGTTGAACCGCGGGTGAATAAACTCGGTAGCGATGCCTGGGATAAGCTGAAAGAAAAGGCTAAAACGCAGGTTAAGGATATTGCGAAAGACCTGATCACACTATATGCAGCACGTAAGGCACAGCAGGGCTTTGCCCATACACTGGATACCTATCTGCAAACAGAACTGGAAGCATCCTTCCTGTATGAAGATACGCCTGATCAAAGTAAGGCGACTGCCGATGTGAAGCGTGATATGGAGTCTCCTTCTCCAATGGACCGCCTGGTGTGTGGTGATGTTGGTTTCGGTAAAACCGAAATTGCAATACGCGCTGCCTTTAAATCCATCGTAGATGGTAAACAGGCTGCTGTATTGGTGCCTACGACTATCCTGGCGTTCCAGCACTTTAAGACTTTCTCAGAACGTCTGAAAGACTTCCCTTGTACTGTCGATTATCTGAACCGTTTCAAATCGGCCAAAGAGAAGAAGGAAACACTGCAAAGACTGGCCGAAGGGAAGATCGATATCATCATCGGTACGCATGCTTTATTAGGTAAGGAGGTGAAGTTTAAAGACCTGGGTGTACTCGTTGTCGATGAAGAACAGAAGTTTGGTGTATCTGCGAAAGAGAAACTAAAACAACTCAAAGTAAACGTGGATACATTGACACTAACGGCTACACCTATACCGAGAACATTGCAGTTCTCACTCATGGGTGCGAGAGACCTGTCAGTGATCAATACGCCTCCGCCTAACAGACAGCCGATAGAAACAGAAGTACATGTCTTCGATCAGGACCTGATCCGTGATGCGATCTATTACGAAACAGAGCGTGGCGGACAGGTATACTTTGTATACAACCGTGTGAAGGGCCTGGGTGAAATGAGTAGTCTGATCAAAGGGCTGTGTCCTGACCTGTCTATTGCAACAGCACATGGCCAGATGGAAGGACATCAGCTGGAAGAAGTGATACTCGATTTCATCGATCGTAAATATGATGTACTGGTATGTACCAACATAGTCGAAAGTGGTGTGGACATTCCTAACGCGAATACCATTATCATCAACAACGCACATCATTTCGGATTAAGTGATCTGCATCAGCTGCGCGGACGTGTAGGACGTAGTAACAAAAAGGCATTCTGTTACCTGTTAGCACCTCCGATGAGCACCTTACCTGGTGATAGCCGTAAGCGCCTGCAAACACTGGAACAGCATAGTGAACTGGGTAGTGGTTTCCAGATCGCCATGCGTGACCTGGATATCCGTGGTGCCGGTAACCTGCTGGGTGGTGAGCAAAGCGGATTCATGGCAGAGATAGGATTTGATATGTATCAGAAGATCCTGGATGAAGCTATCCGTGAACTGAAGCAGAACGAATTCCGTGATCTCTTTAAAGAGCAACTGGAAGAGAAGAAAGATTTCGTCAGCGACTGTACGATTGATACTGACCTGGAAATACTGATTCCAGATAGCTATGTAGAAAGTATACAGGAACGTCTGAATCTCTATCAGGAACTGGATAACATCACACTGGAAAGCAAACTCCAGGCATTTGAAGCTGAGATGCAGGACCGCTTTGGTCCTATACCTGAGCCGGTCAAAGATCTGTTCTGTATGATCCGTTGCCGTTGGATGGCGATCAAACTTGGCTTTGAAAAGATGATGCTGAAAGAAGAAAAATTGCGTTGTTATTTCATCAACAATCCAGATTCTCCATACTTCGAATCACCTACCTTTAATCACATTCTCACCTATATTCAGACCCGGGTGAATAATGCGAAGCTGAGGCAGGTAGGTAAGAACTTTATACTGGCGGTAGATAAGATAACGTCAATGAGTGACCTGTATGATTTCCTGAAGACAATGGAAGATGCGAGGAAGAATTAGGAATGAAGTATAAATACCCTTGCTGCTACCGAAATGTTTGCAGCATATTAATGTCGGATCTTATAAAAGGGAAAGGGATTTCAATATTGAAATCCCTTTCCCTTTTATAAGATCCTGCTACGCATTATACTGGTTTATTTCCGCTGCATTTCTATTTCAAATTCTTAGCTATCTCACTATTGTCACAGTCCCCTTTCTATTAAACATTCTCCCGGTATAGTCCGTTCCCTGTATCATCCACACATAAGTGCCGGCAGGCATCTGTTGTCCCTTGTATGAGCCATCCCATCCTGTTGAAAGTGACTGTGTGCGGAATACCTCTTGTCCCCATCTGTTCCATACACAAAAGAAATCCAGTTCGGGTACACCTGGTGAGATAGCCCTGAAAACGTCATTTAAACCGTCATTATTGGGCGAAAATGCGGACGGTACATAAAACTCCGGACCGGCATATACTTTCACGTTTATGGTGTCTAATGCAATGCAACCCTGGGGAGAAGTAACCGCCAGGTAGTAAGTCTGATCATTACGTAGTAACGCAACCGGATTGGCCGCATATGGATCAGATAATCCAATATCCGGTGTCCAGTTATACTGCAGGTTATTACCGTTGGCGGCAGCGTTGAGTTGTAATGGTTGTCCCCGTGCAATGAGCGTATCCCGCCCGACATACAGGTTTATATCAGTGACTGTCACGGGAATATAGACCGTATCAGTAAAACATCCTTTATTACTCATCGCATGTACAGATGCCTGATAGTCGCCTCCCGCGGGATAGATATAGTCGATGTGCTGACCGGTTTGCTGTTGTCCGTTATCAAAGTTCCAGTACCACTGTGCAAGTGGGATAGCGGGTGTCAGATCAGTGCCGGTAAACGGAATCGCGTCACCGATACACACACTTCCCCCCGTAGCAGTAATAGCAGGTGTGGGATATACGTTTACCTGTTTCGTGGTGGCTGCGCCGCAGCCTTCTGCTGTCATGACCTGCAAGGTCACTGTGTAATTCCCTGTGTTATCATAGGCGATGACCGGCGATGATGAATGATCTATCACCCCGTTACCCATGTCCCATGTCCACTGACGAAGCGTACCAACAGCGACGGTTGTTTGATCCCTGATGCTGATGGGTCTTCCTGTGCAAAGAGAATCGTAAGAGAAGTCAGGCACCGGATAACTGCCAATTGTAATGTCCTGCTTCATCGTGTCAGACACACATCCACTGTTATCTTCTATGATCATTTTTACCTGGTATTTACCAGGTTTTGCGTAGGTATGAGGAGGAGGATCTGCTATTGCAGATGTAGTTCCATCGCCGAAATCCCATCGCCAGCGGGTGATGGTACCAAATGATTTGGAGTCGTCCTCAAAGACGATGGCTGACCCGTCACAGAATAACTGGTTGTTGTCAAACTGTAATTCAGGACGGAGTGCCGCACAGAACTGTTGTTTATTGGACGCTCCTCCGGTAGCAGCGCCAAAGCCCCAATATACCATAGGGTCGTTGCCGAATACATCGGTTACCAAGTCTTTGGTTATACGCAGGCGCAGCGAATCATCAATGCTGACATCCAGTTGTTTAGTGACCGCATTCCATTTGATATGGAAGATATGCCAGTTACAGTCTTCAATATTGTCGCTTCCGGCCAGTGCCGTAACAGGACCGGCCAGATTGTTAGTGCTGCTGTGCGAAATGTCTCCATTGATCTGAATGGACACATGGTCGTAATAAGGGTCACCATCGTCGCTATTCTGCCATGTATCAATGATCACTCCCAGCGATGGTCTGATATTCTGAAAGCCGATCCCCTGACCAGTGGCCCCCAGGTTGGTGCCCTGTGTTTGCAGAATGAATCCGATGCCATCTGCACCATTTTCATCCTTGCATCCCAGGTTTACATCAAAAAAGTAGTCAAATGAATCGTTCAGGCTGATCTTATTCTTATTCCATACTGTACCGCTCGAAGTACCCTGATCTTCCGTTAAAACATAGCAGTTGCACGTCCGTTGTGTCGCAGCCCCATTCAATATATAAGGAGTCTGTAGCTGGGCTTGTACCGGTGTATGGGATAATAAAAGTAGCCATGACAATCCTATCAAAACCAACAAAATTCTGGTCATAGGCTTATTACTGTGTCAGTAAAATAAATAAAATATTCAGTGTAACATATCTATGGCTCATCCGTTACAGTCAGACGCCCCATATATCTTTAATCGTAAAGTGTTGGGGCCTGGTATACTGACAAAATATTTTTTTGCCCTTTTATGGAATCGGAATATTTTGCCGCATCATATAGGCGAACAACGGAAACTAATATTCATTTTAACATCAAATCACAACAGTATGAGAAAGGTAATGTTTTTAATGGCAGGATTATTAATAGCGTCTTTATCACAGGCACAGCAGACAGATAACAGACCTCCTGTTAAGAAGATTGAAGTAACAGGCTCCGCAGAGGTAGAGATCACGCCTGATGAGATCTATCTGGATATCGCACTGCGCGAGTATAAAGATAAAGGAACCAAAGTAGACATGAATACGCTGGAGGTACAACTCCAGAAAGCAGTAAAAGAAGCAGGTATCTCATCCAAAGACCTGACCATTGCTAATGTGTTTGGTAGCAACTACGATCAGCTGTGGACCAAAAAGAAAAAAGATCCGGATTTCATGGCGCGTAAACAATATCGTCTTAAGCTGAGCAACCTGGATAAGGTAAACAGCATCCTTGGCGCAGTGGATGACGAAGGTATTGAGAGCGTAAACATCAGCAGCTATACACACAGCAAAATGGAAGATTACCGCAAACAGGTAAAAATAAAAGCATTACAGGCTGCTAAAGCAAAAGCTGTTTATATGCTGGATGCCATCAACAGTAATATCGATGGCGTGCTGGAGGTACAGGAAATCAACACTGATAATTATTCTGATGTTCAGCCTGTTTTCTCTAACATGATGGTGCGTTCAGCAGCTGCTGCTGAAACAGCTGATGCTTCTTCATTCAAAAAGATCAAAGTACGTGCTGAAGTAAGAGCCGTATTCTTCATTAAATAATTGCTGTTAGCATGCATAAAAAAGGGAGCAGCCATCAGGCATGCTCCCTTTTTTTATTGTGATACTTTAGTCACTCAGCTATCCCACCATACTTTATCCGTCAGCTTCGCAGTTTGTAACGCTCTCGGATTAGCCGTGATCTCGTTCAACGGATAGAGGAATCTGCGTGGCAGGTTTGTCACCGTGTTATTAGGTATCATTTTCAGTGCAGGGTAACCTGTACGTCTCCAGTCAGTATAGTTTTCTATGGAAAGAAAATTAGCGGTTGCTTTTTCTTCGATGATCAGTTGTAAGGCATTGTTTGCCTGAAGTACTCCTCTTTTGGAAAGGAATGTTTTTGCAGACACACTGTTGGTGTCAATACCCAGTTTAACAAGATTACCAGTCACGGCTTCCCTGAATATAGGTTGTGCCGCTGTATAGTCGCTTGTGATGTAGGTGGCTTCTGCTTTGAGGAATAAGGCCTCCGCTGTATTTAAGATGTATACTTTTGAAGCGATGCCTCCATAAAAGCTGCCGGCTACTGAGAAGTCCTGTAACGCGCCGGCACCTGTACCAATCACATTGCCGTTATATTGTCCTGTATTCTCTGCTTTGCTTACCAGGTATGGTAACCGCGGATCTGCGTATTTCACCAGCGAATCTACATAGTGCGAAGAGAGCACTAGCGTAGATGTGTTATAGAAATGCAGGTACCAGGCATTGGAAGAAGTAGAAGTACCATTGTAAGTGAATGCACAGTCGTCATCATTACTGCTCATGCCATTACTGAGTGCTGCCAATGCCAGGTTGGCCTGTGTTTTAGCGTCATATCCCGGTGCTTCTGTAAGATGCATGTAGTAACGTGCTTTCAGTGTGTAGGCCACTTTTACCCATTTAGACATATCACCTGCGAAGTAATAGTCGTCAGAGCCGGGCGTTTTACCTTCGTCGGATCGCAGCTGTGTGATCGCTTCATCCAGCAAGGATTGTATGCTTTTGTAAATATCTTCCTGCTTGTCGTATACAGGTGTTGTATTGCCGGTGCCTGTAAATGCCTCTGAATAGGGAATGTCTCCCCAAAGATCAGTCGCAGTGCCTATTGTATAGGCGGTCAGTACTTTCGCAATACCGGCATACTTCGGATTGCCATTGGCGGTGGCCTGTTTGTCGAGTATGCTCAGGTTATTCAGTACGATGACATAGTAGGAGTTCCAGAAGTCATCAAAGTTGGAACTTGTCACCATATAATTTGCCGTATTAGGCATCGGCTGATTGGGAACACAGTTCTGCATCCATTGGTTGACCAATGTAGCCGCATTGCCTGCAGCAATATATTGTGACACACTTGCTTCCAGTGGTGCCAGTAAAAGTGATTCAGAGACGTCAGAAGGCACGTTTGGATTTGAATTGACGTCCAGGAACTTGTTGCATGCTGACAGCGTTAAAACGGCCAGTAATGACGTTATAATGAATGGTCTTTTCATGTTGAGTGATTTACTAGAACGTGAATTTTAAAGTGCAGTCAAATGAACGGCTGGTTGGTGCAGAGAAGGTATATACCCCTAGTCCGCCGTTACCAGCGCCCCATGAGTTCACCTCGGGGTCTCCGCCTGTAAAACTCTTGTCTTTATGGATCCACAGGTTGCGGCCTGTCAGCACGATAGCGGCATCTTTGAACGGAATGCGTCTGGATGCACCTTTGCTGAATGTGTATGAGAGGCTTACGTTACGCAGTTTGATATAAGATGCATGCTGTATAAAGGCTTCTGTAATACCGCTGATCTGCTGGAAATAAGCCTGTCCTGTTACTACCTGTTTATTAGGGGCACCTGTTGCGTCACTGACACCGGCCACTACCCTGTCGGCCCTGTTCTCTGTCTGTTTGGAAGTGCCATAGTAAAGGCCATATCCGTCATCAGAGTTGAGGACGTCACCGCCTTGTTTTGTATCAAAGAAGAAACTCAGGTTGAATTGTTTGTAGCGGAACTGATTGGTGATCCCTCCTATCCAGTCGGGTGTAATGTTGCCTACTGCTTCAAATTCACCGGAGGCATAAGGTAAACCTGCATCATTGATGCGCAGCTGACCATCTGCTGTACGTGCGTATTTAGTTCCAAACAGCAATCCCCATGGCTCACCGTTTTTCGCATAGATGCCACCGATACTGGTTTGCCCCAGTTTGTCACTCACCTGCTCTACACGTTGTTTCAGCTTTGTGTAGTTGATCGTCATATCCCAGCTGAAGTCTTTTGTTTTTACCGGTGTCAGGTTCAATAATATTTCAACCCCTTTTGTTGACATCTTCGCCGAGTTGATGGTCGTGCTGGCGTAGCCGGTAGAATTGGCAAGAGAGATGTTTTCAACAATGCCCTGTGACATGTGTCTGTTGAAATAGGAGGCTTCTAATCCTATCCTGCTTTCAAACATTTTCATTTCAAGACCCAGTTCATACTCTTTCTGCAATTCGTTTTTCAGATTCGGATTACCTACAGCTGTATTGATGAGAAACCCGTTCTGTCCATTATAGGGGAAGGTCAGGTTACTGCTCACATCACCATAGATCGTAGCCTGATAGTAAGGCGTGGTCGTGGCATACGGTTTTACATTATCATTACCGACAGTAGCATAGGAAGCCCTGATCTTTCCGAAGTTGATCGCTTTTTTCAGTCTGTCGTCCCTGAATAATTCAGAGAAGATAAATCCGCCGGCAACAGAGCCATACGGATAGTAGGCGTTGTCTCTGGATAATACAGAACTGCCATCGTATCTGCCCGTTAATGATAATACCAGCATGCGGTTATAATCTACCTCAGCCTGTGCGTAGAAACCTATTTTTCTGCGCAGGTATTCTGTGCCGGTATACGTGATCGCAGACGCGCTGGCCATGTTGTAGTAGCCTGCCTTGGCCAGTCCCAGACCTAATACGGTCATGAAATCACCGTGTTCGGAATAGACGTTGTTACCCAGCATCAGACTTACATTCGTTTTATCGAATTGTTTTCTCAGCTGAACAATGAAGTCATGGTTGAACTGCCTGAAGTTCTTGTTTGTATTATACGTTAACCCGGTAGCATAAGTAATATCGTTCATGTTCACGTGATAGTTTTGCTGATCAGTATAAATGTCAGCACCTGCGCGCTCAGTTACAGAGAGCCAGTCAAACGGTGTATATACAAATGTGAATACAGGCAGGAATCGGTTAACAACGGTGGTGTTCAGCACATTGTCCAGCACCCAGTATGGATTGTTACGGCTATAGCGATACAGGCGCTGTGAACCATCCGGATTCAGTGCCGGTTTGAGATCGTAGGACACGGGTGCGGAGAATACAGTCCAGAGAGGAGATTCGAGTCCGTAACCTTCCGGCATTTTTTTGTTATTGGCCGTAGAATAGGTCATCTGGAAGGTAGCATTCAGATTCTCCAGTATCTGTGTGCTGAATTTTGCGAACGCACTATGACGGGCATATGACGTATTTGGAATGGTACCCTTCTGATCGAAGTAGGAATACGACATAAAATAATTAGATGTCGGCCCTCCTCCGGAGACGCTGACGGTACTGTTAGATGTAACACCAGTTCTGAAAAATTCGTCCAGCGGATGATGTGCTTTAACCTTTTGTCCATTGGCAGTTAAAGTATCCATGCGTGGGCCCCAGGAAGTACTGCTTTTTCGCGTATCTCCATCAAAGAATACACCTTTGTCTCCCTGAGCATACAGGTATTGACGATCAGGATAGATAGTCTTCTCAAAAGACAATCCTGACGAAATGCTGACTGTTGGTTTACGTCCTGCACTCCCTCTTTTAGTGGTGATCAGTATAACGCCACGTGCCCCGGCAGAACCATATAGTGCAGTAGCAGCGGCGCCTTTCAGGACATTGATACTTTCAATAGTAGCAGGGTCTATATCTGCCAGCCTGTTAGTGCCTGAACCGCCATTATAGGTGCCGCCACTTTCATCATTATTAATAGGAACACCATCCATTACAAACAGCGCCTGGTTTTCTCCGGAAATGGACGTAATACCGCGGATGACTATACGGGATGAACTACCAGGCATACCGGAGGAACTGGTGATCTGTACGCCGGCTACTTTACCAGTCAGCGCATTTAATACATTCGGTTCTCTGGCACGCAGGATCTCATCGCTTTTTACTTCCTGTGCGCTGAAGGTGAGGTTCCTTTTCTCTTTTCTAACGCCCAATGCAGTTACGACCACTTCATTCAGATCGCTGGCATTCTCTGTGAGCGTGATATTGAAGTGTTGTTCATTACCAATTGGAATCTCTTTAACCGTATATCCGACAGCACGGATAACCAGTATGGCATTAGGGGATACATCCAGTTTAAACGAGCCGTCCTGCGCGGTGGTTGTCCCTTTGGATGTGCCTTTAACGATGACGGAGGCGAAGCTGACAGGCTGTTTTTTTTCATCGGTCACTGTTCCCTCTACTCCTCTTGTCTGTGCAAATATTGAGGAATAGAGTAGCAGTCCCGCCAGCAACGCCAGCAGGTGAAATACGTTTCTTTTCATACAACGAGATTAGATATTGGTTTTTGTGATTTCCCCTCTAAATAACTGATCCCGTCATCTGCGCAAATGACTTATAGTGATATGACCCAAATGTAGATTGGAAGGGAGCTAACCTTTTTATGATTCTTGACTATCTATAGGCAGATATTAACCAAAAAAAAGTCCCGCCTTGAAAGGCAGGACATGATGGAAAAAGATTTCAAAAAAAAACGATGATCAATTAATGTTTACTTTAAACTTTCCGTCCGTTAATGGCTTTTCTTTTTCGCCATTGTTTAAAATGCCGTCGAATGTGCCTTCGGCATACTTACTATTTATGCTTGTAATCTTTATTGACACTGTTTTGCTTTCATATGCTTCTGCACCAGATATAGACGAGGTGAATATGACATTTGCATGGTCTGTATTCGTAAAAGTACCCGTCTTTAATGTATCAGGGAACACCACCATTATAGCGATCGCACTATTCAGGTTACTGGTCAGGCCTTGTATCAGTAATACCTTTTTACCAATTGCGGTAGTATCGAATACTTCTCCATACGTAGTATTAGCGGTATAAGAAGCACCATCAAATTTGAAGTCACAGGAACCGGATGCCAGTACTGCTTTATCCTTTTCACATGAGGTGAAGGTTACGAGGCAGAGGCACAGGAACCCCAGAAGGGAGTAGAGTTTCATAGGACAGGTTGTTTCTTTCAGGTATAGTGATAAATAGGACTGCAAATTACTCTGTTTCTGATGAATTAAATAAAATATTTATAAGTTTTTTAACAGGTATGAGGCAATAAAACGGCAATGGGCGGGCAATGGACTGACAAGGAAGTAGTTAGGGGAAAGGTGGATATCGTACGTTTTCGGGTGTTTATACCGGTCAGATTATTATACTAACTGAGTACTAATACATCACTTCGAGGGCACCTAAAGGGCACTTCAATATCCCTGAGATATTGAAGTGCCCTTTAGGTGCCCTTGAAGTGATGTATTAGTAAGCCGATCAGGTGCCGTTAAGGTAGGCTATTGTGAGGTTCCGGTACAGGATGACCTTGCTACAAAGCAAAAGGGCCATCCGCTTATGGCGGACGGCCCTTTCTATGAAGGATGTCGTTATTAATTATAGACGAGGACTAGGCATCGATCTTAGCATACTTCGCATGAGACTCGATGAACTCTCTTCTTGGCGGAACTTCATCACCCATCAGCATACTGAATACACGGTCAGCTTCAGCCGCACTTTCAATCGTTACCTGTTTCAGGGTACGGTTATCAGGGTTCATGGTAGTTTCCCACAGCTGTTCTGCGTTCATCTCACCAAGACCTTTATAACGCTGAATGGTTACGCTGTCTTCCTTACCACCTGCGATCTTCATGATAGCAGCTTTACGGTCTTCTTCAGTCCATGCATAGATCTGCTCCTTGTTCTTCTTTACGAGGTACAGTGGAGGCTGCGCGATATATACATAACCCTGTTCAACCATTGCCTTCATATAACGGAATATAAAGGTCAGTATCAGTGTGGCGATGTGGCTACCATCCACGTCGGCATCCGTCATGATGATCAGCTTGTGGTAGCGCAGTTTAGAGAGGTTGAGGGCCTTATCATCTTCTTCTGTACCGATGGTTACACCCAGTGCAGTGAAGATATTTTTAATCTCCTCATTTTCATATATTTTATGCTCCATGGCTTTCTCCACGTTCAGGATCTTACCCCTGAGTGGCAGGATTGCCTGGAAGCTACGGTTACGTCCCTGTTTAGCCGTACCACCTGCGGAGTCACCCTCTACCAGGTACAGTTCACATTTTTCAGGATCATTTTCAGAGCAGTCAGCCAGTTTACCAGGTAAGCCGCTACCACTCAGTACGCTTTTACGCTGTACCATCTGGCGTGCTTTACGGGCTGCTTCACGCGCCTGTGCTGCCAGTACTACCTTATTGATGATGATCTTGGCTTCACGGGGATGTTCTTCCAGGTAAGCTTCCAGTACACCAGCAACGGAGCTGTCCACCACACCCATTACGTCGGAGTTGCCGAGTTTGGTTTTGGTCTGACCTTCGAACTGAGGTTCTGGTACTTTTACGCTGATAATGGCGCTTAATCCTTCACGGAAGTCATCACCGGTTACTTCGATCTTGGTCTTTTCGAACAGTTTATTCTTGTCACCATAGCTTTTGAATACACGGGTGATAGCACGGCGGAAACCGGCTACGTGTGTACCACCTTCAATGGTGTTGATGTTATTAACGTAGGAGAAGATATTTTCACTGAATGAGTCGTTGTATACAACGGCTACTTCGACTGCGACATTGCTGTTCGCATCGTGTGCTTCTACGAAGATCGGGTCAGGCAGCAGTGCGTTACGGCGGCCGTTACGGTCCAGCATCTGTACAAATTCGATGATACCGCCTTCGCTGTAGAAGGTTTCGGAGATGGAGTTACCTGCTTCGTCTTTTTCGCGGTCGTCCGTGAGGATGATACTGATCTTACGGTTCAGGTAAGCCAGTTCACGCAGACGACCTGCCAGGATCTCACGGTTATAGGTGGTTTCCTTGAAGATCTCGCCGTCCGGCTTAAAGTGAACGGTGGTACCAGTAGTGTCAGAAACACCGATCTCACGAACGGGATACTGAGGGACACCCCGCTGGTACTCCTGCTCAAATAATTTTCCTTCGCGGCGTACAGTTACCTGGAGCTTGTCACTGAGTGCGTTTACACAGCTCACACCAACCCCGTGCAGACCGCCGGATACTTTATATGTGTTTTTGTCGAATTTACCACCAGCGTGTAGCACAGTCATTACCACTTCCAGCGCGGAACGTCCTTCTTTAGGGTGCATGCCGGTCGGGATACCACGACCATCATCCGTTACCATGATGGAATTATCTTCACAGATCGTTACACTGATATTTTTACAGTAACCAGCGAGGGCCTCATCGATGGAGTTATCAACAACCTCGTATACGAGGTGATGCAGCCCTTTGATACCAATATCTCCGATATACATGGCCGGGCGCTTGCGCACCGCTTCCAGGCCTTCCAATACCTGTATGCTACCCGCATCATAGCCACTGCTGGCAGGGGTAGGTGCTTGCACTAATTCTTCGCTCATATTTGGGTGTAAAATGTGTTTAGATTTGAATCCTCGTGAATTGTGCAAAAATACGAAAATTGAGCCTTATTTCCATATTTAAAAGGTGCTTTTTGAACTGTTGATATCCACAATTTCGCCTGCGGAAATCAGATGGGGGAATTTTCTCCCAGGGCAGTTTCCTTGATACCGGTGAATAATGTTTTCCAGACGAGGTTGAAGAAGGATTTTCTGATATCCCGCTCATATCTCGGATTAGCCAGACGGGTCTCCCCTTTTTCAGGGTTAGCATCTTTTATAACAAGGGCATTGGCCAGAAAGCTCATCAACCCTTTCTTTTTAAATTCGTGTGAACCGTCTTCTTTCTTTAAAATATTCACTTTCAGGTTACTATACAGGAATTTTACACGTCCGGCTGCCCGGCGTTCATTGCCGGTCATACTAAATGTAAGGTCATGGATCTGACAGGATTTGATTTCCACCATCCCCAGGGGCTTCAGCACAGGATTCAGTTCCCGGCCGTCCATATCTTTCAGCTGACCTGATACACCAAATTGCCCACTGGAATCCCGCATGGAGAAGTCAAAATGGGCCGCCAGTTTGCCACTGTTCATCAGGATCGCATTGAGATCGATCGTAATGTTTGGATTTTTGGCCACCATGCTATCTATATTGGTCACATTCCGGAATGTACCATGTACATGTTTAAAACTCAGTTTACCAGCTTCTTCTGACTTAGGACTGATCTCTGTATACAGTAGGTCGGTCTTTTTGCCAATCAGTGTATCTATATATATTGGTATAGCCAGTCTTTTGAATATCTGATTAGGATATCCCCCGAGCTTGTTGCCCGGACCATCGGGTAACTTCCGGTTATGGTAAATATCCAGGTTTCCGCTGCTGATAGTGAGCTTATTGGCCCAGATCACCTGTTGCTCCAGCAGCATGCGGGGCTTTAACTGCGCCAATTCGATATCATTCAGCTGCATATCAAACCGGTCCCGCTGTGTTTTGGCTTTTATGTCAAACTGAGCCCTGTTGTAACGCGGCTCCACGGCAAACTGCCCGATACGTAGCGTTTGTTCCTCAGCACTGTACGCTACATTCTTTACATGCATCCAATACAGGCTGTCTGGCGTACGGTACCGGTACTCCTTCAAACCAAATTCATAATTCCGCGCATAAAGAAAACGGGTCGGGTCTTCCAGTGCCATTGAGTCGATCAGGAAGTCCTTAACCTGTACCCTGAGATCCTCAAGATGTGTCATAACCAGACCACTATCAGGTTTGACAACCGTGTATTTGAGGTTGATATGATCAAACCGGAGGGTGCCCAGGTAGAGCGACTTTATTTTAGAAGAGATGTTCTGATAAGCGTTTCGGGGAGCGGAGGTGTCTTTGTTGGACATGTTATATTCCAGCATGACAATGGGGTTATCGACTATCAGCGAGCCGGCATTAAGTTCTTTTTTAATAAAGTAGCGCCATACCCTGAAGTAATTCAGGTCGATCTTATCTGCCGTAAAACTATAAATCAGCTTGGGAGCCTTTTGACGCTCCTGCAGGCGTTTATAGACGTCAGGATCTCTTATCAGGCTTACCTTTTCGATAGTAAGACTGCCAGTGATCGGATTGAGTGCCAGCTCTTTATACCGGAGGGTGTAGAGACTGTCAGACATTTCCTGTACATAGGCACGTAGCTGCCACTGGATCTGTTTGTTCCATCGTTGTCCGATGAACCAGGCGGTGCCTAGTAACAGCAGGATTAGGATCCCGAAGGACAAAAGTATTTTTACCCAGAGTCTTTTAAATATTGATCGTTTCTCCATCATATACAAGATAGCCTAAATTCATACCATTGTCTTTATGCTGAGTCACTGGAAAATAGAAAGTGGGTGTCTTTTTTCAACCACTCATAAAAATATTGAAATTCATCAATGAATTATAAGTGGTTGATCTGTAATCTTATTTTGCCATTCTAACAGAGTTAGGTGGCATTTGCAATTGTAACCTGAATGTCAAACCGCTTCTGAATAAATTTTGAATGCCTATTTTTGTGATGGATTTAACAAACGAATGGCGTGAAAGAGGTACAGGATATATTAGCATTGGCTATCAGGCAGCCCGCTATGAGCGATCAGCTGCAGCTGGCAGAAAGTGACACTGTTGCAGTGCCGGACTGTCTCGATTTTTCTTTGCAGCGGTTTACGTATGATCGTCCGTTGCCTGTAGAAGATGTTGCCATGGTGGTATACCAACCTGCCAAACGTGGACAGACAGCTGCTATAGAGTTACGCTATTGTGTAGCTGGTAATAAATATTGTCAGAATCCGGGTTGTACCGACCGTGTATGTGCGGATGGGCATAGGGACAACTGTGTACAGAAGTCTCCTTCCATCGACATGATCACTGTAAAATTTCAGCCTTCTTTCATACAATCGCTGCAGAAAGGGTCAACTAATTCTACCCTTTTTGATATGCAGTCCCGCAAGCCTTTTGTAAAGACAATTCAGCCGAGCACCAAATCCAAGGAAGTACTGGAGCAGATGGTGCACCATAATTATGATGGTGCGCTGAAAAACATCTTCCTGCAGAGCAAGGCGCTGGAATTGTTATTGTTCAGCTCTGATCAGTTTGTACAGAATGATACGGATGATCGTTTTGGCTGTCGTTTCCTGACACAGTTGGAAGATCGTGAGAAGATAGAAAAAGCCAGGGATATTCTCCTGGAGCAGCTGGATGCGCCGATTACTATCCGTGATCTGGCCCGTCGTGTGGCGATGAATGAATGTTACCTGAAAAAGGGGTTCAAAGCGATGTACGGTACGACGATCTATGATTATTTCCAGAAGGAAAGAATGGAGAAAGCAAAGAGTCTGTTATACGAAAGAGGCATGTCTGTTTCTGAAGTAGCCATCCTGATGGGGTACTCGTGTATTTCTCACTTCTCTACTGCATTCAAGAAACATACAGGCCTGAAACCTTGTGAATTGTTACTTAGATAAGTGGAAATGTGAATGATTTTTTCCAATAAAAGAAAAAGCCTGATCCGAAACGGTCAGGCTTTTTTTATGAACGTAACATTTTATCTTATTGATTATTAAGGTGTTGGCGATTATTGTCCGGATGTGAAAGTTGTCTGCCGCTTTTTCCCGATTTGATCATTACTTTTCCCGAATACAAAAACACTAACCGGATTATTGGTGTTTCTTTGTATCACGATCGGCAGATATCTATCCCGATCTTCCTTATAAGCTTCCTTATCAGATTTGACCATGGAGAGAGCTTACTGGGCAAAAAGAGTAAAGCCATCAATTTTTGCACCTCATCAACACCAATTTTGACCTTTTGGAAAAGTGCAATTTTGTCTAGTAAGTTCTCTACCGTAATTACATAAAAGCCGTCTCGTCTTACGAGACGGTTTTTTTATTGTTACGTCAGATAGTCGCTGGTTATGACATTATGTATTGGGGAGTGACAGTATGGTAGTTACAAAAAAAAGAAAACCCCGCCCAAAAGAGCAGGGTCTGTCCTATTTATCCCTATACCTATGAAATACTAATTAATGTGGTTATTATTCTGATACGGTGCCACCTTCATTTACTAACACTGATTTCTCTACACCGTTATCCTGAATATTAACCTTATAATATGCAGCTACATCTGATCTTTCTATTTTCCAGCCGTCTTTAATAGTAGCGGTTGGATATTTAGATCTGAGCGTAGAGGATACCATTTCAGGTAACCTGTCTGCTGCATATGTACTACGGGTTGCTACCCACTTACCATCAGCGTCATATTCGGCCGTAGTCTTTACGTCTTCTTTAGTAAAGTTCGCTACCCAATGACCACTGTAGTTCTTTGACCACTTCGCGTCTGTTACTGCAAAGTTCTGCTGAAACGCATCCTTTACAGCCACAGGAGCTACTACCTCTTTCTTCGCAACTACCTTCTTTGTTTTTTTTGCTGATTTTTTTTGTGCAAAAGTTGTGCCGGAAGATATGAATGCCACACAAATTATTAATACTAACTTTTTCATAAATAATCAGATATGGTTTTTCAATTGGGTTGAGTTCTTCAACTTATTCTTCCGTCGTAGTTACCAAAACAATGCCAAAAAGTAATCAACGAACTAATGCCCGGTAAAAATACAAAAAAAATCCACAATTAAAAGCAAAACCATCTTTTTCGTAACACGGTCTCTTCAAGGCTGCTGTAAAATTCGTAACTTTGCAGAATTTTAATCAACTACTTTTAATAACGTCAAAGGGCGGAGAATTGTTTTATGGCCAGCAAATATCAGGAATATAATCAGCTGAATTTACCGCAGATAGAGAAGGATATATTGGCAAACTGGGAGAAAATCCAGGCCTTCG
Organism: Chitinophaga agri; assembly: GCF_010093065.1. Taxonomy (NCBI): domain Bacteria; kingdom Pseudomonadati; phylum Bacteroidota; class Chitinophagia; order Chitinophagales; family Chitinophagaceae; genus Chitinophaga; species Chitinophaga agri. Next base: position 4,451,894 of record NZ_CP048113.1, on the reverse strand, counting down.
AGAAAAGCGTGTCCATACGCGAAGGTGCCACTCCTTTCGTATTTTATGAAGGTCCGCCGAGTGCGAACGGTATGCCAGGTATTCACCACGTTATTTCCCGTACCTTAAAAGATCTGGTTTGCCGTTATAAGACGATGAGCGGTTTCCAGGTAAAACGTAAAGGTGGATGGGATACCCACGGTTTACCTGTGGAACTGGGTGTAGAAAAAATGCTCGGCATTACTAAAGAGGCCATCGGTAAAACAATTTCCATTGAGGACTATAATAAGGCCTGCCGCACAGAGGTATTAAAATTCAAAGATAAGTGGGATGACCTGACCCGTAAAATGGGCTATTGGGTAGACCTGAACGCTCCATATATCACCTTTGATAATAATTATATAGAGTCACTATGGTGGTGTCTAAGTGAATTGTATAAAAAAAACCTGTTATATAAAAGCGTAAGTATCCAGCCGTATTCCCCTGCTGCAGGTACGGGTCTTAGCTCTCATGAGCTGAATATGCCAGGTTGCTATAAAGAGGTAAAAGACACGACTGTTGTTGCGCAGTTCAAAGCAATTGAATCTGATAAATCAGCTTTTCTCTTTGAAGAAGCGAGGAAAATAGACCCGGCTGCGGAAGTATTCTTCATGGCCTGGACTACCACTCCATGGACACTTCCTTCTAACCTGGGTCTGACTGTGGGCGCTAATATTGAATATGCGCTCGTACGCACATTCAACCCATATACTCACCTGCCGCAGTTTGTGGTGATGGCGAAGGACCTGCTGGGTAAATACTTTAAGCCGGAAGGTGAAGATGGCGATTTCGCCGCCTATAAGGAAGGTGACAAGGTTATTCCATGGCAGATACTGTCTGTGTGCAGAGGTAGCCAGCTGGAAAATATCCGTTATGAGCAGTTACTGCCTTATGTGCAGCCTGAATCCGGCGATCCGTTCCGTGTAATACTGGGTGACTTCGTTACTACTGAAGATGGTACCGGTATCGTACACACCGCCCCTGCCTTTGGTGCGGATGACTATCGTGTTGGACAGAAATATAATATTGGTATACTGACACTGGTAGACCGTCAGGGTAAATTCCTGGATGAAGTGGGTGAGTTTGGTGGCCGTTATGTAAAGAATTACAAAAGCGATCCGGAATATAAGGACGTAGATGTTGATATCGCGGTTAAACTGAAAAGAGAGAACCGTGCATTCAAGGTAGAGAAATACGAACATACTTACCCTCACTGCTGGCGTACCAATAAACCGGTATTATATTATCCGCTGGATGCCTGGTTTATCCGTACGACTGCTGTGAAAGAGAAGATGGTGGAACTGAACAAGACCATCAACTGGAAACCGGCTACTACTGGTACCGGCCGTTTTGGTAACTGGCTGGAGAACCTGGTAGACTGGAACCTGAGCCGTAGCCGTTTCTGGGGTACGCCGCTGCCGGTATGGAGAACAGTTGCTGTGAAAGAGGATAGTCCGGAAGGTGCAGTGCAGAAATGCCTGAGTGCAAAGAAAGAACTGGTAGGCGCGCTATTATTTGTGAAAAAAGACGAGCTCAAGGCGGACATCTTAAATGAAGACAGCGCATTGAGTAAACGTGTCGCTGCACATAATGCACAGTTTGCAAATGCTACAAAGGAAGAGCAGGAAAAGAATGTCATCAATATTGAGAAGATCAGGAAGAAGATAGCTAATGAGGAAGTGACATTGGTGGATCTGGGACTGGCTAATTTCAGTCAGACAGACATGGTAAGCAGTTATTGCGTACCAGTGACAGAAGCATCTCTGGAAGAGGTTGACATGCATAAACCAATGGTTGACAACCTCATCTTCGACCATGAAGGTCAGTTGATGTATCGTGAACCAGACCTGGTAGACGTATGGTTTGATAGTGGTGCGATGCCGTATGCGCAATGGCATTATCCATTTGAAAATAAGGAGACTTTCTCACAGAACTTCCCTGCCGATTTCATCGCCGAGGGTGTTGACCAGACCCGCGGATGGTTCTATACCCTGCATGCACTGGGAACGATGTTGTTTGACAGTGTTGCCTATAAGACAGTTGTATCGAATGGCCTTGTTCTTGACAAGAACGGGAACAAGATGAGTAAGAGTGTGGGTAATGTTGTGGATCCGTTCGCTACATTGGAACAATATGGGGCGGACGCAACACGTTGGTATCTTATTACCAATGCATCTCCCTGGGATAGCATGAAATTTGATGTAGAGGGCATCCGGGAGGTGCAACGTAAATTGTTCTCCACCCTGTATAATACGTATAATTTCTTCGCTATGTATGCCAACCTGGACAAATTCACTTTCCAGGAAGCATATGTTCCACTGGAAGAGCGTCCGGAGATAGACCGCTGGATTATATCCCTGCTGAATACACTGGTAAAAGACGTTACAGGATTTTTGGACGACTACGAGCCTACCCAGGCCGGTAGGGCGATACAGACTTTTGTAGACGAACACCTGAGTAACTGGTATGTTCGTTTGTGTCGTCGCCGTTTCTGGAAAGGTGAGTATGCACAGGACAAGATATCTGCTTACCAGACCTTGTACGAGTGCCTGGAAACACTGGCCCGTTTAATGGCCCCTGTTTCTCCGTTCTTTGCAGATTGGTTATTTGGCAACCTCAATAACGTGAGTGGTCGCCATGGGGAGGCATCTGTTCATCACATGAATTTCCCATCCGTTGTTTCGGCCGCAATTGATGCCGACCTGGAGGAAAGGATGCAGCTTGCGCAGGATATTTCCTCGCTGGTGCTGTCACTTAGAAAAAAGGTTAATATCAAGGTGCGTCAACCGTTACAAAAGATATTGATACCCGTTCAAAACATTCACATTAAAGATCAAATAGAAAAAATTGAGGATCTGATAAAAAGTGAGGTGAATGTGAAAGGTATTGAGTATCTTACGGAAACGGAAGGTTTCATCAAGAAAAAGATCAAGCCAAACTATAAATCCCTGGGTGGCAAGATGGGAGCGAAGATGAAAGCAGTTGCTGCTTTGATCAATGCATTCTCTGCTGCCGATATCGCATCCCTCGAACGTAACGGAGAATTTATCCTTCAGGTTGAAGATGAACAACTGCCTATCCAGTTATCTGACGTAGAGATCATCTCAGAAGATATTCCCGGTTGGACCGTAGCTAATAAGGGCCCACTTACAGTGGCGCTCGATATTACTATTACACCAGTATTGCTGGATGAAGGTAATGCGCGTGAACTAGTCAACCGTATTCAGAAAATCAGGAAAGACAATGACTTTGAACTGACTGACAGAATACAGGTAAAAGTGGCAGTAATCGAGAGCTTGAAATCGGCGATTATTAACTATAATGACTATATTTGCACGGAAATTTTGGCAGATAGTCTGGAATTAGTGCCGGAATTACAGGATGGAATTGAAATTGAAGTAAATGATCTGACATTCAACGTATTAGTTAACAAAAAAAGCTAATCCCATGGCAACAAGTAAGAAAGTTGCTAGTAAAAAGACCCAAAAAGCAGCAGCACCGGCGAAAAAAGCATCGGTAAAGCAAGCTCCTCCTGACAAGAAAGCTGTAGTGGCAAAGTCCGCAGTGAAGAAGTCAGCGACAGCAAAGCCTACCGCAAAAACATCAGCGCCTAAAGTTGCTACTCAGCAGGTCAAACCAACTGCGACCCAAAAAGTTGTTGCCAAAAAATCAGCAGTTACTCAGGCGGCTTCGTCAGGTAAATCTGTAGTAAAGAAAGCACCCGTAGCAGCACAGGCGGTGCCTCAATCTGAAGTAAAAAAAGCTGCAGTAGCTTCTGCTAAGCCTGCCGCTTCCGCGAAAGTGCCTGATACAAAGAAAGTGGTGACGCCCGGCGTTACTACAGATAAAGAAAAACTAATTTCCAAGCCAGAAGAAAAAGAAGTAATAATGCCAGTAAATAAAAAAGACGATAAAGAAAAAGTAGTTGCTAAAGACGCCGTAAAAAAGCCAGCAGAAAAAGTACAGAAAGCTGAAAAGGCTGCTCCTGCGAAAGCAGAAAAGCCAGCAGAACGTACTGAGAAAGCTGATAAAAAAGGTGGATCTAAAGCAGCCACATTAGTAACCTACCAACCAGAGTTTACTAAATCTGTTCTCGATCAGCCTGAACAGCCGTCCGGTCCTGTTTACCGTTACAGTGATGCTGATCTGCAGGAATTTAAAGAACTGATCCTGAAAAAGCTGGAGGCAGCAAAGAAGGAGTTGGTCTATCTGCAGGGCCTGATCACTCGTAAAGACGAAGCAGGTACTGATGATACTGAGAACAAATACATGAGCATGGAAGATGGCAGTGGTTCTCAGGAAAGAGAGCAGCTGAACCAGATGGCCAGCCGTCAGATCCAGTTTATCGATCACCTCGAGAAAGCGCTCGTACGTATCGAAAACAAAACTTATGGTATCTGTCGTGTAACCGGTAAGCTCATCGATAAAGCAAGGCTGCGCGCTGTACCGCATGCAACCCTGAGTATCGAAGCGAAACTGGCGAAAAGCAAATAAGGAATTACACATCCTCATAGGAAAGAATCCTGATCTAAAATCCGTTAAGCACAGTATGGCATTGCCTGTGTGTGACTGCGGAGGGAAGATCAGGATTTTTTTATTGATAGCAATGTTCCTCAGCGTCAATGCCCATAGCGACATGGCAGTTATTTACGGCATATAGGTGTCGTAGTACTACACTGCGTGATCTTTATTGTGTTAGAGCAACATCAGGAGTGATGTGACCATAAAAAAAGCGTCCCCTCTTTGTCAGAAGGAACGCCAGTGTAAATAAACAGGGGCTTCAAGGAGACTATCTTTATGAGACCTCTTGTTTTTTTCGTTTCGTAAGTTGCCTGGCCGCCAGGTAAACCAAACCTGCGGACGCTAATCCGATAAGGCTGCCTACGCCGATCCGTCTTGCCTGTTTCTTGCTGATCGCTGGTAAGCGAAGCTTAAACTTCTCAGGACTGGCCTGGGCTATCTGCAACAACGGTTCCATCCATGGGCCGGGAATAATTTTATCTGCAATATTCTCTGCTTCTGTACTTACTGCATCAAATGCGACACCGATTCCAGCTTCTTTCAACAGCTCATTACCATCAGCACCACTGCCAACATATATAATATTTTGTGGTGTAACGTGGTATTTGTCTGCAATATAGGTTAATATATTGCTCTTACAATACACCGGCGGTTGTGAAGGTGCATTTTTATCTGTGCAAAGGAAGTAGTCCGGAATAGTCACTTCTCCTGTAGCCACGCTATTAAAGAGATGTAGCCTGTTCGCAAAAACGAAGTCCATGCCCAGCTTATTCCTTACATGGCGGGCTACACATTCGAAACCATCTGTAATAAGCCCAACCGTGTATCCACGCTTCTTTAGCTCACGTACAACAGCCTTAATATCAGGGACCAGCGATACCTCATCTGCTACCTCCAGTAGTTCTGCGAGATTCCTTTCATGGAAAAGGGTGGCAGTGTGTTCAATGACAGTGATAGGATCTGTGAAATGTCCACGTATCTGTTTCAAGGTGCTCTCAAAGCCAAATTCTGTAGCGGCTGCCATCAGGTAGTCTTCCCGGAAAATTGTCTCATCCAGGTTGAAGATGACCATTTTATGGAGTTTGTCAATAGATTCCAGAATGGAATATTCCATTTGCTCGCGGATGATATTGATATTACCCAGTGTTTCCAGGTTCTCCTGCGGGATGTTTTCTGCTTTACGCAGAATTGTACGTGATACTTCTCTGGACATCTTGCTCAGCTGCTCCCATGTCTGCATGGCATTTTCGACGCGGCCGATATTTACTTCTGTAATACGTGCGCCCTGTACATGCAGATCTATCAACAGGCCGATATCCACGCCGTAGTCATTTTCAAACTGTACGTTTGATAGTAATGATTTTCTGGCTGCGACCATGCCGCTAAGTGGTTGATTGAAAGTAGCCAGTTCCGGGAATAGAATACTGAGGAGCGGTTTGGCAACCAGCTGTGTTACTCTGCCCGCCTGTCGCTCGAAATAGGATTTAACGAAATCAGCTTTTCCATCCACAATAGGATCTGTCAGTAATTCCACTATATTCTCCGGATAGGTGAGGATGTCGCCATCTACATACATGACAATATCATTCTTAGCCGCCATCATTCCCTCTCTCATGGATATACCTTTACCCCGCTGACTACTGGTGATGACACGCACATTTTCCTTCAAAGCCTGCTCTACTGAATTGTCATTGGAATTATCATCAACCACAATGATCTCAATTTTTCTTGTCGTCTTTTTGATGGTTTTGATTACCTGACGTAATGTAGCCCCTTCATTCAGAACCGGAATGATAATGGAAATCATAGGTGAATGCTTGTTTTGTGTGAATAATAAGTCTCTGGTAAAATATCACAGACCATACGGATGTAGGGCCAAAAGGCCGCAAAAATAGTACCATAGCAGCCCCGGCGGAGCTAATTAATGGTTAATAATGATGAATGGAAACAGCGGATCAGAGAGGGTTTGCCGTCAGTTCAACGATATGGGATATACAAACAGGGGGCGTCTCGGTACCGAGACACCCCCTGTTTGTATGCTTAATTGCGAATGATCTGTTATTTGAATTCCTGCATTTCCACGAGTTTCCGGTAAATGCCGTCTTTTGTGATCAGCTCATCGTGTGTACCGCGTTCCTTAATCTCGCCCTGGTCCATTACAATGATCTCATTGGCATGCTGGATAGTGGATAAACGGTGTGCAATAACGATGGTTGTACGGTTTTCCATCAGTCTGTCCAGTGCATCCTGCACCAGTTTTTCTGACTCGGTATCCAGTGCGGAAGTGGCTTCATCCAGTATCAGGATAGGTGGATTTTTGAAGATAGCACGGGCTATGGTCAGCCGCTGCCGCTGCCCTCCGCTCAGTTTCATACCACGATCACCGATAGGTGTGTCATAGCCATTTTCCAGTTGCGCAATAAATTCATGTGCGTTGGCGATCTTAGCGGCTTTGATCACTTCTTCCCTGTTTGCATCGGGCTGTCCAAAGGCGATATTATTGAATACTGTGTCATTAAAAAGTATAGCCTCCTGCGATACCATGCCTATCTGCGCACGCAGATCATGCATTTTGACGTCACGGATATCTTTACCATCTACGAGGATAGCACCGCCAGTTACGTCATAGAAACGGGGGATCAGGTCGGCCATCGTAGATTTACCAGCACCGCTTTTACCTACCAGGGCGACCATACGGCCCTTGTCGATAGTGAGCTGTACGTTTTTAAGTACAGGCTTCTCGTTATAGGCGAACGTGACATTGCTGAATTCAATATTTTTTTCGAAGCCAGCCAATGCAGCTGCATTTTCTTTATCACTGATCGGATTAGGTGCATCCATGATACGCAGCAGACGTTCACCAGCAGCCAGTCCTTTAGGTAGGGCGGTAATAGCGGTACCCATAGATTTCGCCGGTGCCAGTATCTGGAAAAAGAATCCAAGGTAGGCGATAAAGGTGGACGCTGTCAGTGCATTGGAGCCAGATAATATCAGATTACCACCATATAACATGATGACGATCACCACCATTACTCCCAGGATCTCAGATACGGGAGAGGCTGCCTCACGTCGGTTTTGCATTGATTTGATATTGTCTGCATATGCCTGGTTGTCTTCTGAAAATTTACTGTTAATGAAGCTTTCAGCATTAAATGCCTTGATAATACGAATGCCCGAAAGTGTTTCTTCACTGATATTCAATATTTTACCGAGTAGTCCATGGCTTACGGTGGATTGCTTTTTCAACTTTTTAGATACAGAGCTGAGCAACAGACCAGATATCGGGAAGAACAGGATAGCGAAAAACGTAAGCTCTCTTGATATGTTGAAAAGTGCTACGAACGTGGAAATGATCACCAGGGGGTCACGCAGGATGGTTTGCATAGAGGTGATCACAGAGTTTTCGACTTCTACCACATCACTGCTGACAACAGACAACAGGTCGCCTTTACGTTCATTGTGGAAAAAGCCCAGAGACTGATGACTGTATTGGTAAAAGACCTTTTCCCTCATCCTTCGCACCATGGAAACCCGTACACGAGTGAGCGTACGTTGACTGAGATATCCGAAAAGATTTTTTAGTATGATAGTGATGAAAAGTACGGTACAGACATATACCAGTACCGCAAACTTATTACCATTATACTTTATAAGTAGCTCATTAATATTATAATAGAATAGATCTATGAAGTACTTTGCAGTAAATGAAAAATCGGGTAGCTGGCTGACAACCTCATGCTTTTCAATGTCAAATAGTGCGTTTAGCAATGGAATCAGTAGTGTAAAGTTCAGCAGCCCGAAGACCGTATACAGAATAACATACACAATATATTCCGGAACATAGTGGTGATAGGGCTTCGACAAACTCAGCAACCTGAAAAAAGTCTTCATCTTACGATTATTTATCTTATCTGTTTCGCTTTTCCGGGGCAGGAACCGATTTATATCTGTCAGCACATGCCTGTTTCCTTATCTTTGCCGGAGAAGATTGAATTAAGGATGCAAGTTAATACAATCTCAAATCTTTAAACATTATGCAGGAAAGCAAAAGACAGAAACAAATAGGACAGCTGTTACAAAAAGAACTGAGTGAAATATTTCAGCGGATGGGATTTAACGTGGTAGATGGGGGAATGATCTCCATCTCTTCCGTAAAAGTTACTCCCGACCTGCTCGAGGCCAGGGTATACCTGAGCATGTTCAAGATAGCTGATAACCATGAAATGGTGAACCGTATCAAGGAAAGAATGGGTGAAATTAAGAAGGATCTGGGCAACCGCGTAGGCAAACAGTTACGTCGCATACCCGAACTCACCCTGTTCCTGGACGATACCCTGGAGTATATCTTCAAAATGGACGAACTGTTCAAAAAGATCAAGGAAGACGACGCAGAGAGGGAAAACAATAAATAAAACAGCTTAACATTGATCTGGCAGTTCGCATCCCGTTATTTCAGGGCTAAAAAAAGTACCAATGCCATCAATATCATCGCCTGGGTAAGTGTTTCGGCAATTGCGGTGGGTGCAGGCGCGCTGATTGTTATTCTCAGCGTTTTCAACGGATTTGAAGGACTGGTAAAATCTCTATATTCTACTTTCTATCCCTCTGTCAAAATCAGTGCGGTTAGCGGCAAAAGTATCACACTCTCTCCAGATCAGCTAAAGCAGATCTCGGGGGTAAAGGGCGTTGCCTATATTACAGAGGTTGTGGAAGAGAAAGCTGTATTACGGTACGGGCAGGGAGATCAGACCATCGCTATTCTGAAAGGCGTGGACAGTAACTATAACAAAGTTGCTGCTGTAGATAAAAGTATGGAGCAGGGTAAGTTTAATACTGGCAGTGAAAATGACGGTTACTCGGCGATACTTGGTATAGAGCTGGCCATGGCACTGGGAGTAGACATTGAAAGAGATCTGACACCACTGAGTGTATACCTGCCGCGCAGGAATGTCACCAGTGTGACGACGCCTGAAGACGCGCTGGGTAGTGGCATATTGTATCCTGCAGGGTCTTTCAATATCCAGCAGGAGTTTAACAGCAAGTACGTGCTGACCAATATTGCGTTCATGCGCGGACTGCTGGGCATGAATGAACATGAGATGTCTGCCCTGGAAGTAAAGGGTGTATCCGGACTGGATGACAATGTGCTGAAACGAAGATTAAAGGAATTGCTGGGAGACAGGTTTACTATCGAAACCCGCTATGAGCAGAACCAGGCGCTATATGCTATTATGCAAACGGAGAAGTGGGCTGTATATGTGATTATGAGTTTTATCCTGGTGATCGCAGCGTTCAATATGATCGGCTGCCTCTATATGCTGGTAATGGAAAAGCAGAAGGATATCACCATTCTGAAGGCGATGGGTGCGCGTCCGCAGCTGATCACACGTATCTTCCTCGCAGAAGGGATGATCATTGCCGGAATAGGTACGCTCATTGGCTTCGGGATCAGTATTCTGTTCTGTGTTTTACAGCAGCATTTTGGGTTGATCAAGCTGGAGGAGGATTCTTTCCTGGTAAATGCATATCCTGTCAGCATGCATGTTTCCGATTTTCTGCTGGTAAGTGTGACTATCATTGTCATCGCAGGAGCCGCGAGTTGGTATCCGGCGAGAAGGGCTGGCCGTCAGGCTATTGAGTTAAAAGCGACCTGATACATATTGTTCCTAGAAGTCAGTTATAATTTATTACAGGCCTCCGTATCCGGAGGCTTTTTTATTGAGGTAATAGCGAAATAATAAACCAGGCTATTCACTATCAGGAACAGCCTGGTTCAGTATGTTAGTCACCAGCGGTGGTATTGTTACTACCACACCAGGTCCTTTTTTATGTATTGTTGCCAGATTCTTAACGGACTAGTAGTCACCCAGTGTTTCTGGTAACTGTGCCAGTGCTTTGGCCAGTTGCTCATCACTTGGAGCTATACCGTGCCATTCGTGGTGACCTTCCATGAAGTCAACACCCTGACCCATTACTGTCTTCATCAGGATAACGATAGGCTGGCCCTGACCGGTCAGGCTAACTGCCTTTTCCAGTGTCGCCACTACTTCATCCATGTCATTACCATTCATGTGCAGTACTTTCCAACCGAAAGCAGCAAACTTAGGTTCCAGATCACCCAGACCTGCTACATCCTCAACGGTACCGTCGATCTGCTGGCCGTTCCAGTCAACTGTTACGATCAGATTATCCACTTTATGGTGAGGAGCGAACATGATCGCTTCCCAGTTCTGACCTTCTTCCAGCTCTCCATCACCATGGAGGGAGAATACCAGACGATCGTCATTATTTAATTTCTTGGAGAGTGCAGCACCGATAGCCACACTCATACCCTGGCCTAGGGAACCTGAAGCTACCCGTATACCTGGAAGGTGTTCGTGTGTAGTAGGGTGACCCTGGAGGCGGGAATTGAGTTTACGGAAAGTGGCCAGTTCTGCTTTGTCAAAATAGCCTGCATGGGCTAAAGTGCTGTAGAATACTGGAGAAATGTGCCCGTTGGAAAGGAAAAACAGGTCCTGATCTAAACCGTCCATTTCAAAAGGCTGCGGCTTATGCTGCATCACCTTAAAATAAAGGGCGGTAAAGAAATCTGCACATCCTAAAGAACCGCCTGGATGGCCGCTTTGGCAGCCATGCACCATACGAACTATATCCCGTCTTATTTGAGTTGCTATGTCTTTCAACTGAGGCATGATAATTGCAAATTTTTGAGATTGCTAAATTAATAGAATTTAGATAGAATCTGGCATATTTAGTCTCTAAGCTAAAGGTTTTTAGTGATTAAGGCTCAATTCTTTTTAATTTCCAGTTTTTTTGATACACATTTGGTTGGAATTAATATCTTTGCAGGAATCAAGCCCCTCCCAACATGGAGAATGTTTTAATTGCGACTGTCCTGAGTTTTGTTATAACCTATTTTGCGATACCTGTGTTAATAAGGGTTGCAGAATTGAAGCATCTTTATGACGAACCGGACGAACGGAAATCACACAAAGCACGCATACCAACTTTAGGAGGTATCGGTTTTTTTTCAGGATTTGTGATGGCATCTGCAGTGTGCGTACCTGCTTTTGCCGATTCCCCATTTCAGTACATGGTCGCTGCGTTTATTGTTATTTTCATGGTTGGCATGAAGGATGACATTGTTGGACTTTCCCCCTTAAAGAAACTTATTGGCCAGTTAATGGCTTCTTTCGCAGTTATATACCTCGGTAATTTGCAGATCAATAGTATGTATGGCATATTGGGAATAGAAGCCCTGCCTCCATATATCAGCCTGCTGCTTACTTACTTTACATTCCTGGTGATCATTAACGCCTTCAACCTGATAGACGGTATTGACGGCCTGGCGGGCAGTATTGGTATGCTGGTATCCGGTGTAATGGGTACCTATTTCCTGTATACCGGTGAGCTGTTGTATGCTGTAATGGGATTTGCAATGTCAGGTGGACTTGCTGCATTCCTGATCTATAACATTTCTCCTGCCCGCATCTTCATGGGTGATACCGGGTCTCTGATGGTAGGTCTGGTGAATGCGATCCTGGTGATCAAATTCATCGATGTAGCTGGTAATCCGGCAGGAAAGCTGCCTGTAAACTCCGTACCTATTGTGGCTATCGCTATTCTGGTGATGCCGCTTTTCGATACTTTGCGCGTTTTTGCTATCCGTATGATGCATGGAAGGTCGCCTTTTTCAGCTGACCGTAACCACATCCACCACTACCTGCTGGAGCTCGGTTTGAATCACAGACAGACGACCATCGTAATGGTGAGCATCAATGCAGGCTATATCGGTCTGGCTTTTGCCCTGCAGAATATTGGTTCCGCTTATCTGTTAAGCGTGATACTTGGTTCTGCCCTGCTCCTCACCGGTATACTTTACCAGATGAAGAAAAGAAGGGAGGCTATGCTGCGTGCTATGGCTGTTGCCGCAATCAGCGATGCTGCCAGTGAAGCCCAGACGGCTATAAATCATCCTAAAATCCTGCGTGTAAGCACAAAGGGTGTTCTCCAGGATAAATAATTTCAGGCCCGGTTATCTTGTACCGGGACCATCTCCCCTGTTCCGACTTTCCAAATTCAGATAAATCCTGTAGGTTTGCAGGCACTTAATTATTTTTTGCTATGCAAGATGATCTAACGTTAATTATAGAAGATACCTCCGCCACTATGCGTAAGGCAATCGGACACCTGGAACAGGAACTCACTAAGATCAGGGCCGGTAAAGCTAATCCGCAGATACTCGACGGCATCATGGTAGACTACTACGGTGCGCCTACCGCACTTGCGCAGGTAGCCAACATTACTGTGGCTGATGCCCGTACCCTGACTGTGCAGCCATGGGAAAGGAATATGCTCCAGCCAATCGAAAGGGCCATCATTGCTTCCAATATCGGTATTAACCCACAGAACGATGGTATTATCATCCGTTTGTTCCTGCCGCCATTAACAGAAGAAAGAAGGAAAGAATTTGTAAAACGTGCATTAGGTGAAGGCGAACAGGCAAAAGTTTCTATCAGAAACATCCGCAGAGATGCGATCGAATCGATCAAGAAACTGCAGAAGGAAGGTCTGAGTGAAGATTCTGCTAAAGATGCGGAAGCAGATGTACAGGGTTTGACCAACAAATTTATTGAGATGGTAGACAAACATACCGCTCAGAAAGAGAAAGAGATCATGGTGATCTAACAAAGACTAAACTTACTATAAGAAGTTATACAAAACGCTGGTCCTTCGGATCAGCGTTTTGCTTTATTGACAATATATACACTCGCAAGGATCACCAGCATACATAATACCTGAAGAACGGAGATCTTTTCTCCCGCCAGTAAGCCCCAGCCTATGGCAACTACCGGCAGTGCATAGGTCACCATAGAGGCAAACATTGCACCTGCCTTATTGATCAGTATATAGAATAAAACAGAGGCAATACCGCTGCCCAATATACCCAGAGTCACGCTGGCTCCCAATGCGCTCCAGGGAATGGCAGGCCCGGATAGTATACTGAAAAAGCCGGTAAAGATCAGTACCGGCAGGGCAAACATTGCACAAAAGAACAGCGCAATAGATCCAAGCTGCAATGAACTGTATCCTTTCAGGTGATGATGTACCAGGGCTATATTCAATCCATAACAAATAGTGGCCACTACGATCCACAGGCCGTAATACCAGTAACCGGCATTGACGCCCTTCACGGCAAACAGCAGCACGACTCCCAACAGGCCCAGGCCAATCCCCAGTAATTGTTTCTTTACAATAGGCGAACGAAATAGAAAGAAGCCTGCCAGTAACGCCATCAGTGGTACAAGGCTGTTCAGGATACCTGCCAGTGCACTGTCTATACGTGTTTCTGCAATACAGAAAAGATATGCGGGTAAAAGGTTCCCCAGGATGCCCGACAGAATGATCATGGGTATCTTGTTCAGCGGCGTCTGACGGATAAATTTGAAAAAGAAGGGTAATAATGCAATGCCTGCACTTAACAGTCGAAGGCTGGCCACCTGATATGGGGAAAGGGCTTCCAGGCCAATTTTCATCAGAATGAATGAGCTGCCCCAGGTCAGAGATAAGAGAATAAAGATGCTCCAGTGAATGGCACGGTTGTTCACGATAGGTCTATTTTAAACGTGCAAGGTCCGAATATTTTACTACATGGTTGAGTAGAATTTCGTTGTATGACAACACTTCGGAGTATATTTTGTTACAAATAGATCAACTAACCCTTTTTGCATGAGTAAGATCAGATTATCCGATATCAGCACTACCCCACCCGAAGGAATGGAGAAAGAAGCGATCAAAATAATGACGAAGGAAATCCTGAAGGAGCTGGATGAATTGCAAAACCTATTGTATGCCGAGCACCAACATGCTATTCTGATCATCTTGCAGGGAATGGATGCCAGCGGCAAAGATGGACTCATCCGGAAAGTACTTGGCAACATGAACCCACAGGGTATTAACGTGAAATCGTTTAAGGCGCCGACTGATGAAGAGAAAGAGCATGACTTCCTGTGGCGTGTACACCGTCACGCCCCTGCGAGAGGAATGATACAGGTGTTTAACCGTTCTCATTATGAAGACATTCTGATACAGCGTGTCCATAAATGGATCGACGATGAAACCGCTGAAAAAAGGATGCGCGCCATCAATGATTTTGAACGGTTGCTCGCTGAAGATAACAATACAACTATCCTTAAATTCTATCTGCATATCTCTCAGGAAGAACAGAGCAAAAGACTACAGGAAAGACTGGAAGATCCACGAAAGATGTGGAAGTATAATAAAAGTGACGCAGTAGAGGCAAAGCTCTGGAAAGAATACAGAAAGGTGTATGAAGATGCACTTGAACAATGCAATGACATCAAATGGGTTGTAGTACCGGCAGATAAGAACTGGTATAAAGAATACGTGGTGGCACAAACGTTGAGGGATACACTTCGCTCGTTCAGCATGCAGTATCCTAACCTGGAACAGTAAAATGTATGTGTATTAAACGTTATAACTTATAATAGCTATCTTAGCGACTGATTGTCTTCACCCTTTAAAAAGTTGTGTTATGTCTTTTTTCAAAGAATTTAAAGAGTTTGCTACCCGTGGCAATGTTATTGACCTGGCTGTCGGTGTGATCATCGGTGGTGCGTTTCAGAAGATCGTAAACTCGCTGGTTGAGAATATATTCATGCCTATACTTGGTATGGTCACCGGTAAAATTGATTTTAAAGAGAAGTTTGTTCAGCTTGGCTCCAGCGACACGCCTGTGACAACGCTCGCCCAAGCGAAGGAAAAGGGTGTTACAGTACTTGCTTATGGGGCATTCATACAGACAATTATTGAGTTTATATTGATCGCGTTCTGCATCTTCCTGGTGGTGAAGTTTATCAACACGATGCGTAAGAAGAAGGAAGAAGCACCCGCACCAGCAGCACCACCAGCGCCAACTACACAGGAAAAACTGCTCATGGAGATCCGTGATGCATTAAAGAATAAATAAGCTGATTTTATAGCCGGACCGGGCCCCTGTGTCCGGCTTTTCTTTTCCAATCCCCGAAATTTTCCTCCCGGTTTTATATTTTTGCGACCGCGTTTGATATAACGCGATATGTTCGTAACGCCCATATAACGGCACTATTATCCATAGCATTATTAATTATTTACACTGATGAGAAAATCCGTCCTGACTATTATTTGTTTTTTGGTATGCTTCCAGACGCTGTATGCACAGAGCGACTGGATGAAGACATCCAGGGAAGAAGCCAGCGGAAGAATCAAGAAAGACGCCGCTGATACCGTTCCTGCTTTATGGAAGAAAGGTGGCATCTTCAATCTGAATATTAACCAGGGAAGCCTGACAAACTGGGCTGCGGGTGGTGATAAATTCTCCTTCTCCGTAGCTTCTAATCTGAATGCATATGCTTTTTATAAAAAAGGAAAGCATAACTGGGATAACGTACTCGACCTGGCCTATGGTTATGTTAACACGACCAGCCTTGGTGGTCGTAAGAGTGATGACCGTATCGGACTGACCACAAAGTACGGTTATGAAATAGGTAAAAACCTCTTTCTCAGTGCCTTGTTAGATGTCCGCACGCAGTTTACAGATGGGTATCTTTATTCTAATGTAGACTCTGTAAAACCTTCACTGGTTTCCCGTTTCTTCGCTCCTGCCTATGTGCTGCTCTCTCCTGGTCTTGACTACAAGCCAAGTGATCAGCTCTCCGTATTCTTTTCTCCTGTCACCGCGCGTTATGTCATTGTCATGGATGACCGGCTGGCGTCACAGGGTGCATTTGGGGTAGATACGGGCAAACATGTAAAGACTGAAATCGGTGCGTATCTGACCGTGAACTGGGTAAAGCCCCTTGCAAAGAATATAACATATAAAACAAGGATGGACCTTTATTCCAATTACAAACATAACCCTGAGAATCTCGACCTTTTCTGGACAAATAGTCTGAACCTGCAGGTCAATAAATATATTACTGCGAATGTCTCACTAGATATGATCTACGATGACGATGTACGCGTTTTCACTAATGAGAAGACAGGCGTGTTGGGACCCAGACTGCAGGTGAAGCAGGTGATTGGGGTCGGATTTACCGCCAAATTCTGATGAGCAGGAATTTTTGGTTATTTTTGATGGCTTTCACTTGAGAAGGGAACAGGCAGAAAAGCCGCCGGAATACAAGTGAAAGCCATACATAACAATATGAATGACAACTCCTACAAGATAAAATTACCCCAGTTTGAGGGGCCGTTTGACCTGCTCCTCTTCTTTATTGAGAGAGATGAGCTGGACATCTATAATATCCCCATTACCACTATTACCAACGATTTCCTTGATTATATCCACCATCTGGAGTCGCTCAATATTGAGCTGGCAAGCGAATTTATATTGTTCGTCTCTACCCTGATGCGTATCAAGGCTAAGATGCTGTTGCCCCGTAAGGAGCTGGATGAACAGGGGGTAGAAATAGATCCGCGGCAGGAGTTAATTGATAAAATATTAGAATACAAACGTTTCAAGCAGGCAGCGGTGGAACTCGCAGAACGCGAGGCCGAACGTATGTTGCAGATCAAACGTGGTAATATAGCCAAAGAGCTCGCCAGTATCGGAGAGTCGACCAGCGAGGGTACTGAGATACAGACACTGACGCTTTTTAAGCTGACCCAGACCTTTGAAAAGGTTATGCAACGGGTAAAACAACGGGAGAACAAACCTCAGCACGTCGTATATAAATACGAATATACTATGGAGAGCTCCCGTGAATATATGCTGGACCTTGCCAGCAGAGAGAAGACGCTTTCATTTGAAAAGATCTTTGATCTCTGCCAGGACAGGGTGCACGCCATCTTCCTTTTCCTGGGGATGCTGGAGCTTGTACAGATGAAATACATG
The DNA here is from genome assembly GCF_010093065.1 of Chitinophaga agri. Taxonomy (NCBI): domain Bacteria; kingdom Pseudomonadati; phylum Bacteroidota; class Chitinophagia; order Chitinophagales; family Chitinophagaceae; genus Chitinophaga; species Chitinophaga agri. Next base: position 4,434,460 of record NZ_CP048113.1, on the reverse strand, counting down.
GGCATCATGGTAGGAGAAGGCAGAAATAACTTTATAATTGATTACATAGAACCTGAAGACCGGGAGGTTGAAGTTGCCGGTACCCTGGAATGAGTGATAAACGTGGCCATATAGAAATAGTGTCTTTACCGAGGTATGCACAGGCAGACCCGAAATTCATGGTGTCCGGACTGTGTGAGCTGGGGGATGGGTTCTTAGCCAGCAATGGTGTTCCACACCGACATGACTTTTATACTGTTTACTGGATAAAAAAAGGGCAACTGATCAATACCATTGATACGGTAACCCATGCTGTAAAGAAAAATACCCTGTTTTTCCTGGCGCCGGGGCAGGTTCATACCATGGATTTCAGCGACAGGATCGAAGGATACATGATCGCTTTTCAGGATGCGTTTATGTGTTTGAAAGACCAGGCGGCTACCCTGATGGGAATCAACTCTTCTCTTTTCTTCAACAACCAGTTCAGCAGTGTCATCACGCTTACACAGGAACAGGAGAAAGACTTTGAGATGGTCGTGCACATGATGATGAAAGAGGTACAGCAGCAGGAGGCAGAGTACGAAACTGCTTTTCACGGTCTGTTACGCTATTTCCTGGTACTGGCATCCCGCATTAAGGGTAGCAGTATGCTGGCAGCGCCTGAGCAGCATGCTACACATAATAGCTCGCTTTTCCTCCAGTTTAAGAACCTGATAGAGGAACAGTATACCACCCTGAAAAATGTGTCAGATTATGCCGGTATCCTCCATATAAAGCCGGTTTTACTGAACGAGATCAGTAAGCAGTTGTCTGGTATCACGGCTGGAGAACACATTCGTAACCGCGTCATACTGGAAGCACAACGCTATTTATATAATACAGACCTCTCCGCTAAGGAGATTGCCTATAAACTCGGCTTCGAAGACCCCCACTATTTCAGCCGTTTCTTTAAAAAGTACACCAATCAGACCCCTTCTGAGTTTAAAGACGCCTCCAAGGCAAATGCCTGATAATTATAAGTGATTGATAATGTGCGATTAATGATTCGGTCAAAAAAAAGTACACCGATTAAGTCTTTTTATCCATTCCTAACATTTGTTGCAACGTGTATTTTTGTACTGTCTTAATGAAACAGATATGACAGACAGCAGAGCGAAAGACAAAAGTGAAGGAAAGCAAAAGCAAAAGGTAAACGGTCAGTTGTTCATCAGTTACGAATAAGACATAAGACATCAACAAAAAAACGTACTTAAAAAAACTAAAAACACTTAAAGTTATGGCAATCTGGAAAATCGACTCAACTCACAGCGATGTAGAATTCAAGATCAGACACCTGATGATCACTAACGTGACCGGATACTTTGGTAAATACGATGGTACTGTAGAAAGCAGCAGCGATGATTTCACTGACGCTAAGATCTCTTTTGAAGCAGATGTAGACAGTATCACGACTAAGAACGAACAGCGCGACCAGCACTTACAGGCTGAAGATTTCTTCCACGCTGCTCAGTATCCAAAGATCACCTTTGTTTCTACCGGTGTGAAGAAAGTAGACGATGAGAATTATAAAATTACTGGTGACCTGACGCTGCGTGGTGTTACTAAACCGGTAGAACTGGCAGTAGAATTTAGCGGTATCGTAAAAGATCCATATGGTCAGACGAAAGCTGGCTTTGAGATAAAAGGTAAAGTTAACAGAAAGGATTTCGGAGTTTCATTTAACGCTGTAACCGACAATGGCGGTTTGATGCTGGGTGAAGAGGTGAAGTTACAGGCGAGTGTACAGCTGGTGAAACAGGCTTAGTTTGCGTAACTGGCAATCAGCCATTGCAATCAGTACAAGGTTGAATAGCGGGGACTAAAGGATATATAGACACAGGGATTAGTGAGGGCAATGGTGTGTTGAAAGAGGTTTTTTTGAGGATGATTGCCAGCAATAGTGTGTGCCGGATGAAGTAATTCATCCGGCTTTTTATTTTATAACACTCTGTAGAGAAAAATCTACGTGATATAACCCGCGCCAAAGCAAAAAGAATAGTAATTTCAGGAAGATTAACCACCTCGATCATTCACATATTCATTAATCTAATCAAACGCATTTATCATGAAAAGAACTGCATCCGCTAACTGGAAAGGTACTGGCAAAGATGGAAATGGTACAGTAAGCTCACAGTCTGGTGTACTGAATAATACAGCTTATTCCTACAAAAGCCGTTTCGAAGATGGTACCGGTACTAATCCTGAGGAGCTGATAGCAGCTGCGCATTCTGGTTGCTTTACCATGAAGCTCAGCTTTCTGCTTTCAGGCGCTGGTTTTACTCCTGAGAATATCGACACTAAAGCTACCATTACATTGGAAAATGGAGCGATCACCAGCAGCCACCTGGAGCTGAAAGCCACTGTTCCTGGTCTGGATAAGGATAAATTCCTTGAGCTGGCAGAAGAAGCAAGAACTAACTGCCCGATTTCAAAACTGCTGAATACTGAGATTACACTGGACGCTGAGCTGGTATAACCGGAGGAAAAAAATAGTAAAAGAAAGTCCTGTTCTATCATAAGAACAGGACTTTTTTATTGTAATAAATAGTACACCGTTTTCATCAAGCTATCCATTTACCAGCCTTTGTATAATGTGGATATTTGTGTTGTAAAAAGGAGAACATCAATTATGGAAAAAATCATTCACAGGGCCGATACCCGTAGCTTTTCCAATCATGGCTGGTTGCAGAGTTATCATACATTCAGCTTCGCAGGTTATTACAATCCGGAACGTATTCATTTCGGTGCATTACGTGTACTCAACGACGATATAGTTAAAGGTGGAATGGGCTTTGGTACTCATCCGCATGATAATATGGAGATAGTATCCATCCCACTAAGTGGTTCTTTAGAACACCGTGATAACACAGGCAGGCACGAGATCATCCGCAGTAATGAAGTGCAGATCATGAGCGCCGGCAGTGGTATTGCTCACTCAGAATTTAACGCCTCTAAAACAGATCCTGTTAACTTCCTGCAGATATGGGTCTTCCCCAAATTACGTAACATTACTCCGCGCTATCAGCAGAAGGCATTTGATCTCGCCGACAGGCAAAATAAACTGCAGGTAGTTGTATCTCCCGAAGCAGATAGTGATGCGCTGTTGATCAACCAGGACGCCTGGTTCTCTCTTGGTCATTTTGATGAGGGACAAAGTGTGGAGATCACGCCTAAAATGGCACAGCAGGGTACCTATCTTTTTGTGCTGGACGGTGAAGTGGAAGTGGCAGGTGAAGTGCTGAAACGCCGCGATGCTATTGGGCTAAGCAATTACGATAGCACCACTATCAAAGCACTTAAAGCGGCAGACTTTTTGTTGATTGACGTACCGATGAGTTAATTACTATTACCCAAAAATCTTAAGGATATGAGTACTGCAACTACGAACATCGGTCTTGAGAAAAAAACATCCAAAGAGCTGGCTGCAAAGCTGAATGTGCTGCTCGCAACATATCAGTTGTTTTATATGAATGTGCGCGGGTTTCACTGGAATATACGTGGTGACAAGTTCTTCACATTGCATGTGAAATTTGAAGAGCTGTATACAGATGCGCTGACAAAGATTGACGAAATAGCTGAAAGGATACTAACATTAGGTTTCACACCTACACATGCTTTCTCTGACTATATTGAACAATCTGTTATTGCAGAAGTGAAGAATGAAGGTAAAGATATCGCTTGTGTACAGCATGTGCTTTCGGGGCTGCAGTCATTAATAGAGATCGAAAGAGAAGTCTCTGCACTGAGTGATGAAGTAGGTGATGATGGTACCAATGATCTGATCACTACCTACATCCGTGAACAGGAAAAAATAGTATGGATGTATAATGCATATCTGAGATAATTACGTAGAAGCCGTAATAAGCATGTCTGAATAATTTTAACGCAGCTGCTGTATGGGAGTCACTCTTCTGTACAGCAGTTATCGTTTTTATCAGGCAGCATCCGCGATGAGGATGAATAGATCTGAAGGGTGTAAATAAAAAAAGACCGAACTAATTCGGCCTTTTTCTTTGTAGCGAAGAGAGGATTCGAACCTCTGACCTTCGGGTTATGAGCCCGACGAGCTACCCCTGCTCTACCTCGCAATGTGATGCAAATGTAGGGCTAAATATTATAAGAACATCATTTTTATTATTTTTTAATAAATAAAATTTTCGTTATGTCAGCGTAATCATGCTGATGGAATAGCAACTGATATCCCACACAATCCTTGCCGCTACTGTGTTCCGGGTAATGGCTGATATTGTTGTTTTTGTAATGCAATGTTTCGCTGCTATTGTATTTCGTGCACACACTGTAAGCGATTAACACTCATGGCAGATGATTTTATTGTTATGCACATCGGAAAATATTGATGAGGAACGCAAGCGGAAACGGCTGTTGTAGCAGGTTTTAGCAGTGTATTTATTTACTGTATCCTATATAAAAAAAGGTTTGTACCTTAGGTATATGTAACGGACAAATATTGTATTGCTTAATTATTTCACGTTAAAATCAATACACATGGAAGTTTCCGCACAAACCTCAGACATTGAACAGATCAGTAACTGGAGAGACGAAGTGATTGCAACCAGGGAGTCTATCCGGTCAATGCGTAGTCAGTTAGAAGTATTTTCCCGCCATAAAACTGACGATGAATCCCTGGCTCAGATCGAGCACTTCCAGAACCAGTTCATCTGCCAGGAAGAAAAAGCAGATGAGTTACGGCACGATCTGAAACAATGCTCCAAGAAAATATCCAATAACGGTCAGCCCGCTATCCTACATGATGATCGTCCGGTAGAGGACTTCGATGCTATGCAGGACCGCATGAACACCTTTAGAAAGTTGTATAATGAACTGCAGGACGAGTTCGAGAAATTCAGGTCTTTCTCGTGATCCTGTACACAGGTAGTCAGATCTCAATTGCTACCTCCGCGCTGGCTGCATAACCGGTGCAGGTGAGGACGAAACCCTGCTCAATTTCTTTGTCCGTTAACACATTATTCAGGGCCATCCACACTTTACCTTTTGTACATCGTGCCGTGCAGGAGCCACAAACACCGCCTTTACAGCTGTATGGTATCGCTATGCCTTCGGCAAGCGCAGCAGAAAGTATGTTGCGGTTGCCGGGAACAGAGAGCGTATGTATTCCTCCACGCAAATGTAATGTTACATTCTTCAGGGACGTATCATCAGGGACGCCTATTCTTGCCAGCTGCGGGGCTGTATTTACAACAAAGTTCTCCTTATGCAGCTGTTCCTCTTCAAAGCCCATAAAAGTGAGCGTTAAGAGCGCCATACGCATATATTCAGGAGGGCCGCATACGAAGAACTGAGCATCCTGTTTATTATAACGCAGATGCTGTTGTACCAGTGGCTCGAGCGACATATTACTGAGCCTGCGTACCAGGTGATCAGGCGGTTCGCTACTATAAAGATGAATGATATGCAGCTGGTCGGGATACTGTGCTGACAGCTCCAGTAGTTGTTTATGGAAGATAGTACGCTGCTCCGATGGGTTACTGTATACCAGTTTCACATGTGCGGTAGGTTCATGATGTAACACATCTTTCAGAATAGCATACAATGGCGTGATACCGCTACCTGCACCAAACAGAAATATATCTCTTGGAATAGTGCTGTATCCCGGAAGGGTAAATCGTCCGGAAGGAAGAAGGGCAGTGAGCTGATCGCCGGCTTTCCAGTTGCGCAGTATATGACGGGAGATCTCACCATTCTGCTTTTCTCTCACCGTTACCGATGGATAAGCATCAATACCAGGAGCAGAACTGAAGGAATAGGACCTCCTGTATTCCGTACCGTGCAGGTAGATAAGAAAAGTAATGAATTGCCCTGCCTGATAGTCTAATGGTTGCCCGTCAACTGTTTCCAGTCTGTAGGTAAATGTGTCTGTTGTTTCTTTTACCACCTCCCTGATCCGGAAGTTTACATACAATTCATCCATATCATAAAAATAAGAAAGCCACCTGTATGAGCAATGGTCATAACCGGTGGCTTTCTGTTATTTTGCTGCTACAGCCGCTTGTCAGGCAGTAACGGTGATCTTTTCTTTCAGCATGGCCCGTGCTGCTGCCGCAATACCTGCAGCATCATAACCACACTCGCGGTGCAGTTCTTCCGGTTTACCATGTTCAACGATACGGTCAGGAATACCCAGCATGCGTACATCGGCTTTGTAGCCATGAGCCGCCATAAATTCCAGGATAGCGCTACCAAACCCACCGGTAACTGCTGCATCTTCCACAGTAACGATCTTGTCAAACTGACTGAATATCTCATGCAGCATGGCTTCGTCCAGTGGTTTTACAAAACGCATATCATAGTGAGCAGGTTGCAGTCCATCAGCCATCAGTTCTTTGCAGGCTTCTGTAACAAAGTTGCCCGGATGGCCCAGGGAAAGGATAGCGATATCTTTTCCGCTGCGTACTTTACGACCTGTGCCTATCTTGATCTCACGGAAAGGCTGTTTCCAGTCAGGCATTACACCTTGTCCTCTCGGATAACGGATGATAAATGGATATTGCTGTTCTGCCAGCTGGGAGGTATACATAAGGTTGCGGAGTTCCTCTTCGTTCATCGGCGAACTGATGATCACATTAGGCACACAACGCATATAAGCGATGTCATAAGCACCATGGTGTGTAGGACCGTCCTCTCCTACCAGACCTGCACGGTCCAGGCAGAAGGTAACCGGCAGCTTCTGTATCGCTACATCATGTAATGCCTGGTCATAAGCACGCTGGAAGAAGGAAGAGTAAATGTTACAGAATACGCGCATACCCTGTGTCGCTAAACCGGCAGAGAGGGTTACCGCATGCTGTTCACAGATACCCACGTCAAAAGCGCGGTCAGGCATTTTTTCCATCATGAATTTTAGAGAGGAACCGGAAGGCATCGCAGGTGTAATTCCCATGATGTTCTTATTCATCTCTGCCAGTTCAATAATGGTGTGACCAAAGACATCCTGGTATTTAGGAGGCTGTGGTTTCTCCGGCTGTTTCTTGAAGATCTCACCAGTGATTTTATCAAACAGGCCTGGTGCATGCCAGGTCGTCTGGTCCTTTTCTGCCAGAGCATACCCTTTCCCTTTGGTAGTTACGATATGGAGCAGTTTCGGGCCGGGAATATCTTTCAGGTCCTGCAGGGTATCGACAAGTTTCACGATATTATGACCATCAATCGGGCCGAAATAACGGAGTTTCAGCGACTCAAACAGGTTGCTGGAGCTGGAAACGACACCCTTTAGACCAGCTTCCAGTTTGGAAGCCATATCACGGGTAAAGCGTTTGCCCACCGGCAGTTTGCCGAGCAGGTTCCACACATCGTCACGCAGCTTGTTATAGGTCGGAGAAGTTGTAATATCTGTCAGGTACTCTTTAAGCGCGCCTACATTCGGGTCAATGGACATGCAGTTGTCATTGAGAATGATCAGCACATTGGCGTTAGCCACACCCGCATGGTTGAGGGCTTCGAACGCCATACCGGCTGTCATGGCTCCATCACCAATTACGGCAATGTGCTGACGGTCAGTCTCGCCCTTGTATTTGGAGGCCATTGCCATACCCAGCGCCGCTGAAATAGAGGTAGAAGAGTGACCTACACCGAAGGTGTCGTACTCACTTTCCTCTCTTTTCGGGAAACCACTGATACCGTGATATTTTCTGTTGGTATGGAAAACGTCCCTTCTGCCTGTAAGAATTTTATGGCCATACGCCTGGTGACCGACGTCCCACACCAGTTGGTCGTAAGGGGTGTTAAATACATAGTGCATTGCGACAGTCAGTTCTACGACTCCAAGGCTGGCCGCAAAATGGCCACCGTGCACACTGACAACATCAATAATGAACTGGCGGAGTTCTTCACTTACTTCATGCAGTTGCTCTTTACTGAGATTCCGCAGGTCAGCAGGGGTTTCGATCTTGCCCAAAAGAGGGCCCGGCGTAATATTCATACTTCTTGATGCAGGATTTAATAAACAAAAGTACAAATAATGTGCTAATGTACATCCATTCCATACATCCCCACAATTCTGCATTCTGACAATAAAGGCCCCCATTCATAACATTTAGCCCCGGCTGGGCTAAGCACATCGGTATTTTTGAAATGTAGCAGTAGTTTACTAATTTTCAGATAGATGTTTAAACGAATATCAAGATATTGGTGGTGTCAGATCCTTGGATGGACGGCGTACGCAGTAGTCAACCTCTTTTTTGCCTATTCCTTTGCCGGTTCTCTGGGGTCGTATTTCCTGATAAACCTGCTGCTGATCATGTTTTTCGGTATACTGGCCACTCATGTGCTCCGTAGTATTATCAAAAGGCTGAACTGGTTCCAGTACAGTTTTGAGAGCCAGATGCTGCTTTTTTTCGCACTTACTGTCAGTTCAGGTGTTATTATTTATGTGGGAAATACCATCGCTGGTAATCTTTACAGGTATTCCTGGCAGCAAAGGGCCCTGACCGATCAGACGACGCTGACCTTCCTGCTACCAATATTTCTGATCACCTCCATCTGGTGGCTGATTTACTTCGTATGGCATTATATAGAGCGAAGCAGGAATAGCCAGGTGGATAAGCTTAAACTGGAAAGTACCGTAAAGGAGCTGGAGCTGAAAACGATCAAATCGCAGCTGAACCCTCATTTTATTTTCAATGCCCTGAACAGTATCCGGGCACTGGTAGATGAGAACCCCCAGCGGGCAAGGACAGCCATCACAGAGCTTTCTAATATACTCAGGAGCTCTATGCAGGTGGAAAAAGCCGAAACAGTGAACCTGGAAAATGAGTTGGATATAGTAAAAGATTACCTTGCATTAGAGACCATCCGGTTTGAAGAACGCCTGAAGGTACAGTACGATATAGATCCGGAAACACTGGAACTGCCTATTCCCCCCATGATGTTACAAACGTTAGTGGAAAATGCCATTAAACATGGTATTTCCAGGACAATCAACGGGGGAACAGTGATCATCGGCTCTCATGTGAAGGATATGCAACACCAGATCACCATTGAGAACACAGGACAGATCGGCGGGGAAGCAACGACCGGACATGGTTTCGGTCTGCAGAGTACACGACAAAGGTTGAGTCTCCTGTATGGCAACAAGGCATCTTTTAATATTTATAATAAAAACGGGGAAACGGTAGAAGCCATAGTGCTGATGCCGTTGTTCTAATTGTAGTATTTCGCGCCAAGTTTAAAAGTAATTGCTCATGAAAAAAGCTTTGATAATCGATGACGAACGCCTGGCCAGAAGCGAACTGAAGAAATTACTGGCTGACCACCCTGAGATAGTCATAGTGGGAGAAGCCGTAAATGCAAAGGACGGACTGGAAAAAATTGAAACACTGCATCCTGACCTGCTATTCCTGGATATACAAATGCCGGATAAGACAGGTTTTGACATGCTGGCAGAACTGGAAAAAGCGCCTCAGGTGATCTTCACCACAGCTTACGATGAGCATGCACTAAAAGCATTTGAGTACAATGCGCTGGATTACCTGTTGAAACCTGTTGAGCCGAAGAGACTGGCAGATGCCATCCAGAAGTTGCATCAGCTGGAAGAAAAAGAACGGCAGGCTGAAGCAGGTGCTATCCGCACTATACTTTCTGAAAATGACCAGGTATTTGTGAAGGATGGTGACCGCTGCTGGTTTGTAAAATTACAGGAGATCCGCCTCTTTGAAAGCGTAGGCAACTACGCCAGAGTGTATTTTGAAGGAAATAAACCATTGATACTGAAGTCATTAAATGCATTGGAAGAGCGTCTGGACGAACGGACTTTCTTCAGGGCCAACAGAAAGCATATTGTGAACCTGAGGATGATCGAAAAGATAGACACCTATTTCAATGGTGGGCTGTTACTGGAAATGCGTGGGGGAGAAAAGATCGAGGTAAGTCGCAGGCAGGCGGTTAAGTTCAAAGAGATGATGAGTCTCTGAGACCAGGATAAAACTAAAAGCAAAACGCTGATTATTGTAATGATTACGATAATCAGCGTTTTTGCTTTAAAAAGGTATTATTTCAGCACAGGCGCAGCAGCATGTACGGCGTCGGCCATTTCTTTGATCAGCGATGTTTCTTTCTCTATGGCGTTTCCTACCACGATAATATCAGCACCTGCTTTGCAGTTGAGATAGGCCTTTTCGGCGTCGCGGATACCTCCGCCTACAATGATAGGAGCCGATACCTGGCTGGCTACGCGGGAGATCATACTCTCTGTAATAGGCTTACGGGCGCCACTGCCGGCATCCATAAAGACTACTTTCATTCCCAGCATCTCGCCTGCCATAGCAGTACACATGGCGATGTCGTCTTTGTCTGAAGGGACCGGTGTGGTATTACTGATATAAGATACAGTAGTAGGTGCACCGCCGTCAATTAAGATGTAACCGGTAGAGATAACTTCCAGGCCGCTCTTTTTTACCGCAGGAGCAGATAACACATGTTGCCCTATCAGCAACTCGGGGTTACGTCCGGATATCACAGACAGGTAAAGCAATGCATCGGCATAACGGGAAACCTGAGACGGGCTGCCAGGAAATAACACTACAGGAATATCACACAGTGTCTTAAACTGTTGTACGCATTCGTCGAGGTGGTTGGTGATCACAAGACTACCGCCAAGGAAGATGTAATCCACCTTAGCTGCTGTACATTTTGCCGCCAGGTCTGCTATGTCAGCAGGAGTTACCTTATCCGGATCAATCAGTACTGCGAATGACTTTTGGCCTTTCGCTTTCCTATCGATAAAAGAATTGTATATTTTATTGTGCATTAAAATAGCATTGTTCCGGTTGTCGCAAATGTATAAATTTTTCGGTAATAAGTCACATTGCTAAATGAATATGCATATTATTCATTTTCTATTCGAGCAAATTCCCAGCCAGTAAGGGTTTGACCTGTTTATAAAGCAATCTTCAGGCCATTTATTCCCTGTAATCAAATGAAAATAAAAAGATTAAATCAGCGTCATATCAAATAAAATTATACTTTTTTAACCCTTTTGTCAAGTACTTAAATGAGCGATCGTTCGGATAGCATTAGGTAAATATCAGGAGATAATGAACGGATCAAATGGCAGTAAAACGGCCAAACCCAGCAATAATAATCGGTGGTTTGTTAACGAATTTAGCAAAAAAGTCTGAATAAGCTAAATTCAATACTGTAAAGGAATTGAGGTAGGACACGACCACTGCCTTTGTTAATGATTTGTTATTGTGGCTTTAAAATTTCAAAGAAAAATAACATGCCCTTACATTTGTATTCAAATAGGGTTTTCATAGGATAGTAACAAATTGAGGGCGCCTTTCCAGGTGCCCTTACTCTTTTTATCCAGTTCGTTCTTACACGCTGTTCCCCAGTAAAATTTTAATTTCTTTCTCTACACACTCGTTTCAGCAGCTTTATTCAGAAATATTCTCATACAGTTGACAGTTGGCTTGGTATTTATATTTATCCCCCCTTACAATGCTTTCAGGGTCAATTTAATTTATTTTATATATATCCGTAAAAAGTCTGGTTCTGGATTTTTAACAAACCTTTTATTTTATTTCCAGCTTTTTAAAAATGCTCCTGATAAATTGAAGGATTTCAAATATTTATCCCCCAATCTATCTTACAATAAATATTTATTATATTTGTTATTGTATTAATTTTATTATGGTTACTGTCCTATGAAAAACCAGATATTCCTACAGGCGTGAATCATCATGCAATGTAAAATGACTCTCGAAAGCAATGGTTTATCCATTGCTTTTGTTTTTTGACCGCCCTTCAGCTCCTGCCGCCGGACAATTAGTTTAGGATTTATAATTTTCATTTTGTAGTTTTAGACTTACAAATTTTAACACTATGAAGAAGCTGTTGTTCCTGCTGTTGGTATCTTTAGCCTCAGCCGCATCAGCCAGCGCAAGTAGCGAAATATGGAAGGACGAGGATAAAACCAAAGCCAGCAAAGAGAAAGATAAGGAGAAGGAAAAGGAAAAAGAAGGCGAAAAAGCCGGAAGTAAGACTGCTAATTGCGATGATAAGTCTGTAACGCTAACGAAAGTAGCCCGCCCTACCCGGGTGGAGGAATACGTATGGATGTTACCCAAAGACCAGGATGGTGATAAAATGTATGAAGAGGAACTTAAAAAAGGCATCGTTGACCTTTATAAATGGTATCTTCAGAACGAATCCCGGATCAATAACAATGAACTGCTGAAGACAACCGGTAACGAACTGGCCTTCCCCTTCAAAGTAGATCCTAAAACATTACAACAGTATTTTCAGTTCGTAAAGAATAACTTTCCAGGCTTAAGTGAGGATGACCTGTCAGACGGTACCTCCAATGTGAAAAAACCAGTTGCTAACCGTAAGAAATATGCACCTGTCAGCCGTAGAGATGATATGGAGAGTCAGATGACCCTCCCCGTTAATAAATAAAAAGTTTGCCTTGCCATAATGCATTTGGAGTTTAGTTACAATAAGGAGGAGGTATTGAATGCATTGCGCTATCATTTTCTGCAGCTGGGAGAAATAAAAGTATTCCGCAACACACTCTTCATCCTGCTGGCCTTTACAATGGCCGGATTTGCGTTCGACATCGTTACAATAGGCGCCCTGATAGGGATCGTTGGTATGATCATACTCATTGTCACTGTCTTCTGGTTCCTCCTGCCCGTTTCCATTTATAACAAAGCCGCCACTTTCAAAGATGATATCCACCTGAAATATTCAGAGGAAGGTATCACCATTTCCACCCGTACCAGTGAACAACAGCGCCTCCTCTCCTGGAGTACCTTCACGAAAGTTGTGGAAGCTAAAAACTTCTTTTTCCTTTACAGAGGCAAAAAGAATTTCTTTCTCGTACCTACCAGTGCATTCAAATCACAAGACGCTCACCAGGAATTTAGCCGTCTGGCCAAAGACAAGATCAGCTAATTGCTGTAATTAGCATATCGCTCCGTTTAAAGACGCCTGTCATCAACTGGCTGACTAAGCCTGGCCTTTGCTGTTTATGGTCTGTATAGCCGTCTGGAGCCCTTTTACAGCTAATTTATAGTAGTTACTCGCCACCGGTATAGTGAATAATGAGAAGTATCACCCTGGCTGTTCGCCTTCGGCCGCTTTTGCTATACCGTCATTTGCATACCGCTTGGCCGTCGCTAGTTCGTCGCTTGTTCGTCGCTTGTATACCCAGACTTCGAAAAGTACCTCGTAAGGATATTCGTTTTGATGCTAATATCTCACCCGTAAAAGGAAAGCCCCGGCTGATAGCCAGGGCTTAATGCTGTCATCGCAGACAGCGGGAATCTATGGAGGATAGTTGTGTTCCTAATTCAGATCCCACCAGCTCTTACTCGCCTTTGTATCTCCCTTTATGTCTGCTGCCGCTTTCTGGTAAGCTGCCGCATTCTGCGTTTGCTCCGCCAGCGGATAGGTCAGCCGGGATGGCACATATGGCACATTCTGATCAAGTGAGCCGGAATATGGCGCTATAAACAGCGAATCTCCGTTCGGTTGCTTAAAGTCTAAACGCAGGCGTTCAAACCACGCCTGGAAACCCTGTGGATATAATGCCAGCCATTTCTGTGTACCGATCACATTTTTCCAGTCTCCCGCATCGTAAGGAACACTGGTAATGTATTCATCCACACCGGTGGTTATCCCCCAGAAGGCCATAGAAGCGCGGATACCTTTTTCATATAATGCCGGTGCCCCCTCTCCTACATTCCAGCCTCTTGCTGCCGCTTCTGCCAATGTAAATGCTACTTCCGGATAAGTCATCAGGATGCCCGGCATCGTATCTGAATAGATCCTTACTCCCGGATAAGAGTAATTCGCGGGCGCCAGTCTGCCAGGATCATTGGCGCTTCTGCCATATTCCAGTCCATTAATAGGTCCGTTTACAGATGGTCTTGCATATACCGGTAAACGCGGATCATTCAGGCTCTGCATATAATCCACTAATGTTTTACTCACAAAAAAATCGGAGATCTCCCTGTCAATATCACTCATCGGGAATTTATTGGGCGCCGTGGTCAGATAGTTAAATCTTGCATCGCCTCCATTGTCAGTCATGGCAGATGCGTAGTTTGCTTCGATCACTGTTCTGGCTTTCTCTGGTGAAACATCTGCAATACGGATCGCAAGACGGAGCAACAATGAATGGCCCAGCGCTTTCCACTTAGCCACGTTACCATTGTAGATCACGTCACCTGCATCAAATGTCGGTTGTGCTGGATCAAGGGCACTGATCTGCCGCTGCAACGTATCGATCAGTGAGGTGTAAATGTTCTCCTGCTTATCGTAGGCAGGCGTGATATTTTCACCTTCTTTTAATGCCTGTGAATATGGCACATTCACATAAGCATCTGTCAATACCTGGAACAGCCATACCTTCATAATACCTGCAATGGCATTCTGATTTTTTGCTGCCGGATTGTTACCCCGTTGATTATTGATGGTAATAATTCTGTCCAGACTATGCAATGAATTATACATCGCGTTCCACAGTGCTGTATTGTTGTTTTCATCAATTGCATACTGCGCATCATTCACACGTGAATTACCGGTCCAGTACTGCGCATACTGCATACCTATATAGCCGTTCTGTAGCGTGCTGTATAAAAAATCCATAGAACTCTTCTGCGCACTCGTTAGCAGATAGGCCGGCTCCGTATCTGTAGGCTTGGTCGGATCATGATTGATCTCATCCAGGTCCTTACATCCTGCCATCATCACAAAGATGAATAATACCGGCCATGCGTATATTAAGAATCTTTTCAACATTGAACTCAGTTTTAGAATGATACATTCAGGTTAATACCATAGGAACGCAGTGATGGTAATGCCCCACCTTCAATCCCCTGGATATTGGAAGAGGAGTTGATAATGTTGGAAGGGTCTACGTTCGGTGCATTTGATTTCATCAGCCAGAGGTTACGTCCGTACAGAGAAAGACGTGCGCTTTGTGCATGTACTTTCTTGAACCAGGCTTCTGGCAGATTATAGCCGAGTTTTACCTCACGCAGGTAAATGTAGCTCGCGTCATACAGGTTCGCCCTGCTCAGATTGCGACCTTCATTGTTCTGGAAATAAGTAGCTGCATCCAGTACTACTTCATTTGGTTTACCATCTTCCGTCACACCGTCTGCAATGATACCTTTCTCTCTCACTCCGTTGGCGGCAGTGATATCCAGCAAACCGGAGCCTTTACCATACATGTTGGTATAGGAGAAGAAGTCACCACCACTCTGGAAGTCGATGAGTGCTGATAAATAAACACCTTTATAGGTGAAGCTGTTCGTCACACCTCCTACGAAATCAGGATAGGCGTTACCGATAGGGACCGGGTTGTCTGTGATCTTATACAAACCATCAGGACCGACGATCTTACGTCCCTGTGCATCGTATACATAATCTGTTCCCAGTAACGTACCCATTGGTTTCCCTACATAAGCAGCAACAGATACCTTCGTTGTTCTGCGGTCTGTACCGATCAGCAATACCGGCAGTGAGCTGTTATATTGTGGAATATCCAGGTCGAGCAGTTTGTTACGGTTACGTGCGATGTTAGCGTTGATATCCCAGCGGAAACTATTTTTCAGACGGATGGGATTCAGACTCAGACCAATTTCAATACCACGGTTCTGTACGGTACCTCCGTTGACAATCGTGCTTGTGAAGCCGCTTGCAGTAGAGATTGGCAATGGAAGGATCTGGTCTCTGGTGATCCTGTCGTAGTAAGTGAAGTCAACACCCACACGATCGTCCAGGAACTTCAGGGAGACACCTGTTTCATATTCTCTTGTACGCTCAGGTTTCAGTGACTTATTGTATTTAATAGCGGTCAGCTGCGTAGCCGGGAAGTTACCAAATGGAGGTATGAACTGATAAGTGTCATAGATCTGGTAAGGATCAGTATCGCTACCTACCTGTGATGCACTTGCACGCAGTTTACCAAAGCTCAGCCATTTCCAGTCCTTCAGCAGATCGGAGAAGACGAAGGATGCAGAAGCAGATGGATAGAAGTATGGATTGTTTTCACTTGCCAGCGCAGAACTCCAGTCAGCGCGTCCGGTCAGCTCCAGGAACAGATAGTTCTTGTAACCGAGGGATGCAGTGGCGAAGCCTGAATTGATCTGTTTCTCGAAGAATTCATCAATAGGTTGCGCTGTTTGCAGAGAGTTGTTCAGATTATAAGTACCTGGTATGATCAGTCCTCCTACTGTACTACCGCCAGTAGTCGTCCATTTACGGTGCATAATGTTACCTCCCAGTACTGCATTCAGTTTGAAGTCTTTTCCGAAATCTTTATTGATGTTTGCAGTTAACTGATAGTTCAGCTCTCTGGAAGTACGTACACGTTTAATATATCCACCGATGAAATAATCTTTCGCAGTTCTTTCTTCTTCCAGTGTGTTATAATCATCCATGAATACACGGCCACTGAAGCTCAGCCATTTCGTTGCATCCCAGTCCAGTCCGGCGTTACCAAATAAACGGTTGCGGCTATCTGTTTCATAGTCCATATAGCGGTTCCAGTAAGGGCCATTGCTGGATAATGGTGCAGGATCGTTCCATGCCTTACGGTTCCAGGTGATCTGTGAACCGTCCGCATACTGGTAGTTTTTCTGACGCTCCATATCCAGTTGGCGTTGTCCATACATCGTGAACTGCAGCGTTGGGTTCGGTCCGGTAAAACCAGTACCAGGGCGGGCATTTGCTCTTGTTACGCTATAGTTAACAGAGGCTACACCACGCAGTCCTTCCGCTACTTCATAACCTCCATTGAAAGAGATATTGTTCCTGCGCATGTCCGCGTTCGGTAATACGAAAGTTTGTGTCATATTACCATAGGAAAGACGGAAGTACCCTTTATCGTTCGTACCAGACATGGCAATATTGTTGGTGAGGGTGTACCCCGTTCTGTAGAAATCCCGCACGTTGTTCGGATTCGCGCTCCAGGGAGCTGTTTTGCCAAAGTCAGGATTGCCCTTGTCTTTGTCCCATGACCAGTAGTGACGCACCTGGCGGCCATCCAGTTTCGGACCCCATGACGCATCATCATAATATTTTACCAGCAGGTCATAACGGCCTAAACCGTTGTTGTCATCATATGTAGCAGCACCTTCGTTAAGGAAAGCTTCCGGATGTTGGTTATAGTATAGTGTATCGAACTTACCACCGGTGCCTCCACCATATTCATTCTGGTATTTCGGTAACACATATACCTGGTCCATCTGTGCATTGATGCTATACGTAACACCGATACCACCGGATGTTTCAGGGCGCTTCTTGGTAGTGATCAGCATCACGCCGTTGGCGCCGCGGCTGCCATACAGAGACGTCGCAGCTGCACCCTTGAGTACAGAAATGTTGTCGATATCTTCCGGATTGATATCCTGCAGTGAGCTACCGTAATCGTAACCACCACCACCATTGAGCTGACCGCCCTGGTTAGTGTTGTTGTTGATAAATGGCGTACCATCTACTACGACAAAGGCGTTGTTATCACCCAGAATGGATTTCACACCACGAATGGTTATTTTAGTGGAACCACCCATGGAACCAGTGTTGGTATTGATTTGCAAACCAGGCACTTTACCTGTCAGCGCATTAACAAAGTTGACTTCTTTTGCTTCCTGTACCGAACTACCTGACACTTCCTCTACTGCATAGCCGACAGCCCGGGTATTCTTCTGTATACCAAGTGCCGTTACCACTACTTCCTTGAGTTCCTTCTTACCGGCCGAGGCAGCTGTAAGGCTCACTGTGAGAGGTTCCTGTGACTCAAGTGGAATGGATTGTTCTGCGAAAGTGGGTGCGGATATTTTGATAGTATCATTCAGAGAAGCCTTTATCGTAAAGCTACCATCAGGTCCCGCGGCTACGCCTTGTTTTGTGCTCGTATTCAGCACCTGTGCGCCGGGTACGGGACTACCGCCTGCTTCTTTTACCGTACCTTTCAGACTGAACTGACCGATCTCTTTTTTCAGTGTGTTGGAGTCGGCGGGTAATATCAGTGCAGTATCCCTTTTAGGCTTAGCCGTAGTATCCTGTACAGCCCTGCGTGTACTGTCGGAAGCTGTTGCCGTTCTGGGTTTACTGGTGTCTCCATTAGGCGTGATCACGGCCGCCGGTGTGCTGGTGTCTTTTGCCTGTTTACCGGTAGTATCTTTCGCACCTGAGTTTGGTGTGATCACTACAGGAGATGCAGCAGCAGGTTGTGTAGTATCCTTCTTTCTACCTGATGTGTCTTTCGCGGCAGATGAAGGGGTAATAACTACCGGGCTGGTAGTGGGTTTTACAGTTGTATCTTTCTGCTGAAAGGGAACAAAGGCTGTAATTGTGGGCTGATATGTTGTTATCTCAGCGCTGGTTTTGAAATAGGAGTGGTTAACGCGTGTGCCTGCTTTTACGGATTGTACACTACAGAAAAAGGCAAAGCACAGCCACAACCAGTTGAGTACATGGCTTCTCATCTTGTATAGTAAGATTTGGTTACAAATTTTTTGAAGCAGGGGTAACTGCTTCTATCTATATTTCTATGATAATTCTACTAATCTTCTCTGCTAACTATAATACAACGTAATCGAACTTCACAATGAGGCTACGACCGATTAATTTCAGATGCAAATTAAAAATGTGCATCTGACTATCAACAGTTGGCCGTAATTATCGTGGTATGAAACACGCAGTCACAGCCATCCCGCGGATGTTGTACTATAGTTTTCCGGTTAAAAAAATTGAAGTAAGATGCGACAGTCTTTTAACAATGGTCCTTCCCCTGAGTAATGGCATGGCATGCCATGGCATTGGTTTCCCCTCTACACAGCAATCCCTTCTATTGCGCTGTATATCAAACATCTTGCCAACGGCATACTCTAAGAAAATGGGGGTGCTATTGAGTATTGCTAGTTAAAGTAGTCTGCAATTATTTTATCAACTGATTTTATCGTGAGCATATCATCGTTAATGGTAAATGCATTCGGGTGCGTATCGGTGCATACTACCCGGCTGATGATACCACTTTGTTTGATCTTATTAAACCCGTTGCCGGCGAAAATACCGTGCGTAGTGATAACTGCTATTTCTGATGCGCCCGCCTGTAAATACGCCTCCGCTGCGTTTATAAGCGATCCACTGGTGCGGATCATATCATCGTAGATGATAACGAGCTTATCTCTTACATCTGCACTGATGGCAGTAACGTGTGTTTCTTCTCCGGAAAGCCGTTTTTTAAATACAAAGGCGGCAGATACGTTCAGATCATTGGCCAGCGACTCCACCCATTTCGCACGACCAGCATCTGTGCTTGCCAGCACAAAAGAGCGGTTATTGGCTATGTCAAGTGCCGCTTCTTTTACAAGATCTTTACCATACAGATGTACCGGACGGATACTATTCTCAAAGTAGTAAGTAATACCATCCACATGTAGGTCCAGCATTATTATTTTATTCCCCGCTGCGGTAGGTGGCAATGTTGAAAATAAGATCGCACGGGTTTTTGCCTTGACAATTTCCCCGGATTTAACCGCTCTCTCCATCGTAGAATAACCGAAAAACGGGATCACGATATTTACCGCGCAGGCTCCTTCCTGGATACAGCCATGAGCTATGTCAAAAAGTTCTAAGGTTTCCTTGTCGTCTATAGTGCCCCCCACCAGGATCACCTCTTTATTTGTGACATGAGATTTGATCCGGTGATAGTGTTCCCCGTCCGGAAAATCCCGGATGTCCAATATCCCTTCCTCCCATTCCGGAACAAGCGCTAATAACCTGTCTTTCAGATACTGATAACGTTGCGTTGCAAATAAGATCCTGTGAGGCATAGTCTTTGAAATAAGGAATAAAGATAATAATATAGTTCTGAGATATGGGTAATCAGGGAACAATCCATAGTAAATTATTTGTCTCACCAGCGGAAGAGGCTGTTTATTCGCAATAAAAATCCTAAGTTTATTGCTTGTTTCCTATATACTATAGACTGTAGTCTGTCGTCAGAGAACTATTTTTTAACTTTTCATTTGCGCTGGGAAAACTAAATTTGAGCGATGCCTAGACGATTTATACAACTTTCCGGTAGCATCGGAGCACTGTTTTTTTGCCTGTTATTCTTACTGCAGCATGCGGACGCGCAGCAGGTACGCGTATCTGGTATGATCGCGGAATCAGATAGCAGAGCTGGTATGCCAGGCGTTACGATTGTTAATAAAGTTTCCCGTATGGGTACCATCAGTAATGAAAGTGGCCGTTTTGCCATAGATGCCCTGCCTGGGGATACACTGGAATTTTCGCTCCTGGGTTATTACAAAAAAGATATTACTGTTCCAGCCACCTCCATGTTCATCAATGTGTACCTGACACGTCAGGTCATAGGATTGAGTGAAGTCAATGTAATTAGCAGAGGTGATCATAAAAAAGACTCTATTGCCACCCGTGAGGAATATGGTAAATATTTTAACTATCATAAGCCCGGTGCTGTTGATGTGTTAAAAACACTGCCTTCTAACCCTATTACGGCCCTGACGTACCTGGTGCCCAGTAAGGCCCGTAAAAAGAAAGAACACTTCCAGGAGCAGCTGGTATACTGGGAAAAAGAGAAATATATCGACAACAGATACAGTCCGGAGCTGGTGGGCCGCATGACAAAACTGAGCGGTGACGAGCTGGATAGTTTCATGCTGCGCTATAGACCAGGTTATCAGTTCCTCCAGGATGCTACTGACTATGACCTGATGCTTTTTATAAAAGACAGTTATAAACACTATCAGCAGGATAAAGTCAATGCGTCTCCGGCCAGGAAACCAGATGAATGATCAATCATTATTTGCATATTAAAAAAGCGTCTGCCCTCCGGTAGACGCTTTTTTAGTTAAAGATGCCGGCTATATAAGCCGGCATCATCTCGTTTTATTTAGTACCCATCTATTTTCGCATGTTATTTCACCAGCATACCATTCAGTCGTAATAACTGCGTTTCCGCCAGCTTAATATTGTATCTGGCGTTGATCAGCCTGTTGTAGGCATCTTCCAGACTTTGCTGCGCCTCCTTCATTTCTATGACTGTACTTACCCCCTGTCTGAAACGTTCCATTGCCACCATCACATTTTCCCTCGCCAGTCCCAGGTTTTCGTCTTCCAGTGTCACTGCTGTTTTATAATATTCGTAGTCTTTAAAAGCGCTTGTCAGGGAAAGGTCTACCAGTGTGCGGGTATTTTCCAGTGCCAGCTGCTGATAGCCTACGTTCAGTTTAGCTGCATTCACCTGACGCCTGACGTTCAGTCCATTGAAGATCGGTATGGTGGCCGAGAATCCATAAGTCAGTACGCCATTCTGATTATACACCGGACTGAAGGAGTTGGTCGCTGCATTTGAGTTCACCCTTGAGTAGTTGTAGGCAGAGTTGAAATTGATCACCGGGAAGAAATCACCCTTGCTCTCTTTTAGCTGCAGTTGTGATACGGTAAGGTTTTGCTGGGCGACTTTAATACCTGTGTTCTTCTGTAATGCTTCCTGTCTTAATCCGGCATAGGAAAGGTCCAGATTCAGCGGAATCGTATCCATTACATCATATTGCGTATTGCCTGCTTCAACAGCCATCAGCTGGTTCAGCGTGGCCTTACTCTGGTCGATCAATGTCTGCTGACGCAGATAGGATGCCTTCAGTGCATTATAGTCTACTTTTGATTGCAGCCAGTCCGTCTTAGGTCCCAGACCAGTCTGGAATTTAGCATCTGACAATTTCACTCTTTCTTCAGAGATTGACAGCTGTTCAGAGAGATTACGTAACTGTTGTTTTTGCTGCACGACATTATAATATCCGGCAATCACATTGGCCACTGTATTGATCACCTGGTCTTTTACGGCCAGCTCACCCAGGTCACGTAGTGATTCCAGTTTTTGTTTGGTCGCAAACATTTTCAGACCGTCAAACAGTGTCCATGCCAGGTTCACGTTCGCACTCAAGGTGCTGGCGCGGATACCACTGGTATCACGTTTATTGCCATTCGCAAATTCCTGTTTAGTCTGTGTAGCGGTCCAGTTCTTATTCGCAGTTCCGTTGACGCGTGGCGCAAACGCAAGATTAGCATATGCATAATCATTAGCAGTGATTGCGGCATCATTCTTTGCCAGACGGATATCGTAGTTGTTCTTCAATGCGAGATCTATGGCCTGATCTGGTGTGAGTATCTGCTGGGCGTGTGCAGCAGTACAAAGCAGCAAAGAGAAATATAAAAGTGTTCGTTTCATGTAGTTGCTGATAATTTATGCATGCACCTTGACGGTCTCCTCTTCTTCTTCTTCATTCATCCTTTCTGACGCAGGTTTTCTTCTGGACAGGAAGGTATACATAGCTGGAATTACAAATAGTGTCAGTATCAGTGAGAATACGATACCACCCACGATCACGATACCCAATGGAATACGGCTGGTAGCAGCCGCTCCCAGTGACATCGCAATAGGCAGCGCACCCAGGGCCATGGCAAGGCTTGTCATCAGGATGGGACGCAAACGCATCGCGGATGCTTCAATTACAGCTTTGCTTCTGGACATGCCTTCATCGCGCTTGTGGTTCGCAAACTCCACGATCAGGATACCGTTCTTTGTTACGAGACCTATCAGCATGATTACACCAATCTGTGAGAAGATGTTCCATGTCTGACCAAATATCCACAATGATAACAGCGCTCCTGCAAACGCCAGCGGTACCGTCAGCATGATGATAAACGGATCGACCCAGCTTTCAAACTGCGCGGCCAGTACCAGGTAGATCAGTACCAGTGCGAGTACCAGTGCGAACATGGTATTGGAACCACTTTCTGCATAGTCACGGGAAGAACCGGCCAGTGCAGATACATAGTTATCATTTAATACGCCCTGTTGTTTCAGTTTGTCATAAATACCATACATCGCCTTGATACCATCTCCGATCGTCTTGCCGGGTGCAAGGCTCGCAGAGATTGTAGCAGATTTATACCGGTTGAAGTGGTAGATGATCGGAGGACTCGTTTCTTCTTCGATCGTTACAACGTTATCGAGCTGGATCGCTTCACCACGGCTGTTACGCACATAAATGTTCTGCAGGTCAGTTGGCTTATCACGTGCACCACGATACACCTGTCCCATTACCTGGTATTGTTTACCATTACGAATAAAGTAGCCATAGCGCAGGTTACTTAATGCCAGCTGTAAAGTTTGTGAGATATCATCTACAGAAACGCCTAACTCACTGGCTTTGGCGCGGTTGATCTGAATACGGAGTTCCGGTTTGTTAAACTTCAGGTCTACGTCCACCGCACCAAAGGTTGGATTATTGTTTGCCTCGTCGATGAACTTAGGCAGTACGGATGATAGACTATCGAAGTTGATATGCTGCAATACAAACGATACCGGTAGACCACCACGGCGTCCCACCTGGATCGTCTGTTGCTCAATAGCGAACACCTTCCCTTCAGGGAAGCGGAACATGTTACGGTTCACCATGTTCACGATCTCTTTCTGTGAACGGTAACGTTCGTTCGGCTCACTCAGCACAACGTTTGCAAAGCCGGAGTTAACGGCACCACCGCCGAAGCCTGGAGAAGTCACTGTAATGAGGATCTTCTTTTCAGGAATAGAATCGTTCATGAAGTCGGTCAGACGATTCATGTAAGATTCCATGTAATCGAACGAAGTTCCTTCAGGTGCACTGATAGAAAGACGGAACTGACTACGATCTTCGATCGGGGCCAGCTCAGACTGTAAGTTCTCGAAGATGAACCAGATCATCGCCAGACAGGCCATGATGATCAGCGTCGCTATCCACCGAATCTTCATAAATCCTTCTAAGGCACGCTGATAGCCGGATTCCATGCCAGTGAAGAATGGCTCTGTCTTTTCATAGAACCATGAATGCTTATGTGTTTTACGACCCAGTTTTACGTTCAGTACCGGCGTCAGCGTCAATGATACAAAAGCAGATATTAATACTGCTCCTGCTACCACGATACCAAACTCGCGGAATAGTCGTCCGACGAAGCCCTGCAGGAAAACGATCGGTAGGAATACAAATGCGAGTGTGATAGAGGTTGCGATAACAGCAAAGAATATCTCTTCAGAACCTTCTTTTGCCGCTTTCATACGCGGCATGCCCGCTTCTATTTTCTTGTAAATATTTTCCGTGACCACAATACCATCATCCACCACAAGACCTGTAGCCAGTACAATAGCGAGCAGCGTGAGGATGTTGATGGTAAAGCCGCAGATATACATAATGAAGAATGCAGCGATCAGTGACACAGGAATATCCACCAGCGGACGGAAGGCCATCAGCCAGTCACGGAAGAAGAGGTAGATGATGATGATCACCAAACCCAGGGCGACGATCAGTGTTTCTTCTACTTCCTCGATGGACTTGCGGATGAACTTAGTATTGTCGATAGCAATATTGGTGGTGATATCATCAGGAAGGTCTCTTTTCAACTGGTCGTAACGTTTGTAGAACTCATCAGTAATAGCTACATAGTTGGAACCTGGCTGAGGAGTGAGTGCCAGTGCGATCATTGGAACACCAGATTCCTTCAGAATGGTTTCTTCGTTTTCAGGTCCGAGTACAGCTTGTCCGATATCCCGGAAATGGATCACATTACCATTCTCATTTTTAATAATGAGGTTATTGAAGTCTTCTTCTGTGTTCAGGCGGCCGAAGGTACGCACCGTTAGTTCTGTTGCGTTACCGGCAATCTTTCCGGAAGGCAGTTCCACGTTTTCTTTGGCAAGCGCGGCCTGTACATCCGTAGGCGTCAGACTGTAGGCCGACAGGCGGGCGGGATCCATCCATAGGCGCATGGCAAATTTCTTTTCACCAAGGATACGGATGGAGCTGACACCGGGGATGGTCTGGAGTCTTTCGAGTAATACGTTGTTGGCATATTCAGTCACCTCGAGCTGATTACGGATGTTACTCTGTACCGTCATAGACAGGATATAGTCAGAGTTTGCATCTTCTTTTGACACAACAGGAGGAGCATCAATATCCGGAGGAAGGCTACGGAGTGCCTGTGATACTTTGTCACGTACATCGTTGGCGGCAGCTTCGAGGTCAATACTCAGTTCGAACTCGACGGTAATATTACTGGTACCCTGGCTGCTGCTGGAAGAAATATTTTTGATACCCGCGATACCATTGATGGATTTTTCCAGCGGTTCGGTGATCTGGGTTTCGATAATATCAGAGTTTGCGCCGGCATATGAAGTCCGCACGTTCACAATAGGCGGGTCGATAGCGGGGAAGTCCCTTACCCCGAGGAAGTTGAATCCCACCAGGCCGAATATCACGATAATGATATTCATTACGATGGCAAATACGGGACGTTTAAGAGATAGCGAAGGAAGACTCATGATCTATAACTTTAATTGTCCGTTCTTATTTAATACCATTGTACTTCAGTACAGCACCTGGTTTGATCTGCATTAAACCGCTGGTAATAACAGTATCACCTATGCTGAGACCGCTGGTGATCTGTACATTATCTGCGTTACGGATGCCTGTTTCAACAATTACAAATTTCGCCTTTCCGCTGTCAGCAATGGCTACTTTTTTATCGCGTGTACCAGGTATAACAGCCTGAGTAGGGATCATGATAGCGTCGGGCATATTTTTCAGAGAGATCAGTACACGGGCGAAGGCACCTGGAAGCAGTTTACCTGCGTTAGGTACGATAGCCCTGATCTTGATCGTACGGGTGGAGAGATCAATTTTCGGATCAATGGCATAGATATTACCCTTATACGTTTGCTGATCGCCGGCTACTTTGAAATCGACCACATCGCCCTGACTGATGGCAGTGCGGTACTTTTCAGGCACGGAGAAGTCCACTTTCAGCGGATCTATCTGCTGGAGGGTAGTGATAATCGTAGTAGGAGACACGACAGCACCCAGGCTGACGTTCCTGAGACCGAGGCGCCCGGAGAAGGGAGCGCGGAGTTCAGTTTTCTGCAGCTGCGTACGGGTATATTCAATATCAGCACCGTATGCGCTTACCTGGTTACGGGTAACGTCTACATCCTGGCGGCTGATACCATTGATCTTAAGCAGGTTTTCCTGTCTTTCGAGGGTGGTTTTAGCCAGTTCCCTCTGCAGTTCAAGTTTTTGCAGCTGGGCTTTCAGGTCTTCGTCATAAATTTTTACCAGCAGGGCGCCTTTGGCTACCTGGGTACCTTCTTTGAAAAAGAGTCCTGTGATACGGCCGGTGATTTCGGCCTGTACCTGTACCTCTTCATTACTTTGCAGGGTACCGCTCGCTTCAATGGTTTCATCCAGAGAGGTAGTTTTCACCACATATGCATCTACCAGGAGGTTTTTTGGACCACCGCCACCTTTGGCAGCAGGCTTTTCGGGTGCATTTTCACCTTTCTTTCCCGGAGCTTTTACGCGGTTAATAATAAAAAGGATAATGACAGCTGCCACTACCACGAACAAAACCGTTGTCAGGATCTTCTTATTGCCGGCCATGAGCTTGTATTAGTTTAATATAGAAGGGATAATCCGGGCAAATTTAATAAATGGGATTGCTGCTTCGATGGTCGCAGTGTTAATTAAAGTTAATTGTGTTGTAGGGGTATATAGGTGGCTGATTAGGCTGTTGAGTGGCAAGGAGCTATATTTGGATACCAGCTTCATATATATAGGTGTGGATAAGCCCCCGGAAGTGTCTTTTAGACGGGGTAATAGTAATTTCCGTTATTAATAATCGGTGGGGAAATCCTTTGTAGTACAGGGTTTCAGGCGTATACAACTAAAGTCTGACCCCTAAAATTTGCATGCTTTCTTGTCAATTCAAGAAAAATTATATTTTTGCACTCAAGTTTTAAACCAAAAACACTTAAAATTATGTCAGACATTGCATCAAGAGTTAAAAAGATCATCATTGACAAATTGGGCGTTGACGAAGCTGAGGTAACTCCTGAAGCTAGCTTCACCAACGACCTGGGCGCTGACTCTTTGGATACGGTAGAACTGATCATGGAATTCGAAAAAGAATTCAACATCTCCATTCCTGACGAACAAGCTGAAACTATTACTACTGTTGGCCAGGCAGTTGCTTACCTGGAAGAACATGTGAAATAATCCTACTTAATCAGATTTGTTTTAATGCAACCAAGACGAGTAGTCGTTACAGGTTTAGGCGCACTTACACCGCTCGGCAATTCCGTATCCGATTTCTGGAAGGGATTGACGGACGGTGTATCCGGTGCCGGCCCTATTACACATTTTGATGCTGCCAAGTTCAAGACCCGTTTTGCTTGCGAACTGAAGAACTTTGACGCTACCAATTACCTGGACAAGAAGGATGCACGCAAGATGGATCCTTTTACACAAACAGCCGTAATTGCTGCTGACCAGGCAGTACAGGACGCCGGGATTGACCGCAATACTGTCAATGTGGACAGAGTTGGGGTGATCTGGGCTTCTGGCATTGGTGGAATGATCAATTTCTGCCAGGAAATGAAAGAATTTGGTCAGGGTGATGGAACTCCCCGTTTCAGCCCCTTCCTGATTCCCCGGTTAATCCTTGATATTGCCGCAGGCCATATCTCCATCCGTCACGGTTTCCGTGGTCCTAACTTCTCCGTAGTATCTGCCTGTGCTTCCGCTACCAATGCGATCATTGAAGCGATGCACTACATTCAGTATGGTAAAGCGGACGTGATGATCACCGGTGGTTCAGAAAACGTTATTAACGAAGCCTGTATAGGTGGGTTTAATGCGATGAAGGCCCTGTCTGAACGAAATGATGACCCGGCAACTGCTTCCCGCCCCTTTGATTTAAACAGAGATGGCTTTGTTATGGGGGAAGGCGCAGGAGGGCTGGTGTTAGAATCCTATGAACATGCGACGGCAAGAGGAGCCAAAATTTACGCTGAATTGGCCGGAGGCGGCGCAACTGCCGATGCCTATCACCTTACTGCACCTCATCCGGAAGGACTGGGCGCTATGAACGTAATGCGGTTGGCTTTAGCAGATGCGGGACTGCAGCCCCATGATATTGATTATATTAATGTGCACGGAACTTCCACACCCCTCGGTGATATTGCGGAAGTAAAAGCTATACAGCAGGTTTTCGCGGAACATGCTTATAATCTAAACATCAGTTCCACGAAATCCATGACCGGACACCTTTTAGGTGCTGCGGGCGCAATCGAGGCCATCGCTGCTATTATGTCTGTAATACATGGTATTGTACCTCCCACCATTAATCATTTCACGAAAGATCCAGACTTGGATCCCAAATTAAATTTTACCTTTAACGTCGCACAACATAGAGAAATCAACGCTGCATTAAGTAATACCTTCGGTTTCGGAGGACATAATGCTTCCGTTATTTTCAAAAAATTTGTTGCTTGATTGTGTGAAATTACTGCCAGGATTTTTATATCGATTCGTTCCGAAAAAAAGGAGCCTCTACAAGGACCTTTATAATTTGCTGGGATTTGCCCCGGGCAACTTCTCGTTGTATGAAGTGGCGTTAAGCCATCGATCCAGCAAAGAGAAGTTCCTCGAAAGCAATGAGCGCCTGGAATATCTTGGCGACGCAATCCTTGGCGCTATTATAGGGGATTACCTCTTTAAAAAGTATCCTTACAAAACAGAAGGCTACCTGACCGAAATGCGGTCTAAAATCGTTAACCGTCAGCAGCTCAATGATATCGCTATCAAAATGGGGCTGCGTAAACTGACTATCTACGATAAATACAACAGCTTCCTGAAGATCAGCCAGATCTTCGGTAACACACTTGAAGCGCTTGTGGGTGCTGTATACCTTGACAAAGGATATAACAGGACCAAACAGTTCGTGCATCAACGGCTGCTCGTTCCCTACATTGACCTGGAGCAACTGGAAAATGTAGAAATGAACCACAAGAACAAGCTATACGGCTGGGCAAATAAGCATGGCAAAGTCCTGGAGTTTGACCTGCTGGAAGAACAAATGGATAACGGCCGTCGCATATTCACCGTCGGTGCTGTCGTAGATGGTGAACTGATCTGCAGCGGCAAAGCTTTCAATAAAAAAGACGCCAGCCAGATAGCTGCACAGCAGGCCATCGAACTGCTGGGGCTCGGCGAAAAATAATTCCTTCTTATTTCACTTTACTGGTTGCCGTAAAATGGTTTTCATTTTCGCAGGCGCTGTCTTACGCGGATCTGATAGATAGATCTCGTGATGCCGGCCGTTGTATACCAGTCCTTCCTCCTTTATGAAGTGTTCCATCACTTTCAGTGTCGCAGGTTCCTCCGAATAAGGGCCTGTGTGCAATATCTGTACACTTCTGCCTTCCGCCAGCGTTACCAGCGATACTTTCTGTAACAGGGGTAGCTGCTTTTTCTGAAAAGCTGTTTTCAGCGCATGCTGTACAATGGTGCTGGTCACATAATCGGGCATACGGATCAGCAACTGCCAGTGCCATTCCTCCCTGGGCGCATCCCGAGGATAACCTTCCTGTTCCACCCACCAGGTACCTTCCAGCTTGCTGACTGTAAAGTCCTGCCCGGCCTGTTTATAGGCATTCTTAACGCTATAGGCAGCAGTATATAACGCTTGTGTGCTCTCTGCAAATACGGGTCCGTCGGGATCGCCCTTACCTGTGATCGCCACATAATGTCCAGCCGGAACGAATATCAGTGCCGGTTGTGATTTCGCTGTATACAGCTCCTTGTGTACTTTCGTAAGATCAGTTTTTAACATAACAGCTAGTTTAGTATTGCATGGGTAAGAAATACGTGTGCGCCTGTGCGTAATAACGCAGGGTTGTTCATATACCAGGAACTGGTGCACCAGGCCAATGACCAGCAATAGCCAGTGACACCACAGATGTAGTTTCATTCAGTAAGGATTTATCGTTACTGATACAAAGTAAAAAAGGGGAAGTGACAGCCTTATGTCAGCAGGGATTACAAATAATGTTGTTTTATTTCCAGGGCGAGTTCCTTCATTTTATCCGCCAGCTCGGCGGGAGAGATAATCTCGGGTACAGATCCCCATACCAGCAACCAGCGGCCAAACCACTCCAGGCAGGGCGCCAGGAAGGTCATTTCTATACATTCACCTACTGCCTGCTCTTCTACAAGACCATAATAAAACTTCTGATCCCCGATACGACGGGCAAAGGCCCTCGGAAACCGGAGCTTTACCATATGGGCCTGGGCCTCATACTCTCCATAACGGTCCATATACTCTTTCAGCGTAATATGGCGGGTTTTATCATAGCTGTCAGCCGATACTGACACATTTTTAATACGATCCATCCGGAAATCCCGGTAACCATGACGTAAACGGCACCAGGCTATCAGGTGCCAGTTGCCACTCGTATATATGATACCAATGGGTTCCACCTCCCGCTTGGTCAGTGTCTCACTGTGCATGGCAAAGTAGTCCAGTTGCAGCATCTGCTGCTTACCCAGTGCATATTGAATATCAGAAAGGAACCGGTTGGGGAACTCCTCTCCTACCGGTGGGCGGCGACTGACAACCGCAATATTATCCTCCAGTGATTCCAGGAAATCCTTCTCACTGCCCCGCAGCACGGCTTTGATCTTCTGCATGGCATTACTGAATTCTTTCCTGTTGGAATGATCACTCAGGTTGGCCATCAGTTTTTCACCGGTGAGCAGGGCGGCCGCCTCTTCCCGGCTGAACATGACAGGTGGCAGATGGTATCCTTCCACCAGGTAATAACCGGTGCCGGCTTCCGCTCCAATCGGCACACCCGCTTCCTGCAGGGCCCTCACGTCCCTGTATACTGTACGCAGGCTGATGTTAAAGCGCTCCGAGATCTCGGCTGCCTTCACTATTTTCTTGCCCTGTAACTGAATGAGAATGGCGGAAAGACGGTCTATCCTGTTCATATTAAAAGCAAGTTAGAATAAAATTGAAAAAAATTTCCGGTGCCGGTTAAACTTCGGTTATAATAGTCAGTCTTAGATACAGCAAATATTTGAGGGAGACACTTTAGCGGTTGATGTGAGTGATGAATGACAAGTCTAAAATGTAATAACCCCTGAAAAATGTTTAAGAATTTGATGCTACAGTACAGAATATAGGTTAAATGGTAAGCCCCTGCAATTTCTTGCGGGGGCCTTTTTTTTGCACCTCCCCCTTACCATGATCCCTTCCGAAAGAATTTGAAATCATTAACTTACGATTAACAGATGGCGGAAAGATTCCGCCTATTTTTGATACAGCAAAATTCAAATGAGTTTTTTTAATGGTTAATTTGGGGAGGGCCTGATTTTCATCAGGCCCCTTTTATTTTCTATACCGTTTAATTTTATTTTTATAGCTTGTACTTTAAAGGCATTGCTTTAAACGAGGTAAATTGGCGGGGTCCGAAAATATCAACCAGACGGCCATAGCAGACCACGAGCTATGGACTGCTTTTAAACAAGGGAATGTACAGGCTTTCAGTGAAATGTACCGGCGTCATGCAGGCGCCTTGTATAACTATGGCTACCACCTTGTACCGGATGCCGCACTTGTCAAAGATGCCATGCAGGATCTCTTCGCAGACCTCTGGCGCACCCGCAGCAACCTCTCCGATACAACCTCCATTAAATACTACCTCTTCCGGTCCTTACGCCGTCGTCTTTACCGGTTGGCCGATATCAAAACGATAGCTACTACGACATCTTTACAAACAGAATCAATAGAAGAGCTTACAATACGAACAGAAGAATACCTGTTACTGACGCAAAAATTGCAGTACCTCCTGTCCCGCTTGCCGGAACGCCAGCAGGAAGTGATCCGACTGCGTTTCTATGATAATTTCAGCTGGGATGAAATAGCAGGTATCCTGCAGATCAATGAGCAATCCGTGCGTAACCTCGTGCAACGGGCCGTTCTCAAAATGCGTGAGAACTGGAAATAAACGCTGCCAAAATTTTTTTCCCTGCAGGTGAGTTAAAACGCCCCATCCCTGCCTTTATGATCATAACTACTGTCGGAAGGCACATAATGCTATGGATTATTCAGTATACGATACAGCAGATTTTGTCTGCGACGACTCTTTTGTGGCATGGGTAAAAGAAGGTAAAGACAGTGCGCACTGGTCAGCTATTTTCGCCGAATATCCCACACAGCGGGAGGCTATGGAGCAGGCTAAAGCCATTATCTTGGCAGCGGCACAGCTACCGGCTTTTCAGCTCAGCGCAACAGAAGAACAGGCATTGTGGGAAGATATCCATATGCACATGGAGCAGCATGACAGTACACCGGTAAAAATACGCCGGTACAGCTACTGGTACTGGGCCGCTGCATTATTATGTATCACTGCCGGTGCCGCTATCTGGTGGTTACGCCCTGCACAGGCGCCTGCCGCTTACAGCCGTTTGCTGGAAGCAGCAAGCCTGGAAAAGAATGAACGGATGGAAGAGATCAACGAAGAGGAACATCCGCGTACAGTCAGTTTGCCAGACGGCAGTTCTGTCGTATTGCAGCCAGGCGCAAGGATCTCTTATCCGTTTCCCGGATGCCCGGAACGTAATTGCAAAAGAGAAGTATATCTGTCGGGAGCCGCTTATTTTGAAATCTCGCGTAACACCTTGCAGCCGTTCATTGTGTATGCCAATGAAATGGTGATCAATGTGCTCGGCACGAGCTTTAATGTAAGGGCATACGAACAGGATAGCTTAGTAGAAGTACACGTTAAAACAGGTAAAATATCAGTGTCTGTACAACCATTGGGAGATAAAGTCGTAGCCAATCTTTCTGCCAACCAACAGGCCGTTTTAAAGCGCAATACGCTGGCCGTAGCAGTACTACAGACTATACCACCCGTCAGTACCCGAAAAACGGAAGATGTAGCAGTCGTCAATTCATTTGAGTTCAGTGATACACCTGTTGATAGTGTGATGGCAGCAATAGAGCATGCCTATGGAGTACACATCAGCTATGACAAGGCATTACTTGCCGGATGCCGGTTGACTGCTTCGCTGACAGATGAACCGTTACATGAAAAGATTCGCCTGATCTGTAAGGCGCTGGAGGCGGGATGTATCATCGAAGGAGATGAAATAACGCTGACAGCAAAAGGATGTCGCCCGAATGTTATTGAAAACTAAACCATGATTATTTGAACATGACAAGCAGTACTTAATGAAAATAGCCAGCGGTATGGCCTTACCACTGGCTATAACCAAAATCACAATTGTCTTACACCCGCTCCACTGGGTATAAGACAGGCAGTCTATTTCCCAATATTATTAAGGAACACAATCCAAGTTATGAAAAAAAGATTACGAATCCGTGATTTAATCTTCCACGTTATGCGTACTTGTGTCTATCAGCTGTTGATGGCCCTGTCGTTCACTACCATCACATTCGCCATGCCCGGCAAAGCCCAGGAAGTATTGCAGCAGAAAATATCGCTTGAAGCAAAACAGCAACCTGTTGGCAAAGTTCTAAGCCAGATCGAGAAACTGGTGGACGTAAAGTTCCTCTATAGTTCCTCGCTGATCCAGTCTGACCGTAAGGTGGATGTTACCGCTGAAAATGAAACACTGGCAAACATCCTCGACGGATTATTCCAGCCGTTGCAACTGCAATACCACGTGTCCGGCCGGCAGATCGTGCTTAATCGATTACGTGCTCCGGCCGTTGCTGATCAGCAACCAGTAAGGATCAGCGGTCAGGTAACAGATGATAAGGGAACACCGTTACCTGGTGTCAGTGTGAAGCTGAAAGGTACTTCCTCCGGCGCAACTACTGACCCTACCGGTAACTACGCTTTCAATGTACCTGCACTCAGCGGGATACTCATTTTCACCTACGTCGGTTTCGCTTCGAAAGAGATAGAGATCAATGGTAAACACACGATCAATGCGGCCCTCGAGTCTTCCTCTACTTCTCTTGGTGATGTGGTGGTAGTAGGATATGGCTCGCAGCGTAAAGAGTCGCTGACGGGTGCCATCGCCTCGGTGACCAGCAAAGACCTGAATGGTATACATGCTGGTTCTACGGTGAGTGCCGGACTCGCAGGAAAGATCGCCGGTGTATCCTTCCGTTTCTCTGATGGTCGTCCGGGTGCCAGTGCCTCTATACAGATCAGGAATATGGGCAATCCGCTGTACGTAATTGATGGTATTCAACAGGATGAAGGACAGTTCAACAACATCGCTCCTGCCGATATCGAAACCATCACCGTACTGAAAGATGCCTCTGCTGCCATCTATGGTATGCGTGCTGCTAATGGAGTTGTTGTAGTGACTACTAAACGCGGTAAACTCGGCAGTCGTAACACCATTAACGTAAACGTTTACAGAGGCTGGCAGAACTGGACCCGCTTTCCGAAAACAGTAAATGCCTACGAGTGGATGGTAGGGAAGGCCGATGCCGAGATGAACCAGTCAGGTAAAACGGCTATCACACAGGCAGAACTGGATAAGTGGAAACAAGGTACGGAGACAGGCTACAAAACGTTTGACTGGTATAAGTTCATCGTAAAAGGTAATTCTCCGCTTACTCAGGCCAACCTTAATTTTACCGGTGGTTCTGAAAGGATCAACTACTATGTATCTGCCACACACCTGGACCAGAACTCTGTACTCGGCCGTGAATTTACATTCAGAAGAACAAATGTGCAGAGTAACATTGAAGCCCGTGTATCCGATCAGTTCAAGATAGGTGCGCAGATCAATGGTCGTATCGAAACACGCGATCAGCCGGGGGTACCAGGTACTGATGATTACTGGGCCGCACGTTTTGCTATCCTGCGTAACAGGCCGACAGAGCGTCCTTACGCCAACGATAATCCTGACTACCCTAACGATATCGGTCACAATACAGAAAACTGGGCGGTACAGAATAAAAAACTGTCCGGTTACTGGCGCAGCGACTGGCGTGTATTACAAACGAACCTGACTGCGGAATATCAGTTCCCTATAGAAGGACTAACAGCAAAAGGTCTGTTCTCTTATTACTATGCCAATGAGATCATGAACGGACATGAATACACGTATAAGGTGTACACCTACGATCCGGTAAATGACGCCTACAATGTAACGGGTGGTAGTTCCAACCCTTACCGTGAAAGACGTAACAGAACGATATTGTCACCTACCACTCAGTTACAGCTCAACTATAACAGAACCTTTGACCGCCATACGATCGGTGCAACCCTGGTAGCAGAAAGAATTAAGCGGAGGGATTTAGGTTCCTATGTACACTCTGTTCCGACCATTAACCAGCTGCCACTGATCTATTTCTCTACAATGGATACCTACAATGATGGAGATGGTACAGAGGCCAGACTGGGTTATATCGGCCGTGTCAATTATAACTATGGCGGCAGGTATTACATCGAGCTTTCAGCGCGCCGTGATGCTTCCTGGAAATTCGCTCCGAATAAAAGATGGGGCACCTTCCCGTCTGTTTCCGGTGGATGGAGACTGAGTGAAGAAAAGTTCTTCGGTAAAGTAAGCAAGAACCTGATCAGTGAACTGAAGCTCCGTGCTTCCTATGGTAAGCTGGGTGATGATGATATTGGTATCGGTGCATACGATTACCTGGAAGGATATAATTATAACACTTCTACTGTCATCCTTGATGGTAATGCTGTCATTGGTGCGGGCAATAAAGGCGTACCTATCAGGAATATCTCCTGGTTCATAAGCCAGACTTTTGACATCGGACTGGATTACGCGTTGCTCAACGACAAGATCACTGGTGCGATCGACGTGTTCAACAGGAAAAGAACCGGTTTACTTGGTGCAAAATATGATATCCTGGTTCCTAGTGAACTTGGCTACAATCTCCCGTCAGAAAACGTAAACAGCGACCAGGTGGCTGGCATCGAAGGTTCCATTGCTTATTCCGGCAAGGTAAAGCAGGTAAGCTTTAACATTGGCGGTAACTTCTCTGTAGCACGTAATAAAACACTGCATACTTACAAACCCGTCTTCAACAACTCACTGGATCATTATTTCAGCTCCCGCGAAGAACGTTTTACCAATGCTTTCTGGGGAATGGAAACAGTGGGTCAGTTCCAGTCACAGGAGCAGATCAACAAGTATCCGGTGAACATCGACGGAGCGGGTAACAAGACTTTACTGCCGGGTGACCTGATCTATAAAGATCAGAACAATGATGGTATCATTAATGATCAGGATATGCGTCCCATAGGTTACGGTACCGGAAGGAACCCTATTGTGAACTTCGGTCTGAGCTTCTCTGCAGGCTGGAAAGGATTTGATGCCCGTATCGACTTTTCTGGTGGTGGTGGTTACTCTTTTGCACGTAACTGGGAAATGCGTAATCCTTATCAGAATGGTGGTAACCTGTTAGCTGATCTTTATAAAGACCGTTGGCACAGAGAGAACCCACTTGACCTGAACAGCGCCTGGATCCCTGGTAAATATCCTGCACTGCGTTTCAATGATGGTGGTCATAGCAGCTACGGCAGGAACTCTGACTTCTGGCTGATCAATGTCAAATACCTGCGCGCAAGAACAATGGAGCTGGGATACGTTATTCCTAAGAATATCCTCAGCCGTATTAAAATAGAAAGAGCACGTTTCTATGTGAACGCGAATAACCTTTTCTCTATCGATAATATGAAAAACGTTGGTATAGATGCGGAGATCATAGATGATAACGGTCTCACCTATCCGCAGAGCAAATTTGTGAACATTGGTTTTGAACTTTCTCTCTGATCTTTTAATTATTCGTAGTATGAAAAAATATTTGCTGATACTCACAGCGGCTATCACTATAATAACAGGATGTGTAAAGGACGAAGAGTTCCTGACAACCGATCCGACTAATCTATTGACTGACGAAGCTGTATGGAAAAGCCCTGATCTGGTACTATCCGTGCTGGCTGATCTATATAACCGTTATCCGGAACAACAAACGATCACCAACTGGGCCGAGTTTACCAATTTTGATGAAGCCTTCCCTTCAGAAGCGGGGCAATATTGGAGAACAAAGCAGATCGATTATCCGACCGGATGGTGGGGATTATGGGATTACGGTTATATCCGCGACCTGAATCTCTTTATAAAGAAATGTTCAGCAGCCAGTGAACTGTCGGCCGAAGTACGCGCCCGTTTTCTGGGAGAGGCACGTTTCCTGCGTGCGGCCATTTACTTCCAGGAAGTAAAATGTATGGGTGGTGTACCACTGATACTGGAACCGATGGAATATAACTTCAGTGGCGATCCTACCTACCTGCAGCACGCACGCGCGAAGGAATCCGAGATCTATGATTTCGTGATCAGTGAACTGGATAGTGTGAAGAATGTGGTACCCGATGATGCGGGCGTTAAATCACGTGTTTCCAGGGCAGCAGCACTGGCCATGCAATCAAGGGCAGCATTGTATGCAGGTTCTATAGCAAAATACGGTGTGTCAACACCAGGTGTGAGCCTGCCTGGTGGAGAAGTAGGCATCCCTGCAGATAAAGCAAATGGATATTACACAAAAGCACTGGAAGCCGCACAAGCGATCATCACAGGTGGTAAGTATTCCCTGTATAAGAAGAAAGCAGAAGACCTGCAGGAGAATTTTGCAGCACTCTTTTATGATAAGTCCAATAACCCGGAAGTCATCTTTGTACAGGATTTTAAACTGAAGTCGGGTAAGACACAGGGCTGGACAATCGATAATCAGCCATGGTCTTCTGCTGAGGAGCAGCAGGGTGGCAGAGTGAACCCTTCGCTGAACCTGGCATTATTGTATGAAAAGCTGGATAACACCTATGCGCCGTTTGCAACGAATAACGGTAGTGACTATGTGTACTACGACAATCCTGGTGACATCTTTGCCGGAAGAGATGCCCGTCTGGGCGGTACGATCATGCTGCCTGGCAGCCGTTTCAAAGGTGTGCCACTGGATATATGGGCCGGCGTGATGTACTGGAAAGATGGTAAATACAATGTGATCAGCGGTGATAACTTCGCTGACAGAGATAGTATACCCGTAGCAGGTGCGCCGAAAAGCTCGCAGGTAGTAGGTGCTGACGGTCCGGTAGACGGCTTGCAGTATAGCGCGCAGACAGGTTTCTTTGTACGCAAGTTCATGGACCCTGCAGTTGGTTCAGGACAGATTGGTACACGCAGCGATGTGTGGTGGGTACGCTTCCGCTATGCAGAAGTATTGCTAAATGCTGCAGAAGCAGCGTTCGAACTTGGACAGTCCGGTCTTTCATCCGAATATATTAACCCACTGCGCGATCGTGCTGGATTCACGACGCCGTTGACAGCTGCCCAGATCACTTTTGACAGGATCGTACACGAAAGACGTGTGGAACTGGCTTTTGAGGGGCATGAACTGTTTGATAACAAGCGCTGGAGACTCGCGCACAAAGTATGGAATGGAGAAAATATATCAGCGACAGATGTGGTAGCAAACATCGGAAAGGCTGATAAAGTGAACACCATGATCTATGGTATCCTGGGGTATAAGATCTATCATCCGGGTAATGCCAACGATGGCAAATGGGTATACAGGGTTGTAAAACCTTCTAACGTAACAGCAGCACACCGTTTCAATTTTGGTAACTATTATTCCGTAATAGGATCAGATGTGCTCAGTAATAACCCTAAGCTGGTGAAAAACCCTAATCATTAGTACATATTGTAAAACAGGTTACATGAAAAAAATAGTCGCATATATATTATTGACGCTGACAGCGTTCTCCTGTAAGAAGGATAACTACGATCCGCCATCCTCGACATTTTCCGGCCGTATCACCTACCAGGGCGTGCCGATCAATGTCAGTTCAAAAGATGTAACTTTCGAATTATGGGAGCCGGGCTGGGGCAAGAACGGGGCAATTACCGTGAATATAAAGGAAGATGGCTCCTATGCAGCGTTACTGTTTGATGGTAATTATAAACTGATCATCCCTCCTTCTCAGGGACCATTCAGGTCTATCACCAACGAAGAGACGAAAAATGATACTATGTTGCTGACCATCAGTGGGAGCAGGACTATGGACATCGAAGTGATGCCCTACTACATGGTTAGAGATGCCAAGCTGGAGCTGAGTGGCACGAACGTGGTAAATGGCAGTTTCCGCCTGGAAAAGATCATTACCGATGCGCATGAAAGAAGTGTAGAGACTGTATTCCTGTACCTGAATCAGACGCAGTTTGTGGATGGTACAAACTATCTGGCCCGTACAGCTGTCGCCGGAGCGGACATTGATCCATCGAATGTACAGCTGAGTGTGAATGTGCCGGATGTTCGTTCTGGTAACGGTGCTTCAGGAGATCAGGACTATGTGTTTGCCCGTATTGGTGTAAAGATCGCCGGTGTGGAGGACCTGTTGTTTTCAGAAGTACAGCAGATTAACCTGAAATAGAATATGATAAGACCAATTGTCTGCTTTTTACTGCTGCTGGCAGCTGCCGCACATGGTCAGGAGACCTTCCGGAATCCCCTGCTGGCAGGAGGGCCGGATCCCTGGTGTATATATAAGGATGGATACTATTATTATATGCATACAATGGGGAATCGCCTGGAACTCTGGAAAACGAAGAACATTGCTTTCCTGAAAGATGCGCCACATAAAACCGTCTGGACACCTCCGGCCAGTGGGCCATTCTCCAAAGATATCTGGGCGCCGGAAATACACTTTTTAAAGGGTAAATGGTACATCTATTTTGCTGCTGACGATGGTGATAATCAATATCACCGGATGTATGCACTGGAAAATAGCTCACCAGACCCGATGGAAGGGAC
This sequence comes from Chitinophaga agri, assembly GCF_010093065.1. Taxonomy (NCBI): domain Bacteria; kingdom Pseudomonadati; phylum Bacteroidota; class Chitinophagia; order Chitinophagales; family Chitinophagaceae; genus Chitinophaga; species Chitinophaga agri. The sequence continues at coordinate 4,394,722 of NZ_CP048113.1, read as the reverse complement.
CTGGGTTTTTAAGGGAAAGGTGGCAGATATAGACGATAAATGGGCCATTGACGGCAGTGTATTCGAGCATCATGGAAAGTTATATATGATATGGTCAGGATGGGAAGGGAATAAGAATGGGCGTCAGGATATTTATATCGCCGCCATGAAGAATCCATACACTATCCAGGGGAAAAGGGTAAAAATATCTACTCCCCACTATGCGTGGGAGACAAAGGGAGACCTGGGAGATCCTGATCTGAAGCATGTTGATGTCAATGAAGGACCGCAGTTTTTAAAGCATGGCAAACGACTTTTCATAGTGTACTCCGGATCTGCTTGCTGGACAGATGATTATGCATTGGGATTATTGTCAGCAGATGAAAATAGTAATTTGTTGGACCCGGCATCCTGGACAAAAAAGACAGAAGCGGTTTTTAAGCAGTCTGCGGAGAATAAAGTATACGCACCCGGACACAATTCATTTTTTACCTCACCTGACGGGAAGGAATATTGGATATTATATCACGCTAATGATCATCCCGGAGACGGGTGTGGAAAGAAACGTTCACCACGTATTCAGCGGTTTAGCTGGAACGAAAACGGCTGGCCTGTCTTCGGAAAGCCTTTAAATACAGACACTTTACTGCAAGTCCCCCGTTCCTGACGGGGGCTTTTGCTTTCAGCAAAAAGGAAGTTTTACCGATAATTAAACGATCGTGGTATTGTTAGAATCGTCAGGCTGTGTTAACTTTTGTAAATGAATTTATCTGCATATCCCATAATTGGAGAGACTGCTGTATATTTTCAACCTGTTAAGTGTAGATTTAGATAACAACAACAGTAACAATTAGTACTTTATTCAGCTTTATTATCATGCCGTCAATCGTTTTACATTACGTTATCATTGCGTGCATTACAGTTATGTTTATTTTAGTGAATAGATTCTACGGTCACAAGACAAGCGTCAACTGGAAGGAGAACAATGAGCAGCTCTAAGCGCCACGCATAAGGTAACCCCATCACATTTATGTTGATACTTTTGCACTGATACATCAGTATAAGGAGTCATGCACTTATGCGCTTCAGGCACAGAGCTTTGTATGCTATTTTTAAATAGTCTATGAAGTTGATGGACTATTATTGGAAAATAAAGGACACGGTTCTGGAACCGGCAGGATACCGCTTTGTAGAACCGGAAAAGATGTCCGTCCTCTTTCAATCTCTCTGAAAAATCAGAATTCCAGATCTATAGTAACCTTCCCTGTAGATTTCGGCGGACCAGCGATCCGCGGGCTGTTTTATTTTACATTGAATACAAATCCTATCCCGTACACGTTCTTGATGCTGATACCAGGGTTCTGCTGGAAATACTTCCTGAACCTGGAGATAAACACATCAAGGCTACGACCGACGAAGTAGTCATTAGAGCCCCATACCTTGGTAAGGATCTCCTCACGTTTGATAACGCGGTTGACATTATGGAAAAAGAGTACCAGCAGGTCACATTCCCTTGGTGTCAGTACGATTTCATCCCCTTGTTCAGTTACCAGTTTAAGAGAATCTACAAATAGCTGTGTATTACCTATTGTAATAACGTTCTTCGCTTTTACCACTTCCGGTGCGGCAGACGGTTGTTTACGTTTGATGATATTGCGGATACGGAGTACCAGTTCGTCAATATCAAAGGGCTTAATCACATAGTCATCAGCACCTATCTTCAATCCGTTCAGACGGTCTGTTTTTTCACCACGTGCAGTCAGGAACAGGAATGGTACCTGGTTATTGATCTTTACGACGTGTTCAGCCAGTTCAAAGCCGTTCATACCAGGCAGGTTAACATCGATCAGGAGAATGTGGTATAGTTCCGGTGCTCTCTTAAAATCTTCCAGCGCATCGCTGCCGCTTTGCTGCCAGTTTACTTCAAAATCCATCAGTTCCAGGTATTGCTTTACTACATTACCCAGATCTGCTTCATCTTCGACCAATAAAATTCGGTGTCTCATAGCTACAATTTTTTAGTTTGAAGCAGGCGACCTGTTTACATAAATAGTTCACTATTGTTTTTGAGGAATTACGATTACAAATGTACTTCCTTTTCCTACTTCGCTATCTACTTTCAGTTTCCACTTGTGTGCATCTATACATTGTTTCACATAATGCAGTCCAAGTCCCAGTCCCTTTGTGTTTTGTGTCAGGTCCTTCTGATACCTGTAGAATTTCTCAAAGATATGCTTAAGTGTTTCTTTTGACATCCCGATACCGCTGTCCATGATCGTGATATAGATATGCTCATCGTCTTCAGTGATCATGACCACCAGTTCTTTTACTGGCTGACCATTATATTTGACGGCATTATCCAGTATGTTCAGCAGTAGTGTGGTGAAATGGAAGTTATCCAGTTCCACTACAAGATCCGTATCAGCCTGCTTGAAATCTATCTGCAGGTTGGATGTCGAGAACTTGATACTGAAGTCTGTCAGGATCTCGCTAACCAGCATATTCAGGTGATGTGGCTTTTTCTGTACGAATAATTTATCGACAGTAGCAAGATCCAGTACCTGCCCGAATAATAGTTTCAGCCGGTGTGACTGCCGGTCAATGATTTCTGACAAAGAACGAATGGCCATCTTGTTATCCAGTATTTTTTCATTCTGGATATTCTTGTTAGCCACCATGATTGCTGACAATGGCGTATGAAATTCGTGCGTAATGTTATTGATAAAATCAGTTTTGACATCAGAAAGATGTTTCTGCTTTATCCAGTTGCGCATCGTGATGAAAAATAATATAATTATCGCAAACATTGATAAAAGAGACATTGTCAGCATAAGGCGCATCTGCCGGAATACCATCTCCCGGCGGTTGTAAGGCTCGGCGTGAAGATTGAAGGCCATGGCATAGGTATATGGTACCGGCGTGCTCACATTGAGTCCTAGTATCAGGCTGCGATCATCGGGCGCTTTGAGATTACCAAATATGCGGATACCATCTGACCATTGCAGGGAGTCATCTATCAATGCATATTTCTGACGGCTGTTATAGATATTGATATATCTCCTGTCGCCGAACATGATATCTATTTTGGTAATGCTGAGCGCATAACGAAGCGAGTCCGTAATATTGTTCCGCCGAAGGATGGCATGCAGCAAACTGTCAGCTTTTTCTTCTATGATCAGCTTATGAAATATGTCATTCAGCAATTGTTGTGAGCGTGTTTTGAACTGCGTGGTATCAGTTTGATAGAGTTGCTCTAAATTATGCAGCTGTGGCATCAGTATAGAGTCTACAAGTGCCTGCCCGCCCGGGAAAAGTTTATCATTTGTGATCGCCTTTGTATACTCCTCATTGATCTTGTTTTTCTTATCATAGTAGAAGCGGCGGTTGAGCAGATCGTAGGTATTATATACCAGGATGAACTGTACGAGCGCCAGGACTAGAAAGCAAATAACAGATGTAGTGATATAAATCTTAAAAGGATGCTTCATGGAAATATTCCTGAAGAACAAATATATCCTTTCGGATGGCAGTTTTAGCAAACTCCATATTTTTCTCATCATATTTAAATATCGGGAATTTAATTTTCGTTTACAATCTGTTTAAGATTGTTTACACTTCGTTTGCTTTCCATTTACAAGTTTTATGCACATGCTTTTTTAATTTCGACTAGTCGTTCATCCATTCTTAGAAACTAGTATCAACCAAACTGTTTAACTGTCACAACAAAGCGTCCCGGACCTTTGTGCTAATTACCACGAACACGTACTCAGCTATCTATTGAGAAAGTAACAAACTACAGGCCGTGCGTCCCTGTATGGCTTGTAGTCTGTTTCAACTATTGAAGATTTCATCACTTCATAAAACCCTTCTCAGACTCCATGAAAAAGAGCCCTCATTTAATCATTTTGTTGTGTCTTATGACCTCCACACTGTTGGTGGAAAGTTGCAAAAAAGACAATGCCCGTCCCCAGACAAGAAAACCTGTAACAGAAGAAGCAGCGGCAGAAATTCCGCCTGCGACCTGGCAGGAACACTGGTTTGAACACGTACAGCTGCTGAATCGTGTTTATTACAATGATCATATCGCTGTCTATTATGATAACGACATGCCCACAAATGTGACATGGCCTTACCGCCGTCTGGACAGTATATGGCGATACACAAAAAGGATCTACGGTGATTTTGGTACAGATAAACGCCTGTTCGTAATCCTGCATGAAAATAAGTATAGTGGAGGACATCCTTCAACTTATTTTGATGCCAGCCACGATTACCGCAATGTGATCGATGTTGGTCTCAACGGATCCTGGGCCGATAGTACCGGTCAGCCCCTGCATATTACGGCTCATGAAGTCGGCCATATCGTAGAAGGCGCTTCCAAAGGATTCCATAATTCGCCGGCATTCCCTTTATGGGGAGATAGCAAATGGATGGAGATCTATCAGTACGATGTCTATAAATCACTTGGCTGGACCACCATTGCCAATGCCTGGTACAATGACATGTGGAATAAGGTGGATAATTTCCCGGTTGCCAATACCCGTTGGTTCAGGAACTGGTTCTACCCTATTTACAGCCAGCACGGAGGCACTGCCACGCTGAATAAGTTCTTTACCCTGCTTGCCCAGTATTTTCCTAAAAACGGGACTAATTATGCCCGTAATATGAACTGGGGGGAATTCGTACATTTCTGGAGTGGCGCCGCCGGTGTCAATCTGAAAGCACAGGCCACGATCGCCTTCGGATGGCCCGCCAGCTGGGAGACGCAGTTCCAGCAGGCCCGCCAGACTTTCCCGAATATCGTGTACTAACCATATTTCACAGCACTGTTCCCGCTGATAAAAATAATAAACTGTAGCATCATTGCCTGTACCGGTCCCCTCCGGTGCAGGCTTTTTCATATTGCTCAGAACACGGTACCGTTGTTCGCATCAGTGCCCGATGCCGCCATGGACGCTGTTCTGATGCTGATCGATAATGCAATATTAGCGAGTATTTCGACATGGGTGTTAATAAAGTACACGGGCCGTCGGTGCCGCGTCACTAAGGGTTGATATCGCGTCACGAGCCTTCTTTATTTGATATATTTCAGGATCAGTCAGGGTAGGTTTCAGGTGGCTTTCACTTACGTTTCTCTTACGTTTTAAAACGTAAGAGAAACGTAAGTGAAAGCCACCTTGACCGATACTTGAACATACCTCGGCAACAATCAACTTACATATGTCCAGGAAGGGGTATTTGTATTTGATTTCCAGTGTTTTATATTATTTTCTGTTCCCACGGTGTGCCCTTTTTCCATAGGATGCCCCATCCGGCATTAGGAGTTGGGGAGTATTATTCCACAACGGCCTGTTGAGAACATACTGGCAGATATTTTGTTCTATTCAGTATGTCAGCTTTTAACTAACCCATTAAAAATGTGAGATATGAAGAGGTATTCAAACAGGGGTAAAGAGACAGTGACAGGAAGAGCTAAGGAAGCAAAAGCAGATAGTTCATCGAACAGTGACAATCGTTACTCCCCCCAGGCCGTCAGCAGCCAATAGTAATATATCAACAGATTCTCTCCCGGCTTTATCTGCTACGGAATATCCCGTAGTAACACTCCCTTTAATTGTTTGTTATGGAAAGGCGTACAATTACAGTTTATATCGATGGAAGATCATATCAGCTTGCCATTACGGTGGATGAAGTAGCGCAGGAAACTACCTACGAAGTCATCACCAGCGGCAATATACTCAGAGACTTTATGCCGGAAGCAATCGACTGGCAGGAAGATCGTATGATCACCGCAGAAGAACGCGTCAGGACTATTGAAAGTGAACAGATCGCCCGCATTATCTGGACAGATATCCTGGATATGATGGAACATTGATATTATTACTCTCCATATCCTACTAAAACGAGCAAAAAATACCGTTTAAATAAAAGTCTACATAAATAGTAGACTTTTAAATTTCTACTGTATATATTTGCACCAGATTATTATTGTGCTCCCACCAAGAGACTAAATGCAGTAGCTTCAATGGCTACACTCTGCGCATTGTAATCAACCAAATTATCCAAGTCTCAATTATCTGATGTTTAAGCTACGAATGCCTTATTGGGCCTGCGTTGCGGGTATTGCTATGATCTCATGTGAACGTGACAGTAAGTCTGTACCGGTCCATTTCGGTTACGGTCGGGCTGCTACTAACCAGGAGATCGCAGCTAAAGCAATAGCTGTTCGTCCCGATGGAACGGGACTGCCAGCAGGGCAGGGAACTGTACAGGAAGGGGCTGCTGTATATGCCGCAAAATGTGCGGCCTGTCACGGTGTGACAGGTGTTGAAGGACCATTCAATATACTGGTCGCACCTGATAGTGCGAATGCTGTTCCCTTCGACCGTGCGCCGCAGCGTATCAGGGCCATCGGCAACTACTGGCCTTATGCCACTACTGTATTCGATTACGTACGTCGGGCGATGCCATTTAATGCGCCGGGCTCATTATCAGATAACGAAGTCTATGGCGTCACAGCCTGGCTGCTGTATGCCAACAAACTGATCGACACTGCCACTGTCATTAACGCGAAAACCTTACCGGGGATAGTCATGCCGGCAAGAAAATACTATGTCACAGACAGCAGAAAAGGCGGAGACGGACCATATGAATAAACATATGCGTCGCATAAAACTGTAATTCATAATTGAACTTAATATGAGCCAAAAGATGACGCGTCGTCGCCTTTTGCTCGGAGGTGCTGCCACAGCTGCTGTGGTAATGGTAAAGTCATCCTTCGGCAAAATGGTGCAGACTGGTATTCCCCAAGCTGCTACGGACCCTACCAAAATAACAGGTCCACTGCCCGGCCCACTGGGTACAAGATCTCCATTTGAACAGCCGGTCAGAAAAGCTTCCCTCACTTCTTCTCAAACGCCGCTGCAGGACCTGTACGGTATTATCACTCCGTCTGACCTTCATTTTGAACGGCATCATGCAGGCGTGCCGGCTATTGATCCCCATACCTATGAGCTGACCATACACGGTTTGGTAGACCGTCCTACTGTCTTCTCCCTCTCCGATCTCAAACGTTTTCCTGCTGTTTCAAGGATCTGTTTCATAGAATGCTCAGGTAATTTCAGAAAGCCGGATAGGGAGGCAGTTACGCCCCAGGATATCTGCGGACTCACCAGCCAAAGCGAATGGACCGGTGTTATGTTATCTACGCTCTTCCGTGAAGTGGGTGTTAAACCTAACGCTTCCTGGTTTCTCGCAGAAGGATCAGACGCGGCTGCCATGACGCGTAGCATCCCCGTTAGCAAAGGTTGGGATGACGCTATGATCGTTTATGCACAAAATGGGGAAGCCATTCGCCCACAACAGGGTTACCCGGCACGGCTGCTCCTGCCTGGCTGGGAAGGTAATACCAGTATCAAGTGGCTGCGTCGTATTGAACTGTCCGACGCACCTTTCATGACAAGAGAAGAAACATCAAAATATACGGAACCTGTAAAGGATGGAAAGATCCGTCAGTTCAGTTTTACCATGGATGCACGCTCCATCATCACCTATCCCTCTTACCCTGTACAGTTGCAGAAAGGATGGGTAGAGATCAGAGGCATCGCCTGGAGTGGACGCGGAAAAATAGCGGGAGTGGAATTAAGCACCGATGCTGGCAAAACCTGGAATGCCGCGCGCTTACAGGAGCCTGTACTCGATAAGGCACATACTTATTTCAGATACCTATGGCAATGGAATGGCGATACAACCGAGATCATGAGCCGCGCCACTGACGAAACAGGCTACACACAACCTACATTGAAAGAACTGATCGCTGCCCGTGGCATTGGTACAGGATATCATCTGAACCCCATTACCGCATGGCTGGTACAACGGGGCGGAGAAGTTGTATACAGACCGGAAAAATGGCAATAGAATATTCAGCATAAAAACCAATCAGCAATATGTCGATCTTTGATTACGGACAATATCCTGTCATGCGCAGGCTTACTAAAAACGCGGGTTTCCTGCTGATACCTGCTGTATTACACAGCGCCGGTGTACTCGGTGCGGCATCTCTCTCAACCACATCACCAGCATGGACGAACAGACGCCTGGCAGAGATCCCCGTGAAAGGAAAAGTGACGGATAGCAATGGCCAGCAACTGCCTGGTGTAAGTGTGGTCGTAAAAGGCTCCAAACGTGGTGCGCTTACCCGCATAGATGGTTCATTTGAACTGAACGCGCCAGCAGACGCCGTACTTATTTTTACTTACCTCGGATATAAATCAAAGGAAGTAAAAGTCGGCAGCAGTGCACATATCAGCATACAACTGGAGTCAGATGATAAAAAACTCAGTGAAGTAGTGATCGTGGGATATGGTACACAGGAACGTCGTAACCTTACCAGTGCTGTATCAACCATCAATACCTCTGAAACAAGGAATGTTCCTGTGGCGGGCTTTGACGCTCAACTACAGGGCAAAGCTGCCGGTTTGCAGATCAATTCCAATACCGGCGTACCTGGTGATGGTGTGTTTGTACGTGTACGTGGTACTACTTCTATCAACGCAGGCAATGACCCGCTGTACGTAGTAGATGGCGTGTTTGTCAATAATACCAGTTTACAATCTGTCAGCACCGGCGGCCGTGCCACCTCTCCTATTGCGGACATCAACCCTGGTGACATCGCCAGCATAGAAGTACTCAAAGACGCAAGTGCCACCGCTATCTATGGTTCCCGTGGTGCAAACGGTGTAGTGATCGTTACCACCAAACGTGGTAACTATGCGCAGAAGACAAAGGTTAATGTAAACGTGTCACACGGTCTTGCAAAAGCGCCTAAACGCTGGGATCTGACCACTGGTCCCGAACATGCTACCCTGGTCAATGAGTTCTGGATCAATACTGGTATAGATAACCCCGCATCCAATCAGAATTTTGCTAACAGACCTTTCCGTCCGGTAGCAGCAGGTGGGCGTGGACTGCCGGAAGAACAAAAGACCTACGACAGACTGGCCGAATTATTTCGTACAGGGCAACTGGCGAACTATGATCTTTCGCTGAATGGTGGTGCTGATAAAACTAAATTCTATATAGGCGCCGGCTACACAAAACAGGAGGCTAATATCCGCCCTGTCTTTTTCGAAAGAGCCAGTCTGAAACTCAACATTGATCATAAGATCAATGATCGTATACAGGTAGGTGTCAGCAACGGTATTACCCGTTCCCTCCGTAATCAGGCGCGCGCCGGTGATGGGCCGCAGGGAGGCCTGCTGCAATCAGCCCTGCATACGCCTACTTATCTGCCTGAAACCAACGCTGATGGTACACCTGCCCGCTGGGCCGGTTTTGACAACCTGCAGGTACTGCTGAACAACTATGACGTGCAGACAGTCAGCCTGCGCTACATCGGTAACCTGTATGCGGAAGCAGAGATCTTGCCCGATCTGAAATTCCGTACCAGCTGGAGCGTGGATTATAACAACTATGATGAATCAGAATACTGGAATGATAAAACACAGCTGGGAGCGGCGCCTACCTACGGACTGGCGACGTCTTCCATCACACAGAACAGTACCTGGATCAACGAACAGACATTGTCCTACCGTAAGAAACTCGGCCGCGGACATACGTTCGGCGCATTGGTCGGTAATACCGTGCAGGAGAATACCCTGAAGCGCACATTCGCCCAGGGTACAGGTTTCCCCAATAACGCTTATACAGATATCTCTTCTGCCTCTACCCGTACCTCCGGGCAAACCTGGACGCAGGGAACGCTGGCCTCTTTCTTTTCCCGTCTGGATTACAATTACGACAGCAAATATTTCGTGGAGTTTAGTTTACGTGCCGATGGCTCATCACGCTTTGGAACTAATCACCGCTGGGGATACTTTCCTGCAGTAGGTGCCGCCTGGCGCCTGAAACAGGAGCAGTTCCTGAAAGATATCAGTTTTATCAGCGACCTGAAGTTAAGAGCCAGCTATGGCGTAACAGGTAACCAGAGCGGTCTCAATGACTTTGCTGCCCGTGGACTGTGGACAGGTGCCAGCGGTTACCCCGATAGTGAAACTGGTGGAGATAAACCTGCAACAGCGCCTTTGCAGCTGTCCAACCCTGACTTGCGCTGGGAGAAAACAGAACAGGCTAACCTGGGGCTGGATGCTGCTTTCTTTGATGGCCGTCTCGCAGTAGAACTCAACGTCTATTCGAAGAAGACTTCCGATGTGTTACTACAACTGCCCGTGCCGTCAAATACAGGTTACAGCACGTATTATTCCAATGCCGGAGAGATCAGCAATAAAGGGTATGAGGTGTCGATCCGTTCTGAAAATGTCAAACGCGGAGATTTCACCTGGAATACATCCTTCAGTATTTCCGGAAACAGGAACCGTGTAGCGCAACTGCCCGTGCCTATTACCCAGTACAACCGCGACTGGATCAGGATGCAGCAGGGATATTCCATGTATTCATTCTGGATGTATAAACAAAAGTCTGTAGATCCGAAGACAGGGAATGCCATCTTTGAAGATGTGAATGGTGATGGTAGTATCACGGTTGCCGACAGGCAGATCGTAGGAAATGCGCTGCCCAGATTCTTTGGTGGGATCAACAACAGCTTCTCCTGGAAATCATTTGATGCATCCATACAGTTCAATTACCAGTATGGTAATAAGGTGTTAAACCTGAACCGCTTTTTCGGCGAAGGTGGTGGTACCCGCGACGCGAACAGGGTATTGTTCGCCAGTCAGCTGAAGCGCTGGCAGAAAGAAGGTGATGTGACAGATGTACCAAGACTCACCAAAGTAGGTAACAACTATACCCTTGAACAGAACAGCCGCTTTATTGAAAATGGTTCCTTCCTGCGCTTACAGGCACTGACACTGGGATATACGTTGCCTAAAGCACTGACAAGCCGCTGGCATATTGATGTGCTGCGTGTCTACTTTGCTGGTAACAATCTCTGGCTGTTAACCAAATATACAGGTCCGGATCCCGAAGCGAATGTGACCGCCGCACAGACGGTACAGGGTATTGACCTCGGTACACCTCCGCAATCGCGCACATTACAATTTGGGGTGAACGTGACACTGTAATGCAAACAGGAATTAGAAATTACTCATTAATAATGTAAGAAATCATGAAATTATATATCCGCATATTGCCACTTCTGTTATTGCTGACGGCATGCAGGGACTTCCTGGATGTGGAACCCAAAGATGCTGTATCAGATGAGACGACCATCGTAGATAAGACCTCTGCCCAGACGGCCGTTCGCGGTATCTACAGGCAACTGGGAGACGATGATTATTACGGTGCCTTATTCCAGACTATCGGTTATCTATCCGGTGATAATATTCAGTGGACCGGCTCCCAGTCTGTTATCCAGCAGTTTATTTCTCATGCGGTCAAAGCGGATAATACGAATGTCGCCACCGTATGGACTGGTATTTATTCTACTGTCAACAGGGCCAATCAGGTGATTGATAAACTACCAGCCGTAACAGATGCCTCCCTGACCGCAGATGAAAGAAATACCTTACTGGGAGAAGCCTACTTTGTACGCGCACTGGCCTACTTTGATCTGGCCCGCACCTGGGGCGGTGTGCAGCTGGTGATAAAAGCCACCTCAAATATCAACGACACCAAAGGATTGAAGCGTAGTACGCTGGAACAGACCTATGGGCAGGTACTGAAAGATCTGCACGCAGCGGAGCCACTCCTGCCAGAGACAACGAACAGGTATCGTGCTACCCGTAAAACAGTATGGGCATTACTGGCCCGTTTTTACCTGTATCAGGGTGATTGGGCGCAGGCCGAGGAATATAGTTCCAGGTTGATAGGAGACGCGAAATATCAGCTTATAAAGCCCTATAGTGCGTTTTTTGCAAATAACGTAGTGGCGACCAATGAATCCATCTTCGAAATAAACTATAGTGCCAACAATACGAGTGCACACCGTGGCTACTGGCAGCCACCTGCCAATAATGGTACGCGCCAGTGGGCGCCCAGCGACGCGTTCATCGCGCTGGTCAATGATCCGGCTATTGGCGGTAACCGTAACAGCGCAGTTGCCGTTACCAATCAGGGCCTCTGGTACGGTAACTTCTATTATCGTAGTCCGGCTACCGACCCTGCCTACGTCCTGCGTATCGCGGAGCAATATCTCATCCGTGCAGAAGCGCGGGCACAACTGCGTAACCTGGAAGGCGCACTGCTTGACCTTGATGCTGTACGTGACAGAGCAGGATTGCCCGCCAGCACAGCGACTTCGCAGGCGGATATCCTGCTGGCCATTGAGCATGAGCGCAGGTTGGAATTTGCTTTTGAACCACACCGCTGGTATGACCTGGTAAGAACAGACAGAGCGGCCGCTGTACTGGGTGTGACGGATGTACGGAAATATGTGATGCCGATACCAGCCATTGAACTGAATGCTGATAATGCCCTGGAGCCTAATCCGGGTTACTAAACGCTAACCAATCCTTTACTATAAACCTGCAGGTATGACACATCCCGCAAACTTATTGCCACCGCAAACGTGGAAAGCGTCCTGGAAGGTGCTTTTCCGTTTTGTATTCATCTATTTTATTATTCAGTGCGTCCCGCTGGATATCCGCTATTTCGTCGGCCTTTTCCATATTCACTGGCTAGAACTGAGCTTCCGGGATATCTTTTATCTGACGCGTTATTCACCAAAGTTCGTATCTGGGAATGCCCCCTTCAACAGCTTTGCGGACTGGGGCATCGCGGCATTCATCGCGTTGACAGGTACGCTTGTCTGGACGTATTTTGATAAGGCACGGCAGCAGTATAATCAGCTGTACTATTGGCTACGCGTGATAGTCAGATACAGACTTGCTATCGGTGTGATTGCCTACGGGTTGCTGAAACTGTTCCCGCAGCAGCTGCCCTACCCGAGTATAAGTCAGCTGAATACACAATACGGGGACCTATCAGCCTGGAAGATCTTTGCTATGAGCACCGGTGTGGTACCATCTATGGAAGCCTTTCTGGGACTGGTGGAGACTGTCGCGGGCCTTTTGTTGCTCAACAGAAGAACAGCGACTATTGGCGCCGGCGTGATAATCACTTTTACGGGCAATGTATTCATGTCTAACCTGGCTTATGAAGGTGGGGAATATGTATATAGCTTCTATCTGGTAGTGCTTGCATTGTTCCTGTTATCTTATGATATCATCCGTATTATCAGTTTGCTGACATTGGAACAACCCACAGCGCCAAACACGGTGCGTCCTTATCTGCCACAACCCTGGCACCGGGGACTGAAGTTCGCGCTAAAGACCCTGTTCATCTTTTTCTTCGTGGGATTGTACGGATATAAGACATATGCGAGCTATAGGAACGCAGGGTACCAATATCCAAAGACACCAGGGCTGGAGCATGCAGCAGGTATTTACAATGTTAGCACTTTCCGGATCAATAACCAGGAGATTCCTTATTCACTGACCGATTCTGTACGCTGGAAAGACGTTGTATTTGAACGCTGGGCGACGCTGAGCATCCGTTCCAACCGGTACGTACATCCCGACCTGGCTGATACAGAAGAGATCTATACGAATGATGCTGACAAAAACTATGAACTGGCCGGTTCCGTGAGCAGGCATTATTACAGCTATGGTATCGATACTGGTCGGCAAATAATATTTCTGCAAAATAAGAACAGACATCATCAGCGGGAAAAACTGGTATTGCATTATATAAGGCCTGACAGTAGCCGCATTATCCTTTCGGGTACCAATGAAAAGCAGGACTCCGTTTATGCCGTGCTGGACAAGATCGATAAAAAATATCCACTGATTGAAGGTCGTCGTAAACCGCTTAAACTCTAAAATCAACGTTATGTCAGATATAACTCATTCAGCACCTGCCACGCAGGATACATCTGCGACAGTCCACACGACAGCAACAGCCATTACACCTGTAAAACCCTGGAAAGGGTATCAGCGTATTGCGTTCCGTATTGCGTTTGTATTCTTTATCATCATGTGTATTCCTACCAGCTGGAACTGGTATACGCACCTGTTTACAATGGACTGGCTCCACCTGAAATATCGTGATGTGTATGACATCGCCCGCTTTCAGCCTAACCTGTGGAATATTGAGTCAGAAAGCGGTCGCTGGGGTATTGCCAGTTATGCCAGCTGGCTGGCGGCATTGGGTATTGCGGTGATCGGTGCAGCTATATGGACGCTGTTTGATCGGCGGAAGGAGTATAATGTCCTTTATTACTGGTTACGTGTGATCGTACGTTACCGCGCCGGCATTGGTATTATTGGCTTTGGATATACAAAGCTGTTTCCTGTACAGATGCCCTATCCTTCTATTTCTAATCTGCATACCAACTTCGGCGACTTCACTGCTCAGAAGATCTACTGGTTGTCTATTGGAATTGTGCCCTGGTACCAGGTATTTGCAGGTATAGTGGAGGTACTGGCAGGGGTGTTACTCTTCTTTCGGGGAACAGCAGCCATCGGTGCGGTGCTGCTGGCAGGCGCATTGGCTAATATTACGTTTGTGAACTTTGCGTATGATGGTGGAGTGCATGTTTACAGTGCTTACTTTGTACTACTTGGATTGTTTGTACTGGCGTATGATATCCCTGGTATTTATCGCCTGCTGGTACTGGAAAAGTATACGGTACCAGTGCATTATTATCCATCCTTTAAAGAGAAGTGGCAGCAATACACGCGTTATGGACTGAAGAGCGGCGCGATCATACTTTTTGTGCTGATACTCTTTTATCTGCAGATGTGGAACTACCTGTATGATCCATATAAGCAGCCTGTTACCAAAGGACTTGCCGATACCCAAGGCTACTATAATGTCACAGCGTTCAGGCTTAATAATAAAGTAATTCCGTATTCACCACTAGACACTGTACGCTGGCAGCATGTTACTTTTGAGAAATGGTCTTCGCTGACTTACCAGGTCAATAAACCGGTATGGCTTGACCTGAGTAATGGCGGAGGCTCTCCTAAGAATGACGTTGACCGTAACTTTGAACTGGCAGGCGTAGCGGGTGGGCGCAGGTTCTTCTTCTATGAAGCAGATACGGTTAAACAGGAGCTGGTATTGCGTGATAAGAACAGGAGCGCGGTAAACCAGGGGAGAGAACGTCAGCGCCGTAATGCTACTGACCGGCCAAATACCAGCAAAAAGAAAGATCCGCTATTTGTGCTGCATTATGAGAAGACTGGTCCCCGCCGGATCATTCTTTATGGATTGAACGAAAATAAAGATTCCATTTACGTAATTTTGGATAAGGTGGATAAACAGTATCTGTTATCGCCTGGTAACATTTCAGCAGGACAGTATTAAATAATTAGGAATTGGGAACTGGATAGTCAGCTATGCAGATATGTCTTATAACACATCTGAATATTATGGTCAGGTAGCAGGAAGCGACAGTAGTATTCTTATTCCTAACTCCTGATTCCCAATTCACAATTCCTGATTTTTATGAAGACTTCATACGACGCAATAGTGATCGGTTCCGGACCAAACGGCTTAGCTGCGGCTATCGCCATGCAGCAACAGGGTTTATCCGTATTACTGATAGAAGGACGTAATGAAATAGGTGGAGGATTGCGTTCCAAACAATTAACCCTGCCTGGTTTTACACATGATATCTGTTCTGCTATTCACCCGATGGCGGTAACGTCTCCATTCTTCAGTCAGTTACCACTGGAAAAGTTCGGGCTTTCTTATCTCTATCCCGTAGCGGATGCTGCGCATCCATTTGACGATGGTACCGCGGCTGTTTTATACGCTTCTTTAGAGAAGACCGCCGCGCAGTTGGGCGATGACAGACATGCTTATGAACAGTTGATCCAATCCTTACTCAGAGATTTTAAAGGACTTTCAGAAGATATACTCGGACCCCTGCAGTTCCCGAAACATCCGTTGACGATGGCGAAGTTCGGGTTAAAGGCATTGCCATCAGCCATGCAACTTGCAAAGCGTTTTAAGACCAGAGAAGCGAGAGGACTATTTGGCGGCGTAGCCGCACATGCTATACAGCCATTGACCAATATTGCCACCGCAGCCATCGGCCTGGTACTCATGCTGAACAGCCATGCCGGTGGATGGCCTGCTCCAAAGGGAGGCGCACAGTCGCTGGCAAATGCCTTAGCCGGATACTTTACCTCATTGGGAGGAGAGATCGTAACAGGCACCTTTGTAAAGGCATTAAAGGAATTGCCCGAATCAAAGGCGGTATTGCTGGATGTAACCCCTAAACAGTTATTACAGATAGCGGGTGAGCGCTTTACTTCGTTTTACAGATGGCAGTTGCAACGTTACCGCTATGGCATGGGGGTATTTAAGGTGGACTGGGCACTGGATGGACCGGTACCATTTACTGCGGAAGGTTGCAGACAAGCCGGTACCATTCACCTGGGTAATACGATCGAAGAGATCGCTGCCAATGAACAACGTACTGCTGATGGTCATCATCCGGAACAACCCTATACCCTGTTTGTACAACACAGTATTTTTGATGATAGTCGTGCTCCGGCAGGTAAACATACTGCCTGGGGATATTGTCATGTGCCCAGTGGCTCTACGAAAGATATGACTGCCGCCATAGAAGATCAGGTGGAACGTTTTGCACCGGGTTTCAAAGACCT
Source organism: Chitinophaga agri (assembly GCF_010093065.1). Lineage (NCBI taxonomy): Bacteria > Pseudomonadati > Bacteroidota > Chitinophagia > Chitinophagales > Chitinophagaceae > Chitinophaga > Chitinophaga agri. The sequence continues at coordinate 4,378,109 of NZ_CP048113.1, read as the reverse complement.
CATTATCGGGCGCCATGTCATGAACACGGCTGATGTCGAAGCATATAACCCTAACTATATAGGTGGAGATATCAATGGTGGCATATTGGATATTACACAACTGTATACGCGCCCTGCTATGCGATGGTCTCCCTATACCACGCCCGCTAAAGGTATTTATGTATGTTCTTCCTCAACCCCTCCCGGAGGAGGCATCCACGGCATGTGTGGCTACCACGCAGCAAAGAAGGCCCTGAAAGATGTATTTGGAATACGGATTTAATTGCCGGTTTAATATTCGTTAACATTCTGTTTGAAATCTGTTGACAGCTTTACAGCTGTTTATATACGATATTGGTATGATCGTATCGTATTTGTGTTAGCCGTTTCGTGAGCACTCTATATCATCCACATCAACCAAACACACATCCACTTTGAGAAATTTTATGTCAACCTATGGTCTTAAAAAATCAGGCACAAGCATGTATTAATTAATAAACCTTTAAATGAGCAACTACTATGCGTAATTTTACAAAGTTATCTTTGTATGCAGCATTGCTATGCGGTGCAGTGCCGGCAATGGCACAGACGGATATCACATCCGGCGCCGGTCTACTGACAGCACAGTATGGAAATAACAACGCTTCAGAAAACTACCCTAAGTTGACAGATAATAATGTCAACACCAAGTATTACACTGACCACACAACGATGTGGGTGCAATTTGAAGCAGCACGATCTGCTGTTGTCGCCCAGTACTCTCTTACATCAGCGAATGACTATGCTGACAGAGACCCTAAGAACTGGACACTACAGGCATCTAACGATGGCAGAACATGGACTACGCTGAATACACAAACGAACCAGACATTCGCCAGCCGTTATCTGACAAAAACGTATTCCTTTACCAACACAACCTCTTATCTTTATTACAGACTGAATGTAACGGCCAATAATGGCGCTGGTGCTATTCAGCTGGCAGAATGGGACTTACAGGGAACCTATGCGGGTCCTGCTTCCGGCCCTTCTAATGTAACCGCTACCGCACTATCAGGTTACAAAGCAAGTATTACCTGGTCTGATAACGCGACCAACGAAACCGGCTACCGTATTGAAAGCTCACTCGATGCGAAGACCTTTCTGACGCGTGCTACTGTAGGAGCGAACGTAACCAGCTATACGGATTCTTCATTAAGTGCAGCCACTAACTTCATTTATCGTGTAAGAGCGGTAAATGCCGCGGGTGTATCTGCCGCAGATACTTCTGATGTGATCAAAACGGCAGCAGCACCTTCCGGATTTGATATCACTAACTACGCAAACGCACGTTTCAGTGATGTATATAACACGACTGGTGCCGAAGGATTAGCAAAGGCATTTGATAACAGCCCTTATACTAAATACCTTACCTTTAATCCAACCACGTCTATCGGTTATTCCCTGACGGGTGGCGCTGTTGCTACGCAATACAGCATTACATCCGCGAATGATGCATCTGAGCGCGATCCGAAAAACTGGACAGTACAGGGCTCTAATGACAGCACGAACTGGACCACCTTACAGACGCAAACCAATCAGTTGTTTACCATGAGGTATAAAAAACGAACGTATGTATTTGCCAATACAACTTCGTATAAATATTACCGTGTGAACATTACTGCGAATAATGGTTCTTCTATCACTCAACTCGCAGAACTGGAAATAGTGGGTACTGGTAGCGGTACACTGAATACCGGCGTCCCTGCAGCACCTACTGGTCTGACCACACAGGCGGTTTCCAGTAACCAGATCGTGATTGACTGGACAGATAATGCTTCTACAGAAACGAGCTATCGACTGGAAAGAACGACAGATACAGCGAACTGGAATACAGCGTTTGAATTACCTGTGAATACAACGCATTTCTATTCGCTGAACCTCTCTCCGCTGACCAAATATTACTATCGCCTCAGGGCAGAGAATGCCAACGGTGCTTCTGCATGGGTAACAGCTAATAATACCACACTTACAGCAACACCAAGGAACCCCTGGCAGGAACATTGGTTCAGTCACGTGGAACCGTTGACCCTGAACTATTCCAACAGTAGTGTGAACATCTATTTTGATGCAGCGGTTAGTCCGACCATCAACTGGATGAACCAGGACTTCACTAATGTATGGGAATATGTGAAACAGAACTATGGTTCTTTCAGCGATCCTAAACTGAACATGGTATTTCATAGTAAACCAGGTTATTCCGGTGGTCACGCGGCTGCTGTATTTGATGCTGATCATGATTATATGAATGCGTGTGATCTGGGTGGTGAATGGACTGCCAGAGAAGGCTGGAACCTGCATGCGTCTATTCACGAAGTAGGTCATATCGTGGAAGGTGGTAGCAAAGGCGTACACAAATCGCCATCTTTCCCGATCTGGGGTGACAGCAAATGGTGTGAAATATTCATCTATGACGTTATGAAGCGTTTAGGTTGGGCCGCAGATGCACAACAGGCCTATAATGATTTCGTGGTAAAAGCAGAAAGTTATCCTAATCCGGATACCTACTGGTTCCGTGACTGGTTTATGCCGATCTATGAGAGAGGCGATTCCAGTGCCGCATTAAACCGTTATTTCGACCTGTTAGCGGAGTATTTCCCTCAGCACAATGGAGATTATACCCGCGACCTGAATCTGGGCGAATTTGTCCACTTCTGGAGTGGCGCGGCACAATTCAGTCTGGAATACCAGGCAGATACTGCCTTCGGTTGGTCTAAAGAACTCGAAATGCAGTTCAAACAGGCACAGATCGACTTTCCATTCACTTATCCACAGCCATTCAATGCTGCCAGGGTCGCAGCATTACCAGAGAAGAAGGCGGCAGTATTGAATATCTGGCCTAATCCTGCCAGCAATACCCTGAACCTGTCTCTGCCGGAAGCTGCAAAAACATATGCTGTTGATATCTATAACATCGCTGGTGTGAAAAGACTGTCTCAGCGTGTGAAAGGCAACTACAGCCACCTGAATATCTCAGGACTGGCGGATGGGGTATACATTGTTACGGTAACTGACAATAAGCAGATCATCCACAGACAGAAAATAGTGGTAAGTAACACGACCCGCTAATAGAACTGTTATAAGAATAATGGTCAGACGACGGTCGTCGTGAGTAAAAGCCGGTGTATCAAGGTATTTTTGATACACCGGCTTTTTTTTGTACCCGGATGGTACTAATGTTCTCCCCGTACGACATCATTGGAAACCTACAGAAAGGATCCACGTTAGCTGCTTCAATATAGATGCAATCGATTGTTTTAATGAATTGATGGCGTAATAGATTATCCTATAGCGAATTATCTTTTTTCATTTTCCCTTAAAAAAACCAATTAAAGATGAACGGACAACAATTTGTCAACGTAACCAGGGCCGCAGCCCTCTCCATGACCGTATTACTGTCAGCCTGCACGAAAGAAGGCATTAAACAGGAAGAACGCCTGGCCGCAGGCAGCTCACTTGAAGCACAGGCGGTGGGTAACACCATCCTGAACTCCTGGAACGTCAACTGGGATAATTACACCCATGGTGTGACCTACACCGCTAACAATGGCGCTACCGACTTCGGGAATGTAACTGGCTGGGTAGACAGCCGCGGTATGATCTCCAATGGTAATCTGCGCGTTACGCTTTTAAAGAACGCCTTATCCGGCGCAGGTGGCATCGTCGCCAACATTGACATCTCTGATGGTACCGCCTATGAGGTAGACTACGACATCAGGTTCCACAGCCAGTTTGACTGGAGCCGCGGAGGAAAGCTAGGTTTCGGTTTCTCTATTGGTGATGGTAATACCGGTGGTGACCCGGGATGGGATGGTAATGGTGGTACTGCGCGCCTGATGTGGTACCAGACGGATGCCGGCAGGGTGTTCTTTCAGCCATACGTCTACTTTAAGGATCAGTCCGGACAGTATGGTGAAACTTTTGGTAAATCATACCCTGCTACCGGTAGTCTTGTGAAAGGACAGACCTACCATGTACACCTGTATGTGAAAAGTAACACCGGCAGCAACACCAACGGACATGTGCAATACGTCATCGATGGCAATGTCGTACTGGACCAGGATATCCGCTGGACGACCAACGATGCCAAACGTCTGATCCGGGGGCTGACCTTCCATACTTTCCGGGGTGGCAGCCAGACTTACTGGCAGTCATCTACCGACGGATATATTTATTACGACAACCTGAGAGTGAACAGGATCAGTACCAACTGATCAGTGAATCATTGTTTTTTGGCCTCCGGAGTACATCAGCCATTCCGGGGGCTTTTTATTGCTGATGCATTACCTATAATCCGGCAATGATCATATGGAATGTGGTACCCTGCCCTGGTGTCGATTCGACATACAGATAGCCGCCGTGATTAGCTACAATACGTCTGCACAATGCTAACCCTATACCAGAACCAGGATAGATGGAACGGTTGTGCAGGCGTTTGAATACTTCAAATATCTGGTCGGCGTACTTCTGCTCAAAGCCGATACCATTATCACTAAAGGAAATGTCAAAGTACTTTTTATGCCGTTCTGATTTGCCCAGATAAATGCTGGCTGTTTGAACAGAGATCTCCGCCGATTGAATGGTGATAACGGGGGGAACGTCCGGCTGCGTGAATTTCAGCGCATTGCTCAGCAGGTTATAGAACAGCTGGTTGATCTGCAGTGGAATACCCATTATCGTCGGCAGGCGACCGATCTGTATATCGGCCTGCTTTTCAGCGATGATCAGTTCGAAATCGCTGATCACATTCTGAAGAATGAAGGTTGGTTCCAGCGGCCGCATCATATGCCCTTTCTCCAGCAGTCTTGAAAAGTCAAGCAGATCCTTGATCAGCATGGACATACGTTCCGACGACTGGTCAATTTTCTCTACCAGTTTTTTATGATGTGCCGGCAGGTCTTTATGAGTGTTGAGTAAGTCGGCATAAATACGGATCTTACGCAAAGGTTCCTGTAGATCGTGGCTGGCTACATAAGCATATTGCTCCAGTTCCTGGTTAGACCTGACAAGGTTCAGGTTCGCATCCTGCAGCTCTTCATTCATGGCAGCGAGTTCCTCGTTGGAGGCCGCCAGTTCTTCTGTTCGTTCAGCTACTTCCAGTTCGAGATTGCTTTGGTGCGCCAGCAGTTTATTGCGGGCAATTACCTGCTCTGTTACATCAATGGCCATGTCTACAATAGCATATACTTCGCCTGCTGCATTCATTAGCGGTTTGTAGGTATAATTGAAGTAAAAGGTCTGTGGAACCCCATTTATGACCAGCATCGCTTCTGCCTCTTTTTCATGATAGGCAATGCCCGTGTTGTATACTTTTGCTAATATGTCCAGGAAAGGCTGTCCCTTTAGTTCCGGAACTGCGACACTCAGCGGCTTACCGAATACAGTATGTCCTTTCCCCCATATGTTAATCATCGGTTCATTAGCAACCTCTATCACCATATTAGCTCCCACAAACAGTGCGGTAGCAACAGGGGCCTCCTCCACCAGCGACCGGAATCGATATTCACTTTCCAGTAATGCCTGCTGGATATCTAGTTCTGCACGGAGGTCCCGGGCTACACAAGCCAGGGCAATAGGTTCCCCGTTCATCGGACTGTCCAGTCTGAATGCGTTGGTATGGAAAGGTATCTGCTGACCGGTTTCCTGTTGTGTATAGTATTGCCTGCCTGTCCATTTGCCGGAGGTAAGAACAGTGGGTAATATGTTCTTTTCGAGATGTATCAGGTGCTCGAACGTAAATATGTCTCTTATATTGCGGTTGATGGTAGACGCTTTGCCCTTCATACCCAGCAGTTTCATCCCTGCATCATTGACGTAGGTGATCGTTCCATCCAGATTAGCCACAGCAATGAAGTCGCTGCTGTTCTCCACAAGTGCCAGTAATTTCTGTTGTTCCTGACGGGCGGCTACTTCATTGGTGATATCAAATGCAATCACCAGTATCGCTTCCTGGTGGTTATCTCCGGTGATGATGCGTGCGGTATTGACCTGTACCCAGCGTTCGGCGCCTTCTTTTAACCGGTAGCGTTTTACCTGATTAAAAACATCGCGTTTTCCGTTCATCAGTTCTTCAAACAGGCGTTTATTTTCCTGCTGATGTTCGTCATGTACCAGATCAATATATCGTTGTCCGTTGAGTGCTGCGGCGGTGCTACCCAGTAACCCGGCAAAGGCCTTATTGATCATATTGAACCTGCCGTCTTTATTGATGAAGGCCATGCCAATAGCGGCATTGTTAAAGGAGAGCGCAAACCGTTGCTCTACTTCCTTCAATAGCCTGTCCTGTTCCTTTTGTGTGGTTATATCCAGGCAGATGCCGGACAGGGAGACAGGGGTGCCATTGATGTCATAGTAATATTTGCCACGTACTTTTCCCCAGTGTATACTACCATCTTCCCAGATGAAACGGGCCTCATAATGCAGGCTGCCGGTATGCGCTGCTTCCGCATAGGCACGCTCCCTTACGATCATGTCGTCGGGATGGATATGTGTAACGAGTACATTACGTTCTTTGATAAAAGGTTCCCTTACACCTGTCATGATATAATGCAGGTTTGCGGAGAAGTCGATATGATCCGTATTCAGGTCAACGGTGAAGACGCCGGCATCGGAACCCTCCACGGCCAGGGCGGCCAGTCTCTCCGCTGCTTCGGCTTTTTCATTGGCGGCTATTTCAGCTGTGATATCCTGGCTGATGCCGGACAAGCGGACTGCCTGCCCTTCATTGTTGAAATAGGCCTGTCCTTTGACATTTAACCATAAAATCTCGTTATTGTGTACAGAGATGCTTCTGAACCGTATACTGAACTGATGATCGCCGGTAGGTTGCATGGCTTGCCTGACGATCTGCCTGATAGCATCCTGGTCTGCATGGTGAATATGCCGCAACACATGCTCGTAGGTAGGCGTCTCCTGTTCTTCCAGTCTGAATAGAAACCGGCAGCGCTCATCCAGTACGATCTGCCGTTGTACCAAATCTACATCCCATGTGCCGATCCCGGCAGCATGTAAGGCAAATCTGATCTGCAATTCCTGGTCCCTAGGGATAGATGGATTGGGCGTTGTAATTTCACTCATGTTTCACTGGAAGTCTTGTGAAGGTACAAGTTAAATTAAAGGTACCGAAGTATTATTTCTCTGTCACTTTCTTCCCTGCTTCCAGTTTCCCGATCATGAGTGCAAGCCGGTTTAGCCTGGTTTCCTCTTTTTTGGCACTGGTGATCCAGACCATATATTCTTTTCTGTCGGTATAGGATAATGTATTATAAAATGCTGCTGCTTTGGGGTGTTTGGCAAATAAGGCTATCACCTCATCAGTGACTATTACTTCTCTGGGAACGAGGTCCTGTTCCAGTTCAACATGTATTGAGTCGCCCAGTTCCTTACCCAGCTCCTTCCTGACGGCCTGGGTAATGCCGAGCCAATGTTCGGGCTTGTTCATCTTTGTGAGACTTCCGCGGTAAGTCACCTTGCCATCGATCAGTGCTTTCACCTTTACCTGACCTTTTACACCAAAAAGCGCCTGCACATCATAAGGAAAAACAACATAGCCGGCATTCATGCCGCCATGTTGTTCTATTATTGCATCAAAAGTTATTTTCTTTGACTTTGCCATGCGTTATTCTTTTTCGTAATCTTCAATTTCCTGAAGAAAGTGCATGGCCCTGGTAAGTGAGGTCCACTCACTGGTACCAAATATAAACTTAAACCAGGGTTTCTCCGCATGCTCCATTTTGGCATTCCGGTAAAACCAGATCGCAAGTGTGGATATGATGAATGTGATGGTCAGCTGTAATACCCAAAGGCCGATAGAGCCGTTTTCAAACATTGTTTTGTTGAAGTAAAAAGTTGTATAAAAAGGAGCTGATAGCATAAGTACACGTACGATATTGATTGTGGACATCTGCAAGCCAAGCAATGCTTTCTGTGTGTCTACCACACTCCTGTTATTGTCGATCTGCCGGATCTGCACTATCTGTTTGATGTATACCACAATAGCGGCTATGGTTATAGTGATAACAGCCATAGTTGAAATAATGAAGAACAGGTTATAAAATGAGAAGTACTTTAATGAAAGTATTAGTAATCCAGAAAGAAATGCGCTCCATATAATACCAAGAATGACTGCAATGATCTTGATGGTCTTGAGTGGCCTCAATGCGGCGCTGGCCTTCTGGGTCTGTATTTCAGTGATCAGGCGTTTGTTGAGTGCCAGCGATTTTTCCAGCTTCTTATCATATGCAGCCCACATCTCTTTTAATAAAATGTCTTCCATATTATGAATGATGAATGGTGGAGAATTTGTTTTTTAGTTTACCTTTTATCCGGTTGATCTTGGTGGCGATATTGGTTTCTGTCAATCCCAATATCTCTGCCATCTCTTTATAACTCTTCTCTTCGAGGTATAACAGCATGATCGCTCTGTCCAGTTCTGGCAGTTCGCTGATAAATCGCTGTAGTAACTGTAGCTGTTCGGTATCGGCTGTTTCTTCTGTAACAACGAGGATATCTGCGGTCAGCTCATGTGCGCCTGCTGTTCTTTTACTGTCTTTCCGGTAGAAAGAGATCGCTACGTTCAGTGCTATTCTGTATAGCCAGGTGGAGTACCTGTACTGGTCATTATACCGGTCAAATGAACGCCATAGCTGAAAGATGATCTCCTGAATGAGGTCTTTCCTGTCTTCGGCATGATGACAATAGGAATTGGCTATTTTGTAGATGATTCCCTTATGCTGTTCGATGACCGACAAAAAGATATTATCTTCTTTTGGAGGGGCCATATGAGGTAATAATTAAGGTCATTGAATAAATAGTTTACCTTATTATTCGCGGGAGCAAATAAAAAATCACATCAGGATATCAGGAACCTGAAAGTAGCATAATTTGGGGAACTGGATGGGGAGATATTCAGTGGTTTTCATGTGCCTTTTTATCAAAGGCAGGTGTTTCACAGGATAGTAAAAAATTATTACTTAAGAGTTTCAATGCTTCGGCTCAAATGCCTCGCTATAGCGGGATTCGAGCCGAAGTGAAAAGGTGATTCATAGGATAAGTACATGCTAAAGATAATCAAATTTTGATATCAGGAAATTATTTCTTCTCTTTTTAAAATAATTAATATTAAAATGATGAAAAATACGTTGCACGCCTAAAATAACGGTGTTTATCAGTAGTATAATTAGTGAGAATTTAAAGGTCTGATGATATAAGTCCTCTGATCTTCGTTATAATACAGATGTCGAACTTGATGAAAGACATTGGTTATATCTCAATATCCGGTTACGGACTATTTATCGGCTTTTGCAATCAGTGATAATAACTCTTCAGTAGATAGCTTTCCACTGATATCACTACCTTCAAGCAGTCTGTCTGCAAGGTCTCTTTTACTATGATGCAAGGCAATGATCTTTTCTTCAATTGTATGTCTCGTCACCAGCTTGTAAATAGTCACCGGCCTTGTCTGCCCAATACGGTACGCCCTGTCGGAGGCCTGTTCTTCCACAGCCGGATTCCACCATGGATCAAGGTGAATAACGTAGTCTGCCGCGGTCAGGTTCAGGCCAGTTCCTCCTGCTTTTAAGCTGATCAGGAACAGCGACCCGGCTCCTCCCTGGAACTCCCGTACCACTCTTTCCCTTACAGGGATTGGTGTACTACCATCAAGATAACAATACGAGATGTTCAGTTCATCCAGTGCGAGCCTTACCAGGTCCAGGTGTCGTACATACTGACTGAACACCAGTGCACGGTGATTATTATCTATCAGCTCCTGCACTATTTCCAGGAATACAGCCAGCTTGGAGGACGGTATCCTGATCTCGGGATCTATCATCTGTGTATTGGAGGCTGCCATTCGCAGCTTACCAATCTCTGTCAGGGTATTCAGGTTACGTTTGCTGGTCTTATCCTTACTGTATCTTTTGATGTTCTCTACGGCTTTTAAACGCAGGGCTTCATAAAATGCCGCTTCATCCGGTGACAGGGAGATCATTTTAACGATCTCTGTTTTCTCTGGTAATTCATCCAGGACGGCTGTTTTCGTACGGCGCAGCATGAAGGGGCCGATCAGTTTTCGCAGGTGTTTGGTCACACTGCTTTCGGCATTATAGATAACGGGAGTGGTGAACTGCTTATTGAAATATGGCAGACTGCCCAGTAATCCCGGATTAATAAAGTTGAACAGGTTCCATATTTCCGTCAGATGATTCTGTACAGGTGTACCGGTCAGTATCAGTCTGAAGTCTGCCTGTAAGGCCATTGCTGCTTTGGATGTCTTTGTCTGGTAATTCTTGATAGTATGTGCTTCATCCAGTACTGCCGTATGCCACGGGATACCTGCCAGTAGTTCATCTTCTGATTGCAGGATGCCATAGGTGATCAGTACTACATCAAACGGCCCGGTGGCTTTGAGCTGCGTATGCCGTTTACTGGCATTGATCTGTATCACCTGAAGGGAAGGGGCAAATTTATAAAGTTCATTCATCCAGTTAGGTAGTACTGACGCAGGACATACCACTAGTGCCGGACCATCCTGTGCTCTGTACAACAGCATGGCGATTGCCTGAATGGTCTTACCAAGTCCCATATCATCTGCAAGGCAGGCGCCTGCTCCCCATGCTGCCAGCTGGGCCATCCAGCGGAAGCCTTCTTCCTGGTAAGGTCGTAACGCGGCCTGTAATGTCGCAGGTACTACGGCATGGACTGTCTCAGCAGCGGCCTGTCTGGCACGTAATGCCTTCCAGTGATCATCCGTTTCGACATAACCTGCACCTTCCAGTAATTCGTCCAGCATATGTGCTGCCAATGGTCGTATCCGCAGCTGTTCCTTTTCTTCTATGGCGACAGCTGCCAGCTCGTTCAGTTGTCTGTAAAGCTTTCCTGTGAGTGACAGGAATTCCCCATTCCCGAGGGTCACAAACCGGCTGTTGCTGGTCTTAACAGCATCCAGCAGGTCTTTTAGTGACAGCACAGTGTCTTCATCTACCCTGAGATCACCATTGGCGGCAAACCACTTCCCATCTACCCGCCGGATGGTCATACGTAGTTGTGTCTGCGCAGCTACTGCGCGTACTTTGAGTGCCTGTCCTTTGGGCCATTCAGCGATAGCCAGTTCAGGATGACGTTGTATGATTTCCAGCAGATGGAGGCAGTCCAGTGGATCATCAAAGATGATGGTATCGTCCAGTACTTCCTGTACGACAGATTCCTGTATCAGTATCATCAGCTGCGCCAGGTTGTTCTTTTCTGCTTCCAGGTCACGGGTAGCCTGGCATCGTTCTCCATTGCTCACACCGATCAGGTGTTTCGCGCCTTCACCGGGTTTGCAGTAAGGAGGATCGTTGACAAATGGTTTAACGAAGAAGGAGGCCTTCAGCGCATCGCCGGTGGGTGCCAGTTGCACGCGTATACGGGCATCACCGGTACGTTGTTTAATATTAAGCGTAACTGTATCATCCAGATTGGAATGCACCGTTATATGCGCCCCTATATTGCGGATGGCCTGTAGTAATTTATCTTTTCCTTCTGCGGGTACTGTTTCTATCTGCTTCAGCGTCTGTAACACAGAGCGTTGTTTTGCTGTTAATCTGATCACCCGCAGTCTTGTATCTGATTCCTTTATCAGCACCGTTTCGTTACTGAAATCATTGATATTGCTGCTGAAAACATAGCCGTTGCCTGTCTTGTTGATAATCAGCTCCGGCTGCCCTTTGATGATCTCCACAGGTACTTCGGGCGCGTCCATCATAAACAGATAAGGATGACCTGTGAGTTCGTGCCACACATTTTCTTCAAATGCATAGGCTTCCGTGCCATAGGTATGATAGTTCTCTTTGACAATACAACCGGCAATCCGGAAGTCGTGATCTGTCATGCTTTCTATCTGTCCGTCCTTTAGCTTTTTTAACTCTGCCACCCGTCCCCTGCTCCAGCCGGTATCTCCCTGGTGTGTTTGAATGACAGGTTGTATCTCCGACTTGATAATGTCAATAAGATAGGCCAGCCGGGTGACTACAGGTACTTTCTCTTTCTGCGGTTGGCCCATCTCGGGTAAGATCAGGACATTCAGCAGCCGTTCCCAGTCAGGAACAGGTTGCATACGGGAGAGAACCGGGCTTTTTCCTATGATGACGGATATTTCGCGGAAGGCTTTTTCATTGTTCAGATAGGCTTCGTCCCTGTAGAGATATAATAGCTCGTAGGTTAGCAGACGATACTTTCGCTGGATGGCCTGGTACAGTACTCCTTTTAGGAAAGCACTATAGTTTTTAAGCAACTTGCTTTTAGGATGCAGTGCTTGCAGACAGATAAACGACAGATAGCTGAGCAGGTATTTCTCCGGTTGTTTTGAAGTTGTTTCCAGCAGTATCTGTAACATGTGTTCTGCCTTTTCTTTCCGACCCTGATGGAAATGCAGCAATGCAATGGCAGGTGTAATATCCTGGAAGAGCTTTTTATCATATGCTGCTATCACTTTATTGATAATAGTATAACTCTTCTCCTCCGGTAATATGCTTAGCGTATAGGTGTATAGGAATGCAAACAGCGGAGAAAGTGGAATGCTGTTCTTTTTATCCTGCTGGCGTTGTTGTTTTATGCCCTGTTCAAACAGTGACAGCGCATTATCTGGTGAGCCTTCGTACAGTTGTACGACTGCCTGCGCATAAAGGGTGTCAGTGCCGGTAACTGTTTGCTGAAGTTCGCCTGCCTGGAGTGCTACTTCAGCATGAGCGAGGGCACTTTCATCTGTATGTATCAAACGGGCGACCTGTTTTTTCAGCTGCTGCAGGGCCTCCGGAGGACTCATCGCCAGCAGGTGTTGTTTAACGGCCGCCTGGTATATACTGTTGATACTTTCAGGATCGAACAATTGCAACAGCCCTTTGTATTCCGGATAGTACAGCAGATAGCAGAGATGTGGGAAATATTCCGGTAGCTCAAAGCTGATCTTCCTTACGGGTTGCAGCAGTAAGGTCCTGTCGCCGGTGAAGAAGGCGGTCAGCAATTGCTGTAATTCCTGTAAACGCGCGCTGGTGCTATAAAATGAATAGGGTTTCGCGTGGTCGAGCAGACGCAGGTATTCCTGTTTCCTGATATTCGCAGGAAATAAGAGAAAACCCAGCTCAGGAATAAGTGAATAATTGCCTGCAGGGTTGTATTGCCCCAGCCCCTTTTCCTTTAGCAGTTCAAGTATATCCAGTATCCTGTCCTGTGGTATTTCCCTGATGCGGTTCACTGCATCAATAAAGGTATATCGCTCCAGCGGATACAGGTACACAGACAACACATCCGTAATGATCCGGGTATCGTCATCGAGTGAGTGGTACTGCTCAGCGTAAAATGAATGGTTCACCATGGCTGGTGCAAGTTCCGATCATTCTTTGATAAAAGAAAGCATATACCGCGCAGTAGTCAGGAAAGATGCGAGGTCATTGGGTTTGGTGATATAGTCTTTTACACCCAGCTCGATACTCTTGGCTTTGAATACAGGAGAGGTTGACGTGCTCCAGATAATTTTCGGAATATCGGTGAACCGACCCTGGTCGTTCAGTTCTTTTACTACTTCAACGCCGGTCAGTTCAGGGATGTTATAATCAAGGATCATGAGAGCAGGTATGTCGCCATCTTCCATGTTGTCCAGATATTTAACGAATTTCCTGCCATTAGGGATGCACACCAGCCGCCAGGTGGGATCAATCTCCTCTATCGCGTTTTCCAACAGCTCCTGGTCATCAATATCATCTTCCGCCAATAGGATCAGCCGCTTCGAATGGCCTGAAAGTTGCATCTGTTAAGTTTGTTTTATAATAGAACAAAAATAATCACTTCAAACCACATAATATATAACATATATATGCGATAGCCAAAAGATCAGTAGAGACTGATAAACACAACTTAAAGAAAAATCTAATTTAATATATAAGGTTTTAGCTAACACCTTCACCATGAATACGCGGAGAAAAAATCCCGATAATACTTCATTGCCCGAAAAAGATGTGGCAAAAAATCCACAATCTTCCACACCAAAGAGTAAGAAAACCAAGCAGGTATATGAGCCTATCGCGGACGAACTGGATTTAAGGCAATTGTTACAGGTCCTTTCTGAAGTAAGGAGTGGTAACTTCTCCACGAGAATGCCAGCAGACAGTATAGGCCTGAGCGGTAAGATCTGTGATACGCTGAATGAGATCATTTCCCTGAACGAAACACTTGTAGAAGAGCTGACACTGGCCAGAAATACCATTGGGAAAATGGGACGTCTGAACCATCGGGTCGTTATGCCCCGTACAGCAAGAGGTTCCTGGGATACAGCCGTATTATCTATTAATACATTGATATCTGATCTCGTTCACCCGACTATCGAAATTGCGCATGTGATCAGCTCCGTGGCCAAGGGAAATCTATCCCAGGAAATGCCATTGCAGATTGAAGATCACGTACTGCAGGGTGAATTTGCCCGCATTGCGACGGAAGTGAACGGGATGGTGAAACAGCTGAACCTCTTCTCGCGCGAGGTGACCCGTGTGGCCCGTGAGGTGGGATCCGAAGGTAAGTTGGGCGGACAGGCAAAAGTGAAAGATGTAGCCGGTGTATGGAAAGACCTGACCGATTCCGTAAACCAGATGGCAGGTAACCTGACTGCGCAGGTGCGTAACATCGCGGATGTAACGACTGCGGTAGCGAAAGGCGATCTGTCTAAGAAGATCACAGTAGATGTACAGGGAGAGATCCTTGAACTGAAAGATACCATCAATACCATGGTGGACCAGCTGAACTCCTTCTCCTCCGAGGTGACCCGTGTGGCCCGTGAGGTGGGTACAGACGGTAAACTGGGTGGACAGGCTGAGGTAAAAGGGGTGGCCGGTACCTGGAAAGACCTGACCGACTCCGTAAACCAGATGGCTTCTAACCTGACTGGTCAGGTACGTAATATCGCCGAAGTAACAACGGCCGTAGCAAGAGGTGACCTTTCCCGTAAGATCACCGTGGATGTACGTGGAGAAATCCTTGAACTGAAGAATACCATGAACACCATGGTGGACCAGCTGAACTCCTTCTCTGTCGAAGTAACCCGTGTGGCCCGTGAGGTAGGTTCTGAAGGTAAACTGGGCGGCCAGGCTACTGTAAAAGGTGTCGGTGGTGTATGGAAAGACCTGACGGACTCTGTAAACCAGATGGCGGGCAACCTGACGGCCCAGGTACGTAATATCGCCGACGTAACGACGGCCGTAGCAAAAGGTGACCTGTCCCGTAAGATCACAGTAGACGTAAAAGGCGAGATCCTGGAGCTGAAGAACACCATTAATACGATGGTGGACCAGCTGAACTCCTTCGCTTCCGAGGTGACCCGTGTGGCCCTGGAGGTAGGTACGGAAGGTAAGCTGGGTGGCCAGGCGAAAGTGCAGGGTGTGGGTGGTACCTGGAAAGACTTAACTGATTCCGTAAACCAGATGGGATCTAACCTGACGGCCCAGGTGCGTAATATCGCGGAAGTAACGACCGCGGTGGCTAATGGCGACCTGTCTAAGAAGATCACTGTAAACGTAGAAGGTGAGATCCTGGAGCTGAAAAAGACTATTAACACGATGGTGGACCAGCTGAACTCCTTCGCTTCCGAGGTGACCCGTGTGGCCCTGGAGGTGGGTACGGAAGGTAAGCTGGGCGGCCAGGCGAAAGTGCAGGGTGTAGGTGGTACCTGGAAAGACCTGACAGAATCGGTGAACCAGATGGGTTCTAATCTGACAGCCCAGGTGCGTAACATCGCGGAGGTAACAACCGCGGTGGCAAAAGGTGACCTGTCCCGTAAGATCACCGTGGATGTAAAGGGAGAGATCCTGGAGCTGAAGAACACCATCAATACGATGGTGGACCAGCTGAACTCCTTCGGTTCTGAGGTATTCCGCGTGGCCCGTGAGGTAGGTTCCGAAGGTAAGCTTGGTGGTCAGGCCGATGTACCGGGAGTGGAAGGCCTCTGGAAAGACCTGACCGACTCGGTGAATATCATGGCTTCCAACCTGACTTCCCAGGTGCGTAACATCGCGGAGGTAACGACCGCGGTGGCCAATGGTGACCTGTCACGTAAAATTGAAGTAGACGTTAAAGGAGAGATCCTTGAGCTGAAAAATACGATCAACACGATGGTGGAACAGCTGCGCGCATTTGCCTCTGAGGTAACGCGTGTGGCCCGTGAGGTAGGTACGGACGGTAAACTGGGTGGCCAGGCGTTTGTACCCGGTGTGGGTGGTACCTGGAAAGACCTGACTGACTCTGTAAACCAGATGGCGGGTAACCTGACAGCCCAGGTACGTAATATCGCGGACGTGGCTATTGCGGTAGCTAATGGTGACATGTCGCGTAAGATTACGGTGGACGTACGCGGAGAGATCCTCCAGCTGAAAGAAACGCTGAATACGATGGTGGACCAGCTACGCGCATTTGCCTCTGAGGTGACGCGTGTGGCCCGTGAGGTAGGTACGGACGGTAAACTCGGCGGACAGGCATTTGTACCTGGTGTCGCCGGTACCTGGAAAGACCTGACCGACTCCGTAAACCAGATGACGGGTAACCTGACCTCCCAGGTACGTAACATCGCAGAAGTGACCAAAGCGGTGGCTTCCGGTGACCTGTCGAAGAAAGTGACCATCGACGTAAAAGGTGAGATCCTCGATCTGAAAAATACCATCAATACAATGGTGGATCAGCTGAACTCATTCGCCTTCGAAGTAACGCGTGTGGCGCGTGAAGTTGGTACGGAAGGTAAGCTGGGTGGCCAGGCAGAAGTGCAGGGCGTAGGTGGTACCTGGAAAGATCTGACCGACTCTGTGAACATGATGGCGTCCAACCTGACCAACCAGGTACGTGGTATTGCGAAAGTTGTAACTGCTGTAGCTACCGGTAACCTGAAACAGAAACTCTCCATCGTATCGCGAGGTGAGGTGGCACAGCTGACGGAGACCATTAATGAAATGATCGATACGCTGGCGCTTTTTGCTGATCAGGTAACAACCGTAGCCCGTGAGGTGGGTGTGGAAGGACGACTGGGTGGTCAGGCAAGTGTTCCTGGTGCCTCCGGTATCTGGAAGAACCTGACGGAAAACGTGAACCAGCTGGCAGAAAACCTGACCACACAGGTGCGTGCGATATCTGCCGTGGCCTCTGCTGTAACCAAAGGTGACCTGACACAGATGATCCGCGTGGAAGCAAAAGGTGAGGTGGAAGAACTGAAAGACACCATTAACCAGATGATCGCCAACCTGAAACAGACGACCCTGCGTAACCAGGAACAGGACTGGCTGAAATCCAACCTGGCCAAGTTCACGCAGATGCTGCAAGGTCAGAAAGACCTGAATACGGTGACCCGTCGTATCCTGTCGGAACTGGCACAGGTAGTAAATGCCCAGAAAGGTATGTTCTACATCCTGGAGCAGGAAGAAAATCTACTCAATCCAAAACTGAAATTATTCGCTGCATATGCTTATGGCAACGAGGTAAGCGTATCACGCGAGTTCGCACTCGGACAGGGCCTTGTAGGGCAATGTGCGGTGGAAAAAGAACGTATCCTGCTTACCAATGTACCGTCAAACTATATCAAGATCAGCTCCGGACTGGGTGAAGCCACGCCCGTGAACCTGATCGTATTGCCGGTATTGTTTGAAACAGAGATCAAAGCGGTGATAGAACTGGCGTCTTTCGACACCTTCAGCCAAACGCACCTTGACTTCCTTAGTCAGCTGACAGAAAGTATCGGTATCGTGTTAAACACGATCGAGGCGAACTCCAGAACGGAAGACCTGCTGGAGCAGTCGCAGTCACTGGCCGATGAGCTGAGAAGAACGAACGAAGAACTGCAGGATAAAGCCCACCTGCTGGTGAAACAGAAAGAAGAGGTGGAAGAGAAGAACAAGGAGGTAGAAGAAGCAAGAAAGTCGCTGGAAGAAAAAGCAGAACAGCTACAGCTTACATCGAAATACAAATCAGAGTTCCTGGCCAATATGTCTCACGAGTTACGTACGCCATTGAACTCACTTCTCATCCTTGCCCAGCAGTTATATGAAAACCATGACGGTAACCTGAATGAAAAACAGGTACGTTATGCGAAAACCATCCATAGCTGTGGTGATGACCTGATACAGCTGATCAATGATATCCTTGACCTGTCGAAGATCGAGTCAGGCTATATCTCTACAGACTTTATCAAGGTACGTTTCAACGAAGTCGTTTCTTTCGTGGAAACCACCTTCAAACATATCTCCGAAAGCAAGAGCCTCCGCTTCCGCATTGAAATGGATGATCAGCTGCCGCAATCACTGGAAACAGACGTACAACGTCTCAACCAGATCCTCAAGAACCTGTTGTCAAACGCCTTTAAGTTCACAGAAAAAGGCGAAGTGAAACTGCGTATCTATGAAGCCAAGCGTAACTGGCGACTGATGAGCGGTAGCCTGAATAGTGCTGACAGAGTGGTTGCCTTTGAGATCAGGGATACGGGTATCGGTATTTCGAAAGACAAACAGAATATCATCTTTGAAGCATTCCAGCAGGCCGAAGGCTCTACCAGTCGTAAGTATGGAGGTACTGGTCTGGGATTGTCTATCAGCCGTGGTCTCGCCGATCTGTTGGGTGGTTCTATCGAGCTGGAAAGTGAGGTGGGCAGAGGTAGCGTCTTCACCCTGTTCCTGCCGTTGCAGTACAATCCTGCAGCGATCAAACGGGAAAAACAGAGCAGCCTGACAGTAGGGCAATACCAGTTGCCCGAAGGTTATGAAGCTTCACTGAAGCAGAATATGCCAGCGGTTAAACTGCCTGATGCCAACCTGGAAGGACTAAATGAGATCATTAATGAGATCGGTGATGACAGAACGCATGTCATCGATTCAGATAAGGTCGTGCTGATCGTGGAAGATGATGTGCGGTTTGCCAAGATCATGCTGGAAAAAGCCCATGAAATGGGACTGAAGGTAGTCGTAGCAACCAGCTTCGGAGAAGTATTTGACCTTACAAATAAGTATAATCCGATTGCCGTTACACTGGACGTTAAACTCCCGGATGCCAGTGGATGGAGGGTACTGGATCTATTCAAGAATGATATCAACCTACGGCATATCCCGATCCACCTGATATCAGGAGAAGAGAACCGCTTACTGGCCATGCACCGTGGTGCAAGGAGTTTCAGTCTGAAACCATTGAAAGCAGAAGCGCTGAACATCCTGTTCTCAAATATTGTGGAACACGATAGCCGGAAAACGAAGAAGGTGCTCGTGGTCGAAGATAATGAGCCGGATGCATCACAGATCGCCAGGATACTGGATAACGGCGACCTTATAGAAATGGAATTTGTGGAGAACGGAAAGGCGGCGATAGATAGGGTGAACAGCAGTGCATACGATTGTATTATTGCGGATTATATGTTGCCGGATATTGATGGCGCGGAGTTTGTGGCCAGTATGAATACGGTGAACCGGCATAATGCAACACCGGTGATCGTCTATTCGGCGAAAGATTTCTCTAACAGTGAGAAGTCAAAACTGAAGCAGTACGCCAATAAAATACTGCTGAAAGGCGTTAATTCACTGGATCTGCTGCTGGAAGAAACGATTATGCAGTTGCATATCAATCACCATTCCCTGCCACCGGAGAAAAAGAAACTCATCGAAGACCTGCGTTCTCAGAAAGACGTGTTGATCCATAAAAATGTACTGGTAGTCGATGATGATGTGCGTAACCTGTTTGCCTTAACCACTGCATTTGAACGTTTCCATATTAATACCATTACAGCAGAAAGCGGCAAGGAAGCAATGAGCATCCTGAGCGAGCATAATGACATAGACATTGTATTGATGGATATCATGATGCCTGAAATGGATGGATATGAAACAATGCAGAAGATAAGAAGGGAACATAAGAACAGCGCATTGCCTATCATAGCGGTTACTGCGAAGGCGATGAAGGGCGACCGGGAGAAATGCCTGGAAGCAGGTGCTTCAGACTATATTACTAAACCATTAAAAATTGATCAGTTATTATCGTTGATGCGTGTTTGGTTGTATAGATAGTGTATAAAGTATTCATTCGAAAAATTAAACAGTTTTGCAGGAACAGGATTTAATTAAAATATTAGTGGTTGATGACCGGCTGGACAATTTATTATCTATTGAGTCCATCCTGGAAAGGGAGAGCTATACAATTGTAAAAGCCAACTCTGGCAGGGCCGCACTGAAAATCCTGTTAAAGGAATTTGATTTTTCATTAATACTGATGGATGTGCAGATGCCGGATATGAACGGCTTTGAAACAGCTGCCCTGATCTATCAGCGGGATAAACTGAAAGAGATCCCGATCATATTTATCACTGCACATAGTCATGAAGAAGAGGCCATCTTTAAAGGATATAAGGTCGGTGCCGTTGACTTTATTTACAAGCCTATCAACCCGGAACTGCTGCGTGTAAAGGTGGGATTATTCGTAGAACTCTACAGAAAGACCCAGTCACTGATAGCACAGGAACAGAAGCTGCTGACCGCAAACGCCTCTCTCCAAAGGGAGATAGAAGAGAGAGAAGCTTCAGAATTAAAGGTGCGGGAGCTGAACCGTCAGTTGCTGCAGAATAATATTCACCTGAAAGCCGTCAATGAAGAACTGGACAGGTTTGCCTATATCGCTTCACACGATCTGCAGGAACCCCTGCGTAAGATCAGGGTGTTCAGTGATATTATCCTGCAAAAGAAAAGTAACACAGGGGACGTAGACAAGTATGTGCAGAAAATCACGAATGCTACCATTCGTATGCAGCAGCTGGTAAGTGATCTCCTACGATTCTCCCGTCACTCTATACAGGGTGGTGATTTTACCCTCTGCGATCTGAATGACCTGGTGAAAGATGCCCTGACAGAACTGGAGATCAAAGTACAGCAAACCAGCGCTACGATCAGGATAGATAAGCTGCCTTCCATACACGTGATACCAACGCTGATGCGGCAGGTATTTTATAACCTGATCAGTAATGCACTGAAATTCCGGAGGAAGGAAATAGCGCCGGATGTGCATATTTATGCAGAAATAGCAGCCGCTCCCGATCAGCAGCTGCGGGAAAAGGTAGACGGTCCCTACTACAAGATCTTTGTCGTGGATAATGGTATCGGCTTCGAAAGCCAGTATATAGACGATATATTCGTGGTGTTCAAAAGACTGCACAGCTACCATGAAATAGAAGGTACCGGTATCGGACTGTCTATCTGCAAAAAGATCATGGAACAGCATAGTGGGTTTATCACCGCTACCAGCGTAATCGATAGCGGCTCTACATTTATAATCGGCATACCTGAGAAACAGTTAGTGCCTGTGAATATGACATTGATGGAATAAACAAGTCTCAAACAAAGAAAAAGGGCTCCTGCAACCTGCGGGAGCCCTTTTCTTTTTATATCATACAGATTAATATTTACATACTATCTCTTGTTTTACCTCGAACTTTCCATTCAGGCGGATGTCTTCAGAGGAAGCCCCTACCATCAGGGAGAATGTACCTGGTTCTACGACCCATTTCATAGCGGTGTTCAGCAGTCTGAGATCATCAGCGAACAGCTCGAAGGTGATGGTCTTCTCCTCTCCTGCTGCCAGGTGTACGCGCTGGAATTTCTTCAGCTGTTTTACGGCTGTAACAACAGAGCTGGCATCATCGCGGAGATACAGCTGTGCCACTTCATCGCCTGCTACTGTACTGGTGTTTTTCAGTTTGAAGCTAACAGTTACTTTCAGGTTGCTGCCCGTTGCCTGTACATTTGACTGCAGATCTTTGTATTCAAAGGTTGAATAACTCAGGCCATGACCAAAGCTGTAGAGAGGTTTTGCGTCCATCTCAACATAGTCATGTCTTGCAGCGCTTTTGTAGTTATAGTAAACAGGCAACTGTCCTACCGATTTAGGGATGGATACCGGTAAACGGCCGGCAGGATTGTAATCGCCGAAGAGTACATCCGCGACTGCGTGGCCACCTTCCTGACCAGGATACCAGGCATTCACGATAGCCGGTATGTGCTGAGCGGCCCAGTTGATATTTAGCGGACGGCCTTCGATCAATACCAGTATAACTGGTTTGCCGGTTGCCGCGATGCTTTGCAGCAGGTTGGATTGTAAGCCCATCAGATCAAGGCTTACCCTGTCATAGCCTTCACCACTTTCCATGTCGCTGACAGCCACTTCTGAGGCTTTCACTTCCGCTGCACCTGTGCTCTGGAAGGTGGTCTCAAAGTCGCGTGCACTGGAACCACCGAGTACGATCACAACCGCATCTGCCTGTTGCGCGGCAGCTACTGCTTCGCTGATATTGGCATGTGCTGTATCACGGATCGCACAACCTTTCACATAGGTCACCTTTGTGTCAGGCGATACTTTTGCTTTGATGCCTTCCAGCACTGTTACTATTTTTTCTGCCGGCTGAGGAGCGGTATAGTCACCTAACTGATTGTAGATATTGTCTGCATTCGGCCCGATGACAGCCAGGTTCTTAATTGTCTTTTTCAGTGGCAGTAACCCATTCTCATTCTTCATCAGTACGATGGATGCTGTAGCTACACGTTTTGACAGTGCCGCGTTGGCCGCTGTCGCAACAGTTTTCTCTGCTACTGCCGGATCAACGTAAGGGTGCTCGAATAAGCCCATGGTGAACTTCAGTCTGAGCACATGTGCCACAGCCGTATCGATCGTTGCCATGGTCACTTTCTTATTGTTGAAAGCCTTGATCAATGCCTCGCCATATGCCTCACCACCCAGGTCTGCATCCAGCCCGGCGTTGATGGCCAGTGCTGCCGCTTCTTCCATCGTTGCGGCAACTTTATGTGTAGAACGTACGCCCGGAATACCGCCCAGGTCAGATACAGAGAAGCCTCTGAAGCCCCACTGTTTTACCAGCACATCTTTCAGCAGGAAGCTGTTGGAACTGCATGGTACGCCGTCAATCGAGTTATAGGAGGCCATGATAGACAGCGCACCCGCTTTTATAGCTGCCTGGAAAGGAGGCAGGTAGGACGAATACAGGTCACGCAGTCCGGTGAGCGCAATGCCCCCGTTATGACCACCTTCCGGCGAACCGTACGCCGTGAAATGTTTCAGGGTAGATATTACGTTGCTGCCGCTGCCAATGCCGGTACCCTGGAAACCTTTTACCATGGCAATACCCATCTGACTGATCAGATAAGGATCTTCACCATAGGTTTCTTCCAGTCTGGACCAGCGGGGCTCACGTACCAGGTCCAGTACCGGACCATAACCAATGTGTGCACCCTGTACACGGGCCTCTTTGGCAATGGCGCCAGCCATTTCCTGTATCAGCGCAGGGTCCCAGGTGCTGGCCTGACCGATGGAGGTAGAGAATACGGTAGTACCGATCGCCATGTGTCCATGAGGGCACTCCTCGGCTAGTAATAATGGAATTCCCAGGCGGGTATTTTCCATCATATACTTTTGCATGGCATTAGTGGCCATTGCCGCCTGTTTAGGCGATAAACCGGTCACTAACGTCTTTTTTGTCCAGGGGTCAGCCCTGAGTGTCGCCCAGAAACTACCAATATGCCTTTTGGCCATGACAGCTTTAAATGTCTCGCTTACGCCAACGGAATCGCCTTTTTTATCATACATCTCCCATCCCAGCAGGGTGCATAGCTGCCCTACTTTCTCTTCCAGCGTCATTCTTTTCAGCAAATCTTTTACCCTGGCGTCAACCGGAGCCGTTGGATTTTTGTAAATAATAGTGCTGGCGTTTGTCTTTTTGACCTGCCCGAAGGCCGTTGTGCCC
Source organism: Chitinophaga agri (assembly GCF_010093065.1). Classification (NCBI taxonomy): domain Bacteria; kingdom Pseudomonadati; phylum Bacteroidota; class Chitinophagia; order Chitinophagales; family Chitinophagaceae; genus Chitinophaga; species Chitinophaga agri. The sequence goes on along the minus strand of NZ_CP048113.1, from coordinate 4,354,306 downwards.
AGTCCGAGCATTGCTATGCAAAGCAAGAAATAGCTGCGGGTACCGGTGAATTTTTTCATTTTCATTGGACCTGTTGATAAGATTCTATTATGTTGAGTTAATTGACAATCATTCAATTAATCAGCTTTGAGTAAAAATAACAAGTAGGGAGGGGAATTTCAGAATATTTTTCAATGTCGGGGTTTTCAAGCGGATAACCGGCTCATTTTCTATTTATTGCCGGATGAGCGAAAAAGCTCATACCAGCATCTCTCACAGGAGTAGCTCCCGTGTTTTATACCACACGAAAATGAGCTGAAAATAGCCGCAATTATGCTCCGATAATTTATACAACATTTGAAGGCATATGGCAATTGTCCCCCAGCTCATGCGTAGATAACTTTGATCCCATAATGCACCACATAGTAATTCACTCATTCTAAATTATATATCATGTCTATTGCGACTAAACACACGGGAAAAGAAGCTCAGCCATCACCAGCACTACTGACACCAGATAACCACACACTGGTATTGATTGATTATGAAGGTCAGATGGGTTTCGCTACTAAAAGCATTGATATCATTGAACTGCGCCAGAACATCGCACTGATCGCCGGTGGTTCTAAAATTTTTAATGTTTCTACTGTAGTTACCACTGTAGCAGAAGAAAGTTTTAGCGGACCCGTATTCATGGAACTGGAAGAAGCATATCCACAGGCTACTTCCGGTTATATCGACAGAACTTCCATGAATACATGGGAAGACATCAACGCTTACAGGGCTATCGTTGGTAAAGGAAAGAAAAAGATAGTACTGGGTGGTCTGTGGACAGGTGTATGTATTGTAGGTCCTGCGCTCTCTGCTATCGCTGAAGGCTATGAGGTGTATGTGATCACAGATGCATGTGGTGACGTTACTGCTGAAGCACACGAAAGAGCGGTACAGCGTATGATCCAGGCAGGTGCTATTCCTATTACCTCTGTACAGTATGTACTGGAGCTGCAGCGTGACTGGGCAAGAACTGAGACCTACGAACCAGTAACTACCCTGATGAAGAAACATTCAGGTGGTTATGGCATAGGTATCCACTATGCACATAACATGCTGAAACACTAATCGTACTTTTTATATGCTATACAGCAGGGATCAACTGCTGAAAATACAACAGGACAGGGGTTTAAGATCTGTGAAGGAGGTGTGTACGACGCACCTCCGCTTCACAGCATAATGGAGGATTGTCCTCTCCGGTTTCGCCACGTTGCATTAATACAGCCTTTCAAATACAAGCTCATGAAAGCGGATTTAATACTTTATAACGGGAATATTCATACAGTAGATCGTGATAATCCGACTGCAACAGCCGTTGCCATTAAAGATGGCAAGTTTGTAGCAGTGGGAGACGATAGCGCTGTGATGAAATATGCAGACGATAATACCAAAGTGATCGATCTGAAAAGAAAACGTACAATTCCTGGTATTAACGATTCTCATACACATCTGATCCGTGGTGGTCTGAATTATAACCTGGAACTGCGCTGGGATGGTGTGCCTTCACTCGCTGATGCGATGAGGATGCTGAAAGAGCAGGTGGCACGTACGCCCACGCCCCAATGGGTGCGTATCATCGGTGGATGGAGTGAATTCCAGTTTGCCGAAAGACGTATGCCTACGCTCGAAGAGATCAATGACGCTGCACCCGATACGCCGGTATTCATCATGCATCTGTACAATAGTGCATTGCTGAACAGGGCTGCGCTAAAAGCTGTAGGTTATACAAAAGATACGCCTGATCCTGTGGGGGGTAAGATCCAGCGTAATATCAGCGGAGAGCCAACCGGCCTGCTGCTGGCTTCCCCCAGTGCTGCTATACTCTACGCGACGCTGGCTAAAGGTCCTAAGCTGTCCTACGAATACCAGCTGAACTCTTCCCGTCATTACATGCGGGAAATGAACCGCCTGGGTATTACCAGTGTAATTGACGCAGGTGGTGGGTTTCAGAATTTTCCGGATGACTATAAAGTAATAGACGAGCTGCATAAAAATGGTGAGCTGACAGTACGTATCGCATACAACCTGTTCACACAACGCCCTAAGCATGAAGAGGAAGATTTTGATAGCTGGGTGAAGTCTGTAAAGCTGTATCAGGGAGACGATATGTATCGTCACAATGGTGCCGGTGAAATGCTGGTTTTCTCTGCCGCCGACTTTGAGTCATTTATGAACCCTCGTCCTGATCTTCCGGAAGTGATGGAAGAAGAGCTGGAAAGGGTTGTCAGACTGCTGGTGGCAAATCGCTGGCCTTTCCGTTTGCACGCTACCTATAACGAAAGTATCACCCGTTTCCTCAATGTCTTTGAGAAGGTGAACAGAGAGATCCCATTCGATGGTTTGCCATGGATATTCGACCATGCCGAAACAATTGATGAGAAGAATATAGAGCGTGTGAAAGTATTGGGTGGTGGTATTGCAGTACAAAGCAGGATGGCTTTTCAGGGAGAATATTTTACTGACAGATATGGCAAAATAGCAGCAGGACAAACACCACCGGTTAAGAAAATGCTGGACATGGAGGTGCCGGTGGGTGCCGGTACGGATGCTACCCGTGTATCGAGTTATAACCCATGGATAGGACTGTATTGGTTAAGTGCAGGTAAGACTGTCGGTGGACTGGAACTCTATAACGACGAACAACGTCTGAGCAGAGAGACCGCACTGGAGCTGTATACCAAAGGCAGTGCGTGGTTTTCTAATGAGCAACAGAAGAAAGGCGCCATTAAAACCGGTATGCTGGCGGATGTCACCGTACTTGACAGAGATTATTTCACGATCGAAGATGAAGAGATCAAATCTATCGAAGCCGCACTGACCATCGTAGATGGCCGTATCGTGTATGCAAAAGATGATTTCCAGCAATGGGGGCCGCCGCCTATTCCGGTGCTGCCTGACTGGTCTCCAACCGCTATCTACAACGGATATTATGCTCCTGCTGCTCATAAGCTGAGTGCCAAAGCTCCTGCTGGTAAGGCGAGTGCTGGTACTTCTGCTGATATTAGTGCCATGGTGCACCAATGTATCGGTAGTTGCGGTGTGCATGGTCATGATCATGACAAAGCACGTATGAGTGAGGTACCTGTGAATAACTATACCGCTTTCTGGGGAGCCCTGGGTTGCTCCTGTTTTGCTTTCTAATTTATAACAAGAGAAGAGAATGATCGGGATAATAAAGGAAGTACTGTACTCTGATGCAGGGAGTGAATTCAATAACTGGGTGTTGCTGGTATTCAGGATTTTACTGGCATTTGAATTATTCAGGGTGCATGGACTAAAAAAGTTCAGAGTGGAAAATGGTGAGCGTGAACACGTGCCCAATCCCCTGCACCTGCCTGATAAGCTGAATGGTTTGATGGCGACACTGGCAGATACCGTAGCGCCTTTTCTCGTGATGATCGGTATCGGTACCAGGCTCGTGGTACTACCTATTATCGGTGTAACTGCGATCGGCTATTTTGTTGTACATCGTCATGACAATGCGGAGGTGAGAGATGTACCCTATATGTACACGCTGTGTTTTCTTTTCCTCTTATGTATAGGGGCTGGTACCCTTTCAGCAGATCATTACATCTATTCAATATTAACACAATAAAACTATTTGCAGATGGAACCAAATATCGGCATTAAGAAAGAAAATCTTGCTTCAGTAGCTCATGAGATGATCAAAATACTGGCAGACGAATTTGTATTATACACCAAAACACGTAACGCTCACTGGAACGTGGAAGGTCCTGACTTTCACTCCAAACACGTATTCTTTGAAGCTCAGTATGAAGAGCTGGACGAGATCATGGATAGCGTGGCAGAACGTGTCCGTTCACTGGGGCACTACTCTCCCGCTACCCTGAAGGACTACCTGCAACTGACACACCTCACCGAGAAAAGCCGTGCTGCAAATGATGGCGCTGGCTTCATCGGCGAACTGCTCGCTGATCATGAAAGTATCATCATTCACCTGCGGGAGAACATTGACCGTTTTGCCAATGAATGGAATGATCAGGGTACCAGTGACTATATCACCGGCCTGATGGAAACACATGAGAAAATGGCGTGGATGTTAAGAGCTCATTTAAGATAATGGATATGGACGAGAAGAAAAATATAGCCTACGTCAGCATTATACTGGCTTTCACTGCCGGGTTCTGCGATGCGGCTACATTCACCGCTGCACAGGAATTATTCTCTGCGCATGTGACGGGTAACTTTGTGGTGTTTGCCTATGATCTTATCAGGGGCGCTGAAACACAATCCTGGCTGAAACTGCTATCCTTCCCGGTGTTCACGCTGGCTGTAATAGCCTCGGGTTATTATGCGCCTAAGCTAAAAAGCCCATATACCCTGTTATTTGTCGAAGGAGTGATCTTGTTGGTAACAGGCGGTCTGGATCTTGCCTTTGACCGACCAGGCACTACCTGGGCGGCTATCCTGCCCTACGTGATCGTACTGGCCATGGGTATACAGAATGCCTTCGGGCGTATGTATGCTACTGCTGCCTACGCACCGACTACCATGATGACCGGGAATGTGACCCAGCTCACACTGGATATAGCAAAGATACTCATGCCGGGTGTATGGAACAGTGACAAACGCCCCGCTTTCGGCAAGCAGATCATCATCATCGGAGGCTTCCTGGGAGGCTGTGTGGCTGGTGCATTTCTGGCAGCACATTTCGGGCTGTGGACAGTCGCCGTGCCGGGTCTGCTCCTGCTGTTGATCGCTTTTATTTAATGTTTCTTTTGGAAGATAAGTAAAGGGCTGTCCGCGATTAGCGGACAGCCCTTCTTGTATATATGAAAAATGGATGAAAGGGTTACTATTTGTTCTCAGATTTTTCTGCTTGCTCAGTTTTTTCGGCTTCCTGTTTGTTGGCAAGTTGTTCCAGTAGTTTCATGCCCAGCAGTCCGCCGATAGGACCATTAGTCGAATCTCCACCGCTGATGAGGATGTCAGGCATGATCTTGATATGCTGTTCACCGATGGCTTCCATCACCTTCAACTGCGTAAAGTTGTTACCACCCATCGCTTCTACCGCCAGTTTATAAGACTCCGCACTTGACTTACCGATCGCCAGGATCTTTTCTGCTTCCGCATTACCAGTCAGGGAGATCTTTTCTGCGTCAGCTTTCGCAGTTAACTCAGTTCTTTCGGCTTCAGCCTTTGCCAGTACACGTACTTTTTCCGCTTCACCATTCGCCAGTAACTTCATTCTGTCGGCTTCCGCATTCGCCTGGAGACGTACACTGTTTGCGTCACCCGTCGCTTTCTTTACAGAAGCATCGGCGATCCTTTCCGCGATGAGTACACCCTGGTCGGCCTTTACGATCTCTTTTTGGATATCTGCGATCGCTGTTTCTTTTTCCAGTACCTGTCTGGTTTCCTGTGCACGCATCTGTGTCTCGTAGGTTACTTTCTGCTCTTCCGCCAGTTTACGGTCGGTCAGTGTTTTCATCAGACTTTCGGGAGGAACAATGTCTCCTATAAGGGTGTCCACACCGAATACGTTGTATTGTTCCAGTACGCGTCCGATATGTGTTTTCGCAGACTCCTGCCGTTCCTTACGGCTCTTCAGGAAGTCGATCACCTCCGCATCCTGGGCCGAGTTACGGAAGTAGTTGCCGATCGTTGGTTCCAGTACCTGTGTAACGAGGTTGCTCATGTTGCCGAAACGGGCGATCACTTTAGGTGCCTCTGTTGATGGGATGTGTATGATCTGTGCAACATCCAGGTTGAAGGTAAAACCGTCCTTACTACGTACTGTAATGGTAGACAGATTTTTGTCCAGCTGGTGCGCTTCGCTGCGTGCGGAAGCCCAGTTCAGTACCAGGTTGGTCGTAGGGACATATTCCACTTTCATGATGTAGGTATTGATCGGATACTTACCTGGTCCGAGTGGCTCCGCCCACACACCCTTATGGTGTTTGGCCACGATGTTACCGTGTTTGAATTCAACGCCGCTCACGTCCACACCATCCTGACCTACGTAGGAGATAACAACACCCACATGGCTGATTGGAATCTCCGTCATCTGACGCATTTCTACCTTGGCAAACCATGGATTGAGGAAGTAAGAACCTGCGAGGATCACCTGCTCCTGTAACCCTTTGTATCCACCGTTACTCAGAAAGGCATCCGCATCCTGGAAGTTATTGTGGTCATGGATGATCTTACCCGCGATCTGACCAGCTTCAATAGCCTGTCCCTCCAGTGTGGTAACAATCGCTACCGTGTTATCCGGAACGGTGGTCATATCTGTGATCTCTACTTCAAAGAGGAAGGTATTCACACGATAGGAACCAGGCGTCATGATAGCTGTTTGACGACCTTTCTGACCACCATTTTTCAGGAAGGATTCCGCACTCTGGTAAGCGTCACAATCTACGCGGCGGGCCAGTACAGCCCCCGGATTCAGCGGAGCGCCATCCTTTGCCAGTACGAGACCGATCTTACCGGTAGGGATGATAGTGAACGACTGGAAAGTAACTTCATACTGCCAGATCCATTTCCAGAAATACATACCCGGCGCCAGTGTTTGCGCCTGGAAACCCGCTTCTCCTTCAGTAGCGAGGATACGTCCTTCGGGTAACTCCTGTTTACCCATCAGTACGAATTTTTTGGTGACAAGCCCGATCTTGTCTTCCGGTACGATCACGAGACCAAAGAAGACGCGCAGGATGAACTTGTAGAAAATAAGGCATAGCAATATCGGACCGATGATCATCAGCCATCCGACTAAACCAGATGTTTGCATAGTGGTGTTGTTAAGTGTTTATATGAGTATGTGTGTGAAAAGACAATAGGATGCCCCTTTCGCGTATGTATACAGATACGCGAACTGATTGTACGTTACCGTACAAACATGCATAGCAATGCTGGTTACAGTTGATGCCGTAATGCAGAATAGCGGTTGCTGACAGGAAGCGTTATTAAGACTTTCCGTCGTTCGTAAACTTAAATTCCGGGGGGAGAAGTGTTCAGAATGGTGAAGTGTAAGAAGTGCAGGTCAGCACATATAAATGAATCGGTGTCCATTGTAGATTGATTACCACACAAAGGTTATAACAATTTTCTGAATTGCAAAAATGATTTGGAATAATGACTATAAAACAGGGTGTCAAAATCCCCTGTTACGATGTGTAAATCACATCGTTAGGAGATGTGTATAACTTTCAGGAAAATTATTGTTCCAAATTAGTGTTTTCCATCAATTTCATGGGTACAAGCATTTAATGAAATAAATGTAACGAATTTATATCTTGCTACCAGATTCCTACGTTATGAGCAGACGCCAGTTTTATGTAACGGTATTGATTACATCCTGTATTTTTATTTTTTCTCAATGTTTCCGGAAGGCGCCGGAAAAGGTTAATACTGATGTCAGAGGCGAACAGTTTGCCGGCGCAGCCACCTGCATCAGTTGTCATAAACAGATCTATGATGCCTATGTGGCCACCGGACATTATAATACGTCTGCTCCGGCGTCCGAAAAAAGCATTAAAGGGCCGTTTACCGGCGATAATATATTTTCTTACAGCAATGGTACCCGTGTGGTAATGGAAGCCAGGGACAGTGGTCTTTTCCAGGCAGCTTACACCGATAGTACACTACAGGAAGTGCACCGTTTTGATATTACTATGGGATCAGGCAGAAAGGCACAGAGTTTTTTATACTGGCAGGCGGATCGCTATTTTCAGCTGCCTCTCTCCTACTTCGTACCTGCACATAGCTGGGCGAATAGCCCCGGTTTCCCACCTTCCTATCCCAAGTTCGACAGAATGATACCCAGTACCTGCTTCGGTTGCCATAGCTCGGCCGTCGGCATCAAAGAGGTCCATATGGAAGGCAGACGGTTATCGGAGTCGTTTGAGAAGAATCAGCTGGTATATGGTATTGACTGTGAACGTTGCCACGGACCAGCGGCGGACCATGTGGCGTTTCACAGGGAGCATCCGCAGGAGAAAACGGCCATGCACATGACCCGGGTGAAGATGTTGAAAAACCAGCAGCGACTGGATATGTGCGCACTCTGTCACTCGGGACTGGGTACACCACAGAAACCGGCTTTTGACTATAAACCGGGCGACGCCTTATCCGACTATTTTTTTCCTGACTTTACCCGCCCTACCCGTGCAGCTGATCTGGACGTGCATGGTAAGCAGTATCAGTTGTTCACTGCCAGTAGATGTTTTGTGAAAAGTGATGAGATGAATTGTTCTTCCTGTCATAATCCGCACAATAACGAGCGGGATCAGCTGGCGACATTTTCCCGGCGTTGTATGGCATGCCACCAGCCGGCAGGACCTGCCTTCTGTAAACTGAAATCCTTATCTGCCAGTGTGCTGGAAAAGAATTGTATTGACTGTCATATGCCGGTGTTGCCCTCCGGGAGTATTACGTTGCTGACTGATGGCCAGACCCGTGCTACACCCGATTCCATGCGTACCCACCTGATCACCGTATATCCGGAAGAAGTGAAGAAAATACTGGCGCGGTTCAAATAGTCTCTTCCGTATCTTTCAGTAATCTGTTCAGACTTCTGACAGAGATACCCATGTATTCCGCCAGGTCCTGTTTCGTGAAGGTGATCTGTTGCGACTCCAGTGCGTGCAGTAACTGGGGTAGTATCTCGGCCTGTGTATAGAGTTGCTGTCTGGCAGCTTTTTCTGAAATGCGGGTCACCCGGTTAACCAGTAGCTCCAGGATAGTATAGTTAAAGGCGGGCACTGTTTCCAGGAAATGTCTGAACTGCGTATTACTAAATACATAGACTGTCAGCGGAGTGATGGCTTCTACGCTGCAACCTGCTTTTGTATGCCGGATCGCTTCGATCTCGCCCAGCAGTTCTCCTTCCCCCAGAAAATCAAGTATATAGTCTTTTTCATTGTTTTCTGTAATGTAGCACTTGGTGACCCCTGACTTGATGATGTACACATTTTGCAGGGTCTGGTCCTGCATGATCAGTTTTTGTTTTGCATCGAGGTCGCGGAGGGTGATGGCGCCTTTAGTGTTGCCATTGGCTGACATTTCTTCCATCAAACGTAATAGCGCCAAATTTGTCTTGATCATAGCTGTAAATGGGACAAATGTCCCGAAAATTGAATTTACACCTTTTAATTTCGGTGATGAACAGTAAGATAATACTAAACATATGAAAGTTTTAGTGACCGGTAGCGCCGGCCATCTCGGTGAAGGCTTAGTCCGTACCCTGCAGGCGCGGAACTATGACGTGATAGGGGTAGATATCAAAGCGACCCCGTATACCACACATGTTGGTTCTGTTGCTGACAGAGACTTCGTAAAAGGTTGCTTCGGTGGTGTACAGGCCGTGGTACACACTGCCACCTTACATAAGCCACATGTAGCCACCCATAGCCGGCAGGATTTTGTAGATACCAATATCACTGGTACGCTGCACTTGCTCGAAGAAGCGGTTGCGAATGGTGTAGAAGCATTCGTGTTTACCAGTACAACCAGCACTTTCGGGGATGCTCTGGTGCCCCCGGCCGGAATGCCGGCAGCCTGGATCACAGAGGAGGTCGTACCTGTGCCGAAGAATATATATGGCGTGACGAAAACAGCCGCAGAAGATCTGTGTCAGCTCTTTTATCGTAATCACCGGCTGCCCTGCCTGGTGCTGCGGACTTCCCGTTTCTTCCCGGAAGCGGATGACAACCGTGTCAGAAGAAATTCATTTTCAGATGATAACCTGAAAGTAAATGAGTTCCTATGCAGGCGGGTAGAGCTGGAAGATGTGGTAGAAGCCCACATACTGGCTGTAAAGAAGGCAAAGACAATTGGTTTCGGGAAATATATCATCAGTGCTACTGCTCCTTTTTCTCAGAAACACCTGGGTGCCCTGCGCAATAATGCAACGGCCGTCATGCAGGAATTGATGCCTGCTTATGCCGCCGAATACCAGCGCAGGGGCTGGCGGATGTTTCATGAGATAGACCGGGTGTATGTGAACGATAAAGCACGTACAGAACTGGGCTGGCAGCCTACCTATGACTTTGCGTATATTATCGGGCAGCTGGCGGCGGGAAATGACTTCAGAAGTCAGCTGACGCATCAGGTAGGTCTTAAAGGCTATCATGAAGAGATATTTGAAGACGGACCTTATCCCGTTTAGAACGAAGAAGATTTTGAGGGTAATATTTCGGTGCCGGAATATTTAAGTTGGGTGTCCAATTTCGTCAGTTCAGTCAGATCGGGACCGCAGGTATGTGGTATTTGAACCAAATTGCCTGCATAACTTTAGAACGGAACCATCATGACTAAAAAAATTCATTACGTGTCCCAGCTGTATAAAATAGGTAAATTGCTGCAAATCGTTAAAGTAGTACTGTCTGTTTTATCATTAGGCACGTTGTATTTAATATGGGAGTTACTGACCAGACCGGCTCATCACCGTGTAAGTGTTGGTTAACAGCAGAAAGATAGGACAGCCTGATAAGCAGTTGAGTCCAATTCAAAATTATGGCTGCATCCAATTATAAATTCTTAAGATTATACGGTTATCCTATCTTTTGTTTGCTGACCAACCTGATCTTCTTCCTGATCAATCCATACGAGCGTACCTTCAATGCATGGAGACAGTTCACTGTGCTGGACTTCTTCATTAATAGCCTCATCTCACTGCTTTTCCCGCTGGCGGTGATAGAGACGGGCATATGGCTAAGCTATTTCCTGAATAGTCGCCTGCAATGGAAGCGGGGGATGAAAACCCGTTTCGCGGTACAGCTGATCGCACACATGTTTATTGTGCTGCTGATCGTTTACCTGTTCTTCCATATTCCCTTTCCTGACAAGTTTGCCTTTAACCAGTTATTATACCGGCAATCCTCTATTACCGGTATGATATTTTGTCTGGTGATCACGTCTATCTTTGCTGCGGAGTACCTGGTATTCCGGCTTAACAATGTGCGGATAGAAGCGGCCAAGCTCAATGAGCTGGCTGTACAAGCCCAGCTGGATGCACTAAAACTACAGTTAGATCCTCACTTTCTTTTTAATAACTTAAGTACACTTACTTCCCTGATAGAAGAGAATCAGTCACTGTCTGTCAATTATGTAGTGAAGCTCTCTTCTATCTACCGGTATATGATGGCCAACCGGACCCAGAATACGATTGCGGTAGCTGTAGAACTCGACTTTATAAAGAACGTACTTTTTCTTCACCAGACAAGGTATGGACAGGCTATACAGGTCAATATAAGAGCCGAAGTGGAACGTTCGTCCTGTGCTATTGCACCGCTGACATTACAGCTACTGATAGAAAACGCGATCAAGCATAACCAGTTTTCCACGGAGGCACCACTGATGATCGATATTTACATGCAGGAGGGTAAATGGCTGGTGGTGAGGAATAATAAGAAAGCGAAACGGACAAAGGAACCGGGTGCGCAACTGGGCCTGAAGAACATCACCCAGCGTTATCAGTTATTGTGTGGGAGTAAGCCTTTGATAGATGACGGAACAGACTACTTTGAAGTGAAGATACCATTGCTGAAAATAAACACGAAAGAAGATGCTGAGCATATTGATCATTGAAGACGAATTACCCAACGCAGCGCGGTTGAAGAAACTGTTACTGCAGATAGACAGAACCATTGAAATTGTAGGTGAGATACAAACGGTGGAAGCAGCGATCAACTGGTTGCAGGCGCATCCGCATCCGGACGTGATCTGCATGGATATCAAACTCACCGATGGATTAAGCTTTGAGATATTTGATCACGTCACCATCAAATCGCATGTGATATTCATTACAGCATATGATGAATATGCGCTGAAGGCATTTGAAGTGAATGGCATTGACTATTTACTGAAGCCACTGGATGAGGCGCAGCTGCAGAAAAGCATTACACGTATCAAAACACTCGTGAACCGCACTACCTCACCTGATTTGCTCGAAGTGATCCGTAGGATGCAACAGCGGGAAGATGTATACCGCACCCGCTTCCTCGTGTCTTACAGGGACATGTTTATTCCGGTGATGGTGCATAACATCGCCTATTTCTTTTCAGAGCATAAACTGGTGTATCTGGTGACCAGCGAGGGAGATCGTTATGCCATAGACCAGACGCTGGAAGAACTGGAACAGGAACTGCATCCAAAGGAGTTCTTCCGGGCCACCAGGCAATACATTGTATCGGCTGCGGCTATCCGTAAGATCCATCAGACATTTAACGGTAAGCTCCGGCTGGATCTTCATCCTCCGACGGAAGAGGTCCTGGTAAGCCGGGAGAAGTCCATCGCTTTAAGAAAATGGCTGAGCTGACGGCCATATTAAAAATTAACGGATCATTATCATATAAGCGAAAGAGTTGGTCGGATAATTGTATAAACACTACCACATAAAATAAATAGCAATGGAAAAGTTATATACGACGAAGGCTACTGCCAATGGCGGCCGTAATGGACACGTGACATCAGCTGATGGTGCACTGGATGTGGATGTAAGGGTGCCAAAGGAAATGGGTGGCGGATCGGGCACTTATCTGAATCCCGAGACCTTATTTGCGGGTGGGTTTGCCGCGTGCTTCGATAGTGCGCTGAATCATATAGCCCGCCTGGAGAAAGTACAGACCGGCACTACGGCGGTAACAGCTGAGGTGAGCATCGGGAAAAATACAGAGGGCGGATTCGCCCTGGCAGTAGTCCTGGAAGTAGAGATCCCCGGTGTAGACAGGGCTACGGCCGAAGCACTTACCCAAAAAGCACATGCGGTTTGCCCGTATTCGAATGCAACAAGAGGGAATATCGATGTGCAGTTGATCGTAAAGTAAGCAGATACTATTATAAGAGATCCGGTAATAGGAAGTGTTTCCTGTTACCGGATTTTTTATATCCGGAATATTTTTCCTCGTCAGCCAATACATAATGACTTTGTTATATATTAGACCCCGCATAATCCCTGACACCTATACCTTTAAATACTAACTATGACAAGAGCAATTCTACTACTTTCTTTCAGCATCGCTGTAGCCACCACCTCTTTTGCTCAAACCGATTCCACTGTAGTGGACAAGATCAAACTGGAAAGGGACAGCCAGTTGAAGGACATGAACAACAAACTGAAACAGAATGAGGATGAGATTAAAAGCCTGAAAGCAGAACTGACGGGTATTAACACCAATGAAACTAAAAAGAAGCTCTCCGCAATGGAGAACCTGCAGGTAGCGCTGGACAGCAGGTTGGCTATCCTGGAAAAGACGCCTAAGGTAAGGGTAAGCCTGAACGGACAACTGGCTTTTACCGAGTTGCTGAGTATACAGCGTGACGTACAGCCGGCGGACCTGTTTCTGACCTCACAGCAATTCTTTTCACAGCTGGGTAACATCAGCAATATTCAACAATACAAGGACTTCAATGACTGGAAGTCTGAATACGATAAATGGTATTCGAAGAAAGGCGGTGGCGAACAAATGTTCGAGTTCCTGAACTCATCCCTGTCACTGGTGAGTAATGTGGCCAACAAGGTGCCTTTATATGGCTCTGTTGTACAAACCGTATCATCCGGAGTGAGTTCCCTGGTGATGACTTTCGGCAAGACTGACCGGGAACTGAAATCACTCACACCAGCGATGCTGAGAATACTCAACATTGCCAGCCAGTTTGAGCAGCAGAAATCAGTGATCGATCATGAGTGGGATGCTATTACCAATGAGCTGAATCAGCTGCAACTGGAAAACCAGGACCTGTTAAGCCAGCAGTTAGCTTATTATGGTCTGGATACTGCCAAATATCGTCGTGACTATTTCCTGGCTACTCTTGATTCCCGGAGAGAAGTCTATAAGAATGAATGCAGAATGGCAATCGCCAGGAAGATCGTAGCAATGGAAGGAGATAGCCTGACAAAAGGTAAATGGCAGGGGCAGATAGAGACGTTCATGTATAAAGTACAGTCGCTGCGTATGCGGTTCGGACAACTGACAGCCAGAATGATGATCAATATCAACCGTTACAGTGAGCTGATTGGTGATTATTCTGATAGCTCTAAGTTCCCGCCGGCATTCACCGCAAAGGTGGCAGAGTTAAACAGGACGCTTGACCTGGTGAAGGATAAGTTCGGAAAGTCTTTTAATCCGGCGAAGTATATCGAAGACTCTGCTGTAATGTACATAGAGAGCAACGCCTCAGGAGATGTAGGTATATAAACAGCACCACAGGCTAATGATATATGAAAAGGGAATAATCAGGCTGGATTTCAACCTGATTATTCCCTTTCCTCAATAAGGGCATTCTGTACATTTGCACAATGTTGCATCCATTAAGATCACATATAGAATCGGTCAGCCAGCTGACAGACGAGGAGTTTGAGTTTGTACTCTCTCATTTTACGCCCGTGAAACTCAAGAAGCACAGCGCACTTGTAAGAGAAGGAGACATGGTAAAGCACGAGTATTTCGTGATGAAGGGGTGTCTGCGATCATATATGACAGATGCAGATACAGGAAAAGAGTATACCTACCAGTTTGCAGTCGAGCATTGGTGGATCTCGGAAAGGGAAGCATTTGTTAAACAAATACCCGCGGCGACCACCATAGAATGTATGGAAGATTGTGAGTTACTTGCCCTGTCTTACGATAACCGGCTGAAGCTGGGGCGCGAGCTCTGGAAGTATGAGCATTATTTATCTACCAAGAGTGCACTGGGATATGTGGCTTTGCAGAAAAGACTCCAGTTATTACTCAAAGGCAGTACGAAGGAGCGATTTGAGAATTTTGTACAGCAGTATCCGCATTTATATAATCGTATTCCCAAGTCGATTATCGCTACTTACCTGGGTGTATCGCGCGAAACTATAAGCCGTTTATATCGGAAATAACAGCACGAATGTCACAAATTTAATGTGACATAAGTCCTTCTGCAGGAAAGCTGATCACCGGAAATTTGTGTCATAATCTGAAAACAATGAAATTTCTGAGTGTATTTTTCTTCAGCAGCATTATAGCTACATGCTTACCAGGCGCCAGTTTATCTGTACAGGCACAAGCTTCCGGTGCCGTAGCGCAACGAGGATTTTACCGTATGCAGTTAGGCGATTTACAGGTCATCGCCCTCTCTGATGGCACCGTTCCTTTAAACATCAAGAGCCTGTTGCATGAAAAGAAACCAGGCGAGGTTCGTGATTTATTACAGCGCAGTTATCTTGATACGATCGTGGAAACATCTATTACCGGGTATCTTTTAGTATCAGGCGGTCGTCATATTTTGATTGATGCCGGTAGTGGTAGTCTGATGGGATCAACATTAGGTAAGCTGACATCGAACCTGACCGCAGCAGGTTTCACGCCTGAGGATATTGACGTAGTATTGATCACACATCTGCATGGCGACCATGTGGGCGGACTTGTTAATAATGGTAGGATCGCTTTTCCAAATGCCACTATTTATATTAGTCAACCTGAGGCAGATTTCTGGCTGAATGCAGCGAATAAAGCCACTGCCAATAAAAGGGCACAGCCTTTCTTCGATCCTGCGCAGGCCTCACTCCTCCCCTATCAGCAGGCAGGCAAGCTGAAAACGTTTGTATTGGGCAGCCAGCCGGTACCAGGCGTGACATCTATCGCAGCACCGGGTCATACGCCAGGTCACAGCTTTTACGCGATAGAAAGTCAGGGGCAGAAGCTCTTGTTCTGCGGCGATGTGATCCACGCAGGGGCAGTGCAATTTGCAGACCCTGGGGTGACCATTGACTTTGATGTGGACTTGTCCGGTGCGGAAGCAGCACGCCGGAAAGTGTTTGATGATGCTGCACGTAGTGGTTACTGGATAGCGGCACCGCATCTGTCATTCCCTGGAATAGGACATATCAGAAGCGTAGGAAAGGCGTATGAATGGTTGCCGGTGAATTATGCAACGATCTTCACAGGTAAGTAAGTATGTGTGTGATTAGTTATCAATAGAAAACCGGGCGTATCAATGATGATTGGTACGCTCTTTTATTTATTCCCTTTCTGTTTATATTATTGAGTGCAATGGTAGTTCTTTTACGGTGGTTTTTCCTGGTAAGTCTATGGCGGTTATAATGATTTTGCCGCCAGCAGGTAATGCAGCTGCTTTATAGTGCCAGTCCACGCCATTACGGGCTAATAATGCAGGTCCACTTTCAGTAATAACCCCATCCGTGTCTACCACCTGTACCTTCACTTCAGCTACGCGGAATTCATCTTTTGCGGTTACGATTACGTCGGTCTCTTCTAACCGGATATTCTGCACTTCAGGGGAGCGATAGGCATCCTTTACAGCCATGTTATAGGCGTTTTGTCCAGGGCCAGCCAGTGAGGCGTAATAGGCTTTTATCGCAGGGTCATTCATGAGATCTCTCGCGATGTCGGCCGCAATGCTCATCTTCAGTCTTGCTTCCAGCTGTTTCTGTGTTGGTTTTTTATTGGAAGGGCGGCGTTTCTTCGCCATGATAATCTGCCCGTTCCTTTCGTAGATGGTGATTTGTCTGCCAATGGAGCCGCGGACAAGTTGTAAGAGGATATTGTCTTTAACAATGGCCATAATAGTTCATTTTGAGGTGATGATTACAAAGGTACTTAGTATTGGTGAAATATCCAGTCTGAATGAGTGCTAATACGTTATTTAGATATCATTTGTATATGAATTGGATATTGAAGTGATAAGTAGATGATATGTTGGTAAAGGGTTGATATAAGGAATAAAGGCTTGTTAAGAGAAGAGTGAGAGGAAGTTGGTGAGGGGCGTTTATAGTGGAGTAGAGGGAAGGAGCTTATGCTGATTATGCTGGGTTGTTGGGTAAGGTGGGTGTTGCATCTGAAATGCAACACCTGGGGCAAAAGATACCTGGCGGCGTTCGTCATACAACAGTTGCCAGGCTATATGCTATTCATCTACTGGGGGTTATTGGTGCCAGTTTGCCCTAAAAGCTTCTCCCTCAGTTGCTTTATGGTTCCCTCTTTATCCTTCTCCAATTTTTTGACGATCTCTTTCGCCTCATATGAATCATATTTTGATCCCCAGATCATCAATTCAACAATCACCGGGATGAGGTCTATACCTTTTTCTGTAAGGCTGTAGATAAACTTGTTCTTTTTTTCCGGTGATACCGTAGATCTTATAAATCCATGCTCTTCCAGCAGTTTGAGCCTGTCTGCAAGAATATTAGTGGCAATCCTTTCATCCGAATTCAGGAAATCACCATAGCTCGATTTATTGGTGAAGATCAGGTCCCGTAATATTAACAATACCCATTTATCCCCTAAATAATCCAGTGAATATGCTATCGGACAGTCAGATCGGTGCTGAATTTCTTTCATAAAAATTAATTTTCAGTAAATACTTGCAATTTGCAAGTATTTATCCATACCTTTGATTACTTGCAAATCACAAGTAAAGTTAAACATTAACATTTAAAATAAAAAGACATGAACATTACCAACAAAACAGTCCTGATAACCGGTGGTGGTTCAGGCATTGGTTATGCAACAGCAAAGCTTTTAAGTGAAAAAGGTAATAGGGTAATCATCGTAAGCCGCAATGCAGCAAAGCTGGAAATGGCGGCCAGAGAACTAAATGTTGATTATATCGTTGCGGATGTGACCAATGCTGAAGCAGTGAAAGATCTTGTCGTTAAACTGGAAGCCAATTTCAGTGATTTGAGCGTACTAATAAATAATGCCGGAGTGGGCTTTGTATACAAACTTGGGGAAGGTGCAAACGCTGTTGAGAAATCAAGGCAAGAATTTGAAACTAACTATTTTGCTCCAGTTCGGTTGACCGAACATTTATTGCCGTTATTGAAGAAACAACCTGAGGCGGCCATTGTCAATGTTACTTCTAATGTGGCGTTTCATCCGCTCGTAGTATTACCAACGTATTCAGACGCGAAGACAGCGCTGCACTCACATACAGTGGCTTTACGCTTAACCTTGTCAGCAGATACTAAAATTAAGGTTTTTGAGGTAATGCCATCCCTGATCAACACAGATGCCACGAAGGATATGGGGGGTGAGCAGCGCGGTTTGCCTCCAATCATAGTAGCCGAAGATATCTATAACGGTATCTCGGAAGATGTTTATGAGATCTTTGTTGGTGAAGCCGGACAGCAATATGCGGATTACTTAGCAGCCCCTGAGACTGCCATCGCCAGGTTTAATCAGGGACTTTACTAAGCTTCAATTTAAGCAACGCTGATCCGCTACCATGCTGTTTGAAGCGGGTGGCCAGCCTGAGGGCATGGTATGACCTGGAGAGATGCTGGTCCATTTTACCTATATTGCCAAACAGGTGGGGAATACGGATACCAACGAAATCGAGATCCATCATCATTTAGATAATCAGTCCCTCTTAGCAGAGTGGCAGTAGCGTTTATCTGATTTTCAAAGGGCGATGCAAACGTATCGGCCTGATGTGCCTACCTCTACTCCAGAAAATTGGTTAAAAGAATTGATCAGATGCTCACTTTAAAAAATTTTGAATTACAGATAAGTGATAAGATAATATTTCGGGGAAGGGAATATTATGAGAATGCTGCTGTTGTGGATCTGGAAGAAACTGGAGAAGGTTTATGGTACGCGGAAGTGATGGGAAACGATACATATGAAGTAGAGGTGAAACTTTCTGGAAAGAACAAAGTAGAATCATATTCGTGCGATTGTCCCTATGACGGCGATATGTGCAAACATGTGGTAGCTGTTTTATTTGTTCTCAGGGAAGAATTACTGAATACTGTTGTTAAAAAAAAGACTGATACCAAAACCGATTTTAAGAAGTTATTGCAGAAAATAAGCTTGGAGGAATATCAGGAATTTATTCTGACTCATGCTGCAAGTGATAAAAAGTTCAAATCACTATTTCAACGGTACTTCGCAGATAAAGATAGTCAGATGGATATAGCTAAAAGCTATACCAAACATCTGAAAAGCGTGATAAGAAGCTATTCGAATGAAGATTTCATTGATTATAGATCTATTCATGGACTGGCAAATGAGATGAATGGATTACTTGATGAAAGCCAGCTTCTGATAGGAAAGGGTAATTTTCTGAATGCGTTTATTTTAGCACGATCGGTATTGATAGAAGTTATTGAAATAATTACTTATTGTGACGACTCCAGTGGCTACATTGGCGCTATTATCAATAGTTCTATTGAATTGATAAAGAATATAGCGCAAGAAGTAAGCGTAACAATGGAAGTACGGAAAGAAATTTTCGACTTTGTACAATCAGCGATCAGCCTTCCCGTCTATTTTGAGTATGGCGATTTTGGATATGAGATGGTAGATATCTATTCTATCCTTGCCATAAAGTTAAATAAGCAGACTTCCTATTTGAATTTTATTGATGGTCAGATTAAAGAGGCATCAGCAGCCGAATATTCTTATAGGAAAGATTATTTTCTCGTGCGGAAAATAGTGTTTTTAAAAGCTACAGGTAATATTAGTGATGCTCAGGCGCTTGTTCAAGAAAATCTGGATATTGTTGATGTTAGACGCGGCGAGGTAAGTCGTTTGGTAGAAGAAAGAGATTTTTTATCGGCGAAGAAATTAATAAATGAAGGAATTGACATTGCCCGAAAAAAGGACCATTCGGGGATAGTGGCAGAGTGGGAGAAAGAGCTGCTACAGATTGCTGTTTTAGAAAACGACATAGAAACAATAAGGTATTACACAAAGCATTTTGCTTTTGATCGGGGCTTTCATCTGATTTATTACAATCAATGGAAGAGTAGCTTTGATATTGCTGAGTGGGAGCAGGAAATAGAGAAATACATTGAGGAAATAATAGCAAGAGTTGAAATCCAATATCAAAAAGACAAGGGAAAGGTATGGTACTCACCAAGTACATTATTGCTTGGTTTACTCGCCCCTATCTATATCGAAGAAAAATATTGGGATCGGTTACTTAGTCTTATAAGCAATGAAATAGATTTGGATCGGTTACTACAGTATCATGATCATTTATTGAGTATTTACCCCATACAGCTATTAGCATTATATCTTCCCGCCTTTGAACGTAAAGGTGATATAGTAGGAAACCGTCGGGAATATGCGGATTTGGCTATTAAAATGATGATGGTCATAGAGACTATTCCTGAGGGAAAAGACGAAATCATTTCCGTTGCGGAGAAGATATGCCGTAAATATCCCCGGAGGCCTGCTATGATAGAAGAACTGCGTAGGGTAATTGGAATACGAACTAAGATGACATGAGCCTTAAATAAGCCAAGTCGATATAATAAGCAAGCTGGAATTAGTTTATTTTTAGCAAGCAGATAGGTTGGCCGCAAGATTTCATCCTCAATATGGATCAAGCGACTTTGATGCAACAAAAAAAGGACAAATTATTAAACTGCTTGTTTTAAAATAGATTTTTTAAATTCTTCACGGGTTAAACATCCTAGAATTGAATGTATACGCTGCCTGTTGTACCATATTTCGATGAACTCAAATAGCTCTGATTTGTCAATTTGGCTCAAACTAGTATTTTTTAATATGCTAGAGCCAAATTGAAGATGAAGACGATGCACCAACAGAATTGCTGCTTTCGCCAGATGATATACTTTTAGTCCCACTCGGGTGAGAATGAAAAGTTGATTGAAATCAAAACTATTTATAACAATATGGGTATCTCTATGCAGTTGGATGAAACTGTTCCTGGTGGTGATTCTTTGACTTGTCAATCACTCTGGATTACACCGCCATACTCTCTGTTATTAGCAGCATCGGTTGAAATCCTGTCGCTCTGAGCATTTCAGATATTTAATTTCCATTAACACTTTATTAGGATAAATATCAATAAATTTATAAATATCATTGTTAACGTGCTGATCAGAATTTAAAAGCTAAAGATTAACTCATTACACCCGTTCCTTCACAAACCGTCTTGTAACTTAATATTATGTACAACATCACCTCATACCTACTAAGAATAACTGCGAAAACTTTGCATAAATATTTGTATCATAAACTTTTTGTTTTGAAGTACTAATTATTTAGCCAATTACTTAATTCAACATTTTAAGGTGTACTCAATTCAGGACACTTTGAATTGATGCGGGAAGGTGCCGCCTGTAAATAATACTTTTTTCTGAAAGTCATTGATTTCTGATCGCAAGGAATTGTCGAAAGGAATTCTGTTGCCTAAATCTTGTCCTCTTATGCCTCAAACTCAGGATGCATTACCTCTTCCTCAGAAAGATAATGTTGTTCGTATCCCCATGCTTGTTGTAGATGTTTCCGCAGGTATACTGTCTAAAACGTTCTATACCGTAATTTGTCTAATATTTGCATGTTTGCTTGTTTACTGGCCTGTATTTACCCATGATTTTCAATTTAAGTGGGATGATCATTGGGTAGTTATGAATGATTATACGGAAGGCGGTTTTAATAGCGAGAATCTTGGTTATATCTTCACTGAATTTTTTCATGGACAATATGCTCCTATAAACGAATTATTCTACCTTTCACTATTCAGTCTTTTTAATTATAATTCATTTTGGTTTCACACTGCAAGCCTGCTGGTACATATTTCAAACGTATTGTTGGTGTACTTTTTAATACGGAAAATACTGACAAGCAGCTTCGAATTTTCGTCTGTTTCTATCTTTAGGATTTCTTTTTTGACTGCTCTGTTAATGGCCATACATCCATTTATGGTAGAAGCAGTGTCATGGTTATCCGCTTCCAAATGTATAATATGCGCTTTTTTTTATCTGTTGTCGCTGCATTCCTACGTCAGCTATCTTCGAAACAAAAGAATATGGTCATTTATATTTGCAATAGTGTTTTTTATATTGGCCTTCGGGGGAAAGGAGCAAGCGGTCACATTACCTGTATGCTTATTGTTGTTAGATAAAGTATTAGACAGAGATTTTTCCAGTAGTAAGATTTGGTTTGAAAAGCTTCCATTCTTTTGCCTTTCACTTACTTTTGGTATCATCACTGTTTACTCACAGGCTTTTAATAACGAAGGCTTGCTATCTTCCCAGGTACAATACCCTTTTTACCAGAATGCAGTATTTGCGACTTACACTGTTTCAGAATACCTGATCAAGTGTATATTACCTATACATTTAAGCTATTTATACCCTTTCCCGAGTTTACCAGGGTCGCCGCTTCCGGGCTATCTATGGATCTACCCGTTTGTATTAGTGCTGGTAAGCATTGCATTCTGGAAATTCTGGAAGCAGACCTGGATTCTTTTCGGTATCGGCTTCTTTCTCATTCATGTAAGTCTTGTTTCCAACATTATTCCCATGTCCAGATATTCCATCATAGCAGACCGTTATATTTATCTGGGGGCGGTGGGGATTTTCTTTCTGATGGCGTACTTGTACGACCGCTTAATACAGGATAAGCCGAATTTACGCATGATGATGATGCCTATTTTAATGATCTATTTTATGTCATTGGGCATTTATGCTCATCAACGATGTAAAGTATGGCATAACTCAGATACCCTGAAGCAAGAGCTAAAGATCACAATAAAGAGCAGAAGTGATTATAATGATTGGTTGAAAAAAAACAAAGAACCCATAGACTAAATTTCTTAAATAAACCATAAAAAACATGAAGATCTACCTGCAACATTGGTAGGCCATGGTGGCCTGCTATGTGATTTCTTTCTCTTTTGTATCTACTTTTTTATTAACCAACAGAAAACAAATGAAAGGTAAAATTTTAAAGTTTTCCGCAATCGGTCTTATCGTCTTTGCGCTCGTAAGTAATGTTTATTCTTCCGTATTTACTTATTATGGCATAAAGACAAACCACCTGGACAACTCAGTAATGGCAGTAACATTGGCAAGCAGCACCAGCGGAAGTTCCTCTGGTGGTTCTACTGATGTAACGGGCACTACCGGCGTGTTTGATGCCCCAAAATACACAACAGTAAAGTGTGGGACCGTTTATTTCAGTGGTAGTCAAAGTAATACCGGTGCTGCAACCGTTAGTTATACAACGAATAACGCAGGAGGTGTTACTGTTACGGTTTCCTTCTCCTCAAATGGCGGGTATACAGGTTCTGTTGGACCTCATGATGCAACGATGGTACAATGTATAGGCCCTGACCATGTAATTTGGTGTAGTTCTGTAGGTGCAGTTGATGCCTGCAAATAATTTATAAGTTACCGGTAGTGATCGCTCATCTGATTACTGCCGGTATTTCAAAGATGACAACTATGGTTAAACTAAAAAATGTGGCGCTTTTCGTTTTAACATTATTGTGCTTTGCCTTCATCTCTATGTATTTTATGAAAAGTGCACAGTACAAATTTGCAGTCTCGGCAAACAAGGTGCGGGCTACGCGCGATTCCCTGGCAATGGGGCAATATTTTAGATATATACTGAATTATGGTAACTGCATTGATCTCCCAATATCTAAGAATATATTGGTGGCTGATAGTAATCATCATACGACTACGCTCGCGCAGCTGATAACAGCCCCTACTTATGTGTTTTATTTCTCAGAAACAAATTGTTTTACCTGCGTTGAAAAATATTTGCCATTTGTTAAAAAGCTGGCAGCAAAAATAGGGAGGGAGCATATGTTGATACTTGGATCATATCGGGCAAGTGAAAACCTTTTCTTAACGCTGGAAGGATATGGGTTGGAAGGATATCATATTTACAATATTGATCCTACTATTTTAGCTAATTCCAAAATAGTAAATATGAATGTACCATTCATTTTCAAAACAGACACTGCCTTTGGTGTGAGCCGTGTTTATATTCCAGAAAAATCGCTGCCTGAGCTTTCTAAGACTTATCAGATGATATCCTCCCTTTAATCATTGAACGAAAAAAATGCTTAAAAAATACTTTTCTTATTTAATATTTGCCTGCACCCTGGCAGCTTGTAACATTAATACAAGAGATAACCGATATCGTGGGTTTGAAAGTAATTTAGAGGTAAATAAGATAGCCGCGCTCCCTGCTTCGACAAATGTTAAGATAAAAGATTTCACTATTCCGGTTCCTGATAGTTTGACATTTGACTACAACAAAGAATTAAAAGATGTCCGGTTTGTTAAATTGGAAACATTGCCTGAATCGAAATTTCCAACCCTGGGAAAGATCATACTTTCCCCCAGCAGGATTATCATCGTTGACTTTTTGGAGACAAAGTCAGTATACATTTTTGACTCTACCGGACATTTCGTTAATAGAATTTCCGCTAATAAAGGACTGGCATCGAAAAAGGCTATGATATCCGGTTTTCTTGATGTCGCCTATGATTTTAAGAAGGAACAAATTATCTTACATGATCAGGCCAAGGCTAAATCTTATTTTTTTGATAAAGATGGTAACTTTGTTGGTGCCTCCAAAGAATATATTTATTTCTACCGTTTGACCAATCTTGAAAATTCCGATCTGTATGTTTATTTTAATCCCTATGGAGGAAACGAACATGTTCCGGCGCTGAAAGGATCTTCCTTATATTTAGGCGGTAGAGACACCAAAGTGAATTATACAACCAAAAGCGCAGTACCTGGAATGATAGCCGATCAGGACTTCGATATCAATATAAATGTCTCGTTGAGTAATAGCAATAAACATTTATTGTTTACCCCGGAATTTTCGGATACCGTTTATATGATCTCAGACAATCCGGTTAAAATCTCACCGGTATTGACGATCCATTATCCCGGACCTAACATAAATGCTAAACTAAGAGAATTGAATAAGTTTGATATCACTTCATATCTCAAACTCTATAATAAAAATCAATATTACTCTTTCAAAGGAGAAGTAATGTGTAATGACGATTCAATTTATTATATTGCGACTTATAAGGATCAATTTAATGGCTATTTTTATTCAGCCAAGACCGGCAACGTTAAAGGAGGGAATCTTTTAACATCTTTGTCAAATAAGGATTCTGCTAAGCTGGATGGATTTAAATATCCGGTGTCAACCTTTAATGATGAGTTTGTAAGTATCTTGACTTATGAGGATTTTCAGCTAAATAAATTTCTTGCTTCTACTAAGCTTGCTTCAGTAACCCGGACTTTGAAAAAAACAGATAATCCTGTCCTGATATTTTATAAGTTCAAAGACTTTTAAATCTTACTATGAAATTACCCATATTACTGCTATGTATGTATGTTATAATGCCGATAGCTTACAGCCAGCAAAAGCTTAGATTAGACCCGGCTGAAGCAGTCGGAGGCAGGGTGTCTCAGTATCTCGACACTGTTGAATATATTACCTTTGAGCAAACGCCCAAAAGTATTTTTGGCCAGATTAATCAACTTGAGATCACCGATAAATATTACGTCATCCTTGACTGGGATACTAAATGCGTTTTGATATTTACTAAAGCTGGCCGGTTTCATGCTAAAATAGAGGGACAAAAGTTAAATCCCCAACATCCAAATTTTTACAACTTTAATCTCGACAAAACCACCGGCATTCTGGAAATCCCCTATTATGAGGACCTGTATTACTTCGATCTGGACGGCAAGATGATCAGGCACGAGAAAACATCCCTGGCAGCTAATCTGGGTCTCAAAGTTAAACTGGGAGGCGATTATAACGGGTATTACCGCTTCGAACCATCAATGCCCATATCAGCAGCACATGACAGTGTTGGATATCGTTTAACAGTTACTCAGGGGAAGACCATCATTGGTAAATATCTGTCTTATAAAATAGGACTAAGATATTATGACTCTTTCGGATCACAAATGCATAGCGATTTTTATCCAATACCCGGAAATGATAGCAGCACATATTTCGTCAGAGAGTTTGATCTGTCCGTTTATTTAATTACTCCGCATACATTTGGTCAGGCATATCAGTTTGTTTTTCCGGCCGGCTTGGGCTTGCCATTGAATTTTGTATCGGATACTTCCTATGAAAGTAAAAGGATGAAGTATTTAAATGCCAATAGAAATCACGTTTATAAAATTGGAAATTTTTATAAGCAGGGAGATTATCTGTTCTTTAAAACAATATTGAATAATTATACAAGCCCATCGTACCTGTATAGTTTATCTTCTCAAAAACTTATTCTTATTGATAAAATTGTTTCTGATAGTTCCAGTTATTTTTTACCCCTTACAGATGCAGAGATTGGTGGTACAGATTTTCTGAATGGAGGTATTATTCAATTTGACGGTAACTATTTGTATGCTACTTATGCCTCATTAGGTCTCTTCTTTCAGTATGAGGTTACCAAAAACAAACACCCTCACTATCCGCCGAGACTTCTTTCCTACTTTAAAAATAAAAGGAATCAAAAGGGGAATCCGGTGCTGGTTAAATTTAAATTTAAACAAGGATTGTAATTGAAAAAGTATTTATTCTTTTTGTTTTCTTGTTTAAGTACCTTATCGGCTTTCCCGCAGTCCGTTGACACTAGCCATTCAGGTGCCATTAACGGTATCATCTGGGACTCTGCCCACAGTATTGTACTGCGGACTGCAACCGTAGCTATATATGACAATAAGAGTGGAAATCTGATTGCTTACCGGCTTACGAACAATTACGGTGAATTCGAATTGAATAAATTGCCTGTTGGACAATCATTACAGATCATAGCAAGCTTTGTTGGTTACAAAACAAGCAAAAAAGTATTTGAAATCCCCGTCGTTTCCGGACAATTAGCTATTGGGAAAATAAACATGGCAAGAGAGATAAGTCAACTAAAAGAAGTAGTGATAGGTGGCCCTCCTCCACCTATCACTATGAATGGGGATACGCTTGAATTCAATGCTGGTGCCTTCAAATTGGACCCTAACGCACAAACGGAAGATTTGCTAAAGGCACTGCCTGGAATCACTGTATGGTCAGATGGTACTATAACTGTAAATGGGAGAGAAGTAAAGAGTGTGCTTGTCAATGGGAAACCTTTCTTTGGCGGAGATTCACGGGTGGCTACACAAAACATACCCAAAAGTATAGTGGAAAAAGTACAGGTCTATCAACGGGAGAAATCGCCCAACCATCCGTCAGATTCCACCTCAGAGATCAATATAAAACTGAAAAAAGGGAAGGACAGAGGATATTTTGGCAAACTGAGTGGAGGCTATGGTAGTGGCCGGCATTATGAGGGAGATGGCAGTTTGAATATTTTCAATAGCAGAACACAAATAGGAGTGGCCGCTGCTACCAATAATGTAAATAAAGTAGCTGATGATATCAATTTCCTGCTAAGGAACAATACTTTCAAGGGAACAGGAGCGAACGTAGAATATCAATCCAATTTTAACATCGAAGGGCTGAATAAGTACACTTCAGCGGGCGCCATATTGCAACATGATTTTATACCACGTCCGGATTATTACAATAATAACCGCTTGACGGGCACCTATTTCTTTAAACACAACGACCAGCAACTGGAGCAAGAGACCCAAACTACAACCACACTAAACGATAGCAGCTTTTATAGCCAATTGAATATAGTGTCCGGTCATAATACTAAACAGTCGCAAGATGCGAATGTGAAATATGACAGACTGAGAAACGGAAATAATTTAAAGCTTGAAGCAAACTTTAGGAATGAGCGTCTGAACAGTACTTCCGTTACCAGTACCCGGATATTAGATCAGTATGAAAACTACCTGAGCGAATATAAACTTTCACTGAATGATCAGCACCATACAAACGATGTAAGTGTCAGGGCACTCTTTGTACATAAACCACAAAGTTCTGCCGGAACCTGGCTTTCTTTATATGAACTTGATTACAAACTGAATGTAAAGACGGCCGATGAGGAAAATATGTATATATCCGATTACAAAGTAATAAACAACGGAAATCAACATCAAAATTACAACCGACTTTATAACAATAGTGACACGCGTATTCAGAATAATCTGACGTTTAAATTACCGGAATTCGGAACTTTGTTCTTTGGGCATTATAAATTCTTAGGGATCAGTACAGGTTTGCAAAATGAGACTAAAGTTGTTACAGGTCATGCTTCCACTAATGTTAAAGACAAAGACTCGTTGTCTAAGCAATATGCTATCAATGATTATCTTACCAATGGGCGTCATGAAATTAACTATACCGAAAATGCAGCGCTAACATTTATTAAGAAGGTATCTCATGTTCTATCCAACAGATACGAGAAATATTATACGTATGAGCTGGACCTGGGAGTGCAGTATTATAATTTAAATAGTTATTCCGACAAAGCATTTCAGGAGTTTTCCCGATCGTATTTTCATTTTATACCTAAAGTAGATATTTCACTATTCAGCCGGGCATTTGGTGAATTTACCAACAGACTAAATGCAGGTTTTAATACTATATATACTTATCCATCCGTATTGCAATTATCCCCATTAGTAGACAGCATTAACCCCAATTTCGTCATGACGGGAAATATTAATCTGAAGGAGCAGCGGACAGATCAGATAAGTGTCTCATTTAACCACGAAAGTGAAAATGGCAAAAATACTTTTACATATCAGGTCATGGCAGAGGCAGGAACCGCTCGTAATTATTTCGCCAATCAGAGTCTTGTAGATAGCCTGGGGCGCACCATTTATTCTCTGGTGAATGCCAATGGATATCGGTTTGCGGTGCTTGCCGGAGAAATCAGGAAAGCATTTAAATTACAGGATCACCAGATTCAGTTAATTTTTTCGCCTGCAGGTAGAATTAACCATACTCCTGGCAGGGTGAATGGGGACCTTAATTACTATGACAATCTATCGCTGGTATTAACCCCCAATCTGACTTATAGCTACAAGGATCTGGTGACTGTGCAGTTGGCTTATTCGCGAAATTATCAGCAATACAGGAATAAGGGAGATCATACTTATGACCTTTCCAGTCTTATTAGTAAAACAGAAGTCAGCGGTAGCGTTAAACTTGCTAAAAAGATCACCTTAAACAGCAATACCATCTATACCTCAAATCAATATAATGGCGTGGGGATACGGGACTTTACCATTTGGAACGCATCGGCGGTCTGTAGATTGTTTAAAGACAACTCAGCAGAGATAAAAGTTTCTGCTTTAGACATACTACATCAAAATAAAGGCTTAATAAACTACGGGGTCAATAATAGCATTACACAGGGCACCGTTAACGCGTTGCGGCAATACTTTATGGTAACCCTTTCCTATTTTCCAAGAAAGTTTGGCAAAAACTGACTATGAAATATTTTCATTATTCTATCTTCTCACTAGCGTTTGTCATCTATATCATTACTGCATTTAATAGTACAGGCAATTACCATTTTGATGAACATTATCAGATACTGGAATTTGCAGGACTTAAACTCGGATTTAATGAGGTGTCGGATTTGCCATGGGAATATAATGCGCAGATTAGACCAACACTACAACCAGCTTTTTGTGTGCTGTTATTTTCCGTATTAAATAGTTTTCATCTGTCTGATCCTTATATTCAGGTATTATGCCTGCGTATCATGATGGCAATAGGTTACCTGGTCACCATCTGCATATTTATCCAAAGCACACTATCATTGGTTGACAAAAAGTTCCGGCATGCCTATATTTTTCTCTCTTATTTTTTATGGTTTCTTCCTTTCCTGAATGTAAGATTTTCTTCTGAAAGTTCTTCGGGGTTACTTTTTCTGTTGGCAACTGGTTTGTTGTTGGGAAGGAGATATCCTCATCTATTGATTGGATTTATTCTGGGTCTAAGTTTCATTTGTCGTTTTCAATCTGCATTTTTAATCATAGGTATTTTGGCATGGTATCTTATCATCCAAAAGGCCAAAAAAAGTGACATGTTTTCTTTGGTAGCGGGTTGCATATTGGCCATTGGGTTGGGAGTACTGATAGATCATTGGTATTATGGTTACTGGCTGTTTACGCCAGTTAACTATTTTTACATGAATATTTACAAGGGTATTGCATCGGAGTTTGGAAGGGCTCCCTGGTATTTTTACATCATTGAAATACTGATGGCACCCAATATAATTATTGGTGTCATACTGCTGTTGAGTCTTATCCTGCTCATGTACTATAAGCCTCAGTCTTTTCTGATATGGGTTATTCTGCCATTCCTGATAGCTCATTCTGTCATTGCCCATAAAGAGGATCGCTTCCTGTTTCCACTGATAAATTTCATACCATTATTACTTGTGTTGGCCTGGCAGGAATCCGGAATTCGATTTAATAAAATATACTATGCTTTGGCTGGCATATTGCTTTTCATAAATTTCACAGCATTAATAGTGATGAGCTTCCACCCGATGGATGCAGGAGCTAAAAATATTACGCAATATATTCATCGCCATTATCATGATCAGGAGGTAAAAATGGTCTTTAGCACTTATACAAATCCTTACAAACGGCTTTACGCTATTCATCTAAGGGAAAATTTCTATATGGATAATAATGTCGAAGAAGTATATATAAAAGATAAGATATTACTCAATGGGAAAGTGTTATTAGTCCTTGAGAAAGATGAGGAGGACGATCCTGATAACCAGAGAATAATCAATAAATATCACCTGAAAAGAATAACACAGGGTATGCCGGACTGGGTATATAAGGTTTCCCATTACTATAATTTCAAAAGTCCGTCTATGTTAATTTTGTATGGAAACGATTAGGTAAAACACTATCGAAACTAATATAAACTTGATCAGAAGTAAATAATAAAAAATAAATACGCTTATACAATCGATTGTCAGCTAATAGCTTCCCCGAGCAAAATGTACACGGAATTTTCCATGAAATGTATGAGCTAATACTTAATCTGTTCGGCAAAGTATTAGCTATTGCAGTTTAGTCGAAATTACTATTCGGCATCCAAGAGTCTTTTAATAGGTAAATCATATTCCCAATAGCGAAATATTGCAACCCAACCGAGAATTATAAACAATACAATTTTTTCCCGGATTGCCCACCTATCGGGAAATCCACCCGAAAACGAAAAGGGACAAGCATACTTGTGATGATTTGTCCCTCTTAGCGGACTACCTGGGACAACTTTCGAACTTATACAATGATGGAATTTACTACGCTACCTGGCTGGAGTTCTTCAACAGCGTAGTGATTCACAATCTCGTTTTCCCTAATACAGCTTATAACTTTCTTGGATTTATTGAATTGAAGGTGATTTCTTTGCCGTCTTAAAACAACCATTTGTGACAGCAGACGATGTAGTTGACTTATCCGATGCTAAGAAATTACTGGCATACAATGGTTTTGAAAATACATTAAGAGGAGGACTTCCTTTCTATACAGCCTTTCAAGATCAATGATTATTGTCTGTCCTTCTGTCATATAATGATAGTGGTTTTACACGTACGCTTGATAGCGTAAAATCTTTAGAGCACAATGCATTGCGATATTGTCAGTCGCTCGTCCTACTCCATCCCTGCTTAGGCGGATCTGAGCACCTGATACTGTTGTAGTAAATCCTTCACTTGTAAACTGGCTGCCCTGATCCGTATTTAAGATCTCTGGTGCCTCATAAACAGAAATGGCCTTTTCAAGCGCTTCCAGGCAAAATTCCACTGTCATGGTATTGCTGAGTGTCCAGGATAACAGATAACGGCTATTCCAGTCTATAATCGCACACAGTTACATACAATTTTCGTGTACCCATTATACTATTAAACTGTATTTATGGTGAATATTTTCACTTAATGACAAGCTCTTGCGGAAAAAATTAGTCAGCGATACCTCAATTCTAATTTTACGTTAAACTAAAATTGGGAATATTTTCTTCAATATTCGTACTTTTGATGAAAATATGCATCAAAATGAAGTCAAAAAAGCATATTCTTTTTCCTAAGCAGCAGATTCTACTGGAAGATTTTGGTAACAGGATAGCGCTTGCTAGGAAACGTCGTAGGTTAACTGCTACTCAAGTTGCAGAGCGTGCAGCTATTGATAGGGGTACACTAAGAGCGATAGAGCAAGGAAGCCCTTCCGTTTCCATTGGCGCATTTATAAATGTATTACGAGTCCTGGGTCTTCAAAATGAAATAACAAAATTGCTGGAAGAGGATCCTATTGGAAGAAAATTACAGGATTTGAGATTAATGAATAAGAACTAATTAAAATGGCCAAAACTGACATTTGGGTATATGCACATTGGAAAGGCATGGCTCAACCTAAGCTCATTGGTTCGCTTTCCGCAGATTTAGGTAAAACGGGACAACAATTCAGTTTTAAGTACCATAAGGACTGGCTTGAGTCTGCAGAACAGTTGTTGCTGGATCCGGAAATAGGATGGTATACGGGCACACAATATCCAATAGAAAAGGAGAATTTTGGTGTGTTTGTAGATTCTATGCCGGACACCTGGGGTAGAAGATTAATGCAGAGAAAAGCAGCACAATCAGCAAGAGAAAACAATGAGCACCGACCACGTTTAACCGATTTGGACTATCTCCTCCAGGTTAGTGACTTTACAAGGATGGGCGCATTGCGCTTCAAACTTCATCCTGATGGTCCTTTTTTGAACAACGATAATGAAAAGCCCATTCCCCCATGGGCACATATTCGTGAACTGCAGCAAAGGGCAGAAAAATTTGAGGCGGATGAAGAAGTGAGTAATGAATGGCTTGAATTATTGATTGCTCCTGGCTCTTCATTAGGTGGTGCAAGGCCCAAAGCCAATATCATTGATGACAAAGGTCAACTCTGGATAGCTAAATTCCCGGCAAAGAATGATACAATTGATAAAGCAGCCTGGGAATATCTTACATACCGTCTGGCCGTGAAATCGGGGATAAAAATGTCAGATTGCAAGGTAGAGCAAATTTATGGACCATTTAAGACATTCTTAACAAAACGATTTGATCGGGAAGGTGCTGATCGCATTCATTTTACTTCGGCAATGACAATGCTGGGATATACAGAACAGCTAATTCGCGACAAAACTCCCAGTTACCTTGAAATTGCAGAATTTATTCAATATCAGGGAGCCGCTCCGATGGAGGATCTTCATCAGCTTTGGCGACGAATTGTTTTCAATATGAGTGTATCTAATACGGATGATCATCTCCGTAATCATGGTTTCATTTTGACTGACGCAGGCTGGCGCCTTTCTCCGGCTTATGACTTAAATCCATCAATCGACAAAAATGGTCTTGCATTGAATGTCGATTTGGATGATAATGCATTGAACTATAAACTTGCTTTTCAAGTCGGAGATTATTTTCAATTAGGGCAAACTGAAATGACCAGAATTTTAACAGAGGTAACCAGCGTTGTTAGTAATTGGGAACAGTATGCAAAGGAAATTGGAATACCCCGAGCGCAAATACAACAGATGGTGCCTGCATTTATTACAGAATAAATGCAACCATTTAATCAAAAAAGATATTTAACCATTGATACATTGTTTATATGCTCTATAGCCGTATATCCCAGCCAATCCCCATAATGGTGTATATTAAATACCGGAAAAATCCCCTTCCCAAAAACTAATCCTGTCCTCATAACTTAGTATCAAAATTGCCTGAAATGATCTACACCCCAAATTTAATCTTGTAGTGGACGCTCTGGGTTAGTTGTATCAACAAGTCTCCACGAAAATTCATCTGAAAGGATCATTCATTTATACTAATGCTTTAAAATGAAAATAAAACATCACGAAATAGAAATTTCTCAGGAAAATCCATTTTTCAACTGTCAATTGGGTAGAGAGCCTTATGCAAGAATTTTAACTGATATTGTTAAGACCTATGCAGATGGCTTTGTATTGGGTATTAACAATGAATGGGGAACTGGAAAAACAACCTTTGTGAAGATGTGGCAACAGTATCTTAAGAATGAAGATTTCCAAACAATTTATTTCAATGCTTGGGAAAATGATTTTGATAATAATCCTTTAGTTGCTCTGATGTCAGAGTTAAAAACCTTAACTAATGCAAAGAATGAAAAAGCATTAATTCAGTCCTTGAAAAAGGAGCCGTTTTAGTAAAAAATACTTAAGGGAAATAAACAGACAACGATACAACTCCTTGAAACTTGATTCTTTAATAAAAAAGATAAACTTAACCGAACCAATTACAATAAAGTAACAATGAACGCGGTAAACATAAATTTTCCTTCGCTACGTCTCCGGTTTAAAAAGCAAAACCCGCGCAATGCGCGGATTTCAAAATCTAGCGGGCTACGGGGACAATTTTTCGAACCAATTTGCAGATGATTTATCTCATATTCATATGTTTCTTAGTGAAATTAATTACTAAAACTACTGTCCGAAATTGTACTGTGAATTGTTTGTTGTCTGTTAGAATCTTAACGAAGATGAAAATTACCCTCGTTCATATAACGAGGGCGATAAATAAATATAATCGCTCTCGTTGTTCTTATAAGCAATTGCCATGATTCATACTACAACAAATAAATTGCACTATGCCTAATCAGGAGGATTGTGAAAATCATTAGAGTGGAAGAACATGCCGAAGTTGGAACTGAACTGCAGATAACCAATTTGATATTCATTGTTTTATGAAATATTTTTCGTGTGCTTAGATTTGTTAATCATCCTGCAATGCAATAATTTCATATCGGGTAAGTATAAGTCTTGAAACTCCTTCATTTGACAGTTTAATGGGAAGTGGTAGTATGTATATTGTTTGGGAAAACATATACTCATATTATTTTCATGATCAAAAAATCATGTGAGGAGTAGAATTAAAACATGATAAATGAATAGTTGGAAAGACACCGCAATACAATTATTAAGTAAAAGCTTAAAACCGATTCCAATAGAGCTAAATGAGATTGATTGGAAAACTGATATTTCAGATAACGGTAATCGGATTGCACAGCATATTTCAGCCTTTGCGAATTATCCTGGAGGCGGGTTTCTTGCGTTTGGTATTGACAACAACGGTCAGTCTATTAATTTATCCAAGGAGACGATGGACATTATCATTCAAAAGATTGGAAATATTGCTCGCAACAACCTTGCCCAACCAATAGGTGTAGACCATTTAGTAACATGCTACAATGAAATTCCTGTTTTGCTTGTTCATATACCTGAGTATCAGGATAAGCCTGTTCATATACGAGGTAAGGATATATATGAAAGCTATAAACGTTCGGCAGGTCAAACGGTAAAACTTTCCCGACAAGAAGTTAAACACCTGATAATCGGTTCTACAGGATTGGAATATGAAGACATTATTGCTGCTTCTCAAATTCATAGCGATGAGGTATTGAAAATGCTGGATTATGACCAGTATTTTATGTTGCTTAATAAGCGATTACCAGATACAAAGCAAGGTATTCTCGATTCACTTGCTGATGATGGTTTGCTAAAAAAAGCAGGAGCCAACTGGGATATTACTAACCTGGGTGGCATTCTCTTTGCAAAAGATTTAAATAGTTTTAAATCTTTGCATCGCAAAATTGTTCGGGTGATTATATACAAGGATAACAGTCGTATAAATGCTATCAAAGAGGAGGGGATTTTAAAAGGATATGCTACTGGATTTGAAGGTATGATTAGTTATATTATGGATCAATTACCTACAAATGAAGTAATAGAAGCCGCTTTGCGACAGCAATTGAAAATATATCCCGATATAGCTATTCGGGAGTTTGTAGCAAATGCAATTATTCATCAGGATCTATCTATTACCGGTGCAGGTGTAATGGTTGAAATATTTAAAGACAGAATTGAAATAACCAATCCAGGTGCACCATTAGTCGATACCAACCGGTTTATTGATGCTGCTCCAAAGTCAAGGAACGAGACACTTGCGTCACTTATGCGTCGCCTTAATATTTGTGAAGAACGAGGTAGCGGTGTGGATAGAGCAATTGAGGTAATTGAAGAGTTTCAACTTCCAGCACCTAAATTTATCAGAGGAGAAGAATATACACGGGTGATTATATATGCACCTTTACCCTTAACAAAAATGAACAACGAAGACAGGATTAGAGCTTGCTATCAACATACCTGTTTGCATTATGTTCACAATGAAGCAGTGAATAATCAGTCAATTCGAAAGAGGTTTAATATTAATAAAAACAATGTGTCGTTTGCTTCTAAAATTATTGCTGATACAATTGATGCAGGTTTTATTAAACCGTCTGATCCAGAAAATATATCAAAAAAATTCGCCTCATATGTTCCCTACTGGGCTTGAGTGAGCTTATTTCATTGGAAAATCCAATTTGGGCTATTGTAAATATATTTAATTGATATTTAGCCAGTTATTATTTCATTGGAAAATCCTAAAGAACATAACACATGGAGAAGAAATAAAGAATATTGCTATTAGGAGATAAATAAACATAGTATTTCGAACTTGCAAATAGTTGATAATTAGCCTGCAATAACACACAACTAAAAATAAAGAAATTTTTCAAATTAGAAAAGCCTTTAAATCCAAGGACTTAAAGGCTTTTCTAATTTATAGCGGGCTACCGGGGACAAAGTTCGAACCATTTTACGGAAGATCTATCTAAAATTTATAGATTCATTAGTGAAATACGTTGCTATAATCATTGTTGACTATAACTCCACCGTTTAATAAATAGAGGCTTTTATGACCATTCTGAATTTAGTAATCAGGCTTAAAACTATTGTAATAGGTGGGTAAGCTTCTGAAATTTAAACTATTCTCTGTACGATGCCATTGCCCAAATAATAGCAGATGCAAGGAGTACTGTTTGTAAGTGTACCAATACAGTATTGTTGCGTAATGATTCGGTCCTGACCATCAATGAAGTGTATTGAAATCTTCAGACTTTTGCAAAAAAAGAGTCATGCAAAAGCCCATTGTTAAGTTGAATGAGCCGTCTACCACTAAGGCGGAAAGGATGAAGGAGATTGTCAGTAATTACCCCTGTTCTGGCAAAACAATTAAAGAGTACTGCACTGCCAATAAAATCAAAGTGAAGACCTTCTATTATTGGCTTCGCAAGTACAGAAATACAGAGGCTCCGGTATTAAATAAGCCCATGATTTTACCTGTAAATATTGATTCGATGAGTGTATCCGGAGAGTGTCAACCTTTGTTCGCTGAGCTTTTAGGTATAAAGATCTATCAGCCTGTTCCAGCGGAATATTTACTCACGCTGATAAATCGTTGATAAATGTTGTCTCTGGCAGGTTATAATTTTTATTTGTATACGCACAATACCGATATGCGAATGGGTATAAATAGTTTATCCGGAATAGTGCGTAACATAATGAATCAGGATCCATTAAATCGTGGAGTAATCTACTTGTTCTTCAATGGCAGGCGCACCCAGGTCAAGATGCTCGTTTTTGAGGGTGATGGCCATGCCCTTTACCATAAAAGATTAGCTCAGGGCACATTTGGTACGCCTGTGTATGACCAGACTACCCGATCAGTGACACTGGACAAGAAGGATGTGATGCTGATTTTGGAGGGAGTTGAGATCAGGTATAGGAAAAGGTATGGGCGAAAAAATCAGACATAATCAAACCATTATAATACCTGCTGCGTTTATATAGCTGTAACCATGACAACAACGCAGTGCGCCCCGAATTAATTACTTCCATCACAGATGTTTTACAACAGGTCTCCACCTTAACAGTGGCAAATGCCGACTTGTCAGAATCTCTGTCCCGGGAACGGATTACGTTTGGAAAAATCATCTACGACCGTAATGATTCGGTCCTCGGCATTCATCAACTAATCATCAAGGGCGTTACCTTTGCATCGTTATCCTTTCTTCTTCCAGTTGTGAGGTAATAAGTTGATCAGCTGATTTGCAGGGCAATCATGCAGACGATCGTAGATATCACAGAGGTAGGTAAACGGGTCGATGTTATTGAGATGGCAGGATTCAATCAGAGAGTAAAATAAGGCTACACGTTCAGCTCCGTGTTCATTGCCTGCGAACATTGAGTTCTTACGGAAGATAGTAACAGGCCGGATTACCCTCTCGGCGCCGTTATTATCTGGATCGACGTATCCATTTTCTGTAAATGCTCTTAGACGTGGCCATTGGCCCAGCGCGTAATTGACAGCTTTTGCGATAGGCGTTCCTGGCAGATGATCCTGATTTTGCTGGTGAAGTAACCATGATTTGATTTCGTCCAGGAACTGGACGGTATATTTCTGACGAAGTTGCAATCGCTGATCCGGAGTAAATTTATTCTTATCGGCATAGGCTTCTATCCGGTAGATAACATTGAAGAGTGTGAGTACT
Source organism: Chitinophaga agri (assembly GCF_010093065.1). Lineage (NCBI taxonomy): Bacteria > Pseudomonadati > Bacteroidota > Chitinophagia > Chitinophagales > Chitinophagaceae > Chitinophaga > Chitinophaga agri. The sequence continues at coordinate 4,316,208 of NZ_CP048113.1, read as the reverse complement.
TCTGCTACAAGTTTTTTGTCATACGCCTCTGCCTTCTTGAACCCGCGACGGATGTGGACCAGGCAACTCATCATGGTAACTTCATCGTTATTTTTAAAAGCAGCAGTATATGACCCAAGACCATCAGTCTGGAGTATGCCTTTAAAATCTTTCAATACTTCGGCTGGTATATGTTGGCTTCTTGACGGGTTAAATTCAAACAAGACTAACTTGTGTTCTGGTGACAGGAACACCCAAAGCCAGCCATTAGATGGCTTCCCTTTGCCTACATCACTTAGGTACTTCAGTTTCGTCTCATCTGCCTTGATATATTTTGATTGCATAATGACCTTCCGAAGGCACCGTAGTAGTCGTTGAAGTTTTTTATAACAGATTTCTTCCCAACCATCTATCGTCGATGATGCAAAGTCTACACCTGTAGTGTTTTTGATAAATCTCAGCTGGCGGTAGTAAGGGTCTCCATATCCAAAACGGCGGCTATGAAGGTGTGCAAGCAATCTGTTGCCTGCGGTACCTTTTTCTACCATGCGCGGCTTTACAGGCTCACAGATGATCTGCTTCTCATCATTGATATATTGAAGGTGCTCCTGCTGGACTTTGATGATTTTTCCTGGTTGATAATCGTAATAGGTAGTCACCTTTTTGCCCATTGGTTTGAGCCCCGTTTTATCAATACTGATATCTATAGTCTCAGTTTGAACCTCTAGCCATGAAGGCTGAACTCTTCTCCCAAGATGTGCCTGGTATCTTTTCTTCTTCCGATTGCCTTTGATTATTTCATGGTTTGCTTGCTGTACACCAGCAGGAGTAACTGCTACGCTGATAATCTCTTCTAACTCCTGCGCATCAAATTCAGCGCCCAGCGTTTGCTGAATAGCAACATTGACAACCGCTGATTCAGGTATAAATTTCTCGGATTTCTTCCCCATCAACATATCGCAGAACTCCCTTAACTGAACTTCCTTTCGTAATCCTGCTTCTGCCTTTTCTCTCATCTCAGCATTCGCCTTTTCAAGGATCAAAATCCTTTCTTCCAGGTCTTTAATTATTTGCTCCCTGTCAAGCATGATTTCATGTGCCTGATGCAAATACCTATTCAATTTGACGCATTCTTCTTTCTTTGCTTCCAGTTGGTTATTCAGGTCGTAGATGATTTTTCCAAACGTAATCCGTTCCCGGGACAGAGATTCTGACAAGTCGGCATTTGCCACTGTTAAGGTGGAGACCTGTTGTAAAACATCTGTGATGGAAGTAATTAATTCGGGGCGCACTGCGTTGTTGTCATGGTTACAGCTATATAAACGCAGCAGGTATTATAATGGTTTGATTATGTCTGATTTTTTCGCCCATACCTTTTCCTATACCTGATCTCAACTCCCTCCAAAATCAGCATCACATCCTTCTTGTCCAGTGTCACTGATCGGGTAGTCTGGTCATACACAGGCGTACCAAATGTGCCCTGAGCTAATCTTTTATGGTAAAGGGCATGGCCATCACCCTCAAAAACGAGCATCTTGACCTGGGTGCGCCTGCCATTGAAGAACAAGTAGATTACTCCACGATTTAATGGATCCTGATTCATTATGTTACGCACTATTCCGGATAAACTATTTATACCCATTCGCATATCGGTATTGTGCGTATACAAATAAAAATTATAACCTGCCAGAGACAACATTTATCAACGATTTATCAGCGTGAGTAAATATTCCGCTGGAACAGGCTGATAGATCTTTATACCTAAAAGCTCAGCGAACAAAGGTTGACACTCTCCGGATACACTCATCGAATCAATATTTACAGGTAAAATCATGGGCTTATTTAATACCGGAGCCTCTGTATTTCTGTACTTGCGAAGCCAATAATAGAAGGTCTTCACTTTGATTTTATTGGCAGTGCAGTACTCTTTAATTGTTTTGCCAGAACAGGGGTAATTACTGACAATCTCCTTCATCCTTTCCGCCTTAGTGGTAGACGGCTCATTCAACTTAACAATGGGCTTTTGCATGACTCTTTTTTTGCAAAAGTCTGAAGATTTCAATACACTTCATTGATGGTCAGGACCGAATCATTACCTACGACCTGAATAACCAACTGGAAGCAAAGAAAGAAGAATGCGTCAAATTGAATAGGTATTTGCATCAGGCACATGAAATCATGCTTGACAGGGAGCAAATAATTAAAGACCTGGAAGAAAGGATTTTGATCCTTGAAAAGGCGAATGCTGAGATGAGAGAAAAGGCAGAAGCAGGATTACGAAAGGAAGTTCAGTTAAGGGAGTTCTGCGATATGTTGATGGGGAAGAAATCCGAGAAATTTATACCTGAATCAGCGGTTGTCAATGTTGCTATTCAGCAAACGCTGGGCGCTGAATTTGATGCGCAGGAGTTAGAAGAGATTATCAGCGTAGCAGTTACTCCTGCTGGTGTACAGCAAGCAAACCATGAAATAATCAAAGGCAATCGGAAGAAGAAAAGATACCAGGCACATCTTGGGAGAAGAGTTCAGCCTTCATGGCTAGAGGTTCAAACTGAGACTATAGATATCAGTATTGATAAAACGGGGCTCAAACCAATGGGCAAAAAGGTGACTACCTATTACGATTATCAACCAGGAAAAATCATCAAAGTCCAGCAGGAGCACCTTCAATATATCAATGATGAGAAGCAGATCATCTGTGAGCCTGTAAAGCCGCGCATGGTAGAAAAAGGTACCGCAGGCAACAGATTGCTTGCACACCTTCATAGCCGCCGTTTTGGATATGGAGACCCTTACTACCGCCAGCTGAGATTTATCAAAAACACTACAGGTGTAGACTTTGCATCATCGACGATAGATGGTTGGGAAGAAATCTGTTATAAAAAACTTCAACGACTACTACGGTGCCTTCGGAAGGTCATTATGCAATCAAAATATATCAAGGCAGATGAGACGAAACTGAAGTACCTAAGTGATGTAGGCAAAGGGAAGCCATCTAATGGCTGGCTTTGGGTGTTCCTGTCACCAGAACACAAGTTAGTCTTGTTTGAATTTAACCCGTCAAGAAGCCAACATATACCAGCCGAAGTATTGAAAGATTTTAAAGGCATACTCCAGACTGATGGTCTTGGGTCATATACTGCTGCTTTTAAAAATAACGATGAAGTTACCATGATGAGTTGCCTGGTCCACATCCGTCGCGGGTTCAAGAAGGCAGAGGCGTATGACAAAAAACTTGTAGCAGAAGTACTCACACTCTTCAATGTTATCTACCGGATAGAAGCCTATGCCGATAAGAATAAATTTACTCCGGATCAGCGATTGCAACTTCGTCAGAAATATACCGTCCAGTTCCTGGACGAAATCAAATCATGGTTACTTCACCAGCAAAATCAGGATCATCTGCCAGGAACGCCTATCGCAAAAGCTGTCAATTACGCGCTGGGCCAATGGCCACGTCTAAGAGCATTTACAGAAAATGGATACGTCGATCCAGATAATAACGGCGCCGAGAGGGTAATCCGGCCTGTTACTATCTTCCGTAAGAACTCAATGTTCGCAGGCAATGAACACGGAGCTGAACGTGTAGCCTTATTTTACTCTCTGATTGAATCCTGCCATCTCAATAACATCGACCCGTTTACCTACCTCTGTGATATCTACGATCGTCTGCATGATTGCCCTGCAAATCAGCTGATCAACTTATTACCTCACAACTGGAAGAAGAAAGGATAACGATGCAAAGGTAACGCCCTTGATGATTAGTTGATGAATGCCGAGGACCGAATCATTACATTGTTGCAAACATATTAGGTAATTGGAAAAGTCATTATTGAAGAGGACAGTATGGGAGAAATTAGGCTGCATACGGAAAGGGAGGACTAAAATAGCAAAAACTTCCTACGGAATGGATACCCCTTGTAATACTTAGATTCCACCATAATTATCAAATAATGAAGCCGTAAGCAGACGACCCGTGTGCAGAAAACTGCTTGCGTGTGCCTGTAGGTGAGAGTTAACAGTCTGCTTTACCGGAACTATTTAAAGTAGATTTGATAAAATCCATACTTTAATAAAATATTGTTTAATCCAATGCCTCCTTAAAATCTTTGACTTACTCTCTTCAGAATATTTTTTTAAAAAAAATATATTTTCCTATGTGTTTGTTTAATTATTTGATTGTCATTATGTAATGATAAAAATAGTAATCTAGATAAGCAATTTCAGAATGCTAATGAAAGCCATGAAAAATCAGGGATAGGACGAAATGAAAGGTTCCTTATACTTGATTTATATTTTTAAATTGTTTCAAAAATGTCATGAATTTTAATTTATTATATTTTTTATACTTTATGCGTGATATTGCAATTGTACTTTTTTTAGTATAATCGCTTTTTCGTAAATTCAAATGTTTTTTCATTTATGGCAAAGAGATCCAATAGACCGCTTAATAATATGGAGTTAGTCGAGCATTTCTTAGAAAATGTTTTGTCCATGGACTTGGATAGTGATAAAGGATACTCAATAGTGCCCAAAATTGTATCTACCGAACTTAACATTGAGAATTTTGATGAATCATTAATAAGTGTTAATAGCAAATCTTACCGCTCATCTAAATATAGGAAGGATCAAGCGCGTATCAAACTATGGCGACAGATTGTTACAGAATTACTTTCAATGAAGAGGTTAAAAAGTGATGAGGGAATTAGATTAAAAAAGGGAGGAGCATTTCCCAATTCGGGTGTCAGAATTGAAAGAGAAGCTTATATTATCATAGGTTTACCTGCATCTGGTAAATCAAGTATCTCGAATAGAATTGCAGATGAGTTTGGCGCAATCATTCTTGATTCGGACTATGCAAAAAGAAAGTTGCCAGAATTTAATGCGTTGCCTTTTGGAGCGACATTGGTTCATGAGGAATCTGATAGGATAGTTTTCGGAGATCCAAATAACAAGGAAGATTTTAGATCTCTATTTGATCATTGTATCGAGTTAAACGCCAATATAGTTATTCCTAAAATAGGTAGTAATGTTAAAGGTATAAACATCTTAATTGATACTTTATTAAAAGTTGAATATAAAGTAAACTTGACACTTCTGGAATTGGATAGGGTGAAAGCTACCAAAAGGGCATTAGAACGATTTATTACTACTGATAGATACGTTCCACTAAGTTTGATCTTTGATACTTATGGAAATCATCCAACAATAACTTATTTTAAAATAGTGGAACAACGAAAAGAAGATTTAAAAAGTTATGGGATCATAAGTAATGATGTCGCAAAAAATAAATCACCCGTTAAAATATTCTCTAGTAACGATTATAATCCTGCAATTTTATATTCAAATGGATAAGAAAAATAAACCTAGTCAAAAGGAACATCCTGTTATATATACATATATATATGAACGTGAACTTGAAGATATTAATAGATTAAAGAAGAGCGTTGAAAGCAAACCCTTAAATTTTGATAAGAAGGGGCAAGATATGGACTCAAATAAAGTCATTATTAGATTTGATTTTTTTAATGGCGAGCTTAATCCGGTCTACAAAACAAAGGTTGATAAAGTTAGTACCTCAGAGGTGAAACCGGTTGCCGTCCAAGCCGGTAACAACGTAGCTAAAGCAAAAGTAACGAAAGCAAAAAATGAAATAGTGGTTAAAACAAATAAAACCACTGTTTCGCCTAAGGTCGCACAGGGAATAAAAAAGGGAGCAACGACGAAGCAGCCCCCCAAAAAAACTAGATGATTCATAAGAAGAGTAAATAATAACCATTTAAGGAATATTAATTGGGTGATCGTTGGCGCGAGGCTAGAATGGGATAATAATGTCAATTATAATATTACTTTAAACCGTTAGTTCATCAACATTTATAACTATGAAGTATCATGTTAAAACAATAAATAGCAGCAGATGTCATATTACTTTGCTTCCTGAAAATGATGTCGATGAAAATTTATTACGGATTAGAGATGAAGAAGAAAGAGATGCAAAAGCTTTTACGTTTGAATGGCATTACCAATCAGCCCTAACCAACAAATTTGGGATAAAAGCACATCTGACAGCTATTCATAATCATCATTACCCGTCTAGTGTATTTGCCGACTATATTGTAGAGGGGCATACAATAGGCAATGTTTGAGTAATTCAACATTGATTGTATATGTATTAGTGAAGTAAATCCTTTGAACCGTGACTAACATTCTCCTCTTTTTTTGTATCATAATGTTTTATTAGATCCTTAATTGTGAACCCGGGTAAATGATTCCTGTATTCCCTAAATTATATCCCACTTTGCTTCAATCCGATTGCATCTTTAGCTCATTATTACTGGACTTTCGAATTAGGTGGTAAGTATGAATTAAGACTGTGCTATCTACAGATAAATAACGAGAGAATCTCGTTTATATAACAGTATGAAGGGTTAATTCAGTATCCAAATTTAAAAGAACGATGCGTGAAAATAGTATCTTTGCTAATACTATTACATCAAATTTTATTATGAGTCAATCGACAAACGATATAGTATCCAAGCTCTGGAATCTTTGTAATATTCTCAAGGATGACGGGGTAACCTATCATCAATACGTTACAGAACTTACTTACCTCATTTTTTTAAAAATGGCTAAGGAGACTGGTTTTGAGAGTCAAATTCCAGTTGGAAACAGATGGGATGCCATCCTTGAGCAAGAAGATGAAAATCGATTAGAAACATATAAAGCATCTCTAGAGAGCTTAAAAAGTAGTTCTTCTAGACTTGTCTCAGCAATTTTTGATGAAGCCCAAACATTCATAAAAAAACATAGGTCATTTGTAATATTAACTAATGAGATTAATAAATTGGAGTGGTATAAAAATGAGCGGGAAGAACTGGGAAATATTTATGAAGGCCTTTTGGAGAAAAATGCAAGTGAGAAAAAATCAGGTGCTGGACAGTATTTTACTTCTCGTCCGTTAATTAATTGCTTAGTTGATTTAATGAAGCCTTCCATAGACGACATCATTCAAGATCCAGCAGCTGGAACAGCAGGTTTTCTTGTTGCCGCATCAGGACACATAAAAAGAAATACGGATGTAGGTAAATTCACAAATAAAGAGGTCAAGAAGTTTAATCATGGAACATTTTACGGAATGGAACATGTTCATGATACTCAAAGATTGGCGTTAATGAATATGGCTCTGCATGGTATTTCCAAAGGTAGTATGGGAGTAAGCGTATTATATGGTGATACCTTATCTTCAGATGGATTAAAATTACCTAAAGCGACTTTAGTATTGTCTAATCCGCCTTTTGGGAATAAAAAGGGTGGAGGATTACCTGAAAGGCCAGATTTTTCATTTCCAACATCAAACAAACAACTATGTTTCCTGCAGCATATTTATTTAGGTCTTGAATGTGGCGGTCGTGCAGCAGTTGTTGTTCCTGACAATGTATTGATTGAATCTAATACAGGAAGGCTTATTCGGACTGAACTAATGGACAAATGTAGGTTGCATACAATTTTAAAACTACCCCCTGGAATATTTTATGCTCAAGGAGTAAAGACATCTGTATTGTTTTTTACAAGAGGGAAATTGGATGTCGGGAATACTAAAGAGACTTGGATTTATGATCTGCGATCAAATATGCCCCTGTTTAATAAAAGTACACTTTTAGAAGAATCATATTTTGAAGACTTTAAAAAGGCATACGGAGATGATCCGTGGGCTTCTCCTGAAGCTTTGCAAAAAAGAATTGATACGGGTTTGCAAGGACGATTTAGGCGATTTGATAGAGAAACTATAAAATTAAGAAATGATAACCTTAATATTTCTTGGCTTTCCGATGAAAGTGAACGAAGTAGTACGGAGATAAGTCCTCTCATTATGATTGAAGGTATCCAAACCGAGTTATTGGCCGCATTAGAAGATATCCAAACATTAATATCAGATCTTACAGACTAACATGGATTTAGGAAGTTTACCTCAAGGCTGGTGTATGACGAAAATCGGTGAAATATCCACTATGATATTCCGTGGCAAGTCTCCTAGATATTCAAACCTAAGTAGCTTACCAATTATCAATCAAAAATCAGTTAGATGGAACGGGATTGTGAGTGAGTATTTGAAGTATGTCCACTCTGATCAGATTGACGGTTGGCCAGAAGAGAAATTAGCACAGGATGGAGACATCTTGTGGAATAGCACGGGGACCGGAACCATTGGTCGAGCATGCATTTTCAAAGCGGATTTAATTAGAATGCCAGTTGCTGTTGATAGTCATATAACAATTGTAAGGGTATTGAAAGAAATAGTTGAGCCAGAGTATCTTTTATTTTGGATCAAGACTCCATATGTTCAAAACGAAATACTTCGCTTGGCTACAGGGAGTACAAATCAAATTGAATTAACAAAACATATAGTAGAAAATCTTCGGGTCCCATTGCCGCCTCTTTCCGAGCAACGTAAGATAGTTGATAAAATTAAGCTTATAAGTTCCAAACTTGGTGCTATAAATGATAGGTTAGTTAGAATGGATGAACAGCTTGTATCATTTAAAAATCTGATCCTACTCGATGCATATTCTGGGAGATTATTAAATGAAAACGCTGATCTAGAAAAATGGAAATATATTGAGGCAGACGAAATCTGCGAAAAAGTTCAAAGTGGTGGTACACCGAAATCTGGATTTAGTGAGGAGAACGATATTCCATTTTTAAAAATATATAACATTGTTAATCAAAAGATCGACTTTAAGAAGAAGGAGCAATACATTTCCAATAAAGTAAATGAAGGTGAGTTATTACGATCGCAAGCTTTTCCAAATGACGTTCTAATGAATATAGTTGGCCCTCCACTTGGTAAAGTTGCTATAATTCCTAACACTTTTCCAGTTTGGAATATTAACCAAGCATTAGTATTATTTAGAGGTAATTCGAAAATAATGTCTGAGTGGATTTACTATGTATTGTGTTCTGGAAAGCACGTTGAATCAGTTATTAATGATACTAGTGGATCAGCAGGACAAATAAATATTTCTTTAACGCAATGTAGAAAATTTGTATTTCCTGTTCCTCCAAAGTCTATCCAACAGAAATTAGTAAATAAGATAAAAAGTTTATTTTATTCGGCAGATACGATTCAGAGTAAGATAAATAACTCTAAGAGGACGATAGAAAGTGTCGAACCGTTTATATTAGAGCAAGCTTTTAGCGGAAAATTAATTGACTATACAAGTACCGAAAATAAGATGACATTGGAAACAATAGCGACTGTAAAAGCGAACTTCATAAACGAAATGTCCATGAATTCCAGCAAGCATACAACAAAAAAAGTCGTTTCAAAAAAAGAGGTCAAATCTGTAAGAAAGTATGAGGAATTAATAGACAGACTTATGGCCTTGGGAGGATCTGCCTATCCTGCAGATTTGCTAGCAGCAACTAAGTTAGAGAATGATGTTGATTCATTTTTTTATTATTTAAAGCAAGCGAAAGATAAGAATATTCTTGATGTGCCTATTGGTAGACATGGATTAATCAAAATTGCAAACAATGAAAATAAGTAGGTTAGCAATTAAGAGTCCATGGAAGAATTTAAACGGATTCTCCGTGAGTTTTAACACAGAAAAAGATATTGTTGTTTTATTGGGAAAAAATGGGTCGGCAAAAAGTAATCTTTTAGAATCTTTGATAAAGATATTTAGAGATATTGATCTTCATGATCCCTCGCCATTTTCCTATTTTTTGGAGTATTATATAGATGGAAAAGCAATAAATATCGAGGCTGAATTGGAAAAATATCCTAAAGCGACTATAGATGGAGAATCTATAACGTTAATAAAGCTGCGGGAAAAATGGGTTCCGAGATTTGTTGTTGGTTATTATTCGGGAGCAAGTGATAGGTTTCAAGAGTTATTTCAAGAACATGATCGAGCTGCATTAAAAAGTACACTGCACGCTATACGGCCCGGCGAAAAACTAAATTTAAGAAAATTTATCTATGCTAGACCTGAGCATGGTCTTTTTGCATTATTATCTTTCTATCTCTCAGAGGATAAGGACATTGATGAATTTTTGAAATCGCATCCAAGAATTGAGTCTTTTGCTTCAGCGACTTTGGTTTTAAATAAGCCAAGCTGGGCAAAGAAACAGAGTAATCCAGATAACTTTTGGGGAGCCAAAGGTCCCGTTGGCGACTTACTGAACAATATTAAAAAACATAGTTTGGCTCCTTTTAGCCACACGATTGTTCTTTCAAAAGATTTTAGGCATAAAGAGAAGACCGAAGTTACATATTTACATTTGCCAGATCTACGTTCTTTACAGGAGCTTGCGGCTGAATACGGAAAAGATCCGAAGTCTTTTTTTCAAGCCTTAGACACTATGAGGCTGAGTGAATTGATTGCTGATTTTCGAGTGAGAGTGAATGTTAAAGGTGCTAATAATTCAATACATACTCGACAGTTAAGTGAAGGAGAACAACAATTGCTGACCGTGCTAGGTTTGATGCGTTTTACTCAAGATTCTGGCTCCTTGTACATACTCGATGAGCCTGATACCCATTTAAATCCTGCTTGGGGATTAGACTATTTGGAGAAGTTGCGTACGATTGGGGGAATAAACAAAAATAGTCACACTATTTTAGCAACACATGACCCATTACTTGTTGCCGGATTAGTTAAAGAAGAAATAAAGGTTTTAACACGTTCTGATGTTGGAATAATTAGGGCTATGGAGCCTGAAGAAAGTCCAAGAGGTACTGGAGTGGCCGGAGTATTAACCAGCGAATTGTATGGATTGGAAAGTCAGTTAGATTCTTTTAGTTTAAAAGTCCTTAAGAGAATATATGAAATTTCCCTATTAGAGGACTATCCACAAAGAGCAAAACATCTTCAAAGATTACGGAAGATAGTACCAGGTCTGGCTGCTACTGATACATCTCCCGACCCCTATAGAAATATTGCAAAATTGGCATATCGGGAGGCTATCGACCTTGTAGTAAAGTCCGAGGGGACTGCGGATTTGAAAATGAAAGCCATTGAAAGGTTATCCGCTCTACTGTATAAAGAATCCCAAAATTTGTAACAAATGATTTATATCAACCCAACGAGAATTAATGTTCCCGCTGAATGGGAGGAAAAAGTGAAGGAACTAAAAGCCGAACTACTCTTAAAAAAGCCAGATGAGAGAATAGACTTTATAAATTCAAAAAGAAATGAGACATGGGGACATCCTGAAATTTTGAAGGCTTTAAGAAAGGTTATCGGTAATAAATGTTGGTATTCTGAAGTTGATCTGACGGGCGCAGATCCTAATATAGATCATTTTCGACCTAAAGGAGCCGTTTCGGAAATAGATCCGGATAGTTTAACAAAAACAGGAGCAATAGCTGTAGGATATTGGTGGCTCGCATTTGATAAGGAGAATTTCCGTTTATCTAGTATGCACTCAAATCAAAGACGTGTTGATGAAACAACTCAAGGCGGAAAATGGGATTTTTTCCCCGTTCTTGGCAGCCGAGCACAGGAAGGCACAAATGTATCAATGCTTAAAGAAAACGTATTACCCCTTGATCCATGTTCGCCGACTGATGTTTCTCTTATGTGGTTTGAGCCTGATGGCAAACCTGGATTTCGAAATTGGCGTAGGGTACCAACATTGGACGAGGAACGGAGAATGAGAGTTACCATTTGGTTATTTCATCTTGATAAACATGAAATTGCAGTAAGAAGGGCCAATGCTATGGAGGATGTTAGGACAGCTTTAAAAAATGCTGATGCTATATTTCAAATTTGGCAATTGAGTGGAGGGAAATTGGATAATTATGAAAGAAATTTATTTGATAATGCTCTTACTCAGATAAAAAGTAAGATAGCAGATGATGCTCCATTTGCAGGCGCAAAACGCTGTGTTATTCAGCTTGCAAAGGCCGAGTATGATTGGATACAGGAATATATGATTATATAGTCTTGGTCCAATAAATCTAAAAACATAAAAGAGTAAACCAACTACATCGAATAATGTGAAGCAACTTATACGGATTTCGATTTTTCATTTGATAGTAAGAAGTTGCGTTAAATGCATCACAAGTAAATAGTTAAGAAAGGCGCATTTAGCTTGGATAACTACAAGTAGTAGCACCATCAATACTCTGGATTTTCCATGTGTGAATTTCAATTATTTGTTTACAAGCAATTCACAAACTCCTACGTTTAATATTTCCGCAATTTTAAATAATGTTTCTACAGTAGGTTGATTCCGATTCGTACACCATTTAGACACAGCGGTTGAACTTACGCCCAACTGTTCGGCTAACCATATATTAGTTTTCTCTTTCTCCAATAATACAATCTTGATTCTATTATATCTTCTTCTGGAATCGGTCATTCTGCAACTAACGAAAAAAGGTGTAAAGTATTTACATTCAATATTATGGCGATAACTTAAAGTTTATTTAGTGATTTTAAGTTATTTTATTTAACTTGTACGATATATAAATGATTTAAATGAGCCTTATAAATACGTCATAAAGCTGCTAATAAGTATCAATTTTTAAAGCGTATTTGCTTTATCTCGCTCCTGAAAACTACGACCTTTGGAGATGGCGAGAAATAAGGTAGATCGCTCACGTTTTCCTTATTATATTTAAGGTCAAGACGTGGGCGTCCTTATTCGCCATCGGGGTGTCGTAGCCCTTCAGGAACGATAAGGACTAACCCACGTCTTTTTATTTTCCTGGTTAGTCCTCAAAGCAGGCCTTTTATTTTTCCACTATTTACTTACTGCTATGAAATACGAGAGTAACCAGTTCATTTCTATATCAGAAGACAAATTCTTCCTCTCACTGACGAGAATCGCCTCGTACTTAATGCAGATGCTCTATCTATATGCATTTGATATTGTTACCAAGTTGAAACTAACAGAATCGGTTACCCTAAGAACCTCCCATATCATAAGTCTACTTAACGAGAGCTGTCAGGGCATCTCGCCATAGAACATGAACATCATTGATATTACAACATTGATACTCCATCAGTCATGATGGCCTAAGTCGTATGTCAGTATGATTCATTATCGTCTTTCAATCACCTCTTATATAAATCACCAACAAATGAATCACGTTGCTTTCTCAAACACAGCGTTTTCAACTCAAAATCTCAATGTATTGGAGAATACCGATCCTTATTCTGTGATTTATCAGTTATTTGATTTCGCTGACCTATCACGTATTCGTGAATATCACTGGGAATATTTAAAATCAACTGTAACAGGTAGTTTCAATAAAGAACTTGTAAGTATCCGGTAGACAGCACCTATGTAATGATTTTGGAGAGCGTTACTTTTGCTTCGTGATCCAGATATGAGGTAGGAGCTCTTTGATTCTGTTGATGGGATGGTCGTTAATTACCATTAAAACGTCCTTTAGCCAAAGGCTGGGATTAATGTTATGTAGTTTACAGGTTCCGATCAGGCTGTAGAGCATTGCAATTCGCTTTGCTGATTCATGGCTCCCGGCAAAGAGGTAATTCTTTCGGCCTATAACAGTCGCTCTTATAGATCTCTCAGCCGCGTTATTATCTGGATGTAGCTTTCCATCATACACGAAGGCACAGAGTTTATCCCAGCGTTTTATACTATAGGCAAGGGCTTTTCCTATCGGGCTTTGTGGAAGTACCTGCTTGTATTGGTCTTCCATCCAGCTTCCTAATTTCTTCAGTATAGGTAAGGAGTGCTTCTGTCTTGAAGCTGCTCGTTTTTCATTGTCGTGATTTAACGCCCTGCTATCGCGTTCAATCTGATAGACGAGCTGTAACTGTTCCAATACATATTCTGCTCTTTCTCGGTCGCTGTAAATAGCGTCAGAGAAGTACCTTCTTGCATGAGCAAGACAGTGGATCAATGTTATATTATTGGTGTCAACGATGCTATTATATGCAGAGTAAGCGTCTGTTTGCAGCGTACCATAAAAATCTTTCAGCATTTCTGCGGGTCCTTCTCGGCCACGCCCGGGTTGATAATCAAAGACAAGCAGCTTGTTAATACTATCCTGATAGAGCCAGTAATACCCCCGATGAGTGCTCCCTTTCTTATCCTTGTCGAGCACTGGTACCGATGTCTCATCAGCCTGCAAATAGTCAGCGTTGAGTACTTCTGTTACCAGCGCTCTGTATATAGGAGTAATTAACGCAGCTGTCTTAGCAAAACCATCACTCAGCGTTGAGTATGGTAGCTTTATGCCATCTCTTTCCAGACGTTGTTGCTGGCGATGCACGGGGAGATGATCGCAGATCTTCTCAACAACCAGTTGAGCCAGTAAGCCTGGCCCCATCATCGATTTTGCAACTGGTAATGTTGGCAAAGGTCCAACAATAATTTTTGACGACGTCTCATCCGCAGATGGGAGAAGGTACTTGTTACGGATGTAACGGACTACATAAATTTCAGCGGGTTTGTATTCCAGCACTTCAGTTTCAGTGGTGCCAATATGTTTACTACCAGCTGGTATATGGTCTGGATCTATAATTACATCTTCTCTTCGTAAGTGAGATGGTATGGTATGACGGCTATCTCTGGCTTGAGTCGCATCTTGTTTTACAACTTTCACATAAGTCACCTTCTTTGCATCTAACACGTTGCAAACAGCAGCAGATTGTTCTGTTGGAATATCGAGTGCCAGTTGATTCTTATCTGCGGGAATAAATCGCTCCTGACGAACTCCGAAAATCATCTTCTTGAGCTGATTCAATTCATGCTGCAGCTGCTCAACCTTGTTGATGGCAGACTCATAGAGCTGTTTGTAATCATTATCTTCTGCTGACGTACTCATTGCAATTGCAATGTTATCACATGTAAATCAATTATTTGTTAGCGCGATGTTAATGATCGGCAGATTGTCGAAAATACCGCCTGCGGTACTGGACTTTATCCATCTGAATGCCTTGCAGAATAAGCATCAATTGTGTAGAAGTAAGCGAAGACTGTACCCCACCTGGTTTGGGAATCTCAAATGTTCCCTTCTCAAGCCGCTTGTAATAAATCGCAAATCCATCTTGCTGCCATTGAAGTAGCTTGATATGTGTAGCTCTGCGGTTAAAGAAAATATAGACATCCCCGGTTAAAGGATCCAAATGCATCTGTTGATTGACAATAGCCGCCAGTTTGTAAAAGCTACTACTTATCATGATTGGCTGAGTATACAGAAAATACCTGCATGAGGACGAGAGTGCCAGCATTTATTTACTGTTTAGTAGCTCTTTTAGCATGTCTGTATTGACCGCCGAATGAAAAATTATCCTGTTACCTGATAAAGATATCACCTCCGCGAATGGAAGTGCAATATCTGGTATACTCGCCTTAGAAGGTGTCAGCTGAATGAAATGTTTTCGTCTGGGAACTTTTGCAGGAGTGGCAAACTGCTTCCTCCAGTTCTTGAGCATGGAGACCGTGATTCCATGATTATCACAAAACACTTGCATCTTTACGTTTGACTGGCTCCATTGCATCGCGATATTCTTCTTCTCCGATATTGTAAATGAACGTATCGTGGAATTATTGGATGATTGCATACAGGGCATATTTAAACAACGCAAACATAAACCCTCAGACTTACATGCCGAAGATGCTGTCTACCGGAACCTTACAAGAACTTACGAGGCGGGAACGAAGTATGCTTGTATTTTATCATGAGATGATTGGAAAACTAGTGGAAGCCACTCATATTATTAACGAACAATATAAAATCCTTAGGCGATTTTGGTTAGGACACCATGATTTACAAAGTATTTTGACTAATCCTGTCAAATCGGTAAATGAGAAGATCATTGATCTGATAATAATGATAGTCAGACCAGAAAGAATTTACCAAGTAGATGGTCACACGAACGATCCTGAAGACCTTCGCGTAGTCCGTAGCTATCTAGTTGTTTTGGCATCAGATAAGATGTTCTATGATAAGTGGAAGATATTTATCGAATCGGCATGTGTTGAATTAGGTTCAGTCGTTGTTTCATTTATTGAAAACACAGACTTAATCAAGATACAAGGTTTAGGACATAGCTTCTATTCCCAATTTTGTGTTCCGGAAAACTGTCTTTACGAATGTGATGTCCGAACTGAAAGTACATCTATTCAGAAGAACGGCGTTAATATCAACGATGCCCCAATACTTTAAGTTACTGATTACAGTCGCCTTTTTACATTGTTTAAATAACCTTGTATGTTAATATCCGATAGTTCAAATCTACTCTCGCATCAAGTAGCTCAAAATACGATGCACACATTCATGGGAATGCTTGCTCATGAAATGAAAACTTCAATCTCTGGTATCTGTATGGCTACCAATATGCTTTTGCAAGACAAATTAGGAGCCCGGGACAAAAAGTTTTACTTGTCCAGTATTAATGCGATGAGCCTTGATGTATTGCACATTTTAAATAACATGATGTCGTCTTCGATGGTCAACGCGGGAAAGTTGGAGATTATGCCGATTATTTCGCCTATCCATATAAAAAAATGGCTCAAGTCTTACATTGATCAACATAATAGACTTTTCAAGTCTAAGCTAATAAGCATTAAACTAACTTTCAATCGTAAGATTCCTGAGTATCTAATTACAGACCCTATAAAACTTGCGCAAATATTGAAAAACCTTTTAGACAACGCTTTTCAATATTCTCCGGTGGGCGGCATAATATCTGTGTTTGTAGGTTGTGTCGGGGAATCCAGTATGTTTTTCATGGTTACAGATCAAGGCAAAGGCATATCTTCTGATAAAATTCACCTGTTGTTTGAACCATTTCGGTCTTTTAATGGCGGATTTACAGGTACAGGGCTCGGATTGTACATAAGTAAATTATATGCCCAAGCACTGGGTGGTGATCTTACGCTTGCAAGTAGCGATAACAATGGCTCCTCATTTTTTCTGCGAATAGTTAATCAATCCAATAAATAAAAAAAGGATATCCCCATTTTAAAACATCAATTCCCCTGATATGCTAACAGAATTCAAGCATCTATCAAAACCACAAGTAGCTCAATTAGTCGAGCTTATCCAGAAGATAGTAAAAGTTGTTCATCCTAACAAGATGATTTGTTATGGAGCACGTATGAACACTACTTCACAGTGGAATAGTTTCATGAATGACAACAAATGCATAACTGAAGAAAGACCTGCTTATGACCTGTTAATCATAATCAATAATGATGAGAAACAACTAGATCATGAGATTATTGAGTGTGCGGAAATACAAGCCACAAAAGTTGGCTGTGATGTGACAACCCTTGTGCAGTCCTTAGGTCAGTCGAACAGAGCATTGGAAAATGGTAATCGTTTCATTTCTACAGTATATCGTAAAGGAATACTGTTGTATGATTTGGATAAAGTGCCATTATCCGTGCCACCGGACGAACCTACGATAGAAGCAGTAATTGATACCATTACCAATGATTGGAAAAAGGGCTACGAGTTGGCCCAATGCTTTTTTAAAAAGGCAATTTATTGTTATGAGAACACATGGTATGAGCAGACTACATTTGATCTGCATCAAGCGGTACAACACGCTTGTATGTGTATGCTGAGGATGTATTCTGGTTATCGTTCCAATACACATAATTTATCCCGTCTTTTATCCTTGATTAAAAACTTCTCACCTGCACCAAGCGGTGTTTTTCCTTGTACAACAAAGGAAGAGATAGGTATTTACAATATTCTTAATAAGGCGTATTCCGATGCGCGTTACAATGAGAACTATCAGGTGACAGCTGAGAAGGCCCAGTTATTAATTGGCAGAGTAAAAGCTCTTTTATCCATCGCACAACAATTATATCAGGAAAGATTGCTTAGTCTTAGATCGGATTTGGCTATCCAGCTACCAGTAAGCGCTCTTAATGTAGTCGTATAATGCAATCCGAAGGAGTTTCCATGCTAATTAGAATGTCTCCAAATAAGGAATGATATTATTTTGACGCGTTTTTAAGCGCAGTTAAATGGAGGTTGATAATCCTTAATTATTCTTTAACTATTTTTTAATGGATGTCGACTTTCTGGCAACTAGTTCTGAATAGGTTTAGTGACAGCATTTTGTATTCCTTATTGGATCTCTTTTAATAGAAAAACTGTACATAAATCAACTATTTTCTGCCTTTTTATAACAATTCGAACAAAACCGCGAAAGTGACCTTTTATGCTGATGTAGGTTTGTGAGATGTTACAGTGTTTTAGGTTGTAAGATATCTGAGGCACGTGACTATAAATTAACTCTCAAAAAACATACACATGGTGACAATCATGAAAAGGGCCATTAAGGTTCCGAACGAAATTATGTTAGAAGTTGGTAGCATAGTCTGCGAACATCAGTTAACCAATGAAATTGTTGATGTTGATGAAGAAGATGAAATCATCACGCTGGAAATTCATTACTCAAAGAAGGATCGCGCGATCATCCATGAAATCGAAGATTTGATCACTGATAATGGGAGGTTGCATGAGGATGAAGATGATGGCGATGAAGAAGAGTAGTTTGGTTGAAGTTTCTTATCGGGAGTATAGCGACTGGTTGCTATACTCCCGATGCTATTATAAACATAGATTACCAATATTACAAGCCTGATGTTATGGATAACAGAAATGAACCAAAGGTAATGCCAGCTTATATTATTACTGAGGAATTGAATGATCAGATATCATATGAAGCTCCTGATATAGAAAACGCCCAAATCCGGGAGTCAATTCAAATCCTTGCGAGAATATTATTATCTGCTCAGATGTCTGAAACGAGCAGAATTAAAGTCGTAAATCTTTCCTTACCACTTAAAAATAAAGCCGCATGAGTAGCCTAAATGCTTTTTCCCAATTTGGTAATTATTCAAAAACAAAAGTCCCGAAAATATCACACCAAGCTGCCATTGTTTATACTCGCGTTTCCAGTAAAGAGCAAGCAGACCATAATTTAAGTTTGGATGTCCAGCGTAAAGCCATTGAAGATTTTGCCCAACGAAGTGATCTGAATATTATCGGATATTTCGGGGGTACATATGAGAGTGCCAAGACGGATGGACGCAAGGAGTTTACCAGGATGCTTGAGTTCATTAAAAAGCATAAAGGAAAAGTAAGCCATGTTTTGGTATATACTCTGGATCGGTTTTCGCGAACAGGAGGTGCGGCTATCAAATTAGCAGAGGAGTTAAGGGAAAAGTACGGTGTAACCGTCTATGCGGTGACTCAACCGGCAGATACCTCTAATCCAAGCGGTGTTCTCCAACAAAGTATTCATTTCATTTTCAGCCAATACGATAATCAGCTTCGTAAGCAGCGAGCGATGGCTGGTATGAAGGAAAAGTTTGATAAAGGAATTTGGGTTACCAAGCCGCCACAGGGGTATGATATAGTTTGGACTAACGGGCAACGGAAGATAGTTGTAAATGAGGTAGGTAAGAAGTTAAGGAAGGCTTTTATCTGGAAAGCGGAAGGGGTAAAGAATGAAGAGATTATTTCCCGGCTTCGTGCTATGGGGGTAAAGATGTATAAACAGCAATTGACCAAGATATTCAAACGACCCTTTTATTGCGGAGTAATTAATCACGGATTACTGGAAGGAAAAATTGTTGAGGGGAATCATGAAAAGCTGATAAGCAAAGAAATCTTCCTCAAAGTAAATGACATACATCAAAGCTCGGGAGGATACGGAGTTCCGCATAAAAAGGAGCAAGACGAAATTCCATTGAAGATATTTATTAAATGTGACACCTGCAGCCAACCATTTACAGGCTATGTGGTCAAGGCTAAGGGGCTTTGGTACTATAAATGCCGTACAGAAGGCTGTAAATGTAATAAAAGTGCTAAACGGATACACGAACTGTTTGGGTTGTTATTACACCAGTATTGTGTGGATAGTGCCTTAATTGGGGTATTAAAATCAGCTTTGCTTGCCGAATACAACGAAATGAATAAGGAGGGGGTGGAACAACAGGTTATCCTCAACAATCAGCTGAAGGAGATAAATACCAAAATTGACAATTTAGAGGAAAGCCGATATGTGCTAAAAGAAATAAGTCAGGAGACATTTGATAAATTTTATCCCCGGTATAGAAAGGAGCAAGAAAATATAGTGAAGCAATTGGCCCAATGCACAAAAAGTATTTCGAACCCGGAAGAAGCTATTGAACAAGCCTTACTGCTATCATGTAAACTCCCTATAGTATGGAGTTCCAGCGATACTGGCGTGAAAGAGAGACTTCAAAAACTCATATTCCCTGATGGAATCGTGTATGATCGCAAAAATGAGTCATTTCGAACCCCGAGAGTCAATACAATTTTTTCCCGGATTGCCCATCTATCGGGCAATCCACCCGAAAACGAAAAAGGGACAAACCATACATCTGATGATTTGTCCCTCTTAGCGGAGAAGAAGGGATTCGAACCCTTGAAACCCTTTCGAGTTTACACACTTTCCAGGCGTGCCAGTTCAACCACTCCTGCACTTCTCCGGTTAGGTTGAATTTTTATTTCAGGATGGCAAAGGTAGGCTTTTCCCTCACATTGCCAAAATAATTTTTAAATGGCCTCCCAGTCGTTCGTATTCGCAGTCAGTTCCCCTCTCAGTGATGTCTCGATCATCGCTTTCGTCGATGCTGCATCCAGGTTCTGCCCCAGTACGAACATCAGCTTGGTGATAGCTGCTTCGAAAGTCATGTCATGACCACTGATCACTCCGATCTGCTGTAACAGCGAACTGGTTTCATATTTACCCAGCTCTACGGAACCACCATCACACTGCGTGATATCCACGATGACCACACCCCTGTCAATCGCCTTTTTCAGGCATTCTATGAACCAGGGCTGTGTATTGGTATTACCACTGCCGAAAGTCTCCATGATCACCCCACGAAGCCCGTTTACGCCTAAAATTGCTTCTACAACTTTGCGGGTGATGCCCGGGAACATCTTCAGTACGGTGACGTTATCATCCAGGTGTTTATGTACTTTTAGTGGCTTGTCAGGGCAAGGTAATACAAACTGTGTTTTGTATTTGATGTCAATGCCTGCTTCTGCCAGGGGTGGGTAGTTCATGGAATAGAACGCCTCGAATTTCTCGGCATTATACTTCTTGGAACGGTTACCACGGAAAAGCGCGAAGTCAAAATAAATGCAGACTTCAGGCACGACCACCTGCCCGTTATGACGGGTGGACGCTATTTCCATAGCGGTGATGATGTTCTCCTTTGCATCTGTACGGATCTTGCCGATCGGTAGCTGTGAACCGGTCAGGATTACAGGCTTGGAGAGATTTTCCAGCATAAAACTCAATGCTGAAGCGGTAAAGGACATGGTATCAGAACCATGAAGAATGACAAATCCGTCATACCGGTCGTAACGGTCTTCTATAATAGACGCCAGTTCCACCCATATCTCGGGCTGCATGTCTGACGAATCGATTGGCGGATTAAAAGCATATACGTAAAAGTCAATCCCCATACGGTATAGTTCCGGAAGATTGTTACGTATTTCATTAAAACCGATAGGACGCAAGGCTTTGGTTTTCTCGTCGTAGATCATCCCAACGGTGCCCCCTGTATAAATTATCAGGATTTTACTCATTGATGCTGCTGTTCCAAATTGCCTGCAAATGTACCGCCTAAAAGGTTAAAGGGTTTTGAATAATTTCAGCGCGTTGTTTGTCGTAATTGCAGCTACATCCGCTATTTTTAGATTTTTTACATCTGCGATCTTTTCACCGATCAGCGGAATGTATGCACTTTCATTCCTTTTTCCCCGGTATGGTACCGGTGCCAGGTAGGGCGCATCCGTTTCAAGGACGATGTTTTCCATGTCGATCTCTTCCAGTAGTTTATCGAGTCCTGACTTCTTGAAAGTCACCACACCACCGATCCCAAGGTAGAAGCCCAGGTCAATGATCTCTCTGGCTTCTTCCAGCGTGCCGGAAAAACAGTGAAAAACGCCTGATAAACGGCCATCCTGTAATGCGCGTACCTCATCAATACATTCCCGGGTACTTTCCCGGCTGTGAATCGCTACTGGTATACTGTAGTCCCGCGCCAGCTCCAGCTGCCTGCGGAAAGCTTTGTATTGCTGCTCAACATGTGTCTTGTCCCAGTAAAAGTCCAGCCCGATCTCTCCGATAGCATTAAAGGCACGTTTTGCTAACCAGTCAGTTACAACCGCCAGCTCCTGGTCCACATTCTCATTCACATAACAGGGATGTACGCCCATCATCGCGAAACATTGCCCCGGAAACTGTGTCTCTAATGCCAGCATCCCGTCTATGGAACTGCTGTCAATGTTTGGCAGATATAATTTGGACACGCCCGCAGCCAACGCCCGTTCTACTACTGCCGTCCTGTCTTCCGCAAATTCCTCCCCATATAAATGGGCGTGTGTGTCTATCCAGTTCATCTATAATATATTAAAAGTTTTTATTCAATTAGTAAAAATATTACATTTGTATAATATTTATATTTCAGCAAGTGCTGTGCAAAAGTACAGCGAAAGACCTCATTTAAAACTATACTATTTCTATGAAAAGCTATTTTTGCTTTAACCGTATCCTCGCAGGAGTGATAGCCCTGCTCTTGATGGTAACCTTCTTTTTTGCGTGTTCAAAGAAAACAGAAACAGCCAGCCCGAACGCAAATCAGGCTGATAATCATGCTATCAATGCAGCTGCCGATCAGGCGATCGTTAGCGGAATATATGATGACCTCTTCGGCATTGCGCTGGAAGTAGGTGCTAAAGCAGGTATGAACCAGGCAGGCCGCAGGGCGCCAGTCACTGCTGGTAAACTCGGTACCTGTGCGCTTCCTGAAGTAGACGACGTAAGCGCTGGTCAGTGGCCGAAGGTAATGCTGATAAAATTTGGTAGCCAATGTGCAGATGAAACTGGTCGTGTGCGTGCTGGTAATATACAGGTGACTTATTCCAACTACTTCTATTATCCTAATGCAGTTATCACTATCAAACCTTTGAGCTATACTGTGAACGGTATCGCTGTAACAGGTACTGAAGTGATCACCAACCTGAGTACCAACAGTATCTATAAATACAACGCAGTACTCACAGACGCGTCCCTGAAACTGGATACCGTAACGCTTAGCTTCACCAGTAACAGAACCATCACCCAGACAGATGGTTTAGCCACCCTGAATGATGTGACCGATGACGTGTTCAGCATCTACGGTACTGATTCCCTGTACTATCCTAATGGCCTTGTTGCAGGTATCTCCGTTGCTGAAGGTGATGCACTGGAAAGAAAGATCAACTGCCCATGGTTCAGCAAAGGTAAAGCGCTGGTAACTGTAGGTGCGATCACTGCAAATGTGAACTATGGCAATGGTGTATGCGATGATTCTGCTACCATCGACCTGGGCGACAAAGTAAAGAGCATTGTACTGCCTAAATAAAGAGCATAACAACCTATAAAAGAAAGCCCGGGCGATAGACCCGGGCTTTTATATTTTAATAAGGGATGGCTTCCATTGCCAGCTTTTGCTTGTGAAAATACTCAAGCACCCTCGGTAAGGCATATTCCAGCCGGTCCCAGGCCTTCGTACTGTCATGAAACACAATAATAGAGCCCGCCTTTGCCTTAAATACTACATTCTGCACACACTCCTCTCCACTCCTTTCTGTATCAAAATCAGCGCTTAAAACATCCCACATGATCACCTGCGCATTTGGAACCACCTTCTTCAGATGTTTTACCTGAAAAGGGGTGATCCGGCCATAAGGTGGACGAAACAGCGGTGAGCTGATATATTTACGTGCTTCAAGGATGTTCTCAATATATTTGTCCGTACCCGTCTTCCAGCCGTTCAGGTGGTTATGGGTATGATTACCAATATGATGCCCTTCTTCCAGTATCCGCTGATAGATCTCCGGGTGCGCTATAACGTTCTTCCCTATACAGAAGAAAGTAGCTTTGGCTTCATACTTACGGAGTTGTTCCAGCACATAAGGGGTGGCCACCGGATGGGGACCATCATCGAAAGTGAGGTATACGGATGGCCTGGCCGGGGAAAAGTTCCAGGTACAGTTTTTATACAGTGCTTTCAGTAGCCCGGGTGTTTTCGTAAGATAAAACATTGGATGATGCGATTGAAAAATAAAGGTAGCTAAATCTTTCTTTACCTTTGCGACATGCAACAACAGAAAGTAAGGGTACGCTTTGCGCCCAGTCCAACAGGTGGCTTGCACCTCGGAGGTGTACGCACGGTTTTATTCAATTATTTATTTGCAAAGCAGCACAATGGTGAATTTGTGCTCAGAATAGAAGATACAGACCAGACCCGCTATGTGCCGGGCGCCGAAGAATATATCATAGAGTGTCTGCGCTGGTGCGGGCTCAATGCGGATGAAGGTCCACATGTGGGTGGCCCCTATGCCCCCTACCGCCAGAGCGAGAGAAAACCGCAATACCGTCAGTTTGCTGAACAACTGGTAAAAGATGGCTATGCGTACTATGCTTTCGATACCCCGGAAGAACTGGAGGAAATGCGTGCAAAACTGAAAACGGAACAAAATCCTAATCCTCAGTATAATGCAGCTGCCCGCCTGCAGATGCGTAACTCTATCAGCCTGTCAGCTGAAGAAACAGCTGCCCTGCTCGGGAAAGGTACGCCGCATGTGATCCGTATCAAAATGCCACAGGACCAGGAAGTCGGTTTCACCGACATGATCCGTGGACATGTACAGTTTAATACCAGCACTGTTGATGATAAGGTGTTGCTCAAGGCTGATGGTATGCCTACATACCACCTCGCTGTGGTTGTAGACGATTATCAGATGAAGATCACACACGCCTTCCGTGGTGAGGAGTGGCTGCCTTCTGCACCAGTACACCTGCTGTTATGGAAGTACCTGGGCTGGGAAGCTGAGATGCCAAAGTGGGCACACCTTCCACTGATCCTCAAACCTGATGGTAATGGTAAACTGAGCAAACGTGACGGCGACCGCCTCGGGTTCCCCGTGTATGCCATGAACTGGACTGATCCTAAGTCTGGTGAAATGACCACCGGCTTCCGCGAAAGAGGATTCCTGCCGGAAGCATTTGTAAATATGCTGGCCATGCTGGGATGGAATGACGGTTCCGGTCAGGAGATCTTTTCTATGGCAGAACTGATCGAACGTTTCTCTATCGACAGGGTACATAAAGGCGGCGCTAAATTCGACTTCGACAAAGCGAAATGGTTCAATCACCAATACCTCCTGCAGGCCGATAATACCCGCGTGGCGGAATTATTCATGCCAGTACTGAAAGAAAAGAATATCAATGCTTCCGTAGAATACGTGGCGATCATTGCTGGTCTGGTAAAGGATCGTTGCGATTTCGTCAATGATATATGGGATCATGCATTTTTCTTCTTTCAGGCGCCTGAAACGTTTGACGTCGCTGCCGTAAAGCCTAAATGGAACGCAGATAAGACCCAATTCTTCCGTGACTGGGCTTCTATTGTAGAAGGACTATCTGATTTCTCCGCTATATCACTGGAAGAAACCTTCAAAACACTGGCTGGCTCTATGAGCATTAAACCAGGTGAATTGCAGCTGCCTTTCCGTATCATGCTGTGTGGTGGTAAGTTCGGTCCGCCGGTATTCAATATCGCAGAGACACTGGGTAAACACGAAACTATCGCAAGGATCATGAGAGGGCTGGATGCGATTGACGCAGCGTAACACGCAATGATCAATAGATATCAGTATAAACAAAAAGGAGAAGGCTATCACCTTCTCCTTTTTGTTTATACTGATAATTCGATTATCCTTTCTTCGCTTCTTTCGCCCACGTATCTTTCAGCGTCACTGTGCGGTTGAACACCAGCTTATCAGCAGTACTGTCAGTATCCACGGCATAATAGCCTTTGCGCAGGAACTGGAAACGGTCGCCTGGTTTAGCTGTCAGCAGACTAGGCTCAATATATGCATTCCTGATAACCTGTAATGAATCCGGGTTGATATACGATTTGAAATCACCTTCTTCATTACCCGGATCTTCTACCTTAAACAGACGGTCATATAGTCTGATCTCAGCAGTAGCCGCATGTGCTGCGCTCACCCAGTGAATGGTACCTTTTACGTTAAGGCCGGTGGTATCGCCACCACTCTTGCTTTCCGGGTAGTAGGTAGCATAGATGGTCGTGATATTGCCATCCGCATCTTTCTCAAAGCTTTCGCCTTTGATGATGTAAGCGTTTTTTAACCTTACTACGAGACCAGGGCCCAGACGGAAGAATTTCTTCGGAGGCTCTTCCATGAAGTCTTCCCTTTCTATATATAGCGTATTGCTGAAAGGCAGGGTACGAGTACCGGCATTCGGATCTTCCGGGTTATTCTCAGCGGTCATTTCTTCTACCTGGTCAGCAGGATAGTTGGTGATCACCAGTTTAACAGGGTCGAGTACTGCCATGACACGGTTAGCTGTTTTATTCAGTTCCTCACGGATACAGAACTCCAGCAGGCTCACATCGATAATGTTGTCACGCTTCTGGATGCCGATACGCTCACAGAATGCGCGGATACTTGCCGCAGTATAACCACGACGGCGCAGACCACTGATAGTCGGCATACGCGGGTCATCCCAGCCGGTAACGTGTTTCTCGTTCACCAGTTGCAGCAGCTTACGTTTGCTCATTACTGTGTAGGTAAGAGCCAGGCGTGAGAACTCATACTGACGGGACGGGAATATTTCCAGCTGCTCGATAAACCAGTTGTACAGCGGACGGTGCGGAATGAACTCCAGGGTACAGATGGAATGGGTGATCTGCTCGATGCTGTCGCTCTGTCCGTGGGCAAAGTCATACATCGGGTAAATACACCACTGGTCACCGGTACGGTGGTGATGTGCATGCTTGATACGATAGATGATCGGATCGCGCATGTGCATGTTAGGAGAAGCCAGGTCGCCCTTTGCGCGCAATACCTTTTCTCCGTCCTTAAATTCTCCTGCACGCATACGGGCAAAGAGGTCAAGGTTTTCTTCCACACTCCGGTTACGGTAAGGCGTGCCTTTACCCGGTTCGGTAGGCGTACCTTTAGATACCGCGATTTCCTCGGCGGTAGAATCATCTACGTAAGCCAGTCCTTTATTGATCAGTTTTACTGCGAAGTTGTATATCTGTTCGAAATAATCTGAAGTATAGAGTTCCTGCGCCCATTGGAAGCCCAGCCATTGTATGTCGGCTTTTATGGAATTTACATATTCTGTATCCTCCGTAACGGGATTGGTGTCGTCAAAGCGGAGGTTGGTCTTACCATTGTACTTCTGGGCAATACTGAAGTTCAGACAGATAGATTTAGCGTGTCCGATATGCAGGTAGCCATTCGGTTCAGGAGGGAAGCGTGTAAGCACCCTGCCGTCATTTACGCCATTGGCAATGTCCTCTTCGATAATCTGTTCCAGAAAATTGAGGGTCCTTTCTTCACTCATAAGGTTTAATATTTCGGATGCCAAAGGTAGCAAAAAAGTCCACAGCCCACTACAGGTACTCAGGTCTGCAATGAGGCGGCGGCGGACAGCCCAAAAAACCTATATTTACAACCTAACAATTTTGAAATATGGTCAACCCCCTGCAACGTCCTGTGCGAGTGCTGGTGGCCAAGGTAGGTCTTGACGGACATGACCGCGGAGCGAAAGTGATCGCGGCAGCCCTGAGAGACGCTGGTATGGAAGTGATCTATACCGGCCTGCGTCAGACCCCCGAAATGGTCGTTAACGCAGCCCTTCAGGAAGATGTAGACGCTATTGGCGTAAGTATCCTCTCCGGCGCCCACATGACAGTTTTTCCACGTATTATGACCCTTATGAAAGAAAAAGGGATGAATGATGTATTACTCACCGGTGGCGGTATTATACCGGAAACGGATATGTCACAGCTCAATGACCTCGGGGTCGGACGGCTCTTTCCGCCCGGCACCCGTACGGAAGATATTGCGGCCTACATAACCGGTTGGGTAGCAGCCCACAGAAATTTTTAAAAAAAGATGATTTTTTTTGAAACATTCTCTGTGACCGGTCGTCTTTCTTATATCAACAACCCGATTTAAACAGACCGAAGTTTATGAAACATAAGTTCTACCTGATCCCTTCGCTGCTTTGTTTGTTGCAGTTGCCCGTATTTTCCCAGGAGCAAAAAACAGATACCACCAGAGAAGTCACCATGACCATTACCAAAACGTATACCTCGCACCGGCGTAGCTATACCACATTTGGCGGTGAAGGTGCACTTTTGTCCTTTGGACGCGATATCAGGGATGCCGGCAAACACGTGCCCAGCATACCCAGGTTTACGCTCTTCTTCAACATTGGTACCAACTATAACTATGACTTTAACAGAAACTTTGGCTTCTTCAGTGGTATCAACCTGAAAAATATCGGGTTGATCACTAAGGACGATATTGATTCTGTAAAACTTAAACGTCGGGTGTATACGCTGGGAGTTCCGCTCGGATTCAAGATCGGTGACCTGAGAAGAGGAGTATACTTCTTTGCCGGTGGATCTTATGATCTGGCCTTCAATTACAAGGAAAAAAAGTTTATCAATGGCGACAAAAAGGAGAAATTCAATGAGTGGTTCAGCGACCGCACTCCTTTACTGATGCCTTCCCTGTTTGCCGGACTGAACATGGCGCCGGGCTTTGGCGTGAAAGTACAGTACTATCCAAACAATTTCTTCAACAAGGAATACAAGGAAACCGGTAACAGTGGCGGTGCCGCCTACCCTTACCAGCAACTGGACGCCCAGCTGATCTTCGTAAGTCTTCACTGCGAAATACGCGGACGTTATCACCACGAGAAGATCAAAAAGAAAACCATCCGCTATCAAAAGAACTTCTGATAAGTCAGATGTCAGCTTATAAATGATTAATTACACACGATAAGTTGTGTCATTATATTATTTATTTTCTATCTGTGAAAGCGTAAATCAGGAATGACGGATGACACCGGATGTGTGGTCAATGATCCGTCATTCCTTTTTTATTGTAATGCTGTGCTACTGTATTATTTTAACATCCCGTAATAATCCTTTTTCTCTTTCAAAGTGCCCCGGTATACAGTGGTAGAACAAGCGACGAACTAGCTACGAACAAGCTACGAACAAGCACTATACAGATAATTCTGCTAAAACCTCTTTCCAAGACTATAAAAGTGACTTAAATAGCTACCTGAAGGGGTAGATCTGGCTATTGATGTCCAGTATTTTCTCTAGTCCCCAACTTGCTAAAATACTATCATAAGTATTCCCTGGAAAATGCCTATCTCTGCTGATCACGTGTATTGATATTCAATGCACCGCCGCACTATTTAAAACCTTAAATTAGCCATCCAACAAAACCCGGATCTCATGTATCATACCATCAAAACGGAACTAACGGACAACATTTTCTTTATCTACATTAATCGCCCCGATAAACTGAATGCCCTTAACCAGGAAGTGATGGCTGAACTGGCCCTGGCTATAGATGAAGTATATTCCAATCCGCAGATCAGGAGCGCAGTGATCACTGGTACAGGAGAAAAGGCTTTTGTAGCAGGTGCTGACATCTCTGAATTCCTCACATTATCTGCAGAACAGGGCGCCGACCTGGCCAAGAAAGGACATGTAGTGTTTAAGCATATTGAAGACTGTCCCAAGCCTGTTATCGCGGCAGTGAACGGCTTTGCACTGGGAGGTGGATGTGAACTGGCAATGGCCTGCCATTTCAGGATAGCGGCTACCAATGCGAAGTTTGGTCAGCCGGAAGTGAACCTCGGCCTTATTCCCGGTTATGGCGGTACCCAACGCCTGACCACCCTGATCGGTAAAGGAAAGGCGATGGAACTGATGATGACTGGTGATATGATCAGTGCTGATGACGCCCTGCAGTGGGGACTGGTCAATTATGTGGTAGCCCCGGGAGAATTGCTGCCCAAAGCAACTGAATTATTGAAGAAGATACATACGAAAGCCCCCCTGGCTATTGCACGTGTCATCAAATGCGCTAATGCTGCCCTTGATCATAATATGGATGGTTTTGAATTGGAACTGAATGAGTTCGCCGCCTGCTTTGCAACGAAAGACCTGCAGGAAGGAGCCCAGGCATTCATACAGAAAAGACCGGCAAAGTTTATTGGCGAATAATTCCCAATTCGTAATTCCTAATTCCCAATTATTCTCTACGTTTGTGAAGCAAAAAATCAAGCATATGGAATATAGAATAGAGAAAGACACGATGGGCGAAGTGAAAGTACCTGTAGATGCTTACTATGGTGCTCAAACTCAACGTTCTATCGACAATTTCAGGATTGCTCAGGATATCAATAAAATGCCGAAGGAAATTATCCAGGCATTCGCTTACCTGAAAAAAGCGGCGGCCCTGACCAACCTGGATGCGGGTGTCCTGTCTCAGGAGAAAGCAAATTTAATAGCACAGGCTTGTGAGGAAATACTGGCCGGTAAACTGGATGATCAGTTCCCACTGGTAGTATGGCAGACTGGTTCCGGTACCCAGTCCAATATGAACGTGAATGAGGTGGTTGCTTACCGCGCACACGTGATCAGCGGTGGTAAACTGACTGACAAAGACAAAGTGATACACCCTAATGATGATGTGAACAAATCACAGTCATCTAATGATACCTTCCCTACTGCTATGCACATCGCTGCATACAAAATGCTGATCGAAACCACTATTCCCGGTATCGAGAAACTAAGGGATACCCTGGCTGCAAAAGCAGAGGCATTCAAAAATATTGTGAAGATCGGCCGTACCCACTTCATGGATGCAACGCCGCTCACACTCGGACAGGAAATCAGCGGATATGTTTCCCAGCTGAACCACGGTCTGAAAGCTATCAAAAATACACTGGAGCACCTGAGCGAACTGGCCCTGGGTGGTACAGCCGTAGGTACTGGTATCAACACGCCTAAAGGTTACGCTGAAAACGTAGCAAAACACATCGCTAACCTGACTGGCCTGCCTTTCATCACAGCAGAGAACAAGTTTGAAGCACTGGCCGCTCACGATGCGATCGTAGAAGCACACGGTGCACTGAAAACAGTAGCGGTAAGCCTGATGAAGATTGCTAACGATATCCGTATGCTCAGCTCCGGCCCGCGTTCAGGTATCGGCGAACTGCACATCCCTGACAATGAGCCAGGTTCTTCCATCATGCCAGGTAAAGTAAACCCAACACAGTGCGAAGCCCTGACAATGATCGCGGCACAGGTACTGGGTAATGATGTGGCTATCAACATCGGTGGGGCTACCGGTCACTTTGAATTGAACGTATTCAAGCCGGTAATGATCTATAACTTCCTGCATTCTGCCCGCCTGATCGGTGATGGTTGCGTAAGCTTCAATGATAAATGTGCGACAGGTCTCGAGCCGATCGAAGCAAATATCAAGAAACACGTAGACAACTCACTCATGCTGGTAACTGCGCTGAATACCAAGATCGGTTACTACAAAGCAGCAGAGATCGCACAGACTGCTCACAAAGAAGGTACTACCCTGAAAGAAATGGCAGTGAAACTGGGCTATGTAAAACCAGAAGAATTTGATGCCTGGGTAAACCCAATCGACATGGTGGGTGAGATCAAATAAGATCGCATAAAGACACTATAAAAATTAAAGGGGTATCTATGAAAATAGATACCCCTTTGCTTTAACCGGCTAACCGGTATGTATATGTTAGTGCAAGAGTGTAATAATGATCGTGCGGAGACTTAACAGGATGATGAGTGACCCTACCATGATCATCAGCGGCTTGCGTTTGAACTTCCGCACCAGCAACGCTGCAAACGGAGAAGCAATGACCCCTCCAATGATCAGTCCGATGATAACCGGCCAACCTGCAATTGCCCCGAAGATGAGGAATGTACCCGCACTGGAGAGCGAGATAAAAAACTCGGCAGCATTTACTGAACCAATCGTATAGTGAGCAGAACGCCCCTTGCTAAGCAGCGTCGAAGTGACAATCGGGCCCCAGCCTCCGCCACCAAACGAATCCATAAATCCCCCGAAGAAAGCCAGTGATCCGAGCCGTTTGGTTTTGCTTTTTGCCTTCTTAGGCAGAAAGGCTTTACGTAATACAATAACGCCCAGCACCAGCAGATAGGCGCTGATGAACGGCTTCACATTTTCTTCTGTGAAATAGGAAAGAAAGGGTATCGCTTCAGAGATCGCATTCATCTTCGATATCAGGAATGAGCCTGCAATGGACCCTATGATACCCGGCACCAGCAGATAGAGAAAGAGTTTCTTATTGACGTTCCCAAAACGAAAATGTGAAATACCTGAAGCGCCTGTAGTAAATACCTCTGCTACGTGTACACTTGCACTGGCAACAGAAGGCGGTACACCCAGGCCAAGCAGCAGGGAGGAAGAAGTCGCACCATATGCCATGCCCAACGCCCCATCTACTGTTTGCGCAGCTAGTCCTACCAATACATAAAACAGCAACTCCCTGGTGAACAGCGATTGTGTGAATTCATATACCCTGGTATGAGTAGCAGACGAGGTACCATAATAGGTCAGAACACCTATTCCAGCTAGTACTGCAACGCTGATAAGTGCTATCAGCAGCCATAAAAATGGCTTGTGACGGTTTTCCTCGTTGACAAGGTCAATAAGTAATTCCTGACGTTCCACCGTAGCGTACTTTTTTTCAAGTTGGTCGATCTCCTCGTTGTGCGACATGTATTACTCCAGTTAGATTAGTCTATATATATGATAGACTAAGGTAGGTGTAAATCATCGGATATCCAAATGAACCAGATTAAAAAGTGATGAAAAAATACCAGGATGCGGGCAGAAACGGGCTATAAAATGTGCTGTTGGGGCAAAAAAGAGACCCGCCGGACAATCATTGGTGCCGGCGGGTCGCATTTACTATCTGTAATAATTACTTTTTCTTGAAAGGCAGGTCGTATGTGAACGCGATATAATACAAGCCTTTGATCGTCGGTCCGCCAACATACTGGAAGTATGCCGTATTAAAAATATTGGAGCCGCCCAGTTTAATAGAAGTATGGATCTTAGGTAATCCGTACGTCACCTGCGCATCTACTGTGCTGTACGCTGGTACGTCTCCGTTACCAAACAGGTTCTGCCAGTAGAATTTCTCCTGCCAGTGCCATACCACGTTGAAACCCAGGTGAGGTAATACCTGCCTGTTACCAAAACTTACATTGGTAAACCATTTAGGTGTATTGAAACCAGGGATGAGTGCATCATCTTTGGTCTTGTCCTGTGCCAGGGTATTATAGTTGGCGTTACCACTGATGGTGAAGCTTTTCAGGAAGTTGTAAGTTACACCGACTGCAAATCCGTAGTTCTGCACCGTGGATTTACTGTTGGTCCATACTCTGTAGCGGTTCTGGAACTGTTTATCATACATCTGGTTCAGCACTTCCTGTGTAGGATTATTCACATCACCCGTTTTTGGTACCGCTACTTCTACCTGACCAATGAAGTGTTTGTAAGTATTGTAATAACCATCTATGTCAATGAAGACCTTATTGTCAAACAGTACGCTCTTATAACCTACTTCGATAGACTGGATCTGTTCTGGTCTGATCGCCTCCAGGTTAGCTACTTTCAGCACGCTGGCATTCCTTACCTCTGCTTCTGCACGGCTCAGGGTGGGATCTGCGTTAGTCGCTTTATTGACTGCTGTTGTAAAAGCGGTAGCACTGGAGGTCAGGTAGGAGTTCCTGAAGTATCCCAGTCCTTCTTCAATGAATGCCAGCCCACCTACCCGTCTTACACCACCGTTATTTACGAATGAATAGGCTTCAAACAGTGAAGGGAAGCGGAATCCGTTTTGCCAGGACGCACGGATGTTGTGACGCTGATTAGGTGTAGTATATACGGCCGCTACGCGGGGATTGAATTTGCCGGCGAAGTACGCTGCCTTGTCGAAACGCACAGAGGCGGTAACTTTCAACTGATCGTGCAGAAATAACTTGCTACCCTGCACGAAACCTCCCGCTTTACCATACCAGATGTTCTTACCTCCGGGTGTATTACGCTTGTCTAATGGCTTCGTCAGATCAACAAAGTTGTTACCATCGGGAATGATCTCGTAAGTACGGTAATCCGCACCTACCAGTACATCCAGGAAGTGAATATATTTACGCAGGTTCCACGTACCTTCTGTATGATAGAAATGACTCATCTGCAGTAAGGCAGCGCCACCACTCTTGTTAGTGCTGTCTTTAGATACAGGGTAGATGTCCCAGTCATTGATACCTTTTATCTTAGCCAGCTGGGCATCAAAAGCTGCTGTACCAGGCGTCCAGCGGCCTTTGTCGGCTGCAGCGCGTGCAGCCCTGTGGGCTTCGGCTACATTACTGCCGGTGGCATCCAGCGCATTGTCCAGGGCTGCCTTATAGTCAGCCTGCCATTGCTTATCTGTTTTGAATGACTTTTCCAGGTTATCGGCCAGTGGGTTCATATTGTACGAGTCGCCGGTATTTTCCAGTGACATATAGGATCGCAGGGTGAAGTCCTCTCCTACTACCTCTATTTTATGGTTTTGCACTACGACGTTTTTCAGACCAATACGGTTACCGCGCTGAAAGAAACCGTCCATTTTACCAACACGGTAGGTGTAGGACGCTTCGATCTTCGGGGTAATCTTATAATGGAGCGCACCATCAAACTTGATGTTCTTTACTTTATAGTCACCCACCAGGTCTTTCTCCCAGTAACCGGTACGGGATACGTTGTATGATTTCCCGTTTTTGTCGGTGATGGGGAAGGTGCTCTGGTCAGCATATTTGTTCCATGCATCATTCGCGGTATTGTCAGCACCTACCAGTTGCGGGAAGTCCGGATTGGCTTTGGTACCGGGATTGAAGTCATTGTGACTGTCTGCATACCAGTCGGTACCTTCCATATAAGAGAAGTTCAGCTTAAATGCGAACTTGCTGTTAAGCGCCAGTGCATACCGGAAAGAACTTTCAGTGATCGGTTTCGGAGAGCTGCTGCCACCATCAAAGTGGTTGAGGGCTACTTTCTGGTATACGCTAAGCCCCTGGTATTGGAATGGGTTCTTAGTAATGAGATTTGACATACCATTCAGGGCGTTCATACCATACAGGGCGGATGAAGCGCCAGGTGTTACTTCAATGCTGAGAATATCCAGTTCGGTCGGGCCGATGGCATTACCCAGCGGTACACCCAGTGTAGCAGCCTGGTTATCCACACCATCTATCAGCTGCATGAAGCGGAAGTTGTTTGGTACGTTGAATCCACGGGTATTGAACACCTTGAACGTCAGACCAGCGGTCGTCATCTGTACACCTTTCAGGTTACCGATGGCATCATAGAAAGAGGCGGCAGGCGTTTCCTTTAACGCCTTCACATCCAGTTTCTCAATGGCAACAGGAGATTTGAGTAGTTTTTCCTGCTGACGGGAAGCTGAAACGACTACTTCGTTAACCAGCAGTGACTGTGTGATCAGCTGGAACTGCAAGCGGCTGTTGCTGTTTCTAACTTCAAATTCCTGTGGCTGGTATCCCAGCAGGCGCACTTCAAGTTTGAAGGGGAATTTGGTATTGGCAGTGATATCAAACCGTCCGGTACTGTCAGTGATGGCGCCGAAAGAGGTGCCTTTAATATGAACAGATGCGCCGGGAAGGGCTTCTCCCTTATCTCCGGTGATCTTTCCTCCGATGATATAGGAACCGTTCAGCTGTGCCTGGGCCAGGACAGGCAGTAACAGCACCAGCAGCCATAGGTATGTAATACGAATAGTGCGTCTTGTTGCGGACATAACTATATTTTATTGTATGTGAATTGGTCTTATAAGATGAATGACGGAACAGTGCCCGTTAGATATTGGTCTGGGGAAGAATGCAGGATGCTCAACAACATCGTATAAAAATGATCATTGTGTAATTTATTGATGGTAAATACTACGCTGGTGTTCTTTATTACTATTAGTCTATCGAAATTGTAGACAAATGTAATACGGCAATTCAATTTTTCAAAGGAACAGGCAAAAAAAAAGCGGTCCGCCTGAGACGGACCGCTTCTACAAATATATTTACAGTTTATTTGGTAGCTGCAACTGCTTCTTTTTCAGTGGCTTCTTTCGCAATGTGTTTATGGAAAAACCGTTTCTGGAATAACAGGATCGTGATCACACCTACAGAGATAGCTGCATCTGCGATATTAAATATCGGGTTGAAGAATACAAAATACTCCCCGCCTTTGAACGGTACCCAGGATGGCAGGTATCCGCGGTAAACAGGGAAATAGAGCATATCAACTACTTTTCCATGAAGGAAAGAGGCATAACCGCCGTTTTTAGGCAGGAAGGTCGCCACATCATAGAAGTTGGTCTCTGAGAATATCAGTCCATAGAACATACTGTCGATCAGGTTACCGGCTGCTCCAGCCAGTATCAGGGCGCCACAGATCAGCAAACCGGTGTGGTGCTGCTGTTTCACCAGTGTCTTCATGTACTTGAAACCTATTACTACAGCTGCGAGACGGAAGAGCGTCAGTATTACTTTACCCCACTCTCCTCCCAGTTCAAGACCATAGGCCATGCCGGGATTCTCAGTGAAGTGAATGCGGAACCAGTTAGGAAATATGATAAATTCCTGGCTAAAGTTCATGTGGGTTTTTATCCAGAATTTCAGTGCCTGGTCAAGCACGAGTACCAATGCAACAATCCAGATTACGTGACGATATTTCAAAGGTTTAAAATTTTATCAAAAATAATAATAATGTGCAAAATCGGTAATTCCGGTCATTCCTCGAAATATACGCGTTTTACCCGTTGCGAAATTCCTGTTAATATTTCATAAGGAATGGTATCTGCCCATGCGGCCACCTGTTGTACAGATAACTCATTACCAAAAACAATTACCTCATCTCCTTCTGTTACATCAGGAATATGGGTTACGTCCAGCATCAGCATGTCCATCGCCACAACACCTGCCACCGGGGCCAGTTGTCCGCGTACCAGCATCTTTCCTTTTCCATTACTCAGGCTCCGTGGATATCCGTCCGCATACCCGATGCGAACTGTCGCCGTTACGGACGGGCCTTTGGCTACCCATTTAGCACCATAACCTACCGTATCACCGGTATTCAGGTGTTTTACCTGTGCCACGGTTGTTTTCAGGGAACTGGCCGGCCGGAGCTGCTCCTGCATCTTCTCGGCGCTGTCTATACCATACATGCCAATACCCAGTCTTACCATATCCAGTTGAAGATCAGGATGACGTTCGATAGCTGCACTGTTGGCAATGTGTCTTATCACCGCATATCCAAGGGCTTTCTGCAGTTCATGGCTCATTTCGAAGAATGATTGACCCTGCTGCCGGGTAAAGGCATCCATCTCAGGATCTTCACTGGCTGCCAGATGGCTGAACACAGAATTTACCTTCAGGTAAATATTATCGCTCAGTGATCTGGCCAGTTCAGGAATATCTTTTTTCTCAAAGCCGAGCCTGTGCATACCTGTATCCAGTTTAATATGTACAGGGAAGGCCGTTTTACCAGCCAGCTGTACTTCTTCTTCAAACTGCTTTAACAGATAGAGGGAATATATTTCGGGTTCCAGGTTCCATTGCAGGATGGCATCAAAAGAGCTGGGTTCCGGATTCATAACCATGATAGGCATCGTAATACCGGCTCTTCTCAGCTCGACTCCTTCATCCGCATAAGCAACGGCTAAGTAATCTACACCATGGAACTGCAATAGATTTGCAATCTCAAAACTTCCGCTGCCATAAGAGAAAGCTTTGACCATTGCCATCAGTTTCGTACCGGGTTTCAGCAGCGACTGATAATGTTTGACATTATGGGTAACTGCCGTCAGGTTGATCTCCATAATGGTCTGGTGTACCTTCTGTTCCAACAGCTTCCCGATCCGCTCAAATTCGAATATACGGGCGCCTTTCAGGAGAATGGTCTCATGCTGGAAGTCCTGCTGGTTAAACTGCTGGATAAACTCTTCTGTGGTCAGGAAAAAGCTGCTCTTCAGGCCAGGCACCTGCTGAAAGCATTTCTTTTCCCTGGAGATATTTTTCCCGATACCGATCACCTTATTGATACCCTTCTGCTGCAGAAGGCTGGCTACTTCCTCATAAAGAGAGGCGTCGCTTTTGCCGCTTTGCAATATATCACTGAGAATGACAGTACGTGTTGGATGCTGTTGTTGCTGCTGCAGGAATTCCAGGGCAATGGTCAGTGAGCCGAGGTCGGAGTTGTAGCTGTCATTGATCACGGAGCAGTTATTGATGCCCTGTTTTAATTCCAGGCGCATGGCAATATTGCCCAGCTGGTCCATCCGCTGTTGAATGACGGACTGCTCCATACCCAGGTGTATCATAAGTGCCCAGCAGTGGATGGCATTCTCTACAGAGCCTTCGTCCACAAATGGGATAGTGATATGTATGGGAATGGTTTGATACAACGCGTCTATGCGGGAATGGTGCTCGTGTTTATCCACACTGATAACGCGGAGGTCGGCCTCTGTTTTACGGGACCATGAAAACAGCTGTAAGCCGGTATCGTGGCCGTCTTTCTTACCTACCAGGTTGTGGAAGTTAAGTACACATTCGTTAAGTGTGAGATAATCTTTACAGTAGATCAGCAGTTCGCTTTTGGAAAATAATACCAGCTTTTCGTTGATCTTCTGCCGGATATTAAGAAATCCCTCATTGTGTGCCTCACCAATGTTGGTAAAGATGCCAATAGTAGGACGAATGATCTTTTCAAGATGTTCCATTTCTCCGGGCTGGGAGATACCAGCTTCAAAAATGGCCAGCTGATGCTCTGCTTTCAGGGGCCAAACCGACAGGGGAACACCTATCTGTGAATTGTAGCTTTTAGGGCTACGAATAATGTTATAATCTTTTTCCAGTAACTGGTACAGCCATTCCTTTACGATTGTCTTACCGTTACTGCCCGTAATGCCGATCACGGGAATATGAAACTGTTGGCGGTGGTAGGCGACGAGTGCATGCAGGGCCTGCATGGTGTCCTTTACCTGTATAATGTTAGCCTTTGGATACTTTTCCTGTGGGATAGGTTCACTCACAATAAAATTGGAAACACCCTTTTCATACAGCTCAGGTATGTATTGGTGGGCGTTACGCCGGCTGCTTACCAGCGGTATGAAAACAGATGTTTCAGGAAAACTGAGTTTCCTGCTGTCCAGCAAAATGTGTTCGATCTCCGGATGACCCGTCTGCTGCAATAGTTCACCTTTCAGCACCTTGCTGATACTTTCTGCGTTGTACACGTGTGGTTAAATTTTGATGTGAAAAGCGTGTTTGCATTTCACTGCTTCTCTTAATGATTCCGGGTATACCGGTATTAATCTCTTATTTAAAAGTTGGCTCTTCTATTTCAGGGGTTCAAGTAGCCGCTTTTAAATGTATCGTTGGGCAAAGATATGTGGAATAGTCCATAGTCAATAGACTTCCGTCCATAGTTCTGCCCGGTTAAAGAATATCTGCCGGCCATTGTGGATAGCCTACAGCTGTGATTGTTATCCCTGTTTGTCATGTTCTTCCAACGCCGGGGAATGGAGGTCTATTGTCTATAAATCAATTATTTAAGACAAATAGCGAAGCGCTGTCATGACTCATCTGATAAAAACCAGGCTGGTAACGGAGAATGGTTATACTTCGTACTTTCTCTTCCTGATAAACAGGAAGATGGATGCGAACAATAAGATCAATCCGATGGGAACAACGAAACAAATAACCTGCCATTTGCTTTTCTCCTGTTTCACTTTTTCCGGATTCAGCAAACGCATAGTTAACTCTTTATTACGTGCATCCATGATACCTGCATTGTTGGTCAGGAATGCCAGGGAATTCAACAGGAATTCACGGTTGGCATATACCATAGACTGGTCGTAGAGGTTAACACCCATTTGCAGGGGGCCACTTTTCTGGGAAAAAGCATTGGTCACTACATCAGCATCACTTACGACGATCATTTTGTTGATCGAGTCGCTGTTATTTTTAAATGGCCGGCCCGATGCCTTCTGAATGGCCATCTGTGTATTTTCATCCAGACGGTTGCGGAACAGAGAGGTAAATTCTCCTTCCAGTAATACCGCTACCGGCAGGAATTTCTTATTGAAATCGCGTCGGTTAGGCTTTACGCGCAGACTGTTCCAGGTCACTTCTGTGGGCGAGCTTACACTCCGGCTGTTGCTGGAAGTGGTCAGCAGGACAGTTTTTTTGATATTCCCTCCTTTTACAGTATCGATAGAGCTGGCGAAATGACTCAGTACAAGATCCAGGTTCTTCACAATAGGATGCGCACCAGTAGGTGTCAGCAATGGGAAGTAAGGGAATGCCAGTGGCTGCATCTGGCCTGTACGGTCCACGACTTGTGGAACGAAGTCCGACTGCATATCCTGCACGAGATCCTGGTTGATACGCACGCCGTATCTGAACAGGATATCCTCGAGGTTGAGGTCTTTATCAAAGGCAACAAAGCTCTCCTGGTGGGCAAGACTGTCAATAGACGCGTTCAGTTCATCAATAAACCAGAGCACTTTCCCCCCATTCATCACATACTGGTCAATTTTCAGCTTGTCCTCATCACTGAACCGGGAAGCTGGTTTGGCAAATACGATCGCATCAAATTCTTTCGGTATGTAAGAGATGTATTGCAGGGTGAGCGTATCCAGTAGATAGCTGCTCTGCATCGAGGTTAGCAGGTCATAGACCTCTGCACCCAGTAACTCACCGTTACCGAGCATGTAACCTAATAGGGGTGGTTCTTTTTGCTGCAACTGGTAGATAGCGTTGGCAAACTGGTATTCCAGCAGCGACTCTGAACTGTTCATGGCCGCCTCAGGATTCAGTCCGCCCTGGTTTTTCAGCAGGTTGACCCCTACAGTTTTTGAACCGTAATGTACCAGTGCGCCCGGGAAGATCAGTTTTTCAGAATAGCCCTGGTTAGCATCTTCCTGTACCTGCATATTGAAAGGCATGATACCTTTTTCTACGAGGGATTGCTGGAAGGCCATGCGGGAAGAGTCCGGCAGCCCCTGACCAGGGTTCTGGAAAGAGAACTGGATGCGGTTGCCGCCATATTCTCTGAATTCTTCCAGTAATTCCTGACTGGACTGTGCCAGCTGACGGAAGCTGGCGGGATAATCGCCTTTCAGGAAAACTTCTATAGTAACCGTGCTGTCCAACCCGCGAAGCAGGTTTTTGGTCGCAGGAGTAAGTGTATATCTCTTTTCCGCTGTCAGATCCCAGCGGGTATGAAAATAAGCAGCCAGTATATTGATCCCCACCAGAACGCCCACTACAAGAATAGCCCGTTGTAAGTATTGTTTCCTTCTATTTATAGCCACAAAAGAGTATTTAAGTAAATAAGGAATTAAGAATTAGGAATGAGGAATAAGGGAAGCCGGCTTTTAAGGCAATTCCTGATTCCTGATTGCTAATTCCTAATTGGTTAGTCCCATATTCTGCGTTGCAGTGATAATCTTGTCAGATAAAGCATCAGACCAATAACACTCAGGAAGTAGATCACATCCCTGCTATCGACCACGCCACGGCTAATGGAGGTATAGTGAAACTTGATACCAGCCATGCGCAGATAATAGTCGGCGCTGCCACTAAATGCCGGCAGTTTGCTTAACGCATCAAAGCCATTATAGAATATGTAGCAGGTAAAAATTGCAATGAGAAAAGCCACTACTGCGTTGGTGGTCAGAGAGGAAGACCATACACCGATAGCAGTAAATACAGCTCCCAGCAGGAAGAGACCTATATAAGAACCGGCCATGCCACCATTATCCAGATGGGCAGGGTCGGCACTCAGTTGTCTGACTGCAATATAATAAACGACTGTGGGGATCAATGAGATCAGCACGACCAGTAGACCTGCGGCGAATTTACCTGTTACGATCTGTCCCCAGCTCAATGGTTTGGTACTTAACAGCTCCATGGTGCCGGTTTTAAACTCTTCCGCAAAACTGCGCATGGTAATAGCCGGAATGAGGAGCAGATAGATCATGGGAGCCAGCTCGAAAAGAGGATCGAGGTTGGCATATCCGTAATCAAGCAGGCTGGTATCGGGAAAAACGAATAGCAGCAGGCCATTGGCGAGCAGAAATAGGATGATGGCGACATATCCGGTTATGCTGCTGAAAAACTGATGTATTTCCTTTTTAAAGATTGCTAGCATAGTGAGACTGAAAGCACAAATATATATAATTAAAAATGATCAATTAGAGAATTGGAAATTAGTAATTAATAATTAGTAATACACAATGGAAGTTGTTAAAAAAAGAAAGTCTGATTCCGGAGAATCAGACTTTCCCTGCGCAGTGATGCGCAATATCCCAGTGAGGTGCTTTCCCAGCACTTCTGTTTGCATTCAGGTCATCATTCAACCTGGCACCCCATCCGGGGAGTGATGACATCTTTTCCAGGTATACCGCTTAATACTCTTCTTCTTCCAGCTCTTCCAGTTCTTCTTCCTCACTCAGCGGTCCCATACCATTCTTTTCTCTGTAATCATTGATAGCGGCTTTAACAGCATCTTCAATGAGAATGGTACAGTGAATCTTGGCTGGCGGGAGACTGAGGGCCTCTACGATGTTCATGTGATCGAGTTTCGCCGCTTCCTCGATTGTTTTCCCTTTCAACCATTCTGTAGTGATAGAGGTGGCTGCGATGGCTGCGCCGCATCCAAATGTCTTAAAGCGCGCATCCATAATAACATGCCTTTTCGGACTCACTTCAATCTGTATCCTTACTACCTCTATGTACTCCGGCACATGTATGAACCCTGTTCCTACCTGCGGACTGGACTTATCCAGTGTTCCTGCATTTCTGGGGTTATTGTAATAATCCAGAACTCTTTCAGCGTAA
Source organism: Chitinophaga agri (assembly GCF_010093065.1). Classification (NCBI taxonomy): domain Bacteria; kingdom Pseudomonadati; phylum Bacteroidota; class Chitinophagia; order Chitinophagales; family Chitinophagaceae; genus Chitinophaga; species Chitinophaga agri. The sequence continues at coordinate 4,273,377 of NZ_CP048113.1, read as the reverse complement.
GCCATAAGCATAAGTATAAAAGATTTCACTAATTGTCCCCGATATGTTCACTGTATCAAAGACGGGACCACTCTATTGAGCTCATGTCCGCGCCTTCTTTAAACATTTCCCACAGCGGACTTATTTCCCTAAGTTTATTCACCGTTTCTGTAACGGTTTGAATGGCATAATCAATCTCTTCTTCGGTGGTGAAGCGTCCCAGTGCAAAACGGATGGATGAATGGGCCATATCGTCAGTAAGACCAAGGCCTTTCAACACGTAACTGGGTTCCGGAGAGGCGGAGGTACAGGCAGAACCGGATGACAGCGCAAGATGCTTATTGAAACCCATCATAAGGGCCTCTCCTTCCACATAACGGAAGGAAATGTTGGTGGCATGCGGTAAACGGTTGGTTTTTGATCCGTTGACAACGGTTTCTTCCAGCTGAAGTAATGCGTTTTCAAGTTTATCACGCAGTACTGACAGTCTTTGTCCTTCTGCTTCCATTTCCTGTTGGCATATTTCACAGGCCTTACCGAAAGCTACGATACCGGGTACATTGAGCGTACCGGAGCGCATCCCTCTTTCGTGTCCGCCACCGTCCATCTGGGCAGTGATTTTCACCCTGGGGGATTTGCGGCGTACATAAAGTGCGCCCACTCCTTTCGGTCCGTAAAGCTTATGAGCACTGAAAGCCGCAAGGTCAATACCATCGCGGTTGACATCCACCGGTACCTTACCGGCAGCCTGGGAAATATCGCTCATCATCAGTACACCATGCTTTTTAGCAACGGCGCTGATCTCTTTTATTGGATTAATGACACCGATTTCATTGTTGGCGTACATAATGGACACCAGGATGGTTTTTGATGTGATGGCCGCTTCCAGTTCTTTAAGATCAGGAAAGCCATCACTGTTCACCTTGAGATAAGTGATCTCCGCTCCCAGTTTTTCCAGGTGTTTGCAGGTGTCGAGTACTGCTTTATGCTCAATTTCAGTCGTAATGATATGGTTCCCCTTGTCAGCATACATCTCAAATACGCCCTTCATGGCAAGGTTATCGGCTTCTGTGGCCCCGGAAGTAAAGATGATCTCTTTAGGATCAGCACCTATCAGTGCTGCGACCTGTTCCCGGGCGAGATCGACGGCTGCTTCTGCTGCCCACCCGAATGAGTGGTTACGGCTGGAGGCGTTACCAAATGCTTCCGAAAAATAGGGAAGCATGGCTTCTACTACGCGCTGGTCACAGGGGGTAGTGGCATTATAGTCCAGGTAAACAGGCAACTTTAGCATATCTGTCGGTCTTTAATTATACGTGTCGATTCCTTTAATACAAATTTAATGCTTAATTGCTTTGGTTCCCTACCACGATCATTGTAAGAAATGATAACTCCATAGAGAACAATTATTTCTACCATAAAATATTAAATTGCTGTATGCTGAAAGTTGAACATATCGGAATAGCCGTTAAATCCCTGGACACCTCCATTCCCTTATTCAGGAGGCTTCTGAACAGTGATTGCTATAAAAAAGAACACGTTGAAAGTGAGTCCGTACAAACCGCTTTTTTCCGGCAGGGAGAAACTAAAATTGAGTTGCTGGAAGCAACCAGTCCCGACAGTACTATTGCCAAATTTGTGGACAAAAAGGGTGAGGGCATGCATCATATCGCATTCGAAGTTGCTGATATATATGCGGAAATGAAAAGACTCACTGACGAGGGATTTGTTTTATTGCAAACTGAACCAAAACGAGGAGCAGATAATAAACTGGTTTGTTTTCTGCACCCGAAGGGCACGAATGGCTTACTGGTGGAGCTTTGCCAGGAAATCTGATTTTTTTTCAAATAATGAAATCCGGAAGATTAAAGTGTTCGTACATATATTTCAGACACAGGTAGTCAGACACGTTAGGAGGAAAAACTAAATCAGAATAACTAAAGGTTTTAAACAAAAAGATGCACGAGTTGTTGATGTTAAGAGCGCGGAAGTGATCTCAAGTGTATTAGCAGCAATATGATATACCTTATATTATCTTATTAACTCAAGCTTTACCCTGAACAATTGCCCGTAACTCCGTTAGATTATGCCTTGTTGGAAAGAATTAACGCCAATGTTCTCATATGCCTTGTAAAAACTAATTCATCACTATTATTATCATTACACATATACATATAATCACAAAAGACGTAACTGATAAAACTTCTTTATAAGATACTCTAAAGTTGGCATAGGTTATGAACACCTGCGGGCTTTCCAGCTTGCAGGTCTCTTTTTTTATATATAAAGTTGACTAAGGTTATTGAGAAGGTAATCTTTAGAACGTGATATTTTCCGGCATAGTATATGGCTGCTTGAATTTTATTTTATACTAACATCTAAGCAGATCGCTGCTACCTTTTCCTACCTGTAAAAAGAATAGTGATATTAGCCTACAATCTCCTGTCAGACTATGTTTCATGGTTGATTGTACTTATACCGTGTGCCTGTATTGAATAGTTCATACCTACCGTATTTACATGTTTTTTTATTCTACAATTATTTATATTTATCTGATGCATTAAAATATAAATGACAAGAGGCGCCTTGAGGCGCCTCTTGTCATTTATGCCAGTAGCTATTTCTTTACAGTATTATGAGATCACCTTCTCCATACCTATACTTCTCGATCCTTTGATCAGCAAATATGTATTGGTGAATCCCTGTTGCTGTAACCAGGTGGTCGCAGCCGCAGCATTTTCAAGATAGATATAAGGGTGCGTTGTTTTGATAAAGTCCCCTCCTACCAGTACTACAGCATGCCAGTGTGTACGTTGCAGCTGATCTACCAGTGCCTGATGTTCCTTTACACTGTCAGTGCCCAGTTCCATCATGCCACCCAATAACAGTACTTTTTTCTCGGCAACAATACCTGCGAAATTTTCAATCGCGGCCTTCATACTGGAAGGGTTCGCATTGTACGCATCCATAATGATGGTGTTACTGCCCTGTTTGATGACCTGTGAACGGTTATTTGATGGTGTATAGGATGCAATGGCATTCTTTATTTTCTCAGCAGGTACACCGAAGTGCAGTCCAACGGCGACAGCCGCCATCACATTAGGGAAATTGTAAGCGCCTACCAGCTGACTATCGATCTGTCCGATCGCCTCATTGCTGGTTACTTTGACGCTGAGCAGGGCACTGTCTGCCAGTGGCTGGCCAATATAGTCTGCCGCAGATGAACCGTAAGTGATCACAGTCGGAATACCTTTACTCATCTCCGTTAAGTATGGGTACTCATTGCATAAAAATACTGTCCCGTTATTATTGCGCAGAAAATCGTACAGCTCTCCCTTAGCCCGGCGTACACCTTCCGGACCGCCGAAGCCTTCCAGGTGTGCCTTTCCGATGTTAGTGATGATGCCATGTGTAGGTAGGGCCACCTTACAATATGCTTCAATTTCATGCTGGTGATTAGCCCCCATTTCAATGACCGCGATCTCAGCATCAGCAGGTATGCGTAATATCGTCAGCGGAACGCCTATATGATTGTTCAGGTTACCAATAGTGGCAGTAGTTTTGAATGTGGTGGCAAGCACCGTACTGATAAGTTCTTTCGTAGTTGTTTTACCGTTAGAACCGGTAATGCCCAGGAAGGGAATATTCAGCTGTTTCCTGTGATGAAGTGCCAGCTGCTGCAATGTTTGTAGCACATCTTCTGTCAGCATCATTTTATCCGGTTGCGTATAATAGGCGGCTTCATCCACAACTGCAAAAGCTGCTCCCTTTTCAAGTGCGGCTGCTGCATAGGTGTTCCCGTTGAAATTAGGGCCTTTCAGTGCGAAGAATATATCGCCTGCTTTGAGTTGCCTGGTATCTGTCTGGACAGAAGGGTACTGCCGGTATATGTCGTAAAGCTGATCAATGTTCATAATAACAAAAATATTAAAATTCATCAGATAGTGCGTCAGTAGCCTTACTCCTTTGATTACTTAAATGAACAGTACTATGGACTCTCAATTATAAAATATATTTTTGTTTTACGCGTTAAAACAAATAACCATTCAAAGACCCGGCCGGATAAGTCCGCCCTTAAATCGAAAGTGAAATGAAAAAACCTATGAGAACCGCGCTGCTTCCCATGCTGCTTATGCTTTTCGTGTACAGTTGTACGGCCGAACAGGCGCCCGCACCGGAACCAGGTATTCCACCAACTGCCTGCGATACCGCTGTAATTACATCCGCCTACATTATGACCACTATTTCGACCAGATGTACGAATGGCGCATGTCATAAAGGAACCGGCAACTTTGTAGTATCAGATTTTTCGACATTGGAAAAGCTGAAGACCTACCTCAACGCGAATGAAGCACTGTTCAGGGAACGCGTTACCAGCGCTAACGCAGACATGCCTCCCCGGGGTGCACTCAGTCAGGGTACCCGCGATTCTATTGACTGCTGGCTTAACCATGGAATGCCAGAATGATAACCCATTCTTAAAAAAACAGTTTACAATGAAACAAATGATTGTTTTGCTTGCAGGACTATTGCTTGCACATGCCGGATTCGCACAGGACGTATTTATGTGCCGCAACACCGGACTATCCTTCTTTTCGGCCACACCTGTAGAGGATATAGATGCTACTTCTGATAAAGGAACATCCGCTATTAACCTGAAGACAGGAGAACTCTATTTCAAAGTGGCAGTTAATACCTTTAAATTCAAGAAACAGCTCATGGAAGAGCATTTTAATGAAAACTATCTCGAGAGTGATAAATACCCCTATGCTGTATTTAAAGGCAAACTGGTATCACCTCCTGACCTTCACAAGGATGGAACCTACGAGGTAGCTGTAGATGGCGTATTGTCCATGCATGGCGTGGATAAGAACTACCGCGAAAAAGCTACGATCACGGTAAAGGATGGGAAACCCACTGCCAATGCCAAATTCAATGTGAAACTGGCTGATCATCATATCAAGATACCTACCCTGGTTATCAAAAACATCGCAGAAGTAGTAGAAGTAACTGTAAAAGCGACCTATACTGCTGCGTCCTGATAAAACATTAATCATCTGTCGGAACCTATGAAGCATATTTATCTGCTATTGCTCGGCTGCTGCCTGGTATTAAACACTTTTGCCCAGGAAAGCCTGGAGGCACTTATGGAGAAAGAGGAAGTGAAAACACATGAACCTGTGATCGCTACCTACAAATCAACCCGTATCATACAGGGGCATTCACCGGAGACACTGAAGAAGCGTGAGCTGGATTTTAGAGTAGCCCATCACTTTGGCGATCTGGGCGGTGAGTTCGGTGGCCCGAAAACCTTCTTCGGAATGGACAATTCTGCCGATATCCGTATCGCTTTTGAGTACGGTATTACCGATCGTCTGATGGTCGGTATCGGTCGTACAAAAGGTTCCGGTAATCTCACCCAGCTGTATGAAGGGCTGGCAAAATACAGGCTGTTGCAGCAAACCACCGATGACCACATACCTTTGACCGTGTCACTGTTTGGTAATGCCGTAGTGAGTGGTATGACGTCTAGTGAAACCGAATCTGATGCCAGCTATTTTGGCAGATTTTCAGACCGCATGTCCTATACAGGGCAGGTGATCATTGCCCGTAAATTTAGTCGTAGTCTGTCCCTGACATTACTCCCTACATTGGTACACAGGAACAGGGTTGGCTATATGGATCAGAATGACATCTTTGCACTGGGTGCTGGTGGGAGACTGAAATTTACCAAGCGGCTGGGATTACTGGTAGAGTACTACTACCCATTCCGTAGCCAGGAAAGCAAGGACTACTTCAAAGCCCAGGGACGTGAGCTGTATAATCCGCTGGCAGTAGGTCTGGAGCTGGAGACTGGCGGTCACGTGTTCCATATCACCTTTGGTAACTCCACCGCTATTCTGGAAAACCAGTTTATTCCGGAAACGAGATCTTCCTGGCTGCAGGGCCAGTTCCGTTGGGGTTTCAATATCTCCCGTAGATTCTCATTATAACAACAGGATGGCGAATTGTGTATGAACAAAATGAATGGTGGTGCTGCACAATTCGTCATCCTGAATTTGTATTTTTAAGTAATGAAACCCGTGACCTGTTACATAAAAGAGCGATCATTACTGGCCCGCCTGGCCGCCCGTTACATGGGTGGCAGTCAGATCGCTATGGTAATAGGAAAGACAATTCACCTGCATGGGACCAGTCGCGAGGATTTCCTACGGCATAAATGGTGGGTCAGGCATGAAATATGCCATGTAATGCAATACAGAGAATTAGGGTTGGTGCCTTTCCTGTGGAAGTATCTTTGGGAATGTGCCAGGGTGGGCTACCATGCAAACCGGTTTGAAGTAGAGGCCAGGGCAGCAGAACGGGACGCTGCAATTATGGACGGAGTTGTTATAGTATAACCTGTTAATTGTCAATGGGATTTTTAATCCAGGCACCGACAGGTGCTACTTCTAAAGGAAAAGTTAAAGTCTTTACTGATATATAATTTTTAGTACTACTGGATTTATTTTGCTTATTTTTACGTTAAACGAAACGGAGGTGTAATATGGTAAAGAAAGTAACAGACGGCATTACCATCAGTGTAGAGACATTTTATCAACCGGATTATTCTAATCCGATTGGTAGTGAATTTATGTTCGCCTACCGGATCACCATTGAGAATAATAATACTTTCCCCATAAAATTGCTTCGCCGCCATTGGTATATCATTGATTCCAACGGTACCCACCGCGAAGTAGAAGGAGAGGGAGTAGTAGGCGTACAGCCACTACTGGCTCCATCTGAAAGCTACCAATATGTTTCAGGTTCTAATCTGCGTACCGAGATCGGCAAAATGTACGGCTCCTACCAGATGGAAAATCAGCTGAATAAGAAACAGTTTGAGGTCAAAATTCCTGAATTTCAGATGGTTGTTCCCTTTAAGCTAAATTGATTTACGTTTACCGGTATGTTTCCTACATGATTTATCCCCCTGTAGTGGGTATATACGGTTACTATACCTCAACCTGTCTTAGGTTGGATAGCCGTTCTGGTGGCAGGAACAAAGGCGTGATCCCACAGGATTGGGCCGAGATCGGTTTTTATTGCCCACCATTGAGTTATCAGGTATATGATTAGCTTTCACAGGTAAATTGAATCCTGAACCCGGATGTAAAACGGCGAAGTCCTCCTGTATTGAGATAGTAGTAAGACATTTGCATTCACCTATGTTTGAGGTAGTTTTCTCAAACATCCTCAAGTATAGCCCCAGTTCCTAAGTTGAACCGCCTATATCCGGCGTATACATGATAAAAACGGCTTATGACGCCAAGTCGCCCATTCGTGACGCCAAACCGACAGCTCGTCTACTTTGTTTTAAACCGCATTAAAATCCTTGCTAATATTGTATAGTCAATATTAGCCAAAGATGGGCCCATAGCGGGAGAGGATGCCTCTTGTTATGCCTGCCGGCAGTTGACAATAGTCGAATTTATTTGTTAATCCGGTACGGACCGGCTGATTATTCAACACCAAAAAAATAAACGATGGACACCAAACAAGCCTATAACCTCTGGGCCTCACAATATGACACTAATGACAATAAAACGCGTGACCTGGAAGCCCATGCACTCCGTCTTGCCTTGGCAGATATCACCTTTAAAACCTGCCTTGAAATAGGTTGTGGTACTGGTAAGAATACTTTGTGGTTCCAGGAAAGAGCTGATTACATTACGGCTATCGACCAGTCAGAGGGAATGATGGCTAAGGCAAAGGAAAAGATCTCTTCCGGCAGGGTATTGTTCAAGCAGGCTGATATCACCAAAGAATGGCAGTTTCAGGACGGTTTATATGACCTGGTCAGTTTTAGTCTTGTGCTGGAACACATTGATGACCTGGACCATATTTTCCGGGAAGTAGCTAAATCACTGCATCCGGGAGGCCGTGTATACATTGGTGAATTACACCCTTTCAAGCAATATGCAGGTACGAAAGCCCGGTTTGATACGGAAGCTGGCACGGAAGTACTCGAGTGTTTTAATCATCATATCTCTGACTTTATCCGGCCTGCAAAGAAGTATGGTCTGGTGGTAGAAGATATCAATGAATATTTTGACGATAACGACAGGAACAGTATCCCCAGGATACTCACTATTATTTTGAAGAAAGTCTAATGGAATTAACAATTACAGGCTACTCTACTGCCTTGTTTTCTACGTGGTATTTTGTAGAGGAGCTGGGACTGCTCCTCGATGCAGGCGATGGTCTCATGTCAGCGCTGTTGCAGAAAAGCAGAAAGATCAATCATGTTTTTATTTCTCATGCTGACAGAGATCATCTGACGGGCCTGTTACAGTTTAATCAGCTCAATGCAAGAGAAGGATATCCGGTGATACATTATCCGAAGGATTGCCGCTCATTTCCTTATATGCAGGAATTCTTTTCCCGCTTCGATCCCTATGCTGTCGGTACTCAATGGAGGCCGGTGACAGCAGGTGACGAGCTTCGTGTGAAGGATGATATAGTGGTAGTGCCCGTGCGGAACGGCCATGTACCTGCACCGCCGGAGGTGATGCGGAGTCTGAGTTTCAAGGTGTATCAGACAAAGAGAAAATTACGTCCTGAGCTGGCGCATCTTTCAGGTGAAGAGATCCGTAAAATAGGGATGGAGAAAGGAAAAGAAGCTACTACGATGGAAGTGAGAACTAATATTCTCTCTTACTCCGGAGACACTCCTGTTGATGATCTGCATAGATGGGAGGATACGAAAATTCTTATTCACGAAGCAACATTCCTGGAGAGAGAAGAAGAGATCAAAGTGCACGCACACAAGAACAAACATAGTCGCCTTGATGAAGTAATTGAAATGGTGAGTGGAAGTAATATCGAGAAGCTCATATTAGGACACTTCTCTTCGAGGTACAATGCAGAACAGATTGATGCCGCTATCAGTCAATTGTGCGAACGGTATGCGCTGAATATACCGGTGTACAGCATATTGCCAGGGGAAACGGTCGTGGATGTATTGGGCGGAGAAAGTGTAAATGGCCAGAAATAATTTTTTACCTAAATGATTTTTATTCAGGAAAATCACTCTATCTTTGTTTGCATGAAAACAAACAAGTCATATAGTAATTCGTGGTCATGGTGTCCTAAAGATGCCAGTCGGATTGCTGTGTGATGTCTATATAAAGACATGTAAGCCCGATTGGTATACCAATCGGGCTTTTTTATTTTCTGCTGGTTTCATCTAACGGTAAGATGGCGGCTTCCAACCCCGTTCATTAAGGTTCGAATCCTTAGACCAGTGCGGGTTTTAGCGTGTTGGTACGTGTGGCGGATTTTTACTTCACTGGCTTCATCTAATGGTAAGATGACAGTTTCCAAATTGTTCATTGAGGTTCGAATCCTTGAGTCAGTGCTATTATTTCGTGTACTTGTACACGTTAGCGTATTATTTTGTATACTGGTTTCATCTAATGGTAAGATGACAGTCTCCAAAACTGTTCATTAAGGTTCGAATCCTTAAATCAGTGCTTTTTTCGTTTAATTATTTACGTTAGTACATTAGCGTGTATACTGGTTTCATCTAATGGTAAGATGATAGTCTCCAAAACTGTTCATTAGGGATCGAATCCTTAAACCAGTGCAGTAGCAGATAGAAGGAAAATAAAAAAGGTGTTCCCCCGGAAAGAGTAACACCTTTTCAGATAGTTTGCGGCGTTTATTTCGGTCTGTATTTCGACTGTGAGAATATCTTCATCGCATCTTTTTCTTCCATCAGGTTTTGAAGGGTAACCTCCGGATGGTGTTCCATGTATTCTTTTACAATTCTCCATCCTACAAACGGGCCGATTCTACCAGGAGCGTTTTCAGGCATTCCCTGTGTGGACGGGCCATCATTCATGAAGCGCATATTACCCTGCCAGTCGGTTTTATACAAGAGGTTCTGTTGTACAAAATATTGCCAGATCAGTACTTCATTATCCGCGCACCATTCCATCTGGGCTTTGGTGTAACCAAAGCGGATGCTATCTGGTGTTTCAGGCAGTACCTGCTCCAGGAAATATTGCTGTCTGCCGGCTTTTACAAGCTGTATCACCAGCTGATCACTCGCTTCTGCGCCCGGATAGGCCTGTTGGGCCAGTGCCTGAATAGCGTTGGTAACAATATATTCGGGCGCAAACTTGCGGATCATGTAAACCGGATAGTCAGGCAGGATACCATATATCGGGAAATCTTTTCCCAGGTACATATCCAGGCCTATGCCTAATACGGAGTCGACCGTTACAGCCCCATAATTACTGATAACAGAGCTGAAAGCAACGACTTTTCCCGGGATGCTGAAGGAAGGGATGTAATGTTTGATATAGCGGAAGCTTTGGGCCAGCTCCTTTTCAAGTGCATCAACCTTCGGGAAGTGGGCATTGATGGAGTCCTGCAACATGCGGAAATCAGGGTTGCTGACCAGCATCCTTGTCTGCAGCTGGATCATACGACTACTGTCAGAATAGGGACCGAAGTTCATCACATGCTCCATATAGGCAGGTAGGAACATGGGATAAGCCTTATCCAGTTGCTGTAATGCTGGCTGTATATTATTGGTATCCAGCTGGAAAAGTGCCTGGTCAAACCGCTCAATCTTTACATTCATGGCAATATGACTGACGTCCGGCACGTTTTTGTGCTTGCAGGCGGAAAGACCGGAGGTAAGGATGAGCACGAATAATATCCACTGAGTGCTACTGAATAATTTATTACTGTATTTTTGCATACTATACTATCTAACTTACAGACAGGTAAAAATATTATATAGCCTGTATTAAAAAAAAGATAAAATTATATGAGGAAGGTTATTTTAACGGCATTTTTGTTTGGATCAGCATTGGTAGCGAACGCACAGGACGGAAAGAAGGTTCGTCTGGGCTTTAAACTGGATCCTACCATTTTCTGGTTACAACCCCAGGAATCTGGCGTAGAACGTAATTCATCCCGTTTTGGTGTCAGCTTCGGTCTGATGACAGACTTCCTCCTGGATGAAGACGGCCGTTATGCCATTGCTTCCGGTTTACAGATCTCTACTGCAGGGAGTACCCTGAAGTATGAGGCTGGTAAAGGGCTGGACGCATATAAACAGGCGCCAACAGAATACAAGCTGAAAACTACCTATGTAGAGGTGCCTTTCGCCCTGAAACTGAAAACTGATGTGGAAAACGTTGCTGCCTTCTGGGGCCAGTTCGGTACTTACCTGGGTGTGCCTGTACGTAGCCGCGCAAATGTAGTAGGTCTGAATGTGAACGAAGATAAAGTGAACGTATTGCGTAATATTATGCCAGTTAATATTGGTTTACAGGTTGGCGCGGGAGTTGAGTATCCTTTAGGTGATAAACTTACTGGTCTGGTTGGCCTGACCTACCGTAACGGGTTCATCGATGCTACCCGCAATGGAAAATGGGATGACGGTAAAGTAAATATGAATAGCTTTGCCTTAAACCTGGGATTATTCTTTTAAAAAGACGTTTGTAGATGAAAATTATACTTGCTCAACAGAACTATCACATCGGGAATTTTGAACTGAATACACAGAAAATACTGGAAGGCATCAAAGCTGCAGAAGCGCAGGGTGCTGATCTGGTTGTATTTACTGAGTTATGCGTGTGTGGCTACCCGCCCAGGGATTTTCTGGAGTTTGATGATTTCATCCAACAGTCCTATGCTGCTATCGACAAGATAAAAGCACATACCGCCAATATAGCGGTACTGGTAGGCGCTCCTGCCCGCAACCCGCAACCGGAAGGTAAAGATCTGTTCAATGCTGCCTGGTTCCTGCATGAGGGTGAGGTAAAGCAGGTCATTCACAAGACCCTGCTACCGACGTACGACGTATTCGATGAATATCGTTATTTCGAACCTGGCTATGCCTGGAACGTAGTGCCGTTCAAAGGAAAGAAACTGGCAGTGACCATTTGTGAAGATATCTGGAACCTGGGAGATAATCCCCTGTACAGGATCTGCCCGATGGACCAGCTAATGGAACAGCAACCGGACGTAATGATCAACCTGTCAGCTTCTCCGTTTGACTATAACCATGCGCAGGACCGTAAAAAGATCATCCGGGAGAACGTACGTAAGTACGGCATCCCGATGTATTACTGTAATGCAGTCGGTTCCCAGACCGAGATCGTTTTTGACGGAGGATCAGTCATCTTTGACGCGCACGGTAATATCATAAAAGAGCTGCCTTATTTCGAGGAAGCGATCGGCGGATATGATCTGGAAACCTTATTACAGTCTGATCAGCCGGCCCCGCCAGTTGATTATATTCCCGTAGATGAGCTGAAGCCGGACTACAACATTGACCGCATTTACCAGGCTATCATCATCGGTATTAAGGATTATTTTCAGAAGATGGGCTTCACCAAAGCCATCCTCGGTTCTTCCGGAGGAATAGACAGCGCAGTTACCCTGGCATTGGCAGTAGAAGCGCTCGGTAAGGAGAATGTGAGAGCAATACTGATGCCTTCTCCCTATTCTACTGAACATTCTGTAGACGATGCCGTTGCCTTGTCTAAAAATCTGGACAATCCATACGATATCATTCGGATTAATGATATCTATGAGACTTTCCTGCAGACGCTGCAACCGCATTTTGAAGGCCGGCCGTTCAATGTAGCGGAAGAAAACACGCAGTCACGTATCCGGGGTAACCTGCTGATGGGGCTATCCAATAAGTTCGGGTATATCCTCCTGAATACGTCTAATAAGAGCGAGTTGTCTACCGGTTATGGTACGCTTTACGGAGATATGGCCGGCGGACTGGCCGTACTCGGTGATGTGTATAAAATGCAGGTCTATGCGTTGGCAAGGTATATTAACCGTGATAAGGAGATCATTCCGCACAATATCATTGATAAGGCGCCTTCCGCAGAGTTGCGTCCGAATCAGAAGGATAGCGACAGTCTGCCGGATTATGCAGTGCTCGACAGTATCCTCTATCAGTACATAGAGCGTCGTCAGGGACCTAAGGAGATTATTGCCCAGGGCTTTGATGCGGCGCTGGTCACCCGTACACTCAAACTTGTTAATACAAATGAGTATAAACGGAACCAGTTCTGCCCTATCATCCGTGTATCGTCAAAGGCATTCGGTGTGGGCAGAAGAGTACCGATCGTAGGGAAATATCTTTCTTAATTGGGAATTGGGAATCAGGAAGTCTGAGTACTTAACAGTCCTGAACTGCATCATGCGGCATTAGGCGGGCAAGGCCGGGATCATCCGCTGAACTAACTATAGGATGTTCCTGGTAAACCGGTTGTGACGCGTTATTTAAGCACGATACATACTGCTTTAGTGGAAAATGTTCACCCATAGGCAATCCCTTGGGTCACAATTCGTAATTCCTAATTCTTAATTCCTAATTCACTGTTATATTTGCTGAAATTTAATAAATCGTAAAATGTTACAAGTTCCGTTCATTCGTCAAAACAAGGCCGAGGTGCTGGAAAGGCTTACGCTGAAGAACTTCAGGGAGCTGACTCTGGTAGATCAGGTACTTGAGCTGGACGACAAGCGCAAGAAATTAACCCTTGAGTATGATGAGACACAGGCAAAAGTAAACTCGACTTCAAAAGAGATCGGTAAGCTGATGTCACAGGGCCAGAAAGATGAAGCGGAATCACGTAAAGCAGAAGTAGCATCACTGAAAGAAAAGCTGCATCCTATTAACGAGGAGCTGGCAGCTACAGAAAAGCTTCTGCACGATACTTTGGTAAAACTGCCTAACCTTCCGTCTCCGTTAGTACCTCCGGGTAAAACGCCGGAAGAGAATGTGGAAGTCCGTACCGGTGGCGACATCCCTACACTATTTGAAGGGGCTGTTCCTCACTGGGACCTGGCAAAGAAATATGACCTGATCGATTTCGAACTGGGAAATAAGATCACTGGCGCCGGTTTCCCGGTGTACAAGAACCGTGGCGCACGTTTACAGCGCGCTATGATCCAGTATTTCCTTAACTATAATACCCAGCACGGTTATACTGAATTTCAGGTGCCTCACCTGGTGAACAGTGATTCCGGTTACGGTACAGGACAGCTACCTGACAAAGAAGGACAGATGTACTTTGTAGGAGAAGATGAGTTATACCTCATCCCAACTGCCGAAGTACCGCTGACCAACATTTTCAGAGATGAGATCCTGAAGGATACCGAACTGCCGGTTAGACTGACGGGTTATACACCTTGTTTCCGCCGTGAGGCTGGCTCTTATGGTAAAGACGTACGGGGTCTGAACCGGCTGCACCAGTTTGACAAAGTTGAAATAGTACAGGTTGTACATCCGGAAAAATCTTACGAAATACTGGATGAGATGGTAGCGCATGTGGAAGAACTGGTGAAATCACTGGAACTGCCATACCGTATCCTCCGCCTTTGTGGTGGCGATATGGGCTTTGCGTCCGCATTAACATACGACTTCGAAGTATATAGCACTGCTCAGCAGAAATGGCTGGAAGTGAGCTCTGTATCTAACTTCGAATCTTTCCAGGCAAATCGTGCGAAGATCCGTTTCAAGGACGGTGGTGGTAAACCACAGCTGGTGCATACGCTGAATGGCAGCTCCCTGGCATTGCCGCGTATCCTGGCGTGTATCCTGGAGAACAATCAGACGCCGGACGCTATCAATATTCCGAAGGTATTGCAGCCATATTTCGGTGCAGATAAGATCACACTCTAATAGCGTAATATTTAAATAATATAAAGGCGTTGCATTCATGCAACGCTTTTTTTGTGCTTACATTTGTAATATGCAGCACTTTCTCCCAAATGGGCAAGTATTGTTGTTACGCCCTGCCACCCTCGAAGACGCTCCTGCCCTGCTGGCTTTGTATCAGCAGCTGACTTCCGAAACCGGTTTTCTGCTCATGACAAAGCAGGAAGCTGCGGCATTGACCGTTGCAGATGAAGAAGCTTTTTTGCATACCTTCTGCCATCATCCCCAGCACCTGATGCTGATAGCCGTGATTGATAACCGCTTCGCGGGTAGTGTATCTATCAAACAGTCCGGTTTTAGAAAAGAAAGACATCTCGGGCAACTGGGCATAGCTGTTCTGCACGAATACTGGAATATGGGGATTGGGCGCCGGCTCATGACAGCCGCGCTCCGGTGGGCAGAACAACATGAAGATTTGGAAATCATACACTTCAACGTGTTTGCAAACAATGAAAGAGCTATTCAGTTGTATCGTAACTTTGGTTTTATGGAATATGGCCGTTTGCAGGCTGCTTTTAAACAGTCAGACGGCACATATGGCGATTCAATATTTATGTCTAAAAGGATAAAGAACGGATGATGCAACGATATGACAGACACCTGAAACTAGAGGGCTTTGGACCAGCTAAACAGCAACTGCTGAATAATGCCGCCGTACTGATTATCGGCGCCGGCGGATTAGGCGTACCGGTACTACAATATCTTACCGCAATGGGCGTAGGCCGGATAGGGATCGTAGAACATGACGATATCTCCCTGACCAATCTGCAAAGACAGGTACTTTATCATACCAATGAAGTCGGACAACCGAAGCTGCGCACGGCCGTACAGCGTTTAGCGCAACTGAACCCCGAGGTGAATTTTTCCATGCATGACACATGGATCATGCCTGATAATGCCCTGGATATTATTGCGCCCTATGATGTAGTGGTTGATTGTACTGATAATTTTGGTACCCGCTACCTGGTCAATGATGCCTGTGTTATCCTGAATAAACCATTTGTGTATGGCGCTATTCATAAGTATGAAGGACAGGTCAGTGTATTTAATTATAATGGGAGTGCCACTTACCGTTGTTTATTCCCGGAGCAACCGGAACCAGGTACAATGCTTAATTGCAGCGATATTGGGGTGCTGGGGATTCTTCCCGGGATTATTGGCTCCTATCAGGCCAATGAAACAGTGAAAATTATTACTGGTATAGGAGCGCCATTAAGCAATCAGCTGCTGACAATTGACACACTTTACAACGTTCACCATACCTTTCAGATCAAGCCAGTGCCAGGTAATCATCATATTACGGCCTTACAGGAAACATATGATCAGCCATGTGATACCGGCGGTGTCAGAAGTTTATCCGTACATCAGCTGCAACAATGGTTAGAAACCGGTAAGCCGGTACAGCTGATCGACGTGAGAGAACCGGATGAATGGGAGATATGCAGTATTCCGCAGGCGATGCATATACCTATGCGTATGGTAGGTGGCGTCATGTCTCAGCTGAATAAAGAGGTGCCCGTAGCCCTGTTGTGCCATCATGGTATGCGCAGTCTGATGATCGCGCAGCAACTGGATGCTGCTGGATTCCCTGCTGTATATAACATTGAAGGCGGCATTCATGCCTGGGCGGCTGAGATAGATGCGGAAATGAATATGTACTAATAGCACAGTGGCATAAATACCATTGTCAGCATAAATAAGCGGGGGACAAAATGATCATCATTTTGCCCCCCGTTATTATGAGTTGTAGCCTGCCTGGTACTGTATTATTTATTGTATTGCAGGCCTGGGTTCAGCTGTTCTATTAACCGGTAGTTTTTTCTTCACCATTACGGCCGGCTTCTTTTTCTTTCTGCCCATCCAGATCATGAATCCGGATATGGGGAGTGTGAAGGCCACCAGCGATGCGATCAGTGCGATTATTTTGGTGGGAACGCCATAGAAACTTCCTGTATGTATCGGGTAGATCCATCTCCTGGCAATAGTGCCTCTACTCTCATTATCGTACAATCTTTCTTTCACCAGTTCAGCAGTGCCTGCCTGAAAATAGAGGAAGTCAGCGACATTGTCATGTCTGGTCCTGTTTTCCTTGGCAGCAGAAATAGCCAGACTGTCTGTTTCTGCAAAACGGATAGTGATCTTACCTTCATAAGGCAATCTTTCATTGGTTTTAGCCAGGATCTTTTCCAGGTAAGCGATACCGGTGTTTTCTACCGCCAGGCTGGTAGGAGCTACGATCTTTTGCTGTTTGGTACTACCATCAAACGCCAGGTAAAGCAGGTTATTCACCCATTTATAGCTCCATACTAACCCTGTTACTGCAATAAAGAACAATACGATATGGACATAAAATCCGAAAACTGCATGAAGGTCCCAGTTGAGACGTTTGAAAGAGGCATTCCATTTCACACGGAAACGCTGTTTCCTGTTGTTTCGCTTCGGCCACCAGAGTATTAGTCCGGTGAGGATCAGGATGGTAAAAATAGAACAGGAAACGCCTGTAATGACCTTGCCGGTTTCTCCCATACAGAGATAGCGGTGTAACTGTAATACGACAGAGAAGAATCGCTTATTGCCCGGCAATGAGGAAATGATCCTGCCGGTGTAAGGGTCTACCGCTACATACAGCTGGTTCTTGATCTCCTTTACTTTTCCCTTCCTTAAGAGGTATACGATGCTGCGATTGGCTTCCGGCTCCACGACAATCTGAAAGATTTTGTACTTCGGATTTTCCCTTTGTACATAATCCGTGAGATTATCCAGCGGCTGCCGGGGTGTGTTAGCGGGTATTTCTACATAGAAAAAAGAAGACCGGAAGGTATGTTCCAGTTCCTCTTCAAATACAAGCAGGCTGCCCGTCCCTGCTACGATCAGGACCACTATGCCGGAAATGATGCCGAGCCAGAGATGTAACCAGCCAAATATTTTTTTCATGCTTAGAAATGTATAAGAAATTGTCGCCTGTCAGTTTTCTGGTGCTTCCCGGAATGTTTAGGTGAATACTAAACATTGACCAGACGACTTTTCCACAAAGAACGATCAGTCCGAACCGGATGACTAATCGAAACGGGAAAATTATTTATCTAAAGCGGAAAAATCCGGTGCACAGGTGTTTCCCTGTCAGAAAGATGTCATATTTTGTAGGACAAGTTATTCCTGATGTAAGTAGTCGGCACGTACATCTGCTGACTGGTGTGCTTGTCTGATACGGGCAAGATGGCATGTGCTGAGCCGCTGATCTCTATATAAATAATTGATTAGCAGCTTTGTAATGGATTATCAAATGCATTGCTGTCATCTTCGCTACGTTCTGTGAGGCATTTGAAATCTTTTTCCACCAGTATGTGAAGGGACGATCCATCTGCATTGGGAATCTCTGCTGAAAAGCCTACCTGGTCGGTGTCCGCCCATTCGGTGATCTGTTCTTTTGGGAAAGATAGATGTATAGCAGATCCTTCCAGTTTGATGAAGGGGGCATTAGCGCCTTGCTTTGCCTTAATACAAAAATGCAGGGTACCTGCTCCGATGATAGTTGCTTCTTCTACTTTTCCATCATTCTTGAGAATGTCTACGTCTTTTTTGTCCAGACGATAACGAATGCTATTGCCTCTGATTCTTATTTTCATTTGATTGTTATTTGATATATCACCTGTTAAATTACTACAATATCGTAGCTTTATCTAAATTTCATAAGAGGGATATGCGCATTTTATTATTTGGCATAGCGAAAGATATAGCAGGTGCGCCTGTTATTACGGCGGAAGGGATCACCACAGTAGCGGCACTGAGAGCCTGGTTGTACACAAAATACCCTTCCCTGGAACAGTTACGTTCCTTAATGATTGCGGTGAACAAGGTATATGCAAATGACGGAGATGTCTTGCAGGATAGTGATGAAATTGCAGTGATTCCTCCGGTAAGTGGTGGGTGACATAGTATACTTTACCATTGAGATAATCGGAGGAATAAAGCTCGCGATAAAGACGATCCAGATGATTGCCTCTACAATTGGATGTATTCTTATAACAAACAATGTTTTAAGGGGCCAATATTAGAGCATTTTCATTTTGCTGTAAAAAATATTTCTTCTCAAAATACTCAAATTCGCTGAGCAAAAATCAGATGAACAAGTTAATAAAAATAGATAGCAATGTGACCGTGCAACAGGCATTAGACTTCGTTGAAACGCCCGACTGCGGAGGCGTTGTAGTCTTCTCCGGCAATGTACGCGATAACACAAAAGGAAAAAAAGTGAACAAACTTTTCTTTGAATGTTATGAGCCGATGGCGTTATCAGAAATGGAGAAGATTGCAGATTATACCATTGAACATTTTGGTGTCAGAAGAATAGCGATGTTGCACATCGTGGGTGAAAAATTACCAGGCGAGGTAGTGGTTGTAATCGCAGTAGCGGCTCCACATCGCGCGGCTGCATTTGATGCCTGTGAATATGCGATTGATATACTGAAAGAAACGGTCCCCATCTGGAAAAAAGAATACTTTGAAGATGGGGAGATATGGGTGGCTGCACACCCGTAGTAATAAAATATAAAAAGGGTACCTCAGCAAAACGCCGGATACCCTTTTGTTTTATGCTTCATCACTAGTTATTCATGCTCTTCTGCATGTACTTCGAATGTGAGTTTTACGACATCCGTTCCTGCATATTTACTGGCATAATCCGTATGGTTCCAGTCAGTACGTTCAATCTTTCCTTTTGTCGTCGCATCATTGAATTTCCGCAGCACATAAGAGATGTCTGCTTCAGCGCCACTGTTCGCTTCCCCCAATGTGAAATAAGCAAGGATACCCGTTGTTTCATACTTTCCGTTCACCGCGCTACCATCACCATATGCCTGCTCTCGCGGCTGGAATATGGCGCCGTTTTCTGCATCGCCTGTAGTTGGATTCAGGATGAAATTGCCACCACTAAGGAATACTTTAAATGAATCTGCCACTGCTTTGCTGGTGAGGAAGCTTTGCTGTAACTCTTTTCCTGCGCTGTTAAACAGGCGGAACTGCATCCGGTATATTTTATGCGGATCGAGATGCACGTGTCCGTTCTGTGCTTCTCCTTTGTCATTAAATAACACAGCTATGCTGTCTTTCTCTCCGGTCTTCTCAGCCAGATCATGAAAATGATCGCCATGTGCACTACCATTTACCTCAATGAAATCAAGGCGTGAAGAGGCAACAATAGCTGGATTTTCTGGTGTAATTTTTTCATCATCTTTACTACATGCTGTTAAGAATATAGCAGCGGCGGCAAATGCATAACAATACTTTTTCATGTTCGTATGTTTATTGGTTTTTATTCAACAGGGTGTAATTCAAATTTTAAGTCGAGATCAGTCGCTCCTGCAAGCTTCGTCTGGTAGTTGGCGTTGTTCCAGTCATCAGGTGTTACCTGTGCCTTTACACCTGGATTAAGATGCCTCATGAGATATTGTAATGTAAAAGTGGATGCACTTTTAACAATGTGCAGGTAACCGGTGACACCTACCTGATCATCTCCATATGTATAATCCATTACACCATCCGGTGCACCGAGTATGACCGCCTGGTGTATATCTGCCCTGTCCAGGAAGGTTTGTTGTATTTCACGGCCCGCATAGTCGCGTGCAATAAGTGTCATTTTGTAAGATCTGCCGGTATGCAGGTGGAGGTGAAATCCGGCAGGCGCATTACCCTGCTCATCAAACTGTATAGTATCAATGGCAGCACCATCAATAGCATGTGCATGTCCTGTGCTAAAATCACCATCCCATTCAACTTCCTGTAGCAGCAGTGATGTTTTACCTACCTCTTCCTGGTCTTTTTCCGGTACCGGATCTTCTTTGGAACACGATGAAAATGTCATAATACCGAAGCTGATTATCCCTAGGAGGAGATAGCTGTGTAACTTGTTCATAGTTGTATATTGTTTAGAATGTATAATGAATCCTGAGTGTAAAGTTTCTACCCATTTCATGTGCGTAATACCTGAACCGGTCCATGTAATCTTTATAAAGATTATTGGTGATGTTTTCTACCGTAAGGCTTACTGATAGTGATGTAAACTTCATGGCTGCTGTCGCGGAAAGCAGGTGATACGCAGGTGGTGGTGGCGCATAATCACTATGCACCCTGTAACGTCGCTGCCGGGCAACATACCGGTGCTCCATTTTTAAGTAAGCGTGTTTATAATCCCATTGCAGACCATGATCTATACGGTCAGCTGGTATGTAGGGAAGGTATTCCCTGCTTCTGATGAGAGATACATTCGCTGTATATGTAAGG
Organism: Chitinophaga agri; assembly: GCF_010093065.1. Lineage (NCBI taxonomy): Bacteria > Pseudomonadati > Bacteroidota > Chitinophagia > Chitinophagales > Chitinophagaceae > Chitinophaga > Chitinophaga agri. Next base: position 4,252,373 of record NZ_CP048113.1, on the reverse strand, counting down.
GGTGGCAGAAAGTGATAGCTTCCTCCGAAGTCAAAGCCAGCAAAAGCCGCATCGGTCTGCTCGTACATGAAGATCGGGAATGTACCGCGCACCGTTCTCCTGACCGTGTCCGGATTAGGTTGTGCATAGATGTAATTCCTGATGTAGTGACCATATACATCCAGGTGTAACTGTATTTGTTTACTGGTGTATGATAAAGAGTTGACCCATTTATATCCCTGTTCACTTTTCATATCCGGATTGCCGATCTCATAGATAGCGGCACCATGATGTAATCCGTCGCTATACAATTCATTGGCAGTTGGTGCTCTCCATGCCAGTCCTATATTGGTGCGTAATTCAAAGTAGTCGTCGATATGTAATACGCCACCTAATGCGCCGGAGACATTATGAAATGTTCTGTTAGCAGTAAAGAGATTGAGGTCAAAACCGCCATTGTCATTGAAATGGGAATAGTCATACCGGTAGCCGGCTGCGTCAAAATATTTAACATCATATCTGATGCCTGCTTCCAGCTCGTACTGCTCTTTTACCAGTCGTGCTACAGCATAGGTACCGAATGAATAACTATCATAATTCGGTATCAGTGGTGTCGTGCCGGTACCAGGTGTATTGTTATTAACCTGCATCATGCCATTCATTCCCCACGTGCTTTTCAGTCCACTCTTATGCCGGCGTGTATAGGCTGCGTCCAGTGTCTGGGTAGTGAGTACAAGATCCATCATCGGTTTGACGTCATTGCCGGCGCCTCTTCGGACATCAAATTCCTGCCGGCGATTGCGCTGTATGGCGTACTGTATCTCCAGGTCTTTATGATGCCAGGTAAGTTTGCCGAGATCGTGCGTTACCTGCTGACGTGGCGCATTGATGTCGTAAGTGAAATTATATTGTTCAAATGGCCTGCCGTGTGCGATACGTGCTTCGATATCTTCTATAGTACCAATATGCGCACTGTGCAGAATACCGATCTGTGTGCTGAAATGGCTAAAGTAGGCATCCAGTGATCTGTATTTGAGGGCACCTGAAAAGTTACTTTCATTCATACCGGTATTGCCCAGGTAATAGCCGGCTGTTTTTATATTTCCTGCTTTTTTGAAGGAGCCCTGTACCCGCCAGCCCAGTCCGTGTATGTTGCCATTCAGGACACCGGCGATATTGCCGGAGCGTCCATTGCTGGCAGCATTCAGATGCACTTCTCCTTTTACTATGCCTGTATCCGGTAAAGGGGCTGGTTTCACCAGTATCACTCCGCCTAGTGCATCCGCGCCATAGCGTACGCCTTCCGCGCCTTTAATAACGGTCAGTTCTTTAGCGATGTAGGCATCTACTTCGGGCGCATGCTCAGTACCCCATTGCTGTCCTTCCTGCCGTACGCCATTGTTCAGTATCAGTACCCTGTTACTGTGCATCCCGTTGATGACAGGCTTCTCGATGGAATGACCTGTTTTAAGGATGCTTACACCCGGAAGGCTGGATAACGCGCCGGCAAGGCTTTTACCGCGTGTTTGTTCTAACTGTTCATTGCGTAACGACATGGCAGTGGCAGTACCTGTTTTTACAGGCGATTTACCTTTCACTTCGATGTCGCGCAGGCGAATAGTATCGCCTCTCTTATCCTGTGCCACTAAGGGTATGGCAAAAGACAACAGGCAAAACAGCGGCAGCTGTTTTGAAATCGACATGTATGTATAGTTTAAAGTGTTTTGAAGAGACTCAAAACTGTTGATGGCAGAACAATAGTTATGCTATAGATGGAGGACCTTTATTCAGACTGCTGGGTAAGGCAATCGCGGGAGGTGTATTGCATGGTACCTCCCTGATTATTTCAAATGTTGTGTTAACGTCAAGTAGTGAATAGATCTCACCCGTTAGTGACTGGTGCTTTTTCACCAGCAGATGTTCGCATATCTTACAGGCAGGGTCTTTGCCAAAATGCAGACTTTTTCCGGATGAGTAGTGATGATGGCGATAATCATGCAGAACCTGTACTGCCTGTACATAGCTGAATGCTATGAGCAGGAGATATGCTACGGCTCTGTATAGAATTGATCTTATCACGCAGCAAATATATACAGTTTGCATCTTTGTTGCAAATAGTTTTGAAGAAAAACTTACTTATTGGGCTGCACGAAATAAATACTGGGTCAGAAAAGGCAGTGTGGGTCGACCGGAGATTTACCGGGGACGTTTATGACAGGGAGGTATGAAAAAGTCCGCCATTAGCGGACGATTTACTATTTTTTAGCAACATATATTAGCTGAAAGATGAATACGACAAGGGCCATGCATCATAATCCCAGCTGCCTGCCAGCTTCTCTCATTTCTTCAGGCGTATTAGCATTGTATTGCTCTGCCGAAAAAGGATTCTCTATCTGGAAAATATCAGCATTCAGCAATGTTTTACGCGGACAGTTCCTGCCGGCAGCAAAGTTCTCCTGTAGCTTTTTCAACCCCGACGGCTCCCATATCGCAATCAATGGTTCCGGTAGCTGATTAAAGGGGCTGATAAGTGAGGTTGCGTCTTTGTCCGGCTTTCTTTCTGCAAGCAGATAGTTGATGGTCTGTTCACTGATCAGTGGAAGGTCTACTGCCAGTACCAGCCACGCGGTTTCGGGATAGGCAGCACTTGCGCTCAGCAGTCCTACAGAAGGTCCTGCTCCTTCCACATTGTCCATTATCACAGGAATGCCTGTATGTAGTGTCGCTTTTTGTTCTTCCCGGCACGAAACATACACATCTGGAATAACAGATTGTACGAGTTCGTATAGATATTGCCATTGCGGTTTGCCATGATATGCAATTTGACTTTTATCCTGTTGCATACGCGTACTCCGGCCTCCGCAGAGAATGAGTCCTTTTAATGGTGCTGCCATGTCACTGTTTTTAAAAATCGCGTTTGCCGCCTGTTTTACTGATCAGTCGTGTTCCCTGTATCACCATCTCATGTGTGAATGCTTTACACATATCATAAATGGTTAATGCTGCTACACTGGCACCTGTCAGCGCTTCCATTTCCACGCCTGTCTTTCCGGTGGTCTTCACAGTACAGCGTATCACGGCTTCCTCATTTTCAAGCGTAATATCCACCTGACAACCGTCCAGCAGCAATGTATGACATAGCGGGATCAGCTCCGGTGTTCTTTTTGCACCCATGATGCCCGCTAGTATAGCGGTCTGGAATACGGCCCCTTTCTTTGTCTGAATATCCGTTCCGCTGAACTGCTGCCTGACGATTTCCGGTAGAAATACCCTGCTTTCCGCTACTGCCACACGCACGGTTGCTGACTTCCCGCTCACATCTACCATGGTTGGTTGATCTGCTGCGTTGAGATGCGAAAATTCCTGTTGACTTGAATCATTGCTCATAATGGAATAAATTTACAACTAAAGCAATCAAACCTCCAAAACAATGCTGATAGACGTAACAGCCGCATATGCTGCGGTAATGAGTACCGTTCGTGATTTCGGAATGGAACAATTGCCATTTACTGCTGCCACCGGACGTATCCTGCGGGAACCGGTATTATCTGACAGAGACTTTCCTCCCTATGACAGGGCCATGATGGATGGAATAGCCATAGACTATGAAACTTATGCCAAAGGTCAGACTGTCTTTGGTGTGGAAGATATGCAGGCAGCCGGTATGCCCCGTAAACAACTGGGAAATACTGCGAATTGTATGGAAGTGATGACCGGAGCGATCATGCCGGAAATGACCGATACGGTGATACAGTATGAGCATCTGACAGTCTCAGAGCATGAAGGGTTCAGGCGCTTTACCATTAATGCCGCAGTAGCAAAAGGGCAGCATATTCACCGGCAGGGTACCGATGCGGCTGCAGGTCAGCTGGTTATTCCTGCAGGTACCTGGCTGACAGCGGCGGAGATTGGTGTGCTTGCATCGGTTGGTAAGACGATGGTTAATGTGAGCAGGTTGCCCAAAGTGGCAGTGATTGCTACTGGTGATGAACTGGTACCTGTAGGTGATACCCCGGATATCCATCAGGTAAGGATCTCCAACTCCTATAGCCTGGCCGCTGCCCTGAAAGAACTGGGTATAGAGGCTACCTGTTATCACGTGGAAGATAACGAGGCTGCTATACAGGCGTTATTTACTTCCTTAAAGACAATGGATGCCTGGATATGTACAGGAGCTGTATCCGCTGGAAAATACGATTATCTGCCACATGTACTGGAACAGATGGGTATGCAGCAGGTATTTCATAAAGTACAGCAACGTCCGGGCAAACCTTTTCTGTTCGGAAAGTTTGAAGAAGGGCCGGTAGTATTTGCGTTGCCGGGTAATCCTGTGTCGGGTTTTATGTGCTGCTACCGGTACGTGTTGCCATGGTTACGTGCCTGTATGCAGTATGACGCACCGCCTGTACCACATGCGGTATTAGGTGCCGATGTGAACTTCGCCTCTCCGCTGACCTATTTTATGCCGGTACGCCTGCACCCTGTGGCGGGTGGACAGTTAGTAGCCCTTCCCCCACCCTATCATGGTTCCGGTGATCTGGCTGCATTGCTGCAGGCGGATGGATTCCTGGAATTACCCCCAGAGCAGAGGGTATTTGCAAAGGGGAGCAGTTATCCGGTATGGCGATTCCGTCAGTAATTACATGATTCACAACTGCCGTAATGATATTTGTTAACAGTGAAACGGGCTATTTTTATTTTGTAATAGCTGCATGTGCACTGTTAACAATTTCATCATGTTAAATCCTGTGCCCGCTGTTAAACCTTTACGATCGCCAGTTGTCAAATCCCAAATCTATTTCCTGTATGGCCGCTATTCCTGAAAAACTGCAAATGCAACACCTGGCATGGAGAGCCGGTTTTGGTGCTTCCCCCTCCATCATAGAAGACTGGACCCATAAAAAACGTAGTAAGGTCATCAGCAGAATATTGACCGGGCCTGAGAAAGATGCGCAGACACCACTGAAGGTAAGGGACGTCTCGGATCTCCCTGATCGCAACAAATCAATGTCACCGGAAGAGAAGCGGGAAGTGAACAGGATGAACCGCCAGGGCATCAGGGAACTTAATCTGCAATGGTTAAACGAAATGGTGCAAAGCGAACATCCTCTCCGGGAGAAGATGGCGCTTTTCTGGCATGGCCACTTTGCGTGCCGTACGCAAAATGTGCTGTTCAATCAGCAGCTGTTGCAGGTTATAAGAGAGAATGCATTGGGCAATTTCGCCGAATTACTGACGGCTGTATCCAAGTCTCCAGCTATGTTACAGTTCCTGAACAATCAGCAGAACTACAAAGCGCATCCCAATGAGAACTTTGCCCGCGAAGTAATGGAACTGTTCACGATGGGTAGAGGACATTATACGGAAATGGATATTAAAGAAGCTGCCCGTGCCTTTACCGGCTGGGGATATGAAGGTGATGGCAGTTTTGTATTCAGGCCCAAACGACATGACAATAGCGATAAGACTGTGTTAGGGAAGACAGGCAACTTTACAGGCGATGATGTATTGAAGATATTACTTGAAAGAAAAGAAACAGCCAGATATATCACCGGGAAAATATACCGGTACTTTGTCGATGAAAATCCTGATGAAGCAAGAATAAATGCACTGGCAGATAAGTTCTATACCTCCGGATATGATATTGATGCATTAATGCAACACCTCTTCAATGCAGACTGGTTTTATGATGAGCGCCTTATTGGCACACGGATAAAATCACCGGTGGAACTACTTGTAGGTTTACGCAAGACAGTACCGGTAGCGTTTGAAAAAGAAGAGGTGCTATTATCTTTTCAACAGGTACTGGGGCAAGTGTTGTTTTATCCGCCCAATGTAGCCGGATGGCCAGGTGGACGCAACTGGATAGACAGCTCCAGTCTGATGTATCGTATGCAACTGCCTAAGATGATCTTTTATGAAGAAGAGTTTAACATCACGCCCAAAGAGATCACGCCTGAAATGGGCATGGGTAGTTATAAAGTGACGATGCAGCTGAATGAATCTGTCCGGAAACAATATGCAAAAAAGATCAAAGGGGTTATTAACTGGGATGCGTTGCTGAAAGATTATGAGAAGGTACCACGTGAGAAACTGGCAGATGCGATTGCAGGATCTTTACTGCAAACAAATAAGCATGTCAGCAGACAATTACTGGAGAACTATGCTGATGCCTCCTCCCGTGAAAATTATATTAAAACCATTGCGATTGCAGTCATGAGCACACCGGAATACCAGTTGTGCTAATGTATCCACTTAAAAAAATTAACTCATGGAGATCTTAAACAGAAGACGTTTTTTACAGGTAGGATCATTGGCCTCTGCTTCCCTGATGATGCCCAGGTTCCTCAAGGCATTGGAAAGAGATAATATGGTGCCTCCAGGAAACAAGGTACTGGTAGTGGTACAATTGTCGGGCGGCAATGATGGATTGAATACGGTCATTCCTTACCGGAATGATATTTACTACAAACTACGTCCTACGCTGGGTATTTCCCGGGAGCAGGCCTTATCACTCACAGATGAAACAGGCTTACATCCTGCGTTACAGGGTATGAAGGCATTGTATGACGAAGGATCGCTGGCATTGCTGAACAATGTAGGATATCCTAATCCTGATCGCTCACATTTCCGGTCAATGGATATCTGGCAGTCCGCAAGTTCATCTGCGGAGAACTGGACAGATGGCTGGATCGGTCGTTTTCTTGATGCACAGTGTAAAGGATGTGATAAGCCGGTACAGGCACTGGAAATAGACGATACGTTAAGTCTGGCGATGAAGGGTGATGTGCAGAAAGGACTGGCCTTTAAGGATCCTGATAAACTGCAGGCTGCGGCCAATGATCGTATGTTCAGAGAGCTGTTGAATAAGCACTCGGGTGGACATACAGTAACAGATGATCATCAACCAGTGGATTATCTGTATAAGACGATGGGCGCGACAATGTCTTCTGCTGAATATATTAAAGGTCAGTTCAGGGCATATAAAACGAAAGAGCTCTTCCCTGCTACGGAACTGGGTAAAAATATGCAGACGATTGCACGCCTGATCATGTCAGATATCAGTACCAAAGTATACTACGTCTCTCACGGTGCATTTGATACCCATGTGAATCAGCTGGCTTCACAGCAAACGCAGTTGAAACGACTGGATGAGGCAATTACGGCATTGACAAAGGAACTGAAGAATAATCACCGTTTTCAGGATGTGGTGATTGTAACCTTTTCTGAATTTGGTCGTCGTGTGGAGCAAAATGCCGGCGGTGGCACCGACCATGGCACCGCCAATAACATGTTCATCATTGGTGGAGGTCTTAAGCAACGGGGCCTGCTTAATGAAGGACCTGATCTGGCCAATCTGAAAGATGGAGACCTGCAGTATACCGTCGATTTCAAAAGTGTATATGCGACCTTGCTGAAGAAATGGCTTGCGGCAGATGATGCGGCCATTCTGAAGCAGCAATATCCTCACCTGTCGTTTGTTTAACGGGCAGCTTTGACGATGGTGCGGATGAAACCATATTTTGCTTCTTTGGGAGAGATGGCGCCTGAACTATCTACCAGTGTGCCATAGAATTTACCTTCGATAAGGCTGTCTTGTACCGTGGTGATTTCAAATGTGAAAGTACCGAGCTGTTGATTTGCGATCTGATGGGTGTTGGGAATGCTGGAAAATAGTGTAAGACTATTCCCATCACTTGAATGAAAGATGCCTTTTCTGAGCCCGTCGCCGGTGCCTAAGAGTGTGATCGTTACTTCATCTGCTGTATAGCCATTTGCTGTGATGACCAGTTGGTCAATATCATTATTGGGATCAGTATCGGTAAGATTGGCCATTGTAAGGACGGCATTGGGATTTTCGCCTTCAAATATCATGTTGTCGAGTTCGAAAGCAACAAATTTGCGTAATTCTTCCTGATGTTCCTGTTCGCAGGCGGATAACAACAGACAGGCACAAAGAATGGTTAGGATAAGGCGCATAAAGGGGGTATTTTGTTTATAACGCAATAATAAGCAGTTAATTGTAAATAGCGGCTGCCTAAAGTAAAAATCCTGATCTGTACCAGATCAGGATTTTTCTTTTGAGAAGAATATGTTTGCATCCGGCACGCCGGATCTGTAAGGTGTTCTTATTTTTTGATCGCGATACGGTACAGGTAAGTACCCATACCCGCAAACGCCAGCGTACCTAAAAGGAAGTATCCGCCATGGCCCAGTACATTGGTTAAAGTACCTTCCATATTGATAGCTTCCAATGCTTTGGCGGAACCGTCAAATCCCGCAAGTATGGCTATAATAACTCCGGAAACTGCTCCACCGGCTACAAGTCCAGTGGCAAACAAATTACCTTTACCAAGCTCTTCTTCCTCTGCGGATAATTGTGCATTATCCTTTTTACGTTTTCTATCAACTATACCACGAATGGCACCACCAATGAAGATCGGGAGGGTGGTAGACAGTGGCAGATAGGCTCCTACAGCGAAGGAGAGGGCTTTGATACCGCAGAGTTCCATGGTGATAGCCAGAAACACCCCTACCAGTACGAACTGCCAATCCAGGTTGTAAGACAGAATACCTTTATCGAGGGTTGCCATCAGTGTACCCTGCGGAGCCGGATAGAATTCACTACCAATGGCATGTTTAGTTACACCTTTTGCAATCATTGCAGCAGTTGGTTTATCCAGGAATTTCACGGTCAGCCCGATCACGATAGAGGAAACGATCGCACCTATGAACAGGGATATCTGCTGATACATAGGTGTTGCACCCACTATATAACCAGATTTCAGGTCTTGTGAGGTACCACCAGCATTCGCAGCAGCAATACAGATCATACCACCTACTACCAGCGCCATAGGCTCATATGCTTTCCCACTCCATCCAACAGAAATGAATACGAGGCAGGTACCCATCAAAGTAGCGATTGTCATTCCAGAGATAGGGTTATTTGAAGAACCGATCAGACCAACGATCCGGCTGGATACAGTTACGAAGAAGGCGCCGAATATAACTACCAGAACACCTACCAACAATTTATTTACGATAGAGTCGCCAGGTAACTGAGGCAGAAATGCCATCAATAGGATCAGGGCGATGCTACCGAATAATACGATCTTTATGTTCAGGTCTCTTTCAGTACGTGGCACAGCTCCTTTTCCGCTGGTCGTATCCTGTTCATCTTTTTTCAGGGAGCCGATGCTGCCTTTGAAAGAGGAAATGATGGTAGGGATTGTTTTAATCAGCGTAATAAAACCACCCGCCGCTACCGCGCCAGCACCGATTTGACGTACATATGCCAGATAAACGGCCTTTGGATAATCTTTGAAGGTATGTAAAGCCGGATCCCATCCCGCACCACCACCTTCAGTTTGAAGATTCGCGAGATAGCCTAGTTTAACAAGTTGGGTAGCAATCATATCAGCCGGTAGCAGAGAAGCCAGTAAAGGGATTAGTACCAGCCAGGATAGCACGCCGCCAGCTACCAGTACACCAGCGATGCGTGGGCCGATAATATAGCCGACACCCATGTATTCCGGTGTAATTTCACCACCTACACGTGCAGAAGGGAAGTATTTATTGACTTGTTGAGTGACGAAATAAGGCGCTTCAGCCACCACATGAAATATCTTCTGAAAGACAGCATAAACCGCAGCAAATCCCAGACCCAGAAAGGCCGTCTTAGCAAAATCACCGCCTTTCTCGCCAGCGATCAGTACCTCACCACAGGCAGTACCTTCCGGATAAGGTAGTGTTTCATGCTCTTTTACGATCAATGACTTGCGCAGTGGGATCATCATAAGCGTACCCAGGATACCACCAAAGATGGCGAGGATCAGGATCGTCATGTAATTAAAGAACTCCTCACCACCACCATCTGTCAGGAACAGGAAACCTGGCAGGGTAAATACTACACCAGCAGCAATAGACTCACCTGCAGAACCCGTGGTCTGGATAATGTTGTTTTCAAGAATGGTCGTTTTGAAGAACTTACGACCCAGGGTGATAGCGATCACGGCGATAGGAATAGAGGCAGAAACAGTCAAACCTGCTTTTAATGCGAGGTATACAGTTGCGGCTCCGAAGATGATCCCAAAAATACAGCCCAGTATAATGGACTTGAGCGTAAACTCTTTCATATGCACTTCCGGCGATACGAAAGGCTTGAATTTATCTGCCATAAGTAGGTTTGATAGTGTAGATTTTTGTTGATTAAACGGCAATATAAGCGAAAAATCCTTTTTTGTGGCTGGTTTTCGGATAACCGGTCAATGCTGGCGCCGATCTTACCGGCTACAAATTAAGAAAGGCGCGGAGGGAACCACGCCTTTCTTAATGATATGATAATCAGTGATATTAGTAGGATCCGGTTTTCTCTTTCACTACGGAGGCGATCCATTTACTGATCATCAGCATCACGACGCCAGCAACAGCAGCGGATACCACGAGGATCAGGAAGTACAGTTTCTTGTCGATGAACTCATCCCAGAAGGTGGCCATCAGACCGGCTACTTTACCTGCGATCGCATTTACCAGGTACCAGCCACCCATCATAAGCGCTGTTACACGTGGCGGAGAGAGCTTAGATACCATGGACAGACCGATAGGACTTACCAGGATCTCACCTACCGTAAACACGGCATAGGTTCCGAAGAGCCATCCCATAGAGGTTTTGTCAAGATAAACGTTGGTCATGGACGCAGCTACCACCATCAGCAGCGAAGATGCACCCGCCAGGAATATACCCATGGCCACTTTCACAGGCGTGGTTGGTTCCTTGCCTCGTTTAGCCAGCCATCCGAATAAACCAACAACCATGAGACTGAATGCCACAATGAAGAACGGATTGATAGACTGGAAGATCTCGGTGGAGATCAGTCTCATTTTACCGTCTTTAGGCCACTGATCTTTGGGAACGTTCTGGAAATACAGGTCCGGGCCCTGTGTTTCAACTACCTTACCGGAAGCATCTGTTACAGCACGGAAGTGTTCGTCAACCTGTGTCACAGCGTGAGGATCGGTAGTCACCGTCTGCAGCATACCCAGTGGTTTGGCAGCTTCTTCGACACCAGCGGACATAGAGCGGTCGGTATACTGGTCAGCCCAGATGGTCAGACCTGTACTGTTCTGGTTGTAGATCACCCAGAATACGATCGCCACGGCGAAGAATGCCAGCAGGGCACCCAGTCCGCGTTTGTCTTCACGTTTCTGAGAGGTAGTATATAAGCGGATATAGAAGATAATGATCGGTACGCAGGCAAACATGAAGGCGTCATTTGAACGGGTGTGGAACAGGGTATGTCCCAGGATATCGTTCATAAAATAGCCGAGCGTAGCAGCGATGATGGCAGGCAGGAATACCAGGGATACAATCTTAGCCATTGGCATGTCGTCCGGAGAAGGCTCTTTTCTTACATCGCCTGAAGCAATCACTTTCTGGTTGGTCGCGAAGATGATCAGACCGATCAGCATACCTACACCGGCAGCAGCAAATGCGTGTCCCCATCCATAATGGTTACGAAGATAAGCGGCTACGAAGTTGCAGATGAAGGCGCCGATATTTACACCCATGTAAAAAATGTTATATGCAACATCTTTTTTGGCGCGTAGGTCTTCCCTGTTGTAGATGTTTCCGAGGATCGTACCGATATTCGGTTTGAAAAAACCGTTACCAATAATGATCAGGCCCAGGCCGACATACATGGCCATGTCGCCGGGAACGGCCAGACTGAAATAACCAGCCGCCAGCAGCACACCACCGAGTATAACGGCGCGGCGGTAGCCAAGATACCTGTCAGCCATAAGGCCGCCAAGGAATGGAGAAAGGTAAACTAATGCGATGTAGGAGCCAACGAGGTCAGCCGCTTTGGTCGTGTCTAGTCCTTTACCACCATTAGTCGCAGGGTCTACGAGGTAAAGAAAGAAGATACCGATCATCAGGTAATAACCGAAGCGTTCCCACATTTCTGTAAAAAAGAGTACATATAATCCTTTGTGGTGCCCTTTTCCTTTAGAAGAGGGCGAGATTACAGGCTGCTCAACAGCAGATTGAGTCATAATAGGTACGTTTAGTTTTTGTTGTTTATGGTGTTAGTCAGTCGTCCGAATCCGGCAAGTTAAATAAATTCAGCTTTTTATCGGGTAAAATGGTGTTTTTGGTTAAATTTTGGCCTTTCTTTGCAAAAAATTTAGAAGAACGGGGCCGATTGACCAGGTGAATGTATTTAAAGCGCGCAAGCGAATTTTTTATTTTTTCATATGAAGATATTACTATTAGGAAGCGGCGGTCGTGAGCACGCCCTCGCATGGAAAATGGCACAGAGCACTTATTGTGAACAGTTGTTTATTGCTCCTGGGAATGCGGGTACTGCCCAATACGGACAGAACCTTGATATCGCTGTTTCTGATTTTGAGAAAATAAAGAGTTTCTGTGTAGAGAATGCGATCTCTCTGGTAGTGCCGGGTTCTGAAGAACCGCTGGTAAAAGGAATTTACGATTACTTTCAGCAGGATGCCGCTTTACAGCATATTCCGGTAATGGGCCCATCTGCCCTGGGAGCACAGCTGGAGGGCAGTAAAGCGTTTGCCAAGCAGTTTATGCAGCGTCATAATATTCCTACTGCCGCTTATCGCGAGTTCAGTGAGGAAAATTATGAAGAAGGCGTGGCATATCTGCGTAGTCATACCCTGCCGATCGTACTGAAGGCCGATGGACTGGCAGCAGGTAAAGGGGTTGTGATCCTGAATGATCGGGAAGAAGCTGTGGTGGAGTTCTCACAGATGATAAAAGATGCGAAGTTTGGTGATGCTAGTAAGACAGTAGTTGTAGAGCAGTTCCTGACAGGAATTGAGCTGTCGGTATTTGTACTGACAGATGGTCATTCCTACAAGATCCTGCCTACAGCAAAAGACTATAAACGGATCGGAGAAGGAGACACTGGTCTGAACACCGGTGGTATGGGTGCCGTTTCCCCTGTGCCGTTTGCTGACCAGGCATTCATGGCATTGGTGGAAGACCGCGTTATCCGTCCGACAGTGTCCGGACTGGAAAAAGAGAACATCGTTTATAACGGGTTCATCTTTTTTGGCTTGATTAATGTGAATGGAGAACCGTTCGTGATTGAATACAACTGCCGTATGGGCGATCCGGAAACAGAGGTGGTGATACCACGTTTGCAGAACGATCTGCTGGAACTGTTCAAAGCAGTACAGGAAGGGCAGCTTTCATCACAAACGATCTACGAGGATGCCCGTGTGGCAACCACCGTTATGCTGGTAGCAAAAGGCTATCCGGAGGCATACGAAAAAGGAAAGGTGATCAGCAATATACCGGCACCTACGCAGGACCAGTTGGTATTTCAGGCAGGAACAAAAGCCGCGGGAGGGGAAATCCTTACGAATGGTGGTCGTGTACTGACTGTAACTTCCCTTGCAACTGATCTGGGCATTGCGTTGACGCACAGCCGGCAGACTGCTGAAATTATTGACTTTGAAGGCAAATATTACAGGAGGGATATTGGTTACGAGTTCGTGTAGCAAGATGTTCATTTGCGCCTTTCGCGCCCATACGGCGCGAAAAGTGTAGTCTGATCGAGGGTTCCGGTGTGTGCCGGAAGAGGCCAAAGGGAGGGTCTGGGAGAGCATAACTCATTCATACAGAGTACAGAAATAACACAAACCATTTTCGTTTAAGCGTTTTCGAGAGTCATTACTATGCCGGCCGTTACCTTGTCAATAACTGTTGCAACTTATTAACCGGCTCATCAGATACAATAAATAACATTTTTTAATATTATAGTTGTATTATTGAGAAAACAAACAATTTTAAGATTGTATATTCGTTGGAATTATTCATTTTTGCACACAATAATATTTTGACCATATTAAGCAATGGGGTTCTTTAATTTTTTAACACAGGAAATAGCGATTGACTTAGGTACAGCTAACACGCTGATCATTCACAATGACCAGGTGGTGGTGGATGAACCTTCCATTGTTGCTATAGAGCGCGCAAGCGGTAAAATCGTGGCGGTAGGAAAGAAGGCCATGATGATGCACGAGAAGACACACGAGTACCTGCGTACGATCCGTCCGTTGAAAGATGGTGTGATAGCCGACTTTAACGCGGCAGAAGGTATGTTGCGTGAGATGATCAAACTGGTGTATCCCAAAAAGCCCTTATTCTCCCCAAGCTGGCGTATGGTTATCTGCATACCCTCCAGCATTACAGAAGTAGAAAAACGCGCCGTACGCGACTCTGCTGAACAGGCAGGCGCGAAGGAAGTGTTCCTCATACATGAACCAATGGCCGCTGCATTAGGTATCGGCATAGACGTGGAAGAACCCGTTGGTAACATGATCATTGATATCGGAGGTGGTACCACCGGTATCTCCGTAATAGCCCTCGCAGGTATCGTTTGTGACCAGAGTATCCGTATCGCCGGTGATGAATTTACCGCTGATATCATGGAAGCCCTGCGTCGTTATCATAGCCTGTTGATCGGCGAAAGGACCGCTGAACAGATCAAGATCCAGATCGGTTCCGCCCTGAAAGAACTGGATAACCCACCAGATGACGTGGCTGTAAACGGTCGTGACCTGGTAACCGGTATTCCTAAACAAATCATGGTGTCTTACCAGGAAGTAGCCGAAGCGCTTGATAAATCTATCTTCAAGATCGAAGAAGCTATCCTGAAAGCACTCGAAACCACTCCTCCGGAGCTGGCTGCAGATATCTACCGCAGGGGTCTTTACCTGACTGGTGGTGGTGCATTGCTCCGCGGACTGGACAAACGTCTCACTCAGAAGATTAAATTACCTGTTCACGTAGCGGACGATCCGTTACGTGCGGTAGTAAGAGGTACCGGAATCGCACTGAAACACGTAGGTAAGTATCCGTTCCTTATGCAATAATATCAGGAAATGTACGGGGCAGTAACAGCTGCCCTGTACATCTTCTACCAAGAAAATACATCCTGTGCGTAATCTCATCATTTTCTTTAGGCGCTATTTTAATTTTTTTCTGTTTCTGCTGCTGGAAGTGATTTGTATTGTGCTGGTATTCCGGAACAACGATCTTCAGAAATCAGCCTACCTCAACTCTGCCAATAGTCTCAGCGCCAGGTTATACGAGCGTTACAACAATGTGGAGTATTACTTCCACCTGAAAGCTACCAATGATAGCCTGGTGAAAGAAAATGCCCGCCTCCATAACATGCTGCGCACCAGCTTCGACAGCGTTACCCTTCAAAATATCGTAAAAACGGATACCATCCGTCACTACAGCACTGACACCACCCGTAAGGTGATCGGTACTGAAGTACGCCGTTACTTCTACAAGGAAGCGAAAGTGGTGAATAACAGCGTTAATAATCCTATTAACTATATTACCATCAGACGCGGTAGCGATAATGGTATCAGACCAAACATGGGTGTCGTAGGTCCAAGTGGCGTTGTGGGTGTGGTACGTAGCGTGAATAAAGACTATGCCGTTGTGCTTTCCCTCCTTTCCAAAGGAAAAAGCTTCGGCTTCAGTGCCCGTCTGAGCTATAGCAAGGAAATGGGTACCGTACGCTGGTACGGTGGAGAAGCCGGCTATGCCGTGATGGAAGATGTACCGAAAAGTGTGAAACTCATTAAAGGAGATACCGTAGTGACCAGTGGTTACTCTGCCCTGTTTCCTGAAAATATCCCTATCGGTTACGTAGAATCCTATACGCTCGCTGATAAATCCAGTACCGCCTATACCATCAGGATTAAACTGGCTACTAACTTTTACAATCTTCAGTACGTATATGTCATTGACAACCTGCTGAAGGAAGAACAACAATCTTTAGAAGATTCAACCTACAGGCTGATTAAATGAGTATACTGTTAAGAAATATTATCCGCTTTGTGCTTTTACTGCTGTTGCAGGTATTTGTACTGAATAATATCCTGCTGCACCAGCTGGTAGGGCTTAACCTGTACATGTTGTTCGTCCTGTTACTGCCATTCAACCTGCCCCGCCCGGCATTAATGCTGCTGGCATTGCTCATGGGGCTCGGTATGGACATGTTTATGAACACCATGGGGATGCACGCAGCTGCCTGTGTCTTCATCGCTTATCTCCGTCCGTTTATCATCAACGTATTATCGCCACAGGGTGGTTTTGAGACCACTCAGAAAACACCATCCATGACCAGCATGGGAGTGTCCCAATTCCTGACCTATATCGCAATCCTGGTATTTTTGCACAACCTGGTGTATTTCCCACTGGAAGTGTTCAGCTTTGCGAGCTTTTTCTACCTGCTTTTGAAGATCCTCTTATCGACAGCCGCCAGTATCCTGCTGATAGTGCTGTATGAATTATTGTTCTTTTCCAGGAAGTAGTAGGCCGGGAACCAGTATAAAGACCATATTTTTTGAGAGATTATGTTTTGTTAATTAGAAGCACGATAACAGATACCACAGAACGTAATATCTATCTTTAGGAATTGAAAGTTTATTATAAAGCAACAGGTCGCTTGCTTCATCTTTCTGCCAGACGGTAGGGGAGGCCGTGAAGTGGCCACATTATTCAGCGTAAATGTCTGTCTATAATCAGCCCAGGAAAAGAGTCATTCAGTTTATTATCCTTGGAATGGTCCTTCTGATCATTACAAGGCTGTTCTTTTTGCAGATTGTTGAGAAGAAATACTCCAAGCTGGCGGATGCCAATGCGGTACTCCGTAAGGTGGTTTACCCAAGCCGCGGTATTATATATGACCGCAAAGGCAGAAGTATTCTCAGCAACGATGCTATGTACGACCTCGTCGTTACACCCATCAGTGTGAAAAATATTGACACTGCCTACATGTGTGAGATCCTTCGCATTGACAAGGAAGAGTTCAGAAAACGTATCACTACCGCTATTATTAAAAACGGCAGCCGCCGTGTATCTATATTCTATCCCCTGCTGGCGCCGGATATGTTCGGCCGTTTGCAGGAAAGTATGTATATGTTCCAGCCAGGGTTTGAGCTCGTGCAACGTCAGATCCGCTCCTACCCTTTCAATGCTGCGGCCAATATCCTTGGTTATATCGGTGAGGTATCTCCACAGATGTTACAGAAGCCCGCTTATTCCGCCTATAATCAGGGGGACTACCTGGGTATGACCGGTCTGGAAAGAACATATGAAAGTGTGCTGATGGGACAGCGTGGTATACAGTATCTCGTAAAAGATAACCTCAACCGTCCGCAGGGGCCATATGAGAAGGGTGAATTTGATACGGCCGCTATCGCAGGTAAAAACCTGCGCCTCGCATTGGATGTAGACCTGCAGGTATTAGGTGAACACCTGATGCGTAATAAGATCGGTAGTATCGTTGCCATCGATCCGAAGACGGGTGGTATCCTTACCATGGTCAGTGCGCCTACTTTTGATCCAAACCTGCTGACAGGTTCCTACCGTACCCGCAACTTCAGCCGCTTGTTTACCGATACGACAAAACCGCTGTTTAACCGTGCCATCCAGGCTGGTTATCCACCAGGATCGTCCATGAAACCACTGACGGCGCTCATCGCGCTGGATGAGGGTGTGATCACACCAAGCTTTGGCTTCCCATGTGGTGGCGCTTATACTTATTGTGGCCGTCCTATCGCCTGTACGCACCACAATGCAGGACACGCAGCCAACCTGCGTTTGGCAATTGCCAACTCCTGTAACGCCTATTTTGTGCACCTTTACCGTATGGAAGTGGACGCCGCGAAATGGGGCGGGGTGAAAAAAGGACACCAGCACTGGCATGATTACATCTCTTCTTTCGGTCTCGGACACAAACTCGGGATAGATATTCCGGGTGAATCTGGTGGTAAGGCTATTGATACTGCCGGTATGAACAGATTATATCATGGTCAGTGGAACTCATGCTCAGAACTGTACGTAGGGATGGGCCAGGGACAGGTTGTTGCCACGCCTTTACAAATGGCGAACGCGATGTGTATCATTGCTAATAAAGGATATTATTATCTGCCGCATTTCGTGGATAATATTGACAATGATGATAGCGATCTGCTGAAGAAATTCAAAGAGAGACATACAGTAGCGAAAATTTCTGACTCTTCTTATATGCCGGTAATTTACGGTATGCAGGATGTGGTAGAAAGAGGTACTGGTCAAATTGCAAAGATAGAAGGCGAGATCGTGTGTGGTAAAACAGGTACGGCAGAGAATAACGCCATTGTAAATGGAAAGCTTACCAAACTGAAAAACCACTCTGTATTCGTTGCTTTCGCTCCGAGAGATAATCCGAAGATCGCTGTTGCGGTGATTGTGGAAAACGCCGGTTTCGGTAGTACCTACGCCGCTCCAATCGCGAGCCTGATCATGGAGAAATACCTGCATGACACCATCTCTGTAAAGCGTAAACCACAGATGAAGACATTGCTCGAGTATAACACACTCGATCCTGTGGTGAGAGAAAAATCAAAACTGGACTCATTGAATGGCGCCAGTGCAAAAATGACATCTGATCAGATACTTAAACTTTATTTCCGGGATTAATCAGTTATGAACCGTCGGCAGCAAATAAAATTGACAGAAGGTATTGACTGGCCTACTATGGGTCTTTACCTCGGTATCGTAATCGTGGGACTGTTATCGATCTTCGCAGCTGAGTACAGGGAAGGAGATAACATCTGGAACGACATCATTCATCTGAATAAAAACTACTCACGTCAGCTGATGTGGCTGGGGGTGTCAGCAGTACTGGCCACCATTATCTGGCTGACTGACAGTAAATTCTTTACTGCTACAGCTAACCTGCTTTATGCAGGTGGTATCCTGTTGTTATTACTGGTACTCGGGATTGGTAAAGATGTAAAGGGATCACATTCCTGGCTGGTGATCGGCGGTTTCCAGTTCCAGCCGGCAGAGCTGACAAAGCTCTGTACGAACCTGGCTATCGCCAAGTACCTGTCTTCTATTGAGACTGACTTTACAAAACTCCGTTCGAGGCTCATCGCCGTTTCACTGGCGCTCATCCCCTGCGCGATTATCATATTGCAGTCGGAAACCGGTCTGGCACTGGTATACTTCTCTTTCTTCCTCGTCATGTACAGGGAAGGATTACCTGGTGTATTACTGGTGATCGCATTTTCGGCGATTGTGCTGGTCTTGTCAGCCTTACTCGTAGATAAAAATATCCTCTTTATCATATTCTCGGTCATCACGGCGCTGGTTGTCTATTTCAGCCGGCGGGAGATTAAACGTAACCGTTCCAGACTGGCGCTTATACTCGCGATATGGGCGTTCTGTTCCGTGTTCGTAATGTTTATCGTGCCTTTTGCTTTCACCAAGGTATTGAAGGACTATCAGGTGCGTCGTATTGAGGTGATGCTGGGTAAAGAGAATGATCCGAAGGCGACGTACAATACACGTCAGAGTATGATTGCGATCGGTTCCGGCGGTCTGATAGGAAAAGGCTATCTGAAAGGCACGCAGACACGTTACGATTTCGTACCTGAGCAGAGTACCGACTTCATCTTCTGTACCATAGGCGAGGATTTCGGCTTTATAGGGTCGCTGATATTTATAGGGCTATATGTCGCCCTCCTCTTACGGATCATATTTGTCGCAGAACGACAACGATCGACATTCAGCCGTGTATATGCATACGGGGTTGCGAGTATAATATTCTTCCATATGGCCATTAATATCTCTATGACCATTGGTCTGGCACCAGTTATTGGTATTCCGTTGCCATTGGTAAGTTATGGGGGATCTTCCCTGATGACGTTTACAATGCTGATCTTCATTATGCTTCGTTTGGATGCAGACAGGCAGATGGTTTTGCGATAGTTACCTATCTTTGACGAATGGCACGTATCATACCACTATCAGAAGGAGCTTTTACAGTAGACGCGACGAAGAAGTTTATACCGTACAATCCTGAAAAGGATACTATGCAGCAACGGTCCGGCGGATCATTGCTGGTAGAGATCCAGCCTTTCCTGGTGATCACTGATCAGGATTATATCCTGCTTGATTCCGGATTGGGCTACCGTAATCCGGATGGCGTATTGCAGATCCATCAGCACCTGATCAACCACGGCGTAAACCCGATGGACATCACCAAAGTACTGATGAGTCATCTTCATAAAGATCACAGCGGAGGTATTTCTACAGCAGATCCTGTTACCGGACAGCGTAACCTGAGTTTTCCACAGGCTACTTACTATGTGAATGCCCAGGAGATGCAATATGCGTTCGATAATGATGGCAAGTCTTATCATGCAGATGATATCCGTATACTCCGTGAACGTGATAATGTGGTTTTTACTGAGGGAGATGGTTCCATTGATGGATATATCACTTATGAGGTAACAGGTGGGCACTGTCCTTATCATCAGACATTCCTGATTGATACTGGAGATGACAAGATTTTCTTCGGTGGAGATGAAGCCCCGCAGATCTCTTATATGAAGCGCCGTTTTGCTGCCAAGTATGACTATGACGGCAAGCGTGGAATGGAATTAAGAGAGCAGTTTAAAGAGCGGGGGATCAGAGATGGATGGACATTCCTGTATTATCATGACACAAAAGTGCCTTTTGGTAAACTGACACAATAGTTAATACACTTTCTTTCAATAACAAGGGCGCTTCAGTAGTTGAAGCGCCCTTGTTATTTGTATTTTCGGGAGGATCTTATTGTTTAAGTATCAGGAGCAGTCGTAATCAATTTCTGCCTCTCCTGGCTCCCGGACCATTGATGTTCCGTAATTGCCGCTCCTTCATATGCTGTATCAGTAATCTCCGGAAGTCCCTTTCAGCACTAAATACGTTACCGGCTTTGGCAGCTGGCAGTACTTTCTGGAATTCCTGATTGTAATGTGTTTTAATATCCAGCAGACGGCGGTCGTATTTGAGTTCTTTCTGATCAGCAGCCGGCTGTTCAGATGGTTTAGGACCCGGTGGCGTACGCTGGTGTCGTTCAGCGATCAGCGTTTCAACTTCCTTTGTGTATTTATTATAAAGTGGCCAGAACTTCTGTGCTTCCTCCGGGGTAAGATCCAGTTTCTGCGACAGGTAAGCAATTTCTGCCGCGCGGATCTTGTCCTTCACCTGATCGTCACTACCGCCCTGTTGCGCATGGCCTGCGAACGGGTGGCAAAACAATGTGAGGACAATAAATATAAACAGTGTGTAAAAATGTTTCATTTCAGTTGTCTGTTAGGCTTTATTGTAACAAACCGGTGTTATCTAAATAGTGTTGAATGGCTTCTGCAGGTAATTCCTCTACTTCCGGGATCCCGTTACTTTCTTCTGCCATGGATGTGTAGGAGGTCATTTCTTCTTTATCAAAAGCGTCTGTGTGGGATTGCAGGTATTCCATTATTTCCTGGTCACTGACATTGGCCAGGGTATTTTCTACTGTATTGGTTGAGTAGTTATTTTCCCGTACAAAAAAGAGTGTGCTGATACTCGCCAGGGCTATCAAACTAGCTGCGACTGCCCATTTGATATAACGACGGGTATGCATCTTCCGGATTACCGGTGCTACCGGCATGAAGGGTTGGTCAGATGTAACAGTTGCAGGTTTATCAATAGCTGACGCTGCAATAGCAGTCATTATATCATCACTCAATCCGTCAAAATAGCCGGCAGGTACTGATAATGGAACAGTTTTAGGTATTTCCGCCAGTAGCGGAGATAGTGTGGACAGCTCTTCCGCGGCTTCAGCTGCCTGTATTTTTTGCAGGAGCTGTGCAGGCAGTTGATCAAAGTAGCCAGCCGGTGCGCTCATGGGAAATGCTTTTGGCAAATCTGCCAATATGGAAGGCAGTTCCTCCGTAAGCCTATCCTGCTGCAGTTCAGCGACCGAAATATGCTGCAATACGTTTTGTGACAGTTGGTTGAAATAGCCGGACGGAACGGATAATGGAACGGACTTTGGCGTGCCTGCGAGTAGTGGAGAGAGCATTTCGAGCTCCTCTTTTACTTCGGCAGCACGTACTTTCTGCAGGATCAGTTCCGGCAGCTGGTCAAAGTAACCGGTGGGCACCTCTCCCGGGGAGGGTTGGAGTCCGGTCCATTCAGCAGCTGGGATGATTTCCCGCAGTTCGTTCGCAATATCGTTGTCTCTGGATATCATACAGCTTTTAGACAGCAGAAGATAGTAATAGTTTAAAAAAGTTGTGTTTTCGTCTCTAAAAAATTATGATTCACCTCTTAAAAGTACGAAGATGTCGCATTTTCAGCTATTTCTTATGAACTCTTCTATCTTTTTTACGGCGTGATGGTAGGATGCTTTCAGGGCGCCTTCTGAGGTGTCAAGCACACGGCTCATTTCTTCGTAGGGCATTTCATCATAATATCTCAGATTGAATACGATCCTTTGTTTTTCTGGTAATCCGAGGATAGCCTTCTGTAATTTCCATTCCAGTTTATTGGGGTCGAACTGGGCATCAGCTTTTAAAGTGTTACTGAGTCCCGTTTCTACGTCTGACAGGGACACAGAATGGTTTTTCTTCTGCTTTTCGAGGAAGGTGAGGCACTCATTGGTAGCTATTTTGTACAGCCACGTGTAGAGTTGCGCGTCTTCCCTGAATCCTTCCAGATTTTTCCAGACTTTTACAAATACGTTTTGCAGTACATCATTGGCGTCATCATGATCTAATACCAGTCTCCTGATGTGCCAATACAGGCGTTCCTGGTATTTCTGGATGATATATGTAAAGCCCTTTTCCCTTGTGGCAGGGTCCCGGTATATAGCCAATAATGTCTTATCATCCTGATGTATGCTCATTCTTAGGTTAAATGGTTTAAATAAAAAAAACCACCTTTTAAGATGGCTTTTTTTACATAAAGTTTAATCTGAAGCAGATTATTTCTTCTTTCTTGCAATTGCTCTTTCAGCAGCAGCAACGATATGTTCCGCGTCCAGACCGTATTTCTTTAACAGGTCCAGTGGTTTACCACTTTCACCGAATGTGTCATTAGTACCTACATATTCAATAGGAATTGGATGCTGGCGTGCAGCTACCTGCGCGATGCTGTCACCCAGACCGCCCAGAACGTTGTGTTCTTCAGATGTTACAGCACAACCTGTTTTCTGGATAGAACGCAGTACTGCTTCTTCATCCAGTGGCTTGATAGTATGTATGTTGATGATCTCTACGCTGTAGCCTTTCTCTTCCAGTATCTTACCTGCTTCAACAGATAACCATACCATATGGCCGCAGGCGAACAGGGTGATGTCAGTTCCTTCGTGCAGGACCTGTGCCTTACCTACTTCGAATGCCTGGTCTTCCGGTGTGAAGTTTGGCCATTTTGGACGACCGAAGCGGAGATATACCGGACCTTCATAGTCAGCAATAGCGATAGTAGCAGCTTTGGTCTGGTTGAAATCGCATGGAACGATCACCGTCATACCTGGCAGCATTTTCATCATACCGATATCTTCGAGGATCTGGTGGGTGGCACCATCTTCACCGAGGGTCAGACCGGCATGTGAAGCACAGATCTTAACGTTTTTGCCGGAATAGGCAACCGACTGACGGATCTGGTCGTATACACGGCCGGTAGAAAAGTTTGCGAATGTAGTTGTATATGGGATTTTACCACCGATAGTCATACCGGCAGCAATACCTATCATATTAGCTTCTGCGATTCCTACCTGTACAAAGCGGTCTGGAAACTCCTTAATAAAGGCATTCAGTTTCATCGAACCCAGGAGGTCGGCGGTCAGTGCTACTACATTAGGATTTTTACGCCCAGCTTCCAATATACCTTCTCCAAAGCCTGCGCGTGTCTCTTTCTCATTTAACGGTTTAATATCTTTTACCATAGCCTTTTATTAAGAATTGAGTCATAAATGTAAGAAATAAACTTTTTAATTGCTAAGCACCCGGTCCCTTAAGGCAACTTCCCATTGCCATGCGGTGCGCATCATATCCTCTATGCCGGTGTTGGCTTCCCAGCCTAAAAGCTCTTTTGCTTTGGTATTATTGGCATAGATGGCTATAACGTCACCTGGACGGCGGGGGCCCAGTTCGTAGTTCAGTTTTACACCTGATATTTTTTCAAAGGCCTTGATAGCTTCCAGCACTGTAACACCGTTACCGGTACCCAGGTTGAAAACTTCGCAGTTTTCCTTGTTTTTCTTGTCCAGCAGGTACTGCAGGGCCTTTGTATGGGCATTGGCGATATCCATTACGTGGATGTAGTCACGGATGCAGGAACCATCACGTGTGTCATAGTCATGACCGAATACTGTCAGCTTAGGTAGTTTCCCGATAGCGGTCTGCGTAATAAACGGAACCAGGTTATCAGGACGGCCAAGCGGTAATTCTCCGATCAGGGCAGATGAATGGGCTCCTACCGGATTGAAATAGCGAAGGAGTATGGATTGTGTGCTATTTACCCTGCTGTAATCCCGGATGATCTGTTCGCCCATTTGTTTGGTACGGGCGTATGGAGACTGGGCTTCCAGCAGTGGGGTGGATTCTACTACGGGTAATTCCGTGGCATTACCATATACGGAGCAGGAAGAGGAGAATACCAGGTTAGGGATATTAAACTCTTTTACACATTTCAGGATGTTTACGAGTGATTCGATGTTATTGTGGAAATAAAATAACGGATCAGCTACTGATTCAGGCACTGTTTTAAGTGCTGCGAAGTGGATAACGCCTACGATATCCCTGTTTTCGTGGAACACGGCGTGGGTATCTTCCAGGTTGCAAAGATCTACCTTATAATTACGGATCTTTCTGCCGGTGATCTTTTCTACGCCTTCCAGCAGCTGAGTACTGCTGCGTATATTACTGTCTACCGAAACTACATCAAAGCCATTGTTAATCAGATCTACGATAGTGTGAGAACCTATATATCCACAACCACCGGTAACTAGAACCTTCATATGTCTTTATTTTTTAAATTTTCTTTTAGGATTAAGTACAATCAGATGTTAGCGATATAGTATATATGCTCGTACATGTTGCAGCATGCGGCGTTACGAATGTACGGTTCCAAATCCGTAATTCGTAGTGCCTGCCGGCAATTGTCAGCGTTTATGTTCAATAATTTTTTCCAGGTATTGTCCGTAGCCGCTTTTCAGCAACGGCCTGGCCAGTACCTGTAACTGCTCGCGGGAGATAAATCCCTGTCTGTAGGCAATTTCCTCGATACACGCAATCTTGATGCCCTGACGTTGCTCAATTACCTGTACAAACTGGGAAGCCTGCATCAGAGAGTCAAAGGTACCAGTATCCAGCCAGGCTGTACCTCTTGGCAGGATAGAAACCTTCAGTTTACCACGTTTCAGGTATTCCCTGTTAACGTCCGTGATCTCATATTCACCACGTGGACTTGGCTGAAGATCCGCGGCTATATTGATTACATCATTGTCATAAAAATAAAGTCCCGGTACTGCATAGCTGCTTTTGGGCTTAGCCGGCTTCTCTTCTATTGATACTGCCTGCATTTTATCATCAAATTCAACTACGCCGTAACGTTCCGGATCGGATACCTGATAGGCGTATACGATGCCTCCGTCAGGATGTGCATTGTTAGCCAGTTGTGTACCCAGACCTGATCCGTAAAAGATATTATCACCCAATACCAGTGCAACACTGTCATTCCCAATAAATTCCCTGCCGATCACAAATGCCTGTGCCAGGCCATTAGGTTGTGGCTGTTCCGCATATTCCAGTTGAAGTCCCAGTTGTGAGCCATCTCCGAATAAGCGTTGGAAAGCGGGCAGATCGTGAGGCGTGGAAATGATCAGGATCTCCCTGATGCCTGCCAGCATAAGCGTTGAAAGGGGGTAATAAATCATTGGTTTATCATATACCGGCATGATTTGCTTACTAATGGCATAGGTAATGGGGTGCAGACGTGTTCCGGAACCTCCGGCCAGTATAATACCTTTCATAGCATTTATTATAATAATGAATAATAGATCGGGTCTTTCAAAAAGCCTTACAAAAATAGGGGGCTCCGGGATATAAAAAAGGAAAAACTAAAAAACGGAAGTATTGTAAAGAGAAAGCCCTCCGGTCGTTTCATCAAAGGATGAGGATACCGGAGGGCGTATAATATTGTCAGTAATGTGCTGATCAGAAGAACAGGTCTGCTATGAAATAGACTACAGCAGCAAGTAATGCACTGATCGGAATCGTGAGTATCCACGCCCACAGCAGGCTTACGGTAACCCCCCAGCGTACGGCGGAGAGACGTTTGGTAGCCCCTACCCCGATAATTGAACCGGTAATAGTGTGTGTGGTACTCACCGGAATACCCAGTGACTCAGTAAGATAAAGCGTTACCGCACCGGCAGTTTCTGCAGCCACACCTTCGAGTGGTGTTACCTTGGTGATACGGGAACCCATTGTTTTAACGATTTTCCAGCCACCGCTCATGGTACCCAGACCAATTGCGATAAAACAGGAAAGAGGAACCCAGTTCGGTACTTCAGCAATGTTGTCAATTGTTCCATGCGCTACCAGGGCTGCCGCAATGATACCCATTACCTTCTGGGCATCGTTACCACCGTGTGCAAGGCTCAGCGCGCCGGATGATACCAGCTGCAGGCGTTTGAACCAGTTTTCCGCCCGGTACGGATTTGCCCTGCGGCAAACGTTCATAATAATGATAGTGATGATAAAGGCGACGGCCATACCAATGAATGGCGCCAGTGCAATGAAGTAGATGATCGGCATCACCTTCGCATAGTTGATCACTGCGAAAGAACCATGAGCGGCTGCCACAGCTGCTCCGATAAATCCCCCGATCAGGGTATGCGAAGAGCTCGAAGGAATACCATACCACCAGGTGAGCAGGTTCCAGGTGATCGCAGCAATCAGCCCGCAAAGGATCACTTTCAGGGTGATAAACTGCTCAAATACTGATTTCGCGATAGTGTTACCTACCTTGAACTCACCATACACATATTTCGAGATAAAGAAGGCAGCGAAGTTAAATACTGCTGCCCACAGTACAGCCTGAAAGGGCGTAAGTACTTTTGTTGATACTATAGTCGCTATAGAGTTAGCCGCATCATGAAAGCCGTTGATATAATCAAATATAAACGCCAGAATGATGATCGTGACAAGTAAGATCATTAGAAAGAAATTTGTATTAAAGAGGCTGGCCTAATGCATAATCTCTTGATTATGCATATTTTATGATAATTGATTCTATCACATTGGCGCAATCTTCACATTTGTCAGTTGCAATTTCCAATGCCTGGTACAATTCACGCATTTTCAGCAATTCACCTGCATTATTAGACTCTTTTTCAAAAAGGTCCGCAATAGCCATGTCATAAATGTCATCTGCGTGGTTCTCCAGACTGTTGATCCTTACACAGGCATCTGTGATATTACGCATATTAGACATAGAACGCAGTTCAGGGATTGCTTTATGCAGTTCCAGGGTACCCTGATAGATCAGGTCAGCCAATTTACGCACACTGTCATTGATCTCATGTACTTTATACAAGTCCAGCCTTTTCGCAGAACCATGGATATAGTCAGCCACGTCGTCCAGGGTAGCGGCCAGGTGGTGAATATCTTCACGATCAAAAGGAGTAATGAAGTTCTGTCCCAGCTCGACAAAAATGCGATGTGTGAAATCGTCGTTTTTGTGCTCCAGTCGCTCAATCAGATGGGTTTTATCTTTACGTACAGCCATATCGGAACTGGATACCAGCTCTACGAGCGTTTTACCCATTTCTACCAGATTGGCAGCCACGTCTTCGAACAGTGAATAAAATACCCTGTCTTTCGGAATAAATAACTTTACAAAGGAATTGAAGCCTCCCATACTCTTTGTTTGAAAATTTGGCGCAAAAATAGCTTTCCGCGGGCAATACCGCCAAGAAAAAATTATCCTTAATGATTCCTTAACACTGGATTAATATAAAAGTAATATAGCAATTTTTTCTTTGTATTGTGAAAAAATACTCTCCGAAGGCAAGCTGGGCTTGTATTGGAGCCGTATTTTGGTGCACGAAACTATTTATCACAAACCTAACAACTGTCCGGCTCCTCCGGTTCAATACGCTAAAAAATGTCTGAAAAGCGCCCTCTCGATATCGTCGTTATATCTGACGTCCACCTCGGAATCTATGGCTGTCATGCCAGGGAATTGGTCCAATATCTGGATAGTATCGATCCTAAGATATTGGTACTGAATGGTGATATCATAGATATCTGGCAATTCAGCAAACGTTACTTCCCTAAAGCACATACCAAAGTGATCCGCAGGATACTGAAAATGACCGGAAAGGGCACTGAAGTATATTATCTGACTGGTAATCATGATGAAGCGCTTCGCAAATTTGCAGGTTTCGGACTGGGTAACCTAACCATAGATAATAAACTGATCCTCGAGGTCGACGGTAAAAGACACTGGTTCTTCCACGGAGACGTATATGACGTGACTATGAAAAATTCTAAGTGGCTGGCCAAACTGGGTGGAAAGGGGTATGACCTGCTAATTATTATTAACAGACTGGTTAATAACCTGTTGGAAAGATTTGGTAAGGAAAAGATGAGCTTTTCAAAAAAGGTGAAACATGGTGTGAAACAGGCAGTTAAGTTCATCTCAGACTTTGAACAGGTGGTTGCCGAGATCGCCATTGACAAAGAATTTGATGTCGTATGCTGTGGACATATCCACCAGCCTATCATCAAGGAAATGGAACATAATGGTAAGTCCGTGACCTATCTGAACTCCGGTGACTGGGTTGAAAGCCTTACCTCTCTTGAATATACCAATGGCCAATGGAGCCTTTATCAGTATCCGGTATCTAAAACCCGCGTTACATTACCAGAAGAGGAAGAAGATCCCTCCGTTATGCCATGGGAAGACATCTCCAAGGTGATCAGCTTTCCACAACAATAACACATATATAAGTTGTTGTTATTTAACATTAATTTATGATATAATAACAACTGCTTAATATTCACTTAATACAGACCTATTAAGTTTGCAGTGTTATATACAATTATCAACGTACAAATATTCCTGGGTTAGACGGGTAATGCTAACATATAAGTAAGATGAAAGTATTGAAGTTACATCCTCAAATGACGGTGTCCCTGTTACAGATGCAGTTCCAGCGACTGCTCTCCTGTAATATCGCTGTTTATATGCGTAACTCCCCTGCCAATGCATTTGACACCCTGCAGGAAGCGGGGTTCCTGGAACAGATACTGATCGAGTTCCCTATTGATGAAACATTGAGCCTCCGTGAGTTCGAAGAAGAACTGGAAGACAAATTCAACTTTACCCTGGAACTTTGTAATAAGGACAATAAACCCTTCACAAATAAAAGTATGCACCTCTTTCAGCTGATCGCGGCCCTGTCTGACGGGATGAAGCTCAATGCTGAATACAATGCGCAGCTGGATATTACAATAGACAGATTGCTGAACAATAACTTTCCGGGTTCCCAGCAAATTGCCTGCTGATCTGCGTTGACATGACCGTATATCCATATCCTTTATACCTTATTGTATTACTATCTATCCGATGAAACCTGCACTCCGATGCCGTGTTAACTATTTTTTAATCATTCCTTAACAATTAACATTCTGGTAACCTTGCTGTAACACTGCGGTAACACGCCGGAGATAGTTTTGCGTCAGTAATTCAATCAAGTAACTGAATCAGCTTATATCGTGAAACATTCTCTTGCGTCTGCACTGTTATGTGTTTGCCTTCTTTTGAGTACCTTTTTGTCTGCTTTTGCCATCGAGAATGGTAAAGTAACCGGTAAGGTCACTGACCAGAAAACCGGTGAGGCCCTCATAGGCGTTACCGTTATTGTACAGGGTACATCCAATGGCGCCGTTACTGACGTCGAAGGTCGTTATACTATTAATGTTGCTCCCGGTACTTACACCCTGGAGTTTAAATATATGGGCTACCAAACAAAAGCTGTCAGCGACGTTGTCGTAAAAGCAGGTGCCCCCACGCAGCTCCCGGTGATCATGGACGAACCTAAGTCCAAAGACCTGCAGGAAGTTGTTATCAGAGGTTCCTACAAACAGGAAACGATCAACGCATTATATACCGCCCAGAAAAACAATGCCTCCGTATCCGATGGTATCTCTGGCGATGTGATCCGGAAATCTCCTGACCGCAGCACCGGTGAAGTCCTGAAACGTGTGAGCGGCACCACGATCCAGGATAATAAATTCGTTATTGTACGTGGCCTGAGCGATCGTTACAATACTGCACTGGTTGACAATGCCGTTCTTCCTAGCACAGAGCCTAACCGTAAAGCGTTCTCCTTCGATATTATCCCATCTAACATGATCGATAATATCGTTATTACTAAATCTGCCACGCCTGAACTGCCTGGTGACTTCGCCGGTGGTGTGATCAATGTACAGACAAAGGAAATCCCTGATCAGAAATTCTTCGACATATCTGTAGGTACTGGTTATAACACTGCTTCTACTTTCAAATCATTCAAATCTGGCTACAAGAGCAGTACCGACTTCCTCGGATTCGACGGTGGTCGCCAACTGCCTTCTTCTTTCCCGACCACTGGTGCGATCGTGAATAATCAGCTGACCATGACGCAGCAACAAACTGCCATCAAGTCACTGAACAACGATTTCAGCATTAAAGAGAAAAATGGCCTGCCTGCCATGAACTTACAGGCTTCTTACGGTGACCACTGGAATACTAAAAAAGATGGTAGCCTGGGTATGATAGCTGCAATGACCTATACACACCAGGAAACTGTACAACGTGATGTAAAACGCCGCTACGACAACTTTGATTACATTGATAATGTATACAAATATTCTTCTAACCTGGGTGGCGTGCTGAACTTCGGTTACGCTGCAGGTAAAAGCAAGTTTGTATGGAAAAACCTGTACAACAGGATCTTTGATGATAACTTCCTCTTCCGCGAAGGTGATAACCTGAGCAACAACAAGTTCATTAACTACTATGCATTTGACCTGGTGCAGAAATCCCTGTTCAAGACAGCATTGGAAGGTGAACACCAGGTAGGTCAGGGCCAGAGTAAAATAAACTGGTTGCTGTCTTACAATAAAGTGACCAACAATCAGCCTGATCAGCGTAAAGTTTCCTACGGTAAAACATTAGGTGATGAAGCGGCGATCATGACTGCGGATGTCGGTACAGTAGGTAAAGCGAACAACCGCCTGTTCTCCGATCTGAATGAGAACATCTACATCGCCAGCGCAAATTATTCACATCCGTTCCGTTTCCTGAATAACAAAAGTTCTCTGAAAGTAGGTGGCCTGTTCCAGTACCGTAGCAGAGATTTCTATGCCCGTTACCTTGGGCTCAAACTGGATCCGTTGAAAGATGGTAACATGGAGATCGCTCAGCGCCCTATCTCTACGCTGTTTGGTAATGATGCAGTCGATAATGGTTTCTACACACTGGACGATATCACTTCTTCTGTGGATGAATACAGAGCAACTACTACTACGGGTGCCGGTTATGCACAGTTAGATAACAGACTGTCTGACAAATTCCGCCTGGTATGGGGTGTAAGAGTAGAGTCTTTCGGTTTGAAAATGAAAGCGCCGATCAATAACCCGACTGTGAATGTTGATCATAACTGGATCGATGTATTACCTTCCGCTAACCTGACTTACTCTCTGAGTGAAAAGTCCAATCTGCGTGGTTCTTATTACAAAACAGTCGCAAGACCGGAATTACGTGAGCTGGCTCCACTGTCTTATTATGACTACGAAATGTCTTCCCTGATCAATGGTAATGTACGTCTGTTACGCAGCCAGATCAACAATGCGGATATCCGTTATGAGCTCTTCCCGAACGCAGGTGAAGTTTTCTCCGGATCTGTATTCTACAAACACTTTAAGAACCCGATTGAAAGCAGGGTAACTTCTTCTGGTCTGAGCCAGTATGATATCACTCCTTATAACTATCCAAGTGCATATAACGTTGGTGCTGAAATTGAACTGCGTAAGAAACTGAGCTTCCTTGGTGAAAGCGCTGTGCTGAAGAATACTACCTTTTATGCAAACGTTGCTTACATCAAATCCGTAGTAGATGATAATACTACTGCAAGTGCCAAGAGCAGACCGCTGTCTGGTCAGTCTAACTACGTGATCAATACCAGCCTTTCCTATACACTGCCAAACGATAAAGTGAGCTTCAATGTACTGTATAACAGGATCGGTCAGCGTCTGTTCCTGGTAGGTGAAGGAGGTGGTGCTGACGGTTCCGGCAGACTGGGTAACATTTATGAAAGTCCGCGTAACCTGCTCGACTTCCAGGCTAACATGAACCTCAGCAAACGCAGTAACCTGCGGCTGAATGTAAAGGATATACTGAACGCACAATACCGCTTCTATTATGACCAGAACGGTAACAACAAATTCGATAATCCTGTTTACAAAAGAGGTGCTATTAATTCAGGTGAAGACTATATCCTGCAGCAGTATCGCCCGGGTACAACATTCACATTGACCTATAGCTTTCATCTTAGTAAATAATAAGTAAGCATAAACGTAAAGTCTTAATATAACCGTAACATTTCCGTAACACAGGCATCATAGTGCGGATATAATTTTGAAGTCTAAACAATTGAAACATTCCATGAAAAGGTATTTCTTATTATTTGCGACCGCATTGTCTATTGGCGTGCTTTCTTCCTGCAGCGATGATAAAGATAACAATGTGACTCCCCCTACTACCGGTGATGATGTAGTTGTTCTGAAAGGTGATATCACTGCTAACAAGACGCTGACTGCAGACAAAAAATATTTACTGGACGGTTTCGTATATGTTAAAAGTGGTGCTACCCTGACTATCGAGCCAGGTACAGTGATCATGGGTGACAAAGCTGATAAAGGTACGCTGATCATCACCCGTGGTGCTAAGATCGAAGCGAAAGGTACAGCTGCAAAACCAATTGTGTTCACTTCCTCTCAGCCTAAAGGCGCCCGTTCTCAGGGTGACTGGGGTGGTGTGATCATCCTGGGTAAAGCTAAAACAAATGCTACTGATGGTGAAGCTAAGATCGAAGGTGGTCTGGTTCCAACTGCAGGTGGTGCTGAAAAAGAATATATCTGGTACGGTGGTACTAACGATACTGACAACTCTGGTACCCTGGAATATGTACGTATCGAGTTCGCTGGTATCGCTTACTCTCCTGATAACGAAATCAACGGTCTGACTATGGGCGGTGTTGGTAACGGTACCAAGATCTCTTATGTACAGGTTTACCGTTCCGGTGACGACGCATTCGAATGGTTTGGTGGTTCTGTAAACTGTGATCACCTGGTTGCTACTTATACCTGGGATGACGATTTCGATACTGATAACGGTTTCTCTGGTAAAGTACAGTTTGGTGTTGCTCACCGTTACAAAGCGATCGCTGACGTATCTGGTTCTAATGGTTTCGAATCTGATAACGATGCTAACGGTTCCGTTAACGCTCCGCAGACCAAAGCTATCTTCTCTAATATGACTATCGTTGGACCGATCGTAGCTGGTAATTCTAACTCCGGTATTAACGCTAACTTCCAGCACGGTGCACAGATCCGTCGTAACTCTTCTATGAGCCTGGTGAACTCCCTCATCGTTGGTTTCCCTATCGGTCTGTACATTGATGATAGCAAAGTCGCTAGCCACAAGACTTCTCAGAACGCTGCTGAAGGTTCTCTGATGTTCAAAAACAACATCATTGCAGGTGCTAACCCATCTACTATCACTAAGAGCGAGTGGTCTACTCAGGACCCGGTTGCATGGGCTGCATGGTGGGCTGCTACAAATACAACTGTATTAGCTAAAGCTGAGGAAGCACTGATGACTACACCAAACGTATTCTCTCCTGCTGTAGGTGCTACCACTGGTACTCCTAACTTCCTGCTGAAAGCTGAATCTCCTGCAGTAACCGGCGGTATGGATGTAACTACACTGGGCTTTGTTAAAGCTGAGTACCGTGGTGCATTCGATGCTACTACTGACTGGACTAAAGGCTGGACCAACTGGGCTGCTGAATCTACTGAATACTAGTAGTTGCCATAAATAACTGTTTAAAATAACGGGGCGTCTCATCAATGAGGCGCCTTCGTTATTTTAAACAGATCAGGATCACATTACCTCGCAATATCAATGATCCTGGTGATATGACCTCTTCATCTATATTAACAGACTATCAGATATTAACATGATTGACGACAGCGGGCCCCTGAAGTGACCCGCTGTTTATTTTTACAGCTATAGATAAGGAACATGTTCTTTCTCTTTCAGCGTTTCTTCTGCTTCATAAATAGCCCGCACTGTTTTCATCAGTGCATCCGGTGTAACGGAGATGCTATCTATTCCCTGTTCTACCAGGAATTTAGTGAAGTCCGGAAAATCAGAAGGCCCCTGTCCGCAAATGCCTACTTTGACCTGTTGCTTCTTCGCGGTAGCGATCAGCATACTGATCATCCTTAACACAGCAGGATTACGTTCATTGTACAGGGGAGCGATGAGGGCGGAGTCACGGTCAAGTCCGAGTGTGAGCTGTGTGAGATCATTAGAGCCTATGGAGAAACCGTCAATATGCGCAGCAAATTCCTCTGCCAGGATGATATTTGAAGGAATCTCTGCCATCAGAAAAACTTCCAGTCCGTTCTTCCCTCTCTCTATACCGTATTGTTTCATGGTGTCCAATACTTTGAGAAGTTCTTCCACCGTGCGGCAGAAGGGGATCATCACCACTACATTCTTTAATCCCATTTCTTCTCTTACCTTTTTAATAGCCTTGCATTCTAGTGCAAAAGCGGCACTGTATTTATCGGAGTAATACCTGGAAGCGCCTCTCCAGCCGATCATCGGATTCTCTTCTTCCGGCTCAAAGTATTTCCCGCCCAGCAGATTGTAATACTCATTGCTTTTGAAGTCAGAGAAGCGCACAATTACTTTTCCTGGATGGAAAGCGGCAGCGATCTTCGCGATACCATACGCCAGCTTTTCTACAAAATAAGCCTCTTCACTGTCGTATCCTTTGATCATCCGGGTGATCTCTGCTGTGAGGGCAGCATCATTCAGTTCTTTGTGATGCAGCAATGCCAGTGGATGTATTTTGATATAGTTATTGATGATAAATTCCTCTCTGGCCAGTCCGACGCCTTTATTGGGCAGATGTGCGTATTGAAAGGCCATTGAAGGCGATGCTACATTTAACATCAGATCTGTGTGAATGTCGGGCAGTTCCCGTAGATCGAGTGACGTTTCTGTGAAAGGAATATGTCCTTCATAGATCATGCCTTCATTGCCTTCTGCACAGCTGACCGTAATGACCTGTCCTCTAGATAACAGCTCAGTCGCATTACCACAGCCTACGATTGCCGGTATGCCCATTTCTCTGGCGACAATCGCCGCGTGACAGGTACGTCCGCCTTTGTTGGTGACGATGGCTGCGGCCATCTTCATGATCGGCTCCCAGTCCGGATCTGTCATATCTGTAACAAGCACGTCTCCGGGTTTGAATTCAGCGCCTTCCGTCACACGTTTATCCAGAGAGAAGAGAATATTTACTTTGCCAGCAGCGATCTTATCTCCCACAGCAATGCCCTTTAAAAGTGGCGTAGCCTGTTGTGTCATACTATAGGAGGTGATGGTATGATGTTCCTTCTGCGAATGAATGGTTTCGGGGCGTGCCTGTACAATGAATAATTCGTTACTAAGTCCATCTACGGCCCATTCTATGTCCATTGGACACCATTTACCTTTTAACTGCGTATAGTATGCTTCAATCCTGCATACCCATTCGGAGAGTTGCAGTATCTGTCTGTCCCGCAGACAAAATCTTTGCTGGTTGGATCTCTCAATGGGGATGATCTTCGTACGCTGATCATTACTTTCACCATAGACCATCATCTTATCTTTTACACCCAGTCTCTTTTCAATGATAGGTGCATATCTGCCATTGAGAGCCGGTTTAAATACAATAAATTCATCAGGCGAGACGGCACCCTGAACGACCATTTCCCCAAGACCGAATGAGCCGTTGATAACAACGACATCTCTGAACCCGGATTCTGTATCAAGAGAGAATGCAACACCTGAAGCACCAAGATCAGAACGGACCATTTTCTGAATACATACGGATAGGCCTATACTGAAATGATCGTATCCGAAGTTTTGCCGGTAGCTGATGGCTCTGTCAGTAAACAGGGATGCAAAGCAGTTCCTTACAGCATCTATCAATGCGGCCGGGCCTCTTACGTTGAGATAGGTTTCCTGCTGGCCCGCAAATGAAGCATCCGGCAGATCTTCTGCAGTGGCGGAAGAGCGCACGGCAACATCCGTAACGTCCTGTCCGTATTCCCGGGAGAGCTCCATATACGCAGTGATAATTTCCATACTCAGATTGTATGGGAATTTCGTATTACTGATCGCTTGTCTGATACGTTGTCCTGCGCGCCTGAGCGTAACAAGCGAAGTGAAGTCGATACCTGCGATCTGCTCGCGAATATACTCTTCCAGTCCGCTTTCACGAAGGAACTGATAGTAGGCAGTTGTGGTGATAGCAAAGCCGGCGGGAATATTAATACCTGCTTTGGACAGGTTAGCGATCATTTCTCCAAGTGAGGCACACTTGCCACCTACGATAGGTATATCCTCCAGGCATAACTCCTGGAGAGGGATTACAATGCGTGTTTCCATTAAAGAGAATTGTTTTGGTGTATGATTGAAAGTTGGCGTCTGGGGTAAAGGTCTGGATTATTGTAAACCGAAAGACAGTTGGAACCGGAAGGCGAAAACAAATCTATAATGAGTTGTTAATCATGAATATTTTTCAGGCTTAGACCTTTATTCTGCGTAATTTTAGTAAAATATTCCCCAATGCATTTCACGTTAGATGAAACCGACCTGCACATACTGGACCTGCTACAGGAAGACGCCCGTCTTACTAATAAGGAGATTGCTGCCAGACTGGGTAAATCCGTGACTTCTATATTTGAACGGGTAAAAAGGCTGGAAACCGAGGGCTATATAAAAGGGTATGTGGCAATATTGGATAAGAAGAGAATGGGTAAACAGGTGACCGCATTTGCCAATATCACACTAAAGGAACATGGGCATGATGTTTTCATACTATTTGAGTCAAAGGTCAATAGCTTTCCGGAGGTGATGGAGTGCTATAAGATCAATGGACCTTATGATTATCTGTTGAAGGTGATGGTAGCTGATCTGGAGGAATACGAGTTGTTTATCTCCAATAAACTGTCACGGCTGGATGCTGTCAGCAGGATCAATAGTTTATTTGTCATCGCAGCGCCTAAACATGAAACTGCCCTGTCTTTGACAACAGGGCAGCTAATCAAAACATCAAAGCATGGTAAACGTGAAGAATAATGTTATCAGTTCGCGGAGCTGTCTGTGATTCTCTTATAACGCATACTGCTGTATCCAGTCGCGCACCACAGCCACCACCAGTCAAGGCGGAAGGTCTCAGTACCATCGATCCACTGTAATCTGTACTCAGTCAATACACCGTTTTCGGTGAGGTCAAGCTTTATGACTGACTGATGGATACTATCGGAATAAACATATCCGGCTTTGTAGGTGCCGCTGAAATGTATGTTAAGTCCGGGTCTGTCCATCGAGTAAGAGCCATCCCTACGGAATGTAAAGAAGATCTTGTCCTCATTTGGAACAACTGCATTCCATTGCATTGTATCTGAGAATGGGAGATATCCGTTTAGCTCCCATTTACCGACAACGTCAGCTTTGTCGCCAGGTTCCCAGCATACAACAGGGTTTATTTTGTCCTTTTCGGAGCAGGCTCCCAGCGCAAGGGAGGCAGCAATGACACAGCACAGTAATAAGGCTTTGGAGATTGGTTTCATATACGGGGGATTTTAGATTAAAGCGATCCTGCTACCTCAGATGTTACATGCTGTAAAAACTTAACATACAAAATTATCAAACTTAATATTGGGGTAACCTTCTCTTAACACACGCAGGTTATTTTTGAAAATATGCGAACAAATAAGGAAACCTATTAATATCGAAACCCTTTTTGTTAATGCGAACCAAGCTTGTATGAATAAAATTTCAGTTACTTCTCCTGTCATGCATCCTATATCTATGCCCGGGAATGAGTAAGAAATTGACAAGCCTAACAGAAATATTGATCACATAACTCGATAGCTTAATTTGTAAGTTGTTGAGATTGATACGTGCGACCAGGTGTTAACATTAACTTAATATTGTGTTAACATATGCGTAATGTAGCAGGGATACGTTTGCGTCAAAATTGAAAAGACGTGAATAAGCAATTCTATTCATTATTGTTATTTGTGAGTATCCTGGTGCTGTCTGTAGCCAACCTGAAGGCGCAGATCACTACCTCCCAGATCAGTGGGAAAATAGTGAGCACGAAAGGCGAGGCCCTGCCAGGGGTTACAGTACTGGCAGTAAACACTTCCACCGGTACCCGTTACGGCGCACAGACACAAGCCGATGGTCGTTACCTTATCAACAACATCAATCCGGGTGGTCCTTACACCATCACCGTTTCCTATATTGGTTTTAAGACTGAAGAAGCGCCTGGGATCAATCTTTCCCTGGGTAGCTCTACTTTCAACTTTCAGCTGACAGACGCTTCTACTGCACTGAGCGAGGTAGTCGTAAAAGGTAACAGCACCCAGAAAGGTAGTGCCTCCTTTAAGATCGGTCAGAACGCATTAAAAACACTGCCTTCCATTAACCGTAGCTTCCAGGATTTTACCCGTGCTACTCCACAGAGTAACAACAACTCTTTCCTGGGTACCAACTACCGTTATAATAACGTCACACTGGATGGTGCTATCAACAATGATGCGATCGGGTTCAGTCCTTCCATGGGTGGTCAGAGCAACAGCTCCGGACAGCCTGGTAGCAGTACCCGTTCTAACCCGGTATCACTGGATGCGATCCAGGATATCCAGGTGTACCTGGCTCCTTACGACGTGAAAATTGGTAACTTCCTGGGGGGTAGTATCAATGCGGTAACCCGTAGCGGTACCAACGAATTTCATGGTTCTGTATATGGTTTCGGCCGTAACGCAGGCATGATCGGTAGGAACAATGCAGGTGACGGTTCAAAACTGCCTTCCGATTTTCATGATTACCAGACTGGTATCAGATTGGGTTTCCCTATCATCAAGGATAAATTATTCTTCTTCACCAACGAAGAGATCGCCCGTCGTCGTGATCCGGTGATCCTGGGTGCAGGTTCCGCGGACATGCCGCTGATCACTGTAGAAGAAGCTGAAAAGATCCGTCAGCACATGCTGAACCTGGATGTTACCAAGAGTGGTAAATACGATCCGGGAACTTATAGCAACACTTCTATCTACGCTAATTCCAACAAGTTCTTCAACCGTGTAGACTGGAATATCAACGACAAACATCAGTTGTCATTACGTAATAACACTATCACTTCGGAAGCAACTAACCTGGAACGTGACCAACAGAACTTCCGTTTCGGTGGTATCGACTTCAAACAGGTGAACAATCAGAGCTCCACTGTAGCTGAACTGAAAAGTCGTTTCAATAATACAGTTTCTAACAGTTTGATCATTGGTTACTCTACTGTTCACGATTATCGTGAGCCATCTTCTGATCCTTCCCTGGCACAGATCCAGATCAAATCGAGAGGTGGTACCATCTTCCTGGGTACTGACCGTGAAGCGTCTATCTTTGACATGAAGCAGAAGACTTTTGAGTTCACAGATAACGTGAATATCTTCAAGGGTAAACACAATATCACCATTGGTACGCACAATGAGTTATACAACATCACTTATGGTTTTGTAAACTCATGGAATGGTCGTGTTGACTACGATAGCATTGGTGCTTTCCTGAATGATGCGCCTAGCCGTGTACGTGCTAACTTTAACTATACTAACAACTCCCGTGATTATATCATGGCGAATCCGCCGGCTCAGTTCAAGATCGGTATGTACAGCCTGTATGCACAGGATGAGATCCAGCTGACTGACCGTTTCAAACTGACTCCAGGTCTCCGTTTCGACTATACCAGCCTGCCTAACAGACAGCGCCTGAGTGATAAGACCACTGGTTCTCCGGTTGATCCTAACTTCGGTACAACTTACAGTTATACACAGCCGAAAGATATCAATAATAAATACCTGAACAATATTCAGATCTCCCCTCGTCTGGGCTTTAACTACGATATCAAAGGCGATCAGAGCCTTGTACTGCGTGGTGGAACAGGTCTGTTTACCGGTCGTATTCCATTCGCATGGTTAGGCTATGCCTACTATAACAATGGTACTTCTTACGGTGCTTACGACAAACGTTTTACAGCAGCAGCACCTCCGGCAGCTGGTAGCAATCCGGTG
Source organism: Chitinophaga agri (assembly GCF_010093065.1). Classification (NCBI taxonomy): domain Bacteria; kingdom Pseudomonadati; phylum Bacteroidota; class Chitinophagia; order Chitinophagales; family Chitinophagaceae; genus Chitinophaga; species Chitinophaga agri. Next base: position 4,212,062 of record NZ_CP048113.1, on the reverse strand, counting down.
AAAGTATCTGACCAGGGTGCTGCACAGTTTGTGACTGCACAGGGTGTTAATGTGAATGACGCTACAGGTGCAACACAGGTTGACCTGATCGACAATAATTTCAAAATGCCACAGATGTGGAGAAGCAGCGTAGCATTAGACTACTCTACACAGAACAGATGGAAATTCACCTTTGAAGCGATCTACACTAAAACCATCTATGATCTGAAATTCCAGCAGGTAAACCTGGTAGATAATCCTACTTATATGGTATACGATACAGATAAGCAGCAGCCTATCTATAGCGGTTCTAAGATCAACTCTAAATTCACAAACGCATACCTGCTGTCTAACACTAACAAAGGTTACCGTTATGCAGTGACCGGCCAGGTGAGTAAAGCATTGGACTTCGGTTTGAATTTCAACGTAGCCTACACTTACGGTCAGTCTAAAGACATCACCAACGGTATCCGTAACTCAATGGAGTCTAACTGGCAGCTGAACCAGGCACTGAATCCGAATGATCCACATCTGGCTTATTCTAACTTTGACATCCGTCACCGTATCGTGGCTACTGCCAGCTACAAAAAAGACTGGACACGTGATGGACGTTTCATTTCTAACTTTGCCCTGTTCTTCAATACAGCTTCTGGTACGCCATTCTCTTACGGTTTCGTAAACGCTACTGTACAGGGTACACCACAGCAGGTTAGCTTAGCATACATTCCGAAAGATCAGGCTGAAGCACGTAAGTTCTTCTCTGCTGAAAACCAGGCAATGGCTGATGCATTCTTTTCTTACGTAGAAGGTGATAAATACCTGAGCAGCCGCAAAGGCCAGTTCACGGAACGTAATGGTGGCCGTACGCCATGGAATACACAGGCTGACTTCCGTTTCTCACAGGATTTCAACTTCAAAGCAGGTAAAACAACGCATACGCTTACACTGACTTACGATATCATCAACCTGACCAACCTGTTGAACAAAGACTGGGGTATTCAATACTTCTCTCCAAACACTTTCAACTCAACAGCGAGCGTTGGTCTGAGCACCAAAACTGCAGGTACGCCTACCGCTTACCCGGTATATACCTGGTCTAACCCTGGCACTCCATACTCAAGAGACTTCTTTGGTAGCAGGCACCAGATGCAGTTAGGATTAAGATATTCATTCTAATACGTGAGGTTTGATAGGAAAAGCCGGACTGTGGTGACACAGTCCGGCTTTTTTTATAGGATAGGGATCGTTGTGCTTTTACTCAATGAAAACCAGTAGATTTGCGCCGCGCTTACGGCGTTTGTTACCTCAATCCCCAAATGTCGCCGGCCATTTTTTACTGTAAGATAACGCACCAAAACTTTTGAGATAATGTCCTTATTTTTTCAAAAACCTAATATGCTCAAAATTGAGCTAAATGAAGAGAATTTTTTTACGCTTACGGGATGTTCGTTGCCGTTAAAATTAGTATTAGGCTGCACTGGTGTTTATCCTTTTTATAGTTTTACAGAACTGCGGGATAATCCTCGTCTCCATGTGATTTTCGTGCTAACGGATTTACTTCAGGTAAATATCGTTACCGACGCAGTAGAACTTGAAAGAAGATTTGACTTCGACAACCAGATAGTAAGAAATGAATTATTTACACTGAGTATTGATAAAGAAACAGGGATGGGGTTAATCGCGTTCAGCAGTCAATTAGATTACCTGATGATAGCAGGCGTTGAACGAATGGAATGTAAGGCAGCGGGTACATATGGAATAAGAAAAATATTTAGCGGCTACTTCGTCTGGCCTTCTTACGGTTGGAAGCCACTCCCAGATGGTGAAAAAGTATACAAAAATGTATTATCCAGATTTGGAATAGATCATGAAAAATTTCCAACTCCAAATGATTTAATTAGATGCGAAGAACTTATAACCTTTACATCAGAGTTAGAAAATCAGGAGTTGACTATGACCGGGAGAGATATATGGCTGATATATGGAGAAAGTATAGAGGCGTACTTTGATTTAACGCCGAATGATGACTGTATGCAACGTTACAAGGATTACATTTTATATAAACAAGCAAAATTAAATCTCATCTTGCAAGCTCATAATAACGAGGTTAACCAGCTAACTGAAAATGAACTCAAGAATGTAAAACACCTGTTAGAGTTTTTAAATAAGCGAATACAATTGCTTTTCTAAGGTCTTAATTTGATCTTCAATTTGACGTGGGTCATTTTTTACATGCTCAGCGAAATTTAAAGCAGCTTTTTGCGCTTCGCTTAATGATTGAATAGCATTATCGTCTCCTGTAAATGGGCCGTTGTTTTTGATCTGGGTTAATAGAGTTATCTCAGCCCACAAGAATAATCTTTTACTTTTTAGTTCCTTTTCCTCGTTGGTTGGCACAGGGACATTGAACGGATAATTTTGATTTACATACATGTAGGCATTTTGGTTCTCCATTGCCTCCATCTGCTTTAGTAAATCCGTATTTCTTTTGGTAATTACTGCATTATTTTTTTCATCTGCTTTCATCATTTTGTTTTCTGCTTTCAGCTGACACTTCTTAAAAAATCTATTTGAGCTTGGTACCATGGTATTCTATTTGTTAATTACTAGGAATAGTTAAGAAATAGCATCATTTATTGACATATGTTCAATTAAATGCTGTTTGGTCTAAGCTTAATCATTACTTTATATTAATAAAGTTAATTGAAATACCTAAAATTTAACTGTCTTTATTGCCCATTAACAATATAATCGCAATTATGATACCTAAAGCTGTTTTAGAGGGCACGTATCATTTTGACCTGATTGGCGGACAGACACTGCCGTATGTTGGTTTGTTTATAATCTGATTACTAATGATAAGAGACCGCCCATAAAGAAGGTAATAGGCAATATTAGCCCAGAAGTAAAGGTGGACTTGATCCGTAAGTATTATACACACGTGGTTTTGTCAGACAATACCCGAGAGATGAACAATACGCTGAGTTTAGGCAATAAGAAAATGTCAGCAGCCAGACCTGCTGAGCAAGATTTTGAACATAACCGATGTTAATAAGCGTATTTTAACCAGGTATAGGATGACAAAGAGGGAGAGATCAACAGAACGGTTTCTTTATTCAAGTATATGGTTGGCGCATTGATCTCTGTTTAACGATGATCACTCCCTTTGGATATATGAATCGGGGGAATGTGGGTATGTGGAAGCCACTACGTCATATATGGCTGGTGCTGATGTCAAATATGCTGAATGTTTCTGTGAATGATACACCTGCTTTGTCTGTGGTTCGAGAACAGCAATAATATCTGCAGCCTGGTAATGCCGGTTATTCGTTGGAACATCCCCATTAAGCGCCCGTATTTGCACAATAACGACCAGCATCCCATTGCCAGGCACCTCTACTGAAAGCGTGGTACCGGTAAATACCCCCATGGCAGGAATGACCGTCATAGCTGCATCCACCCCTATTATCCTTCTGGAGGCGAAATCAACACGCGTGGCAATGACCTTTACTTCTAATGCAGTAAACTGCCTGTATTGAGGCATTGTCTGTGCTGGTATATGTAACACGCCGTCCCTGGTAAACCGGGGCGCTACCGGCAGGAACTGTTCTATTCCGGTATGCTGATTGAAACGAAAGCCTGTTATACCCTTCGTGTTACCAATACCCGCCAGAAGAAAAGCCCTATTCAGCCGGTTTACATGATTGCCATCACAGGGGATATCCAGATCAGGACCTACCGCCCGGCGGATAAGTGCCGCTTGTTTGCTGGCGATACCGAATCGTTTAGCTGCCTGACGGGTCGCGTTTGTCTGTCTGACCTTTTCCGGCATACTACGCAGATAGTATTGTCCATCCCGGCAGTAGCCGATGATATTGCCGAGTTTCCCTGTGAATGTTATTAAGGAATTTTGCTTTGCCATTTACAATTATATTGTTATACAGTTAATTTACTGAATTTATATCTTTTGTTTTGGCGTTCATGTTAGATGATGTTTAATATAATTAGCGATCCGATTGAAAATATTCAATAGGTCTCCGCCGATAATTGCGCAGCAGTGAATAGCGCTGCGTCAGCCTGTAAATGTCTTCGAAAACAGGTACACGATTCTCCCTGGAATGAGCCTGATAGTTCAGTTCCTGTCTGGGGTTTCCTCTTCCTGATAGAATTTGTTAATACGCAGATAATGTAGGGGTAACAGTGCAGTAATACACGAGGGGTAGCTTTACATCATAATTTGAACGTAAGCGTAGATTTTCATAAGCTGTTTTAATCGAACGTCCCGGGACTTATCCCGGGACTTTTTTATATCATGAATGCTTAAGCGCAATTTACCTGTTGATCAGGATGAACTTACGGCTTACCTGTTCTTTATTGACACCGATCAGCCAGTCATTAATACGGATGCTGGTATCCGTCAGCCTTTCTACCTGCAGATATTGGGCTACAGAATCCTGCCCGGTAATGATCAGGTTGACCTTATGACCGGCAGGGACAACTTTATAAGTTCCGGTGAGGTGGTAAGTTTTGGCATCAAAGACGAATTGTCCGTTCCGGCCAAATACATACAACGCAGAGTCTTTAGGACTGATTCCCTGCCAGGATGTATCCGGCAGGGAATACTGCTGGGATAACTGCCAGGAACCCGTTACATCTATTGAGGGGGTTGCCTCAATATCATTTTTCTCGCAGCTGCAGAGTAACATGAGTAGCAGCAAGCTGGTTAATAGTGATCTCATGCATAGGAGTTTGTAATTAGAACGCAAAATATTCTACTTAGTTACATGGGGTAAGAGATAAAAAAAGGCTGATGGTCGATTATAGCCCCAGTTTGCCTGCGTATTTCTCCGGATTCTTGTCAAACACTCGCTTACAGGTAGGGGAACAGAAATGAACGGTATCAGTTTTATAAACGCTCCATTCCTTATACATAGTATCATAAGGCATGCCACACACAGGGTCTGGCAGCTTACCGGCAACAACCGCATTTTCAGCAGGTGCATGTTCCGCTGGTTGGGTGCTTACGGAATCATGGCTGGCTGCCTCTTTGGTGCCAGCATTGCCACAAGCTGTCAGGAGCGCAGCAACCAACAATGTATAGGAAACGTAGAGTATGGACTTCATCATAATGGTGAATGGTTGATAATTGACGTTTGAGAATAATCAGGCTACTGCCTCATTGTCTTTATTAATACGCATCACTAATATGCGGAAGTATATCTTAATTGTAAAGGCCAGTACCGTAGCACCTATCAGGCTTAATGTGATAACAGACCCATTGGTCGTTGTCAGCAGGAAACCTGCCAGTTTAGGTAAATAAGGGAAAGCCATCGCCAATATAGCGATAATCAATATGTTACGGATTTCAGTGCGATATTGTCTAAACATGCCGGTCATGTGAATCCAATTTAATTCCTGTGAATAATGCTACAAAATTAAGGCATAATCAATACAAAGCATTGTACAAATCCCGGAGAATGATGACCGGTTTATGGAGATCAGCCAGGTGTCTGGCCTCTTACCCAAAATAAAAAGGACCGGCTACTCAGCCGGCCCCTTTTTTATTTTATAGCAAGTTATAATTACCAGATAACCACTCGTTTGTTGTCAGGCAGTACCATTTTGCTGTCCGGTGTACAACCCCAGGCCTCTGCGAATGCCTTCAGGTGAGGCAGCGGACCATTGATACGGTCTCTTGCCGGAGAGTGAGGATCGGTCTGTACCTGGTTACGCAGGGCAGCATCAGTCGTATTCATGTGCCATACCTGTGCCCAGCCCAGGAAGAAACGCTGTTTCCAGGTAAAGCCATCAATTGGTGCTGGCTCAGGTTTGCCTTTCAGGGATTTCTCCAAAGCACTATAGGCCAGGGTCAAACCACCCAGGTCAGCGATGTTCTCGCCAATGGTCAGTGCGCCATTGATGAAGAAGCCTTTTTGTACTTCAATACCACTGAAGTAATCGATATAACGTTTAGCTTGTTGCATGAAGTTCTTACGGTCAGCATCTGTCCACCAGTTTTTCAGGTTGCCATCTGCGTCGAACTGAGAGCCCTGGTCGTCGAACCCATGGGTGAACTCATGGCCGATTACAGCAATGATACCTCCATAGTTGATTGCATCATCCGCATTTGCATTGAAGAATGGAGGCTGGAGGATACCCGCAGGGAATACTACTTCGTTGTTCAGTGGATTGTAATAAGCATTCACCGTTTGCGGTGTCATGCCCCATTCACTCTTATCTACTTCCTTACCGATCTTGTTCAGTGCTTCTTTGTGCTCATAATTAGCCGCAGCAACAATGTTTTCCACCAGGGTACCGGGTTTAATATCTATGCTGGAATAATCTTTCCATTTGTCGGGATAACCGATCTTATAGGTAAAGGACGCCAGTTTCTTGTGCGCCATTTCCTTGGTAGCAGCGCTCATCCATGTCAGACTGTCGATACGTTCGCCATATACAGCACGTACATTCTCAATCATTTCTGATACTTTCTGTTTGGAGCTTTCCGGGAAGTATTTCTTTGCGAATAATTTACCCAGCGGCATACCCATTGTTGCATCTGTTGCACGGATAGCGCGCTCCAGACGTGGACGTTGCTGTTTGGCGCCACGCATCACGGTTGCAAAGAAGTGGAAGTTCTCATTATCCAGGGACTTGTTCAGGAAACCTGCGAAATGGGATAATGTCTGCCAGCGTAACCATGTTTTCAGGGTCTCAGGAGAGGTGCTTTTCAACAGGGCGGTAACCTTGGTGATGTATGGTTTGTTCTGCAGGATCAGGGTATCTGCTTTGATGCCCTGTGCACTTGTGAAAACATCCCAGTCATACTCAGGGGCCAGTTTCTTCAATTCGCTGTAATGTGCTTTGTTGTATGTCGCTACCGGATCGCGCAGTTCTACATTTGAGAGTTGCAGTTTGGCAACTTTGGTTTCAAATTCCAGGATGGTCTTACCCGGATTGGCATCAGTGAATCCAGCTGTGGCAAATTGCTTGTCAATGTGTTTTACAAACTCATCACGCACTTCCTTCGTGCTGGCGTCTGGTCTTTCGTAATAGCTTTTTTCGCCGAGGCTCAGACCGTCCTGTCCTGCATAAAGCGCATTCATCTTACTGTTGCGGGCATCCGCTTCAACACCGAAATTCACCAGACCAGATATGCCGATCGCTTCCAGCTCCCCGGATACTTTGGCAAAGCCAGCCAGGTCCTGGATCGTGTTAATCTTGTCGAGATAAGGTTTTAAGGGTGTAACACCCAGCTGTTCGATGGTCGCTGTGTCCAGGAAAGAGCGGTAGAAATCAGAGATCTGCTGCTCTTCAGTACCTTTTTTAAGGTCTTTTTGTTCAGCGAGTGACAAAATAATGCCTTTCAGACGTACTTCTTTATTTTGTTTATCAAGTACGTTGAATGCCCCCCAACGGCTTTCTGTAGAAGGAATGGGGTTGTTTTTTTTCCAGTTGCCATTTACATACTGGTCAAAATCATCGCATGGTTTTGCGCTGGAGTCAATAGAACTGAGTTCAAAAGCGGGGACTTTGGTAGTGTCTGCTGATGCTACAGCAGCGGAATCCTGCGTCTGTTTGGTGGTGTTGCCTCCGTTACATGCGGCCATAAGGGATACGGCTGCCAGTAATGGAAGTTGTAAAGCGTAAGTGCTCTTCATAAAAAAAACAGGTTTAGTGTTTAAATATAAATAAAACATCCCAAGCGAGCGCACCGCTTTTTTACAAATGGTCGGTTCATAGGGATGATTGTGGGTGGTTTGCGGACTGTTTAGTAGGTTTGTGGTCTTATTAAAACTGGATACATGGATTTTGGCGGTAAATTATTCAGAGTACTGAATGGTCTGGGAATGTTCGTAACTGGCATTTTGATTCTTTATGCATTTTTCTTTACAGTGGCAGCCGGTGCCCTTGAAATGCTGATGATGACATTTCTTCTGGCAGGTGTTTTTTTTCAGGCGCTTAAAACCAACGCTCTCATGCGTCATCTGGGGAATCCAGCGATACCATTGAAAGCAAATACCCCTCAACAGGTACAGTCACTGGCCTTTTTTCCTATTATGTTAGGCTTGATGGTGATATCATCCTCTTTCGCGATGAAAGATGCCGCATCCATGGACGCAATGATGGATATGTTTGATGAAATGAATAACGGGAAAATGTCTGTAAGTGAAGTGGCCCGTTCCCTCCTGTATTTACAGATAATTTCATCAGCATATGGCGGACTGCTCCTCGGAAATGCGGTATCATCATTGATATATCTGAAACAATGGAAAGATGATCAGCAAGAGAAGGATGAAAGTAAAAATCCTGAGGATCTTGACTTCTGATAACGTTCATCCTAACCCTTAATATATAATTGTAAATATGGAACCATTAGCCGAGCGCATAAGACCGGAGACCCTGGATGAGCTGGTGGGACAGGAACACCTGACCGGCAAGGATAGCATCTTACGTACAGCCTTACAGCAAGGCCGTATTCCCTCGATGATCCTGTGGGGACCTCCCGGTGTAGGAAAAACAACAATTGCAAATATCATAGCGCATACACTGGACGTACCTTTCTACACCTTATCTGCTATCTCGGCAGGTGTAAAAGAAGTACGTGAAGTGATCGAAATAGCTCGTAAACAGGGCTATGCCGTATTATTTATTGATGAGATCCACCGCTTTAACAAGTCTCAGCAGGATGCCCTGCTGGGCGCTGTGGAGAAAGGTATCATCACACTGATCGGTGCCACTACAGAGAATCCTTCCTTTGAAGTGAACTCGGCCTTACTGTCGCGTAGCCAGGTATATGTGCTGAAGCCCCTCAGTGAACCACAACTATTGCAGCTCATCCAACAAGCGATGCAACAGGATGAATGGCTGGGCAGTAAACAAATAGAGCTGAAGGAAACATCCGCATTATTCGGGATTTCCGGTGGTGATGCCAGGAAACTGCTTAATCTTTTTGAGTTAGTGGTGAATACCCTGCAAAACGAGCATCCTATCGTGATCACTGATAAGAAAGTGATGGATATAGCGCAACAACGTGTGGCCATTTACGATAAGACCGGTGAACAGCACTATGATATCATTTCTGCTTTCATAAAATCTATCCGCGGTAGCGACCCCAACGCGGCTGTATATTATCTGGCACGTATGATTGAAGGTGGAGAAGATGTGAAATTTATCGCCCGTCGCCTGTTAATATCTGCGTCCGAAGATATTGGTAATGCCAATCCTAATGCCCTTTTACTGGCTACCAGTTGCTTCCAGGCCGTGACCATGATCGGATACCCGGAAGCACGTATCATTCTGTCACAGTGTACTACCTATCTCGCCTCCTCTGCTAAGAGTAACGCAGCTTATATGGCTATTGGCAATGCATTGTCTGTCGTGTCGCAAACAGGCGATCTGCCCATACCTATGCATATACGCAATGCGCCAACGAAGATGATGAAAGATATGGGATATCATAAGGGATACGAATATTCCCATGACTACGAGAACAGTTTCTCTCCGCAGGAGTATCTGCCTGACCGTATCAAGGGTATGAAACTATATGATCCGGGTAAGAACCCAAGAGAAGAAGAGATGCGTAAGCACCTGCGTAGCCTCTGGAAAGAGAAATACGGGTATTAAGTTCGCTTAGTCGTCTCCTTTTTTTGCCAGTATCTCAAACGGTACGCGTACCTGTACCCCCTGCTCGTCTACCAATGTAAGCATATGCTTACCTGCTGCAGGATGTAAGGCCATCTGATGAAACTCCTGCGTTTCTCCCAGGTAGTTGTCATCCATATGCCAGTAGATCTTTTCTGCTGTATTACGGTGCGTAGCCGTGAATACCGCCTCTCCTGGTTTACCATCTATCTCTATGGGTACATAAATACGGGCATTCGGCCTTGGATAGATCACTTCCATCGGAGCTTTATCCTGTTGCAGGGTTGCCAGGCATTCCTGTTTATACGGTGGTAACGGTAAATAGTTATGTTTTGTGCGATAGTAAAATTCCATTGCTGGTGGTAAGATGAACCACGGTACGTGCTGCATCTGAGAAGGTGATTCACAGTCAGCCGTAACCCTCCATAGACCTGTATGATCCAGGTGTACCAGCTGGTGATAAGGGCAGAGTCCTGAGCGGAGCCCGGCGACTGGTACAGCAATAGAATCTTTCTCCGGACAAAGATCGCTTGCCCGGTAGCCGCTTTGCCGGCACACTTCTATCCGCTGTAATTTGTCGTACGGTGGGGTGAACCAACTGCCGGTATGTAGTAACCGGAATATGTCAAACATCACGGGCGCTGCGGTCGACACACCCAGCAAGCCCGGTCTTCCTTCTCCATCTGCATTGCCTATCCACACGCCCACTACGAATTGTGGTGTTACACCTATCGCCCAGCCATCTCTGAACCCAAAGCTGGTACCGGTTTTCCAGGCTACCCGCTGCGAAGAGGAGAATTGCTGCCATAATAGTTCCTCCCCCGGTCGCATCACTTCTTCCATCGCCTGAAAAGTATACCAGATAGCGCCAGCGTCTAGTATGCCTGTCCCGGAGGGTGCTGATTGGGAGACGCGTTTCGTACCCTGCCGGTAATTAGGAGCATGTATATCGTCAGCATCATACTTGCCGTTGTATTGCTCCTGATGTAATAATGTGCGGGCCATGCTGGCGTACATACCAGTCAGTTCCCATAACGTAGACTCTCCCCCACCCAGGATCAGTGATAATCCGTAGTGATCGGCGGGCTGTGTTAATGTCGTCATGCCCAGCTTCTTCAACAGTGTATGCAATCTTTCATAACGGTATTGCTGTAACATTCTCACGGCAGGTATATTCAGCGAGCGCGCCAGTGCCTTACTGGCTGGTACCGCCCCGTCATAACCCAGGTCGAAGTTCTGAGGCGTGTACCCTGCTATCTGTGTGGGAATATCTGCTACCAGCGAATGTGGCAGGATCATACCGTCAGTCAGCATTGCTGCGTAGAGAATAGGTTTCAATGTACTGCCCGGACTACGGGGTGCCTGTATGATATCAACATGGCTTTCTGTTTCAGGATCTTCCGGATGATAGACATTTCCCACATAAGCCAGTGCATCGCCGGTTTCCACATCCAGTACAACCGCTGCCGCGTTGTTGATGCCATTGGCTTTATAAATACTATGGTAACGCTCAATGATGCCACCTACGTTTCTTTGCAACCCTGCGTCAAGCGTAGTTCTGATACGTGTGACCGCTTTATGGTCTTTTGCTTTCTGAGCTGGATAATCTCTGCGAAAGCGATCGAGTAAGTGTGGTGCATCCTGTGGTAAGGCCTTCGGCTGATCGGGTAATGGTTCCAGTTTAGCCAGCTGGCAGGTCACACTATCTATCGTTTCATTGTGCCACAGTCTTTCCAGCAGCTGATTTCTTTTACGGAGTAAGGTTTGCCGGTTACGACCCGGGTGTACTAACGCGGGGCTATTAGGTAATACGGCCAGTGCCGCCGTTTCTCCCCAGGATAATTGTGCCGCACTACGACCATAATATCGCCATGCGGCAGCTTCCAGCCCCACTACATTCCCACCGAAAGGCGCATTGCCTGCATATAGAGAAAGAATACTTTTCTTCGAATAGGAAAATTCCAGTCTGGTAGCCATAACTGCTTCTATCAGTTTCTGGAGGATGTTCCGGTCTCTGTTACGTGACAGGCGCATTACCTGCATCGTCAGTGTACTGCCGCCGCTTACTACTCTTTTACTACTTAGGTTCTGTTTGATGGCACGTCCCAGTGCCAGTACATCCACTCCCCAATGGTGATAAAAGCGTTTGTCCTCATATGCGACGATACAGGCAGCGAATTTTTCAGGGACCTGTTTGTCTGCCGGAAAACGCCATTGTCCATCCGTGGCGATCGTCGCACTCAGCAGTTCCCCATTACTGTCTTCGATGACAAACGAGGTCGGAGTGGTGAACAGACGGGAGGGGATGCAGCATATATAGAGTATCAGGAGGATGGTTAAAGCGATGAGCCACCATTTTCGTTTTCGGAACCAGGAACGCATGAGGCGAAATTAATAATTAGTAATTAGTAATGAGGTGATCTGAATAAAGAAGGCGTCCACTGACAGTGAACGCCTTTTTTTCTGCTAATGATTATTACTCATCACTTCACTACTTCCACCCATTTACCAGGCTGGAATGCATGGATCGTATTATCATACATCGCTTCACAGGATACTGCCGGCAGATAATATCTACCGAGGTAAGCCGCGTTCAGCAGGACATTGTAAGTGTAAGTCTTGTTCTCTTCGATATTGAAGTAAGTGTACACCCTGTCATCACGAATGTCTTTGTAAGTAAATGGTGAAGAACGGAAGGTACTGTCATTTTCCATCAGGCGGGTGTTGATGATCTCCCAGCCGCTCGGGAATATTTCAGTCAGTGCCATCTGTTCATAGTAGCCGCGTTTACCCGGGTTGCGGATAGTCACAGTTGCCATGAAGTCTGCACCCTGACGGAGGGAAGCAGGATCGAGCACCTTACCATCACGGGTACTGTATTTCACCTGGATATCCAGTACATCAGGATTGTTAGGAATGTTTGGTTCCTGACCGGCATCCGGACGGCCCTGCAGGATCAGGCGGGTATACAGTACATTTTGTCCCCTGTTCTGAATGCTGATATTGCCTTCTGCACCGGTTACATTCACAGGTACCTGCGTTACATAAGAGCTGGCATTCACAGTATTGCTGCTGCCGTTCATATTGTAACTGAACGAGATCTTGTTACCACTGGTGTTTACACCACAATACTTAGCTACTGCGATCAGTGCATAGGCAGTGGTCTGTGTGCTGTACCAGCTCTCCTGAGACAGGTTAGCTGCGATCGTTTGTAACAGGTCATTTGCACGGTTACGCTGGCCGAGGATGGTCAGTGTCTCCAGGATCATTGCTTTGTCACGCAGGTCTGAACCAAATGTGCCACCCAGCTGATTGTACGGTTTCACATCTGTAGACAGTGGTTTTACCAGGCTGTTAGCCAGTTCTGGCTGACCGGCCAGTTTGTAGGCCGCCGCCAGTCTCCACTTCGCTTCGTTAGACAGGTATTTAAATTCTTTCAGACGGTTCATGGCACCCAGTTCTGGCACTTTCGCCAGGGCCAGCAGGTAGAGGCGATATGCCTGTGTAAGATCGCCACCATAGAAGTTGGTGGTAGATGGTGCCCAGGAGCCTGCCTTGTTACGCTGGTATTTCTTCCATTGGTCAAGCATACTTGCCGGCAATTCATAGCCTTTTGCCTGTGCTTCCAATAGGAAATGACCCGCATAGTTAGTTCCCCATTCGTCCGCCTGTGCGGCGCCCGGCCAGTAGCTCAATCCTCCGTCGGAAGTCTGGAAGCCTTTCAGTCGTGCGATACCGGCTTTGATATTTTTCTCAATATTTGCCAGTTCTGCCGGCTTCAGGTCCATCAGCTGGTTCAGTGCCAGTTGCGGGAATACGCTGGAGGTGGTCTGTTCCACACATCCATGCGGATACTGGATCAGGTAGCCCAGGCGTTTTGCCAGGTTCAGAGACGGAATAGTGGAAACTTCCAGGACACCCGTATTAGTGCCCGCCATACCAGCAGGTCTGTAGGCGGTGCTCCAGCTTTGACCTGCCTGAAGGGTAGCTTCCTGAACAGTGGTGATCACCGGATTCGGATTGCGTACTTCGAGTTCAGTTTCCTCTTCTGCTTTAGCAGCACCGCTGGTAGCGGTCACTTTTACTTTAGCTATACCTACCTGCGGTCTTACACGTACATCGAAGTATACGATCTGTTCACCAGGCTGTGCGAAGGTGACTGTTTTAGTGCGTTCACCCACCACTTCCAGCAGCGGGCTGGTAGCCAATGTAACTTTAGTGTTACGGATATTGTTTTCCATGCCGAATACAGTTACTGGCAGCTGTATGGTTTCTGATGGGCCTAATACACGTGGTAACGTGGTGAGCAGCATCAGCGGCTTTTTAACAGCGACTGCTTTTTCGGCGGAGCCATAAGCACCGTCCTGTCCTGCAACTACCATCGCTTTCACTGAACCTACGTAAGGAGGTAGTTTGAAATTATGGGTTTGTTTACCACCCTTGGATGTGAATGGTCCCATGAATATCACAACCGGTTTGAAACGGTTCGCTTTGGCTGTACCAGCGTTTTTATTCAGTCCCTCGTCACCACCAATGCTCAGGATGCGCTCCATATCGCCACCCCATGCACCGATCACAAAGTCGTAGAGGTCCCAGGTCTTCACGCCAAGTGCTTCACGTGCATAGAATGCGCTGTGCGGATCAGGTGTTTTAAAGCGGGTCAGGTCCAGCAGCCCTTCGTCCACCAATGCGATGGTGTAGGTCATTGGTTTGCCGTTTGCTTCTGATACAGTGATGCTGGCATTTTGCTCAGGTTCCAGTTTGTCAGGCATGGAGATCACTGGTTTCAGGACGGTATTGGCGTCGTTGATAGTGATCGGGATCACACCGTACATACGGATCGGGAGGTCGTTTGCGGTCTGTGCATGTTTCTGCAGCAAGCTTACATTCACATAGATGTTAGGAGACATTTCCTTTTCAGCCTTGAACTTGTAGACAGTCTGTCCTTTCTCGGTATTGATCCAGAAAGTTTTCAGCACCTTACTACCGCTCTCAATGCTTACCAGCCCGCGGCCTCCTTCGCTGCTTGGCATGGTCAGGGTGATATCGTCACCTACATTATACTGAGGTTTATCAGATGTAAATACCAGCATAGATGCTTCAGAAGGATTTTCTTTCTGTACCCTTTCTGCCCATCCCGGCCAGTCTATATAAACAGTTTGCCCTGTGGTATGTCCGCTTTGCAGGTCTTTTACACGCACGAGATAACGTCCCCAGTCAGGATAGTTGATCTGAAGGTCCCAGGTACCTTTACCACCATGCAGGGTCATTGTTTCTTTTTTCAGTAGCTGATTATAGCTATCCTGCGTAAAGTTGCTGAACTCGTCTTCACCATTCTCATCCCACCACCAGCGCCAGCGTACCTTGTAGAGTTCCACCTGCACTTCCTGGTTGCCGCTAAGCAGATTACCTCTTTCGTCTACATTGACAATGCTGATAGCATGTGGTTTATCGATAAGCAGCATGCCTGTCATGCGGTCGCCTTCCGGTACCCTGATGCCCGCATAAGAAGCAAACGGATTGTAAGGCATGGAGAAATGATCGATACTGAAGTCACCGCCTGGTTCAAAAACTTTGATCTCAAAGCTGGCTTTCAGCTGACCTGGCGCCAGTTTACCCAGTGGAAGATTCACTTTTACCGGCGCGGTACCATTCTCATTCAGACTACTTTCGAAGATGGTTTTACTTTCCGCTTCAAAATGTGTGATCGGATCATCAAAGCGGTAGTGCTGGAAGTTCTTGAAAGCCGTTGTCTGCTGACTGAGTGATACATCTACTTTGGCTTTCAGGTTTTGTGCAGTGGCACCAAACATCCAACGGGCATTAAGTGTTCCTTCTGTCGCATCAGCCTTGGATAAAGTAGTGTTTTTACCGAAGTTCAGGTCTATTTTTAACCTGTTCGGTTTAACAGTCTCGATACGCAGGTTCTTCGTAAATACGGCACCACCTACTTTTACTTTAGCGACCCAGCTACCGGTAGGATCATCCGGATTGGTCGCAGTGGTGAAACTATAGAAACCATTAACAGACTGTAAGGCGTTGAGTTGTCTGTATAGTTGACCTTTCGGATTGTAGAGTTCCAGCGTTACCGGGTGATTGGGTGGTAGTTTCTGTTGTTTATCTTCCAGGATGAAAGACAGGAAGAGGGTATCTCCCGGACGCCATACGCCACGTTCACCATACAGGAATCCTTTGATACCACTTTGTACTTCTTCACCTTTCACATCAAAACGACCCAATGGAAGGGAGTTGCCATCATCGAGTTTCAGATAGCCTCTTTCGTCATCTTTTTTAGCGATGAGCAGGTAAGGTTTACGTTTCAGATCGAAAGTAGCCAGACCATCTCCATCACTTTTGGTTTTGAAGATCACCTGGTTCTGATAGTCAAGCAGTTCCAGTTCTACACCAACCATTGGTTTGGTGTCACGGATATCGGTGACAGCGATGAGCATGCTGTTGTCATTCCCTCTTTTAGCGGTCAGGCCAATATTAGAGGAGAATATGTTGCGGGATGCCCATTTGTCTTTATTGTAGTAAGAGTTCGCACATGGATTGTCCCTTTGTTCCCAGGAGTAGCCATAAGGATAATAGCTGTCATAACGACGCCAGAAATCATCATCTTCGTCGATACTTTCGTTGCTATAATATCCGCCGTAATATTCTTCGTCGCTTTCGTCGCTGGTTGTCTCTCCGGTGGTGGAGGCTGTGATAGTTGAACAACCCAGCAGGGAGTAGGACTTACGGAAACCGATGGTCACGCGGTAAATAGCACCCGGCTCTGTACGCAGCAGTTTTTCCATGTCCAGGAAGAAGCGGTTGCGTTTGTGCAGGTTCAGCGATTTATCATTATCCAGGCGGATGGTTTTTTCAACTACCGGCCGACCTACACGGCGCAGATCCTGGCTACCATCCATGCCATTCTGCTGGAGATACTGCGGGATATTGTTTTCGTAGATCTTAATAATGGTAACGTCAACAGCACTTAGGTTCACAGCTTCAAACGGCATTACCAGTTTGTTACTTTGTGGTAGTATGACGCCTTTCCCGGGAATGGAAACAGATGGCAGGGTATTTTCGAATACTACATTCGCAGAAAAGCTCTGCTCAAGTTTAGCATCTGCTACGCTCAGAATTCCTTCATTGACCACTACGGCATAGTTGCCTTCCAGTCTGGCAGGGCCAAATACCTTTACCTCACTGCCTTCAATGGAGAAGCGGAGATCACTGATGCCACTTATGCCGATCAGACCATCAAGAGATTGTGCGACACTTATGGGATCGGAGAACTGTACAAGCACGTATTGTTCTTCATCTGCCACTGCGCGTACGTCCAGGACTTTAAAGTCAGAGATCGCAGGTACTTCTAAGGTCTTTTTACCTGATACATTGTCCACATTCAGGGGCTTGCCGTCCCAGGAGATCTCCAGGTTACGCGCGCCCTGCCCTTTTTCGGCACGTGCAAGGTTATCGATCGTAAAAGTAGATATTTTATCGGCAGCGTTATGTTGCCAGGTGACAGGCACTTTTTTACCCTGATAGATAGCGGTAACTACTTTTTCTATCTGTTGGGGATCTTCTGTGTCGGCGGTAGCGATCGCGCCTGAGAATGTCATTTTATTCAGGGTGCTGCTGTTGGTCGCTTTGAGGCCATATTCCTCAATGGCGTAGGAAGGTTTGATGACTTTAAATTCAAAGTCAAATTCCTTCACTTCTTTTTCCACCTTCATGACTTTACCCAGTTTAAAGGTCGCCGTGTAGGTTTTGCCCGGCTGGAGGTTAGCGTCTGGTCTGAACTCGACAGTTGTCGCATTCACCCAATAGGCTTTCCCTTTGATGCTGGGGCTGAAATCGAATATCTCTTCTTCAACAGGTTCGTTCTGTGTATGGGTAACATTCACATTACTGGCTAATTGCACCCGGATAGTGCTCTGTCTTGAAATAACACCGGCAGTATAGGCTTCGATGTATTTTGCCAGGGCAGGGTTCATGACTTTTTTTGTGTTTCTACAGGCTGTGATGCACAAGATTGATAGGCATACAGCGAAGGCGGTGACGACCGCCAGACGTTTTTTGGGACCCATGAGGCTTAAATGCTGTTTAAGATATAAAGGTAAACAAATGTATTATTAAGTTAATATTACTCTTCCCTTTTCTAGTTTTAACACCTTGGTAACGGCCGATGGGATCTCTTCCTGGTAGTGTGTAACGAAGATCATGGTCAGGTCCATTACGTTAGATAGGGTATCTATTACGTGTTTAAAATGTTCTTTTTGTTGCTGATCCAGTCCCTGGCAGGGTTCATCAAAAATAAGCAGCGGGGGCTCTTTTACCAGTGCGCGGGCCAGCAGGGTCAGTCGCTGTACACTCTCAGGGACACCTTTGAAGGGTTGTCCGGCGTATGTGCCAATGTCCAGTATATCCATCCATGCAGCGGCATGTGCCTGTTGCTCGGGAGTGCCCTGACGGGTACTGCCTATGATATCGAAAAAGCCAGAGACCACTACCTGCAGACAGTTACTACCTGCCTGGAAGTATTGGTGTAGTTCCGGTGATACGAATCCGATCTTTTTCTTAATATCCCAGATGCTTTCTCCACTGCCTCGTTTACGGTCGAACAGGTAAAGCTGCTGTGCGTAAGCCTGTGGATTATCGCCATTGATCAGGCTGAGCAGGGTCGATTTGCCTGCGCCATTGTGGCCGAGCAGGGCCCATTTTTCATTGGGCTTCACTAACCAGTTAACATCGTCCAGGATTAAATGTTCGCCGTACTGCACTTTTATATGCTCCATGCTGATAATAGTGGTATAAGGAGACGGTGTATTCTTGACGATCGCCCTGATCTTCTCCTCGTCTACTTGCCAGCTTTGTGCGGTCACTGGTTGAGGTATTTGCAGATATTCCTCCCGTGTATACTTTCCGGTTACACGACCTTCATCGAGTGTCATTACATGCGTGATGTGCTCCGGTACTTCAGTTGCTGACGTGACAAGGATAACTGTGGTGCCATTGTCAATAATTTTATTGACCATCTCTGTAAAATGCCTGCGGGTCTGGATGTCCAGTCCGCTGAAAGGATTATCCAGCATGAGCAGCAACGGTTGTTTCAGCAGGGATTTCGCTATCATGACACGACGAGTCTCTCCGTTGGAAAGTTTGATCAGCTCCTTGTCCATCAGCCCGGGAATTTTAAGGGGCTCAAGGATAGGTGTCTGTTCCGGGGCCCCTCCTGATTCTCCGTACAGGTATTCCCGTACAGTCGGGGCATCCGAGGAATCCATACTGTTAAACCGCTGCTGATAGTAGAAGTCGGTCGTCGTATTGGAACGGTTTCTAAATGTATGATGATGGCCTACCAGTGCGAGAAGGTCACGGTAAGTGAAATATGGATCTGTGATAGTATTTGCCTGGCGGTATTCATCGCTGAAGTGATGACGGATGGCGCCATTGATGACATTGAACTTGCCTGCAATGGTACTCAGCAGAGCTGACTTACCAGCGCCACTGGGGCCGGTGATCGCCCAGTTTTCTCCTTTATTAATGTGCCAGTCCAGACCGGTAAAGAGGGTTTTGTCCAGGTAACGAACAGTGATATGCTCCAATGAAAGAAATGGTGTGGCATGGGTACTCATAATGCTATGCTGTTTCTCGTTAATTCGTGCTAATTTATCATTTATTGTGGGAATCGGGGAGATTGTTTTATGAGTAATTACGATGGATAAGGCTGGTTTCCGGAGGCGTTAGTAATTGATTATCTTGCATATGAGAACTAATAAAATCATCTTCTTATGATAACGTGGATTACAAAGACATTTGAAGAGTTGACAACGCAGGAACTGTATGCCTTGCTGCGCCTGCGTAGTGAGGTATTTGTCGTAGAGCAGCAATGTGTGTTTCAGGATATGGATAATGCTGACCAGCTGGCAGTGCATATTATGGGGTATGACGATTCACTGGATAATGAACTGGTAGCCTATACGCGGATTTTTGGTCCGGGTATTAAATTTGATATGTGTTCCATTGGACGGGTAGTGACTTCTTCCCGTGCAAGAGGGAACGGTAGCGGCAGGAAACTGATGGAATATTCTATAGCAACAGTTGAACAACGCTTTGGAAACGTGCCGATCAAGATCGGGGCGCAACAATACCTGGAGCAATTTTACCGTTCGCTTGGATTTGAGCAGAGTAGTGAGATGTACCTGGAGGACGATATTCCGCACATTGAAATGATCCGCGAAGTGCAGGCATAAGCATCATCATACAACATTAAAAAGCCCGTATTTACCTGTCAGGTGACTGTAAATACGGGCATATATATTTTCAGGAAGGTCAGCGATTCTTTTTCTCTTCTTTTCTCTTCTGTTTTTCCATTCTTTTTGTCTCATTGATCCGCAGCTTATACAGCGGAAGATAGTAAGACAAGGTATAAGTCATGTCAAACTGGGAGTTTTTAGAACCGCTACCAAATCCGGGTATAACGATTGGACTTAATCCATCCGGAGAATTTTTGCTAAGCAGGATCTTCTCACGTACTGCCCATCCCAGGAAGAAGTTTGGTAATGCTTCCACACGCATACCGAAGGTTAATTCGATCCAGTGTGCGGTCATATTGGTTTTAGGCACAGACCCCGGTTGTTCTGTATCCCAATAGCCGTTACGGATGTTATAGGCAGGTACTTCGTAGGTATTACGGGCAAATCCGTAGCGAAGACCCCCGTATACCATATTCTTTTCGTTGGGATCTTTCTTTTTCAGGAAGTCGTAGTCAATACCAATGATCGCGTATTGTCCATTTCCTTTGTACGTGTAACTGGTATCGCTGTGAGAAGTGCGGTTATAGCCCACTTCTGCTGCTGCGTACAGCTTTCTGGTAAGGCGTATATCCCCCTGAATGGCAATATCCGTTCTGTATGGCTGGAAAAAGTGAATGATAAACCTGCTGATATCCACACCCAGGCGCAGACCGCCGCCAGTCACATAGATGGAGTCTTTCTGTGGCGGGGTCAATGCAGGTGTCGTCTGCTTTCCGTCCTTACGGAGCGCGGAAGTATCTGTAAGTATCGGTTTGATACTGGTATCTCGTACCGCTGGCGCGGGTTTTACCTGTGCCTGTACGGCTTGTGAGAACAGGCCGGCGAGACTAATAGATAAAGAACAAAGAAATGTGCGTATCATTCGTACTGTTTACTTCCTTATTGTTAATGTGTAGAGAATCAATGGTATTATGTGTTGTGATCACCGTGTCAAGTGTGAAGAAGGTGGCGAATCCACATCCGGCTGAAACGAAGCTGGGTTTTCGCTTGTATCTGAAGGTCAGCGTATCAGGTGTAGCGATCGAATCCAGCTGCAGGTAAAATCTGCAGGTATCGTTTGCCGGGTCAAGTGCCGTGAATATACTGTTTCTTGGCTGACGTTTGACAAGAACAGAGTCATTGCCGATGGCGTAGAAGGTCACTTTAGGCCAGGTAGTGTCTTTGACCAGGTATCCGTTCAGTGTATCTTTCTTAAAGTTCATGCCCAGGTCACTGATGAGTGTCTGGTCGCAGGTCTTCGTTTCATCTTCGCAGGCAGCAAATACTGAGAGGAACAGTATTGCAATAATCCCAGAAATATATTTCATGTCCGCAAATTACGAGTTCCTGATTATAAGTTCCGCTTTCTGCCGGTGAAATTAATCACCTGCGGAAAGCGGACGTATATTAAGAGATATGTATGTAATTAATTATTCAGCTCCATTTTCAGAAAGCGGGCTGTATGACTTCCTTTACAGTCAGCCACCTGTTCTGGTGTACCACTACAAAGGATCGTACCGCCGCCGGCACCCCCTTCCGGACCAAGGTCCACGATGTGGTCGGCCATTTTGATGACGTCAAGGTTATGTTCAATTACCAGGACTGTATTGCCACGGTCTACCAGTTTATTCAGTACGTTCAGGAGCAGCTGGATATCCTGGAAGTGTAGACCAGTGGTCGGTTCATCCAGGATATAGATGGTTTTACCGGTATCTTTCTTGGATAGTTCAGTAGCGAGTTTTACACGTTGTGCTTCACCACCGGAGAGTGTCACGGCCGATTGCCCCAGCGTGATATACCCTAGCCCAACATCCTGTAACGTTTTGATCTTACGGTAAATGTAGCTGACTGGCTGGAAGAATTCAACAGCCTCGTCCACCGTCATATCGAGTACATCTGAGATGGATTTACCTTTATAGCGGATTTCCAGGGTTTCCCGGTTATAGCGGCGTCCGTTACATTTTTCACAGTGTACGTATACGTCCGGCAGAAAATTCATCTCTATGACACGCATACCACCACCTTCACATACTTCACAGCGGCCGCTTTTTACGTTGAAAGAGAAGCGTCCCGCATTATATCCCCTGATCTTGGCCTCTGGTACCTGCGAGAACAGCTGACGGATATCTGTAAAGAATCCACAGTAGGTGGCAGGGTTACTCCTCGGCGTACGGCCGATCGGTGACTGGTCTATTTCGATTACTTTATCGATATTCTCCAGGCCTTTGATGCTTTTGTAGGGCATTGGCTCCAGTTTGGAGTCGTAGGCATGTTTGCTAAGGATCGGATAGAGTGTTTCATTGATCAGGGTAGATTTTCCGCTGCCGGAAACGCCGGTAACGCAGATGAATACGCCTAAAGGAAACTTCACGCTGACATTCTTCAGATTATTGCCGGTAGCGCCTTTTAGTTCCAGGGTCTTGCCATTGCCTTTCCGGCGCTCAGCAGGAACAGGTACTACGCGTTTGCCATTCAGGTAACCGGCTGTAGGCGTATCCAGTTTAAGGATCTGTTTGGGCGTGCCTTGAGCAATGATCTGGCCACCGTGTATACCAGCACCAGGGCCTATATCTACCAGGTAGTCGGCATGGAGCATGATATCTTTATCGTGTTCTACGACGATCACCGTATTGCCCATTTCCCGCAGGTTACGGAGGGCGTCGATCAGCTGCATGTTATCACGCTGATGCAGACCAATACTCGGTTCATCCAGAATATAGGTGATACCCATTAACTGGGAGCCGATCTGTGTAGCCAGGCGGATACGCTGGCTTTCTCCTCCACTCAGCGTACGTGTGGAACGGTACAGTGTGAGATAATTCAGGCCTACGTTAAGCAGGAAGCCAAGTCGTTCGCGAATTTCCTTGAGGATGTCTTTGGCGATGACGTTTTGCTTTTTATCCAGCCGCTTTTCCACATCTTTGAACCAGTCCTGTAATTTGTCCAGGTCCATGCTACCCAGTTCTGCAATGTTCTTTTCATCCACTTTGAAAAAGAGGCTTTCTTTTTTCAGGCGGGTGCCATTACACTCAGGACAGGTATGCAGTTTCATGAAGCTTTCTGCCCAGTTGCGTACGGCATCGGAAGATGTATCGTTAAAATAGCGGCGTACGGTATTGATCACCCCTTCAAACTCGGTGGCGTAAGCAGTCTCTGTACCGTCTCCAAATTCCATGTCCATTTCCAGTTTGCCGTTCTCGTCCCCGAAAAGGAGGAGGTTCAGTGCTTTTTGTGGCAGGTCGGATATTGGTGCCGTCAGAGAGAACTTATGTTTCCTGGCGAGTGACTGTACCTGTTTGAAGGTAAAGGTGTCACGCGCCTCGCCCAGTGGCGCTAAGCCGCCATCGTTCAGGGAGATGGAGTAGTCGGGGATGACCGCCTCCATGTCTATCTGGTAGATGGTGCCGAGACCTTTACATCGCGGACAGGCACCGTAGGGAGAGTTAAAGGAGAAGGTGTTGGGAGATGGCTCTTCGTAGGAAAGGCCGGTATCCTCGCACATGAGTTGTTTACTGTACTGACTGATCTTTCCGCTATCATTATCCATAATGAACAGCAGGCCTTTACCCATCTGCAGCGCTTTTTGTACGCTCTGGCTGATACGGGTACGGGCATCATCAAGTACCTGTACGCGGTCCACAACGAGTTCAATATCGTGTATTTTGTAACGGTCTACCTGCATGCGCTCTTTAAGGTCAAGGATCTCACCATTGACACGCACTTTGAGATAGCCCTGTTTACGCAGCTGTTCGAACAATTCCCGGTAATGACCTTTACGTCCGCGGATGAGCGGAGCAAGTACAACCAGTTTCTTTTTCGGATAATTTTTGAACATATGCTCCAGGATCTCCTCCTCTGAGAAACGGGTCATACGTTTGCCTGTATTATAGGAATAGGCAAGACCGACACGCGCGTAGAGAAGGCGGAGGAAGTCATATATTTCCGTGATCGTTCCTACAGTGGAACGGGGATTCTTATTGGTAGTTTTCTGTTCGATGGAAATAACCGGAGATAGACCAGTGATCTTATCCACATCGGGTCTTTCCATGTCACCAATAAACTGGCGGGCATATGCGGAGAAGCTTTCCATATATCTCCGTTGACCTTCGGCATAGATGGTATCAAACGCAAGGGATGATTTTCCGCTTCCGCTAATGCCTGTTATGACTACCAGTTTATTCTTGGGTAATTGCAGGTCCAGATTTTTCAGGTTATGCGCCCGGGCCCCAAACACTGCTATATGGTCATCTGCCATGATCTGCACCGGATCAGGCGTAATTACATTCTCTTTCTTCTTTGCCATATCAGTTTAAAAAGCCGTGGTACACGGGAATGTACCACGGTCTATTTTAGACTACTAAACTACGGCATAATTACGAGTTTACTAAAAAATTTAGTGTGACTTTTGAGTAATATGCTGATTATCACCGGGGCAATGCCAGACGGTACGGGTCTGGATCAATTGGTCTGAATCATACAGTGTAAAGACATAACTGGTTACATAGCCATCCGCATTAATGACCTGGTTTATAAACTGCCGGTCATAGTTCGGATACCGGAAGTTGTTAACGGCCCTTACTAGTTTATGATGAGGGGTGAGATCGAGATAGCCCATATAATGCAGGTACTCGAGTTCGGTGAAGATGCCGATCCAGCCATCGATCATATACGCTGCCCCTTTTATAGGAGTGCTGTAATCGTACGTAAATTCAACCATCGTTTCGCCGGTTTTTCTATAAATGTACCGGAGCAGGTTACCATGATGATCATAGATGAGGTCATAGAACTGTCCGCGGACGGAGTCTTCATAGGCCACCAGCTGATCTTTGTGGTTGTAATGGTAATACTGCACGTAGTTGGAAGGACCATTGAGTAGTCGTTTCAATGCTGTTTTTACAGGCAGCCCCCTGCTGTTCAGATCCACGATCAGCACGGTGTCCAGGGTAGCTGAATCCAGTAGGAAGGCTTTGTTGCCCTGTTTACTGAATGTAGACACAGACTGGAATACCGGGTTAGGGTTGTCTATGTTCACGTAGAGCGTTTGTAGCCTGCCTTGCCAGTCATACGTCTTAGTGAACTTGTAAGGCCGGATGAAGGGAGACGGATAATAATTGGTAGTGTCCAGGTACCAGCCTTCAAGACTTTGGGCGTCGCATTGGCAGGAAGGGCTGCCGGGACCGGGCCACGGGTGATCGTCTTTTTTACAGGCAGCCAGTAAGATGCACAATGCAGTGAGTACGTACAATGTACGTAATGGGGTGAATAAAGCTAGCATGATAGTTTTGTTTTTTTGATGTTTAACCGGGAATTTGGGATAACGAGGTTCGTCTAATGTCTGAGGTTATTCTTTCGTGCTCGAAGTTAGGGGATTAAGTGAGGCGTTCGTCTTACGCCACCGGATATTTGTTTTCTTAAATTATGGTGATTTGCATGTTTATCTGTATGACAGTGGGCAAGGAGATGCTTCATTCAATACCAATGTAGTAAGCTTGTGATAAGCCCACTTTAACGATATACGCTAACGTATGAGCAATAAAAAAGCGAACTACGACAGCCGGAGCAGTGTAATTCGCCTTTTTTATAAAATGTAAGGTAGATTAACCTTTGTATTTCTTAAATACCACGATCGCGTTGTGACCTCCGAAACCGAAAGTATTGCTCATTGCAACATTTACGGTACGTTCCTGTGCCTTACCGATAGTCAGGTTCAGGTTGGTTGGGATGCCTTCACCAAGGGTGGTAGTGTTAATGGTCGGCGGAACGATATCGAACTGAGTCGCTTTGATACAAGCGATCGCTTCAATAGCGCCAGCAGCACCCAACAGGTGTCCGGTCATAGATTTTGTAGCAGAGATATTTACTTTGGTAATATGATCGCCGAACACGCCGGTGATACCTTTCAGCTCGCTCACATCGCCCAGTGGTGTGGAAGTAGCGTGTGCGTTGATATAATCAACATCTTCAGGTTTCAGATCAGCATCTTCCAGTGCTCTTTGCATACCAAGGCGTGCACCCAGACCTTCAGGATGGGTTGCAGTCAGGTGATAAGCATCTGCGGTCATAGCACCACCTACCATTTCAGCGTAAATGGTAGCACCTCTCTTTACTGCATGTTCGTATTCTTCGAGGATGATCGCACCAGCACCTTCGCCCATTACGAAACCATCACGGTCAGCGTCGAAAGGACGGGAAGCAGTCGCGTGATCGTCATTTCGGGTAGAAAGGGCTTTGAGGGCATTGAAACCTGCGATACCCGCGCGTGTTACAGGCGCTTCAGAACCACCGGCCACAATGGCGTTTGCTTTACCAAGACGGATATAGTTGAATGCATCTACCAGGGCGCTGCTGGAAGAAGCGCAGGCAGATACAGTGCAATAGTTCACGCCCATGAATCCGTATTTCATGGAAATCTGACCAGCCGCGATATCGGAGATCAGTTTCGGAATAAAGAAAGGATTGAATTTAGGAACGAAATTACCCTGGGTAAATTCTACGATCTGGTCTTCGAAGGTCTGCATACCGCCGTTACCAGAAGCCCAGATTACACCAATTTGGGTCTTATCCACACCGTCCAGGTGAAGGCCTGCATGTTCAACAGCTTCCTGAGCAGCTACCATAGCATACTGAGTAAACATGTCCATTTTGCGAGCTTCTTTCTTCTCCATGAACTTTTCTATATCAAAACCTTTCAGTTCGCAAGCGAACTTAGTTTTAAACTCCGTAGTATCAAAACGGGTAATAGGACCAGCACCACCGGTACCAGATTTCAGACTATTCCAGAATGTGTTTACATCGTTTCCGATAGGCGTTAAGGCCCCCAGCCCGGTAACCACAACCCTTTTTAACGTAACAGTGCGCATAATGCTTTGACTTTAAAATCGAAAGTTAGAGCGCAAATTTAGTCACTTATTCTTATGATTACGCATATTCATAAGATTTATGTGTCATATAAGTAAAAAGGAGGACTATTTTATGCTATAGCCGTGCTTGCAGGCACTGTGGTTAAGTCTATTTTTTTGGTGCGCTGCCTTAGGAAGAGTATAATTTCCTCATCAGAACTGTATCTGTTGCCAATGTTAACAAAATTCTTTGCCAGGAGGTCATAGCGTTTGGTCATTAACCAAAGCCAGACATGCAGAAAATGGATGCCGTCAAATACAATCGACTCATTTTCAATGTATTCGTTCAGTGTCTGCCGGAAATAATGTGGATGCTCTGTCCAGTGCATGGATGGTTTTACATGATGGCTGATATGGTATCCGTCATTCCAGCATTTATGATTGTACTTCGTATTGATACAGGTGATGCTGTTCCTGTAGGAATTGTCCGGGGCCGTACTATCAATAAAAGCATGCTGCGCCCAGTTACCCACCATCATGATCACCCTGGAAATCAGGAAAGGTAGGATGAATACGACAAAAGTTGCAGGGAAGTTGAGGAATGAAAGTCCAACACAGGCGGCAAAAAATAGCAATTCCCCCCTGGAAGCCCGCATCATTAGTTTTTTACGGTTCCGCTTTATAAAGTATCTGCACAGGTTAATGACACCAGCAAAAAAGAAGCTGGAGAGATATCTTCCGAATCCCCGGAGGGAGTCCCGCTGGAATGGCATGGTACAGCTGTCATCATCTGGCATATTATTCTCCGGATGGTGCATCCCGATGTGATGACTGTAATAGGTTTCTGGTGTCTGCCCGAACAATGGACCGATCACCCAGGGAAGGTAATGGTTCAGAAATCCATATTTTTTATTGAAGAAGACCCGGTGGCTGGTGCAATGTAACATTAGCCCGAAAGGCCCCTTATACCGGAAATTATTCAGGAACTGATAGGCAATCGCGGCTGTCCACCAGGCCCAGGCAGGCAATGGTAGATACAAAATAACGGCCAGGGGCAATAATATGAGGGTTAGTTCCAGGGTGAGGTAAACAAAAGGAAGATCCCGCTCATCCCTGATCATTGACTTGAAAATCCGTTGAAAAAAAGTTTCTGGTCCCGTGGGTTTAACATAAACCGGGTCGGTGATAACATTGTTGAACGATTTCATTAACAGTTGTTTAGGTTTGGAGCAGATATGTTCACAGTGGTCATATGTAAGGTAAACGAATAAATCGGATAAAACTTATTAGAAAAAGTTTTTGGATAATTTAAAACAATTCCTATTTTTGCAACCCCTAACGGGACAAAATGATTCGGTGAGATGCCTGAGTGGCCGAAAGGAACGGTTTGCTAAACCGTCGTACGGGTTACACTGTACCGAGGGTTCGAATCCCTCTCTCACCGCAAGCTTTAAGCCTTCAAGTCGAAAGACCTGGAGGCTTTTTTGTTTTAGGCTGCATCGTTCAGCCATGTGTTAAATGCATTGAATCCTACTTCCGCCTCCTTTTCGCATCCTCAATATCTGTTCTTCTTCCTGCGGCTCCCTTCACCTGCTGGTTGCCGAAATGCCGGGTAAAAGTTAATTTCACTACCCGTGATACCGGTTTAGTATGCGCATCCACACTTGCCCGGTAAGCGCCAATCGTATAACGCTTTATGGTGGTATTTAACAGGTCCTTCCCTTGTCGTGCCACATATCAGGATGGTGAAGCCGATGAGGTGCTATCAGCGACTGATACCTGCGAGCGTAATTACAAAGAACAGCTGGTGAAAAGCTTTCCAGGCGATTGGTATCAATTTTTCTTTGATAATTGGCAGATTGTTTGTTACAATTACCCTTTTATTTTTGATCCGGTTATACCAATCTTATGGAAGATACTCCTGTTTATTACGCCAAAGGCGACTCTCCTGAAATGATGCAGGCATTTGAAAATGCAAGAAAGACATTTAAATATTTCTGGCGTGAACTCAGCTGGGAAGCGAGACGTATTATACCAGGTCTCGACCTGGCATGTGTAAAAGTAGCTTTCATGCAACAGTTCCCGGAAGAAAAAGAACCTACCATAGAGCACATGTGGATAAACGATGTGTATTTCGATGGTGATAATATTAGTGGGACACTGGTGAACGATCCAGATACATTAACGAACGTGCAGAATGGTGATGCGGTTACTGTTCCGCTTGCACAGATCAGCGACTGGTTGTTCGCAAGTGGGGGTAAAACGTATGGCGGATTTACCATTCATCAGATGCGTTCAGGAATGTCGCCTGAAGAAAGGGCAGAGCATGATGATGCCTGGGGACTCGAGTTCGGGGATTATGATAAAATTGAGGTTGTGCGTGATCAATATACACGTCCTGAGAATTTGGAAGAGCATCCGATGAGTATAAACATGGGAGAAAGTTTTGTGAAATTTCTACAGGAATATCCGCAGGAAATGACCAACGCAGATGAGCAGGGCTATACGTTATTACATCGGGAAGCGATTGCTGGGAATAAGACTTCTGTTGCGCTGCTGCTGCAACAGGGTGCAGATACTTCCCGTAAGACGTCGAGTGGTAAAACAGCGCTTGATTTTGCCCAACAGCTGGAATGGGAGCATGTCGCGGCACTACTAAAAGCAGGCGCCTGAGAAGGTTTAGACAGATAGAAGTGTTTCTTTTAAGAAGAATTAGTTGCTGCTAAGTGTCTCCTGAAATGATCAGTATGCCCGATATTGGCGCAGCTTTTGAACGCTGATAACCATGGGAGATCAAATCATGCATAAAGTAGTAGTTATTACAGGCGCGTCCAGTGGCGCCGGACGTGCCACCACCTTTGAGCTGGCAGCGCATGGAGCAGCACTTGTACTTGCATCCAGGAATGAGGCCGTGTTACAGGAATTGGCGGCCGAATGCCGTGAAATAGGTAGTGAGGTACTGGTTGTACAGACGGATGTGACTGATCATAGTGCGATGCGTCGATTGGCTGAACGTGCATTTGAATGGAAAGGGCGGATCGATGTATGGGTGAATAATGCCGGTGTACTTGCTGCAGGAACTTTTGAAGAAATGCCCTGGGAGGCTCATCAGAAGGTGATTAATACGAATCTGCTGGGATATATGAGCGGAGCCTATGCTGTATTGCCTTATTTCAAGCGTCAGGGGGCCGGCACGCTTATCAATAACATTTCTATCGGCGGTTATGTGGC
The DNA here is from genome assembly GCF_010093065.1 of Chitinophaga agri. Taxonomy (NCBI): domain Bacteria; kingdom Pseudomonadati; phylum Bacteroidota; class Chitinophagia; order Chitinophagales; family Chitinophagaceae; genus Chitinophaga; species Chitinophaga agri. The sequence goes on along the minus strand of NZ_CP048113.1, from coordinate 4,182,079 downwards.
AGTGCCTTTTGGGGGTGCTTATACTGCCAGTAAATTTGCACTGAGGGGTTTTTTTGAATCACTGAAAGGAGAATTGACTGATTGGCCCGATATTCATGTTGTGGACTTATTTCCTGCTTTTCTGGATACGCCGGGTATTCAGCATGCCGGCAATTATACGGGCAAGGTATTAAAGCCGTCCCCACCTGTCTACGATCCAAAGATTGTGGCGCATAGTGTAAGAGATGCTATTTTACGTCCAGCATCTACAAGATACCCGGGAGGAGCATCTTTGTTGTTTAAGATCGGGCATTCGCTGGCGCCTGAATGGATGACAAAGATCACCGGCCTGCTTATGAAAGGTTATTTCAGAATAGCAGGGCCGGCGGAAAAGACAGATGGTAATCTTTTCAGGTCAGTTGATTTCTCCATGAGTACAAACGGTAATTCGCGTCCGCGGCTGACTCCCCATACCAAAAGGATACTGCGTATCGGATTGCTCACTGCAGGTGTTGTTGGTCTGGGAATCTATCTGTTGAGTGGTAGAAATGCCCGCACATCATCCTAACAATTCTGGTAGGATTCTCTCCGTTCTATGAATGCCCTGATATAATCTACACATAACTCCGGATACTGGTGTTGTGGTGCATGGCCCGTTTGCGGCAGTATGATGAGCTGCATGGTTTTACTTTGCCTTACTAATGGAAACCAGTTTTCAACAGGGAAGCTGGTGTCATGATCGCCATTAAGTGATAAGATTGGAATGTTCGTAGTGAATAACTTCTCCCGATTTTTATCATTGTCTGCTCTCGCATCTGCTCCTCCTTTAAAATATAAGGGGAATACCTCCGGTGTCACCGGTATATCTACATCTTCCTTTCTTGCTGCGATGCGGTCATGCGATGCTTTAGCTGCAGCTTTGCTTACATCGGATGCTGGTTCAAAGAACAGTATTAGCTCATCTTCAAAATCATTGACAGGCTTTAATGCAGTATCAAAAAAGATCTGTTCGGGTGGAACCGCATTTGATCCCAACGGATTACTACCTATAACGATCAGGCTGGACACCTGTTCCGGATAGTTCGCGGCGAATGTCTGTGCCATGATACCGCCATAAGACCATCCCCCCAGTATAAACTGTTGCAATCCCAGGGCATCCGTGAATGACTTGACTGCCGTGACAAGTGAGCGTGCATCGGTAGGTAATGAGCCTTCTGAGCGGCCAATACCGGGATAGTCAAAGGTCACTACAGTGTAATATCCTGCCAGCCCATCAAGGAATGCTGGATCCCAGCTATCTAATATTCCCCGAAAGCGGTTGAACAGTACAATGGGCTGGCCGCTGCCTAGCGTTCTGTAGGCGATCTTTCCGGTGCTGGTTTCGATGAATTGTGTTGGGGTGCTAATAGCACTGATAGCTAATGTATTTTCCATTGTGATCTTATTTAGATGACAGTGTTGAGCGGAACCGATGGCTCCTGATGGAGCAAAAATCTGACAAATCAGTAGATGGAGTCCTGTACCTTTCGTGGAATCTTAGGTATATTTCAGGCTTGTCTGGTAGTTATGCCCGGGAATGAAAAATTGTTGCTGATTTGGAATATATTTATTGTTTAAAGAAACGGCTATCTGAGCCTGATTGTTTCGGTCGGGGACTGAAAATTTACTTTCTTTATTATCCGAGGACATTTTAAACAGCACTATACCATGAGACCTCTTTTATTATTTGCATTGTTCCTGCTGGCTTCCTGCTCAAAGGGTAGCCGGGGTGATAATACCCCACCATCTTCGGATACCACTGTTACGGACATCGATGATGATCTTGACGGACCTATATCCCGACCGGCAAGCGGTTATGGTAAGGACGGCAGTTATACCGTAGCGAAGGTCAGTTTTGCCAGTCCGGCATATGCTGGCAAACAGGTAGAGATCTTTTATCCTAAAGAATTGACAACGGCCCGTCCGGTGATCTTTTACTCACATCCTTTTGGGGGAGAGGAGAGTGCCTACAATATCGGGTTGTATGAGTTTATAGCAAAGAAGGGTTATGCCGTGGTATTTGCCCCCTATCCTACTACCGGCGTCACTGTTGATGATCGGTATAATACGCTCTGGCAGAGTTTTAAGAAAGCTGTGACAGATTACCCCGGCATTATTGATACGAAGAAAGTCGGTTTTATGGGGCATTCTTTTGGTGGAGGAGCCTCTTTCGCATTGGCCTATAAGGCTTTTACCACAGAGCACTGGGGCGAGAGTGGGCGGTTTATTTTCGCTATGGCGCAATGGTATTCCTATCAGTTGCCCGATTCACAACTACAGCGATTCCCGGCAAATACGAAATTGATCACACAGGTCTATAATGATGATGTTACAAATGATCACCGGATGGCCATAGATGTTTTTAAACACGTTAATATCCCGGCGTCAGAGAAGGATTTCATCCTGGTAAAAAAGAGTGTTTTACCGACATATACCTATACCGCGGAACATGATTTGCCCAATACCCGTTCTGCCTATGATGCATATGATTATTATGTCATTTACAGGTTATTGGATGCGATGATTGATTATAGTTTTAATGGGAATAGTGGTGCGAAGAATGTTGCTTTAGGGAATGGTTCAGCAGAGCAGGTTACATTACCTTCTTATAAAGGACAGGCACTTACACCGTTGACGGTAACTGATAATCCTGTTCCTTCGTTTCTGCAGAGCAAGTACTTATTTTCCTGTAATGCCACAGAGAATCCGCGGATAGCGGCCTGTCAGTAATTGAAACAAAACGGATCTCATTGCTGGGCACCTGTAATGTGCATACTTGCAAAGATGAATAACCTTAAAATACCAAGGCTGTTACAAATCGTTTGTAACAGCCTTGATATTTATAATCTTTCTCTCAGGAACTGTTTAATGTCCGCGCGCTTGGGATAATCAGGAATAGTAGGTGGCTCGTCATTCAGAAATTCGAGTATCGACTGTCTGACTAGCTGGTTGTTACTATCCAATCCATTCCAGAGAATATGCCCGGTGTTTTTGAAGTATTGTACGCGTGTAATATTTGGATTAATGTCCAGCAGGTCCATCGGAGCATTCCTTTCTATATAGGAACTCTCTCCCAGCATCAGCATGGTGGGAACATGTACCTTTTGGTAGTCTGCTGCAAGTTGCCGGTTATAGATGGTGATCTGTTGCGGGACAATGCCCACTATGGAGAAATTGATGACACTTATGTCAACAGCAGGTACACGGTTACTGTCTTTGGCCGGGAATGACTGTCTGAATAGTTTTTGGGTGAGTGCAGGGTGTGCGCCGAAATAATTGATCACTTCATTCTGAGAGGTGAATTCTCCTGTTGGATTGATGAAGAAACCGAAAAAGATCCTGAAAGGAATATCTACATTTTCCTGTAACGCGTTAGGAGATTTAGCGAATACAGGGTGGTCAGTTTCTTTTACGGTTACTCCCGGTTCTACAAGGATAGCCCTGGCAATACGTGCGGCGATAGTACTATCTGCCGTGATATCAGCGAGCATAGCGCCACCATACGATTGACCGATAATAATATACTGCCTGGCATTGATCGTGTTGAGTATGGCTTCAAAGTCCTGTATATTCCTCTGATGTGAATAATCTGATTTAGGCAGTAATCCACTTCTGCCGGAGCCCGCCTGGTCATAGAGGTATACATCATATCCATCCGCGGTGAAAGAAGAAAAGAAGTTTGTTTCCAGTTGCCGGATATACGCTCCTGGCCCCCCGTGTATGAAAATAATAGGCGTTGTTTTCTTATTGACACCTGGTGATGCATCAAATTTATAGTAAGCTATTCTGCTACCGGTTTTTAGTTGCCAGTACCTGGTCGTAATACCTGGTAGATCGGCCGGTGTTTTTACCGGAAGGCCGGATGCGACGGGAATAATAGTATAGATAACAAATGCGGTGAAAAGTACCAGCAAAAGTAAACACGTGCATAACCGTGTCAATGAGGATAACCAATTCAGTTTTTTGAATAGCCATCCTGTTGCCGCGACGATGACAATGGTAATGCCAGCTGCGAGTTTCCCCTGACAGGCTCCGTTTGTGAAAGCAATGCTGATGCCGTAGACAATGAGCAAAATGATCAGCATTAGGAAAAGTTTCAATAGAAATGTAATGCGGCTACTGGTCCTTTGTTTCCAGGATAATGATTGTGTCATATACAATGTAATAAAATAATAGAATACGATTCTACCTGGATGAAGGTCTCGGTTTAGAGAAGAATATATAAGGAGTTACAAAGCTATTGCTTGTTTTCTGATTTTCAAAAAATTATGCCGGGTGCATGCGTGTAAGCGATTGGGTTATAGGATGATGGTTTCATTATCAGCATCTTAAAGCAGCATCTGTATGGCGCAAGTCATTTCATACAGATGCTGTTGTGTATATCATCCATGCGCAGCTATTGCCACATCATTCCATGCCTCCCATTCGGCGAGACGTTGCTCATACACCTGTTTTACCACAGGGTAAGCTATTTTACCCATAAAGAGGCGTAAAGGTGGATTTGGGCTGTCTATCAGTTTAAGTAGTGCTACATTGGTGGCTTCCATCTTGCCGAAGTGTTCTGGCTTAACAGTGTTTTGAATGGCTTCACGAAGCGGGTCATATAAAGGGGTGTGTTCAGTTTGTGCGTAGGAACTGCCACCCCAGAATTCGGTAGCGTAGCCATTAGGTTCTACCAGCGATATTTTAATACCAAATGGCTTTACTTCTGCAGCAAGTGTTTCACTAAGACCTTCAACAGCAAATTTCGACGCGTTGTACAGTCCCAGTGTGGGTAAAGTGGCATGTCCGAGGAAGCTGGATACCTGGATGATATGTCCGTTTTTTTGTTCACGCATGACAGGTAACGCCGCCTGAGTGACCCATAATAATCCAAAGAAGTTAGTCTCCATTTGTTTACGTGCCTGTTCTTCCGTAGTCTCCTCTATTGCCCCCTGTAAGCCATATCCTGCATTATTGATAACGACGTCAATACGGCCGAAATGTTTATAGGCTTGTTGTATAGCTGAGAAAGCGGCAGTTCTGTCGTGTACATCCAGCTGCAGAGGGAGAACAGCGTTACCATATTTTTCTTTAAGGTCATTTAATGATGATGTGTCTCTTGCTGTGGCAGCTACTTTATCGCCACGTTTCAGCAGCGCTTCTGCCCATGCTTTACCGAATCCTCTGGAGGCGCCGGTTATAAATATGATCTTTGCCATTGTATTATTTTTAAATTGGTAGGACAAAGCTACATCCGCGGCTATCAAGGGAATGACGTAAATGTCGGATTTACTGATACATTTTTACGTGCGCCGGATATTGTACCTTTATGCGGTTATATTAAAAATGGGTTTATGGCGAAAAAGGCAGTTATTAGTACATCGGTATTTGATTTTCTGAATAAATTAAAAAAGAACAATAACAGGGAGTGGTTTAATGCGCATAAGGAGACTTACCTGGAGCAGTTGTTGGTCATGGAGACGTTTGCAGAAGGGTTATTACAGGAACTTAAATCGCATGATGAAATAGAGACACTTTCTGGTAAAGATAGTTTGTACAGGATTTACAGGGATACCCGTTTCTCAAATGATAAAACACCTTATAAGCAGCATTGGGCGGGTAGTTTTAAGCGAGCTACAAAGTATCGGAGGGGTGGCTACTATTTTCACCTGGAACCGGGGAATAGCTTTGTAGCGGGAGGTTTCTGGGGACCAAATACAGAAGACCTTAAGCGTATCAGGGAAGAGATCGCATTTGATCCCGCGCCATTGCGTAAGATCCTGCATGCAAAGTCATTTGTCGCTGCTTTTGGCGCATTGCAGGGCGAGCAGTTAAAAACAGCACCTAAGGGATTCGATCCCGGGCATGAGGCAATAGATCTGTTGCGTTACAAACAGTTTATACTGAAAAAGGATTTTTCCGATGAAGTAGTACTGAGTGGCCATCTGGTGAAAGAGATGAATCAGGCATACAAGCAAATGCGGCCATTTTTAGACTACATGAGTGAGGTGCTGACTACTGATATTAATGGGGAGTCTTTATAAGATCTATGGCGGTTTAAATGACCGCCATAGATCTGTTGTAGTTATCCCTGCTGCTGATATTGCAGCAGATTATTCCTTTCTTTTCTGTTTTTGAGAATGTTCACATAGCGAAGGGCCAGTTTGTTATTGTAGTTTTCATATGCTTTCTGTGCCCATTCGATAGCAAGGTCCAGTTGTCCGTTGATCTCACAGATAATGGCCATGTTATAACATGCCCTGCCGGCGATCTTGCTGCTGGTGGATGTGGTCTCTTTTTTCCATAGTTCGGCAGCACCGTCCCAGTTGCCGGTTTGGGCTTTACGTTTAGCGATACTGAAATTATCCGTGCCTTTTACATAATAGTCCCTGTTGACCCGGATCCAGTAAGGGATGATCCTGAGTGCATATTCCTGCCCTGCTTTTCTGCTGATGTCTTTTACTGCGTCTTTTCTATTAATAATGGCACCTGCAGCTGCTACCGGATTGATACCTTTTCCGGATAGCTGAAGATCTTTGGTGATGGGATATTCATCCAGCACAAGTTTTTCAGCGGGATCATATATACGCCATCCTGTTTTGATGGTGGTAAGCATATTTGCCTGGTGTTCAATGCCGGGAATATTGCCTAAAGGTGTTTTCATGGCAACAGGGATGGCTGCGTAGCTTACTTTGGAATCAGTGTCAAAGAGTTCGAGTGAGAAGAGGGCATCTATCTTTTTATCCCGGCAGATTTTCTCGACGACGTCCCAGGAAAGCGGTGCCTGAAATTGACCCGGAACATTCGATCGCAGTTCTATGCTATTGAATGCAGTGACCGTTGTAAATCTGGTGTTTTTGATCAGTTCATCCGCCAATCCGTTGACGCTGGCACGGGAGGCCAGGATATCGAGACTATCACCTTCGATGGTCAATACCTTGTCGACAATATCCAGCGCTTTGTTTTTGTCGGTGACAGCGCTTCTGTTAATGATCCCAATGTTTTTAATATTGGGAGAGATGGTGACAGGCGCTGGTTGCTGGACGCTGATGTAGACAAGATTTGTTGAACTACAGGAATACAGCGTTAGTGAAGCCAGCATCATGGCATACAGTTTTTTCATAGATAGGTGATTTCTTCCCGAACGTTAATAGTGTACAATGCAAAATTTAATCCCATGATATGGGAGGTATTCAATATTCAGGGGTAATATAGTAATTATATTATTATATAATATAATATTCGGGATAGGTAGGGATAATTATTATAGCAGGTGCAGCTGATCGTGTTTGTGGATAACCCCTATTCCTTTGTGCAGTAGATTTTGTCCAAACAGCACTTTTTTATTGCTGGTACGATAGCTGGCGAGTGTTTTCAATGGTTCCTTCCCTTTAACAGCGGTCTGTTGATCGACAGTAGTCATCACACAGCGGCCGCAGGGCTTAACGCCAAAAAAGTTGATATCTCCGATCCGGAATTGTTGCATCTCATCTTCCTGGAAGGGAGTGCCACCGGTAAATACAATATTGGGCCGGAAACGGTTCATGGGTACTGCGGAAGGGAGTCTGCCGTTCAGTTCATCGAGAGATGCCTGTCCTATCAACAGAAAAGGATATCCATCAGCAAATGACACGATCTCTTCCTGTTTAGCATAAGCTGTGTCTACTTTTCTCAGGCTATTCTCCGGCATATAAACCAGCCGGCAGGGGATTTGCATTTTCTCTGAGAACCAGGTATTGGCGTTATCACTAACGATGGTGGCAGCGCAGGTATCCTCCCAGATGGTCACCTGTTCGGTGATGGTTGTTTGCGGCTGGAAAGGAATAGTGAACGCGTCTTCTTCAAAGCGCACAACGATGCCTTCGGCGGTGAGTTGTAATTTAAAGAGCGCCATATTATAATGTTCCCGTTGGGTAAGGAACCTGTTATTGTCATCAATGAGCATCCAGCGGCGATCGTATTTGAAGCCGCGGTCGGTAATTTCAGCTTTATCGAGAGCGATGCCTCCGAGAGATTTTACCGGGTAGATGTATAATTCACTGACTTGTAACATGGGGGCGAAATTACAATTAATCTGTCATTTGAGTGGGAGGAGATTTAGTGGTGCGCAGAAGGATGGGAAATGGTTCAAAGGTTGTTTGCCCGGAGCACATGAAGTCTGTTGTGTGTTTATATTTAGTTGGTTATGAACAGGATATGTTGGTGTGGTGGACTTGATGCAGATGTGATATGGGGGAGGAAATAATGTATTAAAGGGAAGAGAGGTGGGCATACAATGGATGAAATTGGGGTTTATTTTTGGGGAACGTACAAGGACGTTTTTTTGATGGGTCATTGCAGGATGAATATGTAGACATGGCGATGAATAATGACTTGCTATTTGATGTGGAATGTGCCATTTTTATCGGTATAATAATCTATGCCATTGGTGGCTTTCAATGCTTTCAGCAGATTTTCCACTGGCTGATGTCTGTCTATTACTCCGGAGAAGCGTTTGTCACCAGCGTCTTTATTATCTATTTCCAGGGAGATGCCATAGAGACGGGGAATAACGCGGCATACTTCTTCGAGTTTGGCGTTACTGAATATGAATTTGCCAATTCTCCAGCTGAGGACATCTGTTTCATCAAACGGTGCTGCGCTGAGTTGGTCGGGCGTATAGACCGCTTCCTGTCCGGGGGAGAGCTGCAGGCTGTCTTTGGCGCCTACTACTTTTACAGCGCCCTGTACCAGGGCTATTTTCGCAGTTCCACTGTCATATGTATTGACGTTAAATTCAGTGCCTAGTACTTTAACAGTGGTATTGGGGAGGTGGACAATAAATGGATGGCCGGCCTGTTGCGCTACTGTCAGGTAAGCTTCGCCATTAATATACACTTCCCTGTAGTTGCCTTTAAAGGCCAGTGGGAAGCGTATAGAGGTGGCGGCATTTAGTTGTATGGACGATCCGTCGGATAGCCGGATGGTATAATCTTTACCGGCAGGCACTGTGAGTATCGCATACTCGGCAGCGCCGGCAGATGGGTTGGCTGAGTAAGTCAGCGTCTTTTTGCTGGACCGCATAGACACATTGCCTACCACCTGACTGGTATCGGCATTGAGGTCGATGACCTGGCCGCCGGAGAGCTGCAACTGTATATTTTTGTTATTGGGCAGTGCAGTGCTGGTGATTGGTATTCCTGACGTGCTGGGTTGTTCCGGTTTGTAAAGAGCAGGAATAGCCAGGAATGCAATAATAGCAGCGGCTGCTGTGGCTGCGAGGGTCGTGATAGTAATCACCTTTCTGCGACGTTGATGGTGTATTCGACCGATGATAGTATCGGCAGGGTTAAGAAAAGGTTGGTTTTTGATTTGAGCAACGATTTCAGGAGTAAGGACCTTTAACAGGTCATCACGCATTTCCCTTGCATCTTCATTAACAGCTATTTCGTTGAATAACGTCTCCCTTCCGGTCGCTGAGAGGGTTCCGGATATTTCGTCCAACACTAATAATCTGATATCTTCGAGATTCGTATTCATCTGTACTATATAAAGTAATATTTAAGTAATAGGTAACCTGCCCTTTTCAATTATTTTGCCGCGTGTAGTTTTTCGCGCAGGATTTTCAGCGCTTTACTGATATTATTCTTTACTACCTGCAGGCTAATGTTTTGTTCGGCCGCAATTGTTTTCTGGCTTTTATCTTCCAGGTATAGTTTGATAAAAGACTTTCGTGCAGCCGGGGGAATGTGGTCGATGGCGTTTTGTAGTTCTTTGGCCAGTTCGGCACTTTCGAAGGGTTTCATGTGCGTACTGGATTCTACGAAGTAGCTATAGCCGTGTTGTTTTTTATCCCGTGTTTTATCTTTTTTGATCTTGATAATACTTTCGTTGCGGGTAGCACGTATAAGGTAAGCCTGCAGGGATGGTTTAAGTTCTACTTTCTCCTTAAGATTCCAGAAACGGATAAATATTTCCTGTACGATATCTTCGGCCTCAGCCATATCTCTGAGCAGATAATAGGCTTCCATGAGCATTTGTGGCCGGTACATGTCTACGAGTTCCCGTAAAGCAGATTCCTCTCCTTTGCGTAGACGTTGTAAGATTTCGGCTTCATTATGTAGCTTCTCTTCTTTCATAGATCCGTCTCTACAGTATAGTGGCAGTTGTTCCTCTTTGATTTAGGTATGTATAACAAATAGTTTACCAGGCAAGTTATCGATGGAGGACAACAAACCTGGTTATATCTTGTTATAATGGCTTTTGTGGAAAAAGAAGAAGGTGACTACCGACCACTGGTGGTTCCTTTATAATTCCCGACCGCGTAGTTTAGGCTGAAGGTAGGGAAAAGGTGATACATTTTAAATGTGGAGAGGCAATATTTTTACCCGGTCCGAAAATAATATTGTGTCTTAATAAATGAAATAAATAGGATATGACACATGCTAATACAGGCCATGAACATTTAATGTTACAGGCTTACTACATTGAAGGGCTATCTCCGGCACGAACATTAGGGAGGAGATAAATAAACAGCTAAGTTTCTCAAAAAAAAGTTTGCTTATGAAGGTTACCTTACTGTTAATTCTTACTTTCCAGTATATACACAGGGAACAATATCTGAAAGGAATGTTCGATTCAATATAACAATATACCATGAAGTGAGCTAAATATTAAAGTGCATTTTTTGCTTTTATCGACAACGATTTCCCAGTAACCAGACACCCTCATCTGTTCACAAGTAAGACAAGGCAATATGCCAGATTTATCTGGATGGCGCTCATTGTGTACAGGGTGTTTTATGCCATTTTATACGTAGTGTAAGTATACATTGCGAGGGGGCCTATTGGGTTTAATGACCAACCATTTTACTAACCAAAATGCTGTACAATTTATGCAAAAGATTGTCAAACTCAACCGCGCATTCCTATACTGCTGTATGGTTGTTCTATTCTGCCTGCGCTATGAGGGATATGCCGCTCCGACTCAGGGTAAGCCTGTAAGCATTACGATTAAAAATTCATCACTGGCGGATGTCTTACGCCAGGTGTCAAAAAAGAGCGGGTTGTATATATACTTTCAGGATGCGGATCTGGCCGGGCATAGGAATGTGTCGCTGGATGTGAAGAATAAGCCGGTGGAGAGTGTTTTGCATGATTTGTTGGATGAAAGAGGGTTGGCCTGGGTAGAGGTGAGTGAGAATACGATTGCTGTTAAAAAAAAGCCCGAAACAGATGAGCGGAAGGTGGAGGTGGATACAGTGACGACGATAACGGTAACGGGTAAGGTGGTGGATGAGAAGGGGGAGCCGGTGATTGGTGCGACGGTGATGGTGAAGGGGAGTAAGATAGGAACAACAACTAATCCTAACGGAGATTTTGTACTTAGTGATATCAGAGCGAATGCATCAATTATTGTTTCAAATATATCTTTTTTAACTATCGAAGTGCCTGTGAGAGGTAGGAGAGCAGTTGGTCAGATACAGCTAAAAGGAAAGGTGGGAGAGTTGGATGAGATTGTGGTGATCCCGTATGGTACTACAACCAGACGTCTTAACGTTGGTAATGTTGTTAGTATAAAGGCGGAGGATATAGAGAAGCAACCTGTAAACAATCCATTATATGCTTTGCAGGGTAGAGCAGCTGGTTTACAAGTCACTCCTACTACTGGGCTTTCAGGAGGAGCGGTCAATGTAAGTGTGAGAGGGCGAAATTCTCTTGGACAACAATCAAATCCGTTAATTGTTGTTAATGGTCTTCCAGTACTTAATAATATATCAGGTCTGGGACATACCGGATTTACCAATTTTTCAGGAAATCAAATGTCAGCGTTAAGCTTCATTAATCCAAATGATATCGAGTCTATCGAAATACTGAAAGACGCGGATGCAACATCAATTTATGGAAGTAGAGGCGCAAATGGAGTTATTCTTATAACTACTAAAAAAGGTAAAGAGGGTGAGGTAAAGATTAATATCAATGCTCAAACAGGCTGGGGATCCGTTGAAAAAAAAGTTGATGTACTCAATACGCAGCAATATCTGGAAATTAGAAAGGAGGCAATTGCAAATAGCGGAATTGATTTGAATGCGGTAGCCCTTAGACTAAGGTATACGGATGTAAAGTTGTGGGACCAGAATAGATATACTGATTGGCAGAATGAGTTAATTGGGGGAATCAGCAGATATGACGATTTTCAAGGGTCCATTTCTGGTGGCACCTCCACTGTGCAGTATATTTTGGGTGGTAACTACCATAAGGAAACAACTGTGTTCCCCGGAGATAATGCAGATAAAAAGGGCAGTGCATATATTAGCTTAACTGGATACTCCCCCAATCAAAGATTTAAAGCAACTATAAATGCCAGTTATTTAGCTGATAAAAATACTTTGCCAGGAGTTGATTTTACTGATATGGCTATCAAAATAGCGCCTAATTCTCCTACTCTTTATAAAGATGATGGTAGCTTGAATTGGGAGTTAATGCCTTCTGGAGCTAAAAGCTGGGATAATCCGATGTATGAACTAAATAAGATTTATGATGCAAGAGTGAATAATTTAACTGCGAGCACAGATATTAGCTATAAGTTATTTTCCTTTTTAACATTAAGAACAACACTTGGGTATAATGAACTAAGAGGAAAGTCATTTTCAAGTTCCAATCCTTTTAAGGATAGGAGCCCGGATGCCATGAATGATCCAGCGTCATCTGTTTTTAATACCACAGGAGTAAAGAATATAAATGTTGAGCCTCAGATAATTTTTGATAAGAACTTCGGAAAGGGCGTGATGGAAGTATTGGTAGGAGGGTCTTGGCAAATGACAAGTACTGAAAATCAAAATATAGTAGCCTTCGGATTTACTAGTGATGCACTTTTACGTAGTCTTAGTGCTGCAGCAGATTTGTTCGCTACTAATGCATCGTCTCAATATAAATATAATGCAATATTTGGAAGAGTTAAATACACATGGGATGGTAAATATTTGATTAGCCTTAATGCAAGACGTGATGGCAGTAGCCGTTTTGGGCCAGCCAGTCAGTTTGGAAACTTTGGGTCGATAGGCGCCGCATGGATTTTGTCGCATGAAGATTTTTTTAAGCGAAGTCTGCCATTTATCAGCTTTGGTAAGCTAAGATTTAGCTATGGTTCTGCTGGTAATGATGGAATCGGAGATTATGGTTATTTGGAACGCTACCAGCCAATCACTAATTTAGAACTATATCAAGGAGTTAGAGGTTATAGAACATTAGGTTTTTTTAATGCTTATTATGCGTGGGAAGTAACAAAGAAAATGGAGTTTGGTCTTGAAGCTGGCGCATTAAAGGACAGGATATTATTTACAATAAGTTATTTCAGAAATCGCTCAAATAATCAATTATTAGGGAACGCATTCCCTGCCACTGTTGGACCGGGATCTTCGCCTTACAATCTACCTGCACTTATCCAGAATTCAGGTCTTGAGGTAACAGTGAATACTGAAAATGTTAAATTGAGAAACTTTACATGGTCTACCTCATTTAATTTTACAAGAAATAGAAATAAACTTATCTCCTATCCAGATCTTGAAAATTCTTCATATTACAGGGACCTTGAAATCGGACAGCCATTTAGTGGAGTTGTGAGATCCTATAATTTTAATGGTGTAGATCCACAGACGGGTAGATATCAATTTACGGATATTGATGGTAAAAATACTTTTGATCCACAAAATTCGGATAGACTAGATGCTGGAAAGTATCTTAGGATAATGACTGATCCGAAATTTTATGGTGGAATATCACATACAGTTACATACAAAAAGTTTAGTTTAGATTTCTTTGTCCAATATGTAAAGCAGAGAGGCATAGATCCATTGTCAGGGTATGTAAAATTAGCAGGCGTTTATAATAGTAATTTGCCGGTAGAATACCTCAATAGATGGAAAAGAGAAGGTGACGTTACTAATATTCAGAAAGTGTTTTCAGATTATTTTTCCAATGCGCCGTCAGATTTTATTGTCTCAGGAGATAATGTTTTGGGTAGTAGTTTTGTATATACGGATGCATCTTTTATTAGGCTAAAAAACTTTTCTCTTTCTTATTCAATTCCAGATGTACTGAAACAGAGATTAAATATTGCAAATCTTAAGGTCTACGTTCAGGGGCAGAATCTTATAACTATAACAAAATATAAAGGACTTGATCCAGAGTCACAAAGTCTCACTTCGCTTCCTCCTCTTAAAGTATTGACAGTAGGCATCCAAGCTGCGTTTTAGTCCACTCTTCTAAAATTAAGAAAATGATATTTTATAAGACAAAATGCAATGTGCACAAATATGCTTTACAAGCTGCTGTGATAATGATATTTTTTTCTAGCTGTAAAAAACTGATTGAGGTAAACCCGCCTATCAACCAAATAATTGGCGGTGAAATGTATAGCTCCAATGCTAATGCAGCTTCTGTTTTGACAGGAATTTACGTTGATATGTCTAATGATGGCATTTTTACTGGCAGTCGTTCTATATCTCTAGTAACTGGCCTGTCAAGTGACGAGTTGATTTCGACTACAGAATCTTTTAATATACTAAATATCGTATATACAAATAATCTTACCAACAATGGAGGCGAGCTCATTTTTTGGGCGGATTTGTATGCTTACATTTATAGAGCTAATTCAGCCATTGAAGGGATATCTTCATCATCTGCTATATCGGCTAAAGTAAAACAGCAGTTAATTGCTGAAGCAAAATTCGTCAGGGCATTTATGTATTTCTATCTCGTGAACTTGTACGGAGATGTTCCCTTATTAACAACTACAGACGTAAAGTTAAATAGTGCACCACCAAGAATGGCAAATAGTCTGGTATATGAGCAGATTATAACTGATTTGAAGGATGCACAAAATACTATTTCTGACCAGTATGTGTCTGGAGATGTTATTAGTCCAACGACTGAAAGGACTCGACCTAATAAGATGTGCATTACGGCTTTGTTATCCAGAGTGTATTTGTATACAAAAAAATGGGATTTAGCAGAGCAGGAGGCGTCTAAAATTATTAACGAAAAAACATTGTATGAATTAGAGCGCTTAGATAATGTTTTTAAGTTGAGTAGTAAAGAAGCAATATGGCAGCTTCAACCAGTTATACCTCAATTAAACACTTTTGATGCTATTACATTTGTTTTAGCTGCAGGACCGAATGGAACACCTGCTCCTGGGCCTAATGGGCAACAGTATGATCGCCCGGTTTATTTGAGTGCAAGCATTTTTGATGAATTTGAGACAGATGATGATAGAAGAAATGCATGGACCGATTCTGTGAATGTAAGTGGCGCTACATATCCTTATGCATTTAAATATAAAGAATGGTTATATGGTCAGGCTAGAACTGAATATCTTATGGTTTTTAGGTTGGCGGAACAATATTTGATTCGTGGTGAAGCTAGAGCTCAAATGGGAAGAGTATATGGTAGCAACTCTGCAGAGGATGATTTGAATGTGATAAGAACAAGAGCCGGTTTGAAGAGTCTTGGAGCATTCGATAAAGAGAAAATGTTATCGCTTATTTATAAAGAGAGAAAATTTGAGTTGTTCACAGAATGGGGACATAGGTGGTTTGATCTGAAGCGCACAGACAGAATAGATAATATTATGAACATTGTTGCACCCCAGAAAGGAGGGAGTTGGGCTTCTTTTAAAGCAATTTATCCAATTCCTGTTCAGGAAATCCAGCGCAATCCAAGTTTACATGGACATCAAAATCCAGGTTATCCTGAACAATAGCGGTTTTATTTGTAAAGTACTTTTAAATTATACTAAAAATACGAGTTGAGATGGTTAGATATTTTTGTTGTTTTTTTCTTGGCTTCTTTATTTTATCATTGTTGTTGTTGACTAAATGTATTGGTCAGAATAAGCCTGGCTGGAAAATTCATCAGCCCTCTTTGAGGACAAAGTGGGCTGATGATGTTCGCCAGAATTCTTCAATTGACGAATATCCCAGACCTCAAATGAGGCGTGAGAAATGGCAAAATCTTAATGGAATCTGGAATTATGCGATTACTGACAGAAATTCAAACATGCCATCTCATTTCAAGGGGGAAATATTAGTCCCATATCCAATTGAATCTGCTCTGTCAGGAGTAAAGAGGCAACTGCTACCGACTCAGGTATTATGGTATAAGCGTAGATTTTTCATATCCAATGACTATAACCAGAGAGTAATATTGCATTTTGGGGCTGTAGACTGGCAGGCAAGTGTGTTTGTTAATGGGAAGGACGTAGGAAGTCATACTGGAGGATATACTGCATTTTCGTGTGATATAACGGAAGCTTTAGAGAAAGACTCTAATGAACTAATTGTAAAGGTTTTTGATCCAACTGATCAAGGTATTGGACCTCACGGAAAACAAGCATTAAATCCTACCAATATTTATTACACTGCAAGTTCTGGTATCTGGCAAACAGTATGGATTGAAAAAGTAGGTATTAATCATATAAAATCTTTGAGGATAAATCCGGATATTAATAACAGTGCTGTAAATGTCGTAGTGTTAGGTAGCTCGGTAGATTGTCTCGTGGAAGTTACAGCTAAACAGGGTAAAAAGGTGGTTGCAAATGTTGAGGGAAAGGTAAATCAGAATATTGTACTTCCAATTAGGAATGTCAAATTATGGAGTCCAGAAACCCCGTTTTTATATGATCTCGAAGTAAAGCTAAAAAAGAGGGATAGTATAGTTGACAACATTGAGAGTTATTTTGGAATGAGAAATGTAACTATTCAAAAGGACGTAGATGGATTCGAACGTATCTTCCTAAATAATAAACCTTATTATAATCTGGGTGCCCTTGATCAAGGTTTTTGGCCTGAAGGATTATACACGGCTCCTACAGACAAGGCACTCGCGTTTGATATTGCTTTGATAAAAGCTATGGGCTTTAATACGATTAGAAAACATATAAAGGTAGAGCCAGCAAGATGGTATTTCCACGCTGATAAAATTGGAATTCTGGTATGGCAGGATTTTGTAAATCCTAATCAAGGCCTGCCTGATGGTAGTCGAAATGAGTTTGAAAAACAAGTTAAAGAGACAATTGATCAGCTATATAATTATCCATGTATAACCACTTGGGTAGTATTTAACGAAAAATGGGGTCAGTATGATCAAAAGCGCATAACCGAATGGGTGAAAAAATATGACTTTTCGCGTTTGGTAAATGGACATTCAGGGGAGCTTCTATATGTAAATGACAAACTTAGAAGTCCTTCTCCTAATGCCTATGAAGGATCTGATATGACAGATGTACATTCCTATTTGTATCCACGAATGCCACCTTACCTTACTGGCAAGGTAAGGGTCTTGGGAGAATATGGAGGTGCTGGTGCCGCTGTCCAGGGGCATTTATGGGATGATTTGGCAAAAGGATGGGGATATGATAGTATAAATAACTTAAAATCGTTGAGAAATAAATATTCTGCAATGGTTGATTCACTTGTAGTATTGAAGAAAGAAGGATTAAGCGCATCAATTTATACTCAACCATTTGATGTTGAATCGGAGCAGAACGGACTTATCACCTATGACAGAAAGATTGTTAAAATTCCTTTTGATACTATTCAAGCTATAAACAAACGACTAGTTATACAAGACAATAATAATTGGATTGGAAAAGTCAAATTATCGCTCACGACTGCTCGAGAGGATGAAAGATCTTATGAGGAGTTGCTAACAGAATATAAAAAAGGTCGGAGAGATTCCTTTTTTCTACGTAGTCTATCAATTTTAGCTCAACTGAACGGCAATAAAATCGATGCTAAAGAACTAAGCGATGAATATTTGCGGCTTGTGAAAAATCCTTTGGACCAGAGTAACCTAAAATTCATTATTAAATTTACTAAGAGTACTGATGATATTGGGTTTTGGATATTATATAATAATATGCTCTCGGTTAATCATGTATTGGGTAAAGATCAAGCCGAGGCTATATTAACTGGTATTATAGAAAATCGTCATGTTACTCCGTTTGTTTCAAACAATAATGTCCCAAAATGGGATGATATATTACAAACGGTAAAAAGAAAATATGGCAAGCTTGGTGAAGAGACAGTTTTACAGGCACAGGTTTTATATGCAGTTGATCATAAGGATTGGAATCTATTTAAAACTTGCGCTCCACGTTGGTTTGATGAATATGGAAGTAATAGATTCTGGGTTGGTAATGATTTGCTTAACAATATAGCCTGGTCGGCCTTTGAGCACTCTTTAGACAGAGATGTACTGGAAACTGCTTTGAAAATGAGTAAAAAAACACTACAAATAGATCAACCCGCTTTAAGGATTGATACATATGCTAATATTCTTTATAAGTTAGGTAGAATCAAGGATGCTATAATGTGGGAGGAAAAGGCCGTTGAGAGTAAGAAAGGAGCTGATGACGAAGCTATATATATTGAGATATTGAATAAAATGAAGAATGGAAAGGCAACTTGGAATTAATTTCATATTAAACTGAGATAGTATTTCATTGCCAAAAACATATATTGGTAAAGGTTCAGTTTTACTAAACATTTCTAATATGCCACTTGCACTTAGTATGAAAGCATTATTTGTATGTGTTTTGTTTTTTTTTGTTCCTTTTTTAAGTTTTCAATCCTTTAGTCAAAAGAAAGAAATTGATAAGGAGGCTTGCGACAAATGGCAATCTATAGAGGAGGTTGCTGGCCAGGCTTGCTTAATCAGTAATAATGGAAATTTCGTTGCGTATCACATCAATAATGGAAATAAAGGATCTGATATTTTTCTCAAGAACCTCCCCACTCAAAAATTCCTTCGATTTACAAATGGTTATAACCCAGTCATACTGGGAGACAGACATTTTCTTGTTCAAATACCGGGCGATACGCTAGTTATTGTTGATTTGAAAACAATGAATACTGAATATTTGAGCTCTGTTCAATCTTATACATATTCAGATGTTAGTAATAGTTCGTATATAGCTTACAAGCTAAATGATACTTCTGAAACTGTAATATTGATAGATGCAGGGCATCAATATGTTCACAGATTTTCACATGTTCATGAATTTAATTTTGAACCGTCATGTCATTTCCTGATTTTGAAATCAAATTCCGGAATAATATGTTATCAGTATAGGAAAAGATATATTCAAGTAGTTCCAAATTCAGAGAACGCATCAAATTTCATTTATAACAAAAGATGCAATGGGATAGCATATATTGACGCCGGTTTAAATAATAGACTGATTTTACATGATTTGATGTTGAACAAAAGTATAGTCGTTTTAGATAATAACAGTCTTGGAATCAAAAACGAATTTATTCTATCAAATGCCGGTTTGAAGTTTAGTGATGATGGTAAAAGGATTTTTTTTAAAGTAGAGAAAAAGCAGAAATTTTGGTTGGGTACTGGCAACATAAAGCCGATTACAAGTGATGTTAATGTATGGAGCTACAAAGATAAAATTTTACAAGAAAGACAGTTAAATGAAATTAGTGATATTGACTCCCGAAAGTACACATTTGTTGTTACACTGTTTACTAATAGGATAGCACAACTAGAATCGGATTCCTTACAATTAGAGGCTGGTTCGGAAAGAACACTGTTTGCTATTCTTAGCACAAGAATGGATGATAATGAATTTTATTGGAACAAGGAATATCGTTCTCTTTATCTTGTGTCTCTTACTGATGGCAAAAAAAAACTGCTTTTTCGTTCTAAATACCCAGGTTTTTCTTCAGTCTTTTTTTCAAAGGATCAAAAATTTGTTATATGGTTTAATGGTGCTGAAATGCATTATTATAGTTACAATCTTCAGAGTGATAGTTTGAAGAATATTTCCAGATTTGTTGGCGAATCCTTATCTGTTAAAAATCAGCGGGGAGAGGCAGCAAAGATGATCAATAAAGAATACTCCTTTGGCGGTATTCAGAGGGTGTATAAAGCTGAGTCTATATTAGTGTATGGAAATAATGACATTTGGCAATTAGATCTAAATGGAAGAAAACTGCCTGTGAATGTTACAGGAGGTTATGGTCAAAGACATGACGTTAGATTTAGAATTTTGACTTCTATTGAGAAGGTTGGTCATAAGTCTGATCAACTATTGCTCTGGGCGTTTGATAACAAAACAAAACAAAATGGTTTTTGGCTTGCAAAAAATTTGTCTGGATCAGATCCAACGAAGTTAACAATGGATAATTACGCATATTATTTTGAGCCAAGGGCACCAATCAATTCTGTAAATACTGCTGAGGATCCAACTAGGTTTAAGCCGATTAAAGCCAGAAATGCAGATGTGTTTGTTGTTAGACGAATGAATGCAGAAGAAGCGGCGAATTTATTTCTTACAAGCGATTTCAAAAGTTTTTCCTCAATCACTGAGCTATCTCCTCAGAATGATTATGAATGGCTAACCACCAAACGAATAGATTGGGTATTGCCAAATGGAGACCAGGCGGAAGGTATTTTACATCTTCCTGAAAATTTAGACTCAAATAAGCAATACCCGATAATATTTAATTATTATGAGCGTCGTAGTGAATGTTTAAATGTATTTAGGATACCGGAACTTTCTGGCCACAATATAAATATTCCATGGTATGTTAGTAGAGGATATTTGGTTTTTGAGCCTGATTTCTATTATAAGAGGGGTAAAACTGCTCAAAGTATTATTGAAACGATAAATGCAGCGATTTCTCAGTTGCGGCGTATACCATATGTGAATGAGAAACGTATGGGATTGCAGGGACAAAGTCATGGGGGTTATGAAACGAATGTAATAATAACCAAGACCAATTTTTTTGCTGCAGCGTGTGAGATGGCAGGATATTCCAATGTGGTGAGTGAATATGGTAGTATTCGCCCGGGAGGTGTGAACAATCAAATAGGTCCTGATCTTGATCAAAGAAATTTAGGAGTTTTCCCGTGGGATCATCCTGAAGTATTTATCGAAAACTCTCCCGTGTTTCATATTAACAATATTACTACTCCACTTCTTATTGTACATAATAGAAAAGATGGAGCAGTGTTATTTTCACAAGCCATTGAGTTATATCTTGGTATGCGAAGAATGAATAAGAAAGTCTGGTTACTTGAATATGATGGGGAAGGACATAGTATAACGAGGGAAAACAATAAACTTGACTTTACTATACGAATGCAGCAGTTTTTTGACTATTATCTCAAGGGTAAGTCAACACCGAGATGGATGACTCAAGGTATTCCTGCGTATCTAAAGGGAAAAGATTCGGGTTTAGAATACGACTCAATAAACCCGATACCATAACTTCGAAAATTAAAGAGCGTGCTGGATATAAATCAGCACGCTCTTTGGTCATTTTCTTTAGATATATTTTACTCAAATACTCAAAAGAAACCTGTTTGTGATTAGTCTGCTAGAGTGGTATATGTCTGAACAGTAGGGCCACACAGTTTATTGCTAGCAGCAGCCGATGTATAAACAGTTGTAAATGCTATACCAGTAGCTGTAGTTCTTAGGTCTGTCAGAGTACAGTAAGCAGTAGGAACGTTATTGATTGTAGTCAAAGAATACGTTCTGTAAACATTAGCTGGCTGGTATCTATTTGCTTTAAACGCGAACGCACCACCAACTACTGCGAACAATGCAACTGCAGAAAGAACGATTTTTGCTTTCTTCATAACTTTCTCGCCTTTATAAATCAAAAGGCTAAACTTAAGTCATTTGGATTAACGCCTACTCTTTTCTAATGGTTTTCGGCTACCCCATTAATTAACCCCACAAGGAGGTCATATGCCTGATCAGGACAATAATTTATATAGAAGAAGATACCGGATTACAGGTTTCTCAAATTGACGTACCAAGCGGCACGCCGGATTAAATTACACGGATACTCGTTTACGGGTTACAATTCATATTTATCATTTAGCTTCTTTAACGGTAGCGTTAGCAATTGTTAATGGTGAGAGACTTTATTGCTCGTCTCTATATCAAAGATACCATCATCCCTCCCGCTTTTACTTAGGAATTAGCGACACAAACTTTGGAGATGGTGAATAAAAGATGCCATTAAAAAAAGGCTTTGACAGTAATAACTACCGTCAAAGCCTGTGGGGCGAAAAATAAGATGAATATTGGCTGCAGCATACCTGCAATGTCCCTAGGTCAGGCTGATCGCCTCTCTTGCCGGGGCTACCAGAGAGGGCGCATATTGACACACCAGTGTGGAACCGGGAGTCGGACCCTGGATGGTATTACCATCCTCGATCACATCTCCTTTTTCAAATATGTAGTAGGCGAAGTTCCGCAGCAGGGTCGCCATCGCATTGGGGTCAGCGTTGGAAAAACGTACCTGGCAGTCTGGCAGACCGAAAGTATGCATGCCGATGGTATCCATAAACATCTCCGGACTGGCAGCGTCGGAGATATTGAAGAGGCGGACATTGATCAGGGTGTCTAACTGATCGGTGATCTGCGTAGGACTGAGCAGTTTTTCTGCAGGCAGGGAATACACGACGTCTGGTTGGGCGACTTTTACTACGGCCTGGAGGAAGTCGATAAACAGCTTATGACGGCTTTTATAAGATAAACGGGCAGTCATAAGGTCGTTGATCAGCAGTTCGTGGGTGCAGGTGGCGGCTTCCTGGGCAGCTGCCGGCCAGTGCCAGTTCTGCTGGAGGACGGTCTCCGGTAGCTGGCGGATAGGCGTTACAGGCATCACCGCACACTGGACGTGTATGGTCTGCTCTGAGGACTCCAGGGGTAGATCCGGAAAGGTAAATAACATGTTTCCCACATTTACCACGGCAGGATACAGCTTTTTCAGCTCTTCCAGGATGCTGTCGTAGTCAATAACAGGGGCCTGTTTAAACAACAGGCGGCAGCCCAGCATAGCAGGCTCATTAGATATAACGGCTGGCGTTTCAGGTGTGTTCGATGGATTCATAGAACACTAAAGTATAATATTACATTTTCTCCACCAACCCTGTCACGTTTTAGATAGCTCACTTGTCTAACTATTAACAAAATAAAATTACCATGATAGTAGTAAAAGTGACATACACAGTGAAGAACAGCTTTATTGAACAGAATAAGCAGCATATCCGCACTTTCCTGCAGGACTTCCGGGAGCTGGGCAGGGATTTCAGATATACCGTCTATTCACAGGGCGGTACTTTCACGCACCTCTCCCACTTTAAAAACGCCGATATCCAGGCTGCCATACTGGCTGTTCCTTCGTTTAAAGCGTTCCAGGCCGCCCGGGATGCCAGCGGACTAACAGGTGCCCATCACCTGGAAGTACTCAATCTGGAAGGGTCAACTGCTGATATTTTTTAATGTGTTGTGCCGACTGGAAGGTTTTGTAAATTAGCAAGGTCCTAAATCCATGATGGCTGATGAGTAAGCAGAAACAGCATATAGACACACCACCGGTTTTTAACAACCTGGTAGAGAATTATGAGCACCTCGGACTGCCAGTCGAACTGATAGATCCCAATAACGATTTTACCATTCATAAACTGAACGACATCCATCACGAGCTACCGTACAAGTCTCCGGTTTACCGGGCGAATTTCTACTCTTTCCTGTTCGTTAAAAACGGTCATGGGAAATACACGACCGATGAACTGGAGTTTTGTACTGAGCCGGGAACGATCTATTTTACGAACCCTGGACACTATAAGTCATTTGAATGGAGGAATCTGCAGGAAGTCTTCCTTGTCACTATGAGTGAGTCCTTCCTTAAAGAAAACGTCCACGCGAATATCTTTGAGGAGTTCCCCTTCCTGCTCGCCGAAACAGTGCCTCCCCGTGTCCTCAGGCCAGAAGAATACGCCGAATTTGAACCGCTCTATCTGCAGATCTACAAAGAATATTTCTCTCACTCTCCCTATAAGAATAAGATAATGGGCAACCTGTTCGTTGTCATCCTGCTGAAGATAAAAGAATACTTCTGGAAAGACTACAACCCTATATACGAAGGCAACAGAAGCTCCCAGATCGTAAAGACCTTTAAACGTACCCTCGAGCGCCATTACCGTGAACTCAGCACCGGGAAAGCTACAAAGGTGTTCCGGCCGCAGGACTATGCCGCTGCGCAAAACCTCCACCCCAGTTACCTGAATAACGTCATTAAAACAAAGACCGGCAAGTCCGTTACTACCTGGATCATTGATAAAACCATTACAGAAGCTAAATCACTGCTCCAAAACTCAGGTATTCCCATCAAACAGATCGCAGATCAGCTGGGTTTTGCCGAGTCATCCCATTTCAGCAACTATTTTAAGAAATACACCGATTCAACTCCGGTATTATACCGAAAACAGCTGGGAAATACCGTTAATTAGTTTTTTGCAAGTAATAGTGTAAATCTTGCAATTTTTTGGCTCGTTTATGTTTCACCTTTGTTATGTCAATAACGACAAGCAAAAACGGAAAATATGAACACGCTGAAAGAAAAAGTAATCCTGGTAACTGGCGCCTCCAGAGGTATTGGCGCAACTATCGCACGTAAATTAGCCACCGAGGGTGCAAAGGTAATTGTTAACTATGCCGGTGGAAAAGACGCCGCAGACCAGGTAGTAAATGAGATCACACAAAACGGTGGTGAGGCCATCGCTGTACAGGCGGATGTTAGTAAAAGCAGTGACGTCGCCCATCTTTTCGATACCGCCATTGCTCACTATGGAAGAATTGATGTACTCGTGAACAATGCTGGTATTATGATCAATAAACTGGTGAAAGATACTACCGATGAAGATTTCAACCGCATCTTCGATATCAATGTAAAAGGTACCTTCAATACACTGCGTGAGGCCGCTACCAAACTGGCCGACAAAGGAAGTATCATCAACTTCTCCACCTCCGTGAACCGTATCATGTTGCCTACATATGCAACGTATGTAGCGACTAAATCTGCTGTAGAACAACTGACCCGCGTATTCGCAAAAGAAGTTGGTGCCAGGGGTATTAATGTGAACTCCGTCTCTCCCGGCCCGACTAACACAGAATTATTCACCAACGGAAAATCTGAAGAAGTCATCAGCAGACTCGCATCCCTGTCTGCGTTCAATCGTATCGGTGAACCTGCTGATATCGCTGAAGTGGTCGCATTCCTGGCCAGCGATGCTGCTAAATGGATCTCCGCACAGAACATCGGCGTAAATGGTGGTATGGCTTAATTAATACCGATCAGTCAATTTTATAATAGTTAAATCAAATGTCAATCGTGAACAGTTTAAAGAACAAAGTAGCCTTAATTACAGGATCTGCAAGAGGATTAGGTAAAGCAATAGCAGAACGTTACGCTGCGCTTGGTGCGGATATCGTCATCAACTATTCCCGCGACAAAGCTGCTGCTGATGAAGTGGTCAGTAATATCAAAGCCATGGGGGGCCGGGTGATCGCTATACAAGCTGACGTCAGTAAGGTCGCAGATATAGAACGCCTGTTTGCAGCAGCAAGAGAAGCCTTCGGCAAGATTGATATTGTAGTGGCGAATGCTGGCATCGAACTGGTAGAAACCCCGGTGGTGGATTTCACTGAAGAACAGTTTGACAGGGTGTTCTCCATCAATACCAAAGGCTCCTACTTCACCATGCAGCAGGCGGCAAGGACTGTCGCTGACAACGGCCGCATTATCTATATCGCTTCCAGTACAACGTCATTCCCCGTGCCTGGTATGGCGGTATACGGCGGTAGCAAGACCACTCCGCGTTACCTGGTGGACATCCTGTCAAAAGAAATTGGTCACAGAGGGGTGACAGTGAACTCTATTATCCCTTTTGCTGTTGATCATTCAGGTATATTCGCTGACCCCGCCGCTTATCCCGATCTCAGGAAACAACTGCTGGATAGCTGTCCGATGGGCCGGCTCGCAGAAGTAGAAGACGTAGCCAATATTGCTGAGTTTTTCGCAAGCGACCTGTCTTCCTTTGTTTCCGGTCAGCACCTGCTGGTCAATGGTGGTGCTACCAACTAACATCGGACTGCCCTTCCTGCTGATGAACCTCATCGCTGTTTTTCAGTAGTACCCATTCGCCAAATTCAGTTAACATGAAGACATTCTTTTGCACAACAATATTACTGCTGAGTACTGTCCTTTCCTTCGGACAAATAAAATCTACCTTACCCAATATGGACAAGCTGACCAATACTATTGTCAGAGCTGCCATTACCGCGCTGCAGGATGCAGATAGCGAAGACTGGTTCGCACTCTTCTCCGAAGATGCAGTGCTCTATGATGATGGTAAAAAAGTGGAATTTCGTGAATTCTTTGAAAACGCACTCGGTCATGAACGCTTTACCAGCATCGATAAAGTGGAAAATGACGGACTGGATGTCTACGGCCGCTTTCATAGTGACAAATGGGGTGACTTTAAAACCTATTTTAAGTTCCAGATCAATAGTGAAGACAAGATCACGCGACTGGATATCGGACAGGTCAACTATTGACCTCACAGGTTCTGCCGCTTAAACTTGCCGGGATAGGCAATATTCTTTCCGGAGATCATAAAAGTCGCATCTCCCCGGTAATGCACCGTAGTTGGATATTTAGGCGATGTGGCCACATGCGCTTTCACGACTTCCAGTACGAAGAAATTATATTTAGGTAACAGGTGTTTGTCAATCACCTTACATTCAAAATTGGCGTAGCATTCCTTTATAAGGGGTGCTTTTACCTTTTCTGCCGCTACGGCCGTTAATCCGAATGCACTGAACTTATCTGTCTCTGCTCCTGTGCAATTCCCGATGCCAATTACAGTGTCGATCATATCGTACGTCGGAATATTGATCACGCACTCCCCGCTTTTCCTGATCAGCTCAAAACTGTAATTAGCTGCCGTGATCATACAACCGATCATAGACGGAGAAAATTCCATCACTGTATGCCAGCCCATTGTCATGATGTTGACCGTATCCTTCCACCGGGAACTGACCAGCACTGTTGGTCCTGGTTCCAGATACCGCCTGATGTCAGCTACCGGCAGGTCTTTTTTTCTGTAAGTCTTTTTCATATAGTCTTCTTGTCAGATGATATGTCCTTCTAGTATATTGTAAACGAATCACTTATTGCATAAGTCAATTAACCACACAATTACCAGACCATTGTCAGCATGTCCCCTGATGTCAGTCATCGTTCTGGCAGCCCCTGGCATATAGTTTTGCATCATCATTAATTCACATTCAACCCACGAACATGAAACAGGTAACATTCCTATTTGCCCTCGCTCTATTGTTTGCCGCCAATGTAATTTATGCACAGTCCTCCCTGAAAACGGGAGATAAGGTACCATTGTTTGTTTTGAAAGATCAGGAAGGGAAAGACTTTGTGATCAGTGAATATGTAGGAAAACACAAACTGATCATTTTCTTTTATCACAAGGATGAAAGTGACGTGGCAGTAAAAGAAGTATGTGCCTTTCGCGACAGCTACAAAGACTTTAAAGCTGCAAATGCAATGATCATCGGCATTGGCAGTGGTAGCGTCGAAAGCCATAAAGTATTACACGAACAGCATCAGTTGCCGTATGTGCTACTGAGTGATCCGGAGAATGATGCACTGAGACTGTTCGGACAGAAAGGGAATTTTTTTCATGATCAACGGGAAACATACCTGATTGATCTGACCGGCAGCATTGCTTACAGCTACTTTGGCCACTTCAAAAGAGGGGAGGCCTATACTGAAAAAGCACTGAGTTTTCTCAGAACTGACGGCGTCAACTAATTATATACCTATCCTATGCCCTATACACTCCTGCTACTGTGAAAGACCTTTCAGTAGTTCCAGTGACAAAAAATGTGGTCGATTAACAAAAAAAGCAGGCTCCCCGGGCATATTCATCCCGGGGATTTCTTTTTTTTGTGTAAATTAATGGGGCCAACTGGAAGTGTTACCCACAGCTCAAGAGGGTCCGACTTGATAAGTTAGAAAACGATATGAGAAAAATACTATTTATCCTACTGATTCCTTTTACCGCATTTGCGCAACAGGTTGTGATTACAGGACAATTACCGGACAGCCCGGACAGTGTAGATGTATTCGTCTATAAACCAATAGGAACTTACTTCAACGCTCAATATAAACAGTCGCTCGCGAAGGTCTCCGAACATCATTTTAAGTTAGTAGTGCCAATGACCACGCCGGGTTTTATTACCGTCGAAAATAAATACGTCCGGTCGGTACTCTTTGTAGAACCGGGCGATTATGTAGATATCGGTATCAGCCGTGATGGTAGCCAGGGCAGGAAATTGTACAAAGGGAACAATGCTGCGGGACATGAATTGTTCAACAACGAAACCCCGCTCGCTGAAAATAACATTACCACAACCATGGAGCATGTCCTGGATACGGCCAAAACCGTCAATGGCGCTTTATGGGGTATGCGTAATACACTCTCTGAGTTAAAAGGTCCCCTGCTGGTGTACCTGAGAAAAGGAGAGATCTCTGTAGGGTTCTACGAGAATATGGTCACAACACTGGAAGGTCGCCTGTTATTCCACTTCCTGACCGCCGTCGGTAACCGCCTGGATAAACCAGACACCAGAAAGAATAAGGCATTGACAGAAAAAGAAATGAAACAGCTCCTGCAGGATGCTGTCGACCTCTTTGATCCGTTTGATCTGAAATATACCAGCAGCCCTGCCGCTAATGACCTGGTAACAACGAAATGCTACCTGCTCAGGAAAGGCTATCTGCGCAGCCCGGCCCCTATGACCGATTTCTGGCTGCACTTTGATGAGTCTTCCCGCCTGTATGCCTACGCACCCTCTTCTCTGTTGGAAATGAACGCTGGAAATGAATTTGTGGCCTATCTGACCACCCGTCCCGTACAGAAAGGTAGTCAGCCGGCACTGTTCGATTATTTCAGGTTCAATTTCCCCAAAAGCGCTTACCTGCCAGTCGTGGAAGAGCTGATGACCCGAAAGGCCAAATAATGCCGGTTGCAGGCAATTGACCTGCACTAAACATATAAACAGCGGTTGTATCAACAATACTTGTGATACAACCGCTGCTTTTTTATGCCCTGATCCCGGTCTGATAAGCTTAATATACTATCACTAGAAGGTCACCAAAAGGGCACTTCAATATCCCTGGGATATTGAAGTGCCCTTTTGGTGACCTTCTAGTGATAATATAATACCCTGTAAGTATCAATAGCTGTTCCCGTATCCCACCTTCCCACACCCCTGCCAGCAGGAAACCAGGTAATTATTTGTTTAAGGGATGAAAGATTTTAAAATATTAATTAGATTTGTCTAAAACAATAATTTAGACAAGACTAAATAATAAGATGAGATGACTCGTATTTGTACTTTAGCTTATTTAAAAATATCTATATTAATATTGCTGGCTTTTCCCTCGGAGAGCCACGCACAGTCACCCACTGGTAAGATCAGTGGAACAGTACTGTCAGACGGACAGCCCGTAATCCTCGCCAACATCATCCTGGTGGAGAGTAAAGCCGGCGCATCCTCTGATACCACCGGCCGTTTCTCCATCAGTAATGTTAAACCCGGCGTCTACACCCTGAAAGCGTCTGCAACTGGCTACTCCCTCTTCACCCGTAAGGTGACCGTCACTGCAGGTGGCCATGTTCCCCTACAGATTAAACTCCAGCAGGACGTCACCAAACTCAATGATGTTGTAGTGACTGGTACCCTCAAAGCAGTTAGCCGTGCGGAAAGTCCCGTGCCCGTTGAAGTATATACCACCAAATACTTCCAGAAAAATCCTTCCCCATCTCTCTTCGAGTCCATCGGTATGGTCAATGGTGTAAGACCACAACTGAACTGTAATGTGTGCAATACCGGCGATATCCACATCAATGGTATGGAAGGCCCCTATACCATGATCCTGATTGACGGAATGCCTATCGTCAGTGCGCTTTCCACCGTCTACGGTCTCAGTGGTATTCCAATGAGCATGGTCGAACGTATTGAAGTGGTAAAAGGCCCCGGCTCTTCCTTATATGGCTCCGAAGCTATGGGCGGCCTGGTGAACGTTATCACCAAAAATCCCCTGAACGCACCGCTCGTGAGTGCCGACGTCTACGGTACTTCCTGGGGAGAATATAATGTAGATGCTGCTTTCAGAATTAAAGCTGGTAACGCCCAGGGACTGGCCGGTATCAGCTATTTCAACTATCAGCATCCCAAAGACAACAATAAAGACGGATTCACCGACCTCACCCTGCAGAACCGCATCTCCCTGTTCAATAAATGGAGCTTTCGCCGCAAGGAAGACCGCCAGGCCAGCGTGGCCGCCAGGTATGTGTACGAAAACCGCTGGGGAGGAGATATGCGCTGGAATAAATCATGGAGGGGCAGTGATAGTATTTATGGAGAAAGTATCTACACTAAACGGATAGAAGTGATCGGTATGTACCAGCTGCCCGTAAAGGAAAAGATCCTGCTGCAGGTGTCCTACAACCGCCATGAACAAAACTCTTTCTACGGTAATAATCCATACCTGGCTGAGCAACACGTCGGTTTCGCCCAGCTATACTGGGATAAAAAACTGGGCGAGAAACATGATCTCCTGACTGGCGCCTCTTACCGTTATACCTGGTATGACGATAATACGCCTGGCACCTTATCCGAAGATGGAAAGATCAACACGCCCGCGAAAACGCCGTTGCCCGGTATCTTTGTGCAGGATGAATGGTCATTCGCCCCTAAACATAAATTCCTGCTGGGGTACCGCTATGATCATGACAAAATACATGGTAGCATACACTCTCCCAGGATCGCCTATAAATGGGCACCTAACACAGACAATACCCTGCGTACAAGCTTCGGAACAGGCTTCCGTGTAGTCAACTTATTTACAGAAGATCATGCTGCATTGACCGGTTCCCGCCAGGTAGTGATCGCCGAGGCGCTGAAACCGGAGAAGTCCTATAATGCCAACCTGAATTACGTGAAAAAGATCCCATTGAACAATGCTTTCATCAACCTCGATGCAACTGGTTTCTACTCATATTTTACCAATAAAATAACGGGCGACTTTGACACAGATCCTAATAAGATCATCTACGATAACCTGCGTGGCCATGCCGTTTCTCAGGGTATTTCGCTGAATGTGGATGCGGTCTTTGCATTTCCGCTGAAGATCCTCGCCGGACTGACCTACATGGACGTGTACCAGATCGATGAAGACGATACTGGCATCCCGCAAAAAAGCAGGCAGGTATATGCACCTGAGTGGTCAGGCACGTTCACTATCGGTTACTCCTTCCCGCATAGCTTCGGCATAGACCTTACCGGCAACTGGAACGGCCCGATGCGCCTACCTGTGCAGCATAACGACTTTCGTCCGGAATACTCACCCTGGTTCCTGCTCGCCAATGTGCAGATCACGAAGAAATTTGCAAAAAGATGGGAGGCCTATGGTGGTGTAAAGAACATCCTTAATTACATACCCAAATATGCCCTGATGCGCCCATTCGATCCGTTTGATAAACATGTGGATGATCCGGTGAATAATCCGAACGGATACACCTTTGACACAGAGTATAACTACGCGCCATTACAGGGTGCAAGAGGATTTATAGGGATGAGATATAATCTTTACCGATGAACAAAAAGCTATTATCCATTATCTGGCTGCTGGGCAGTACGCTGTTGTTCCTGCCGGCCCGTGCTCAGCACGGGCCGGTAACCTTTGCTCAGTTGCAGGACAGTATGCGGCTGCATCCCCGCCCCGTGGTAATAGAGATCTATACAGACTGGTGCAGCTATTGCAGTATGCAGAACAGGCAGATCAAACGTGCGCCTGCTGTACAACAGCTGCTATCAGAACAATACTATTTCGTCACGCTCAATGCAGAAGCAAGACAGCCCATTATTTTTAACGATACCATCTACCCGTTCATGCCCAATGGCGACCGGGGTATACATGCCCTGGCAGCAAAGCTGATGCATCAGCCCCGGGCTTATCCTACATGGATCTTACTGGATACTTCCTGGCAAATAAAAGGTGCTTACACCGGCCTGCTAAAACCCCGGGAACTGGAAAAATTCCTGCGGGAATACCACACTTATTGATCTTGTCGCTGTTACTGCCAGCTATTTTCTCAATAGTTATGCACATTTTTCGTGTTGATATCCCTGTGCTGCTATTGACGTTTTACATGTGCATATCCGGCCATGTAGTATAACTCGTTATTGCTCATAAATAACGATCCTGCATACACCTCCGGCTGCCCGACCCATCCCGTGAAAGCCCCTGTTACATAACTGCCAGTCCGAAATACATCAATTGCATCTTTATCGATTTTCTTGTATATATTATCGTGTCGGAAAAATTATTAAAAACAATGTCGGATCATTGTACTTCGCCTTCGACTGCAGAGATATTTAAACGTTGATTTATGAACAGGCTTTTATTGGTCCTCCTTTACATACTGCTGGGCATACTTCCCTGTATGGCCCGTCAGAACTATAGGGTAGCCGTACCTGTCTTACAACGTATGCTGGCTGAATGCACAACTGATACAGGCAGGGTAAGAGTATCCCTGGAACTCGCAGAAGCTTATGTGATCCGGCCTGGTATGACTGATACGGATTATGACAGCACAATGATGTATCTCCAGCATGCCGCCTCTTTTAATATCCGCGCTAAAGATGCCCGCTGGGAAGCCCGCGCTGACTTCATCCGCTCTAAAGCATACCGTGAAAAAGGCTGGGCTAAAGAGGGCAGAGATGCAATCTTAAAAGCATTGCCCAGACTGGAAGTGCTCAACTATCCGGAAGACCTGGCAGATGCGCTCATGGAAGCCGCGAATTATTATAGTATTGATAAAGAAAACCAGCTGCAGGAGAAGATCTCCCTGTATGAAAAGGCCGTTACCCAATATCATAAAGCTGGCAATATGCCCGACGAAGCCTATGCCCTTAAAATGCTGGGCGATTGCTATCACTGCTGGGGAAAATACGACGAAGCATTACTGCGCCTCAATCAGACGCTCGTATTATATAAGAAAATGGGCCGTAAGGACCTGCAGGGATTGTATGATCTGCTGGGTACTATCGCCACTGGCAAAGGTGACTATAGCCTGGGACTTACCTACGGACTGCAGGCACTCAAAACGGCAGAAGCGCAGAAAGATACTTCATTGCAATTGTGTACCATCTGTAACAGGCTTAGCATCACCCTTTTTGAGCTGGGCGATTATAAGAAGGCACAGGAACTTGCTGAAAAGTCACTGAGGATCGCCAAACAGTACCAGGACACCATGTCCATGATCGTTGTCACTACCAATTTGGTACCCATCTACCAGAAAAATAACGATCCGCAAAAAGCGCTGGACCTGATGACCCAGATGGTGGAAATGTATAAGCAGCCGCTGGATAAAGATCAGGTATGGATCTACACCAACATGGTGAAGTGCTATGTTGAACTGAGGCAACTCGATAAAGCTGCCAGCTACATTCCCGGCCTGTTGACACTGTCTTCCCAGATGACCAGGTATAACTATTATCAGACGCTGATCTACGCTACGTTGGTGAAGTATTATTACACCATCCGTCAGTTTGATAAAGTGACATACTACTGTATGCTGGAGGCCGACGCCTGTAAGCGCATCGGGCATATCAATGCGTTATCACTGAGTTACCTGTACTGGTTCCGGGCCGATTCCGCATTAGGTAACCTCTCCTCCGCCATACAGCACTACAAGGAATATAAAGTGGTGAATGATTCGCTCTTCAAAATATCTAAAGCGGGCGAGATCGCCCGTTTGCAGGTACAGTATGATTTTGATCAGAAAAATAAGGACATTACCCTGAAACAGCAGAATATAGAATTACTCACGCGGCAGGGGCTCCTGCAACGTGCTGCACTCAAGGAAGCACAGCTCACCCGCAATATTATCATCACCGGTGCTGTGATGCTGTTGCTGCTGCTTATCCTGAGCTATAACCGCTATCAGCTGAAACAGGAAAGTAATAAACGCCTGCAGCTTAGCCAGGAAGAGATCTCCAAGAAAAACCTGTCCCTGCAGCAGCTGATCGACACACAGGATAAACTGCTGGAAGAAAAGGAATGGCTGGTCAAGGAAATCCATCACCGCGTCAGGAATAACCTCCAGATAGTCATGAGCCTCCTGAATACCCAGGCGGCCTATCTCCATGATTCCAATGCGCTCGAAGCGATCAGTGAAAGCCGCTACCGCATGCAGGCCATCTCCCTGATCCACCAAAAGCTATACCTGTCGGGAAATATGGCGCTGATAGATATGCAGAATTATATCCGCGAACTGACATCTTATCTACGGTCCGACTTCGGCGGATTACAACATATATACTTTGATCTTGATATAGCAGCCATCAGACTGGACGTCTCTCAGGCCGTACCAGCCTCCCTGATCCTGAATGAAGCATTGACCAACGCCATCAAATATGCCTTCAGTAAGCAGGAAGCAGGCATTATCCAGGTCTCTTTCAAATGCGCCGGTGACGGCATGCTGACATTGCACGTTCACGATAATGGTGAAGGCTTCCCGCACGGTTTCGATATAAAAACGCACGGCACCATGGGGATGCGCCTGATTGAGACATTAACGGAACAACTGGAGGGTACGCTGGTGATAGAGGCGTCACAAGGTGTATCTGTGCAAGTGTCTTTTAAACAGCAAATGAGCTGATACCCCCATCACACATTGACATATCTCAAAAAAAAGTGTACTTTCACGCGGCTCTCAACCACTATGCCGGATGATAGAGATAACTCCTGTCGGCCTACAACATTAAAACTCCTATGAATAGAGACGCCATAACATGTCATGCGGATAGAGCAAATCTGCACGATGAATGAGAGATCATAAAAGAAGAGCTATGAACAGGTTATTGTTGCTGGTCTGCGTATTCGTATCATGCATGCTACAATGTGTCGCACAGGATAAACTGCCAACAGCATATGCAGTCCTGCATGTTTCGATGAAGAAGGAAAAACCACAGGAGGAGGATGTAAAAATATTATCTGACTGGGGACAATACTTTATCAACAGACCGGGAGTACTACAAACAGATATTGACAGCGCTCTCCTTTGCGCGAAGAAAATACTTACAGCCGGCGATGCACAACAGAACGAACGTTGGCGCGGTAATGCCTATCTCATATACTCACAGGTTTTCAGGGAAAAGGATGAGAAGACGCTGGGCCGGGAATATGCCGAGAAAGCGGTTGCTGCATTTGGTAAGACGAACCTGTACGAAAGCCAGGCGGATGCCTATGTAGAATTATCAAGATATATCTCTTACGAGGATGCAGAATATATCCATGAAGCTATCCGCTATCAGGAAAATGCTGTGCGACTGTACGGACGGTCACATAGCTACTGGAAACAGGCAGAGACACTAAATCTGCTGGCCGACTACGTCATCAGCGTTCCGGATAACTATAAAGCCATTGAATTATTACACCAGGCAGAAGCTATCTATAAATCCATTGGATATAAAAAACTTGGCAGGACATATGACCTCCTGGGATTTACCTATAAAGAGATCGGTGAGCAGAGTAAGGCACTGGAATATCAGTTACTCGCTGTTAAAGTAATGGAAGCAGATAAAGACAGTTCCCAGACGATGTCTACCTGTTACAACAGCCTCGGTATGTTATATTACGAGATGGAAGAATTTCGTAAATCAGTAGCAGCTTATGAGAAAGCGTTCGTCATTGCCACAAAGCTGAAAGATACGGTCTCGCTGCAGTACCTGACCAGCAATCTGGCCACCACCTACATCCGGATGAAGAATGGTAAAGAGGCACTGAGGGTGCTGAAGAATATGGAATCCAGATTTCCACCGACGCAGCCACAGACTGAGCGTACGATGTACGCCGCAATGGTACATGCTTACCTGGCAGTAGATAACATGGCGGGTGCACGTCCTTATGTCCAACGCCTCGAGGAGAAGGTGAAAAAAACCGGATATGAAGATGTGAGCAGGTTTTTTTTACTGACACCTGTAGCTACCTATTACTTCAAGACGCAGCAATATGAAAGAGCTATAAAAGCTTGTGAGAATATCGAAGTCATTACTAACAAATATGGATTGCTGGCGGAGAGCTCCAGGAACTACAGGATGTGGTACCGCGTAGACTCCGCTATGGGCAATTACGTGGATGCGCTCAAACATTTCAACCAGTTCAAATCTACCAGTGACTCCCTATTTAGTAGCAAAAAAGCCAGCCAGATCAATAATCTGCAGATAAAATTTGATACGGAGCAAAAAGACCACAACTTAAAATTAAAACAGCAGAGTATCGAATTGCTGACCAGAGACGCCCTGCTGCAAAAGGCCGAATTAAAAAGAGCGAGGACAACCCGGAACTTTATTATCGCCGGCGCCTCCCTGCTGGTAGTATTGTTAGTGCTGGGGTACAACCGGTATAAAACGGGGTTACGCCGTAACCAGCAACTGAAACTGCAACAGGATGAGATCAATGAACAGAACCTGTCACTCCAGGCGCTGATCGGCTCGCAGGATAAACTCTTGCAGGAAAAGGAATGGCTGGTAAAAGAGATCCATCACCGGGTGAAGAACAATCTTCAGATCGTGATGAGCCTCCTAAATACGCAGGCGGCCTTCCTGGATGATAAAGATGCACTGAACGCTATCCGGGAAAGCCGCTTCCGGATGCAGGCCATCTCCCTGATCCATCAGAAGTTATACCAGTCCGAGAATATGGCACTGATCGATATGCACGTATACATCCATGACCTTGTGAGTAACCTGCAGGATGGATTCGCACGGGCTGCCCGGATCAGGTTTGACCTGCAGATAGCCCGGGTTAAACTGGATGTCTCCCAGTCAGTACCTGTCGGTCTGATTCTGAACGAGGCGATTACCAATGCGATCAAATATGCTTTTTCAGATACTGGCACAATATTCATTTCTTTGCACCCTACAGGAGATGGAAAGCTCACACTAGCTATTGCGGATAATGGGAATGGATTTGTAAGAGATGCCGGCAAAGGTACCCCTCAATCGATGGGCCTGACGCTCATGCATACGTTAAGTGAACAACTGGATGGCACCCTGGATATCCGCAGTGACAATGGCGTCAGTATCACCGTCGAATTTAGTTATCATCAAACCAATGATGCAGATGAAACTGAAACCTCCGGCGAGTATACGGTCTATTCCTGATCCTGCTTGTCTAAAAATTAATTATGAACAGGCTACTGCCGTTTATTTGTTGCCTATTGCTTACCTGCCTGCCGGCTACCGCGCAGGTAAAACGAATATTTCCACAGGATGGCCTGCGTAGTCTGCTGAATAAAGCCACTCCTGATGCACAGGATATCAAAGCCCTGATATGGTGGGGAGAAGAATATGTGAACCGTCCCGGCGAAACAAAGCCCGATATGGACAGTGCTATCCTGTGTGCCAATAAGATCTTAAATGCCGGTACGCGGCAACAGCACCCGGTATGGCAGGGACAGGCATGTGTGATCTATTCTAAGATATTTCGTGAGACTAATGATAAAAAAAGGGGTACTGACTATATTCTCAAAGCAAAAAAGATCTTTGAGCAACAGCAGCACGACGAAGGTACCGGTGATGTCTACGCTGAAATGGCTAAATATAAGCAGTCCACTGATCAGAAAGAACTACAGGAAATTATACAGTACTACGACACAGCCGCAAAGCTGTATGAAAAATCAGGTAATAAGTTAAAGCAATCCAATGCCCTGTATCATCTCGCAGATTTTCTGCTGTTAAAGTCAGAACCCGCCCGCTCTATCCAGTATGCCAATCAGGCCATCGCCCTTTGCAACGAAATAGGATGGACCGCGCTGGGCGCCTGTTACGATGTACTGGCAATGGCTTACAATGAGTCCGGTGACCTCAGTAAGGCGTTGTCTTATGCGTTACTGTCGGTAAAGGATGCGGAAGAACGAAAAGACTCCTCACAAACATTATCCACCGCCTATAACCGCTTAGGCATGCTCTATTATGAGCTGGAAGATTTCAGTAAATCAATAGTGTATTATGAGAAGGCGCTGACGCTGGCCAGCATGAGAAGGGACACGCCTTCCATGCAATATCTCACCGGTAATATTGCCAACAGCTGTTTCCGGCTCAATAAGCCTGCTGAAGGACTGCGTATGCTGAAGCAGGAAGCTGCCCACTATCCGCCGACAGAAAGAGGAACGAACATCTCTATGATCAGTGGATTTTCGAATGCCTATATATTGCTGAAACAACTGGACAGCGCCCGTTCATATATTGATAAACTGGTGGACATCCGGGCGACACTTGAAAAAGATGAAGCAGAACAGGTTTATATTCTGACGCCCATCATCCGGTATACCCTCGCCGCCGGACAATACGAAAAAGCCCGTAATTATTGCGCAGAACTGAATGCCGTGCTTTCTAAACATAGTGTGCTGCCGCATATCGTGAAGAACTATAATCTCTGGTTCAAGGCTGACTCCTCGCTGGGAGATTATAAGTCAGCCATCAGGCATTATCAGCTGTATAAGTATTATAACGACTCGCTGTTTAGTATCGCAAAGGCACAGCAGATCAATCAGCTGCAGGTGAAATACGAGACGGAACAGAAAGACCAGGCATTACAGCTGAAGCAGCAGAATATTGAACTGCTTACCAGAGAAGGACAATTGCAGAAATCAGAATTGCAGCGTGCCCGTTTTACCCGGAACATGATCATTACCGGTGCCGGTATGATGGCGCTGCTACTCATATTAGGGTATAACCGCTACCAGCTGAAGCTGCGGAGTAATCAGCAACTGCAGCAACAGCAACAGGAGATCAACCGGCAGAACCAATCCCTGCAGGAACTGATCGGCACGCAGCATAAATTGCTGGAAGAAAAGGAATGGCTGGTGAAAGAGATCCATCACCGGGTAAAGAATAACCTGCAGATCGTGATGAGCCTCCTGAATACACAGGCGGCCTTCCTGAATGATGAAGATGCGCTGAATGCGATCAGGGAAAGCCGCTTCCGTATGCAGGCCATATCCCTGATCCATCATAAATTGTATCAGTCAGAGAATATGGCATTGATCGATATGCACAACTATATTCATGAACTGGTGTTATATCTGAAAGATGGATTCGCCAACAGGCAGCAAATAAAATTTGACCTGCAGATTATGCCGGTGAAACTGGATGTATCCCACGCCGTGCCCGTCGGATTAATTTTAAATGAAGCCATTACAAATGCCATAAAATATGCGTTCTTTGCGGCCGGTACAATTACTGTATCCCTGCAAAAGACAGCGGAGGATCAGCTGACACTGATCATTGCTGAT
Source organism: Chitinophaga agri (assembly GCF_010093065.1). Classification (NCBI taxonomy): domain Bacteria; kingdom Pseudomonadati; phylum Bacteroidota; class Chitinophagia; order Chitinophagales; family Chitinophagaceae; genus Chitinophaga; species Chitinophaga agri. The sequence goes on along the minus strand of NZ_CP048113.1, from coordinate 4,142,834 downwards.
AACGGCAAAGGCTTCGCCACTGGTGATATGCCCGCCAGCAAAAAGTCAATGGGGATGACCCTGATCCATGCATTGAGTGAACAACTGGAAGGCCAGCTGAATATCAGGAGTAACAACGGTGTAACGGTCAGCGTTACTTTCACCTACACGGAACAACCGGCTTTTAGAGAAGAAGAACGACTGGATGAGGTATAAAATCCCAGGGAAACTATATTTTTGAGGCCCGGGCAAGCGGGCATTATCCGGAAAACCATATTTTAAATATCACCAACGTTTAACACACATAACATGACCAGGCTATTGTTGCTGACCTTTCTGGCGACAATTTGCTTGCTGCAATGTCTCGCCCGGGAAAGGAACCCACTACCTCCCAAAACGACTGTACAGACATTACTCAGCAAGCAGAAGGCAGAGGAAAGAGATTCAGGGCTCATCTATATTGATCTGGGAATGCCGGAAGCAGCAGCCGATTATTACCATAAGGCCTTGAGCCTGGCGATCACGGAGAGAGATACCGCTGTGATGCAATTCCTGACAGGGCAGCTGGCCGGCGCCTATATTGCCTTACAGGACCCTGCAACTGCGCTGAAATATCTGACGCATGAAAAGACGCATTATCCACCGGTTACTACAAATGCGCGTATACAGATGGTATCCGCATTCCTATACGCCTATATTTTACAGCATAGGGCAGACCGGGCAAGGCCCTACGCAGAAGAACTGAAGCAACTATTACCCTCGCTGGATCAGCAGGATGCGGAACGGCCATTGATCCTGATGTCCCTGCTGACATATAGCCTGGCAGTAAAAAGGTATACAGAAGCGATACAATACGGCACAGCGGCAGAAGTGCTCCTGCGGAAGTACCGGTTGTTGCCACAGATGGTCCGCTTGTATAATCAGTGGTATAAGGCCGATTCTGCGTTGGGTAATTACAATGATGCCATCAAACACTATCAGCAATACAAGTACTACAGCGATTCCATGTTCAGTCTTGCCAAAGCAGGACAGGTGAGCCAGTTGCAGGTAAAAATGGACGCCGATCGAAAAGAACACGACCTGCAGCTGAAAGAGCAGGACATCGCCTTACTGACCAGGGAAGCGCAGTTACAAACAACTGCGCTACAGAAAACACAGCTCACCAGGAACGTGATCATCGGAGGTGTATTGATGCTGGCCGTTTGTTTATTCCTGGGATACAACCGCTATCAGCTGAAACTGCGTAGTAACCATCAGCTGAAAGTGAAACAGCAGGAGGTGCGTGAGCAGCATACTTCACTACAACTGCTACTTGAAAAACAGAAAAAGCTATTGCAGGAGAAAGAGTACCTGGTACAGGAGATCCACCACCGGGTGAAAGATAACCTGGAAATCGTCATGAGCCTGCTGAAAACGCAATCCGGCTTTCTCCGTGATGAAGCAGCGCTGAAAGCGATCAGTGAAAGCCGCTCACGTATGCAGGCGATCTACCTGATCCACCAGAAATTATATCAGCAGGATAGCCATTCACTGGTGAATATGAAGTCCTATATCAGTGAACTGATCGATTACCTCAAACAGGGCATCCTGCCCGATCACCAGATTGACTTCCAGCTGGATGTCGCACCTGTGGCACTGGATGTCGCCTACACGGTGCCAATCGGTCTGACGCTGAATGAGGCGGTTACTAATGCCATTAAGTATGCCTTCACAGATACCGGGACCATTGCTGTATCGCTGAAAGAAACAGGCCGCCAGCAACTGACGTTGACCATCGCAGATAACGGCAAAGGGTTTCCGGCAGTCAAGCCTGACAATGGCAGGCAGTCTATTGGCCTGATGCTGATGAATGTGCTAAGCGAGCAATTGGAAGGGGAACTCGCTATTCAGCATGATAAGGGCGTTACAATATCGCTGAGCTTTCAATACGGGGAACACCGCGCTTAATGGATGACAATAATAATTTGTCATATTGACAATTGTAGTCATGTTTGTGGCGCAAAGAAAAGAACTAAAAAAATGTCGTATTTTCATTTTTCCTTCATCTAATAGAAACATTTTCTTTGAAGATAACTATGCTAACCAGCCGTACCTAGCTAAATAGAACAACGTCAAAAGTGGAACCTCAGGGATTTGAAGGACCTATATTGAAAATTATTGCATTATGAATAGGCTACTGATACTTTCCTATTGTATAGTCGGCTGCCTGTTCACATGTATGGCACAGGAACGGGGATTGCCGTCACGTAATATATTGCAGCAGTTACTTCTGAAAGCGACACCGGATACCGCAGATATTACGGCCCTGTTAGCGGCAGGGGAAACCTATCTGCTGCGGCCAGGTTGTTTGCGTAGTGATATGGATAGTGCTGCACTTTTCGCTGAGAAAGTGCTGAAAGCAGGTATTGCTGGAAAAGAACCCTCCTGGGAAGCCAGGGGGCACCTTTTGTTGTCTGCCATCTACCGGGAACCTGGTGATACGAAACGGGGAAAAGGATATATACGGCAGGCTATTGCCATTTTTAACCGCCTGCATGAGAAGGCGGGGTTGGCGGACAGCTACGTGGAACTGTCTAATTATTACTCCGCCGATGAGAACAGTGAGTTGCGCGAAAAGATCAGGTATCATCAACTGGCAGCGGACTTATACGCCGCGGCCGGAATGAAAAGAAAGCAGGCGCAGACGCTGCATACACTGGGCGATTACTACACCCTTGTTCCTGATCAGAAAGCGGCCAGAGACGTGCTGTTACAGGCCCTGGCCTTATATAAAGAGACTGGGTTCACCTCATTACAGGGTGTCTATGACCTGCTGGGAGTAGCCTACAATCAGTTGGGCGACCATAATAATGCCCTGAAATATGCGCTGCTGTCAGTGCGGACAGCAGAAGCGATGAAAGACAGTACCGGGCAGTTATGTGCTACCTACAACCGGCTGGGCATGATCTATTATGATATGGGGAGTGCAAAGGAGTCGATGACGTATTACCGTAAAGCCTGGGAGGTAGCAGTCAGACTGAAAGACACCGTGTCTATCCAGATACTGGCCTGCAATTTTGCACACTCCTCCATCAGGCTGGGCACCATATCCGAGGGATTAGGGCTGCTGAAAGAGGTAGAACGCCGTTATCCGCCTAAGCGTATGGATACGGATATATGGCTCAACTCCGCTATACTGGGCTGTTATGTGAAATCAGGACGATATGAGCAGGGGCGACCCTATGCGCAGCACCTGGAGGTATTAGGAAAAGGAGTAGAGAAGGCCGATCCGAAACTGGAACATATCCATGGGCCGCTCATCAAATACTACCTGGGTATCAGGCAATATGCGAAGGCCCGTACCTATGCGGCCGCCATGGCGGATATGGCATTGAAACAGGGGCATCTGAGTGTACTGGCCAGCAGCTATAATGGCTGGTTCAAAGCCGATTCAGCTCTCGGGTTATACGCAGATGCGATCAGGCATTATCAGCTATATAAAAAGTACAATGATTCTTTATTTAACATAACTAAGAGTAGGCAGATCAGCCAGTTGCAATTGCAGTTTGACGCAGAACAGAAAGACCAGGCCATCCAGCTGAAACAGCAGAATATTGAACTGCTGACCAGGGAGGGCATGCTGCAGAAAGCGGAACTACAAAAAGCGCGGGTGACCAGGAATGTGATCATCATAGGCGCCGGTATGCTGGTCATGCTGTTACTACTAGGATATAACCGTTACCAGCTGAAGCAGCGTAGTAATCAGCAGATGAAAGCACAACAGCAGGAGATCAATGAGCAGAACGTTGTGCTGCAGCACCTCATCCAGTCGCAACATAAGCTGATCGAAGAAAAGGAATGGTTACTGAAAGAGATCCATCACCGGGTGAAGAACAACCTGCAGATCGTCATGAGCCTGCTTAATACCCAGGCTGCGTTATTAGACGATAAAGATGCCCTGAATGCCATCAGGGAAAGCCGTTCCCGTATGCAGACCATTTCCCTGATCCACCAGAAGCTGTATCAGTCAGACGATATGGCCCTGATCGATATGCGTACCTACATTCACGATCTGACGGTTTATCTGAAAGATGGTTTTTCCGGTATGGCCCGTATAAGCTTTGATCTGCGTATCGCTCCGGTGAAAATGGATGTCTCCCTGGCAGTACCAGTAGGACTGATACTGAATGAAGCGATCAATAATGCCATGAAGTTCGCGTTCTCCAGTAGTGGAACAATTACTGTTTCCCTCCAGCAGACGGGCAAAGATAAGATGACCCTTGTAGTGGCAGATAATGGAAAAGGACTGCCGGAAGCACCGCTGCCTGCGGGAAAAAGGTCTATGGGGATGACACTGATGCAGACATTATGCGAACAATTAGGCGGTACATTGAACATAGAGAGCAGGAACGGTGTAATTATTACAGTCAACTTTATATACCAGGAAAAACAACCTGTTACAGGACCAGTAACGCAGCGGGAGGGGGTACCGGATTATGCCTGAGATCCATAGAGCGCACCAATGCCAGTGTAATCGTCAGGAGGCTGACGTTCTTACTATATACTGTTTGCATCTGTTTGCATCAGACATTTGCGTCGCAAAGCATAACTTTGTGCCATGGGGGAGCATATGCTGACAAGATAAGCAGGCTTCGTACCTATCAGTGAGCAACAACGAACGACATAACCATCATCATATAACACTACAACACTATATGGGAAACAGTTCCCAGCTTACTAACATTAGTAAACAAAACTGCTTAGTATGGAAGAAAAAATAATGATCGTAGAGGACGAGCTGATTGTCGCTGGCGATATAAGACTGACACTGGAGAGGGCAGGTTACAAGGTTTCCGGCGTAGCACGTTCTGTGCACAGGGCTTTGGAGTTAATTGACGCAGACAGGCCTGACCTGGTATTACTGGACATCTATCTTAAAGGAGACCAGACAGGCATTGACCTGGCGGTTGAACTGAATAAATCAAATATTCCTTTTGTATATCTGTCTGCCAACTGCAACCGTCAGGTGCTGGAGGCAGCAAAGGTTACCCAGCCCTATGGCTTTATTGTAAAGCCATTCAGGGAAAAGGACCTGCTGGTAACGCTGGATATTGCACGTTACCGCTATGAACACCACCGGGTACTGAAAGTGAAGCCAGGTGTATCGACTTCGTCAAATGATATGCGTTTGCCGGCATTGCCTGTGCAGGGTGTGATAGAAGAGCCGGTCAGCGAATTGCCACCACTGCCTAATTTTGAAGGGATTATTGGTAACAGTGCTGCTATGCTTCGTGTATTTGAGCTGATGCGGCAGGTAGCTCCGCTGGACACGTCGGTATTGATACTGGGAGAAACAGGTACAGGTAAAGAGGGCGTGGCCAATTGTGTGCATAACCTGTCACAGCGTAAAGCTAAACCATTCGTGAAAGTTAACTGCGCGGCATTGCCGACGCACCTGATAGAATCAGAACTGTTCGGACATGAGAAAGGCGCTTTTACGGGTGCACTGGAAAAGCGCATTGGTAAGTTTGAGCGTGCAGATGGAGGTACGATCTTCCTGGATGAAATTGGAGATATGCCTGCCGATTTGCAGGTGAAACTACTGCGTGTATTACAGGAGAAGGAAATTGAGCGCATTGGTGGAAATGGGCCTATCAAGGTGAACGTGCGCATCATTGCGGCTACCAACCGTAACCTGGAAAAAGAGATTGCAGAAGGCCGTTTCCGGCTGGACCTGTATTACAGGTTGCATGTATTTCCGATACTACTGTCTTCACTACGTGAACGCAAAGATGATATCCCGCTGCTGGTGTGTCATTTTATGCGTTTGTATTCGGCAGCCACAGGCAAGCAGGTGCGTGATATTGCACCGGCAGCAATGAAACAGCTGATGGAGTATAGCTGGCCGGGTAATGTGCGCGAACTGCAGAATCTCATAGAGAGAAGTGTGTTGCTGGCGAGAGAAACAACTATCAGGGAAGTCGTATTGCCGATAGGCACAAAGAAAGAAGTCACTACACCAAACGGTGATACTGATATTAAAACTATTGTGGAATTAGAAAGAGAACACATACTTACTGTTCTGAAAAAGTGTAATCATAAGATCTCCGGACCTGGCGGCGCTGCGGAGTTACTGAACCTACCGCCATCGACACTCGCATCGAAGATGAAAAAACTAGGTATTGTAAAAAGACATACGTTATAAAGTTCTCCATAAAAAGTACAACAGAAGAGTTGATTAGGCAATTGACTTTCAGGCGCTGTGTAAGTAGTTTTGTTACAGATTCAGCAAGCGAATAAATAAGAAGTTAAAGACAGGAATTATTGAGCAGAAGAGCCGTTGAAAAAGTAGCTGGGAAATGTGTAAAGGTTATCGGCAATTAGTAGCTTATAAGGGATAGCTGCAGTCTGTAGACGATAGGCAATAGTTCATATGGCACAGCGCACATAGAACGACACGAAAGCTTAATCGGACATAGTTAAAGACAGGAAATACAACATACCGTGTTTTGCTGTGAACTATAGTTTATCGACTATGGACTGCTTCCTCTCCTGATGCATGGATCTGAAACTAAAGAAGTATATCCTTCCTTTTATTCATACAGTGGAGCTTGATTGTTAATGGCCGTTTCTCTCCAGGAACGGTCCTTTTTTTCGTAAAAAGGGTCCGTAGTCACTTCGTATATTTGTTACTAGAACCCACAATATCCTTCTATGGACGATAAATCAATCATAGCCGACCAACTGAATGATCTGGAAGAGATGATGATGCCGCGAAGAAAGGAACTGATCTCCTGGTGGATAAAGTTTTTCAGTTACATTTTCCTGCTGCTGGGTGCACTCGTTATCTTCCTGTACCCACTGATGTTCCTGCTGGGACAGAACTATACATTTTCAGTGTATGGACTGGAGAGCAGCGATCGCTATTCTTTGCTGATGCTGGGCATCGTTGTGCTGTTTATACTGAAAGGATGTGCGGCATTCGGATTACTATGGGAAAAAGACTGGGCCGCAGATATCGCATTAATAGACGGATTTGCCGGTATTGGCATCTGTATTTTTGTAATTGTATACAGTTACTTCAGCCCACATGTACCTTTCGTTCCCTACCGGCTGGAACTCGTATTGCTGATCGGATACGTAGTCAGGATCATGAGAATACGCCGCGACTGGAAACGTGGCCACGGAAAGATCGTTTAGCTTTAATCACTCTAAATAAATTACTATGGAACATCATTATGATACGGTTGCCAATGCTATCAATCAATTGAGACAGCAGGGCTTTACCGTTGACTTTAACCTGGAAGGCAATTATCTCATTTGTCCAGGTAATAAGATCGGACTGGATGGCTTCAGGATCGTTGAAGTGTACCGGTATGAAGGTGAGAGTGATCCATCAGATGAAGCGGCCGTATATGCCATCGAATCAGTAAGTGGTATCAGGGGTGTACTGGTAACTGCTTATGGTCCTTCCGCCGATGTAGTTAGTGAGGAAATGCTGGAAAAACTGAAAATAAGATAACGTTCCCCGGTACGTGGTCATTTGTAGACAGGTGTTTCACTGCTGAGTAGGTATATTCCGATGCTATTTTTACCTTAATATAGTTAGTTGTGCATTTTATCTGGTAGAATAATATACATATGTGGATTGGTGTAGTATTTGAAATTAAAATATTATTCTATATATATGCGCGAATTATTACAGATAAGATCACAGCTGGAGGCGCTGGAATACAAGGACCAGTCAAGCCTGTTTGAACTGAGGATGGCATTAATGAATGCCGGTACGCTGTTGACTTCCCGGCATCTGGCTAACCAGCGGGACGAGAAACATGTGATGACCTCGAAGCTTTTGTTGCTGGCATTCCGCAACGTGCGACATTACTACCACTTGCTGGAGACGACGCGGGAAGCCCATCGGGAAGTCTTTTCTAATATCAGGGAACTGGCGGTACAGGACCTTGCGTCTTTATACAGGAACCTGCGCCCCTCTAATGTGGTCAACATGATACAGGAGCAACCATTGTTAAGTGCAGTCAGATAGTTATACTTTTATAAACCGCCATTGTTGGCGCAGCATGTTTTCAAGCAGGTCAGGGAATGTCCAGCCTATCTTACGTGCAGCCAGCGCTGACAGGCTGTCCTGATCCATTCTGTGTGGACGGGATGCACCAGTCATATTGGGTTTCATATTCAGGTCAAACAGGAAATATTTCCCCTGTTCATCCTGGCGGCAGTCAATTCTTACAGGTGCTCTTGCGCCGACTAAAGCCGCAGCAGATTCACATTGTTTACATAAAGTGATAATGGCGGATGATTGCAATGATGCATCGTCCAGTACCCTGCTGTTATTCACCACTGCTATGGTACCATTGTAGGGAGCTACACCATCATGGTGATTGAACCGCTCTACGGGGGGGAGGCTCCAGTAATTGATCTTCTCCTGGCAGATGTCATTGATCTTATACTTACCCGGTGGCATGACTGTAATGGTCAGTTCCTTTCCGGTAAGATACTTTTCCACATACACGGCACTTCCGTATTTGTCTTCTCTGAACATAATATCCAGCATTTCATCTAATGCGGCGGCGGTATGTATTACATGAACGCCTTCGCTTCCTCTGCCCCTAATGGGTTTTACCACCACAGGGAAGGAGAAATTCAACTGGTAATCGTGCAGGTTATCCTTATTGATCAGGATTGCAGGCGGAATGGGAAGGTTGTTTCGCTGAAGCAGTTTGTTGGTCGTCCATTTATCATCATAGAGGTCGGTATTCCGCGGCAATTGTCCTACAGCAGCGATGCCTTTTTTCAAAAAGGGCTCTACAGGATGGCCGTTATACAGGATGGTATTCAGCCATAACACCTGTGCGCCCTTGGCGAGAGCATGACGTATACCCGCTTCAGTATCCGGAAACACCCAGTCAAGGTCTATGGCGAGCTGAGGGTGGATCACAGGGGTACTAACCGGTATTTGTTTCTCGCGTAGAGCATAGGCGATATCCGCTCCGCTGTCTGAATAGCCTCCGGGTTTCATGGGCTTGAGGATGCCGTTTCTCGCTGGTGGTTGTTGCGCCTGATAAAGCAGTGCGACGGGGGTACCGGTTACTGACATGGTCTACTGTTTAAAACGTGAATGTAAAGAAAAATACAATCACCTGACAGCAGTGACGGCCACTGTGATCAGGGTTGATTGAGTCTTCTTTCTAATCGTTCATATCGGGCCGGCTGTACGAATACAAGACTGGTATGATCGCTGTATTTGACAAGTCTTTCCTTTCTTTCGGTGCCAATCAGTACTTTATTTAGTAGCAGATAAATGGCGTGATTGTCGGGTGTGCAGCCATTCGTGTTGGAAAAGGTGATGCTGTGCAGTGTCTCATCCAGCTTTGCGTAGATCGTATATTTGATCTCCAGGGCCGATAGCTGTTTGAATCCATAGCAGATTTCCAGTTTAATATGATTATCTGCCAGGATGTTCCGCATAGCAGTCATGATCAGGTCTGTATAGTTAACGGGTTCGCCTACACATTCGTTAGACAGTGGCGCGAACACTTTGTTATGTTCCAGTGCTGCCACTTCCAGGGAAGGGGCTGTCTTTTGCAGGTAGTCACCCGGCGATTGCAGTGCTGTACTGAACGTTTCCATTTCATTGACGATACGGATATAGTCCTGCAGGCTATAACGGGTCACGGGTAAAGTCGCTGTTTCCTGTCCGGTTACTGAAGAGCTATGTGTGTTGCTGACTATTTCCTGTGTCCAGGACTTCGCCATATTTTGTTGCAGGATGTGGAATTCTTCTTCCGTTACCGGATGAGCCGTGTATTTGTAATGCCCGATATCAGCATTGATCTTCAGATCAAAGTTCTTATTGGCCGAGTGCCGGTTACAATGTATGCTGATGAGGGCGAGCAGAAGTAAGCAATAATTTTTCATAGAATATATGGCTGGGGGCTAAGATAAAAAAGAACGGCCATATGATCATGGCCGTTCGTGTGTGAAAATATTGTATGTGTGGATAATTAGTGGAGGACAACCGCGTCACTGCTGTCATGCAGGAATACCGGATTGGTGATGCGCATTGCGCCGATAAATAGTACGGTGACTGCTATAATCGCTGTTACCGCCATGAGCATCGTCATCGGGACGGCAGTTGCCGACTCAAATGAGCTCACAGCAGCAGATGCAAGTCCGCCGATGCCCATTTGCAAAGCGCCCATCAACGCTGCTGCGGTACCCGCATTCTTTTTAAAAGGCGCAATGCTCAATGCAGATGCATTCGGATTGACAAACCCGAGGCAGCTCAGGAAAAGGAACAGCAGGGTAATTGTAGATGCCAGTCCAAACCAGCCCAGGTAAGTACCTACGAAAAATACGATGCCAAAGAACGCTTGTCCTACAAGTGCAACACGGACGATCTGTTCACTGCGGAAGTAACGTAATGTCAGACTATTCAGCTGGCTGGAGCCAATGAAGCCTACTGACAATCCCGCGAAGATCCATCCGAAATGTTGTTTGGAAACGTGTAATATTTTCATGAATACGACCGGTGACGAGGCGACGTATACAAATAATCCGGAGAACGCGAATGCACCTGTTAAGGCATAGGTATAAAACTGCGGTTCACGCATCACTGACCAGAAGCCATTGATGATATGCCTGGGTGCCAGCGACATGGAAGTGTCCGGCTGATGGCTCTCCGGTAGAAAGAAAAAGCAGGCGGCCATTAACAGTATACCCATTCCACCAAGCACGATGAAGATAGCCTGCCAGCTCCAGGCAGTAGTAATATATCCGCCGACAGTAGGTGCAAGCATCGGAGAGGCGCCTACTACTAACATCAGCAGGGCAAATACTTTCGCGCTATCCTTAATAGGAAAGAGATCACGCACCATGGCAACAGAAGCCACCGTAGCGGCGCAGCTACCAATGGCCTGTATAAAGCGCAGTACGACGAATGAGTCGAGCGATCTTGCCGCAATGCATCCTGCGGAGGCAAGGATGTAGACGATCAGTCCGATGTATAGCGGTTTTTTCCTGCCGAATCTGTCCAGTAATGGTCCATAGATGAGCTGCCCGGCGGAAATACCGATAAAATAGCTCGACAGGGAAAGACCAATCCTTTCTATTGTTGTATGCAGATCGTCCGCTATCGCCTGATAGCCGGAGAGATACATGTCTATTGAAAATGGCCCTAAGGCAGTCATGGTACCCAGTATGAGTATCAGGGACCAGTATTGCCGGGTCGGCATCTGTGCTTCCATTCAATCAGTATTTGAGAGTGTAAAACTATACAATCATATCGGAAAGTTCCAATATGCTTATTGCTTGATAGGAATAAGGATGTGGAAGCTGGCGCCTTCATTAACGACCCCCCTGGCATAAATGATCCCGTGGTGATTGCTCACCACCTTTTCGCATAAGGCGAGACCGATGCCAGTACCGGAGTAGACGTCTCTTGTATGGAGGCGTTGAAATAAGGTAAAGATCTTTTCTGCGTGACGTTGTTCGAAACCAATGCCATTATCGCTGACGATGATTTCATACCAGCTCCATGATGGGTTTAATTGTGGATGCGTGGAAATTTCTGCGGCGGAGAGTAGATGCCCGCTGATATTTATTTGGGGAGTCATGTCCTGCCTGGAGAATTTGATAGCATTACCGATGAGGTTGAAAAAGAGTTGCCGTATTTGCAGAGGAACGGCTGCTATCTGCTGCAGGGGTGAGACATTCAAAGTTACATTTTTTTCTCTGATGGCAAGTTCGAAATCTTCTTTTACTTCTTCGATGATGAGATTGATATCGGTAGGGACGAAGGTGTTCTCTGACCTGTTCAGGCGGGAGAAATTGAGCAGATCACTGATCAGTGCTGTCATACGATTGACTGAAATATCTATTTTGCTGAGATATTTACGGGTGAAAGTGTCCGTTGTGTCTGCTGATCTGTTGAGCAGGATATCAGAGAATATTTTAATTTTCCGGAGGGGCTCCTGCAGATCATGACTCGTGACATAAGCGTATTGTTCCAGGTTGTTATTGACCTTTTCGAGTGATTTGTTCACTTCCTGTAGTTCCTCATTGGCGAGGCTCAGTGCCCGTGTTCGTTCATTGACAAGTCTTTCCAGTTCCTGTTGCCGCTGTCTTTCCTCGGTAATATCCTGTGATATACCCACAATGATATAGGGTTGGGCTGCATCATCCAGTAACACTTTACCGGAAGTCTGGATCATGCGTTTTTCGCCGGTCCTGAAATTAGTGATCTCATATTCAATGTTGATGATTCGATCCGACCCGGGCTGTAATGCATTCTCAATAGCCTGCTGCATAATAGAGGGATCGGTCATACAGGCAGTTGCTTCCTCTGCAGTAATAGGCTCTCCCGGGAGCGCACCAAACCATGCCTGTTTGCGTTCAGCGAGTGTGATTTCCCCCGTTTGCAGGTTGATTTTCCAGTCTCCCAGTTTGGCAACTTCAATAGCTGTACGCAAATTCTCTTCTGCCTCTGCCAGCTGTTGCTTCGCTTTCACCTGCTCAGTGACTTCCATTGCAGTATTCATGACGCCATAGATCTCGCCATGTTCATTCCGCAATGCTGTATAGGTAAAGTTATAGTAGGTAGGTGTGAGAACGCCATTTCTCATCAGCAGTACTTTTTCTTCTACTGCGTGATGAGTGATCCCTGTTTCGTATACGTTGTCCAGCAGTTCAAAGAAGGGCTGTCCTTCCAGCTCTGGTAGCGCCTCGCGGAAGGTTTTCCCGATGACAGAACGGTCTTTCTCCCACGCTTCCAGTATGGCGTCGTTAATAGTATGGATCCGTAGTTCTTTACCGACATAAATACCAATCGGCGTAGGCGACTGTGCGACAAAACTTTTAAATCTTTCTTCACTTTGCTCGGCCCTTCTGCGCTGCATGACGGACTGAGTGACATCAATGGCATGCACAAGTATCTGAAATACCTTGCCGGTAGCATCTTTGATAGGTTGATAGATAAAGTTGAAGAATACATTTTCACGTATACCAGTGCCATATTTGTCCAGGCCTATTTCTATTTCATGTCCTATAAACGGCTGACTGGTGCGGTACACATCGTCGAGTAATTCATAGATACCCTGATCTGCCAGTTCAGGTAGTGCCTCCCGGATTGGTTTACCTACGATCTCTCTTTCAGCTCCTATAGTTTGCATGTACATTTTATTCGCAAGCAGATATACATGTTCGGGACCGCTCAATACCGCAATGACGGCCGGCGCATCCATCAGTAATTGATAGAAATTTTCACGCTCTTTATTGATAAGTTGTGCCTCCGTCCAATCATCTGTTTGAGAAATATGATTTGTCCCGCTGGTTGTGCCATGTTCAATGACCATGACGATGGTACGGGCCACAAGTTTCCAGAAATGATGGTCTGTTGTAGCAGGTTGCTTACCTGATCTGTAACTGAGCACCAAACTTCCGTGGCACTTTCCTTGTTTTCCTGTTAACGGAACCGTGTGAGAACTGTTAGCAGGGGCAGCAACGGGAGTTTCGATGGGTGTGATCGTGGCAGTAAGATCTTTCTCCAGACTGTTTATCCAGGAAGTGATCTGTGGGAGGATCTGTTCAGCAGGTACATGTTCCAACAGCATTTCCATAATGCTGGTCTGATACGCTAACAATGCTTCCAGCCGGTTTACTTGTCCCACGCATCGGTTTATCTCATGACGGTTGTCAGGTATTATTTGCTCATTATCGGTACTGCTCATAGTATCAGGAACGTGGATTGGCTAATCCGTAAAATAAAGATACAGGAAAAATAATGGCATTTCTTTCTTTTGTATCCAATATCACAGGACATGTAGCGACACTGGCCGGCAAGATCACCGGGCAGGATATGTCGGACACAGTTACTGAAAGAGAAGATCTATATATGCCTGCCAGTACCGGGGTTTTTCATCTTCAGCGGGATACCGGGTGGTATATGTTCAAGGTGATCGGAATGGCTACATTCTTCGTAATACCGGTAGTGCTGATCACGATCGTCTTGTAGGATATTTATCCGGTAATGGTGCACCAGATGTTGGAAAGTTTTAAATAAAAAACGGTAAAATACTACCAGCTGACTGCATACATTCAGCTGGTAGGTCGGATATACGCAGGATATACAAGCGACGAACTAGCGACGAACTAGCGACGAACAAGCGACGGCCAAACTTTATCCGCTGCGTTGTAATGCTGATTTTAGCCTTTTTTAGACCATTGTTTTTTGCCTGGAGACTTATCTCGCCTGGCCGTTCACTGGCCCTTAAAATGACTAATGCGCGTCCCTGATACGTTTTTATGCGGAGTTGTTGGAAGCTGGCCGGACAATCCGGACAGGCATTCCCTGCTCCTGCCAGACTCCCTGCACCATTTATGGTCAGTTCTAATGGTAAATTAGCGGTAGGTACCACTCTGCCCAGGTCATCCACGATCTCCACCTGCACATATGCCAGTGACCCATTGCCGGCAGGGATCTGGGTATGGTCCGCCTTCAGGCGGATAGCGACGGGCGGATTAGTGGTAGCGAGCGTTTTAAAGCCGGTTTCATTGCCTTTGGCGTCATAGGCAAATGCTGTTAATACCCCCGGTTTATAGGGAACGTCGAAGGTGACGGTTAGGGGGGTATCATCGGCGATCTCTTTCATGGCTATCCGGAAATCATTCAGGATAAGGTCGATCTTTTTAGCCCGTGCGAATACGCGAACCTGCATAACGGTATCGTTCATGCCCGACCAGTTCCAGGACGCTGATTCGTCTGGCCATCCCCAGCGGCTGACCTTTTCCTGTTTGCCCTTTGCGACGGGCGCATGAACGAGCATTTCTACCGGGCTATTCCGCCATACGACATCGCGGTAGAAGGACTGGGGTTTTTTATTGCCAATGAGGTCGATATCACCGCAGTTCGCATTGATCCAGGGGAAGGTGCGCCGGCCAGCGCCAGCGCCATTGTAGGTCTGATGACCGATACCCGCTTCTCCGAGATAGTCCATGGCTGTCCATACGAAATCACCAATCACATATGGCAATCCCTGCACCTGGTTCCAGGCGTCATACAACTGGGAGGGGAATGTTTCTGTGCCCATTATGATACGTCCTGGTACGCGGCGGGCATCCAGGGCATAATTCTGCCACTGGTAGTTATAGCCGGCTACATCCAGCATGGCAAATACAGGATCGGCAGCCGTCCATTTGTAAGGGCGGTCCCAGAACTCAGGTACCCCGGCGGTGATGGCATGTGTAGTATCATACCGGTGGATGGCCTGTATCATATCTCTGGCGATGGCCAGTCCGTCCGGATCTGCCCTTTCAGGGATCTCGTTGCCGATGCTCCACATAACGACAGCAGGATGATTTCTGTCACGCAGTACAATGCTGCGGAGGTCCCGCTCCCACCATTCAGGGAAGGATACGTGATAGTCCTGCGGAAGTTTCTGTTCTGTCCATACGTCAAACATTTCGTCTATCACCAGCATGCCGAGACGGTCGCAGGCTTCCAGGAATTTCTCTGACGGCGGATTATGACTTGTCCGGATGGCATTGAATCCATTCGCCTTCATCAGTTCCACTTTTCTTTCTTCTGCCCGGTCGAAAGCCGCGGCGCCTAAGAGTCCGTTATCGTGATGCAGACAACCTCCTTTCAGCAGGAGGCGCGTTCCATTCAGCAGGAAGCCCTTGCCCGCACTGATACTGATGCGCCGTATGCCTGTCTGATAGATCAGTTCATCGGGATAGGCAGGTTTTTGGGTTTGTAGTGTGTCGATTAGCCGGATGGCGGTGGTATACAGGTAAGGTCGTGCCGGTGACCATAGACAAGGGTTGGTGACAGTCAGCTGTTTCATGACAGTTACAGGTGTTGTGCCATTGAGCTGTACTGGCTGTGCCGCAGTGGCGATGACCTGTCCAGTACTGTCTTTCAGACTGATCTCTATGATCTTGTGGTCGTTATTATTTCCCCTGATGGCTGTCGTTACCTGCACAATAGCCTGTTGTTTACCTGCTTCCGGGAAGGAGATGAACGTGCTGTCTTTTATGAGGTGGGCGGCAGGCAGTACCTGAAGATGCACGTGCCTGTAGATACCAGCACCAGTATACCAGCGGGCATTCAGTCCTTCATTGCGGACCCTGACGGCTACGACGTTCTTTTGGCCTGCGGGAGCCAGGTAAGGTGTCAGGTCGTAGGTGAAAGGCGTGTACCCATATGGGTGATTGCCGAGCGGGTGACCGTTAATCCAGACGTCAGCATGCCTGTAGACGCCTTCAAAATGGATAGCGACGGTTTGTCCGGCAAGCGGAGGCAGGATGAAGGATTTTCTGTACCAGGCAGTGCCTCCTACCACGTAGGCGCCATGCTCCCGGGCGGGGCTGTATTTATAGAAAGGCCCGATGATAGTGCTGTCGTTTTGACCAGGCAGGTCTTCTATGGCCCAGTCATGCGGGAGGTGGACGGTCCGCCAGTTGTTATCGGGGAAGTCTGCTTTTTCTGCTCCCGGCAGACTATCTTTCGTGAATTGCCAGTAGTCGTCCAGCAGCTGATCTCTCAGCAGCCGCAGTTTTTTCGTCTGACCATAGGATGCAACAGACAGCAGCAGGCAGGCTGATATTAAAATTTTTCTCAGACTCATGAGTTTCGTCCTTTTCTTTGCCCTCGGGTGTTTCATCTGTTTTTTACAAACAGCACCGGAAAGTTATTTTAATTTTTTTTAAGATTTTCCTGAAAGTTTTTTGGTTAAATGAAAAAACTCTCTACCTTTGCAATCCCAAACATCGAAAGCGATGGCAACAAAGCAAAGATGTTAAGTCGGGTCTCGGGGCGTAGCGTAGCCCGGTATCGCGCCTGCTTTGGGAGCAGGAGGTCGCAGGTTCGAATCCTGCCGCCCCGACTGGAAGGAAGGATAGCAGTAATGTTATCCTTTCTTATTTTTAATAGAGGACGGTGTGTTTTTTGTGAGTAGGCCAGATGTCATCTGGGAAACATTTTCGGGGCGTAGCGTAGCCCGGTATCGCGCCTGCTTTGGGAGCAGGAGGTCGCAGGTTCGAATCCTGCCGCCCCGACCCGATAGGAAAAAGGAGATCAAGTAATTGATCTCCTTTTTTGTTGCGGTATATCTCTAAGCCTTTTTCAGCAATAAAACATAAGTTTTAATAGGTTTTATTTGATATTCATTATGAGTATCCATCTAATTTATAATAGATATTAAACAAAAATGCCTGCATTTAGCAGGCATTTAATACGGTATTTAAACACTAGTTTATTATTAAATAAACCAGGCGAGATTGTTTCCAATCTTCTTTAAGAATTTTCTTTTGGTAAGGTAATAAAACTTCTATAAAATCACATTTATTTTCAATGATATCCCCCACCAGTTAATATCCTGCTATCAATGTCATACCTGAATTCAACCCACTGCTTATCATAGTTACTACCATACGCCATCGCCAATCCTGACACCACATTCCCCTTAACATGCACATCTTTTAACCCATTCCAGGAAATACGCGCCGTTTTCCAGCATGTCCCATCCGTTTCGAATACCATCAATGACATGCGTTGATGCAACACCATTCTCCCATCTTCCAGTACAAACAGATTCTCAATGTCTGACCCGCATGATGCAACAGCGGTTTTGCTATCCGGATGTATCACATACCCGCTTCCTCCCGCTATGACTAAAATGTTTTCCGACTGGCGAAATGAATATACACCATCAAAGTTCGTGTCACCTGGCGCGAAGTTACCTACCCAGTCAGTTCCATCAGCTATAAAAAACTGTACCGGGAAGCCTACGGAATAGAACGTGTCAGGAATTGCAACAGGCAGGGCGCCATAGACAGGCAGGGATGCCAGCATCTTATATCGCATGCGTTAAAAATAAACAAAAGACTGAAAATACATATTTATATAGACTACTTCTAAGAAACAACATCCCATGGCTACATGAATAACCATGGGATGTGATAACTACTTTGATACCGGCATTACATCTTCTTCAGCAGTACCTTTTGTTTGTTAAAATCGGATGCAGCATCCATAAATGACATCATTTGCTCCCAGTTAGCAGATGGTTCATAAGCATGCTTGTATACTTTTTTAACAGTCAGTATAAGCTTTCCATCTTCTGTTTTGGCGCTGGTTTCAAATGAACCGGCATCGTTGTTAACAGATTTGTTCAGGTTTTCCGCACCTTCCACCTGATATCCCTGGGGGATATTAACGAGTATGTCGTATGACACAGTACGGGCGAAAGACATGTTGATATCATAGGTACGTTTACGCTCTTCCGGTGACAGTGCGATCTGTTCGGTGAGCAGTCTACCTATATCCAGCATATAGTTATTCCCTGCTTTCTTAACAAAACCATCCATGGTAAATGATTCCTGGATAGTTAAAGGCTTGTTCTGTTTTTCAAGGCCCAGTTCAGGAGTCTCAAAATGAGTGACAGCGGTGGGTTTAGTGCCATACTCACTGGATATGTTGTCCTGTACTGTTTCGTCCATGTCTTTACGGGCTTTCTTGAAGGCAACATCATATTCATAGCTTCTTTTTTTGTATGGGCCGTACGCCAGCAGGTCGTCGTCCATTGATGAAGAGACATGTAGATTTTTGCGTTCTTCATGCAGCATATCTTCATACAGTAACATGTCCATATAGCTATAGCGATAGTGTCCTGTCACACGGATAACGCGGTCAATGTTCAGCTGTTGCAAATTATCGGCTGCAAAGGTCACATTGATCTTTTCTTTATCCGCATTCTGCTCCGCGCTGCTCACCGGCAGGGCGATCTTTTTAAATGAGGCGTCTTTTTGTTTGGAACTACCTGTTACGCTTACCGTATAGGCCTGCTGTCCCTCCACTTGCGGAGACAATTCATCGGGGTAACTGAGCATGCTGCCCATGGAGCAATACATCGGTTTATCTCCGGGATAGGCGATGATGAAGTAGCTCAGATCGTCCAGGGAGACTACATCCTGCAGGGTTCCTACGCTGCGTGGTACCGTAGCCGCCAGTTCAGTTGGAATGTCATAGCGGTTCAGCAGTTGCCTGAATACGTTGGCGGTATAATGCTCACGGGGAGAATAGGTCTTTCTTGCCTGTCCTACTTCTATAGAGGGGCTTATTGAAGTCTCTTTGTAAAGAGATGCGTACCTGATGTAATAGTAAGCCAGTTCTGCGATGGTCCGTTTATCCATATCTCTTTGCTTTACACCTGCTTTTGTTGCAAAGTAATCCAGCACATCAGGAAAGCCTTTTATGATGCTGCCAAGTGTAGGATAGGACGCACCTACACTGATGATCTCGTATGTCAGGAAACGACGGATGCGTTCTTCATCCATACCGTTCGTGAATTCCCTGCTTTTGAGTCCATTGTAGGCCAGGCGTAACGTCGGTAATGATCTTTGCTCATATAACCAACGCTCGTCTGTTACCTTGGGAACGTCTGTCTTGTGAATAGAGAATGTATATTCATCTCCGTCCTGACTGCGTTTAAGTGCGGACTGTTCATCATTCAGATAACGCCAGGATACGCCCATTCTCTTGTCGACACGCACGTTCAGTGAAAAGTCCAGCATGGGATACTTCTCACCGATTGAATAATCCAGTGGATCGGGAGATGCGTAAAAGCTGCTCGCTTCTTTATTCATTTTTACGTAGAAGTCGATAATATCTCCTACCTGCAGATCCGAGATGGCGATCTTTTGTTTTTTGTCGTTCTGTTCATCTTTTACGTTCACGGCGTCGTTCATGTCAATATCCCGTTGTTGTCCATTGGGTTTAATGACGCGTATGCCCATGAAAGAGGTGAGCCTGACACCATTTGCCCATCCACCGCTTTTCAGTTTCTGCAGACTGAACTCGGAGTAGTCTTCCAATGCCGCTTTATCCTGTATCTTGATGCGCTCATGCATGGTAACGGCGATATTGTCCTGACGGCGGCTATGATCTGCACCTAATGTGAAGTTCATGGCAATGATGACAGCCGATTCATTGCTGTATTTTTCGGGAATGTCTGTTCTGGCGAAGGCGGGGTCTTTAGCATCCCATATTTCCTGTTTTACCAGGGTGGCATCTTCCTGGTACTTTTTTTCCTGTTTGGACTGAGCGCCAGCCTGATAGGCGGTACTCAGCAGAAGAGTAGAAAGTAATACAATTTTGTAGCTATACATAGGTTAGAGGATTTATTGTTGGGAAAGGGTGATCTGCTCCAGGTATTTCTTTGATAGTGCAGCAACGGCCTTGTTCCATTCAGTAAAGCTGGCTTTTGCCAGATAGGTATTGTTGATCTTTATTTGTTTCCGGTAACTGATCTTATTACCAGTAGTTTTATAGGTGATATCGAAGCTGAAATTCGGAGTGGTGATGTGCAGATCTTCAGGTAATGTAACGGTTTTATAACTGGCCGGAATGATGAGTTCTGTTTCAGTAATAAAATTAGCTTTCGTGCTAAAGCGGTAATCTGTAGTACGCTTCACCGTATCGATCGCTGCGTTGTTATATTCCTTGTTAAAGTCAATGTCAATGTACATCTCTTTTCCGAACGCTGACACCGCATCCTCATATACGAGATCAAAGTTCACTTCCAGGTTGCCATCCCGCTGATCCAGTGCAGAGGTAGTTACATTGGATATTTTGTAGTGGTTGTCGCTATTAGTAATGTACTTCTCAAGCGCCGTCTGTACCCTGTCTTTCTTAGTGAGATTGACGTTGTAGAGCAGATCCGATTTGCTTTCGCCGTTGTACTGATATTTGATCCTGCCGCTTACATTGTTCCCGGTAATAGTCAGCGTTTCTTTGAAGAGACGGATATTCTGTTCCGGAGTAACCACAGGGATATTTTCCAGCAGACAATTATCTCCGTCTTCAATCATCACCTGGCGGCCTGCTATACGTTCTGCGTAGATGCCGGGTTGCATGTACTTTTCTGTAGCGTCGAGGTACCACCATTTGTTGTTATACTTTACAGCACAGATCATATGGTTGTCAGCACTGAGTGAGGGGATGCTGTGATCGTACATAATGTGATTGGTGCCTATCCAGCATAGACGGGCATCGAGGCCACAGCGTATCAATAGTTCTTTAGTGAGATTGGCCATGCCTTTGCAGTCGCCATATTTTTTTCTCATTACCTCATGTGATTCATCAGGTTTAAAGCCAGCGATACCGTCTTCAAAGGCAATATAGCGGATGTTCTCTTCTACCCAGTAAAAGATGGCTTTCATCTGGGCAAATGGATCTGTGATACCAGCCGTGATCTCACGGGCTTTAGCTCCCAGTGCTGCCGTATCCGGGTGTAACTGTGTGGTCAGGTTATGGCACCACTGGTAAAGGTCCTTCGTTGTATTGAAGTAGCTGAATTTTTCGTCCTTATAACTGGCGGATCTGCTACGCACGAGGATATGTGGGTATATCCAGGATGGCCCGGGACTCATGGATGCTGATTTCCTGGCGGGAAGCACTTTAGCAGTGTAAATATAAACGTCAGCGTCTTTAGCCTTGTCGTAATTTTTTTCGGTGGTAATGTCTTGTCCCTCAAAATGGAAAGTATGAATTTCAACATCCATCCAGCGGGGAACTATAACGGTGACCTTCTTTTGTTGTACTGCGTAACCTTCGTTCAGGTAGACTGTCGTGAGATAACGCGGATCTTTGATCTCTTTTTCTATCGTTACTTCACTGTGGGAGTTCTGGCGGGTGAATGGCAGCATGAAATGACAGACCCTGATATCTGAATAGAAGTATTCGTCTATGTTGAGATAATCATAGGAAGGTGTGATCATTTTTGCTTTTTTCCCGTCTACAGTGATCGCCACATTTTTAATTTCTTCCTGGCCGTTATAGCTTTCGGAGAAAGGAATGGCGGAGCGGAAGCCGTTACAGATAAAATCTTTGTAAAGGTTTTGTTTCACCGTTACCTGCTTCTGGCGGGTATCGTACTGGAATTCGTAGGTTTCATCTACGTTGGCGAGTTCTATATTATCATCGTTTTTCTGGGCATGTACAGAACGAGGATAGCATAGGAATAACAATATACTCAGACGGAGAAATAGTCTGGTATGAGAACAGATGCGCTTCTGGAGCTTCATGGTAAGGGACGGGTTGATGAATTAAGGAGCTAAACTACTAAAAAAGAGTAGATTTTATATTAAATAATATAAATTAGGTAGGAGGTTAGCTCAATGAGCATGAAATAACGTTAGCCCCGCTCACAACAGCTCGATCGCCTCCGCTATCTTGCACGCCTCAAAGGAATTCTTCACATGGAGTTTCTCCAGTATGTTCTGGCGGTGCCTGTTCACCGTATTAATGCTGATGGACAATATCGTGGCGATCTCCTTACTACTCTTCCCGTTTTTCACCAGTTGTAGTAACTCCTTTTCCCTGAAGGAAAGGATATCGCTGAACTGCTGATTGTCGGATACCATCACTTTACCTGACCGCATATTTACAATGGCCCCCTGGTATTTATCCACCGGCAGTGGTGATATTCCGAAATTATACAGGCATAGTGCCAGATTAACACTCCCGTCGTTACTGCTATGCAGATAGAACATACGGTGTTGAACTGACATATATTCCTCGTATTGATTCCGCATCTGCAGATAGCTATTTACCTGGTAGTCGCATCTTTCGGACAGGGGAAGTCCTTTTAGCAGATGAAAGAATTTCAGTTCCATAAGGTGCTTCCCTACCAGGTGGTCGGGGTGTATCCTGTTGAAGATCTCATCTTCCCAGATGGAATTGATCTCCCGCATATCCTGACTATAGGTCAGTCCCAGCGCGGTGGCAATATGACCACTGTAGATATAGCTTTTGTTATTTTTCAGATCACTGAGTACACTGATGGCATTTTCCACTTTGGCGTACATGGCGGAGATCCACTGGCATTGATTGAGTATAGCGGCTGTGTCCTGACCAGCGAATGGCTGTGTCAGTAAGTTGGCATTGAGCGTCTCAAATACATTCATCTTTGTTATATGGTTATTTTTAACCATTGTGCCTTAGTAGGCAGCTGTTTACCTTTGTAAAGGTAGGTAACCGGCATGGTTATTTATATTTAAAATTACTATGTACATGAAGAGGATAATTTTAGGTCTGCTGATGCTGGCAGGCACTCAGGCCGTATCAGCACAAACGCTGGAGAAAATGCAATGGTATAATGAACCGGCCAGCTGGAAGATCAATAATAAGACGCTGACCATGTTCGTTACGCCGCAGACGGACTACTGGCGTATATCTCATTACGGATTCACGGTCGATGATGCCCCGTTCTATTACACGACGTACGGTGGTGAATTTGAGGTGAAAGTAAAACTGACGGGCGATTACAAGGCCAGATTCGACCAAATGGGACTGATGATCCGTACCGATCACCAGAACTATATCAAAAGCGGTGTGGAATTCGTGGATGGTAAACTGAACGTAAGTACTGTAGTGACCCACACGTCCAGCGACTGGAGCGTTAACCAGCTGGAAAAGGTACCGCCGTTCATCTGGATAAAGGCAGTGAGAAGACTGGATGCTATTGAGTTCTATTATTCCCTTGATGATGTGAACTATATCCTTACACGTAATGCCCCACTGGCTGACAACCATCCGGTGATGGTCGGTTTAATGGCTGCTTCTCCCGACGGACAAGGGTTTGAGGCCAAATTTGAAAGCTTTACAGTAAAACATCTTCCTGATCAGCGCAGACTGCAATGGCTGAAGGCGCATGCGGAGAAGTAAAGCATAAAATATAAGGCTGGCAAGCGCCTTTGCACTACCGAAGGGGATCATTCCTCTTCGGTTTCTTTTTGCCCGTTATCAGCCTGAAAAGGGCTAATGTGATCATCTTGAACGCCTGTTCTATGCTTATTAACGATCGTTCCCATTTAGGCTGATGATCACCTGTTCCCCCGGGGAGGTTCGGAGAATAGATAGCATTACCGCGTGTCAGCCGACCAGCGTATTCAACAACGTATCTATATGATGCTTCACCTGTTTCTGGAAAGCCTCGGGTGTTTGTCCCGTATGTACTTTAAAAAAGCGGCTGAAATAGGGACGATCTTTAAATCCTAATAACCACGCCACCTCCTTAATGCTGTTTTCACTGTGTATGATCTGGCGCTTAGCCTCTAATATCAGCCGGTCATGCAGTAACTGAACGCCGGTCTGGTTGAGCACTTCTTTTAGTACCTGGTTAAGACGTTTGGCGCTGATACCTAACTTATCTGCATAAAACTGCATATTCCTTTCGTCGATATAATGATCTTCCAGCAATAGCAAAAACTCATAGGCGCGTTTCTGGTTGATGTCCAGTGTTGTAAATTCTTCTTTCTTCATTTTGATCAGATGAAGCAGAAAGACTTTTAACAGCGATTTGATCATTGCCAGGTTACCGGAATTGTCCCGGTATTCCGCATCCAGCAGCTCGTATACTTTCTCCAGCCGTTCTACCATATTGGGCGTAAGCCGCATGGTGGTAAATTCCCCGCTGACATTGAACACCCTGAATACGTCAAGTGCAAATTCTTTATCCTCTTCTTCCAGCAATTCCCGTTTAAAGGAGAATAAGATCCCCTTCTTCCCCGCCTTGTTCAACTGGTGCACCCGGTAAGGAGGCATCAGGTATACCCAGTGCCCTTTGACGGTAGCCAGTTCAGGTGCCACCTGATGTAAGGGATATTCATCCTGTAGCCATAACACTTCAAAGAAGTCTTTTCTGGCCGCATCATACAAATAGCTGGGAGGACAGCTATCGAGATTTCTGATATATAATAAAGTCTGATCTAATTGTGACCTGTTCTCTTGTTCCAACATAACCAACACGCTTTTCAATTAACAGTATGTAAAGGTACGACGTCTGCATTGGATAATTTGCCCATTACATGGGACAATCAGGCTGGTCGTGGCTTTGGATTTCCTGATTGTCCCATTGATTGAGCGGATAGTGTAAAGCGAACAGTCCGCTGGCAGGTAACTTTGTATCCGAAAACAGAAAGAGATGTTTGCATTTGAGAAAGACGCATTGGAAAAGAGTTTGACCGCTGATCTGCCGATGATATTGGAAGAGAATGCACAATTGGCGAAACAGGTAGTTGTTAGCGATATCGCTGCACTGGCGTTGTTATTACAGGATGCCAACCGGATTTTCGTGATAGGCGCCGGCAGAACAGGGCTCATGATGAAAGCCGCCGCTATGCGCCTGATGCACCTGGGACTGACAGTACATGTAGTCGGTGAAACCACCACACCCGCCATACTGAAGGGAGATGTTTTACTGGCAGCATCGGGTTCGGGTACTACCAGCACAATTGTAAAAGCAGCTGAGAAGGCACATGCTGCAGGTGCTGTTGTGGCATCACTGTCTACAACGGCATCCTCTCCACTGGCTGCCGTCTCGCGACTCGTGTTATTAATACCGGCTGCGCAGAAACAGGACTTTCAGGGAGCTATTTCCCGTCAATATGCAGGTAGCCTGTTTGAACAAAGTGTATTGATCATCACAGATGCCTTGTTTCAGGCAATGTGGAAACTAACAGACGCTCCGGCTGAGGAAGTATGGAAACGTCATGCTAACATGGAATAAACTGGAAAAATAACAAGAAAATATATGGCAAAATTACAAGTGGCAATCGACTTGCTAACTACAGACGAAGCATTGGCGCTGGCGGAAAAAGTAGCACCTTATGTAGATATCATAGAACTGGGTACACCACTGATCAAGAATATGGGTGTGGGTGTTATCACCGCAATGAAAAAAGCACATCCTGATAAAATCGTATTTGCAGATCTGAAAACAGCGGATGCCGGTGAACTGGAAGCGGATATCGCATTCAAGGCCGGTGCTGACCTGGTAACGGTATTAGGTGTTGCAGGTAATGCAACGATAGCAGGTGCCGTGAAAGCAGCAAAAGCACATGGTAAAGGTGTAGTGGTAGATACGATCGGTGCACCTGATCGTGTAAGCAGGGCAAGAGAAGCTACCGCTCTGGGCGCACAGTTCGTAGAACTGCACGCTGGTCTGGACGAACAGTGGACACCTGGATATTCTATCCAGGTACTGATCGACGAAGCTGCAACTGCTAACACGCCTGTATCTATTGCTGGTGGTGTGAATCTGCAGAACGTACAGGCTGTGGTCAAAGCCGGTGCACAGGTAGCAGTAGCCGGAGCAGCTATCTATGCAGCACAGGATCCTGCTGCTGCTGCAAAAGCACTGCGTGAGGCAATTGACGCTGCTTAATTAGAATAATGTTGTTCATGTGAAAAGAAAGCGTCCGCCGATGGTGGACGCTTTCTTCATGATAGTATTAGTACTAATCCTGCTGGTTCTGATAGGATAAACCCCCTTGAACTGATCCGGCCGCCCGTTATAGCTGGTGATGCAAAAGGCGGCAATATGCACCGCCATTGCATTAGTGGCATCTGACAATACTGCTGTTCCCCTGGTGATGCAGCTATCTTCCGATATTTAAGATCCGTTAACAATAAAGCTGTCATCATGATAAGAATATATGAAATATTTCATTTAATTTTCGCCCATAATTTTCATTAAATGCGAAACCAGCTTGTCACAATGGCAGCATGTCTGTCCATGTTCTCCTTCACTGCTTGTCAGCAGTCCCAAAACGCGCAGAGCGCGAATGACTCAACACACACTGCACAGGATACCGTTCCTGCTGTAGCTGAAACACCAGTAGCAAAAGATACTGCTGTACTGACAACCGTAATGTCTGCTCCTGAGAAAGTAAAAGCAGGCGCACCTATTATGGTGAAATTTACCGTTACTAACCACGCAGATACCGCGGTTAGTTTCCTCAAATGGCATACACCAATGGAGGGGAAGTTTATGAACTCTTTCTTTGAAGTAACCGACAGTAAAGGTGAGGCTATCCAGTACAAAGGTATCATGGCGAAAAGAGTAACGCCACCTCCTGCTGATGCGTACATCTCAGTGCCTGCAAAAGGTGAAGTATCTGGCGAAGTTGACCTGACCACAGGTTACAAGATCACTGCTCCCGGCACTTATAAAGTAGTGTATCAGGGCGATTTTACCAGCGGCCTGAGCAAAGTAAATGAAGTGACTGTTACCGTTGAATAGTTTACTTACTGTATTATACAGGAGGCCCGTGGCAATAATGCTACGGGCTTTTTTTATGGGCATACGGAACCTGTCCATTGACATCAGCCACTATAATAAGCTGGCAATAAGTTATATTTTAGTGCTTTCCAGGCGTACACTCCGCCCATCTTTCATTTCCATTGTACAAATTGACAGCCGTTCTAGTTTAAATGACTTAGATCGTACCGATCAGCTTTGTATTACCAAAATCACATGCGCTGCAGCCGTCCTGACCGAAGGGGCCATCAGAGCCATAGCAGGCAGGGAAGTTCCAGTAAGCGCGGTCACGGAACAGTGGTCCTTTACCGGGATCGCCCCAGTTACCACTGAAATTGAATTCAGTAGCACCACAGCTCATCTGAACCAGTCTGTTGCCCGTCAGTACCTCATCCTGGGTACCATTAGGATTTCTGTAATCACCCCAGTATGCACACTCATAACCTGGTAAGGTGACAGAGCTGCCGAAGTGATACATACCATGCGCAAATTTACCTACCCAGGCCTGTACTCTTGTCCCAGCCGCCTTACTTCTCCAGTCTTTGGTATAGTAACCGCCATGCTGGAAGTAGGTGACAGAGATAATACGTTGTGTGGACTGTCTGAACTGGATCACAACATGTTCCAGATCGTAGTCGTGCCCACCCAGATTAGAGAAGCAGTTCTCCTGACGTTTGTACGCCCACCAGTAGTCAATGAAGATCCTGTCGGCATCACTCGGATGTACCTGTACATCGAAATAGGTCGGGAAATCTTTAGACCTTGGTACCGTTCTTTCGATCAGCGCCAGTTTACCGCCACATACGATAGTAGCCGGATCAGAGCTGGCGAAAATGTTTTCTACAGTGGTCGGATAGTCTGGTGACGCACGGTCAAATTTGATCAATGGCGCAAATTGAGTTGCCCATGCCTGAGCCGACGCGCCGCTTACCTTCGTGGAACTTTCTGAGCAGGAGCACGGAGCAGCAGCTGCTGTTGCAGCTATTTCAGATTCGCTCTGCATTTTAGGTGTTACTTCCTGGTCAGCTTTCTGACATTGTGTTAAGAGGAGTAAGCTACAGCAGCTTAACAGTAAGAGGGTTGTTTTTCTCATTTATGATAGGTTTTAAGAGAGACGTGGACTTAAATAACTTCGTTCTGCTGCAATACCGGGTCAAGGATACTTATTTTCTCCGCATTTCTTTTGCTGTGTAAATGCTTAAGGGGCGCGTGATTATTTTTTGCGCTTGTCAGTTTTACATAGGCGGTGCCGTTGATCATGGACGGAAGCAAAAATATAAAAGGACAGGCGAGCGCGTGTTACCGGAATATTAATTAAATGTCATTTTTATATGGCGGGGTGCCGACAGCATTTTTGTAGCTGGCTGAGTGGTTTGCCTTACATAATACTAAGGCGGCAGTCTTTCTGTGCGGTTAATATAGGTTACAAATAGATCGCCACTTTATAGAGGTACCAGTGGTCAGCCAGTTTCCTTAACATCATCACCTTATCAGGATTTAGTTCAGGCAGATTCTTTTCGTCCGCTACATACAGGTATCCGACCTGATCATACAGGATATGGAAGCTAAGACATTCTTTGGGTAGAAAGCCGCCGGAAGTAACATTACTGATTAATAACCTGCTGAATTTGGAATGGCGGCTGTCAAATTCCAGTGGTTGTTCGCTACCCGCAGCAGCTATTGGATATTCCGGATTTAAATAAGGTTTATACGTAAAGCGTGGTACTGTGGCTGTATCTCCGGGCGATCGTACAATCGTGTACGGTGTAGTCGGGATGGCTTCGAACTTTATACGGCTGCTGATATCCTGTGTACGTGCTGCTTCGCACAAACTATCGAACGATGCCTGATACTTCCTGAAATGCTCAACCAATGTATCATCTGGTGCTAACTTTAAGCGCAAACTGTTCAGTACAAAATCAAAATCTTCCCTGGTTTTATACGCCGGATCGTCATATGCGCTGGCCTCCAGTAAAATAGAGTCGATCTGTGCTGGTGTCAGCGCTTCCATTTCCCTTCTTCTGCTGTCATGTAGCCTTGCAAGCGTGGGAGCCGCTATCGCATACAGCTTCCAATAGTTACTTTCTTTGGTAAAGAACAGATATTTATCCGCATGCGGTCCGACATTGCTGACATTCATCGCAATGACACTTTTAACTGCGGTCTGCTGTAATAGCCTGAAGGACGGCTTAACCCCGGCAGGTAGGTCCTCTCCATTGGGATGACCGCTATAATCACCAGTGCTATGACGGCTGATGAATAGTGTGTCTGCCTGCGGACTGAAGATCTTCTTCGCCACCTTTAATGGCTGGAGGGCAGGTCGGGCACAGGAAGCGGCAGAAACTATCAGCAGGATAACAGGCAATCGTTTGATCATTCGGGCAAGTTAGGAAAATATCGCAGGAGTTTTGTATTATGTGTTAAGACCCACGCATAACCCATGAAACACGTTATAGTAATACTGATACTTGTATTTTCAGGCGCTTTTACACCCGATAAGCCTATTGTTGACGTATTGCGCAGGCAGGTATTGTCGGAGGCCGGCTGGGCCTTGAAACAGGCTCCGGTGACGGTTACTGCGCAGGGCTGTAGCCGTAGTGCTGGTGGCAAGCATGACTTCTACTCGGAGGGTGACTACTGGTGGCCCGTACCCGGGCATCCGGATAGTCCCTATGTGCAAAGAGATGGCATAACGAACCCGGATAATTTTGTAGCCCACCGCCTGGCCATGATCCGTTTCAGCCGTATTATAGGCGCATTGGCGTCTGCCTATCGTATTACCGGTGATCCGCAATATGTGGTGGCTGCTCAGCGGCATCTCAGCGCCTGGTTTACAGATACAGCCACCCTGATGCATCCTGATCTGCAATATGCACAAGCTATCAAGGGGCGATTTACAGGCCGGGGTATCGGTATCATTGATACTATCCATTTGATGGAAGTGGCGCAGGGTGTACTGGTGATGCAGGAGGCGGCGGTCTTCGATCGTACACTGCTGGAAGGCGTCAGAAAGTGGTTCCGCGATTATCTGCAATGGCTCACTACACATCCATACGGCAAAGATGAAATGAACGCCAAAAACAATCATGGCACCTGCTGGGTGATGCAGGTGGCTGCTTTTGCCCGCTTCACCAGAGATACGACGTTACTGACATTCTGTAGAAATAGGTATAAAGAGGTGCTGTTGCCGGGACAAATGGCTGCTGACGGGAGTTTTCCGCTCGAGCTGGCCCGGACGAAACCTTATGGCTATTCTCTCTTTAACCTGGACGCGATGGCGACAATCTGCCAGATACTGTCTGATGATGAGCATAACCTCTGGACATATGAATTGCAGGATGGCAGGACTATCCGCAAAGGCATTAAGTTCCTCTATCCTTATGTGGCAAATAAGAGCCAATGGCCATATAAAAGGGACGTAATGTATTGGGATGAATGGCCGGTGGCACATCCCTTCCTGATCTTTGGCGCGAATACCTGGAAGGAGATGGATTGGTTCAATGCCTGGAAGCGACTGGAACATCAGCCTGGGCATGCGGAAGTGGTGAGGAACCTGCCCATAAGGCATCCGTTAATATGGTTGTAGCCTTCGTAACTATCAGGCCGTAGTGTATAAAATTACTCTGTTAATGCACACTAAACGGGGTATTGCAGGATGCAATACCCCGTTTTAGTGTGGCAGGTGAAAATGTTCGCGAATGTTTCACACCGTCCAATGCTCCTTCCTGATGATCTCCTCTAATCTCGCTTTATCCTCTCCCATTTGTGGTTCTAATCCCAGTTGCAGCATTAAACTGTAACTATTGATCACGCCTTCTTTAAACCATGGCATATCCCGGCTAAGCGTCATGAACTTCACAAACGCTTTCATATATTGCTCCTGTTGTACCAGGAATGCCGCATGGGCCGAGCGGAAATGCGGATAATGATAGAACTCACCGGCGATATGATCCCAGCTGGTTTCGGTGATCGCCGTATCAGATCTTAACATGGTGATCGCATATACAGGAGAATGCAACAGGTCATTGTCAAAGCCCACCAGTTGCTGAATGGTTAATGAAGATCTGGAGTCATTTGCCAGTTTGATGTTTAATACTTCATTATATAGATCGTGTGCACGTTCCTGTTGATGGGTATAATACCAGATGTCTCCCAGCAATATTTTCGCTTTCATATGGTTCGGCGCCAGGCTAAGTGCCTTTTCTGCCCGCTCTTCCGCCTCCTTGTACCGGGTCAGGATAAAGTAGGACCGCGCTACTGCCATGTGAAAGTTAGCGTCAGTCAGATCCGGACCGGTAGCATATTCGGCTGCGATCTTCAATGCGTGTTCAGGATAACGATCGATGTTGTAACGCTCAATTACCTGCCAGAGTTTCATCGACTCCCTGATAGAGTTGTCTAATACCTTGTAAATGATCCCCCTTTTGTCCCAAATTGATTTTACCTGTTTCCATTCTTCAAATGCCTCCGGAAATGCAATGGCGAAGGGAATCACTTCGTTCGTTTCTTCGGAGCGTACCCGCATGCTCATCTCCTCTTTCGGCCGGCTGGTATAGCGGGAAGCGGCGGCCAGGAATTCTTTGTCAAAAATGTCTACGTCTGTTAATGCTGAAGCAGGTCTTTCCCGCTTTTTTTTGCTGTCTCTAAGGCCAAATAAATTCGCGAAAAAGCCCATATCCGTATAACTGTGTTGTTACTTTATTCTTCCACAAGATATATAAATTAAAAATATATTATTTATTATCTCATTTGAATAAATAATAAGGTTCAGTCAGTAAATAGTTATAATTTACAGTAGTAGCCAAGTATTGCATATTTTTATATATCAACCAGAATGTCAATTTCAAGAAGAGCCTTCTTATCCCAAACAGGGAAAGTTGCGGCCGCCTATCCGGCTATGCTGGCTTTGGGAATGCTGCAACCCGCCCCCGCTCACGCCTTCGACCTGCCAGGTAACGGTAACGGCAAAAGGATCGTTATCCTTGGCGCCGGACTGGCCGGACTGACTGCTGCTTACGAACTGACCAAACTAGGTTATCAGTGTACCCTGCTGGAAGCCAGGAATCGTGCCGGTGGCAGATGCTGGAGCATTCGCAGAGGCGCCGTTCATCACGAAACAGATATTGCCCCGCAAACGGCCTCCTTCGATGATGGCATGTATTTCAATGCCGGCCCTTCCCGTATTCCACATCACCACGAACTTACTATGCACTACTGCCGGGAACTGCAGGTGCCTATACAGGTATATAACAACGTCAATGAAGCCACTTATTTCTTCAGCGAAGGGAAAAATGGCCCGTTGTCCAATAGGAAGATACGGTCCAGAGAGATCCGTAATGACCTGCGTGGATATACAATGGAACTCCTGGCCAAAGCGATTGACCAACACCAGATAGACACCGGACTGAGTAAGGAAGACTCGCAGAAAATACTGGAATACCTGCGGGCAGAAGGTGGCCTCGACCTGGATAAGTTATATAAAGCGTCCGACAGAAGAGGCTTTATCGAACAACCCGGCGCCGGGAATAAAGCTGGTAAGATCGGAGATCCGCATAAACTGGCGGATATCATCTCCTCCGGACTGGCCGACCCCGATTTTTATAACGTAGCAGAATACACGTATGAGCTGCAGATGACCATGTTCCAGGCGATAGGTGGTATGGATACCATCGCCAAAGCCTTCGAACAACGGGTCGGGAAAATGGTGCGTTATAATTGTGAGGTGACTGATATTCTGAATCTCCCGGAAGGTGTAAAGATCCTGTACAAGGATAAAAAAGGTCCTGGTGAACTACAGGCGGACCTTTGCATCTGCACCCTGCCATTGCCCGTTCTGAGTAATATCCGGCATAACTTCTCTTCTGATGTAAGCCGCGCTATTGACTACGTTCCCTACATGGTCACCGGTAAGATCGGCATGCAGTTCAAAAGAAGATTCTGGGAAGAAGATGAGCAGATCTTCGGCGGTATCACACACACAAACAACGAACTCACGCAGATCTTTTATCCTTCGTACGACTATTTAAGTAAAAAAGGTATCCTGCTGGGGTATTACAACTTCCACGACAAAGCCAAACGTGTCGGCAATCTCTCCCATGCAGAACGGGAAAAGCTGGCATTGGAAAAAGGAAGCCTCATCCATCCGCAGTATCCAAAGGAATTTGAAACGTCCTTTTCCGTCAGCTGGCACAAAACACCGTATAGCATGGGCGGATGGGCGATATATACAGGGATTAACAGACAGACTTTATACAAAAGCTTATTGCAACCAGATAAACAGGTATACTTTGCCGGAGAGCATACAACTTACCTGAATGCCTGGATGGCGGGCGCATTTGAATCGGCCAGAAGAACGGTAGCTGACGTACATGCCCGCATGACCAACCAACGTGTTTCCTATCCCACTGCCAATGGCAGCTGACGTATAGATATTCTTTACAACCAAAACGAATTGCTATGAGTACCACCAACTCCATGAACAGGCGTGACTGGCTAAAAACAACGGCGTTGTTTACCGGAGGACTGACACTGCTTCCGCCCGCGATCAGTCGTTTGCAGGCCGCTCCTGTTACCAGCAGCTCAACCGCTTATGCCACCGACTTCTCTATCTCCCCTAAATTGCCGGTGAACCTGAAAGCCAGGCTATTTGCCAACGAAAATCCTTTCGGGCCTTCTGCGGCTGCCAAAAAGGCGATTATGGACGCTGTCATGACCAGCTATCAGTATCCCATCAGACTGATACCTGAACTGGAAGCAAAGATCTGCGCATACGAAGGTATTACGCCCGAGATGCTGATGATCAGTTCCGGGTCTTCCCCACTGTTGCTCGGTACCGCTGTTAGTTTGTTAGCCGGCGGTGGTAATATCATTACTGCCGATCCTACCTATGATGATCTCCCTACCCGCTGTGAAAAGGTGAACGCCAAATGGATCAAAGTACCACTCACCAAAGATTTTACACATGACCTGGATGCCATGGAAAAAGCGATCACGCCGGAAATCAGGCTGGTGTACATCTGCAATCCAAACAATCCGACCGGCACTATCGTCGATAAAGATAAACTGAAAGCTTTCTGTGAACGGGTGTCACAAAAGGTGACGGTATTTGTAGATGAAGCGTACATCGATTATCTGCCTGATGCAGCAGAAACAACCATGATCAGTGGTGTCAAAAAAGGACAGAACATCATTGTCGCACGTACCTTCTCCAAAGTATATGGGCTCGCCGGATTACGTATTGGTTATATCATCGCGCCACCAGCCATCATCAGTAAACTGCAGCCCAATACCTCCTGTAGCTGGGCCGCTCTTTCCGCTCCTGCCATTAGTGGTGCACTGGCCAGTTACCAGGATAAAGCCTATATGGAAGAAACAGTGAAGAAGACAAACGAGAGCAAACAGTTCCTGTATCAAACACTGAAAGCAGAAGGATACTCCTATATCCCGTCATTCACGAACTTTGTGATGTTCCCACTGAAGATGGATGGAGAACGCTTCCAGGAAGAAATGATGAAACGGAGTGTCGGACTACGTAACTGGAAGATGAACAATAGTCACTGGTGTCGCATCAGTATCGGCCGTATGGATGAAATGCAGGCATTTGCCGCTGCCTTCAAAGAATTATCTTAATCAAATCATGGTATGAAAAAATATCTGCTGACATTACTCTGTTCGATTGTAGCTATACAATTGCTGGCGCAGTCCCGTCCGATGACAATGGCGGAATATGCGAAAGCAAAGACATTTACCGTTAAGGATCTTGACAATGACACATACGTTAAATTCAATAATACCTACATACTGGATCGCTATGAAATGCGGAAACCCTACGTCATCACCGGCGACGACGGGCAGAAAAAACGAATAGACCTCTACCGCCTGGTTGCCAAAGACAGCATGCTGGATATCGCTACTGTCATCTTTTATACCAATGAGGCAGGTAAGTTATACACTGCGGTGATGCCTTTATTTAATAGTAACAGCGACATCTGGAACCAGTACTTTGAAGATATCCACGCGATAGACAAAGTGGAAAAGAACTATGTACTCAAGCTCTCTTATGTATTATCCAAAGAGTTCAGTTACCAGTTATATAAATCAATGAATGCCGGTAAAGATGTGAAAGAAGAGGCAGGTACCTATGGTACTGACATCTGTTTTCCGGGTGATCAGCTGGTAAACCTCGCCAATGGTACACAGAAAGCGCTGCGTGATATCCGTCCGGGAGATGAGATCATTAGTCCGGATGCTGCTACGCACCAGACAAATATCATCCGTGTAAAAGAACTGGTGCAACATCACGCAGAAAATTATGCCATTACCAGTCTGTTAGTGATGCACGTTGCTGAACAGCAGGTCGCTGGTGTACACCAGGTAACATTATCAGGTAAAGTCTTGCAGGCGACTCCTAATCACCCTGTATTAACCAAAGCTGGCAAAAAGCAAATGGGTACTGTGGTGAATGGCGACCAGCTGCTATGTTTGGATGAGCATACCAACACACTTGTCACGTATACAGTGGTCAATAAAACAGAGGCGGCCGGAGGTAAGCAGCCTGTGTATAATATTGTAGCAGAGGGCGGAGATGCGTTCATGATGAACAATATCATGGTATTGCAGAAATAATCACGAATTGGGAATTGAATGCAGCGAAGCTCAGGTGCGGGTGGCAAATCAGGTAATACGACAGTAGAAAAGGATGTCTATTAAAGACATCCTTTTCATTAGTACGGCTTAACTCCTACTTCTTATCCGGCCAGCACTTTACTTGTCATATTGACCGGTACCAGCTGATAATCCTGGAAAGTCACAGAGGCTGCGGCCCTTCCTGATGATAACGTACGCAGGGTGTTAATATATCCAAAGAGACCGGATAATGGGGCTTCTGCCTTAATGTACTGGGCATTGGCCTTCATCTCCATTCCTTTGATCAGACCACGGCGTCTGTTCAGATCTCCCGTAATCGCCCCGGTATGTTCTTCCGGTAATGTCACCTCTACACTCATAACAGGTTCCAGTAAGCGAGGTGCCGCTTTTGAAGCCGCCTGACGGAAGCCCATGATCGCTGCGTGCTCAAAGTCCAGTGCATGTGAGTCAGTCATGTGTATGTTACCATCCAGTAACCGTACGCGCATAGATTGTACAGGATAGCCTGCTAATGCGCCCGTCTTCATTGCTTCCTCAAATCCTTTCTTTACAGATGGTATGAACTCACGGGGGATCGCACCGCCCGTGATCTCATTCACAAATTCAAGCCCCGGCAGACCATCTTCACGTGGAGACAATTCAAACACAATTGCTGCATAATGACCAGCACCACCGTTTTGTTTGCTGTACACTTCCTTGTGTTGGATCGCTTTGGTGAATACCTCTTTGTATGCGATCTGCGGCTGACCTTTGGTAATGTCCACATGGTAATTCATCGCCAGTTTTTCCAGCACTACTTCCAGGTGCAGCTCGCCCATACCCTTCAGGATGGTTTGCCCGGAAGCCTCATCTACGGAGACGCTCAGCGTAGGATCTTCTTCCACAAGTTTAGATAATGCTTCGCTGAGTTTTGTGACGTCCTTAGCCACTTTCGCTTCAATGGCATAACCGATCATCGGTTCCGGGAAGCGGATCTTTTCTAACAGGACCGGTTGAGCAGGATCGGATAAAGTGTCGCCTGTGCGCACATCTTTCAGTCCGACTACGGCACCAATGTCACCAGCACTGATAGCATCTACCGTTTCATATTTATCCGACATGATACGCATCAGCCGACTGATCCGGACATGTTTGCTGGTACGACTATTCCATACAGTGTCACCAGCACGCAATGTACCTGAGTATACTCTTACCAGTGTTAGTTTTCCTGCGTAATCATCGGAGAGGATCTTGAATGCCAGCGCTGCAAAAGTGCTTTCTTCTGATACTTTCAGCGATACCTGTTCTTCCGTTTCCGGATCAACGGCCTGGATCTGTGGCATGTCAACCGGCGCAGGCAGATAGCGGACAACCGCATCCAGTAACGGTTGCACGCCTCTGTTGCGATAAGCAGCGCCGGCAAGTACCGGGATGACCTGCATTTGAAGTGTAGCCGTACGTAATGCGGTATATATCGCTTCAGCAGACACACTTTCCGGGGCATTGGTATAATTGTCGAATATCGATTCATTACACAGTGATAGCTCTTCCAGCAGGTTGGTACGTGCCTGTGTTGCTTCTGCCAGCAGGTATGCAGGTATGTCTGTCACATTATATGATTTACCATCATCGCCACTCCAGATATATGCCTTCATCGTGACCAGATCGATCACGCCGGCGAAGTCATCTTCTGCACCAACAGGGATCTGAACTGGTACTGCATTTGCGTGTAGCACCTCACGGATCTCATTCACCACGCGACGGAAGTCAGCACCTTGCCTATCCATTTTATTGATCATAATAATACGGGGTACGTTGTACCTGTTGGCCTGTTGCCAGACAGTTTCCGACTGTGGCTGTACACCTGATCTGGCGCAGAACACGGCGACTGCACCATCCAGCACACGCAGCGAACGTTCTACTTCGGCAGTGAAGTCGACGTGCCCCGGTGTATCAATAATATTTACCTGGTATTTACTGGCGTCCAGTTGCCAGTAAGTTGTGATGGCTGCAGACGAGATCGTGATGCCCCGTTTTTCTTCCTGCGGATCACTGTCCATCACGGTATTCCCCTGATCTACGCTGCCCAGCTTGTGTGTTAGTCCTGTATAATAAAGCATGCGTTCAGTAACCGTTGTTTTACCTGCGTCCACATGCGCCATGATGCCTATATTTCTGAAGTGATCCAATCGTTTCATTGTTGTTGATTTTAAAGCCATAAAAAAAGCCTTCCGTTCTGGTAACGGAAGGCTTCTCGCAATATGCAAAGCACTGACGTTACCGGGTTAGCGGTGTAAATAAAATGGTCAATGTTTTGATAATAGCTTTCATATTGCTAATGATAAATGATGTTATTAATTAAATGATATGTAGTGAGGAAGTACGGGGAGACAAAATAAAAAGGCCTCTTCGGGATGAAGAGGCCTCTGAAGAATATCCAGACACAATAATTAACTTCTTACATCCGGGTAAGGATCTGCCTCCCCGTTCTTAATTAAGACAATACAGGTGCTGGCAATTACTGCTCTGATAGCAGCACTTGCGTTGAACGCTGATTGATATGTAAGAATGTTTGTCATTGTGATTAATTGCTTTTATAAATCGTGCACAAATGTACGAACATTTTCAATATAAAGATCAAGTCATGTAGCGTGTCGTGTTAGCACTTGCTTAACTTCCCTGCTAAGCGATTGATTGATATACGATTGATAAAAGCCATGCTGCTGCTTACAGGGAAAGACCGTAACTGGCTACCCATTTATCTTTAATGGCGGCTCTGGCAGCAATGAATTCCTTGTCTGTACCCTGTGCGATCGCATCCAGCGGATAACGCAGCGGCCGGGTACCTTTCTCCATATTTACCAGTGTAAGGATGCCATCCGCAATTACCTGTGGGTCCATGTTAAATTCCGCCATCTTACCAAACAGTGCCTGCCCGATGGAGTTGAACAGCTCCTGTCCGGCTTCTCCGTATTCAGCCGTGATATTTGCTTTATCTGCATGGACACCCGCTTTTGAACCATTGTTCATTTCTGTAGGATAAACACCCGGCTGGATAGATACGTTTTCGATACCATACTGTTTCAGTTCATGTTGCGCACCTTCGGTAATAGTTTCTACCGCAAATTTTGACATCAGGTAAGGTACCATGAAAGGGAGGGTAAAGCCACTTGCACCTGAAGTCAGGTTGATGATCAGACCACTCTTTGCTTTACGCATCGCAGGCAGCACTGCCTGATAGGTACGGATCACACCATATACATTCACTTCTTCCATTTGTTTGATCTGATCGATAGACCAGGATTCCAGCAAACCGAAACCTGAGACTGCAGCATTGTTCACCAGCACATCTATCTTACCGTATTTATCCAGTACTGTTTTGAAGGCATTGTTGACAGACTGGTCATTGGTAACGTCCAGTTCTACTACATCTACATTTTCTACCGCACCAAGTTCTTTTGCAGCCGCCGCATTCCTGTTATCGATCCCACGCATGGCCGCAATGACAGTATGTCCCGCTTTTGCCAGTGTGAGGGTCATTAATTTGCCAAAGCCGGTGCTGGTACCTGTGATGAATATGATCTTTTTCATGATTGCAATATTTTGTGTGATTGATGATTTGTTTTTGATAACACAAAGTTGCATCGAAACAGGTCCCCGTTCCATTGATCTATGCTTTGAAATTTTATTGACTTTTGTCAATGATCCGCTCAGCTGGCATATCATAGGAAAGCCTGATCTACATAGATCAGGCTTTTCAGCTAGGGAAC
The DNA here is from genome assembly GCF_010093065.1 of Chitinophaga agri. NCBI lineage: Bacteria > Pseudomonadati > Bacteroidota > Chitinophagia > Chitinophagales > Chitinophagaceae > Chitinophaga > Chitinophaga agri. The sequence continues at coordinate 4,103,362 of NZ_CP048113.1, read as the reverse complement.
TACCGATCTTTATCCGGTAAGCTGTTTATTGTTTCACTATTCTTAACGTTTCATTTTTACCTTCTCTTTCTATCCTGATAAAGTACACCGCCTGTACCAGTCTGCTAACGTCGACATGGACCTGGTGATGGCCTGCCGGATAGATCTTGTTTGCTACATTGTTGATAAGTGCCCCATTCGCATCGAATATCTGTACCGCCACTCTCGTTTCCTGCTGGTTATAGAAGCTGATGGTCGCATTACCGGCGACAGGATTGGGATAAATGCGGGCGGCCAGGTTGGTATTGCCTGTTTCCGGGATAGCTTGTTTATAAGACAAGTCATTTACCAGGGAGCTGCCACAGGCACCTGCTGATGGGCTATTGCCTGTTACCTCCATCCAGTCGATGACCGCGAATTCAGTAGCAGATGTTGTTTCAATACGCACCGTATTTGTACCTGCTGCCAGTGTGGCGGTCACCGCTGCCGTCGTTGTCCAGGATGTCCAGGCAGTTGTTTTCGGGAACGACACACTGGATACGACGGTGCTGCCATTCACCAGTAACCTGGCTGTAGTGGACACATTAGCCCCGCCATTGGCATATCTCCATACAAATGAGTAAGTACCAGCCGAGGGTACCGTAACGCGGTAATTGACGCCTTTGGACGCTGAATTGGATAGATTGATATAGTAACCACCATCGGCGCCGGTGTAGCTGTTCTGACGACTACCATCTGCACCGCAATAACCGCTTGTCGTGGTTGCTGCATCATCTATGCGTAACGTGTTGCCACCGCCGCCATTATTCGCGGTAAAAGAAGCAGTAACAGCCTGATTGGCGTTCATTGTGATAGTGGTTGTAGTACCTGTTCCACTTGCACCACCGCTCCAGCCGGAGAAGGTATAGCCGCCCGCCGCGACGGCCGTTAGTGTTACGACAGTACCTGCTGTATATGAAGATGCATTCGGACTTACCGTTACACTACCGCCAGCAGCCGGTGATGCTGTTACACGGAGTGAATAGGTACCTGGGTTCGTTGTGCTGCCCGATTCACGCGCGCCAATGTCTGGTGCGGAACCGGTATAGGTAATACCGCTTGCTGTAACGCCCGCATTGATCAGATCACTGCCTGATGCCAGTGCGAGGAAGTTGCCCAGATCAGGACTGCCATCTGCATTTTTACCAACAGATGGAGAAGTCGAGATAAAATCCGCATTGCTTACAACCAGTCCGCCGCCATTCGTGCTCACATTGTTCTTCCACCACACATTACTATTGCCGGCATCCGTACCATTGCTCTTATCACTGGCGCCTGCATTGAAAGAAAGGTTGTTGCGGAAAGTAGCCGTACTACCTTCTCTGAAGTTGAAGTTTGACTCCGCATTATTGTAGCTGGTGTTGTTGCTTATCTCCATGTTACCAGGGTTGTTATTGTCCGTAAATCCATGGTGCCCGTTGTTAAAAGCGATACTACGGCGGACGATATGGTTTACAGCAATGCCTGAACCGCCCAGTTTAAATCCGTTCTTGTCACCGTTACCGGATGTGCTGCCATTGCTGAGCGCACCATTGTTGTAAGCTACGCAGTTCTCAATGGTGACTGGGCCAATTGGGCCGGTATCATCCTTTGCGTAAAGGTCCCAGCCATCATCGATGTTGTGATGGGAGATGCAGCCCCGGAACACATTACCCGTGCCACAGGTCAGTTTAGCGGCGAATCCGTCTGCATCTTCATTGTCAGGATCCTGATTGTCGAACGCCTCACAGTTTAAAATGAGGTTGTTGGAAGGCCATGAGCCAATCGTAGTGTTGGATGTTACGTAGCGACTGAGTTGTAAGCCGCTGTCATGGTTTTTACTGAAAATACATTTCTCAATCGTGTTGTTGTTACCGGCGAGTAACATTCCATTATCACCCGCACCGCTGATGGTGATGCCGGTGAAATGCCAGTAATCACCGTCCAGTACCAGACCCCGGTTCGCGTCGGCAACCGCCTGCGCGGAGAAATCCAGTACCGGTACTTCACTGTTGTACGCAACCACATTTTTGTTGGCGGATGCTGTACCATTGTTTGTTGCGGGGATAATAACAGAAGCGGCGAGTGGATAAGTGCCGCCTCTCAGATAGATGGTGCCGCCAGGCTGGATAGTGGCTAGTGCATTCGCCAGTGTGGTGGGAGCATTCATACTGGTGCCGGGGTTAGCCGCTGATCCGGTGGGGGCTACATACAACGTGGTTTGTGCATAGGACATACCTTCCCCGAGAAGGCATGCGAGTGCCAGTAGTAGTTGTGTTCTCATAACGGGACGTGGGTTTTATTTCATCCTGAAATTACAGGATTTGACTACTGAGCGCTCAGAAGTTTGGGTAATTATTTACGCAAACGTTCCCACTCTAAATTGGACAAAATGACTATTCCTGCGGAAGACAGCCTGAGTATAAAGCCCTTTTTCTTAAAAATAAAGTGATACATTAGGCGTGTAATTTGTGAGAGATGCAAAGATCGCTTTATGCCTTAGGTCTCATTTTTTTATCGGCATGCCATTCCACTGTAGAGCCCCTCAACGAAAATACTGGTGCAGCGATGGTCAGTAGTACGGTTAGTGCACCTGTTGATACAGGCATCATGACGATGGACAGTCCTCCGGAATATCTCCAGGAGATACCCGATTCCGTGTGCATTAGTGGCTATTTTGATGGTGATACGACATTGGATAAGGGATACGGTGTGCTTTATAATAAAACGGGGCAGGATGGCTTTTCGGAAGGCAGTATATCTTCAGATATGGTATATCAGTACATCGTACGTTTCGCAGGTGGCAGTATTGCCCCCATGCCGGTGATAACTGCAAGGCATATCCGTTTAGTAAATGAAGGAGATCTGAATGGAGATGGCAAAGATGAGATCTCAGTTTTTGAACAATCGATGAAAGCCTGTTCGTATACCGTCAGTACCTGGTCATATACAGGCGGCCGCTGGACACGCATTACGGACTATTGGTCTATTCCTACTGCGTGTGAATACATCAGCGATGAGGAACTGCAAAAGCGGATCGTCCTCGAAGATGATATGCTTTATTTTTATGAAACAGATGTGAATGATGGCAACTTCCCGCTTGTAAAAAAAGAATTACGTTTAATGAGATATTAGCGGTTCCGGCCTTTCTCATCCGGATATAACTGTCGTACAGGATCACTCTGCCAGAACTTTTTTGTTTCGATGTCCATCGCTGTCACCTTACCATAGAAAGCCGCACCGGTATCTACATTCCAGACATTACATCCCTGCATCGGTACATCCACGTCATAGTTCAGTGTAGGTGTATGCCCGATGAAGATCTCATGATACAGCAACAAACGCTTAGGGAAAAGTTTGGAGTCTTTTTTAATACGCTTGTCCATGACCACTGCCATTTCCCAGAGGGTACGGTCCCAGCGGGTACTGGCTTCATATCTTTCCATGGCCGGACCATGCATCGAGGTGAATCCTGCATGAATGAACAGGCGGTTCTCATCGTCGATCATGTAATCTTTCATGCGGTTGTAGAAACTGATATGTACCGCTTTTTCTGTTTCGGAGAAGCCGGCATAACTATTGACTGTCGCTTCGCCACCATTGAAGATCCATGTAGGATCGGGTAAGGAGCCCATGAGCCAGGATTCACACCAGGCGTCATGGTTTCCTTTTATGAAAATGCATTTATATTGTTTGTCGAGTTGCATGAGGTAGTCGATCACCTGCGCAGATTGTGACCAGCCATCTACATAGTCGCCCAGAAAAATAAGTGTATCAGCCGCTTTCGGTTTGATCATACTGATCACCTGTTCCAATGCTTTCAGTGCGCCATGAATATCTCCAATTACAAACGTCCGGGCCATTTAGCTGTAAATTTTGGCCTGCAAGTTAGCAATCAGTACGTCAATTGCATCCCTTTTTGCTAAAACATTTATCCAGTCTGCCGGAATTGTCGCCCATCCATAGACCAGTCCTGCCAGTCCGCCGGTGATCGCACCTGTTGTGTCTGTATCACCGCCCAGGTTGACCGCCTTTAACACGGCATCGGCATAGGTGCTGGTGTGCAATAGGCACCAGATGGAAGCTTCCAGTGAATGCACCACATATCCGCCGCCATTGATCTCCGCTTCCGTCAGTTTCCATAGCTGGCCTGACAGGACACGCTCATAATGAGACATCTCGTCATTTTGGAGGAATGCAGGTACGGTTTGGCAGATCGTCTGGTAGGCCTGCTCAGGTGTTTGTCCCTGTAAGATGGCCCGTGCCATTTCCAGGTAAATGAAGCAGCCATTGATCGAACGCTGGTGCCGGTGTGTCAGGGAGGAGACTTCCGCTGTATGCCTGTAACGGTCAGCGATGGGCATGTCCTTGATATGAAAAAGCAGGGGAAGGATCCGCATCAGTGATCCGTTACCATTACTGTGTTCATCCACGCCACCAGCGAGTGCAGGCGAGGTACCCCGTCGCAGACGGGAGATAGCTTCATGCGTGGCATTACCGATGTCGAATACGGTGCCATGCGGGGTCCAGTAGGCGCCATATCTCCAGGAGATAAAGCGCGTTGCCAGGTGCTGCAGGTTATATTCTCCACATAGCATGTCGGCGAGGCAGAAAGTGAGTGAACTGTCGTCTGACCAGGTACCTGCAGGTTGCCCGTGTGTGCCATAGCCCCTCATACCCGTCACTGGTGTTTCCGTTAATAAACTGCGGGAGCTGAATTCCACCGGTACGCCTAAGGCGTCACCGACAGCGACTCCAAGCAGGGCATCTTTGATATATTGATTGTAACTCATGGGGTATTAAAACTGGATGTAGGAAGCCGGTACGCTGTCAGTCAGCCATACACCATTGTCTGACAGATAAAATACGAAGCCGTCCCGGTGCATTTGTCCGGTATGGATAGTCAGGATCACCGGCGCTCCTCTCCGGCTGCCTACATTTACAGCAGTTTCCCTGTCACGGCTGAGGTGCAGGTGTTGCCGGCTCATTTTCTGCAAACCGTCCTTCCGGATGCTCAGCAGGAATTTGGCAACTGTACCATGGTAGAGATATTCCGGTGGTGTAGCGGGCGGCAGGCCCAGGGAAACTTCCACGGAATGTCCCTGGCTGGCGCGGATCTGTGTGCCATCATCATTGAAGGCAAATCGTTTCTTATCATTGGTGTCAACCACTTCCTGAAGCTGTTCCCGGGTGATACGGTAATGACGGGTATTCATTTTAGCTAAGAGTTCCTGTACATCCGTCCATCCATTGGGGTCAAGGGTAATTCCGATCGTTTCCGGCTGATGTCGCAGCACAAGGCTGAGAAATTTGCTGATGTTTTTCGTTTGTTGTTCTTTCATTTTATTGTTGCGTTAACTGGTCTCTGACCTCCATAAGGGCGTAACCCAGGAGGTTCTGACCTTTCCATAGTAAAGGGTTGGTAGCGTGTTCATGGCTGGCGCCCATGCCGATACCCCATATTCTGTCCAGCGGACTGGCTTCGACGATCACTGTATCGCCTGTGCCGATCAGGAATGCTCCCAGCTTAGGGTGTTGAGAAAATTTCAGCAGGTTGCCTTTTACGACAAGATTGAATTTTTCTTTGTCCCATGCAGCGGCGTCAAAATTTTTTACTTTTCTGCCTAATTGTTTTGCGATCATTGGTGAGCCGGCTTCCAGGATCTCTTTTTCGGCAGTGGCGTCATTGAACAGGCGTGCTTTTCCCGCCATCATCCAGTGTTCAGCTGTGGCATAAGTGTGTGGTCCTTCTGTGAAAGTAGCTGGCCACCATTGACTAAAGCAGCTTTTGGTGACATTTCCGGGTTCGCCTTTATGTCCCCAGAAAAAAGTGAAGTGGATGTTTTCTTTAGCCTTGAATTTGCGGATTAACCAATCGTTACTGTATGTCATCTTTAAACGTTTATCTGGAAGCCATTCTTTTTAAGCTTCTTGTTGAATTTGTATAGATCGGGGTGTCGGTTCTGGGCACCTTCTCTTTTTTTGCCGGTGTTGATAATGTAGTCGGAATCTATGATCTTCCTCCGGAAGTTTCTCCGGTCAATACTTGTGTCGAGAATACACTCGTATAGTTCATGTAGCTCGGGCATGGTGAACAGTTCGTCGAGCAACTCAAAGCCGACGGGGAAGTAAGTGATCTTGGAACGAAGTCTTTGCAGCGCAAGGTCAAAGATCTCTTTATGATCAAACCCCAAACCAGGTAACTCCCTGACATTGAACCAGGCGACGTCATTAGCCATGCTACCGGCAGATACGGCTACGCGGGCGGGGTTCACCAATGCATAGTAGGCCACGGCAATGGCACGTCCACGGGGATCTCGTCCGGGATCATCGAACGAGTACAACTGCTCCATATACACATCGTCCATGCCCAGTTTGGTTTTCAATACCCTGGAGCATGTATCGCGGAAACGCTCCTCCATTTGCAGGAACGCCCCGGGTAGTACCCACTGATCCTGAAATGGCGCTTCTTTCCTGTTAAGGAGCAGGACAGAAAGTTGCTCATGGCTATAACCAAATACAACCAGATCCACAGCGAGGGAGGGGTTCTGATAACTATGAAAGGGTTTCATTTCTCAACTTTGTGTTAATCTGACGCAAAGATAGGGAATATTATAATATCAATTTCACAACTGCTGTGCCGGTGCAGCAGGTTATTATATCTTCGTGGCAACAATGAAGGAAAGACGGCCTTTTATCATCCATGAAAATTTCGGTACCCTATTTTGTCTTGTTAACCCCATCACCCACAAAATGTAAACCCATGAAACAGAAAAACATCAGATTTTCATTATTAGCATTGGCTGTAATTCTTGGCGCTGGTTCCGCGCTGGCTACCACTGTAAAAACAAGTAATGACCGGGCAGAAACCCAATATTACTGGACGGGCACCGGTTATGCCGTTGCAGGTGTGGAAGGATATGACTATGTATGTCAGTGGGCGCAGTATGAAGCCTGCACGTATGTATTCGACAGTGCCACCGGTACTTACAAAAGAAGTAAATACGGTAAGATCTCTTTCCTGAGATAACAAGATATTTTCCCGTTACTTATTCGACTTCGTTCATCTGCCAAAATCATTTCCCGGCAACGGGAAAAGTAAACCGGAGTTAACAGATGAGCTGTGCAAACGGCTCATCTGTTGATTTTCTGTTCTTTGCGTATTTCTACGTATCAAAACAGGTGTTTTTGCACTTGATGGGAAAAGTTAATTGATGGAATTTTGTGTCATCAGTTTCATTATTAACCACAAACCCCAGAAAAATGCGCAAACATCTATTGTTGGCAGGCGTGACCGCCATGGCCGCCCTGTCTCTCTTTTCCTGCAAAAAGGAACAACAGTCAGCTCCACTGTCATCAATCAATTCCACGACTACAGCCGGCGGCAGAACTGCTGGTACTGATGAACTGGATGCTATCCTGAAAGATCTGTCTCCGGACACCTACCTGTTAACCTGGGAAGGCTTACCCGCTAACAATTACATCACCAAAGCAACTTACGGCAGTTTATCTGACGAGACCCAGTATTTTGGTCCGGGCGGCCGTCCACCATTCCCTGAACTGGCGAAGATCGGTTATGAAAAAATTCCGTTCAGGAAAATATGGATCAAGACATGCCCAACGATGATCCCATATCTGGATATCGCTAAACGTGTCGGTGAACTGGCCGTCAAAGTAGATCCCAAACAGCTCTTTGATCTTGGTGTTTACGAAGTAGGCAGGGGACAGCAACTGCTGGCCACCAAAACGTTCCTGGCTGCCGGCGCCCGTTTGCCGGCAGATGTTGTAGACCAGAAAGTGATTGGCGCTTCTTCGCTGGCGAAATTCCGTTTATCCGTTCCTGCTGGTGCTTACCCTTATTTCACCCGCGGTTTCTACGGCACAGCAGATATCACCCAGTTTCCCGCAGGCGCCCGTGTTACCTTATACACTGGCCTGAAATGGGAAGATATCCTCCGGAAGCGCTTTCCTAATCTGATCGGTTGTTTTGATCCGCAGATACTGAGAGATATCCGTAGCAGATTTGCCCGCCTGGATGCCCGTTTTGAGAAACTGGCTATTGAAGAAGTCGCAGGTGGCGCGGTGATTGGATTCTAAATTAATTAGGAATCAGGAATTAAGAATCAGGAATTGAGATGCGTGAACTGAATACTGTGTAATTGTCCGCCGGGCGTTTCATGTTTACAGTAATCCGGCATTCGCATCTCACAGCATAACCGATTCTTAATTCCTGATTCCCAATTCCTAATTCATTTTTATGCTGACCACAAAACAACTTTCCTGGCTTCTCCTCGCAGGTTTTCACCTCACGATCGCCGCTTTACATGCTGCCCATCTGGAGGAATGGACTGATCGGAAGCCCTGGCTGCTGCGGCAACTGACCACTTACGGTGACTTTACTGGTAGTGGGAATATCTTCAGCTTTTTTGCACCGAACATTGGGAATGAGATCGCTGTGGTGTACACACTGGGAGATGGTCGCCACCAGGAAGTGACGAGGTTGGAAGGTGCCAATACAGAGTGTAACCGCCGGATACAGACCATTTATAATTTCTTTAGTATAGAAGAAGCACAGCCTTTACTGGCAAAGAGCTGTGCCGCATATATGTTACGGCAATATCCGTCGAGTAATATAGTGCGTGTAACTGTCATCGATAAAAAAGTACCTGAAATGGCGGCTTTCCGTGCAGGTAGTCAACCGAAATGGACGCCATTCCTCGTCAAAGACTTCCGCGTAACCCGATAAAATATGTAGTTATGATCAAACGTTTCTTCCTGGCTCCGTCTACTGGTGAGCCGCTGGCTTTTTTCAGAATAGCGATCGCGCTGCTGGGACTGGTGCAGGGTGGCTGGCTGATAGGGAGCATTTCGTTGTTGTACGGTCCTGATGGATTGATCCCCTGGTCTGTCAGTAGTGGCATTGTTGACCCCTTTATGCCGCAGTTATCCTGGTTAAAGCCCTTGGCTACTGCTACCGGTATCGGTGCGGTGAACCTGGTCTATGCCCTGATGGGTATTTATCTGTGTAGCCTGGGCGCATTGCTGATCGGTAAGTTTACAAGATATGCCGCCTTCATTGCCTGGGCCATCCAGTTTACTTTTATCAATACGGGCTTTATGGGCGCCTATGGTGTAGAAACGTTTATGCACATTGCGTTATTCTATTGTATAGTGATGCCGGTGGGGGAAATGTTCTCGTGGGATAAGTTATCCCTGGAGACGAAGCCAGTAGAAAGTGAATGGAATACCTTATCCATCAGGGTATTGCAGATACACCTTTGTCTTGTATATGTGGCTTCCGGTGTGGAAAAGGCAATGGGAGCACAATGGTGGAACGGGGAAGCGATCTGGCAGACACTGATGCAGGGCCAGTTTGCCCGTTTTGATATGCAGTGGATGGCGGGTTATCCGCTGTTGGCAAAACTGATAGGATGGAGCACTTTATTACTGGAGATCGGTTATCCTTTCTATATCTGGTGGCGTCGTTCCCGCCCTTATGGATATGTAGCAGTCGTACTGTTGCATGCAAGTATCGCGTTCTTTATGGGACTGCAGCTGTTTGCCGCTATCATGATCATCTTTAATACGGCGGCCTTCGGATGGCCTTATCTGAAACAGGTATATTATTCACTGATACATCCGTTGCGGGAAAGAAGGAAATTGCAGCGTGCCGGCCAGCTGGCAACGCTGGCGTTCTCTCATGAGTTTGAGTGCTAGCTGGTCCGGTGGGATGATCAGTTTTTCAGGCCGGCTATCAGGTTGATGGTGAGTGCCACTATAAAGGTATTCAGTAAAAAGGAGATCACCCCATGTAATAACCCTATACGGCGCAATTTACGGGCGCTGATCTCCACGTCTGATACCTGGAACGTCATTCCTATTACGAAAGAGAAATAGGCGAAATCCAGGTAATCAGGACGCGTTTCGTTGGTGAATTCCAGTCCGCCGGCATGTTGTTTTGCATTGTTCTCATCATCATCGTAGTAAATGTGTGCATAGTGAAAGGTGAACATCGTATGCACCATTGTCCATGATAACAGGATGCCGGTGACTGCCACCGGTATATAGAGCAGTTTATCTGCTTCCTTCGCTTCATCTGATATCATCAGCAATAATACCATGAGCATACTGGCAAAGCAGGCCAATAGTACAACAATGAACACGAAGATGCGGCTACCATCCTCCTTCCGGGCATACTTCCGGATCTCCTCTACCGTACGGTTGAAAAGTACGGACCAGCAAGTGATATTATACACCAGCGCGAAAATGTCCCATATTAACATGACGCGGATAAGGGGTGTCAGCCCGGCAGCTGTTGTCAGAAAAAAGGCGGCTCCGGCAGCGCCGGCACTGATCAGTACCCGGTGTACCGGATGAAGTTTCAGGAAGAGGTTTTTGCTCATGAAGGGCGGAATTGTCTTTAAAGGTAGGTTATTAACAATTAGTGCGCCAGTACCCGGTAGCTTTGTCAGGGACTAGCCTTATCTTTGCGGAATGAAGTTTGAGCAGTACCATATTTCCGAGGAAATTAAAAGAAGTTTAGCAGAATTAGGCTTTAAACGTCCTACGGATATTCAATTTAAGGCGATTCCCTCTATCCTGAAAGGGAATGACGTATTGGCAATAGCGCAGACAGGTACGGGTAAAACAGCTGCTTTTGCCATCCCGGTACTGCATATGCTGCAACGATACCATCCCAGGAAGAGTAAAGGAGAAGTGCGCTGTCTGGTAATGGTACCTACCCGTGAATTAGCTGTTCAGATCTCCGAAGTATTCGAAACCATCGGTAAATATACCAAACTCAATATATTAGGACTCCATGGTGGCGTAGACCAGGCGCCGCAGCTGAAGAAGCTGGCGCAGGGGGTAGACGTGATGATCGCCACGCCGGGACGTATGTTTGACCTGCATAGTCAGGGCTTTATTGACCTTGGCCAGACGGAGATCCTGATCCTGGACGAGGCGGATCATATGCTGGACCTCGGCTTTATCAGGGACATCCGGGATGTACTCAAGCACCTGCCGAGGAAACACCAGACGCTGTTCTTCTCTGCAACCATCGATACTGACATCAAGGACCTGGCCTATTCTGTGGTGTACAATCCGATCAGGATACAGATATCGCCGGAAGACCCCGTGTCTAAGAACGTGCAGCATGCAGTGGCGTATGTCGGTATGGACGATAAGCGTTTCTTCCTGGAAAGGCTGGTAAAAGAGTTTCCGGAGAGCAAGATCCTGGTGTTCGTGAGAACCAAAGTGCGTGCGGAAAGGGTATTTGCCGCCATGGAGCGTGTGGGTATCAAGTCACTGACCATGCACGGCGGGAAGGAACAGGATAATCGTTTACAGGTTATGGAGGAGTTTAAGAAGGGGGATGTCAAACTGTTGATCACGACCGATGTGAATGCCCGTGGTATCGATATCCCGAATGTGGATTATGTCGTGAACTATGACCTGCCGGATGTACCGGAGAACTATGTACACCGTGTGGGACGTACAGGACGTGGTGTGCAGAAGGGACAGGCGGTATCTTTCTGCAGCGAGGAGGAAAAGCCGGTACTGGAACAGATCCAGAAGTACCTGGGTAAAGATATTACCGTGATGAAGATCGACAAGAACGATTATCGTGAAACGATCAGTTTCTCTGAAGATATTCCGAATGACAACTGGCAGCTGCTGCTCGATGAGCACAACAAACAGCAGGAGCAGCTGAAAAAGAAAAAGAAGAAGAAAAGGTAAACCGTCTATCGCGGTTTACTCCTCTTTTCTAAGCTGGAAGGTCTTTCTCACCATATTGTGCGCGAGATCTTCCATTTTTTTATATGTTTCAGGAGCGACATGATAGTAATACGACTGAAACAGGTTTCCTTCAAATGCTTCTTTCTTATCAATAGAAAAGCAGAGGGAGATCAACCGGAACACATCCTGCATGTTCCTGTTCTCCACCACTCCCGCTTCTTTTAATACCCTGAAGAATGCTGCCAGCTCCGGCAGTGTCAGTGAGGTATGTAGTTTAAAGTTTTCAGGTAAGGTTTTCAATTTGCTGGCATGGCCGGCACCTTTCTGCTTGCGTTTAGTCTGCAGGTGTTTGGCTTCTACGAGTAGCCATTCCTTCAGTAATGAAATAATGGAAGGTGCGTCATAACTGTATGCCAGTCCGGGTCTTACCGGCAGCTGGGACAATGTTTTATTGATAAACGACAGCAGGTCCAGCTGGGTATGAATATCCGGCAGTTCCATCAGTTGCTGACTGATATAGGACGTACAGTAGTGATAATAGTCGGTGCTGTTAAAGTTGAGCGTGAAAAGTAACTGTTGCAGGGTACCGTGGTCAAGGGTGTTGTCTTCCATAGACCAGTGTTTGAGCAGCGCCTGTTGCAGTTCACGGAGGAAGTCGAGCTGGTAATAGTTCATCCGGTTGGTCAGCTGCGGGTCGAAAGCGTCGTAGAGTTCCAGTATCATTTGTTGCAGTTCCCGGCTGCCGTCGTCGGTTTCCCGGAACCAGTTACGGATCACAGAAAGACCGGGAGCGATGCGTTGCCGCATCAGTTCCCGGTACACGTTTGGAGTGATAGCCATTTTATTGTAGTACTTGGCATAGGTTACCATGAGGTAGAAAATGAGGTTTTCCAGCTGGTGACAGATGTCATTGCAGAGGTAGCGCCATTCGTCGTATTCAACGGGAGCGGCGGTCTCCACTTCCAGCCAGCTAAAAGGTACGTCATTGCAGAGCGTAGTGATCTTTTCCTGGCAGATGCTGACATATCTTCTAATGGTGGATTCACTGATGCCCATGGCGAGACAGTCGTCAAATGCCATGGTAATATCTTCTATAGCGGCAAGGGATCTTCTGTGCATAAAGCTGGCCGTTTCATAGGCGGCCGGGTCTTCCGGGTGGGGTGGGTGCTGCAGACTGTCCAGCAGCTGTTGCAGCGGTAACAATGGCGTTCGCATATACAATGAGGAATTAGGAATTAGGAATTGGCAATTAGGAGCAAGAATTACGTTTACGGGTTTAGGTATTGTCAACAACGTGTATGTAATACGGGAAGAAGATAAGTACGCTATTGCAATGCCTAATTCCTGATTCTTTATTCCTAATCTCTTTCTGTGCAGGAAAAGTGGCCCGGGTATGTGGGACCAGGCCAATTGTCCTGCAGCCGGGTCAAACGATCAGCGTAACCGCGACGCTGAGGGAAACAAGTGGTATGAAGCGCCGGTTAAAACTTTTAGTGGTTAAGAAGGGGAATTTATTTCTGTTAACCTCACATTAACTTAATTAGTTGGTGAAAGAGTTATCATTGCATCCTGATTGAATTTTTTAGTCTGTATACATGTAGCCGGGCACTCCTGTCCGGCTAATTCATGTAGTACATATCGTCGATCAGGCGTGTTGTCCCGTTTTCTCAGTTTTCTCTTCATGATATTCCTGTTCCGTGTTGATGGCCCAGAGATTATCTTTCCTTGTTTCCCCGGCAATGATATTATCGACTGCGACCATCGCAGTAAGCATAGAGTGGTCTGCGTTATTGTATTTGTGCATACCATTTCTGCCTACCAGGAACAGGTTGGGGAAGGCGCTGATATATTGCTTTACTTCATCAAATCTTTCATAGGCACCGAAATAGGCAGGATATGTTTTCTCTACACGTAGGACGGTGGAATCTAATACGTCGCTGGCGTTGGCCAGTCCGATCTTCTGCAGTTCGCGGATAGCCAGTGCGGCGATCTTTTCGTCAGGTAGTTTCCAGAAGTCATCAGTTTCGTTACAGAAGAATTCCATGCCTACCCAGGCGGTATTGGGATCCTTTACGAGGTAGGGGCTCCAGTTGTTAAATAGTTGCAGACGGCCCACTTTCACATCTTTTTCCTGTATATAGATCCAGGTATCTTTCAGTTGGAGTGGTTTCCATTTGCCGGAGCGTTTATCCTGTTCAGACAGGTTCCTGAGCAGGATACCGACTGTGATGAAGTCACGGTACTGGAGGCCTGCGGCGACTTCTTTTACATTGTCGGGTACATCTGCTTCCAGGCTGGCGATGAGCTCTTTCACCGGCATGGTGCTGAAGAAATAATCACCCTGTAGTTCTATGGTCTGGAGGTCGGTTTTATTAAAGGCCTCGATAGAGACCACCTTGCCTTCGGGTGCATTCACGGTAATAACGTCGTGGTGCATCAGAATGGTACCCCCCATTTCCTGTACCTGGCGGGCTACTTCTTCCCATAACTGGCCGGGGCCGAGCTTGGGATAAAGGAACTGTTCGATCAGGCTGGTTTCGGTATCTTTCTGTGAGATATCGCTTGACTGTTTCTTTTTCTTTTTGACTGCCGACTGGATCGCGTGCTGGATGGCTTTGCGGATGCTTACGCCTTTGATACGCTGAGCGCCCCATTCAGCAGGGATCTCATGGCAGGGTACACCCCATACTTTTTCTGTATAGTCTTTAAAGAAGAGGTTATACAGGGTTTTACCAAAGCGGTTGATCATGAAGTCTTCCAGGCTGTTTTCCGGCTTGCGTGGGGAAGCCTGCGCCTGCAGATAGGAAACCAGGATGGAGATGGTCGTACCAACGCCCAGTTTCCTGAGTGTATCGATAGACAGCTGTATTGGATACGTAAAGAACTTACGGAGGAAGTAGATACGGGAGAGCCGTTCTCTCACCAGCATTACCTTATCGCTGTCGCCAGGAGTCACACTTTCTCCGGGAGCGACCTGTCTTGACTTATTCTGATAGCTGATGGTGAACTGTTCACTGCCGGTGTCCTGTGCTGGCAGTATGTTCAGCCACCAGTTCATAACACGGTCTGACTTGGAAAAGAAGCGGTGACCGCCGATGTCCATGCGGTTGCCTTTATAATTAATGGTCTTTGAGATACCACCAATATCGCCGGACTTTTCCAGGATGACCGGAATGATGTCTGTTCTTTTCAGTAATTCATATGCGGCCGTTAATCCGGCAGGACCGGCTCCGATAATAATGGCTTTTCTTTTAACGGGAGCTTCGGTATTCGTTTGTGGTATTAAAATAGGCTGATCCATGGGCTAACTTTTGGAGAGACTCTAAAATGGTAGTAACGCTGTTTTTGTACCTTATAAAGGTAGCGGAGGCACCCAGAAGAGAACTTAGGAGATGAGGAGAAAAACTTTGGAGGGAGGGGAAAGGGGGGCTAAATGCAGAAAGCTCCGGATGGAGCTTTCTGATAAACAATACAAAATGAATATTACATGCTTCTGCGCAGCGCAGCAAGATTGCAGTTATAATACTTTTCGACCTCGCGGGTCATGTCTTCGATCGTTCTGAAGCCGGTTAACTGGGTTACGTCCCGCAGGGATACTGACTGTTGCATGAGGCAATTAAATGCCAGCATCATTTTCTGCATGTGGATGAAGGCCGTAATACCGATGCTGAACTGCTGGCGGAATGCCTGCGCCAGTCTGGCACCGGAGATGTTAAACATTTTGGCGATCTGCTCGGCAGATTGCGTGGTATGCGGATGGTCCGAGATATACTGGTAGATCTGGTTGTAGAGCGCCGTGTGCGCTTCACTGGGCACCCAGATATCGTCGGCCATTGCATCCTGCTGTGCGAAATTAAGGAACAGGTCAAGGCAGCAGCGTTCCAGGTAATTTCTGGCCTGTGTCTCGACATACCGGCACGTCAGGATGCTTTTGATCAGCATATTACAAACTGCGTTGATACGGTACGGTTTCTCGTTAATGGTGCTGGAATGTTTAAGTAGTCTTTTATTGGATAACGGGAGCAGCCCGGGAAAACTCTGTACCAACTGCATAAAGGCAGAAGGGACTATGTTGATGTGGAAGGATAATATTTTCTGACCGGCAAACATGGGAACGCGGTGCATGTCTGCATAGAGGTTAAACAGGTTACACTCTTTCTCTTCGAGTGTAAAGCCATTCGTTTTAAACGTTACCGCCCTGAGGGTATCTTCATACATAAAATGGAGCGCCCATAGATGGAAGGGCGCATATGGGCACAGCACAATGTCTTTGCGGGCAAAGACATCATGCAGCCACAATGAGAAGTGACCTAACGGCACATGCTGGGTAAGCATGCTATAGTCGTTGTCCTGCTCATAGTACAAGCCAGCATAAGGTATGATAAGGTGAAGATACTCTGTGGGTATATATGTCGCGGGTAGATAAGACTGCTCCAGGCGGTCTATCAACAACAGTTTATTTTCCTCGTATAACGTAGGGTACATAACATTATTTTAACGGTGTCGCTTTGGTTTTGATTTCTACACATGAACTGATTACAATATGCCAGCCAGCGCTGGCCAGATGAACAATGCTAAATTGTTGCCGGCTACGTTGATGCATTCCAAGGAAGTAGTTGTCGCACAACAATCGCTAGATTTTATAGAAGCTAAGCTAACGAATTGAAAAAGCAACTAAGTTAATGAGATGTTAACGTGGGCAAAAAATTACTGACAGTTAATTCGGATAAGAGGGTATAAGCGTCTTCCAGTGCGTGCAGGATGGCGCTCGTGTCGTGACCAGGAATTGTGCCGATAGGCAGGATAGTCCTGCGCCCCTGGATGACAGGCTCGTGTTTCGTATATCGGCTGATTATCTGATCTTCATAATGGCTCCAGGAGAGCTGATCGGGTGCTGTCAGGAAGAGGTTGAAGGTGTGCAGCGCTTCTCCTGCCCCTGATGCAAACCCGCCGGTGATCATCATCGCCGGACTAAAATCTTCGTAGACCAGTTCCAGTCCTTCCATGTCCGACCATGCATCGTCGGCTGTGATGCTTATAATGGCCTGTTTCAGCTCCTGTATGCGGTTGCTTTGCGCATGTAGGATGTGTTTGTTATAAGCCTGATACAGCTGGATTAAAGTGTCTATCTGGTCTGCATTGTCATGGAAGAAGCTGGCGATCTTTTCGATAGGTACGGCGTCGAATTTTCTGATCAAGTCGGTATAGTGATGTAGCATAAGACAGGAATGGTTAGTTGGTGTAGAGCTAAGCTAATCAATGAAAAATAAAAAGAAGTTAATATGAGGTTAATGTGAAGCGGCTCATCATGAGATGAGCCGCTGTGGGGTATTTAGGTGTTAAACGGGAGGTCGGTTTATGGCCAGGTTTTTTCGCCTTTTTTCATTTTTTCGAGGGTGTATACAAAACCTTTGTCGCTTGGATCTAATTCAATAGCTTTTTGCTCCCATTCGATGGCTTCTTCCTGTCTACCTAACTTATGGAGCAGATTAGCGTACGTATCTGCCATGTGTGGTTTTTGTTTACCTTGCAGGCTTCGTTTGCTCCAGCTAAGGGCGCGCTTTAGCAAGTTTGTATCTGATACACTTTCAAACATAGTCCATGCTACCGTATTTAGAAGCTCATCATGCTCATCAGCCTCATATTTTGCCATAAGTTCAGTAGTGGCTTTTGCTAGGCTATCTACGTCTTTATTGTTGACATAATAGACCGTTTTGGCAATTAGCAAGATTTCTTCTCCAGGTACCGGATATTTAGACATAATGGCGTATCCAATTCTACTCCAGTTAATGGAATCCTTTGGAAGACGGTCATATGGTTTAATATATTCGTCGTAGATGATGCCTTTCAACTTACCTGTAGCTCTTTTTCTATCCAATACAATGTCAGCTTTCTTCAAATTGTCAAGTAGAATCTTAAAACCTGGATCTTTACTTGTTTTGGTGAATCGATCGATAAATTTCAGATTCCCTAATGTGAGCGGGTCCGACATTGTGTTGATGTAAGCAGCACTCACTTCGGACGCAGCCTTTTCATCCTTCAGACGATTAGCCATGATCGCCAGCTCTCTCAGGAAATCAGGCTCTCTTTTTCCATTTCTGAACTGCTCCAACAGTGATGCATACTGCAAATCTCTGTTCGTCGTATCTGCCAATGTCGCTTTGAATACACCCGGAGCTGCTGCGTAGCTTTCTGCCTGTGGTAGCATCTGACTATGTATCTGTCTTAACTCTTCAGGTGAGATCTTAATCACTTCCCTGTCATAAGTCATCATGCCATTCTCTTCTGTCTCCACGTCAAACGGTTCGGTGTAGATAGAGCCGGATAAACCCTGCTCTTCCAGCGTTTTCAGCTTTTTCACCATGGAGTCATACTTCAGTTTGAAGGCAGATGCGGGCACCTGTATATATCCCCATCCTTCCAGGTCATTCCACTGGTGTTTCCAGGTAGGCACTCTTACACCGCCCCACTCTCCTAATACTCTCGCCTTACCAGGTAATGCATCAGGAATGCCAGGGCCGGGGTAATCGTGAATATCAGTCAGGTCGCTGCTGGCCCATTTCTTTGCTACTTCAGCCGGAGAACCTTTATCATAGTTTTCACCAGAATGGCCATTGACGATACGGGAAGGATCTTCTTTTTTCATCCACTCCGTCAGGCGTTGCTGATCATAGCGTGACCAGCCTTCGTTGAACAGTACCCACAGCACAATGCTTGGTACGTTATACAACTGTGCGATATTCTCTTTATTCTCTTTTTCGAACTGCGCTTTTGCTTCCGGCTTATCCCCTGCACAGGTCACCATGTCCTGCCACACCAGCATACCTGCTTTATCCGCATGGTAGTACCAGCGCGCCGGTTCGATCTTGATGTGCTTACGGATGGTGTTATATCCCATGTTTTTGATAGCCATCACATCAAATGCGAGGGCGGCATCTGTAGGTGCTGTGTGCAGCCCTTCCGGCCAGAAACCCTGGTCCAGGACCCCTAAGTGATAAGTATACTTATTGTTGAGGAACAGTCGTTCGATGCCTTTCTCGTCTTTTTTTACTTCTATCTTACGCATGCCAAAATAGCTGCCGATCGTATCTACCACTTTGCCTTTGTATAGCAGTTTCACATTCAGGTTATACAGATAAGGCTGATCCGGACTCCACAGTTTTGCGTTCGGAACAGGTAACAACAACTGCGTGCCTGGTTTGCCTTTCACTTTTTTACCGTTAGATGCAATCGCCTCCACTGTGTAATCCCCGGATGCACCAGCAGACAATACTTCCAGTTTCAGGTTACCTTTATCTATGTCAGGGGTAATGCGAATGTTTTTAATATAGGCGGCAGGAACCGTTTCCATCCACACAGTTTGCCAGATGCCACTGCTGGCAGTGTACATGATATTGCCAGGATTTAATACCTGCTTGCCATAAGGGTTAATCCCTTTATCAGTTGGGTCAAATACAGCTACCTCCAGTTCATTTACACCATCTTTCAGTGCATCAGTAATATCAAAGGAGAAGTGCTGGTAACCACCGGCATGTCCGCCGATCTCTTTGCCATTTACATACACGCTGGACTCCCAGTCTACAGCACCAAAATGCAGTAACACCCGCTTGCCGCCGGCCACATCTGGTTTAGTGATAGTACGTTTGTACCACAGGCGCTGCGTAGGTAACAATGCTTTCTGTACACCGGATAGTGCCGATTCTATCGGGAATGGTACCAGTATCTGACCGTCAAACGACGCCGGTTTGGCGGCATCTTTTGCCGTAATAGCATATTCCCACAAACCGTTCAGGTTCTGCCATTCGTTCCTCACCATCTGTGGACGAGGGTATTCAGGTAATACGTTTTGCGGATTTACATCCTTCGCCCAGCGGGTCTGGATGCTGACTGGCTTCATCTGCCAGGTAGAATTTTGGGACGTCTGCGCGTAGCTGCTATTGAACAATACACAGGACAATGCAATGGTGGCCACTGCAATATGCATTCTCTTCATGTTAATTGAGGTTTTTGCACATCTACATAACTGTTGGTAAGGCAATGAAGATGTGGGTGCAAGTTGTTATGTTGCACATAAAACCCACCTGTAACATGCGAGGGGCCTATATGTAAACTTTTACTATTCAAAGTTAACTTTGCACTCAAAATACGCCTCCATCGCTTCCACAAGCAAATGCGTATTTGAGAACCCTACCGTCTCAGCTATCATTTCCAGTGACCAGTTGTTTGTGTACAGGGCATTATAGGCCACTATCATGCGCAACATGTGGCTACAATCCTGTATGGTCATCGAAAAGTGCTGCAGGAAGCCTTTTTCCAGCTCTGCCATAGGGATGTTGAACAATAATGACAGCTCCGCTATCGAGCATGGTCTATGTGGATGTTCCACCATGTACCGGAACAGCTGCTGGTATTCGTCCTGATATGCCAGACTGCTGAACAGGAAGGGCTCGTCCGCATGCTTTTCCTGATGGGCGAAGTTTAGCAGAAGCTCAAGGCAGGCGCTGTAGAGAAATGTATGCGCCTGTCTGCCCGTATACTGACAGGTCAGTATCTTCTGAATGATAAAGTCGCACACCGGATTAATATTATGCGGACGCGCATTCAGCGGACCTGTCTGTGCTGGCATCGGGCGGGTTAATAAGTCCCTGAGTTGCGGATACTTCTCCGCCAGTTTAGGCAGGAACTCAGGACGTATGTTGAAGTGAACAGATAGCACCTTGGTATTATCTTCCATCGGAATACGATGCAGCCCCGGATATAAATTAAAGAGATTACACTCCCGCTCTTCTAATCTAAAGGACGCCCTGCCGGGATTTTCTACCTCCAGCGTGTCTTCATACATAAAATGAAGTGTCCACAGGTGGTAAGGCGTATACGGCAACAGTACGATCCTTTCTTTTGAAAAGATGTCATGCAGCCAAAGGGAAAACGGTCCCACATTAATATGCTGGGAAAGGATCTCACATTCCCCGTCTTCGCGGAAATAAAGCCCCGCGTAAGGGATGATCAGTTTATGGTACTCTACAGGCAGGCTGCTGGCAGGTATATAAGACTGTCTGTTCTTTTCAATCAGCAGTAATTTGTTCGCTTTAAATAAAATAGAACGCATGGTGTCAATGTTTACGGGCGGTATAACAAATGCAAAACGCTGTCGCCGTTTTCAAACTGGTAATGAATGTTGTCAATCTTTCTTAGACGCCTGAGTAACTCGGGCAGCGGTTCGGCTTTTTCCAGTCTTGTAGTCAATGTCCTGTTGGCTGTGATATCAGAGTCCAGGATCACCCTTATCCTGTAGTTTCTTTCTATGGTCTTACTCACGGTCTTCACCGGAGTGGCTGTGAACGAATAATACCCATGTTTCCATGATAATGCCGCAGCCGTGTCTATTGCCATCGCAAGCGGACGGGTACCAGGCTGATACTCGGCTGCCTCGCCCGGAGTGAGCTGCAACGTGCCGTCTCTGGTAACCACCTTTACAGCGCCCGATTCCAGTAATACCTGTTCACGGGTATGATCATAGGTATTCACATTAAAAGAGGTCCCTAAGACCTGTACAGTACTGTTGGGTAGTTGCACACTGAAAGGAATACCATCCTGCCTGGCGACCTGCAGGTACGCCTCTCCATTGATCCGGATGGCTCTGTTGCCGTTAAATGTTAGCGGAAACTCCATTCGGGTGGCGGCGTTTAAAGTGACGGCTGTACCATCTGAAAGCTGCACAATGTAGTCCTTGCCCGGTGGAATAATTATGGTAGCGAGCTGGGATTCGGTACCTCCACCGGACCAGGACAGCTTTCCGTCTACTTCCCGGAAAGTTCTCCCACCTGCCTTTAGCTGTTGCTGACCGCTGCCCAGATGAACGATTTCGCCATCGGGCAGCTGCAGTACCACAGTTTTGAGGGCATACAATGGGATATGCGCCGGCGAAACTGGCTGGAACGCCGGAAGCAGTATTTTATAGACAACCGTTATCAGTAGCAGTATCACCGCCACGCTTGTAGTTGTAGTCATCATTATTTTCCGCCGCTTACGTCTCCTCGCCACAGCAATGATCTGTGCCGCCGGGAGTGTATTCGGAAGATCTTCCTGTAAGGATGGTATATCGATACCCGCCAGACGCTCATGTATCGTCTGCCACATGGCTTGTGCATGAGGATCGCTGATCAGGATCTTTTTGAGGGTGATACTATCTTCAGGTGATATGTTGCCCAGTATCTCCTGCAGTATCAGCTGTTCAATGTATTGGGGATCTACCGGCATGATGAACCTATAAAGTGACAAACACACTTATAGTAGTCGCCGGTATAAAAAAAGTACTGGGAGAAATTCAACTTTTTTTCAGATTCCTGCGTAGCACTTTCAGGGCCTCCTGGACATGGTTCTTGGCCGTCTGTACTTTAATGTTCATAATGAAGGCGATCTCTTTCAGGGTCTTTTTCTCGATATAAGACATTTCAAATGCCTTTCTGCAGCTGGGAGTGATCATTGACATCGCTGACCGTATCCGCTTATTCAGCTCCTTTCTTTCCAGTTCAGCGTTATGGGTAACAGATGTATGCAGGTCCGTATAGATCTGATGGCGGTTGCGGATGCCTACTTCTTTCCTCAATACCGTTGCACAATGTTGCCTGATAGCACCGCACAGGTAGATAGGGAGTGTCGTATTGACTTTGACAGTCGTCCGGTGATTCCATAAATAGATCAGCACCTCCTGCACCGCGTCCTGAGCGGCCGCTTTATCCTGCAGGATGACATATGCCTGTGTGTATAACAAACCTGCATGACGGTGATAGAAGACATCAAATGCTGCCTCATTGCCTTCCCTGATCAGTAAAAATAGTTCGTCTTCTGAATGGTTGTGATTCAATAGCTTCATGGCAAAGACTCTATTTTCTTTGTGAGTAAATTTACTCAATCCACCCTGCCGAACAGTTAACTCGTTGTTAAGGGAAAAAGATTCTACGGATGAGTACTTTTTGCGTTTTTTTCCTACTTATCTACCAATAGCCACAACCTTCTCTATGGGGATGCCCAAATCAGCCAGACGCTGTACGCTCTTTATCCTGCTATATACCTGTTGCTGCTTACAGGTCAATGCCCGGCAGGCAGGCAACCGGATCTCGATCACCGGACGGCAGTTATCCCTGCAGTCCATCTTCTCAAAGATCCAGGAGCAAACCGGGTACTACTTCAGCTATAATGCAGATATCGACGTCGCCCAATTGATGGACGTTCACTTCAACAATGAATCGTTGACCATTGTATTGAATACCGTTCTGCTACCCCGTTATGCCTGGGAATTAGACGGGCATTCCATCAACCTGAAAAAAGCATTACCCGGCCCCGCCACTGTTAAACGTTACCCTCCTTTTAACGATACGCCTGCACTTGTTATGGGACGCACACTGGACGAAACGGTTATCATCGCCTATGGTACCACCACCCAGCGGGTCACTACAGCCATTTGCAGCTGGCCGGTCAAAGTACCCACTATCGCCAGACAGGTCACCACCAATCCGCTGCTGACCCTCCAGGGGCGTGTGCCCGGACTGCTGGTTACACAATCCGGCGGCATAGGCGGTTCGGCTGTTAAGGTCCAGCTGCGCGGACGAAACAGTCTTGTCAATGGTACGCAACCCCTCTATGTCATAGATGGTATCCCCTATAATCCTGTCATCACTGGTGGACTGGGCTCTTTCATCTGGGGCGATAAAGCCTCCGCCTTTAACTTTATCAATCCGGATGATGTGGAAAGTATTGACGTCATGAAAGATGCTGATGCCACCGCTATTTATGGTTCCAGGGGGGCTAATGGCGTTATCCTCATTACTACCAGTAAGGGAAAGGCCGGTAAAGCCGTCATCAGGGCCGTCGTGTCTACCAGCCTGTCACACACTGCCCGTAAAGTCAAACTATTAAATACTTCCCAATACCTGGACATGCGTCGCGAAGCTTTCAAGCATGACGGGGTCTCTCCTAATCAAAGAAATGCGCCCGACCTGCTGTTATGGGATCCGCAACGATACACAGACTGGCAGCACGAACTGATCGGTGGTACCGGCCATATTACCAGCACGCAACTTTCTGTTTCCGGTGGCAATGATAATTATCTCTACCGCCTCAGTGGGCACTATAGAAAAGAACACCTGGTATTTCCCGGTTCTTTCGGTAGCACGCGTGGTGGTCTGCACATCAGCATGAGCGGTAAATCAACTGATCAGCGCTTTGAAGCCAATTTCTCCGGCAGCTTCCTGGCCGATAACAGCGATCTGCCCGGGTCGGATTTCACCAGCATGATCATGCTGCCGCCTAATGCACCTCCCGCCTACCTCGACGATGGCAGTCTGAATTATTCCTGGCTAAATCCATATATCGGTCTTATTGGTCCTTCATTTGAAGGTGCCGTAAAGAACGTACTGGCCAACGTCGGACTACAATATCGTATCCTCCCCGGCCTGATACTCAAAACCACCATGGGCTATAACTGGCTGACCGGTCGCTCTGCCGTGCTCTCGCCGCTGGCTATCATTCCTCCGCTTCTCCGGAATGGCCGTAGTGGTTCTTCCCAGCATTATCGTTATGAGGCGATTTCCCGCATTATCGAGCCGCAGGCGACATACAGGCTCACCAAAGGTAGCTGGCAGCTTCACGGCCTCTTAGGAGGCACAATACAGGGGTATCAGGAGATGCGTGAGAGCCTGAATGCGGATGGCTTCGAAGATGATGCCCTGCTACGCAATATCTACTATGCCGATTCTGTATACGGTAAGCTGGAAAGTGGCGCCTACCGGTATGTCGCTTTGTTCGGCCGTTTCGGACTGAATTATCAGAATCGCTATCTGATGAACCTCAGCATCCGCCGTGACGGCAGTAGCCGCTTCGGTCCCAGGAAGCAGTTCGCCAGCTTCGGTGCGATAGGAACGGCCTGGATCTTCTCTGAAGAGCCCTTCATGACGCCATTAAAAAAGGTCATCAGTTTCGGTAAAATACGGGCCAGCTACGGCACTACCGGTAATGATCAGATAGGCGATTATCAATACCTGGGTGAATATAATAAAGCAGATGGCGCCTACCAGGGGGTAACAGGTCTTAAGCCTGTCCGGTTGTTCAATGCCGATTTTGCCTGGGAACTGACCCGTAAGTCTGAGGTAGCCCTCGACCTGGGTTTCCTGCACGACAGACTCCTGTTGTCGGCCAGCTATTACCTCCACCGTTCCTCTAATCAGCTGATCTCCTACCCACTGCCGGATATTACCGGCGCAGGCAGCATTATCGGTAACCTCCCGGCTGTGATCCGGAATAACGGGTTGGAATTGTCCCTGAGCGTCGAACGTATCCAGCACAACAAGCTGATCTGGCGTTCCAGCTTTAATATCTCCTTCGGACACAATAAACTCATTAGTTACCCTGATCCTACTATTCCTGTAGAGGCGGTGAACCCATTTGTAGAAGGACAGGCGTTGTCGCAGCAATATGTCGCTACTGCAATGGGCGTCGATCCGCAAACAGGCACATATCAGTTCGCAGATGCGGAGAACCATCCTGTACCCGCCGCCAAAGCTGTAGAGAACAAGGCCATGGATGTAGCGCCCTTCTGGTATGGTGGCTGGGTGAATAACCTGGACCTTGGCCCGTTCAGTATGGAGATCTTGTTACACTTCGTGCGGCAGAAAGGGGTGAATACCACATTCGATCCTGACTATATGCCCGGTTATCAGCGAAATCAATATGCTGTGGTACAGTCCAGATGGCAACAGCCCGGTGATATCACTGACCGGCAACGGTACACCCAGAATGGTACACTATGGAGCGGCTATAGAAAAGCTATGAAAAGCGACCTGGGATATGAGGATGCTTCCTTCCTCCGCGTCCGGCATGTGGAGGTCAACTGGTCATTTCCCAAAACTACCTTACGCCGTCTGCATTTACAGGAAGGGAAGCTGTATATACAGGGGCAAAATCTGTTCACCATCACACGTTACAAAGGACTGGACCCGGAAACGCAACTACGGGGGACGTTACCGCCCTTACGGGTGTTTACATGCGGATTAAAAATAGCACTCTAAAAATAACCTGGTATGCATTGGAGACTATTACTGCTGATCGTATGCCTGCTACCTGCCAGCTGTCGTAAACTACTGGATCTGGATGCGCCCGGAGACCGGGTGACCAATACTTCCGCCTTTGCTTCAAATGTCAGCGCGGCAGGTGTATTAACAGGACTGTACTATGAAATGAGTGCCGGTGGTACCTTTATGGGCGATCATGGCATCTCCTACCTCTGCGCACTCTCCGCAGATGAATTTATACTCCAACAGGAAGATGAACTGCCCTTATCCATGTATCGTAATGAGGTGCTCACAACCAATGTCCCTTTCTGGCGGGTCATGTACCAGTATATCTACCGGGCGAATGGCGCCATAGAAGGATTAACCGCTTCTACCCGTTTGACACCAGCTATCAGACAACAGTTACTGGGGGAAGCAAAGTTTATCAGGGCGTTCTGTTACTTCTACCTGGTGAATCTCTTCGGAGAAGTACCACTGGTGACATCAACGGATTATAAAGTGAGTGCTGCTATGTACCGCACGCCTGTGCATCAGGTATATAGCCAGATCGTGTATGATCTGCAGGATGCGCAGCAATTATTGCGGGAAGAATACCTGTTGCCAGATATTGTGTCTGTCACCACAGAACGGGTGAGGCCTAACAGGACCGCTGCCACCGCTTTGCTGGCCAGGGTATATTTGTATCTGGAGAACTGGCCCGCGGCTATAGCTGCCGCCACTACTGTAATAGACAACAGGGCGGTGTATGATACTGTTCCTTTGCAACAGGTCTTTTTGAAGAATAGTAAAGAAGCGATCTGGCAATTGCATCCTGTGGATAAAGTGTTCACGGATGACGCCATATTATTCCTCCAGCAGCGGCCGGTGCAGCTCAGCAAAACGTTGATACAGGCCTTTGAACAGGATGATCTGCGGAGGCGGTACTGGCTGTATAGCGCTAGTCTCGCCGTACCGGGTAAGTACCAGTATACCAGTGAGACCGGGCCGGCCAGCGAATACCTGGTCGTGCTCCGGCTGGCAGAGCAATATCTTATCAGGGCCGAAGCGCGTCTGCAAACCGGCGATATTGATGGTGCAAAGGACGACCTGACTGTGATACGCATGCGGGCGGGGTTGTCAGCCGTTCATGCCGGAAGCGCCCATGTACTGATGAAGGCTGTGCAACAGGAACGCCGTGTCGAATTATTCGCTGAATGGGGGCATCGCTGGATGGATCTGAAACGCTGGCATGCCACCGATGAGATCATGCCCGCCGCTGCCATGGCTAAAGGAGGCAGCTGGCAAAGCTATAAAGGCCTGTATCCTGTTCCGCATAGTGAGATGTTGCTGAATGGCCATTTGTCTCAAAATGAGGGGTATCCGGAATGACCCATATCTCCAAAGTCATGCATTACCATCCTAATACTTTTCCATTTTAGTAATACTACCTTTAGCATAAACACTTTTTTGTTATGCAAAAGGCCAGGGTTATTCTCACTCTCATCGTACTCATCACCGTGTTGGGAACGGTGATGTCTTTCAAAGCAGCCAAGCGCCGGCAGCAAAGTAACCTCTTTTATCCAACTACAGGAGATTTCACCTCTAATGGTGCATCCCGTAATCTTACCTATGCGTACCTGGCACCTTACCGGACGTTCCGCACAGACATCTATGAGCTGCCAGTCAATGTAACCCGTCCGCTATACACGGGTACAACACAAACCTGGACTACTATCGGGGGGGCTTTTTATTTCATCACCGTGGTAACCGGGCCTATATGGCCCACACTGGCAGGTATCTATGATGATGCAGGTCAGTGATCTTTCATCCAGTCCGGCATCGGTTGGTCTTTGAGATAGTGATCAAAGAACTGCTGTTGCCGGCGGGTGAAATCTGATCGATCCTCGTCTTTGAATAGCTGATGGCCTTCACCGGTATATTGGAGTAACCATACTCGCTTTTGCAGCCGTCTTAAAGCCGTGAACAGTTCTATGCTCTGGGCAAATGGCACGGCATTGTCATTGTCGTTGTGCATTAGTAGTAGCGGCGTATGTATTTTGTCTGCCTGGATGATCGGAGAATTGTTAAGATATAACCGTGGATGGTCCCATGGTGTTGTTCCCATTTTGTTCTGTCCCTGTTCGTATAAAGGTTGCATTGCCGCTCCTGTGATCTTCCGCACAGCACCATATCCGCTCAGGAAATCCACCGGACCGGCAGATGCCTGTGCTGCTGCGAATAAGGTGGAATGTGTCACGAGATAATTGGTGACATATCCCCCGAAACTATGCCCCTGTAATCCTATTTTCTTTGTATCTACCCAGGAGAATGCTGACAGGTATCTTGCTGCGCGGATGACGGCTTTTGCTGCACTGCTGCCAGGATGCCTTTTCTTTGTTTGTATGTGTGGTACGAACACGATATAGCCATTGCTGACGTACCAGGGAATATTTAAAGCGCCCTCACTTAATGCAGGTGTTAAATACCGGTGCAGGTAGTCTTTACTTTCTTCGTAATAATGGAAGATAACAGGATATTTTTTCTGCGGATCGAAGTCTGCCGGTTTGTAGAGCAATCCGTGTTTCGTCAGTGTCACGTGCATCCAGTTGTATCCATCTTCCGGATGGATAGCCGTCAACGGAGTGAATGTATTGAAATCCGCCGTGAAGGATACATTAGGTGAGTACCCGGCCTGCATAGCGGTAACGAGATAGATGCTGGTATCTCTTGCTTTCACTGGTGGATATTTATCCAGTGGGTAGCGCGGGAAGTAGAAGAGCGCATCATTCATTGTTGCGGGTGTGAATCGTCCCTGGTCCCATTTCCAGTAACCATTTCTTTTCGTTTTTGTGTTGAATGCGGTAGCGATGCCCGGAAAAAGCAGACGAAAGACGAGATGCTGTTTACGCCCATGGGTAAGATTGACAGGGGGGGCTATGTTTCTGGGGTCAACCTTCCAGATGTCGTTGTTAGTATGAATAAATACAGCGCTATCGCCGGTAGCCCATTGTGCTACCCCGATGCCTTGTATGAGCGCGCGGGTGTGTCTGGTGGCCAGCTCATAACAGCAGATGCGGCCTGTTGATGGGTCGTACCATGTCATAAAACGCCCGGTTGGAGATACGGCAGGTTGTAATAATAGTTTGTCTTTATTCGCAGCGATCATTTTTATGTCCCCGCTGTGAGTATCTACCAGGTAAAGGGTGGAAAGGATTTTTTTGTTCCAATAATATTCGGGGTGGTTCAGGGTGTTTTGTGTGATGAGATACCGGCCGCCATCCCACCATACGATCTGCGTGTTGGGTGTGTTGACGGGGAAAGCCTGCTTTGTTGCCAGACGGAGCGCCTGTGTGACTGGCATATGTGGCGGCTTTTGCAGATAGTAGTCGCTGTAGTGCCAGATGCGTAGTTTAGGAGAAGCGGTTGTATGAGGCACTGGTTCCTTATAGAGTAAATAGTTGCCGTCCCGGGAGAATTGTAGTCCACCGGCGCAGTTGGTAGATAGTAATTGCGTGCTATCTATACCGGATGTGTAATGTCGGAGATGATTATTTGCTGTGAACGCGAGTTGTTTTCCATCGAAAACTACTTGTTGCACAGGCCCTTTCCAGATGTTTTTTGTCTGATAATTGTTAAGGTCCTGCCAGATCAGCGAGTCAGTATATTGTGTAATGAGCTGATGGTTGTTGAGTTGGTAGTATTGTACACCGGTCAGGTAGTGGATACTATCGTTGATGACAAGCACCAGGCTATCGCCCGGTAACTGACAACTGAAATATTTATCAGAAAAATTAGCGTTAAAGCCGCGTGGAAATGCATAATGTATATTATTCCTGATGCCGCTGTATATTAGCGTGTCGCCTGTTGCCGGTGCACCGTACTGAAACCAGCAGTATTGTCCGTCATCCCGGATGCCATAATGCGGAGACAGGGATGTCCAGGTGCGCCAGGAGTCATTATCAATTCTCTTTTTTTGTGACCAGGCAGTTAACTGACAGCAACAAAGTAGCAGTAGTATTCTGAAAAAGGTTAACAACGAAAGGGTTTTTGTAATTTGTGTATAAGGTAATATTTAACAGTTAATTGTAGAACGGATAAAAAATATTCTCTATCTCCAAACTTTTGGATGCACCGGGTAATTTAAATTCCTCCGTATTATGAGAATGCAATTGATGAGATATGTATACCTCGCCGTGTGCACTATGCTGGTGCAGTTTATCGTGTTTAAATATTTTTATCCGTTTCCGAATTTCATGCAGGATTCCTACAATTACCTTCGCAGTGCGGCGGAGCAGGTAGATGCGAACATGTGGCCGGTAGGATATGCGAAACTGATCCTGTTTGTGGGAGTGTTCACACATGCTGATACGGTGCTGGTGTTTGTGCAATATTGCCTATATCATATCTGTGCACTCTATTTCTTCTTTACTGTATTAGAGCTGACTATCGTCCGTCGCTGGACGCGGAGGATCATCTTTGCCCTGTTATTTCTTAATCCTGCGATCTTATATCTCAGTAACTACATTACCAGTGATGTGTATTTTATTGGTATCAGCCTCGTATGGATGGCACAGTTATTCAGACTGGTATATCAACCTTCCAGGTGGCTGTTAGCGGCACATCTGTTCGTATTACTACTGGCATATACTGTGCGGTATCATGCGTTGATCTATCCGATAGTCAGTATGACCGTGATCGTATTCTGTGCGTTCTCTGTCCGGCTCAAAATAGCGAGTGGCCTGCTGATGGTGAGCATGATCGGTAGTTTTATGTTATATACAACCGCCGCAAATCAGCGGGTAACCGGTACCAGGCAGTTCTCTGCTTTCAGCGGCTGGCAGATGGCCAGTAATGCAGTCTACGCATATGCGCACATGCCCAGGCGGCCCGTGTTGGATGTGCCGGAACAGTTTACCGGCGTTCATGCCCGCGTGACGCATTACCTTGATTCTTTGCAGCAGGTGCCAGCGTCGCAACGTCCGGATGGCAAGCCCATTATGGCGTTTTATCTATGGGATGCCTGGTCTCCGTTGCAGCCTGTACCAGGTGCTGTTAATATTGCTGATAATAGCGCCTGCCTACGCGAGATGGCGGCTGTTGCTCCTTTGTACAACGACTATGGAAAGTACCTGATCAGTCAGTATCCGGTAGCATACTTCCGGTATTATCTCCTGCCCAACTTTTTCCAGTATGCCTATCCGCCGGCTGAGAACCTGGCCGTGTACAATGACAACCGCGATACGGTATGGCCCATTGCACAGGCCTGGTTCAACTATCCTTCCAATAAAGTGTACACCCGGTCTGATCTCCGTGAGCTGCAATTATTTGAATTGTATCCGGCATTGATGCTGGTAGTCATCCTGTTTTTTATTGCAGGATGGATCGCCTATTACAGGGTCGGTGGCCCTTCATTCGCAGATATAAAATTCAGAAGCGCGTTAAGGATTGGCACATTCTACTGGATCGTGCATTATGGGTTTAGTGTGTTAGCATCGCCGGTGGTGCTGCGGTATCAGTTGCTGAATATGGTGTTGGGGGCTGTGTTTGGGGTGATGCTGTGGGAGGTATGCAGGGAAGGGAAACGGCATCAGTCTTTGGTGTTATAATACCAGCTATTATGATAGTGTCATCAGTCTCATAAGCTATTGTTGGCAATTACTAATTTTAAAGTACTATACCGCCCATCTTGAATAGGATTAAAATATGTAGTACCCGGCCTGGTCTTCGTTATAAAATACCTACCTCAACCACAATAAATCCATTAAATATTATTTTTGAATGAGTCTACAATGTTTTTTTATTATTAAATTGATATTATCCTTATCTTTGTTTTAATTGAAACGTTCTACATTGAAAAAAAGGATACAAATATCTGAGCTTTGCGATATACGGTTTGGTTTTTATAGCCAGCCAGACACTGCAGGTACTGTTGCCTATCTGCAAGCACGTCAATTCAATGATGACGGTAGGCAAATCGCCGCTCCAGATGAATATATACAGCTCGATGAGAAGGTGGCAGCACATATATTAAAAGATGACGATGTTTTGTTTGTTGGAAAGGGCAATAGATTGTTTGCATGGTGTTATAAATACGAAGGCCAACCGGCTGTCGCATCTTCGATATTTTTTGTTCTTCGGCCACATACGCACATCATTTATCCTCAATATCTTGCAGCCATTCTTAACACACCATTAAGCAAGGCTGCGTTCAGTCAAATTGGCGGTGGTACGAATATATTGTCCATTCGAAAATCAGAGCTTGGTGCGTTCGAAGTTCCCGTGCCATCAATGAAGCAACAAAAAAGTATAGCTGCTTTAACACAGTTATATCAGCAAGAAATCGAATTAACGGAGCAACTTATCATTCAAAAGAGAAAAATATACACGGCAATCATTTCTAAATTGACGAAATAACTATTATGCAGAAACTTACGCAAAAGGAGATTAATAATATTTTATGGAAGGCCTGCGATACTTTCCGTGGAACTATAGATGCAACCCAATATAAGGACTATATATTAACGATGTTGTTCCTTAAATATGTCACTGACGTTTGGAAGGACAAAAAAGCCACATATGTTGAAAAATATAAAGGAGACGATGTACGTGTCGAAAGGGCATTAAGGAACGAACGCTTCCAGGTACCCAACGAATGTACCTTCGATCACCTGTTTGAGCAACGCAATGAAAATAATTTGGGTGAGCTGATTAACATTGCGTTGGAGAAATTGGAAGACGCCAACCGCAGCAAACTGGAAAGGGTATTCAGAAATATTGACTTCAATAGTGAACCAAACCTTGGGCAAACCAAAGACCGTAACCGTCGCTTGAAAAACTTGCTGGTTGATTTTTCTGCATTGGATCTTCAGCCAACACATCTGGAGGGGAACGATGTAATTGGCGATGCATATGAATATCTCATTGCGAAGTTCGCAAGCGATGCGGGAAAAAAAGCCGGTGAATTTTATACGCCCGCGGAAGTGTCAACCTTGTTGGCAAAGCTGGTAGATCCTCAGCCTGGTAATCGTATCGCTGATCCTGCCTGCGGTTCCGGGTCCCTGTTGATTAAAGTGGGCCGCGAAGTCGGGAATAACAACTTTTCATTATATGGACAGGAAAACAATGGAAGTACATGGGCACTGGCCCGGATGAATATGTTCCTTCATGAAATGGATAATGCTGACATAGAATGGGGCGACACACTTAATAATCCCCGCTTACTGGAGGGAGATCAATTAATGAAATTCCACATTGTAGTGGCTAATCCACCATTTTCACTGGATAAGTGGGGTGCTGAAAATGCACTGGCGGATCAGTATAACCGTTTTTACCGGGGGGTCCCACCCAAGAGCAAAGGCGACTACGCATTTATCACTCACATGATTGAAACTGCTTATGAGGACGTAGGGAAGGTAGGAGTCATTGTACCACACGGGGTGCTGTTTCGGGGTAGCGGCGAAGGGAAAATCAGGGAACAATTAATAAAGGAAAATCTACTGGAAGCCGTAATTGGGCTGCCTGCCAATCTGTTTTTTGGCACCGGCATACCCGCAGCTATACTGCTATTCAATAAAGGAAAGGGTGAAAATAAAGATGTCTTGTTCATAGACGCCAGTCGCGAGTATCAGGAAGATAAAAATCAGAACCGTTTAAGACAGGAAGATATACAGCATATTGTAAAGACATACAAGATCTTCAAAGCTGCTGCACCGCTGGCAACCAAAGAAGGCGCCGTATTGGAAGACAAATATGCTTACCGTGCAACGCTGAATGAAGTTGAAGAAAATGATTACAACCTCAACATCCCTCGTTATGTGGATACCTTCGAAGAAGAAGCACCCATAGATATTCCTGCTACCCAGTCTGAAATCAAACGGATAAAGGAAGAAATGGCATCCATAGAAAAGAAGATGGAGGAGTATCTCAAAGAATTGGGATTTTAAAACGGAATAAATATGGAAAAGTTTGAAATTTTGCTATATAGTGTTCCAGAAGGGAGAGCTACAATTGAAGTTTTCTTTGAAGCAGAAACTTTCTGGCTTTCTCAAAAAAAATGTCAGACGTCAAAAAACAAAAGGAAAGATCAATGAGCAACCAAAATGCACATAAACCAGGTTACAAACATACGCCATTGGGATGGATACCGGAGGAGTGGGAAGTGAAGGAAGTTGGAGAAATAGCAAAAATTTCTTCAGGAGGGACGCCTGACAGGAAAAATACCGGCTATTGGAATGGCTCAATTCCTTGGATTTCAACTTCATTAATTGATTTCAATACAATCACTAAAGCTGACCAGTTTATTACAGAAGCAGGTTTGAAGGCTTCATCAGCCAAAATGTTTGAGCCAGGGACAATTTTAATGGCAATGTATGGTCAAGGCAAAACTAGGGGAAAAGTTGCAAAACTTGGAATACGTGCCAGTACTAATCAGGCTTGCGCCGCACTAATTGTTGACAAAACAGTCAATGTTGATTTCCTGTTCCAAAATTTTTTACATAACTACAACAACATCAGAAAACTAAGTAATACTGGAAGTCAAGAAAATCTGAATGGAGAATTAATTAAATCTATTAATATTAAGCTTCCTACATCATTAGAACAAAGACAAATCGCTGCCATTCTCTCCACTTGGGATGAAGCAATCTCCAAAACCCAACAGTTAATTACCCAGCTACAACAAAGAAACAAGGGTTTGTTACAAGCTTTGCTAAGACCGAAAACTGGCTGGAAAGAGAAAAAGCTATCCGAAATATTTGAAAGAGTTATAAGAAGAAACACCGTAGCAAACAATAATGTGGTTACCATTTCTGCTCGAAGGGGCTTCGTGAAACAAAATGATTTCTTCAAAAAAATAGTTGCGAGCGACATTTTAGATAATTACTTTCTCATACACAAAGGTGAATTCAGCTATAATAAAAGCTATTCCAATGGCTATGATTGGGGAGCAATAAAGCGCTTGAATAATTTCGATGAAGCTGTTGTTACAACACTTTACATCTGCTTCCGGATAAAAAATGAGAACGTGCATTCAGGTGACTTTTTTGAGTTTTTCTTCGATGCTTGTTTACTTGATCGTGGATTATCAAAAATTGCTCATGAAGGAGGGAGAGCACATGGCTTACTCAATGTGACTCCTAAGGACTTTTTTAGCCTAAACGTTTGTGTGCCGAATTATAATGAGCAACTAAGAATATTCAATATCCTGTCTGTAGCTAAGTCGGAATTAAGTCTTTACGAACAAAAGCTTGCTACCTTACAACGGCAGAAGAAAGGTCTAATGCAGAAATTATTTACAGGTGAAGTACGGGTTAAACTGAACTAATATGAAGACAGCTTAAGAATGACATTCCATGATACAGGTTCTGCTAATGTTTGAGCAGGATCAAAACAGTCAAATAAGATCTACCAACAATCATGCAACTCCCATCATTCATAGAAGATCACATCTCCCAGATTCCAGCCCTGCAACTACTGATGAAATTGGGCTATCGCTATCTTACCCCACAAGAAGCCTTGGAAGCCCGTGGTAACCGCAGCTCCAACGTACTGCTGGACACAGTTTTAAAGAAGCAACTCGAAGAGATCAATAAGATCGAATACAGAGGAAAAGAATTCGCATTCAGCGAAGCTAACATTAACAACGCTATCCTGGCTTTAAGAGATTTGCCGCTGCAGGATGGATTTATTGCTGCCAACAAAACATTTCATGAGCTAATTACACTGGGGAAAAGCTTTGAACAATCAGTGCTGGGAGATAAGAAAAGTTTTTCCTTCAAATACATAGATTGGGAACACCCAGAGAATAATGTATTCCATATTACAGAGGAATTTCCGGTACT
This sequence comes from Chitinophaga agri, assembly GCF_010093065.1. Lineage (NCBI taxonomy): Bacteria > Pseudomonadati > Bacteroidota > Chitinophagia > Chitinophagales > Chitinophagaceae > Chitinophaga > Chitinophaga agri. Next base: position 4,067,739 of record NZ_CP048113.1, on the reverse strand, counting down.
TCGTTCCGGTAGAACGGATACATATCGTCCTGATATAATACTGTTTATCAATGGTATTCCCATGGTGGTGATTGAATGTAAAAGCCCGAAGATCAAAGACCCCATTAACCAGAGCATTGAGCAACACTTGCGCAATCAAAAGGAGGATGGTATCCGTTCACTATACCATTACTCCAATATGGTAATTGGGTTAGCGGTAAACGAAGCTGTGTATGGAACCACCGCAACATCAAAAGAATTCTGGAGTCTATGGAGAGAGCAGTTCCTGAGCCTACAGGACGAGCAGCGTTATACACAAACCTTACAGCAGCTTAAAAATTCATCATTACCAGATAACGACAAAACAGTACTCTTCAAAGAACGTTTTCGTTACGTGTTGCAATACTTCAATCAGCTGGAACAGGAACAGCTTACTGTTACAGAACAGGATAGGCTATTATATAACCTTTGTCGTAAAGACCGACTGCTGGATTTGATGTATAACTTCATCCTGTTCGATGATGGCACTAAAAAAGTGACCCGTTACCAACAATACTTCGCAGTGAAACGAACGCTGGATCGTATAAGTAAAGTGCCATCTGATGGGAAAAGACAGGGTGGAGTTATCTGGCACACACAAGGAAGTGGTAAATCATTAACTATGGTAATGCTGGCGCAGCTTATCGCCATGCATCCGGATATTAAAAATCCGCGAATCGTTTTAGTAACCGATCGGGTAGATCTCGACGACCAGATAACTGACACTTTTAAGAAATGCCATAAACTGGTACGACAGGCAACCAAAGGAGCCTCAAAGGAAGCTGTTAAGAAATTTAATGGTGAAGAGCTGACCGAAAAAGAACTTGAGGAGTTTAAAAAGGACTCCAGCTTATTAGGCTATTTGTTACAGTCTGATGATGCTATTATCACCACAATAGTAAATAAGTTTGAATCTCTGGTCAATAAAGCCGTGGCAAGTTTTGATTCCTCCGAGATATTTGTATTAGTGGACGAAGGACATCGCAGTCATTATGGGCCTATGGGTGTTAAAGTTAGAAAGGTTTTCCCCAATGCTTGCTTTATTGCCTTTACTGGTACTCCGCTAATGAAAAGGGAAAAAAGTACTGCTGATAAATTTGGTGGTATTGTACCGGGAACAATCTACACAATAGCTGATGCGGTTGCTGATAAAGCCGTCGTACCACTGCTCTACGAGGGAAGACATAATATTATGCATGTGAACGAAAAGCCTTTAGACACTTTTTTTGACAGAGTTTCTGAACCATTGACAGAGTATGGGAAGGTAACATTGAAAAGAAAATTTTCTGCCAGGAACAAACTTGTGCAGTCGCTTGCATTTATTGAGAATACAGCATGGGACATAACAAAGCATTTTACAGACAATATACAAGAGACACCATTTAAGGCTCAGTTAGTAGCACCTAATAAGCTTTCTGCCCTTAGGTACAGGGAAAAACTCATTGAAATAGGAAAAATAAACCGACAACTAAAAGTGTCTGTTGAGTTACTGATATCTCCACCAGATGACAGGGAAGGGGAAGAGGATGCTTTTGAAGAAAGCGATGATAAAGTGAAATCCTTCTACAAATCAATGATGGATAAATATGGGAATGCGGAGAAGTATGAAAAGGCTATCATAAACAGTTTTAAAAAGCAGGAAGAACCTGAAATTATTATTGTAGTAGACAAGTTGTTGACAGGTTTTGACGCACCACGTAACCAGGTGTTATATCTTACAAGAAACCTTAAGGAACATACTTTACTGCAGGCAATAGCAAGGGTGAACCGGTTGTATCCAGGCAAGGATTACGGGTATATCATTGATTATTACGGCAACCTGGAGAATCTGGACGATGCATTACATACATATGCAGGCCTGGAGGAGTACGATCAGGAAGAACTGGCAGGCTCTCTTATCAAGATTATTAATGAAGTAGAAAAGCTCCCTCAAGTTCATTCAGAACTCTGGGACATTTTCAAGGAAATAAAGAATAAATACGATGAACCCGCTTATGAAGAACTACTTGCGGATGAAGCAAAACGGCATAGCTTCTACGACAAACTCTCTTTATACGCAAGATTTTTAAGATTAGCTCTTTCTAATGTTGAGTTTAGTAGTATTACACCGGAAAAGCAGATTGAAAAATACAAAAAAGATGCTGCATTCTTTCTGGCCTTAAGAGTATCTGTAAAACGGCGTTACTCAGATGAATTGAACTATAAAGAATATGAGTCACAGGTACAAAAGTTAATTGACAAGCATATCACTTCTGAAGGTGATGTACTTAAGATTACAGAGTTAGTAAATATCTTCAATAAAGAGGAAAGGCAGGCGGTTTTGGAAAAGATTACTGGTAAAGCTGCAAAAGCAGATCATATTGCCAGCCGCACTATAAAAGCGATCAACATCCGAATGGATGAAGATCCGGTTTATTATAAGAAGTTATCTGAGTTGATTAAAAGAACTATTGAAGATTATCACCAGCAACGGATTAATGAAGCTGAATATCTGGCTAGAACTACTGAATTTGAAAATAGCTTCTTTAATGATAAACGGGAAAATGTTCCTATAGCCATAAAAGATAACCCCATCGCTATTGCTTTTTACAACCTGGTAGTTGAAGAATTGAAAGATGACTTAGCACAGAAATCGAACAAGCTTGACATAGCTGCTGAAATTGCAGTAGCTATTGAAGAAATAATTAAAGCAAATATATTTGATAATGGATCTGCTGTAGTTGATTGGCAGAAGAACGACGATATCAAAGGTAAAATGCGAATCGAGATAGATGATATGTTGTATGAAATTAAAGCAAAGTACGATTTGGATATTAGCTTCGATCATATTGATCAACTAATAGAAGCATGCATCAAAGTGGCGGAAATAAAATATAAGAGCTAATGGAATATCAATTGATGTTTGGTAGCAGACTTATTGATTTTACGCTTCACTATCAGGAACGGAAGTCATTACGCATAATAGTGAATCCTGAAGGAACTGTAGAAGTTTTAGCGCCCATAGCCGCCAGAGAGGTAGATCTAATAAAAAAGGTTAGGCAGAAAGCTCCCTGGATATTAAAGCAAATCGATTATTTCAATTCCTATAAGCCTACTACACCTCCCAGGAGATTCATTAATGGGGAAACACACCTTTATCTGGGGCGCCAATACAGATTAAAAATTGTGCCGGATGAAAAGAATATAGTAAAGGCGTATCGTGGACAACTATGGATGTATACCGTAAACAATCAACCAGCAGCATTGAAGGAGCAGTTGAACAAATGGTATAAAGAAAGAGCTAAGGAAGTCTTCAATGAATTATTGCAAGAATCATTGCCAAAATTTAAGCAATACAGGATAGCAATGCCAATATTGACAATGCGTTTTATGTCAAAGCGCTGGGGCAGCTGCACGCCTAAAGGGAAAATCATTTTGAATACCGAGCTTATTAAGGCTCCCAAAGGAAGTATAGAATACGTCATTATTCACGAGCTCTGTCATCTGGTGCACCATAATCATACAAGGGCATTTCAGAATCTTCAAAACAAAATGATGCCTGATTGGGAAAAATGGAAGGACAGGTTAGAGTATAGCTTAGCGTAAGTGGTCAGGAGTGGCACCGAACTACCAGCGGAGAACCTGGGCCCATATAATGACAACCGTGATACAGTATGGTCATTGTACAGGTCCAGGATAATATTCATTTTGGTAGCTTTACGCCCATTTAGCTTTCTGTTAGCTGCTGTGTTTGGGGTGATGCTGTGGGCGCAGGTGCGACAATCAAAGCGAATTTCATCTGTGCATCAAGAACCCCAAACAGTATAATAGCACAGTCTTTTAGCCGTTGTCTTTTATTATAAAAATTAACGGCGAAGAAACACCACCACTTATTATCGCTTTCCTTTGGCTTCTCCAAGTCAAAATGCAGGTCCAGCTTTCTTTTGTTTGTGATAAGCTTAATTCCTGACGTCGACGTTGAAAGATGATGTGTTCCTTTTTCAAAGTCTATTTCTGCTAATCCAATACATAATTCAAAGTGTGTGGCGTCTTCCACAGGAGGCTTTTTTTTATCGGTATTATCATACAATACATTGATGTCTACTTCACCCGTATCCCGGTCAGTTCTAATGGATCCCAGGACGAATGAAAACAGCTCGTCAAAGCAGATGCCGGTATTCAGTTCCACATGCCCGAGCTTGGATAAGTCAGTCTTTGCCATGCGTTTTTGTCCCGGCGCGGACTCCTTATCCGTATGCAGTAGCGCTTTGAAGATCTTGGTCAGTGTAGTATGTCTTTTTCTGTCATGCACAGGGATCTGTATGCTTTCCATCACTGTGCGCATCAGTTTTGCTGCTTTTGCAGCGGTCGTGAAATCATTCCAGTTTTCCCGCAGCTTTTTAAATGCAGGGTCATTATGCAGTTTTTCTTTCGAATGACTGCGGATCTTTTTAAGTATATGTCTGTTTGTTGTTTGTTTTGTCATGCGTGTTCTTTTATTGTAAATGGTTTTTTCGTTTGTCCGGAGTAGTCTTCGGAAAGCCTATTTTGTTAAACATTTCCCGGAACCTGCTCCTCATTCCTGCTCCATAGCGTTCTTCCAGTGCCAGCGTATTCATACTGGATGTAGCGTGTGTGATAATGCCTTTTTGTATGAATAGTTCATATCTCGCCAGCATGATCTGTTCCATTACCTTGCACTTATTGCCATAATGCTGTGTGTCGATTTCTTGTAAGGTTCCGGTAGACAGCATCTTCGGCATGTAAGTCTGAGGGTTTATGTTTGCGTTGTTTAAATATGCCCTGTATGCAATCATCCAATAATTCCACGATACGTTCATTTACAATATCGGAGAAGAAGAATATCGCGATGCAATGGAGCCAGTCAAACGTAAAGATGCAAGTGTTTTGTGATAATCATGGAATCACGGTCTCCATGCTCAAGAACTGGAGGAAGCAGTTTGCCACTCCTGCAAAAGTTCCCAGACGAAAACATTTCATTCAGCTCACACCTTCTAAGGCGAGTATACCAGATATTGCACTTCCATTCGCGGAGGTGATATCTTTATCAGGTAACAGGATAATTTTTCATTCGGCGGTCAATACAGACATGCTAAAAGAGCTACTAAACAGTAAATAAATGCTGGCACTCTCGTCCTCATGCAGGTATTTTCTGTATACTCAGCCAATCATGATAAGTAGTAGCTTTTACAAACTGGCGGCTATTGTCAATCAACAGATGCATTTGGATCCTTTAACCGGGGATGTCTATATTTTCTTTAACCGCAGAGCTACACATATCAAGCTACTTCAATGGCAGCAAGATGGATTTGCGATTTATTACAAGCGGCTTGAGAAGGGAACATTTGAGATTCCCAAACCAGGTGGGGTACAGTCTTCGCTTACTTCTACACAATTGATGCTTATTCTGCAAGGCATTCAGATGGATAAAGTCCAGTACCGCAGGCGGTATTTTCGACAATCTGCCGATCATTAACATCGCGCTAACAAATAATTGATTTACATGTGATAACATTGCAATTGCAATGAGTACGTCAGCAGAAGATAATGATTACAAACAGCTCTATGAGTCTGCCATCAACAAGGTTGAGCAGCTGCAGCATGAATTGAATCAGCTCAAGAAGATGATTTTCGGAGTTCGTCAGGAGCGATTTATTCCCGCAGATAAGAATCAACTGGCACTCGATATTCCAACAGAACAATCTGCTGCTGTTTGCAACGTGTTAGATGCAAAGAAGGTGACTTATGTGAAAGTTGTAAAACAAGATGCGACTCAAGCCAGAGATAGCCGTCATACCATACCATCTCACTTACGAAGAGAAGATGTAATTATAGATCCAGACCATATACCAGCTGGTAGTAAACATATTGGCACCACTGAAACTGAAGTGCTGGAATACAAACCCGCTGAAATTTATGTAGTCCGTTACATCCGTAACAAGTACCTTCTCCCATCTGCGGATGAGACGTCGTCAAAAATTATTGTTGGACCTTTGCCAACATTACCAGTTGCAAAATCGATGATGGGGCCAGGCTTACTGGCTCAACTGGTTGTTGAGAAGATCTGCGATCATCTCCCCGTGCATCGCCAGCAACAACGTCTGGAAAGAGATGGCATAAAGCTACCATACTCAACGCTGAGTGATGGTTTTGCTAAGACAGCTGCGTTAATTACTCCTATATACAGAGCGCTGGTAACAGAAGTACTCAACGCTGACTATTTGCAGGCTGATGAGACAGTGTGCCTTGAAGTAACATGAAAAGTTACATGCTGTTAGATTGATGGTGGCAGGCCCACCGTAAGGGATGACAGGCATACCTTACAAACCACCCTATGATGCTTTGGACGAAAGGAAAAGGTGTTGAGCGATAGGGGAAAAGGCAGAATTAATCTGTCAGGTAAGATTTAGTGAGCTGAACGAAAGTGAACTGCCATAGTAAAGTATCGATATCGCACTTATTCTGTCGAAAGCAGGTAACAGTTTCTTACCTACAAATTAAGTTTAGCGACAGTAACCTGGTGTTGGCTAGATGACAGGCGGTACATAGGTAGCAGGACACTAAATCAGGCGATTTAATGGAACAAGGGAATTTGTACAGGAGTGCAAAGGGAACAATTCAAGCGGAGACACCGCAAGGTTAAATACCAATATCCTGTACAGAGGCGGACTAAGTCGTAGTACTATTGAAGCTGCTGTAATGGCTGTGGAGGGAAGGGCTTAGCCAGATTAGTTTTATAAAACCAACAACAGTAAAATGGATGATTGATTATTATGAAACAAAGCAACATCCGGTGACCAAGAAAATGGTACTGGATGCTTACAAGAAAGTAAAGGAAAATAATGCAAGTGGTGGAATCGACGGAGAAAGTATAGAAGATTTTTCGATTGATGCGTCAAAGAATCTATATCGGATTTGGAACAGAATGACATCTGGATGTTATTACCCGCCAGTTGTGAAAAGCGTTGAAATTCCAAAGAAATCTGGCGGTGTGCGTATTCTTGGCATACCTACAATATCAGATCGCATAGCTCAACAGGTTGTGAAAAATTATCTTGAACCTATCGTGGAAGGCAGCTTCCATGAGGATAGTTATGGATATCGTCCCGGTAAGAATGCACATCAGGCCTTGGAGAAAGCCACTGCACGGTGTGGTTATTATAGTTGGGTGGTTGATATTGATATTCGAGCGTTTTTTGATAGTATAGATCACGAACTGTTGTTGAAGGCAATCGAGTGGTATACAAAAGAGAAATGGATTCTAATGTATATTAAGCGATGGCTTAAGGCTGGAATTATGTGTAACGGAGAAGTTAGACGTGGGGAAAAGGGCACTCCTCAGGGAGGAGTAATAAGCCCGCTACTAGCTAACATCTTCCTTCACTTTGTATTTGATAAATGGATGGAAAAGAATCACTCAAACATGCCTTTTGAACGGTATTGTGACGATGCAATTATACACTGTACGACAGAAAAACAGGCAAATTTCATCAAAGGTGCAATTACCAGGAGGATGATAGATTGTCAGTTGATGCTGAATGAGGAAAAGACGCGTATAGTTTATTGCAAAAATCATATACATACTGAAGCACATCGAAGTGTAAGCTTTGACTTTCTGGGTTATACTTTTCGACCATTAGGCAGACCAACTAAGAACGGCTGGAAACTTATGTATTTTCCGTGTATGAGTGACTCGTCTAAAAAAGCAGTTAGGCAAAAAGTGAGAGAGGTAGTAAGAAGACGTTTCCAAGGCACGATTTTGAACATCGCAAGGATACTAAACCCTAAAATCAGGGGATGGTATCAGTATTATTGTGTATACTCAAAGTGGACAACACATGGATTGTGGTACTGGCTAAATCTAAAATTGGTAAGATGGATAATGGAAAATAGAAAACTTGGAAAGGGACGGGCGCATATATGGCTTGTAAGAGTCTACGAAACCAATCCCCGATTATTTGAACACTGGTCATTTATTCGCCCATATTAATTGTATTGCTAATCTGGAAGCGCCGTGTGATGGGAGACTATCACGCACGGTGCTGTGAGAGGCTTGGGCTGAAATGCCCTTGCCTACTCGACTCGGTACCAGTGCTCGACAAGGATAAGAAAGGGAGCACTCATCGGGGGTATTACTGGCTCTATCAGGATAGTATTAACAAGCTGCTTGTCTTTGATTATCAACCCGGGCGTGGCCGAGAAGGACCCGCAGAAATGCTGAAAGATTTTTATGGTACGCTGCAAACAGACGCTTACTCTGCATATAATAGCATCGTTGACACCAATAATATAACATTGATCCACTGTCTTGCTCATGCAAGAAGGTACTTCTCTGACGCTATTTACAGCGACCGAGAAAGAGCAGAATATGTATTGGAACAGTTACAGCTCGTCTATCAGATTGAACGCGATAGCAGGGCGTTAAATCACGACAATGAAAAACGAGCAGCTTCAAGACAGAAGCACTCCTTACCTATACTGAAGAAATTAGGAAGCTGGATGGAAGACCAATACAAGCAGGTACTTCCACAAAGCCCGATAGGAAAAGCCCTTGCCTATAGTATAAAACGCTGGGATAAACTCTGTGCCTTCGTGTATGATGGAAAGCTACATCCAGATAATAACGCGGCTGAGAGATCTATAAGAGCGACTGTTATAGGCCGAAAGAATTACCTCTTTGCCGGGAGCCATGAATCAGCAAAGCGAATTGCAATGCTCTACAGCCTGATCGGAACCTGTAAACTACATAACATTAATCCCAGCCTTTGGCTAAAGGACGTTTTAATGGTCATTAACGACCATCCCATCAACAGAATCAAAGAGCTCCTACCTCATATCTGGATCACGAAGCAAAAGTAACGCTCTCCAAAATCATTACATAGGTGCTGTCTACCGGATACTTACGATTTCTTTACCCAGATCGTCAAAACAACAGATCGCAGCAACGCTTCGTTTGACATCCATATTGCTGTATGTGTATGGCAGAATGGCGGAAATACCGCTATAGGCAAAGTCTATCGCAATTTTTGGGCAACTATATACCTCATAATCGTAATGCCTGTCGGTGAGACAACGCATCAGATGCATGAGTTGAGTTTTTCCTGTTCCGACGGGCCCAGCGAGATAGATGCCTTTATTGAGATCGATCTTACATTGCCCGGCTACTTCTTCGTCACGTAACATCCAGGCGACGATCGGTATAATGACCGGCAGGTCTTCTTTCAATAAACGGAAATGACGCCCGAAAGATTCCTGGCCTTTCTGTTGCAGTCTGCGTAAGACTTCTTTATAGTCAAAATGGCTGCTGATAGTCATCCTCCGTTGCGTTGTGATAACTGTCATTTTTATTATTGATTGCGTGTATGCCGTTTGTATGATTGTTTATATATCTTTTTTCTTCCTGTTTAGGAAAGTGTACCACATCCGGTACCGATCCGGTATCAGATCTGGTACCTATTGGGTCCATATGTGGTACCGGTGCGGTATCGGATGTGGACTTTATTAAGTCCATGTCTCGTGCGCCTGTATTACTCTGCTCCACGTCGAGAAACGGTACGATCGTCACTGTTGCAGCTTCGAATCTTACGCCCGACGGGTAATAATGGATATAACCTGCATTGGCCAGATCTTTTAAACACCTGTAATAAGTGCCCTTCGAACCAATTTTTGATTTTGCCATAGTGATGTCTCTGTAGATGGTGATGGCATGTTTGAACCTGCTTTTATTCCACAATCTGAATAATGTGAGATACAGGCTCTGATGGTATGGTGTAAGCCAACGGTCTCCTTCTGCCTTTGTAAAAAAGGCATTTAAATGGATGATATAGTTCATGATATGCTCATTGAGCCGTTCATCCGGGAACAGTCAATCAGGCCATAGCATAGCCTTAATTAGCTGCATCCGGAAGCACGGAGCAGTAATTAAATATTGTTAGTAAAATTGGAAATAGCACCCTTTTGTCGTCCTGAGGAAGGACATTGCGTGTAGGCGTTGCGCCTGAAGATTAAAGGGATAGTAGTAGTAGGGAAGGTAGTAGTCGTAGGACTAGGGAATATAGTAGTAGAACGTAGGAAGAGCAAGCGATGATGGAGAGGGGAATGTTGTTTGACTGCGGTTGCAGTCGGTCTGCGAGATCGCGTAATACGCGGCTGGAATGTGTGTTGCGCAAGCGCAAGGTGTTTGTGTATTTCATTTGTGTGATTTTTATTGACGTCTTGATTCGACTATTTGGGTTTTGCAATTGGATGGATACTTCTTCTTTGGTTTGTCAATGATTATTTTGAACTGAGCTATCAAACATAAATTTTTAAATAGTGCGAATAAGCGTCGGGTAACTGTTTTAGTTACTACTAAGTTAAAATAAAAATTACGTACGACGATCATTGTGATCATATTTTTCTTAAAAAAAGAAGATGATTTTTCTTTCATCGCACACTCACTGCGTCGACGTCGCAAACCTGACGCAGTAGCATCCATTTTTCAGAAATTGTACTCCCATTCCACCGTAACATTGCATTGTCAACCGGCGATACAGAGGCTGCACCGGAAGTAAAAGAGAGGTGCCTTTTACTTCACTCGAACATCGCCTGTTTTCAGTGAGTAAAAAGCTGGTTTGGACGAACAAGCGACGGCGAAGCGACGAACAAGCGACGAACAAGCATGCTTCAAAGTCCCTGCCAGTATGGGTTTAAACGTATTTAATTTTTTATCATGGCTAAATCAACAGACAATATCTTATTAAAGGGAGCATCCGGTACAATCGCCGACATGCTGACATTAACAAAAAGACGTTCTGGTAATATCATCCTGGGGAAGAAAAGACGCAGGAGCAATATTCCTCCCACAGATGCACAGATAGAAGTACAGCAACGTTTCAAGAAATCTATTTTATACGCAAAGGCTGTATTGCGTGATCCGGTGAAGAAGGCAATGTATGAAAAAGCGGCCGGTCCTGATCAGAGTGCATACAACATGGCAATGAGAGACGCATTTAAGTTGCCGGTAGTTGAAAGCATTGATACAACGAAGTATCTGGGTGGCATTGGTGATGTGATCACGGTGCGTGCATACGATGACTTTAAACTGGTGTCGGTAAAGGTGTCAATCCGCACTGCCGCAGGTGCTGTCATCGAAGCAGGTGATGCCATCTTGCAGGATAACGGACTGGATTGGACATACACTGCCACTGTGGATAATGCGGCTGCACCGGGAAGTGTGATCACTGCGATCGCAACAGACACTCCTGGTAATCAGATGCCCAGAGAGGTTGAAGTGTAGCACTGCAAGTGTGATTTTGATGGGTTAGTGAACGGGCCTCCGCATTTGCGGGGGCTCTTTAATTTCGCTGGGCCGCTATTTTATAATTGTAATACGCCTCGATCCGCGTAATCATCGTTTCTGTGTCCATTCCGACTCTCATAGCAATCTCCCGCAGCGAGAGCCGCTGTTGTACAATGAGGTCAAAAGCGGTCATCATTTGCAGCATATAATGGCATTCCCGGATACTGATGGAGAAATAATCCAGGAAACCGGCTTCAATTTCATGTTCTGCGATGCGGAATAAGCGGGAATAATGGCGCAGCTCAACGGATGTGTGTGGATACGCCCGCATGTAATCGAAGACCTTATTATAGCCTTCATTATCAGCCGGAGGCACCACCATTGTTTCAGTGTATTCCTGGCAGAAGATCTTAAAGAGATCGGTGCAACATCTTTTCAGGAATACGGCAGCGTCGTTACGGAGATACCGGCAGGTGAGGATCTTACTGATAAGTAAACGGTTGACCGCATTCACCGTAAAAGGCTGTTTGTTAATGACCTGGTTGCCGGAACGGATCTGTTTGAGTCGTCTGGTCAGATCGGGGAAGTCCTGTGTAAGTGCGGTGATATGTTCCGGGAGGATGTTGATGTTGACGGACAGGGCTTTGGCATCTTCCTCCAGCGGCAGCTGACTGACACCCGGTTCCAGGTAGAACAGGTTACAGGTGTCCTCTTCCAGCCGGAACGGATCCGAATGGGGCAGCCGGACATTCAGTCCGCTTTCAAACATATAGTGCAATGTGTATAACGGGTGCGGTACATAAGGCAAAATGTCCTGCTCGCCATAGGTCACTACGTCGTGGATCCAAAGGGAATAAGGGCCCAGGGTCATATGCTGGGAGAGTACGTATACCTGTCCCTGCTGCCAGCAATGTACCCTGGCATAAGGCAGTAATAACTGCAGATATTCTTCGGGTATCCGGGCGGTATTGGTAGTCCCGATACGTTTCCCCTCCAGCGGGATTAATCTCGCATCTCCTGGTGAAAATGCCCACATCTTAACGGGATTTGCAATATAACAGAGAACAGCCGGGAATGGTTCGGATCATTCTTTCTTTGTCGCCTCTTTGATCACAAATTCCATGAAGAGGAAGGCGAAGGCCGTCATCACCAGGATGGGGAACATCTGGAACCGGAGGGCAATGGGGGATGCGAAGACACTGAATCCGAAGTTGGTCAGCCAGAGACAGACCACCAGTAACAGACCTTTACCCATGAGCGGCTGTTGTTTATACCCCTGTAACACCAGGAAGCCGATCATCCCGAGGAAGAAGATCACGTTCATGGTCCCGACCAGGATGGGGTAATAGTTCAGGATGTCGACTTTAAAGTCTTTGAACTTCGTGTCGATCTTGTTGCTCTTATATTCGAACCAGATCTGGGCGATGGGATGGACACTGTCGACCCCCGTGCTATAGAATTCCAGGAACTCTACCGGCGGTGCGTAATATTTCAGGGCGTTGGGGAGGAGGTAGAACCGGGCAAAGGTAGCAGGGTATTGTTTGATGATGTATTTGCCGTATTCTTCAAACAGCGGTGCTACTGTGGCCCAGCGTTTCAGTTCGGGAGCAGTGGAGTCTTTTTTAAACTGGTTCTGCATATAGGTCCGTAGAGGAGCGCCTGGTGTCCACATATATACCGTGCTGGCCACCAGGTTTTCTTCCGGGTGCCGCGGATTACCAACTGTGCTGTCGAAATACTCCCGGATCATGCTGTCAAGCACCTGGTACTTTTTAGGCACTGGTTTACGTTCGGCTTTAGGTACGAACTTATAGGCATACATCGCGTTATTGGCCATTTGCCAGCCCGTAAAGGGCGTGAAAATGCTTTTCTTACTTATTTCATAGTACTTGTACTTATTGTACTGTATGAAGCTCCCAATGAGTATTACGCATACTGCCAGTCCGACCACTTTCTGAAGGAAGCTTTGTCTGGACAGCAGGAAGGCAATGCCGGCAATGAGTGGATAATAGAGTGCGTTATATCGTACAGTGAAGGCGAGGAACAGTACCAGCGCATGGTAGATCATGAGTTTCCGGGATGGGCGATAGATGATCCACAGCAGGAGGGTGATCCAGGTCAGGCTGAGAGACAGGAATAAGGTATCGCTGGATACATAGTTGGCCAGGTACAGGAAGACCGGGTTAAATAACATAAATCCGAACAGGCCGATACGGGTGTACCGGTGTGGATGATAGAAATAGAATAAAGTGAATACCAGCGAGAGGATACTTGCCTGCAGCATCAGGTATTGGAACACTACCAGTGCAGTATCCGAGTGGGTGAAGACGCTGAACAGCCGGATGAACATGGAGTAACCTACGGGGTAGGTATTAATCGAGAGATTCTCGTGGGCTGTTTGCATGTAGGCGTATGAGTCGCCGTTGATATAGCTGGCAAAAGGATACAGGTATTTGAAGAATAATAACTGCACGATGATACCGATAACGGCAGTCCATACGTAAGGGCGGTTACTGGGATCTTTAAAGATATAATCTCTGAGGCTCGGGTTACTCATGGGGAGTTTGATTGTGGTTAACGGGTCTTTTAAAGGTAGGTGGTACACCGGGAGGAATAGTTAGGAGATAAGGACAATTTCTGATAATCGCTATCTCCTAAGTATCATCCCGGTGAATGAAGTTATATTACCCGTTGTTAACCATCATAAGCTATATGAAACAGCTACTCCTTTTATTGACCCTGGGATTCGCCAGCTGTACCACTGTTCCCGATGCCGACGATTTACCGAAAGATCCCAAAGCATTGCCATCGATCATATTATTAAAGGGAGATACCGTGACCAAATACAGCACGGACAGTCTGGCGAAGGGGCGTCCTACTTTGTTGTACTACTATGGACCGGGATGTTTGCCATGTGATACACTGACGCAGAAGATGCTTGCATCGATAGATACGTTGAAGGATGTGAATCTGTTATTCCTCAGTGCCGGTTCGTTTCATGATGTAAAAGTATACCAGGACAAATACAATGTGGAGCAATTCCCGAACGTGAAACTGGGGTTGGATTATAATAATACATTCTTCCGGTATTACGGCGGACAGGCCTATCCTTTGCTGGTGTTCTATGATAAAGACAGGCAGATCAAACGTGCGAATTTAGGAGCGATGCCGCTGGATACGATCCGTGCGATCATTGATAAGTAGCGCTTCTGTTACAGGCGTAATAGTCGGCTACCTGCATCATCATGTTCATGACGTTGGGGAATTCAGTCAGCTTCGCAATCTCTTCGATCGGAGATGTCTGACTTTGCATGATCTCATAGATGAGCATCATTCTGGCAGTATGCATGAAGTCGTGTATAGATACGGCGAAATGCTGTTTAAACTCGAAACCTACTTTTTTCCCATCGATATGGAACATATAGCCTAGTTGTGAGACAGTATGTTTCCTGAACGGATGTTCTTTGATGTAGGCGAATAGATGAAGGATGTTGTCGGTGTTGAGCAGACTGTCGATCATTAGTGGTTCATGTAAAGCTGCTTCCTGCGTAGCGACATTCCTCAGCAGATCAATGCAGATGCGGAACATGTAAGGGTGTGCCCGCTTTGCCGGGTATTTGCAGGAGAGTAGTTTCTCCATCAGGAAATCGCAGATGGGATTACTGTTGTAGGGATAGGCGTTGAGAGTGCCCGCATCTTTTCTGTCTAATTTTGTCAGGGGTTCCAGTCCCGGAAATTCTTCCAACATGGACTGTAATGTTTCCTTTTCTATATTGATGTGTATAGACAGCGTTTTCTTTCCGGCCGCCATGGGAATGCGATGCATGCCAGCGGGGAGGTTAAAGAAATTAAATTCTTTTTCTTCCAGCAGATAGCTGGGCAGGTCCGGACTTTCCAGGTGCAGGCTATCTTCATACAGGCCGTGCAGGGACCAGATATGTTTGGGGATGTAGGGACATACTACTACGTCCTTTTTTGCCCAGATATCGTGTATCCAGAGAGAGAATGGGCCAAAGTCGATGTTTTGTGTCAGGACAGCTATTTCTTCGTCTTCGCGGAAGTAGGCGCCTGCGGCAGGAATGAGGAGTGATTCATATTCCTCCGGGATATTGGCTGGTGAAATGTAGGAGGGATTAGGCCGGTCAAATGACAGTATTTTATTATTGCCAGATAGTGAAGTACCCATATATGGTTATTTAGTTTCTTTAAATAGATGGGACTAACTACTTATACAACTTCTCTCAGTCGGGTACGAATCACTTTGAGTGCACGGCTGACCTGGTTTTTTACAACCTGTGGCTGAATGTTCATATCCTGTGCAATTTCTTTATGGCTCCAGTCCTGCAGGTATAATAACTCAAATACTTTTCTGCATGCCGGTGCGGATACGTAGGTCGCTGCTTTGCGGATCTGCTGTCCCAGTTCTTTGTTTTCCAGGTTCTGCGGAACGGCACTATCTGTGGAGGTGTAGTAAGTGTGTGACACAAATCTACGGGCGACCTCATTGCGGCGGCACTTATAGGCGTATTGCAGATGCACGGCCCTGAACAGGTAATGTTTCAGAGAGATGGTGATCGACAGTTGCCCGCGCCGTTGCCATAAAGATGTAAAGATCTCCTGTACCATATCTTCCGCTTCGTGTTGGTTGCGTACTTTGTGGTATGCTTCCGTTAGCAGTTGCGGACGATACGTTTCATAGAGAGAAGCAAAAGCATTTGCATCCCCGTTTTTCACTGACAATAATAGCTTTTCCTCGTGAAATAACATCATTTTAGATTCAAAACTGCATAAGAAAAAATAAAGATCCTGTAACCTATCTGATGTGTAAGACACTGTCATTATCAAAGTAATAATTGAAGTGTCCAGTGTATGCTAAGTCATCCAGGAAATGGCGGATGGGCCTGGATTTATCGATATACCCTGTGAAGCGGCGTTGGCCGGTATTGGGATTGTCGTATACGACATTTATTCCGTACCATCTTTGCATTACCTTACACAAATCGCCTATAGTCGTTGCGCGGAACACATAAGTACCCACTCTCCACGCCAATATTTCTTCTGCATCGAAACGGGAGACCTGCGCGCTTTGACCTTTCTGGTATCGGGCTGAGAATCCTGGTTTCAATATGATCGTGGAAGTGTCAGCTTTCAGTGTGATAGCGCCGGTGACGAGCGAGATCTGTTCGTAAGTATTATCGTAGGTGTTGACGTTAAATTCGGTACCCAGTACATGGATGGTGGAATTCGGGAGATGGACAATGAAGGGTCTTTTGGCATCTTTGGAAATGGATAGATAGGCTTCGCCTGTGATGGTGATCTCTCGGGTAGTACCGTTAAAGGCTACCGGGAAATTCATTTTTGACGCGGAATTGAGTTGTACTTCGGAGCCGTCGGCCAGTTTTATTTTATAGTCTTTTCCGGGAGGAACGGTGATGGTGGCAATACCTGTTCCGGATGTATTTCCTTTTATAGAGAGTTCTTTCTGCTGCGCGCTGAGGGTAACATCACCTACCTGTACTTGCTGCTGCGCGCTGCCCAGATTGACGATTTCGCCATCGGGCAGCTGCAGTGCAACAGTTTGGAGGGACAATCCATGGACGCTTGCCTTAGGCTCTTCCGGCTTTGTCGGCTTGAAAAATAATATATACAGGCTCGGGGCAGCGAGTGCCAGGAGCACGATAGTCAGTGTCGTGCGTACGGTGACGCGGATCCATTTCCTTCGCTGGATCTTCGCCCATACTTTTTCTATGGGCAAATGCTCCGGCAACAGGGCCAGGAAGGCCTGTTCTTCAGGACCTGAGAACTGTTCGTAGATAGCGTTTCGGATAATACGGGCTTCCGGTTCGTCTTCGAGCAGTTTTTTGAGGGTGGCGCTGTCTTCGGGTGTAATGATACCGCCTAATTCGTCCAGCACCAGCTGTTCAATGTGGCTTTCATCAATCATGGTACTTAAAGAGTCGGAAGAAGACGCAAAAAGTACTTATGATAAACTGTGTTTCAGGTTCTCGCGCAGCACTTTCAGTGCGCGGTGAATGTGGTTCTTTACAGACTGGACGTTGATCTCCATCTGGTCTGCAATTTCTTTGAGGCTTTTTTTATGGATGTATAATTGTTCGAAGGCAAGTCTGCTGGCAGGGGTAATACTATCGATCGCCAGGGCTAACTGGCGGCCCAGTTCCTTCGTTTCTATAGGAGTGGTGGTGGTGTAGGTATCTGCCAGCCAGGTGTATTGCTGTTTCTTGCCTCTTGTACTGGTCTTCTTACGGATCAGGTCGATACACTTATACCGAACCACCTGTACAAGATAAGCCTTCAGGCATTGCGGTGTGTCCAGGCTTTTGCGCTTATCCCATAGCCAACAGAAGACTTCCTGCACAATGTCGTTGCCTTCATCCTCGTCTTGTAAACGGTTGTACGCTTCCAGATATAAGCGCCGGCTGTAGCGGGCGAATATCGTGTTGAAAGCGGCTTCGCTGCCTTCCTGTAAGAGGCTGAAGAGATGTTCATCGTTGTAACCGTCAAGTGCTTGCATACTAGGAACAGAATAAGTAGTTATACAATAAGCTGTATATGGCATTCAAGGGATAATAAATGGTTGGGGAGCACAGACAATGAACGTATTTTGTACACTTGCTAAGCTACTGAATCTCAAATTGCGAGTAGTTAATGCGGTGTTAACAGATGCAGATTTTCCATCGTTTGTTAAGGTTTTAAATTTCTGTTAAATCTTGAGAGTACTTTTTATTTTTGAAAGCGACTACCCTTTATCAGTGGAACCGACTCAGAATTTTTTATCACGAACATATCGTTGGAAACTAATCATTGGAAGTTTTGAACCAATCAGACAATCAAAGTCTAACTAGCTAATCGTTTATTATTTATCTGTTTATTATCCGTTGAAAATAGTGGAATTGTCATGTCGTTTAGCTACGGCGTTTAATACTATGCGTTATTACAAAAACCAACTCAATTAACTCTTATGCTCATCTCTACGCCTCGGAGCAACCTGATCCTCAGGTGCTTGTCTGTGTTTATGTTGTTTTTTTCGTTTGCTGCGAACGCCGCGACTGGCACTGACCAGACCGGAAAGCAAAAAGTGACGGTGGTTGCAAAAGACCTGGCGCTGGGAAAGGTGTTTAAACAGATAGAGAAACAGACGGGTTTGAGGTTTATGTATGCGAATGAGATCATAGATGTGAATGAGAAGGTGAGTGTGGAGTTTGAAAAGGTAGCGCTGGATGAGGTGTTGGAGGAGTTGGTGGGGAAGAAGGGGGTGGAGTGGGTGTATAGGGATGAGATGGTGACGTTGAAGAGGAGGGAGAGTGTTGGGAATGCGGATGTGGAGTTGTTAACTATTTCGGGGAAGGTATTGGATGTGGATGGTACGCCGATACCTGGAGCGACAGTTATAGTTAAGGGGACTAAGCATGGGACAATGACGAATGGCGAAGGGAGGTTTACGTTGTCAGGTGTTGAAGCAAATGCGATTCTTGTAATTTCTCATGTTAGATTTGGAAAGAAGGAAGCACTTGCTAATTCTCGAGTTGTTAATGTGAGTATGGATGAGAAGATTGATGAGTTGAATGGGCCGGTAATTGTTGGTTATCAGATTACTAGTCGACGTTTTTATACGGGCAATGTTACATCTGTTAAAGCTGAAGATATAGCCAAGCAGCCTATCACGGACCCACTATTGGCATTGCAGGGAAGGGTTCCAGGGATGACAATAACGCAAACCACAGGAGTGCAGGGAGGACCAGTAAGAATACAAATACGTGGTCAAAATAGTATAGCCAAAGGTACTCAGCCTTTAATTATAGTTGACGGTATTCCTTATCCGGGAAATATATCCGGTCTATCAAGTTTTGGATCCATGGGAGGAGAAATATCTGCCTTGAATTTCATAAATCCTGCCGATGTTGAAAGTATTGATGTACTAAAAGACGCAGATGCGACTGCTATTTATGGATCGAGAGGAGCAAATGGAGTCGTTTTAATTACAACGAAAAAAGGCAAGTCTGGATCTGCGAAGTTAGATATAAATGTCTCCCATGGTATTTCACGAGTATCAAAAATGCGCGAGTTAATGGATACCAAACAATATTTGCAAATGAGGCACGAAGCATTTATGAATGATAAAGAGAGTCCCAATATTCAAAATGCTCCCGACCTATTGATATGGGATACAACCAGGTATACAGATTGGCAGAAAATGTTCATTGGCGGTAGTGCCAATTATACTGACGCTCAAATGTCGGTAACGGGAGGAAATGATATAATTCAATATCTCGTAGGTGGCAATTATCATCGGGAAACAACAGTTTTTCCAGGCGATTTTTCTGCAACTAATGGCGGATCCCATTTTAGTATTACAGGGAGATCTCCGAATCAAAAGTTTAGCGTTGGGCTAACTGGAAGCTATTCTGCAAGGAAAAATAATCTACCTACTGCTAACTACGGTTCTTTTTTAGATTTGCCACCCAATGCACCTACCTTGTACGATTCAAATGGTAATTTAAATTGGGAAAATTCAACCTGGTCTAATCCGCTAGCTGAGATATTAGTAAGTGGAATCACTGAAACTAATACCAAGAATTTAGTAAGTAGGTTGGATATGAATTATAGAGTATGGAGGAGTATATCATTGAAGGTAAGTGTTGGATATAACGATATAAATATAAATACATTTGAAGGACGGCCAATTGCAGGATATGATCCGGCGAATCAAAGCTGGGCAAGGGCTAGCGCAACTTATGCAAATACTAAAAAATCATCATGGATATTAGAGCCGCAAGTATCAATTTCTGAGAAATTAGGCCCAGGTCAATTAAACGGGCTAATCGGTGGGACATTATTGGGCGATAATCTATCTTCTTTACGTACCGATGCTTCTGATATTACAGACGATGCATTAATCCGAAATCCCGCCTCAGCAAACTTCTTCTATTCCTATGGTACAGGAAGCAAGTATAAATATCTATCAGTATTTGGTAGGATTGGATATGAGTTGTTTAGCAAATATCTGCTAAACCTTACAACTAGAAGAGATGGTAGCAGTCGTTTTGGTCCAAGGGAGCGTTATAATACATTTTATGCTATTGGGGCTGGCTGGATTTTTTCAGAAGAGAGCTTTTTCAAAGAAAAATTGTCATTTTTAAGTTATGGTAAGTTAAGAGCTAGCTACGGGACCACTGGTAATGATCAAATTGGAGACTACGAGTATCTAGACAGATATGAGTACGTTCAACAGTCTTATCAAGGTATGAAAGGATTACGAGTAATTGGAATGTTTAATCCTGATTACAAATGGGAGTTGACGCGTAAGGCCGAATTAGGAATAGAAACAAGTTTTTTGAAAGACAGGGTTTCCTTATCCATTAGTTATTATCGCAATCGATCAACCGATCAATTAATTGGTTATCCACAACCAAGTATGGTGGGTGTTGATTTTATTACAGGTAATCTGCCAGCTGTTTTGGAGAATAAAGGTGTTGAAGCTAGTTTTGTTACTAAGAATATTAGAAATGAAAATTTTGAATGGTCTACAGCTTTCAACTTCTCTAGATCACGCAATAAGCTAGTCTCATATGAGGGAAACGGTGGATTATTTGCGCTTGAAGGCGGATCGTTATCTGAGGTGCTAGTATTTAATGTAATGGGTGTGAATCCAGCAACCGGAGACTATCTTTTTAAAGGAATTGACGGAAAAGCAGTAGAGTTTAGCCAAGCTGTGCCTAATAATAAGATTGATATCGCACCAAATTTCTTCGGAGGAATTCAGAATACTGTTAGGATAGGAAACTTTAATATTGATTTTTTATTTCAATATGTTAAGCAAAATGGCTTAAATAGTTTATATAATGTAATGTGGACTCCTGGAACAATTAGAAATCAACCTTTAGACGCACTCAAAAGATGGAAGAATATTGGAGATGTTTCAGAGAGACAGCGGTTCAGTCAAAACGGATTTATTACAGATCCATATCAGCGAGTTGTTACAACGAGTGACATGGCATATATTGACGCATCTTTCTTGCGATGTAAGAATTTGGCCATATCGTGGCAGATTCCTGAAATTGTGAGGAGAAAGATAGGGGTAAATAAGGGTCGACTCTATATCCAATGCCAAAATTTATTTACAATTAGTAACTATCCCGGTTGGGATCCGGAAACTCAATCCGTTTATTCGTTGCCCCCGTTAAGAGTAGTTACTGCGGGTATTCAACTTTCCATCAACTAGAAAAAATAGGAAATGAAGATGTATAAATATGTGATTGCGATATTTTTAATGTTTTTTAATATTTCTTGCGATAAATTTCTTGATGTCGGAGATCCCCAAGATAAAATTGTTGCAAGATATGTATATCGTTCCAATACTTCGGCTGCTGCAGCAATGACAGGTGTGTATTATGACTTGGTTCAGAAAACAAGTTTTTCACAGGGAGTATCTGGTGTATCAATTAGCTGCGGCGCCGCAGCCGATGAATTGACAGTTTATCCTACTAGCGGATTAATGAATTTTTACACGAACTATATTGATATTGGCAGCGGTGGCGGATTTTGGGCATCTCTATATAAATTTATATATAAAGTTAATGCGATAATAGATGGTGTAACGAGAAGTACTACTTTATCCGATAATGTTAAGCGACATCTACTAGGAGAAGCTAAATTTGTAAGAGCTTTTTGCTATTTTTATCTTGTTAATCTGTACGGAGATGTTCCCTTGTTAATCACTGCTGACTATCGTGAGAATCAATCTTCGCCAAGAGTATCAGTAGCTCAGGTTTATAAACAAATATTAAGTGATTTAAATGAAGCGAAGTTATTACTAAGTGAGGAATATCTTGATGCCAATGTTATTTCGACAACTTACGAACGTCTGAGGCCTAACAAATGGGCCGCCGCTGCATTACTCGCAAGAGTCTATTTATATATTGGCGATTGGGAAAATGCTATAAATGAATCGAATGATGTGATAAATAATAAGGAGCTATATGATACAGTGCCTCTCAGTGATGTTTTTTTAAAGAATAGTAAAGAAAGTATTTGGCAACTACAGCCTATGTACAATAATCCGGATGCGACATATTATGGTACTTTCGATGCGCGGGTGTTTGTGCTAGAAAGAGATCCCAATGAACGTGAAAACCCTGCTTGGATCAGTGATTTTTTAATTAATGCATTTGAGTCTGGCGATAATAGACTCAATACTTGGGTAAGGAGATATTCATCAGCAACGCAGGTTTATAACTATCCATTTAAATACAGGCAGAATAAGTTAGAAGGTGATAAGAGCGAATATTTGAGTGTCATACGTCTTTCAGAATTATATCTTATAAGAAGCGAGGCAAAGGCTGTACTTGGTCTTCTTGAAGATGCTAAAAGTGATCTTAATATAATCCGGCGAAGAGCTGGTTTGCAACCAATTTTAGTCAATAACGCAGATCTAATATTAGATAGAATATTACATGAACGTCAAGTGGAATTATTCGCAGAATGGGGCCATCGATGGATGGATTTGAAAAGGAATAAACTTGTTGATGGTGTAATGATGAAGGTTTCGCCTAAAAAAGGCAGTGAATGGAGCTCTTATAGGGCATTGTTTCCTATACCAGAGAGGGATTTAAGACTTAATCCTAGTTTGAAGCAGAATCAAGGGTATTAAAATAAGGATAGCAGTTAGTTGTCGCCCAACTGTTATCCTTATTGTTTATCAATTATTGAATAGTAGTGATAAGAGTGTTGGCTAATGGAGCCAGTGTATTACAAAAAGTAGCAGGTAACGTTGTGCTAACAGTTGGTGCACCTGGCGTGGTCGTAGTTGTGGTAGTAAATATTGTATTAGCCAATGTGGTTGTATATACGTCGGTAGCTGGTATACCAACATTGCTTACGTATGCTCTAGACGCAACGATTGACCTTGGTAGACATAAAGGAACAGTAGTGCTATACACTTTCGTGCCAACTAATGTGCTGGTCCAAGTAGTTCCACCAGCGAAACTGTAAGCTGGACGAGTGTTACGTAGAACGCTAAAAGCAAATGCGCCTCCAACTACAGCCATAAAAGCTACACACGTAAGAATTATTCTTGCCTTTTTCATATGAGAGAAATTTTTTGTCTACGAATGTAGACAAGGGTTGTTTAAATTACCTACTCTTTTCTAATGGTTTTCGGTATCCCCATTGTTGCGCAACGATATATTAAAGTTTTATATTTACTCTGTGTTCAGCTCTTAATCTCCTTCAAAATTAGTTTTTATATAGTAATTGTCATTTAGGAGATAAGCATTCTAGTTTGCAGATAGAGAGATAGTTTATGTGATTTTGGTTTATTCGATATTGTCATGTAGTATTATTATATTTAATCTAGAAGACATTCCGAACCTCTATTGATCTGAAGATAAGATTCATGTTTATACTGAATAACGGCCAAGAAGTGTATTACATTAAGGGATACATTTAATGTCATCTAACTATGATTGTTTGTTACATTACTTTGATTTAGAAATATTAAAAACATATCATTATATGAAGATCTGCTTACTGCTGCGGAGAATAGGTCTAAGAAAAATAGTTACTGCCTGTTTTAGTTTTTTTTCAATCTCATCTTTAGCCCAGAAAACTCCACTTAATAATCAATCGTACGAAAATTGGGACGCGTTAGTAAATTATGATATCAGTAATGATGGTAAATTTGTATGGTATAATCATGGTTCATTGTCAGAAGGAATAAGTGTTGTAGTAAAGTCTGTAGTTGATTCTTTTTCAGTGACCTATCCTTTTATAATTGGAGATCCTAAGTTTACAGCTGATAGCAAGTATGCAATATTTCTTACTGCTGATACATTAAATGTTCTTAAGCTCAGTAATTTTAACCGGAGGAAAATAATCAAAGTCTCTTCTTTTTCGGTAACTACGGAAGGAGGACCTCAATTTTTAAGTTATCGTTCCGATGGTAGGATATACTTACATGATTTGGCTAGAGGGCGAACCTTTGATTTTAATGAAGGAAAAGTTTCTTTGTTTAATTCGCAGGGCACAGTGATGCTTATAGTAGGAGATTCATCCTTAGATTGGGTGGATCTATCCACTTTAAAAGTGAGTAGAATAATACATGGAAAAATATCAGGTAACCCCGTTTTCGATAAAAATGGGACAGGAATTGTATTCTGCCCGATAATTAATGGTGTAAAGAGTCTGTTTTATTACAAAAGTGATTTTTGGAAGCCGGTTGAACTAATTGGAGGAGAAAAGTATTTAAAAGATGGACGAGAACTATCTTTTAGAGCACCATATTTTTCAAAAGATTCAAAGAAAATATTTTTTGGCTTGATTATGCAGATGAATAGCCATGTTCGAGATGATTGGGATAGGAATTTTTTTCTAAAGCCAACGCTTAAATTATGGCATTATAAGGATGACTTTATGCAGTCAACCCTATCTGGAATGGCTCAAAATAGATCGGTTGAAGTATTTGCAGCTGTGGGAGTTGAAAGCAAAAATGTAATTATACTTGAAAAGCCGGATTCCACATCAGTCATAGGTGGAAATGGAATCGGTAATGAGTTTGTAATAACAAATACTATCGGTAATTCCGGAGAACAGAATTGGAACAGCTATAAAAAGAAATACGAACTCATTTCCGTAATGACTGGTGAAAGTAAGGAAATAATAAGTGATGGTCCAGTGTATACAATGCCTCCTAAGCTTTCTTCAAAAGAGGCGTTTGTTTCATGGTATGACTATCACGTTGGAAATTATTTTACGTATGAGATAGCTAATGGAAAAATTAGATGTATAACATCGGATATACCATCTCAATTAGGTGCTGGTATTGATGAGACATATGCGGATTTGGCTGGATCTACTTATGGATATTTTTGGCTTGCGGATGATAGAGGATTGTTAGTCTATGATCAATACGATATTTGGCAGGTTGATCCATATGGGCTGAAGAGTCCAATAAATATTACTGGAGGTATCGGGCAAAAGAATAAAATTATATTTAGATTAGCTGCAAATGAATATGCATATCCATCACCCAAGATCGGCGATACCCTTCTCCTAGCAACTTTTGATACTGAAACAAAGAGAAATGGTCTATGTAGGGTCATGGTAGGTAAAGAGAATAAACCTGACATCACTCATATGAGTGATGGAATATATTATTTCCCTTGGTTATTCGTTGAGAGAACTCCTAAAGAGCCAATTAGGGCCAAGTATGGTAATACTTATATATTGCAATACATGAGTACTTCTTTTGCCCCTAACATATGCGTGACAAGAGATTTTAAAAAGTTTAAAATACTGTCAAACATTCGGCCTCAGGGAAATTATAACTGGATGACTGCTAAACTCGTTAAATGGAACTTGAATAATGGAAGAGAATTGCATGGTATTTTGTATAAGCCTGAGGACTTCGATTCTACAAAGAAATATCCTATAATTTTTCACTATTATGAAAAGCTTAGTTATCAGTTGAATTTATTTAGAACACCGGAGCCTAGTCCCGGAGCCTTAAATATAGCATGGTATGTAAGTAACGGTTATTTGGTCTTCTTACCTGATGTCTATATACCACCTGGTAGACCTGCAAAAGGAATCGTAGAATCTGTAACGTCATCTATCAAAAAACTTAAGGAATTTCAATGGATTGATACTAATAGAATGGGATTGGAGGGACATAGTTTCGGGGGATACGAAACCTATGTGTTGATGACAAATACAAATCATTTTGCTGCTGCGCAGGCATCTGCTGGGGTTTCTGACTTTATTAGCGGATATAGTTCATTAGGTGGTAATTTTGCTCATTTATATGAGGTGGGGCAGAATAATATGAGAACAACTCCGTGGGAAAGTCCGGACTTGTATATTGAAAACAGTCCTATTTTTAAAGTAGCTAATGTTAAAACACCATTGTTGATAATGCATAATAAGGATGATGGTGCTGTAGATTTTGCTCAAGCTTTGGAGATGTATGTCGCTTTAAGGAGACAAAAGAAACCTGTCTGGTTATTGCAATATGAGGGAGAAGGGCATACATTAGATAACCCCGATAATATATTGGACTTTGCTTTGAGGCAACAACAGTTTTTTTCATATTATTTAAAGAATAATTTATTTCCACAATGGATGAAACAGCCTGGAATTTCTAACTTTAGGCGTAATCCGCTTGGTAATGAAACGAAATAGAAAATGGATGTTGAACGATTTGTTTTTTGATAAGTGTGTTCTCTCTCATAGCTTTTTATTTATGCTGTTATTATTCGCATTAAGGGTGGAAATCTGTTGAATTGATGTGGCATGCTCGGAATAGTTATCATTATTTCCTAGCAGTATTATTGGTCAATATGGTATTTAAGCTCTTTAGTAGTTTATATGACAGCTAATCCTATTTCGGTGCATAATACGGAAAAATTGTATCGAAAGACCGGTAAACTATATACAATTTTATAAGTATAATTATAGTTTTAATGGCTTCATTTTGAATATTCATACTGGTCTGCATATTCTCATATCAGCGAGAGTTATTTATGGTATAACATGAAATCGGCCTACTTGAAATATCACAAGATACTGATACTGATATTTTTTTAAATGTGTGACGCTGATGTTGTTTGTTTGAAAGGCAAATACAAACTATCGTAAATGATCATGGTGTAATTTAATTACTGGCTTCCAATATGCTAATGACAAGGTTTACCAAGCGTAGATAAAATAAAGTCAACAATATAGACTTGGTATATTTAAGAGGAGTATCTCAGCTTTGAATACTCCTCTTTAGTTTAAACACTCACCTCTGAGCTTTATTGAATCGTACTTATAAACGTTTGAGCCAATGGACAACAAATATGACAAATAGTAGTTGGTCGGGTTGTACTTACTGTTGGTCCGCCGAAAGATGTGGTTGTTGTAAATACTGTGTTAGTTAAAGTCGTTCTGTAAACATCTTGGGCCGGAATTCCAACGTTAGAGATAAATGCGATTGATGGGCCGATAGAAAGGCGTACGCATACAGGAGCAGTAGTGCTGTAAACCAAAGTTCCTACTACTGTGCTAATCCATGTAGTGCTACCTAAGTAGGTGTAGGCCGGATTCAAGCCACGAACAACTTTGAATGCAAGTGCGCCTCCACCTACTGTTAAGAAAATGATCCCAATAAGTGCTATTTTTGCTTTTTTCATGGAACTTTGTTTGTAATTAGGTGATTTTGTAAGGAGTTGCTTATTTACAACTTTTCTAGTTACTTCAACGGATAGATAATAGATTATATATAATAACAATTTTGTAGCCAGCCCGTGCAGTTTGCTTACCAGTAAAATCATGGTCACGTTATAGGCATTCTGTAGAATATTCAGAGATTTTATTTTGTCGTTACTGGAGAGTCGTGGCTAGCGTGTTGGTCAATGGGGCATGGGTGTTGCAAATAGTTATCGGTAGAGTTGTACTCACGGTTGGACCTCCTACGGCAGTTGTTGTAGTAAATATAGTATTCGCATTGGCAGTGGTATATACGTCGGCGGCAGGTATGCCTACATTAGTCACATATGCAGTTTTGCCAAGAATTGAAAGAGTTACGCACACAGGAATTGTTGTACTATATATTTTTATGCCTATGGTGGTACTGGTCCAGGTAATTCCGCCAGTATAAGTATATGCAGGCCTCATGTTACGCATGGCCTTGATTGTGTTATATGAGAATACACCTCCGGCTGCAGCTAATAACGAAACTAATACGAGAATTATTTTGGCTTTTTTCATATTGTATGTTTTAGTATTTAAGAAATTATATTATTTAGCGCACATTATTTCTTGCTAGTATAGAATTGTAAAGTATACTGTTACTGAGGTGCCATTATAATTTAGTCTTTTCGTCAGAGCTTGGATTAATTCTAAATGCTTAAATAGTTGTTAAGTACCACTGTCTGATTGAGCTTTATGAAATATGAAAATTGATTTATTACAATAACTCGCTGTGAACGTAACACCTGGACACTTTTATAGTCCTGCTCACGAATAAAATATTCTAATTATAGTATTGAAAATTTAATAAGCGATTTCATGTTACGAAGTTAGAGCGTTGTTTTTTTTTTGTTTTAGTAGAAAGCTTTTTTTTACTAGAATGACAGGATTTTCTGTATCCTGCATTGTTATTATCTTACGTGGTTTCAAGAAATTATAGATGGGAACTATTATGTCTAATTACACCAAACAATTCCCTATCTAATAACTAATATTCCCTCCTCCCTATGTAACTTCCTCTCCAACCGGAACATTAACATTCATCCATATGACGTTTTCAACCCCATTACTTCCAAAGGAATTTATCCAGAGCATCTGGTACAGCCGTGAACACAGGTGGTTATTACTCCTATCAATGCTATTATCAGCTATTTGCATAACGATTATTCTCAAATTATATCCATTTCCGAATTTTCTCCCTGATTCCTACTCCTACATAGACGCTGCATTCAATAACGTCAACATTAACATGTGGCCGGTAGGATACTCAAAGTTCCTCCGCTTTGTTAGCGTATTTAATAGATCCGACACCGCCTTAGTCCTCATCCAATACACCCTATTACAATTCTCCATACTATTCTTCCTGTTTTCCATCAACTATTTACTACAACCCGGTAAATGGCTCATGCGAATTATCTTCGCATTACTAGTCTTAAACCCACTCTGGCTATACATCGCTAACTTCGTCTCCAGCGATGCCCTGTTCGCTACCCTCAGCCTTCTCTGGCTCACCAGCCTTTTTTGGCTCTTATACGCCCCAAATGCCAAGATGCTAATCGCCCATGCCCTCATACTCGGTTTTGTCTTTTCCGTACGCTATAACGCCTTATATTACCCATTTATCAGCATCCTGGTCTTTCTTACCACCCGGGACTCATTCAAAGAGAAATTGTTGAAAATAGCTATTGTAATCCTCCCTGTAGGATGGTTTGTGCTATATACCACATTGACCTTTAAAGAAAGACTCGGTGTCGCGACCTTCTCCCCTTTTGGAGGTTGGCAGATGGGGAGTAATGCGCTGTTCATGTATGCGCATGTTCCACCACAAAGGTCAAATATCCCCAAGCAGTTTGTGACCCTCCATAATATCACCATCAAACACATGGACTCGCTGAACCGCCTCAGGCAAGTCCCCCGTCCAGATGCCGAATTAGGTATCTACTATCTCTGGGATGACAAAGCCCCACTCAAACAGTACCTATTTGAGAAATACAAAAGAGACAGCACGACGCCTTATCTTCAACGTTGGGCGGCGGTATCCCCTCTTTATGGGCAATACGGAACGTGGTTGATCAAACAACACCCCGGAGCATTTCTCCGCTACTACATCTGGCCGAATTTCATCAACTACTACTCCCCACCCACAGAGTTCCTGGGATGGTTTAACATGGGAAAAAATGAAGTAGATCCCGGTGCAGTATCCTGGTTTGGGTATAAGTCCAATAAAGTCCACCATTTCTCAAAGGATAACACGATCTGGCTTACGAATGTATTTCCATTGCTGTTAGCAATGATTAACGTTGTCTTTTTCTTTGGCTTTATCGGCTTTGTCATACTGGGAGGTTTTTCTAAAGTGACGCCTTACTATAAAAAAGTCCTCTGGCTGATGCTGACTATCTGGCTGGGCAACCTGGCCTTTAGCGTACTGGCATCGCCTATCGTCCTAAGATACCAGGCATTCCCGTTCATCTTCACCCTGGCGTTTGCTGTCTTACTACTCGGCTTTGTCATCCAGGAAAGCATGGAGTCCAAACCTGCTGCAGTGAAAGAAGATGATCCGCTCCCTGACCCGGCGGTATAATTATCCGCTTTCTCCTAACAAATTACAATGAATACTGTGGTACTTTAGAACAGTTAACCATGACCCATTGGAGGCGCCCTGTTTCACATTTATCAATACCACATTATGGATGCTAAAAGAAAAGCCATTATCATAGGAGCAGGTCCTGCCGGATTGACTGCTGCCTATGAGATGCTACAACGCACAGATATTATCCCTGTCATATTGGAGAAAAGCGGAGATATAGGTGGTATCTCGAAGACGATCAACTATAAAGGGAACCGCATGGACATTGGCGGCCACCGGTTCTTCTCTAAGTCGGACAGGGTGATGCATTGGTGGCTGAATATCCTGCCATTAGAAGAAGGCAATGACAGCCACCAGATCACCTATCAGAATAAGACCAGGGAAATCAACAGGAAGGACTTTCCTGGTATTAAGAGTGATGATCCTGATAAAGTCATGCTGGTGCGAAACCGCTTATCCAGGATCTACTTCCTCCGGAAGTTTTTCACTTATCCGATCACCTTATCGGTGGAGACGTTGAAAAAGTTAGGCGTCGCCAGGACGATTGCGATCCTGGTGTCCTATCTCTGGGCGCAGGTGTTTCCTAAAAAGCCGGAAAAAAGCCTGGCCGACTTTATGATCAACCGGTTCGGTAAGACCTTATATCACCTCTTTTTTAAAGATTATACGGAGAAGGTATGGGGAGTGCCCTGCGATGAGATCCCGGCAGAATGGGGAGCGCAGCGTATCAAAGGCGTGAGCATCAGCAAGGCAATAGAGCACGCGATACAGGAATTATCCAAAAAGAAGAAAAAAGATGAAGGCGGAATTGCCCAGAAAGGGACGGAAACGAGTCTGATTGAAAAGTTCTTCTATCCGAAGTTAGGCCCCGGACAGTTATGGGAAGAAGTCGCCAGACAAGTCCAGGAAATGGGCGGTATTATCCACATGCACTGCGATGTGAAGAACATCTATACAGAAGATAATACAGTAACAGCTGTTACCGCTGTCAATAATAAAACCGGTGAAGAGCTCAGACTCACCGGCGATTACTTCTTCAGCACCATGCCGGTGAAAGAACTGATCGGAGGCATTGTTGGCAATGTGCCCGCCAATGTAAGCGATATTGCTTCTAAATTGCAATACCGTGATTTTATCACCGTGGGTATCTTGCTAAGGAAATTATCCTTCCTGGACAAACACACCGGCGAGTGGAAGCCGTTAAAACTGGAAGATACCTGGATCTACATTCAGGAGAAGGATGTGAAAGTGGGCCGCCTGCAGTTGTTCAATAACTGGAGCCCATACATGGTGAACGATCCTGACACCGCCTGGGTGGGGATGGAATTCTTCTGTAATGAGACAGATGACTTCTGGAAATTACCTGACAGTGAGATAGCTGCTATCGCTATCAGCGAGCTGCAGAAGATCGGACTGGCATCTATCGATAATGTATTGGACAGTACTGTGCTGAGGGTAGAAAAGACCTACCCGGCTTACTTCGGCGCATATGCGCATTTCGATAAGGTGAGAGCATATACTGATACGCTGGAGAATCTTTTCCTGGTAGGGCGCAATGGCATGCATAAATACAACAATGCTGACCACTCCATGTTGACCGCTATGGTGGCTGTGGATAACATCATCGATGGCATTACGTCAAAAGATAATATCTGGGCGATTAACACCGAACAGGAATACCATGAGGAAAAAGATAAAGCCGACGCCCCTCCTGCGGCTGTTATTCCAAAGCCTGCATTATCCTTCAAAGAATACCTATGGGACATGCCATGGAATAAGTTGTTAATCTTTTTTGCAGGCCTGGGAATAATCGCTCAGTTTCTGATATTTAAATACTTCTATCCATCAGCGGGTTTTATCGACGGAGACTCTTATGTATACCTGGAATCTGCCTACGGCAATTTCAATATTAACACCTACCCGATAGGCTATTCCAAGTTCTTACGGTTGTTTAGTACGTTCACCAAGTCTGATACCGCGCTGGTAGCATTGCAATACCTGTTATTACAATCAGGTGCATTGGCGCTGGTATTTACATTGGGGTATTTCTACCGGCCAGGCAAAGTGATCTTTGGTATACTCTTCGCAGGCATGCTGTTTAACCCGGTATTCCTGTACATCGCTAATTATGTATCCAGCGATGCACTGTTCCTGAGTCTGAGCCTGGTATGGTTTACCTTGTTACTGTGGATATTGCATAAGCCTGATAAGACGTTGATCATCCTGCATGCCGTTGTCATCCTGTTGGCATTCACTGTAAGGTATAATGCGTTGTTTTATCCGATAGTGGCTGCACTGGCATTTATCATTAGTCGTCAGCCATGGCGGCAGAAGGTGGTCGGTATTTTATCCAGTCTGATACTGATCGCAGGGTTTGTCTACCATACCAGCAATCAGTATGACCGGTTAACCGGCATCAGGCAATTCTCGCCATTCAGTGGCTGGCAGATGGCTAATAATGCGCTGTATGCATACCGGTTTGTGCAGGACGAGCCGCCGCCTAAAATGCCGGCCAAGTTCAAACAGCTGGATAAAATGGTTAGGACCTATTTCGATACCACCAGGAATATCTTTATGCATCCGCAGGAAATGATGATTGCCAATACCTGGTACATGTGGGATCCCAAGTCGCCTCTGCAACAGTATATGTTCCGGAAGTTCCAGAAAGACTCTACCTCGCATATATTAAGAAAGTGGGCGTCAGTCGGACCGTTGTACTCGGAGTACGGTGCCTACCTGATCAAACAGTATCCGGTTACTTTTACGCAATACTATCTGTTGCCGAACACATTAAAGTACTACGCTCCACCGGTGGAATTCCTGGATACTTACAATATGGGGAAGGACAGTATTGCGCCTATCGGCCAGATGTGGTTCGGCTACGAGTCCCGGAAGTTAAAAACGCATTTCAAAGACCTGAAAGTAACTATTCTTAGCTTCTATCCTATCCTGGTAGGTATGATGAATGTCGTGTTTATCTTCAGTCTGTTTGGATTCGTGATGTTGAAAGGATTCCGGCACAATAAGGCATTATCCATCGGCTTGTTGTTAGCATTCGGTCTTTGGGTTATCAATTTCGGATTCAGTGTGTTCGCATCCCAGATTGCCTTGCGGTTCCAGATGTTGCCGATATTAATATTTTTCTCTTTCGGGTTGCTACTGATAGATTATATCTGGAAAGCAGCCAACAATAAAATAGCATAAAAGATGAGAGTATTGTTTTTAGCCCTGCTAATCATTGGTATGATCAGCTGTAAGGAAAAGCCCCCACGTACGTTACCAAAGGGAATTGCCAGGGAACTACCTGCCTTTAAGATCCAGATGATGGATACTACGGTGAAGTTCAATACGGCCGATATTCCGAAAGGGAAACCGGTGGTGCTGTTCTTTTTCGGACCTGACTGTCCCTACTGCCAGGCCTTCACGAAAGAGATCGTTACACGTATGAATGAACTAAAAGACGTGCGTTTTTATTTGGTGAGCGTAGCCGATTTTAAGGAAATTCACATGTATGATACGTTGTTTAAACTGGACAAGTATAAGAACGTCACCATTGGAAAAGATATGAATGCTTTCTTTTTTACTTATTACAAAGCACCTGGTTATCCCTATATGGCAGTATATGATAAGAAAAAGGAGTTCAGAGAGATTATTGTAGGGTCGGTGGGCGTAGATTCTTTGAAGAAAGTGCTTAGATCATAAATAATCTAAATCGTAGATCGTTGCAGGCTTCCACTCACTAATAGTGCAAGCCTGCAATTTTATTTACTTAAAAAGCGTGATCTCATTACTCACACTCCCTTCATGAAATGTAGATACCTCCCCCTTCAGATACTTCCCGAAGAACGCCTCCTGCCTCCGCGTAAAATCCGCCTGACACTCCCAGTCATACAACACATGCCCTTCCCCTTTATACTCCAGCAACCACACTGGCTTCCCCAACCGCCGCAACGCTGTGAACAACGCCACCGACTGTAAAAACGGCACGGCGCCATCTTCCTTATTATGCATCATTAATAGTGGGGTGTTGATCTTACCCGCATCCAGCACCGGTGATCCCTGCATATACAACGCCGGGTCTTCCCACGGACTCACCCCCTGGTTCATCTGACCTACCTCCGATATATAATGATAGCTACGGCCACTGAAGCCCAGTCCACCATGTAACCCTATCAATTCCGATGGCGCAGCTGACGACTGTGCCGCGGCAAATAAATCAGAATGTGCGATGATATAATTCGTCTCGTATCCACCGAAGCTATGCCCCTGTAATCCGAGTTTAGCGGCATTTACATAGGACCGGTGACATAAATACCTGGCCGCAGATTCAACGGTATTTAGTATCGCCGGACCATTTTGCCCGGTAGGGCGATATATATCCGGCACAAAGACCAGGTAGCCGTTGCTTACATACCAGGCGATGGTCAGCGTACCTGTACTCAACCGGACATGCGGGAAGATATGCAGTTCGTTGCTGCGTTCTTCGTAATAGGTAAAGATGACAGGATACTGTTTAGTACTATCGAAGTTCTCGGGTTTGTATAGAATTCCTGTACCAGCACGCTCACCGGGCATCGGCCACCGGACCAGCTCCGCAGTCAGCCAGTTGAAGGCACGCTGAGGTTGTAGATCTGAAACAGGGTGGAACGATTTAAAATCAGTCGTCACTACGAGATTAGGCGCCTGTGTGGCACTTTGCTGCAGTAACAGGTACACACCCGCCTTACGCGCTTTCATCGGTGCAGGTGGCTCGAGCGCCACTAATGCCGGGAAGTGATAGACGACAGGAGACATGCTGATGGGCGCCGGAGATACATTCGTCCCCAGGCGGACTTCCATAAATCCATTGCGCTTATCGCTATCCAGGCAGGTGATTAACAATGGGTCATTCAAATGCAATGTGGATAATAACTGTGGATACACGATCCGTAGGATGGTCTGGTGTTTGATGCCATAGTGAGCCGTAATATTCACAGGAGGCTGCTGACCAGCAGGATCTACCTGCCAGATGTCAAACGCATCATAGATGAATACCCGCTCATCGTCCGCCAGCCAGCCGGCAACGCCATACGGAATCGTTTCAAGTCTGCTGATCCGGTCATGGATCAAACAGCCCGGAACAGCAGTGCTGATGTTTCGCGTAATACCAGTACTGGTTTCGTAACTCATGTAATGATGCGTAGTATTATCAAACCATACCACAAAACGCTCCCCTGGAGATATACCAATATCCGTTACACGCCTGGGTGAAGGTATAATACGCTTTCTATACCCGTTGGCTAGTAAGAGGAGATCATAGCTGCGCACTTGCGTATCATTCCAGTAGCTATCTTCTTCATTAACGACATTCGCTACCAATGCATACTTATTGCCCGGTAGGGCTACCAACGATGTGTCAATGTTATCCAACTGCCTTATCTGACCACCACCTACAGCCACCACACCGGTAAATGGCCCATAAGGATCGGGGGGTAGCTGTGAGGGCAACCGGGCATCGCGATAATCCCAGACCACTACTTTACTATAGGATAGATCGGGCGTTTTACTTCGTTCGGGTATGAGTTTAACGAACAGACTTTTATCATCAGGGCTAAACTGTAAGGGCATATTAGCCAATGATGGATGCCGGGCTGTGGTGATGTATCCTGCGCTATCCATACCGGGCTTGAAGTAATGCAGCTGTACATCGGGTTGTTGCCCGCTCGTAAAGGCAACCGCCGTGTCCGAATGGTCAAAAATGAGATGATCGGATTTATATTGTGAGGCAATTTTGTGTCGCTGCATGGTCTGCAGGTTCAAATAGATCAGGCTGTCCTTGTATTTAAGCAGCAGCATACGCCCGGATTTATTAAACAGCGAAGCAGCTACCCCCGCAAGATAGTAGGTGGAATCATGGTGCAGGTCTTTTAATACCAGCGTGTCTGACATCTTTGCCGTCAGCCACCGGCCATCACCCTTTTCGGGCAATGTGTAGTTATTTACTCGCTTATCATAAGTAATATCAGCTGTACCGGGTTGCAGGACAGCCAGTCCTTTCGGAGACACAAACACTATATGTTGATTGTCCGCCGTGAATGCAGCCTCCAGTACGCCCGTAAACAACCTGCTGTAGCTACCCCTGACCGCTCTCACCACCAGTGTGGTACCCGTCAACTCCGATCCATAGGTGTACCATACATATCTGCCATCATCAGAGATATGATAGTTTAATACCATCTCCCAGCCTTTGTAAGTCATATTGGTAACAGGCGGCTTCTGGGCATTAACAACAAGAAGTTGACAAAAGAGCAGCAGGATGACAATGTATCTCATAATTTCCGGAGTCACTTTAAAGTAGCGGATGGGGTGTGTATAATACTTAGTAGATCGGGAATATCCATAGCAATTATTGTACCTCGGTACTAAGTATTCCTGTTGTGGAAATGCAGAACTTTGACAGTGGATAGTTTATTGTGTAAATTGATCTACCTTACCAGAGCAATATAGAAGAACGATCCGGCGGACTTTCCCTGGTCCGGATTAGCCAGGGAAGTCCCCACCGGTTTTTTTATTGAAATCCCTATCTCCAAAGCAGCTTCCCTTCGTTACGCTTAACTTATACGTGTATTCCACTTTTCACACGTACACAGGTTTATTCACAAATTCAAATCTTACATCATGAAAAAAGCAAGACTATTGTTACTCGTGCTTGTTGCGATTGCTATTACCGGCGCTGTACTCTCTTTTAAAGCTTACCGGTTTACCAGTATTCCAGCCTGGAAGTATACCACAATGATGAGAAGTGCTAATAACCTGCCGTATTACTCGACCCGCTTTTTCTGTACGTCGCTTGCTGACGGTGCGTATTACATTTCCAATGGTGGCACGCTGTGGACGACGACCTATTACAGTACAGGTGCCCCTACAGGTGTTATCACGCTGACATCTCCTGGTGGTGGCGCGATCACTATTCCTGATCAGCCATGTGTGGTGATCTCGACATATGTGACGACGGCATTTTAACAACAACAGCCGGGTGACATCATCCGGCTGTTTTCAATTATCTGGTAAGCAAACTATTCACCTTCCTCATTTCTTCCACTTTCATCTTCATCACTTTCCTGTCATAGGTCATGAGCCCATTCTCCTCCGACTCCACGTCATACGGTTGTGTATAGATCGCTCCCGACAATCCCTGCTGCTCATACCGCTTCAGCCGCTCCATCATACTCATATACCGTTGTGCAAATCTTTCTGCCGTCACCTGTACATATCCCCAGCTGGTCGCCGGCGCCCACTGATGTCCGGGCGTGGGTACACGTACACCACCCCATTCACCCAATACCCTCGCTTTCCCATTAATAGCTGGCGCAATAGCAGGACCCGGATAATAATGCACATCCGCTACATCACTGCTGATCCAGCGGTCACTGACCGGTGTCGTACTATACTGATCGAGGTTCTCACCGGAATGTCCATTGATAATGCGTGAGGGATCACTTTGTTTCATCCACTCGGTAAGGGCCTGCTGATTGTATTTCCCCCAGCCCTCATTGAACAGGATCCACATGACAATAGACGGGAAGTGATGTAGTTGCCGCAGATTTTCGGCGTTCTCCTGCTCGAACTGAGAAGTGGAATAATAGTCTTCATCTGCACAGGGAACCATATCCTGCCAGACGAGCATCCCCAGGCTGTCCGCATAGTAATACCACCTGTCCGGCTCCAGTTTCACATGCTTTCTGATGGTATTAAATCCCATTTCTTTAATGGTTTTAATGTCAAATAACAGCGCTTCATCGGTAGGGGCAGTATATAACCCTTCCGGCCAGTATCCCTGGTCTAATACGCCCAGGTGGAAGGTATATTTGTTGTTGAGAAATAATCTGGGCAGGCCGGTACTATCTTTCTGCACAGCTATTTTCCGCATTCCGAAATAGCTGGTCACAGAATCAATCACTTTCCCGTGCCGTAAGAGGCGAACCGTCATATGATACAGAAAAGGATCTGCAGGACTCCACAGGCGGGAAAACGGTACGCCTAAGTCCAGCATCCGGCCGGCACGGCCATAGGTATGACCCGCCATGACATTTCCTGCATAGGCTGTAACGTCTACTGTTACACCGGTGGTATCCGATGCATTTACCCGCAGATTAAGACATTGGGCATCAATATCAGGAGTGGAATAGAGATCAGTGATGTAAGTCGGCGGTACGGTCTCCAGCCAGACCGTCTGCCAGATACCGCTGACGGCAGTATATAAGATCTTCCTGGGACGGAGTGATTGTTTCCCGCTCGGGTTGGGTCCAAGATTAGTCGGGTCGAGCACGGTTACGACCAACTCATTCTCTCCGGATTGCAGGGACGCTGTGATATCGAAAGAGAAATGCTGATAACCACCCATATGCCGGCCCAGTAGTTTGCCATTGAGGAAGACCGCCGCCCGCCAGTCGACCGCCCCAAAATGCAGTAACACCCTTTTCCCGCCTGACAGATCAGGCTTCCGGATCTGCCGCTTATACCAGAGCCGCTGCGTTGGTAACAGGGCTTTCTGTACTCCGGAAAGGGCTGATTCAATGGCAAACGGCACCAGGATCTCCCCATCAAATTTGTCGGGCATGCCCTGGTCCCATTTTGTAATTGCATATTGCCATAGCCCGTTCAGGTTCTCCCATTGGGAACGGGCCATCTGCGGACGGGGATATGCCGGCAGGACATTGCCGGGGGAGACATCCTTTGCCCAGCGGGTTTGTATGGGAACTGGCTGCATTCCCCAGCGGCCGGAAAATGAATCGCCCCTACCAAAGGCAAGGGCGATCTGCAAACAGGGGAAACATAGGGTAACGAACAAAAGCGTGCTTTTAAACGGTTTCATGTACCTGGGTTAAATATGTTAGGGGAGAAACAGTGTCCTTCGAACAATTGGCATCTTACAACTGGTATATGTTGCACTCCGATGAGCATGGTAACATTGCAAGAAAAAAGGTCCCGGCTAGAAAGCCAGGACGTTGTTTTCCTCAATATACCATTAAATGTTCTTGTCGTTTTTATAATAGGTCGTTATGGCAACGAAAACGAATAAGCTTGTTCTTGCTGTATTAAAGTTAGGTCATAATATAGCTGTTGATGTTAGGAGAAAGATGATGGATTTAGGAAACCGGGAATCGTTTTGAATTAGAAATCAGGAATTAGGAATTCATGCCGCTAACAGCACTGTAAACGAAATATTGTAAACATATTGATGATGTGCAAAAGAATGGCTCGCTATTGATATCACAGGGGTTAACCAGTTCCTGATTCTTAATTTCTAATTCTTAACTTCTGCTTCTAACTACTGATACTACTGTTCTTCCGCAGTTCCCTTGGGCTTAACGAAAATCGTTTTTTGACCGCATAAGAGAAACTGGAATAGTCCGTATACCCAAATTCTTCCGCGAGATCCTGTAACGGGATAGTCGTCTCCGTGAGTTTCCGGTAAATGATCCGCATTCGCGCATTCTGGAAGAAATCGTATACGGTAATGCCATGTCGGCTCCGGAAAATCTCTTCCAGTTTCTTTTCATTAGTACCGGCAAATCTCGCAAGTTGTT
This sequence comes from Chitinophaga agri, assembly GCF_010093065.1. NCBI lineage: Bacteria > Pseudomonadati > Bacteroidota > Chitinophagia > Chitinophagales > Chitinophagaceae > Chitinophaga > Chitinophaga agri. Next base: position 4,028,039 of record NZ_CP048113.1, on the reverse strand, counting down.
TGAGGGTTGGAGGTGATGGTTGCTGCAGATGTTTCAGCAGATGGACCTCCGTACGTTGGCCTCTTTCATGGTCGGCCGCACTCAGGCCATTGGCATCTGTTAGGTAACGTGAAAGCATATCAAGTGATTCAATGATGAGTTCTCCTGTTTTCTGTTCTCTGTACTTTTCGCTGGCAGCCTTAGGTAACTGGCGTTCTGTAATGTCCTGTATAATGTTGCGAAGCCGCTCGTGGGCTATCATATTCTGATCCAGGAGAGTAATGGTATTTTCATTAGATAATTTATCGAGTAACTCTTGTACAACGGGGAAACTTTCGTGATAGCTTTTTAGTTCGTCAACTGGTATCTGTATTTCCAGCGCAACGTACAACCCGGGCGATTTAAACCTGATCAGGTGACGGAGGCGCGGTGTTACAACAATGTTCATCTGGTGCTGAAAGGTCTCGCTTTCATGACCATTCAGCTCGTAAAACATATTCCCCTTCAATGTATGGTGGAGGAGCAGGTCGTCCACATTTCCTTTTACTTTGAATGCTGTTGGTTTGTTAATGATATAATGGCTTACCCACGCATTATAACTATTATTCCCCACCTGCTGGAACAGGATGCAGCCGAAGCTGTCACTCACCGCATAAAACGGTTTCGTGCCCTGCAGCGCATAGCTGGAATAGGCCTCGGGCAGACCGGGGGTAAACAATATCGGTTGCCCTATCTGGGTTGAAATGGACAATGGTAGGGTCATCGTACTACCAAATTATATCACAGCACTGCAGCCTGATTACCATTCCCCGATTTTTATTTTTCCGTTTTGCGTAAGTTAAATTCCGCTTTTGACACTTTTTTCCATTATAGCTGACCGACTTTTACCGCTCAAAGCGGTAAGGAGCCCTGGGCGAACGGAACAATTCAGTGGTCTTGTCGCAGAGTATACACGCAATCTTTAATATTTCATCTGATACATGAGGAACAACACGCTGCCTGCCAGCAGGAAAAAAGGACCTTCCTGGAGAAAAAAGCTGAATGCCTGGTTACACCTCTGGCTGGGACTGGCATCCGGTATTATCGTGCTGATTGTCAGCGTGACGGGTTGCCTTTTCGTATTTCAGAAGGAGATCAGCGAATGGGTACACCATGATACCATGTTTGTCACGCCCCTCCCGCAGGCCACCCTGCCTGTAAGTGTATTGCAGGAAAAAGCCCAGACCGCCCTTGGAAAGGAATTTCCCATAAAAGGTACCTACGCCTACCAGGATCGTGATCGTGCCTGGGAATTTATGACTTATGCACAAGGCGATGAACATGCCTGGACTATTTTCGGGACAACGGCCTATTATAAGATCGCTTACGTCAATCCATATACCGGTGCCGTTACCACCGTACGCGATATGAAGAAGGATTTCTTCGTGATCGTGAAATACATGCACTGGAGCCTCCTGCTGAATGATAAGGTCGGTCAGCCGATCGTTGGTTGGTCCACTTTTATCTTTGTCATCCTCCTCATCACCGGGTTGATCCTCTGGTGGCCAAAGAAATGGAATAAGAAATCCAGGGAACAAAGCTTTAAGATCAAATGGTCAGGCAAGTTTAAACGCATTAACTACGACCTCCACAATGTATTAGGATTTTATGCGATGACTGTAGCACTGGTGATTGCCCTCACGGGGATGGTATGGGCCTTCAAATGGTTTCAGACAACTGTCTATGTAGTGGCGTCCCGTAGCGTTACACCTCCGCAGCATAAACAGGTCACTTCAGATACCCTCGCACTCCCGCTGGCAGACATACACCCCGTTGATGTGGCGTATACGGCTGCTGTGAAACAGTTCCCTACTGCCAAACGCATCGGCATATGGGGCTCCGGACCGGAGAATACCGCTACGCTGCGCCTGTCCGTATACTGGGGAAAAGAAACCTTCTATGATCGTGATGATCTGCAGTTTGATAAGCACTCCGGTAAGTTGCTACTCCATGAGACCAGCAAAGACCGCAATGCAGGAGAAAAGCTGATCGGCATGAACTACGATATCCATGTGGGCGCTATTGCCGGACTGCCAGGTAAGATCCTTGCCTTTTTTGCCAGTCTGATCTGTGCGAGTCTGCCGGTAACTGGTTTTCTGGTATGGTGGAACAAGGGGAAAAAAGAGAAGAAGACCAGCAAGCAGCATCATAGGAGAGTGCATCAGCACGAAGCCGTTGGGAATTAAGGATCTGTTGCCTTTCCAAAGAAATATACTCATATAATCATTTACAAGGGCGTCTTCAATGATGAAGCGCCCTTGTAGCTTATAATAAGTTCAGTACGGAAAAATGCCTAATTCCCAACTGCATTAAAATACTTCCAGCTGCCGCTTCAGCGCCGCTTCCGGAATGCCCGTTATTGCTTCTGCTTTCCCCACAGGGATCACTTCTTCCGCCATTAACCTGCGGATCATCCTGTCCAGCCTACCAGGCCGCTCCTGACCGGTATATTGTCCCAGACCGGCTTCGTCTTTATTATCCGCCAGCATTCTGAAGAAAGCCCCCGTTTCTTTTTTGTCAATGATCTCTTTAAAGATGGCATGTTTAAGGATCACCTGCATGGGGAGCCCATATTGCTCTTTAATACCCATCAGTTCTCCGGGGGCAATGGTGGTTCGCTTATTGCCCAACAGGGATTCCAGTGTATCACCCGGTAAAAGCATTGAGGCGGCAAATGTCTGACAGATCCGGTCTCTGTCTGCGTCATCCGGGATAGTCAGTAATAGCTGTCCGAGTTCGTACAAAGCATGATAACGCTTGATATCTGCCGGACGATCCTGGTGAAGTACGATCAGCGGTACCCTGTCTATCCAGGCACTCAGCGCATCGAAGGTAACGGGCGCGTCTACTTCGATCATGCGCACGCCTTTTTCTTCCAGCATGCCGGCAATGTTGTGTATAGGCCCTCTGCCAAGATCCCATTTGTCCAGCAGTTTAACGGCTACTTGTGCGGCACCGGCTTCACTATTGACCGGAAACGGCTTCAGCGGGTTACTGAACCGAACGGTCATGTTGAGCAGTGATTCTGTTTGCAGATAGCGTTCCAGTACACTTTTAACTTTCTCCTTGATACTGTCGATCTGTTTTGATGGTACGTGTCCTTTACGTGGAAATTCAAATGCCGGTAATTTAAAAGCCGGTTGTCCTTCAAAGTAACCTGGTTTTACGCCCAATGCAGCTGATAGTAGCAGCAATATCTTACGGGAGGGATACATTAAGTCGGCTTCATATTTACTCAAAGCCTGTTTGGTAATGGAATTGGCAGTCTGATTGGCAAGGTCCTGCAGGGACCAGCCTTTGATTTTGCGTGCGGCTTTTAATCGTTCTCCGAAATGTTGCATACAGTTTAGATTTTGGAAGGGGGGTAGTTGACAAACTTATAATTATTTGTTGAAACAAAGAATAGCAGGGAGCAGATCGCACCTGATATTTAATATCTTTAAAGCAAATACACTGACTCATGAAAGACCTGCGCTATTTATTACTGCTTGCCTCGCTGGCTGCTGCCTGTAATACGGGCAATCCGTCCGCCGGCTCCGCAGATGACTCCACAGCCATTAAAGCGATCGACTCTGCCGGTCTGGTACGGGATATAAACGTACTGGCGTCCGACGAGTTTATGGGCCGTAAACCCTTTACGATAGGGGAAGAGAAAACACTGGCCTACCTGGAAAAGCGGTTTAGGGAGATCGGTCTGAAGCCAGGTAACGGTAACAGCTATCTGCAGGAAGTACCCATGGTAGAGATCCAGTCGAAGCCGGCAGGGAATCTGCGCTTCAAGGGGAAAAACGGTTCGCTGGAACTGACCTACCTCGACCAGTACGTAGCCGGCACCAAACGGGTGCAGGATCAGGTCGCGATCAATAACTCCGAAATGGTGTTCGCCGGTTTTGGTATCGTCGCCCCGGAATATAACTGGAATGACTATGCAGGACTGGACGTGAAAGGGAAAACTGTGGTCGTGATGGTGAATGATCCTGGCTTCTATGACAGCACGCTGTTCAAGGGGAATACCCATACCATGACCTACTATGGCCGCTGGACCTATAAGTTTGAAGAAGCCGCCCGCCAGGGTGCGGCAGGTGTCCTCATCGTCCATGATATACTACCCGCATCCTATGGCTGGACGGTGGTACGCAGTGGCTGGTCGAAGCCTAAACTGGACCTGCAGACGGCAGACAATAACATGGGCCGTGCGGCCATTGAAGGCTGGCTGACCCTCGAATCCGCGCAAAAGCTGTTCGCCCTGGCCGGTGTGTCCGACAGTGTGTTCAATCAGGCGAAAAGACGGGGTTTCAAGCCAATACCGCTGAACGTAACCGCTTCATTAACACTGAACAGCAAAACCCGGAAGTCCGTTTCTCATAACGTAGCAGCCCTGCTGCCTGGTACCGATCGTAAGGATGAGATCATTATCTACTCTGCCCACTGGGACCATCTCGGCGTTGGGGAAGCCGTAAAAGGGGATACTATCTACAACGGTGCCCTGGATAACGCTTCCGGTGTATCCGCATTGCTGCAACTGGCAACCGCTTTCACCAAACTGCCTCATCCGCCTAAACGCTCTGTCCTTTTCCTGGCAGTGACGGGCGAAGAACAGGGATTGTTAGGCTCTGAATATTATGCTACCCATCCGATATACCCGGTAAAATCAACGGTCGCAGATATCAATATGGACGTGATGAACTTCTTCGGCCGTACAAAAGATATCACGATCATCGGTAAGGGACAGTCCGAGCTGGATGAATATGCCGCAAAAGCGGCCGAAAAACAGGGCCGTTTCCTGATACCGGAGGCGAACCCCTCTGGCGGATGGTTCTTCCGTTCTGACCACTTTAATTTCGCAAAGGTGGGTATTCCCGCGTTATATCCTGGTAGCGGAAATATTTCTCTTGGCCATGATTCGGCCTGGGCGCCCGATCATGCGACGATGTATGGCCGTGATCATTACCATTCTCCGTTTGATCAGCTGGACCCCAGTTGGGAGATTGCAGGGATGGTAGAAGATACCAGGTTTTTGTTTGATGTGGGGCTGACGCTCGCGAACGAGGATAAGTTCCCGCAGTGGAAGGATGGTTCGGAGTTTAAGGCGAGGAGATAAGGTGGACGTATTAGAAAAAAGGTGTTGGCTTTAGGGTAGGCCAGAGCCAACACTTTTTTGGGTCATGGCAGCCTTAGTAGTATTTGAGATTTGCTTATGTATGGCCATTAATACAAACTCCTGAAAGTCTGTTTTAGGCTGGGTAAGATAATAGTCGAATAGTTGTTGCCAGGTGTAGTTGTTTTCAGCTTTTGTTTTCTTTACCTGATCCCACTTGAATCTCCTTGCATTGACAAGTTTATCGCAGTTTAAATTTAATATGCTGATAGTCTCTTCTATATTTCTCTTAATATTCGGGAATCCTTTTATGTTTTGTGGACTACCCAGTATTCTTCCTGAAATAAACTGTGTGCGGGAATTATATTCTACATCAAAAAATGGATTGATATCATTTATACTGGTCGTCTTACATCTTTCAAACAGCATGACTGGAAAAAAGTAGTTATTGTCAGCGCCATTGGCCCTGTATTTGTCACAATGACTGGTCTCATCTTTACCTTCATTGCCTTTGCAAACAGCGAATAAATTCAGATATTCCAGGTCAAGCGCTTGATTGTGAGACTGGCATATCAGGTGTTCAATGGTTGCATCATTGGGTGTAATCTTTTGTAAACAATACACGCAGAGGCCATTTTGTTCGGCAATAAGCACCTCCAGAATGGCTTTTCTTTGATGACCGTGGAGATGATCGTAATGATTGGCGTTATTAACAGCTTGTGTAAATTTTGTCGGAGCTGTTTTTGACTTATGGATGAATCTCATGTTCTATTGAGAATTTCTAACTCTTTCTGCTATTTCATTGACTTTGATGATGGCTTCGTCAGTTCCTGGTAGGATGTCATTTAACTCAGCTGCTATTTGAAGTAACCTTTCATAGTCGGCATCCTGTGAATCCGGATTTCCCGCAATTGCATCAAATTCTTTTAGTAAATCAAGTACTTTTTTCGCCCTGGGAGCAGCATCCATTGGATTGTCCAAAATTGAATTGATGTCCTGTCCATAAAAGGAGCTGGATATCCTCCTGACGGAATTGTCGGCTAACATATACAAAGTATCGATTTTTTCTTCTTCACTGTCCTGTCTTTCATGAAAGTTTGCAACGATGGTGGGACTGTGTGTTGTGATGAAAAATTGGACGTTCGGCAGTAATTGTTGTAAGAATGAAATAACCTTCGCCTGCCATTTGGGGTGCAGGTGCAAGTCGACTTCATCTATTGTTACCACTCCATTGATTTGTGCGGATAAATCAGTTAAATTAAGCCATGGATTTAGTTGAGATGCCCGCCATACCATGTCAATGATCAGGTAAATGATATTGCGGAAGCCATCAGAATAATTGGATAACGGTAAATTATGCTCATCGTCATAGTTGATAAAAAGCTCATTGTCGAAATCTGGTTCCTGATAGATTTTTAATGAGAAATCATGCGGCAAATCGAGAAAATGAATCAGGCACTGTCTGATTGCCTGTTCCACATTTTCCAATACCTTATCAGTGCTTTTTATTTCTTTGATATGCTTTGTTGCTCTCCTGATTACAGCTTTGCCCAGCCAGTCATTTAACACACCTTTTATAGCATCTTCCTTTAAGCATTGCAAATAGCCGTTACGGCGCCCCGCTTCTGCATCATATTTTTGTTTCTCAGTTATCTTGGCATCCTTAAATAGCCGTTGCGTAGAATAATATACAATCAACGGAGCAATAGTCTTATTATCATCTGTTTCAAAACATTCAAATATATGTTTGCCATATTCGATGACAGCACGCAGATGTTTGACATCATTGGCCCTTGTGTCACGCCTGATAGTTCTGGACCATTCTCCATTCACTATTTCTGAATAAGCTCTAACAGTTGCACTTGAAACCTTTTGTCCTCCGGCTATTCTTATTTCATCGAATGCTATGACTCTTTGCATCTTTGATTCTCTGGAACCAAAGAAACCCGCAACCGCAATATTTACGGCTTCAAGAATGGATGTTTTACCACTTCCATTGCTTCCGACAAATAGGTTAATGCCCGGAACGAAATCCAATTCCAGGTGCTCATAGTTTTTGAAGTTTTCTAATTCCAGATGATCTATACGCATATGTATACTTCCCTAATTTATCCTGTCAAACTTTATGTCAAAACGAAATCAATAGTGGATTAACTACCCGTGATTAGGATAAGTCATTTCAAAAATACACCGAAATAATTGTATTTTTTGATATACAGAAGTTCTTATTGGCTTCGCATCAGGGCAAATCATTCGCCATTTCCACTTTATTTTGCCCCCTTATCCCCCTTTCCTCCTCAAAGCAACAAGCGACGAACTAGCGACGGCCAAGCGCTATCCAGCCAACCTCCTCCAACCGCTCCCATCCCGCAGTCAATCCTTTTCCCCCTCCGTTAGGTAGATCAAAGAATCTTAGCCATCTTTGTAGCCTATTCAGCCAAAATGAGTGTATTCAGGACCGCCTTTTGCCTATACATCCTCCTGCTGTTTTGCCTGATTGTCAGCGCACAACCCCGGCTAAAAAAGGAAATGACCATCCAGGAACGCTGGGCGTTGATCAATACAGCTGCACAGGACAGTAATTTGGTCGATCTGATGATCGAGCAGGGGCAACACTATGTCTGGATGCCTGAAAAGCGCACCATAGACCTCGATACCGCGTTGTTATTATCCGGGCGGGCAAAAGACCTTGCCCGGCGGATCAATTACCGTAACGGCTATCTGGAAGCCCGTTTACTGGCCGTAAAAGCACTCATTGCCGGCCGTCAGTTCTCCCGCGTCACGGATATGATCAGCACATCGCCTGACGAAATATTTGCCATCCACGCACAACTACTGCTCGGTACCGAATACCTGGAGCGCCCTCTCGGCAATAAAAAGGACCTGGATACGGCCTTTGTATGGTTCCGCCGGGCATCCCAGCAAAGCCAGAAGATCAGATACCTCAGAGGACAAAGAGAGAGTACCCGTATGATAGGCCGGTATTATTTTGAGTCGCAGGATATCCGTTCAGGTAAACAGGCATACCTGTATATGATCAATGAATTACATGCAGAACGTGATTTCCAGGAGGAAGCTGACTGGTGGGTGGATCTCGGTTACCGTATCCCCGATCACGACAGCACCTTCACGGAAAAGGCCAATTATATGTCAAACGCCTTGCAGATCTACGTACGCCTGGGAGACATCCCTCGGCAGATATGGGTGTGGGGCGCCAGGGCGGAAGTCTACCGCCGGCAGGGAAAACTCGAACAGGCGGAAAGAGGCTTGCTGAAAGTGCTGGAGATGCAGCAGGCGCAGGGCGATAAATACGTGCAGAATACCTACACGCGCCTGATGGATATCAGCATGTTCCGCGGATATCTCAACAACGCATTAAGCTATGGCATCGCCTGTGTACAGGCAATTGACGAGACGGGCGACAGCGCCGCTGCCCCGGCCACCTATGAAAAACTGGGCGCTGTGTACAGTCAGCTCAATGATGCGCCCCGCAGTATTGAATGGTATAAAAAAGCGCAGACGGTATATGAACGTAATTTTGATAAAGGTCCGGTGTCCCGCGTTAATTACTACCTGACAAAAGAGATGATCAAGCTCGGCAGGACTAACGAGGCGGTAGCCATATTAAATCGTATGATGAAGACCTGCCCACCTGAACATCCGTTGAATAAACAGCTGGTGGCCGGTGCATTTGCCGCCTGCTATACACAACTGGGGCAATACCGCAGGGCGGAAAAGTACTACCAGGATATGTTGTACTGGGAAAGTCGTACCCGGTTGGGTAACGAGATATCAGCTATTACCTATCATGGTGTCGGACAGTTTTACCTTGGACGCAAACAATATACCCGCGCTGCCGCTTACCTGGATACCGGACTCGCTATCACCACTGGCCGCATGCCGGTCGCTATGCTGAAAGATATTCACCTCATGCTGTTTCAGACAGATTCTGTGTTGAACAAAAGTACGGAGGCCATCCATCACCTGCGCGCATACCAGCTATTAACCGACTCTGTGTATAATGCTACGCGTATGAGGGAACTGGAAGAACTTCAGGTAAAATATGAAACACGGCAGAAGGAAAAAGATATTAACGCACTGCGTAAACAAAGTCTGCTGCAGCAACAGCAGATCAGACAGTCCAATCTGCTGAAACGGGTCACTTTCGGCAGCAGCATCCTGTTAGTATTGCTATTACTACTGAGCGTAAACCGGTACCGCCTGAAACAACGTAGTATCCGGGCGCTCGACATCAAGCAGAAGGAGATCACCAGTAAGAACCAGTCTTTACAACGACTGGTAGAAGAAAAGGAATGGCTGATCAAAGAAGTCCATCACAGGGTAAAGAATAATCTGCAGATTGTGATGAGTCTCCTCAATACACAATCAAATTTCCTCGAAAGTGAGGCCGCACTAGCCGCTATCAGGGATAGTGCCCATCGTATGCAGTCTATTTCGCTGATCCATCAGAAACTGTATCAGTCAGAATATCTCAGTCTGGTCAGCATGCCTTCATATATCCATGAACTGGTGCACTACCTGGAAGATAGCTACCGGGGCATGCGCCGCATTTACTTTGACCTGCACATCGCCCCGATAGAAATGGATGTCTCGCAGGCCGTGCCCATGGGGCTGATCCTGAGTGAGGCGGTCACCAATGCGATCAAATATGCATTCCCTCCCCAGCAACCGGGTAGTATTTCTATCTCTCTGGACTATATCAGTGATGATAAATTACTGCTGATCATTGCCGATAATGGAAAGGGGCTGCCGTCTGATGTAAACTTCTCCGAAGGGAAATCCCTGGGTATAAAACTCATACAAACCTTTGCCGCGCAACTGGACGGGCAGCTGGATATTGAAAGTAACAAGGGACTCACCATCCGGTTAACCTTCCATCAAACGTAATCACTTTATCGCTGCACATTCACAGGCGCTGACTGTATACTGAAAGGCGCCTGACCCATAAAATCATACGCCTTATTGCCATAATGAAACAGGTTAGGATGCTGCCTGCCGTTAAAACCACGCTCTATCACGCTGAAAAGTGCTGTGTAATTAATGACCGGTTCCTGCATGGCTTGCTGTAACTGCGCAGTGAATAACCCGTTACCGGATACTTCCATGGCCAGTTCATCATCCTGACAGGCGCCGAATTGAATAACGTAGGCCCGGATATCATCCTGCCGGGTCTTAAGCGGTGCCTGTATGGTGTCATAGGTGGCTTTATGCGTATTATAGGTACGCATCAGCACATCCAGTGGTGCGAATCTCGCACGTGGGATAGTCACAGGATCTGAAGTTGTATGCATATCGACAGGAGCTGCAAGCTTTGCCACAGATCCCGAGTGACAACTATCTGAAAAGACCAGTATACGGACGCCTTCACTGAACTGACCGAAGCAGTCACACAGCTCATCATCTATCAGTTGCCGGTCATACAAACACCATGTCTCATCAAATCCGCTCATCTCTCCAAAATTATCAGTCTCATCATGATTACTGTCAATCAGTGCGCCACCATGCCCGGAGTACGTCAACAGGAGCATATCACCCGATACCAGTTGCGCAGCTGCATCACGGAGGTGCTGTAATACATTGTCCGTAGTGGCGTCGGATGTTAATAACATATGGATCTCCTGGAAACCTGCTTTTTCCGCCAGACTTTTATACACCGCCACGTCATTTTCACAGGCGAAGAGTTGTCCGTGCCAACCGGCGTACTTACTGGGATCGACGGCATTCAGTCCGATATGCAGTGCATAGCCTTGTGTCATGTGGTGTGATTAAGATATTGCATTCAATGTATGTTTTTTAATTTGTTAATATTCCTTACACTAAACTGCTCCGGTGTCCTTTCCGCATCACGGATGCTTTCCGAGAATGTAAGAATATGCTGCACCGTCTTCCGCACCACATTAGGCGGGATCTGCAGTCTGTTAGCCAGGTCATTCACATCCAGCTCGTGATCCAATTTCTCAATATAATAGAGCAACGTGCTGACAGTTTGTGATTGCAGCAGGCGCTTACCAATCTCCTCCGGCGAGGTCTCGTCACCAATGATCTTTTCCACCACACTCACAATGCTCGAGGTCATGGAATTGCGCGCCAGCGGGGCTGTCTTTGTCTTAGGTACGGGCAACGGGGCGGGCTGATAGGAGGTCCAGACCATATCGTTGTATAGCTTGTCAGTAATATACTCCAGCAAACTATCATCCACGATCACGTCAGGATGTCTGATAGACGCACGGATGATCGCCCGGATGCCTGCCATGAACATGCAGGGCTCGCTCAGGAATATCTCCGGAATGGGGTCTTTGTAGTATTGTGCTGCCATGATCTGCAATGCTTTTACATCAGGCGTATCATGCCCGAGTAAGGCAGGCAGGTGTTCGGTGACATTCCTGAAAAGCAGTTCCCTGTCATTTTCCGGACTACTGAAATATACGTAGGCAGCCAGCAACCCTTTCATCGGAGAAGTGAACTGTCCCTGTTCAAATTCCTGCAGCACTTTCTTTGGCAGGATATAGACACCGTTGTGGAATTTGTGGCGGAGTCCGTCGATGCGGTAATTGCCTTCATCATCATTTACAAATCCCTGTTGACGGGGTGCTATGAAGATGCTCATGGAAGGAAAGATAGGACCATAGCCAAAGGTCAGGAAAACCTGCGTTTGCCAGTACTGACCTGCGGCGCCCTGCGATTCCCCGCTGCTCCGGAATACCTGCAGGGGGATTTCCCGGGCAGGTAGATCGTTGTCGGATGGCAGGCCTGTTTTTGCGGTATGCCCGCTGTAATGCAGGTAATAGATCCCTTCCGGTAATATTGCATGAAAGGCCAGCCAGCCTGCATCTGTATCTTCTCTGATATCAGGCCCCTGCAATTTGTACAGCACCTGACGCCGGGCATCCAGGAGAGAGAAGCCTTCTCCGAGAGATGTCTGGTCATTGTTCAGTTCACGTCGTTTATGCACATCTGTATACCGGAAGAAAAGGAAGATAGCGCCGCCTTTTTTGTGTCCTTTTTTGACCGTTGTTTCAAGACTGTACTGATGTGCATTCAGTGTATAATATTCGTGAGAGGATTCAAATTTATCTGCCACCAGCGAAGCATATACCGGTGGAGTAGGGATCTGCACATGCATATTCTCCGAGAGGCGTACATGTTCCCGGATAATATTACCATCCAGTTTAAGGGTGATGCTATACAATCCTGGTTTAAGGGTCAGTTCAAGCTGTTCATATCCCCTGGCAATATCTTCCAGGAAGCCATTGTAAACTGTGAGATGGGCGAAATCAGCCATCACACCTACGGCAGAAACAGTGAGTGTATAGGTAGGCAGGTCAGAAGTCATATTGCATGGTTTTAAGTGTACCATCAATGGTGATAAATGCGGAAGTTTTGGTCGTTTTATTCGTGAGCTGGTGATACCCTTTGCCCAGTGGTACCAGCCAGGATTCGCCTGCCTGTACCGGACCGGATTTGATGTTATGCAGGTCCGGTCCGTCCAGACTGATCTCTCCGGCTGTTTTGAAAGTAATGGTTAATACGGTGCCGGGAATCCTGCCGGTGCGGTGTATCACGTAGTTCATGCCGTATTTGTTATTTCTGATGTCAGAGCGGACCGTCTGTGTCTGATTACGTTCCTGTGCGTAAGACTCTGTTTTTTCCCGGATGTAGTCTATGAAACTGGTGATGGTAATGTCGCCGTTGTTATTAACAGCGCCACCATTCAATGCTTCCATCAATGCTCTGGAGAAATAGCCATGTACCTGCAGACTTCCATCAGTATTCATCATGCCTTCCCAGGCCGCATTTTCATATTCGGATGCATAGAGCAGTACCGCCATCGTATTCGCACCGCCAGGACGGGCGCCGCCCAGCATAGAGTGCAGGGGCTTGGTGTTGATCTTTTTGTCACGGCAGCAGTCCAGGAAGAAATAGACCTCCTGGAACAGGTCTTTTTCCACCAGTAGATCCAGGTAGGCCTTAGATGAAAGTGCGGCATTGTAAAAACTGGGCGACCAGATAGGCAGGCACATCCCATTCACTTCCCAGTTGGAGCCAAAACCATGGCCCGAGAAATAAAAGTAGAGCCGGCGGGCAGGTTTGGCTGCTGCCATCTGCAGGATGTCGGACAGCGCTTTGTCAATAGACATCTGATCGGGCGTCTGACTACCCGGAGCGGATGGAATAAAGAATACATGCTGTGGATGAATATTGCCGCCATCGGCTTTGATGAGCCAGTTCTTTAACCGGCAGGCATCTGTGATAGGCCCGTTCAACGGGGCAAGACTCATATAATGGCTGACGCCTACAATGATGGCATAATCTTCTTCGTTAACAGGTAAACCTTTTAACAGATTTTCATTGACAACTTCTTCACAAAGGGCCGTAGCCGGGGGAAGGGGTGTTTCGGATATTACAGTTTGCGGAGTCATGGGGCTACTGATTTTTCTGTTGAATAATAATGTACGCAGCCTCCGGGAGGAATGCCGGTACGGTCTGCATAATGGTATGATACATGTGTTGCTGTTTGGGGTGTATGTAAAAGTATGCTATTGAAAAAAATCCGTCTTTGTATCTCGTTGCTGTGGTGTTGTATCTATGCATAAAATTACGCTACCTGCCGGATGTGAACAAGTTTAATTGACATATTGTAATGTGTTATGTATTAAAGAATAATTGGTTGTAAGTAGGCGCTTATTCCGGCAGTCAGTACGTCGGCTGCCTGGGTATATTATCTTATGGCCGACAGTGTATTCTTCTGCAATGATTGCTTTACATTGCAGGCTGTAAAGCAGAAAACTATGAATGGACGGCCTTCTCACAGTATCATCGAATCTATACGCAGGCGACCGGTCATGTACCTGGGATCGATGAATAGCTACGGTATCAGACGACTGATCAAACTGGTCATCACTGATTATCTCGAAGATGTAACAGGCATAACAGGTATCGAAATTACGTTCAGTGCTGATAATCACATCAGCATGTTGATCACCGGCGCGTCTATAGATGAACTGCAACACGAGATCGCTTTCCTGGAAGAGACCGGATCCGGTAAGAACTTCAAGACAGCCCTGCTGGTGGGATATGGTGCTACCACACTGATACGTATCACAACGGATGTGGAAGTTTCCCTGATCAGTTCAAAGGGGAGTTATGAAATACTGACGAAGCCAGCGGCGGAAGAGCCGGGTAGTATCCGGGTCGACTGCTGGCTCGATGGCGACCTGTTTAAGGATAATCAGCCGGCCTATATTCCTACAAATACTATGTTACAGCAGATGGCTTACCTCAATCCAGGTCTGAAGATCGTTAGTACGGATAATGGGGAAGAGTTTCAGCGTAATGTATTTCATTTTAAGAATGGCATCAGTGAGTTGTTTCATGACCTGCTGGACAAACATTATTATGGCCATGTGAACAGCTGGTTACCCCTGGAACTGAAGACCGCTATCAACGGATATATCATTCATATCATTCTCAAATATCATCATATCTACACCACACATCCGGATCCCTATATCCGTTCCTATGCAGATAATGAAAATACCAAGGAACATGGCTCACTCGTGGAGGGTGTGATAAAGGGCCTGGAAGATGCGTTTACAGCAGTAGGCGAAAAAGAAGAGTGGGACCTGAAGGTGACGAAAAAACGCATTGGTAAACAGCTGGTATTGTTTGCGGCAGTAAAGGGAGAGCCGCTGACGTATGGTGGTGTAGGTAAGAACAAGCTGGATATGCCGGGACTGAAAAGAGACGTGCGTAAGTATGTGAAAAAGATGGTGTTGAAGCACCTGGAAAGTAACAAAGGAGACAGAAAGCGGGTATACGACAAGTTCAAAAGGAAAGAAGATTAATATCATTTGCTGAGATAAAAAGAAAGCGGTTCATCTTGAACCGCTTTCTTTTTATCATGATAGTGCTGTAATTGTCTATTGCAGCAGGGCGATGATCTTCGCGAAGATCTCGGTATTCTCATATACACCTCTGAAATCCAGCGAATGCGGACCGTAGGCAAATACCGGCACCATTACTGACGTATGGTCATTCGTACTGAAATGTCCTTCTACATATCCTTTGGAAAAATTACCATCCAGCAGGGATAAACCACCGGTTTCATGGTCGGCCGTAACGATCACTAATGTATGACCATCTTCATCTGCAAATTTCATAGCCGCTCCGATCGCCTTGTCAAAATCCATCATCTCGGTTGCGACATAAGGTACTACGTTTGCGTGACCGCCATAATCGATCTGCGCACCTTCCGCCATGATAAAGAATCCTTTCTGTTGTCTACGCAGCGAGGCGATGGACTTTTCCAGCGATTGTGTCAGGAACTCGCCTCTGCCTTTCAGCATGGAGCGTTCCGCACGCGGATCCAGTATGATGAATTTATCTGACTGCATATTATTCAGTTCATCCAGGTTGGTGCTGAAGGTATAGCCTTTTTGCTGCAGTATTTTAGACAGATCGCGGCCATCTTTGCGCTGCACGAAATGCTGAGGACCACCACCGATCAGGATACTGACAGGCGTGTTCAGGAAGCCGGCAGCAATTGAGTCTTCCATACTTCTGTCAGGTACATGTCCGAAGAAGGCGGCTGGTGTCGCATCGGTAATATCGCCGGCGCTGATCACCGCACTGTTGTAGCCCTTAGGGGCAATGACATCCGGAATCGCCGGTATACGAACGCCGGTAGCATCTACACCCACATAGCGGTTATTGGTCTTCTTGCCGGAGGCCATGGCCGTACCACCTGCGGCAGAATCCGTGATGTAGCTGTCTGCTGAATACGTTTTTGAAAAGCCGATATTCTTCATCTGCAATACGTTCAGCTGACCGTGGTTACCGGTAAAACCAGCGTATACCTGCGTCAGGCCCATACCATCGCCGATCAGCAGGATCACGTTGTTCACTTTGCCCATGCTGTCGTTGTTCACATAGCGGGCTTTGTATAAAGTATGTGTAGCGGCAGTGCCGTTGTATTCAATGTTTTGCCTGTTGGACAGGAATTTGGCCATATCTTCTACCAGGTCGGTACCGATATAGTCTGCGCCCATGTTCATCTGGGTCTTCCAGGCGTTCACATTGTCTGCTACGCCCCAGAAACGCACTTTTTTGCCAGCCTGGTGTACGCTATCGATCCAGTGCTGCATCTGCTCTCTCTCTGCTTTTACGATAATTCCTTTACCATTCCAGTTGGTAAATTGTTTGATATCCACGCTGTACATCGGGATACGTTTTTCCTGTGCTGCCGTATAGGTGGCGCCGCGTTTTCCATCGAAATGAATGTACGCAGGATATTGTGACCACAGCGCAGGTGCTGGTTGATCGCCACTGATGGTGATCACAACGGTCGGGTTCTTAGAGATGGTCGGGTAACGGTCCAGTATTTTTACCAGTGCCTTCATTGTAGGAATGCCGGTGGTCTTGAAGTCGATCATCAGCTGCAAGGTATCCGTACTGTTCTTATAGGCAGTCCCCCCGTTCTTTTTTATCTGCTCCTGTAATGGCTGCAGATAGAGTTTTTCCAGTGTACGGTCCGCGAGAATGGCTTCTTCTTTATGCGCAGCGAATAGCTGCCCGTTACGTTCAAATACATCTGCTTCTATAGAACCGTAGTGACGTACATATGCCGTCAGGAATGGTATCGGCTGTTCATAGTCATTATGGGAGTGGGCATTGATGGCTTTATAGTTATTTGTTTGTGCGCCGGCTGTCATGGCAGCGAACAGGAAGAGAGAAAGTAAGCTAGATCTGACCATTATTAAATTAGTAATTAGAAATTAGGAATTAGGAATGAGACAAAAAAAAATAGGAACTAGCAATAAGAACCTGTCTGATCATAATGACAACTTATAACAGACCCGGAGATTATCTTGCCTGAAAACCTACATATAGTCAGGCAAGATAATTCCTAATTCTTAATTCCTAATTCCTATTAATCACTTATTCCCAGCCGCCGTTCTGTTTAACCACGCCGCCGCTGCTGATCACTTCACTTCTTGGTACCGGCCATACATTGTGTTTGGCAGGATCGAAGCTACGTGCAGGCCATACTACGGAGCCGTCAAAGCCGTGCAGTGGTTTAGCATAAGCAGCCTGTGCATCACCCCAGCGTACCATGTCGAAGTGGCGGTTAGCCCATTCGCCGGCCAGCTCGGAGCGACGTTGTTTTTTCAGTTCGGTCATATCTGCATTGGTGACATCTTTCAAGCCAGCACGGTGTCTGATCAGGTTAATCTCCTTATCAGCATTCTTACCCTGTTGCAGTTCTGCTTCTGCTTTGATCAGCAGTACTTCTGCGTAACGCAGCAGTGGCAGGTTCAGGTCGGTCGTAGGATGGTCGCCGTTAGGGCTCAGGTGCTGACCGTTAGGATAAGAGAATGGTTCCATGTATTTACGGAACTGATAGCCTGATAAACTGTTGGTAGACGCATAGGTACGATCTTCACCATAGAAAGTAAAATGATCGCCTGGTTTCAGGATAGTAGCCTCTCTTCTCAGGTCACCTGCTTCATAGGAGTCATACAACTCTTTGGTAGGCATATAATATCCCCAGCCATTGTATTTACCCCATCCTTTGTTTTCCAGCATTACACCTGGCAGGATGCTTCCCCAGCCACCTGGGCCTTTGGAATTAGAATAAACAGACCAGATATACTCGCTTGTCCAGTTGTTGGAGATGGTAAATACATCTTCAAACTTGTCCAGCAGTTTATGTTTGCCGCTCAGGATCACAGAGTCAGCATATCTTTCAGCATTCGCATAATCCTTCTTGTACAGGAACATTTTGCTTAAGAAGGCGAATGCAGCTGTTTTATGCGGGCGACCATAATCATCTGAACCATATTCATTGAAATAAGGCAGTAAAGACGCCGCTTTTTTCAGTTCCTGCTCTACATAATCATATACCATGTTAACATTGGCAGTACGTGGTATAGGCTTGGCACCGGTCAGGCTGTCGCGCTTTACGATAGGTACGCCGGCACGGGCATCACCGTAAGTATATGCGAGCTCAAAGTACATCAGGCCACTGAGGAAGTACGCTTCACCCAGGATGCGGTTCTTCAGTTTCTCGTCCATCTGGATAGCCGGTACGTTCAGGATCACATCGTTCGCACGTTTGATCACGATGTAACGTTGTTTCCATTGTCCTTCGGTATAGGAACCGCCGATAAAGCTGCTGTTGAAGTTCTTGATGTTATCACCTTCTGCTTTTACACGACCAGTGACCATATCATCGCTGGCGTTGATAAACCACCAGTAGCCACGGCCATAGAAGTTTTCATCGTCAAACATGCTGTACATGGCGTTGGCGCCGGCAACAGCGTCAGTTTGTGTTTGCCAGAAGTTACCGGTGGTAGGCGCACCTTCCGGAACGATGTCCAGCTTTTTATTACATGCCGCCAGCAGGGAGATACCGGCCAGGGAAAGGGTTATATTTTTTATGAGTTGTTTCATTATGATCGTCGTTTGTATTGATTAGAAATTAACGTTCAGACCTACCAGTACGCTCTTCGCCTGTGGGTAACGGCCTTTATCCACACCTAATTCGTCCATACCTACTTCAGGATCGTATCCTTTGTATTTGGTAATGGTAAACAGGTTGTTAGCTGTTACATATACTCTTACAGCGCCGATTTTTGCACGATTGGTCAGTACAGCTGGTATAGTATATCCCAGGGAGATATTCTTGATACGCAGGTAGGAACCGTTTTCGATATACCAGTCAGAAGTGTTACCGTAGTTACCGTTTTCGTCTGTAGAGATGATACGGGTAACGTCCGTGTTAGTGTTAGTTGGCGTCCATGCATTCAGGATACCGGTCAGCATGTTATAGTTGGTACCGATGCTTGGGTTCATGTTGGTATATTTCAGTGCGTTGAACAGTTTATTACCCTGTACGCCCTGAGCGAACACGTTGATGTCAAATCCTTTGTAAGCGGCATTCAGACTGAAACCATAAGAGAAGGATGGGAAAGGACTACCAACGACCTGTCTGTCATTGTTGTTGATGCTACCATCACCATTCGCGTCAACGAATTTACGGTCACCAGGTTTAGCGTTCGGCTGTATTACTTTTCCATCTTTGTTTTTGTAGTTGTCGATCTCTGCCTGTGTCTGGAAGATACCGTCTGTTTTGATCACGTTGTATGCATAGATCTGGTGGCCTACGCGGGTAACGATCGGGTTCAGTGTGCTACGCACGTTGATACCGGTGGTAGCCAATATTTCAGGCATGTTGCCAGTCAGTTCCAGCAGTTTGTTGTCCACTTTCGTGAGGGTTGCACCTGCACCATAGGTGAAGTCTTTACCCAGACGACCATTGTAGTTGATACCCAGTTCAATACCTCTGTCACGTGCTTTACCTACGTTGTCATATGCACCCACAGAAACACCGGAAGTACCTGGAGGATCAACCAGCAGGATCATGTTACCAGTGGTTTTGATGAAGTAGTCAGCAGTAAAAGAAAGACTGTTGTGGAAGAAAGCGAGATCCGCACCGAAGTTCACCTGGCGGGAGTTCGCCCAGGTCAGGTTTTTATTAGACAGTGCAGTTTCTGCCAGACCGGTCAGCTGCGTACCATTGGCGCCCATATAAACCATCACAGGGGTTAGGTTGATATCGATCGCGTTGTTTGGCAAGCTGGCCAGGTTACCTAACAGGCCATAGCTGGCGCGCAGTTTACCGAAGCTCAGGACAGACTGTTTAGGGATAAATTCTTCTTCAGTGAATACCCATCCACCGGAAACAGAGTAATAATTCTGATAGCGGTTCGCAGGACCTACCAGGGAGCTACCATCACGACGACCTAAAGCGGTGAACAGGTATTTACCTTTGTAGTCATAGTTCACACGACCCAGGAAACCTTCCAGTGCTCTTTCGCTTTTGCCGCTCTTCGGTTGTAACCATGCACCGGCATTATCAAAATATCGGTACACATCTCTTTCATCACCAAAGTTGCTCGCAGAAACAGTCAGCGAAGTATATTCATCATGCTGATAAGTATAACCAGCCACAGCGCTCAGGTTATGTACACCATTGAACTGTTTGTTATAGGTCAGGGTCTGTTCAGCCAGCAGGTTCGTTTCATTGTTGATACTTTCAACGAGGCTGTTGCTGGTGTTGATCTTACCTATTTCCAGTACACGCGTAGTGAAGTTCTTGTTATCACGGAAGGTCTTGGTGAAAGAGAAGTTAGAACGGAACGTCAGGTCTTTAGTCAGATGTACTTCTGCATAAGGGTTGATGTTCATAGCGGTAACAGGTGTTCTGTTATCCATTCTCTCCAGGGTAGCAACAGGGTTGGCGATATCACCATAAGAACCTGCGTAGTCAGCCGGCATACCGCTGAATGCACCAGTAGGGGTACGAGGCGTCACCTGACGAGGGTAGCCTAACGCCGTAAAGATCGCACCTGTATAAGGGCTGGTGGTGTTTGCACCATTACCATTGCTATAGGTGAAGGACAGGTTCTCGCCTACTTTCAGCCATGGTTTTACCATTGCATCAGAGTTCAGACGGAAGGTATAACGTTCAGACTGTGTATTCAGCAGGATACCTTCGTTACGACGGTAGCCGAAGCCCATGTAATATCTGCTTTTGTCAGTACCACCTTTAGCGCTGACGTTGTAATCATTGATCTTGCCGGTGCGGAAGATCTCGTCCTGCCAGTCAGTACGGGTGATCTGACCATCAGGATATTTGGTCGCATTGAATGCATCCGCTAGTGGTTTACCAGCAGCACCGTAAGCGATGTTCTCTACATCAGCAAACTGTTTAGCCGTCAGCACGTCCAGTTTTTTAGCTGCATACTGCCAGCCGATCTTCGCATCGAAGTTAACGGTAGCAGCGCCTTCCTTACCTTTTTTAGTGGTGATGAGGATCACCCCACCAGATGCTCTTGCACCATAGATAGCTGCAGCTGCATCTTTCAGTACGTTGATAGATTCGATATCGTTCGGGTTGATAGGACCGCCGGTATAGATGGAACCATCTACGATCGTCAGCGCAGATTCACCGTTGATACCGCCCAGACCACGCACATAAACTTTAGGAGAAGAGGTCGGGTCACCACCATTGTTCTGTACGATCACACCAGGTGCTTTACCCTGGAGTGCTTCATTCGCATCGTTCAGGGAACGGGAGCTCAGCTTGTCCAGTTGTACGTCAGCCACAGCGCCTGATACGGTCGCTTTACGCTGTGTACCATAACCAACTACTACCAGCTGGTTCAGGTTCATGCTGTTTTCCACCATGGTAACCTGGAAGCTGCGTTGTGTGCCGATAACGATTTCCTGTGTTTTGAAACCGATCATGCTTACTACGAGCACCAGGCTGTTTGCCGGAGCAGGAACAGACAGTTTGAACTGGCCGGTACCATCAGTACCAGTACCATTGGAAGTACCTTTGATCATGACTGTCGCACCGATGAGCGGACCGTTCTTATCGGAAACGGCACCAGTCAGGGTGATCTTTTCCTGTGCCTGCTGACCAGCGGCTGCGATGTTGCCAGCTGGTGTCGCCGGAGCAGCAGCGCTGTCATAGATCAATACGGTATTATATCTTTCTTCGAATTTCAGAGAGGATTGACCTAACAGGTCCTGGAGGATAGCCACTACAGATTTCTTCTGATAAGTTTCTGCATGCACCTGTATTTTACGCAGGGCGGCTTCATCATAAGCAAGGCTGATCTGTGCCTTTGCTTCCAGTTGTTTCAGTGCGGCAGAAAGGCTGCCCTGCTGTACCTGGAAACGTTGTAATACTTTTTGTAGTGCCTGAGCGCCGGATGGCAGTGCAAAGGCAGTTGACGCCAGCACGAGCATCGACAGACCCGTGAGGAGCACTGAGCGAAGCCGTGAAGAGAAATGTACTTTGTCTTTTTGCATATATGTCTGTATTAAGGTAAAGGCAATAGAAATCCGGACACTGTTGAGAGGGCCGGATGAAAGGATTAGGAATTGGTAACTAGGAATTGTTAGCCTGACGATTTTATAGTTTTCTTGTTTGTCCCAGGTAGAAAATGTAGCATCGCGTTATCTTATTAAATGCAGTTGAGCATACAAATTTCTAATTATTAATGCCTAATTAACAAAGAGTTTTTGCTCTTTCATTGTAAAATGAATTTTTGGTCTGAAACTGATTTTTTCAATAATGTCCAGGACTTCCTGCAAAGTCATTGTAGCAGGTATCTGCAAATTGTAATTGCCCTGGCTTATGTCCAGCGTTGTTGTGGCGGTGATGCCGTATTGGTATTTAATAGTAAGCAATAGCTCCTGTAAATTGGCATTGCGCAAAATGATCTTTCCATTGGTCCATGCCAGGAGATCAGCGGCGGCAATGCTGTCTTTTTTAATAGATTGTTCACTGAATGTTAGTCTTTGTGATGGTCCGAGTACAGCGGCGGTGACGCCTTTTTGCTCCACCTGCACTTTCCCACTGGCAACTGCCACCCTTAACAGGTGCATACTGCTGCTGGCTTCCACAGTAAAGGACGTTCCCAGTACAACAGTACGGATACCGTTATGGTCTTCTACGCTGAACGGACGATGATCATCTTTTACAACATCAAAGAAAGCTTTTCCTTCTGATATTTTCACTGGTCTGGCGTGATCAGGAAAATGAACCGGGTACTGGATCGTGCTAAAAGGACCCACCACGGCCGTTGATTGATCCGGCAAAGTTACTTTTTGTAATTGTCCGCTGGTATTTTTTATTGTGCGCCAGGACAATGAGGCGAATGGCAGACGTTGGCTGCGATTAAAATGGTGTTGTGCAAAGTAGCCTGCTATAACAAGGGGGACTACTACCGCGGCTATAGTGGCGATACGCCGGCCGATACGGCGTGTACGACTGATGGCAGGCCATATCTGTTGCTGCATGTTCTTTTTGAACTGTTGCATTTCAACAGCAGGTAATGCCGGTAAGGAGTCATCTGCATCCAGCGCATCCAGCCATTGATATAGCAGTGCTTCTTCTTCTGGTGAGCAGGTGCCCTGCCGGAATTTTTCCAGTAATAATAATAATGTCCCTTTGTCCAAACTGTCCTGTCGTTTGATAGTAAGACACGGGCAGCGTGTTAGTTAACTATTGGTACTGAGTGGCTTAACAATTTGGTAACATAGGGGCGGATCAGGATTATTCAGCTTACCAGCATTTTCAATCGCTGCATAGCCGTATTGATCTGGTTTCTGATAGTTTGTGGAGAGGTGCCCAGTTTACAGGCGATCTCGGCAACTGACAGGTCCTCTATGCGATGCAGGTAGAATACATCTTTCATTTTTTCTGGCAGTCTGTTGATCGATTGCAGTATTTGTTGTTCAGTTTCTTTGACGTGCAGATGTTCGGCGGAAGAAGGAGCATTGGTATCGCATACCTGTATGAAGATGTCAACATGTTTCTGATAGACGTGTTCATCCCGCAGGGCATTCAAAAGTCTGTTTTTCAGTGCGCTGCGGAGATACGGGCCGATAGCGGCGACATCGGGGAGGGTTTCACGTTTTTCCCAGAGGTGAATAAAGAGGCTTTGTACACTGTCCTGTGCCAGTGAATGGTCTCTGGTGATGCGGCAGGCATAGGAGAAAAGTGGTTCCCAGCATTCTTCAAAAAGCTGTCGGAAGGCGTTTTCATTACCATTCCGGATAGAACTCCATAAAGTGTGTTGACCTACGTTTGACATAATGTACAGTAACACAAAGTTATTAGTTGTTATGAACTGCTGTATCTGCCGTGAATTATGAAATTGTTAAACAGCAGGCAATAAAAAGTCCCGGGCGGTTTACCCGGGACGAATAACTTATTGTATAGGGGATATTACATGGCAGCCAGTTGCACTTTCTGTTGCAGTTCGATGACATTGTCACGGAATGCGCCATCGGTATCCATCAGGTCTTTTACTGTCTGACAGGAGTGGATCACGGTAGTGTGGTCACGTCCGCCAAAATGTTCACCGATCGTCTTGAGCGAATTCTTCGTAAATGACTTCGCCAGGAACATGGTAATTTGTCTTGCCTGTACTATTTCACGTTTACGTGTTTTCTGTAAGAGTTTATCATAAGGGACATCGAAGAACTCACATACCATTTTCTGGATGCTTTCGATCGTGATTTCCTTAGAGGAAGTTTTTACAAAAGACTTCAGTACGCGCTTTGCCAGTTCAAGATCAATTTCTTTTCTGTTAAGAGAAGATTGTGCAAGCAGAGAGATGAGTGCGCCTTCCAGTTCACGTACATTGCTCTGGATATTGTAGGCAACATATTTCACCACTTCTTTTGGCATTTCCAGACCATCGTTACGCATTTTCATCTCAAGGATCTCCATACGTGTTTCGAAGTCGGGCATCTGCATGTCCGCACTGAGTCCCCAGCGGAAACGGCTTAACAATCTTTCCTGCAAACCATCGAGGTCTTTAGGCGATTTATCTGAAGTTAAGATCAGTTGTTTACCCGATTGATGCAGGTGGTTAAAGATGGCAAAGAATGCATCCTGTGTTTTTTCTGCACGCGCGAAAAATTGTATATCATCTACAATCAATACATCAATTAACTGATAGAAGTGAATAAAGTCATTGATGATACTGTTCTTCGAGTGATCGATGAACTGATTGATGAACTTTTCAGCACTTACATACAGTACTGCCTTGTTAGGATGTATACGTTTAACCTCGTTGCCGATCGCCTGCGCCAGGTGTGTTTTACCGAGACCTACAGAGCCATATATTACTAATGGGTTAAAGGAAGTGCCGCCGGGCTTTTCAGATACAGTTTTACCTGCCCTGCGTGCTACACGGTTACAATCACCTTCTATGTAAGATTCAAATGTGTAATGAGGATTCAGCTGAGAATCGATTTGTACACGCTTGATGCCTGGTATAACAAATGGATTCTTTACAGGATTCTGTATAGTTAATGGAAAATCTACTTCGCTGTCCTTTTTACTTTTAGTAAACTGCCCTGGCATGTTTACAGTTTTTGGATGCTGATGAGGTGTGCCGTTTTCAACTACTATCCGATACTCAAGCCTTGCATCTTTTCCCAGTTCGCGTTTGATCGTCTTACCCAGTAGTCCCACATAATGTTCTTCAAGGTATTCATAAAAGAATTGGCTTGGCACCTGAATGGTTAAAACATTGTTTTCAAGTTGGATGGGTTTAATCGGCTCGAACCAGGTTTTGAATGGTTGCCATTCCACAATATCCCTAATTATATTAAGACACCTTTCCCAAACTTGTTCGCAAGTTTTATTCATTGAGCTAATGTAAATTAATGTTGTTCTTAAATTAAGGATTGTTCTCGAAATGTAAATCTAACCAACGTGGGGGGTTGCTAGATTTTCAGACAGGACGACGAATATCAGTAGAAAATGTTGAAAAAAAAAATTTATCTCCCCTTGTTTATATTTCACTGATAACAGTTTGTCGCCTCTGTTTTTTTTGCTGTTTTTACTCTCTTTTAAGCGCTTGTTCCTGTGTCATTATAATATGATGAAAGCCAGTACTGCACTGCTTTGATAGACAGGCTTTTCTTGTTGACATTAACTTGTTTGTCATAGATAAGTGTACTTACTGATAAAATACTATTGTATGCAAATACAAGCCCAAACATGATCACCTTTTGTGATCATTTTCTGATCTTCCGGAATGTTGATAATTTCATCGCGGGGGTGCAAAACTATGTTAGTAATTGCATTTAAAAAAATGTCCTTTAGGTTAGCAAATTCCATGCAAAATTGTTATATACGCGCCCGTGGGTTAGCGTACCCCTGTTTATAACTCTCTGTTTCTAAATTTTATTGTATCGGATTGCTGCTAAAAAACCTATCTTTGGCCCTCTGAACAGCTAAAAATTTTTATATGAGTTTTGAAATAACCGGAAAACTGATCGTGAAGTATAATACGATGCAGCGTAGCGAAACCTTTAAAACCAGGGAGTTCGTTATCGAAAAATCTGATGATATCAATGGCCGCGTTATCAACAACTACATCAAGTTCCAGGCGGTACAGGACAGAACTGCTATCGTAGATCGCTTCAACGAAGGTGAGACCGTGAAAGTTTACTTCAATATCAAAGGTACACGTTGGGAAAAAGACGGCAGGGTGAACTACATCACCAATCTGGACGCATGGCGCATGGAGTCTGTTGTTGCAGGCGCACCTACAGGTGATCCAATGCCAAACTACAACACTTCCCAGGAAATGTCCTCCGGTGCTCAGGCAGATGATTTACCATTCTAATTGATCTGAGAATAACAACTCATTAACAAAATAACTGAAAACGGATACCTGAAATACGGGTATCCGTTTTCAATTGTTGGGATAACTACCTAACCGTCCTTTTTTATGATACAACAACTCTCGCTCAAATTGCTGCCTTCCCAGGCAGCTGCTGATACCAGCATTATCGCGGAAGCAGCGGCCGCTATCGGTGTAAAACCTGCGGAGATCACCGGCTTCCATCTGCTCAAACGCTCTATCGACGCACGTTCCCGCCAGGCTTACTTTATGCTCACCATCAAGGTGTTTGTAAATGAACCCTTCCAGGAAAGAGAACGTATCATACCGATATATGATACATTGCCCGCAAATGCACCATCCGCCATCGTTGTAGGCGCCGGCCCTGCCGGACTGTTCGCTGCGCTGCGCCTGGTAGAAGCAGGTATCAGACCCATCGTCCTTGAGCGGGGGAAAGATGTACGGGCAAGAAGACGGGATCTTGCTGCACTGAACAAGACAGGTGTTGTTAATCCTGACTCCAACTACTGCTTCGGTGAAGGTGGCGCCGGTACCTACTCTGACGGTAAACTCTATACACGCTCCAACAAGCGTGGCGACATCAACCGCATCCTCAGCATCTTCGTACACTTCGGTGCTACCGAGAAGATCATGTATGAAGCACACCCTCATATAGGTACCAATAAATTGCCACATATCATCGTGGCCATGCGCGAACAGATCATTAACAGTGGTGGCATCGTGTTGTTTGAACAAAAGGTCACTGACATTTTAACGGTGAATGATCAGGTGAAAGGTGTAAAGACTGCCACCGAACAAACATTCGAAGCATCTCAGGTCGTTCTTGCTACCGGCCACTCTGCGCGTGATATCTTCCGTTTGCTGCACCAGAAGAATATACTCATCAGTGCAAAGCCCTTCGCACTCGGTGTACGCATAGAACATCCCCAGTCATTAATAGACAGTGCTCAGTATCATTGCCCTACAAGAAATGAATACCTGCCACCTGCCAGCTATAGCCTGGTAGAACAGGTAGAAGGCCGCGGGGTATTCTCTTTTTGTATGTGCCCTGGTGGTATTATTGCTCCTGCTGCAACTGATCCCGGAGAACTTGTAGTAAATGGGTGGTCTCCCTCACGACGGGATAACCCCTACGCCAATTCAGGAATGGTCGTTACTGTAGATGAAACTGATTTCCAGCCCTTTGCTGATAAAGGTCCGCTCTCTGCTATGTACTATCAGCAAATGGTAGAACGTACAGCCTTCACTGCTGGTGGTGGACAATTTGTAGCGCCCGCTCAACGTATGACGGATTTTGTCCACAGTAAGGTATCCACAACGCTACCTTCCTGCTCTTATCTGCCTGGTGTAAACAGCGTTAATCTGCGCGATGTGCTGCCTGTTAGTGTGCATCACCGGCTGGCAGAAGCTTTTAAAGCCTTCGGTCGTAAAATGAAAGGTTACTACACCGCTGATGCGATACTGGTCGCAACAGAATCCCGTACATCCTCTCCGGTACGTATCCCACGTGAAGATGATCATCTGATGCATCCCCAGATCAGCGGACTCTATCCCTGTGGGGAAGGTGCTGGCTATGCCGGTGGTATTGTATCCGCAGCGATGGACGGAGAACGTGTGGCAGAGCGTATTATCGCTTTCTATCACAGGTAGTGTCCGTTTTATCACACTTTTTAAAAAAGTGCCGGAGGGATAATTATCATTGCTGAAAGATTTTATCCTTATGAACCAGCTCAGAAAAACAGAACTTGGTATTGCTACAGGGATATTCCTGTTGCTCGTATTCGCATTGCTCTTCAATAGTGTGACGAATAATGTTTTTGACCTGCAACATGAATATGGTTATAAGTTCGCCAGATACCACCAGGTATTTGACTACTATAAGCATTACCTGTTACCAACGTTAGCGCAGTTTACAATTGTGTATCTCGCTTTTGTGAGTGTCAACAACTGGATCATTCCACGCTTCCTCGAACGGGAACGCTGGGAAACAGGTACTTTGTTACTGTTTACGATCTGTGCTATCACATTTCTCACAATAATGATCGCTACTTCCTGGTATGATGGTTATCTGCTCGGCGTATATCATACTGTACGTGGTGCACATATACACTTTGCAAAGTCAGCTTTTATCATTACAATATTCTATGCAACGCTCTACGCATTATACTACGGTGTAAAACAGCTGTATTTTCAGCAACTACATCCCAGGTTCGTTGGTAAACCCTGGTTTCAGCAGGTCCTGTCAGAACTGATCGTTATACTCGTGATACTCCTGGTAGGTACACTGGGAACACCTGGTGGGGGTATAGCTAAGTTTGGTATGGCTTTTATATTCGGTGTGTACTATGGCGCCGCCTACTTTCTCGCGCAATACTATATTCTGCCACGATTCCGTATTCATCAAAAGAAAACAAAGTTAGTAACAGATGCGGCCTTCTTCTATCTGATCGTATTCGCATTGTTACCTTTACTATTTGGTGTCATTAGGCCACATCATCCGGAGATTATCATTTTGATATGCCTGTTTATGTATGGCGGTGCACTGGTTGTAATTCTCCCGTTATCATACTGGATATTCCGTTTACGTCAGTCTAACAGTGATACTATATCAGGACTACGCAAAGCACTGGATCAGTCTGAAACAGGATTAGACTTCCTCCGCTGGCAGATCAATCCGCACTTTCTCTTTAATGCACTGAATACCTTATACGGCACTGCACTGGAAGAAAAAGCGCCGGCCACCAGTGAAGGCATACAGAAACTCGGCGATATGATGCGCTTTATGCTGCATGATAATTTGCAGGAACATATCTCCCTCTCAAAAGAAATCGCCTACCTGCAGAACTACATCGCGTTACAGCGTTTACGTACGCAAGGCTCTTCCGATGTAGTGATAGAAGTGAACATAGATGATACGCATTGTGAGCATGAAATTGCACCGATGCTACTGATCCCCTTTGTAGAAAATGCGTTTAAACATGGTATCAGCTCACGTAACAGGTCTCGTATCACCATGTCCTTGTCCTGTACGCCTGAGAAGATCTATTTTGATGTGTATAATACCGTACATGCAAACAGGGCCAGTGAGGTAGAGAACGACAGTATGGGTATTGGTCTACAGAATGTACGGCAGCGTTTGGCATTATTGTATCCACGCAAACATGACCTGAATATCCGCGAGACGGCAACAGAATATTTTGTTCACCTTACCATTGAAGTCAGTAAAGCTGTATGACACTCACCGCTATCGCAATAGATGACGAACACGTCGCATTATCAGTGATACGTACTCATGCGACACAGGTACCGTTCCTCGATATCAAAGAATATTTTACTGATCCTTTTAAGGCGCTGGAGTTTCTGCAACAGGAAACGGTTGACCTGATCTTCCTCGATATCCGTATGCCTGATATATCAGGATTGGAACTCATGACAACTTTACCAGGCGGACCCATGGTCATCTTTACTACCGCCTACTCTGAACACGCGGTTCAAAGCTTTGAACTGGATGCATTGGACTACCTGTTGAAACCTTTTTCGGTGGAACGCTTTATCAAAGCCTGCAACAAAGCCAAAGCATTACAGGAGCTGATACTGCAACGGCAGCGATCAGATGTGTCTGCCCATGTCATTGTTAAAAGTGGATATGAGCAACACAAAGTATTACTGGAGGACATCCTTTATCTCGAAAGCGCGGGCAACTATATCAGTTTTGTACTGAAAGATAAACGGATACTGTCAAGGCTTTCCATGCAGGAGGCACTGGCATTATTACCTCCCGACCGTTTTACACGGGTACACCGGTCTTTTATTGTTGCGAATAACAAGATAGACAAGAGTGACAGAAGCTGTTTGTATATAGGGAATGTGGCGGTGAATGTAGGGGCGGCGTATGCACAGGCGGTGAGGCAGTTGGGAATTGTGAATTAGGAATTGAATGCTGCGGAGATCGTTGCGGAGAGCGGCTAGTAAATAGCTGATTATAAATGAGAGGGCGCTTCATTAAAACGGAGCGCCCTCTCATTTATAATAGTACCCATTGCACCTGGCTAAAGAGCTATTCCGGCCGGAAGTTCCTGATCCCTCATTCCTCCTTCCAAATTTCTTTGCTCTCATATAATTTTTTTACATTTAATACATGAACCTCATAGAAATAAACCACCTGCATAAACACTATGCCACACATAAAGCTGTTGATGATATCAGCTTTGTTATTCCCAAGGGCAGCATATTCGGATTGCTGGGCCCTAACGGAGCAGGTAAAACTACCCTGCTACGGATGATCACCGGCATATTTTATCCTGACAGCGGCGAGATCCTGTTCAATGGCCGCGCATTCAATCCGGAGACTGATGTGCATGCCATTGGGTACATGCCGGAAGAAAAAGGGCTGTATAAGAAAATGAAGGTCGGTGAGCAGGTATTATACCTCGCCCGTCTGAAAGGTATGTCGGAAAGAGAGGCGAAAGACAGGATCAGCTATTGGTTCAATAAATTCGAGATCAACAGCTGGCAGAACAAGAAGGTGGAAGAGCTGAGTAAAGGTATGCAGCAGAAGGTACAGTTTATCGCCACTATTATTCATAACCCGCAGTTACTGATCCTGGATGAGCCCTTTTCCGGCTTGGACCCGATCAATGCTAACCTGATCAAACAGGAGATCTTCGATCTTAGTAAAAGTGGTACGACCATTATCTTTTCTACACACAGGATGGAGCAGGTGGAAGAGATCTGTGACCGTATTGTACTGGTGAATGAAGGGAAGAAGTTGCTGGATGGTGAGGTGAGTCAGATCAAGCAGGATTTCAAGCAGCACCTGTTCCGTGTCGGATTTGGCGTAATGCCTAATTTCGCACAGGTGGCCACCTATCATTTTTCTATCGTTAAAACAGAGCCATTAGCCTATACGGTGAAACTTAGTGAAGGCAGTACGACGAATGATATCCTCGCACATTTCATCAATCACAGGATTCCGATCACCTCCTTCCATGAGATCCTGCCTTCTATCAATGAGGTGTTTATCCAGCAGGTCACTTCTATGACGGGCAAGGCGCCTGAAGCAACCGCCGTGTTAAATGAAACACCCGCTGCTAGTTCGCTTTAAGGATAGCATAAGTTACACTAATTCCTAATTCCCAATTCCTAATTTCCTCCGGGTATGAATAAAATCTGGTTAATCATTAGAAGAGAATTTATCACGCGTGTAAGGAAGCGTTCTTTCCTGATCGTGACATTACTGGTGCCATTGTTCTTCGCAGCAATGATCATTGTACCTACATTATTAGCTATTAATTCAAAAGAAGAAAAACGTATAGCTGTTATCGATGACAGCCATCTGTTCATGAATCGTTTCCCTGATGATAAAGGGGTGTATTATAAATACCTGACGAATATCAGTGTGGATTCCTTCCAGCATAAATATGCTGAGTATGGCTATTCCGGCCTGTTGTACATTCCGGAGCTGGATCTCAATCGTCCGGCAGGTATTACCTATTACAGTGATGCACAACCGGGCATTTCAGTAGAAGGTAAACTAACCCGCCGCGTGAATGACCTGATAGAAGAAGAACGGCTGAAAAAGGCGAACATTGATGCAGAACAACTGAAAGCGGCTAAGTCTGACATCAGTATAGACTTCAAAACGGGTAATGAAGGCCGCAAAGGTAGTGCGACAGTAGCGTACATCGTAGGTTATGCCAGCGGGTTTATTATCTATATTATCCTGATGTTTTTTGGTATGGCGGTGATGCGTGGCGTCATGGAAGAGAAGGTAAGCCGTATTGCGGAGGTAATGATATCCAGTGTAAAGCCTTTTCAGCTGATGATGGGCAAGATTGTAGGTATCGCGGCAGTTGGCCTGCTACAGTTCCTGATATGGGTGGTGATCATTGTTGCCGCTAATCTGGCGTTGCACCTGTTCATCCCGGCAGAGTTGCTCAGCGCTGCTAATGAGGGGGGC
The DNA here is from genome assembly GCF_010093065.1 of Chitinophaga agri. Lineage (NCBI taxonomy): Bacteria > Pseudomonadati > Bacteroidota > Chitinophagia > Chitinophagales > Chitinophagaceae > Chitinophaga > Chitinophaga agri. Next base: position 3,995,701 of record NZ_CP048113.1, on the reverse strand, counting down.
ACGATGATGCAGAACAGTAATAATGCCGCTATGATCGAAATGATAGAAAAGTTCCAGTTTGTAATGGGTAGTATCAGCTGGGGAACAGTGATCAGCTGTTTTGTTTTCTACTTCCTCGGCGGATACCTTTTTTATTCATCCCTGTTTGCAGCAGTGGGTAGTCTGGTAAATGAAGATCCTACTGATGCACAGTCACTGACATTCCCGATCACCCTGCCGATCATTATTGGTATTATGGTTATGGTGTCATCTGTACAGAATCCGTCGGGTAACGTGGCTTTCTGGGGCAGTATCATTCCGTTTACCTCACCAATGGTGATGATGGCCCGTATTCCTTACGGGGTGCCGGGCACGGTCCCTTACTGGCAGCTGGGACTGTCAATAACATTGCTGATCCTCGGTTTTCTTTTCACTACCTGGATTGCTGGTAAGATCTATCGTACCGGTATTCTGATGTATGGTAAGAAGATCACCTGGAAAGAAGCTTTGAAATGGGTAAGCAGAAAGTCGTAGGGAACGATCGCCGCTTATCTACTGATGCAGCCGACGAATGGTCTCATTAAACTCTTCCCATATTTCTCTGACAATATCTCCGGCAGGTGTTAGTGTATGTATCAGTGCACTCACCTGCCCGATTTCAAGTTCTCCTTCTTCGAGATTCCCTTCGAACATGCCCGCTTTCGCCCGTGCACGCCCCAGTAATACTTTCAATGCTTCCGGATCAGCGCCATTGTCTTCCGCTTCCTTTATACGTTGAAAAAATGCGTTCTTCAGTAATCTGACGGGTGTGAGCTTCTTCATGGCCAGCATGGTATCACCTTCTCTGGCATCAATGATAGCTTGCTTGAAATGAGGATGAGAAGAGGCTTCCGGTGTGGCGACAAAGCGGCTACCCACCTGCACGCCTTCGGCGCCGAGGGCAAATGCGGCTGTCATGGCTTTGCCGGATGCGATACCACCTGCGGCGATGACAGGTATTTTCACCTGTTCACATACAGCAGGGATCAGCACCATGGTGGTGGTTTCTTCCCGTCCGTTATGGCCACCGGCTTCAAATCCTTCCGCCACCACAGCATCTACACCCGCTGCTTCACTTTTAGCGGCGAAGAATGCACTGGATACGACATGTACAACAGTAATACCTGCCGCTTTCAACACAGGCGTCCACGTCCTGGGATTTCCTGCGGAGGTGAATACGATAGGCACCTTTTCGGCAATGACAATGTCGATCAGCTGCTGGATATCCGGGTATAACAGGGGGATATTCACACCAAATGGTTTGTTCGTGGTCTGTCTGCATTGCCGGATATGCTCTCTGAGTACGTCGGGGTACATACTACCGGCGCCAAGCAGCCCGAGTCCGCCGGCATTGCTGACCGCACTGGCCAGTCGCCAGCCACTGGCCCAGATCATGCCGGCCTGGATAATGGGATATTGGATGTGGAATAATTGGGAGATACGGTTCATGGAATGAAAATAAGGCAAAATACCAGGCAAACAGCTGACAGGTATCAGCTATTTGCCTGGTAAAGCATATGTGGAAGGATAGATATATTATTGGAACGGGCGATGTCGTGCAGCGGTCAGGATCATCCCAGATCGATCTCTGTATTGTCGCCGATGTTCAGACTCTGGCTTAATCCGCGGATATTGGCGTCACTACCGATCAGGGAAGATTTCAGCACGACTTCATAGAGGTTACTGAAAGAGCCGATGATAGAGTCTTTTACGATGGAGTAATTGATCACTGTATTATCGCCGATGGCCACATTCGGGCCGATGATAGCGTTTTTAATGCTGCAGCCTTCTGCGATACTTACCGGCGGGATGATAATAGTGTTCTCATAAGCCAGGGTTGGATTGTTATCCATTTTGTATTTGCTGAGCAGGATCGCATTTGTTTCCAGCAGGGTATCTTTACGACCGCAATCAAACCAGTTGGTGACTTTGAAGGTCTTAAAGGTGACACCGTGTTCGATCATACATTGCAGGGCATCCGTCAGCTGAAACTCGTCATGTGATCTTTTCTGATGCAGGATGTTCTGTTCCAGACATTCGTATAACTGCGGTGTTTCCTTGATCTTGTAAACGCCTACGAGTGCCAGATTGGACTTCGGGATCTGCGGTTTTTCCACCACCCGGATAATATGATGCTCTTCGTTGAGTTCGGCCACACCAAAATTGCGGGGATCGTCCACTTTCTTCAGTCCCAGCATGGATACCGGGGAGGAGATGAGTTCCTGGAAATTTCCTTCACAGATAGTATCGCCCAGTACGATCAGGATCTCGTCATCCTGTACGACCTGACGGGTGAGCAGGATGGCGTGTCCTGTACCTTCCCGGCTGTTTTGCTGTACAAAGTGACAGGTCAGGTGAGGATACTTCTGTTGCACGTAGTGCTGGATCTTATCGCCCAGGTAACCAATAACAAATACAAATTCGTTAATGCCGGCTTCCACCAGCTGATCAATGATAATGCTTAATATCGTTCTGCCCGCAAGGGGAATTAATGCTTTAGGTTGTGTATATGTGTGAGGTCGTAGCTTAGTGCCGGCACCAGCTACAGGTATTATGGCCTTCATGTACGCAGGTTAGGTTTAATAATCTCGTTCTCGTACCGAGGGCGTGAAGGTAGAACAAAAAAAGATAATAGTCCATAGGGCTGACGACCAGGCGGTTAGGTTGGAAATACCTGTGCATTTCATTAGATTGTCCGCTGATATAATAATTATTGTCTATGACTGATGTGGTTTTCTAGTATTTATGACTGGTGAATCTTGGTTTCGCAGCAAAAAAAACTATTTATCATCCTACATTGACTATGCACTATTCACAAATTCGATTAACTTTGCACCAAATTTTCAAAGTAATACACAATGCAAAGAGATCTGCAAATATTTAATATCATCAGCCAGGAGCTGGAACGTCAGCGTCATGGTATCGAATTGATTGCTTCGGAGAACTTTACCAGTCTGCAGGTAATGCAGGCAATGGGCACAGTTCTGACCAATAAATATGCGGAAGGTTATCCTGGACGTAGATATTATGGCGGCTGTGAGATCGTTGACCAGAGTGAACAACTGGCGATCGACAGGGCTAAACAGATCTTTAATATTGAGTATGCAAACGTACAACCTCACTCCGGTGCACAGGCAAATGCCGCTGTATTGCTGGCTATCCTGAAACCAGGCGATAAGATCCTGGGTCTGGACCTGAGCATGGGTGGTCACCTGACACACGGTTCTCCGGTGAACTTCTCCGGTAAATTATATCAGCCATTCTCTTATGGTGTGAACAAGGAAACCGGTCTGGTGGAGTATGATAAAATGGAAGAGATCGCGCTGAAAGAGAAACCACAGGTGATCATTTGTGGTGCTTCTGCTTACAGCCGTGACTGGGATTATAAACGTATCCGCCAGATCGCTGATCAGGTAGGTGCTTTCGTACTGGCAGATATCGCACATCCGGCAGGTCTGATCGCAAAAGGACTGCTGAACTCTCCGTTCGAGCATTGCCATTTTGTAACGACTACTACGCATAAAACACTGCGTGGTCCCCGTGGTGGTATGATCATGCTGGGTAAAGACTTTGAAAATCCATTCGGTCTGAAAACGCCAAAAGGAGAGATCCGTATGATGAGCTCTCTGATCGATACTGCTGTATTCCCAGGTATCCAGGGTGGTCCGCTGGAGCACGTAATTGCTGCAAAAGCAGTTTCCTTCTTCGAGATCCTGACTGACGAATACGGTGCATATGCACAACAGATCATCAAAAATGCGCAGGCAATGTCTAAAGCATTTGTTGAGAAAGGTTACCAGATCGTTTCCGGCGGTACTGACAACCACCTGATGCTCATCGATCTGCGTAATAAGAATATCTCCGGTAAAAAAGCAGAGCAGGTACTGGTGAAAGCTGACATCACTGTTAACAAGAACATGGTGCCTTTTGACGATAAATCTGCTTTCGTTACTTCTGGTATCCGTGTGGGTGTTCCTGCTATCACTTCCCGTGGTATGAAAGAAGAGCACATGGGACAGGTAGTATCCTGGATCGATGAACTGCTGATGGATGCTGATAACGAAGCACGCATCACCAGCGTTCGCGGCGCGGTGAATGACTTCATGAAGCAGTTCGTGCTGTATCCTGAACTGTAAATTAATAACAATGGCGCTTCCTTAACAGAAGCGCCATTGCCATTTATATATTCCGGACATATCCTTTTTGAAAGGCATTTGGCAACAATGCCTGATTCGCATTCCCAATGCCTGATTTTTAATCTCCTCCCATTCTGCTCATTTCCTGCTCTTCTCCCTCTGTAATAGACTTCGCAAAGTTCCTGATATCTTCATTCCTGATCTTCTTAAATCCAACCACCGTTTTCCCCATCTTCGGTATCAGTGAAAAGCCCCATGCCTGGAACATTTCGTCACTGATATCTGAGTGGCAGAGGGGCATCCCGTTTACTGGATCAAATACCACCGGAACATGCACTTCCATGCTGGGTGCGTTTTTATCGAATGTAGAGAACACGCCGGCAGGTACATATGCTACCACGGTACTATCATAAATGTCTTTCCGTATGAGCTGTTCCAGTTCTTCGAGTGTGACATATCTGATAGGGTATGGATAATCACCCTTTGCTACACTGGCCTGAAAAGTCTCATCCAGCCATTCCTTACAAAGTACCAGGGTTTTGCCTTTCAGCAGTACCGCATTATGTTTGATATCGCGCTGTAGTGCAGCAGATGATTTGTGTTCTTCCGGCTCGTTAAATACAAATGTCGCCAGTCGCAGTCCTACCGCAAAGTCGATGTAGTCCGGAAAGTTATCCGACATGTTCTGGATATAGAAAGGATTCTGCGGATCATTCTCAATAAAGGTCATATTAATGACGGGGATACTGAGGTCTTTAGGGTCTTTCTGCCAGGACAAAGGAGCTGTATAGGTGCGTGTCCGCTTGGAATAACGGCTTTTCGCCCCTGGTTTGACATGCAGTGACTGACAGTCCATGACGATGCTGGTCCTGTCACCCTTCTTACGGATCTTCTCAATCTCTTTTTCCGTTCTTACTTCAATTGTCGCATTGCTGTTCACTGTCCAGAACTGTCTGACTGACTCAGGGAAGTCCTGATTTAACTGTTTAATAGCCTGCTTATAAGCGTTTGCCATTTCAGGGGACGTACGGGCGAGTTGCTTTAGGATCTTCTTATCAGGTTTTTCTTTCACCACAATGATTCTAGTTCGTTTTTTCATCTTTTCCACATCTTTCGATTTCACGAACTGTGCAGATGCCGTAATCGCTGAAAATAAAAGGCTTAAACAAAGCACGGCGGCTATAGGGCCTTTCATAGGGGATAGATTTAAATGTAAACCACTAAAGCAAATATAGCTTATTAAAAAGTCTTAATGTGTAGAATTCGGCCGACAAAGGCAAGATTCGATCAGAAAAAACGCAGCATGTACAGCTGCTTAAATGAGTACTAATACGTCAATTGGCCAGCAGCGCCGTTCCAGGAAAAAAATAAATGTATTGATTATTAGTGTTTTGGTCCAGAAAGTAGCCATTTCCTCAAAAAAACTTTTGGCTAATTCAGAATCCTTTCTACATTTGCAGTGTACTAGTTATGTAGTACACTAAATCACTAATCTATGATATCCATCCAGAATCTATCATTCAGTTATAGGAAGAACAAGCCCCTGTTCGAGAATCTGAATCTGCAGCTGGAGGCTGGTCACATCTACGGTTTGCTGGGAAAGAATGGTGCAGGGAAGTCCAGTCTGCTGAAACATATTGCAGGGTTATTATTCCCTAACGCCGGCCATTGTAAAGTATTTGACTTTGAAGCGCGTTATCGTCAGCCCGCTTTTCTGCAAAATCTGTTCATGGTGCCAGAAGAGTTCTATCTCCCTCCTGTAAGCATCAAAACGTATCTGAAGACGTACGCGCCTTTCTATCCGTTGTTCGACAGCAAAGCGTTTTACAACTACCTCGAAGAGTTCCAGATACCTATGGACCAGCGCCTGACTGAAATGTCCTATGGGCAGAAAAAGAAAGTGCTGATCAGTTTTGCGTTGGCGACCAACACAAAGGCATTGATACTGGATGAACCCACCAATGGTCTGGACATCCCTTCCAAGAGCCAGTTCCGCAAGGTGATAGCCGCAGCGGTGAGTGACGAGAAATGTATCGTCATATCTACTCACCAGGTCCGCGACCTGGATAACCTGATCGACAGTATCGTCATCATCGACAATCACAAGATCATCTTCCGGCAGGATGTGGAGACTGTTACAGACAGACTGTTATTCAGAAATGTATCCAATATCGCAGATGCCGGCAATGTATTGTTCTCAGATAGTTCTATCCGCGGACATGCCGTTATCACACAGAATGAAGGCGCGCAACACAGTCGCATAGACATGGAACTGTTGTTCAACGCCGTGCTGGATAAGCCTGAGCGTATCACCGAAATCTTCAACTAACCCTGTAAGAAACTTATGCAAACGAATAACGTTTTTAGTCCGGCACGTTTCGGATTATATATGAGAAAGCATCTGCTGGACAACTACCGTCTTTATGCGATGTCTGTGATTGTATTGGCAGTACTGTCGTTAATACTGCTATTGGTATCATCCACGGATAACTTTTCCATTACAGCCAGTGGACTGGTCCCTATTTTCTTCATCATGCTTTTCATCACTGGGCTGATATTTACCAGTCTGAGTTTTGGGGAGTTGGGGAATAAACCACAGGGCATCGACTACCTGTTGTTCCCTGCATCGCAGCTGGAGAAATTCCTCAGTACATTACTGGTTACCACCGTAGGATTTCTGCTTGTTTATCACCTGGCCTTTTATATCGCCTATCAGGTCATGGACATGATCGTATTTGCGAAAAGGGATGTACATATTGTCAATGACCTCAGAAATTATTTACAGGATACTCCTGCATATTATTGGTATTACGCCTGGTTTGGCGCACAGGGATTCATGCTGCTGGGAGCTGTTTATTTTCAGAAGTACAGCTTCATCAAAACGCTTTTCCTGCTGACGCTCTTCCTCGGTGCATTGTACCTGGTGAATACCGTTTTTGTGTTCCTCTTTTTTGGAGGGAAAATGCGGGAATGGTATGAACATGTGCCGTTTATTGGTGTGAATATAACGAATGGTGGCACGCCGGTAGCATCTGGTAACACCATGCTGATCATTCCGGAACCACTACAGCATACCTTTCTGTTCCTTGTGAAATATATTCTGCCACCAATGCTCTGGACGCTTGCCTACGCGCGGTTGAGAGACAAGGAAATATAATCAGGTAGTACAGCTTAAAAAGTCATTTATGGAATTCAATGAAACGCAGGCGATATATCTGCAGATAGCAGATTACATGTGCGAGCAGGTATTGCTGGAGAAGTGGAAACAGGAGGACAGGATTCCCTCTGTGAGAGACCTGGCCGTACAACTGGAAGTGAATCCTAACACCGTAATGCGCACTTATGAATATCTGCAGCAGTATGAGATCATTTACAACAAAAGAGGGATCGGATATTTTGTGGCTGCCGGTGCGTTAAAGAAGATCAAGCAAATGAAGAAGGAGCGGTTTATGGCGAATGAGTTGCCACAGTTCTTCCGCAATATCTATCTGCTGGACCTCGAGCTGGATGAGCTGAAAACGCACTATGAGAAATTTAAAAAATCCAATTTCAAGTAATTCATTAAATAGGTTTTTATGAAGACCAGTTATAAATTATTAATCGCTTTTGCGGGCTTTCTTTCACTGCTGCTGTTGATTGCAAATACAGTGATATGGGCGAATTACAAAAGAGGATATACCGGTAAGGAATCCATCACGGTAAAAGAAAATACGCCTTCAAAGTTTGAAGATCTCCCTCCCTTTAAAGTATTGAAGTTGCAGGGTATTCCGGGCCACGGTTTCCCGGTGATAAAAACGGCTAATAACAGGATCCTTTTCACAGAACATCATAAAGATGCGTTTCTGTATACCATTCAAAATGATACGATGATCCTCAATTTGAAAGACAATCATGTAACCATACTTGAGTGTAATCAGTTGACTGGTGTTGTGGTGGAAGAGGGAAGTGCATTGATCCAGGATTTCCAGGCGCCGGCATTTGAGGTGACAGCCGCAAAAGGCTGTGATATCAGTCTGTTCAATATACAAACAGACAGGTTAAGTATACAGGGCGGGGAATCGATCAACCTGTCGGTAGAAGGTGGATCCAGCAGGATTGATACCCTGCAGGTGACGTTGGGCCGGGGTAGTGTGGTGAACTCTCATGATGTGCCGTACGGGCATGTCATGATGGATGTCAGCAACCTGTCACAGCTGAACTTGACCGGTGCATCATTGAATGCGTTAAAACAGATCAGATAAACTTTTTTTATAACGATAAGACAAAAGGCTATGTTGACAGAGGTCTGCTTTCCAGCGGGCCTCTTTTTTGGTTAGTTTAGTTTAAATAGAAAAGCCGGGACGATAGTGCCCGGCTTTTACATATAGTAAGGTGAGTATGATCAGAACTGTGTAGCGAGCCACGCCATAGTACCGATCCCTACTTCAATCGCGTTTTCGTCTACGTCGAAGGTAGGGGTATGTACCCCGGAGGTGATGCCTCTGGATACATTACCAGTCCCAAGGCGGAAGAAGCAGGCTGGTACGATCTGGGAATAGAAGGCAAAGTCTTCTGCGCCCATGCGCACTTCTGTATCTTCTACATTAGGCAGTCCGAGGTAGTCTTCTGCCAGGGAGCGTGCTTTACCGGTTACGGCTTCATTGTTATACAGGCAGGGGTAACCTACGAGTATTTCGATATCTATCCCGGCGCCCATGGCGTGTGCCAGTTCGGTAGCCTGTTTCCTGATGATATCGTGGGCTTTGAAGCGCCAGGTTTCATCCATCGCACGAAAGGTGCCCATCAGCTTTACTTCGCTGGGGATGACGTTAGTGGTATATCCTCCGTTGAAAGCACAGATGCTCAATACGGAAGGAGAGAAAGGATTATTGTTACGGCTGATCACCTGCTGGAGGCTGACTACCAGGTGTGAGGCCACCAGAATTGTGTCCACAGTCAGATGAGGCAGGGCGGCGTGGCCCCCTTTTCCCTTGATAGTGATATAGATCTCGTCGGCGCTGGCCATATACTGTCCGGCGCGGAAGCCCAGTTTACCAGCTTCCATGGTGGGTTGCACGTGCATACCCAGGATCGCGTCGGGGCGGGGATTTTCCAGCGCTCCTTCCTGGATCATCAGACTGGCGCCGCCAGGGTGTTTTTCCTCTCCCGGCTGGAACAGCACTTTGATAGTCCCTTCAAATTCACCTTTGAGCTCCTGCAGGATGCGGGTAGCACCGAGCACACAGGTAGTGTGTACATCGTGTCCGCAGGCATGCATGACGCCGTTATTGAGCGATTTATAAGGTACATCGTTGGCTTCCGTGATGGGCAGGGCATCAATATCGGCTCTCAGCGCGATCGTCTTGGAAGCAGGATTTTTCCCTTCTATCGTAGCGATGATGCCGGTGCCGGCAATACCAGCTTTATAGGATACGCCAAATTCATCCAGTTTCTGCTGTATGAACTTAGACGTTTCATATTCCTGGAAGGATAGTTCAGGATGAGAGTGGATGTGGCGGCGGATAGCAATGAACTCCGGCGCATACTGCTGCGCCAGTTCTTTAATACGATTCTTCATTACCAGCTTCTTTCTCAGGTGACAGATTAATAATAGCAGGGACGACAAAGATGCCACCCTGGAAACTGGAACTCATTTTTTCCCGCAGTTCCGTTGCCTCTTCGCGTGTTTTAAAGTCACCTATGCGCACCTTGAAATAAGGCGCCTGGTAGTCCATATAAGTGCGGTAATCAGGGAATAACTGCATGGCCCTTGCCTTTACATCATTGGCTTCATTCCTTTTATTCGTGGAAATAACCTGCACCCTAAAGCCCGGTTGGTTACGGATAGCCAGGGTATTGATGTAGATCTGTTTTTTGATCAGCAGGTCGAGGCGACTGTCTTTTACGACTTTAACGCCACCATTGCTGGCCAATGTTGCATCCTGGGCCATAGCCAGGCCTCCGATGAGCAATCCGGAGAATAATAATATTAAGTGTTTCATATTCATACTTTTATCCCTTCATGAGGGCCACAACATTGCTTGTTCCAATCCTGGTGGCACCTGCGTCGATCAACTCCTTTGCAAAGTCAAAGGTACGAATACCGCCCGATGCTTTTATCTGGATATTTGCCGGAAGGTTTGCCCTCATGAGTGCGACTGCTGCCACGGTCGCTCCTTTTTCAGCATACCCGGTAGAGGTCTTTACAAAATCTACCTGGTATTTCGCGTACAGTTCGCAGCATTGTACGATCTCTTCTTCCAATAATATGCCACTTTCAATGATCACCTTTATGACCTTGCCATGATTACGGATGATCGGCATAATGGTCGCAATCTCTTTTTCCACATATGCCCAGTCCTTATTTTTCACGGCCAGGATATTGGCGACCATATCAATTTCATCGGCTCCATCCACGATCGCCAGTACGGTCTCTGCCACTTTCGCTTCAATAGCTGAATAACCGAAAGGAAAGCCGGTAACCGTAGCCACCTTCGTGGTTGTATTGCCCACAAAGGTATTGGACAGCTTGACAAAGGGTGGAGGTACACATACGGCCGCAAAATCGTATTCTACGGCTTCCATGCATAAGTGCTTGATATCTTCAAGAGTAGTAGTTGGCCTGAGTACGGTATGGTCGATGTATCTGTTGAGTTTCATTGAGACTGGTTTCACTGGTTTCGCCCACGAAAGTAAGGGAAATCTCGGATTGGGGGAGAGGGAAGGGAAAATTGGAGGTTTGGGGGAGGGAGTATAAAGAAATTGGGGTAAATTATCACTTATAGAGGATGAGGTAAGTTGTGGAGAGATTCCAAAGGATTATTTTTGTTTTATGACTGTAAACGAAACAAGGAAAGGCGTTTATTTTTCAGAGTTAAAACTGGAAAACGTTAAGTGTTTTAAGGACCCCGTGACTTTAAACTTCCTAAATAAGGATGGAAGTGACTGGAAAAGGTGGACGGTTATCCTTGGGGATAATGGTGTAGGAAAAACGACATTGTTGCAGGCATTAGCTGTGTTGGATGTCCATTTTGAGATGTTAGAGGATGGTAGCAAAAGGCTAAGAATGGGTTCTAACCTAGGAATAGGTATGATTAATTATGATGTTAATACAAGAAAAAGAAGTGGAATAATTTCTGCCAATACTTTTAATGAAAAATTTAGGCACATTAAATCCCCAAATACACGTAATCTTTATGTGAGTTATAATGCAAGAGATGACCATGAAAGCCCATTGAAATATAAGGAGATTAATATAGAAATGGAGGAGTCGGGAGTTTCTTCAACTGATCAAGTCTTTATATTTTCTTATGGTGCAAATCGTAGAATGGGAGGGGCTTCTTTAACTAATGATCTTAATTCTCGAAGTTCTCTCACTTTATTTAATGATGATGAAGTGTTAATTAACGCAGAGGAATGGTTACTTCAGTTGGACTATGCAGCGAGTAAGGATTCTGAGATCAAAGAACAAGTTATAAGAAGATTGGAGCTCGTCAAAAACACTCTTATTGAATTATTGCCTGATATTGATGGAATAAAAATATTAGAACCTACTAAAGATTCGTTTAGGCCAAGTGTATTGTTTCATACTGACTTCGGATGGTTTAATATTCATGAACTTAGTTTCGGATATCGGTCAATGATTACATGGGTAGTCGACCTTGCCGCAAGAATGTTTGCCTTTTATCCTGACAGTGAAAATCCTTTGTCGGAGCCAGCGATAGTATTGGTAGATGAAATAGACTCGCACCTTCATCCTAAATGGCAACGTAATATTTTTAAATATCTTTCTGATAGATTTGCAGCGACGCAATTCGTGGTAACTGCTCATAGCCCATTAATAGTACAAGCTGCTCCAGAGGATGCAAATCTCGTTGTATTGCGAAAAGAAGGAAACACAGTTGTAATAGATCAGGAATTGGACAATGTAAGGAAATGGCGAATAGACCAGATACTTACCAGTGATCTCTTTGGGCTGGATAGCGCCAGAAATCCTGAGATAACAAAACAAATGGAAGAGCGTACCACTTTAATCAGCAAGAGTGAATTATCTCCTGAAGAAAAAGAAAGACTCAAGGAGTTAAATGCGCTCGCAGATTCTCTACCTACTGCTGACACACCTGCTGATATTGAGGCAATGGAAATTATCAGGCAGGCTGCTGCATATCTTAAAGAGAAAGAAACCAACACATAAAGCGAAGAAACATTTTATAAGTAATTAGAAACAATGATACATATCGCTAGAAAGGCGACTTTACCTGTTCCCTTTGTACTCCAAAACAGAGGAACCGCTGCTACCACAGCGTTAATTGCACGTTATGATAATGGGGATGATCAATTCTCATCTGATGATTTTGACAGTAAGATCTACGGACATGAAGAAGTGAAAATAGCTCTTCGGGATGCGCAGCATGATAAGTGCTGCTTCTGTGAATCGAAGATCGGTCATATAAGCTATGGCGATGTAGAACATTACAGGCCCAAGGCTGGTTGGGTTCAGGACAATGAAGCCATGACTAAACCTGGGTATTATTGGTTATCATATGATTGGAATAATCTTTTACTATGTTGTCAGATTTGCAACCAACGGCATAAGAAAAACTATTTTCCATTAAGAATTGCTGCAAATAGAGCAACGCCTCCTGCACGTGACATAAGCATAGAAGAGCCTTTATTTATTAATCCAGCAGTTGATGATCCCAAGGAATATATTACATTCTATGATGAAGTGCCTGTAGCTATTGATAATAATGATAGAGGTGTAATAACAATTAATAAATTAGGATTAAACAGAGAAAAATTAAATGATCAGCGACGAAAGACAATCGCGATGATCAAAGACTTATATGATATTGCCCGGGACATCCCCGAGACATCTGCTTCATTAAAGGAACGGGCAAAGTCTTGTGTTAGCAAGTATTACCAGGAGGGGTTGCTTGATGAAACTGAATACGCCGGTATGATAAGAGCATTCTTCAATGCAAATCCGGTAGACGCCTTATGATTAAACTTAGGAAGGCCACTTAACAGTTTTACGGGGAACAAAGAAAGCCTTAATCAAATTAGGGTTTCTTATGCAAATCTGAACATGAGTTTTATCCAAAAAGCCCGCATCTTTATAAAGCTCAGCGCCTTCAAAGAATACCGCTCGAACAGATTCAAATGGAGCTTCATTCGCTCTTTCCATCAACGAATGAATATTGTTTATTACTGCACAATCAAGCTTTCTAATGATTTTATCCTTTGCATCTTTACTCCCGTTAGGATTGACATTACGTGGTAATTCTTTTTGTTCTTGTTCCGCAGATTTACTTAAAATTTCGTGAGAACGCCTTACGAGGTCAATTCCCTCTTTATCAGTAAGGTCCAGGCAATGACCAAGATTAAAAATTGCCCCAAGTACAGCAGGTATTTTTATCGAAGATTTCGCAGGAGGGTTTTGTGCATAATGCAAGGCCCTTTCATAATTATTTTGCCAGAAATACATGCCTTCTCCCAACCAATCCCACTTATTCTTACTTGATTTGAGAGTGGATTGGCCGGATACAATGCTGTCTCTGACGTGTTGGTCACAGCCATGAAAACCAATTATTAATCCTGGATCGGATGAATAGATATATTGGGACGCCATAAATGGTTGGTAAATTGCGGAACTAGAAGGTTTTGGGAACTGTTTTGGTATACTACGATATTACTTTACAGCAACAGTTTTTTTAGGAGCAGCTTTTTGGGGAGCAGCCTTTTTAGTCGAAGCATTAACTAATATGTCTCTTATACCCAAGTCCGTTATCAACTTGGCTGCAGCCTCTGATGAATCTGTTACTTGGCGCTTTTGCTCAATTAATAAAGCCCTAATTCTATTGTAAGAAGAAGTTGTCATAAGCAAATCTACGAATTTTTGAACAAATTTAAGTGCCTGTTGAAGCGTTATAACTAATTGATATGTATTTTATTATAATGACAAGCCTGCCACTTTTCATCTTCAACCCCTTTCCTCATATCGCTACACCATCCACCGCCGCCCCATCCTCATTAACTTCAGAGAACACAGCCACTGGACCCCATCTGCCTCCCGCAGGAACATGTCCCGACATAACACCTCTCACCTGAAATCACCCATATCCCACAAAAAAGGGACGCTTTTCAGCGCCCCTTCCGTAATGATATCTCAACAGTACCAGATTAAAAATCCTTCCCGTGACATTGCTTATACTTCTTACCACTTCCGCAAGGGCAAGGGTCATTCCTTCCTACTTTCGGACCTGCTTTCACAGGTTCCTGCTTGTCATCAGTATGACCATAATCTTCCGCTACAGCCGCGTCACCACCATCAAATTCCTGATGTGTCGCCTTCATACGGCTCATATCAGTCTTCTCTTCATGTGCTTCACGGATCTGCTGTGGCGCCAGTGGCGCACGTGGATGTGACACCTGCTGTGGCATCTGCTGCTGTGGCGGACGGCTCTCTTCCTGTACAGGAATACCTGCACGGCAGAGGAACGATACGATCTCACGGCTGGTCTCTGCATTCAGATCCTTGAACAGGTTGAATGCCTCGAATTTATAGATCAGCAGTGGGTCTTTCTGTTCGAATACTGCGTTCTGCACAGACTGTTTCAGGTCATCCATTGCACGGAGATGTTCCTTCCATGCATCATCGATGAGTGACAGCGTGATACTGCGTTCCAGTGCGTTGATCGTTTCGAAACCTTTGGTATCGACAACTTTCTGCAGGTTCGCCAGTACGTTCATACCTTTTTTACCATCAGTGAATGGGATAGAGATATTCTCGATATGATGACCCTGTTCGCGGTGGATCTGCTCGATCACAGGCAGTGTCTGTTGTGCCAGTTCTGCTGTTTTACGCTCGTAGTTGTCTTTTGCCTGTTGGTAAAGACGGGTTGCGAGAGACGTAGCATCAGTACGGTTCAGTTCTTCCTGTGTGATATCAGTTTCAACGCCGAAGTTCAGCAGCGTATCCAGTTTGAAAGCTTCAAAGTCACCACTTGCTTTATGCGTAGTAACGAGGTTTTCAGCTACATCGTAGAAGGAGTTGTCGATGTCAATAGACAAACGCTCACCGAACAATGCGTGATTACGTTTCGCGTAAATAACCGTACGCTGTTTGTTCATCACGTCATCGTATTCGAGGAGACGCTTACGGATACCGAAGTTATTCTCTTCTACTTTACGCTGTGCTCTTTCGATAGATTTGGTGATCATGCTGTGCTGGATCACTTCACCTTCTTTATAACCCATGCGGTCCATCAGACCGGCAATACGGTCAGAACCGAACATACGCATCAGGTCATCTTCCAGAGATACGAAGAACTGGGAAGTACCCGGATCTCCCTGACGACCAGCACGACCACGCAGCTGACGGTCAACACGACGGCTTTCGTGACGTTCAGTACCGATGATCGCCAGACCACCCGCTTCTTTCACGCCAGGTCCGAGCTTGATATCCGTACCACGACCCGCCATGTTGGTAGCGATGGTCACCGCACCCGGCAAACCAGCTTCCGCTACGATCTGTGCTTCACGGGCGTGTTGTTTTGCGTTCAACACATTGTGAGGGATCTTTTCGAAGGTCAGCATCTTACCCAGCAGTTCAGATACTTCTACGGAAGTAGTACCTACCAGTACCGGACGACCGGCAGCCTGCAGTTGCTTTACTTCTTCTATTACCGCTCTGTATTTATCACGTTTGGTTTTGTATACGAGGTCTTCCGCATCTTTACGGGTGATCGGCAGGTTGGTCGGGATGGTTACCACGTCCAGTTTGTAGATCTCCCAGAACTCACCCGCTTCAGTAGTCGCTGTACCGGTCATACCAGCCAGTTTGTGATACATACGGAAGTAGTTCTGCAAGGTAACAGTAGCGAATGTCTGTGTCGCAGCTTCTACTTTCACATTTTCCTTCGCTTCTATTGCCTGGTGCAGGCCATCTGAGTAACGACGGCCATCCAGGATACGACCTGTCTGTTCGTCTACGATCTTTACTTTACCATCCATTACCACATACTCCACATCTTTATCGAAGAGCGTATATGCTTTCAGCAGCTGCTGAATGGAGTGGATACGTTCAGATTTCTGTGCAAAGTCCTGGAGCAGGATCTCTTTCTGATGCAGTTTTTCATCGGCAGAGAGTGGGCTCTTTTCCAGTTCTGCTATTTCAGAACCTACATCCGGTAATACGAAGAAATGAGGATCTTCTCCGGTGCGGGTGATGAGTGCAATACCTTTTTCTGTCAGGTCAACGCTGTTATTCTTTTCGTCGATCGTGAAGTACAGTTCCTGATCCACTTTCGGCATTTCACGCTGCTGATCTGCCAGGTAGTAGTTCTCTGCTTTCTGCAGCAATACCTTGATACCCGGTTCGCTCAGATACTTGATCAGGGCGCTGTTCTTTGGTAAACCACGCCATGCACGCATCAGGGCCAGCCCACCTGTTTTCGCATCATCTTTCCCTTCGGCGATCAGTTTCTTAGCTTCCAGCAGGAACTGGTTGGTGGCTTTACGCTGCTCTTCCACGAGGGTCTGGATACGCGGTTTCAGTGCATGGAACTCCTGTTCGTCACCACGGGGGATCGGACCGGAAATAATGAGTGGCGTACGCGCATCATCGATCAATACGCTGTCCACCTCATCGACCATCGCGAAGTGATGTTTACGTTGTACCATTTCGTCCGGACTATGCACCATGTTATCGCGCAGGTAGTCAAAGCCGAACTCGTTATTTGTACCATAGGTTATATCCGCGAGGTAGGCATTTCTACGCTCAGGAGTATTAGGCTGGTGTTTATCAATACAGTCAACAGTGATACCGAGGAATTCGAACAGCGGTCCGTTCCACTCGGAGTCACGACGGGCCAGGTAGTCGTTCACGGTTACAATGTGTACACCTTCGCCGGCCAATGCATTCAGATAGGCAGGGAGGGTAGACACGAGGGTTTTACCTTCACCTGTCGCCATTTCAGAGATCTTACCCTGATGCAGGGCAATACCACCGATCAGCTGCACATCGTAATGTACCATGTTCCAGGTTACGGTGCTACCAGCAGCGGTCCAGCTGTTTTTCCAGGTGACAGTATCATTATCAATGGTCAGGTAATCTTTTCTAACGGCCAGTTGTCTGTCAAGCGGAGTAGCAGTAGCAGTAATGACAGGCGACTGAGAAAGGCGGCGTGCAGTTTCCTTTACAACGGCGAAAGCCTCAGGGAGAATCTCGCTGAGTACACCTTCGAGCTGTGAATCACGCTCTTTTTTCAGTTTGTCTATTTCCTGATAAATAACATCCTTTTGAGCTACGTCATGCGCATTTTCAGCCTCTGCTTTCTTGTCGGCAATGGTGCCATCAATCTTTGAGAGGTGATTGCTGATACGCAAACGGAATTCCTGCGTTTTGTTACGCAGCTGATCTATAGGAAGGGATTGCAGTTTTTCATACGCCTCGTTGATCTGCTTCACTACAGGCTCTATAGCTTTGATATCTCTCTCCGACTTGTTACCGCCAAAAAGTTTAGTTAAAAAACCTAACATGTTGAGTTTATTACGAATGATTGTTAAAACAGTTGTACAGTCAAAGACGATAGGTCCTATCGTGATGACTACCTTACCCAAATATTGTGCTTACACAATATGCCGTGACAAGCTGTCAGACTCCCCCGGTATTGGCAAGGCCTGTAAAATTAGGAATTATTTGCACATAGTGAAGGCTAAATGCGGTATTGTGGCAGCTGGAACGCATTTTTAACGGGAATCTAGCCTGGGAAAGGGCTTCAGGCAGGTGAAAAGTAGGAAATAATTGCGAAAAAGCCGCCCCATCAGGAATGAGACGGCTTCAAATGTTAAAATAGTGTTATTAATCCCACCAGAGTAACAGCCTTTTTGTCTCCAGCATCTCGGCTGCCAGATTTTCCACTGTCTCCGTTCCTTCTTCGGCCGGGTCCGGACAAAAATCATGTACTTCCTTCGCAAATGCCAGTGCAGATGTGGTGTTCAGTTTGTCCAGACGTATCTCCAGCCAGTCCGGACCTGCGCCGGTGATCTCGAATGGCTGTTGTTTGTACCACGTATGGAGCTTCTTTAATACGCTGTCATTACTGATATCATAATTCTGACCGTTCGTAGCCCTGAATTGCACAATGTCGAACTGGTCGCTGGTTTTGAGCACTGCATATTTGTCAGACCCGCTACCAAAACTCTCTTCCGACTTAAATAAGAGATATCCATGTTCCTTTAGTATAGTCCTTAAAGTTTCATAGTCATTGCCATTGTCCGCCGTCACTTCATAGTTGAACTGTAACGCATCTTCCAGCTTTCTTGTGTTATACCCCTCAGGTAATGTTTGTTTTAGTCTGTCGATCTTGCCCGATACGGTTGCTCTTAACGCATCAATGATCGCATGATCATAGTGCATCGTGTCAGCCAGTGCATAGTCCGCCTCCAGTAAAGGATATTTCTCTTTGCCTGCTGCATTACAGCCATAGATCACACTTGCGAGCGATAAGGATAATAGGATTCTACTCATAGGTATACGGAAATATTAAATAAAAGTACAAAATGTTTGCGTTGTGAAATCAGTGTAGAATAATTACTACTTCCTTCGTATACATATGAGGGTGAGCAAGATGGGATGATGGGAACCGAGCCGGTGATAATCAGCCAGGCATCACAGGAATGCAGCAGTGCTAATTAATTACAATCCATTAGTCTTATTATCGGTGTAGTATTCATCAGGTAAGCTTTCACCTCCGTTTCTCCTCCGTTTTAAAACGGAGGAGAAACGGAGGTGAAAGCTTACCTGATGAATACCAGGTAAAAGGTAAACCCAATGAAAGCATATCAGTTTCTCAGCATCTACGCAACGACTTGCATAGATCAACACAGCTTATGACACAACACCGACTCTTCGTGACGCAAAATCGCCCCGTCGTGTACTTTGTTCAGCAGCGTTGGAGCCATTGTTAATATTGTATTGTTAATCACGGTCAATGTTGGCGTGTCTAACAGGAAGCATCACTACCCTGTTATGTCCGGAAGCAGTGATGACAGGAGATTTGAGCCATTAAACCGTCCCGGTTTTTAACCTGATTTTTATAGATTTGGCGTGTCCGACGAACAAGGGTAGAACTAGCGACGAACTAGCGACGGCCAGGCGACATGATAATAACGTCATCCAATAGGCTCAAAGTGATATTATTTTCACTTAATCACTTTGAAGCCTTCCTGGTAGGTAGTGCCTCGCTGTACGACATCTTTGGGCATGACAGATACGCAGGGAAGTTCCGTATCCCAGCATAAATTGCTGGTTGTCATGACTGCAATGGCGCCTGGAGACCTGACAATCGTCGTCGGTGTATAAGGGGCCGGTGTCAGTAACCAGTTCGGATGCTGTACTTTTTCGACCAGTTTGTCATTGACAAAAGCCTTTGTTAAGTGTTTGCCTAACCCGATCGTACCCACCTGGAATAACAGGGTAACAGCGATGGCTGACAGATAGATCATCCGGAAGGACCATGCAGGGAAATAAAGTGCGATCGCAATGATCACCATGGGCACGAGGTAACTGTAACCGAACCGTGGATCGGGTGCCTGGAAGATCCAGTACGCCAGCCCTGTTAACAGGAATACAAATAGCGGTAATGTCCCTGCCGGCAATTGTTTCCTCCGGAAGAACACCAGCGGTACTGCCACGAAGGCTGCCAGTATTAACAGTTTATCATAGATGCGTACACTTTCTTTAAACCAGCTGATATAATGTTGTACAAAACTCTCTGATACAAACCTGGATTCATCCACCACTCTATAGAAGGCAAAGATGTGGATATCCTTGGTGGTAGAACGGATGACGGACATAGGCACTGCCCAGTCTTTGTGGAACATATCCGGTAAACCAACAGGGAACAGCAGGTAGCCCGTCAGGATGACGTTCCGGATGACCCAGGGTAATGCGATGACAGCTGCCACCCCAAAAAGTGCCGCCAGCTGCGTATACTGCCTACGTTGTAACACCTGCCAGTATAATACGGCCGTCAGGAGCAATACCGGTATACAGGAGACTTTTATCGTGATAAGGAACACAGGTGCAAGCAGTAGAAATACACTGTTATCTGCGGATAACTGTGATTGATGGTGGATACTGTGTTCAAACCAGACAACGATCAGCAGGCAACTGATATAGTAGATCACCATATCCGCCGCAGGCGAAGTGGTATTATAGACGCAGAACTGTGGCATACTGATCATCACCAGCATGCCCGCTTTCAGTAATGTTAATAACTTCGGATCGTTTGCACGCGGCAGGAAATACAGGGCTGTCAGGAGGTACAACACCCCGTTGATATGATTGTCCGATACGCCTGTGAGCCAGGAAAAATTGAAAATGGCAGCCAGTACATGCCAGTGTGAGTTGAATCCGAAACGTTCGTGCAGATTGGCCAGTCCCGGTACAATTTTGTAATGCTGCATCCACTTGATAAAGGGTGCGTAGTACAATCCCTCGTCATAAGACAACGACTGCTGTGAAGAGAGATACAGTACGTACAGGCACGCAATCCCCATAAACAATTGTCTCCCTCTCCCTGCCGCTCTGGCCTGTGTAAGATAGGCCGCTACCTGCGCATGAATGGCTGTCCGCTGGAAAAGATAACACCCGGCGGCACCCGCAAGTATAATACCATGCGCCAGTCCCGCCAAAGGTATGAACAGCGTCAGGCAGGCGGCAGGAACGGTCATAGCCAGACATCCCGTTAGTGTGACCAGCGAAAAGTCCGGCTCTGCGGTACTGTTGTTAAGGACCTTATGCTGCATAAACCGCTGCAACGTATATCCATACAGGAATGACAGTATAACGATATACAGGAACTTAACGAACAGGAATAACATAATGGTTTATTTATTGATGTCGACAGTCTTTTTCTGTCTGCAGAAGATGTTATATTTCAGGATGCAGTAGATCGCACGGAAACCGTCCTTGTAATTGATCTTTTTACCCTCCGCGTAAGTACGGCCATAGTAAGCGATGCCTACCTCATATATGCGGATGCCTGGTACGCGACTGATCTTGGCAGTCACTTCCGGCTCAAATCCGAAGCGGTTTTCCTTCAGGTCGATCTGCTTGATGATATTACTGCGGAACAGCTTATAGCAGGTCTCCATGTCGGTCAGGTTCAGGTTGGTCAGCGCGTTGGAAAGGAAGGTCAGGAACTTGTTACCGATCGTATGCCAGAAGAACAGGATGCGGTGAGGGCCGTCACCCATGAACCGGGAACCATATACCACATCCGCTACGCCTTCCAGCATAGGTTTCAGCAAACGATTAAATTCCATTGGGTTATACTCCAGGTCAGCGTCCTGGATAATGGTAAAGTCGCCGCTGGCATGCTGGATACCCGTACGTAGGGCCGCTCCTTTTCCTTTGTTCTTTTCGTGACGAACATACTGGAGTTTTGCTTCAGGATATGCGGCGCGGAAACGGGCTACTTCTCCGCCGGTATTGTCTTTGGAGAAATCATCCACAACCACCAGCTCTTTCTGTACATCGCCGGCCAGCGATACAGCCTGGACCCTTTCCAGGATATCATAGATGTATCTTTCTTCGTTGTACGCCGGGATGATCACGGAAAGCAGGTACTGTGACATATTGACATTTTTCATTCTCTGCGGCTATATCGCCGTAAAGTGGTGCAAAGAAGCAAAAAAAGTATGTAGAAAAAAAATATTAGTCGGATCCGTTGCTTGGAAAAAAAATAAATTTATTAACGACCATTTAACACTATCGTTTGTTACAACACTTTACCTTTACAGTATTAGGGTTTTCATAGGATAGTAAAACAAGAGCCGGATAGTCTTATTTGGCTCTTTTTCTTTTTATAAAAGTCTATAAAAGAGGTACTTGTGCCATGTCTTCTTTCACCTCCTTTTCTCCTGTTCTTATCGTCCCGTTTGTATAGAAAAAGGCTAATTGTAACACTTTAGTAGGACAATTGTTGCACGCTTTGTAAGTGTTCCTACCTAATCCATTCATCAAAATATCACACAAAAATGTGGCAGGAGTTTTCTACTTTTAAAGTTTTGCGGAATAGTCCGGTAGAAAAGCGTACAGGTCGCGCTAAATAGTCAGATTATAGGGGGCCATCTCTCCCTGAAGTGGTCATTTTGCTGCGAATATTCATGGTTGCCTGTACTTTTTTATATATTAGACTCCGGAAAAAGCCAACGTGGAGTGAATAAGACGGTGTGAAAAACTAGCAAACCTCCCTGCTTATTCCACGTTATCTGGTCTGTAAGACAACTCAAAACCTATAAAGAATAAAACGTTTTGCCAATGAACCGTAAGTTAAGAATGGGAATGATCGGAGGCGGTAAGGATGCCTTCATCGGTGCTATTCACCGTATTGCTGCCAATATGGACGGCCTGATCGAACTGAAAGCAGGTGCACTGAGTGTAAATCCTGAAGTAGCCCTGGAGTCAGGAAAAATACTGTTCCTCGACCCGGCACGCACCTACACAGATTATAAGACCATGCTGGAAACGGAAGCAGCACTGCCTGAGAGTGAAAGACTGGACTTTGTAACGATCGTTACGCCAAACTTCGCACACTTCGATCCTGCGATGATGGCACTGGACAAAGGTTTTAACGTGGTGATCGAAAAGCCGATCACTTTTACCCTCGATGAAGCTAAACAGCTGAAAGCCAAAGTAGAAGAAACTGGTCGTACCCTCTTGTTAACGCATACCTACACAGGTTATCCGTTAGTAAAACAGGCCCGTCGTATGGTGGCTGATGGCGTATTAGGCAAGATCCGTAAGGTTTGGGTGGAATATCCGCAGGGCTGGCTGAGCCGTGCTACTGAAAAAGATAGCGCAGGTGCTGCCTGGAGAACTGACCCTAAGCGTTCCGGTAAAAGCGGCTGCTTCGGTGATATCGGTACCCATGCTGCTAACCTGGCTGAATATATCAGTGGTCTGAAAATAGAAAAACTGTGTGCTGACCTGAACATCTTCGTTCCTGGCCGCGCACTGGATGACGACGGTGCGGTGCTGCTCCGTTTTGACAATGGCGCTGCGGGTGTCCTGATGGCCTCTCAGGTAGCCGCTGGTGAAGAAAATGCACTGAAGATCAGAGTATATGGTGAAAATGGTGGTCTGGAATGGGCACAGCATGAACCTAATACCCTGCTCGTTAAATGGCTGGATAAGCCAACGGAAATTTACCGCGCCGGTAATGGTTACGGTGGTTACCAGAGCAGCTATATGGTGCATAACACCCGTACACCAGGCGGTCATCCGGAAGGATACCTGGAAGCATTCGGTAACCTGTACCGCAACTTTGCCCTCACCCTGCAGGCTAAGATAGACGGCACTACGCCTGCTCCTGAAGCACTGGATTTCCCAGGCGTAGATGAAGGTATCCGTGGTATGGCGTTCATCGACAATGTCGTGAAATCCAGCCAGAGCAGCGAGAAATGGACGACGTTCGAAATTTAATTAGGAATTGGGAATTGAGCAGCAAGTGCCTGAATATAGTATTCCTTACAGTTTATAATGCTGGACTGGCTTACTCCTGACTGGTGTCACGTATTTATGCAGGGCTAACCAATTCCTGATTGCTCATTCCTGACGCTCAATTTTTAATGTTTAAACCTCTGATAATATGAAGACCATTAAAGGTCCTGGTATATTCCTCGCGCAGTTCCTCGGTGATACGGCGCCTTTCAATAGCCTGGAGAGTATTTGTAAATGGGCAGCCGGATTAGGCTTCAAAGGTGTGCAGATCCCTACCTGGGACCCACGCATGATCGACCTGCAGAAAGCTGCTGAAAGCAAGACATATGCGGATGAGATCAAAGGTATCGTGAATGCTGCCGGACTGGAGATCACCGAACTGTCTACGCACCTGCAGGGACAGCTGGTGGCTACTCATCCTGCGTATAATGAACTGTTCGACGGCTTCGCTCCTGCTGACAAAAGAGGCAACACGCCTGCGCGTACAGAATGGGCGGTGAATCAGCTGAAATATGCTGCCAAAGCCAGCCGCAACCTGGGACTGAATGCCCACGCTACCTTCAGTGGTGCATTGATGTGGCACACCGTATACCCCTGGCCACAACGTCCTGCCGGACTGGTTGAAGCAGGCTTTAAGGAACTGGCCAACCGCTGGTTGCCAATCCTGAATGAATTTGATGCCAACGGTGTAGACCTGTGTTATGAGATCCACCCGGGTGAAGACCTCCATGATGGCGCTTCCTACGAGCGTTTCCTGGAAGCTACCGGCAATCATAACCGCGCCTGCCTGCTGTACGATCCAAGCCATTTCGTGCTGCAATGCCTGGATTATCTGCAATACATTGATATCTACCACGAGAAAATTAAGGCATTCCACGTGAAAGACGCGGAATTTAATCCTACCGGCCGTTCCGGCGTATACGGCGGTTACCAGGGATGGATCGACCGTCCGGGTAGATTCCGTTCCCTCGGTGATGGTCAGGTTGATTTCAAAAGCGTATTCAGCAAGCTGACACAATATGACTACAGCGGCTGGGCGGTGATGGAATGGGAATGCTGTATCAAGCATCCGGAAGACGGTGCACGAGAAGGCGCGCCATTCATCAAGGATCATATTATCCGTGTAACCGAAAAGGCGTTTGACGACTTTGCCGGTGGCGGTGCGGATGAGCATCTGAACAAAAGAGTGCTGGGACTGTAAGGGAGGTAATAATTGGGAGTTAATAAATTGGTAATCAGGAATTGACATGCAGCGAAGATCGAATGAAAAGTATCAGCGTTGTATGATAGGCCCTGATTTCCTGCGTTCATCAATTATTACTTGAATCCTTATTATACCATAAGTATATTGGAAAATATTTAGGAATGGGATTTGGAATGAAAGATTAGCATTGATAATGACCATACATATTACCTCGTAGTCTCGTGGCATCCCGATGGCTGGAATGTGAAAGGATGAGATGTAAAATGGTATGGCTCACTAATTCCTGATTCCTGATTCAATATCAAATCTGATAATTTAAAAATCGACAAAATGAGAATGCGTTTTCTGGCGCCCGTTGTAATGAGCGTTGTTCTGCTGGCCTCCTGCGGTGGTGGTAGCGAAAACAAAACCGAAAAGAAAGAAGAATCTGCTGCTACCAGCGAAACACCGGTAGACAATTCCATGGTAACGCCAGGTGCTGCTGAAGCTGCCGCTTCTAAAGGTGCTGCCCTGATCGAGCAGAAAGATTGTAAAACCTGTCATAAACCAGATACGAAACTGATCGGTCCTGGTTATAAAGAAGTAGCGCAGAAATATGAAGCTACTGACGCAAACATTGATAAACTGGCTGATAAGATCATCGCTGGTGGTAGCGGTAACTGGGGCGAAGTAGCTATGACGCCGCACGCTGACCTCGCTAAAGATGATGCGAAAGAGATGGTAAAATACATCCTCTCCCTGAAATAGTGAGCTAGCAGTTTATTCATATTTGGTCTCTCAGCTTTCTATAATTAACTATCATATATAGCCGGTAGTTGTTGTCTACTGTATATCCCGTATGTACA
The DNA here is from genome assembly GCF_010093065.1 of Chitinophaga agri. Taxonomy (NCBI): domain Bacteria; kingdom Pseudomonadati; phylum Bacteroidota; class Chitinophagia; order Chitinophagales; family Chitinophagaceae; genus Chitinophaga; species Chitinophaga agri. The sequence continues at coordinate 3,970,006 of NZ_CP048113.1, read as the reverse complement.
GCACTGCAACTATCGGCTATAAAAAACTCAATTTGTAATGAAGCAATTTATTCCCGTTCTGGCACTCAGTCTGCTAACTCTTTCCACATCCGCACAAACACCGAACACCCTCACCCGTAAAGAAAAGAAAGCGGGATGGAAATTATTGTTCGATGGTACATCTACCAATGGCTGGCATACTTACCTGCAGACCACTGCAAGCCCGGCCTGGAAAGTACAGGATGGTGCACTGGCACTCGACCAGGAAGCTAAAAAGAATGGTGCACCCGGTGGTGACCTGGTGACCAACGACGAGTACGAGAATTATGAATTATCTATCGAGTGGAAGATCTCTGAAGGTGGTAACAGTGGTATCATCTTCGGTGTACACGAAGATCCGCAACTGCAGGCAACTTACCTGTCCGGCCCTGAAATGCAGGTACTGGATGATGCAAAACATCCGGATGGTAAATATGAGAAACACAATTCCGGTGATCTCTACGATCTGAAAAAATCCACCAAGTATGCTGCTAAACCTGTAGGTGAGTGGAACGTAGCGAAGATCCGTAAGAAAGATGGTAAACTGACCTTCTGGCTGAATGGGGTACAAACCATCGAAACTACCATGGGTAGCGAAGAGTGGAACACCCTGATGGCTAACAGCAAGTTCAAAACCTGGAAAGCTTTCGGTAAATATCCAAAAGGACACATCGCCCTGCAGGATCACGGCGATGGCGTATGGTACCGTAGTGTTAAAATCCGCCAGCTGTAATACCACTTTAATATGAAGAATATCCACGTGAGAAAAACAAATAACGAAACATTACAGATGACGAATGGTCATTCATTCGGCGTCCGTAATGTTTCTTTTATAGCGACATCCTTACTGCTGACTGTATGTCTCGCCTTTACCAGTCAGTCCGTGTCTGCTAAAAAACGCCTTCCCCGTTTACTCGTATTCTCTAAAACAGCCGGTTTCCGGCATGACTGTATCCCGGTGGCTAAACTGGCCATGATCAAACTGGGTCAGGAGAACGGCTTTGCGGTAGATACTACGGAAGATGCTGCTGCGTTTAGTACCAGGAATCTGAAACGTTATGCAGCTGTCCTGTTCCTGAATACAACAGGAGATGTGCTGAATGATGAACAGCAGACCGCTATGCAAAACTATATTCACAATGGCGGTGGCTATATGGGCATCCATGCAGCAACCGATACGGAATATGGCTGGCCATGGTACAATAAACTGGCAGGCGCCTGGTTTACCAGTCACCCGAAACAGCAGGATGCCACCCTCATCGTAGTAGACCGTAACAATCCCTCCACCAGCCATCTGCAGGAAAAATGGCAACGCTGGGATGAATGGTATAACTTCAAAGACCTCAATCCGGATGTACACGTACTGATTAAGATCGATGAAAGCTCTTATGAAGGTGGAAAGAATGGTGACAACCATCCTATGGCCTGGTATCATGATTTTGAAGGTGGTCGTTCCTTCTACACGGAGTTGGGCCACACGAAGGAATCGTATGCAGATCAGGCATACCTGCAGCATGTATTGGGTGGACTACGCTATGCGATGAATATAAAGGCTAAAAAGTAATCCCTAATGCGGGGCGTACGTGAAGAAAGTAAACGCCGCCTGCATACAGTATAAACAATATAAAAACTATCATGCAAATCAGGTACGTAATGATGATGCTGGTCTTACTGGGCACAGTAATGACCGGTTGCCAGAAGAAAACCCGGCCAGGCAATCCGAGAGTACTGGTGTTTACCAAGACAGCAGGATTCCGCCATGCAGCTATCCCTGCCGGCATACAGGCCATTCAGAAACTGGGACAGGAAAACGGTTTTGACGTAGATACTACGGAGAATGCCGCTAACTTCACAGAAGACTCGCTGCAGAAATATGCTGCAGTTATATTCCTGAATACGACCGGCGATGTGCTGGACAACTATCAGGAAGCCGATTTTGAAAGATATATCCAGTCAGGCGGCGGGTTCGTCGGTATCCACGCTGCTACCGACACCGAATATGAATGGGGATGGTATGGAGAACTGGTAGGGGCTTATTTTGATAATCACCCTGCCGGCACACACAAAGCTAAACTGACCGTAAAGGATAAATCCTTCCTGGCTACCGCTACGTCGCCTGATTCATGGGAACATACCGATGAGTGGTACAACTTCAAAAAGATCAACAAGAACACGCATAAGCTGATCACGGTTGATGAGAAAACTTATGAAGGTGGCACCAACGGACCTGAACATCCGATCAGCTGGTACCACGACTTCGATGGTGGCCGTGCTTTCTATACAGAGCTGGGACATACCAACGAATCCTATACAGAAAAAGAGTTCCTGGCGCATATTCTCGGTGGTATTAAATATGCTATCGGTAAGAACAATATTTTGGATTATGCACAGGCAAGAACATTACGTGTACCTGAAGAGAACAGGTTCACTAAAAATGTCCTGATATCCGGTGAGTTCTTTGAACCAACTGAGATGACCATCCTTCCTGATCTCAACATCCTCGTTGCACAGCGCAGAGGAGAGATCATGTACTTTGACCAGTCTGCCCACAAACTGACACAGGCAGGCGCCCTGCGTGTGTACTATAAAACAGAAGTGCCAAATGTGAACGCAGAAGAAGGTGTACTGGGGCTGGCCGCTGATCCTGAGTTTGTGAAGAATCATTATGTATACATTTATTATTCTCCTGCGGATACTTCAGTGAACAGACTGTCCCGCTTTAAGTTCGAGAATAATGTACTGGACACTGCATCAGAAAAGATCATTCTCCAGTTATATTCACAACGTAATATCTGCTGTCATACCGGTGGTTCTATCACCTTCGGTCCTGGCGGTTTATTATACCTCTCTACCGGCGATAACAGTACGCCATTTGATGAACCCGGACAGAAATATGTCAACAACGGTTATTCTCCGCTGGATGATCGTCCGGGACATCTGCAGTATGATGGTCGCCGTACATCTGCCAACACCAATGACCTGCGTGGTAAGATCCTCCGTCTGAAGATCAATGAAGACGGTTCTTACAGCATTCCTGAAGGTAACCTGTTCAAACAGGGTACCGCTAATACCCGTCCGGAGATCTACGCCATGGGTACACGTAACCCTTACCGCATCTCTGTGGACCATAAGAATGGTTACCTCTACTGGGGTGAAGTAGGACCCGATGCGAACGATGATAATCCGGAGCGTGGTCCGCGTGGATATGATGAGATTAACCAGGCAAAGAAACCGGGCAACTTTGGTTATCCGATGTTCGTAGGTAATAACTATCCTTATCATTTGTATGATTATGAAACCGGTAAAAGTGGTGCCGCTTTCGATCCTGCAAAACCGGTGAATAACTCACGCAACAATACAGGTATCAAAGACCTTCCCCCTGCACAGCCAGCGTTTATCTGGTATCCGTATGCGAAGTCTCCTGACTTTCCATCCATGGGTAGCGGTGGCCGTAATGCGATGGCGGGGCCGGTATATTACAATGAGTTCTATCCAAAGGAAACCCGTTTCCCTGATTATTATAACAACAAACTGTTCATCTATGACTGGGTACGCGGCTGGATCAAAGCAGTGACTTTTGATAAGGATTACAACCTGTCAAAAACAGAAGACTTTATGCCGGGTACGAAGTTCAATGCGATCATTGATATGGAGATGGGACCGGATGGCCGCATCTATGTACTGGAGTATGGTAATGGCTGGTTCAGTAAGAATAAGGATGCTGGTCTGGCACGTATTGACTATAATGGTGGTAACCGTGCGCCTGTGGCAGAGATCCATGTGGATAAGCTGTCAGGTGGTTTGCCATTCAAGGCGAAACTGAGTGCAAAAGGCTCTTCCGATCCGGACGGAGACCAGCTGACTTACATCTGGTACCTGGGCAATGGTGGCAAGAAAGAAACGAAGGAACCAGAAACAGAAGTAACGTATACGACCGCAGGTGAGTATGCTGTATCAGTAGAAGTAAAGGATAGCAAAGGCTCCAGCACCCGTAGTAAAGGGATAGAGCTGTATGCAGGAAATGAAACACCGCAGGTGAAAGTGAATGTGACCGGTAATACCATGTTCTATTTCTCTGGTCATCCAGTGGCATATAGTGTGGACGTAAAAGATAAGGAAGATGGTTCTACAGCGGATGGTAAGATCGATGCAGCAAATCTTTATGTAAGAGCTGAATACATGGAAGGCAACGATAAAGCAGCTGTTCCCCAACAGGGCCATCAGATCGTTACAGGTGCAATTGCCGGTAAGAATATTATGGAAGCAAGCGATTGTAAAACCTGTCATAAGACAGATGAGAAATCGATCGGACCAAGCTTTAAAGATGTAGCGGCGAAATACAAAGATGATGCGAATGCGCCTGATTACCTGGCGAACAAGATCATCAATGGCGGCGGCGGTGTATGGGGTGAAACAGCGATGTCCGCACATCCTACCCTGTCACAGTCAGAAGCACATCAGCTGGTAGAGTATATCATGTCAGTGGGCGGTAATAACAAACAGGCGCCATCATTACCAGTAACAGGTACCATCGATCCTACCACTGGTAAACCGGAAAAGGATAATGGTGTGCTGTACCTGATCGCCACCTATACAGATAAGGGCGGTCCTGGTATTAAGCCGATCACCGGTACAGATGCGATCGTACTGAAAAGTCCGAAGATAGCAGCCGCTTCCTACGACAAATCAGATGCGGTATCTTCTTTTGAGTTTGATGGTAAGAAACTGCTGATCCCGACAGCGAGTGGATGGGCTGCGTATAACGGTATTGACTTCACAGCAGTATCAGGCATCAACATTATTTACTTTACGCAGGAACCATTGAAATATGGTTATGTGGTTGAGCTGTTCCTGGATAAGGCAGACGGGGTGAAACTGGGAGAATCGACAATTGGTGTAGGCGCGAAAGCAAAGGCACCGAATACGGCGAATGTCTCTTTTGCACCAGTGACAGATGGTAAGAAACACACATTATATGTGCGTATCAAATCCGCTGATCCGGCTGAGAAGGGTAATCTGGGTATTACTACTTTCCAGCTGCTGAGTAAGTAAAAGTATTATTCAGATAAACGAAACAGGCTGTTCGCAGATGCGGACAGCCTGTTTACGTTTACACCTATCTGTTAGTGCTGTTATGCTTTCTTTTTGCCAGCGTAAAAATGATTCACCAGCAGTACAATGATGAGGAGTGCCAGTCCGAAGAACTCCCTTGTTTCTTCTATCCATGGCTTGGTAGCTTTCATGGTCTCTGCGATGTTTTCCCCATGATGTTCAGTGGCCCAGTCTATCACACCGTTCTTATCAAAGAACAGGTATGCTGCATAGATAAGATAGATCACAATACCGGATACGTATGCTTTTTTATAAAAGCGTCCTCTTGCAGCGAAGAAACAACAGCCTGCGCCAAACAGGTAAATGGGTACCCATACATAAGGGTCAGGATCGTTGTATTGTAGTCCGGCGAAAACGATGAACAGAATGCACCAGATGATGTTGAATATCTTCATAAGAAAAAAATTATCAGCGATGAGACGAAGATAGTTGATATAATATAGAAATTATATACCTTTGCAACCGTATTCCTTATTTAATCACTTCTAAAAATACAAGGAATCATGACAGAACGTATTCACATATCACCCTTTTCGCCCGCTGCCTAAATCAGGCAATTATTCCTTTTAGTTTACTGGAAGCGAGTGTACCGAGATGATCCTTCATCGACAGTATTTCTCATGCCTGTATGTATAGCTGGTCGCCCGCAACGGTAGTTGTCTGACAGGATATTTATGCCCTGTTACACCTGCCATGTTGTGAGACCGAAGCCTGTTGCCATTCGCTGGCAGGGTATATCAGTGCACCTGTTGGGACACCAATGATCTGCATCTGCGGAAAGGGTTTGTTATTGCACAAGAACGCCGTTCATCATCTGCAGAACGGAGAATATTATACAAATCATTTGCATACCCATATGGGCAATTTACGCACAAAAGAACTGAGTAAGATCGGTTATACGAATGACCGTGCAAGAAGTCTGGTCATTAATACAATTTCAAAACATTTTAAGCATCATACCAGGGAGCAGCTGATCACACTACTGACAGCTGTGAAAGAGACACCTGCGCAGTATCTCCGGGATGAGATACTGGGAAAGATCGCTGCGACATTTATAGACGACGTAGAAGAGTGCCATCACCAGGAGTTTAGTTTGCTGGAAGAAACCGGCAGGCTGAAAATATACGGTGGTAAGGAGATCGAGCATGGCGCGAAGAAACAGATGGAGGTCGCTATGTCGCTGCCGGTAACCGTACAGGGAGCACTGATGCCGGATGCGCATCACGGTTATGGTTTGCCGATCGGTGGTGTGCTTGCTACGGAGAATGCAGTGATCCCTTATGCGGTGGGCGTGGATATTGGTTGCCGCATGGCGTTATCGATATTTGATGAAGGTGAGAGTTTCATTAAAAGATATGCGTATCAGATGAAGGTGGCATTGAAGGAATGGACGCACTTCGGGATGGAAGGCGGACTGGAAGTTATGCAGGAACATGCCGTACTGGATGACCCTGCGTTTCAGTTGACCGACATGTTACGGAAGCTACAGCAGAAAGCGGCACGTCAGCTGGGCAGTTCAGGCAGCGGGAATCACTTTGTTGAGTTTGGACTGGTGACGTTAGCGGAGGATAATACCCTGGGATTGCCGGCAAAGGAATATGTGGCGTTGTTGTCGCATTCCGGTAGCCGCGGACTGGGCGCCAATGTGGCGATGCATTATACCAGGATCGCCATGGATACCTGTAAGCTGCCAAGAGAGGCGCAGCAACTTGCCTGGCTGGATATGAACAGTGAAGCAGGACAGGAGTACTGGCTCAGCATGCAGCTGGCAGGAGATTATGCGAAGGCCTGCCATGACAGGATACACGCTAACCTGGCTAAAGCACTGGGTATACAGCCGCTGGCGATCATTGAAAACCATCACAATTTCGCCTGGCAGGATACGCTGGCAGATGGCAGAAAGGTGATAGTACATCGGAAAGGCGCTACGCCAGCCCACAAAGGTGAGATGGGCATCATTCCCGGCAGTATGACCACGGCAGCCTATATCGTGTCCGGTAAGGGCGAAGAACAGGCATTACACTCTGCTTCCCATGGTGCGGGCAGAGCAATGAGCCGGAAGCGGGCCAAAGAGAGTATGACCGTATCAGGATTAAAGAAGATGCTGGCAGCTGCGAATGTAACCCTGATAGGTGGCAGTGTGGAAGAGAATCCGCTGGCCTATAAGGATATTGAAACTGTGATCGCAGCACAGGATGAATTAGTGGCCATAGAAGGAAGGTTCCTGCCACGTATTGTAAGAATGTACAAAGAATAAAAGATGAGCAAGTCAATTATACAGGTGACGTCCGGCAGAGGACCGGCGGAATGCACAAGAGTGGTGGCTAAGATCGTGGAGATCATGATGAAGGAGGCCCGTCAGCAGGGGCTGGAAATAACACTGCTCGAAAGTAAAAAGGGCGATCTGAAGGGCACGTTGTTGTCGGCCGTATTACTTCTTAACACAGGTACGGCCGACAGTAAAACGCTGGATGCATTTCTCGGCGGCTGGAGCGGTACAGTTCAGTGGATCGCCCAGAGTCCCTACCGGAAGTTCCACAAGCGTAAGAACTGGTTTGCCGGTGTATCCGTCTTCGATGTGTATAAGCAGTTGAAATGGGATATTAAGGATGTTAAACTGGAAACCTGTCGTGCTTCCGGACCGGGAGGTCAGCATGTCAATAAAGTAGAGACAGCAGTAAGAGGCACGCATCTGCCATCAGGCATACAGGTGCTGGCGATGGACAGCCGGTCACAGTTGCAGAATAAGCAGCTTTGTCTGGAGCGGCTGGAGGCGAAGTTTATGTCCTGGCAGATGGAGCAGCTGGTAGCAAAACAGCAGGACCAGTGGCAGGAGCATAATGAGCTGGAACGTGGGAAAGCAGTTAGGGTAATTACAGCTCCGCTGTAATTACCCTAACTGCTTTCCCGCGTTCTAATTGGGAATTAGGAATTGAGCTGTATGAAGTGTGTGAGTATACAACACCAGGGGGTATTATAATAGGTAGATAGTGCAGGAAATAAATGTACATTGTACGCTTTTGAGTATTACGCTAAAGCCGTGCAACAACCGGCGCCAAATTCCTAATTCCTAATTAGATAATGGTGGTATTTTATTAAAACCTGATTAAAAATTTACAAACTAGCTTGCTTAAATTAATCGAATGTGTTACCTTGTCATGCAGTTAACAATTGAAATTTTAGTGTGTGTTTAATGTAACCAAGATCTAATTCCATGTTTAGCAAATTTTAATGTTAACACGTGTATGAGAAAACTAAACTGTAGTCTTTAACAAAAAGGTGTGTACGCTATTTCCCAAGAAAACAATTTGCACGGATATATTGACGCTGAGCTGCACTGCAGTACTCAGCATAGTATGGTTTTGACCTGAAGTAAGGAGTTATATATTGTCCCTTTCAGACCAGGATATTGATTTACCCGGTCATTTTTCGTGCCTGTACCTGCCAACGAAAGCGGAGTGTGGGCCCGAACAGGCTTTTTATTAACCAAAAAAACGTTTCACGTTATGAAGAGACATGTCTACCGCACATTTGCGTGTTGCTGGCTGTTGTTGTTATTTGCCAGTGCCGCATTCGCTCAGACTAAATTTATCGGAAAAGTCACCGATCAGGCTTCCGGTAACCCATTGCCCGGGGTTACAGTCGCTGTTAAAGGTTCCGCCAGGGGTACTGCCACTGACCCTGCGGGTAACTTCAGCATCACCGCTAAGAAAGGTGAAACGCTGGTATTCTCATTTGTAGGTTATACGCAACAGGAGTTTACGCTTGGAGAAGCAACAAGTGTTACGATAGCCCTTACCGAAAAGGTAGGTTCCCTTGATGAAGTAGTTGTAACAGGTTACGCCACACAGAAAAAGAAAGACCTGACAGGTGCCGTATCTGTTGTAAACGTTGATCAGATCAGCCGTCAGCCAACAGCTCAGGTAAGTAACCAGTTACAGGGTCAGGTATCCGGTATCACCGTAATTGGTTCCGGTCAGCCGGGCCAGGAGCCGCAGGTACGTATCCGTGGTGTGAACACTTTCGGTAACAACACGCCGCTGTACGTTATTGATGGAGTTCCTACCCAGAACATCGCTGACCTCAATCCTAATGACGTTGCCTCTATGCAGGTACTGAAAGATGCTGGTTCTGCATCTATCTACGGTGCAAGAGCAGCAAACGGTGTTGTGATCGTTACCACCAAACGTGGTAAAACTGATGGCAAAGTGCGTGTAACCTATGATGGTTATTATGGTACGCAACGTCCTAAAGGTGGCAACGTATGGGACATCCTGAGCTCTCAGGAAATGGCCGACCTGAAATGGATGGCGCTTAAAAATACGAATCCGAATGTTGTATATAATGACGGGCTGTATGGTGCAGGTGCTACACCAAGACTGCCGGACTATATTGCACCAGGCGGTCTGATGGAAGGCGATCCGGGAGTGGATCCATCAAAATATTTTGTTGATCCTAACTACAAAACACCTTCTGACCTGGATAAATTCTATCGCATTACCCGCGCGAATAAAACAGGTACAGACTGGTTCCACGAAATATTTAAACCTGCATATATCACCAGCCATAACGTATCTGTTGGTGGTGGCGGAGAACAGGGTTCTTATTTCCTGTCCTTCAACTATTTCGATCAGAAAGGTACATTACTCAATACCTACCTGAAACGTTACTCCATCCGTTCTAACAGCCACTTCAATGTGAGTAAGCATGTACGCATTGGTGAGAACTTAGCTTTCTCAGTAATGGACAACCCACGTATCGATGCATTAACAGAAGGTAGCGGTATTGGTATGGCGTTCCGTGAACAGCCGATCATTCCGGTACATGATATTAATGGCAACTTTGCAGGTTCCTTCAGCACAAATGGTGCACAGTTAGGTAACGCCCGTAACCCGGTAGCTATACAGGACCGTACCAGAAGTAACAAAGGGCTGATCAACCGTTTACTCGGTAGTGTGTATGGTGAAGTAGACTTCCTGGATCACTTTACCTTCCGCACTACTTTCGGTGGAGAAATCTATTCAGGTTATACACATGAGTTCACCTACCCTGAATATGAGAACGCTGAAAATGATAAGGTGAATTCCTACACAGAAACAAATGGTAACATCCGTAACTGGACATGGACCAACGCTTTGACATATGCCCAGACTATCGGTAAGGTGCACAATATTAAAGTGGTGGTGGGTACAGAAGCTTTTGATAACAACGAACGTTATTCAACAGCCACCACACAGAACTATTTCAGCTTCGATCCTGACTTCACCAACCTGGGTAGCGGTACAGGAACAATGAACCATTCGAGCAACGTGCTGACAGATGGTCTCTTCTCCTTATTCGGAAGACTGGATTATAGCCTGATGGATAAATACCTGTTAGGTCTGGTAGTACGTCGGGATGGTTCAAGCCGCTTTGGTGCTAACAACCGTTACGGTACATTCCCCGCTGTGAGCGCAGGTTGGCGTGTTTCCCAGGAAGCATTCCTCAAACAGGTGACCTGGATCTCTGACCTGAAGATCAGGGGAGGTTACGGTATCATGGGTAACCAGCTGAACGTAAATGCATCTAATGCGTTTACACAGTTCGGTCTGAGCAAGGGCTCTTCTTTCTATGATATCGGTGGTACCAGCAATACTATTAACTCTGGTTTCTTCCGTACATATATCGGTAACCCAAATGCGAAATGGGAAAGCAATATCAATATGAACGTTGGTATCGATGCGACCCTCTTCAAAGGCAAACTGGAAATCACGGCTGACTACTATCAGAAACGTGTAAAAGACCTGTTGTTCAAGCCTGAATTGTCAGGAACTGCGGGACGTCCTACACCTCCGGATGTGAATATTGCAGAAATGAAGAACCATGGTATTGATCTCGGTATCAACGTGGTGAACCTCAATCTGACAAAAGACCTGTCATTAACAGTAGGAGCTACCTTCACCAGCTATTCCAACAAGATCGTGAATATCTCTGGTGATGCGCCATACTTCGACCTGGAAGCACGTCGTTTCAATGGTAACTTTATCATCCGTAACGCGGTGGATCATCCGATCTCCAGCTTCTATGGTTACAAAACCGTTGGTTTCTGGAATACTGCACAGGAAATTACTGCTGCAAATGAACAGGCACAGAAGGTTACCGGTAATGTTAACTCCGTTTATCAGACAGGTATCGGACTGGGACGTTTCCGTTACCAGGATACAAACGGTGATGGTATCATCACTGAAGCTGACCGCACCTTCCTGGGGAACCCAAGCCCTGATTTCAGCTATGGTCTGAACATCGAGCTGAAATACAAAGGCTTTGATTTTACTGCTTTCTTCTATGGTGTACAGGGTAACAATATCTGGAACCAGGTACGCTGGTGGACAGACTTCTATCCATCTTTCGCAGGTGCAAAGAGCAAAACTGCCCTGTATGATTCCTGGAGACCTGATAACATGAACGCAAAAGCGCCTATTCAGGAGAACGAAGGTTCTTTCAGTACCAACACTGTTCCTAACTCTTTCCTCGTAGAAAATGGTTCTTATCTGCGTGCTAAGAATATGATGTTAGGTTATACACTGCCAAGATCAGTGTTAAACCGTGTAGGTATCGAGAAGTTCCGTATCTACGTACAGGCTGCTAACCTCTTCACCATCACGAAGTACTCTGGTATCGATCCTGAGATCACCGGTTCTACACAGGCTTTCGGTCTGGATGAGGGAGCTTATCCAAACCAGCGTCAGTTCCTGGTGGGTGTTAACGTTGGCTTTTAATATCGACCATTGTTAATGTGAAAGGTTAAAATATTGAGGATATTAAATCATACAAAATGAAAAGACAATTCTTTCAATCAAAATATATACTTGCGGCAGCTGTAGTGGCTGGAGGGCTGTTCTTCCACGCCTGTAGTAAAAGTTTTCTGGAACGTGAGCCACAGGGTTCTCTTACTCCCGCTTCCGTATCTACAAAAGCAGGTATCGGTGAATTACTGATCGGTGCTTATGCGGCACTGGATGGTCAGCAGGAGGCTCAGGCAGCTATCGGCGGTGGTGGCCCATGGGAGGCTGCACCAAGCAACTGGATCTATGGTAGCGTTGCCGCAGGTGATGCCCATAAAGGTAGTGATGCGACTGACCAGCCACCTATCAGTCTGATAGCAACGGGCCAGTTTGACGCCAGTAACGGATTTTTCAACACAAAGTGGAAAGTGTTATTTGATGGTGTGGTACGTGTGAATGTGATCCTGTCATTACTGCCTGATGTGAAGGATATGACAGATGCTGAAAAGACACAGGTACAGGCAGAAGGTCGTTTCCTGCGTGGTCACTATTACTTTGAGCTGAAGAAAATGTTCAATAAAGTGCCATGGGTAGACGAAACGCATCTTGATGACTACAAACAGCCGAATAACGTAGATATCTGGCCTAAGATTGAAGAAGACTTCAAATATGCATATGATAATCTGCCTAATACGCAGTCACAGATTGGCCGTGCCAACAAATGGGCAGCAGCAGCTTATCTGGCGAAGACCTATGTATATGAGAAGAAATGGACAGATGCGAAACCTTTGTTTACTACCATCATTGCACAAGGTGTAACATCCAAAGGTGAGCGATATAAACTGACCGACAGATTTGAAGATAACTTCGATGCTGCAACAAAGAATAATACTGAGTCTGTCTTTGCTATTCAGATGTCAGCCAATAACGGTTCTGGTCTGATCGCCAACGGTAACCAGGGTGAGATGCTGAACTTCCCTTACAACAGCCCATTCGGTTGTTGCGGATTCTATCAGCCTACACAGGACCTGGTAAACTCTTATCGTACTGACGCGAATGGTTTACCTTACCTGGATGATTATAATACACAGGCTGTAAAGAGCGATATGAAGATCCTGTCTACCGCTCCGTTCACACCGGATGCTGGTAACCTGGACCCACGCCTGGACTGGACAGTTGGTCGTCGCGGTATTCCATTCCTGGATTGGGGTAACCACCCTGGCCGTAGCTGGGTACGCGATCAGGATTATGCAGGTCCATATGCGCCTAAAAAGAACGTATACTGGCAGTACAATCAGGATAAATACAAAGATCCTAACTCCTGGGCGCCTGGTTCAGCGATCAACCTGGTGTTGATCCGTTATTCAGATGTTCTCCTGCTCGCTGCTGAAACAGAAGCAGAACTGGGTAACCTGGATGCTGCACAGGGCTATGTAAACGACGTGCGCACAAGAGCGGCTAATCCGAAGACAGCCGTTTACAAATACCTCAATGATGCAGCGCCAATGGGCGGCTTCTCTACTACGCCAGCTGCTAACTATGTGGTAGCGAATTATCCTGCTGGCAGATTTGCAGCTCAGGGTAAAGACTATGCATTGAAAGCGATTCGTTTCGAACGTAAGCTGGAACTGGCGATGGAAGGTCAGCGTTATTTCGATATCGTTCGCTGGGGTACTGCTAACGCGGAACTGACCAAGTTCTATGCATACGAATCTAAGATCACAAGTGACCTGGGTGGTGCTAAATTTGTTACGCCTCGTAACGAATACTATCCTATTCCTCAGCGTCAGATCGACCTGAGTCTGAAAGGCGGTGTGAAAACACTGGAACAGAATACAGGTTATTAATAAAGTTGTTATTTTTTAGAAGAGGAAAGAAGGCCCTGGCAACAGGGCCTTTCTTTTTTGTCTGAAAAGTGACTATTAAAAACGATATTTAGTATATCATTCATTTACCTATCCCGCATTCCACTTGAAAAAATTACTACCTTTTCTCCTTGTGCTCACCTCCTGCACCCTCTCCCAGCAGGAAAAAGGCAAACTCCTTTCCGAAAAATACTGCGGTAGCTGCCATTTACCGGTCGCTCCGGCCATGCTGGACCAGAATACCTGGACACAGCATGTACTGCCCGCTATGGCCCCTAAACTGGGCATTGGCGTATGGCAGGAAAGCAGTTACTATGTCAAACCTGGTAAAGGCACTAATCTTACAATAGAAGAATGGAACGCTATTGTAGACTATTATAAAACCCTGGCTCCCCAGCAGCTGCCGGCCGCCGTACTACCTCAACCATTGAAAGCCGACCTGCAGCTGTTCGATCTCGTGCAACCAGTGGTGAAGACAAATGAGACACCAGTGACCGCTACTACAACCATGGTTTCCATCAATCCATTCACAGGCGCTCTCTATTCCTCGTCTGAAAACGGGGCCACCCTCTATCAATGGGATAGCACACTGAATGGTCGTCCGGCTATAAAACTGCAATCCACTGCTGTAGCTATGAACTGGCGGGCGGCAGATACCGCCCTGCTGACCTGCATTGGTAGTATCCGTGCTGTAGATATTGCACAGGGCATGCTGTGGGAGGTGCATCCTGCGCAACCGGAGGCAACACAGGTGAAAACGATCGGCATGGGATTACCCCGTCCTGTGCAGAGTATCGGAGCAGACTTCAATAAGGACGGCCGGTTGGACTACCTGGTGAATGGGTTCGGACATGACTATGGCGGACTATACATCCTGCAGCAAACCGCAGAGCAGGACTACCAGCGTAAAGCAATATGGGAGGTGCCAGGGGCCATTCATTCCGTTGTAGATGACTTTAATAAAGACGGCTGGCCGGATATCATGACACTGTTCGCCTATGGCGATGAAGGGCTCTGGTTGTTCCTGAACGATCAGCATGGCGGATTTAAGCAGCAATCCCTGCTGCGCTTCCCGCCGGTAAATGGCTCGACCAGCTTCCAGGTAGTGGATATGAACAACGACGGCCTGCCTGATATACTTTATACCTCCGGTGACAACGGGGACTACTCCATGGAGCTGAAGCCCTTTCACGGCGTGTATCTCTATCTGAACAAAGGGGACTTCCGTTTTGAGAAAGCCTGGTCTTACCCGGTCAATGGCTGTACAAAAGCCATTGCCGCCGACTTTGATGGAGACGGTGACCTGGATATTGCCAGCATTGCCTTTTTTGCAGATCTGAAGAACCGGCCTGAAGAGTCATTCATTCTTTTCCGGCAGGAAGGACCGCTGGCATTCACGCCGCATACGATGCCGGCATTGAAGGCAGCCGGTCGCTGGATCTGTATGGATGCCGCTGACTATGACCATGACGGTGACCTGGATATCGTCCTTGGGAACTATTCCAAAGGCTTTATGATCCAGGGTGATATAAAGCCCGGTTCGAATGTTAACATCCCCCTGGTATTGCTTCGAAATAACTTGAAATGAATATGTTATGCTTTCTCAGTTTAAAAATAGTATAGAGTAGAACAGATTTTTGATCATTCGATTGCAGTTGTAACAAATAATTTATTATATTGCATATACAACGTCAGGTAAAAATCTAAATCTATGCTGCTGAAACTATAGTTTAGCCCACGTATAGTATGGCTTTTTCCCTGTAATCAATAATGAAAACATATCCGACAATAATCGCCGCTGCATTATTGTTGTTAAAGATACTCCTGATTGAACTGATCAGGTTTTAGAATGGCGGAAGGAGAGGCACAAGGTGCCTCTCTTTTATTTACTACACCATCCATCACAGTTTTTCACTTTTTTTAATACTTAATCTGCTAACTTTAGGCACTAGATAAATTAGCCCGGGTGATGGAACAAGCATATTACCACGACAGGAATAACACAGAAGCGTTATTATTTGACATTATCAGACAGCATAGTACGGAGCAGGCACTCACCTGGATAGCACAACAACAGGAGAAACTCGGAGAGCCGGTAAGCGTACAGCGGTTCAATCTTACATTTACGGCCATTCCACGGTTTACGGGCAGACAGGTGATCAGCACGGACACTCCGTTCATCGAAGTGGCGCCGGATATGCCGTTCTTCATACAGGGTTATACGTTAGATAAGCTGGTGCGGGTATGGTGGCTGCTGCAATTGCCGGCTGCCGACAGGGAACTGTATGTGAAAGTGATAGAAGGCTTATTCGATGCCGCCGATATGAATGAACAGGCAGCACTTTACAGTGCATTACCCCTGCTGGCATGGCCGGATGCATGGGTATTCCGCACGACTGAAGGCGTCCGTTCCAATATTGGTCCGGTACAGGAAGCGGTCATGTTACACAATGTATATCCTTCCCGTCATCTGGAAGAGCCAGCGTGGAATCAGCTGGTAATGAAAGCGTTTTTTACTGACAAACCTATCCATCTTATAGCCGGGCTTGACGAAAGAGCCAACCGTCAGCTGGCAGCCATATTAACAGACTATGCACACGAGCGCTGGGCAGCCGGAAGGAAAGTACATCCTTTGTTATGGCGCCTGGTAGGTCCGTTTATTACGGAAGATAACTTTGCCGACATCCAGCGCGTATGGCATTCAGAGGTGAATGTAGAAAGAGACGCAGCTGCTTTGGCTTGTGCTTCAAGTACATATGGGCCGGCACAGGCATTACTGGCGCAATCTGCCACTTTAGAAGCGGAAGTAGCCAGCCATCGGCTGACATGGGAAACCGTTGCTGCACGAATAGCATAAACGTGTATCACACCTTCAGTGTATATAATCTTAACTTGCGAAACGGAAACCTCAGCCCGCAGTAGCAGGTTGTACATTTTTACAGGTCTCAAATAAATAGTAATCGACATGTGTTGTAGTCATGAGCTAACAGGTAAAGAATTTCAACCTATCACCACACCTTCCTCGTATATGGAACGCATTAAAGGAATGCGTTTTTTTGATCCGCACATACATATGACATCCCGCACCACTGATGATTATCAGGCGCTCGCGGATGCAGGTGTCGTGGCTATTATCGAACCGGCCTTCTGGCTGGGACAGCCACGTACCGGTGTGGATACCTTCAGGGATTAT
The DNA here is from genome assembly GCF_010093065.1 of Chitinophaga agri. Taxonomy (NCBI): domain Bacteria; kingdom Pseudomonadati; phylum Bacteroidota; class Chitinophagia; order Chitinophagales; family Chitinophagaceae; genus Chitinophaga; species Chitinophaga agri. Next base: position 3,953,054 of record NZ_CP048113.1, on the reverse strand, counting down.
TTCAATAGCCTGATCGGATGGGAGCGTTTCCGTTCCTCTCAATTTGGTATTAAACATTACTGCACGATAGGACTCAATTCGAAAGAAGCGAATAACGAACGACTGGCAGAAGCTGTCATGGAGATCCTGCCTTCTTTCCTTTATAAAGAGGGCGTAGTGGGCGTTGGCGAGATCGGCTTTGACGATCAGACGCCGGCAGAGGAAAAATACTATCGCGCACAGCTGGAACTGGCCAAGGAAGCAGGGCTACCTGTACAGATACATACCCCGCACAGGGACAAGAAAAAAGGGACACAGCGCAGCATGGATATCGCGCTGGAACATGGGCTGGACCCACGTATGATCATCGTTGATCACAACAATGAGGAGACCGTTAAGGAAGTACTTGATCGCGGTTTCTGGGCTGCATTCACTATTTATCCATTTACTAAAATGGGTAATGAACGCATGGTAGAAATTGTAAAACAGTATGGTAGTGAACGCATAATGGTCAATTCTGCCGCTGACTGGGGCATCAGTGACCCGCTGGCTGTACCTAAAACCGCGGCCCTCATGCACGAAAGTGGTATTGACTTGAATGATATTCATTTGGTAACTTTCCGCAACGCTATAGCTGCTTTCGCTCAAAGCGGACAAATAGATGAAGCTGATTTTGATACGGTTAAAGATATTGATCAAAGTCTGAAATTCAACGGTAGTACAGTGCTGCGAGGTGGTCAGCAGCCAAGAATAGATAAACAGTCTAATATTATCAGATAAACAGTTACAAGCCGGTAATATTTATGCTCGTCCGATGTATGACTGCAGAACATGGCTGCAGCCCTACACGGCCCGTGTATGGTATTGCCTGCTTGAAGAAAACCCGAGCCCGGTGAATTATATAGTAAGCAAGTTAATAGGATATTTACGTTTAATGCGCCCCGCCAACATAGTCACAGCTGTGGCTGATATATTGGCTGGGATCGCTATTTCCGGTTTCCTGGGTTCTGAAGTGGCCAATTATCTTGACCACTTATTGCCTGTTGTATGTATGTGTCTCGCAACGATCGGTCTATATGGTGGTGGCGTGGTGTTCAATGATGTGATGGATGCGGAACTTGATAAAGTAGAACGTCCTGAACGTCCTATACCCAGTGGTGTCATTTCTAAAACCCAGGCCATTGTACTGGGTAGTTACCTGTTACTGGTAGGGATACTGGCCGCCTTTACAGTAGGCCGTGTCACAGGATACCTGGCACTGGGCATTGCTATCAGTGCACTGGTATATGACAAATGGGGAAAACATCTGCCCTGGGGACCAGTCAATATGGGGCTGTGCCGGGGACTAAACCTCCTCATGGGGATCAGCATGGTCGTGCCTGCCTTACATAAGTACTGGTGGATAGGACTTATCCCGGTATTATATATTGCAGCAGTGACTGCTATCAGCCGGGGAGAAGTACACGGGGGCAATACACGCACACTGCGTATGACAGCTATCTGTTATGCGCTGGTCTATGGTACTATACTGGCACTGGCCGCACTGAATGGTCATATCGTGGCTGCCATACCATTTATCGTGCTGTTCGCCATTATGATCAATCTGCCATTATTCAATGCGATCAAAGACCCTACAGGTCCTAATATAGGGAAAGCAGTTAAAGGGGGCATCATTGCGCTGGTCGCCATGAACGCCGCCTGGGTAGCCGCTTTCTCCACTTTTCCGCACGCTTTACTGGTATTGATCCTGCTGCCATTGTCCATATTGATGGCAAAGGCATTTGCAGTGACCTGATCCTTCTTCCCGCTCGTCACTCGCAATTCGTCAATAGCAATTAAATTTGTACTTTAACGGCCGCTTAGACGATTCATTAAACGAAACACCAGAGCGATTATCCATGGATTGTATTCAACAGACTTTTAGTGTAGATTATTCTTTTAAGGTTTTTTTTACCCGTTACCTTTTTAATCCAACCAACACGGAGTTCAAAAACTACCTGACTTCTCAGATCACGTCCGGACTTACCAAGAAGTTACTCTTTATAGTAGATGACGGCGTAGCGAAAGCGCATCCGGCGCTGGCAACAGAAATTTCAACATACTTACAGCAGATAGAAGGATTCAAACTCGCAGGTGAGGTGGTGCTTGTGCCGGGTGGTGAGGCCTGCAAAAATGACCAGGACCTTTTTTATCGTTTGATAGATCTGGTAGACAGTCAGGGCATAGACCGTCATTCCTTTATTGTAGCGATCGGCGGTGGTGCCGTGCTGGACCTGGTAGGAATGGTGGCAGCCGTGTCTCACAGAGGGGTACGTCATATCCGTATACCAACCACTGTATTATCACAGAATGATTCAGGAGTAGGCGTGAAGAATGGTATCAATTACAGAGGAAAGAAGAACTTCCTTGGCACCTTTGCGCCGCCCGCAGCTGTGTTTAATGATGCACAGTTCCTGACGACCCTGCCTGCAAAAGACTGGCGCTCCGGTATATCAGAAGCAGTGAAAGTAGCGTTGATAAAAGATGCTTCTTTCTTCGAATGGCTGGAGGCAAATGCAGCAGCACTGGTTGGTAACGACCTGGCCGTAATGGAGGAACTGGTATACAGGTGTGCGGCACTGCATATGGCGCATATCGGTAGTAGCGGCGATCCGTTTGAAAGCGGTTCTTCACGTCCGCTTGATTTCGGTCACTGGAGTGCCCATAAACTCGAACAACTGACCGACTTTGCATTACGTCATGGTGAAGCGGTGTCAATAGGTATTGCCGTAGATAGCGTATACTCCTCCCTGTTAGGATGGATCGATACTGCCGCTGCGCAAAGGATCGTTGACCTGCTGGTGAAGTTGCAGTTGCCCGTATATCACGAGTTGCTGGAAATGAAAGAGGGTACACCATCACCAGTTATTAAAGGCCTACAGGAGTTCCGTGAGCACCTGGGAGGCCGCCTGACTATCTGTCTCCTGAAAGCGATCGGTGTAGGTGCAGAAGTACACGTGATAGACGAAATGTTACTGAACGAAGCTGTACAGCATATAAAAGCGAATTATGCAACTATCTGATCATTCTCATATAACCTATTGTACGAACATCCATCCGGGTGAGAACTGGAGTGCACATTTCGCACAGCTGCAACAGTATGTGCCTGCCGTAAAGCAGGAAGTGTCTCCTGATAAACCTTTCGGAATTGGCTTACGGTTGTCTAATACAGCCAGTCTGGAGCTGAGTAAGGAAGGGGCACTGGACGAGTTCAAATCCTGGCTGAAAGCACAGGATTGTTATGTGTTTACCATGAATGGCTTCCCTTACGGAGGCTTCCATCATACTGTAGTAAAAGATCATGTGCACACGCCTGACTGGACTACGTCAGACCGTGTATTCTATACGATCCGTTTATTCCGTTTGCTGGCGTCGTTACTGCCGGAAGGTATGGAAGGAGGCATTTCAACAGCGCCACTTTCCTATAAGCTATGGCATGTACGTTGTGAAACAGAAAAGGCAGCGATCATGGAAACAACTACACTGCATATACTGCAGGTAGTGGAACAGCTGGTACGCATTCACCGGAGCGGTGGCCCGTCCATGCACCTGGATATTGAGCCGGAGCCGGATGGCATGATGGAGAATACACAGGAGTTCCTGGACTGGTATCTGCATTACTTACTGCCACTGGGTATTCCGTTCCTGGAGGATAAATTTGGCATGACCGCAGCAGCAGCAGCGACAGCTATAAGGAATCATGTGCAATTGTGTTATGATGTGTGTCACTTCGCACTGGTATATGAATCCGCAGAGAATATACTTCAACAGTTACAGCAGCATGGACTGAAGGTAGGTAAACTGCAGATCAGTGCCGCACTGAAGGCGTTAATGCCGGCAGATGTGAAAGCGCGTGAAGCAGTAGTGAACGTATTCAGGGAATTCAACGAACCAACCTATCTGCACCAGGTCATTGCCCGCAAGGCAGATGGTTACCTGCATTATCCCGATCTGCCGCAGGCATTGGAAGATGCAGCGAATCCCGCAGTAGAAGAGTGGCGTTCACATTTCCATGTACCAGTGTTTATTGATAGTTACGGCGTATTGTCCTCTACACGTTCAGATATAGAGAAAGTATTGCAATTGCAACGGAAACAACCATTTACCCAGCACCTGGAAGTGGAAACATATACCTGGGATGTATTGCCTGCGGAACTGAAAGTACCGATGGATAAGTCGGTATCAAGAGAACTGCGCTGGGTATTACAACAGTTGGAATTGCCTGTCATGTAATATAGTTTTGAACCCATATCCTAATGGCGCCACAATCATGAAAAAAACAGTTGTTATTGATGTAGTAGGTCTCTCTTCCTCCCTGATAGGTGTACATACACCTTTCCTGCAGGAGTATATCAGGCGAAAGCATTTATCCACCATAAAACCGATGGTGCCTGCTGTGACTACAGCAGTGCAGAGCACCTATGTAACCGGCCAATGGCCTGCGGAGCATGGCATTGTGGGCAATGGATGGTATGACCGGCAGGATAGTGAGATCAAATTCTGGAAGCAGTCCAATAAACTCGTAGAAGCTCCTAAGATCTGGGATAAGGCCAAACGCCTTGACCCATCCTTTACCTGCTCGAAAATGTTCTGGTGGTATAACATGTACTCCACCGCCGATTATTCTGTAACGCCACGCCCACAGTATTTATCCGATGGCCGTAAGGCGCCGGACTGCTATGCACATCCTGCATCCCTGCGTGATGAGCTGCAGGCCGAACTGGGTACATTCCCATTGTTCCAGTTCTGGGGACCGGGCGCCAACATCCGTTCTACCCAGTGGATCGCTGATGCATCCATCTGGACGGATAACAAGTATGATCCAACGCTGACACTGATCTACCTGCCACACCTGGATTATTGCCTGCAGAAGTTCGGACAGGACTTCTCCCGCATCAGCAAGGAATTGGGTGAGATCGATGCCGTGTGTAGACAACTGGTGGAGTTTTATGAGAAGAAGCACACCGAGGTGATCATCTTATCCGAATATGGGATCACAAATGTGAATAACCCCATTCACCTGAACCGCCGCTTCCGTGAAGAAGGGTTGATAGCAGTGAGAGTGGAAAGAGGAACGGAACTGCTGGATGCAGCCGCTTCCAAAGCATTTGTAGTAGCCGATCACCAGATAGCGCATGTGTACGTGAATGATCCGTCAGTGTACAAGAAAGTGCGCAGCATTGTGGAGAACACTCCGGGTGTCGAGCTGGTGCTGGACAGGGAAGGTAAGCGTAAACATAACATGCACCATAGCCGTAGCGGCGAGCTGATACTGGTAGCAGATGCCAACAGCTGGTTCACCTATTACTACTGGCAGGATGACGCAAGAGCACCTGACTTTGCAAGGCTGGTAGACATTCACCGTAAGCCGGGGTATGACCCGGTAGAGATGTTTATGAATCCGGCAGATCCGCTGATCAAACTGAAAGCCGGTTTTAAGTTGTTAAAGAAAAAACTGGGCTTCCGTTACCTTATGAATGTGATCCCGCTGGATGCTACCCTCATAAAAGGCTCTCACGGGCGTATTTCCGAAGATAAATCCTTCCACCCTGTTCTGATATCCAATACGGTACCTGCGGGGCAGGAACTGGCTGCAACGGACGTTTATGGGGTGATCTGGAATGCGTTGAATGGGAAGTAGCGTAAGAAGGTTAATCATATTGACAAAAGGCATTCGCAGATAGCGGGTGCCTTTTTTTGTTATCTGTATCCGGTCAATATCAGGCGGCGCCTGGCCTGTTTCCCTCCACCTGGTCACTGTATGTCTGCGTTTAGGTATACTTACGTTTGTGGCTGTATACTTCGTTTAAAATAACTGTGATAAACTTGCTAACATTGTGTCAGTAAGGTGAATATCCTGTGACTGCCTTCGAACCGTGAAGGGGACTTACTTGTTTACCTGGAGTGCATGATAAAATGCAGACTTATTTTTTAACAGTAAAAACGATAATCACCATGATGGTTAGTATGATTACAATCTTCCGGAAAGCCGCTATGCTTAAAGCCGTTAGTCAGGATTCACGTTTATTGGGTGCCTGTGCTGTAAGGCATCTGCTGGTGATGATATTACTGTTGCTGACCGTTACGGCCAGTGCGCAGGATACGACTTACCTGTATTCGTATAATCAAAAGCGTATCAACAGCACTAAAACGGCGATGCTGGTACTGGGCGGCTGGGGTGTGGCCAATCTGGCTACGGGACTGATCGGCAACAGTACTGCAGGTGGCGAAGCAAAGTACTTTCATCGGATGAATGCAGTGTGGGGCGTAGTGAACATGGGAATTGCGGCCGCCAGCTATTTGGGCAACCGGCGGCTGGACCCGGGAAAATATAACTGGCAGGGTAGTGTGAATGAGCAGCATAAGATCGAGAAGATCTTCCTGGTAAATGGTGCGCTCGACCTGGCGTATATGGCAGGTGGATTATTCATGCGCGAACATGGTAAAACGAAATTGATGGGAACAGGGCATGACCGCTGGAAAGGGTATGGTAATTCCCTGATCATGCAGGGGGCATTTCTGCTGTTATTTGACGGAATTAACTTCACACTCCATCATCACCAGGGCAAAGGGTTGTTTAGCCGCTTTGAGCAGCTTCAGCTAACCGTGGCTCCGGGAGGTGCCGGAATGGTCTATCAGTGGTAAAAAGCGCTGTTTTGGCTATTTATAGTGATTTTATTCAAATCATAGATTTAGTAGGCTTTATAGGTTATAGGCAGGTCTAAGCCGCTACTGTCAAAATTATTACCTATAGTTATCCCCAATAACTTTTAGTAATGACCCCATGGGGGTCCTAATTTTGTTAGACCCGCTACAGCACTGTACTTTTGGGGTGTCCTTCTATTAGCATCGATGTAACAAAGACAAGGATACCTGTAATTCACTATATACCAACCATCATTTTATTTAAGCCGGCTTAGCCTTAACACCAGGCCTGTTTGCTGAAGGAAGTCTATGTTCACATTATTACAACAGACCGATTACATGGTCGTTTTAATCATTGGCCTTATCGTGGGCTACCTGTCCGGTTTACTGGGCAAAGGAGGTAGCGCAGTCAGTACACCTGCGCTGCAGATATTTGCGGGCGTCAATCCGTTTTATGCGCTGGCATCGCCATTGCCTGCAGCTATTACCAGTACTATTTCTGCCACGACGGTGTATAGCCGTCAGAAGTTATTCAATCGTAAGGTGATTATCCTGGGTGCTTTATTCGGTATTCCTGCGACACTGGTGGGTGCATGGCTAAGTAAGTTCCTGCCGGGTAAAACACTGATGATCATGACCGCCGTATTTATCGTATCTATCGGGAGCTCTTTGCTGATCTCTTTTCTAAGAAAGAAAACTGTCGATGAAACGCCTGCGACAGAAGAGATCACGGCGAGTCATTATAAGATGATCGTATTCGCATCAATGGGTATCGGTCTGTTAGCTGGTTTACTGGCGAATGCGGGTGGTGTATTGTTCAGTTCTTTTTTTATCAAGCGACTGCACATGCCTATTAAGCAGGCACTGGCCTGTTCTATTTTACTGTCAGCCCTGTTGGCATTACCAGGTGCCATTGCACACTGGTGGCTGGGACATATTGACTGGAACATTGCATTATTATTATCACTGACCGCGATCCCATCTTCTTACCTGGGGGCAAAAACAGCCGTAAAGATGAAATCACCTTTGCTGGAGAAACTGTTTGCCTGCACGTTGATCCTGTTCGGTGTATATGATATTATCTATACGTTGATGAAGTAGAACATACTTATAATCTGGTTGAAAAGATTGTCATGTGAAAAAGCGATCGCCCTGAAATTGTTTCAGGGCGACCGCTTTTAATGTATACATGACTATCTCCTCTAACAGCATGGATGGTTGCGCAACGATGAACAGCTGTGAAGAACGTTGTTCACCTGATTGTACGTAATGACCGAAACGCAGTTAATGAATACCACCATATTTCTTTACATATAAACGCAAAAGAGGCCACAGCATAACTGTAGCCTCTTTTGTGTTATATGGATTCTTAGGCGCTGCCAGGCGCTTTATGTAAAACGTCATGTCTGTTAACAGCACCGATACATCTTCTGATGTCTTATACTCTTTCTTTGAGTATTTGCGTTCGTTCTTCAGGTGGTAATGTACTTACTACCAGGTCATACGCATTTTGTAATAATGATTGTAAAACCGGCACTGGAAGTGTATCAAGTGACTTGATCTGTACCCAGTGATAACGCGCCAGGTAAGGAGCAGGCACGATATCGGGCTGTGAAATAAGGCGATGAAAGTCCTCCAGCCGGCATTTTAAGGAAACCTGGTGCGGTGCTGATTTGCTGATCATGCAAAAGAGCTTTTCTCCCACAGAGAACCGCAGGTCTTCGTCCCATTTCTCTTCCTGTGTTACAGCAGGAAATGCGAGACAGTAATTAAGGGTCATGTCAAACATAATACTGGCAGCTTAAAAGTTTAAAAAATCGTTGAGTGGAAAATATAAAAGCTCAATCGAAAAAAAGAAACAACAATTAATGGTAAAAGGTTTGTTGAGTTGTCTTCTTACTCCAGCTTTTGCCAGACATGCAGGTCTGTTCCGGATATGTTGTGTTAGTAGTATATAGCTAGTTAGTAACCAACTTAACCCCTTTAAGGTTTCCCTGATTCAAACAAAGTATTCCCACTATAAATTTAAGTATCTTTTCCCAAAGCGGGATGTATATTTTTCATTAACAACTGATTCAGACAAGTATATAAATGAATAGTCCACAGGCAATAAATACCAAAATACTCATAGTTTAAAAAAATGCAATGAGTTAGTGGCTATTCCCTATCGACTATGCTATATAGACTACGCTGTTATTTGAACCTTCTGGCCATTTTTTCTGCCAGTACACTCAGCGGTACGCAGCCATCTTTTAACAATTCATCATGGAAATCTTTAATACTGAAACCAGTAGTTTGGCTGTATTTCCCCCTCAGTTCCCTGATCTTCAGTTCGCCGATCTTGTAGGACAATGCCTGGCCCGGTATGGCCATATAGCGTTCTATTTCCGCTACGGCCTCCTGCTCGCTTAAAGGCTCATTGTCCATCATGTATTTGATAGCCTGCTCACGTGTCCAGCCTTTTGCGTGTAAGCCTACATCCACTACAAGGCGGATAGCGCGGTGTATCTCGTCGGACAGGTGACCGAAGTAGCTGTAGGGATTCGTATAAAGTCCCAGTTCCCGACCCAGTCCTTCGCAATAGAGCGCATACCCTTCTCCATAGGAACCGATCCAGGTAAAGCGGCGGAATTTCGGCAGGGAGTCATTTTCCTGCTGGATGGACGTCTGGAAATGGTGTCCGGGAATGGCTTCATGCAGGAAAAGGCATTCCATACCGGTGTAATTGAACGCCTTGGCGTCGAGTATAGGTACATAGAACACGCCAGGACGACTACCATCTGCTGCTCCGGGCATATATTCCGCACTGGCAGAAGCCGCACGGAATGCTTCCGTCTGACGGATCTCAAATTTGGTTTTTGGCAGATGTCCATAGAGTTGTCTTACACCTGGCATGATCTTCTGTTCGATGCTCCTGAATGAGTCCAGTACCTGCGAAGGCATCGTGAATATTTTAAATTGTTTATCAGTCCGGATGAAGTTGAAGAAAGCAGGCAGATCACCCGTAAAACCGGTACTGTTCTTCACGGAGTCCATTTCTCTCCGGATACGGGCCACCTCGCTTTCACCAGTAGCAAATATCTCGTCGGGCGCCAGGTCGGTAGTTGTCCAGTACCGGATGAGATACTGATACATTTCCTTTCCATTGGGAAGTGCATCGATCCCGCTGGAGGTACGTGCCCTGGGAATATATTCCTTTACAAAGAATGTATGCAGTTTTGCATATGCGGGCAGCACATATTCTTCTATCGCGGCAGTGTAGGCAGTACGAAGTGAGCGTTGTGCAGCTGTGTCCAGATCGGCAGGAAGCATACGTAGTGGTGTATAGAATACGTTGCTGGTATCTTTCTTTGACAGGTCGGCCAGTTGTGGTACTACTTTTACAGCTAGTGCTTTAGGTAATACATATCCAAGAGACATACCGCGACGCATGTTTGCAATAGCAGTATCACTCCAGGCTGCAAAGCTTTTCATACGTTGAATGAACTTTTCATAATCTGCTTTGTTCTTAAACGGCTGTGCGCTTGTACCAGAACCGAATTGCGGCAGTGTGAGTGTCAGTCCCCAGAACTGTTGGATAGGCATCAGGTTGTCTGGAAACCGGAGACCTTCCCTGCCGGTCGTCACCTCTCTTTGCAGCATTGCGTAACTGATCAGATCATTTTCATTAAGAGCAGCAGTATCAAGGCCCTGGAGGGCAGCCTGATAACGTGTATAGAAGCTGTCTAGTCTGGAACGGAAACTTTCGCTGATGTCGATCTGTAGCAGACCGTCAAACTGGTGTTCGCCATTCATGGTAGCTTCCATGGGGAATAGTTCCATTTTTTCGTCATAGTAATGCTGGACAAGCTGATGGAGTGAATCCGTTGTACCGGAGGAGCCGGCAGTGTGTTTGTCCGGACCGGAACAGGCGGCTGAGAACACGGTGATGGCCAGCAACAGGGCGTAGTTTTTCTTTAGCATGTTGAGCGATTAGATGATGTTGATATAATGTAAGTGTTCGTATGTCAGGTGCGCTTAAGCATCATGAATATGGCAGATGCAGCTTCCGGCTTAGCTTATAAAAGCATTGGCTTATATCGGAATTCCGTGGATGATAGCCTTACGCACGGTGCCAGTCAGCTCAAATGATTGTCCGCAGGACGGAATAAACATAAAAAAAACACTCCGAAGAATCGGAATGTTTTATATAGAACAGTGAACAATGAAAACTCTTTAATCGGTTGATATCGCTGTAAGGAGACCTTACTATATTAGCAAGTAATTGATTCCGTGTGATATCTGTCGCACAAAGCCTGTATACGGAGGTTACTTCTATCAACCCGTCTGCATGGACAAGCCAGCAAACGAATGCAAAATTAGTTTAATTAACAACTACAAATTGTTAATCTATCTTAAATTTTTGATTTTTATACTACGAAATGACACTGTGTTGCCGTGGTCCTGCAATAATATGTGTCCTTCTGGCCAGAGTCCGAAGTTATTCCAGTTTTTATACTTACTAATTGCTACCAGTTCTTTAAATTCCTTGGACCCTCTTTCGTACTCAAGCATTTTGAAGCCATTCAACCAATGTTCCACATGATTGTTGGGAAATACAATTATACGTCCTTTATTCCATTCTCCAATCTTCTTTATAGCAGCTTTATTCAGGTCGGTATTTTTCCTTGTGATGAGGTCGTACAAAGAAGATAACGTTCTGTTACCATCACGCCCCAGCTTGGCATCCGGATGACGTTCATCATCAAGTACCTGATATTCAAGTCCGATGGCTGATTTACCTTTGGTGTCGTAGTCTTCTTTTACAAAGTATTTCACACCACTGTTCGCCCCTTCAGTCAGTTTAAAATCGAATTCCAGTTCAAAAGCACCAAATTCTTTTGTGGTAATAATATCGCCACCTGAACCCATTTCATCGCCATTAGACTGATGGATAGTGAGCTCACCGTTTTCGATGCCCCAGCCAGTAGCAGGGAACTTATCCTGGTTCACCCTGCGCCAGCCTTCGGAAGTTTTGCCATCCCATAACAGGGTAAAGCCATTCTTCTTTTCCTGGGCAGATATGTTGTTTGGCAGGTTATTAACAACGAAGATCTTGTCGTAGGGAGAGTATTGAGAAGGCGCCGGATTTTCCATGATGCGAATATTGCGCCAGTGGATCTGTTTGCCTTTATCGTCTTCTTTATAGATCTGATGCACCTGTAATGCGATGAAACCTTTTAGTGTCATATCATCGATCACATGGGCACAAGGTACGCCATTGACCCAGGTACGGATCTCAGCGCCACGGCACTCGATACGGTATTTGTTCCAGCCATCTTTCTTAAAGGCCGGTTTTGCAGCCGGATTGAGCTCCAGTGGGTATAGCCAGCCACGACGGGCTTCGTCATATATGCCACCACTCCATGCGCGGTCGCTCGGATCTACCTCCATCTGATAACCGTGTACACGGCCATTATTGTAATCGGGCTTGCTTTCACTACGGAACTGTATACCGTAGTTCATCGCTGCATCCAGTTTCAATTCCAGTTCGAGGATAAAATCGCCGTAGTCTTTTTCAGTAGCAAGAAAGGAGTTTGGGCTTCCGGAGACTGATGTACCTGTAATCATCCCGTTCTTTGCATCATAGATTGCAGTACCATTCACTTCCTTCCAGCCATCCAGATTCTTTCCATTAAACAAATTATGCCATTCCGCCTTCTTCTGAGCCATAGTGAAGCTGCTTATGAGCATGGCACTGCATACTAATAACGTGTTTTTCATAACCATAGACCTAAAGTACTCTTAAAAGTAGTTAATGATAATTATTTATTCAACCGATTGCATCATTTTTATGATAAGCGGCATTATTTGATGTTGATTTAATGCAATCGTTTGCAATTTATAACTAATCTGCTTAACTTGTATGACCCCATGCCCTGAAATTCACGTTAGAAAAACCTGATGAAAAACATAAGTGATTGCTTTTCAGGGAGGTGTATTCTGTTACAAAATTAAAATTCTACGTATGAAGAACACGTTATCGAAAGTGGGCGCCATCCTGCTATGCCTGCTGCTTTGGGGCACATTTATCCGTGCCCAGTCAGTTCCTATCCGCGGTAAAGTTACCGGACCTGATGGAAACCCGGTCATCGGGGCATCAGTCGCTATCAAAGGACAAAAGTCCGGTACCGTCACCGATGTGATGGGCGCCTACAAATTACAGGCACCGGGCACCGCTACATTAGTTATCTCTTTTATCGGCTACCTCCAGCAGGAAGTACCTGTGAATAACAGGGGGGAAGTCAACGTAAAACTTGAAGAAGATCAAAAGAAACTCGATGAAGTTGTTGTAGTCGGGTATGGTCAGCAAAAGAAAAAGGATATCACCGGATCCATTTCCTCCATTAACAGTAAAGCCATTATGGAAGTACCTGTTACCAATGCCCAGCAGGCATTGCAGGGAAGAACACCCGGTATCGATGTGTTGAACAACAGTAACAAACCGGGAGATGAGCCCCGGGTAAGGGTCAGGGGAACACGATCTTTGTCCGCCGGTAATGACCCGCTTTATGTAGTAGACGGTATCCCTTTCGCAGGTAACCTTAATGATATCAATCCATCAGATATCGCCTCCATGGATGTCTTAAAAGACGCCTCCGCCACAGCTATTTACGGTTCCCGCGGTGCAAACGGTGTCGTACTGGTCAGCACCCGTAAAGGAAGGATCGCTGCTCCTCAGGTGACCTACAGTGGTATGTACGGCATTATAAATACATTGGGTAAAACGGATATGATGGATAGTCAGCAGTACCTCGCCATGAAAAGAGAAGCTAACCGCGCTGCTGGTCTGTACGACGATAACAATCCTGACGCATCTGACGCTAAAATATTCACCGCTACAGAGATCGCCAATATCAAAAAAGGGGTGAACACCGACTGGCAGTCGCTCATGCTGAGCCAGGGCTGGCAAACCCGCCATGCACTGGGCGTAAGTGGTGGTACGGAAACAACAAAGTATGCTGTGACCGGTGGTTATTTCAAAGACCAGGGCGTACTGGAATTACAAAGTTATGAGCGTTACAACTTACATATTGCTGTTGACCAGATGATCGGTAAACGCATCCAGATCGGCGCCTCCTCTCTCGCTACATATAGTATGCGTAAAGGCGGTACGTACAATGGTATGAGCGCATCACTTAAGATGCTGCCCATTGCTGATCCGTTTGATGCCTCCGGTAAGCTGATCACCTACCCTACAGCCGATAACCAGCAACCCAACGCACTGCTGGATTATGAAAAGGGAAATCGTGTAGAAAGACTGAGTCACATCCGGTTCTTTAATAGTCTGTATGGAGAAGTGTCACTGTTCGACGGACTTAAATACCGGTTGAACGTCGGCACTGATGTGATGCAGAACAACTATGGTTTATTCCAGGGAAAAAAGAATACTGATCTGCTCATCGGTGGCGGTGATGCTACTGCGAGTAAACAGGGACAGTTCGTATGGGCCTATACGGTTGAAAACCTGCTGACCTATAACAAGACTTTCGGTAAACACGCACTGAACGTTACAGGACTTTATAGTGTACAACGTCAGCGGGAGGATACGTCTACCGCTTCTGTAAGAGGTATTCCCGTAGAGTGGCAGGAGTATTACAACCTCGGACAGGCAGCCAATGTAACCGGCATCGGCAGTCAGCTGGGAACATGGACCATCCTTTCCTACATGGGACGTGTGAACTATGGTTTTGATGATCGTTACCTGGTGACACTGACCTTACGTGCAGATGGTTCCTCCCGTTTCGCACCCGGCCATAAATGGGGTTATTTCCCCTCTGTAGCGCTGGGCTGGAATATCACCAGTGAAGAGTTTATGAAAGGTGTATCGTGGGTTGATAACCTTAAACTACGCGGTAGCTATGGCCGCATCGGTAATACCGGCATCCCGCCATATGCCACGCAGGGACTACTTGGTCGTACGCCCTACTCATTTGGTAACAAAGGCGCCACCGGCTTTTCTCCTATCCTGCTGCGCAACCCTAATCTGACATGGGAAACCACTGCTTCTACCAACATCGGTCTGGACTTCAGTGTCATCAAAGGCCGCGTAAGTGGTAGCATCGATGTATACAAACAGAAGACCACCGACCTGTTACTCCAGCGTTTCCTGCCATTCAGCAATGGGGTTGACTATGTACTGGAAAACACCGGCGTAACGCAGAACCAGGGTATTGAGATCGGCTTATCTACTGTTAACGTCGAAACTAAAAGCGGCTTCTCCTGGACAATGGATGTCAACTTCTATATGAACCGTGAGAAGATCCTGGCGCTGGGAGAAGGAAAGACACAGGACGTTGGTAACGGCTGGTTTGTAGGAAGTCCGACCTATGTATACTACGACTATAAAAAAGTAGGCATCTGGCAGGACGAAGCAGCTGCGCAGGTATATAAGCAACACCAGGGTGAAATTCAGCTGGCGGACCTCAATAATGACAAGAAGCTGGACGATAAAGACCGTACCATCCTGGGCGCACCTCAGCCTAAATGGTCAGGCGGTATGACGCAACGTTTTTCGTACAAGGGGCTTGATCTCTCTGTAGTTGCTTTTGCTCGTATGGGAAGTGCCGTAAAGAGTGATTTTTATTCCACTTTTAATACCCTCTTCGGCCGTTATAATAACCTGGATGTAGATTACTGGACACCTACAAATCCTACGAACGCTTTCCCTCGTCCGAACGCCAATCAGGAGCGTCCTAATAACTACAATACCCTGAGTTATTTCGACGGCTCATTCTTTAAGATCCGCAATATCACACTGGGTTATTCTATGCCCAAGAGTATCATGAAACGCTGGCAGATGGAAGCATTGCGCTTCTCTGTAGATGTAAAACAACCATTGATACTTGCACCTTACAGACAGAAATATAAAGGTATAGATCCGGAAGATGTGAACGTGATCGGTGTAGATGCGCCGGCTACCTGGATGTTACAGTTTGGTGTCAATGCTACTTTTTAATGCAATAAAAAATCGGTTATGAAAAATATATGCTTGTACCTGCTCTTATGTGTAGGCATTGCTACAGGATGCAATAAGATGCTGGATGAAGAAGTGGTTTCTTCGGTGACAGATGGTTTCTATAATACGCCTTCAGGATTTGCTACAGCTGTTAATGGTAGTTATGCAGGTTTGCGTAGTTTCTATAGTACGGAACGTGGTATGACAGTGACTGTGTTTGGTACGGATACCTATACCAATGGCTCTGATGGTGATTTCAAATTTGCCAATCAATACACTTCACAACTGGATGGTCGTTACGCACATCTCAGAGAAATATGGAATGCTTTTTATCAGTCTATCAATACTTCCAATGCGGTGGTAGGCAGGGCTGATAATGTACCCGATCTGGATAGCGTGGCAAAGCGTCTGGGTGTAGCACAAGCCCGTTTCTGCCGCGCGAATTATTACTTTGTACTGTTACAGTTATTCGGAGCCGTACCTTTACGACTGACAGAAAATACGGAGATTGTTACAGAGGCACACCGTGATCCTATTCCTGCTATTTATGATGCGATCATTGCAGATCTGAACTACGCAGCACAGACATTACCTAATACTCAGACAGAATGGGGACGTGCTACCAAGCCTGCGGCAGAGCATCTGCTGGCAAGAGTATATCTTACGCGTGCCACATCAGAAGCAAAAGGCGCAAATGATTATGATAGTGCAGCAGCATATGCCACAAAGGTGATCACAAACTATGGCATGTCATTGTTACCTGACGTAGGACAGGTATGGGCACAGGGAAAGGAGAACAACGCAGAGACTATCTGGGCCGTACAATTTACCAATGATGCCTTGTATAATTCCGGTGACAACAACGCCTGTCGTTTCTTTCTGATGCAGTATGATGTACTCGGTGGTATGAAACGTGATCTGGCGAATGGTACACCATGGAAGCGTTTCCGCCCTACAAAGTTCCTGCTGGATACATTGTATGCCGACCGTGTGAATGATACGCGTTACGAGAAATTCTTCACATCAGTATGGTTCGCCAATGCAGGCAGTGCGAAGTTGAAAATAGGGGATACTTCTGTGTTCATGCCGGGATATGATGTGCCGGATGCACTCATCGCCAGTAAGAATTATCAGCTGGTACCCCCACGTAATTATACCGAACGTTTATATCCATCGCTGAATAAATTTGCCGACGCGCTACGTCCGGACAACCAGGCTTCCGGCGTGCGTCCATTCATTGCATTCCGGCTGGCAGAAGATTATCTTATCGCTGCAGAAGCACTGATGTACAAAGGAGCTACAGCACAGGCGGTTGACTATATCAATACCCTGCGTATGCGGTCAGCGCGTATAGGCGCTACGGCAGAAGAAACACATGCCCATAGAGAAGCGATGAAAATTTCAGCAGCGCAGCTGACACTGGATTTTATCCTGGACGAACGTGGTCGTGAGCTGGTAGGAGAGCAACAGCAATGGTTTGACCTGAAGCGTACGAACAAACTGCTGGAGCGTGTACGTTTACATAATCCGCAGGGTGGTCCGAACATAGAGGATAAGCACAAGCTACGTCCGATTCCACAGGACCAGATAGACAGAACGAGCAACGAGTTTCCGCAGAATCCGGGTTATTGATGCTGCGCATCACCGGCTCTTTCTTTTGCATTGTTTTCGTATTGCCTGATGGCAACGATCAGGTTAACTGACAAAGACGCAACGATCCCTCATCAATAATCATGGCTCCGGTAGTATAGACATCATACTACCGGAGTCTTTTTTTTATTAACTTTAGAGACTTCACAGGAAGACAACGAATATCATCACACATTACCCAAAAATCCACACAGATGTCACAAAAAAAGATCCTCTTTCTCACGGGAGATTATGCAGAAGATTATGAAACAATGGTGCCATTTCAGATGCTGCAGATGGTAGGACATATTGTTCATGCGGTTTGTCCGGATAAAGCTGCCGGCGACAAGATCATTACGGCGATACATGATTTTGAGGGTGATCAGACCTACAGTGAAAAACGTGGGCATCATTTTGTGCTGAATGCTTCTTTTTCAGACGTACAGGTTTCTTCTTATGATGCGCTGATGATTGCCGGAGGCCGTGCGCCGGAGTATCTGCGGCTAAATGCGAAGGTCCTTGACATCGTAAGACAGTTTGCCGCAGCCGATAAGCCGATTGCGGCTGTTTGTCATGGTATACAGATCCTTACAGCTGCGGATGTGGTGCGCGGTAAGAACCTGACCGCCTATCCGGCAGTGGCCCCGGAGGTGACAATGGCGGGAGGTACTTATGCAGCTGTCAACATCGACGAAGCAGTCACAGATGGTAACCTGGTAACGGCGCCTGCCTGGCCGGCCCATCCGCAATGGATCGCCGCCTTTCTGAAGGTATTAGGTACCAAAATAATGCTGTAGAGACTTTATTTCCTTCCAATGATCTGATTATCATACCTGCCTGATACATGCCAATGAGGTGTTTACATATTTATTATATTAAAATGCCTCATTTTTTTTATTTTTGGGTAGTATAACCTGCTACCTATGAAAAAGTGTCCTATCCTTGTGAGTCTGCTATTTTCTGCCATCATGGGCTATGCTCAGGCGCCGTCTGCCCCCAAAGCCGGGGACGACACCCTTTCTCTTGTAAAGATTGAAAAAGCCGGTAAATACGGTTTTGCTGATACCGCTGGTAAAGTGATCGTTGCGCCTGTATATGATGCTATTGGTCCTTTTAAGGCAGGACTGGCAATCGTCAGAAAAGGCAAAAAGACGGGATATCTGTTACCTAATGGTAAGACCTCCTCATTAAAATATGACTCTGCCTGGGTAAAAGAAGGCCGTTTCCATATGGTGAAGGCCAATGGCAAAACGGGCATGCTTGATAATAAAGGTAAAGAGCTGGTGGCGCCGAAGTATGACGATGTGAATAATGCCAGGGATGGCTATGTGTCTGTATTGCTGAACGGGAAGTATGGCCTTATAAATCCGCAGGGTAAAATGGTGCTGAAGCCTGAGTATGAGCGTCTTGGATTTGTTTCCAACGGTACGATGCTGGTGTATATCAATGGGCAGTGTGGCCGGGCCGACCTGGTGAAGGGGAAGGTGGTGATGACGCCGTATGAGAAAGTAGGACCATTCCGGGATGGAATGGCCTGGGTAAGACAAAATAAGAAGTTTGGCTTTATTAATATGGATGGGGAGCTGGTGATACCGCTGTCTTATGACTGGGTAGGGAATTTTAATGAAGGTATGGTGGCTGTGGCGACGGAAAAAAAATATGGGTTCATCAATAAGCAGAATCAGATGGTGATACCGCAGAAGTACGATAAGGCGTATACGTATACAAAGGGGAAGGGAATGATCAGATTGAACGGCAGGGTTGGATATGTAGATAAGGAGGGGAATGAGACGTGGCCTGAAATGGCGCCGGCGTTGCCCGAAGCGCATAGATAAGGGAAGATTTTTTTAGGGCACCGGGGGTTTCTCCGGTGCTTTTTTTTTAGGGGATGCTTGTAGCAGGGGATATGGTTCCTCTGTGAGGGCTGGCTATACTAATTGCCCTGGCCCCCACCACCACTACTCCCCCAAAAAATTACAAACTCTCATATCATCGTGCGGTATTAGACATGTTTTTTATTACCTTTGCAGCCAAATTCGAAAACCCCAACGGGTCTAATTTACATTCAAAATAAAGTAATACATAAAACATTATGTCCGGTCAGCTTAAAGAAGTTCGCAACCGTATAAAATCTACACAGTCTAACCTGCAGATCACAAAAGCCATGAAAATGGTGAGTGCTGCCAAGCTGCGTCGTGCACAGGATGCTATCTTGCTGATGCGTCCTTATGCCCTGAAACTGCAGGAAATGTTGCAGAACATCGTTTCCAACAGCGAAGGAAGCATCGATCTGGCTCTGGCTGCTCAGCGTCCTGTAGAAAAGGTACTGCTGATAGTGATTACATCTGACAGAGGATTATGTGGCGCTTACAATTCCAACCTGATCAAAACGGCTAAACAGGTGATCCGCGAGAAATACGAGGAGCAGTTTGAAAAAGGCCATGTTGAAATACTGCCTATCGGTAAAAAAGGGTATGAGCATTTTGCAAAGAATGGTTATAAACTGAACGATAAGTTCTGGCAGCTGTTCGCTCACCTGGACTTCGATCACGTAAAACAGGCCGCTGCATTTGCAATGGAAGGTTTCACCAACGGCGACTACGACGCTGTTGAGATCATCTACAGTGAGTTTAAAAACGCTGCTACTCAGCGTTTTGTAGCTGAACAGTTCCTGCCGGTAGCACGTGTGGAAAACGCAAATGCAAATGCCAGCGAAGGTCGTGCAGACTTCATCTTCGAACCAGAGAAGAAAGCCCTGATCGCTGAACTGATGCCTAAGATCCTCAATACACAGCTGTACAAAGCGATGCTGGATGCTAACGCTTCTGAGCACGGCGCGCGTATGACTGCGATGGATAAAGCAACTGAAAACGCAAACGAACTGTTACGTAGTTATAAGATATCTTACAACCGTGCACGTCAGGCGGCAATTACAACCGAACTGACTGAGATCGTGAGTGGTGCAGCTGCGCTGGAAGGTTGATCCAGATAACTTATACACACCGAATTAACATCGAAAGATTTTGATTTCTTCATAAGGGTCAAAGGCTGTATTTTCGGCCTTTGACTTTTTTGTTTTGCAGGCGTGGTAAAGGGTTTGCCCTTTTCTGCACCGGATACCGGACACTGAAAACCGCACCATGGAAATTTCACAGATCATACCGCATATTGAATCGCTGATATTTGCCGCAGACAAACCTTTGCCACTGCTGGAAATACTTGACCTGCTGAATAATGCCCTCGCGTTCCTGGAAGACCGGGCCACCCTCGAACAGGTGGAGGCCGCCCTGGAAGCTATCAAGGAAAAATATAGCACCGAATTCTATGCCTTTGAGGTAAAAGAAAGCGGTGGCGGTTATCAGTTCCTGACAAAAAAAGAATACTATCAGACCGTCGCACAGCTGAACGGTGACAAATTCCTGAAACGCCTCTCTACTGCCGCCCTGGAGACATTGGCGATCGTTGCCTACAAACAACCCATCTCTAAAGGTGAAATAGAGCATATCCGTGGTGTAAGTACTGACTACTCCATTCAGAAACTACTTGAAAAAGAACTGATTGTGATTACCGGCCGCAGCGAAACCCTGCCTGGTAAACCATTATTATATGCTACCTCCAAAGCTTTCATGGACTACTTTGGACTTAACTCGCCCAAAGATCTGCCTAAACTGAAAGAGGTATTTGATGACGAAAGTATTCAGCCAACGCTCATCGGACTGGAAAACAGTACCGATGAAGAAGATGGCCGCAATATGGTCGTTTCCGAAACTGGTGAGCTGGTGGAACAGGAGAACCCCGATGGCGAAGGCCCTCAGTCAGGTCTGAATGGTCATACCGCTCCTTCAAACGAACCCGATATTCCGGTAGCTGACGCGGAAGAAACCGAAAAACCATCCGTACATCAGGCGAAACTCTTCCTGCCATTTGATGATGAAGTGATCCCTGTAACAAATGATGAGGAAACGGAAACCACCACTACTGGATCAGAAGACAATACTGCTACAATTACAGACGATACCATCCATACGGAAGAAGACGATAACGACGACGATAAAAATAACAGCGTCATTGCCGCTACCGGTATTCCGTCAATAGACGAAGCACTCGCCGGGGAAGAAGAGCCGGAAGACGGCGTACCGGCAGCTGCCGAAGAGCCGGAAGAAGAGGTTGCATACGCAACTGACGAAGAACTGGCCGCCTTTATGGAATCAGCAGCTGACCTGGGTCCCAAAGGAGACGATGAAGAAGATGACGAAGAGGAGGATGATGAAGAAGAAGATGAAGAAGAAGATGAAGAAGAAGATGATGAGGACTGGGATGACGAAGATGATGAAGAGGAAGATGAAGAAGATGATGATGACGATGACAATGATGATACAGATGGGAACAAAGAAGATGAGGAAGGTCCCAGCGACGACGATATAGAAGAAGACTTTGACGAAGATGAAGACTTCGATGATGAGGATGACCTGGACGATGAGGACGAAGAAGACGACGAGGACAACAAAAAATAAACACTAGGTATACACTAAAAAGCAGGATGATGATATTACACTCATTATCCTGCTTTTTAGTTGGTCTTTATCCAGGAAATGGCACTTCCCTTAATCGTACCACTGAAACCCAGTTGCATTTGCCGTAGAAAGCCTCACCTCATTAAGACTTACAACTTACTCACCACTGCCGCAAACACCTCACTCAGCTTCTTATCCGCAGTTCCAGCCACCGCAATGATCTCCTCTATCGACACCGGGTGCAGGTTATCCGGATCACATTCATCTGTAATCACAGATACCGCCGCACAAGGCAACTGCAACTGATTCGCTACGATCACTTCCGGCACAGTACTCATTCCCACGATATCCGCTCCGATCGTCCGCAGATAACGATACTCCGCACGCGTCTCTAGGTTTGGACCCGTCACCGCCGCATACACCCCGTTCGTATGCATTTTATGACCTAACGCGGCCGCTGCTTGCAGCAATATCTCCCCCAGCGCAGGATCGTACGGACGACTCATATCCGGAAAACGTGCGCCAAAATCAGGCGAATTAAGACCGCGTAGCGGATTATCCGTCTGCAGATTGATATGATCATCCAGCAGCACGATATCGCCCTTTGTATACGCTTTATTAATACCTCCGGCAGCGTTACTCAGTAACAGGTACTGAATGCCCAGCGCTTTCATCACACGGATAGGAAAAGTGATCTGCTGCATGGAATAGCCTTCGTAATAATGAAAGCGTCCCTGCATAGCGATCACCGGCGTATCACCGATATGTCCGTAGATCAGCTGACCTTTATGTGATTCTACAGTAGACTCAGGGAAGTGAGGTATTTCATGGTAGGGGATAGTTTTCTGAATCCTGATATGGCTAACCAGTTGGCCAAGGCCTGTACCTAGTACAATGCCTACACGTGCCGGCTGAAGATCTTTCAGAAAAGAAACGGCCTCTTTTATCTGTTCTAACAACATATAAATAATTAAGAATTACGAATTGGATGCCGCGAAGGTAATTCCTAATTCGTAATTCTTAATTCCTGCAGTGTTATAGTGTGACAATGGAAATATTCTTCCACCTCACTTTAATGCCACCACCTGAATGGATCTGCAGGGCAATCTGCCCATCGGCAGCGCCAAT
The DNA here is from genome assembly GCF_010093065.1 of Chitinophaga agri. Classification (NCBI taxonomy): domain Bacteria; kingdom Pseudomonadati; phylum Bacteroidota; class Chitinophagia; order Chitinophagales; family Chitinophagaceae; genus Chitinophaga; species Chitinophaga agri. Next base: position 3,930,122 of record NZ_CP048113.1, on the reverse strand, counting down.
CTTTTCATCAGTCAGCCGGATCATTTCATGGCCATTGAGGATGGTCGTTACCTGGTTATCTTTGACAATCACCTTCATCGTATTCCATTCCCCCTGTTTCAGGTATTTTTCTTTGTCAGCAGCAGGCTGTATCAGCCATCCCCTGCCGTAAGATTCATAGATACCACCGGTATGGCTACCTGCCGGCGCTACCTCTGCCTGCCAGCCGGTGATCTTGGTACCCTCTATGGAAGAGTGGAAAAATACGCCACTGTTACCGTCAGCTTCCTGTTTAAATTCGACAGTAAGTTCGAAGTTCTTAAACGACTGTTCTGTGGCGAGGTAGCCGTATTCTTTATCAGGACCGCTTTCGCATACCAGCGTTCCCTTATCGACATACCATTTCTCTGTACCGTAGACTTTCCAGCCATCGAGATTTTGACCATTAAAGAGTTGTTGTTTCTGTGCAAACGTGAAATGGCTGCCAATGAGAAGGGCAGCTGCCAAAAGGAGTCTTTTCATTTTTTCAGAACGGTTTTTAGTGGCTACGGGAGTAGCCAGGTGACGTGTTACCTTAAATGTAAGAAATGAATGTCGTTTATGCCAGTGAAGAAAGGGGGAGTGGTATAAAAAGTGAAAAGGCGCTCACAACAGTGAACGCCTTTTCAGAATAGGTTTATTACAGTTGCCGGTTTAGCGGGCTACGTTTACAGCACGCTTTTCACGGATCACAGTTACCTTGATCTGACCTGGATACTGCATTTCTGTCTGGATCTTGTTGGCGATCTCGAAAGACAGACGGTCCGCATCGTTATCAGTTACTTTATCACTTTCAACGATCACGCGCAGTTCACGACCGGCCTGGATAGCATATGCTTTTTCCACACCATCATGAGCGAGGGCCAGGTTTTCCAGATCTTTGATACGCTGCAGGTAGCTCTGCATGATCTCACGACGGGCACCTGGGCGTGCACCACTGATGGCGTCACAGGCCTGTACGATCGGAGAGATCACATATTGCATTTCCATTTCATCGTGGTGAGCGCCGATAGCATTTACTACAGCAGCGTGCTCGCCATATTTCTCAGCCAGTTTCGCACCGAGTAATGCGTGGCTCAGTTCAGTTTCTTCATCAGGTACCTTACCAATGTCATGCAGCAGACCAGCACGTTTTGCCAGTTTAGGGTTCAGACCCAGTTCTGCAGCCATTACCGCACACAGGTTAGCTGTTTCTTTGGAGTGCATCAGGAGGTTCTGACCGTAGGAAGAGCGGAAACGCATTTTACCTACCAGGCGGATCAGTTCTTTATGCAGACCATGGATCCCCAGTTCGATAACGGTTCTTTCACCGATATCCATTACCTGTTCTTCCAGTTGTTTCTTGGTTTTTTCTACTACTTCTTCGATACGTGCAGGGTGGATACGGCCGTCCTGTACCAGACGTTGCAGGGACAGACGGGCTATCTCACGACGTAATGGGTCGAAGGAAGACAGTACGATAGCTTCAGGGGTATCGTCTACGATCAGGTCAACACCAGTAGCAGCTTCGATAGCGCGGATGTTACGTCCTTCACGACCGATGATCTGTCCTTTGATCTCATCACTTTCCAGGTTGAATACAGTGATGGCGTTTTCGATCGTCTGTTCAGCAGCAGTACGCTGGATAGACTGTATGATGATTTTCTTGGCTTCCTTGTTCGCTTTCAGTTTAGCATCTTCGATGATCTCCTGGATGTGTGACAGGGCCTGGGAACGTGCTTCTTCTTTCAGGCTTTCGATCAGCTGGTGGCGGGCTTCTTCAGCAGTCAGGGCCGCTACTTTTTCCAGGCGGCGGATATGCTCTTCCTGATGTTTTTCCAGTTCGGTGCGTTTAACAGCTACCAGTTCCATCTGACGGTTCAGATTTTCCTTGATGGCTTCATTTTCCTGCATTTGTTTCTGCAGATTTTCTGCTTTTTGCGTTACTGACTGTTCCTTCTGTTTGATACGATTTTCTGAGTCAGCTATTTTCTGGTTACGTTGTAATACTTCTTTCTCGTGTTCACTTTTCAGTTGCAGGAATTTTTCCTTTGCTTCCAGCAGTCTGTCTTTCTTCAGATTCTCAGCGGTCAGTTGTCCTTCGGCTACAATTTTCTGTGCCTGCAGTTCCGCTTCCTGTATTTTATGTTGTGTGTTTTTGGCAAATATCACCTTACCTAATAAAATACCTATGATCAATGCCACTACTGCGGCTATTGTCGATATTAAAGTAACTTCCATACAAAATTTTTAATACTTGATTTATGTTGCATTCCTGGCCGTATCCCATTCCGTGGAAAGGTAGAGGGTTGAGAACTTGATTTGCGAAAATACAAAAAAGAATGTGCGAAACGACGGGATGATAAGCTGATATGCAGATGTGTGGGCACTTACAGAAGATTCCTGTAATTGATAAGTGGATAAAGCATTGATTATGTTAGTAGTATGTTGTCGGTTTATTTTAATACGTTACTATCTGCTAATCTACTTTTTCAAAATATTTTCGTGCAACACAGATCCGGGTTAGTTCGAATTATCTTTCAGATTCAGGTCTAAACAGTTGTATCAATTCCTAATTCTTCGTGCTTCATTCCGTTTAATTATCACAGTGAGCCGTCCAGCAATTCTTCCAGATGCTGTAATTTCTCTTCCAGGAAAGGCGCAAGGCCCAACTGGACTTTCCCTCCACTCGTTACCGGGTGGGTAGCGTACATAATAAGGACCATCGCGATATAATCCTGAAGGTCTTTACCCGCATACGCCGTTTTAAATTCAATGATCTTTTCGTTCACCTCCTTCATGGTGCGTCGTACTTCCTCTTCCTCTTCAGGTTTTATCTTAATACGGTATGACCTGTCGGCTACCACAATATTAATGGGAATCAGCGGCTCCATGGGGCTTGTTTTTAACTAGCTGTTTAACAGTGCGATACAACGATCAATCTCTTTAATATAGTCATTGATCTTGTTGCGCATTTCTTTTCTGAATTCTTCATCATCCTCTCTGCCGGCTGGCGAACCCTGCGCCCCGGCCATTTTAGCCAGGTGGAGTTTGTTTTCCAGCGAAGCAATCATTTCCTGCTGTATTGACAGTGTGGACTCCTGCTCCAGCAGCTGCTCTTTCAGCAATACATTTTCAGCCTGCACCTGTTGGAGCTTTTTTAACAACAGGTGGAGTTTTTCGTCGATCCTTTGTATGTATTGCTCTAAAGCCAAGTCTGTTGCGAATTACTGATTACGAATTACAAATTACGAATGAAACAGCTTTTTGTTTAGAAACGGGTGGCGAATTACGAATGAAGACCTTCATTCGTAATTCGTCATTCGCAACCCGGGCGACTATTTTCTGATCTCAGCCTGCAGCTGTCCTTCGAATGCTTTCACCAGTTTATCCATCACTGCGTCAATTTCTTTATCAGTAAGGGTCTTCTGGGCATCCTGGAAGGTGAAACTAACGGCGTAAGATTTCTTATTCGCACCCAGTTTTTCACTTTCGAATACATCAAACAGGTTCAGTTCCTGCAACAGTGATGACTTCACTGTTTTCGCAGCAGCTTCTACTGCCGCAAATTTCACCTGTTTGTCCAGTACTAATGCCAGGTCACGGCGAACTGCAGGGAACTTCGGTATTTCCTTGTAAAAGTTATCGCTTTTTTGCAGTAATCCCAATACAATCTTCCAGTTAATATCCGCAAACCATACCTGCTGCTTGATATCAAACTGTTTCAGCTTCTGTGCACTTACCGCGCCCAGATTCACTACTGGCTTATTTTTAACGCTGATCTGCCATCCCTGTTGTATTCCGTCGATCTCAGCTTCTGCCCATGTAAGGCCACTGATGCCCAGTTGACGGAACAGGTTCTGTACATATCCTTTCAGGAAGTAAAAATCTACCGGTTCTGCCTTCTGCATCCAGTTCTCCGTCCTTTTCTGACCTGTCAGATAAAGGCTCAGGTGCGCTGTTTCTTCGTATTTCCCCTGTTCCTGAACGGCATATGTATTACCAAATTCGAAGAACAGCAGATTGTCGTTACGACGATTCAAATTATGGGCCACACTTTCAAGACCGGTCTCTAACATGGACGGACGCATCACATCCAGGTCAGCGCTCAGGCTGTTGATCATCCTCACTGTACGTTCCAGTACTTCCGGTGTGAAATATTTACCGTTCGTGATGGAGTTGGTGAAGATCTCGTTGAATCCGTTGGCTGCCAGATAGTTAGCTGCTTTCTCACGTACTTTCTCCCGGTCCGGTTTAGGATTAGCTGCTGGTGTGATCAATACCTGGGATGGTATTTCAATGTTGTCCAGTCCGTCAATACGCATTACTTCCTCTACCAGGTCAGCCGGAATGCTGATATCCGGTTTGCTGAAAGGTACGCTTACCCGGAATTTATCCGCATCGCGTTCCAGCAAACCAAACCCCAGGCTGGTGAGGATCGTTACGATCTTTTCATCCGGATAGGCCTTTCCACTTAGTTTACGGATATAAGACCAGGTGCTGGTCACCTCCGTCTGCTGTTTTGGAGTAGGATATACATCAATTACTTCAGATGCTACCTGACCACCTGCCAGTTCGCAGATCAGTGCAGCTGCACGCTGTAATACATATACGGTACCGGAGATATCCACACCTTTTTCGAAACGGGCAGCAGCGTCAGTGCGGAGACCGTGACGGAAGGAGGTAGGGCGGATACTGGCCGGACTGAACCAGGCACTTTCCAGGAATATGTGCTGTGTTGTTTCGGTTACGCCGGAATGTAAACCACCGAAAACACCGGCAATACACATCGGCTCACTGTTGCCGTTGCAGATCATCAGATCTGCAGCATCCAGTTTACGCTCTTTTTCATCCAGGGTCACGAAAAGTGTATCCTGTGGCAGATTCTTAACGATCACCTTCTGACCGGTGATAGCATCCGCATCAAAAGCATGCAGCGGCTGACCGGTTTCATGCAGGATGAAGTTGGTGATATCGACGATATTGTTGATAGGTCTTACACCAATAGCTAACAGTTTGTTTTTCAGCCAGTCAGGTGAAGAGGCGATCTTTACGCCAGTGATGGAAATGCCACTGTAACGAGGACAGGCGTCCAGGTTCTCAACCGTTACACTGATAGGATAAGCGGTGGCTGCTTTGGGCAAAGCCGTCAGCTCAGGCGCTAATGCCTTGTATTTCAATGTATTCTCAGCATTGTTCAGGTAAGCGCAGACATCTTTCGCCACACCCAGGTGACTCATAGCGTCCATCCTGTTAGGGGTCAGACCGATCTCATATACCCAGTCCTGTACAGGCTTGAATACATCACGGGCAGGCGTGCCGGGTTGCAGGGATGCATCCAGTACCATAATACCAGCGTGACTGCTGCCCAGTCCGATTTCATCTTCTGCGCAGATCATACCATGACTTTCTTCCCCACGGATCTTGGCTTTCTTCATCGTCATTGGTTCACCACTGGCCGGATAAATAGTCGCACCTGTCGGAGCGATCACTACTTTTTGTCCGGCAGCAACGTTGGGGGCACCACATACAATATTCAGCGGTTCACCCTGACCGATACTTACAGTTGTCAGTCTGAGCTTATCGGCATTGGGATGCGGAGCTACGGTCAGTACTTCTCCGATCACCAGTCCTTCGAGGCTGCCTTTTATGGACTCGAACTGCTCCAGGCTTTCCACCTCAAGACCAATACGCGTCAAAATAACAGATAGTTCCTCCGGCGTAGGTTTTACCGGCAAATAGTCACACAGCCAATTGTACGAAATAGTCATTTGTAAAATTATATAAGTGCGTAAAGTTAGTGTAATTCATGGATAGTCCATAGGTGGTAAACGGAATACTACCGGGCCTGGTGAGAATGTTTTTTGACAGACCGCAGCATATACGGTTCCTGCAATTATCAGGCACCGGTGTACTGCCTTGGGCAGGATATTTATAATAGATACACCGGAATCTATCCTCCGGCCACTAACAGCAGTACGTTATACTGGCAAAATGACGCCGGGGCCGGAAGGGTATAACAAGCGACGAACAAGCGACGGCCAAGCGACGAACAAGCGGTACGTAAAGAAGCTGGTGCACTGCCTTCTGCTAATGTTAAAATCCATGGCCGGAAGTAACACAAAGGGGTCATTTACGCCATATGCTGACCAAATGCTGCAGCGATCTGAGGAGTACGTCCCTGGCGGGCTGACGGGAGAATTACGCAGATCAGCAAATGGATAGTGGGAAACTTTTTTCAACATGTATTGTTAATATCCCCATCTTTGTATGGGGATTGTATGTTTATATGTGGATAACATCGGTTTAGTCAGTGCATAACTGCCATTTTGCGGGTGTATAACATGTGCATGTCACCTTATAAACTATATCCCGGGCCAAACTTTAGAAAATGAAAAAATGCGGTTACCTTAGTTTTTACGGCCCAAAAAAGTTTACAATTTCATAAAATCTGAATAGCTCAGCTGGTACAATAGAATTGTAACAATAACTAAGGAAGCCACGACATATAACTTTTTGATTAACAGACTAATCACAAAATATATAAATGGATCTCAATCTTAAGAAGGACCGCAACGTGCGTCGCAAGTCGTCCGTTGACGTATCTACCATGATGTACGGCAAAATTCCTCCCCAGGCAAAGGAGATGGAGGAAGCTGTATTGGGAGCCATTATGTTAGAAAAAGGCGCTTTTGACACGGTAGTAGAGATATTGAAAGGTGAATGTTTTTATGTAGAAGCACATCAGAAAATATTTACGGCGATGACCCGCCTGGCAGGAAAATCTATGCCGGTCGATATCCTCACCGTAGTGGAGGAACTACGTTCCATGGGCGAACTGGAAATAGTGGGTGGCCCATATTATATTACCCGGTTGACTAACATGGTGGTTTCGTCCGCCAATATCGAGGCGCATGCCCGTATCATTCTGCAGAAGTTCATCCAGCGTGAACTGATCCGTATCTCCGGTGAGATCCTGAGTGAATCTTACGAGGATACGGCCGACGTGTTTGATCTCCTGGACTCGGCAGAAAGTAAATTGTTTGAAGTTACCAATAATCACCTCCGTAAGAACTACGATAGTATAGACCGTGTCCTGGTGAACACCATGAAACGCATCGAAGACCTTCGTAACCGGGGCGATGATATTACAGGGGTGCCTTCCGGATTTCCGTCTCTCGACAAAGTAACCTATGGCTGGCAGTCGACCGACCTTATCATCATCGCGGCACGTCCCGCTGTAGGTAAGACCGCCTTCGCACTGAACCTGGCCAGAAATGCAGCACTTCACCCCCGGTTTCCGAAGGGTGCTGCGGTGTTCTCCCTTGAGATGTCCTCCGGTCAGATCGTGCAGCGTATCCTGTCGGCGGAGTCAGAAATAAAACTCGAAAAGATCACCAGGGGTAAACTGGAAGAGTATGAGATGAAGAAGCTGATGACCCACGGTATCGAACGCCTGGCGAAAGCACCGATCTTCATCGACGATACCCCGGCCCTTAACATCTTCGAGCTGCGTGCAAAGGCGAGAAGACTGGTACATAACCATGGCGTAGGCGTTATCATCATCGACTACCTTCAGCTGATGAGTGGTAGCGCAGATGGTAAGGGTACGAACCGTGAGCAGGAGATCAGTAAGATCTCCCGTGACCTGAAAGGTCTGGCGAAAGAGCTGCACGTGCCGATCCTCGCCCTGTCTCAGCTGAGCCGTGATGTGGAAAAGCGTAAGGACGGTAATAAGATGCCGCAGCTGAGTGACCTCCGTGAATCTGGTGCGATCGAGCAGGATGCCGACATGGTAATGTTCCTGTACCGTCCTGAATATTATGAGATCAATACAAACGAAATGGGTGAGTCCAACAAAGGTGAAACCCACGTACGTATTGCGAAACACCGTAACGGTCAGCTCGATACTATCAAATTACGTGCGGTACTGGAGTTCCAGCGTTTCGAAGATGATGGTAGTCTGGAGAATCCGGGTGGTGGCAGCAGCAATGCATTTGCCGGTATGCGCAACCACGACATGGGTGGCGGTGGAAACGATGAAGCAAAGCTGTATATCCAGAAGGGTTCCCGCATGAACGATATGAACTTTGATGAAGGATTTGAAGATGCTCCTTTTTAACCAGGCAGGTTAGTAATAATACTGAAAAGGCGCTCCTTCTGCACGGAGCGCCTTTTTTAATACCCCCTATTGATATGTTATGGATGAAATATCGCCAGTACTATAAAGACAACTTTAATCTGGCATATCCTGTAGTGATCTCCCAGCTGGGACATACCATGGTCGCTTTTTCTGATACAGTCATTATCGGTCATACCGGTAAAGTGCCGCTCGCTGCTGTTGCATTAGGCAGCAGCCTGTTTTCTATTTTTATGGTCATGGGCATCGGAATGTCATACGGACTGACGCCTCTCATAGCACAGGAAAACGGCCGGCAGAACCTGGCGCGCTGTGGTTTTCTGTTGCGTCATAGTCTGCTGATCAATATTGTGCTGGGTATCCTGTTATCCACTGCTATCATTGCCGGTAGCAATCATCTTGACTTACTGGGGCAGGAGGAAGACGTGCGTACATTGGCAAAGCCGTTTTTGCAGTTACTGGGCTTTTCATTTTTTCCGTTGATGATCTTCCTGACTTTTAAACAGTTTGCTGAGGGATTAGGATTCACGCGTCAGGCGATGAATATCAGTATCATCGGAAATGTGGTGAATATCCTCATTGGTATCACACTGGTATATGGGTTGTTCGGAGCACCTAAACTGGGTGTAGTGGGGGTGGGTATTGCCACACTGACCGATCGTGTGCTGATGGCGGTAGCAATGGCCTGGTACGTGCTGAGTTCTCCCCGCTTTAAGGGGTATCTGGCTGAGTTCAGGCAAAGATATTTGTCCGCAGCTGCAATCAGACAATTGCTGGGTATCGGTACACCCGTTGCCCTACAGTATATCTTTGAAGTAAGTGCTTTTAGTGGTGCGATCGTTATGGCAGGATGGATCGGTGCGCGTGAACAGGCGGCACACCAGATAGCGATCAACCTGGCGTCAATCACTTACATGATGGCAAGCGGGATCTCTGCCGCCGCCGGTATCAAAAGTGGTAATCACTTCGGTGCGCAGCAATGGCGGGAATTGCGTGCTTCTGCGATTGCCAGTTATCATATGGTGCTCGTGATGATGGGAATAACCGCGCTGCTCTTTATGGTGGGTTGCCAGTTGCTGCCTTTAATGTATACGAACGATATTGAGGTAATAGCTATTGCAGCACACCTGCTCATCATTGCAGCGTTCTTCCAGTTGTTTGATGGTACACAGGTGGTAGGCCTGGGTATATTGCGTGGTCTGGGTGATGTGCGGGTGCCTACGGTGATCACCTTGCTGGCTTACTGGGGACTGGGCCTGCCTGTTGGTTATGTATTGGGGATATTACTTGATTTTGGTGTACAGGGTATCTGGTGGGGGCTGTTAATAGGATTACTCACCGCCTCGATCCTGTTGTTTTTCAGATTTCAACATAGGACGAAAGCCGTTTTGCAGCGTGCTGTGTTGAAGTGATATGAGTATAATCATAATGATATAAGTTGTTGATTTACATTGATGAATTTTGTTTTGGGTTCGTTTGACGCGTAACTTTAATAAAAATAATTTTTATTATGGGTAACGAACAATTCACAATGTTAATGGAGGCCGTCGGCTCGCTGACGACCGGGTTCCAATCTTTTAAGACAGAAGTCAATGAACGTTTCGACAAAGTCGATGTGCGCTTCGATAAGGTTAATGATCGCTTTGATAAACTTGAAGTACGAATCGATAGACTGGAGTCCAGAATGAATAAATTCGAGTTGAGGATGGGTAAATTGGAGGCCAGAATGGATAAATTGGAGTCGAGAATGGATAAACTGGACGCGAGAATGCAGATGCTTGAGTTGAGAATGGATACGATGGAGACGAAAATGAATAGCTTAGAGTGTCGGATGGGCAGGATAGAGAGAAAAATGGATGGTGTTGAGTCTAATTTGTTGGCCTTCAGTGTGATAGTGAATGAGCGGTTTAACAAGGAGAATGCTCAGTTAGTACAAATAGACTCGCGTTCATTGGCCACTGCATCTGAGCTTGAGAAGGTAGTAAACTGGGTGCGTTTTAATACACCTGGTTTCGGGGAATGCGCCTGATGCTGTAACTACTGTTTTGTTAAATAGCATAACCCTCTTGACACGGAATGTTTCTCCCCCATAAATTGCAAAGCCTCCACAACGCGTGGAGGCTTTTTGCATTATTTCCGCCAGACAAAAGGAAATAGGTCAGGCTGATAGCTGAAAATTGTATCTGTACCCGATATTTGCAAAAATTAAACTGGCAATCATGTTTTACGCGAAAGACCTTACTCCGGCAGCTGGCTCTTATACAATGGATGAACCTACCTCCAAATACTGTATTCAGGTACTCAGGCATGAACTGGGGGACGAGGTGCTGATGACGGATGGGCGTGGAGGCAGATACACTACCACCATCACCGACGATAACCGGAAGAAATGCATCGTACAGGTAAAGCAATATGAACTGATGCCCCCTGTGAAAGCCCCTGTCCGCATTGCCATCTCGTTTACAAAGAACACCTCCCGTATAGAATGGTTCCTGGAGAAGGCAACGGAAATTGGTATGCAGATGATCATTCCATTGATCAGCCAGCGTACAGAAAAGGAGAAGTTCCGTGCCGATCGTTTCGAGAGTATCCTCGTATCGGCCATGCTGCAATCCCAGCAATATTATTTGCCGGAACTGACAGCCCCCGCCAGTTTTGAATCCCTGGTACAGCAACCGCCTTCACAACAATTGTTTATTGCACACTGTTTACCTGAGCAGAAAAGGCATCTCTGGCAGGGTATGCAGCCGGGTAAGGATAGTTTGCTGCTGATTGGTCCTGAGGGCGATTTTACACCGGAAGAGATCTCGCTGGCATTGGCAAAAGGCTTTCAGCCGGTGTCACTGGGAGATAACAGACTGCGTACTGAAACTGCCGGTGTCGTGGGATGTACGATGATGAATGCGGTAAATGTGACCGCTGCCGGCAATTAACTGAACTATTTGTCCTGAATGAATTTATCTTCGCGGTTGAAGATATAATACCTTTATATCGCTTTATCCCAACATCAAACCCAGTATGAGTACCTATACCAGTAGTGAGAAATTTAAGCGTTATTTCCTTGTCCCCGTTTTATTCATTGCATTGATATGTGTCGTTGTACCCGCCATCTTTAAATGGTATGAGAAGCAGAGGATCGAAACTTTGAAGGCTGCCAATAAAACGGTAAAAGCGAATATCCGGTTTTGGTACATTCATAACTCCACAACATTGCATTTGGACTACGAGTACCAGATAGATGGCGTCAGGCATATCGGACAACTTGAAATACCTTATCTCAATGGAGACGAAGATCATCTTTCAAAGGCGTATGAGGTATATTATGACCCTTCTGATCCCTCTGATAGCTGGATGGATATCAACAGACCTGTAAATTAATTTTAGCTACCTATGTCTCTCTCTTTCAACAGGAATATTTTCTATATGGTGTGCGTGATCGTACTGGTACCACTCACCTTCATCAGTGCATTCAGATTCGCCAAATGGCTGGAGCAAAAGAAAATGGATAGGATTGTCGCCAGTAATACCAGGACTGTCGCCTATTTAATAAGTCTGCAAACGTCTTCCAAAGGCAGACAGGTTTTGGCAGAATACTATGTGGATAATGTGAAGTATGTAAAACGTCAGCAGGCGTCCACTGAATTTAGCATCAATGACGCGCCAGCATACGAAATCCTTTATGATAGTAAACATCCGCAAGATAGCTGGATCGATTTCACCAGGCCGGTTAACAACGAGGCCGATATCATAAGAACAATCGCTACAATAGAAATGGTGACTGATGGCATCGTTTCTTTTTCCTATGAAGTGGATGGTGAGATCCGACATAGCAAACTACCACTGCCCAGGGGGAAAGTGGTGAAGAAAGGCGAGGAGTATCCGTTGGAATATCCGGCAGACAATCCCTGGCAGGTAATACTGGATTTATAAAGCATAGTCACTACACTTCTTGTGAGCGGGGCGTCAGATTAACACACATTTCAATTATTTTAATAGACGCCCTGCGTAGTAACAGGCTTCCCGGATGGGTTGTTACCCGATCCTGATTTCTGTTGTCTAATTTTTAATAACCTCCCTTCCTTATTGGTTATTTTGTAGAATAATTGTAGATTACACAATTATAAGGGTATGTAGAACAATGTAACGTCTTTATACTTTTTCACGGTGAAAAACACGCACTTCCATCCGGATTCCACTTACACGGACGAATACCTGTGGAATATGATCAGGGCTGACTCCGTAGACGCTTTTAACGAAGTGTACAACCGCTATTGGGATATCCTGTACCAGGTGACCCTGAAAAGATTGTCAGTAAAGGAAGTAGCAGAGGAGATCGTGCAGGATACTTTCATTATCCTGTGGGAAAAAAGGCACCAGATAGACATCACAACACTTAAACATTACCTGTTTGCGATTACGCGGTATGCCGTCTTTCATTATCTGGGCCGGCAACAGACAATTGCTTCAAGGATGAAGGCCCTGACACTCACGCCACAATTATCAGGAGATCATGCAGGAGCAGATATTGAAAGTCTGGTAAATGACAGGTTACTGTTGCAGTTAATAGCAGCTGTTTCCAATGAGCTGCCGGAGAAAAGCCGGCAGGTCTTTAAGTATAATAAGTTGCTCGACTATTCCATTCTTCAGGCGGCACAGGCGTTTGATATCTCACCGAAGACAGCAGAAGGACATCTGACAAAAGCGTTAAAAACGCTGCGGATGAAACTGAGTACGTTGTATAGTATGTTGATGTGAGTCCTCCGGGATGTTCTTATTTTCCGGGGAATACCCATTTTTAAATTAGCATACGCTAATTTAAAAACTACTGTCTATTCCTGTCCTCTTGTAATACACGATCAGGCATTCCTTCTCTCATTTACTTCCAATGATGCTTTTGTTGGTCAATTGATTGATTTTAATCTGATTATACGTTTGGCTGGATTTTGTGAACAACCATAAATTCCTTAGAAACATAGTCATGGCTGCATATAATTATGAATTATAATGCAATAAGCATGTCGGAAGACCACAGAAAAACTTTTTCTAAAAAAACTTCCTTCCTGCCAAGGGTAAATTGTCAATTACACACTCTATAATAATATACAACACTGAATGCCGATGCCTGACGATTACATCCGTTCCCTGGCCCGCAAGTGGCTTGACGGTACGGCAACTGAAGAAGAGACAGCAACCCTGATGCAATGGTACGGTCAGGAAGAAACACGCAGCCGCATACCCGTCTGGTGGATAGGCATTGCCGCTTCTCTGTTATTGATAGCCGGTGTCTGGTGGCTCATGAAAACTCCGGATGCACGAAAGATGGCTATCTACGTACCAAGAGAGCAACAGCATAAAGTACTACTGCCGGATAGCTCTGTTGTATGGCTGAATGCAGACAGTAAGTTGCAATACCGGGAAGACACCCTGGTCAGAGAAGTGATACTTGCCGGAGAGGGTTTCTTTGATGTGCAGAAGAATACCAAACCTTTTGTGGTAAAGGCAGGCAACAGTGTTACGACTGTACTTGGCACGTCTTTTAACATAAGAGCGTATCAACATGAAGCAGTAGCGATTACTGTGGCATCCGGAAAAGTGCAGGTACAGGATGAACAGCAACATATTACAGTACTGACTGCCAATAAACAGATCACACTGGACAAAACAACCATAGAACGAACAGTGGACGCAACGGTTTCCCAGGCATGGGTACATGGCAGATTTGAAATAGACAATGAAACATTTGAAACAGTCGCCAATACATTAAGCAGAAAATATGGCGTCACATTTCATTTTGAAAATGAAGACCTGCGCAAATGTACTTTCATAGCCAGTTTTGATGAACATGCCAATTTAGAAAGAATACTGGGACTATTAAGTAAGATCAACAATTCCACGTTCCGTATCAGCGAAGATCAGCAGGATATATATATCAGCGGACAAGGGTGCAGTCAATAATTTCACGAATAATAAGTAATCCCGTTATGAAACAAACAAACATCTTTCCAGGTAACACCACATAAAAAATCCCTTCCAGAAAGGAAAGGATAACATAGCGCTGTCTGCATAGAAGTCTGCAAACCATACATGCAAACACGCGCTACGGCTTTGTATTCTATTACATCATACAAAATGCATTTAAAGATATGAAATACTCCGGTATTTTGTCAGGGATGCCTGTGTGCATTTCCCAGCCAATAAATTATTTACCTGATCTCTTATTTAAGCTGATGCGTACCGTGATTATGATAATGATGGTGCTATGTACTACAACATTATTGTTGATGGCCCGTCCGACTAAAGGGCAGGACCTCAATAATGTCATGTTGCAGCTGACCACCAAGGAAAGTAAGCTTGACAAAGTCCTGAAGCGTATTGAAACGCAGGCTCCTTTCTTTTTTATTGTCGATGGCGCGCTGGCCAGCAGCCTTCCCGCGCCTGCGCTGGAAGGTAAAAAACGTTCTCTGAAAGAAGTACTGGATGCGCTACTGCTGCCCAATGACCTCGTATATGTACAGGATGGTAACTATATTATTATCAGGAAAAAACCGGTTTCCCCTGCTATGCAGGCCGCTGTTGCCGGCTTGCCCACTCCTGCCGGAATGGCCAAGATCATTACAGGTGTTGTAACTGATGAAAAAGGAGAACCGCTGCCTGGCGTAAGTATTGTTGTAAAATCATCGCGCGCCGGCACAATGACCAATGAGAAAGGGATCTTTTCACTGGATGCCAGGAGTGAGTCTGATACGCTCCTTATCAGCTATATTGGCTACCGTACACAGGAGGTAGCTGTGAAAGGGCGCAGCCAGCTGAATGTACAACTCGTACTCAGTGAGAACTCCCTGGCTGATGTAGTAGTGATCGGGTATGGCAGTCTGCGAAAAGGAGACCTTACCAGCGCTGTTGCGACTGTAAAATCAGAAAGCTTTGTAAAAGGAAATGTACTGGATGCTGGTCAGCTGTTACAGGGTAAAGTAGCCGGTCTTTCAATCGGTACACCCAGTGGCGATCCTACCAGCGGTTCACAGATCCTGTTACGTGGTAATACAACACTGCTTGGTGCGAATGCCAATCCGCTGGTACTGATAGATGGTATCCCCGGCGATCTTAAAACAGTTGCTCCTGAGGATATCGAATCTGTAGATGTACTGAAAGATGGTTCTGCTGCCGCGATTTACGGTACCCGTGGTACAAATGGTGTGATCATCATTACTACCCGCAGGGCCAGTGGCACGTTCAGTAACTCGGTCGATTACAGTGGATATGTAAGTACACAAACCATCGCCCGTGCACCTGAAATGCTGACTGCAGCTGATTACCGTCAGCAGATCGCTGATGGCGTGAGAGACGCTTCCTGGGATCAGGGTGCTAACACCGACTGGTTAAAGGAAATATCACAGACGCCGCTGACGCATGTGCATAACCTGACATTCAGAGGTGGCAACAGCAAGACAAACTACCTGGCGAATGTGAACTATCGTTCACTGGAAGGTATTATGAAGAAGTCAGATAACCGGACATTCACCGGCCGTATAGATATTAATCACAGTATGCTGGATGATAAATTGCGTATCAACCTCGGTATGCTGAACGCCAGTAACAAATACACTACCACCGGCGATGGTTTCAGCTTTAACGGATATACTTACAGACAGGCGATCATCCGTAACCCTACTTCCCCGCTGAAAGATGCTGCAGGTAACTGGTATGAGCAGACCGGCCTTTTCAACTATGAGAACCCTGTTTCCAGGTTATATGAGAGTGATGGCCGTAATACGTCTCAAAATTCCCGTTTAAATGGCTCACTGACGCTCTTGCCTGTCGAGGGACTGAAGCTGTCTGCATTGTTCTCATACACGCGTTATAATGAAGACAGGGGATATGCTGAGACCAAGCGTCACATTTCCACGCTCAGAGATGGCCGTAATGGCTACGCATCTGTAGGTAGTACACAATCTATTGACCGCCTGATGGAACTGACTGCTCAGTATAATGCAGATATCAACAGACACAAATTTACCTTACTTGGCGGCTACAGCTACCAGGAGAATGAATACAACACCAACTGGATGCAGAACTGGGACTTCCCAACTGACCGTTTTACCTATAACAACATTGGTATCGGACAGGCATTAAAAGAAGGACTGGCTCCGCAGTATAGTGAAAAGAGAGAAACAAACCTGATAGGCTTCTTTGGAAGAGCAACCTATAGCTACGATGATCGTTATCTGTTACTCGCCAGCCTCAGACATGAAGCTGCCAGCCAGTTGTACGGTACACGGAAGCCATGGGGTACATTCCCTGCCGTATCCGCAGGATGGCGTATCAGCAATGAATCATTCATGAAAGGACAGGGACTGTTTGATGACCTGAAACTGCGTGCTGGTTACGGCGTTACAGGTACTCAGCCTACTAATCTCTTCCTGGGTGTGGCTATCCTGAACTATGGTGGCTATGTATATTCTAACGGTGTATGGATACAGACACTCGGCCCTTCACAAAACCCGAATGCCGACCTGCGCTGGGAAGAGAAACATGAAACCAATGCCGGTATTGATTTTTCCATGTTCAAAGGGAGAATAAATGGTAGTGTGGATTATTATATCCGCCGTATCAATGGCCTGTTGTACGACTATCAGGTACCCAGTCCGCCGAACCTCTACCCTTCTACCCGCGCAAATGTTGGTAAAATGGAAAATAAAGGTCTGGAAGTACTGGTCAACTTTATTCCTGTCAGAACGAAAGACTTTGAATGGAGCAGCAGTCTGAACTTCTCTACAAACACAAACAAACTGGTCAGCCTTTCCAACAACCTGTATAAAGCTACGAACAACTATTTTACCACTGGTGGCACCGGAGAACCTATACAGACGTTCACACACATTGTGAATATCGGAGACAATATTGGTGACCTCTACGGATTTAAGGTAGTGGATATCTCTGATGATGGTAAATGGATCTATGAAGGACGTGATGGTAAGCCGGTCAACTATGATGATTTTCAGCATGCTTTCGAAGACAAGCGTGTATTGGGCAATGGCTTGCCGAAATATTATGGTGGATGGAACAACAGCTTCCGTTATAAACAGTTTGATCTGAACATTACCATGCGCGGTGCATTCGATTATCAGATCCTGAACTACCAACGCATGTATTACGAGAATACCGGTCTGCAACAGTATAACCGCCTGAAATCAGCTTATGATAAGATCTATGGCAAAGCCGTATTAAGTAAGGATATGCCACTTGAATTTAATAGCCAGTATGTGGAAAACGGTGATTTCTGGAAGGTAGATAATATCACGTTGGGCTATAACATCCGCCATCTGAAATCAAAATACCTGCATGCTGCGAGAGTGTACGTATCAACACTGAACACTTTTGTCATCACAGGCTATAAAGGAATAGACCCGGAAGTGAACAGACTGGGACTGGCGCCTGGTAATGATGAGCGTGATAAATATCCGTCTGTGAGAACATTTACTGTAGGTGTAAACATGAGTTTCTGATCCTGTTAATGTTACTGTTATGAAACAAACTGCAAAAAAGATATTACTGGCTACGCTTATTATCCTGTGTAGCTGTACCAAACTGAAAGATGAAAGTTATAACCAGATCATCGCTGGTCAATTTGATCCTACTGCACAGGACCTTGCTTCACTGGTAGGGGCGGCTTATGTGAACTGGCGTGTGGTCCTCAATGCCTGGAATGGCTATTCCCGCATACAGGAAGCGACTTCCGATGAGGCGGTTGTACCAGCAAGACCTAATGGCTGGGTAGATGGGGGTATCTATCGCCGGTTACATGAACATAAATGGACGTCAGATGATGATGTGACCATCAATACATGGAGCCGCACCTATGCCGGTATTACCAATTGCAACAGGGTGATCTATCAGCTGGAATCAGGTAGTATTCCTGTTACCAGTGGAAAGGAAGAGACGTTGGCAGAACTGAAGGTGTTGCGTGCATCTTACTACTATGTCTTATGTGACGTATATGGTAATGTGCCTATTGTTACAACGTTCAATGTGCCGGATGGTTTTCTGCCGGAACAAAGCACGCGTAAGCAGGTGTATGATTTTATTGTAAAGGAAATAAAGGATAACATCGCTTTGCTGAGCGATAAGAATGACAGGACCACCTATGGTAAATTCAATCAGTGGGCTGCATATACACTACTCGCCAAGATGTACCTCAATGCAGAGGTCTACACCGGCACGCCCGCCTGGGATGAATGTATAGCTGCCTGTAATGCGATCATTAATTCCGGGAAAGGTTTTGCCCTGGACCCCGTGCAGCGCAGTGTGTTTGTAACGGATAATGAAAACTCAAAAGAGATCATCTTTGCATTACCTTTTGATGAGACCTATGTAACCGACTGGAATGCATTTGATGTCCACATGCAAACATTACAACCTGCGAACCAGGCTACCTACAACCTGAAATCAACGCCATGGGGAGGCATTTGCGCGATCCCTCAGTTTATCAATACTTTCGATCCTGAGGATGCCAGGTATCGTGATAACTGGATCAAGGGACAACAATACAGTGCAGCGGGTGAAGCGCTGAATTGTACCATGGGCGCCTATACCGGCAAGCCACTGGCATTTATCAATGAGGTGCCGGGTATCGATCTGTCAGAAGAAATACATGGCTTCCGTTTAGGTAAATTTGAGATCAAACAGAAAGCGAATGTACAGCTCAGCAATGACTGGCCATTGTTCAGATATGCGGATGTACTGCTGATGAAAGCAGAGTGCCTGCTAAGAAAAGGAGATGCCGCTACAGCTGCTGCACTGGTGACGGAAGTAAGACAGCGTAACTTTACAGAGCACCCGCAGAAGGCAATCGTCACCGCGGCTGACCTGGTCAAAGGAAGTGTCTATGATTATGGTTTACGTAATCACCTGGCAGAAACAAAGGAAGGTGGCGAAAGTGTGGAGTTTGGTCGGTTTCTGGATGAACTGGGATGGGAGTTTAACCAGGAAGCGCGCCGCAGACAAGACCAGATCCGCTTTAAAGTATTCACGAAGAAATCATGGTTCTCACACACGCCAAATGGTGATTACCGTACCCTGTTCCCTATACCTCGTATTGAAATAAACAAGAATGGCAATCTGAAACAGAATACCGGTTATTAATTTTATAGGTTATGAAGAAACAATTGTTGACATTGGCACTGCTGTATACGCTGCCTTTATGTGCACAGCAGGCAGACTATCCTGTAAGGGCGGTTGATTTTACTGCGGTGAAACTCACGGACAGCTTCTGGTTACCACGTATACGTACTAATCATACGGTGACTATCCCCGCTTCTTTCGCAAGATGCGAAAGTACAGGACGTGTGAAGAATTTTGAAATGGCAGCAGCTAAACAGGGCAAGTTCTGCACGACGTTTCCGTTTGACGATACGGATATCTACAAGACAATTGAAGGAGCTTCCTATTCTATGGCAGTAACTCCTGATAAGAAGATGGATGCATATGTAGATTCCCTGATCGCCGTTGTAGCAAAGGCGCAGGAACCTGATGGCTATCTGTATACTGCCCGTACCATCGATCCTGCACATCCGCATGCCTGGTCAGGTCCGGAACGTTGGGTAAGGGAACACGAGCTCAGTCATGAATTGTACAACTCGGGACATATGTTTGAAGCAGCAAGTGCGCACTATCTGGCTACTGGTAAGCGCAACTTCCTGGACATTGCCCTGAAAAACGCAGACCTGCTGGTACTGACATTCGGGCCGGGTAAACTGGGGGTAGCACCAGGACATGAGATCGTAGAAATGGGCCTGGTACGTTTGTACCGTATCACCGGAAAAAAGGATTACCTGCAACTGGCCAGGTTCTTTATTGATGAAAGAGGAAAGCGGCAGTATAATCAAAAGAGTAAAAATAAGTGGGAGAATGGTCAATACTGGCAGGACCAGGCGCCTGTTGTGCAACAGTCAGAAGCCGTTGGACATGCGGTGCGTGCGATGTATCTCTATGCGGGCATGGCAGACGTCGCCGCATTGGAAGGAGATACCGCCTATCTGCATGCGATTGACAGGATATGGGATAACATGGTCACAAAGAAGATGTATGTCCAGGGAGGAATAGGGGCCATCCCTGACGGAGAGCGTTTCGGCGAGAATTATGAGTTGCCAAATGCGACTGCCTATAACGAAACTTGTGCAGCTATTGGTAATGCATACTGGAATATACGCATGTTCCAGTTGCACGGTGATGGTAAGTATATCGACCTGCTAGAGAAAGTATTGTACAATGGATTGATCTCTGGTGTCGGACTGGATGGTAAGTCTTTCTTTTATACCAATGCGATGCAGATCAGGAAGGGCGTACATCATCACAGCCAGGAGCCAGCCCGTTCCGGCTGGTTTGAATGTTCCTGCTGTCCGACCAATATGGCCCGCTTTCTGCCGTCTCTGCCTGGTTATATTTATGCACAAAAAGCAGGTGATGTGTATGTGAACCTGTTCATCAGCAGTACAACCAATATACAGGTGGAGAAGAAGAAGGTGAAGATCACGCAATCGAATAATTATCCCTGGGAGGGTGATCTGCGTTTTAATATTGAACCGGCGACAGCCACAGCGTTCACTTTAAAACTGCGTGTGCCGGGATGGGCCCGGCAGGAAGCCATTCCAGGCGGACTCTATCAGTTCAGAGATAAAGACACGCATAAAGTTGTGATTAAAGTCAATGGCCAGCCAGTGGACTTTCAACTGGAACAGGGATATGCGGTGATCAAAAGAAAATGGGGGAAGAAAGATGTCGTGGAGATGCAGTTACCAATGAATACTCACGAAGTAGTAGCAGATAATCAGATTAAGGAGGATATAGGGAAAGTGGCTATTCAGCGCGGTCCATTGATCTATTGTGCGGAATGGAAGGATAATGACGGTCGTACAAGTAATCTGATCATCCCCGGTCATTTTCAGCCAGAGGTGAGAAAGGACCTGCTCAATGGCGTAGTGGTATTGACTGGTGAGGGCAAGCGTATTAATGTAGACGCGCAACAACAAGAGGTCAGTACCGCTGCCGGACGTATTACATTGATACCTTATTATGCCTGGGCCAATAGGGGGGAAGGAGAGATGAATGTCTGGTTCCCGGAGAAAGTGGTGGATGTGGATCTACTGGCAAAATAGGAATGCTTATAAATAGGCAAGGGGCACTTCAACAACTGAAGTGCCCCTTGCCTGTTTATAGTACAGCTTTGTGTTAATTACGTTTAAGCCCATCACAGATCTTCTTCACAATCGTCGGCCCCTCATAAATAAAGCCTGTATACACCTGTACCAGTGACGCGCCCGCATCCAGCTTCTCCTGTGCATCGGCAGCGGTAAAGATACCTCCGACCGCAATGATCGGCACTGTACCATCGGTATGCTTATGAATATACCGGATCACTGCTGTCGCCTTGTCTTTTACCGGCAATCCACTTAATCCGCCTGCACCGATCGCTTCTACTTCAGCCGCAGGCGTTTGTAAGTTAGAACGATCTATCGTGGTATTCGTTGCAACGATACCTGCCAGCTTAGTCTCCTGTACGATCTCTATAATATCGTCAAGCTGACTGGTGGTCAGGTCCGGCGCTATTTTAAGCAGGATCGGTTTAGGTTTGCTCTTCTGGCTATTGATGGTCTGCAGGTGATGCAGCAGTTGTTTTAAAGGTTCTTTTTCCTGTAGGGCACGCAGATTAGGCGTATTCGGAGAGCTTACATTCACCACGAAGTAATCCACAACATCAAACAGGGCATGAAAACATTTCTCATAATCACTGATCGCTTCTTCGTTGGGCGTCACCTTATTCTTACCGATATTACCACCAATTATAATATTGGACTTCCTTTTCTGAAGGCGTTTGGCAGCAGCAATGGCGCCGCCATTGTTAAAGCCCATACGGTTGATCAGGGCCTGGTCAGCAGGAAGACGAAACAGGCGGGGCTGGTCATTTCCTGGTTGAGAGACAGGTGTTACGGTACCGATTTCCACAAAGCCGAATCCAAGGCTGGCCAGTTCGTCGGTAAAGCGGGCATCCTTGTCAAAACCGGCGGCAAGACCTACCGGATTTTTAAAGGTCAGACCCCATAATTGTCTTTCCAGTCCCTGGCTTTTCGGCTGACAGAAGGAGTGGAGAATATTTTTTCCCAGGGGAAGGCGATGCAGGACCTGCAGCCCGTTCATTACCTGGTAATGAATGCTTTCCGGCGGAAAGCGGAAAAGTATTTTCTTAATAAGATTGTACATGCGGGCACAAAGATAAATAAGTTAGGCAATAACCGGTAGCCTGCTGTGAGCGACTTACGGGAGTGAAATTGACTGTGCGTAACTCGTGATTGTCAGTTGGTAACGCAGCAAAGCCAGGTATATATTATATCTTTACCCTGTTTTTGACCAATGCTGGACCGCCAAACATTTGAAGATATCTTTAGAGAACATCACGCCGCTTGTCTCGCTTTTGCCGTGCACTACACTGGGAATGTGCATGAGGCGGAAGAGGTAGTGCAACAGGTATTTCTTCGGCTGTGGGAGAAACGGGCCTTCATAGATATCACAGGTGCTACCCGGTCATACCTGCTGGCTGCGATCCGGAATACAGCTATCAGCAACTGGAGGAAAGAGACGGTCAGACAGGAAAAAGAGCAGGCCGCTGGTCATATGCAGGCTGCCGATATGCCGGTACAATCACCGGTGTGGGAACTGGAAAAACGGTATCAGCAGGCGCTGGAACTACTTCCTGACCGTTGCCGTGAAGTGTTTGTACTCAGCCGGCAGCAGCAACTGAAATATCATGAAATTGCGGAAGTGATGAATATCTCAGTGAAAACTGTAGAGAATCAGATGGGTAAGGCATTGAAGATCATGCATAAAGAACTCAGGGACTATCTGCATCTGCTATTATTGTTGTTGTAGCGGTCCTTTTCCGCCAGCATCGGGCCGGGACAGTAAAATATTTGCACCTCTCCATAGGGGAAACATAGGGCAACCCGCGTCCTGTTACCGAAGAAAGCGATCAGGCAGATTGATACCGCTTTCCGTCTGTTTAAAACACTACAAACTGTTCAATGACTAAACTGTATGCTGATGAGGCATTATATGCCCTGCTATGTAAATACGTACTCGGTGAGGCGGATGCAGCTGAGCGTCAATGGGTGGACGAATGGCTGAAAAGTGGTCCGGAACATCCTGCCCTGCTGGCGTCACTGGAAAAGTTGCTGACGGAGAAGCCTGCTATACAGGTCTCCCTCGCTGATACGGAACGTGCCTGGCAGGCGCTCAGCGCCAGTATGGTAGGAATGACAGTGACTCATAAACGCCGGCAGTGGTGGATGGCGGCCGCCGTACTACTGATCGCCGCAGGGACTGGTTTGTGGTGGCTGACTTTCCGCAGCAACAGGATGCAGCGTTATACCGGGCCGGTAGTGGCTCACCTGAAAGATGGCTCTACCGTGCAACTGGAAGATAAGGCCCGCCTTTTTGTGTTACCCGGATTCGGTAAAAGACAACGGGAAGTGACCCTGGAAGGAAAAGCGCTGTTTACTGTAACGCCGGATGCTGCTCAACCGTTTATAGTAAGACTCGGTGAAAGAACAATTAAAGTGCTTGGTACCCGTTTCAGTGTGGACGCCGCGGGTAGGGCAGGCGCATTACGGGTACATGTGGATACAGGGGAGGTGATGGTAACGGATAGTGGTAGCAGGGATAGTATCGTACTGTCGGCAGGCATGGTACTGGAACAGCCACAGGAGAAAGTACCTTTCAAAGTGGCATCGCATGTGACGAATGCTGCAGCTAAGCAGCTGGAGTTCACAGATGTACCGCTCTCTGAAGTGTTGAAGACCATCACACTGATATATAACATACATGTCACGGCAGATAGCGCATTGCTGCAATTGCCGGTGACAGCCACTTTTACCGGTGAGACAGCGGATGATGTACTTGCATCGCTGGCATTCATGACCAATGCCACAGTGGAGAAAGGAGCCGCCGGTATGATATTAAAGAAGCATGATGAATAATTTTTACAACCTGAAAACGAATGAAATCACTGTTTGGTAGGTTCCTGCTGGGAATGCTACTGATCAGCATTTCTGTGCGGGCATCAGAGTGGGATTGGCGGATGAAGATCAGCGTGGCTGTAAAGGACCAGCCGCTGGAAACAGTATGTACGATACTTGAAGAACAATATGGTATTCATTTTTCTTATAGCCGCAATATTGTTGATCTCTCTCCGCGGGTAACCGTCAATATACAGAACAAGCCCCTGAAGAAAGCCCTCGAGGAAATATTCAATCCCTTCAATATTAGTTTTACCCGTATCGGTGAGCAGATCGTGCTTACCGTAAGGAACCATCCTACCTATACCATCAGCGGCTATGTACAGGATTTCCGTTCCGGTGAAAAACTGATCGGCGCTACCGTATATTCTCCCATACAACATGTAGGAACGACGACGAACCAGTTCGGCTTTTTCAGTATCACCTTACCCCGGGATACCAGCGGCCTGTTTGTATCTTATATTGGCTATGAATCCGGAAGACTGTCCGTAAAGAAGGCTGAACGCGGGCCAGTGATCGTATTGTTACAGCCGAGGAACTTTTTACCAGAAATCGTGGTGGTAGATACGATCCGTCAGCAAATGGAACAGTCAGCCGTGAACAGACTGAATTTATCTCCGGCCGATATGAAATCAATGCCCCGGCTCCTGGGCGAAGCAGATGTAATGCGGGCAATGATGTCACTGCCAGGTGTTTCCGGCGGACTTGACGGAGGTGGTTCACTCAGTGTAAGAGGGGGAAGCCCCGATCAGAACCTGGTGCTGCTGGATGGAACGCCTATTTTTAATACCTCTCATTTGTTTGGTATCTTCTCCGTGTTTAACCCTGATATCGTTAAAAACGCTGATTTCTATAAAGGCGCTTTCCCTGCCCGTTATGGCGGCCGTTTATCCTCTATTGTGGATATCTCGCTGAAAGATGGAGATATGCAGCAATATCATGGAGAAGCAGCTATCGGACTGATCGCTGCAAAGGCCATGGTGGAAGGGCCATTAAAAAAGGGAAAGACTTCCTTCCTGGTGTCTGGCCGCCGGTCGCATACCGATATGATGATGAATGACCTGTTTGTGAATAATGCAGCGGGTGGTCCTGGTAGTAAAGCGTATGTGTATTTCTATGATGCAAATGTGAAAGTCAATCATATTTTCTCTCCAAAAGACCGCATCTATTTCAGTGCATATGTGGGACAGGACAAACTGAGTGTAAGATGGCTGGAGGGCGCTACAGACGGTGCCTCTGCGGCCTATTTCGGCGACAGCCGTTCCAATTTCCTGTGGGGGAATTACACCAGCACACTGCGTTGGAACCATGTGTTTGGTCCGAAGATGTTTGCCAATGCAACAGCGAATTATTCACAGTACTATTTCTCTACTGACTACAAATACAACTATAAGCCAGTGAACACGCTGGATACGGGTGTGTTATCCGGTAAATACTATTCCCGTATCCAGAATGCAGTTGGTAAAATAGATTTTGAATACAGGCCTCAGCCCAGACATACCATCAAGTTTGGGATGGGCGCTGTTACCCACATATTCGCACCAGGCGTTTCTGTTTTCGAGGATAATGCTAACGGACAACCCGCTGTAGACACTACCTACGGTGATATCACTTCTGTTGGGCAGGAACTGTTCCTCTACGGCGAAGACGAATGGCGTGCGTTACATAATCTTTGGCTGAATATAGGCGTACATGCATCCGGATTCCTGGTAGATGGCCGCTTTTATCATTCTGTACAACCCCGGTTAGGTGCTAAGTATAAACTGCCCCGCAGATGGATATTGAACGGATCTTATACCCACATGACACAATACCTGCATCTGCTGAGTAATAACGGAGCGAACCTCCCTACAGATCTGTGGGTGCCCTCTTCCGGTGATGTCAGGCCCATGTTCTCGCGGCAGGCTTCTTTCGGTATCTCAAAGACAAGCAGAAGAGGTATGTATGCTATGTCGGTAGAAACATACTACAAAACGATGGACCACGTGATAGAATACAAAGGCACCGCCTCTCCTTTTAATGGCGCTGGCAGGGACTGGGATGATGTGGTGGATGTAGGCAGGGGACGCAGTTACGGAGGAGAGCTGCTCCTCGAGAAAAAAAGAGGGACCACCCGTGGCTGGATCGGTTATACACTCGCCTGGTCAGATAGAACCTTCCCAAGTGTGAATAATGGTAAAACCTTTCCTTACAAATACGATCGCCGTCATGACCTGGAAGTGGTTGTCACGCAGCGGTTAGGTAAACACTGGGAGTTATCCGCCAACTGGGAATATGCTTCCGGTACGCCGTTGTCGCTCCCAACCGCCAGTTATGAAGGAATAGGAGATCCGTCACCTTACGATCCGCCACAGAACGATCCAATCATTGATCATATGGGAGACAGGAATACTTATCGTACCACACCTATGCACCGGCTGGATGTAAGTGCTACTTATACAAAGAAGAAAAAACTATGGACAAAGAGCTGGACCTTCAGTCTGTACAACGCCTATAATCAGCCTAATCCATTCTTTTACACCATCGTCACAGACAGGGAAAAACAGGAACGTTATCTGGCCGAGGTCAGTATCCTGCCTATTTTACCCAGCGTGACATATGCTATTAAATTTTGAGAAACGTATGCGCCCTTTGATCATTACCATATTACTGTTCCTCGTGCTGACCGCCTGTCAGAAGGAATCCCGTATCAGTATTCCATATGATGGCGATAAGATTGTGCTGAATAGTCTGATACAACCTGATAGTCTGGTGTATATCCGCATTACAAGAAGCAAACCGGTGAAAGAATATCAGAACCTTCAGTTCCCGGAGATAAAGAATGCTACTATTGTCATGCGGGAAGACGGGAAGCCATTGCCAGCACCGGAGTGGAAAGTGATCAATGGCAAAGGCTACTATGTGTCAGCTTCGCCAGCAAAAGCAGGCAAGCATTATACTGTCGCTGTAAGTTACAGCGGACTGACCAGTGTGGCAGCAGCAGATAGTACACCGGTAGCACCGGATATCAGAGATGGTTCTGCACAAAAAACAGCCAACAGGGTACGGTTTACCCTGAAAGATGATCCTGCACAGAAGAATTATTACAGAATACGCGTGTATAATGCCGATACTGTCAATGGCGTCATCACACCATTGAAGAGAGATTCGATCAAGTTCCGCCTGGACCCTTCCTACAATAACAACTTTACCGACATCATTGGTAACACCTATTATGGTGAGGTGCTGCTGAAAGATGAACGTATTAACGGTAAAGAAGTGCAGTTCGTACTGCAGACAAGCAAACAGATAACGGCTTCCTACGTGATCGTGGAAGTCAGTAACCTGACCATGGGCGCATTTCTATACCTGGATGACACTTATTCACAGCGACTGGAAGATAAACTTGATTTTTCGCTGGACCCGGTGTATATCTATTCCAATGTGGAGAATGGATACGGCATCATTGCAGGGGTGAACGCGGGAAGGCTTTCTTTTGCAGTTGAGTAACGAAACAACGGTACTATTTCTCTATCTGGTATTTGAGAATAATATCGTTCAGTTTACACGAAAGTTTTACGCATTCAGAAATAATAGTGTTGTCAAGTTCAGTGTAGCCTGCTGATTCCAGGTGATAAATCTGAGGGTATACGGATGACATCAGCTCTTTCGCAGCAGATATCAGACCGTCCTGGAGATTTACAAGTTGCTGTTGCTCCTGCATCGCACTCTGATAGTATGGCGATAATGGATTTAGTATTTCATCCCAATCCATGGGTATTAGTTTTTGTCCGGTGATAGGTAATATATAAACAACAACACCGGAAAGTATTTAGTTTAACCCCTGCAGGAACTTCCTGCCGAAATATTGAATTTTGTGAATATTTCCTCTTTGCGTAAAGATTGTCATAAATTTTTCCCGATTCGAGCAGTCTGTTACATTTCTATGACATAGATTTGCAATACTCAATTACTCCGCCGCACCTGTCAGTTCATTTCTGATATATCCATATATCATTTCTTGGCTGTCAGTAATTCATAATTTTTCAATACTGGTAAAACTATACCGGAAGACTGCGAAGTTCCGTAATGGGCATTACTATGCCTCTACCGTACTTCCCGGGTACCCGGTATCCCGATAGCTTATTCTAAGATCTTGCCGGAGCATGGCGGAGTAAAAATGCTTGCGGTAAGCGATGGTTGGCCCAAACCCCGGGTAGGGTCAACCATTGATTTTCCTTTCCAGAGATTTTATCATTCTTATTTATTCAAACTTATGACCAATCATATGCGGATACGTGTAATGATCGTATCCTTTGCTGCCTGCCTCCTGGTAGTGCTGAATGTTAGTGCTCAACAACGTATTGTGTCGCTGAATGGCGCTGTAACTGAGATTGTATGTGCATTAGGATTTGAGAGATCACTCGTGGGCGTGGATGTCACCAGTACTTATCCTGCCGCTATGAAGGAAGTGACCAAAGTAGGACATAACCGTAATATTTCCGCCGAACCAGTACTGGCTTTACAGCCTGACCTGATCCTGGCTACAGATAATTTTATTCAGGCTTCTGTGATCGATCAGTTTAAAGCGGTAGGCGTGAAAACCGTACAGATGAAACAGGAGTTCTCTGTAGCTGGTACGAAAAAGCTGATCACCGACGTAGCTGCTGCATTGAACGTACCCGAAAAAGGTGCAGCCCTGATCAGACAGCTGGATAAGGAACAAAAAACTTTACACGTCAAAGCACAGCCTAAAAAGGTGTTGTTTATCTACGCCCGTGGCGCAGGGACCATGATGGTGGCTGGTAAAGAAACACCATTGGACAAGATCATCAGCCTGGCGGGTGCACAGAATGCTGCCAATGGTTTCAATGACTTTAAACCGCTGACTCCTGAAGCGCTTGTAACCGCCAATCCTGATGTGATCCTCATGTTTGAGGATGGCCTGAAAAGTATGGGCGGTGTGGATGGCCTGCTGAAAGTGCAGGGTGTAGCTCAAACTAACGCTGGTAAACAGAAAAAAGTCATTACTATGGATGGTCAGCTGCTGACCGGTTTCGGACCACGTGTGATTCAGGCCGTACAGGAGTTGTCAGTGAAGCTGAACTAACGGAAATGAATATAGCCAACTTAAAACGCGTCAGCAGTATCACGCTACTCAGCATGCTGCTTATTATCGTGATACTGGTGGCTACCGGTACAGGTGCCATGCATATGTCTCCCATGCAGGTCCTGGCCATATTGCTCGGTAAAACGGGTATACACCTACCCGTAGCATATGAAGAGAATATGCCGGGTGTGCTCTGGATGATCCGTTTACCCAGGGTCGTGCTGAGTGTACTGATAGGTGCTGGACTAGGCCTGGCGGGCGCATCTCTGCAGGGACTGTTCCGTAATCCACTGGCCGATCCGGGACTGATAGGAGTTAGTTCCGGTGCATCAATGGCGGCAGTGGTAATGATCATTGTACAAAATGCATTACCCGTATTCCAGCATGCGCCTATATTGAATTACTATGCACTGAATATGGCCGCTTTTGCCGGTGCTGTTATTACCACATTGGTCATTTTCCATGTGGCACGTACCGGCGGACAAGCCGTCATATCTACGCTGCTGCTGGCCGGAATTGCGGTCAGGGCTTTATGTGAATCAGTGGTGGGACTAATGACCTACCTGGCAAATAATGAACAGCTACGTAGTATTTCATTCTGGTCATTAGGTAGCCTCGGAGGCGCCAGTTGGCAAACTGTCGGTGGTGTTGCCCCCTTCATCCTGATTCCACTGATCATGCTGCCCCGCCTGGCCCCGGCGTTAAACCTGATGGCCCTGGGGGAACGGGAAGCAATGCATAGCGGCGTACGGATACCGAGATTAAAAGCCTTACTGGTAGTATTGGCCACAATGGCCGTGGCAGCAGGCGTAGCGGTAGCCGGTATCATTGGTTTTATCGGACTGATCGTACCTCATATGGTGCGGCAGTTCACCGGACCGGATTATAGATCGCTGATTCCCGGTGCTGCCTTGTCAGGCGCTGTGCTGCTCACTGTGGCAGACCTTTTGTCTCGTACAATTGTAGCACCCGCAGAACTACCTGTTGGGATCATTACAGCCATCATAGGAGCTCCGTTTTTCCTGTGGCTGATCATTAAAGAAAAAAGGACCATACTGGCATGATGCTGCAGGTAAAAGATATATCACTCTCTCTCGGAAAAACGCAGATCCTGCGTAATGTAAGCCTGGATGCAGGTGCAGGGGAACTGTGTGTGATCATGGGTGCCAATGGTGCAGGAAAATCCACCCTGCTGAAAGCGATCGCAGGAGAATATCATCACTACCAGGGAAGTATACGCCTGGCAGATAACGAACTCAGGTCTTTACCTGTGGCTGTACAGGCCAGAACACGTGCCGTGCTGTCTCAGCAGCTTTCGCTGTCTCAGCCATTCACAGTAGCCGAAGTGGTGAGTATGGGGCGTTATGTATATAACACGCATCTCACTACGGCCGACAAAGAGATTGTCGCCTATGCGCTGAAGACGATGCAGGTGTATGGTTTGCGTGAAAGGACCTATCCGACATTATCTGGAGGACAGAAACAACGTGTACAGATGGCGAGAGTGCTCGCGCAGTTACTCGAAGCCCCCGATCTGCAGGCAACTGATCATACAGGAAAGAAGATGCTTTTGCTGGACGAACCGGTTACCGGAATGGACATCCTGCATCAGCAGTTATCCCTTCAACTGGCTACTACGCTTGCCACCAGTGGCGTGCTGGTAGTAGCTGTATTGCACGATTTTCAACTCGCAGCCGCTTATGCAAACAGGGTGGTATTGTTGAAAGACGGAGGCATTTACGCACAGGGCACTGTTAGTGAAATACTGACAGCCACTCACATCAAACAATGTTTTGGTGTGGACGTAGCCGTACTGGAACATCCGCACTGTCACTATCCGCTGGTGGTAACCGCCGCTGCCGACGGCCTATTTAAATCACGTGCCGAAAAGGCAATAAATGTATTGTAAAACAATGAATGCAACTGCGACTCCCACATTAAGAGAATTATGGCTGAACTTCCGTCAACAAAATCCAAAGACGAGAATACGTGATGCAGCCGGACAGCTGCACGTGAGCGAGGGCGAGCTGGTCGCCGCATGCACCGGGCAGACCGTTAAACATCTGAAGAACGAATTTCCGGCGCTGATGCAGGCAATGCCCGCATTGGGAAAAGTAATGGTCCTGACCCGCAATGAACATTGTGTAATAGAACGTAAGGGTGTTTTTGAAATCATCAATACTGAAAACAAACACGTAGGTACCGTATTAGGTAAAGATATTGACCTGCGTATGTTCTTCTCCCGCTGGAAATCCGGGTTCGCAGTAGATACAGACGACACCATCGGGTTTAAAAGATCAATCCAGATCTTTGACGCACAAGGTAACGCTGTTGTGAAAATATATGCGGTAGAACAAACTGATTCCGCTGCATGGGAGAAGGTAGTTGCTGAATTCACTGCTACCGAACAACCTGTAACAATCGCTGTTGCGCCTGCTCCCGCAGTTGCTGCAAACAATGATAAAGAAGTAGACAAGGCGGCCTTCCTGGAAGATTGGGCTGCATTGCAGGATACGCACGATTTCTTCCCGCTGCTGATGAAACATAAAGTATCCAGAACAGGTGCACTGGAAATGGCAGAAGGTAAATTTTCCCGTCGTGTGAACCAGGAATGTGTGAAAACATTACTGAACAAAGCTGCTGCTACCGGTCTTGAAATAATGGTATTCGTGGGTAACCCCGGCAATATCGAAATTCACACTGGTCCGGTACAGAAGATCCTCGAAATTCCTGACTGGATCAACGTAATGGATGAAGACTTCAACCTGCACCTGAAGACAAATGCGATCGCACAAAGCTGGGTAGTGCAAAAACCATCTGCAGATGGTATCGTTACTTCTCTGGAAGTATTTGATGCTGCCGGTGAA
Organism: Chitinophaga agri; assembly: GCF_010093065.1. Lineage (NCBI taxonomy): Bacteria > Pseudomonadati > Bacteroidota > Chitinophagia > Chitinophagales > Chitinophagaceae > Chitinophaga > Chitinophaga agri. The sequence goes on along the minus strand of NZ_CP048113.1, from coordinate 3,897,962 downwards.
ATGATCGCACAGTTCTTCGGGAAACGTAAACCAGGTAACCCGGAACTGCAGGACTGGAGGGCACTGGCCGCCGAATTGTAAGAAGTTGCCGAATATAGATTGATTCCTACACTTAAGAGGTGCTTCCTGATGGGGCACCTTTTTTTATGGTTGTACCTTTTTCCCTATTTGAAAAATCGTTTTCCTTTTTCGAGCCACCATCCTTCCCTCAACGCAGTACTTTTGAATTGAATTGCTACTATCCTCGAAACCCTTTAGCAGTGATGCAAGTCTGTAATTGCCGGTAGTGTGCACGCTACCTGGCCATACAGATCTGACACGCTAATCCTTTAAAAAGCAATATATGTGCTCAATAAGACAATTGTGTAATAAGAATAGTGCTCAGATCAGTCACTGTGCAAATTGCCAGACTGTATATATATGGCACAACAACCTGCTCCTGAACTTTTCTCCACATGACTTTCAGTTATTTCATGAGACAATGCAGCAACAGGAATTTTATGATTGTAGCATGATGTTTCCTGATGGAGAAGAAAGGATCATCGTACATTCACCCTGCAGAGATATCAGCTTCACTTTTACCCAGCCCGAATGGATGGATATGAAAGAAGCGATGAATCAAGCTATCCTGCTGCAACAGGTGTATGACCTTATCCGTTAGTGTTTTTCCCTTTCGCGTAAGTCTTTTTCCTGAATAGATAAACGTCTTTAATGGCCGCATGCTTATTTTGCATGTATTCTTTACTCCGCCAAGAATTCCGGTATTATACGTCAGCTGCATTCTCCGCCCGCAGTTTGTGTAATACAATAGCATTATTTCGTTCAACTGGTATGTACCCGTTTGCGTCGTTGTACTGTTCGTGTACGACGTAGGGATTTTATTGTTCAAAGGTTTTTTTCAGGGTTTAATGCTACTATACTTTATGAGATCACAATTTATTGTGTTAGGTCTGTCTATTGCCCTATGCAATAGCGTCTCGGCGCAGTCTGTTAAGAGAACAGCGCCGTCAAATACTATTGCTGATTCAATACGGCTGCGTGATGTGGTGGTAACTGGTCAGTATGCGCCGCAGTCCCTGAAGCAGTCAGTGTATCAGGTGAGGACCATTTCCAGTGAGTATATACAATTGCGTGGTGCGACCAATGTACTTGGCGTGCTCGATAATCAGCTGGGTGTGCGTTTTAATAATGATGCTACGCTAGGTGAAACAGATGTGGAAGTAATGGGTATGTCTGGTACTAATGTCAAGATATTACTTGATGGTGTACCACTGGCAGACAGAGGTAGCACCCGCCAGAGCCTTTCTCAGATAGATATCAATACTATTGAACGTATAGAGATTGTTGAAGGCCCTATGTCGGTGGTCTATGGTACAGATGCACTGGCTGGAGTTATTAATATTATCACGAGGAAATATCATAACCAGGAACAATTGTCAGTGACTGCACGTGTACAGGAAGAAACAGTGGGAAAGGAGTATGCTGCTTTTAAAGGTAAAGGCCTGCATAATGAGAACATCGGTATACAGTGGGGACATAAAGGCTTTTTCGCGGGTGCTGGTATTACCAGGAATGATTTCGGTGGATGGAGTGATTCACTCACCGGTCGTAAGAAAGCCTGGAAGCCTAAAGATCAGCTGATCGCTAATGCTTCTTTGGGATATAGTAATAAAGTACTGAAAGTATGGTACCGGCTTGATTATCTGCATGAAGATATTGTCAGCAACGGTGATATCAATTATGATAATGGAAAGGCCACCGATCAGCATTATCTGACAGACCGTTATACACATCAGGCACAAGCCATCTGGCAGGTGAACAAGGACCTGAGTGTGAATGCAAGCGGCTCCTATCAGGATTATAAGCGTATCACACGCACTACGATCAAAGACTTTACGAATAACTCCGAAGTACTGGCCACAGATGCCGGCGCGCAGGATGTATCTAAGTTCAATACTATTTTCTTCAGAGGTACGGCACAGTATACATTATCTACGGTGTGGTCGTTCCAGCCGGGCATTGAATATCGTCGTGATGGATCGTCCGGTCAGCGTATAACGGGTATGCCGCACATCAGTGACTACGCTTTATTCCTGTCGGCAGAGATAGCACCTGCACAATGGCTGAACATACGTCCTGGTGTCAGACTCAGTGAAAACGCTGTATACGATGCACCACCGGTGATCCCGTCTATCAATACCAAATTTGCATTACGGGATAATCTTGATCTGCGTCTTTCCTATGCCCGTGGATTCCGTGCACCGGCGCTCAGGGAACTATACTTCTACTTCTTTGATGCCAGTCATTCCATCAGGGGCAATAGCGACCTGAAAGCAGAATATTCTAACAGTTATACCGGCTCTCTGAGCTGGCAGGCTATTCAGGATGCTCCTATGCGTCTGGGTGTGACTGCGACCGGATTCTATAATCATTTTAACAACAGGATAGACCTTGCTGCCATCAACGGTTCTGACACTTCCACCTATGTGAATGTCAGTAAGTTTAAAACTACCGGTGCTACACTGAGTGCGGTGCTCAACTGGAAGGAACTACAGTTGAATGCGGGGTTCTCCTACATCGCCAGGTATAATCAGTTTGCTGATGATGAGCAATACAATAAGGAATATCCATCACCTGAATTTGTATGGTCGCCCGAGGTGAATGCGAACGTTACTTACCGGTTCAGTAAGCTGGGGGCTGCCCTGAACCTATCATACAAGTTCAATGGCGAACGTCCTGCATATGAAGAAGTGACCACTACTTCTGCTCCTGCTTTTATCCATGAGATCAGGACTGAGGCGTTCCATCAGGCAGATGTTACTGCTATTAAGAATATCACAAAATATATAACTGTGAATGCTGGCGTCAGAAACCTGTTTAACAATACGAATATCAGCAATTCAACGCTGACCAGCGGACAGGCACATACTACCGGAGGCGTATTGCCGATGTGGTACGGCCGCTCCTACTTCCTGGGATTAAGTTTCAACTGGAACCGTAATAATAATTATTGAACAAAATAAATACAATTAAACACAAATGGCTATGAAATTAAGCAGACTTTTCCTCGTACTTGCTGTTGGAACCGGATTATTCAGTGCATGTAGTAAAGATGAGGAACCCACCGTTGTGATACCACCTTCTGATGGTTCTCAGCTTACCCTGAATGGCGGTGGTGGTACAGGCTCCCCTAATACTGTATATGTAGACTTCAGCTCAGACTCAACCGCTACACGCGCACGTACCAGCTGGGTACTCGGTTTTTATGGTGGGGCTGAATACCGTGTCATTCTGAATGGCTTTACCTCCGCCAGCGCCGTTGCTTTAAATAAAACAGATATCAACACTGTGAACATAGAAGATACTGCTGGTGTGAAAATGGCTATCGGACAGGGTGCTGGTACACTCAGTATGATCGACGATGTATACGGTGATCTGACTAAAACGGCTATCGCTGAAGTATCTGCTACTGATGCCAATAACAAGGTATACCTGGTAAAACCTGAAACTTCTTCAGCTACTGATCCTGCTACCTGGTTTAAGATCCGTGTTACACGTACCAGTAACGGTTACACCTTACAGTACGCGAAGCTGAAAGAAACTACTATCAAAACTGCTACGATCACTAAAGATGATAGCTTCAACTTTACCTTCTTTTCCCTGGAAGGTGCTAATACAGTGAATGTAGAACCTAAAAAGGCAACCTGGGATATTGCCTGGTCTTATGCCGCTTACTTCACTGCTACTATTCCATACTTCTTCTCTGACTTTGTTGTGATCAACCAGTATGCAGGCGTTTCTGCAGCTAAAGTGGATAGCACTGTGATAGGTTATAACAGCTTTACAGCAGCAAACATTGCTGCGCAGACTTTCAGTAACAAACGTGATGCGATCGGTAGCAGCTGGAGAGCAACTACTGGTAATGGCATCTACAAGAATTTCTACTATGTTGTGAAAGATGCAGCAGGTAACTACTATAAACTGAAATTTGTCAGCATGGGGCTTAATGATGGTGGTACAAGAGGCTATCCGGTGATCGAATACAAGCTGGTAAAGTCAGCAAACTAGTGTTGGGGTCCTTCCCATTGTTACAGTTAGCCCAGATGGATGAAATCATGAGAGCGTACATCGCCAATGGCGGGTGCTTTTTCTTTGATGGCTTATCTCTACGGTAAAAAGAAAAAAGCCGCCAACCACTATGGCCGACGGCTTTTTTCTTTATGATGTGTACTACGCTTAGAGCGCTACTGATTTTACAGTTTTAATGATTCTCGCAGCTACTTTGTATGGATCTGCTGCGGAATTTGGACGTCTGTCTTCCAGGTAACCATTCCAGCCTCTGTCTACAGTGGCAATAGGGATACGGATGGAAGCACCACGGTCAGATACACCGTAGCTGAAGTCGTGGATAGATGCGGTTTCGTGCAGACCCGTCAGACGTAAGTGGTTATCGGCACCATATACATCGATGTGCTCTTTCACCACCGGGCGGAAAGCTTCACATACTTTATCATATACAGCTTTGTTACCAGCAGTTCTCAGCAGGTTGTTAGAGAAGTTAGCATGCATACCGGAACCATTCCAGTCCAGGGTACCTAATGGTTTACAGTGCCAGTTGATAGATACACCGTATTTCTCACCGATCCTTTCCAGGAGGTAACGGGCGATCCAGATCTGGTCACCGGCAGCTTTAGCACCTTTGGAGAAAATCTGGAATTCCCACTGACCAGCAGCTACTTCCGCGTTGATACCTTCTACGTTCAGACCAGCTTCGATACAAACGTCCAGGTGTTCTTCCACGATGTCACGACCGAATGCATTGTTAGCACCTACAGAGCAGTAGTACTGACCCTGTGGGTTTGGATATCCGCCATCAGGGAAACCTAAAGGCTTATTGTTGTTTGGGTTCCACAGGAAATACTCCTGCTCAAAGCCAAACCAGAAATCATTATCATCGTCCTCAATGGTAGCACGGCCATTGGATGGATGTGGAGTACCATCAGCGTTCAGTACTTCACACATCACCAGGTACGCATTCTTTCTCTGTGGATCTTTCACAAAGAAAACCGGCTTCAGCAAACAATCAGAAGAGCCACCTGGAGCCTGCCTTGTAGATGAACCGTCAAAGCTCCACATTGAAAGTTCTTCCAGTGTGCCGTTGAATTCTTTTTCGATTTTGGTTTTACTTCTCAGGCTTTGAGTTGGTTGATAACCATCGAGCCAGATGTACTCTAATTTTACCATGGACTTGTTGATATTTAATTATTTGTGAGCTTCCTTCAGCGATCAGTTTGGCATTGTGGTGTCGTAAATCTCCCTAAATCTTCCTTTTATGATGTAGTTGATCTCCCGATGCAAAGGAAGTTTTTAATGCTGTTTTGACCCTTTTAAGGCTTTGATTTTTACCTACCTGCTGTTAGATGCAGGTAATTTTCTGCAAATTTGGTTAAAAATTGGATATGTTGTGTAATATTATCTTATATAGTTTTTTATATAATATCTTTTAAACTGGATTATTGCACCTCTGTATTTTTTTCGTAATTTCATCAGACTGTACTATTCTATAAATGGTCAACTTAAAACCACTTAGGTGAAAAAAAGCAACTCCCTTATCCAGCTATTGTTTTTGTCCATGTTTTGGATGGCGTGCCGAAAGGATCACAAGTCCGACCCGCCACCTGCACCTCCTGCTGAAGGAACCCGCGAACAGCTAACCCTGGACTCCATCTACCTCTACGCGCAACAGGTATACCTCTGGTATGATGCCCTTCCTGCCTATGACGTGTTCAATCCGCGTCAGTATGCCACCGGTGGTAATCTGCTGTCTAACTATCAGCGGGAGCTTTATGCAATGACACAGTTCAAGATCAATGATGTGACGGGAGAGGCCTATGAATATTCAGGTACACCCAGCCATTCCAAATATTCTTTTATCACCGAAGAAAGCCTGGATGGTGGCCGGCAGGGTACAGTTGACCTGAACGATAAAGGGGATGATCTGGGAATCGGTCTATCTGCCAACGGGAATATCGATGTGCGTGTACGTATCGTACATCCTTCTTCTCCGGCTGCTGCTGCCGGTTTGACCCGCGGAATGAAAGTAACCGCAATTAACGGTACTTCTGTTAATGTAAATTCAGGCTCATTTATAGAGTCCGCCCTGGCACAAAACTCCGCCACGCTCACCATACAAAGGGAAAATGGCACAACCAGTACAGTGACCATCACCCGCAAAAATTATTCAACTACAGCGGTACTGAAAACGGCTATTCTGGATGCCGGTACGCAGAAAGTAGGGTACATCGCTTACAGCAGGTTCTCTAATTATAGTGTTACCAAGGCCGCTATAGACCAGGCCTTCAGTCAGTTCACCGCTGCCGGTGTTACGGCATTGATAGTAGATCTCCGCTATAACGGCGGTGGTTATACACAGACGGCTGAATATATGGTCAATCACATTGCACCATCCTCGCTGAATGGAAAAGTAATGTATACAGAGTACTTTAATACCCTGTTACAAACCGGAAAAGCGCCCATTTTAAAACAACAGTTATATCGTAACAGTGCCGGTGAAACGGTGATGTGGAACGGACATCTGGCTACCTATGCAGACCTGGATTATACCGTGGCCGGTAATACCTTTAAGTTTGAGGACGTAGGTACACTGAATACTGTAAAACAGGTCGTATTTATCGTAAGTGGCAGTACCGCTTCTGCCAGCGAACTGGTGATCAACAGCCTGAAACCCTATATGCCGGTGAAACTGGTGGGGTCTATTACTTATGGAAAACCGGTAGGTTTCTTTGGTTTACGTATCGACAAATACACTGTATACATGTCTAACTTTTATATGAAGAACTCAGCAGGCTTCGGTGACTATTTCCACGGCCTGGAAGTAGATATTCCTTCATTCGATGATGTAACACATGACTTCGGTGATCCCGGGGAGATGTGTGTCATGTCCGCACTTAATTATATAGAGGGGCATCCTGCCGGCCGTATCGGAGCGATGAGACAGGTGGTACACATGGGGCCGGCTTCCTTTAATGGTATGATCGAAACCAGGTTAAAACTGCATTGAGATTTCCTTATGTCGTAATGTTTTTTCCCGATTCGATCAATGAATTAGATGCACTGACCCTACCTTCGTGTCAGCTTCCTAATTAAAAGTGCAGTTTGTTCACCCCAAATGCAGACTACTTAAGCAAAACATAAGTTTCTTTAAAATTAATAAGTCCTTAATGGTCTCGTCTCCAGTCAACGGAGACGAGACCCAAGGCACAATTCCCGTGCTCACTTATTATTTTGCAACTTTATTTAAGTAATTTTAGCCGTTTAAACAGAATACCGGATGATCAAAAAGGTGCTACGTAGCAGGAAATGTATACTGGTGGCAGACGATGACGCAGACGACAGGGAATTAATCAAAGTGGCTTTTGAAGAGAGTGGTGCGGAAGTGGAATTACGTTTTGTCGAGAATGGGGAAGAACTTATGTTTTATCTGAACAGGCATGGAAAATATGCGGATGAGGACAAGTATCCTTTTCCCAGTATTATCCTTCTTGACCTGAATATGCCCCGCAAGGATGGTCGTGAAGCCCTGCGTGAAATAAAAGAACACGTTAACCTGAAATGGCTGCCCATTATTATCCTCACTACCTCCACAGAGGCGAAGGATATTTCTAAATGTTATGAGCTGGGTGTCAATAGCTATACTATCAAGCCAGCTAACTTTTCAGATCTGGTGGCTTTTACCCGCATGCTGCATACCTATTGGTTTACAGTTGTACAGTTACCGTAGAAATCTTTCCACACGCGTCTGACATTTATTCACCGTACTTTTAACTACTCTTGACAACAATTAATAAAGTCTAAATGATCGAACTGTTAAGGGAACGTACGGGTAAGCAACATCAGGATCTTGAGCGTGTACTGATCCCCAGGATTAAAGCTGCCAATACGCCCGAAGCGTATACCAGCCTGTTACAACTTTTTTACGGCTATTACTATCCGTTGGAGCAGCATATCGCTGCACATATGGATATAACTTTTCCAGGTGGTTTCGAAAGACGCAGGAAAGCGGCACTTTTACTGGATGATATAGCAGCCATTACCAATGCCCCTGCTATTCAGCCCATTTGCTGTAATGATATTCCGGAAATTGCAGATAATGCCCAGGCCTTGGGTGCGATGTATGTGCTGGAAGGCTCTACGCTTGGCGGACAGGTTATCTGCCAGATCCTCTCCCGCAACCTGTCATCTCCCGATTTGCCAAAAGCACTTTCTTTCTTCAATGGTTATGGTGCCGATACCCAGTCTTACTGGGATACATTTGTACACTACCTCCAGGGTTATAATGGCGATGATACACAGCGTCAGAGACTGTTAGATGCTGCTGCTGCTACATTTGAGCACTTCAGATCGTGGGCTGTCAGTCAGCAGAATGCTTCACTGTAACGGTATTTTACTAACCCATTTACCACTGTTAATATGGAAAAAAGGAACTTTGACGCTACCTTTTGTGGTAGTGTTCCGCTTCATCAGATCAATCTGATACAGCCTTACGGTATGTTGCTGGTAATACAGCTCGCGGATTATAAAATTGTACAGGTAAGTGAAAATATTACCGGCGCTGTTGGTTTACCTCCGGCAGCAGTAGTAGATACATGGTTGTCTGATTATATCCTTCCCCACCAGATGGAAGACCTGCAGGTGAAACTGGCGGAAGGACTGGTGAATAAATTGCCTTTCACACTTACTTTTAACGGTACAGGCGGTGCTAAAGATTATCTGGCCGTTGCTCACCTCTCCGGAGAAGCGTTGCTGCTGGAAATAGAAGGCCTTGATGAGCAGGGGGAGGAGCATTCCTTTATAGATATTTATCAGCAGCTGAAATACGCTATGGCGGCCATCAATGCCGCGCCAAGTATTAAAGTAGCCTGTGAAACGGCTGCCCGCCAGCTGAAAGCATTGTCCGGTTATGATAAAGTGATGGTCTACCAGTTCGACAAAGACTGGAATGGTACCGTGATTGCCGAAGAACTGGAACCCGGAATGGAATCTTACCTCGGACTCACCTTTCCCGCGTCCGATATTCCGCGTCAGGCCAGGGCCATGTACCTGGATAACCCTTACCGCATGATCCCCAACAGGGAATATGTGCCCGTAAGCCTCTATCCCGTTATCAACCCACTCACTAACGCCTTTACCGACCTTTCGGGTTGTAACCTGCGTAGTGTGCCTGCCGTACACCTCGAGTATATGAAGAACATGGAGATCATGACTTCCATGTCCTGCCGTATCCTGAAAGACGGTCAGCTATGGGGACTCTTCTCCTGTCACCATCGTACGGCCTACCGTTTGCCATATGAAGGAAGGGCACAGTTTGAATTGTTATCCGATATTATCGCAGCGCGTATCCAGGCCCTGTACTATAAAGAACAGGGAGATGAATACACGAAATTGCATGACATTCATACCAGGCTGGTAGAACAGGTATTCACCACCGGAGACCTGTTCAATGGTTTACTGGGTCGGGAGACCAGCATTTTACAGTTACTGAATGCGTCCGGTGCTGCTGTTATGTACAACCGCCGCCTGGAGACGGTGGGTAAGACGCCAGATAAAAATGAGTTGAAAGACCTGTTCCTCTGGCTGCAAAGCAGGAATGCCGGTCAGATATTCCAGGAACTGAATTTGTCAGCCATCTATGAACCAGCCATTCACTTTGCAGATATCGCCAGCGGTATACTGGTCATCCCGGTACAACCGAATAAAGGAGAGTACCTCGTGGTATTCCGCCCGGAAGTGATCCAGGAAGTGAACTGGGGAGGTAATCCCAATGAAGCGCTGCGGTTTGAGAAGGATAATATACAATACCATCCCCGTAACTCATTTAGCCTCTGGCAGCAAACCGTTCGTAACACCGCTTTACCGTGGAAACAAACAGAAATCCAGATGGCAGGGTTACTCCGTAATTTCGTTCTGGAGTTCATCATCAGGGGACTGGATTGAGTGACGTCTGGATTCTTGGTATGAAAATAGTTATGGATTAAATAATTGAATGAAGAAAGCGAACTACATAGTAGCAATAGGAGCCTCTGCTGGTGGTCTTGAAGCCATCCATGAATTCTTTGATAATATGCCGGAATACGGCAACCTCTCATTTGTCATCATTCAGCACCTGTCTCCGGATTATAAAAGTCTGCTGGTGGAACTGGTGTCCAAGCATACGAATATGCAGGTGAGGGAGGTCGAAGAGGACATGGCTATAGAGAATGACTGTGTATACGTTATTCCTAATAATAAAGAGATCATTGTAGAGCAGGGACGTCTCAGACTGGTACAGAAACCTGTTGAGAAAGCCCCCAATACAGCTATTGATACCTTCCTTTTTTCACTTGCGAAAGATAAAGGCAGAAATGCCATCTGTATCATCCTTTCCGGTACAGGTACTGATGGTACCAAAGGTGCTGCTGCTATTAAAAAGGCAGGTGGTATGGTCATGGTCCAGGACCCCGAGACCGCCAAGTTTGATGGCATGCCCCGCAGCGTGATCAGCTCTGAAAATATGGATTATGTCCTGGCTCCTGAATTTATGCCTGGGGAGATCTATAATTACATCCAGGATATGCCGGTGCAGGTCTTTAATGGTACGATAGATGAGGAGATGCTGTCAGAAGTCTTCCAGCTGGTACGTGAGCATAGCGGACAGGATTTTAATCATTATAAACCGCCTACCATTACCCGCCGTATCGCTAAGCGAATGGCGCAGTTTAATGTGAAAAGTCTGGAGGAATACCTGCAGATATTGCGGACAAGTGAAGATGAAAGTAAAGCACTCGCCAAGGACTTCCTGATAGGCGTTACCCGCTTCTTCAGAGATAAGCATGCCTTCGATATTTTAAAAGAGCAGGTACTTAACCGGTTGATAGATGAGAAAGAAGAAGGCGCTATTCTCAAGATATGGGTCACTGCCTGTAGTACAGGAGAGGAGGCCTATTCACTGGCCATGCTCCTGGATCAATGCCTGCAGGAAAAGAACAAATGGCTGGACGTAAAAATATTCGCTACTGATATAGACAGTAATGCGGTGGAATTTGCTGCCAGAGGAACATATCCGGCAGCTGTCCTGAAAGAAATAGACCCTTCTTTCCTGAAAAAGTATTTCATCAGGGAAGAAAAACAATATCAGATCGTGCCACGACTGCGCAAGCAGATCGTCTTTGCGCGTCATAATATACTGAAGGACCCTCCCTTCATTAAAAACGACCTCGTGACCTGTCGCAACATGTTGATATACATGGAAAACGTGTTGCAACGGCAGGTATTGTCCTCGCTTCATTTTGCCCTGAACACAGGAGGTTACCTCTTCCTCGGGCCTAGTGAATCAGCGTCCCTCATCCGGGGGGGACTGGAAGAAGTGAACCAGAAATGGAAGTTGTACCGGAAAACGGATAACTCCCGTGCTTCCCTGCCAGATAATCTTTATAGTCCGCTGGAATATATCCGTCAGACCCGTGACATCCGTGGTGGTAACAACGGACGCATCACCATGACAGAAAAGCAAACCAGCACCCTGCAGGAAGAATTCCGTGAGGTGATCGCAGAGGACTTTGGCTTCGCCGCTGTCTATGTCGATAAATCTTACGAGATCATCGAGGCCCTGGGCAATTACAAAAAATACCTTTCCCTGCCGGAGAAAAAGCTGCATCTGAACCTGCTGAAAATGGTCCCGGCCGATCTGTCTATGGCACTTAACATCGCCCTGAGACAAGCCTGGACAACCGGGAAAAAATCACAGATCAAAGGGGTGAAAATAAGCACGCCGGAAGGTTTAAGAGTGGTCAATCTACTGATTAAACCAGGTATGGGTAATAACCAGCACATGATGATCGTCTTCCAGGAGGATCATGAAAAAGTGGGTGTACATAACGATGCGCCGGATACACATGCCCAGCCGGCAGATGTAAAGGAACATATCCTGTCGCTGGAAGCGGAACTGGGAGAAACCCGTACCAACCTCCAGATGGCCATCGAAGGACTGGAAACGTCCAATGAGGAGCTACAGTCCAGCAATGAAGAATTACTTTCTGCGAATGAGGAACTGCAGTCCAGTAACGAGGAACTGCAATCACTCAACGAAGAGCTGCATACCCTGAATACAGAACATCAGCTAAAGATCAAGGAGCTGATAGAGCTGAATGATGACATGGATAACTATTTCCGGAGTACGGACATCGGACAGGTGTTTGTTGATGGGCATATGCGTATCCGTAAGTTTAATCAGGCAGCGGTGAAAATGATCAACCTCATTCCTTCTGATATTGGTCGCCCGATCAATCATATCTCTACCAATATCCAGCAGGATAGTATGATGGACGATATCCAGACAGTGATCAGGACGAAACGTACCGTGGAGAAGGAAATGATGCTGAGCAATGGCAATATGCATCTGATGAAGATCCTGCCCTATATCCGTCAGGATAAACATACCGATGGGGTCGTGATCACTTTTGTGGACATCACAGCGATCAAGGAGCTGGATATGCTCCTGAAAGGGGTGTTTAATGCCAGTACCAATGCGATCATGGCATTTAAAGCCGTGAGAAATGATGCGGGGATAGTGACAGATTTCCGTTTGCTGGCTGCAAACAACGAAGGCCTGCGATTCCTCGGAAAAGAAGTGACTTCACAGAAATATCCATCGATGAAACAATCCATGCCAGAGATGGTAGATCACGGATTGTTTGAAAAGTATGTGCAGGTGGTGGAACTAGGCACTGTACTCCGCACGGAGTTTCACCTGGAGCGCGGAGAGCAGGACGCATGGTATGAGCTGTCCAGTGTAAAAACACAGGAAGGTAATATCGTGATCACCTGCTCCGACGTGACCGAAAAGAAGGACGCAGAAGACCGGCTGAGACGTAACTATAATGAGCTGGTACAGGCGAGGGAAAGCCTCCGTAACCTGAACAGTGAACTGGAATATAAAGTACTGGAAAGGACGCGCGAACTGACGATGAGTGAAGAGCGTTTCCGCCTGGTATCCAAAGCCACCAATGATACGATCTGGGACTGGAGCCTCACCAATAACAACGTATGGTGGAGCGATAACTTTTATACGGTATATGGCTATCAGAAAGAAGGCTCCAACAGCCGCACCTTCTGGCAGGAGAATATCCATCCGGATGACCGTGACCGGGTAAAAGGCAGTATTTCCCGCGCTATTAATGCCAAACAGAACCAATGGACAGAAGGCTACCGGTTAAGACGTTCCGACGGTAGTTATGCACACGTATTAGACCGTGGCTACCTCCTGCTGGATGAATATAATACGCCTTACCGTATGCTGGGCTCTATGATGGATGTGACCAACCTCCGTCAGGCAGAAGAACAGGTCATTGCCAATAAGGAAGAAAAGCGCTTCCTGGCAGAGGCTATGCCATTGATCCTCTGGACCTCAGAGGCTGATGGTCAGATCAATTTTGTTAACGAACAGTTTATCATATATACCGGTAAAACACTGGCCGTATTACAGGAAGAACTGTGGGAAAGCATTATCCACCCCGATGATATTGCCAACTGGCAAACGCGGTGGGATCATGCGGTGAAAAGCAAGCAGGACTTCTCCATTGAAATGCGTATCCGGGATAGCAACGGCGTTTATCACTGGTTCCTGCACCGTACAAGGGTGCAGAAGGACATGGAGGGCAGGTCCAGTGTACTGGTAGGTACCAGTACGGATATTCATGAGCAGAAGCTGGCTGCAGAGATCATGGAGCAGCGTATCGAAGAGCGCACCCTGGAACTGAAACGTGCCAATGAAGACCTCGAGGCCAGCAATGCCGAGTTACAGCAATATGCGTTTGTCGCATCTCATGACCTGAAGGAACCACTACGTAAGATCCATATGTTTGGTAACATGTTGAAAGACAGGTATCAGGCCACTATGGAGGATAAGGCAAAAGACTACCTGACCCGCATCATCAGTTCCTCTTCCCGTATGGCCAACCTGATAGATGACCTGCTGCGTTTCTCCCGTTTGTCGCAGGCCAGCTTCTTCGAGCAGGTAGACCTGAAGGTGATCATCAACGAGATACTTTCCGATCTTGAAATAATGATACAGGAAAAACACGCCAGGGTAACACTGACCAATTTACCAGTCATAGAGGCGGTACCAGGACAACTCCGTCAGGTATTCCAGAACCTGTTAAGTAATGCATTTAAATTCTCCCGCAAAGACGTACAACCGGTGATTAATATAGCCGGTACCCGTATCAGGGAAAAACGGTTTGACAGTGTGGAAGACCCGCAGGGGCCTTATGTCACCATTTCCATCTCAGATAACGGGATCGGCTTCGATGAAAAATACCTGGACAAAATATTTATCCTCTTTCAGCGTTTGCATACGAAAGATAAATATGAAGGGACCGGTATCGGACTGGCAGTCACCAGGAAGATCATCGATAAGCACAATGGCCTGATCACTGCACAAAGCCGTGAAAAAGAAGGCGCTACGTTTAAAATTATCCTGCCTGTGAAACAAGATCAACGTGCCGGTTAGGTTCATTTTATCATAAAAAAATATATGTAAAAGGAATAGTCGTTATTTTTGGACGCTATTTCAAACTAATACCTAGCCATGACAAAAAGAGTATTATCCGTTTTATGCGGCATTGTTGCTTTCTCATCTGCTTTCGCTCAAACCAAAAACCTCATCGGTGTTGCGTCTTTCAAAAGTAGTGGTAGAACTGAATACGTAACGGCTATACAGGATGTTGTATACGATGCTACCCTGAAAGTGAGAGGTTTTTCCCTATTAGAAAAAGATAAACTGAACCAGGTAAGGGCAGGAGTAGGACAGGAAGGACAGGACGCCAGTGCCCTGGCACAGGCACAATCACTGGGCGCCCAGTATATTGTAACTGGTAATGTGTTGAAAGCCAATGTAGAAACAAAGCCATCCGACCTCCCACTGGGAATCACCAATACAACAACCGCGGAATTATTATTTGACATCGCTATTGTAGATGTCAGTTCAGGTGAAGAAGTGGCCACCACCCGCTTCAATGCTGCCGGAAAAGGTAAACATGCTTTTGATGACGCAATGAAAGAACTTACACCTGGTATCGACAAGTTCATTCGTGAAAACCTGAAGAATCCTGTTTCTATCGCACAGGTAGAAGAAAAGAACGCTGCTGGTGAAGCCATCCGCGTACTGATCGTAGCAGGTAGCCTCGCTGGTCTGAAAGAACATGATGAGTTCCGCGTGTATGAGATCACCGATCTGACTGTAGACGGTAAGAAAATGCACAGAAAAAGAACCCTTGGTAAGATCGCTGTCGCAAAAGTAGAAGATGAAAACTTCTCTGTATGCCTGGTAAAAGAAGGGGGTGCTGCTATTGCCAAGAAAGTAGAAGCCAATGCAAAGATCAAATGCGAGATCATTACTGAATAGTATATCCCGCTTAAAAATACAAAGGGCTGCAGATCAATCGATCCTGCAGCCCTTTTTTTTTGCCTGCCTGTCATAGTTTGCTATTCCGATAAGTCTGTCTTTACTGCCTTCTTAACTGCCCGGTTCCGCTCTACCCACCAATACAGGGGAGGTATCAGTAATGGGGCGAACAGCAGGGTGCTTGTCAGCCCGCCTATGATCACTGTGGCCAGTGGACGCTGTACATCAGATCCGATGCCTGAAGATGTCGCTGCTGGTATAAGACCCGCAATGGCCACGATCAGGATGGATAATAATGCGCTCAGCTGTTCCTTTGACCCCAGGAGTACGCTTTGTTGTAAGGTCTGGTCCGGTTTAAGCCGAAGCCGGTTGATCGCTGATACCAGCAATACTCCTGACATCACGGAAATACCAAAGATGCTCACGAATCCCACTCCTGCAGAGACATTGAAATGATAGCCCCGGATGAACAGTGCGACTATACCCCCCGCCAGTGCAAACAATATACAGCTCACGGTAACGAACGTCTGCGGCATGTTCCTGAACAGAATGAACAGTACCAGGAATACCATGATGATCGTCATCGGGATGGTGAGAGATAACTGCTTGCCCGCCCGTTCCAGGTTCTCATATTGTCCGCCATAGACAATGGAATATCCTTTGGGCAGATAAAGCTGCTGATTGATCTTATCGCCGATCTCTTTCACAAATCCACCCTGATCGCGACCCCGGATATTCGTACGTACGGTCACCATGCGCTTGTTGTTATACCGGTAGATATTGGTCTGTCCCTGTACATAGGAAATATCCGCCAGCTGGTTCATCGGGATCAGTGCACCGGTAGCGGAAGGCACCTGAAGGTTCTTTACAGACTCAATAGTGTTACGTTCTCCCGGCAGGTAACGGATGACCACATCGTAACGTTTAGTGCCGTCATACAACGTAGAAATCGCTTTACCGCCTATTGCTGCCTCTATCATACCCTGGATATCGGCTACATTGATACCAAAGCGGGCAGCATTCTCCCGGTTGATGTTGATCGCGATCTGCTCCGAAGGACCTTCCTGTTCTATGTTCACCGATTCCGCACCTTTCATATGTTTCACCAGGTTAGCGATCGTGTCGGCTTTGGCCCGCATCATGGTCAGGTCGTCTCCTACGATCGAGATCGCCAGATCGGCCGCGCTACCTGTTACGATCTCCATCACCTGGTCGATGATCGGCTGACCGGAAGAGAACTGCACGGAAGGCATCGCTTTTTCCAGGTCATGGCGGATGTTGGTCACCAGTGTCTTTTTGGAGATCGTATCACTCCACAGACTGTAATCCTTTAGTCCCACCAGTATCTCATTCCTGTTGGAAGGAAATGGATCGGTACCGTCATCATTACGGCCTGCCTGTGTGATCACAAAAGAGATCTGTGGATATTTAGCGATCACCTCCCTGATCTTCGGAGCGTATTTCGCATTTTCCTGTATGGTAATACCTGCCGGGAAATTGCCACGGAGGAAGATTGAACCTTCGTCCAGTTCCGGCAGGAATTCTGACCCCAGACTACCTCCCAGCAATACCAGTAGTATCACGATGGAAAAGCCCCCCAGCACGGTTACCTTCGGCCATTTCATCACCCCGGCCAGTACACGGGAATACTGGTTGGACAGAAAGTCCAGCACCACATTCCGGTGTGCTTTCATCGGTTTGTCTGTATTGTTAAATGCTTTTTTAAAGGCAAAGGAGATCAGTACGGGGATGAGCGTCAGCGCCGCCAGCATGGAACCGACCACGGCGAATGCCAGTGTCAGCGCCATCGGTGAGAACAGTTTACCTTCCACACGGGTCATCAGCAGAATAGGCATATACGCCAGAATGATGATGGTGACGGAGAAGAAGATCTCTCTGCCGACTTCCTGTGAAGAACGTAAAGTCAGGGCAATAATGCCTTTCTTTTTCTCTTCCGGTGATGCGGTGCGATAGGTTCGTATCAGGTGTTCCGCCATGACACAGGCTCCGTCTACTATGATCCCAAAGTCAATGGCACCCAGTGACAGCAGGTTAGCTGGTATACCGGTGATACGCATCAGTATGAAAGCGAATAACAGTGAGAATGGAATGGTCAGCGCCACTACCAATGCACTTCGCAAACTACCCAGGAAGAAGATCAGGATGATGACCACGATAGACACGCCTTCCAGTAAGGTGTGACCAACTGTTTCGAGTGAGTGGTCTATCAGGAAACTACGATCGTATAATGTGCGCAGGTGTACGCCTTTAGGCAGATCATTCTGTTCCAGGTCCTGCATCTTTGCTTTCAGCGCTTTTAATACTTCGCTTGGGTTCTCATATCTGCGAAGCAGGATGATCCCTTCCACACCATTGCTGACATTGGTCTTCGTCGCATTGATAGTATATCCCATCACACCACTGGGTGGAGGTGGGGCTACTTCTACGGTCGCCACATCCCGCAGGTATACGGGCATACCATTCACCGCTTTCAGTACAATATTCTGGATATCCTGCTCTGTTTTAACCGCCCCTAGTCCACGTACAGCGAAGCCCTGTTCACCGCGGTTGATGATATTACCACCGGTGTTCTGATTGTTTTGCTGCACGGCATTAATGACGTCCTGCATAGTCAGGTCAAACTTGCGTAGTTTATCGGGTGCAGTGAGTATATGAAACTGTTTCAGTGGACCTCCAAATGTCGTAATGTCTGCGATGCCGGGGACCTGTAGCAGGGCCGGTTTAATGACCCAGTCCTGCAGGTCCCGTATATCTGTAGGTGTAAATTGTGGTGGTGCCTCGACCACATACCGGAGTATCTCTCCTACGGCAGTAGTGAGCGGTGCCAGTTCGGGCGCAACACCGTCCGGCAGTTCAGCGGTGGCCAGCCTTTCATTGACCTGCTGGCGGGCGAAGTAGTCGTCCGTACCGTCAGTAAATGTCAGCTGTACAACGCTGAGGCCAAAGATAGTACGGCTCCTGCGGTCGAGTACATTGGGGGTATTCTGTAAAGCTCTTTCTATAGGGATGGTTACCTGTTGCTCTACTTCTTCGGCTGCCCTGCCGGGGTATTGTGCTACGATGATGACATTTGTGTCAGCAATGTCCGGGTAGGCTTCTATTTTCAGTTGGGTAAAGCACCAGTAGCCGATGCCCATCAGGCCTAGTCCCATCAGGATGACCACCCATCTGTTTTTGAGCGAGAATATTAAAAGATTGCGAATCATGGGATGTCTGTTTCAGTCGGTCATTATATTTGAAAACGCGCTACTTTACTGATCACGATAAAGCCGCTGCTCACCTGCGTGCGCAGGGCGGTGAGTGCATTCAGTACTTTTTCGTTTTCGTCAATGAAAGTGATAAGCATCGGTGGTTCATCAAAGCTGAACAGGCTGTCCGGTCTTTTTAGCTGATGGTGTTCTCCGAATCCGATCACGCCACGGAAGGCGGTTGCTCCTGCCACGTTCTGTTTGAGGAGGAACTGTATGATAAATTCATACAGGGGCTGTGTGCCGTGTACTTCGTCTTTGTCTATGAATATCTGTGCCTGTAGCATGGGGTGCTGGTGTTAATATGAATGTTATATGGAAGGAGGGTGATTAGTAACCGAAGCTCAGACCTTTCAGTTGCATGACACCTTTGATCACTACACTTTCGCCGTTCTTTAATCCGCTGTAAACTGCTATACGGTCGCCTATCTGCTGACCGGTACGTATCTCTCTTCTGGTAAAGGTATTGGGTGCTGTACGCACAAATACATAGTTCTGTCCTTCGGAAGTGACCAGCGCATCCCGGCTGATATTGATGCCCTGATTGTCGCTATGTACCTGAAACGTCACAGTAGCAAACATGCCGGCGCGGATCTGCGTATCGGGGATCGTCAGTTTGATACGCAGTTTGATCATGCGGGTCGCATCGTCTATTACATCAGCGATGTCTTCTACTTTACCATTGTAAGTATTATCGGGGAATGATGACAGTACGATGGAACAGGGAGCACCTTTCTTCACATTGTTCAGCTGATTCTCTGGAATATCACAGATGATATATACGGATCCCTGACTGGCGCTGCGTAATGCTTCCGGATCAAAGCCGGCTGCTTTTAATCCTGATTCATGTTCTATCAGCTGTGTCTTCTCATTGGCCAGGTTGGTCTGCTCCATGGAGAGGTTAGACTTTGCTTCCAGGATGTCTCTTCCGCTGGCAGCGCCATGATCATACAGGTCCTGCGTACGGTCAAGTTCTATTTTACGCTGATTGATATTGATCTGTTGTATATGATTGATATTGATCTTATGCTGGATCAGTTGTGAATAGTCACTGTTCAGACCAGCATCATCAAACAGTACAATGTTTTGTCCGCCTTCATCAGCACGTACGACGGTCGCAGCTACCTTGCCCGGTGCATGTAACGTACCGTTGAGTGCTGAGTCGCCGACTGCTTCGACAGCGAAGAAATTTGAAGCTGCGGTATCCGGAAAGGTGATCTGTTCTCCGTTATTGGTGACTACGGGAGAAGGGTCTTCTGTAACAGTCACCGTTGGTGTGGTTGTATGTTTACATCCTGCCAGCAGGAGTGCAACTGCGAAGAAGTAGTAAGTGATGCGTTGCATATTATAATTGGTTTATTAGGCCTGTAGCAAATAATAGTTGTATGTAGCTCTGATAGTATGCCTGAAGAGAGTCATAGTACAGCAGGTTGGTGTCATACCAGTTGCGCTGTGCATCCAGGAAGTCGATGATGCTGGTGCCACCCCGCAGATACGCATATTTCACATTGTTGAGGATCTGCTGCGACTGACGAAGTATACCTGTGTATTTCTCCATGTTCTTTTTCTGTAGTTGCCAGGTGTTATAGGCCGTCACTACTTCCGTCTGTGCCTGTCGCTGTGTGGCGGATAATTCCTGCTGCGCCTGTTGCTGCTGGATATGTGCCTTTTTGATCTCTCCCTGGTTCCTGTTGAAGAAAGGCAGGTCAATAGTGCCATAGAAACCGATGTATGGTACGGAGTTCTGCGGATTGTAGATCACGCCGAGTTCCGGTTGTGGTACGGCTAATGCCTGTTGATACCTTGCATTACTGGTTCGTTCATCGATCGTGCTTTTAGCGAGTACAACGTCGGCGCGGTTTTGTAAAGTCTGTGCAATAAGACTGTCCAGTGTTACCGCCGGTACCTGCATGGGCAACTCGCTGGTCGTATCAATATCCATCGGAGTGGTGTTGCCGGTTAATAGCTGCAGGGTGTGTAGTTCATTCTGGTAATCCTGCGTGAATACACTCAGTTGCAGGTCATATTGTTCCAGCAATACCTTTGTACGTGTCAGATCTGTTTGTGAGATGACCTGGTCTTTATAACGCAGTTCGTTGATCTTTACCAGTGTATCCAGGTTGGTGCGGCTGTCATTGAGCAGGGCAAGTCTTTTCTTTAGTACCCAGCAATTGATCCAGCTGGAGCCTACATTCAGTGAGAGGTTGCGGAGATCTTCCTGGAAGGAGTTGCTGGCCACCTTTACGTCTTTATCGGCCGTTTCTATTTTGTACTTACGCTGATTAGGCCACTGTATCGGTTTGGTCACCTGGTACCATACCTGCCTGTTCTGATTGGAAGACCATCTGGTGCCTGCGGCAAAATGATCGGAACTGACTAGTTGCATAGTCTGATTATTCAGTGTCGGATTGGGGCGCAACTTTGCAGTGATCACATCAGCCTGTGCTGCGTCGATGTTCATGTACCGTGCTTTAAGTACGGGGCTGCTGGTGCGGGCTGTATCTAGTGCCGCTGATAAAGAATAGCTGGTTTGGGCGGTAGCAACAATCCCGATGCAGGATAGTGCCAGTGTTGCTACAGCCAGTGCGATCGCTCGTTTCATGAGATGATGTTTGGCCGCTGTTAGTTAATTCTCTACAAATGTCAGTAACCGGATTGGGCTGGAAATGCGCTGTGATTGATTTTAACCGGCTTTTAATTAAAATATTAAAACCTTTAAGGTGGGGGAAATCGGGGCTCGGAGGACTGGAATAGGGTATGAATAAGGGGTTGGGGGCGGCGTCATACAGGGTTGATATGACGCCGCAGCTTAAAAAGCTTAAAGCGGTTTCTCTTCCATCTGCTGAATGATGTTCTCTACTTCCGCTTCGGTAGCCCGCAGGCGGGTCTGACAAAAGGTGATCAGTTCTGAAGCACGTTTCACTCTTGCTGCCAGCACATCTACGGAAACGGATTCCGTTTCGATCTCCCTGGCTATCTGCTGCAGTTCCTTATAAGCTGCTTCATATGTCAGATTCGTATCCATCGGTTGTTGTTTTTGAAGTGATAGTAGCGCGTACACCTGCATCTGCCATTTGTACGGTGATCTCGTCTCCGGGAGATAACTGGGCGGCGCTGGTAATGATCTTTCCTTTATGCTGTACCATCGCAAATCCTTTCTGTAAAAGAGATGTCGGACTCATGATCCTGACGACGGTTTCGTGGTGTACGAGTTTTTGCTGCTGTTGCTGTAACAGTTTGCGTGCATATACCTGTATGTCCTTCCGGATATGCAGTAGTTCCTGCTGACGGCTGGCCGTTACCTGTCCTGGTTTAACAAGTAACTGCCCGGATAGTTGTGTAATGGCATTGCGCTGTCTCAGCAGCATATGTTTTGCTCTTTGCGGTATCACCTGTTGCGCGCGTCCCAGTCCTTCTTTATGGGTAGTGAGGATGTCGCGTGACCGGTTCATGATATGCGCATGTAATGAGGATAATTGCTGCTGCCGGCTGGCCATCATCTGTTGCATGCGGATAATGATCTGACTTTGTTGTGTGAGCAGCGATTCTTCAAAAGCGCGGTTATGTGCAATGATCAGTTCCGCGACCTTGGTAGGCGTTTTGGTAGCCGTATGTGCCAGCATGTCGGTGATGGTCTCGTTCTTATGGTGACCAATACCAGTGATCACAGGTATGGGAAAGCCGGCAACCGATTTACCCAATGCATACTGATCGAACAACAGCAGGTCAGTTTGTGCACCGCCACCCCGGATGATCACGACCGTATCGTATTTTTTACCGGAGGCAATGATTGCTTCCAGTTGTGCACATACCTGTGTCGCATTGGCCTCACCCTGTACCGCTGTGAAGTAGTTGTCCGTAAAGAAGGTGTACCGGTAGGCATTGGCCTGGAGGGTATGCATGAAGTCCTGATAACCGGCAGAAGAAGCAGAAGATACTACTGCAATACGTTGTATCACAGGATTAAGACGTAACGCTTTGTTGCGCGTCATGAAGCCTTCCGGTGTTTTGCGGATGATGTCGGCACAATCCGTTATCAGTCGCTGTAAAGTCGCCTGTTTCTGCTTTTCGAGCTGCCCGATGGTGAAGCTGGGATCAATATCCAGCAGCGACAGTTTCAGTCCGTATACAGGATGGTATTCCACCGCTACGCGCACGAGCACCTGCATATCATTAGAGAAACGCTGTCCGGTAACATGCTCAAATTCCTTGATGCGGTTACCACCATTGCCCCAGGCGGTAGCGGAGAGTTTTGCGGTGAGCTGGTGACTACCGGCATCCTTCTCAACAAGATCAAAATAGTGGTACCCTTTGGCAGGATAAAAGGAGTGGCTGGTAATATCGGCCACGACCCAGTAACTCTGTCCTGAAAAAGCGTTCTTGATTGTACCCTGAATGCCGGCTGCCAGTTGTGATAACGTTATGTAGTTTCTAGTTTCCAAAGCAGACACGAAGGTACTAAAAAAGGCCGCCTGAAAAGGCAGCCGTTGTCTAATTCCACGTTATGAAAACAAAATAAAAGTAGTTCACGCTACCTTATGTGATAACAATATTAGCACTTCAGGCCACCAAAAAGGTTAACGGGAAGTTAACCAGCGGAACATTAACATTTCTTTTGAAACTAACTGCCCACCTCGTTTTCAGTGAATACAGCTTTCGCACGTTCATCTCCTTTCCGGATGTATGGACGGATGATCAGTCTGTTGCCTTTATCGAATGTGAAAAGGTTCCATATCCAGTTAGCCAGCACCAGTAATTTGTTACGGAAACTGACAAGGAAATTGACGTGTACAAATAACCATATCCACCAGGCCAGTCGTCCGCCAAGATGAATGTTCTTTGGCAGATCCGCTACTGCTTTACCTCTGCCTACCGTGGCAAGTGAACCTTTATCAAAGTATTTGAATGGTTTGACAGGCTCATTTGTATGTAGCTTGTATAAATGTTTACCAATATATTTCCCCATCTGTATGGCTGGTTGTGCTACGCCCGGATGCCCTTTAGGATAGTCTTCCAGTTTCATCAGCGCGATATCACCAATAGCAAAGACATTGTTGCTGCCTATTACCCTGCAATGTGGATCGGTGAGCAACTTACCGCGTTCCGTCCACTCTTTCGGTATGCCTGCCAGTACTTCTCCTGTTACACCGGCGCTCCACACTACGAGATATGATTTGATCTGTTCTCCTGTCTTCAGCGTGATCGTTTCTCCGTCATAGTCCTGTACGATCACGCCCAGTTTGATGATCACGCCCATCTTCTCGAGGTATCGTTGTGCACGGGCGCTTGATTTGGGATGCATGGGCGGTAGTACCCTGTCGAGACCATCCAGCAGGAAGATCCTCATTTTACTGAAGTCGAGTGCGGGATAGTCTTTGGGTAATACATTCTTTCGCAGCTCTGATAAAGCGCCGGCCATTTCAACACCTGTCGGACCAGCACCTACGAGCACAACGTTCAGCATATGATCAGCGATGTCCGGGTTGGCATTCATACTGGCCCACTCGAAGAGCTGCATCAGCTGGCTGCGCATGTTCAACGCATCGGGTATGGTTTTCAACGGTAACGCATAACGTTGCATGTTCTCGTTGCCGAAGTAATTGGTCTTTGCGCCGGTGGATATCACGAGATAGTCATAGTGCAAAGATCCTGCGGAAGTATTAATGGTATTCGTCAGTGTATCTACGGATAGTACACGCAGCATTCTGAAGTGAAAGTCTCTCGTACCATGGAACAGATTCCGGAGTGGTCCGGCAATAGAGTCGGCCTGTAAGGCAGCAGAGGCGACCTGGTATAACAGTGGCTGAAATGTATGGTAGTTATGCTTGTCGAACAGTACGATCTGGAACTTGTCGTCCGGAAGGTGCTGTGCGGTGTTCAGTCCGCCGAATCCGGCGCCTACAATGACTACCCTGGGCTTGGTAGTGGGCGGAATATTCAGGGTGATCTGCCTCATCTGTTCCATAAAGCAATGGTTTTGTATAGCCTGTGCGGCCCAAAAACCATGCCCCCGGAAATACCGCTCTTACTGTACGATACTGCGGCGTTCGCCTATCTGCTGGCGCCACATGGCATAATAAAGTCCCTTTTGTTCGAGCAGGGCCTGATGTGTGCCCGTTTCCACGATCTTTCCTTTTTCAAGCACATAGATAGTATCCGCATGCATGATGGTAGACAACCGGTGAGCGATGAGGATGTTCAGCTGTTCTCTGAGGGCAGAGATATGCCGGACGGTATCGGTAATGGCTTCTTCCGTGAGAGAGTCGAGGGCGGAGGTGGCCTCATCGAATATCAGCAGGCGTGGATGGCGGATCAGGGCCCGGGCGATAGAAATACGCTGTTTTTCGCCGCCTGAGAGTTTCAACCCGCCTTCGCCGAGTATAGTGTTCAAACCTTGTGGAGAACGTGCCAGTAACTGGTCGCAGGAAGCTTTATGAAGTGCTTCCAGCATCTCTTCCCCGGTCGCATCAGGTTTCACGAACAGCAGGTTGTCTTTGATCGTACCGGCAAACAACTGTGTATCCTGGGAAACAAAACCGATCTGACGGCGCATCTGGTTGAACCGGATCTCACCTGATGGAATATCGTTGAAGTAGATCTCTCCGGATATCGGTTGGTACAGCCCTAACAGCAATTTTACCAGCGTGGATTTACCGGAACCGGAAGGGCCGACAAAAGCGATCGTATCGCCCATGGAAGCGCTGAAACTGATGCCATCCAGTGCATGGTGGGTGGCTGTCTGGTGTTTGAACACGATATCTGTGAAGCGGATACTTTCCAGTGTGCCCAGTTCTACCGGACTGGCAGGTCGCTGTTCTACCGGTTTGTGCATCAGCTGATCGAACAGCAGCAGCGAGCTTTGTGCTTCCCTGTAGAGAACGATGATGTTACCCAGTTCCTGCAGTGGTGTGAAGATCGTTGCCGATATAAATTGCATGGCAATCAGTTCGCCGGTGCTGAGCACCTTGCGGAAGATCAGCCAGAGTAATATAAAAAGGATGGACTGACGAAGCAGGTTCAGGGTCGTGCCCTGTACGAATGACAGCGTACGTACCTGCTTTACTTTCTTTATTTCCAGGTCGTAGATGTTCCTGGTGAAGGTGCGGAGCCGGCGTATCTCCGGAAAGGTGAGTCCCAGGCTTTTTACGAGTTCGATATTGCGGAGTGACTCGGTGATCGTACCGGATAGTTTCAATGTTTCCTTATTGATGCTCCGTTGTACCTGTTTCATTCTGCGGCTTAATAAACCGGCGAGTGAACCCAGTACCAGCACACCAATAAAGAATACTGGAACGAGCAGCCAGTGTTTATTGATGGCGTACCATATCAGGAAGCCAACGCCAACGAGGGAGGAGAACAGGATATTGATAAAGGAGTTGAAGAACCGTTCGGTGTCGTTGCGTACTTTTTGTAGCAGGGCGACGGTCTCACCACTCCGTTGTTCTTCAAATTCCTGGTAGGAAAGGCGGAGGGTCTGTTTGAGTCCATCGTTGAATACCTGCATACCGAACCGCTGTACGATGATGCGCATGACGAAGTCCTGGAGCGATCGGAAGAGCCTTGCCAGCATGGCTACGCCTATGGCTATGGCCAGCCAGAAGAGCACTCCCCGGACGAGTTCATGTTGCGGTCTGTTACCGGGATGCAGGGCGTAATCGTCTATGATCTTCCCAAAGATGAGCGGGTCAACCATGGTAGCCAGCTGGCCAAGACCAGCCAGCAGGAGGGATAAACCGATCATCCAGCGATGGGGGCGCATATAATTCCAGAAGATCTTCATGCCGGGAGGTGGGCAAAAATTGCACCATGCAGTAAAAGTGACAGTTTGTCCTTGTTTTTGGGTTAGATGTTTCATTTACAGGTAGATAGGTGACGTTTATACATTTGGGGACATGTGCCGGCCAGCAGCAGGGGCATGCATTTTGCATTACAGCGAATAAAAAGTTATGGAAAAACGGGTTATCGGGATGCTCCTGACCTTTCTTGGGATTGCGGGTCTGATACTGGGAGCCGTCAATTTCATGAACAGTAGTGGAGGTACAAGGAGCATTAAGGGAGTTATTATTTACTCGATACTGGGTGCAGTTTTTTTCTTTGCGGGTATAGGTCTGATACGTAGTACCAAAGACCGCCCATCCTGATAGGGTTCTGTCCTCCTGTTCATCCCTGATTTGTTAACTGTCCGGGGCCGGTTGTAGGGCGAAGCCAGTGCGGACCTTACGCCGGCCGGCAGTTTTACTGTTTCAGTGTGCGGGGAAGGATGCCATATTTTTTCCGGAAAGCAGTGGTAAAGTGCTGCTGATGTCGATAGCCCACTATATCTGCTACTTCTCCGACTGTCTTATGTTCGTCTAGCAGCAGTTGTTTCGCTTTTTCCATTCTGACATGGCTGACATACCCGAAAATGGTGTGTCCGAATAATACCCTGAAACCTTCTTTCAGCTTTTTCTGATTGATACCTACCTGCATCGCCAGGAAGAGAATGGAACAGTCTTCCGCAAAGTGTTGCTCTATGTATGCTTTGGCGGCATATAAAGCGTCAGTCTCCTGCTTTCGAAGGGATACCTTATGCTGCAACTCCTGGTCGTATCCATTTACCTGAAGCAGGAATAATTCTATCATCTTGGCTTCCAGGAACAACTTTTTCATCTGCCCCGTGTAGGTAGTGTCTCGCATCTGTGCAATGATGAAATGCATCTGTGGGGTAATATGCATAGAATAGCCCGGCCAGAGATGGTGCCGGGGTGTTTGCAGTTGCCGCGAGAAGTCACGCAGGAAAAGGCTATCCTCCATGATCAGCGAATCAAATACCGGCCGGGGTATCTCTATTTCAAAAAAGGCACTTTCTTCACCGGGGAAGAGGATGTATTCACCTTCCAGTTCCCGTTGATAGAAAATGCTCTGCTGATTGGCTGTCATGATAAGATGCTGGTCTTCATAGCTCACGCCTGAACGTCCCTGCAGCTTGAAGTGCATTTCCACCCTTTCCTGTCCTAGTCGCATGGGAATATGATATTCGCGGTCGGCGGTGTATTTATACCAGAGCATACGCGCATGGCCTATTTTCAGTTCGTCATACCTGATCTCGGGGCCGGACGTCTCCTCCCGGCTAAAGATGCGTGTGACTTCTTCCAGCTGGTAGGTAAACTCAGGAAATGGCAAAGATGGCAATGACTGCATAAATGATAGCGATTAAACCGAATTGCGGCAAAAAAAGTTCCGTTTGCGTTAACACAGCGATGGCTTTCTGACGGAACTTTGTACAAAAATAAAGTATATGGACTACAGGCAGCCACACGAAGTCTTGCTTTTCTTTGGAAAGGGCAAAAAACCGCGGCAGGATGATAGCGCCTGCCTGGCGGCTCAGCAGCAATATTACGCACAGTTGCAACGGGAAGGAAAGGTGATGCGTACGGGTTTGCAGGTACATGAAGCGGGGTTATTTGTGTCCCTCTTTGTACAATCTGACGTAGAACTATGTAACATCCTGGAGCACGACCCTGCCGTCCGTGCGGGCATTGCAGAGGTACTACAGGCAATACCACTGCTTACTGAAATAAGGGAGGCTGTTTGACCCTGTCACTGCCAGAAGAAGCGTATTTTTTATACCCTGAGGGCGGCTTTTTTCAACCGGGAAAAAGAGCGTCGGACGAACAACGGGGCCACAAGCGACGAACAGGCGACGAACTAGCGACGAACAAGCATGTTCTGATACTCCTCCTAATAAGGGTTTTGGTGTATTGGTTTTTTTATAATAACTTCCTTTCGCCACTTTTTTTGCTTGTCACGGATGATGCTTATGCATAGGTGTTTACCGGCAGTACCCCTGTTGGTGAACACCTTTCCGTTTTATTAAATTCACATACAGTGGTGTTACATATGTTGAATATCAACATTCACTCTGTAACCCACCCTGGAAATGCTATCTTATCTGCCCGCCTGACCTCGTTGAAAGCTACCTTCATGCTTTCTGGCTCCCCCGGTTCCCGATTCCTCCTGCTAATTTCTCTTGCATTTGTCAAAAATATGCAGTATTTTGTATATATGTGTATTGTAGTCAATGGGTTATGCAAACGTTTGCGTATTTCATAAAATGCCGTACATTGTATTCAGTACTTGTTATGATTTTATAGTAGAATTTTTATCAATCAAAGAGAGCTTGTATCCCCCGAATCTGTGTAAGTGAGCTATATCGCGATATGAAAAACAACGCTGGCTATGTTCAGGGGAACAGCCGTATAACTATCTAACCCTTACCTCATGGAAAGACGTTATTTTTTGAAACAGGCTTTTGTTTCAGCCGTAGGTAGTGCATTAATACCCGGTATAGTAACAGGCCGCTCACTATGGGAAGAACAACCGCCATTGCTGATTGACACCAAGATCCAGGGACGTACGTTCTCACATTTCTGGAGTAAGTGTGTCGGCGCAGGCCGCGCAGGTGAAGTCCTGCGTACCGGTTCCCCCTGGCTGGAGCAATTACAGTTTGCTAAAAAGCACTGTGGATTTGAATATTGCCGTCTCCATGGAATCTTTCACGATGATATGTCCGTTTATCAGGGGGGGGTGTATAACTGGCTCCGCGTAGACGATGTGATCAGCAGGATGCTGAAAGCAGGTGTAAAACCATTTGTGGAGCTGAGCTTTTTCCCGAAGGAAATGGCTGGCGGCAGCGCCACCGCCTATTGGTGGAAAGCAAATGTATCGCCCCCTGCAGACTTCTCAAAATGGGCTCAGCTGGTCACTAACTTCGCTAAACACTGCGTAGAGAAGTACGGTATCAGTGAAGTCAGCACCTGGTACTTTGAAGTATGGAATGAACCCAATGTCTCGGCTACCTGGGCAGGTAGAAAAAGCCAGTATTTTGCCATGTATAAGGCGACTGCGCAGGCCATAAAAGGTGTATCATCACAGTTACGTGTAGGTGGCCCGGCAACAGGCAACTTCGTGGGAGATGGACGCTTTGACGGGGAATTGGAAGATAGATCCAGGATCTCTATATCTCCCGTTGATCCGGATGCGCAGCAATGGAAAGGTGTATGGATCACAGACTTCCTGGAATATTGTAAAAAAGAACAACTGCCTGTCGATTTTGTATCCACCCATCCCTACCCGACTGACCTGCCTTTCAACAATGGAAAAGGTACGGTACGTGGTATAGATGCAACACAGAAAGACCTGCAGTGGTTACGGGCTGTTGTGGATAAAAGTGCATATCCGAAAGCAGAAATACATCTGACAGAATGGGGTACCAGTTCCTGTGGCAGAGATGCCATGCATGACGCGTTACCAGCCGCTGCTTATATTGTTAAAGCAAATGTAGATAGTATCGGACTCGCAGATGGCCTGTCTTACGGGGCTTTCAGTGACTGTGGAGAAGAAGGCACCGGCGGACAGCAATTCTCCGGTGGCTGTGGACTGCTGAATTATCAGGGTATTCCCAAACCCTCCTTCCATGCTTATCGTATGCTGAACGCACTGGGCGATGAACTGTTGTATAACAAGGACGGGATCATCGTTACACGACACAAAGCCACACAGAAAATCACCGCCCTTGTGTATAACTATCCGGCGGCATTGAAAACAGTCCCTCCTTTTGGTACAATGACTGTCGTAGAAGACGCACTTAAACTGGGAGAACCGCGCGACTTCAATTTTAAGCTGATCAATATTAATAAGGACGCCCGCTTCAATGTGGAGATCCTTGACCGTGAGAACGGAAATGCGCTGCATGCTATGAAACAGGCGGGTGAGCCTGAAACATTGAATGCCGAGCAGGTTAAACTGTTACAGCAAATGGGAATGGCTGTTAGAGAAGAACAGGTATTGTCGAGTAGCGCAGGGGTGTTACTCATTGGAAAAGTACTGCAGCCATGGGATGTGATGCTGATTGATGAAACACATTAATGCAATCAGGAATTGGGGATCTGGTATCAGGAATTGATATATTCATGTGATGTCTTGT
This sequence comes from Chitinophaga agri, assembly GCF_010093065.1. NCBI lineage: Bacteria > Pseudomonadati > Bacteroidota > Chitinophagia > Chitinophagales > Chitinophagaceae > Chitinophaga > Chitinophaga agri. The sequence continues at coordinate 3,867,268 of NZ_CP048113.1, read as the reverse complement.
AATCTCTTTTCTGAAAATACCTGATGTATCGATCTGCATAACATACAGCCGTATCCTACATGTAATAGCTGAATTTATATGCAGGTTAATCAATTCTTAATTCCTAATTTCCAATTCCTGATTATTATTGTATTTTAGACAATTATAATCAACTCAACCCTCGTCCTCGTCATGAAAAAACTTCCTTTGCTGTTATGCAGCATATTTCCATTATTTACCCATGCCCAGCAAGCATTAAAACTGTGGTATAAACAACCTGCAGGTAATATCTGGACGGCCGCACTTCCTGTAGGTAACGGACGGATTGCCGCAATGGTATTTGGTAACCCGGAAGAAGAACTGCTGCAATTGAATGAAAGTACGGTATGGACTGGTGGTCCCAACCGTAATGAAAACCCGGAAGGGCTGGCCGCCCTGCCACAGATCCGTCAGCTGATATTCGAAGGTAAACAGAAGGAAGCGCAGGAACTGGCGGCACAGAAGATACAGACAAAAACCTCCAACGGACAAATGTATCAGCCGGTGGGGACATTACATCTGGCATTCGCCGGACATGATAAACATGATAATTATTACCGTGAACTGGATATTGAAAAAGCAGTGGCTACCACCAGCTATTCAGTGAATGGTGTGAAATATACAAGAGAAGTATTTGCGTCTGTGCCTGCTCAGACGATCATCGTACGACTTACCGCCAGTAAACCGGGCGCCCTTGACTTTGCTGCTTACCTGACGACTCCGCAGAAAAATGCAACTGTTAAAGCTACCGGGAAAGACCTTATTGTGAATGGCATCACTGGCAGTCATGAAGGTGTCGAAGGAAAAGTAAAGTTTAACGGTGTGGCCAGGGTGATCGCAACAGGTGGTAAAGTGCTGACTTCCGATACAGCGGTGACAGTACAACATGCGAACAGTGCGCTGGTATTCATTTCTATGGCAACGAACTATGTCAGTTACCAGGACCTGAGTGCGGATGCAGCAAGACGGACGGCTACCTACCTGAATGCCGCGGTGAAACAACCTTACGATGCACTACTGAAAGCACACATTACTTCCTATCAGCGTTATTTTAACCGGGTTAAAATCGACCTGGGTACATCCGATGCTGCGAAAGAACCTACAGATGTCAGACTGCTCAATTTCTCCAAAGCATACGATCCACAGTTTGTATCTCTTTACTTTCAGTTCGGCCGTTATCTGCTGATCTCCTGTTCCCAGCCCGGCGGACAGCCTGCTACGTTACAGGGATTGTGGAACGGGGAAATGAGCCCGCCATGGGATAGCAAGTATACCATCAATATTAATACTGAAATGAACTACTGGCCGGCGGAAAAGGATAATTTGCCGGAAATGCATGAACCGCTGGTACAGATGGTAAAAGAGCTGTCTGTAACAGGACAGGGCACTGCCCGTACCCTCTACGGCGCCAGGGGATGGGTGGCGCATCACAATACAGACCTGTGGCGTATTACTGGTCCCGTAGACCGGATCTTTTATGGTATCTGGAGTATGGGTGGCGCCTGGCTGGCCCAGCATCTCTGGGATCGCTATCTTTATAACGGCGATAGGCGCTATCTGGCAGATGTATACCCTGCTATCAGGGGCGCAGCATTGTTCTTTGTTGATGACCTTGTGGAAGATCCGAAGCGTAAGTATTTAGTGATCAATCCGGGCACTTCTCCTGAGAATGCACCTTCCACCCGTCCGGGTGTCTCTTTTGATGCCGGATGTACCATGGATAACCAGATCGTGTTTGACGCGTTAAGTGCGGCGATCAGTGCTGCGGAGATCTTAGGTAAGGATGCGGCACTGGTTGATACATTCAAAGCCACCCGCGACCGTCTGCCACCAATGCAGGTAGGGCAATATGGTCAGCTGCAGGAATGGATCGATGACCTGGATAACCCGAAAGATAATCACCGGCATATTTCACATCTCTATGGTTTGTACCCTTCCGCACAGATCTCCCCCGACCGTACCCCCGAACTGGCTAAAGCAGCCAACACAACACTGGAGCAGCGCGGGGACGTCTCTACCGGATGGAGCATGGGCTGGAAGGTGAACTGGTGGGCCAGACTCCAGGATGGCGCACATGCCCTGAAACTGATCACGAATCAGTTAAGTCCTGTAGGTCAACATGGCGGTGGTACCTATACCAATCTGTTTGACGCGCATGCCCCTTTCCAGATTGATGGTAACTTCGGATGTACTTCCGGTATAACGGAAATGCTGATGCAAAGTCACGATGGCGTGATCTATGTACTGCCGGCATTACCACCACAATGGAAAACAGGTAGTATAAAAGGACTGAGGGCAAGGGGTGGTTTCGTGATAGAGGAACTGACCTGGCAGGATGGCAGCATCACAACACTGGTGATCCGGTCTACCCTGGGTGGCAACTGCCGCATTCGTAGCAGTGTACCCTTAAAGGGAGCTACGCCGCGGGCAAAGGCCACCGGTGTGAACAGCAATCCTTTTTACCAGGTGGCGCCAATAGCAGCACCGATCATCCACAACAAGGCGTTATCTCCACAGAAAAGGGTCGCCCCCGAGACATACGATGTGCCGACCGAAAAAGGGAAGACCTATCGTTTTTCTGCCATGTAAATGTTTCGATCCTTATATACGAAGGGTGTCCGCCTCGGCGAGACGCCCTTTGTGCTTTTTATGGCATAAAACAGCCCGTTCTGTGGCTCTCCGGTAACATGGCAGCATAATATGTACACCACGCTGCATAAACAGATCATGACAAGGGCCTGTCCCGGGTATACTTCTTGATGCATAAAGTGAAGTTTGCAAAAAACAATCCAACACTATTAACGCACATTTTCAGATCGATTTAAAAACAAAAGAACATGGCAACAAGCACAAAGAATCTGACCTTCCGCTTAGGTGGTCAGCTGGAGATCAACCGTCTTGGTTACGGTGCAATGCAATTGACAGGAACAGGCGTATTCGGAGAAGTAGCAGACCGTGAGAATGCAAAGAAAGTCCTCCAGGCGGCAGTTGCCGCTGGTGTGAACTTCATTGATACCGCGGAAGCGTATGGGCCTAAGTTAAATGAATCACTGATCGCAGACGCACTGCATCCTTACAGGGAAGACCTGGTCATTGCTACCAAAGGAGGTTTTCAACGTCCTGGTCCTAATCAATGGGTTCCCAATGGAGATCCTGCCTTCATCCGTGAAAACATCGAAGGCAGTCTCGAACGACTGAAAGTAGACACGATCGACCTCTGGCAGCTGCACCGCTTCGACCCCAAAATACCGGTAGAAGAAACGCTGGCTCCGGTAGCGGAAGCAGTGCAAGCCGGTAAGATCAGGTATGTAGGACTGTCAGAAGTAAATATAGGGCAGATTGAGCAGGCACAGAAGGTACTGCCTATCGTATCTGTACAGAACCTGTATAACCTCGGTAACCGTCAGTGGGAGTCAGTACTGGACTATACCACCGAAAAGGGTCTCGCCTTTATCCCCTGGTTCCCGCTGGCTTCCGGTCCGGATACACTGGCGGAGAAGATCAGCAAGATCGCAGAAAAATACAATGCCACCACTGCTCAGATCGCACTGGCGTGGTTGCTGAAACGTGCTGATAATATCCTGCTGATACCTGGTACCAAATCGGTACAGCATCTGGAAGAGAACCTGGCGGCCGGAAAGATAGAATTGACAGAGGAGGAGTTCGACCAGCTGTCTAAATAATTAGTATTGGGAATCAGGAATTATTGCTGTTTATGCGTTCTGCTGCAATCATAACTGCTAAGTGCAGCGCGCGAGGCTGGAGTATAAATGTTTGTCAACCGTATTGATGGCTGGACCAACTTCACGCTAACCAATTCCTGGTTCCCAATTACTGATTCTTCGCGGGTATTTGTAAAAAGAAAGGAAAAGTACTTCAATCCCGAGAATAAGGACAACCGTAAATCCCCCGATCTCAGACATATTTGTATGTGTAAATTCAGATGATGTATGATGAAGACACGCGCATACAAAATGATTAGCCCAATATATGATAGCCCGTCCGCCATTCCCGGTAGGAGGGAATATGTTAATCCGTTACCCATCGGGGTGTACAGCCGCACAGACAACAATTGTAAAGACCATCTTTCCGCACATCGTGCAGACTATTATACTATTCTGCTGGTAACCAAAGGTCAGGGTAGACTGACAACTGGCACCCGCAGTTACTATATTGATGAACCTATGATCATATTTGTGCATCCCTCGGAAGTGATATCCTGGAAGGAACTGTCCGTTGCACAGGAAGGTTATGCCTGCTTTTTCAACCGGCGTTTACTGGATGAGCGTCCCCTGCTGAAAACGATCATAGATAAATATCACCTGTTTGATAGCCGTAATAAGAACATCATCCGGATGAAACCTGCCGATGTACCCGTGCTGGGCGGTATTTTCGCCAGTATGCAGCAGGAGCAGTTATCGGGTAACCGGTTGAATGACGATGCGATCCAGACCTATCTGCAGCTTTTGCTGATACAATGTGCACGTATCACTGATTTCAAGGCATCCGGACAGGTATCTGAAGAACATAAGCATGTACAGGAGTTTTTCGGTTTGCTGGAAAGAGAAATTACGAACGTGAATTATACGAATCCTGTTTCTATGAAAACTGCAAAGGAGTTTGCAGCCAATCTGCAGGTACATCCCAACTATCTGAATACGCTGCTCAAAAAACACACAGGACAAAATGTGAGTACACATATACGTACCCGCCTACTGGAGCAAGCAAAGAACCTCTTGTTGCGGACAGACTGGACATTGCAGGACATTGGATACTGTATTGGTTTTGCGGAGCAGCCAAATTTTAGTTTGTTCTTTAAAAAGAATGCAGGCGTGACGCCGGCAGCGTACAGAAAGCAATTAAGAATTAGGAATTAGCAATTAGGTATCAGATGTAATTGTGTAGTTGTAACACGGTCATCTCACCTATAAAAGTAAAGGGCGTATCATTAAATGAACGCCCTTTACTTTTGGAGACAATACGCTATCAGATTATAAATTAATACTACATATGCATCCGTTTTACCCTACCATTCTCACAGATCTTCGCTGCATTTTTAATCTTAATTCGTATTCCCAATTCCTGAATAGTTTATTTATTCGCCGCTGTTTCAATCACCGTCGCTACTTCTTTCGGGTGAGAAATAAACACCACATGGCTTGATTTGATTTCAGTTACCTGTGCGCCGGAACGTTTTACCATGCTCTGTTGCAGTACAGGATTGATGCTTTTGTCAGCAGTGGTGAGTATTGCATAAGACGGTTTGTATCTCCAGGCAGCATGTTTTACCGGAGTAGTAAAGCAGGACAGCGCGATAGCGCCGTGAGAAGCGTACATGAAGTCAGCTTTTTCTTTTGGCAGGTCAGCGCAGAAGCCTGGATGGAATTTAGCTTTATCGTAGTAAATGAAATTTTTATCATCCGGATTCATGATACCATTTTCAGGTAATATTGGTGCCTGCTGTACCAGCTGATAGGTTGATTCCAGGGAATCGGGTTCAAATGCGGCCACATATACCAGGCTGACAACTTTCGGAGATGCGCCAGCTTCAGTGATGATGGTACCGCCGTAAGAGTGACCTACCAGTATAGTCGGGCCATCCTGTTTGTCTATAGCACGGTTCAGTGCAGTTACATCATCTTCCAGCGATGTCATCGGGTACTGTAAAGCAGTTACATTATAACCTTTTGCAGCCAGTATTTTGTATACACCTTCCCATCCGGAAGCATCTGCAAAAGCACCGTGTACGAGGATGATATTTTTAACTTTTGGTGCTTTTTGTGCCTGCATGGCAAGAGGAGCAACGAGGATGGATGCCGAGAATAACAATGATTTGATCCATTTGCCCGGTCTGATGTTGAATTGTTTCATAATAGTTGTTGTTGATGAGTGTTATTGGATAGTGCAAAGATGCCGTCATCAACCGGAGAAGTTTATAGCAATATCAAATCAGACGTATATGAATATCAAATATCTGCTTACTTAAATCAATAAAAAAAGCTGTACACCTGTGGGTGGACAGCTTTAATCTATATATAGCAAATGAAGCAATAGCGATTAGTTGCGGGCTGCTGTGTCAATCACTTCCGCTACTTCTTCCGGATGTGAAATGAATACAACGTGACTGGCTTTCACTTCTGTTACTTTTGCCCCGGAACGTTTAGCCATTTTGTACTGCAGTGCTGGAACGATCCCTTTATCTTCCGTGCTGATGACGGCATAGGAAGGTTTTGTCTTCCATGCCACATTTTTAACTGGTGTTGTAAAGCAGGATACGGAAATAGCACCGTGAGAAGCGTACATGAAATCTGCTTTGTCTTTTGGTACATCAGCGCAGAAGCCTGCATGGAATTTATCTTTCTCATAGTAGATATATCCTTTTTCATCTGGTGCCATGATACCGTTTTCAGGAGCGATCTCTTCACTCTGTACCAGTTGCAGTAATGTTTCATTGACATCTGGTTCGAAGGCTGCTACATATACGATGCTGGATACTTTTGCCGATACACCTGCTTCCGTAACGATCATACCACCATAGGAGTGGCCAACCAGCACAGTCGGACCGTCCTGTTTATCGATAGCACGGTTGAGCGCTTCTACGTCTGCTTCGAGGGAGGTCATCGGGTATTGTAGTACCGTAATGTTATAACCTTTTGGTGCGAGTATTTTATAAACGCCTTCCCAGCCGGAACCATCTGCAAATGCGCCGTGTACAAGTATAATATTTTTCACTTTTGGTGTAGTTGTGCTCATTATGCGTGTTGTTTTTGTGGCACAAAGTTGCAGCAGGAGATGCGGAATATTTATAGCAATATCAAACTTGGGGTATATGAATATCAAATGTCGGGACAATAAAAAAGTGAGGGAGTCCCCTCACTTGAGTTCTTTAGAAACCGAAAACAACAACGTCGCTGTTGAAACGATATCTCTTTAACAGTTTCTTTTTCATCCACTGTTTTTTGTTCTTGGACACCAGTTTCCAGTTATAGATATTCCTGAATTTTGATCTGTCGGGTGTTTCTTCCATGGAACCGAAATAGTACATCCGTTTAGCGCCCTGTTCAGGACAGTTTGACCAGAAGTTGCCATGCCATCCACACCAATTGCATTGCGCATACAGATTAATGTTAGCACGATTGTAAGTGCCGCGATGGGTGGTTGTTTTCAGGATGTGTTTCCAGCTTCTTTCTTCCTTGTTCATTTTGTAACACGATTAGTGCTACAGCGCGTCGAACTTTTTCTTCATGAATCGGTTGATTTGTGCCAAATGTAGGGAGATTATTGTTTTTCCCATTTTTTATGAGTACTTTTTTTCCCTGTTTAGAAAAACGTTATGAATCAATCCACGGCTCCACTAATAAACTCAATAAAAACGCATGTTATCTTATCCTGTTAGAATAGCGTTAATCGCTGCCCTTGGCGGATTCCTGTTCGGTTTTGAGACCGCAGTGATATCCGGTGCTGAAAAGACGATCATGGAATTATGGTCGCTCAGCCCTTTCTGGTTAGGCTTTACAGTGGCTTCCAGTCTGATTGGTACTGTATTAGGTTCTCTTATTGTAGGTGTTCCTGCCCGTATTCATGGGCGTAAGAAGGTCCTTTTGGTCATTGCAGCTTTGTACATCGTTTCTGCTATTGGCTGTGCATCTATTTCGGCATGGCTGCTATTTGTATTGTTCCGTTTCTCGGCAGGTGTAGCCGTAGGGGCATCTTCGGTAGTCGGGCCTATGTACATTTCCGAGATCTCGCCGGCGCATCTGCGTGGACGTTTAGCAGGGTCTTTCCAGCTGAATATTGTGGGTGGTATTTTCATTGCTTATCTGACCAACTTCCTGTTTGTCGATATGGGGGATGATGCCTGGCGCTGGATGCTGGGTATTATGGTGATCCCGGCGGCTTTGTTTGGGATCCTGTTGCGGACGATCCCGGAGAGCCCACGCTGGCTGATCCTTAACAACCGGGAGGAAGAAGCCATTCCCATCCTGCATCGCCTGCAGGAGAAGAACGTCACTGGTGCTATCCAGTCAATTAAAGAGTCAGTAAAAACCCACCAGGAGAACCTGTTTCAGAAGCGGTATGCGAAGCCGATCATTTATGCGGTATTGCTGGCGATGTTCAATCAGCTGTCAGGTATCAATGCCATTCTCTATTATGCGCCCCGCATTTTCGAACTGGCGGGGTTTGATAAAGCCCAGGCATACCTGCAGCCTGTGTATATCGGGGCGGCCAACCTGTTATTCACCCTGCTGGCCATGACGGTGATAGATAAGTTCGGTCGTAAGCGGTTGTTAATCATTGGGTCAGTGGGGATGATCGTATTCCTGGCCCTCACAGCCTATGCCTTCCGTGATCCGGAATCGCTGGGTGGTAACGTACTGATCTATCTGATCGGGTATATCGCATTTTTCGCTTTTTCTCAGGGAGCGGTGATCTGGGTGTTTATTTCCGAGATCTTCCCGAACTCAGTAAGATCACAGGGCGGCGCATTAGGTAGTTTTACCCACTGGATCATGGCTGCTATTATTTCCTGGACCTTCCCGATCATTGTATCGGGCAGTAAGATGGGCGGTTTCTATTCCTTTGTGTTCTATAGCGTTATGATGTTACTGCACCTGTTGTTTGTGTGGAAAATGATGCCGGAGACCAAAGGACGGTCTTTAGAGGAAATTCAGAAAGAGCTTGGTATCGAATAGATTATGAGAATTTATTTTGCACGCAGCTGAGATATCAGGCATAAGTCGACTGCATCGCCGGACTATTTTGTGGATAATTCCCAGGATATAGTTCATATGAACTATTGACCGGTCATCCCAAATACGGATAAGAGCAGCCCGACTTCAATGGAATTTCCTAATTTTAGTGAAAATCAAAATCAAACCAAAAAATTACGCATGAAGCAATTATTAGCAGCCTTACTGCTTTCCCCTGGTGTTTTGTTAGCTCAGAAAGGGGATTTCACATTGAAAGGCAAAATCGGTAACCTGAATGCTCCTGCAAAAGTGCATCTCGTATACCGTACCAGCGAAGGAGAAAAAAGAGACTCTGCCGTTCTGACCAATGGCGCATTTGAACTAAAAGGTGCTATTGAAGAACCAGGTCAGGCGATGCTGCTATTAAAACATCCGAATCCTCCGGCTGATCCCCGCATGAGAGATATGGTGATCTTCTATGTGGAAAAAGGCACTATTACGCTGAATAGCCCTGATTCCCTGAAAAAGGCAACTTTCAGCGGTTCTGCTTTAAATACAGACAATCAGCAGCTGCAGGATGCACTGAAAGCTGTGACTTCCAGTTACCAGGACCTGAATGCCGAATACATGGCAGCTGACGAAGCAAAACGTAACAGTGCTGAGTTTCAGCAATACCTTGATGGTAAACTGGCGCTGATCCGTGGTCAGCAGGGTGATATCTACAAAGCCTTTATTGCCAAGCATCCAAAGTCTGTGGTAAGCCTGGATGTGATCCAGCAATACGCTTATGAGGCATCTGATAAAATCGGTCTGCTGGACTCAATGTTCAACAGCCTGGACGCTTCTCTGAAGAAAACCAAAAGCGCACAGGACCTGGCAGGACTGATCAGCAGCTGGAAAGCTACTGCTGTAGGTGCGGAGGCGCCGCTGTTCACACAGAACGATACCCTGGGTAAACCAGTGAACCTGAAAGACTTCCGTGGTAAATATGTACTGGTGGATTTCTGGGCTTCCTGGTGTCGTCCATGCCGTATGGAGAACCCATATGTGGTAGCAGCCTTTAATAAACACAAAGACAAAGCTTTCACTATCCTCAGCGTATCGCTTGATCAGCCTACTGGTCACGATGCATGGATCAATGCTATTCACAAGGATGGCCTGACCTGGACGCATGTATCTGACCTGAAATTCTGGGATAACGATGTAGCGAAACTGTATGGCGTGAAGTCTGTTCCGCAGAACTTCCTGCTGGATCCTCAGGGTAAGATCGTAGCGAAGAACCTGAGAGGAGAAGAACTGGACAAACGTCTGGATGAATTATTAAAATAGCCAGTCTGTAGTAGGATGATGGCATCATTACTACGGGTACGATAATAGTAGTCCATAGCAGACCGACCGGCCGCTATGGACTACTTGTTTTAAGGCGTCTCTGCCTGTATAAATAACCTGAAAAAAGTCACATATGAACGTTTTTATTGAAGACAGGGATATTGCATGGGAAAACCCTGATCCGGGTATACGCAGGAAAGTAATGGTATACAATGAGCAACTGATGCTGGTAAAAGTGGCGTTTCAACAGGGAGCGATAGGTACGTTACACGAGCATTATCATTCACAGATCTCTCATGTGGAAAGTGGTGTGTTTGAAGTGACCATAGATGGGGAAAAGAAGGTGTTAAAAGCAGGAGATGCATTTTACGCACCGCCGCACGTGGTACATGGTGTATTGTGCCTGGAAGCAGGCGTTTTGATAGATGTATTCAATCCACATAGAGAGGATTTTATAAAATAGTATGGCGGGAAGGTAGTGTTTGCCGGTAGCAGTAGGATACTGGCTCTTAAAACAGCATACTGTTTATTATGGGCCGGTAAATTTGCAGCAGCGTGATGTGTACAGGAGAAATTCAGTATTTTTAATCTGTTCATTTTCTCCACATTAAAAGCGAACTATATGTTGTCACAAAGAATGCAGGAAGCCCTGAACCGTCAGGTACTAATGGAGGCACAGTCTTCACAGGCGTACCTGGCAATGGGCAGTTGGGCAGATATCCAGCCCGGGCTGAAAGGTGTTACTAAATTTTTTTTCAAGCATAGTGATGAAGAGCGTATGCACATGCTGAAGCTGATCCATTATATCAATGAGAGAGGCGGATTTGCAATTGTACCTGCACTTGCTCAGCCGGTGCTCACATTTGTATCACTGAAAAAAGCCTTTGAAGAGCTATTTGCCCACGAGGTAAAGGTTAGTGAGGGGATCAACGAGCTGGTTGATATAGCCCTGCAGGAGAAAGACTACGCGACCCATAATTTTCTGCAATGGTATGTAAATGAGCAGATTGAGGAAGAACGCCTGGCCAGGGAGTGTAATGATAAGCTGGAGCTGATCGGTGACGACAAGAGCGGTTTGTACCTGTTTGACCGCGATATTATGTTTATGGATCAGGAATAGTTTGATAATCAACTTATTAAGAGCCCGTTCTGCTTTTGGCCGGACGGGTTTTTTTATGCCCCGTTTACCACGCATTTTCCTAATGTATGGCAGTTAATATATATTATAAATAATTAATTCAGAAAGTTTTATTATTTTTATTTGCCATATACTTTTACTACATTGCCGTCTGAAATATAAGGAAAAGTTAGAATGCAAAAGGAGGTTAATATAAATGATCTATGGGAGCGCATCACACGTGATAGCGACTCTAAATCATTTGAGGTTTTTTTCCATGAACTAAACCCCAGGCTCGTGAAGTTTTGCACTATGTATGTTCATTATCAGCAGGTTGCAGAGGAGATTGTATCCGATGTTTTTGTGAAATGCTGGATGGACAGGGCTAAAATGCAGGATGTTCTGAAGCCTGAAACTTATCTTTTTATCGCCGTAAAGAACCACGCTTTAAATTATAATAAGCGATTCTCCAGTATTCAACTGGTGAATCTGGATGATCATGAAGGAGGTACGCAGATGGTAAACAGCGCGTCACCGGAGACTGAACTGGAAAAGAAAGAGCTGATCTTTAAAATGGACCAGGCTATTTCTTCGCTACCCCGCCAGTGTAGCATCATATTCCGGCTCATCAAGGAAAATGGCATGAAGTACAAGGAAGTGGCCGAAATCCTGAATATATCTCCCCGCACAGTACATACGCAGATGTTACGTGCTATGAAGAAGATGACCGTGGCCATGGAGCCTTACCTGAAAAAGGCAAATAAAGGAGAGCCGAACAGTATCACTGATGGTATTGTGACGGCTTTACTGCTGATATGGATATTTATGGGTAATTAACCCTTAAATTATATGTTAAAAAAAATTTTAAACCTTGTACGCATAACAGGTATTAAATGTTGTCTTATATGCAAAGGGTTATTCCAACGGACAATGAGTGAACGTTTTTTTGAAATTGTTATAAAGGACCTGGCTGGTGATTCAACACCTGAAGAAGGCCAGGAACTGAAACATATCATGAGTGAGGATGCTGTCGCACAACGACAGTATGAACTGTTCCGCATGTACTGGGCCCAGAATCATCATGATCATATCGATAACAGGAAGCTGTTTTCTAATGTGCAGATGCGTATAAGTGAGTTAGAGAAAGAAACAGGTACTCCGGCCGTTCACGATATAGAGCCACTGATGACGCCTGTACGCGGAAAGGGCCGCCTGGTATGGATGTCTGGAGTAGCTGCTGCTGTAGCGCTCCTGATCAGTGCCGGCGTATATTATTACCACTCACAACATGAGACTCTGGTTGCCAAATTCACCTCTAAAGGTGAAAAATCCACATTTATGCTGGAAGATGGTACCAGGGTAACACTGAATGCGGACAGTAAGCTGGAATATGCAGCTAACTTTCCGGAGAAAAGCAGGGAAGTATACCTGACAGGGGAAGCTTTCTTTGATGTACACGGAGATGCACAGAAGCCTTTTATTATTCATACTAACAAAATGGATATTAAGGTACTGGGAACAGCTTTCAACGTGAAATCCTATCCTAACGACGCGGCTACCGAGGCGACCCTGTTAAAAGGTGCCATCGAGGTGACAGTTGCTGATAATCCGGATGAGAAGATCATACTGAAACCATCTCAGAAAGTAGTGGTAAGCGATTATGATTCAACCAGAAAGAAATCGGTATCCCTGAAAGATGTAGTACCATCCCTTACAACGATGACCTACTTCCAGCAGAAAGATACCATGATCATGGAAACATCCTGGTTACAGAATAAACTGACGTTCAAGGATGAGGATTTTGTGACACTGGCAAAGAGAATGGAACGCTGGTATAATGTGAGTATCCGCTTTAACGCCGCCAGCAGAAAACAACTGAAATTCACAGGTATTCTGGAAGGAGAGACTGTAGCAGAAGCATTACATGCACTTAGTCTGACTGAACCTGATTTCAGCTATAGAATAGAAGATTCGACGATCGTAATATATTAATGCAGAAAGACTGGTCTAAGATTTCAAACGATTAAAATTATTCCTTTCAAACATTGAAAGGTGAGATGAGAACCCTATGCAGCCGATACCTATGTTTAACACTATGACTATGCCTATGTATTCGCTCGTTCATTTCACCAGAAACAAAGTATTAACGCCTAAAATTTTGTCTATGGGAAAAGAGATCGATTACTAAATATTGCGGGCACTGTTTTTAAGCGGTACCCGCGTGATGTAGAAAAACTAATATCCTTAATCAAGGTTTCGAACAATCCTGAAATTTGAAAGACTTTAATCACCCTTAACATCTAAGTTATGACTTCTATCCTACGCCCCCGAGGCGTAAAGATCCCTTACGGGCTTTTAAAGCCAATGCTACTTATGAACCTGGTGCTGGGGCTGGTACTTGCTACTAGTCTGACTGTACTGGCAAATGCTACTGTCTCAACGAAGATCACACTGAATCTCCGCGATGTGGAATTTAAGAAAGTGCTGACTGTAATCGAGAGCCAGAGCGATTATCGCTTCATGTTCAGTAACAGGAACATTCCCAGCGATAGCAAAGTAGATATTAACGTGAAAGATGCTCAGATCACTACTGTAATGGATCTGATCCTGAATAATTCCGGTTTCACCTATCAGGAACTGTCTAACAACCTGATCGTGATCATGCCTAAAGGCGCTATGCTGAAGGCGATCAAAGTAACTGGTAAAGTATTGGACCAGACAGGTGAAGCGCTGATCGGTGCATCTGTTAAGATCAAAGGGACTTCCGACGGGGTAGCAACGGATGAAAATGGTGCATTCACCATTAGTGTTCCGGATGATGCAGTACTGTTAGTGTCTTATGTAGGTTTTAAAACACAGGAGATCCCTGTAAATGGTAAAACCGCTATTACTATTACACTTCAGCCAAACGATAAAATGATGAATGAAGTGGTGGTAACTGCACTGGGTATCAAAAGAGAGCAAAAAGCTCTCGGATACGCAGTAAGTACTATCACTTCCGAACAGATCAACGCTGCTGGTGCGACCAACTTTGCTTCTGCATTGTATGGTAAAGCTGCCGGTGTGAAAATCACTACCGCTCCGGGTGGTGCAACCAGCGCGGTGAACGTACAGATCCGTGGTGTGAACTCCCTGAACTATAATACACAGCCGCTGTATGTAGTAGATGGTGTGCAGATCAGGAACAATAACGAAAAAGGTGCTACCGGTACTAACAACGAAGGCTACTGGGCTGATACCCGTATCCGTGGTAACGGTATCCTCGATATCAACCCTGTGGACATCGAAAGTCTGACTGTACTGAAAGGTGCGAGTGCAACTGCGCTGTATGGTTCTGATGCAGCGAGTGGTGTGGTGGTAATCACTACCAAAAAAGGTATGAAAGGAAGAGGTCTGGGTGTAGACCTGAACTACTCTCATACTGCTGAAAGAGTCGCTTTCGCTCCGGAATATCAAAACGTATACGGACCAGGTTATGACAGAACATCTGCAGGTGCAAATACTAACGCAGCAGGTTGGGTCCCCATCGGAACCGACGGAACAGTAAGGCCTTATTTTAGGGCCTATGGTCAGTTTGGGCCAAAAATGGAAGGTCAGCTGGTGCCCTGGTGGGATGGTAGTATGCATGCTTATTCACCCCAGCCCGACAACTATAATCAACTCTTTCAGAAGGGATACAATTCAAATTTGAATGTATCCCTTTCGAATATGACAGAAAAAGCAAATTACCGCTTCTCTTACACCCGTAGCGATTACAAAGGTGTACAGATCGGTGGTGATCAGCAGCGTAATACTTTCAACCTGAACAGTACTATCAAATTACATAACAAGATCAGCCTGGATGTTGTGGGTGGTTATGTAAACACGAAAGTTACCAACAGGCCAATGCAGATGGGACGTATATTCAATAACTATGGTGGATTCTTCTCCCGTGCGGAAGATATGGCCGTGGTGTTTGACAAATACAAAACAACCAAAGGCTACCAGTTCGTTCCATGGGATCAGCCACAGCTGAACCCTGATGAAGCGCTGAAATACAATATCCGTGCTACCGACCTGCTGGACTTCCTCTGGCAGCAGTTGCGTAACCAGGAGGTTGAAAAACAGGACCGTTTGCTGTCAAGCGTAACCCTGAACGTCGATTTAGCGAAAGGTCTGCGGTTCCGTACACGTCTCGGTAATGACTTCACCAGTGTGAACACTGAGAATAAACAGTATAACACAAAACCGATCGCCTTCAACACAGGTGGAAGTACCGGTGGTTATACCGTATCTAAAGGCAGGTACAGCACTGTATATACCGACCAGTTACTGACCTTCGCAAGAGATGAGGAATCAAGAACCTTTGGTTACTCCGTGAGTGCCGGTATGCAGACGCGTAAAGAAACCTATACAGATCAGGTTTCTGCGACCAATGGTGGTCTCGTAACTGCAAACTGGTTCAGTATCAATAACTCTTATAATATCCAGAATACATCAGAACGTCGTAGCGGTGCATTTAAATATGCTTACCTGGGTATCATGAACCTGAGCTATAACAACTACCTGTTCCTGGAAGGTACTGCTCGTCAGGAGTATTCATCTACACTCCCTCACGGTAATAACAGCTACTTCTATCCGTCAGTAAACTCCAGCTTTGTATTTACCGAAGCATTCCGCCTGCCAACGATCTTCAATTATGGTAAGGTTCGTGCTTCTTATGGTCTCGTAGGTAACGCACCTCCTCCATTCGAGTCTAACGTTACTTATACCCAGAAGCCAATTTCTACGACAACCGGATCTGTTCCACTGCTGGTTGCGCAGAGCGACTACGGTAACGAAGGACTGAAGTCAGAGAAGAAGACAGAAATGGAGTTTGGTACCGAAGTAAAAATGCTGGATAGCCGTATCGGTTTCGACATCTCTTACTACAGCAGTAAAGTAACAGACCTGTTAATGCGTCTGAACGTTGCGGTAAGTAACGGTGCTAAAACCAGGATCACTAACGTTGGTGAATTACAGAGTACGGGTCTCGAGGTAGCATTAACAGCTACTCCGGTGAAGAATAAGCTGGTGTGGAACACCCGTCTGAACTTCGCACACAGCGTATCCAAAGTAAATCAGCTGACAGAAGGTATCGAGCAGATCGTCATGTTGTACGCTGCAAGAAACGGTCTGAAGGTAGTAGCAGAGAAAGGACAACCTATCGGTAATATCTACATGTTCCCACGTAAAACAGATGATAAAGGAAACTTTATTATCAACGCACAGGGACTGTATGAAATTGACATCACCAAATACGAGAAAATGGGTAACCTGTTACCTAAGATCGTGGGTGGTTTTGCCAACACTATCAGCTATCATAACCTGACACTGGACTTTATGATCGACTACCGTTTCGGTGGTAAGATCGTATCTACGCCAATGAAGTACATGACGAACGCTGGTATGTATAAGAGCACGCTGAAAGGTCGTGACGAAGAAAACGGTGGTTTGCCATACTATGTGAATGCAGCGAACCAGATGGTACAGTTACCAAGCCACAGCTCTATTCCTCCCAACGGCCCGCTGTATCATGATGGTATGATCCTCGACGGTGTGACTGCCAATGGCGAAAAGAATACAAAGATGATCCAGGCAGGTTACTATTATATTAACATGTTCGGCGATGCGGTGAACGCATGGAACGAGCCAGCGATCTCAAAGAATGACTACGCGAAACTGCGTGAGGTAGTATTGAGCTATAGCATACCAAAAACAACAGCCTCTAAATTACACCTGCAGAGCCTGCGTCTGTCCCTGATCGGAAGAAACCTCCTGTATATATACAGAACCATGAAGAACCTGGATCCGGAAGCACCAATGGGTAGCAGCTGGTTGAAACAGGGTATTGATGAAGGTTCTTCCGGTGCAACCCGTAGCTATGGATTCAGTCTTAACGCCAGCTTCTAATTAATAAATGTGACTTGTTATAACAGTTATGATTATGAAAAAAACATTAATTAAAATAGGTTGTTTTATCGCGCTGACCATCGGTGTTGCGGGATGTAACAGTCAGCTTGATGATTACTATGTGGATCCTGATAAGACCACAAACCCTACCATCGAAAAACTTTTTTCCTCTATACTGGACAATAACCGTGCAAGGCCGAACTATACGGAAATGCGCGAGATCGTCCTCCCTATGTGTGCTGCCTACTGCCAGACCGCTGCCTGCGATAACAAGGAAGAGCGCTGGATCCAGACGGTAAACCCGGTGGAAGCACTGTGGAACGACTACTACACGCCAAGCAACCAGAGTACCGATATCAACTATAACACTGGTAACGGGGTGATGGCACAGTATCGTACTATGCAGCGCCTGTATAGCAATCTGCCACTCGATGAGCGTCCAAACTTCACCATCTTCATGATGGCGGGTAAGGCGCTGTTACTGGACCAGACTGCACAGATGATCGATCTGTTCGGTGACATCCCTTACACACAGGCAGGTTCACTCGATATGAGCAACACCATCTCCAACGCTGCTTTCCAGAATCAGAAACAGCTATATGATAGTGTGCTGATCGGCCTGAAAGATATCGCTGACTGGTTTACCGCTACTACACCAAATGCTGTTGCTGCTGCTTCTTTCAGCGCACAGGACTATCTGATGAAAGGTAGTATCGATAAATGGCGCCGTTACGTAAACTCTATCCGTTTACGTTATCTGATGCGTGTCTCCAGAGTTGATGTAGATGAGGCAAGAGCAAAAACTGAAATACAGGAGATCCTGAGCAATCCGATCCTGTATCCACTGGTAGATGGTGACGGTGTTGGTGATAACTATAATCCTGCTAACACGGATATCCTGTTGTATCAGCTGACAAACTACAACAACCAGCCATCCGATGCGTTCAGACAGATCAGGGCACAAATGGCGCCTGAGTATATGCTGAATAATGTGATGATACCTGCAAACGATCCGCGTATTCCTTTCATGTTTGATAAGAATACCCGTAACGATGGTACGCCAAACAGATGGTACCGCGCGATGAGCCAGACAGAAGTAAACCAGGCAGATAGTGTTAACAACTATGCCATCTGGGATTCTACTACTTACCTGACCAACGCAAAACTCCCAGGTATCTATATGTCAGCGCCTGAAGTAAACTTCCTGAAAGCGGAAGCATTTGAACGCTGGGGCTTAACAGGAGGAACTGCACAGAATAGTTATGAACTGGCTATTCGTCAGGCAATTGCTTTCATGAACTTCCTGCACAATATTAATAATAACCAGATCGAGCCGCTGACACAGCCTTCTACTGCAACGGTTTCTACCTTCCTCTTACAGCCAAGTATTGCCTACACCGGCAATTCCGAGGCCAGACTGGAGAAGATATACACGCAGAAGTGGCTCCACTTCAACGTATTGCAGGGTCGTCAGGCATGGGCTGAATACCGTCGTACCGGTTATCCGCGTATTACGGTGATTCCATCTACACGTCCGGGTTACGAACTGCCTCCAACCAGGTTTATGTATCCTGCGAGTGAGGTGGCTTATAACTCCAGCTACAAAGATGTTAGAGACAAAGATCATCGGGACACAAAAATTTTCTGGATGGGAGAATAACAGACAGGATTTAAGAATTATAATTTAGATGGGGGGCAAGGCCACAAAGCTAACAATGGCATTCATTGTTATCTTTGTGGCCTTGCCAATTTATACAGGTCTCATATGATGAAAAAGTACATACTTACGGCAATGCTGGTAGTGACCACACTACTGGCCGTAAACGCACAGCGTAAAGCAACCCTTGTCAGTGAACAGTTTATTATGAACAATCCGCCGGTACCCGCGGCGCATGCTTCTACCATTACTGAATTGCCAGACGGCGATCTGCTGGCCTCCTGGTTTGGCGGCAGCCGGGAAAGTGCTCCTGACGTCTGCATCTACACCGCCCGTTTTCATGCGGGCAAATGGGCCGCCCCTGTGCAGGTAGCCAGTGGCGTCATCAACGATACCGCCCGCTTTGCAGCCTGGAATCCTGTATTGTTCACAACAGCAGAAGGAAGAATATTACTGTTTTACAAAGTAGGTCCTAATCCAAGAGAATGGTGGGGCATGATGATCTCCAGTACGGACAACGGCTATACATGGTCTGCGCCGGAACGGCTGCCCGATAATATACTCGGTCCGATCAAGAATAAGCCGGTGCAACTGGCCGACGGCACTCTCTTACATCCTTCCAGCACCGAGAGCCTGGATGAGAAGGAATGGCATATCCATGTGGAATTGTCTGATAGCACCGGGCATCACTGGAAGCGTGTAGCAATAGATTGTGATACGTTTGGCGTAATACAGCCTGCTGCACTGTTTCATTCCGGTAAACGTATTCAGATGCTTTGCCGCAGCAGACAAAATGTGATCGTGCAAACCTGGTCAGCCGATAATGGCCTTACCTGGTCTCCACTGACCCGACAGGCCATGTTAAATCCTAATTCGGGTATCGATGCAGTGACGACCAGTAAAGGTCTGCAGGTGCTGATCTACAATCCCGCCGTATCGGGCAAAGACTGGTGGAACGGAAGGAATGAACTGAGGGCCGCTATCTCAAAAGACGGAGAACACTGGAAAGATGTATATGAACTGGTAAAAGCACCTAAAGGAGAATTTAGTTATCCGGCAGTCATACAAACAAAGGACGGTCTGTTGCACATCACATACACCTACGACAGAAAAAATATCAGGCATGTCGTACTGAAATTAAAATAATAACTCAGATTCAGCGAATAAACAGCACGAGGCCACCTGTCACATACGGATGGCCTCGTTTTTGTTAATAGAAGCGATGCGTATAGATAGTAGGCATACTGTAGACAATGTTTTGTATTGTACCTTCAGTTGTCTTTTACCGATCGTCATCATAAAACCGTTGGAGATGTCTCTACCAGAATTCTGGATGCGGGGCCCTGTTCCTGAAGTCCCTGCGTTGTTGCAGCCTGTAGCACATGCGCTGTTACAGGCACAGGAAGAAATACATACCATGCTGAGTGGATTTCCGGATGCACTGTTGTGGGAGCAACCCGTGGGTGTGGCATCTGTTGGATTTCACCTGCGGCATATCACAGGAGTGCTCGACAGATTGTTCACCTATGCAGACCAGCAATCACTGTCATCAGTACAACTTGACTATCTGGCTGGAGAAAAAACACCTCGTGATGTGACAGTAGACACACTTCTATCTGCTTTGGATGAACAGATCAGTAAGGCGATCAGTAAACTAAAAACAACAGATGAAAGTACACTGACCGCATTTCGTGGTGTAGGAAGAAAACAGTTGCCTTCTACTGTGATCGGTTTATTATTTCATGCTGCGGAACATACCATGAGACATACCGGCCAGTTGCTCGTTACTGTTAAGATCTTACAGGCATAAGGCATTATTCTGTTAAAATATACAGAAAGATTGATCGCGGTAATTTACTGTGCTGTACTTGAAAAAGTAGTGGATATGGCCAGGTTAACACTGTTGACAAATATGTAGATACTTATACAGGTAGTTTTGATAACTTGTTAACTGTTAATGGATTTTTAATATTGTTAACGTAAATTAAAAGCACCTGTTAATATTTTGGTTTGTTGAAAAAGTCTATATTTTTACCATTGATAGCTGTGCCAATTTTATTGAAGAGAAGGCTGTCTGGAAAACTATATAATTGTCATGTAAAATCAGCGGACCAGCGCTTTATTGAATGAACCAGTGAGTGTTAGTCTAAGAATATAAATACGTTATTGAACAAAATAGTTTCACTTGTTAAAAAACTGTTGAACGGAACCAGGATCATTGCGAAAAACTAAGCGAACTTATTTCCTGCTTTAGCTTAAGGAAATGTTTGATCCCGTACAACTGCCGACAGGCAGTGTAAGGGGATTGTATTAACTCAATTTTTCATTACATATCAGTAATGAGATAGGGAAACGCATGTTTCAAACTCCGCCGTGTCATGTGTGGCGGGGTAATGGGCCCGTATTGCCAGATACGCTGCTTTATTATCAAAAATGAAATATATGAAGAGAGGGTTGTCATTTGTTACCCGGGTGGGCCTGTACAGCTTAGGGATGTTATTCCTGTCGCTGATGGCCGTTGCCCAAAACCGGACCATCACCGGTAAAGTTACTGATGCGCAGGGAAACACACCATTGCCGGGCGTCACCGTTCAGGTCAAAGGTACCAGCAAAGGGACACAGACCGGTCCTGATGGTACCTATAAACTGGAAGCACCAGATAGTGCCACTACATTGATTTTTACTTTCGTCGGATATAAAAGAACAGAACAGCAGATCAGTACTGCGGGTGCAACGAATGTGAGTTTGCCGCCCGATGTGACAGCATTGAAAGATGTTGTCGTTGTAGGTTACGGTACACAAAAGAAATCTGAAGTGACTTCCGCAGTGACCTCCATCAATGCTGAAGAATTCCGTCAGAGTGGTGCGCGTAATGCTATGGACCTTGTACAGGGTAAAGTAGCCGGTTTACAGATCACCCGCCAGGGGGGAACAAACCCGAATTCAGGTGTCACCCTGCAGTTGCGCGGTGTAACATCCCTGACTGGTAGTTCTTCTCCTCTGGTTGTCATCGATGGTATTCCGGGTGGTAACCTGGATCTGTTACAACAGGATGATATTGCTTCCATCTCTGTACTGAAAGATGGTTCTGCTGCAGCTATTTACGGTACACAGGCCAACGGTGGTGTAATATTAATTACCACCAAACGTGGTAAATCTGGCCCTACCCGTGTAGATTACAACAGTTATGTACGTAAGGAGTTTGTACAGCGTCGTCCGAAATTTCTGACGCCCGATCAATACGCGGCGAAGCTGGCCAGTGGCGAGATCATCGCTACCGATAAAGGCCATCGTACTGATTTTGTAGACCTGCTTGTAGATCATGGCAATCTTACACAGAATCATAACCTGTCATTCTCCGGTGGTAATGAAAGTACAACGTATCGTGCCAGTGTTTACTACCAGGACCTGCAGGGTATTATGAAAGCCAATACGCGTCAGCAGTATGGCGGCCGTCTGAGTCTCAATACCAGAGGTCTGAACGACAAACTGAGTGCGCAGTTCAACCTGGCCAGCAACTTCAATAAAGCAGACCTCCTGGGTGGCGGTGGCGCCCTGCAGGGATATTATACATTCAACCCCACCTACTCTCCATGGAATGACGATGGTACCTGGTACTTTGAACGCACCAGTACCAACGAACTGGCCCGTTTACACCAGGAAACTAACAGGCGCCAGCAGCAAACAACTTCCGGTGATGCAAAGGTATCGCTGGACATGGTGAAAGGCCTCAGAGCATCCCTGTTTGGTTCTGTACAACGTGATAGTTATATCGATGGTGCCTACAGACAATTAGCATCTGAATCATCGGTAGAAGATTATCAGTCTTCCGGTTTTGCTTCTCAGAACAGTGAGCTGAAAATTAAATACGCAGTAGAGCCTACACTCGAATATAATATCCGCGTGCACGACGATCATAACATCACCGCGATCGCCGGTTACAGCTACCGTTATGAAGTGAACCAGGGCTTTAATGCCAGTAACTATGGCTTTGTAAATGACCTGCTGGAAGAAAATAACCTGGAAGATGGTATTCAGCTTGGATTAGGTAAAGCCAAGATGGAAAGCTATAAAAATGATAACACACTGATCGCATTCTTCGGCAGGGTGAACTACTCCTATAAAGATAAATACCTCGCAAGTTTAATATTGCGCCGTGAAGGTTCTTCCCGCTTTGGTGTGAACAACAAATGGGGAAACTTCCCTGCTGCTTCCATCGGATGGAACCTGAGCAAGGAAGACTTCATGAGTGAAGTGACCTTTATCGATGACCTGAAACTGAGAGCAGGTTATGGTGTCACTGGTAACTCAGGTATTGATAACTACAGCTCACTGGTTACCATGGGAAAAGGCGGTACCTACATCAATCCCGATGGTATCTGGCGCCAGACATATGGTCCCAACAAGAACCCTAATCCGAACCTGAAATGGGAAAAGAAAGCGGAGTATAACATCGGTGTGGACTACAGCATGTTCAAAGGCCGCTTATCAGGTTCCATTGACGTATACAGAAGGGTGACAACCGACGTACTCGAAACCTTCGACTCACAACTTCCTCCATTTGTAACAGACAAGATCTATGCGAATGTCGGTACTATCTCCGGTCGTGGTCTGGAGATCACTGTCAGCGGTGCACCCGTTAAAAACAAACACTTCTCCTGGAATGCGGATCTCGCATTCAGTACAGCACGTACTACACTGGATAAATTCTCCAATGACATCTATAAAATTGCCCGTAAAGAGTATGGGGAAATAGGTGGCTATGGTGCATTGGGTTACGCCATCAGAACCTATGAACACGACCGCCTCGGCAACTTCTACGGTAAACGTTTCGCCGGATTTACAGAAGATGGTAAATGGCTGTTTTACAAGAAAGACGGTACCACTGCACGTCCGGAAGATATCAACAGGGAAGAGGACTATGCAGTGATCGGTAACGCAATACCTAAATATTATCTGTCACTGACCAACACCTTCCGCTACAAAGGATTTGACCTGCGGGTATTCATGCGCGGTAAGTTCGGATATGATGTGCTGAACACCATGGAAATGTTCTACGGTACAAAGCAGTCATTGCCTAATAATGTACTGGAAACTGCTTTCACAAAACATGCACAGCTGAAGGATAGCTATCAGTATTCTGACTACTACCTGGAGAAAGGTGGTTACATGAAACTGGATGAAGTGACCATTGGTTATACCGTACCACTGCATGGAAATAAATGGGTGAAAAACGTGCGTTTCTATCTGACTGGTTCTAACCTGGCGACCATCACCAAATATACAGGTAATGATCCTGACTTTATTAAAGACACTGGGCTGAATCCAGGTATCGATGCGATCAATACCAGCGATGAGCGTACCCCTTATCTGAGCACCAGAGGCTTCCTGGCCGGTTTGAGTGTAAGTTTCTAATCAGATCCTAAAACGAAATTATCAGCGATGAAACGATTTAAAAAAATAGCCGCATATACTTTACTGTCCTTTCTGCCATTATTTGCAGATAGCTGTACAGACCTTTCAGAAAATGTGTATGATGAGATCATCACAGATGACTTTTATAACAACAAGAACGAAGTAATATCCGCCGTATTAAGACCATATACACATGCGAATGCATGGACCACGCCGGGACAAAGCGGCTGGTGGCGTTTGAGTGAATTGTCGGCCGATCAGCTGGCATGGCCGGTAAAAGGTCGTCACGGTTATGATGACGGAAACTGGATCCGACTGCATTATCATACCTGGACACCTGACGACGGACCGATGTATGACTGCTGGAACCTGATATGGACAGGGCTCGGCTTCTGTACGGATGCGATCGAGAATATTGAGAAACGAGACGCGGGTGCGATGGGGCTGACGCAGGAAGAGAAAGATGCCTATACTTCCGAATTACGCATGCTGCGTGCATTCCATTATCTGAGGGCGCTGGACCTGTGGGGGAATGTGCCGATCGTGACACAGATAGGTACACCTACCAGTCCGGAAACAAAGACCAGACAGGAAGTATTTGAATTCGTAGAGAAAGAGATCAAAGACAATATCGAAAAGGCACCGCTATTATCCAGATCATTGCTGGGACGTATGTCAAAAGCAGGTGGCTATGCAATGCTGGTAGAGTTATACCTGAACGCAGAGAAATGGGTAGGTACACCACGCTGGGATGATTGTATCGCTGCTGCAAATAAGCTGATCAACAATGAAGCGGGCGGTATGAATGGTGCATTGGCGCTTGATCCGAATATCACGGATACGTATAAGCCAAGAAATGACCTTTCCAGAGAGATCATCTTCTCCATTGCATATGAGTATACCCAGTCTGATTTTGCGCCACAGTGGCCTGGTGATTTCTACCACTTCAACCAGAACAAGATCAACGGTAATCCTATTACGGGTAATGATGGAGTAGTGGTTATTCCGGGTGTATATACAACCTTCGACGATGCAGATAAACGCAAGAAGGAATGGATACTGGAAGGTGTGCAATATATGTATGGCACACAGGATACGGTTATTGCAGACGGTGGTAATGAATACGATGGCAAACCGCTCGTTTTTGTGGATAACATCCGTAAGAATAAACAGAACAGTACCCAGTCTGATATGACCCAGGGCGAAGAGAACAGCGGTGTACGTTTCAATAAGTATAAACTCGGCCCTATCAACAGTGATGGTTACAACAGCACTGACTGGGCGGTTTACCGTTTATCATGGGTCTATTTTGCGAAAGCAGAAGCCCTGATGCGTAAGAATGGTAAGGCACCTGTACAGGAAGCCGTAGACCTGGTGAATGCCTGCAGGATACGTGCATTCGATCCGGCAGTATGGGAGCAGCATAAGTATACTATTGCTACGCTCACAATGGATGAGCTGCTGGCAGAACTGGGACGTGAGTTCATATTTGAAGGATATCGCCGTCAGGAGCTGATACGCTGGGATAAGTTTACAACTGCATCCTGGTGGGACCATAAGCCTACAAATAGTAAAAACCAGGAGTTGTTCGCAGTGCCACAAAGGCAGCGTAACATTAACCCGAATCTGAAACAGAATCCGGGTTATCACTTATAATGAATTATAAATCATTTTGTTAGTGTTGTTTCGGGGGCTGTGAGAAAGCTGGAGCTACAAGCGAGCTACTAGCGACGAACTAGCGACGAACAAGCGCTATGGAAACACTATAAAAATGACCATGCCAATATGGCATATTAAGTGTTAGAGAATGCCGTCTCATCCGCAGGGGTGGGGCGGCATTTTTAATTGTAAAAGCTATTCGTTGAAATCGAACAGGGATAGCTGGGCAGGATTCCCTGTTTTGCCGGTGACCGGAATAAGATCTCCAAAGTTAGAGAGTGAGATGCCTAATAACCTGACAGGCTTATCTTCAGGTTCTGTGGCCAGCAGGAGCTGTTTTGCTGTGTCCAGTATCTTTTCAAAATCGCCGACAGGGAAAGGGTAGGATTGGTTCCGGGTGATCTGTCTGAAATCGCTGTACTTGATCTTCAGGGTAATGGTCCTTCCTTTGAGACCATACCGCTTGAGTCTTTCAACGACAGTGTGCGTGATCTTTTCCAGCTCGGCAAACATTTCTTCCGCTTTGGTAAGATCGAAGGGGAACGTGTCTTCCGCACCCATGGATTTTGTTTCACGGTGTGGTTGTACTTCGCGGTCGTCGATCCCTCTGACTATTTTGTAGTAAAACGCACCGGGTTTACCAAAGTGCTGTTTAAGATCATGCTCTGACAGTCTTTTCAGGTCAGCGCCGGTATGCAGGCCCATTCTTTTCATCTTATCTGCCGTCACTTTACCGACACCGAAGAATTTTTCTACCGGCAGTTTCTCCATAAAGGCCTCTATGGAAGAGGGCCCGATGAACGTAAGGCCATCAGGTTTATTGAGGTCTGAGGCTATTTTTGCTACGAATTTATTGACAGATACACCTGCTGATGCAGTGAGCTGCAATTCGTCCCTGATCGCCTGTTTGATCAGTTTGGCAATCTCAATGGCGGAGCCGATCTGTTGTTTGTCTTCCGTAACGTCGAGAAAAGCTTCGTCAAGTGAGAGTGGTTCAATCATATCCGTATGGCGGGCAAAGATCTCCCGTATTTTACGGGAAGCCTCTTTGTACACATCAAACCTGGGTCTGACGAAAATGATCTCCGGACAAAGCTGTAATGCTCTTTTAGAGGGCATGGCGGAGCGTACACCGAACTTCCGCGCCTCATAGCTGGCGGTAGCGACCACACCTCCTCTTCCTTCGGGAGAGCCGCCTACTGCAATGGCTTTTCCGCGATATTCCGGGTGATCGCGCTGCTCTACAGATGCATAAAATGCATCCATATCAATATGGATGATCTTCCGTTGTTTCCTGTTAGTTTCACTTTCCATGGTAGCCGCAGTCGTACAAAGCTACATTAGTTTGCCGAGGAATTGTTCTGCATGATGCAGGTGTGCTTTTAAGACGTTTTTCTCGATTTTATCCAGCATGGCGACCAGCATTCCCAGTCTTTGATTTTCTCCCAGAAATTCCCGGTGTTTATGCAGGAAACGCCAGAACAGGCCGTCCCATACAGTGCACCATTCGCCTTTTGGATAATTACTCATTTTCAGTACATAATTACTGCTGCTGATATAGGGTTTGGTGCTCATCAGTCCCCCGTCAGCAAACTGACTCATGCCATATACATTTGGCACCATTACCCAGTCATAGGCATCAATGTATAATTCCATGAACCACTGATATACACTATCAGGATGCAGTTCACACAATAGCATAAAATTGCCGAGTAGCATTAGCCGTTCTATATGATGAGTATACCCATATTTGAGCAGTTTATGAATAGTTTGATCAATAGGAGGAATGCCGGTAGTACCCGAATAAAAACCCGCAGGGAGCGGCCGTTCATGGTCCCAGAAGTTCGTGGTGCGTTGCTTATTACCTTCCCTCCTGTAAAGTATACGCATAAACTCCCGCCATCCCAGTATCTGCCTTACAAAGCCTTCCAGTGAGTTAATGGGCACTTTATATGCAGGCGCCATGTCCAGCGCTTTATTCAATATCTGCATGGGTAGTAACAACCCTATGTTCAGTGCAGGGGTGAGCATACTATGGTACAGGATGCTTTCTGTCTGCACAATAGCATCTTCATAGACGCCAAATTGCTGAAAGCGTTCTTCCAGGAACTGTTCCAGCCAGTGTTCTGCCTGCTGATGCGTGACCGGGTAGCGAAAATGTGCCGCGTCGCCCGGGTTGTCCGGATAATGCTGCTGCACATGGTCAATGGCTTCTTTCAGCCAGGCATTGGCGCGTGGATACCGGATGTCAGGAATGCGTTCTCCTTTGGGGATCTTTTTACGGTTGTCCTGGTCGTAGCTCCAGTGCCCGCCTGCAGGGCCATTTTGCTCAATGAGGATCTGGCGTGTCTTCCGCTGGTAGATGTAGAAGTCCTGCATGAAATAGCGCTTCCGGTTATCGAAGAAGTCAGCTACGTCATCAGGCGTGTTGATAAATCCCGGATTGGCGTAGGACTGCGTAGTGATCTCATACTGACGGCAGTACCGGTTGATACGTCGTTCGAGCAGATAATCGTCAGTATCCGCATAATGCAGTTCTTGTACCTGCCGGCTGTGGAACCATTTGATGCAGTCTCCGATAGCCGCATGTGAGTGTAGACTGTCAATATACGTGACGTGATATCCTTTCTGTTCAAGGTAGTGCTGGTAGTATTTCATACTGGCACGGTGTAATGTCAGCTTGTGCTGATGGAAGGCATATTGCCGGAAATAAAGCTGTTCTTCTACAAGATATACCGCACGTTGTTTATCCAGTGCCGGATGCTGCTTATATAACTGGTGGGGAAAAATGACGGTGACTGCCGGCTGTGCCATATGTAACTGTTTGAAAGATAAGCAGCAAAGAACATACCCTTTCCCCCGGAAACGTCACCGCCAAAGAAATGTTAAAGTGGTGTTTTGTTTTATGGAATGTTGCTCGTTGCTGCATCCTAGGGGAAACATTCATTCACCCTAAAATCTATTGCCTTATGCACTATGCCCTGCTTTTCCTTGCAAGTTTATCAATACCAGTATGGCTGACATCTGCCGGAGGCACATCTGCCCGCCGGGAAGAAGAAATGACAGCTGTCTTATCAGATGATAAAAAAGTAGTTGAATGGTATGTTAAACCGGGTAACAGCTGGGTATACCAGAACAGTAGTGGCGACAGTTACCTGTATGTGAATATCAAAAGTGGAGAAGGACCGACGACTAAACCGAGGGTGCCGCTGAATATATCGCTGGTTCTGGACAGGAGCGGCTCGATGGAAGGCGATAAGATCCGGTATGCCAGACAGGCGGCCAAGTTCCTGATAGATCAGCTGAACAGTACAGACTACCTGTCAATCGTGAACTATGATGACCAGGTAGAGGTAAGCAGTGCTTCGCAGCTGGTGAAAAATAAGGAGGCATTAAAGAGCGTGATAGATAAGATCAGTGACCGTGGCGCGACTAACCTTAGTGGCGGTATGCTGGAGGGGTATAGTCAGGCGAAAGCCACCCGTAAGGAAGGCTATGTGAACAGGGTATTATTGCTAACGGATGGTTTGGCAAATCAGGGTATTACTGATCCCCAGGCGCTGAAAAAGCTGGCGGAGAATAAGTACAAGGAAGAGGGGGTGGCGTTATCCACATTTGGTCTGGGGGCCGATTATAACGAAGACCTGCTGACCATGCTGGCAGAAACCGGCCGTGCTAATTATTATTTTATTGACAGTCCGGATAAGATCCCGCAGATATTCGCCAGTGAACTGAAAGGCTTACTGAGTGTTGTGGCACAGCATGCGTGGGCGGAAGTCACTATTCCACAGAATATGGAATGTGTGCATGTATACGGGTATCCTTATGAGGTAAAAAATGGTAAAGTGCTGATCCGGTTTAATGACCTGTACGCTAATGATGAGAAAGCGATCCTGATTAAACTGACAAGTAAAGGGTCCTATACCGGCGATCTGCGGTTTGACTGCTCGGTGGGATATACGGATGCGGCCTCCTTTGAACAGGTGAAAGAAGGAAAACCTGTAGTGGTTAAGATGACATCGGATAAGGAGTTGATAAAGACCGGCGAGGAAAAGGATGTACAGGAAATGCTGGCCCTGTTTGAATCAACGGAACACTTTGACGATATCATGGCAGATGTGGATAAAGGACAGTATGAAAGTGCACGTAAGAAAGGCGCCGCTGCTATACAGGCACTGAAAGAAAAACAGGCTGTTTATAATTCGCCTAAACTGGCAGCCCAGGTACAGAAAATGTCCTCGTATGTACAGCAGATGGATGCTGTGAAAGTGATGCGGGCATCTGAGAAAAATATGTATCAGAAGATGAACAAGTCCATGAACTATAATATGAAAAAGGGGAGAGCGGTAGATGTCAAAAAATAACGGTCACCAGCAATATGGGGAAAGCCTGATCATCCTTGATCAGGCTTTCCTGTCTTATTTACTGTAGTGCGTTGCTGTCACCATAACGAGCATTACACCATACAGACTTTATAAACACGGTTTACGCTTTTTCCAGTACTTCAAACTGCTCATCAGCACTTGGTCCGTAGCTACCCGGGATCGGTATGTCCAGCAGGCGGAGGAATACTCCCAACTGCGCCCTGTGGTGTACGATCTGTGAGTAGGAAACACGGATGAACTCAGCTTTTGTAGAAGAACTGTAGATGTCTTCTCCGTTTCTCAGTACCCACTGCTCATCCAGCTGGGACAGTTTCGCTTTTTCCAGCTCTGCTTTTGCCTGGGCCAGGTTTTCTTCGAAATAAGCCAGTAGTTCGCTGACACTATTGATCACTTTAGGGTCATATGGGGCAGTGGCGAAATCCAGTTCTTTGGTATTAAGGACCATGCCTACCCAGGATGGTAATTCTCCTATGTGGGTAGCGAGCCTGATCACTGACATGCTTTTAGGGTGCGGCTGCCAGTTGAACTTGTCTTCAGGAATGATAGAAAGCATTTTGCGGGTGGTTTGTGCTTCCTGTTCCATTTCTTTGAGTAGAGATTGAATGATTTCCATTATTGTGTGTTTTTTTGATGCTGAAACAAAGTAACAGCCACCTTGTGACAACCCTATGTCAGTAGGAAAGTGTCGCCCCCAAACTTTATTTCTAATCCACTAATAATGCCTGGTATTCCTTTTCGAATGTTTCCCCGTAGATGTTCTCATATTCCTTCTTAAAACTGTTGTAAATCGCTCTGGCTGAGGCATGTTGCTTCAGAACAACCAGTGCTCTGCATTTGAACATAACCGCTTCTTCACTGAGTGCGTCAAAGTTGAGTATGCTGTTGGCAATGGCGATGGCCAGTTCCGGGGGGTATTTATCTGTGTTTTCCTGAAGATGCTGCAGGAAGTGGGTAGTAATGCTGGTAGAGAATTCCGATTTAAACTTGTCCAGCCAGCTGTATTCTGTCTCCGTGAGCAGACCTCCCCTGGCAGTGAAGACCAGCTGATCAGCGATCTGGCCGGCAGACGCGAAATATTGCAGCAGGTCGATCTTTACCTGCCCGGGGTCAAAATTCAGCAGCCATTTGTCACCATCTTTTTCCAGGGTGTAGTGCCCCAGTTTGTCCAGTACGTTTTTAAGTTTAACGATATTGACAGAGCGGTTGTTCCTGGCGTCTTTGCCTGACCTGCCCGGCCACAGGGTTTCATTTATCTTGTCAGACGTAATGCCTTTCCTGTCGGGGATGGAATGTAATAGTAACAGCAGGAACAATTCCTTCACAAGTGGACTGAATAGCCGGGTGATGTTATTACCATCTTTGTCCAGTACAGTGAAGTGTCCAAACAGGAAGATCGTTGCGCCAGGCGCAGGACTGGCCATTGGCATTGCTGCTGGTTCAGGTGTTATGTTGACAGGGATAGCCGGGCCTGAAGAAGGCAATGCATTGGTGTGGATAACTGGTACGGCCAGCGGGGAAGCGACGGTCCGTTTACGGCGGAACAGCCAGCCGATCGTCACCAGCACGCTGGCGCTTATTGCTCCCCAGAGTAGCCAGTGGCTTCGGGGGCCAGGTGTATCAGGTGATGCCAGCAGGGCAGGAGGGAAGAGTATTGTGTATAGGCGCACCTGCGTCACATGGTTCTGCGGAGTGAACAGTGTAACCACCACCAGTCGCTGTGCCTTCTCATAATAAAATAGCTCAGCCCTGGCCCTGATGTCGAAATACCGGAAGGGAATAGGTGTTGCCAGCCGGGTATATACCGGCCTTGTCAGCGATCCCCGGATCAGCTGAAGGGAAGACTCCATTTTGTCATTGTCGAAGGTCAGTGCATAGAAACTTTTTTCCTTCGTGTCAATGACCATGGTGTTCCCGAAAGCAAAAGGATGTTCAGGAACAGGTAACTCATATATCTTCCTGAATGCCCCGGTGCGGGCATCAAAGAGATGAAGATCATAGAGATGGTGTGGGTTCAGTAGCTGGTCGCCATTTATACTGCCGTATCCACCTATAATATAGGCAGAGTCGCCGTTCTCAGTTGTACCCAGGGCCGCCTGATAACGGGGCGTGTAGGTATCGCCGGAAGTCTGCACATCCTCCCATTTATGTGTACTGACACGATAGCGTTGTACCTCATTTGTGTAACGGTAGTTACCATATCCACCTATAACATAGATAGCGCTGTCGAAAGGAGCATAGAACCTGTTGGCATGCCAGTATTTAGTGACGCTGTCATTATCCACCTGCATATCCCAGGCATGTTTTGTTTCATCGTAGGTAGTGACCGTTTTCAGGTCCGGCAGGAAGTTGTAGAGGGCATTACGGCCATAGACGGATTGATTGCCGGCCGGAAGTCCCTGTGTCTTTGACAGACTATCCACATACAGGATATCTTTATTGACGTCATATCTGAACAGACTATCACGTGCACAGATATACACAGTGCCTTTTTCCTTGTCGAAAGCGACACTGGCATTCCCCATAGTGGTAAACGCACCGGTTTGTTCCCAGTTGCGGTAGACATATGCTAACCATATAGGGTGATCAATGACTGCGACCTGGTGTTGGCGGACGTCGGTAGCTGTATGGCCTGTAGACTGGCGTAAGGGCCAGTGATAGGTGAGTTCGTTTTCTTTGAATATTTTAAGATCTCTCAGCCGCATGGGTGCCAGGTCAAAGGTCTTATCCCTGCCATAGCGGTTAGCGCCGAATGATAATCGCCATTTTCCTCCTACAGCAGACCGGAGGGGAGCTTTACCCACCACCCGACCGTTCATTTCGAAAGTCAGTGCGGAGGGCACTTTATCTACCCGTAACCGGAGGTGTTGCCATTGACTGATGAAAGTATCAGGTGGTGTTTTGATCGAGATGCCCGTGTAATCATCGCCGGCGATGATTTCCAGAGCGGCCGTACGGACGTTGTAGACAAGGTCTATGTGCTGGTCTTTTTCGTCGGTGAGCCGGAAGATGTATCCGAAGTAAGAACCACTATTAGGTATAAATGAAATATCAAAAGCGAGTGAGAACTGGTTACCGGCTTTAAATGGCTGATCCGGAAATACATTCATGCCGGTCCTGGCGTCGGGGTCCATGCCTTTGCTGGCAAACTGAAGACCATATTCTTCCTGGGCAAAAAGATGCCTGGGTATTAGCATGAATAATACCGGTAAAATGTATATATGGAGGCAGCTTTTCAACAGAGTACATTCACGAACAACCCTCATTATGTCACTGTTTTGAGCCGGCAAGTTATATCCTTTATTATCAACGGTGTGTTAACTTTTCTTTAACAGCAGGTATTTCGTGCAAGCGTAAACGATTGTTATTTAGTAGATTAATCTGTTAACATACCTGGGTTAATCATCTTAGTAAACCACGTTAACCGCTTATTAATCCCCCTGTTCATACCCCAAACCTTCCTTTGTGCCCAATAACTCTATTTCCAATTATTACAAAAATCACAACCAGAAACATCATGAAAAGATGGTTATGCGTCCTTTTGCTGACATGTTGTGTTTTTAACACCTACGCACAGTCGCGTATTGTTAAAGGCCGGGTCACTGACGAGACAGGGCAACCGGTGATCGGGGCAACAGTTAAAGTAATGGGGACCGTTAATGGGACGGGGACAGATGAAAAAGGGCTTTTCACGCTGAACGCAACTGACAACCCGGTACTGATCTTCAGTTCCATTGGGTACAAAACAGACACTTTTAAGGTAACTACCCAGTCAGATATTCATCTGGTGCTGCGTAGCAATGTATCGGCACTGAACGACGTGGTGGTGGTAGGTTATGGTACCCAGAAAAAAGTAAACCTGACCGGCGCCGTATCCCAGGTGTCAGGAAAGGTCCTGGAAAACCGGCCTATACCTAACCTGAGTCAGGGCCTGCAGGGTGTTATTCCTAACCTGAACCTGGTAATGGGGGATGGTAAGCCTATTCAGTCACCGGCATTTAACATCCGTGGTACAACCTCTATAGGTCAGGGTGGTAATGCGCTGGTACTGATCGATGGTGTGGAAGGCGACCCCAGTATGCTGAACCCTGCTGATGTAGCCAGCATTTCTGTACTGAAAGACGCCTCTTCCGCTGCTATCTATGGAGCGAGGGCTGCTTTTGGTGTGGTACTGATCACTACCAAAACGCCCACTAAAGATAAACTGAGCGTTACCTATTCATCTAACTATTCTGTGAAAAAGCCGACCACTGTTCCTGATATGGTGACCAATGGTTACGAGTATGCGAAGAACTTCAATGAAGCATGGTCTGCCTGGAACGACTACTCACAGTCACCGCAGAACATCAACAAAACGCAGAAGTTCTCCCTTGCTTACCTGGAAGCACTGAAGGCACACAACGATAATCCTTCTCTGCCAAAGACAGAGCTGGATGCTAACGGTAACTATGTGTATTATGGTAACACAGACTGGTACGGACTATTGTATAAGAACCGTACTTCTTCCATCGATCAGAACCTCTCTGTGTCAGGAAGCAGTGGGAAGGCGAGTTACGCTGTATCCGGACGTTACTACGGACAGGAAGGGCTTTTCCGCTTCAACTCTGATGACTACAAAATGTATAACGTACGTGCGAAAGGTAATATTCAGCTGACTGACTGGTTGCAGGTATATAATAATACCGAGTATTCCAGCAGGGAATATCATAATCCGCTGAACGTTGGTGAAGGTGGTGGTATCTGGAGGAACATGGCAGATGAGGCACATCCTTCCTCTATGCTGTACAACCCGGATGGCTCGCTGACCTATACCGCCGCTTACACCGTAGGTGATTTTGTATATGGTAAGAACGGTGTTGATTTCAACCGCGCACTCTTCCGTAATACAGCAGGATTCATTGCTAACGTAGCTAAGAACAAACTGAGACTGCGGGGCGACTTTACCTATCAGAGCATCACCGAAAAACAGAAACGTCTGCGTGTACAGGTGCCTTACAGCGCTGCACCTGGCGTAGTGGCATACGTGGGTACGGGTTATAATGACCTGATGATGAGAGATTCTGTGAGCAGATATTTTGCATCTAACCTGTATGGTGAATATGAGAACACTTTCGCCGGTGGTCACTACCTGAAATTGTTAGGTGGTTTCAACTATGAGCAGACCACCTTCAATGGTATGCAGGTTACAAGAAATGGTCTGATCTACAGTGATGCGAAAGACCTGAACCTGGCATTGGGCAGTAATGTTACGACTGCCGGTGGTTATGAGAAATGGGCTATCCAGGGTGAGTTCTTCCGTATGAACTATGCATTTAGAGATCGCTACTTACTGGAAGTGAACGGCCGTTATGATGGTTCTTCCAAATTCCCTTCCAACCAGCGCTACGCGTTCTTCCCGTCTGTATCCGCAGGTTGGAGAGTATCTCAGGAGAAGTTCTGGAAAGTGCCTGCGAGGATCATGTCTGACCTGAAGATCCGTGGTTCCTATGGCTCCCTGGGTAACGGTAATATTGCTTCTTACGCATTCCAGGAACAGTTCCTCATTGCACAGTCTGGCCGTGTGATCAATGGCATCAGACCACAGATGACTAACCAGCCGGGTGTACTGCCGAATGGCCTGACCTGGGAAACAGCTACGACGACCAATGGTGGTATTGACATGGCATTCCTGAATAGTCGTTTGACCGTAAGTGGAGATGCGTATGTACGCAGAACAACTGACATGTTTACCGTAGGGCAGACATTGCCAGCCGTATTTGGCAACGACGTACCAAAAGGTAACTATGCTGATTTGAAAACAGTAGGATGGGAAGCAACAGTGACCTGGAGAGATCAGTTTAAACTGGCTGATAAACCATTTAACTATGGCATCACTGCTGTGATCTCTGACTACACATCCACTATCACCAGGTATAATAATACGAATAACAAGCTGACGGACTACTATGCTGGTCAGAAATATGGTGAGATCTGGGGGTATACCAATGATGGTTACTGGACAGCACAGAACGTAGGTCAGGCAAAAGCTGCACAGGCGTTGTTCAAAGCATCCAACAGCGGCCAGTGGCTGCCAGGTGATGTGAAATTCAAAGACCTGAACAACGATGGTGTGATCAACAACGGTGCTAATACACTGACTGACCATGGCGATCTGAGCATCATCGGTAACAGTACACCGCGTTACAGCTATGGTTTGACACTGGATGCAGGCTGGAATAACTTCTTTTTCAGCACTTTCTTCCAGGGCGTAGGTAAACAGGACTGGTGGCCTGGCGCTGAGTCAGATGTATTCTGGGGGCAGTATAACAGACCTTACAACTTCATGCCTAAATCACAGGTAGGAAAGATCTGGTCTGAAGAGAACCCAGATGCATATTTCCCACGTTATCGTGGTTATACTGCGCAGAATGGTTCTGGTGTATTGAATGCCAAACAGTCTAAATACCTGCAGAACGCTGCGTACCTCCGACTGAAAAATGTGCAGATAGGTTATAACCTGCCGAAGACATTTATCAGCCATGCGAAGTTATCTGCTGCACGCGTATACCTCTCCGGCGAAAACCTGTGGGCGCATTCTCCTATGTTCAAGGTAACAAAAGACCTCGATCCGGAAAGTATTGGCAGGTCCGACACGGTGACCGATACCGGCAACTCTGGTAATGGTAACAACTATCCTATTCTGAAGAGCATGACCCTTGGTCTGAGTGTTACATTCTGATAATAATACAATCAAACGACAGTAATGATACAACAATATATTTCCCGGCTGCAGCGTGTGCTGATGATCGCAGGTATGGCTGCGTTGCTGAGCAGCTGTTCCAAGAACCTGGACCAGACGCCTGTAGCTACTGCCGACAGAGATGCCATCTTCGGCAGCGAAGCAGGTATGAAGTTATATACCAACTCTTTTTATGATGTACTGCCAGGCATGGGTGATGTGTTCCGGAAAGATGCCATGGCCGATTACAGCGCCGTAAGTGGTGTGCCTGACTTTCTGAGAACAGGCGCCTACAACGCACGTGTGGCAGATGGATGGGACTGGAAGCAACTGCGTAATATCAACTATTTCATCGTCAACTGTAATAATCCCGCGATAGACTCGACTGTCCGTAATAACTACATTGGCCTGGCACGTTTCTTCCGTGCATACTTTTACTTCGAAAAAGTAAAACGCTTCGGTAATGTACCCTGGATCAATAAGCCGCTGAGCATTGATGACCAGGAAGGACTGTATGCAGGCAGAGATAACCGTACGCTGGTGATGGATTCTGTTATTGCTGACCTGGACTTCGCGGCTGAGCATATCACGCTGAAAAGTGATGCAACGGCCAGTCAGATCACTAAATATGTGGTGTATGGTCTGAAGTCGAGAGTATGTTTATTTGAAGGGACTTTCCGCAAATACCAGACATCCTACAACCTGGCTGAAACCGCTCCTGCATTATTACAAAAGGCGGCTGATGCAGCTAAGAAAGTAATGGACGAAGGCGGTTACACCCTCAATCAGACAGGCGGTACCGCACTGGCATACCGTCAGCTGTTCATCAGTACAGCACCGGTAGCAACGGAAGTCATGCTGTCCAACGTTACCAGCAGTACTTTGGCTGTGTACAATGATGCCAACTGGTACTTCACATCTGCCACGTATGGTAACCGCCTGAGCTTTACCAGGAACTTCATCAATACCTATCTGAATATAGATGGTACGCCTTTCACCAGTAAAGCAGGATATGATACCCTGCCGTTCATAAAAGAAACACAGGGACGCGATAAGCGCCTGCAGCAAACTATCCGTATGGGAGCTTACACCCGTACCGATAATGGAAAAACGGTTGCAGCTCCTCCGGTATTTTCTTATACTTACACCGGGTATATGCCAATTAAGTTTTCACTGGACGATACCTACTATGATGCGGGTACAACCGGAACGAACGCCATTTGTCTGATGCGTTACGCAGAGATCCTGCTGAACTATGCAGAGGCAACAGCAGAACTGGGTAAGCTGTCTGATAATGACTGGGCGAAAACAGTAGGTGCATTACGTACACGTGCCGGTATTACCGGAGGTGTCTCCGCAAAACCAACAGTGGCTGATAACTATCTGAAGACAAACTATTTCCCGGGTATTTCGGATGCAGCCTTGCTGGAGATACGCAGGGAGCGTGGAATAGAACTGGTGCTGGAAGGCTTCCGTTTTTATGACCTGGTGAGATGGAAACAGGGCGACCTGCTGACCAGATCATGGACGGGTATGTATGTACCGGCACTGGATGTACCAATGGACCTGAATGCAGATGGTAAGATGGATGTGTGTTTTTATAAAACAGCACCGGCACAGCAGATCAGTGGTGTGACTTATATCAATGTGAATCAGACACTGAATGGTACAGTGAATCCGCAGGTGTTATCACAGGATACACATGGTGAAATACACTGGCTGGACAACGTTTCCCGTGAATGGGCAGATTATAAGTACCTTTATCCGGTACCTTATACTGACCTGCAGCTGAATCCTAAACTGGGCCAGAACCCGGGATGGGAGCTGTAATCAGGTAATTAAATGATCATTATAAATTAGAGATGCAGATGAAAAGAAAGATGTTCCTGGTGGCTGTTTTGACCGTATTGAGCTGTGCTGTGATGGCGCAGAGAATAACGGTGGCCTCTTACAACATGCGTAACGACAATAACACCGAAGATGCCGCTCATGGCAACGGCTGGAAACAGCGTTATCCGGTGATCGCTGCTATGATCCGTTTTCATGGATTTGATATTTTCGGTACGCAGGAATGTATGCATCACCAGCTGGAGAACCTGAAAGATACGCTGCCTGGTTATGCGTATATCGGGGTGGGCCGTGATGATGGGAAAGAGGCAGGTGAGTATTCTGCTATCTTTTATAATACCAGAAAATTTAAATTGCTGGAACATGGTGATTTCTGGATGTCAGAGGTGACTGACAGGCCGAATAAAGGATGGGATGCTGTATTGCCAAGACTTTGTTCATGGGGTAAATTCAAAGAGACCAAAACCGGATTCACTTTCTATTTCTTCAATCTGCACATGGACCATATTGGTGTGAAAGCAAGAGCGGAGAGTGCCAAACTGGTGATGGACAAAGTAAGAAAGATGGCCGGCAATATACCGACTATCCTGACCGGCGATTTCAACGTAGATCAGCGCAGTGAATCTTACACACTGATCAATACTTCCGGCTTGCTGAAAGATGCATATGAGACGACCGCTATCCGCTATGCAGAGAATGGCACTTTCAATGCGTTCAATACAAACAGTAAGACAGACAGCCGCATTGACCACATTTTCCTGACCAAACAATTCCGTGTGGAAAAATACGGTATCCTGACTGATACTTACCGTGGTCCGGTGGTAAAGGAAAACGAAGGAGATGAAAAGGTGGCTTCAGCCGACTTTCCAAAAGAAGTGTCACTGAATAAATATGTGGCACGTGAGCCGTCAGATCACTTTCCGGTGATGGTAGTTGTTTCCTGGAAATAGCACATTTGAATTATCATATAAAAAGCTCCTGCTGGTGTGGTCCGGCAGGAGCTTTTTGAATTTTTTCTGAAAAATATTTTTTCCGGGATATTTGGTTAGGACTGCCTGTGATACCAGTAATGGTGGGACCTTACGGGGATTGAGATCAATAATATGAGGAGGTATTTCTGTTTATTTAATAGCAGGTAGTAGTACTCACTTGTGTTTCCATGAGTACATTTTTTGGGTAGTATTGATTAGCAGTTAGTTGTAACAAAAGCGAAAAAGAAGGCTGTTCAAACATGCAATTAACAGTTGTACAATTGAAACTGTACTACCATACATTGCGTATGTTTATAATATATTAATACACGCTTTAGCCTTCCTAATTATCTATGGTGAACTTATCTGAAAACATTGTTTTTACTGCAACTGTTGCAACTATGCTTGGTTTTATAGTTTATTTACTGACCAGGCAATATTTCTCAAGGCACGGGAAGACCGAATATCAGAAGAAGATAGAAATAGCGAACAACGAAATGCTGTATTCTATCCGGCCTTTGCTGGTAGAAAAAAAGGTACCTTCTAAAGAGATCCTGGGAGCAGTTCGTTTTTCAACGGCGAAGAAGTACGGAGTGGAACAAAATGACCTTTACGATGAATTTTCCCTGACGAGCGACTTAATTAGCGAAACAATTGCCAATTCATTTTTGACTTCAGATGAGAAGCTGGAGTTCTGTAGTTTGCTGCAGTCGATCAAATAATGTGCAATCTGCTTTGCCGGCGGGCGCCTTCTAAGCTAGTGCTTAGAAGGCGTCTTGCTTGTAGGCTTTTTAGCCTCTTTCGCAGCAGTTGATTTAGAAGAGCTTGATTTGTCAGCGGCCGTTTTGGTTTTGGATACTGTCTTCGCAGTAGTGGGTTTGCTGTTCGTTGTTTTTTCAGCAGAAGTTTTAGCGGTAGCAGTGGCAGGTTTAGGCATTGTAGCCTTTGGAACCGGCTTCTTTGCATTGATCCGTTTTATTTCAGCGCTGGCCAGGTCTTTTGCTTCCTGGTCACCTACTTTTAAAGTCTGTTCGTAATATTTAACTGCGGTAGCGTCATCGCCTTTCTTGGAGTAAAGGTTTGCGATATTGTTCAGAACAATATAGTCTTTCGGTGCTATTGCATTGGCCTTCAGGAAGGTCTTGAGCGCATTTTCATTATCTTCTTTCAGCGTATAGGCGAGTCCGAGGTCTGACAGGCTTTCTACGTGCTTAGGATAATATTTCAATACCGTTTCAGAGATCAGCTGGATATTATCCGCCTGGCTCTTACCTACGTTATAGATCTGGGCCACATACTCCTGTACAGCGTTCAGCATGAACTGCTCCGGCTTTTCCAGTGGTTTATTGTCTGCCCATTTCCATTTATTGTCGATCGTATGGCCGTAATTGATAGCCGATACGAGTTCTTTTGTCAGATAAGTATAGTTGTAATTCTCACCCAGCATGTATATCTTGCCGAAGCGCATATCCAGTCTGTTCGGGAATTTGGCAATACCGGAATTGATGTATTTGAATCCTTTGTTGAGCGGTTCTTTTTTGTAACCGACTTCACTGGTATAACCAGCAGGATCACCATTTTTTCCGGCTTTCAGGGAGTTAGAACCATTAGCAGTGTGGTTAATGGTCACTACTTCAGTTTTACTTTTGGAGACGTAATAATTGAAGTAAGCAATGTAAAGTTCAGCGTCATTGGGTTTAGCTTTCTCCCATTTAGCCAGGAGGATGCGCTGTTTGGTTGTGTCGCCACTGTTGCTTAATTTCTCGAAGTCCTGCTTGTAGTTTTGGGCAATAGTAGGGATTGAAAATGCTGCGGACAGCAAGAAGAATGTAGAAAATCTTTTCATATTCATAGGATTGGAATAACGGTACTACGCCGTTGATATAAAAAATCGCACCTTGTTCTTACTGGTTACACCAGACCTTGGAGTACAAAGTTACTGAGATAATACTATTTTTCGCCATATTTTGACCTTACGGTCACAAATAAACTAGATTCATAGATGCTTTGCGGTGAGATAACTGTTTCATTAATAGGGAGATTATCACCATAACGTTCGCGGATAATCTCTTTTACCGGGCCGCTGCTCAAATCAAAATCTTTTATCTTTTGCAGCCTGCCTACGGCTACACCAGCAGCTCTCTTATAAATCTTCCATATCAGCTCTGAACAATATATTCTATCATCTGACCATTCAAAATATCCATCATAAGGTTTGCCGATCATCTTTTTCCCTTCCGCTTCCATTTCGCTGAGTACCTTGTCTGTTAATACTTTATCTGCATTCTTAAGACGGCGTACCACATACTTCTTCCCATCTCCATGCGAGATCCATTCATCCAGTGGCGTTATTTTAACTGGTTGGACCGCTTCAAGTACATAGTCTTTATTATCTATTTTCCAGATCATACCACAATGACTGAACCTGGAGTGTGTAGCCAGCCTGACGGCCTGGCACTGTGGTGACATAGATGTCTGAAAGATAACGTCCCCTGAACGCAATGGCGCTTCCTCTTTTTTAAAGGCATACACATAAGTAAGCAGACCTAACGAGGTAATAACCAATCCTGTTGCCAATATTTTTCTCATACTTTCAAGTTAAACTGGATATAAGCGCATACGTTATACACATATAAATTTAGAGAAATTTATCGCTACCCAAATGTTAAAATCATGAGATCGGTAGGGTTTCTGTTGTATTTTAACTCGTTTTTATGCTTTTTTCACACTTTTGGGGCATAAAATTGATAGGCGGTAGTATAACGCTGAGTGCCACTACTTACTGTTTTCAGTAGTTCTCACAGTACTCCGGGAGTTATGCTTTGCAGGTCGCCTGGTGATGTACCGGGAACTTTACGGAGTTCGCAATGAAGCATAACTCGTTGGCTTTTCCATGCAGCGCATTGGCCTGGTCAATCATGGCGGGATCGGTAATAGTGACCTCCGGGTGGAGGGTCACTTCTGAAAAGTATCCTCCGCCATCAGCTGTTTCTACCATTGTACCTGTAGCATGGTCAATATAATCTGTTACCACAATCCCCGCGACCGAGCAAAGATGCAGGTACCACAGCATATGACAGGAGGAGAGTGAACCTACGAGCATTTCTTCCGGATTGTAACGGGTCTTGTCGCCGCGGAAGGCAGGATCGGAGGAGCCGGGAATGTCTGGTTTGCCGGATACCTGTAATACGTGACTGCGTTCATAAGACTGATAACCAGTAGTTCCGGAGCCAGTATTGCCAGTCCAGCGGGTGGTCATCGCATAGTGGTGGGTGCCTTTCATATGTAGTATCGTTTTAACCATTGTATTCGGCAAGTCGCTGCAGGAGGGGCAGGAATGCTTCTATCAGTGCCAGTTCCTCGGCGGAAAACAGCTTGTCCATCGCCTTCACCAGCCATTCTTCCTTAATTCTCCTGTTTTCAATCAGGTGTTGTGTGCCTTTCTCCGTTAGTGAAACCACCGATTTCCGCTTATCTGTCTCATCCATGACCCGGTTTACACACCCGACCTCTTCCAGCCGGTTGAGTATCTGGGAAATGGCCTGTGCCGAGATGCGCTCCATTTCCGCCAGGGCAGAAGGAAGCAATTTGCCATGCTGGTCTAACAGGCCCATTGTCAGCAACTCTGCGTTAGAGAAATCGGAGCTGATATTTTGTTTGCGTAGCTGCCTTACCAGGCGGGTGACCGTACTGCGTAGGGAAGCGGCTACTTCATAAGTGTGCGAAGTGTTTGCGGACATAATACAGAATCAAATGGCAAAGTTACTTTATTAATTAGGAATTAGAAATTAAGAATTAGGAATGGGCTGTAATGAAGGGAAATAAAATAGCATATCGATGTGCTTGAGCCACCGGATGACCTTTTGTATCTGTTGAGTATATTAATGGCAGGCTCTTTAGGCATTAATTTCCCGATTGCCAGTTCCTAATTCCTAATTAATTCGTACTTTTGTAAAGTAACTTTATTAATTTTCTTTATTAAATATGTCAATATTTCGTTCATTAAAACACCATAACTTCAGACTTCACTTTATTGGACAAGCCATTTCTCTCATAGGCACATGGATGCAGCGGGTCGCTATCAGCTGGCTGGTATACCGCATCACAGGCTCGGCCTTCCTGCTTGGACTGGTGACTTTCCTCAGTCTGATACCTTCCCTGGTACTGGCTCCCTTTGCCGGTAGCTTTATAGACCGACATAATAAGTTCAGGGTGGTGATGGTCACCCAGGTAGGCCTCATGGTCCAGGCGGGGGTGCTGGCTGCCATGATCTGGCTGAACTACTATAATATGGTCTGGATTGCCGCATTAAGTCTCCTACAGGGTTTAATTAATGCATTTGATACAACTG
Organism: Chitinophaga agri; assembly: GCF_010093065.1. Lineage (NCBI taxonomy): Bacteria > Pseudomonadati > Bacteroidota > Chitinophagia > Chitinophagales > Chitinophagaceae > Chitinophaga > Chitinophaga agri. The sequence continues at coordinate 3,823,182 of NZ_CP048113.1, read as the reverse complement.
CCCGGCAGGCCCTGATGGTCGACCTGGTGGATAATAAAGAAGATCTCCCCAATGCGATCGCGCTGAACTCCTCCGCCTTTAACGCTGCCCGGTTAGTAGGGCCGGCACTGGCAGGTATTATACTGAGCTCATTCGGTGAAGATGTGTGTTTCCTGATCAACTTCCTAAGCTTTATAGCAGTGATCTGTTGTTTGCTGATGATGAAGCTGACGCTGATCCCCGCATCCCGTTCAGAGGTGAATATATGGGCCGACCTGCGTAAAGGATATGAATACCTGAAAGATTCTCCCGATCTCTCTTCGCTGATACTACTGCTGGCAGCTTCCAGTCTGCTGGTCATTCCATATACCACCCTGTTGCCCGTATTTGCAAAAGATGTTTTTCATGGTGATGCGACCACATTCAGCTGGTTTGAAAGTGCTGCGGGTTTAGGTGCGTTGTTTGGTGCGGTGTTTATGGCGACATTAAAACCAGGGCACGATCTGATGCGGCTGACGATAGTATCGAGTACTGTTTTCGCTGTAGCCCTCCTCGGTTTAGCGGTGTCTTCTTCTATCGTATTTGCGTTACTGGCAACGGCTGCTACTGGTGGTGGATTAATGATCCAGAACTCCGCGATCAATACTTATCTGCAAACGCATGCTTCTTCAGAAATGAGGGCCAGAACACTGAGTTATTATATCATGTCTTACCAGGGGATGCTGCCGATCGGTAGCCTGGTGATAGGGTATCTGGCACACTATTTCGGCGTTGGGGTAGTGGTATTTGCTGAAGGCATTATGGGTATCCTGATCGTGCTGGCATTTATGCTGCATCAGAGAGGGATTAATCACTGGCTGCGGGTGTTACATGTGATCAGATTGCGGTATCTGCGTTAGGCAGGGGTATAAAAACGTGTTCAGCCTGGCGCCGCAAAGACCAGACTGAAACACTATATAGGGAAAACAATAATGGAAGCAAGGCCGGCATAGGTTATGTAAAAGGCCATAGCAGGGGTTTGGGGTAAGATCAGTGCAAGCAGCAGGCGCCTTGCCACTATGCACTGACGGAGACCGCGGCTCCTAACGAAATGATGGATGAGTTAACGCACGAGCACTACATTGAATGCCCTGATAATTGTTTGTACATCGCTATTTGAACGCTTTGTATTCTTAAAGCGGATAGCAGTGAAATTATTCTCTCCAACATCGGGTATATACACATAGAAAGTCTTCACTTCACCTGTTGAAAAGCTGATAGTACAGATGCCTTCGTATGAAATAACAGCATAATGCAGCTGCATGTCTATTCTGAATGTTACATTGCTGCTGTTGAACGCCTGGTCAAACAGCACCAGCTCCTGATGCTGATCTTTTTCATCTCCGAAAATCATTACCAGGTCATCAGCTGACGTGGATAATGGATCGATATTATCCACAGAACCAAAACCGGACAATTCCAATAAACCATCTGTGTTTTTCAGCTCTCTGTTATCAATTGTCGCAACGGTTGTAATAGAACCACCGGATGCCAGTTGACCGGGCCTCGATAAATAACCGGGATTACCATTGTTAAAATAGGTTGCAACAAATTGATTGATTCTTGATTTCAGCATAGTGTATTAAAAAAGTTAAAAGATGTGGCTATATTATTTGCATAGTTGTCGTCTCACCTATGCACACAAAAGCCCGTGTTACGACGATCGCTTTTCGTAAGTGATATGAATGCTGCGTCTTACGCAGTATCCGGATAAAAACGTTTGAAAGTTGGCGCCTGTCTGCGTATGCCAGCTGCAGGCGCCATGGGATTCGTATTACATAGTCAAAAGCGTATTGCTAAATAAGATGGTATCATGGTTCTTTGAGAAAAACAGTACTTACATAACCAAAGTTTTATGCATTACAAGATTGATTTTTAATTGCCTGAAAGAGGGGTTCATCTCCTTCCCGGCGGGTTTATATTCAATAGGACAGGTGTTTCGTGTGTTTGACCGTCTTGTTTACATAACAAAGATACAGGAGCATTACGCATTCATCGTGCGTAGTGAAAAATGTGGATAACATAAATGAAAAAAAAGCGGAAGAAATAAATATTTCTCCCGCTGTCATCATAGAATGAAAACAAGTTTAAGTCCAATAAACACATAAAAAAATGCAGGCAGGGTAACAATACGGAAGCGACTGTTTTGCCTGATGCTCTATCCAGGTTGAGCTACCTGTCCAACATGGTTGAAACAGGAGAGGATTCGAACCCCTAGCCTTCAGATCCTGCGAAGTAACGCTTTCCTACGACACCTGCCTTAAGAAAATAAAAAAACGAGGTAACAGGCGGAAAATAATGTTGTTTTCCATCTGCGCCTAACCACCTCGACCATCCGCCTTTCAGCGGAGAGGGACTCGAACCCCCGTAGCAGATTATTTGTCGATTTGGAGTCGAAGTATTACTTCCCTACGACACTCGTTTTTTATAAAAGTACAGACATAATCAGCCCTTAGGTAATAAGCGAAAAGTGTGTGCTTGTTTTCCTGACAGAGAAGTAACACCTTTCTACGACACTTGTAGCTGTTATGCATACAGGACCGTTGCCGGGTAATAAATAATAAGCCCTTTCTATATACGCGCGCTACTGATTACGCCATCCGCCGGCAGCGGAGCGGGAATTGCACCCGCACACTCGTATTCCCTACGAAGTAAGACTTATCAACGACACCTTGGTCCTGCAATATTTTAAAAACATCCCTCCCTTTTGGAGGGATGTAAAAATGAGGTGAACAAAAAATGAATCCTTAGAAAGAAAGGCCGGCTATCTCAGTAACGGCGTCGCTTCCTCTTTCAATCGCATCCAGTATTCCGAAGATCTTATCACTCCATCCCGCAATGAGGTAAACATCGTCCTGACGTACGTCCAGCGGTACCGTATTGTAACCCGCCAGATTGAACAGATACAGCTTCGCATCAGGCGCTACATGCTGCTTATACCATGTCCATTTTGCTGATATAGCGTTCGCTGCGGCATTGTTGTTGGTCGTACTATCCCACAACTGCCCGTCAGTGAACAGCATGATCTTATCAGCAACCTGTTTTCTTTTGATCAGATCTTCCAGTACCAGGAATCCGTTGGTGGCGTAACCCACTTCCCCTTCCCTGCGGTAGAATTCGTCTACGTTACTTAAGATCTTATCCGAAGACATATCAACTATTTTCCAGGTGTCACCAAACATACCGGAGACTACGTTTTTACATCTGTGCTTTAACAGCATACCCAATAGCAGACCGATATCATACAGCAACACTTTGCTCTTTGGAGAGATCGGTTGTTGCATGGAACCTGATACGTCACATGCGATCACCACACGGGTGTCACTATCAAATCCTTTCAGGGTGGAAACACTGGTTTGCAGGGCTGCCTCAATGGCATTTCTGATATCAGGCAAACAGCTGTGCTTTAAATCTTTTATCTCTCTGTATGCAGCCAGATAACGGAAAGGAAATTGCTTCGCCTTCATGATCGCTTCTCTGTCTGACAGCATACGCGCCACCTTTAGCATATACGCAGCTGTTACACCATATTGCAGCATATTGCGCAGGTTACGTAATGCTGCCATGTAACCCAGTTTTCCGCTTTCTATCAGTTGTGTCCACACCGCTTTGAATGCTTCTGCCTTTTGCAGTTCATCCTTGTATGTGTATTGTCCGGCCGCTGACAACTCAGTTTCCCATGTGTAAGGTGTTGATAACTCGTTGTTCACTATCTTGTTGAATAATGCCTGCTGTGTCTCATCCTTTGCTTTCGGATGCACAATGAACAGCGCATCTTTCAGGGTGATAGCGGTTTTACGGTTGTATTTTGCAAACTGATATTCGTCAAATTTGTTGAACGCAGTGACCAGTCCCTTTTGTATTTGCTTACTCAGGCGATTAAGCTTCTTCACTGTTTCACCTCTGTCATTTGCCAGGGTGTAGTATGCCAGTAACTCAGTGATTTCATCTGCACGCTGTATCACACGACCTGTCAGCTTTCCTACCAGGTCGTCGCCTTGATGCAGTTTCGCAAGTTCTACTGTCAATACCAGCGGCACTGTACGCATGTACATCTTTTCACGCGTGTATACGGCAAGCTTTGCGACGAATTGAGGATCGTTTTTAGCAATCAGCTCTCTGATACGTTCCAGCTTTGTGTCGGCCTTTTCATAAAACTGGTCGTTAAGAGAAGCTGTCACCACAGTGCTGTACAGCTCCAGTTCCGGTGTCAGCGCGTATGCTTTTGCGCCACCGTGATTGGTTACCTGTGCTGCTTTTTTAAGGATGTTGAATCTCATGACCGTTTGTTTTTGTTTGATGATACAAAGTTGAAAGCCATGTGCGCACTTTTTTTGCGCAGGACAAAATTATTTTCCGTTTTTATGAAAAAAAACCGGCGCCGGGCAGGGTTACAATACAGCGTATTTTTTCATTGAGTTGATTATCATCTGTTTAGTGTACTATTCTTCCTATATATATGTATAGGTAGGTGCATGAACGATCCCTTATTCCATTATAATCCTCTTATAATAACTTCATTTATCCGTTACTGAAGGGATAGTTATATCCCAGCCATGATCCGGTAGGGGAAAAATGTACAAGACATGGAGAATACTATCCATTTTTTACGGTCTGCTTTTGATGCAATTTTACATTGTCAATAACGACGAACACACACATATCAAATCATAAAAAAATGAAAACGTTCAATGTTCCTACCAGAGAAGAAGTAAGTGCTAACAACCAGGTACTGTTTGACAATCTGAAAAAAGGTATCGGCAAAGTGCCTAACCTGTACGCTACGATGGCACATTCTGAAAATGCACTGGGTACATACCTTGCATTACAGGGTGCAAAAACTTCTCTGAAACCAAAAGAGAAAGAAGTAGTGAATCTGGTAGTTAGCCAGGTGAATGAGTGTGAATACTGTCTGGCGGCACATACTTATATTGGTAAACTGAACGGATTCTCTGATGAGCAGATCATTGAGATCCGCAAGGGCGGCGCTTCTTTCGATCCTAAACTGAATGCTATTGCTACATTGGTGAAGAGTGCAGTAGAAAATAACGGTAAGCCTGAAGCCGCATTGGTAGATCAGTTCTTTGATGCCGGTTATACAACCGAAAATCTGGTAGATATCGTAGTGCTGATCGGTGATAAGATGATCACTAACTATCTGCACGGTATTACAAATGTGCCTGTTGATTTCCCTCCAGCACCTGCATTGTCATAAGTAACTTGCCTTAATCATAGATATCAGACAACCGCATCTCCTTTTTTGGGTAAAAGTCTCCGGGCCTGGACGGGTATAACAAGCGACGAACAAGCGACGAACTAGCGACGGCCAAACTACATAGAAGCTGGGACTTTACCGGGACAATGAGGAGGTGCGGTTTTTCCGTTTCCGTACAATTCCATTAAAAGAAAAAGGCCCCCTCGTATAAACGAAGCGGCTTTACTTCCTGATTAACATAACCATAGTGAACTAATATCTTCTTCTGAAGCTTAATTTCTTAATCATGACGTCATCGTCTATATCGGAGATAAGGCAATTCGCGCCCAGTACCGAGGTATCGGCACCGAGCAGGTACATGTATGTTCTGAGGGAATGTGTACAATCCGGCAACCAGCTGAGGGAGGGATACCCCAGAGAATCAAGGGGTATTCCTGTGTGCACGTGGTCATAACCAAATGCATCTAACAGTGTAGGGATAAGATCGGGCAGATTGTAATAGCGCTCGCTGGTCGTGATCAGCGAATTGTGAAACGAAACAAAGGCCGCGTCGCCCACGCAGGGGGAACCGAAGGTATACAAGCGGCATGGATGCAGCGTGTAGGCGTCTCCCGCGGCGAATAAGGTTGCCATTGCAGCGCCCAGACTATGCCCGGCACAAACCATAGGCTGTGTATCATCTTCCGACTGCATGTCGGTGTAGTTGATACTATATCTGATATATTTCAATAACCCTTTCGGCTTTACCTGTCCGGGCTCTGAGAAAGTCATACTGTTAAACATATCCAGGAATCCGGATACAACATTGCCACTGTTATTCCCGAATGGCCCAGGGGCTGGCAGGGTGTCCAGCGTCTCTGCCCAGCTCAGAAAATCATCGGAACCGCGCAATGCCAGCACATAAGTAGTAGGTGCATCCGGTGAAAAGATACTTTTAGCCAGAAAACCACTGTATATCAGCGACGTTTTCCCCTTTTTACTTTCCTTTCTGTGAATGTTATAGACAAGTGAATAACCTAACGGAAAATATGGATATTCCTCCTGTAGCGGACTCTGTTCCGTCACCTGGTAGGCGGCATCTATAAAATGAGCATATTTCAGTGCAATGGTCTGTGTGGACTTTACCATAACCCGTTCTGTTAATCAGTGAATATGCAGCAAAGGTACCGGCATATCCATGTCAGCAGCTGGGAAATGGCATGAAACACGCTTTTAGGGTCATAAGTGGTTAAACCTGGGTCATAACAGGTTTAGCCTGGGGCACAGGTGGTTTCTTTTTTAGCAGGTAATGAGCGATCAGGACCTCTGCCAGGGGAACGGCCATTAAAATACAGAAGAGGATCAGTACGCCTTTCTGTATGCCTTTCAGGAAATGGTCGGCCTGAATGAGGGCTATTTTCGCAAATAGTCCCATTCTTACTACTTCTTCAATGCGGGAGGCCATCAGTTCTTTGCTGACTTCCTCATCTAATCCCAGTTTCTCTTTCAGGATCTTGTGAATGTTGTGTTTGATCAGCTGTGCCATACCTTTTCCCTTGGTCAGTTTCAATACCCAGGAAAAGAAGGTGTTACTCACCTGTTTGGCAGTCTCCTGACTGGAAAGGGTGCTGTAGTACTGTGTATAGATCACGTCCGCCAGTACATCTATCAGCTGGTCGGTGGACATGGTGGACAGCGTTGCCTTGTTATCCTGCATATAGGTGTGTACTGCCCCGGAGATACTTGTGTCGAATGAGGGAGGTATCTGTTTGATATACACTTCCGTATGCGCCTTGATGTCTTTTCGAAGGCTTTTGAAGAAGCCCCATTTGGCCCAGAGGAAACCTGACAGTAACGGTAGTAGGATAAAATAGCTGTATGCGAGTACTTTCAGGGCTTTGTGCCTGCGGGGCACCCGTATTTTTTTCCGGAAAATGATCAAGACAATGATTGTCAGTATTAAAGCTGTTATACCATAGAGAACAGCACCGGAAATAATAGCGAAGGGGTTGGTATACTGACCGATCTGGCTTAGGGTTGCGTAAATTTCTTTCATTGAAATGCTACAATGTGAAGCACTAAGATATATAAAAATATATGTTATACTTCATATTGCAGCATTCTTTGTTACTCGACGGCTCAGGCGTTCTGCCTGACAATCTGTTCCAGGTTGTTCACTGGTACCACGCCAGATTGGCGCCATACGATCTTACCCTGTTTGAAAAGGATGAGCGTAGGTACACCCTGTACATTATATGCATTCGCCGCAGCGGGATTTTTATCCACATCTATCTTCAGGATAGTGGCCGTATCGCCTACTTTCTGTTTCAGCTGATCCAGTATAGGCGCCTGCATTTTACAGGGTCCGCACCAGGTAGCAAAGAAATCCACTAATACCGGTTTGTCACTATTTATGATCTCTGAAAATGTTGCCATGATTTATAACTGTTGGTATACCAGTTACATCACAAATAATATGCAAAAGTGCCGGGAACTGTAGTTGTGGCAGTCTCGGCGTGTAAGTCTAAACTGGAATTAGCAATAGTTGTAAAGTCAATCCTGATCTTCCACAGTAGAACTGTAAAGTTTTTCTGTATTAAGACAAGCTTCGTTTAAGTAGGCTTTCTCTTACGTTTCTCTTACGTTTTAAAACGTAGGAGAAACGTAAGAGAAAGCCTACCTGAACAAAAAATAAACGATGGTATACTGAAGGAGGGTCTTATGTGACTGGTTTCCTTAATATCTACAGATATATATGTAAAAAGTACAGGTAATCGGAATGTGCAATTCCCGATCTTTGCCTGGCTATCTAATTCTTTAATATTTAACGTGAAAACAATGGAATACAGATTTTTAGGAGGATCAGGATTGCAGGTGCCGGTATTAACCTTTGGAACGGCGACCTTTGGAGGAAGTGGCGAGTTTTTTAAAGCATGGGGCAGTACACAGGTAGAAGAGGCGACACGTATGATCAATCTGTGCCTCGATGCCGGCGTTAATTTATTTGATACAGCAGATATATATTCCGATGGTCTCTCTGAAGAGATCCTGGGAAAGGCCATCGCCGGCCAGCGTGATAAGGTGTTAATCTCCACTAAGTCTACTTTTCCCATGAGTAATGCATCCGGCGCCAATTACCAGGGGTCGGGGCGTTCTCAGCTGATCAAAAATGTCGAAGCAAGTCTCAGAAGGCTGAATACTGATTACATAGACATTTATCATATGCATGGCTTTGATGGTAATACGCCTGTGGAGGAGGTATTACGCGGACTGGATGACCTGGTACAGAGCGGCAAGATCCGTTATATCGCCGCCTCTAACTTCTCCGGCTGGCATTTGATGAAGTCGCTGTCAGTGTCAGAGAGATATGGATGGAACAGGTATGTAGCTCATCAGGTGTATTATTCCCTGGTGAACAGAGAGTATGAGTGGGAACTCATGCCACTGGGCATTGACCAGAAAGTAGGGGCACTGGTATGGAGCCCGCTGGCATCGGGTATGCTGGGTGGTAAATACCGCCGTGATCAGCCTTTCCCTGCCGATAGCCGTGTAGCCCAGGGAGGTAGTCCTGTACCATCATTCGCAGTACCTGACGAATTATTGTATAAAGTAGTAGATGTGCTGGATGAAATAGCTGCAGAAACAGGCAAGCGTGTAGCCCAAATAGCACTTAACTGGCTGCTGCAAAGACCGACGGTCTCCAGTGTGATCATCGGCGCAAGGAATGAAGAGCAGCTGAAACAGAACCTGGCAGCTGTAGGCTGGAACCTTACGGTAGAACAGGTGAAAAGGCTGGACGCTGCCAGCGATGCGCCGACCATCTATCCGTACTGGCATCAGCGTGGTAACCTGACATTGAACCCGCTGCCAAAGTTTTATTAGCAGATGTGCTAAAAGAGGTTGTATCAAAAATAATATTGTCCTGTTTATTCGAATACGTAATAAGAGAAACTTTATGAAGGAGTTCTCAAATCGGTCAAATTATTTTGGATACGACCTCTTTGTAATTCGTGAGCGCAAATATTACCTCACAGTAATCTTCGCTACCGCAAGTTTACTTTTGCTCCATATAAAGTTGGTTTTGCCTACGACATACATTTCATTGTTGATGATAGACGCTAAATGAGGCATCACGATAGGCGTATTGTTATTGGAGAAGAATTTTTTTCTTTCAACTTTACCGGAGATTGCATCGATACTGAGTAAATAGCAGTCGGAATCATCGTAGGTAATGACTTTTTTTGTTTTCAGACCTGCGTGTGTGACGTTGATGTTTTGAGGGCTATCATTAAATATGACCTTAATATTACCGTTTATTTGCATCGCGCCAAACCCGGAATAACAAGGTCTGTCTTCTGACTCGAAATATCCGGAATAGTTATATTCAGAACCGGAATTAATAGTACTCGGTGTAGACGTTGTTTCCCGTTGGTCTTTCGGCACAATCTCCATCCAGGCGATATTACCATTATCATTGATTTTACACATCATCAGATCACCGGAAAGGTAATGGTAGGTCGAAGTGAAGGTGCCTGATGTACCGCCACCGACAACACTAGGCGCACCTGGAATATATATAGATGTTACATAATGATGGTATGGTTCGGCAAGAATAACCAATCCATTGTCAGCGGTATAAAAAATATTCCTGAACTGCATATATTTTGAGAATAACGCTGATTCGTTTTTCGGTTTGTTCCGGTTCTCTCTTTCTTTTCTTTTATTGTCTTTGTCGTCATCACCATCTTTATCATCATCATTGTTTGCAGTTATAAGGGAGTTATTGATTTCTTTATTACTGGTGGAGATGACCGATCCATCATTTATATTGATCCGTTGTACCAGCATACCATTGATCGTTCCACTTTTCTCACTATTGCTGTAGAATGCAGCCAGCACAAGATCTTTATTCTTTTCATGCACCAGTTTGGTGCTGTTGAGCCATTTTCCGTTGAAAGTGGTATTAATCTCCGACTGTTGCTCTCCTTTGTCATTATACAAGCGTATATTATAATTGATGAAATGAAGGGACTTCGATTTCTGATTTTTATCTTGTGCATATTCATACACCCGTCCTACGAGTAGGATTTTATTATTGCTTAGGTATAGTAAATCCTGAAGCTGGTATTTTTTAGCTTCAAACTCATTTGTCAGCACTACAGGGTTGCCGCTTGGTTTAAAGTTTTTGTCAAATTTCTGCACTTTGTATTCGTTTCTTTCTTTTCCTCTTATGGTACTCACCATTACAATGTTGGTGCTATCTGCATTGTAGGTGATTTTGAAATCGATGATATCACTCTTTTGGTCTTTTTGTAAGCTGGCTACTTCTTTCAGTTCTTCTGTTAGTTCTCCGGTGCTTTTGTTGATTGCAGCGGCATAAATGATATCTGTCTTGTTAGGACGGTTGTAGGCAGATGAGATAAGAAACATTTTATCTTGCAATGTGAAGAACTGTCTGAATTGCTTTCCTTTCAACTCTTTATAGAAATCTTTCCGGTATACCTCTTTTAAATTCTTGTCCATTTTTATAAGACCAGCGCATTCGCGGGCAGTCGTAATTAATAAACAATATCTAACTATCGCTTGATGTCTTTCCTGTAGATAGGCGCCAGATTTGTCGACAGATATTATTTCTGGGTTACCACTCCCTTTATGTAACTTAAATTCTTCTCCCCATTTAATAGTTGGCGTCTGAGCAAAACAAGTAAAACAAAGGCTAATGCCGACCAGTAAAAAACTTAAACTTTTCATTTTTGATTATATATAATAATATAGTATAGGGTGCTGCTTGCGTGTAATTATTTCGATGTATATTGTTCAAACCGTTGAGCAATATAGGACGAGATATGTTAAAATAAATGATTTGATAGATATTTTCCAGCAAGTCATTATTTGTGCCTTATTAGAATAGTTGTTAACGTGGTAACCTTACATTGAACCCGCTGCCAAAGTTTTATTAGAAGTTAGCGGAAAAAGAGCAATATTAGAGAAACAAATTGCGCTATGAAACAACTCCTGGTATTTGCCGCTATACTGACTTTGTTATATGCCTGTGAGACGCCTGCTTTCAGGCATAGCAAACAGCTCAGCGTTGATAAGCTGAATGCCTTGATAGCTGAAGGCGCTGCGAAGCAGGAAGCCTGGGTAAACGAACCCGGTAAGATCGCTGAGCGGTATTTTCAACCGGTATCCGGGGCCAGGAGCCGTACCGTTCAGGTGAAAACGAAGAATGTGGGGCCAGCCATACATGAGGCGACCGTGTATTTGAGGAATGAAGGGTTGCCGGATGATGCAGTAGAAGGAGAGATGTTCATCCTTACTTTACAGCAGAAGGACGGTATGTGGCAGGTGACTGGTATACAGGAATGCTGGAAATGTCAGGAGGGCAGAGGGAGTAAAGTGTTTGACACTATACCCTGCACTTGATCTCAGTACGAAGACAATGTCTGATAAACAAAAAGAGCCGGTTATCCGGCTCTTTTTGTTTAGTATGTCAGTTATTTTACCTGCAGATTAGGCTTGTAGTTGGCGTACCACTGACCTAACGTCGTGAGCTTACCATCAGCAGCTATCAGTGAGGATGGCCATAACCGGGTACTGGTCACGGAGCTGGAGAACCAGGAATAACGATGTACGTATGGCAGTTCCTCCAGTTTAGGTAACAGGCGTTGCATGAAGGCAAGTACCTGTTCCGGTCTGTACATATTACCGTCGATGGTAGTTGCATTGTGGTCTGCAGTCGCAAACTCAGTGATCCAGATCGGCAGGTGGTATTTATCATACAGCTTCTGTAAGGTATTCACGAAGTGTACATCATCCGTTCCCACGTACATGTGTACACAGATGAAATCCACGCGGCGTTTTTGCTGAATCGCTTTGTCGAGGAACTCATAGATCCATGCCTGTTCAGGCCATGCAGCAGCAGGGCTACCCAGTGGTAAGCCAATGCTTTCCAGCTGTGGCCAGAGGTCCAGCGCTTCCTGTACGGTCATGTTGGACTGGTCTCCCAGGTCAGGCTCGTTGAAACCTAATACATATTTGGCCGTACCGGCTGCTTTCATCTTTTTAACAGAATCGATCAGTTCTTTGGTAACATTGCCTTTGCCCCAGAACATAGGTACGAACTCGCAGTTCTGTGGAACTGTTTTGCCGGGCATTTCTGTTCCCCAGGTATAGAACCAGTGGCTTTTCAGGTTCACTACGTTACTGTACCAGGTGCCGAAGTCTACGTTGGTGCTGAAGTCTGCGCCTTTTTTATTGGCAGGTTTCTGGTACGTACCTTCGTTGCCGTTGCCATTGCCGTTTCCGCCGGTTGGTGTGTCTTTGTCTTTGCTGCAGGAGGCAAGGAACAGGGAGGCACTCATTAAGAGTGCGAGTGTCAGTTTGGTCATTCCAGGATGTTTAAAGTTGGGCATTCAGAATATGGTTGTATTGGGTAATACAGTACAATGATATTACATTTTAATATCATTTTAAAAGTTGGCGGAAAAATTGAAAGCCAGGAACAGTGTTATGGCGAGTGGGGAGGATAAAAAAGCCGGTTGTGAGAACCGGCCTTTCTGTTTATTCAGCGTATTTACTTTCAAGATATTGATAGATCGCTATGATGTCCGAGGTGCCTAATCCTGCGGCGACCGCCTCCTGCAGACTATCATGCAGCGCGCTCCCGATGGGTGTTTCCATGCCCTGTCCTTTGGCCAGTCTGATATCTTTAGCCAGAAGACTTAACTGGAACGCGGGCGTGAAATCGCGGTTGATGATGTTCTGTGATTTCATGGTTGAGATAGTGCTGGCTATCGGCCCATTACTGATCAATGGCAGGAACTGATCTGGTGTAATACCATTATTACGGGCAAACAGGACCGCTTCCGACAATCCCTGGAGGGTAATGCCCAGATAGGTGTTAATGGCCAGTTTTGCGTAGTTTCCTGCGCCATTCTCGCCTAACAGATGTGCAGCCTTCCCCAGTACATCAAAGATGGGCTTAGCGCGGTTAAAGTCTTCCTCGCGTCCACCGGCCATGAAGATCAGCTGTCCGTCCTGTGCTGGCTTAACACTGCCGGATACCGGTGCGTCCATGTACCAGATGCCCTCCGCTTCACACAATGCCGCCAGCTGTTTACTGGTGTCCGGAGAGACAGTGCTCATATCTATGGCCAGCATGTCCGGCTTCAGGGTGACAGACAGGATGCCGTCTGTGCCTTCATAGATCTCCTTCAAAGCAGCATCGTCGGTCACCATGGTAATGATGACATCTGTATCTTCTGTCAGCTGCTTTGGACACTGCGCCACTTTCACGCCCAGTTTTTCCTTTAGTTCAATGGCTTTGGAAGTCGTTCTGTTATACACTTTGACGTCAAAGCCTGCTTTTACGAGGTTTGTTACCATGGGAATACCCATATGGCCCAAACCAGCCCAACCTATTTTCAATTGATTCATAAGGCGATGTTTAATGGTCCGTATAAAGCTAGGAAAAAATCATGCTAAAGGTGCTCGTACGCAACTGACACCAGCCTGTTCATCCTGATGATTGCACCCACCGGGGGCAGTCTCATTAATTAAAAATCACGGCAGCCTTCAGTTGCGTAATATAGCTGACCCTGTCCGGCGCTGCTGTACTTACCTTTTTCCAGTCTGCTCCCTGATAACTTTCATAGCTGATAGCCGGGCCTGCTTTCACCACCTCTACCGATTGCAGATGACCGGGCACAAGTGCACCAAACCAGCGGGCATCATCCTGTTGTGACCAGGTGGCCAGGGTCAGTACAGCGCCTGCGGGATACGGTCCTGCTGCGCCGCTTCTGGCATGTTGCACGGCTATCTCATTGCCATATAACACACTATGTTGATGTTTGTTCTTGTCAATGAGTGTGGTGATCAGCTGTTGCTTTGGTAATCCGGTGATCTTTTCCGGTCGTTCATTATCTGTCAGCGGTTGTGTAAATACATAGTCCTCCTGTTTTACCGGGTGGTGACAGTTCACACATTCCTGCGAGAAGGTGAGGGTTTTACCATATGGTTTCAGGTCATTGCCTTTCCATCTGGCCCAGCCCCAGCCAGCTGAGGAAGCAAATTTCTGATCATCCTTGATCATGAATTCGACCTGTTTCAGCTCGCCGCTGCCGGCTATTTTGTTACTATCAACCAGTTGTTCCCAGGCTACCTTGGCAAAGGTGGTGCCGTTAGGCCATGGATTGGTGGTATGCTCATGGATGGCTTTCATGGCAATATCATTCCCCAGGATCACCCGCATGGTACCATTATCATAGCGGTCAGATATGCTTACGATCTGCCAGTTGCGGTAGCCGTTAATATAAGTGATGCCATTCAGCACGGGTTGTACCTGCCGGGTAGAGGGCAGTATACCTGCCGTCCATTGACTGAACTGTTTATTGGCTACGGTCACACGGGCGGTGTCTGAGATCTTTACCGGGGCCAGGCTGTTGACATACGTTTTCAGTGTCAGCAGGTCCTTGTCAGAAACGCTGGCATCCGGGTGAAAGGTCGTATATGAGCCGAGGGGCATTTCTTTAAACATGATCTGATTGACAGAGAGGAAGAGATTCGCTTTCTGATCGCCGGTGGAAAGGCTATCCCAGTTAGAAAAGTTAAGCGTCTCACGGGCTTCCCGGATGTGCTGTGCTATCAGCCAGGAGGCTGGTGCTATCTGGTCAAACCATCTGAGCTGGGTCTGATTGGAGTGACAGTCATAACAGGACCGCTGCAGTATCTTTGTTACTTCGGCCGGAGCTTTGATCTCTCCGGTAACGGGCGGATGAGAAATATCCGGTCTGACAAACTGAATGGCTATTAACACGGCAATAAACAGGCCGATGATCAACAGTTTCTTTTTAGATCTGCGCATATACTGTTCTTTTATTGGAAAAGCAAAGATGTCAGTAATAAGACCAACGAGGCAGTTAATTTGTTGTATGAGGAAAATAAATAGCCGAAAGGGGAAAAATCCCCGTTGAAGGTAATCGGTAGTTTAGGTGGAAATGATTAATTTGGGCATACTAAAATACACCACCCCATGAGTAAATTTCTCATCACACAAAGTGCAAACGGAGAGTACCGTTTTAAGTTAAATGCCGGTAATGGCGAAACTATTCTGACCAGCGAAGGCTATACCACCAAAGCTGCATGTGACAACGGGATAGAATCCGTAAAGAAGAATGCACCAAACGATGCGCGTTATGAACGACTGACCGCAAAGGATGGCAGAGCGTATTTCAATCTTAAAGCAGGTAACGGGCAGGTGATCGGTACCAGTCAGATGTACAGCAGTGAAGCTGGCAGAGACAATGGCATCGAGTCGGTGAAGAAAAATGCGCCGGAGGCCCAGGTTGTGGAGCCCGTAGCTTAAGAGATGTGTAAGAAGGAACCGGCGCGGTTGCGGATAGCAGCTGCGCCGGTTTTTATTAATAGTAATTAATGATCCTTATTTTTGTGCCGGTGATCGCCTGACCTTCTTTTCTGAGACTCCTCTTTATCCAGTTACCTGTAGTATCATATTGATAGTCGAACAGTGTTATTTCAGTTGTCTGGCCATTTGAAGGGTCTATACATGCTTGTTTAGTCACGTTGCCATAAGGGTCGTATTCCATTTGTTTTATTGTTTCCGGCTTTTTATTGTCTTTTACTGCCAGCATTGTTAAATCGTGCTTATGATTAAATAGTCTTTTTTCTAAACTCATCATATTTCCTTTCTCATCATAGATCGTTTCACTGATCCTGTGTCCTATGCTATCAAGTTCCCAGACCTGTTTATTTTGACAGGTGTGTGGTGTCCTGGTGGCTGGTCACCTGTCCTTCCTCAATAAGCCGTCTCCGGTTATCATAAATGTGGTATTCTTTCCTGGTTTGCTATAATCGCTCTTTTTCTTCTCAAAAAGCATAAAAAAATAAAATAGACAGACTTGTCTGTTTGTATTGGAAAAGTATTTACCTTTGAGTCATGAGCAACGAATCACAACAACCAAGAGTACGGATACTGGATACAGCCTACCGGTTATTCCTGGGGCAGGGATACAATTCTACCGGCATTAATCAGATCATAGAAGAGGCGGAAGTGGCGAAAGCCAGCTTTTATCAGCACTTCAAGTCAAAGGAGGATCTGTGTGTGGGAGTGCTGGAGAAAAGGCATCAGTATATCGAGGAACAATCGCAGGCCCTGAGTGCACAGAAGCGGACACCTAAAATGAAAGTGCTTGCATCTTTCGACCTGATTTCATTGCTGAATGAGCAGGAAGATTTCCGGGGATGTGCGTTCCTGAATATACTGTCGGAAATTCCGGCAGATAATACCAAGGTAAGAGAGGTGATCTATGCACATAAGAGTAACATCAGGCAGCATTTCAAAGACCTGTTGCAGCATGCGGAGCTGGCAGATCATATCTATTTATTGTATGAAGGTGCTTTCGTAGAGAGTCAGCTGTACAGAGATCAATGGCCTGTAAACCGCGCAAAGAAAATAGCCAATTCATTAATCAGTTAAAATAATATATCATGGAAAAGAGATATCCACTACCGCCGTTCACACTGGAAACGGCAAAGGAGAAAGTACAACTTGCTGAAGATGCCTGGAATTCACAGGACCCTGAAAGAGTGTCCCTGGCATATACTGTTGATACAGAATGGAGGAACCGGTCAACTTTCCTGAATGGACGGGCCGCTGCAAAGGAATTCCTGGCAGGTAAATGGGAGCGTGAGCTGGACTATAAGCTGAAGAAGGAATTATGGGCTTTTACTGACAACAGGATTGCCGTGAGATTTGAGTATGAGTATCATGATAAGAATGGTCAATGGTTCAGGGCCTATGGCAATGAAAACTGGGAGTTTGACGAGAATGGGCTCATGCAGCGCAGGTTTGCGAGTATTAATGACCTGCCCATAGAAGAGTCAGACAGGAGGTTATAGTGTATAAGATGGCATATATTATATAGTGTGCCATTGTTTTGTTCATCGCCGGCAATACAAGTGAGCGACAGGGGTAAAAAGTACAATATAAGTCGCCAAATGTGCATTGTTCACCCTGTAGCGCCGGCGTACTTTTGTATCATCAGTTAATGATACACAAACAAGCAAAACACTTAAAACATTTAATAGTATGAAACGTACAGCATCTGCCATCTGGAATGGCACCATCAAGGAAGGTAACGGTAACATCACTACCCAGAGTACTGCGCTGAACAAAACGCAATATTCTTTCAACAGCCGTTTCGCTGAAGGTGTAGGTACCAATCCGGAAGAACTGATGGCAGCAGCACATGCAGGTTGCTTTAATATGAAGCTGACCCTCGACCTTGAAGCTGCAGGTTATAAGGCGGATACCCTGGAAACTACGGCCGCTGTAACCCTGGACAATGGAACGATTACCCGTTCAGACCTGTCGCTGAAGGCAAAGGTACCAGGTATCACGAATGAGAAGTTCCAGGAGATCGCAGCAGGTGCAAAGGCAGGTTGCCCGGTAAGCCGTGCGTATGCGGCTATCGAGATCTCTCTGCAGGCAGAGCTGGTTGCCTAATTCAGGTTTAACAAATCAACATATATCCTTTTTCTGACTCCTCACTGGTCGACCGGTGAGGAGTCCCTTTTTTATTTACCTGCGGTCTTCGAATTAAGTCCCTGTTACTATATAAACCAACCAGAGAGTATTTTTGACGAACAATTTGATGCAGCCATTCCAACTTCCCGCAGGACATTACTATCTGTCGGACTGAAGATAAACATCTGGGTGCTTATGATGGTATCGGCGATATTCACGCTATATTTTTTTGTAATAGTGATCCGCTTGTTGATATCACCTCCGGATGAATCGCTGTCTCTGCCACAGTGGCCTATTGTAGCCTCCAGTATCCTGATACTGACCGCCGCCATTGTAGTATTTTTAATGGCATTTATGGTGTTAATGGGATGGAAATGGGCCATCAGATTTAACTGGGCTGTCTTTGCTATATGGGTGGCATTTGCAGCGTTGACTGTTGTTATGGCTGGAAAGTTTGCATTGGAATTAATGGCCCCTACGGCTATAGCCTTTTTGCCTTACTGGATCATGCTGTTTCGCATTCAGCGTAAATGGGAACGGTAACTGCATGCATGGAACAACGATTTTTGACTAAATTTGTATTTTAATTTCAGATCCCTGTATTTTATGAACGAACAGCAAAGCATCTTCGACGCCGGTTTCGATGACAACCTGTCTATACGTCGCCGTACCTTACTCTCCCTTGCCGTTAAAATGTACGTATGGTTTTTTATGGTGTTGGGGTGCATATTCCTATTGGAAGGATTGTGCTCGTTATTCAGTTCCCTGGTGGGAAAAAATGATCTTTTTTCAGATACTGATATGCTGACTTATTGGATAGGTCGTTTAATATTGAGTTTTGTAGGCGGTAGTGTGTTGGTGCTGATCGGTGGTGTTATCTGGAAGGAAATGAAATGGGCTATCAGGATAAACTGGGTATTCGCAGTATTGACATTATTATCGTTACTGTTTCGAATGTTTGATATTAGGACGGGTGTTATCTCTGAAGATCTAACGATATTTCTTCCTACGCTTTTCTTCCTGCCTTACTGGATCATGTTATATCGTATACAGAAAAGATGGGAACAGCTAATACAGACTAAAAAATAAAAGCCATTATAGTGTATCAATCCGGTACATTTGATGAGCCGCACCGGCGGTGGCAGTTGTATAGTTAGTAATGGCAGGAGGAAACACAGGAATAAGCGTTACTGATTTTCTGATTAATAAATTTGTTTGTTATGGCTGATCAACCAAGCATCTTCGGTGATGAGTTTAACGGGGGGATACCCGTTCGCCGCAGAGAATTGTTATCGCTCTTTTTAAAAATATACATATGGCTGGGTATGAGTGTATCCTGTCTGTTTTCCCTGTTGTTATCAATTACATTGGTAATGTTGCTGATGTGGCCCAGTGAAGATGTCAGGTCTTCCGGATGGCTGCCTGTCATAGCGGCCAGCATTTTTTTGATGATCGCCATTATCACTTTATTTCTGATGACATTCCTCGTATGGCGGGAGGTGAAATGGGCCATTAAGTTTAATGGTATTGTGGCTGGATGCTGGTTGTTATTCTCCGCATCATGTTTCGCTATATACGGTTTATCTTTACTATTGCTATTTATACCGTTCTTAGTATTTTTACCTTATTGGATATTTCTCTTCCGGATACAACGGAAATGGGAGCAGTAGTATAAGTCTTTACCTATCACCTATAATTACATGAGCCAGCAACAAAGCATTTTTGATGAATCATTTGATCAAAGTCTGACGGTAGACCGTAAGCGACTTTTATCTATAGCCCTGAAGATATATTTATGCGTAATATTCTTTTTGGCTGCCTGGACAATCGTCTACCGGACCTATGGCCTGGTATACCTGCTAAATTCAGAGAACTTCCCATTTTATAATAGTGATATAAAAAGAGTCATTGTTGGCAATTATGTACTGGCGGTCATCACGGCGATTGCCTGGATACTCATGGCTTATTTTGTCCTGAAAGGAAAGCGGTGGGCTATTCGTTTTAATTTGGGGGTCGCTATCATATGGGGAATAGCTGCTGTCGCTGATATGATATTTTCCCTCCCATTTAATCCTCCATCAATACAGTCATTTCTGTTATTTGTGCCTTACTGGGTGATGCTACTACTCATACGTAAGCGCTGGGACAATAGCTAAAAACGCGGCTGAATTGTTGCGTCTGGATTTGGAGTTCCAGATTTTTTTATATTTTTACATCCTGCTTTAACGAATTCATACCTTCATGTGAGATTTAATTTCTTTCAGAAACAATAACTAGATCGCCCGGCACAGCCGTTGGTGGTTATTATTCATTCTTTTAGGAGTTAAATCATGCTTATTCTTCAAGGGGTAACCTATACCCATCCCAATAGAGATATACTATTTTCGGATATTAACCTCGTTGTTAATAAACAGGATAAAATTGCCCTGATCGGTAACAACGGTGCAGGTAAGTCTACATTATTAAAGATCTTAGCAGGGGTACTACATCCCGCTTCAGGTATTATTAAATCTGAGGTGCAGCCATACTATGTACCACAACTGTTCGGCCAGTATAACGACCATACGGTAGCGCAGGCGCTTGGTGTGGCAGATAAGATCATTGCCCTGCGTGAAATACTCGCGGGTAACGTCACGGATGTTCATATGACAACATTAGATGATGACTGGACCATAGAAGAACGTTGCGAAGAAGCATTTGCCTACTGGCAACTGCATGATATCGATCTGATGCAGCCGATGCGTATGCTGAGTGGCGGACAAAAAACAAAGATCTTCCTTGCTGGTATCACTATACATCAGCCTGAACTGGTACTGCTTGATGAACCGAGTAATCACCTGGATATACGAGCCCGTCGCTTGTTGTATGACTATGTATCTTCTACCGGTCATGCGCTGGTGATAGTGAGTCATGACCGTACACTACTGAACCTGTTAGATACCGTTTGTGAATTGAGTAAGCGTGGAATAACTGTTTATGGCGGTAACTATGAGTTTTATGCAGAGCAGAAGATGATCGCTGGTGAGGCCCTGAGCCAGGATGTAAAGAGTAAGGAAAAAGAGCTACGGAAGGCCCGGGACACAGAGCGGGAATCGATGGAACGGCAGCAAAAGCTGGATGCCCGTGGCAAAAAGAAACAGGAAAAGGCCGGTTTGCCGACCATATCTATGAATACGCTGCGTAACAATGCGGAGAAAAGCACCTCCCGCATGAAAGGCGTCCATGCAGAGAAGGTAGGGAATATCTCCGATGAGTTGAACGAACTGCGGAAGGAGTTGCCCGACATGGATAAGATGAAGATGGACTTTGATAATTCTTCTCTGCACAAAGGAAAGATCCTTGTTACTGCGAAAGAGATCAACTTCAGTTATGGTAGTAAGCTACTCTGGGAAGAACCCCTGAATTTCCAGATCGTCAGCGGAGAACGTATTGTGGTAAAAGGGCCGAATGGTTCCGGTAAGACAACGCTGATCAGGATGCTACTGGGAGAACTGGTGCCTCAGCAGGGTACGATAGGACGGGCCATTGTAAAAACCGTATACATAGATCAGGATTATTCATTGATCGATAACAGCCGTAGTGTATATGAGCAGGCGGCTCAGTATAACAAGACAGGTTTACAGGAACATGAGATCAAAACACGGCTGAACCGCTTCTTATTCACCCGTGAGTACTGGGATAAACCCTGTATTGCACTTAGTGGTGGAGAGAAAATGCGGTTAATGTTATGCTCACTGACAATAGGTAATCAGGCGCCTGATATTATCATGCTGGATGAACCCACCAATAACCTTGATATTCAGAATATAGAGATCCTGACGGCGGCGGTAAATGAATACCAGGGGACGTTGATCGTGATCAGTCATGATGAGTATTTTCTCGGAGAGATCAATATTGTCAGGGAGATTGAACTATCGTAGTTTATCAGAAGGCATCCTGGGGTACCCAGAACTGCCCCGGGTTGATACTGCCATCAAATTCATTGCTGTAGATAATATTTGTGCTGTCATCACTGTCAGCCATGAATTTGATGCGCAGTTTTGTTTTTATAATGCCCGTATACACAGGACAGGATAACTGTATACAATGGCCTCCTTTTAATAAGGTGCCTAATCTTGAATTGCCACAGAGGGATCAGTATCCGGGGGAGACGCCAATATATCGCCAAAAGGGGTTGGTAATAGCCGGTATCGGGGACTTCCCGGATGTACGTCTCAGTGCTGTCTTCGTGACAGGTGGTCATGAGCAGAAAACAGGGGATGAACAGATAATAGCTGAAGGGCATAATTGCTATATGTAGATGAAGGAATATGCTATAACAGGATGCTTACACTATTAAGATGAGATAAAGGCAGATTTCCATAAATAAAGCAGCCCTTTTTGGGAATACGCTTTTTTTGCCCTAATTTATCTCTGATAGTCCTGAGACACATCTGGTACACCACCAAATGCTAACCCGTATATGCGATCACTTATTAATGCCCTCTTTTATTGCTGCGCTGCCCTGTTTATTTCAATGACTGCAAGTGCCCGACAGCAACCTCCTGGTACCTTTTTCCAGAGAATCGACGTTACAGCCCTTCAGGGCGCCTCTTTTACCCTGGAAGGGTGGATGTACCCGGATAGTGACGATCCGGCGGCAGAAACGGCCCTGATGGTGCTTAACTTCAATAATGATAGTCAGTCAGGTACAGCCCTCAGTAAACGGAGTATGAGGGATTTTAAACCACGGGAGTGGAACCGGCTGATTGTATCTGGTAAGATAGATGCACGGGCTACTTCCATTGCAGTTGGCGGGTATTATAGCGGCAGGGGAAAATTCGTTTATGACGACCTGAAGCTGGTGATAAAAAAGCAGGAGATCACGCTGGATAATAAGGATTTTGAAGCATCAGATCTGTCGTCCTGGAAGTTCTTTAATCAGCCGGCTTCGGTTAAGATCGCGACTGCTGAGCAGCAGGTACATGGCGGGAAGCAGGCATTAATGGTTGATGCTTCCGGTGTATTGCTGACCAGTTATGGCAGGAATGAAAAAGCCGGGCATTATGCCAATATTAATGGCAGCCGGATCTACTATGAGGAATATGGAGAGGGTGCGCCTTTACTGTTATTGCACGGAGCGCTGGAGAGCATCGTATCGTTCGAACATCAGATACCAGTACTGGCAAAGTCATACCACGTGATTGCGGTAGATACCCGTGGGCATGGAAAATCTACAGCGGATACCAGCCGGCTTACCTATGACCTCTATGCGGAGGATATGTATACACTACTACATGAACTAAAACTGGATTCCGTCAATGTGTTGGGCTGGAGTGATGGGGGCAATACCGGATTGATCCTGGCTATGCGTCATCCTGAAAAAGTCAGGAAGCTGGTTACCATGGGCGCTAATCTATCTGCGGATACTAACGCCGTATACGGTTGGGTGCTGGATACTGTACGCAATCAGATAAAGACACTGCAGGGAGGTGATCCTTTTGCAATACGGGTGAAACTCAGTTTACTGGAAGAGCCCAATATAAATCCGGAAGACCTGAAAGCGATTAAATGTCCGGTGCTGATTACCGCCGGCGAATATGATGTTATTAAAGAAGCGCATACCCGTTTGATTGCCGGAACAATTCCCCACGGGCAACTGAAGATCTTTAAAGGCGCTTCACATGATGCGCCCAGGGAGGTCCCTGATGCATTTAATAGATCTGTGGAGGTGTTTTTACATGAACGCTGACATCTGCATTGCCTGCAATCATCTGTTTTTGTGCTGCAAACGAATAGATACACCGGCTAATGAAGAGATGACATTTTTAACAAAGTAAAATTGACATCGTGAACAAAGCCCTCCATGGGATTAGCATGTACTTTTGTTTCATCAAAAAATGATCTGACAATGAAACAGCACAACTACCATGGGGCTTTACAGCAGCCTTTGCATTCAGGATTTAATGCAGCATCTACTGCTGCGGATGTGATGAAAGGGATCGATCTTACCGGGAAGATCGTCATTATTACAGGCGGGTATGCCGGTATCGGACTTGAAACAACCAGGATACTGGCCGCTGCTGGTGCTACCGTGATCGTACCTGCCAGAGATGTGGAAAAGGCAGCTGCTAATGTAGGTGGTATTGCTCATATAGAAGTAGCTAAAATGGATCTGATGGATCCACAGTCTGTCGACTTGTTTGCGAGTACATTTATTGCATCTGGCAGGCCATTACATCGGCTGATCAATAACGCTGGTATTATGTGGGTGCCATTCAGAAAGGACGACCGTGGTTATGAATCACAACTGGCCACTAATCACCTGGGACATTTTCAGTTGACCGCCCGGTTATGGCCCGCATTAAAAAAGGCTAATGGTGCGAGAGTGATAAATGTATCTTCCTTTGGTCATCAGATCGCACCGTTCAATTTTGATGATCCTAATTTTGAGTCACGGACATACGAGACCTTACAGGGATATGGTCAGTCGAAGACGGCTAATAACTTATTCACCGTAGAACTGGACAAACGGGGTAGCAGTAGTCATGTGCGGGCGTACTCATTACACCCGGGGTCAGTGAATGGAACAGACCTGGGGCGTGAAGCACCTATGGCCCTATTCCAGCAAATGGGTACACATGATACGAATGGGAATATTTATCCGGAGGTAGCCGCGAAACTTAAAACAGTGCCTCAGGGAGCGGCTACAACGGTATGGTGCGCCACCAGTCCTATGCTGGATCACATAGGTGGGGTATATTGTGAGGACGTGGATGTGGCAGTCATCGATAATGGAGATATAGTGCACCACTATGATGAGCCCTGGACCTTAAAAGGAGTACGTCCCTATTCCCTGGATGAAGCGAATGCCCAGCGTCTCTGGCGTTTGAGTGAAGCAATGACCAATATAGTTTTTGATGCTGTGTGAGATGCTTTCAGTAATTTACCATGACCTTGCGAATATTCCTTACCACGATTGTTTAACCTGTATAATATGGAATTCCAGACGAAGTACATCACCCCGGATATCAAGTTGTCCTGCTATGAGGATAAACTGTTCAAAACAGAAGTTGTGTTTGAACATCACATGCTTATCTGGTTTATGTCGGGAGAGACAAAGATCATACAGGCAGAAGCGACACATGTGTTTCAGGCAGGGGATGTTTTCCTGATACCCCGGCATCAGTTGTCTACCGTAATTAATTATCCCAAGGATGGATTGCCACACAGAACAGTGGCGATGCATTTATCTGTGGAACGTCTGAAAACCTTCTATGCGGATCTCGATATTCAGTTACAGTTGCCCGTGTCGCAGAAGATCCGCAGTTTCGACCGGCATCCGTTGCTGGAAAGTTGTCTGGCATCACTACTGCCCTATTTTGACGTAGAAGGCCCTTTTCCGGTCCATATAGCCGCTATGAAGATAAATGAGGCTATCAGCATCCTCCGGTTGATAGATTCCGACATCGACAACGTATTGGCTAATTTTGATGAACCAGGCAAGATCGACCTGGTGGGCTTCATGGAAAAGAACTTTATGTTCAATATGCCGATGGAACGATTTGGTTATCTGACGGGCAGAAGCTTATCCACCTTTAACCGGGATTTTAGAAGACATTTTGGTGCTACTCCCCAGCGATGGCTGACCCAAAAGCGACTGGAACTTGCACATTACGAAATAATACAGAAGCGGAAGAAACCTGTCGACGTATACCTGGAAGTGGGGTTTGAGGATCTGTCGCATTTCTCTTTTGCGTTTAAAAAACAGTTTGGATATCCGCCTACGAAGGGGGGAGGATAATGAGCAATTATAATGGATATGCAGCATAGATCAATGGATATGCTTATTCATACGGAGTAATATCCACGTAATACTTCCCGGGGTTGTTAGGATCTATGTAGACATCAATTTTTTTACGGTTGTTAAGAAGCGGAGTGGGATCATTCCATATAAAGCCGCTTTTAAAAGTATGTAGCTGCCCGGTAAGCGTGTCTTTCCATTCACAGCGTAAAAAGAATGGGTGACGGTTGTTGACGTGAAAACGCCGATTGATATCAACAGCTATCAGATCTGCTGGTGATGAGGTCTACTACTTTTCCGGTCGTTTTTTCAGCTGTTTTTGTAAACTTCCAGGTCTTGTAGGACAATACGCTACCTACGATCAGGATGACACCTCCTATTACCAGAAAGATATTAAATACAAGGGAAACGGAGCTACGCTTCATGAGAAACAAGGTATATGATATGCCCGAATATAATGAAAAATGTATGAATGCTATGAGGATAGCCGTTTGCAAAATATTCAAAATACCGGGGTGACCTTTTATATCTTCCGCCATTAATCTATAAACGGCAACTATGCGGGATGAAGCAATTATCCGCCTGATTACAGCAGGTAAAGCTGAATGGCCAGTGAGATAGAAGATGAACGGAAATATCTGTTGCAGCTATCTATGGATGAACAGGTGGAAGACGTAAGACTCGCACATGAGAAATTCTATTGTATGTTGATTCATATATTATTCCCCTGCAGGAATTATGCTCCAACGGCACCTGCACCTTCGCCTGGAGTGCGGACGGTAGTACTGTATCAGGGGGAAATGCAGGTGGATTCGTATACAGTCTATGACGCTGTGGATGAGTATATAGGTACGCCAGATAAATATTATCAACGGGAGTATATACCGGAATGTTCACCTAAGTAAATTTCCGGTATGTTTGTAGCAGGAACTGAATAACTATGTATACAAAGTTAAGAGCACATATTGAGCAGATCGTACCACTGACCGATGATGAGTTTGCCCTGATCCAATCGCATTTTCATTATAGAAAGGTCAGAAAGCACCAGTATCTGATACAGGAAGGAGATAGTGTGGTATACTCTTATTTTGTGTTATCTGGTTTGTTGAAGTTATCATCCGTGGATGCTAATGATAAAGAACATATACTGCATTTTGCTATGGATGACTGGTGGGTAAGCGATTATCAGGCTTACTTCACCAGGTCCAGGGCTACCATGTCACTGGATTGTCTTGAGGATGCAGAAGTATTGTACATTTCTCTTGATGATGATAATAAGTTGTTCGCTGCTCTTCCAAAACTGGAACACTTCTTCTGGAAAAAATCACAGTCCAGTTATATCGCTTCACAGCAACGCATCCTGTCTTTACTATCTACCAGTGCGAAGGAACGTTATGAGCAGCTATTAAAACAATATCCTTCTCTTGTACAACGTGTCAATAAAACCCTGATCGCTTCTTATCTGGGTGTGTCGCGTGAGACGCTTAGTCGCCTGTCTTCCTAGCGTGTGACATTTGTCACGCGTAATTTGTGCGGTATGTCCTGTCAGGTTTGCGCTGTTCTTCACAGCTTTGCAGTACAAATTTTCAACTGTAAAGATGCAAAAAGTAATCATGGCACTAGCAGGCGTACTGATCGCTGCTATGCCTGTGTCAGCACAAATACAAAAACAATATAAGATGGAAAAACAGGTATTTAATCCATGGAAATGGCAGGACCAGCGTAGTTATGTACAGGCTGTTGAAGTAAAGAACGTGACAGGTACACTTTATTGCGCCGGGCAGGCCGCTGTAAATGCAGATGGTACATCCAGCACTGCCGATATGAGGACACAGTTATTACAGGCAATCGATAATCTGGAAACGGTGATTAAAACAGCAGGGTATGATTGTAAGAATATCGTACGGCTGAATATCTATACTACATCTTCCGCAGAACTGCTGCCGATCTTTTTTGAGATTTTTAAACCATGGGTGGAAAAGCATGGTATGCAACAGGCGGTGACACTAATGGAGGTGAAAAGTCTGTTTGAGACACTAAAAGTAGAGCTGGAAGCTACAGTGGTGAAATAGTGGGCGGGCAAATATGAAAAAATTGGTTTGAGGGCTGGACTCGAACCAGCAACTCCCTGCGTGAAAGGCAGGTCCTCTTCCAATTGAGCTACCGTCAAACCGCTGCTAAGGTAAGATATAAGTATTAATTAGTATGCGATTAGTTTTACGATGGGGAATCTGAGTTTGCAGTCCAGTTGCGCTCTTAGCTGCTCAAAAGCGTTAAACAGTACTATCGCATCGGTTCTAATCTATTATCCATGTATCTGCAAGCGTGAGAATTCGTTTTTACGCATATACTGTGACGACAGCAGCTTTTATATTTTCCTTAACAGATCTTATTATGGAAATCAGCTTTCCAGTGAATCATGGGGTAGTATCACTTAAAATATATTCCCATGAACCACAGGTTTATCATCCCCGTTGCAGCTGTTATAGGCGCGTCTTTGTTCACTGGCGCTGCCGTTCCTGATGTGAGATCAGCAACAGTGTCAGCTACTATACAGGATACACTTTCCGCGAAGTCTCATCGGGCACAGTCCAGGATCCAGATCGTATTTGCCCTGGATGCTACCGGCAGCATGAGTGGTCTTATTGGCGCTGCCAAAGAGAAGATATGGTCAATAGCGGGTAGCCTTGCCCAGGCGGAACCCGCACCGATTATTGAGGTCGGTCTGCTGTTTTACAGGGATATCGGTGACGGATTTGTAACCCGCCAGGTCCCATTGTCAAGTGATCTGGACGCGGTATATGAGAAGCTGATGCAAATCAGCGCAGATGGCGGTGGAGATGAGCCGGAAAGCGTAAACCAGGCCTTGTATGAGGCCGTGACCAAGTTTCAGTGGGACAAGTCGCTGAAGACATATAAGACCATATTCCTGGTGGGGGATTGTCCGCCACATATGGATTATCCGAATGATGTAAAATACCCGGTAAGTTGTTCAATGGCGAAAGAAAAAGATATCGTATTGAATACGATCCTGATGGGTGGACATCGTGGGGCTATGAGGATCTGGAAAGAGATTGCGGCCTGCAATCAGGGAAGTTATACACAGGTGGGTATGAATGCGAATGATATTCAGGTCAATACACCTTATGACGACAGGATCGCGCAGTTGTCCGATCGTTTAGACGAGACCAGGCTATATTATGGAAATGCCAGAGAGAAGGCCGTGTCATCCGACAAAATGTCCAAAAGTAAAATGATAACTGGCGCTTCCAGTGCTAACGTAAAAGCGCAGCGGGCAGAGTATAATACTACCTGGTCTGGTGCCAATAGTTATTACGGTAATAAGGAAATGCTGGAGGACTATAGAAATAAGGCAGTCAGTCTTGATGCGATTAAAGAGGATGAACTGCCAGATGTGATGAAAAGTATGACGGTTGCCCAGAGAAAAGTGTATGTACAAAAGAAGATCGCGGAACGTGATAGCCTGAATAGTGAGTTAAAGAAGTATACTGCACTGAGGCAGGAATATATAAAGACGGATCTGAAGAAACGAAGAGCAGGTACAGTGGATAGTTCTTTTACGAATACGATCTATAAGAGTATCCAGAAACAGACAGAAAGGAAGCAGATCTATCTGAAAGGTGAGGCGAAGTATTAGCAGGTTAGCGTAATATTTTATTCATCGCGTTTGTCTCTACTGACATAGGGTTGTCACAATAGTCTGTTACCTTACAGGTCTATAATCGATCACTATGCAAAAGAACGAGGTAGCGACTATTTGTCCGGCAAGCCGTCAGGAATGGCGCGCATGGTTGCAGGAGCATCATGATAAGGAGCAATCAGTCTGGCTGGTATATTACAAGAAATCAGCAGATAAGCCGACTATCACCTGGAGTGAGGCCGTGACAGAAGCACTTTGTTTTGGATGGATAGATAGTAAGGCGAAACCTCTCAATGGAGATCAGTTTATGCAGTTTTTTAGTCGCCGGAAGAAGAATAGTGTATGGTCGAAGATCAACAAAGATAAAGTAGAAGAGTTGATCGCTGCAGGGTTAATGACAGATGCGGGGCATGCGAGTATTGCTGTGGCGAAGGAAAACGGCTCCTGGTCAGTATTAGATGAGGTAGAGGCACTGGTAGTACCGCGTGATCTGCAAAAAGCATTAAAGGCACATCCGGGCGCGAAGGACTACTTCACAGGACTGAGTAAGTCGGTTAAAAAGATGTTGTTGCAGTGGCTGGTATTGGCGAAGCTACCTGAAACAAGACAGCGGCGGATCGAAGAAATAGCGATACAGGCGGCGCAGCATCAGCGACCTAAACAATTCAGATGAGATCATGGTTGGTGATGACACCGCTGCATGTTAGTAAGAATGCTGACGAAATGTAACTGAAAGCGGATATATCACGCATGAGATATATCCGCTTTTTTATGCCCAGTTAGTTCGCGTGTAATACCTGCGGACCGAATTCTTCAAAGAATATTCTTCCGTGATCCACCCCTAAGGATTTCAGATCACGTACCTGTTTTTCAATGAAAGGACCAGGACCACATACGTAGTACAGCGTGTCGCTGGTATGCGACAGATCTGTTAGTTTATGCAGGTCCAGGTGACCGGTATGAATGCCTTCAGCTAATTCAGTTTCCGTCGCCGTATTATAGAAGATGTGTTGTTTGAGTTGAGCGTTTTGCTGTGCCTGTGTGTTGATAAAGTTTTTGAAAGCATGTACACTGCTGTTCCTGCAGCCATGTAGCCAGGTAACCGGTACCGGATTTTCCTGTACCAGCACGTGTTGCAGCATGCTCACAAAAGGAGTGACACCGACGCCTCCACTGATGAACATGACTGGTTGACGGAGGTCCGCCGGTATGATGAAATTACCTGATGGCGCTGTCAGCATCACTTCAGTGCCTTCGGGTGCCTGGTCGTGCAGCGCATTGCTGATCATGCCATTGGTATCAATAGTGGCCCCCTTTTCTTTCTTCACAGAGATACGGAAGTAGTCATTATTGGGCGTGTCAGATAAGCTATATTGCCTGATCTGGGTGAGATTGATTGCAGGCAGGAACATTTTCAGGCTGATATATTGGCCGGGTTGATGAGCAGGAACTTTTCCACCATCAGCGGGATACAGGTAGAAAGAGCAGATCTCATCAGATTCCATCACACGTTTTCCAACTTTAAATGTGCGCCATCCATTCCAACTATATGGAATGTTCTGTTTCAGCTGATATAACCGTGTTTCATAGCCTGACATGACCCCTGCCAGCTGCATGTAGGCAGCCTTCCAGGCACCCAGGATCTCCGGAGTGGCCGCGTCTCCCAGTATTTCTCCAATGGAGGCCAGCAGATGTTCACCTACTATCTGGTATTGTTCAGGTTTGATATCCAGGCTGGTATGTTTTTGCCCGATACGGTCTATTACAGGTAATAGTACGGACGGGTCATTGATATTTTCCGCATAGGCCAGTACGGCTCCTGCTAGGGCATGCTGTTGTTTCCCCTGCTGCTGGTTGCCCAGGTTGAACAGGTTCTTTAATTCCGGGTGATGCTGAAACATTCTGTTGTAGAAATGCGTGGTCAGCTGTACGCCGTTTTCCTTGAGGAAAGGAACGGTCGCTAATACAATATCTTTCTGTTCTGTGGTCATCTTATTTAATATATTAATACCTTTTTGTCTTTTATTATATTAAACGAACGCGCTGTTTATGAATGCAAAGCTATAACATTCTTAATAAGAGACAAAAAAGTCTTTTATGATAAATGTCAGGAAGCGGGATTGACAGCAATGATATAACAACAACGCATCCTCCGGAGAGAATGCGTTGTCAGGTATGATCTTAATTTATCTGATTATACTACAGCTGAATGAATTTCGGTGTATGTGCTGCAAACCGGAGGAAGTCGTTCATGATCCAGTTAGTAGGTACTTTCATGTAGCCGGTTGTGGTACTGTCACTGCAGCCATACCATTCTTCAGCGAGTACATCCTGGTCTATCACGACCTGTACCTTGTTTTCCTTGTCCAGCAGTATACCGTATATGGTAGCGGCACCCACTACAGTGCCTAACATAGACAGGAGCAGATCAGCCGGAGCGAACGATACCCGGGAAATTTCCATTGCACTGCTGAAGTCTTTTGTAATAAATGGCTTGTCTGCCGTGGTGACCAGCAGATAAAAAGCAGTTTGCTGCCGGTTACAGAGGAACAGTGTTTTTACTGTTTTCATCTTTAGCTGCTGATCGATCAGGATGCAATCTTCCATGGTGATCGCCTCATCATTTTCCACACGTTCATATGGTACACCAAATTGTTGCAACGTGGTGTATACCATTTCGTGTAGGGCAGTTTTAAATGCTACAGGTGGCGTTTTCTTTACTTCACTGATATAAAACATAACTATTCTTCCTTTCTGCTATTTAATGATTTATGATAATTCATTGCTACTATGGCTGTGAGCATGATCAGTGCCTCCTATCTGCACCCCATTTACATGCTCCCGCAGCACAATAATAATATAAAAGCAGTACCGTATGCAGGGCATCGGCTAAACAACCTTGAAAAGAGATATTAAAGCCTAGTAAAATATATTCTCACTACCAGTGAGACCAAGATCTAAATGGTCCGGTTATTCAGCCTTGGGCTACCGAAAAGTGTGCAGGAAGGGAAGAGATTTACATAATATGCTATATAAGTAGGCCAATATGGGAATAATATGGCAGCAGGGGAGTGGATGGCTGATAAAAGAATATAACAAAGCCGGCATTATCAATGCCGGCTTTGTTGTAACGATCATGCCTGTTAATAAGCATACCAGGCCACACCTTCCTGGTTGTAACCAGGTATAGATGAAAGCTCATTTGGATTCTTCGTATAGAAGTGATCGCCGTATGAAGGACTGAAGTACCTGATAACTGGTACAGAATTGTTGATTGGAGATGTATATGCATAGAATGCCACACCTTCCAGTGTACTGGAGCCTGGAATTTCTGTGGCGGATATTGTCCAGAAATGGTCATTACCTGAACGCAACCAGCGGTATACAGGTGAAGAGTTAGCTACCTGGCTGGAGAACGCATAAAAGGCAATACCTTCAAAGATATATCCACCATTGGACCCATTACCCAGTTCATTAATATCAATCGTGTAGAAATAGTCCTGATTGGTGAACCTTGAGTAGTATCTGAATACAGGCACACTACCCGCTACAGGGGCCTGTGCAGGATACAGGAACTGTACTGCCAGGATATCGTAATTAGAAAGAACGGTAGCGCCAATGCCACATTGACCGGCGTTCATGAGCGAGCTTGCATCGCCACCGGTTGGTGTACCCAGGATATGGATGGCATCATAGTAAGCGCCATTGTCAGGCAGGGTGCCGGAGCGACCTTCGCCGGACTGCCAGTTAGTATGTCTGAAACCAATACAATGTCCGAGTTCATGCGCAATGGTGCGTGTACGCTGTTCAAAGGAGTTACCTGATATCTGGTTAATGTTGATCCTTACCAGTGAACCAGGCTGGCCATTCACAGGGAAATAGGCCGCACCGCAAACACCTGTTCCAAGATTACTGTTTACAATACGGATATGTGCACCGGCAGATGATGTCGTTAAATTAAATTTAACCCTGCAGTTCGCAACACTGTTCCAGATAGTGATCGCACTGTTGATCTCACTCTGATAGCCGCTCATTGACGGATCTACATACACCAGGATGTTAGGCTGTACACTGTATCCTACATAGTTGGCGGTGCCGTATTGTTCTGTTTTGGGGGCATCAAATACAGAAAGGTCAGGAGTGCCGGTTTTACTGAATAAGATGTCTTCATCGACGAGGTATTCATCGCCCAGATCCCTGATCTGGCTTTCGTTGTAACCCAGTTTCTTGATGTAGTTTAAAACCGGATTGTTTTCGGCTGTTTCAGCCGGTGTGGGTGCAATATCTTTTTTACTACAGGAAAACAAAACGCCTGATACGACTGACAGAATGATCAGGTAACGATAGAGAATAGTTGTCTTCATTTGATTGATTATTTAAATGGTTAACTATGAGCTTTAGGGTAATCTATAATGGGTTTCATACGCTGACACGTAAAAGTTATTCATCACTGGAGTGTATATAATATTGTAGCTAGGGTTCAACCAGGATGCCGATTACGGCCTTTCTAAAATTGCGTTGTGAATATAGGCCATTTTTCCAATAATGGTACAGGCTAGTAAGAATGAAATACAAAATAAACATTTGGTAATTTCATACTGCGATAGGGGTGTTACCGAAGTAAAAGACTTTCTTTTCAGGGCCTGTATCTAATTGAGATAGGATGCCTGTTAGCGTGTATCTCATACAGGAAGGGAGTAGGTGCAGGTGTCTCCTTGGATTTAATGCAATCAATAGCCAGTGAAGCGACTAGTAAAAATTAATTAATCGTGAACCTGGACATAACGCATGGGTTTAATGATGCTTATTTTATGCTGGATCTAAAGTTATAATTTGTGCCAGATGTAAGGGCTGCGAAACAATTATTATAGCTTTGGGTACATTCAGTATAGATTAGTTCATGAATTAAGTAGTTGGTGGAGCTGCTGTCAATATGCTTGGTAATATTGTGTTATCAATCGCGCTTAGAAGGCGGAACTGTAACAACAGGCGGGATTGTTACACCTGATAGTTGTGATAACAGGATGTCCTCTTTATTTCAGTAACTTATAAAATTTTATTCAGTGACAAATGCAGAAACGATCATAAGCATTATTGATGCTCATTTAAAAATAGTAGTAGAAAATGAGTTCAATAAATATCCGGGTGAGATAGCCGCTGAGATGACTGATCCGGCTTATGCGTCGCAAGACGACTGGGGGACCTGGTTCCCGATAGATAGCACCGTGACAGCGCGCGATATCGAGTCTTTTGAAGTGCAGCTCGGTCATAAGTTGCCGGAAGATTACAAGACGTTTTTACGGCATAAGCATTTCTACGAATTACATATCTCGGAAGCATCCTTTTGCAGTCATCCGGTACATACTTGGCTGGAACATCAGCATAAAATGATTTTCCACGGATGGCCGACCGAAGAACTTATTGAAAGAGGGTATATTCCGTTTGCTGACTGGAGTGATTGGGGATTACTTTGTTTTGATGTAAATGGTCATTTTGAAGAGAATGATTATTCAATCGTCTTATGGGACCATGATGATAGTGACGAAGTGAAAAAAGTTGCGTATAATTTTAAAGACCTGTTAATCCGGCTGGATAAAGGAGCTGAATTGAAGTTGTTGCGTGAAAGGAAGTAAGACATGGATAGATAATGCTTTAGGATAACAATATCGTACAAAGTTTAACGAATTTAAACCTCAGCGGATAAACAGCCTGCATATCCGGATCAGAGTTATGGGTTTACCTGATTACACTTCGAATCTGTTCATTTGGAAGGATCCCTGTTAATGCAATTTACTGGAATCAACATTATACAACAAAGACGAACATGTATATTAAGTGTTCCGGTATTGAGAAGGAGACAGCTGTAGCTGTCGTTTAATAAAACCACTGAAGTGCGTTGGCCCTTCGAAGCCAAGTGCATAGGCAATGTCAGATATAGGCCAGGTTGTATGTTTCAGCAATATCTTTGCTTCCTGCAACAGACGTTGCATGATGATCTCCGACGTGGTTTTATTGGTGATTTCTTTCACTGATTTGTTCAGATGGTTGACGTGAACGGCCATTTGCGAAGCGAAATCTGACGCAGAGCGCAGCTGAATTTCGGAAGAACTGTTTTCTAACGGGAACTGACGTTCCAGCAATTCCAGAAACAGTGAAGCGATCCTTCCGGCTGCATTTACTTTTTCCGGAATGGTA
Source organism: Chitinophaga agri (assembly GCF_010093065.1). Taxonomy (NCBI): domain Bacteria; kingdom Pseudomonadati; phylum Bacteroidota; class Chitinophagia; order Chitinophagales; family Chitinophagaceae; genus Chitinophaga; species Chitinophaga agri. The sequence goes on along the minus strand of NZ_CP048113.1, from coordinate 3,787,784 downwards.
TTGGTGGCGGGCCGCATCTTTATAGCGCTGTGAATCATTTGAAGGATATGTGTTCTTATCGCATCATCTCTGAACTCAAACCTTCCTTCCTTTTCATTCATAATTTGCTCAAAGATGGCTTTGATCGTCGACAACTCTTGAGTTGTCAATTCATAGACAGGGAACCCACCTGGTTTGAAAACAGGATAATCCTTTATCCTGCCAAAGTGATTGAAGTACGCTTCATTAAATATACAGCTGAAACCCTGTTGACTGGATGATATAGGTTCCCAATTATAAGGGATTTGTGGATTGGCAAATAGGAGCCCGTGTTCCTGGACCTCAAACGTTTTATCAGCATAGTGTATACGACTATTACCTGTAATGATACAGATCTTGTAATAGTCCTTTTTACCAAAGGGCACGCTGATATCTTCAATATTAGGTTCGCCAATGCGAAAGACGTTAAAATGTGCAGCGTTTTTCTGTACGTCAGCAGTAGACAGAAAAGGACGGCTTGCATAATATTCTTCTATTGTCTCCGGTTTACTCAATTCCTTCTTCTGATTATGATTCAAAAAAATGCTTTTCAGAAAGGTAAAATTACGGAAATATTTCATGAAGACTAATTGAAGAGAATAGTACAAAAAATTGCCAGCCGCTGGTAATACACCTGCGGCCGGCTGTAGCAGTTATAGGTTTATGCCTGATTGCCCACAAAGCTGGCCAATGGTGCATTAATAGATTCTAATGCTACCATTGGGTTCCAGAAATCCACATACTTAATGATCTCCCCATCCTCGTTGGTGGTAACTACTGAGATGTATTTCTGGTTGTAGGGTTTGCCGGTGGAAACAGCATGTCCGGTGCTTGTAAATTCGGCAATGACGAGCGCAGGATCTTCTGTGGCATGGAAATGAAGATTCTCGAATTGTACTTTAAAGTGTTCAGGGAAATTCTTCATATAGTCATAAAGCGCCTTTTTTCCTTCTACGTGCGTTGGGAAATCAGCAGGGCCATATGGAAACTCCAGTATACCATCATTGGTGAACAAGTCTACCCATTCAGTAATTCTCCCAGCAGATAAATATTCCAGGTGATTTTTAAATGCTTGTTGTGCCAGTGTTCTGATTTGTTCTTTCGTTTTCATGGTATGTTTTTTTGTTTTTTGTCATTGTTTGTGATACAAAAGTACTAGCCGGAAGCCCCCTCCTGCTACAAAAAATCAAATCAATACTTCTAAAAATCAATCAATCTTGTGAAAGACCTGCCCGGTTGATAAATTATAACTGTTTTAGTGCCGGGATGCTTAATAATAAAACGGCGGGGTACGATGTTACTGGAGTGTTATTACTGATTGAAAATGAATCATATGTGTTGACTCGCTGAAAAAATAAACGCTTCAAGTCAAAAGACTTAAAGCGTTTTATTTTCTGTACCGCAGCCGCGGCGAACTAAGTTGATGCAGGGCCTGCCTAGTTTGGGTAAGTATCCGGTAGACAGCACCTATGTAATGATTTTGGAGAGCGTTACTTTTGCTTCGTGATCCAGATATGAGGTAGGAGCTCTTTGATTCTGTTGATGGGATGGTCGTTAATGACCATTAAAACGTCCTTTAGCCAAAGGCTGGGATTAATGTTATGTAGTTTACAGGTTCCGATCAGGCTGTAGAGCATTGCAATTCGCTTTGCTGATTCATGGCTCCCGGCAAAGAGGTAATTCTTTCGGCCTATAAAAGTCGCTCTTATAGATCTCTCAGCCGCGTTATTATCTGGATGTAGCTTTCCATCATACACGAAGGCACAGAGTTTATCCCAGCGTTTTATACTATAGGCAAGGGCTTTTCCTATCGGGCTTTGTGGAAGTACCTGCTTGTATTGGTCTTCCATCCAGCTTCCTAATTTCTTCAGTATAGGTAAGGAGTGCTTCTGTCTTGAAGCTGCTCGTTTTTCATTGTCGTGATTTAACGCCCTGCTATCGCGTTCAATCTGATAGACGAGCTGTAACTGTTCCAATACATATTCTGCTCTTTCTCGGTCGCTGTAAATAGCGTCAGAGAAGTACCTTCTTGCATGAGCAAGACAGTGGATCAATGTTATATTATTGGTGTCAACGATGCTATTATATGCAGAGTAAGCGTCTGTTTGCAGCGTACCATAAAAATCTTTCAGCATTTCTGCGGGTCCTTCTCGGCCACGCCCGGGTTGATAATCAAAGACAAGCAGCTTGTTAATACTATCCTGATAGAGCCAGTAATACCCCGATGAGTGCTCCCTTTCTTATCCTTGTCGAGCACTGGTACCGATGTCTCATCAGCCTGCAAATAGTCAGCGTTGAGTACTTCTGTTACCAGCGCTCTGTATATAGGAGTAATTAACGCAGCTGTCTTAGCAAAACCATCACTCAGCGTTGAGTATGGTAGCTTTATGCCATCTCTTTCCAGACGTTGTTGCTGGCGATGCACGGGGAGATGATCGCAGATCTTCTCAACAACCAGTTGAGCCAGTAAGCCTGGCCCCATCATCGATTTTGCAACTGGTAATGTTGGCAAAGGTCCAACAATAATTTTTGACGACGTCTCATTCGCAGATGGGAGAAGGTACTTGTTACGGATGTAACGGACTACATAAATTTCAGCGGGTTTGTATTCCAGCACTTCAGTTTCAGTGGTGCCAATATGTTTACTACCAGCTGGTATATGGTCTGGATCTATAATTACATCTTCTCTTCGTAAGTGAGATGGTATGGTATGACGGCTATCTCTGGCTTGAGTCGCATCTTGTTTTACAACTTTGACATAAGTCACCTTCTTTGCATCTAACACGTTGCAAACAGCAGCAGATTGTTCTGTTGGAATATCGAGTGCCAGTTGATTCTTATCTGCGGGAATAAATCGCTCCTGACGAACTCCGAAAATCATCTTCTTGAGCTGATTCAATTCATGCTGCAGCTGCTCAACCTTGTTGATGGCAGACTCATAGAGCTGTTTGTAATCATTATCTTCTGCTGACGTACTCATTGCAATTGCAATGTTATCACATGTAAATCAATTATTTGTTAGCGCGATGTTAATGATCGGCAGATTGTCGAAAATACCGCCTGCGGTACTGGACTTTATCCATCTGAATGCCTTGCAGAATAAGCATCAATTGTGTAGAAGTAAGCGAAGACTGTACCCCACCTGGTTTGGGAATCTCAAATGTTCCCTTCTCAAGCCGCTTGTAATAAATCGCAAATCCATCTTGCTGCCATTGAAGTAGCTTGATATGTGTAGCTCTGCGGTTAAAGAAAATATAGACATCCCCGGTTAAAGGATCCAAATGCATCTGTTGATTGACAATAGCCGCCAGTTTGTAAAAGCTACTACTTATCATGATTGGCTGAGTATACAGAAAATACCTGCATGAGGACGAGAGTGCCAGCATTTATTTACTGTTTAGTAGCTCTTTTAGCATGTCTGTATTGACCGCCGAATGAAAAATTATCCTGTTACCTGATAAAGATATCACCTCCGCGAATGGAAGTGCAATATCTGGTATACTCGCCTTAGAAGGTGTGAGCTGAATGAAATGTTTTCGTCTGGGAACTTTTGCAGGAGTGGCAAACTGCTTCCTCCAGTTCTTGAGCATGGAGACCGTGATTCCATGATTATCACAAAACACTTGCATCTTTACGTTTGACTGGCTCCATTGCATCGCGATATTCTTCTTCTCCGATATTGTAAATGAACGTATCGTGGAATTATTGGATGATTGCATACAGGGCATATTTAAACAACGCAAACATAAACCCTCAGACTTACATGCCGAAGATGCTGTCTACCGGAACCTTACTAGTTTGGAATCTCTGAGAAGGGCTTGGGTTCAAATATACCCTCATTATTGATCGGGATATCAATGTGGGGTAATATACTAAGCAGGCTTATACACCATTGCTAGTCGTTATTATTTATGCATAAATTTTGTATTCTTAGGACATCATTTCCAGCCGGCAGGTGCACGTAAACAAAAGTGCGCTTTCGACGATTTAACCTTTTATCCCCAGTCGAGAAGGGGATTTGATGGAATAAATGCTATGAGTCGTAATTAACCTTAAGAATAATGTTGCACTGTACTCGAATATGCTTTAATTGAAGGAACGTCTGAAATCCAAGGGCGACATACTGGTTTTAAGCTTAAATAGTTTACTAAAGGATTGGGATGTTCAAATCCTAATTCATAGGCTATTTCGCTTATCGAAGCCTCACTTGTCGATAACTGTTCCTTTGCTTTTTCAATCAGATGGTTATGAATGTGTTGTTGTGCATTTTGCCCGGTAAGTGATCGCAGCATATCACTTAAATAACTGGCACTGACGTTTAATTGCGCAGAAAGAAATTGGACAGTTGGAAGCCCCTGCTTTTGTGCATGTGGTGACTGGAAGTGGGTGCATAAAATGTCTTCTACCCTTTGAAGTAAATTCGTGCTTACCGCCTTACGGGTGATGAATTGCCGGCTGTAGAATCGGTTGGCATAATTCAGCAGCAATTCAATATGAGAAATCACAACATCCTGGCTGAAATTATCAATTCTGCCTTTCAGTTCTTCTTCAATACTTTGAAAAACATAAATGATCATGGTTTTTTCTTTCTCCGATAAGTGCAACGCTTCATTAGTCGAATAGGAGAAAAAGCCATACTCTTTAATTTTTTTAGCGAGTTCGTAACCCAGTAAAAAATCCGGGTGGAAAAGCAAAGTATAACCAGATTGATCACTTAGTGGTGCGTGGCCTCCTGTGATTTGATTCGGCGAAACAAAAAACATTCCCCCTTCGTCGAAATCGTAATAATGCTGTCCATATTTGAACTTTCCCTGGAAGTTCATCTTATAGGATATCTTATAAAAACTTAAGATATGGGGGCTGGGAAGGTTTTCCAGTGGAATGGCCCCCTCTGCATTATTTATTAAACTTACCAATGGGTGCATAGGCGCCGGCATATCCAGCGCCTTATGCAACCTTGATAAAGAATTGAATCTGTGGTTAGACATTTCATCCTTCATATTGTCTGTTTATAATTTGCTTTCAATGCTGCCTAAAGCGCCCTGTACGCCGTTAAGGCTTTTCTTTGCTTGTTCCCAACTTAAATCGGTTGGATCGAATGTACTCCGAATATACGCAAGAATGCTTTTACATACAAAAGCAACACGCTCCGGATCTTCATCACTCGTCTCGAGGGCATCATAACCTGAAATACCACCAAAGATGTGTTCAGCGCCAAACACGGTCAGCAGATCCTTCGGGCCCGGACTTTGATAATAAGCGTCGGCACGCCAATTGTCCAAATCAGAGAACATGAGATTTTTGTCTTTGTCCCCGTTGACTATCAGCGCTGGTAATACCATAGTGCGGAAATCTGAAGCTGCCAATACAGGAAAATGATGTCTGGCTGCTCCGTTCAATCCTTCAGGACCGCCAGGTAAGCCAATCAGCACAGGAGCTTTTATTCGTGGCTCTGTTAAATTCACTATTTTGCCTGTTGAGGGATCCGTCACTTCCATGCCAGCAAGCATAGCAACGGTATGGCCGCCTAAAGAATGGCCAATGGCAGCAACTTTTGCTTTTTCCACTCTTCCGGTTAACCCTGGTACTGTAGAAATAATTTCGTCCAAATGATCAAGGATAAATTTCATATCCGCTGGCCGCGAACTCCAAAACAAGGGTGCTTCTGGAAGGGATGAAGAAAGTGCGAGTGCTTTGGAATTTTGATGAGTAGGTTGAATGACCACAAACCCTTCTGCGGCAAAAAAATCTACAATAGGGCCATATCCTCTGTACGAAGATAGAAAATTAGAGGCGCCATGCCCGTGCGAAAGTAGGATGACCGGCAGGTTATTTCCGCTTGCTGGAGCAGAAACTTTTATTTCAAGGTCTACGTGACGGCCAGGAACTGGTAATACAACCGGACTAAAGCTGATGATGGGTGTTTTTGACTGTTTCATTTATTATTGATTTTGAATTTTGATATAGGCAAAGTTCATCAGTCTTCAGCTGTCCGGCGTAGTCAAATCGGGGCATTGCATAGCCAAAACCCGGAAAGGGTATCCATTGCCGATTAAGGATGTTAGAGGAATAGTAAAGAGCGAGCAAGCATTCACGTGTAAACACAGCTTGCCGTCATTCGGCATCTACAATTTATAAGGAAAACCAATCGAAAAAGTTGTCTTTTCGCCAGAACACTTAAACATGTGGACCCAACGATCCTCATTTTGGCTGCAAAACGCTCAATTAGGTTGTTCCTTTAAAATGCCAGGAATTTCGCTCTCTGGATTTTGGTTTTTATTGCCCGAACTTTAGAATCAGCATTTATCTACTCTTAAATACTACGGATGAGAGGATGTAAGAAACGATTCAGCGCAGAATTCGCCAATGATGCATTTGTAAAGGGATTACAAATGATCAGCGTGCATGAAGAGGTGATAGACCTGTCTTTAAAATATTGGAAGACAACAGTAAATTATCCATCAACGATAAACGGAAAGCGATGGATGAAATTTAAAAAGAGATCAACACAATCAAAGCAATACTAAAAGAAGCCCTGCGTATGTGCCTGGATCAGTAAATGGATGTAGAAGACTACAAGGAAATAAAAGACAAGTATGAAGCAGAAATAAATGAATTGACCAAAAGTCAACCGGACCAGCAGAGTTGGACAACAATCTGTCAGGCTATAATTTCCACTGCACAGATTTATTGAAAAAACTCGCTAAATACTACACCAGCTTAATTTATAAAAGGGAAAAAGGTAGTCACCGGTTTGCTATTTCCGCAGAAATTGATTTTTGAAGATAAAATTTATCTAACCGCGACAGCTGATGAGATCTTTCAGCAGATAGCCACTACAGTAGACAATCGCCGTAAAAAGAGAAATGGGATTTTCCGTTTACAACCGAAAAATCCCATTTTGTGACCCCAAGTATCATAAACTCGAACCAAATCATTGATAATTTATCGCAAATAGTAAATATACAACCAGCATAACGGTAAAATAATATCACTAAAGTTCGAGGACAATTTAGGGATATATGACTCAGGTTTTGTCAATATAGTCTGGTATCAACCTGCGGATTTCAAGAAAATACCCAATAGTGCAGCGACTAAAATAACGAGTGGTTCCTGTATTTTCTTAAAAAATACCAGACTCGCTATCACTCCGAGGCAAATAATCACTGTAGGTATATCCTGAATGCTCCGCTGTCCCAATACAATAACGGCCCCGGCGATCGCACCAGTTGCCGCTGCCGTTATCCCATCCACAAAGGCTTTTAAACCTGGACGTTTACCATATTTACTAAAATAGGGTGCTGGTATCACAGTAAAAAGATAACAGGGGAAAAAAGTGGCGAAGGCTGCTACTGTTGCTCCGGAGAACCCTGCCGTAAGGTAGCCTATGAACCCAACTGTGATGACTACCGGCCCCGGTGTGATCATAGCAACAGCCACGGCATCCATAAATTCCTGTTCATTTAACCAGCCATATTCTTTTACAACACCGCCGTATAAGAACGGCACAATGGCAAGACCACTGCCAAAAACAAAAGCGCCCGCTTTCGCAAAGAACAATAGTATGCTGGTATGAATTGTTACATCGGTCTGTCCCGCTTCGGTACTCTGCGCTAATACAGGGAAGATCGCCTGGGTAACTGTACTTGCTTGTTGCTTCAAACCAGTAGAAGATTTAACCAGCCAGTAAAATAGTCCACTTCCAATAGAAAGCAAGATATTTTCGTTTTCAGTAATAATGGTAACGATAGCCGCTATAAGATATATAAACCACAAATAATAATCCTTACCAATTGATTTTTTAGTCAGTTTGTATGCACTGATAGCGATGATACCGATTACAGCCGCGCCTACTCCGTAGAAGACAGCCTGCATCCAACGGATGCCCTGATAATATTCATACGCAACACCTAATAGCACCACCATAAGAAATGATGGCAGCACAAAAGCCAATCCTGTCAATGTCGCACCCAGTAATCTGTAATGTACAAAGCCGATGTAGATACCCAGTTGTGCTGCAAGCGGTCCGGGGGCTAGTTGGGATAAGGCAAGACCTTCGCGGTAATCATCTTCTGTTATCCATTTTCTTTTCTCTACTAGATCCCGGTGCATATAGCCTACCAGTGCTACCGGACCTCCAAATCCGATAGCGCCCAATTTTAAAAAATAAAGTACAAGACTTTTCAGGCTGTAATTAGTATAAGAGTGTGTGGACATAGGCTACATTTAATGTATTTTTCCCTTTCCTGTTTTGGCTATAGCGCTTTTCAGTCCGATAGCCAGTTTTTCGGCCGGGCCAATTCCCCAATAATGCAGAAAGAAAATATGAGGTTTTTCATGCACCATGTGATTATGGACAGCAACGACCTCAATCCCGTTTTTGATAAGTGTGTTTATTACAGGTTCAACCTCATCTTCAAGCATTGCAAAGTCTCCCGCAACAGCAGCTTTGTCTTCACTTCCCTGCCAGGCAGCCCAGGTATTGAATCCGGCAAAGCTACTGATAGGTATTCCATGTTCCCGAAGCATCACATCTGGTCTACCGATGGTGTATTTATACACCCCCTTACTTAGCTCTCCCTTTTGTCCGAGTATCGCGTCAAGTTTAGCGAATGATAAAGTGTTAGTAACGCTATCGGCTTTCCCTTCCTTTGGATCATGCCCACGAACAATCTTGACCCGCTGAAAAATTGCTTTTACCCCTTTTGCCATGTCTGTTACCGATCCTTTACCATCAACATGCATGTACATGACGTTTGGATGATTGCGAACAAAATGGTTATGTATCCCTGTGACAGTGAAGCCCTGCCTGATCACCTCTTCCTGTACCGCAAAAAGATCTGTTTCTGTCAGCACTATATCTCCCATGACCATGACGCTATCTCGGCAGGGAACGAAACATGCCCAGCTGCCAAGACCCATTGGCGGAATGATCCGGAAACCATCTACAACAACCTGCAGATCGTTCTGAGGAATAGTTATTTTATATTCCCCATTTTTCTCTGCTCCTTTCATGCCAGTGATACGTTCAATTGCCGCAATATCTAATTTACTGCTGCCCGGTAAACAAATAATTGTATTAGAATCATTCTTCGGCCCAGTCAAGCTACTGGGTACAGACCCGGACGAGGATTTACAGCTTTGCAGCCATATAGCTGCCATGACAATTACTAAAATGATGGTGGTTCTCATTTTACATTTATTTATATCTGTGCTAATAAAACATGTTTATGAGTATGTCGGTTTAACTTAGAATGATATCCCAAACTGAAATCCTGCTGTTAATGACGCGGGCTGATCATTGCCAAATCTTACGGGAACAGGAACGGCCACAAAATAGTTGCAGCCCTTTCCCTTTAGTACCACCTTATTGATGACCGGTGTAAATCCGTATCTGCCTGAAGTTTCAAAAGCGGCACGGGTTGCCAAAGTGAAGCCTTTCCCCAAACCAAATAAAGCACCGGGATGGAACAAGAAGTTATTCATCCTGCTGGTTCCTTCAGTAGCTCTGATAATGGGTACAAATTCCATTGAGAAGCCAATTTTTGCACTCTTCCAGATATTAATTCCTGTCGGCATACCTACTACATAAGCGCCATCAAAATTATAGTGAGGCACATGGTTACCAAAGGTCACAATAGGATGTAGAATACCTACATATCCAGTTATCCTGGGATACGTCACTGTAGGCGATTGGCCGGATGCTGATGTGAAAAAAAACGCGCTACACAGCACTGTGGCGATTGTGTACAGTTTGGGAAATTTTAGACGATAAAGGAGAATAAAACGGTTCATTTTCAAATCATGTTTCGGATTACTCACAATGTTAGTATATTAATCAGGGCATAAATAGAACAGAAATTACCTGGTCTGGTATAAATTTTACTTTCGTTAAATTCACGGGATTCAGTTGATTATATGTAGCTTACGAGTTAATAAAACTCTTGTCTCAACATGAAATGGATCACACGGGAACATCCTAAAATTGACCGTATTGCCTGTCCATGGTTAATCAGGCGGTTTATTGACCCCGAAGCTGAGATTGTATATGTCCCTTACGAACAGGTAATCACAAGTGCAAAGGAACTGGGTGCCACACCATTTGATTTGCCCGGTGTTGAGTTTACGCATTATGGAGACAAATGCACGTTTGACTATTTTATAGAAAAGTTTGATATACAAGATCCCGTAGTCCACACACTGGCACCAATTGTAAGAGGCGCAGATACAGACCAGCATGAACTTGCACTGGAATGTCCGGGACTATGGGCCGTATTCTGTGGACTTGCACACAATGTGACTGACGACTATGAGTTATTAGACAAAGGAATGGTGATTTATGACGCCCTCTATAGCTGGGCCAAATACCACAAAGGTGAACGTCACACACAGCACACAGTAGAACGTTTACTGATCGATGTATACAATAAATACCTGAAATATGGTGATTCCAAAAAGGTTCCGGAGTGGGCAAAAGAATTAAAAGCGCTGATACAGGATCAGATTGATACCAACCTGTCACTGAACCTAAAAGATGTTTCTCAAAACCTGGACATCAATCCATCTTATTTATCAAGAGAGTTTTCTAAGTATTTCGATAACCTTTCTTATGGTGAGTATATTAGAAAACTACGCATCGAAAAGGCGATAGGATTGTTGACCTCATCGACTTACTCACTTACAGAAATTGCTTATTTAACAGGGTTTTCAGATCAAAGTCATTTCACTAGGATATTCAAACAACATACAGGAAAAACTCCTTCTGCTTATAAAAAGAATTTTAATAAAGGACGGCTGAAGTAATACATCTTCGACTTTACTTAAATGTAACATTCAACGGAAATTAGGACAGCTTAAATGAGCACAACATAATCTGTTGAAATGACAGCACCCCATAGAGACTCTAACCTTCATTAGTTTGATTGTAAATCAGTTATAGATATAGACTAAAAACAAAAGCGCTCCAAGTCCTTGAACTTGAAGCGTTTAATCTTTCGTGACCCCAAGTATGCGAAACTCGAACCAAATCATGCAAGAAATAACAGAAATCATGAACGTAGGCTTACTGCGAAGTTAAATTACTATTATAAAAGTTCGAGTTGCAACCTGTGGTATCCTGAGCGAAATCGCAGAATGAAGCTTCATATTGAATCAGTATTGTATTATTGCACAGATTCAGTATATTTACTTTGTTTTTTTTGAATATGTAGTTATTCACTTATCAACCACATGCTTTTACCCCTTAAGCATAAATTTCTTATAAATGACTTCAAAGAACACTTTGTCTTCTAAAACTATCGAGGATATTAAACGTGTCGGGAATGCTCAAATACTTACTTGGCTTAAAGAGAACGATATTTTATTAGCAGGAAGAAGTACTGGTAATCTATTTGATGTTCTTGAAAAGGCAATTAACGAACAAAAATTAAGTACTGAACAATTGAAACAGGCAATTGCTGAGATAGAGGAATGTAGTTCAAAAAAAATCTATTTGATGACTGCTAAAAACATTCAAAATTTAGAGCAAAATCGAGATGCTGTCATAAAACACTTAAAAAAGAATCATCAAATAACTTTCTCTTCTCAAAACTGGATAACAGGAAATCCCAACAAAGGACCAACGTTTATTTATGGATTTTGGGACAATAATGTACTAAAGTTAAAATTTTCTGAACTACATTCAGATGTTGAGCCGGACGTTCAAAGTAGAAGTTTTGTTACAACTTCCAGAATAGTGGTTGTGGTAGTGGTTATCGATACCAACGATGGGTTTGTTCAATTAAGACTTGACAATTCTGGGGATACACATTCACATAGAAACAATGAGGGCAAAATGACGGAAGGAGCCTATGAAGAGTATTATAGAGACTTACTGAGAGAATTGTTTCCAGATTTGGTGTTTAGTGATTTAAATCTTACAGGGGTAGCCAATCATATATCAGAAAAGGAAAAAAAAAGGTTTAGGATTACTAAAGGTGTGTCGACTGTCAGTAGTAATGCGAAGCAAACTTTTGCTATACCTAGTAATAAAAAGGGCGATATCAGAGATTTGATTGAATATAAAGGGGCGTCGGAATCTTCAGACGGTCTATGGACAACAGAAGACTTAACCGGGAATTGGACGGTTGAAGAGTCAGAAAAGGAATTAAAAAAAGATCTGTTTATGAGAATTTCAAGAAAATCCTCGCAAATTCGCGTACAGAGAGGGTGTTTAGAAAAAGAACTCAATTATGGACTTAGGCAGATTAGAGAAATACAAAAGTCAATTTAAGGATTTTACGCCTAAAATTGCCAGTTTGCAGACTTACTTTAATGATTTAAGTAAGTCAGAGAACGATTTGCCTAGTACATCTGCGGATAAAGTGGCGAGAAAATTACGAATACCTGAGTTTGATGCACTCTTTTTACTTTCGTTAGCGGAGAGGGAACACATAGTACAAAAGAGATACAAAGTATGGACTAATGATAATGTTTTCCTTGGAGATTATGATAACCCTAGCAATATACCAGATAAGATTATAAATGATGAGACAGGCAGGCTTGTAGATCGAGATCATTTTTATGTTGATATTGTATTTGAATTGGAAACATGAAGAAGCCACTCAAATATAATATAGCCGGTAATCTTCAGGACGAAATTAAACTTCGCCAACTAGCTTATAGCCATGCGGATACTATTGGCGACCCTGATACTAAAAGAGCCTATTTAGCTTCTATTGACGATATGTTTTCTTTTTCCCAAAAAAAAAGTATGAGAGAAAAATATATAGTTCCATTTTTTGGTTTGCTTGGTTTGATTGCTATAGCTATTTTTGCTTGGTTTGTTCCTAATCCCAGCCGATACCAAACAGGAGTTTTCTGGGTAATTCTTTCGATTTTCGCTGCTGGATGTGCGGCAGCGATTCCTGGTTTTTTAGAGGTTAAATACAAGGGGTTCATTAGAGCGACAGGCGCAATAGGTGTTTTTATCTTGATGTTCTTTGGAGTACCTAAAGTTATGAATGCTTCTAATGATATTGAAAACCCACATTTAAAACTGTACGTAGTTCCAACTGATAGTACTAACTCCCAAGTAATAGATGTCGACTTTGAACAAAATAGTAGTAAGCCTATAGCGGAATTTGCCACTAAGCAACTTAGCAATTATTATGGTAAGACTATAACTACATCAGATTATACGTGCTATCGGAAATCAGATGGTAAAATTTATACAAACGAAATGTGTCGGAATATTAATGAACACGAAGTACTATTAATCTCAAACGATCTCATTATAAAGTTCAATGATAAACGTCACGCCTATATAAGTATAATAGGTAAGTTTGAATAAGATGATTTCTTGCTATAAATAAATAACTATTGTCACATCCCGCAGCAATTACATATCAAGATAAAAGACGCTTTTGATACTGATTCTCTACTATCAGCTTATACTTCTTCCTTTTTACTGGATAAATGAAAACATCACTTTCCAAATTATATATTAGCATTAGCGCCAACAATGTCACCAACACACCCCAACAAAAGCCGGAAATGCTATCTGGAATAAATCTTGATATTTCTGTGAAGATTATTACTAACGTCAGCAGTATCAATGAATATGGGAACGAAAAGCTTATTTTTTTATACTTGTAATAATAATCGTATAATTCTTCAGCAAAGTTTGATAATCCTTTTTCGCTTTCATTAATTAATAACTGATACTTTAAATTGTAGTAGCGTTTTAAGTGTTCATCAAGGTATGTTGTATATGCGTCGTATTTTGAATCATAGGTTACTTCGCGATGATATGTTATTCTATCAATCATGGGTGTACACATTTTATGAAACTATAAATATAAGTAATGATCAATACGTTAGGGAACCCACAGCAGCTGTGGCATTATCGACTAAATTATCATAGTGAAAAATACTTATCTTTCTTTCTCTTTGTTTTCTCTGCAAACGTCTTATCACATCAAAATCTGTTCTTCTGCCTCCAATCAAAGCAAAATGAATTCTACTTTTGTCGAAAACAACAAATTCCCTTGGCATATGTTCATGATTAGGCCCCTTCGCTTTTTCAAAAATGGGTAATAAATGAGCGAAATTAGCTTCCAACCATTCATCCCATTTTTCAATTTGTAGTAATCCCTTTCTCATTACTACACCCAATTCCCCACCTGTAGTACTAATGGCGCCTTTAATATCCTCTAACTCAATGAAAATAAAATGATAACCATCTGAACTTTTCCCTACAAGTAGATAATCAGCTTTGTAGTTGGTCCCTAATTGGAATTCGGGAAAAATAAATAGTGAATGATGCCCAAACAGATATCCTTTTTTTACTAATGACCCAATTATAAAGTAACTTTCATTTGACTTTATGAAGTTTAAAATGTCTCTCTCTCCAATTGTATTTTGACTAATAAAATCCTTAAAATCTTGGATTTTCTTGTTGAGCTCAGCTTCTTTATCGATTAGATCCACTGCATCTAACAAATTGCCTGGGAATAGACTTAAATAATGTCTTACTGCCTTGGGATAACTCCTATATAGTCCAATCTTTTTCAATTTCTCTTCAGCAACCAAATCTGTCCATTCTTTTTTCTCTTCATTAGTTATACTAAAATAACTTCTATCAAATAAGCTCATTACTGTTACTGGGTTTACAATGTTAAAACTGTGATTAACTCGTTAATTTATTACGTTCCTTTTCTTAAGTTGCAGACTTTGCACACCGATAACATAAACATATGGAAGAAAAATGGAAAACTTGGAATGTATAAACAAAAAGCTCAACTGCGATGAGGCTGAGCTTTTGCGACCCATGTAAGGGAAACTAAGCTAATAATTAATTTAACGGGTATGGATGAAATTTTGCTGAATCCGTTTACTATTACTTCATAATAATTCGAGGCAATCGTAGGCCGATTTGGATTTAATGTGATTATGTTACCTCAGCAATATCATTTTAGTAATATTTTACTTCTTAAAGCATCGAATTCAAATTTTCAATATGAAAAATATAGTTTTAACATTCCAGGTATGATAATCAGAAATTACTGCTTGTATCTTTTTACAAAGGTGTAAGATCACGTTCTTCTGAAATAAGTTCGGCCAAATAATAATTATTACATTTAATTTCCTTAATTCTTTTAGATGTATATTGTATGGATCACTACGCAGCTTGTATGTCCTTAGGTTCAAAAATATCCATTTCGCCCCCTTGATTATATCGCCCGGATTGTACCGCCCTGCCTTTCTCTGGTACCTCGATTACTACGTCCACATCATGCTGAGCTTCCTGCGATCCTCGGAATTGTCCAGCCTTTGTAACCTGGTAGACGTAGATAAAAGACTTACGTGGATACCTTTCTTTGAGTGAACGGAGATCGTTCGGGGTTAACCTGAGCCGCGTCACACTATCCAGCACGATAAAGTCATAGGGACTAAGGTCATCTGGTAGCTTCCCGGTAACATGTAGGCAGGGATGTTTCACTGCCTCTATCTTCTGCTGTAAAGTATGGCTTAGCTTCTCCTCTCCGGCAACAAAAAGTGTTTCTCCGTGATGTTCTGCAAGATATCCGGCAAAATCGGCACAGAGATAGCTTTTCCCCATTTTGGGCCTTGCACTTACCATAGCGGAAAAACCCGGGGCAGGATCTCCAATAAACTCTCTCCACTTGCCCATAAACCCTAATGTCTCAAACTGCATCCCCGAAAAAGCCATGCTGTTCATTACTATATCATCGCCCGGTCCCGCCAAAGGCTGCGCATCCGTGTCATCCATACCATTCAATTTCTCTTTTTTATCACAGTCAGGACAGCAACCATCTAACACCTCGTTAATGCCATTCAATACTGTCGAATGCAGTTTTAGAGTATCGGAAGGCTTTGCTTTGTCTATAAACTGTTTTAATGAAGTAATTATCCGTATGATCTTCTCCCGGTATGGATCTGTTTTGCTAATCTTCCCTTTGTCCAGGGCAGTTGAAACAAGGCTATGCAAGCGTTTTGCCTTTTCTTTGTCGATGTTCTTACCCTGCATCCCCATGTATCGTTTCATGTAAGATACAGACAAACGAACCTGCTCTGAACCGGCAATCTCCAAAAACTCGATCAATACAGAATCCCTAACCTTTATTTCTACTATCCTGCCCATATCATTATATAACTTAACAAGATTTTTCTGTATATAGTCGATCTGGTGGGCATAAGGGGAGCTTTTACGGACGCGTTTTTCAACAATTGCTTTCTGTAAAGCGCTAAGAAAGTTGAGTATCTGCATATCAGTCTTCTTCTTTCCATGCATCAGTAAATAACGCTTTATAAAACGCACATCCTCGCTAATACGCTCAACTTTTGTGGTTTTACCTACACTAACACGAGGTTTAGATGCTGATGGCCTAGGCTTGTTTTGTTGTCGTTTTTTAGCAGGTTTTCCTACAGGCTTGGTTGGAGCTGATCCTCCTAGCTCTTTCAGTAGCTCGTTGTAAATACTGCGAAGCGGAAATTTATAATCTACCTTCTGACCAGCCACTTTGGTCACAAAAATCTTGTTACTTCGTAACTGAGCTTCTTCTTTTCCATTGTACACTCCTACCATACCTTTGTTAATAGCTTCGGCTGTCTCGCCGTAGCTGACAGAAGAATGTATCAGCTTTTTAGCTACTTCCCGTGCTTCATTTTCGGTAGGAGAAGTTTGGCCTCCCCGTTGTTTGTTCAGGTAATCGGAAAAGTCAGCTAGGTATTGATCTACGGCGGCCTTTATGTCATTATCGGCATTATAAAAATCCCATGTGGAATGATCTTCAGTTACTTCCTTTACATAATCATAACGTTCCCGGAGATCTGCGGAAAACCGACTGGGATCTATATCCTTTACTTTTTCAAAATAATTTTTCGACGTTATCATAAACCGCCTGTTTAATTAATGTTTTTCTTTAGCTGTAGGGCTTTTGCCCTTAATGCAAGTAGCTTTATTTTATTGAGCCTCACTTCATCTGTCGATTCAGTGCTTACTGAAAGTATATCTGTAAGGATCAAGCGATCTTTATACAGGCTGTAGATGGTAGCACATATCACAGCGTCTGTCTGAACAACAATAAATAAAAGTCGTTGTTGAGTTTCTGCATCCGCATGTCCCAAAGCGATAATCGCTTGTTCATATCTTTCAATTAATTGTTGCAGGTCTCCAGGTAAAACCTCAACTTCGATACCTCCCTTTTGCAGCAGAAATGGAAACTGTGAACTGTATAGGCTCATTGTTCCAGTTTTTCAGCCAGATCGTCAATAGTCATACTTATATCCCTTATTGCTCTGTCTTCAGAAAGAGTACCACCGAAATAATAACGATGCATAGACTGTAATTTTTCACTGTAACCACTAGTTTCCAATAAATTTTTCAATTGTATCGCATTCATTGGAAACCCCATGCTCGGGGGCATTTCCATTTTAAAATGATCAAATGCTCCAATGGCACCCTTAAAAGCATCATACCTCATGAATCGTGGATCAGAAGTGAGCAGAGCAATCAAATTGCGATCAACGGGTTCTTCATAGTCTTTTACAGGCACAACACAACCGACATATAATTCACGTCCATTTGTAAGCGCAGAACCATTTACGATATTTATTTTAACCCTAATGCCAGCCAACGTCAACATCTCTGCGAGAATAACTGCGGCAATACCTGCATATAACATATCCTTCGCCGCTGCCAACCCCGGCACGTCACAGGAAATGAATATTTCTACAGCATGGCGGTCGCGGCTCTCCTGGGGGAACCATGCAAACAAGTCCTTTGTAGCAGTGCGTACCACTATGTTATTTCTTTGCGTCTTGGCTCGGTATAATGTCATTGCCGCGCGATCAAAACTGAAGACACCCAATCCCAATGCATTAAAATCCAGCTTACGTTTTTTGATTCTGTTAATAATGCCAGTGGACAGTTTATCGCTTACTTTGCTATATATCCTTTCTATCAATTCGGGATCTTTATATAGGGTGATCCCCTCGGCAAGTTCTCTGTATGACGTGTTTGTTCCATACCAATTGGGGTCGGAACGGACTTTTGCATCTACTTCCTTTTCAGTATATCTCGATTTATGATGCCTATTGAGTGGCGAAAGATACTCCCATGAATGCTCCAGCCATTGCCGATATTGTAATAAGTTACTAAAATCGTCCTTTAATATTGCTTTAGGCATGTTACATCATTTTATTGATTGGAAGTGACCGGTACTGATACAGGGAGAACAGCCCCGTATAGTCTATTTTCTGTTTCAGGTTTACTCGTTGTACGTCAGTAAATGTAGATAAATAGCTATCTATAGCTGATTTGAAAGTCTTTCCTTCATCTGATTTGACACCATCCCTGCCGTTATTTTTATAACGCTGCATTTCCAGAAAGTAAGCATCCTTGGCATTCTGCATAAAGCGGAGTGACAGCTGTGCCTCATACTTCAATTCTTCAACGGCTCCCCGTAGTTTATCACAGATACTCCAAAGCATATCATTCTGAACAATTCTCCTTTCAATCTTCGGGTTCTTCTCAATAAAATATACACTTCCAGAAAATCTATCTAACAGCGATAAATCCTGCTTATTGTTAGCTCCGTAGGCCATGCTATCTTTATTTGGATAAACATTCCCAGTAGCAATGCAAGCAAAATTAGAATGTTTGGTAAAGCTCTCCTTTCGAGCGTTGAAGATAACGGCGTTCGAAATTCTGCTTTTTGCGAGTGCATCATTAAACAATCCGGCAGTATTGGGGTCTATCTTGGGTAATTCATCCAACACCAACACGTAGCCTTGCCTCCATGCTTCGATTAGTTTACCTTCCACATAGCCATCCATCGATTGCCCCCCAATGATCTCGGTAGGCGAAGTCCACTGTGAGCAGTTGATAGTTATATGTTGTCTCCCCAAAGCCTGATGCGCTACAAGTACTTCGGCCAAATATGTTTTGCCAGTACCAGCTCCCCCGATTAAAAGCACATTACTGCCAAGTACTAAGTCGTCTACAATCTGTTGAAAGGCATCAACTTCCGGCTTTTCTAACCCCAAAGTTACTACCTGTGGGAGTTCATAACGGATGACCTGCGGCTTCTGGTCTTTGAGTGCGACAAACAATTCCCGAAACTCCTTTTCCAAATTGGCGCTGATGGCTAGGGATGGAACGAGTTTGGGCTTTTTACGGGAGGCTGACTGTGTTGGTGTCAGTGCCTTATGCACGTTCTCTTCATCTTCATTCCTTTGATCATTCCCATTGTCTTCATCAGGTGAACCTATTTCCATGTCAAGTTGTTCCGTCAATAACTTGTCCATTTCCAACGCAGTGCTATTGGCCACTGTAAAGCCTTTACTTAACTGTTCAACCATACGATACCGCTTCATAGTGGCATCATCCTGCAGATCAATAATACCTTTATATTTTACTACGCTATACATGCTACTTTAATTAAAATCGGAAACCTCCTGTTTGTCTCGTAACGCCAATGCTCGTTGCCTAAGATACCGTAGCTTTTCCTCATAAACAGGAACACCGCTAATACCACGTTGACGTTTGCGACGTTCACTTTCTACGCGCATCCGTAGTAGTTCTAGCTCTGCTTGTGCTTCCAGCTCTAAAGTGTTTATTTGTTCCATGCTATCATCATCTTGTGCATCAATACCGGGGCGCTGCCAGTCCGCAGAATGCAGGTAGAAAGGACTGCCATCTTCATTAATAGCGATAAGCCGTACACGAACGCCAGTGCTATTGAAAGCATTCCTGAAAGCCTCTTCTATTGGCTCACTCACATAAGCGTTCTTCGTTCTTAATAATTCCCTAAATGATTTCTCTTTTTTGAATTTTCTGAAAAACAAACCTTCACCTACAATGGCTACCAATCTTCCACCAGGTTTCAAAAAAGTCAATGCATGGATCACATGATCAGCATCTTTACCATTCTCGAAAGGTGGGTTCATAAGTATTCGATCAAACAGAGGGGAAGCTGGTTTCAGCTGTAAAAAGTCACTCTCTTTAACCCCATAACCTTTATCTCGTAGAATTGCGGTCAAATCTTTATTAATTTCAACAGCATAATAAGAAAGTCCCTCACCATTAAACTTATCTCGGACAACATCTAATATGTCGCCCTTACCTGCTGACGGGTCAAGTATGTAATGATTTGCCTGTAATTCGCCGATAGTAATCATCCTTTCTACCAGTGGACGCGGCGTTGGGAAAAATCCTGGTATATCACGACCCCATACCTGACGCTCTAGTTCACGTGTTCTTTGGACATTTTCTTCTTCCTGATAATTAACAGATAATGAATCTTTCAGTAATACTTGTTTTTGCTCTTCAGCAGTACCCCAATCTGCAAAAGTGTCAATCCCAATTCTGTTAAATTCTTCGATACGGTTCACAAATGTCTCCTGCGCCCAGTTTTCCCGCCAATCCCCCCTAATGGCTCGTTCTAATAAGTTGAGCATACCAACTTGAGATTTAGTACGAATATTTTCCAATAGAGGGAACTTGCTGATATTACCCGAACGATGTGCATTGGCAAGTGCATACAAAACCTTTTGCGTATCCCTTAAAATACGTCCCTCCGCTTCAAGCCCTTCCACTATGCGATTTCTTCTGTGAGTAGGACGTTGTCGGGAAGTAGCAGAATTGAATTTCTCATCAATGGATTTTTGCATTCCATCGGCAAGTACCTGGAGACGATCAGCAATTATAGATCCGTCCGGTGGGGATGTATCGTTTTCCTGTATCTCGTCTTCTTCAACCGGCTTGTTAAAAAATTTTTTAAAGTAGAGGATGCCGCCGGAGATCAGATTGTTTACAATAGCAGTAAGTTCCAGCGCCTTCTTGGTATTAAAATTCTTTGGTGGTTCAGACTTTACAAAGAACTCTGTGTAGTCGCGTAATTGGTTATATTCTTTTTCGCTTCTTATCCTCGCCCAAAAATGTTGCTTAATGTATTGCGTAGTGTCTATCTCTACTTCCTCATTAGCCCATTTTTCAGCCAGAGCGCGG
This sequence comes from Chitinophaga agri, assembly GCF_010093065.1. NCBI lineage: Bacteria > Pseudomonadati > Bacteroidota > Chitinophagia > Chitinophagales > Chitinophagaceae > Chitinophaga > Chitinophaga agri. The sequence continues at coordinate 3,766,753 of NZ_CP048113.1, read as the reverse complement.
GATAGTGCGTTATCCTTCGCATACCACATAGTCTGTCGCTCCGAAAACTGGAATTTGTGATCCCGTAGTATCTTCCGGGTAGCCTCTGTTGGTCGTGCTGAGCCAAATCGTATCTCAATTCCATCAGGAAGTTTGCGACCATTAGCATCAGTTCGTGTAGTATTAAAACTGATCTCTGGTTTTTGCCGAGTTACCTCCCCCAATAGTTCATCCTGCGTATAAGGGAACGCAGCGGCATGTTCAGGCGCTGTGTTATACACCTGAACATTGCCATGAATGATAATCCTTATTTGTTGGGCTGTGATCACTTTTATTTAAGAAAGTAATTAAGAAAGGATTTTTTTACCTAGCCTGCGATGATGAGCGATGATAGCCTTCTGTAATGCCACGGGCAGATTCCTTTTTTGTTTGGTGGTCAGCTTGAAAGTACCTGGAACACCGTTGAGGCAACCTCGCTTCTTACGTCTCTGTTTCTCTTCTTTACCTTCAGAAGCCAGCACACGCCCTGCGCGGGAGCTACCTTTTGTAACTAACAAGTGTCCTGCATGACTGATTCGAAACGAAGGGGCGCACTTACCGCTTTTTCTCTTTCTTTTACTCATAGCTTTCATTTATAATGATTAGAAAATGAGAATCGTATTTATATCAGTTGCTGATCGGAGCTGTGCTATTCACTCCTGATATTGACTTAGAAGTTTGTTTCACTCTGATTTGCTTCACCAATGCCTCCCCAATCAGGGAACCGATAAATGCGCCCACCATCGTATATGGTGTAACTTCCTTTCTGGCAGCTTTGGCGTACGAATAGCACAGTAGCGAGGTCATAAGGGTTGTTGTCGAGATAACTATTTTTTCAGTATTGTTCATGATAACTAATGTTGCAGAGCCATATAGGTTATCGTACTGCTTAGTATGATCATACCAGCTGTCAGTAGTTTGCTCCGTGCCCGATGCTGCTTTACCTGCTTCTGTAAACCAAGATTGTCATTAATTAGTAGTTGTTGCTGTGCCAGATTTCGATCATAATTTACTTGTAGGTAATTGTAACGTAGCTCTTGTGTAGCGATTGTACTGTCTTTCAATGCCACTTGTTCGGTCAGGGAAGCCGTTAAGCTATTATATAAGCTATCTTTCTCCATGCATGAGACAACTAAATCACCGGTCAGACTAGCAAGGCTATCACAATTCACCAATCGCTCCTCAGTATTAGTAAGGATAGCCGTATTTCTGATCCGTTGTCGTAAATTTTTCTGTAGACCAGCGTTTGACTTGAGCGAATGTAAGAGGGCAGTTCTCGTATCTATAACCTGTTGTTCAAGGATAGTATTCTGTGCGTCTAGTTCTGCTATACGTTTACTATAAGCTGCCACTGTTTTCTTTTGTTCCTTTAGTTCTTTATCAGTCAGCATTGTCTTGGATACAATATTATCTTTATGTGTTACATCATTACAGCTTTTAAAAAGCTGGCTGGTGATTAGTGTTACAATTAAGCCCAATGCGAAGAAAAGGGAACGTGCAATACCCAACGCGCGCTTAACAATAGGCTTTTGCGCAATTGAAGTTATCTTTTGCATATTTTCTTTTGAAGGTGAGTGATATCGTCCCTTTTTAAACCTATTTTTTGAAGGACTAGGTGGTGGCGATTTTTTTTCGAGGCTATATCCTAAGCATCCAGCAACGACAAGGCCGCCAAGAATAAAGAACATACATTCCGGCATAGATCTGCTGAAAAGCGGTTGAACTATCCAACTGGTTAGTAATACTAGAAATGACATACATATTGTAATTTCACGCAAGGAATACTGTCCATCCTTATCTCGTAGTAATGCCAGCAGAAATCCTTTCATAATATTTTCGATTTAACAAAGTGATAAGAAAGTAATGTAAGAGCTGTTGCTGCCAGTGTACCTGTAATAATCATCGCAGGTACAGAGTTTATGCCGCCTCCCCCAAAGGGGGAGACGGAAGGTGAGATGTTAATACTGCCGGTAATTCGGCTTGTTCCAACAGCGTATAAGTAAACTTATTGCCGTATAATTTTTTATGCTGGGCGCATAGCTGCATAAATGCAGCGAAATCGGTAGCATTTGCAAAAACTTGGCAACCTGCTGAATGCCCTGAGACATACTTGGTAGTACCTGTTATCTCGGCTCTATGTATATTAATGCCGAACATACCCGTTTGCTCCTTACCAGATCCAAAATCCAGTAGTCCGTTTTTATTGAAATCCCGGATTACTGTTACCGGTGCTTGCTGCACCAGTGCCGTATATAATCCACGATGTAAGCCAGTTGCATAACAATTAAAATATTGCCCTGCTTTTAGTATAGCAGTACCGGCATTATTTATAGGCTGCTTCAGGTAGTGCATTCCGGGATCGGTCGTTATCGGATAGTTTAGCAATTTCCATTGCGTACCATCAGAATAAAAGACAAAAATGGTATCATCGAACGCATTAGGTACATTGGTAGCTGCTCGAATGCCTACTATATTCAATTCATATGGGCGCGAAAAGACCCTATACCCTTTCGCAGAAAGGGCCTGCTTCAATTGTTCGGTCATAATATTATTATTATCAGAAGAAAGAGGAGGCTACATGAATACAGGAGATATTACGCTGCACGTAGGAAGGCAGGAACATAGTCGGTTATCCACTGTTGTAGACTGAACCCAGGATTCGGATAAGCATATAAATATACTTTGTCCGCAGGGACAATTTTTGCATTCGGATACCTTTCCAACAACTGCACTAATTTGTTAAACAATGTGTCATTTTGACGTTCAGTGCGACAATCTATATGGTTACCTTCCTTATCCAATCCCCCAATGAGAGCTATTTCTATAGTGCCATCAGTGCTTAAAGGCTTTTTTAGGGATAATAGCTTTCCTGCCCTCGTTACAAGGAAATGATAAGGGAGCTTGTCCATCTGACTGAGTAACATATCAGATTTAGTCCCCGTGCTATGCACAACTATGTATCGGATATTGTTAGACTTATATCCGGTCTTACCTTTTGCAGCTGATGCGCGAGACGAGGATCTGATTACTCGTAAAGTACTTCTGTCACGAAAAAGAGTTCTTTGTTTTTTCATAATAAAACTGGATTAAAGATGTTTTATACAATTTGAATGAACTAGAAAATAACGACCATTATTGATGAAAAGCACGTATTGAAGTCTTCTTGCTACTTCATTACCTAATATCATATGCGGAGGTACTGTCACAGCAGTTGTAGCATTAATCCAAACCTTTGCAGGAACAACAGTAAGTATAGGAATACCATCTATTCCTGAGAGACTCCATTTATTCCCGTCATAAGTAAGTCCCATTGTCGCAAATGCTAGACGAAGTTGTTGCTTCTGTGTAGAACTGCTGAAGGTATCCAGTAAACCAGTCACAAGCGTCTTACGAACACCAGCAAGACGAAATTGCTTAAACCCCTCACTAACGGTGCTATAGTCAGTGCTACTCTTTATATTTTTCAACAGTGATAATACTGCACTGAAGTCACGCCTAATTGTCGCATTATAAATTTTAGATGCTAGATTAGAAATATCTGAACTGCTACCTGCTGTACTTTCACTTCCCTGTGTCAATACGTTGAAGAAGGTTTCAGAAATACTGAGCGGCATTTTAAGTTTTTTCAGTGCGTTTGTCGTCTCCGTGCCAAAATCACCATCTGCGCCATATTTAGGTAATGTCGCATTGCCATACTTACGGATAAGCGCCTCTTGCAACCGACGGACATTTTCACCCTTACTTCCCTTTTTGATGGGAAATTCATCTGTTGATTTCGTACTCTTTCCTCCACCTGCCGGTATAGATACGGAAGGGATATCAATCCTGTCCTGAATAGGACGACTGGTACCAGGTGTAAGGGGATCTATAATAACGCCCGAAGGGTATGTGCCAGCTCTGCCTCCTCCTGTATTCTGGAGTAAAGTATCATCGAGGTTTGCACCTCTTTTTGCTTTACGAGATTTCATATACTGCCAGCCCAGATATCCCAATACACCAATTGCTCCGAGAGAAAGAGTTGTTAGCACTATTTTTCTGCTAGTTACTGCGCTAGTCCTTGATTTACCGGCTGTTGCTTGCACTTTGACGGTACGACTTCCTGTTGTCTTCTTTTGTTTTTTTAACGCCATGTTATTTAGGCTTTTGCGTTATGACCTGCATGTAAGTTGGATACTCCCAGAACTCCAGTTCTCCTTTCAAATCAGTTATCAGATCGCGACCATACATTGAATTGTAAATAGTACCGGTCTGAACAAATGCGGATTGCGTAGGTATTTCGTTAAACACCGCATTGATCGCGTCTTCATCAGTACCCGGAAATGGACCATAGCTTTTGTCGAAAGCCGCTTTCAAACGTGAAGCCCAACTCTGATACTGTACAAGGGGCAATTGCTGTGTGGGTGTATCAGCATTGTACTTCTCAGGTTTAGCTGAAATAATAGCCAGCATTTCGTTGTACTCAGAACTTTGCAATTCATTCTCCATATCACGTAATAAGGAACGACTATATAATTTTTCATAACTATCGATTACCTGTCGCATCACTTGCTTTGAAGGTAGACGGACTATAGTTTCCCGGATGGCATTTATATTTGTTCCGAACCAACCGTCATTGTTAAACGCCATGCGCAATTGCTTTGCATATGTCGCAGCACTACCATCCAGATAACTCTTGTTCTCCTCTGCATCTGCCAGTCTTTTACGAATAACATTACGGGCAATGATAACCGCGCCACCTATGAGGACAATTCCTACTAATCCAAATGTCATTTTTTCTTTCAATGTAAGTCCCATCGCGAGTTGTGCTCGATTACTACGATAATGTTTCGGATACATGGCATCGATTATGAATTATATTATTACATTCCTTGACACGGTAATATGCAAGTTCTAAAGGCCGAGATAGGTTTTCGCCATTGCTGTCTTTATGGGATCATATGTGACAACCTGGGCTAATTTTGCAAGCTCTTTAGCCGACAACATTGCTGCAAGTACGGTAAGGGCTTTTATCTTCTCCTCAGCGTCCTTTTCCGTCCGAGCCTCAATTGTGAACTTAAAATTGTGTTTTGTCATTTGTTTGATTTTTCAGTTAATAATGCAATGATTGTAGGAATTTGCGCCGGATGCTCCATCAGGTAGCCAATGATGTTCAATACTCCAATGATTTGCTGTTCGTTGAGTTGTTGTTGCATTTGCTCCAACAGGGCGAGGCGGCTACGTGTATGTTCATCAAGTTCTTCCGTTTTGCTATAGCTGGCCTGTCCTTCCTCTGATGCAGTACGATTACCCTCAGCTATTTTAGGGGCATCCTCCATATCCAATAAACCAGATAGGCTCTGTGGCAGCTTGTGAGCATGATTGCGTAATACACCCATAAGAATAGAAGCACCAAGATCTCCCCATTTCATCATTTTACCCTTACTAGCCAGCTCCAACTCTGTAATGCGATTTTGCAACGTACTGGCATATTCTTCGGCCTCTTCCAACTGCCCTACTGTTTCCTGTAATTTGTCCCGTAGACGGCTAAGCTCATAATCACGATCTCTCTCAGACAGCCTCTGCGCTACAATCTGGTCTATTTCGCCTAATGTTGCAGGTTGTTCTACTGACTGTTGATTATGATGAAAGGAAAATGAATAACGGGTATTCCTATTAGTTCCTGGTCCATCATATAACAGAAAAGAAACGTTACGTGTATTTGTCCTGATCTCTTGCTCATAGTCGTCAAACTCACTCAGGTCATTGGTGCGGGGTACTACTTTGAAACCATCGACAATAATCTCATAATCACGAGGCCTACCTTTATCTGCCTCTCGCTGTAGGCTGCGACGTAAGCTGTCAATGCGGCTCTGTTCATAGCATTCTTCTACAATAGGCATATATTGTTTTTTATTTTGGTACTGCCTGTACAAACCGAACATGTATCGGTCTATCACCTGCATAGCTCTTTATTTCTATTACTCCTGTATGCTCATACTGTAATTCATTGCTTAGATTGACGGATAGATCAAAGAAACCGGAGGCACTAATTATTTCCACCATTTCCACTGGCTCTATAAGTACCCAGAGTTCGTTATACGCAACTATTTCTATTTTACTACCTGATCCCAGAACTATATGCCGAAACAACACGTTATATCTGTCTCCATGTCCCAACTCTATCATACGCCTTTTTATGTATTCCATAACTAATGCACTATTCATGGCAGGGAACGTTATAAAGGTCATTAATTGTAACCCAAAGATGAATGGATACACGGTAGCTCAGATTACGGGCCATCGTAATGCCCCAGTTATCTGTATATACACCACTAAGTACACTGGGAGCCGCTATATCAAGTATATCTGGTTCTTTTGATGCAGATTGTGGAATAGTACCTGTCCCGATAAACGACCAGGGAATAAAACCTGCTTCGAAAAAGCGATAACCGAGATCTGTCGGTAGCAATGTGCTTTGTTCCACCATTACATAACTGCTATAACACATGTCTGTCGCATCCGGTGATTTCAGCGTAAGCAGCCCAGCCGTAAAATCCCACCTCCAGGGCATGAATGCGCGGCAATATCGGCTGCGTATACTTGTCTCTATTCCCTTTATTCGTATTACATCGCGTGGAAGTTTTATTTGAAAACATACCCGTTGCCCTTTTTTTCGAATAAGTACGTTCGAGCAAATAACAGCACTCAGTAATTTGTTGGACATGTTAATCAGTTTGAACGCAATTGAGATATAATGAAACCCGATAGACTTCAAACGGAACCCTGTTATCCTCGCGGTCTATGTAAGTAATCCTAACTTGTCCATTTCCTGTAGGCATATCACCAATTTCATAATAGCGGAGATTAGGAGAGAGATTAATGCCAGACATAAGCAATTTCGATTCGTAGTTCTCTGGTACTATCTCGCCTTTATTCATTTCTATACGTTGGCTACCTCTGTAATAGAGCAAATCATCTTTATCGGATGTAATCAGAATACCTTTTACATGAGTGATGTTCTTGTCTAATTCAAAAGTCTGGCTGACGGTCTGAAGCGCAACAGTGATGGTGATATCAAATCTTTTTTTGACAATACTCATAATTCTAGGTTTGTGGTAAAGTAAAAGCAGCTTAGGATTAAGCTCCTGCCGCTGGGTTGCTATGTAAGTTGATATACTGCCCGCCTGCCAATGTATAAGCCTTCATCATGGCATCTAGGCTTTTCTCTCCCTGTCCATATCCTGCTCCTGGAAAACTGGCCCACACCTTCCGGCATTTGTAGATTGCTGCAACTGTATTACCCGCTAGTACATCAGCCAATGCTCCCTTTTGCCATATTATCTCTACCGCCGCTCTATCCTGTGATGAAGGAGAAAAATCAGTAAGCCGAAGCGTCTGTTGAAGATTAGACCACGTACTATAGAGAAACTGATATGCACCTGCCGCTGTAGAACTAAAACCACCTATTGTTACCGTTATATTCGGATGATGTTCTAAGCTATTTATCAGACGCCCGCCGAAAAGAGTACGATAAGCGTTCGGCCCAAGTGTACCTTCAGCATATTGTATCATCAACAAAAAGGCACGGAGATTTTGTAATCCAGTGTTACTATCTAGCTGTTGCTTATTCTTTATTGCGAAGGTCTTGTTGTATAACAACAGGAAGATGGGGACAAGTAAGATAATGCTGAAGGTTTGCCAAACCAAGCGCATAATTTATGGTGTTGTGATAGTGCCGTGCAAAGAGCAATATATGTAGGTATTGGCCGGTATTCCGTCCTGTGTGCCTAACTCGACGGTCGCCTCGATAAGTACATCATCAACGATCAGGCGCGGATTGCTCAACTTATAGTATCCGATAGGTACAAAATGGAAGCTGTTGGTCTTAAACATTGCAATGGATGTTTCTGGCACCAATTGTTTTTTATTAGCCTTCAGATTGAACTCTCCATTAACAATGGCTGGAAAGCCTTCTAGCGCCTTAAAATCAGTAGCAACGATTTTATCTTTTGTCGCATCAGCAGCAGTGCCAGCCAGTAATGTTATACCGCTGACCAATAGTGCCTGATTTTTAGGCAGCTTGGCATTGCTGATATTACGCAATCCTACCTCACGATCATCCTGCGGTTCCCATAATTTTATAGTTCGGCTGGATACAGGCTTTATACTGTATATCATGGTATCAGCAAGGCGAAGATCACCACTTTTTAGACCCGCTTGTATATATGCAGGTATTTCATTGAAGTGCTTTTCCATTTCGGCACGACTTCCCTTCGAAGGGGAAGCAGGAGACGCTAGTTTATTAATGGTACGCTGGCGCTTAATAGGGTTCATCCTTTTCAATGCGCCTAGCAACTCTTCACCTTCAAGGCCGTCCAGCCCAAACAACGCACCGGCATTATTGTATTCTTCAGCAGCACCCAAACTGCTAAGTCCTTCTAGTCCTAACATAAAAATATTTTTATTGTAGTTGATATTTGATTGGTATATACTATTTGAAAGCGAGATGCTAAAAATTATAGTCCGAAACATCTGTAAAGCCGATACTTGCGCCTTCAAGCTCCGTATTCCCCATAGTCGTGCCTTGCAGCTCTCCTTCGGATAAAGAACCAATTACGCCAATGTCTTCCGCACCTTGAAGTCTCGCCAACCCAACATCAGCTAAGCTTTGTTCAATTTCATCAAGCGCTCCCATTCCATACAGTTCAGGATTATCAGATGCTCCAGACATTTGCGAGTAGTCGAAATATTGCAATGCACCTACAGTACCGTTAACTGCATCTTTCTTAACAAACTTGTCGAGGTAAGTGCGTTGCAGCATACTGTCTTTAAATGCCTGCACTCGCTCCTTTGCACCGTCTAAGCCATCTACACCACTTATTGAACCACCCACAATATTACCTCCTGCCATCATTCCAAGACCGAAAGTGCTGGCTAGTGTATTACCTGCAAAGTGACCAATACCTGTAACCCCCAGGCCGACTAAAAAAGCAGGTTTTCCAATCAGCGCAGCTACCAAGCCGCCACCCAATACTCCAATCAGTAGATCCTTACCAGTCTCCATAGCGGAATGTTTAATGTCTCCCTTTGTATCCAACCTTGAGGAGAGTTTGGCCAGCGTAGCTTGCTTTGTCGCTGCTTTTTGATATCTATTCTTTTTTCCTTTTGCCATTGTTAGTTTTTTTGTAAGAAATGATATGTTATGTCCATCCTACATTAATGCTATCGGCGTTTTGCGATTTTTACTTTTCCCCCTGTTACTATCACCTCGTGGCTTACGGTGATAGTTCTTGTTACATGGAGGGCCATTAAGTGGTCTGGAGTGTGCCTTAGCTGGTACAGATGACTTACGAGTTAACGCATATGCACCGATCACCCCCACGCCGATGCCTACCGGAATTATCCACTTCTTATTGTTGTTCCAGAACCCTTTTTTCACATCTGCGGAAGATGTTGCCGCTGAAGTATCTTCTGTTTCCGTACTGGTGTCGGACGCACTCCGCATCATAGCAACAGAGGAAGTAGAGTTTTCATTACTGTTATCAGAAGTAGTAAAAGTGGATGCAGCGGCGGCTGTTGCTGGATTAGTCGCAGCGGCGGCAGGAGCGGCATCCTTAACAGCAGCAACATCTGTGTCCGCCGCCGCTGCTGCCTCTTCAGAGAAATCTTCGCTGCCTTCAGTCTTTTTTCCTTTAAATATGTCGCCTATCTTTTTCAACGATGCGGCTATAGCTGCGATAACAGATGAAGCAGCCGCTACGGATGCAAGAGTTGCAGGTTCTCCTAATTCACCGAAACCCTCAAAACCTTCCATCCCACGCACGTTTTCGTCATAGTAAATCTCAGGACCAAGTAACTGTGGAAGGGGGGTATAGATGTTCATGCCCATAATACCATCGTCTTGCACAACGGCACCCAATCCAAGCAAGCCATTCACTGCGTGATCTTTATTGCCTTTTCCTTTCAGAATTGCTTTTTTCATATTGGCAGGATTACCACCAGCATTTGAAAAGATATCTTCCAGCTTTTGCCTGGTTTTAACAAGCTGCTGATATCGTGCGATGTCAATTCCCTTCGCTTTGGCCGCATTCGGAGAAAGATAACTCCAGCGTAAGCGACTACCAATCTTACCAATATTCAGTTTCATTGCTACCAGTACACCGTTACGGAGCGCCAATGTTACTGGATTCACCTTATTAGCAACGTTGAGTATCTTTTTGAAGAAACCTTTTTTCTTTTTCTTCCCTGTACCTGGCACAGCATCAGGGTTTTTCATCGGATCGTTATCCTCTGCTTGTTTCTTTTTTTTCTTTTTGCCAAATAACCCCAGCTCGCCAAAATCGTCATCTCCATCAAGACCATCTACAATGCGATCATCCTTGCTAGTATAAGGAAGAAGCGCATCTAGGCCGTCTAAATATTGTAAATCCATAAGCATATCTTTTTTTTCAGAATAAGGAACTTCGTAATCAAATTTGTCCGTAACACAGTCTACCGTAACGCATCTATCTCCATAAGGAACGACCGGATATATGTGTTGAAAGTGCGGCTTCGAATATTTCGTTATTCTCAGTATGTGTGGTATCCTTAGATTGCAAAGGATACTACTGATAAACGTGGTGTAACAATCGCAGTCAACACCTTTTTTCCTGTCCACCCAGCTACGACGGGGGCTACGCACTTGCTCAAAGCCGTCCCTATCTTTTCTGTACCGTATATGATCGTACACGAAATGCCAGATATTACGGCAGGTTTCATAAGTATTTCTTCCTTTCAACACATTAGCAATACCTTGGGTCTGTTGCAAGGTTGCAGGAACTATCTTTTTTATAAATGCCAGGGTATCACCTACCGTAGCATCGGTTTTTATAGTTTTGATAATTCCAGTAGCCGTAGGGAATAGATGTGCATACTTTGCTCCATCTTGCACTTGCCTGTTAGTCGCTGCCTGCATGGCTATTTTTTTAAAGTGATGTCTGTTGAGCTGTTATAGGGTATTCGTGACCAACCCAAGTCAATAGTTGTGATAACTGTAGCTGACAACTTTACCGGCTTTTTATCAAACAACGCTTTTATGATGCTGTAAGCACCCGATGCAATACTTATCACAGGTAACTCTACCATCATACTATCAATCACCACTTGCCCAAAAGATGGAATCTGTATATCCTTATCGACTACCTGACTGCTGCCAAGTAAAGAACCCTCATATGTGATTCTGATATATGGAAACTTTACTTTAAAACTGGCACGGGTGGGGTTTTTGAGAAGAGCGTCTATTCTCAACGTAAGCGCCGTCCAGGAGAGGCTATGTACATATGCTTTAGGAATAATTTCAAGCTGTACACTTGCCCGGCGCATATTGTATAGATAGCTTCCACCGGCCACAGCGCCACCAATTATAAACGCTCCGGCTAAGAACTTACTCGTAGTCATTGACCAGATGATTTACGTTTGCGATCATAATGATCCGCCAGAATCTTGAACCCTAGCCAAATACCACCGCCAATTACTGCCTTTAATCCATAATCAAGTAAGCCGCTAACATCAACATTTGCAAGTAATAGAGTACCGGTAAGTAATACATTGCTGAAATATCCGCTTGTTTCTGTTTTCATGTTTGAGTTTTAAAATGTCATTTATTGACAACACAAAGATGCAATACCTCTAAAGCCCTACTTTCCAGCATTTACAAGAAAATGCTCACTTTTAATCAACTCTCGTAATTATGTTCGAATTTGCTCAATCTTCGTTCAACGGTATTTCCGACGGCAATCCAATTTTTTCGATAATCACACTTACTTGACGAGTAGTATAGTAATAGCCATGTCGTTCTCCAATCTCAGCTAAGAAAGGTTGGAGCCAACTCTTAAACGTACGTCTGTTTACTCCATACAACCTTGCCATTGCAATAATCGTATAGGCTTGCAGTTTGAATGTACGACCTGTTGCGATCGTGGATTTTGATGTGTTCATGTTTGCTATTTATTTTATTTAAGATTGGAGAAAACTGCTATAAATAACTGACCGATAGAGAAGAGACAGTAGATCAAATGCCTTCAACTTTATTAGATGTCTTCGGCAGCTGTTGATATATGAGGGTTTATTTCGATTACTATATCTGAAGAAACCAGTAACAAGAACATTATACTCCTGACGATAACCAGGAACATCTATACGCCTTTGTGAAAGTTTCCGGTGCTGCATTTTGGTTGTAATATATCCGTCTTGGTAATTGGGGTGGAACCATACTGAAGGCTGTGGCAGATACACGGACCGTTCAAGATATATTGCTTCGTGGGCTAACAAAATACGCTCACAAAACTCGTTAAATGATCCCTCAATTATCTCAGGAAAATTGAGGTACGTTTTTATAAACGAAAGCGAGCGTCTTTGTTCATCTTCACTAAAAGATTGCTCTGGCCATAAAACGGCACGGGAAAACTGCCAGGCTGCATGGCAAAGGGAATGTGATGTTGAATAATCGATTTGTGAGATTGGAATAATGCGGGTCATATCTTCGTTTTTATGGAAACAAAGATGAATAGTTGGCAGATAGTGCTTTCGCGGATTTAACCTGATTAGCTAAAAAAAGCCTCTTTAAATCTATTTTGTTTTGGTTTTATACATTTCGAGAAAAAAAGGATAAAAATGTTCGAATTTAATTACTGCATTTTGATTATGAGAGAATAAGGGTACATAGATATTTGCTATATCATGCTTTGTAGAACATTGGGATACTGATCTTCTTTCAAATGCATTTGACTGATAATCGGCTACCATTTGATTCCCATTTAAAATCTATTCTATAATAGTCAAGAAGGTTTAATACTGCATTAAAAATGTTAACATAACAGTTTTATTTATTGTGTGGCGTTACACCCAGAATAGAATTTAACATTAGTATAACGTTTTCGTCTAAATATAATAGGCCAGATTACAACTATCCATATTAGGCCAGATTGTTGTATCTTAATAGCACCTATTTTCGTATAAGCATTCAAGAAAGTATACCTATTAGAGCTAAAACGTAAATTGATGTAACTGTTATACCCATTTATAGCTATTGTCAGGTCTTCATATAACTAACCAAAAGAAGAGGATATAGCATATATATTGTTTTTGTTAAGACCATTTCCTATTTACTATGGCAGTATTGAGAAAGTGGAATACCATTCTATTTTTTGAAATTGACAGAAATAAAATTATTCATGACCAGATTGTGAATGGTATCACCCGTCAGATTAAAAGCGGTCATCTTGAGCCTGGTATGTTATTGCCAAGCTATAGAGAACTAGCAAGTTTATTAAAAGTGAATCGACATACGATTGCGCAAGCCTACGAGGAACTTGCGGATAAAGGCATTCTTCGTTCCGAAAAACGGAAAGGCACTTTTGTTGGGGAGGGGCTATTTTCTGAAAGACGGCAGTTTACACTCTCGGATGCCACCACTGATTTAATGCCACCGAATAGCAATTTTTCATATAATCAATTTGCAGAACAGATAGTTAGCTCCGAAATTCCGGCGGGACTTTGGAAAATACGTGTTGACGATGGTTATCCTGATCCTCAATTAGCCCCGACTGCCAAGTTTATATCTGCTTATAAGCGCATGTCCCTCCAAAGTGCAAGACAAAAGAAATCTGAATATGATGGAGGTAATAGTTACTATTTGTTAGCCCGTGAGATATGCAACATGTTACGTAGTCGGCGCAGTTTAAATCTAAGAGGGGAAAATATATGTATTATTCATAGTACTAGGATGGCTTTGTACATGGTTGCAAGAACTATCCTATTGCCAGGAGACAATATAGTGGTTGAAGATCCAGGCAGCTCTATTAGCTGGCAAACGTTCAGACAAGTCGGTGCAAAATTGATTCCGATACCAGTTGATAATGATGGTATATGCACAACAAAGCTCGAAGAAATATGCAAGGAGATGAAGATTAAAGCTGTCTTTATTACTCCCGGTTGTCAGTATCCTACTACTGCCACCCTCTCATTACAGCGGAAGAAACATCTTCAGGCATTATCAGAACAATACGGCTTTGCAATAATTGAAACAGATCATAACCATGAATTTTGTTACGATCCAGGTCTGACTTTACCTCTGGCATCTGACGGGATCGAGAGAAATACCATATATATCAGTAATGTTAGTAGAATGATGGCTCCTCTTAATTTAATGGCATTTGTTGCTGGTCCGAGAACGTTTGTACAATCGCTACGAGGGTTATATAATACAATATATCAACGAGGGGATGCTATTTTAGAACAAACTGTAACTGATATGATCAAATCTGACATAATTGGTCAGTATGCCCGCAGCAGTCTTAAAATTTATCAACATAAAAGGGACATTATGAAATATTTGCTGGATAGACATCTCGGCAAATATGCAAATTATAATCTTCCTTATGCTGGTTTGGCATATTGTATCAAAATTGATTCTCAATATGATATAAACACATTGCGTAGGAGAATAAGAAACAATAGTATTTGGATTCCCCCACAAGAGCTGATAGCATCTACTGATGGTAACCCAAACATCTTACGTATTGGTTTTGCTTCTCTTTCCAATCAGGAATTAGAGAGGGGGATAGTTGAAATTACCAATCTCCTAAAATAGAACTAGCCATTGTTAACCGCGGACAACATTAAGAACACATAAACGATAACCTTATTTAGCCTACAATAGATATACCAGTATACCCATTAAATTAAACACCACACATTATGAAAGAGAAAGAAGCATTTAGAATCAAAGCTATGAACACAAAAGAGCTTGCAAATTCCTATGGCGTGAGTAGAAGGGTTTTTAACACATGGCTGCAACCATTTATTGCCGATATCGGGCCTCGTAGAGGACATTATTTTACTACTTTGCAGGTAAAGATGATTTTGGATAAATTAGGCCCCTATAACCTTGGAGCCGAATAGACGCTAAAAATACGTTAACCACCTACTCAATCTTTTCATTTTATTTAACCTATTTTGAATTGTACTGTTTCATATCCTTTACACTCTTAAATTTTTTCAACTTCACTTGAAGATCTTTATTACTGGCAATCTCCATATCTGCCTGTTTGGATATTAACTGTGGATCTATACCTATATAATGGGCAAGTCTATGTATTTCGTGTAAACTGAAGTTGACCGGGGTTCTAAACTTAGCTGTAAAGTTTGTATGATTAACTCCCATTTCACTAGCCATTGCTTTCGTAAAAAGAGATTCTAGTTCTCTAAGAGAGATAAAATCACCAGACAAAAAAATTGACTTCAAAGACTTGCGCTTTGCAGCAATATCTTCAATTAAGGCTTCGACAGTCTTAATTTTTCTACCCCGTCCCTTTTTGGGAGCATCCTCTGGAGTTTCTTTAATTTTCTTTGCCATCCCGATATTGTTGTTCTGGTAAAAATCAATAAAGTAGTTGACAAACAATTATTTATCTACATAACAAAAATAAATATCTCATTACGAGTATTTTTGTCTCTTATTTGAGGATTTTTATTATTACTTTGCGCCTATAATTACTGATTTAGTATATAGCTGTAAATAATAAGTTCGCTTTTGGGCAGAAATTGTTATTTTGCGCTACTTATATGATATGAAGTAAGCGTTTAACGAATCTCGTCTCTCGAATCTCACAAATTTAAAGCGCGAGTGTAAGTTAAAGCGCCCGATCCAAATAAAAAGGGTTGGGCCTACTTACGCATTGTGCTTTAGCCACCGCAAGGTGGTTGGCTTTGTGAGAGCCAGAGAGGCAGTGCGGGTAGGTTCAACCCTATTTAATTTCCACTAGTTGAATGCCAATCATTTCTTTAAGTTGCCCAATTTAGATAGTTCTCCCCAATCGGATATGTAATAAATACGTCCCCCCGACGTAATAAACACAAATTGTACTAGTCGTAATTCCTTTAATATTAATCGACTGTAGTCCCACACATTATCCAAATCACAATTGCCCAACTTAATTATTGTCGTTTATGAAGAACACAAAAGAAAAGTTAACTCAAAAAGTCAAGTTTCCTTTCTGTTTATCAGATGATGAAATACTAAACCCCATGCAAGTATTTTATTCATTCTGTGACAGTTCAGATCTAAGAACAGAAACTCATAGACTAGATCGTGTTCTGGAAGCAATTTCCAGATCCGGATACGAAAGCAATAAACTATGCTATCAATTAGTAGATACTGAGTATAGACGTCTAATTGAGGCTGCATTTCTACTTACCAATCGGAAAACGATGGAGGAAATATCGATGGAGAGATTTCTCGGACTTTTTGCTCATGAAGTTAAAACTCAAATAGGAGGTGCTACGCTTGCAGTTGAAGCACTCATTGAAAAAGTGGATTCGTTCTCTTCGCATTCCTCAAACATAGCATACTATTTATCCTCTCTCAAAGCCATTCATTTTAACATAAACCAGATAATGTCGAATATGATCACAACTGTACAATTCAATGAAGACGGTTTTGCACTTCGAACCGATAACCAACAGTTTGAAGTAGGAGGGTTCATAGATGAATGTACAGTGCCTTATTATCTCATGAACGAAACTATGAACAAAAACCTCATTGTAAAACAGGATGAATTACAGCATAGAACAATAATTACGGACAAAATAAAGCTTAGGCAAATAATTCAAAACCTTTTAAGCAACGCTTATAGGTACAGTACAGGAAAAGACATTCAGTTAGTGGTTACAACGTTCGCAGAATATATAACATTCTCAGTCATCAGTTTAGGTCATACAATTCCCCCTGATGAAATTAAGGACATATTAAGATTATTTTATAAGGTCAAACCGGGAGGTGCTGGAGACGGAATTGGACTTTATCTATGTCAAATATATGTTGAAAGCCTTAATGGAAATATAAAGATCACTAGCAGTAAGGGGATTACCAGTTTTACCATAAGTATTCCGTGTGAAAAATATGCTGATCTGTCGCATTAAATATATTCAATAAAGAAAAACGCTATTATCATCTTATCTAAATTATCCCAAAATGAAGAACAAAATGCCTTCGGTATCTCAACCAATCAATTTATTACAGGACGTGCATTCGAGAATGATCAACTTACCAATTTATTTTCGGGAGCGGGTATGTGAGGAATGTTCCTGGAGTATTCCGACTTTTTATCGCAAGATGCGCAATGTAGTAAGCTCGGGGGGGGATAAAATCTCGCCCAATATAAGTAATGCTGAAAAGGAAAAGATCATTTCTGTTGCTGACGAGGTCTACGGGGGCTTTTGGGAGTATTGTGAGAAATATAGAAAACAAGACAAGAAATAGAACTTTCGATTAATGCAATATCGGCCAAAAATATCGGTAGTATAATAAATCTAATAAAAATGAAAAACTTTCCCGGTCAAAATACAACAGCGTTCATAAGAAACCGTAGACATCGGTATCGCGCAATACAAGATGATGGTGAAGACTTTAACATTAATTCGGACAATGAAAGCAATATTCAATCTAATCTGAATACTGCTGACGATGTAGGAAAGAGAAAAAAGCGCAAATCGAAGAAAGGCGCAAAGTCAGGAATGTCATTTTCGCCTACATTTCCTAATATAATTGACTTTAATCATCCATATCGTCAGATATTGATGGCTATAAAGACAAAACCTTTTGTGCTGATGGCTGGAATGTGTGGAACAGGGAAATCACGTTTTGCGAGAACCTTTGCTTATCAAACATGCCCGAAATATTTGCAGGAGGATGGTCAACCAGGGAATTTTCAGATGATACAAGTCCAACCAGATTGGCACGATGCAGATGGTATTTTAGGATGGTTAAATACGATAAGTGGCCACTATCAATGGACTCCTTTTTTAATTTTTTTAGTAAAAGCATGGCGGCATCTTGACACACCATTTATATTGTGTCTTGATGAAATGAATTTAGCGAAGGTTGAACTGTACTTTGCCAATTTTTTATCTATTTTGGAAAGCCGCCAATGGATTAATGGCGAACTAGTGTCAGATGCCTTCATTACTCCTGAAAAAATGAAATATTATGCGGAGCGAGATCCTGACATATGGGTTAGATTAGGAATTAAAATTGATATCGAGCTACAGAATAGGTTTTTAAAAAATGGAATCATGCTTCCTCCTAATTTAGCTGTAATCGGTACTGCAAATATTGACTTATCTGGTGAGATGTTTAGTATGAAGCTCCTGGATCGAATGATGGTAATAGAACTCACCGAAATAGACTTTTATGGAGGTATTAAGTCCGATGATGTTGATTTCAAGTTTCCCGAGGTACCGATCAAAATTGATCAGGTTTTAGGGAAGATATTGAACGGCAAGGATGCATACTTACTTTTCCCAAAAATAGGCGATTTAATAATCTCTGAACTTCAAAGCATTGACAAAATACTCACTGGATCATCAATTAGATTTGGTTATCGTGTCCGTGATGCCGCTTTAACCTATTGTGCATATAATTCTCAACTGGCGGATTACCCAAAAGATAATGAGGCAGTATATAGATGTTTAGACGAACTTCTATTAATGAAGGTATTACCTAGAATTAATGTTGATAGAAAAGCCCAAGAAAAATTAATTGCGAACTTACTTAGATTTGCGAAAGATAAATACCCCCGTACCTACCTACGAATACAATTTATGTTAGACGACCTTAGTGAATTTTCTTATTTTATATCCTTTTGGCAAAGGTCATAGGAACCCTTTCTAAATAATATCAAGCCCCTGTCGCACTTTAAGGTGAACAGGGGCTTGATTGATATATGAATTTGGGAATTGTTTGAGTATATTTTATCAAGTTTTGGCAATAGTAGATATATCTGCTAATCGATAAAATTGCACTTCCATAAATTGTGGTTAAATATTAATACTATGTCAAAAGTTATCACTTTAAATGACTGGCTAAATATACAATCCACTAACAAAGAAACAGACCAGCGGCTCTTCCTCATAGAAGATGAAATACGGTCGTTCAAGCAATTCGAAGATGCGACTGCTGAAGAACTACAAAACATCATTGCCACACTTCACAGTTTTGCGTTAATCACTTACGACTTGTATTGCAATGGAGTAAAGAATGATAAACTATCATCTGCTGCCTGATTTTCGATTTTGTTAACCTGACAAATTAGACATTAAAAACCTACAAATGCAAGATCAAGATATTTTTTCCAAATATGCCAAGGGGGCAAAATTCGTAGTCAAAGACGACCGTCAATGTGTTATATACACCAGAGTTTCAACAAAGGAACAAGCTGAAGGTAATTTGAGCCTGGAGACGCAGAAAAAGGCGTGTAATATCCTTGCTAACAAACAAAACTACGATATCCTAGCTTACTTCGGAGGTACGTATGAATCAGCTGCCAGTGACGAAAGAAAGGAATTTAAACGAATGATAGAGTTTAGTAAAAAGCAAAAGAGTAATATTAAAATTGTTGTTTATAGCCTTGATCGGTTTAGTCGCACAGGCGATAATGCCATCTGGCTTACTCGACAGTTAAGAGACTTGGGCATTCAGATAATTTCTGTCACTCAGCCAATAGACACTAAAAATCCGGCGGGGGTGCTGCAACAAAACATTCTATTCTTATTTAGCCAATATGACAATGATCTAAGACGATTAAAGACCGTTGAAGGCATGAAAGAAAGGCTGCTCAGAGGAGAGTGGCCTTGTCATGCCCCCTTAGGCTATGATCATGTAACTATTAATGGGCAAAAGACCATTGTTATCAATGAAACCGGTAAACTGCTAAGGAAAGCCTTCTTATGGAAAGCCAATGAGGGGATCAGTACTGTCGAAATTCTGAAAAGATTGCAAGGCCATGGGCTGAAACTTACAAAGCAAGCCATCGGTAAAGCGTTAGTTAATCCTTTCTATTGCGGAATACTGTCGCATTCACTATTAAATGGAGAAGTTGTAGAGGGAAAGCATGAAAAACTGGTTAGCAGGGATATCTTTCTCGTAGCCAATGAAGAAAAGAATAAAGTAACCCACGGCTTTGTACAGAATCCGCTAAACGAGGCATTGCCGCTGAAGCTATTTATGAAGTGCGAAGCCTGCGACATGTATTTAAGAGGGTATCTGGTTAAACGGAAGAATCTATATTATTATAAGTGCGATAATGGTAGTAGATGCTCCTGTCATATTAGTGCTAATAGGTTACATGAACGGTTTATGACCATCCTTAGCGAGATAACTCTCCCCGAAAAGTATATCGGTCTCTTTCAGTTGCAATTGAGGAAACTATTTAACATCGTAAATGCAGGGAAGGAAGAAACTGCCAAACAGTATAGAGCCCGACTAGCTGAACTGGAACAAAAGATAGAAAATCTGGAAGAACGTTATGTCGAGGGAAAGATCAAAGAAGAACTTTATGAAAAATTCATCATTAAATACAATGCAGAGCGGAAAGAATTGTTGGACGAATTACAACTGTCCCCAATAAACGCCTCGAACCTCGAAAAATATATAGAATTTGCGACTCAGCATGTAACGAACCCCGCGCTGACATGGAATCTCAGCAACTATCAGGAAAAACAAAGAATGCAGAAAATGATATTTCCGGAAGGAATCTATTATAACAAGGAAAATGACCGACCTCGAACCACAAAAATAAATCCATTATTCGCCCTCGTTGCAGACCTGACGGGCACTTCATGCAAAGAAGAAACCCGACCTTTTGAGACTATTCTCAAGAAGTCGGGTTTGGTGACCCCTCAGGGACTCGAACCCTGGACCTACTGATTAAGAGTCAGTAGCTCTAACCAGCTGAGCTAAGGAGTCTACTCTTTCTGCCGAAGCAGGGTGCAAATTTAATACCTTGTTTTCTATTTCACAAAACTTCTTTAACTTAAAAGAAAAAAAATCGGGTAATACACCCGGAAAAAGGAGTTAAGGAAATGGAAACAGCATATATCGTAGCCGGATTCAGAACCGCTGTGGGTAAGTCCAAGCGGGGCGGCTTCCGCTTTTACCGGCCTGATGACCTGGCCGTGGATGTAATTACAGGTTTGCTCAAAAGTGTGCCACAGCTCGACCCGAAAAGGGTCGATGACCTGATCGTAGGTAACGCTGTTCCCGAAGCTGAGCAAGGCCTGCAGATCGGTCGTATGATATCCGTACGTGCGCTGGGGATAGAAGTGCCTGGGATGACCGTGAACCGCTACTGTGCTTCCGGACTGGAGACAATTGCGATTGCTACCGCTAAGATCCAGTCAGGTATGGCACATTGTATCATCGCCGGAGGGACCGAGAGTATGAGCCTTGTGCCTGTGGCAGGATGGAAGACAGTGCCTAACTATAGTGTCGCATCTAC
This sequence comes from Chitinophaga agri, assembly GCF_010093065.1. Classification (NCBI taxonomy): domain Bacteria; kingdom Pseudomonadati; phylum Bacteroidota; class Chitinophagia; order Chitinophagales; family Chitinophagaceae; genus Chitinophaga; species Chitinophaga agri. The sequence continues at coordinate 3,745,442 of NZ_CP048113.1, read as the reverse complement.
TACACCGGAATATTATCTGGGTATGGGATTGACGGCAGAAGCAGTTGCACGTGAGTATAATGTATCCCGTGAGGACCAGGATACTTTTGCCTATCAGTCTCACCAGAAGGCACTGAAAGCCATTGAGAATGGTTATTTTAAAGAAGGTATTTTACCTATCAGTGTTAACGAGGTTTATGTGGATGAAAAAGGGCGTAAGCAAACACGCACTTATACAGTAGATACAGATGAGGGGCCGCGTGCAGACACTTCTCCGGAAGCACTGGCAAAACTGAAACCGGTGTTTGCGGCAGGAGGAAGTGTTACTGCCGGTAACTCCTCCCAGACGTCTGATGGTGCTGCTTTTGTAGTAGTGATGAGTGAAACGATGGTGAAAGAACTGGGCTTACAGCCTATCGGCCGACTGGTAGCCTGTGCATCAGCTGGTGTACATCCACGTATCATGGGGATCGGACCTGTAGCAGCAATACCTAAAGTATTACAGCAGGCAGGGAAGAAACTCAATGATATAGACCTGGTAGAACTGAATGAGGCATTTGCTTCACAGTCAGTAGCCGTTATTCGTGAACTGGGTATTGATCCGGCACTGGTGAATATCAATGGAGGAGCGATCGCGTTGGGACACCCACTTGGCTGTACCGGTGCTAAACTCACTGTACAGATACTCAATGACCTGAAGCGCCTGGATAAAAAATATGGTATTGTGACAGCCTGTGTAGGCGGCGGACAGGGTATTGCCGGCGTAATAGAAAGATTGTAATTACTGAGAATATCAGAGTAAGGGTTGGCTAATTAAATGGTAGTCAACCCTTTTCTTTTTTGAGTAGTTTGCCTATAAATAAAATAATGCCCTTGAATTAAAGTTTTTATTAATTTGGATCCGTAAACTGGACCTGTGGAAAATGCCTACTTTTTAGTATCCCTATAGTCTGAATACACAACAACAACCATATCATATATCTATACTATGGATCGCAGACAATTCCTTACGCTTCCTGCAAAACGTCAGCAAACAGCAGCTAAAGCGGAAACCGCCGGCTTTCGCACTGATTCTGGCATTACAGCATACACGGGAGAATTTGGTACTGCACAGGCAGTACACCTGCTGAAACGCGCGATGTTCGGTTCTACACCCGAAGACGTGACCTGGGCTAAAGGCCTTGGCATGGACGCGGCTGTGGATGCCCTGATCGATACGGTGACTGCCGTAACCACTCAGCCATTAAATACATACGGTGAGGATGAAACCGGTATTGCCCCTGGTACTACCTGGGTGAATTCGGCTCCGCCTCCTGAAGAAGGAGACCTGGACAGAATGCGCTGGTCTTCCTATAAAGCATGGTGGATGAAGGTGATGATCAATCAGTCGCGTAGCATACAGGAGAAAATGGTGCTTTTCTGGCATAACCATTTTGTTACTGAAATGGATATGGTGAACGATTCCCGCTACGTGTACAAGTATAACACCATGCTGAGGGCTAACGCAACCGGCAATTTCAAGGCACTCACCAAGGCCGTTACCCTTGATCCGGCCATGCTGAAATACCTGAACGGATACCTGAATGGAAAAGAAAGCCCTGACGAAAACTACGGTCGTGAGCTGCACGAGCTGTTCACAGTAGGTAAAGGTCCGGATTCCGCCTATACAGAGGAAGATGTGCGGGCTACGGCGCAGGTGCTCACCGGTTACAGGATCAATCCGGTAACCATGGAGGCTTACTTCGAATCCACTCAGCACGTTATTACCAATAAAGAGTTTTCAAGTTTCTATAATAACCGTAAGATCACCGGTAAGACGGGCGCAGAAGGGGCGACCGAACTGGATGACCTGCTGGATATCATCTTTGACCAGCAGGAAGTGTCTAAGTTCATCTGCCGTAAAATATACCGTTTCTTCGTTTATTACCTGATAGACGATGCCGTTGAACAGAACGTGATCACGCCGCTGGCCAAGATCATGCGGGATAACCAGTTTGAGCTGAAGCCAGTGCTGAAAGCCCTTTTCAAGAGCGAGCACTTCTTCGATCCGCTGAATATGTCTGCACTCATCAAGAGCCCTGTGGAATTTGCGGTAGGAATGGTGCGTGAGTTTGGAGTAGAGTTCCCGACAGACTATATGGCGGAGCACGAAGCGCTGAACGCTATCCGTAATCATTGCGCCAATATGCTGCAGGACCTCGGAGAACCGCCACAGGTGGCGGGCTGGGAAGCTTACCATCAGGCGCCTCAGTATCACGAGATCTGGATCAACACAGATACACTGCCGAAACGTAACCTGATGAGTGATTCCATGATCAGCGCAGGCGGCTTCGGATCTGTGAAGATCGATCCGCTGTCATTCACGGAAAAGCTTTCTGATCCTTCTAATCCGGTTACCCTGATCCAGGATGCCCTGGACCTTTTATACCGTATCGATCTATCCGACACATCAAAGGCAAAACTGAAGAATATCATCCTGCTTAGTGGCCAGAGCCCTGATAGTGATTACTACTGGACAGATGCATGGAACGAATGGAAATCCAATCCTAATGCCGCTAACCGCAGTATTGTGGAAAACCGGCTGCAGACACTGTACAAGTATCTGATGAATATGTCTGAATATCAATTAGCCTGATCTTAGAAAGACCTATAAACTATGAAACGCAGAGATTTTCTTAAATATACCGCACCGGCAACGGTATTGCCGACTTTCATCAACGGCTTTTCCGTAAAGGCATTCGCCGGCTCTTCACTGCTGAACGCCCTGCAGAAGTCTGCAGAAGACAATGACCACGTACTGGTGATGATCCAGATGATCGGTGGTAATGATGGTCTGAACATGGTCGTACCACTGGATATCTATGCAAATTACCAGGCAGCACGTACTAATATTGCGATCCCTGAGGCGGCTGTATTGCCCCTGGCAAATAATATCAAAACTGGTTTGCACCCTGCAATGACTGGTCTCCAGGAATTGTACGACAATGGTAAAGTGTGTGTGATCCAGAGCGTTGGTTACCCTTCGCCTGACTATTCCCACTTCCGCGCAATGGACATCTGGCTGAGTGGGTCTGATGCCAACCAGGTGATTGAAACCGGATGGGCAGGCCGCTACCTGGAAACCCAGTTTCCGGGATTCCCCGATGCTTACGAAGGAACAGATCCGCTGGCGATCCAGATAGGCTCGCTGACCTCCCCGGTATTCCAGGGTAGTGATGCGAATATGGCTGTGGCTATCTCCAGCTCTACCGATTTCTATAACCTGATTGAAGATATCATGGACCCGGTGCCTAATACGCACGCGGGTGTCGAACTGGAATATGTACGTCTGATCGCGAAACAGTCCAATAAGTTCGCGAACTCTATTAAAAAGGCTGCTGCGAACGTAACTTCCCAGAGCCCTTATCCTAATAACCGACTGGCGGAGCAGCTTAAAATAGTGGCCCGACTGGTAGCAGGTGGTTTGAAAACCCGTGTATACATGGTAACGCATGCGTTCTTTGATACGCACGCTAACCAGGCCCAGGCAGGCGACACCACCAAAGGCCAGCACGCAGAACTGTTAGGACAGTTGTCCGACTCCATCAAGGCGTTTATGGACGATCTGACCAAACTGAAAGCGTCCCGCCGGGTAGTAGGGATGACCTTCTCTGAGTTTGGTCGCCGTATTAAATCAAACGGTAGTATGGGTACAGACCATGGTGCTGCCGCCCCCATGATCGTATTCGGCGACTATGTGCTGCAGGGGGTACTCGGGGCCTCTCCGGACATTCCGACCCAGTCCAACGTGAGTGATAACATGCCAATGCAGTACGATTTCCGCTCTGTATATGCTTCCCTGCTGGAACAATGGTTCTGTGTGGACAGCGCTACACTGCAGACAGTCCTGTTCAAAGATTATCAGCGTCTGCCGATAGTGAGTGGTATTGCCTGTGGTACCCTGACGACGATCGATGATGTGAATAATGGCAGCCATAATCTCATCACCAACTATCCTAACCCATTTGTTACCACTACGACGCTGAAGTATAAAACCAGGGGTGGACATACCATGATCCAGATATTTGATACAATGGGTCGCCTGGTATCCACACCGGTGAATAAAGTGCAGCCTGCTGGTGAGTACAGTATCACTTTTGATAGTGGTAAACTGGCCGCTGGTATATTCTATGCCCGTCTGCAAAATGGTGTTTATCAGCATGTAAGGTCTATGCTGAAAGTGAAATATTAATACTATCGATGATATACCCGGTTCTGGAAAGGAACACTTTCAGGAGCTGAGAGCTCAGCCTATATTATTGCACCCATATCTGTTCGTCGGCTGACGAATGGATGTGGGTGTCGTCTTTTGTATTTACTACCAGCTTCCGGCCAGTTATCCGCCATTTAGATCATTTATGGATATTGTTGCCGTTTTACCTGCTTTGAGCAACGTTGTTGCATTTATTACCTATATTTGTATTCGTCAAACTCATGATCTGAAGCGTAAAGCACTATACAGGATATTGGCTATCATGCTGTTGGGGGTATTTGTTTTTAATACCACCCCCAGGGCATTCATACACCAGTTTTTCAGTCATCATGATACTGACGACGATGCACCTGGCATCCTTAAGCACGGTACCACCTTATCTGTTAAACACGTACACTGTGGATTTCTGCAGATAGAACCTGAAGCGTATGAGTCGGCCAGCATTGTTTATTATGCCCTGGTAAAAGAAGTGACCTGGCATTTCCCTCAACCAGTCATTCCGGTTATTGATCATTTCCCCTACAGAACATTATCTCCGCGTGCGCCTCCTGCTGCAAGTTTTGTTTAGCTGACCTTTTAATTATCAAACTTTTATGAAAGGGCGGATAGCCCGTATTATTTCTGTTGCTGCAAACAGTAGTGTTGCTGCGCAAAATATCGTCTATAAACAGATCTTGTTATGCACTATTTACGTGTCCTCCATATTGCTGTAGTGATCAGCATAATGACTTGTTCATCCGTGTTTGCCAATTTTATTACTGGCGATGATGCCGACAATTCCCTGAGTGGGATCGTTACTGATAAAGCATCTAACAGCCCTCTGCCCGGAGCCACTGTATATTTTCCCGACCTGCATATCGGTGCTTCTGCCAATACAGAAGGACAATATGAGATCAAAAACCTGCCTAAAGGTAAATACCTCGTAGAGGTGCATTATATAGGATATGCGGCTTTTACAGAAGTGGTACAGATTAACGGTAATACCCATAAAGATTTCTCCCTGACAGAAACACTGCTGGAGAAAAATGAAGTAGTGATCACCGGGGTGAATATGGCGACGACTTTGAAAAAGACGCCTACGCCAGTGAGCATTGTCAGAAAAGATTATCTCGATGCCAATATCTCTACCAACATTGTTGATGCGATCGCTAAACTGCCAGGTGTAAGTCAGCTGACAACCGGTCCCGCTATCTCCAAACCATTCATTCGCGGTCTCGGATATAACCGTGTAGTGGTAGTTGGTGACGGCGTTCGTCAGGAAGGGCAACAATGGGGGGATGAGCATGGTATTGAAATCGATGATTACAATGTGAGTAAAGTGGAAGTACTGAAAGGGCCTTCCTCCCTCGTATATGGATCTGATGCGTTGGCTGGTGTGGTAAATATAGTGCCACCAGGCACAGTTGCCGCAGGACACATCAAAGGAAATGTCGCGGCTAATTATCTGACGAATAACGGTCAGATCTCCTATCATGCAGACATCGCAGGTACATCAAAAGATGGTTTCAGCTGGAGCGCCTTCGGTACCCAGAAGTTTGCACACGATTATAAGAACAAATACGATGGCTATGTCTTCAACTCCAAGTTTAAAAATACCAATTATGGTGGTAGCCTCGGTCTGAATAAACAATGGGGTTCTTCCATCATTCGTTTCACTTCTTTTAACCAGGAATTAGGACTGGTAGAAGGTGAGCGTAATGAGAGCGGCCAGTTCATCAAACCTGTGAATAACAATGGTGCAGAAGAGGAGGCGGTAGCTACAAATGATGATTTTAAATCCTACAGTATAGGTGTTCCTGCACAGAAGATCACACACAACAAGCTGGTGTGGGATAATAACCTTTATCTGCATAATGGCGGCCGGTTAGGTCTGACACTGGGGTATCAGTGGAACCGTCGTAAGGAATTGGGGAACGTACTGGAACCAGATGAACCGGAACTGTTCTTAAAGCTCAATACCTTCAACTACGGACTGAAATACTATTTGCCGGAAATGAACGGCTGGCAGACGACCATTGGCGTCAATGGTATGCAGCAGCAGAACAACATTGGTGGCGAAGAGTACCTGATCCCTGCCTATGAACTCTTTGACGCAGGTGTATTTGCAGTGACCACTAAAACATTTGATAAACTGACACTGAGCGGTGGACTACGTTTCGATAACCGCCACATGACTATTAAAGGTCTGCAGCTGAATGAGGAAGGTGTACCGGTAGATAATGGGGGTGAAACAAAGTTTGCTTCCTTCAACCGTGACTTTTCTAATGTATCAGGAAGTGCAGGTATCAGCTATGCTGCGAGTGAGCAGGTAACGCTGAAACTGAATGCTGCTCGTGGTTTCCGTGCGCCTAATGTCTCAGAGCTGGCCGCGAATGGTGTACATGAGGGTACTATCAAATATGAATACGGTAATAATGATCTGAAACCTGAGGTAAGCACACAGGGAGATCTTGGTATTGAGTTTAACTCACAGCACGTATCGCTGACCGCCAGTGTATTCTACAATCACATCAATAACTTCATCTTTGCCCGTAAACTGGTGAACGTGGAAGGGACAGACTCTATTCCTGCTGCTGATAATGAAGATGGTTATTCTGCTTTCAAATATCAACAGCATACAGCTAACCTGTATGGTGGTGAATTTATGCTGGATATCCACCCACATCCGATTGACTGGCTGCATTTCGAGAATACTGTTTCCTATGTGCGTTCTTCGATCACAGATGGTCCGGATTCTGCTAAGTACCTGCCAAATATTCCTGCAGCACGCTGGATTTCCGAGCTGAAAGGAAACTTCAAAAAGGTGGGTGGCGTTATGCAGAATGCGTACGTCGGTGTACAGCTTGATAGGACCTTTGCGCAGAACGATATCTTCTATGCTTATCAGACAGAGACTGCGACATCCGGCTATACTTTGCTGAATGCCGGCATCGGAGCTGATTTTATCAATAAGAAAAATAACAAGACATTGTTCTCCCTGCATCTTGCGGCTAACAACCTTACTGATGTAGCTTATCAGAATCACCTGAGCCGTTTGAAATATGCAGCTGTTAATGAGGTGACCGGAAGAGCGGGTGTGTATAATATGGGGAGGAACTTTAGTGTAAAAGTGAGCATACCGATTGACTTTAAATAATCAGGAATTGAGGATTAAGAATTGGGAATTGAATGCACCGAAGATCGGCGTTGATTAATTAATGGAAATAGGAACACGAGATGGGTCTTGCGGATAATGAATGATAGAAAGGAATTATATCGGAGTATTATTTATAGTCTGCTAGTATAAGGGGCGCTTCAATCTGAAGCACCCCTTACTATTTATTGCCATACCTGTAATTTATGACGGTTATCAGGCATAAGGAAGGATTATAATCCTCAATTCCTAATTCCCGGTTAATTAGGGGCATTTCTGTCTCAGCTCACTGATCAGCGCTCTATTATAATTCAATTGTGCCGGCTTGTCCGGGTCTACGGTAATATCTTCCAGTTTTTCGTTCGCTTTATCCAGCCTTAACCAGGCAACCGTTGACTCATGATCTTTTTCACTTGCGAATAGCTGAAGGATCAATCTGCTATTTTCCTGACGATCTATCCTGACTTTGATATTTTCTTTCTTTGCCAGGTCTGATTTGAAATCAGAGCTCTGAATAATATCGGTGATGGTTTTATAACATTCGGGAGGGTAGGGGCCAGCCTGTGGTTTTAGTACTTCGGAGGGAGGTGCTTTACGGGTAGTGTCTACAATCTGTTGTTTTGCTGGTGCTTCAGCGGCGACAGCATTCACCGTAGATGTATCGGCCTGTGTTTCCGTTTCCTGTGTGGTAGTGGCACAGGAGGATAGCAGGGCTATGCCGCAGATGAACAGTAAGTGGTTGATTTGCATGGTAGATCTTTTGTCGTAGCTATAACAAAAGTCGTGCAAATGAATAGTGTATAACACAACAAAGGCCGACCTGATGGTCAGCCTTTGAATTATTTGTCAGGCAGTTCTGCCGTGCTATCATCATAATACACAAAGAAATAGAGATAGATGACTCTGCTGATGCGCATTAACCAGGGTTGTAATAATACAAGTAAAACCCCGTTTACACCAAGCCAGATAAATACACTGTTGTCGTTCCAGGAAAGTCCAAAGAAAACCCAGTAAGCGATCAGTGTAGCTACTGAGAACGCTACCCCCAATGCATAGCTGACATACCCGGTACCAAACCAGAAGCCTGTTTCCAGTTCGTATTTTTGCCCGCAGACAGGACAATGTTCATGCATATCAAACGTCTTTCTGAGGTTGCTATATGCATTTTTCGTTTTAAACATATCTCCACGTCGGCAGTGCGGGCATTTCATAGTGAGCATGCTGAGGAGGTAATTAGGTCGCTTATTACTCATGGCGCAAAGATAATTATCTCTCTCCAATCTGCTGTCTCCACATCGCGTAATACAGCCCTTTTTCTTCCACCAGTGAACTATGCGTACCTGTTTCTACGATGCGGCCTTTTTCCAGTACAAAGATCTTATCGGCATGCATGATAGTGGATAACCGGTGTGCGATCATCACGGTAATATGTTCACGGGTAGAAGTTATATCGCGTACGGTATTGGTGATGGACTCTTCTGTGAGTGAATCAAGTGCAGAAGTAGCTTCATCAAACACCAGCAGTCGCGGATGGCGCAATAGTGCCCGTGCGATGGATAAACGTTGTTTCTCTCCACCGGATATTTTCATACCACCCTCACCGATCACAGAGTTCAGGCCATTGTCAGCACGTTCCAGTAAGGTAGTACAGCTGGCATCCTTCATGACTTTCAGCAGTTCTTCATCTGTTGCCTGCGGATTGACAAACAACAGGTTCTCCTTGATGGTACCGGAGAATAATTGTGTATCCTGTGTGACAAAACCGATCTGGTATCTCAGTTCGTCAATATCTATTTCCTTGCTGTCAACACCATTGTAGTTAATCGCCCCTTCCTGTGGTGAATAGAGGCCTACCAGCAGTTTTACCAGGGTTGTCTTGCCTGAACCTGAAGGTCCAACAAAAGCAATCGTTTCGCCAACATTCACACTGAAGTTGATATCTTCCAGCGCTTTGTTATCAGCCGTCAGGTGTTTGAATCCTACCTGGTTAAAGGTCAGGTTATCAATACGGTTGATCTTCACCGGGTCCTGTGGTGTTTCTTCTACCGGCGTCTGCATGATGCTTTCAAAGTTCAGCAGTGATACCTGTGCTTCCCTGTAAGACATGATGATATTCCCGAGTTCCTGCAATGGACCGAAAATGAAGAAGGAGTAGAGCTGCAGCGTGAACATCTGTCCCACAGTAACGGTATTCTTGTATATCAGGAATAACAGCAGGAACAGGATGCTTTGACGCAGGAAGTTCACAAATGTACCCTGTACAAAGCTGATACTACGTATACTACGTACTTTCTTCAGTTCCAGCATCAGAATACGGATGGTAGTAGAGTTTAACCGGCGGATCTCCTGGTGTGTCAGTCCAAGACTTTTTACCAGTTCGATATTACGGAGGGATTCGGTAGTGGCTCCGGCCAGCATGGTTGTCTCCTTCACGATCGTTTTCTGGATAGTTTTAATCTTCCTGCTGAGCACATTGATCAGCCATCCCAATATCAGACTACCACCAAAATATACGAACACAAGGCTCCAGTGTACGCTGAAGGCGTAAATCATTACGAAGATCACACCGATCAGGGCTACAAATAGCACGTTGACAAATGAAGTGATGAACTTTTCACTGTCAGTACGGACCTTCTGTAAAACAGCCAGTGTTTCACCACTACGCTGGTCTTCAAACTGCTGATACGGCAGTCTGAGGGAGTGACGTAAGCCATCAGTATAGATCCGGGCACCAAATTTCTGAATGATAACATTGGTGAAATAATCCTGGAAAGCCTTGGCGATACGGGATACCATGGCAACACCAACTGATGCGAGCAGCCATAGAATAACGCTGGTCACATAGTCAGACTGGGTGCGCGGCGCTCCGCTGGCAGTCGTGTACGGGTGGTCCGCAAACAGATCTACAATTCTCCCGAAAATATACGGATCCAGCAGGGAGAATACCTGGTTAATGGTTGCTAATAACAAAGCCAATGCTATCAACCATTTGTAACTTTTCAAATAATATAAGAACAGTTTCATGATGCTAAAGACAATCTAGGGCACAAAGTTACATTATATTGATGTTGCAACACCTTTGAATAACGCTGGTAGGAAAAAATAGAGTAACTTAATACTCAGAATTGGTTCCAGCTTTCCAGCTACGGCTAAAATCACCAAAACGGCATTCCCACGTCTACTTTCTTATTGTTTACGATCAGCCCGCTCTGGCTGACAATACTTAATTCTTACGTTTATGAAGACCTATGATGAGAAGCACATCAGGAACATTGTACTATTGGGTGCCGCCAAGAGCGGAAAGACCACCCTTTGTGAGACCATGCTGTTTGAAGCTGGTATTATTCCCCGACGCGGATCTGTAGAAGAAGGAAACACTGTTTCCGACTACCACGATGTCGAACATGAGCGTGGGAGCTCAGTTTATGCCACCTGCCTGCATACCGAATGGCGCGATTATAAGATCAATATTATTGATACTCCCGGACTGGAGGACTTTATAGGAGAGATCATTTCTTCGATCAGGGTCTGTGATACGGCTTTAATACTCCTGAATGCACAGCATGGGGTGGAAGTCGGTACGGAACAGATCTGGGATTATGTGGATAAATATCAAAAGCCAACTATACTGTCTGTCAACCAGTTGGATGCAGAGCAGGCCAACTTTACCCATGCGGTGGAAGACGCCCGGCGTGTATTCGGATCTGCTGTAACGATCATGCAATATCCTGTTAATCAGGGATCAGGATTTAACAGCGTTATTGACCTGCTGAAAATGGTGATGTACCGGTTTCCGGATAACGGTGGTAAGCCTGAGAAGCTGCCTATCCCTGACAGCGAAAAAGAACAGGCGGACCGGCTGCATAATGAACTGGTAGAGAAAGCTGCGGAAAATGATGACACGCTTATGGAGCAGTATTTCGAGAAGGGGAATCTGGATGAAGACGAAATGCGGCAGGGCTTGAAGATCGGGATGCTGAAACACCATGTATTTCCGGTATTCTGTTTGTCCGCCCTGCACAATATGGGCAGCGGCCGTTTGATGGGCTTCATTGATAATGTCGCCCCGGCTGCCATAGAGATGCCTGCGGAACAGGCAGAAGACGGCAGCCCTATCCCCTGTGACCCTTCAGCCAGTCCGGTATTATTTGTGTTTAAGACCCTGCAGGAGCCCCATATAGGGCGCCTTTCTTTTTTTAAGGTGTTAGCCGGCGAAATCAAAGCAGGCGTGGAGCTATATAATGAGAAGGGTAATACGGTCGAACGCCTTAATCAGTTGTTCATTACTGATGGCCGTAACCGGCATGCTGCCGATGTATTAAGGGCCGGAGATATCGGTTGTACGCTCAAACTGAAGAATACCCTCACTAATCATACATTGCTGGCAGATAAGCAGTCAGGTAAACAGGTGCATCCGATAGACTTCCCTACGCCTAAGGTAAGGGTGGCGATAGAAGCCACCAATAAGGCGGATGATGAAAAGCTCGGGGAAGTGCTGGCAGAACTGCACATGGAAGACCCCACCCTGGAAATAGAATATAACCGTGAACTGAAACAGGTCATTCTCCACGGACAGGGAGAGCTGCATCTGGCAATGACAAAATGGAGGCTGGAGAATATCTACAAGATGCATGTCGAGTTCCTGCCTGCCAGGATCCCTTACAGGGAAACGATCCGCAAGCATGCAGCCGCTACCTACCGGCATAAAAAACAATCCGGTGGAGCAGGACAGTTCGGAGAGGTGTTCATCACTATTGAACCCTACTACGATGGCATGCCGCCTTACAAAGAACATCCCGTACGTGAAACCGAGGAAATAGCCCTTAACTGGGGTGGTAAGCTGGTGTTCAACAACTGTATTGTAGGAGGGGCGATTGACGCCCGCTTCCTGCCCTCTATACTGAAAGGTGTCATGGAGAAGATGCAGGAAGGTCCGCTGACCGGTTCCTATGTGCGCGATATCAGGGTCAGTGTGTATGATGGCAAGATGCACGCTGTAGACAGTAATGATATCTCTTTTAAAATAGCCGGTATGATGGCTTTCCGTGATGCGTTCCACCAGGCCGCACCGCAGTTACTGGAGCCGGTTTTTGATATTGAAACAACTGCTCCTGATACCATGGCCGGCGATATCATGAGTGAGCTGCAGAGCCGCCGGAGTATTATCACTGGAATGGATTCCCTGAACGGATATCAGGTGATCAAGGCGCGTACACCGCAGGCAGAACTGGATAAGCTGTATGCAGCACTCCGGAATGTAACACAGGGAAAGGCTAAGATCAGGGCCGCCTTTGCTGAGTATGCGCCGGTGCCTCCTGAGTTACAGAAGAAACTATCTGAGGAATATAAAGGAGCAGAGCTGGTGGCTTAGGAGGAGATGGTTAAGATCAGGCCCAAGCAGGTCCTTCAGTTACTGACGCTGATAACAGAAGGTCGTTTTGATGGCCTTCACTTATCCCACCAGTCCTGCCGGTCCAGACTTCTGCAATGAATGGCCTCCGCCAGATGCACCGTTTTGATATGTTCACACGCTTCCAGGTCGGCCGCTGTACGGCTTACTTTAAGGATGCGGTCATATGCCCGTGCTGACAATTTGAGTTGCTGCATCGCGTTCTTCAGCAGATCTTCTCCGTCCCGGCTAAGCTGGCAAACTCTTTTAAGCAGGCTACTGGTCATCTGCGCATTGCAATAAATGCCCTTATAACCGCTGAACCTCGCAGTTTGTATCTCTCTGGCCATCATTACCCGTTCCCGTATCGAATCGCTGGATTCCCCACTGGTATTTTCCATTAGCGACTCCACCGGAACGGGTGTGACCTCTATATGCAGATCGATCCTGTCCATGAGCGGACCGGATACTCTGTTCAGGTAACGTTGTACAGAACCTGGTGCGCAGGTACAGGGCTTGACGGGATGATTAAAGAAGCCGCAGGGACATGGGTTCATAGATGCCACCAGGGTGAAGCTGGCAGGAAATTCCACGGATAACTTCGCACGTGCAATAGCTACTTTTCTTTCTTCCAGTGGCTGCCGCATGACTTCCAGCGCCTGCCTGCTGAATTCCGGCAGCTCATCCAGGAACAGGATGCCGTTATGTGCCAGTGATATTTCTCCCGGCTGCGGGATGCCGCCACCACCTATCAATGCCGTATGACTGATGGTATGATGTGGTGAACGGAAAGGCCGTTGTGTGATCAGTGATGCGTCAACAGGGAGTTTACCCGCTACTGAATGGATCTTCGTCGTTTCAAGTGCTTCTTGCAGACTAAGCGGTGGCAGAATGGTGGATAATCTTCTTGCCAGCATAGTCTTTCCTGCTCCCGGCGGACCAATCAGCAGTGCATTATGCCCTCCTGCCGCAGCTATTTCGAGCGCACGTTTGATGGTATACTGCCCTTTGACATCATTAAAGTCAATATCAAATTGCTGCTGCGCTGCTGCAAATTCCGCCCTGGTATCTACATAGGCTGGTTGCAGGGAAGCGGGTGTTTGCAGAAAGTTGATCACATCGCTTAAATGGGAGACGCCATATACTTCCAGGTTATTGACCATGGCCGCTTCCCGTGCGTTCTGCGCAGGAATGATCAGCCCTTTATAGCCTTCTTTTCTGGCCTGTATGGCGATAGGTAACGCGCCACGTATCGGCTGTACGGTACCATCCAGCGATAACTCTCCCATAATGGTGAACTGTGGTAGGGCGCTGCCGTCAATCTGCTCTGAAGCCGCCAGTAAACCTAATGCGATAGGAAGATCATACGCGGAACCGGCTTTACGGATATTGGCCGGTGCCATGTTAACTACTGTTCTGAAGCGGGGAAACCGGTAGCCGATGTTGGTAATGGCAGACTCTATCCGTTGCTCACTTTCCTTGACCGCACTGTCAGGTAAACCCACTATGTGAAATTGTGTGCCTTTAGGTGCGACATTGACTTCAATGACAATAGAGATCGCTTCTACGCCCTGTACGGCGCTGCCGATGGTTTTAACAATCATGGATGAATAATGGTTGGTGATGAATACAGGACGAATGTAGGGGATGTAACAGTGCGATGAGCATTCATTTTCGTTCGCTTACCTTCGGTATGTTCAGCAGCGTTCATTTGTACAATCAGACGACGCTGTCCCTCTCCTGATTTCCGGCCCCGGATGGCTAATAATTATCTTATTATGGAAAATTAGATATTTGGAGACCTTTGCTGGTGTTGGAATAGAGGTGTGCTTGTTCGTCGCTAGTTCGTCGCTTGGCCGTCGCTTGTTCGTCCAAACCAGCTTTTTACCCTCTCTTTTATCGTGGTTGAATGTCATTGTCTGTGGATAGTGTGTTGGGGACAATGCACTGCATATATGGAAAGAACATCCATTGGATAATAAACATATCTATATTGTTGAGATGTCAGCGGGCAATTCTTTACATTTTATAGCTGATTTTCAGCAGGTATAAAAGATGATCCGGACGGCCCTTGCCACCGGTGGATTCGACACATTTTCCGCCACCGACAGCCATCAATGGACATCCAATAAAGAAGGCGTCAGTTACTGAACTGACGCCTTCTTTATCAACAGGAAATAGTTATTTTATCTGCTCCAGCAGGTCCAGGACCTTCTCCCTCTTCAATATCAAATACCCGATCTTTTCCTTCGCCACGCCATCTTTCAACTGATAAGTAAAGTAAAGATTATCGTCAATCACCTGCGACTCAAAATACTTAAATCGTATATTCTGCGCCGTTTGTAACTCATCCGCAATCTCATACAGATGTGTGGATAAAATAAACAGGCAGTTTGTACTTTTCAATAGGCCATTCACCACAGCCAGCGAACAGTTCTTCGCATCTTCCACATTCGTGCCTTTAAACATCTCATCTATCAGCACCAGCCATTTTTTATTATCGCTGATCTTAAGGATCGTATTTTTAATACGCTGTACTTCGTTATAGAAATAGCTCTCGCCTTTGAAGATATTATCCTGTACCTGGATATTACTGAATATACCATTAAAGAAGCTCAGCTTCATACCGTTTGCGGGTACGCCCATACCAATATGCGCCAGGAATACCGCCACACCCACTGCCTTGATGAAAGTGGTCTTTCCGGCCATGTTTGCACCAGTGAGGAACAGAAAGTGTGACTGGGGTTTCATCGTAATATCATACGATACCGGTTTCGGCAGGATGATATGATATAGGTTATCCATTTCTACAAATGGGTGCGGGGTATCATTAAAGACGGGGAACTGGAGATTGAAGTGTCTCACTGCTTTTGCCATTGCATAGTATGCATCCAGCTTACGATAGATATCTAACAGTTCTGCAATATGCTTCCGCTGCTTTTTACGGATATAGTGGTCATGTTTTAATATGTTCATAAACGATACCGGCCCAGCGTCACTTGCATCAACAATATCATTAAATTCCGGCTGATAAAGCAGTACCCGGGCCCTGTCCAGCAGTACCTTCAGTACTTTAGGCGTCTGCTCGGTGTTGAAGTTCTTTTCCAGTTGCCGGAAACCTTTCAGCAGGTTGAGCAGCTGTGTAAAAGAAAACTTGATAAAGCTAAAGTCCGGTGAAAATATGGTCTTTGTGAGCAGGGAACTCACTACCAGACCCACGCCTGAAGGATTGGATATCGGCTCTATCTGTGCTTCCAGATAATTCTCCATGACCACGATGGTACCATTACTGATGATATCGGCCGGCCAGCTTTCTTCCTGCGCGAGAATATACTGTAATGTATGTTGACGGTCTTCAATAGCAGGAATATCTTTTAATGGCGTACTATACAGATGCCGTAAATATTCCCTGCCACCTGTGGTTGTGGTAAAGTCCAGTTTATGAAACAGTGAATACTCCTCATCACGGTTAAATATAGAGAGATCATAGTAGGTTGTTTTGTCCAGTTCCATGCACAGGTATTTTTAGTGAATATACGTATAATAGAAAAAAATGCTGGTATCCTATTGGCGCTGCCGGATTAATATTACAGATGCATAACATGGGTATTTCCATAAATGTAACCAGTGCTGTAAAAGGCAAATGCCCTTATCCATGTGTGGACAAGGGCATTTGCCTGTTTATTTATAAACTGGTTAGCGATTGAAAGTGATTCGCTGACCAGTTACTGATTCATTGAACTGGCCATTTTCATAAGCAAGATGACCACTTACGAAGGTATGGGTAACAGCTGCCGGGAAGGTATGTTCCTCAAACGGAGACCAGCCGCATTTATAGTAGATGTTCTTTTTATCGACCATCGTCGCCTGCTGCAGATCAACAATCACACAGTCAGCAAAATAGCCTTCACGCAGGTAACCTCTTTCCTTGATCTGGAAACAGATAGCTGGTGCATGAGACATCTTTTCCACCATTTTCTCCAGGGTGATATTGCCCAGTTTTACGTGTTCCAGCATGAGGAGTAAGCTATGCTGTACTAACGGAACACCGGACGGCGCCTGCAGATAAGGCTGTTGTTTTTCTTCCCACGTATGAGGTGCGTGGTCAGTGGCAATGATGTCCAGTCTGTCGTCGAGCAGTCCTTTCCACAGGGCCTGTTTGTTGTGTACCGCTTTAATGGCAGGATTACACTTGATCAGGTTGCCGTATTTCGGATAGTCATCAGCTGAGAAATGCAGGTGATGTACACATACTTCTGCTGTGATACGCTTTTCTGCCAGCGGAAGCATATTGCTGAACAGCTGTAATTCGCGCTCGGTGGTGATGTGCAGGATATGCAGTCTTGCGTTGAATTTTTTCGCAAACTGTATAGCTGCGAGAGAAGATTCGAAGCAGGCTTCTTCATTACGGATGATAGGGTGGTAAGCAACAGTCAGGTTATCAGCGCCGACTTCCTGCTTATACTTCTCCATGTTCGCCTTGATGATCTTTTCGTCCTCACAGTGCGTAGCGATCAGCAGTTCACTGCCGGAGAAGATACGCTCCAGGGTGATGTAGTTATCCACCAGCATGTTACCAGTAGAAGAACCCATGAATATTTTAACACCACAGATCTGGTCTTTCCTTTCATTGGTCCGCAGCACCTCTTCCACATTATCATTGGCAACGCCCATGAAGAAGGAGTAGTTGGCCAGTGAATGCTGTGCAGCAATTTTATATTTGTCTTCGAGTAATTCCTGTGTAAGTGCTGCCGGCTGAGTATTCGGCATTTCCATGAAGGTAGTGGTACCACCGGCTACAGCAGCACGAGCTTCCGTGTAGATATTTGCCTTGTGGGTCAGACCGGGTTCGCGGAAATGTACCTGATCATCGATCACACCGGGCAGCAGGTGTTTGCCTTCTCCGTTTATTTCAGTATACTGACCATTTACATTGATCTGCGGAGCAATTTTAGCAATGCGGCCATCCTGTATATATACGTCCTGAACAGTGGTGGTCCCTTCGTTGACCACTGATATATTGCGGATTAAGTAGTTTTGCATGCCGCAAAGATAGGAGAAATCAGCCTTCCAGGTGAATAGAGAATACGATCATCCTGGACTGCAATTTATCAATCACATTGGAGTAGCGGAGATGCTCATCTTTTACATGCACATTTCCGATACCGTTACTGATCTTAAATTCTGGCGAGAAGATAAAACTGGGGAAGTAGAACTCGAATCCGGCACCAAATTCATAACCAAAGTCACTCTTTCTGATCTTTACCAGGTCTTCTGCACGACGGGCGCGGGCATTGGAAGCCAGGTCATAATCATACTTCAGGCCACCGATCGTATACACGCGCATGTTACCGATACGGTCCGATTTGAATTTGATCTGTAGCGGAAAGCTCAGCAGAATAGATTCGATGTTTTTGGTGCTTTCCCTCTGGGGATAGTTTTCTTTATAGTAGAGATTCTTGGAGGCGAATAGTAACTGCGGATTAAAACGAAGGTCAAAATACTCACTCAGACGCAGGTTACCCAGCAGACCCAGGTTAAACCCGAAAGTCTTCAATGGTTCTGCTACCATGATAGAATCCTGTTTTAGGAAGATCTCATCCTGGTATAACTTGAAATTGGAATTATTGCCAGCCAGTGTGATACCAAAATAATAGGGCTTGGCATCATGTTCTTCCATGTACATGGTGGTCTGCGCTTTCGCGCCGGCCATATTCCATAGGATAACCAGAAGTACTAGCGGGACCCGCAATAAATAGAGCTGATGCCGAATGTGAGTTTTTTGCATGTTACTGCTTGGAAACCGGTATTAGTTAAGATATTACACATTTCCTGACCTTGTGGAAACGCTTTCACTGATTCCGGCAGATAGGTATATGCCGCCTCACTCTTTGCAATCCATTTCCCGATCAATGGTGTAATATAGCGAAAATATAAATTATATAATTGTTTAATAGGGAAAACTGTAGGATTAGAAAATTCCAGGATTACCAGTTTTCCTCCCGGTTTCAGTACGCGTAACATTTCAGACAGTCCTTTTTCCAGGTGTTCGAAGTTACGTACGCCGTAAGCGACCGTTATTGCATCAAACGTCTTATCAGGAAAACTTATTGTCTCACTGTCGCCAAGCTGTAGGGTAATTTTATTGTTCAGACCCAGTTTGTTGATCTTTTCACGGCCATGAGAGAGCATGCCTTCTGAAATGTCAATACCAGTGATTGTATCGGGTTGCAACATTTTATTGGCCATGATGGCAAAATCCCCGGTACCTGTAGCCACATCCAGCATCTTTTTCGGCTGTAAAGCCTTTAATTGCTTCAATGCCTTTTTACGCCATTGAATATCAATGCCTAATGACATAAAATGGTTAAGGAAATCGTAACGGTGTGCGATGTCGTTGAACATGGTCGCTACCTGTTCCTTCTTGCTTAATGCTGATGTGGCGAATGGTACAATCTTCTTGTCTGACATAGGCCGCAAAGTTAGGAGAAAATAGGTATAAACAGAGAAATGCGGGCAATAACTAAATTTTCATGAACTTTGCCGAAACTTCAATGGTCTGTGCACTGTTGACTATCGATTGAATATTATGATTATTAAATCTGCGGAATACCTTATCAGCAATGTTGACTGGCAGAAATGCCCTACTCCCAACCTCCCGGAATACGCCTTTATCGGTCGTTCCAATGTGGGTAAGTCCTCTTTGATCAACATGCTGGCAAACAATGAAAAGCTGGCAAAAACCTCGGGTACCCCTGGTAAGACCCAGCTTATCAACCATTTCCTGATCAATGGTGCCTGGTACCTCGTCGATCTGCCTGGATATGGTTTTGCAAAGGTAAGTCAGTCCCAGCGCCGGTCATGGGAACAGATGATCGAGAATTATCTCCGGAAACGGGAAAATCTGGTGAATATATTTGTACTGATAGACAGCCGCCATACTCCTCAGAAACTGGATATCGAATTTATTAATCAGCTGGGCGAATGGCAGATCCCTTTCGCACTGGTTTTTACCAAAGCTGATAAGAGTACACAGGCTGAAACCAGCCGGAATATCAAGGCATTTCTTAACAAACTGAGAGAATCATGGGAATTCCTGCCTGCCCATTTTGTGACCAGTACCATAAAGAAAATGGGTCGGGACGCCATTCTGTCATTTATTGACGAGAATAATATGCAGTTCAGGGCGATTGCAGAGAAATAGGGACTTTCTCCACTCAGGGCTTTACTCTCACATATACCTGACCTATGTGTACATTGGAATGAACGGATAACAGGGAAAGTGTGTCATTGCCGGTAATACGGCAGCTGAAGATCTTTGGATTCCAGGGATCGCTGTCTGCTACCAGGTATGGCTGATGATCGCTTTTAAGGGCCATCAGGAAGGTTTCCCGGGAGATCAGGGTATCCCGGCGGTAACGCAGCATGTTATTGCCGTCGAACTTCAGAAGGGTCAGCAGACTGCTATCTTCTTTGATAAGTGCAGCACCTGTGGCTGGTGTCGAATACAGTAAACGCCAGCTGCCCTGCAGCGATTGTGTGGAAGTATCTGAAATGCTCTCTTTTCTGCATGAAACAGCAGTGACTAATACTAACAGTAGTATGACAGTTATGTAGGTACGCATGTTGGACAGGTATTCAATAATATAGGATATAAATTAGGGAAAAAAATTGAGATAATCAGCACTTTAGGGGGGAAAATTCCCTGTTGGATGCGGCGGGCGCATCCAGCAAGCGTGGAATAATCAGTAACAGGAGGCCGTTAGTTCACCACCTTATCAGCGCAACAGCTGCTCGCAAAAGCGTCTGGTTTGGCTTTAAATGCAAACCCCATTCCCAGTATATAACCCATCGCTTCACGCAACGCCAGGTTACTCTTGAACTGCGGATTAGTGTTAATGTCTGCATGTACTTCCATATCTACATCATATTGCGTAAACATGTCGCACAGCTCATAGGCGATCTCAATACTCTTGGCTACTTCAATGAGCATACGCTCTTTGATAGAATAGACATCACGTGTTTTGTCATTGTGGATAAACATGAATCCTCCATGCCCTTCACGCAGAAAAACGATCACTGTTGCAAATTCGGTCTCCAGGCCTTTTACCTGTGAATCTGTACCAATACACACTTTCAGATGAAATCCCTTACCGGTCTCCCGGATAATTGCCTGGCGCACTTCTTCCTTAATGGGCAACTGAATAGGTTCGCCGTTGAATCTTCTCCATTTCATGATAATATATATGATTAGAGTGAATAGGCGTGGTAGTTAAGCTTGTGTAATGCCGGTCTTTCGTGCTAAATCCTTGCTGATGGGGGAAGTATTATATAAGTAATTTACAAAAAATTACGCATGAATCAGGTGGGAGGAACAGGTAATTAATGAGAGATCTGCAGAAGGATCAATGGCCAGGTGGTATAAGATCCGCTCTCTGCCTGAAAGAAGTGGGGAAAACGAATGGTTGAAGACTGCAACGAACAGTCTCCAACCGGAATAATATTCACATTGAATTAATACTGTCCTGTGCTGAGCAGTACCAGCGTACACGCTTCTACCGGCTCAATACCCTTGCTGCTGGCCAGTGCTGCCAGTTCGTCGTTTTCCGCACCCGGATTGAAAATGATCCGTTTTGGATGCAGTTGCAGGATATAGTCATAATATTCCTGCTGACGTGCAGGGTTCATATACAGGGTGACGGTGTCCACATCGGAGACTACCGGATGTTCTTTTGTAACCGGCGTATCGCCTATCTGGGCATCCCGCGCTCCAATAGCCACTACCGGATGGCCTTTTGCAGTCAGTCTGGATACTGCCAGATAACTATATCTGTCCGGATTGGGAGACGCACCTAATACGACCGTCTTTTTCTTATCACTCATAGTATTCCGTTTTAATACACCCGCCAGTGTATAAACACCGGCAGGTGCTTTCTATATAAGAGCAAACATTAAACCATATTGTATTATACCAGGTGGTACCGACGCCTTGGCAGTTGACCAATGATCTGGTTCATGGCAGGCTGAAGTTCCGGGTACCGGAATACATAACCTGCCTGCAACGCCCGGGTAGGCAGGACCCAGCGGCTTTTCAGCAGCAGTTCCGCTTCTGTACCAATGATCCAGGCGCCGATTTTAAGCATCCAGGGGAAGGCTGGCAAGCCAAAGTAATGTTTACCAGCTTTTCTCAGTGCACGCACAAACTCCCTGTTGGTAACCGGATGGGGGGCAGTGCAGTTAAAGGTGCCATCCAGTTCCTTGTTGTCATACAGCCATTCCACCATGCCACAGATATCCGCTATATGTACCCAGCTGAATTTCTGATGACCGGACCCCTGATGGCCTCCCAGTCCGAACTTCATAAGATTCATATAAGGTACCATGACGCCACCCTGATGACCAATTGTTATGCCTATACGCAGCAATGCCTTACGGGTACGCGGAGTCACTGTTTCGTTAAATGATTCTTCCCAGCGTTTACATACCTGCACAGAGAAGTCGTCTTCTATTTCCCCCGTAAACTCATCCATCGGTCTGTCTTCGGCATGCCGGTAGATCGTTGCAGATGCAGCATTGATCCAGAGTGCCGGCGGATGCTGTAAGGTCTGGATAGCCGCTCCCAGTACTTGGGTGGCGTTCGTTCTGCTATCAAATATCTCTTTTTTGTTCTCTTCCGTATAGCGGCAGTTCACACTTTTCCCTGCCAGGTTAATCAACAGGTCCGCTTTTTCGAGGTAATGGGACCAGTTGTCGAGCGTCTTGCCGTCCCACTGTACATACGTGATCCTGTGATGATCTTTTCTAGGTTGGCGGGTCAAAATCACAATATCATTATCATTACCAAAATAATCGACCAGGCCAGTCCCTATAAATCCTGTTCCTGCTGCGATGACTATTTTTGTATTTTTCATGGCTTAGGTTTTTGCCTTTGTTTCGGAACTTTCAGTAAAAATTGAAACATGTAGATAAAAAAATATTACTTGAATAATTTCATGAGCGTGCCATAGAACCAACTCTCCTCTGCTTTCACGAATGAACTGATTGCTTTGTCTGTCTGGTGAGCAAACTTGTTGATATTAGAGATGGATTCTTTAAATGCTTTTACATGTTTGTCTTTTGCATCTCCCTCTACTTCCTGCAGCTGATTCAGGGTTTTGATGATAGGTTCCAGCTCACGACGCTTACGTTCGCGGGCAATTTCTGTCGCTACCTTCCAGATATCTTTCTCCGCAGTAAAATATTCCTTACGCTCACCGGGTATCAGTACACGATCTACCAGACCCCAGTTGATCAGTTCCCGTACATTCATATTCGTATTACCGCGGGAAATGTTCAGTTCCGCCATAATATCGTCAGCGCTCAGCGGATCAGGCATGATCATCAGCAGGGCATGTATTTGCGCCATGGTACGGTTAATACCCCATTGAGCACCCAATGATCCCCAGCTTTGTATGAACTGTGCTTTTGCTTCTGCCAATTTCATGTGATATCCTTCTTTTTCTTACTCAAATGTAAAGGTATGTTATTGAACTTTCAAAAAAAAGTGAAAGAGGTAGGTATAAGATAAACCTATATCTCCTGATTGTCAGTGGCATAGGGATGTAATAAGGGGGGATGCACAGTAAGGAGGTTCCAGAGGGGGGAGGGGACCTTGTTATCCCTGGGAAAACAAGCCGATCCTGTTGCCGTCGGGATCAAAGATGATCGCAAAATATCCCAGATCCCGTGACTCGGATACCGGACGTTTATCCAGTTCTATTTTGCCACCGGCTGCTTCGACACGGTCAAGTACATCGGTCAGATCATCGCCTGCATGGAGATAGATCAATGTGCCGCGCTGACTGGGAAAATATTCGGAGCCGTGTACAATAGCTCCGCCCACACCTTGCTGCTGTCTGTCAAATTGAAAAAAAGCCTTTCTTTTAAAGCCAAGTTGTTCTTCAGGCATTTCATAGTCGAATATCTGGCTGTAGAACTTCCTGGCCCTGTCAAAATCGTGTACAGGGATTTCGAACCAGCTTACCGCATTCTTAGGAGTCTCCATTTAATTTAGTTGTGGGGCCTCCTTAAATTTAATCATTTATATATCAAATCCCAAATTCTACTATTGAATAGCAGCATGTTAAGTTGATCAGCATGGTATAAAAAAGAACAGGCGCCCCGGATGACGGGACGCCTGTTTTATAGGCAGTTGTTGCTTTATAATTATACCAGCATAGTTACCGGATTCTCCAGGTAGCCTTTCAGGGTAGCCAGGAAACGTGCTCCTACAGCTCCATCCACGCTACGGTGGTCACAGCTCAGGGTCAGTTTCATGATGTTTACTACTTTGAACTGGCCTTTCTCAGATACAACAGTTTCTTTGATACCACCTACTGCCAGGATTGCGGAATCCGGCGGGTTGATGATAGCAGTGAATTCGTCGATACCCATCATACCCAGATTAGAGATAGTGAATGTGTTACCGGAGAAATCCTGTGGTTGCAGTTTCTTATTTTTCGCTTTGTCGTACAGACCTTTTGCATCACTGGCGATCTGGCTCAGTGTTTTCTGATCAGCAAAACGGATAACAGGAACGATCAGACCATCTTCGATAGCCACGGCGGAACCAATGTGTACATGGTGGTTCTGGCGGATGAAATCACCCATCCAGCTGCTGTTTACATCAGGATGCTGACGCAGTGCCAGGGCAGAAGCCTTGATCACCATATCGTTGAAGGAGATCTTAACAGGAGATACTTCGTTGATAGCTTTACGTGCTTCCATCGCTTTATCCATGTTAACATCTACTTTCAGGTAGAAGTGAGGAGCGGAGAATTTGCTTTCGCTCAGGCGCTTAGCAATTACTTTACGCATCTGGCTCAGCTGGATGTCGGTATGACCTTCCTGACCAGCTGGGGTGAATGATGCCGCCTGTGCAGCAGGAGCAGCACTTGTTTTAGCAGCAGGAGCAGCTGAAGGTACGTAGCTGTCTACGTCTTTCTTCACGATTCTGCCGCCATCACCGGAACCAGTAACTTTATTGATATCGATACCTTTTTCTTCAGCCAGTTTCTTCGCCAGCGGAGATGCTTTCACACGACCGTCTTTGCTTTCAGCAACTTCAGGTGTAGCTGCAGGAGCTGCGGATGCAGCCGGAGTTGCTGCTGGTGCTGCTGCCTGAGCGGCTGGTTTTGCACCACCTGCGCCTTCAGCAGCCAGGATAGCGTCTACATTGGTACCTTTTTTACCTACTATTGCGATAATGCCGTTTACTTTCGCAGCATCGCCTTCTTTAACGCCTACATACAGCAGTTCGCCGTCAGCATAACCAATAACTTCCATGGTCGCCTTGTCGGTTTCTACCTCAGCCAGTACGTCGTCGCTTTTTACGGTGTCGCCTACTTTTTTGTTCCAGGCTACTATCTTACCTTCTGTCATCGTATCGCTTAACAGCGGCATACGGATCACAGTAGCATTTTTCAGTGCTTCTGCAGCAGCTGCGCTGTCTGCATTGCTTGCGGCAGGAGCCGGAGCGGAAGCTTCCTGAGCTGCTGGCTTAGCCTCTGGTGCGGCCTGGCCATTATTATTTCCTCCACCTAGTAAGGACTTGTAGTCTTCACCTGGTTTCCCTACAATAGCTATAATCTCATTTACTTTAGCAGCCTTACCTTTCTCGACACCAATATATAATAGAGTACCTTCCACATAACCCATTACTTCCATGGTGGCTTTATCTGTTTCCACCTCAGCAATTACGTCGTCTGCTTTTACGGTATCACCTACCTTTTTATGCCATTCCGCGATCACCCCTTCAGTCATTGTGTCACTCAAAAGGGGCATTCTGATAACTTCTGCCATAGTATTTATCCAAATTTTGCCCAAACCTACAAAAGAAATGCGAATTGTGAAAGTTAGATTAAGGAAGAAATTTCCTTAATCCACTTTAAAAATCCAGTTCCATATTCAACTTCTCTTTCAGTTCTTTCACCAGCGGATACTTTTCAGTCATTTTCTGGAACTGCTCGCGACTGGAAAGTGGCGCGGGGCCAATGTCCTGTGTTTGCTGTGTTTCATCAAGCGACAAAGTCAGTACAATGGCCGGGTTCTGAAATTTATCTTTAAAGAATGCAGAAATGGACAATTTTTCTTCCTCCATGAACCGGAATTGCACAATATTTCTGCTCACAATCCCGATTTCTTCCGCTCCGATGAGTTTAATCTGCGCCAGTTGAAGATTACTTACGACTGTCATTTTGTTAGCCTGTCGGAACCGGTCAATGAACTCATCCCAGTAGACAGTCAGCGCGCCTGCTGTCATCGGAATCGCCTGTTGAACGGTCTGCGTCTGCTGCTTCGCTGCCAGCGCTTCTTTCATGGCAGCCAGTCCGGTCAGTTTTGGTGTGCTGGCTGTAGCCTGCCCTGCTCTGGGAGCAGTAGCAGTAGCCGTGTGACCATTATTAGATGGTGTCGTTTGTGTAGTTGCCGCTGGCGGTGTTACCTGCGCCGGACGTTGTACCGGCTGTGCTGGTTGCGCCGAAGGGGTTACCGGCTGAGCGGGTGCGGTTGGTTGCCCTCCCTGTGATTCTATGGTCAGCCGGGCTTCGTTCGAAGCAATGGTTGCAGTAGTGGCCGGTTGACCAGTCATTGGTTTCGCATCTGGTGTTGCCTGCGCGAAAGAAGACCTCAGTTTCTGCGGCACTGCTCCATCAGCTACCAGTTTTTTTTTTACAACTTCCCCCGTCTGATCGTCGCTTACGAGAGTGACCGCCTGCTGGAGGAAACACAGCTTGATCAGCGCCATTTCCACATGCAGTCGCTTGTTACGCGCCATACGGTAGTTGATCTCTGTCTCATTCAGCAGGTGAAGGGCCGTAACCAGGTAAGCGGGGCTTACTCTGCCGGACATCTGTTTGTACCGGTCTTTCAGGTTACCCGATACTTCCACCAGGTGCAGTACCCGGTCTTCTTTACTCATCAGCAGGTTACGGAGAAACTCCGCCCACCCGTTCAGGAAGTTATCTCCTTCGAAACCCTTCTGCAGGATCTCGTCAAATATCAGCAGGGCGCCGGCTACATCCTGTTGCAGCACGGTCTCCATTACTTTAAAGAAATAATCGTAGTCCAGGATATTCAGGTGCTCCAGCGTATTCTGATAGGTGAGATGCCCGCCGGTAAAACTCACGATCTTATCCAGTGTGCTCAGGGAGTCACGCATACACCCGTCCGTCTTCTGGGCAACCAGGTGCAGCGCATCTGATTCTGCTTCAATATGCTCCTTCTGACAGATTTCCTGCAGATGATCTACAGTATCCTGTATAGTAATGCGTTTAAAGTCAAATATCTGACAACGGCTCAGGATCGTTGGGAGGATCTTGTGCTTTTCGGTGGTTGCCAGTATGAAAATAGCATAGGAGGGTGGCTCTTCCAGCGTTTTCAGGAACGCATTGAATGCAGAAGAACTGAGCATGTGTACCTCATCTATGATATAGATCTTATATTTTCCTGCCTGCGGTGCAAAACGTACCTGCTCCACCAGCGTCCTGATATCATCTACCGAGTTGTTGGAGGCAGCATCCAGCTCGTGGATGTTAAATGAACTACCCTCATTAAAGGATGTACAGGAATGACATTGGTTACAGGCTTCGCCATCCGGCTGGAGATTCTCACAGTTGATTGTTTTGGCCAGAATACGGGCACAGGTCGTTTTACCCACACCTCTGGGACCACAGAACAGGAAGGCATGCGCCAGCTGACTATTGCGGATCGCATTCTTCAGTGTGGTGGTAATATGTGATTGTCCGACTACGGTTGAAAAATTCTGTGGACGGTATTTACGGGCTGAAACGATAAAATTCTCCATATATGCATACGCATTCGCGAGGGTCGAAAGTACAGAAAATTGTCGACAGTCCCTAGACACTGCCGGACAGTTCGTAGTACCTGGCACTGAGGGAATAACTTACATATTAGGAAAATCAGTTTGTCAATGTTGGAGTGATAACTCACTATGATCAATACAGCGGTACAGAAAATCCTTCTTCATGAGGGTAATACTGTTATTGTAATGGTCCGATACCATCACACTGACCTCATGCATGGTTTCCAGGTCTTCGGCCACTGGTTCATGCTCCTGCAGATAAGGATACTGATATTGCAGGAAGTGTACGACCTTTTCCCGCAGTTCGGGTTCCCATAACCCGCTGATGTGAGACTGGTGTAGCAGGTCATGTAGCAGCTCATGCAGCTGCTCCGCTTCTTTTCGTACTATCCGTAGCTGGGCGGCTGCCTGTGAAGGGGTGTTACTTTTGCTTAAAAATGCCGGAATGCTTTCCATGATCATGCCTGCGATATCATTCAGCATAGTGGCCCGGGACTGGTGCGCGACGATACGTGTGTACTGGTCCTGTAAACTGGTGGCTGCTTCCATTGCCTGCCGCAGGGCAAATGTATAGTGATAACGGAGGGCCAGCTGGTCCTGCATCTCCAACCATTCTTGATCTCTGGCTATCTGCTGTTGCAGTTCTTCCAGTATCTTCTCTGCTTCAGAATTATGGTACTGCTGATGCTGGTAGGTGAACTGTGCTACCTGGATCTCCCGGTGCATGATGGCCTGTAGCGTAGCTGCGTCCTGCACGTCTCTGAAATAGTGCCTGATACGCTGCCGGAATTCTTTCGGGTAGAGCGTTTGCATAGTGTACAACACCTGCTCCTCTTCTGAGAACGGTTCCAGTCTGCCGGCCGGAATTGCAGTAAACGGGCGGTTATCATAGTAGTGATTGTATTGTGCAGGAA
This sequence comes from Chitinophaga agri, assembly GCF_010093065.1. Taxonomy (NCBI): domain Bacteria; kingdom Pseudomonadati; phylum Bacteroidota; class Chitinophagia; order Chitinophagales; family Chitinophagaceae; genus Chitinophaga; species Chitinophaga agri. The sequence continues at coordinate 3,716,915 of NZ_CP048113.1, read as the reverse complement.
AGGCATATTGCTCGTGCACATCCTCTATTTCCCTGATGATGTCATTGGCTGGTACCCATTCTTCCGGCCGGGCCTCCGGCGCCAGCACCTCATAGATCTGCCGGGACATCTGTTCCTGCAGCAGATCGGCATTGTGAAACAATGTCCAGGCACTTTGCGGAATCTGCACACCCGGTACATTGGCTTCCAGGTAGCGTTGTTCTCTTTCTTCCTGTGTAGGATGAGAAGCCCACTGATCACGGAACTGGACCTGACTTCTCACGGTGGTGCTGAACTGGTCATCGTTGTACTGCGGCATCTCCTGGTGATCGAGCGGAGTGCTGTGCTGTTTTGCATGGTATTTTATCAGCATGCTGTGCGCTTCGTAAATATTCCGGATGAACCGTTGCTGATGTGACCAGGTACTTACTTTTTGAAGTAACTGCTGAAAACTGGCATTACTCATTTCAGCTCTCCGCATGGCAGAGATCGCGGTATCAGTTCCGCAGATAGAAACCGCCACTTCGTCCGCATTAAATTCCATTTCACGGCTCAGACGCATATATTGTCTGTTGATCAGCTCATGCATTTCACGGAAGAGGAAGTGCAATCCGGCCGCCATTAAAAGCAGTAAACGGGATAATAACGCGGCAGGCAATCCCTTATTGGATAGCCAGATAATCGCATTACGCCAGCCCCTGTTCTCATACAGGATATTGTAGATGATCTTATTGATCGTGTAGACATGCAGTACAAGCTTCATACTGCGTTGTGAGAAATGTCCGAATTCATGCGCGAGCACCATTTTAAATTCACTGATATTTAGGCTGTTGACCATGCCCAGTCCGATGACCAGATTCTTATCTGCATCGCTGAACAGGCCTGCCACTCCGGGAGAATGGAACACGACTGCATTTACATCCGGTACCAGATATACTTTCCTTGGAAGTGGTGTGTTCGTTTGCTGTACCAGTTTATGGATAAAGTCGAACAAAACAGGTTGCTCTTTTTCCGTCACAACAGTACGGTAGGGAATGGTGTCTTTATGACGATTGAAAAGAAAAAGCATGACAAAAAGTGTCTGCATCACACCTAGTAAAAGTAGGCCGGCACCGGCTATGGATGTCAATATACCTGACAATCCCTGGTAGGAAGCATACAGGATAATTGTGCTGCCTGCCCAGACACAGGCTGCCATTAGCAGCAGCGAGCATAATAACAAAATAATGTAGGTGATGTAAAATAGCAGGATGCCTCCCGTCATTCTCAGGACCTCTTGTCTAAAGTACATACCTGGCGCCATATTACTCATAATCTCAACTGTTCATGGGAACCTCTGCATTGGTGTTGGACATAGCGGTTAACAGGTTGTGGATGGGCATGTTAACGCCTGATAAATATAATTCTATTTTTGTCCCGGAATATAACACGAAAGGGAAATAATTTTCCATCTCACCGCTTTTAGTTAAATTCGGTACATCATTTCTTCTGATAAAAGACCGGGATTAGTACAGCCAGGAAGTCTTGTTAATTGTGTGTTCTCCGCCAACGTTTTTTCAACTTTTAAACGCATACGATGTATCAGTCGGTTGCTCTTGAATATACCCCGTTCGTTCTCTCTGTATTCGTACTTGTGGATGTGAAATCTGTTAACAATACTCCTGTTCCGGCGGTCATTACTGTTACTGACCTGTCATTCTTTTTACCTGTGCTGCTAGTGGCATTACTCCTTTTTGCACTGTACTATATCTGGCGTCTTCGTCAACAATTAATACACATAAATCGTACCGGGAAAGCACTGGCACAGGCGCGGGTGAATATGATCAATAATATCAGTCAGGAAGTGCGCACGCCACTTAACGCGATTGTTGGTTTCAGTGAACAATTACATTATACATCACTCGATGTCGATCAGCAGCAACTGCTCAAAAATATTGAAGAAGCAGCTGGTGTGCTCAGCCGCATGCAACAAAACTTTCAGGAGCTGGCCTGGTTGCAGAAAGGTGAACTGCAGCTCGATACTGCTCCGTTCTCTCTGTACAAGATTTTCAGCAGCAGCACTGAGCGTGCAGCAAAAATTGCACAAAACAGACAGTTATTTCTTGAAGCCATATACGAAGGTGATAAACAGATACAGGTGACTGGTGATGGAGAACGGCTAGGCCGGTTACTGAGCATCCTCCTGGAAAATGCCATCCGTTATACAGATGCCGGCAGTATACGTTGCCATATGAGGGTAGACAGGGAACTGGCAGGAGAAGTCAGCGTATCGGTGAGTGTTACCGATACAGGCCGCGGCATTGCGCCGGAAAGACAACCGCTCATTTTTGAGTACTATCTGCATAATACCTTACCGGCAGTAGGCTCTCCCCACGGTGCCGGTATCGGACTGGCGCTGGCGAAAGCGCTGGTAGAACTGCATCATGGTAGTATTGGGGTAGATAGCGTACCTGGCAAAGGAAGCAGTTTCTTTTTTACGATGGCGTATGAAGTATTGCCCGTTCCACAGACGCTGATCATTACCCAGAAAGAAATAGAACAAATGGCCACTGGTCAGTTTATGAAAGGGCGGTATATATTAGTGGCTGATGACCAGGAAATGAACCTGGCACTGATGGAAAAGATCCTTACCCGCTGGCAGTGCCGCTTTGATAAAGCACCTGATGGCATGGCGGCCTATGAGTTATTTGTTAATAATAACTATGACATGGTGCTCCTCGACCTGCAAATGCCGCGTATGACAGGTCTGGAAGTGGTCAGAAGGATCAGGGGAGACAAGGAGCCGCAGAAGGCGCATATTCCTGTACTGGCGCTGACGGCAGATACCACCATGCCTTCCAACAGGGAATTCATTGAAGCCGGGTTTGATGACTACCTGCTGAAACCGTTTCGAGAGAAAGACATCTATAATGTGATCATCCGTCACCTCCGTCCGGAGAACGTCTTTGTTAAAACGCCTCATTAGCCGGCTCTACGGCTACTGTTCAGCTCACAGTTACCAGCATAAGATAAAGCAAAATGGTCCGCCTGGCGGACCATTTTGCTTTATCTTATAAGACCGTCTTTGGTGGCTGGTCTTCCTGTTTCCTGTCTGCTGCTATCTTACGCCCAGAATAGGGTGGCGTTCATACGGCTGGTTCCTGTCAAAAAGGTAACGGTAGGTGGTGAGCCTGCGGCTGATATAGGTACCCAGACTTTCGGCGATATTGATCATTTTAGGATTGAAATCACCGATCCACTGTAATTCGTACTCTTTATAGGCAAGTTTTTTCTGAATGATCTTGGCAGCCTCAATAATGATGTATGAGTCCACTCCCTTACCCTGAAACTCAGGAATCACCCCAAATACGATACCCGTAAATTTGTTGTTCTTCTTCCTTAATTTAAGGAAGAGAAATAAAAGTTTCTGGAGGATGCCGAATTTCCCATTCATGTGTTTGAAGAGCTGATTGAGCTCCGGAATGTTCAGCCAGCAGCCGATAGGCTCATTTTTATAATAGGCAAACCAGACGATTTTTTCATCCATCACTGCTGACATCTGCTTGAAGATAGCCAGTGCCTGTTGTTTGGTGATATCTTTTCCTCCGTCATGTCCGGCCCAGGCCTTGTTATAGATGAAGGTGAAGTCGCCGGCATATTTATCCAGGTTCTTTTTATCAATATATTCCGCGCGATAATCAGGATCTTTTGCAATAGCCGCATGCCTTTCGTAGAACTTTGGCTGTAGCTGGGTGTCAACACTCATTGCGTAGCAGATCTGGTGAAAGAAGGGCTGAAAACCATAGTTTTCCAGCAGCTGCTGGTAGTAAGGTGGATTGAAGTTCATGCCGTACAGCGGTTCGTGAAAACCCTCTACCAGCAGTCCCCACCAACGGTCGCGCTCTCCAAAGTTGATCGGGCCATCCATCGCGCCCATACCCCTTTCTCTCAGCCATTCACGGGCAGTATCAAACAGGAAGTTGGCGGTTTTCTGATCATTGATACAATCAAAAAAGCCGACACCACCCGTAGGCTGCTTGTCGCCTTTGGACTTATATTTCTTATTCACAAATGCGGCGATACGACCGATCAGTTTCCCCTTATCGTCTTTCAGGATCCAGCGGACGCATTCGCCCTGCCGGTATGCCTTGTTCTTCTCGGGATTGAAAACCAGATCTATATCCTTATCCAGCGGGCGTATCCAGCCCGGTACATTCTTATTCAACTGAACATGCACGTCGATAAACTGCCTTGCAGTCTTCTCGTTATTTACGATCACCAGTTCCATAGGGAAGCTAATTTGAGGTGCAAAAATAGGTTTTTTACTGATAGTCGATAGGGTTGGGTAAATGACGACTGGATTGCACCCATCCGTCGATAATGATTGCAGATACAGGTACTTTTAACATTTATTTTTCAAATGGACGATTACTTTTATAACGTGTCTGTAGCAACTCAGTGTCCCGGCCTTTCCTAATTCCATTTTACCCACTATGCTTAAAAAGAAAAAATGGCTGCTAGCTGCCATTGTTGTGCCTGTAATTGCAATCTGTTATTTTGTATTTGCTGGTAAAGCTGCCGATAGCAGTATAACAGCCAAAGTCCGCAAAGGAAGTTTCCGCGATGTCGTGAATAGTTCCGGTGAACTGCTGGCTGAAAATACTGTCTATATCTCCGCACCTGCCGATCTCCAGTCTAACCAGATCTATGAAGAGATCAAGATCCAGGAAATGGTGAATGAAGGCTCCCGCGTGAAAGAAGGAGATTACATTGCGACCCTTGACCCAACGTTAGTGAATAAACGTATCAGTGATACACAGTTGTCGCTGGAAAAGTCGAATGCAAACATTACCCAGACGGCGCTTGATACTGCGCTCACGCTCAGAGATGCGCGCGATCAGCAGACCAACCTCCAGTTCACCATGGAACAAAAGAAGCTTGCACTGGAACTCAGTAAGTATGAGCCCCCGGCTACGATCCGCCAGGCAGAGGTCGATCTCGAAAAGGCACAGCGTGATCTTGTGCAGATGAAAGAAAATTACAAGATCAAACAAAAACAGGCGGCTACGAAGATGCAGCAGGCCATGCGTGAAGCCGAAGAGTTCAATAAGGTCATCGGCAGACTGGAAGAGCTGAAAAGCCGTTTCGTTATTAAGGCACCTAAAAATGGGTTATTAGTATATATTACTGACTGGTCTACCGGAGGTAAAAAGAAAACAGGGTCTGTCGTGCGTCCCTGGGATCCTCGCGTAGCCATGCTGCCGGACCTTTCATCCATGTTATCCAAGGTGTTCATCAATGAAGTGGACATCAGTAAAATTCATCAGTCACAGAAAGTGACAATGGGACTTGACGCCTTTCCCGAAATAAAAATGGAAGGTGTTGTTAAAACAGTGGCGAATATCGGAGAAACCCGTCCGGGTGCCACAGCGAAAGTATTTGAAGTAAATATCAAGCTCAATAAGGTGGACTCTATTCTGAAACCGGGGATGACTACCTCCAATAACATCCTGATCAGCGAAGTGCCTGGTAAGCTGATCATCCCGCTGGAGGCTGTTTTCGCCGAAGGCAAGACCAGCTTCGTCTACCTGCGTAAGTCAGGTAACATCACCAAACAACAGGTGCTATTAGGTAAATCCAATGATGAAGAAGTAATTGTTGAAAAAGGACTGGCAGAAGGAGATGTCGTATGTCTCTCTGAACCTGCGTCAGCAAAGGAATCCAAAATAACGACTTTAAAATAGTGTAATGCTGGACCGCAATTTCAACAACCTATATATCGCCCTGGACTCCCTCGGCGCCAACCGGTTACGGTCTTTTCTGACGGCACTGGGCATTATATTCGGTGTGGCTGCTGTAATCGCCATGCTGGCTATAGGTCGGGGCGCACAGGCAGAGATCCTCGATCAGATGAAGCTCGTTGGTGTGAATAATATTGTTATCAAGCCAAAAGCAGAAGACAAGAAAGATGATGATCAGCAGAAACAGTCGGAAGACAAGGAGAATAACAACAAATCCTCCAATACCAAAGCACGTTTCTCAAAGGGACTGAGTGTGGCCGATGCACAGAGCATCCAGCGCATGATCCCTACTGTAGCTGCTATCAGCCCTGAAATGATACAGGAGAAAGATGTGATATATGGTTCCAAAAGCAGTAAACTCAAAATAGTAGGTATCGAGCCTGCATTCTTTTCGATCAACAATATCAGAATAGGTGCAGGTAGTTCATTTAATCAGCATCAGTTGTTATCGGGAGATGGTGTATGTGTGATCGGAAGTGATGTAAAGCGAAAGTTTTTTATTGCAGAAGATCCTATTGGTAAAACCATAAAGTGTGGTGTGCAATGGCTGAAGATCATTGGTGTGACAGAAGAAAAGGCTATTTCTAAAACGACCAAAGATAACCTCGGTATCAGGGATTACAATCTTGATATCTATATTCCGATACAGACATCGCTGATACGATATCAGAATCCGTCCCTTTATCTCGGTGCGGGAGAAGAGAACTGGGGCGAACAACCGCAACCAGGTAATAAGATCTTTCATCAGCTGGACCAGTTAGTGATACAGGTACACGATGCAGAATCCCTGTCTGAGTCAGCGACGATCATCAGCCGGATGCTGCGTCGCCGGCACAATGATGTACTTGACTTTGAGATCACTATTCCTGAACAGCTGCTGAAACAACAGCAGAAAACAAAGGATGTCTTCAATATCGTACTGAGTGCTATCGCAGGTATATCCCTGCTGGTAGGTGGTATCGGTATTATGAACATTATGCTGGCTTCTGTACTGGAGCGTACCCGCGAGATCGGTATACGTCTGGCACTGGGTGCGCAGAAAAAGGATATTGTGATGCAGTTCCTTTTCGAGTCAGTACTGATCAGTCTTACAGGAGGCATAATAGGCGTGATACTGGGCGTTTCAGGCGCTTACCTGGTAGATAAGCTGGCGGATATCCATACTATTGTCTCCGGTATTTCCATTTTCATATCCTTCGTGCTGGCATCAGCAGTAGGACTCATCTTTGGTATTTCCCCTGCCCGTAAAGCGGCACATAAGAACCCGATAGAATGTTTGCGACATGATTAAGACACGTATCCTGTTTACACTTTGTGGATTGTTAACCTGTTCTTTTACCTATGCACAGCAAACATTGTCTTTGCAGGGTGTGGTATCACAGGCACAGCAGCAATCACCTTCCTATTATAAGGCGCGCAGCAGTGCGCTGAATAGTTTGTATGCCTACCGGTACTACGTGGCAGGACGCCGTCCGCAGCTGCGGCTACAGGCATCCAATAACAGTAGCTTCCTGGGTAATATAGAAAGCATCCGTCAGCCGGATGGAACCTACGCGTTCAGCCGTAGCTCCTATTCCTACACCTTTACGAGCCTGGCAGCTGACCAGATCGTACCGTTCACCGGCGGACAGTTATCTGTTGCCACCAACCTGCAACGTAACGATGTATTTGATCCATTCTCGAGTGTAGGTTATCTGTCCACACCGTTTATGATCAACTATTCTCAGCCTACAATGCTGTACAATCCCTACCGCTGGGATGCCCGTATACAGCCCTTATTATATGAAGAATCCAAGAAGGAATACATAGAAGCCCTGGAACAAACCGGGTTACAGGCATCGGGTTTTTTCTTCAATGCGTTGATGGCACAGCAGCAGGAGTTAATATTGCAACAGAACGTCGCCAATACCGATACACTGTACCGGATATCAAAAGGGCGGTTTGAGCTGGGGAAGATCGCAGAGAATGAGTTGTTGCAGATAGAACTGAACCTCCTTAACGCCCGTAATAACCTGGAGCAGGCTGCTCTTAATAAAGAGATCGCCTACCGGGAACTGACCCAGTTCCTCACCTTACCCAAAGGGGCATCCATACAGGTAGCCTTACCCGATACGATCCCGTCGCTACAGATACCACTGGAGACAGCACAACGGGAAGCACAGGACAACCGGCAGGCCGTATTAAGTTTCCGCCGTCAGCGACTGGAAGCGGAGCAAACGGTGGCCGAGGCAAGAGGGAACAACGGCTATCAGCTGAACCTCTCGGCCAACTTCGGACAGGCACGTCAGGGAAGCTCGATAAAGAATGCTTACGGAGGTGGAAATCTGCAGCAAAACCAGTTACTGAGTGTTGGGGTGTCTATTCCGATCATAGACTGGGGAAAGGCCCGGAATCGTGTCAGACAGGCGAAGGCTAACCAGGAACTGGTAGAGATAGATATACAGCAACAGGAACGTAATTTCGAACAGGAGATCTATCTGCAGACACAACAATTCAACATCCAGCGTAAACTGCTGGAAAGTGCGTCTAAGGCGGATACGATAGCGAAACAGCGATATGAGATCACGAAGCAACGTTATTTCATTGGGAAGATATCTATTACAGACCTTAATCTGGCGCAAACGGAGAAAGATCAGGCGAATCAGAACTATATAAATGCACTGCGTTCCTTCTGGACGTCTTACTATACCGTCAGGCTGCTGACGCTGTACGATTTTGAGAAGTCTCAGAAGATCAGGTATGAATTTACAGAAAGATGAGTCCGTAGTTGGCACTATTTTTTCTACTCGCTTGGTATGAAGCGACAAGCAGGGTATATTATTGTAATCTTCTTCCTGATCATTTTCCTGGTATTGAGCTATTCCAGGCAGCAGAAGCGTGTGAAGCAGGTATTGTCTGAGAACGGACGCCTGATCAACGAGAACCGCGACCTGAGACGTTCTCTTGATGTCAATAGCCAGACGGCCCGGCAGATTGCCGACAGGAGAGAAATAAGACAACGTACCGAGGGTACATTTGTAGAACGCCGTACATATTACCGCCGTAACTGGAAACAGTTTATTTCGGTGAATACAAGTGATTACCGTACCGGTTTTCTCGGAGGTATCAAGGACCTGAAGATCATCGTAAGGAACCAGGCAGAATATCCGCTGGATAATGTGGTTGTCTCTGTGCAGTACATGAAGGGTAATGGCGATGTATTTAAAACAGAGCAGTATACCATCAACGATGTGCCGGCAAAGGGAACCAAGTCGGTAGACGCGTCTGCCAGTCGTAAGGGACAGAAGGTATCACTACACCTGCAAAGTATTACCAGTCAGGCAATGAACTTCTGCTGGTCTGTTAATAAGCCTGCGGCACCCGGATCAGAAGATCCTTACATGTGTGTGCCACAGTGATCATTTGGATTATACGTCTTTTAAATATTAATCTTGGGTTCTCGTTTGTGAGGTACTGCTGTGGTTTTTGGACGAAACTACAGTCAGTACCTCTGGTATTTTTGTACGCACCTGCCCCTCACTGATCTGTAGGTTCTGATCATCTGATACCGGTCATGCCTGTGTGTAACCACTTGCCTTACCTTTGTGGCAAATGTTGTCAATACGCTATTTATTATCACCCGTTAACATTCCTGATCAGGTCATACAGTTGTATGAACAGGCCTTCCCAGTGGAAGAACGTAGGAACCTGCCTGCCCAGCAAACATTACTCAACAGTGGTGCATTAAGACTGGCACTGCTGGAAAATGATAATGTATTTGCCGGGTTTGTCTTTTACTGGCAACTGACGGACTTCGCTTTTATTGAACACTTCGCCGTGAGTCCGGAGCAGCGGGGAGCAGGTATTGGTAGCGCCGTAATGCGGTTAATGGAACAGGAATATCCTTCTATCGTACTGGAGGTTGAACCACCTCATACGATTGATGCGCAGCGCCGGATCAGGTTTTACGAAGGACTGGGATTCGAGACGTATGCATTTACTTATCTACAGCCTCCCTATCAGGCCGGCGGACAGCCTTTGCCGATGCTGCTCATGCAAAAAGGTATGCCCCCGGAGGAACATACCTTTACAAGAATTAGTACTGAAATTTATCTCGAAGTTTATGGCTGCTGATTGTTAACGGCCACCTCTGGTCGCTCTCTCACCACGCGGGGAAGAAGGCGCAGAACGCTGCGGCTGTGCCTGTTGCGGTTGTGGTTGCGGCCGGGACGGTTGTACCTGCGGACGCGACTGAACCGGAGGTTGTACCTGTCTTGGTTGTGGGGGCGCTACCATCTGACGGGGCTGCGACTGTGGCTGTGGACGAGACATCTGAGGCTGTGGAGGTCTCGATGTTGGTCCGGGAGCCGGCGTTGGTGTTATCGGTCTGGATTCCGCCCTGTTGTTAAAACGGTCAGGCCGTGAGTTGTCAGGTCTTGGACTGGTATTCGCCGGATTCGAAGGGAATACAGGCCTTGTAGACGGAGTAGAAGGAGTAGACGGAGCCGGCGCAGATGGAGCCGGAGTGGGTCTGTTGGGAACGGTACCATTGATATCCGGACGGTTCGTATTACCCCTGTCTATTGTTCTGCCAGGTGTCGGCACGTTATCAGGGCGGCCATCGTTGTTCCTGTCAGGAATATTGTCCCTGCGTACGGTCCTTCCGGGACGATCGGAATTGTTCCGGTCGTTGTTGTTATTACCATTTGTGAACGAGTTATTCCGGGAAGGTTGATTCAACGAAGCCGGTCTCGGGCGGTACATGCTTACCTGACCGCGGTCTACAGAAGCACGTCCGGGACGGGCGCCATCCACTACACGTACCGGGCGGATTTCATTACGGGTGTAACGTTCCACATCCCGGGTAGCGGGACCACGGTAGTAAGTCCGGTTATTGATGATCGTTGTATTATTGATGATGGTTGTATTGTTATATACATTAACACGCCTGCTTCTATCCACATAGTAGTGATTCACACGAGGGCTGGTAATGTATTGACAGGGTACGAAAGACCAGTAATTCACCGGAATGTTCACACTGACACCAATGGTCATACCAGGGCCAAGCGGCGCCCATCCATAATAATCCGGGCTATTCCTCCAGGAAACCCATGCAGGGCCCCATTCAGTACCTGGGATCCACATCCAGCCATATCCGTCGGCAAATGTCCAGCGGCCGTAGTGGAACGGCGCCCATCCCCAGTCATAGTCAGACATCCATGTCCAGCCATAATCGGTGTAAACCCAGTGACCAGCAGTGGCGTAGGGCTGGAAGTCCGGGCCGGCGTTAGGTATCCATACCTGTCCTTAATTACCATAGGAGGTCCAGCGGCCATATGGGCTGAGCGCATCATAGAAACCGGATACGGAAACCTGCGTTTCCTGATACGGCTGCTGGTATGACTGCTGGTAGGCGTAAGGCTGTGACGAAGCACAGGAGACGGCAGTGACGGACAGCGAAGCTATGATCACAGATAAATAAATATATTGTTTTATGTTTTTCATATTGACTGTTTTAATAAAGGGTGTGGCAACTCATAATTTGTCCTTAAACAGGAATTGTATAGCGACTTACTTTATTGAAGGCAATAAAATTTAACGGTGAACGAATGCGTGGTATATAACAGTTGATCAATTGTTAAGGCTGAAAGCTGGCCTGAGTATCTTAGTATAGATCGATAAAACGGTGTCAGATATTAGCTTGGTGAATATAAAACAATATCTGTGCCTGATTCACTAGATCCTTACCTGTAAAGGGTTTGATCAGTTTGCTTGTCTGTTTTTTTAGCAAAATATTCACAGAAACCGTTAAAAAAACGTTAGTGGACGAGCAGGCTGGAAGTTAGCAGGGCTAATGAGTTATAACATTTTATAATATTATCACCTGCTTATAATAAAAAATAGTTATCTATCAGGGAGAATACGTAATTTCAGGATAGGAATCGCTAAATTGCATTCCACATTCTTCAACTTTTGCCTTTAGAACTAATTGACTTACAACTAAAAAATGAAGTCTGTGGACGACCGTCTGCGGTCTGTTTTACTATTTTTTGAATTTCCCCTATTAACAATTACCTTTGCGGCAAATTTAACAAACCGCTCATTTTAAGCATTTATAAACCTCTTAAAAATATGCCTAACACAGGTAAGATCAAGCAAATTATCGGTCCCGTGGTGGACGTCCACTTTGATGGAAAGTTGCCCGAAATCTACAACGCATTGGAAATTACCCGCGAGAATGGTCAAAAGGTAGTGCTGGAAGTTCAGCAGCACCTTGGTGAAGACAGCGTTCGTTGCGTGGCGATGGACTCTACGGATGGTTTTGTGAGGGGAATGGCCGTAACCGACAAGGGTACTCCAATTAAAATGCCGGTGGGCGAAGGCATCAAAGGTCGCTTGTTCAACGTGGTAGGTGAGGCTATTGATGGCTTGGGTGATGTAGATAGCACCGATGGTTATCCAATTCACCGTAAACCACCTAGATTCGAAGATCTGGCAACAGATACAGAAGTATTGTTCACTGGTATTAAAGTAATCGACCTGATCGAGCCTTATGCAAAAGGTGGTAAGATCGGTCTGTTCGGTGGTGCTGGTGTAGGTAAAACAGTATTGATCCAGGAGCTGATCAACAACATCGCAAAAGGTTACGAAGGTCTGTCCGTATTTGCGGGCGTGGGCGAGCGTACCCGTGAAGGTAATGACCTGATGCGTGAGATGATCGAAGCTGGTATCGTAAAATATGGTGAGAAATTCCAGGAGTCCATGGAACATGGCGGATGGGATCTCAGCGCAGTAGATAAAGAAGGTCTGAAGAAATCTCAGGCTACCTTCATCTTCGGTCAGATGAACGAACCACCGGGAGCACGTGCTCGTGTGGCATTGTCTGGTCTGACCATGGCAGAATATTTCCGTGATGGCGATGGTACTGCAGGTGGTGGTAAAGATATCCTGTTCTTCGTTGACAACATCTTCCGTTTCACCCAGGCAGGTTCTGAAGTATCGGCGCTGTTAGGTCGTATGCCTTCTGCGGTAGGTTACCAGCCAACCCTGGCAACAGAGATGGGTCTGATGCAGGAGCGTATCACTTCCACTAAGAATGGTTCCATCACTTCCGTACAGGCGGTTTACGTACCTGCGGATGACTTGACTGACCCGGCTCCGGCTACAACTTTCGCCCACCTGGATGCTACCACGGTACTGGATCGTAAGATCTCCGACTTAGGTATCTACCCTGCGGTGAGCCCACTGGATTCAACTTCGCGTATCCTGTCTCCATCTATCGTAGGTGAAGCACACTACAACTGTGCACAGAGAGTGAAAATGATCCTTCAGCGTTATAAAGAGCTGCAGGACATCATTGCGATCCTGGGTATGGATGAGTTGAGCGACGAAGATAAACTGACTGTATCCCGCGCTCGTCGTGTACAGCGTTTCCTGTCTCAGCCATTCCACGTAGCAGAACAGTTCACTGGTCTGAAAGGTGTACTGGTACCAATCGAAGAAACTATCCGTGGTTTCAACATGATCATGGACGGAGAAGTAGATGAGTATCCTGAAGCAGCATTCAACCTGGTAGGTAATATCGAACAGGCTATTGAAAAAGGTAAGAAACTGCTGGAAGCAGCTAAGAACTAATATTTTTCACCCTTAACTTTTAATATGTTATTAGAAGTATTAACACCTGAGAGAAAACTGTATTCCGGCGAAGTGTATGGTGTACAGCTGCCAGGCATTGACGGTCTTTTCGAAGTGCTGGATAAGCACGCGCCGTTGATCGCTGCCCTCGGCAAAGGCAGGATGAAGGTGCTGAAGGATAAAACACAGAGCGAGTTCTATAACATAGAAGGTGGTTTCGTGGAAGTCTACAGAAATAAAGCAACTGTGCTTGTTGAAGGAGCGGAAGCGAAGTAATTAGGAATTAGGAATTGGTCATTTAAACGCCAGCTTCCTGATGAGAAATCACCAGCAATAATTGCCTTTAACAGCATAGATAATAGCTTACAAATAATAAAAGAGAGGTACTTTAAAAGTGCCTCTCTTTTTTGTTATAATCTATTCGCTATATCCGGGATTGTATTGTATGTAAAATTGTACCGCACAATCATCTGTCATTGATATTATTTGTAGTATGTGTCCCTTAATTCCTGATTAAAAATAAATAGGCCGGGTATGATTACCCGGCCTTTCTTTTTGTCCTAACTATTCCAATCTAATTAATAAATAACCCTGTTCTAAGCTCAGTAAGATTACTGGCCAGGGCGTTGCACAAATCAGGTCCCGGCTGCGCAGAAAATACATCCTGCAGCGGCACTAGGGCCTGTTCCTATGAAAATGAATATTTTATGTTTATGAATGATTTTATTGCTTCAACCGACTGAAATAAAGTCTGCGACCCTGAATGAAAAAAGGGCCTTCTACTTACTTCGTTCTGTTAATTGTTTTAGTTCTAAATATTTTATATCCAGGAAGGTGTAAACGTGTCTGGTTTGTCCTTCATAGGTATTGATATTCGGTTATATTAGATTCCTTCCCCTACGGTGTCCTATTCTTATAGGTTTACAAACAATAGAATGCTCTGACTACATTACTTTATTGCCTAAGCAAGATATTTGATTTTTTTTAAATATCCTCGTTTAAGGAAGATGTTTTGGGCAATAGGAAAGCACCCATTGACGTTAGTCGTTGGCCCTCAAAGTGTAGGCTGATAATAATTTTTGAACTTTTTTTTCCACAGGTGGTGTTATACCTGTTCTACCGGCATACGTATTGGCATACACGTAGCTAATTGAGTAATGGATCTATCGGGAAATTAGCCATGATAGCAAAGTTGGCGCCGAGGTTCTTCAATGCCTGCTGCCATATAGTCTGTTCGTTCTCTTCAAAAATGAGTGGTACGTTATTCTCTGATAAGATCCATGATTTTTCATTTAGTTCATTCTCAAGCTGTCCGCTGCTCCATCCGGAATAACCAATAAAAAACTTGATCTTATTCAGGTCTAGCTGACCCGTATTGATAAGTGATACAACCTGGTCAAACTCACCCCCCCAATATACGCCATTGCTGATCTCAAATCCGCCCTTTATTAATTCAGGTTGCTGGTGTATAAAGTGAATAGTATCTATCTGTACAGGCCCGCCATAGAATACCCGGATGTTTCCTGCCAGTACTTCTGGTACCAACTCATTCAAAGCCTGATCAAACACTCTGTTGAGTACAAAGCCAAAGCTTCCCCTGCTCTCCTGATGTTCACACAGTAATACGACTGTGCGTGCAAAATGCTGGTCTTTGAGAAAAGGGTCGGCGATCAGTAATATTCCAGACGACAAAGAAACCATACACTAACAATTTTATCACTTACCCAAATTTAACTAATTGAAAGCAAGTATAGTAGTATTTGTTGGAGAATTACTTGCCAGTTTCATGTATTGTTTATAGAGGAAGGGAATCATTCCCATAGCAGCTGTAAAAGGGCTTTTAACGGTGTTAAAATGCGTATAAAAAGTAAAAGGAGGCTAGAAAGCCTCCTTACCATTTTATCAACCAAAATCTAAATCGCTTATGGAAACGAAATCCATGTCGATGTATGTAGAAATTTAAAAATTGCTAGTTTGATAACCAGTACATCAAATTTAGTACCAGTTTGATAAGGCAAATGTACAGAAGATTGTCCAATTACAAATATTATTTACCAGTTAAAATTACGTTAAAGTGATGTTTTATTCCCAAACTGAATACAGATAACGGTTTCCAGCTTTTAAATTTGTATTAATGTTGCTATAGCAAGCAATGATTTTTAACAATTCAGGTGCTGGTACCCTCGTTCTTTGTAAGTATCTTGTGCGCCTTAGTATTGATGTAGCATGGTACCATTGAAGAAAGTATTTCCCATTATTGTGGTTTTAATTACCCTGTCACTATTGGGAATCATCTGGATCCAGGTGAACTGGATCTACAACGCAGCCATCGTACGCCGTGAGCAGATGGAACAGCGTACTGTAAACGTAATGAATACCGTGAGGGAGCAAATGCTGTCACGTAAGGCTCCTCCCATGCGTTTTAAAGTAGATGGCACTACCATCCGTCCGTCGGAAAAAGGACTGGCTATAGACCGCTATGAGATCACAAACACGGTTGATCTTACCGTCAATATCAGTGACCGCTTTACTACTGATGAAGTGCATAAGCTCATCTCCACCAAGCTGCGTGAAGAGCACCTGGATACGACCTTCGAATTTGCTATCCTGGGTAAAGGACATTTTGGTAATAGCAACGGTATCCGTATGCAGTCCGCCGGACTGTCGAAAATGCTGGAAACCGCCAGCGTTGACAGTCTTGACTATCTCTTCCAGTATGTACCGTTACTGAACAGTTTTGAATATGCTACAGGTGAAACGGAAACGCTCCTGGTGGTGCAACCAAAGGACAATACTATTCTGCTACTCTCGCTTGGCAGAATGATGGCGGGGGGGCTGCTGTTTACGGCTGTGATCATCACGGCATTTATCCTCACTATCCGGACCATGCTCAATCAGAAGAAACTCTCTGAGATCAAGTCCGACTTCATTAACAACATGACGCATGAACTGAAAACACCACTGGCCACGATATCACTGGCTATTGATGCTATCGGCAATGAAAAGGTCATGGACAACAAAGACAAGATCCGCTACTTCTCCGGCATCATCAAAGAAGAGAATAAGCGTATGAATAAACAGGTGGAGAGTATTCTCCAATCTGCCCTGTTAGAGAAGAATGAAATAGGTTTGAAACTGCAGGTCACCGATGTACATGATGTGATCACCCGTACAGTGGAAAACCTGCAATTACAGCTGGACGCCAAACAGGGACACGCACAGATACGACTGGATGCCATCAATCCGATCATTATGGCAGATGATGTGCACTTCTCCAACCTGATCTTCAATCTGCTGGACAATGCCATCAAGTACTCTAAAGAAGACCTTGAAATAATTATCTCCACACACAATACACGTAAACACCTCATCATTACCATCGCAGATAACGGTATCGGTATGAGCCGTGACACGATTTCCCGTATCTTTGAGAAGTTCTATCGTGCACATACAGGTAATGTGCATAACGTAAAAGGATTCGGATTGGGATTAAGTTATGTGAAAGCCATCGTGGATGCCCATAAAGGCAAGATCAAAGTAGAAAGCACGGTGGGTAAAGGCAGTAAGTTTACATTGGAATTTCCACAAGAATAATAATAGTTAAGAATTAGGAATTAAGGAGCAGGAATTTTGCAGGTGCAAACTTCCAGTTCTTAATTTCTAATTCTTAATTCCTAATTGAGATTAACATGGCTTTGATTGAAAAAGAATTAGCGCATTTCAAACATCCTATCGCTGTTCCTGGCATGGGCGTAGCAATGCAGGAAAAATTAAAGGAAACACGCATACTCGTAGTTGGTGCAGGTGGATTGGGCTCTCCCGTTATTCAGTATTTAAGCGCCAGTGGCGTAGGTGTGATCGGTATTGCCGACTACGGTGTGATTGCGGATGAAGATATGCACCGTCAGCCTATCTACCAGATGCAGGACCTGCGTAAACATAAGGCTAAAATGGCGTCCAGCCGCTTATGGGCCAGTAACCCTTTTACAAAACATTATCCGTTACTGTTACAGGTGAAACCTGATAATATCAGGCAGCTGCTCGAAGGGATGGATCTCGTGATCGACTGTTCCCAGCACCACCCTACACATATGGTCATCAACGATGCCTGTATTGCGAATGGTAAACCATTCGTGATTGGCGAAGTACATAACTGGGTGTCCTGGTGGGCTGGTTTTAATATTGCTCCTGCCAGTGGCGATGCAGCGGCCTCTTATCGTTGCAGCCTTGATCTGGTAGATGATCACCGTAACTTCGATGCAGGTGCTATTGGTGTAACGCATGGTGCTACTGGTATGATGATCGTCAATGAAGTGCTGAAGTATATCGCTGGTGTACCTGATGGTCTGGCCAACAAATTCTACAGCATGAACTTCCTCCATAATACCTACCAGGTGAGCACACTCTTCCCGAATCCTGCTATCCTGGCAGATACCAAGGCAAGAGGTGTACTAACGGCAGAAGATTATGGTATTGAGATCTTACCTGATATCGAAGATTAAATCTGTTTATGTTCCGCAAACTAAAATTAAAACCTATACTGTCAGCCCTGCTGGGACTCTACCTGGTAGGTGGGGTGTTGCTGACCCTGTTCCAGAAGAAAATTATCTTTCACCCGGAACCGCTGACGGCTGACTATACTTTCAAATACAACCTGCCATTTGAAGAGATCAATATCCGCCTCGACGACAAACAAACGTTAAGCGCTATTCTGTTCAAAGCAGCAGCGCCTAAAGGCATCGTGCTATACTTTCATGGGAATGCCCGTAATGTGTCAAAATATGGTGCTAAAGCCCAGCAAATGACAGACCGTGGCTATAGCGTTCTGATGATGGACTATCCCACCTATGGAAAATCGACCGGCAAGCTGACGGAGCAGGCTATCTATACAAATGCACTGCATATGTATGAGGTGGCCAGAAAGCTCTTTCCTCCTGATAGTATCATTCTTTACGGAAGATCCCTGGGGACTGCCGTAGCTGCCGAACTGGCGGCCATCAGAGATTGTAAGCAGCTTGTACTCGAAGCACCTTACTTCAACATGACAGAAATGGCGAATCGCCTCGCACCGGTATACCCGTACGGTTATATGCTGGACTTTAAATTTCCTACGGATGAATACTTACCTAAAGTAACGGCTCCTGTGGTGATCATTCATGGTACAGACGATCATACTATTCCGTTGGAATCAGGGAAAAAGCTGGAGACACTGTTCAAAAAAGGTGACAAATTCATTCCTATACCTGGTGCTGACCACAATAATCTGGAGAAATACCCGGATTACCAGAAAGCCCTAGATATCGCGCTGAAATAATTTGGCCTGTCTGGCTGTTACATGTAATTCATGTGGCAAACCCAGTTTCAGGGCATAGTTCTCATGGGTATGTCCTACCGGGAAACCAAAGCAGACCGGGTAGTCATAATCCTGGACCATGTTCCGGATAATCTCGTACTCGGTCTGGCCAAAAGGCGTCTCCGTCTCCTTACCCTCCGTAAAGGAGCCTACAACCAGCCCTGCCAGTTCTTCCAGCCATCCGGCCCTTTTCAGGTTATACATCATTCTGTCTACATTATACCGGTACTCCCCGATGTCTTCCAGCACCAGGATCTTTCCTTTTGTATCCGGCTGAGATTCCGTTCCTGACAGGTTCGCCAGTAGGGAAAGGTTCCCACCGATCAGTTTTCCTGTTACTTTCCCGGTACGGTTAAGGTCATGCGCCGCTGTGGTGTAACGGTAGGAGGTACCCTTCAGGGCCTGTCGCAGACTGTCCACATACTCATTATCAACGGTTTCCGGCTTTATGCCACTACACATCATGGAATGAATGGTAGGAATGCCATACTGGTGCTGAATATGGGTGTGAAGCGCCGTAATGTCGCTGTATCCGCAGATCCACTTCGGATGTTTGCGGAACTTCTTAAAATCCAGGTCGTCCAGTATACACACCATGCCATAACCACCGCGTCCAAAAATGATAGCTTTGATATCTGGATCGTCCAGCATGTCCTGCAGCTCTTCCAGCCGCAGTTCGTCCGGAGCGGAAAAGTTATGAAAACTGGTGCCTACCGTAATGCCCAGATGTACCTGGAACCCCCAGGAACTGATCACGCCAGCCGCATATTCTGCTGCCTGCTGGTCCATTTTACTACTACTGCAGGTGATGCCTATGAGATCACCCTTTTTGAGGTATGGCGGAATTTTCATTGTTCTATGCTTTAATTACCTTTGCAGACTATTTGGGGAGTTAGCCCAAACCCGACAGGGCTAAGTTGATAAATACTTTTCGCTCCTCCAAAAGCAAAAACAGAATTTCGATTATTTAAGCATTCTTTAAGCGAACATGGGAAAATTTAACAGATATCTAATAACAGCGGCATTGCCTTACGCTAACGGACCGGTCCACATCGGTCACCTGGCTGGCTGTTATATTCCCGCCGACATATACGTACGCTACCTGCGCGCTAAGAAGGCGGATGTAAAGTTCATAGGAGGAACTGACGAACACGGAGTACCTATCACCATCAAGGCGATGAAGGAAAACGTGACTCCGCAGGATATTGTGGATAAATATCATAAGATCATCTATGACAGCTTTACAGACATGGGTATCTCTTTCGATATTTTCTCCCGTACCACTAAGCAAATACACCACGAAACAGCAGCTGACTTCTTCAAGACGATGTACGATAAAGGGCTGTTCGAAGAGAGAGAAAGCGAGCAGTTCTTCGACGAGACCACCAATGTCTTCCTGGCCGACCGGTATATTGTAGGTACCTGCCCTAAATGCGGTAACCCGAATGCCTATGGTGACCAGTGTGAGAAATGTGGATCCTCCCTGAGCCCTGATGAGCTGATCAGCCCGCGTTCTACCCTTAGCAATGCCGTGCCTGTCAAGAAAAAGACCAAGCACTGGTACATGCCCTTACAGAACTATGAACCATTCCTGAAGGAATGGATACTGGAAGGTCATAAAGAATGGAAAAACAACGTATACGGACAGTGTAAGAGCTGGCTGGACAGCGGTCTGCAAAGCAGAGCGATGACCCGCGACTCCAGCTGGGGTATTAAAGTGCCACTGCCTGATGCTGAAGGTAAAGTACTCTACGTATGGTTTGATGCGCCGATCGGTTATATCTCTGCTACTAAAGAACTGACCGAGAACTGGGCAGACTACTGGTGTAAAGAAGATACTAAACTGGTGCACTTTATTGGTAAAGACAATATCGTGTTCCACTGTATCATATTCCCGGCGATGCTGAAAGCACATGGTGGATTCGTATTGCCTGAGAATGTTCCGGCAAATGAGTTCCTTAACATCGAAGGTGAAAAAGTATCTACTTCCCGTAACTGGGCCGTGTGGGTACACGACTATGTGAAGGATTTCCCTGGTCAGGAGGATGTATTGCGTTATGTATTGACCAGCACCGCACCTGAGACGAAGGATAACGATTTCACCTGGAAGGATTTTCAGCAGCGTAACAACAGTGAGCTAGTAGATATCTTTAGCAACTTTATTCATCGTACAATGATATTAATGCATAAGCTTTGCGGTGGTAAAGTACCTGCATTCCATCAGGAGCTGAAAGACGATAAGGATAATGCATTGCTCACTAATCTGCAGGCTTCTAAGCAGCGGATAGAAGATTCTCTTGAGAATTTCCGTTTCCGTGAAGCACTGGCTGAAGTAATAGATGTAGCCCGTCAGGGTAACAAATATCTGCAGGAGAAAGAGCCATGGATCCTGGCTAGGAACGCAGAAGAAAACCAGAAACTGATTGATAACTGTCTGCATCTGTGTTTACAGCTAACCGCTAATCTGGCTGTACTGATCAATCCATTCCTGCCGTTTACGGCTAAGAAGATCTGCCATGTGCTGAAACTGGTAGATAGAGTGCTGGACTGGGAGAACGCAGGTAGTCTGAAACTGGTAAGCGTAGGCTACTCCCTGCGTCCGCCTGAATACCTGTTCACTAAGATCGATGATGCGAAGATTGAAGAACAGATCAAAAAACTGCATGCAGGTCTGATCAAACCGGTGACGCCCGCCGAAGCACCGGTGAAAGAACAGAAACCTGAAATACAGTTTGATGATTTCGGAAAAATAGACCTGCGCGTAGGTACCATCCTGGAAGCAGAGAAAGTACCGAAAGCCGATAAACTGCTGAAATTACTCGTAGATATCGGTACCGAAAAACGTACAGTTGTATCCGGTATCGCTGAGCATTTTAAACCAGAAGAAGTAATTGGCAAACAGGTAACGCTGGTGGCTAACCTGGCGCCGAGAAAAATGCGCGGTATCGAAAGCCAGGGAATGATCCTGATGGCGGAAAATGCTGCCGGTAAACTTGTATTCGTTAACCCGGATGCTAACGTTGATGCTGGTAGCGAAGTGAGATAATATTTTTCACAAATTATACCTGTAAAGGGGATGTATCATCAGATGCATCCCCTTTTTTATCTCGTCTTCCGCATACTTACGCAATCAATCCCTATATTTAAAACATGCATTTAACTGATTTTTAACACATTTGCCACCGCCCAATTCCTAATTCCTGCTGCTTAATTCCTAATTTTTCTTATATTCGTATAGATGACATTGCACACAACATATCATTCCCATGTCCAGCATGCGCCGATGCTGCGCGTAGCTGTTGTTGTGCATACCATTACCCCGGTTGCTGATAAGTCCTACTATTACACAACGTTTAAGGACTTCAATACTTTTTCCCCGGACTTATACTAATTCTTTTACTGTTCGGGGATCCCTTCATTTTTCAACTATATAGTTTGTTCCACTGTGCGATATACGCTATCGGCAGGATCATTTTTTAATATTATTAAATAAGTAGTGTATGAAATCAGGAAATAAAAAGAACCCTGTAATTCTTTGTGAAGAAGATTACAACCTCCTGAAGCAGTTTGCAGGCACCAAAACAGATGATGTAAGTGAAATGTCACTGGCATATGAACTTAACCGCGCAAAGATTGTGGATAATAATGCGCTTCCAGCGGGTACGATCCGTCTTAACTCTCTTGTGAGTATTAAGGAAGCAGGATCAGGCAAAGTAACCGACTTCAGGATCGTAATGCCTATTGATGCAGATATTAAACAAAAGAAGATCTCTATACTTGCGCCACTGGGGGCTGCCATGATCGGTTTCCGAAAAGGCGATGAAGTGGAATGGAAGATGCCCGCCGGCGTTAAACGCTTTACTGTATTAAATGTACAGGCATAAATAAAAGGAGTCCGCTATTGGCGGACTTTTTTATTGGTTGTGATGATTAATAAGATTGACAATTACTTTTACCATCATCTCTTTTTCCTCTGGTTTCGACTCCGCAATCATCAGCGTAAATGCCACCAGTGCATTATCCGCAATACGCTTTCTTCCATCCTTCCCATACAGGATACCATTCTTATCCAGGAACCATACAAACAGGAAGGCCGCGATCCGTTTATTCCCATCTGAAAAAGAATGGTTCTTGATCACAAAATACAACAGATGCGCCGCCTTCTCCTCCACACTCGGGTACAGGTAATCACCGCTGAAAGTCTGGCAGATCGCGGCCAGTGACCCCTGAAAAGAATCGTCCTTCTCATTACCGAACAGGGCACTTCCGCCAAAGCGGTCCTTTAGTCCGTGTATAGCCTGCATAGCAGCTGCATAGGTGATCACGAACAGGTTCTCTTCAGTGGCGCTTTCGATCTCCAGTAACTGGTGATCATACTTGTCAAGCACATCCAGGGCATAGGAATAATCACTCAATATACACTGCAACTGTGCGGACTCGCTGACATTCATATCATTACGTTGGCTAAACTGATTCATGGTATATACTTATTATCTGTGCGCTTCGCGGCACTTATGGGCTTTTTGGGGGCCTAACGGGTACAAAGGTAAGGTGAAATGGTTGACCTTGTGATCCTGACAACTCCAATCCGATCTTTAATTGCATGATTATTATTCCCGATTGCGTAAACGATTTGGTGGATAACACGCTAATTTTGGCCGGTTCTATCAAATATTTTGCGCGCAGGTTCCGTCATCGGGCCACAATTACAATCTGAACATGAATTTTTCCAGGAAGCCAACGGTTAAAAAAAAGCAGTCCCGCAGTTTGTTCTATCGCATTTCAGCCTGGTTACATCTATGGCTGGGTCTGATCACAGGTATCGTGATGATCATCGTATGTGTGACTGGCTGCATCTGGGTATTCCATGATGAGATCACCCGTTTGCTGGAACCTGAAACTGTTATTGCGCATCAGGATAGACCTGTGATCACTCCTTCCCGTGTGCAGGAGATCGCCGCGCAACAATTTCCTAAACTAAAACCTGGTTATGTTACCTATCAACAGGGTAATGCCATCTACCTGAGCCTTGGCGAAGGCAGAAAAGGAAATACTATCCTGCGACTTAATCCCTATACTGGTGAAGTGATCAGTGTAAAAGCACATAAACCAGGTGAAACCGACTTCTTCCGCTTTATCCTGAATGGTCACCGCTTCCTGTGGATGCCCGCAGATATCGGCCGTCCTATCGTTAACTATAGCACCCTGATCTTTGTGATTATCCTCATCAGTGGGATAGTACTGTGGTGGCCACAGAAGTGGACGAAGAAGGCCCGTGAACAAAGCTTCAGGATCAAATGGGACGCCTCATTCAAAAGGGTGAACTATGACCTGCACAACGTGCTGGGTTTTTATGCCATGCTGGTATTACTGGCCAT
Organism: Chitinophaga agri; assembly: GCF_010093065.1. Classification (NCBI taxonomy): domain Bacteria; kingdom Pseudomonadati; phylum Bacteroidota; class Chitinophagia; order Chitinophagales; family Chitinophagaceae; genus Chitinophaga; species Chitinophaga agri. Next base: position 3,692,811 of record NZ_CP048113.1, on the reverse strand, counting down.
CGCGCTGACCGGTATGGTCTATGGTATCAAATGGTATAGCAACGGGTTATACTGGGCTACTTCCGGCGGACAAACACTGCCGGCGTTTAAAAGACCACAGTCCGATTCTACCCAGCTGGGTAAACTGTATACGCCCCAGCAGGCTATGGACCTGGCGTGGGGTAAAGTACTCAGCAAGCACCCGGATGCAGAGGGATTCTACTATACATTTGCAGATACCTCCAAACCCAAAGCTGCCATAGGGATCACTATTTATCCTACAGCCGGTAAGTTTTATAACAACAGAAGCTACTCATTCGATCAGCATACATTAAAACAACTGGCCGGTAATAAAGTCTATGATATCAGCTTTGCAGAAGCCGGATTCGGCGCAAAACTGCGTAAAGCCAATTATGATATTCATGTGGGTTCCATCCTGGGATTGCCCGGTAAGATCCTCGCTTTCTTCGGAGCCCTGATCGGCGCCACCCTTCCAGTAACGGGTTTCCTGGTATGGTGGGGTAAAAAGAAGAAAAGCAAAAAGGGCGTTGTCGCTAAAAAAGCACTGGTAGCAGCCGTGCCTCAGGCAGTTTAAGTAAGTACCTTGTCATAGTAGAGGGCCGTTTCCATGATCAGGAGACGGCCCTTCGTTTTTTTCCCGCTTTTGTGGCTAGTCTCCCAAAAAATCATATATTCATTTGTCGATATTAACATCAAGACTCACTACAATGCCTCAGCGCTTGTAGCATATAAAACGCGTTCTATGAAAAGACACATCAATAAGGTGGCCGTTTTAGGTTCAGGAGTTATGGGTTCAAGAATTGCAGCCCATTTCGCAGGCGTCGGAGTTCAGGTATTGTTGCTGGATATTGCCCCTAAAGAGTTAACTGATTCAGAAAAAGCTAAAGGTCTGTCGCTTGACAGCAAAGCGGTGAAGAACCGCATCGTAAATGATGCCTTGCAGTCCGCCCTGAAGGCCAACCCATCCCCTGTGTACAATAAGGACGTGGTAAAACTGATCCGTACGGGCAACTTTACGGATGACATGAAGGACATTGCCAGCTATGACTGGATCATCGAAGTAGTGGTGGAAAACCTGGACATCAAGAAGTCCATCTTCACCGAAGTGGAAAAGTATCGCAAACCCGGTACGCTCATCACTTCCAATACTTCCGGTATTCCCATTCACCTGATGGCAGAAGGCCGTAGTGATGACTTCAAAAAGCATTTCTGCGGAACCCACTTCTTCAATCCTCCCCGCTATCTGCGGTTACTCGAAATCATTCCTACACCACATACCGACCCGGAAATTGTGGATTTCCTGATGAACTACGGAGATCTTTACCTGGGTAAAACAACCGTACTCTGTAAAGATACCCCGGCGTTTATCGCCAACAGGGTAGGTGTGTATTCCATCATGGCTATTTTCCACATCATGCAGGAAATGGAGCTGAATATTGATGAGATAGATGCACTGACCGGACCGGCGATCGGCCGGCCTAAATCCGCCACTTTCCGTACAGCCGATGTAGTGGGTATTGATACATTGGTGAAAGTGGCAAAAGGTGTGGCAGAGAATTGCCCGCAGGATGAAGCAAAAGGTATCTTCGTGATCCCGCCATTCCTGGAAAAAGTGGTAGAAAATAAATGGCTGGGCGATAAGACCGGTCAGGGTTTTTATAAAAAGACAAAAGGTGAGGGTGGTAAAGAGATCCTTACCCTGAACCTGGAAACAATGGAATATGGTCCCCGCCAGAAATCCAAATTTGCCAGTGTAGAAGCGGCGAAACAGGTGGAAGACCTTAAACAGCGGCTGCGTGCTTTATTTGGTGCGACAGACAAAGCCGGTCAGTTCTACCAGCAGTTCCATGCACATCTGTTCTCGTACATCTCACACCGTATCCCTGAAATTGCAGATGACATCTACAAAGTGGACGATGCGATGAAAGCCGGCTTCGGATGGGAGATTGGACCTTTCGAATCATGGGACGTCATCGGTGTGGAAAACGGTATCAGAACGATCGGAGACAAAGGATTGACCGTGGCGCCATGGGTAAAGGAAATGCTGGAAAAAGGTGTAAAGAGCTTCTATAAGGTCGAAGGTGGAAAGAAGTATTACTATGATGTGAAAACACATGTATATAAACTGCTGCCAGGTGCGGATACATTCGTGATCCTGGAAAATCTCTCGGGCAATGTAGTATGGAAGAACAGTGCATGTAGTCTGTATGATATAGGCGACGGCGTTGTAGCCATCGACTGGAAAACCAAAATGAATACTATCGGAGGTGAAGTACTGGAAGGGATCAATAAAGCCATTGACAGGGCAGAAAAAGATTTCCGCGGACTGGTTGTTGCCAATGAAGGCGCAAACTTCTCAGCGGGTGCCAACGTCGGCATGATCTTCATGTTTGCGGCAGAGCAGGAGTATGACGAACTGGATATGGCGGTACGTATGTTCCAGAAAACAACGATGCGCTTACGCTATTCTTCTATTCCGGTAATAGTAGCACCACATGCGCTCACACTCGGCGGTGGTTGCGAAATGTGCCTGCATGCTGATAAGGTACAGGCAGCAGCCGAGTCTTATATCGGACTCGTAGAACTCGGTGTAGGCCTGATCCCCGGTGGTGGTGGTACCAAAGAAATGGCATTGCGCGCAAGCGATGAATTTAAAGAGGGTCGTATCGAGGAGGAACCATTGAAAGATCGCTTCATGTCTATTGCCATGGCCAAAGTAAGTACCTCTGCACAGGAAGCATTTGACCTCGGCATCCTGAAAAAAGGACACGATGAGATCACGCTCAACCAGAGCCGCCTGATCGCTGACGCCAAGCGCAGCGTATTACAGCTGGCAGATGAAGGATATACCCGTCCGGTGGAAAGAAAAGACGTGAAGGTATTGGGACGTACGGCCCTGGGTATGTTACTCACCGGTATTCATAGTATGCGCTTCGCTAATTATATATCAGAACATGATGCAAAGATTGCCGGTAAACTGGCATATGTGATGAGTGGCGGAGACCTGTCAGAAGCATCACTGGTAAGTGAGCAGTACCTGCTGGACCTGGAAAGGGAGGCATTCCTCAGCCTCGCTGGTGAACGTAAGACCCTGGAAAGATTGCAGGCTGTTATCAAAACCGGTAAACCAATTAGAAATTAATCCACCTGATGTCAACCATTTTATCCCTTAATAACATCTCAAAGAGGTACGGTGCAGTACAGGCACTTGGCGGTGTCTCGTTTGACATTCCGGCCGGTAGCGTGTTCGGCATTCTCGGCCCCAACGGCAGTGGGAAAACCACATTATTAGGTATTGTAACAGATGTCCTGAAAGCAGATACCGGTTCTTTCACCCTGATGGGCGACCCCCCTTCAGCCGTGCAACGCAGAAAAATAGGTACCCTGTTAGAAACGCCTAACTTCTATCATTACCTTTCTGCTTACAAGAACCTGCAGATCGCTGCCAGTATCAAACAACAAAGTGAAGACGATATTCCCAGAGTGCTGGAACTGGCAGGACTGACTGCCAGACAGCACTCTGCTTTTAAGACCTACTCCCTGGGTATGAAGCAGCGACTGGCCATTGCAGCAGCAATGCTGGGCAATCCGGACGTACTTATACTGGACGAACCTGCTAATGGTCTGGACCCTGTCGGCATTGCCGAAGTGAGGAACCTGATCAAACAGCTGGCCCAGTCAGGCAAGACCATTATCATGGCCAGCCATCTGCTGGATGAAGTGGAAAAAGTATGTACACATGTGGCCATTCTGCGTAGGGGAGTGTTACTGGGTTCCGGTCCGGTGAATGCGGTGCTGTCAAGAGACAACTTTATAGAGATTGGCAGTGCCGATAATCAGGCGCTGGCACAACTCATCCGGCAGCACCCTGCCTTTATGGACGTTCAGCCTGGTCAGGACGGGATCTTACAGGTCACTTTCCGTGACACGATCGATCCGGCAGGACTGAACAGCTGGTGCGCACAACAGGGCGTCTGGCTGCATCATCTGCAGATGAGCAGAAAGAGCCTGGAAACGGCATTCCTGGAATTAACCAATAACTAATCCCTTTTGTACTGTATTTTATGCTGCAAATCATTAAAATAGAATGGCTTAAGGTCAAGAATTACCGTACTTTCTGGGTGTTTATCGCGCTTGGGATCGTCGCCATTCTCGCACCTAATTTTATAGTCCACGACATCTTTGTAAACCGTGTGCCGGAAGAGGCGCAGAAATTGTTCGGGCAGTCTATCTATGATTTCCCCCTGGCATGGCAAACGGTCGCAAGTGTTGGCTCTTACACATCCGGTATTTTCAGTCTGCTGCTGATCACACTGGTCTGCAATGAATTTAACTACCGTACCCACCGTCAGAATATCATTGATGGCTGGGAAAGAAAAGACTTCGTATTATCCAAACTTTTCTGGGTGCTGACACTGTCAACAGTGGCGTTGTTGACATCCCTGATTGCGGTGATTATTTTCGGCGGATTAGGCAAAGCACCATTCAGTATAGATGGCTGCCGGTATCTGGGGTACTATTTCCTGCAAATGCTGGTTTCTACGAGTATGGCATTGCTGATAAGCGTGCTGGTGAAACGTACGGGACTGGCCATTATCCTTTTCATTGGGTATATCATGTTCCTGGAGCAGATCCTGGTGGCAGTCGTCAAGCGCTTTTTCGGTGATGTGGGCGGCTTGTTCCCCCTCCAGGCTGGCGATGAGTTGCTGCCCTTCCCGATGATCGAGAAACTTGTCAAGTTCTCCGGTCCTTACGATAGTGCTATTTACCTGACAGCACTGATCGTCTATATCGCCCTGTTCATAGGACTGGTATTCCGGCGGATGCTCCGGACGGACCTGTAATATATTATGTTAATTATATGTTATTTGTAAAGGATGTGGTGAGGGAGCGTAATCTTTCACCTATCTTTTACGTTGATAATCTGTTATGAGATTATTACACGATAGTGCACTAGGGACTATCGGTTAAGTATATTAAATTTGTTCCGAAAAGAAAACTCAAAAGCACGTGAAGGGTACAGCGCAGGAAAAGATCATACTGGTAACAAATGATGATGGTGTAACAGCTCCTGGTATCAGGGCGCTGATCGAAGCAGTAAGACCGTTGGGTAAGGTGGTGGTCGTAGCACCCGATAGTCCGCAATCAGGAAAAGGGCATGCCATTACGATAGGCGTTCCTTTACGCCTGGACCAGGTGGATATTTTTGATGGGATAGAAGCCTGGCAATGTTCCGGTACGCCGGTAGATTGTGTAAAGCTGGCCCGTGACAAGATCCTGCACCGCCTGCCGGATATTTGCGTAAGCGGTATCAATCATGGTGCGAACCACTCCATTAATGTGATCTACTCCGGCACTATGTCGGCTGCTATGGAAGCGGCTATTGAAGGGGTACCATCAGTAGGGTTCTCTTACCTGGACTATAGCTTTGAGGCGGACTTCTCCCTTTGTCAGGAAGTGGCACATACAGTAGCGAAAAAAATGCTGGAAACCGAGCTGCCACAAGGCACCCTGTTCAATGTGAATATCCCTGTTGTTAAGAAAGAAGATTATAAAGGCATAAAAATTTGTCGTCAGGCAGATGCGAAATGGGTGGAAGCATTTGATGAGCGCCGTGATCCGCGTGGCAAGAAATATTACTGGCTTACCGGAGAGTTCATCAATCGTGATAGTGGAGAAGATACCGACGTGTACGCGCTGGCGAATAATTACGCTTCCCTGGTACCTGTGCAGTTCGATCTGACTGATTACAACATGAAAAAACAGTTGGAAAACGACTGGAATATCTGATGTGTCTATCCGCACATGATTAAAACCGACTATGTTAAAACGAGATAATCTCCCATTAGGCATCGTATTGGGTCTATTTACACCAATGGTGGCCTTCCTTCTGTACTACCTGCTAGTCTTCATGCCAAAGCATGATGTATCCCTGTCTGAATTTATAAATATTATTCTGGACAACCACCAGATGCTGCCAAAACTGATCAGTATCTGCTTGTTGCTGAACGGCGTAGTATTTTATTTTTATACAAAATCAAGGAGAGATGTGACAGCAAAAGGCATCTTCCTGGTGACCATGCTGTACGCTATCGTCATCCTGTTCCTGAAGGTATTACACTGGTAAATACAGTGATATCAATATCTGTAGCCTGATAGTGCGCGCTTCGTGCCACGGGCATTGCCGTTGACTATTGATCATATTTTGAGTCGCTTTCACTGACGAAAGCGACTTTTTTATTGGATAAACCCGGAGATGTATCCCGCTGGCAGTACTACCGCAGCAGGAATGACCACAGTGTGTTTCAGGTATGTTTGAAGTATAGTGAGGTAAGCTTTCTCCTACGTTTCTCCTACGTTCTAAAACGTAGGAGAAACGTAGGAGAAAGCTTACCTGAACAAGACAACAAGCAGAAAACAACAATAACCCATATATACATTAGACGTCAGGTTCGGCGCATAGCGCAGGACCGGTATATGACGCCAAACCGACCCGTCGTGTACTTTGTGCAGTATCGCTTCGAAATCCTCGTTAATATTGCGTCATCCATTACATGCCCGCGTGCTGGATCCGTAATAGGGGAGAGGGGCCTCCTGTTACAGATGTGAGCTATGGTCGCCCGGGAACAGGATTGATCATCTGAGAAATTAAAATGTGGCTATCCTAAAGAAAAATCGAATGATGGTGGGTACGTCCGATTCCTAAATTATATTTGCCATATGAAGTACTATATCATCGCCGGAGAGGCTTCCGGTGATCTCCATGGAAGCAATCTGATCAAAGAATTGAAACAACAGGACACCGCAGCCAATATCCGTTGCTGGGGTGGGGATATGATGCAGCAGTCGGGAGGAACATTGGTGAAGCATTATAAGGACCTGGCTTTTATGGGTTTCATTGAAGTGGTGATGAATATCCGTACGGTACTGCGCAACATGGAATTCTGTAAAAAGGACATCCAGCAGTTTCAGCCAGATGTGCTCGTACTCATCGATTACGCCGGATTTAACCTGCGTATTGCCGAATGGGCAAAACCGCTGGGCTACAAGATTGTATTTTATATCTCTCCGCAGGTTTGGGCCTGGAAAGAGAGCCGCGTGAAAAAGATCAGGCGGAGTGTGGACAAGATGCTTTGTATCCTGCCGTTTGAACAGGATTTTTATAAGAAGTGGGATTATGAAGTGGAATATGTGGGGCATCCACTTATTCAGGTGATCAGAGAGGCAAAGGAAAGACCTGCCGATGCACCATTGTCCGATAAACCTATTATCGCTATACTGCCGGGCAGCCGTAAGCAGGAAGTCAGTGTTAAACTGCCGATTATGCTGACGATGGCTAAACATTTCCCGGAACACCAGTTCATCATTGCGCAGGCACCCAGTCTGGATGATGCATTTATGCAGGAGCTGACAGGCGCACATACCAATGTCTCTACGGTAAAGAACCAGACCTACGCCTTACTGCGGCAGGCAGAAGCCGCGCTGGTGACATCAGGTACTGCTACGCTGGAAACAGCGCTGTTCGGTGTGCCGGAAGTGGTATGTTATAAAGGCAGTGCGATCTCTTATTTCTTCGCAAAAAGGCTGATCAAGGTGAAATATATCGCGCTGGTCAATCTGGTAATGGATAAACCGGTTGTAAAAGAGTTGATCCAGCACGATCTGACGGAGGAAAACCTGTTGAACGAACTAACTTTATTGCTGAGGGATAAACCAGCACGTGACAGGATCAAAGCGGACTATGCCGAGCTGTGGTCGAAACTGGGGGAAAAGAATGCCAGCCACCGTGCAGCAGAAATAAGTTTTGCGATAGCGAGACAATAATCGTGAACAATCAGGACAGTGAACGTACGCCGGCCTAGTGGTGCCGCGTGAATAGCTTTATCAGCATTATAATCAGGGCAATCACGAATACGATGATGGAAATACGGTTCATCCCGTGCATCATAGAGATATAGGTGCTTTTAGGCGCAGCAGGATCTTTTTTGCCTATATACAGGTAACGGAGTATTTGTTGCCAGATGCTTTTCATAATACAAAGATAGTTTATATACATCTACAATTACCAACAGCGTGGACTATGAAGAATAAGTTACAATATATACTTCTCTTATGCCTGTGTATGCTGGCGCAGTACTCCTATGCGCAGTATAACATATTACTGAATGGACAATGGCAGTTTGCCGATGCAGATGATACCATCTGGCGTAGTGCGACCGTGCCGGGCACAGTACATACTGACCTGATGGGCCATCAGCTGATTCCGGACCCCTTTGTGGGCATGAACGAAAAAGCCGTAGCGTGGGTGGATAAAAAAGACTGGATTTACCGCAGGAATGTAGAGATCTCTGCTGATTTCATCAATCATGATGTGATCACATTAAACATGGCACAACTGGATACGTATGCAGATGTGTATGTTAACGGGCAACTGGTATTGAAAAGTGATAATATGTTTGTCGGACAGACCGTCAATGTGAAACAATGGCTGCATACAGGACAGAATGAAGTGCGTGTTTACTTTCATAGCCCTGTTCGTTATGACATGCAGCGTTTCCTGCAAGACAGACTGGTGTATCCCGCTGGCAATGATGCCAGTGACATTCCGTTGAGCATCTATGCGCGTAAGGCACCTTACCATTATGGCTGGGACTGGGGCCCCAGACTGGTTACTTCCGGTATCAGCGGTAATATTAGCCTGGTGGCCAGTGATGGCACCCGTATCGAAAATATCTGGCTGCAGCAGCAAAGTCTGACCGACAAATCGGCTACTGTTAATGCTGTGATCACATTTGAAACGGCCCGTGCGGGGAAATATACCGTGAAGGTAGCTAGCAGGAATGATGCATTCTCTCCGGTGATCGTCAAGCAGCAGCTGGAAGCAGGTAGCCAGCAGGTGATCATCCCTGTCCGGATCAAGGATCCTGTCCGCTGGTGGCCAAATGGTCTGGGAGATCCTTTCCTGTATACAATAGATGTTACAGTGAATGATGGTTCTGGCGATGTCGCTGGTGAGAGACTGGATATCGGTCTACGTACAATTGAAGTAGTGAATAAGCCAGATAGCCTGGGTGAGAGTTTTTATGTGAAGGTGAATGGTAAGCCGGTATTCATGAAAGGTGCCAACTACATTCCGCTGGACAACTTCGCACCAAGAGTGACACATCACCAGTATGAGCAGTTATTTAACAATATGAAGGCGTCTCATTTCAATATGGTACGTGTATGGGGTGGCGGTGCCTACGAAAAGGATATTTTCTATGACCTGGCTGACCGCAACGGTATACTGGTGTGGCAGGACTTCATGTTTGCCTGTACGGTCTATCCGTCAGATACTGCATTCCTGGAAAACGTGAAGAAAGAAGCGGAATATAACATCAAACGGTTGCGCAATCACCCTTCCCTGGCTTTATGGTGTGGGAATAATGAAGTCGCAGTCGCCATTAAGAACTGGGGATGGAGAAATGGGTACGGCTACAGTGACATGCAATGGAACACTTTACTCAGCGGATATGATACTTTGTTCAAATCTCTTTTGCCGCAACAGGTGCATACACTGGATGCCGGCAGGTTTTACTTCCATTCTTCGCCCATCAGCAACTGGGGCAGGAAGGAAGACTTTACTAAAGGAGACAATCACTACTGGGGTGTATGGCATGGGATGGAATGGTTTGAATCCTTTAATACCCACGTACCACGTTTTATGAGTGAATACGGTTTCCAGTCATTCCCGGATATCCATACGATCAAAAGTTTTGCAGGGGAGAAAGACCGGGATATTTATTCTCCGGTGATGTTGTCGCATCAGAAGAGTGGCAACAGGGGCAATGCGGCGATCAGTACTTACCTGGATCATTATTACAGGGAACCAAAAGATTTCGAATCGTTGCTGTATGTAGGACAGGTGTTGCAGGCGGATGGGATGCGTATAGGTATTGAAGCGCATCGCCGTAACATGCCATATTGTATGGGTACGTTGTATTGGCAACTGAATGACTGCTGGCCTGGTCCATCCTGGTCTGGTATTGATTACTATGGACGCTGGAAGGCATTACAGTATTTTGTGAAGAAGGCATTTGAGCCGGTGATCGTGTCTAATGTGGTGGACAATGGGAAACTGCAGACGTGGCTGATCACGGATGTACCGCAGGACCAGCCGGTGACGCTGGATATGCAGTTGCTGGACCTGGAAGGAAAAGTACTATGGCAGCAGTCAGTAAAGGACGTTCGGTTGACCGGCGCAGAAAGCAAACTACGACATGAGATAGCTGTTAGTGAGATATTAAAGGGACAGGATGAGCAGAAGGTAATATTCTATACGAAAGTGGTAAAGAAAGGTAAGTTATTAACCGAGAATGTGTATTACTTTGCTAACGCCCGAACAATGGAATTACCGGATCCCGGCATTCAGACCAAAGTAATAGTAGATACAAGCAGCAACAGTGTTGTAAAGAACGAAACATACATACCAGGATCTTATCAGAAAGAAGTATTGTATGAGGAAGAAAAGAAGATGCCGCATAAGAATAATGTCGCTGACAGCGGTAATGCCGTATCTCTATCGAAGACATTGAACATTACGCTCTCTGCTGATAGGCTGGCACGGAATGTATACCTCCTTTTGAGTAACATGCCGGAATCTCAGTTCAGCGACAATTACTTTGACCTGTTGCCCGGACGAACAGTCACAGTGACGGTGCAGGTGCCTTCCAAAATTTCTTTAGAAGAGATACAGAAACAGCTGAAAATTATAAGTCTCAGAGATACATTTAAAAATTAATCATGCGAAAACTATTTTTGTTATTTAGCAGCGCAGTACTGGCTTTTTCCACGGCCAATGCGCAGGACCATGGCCTGAGTCAGCCGTACATACCAGAAACGGACAAAGCCGTATTACAAAAACTGGATGAATGGCAGGACTGGAAATTCGGTATGATCATCCATTGGGGGGCTTATTCCCAGTGGGGTGTGGTAGAGTCCTGGAGCATCTGTCCGGAAGACGAAGGCTGGACACAGCGTAATCCCTATGGCATTCCCTATTATGACTACCTGAAGAAATATGAGGCGCTGTCCACGACTTTCAATCCTACTAAATTTGACCCTTCCAAATGGGCAAAGGCAGCTAAAGGTGCCGGTATGGAATACGTGGTATTCACGACCAAACACCACGATGGTTTCTGTATGTGGGACACCAAACAGACAGATTACAGTATTGCTGGTCCCAACAGTGCTTTCCGCAACGATCCGAGAAAGAACGTAGCGAAAGAAGTATTCTCTGCTTTCCAGAAAGAAGGTATCCATACAGGAGCTTATTTCTCCAAACCAGACTGGCATAGTGAATATTACTGGTGGTCTTATTTCCCACCGAAAGACAGACACGTGAACTATGACGTGGTAAAATATAAGGACCGCTGGAATAATTTCCGTGAGTTCACCTACAAACAGATCGAGGAACTGATGACCACTATGGGTAAGATCGAGATCCTCTGGCTGGATGGCGGCTGGGTTCGCGCACGTAAACAGGATAACAAGAAAGAAAATGATATCACCGCTGCAGAAATAGACACCCGTCCTACGAAGCAGAATGAAGATATTGATATGGCTGGTATCACTAAAATGGCCCGTAGCCATCAGCCGGGTCTGATCGTAGTAGACCGTGCAGTACATGGTCCGTTCGAGAACTACCGTACACCCGAGCAGCAGATCCCTGATAAACCACTGTCTTACCCCTGGGAAACCTGTATGACAATGGCGAACTCCTGGTCATATGTGCCGGATGATAAATATAAATCCGTGAACAAGTTGATTCACAATCTGGTGGATATCGTAGCGAAAGGCGGTAACTACCTGCTGAACGTAGGTCCTGGTCCGGATGGCCAGCTGCATGAAGAGGCATATACCACAATGACAGCTATCGGTGAGTGGATGAAGATCAATGGCGATGCGATTTATGGTACCCGTTCTGTAGCACCTTACAAAGATGGCAAGGTATGTTTCACCCGTAAGAAGAATGGCAATATATACGCTATTTATCTGCTGGAAGAAGGTGAGAAACTGCCTGCACAGGTGGTGTTCAATGGCCTGAAGCCAGCGAAGGGAGCAAAAGTGACCGTACTGGGCGCTAAGGAAAAGATCTCCTGGAAGGCGACGGCTACCGGTACGCAGCTGACTATTCCGGCTGCTGTACAGCAGAAAGCATGGAAACATGCGGTGGCTATACAGATCTCTGCTGCAGAATAATGAACAGTGAATAATAAATGTGAACAAACAGCTGGAAAAGCTGTGAACAAAAAAAATGGTTGCCTTTGAACAGGCAGCCATTTTTTTTGTTGTCTATGGAAGTATGTGGTCTATGATAACCCAATCCGTTCAATTTCAAGTTGATCCCAATAGTCTTAGAATAAGAAAAGTTTGACATGATAACGAATCATTAACTAAAATGAGCAGTTTATTCAGCAATATTGTAGCAGGGTCATGTGAGTGACATTGTGTGTTAACAACTATTGAACCGGATCTAAAACTAAACGCATGGTTAGTAATGTACAAATTCTCCTTGCCGAAGATGATTATCAGTACGGTAGTATCATTAAGAAGCAGCTGGAAACGGCGGGGTACGCAGTCGTGCATTGTTTTGACGGCGAGGTAGCTCTAAAGAAATTTCAGAGGGACGATTTTGATCTTTGCATATTGAACGTCATGATGCCAAAGAAAGATGGTTTCACGCTGGCACAGGACATCCGGAAGAAAAACGGGATGATACCGATTCTGTTCATTTCGGCGAAGGCAACAGATGAAGAAAGGTTGCATGGTTTCAGGATAGGAGGGGACGACTTCCTGGTAAAGCCGTTCAGTATGCGTGAGCTCATCATGCGTATCAGGGTGTTCCTGAGAAGGACCCTGCCTAAAGATGTACCTGGTGATGGTATCTATAAACTGGGAGATGACGTCCGCTTCAATTATGAGGAAAAAGAGCTGACACGTGCATGTGGTGAGACGTTTGCTACGCTGACCAAAAAGGAAGCGAAGGTATTACGCTACCTGGTAGAGAATAGTAATAAACTGGTCAAACGGGATGAGATACTGCTGAAAGTCTGGGGCAATAGTAGTTTCTTTTCAAGCAGAAGCATGGATGTATTCCTGACCCGTTTGCGCAAACATTTTAAAGAAGAACCGGGTATCGCGCTCGAGACACTGCACAATGTGGGTGTAAGACTGAATATTCCGGAATGTACCGATAAAGGCAGCGGGTCCACGTCTGCCGACAGTGAAGGGTGACAATAACATATCCAAACCCCACAACCACCAAATACAATGACTTACGGCAGAAATGACCAGCCGCGCCATCAGCATTATGGCGGCGGTGGCCGTCCGGAGAGTGATGAACGTAATCACCGTACCCCAAGACACCATGGACAGAACAATGGCAACCAATACCGGAGGTCCCGGCCCGCTACCGGCCCACGCTTTCCTCCCAGGCCCAAACCACCCAAGACGGAAAGCAGGATCTATTTCATAGCCCTGCTCCCGAATGCGGAGGTCGGAAAAGAGATCATCCGGCTGAAACAGGAATTTGCAGAGAAATATGAAGCACAGCGGGCACTACGGGTGCTGCCACATATTACCATACAAGTGCCGTTTACCGCCAATCCGGAGTTGGAAAAGTCCTTATGTCCAGCCCTGACCACCTTTGCCGCCTCTATTCCCCCGTTTGAGATCAGACTGCATGGCTTCGGAGGGTGCTCCTTTACCCGCCGGAAGGTATTGTATATCAATGTGGAAAAGAACGAAGGCATCGTTCACATACACCAACAGATGGTGGCTTTTCTGCGTAAAGACTTCGGTTTCAGTCACATGCTGGCCCGCCATGGGTTTAACCCACATATCTCCCTGGCTTTCCGCGATCTGTCAGATGCAGCATTTAACCGTGCCATGGAAGAGTACCGGCCCCGCCCGTTTGACGCGGCTTTCCAGGTACGTAATCTCTACCTTCTCCGTCATACCGGCACCTCCTGGGAAATACTGCAGAAATGCAAACTGGGGGCGTGAATGATTAGCACATTCCTGCCATGTTATCCTATGCAATAAAATTGTAACTTTATAGCTGATGGATACAGTGGTAGTAAAACAATATAATCTGGACGAGGAACAGGAAAAGAAAGAGATCGTTCGTCATTACCGCGCGTTACTTAGGTCGCTCAAACCCCGTTTAAAGAAAGGAGACCGCGAACTTGTGCGTACTGCTTTTGAAATGGCAGCTGATGCACATAAGGAAATGCGCCGGAAATCCGGTGAGCCATACATCTTACATCCCCTCGCTGTAGCGCAGATCTGCGTTGAAGAGATCGGCTTGGGTGTACGTTCCGCTATTTGTGCCCTGCTGCATGATACCGTGGAAGACACCGAAGTAACCCTTGAAGACGTGGAACGCGCTTTCGGGCCCGAGATAGCCCATATAGTAGACGGTCTTACCAAAATATCAACCGTCATAGATTCCAATACGAGCACCGCTCAGGCAGAAAACTTCAAAAAGATCCTGCTCACGCTGGCGGATGACCCCAGGGTGATACTGATAAAACTGGCCGACAGGATGCATAATATGCGTACCCTGGATAGCATGAGCCGTGAGAAACAGCTCAAGATAGCCTCGGAGACCGTATTTATATATGCACCGCTCGCTCACCGTCTTGGTTTGTATAATATCAAATCGGAGATGGAAGACCTGTCCATGAAGTACACCGAGCAGCAAACCTACCGGGAAATTGCCAAAAAGCTCAAGGAAACAAAACGTGAGCGTACCCGTTATATCAACGAATTTATAAAGCCTATCAAGGAGGTGTTACAGGAGGAAGGACTCAATTTCGAGATCTTCGGAAGACCTAAATCCATACACTCCATCTGGAATAAGATCAAAAAGAAAGGCGTCACTTTCGAAGAAGTGTATGACCTCTTTGCGATCCGTATTATCATGGACTCTCCTGTGGAGAAGGAAAAGTCTGACTGCTGGAAGGTTTATTCCATCATCACTGACTTCTATCATCCGAGTCCAGAGCGTACCCGCGACTGGCTCAGTAATCCCAAATCCAATGGTTACGAGGCGCTGCACGTCACCGTAATGGGTCCACAGGGTAAATGGGTGGAAGTACAGATCCGTACCAAACGTATGAACGATTATGCGGAGAAAGGTCTGGCTGCTCACTGGCGATATAAGGAAGGTAGCGCACAAAGTGCCACCACTGAGTCTAAATTCGATCAGTGGTTCACCCAGATCAGGGAGATCCTGAACAACCCGGATTCCAATACGCTGGATTTCCTGGCCGACTTCAAGAGCAACCTCTTTACGGAAGAGATCTATGTTTATACACCGAAGGGTGACCTGAAAATATTGCCGGTCAACTCTACCGCCCTCGATTTTGCCTATTCCATCCACAGTGCGGTAGGTAACAAGTGTATCGGGGCGAAGGTGAACTATAAGCTGGTGCCTATCAGTCATAAGTTGCGTAGCGGGGACCAGGTAGAGATCATCACTTCTAATAAACAAAAACCGACGGAAGACTGGCTGAACTACGCGCTCACTGCCAAAGCCAAGTCCAAGATCAAGGACGCGCTGAAGGAAGAAAAGCGGAAGGTGGCCATGGATGGTAAGGATGTGCTGGAGCGGAAGCTCGATCACATGAAGATTGCCAATAGTCAGCATAACATCAACGAGCTGGTACAATTCTATAAACAGCCTTCACCGCTGGACCTGTACTACCAGATCGCTGTTAAGAATATTGACCTGAAGGAACTGAAGCAGTTCACGCAGCTCGGGGATAAGCTGGAAGCGCCTAAGCCGCCACCGCCGAAGACGCCTGAACACATTTCTGAGGATCATGTAAAACACAGCATCCCGTCTAAGAAGGATGCAGAACTGATCATTTTCGGCGAAAGCTCAGATAAGATCGCCTATAAACTGGCGAACTGCTGCCGTCCTATCCCGGGTGATGACGTATTTGGGTTCATTACAGCCAGCGAAGGCCTGAAGATACACCGTACTAACTGTCCGAATGCTGCCCAGTTACTGGCCAACTACGGCCACAGGGTAGTGAAGACCAAGTGGGTCAAGAACAGGGAGATCTCGTTCCTGACCGGCCTCCGTATTGTTGGTATGGACGATGTGGGTGTTATCCACAAGATCACCAATATCATTTCCGGAGAACTCCGCGTGAATATTGCCGGTCTGACCATTGAATCCCGTGAAGGACTCTTCGAAGGGTTGATCAAAGTGTTCGTTCACGATAAGGAAGAGTTGGATGAACTGTTTGAAAGACTGAAGAAACTGGATGGTATTCAATCAGTAAGCCGTCTGGAAGACGAGTAGGGGAATCAGGAATTAAATTGATAAAGTCTGTACAATGACGAATTGCCGGTAGTATGACTGGCAGTTCGTCATTTTTGTTTAGGGGAGGGATATTTAACCTAAAAGCCATATTGAGCGGCATAATTCTTAATTCCTAATTCCTAATTCCTAATTTCTTCCGTAGTTTTGCTACTTCGTTTAAAAAATCAATATCAACTCTTATGGTAGATGTTTTGCTGGGCCTACAGTGGGGCGATGAAGGCAAAGGAAAGATTGTGGATTACTTCGCAGGTAAATACGATGTCATAGCCCGCTTTCAGGGAGGGCCCAATGCAGGGCATACATTATATGTGGATGGCCAGAAGGTAGTATTACATACTATCCCGTCAGGTGTATTCCATAAAAATACCATTAACCTGATCGGTAATGGCGTGGTGCTGGACCCTGTAACCTTTAAAAAGGAATGTGATAAGATCTCTTCCCTGGGAGTAGATCTGAAGAGAAATCTTTTTATCGCGGAAAGAACACACATTATTGTACCTTCTCACCGTGCACTTGATAAGGCTTCAGAATTATCTAAAGGCAGCGAAAAGATCGGTTCTACCCTGAAGGGTATCGGACCAGCTTATATGGATAAGACAGGCCGTAATGGTCTGAGAGTGGGTGATGTGCTGCGCAGCGACTTTAATGAGCGTTACGCTAAACTGAAAGAGAAACACCAGCATCTCCTGGCAGGTTACGATTTCACTGCTGAAGTGAAAGCGGAAATCGCAAAGGACATCGCTGAGTGGGAAGCTGAGTTCTTTGATGCGGTAAGTTACCTGAAACAGATGAATATCGTGAATGGTGAATACTTCATCAATGAGAAACTACAGGCAGGTAAGAAAGTACTGGCAGAAGGTGCGCAGGGTAGCATGCTGGACGTAGACTTCGGTACTTATCCTTTCGTTACTTCTTCAAGTACGATCTCTGCGGGCGTATGTTCCGGTCTGGGTGTAGCGCCAAAATGGATAAAAGAAGTGATTGGTGTAACCAAAGCTTATTGTACCCGTGTAGGTAGTGGTCCGTTCCCAACTGAACTGCATGATGCAACTGGTGAGAAGCTGCGTGCAGAAGGTAATGAATTTGGTGCAACAACCGGCCGTCCCCGCCGTTGCGGATGGATTGACCTGGTAGCCCTCAACTATACCTGTATGCTGAGTGGCGTTACCCAGTTGGTAATGACCAAAAGTGATGTACTGGATGCCTTTGATGAAGTACATGCATGTACTGCGTATGAGATCAATGGTCAGCAGACGAAAGCAATGCCTTATCAGCTGAATGAAAATGAAGTAAAACCAGTTTGGGAAAAGTATAAGGGCTGGAGCGATGAAACAGCAGCCAAAAGTAAGCACTTTAACGAGTTGCCTGCCGAGATGAAATCTTTCGTAAAAGCAGTAGAAAGTTACCTGCACGTACCAGTGAAATTTGTGTCTAACGGACCGGGTCGTGACCAGATTCTGGAACAGGAAATTGCTTAAAAAATTACGGAAAAAAATCGGCAAAAAAAATTTGGCTAATACAAAAAACTGTTAAAACTTTACGCAAAAGAAATACGCTAAAGACTTAAGTGAACCTATTATGAAATCAAAATCTGATAACGAAAAAGAGACCAAAAAGACTAGTTCTCCAAAGACTACGAAAGCAACGCCTAAAGCTGCAAGTAAGCCAAAGAAGGAAGAGGAGGACGATGATGATGATCTGGACGAGGAGGAGACTCCCCGTAAGTCTGCTGCTTCTAAAAAATCAGATAAGTCAGGCCCAGCTTCAAAATCCAAGAAGAAAAATGACGATGATGAGGATGGTGAGGATGATGATACTGACGAAGATATGGACCTGGATGATGATGATAATTGGGGAAAAAGCGATGACGAAGACTACGATCCCGATTTCGAAGAATTCGACATGCCTAAACCTAAGAGCAAACGCGGTCGTCCTGGCAAGAAAAGCGCAGATGATGATGATGATTTCGGCATCGATGATGAGTTCAAAGATATGGGGCTCTTCAACGACAGAGGCGGATTTGATGATGACGACGACGATTTCTAAGCATTAAAAGCACACATTATCAGGATATTTTACGGTTTCCCGGTTAATGATCCAACATTATTTAAACAGCAGATGTTGAACTGGAGCAGCCAGTTTGGCATCTGCTGTTTTTTGGATAATAACAATTACGCTTCCATCTATCACCAAAACGAAGCTATTCTGGCCGCCGACGCGCTGGACAGTCTTTCCTGTCAGGCCGGTAACGCCTTTTCCTCCCTGCTGCAATATCATCAGACCCATAAAGACTGGCTCTTCGGCCACCTGGCCTATGATCTGAAAAACGAAACCTTTCCCGGCCTCTCTTCCCATAATAAAGACGGTATAGGCTTTCCTGATCTTTTCTTTTTCCGCCCGCGTATCATCCTGCTGCTTAGCACCTATGAAGTACGGATAGGCGGCTGGGAAATGGACGAAAACGCTGCCAGGGATATTTTTGCACAATGCGCTGCTATGTCGCCGCACGACTTACAGCATACACAGAAAGGTACTATTCAGTCACCTCTTGATAAACAACAGTATATAGATGCAGTAAAAGGCTTGCAGGATCATATACACCGTGGTGACTGCTATGAAGTGAATTTCTGCCGGGAGAACTTTATCGAAGATATTATCCTGGATCCGCTCTCACTTTTCCAGCGGCTGAACAGCGTATCCCCTTCACCGTTTGCCGCCTATTACCGTACCAATGATCTCTATATGGCCTGTTCCAGTCCGGAACGCTTTATGCAGAAACATGGAGAGGTAGTGATCTCACAGCCTATCAAAGGCACTATCAGGAGAGCAGATGATCCGGTCGCTGACGAAGAACGCCGGATCGAGCTACAACAGAACAAAAAAGAAAGAGCCGAAAATGTAATGGTCGTAGACCTGGTAAGGAATGATCTCTCCCATACGGCGACGCGCGGTAGTGTGGAGGTAACTGAATTGTTTGGTATTTATTCTTTCGCGCAGGTACACCATATGATCTCTACGGTAAAGGCTATCCCGGCCCCCGGTGTACCTTTTACAAAAGTGATCAGTCAGGCCTATCCGATGGGGTCCATGACTGGTGCACCTAAACTGAGTGTGCTGCAACTGATAGAGCAATATGAGCGATCCCGCAGGGGATTGTTCTCCGGTGCATTGGGATATATAACGCCTGACGGAGACTTTGATTTTAACGTTGTGATCCGCAGTATGCTGTACAATGCCGCCCGGAAATACCTTTCCTTCACCACCGGCTCGGCGATCACTTACTATGCAGACCCTGTAAAAGAATGGGAAGAATGCCTCTTAAAAGCAGAGGCAATGAAAAAGATCCTGGAAGGTTAATTCCTATTCCCCCGCTGATTTTCCTTTTCCTGGAAGATCTTCTCCATCGCACTACGTATATCCGGATAAGAGAAGACAAACCCTGTTTCCTGGATCTTCGCGGACGACATCCGGCAGCTTTTCAGTACCTCTACACTCATTTCGCCTAAGGCCAGTTTAAGGGCAAATGAAGGCACATGTACGGGAATGAAGCTCTTACCCTTCGCTTCCTGCGCCATGGTCATTACCAGCTCCTTATGCTGCACAGGATGGGGTGCTACGGCATTGTAAATACCTTCGAGGTCATGGTTAACAATGGCACTCAGGTAAATACGCGCCAGATCATGTATATGTATCCAGCTGATATATTGTTCCCCGTTACCAAGAATGGTGGCAAACCCGAACTGTAACGGTTTATAAAATTCTTTTAACGCCCCTCCCTCCAGACTGAGTGCAATACCCGTCCGCAGGATCACTACCTTTTTATTGAGCTCCCGCATCTTCAGCACAGCATTCTCCCAGGCCACACAGGTAACTCCGAGAAAGTCGTCTGATGGTGGGTCGGCTTCCGTAAAGGCATGGCCACTCTTATAAGCGCCATAATAGCCACCTCCTGAAGAGCTGATGATTTTTTTAACTTTATTAGGATGCTTTTCCAGGGCTTTGTAAAGCAGGGCGGCGCTGTGGGTCCTACTGTTGGCAATCTCTTTTTTACGGGCAGCCGTCCAGCGTTTATCGGCTACATTGGCGCCTGCCAGGTGAACAATGTAGTCGGCCTGTTGTATAGCTGCTTCATCAATTTCCTGCCTGTTCACGTCCCAATGAGCATAGCTGACCAGCTCATTACTACTATCCTGTCCGCTTTTGCGGCTGAGAATAATTACCCTGTAACCCACCTCTGTAAGCAGTTTCGTAAGTGCCCGGCCCACGAGACCCGTGCCGCCGGTAATTAAGACCGTATCCATAATCGTAAAATTACATCATTCAGGGCTAGAAATTACGAATTGAAGGTGATGAATTGCCGCAGTCCCGCTTATTCGTACGCCCTAAATACGTATTTTAGTGTGAGCATTCAGAATGCTCCACGTTTTCCCGCTGGTGTTTCACAATGAATCATAGCTTTTTACCGTTAAATCAATAACCTGAACTTGCAACCTTTTAAATAACATACATAATGCGCATTCTATATCTCTATGCTTTACTGGTTTTATGGAGTGGGGCTGTCATGGCTCAGAAGATCACCTATACAGACCTGGAAAGGGACGATTACAAAAGCACGGAATTCGAGATCATCGGGAAGGTATCCGGCAATATCATGGTATATAAAAGTGACAGAGGTAGCTATGCCATATCTATCTACGATAATGCCATGCAACTGAAGAACAGGGTGGAACTGGACTTCCTGCCCAAAAAGCTGATCAGCGTGGACTTTATCAATTACCCAGATAAAGTCTTCATGATATACCAGTTCCAGAATAAGAACGCCGTATACAGCTTCTGCGCTACGATGGATGGCACGGCCAATTTTACCGGCGCCCCTATCATGGTGGACTCTACCCGTATCGGCTATTATACAAAGGATAATAAAGTGTATTCTGTTGAATATTCGGAAGATAAAAACCGTATCATGGTCTACAAGATCAACCAGGATAAGGAAAATGATAATGTATTCTACACTTTCCTGTATGACAGCGCCTTCCAGTTGATCAACAACAGCCGCGTTTCCCTGCCAATGGAGACGAAGAAGTCATTCCTCAGCAACTTTAATCTGACGAATGAAGGCGATCTGCTCTTTAATAAACTGGAACGTACCAGTAACCGGGACTATATCATCAGTGGTAGCCTGATCATCAAACGTGCTGTTGTCGATTCCTTCGAAACGGTACCTATGCAGATCAAAACCCAGCTGCTCGACGAGGTGAAGATGAAAGTGGACAACAACAACAAAAATGTCCTGATAACCGCTTTCTACTATAAACAGAAAAGGGGCAATGTAGAAGGATTGTATGTCTCTAAATACAACTACGTTAACCGCCAGCCACTTTTCGAAAAAGAAGTCGCCTTTACGCCTGAGCTGAAAGCGAATGCGAAAGGCGAATCCTCTACTAACGCGGCATTTAATGACTACTTTATCCGTAAGATCATTAATACCAAAGATGGTGGCTTCCTGGTAACAGCAGAGTCTTATTACACAACCTCCCGTACACAGCCATGGAACCGCTGGAATTATATGTACGGTCCTTATGGTATGTATACGCCGTATTACTATTCACCGTATTCTCCTTTCTATTATAACCCATGGTATAATAACTATAACTCACAGGACCGTTATCACTACGATAACGTAGCTGTATTATCCATGGACCCGGAAGGTAATCTGCTGTGGAGCAACTTTGTACATAAAAGCCAGTACGATGACGGTTCTGACCTGTATCTTTCCTATATGATGGTCAATATAGGTAGCGAACTCCGCTTCCTGTATAATGAACTGGACAGACGTAGCTTTATGCTCACCGACAACAGTGTAGCGCCTGATGGAAAAAGCAGCCGTAAGCCTACCCTGCGCAACCTGGACGGCCGCTTCACCTGGATGCCACGCTATGGTAAACAGATCAGTGCACGTTCTGTCTTGATCCCCTGCATCAACAGAAACTATATCTGTTTTGCCAAGATCGATTTCTAAAGCATCGGTATACTGATAACTAATTAACGGGAGGTAACAGGTCGTTACCTCCCGTTTCTTTTGCGGTAATACAATTAAAAGTCCTATGCGTATACATGCAAAGACAAATGCTTTTATCAACAAATCTGTCATTGTCACTTCCTTAAGTAATGTAATGACATTGTTTCAGGATATACAGACTGCCTGTACGCAACACATCCTCAACAAAGAGATCTCCCTTTTTTACACTGGACTGAACTGGTTTTGATAAAGCTACTGTTACATCTATAGAAGTGTATAAGAGCTATAATAAAGCGGAATCGAGTGTGCCGGCTTACCCGCTTGTGATCTCATCTCCCGGTAATCAGTATACAATATCGCACAGTTTCCGCTGCCGGGTACTGTAGGAACGAAAGACAAATCATATAGACTGTAACGGCCTTTCCAAAAACATATTCCTTTACAGCTACGCAACTGGCCGGGATGAATAATGTATCGCTTGGCGCTGTGGCCGTAAATGATTATTTTCTCTTCAATCGGCAGTAGTACCAATCTGGCGTATCATCTGAAACTGCCAGTGGAAAATGCATTGGTAAAGAAGAATAAAAAAGGAGAATGGAAACCGTTGCCTGGCCCTGACTGCTTATGATCTCTTCAATGATCCTGCTACATTGCTGACTGCAAAAGAAGAGGTGAAGCATAGACAGGGTCCATCCTTTAAATACGAGGCGATGTTAGGTAACAGACTGGGCTACCAGTGCATAAGGCGCTGGCCAAGAAAGGTAAAGATGGTAGGGAGCAGCCATTACCGGGAACAAAATACTTTGTACCGGGTAGTATCCTGCAGGTAGTGTTTGACAGTACGAGGCAGGCGGCCTGGGGAATGCCGGCGGCAGGAGACGTGAATTTTGATAATAGTCCGGTATGCAGGCTGGACAGCAATGCTGCGGAAAAAGGGTGCATGCCCGGGCCTGGTTCACGACCGATAAGCCTTTACGCAGTAGGTGGGCGTGGGGACAGTCTTATCTGAAGGATGGTGTAGCGGCCTTTGAGGCGCCGGTAGGAAAGGGGATGCTATATGCTTTTGGCCCGGAAATAACTTTTCGTGCACAGCCACATGGCGCTTTTAAGCTCCTGTTCAATGGTTTGTATGGTATGAAATAAAATATCCTGAAAGAATGAAAAGAACCGCCTCATGATATATGGGGCGGTTGTTTTACTTTAGTACTTTAGAAGAATAATTAGCGTTCATATGGAAGAATTTTATGATGTAGCCTCAGAGAAATACAAGAAGTATTTATTGCAGGTTGTCTATAACGATGAGACTTATTATACTGTTTCCGGATCGGAGGGGTCCGAAGATGAAACATTAAGACTGCTGACAGATGGGGCAGGTAACATCTGCCTGTATCCGGATCTGCCTTCTCTCCGCAAGGGAATTGCTGAAGGTGTGATCACTTTTGATACGGCTAATCTGCAGGCATGGGGAAAAGATATCAACGAAACAGATACAGCCTATACAGGGGTGGACTTTTCGTCTCTGATGTCGGAACAGCTGGAAGCAGACGATGATCCATTACTGTATGAGATCTATGGTGCGCTGGGTATAGTGACTGACTATGCTGAGCAGCAGCAGGATGCTGCATTGTTGTCCCTGCTGGATACGCCTATTGTAAAAGAGTATATGGATATCTGTGCAGATCTCTTCCTCTGGTCATCAGACACTGATTCTTTCAGAGAAGATTTTGATTTCGGAACTTTCGTACCGGTATTGGGTCAGATCTACACGCTACTTACCCCCCGTCTGAGAGTTGTTTAAAGGAAACAGACAGATCGAATTTGCATACCACTGCTTATCAGAAACTGACATCTGGTTTTTATGACCGTCCGGATGTATTGACTATTGCCCGTGAATTGCTGGGAAAGATCATCGTGACCAGCTTTGACGGAGAGCTGACGACTGCCCGTATAGTGGAAACAGAAGCCTATGCCGGCGTGACCGACAGGGCCTCCCATTCATACGGAGGCAGGCGTACGGCAAGAACGGAAATTATGTACCGGGAGGCCGGTACGGCCTATGTATACCTATGCTATGGTATCCATCAGTTATTTAACATTGTTACCAATAAGATAGATATCCCACATGCCATCCTGATCCGGGGAGCCGAACCTATTACAGGCGTACCTGTGATGTTACGCCGTACCCGGAAGAAAATAGCTGATTTTACATTAACCAGAGGACCGGGCAATGTGTCAAAAGCATTGGGTATAACGTTGGCACATACTGGTGAGTCGTTGCTGAGAGAAGATTTTTATGTAGCGTCTGACGGCTTTGTGCCGGTACCTGAAGACATTATTGCCACGCCCAGGATAGGGGTGGACTATGCAGGCGATGATGCCCTGCTGCCTTACCGTTTTATTGTCCGCAATAACAAATATGTCAGTGGAAACACTGTACAGAATAAGGTCCGCTGATTTTACCATGCTATCCCTTACTATACAGCATACCGGCGCAATAATGAATTAACTTTGAGCGATCAATTTATCAAGGGGTTTAAGGATAATCCGATGAAAAATATCCTTGAAAGAGATTTTTCCAGGGTGAGCATGGCCATTCGCCGGATCGATCATCACAGGAGATTATCAAGGACAGGATAAAAAGAAAAAGTAATGACAGAACTGGAATTGCTGGAAAAGACACTGACTGTTTTTGCATCAATGGATGCAAAAGAGTTCACAAAGTCTTTGCCTTACTGGCAACTAAGGACGTATAGAAAGGGCGAATTCTATAATGAGTATAAAAATGTATGTAAACACCTCGGATTTATTATCAATGGTGTATTCAGGACGTATCATGCCAGTACAGAAACAGGGGAAGAGAAAAACCTGCTTTTTTTTACAGATAAGCAATTCCTGGCATCCTATAAAAGCTTTCTGACGCAAACGCCCTGTAACTATTATACTGAATCACTGGTAGATTCCGCTATTCTGTATATACATATTGATGACCTGAACAGGCTATATGCATCATCTCATCAGTGGGAGCGATTCGGCAGGTTTATCGCCGAGCTGGCATTTAATGAGGTCATGGACCATACAGAAGACATGATGTTTAAGACACCGGAACAACGTTATCAGCAGTTGCTGGAAAGACATCCTGATATTTTTAATAGTGTGCCTTTGTATCATATTGCCTCCTATCTGGGTATTCAGGGTCCATCATTGAGCCGCATCCGGAAGCGTATTTCAGGTAAATAATACCATATCGCATATTCAGCATGAAAAGAAATCTATGCCACCTGCTTTGGGCAGCCCTGATCATAAGTATCAGCGGACTGACCAGTTGCCGCCAGCAGGACACACCTTCTGCAAAAGCTTATTTTAAGGGGACTGTCAGTCCTGCACTCAATCAGCAGGTACTGGAAGAACGGGTCCATGACTTTTTTGACTGGTATACTGACCATGTGGATTCACTGGTAAATATCCAGCTGGTAGACAATTCAGGCGTGGAAGACACCGGATTATACAGGGTAAATTTTGATAGTACCAATGCCTATCTGCGGATCTTATCGGCCGCCGGCATTTTTACCCACGGCTATATTGAGGATAAAGATGCCTATTTCCATCTCTGTGATGCGAAGATCCGCCAGGATAGTATGCGCACAGAAACGCCGTATGGCTTTGATGCCGACTTCATCCTGCTGAGTCAGGAGTACGAGGAGGATATTTCCAATTTCAGCGAAGCGATTTTCAGTAATTATGCTGAGACCGAAAACGGGGCGTCTATTGATGTCACGATCGTTTACACCCTCCGGATCGATTTTGTGATCCAGGGAGACAGATTGCTGATTGATAAAATAGATGTGGTAACACCTGAAGAGGATACGGTCACAGCTGGTGAGCTGTAAAGTGATGCAGGGACTAGTCAGGTACTCATTTGGTATTATTCAGGTAAGCTTTCACCTCCGTTTCTCCTCCGTTTTAAAACGGAGGAGAAACGGAGGTGAAAGCTTACCTGAATAATACCTGACCGAGTGAAAACTAATCCGGTATCAGCGGAAAGTATCCGCCACGGATCGTCGGTGAACCGGTTGTAGCCTGTGTACCTGACTGGCGTCCCATGTACCTGACCAAATGAAGCCGGTAGCCAGGCGTAGCTGGATTGTATACTTACTTAAGTAAGTTGGTGTTTAAGTCGTTGATATGGAAGAAAATGAATGAAAACGGTATAACTATGTATGGTTTTCATAATATTTTGATTTTCTCCTGCTTTAAAATACCTTTGGAACGCTTTCAAAAGTTGAAAAGAGAAATCATATTGTGGTAAAGTTTTTCCGCTCAGGCAACCCACTTACTGTAGTGTTGCTGTTGATATATACGATCCTGGTAAAATTCTATTACCTGATTCATCCATCTTCCTATCTGGCTGATGGAAATGAAGGGTTGCTGTATGATTTACTTGTCCGGTGGATGAGTATGGTATTTGGCAAGAGCCCTTTTCTGTTCACTTCGCTGGCGGTGCTGCTGTTGTTATTGCAGGCATTGCTGCTGACCAAGATCGTCAATCACCAGCGTCTGTTTGCGAAGACAAACTATCTGCCGGCGATGGCATATATGTTGTTCACCTCGCTGTATGAAGGGTGGAACGTATTTTCGCCGGGCTTGCTGGTCAACCTGGTGATGTTATGGGTGATTTCCAATATTACCCTGTTGTACACCCGTACCTCTGCCAGGGACGTGGTATTCAATATTGGGTTTGCGCTGGGTGTGTGTGGGTTGTTTTATTTCCCCGCTACTATTTTCTGTCTGCTCTTATGGCTCAGCCTCCTGATCATGCGTCCTTTCCGTCTGGCGGAATGGATTATTGCACTGCTGGGACTGATCTGTCCGATATATCTGCTTAGTACTTACCTGTTCCTGAGTGATCAGTGGGCATTATTCGCCCGTATTCCCCGGATAGGCATAGAGGTGCCTATGATCGGTCACTACAAGGTTTGGGGAGCGATGGCAGTGAGCATATTCTTCTTCATTCTAGGATGGCTGCTGTTACAGCGTACCCTCAAAAAGATGCTGATCCAGGGTCGTAAGATCTGGAGTGTGCTGGCGGTATATGTATTTGTTGCGATGATGGTGCCGCTGTTCAACGTACATTTTTCACCGGCTTACTGGATACTGGCTATTTTGCCGCTTTCGTTGTTCGTGGCAAATGCCTATTGGTCTATTGTGAACAACACGGTGGCCAATATTGTCCACATCCTGACGCTGGCTTATGTGATTGTAATGCAGTTCTTTAGCCGGAATTAGCACTGTAAGGTTGGATTTGTTAAAACGGGATGAGCGGCTATGGAAATGTGCGGGCGGCGTAGTAATTTTGTACCTTTTCCGGTAATTTAGATCAATGGTACAACAGCTATTATGCACTGGTTACCGGGAGATAGCTTTTTAGACCGTAACATTCAATAAGTTAAACATGAAATTTGGTGTTGTCACCTTTCCTGGCTCAAACTGTGATCATGACGTGATCGACGCCCTGCGCAACGATCTCGGACAGGAGGTCATAGAGTTGTGGCATAAGGACGAAGACCTTAGCCAGTTCAGTACGGAAGACTGTATTGTGTTGCCGGGTGGCTTTTCTTACGGAGACTATCTGCGTACCGGTGCTATCGCACGCTTTAGTCCGATGATGCGGAGTGTGATAGAATTTGCCGGTAAAGGTGGTCGTGTAATAGGAGTATGTAATGGTTTCCAGATCCTGTGTGAGGCGGGTTTATTGCCAGGTGCCTTATTGCAGAACGGACATCAGCAGTTTGTATGTAAGAACGTATACCTGAAAAGTGAAAATACATCTGCATCGCTCACTAAAGATGTGGCTGGCCGCGCTTTAATGATCCCTGTCGCACACGGAGAAGGTCGTTATTATGCCGACGAAGCTACACTGGAAAGTCTTTTTGCCAATAACCAGGTATTGTTCCGTTATTGTGATGAATTCGGTAATATTGTTGAAGACGCTAATCCTAACGGGGCGGCCCGTAATATTGCCGGCATCTGTAACAAACAGCGCAATGTATTTGGTTTGATGCCACACCCTGAGCGTGCGACGAACGCCGTACTGGGTAATACAGATGGCCAGCTGATTTTCCAGAGCCTTATCAATAACAACTAGTATAAGCGTGGAGAGCACGCCTAATTTTTAATTAAGCCAACCAACCAGTTAAAAAAACAAATCTAAGTATGAGAAAATTATTGACAGCAGTTATTCTGTTTGCGCTGCCGCTACTGGCAAGTGCACAGATAGAAAACCCGGTAAAATGGGATTTTACCGCTAAGAAGATCGACGCAACTACCTATGAACTGCATATGACAGCTACAGTAGAGAGCAACTGGCACCTGTACGCACAGGAAGCTGGTGAGGGGCCGGTACCTACCACTTTTAAACTGACTAAAAACCCACTGGTAACACCGGTAGGTAAGATCCGTGAAGTGGGCAAACTGCATAAGGCATTTGATAAAAACTTCGATTCCGAACTGAAATATTACGAAAATCAGGTTGACTTCGTGCAGAAAGTGACCGTGAAAGGTAAAGCGGCTACTAAAGTAAAAGGTAGCGTTGAATTTATGGTGTGTGATGATCACCAGTGTCTGCCACCGAAAGAAGTGGAGTTCGCAATCAGTGTAGGAGGAAAATAAGTTATCAAGATACAACGATGGACCAACCATCAGGTAAACAGCGTTTGTGAACGAGTTCCCAGGGGAACTCGTTCACTGTTTAGAATGGTTGAAAGTCTTTAAAGCCTATTAGTTATATGAAGCAATTGCTGACGTTCATTATCCTTATTACCTCCGTATTTGCCGTGAAAGCGCAGGACAGTACTGCACAGGCGCCAGCGGCAAAATGGGAATATACCGCGGAGAAAAAGGGTGAACAGGAATATATTTTACATCTGAAGGGTACCATAGAGAAAGGTTGGAAGTTATTTTCAACTACCATGAAAGATGATGATCCGAATACGCGTGTAACAGTGGACAGTGCTGCTACCATCACTGGCATTACGGAGGAGGGAGAGCTGAAGAAAGCGCCTGAGCCGTTATTAGATAATATTGAGATCAAATACTTTGAAAATCAGGTGACACTGCAGGTAGCGGTGAAACTGAACGGACCGGCAAACAAACTGGAAGGTGCTGTGAATTACATGGCGTTGAAAGGAGAAGAAGTGACAGGACCGGACGAAGTTAAATTCCGTTTCAACATTGATGCGTCAGGTAATATCGTGAATGTGGCTGCTGGTTTACAGGAGTCTGCTACTGGTGGTCAGACACTGAAACGTGCTGCGATCGATATGGCGAATCCGCTGAGCAATTGCGGTGGCGAAGGGGCGCCAGTTAAAAAGAGCTTATGGGGTATTTTTGTATTAGGTATGCTCGGTGGCTTTATCGCCCTGGTCACACCATGTGTGTTCCCGCTGATCCCACTCACCGTATCGTTCTTTACGAAGAAGTCGCAGGATAAGAAAACAGGGATAAAGAATGCCGTACTTTACGGTTTCTTCATTCTGCTGATCTATGTGTTACTGAGTGTGCCGTTCCATCTGGTGGATTCACTTGATCCTGAGATCCTGAATAACATATCGACCAACGTATGGTTAAACCTGATCTTTTTTGTGATCTTCATCGTGTTTGCTATTTCGTTCTTCGGATATTTCGAAATCACTTTACCAAGTGGTCTGGCTAGTAAAGTAGATTCCAAATCCGGTGTAGGAGGTATCATTGGTATTTTCTTCATGGCGTTAACGCTGGCACTGGTATCCTTCTCCTGTACAGGTCCAATCCTGGGTTCACTGCTGGTAGGTTCCATCTCTACAGATGGTGGCCCGATGCAGTTAACAGCAGGTATGGCAGGTTTCGGATTTGCCCTGGCATTACCTTTCGCATTGTTTGCGATGTTCCCGAACCTGCTGAAATCACTGCCGAAATCCGGAGGCTGGTTAAGTTCAGTGAAAGTAGTACTTGGCTTCATCGAGATCGCTATGGCGATCAAGTTCCTGTCAAATGCTGACCTGGTAACACACTGGGGACTGGTAAAACGTGAGGTGTTCTTCGCAGTATGGATCATCTGCGGATTCCTGATCGTATTGTACCTGCTGGGTAAGATTCGTTTCCCGCATGATTCTCCGCTGAAAAAGATCAGTACGACCCGTTGGGTATTTGCCGCTATATTCCTGGCCATCACCATCTATCTGCTGCCAGGTGTAACGAATACGAAATATGCCAACCGTAAACTGATCAGCGGTTTCCCGCCGCCATTAAACTATAGTATCTATAAAGGTGCAGGCGGTGTAGAGGCAAATGTCGTGAATGACTATGAAGCGGCGCTGAAACTGGCGAAGGAACAAAACAAACCCATTCTGATCGATTTCACCGGATGGGCATGTGTGAACTGTCGTAAGATGGAAGAGAACGTATGGCCTGACGAGAGAGTGAAGACACTGATAGAGGGAGATTATATTTTGGTGTCATTGTATGTGGATGACAGGAAATTATTACCGGAAGATCAGCAGTTCCTTTTTACCACCAATACAGGTCGTAAGAAAGAGATCAAATCCATCGGTGATAAATATGCTACCATGCAGACCGAGAATTTCGCCATCAATGCACAGCCTTATTATGTGCTGATCAGCCCAGATGAAAAACTCCTGACTAAACCTGTGGCATATACGCCCAATGCAGCGGAGTATGAGAGCTGGCTGAAATGTGGATTGGAAGCGTTTAAGAAGAATAAATAGTTAGTAAGTATATTTATTTTAAAAGGCTGTTCGCTTAAATGCGGACAGCTTTTTTATTTATATTCTTGTTGTGTGATCTGCACGTTGTTAACCGGTTACAACGATATCTATGCGTGTTTCTTCAGAGCGTAGGTATACAATTCTGAAATACTCATTCTGCGATTGCCTTTCAATACATGCTGCAAAAACTGCGGCAGTGGTTAGTATTTGTTAATCTTGAAAATTGAATGGAATGAATAATTCGCAGGATGTTTATTATGTTCAGGAGAAGAGTTACCCTGAAGACAGAATTCTATTTTATTTTGTTAGCAAAGGAAAACAAGACATCATTAAGTTCGTATTGTATAACTATGTGGAGCAGTTCAATAGTAGGCCTCTTTTTAATCTCGGATTTGGAGATTTTGATACAGAAACAGGTATGCTGTCAGATAAAGGAATATAAACTAAAAGGGCAACAGTAGTTATTTAATGATGTTGAATTTTATCAATTTAGTCATCACAGACTGTATAAAAAAAGCGGATGTGCACTATGCACATCCGCTTTTTACATGTATTTGAACGAGACTAAAACTGATAATTCACCAGCTCCGTCATCTTCACTTTATCCTGTTGACCCGTCACCATATTTTTCACACTCACCACACCTTCCTGTACTTCACTCTCTCCCATGATGATCACATAAGGAATGTTACGTTTATTCGCATATTTCATTTGCTTATCCATTTTAGATGGCTCGTGGAAAAGCTCAGAAGAAATACCTTTTGCACGCAGCTGCATCAGCAGTTTAAATGCCACGCCAGCAGTAGCCTGATCAAGGTTGAAGAATAACACTTGTGTGCCCTGTTGTGCGGTAGCTGGGAACAGTTGCAGTTCTTCCAGTACATCATAGATCCGGTCAACACCGAAGGAGATACCTACACCAGAGAGACCAGGCAGGCCAAACAGACCGGTCAGATCATCATAGCGGCCGCCGCCACCGATACTACCCATTTTAACAGTTTCAGGCGCTTTGACTTCTACGATCATACCTGTGTAGTAGTTTAGGCCACGCGCCAGTGTAACGTCGAGAATCGGAGTAGATTTAAATGCGTCGGGTTGCGTGTGCAGTACATAAGATAGTTCCTCGATGCCTTTCAGACCTGTAGGAGAGTCTTTAAAGAGTACGCTTAACTGTTGCAGTTTCTCTTCATTGCTACCGCTGATATTGAGGAAGTTCTCAATTTTCGCGATCTCTGTTTCATTCAGACCACGTTCCTGTAGTTCCTGTCTAACACCCTCTATACCGATCTTATCAAGTTTATCGATGGAGATGGTAATATCGGTAAGCAGTTCGGGTTGTCCTACGACATCAGCCAGGGCGCCGAGTATTTTACGGTTGTTGATACGTACTTCATAGCCTTCCATTCCGAGTTTGGTGAACACGGTATCGTAGATAAGTAGCAGTTCGATCTCATTCAGCAGGGAGTTACTGCCAACAACATCCGCATCGCACTGATAGAACTCACGGTAACGTCCTTTGGCTGGGCGGTCGCCACGCCATACCGGTTGCATCTGATAGCGTTTGAAAGGCAATGCCAGTTCGTGCTGGTTCATGACCACATATCTGGCGAAAGGAATGGTGAGGTCGTAGCGCAGGGCTTTTTCACAGAGTAGGATGCCCAGTTCGCGGCTATCCTTTGCCTGTTGCGCGCGTCCGAGGATGTCGCCATTGTCGAGGATCTTGAATATAAGTTTATCACCTTCTTCACCGTATTTACCAGTAAGTGTGTCCATGTTTTCCATGGTAGGTGTTTCCAGCG
This sequence comes from Chitinophaga agri, assembly GCF_010093065.1. NCBI lineage: Bacteria > Pseudomonadati > Bacteroidota > Chitinophagia > Chitinophagales > Chitinophagaceae > Chitinophaga > Chitinophaga agri. Next base: position 3,659,856 of record NZ_CP048113.1, on the reverse strand, counting down.
GCTGGAAGCCAAACAGTTCAAACGTTTCCCGGATGGTCTGGAAAATGTACTGCCGCTTTCTGACTACAACGGGTCCGAAATCGCGGGTACCTTTTGGTATACTGGGTTTTATCATTATTATTCAGTTATGCTTATTGAGTAATTATTTTTTTCCTGCGACTATTTTTTCACAGGCGTCATAAATCATTGTGTATACAGGCGAGAACAGGGCATCGTCAAACCACGGGTCGGGTACCGGTTGCTGATCGTCCAGCAGCAGCTGCACCTTTGCTTTATCAGCGTCTGTTCTTGCCTTCAGAATAATATCGCGGTAATTATTTCCGTCCATGGCGAAGATGCGGTCAAACCTGTCAAAATCGGCCGTCTCGAACTGACGGCCACGTAACCCGGAGATATCGATGCCATTGCGTCGCGCCACGGTTACAGAGCGGCGATCGGGGGGATCACCTACGTGCCAGTTGCCAGTGCCGGCGGAATCTACTTCCCAGTTCAGTCCCTGCTGTACTGCCAGATGCCTTAGAATACCTTCTGCCAGGGGCGAGCGGCAAATATTGCCCAGGCATACCATCAATATTTTCATAATTTCCGCAAACCTACAAGATTTTAACATTATTTTATCCTGCGGGTTTAAATCAGCAAATATCCTGTGTTGGCCATTATGAGCCGAAAATAAGGCACCGGCATGTTATGGAAATTTCCTGTTTTTGCATCTATATAGTAGGAATGAATAATACTATACCCTCTTTTTTATGCGTATATATTGACATGATAATCTACGACATAGCACAGAGAGAAATGGTATTTAACATGTCTTTAACAAGTTCCTGATTAATTAGATGTAGATTGAATATGAAAAAATGTGTGTATAGCCGACGTTTATAAAAGCTGCCGCAGTGGCTGGTTTGGTGTAATGAATAAAGGTCTGCAATCGGATTTTTTTAACAATCATCTAAAAGAACAGGTAATTATTTGGAAATATTTTTTTGTATACTTGTAATTCGCTAACAATGCTAATGCAACAAGAAAGATCTGGAAACACGCGAACTGGAATGAATTATCGTTCGCTCGGGGAATTGATAAGGGGTATATTTTTTGTACTCTTTGGTCTGTATGCAATATTTGCGCAGAAATATAACCTGGGGGAATTCCAAGTTTCTCAAACTGTACTGAATATTTTGGGCGGTGTACTAATTGCGTACGGCCTTTTCCGTGTATATAGAGGAGTAAGGTATCTATTTCATCATAAGGGTTAAAAGAGAGGAGTATATGTTTACCAGATTAATCAGGCATGGCCGGGTAGCTACTATCCTGTTAGCAGCAACAGCTTTACTGGTCTCTTGCGGACAGGCCAACAAGTCCGGAGAAGAGCGGGATACGCCAACTTCAGGTACGATCAGAATAAGCGTGGATGAAACCTATCGTCCATTGATGGAAGCAGAGATCAAGGTTTTCGAATCTTTGTACAAGAAAGCGCATATCATTGCTGAATACAAACCAGAAGCGGACTGCTTCAGGGATCTGTTGGCTGACAGCTCAAGGCTGATCTTTGTAACAAGGGATTTCAGTGAGGAAGAGAGGGGATATTTTAAAGAACAGAAGATCACGCCACAAAGTCTCCTGCTGGCATGGGACGGGGTAGCGTTGATTACTAGTCACAGTAATCCGGATACCATACTCACTATGGACCAGGTGCGGAAAATTATGGACGGCTCCGATTCCACGGTGAAACGTCAGATAGTTTTCGATAATCAGAATTCAAGTACAGTAAGATATGTCCGCGATTCGATCAACAAGGGGAAGCCGTTGCCTAAAGATGTGATGGCTGCAAAAACAAATCCTGAAGTGGTTGATTATGTGGCTAAAATGAAAAATTCGATTGGTGTTATAGGAGTAAGCTGGATCTCCGATCCAAATGATTCTACTTCTATAGAATTTACGAATAAAGTGGCAGTGGTAAAGGTGAGGGCAGATTATGGTTCAGAATTTGTAAAACCATATCAGGCATACATCGCTCTTGGCTCCTATCCCCTCAAACGTGGTTTATTCTTTTGTCTGAAAGAACCATACGGAGGATTGGGATCAGGGTTCGCCACTTTCCTGGGAAGTTATGAAGGACAGATGATCATTTCAAAATTCAGACTGTTCCCTGCGAGATTGAATGTGGTATTCAGGGAAGCGAACATTAGGTAAAAAAACTAACACAACTAAAATTTAAAACCGGATTGCTCATGAACAGACGGAAAAGTTTAATTGTTGCAATGCTGTGCGTCGCGAACGGCGCAATGGCCCAATCTGTGGAAGATGGATTGAAAGACCTGTATTATGGCAAATATGAAACCGCCAAACAGAATCTGGAGAAAGTTATTGCAGCTAAACCTACAGAAGACAAAGCATACTATTATCTGGGTATTGCACAGTTAGGAATGCATGATGACGCCGGTGCCGCTGCTACTTTTACAAAAGGACTGCAGGCAGTACCGACTTCTGCGCTCCTGCAGGCAGGTATGGGCCGCATTGACCTGATGAAGGGTGATGCTGCTGCAGCAAAACAGAAATTTGAAGCTGCCAGCACAGCTACTGAAGGCCGTGATGGCGATGTAGCGCGTGCTATCGCTGACGCTAACAGCGAAATCAAAGGTGGCGACCGCGGTTATTCACTGACAGTAATGGAAAAATTACTGAATAATGAAGGCCGTAAGAAAAAACAGATCTATAATCCAATTGCTGCCGATTATATCGAATTAGGTGACGCTTACCGTTTCCTGGGTGGTGAAAATGGTGGTAAAGCCATCACCTCCTACGATAAAGCCCTGGAACTGGATGCTAACAACGCGGAAGCAGTACTGAAACAAGGTCTGGTGAACTACAACGCAAAACTGTTACAGGATGCGGTAAACGACTGGACGAAGGCTACCAACATGGATCCTAACTATGGTCCTGCTTACTACGAACTGTATCAGTTCTATATTACTCCGACCAAAGCACAGTTCTCTCTGGAAAACGCGGCCAAATACCTGGAGAAATATATGTCAGTGATCGGTGAAGGTGCCGGTAAACTGGAAAACGAGTACAACCTGGCAGCTATCTCCTTCTACAAGAAAGACTACGATGCAGCTATCAGCAAAGCCAAATCTGTATTGCCTCAGACCAACGAAACCAATAAAGGTAAATTCGTTCGCCTGCTGACAGATGCTTATCTGCAGAAAGGTGACACCACTACCGGCAGACAGGTTATCGAAGAGTACGTAAAGGCTGTAGGCGATGCTAAATTGCAGCCTAACGACTATAAACTGCTGAGCGCTATCTACCAGCAGCATGTAACTGACTCAGCACAGGAAGCCGTAAATGACTCTCTGGCAGGTATGTATATGGAAAAATATGCACTGGCTGATACTGCTAAAGATGCTGAAAAATACAGAAGCGTAGCGGAGAACTTCAAATCTATGCACGATTTCAAACGTTCAGCTGAATGGTATGGCAGACTGGTAAATGACTTCACTGACGAACAGAACACTGGTAAAGTACAGGATATGTTCTTCAAAGGTACCATGGAGATCTACGCTCGTCAGTACGATGCAGCAGATTCTACCTGGGGAGCATTTGCAGCCAAATACCCAAACAACGAGCACTTAGGTATCTACTGGAGAGGTCGTGCTAACATGGCCAAAGATCCGGAAGCTAAGGAAGGTCTTGCTGTTCCATATTTCCAGAAATTCTTTGAGATCAAAGGTGATGAGAAAACTAAACCAGCTCAGCTGATGTTCCCTTATCAGTACATGATGATCTACTACTATAACAAAGATGATAAGGACAATATGAAAATATGGATGGATAAAGTACTGGCTATCGATCCAAATAACGCAACTGTGAAGGCTATTCAGGAAAATCTGGATAATAAGAACAAAGCAGCAGCAGCTAAACCAGCTCAGGGTAACAAAAGATAATTACTCAGAACGTATATAAAAAGCCTCCTGTCACCTGACAGGAGGCTTTTTTATTGCCGGTTGGTGAAAAAAGATAATATTTTAATCGCTCATAAGATTTGATTTTAACTTTAGTTAGCCTAAATTTGCCGTATTTGGAGAACTTTTTTATCCAGGGAAGCTTATGTTTACAGACACAGTACTATTGTCAGCAACTACTCCTTTCAGCTACTTTCCTATCGTTATGCAGCTGGTGGCGGCGCTTGGCTTTGTTGGAATTACCATGATCGCTACGCACTTTTTAGGTCCAAAGCGTAAAACAAGCGACAAACTTGCTACCTTTGAAAGTGGTATCGAGCAAAAAGGTAATGCAAGACAGCCCGTAGCCATTAAATATTTTCTTACCGCTATTTTATTTGTGCTTTTCGATGTGGAAGTGATCTTCTTCTATCCTTATGCAGTGAATTTCAAGCAGCTGCAGTGGGATGGTTTCTACGCCATGTTGATTTTCGTAGCATTCTTTTTGTGCGGTTTTATTTATATCCTGAAGAAGGGTGCGCTGAAATGGGAAGACTGATTTTTATATAAAATATTGCAGAAAAGGTTGCCTATGGCTTGGCAATCTGTGTGCGTTTAGGTCAAATCTGATATTTGGAAACTTTAAATCTGACATGGTATGGCACGTCCGGTTCAGTATAATGAAAAAGTGAAGACGGTAGAAGTACCTGGTGGGTACTCTGGCGAAGGTTTTTTTGCTACGACTTTTGATCAGGTGATCGGTCTGGCCCGTAAGAATTCCATCTGGCCGCTGCCATTCGCCACATCCTGCTGTGGTATCGAATTTATGGCGACCATGGCATCTACTTATGATATGGCGCGTTTCGGTTCTGAGAGAATGGCTTTCACTCCACGTCAATGTGATTTATTAATGGTAATGGGTACCATCTCCAAGAAAATGGCTCCCGTATTACGTCAGGTATACCTGCAGATGGCTGAACCCCGCTGGGTAGTGGCTGTGGGTGCCTGCGCCAGCAGTGGTGGTGTATTTGATACCTACTCCGTTTTACAAGGTATTGACCAGGTGATCCCTGTAGATGTATATGTACCAGGATGCCCTCCGCGTCCGGAAGCTATCATCGACGGATTCATGCGCGTACAGGACCTGGTAGGTCAGGAAAGCCTGCGTCGCCGTCATAGCGATAAATACAAGGAATTACTGAACTCTTACGGTATCCAGTAATTCACGGCACTATACCAGTAGATAGGGTCAAATCCACAACAAGTCAAATCTGAAATCGAAAATCTGAAATCGTAATGTCTTTGACAAACGACTATATAAAGCAAAGGTTAACAGAAAAGTTTGGTGAATCAATCAGCCAGGTGGAAGAATCCTTTGGGACAATGTCATTTACGGCACCCAAAGACCTGAACCTGAAAGTAATGCAGTTCCTGTACGATGATGAGGAGCTGCAATTTCGTTTTTTAACGGACCTTACTGCCGTACATTATCCCAACAGGACCGGCGAGGAACTTGCAGTAGTATATCACCTGTACAATTTCAAAGAGCGGGTAAGACTGCGTTTTAAAGTGTACACCAGCATTGAGGATACCCGCGTATTCACAGCTACCCGGCTGTTCGAATCAGCCAACTGGATGGAAAGGGAAACATACGACTTCTTTGGGGTGAACTTTGTAGGTCATCCTAACCTGAAACGTATCCTGAACGTGGACGAAATGACCTATTTCCCCATGCGTAAGGAATTTCCGCTGGAAGATCAGACCCGTACCGATAAGGACGACGAAATGTTCGGCCGCGGTGGGCATATTGGCATTTAATAATTTATACGTTTGAACATGTCAGAGCAACATATTACACTGCCGGAAGGCTCTATCGAAAGGCAGACGCAAACCCTTAACCTGGGACCTACGCACCCCGCTACTCACGGGGTATTTCAGAATATTCTGGAAATAGATGGTGAACGTATCGTGAGTTCAGAATCAACTGTAGGGTATATCCACCGTGCATTTGAGAAGATCGCAGAACGTCGTCCCTACTACCAGATCACTCCTTTAACAGACCGTCTGAACTATTGTTCGTCGCCTATTAATAACATGGGATGGCACATGACGGTAGAAAGACTGCTGGGCATTAAAACGCCTAAACGTGTTGACTACCTCCGTATCATTATCATGGAACTGGCCCGTATCACCGATCACCTCATCTGTAATGGTGTGGTAGGCGTGGATAGTGGCGCCTTTACCGGTTTCCTTTACCTCATGAAATACCGTGAACTGGTATATGAGATCTATGAGGAAATATGCGGTTCACGTCTTACGACCAACATCGGTCGTGTAGGTGGCTTTGAAAGGAACTTCACACCAGCTGCTTTCGAGAAGATCGAACGTTTCCTGGCCGAATATCCGGTGGCTCTGAAAGAGTTTGAAACACTCATGAACCGTAACCGTATCTTCATGGAAAGGACACAGGGTGTAGGTCCAATCACTGCGGAAAGAGCTATCAACTACGGTTTCACCGGTCCAAACCTGCGTGCTGCAGGCGTAGACTATGACGTACGCGTGGCGCAACCTTACTGCTCTTACGAAGACTTCGAATTCACTATCCCTGTAGGCACTACCGGCGACTGTTACGACCGCTTCCTGGTACGTAATGCCGAAATGTGGGAAAGCCTGAGCATTATCCGCCAGGCAATGGATAAACTGAAAGATCTGCCTTCAGATATATACCATGCAGATGTACCTGCTTACTACCTGCCTGAAAAGAGCGCTGTATATACCAAAATGGAAGCGCTTATCTACCACTTCAAGATTATAATGGGTGAATCTGATATCCTGCCGGGCGAACTGTACAATCCTGTAGAAGGCGCCAACGGGGAACTGGGATTCTATCTCATCAGTGATGGTGGCCGTAGCCCTTACAGGCTGCACTTCCGTCGCCCATGTTTCATATACTACCAGGCTTACGCAGAACTGATCAAAGGCGCTATGCTGAGTGATGCGGTGATCTGTATGAGTAGCCTGAATCTGATCGCAGGTGAACTGGATGCTTAATTTTTAATTTTTTCTTTCATAGTTATGTTTTCTGAAGAGAAGCTGAATAAAGTAAAAGAGATCATCGCCCGTTATCCGGCAGGCAAACAAAAAAGTGCGCTGATTCCGGTGCTGCATCTGGCACAGGAAGAATTTGGCGGATGGCTTAGTTCGGAGACTATGGATTATGTAGCATCCCTGCTGCAGATCACTCCGATCGAAGTATACGAGGTGGCTACTTTTTACTCGATGTATAACCTGAAGCCTGTAGGTAAGTACGTATTCGAAGTATGCCAGACAGGCCCGTGCATGCTGCGTGGCTCAGACAACATCATTGACTATATTAAAAAGAAACTGGACATCGGCGTAGGTGAAACTACTACAGATGGACTGTTCACCCTCAAAACAGTAGAGTGCCTGGGCGCCTGCGGATACGCTCCGATGATGCAGCTGGGTAAACACTACCGTGAGCACCTGACCCCTGAAAAGGTAGATGCTATCATTGAGGAATGCAGGAGTAAAGCAAACTAAAACTTTGAATGGCCGGTACGCCGGTCTACAATTATAAAAAGTAAGATGGGACGCAAACTACTTTTTGACAAAGCGCACATAGAAGGTATCCGGTACTACGATGTATACCGTGCCAACGGAGGTTATGGATCGGCTGAAAAGGCGCTTAAAAGCATGAGCCCTGAACAGGTGCTGGACGAAGTAAAGAAGAGTGGACTGAGAGGTCGTGGTGGCGCCGGTTTCCCTACCGGTATGAAATGGAGCTTCATTGCAAAACCAGAGGGTGTGCCCCGTTATCTGGTATGTAATGCGGACGAATCTGAACCAGGTACGTTCAAAGACCGTTACCTCATGGAATTCATCCCGCACCTGCTGATCGAAGGCCTGCTGATCTCCAGTTATACACTGGGTTGTAATTCCTGCTATATCTACATCCGTGGTGAATATGCCTGGATACCTGATATCCTGGAAGAAGCCATCGCTGATGCTAAAAAGAACGGCTGGCTGGGTAAAAATATCCAGGGTACCGGCTTCGATCTCGAAATATATGTACAACGTGGTGCAGGTGCTTACATCTGTGGTGAGGAAACTGCCCTGATCGAGTCCCTGGAAGGTAAACGTGGTAACCCGCGTATCAAACCTCCTTTCCCGGCTGTAAAAGGTCTGTGGGATTGCCCGACCGTTGTGAACAACGTGGAAACACTGGCTACCGTAGTGCCTATCCTGCGCATCGGTGGTGAAGAATATGCGAAATACGGTACAGGTAAATCTACCGGTACCAAACTCATTTCTGCCTGTGGTAATATCAACAAACCAGGGGTTTATGAAATAGAAATGAACATTTCCGTAGAAGAGTTTATTTATTCTGATGAATACTGTGGCGGTATCCCTAACGGTAAACGCCTCAAAGCCTGTATCCCGGGTGGTTCTTCCGTTCCTATCCTGCCGGCTAACCTGCTGCTGAAAACAGCCAAAGGTGAACCGCGTATGATGACCTACGAAAGTCTGTCTGACGGAGGCTTTGCAACTGGTACCATGCTGGGTTCCGGCGGTTTCATCGTACTGGATGAAGACCAGTGTATTGTGAAAAATACCCTCACCTTTGCCCGCTTCTACCATCACGAGAGCTGCGGTCAATGCAGCCCATGCCGTGAAGGTACCGGCTGGATGAAACGCGTACTGCTCAACATCGAGAACGGTAAGGGTAAAATGAGTGATATAGACCTGCTTTGGGATATTCAGCGTAAAATAGAAGGTAACACCATCTGCCCGCTGGGTGATGCTGCTGCCTGGCCGGTAGCTGCGGCTATCCGTCATTTCCGTGATGAGTTTGAATGGCATGTGCTGCATCCGGAAGAGGCGACCAAACGCAATTACGGACTGGCTCACTACGCAGATCCACTGGAAATAGCTGCTCCTGCTGCTGTATAAGAATCAATTTAAGCGATGCAAAATGGCTGAAGAAAAGAAACTCTTTAAGGTTAAGATCGATAATATCTCCGTGGAAGTGGAGCCGGGTACTACCATTCTGAATGCTGCCCGTCAAATTGGTGGAGATATCGTGCCACCTGCAATGTGCTACTACTCCAAGCTGAAAGGTTCCGGTGGTAAATGCCGTACCTGCCTGGTGAAAGTATCAAAAGGATCAGACGCTGATCCACGTCCTATGCCGAAGCTGGTAGCCAGCTGCCGTACTACCGTAATGGATGGTATGGAAGTGGCAAACATCACCTCGCCTGAAGTGCTGGAAGCACGTAAGGGAGTGGTAGAATTCCTGCTGCTGAACCACCCGCTGGATTGCCCTGTGTGCGACCAGGCTGGTGAATGTCACCTGCAGGACCTGAGCTACGAACATGGCGCAGATTCTACCCGTTACGAATTCAAACGCCGTACTTTCGACAGAGTCGATATCGGCGATAAGATACAGTTACACATGACCCGTTGCATCCTGTGCTACCGTTGTGTATTCACTGCCGATCAGCTGACTGAAAAGCGTGAACATGGCGTGCTGGGTCGCGGTGAAGCTGCGGAAATCGGTACTTATATTCAGCAGTCCCTGGACAACAACTTCATCGGTAACGTGATCGATGTATGTCCGGTGGGAGCGCTGACCGATAAGACCTTCCGCTTTAAAAACCGTGTATGGTTCCTGAAACCTGTTGATGCACACCGTGAATGTAGCGATCCTAAGTGCTGTGGTAAAGTAGCGCTCTGGATGCGTGGTGATGAGGTGTTCCGCGTTACTGCCCGCAAAGACAAATACGGTGAAGTAGAAGAGTGGATCTGTGATACCTGCCGCTTCGATAAGAAAGAAGTCAAAGACTGGGTGATCGAAGGACCACGTAAAGTAGAACGTCAGAGCGTTATCTCCCAGGGTCATTATGTAGGCGTTCACAAGCCGAAAGATACACTGGTGGAAGTACTGGATGGCCGTCAGCCAAAACTGCTGCTGGATATCCACAATATCAGCGAGGTAAACAAACCGACGGTAGACCTGTCCAAAATAAACGGTCCGGCACATTCCGACGACTTTAATAAGAAATGATTCGTAATTCGTAATTGATAATTCGTATTTGATGACTATAGACTGGTTCTTTATCCTGGAAAAGATAGCGCTGATATCCGGCGTTTTGGCTATATCACTGGTAGTGGCTATGTATTCTACATGGGGTGAAAGAAAAGTAGCTGGTATTATCCAGGACAGGCTCGGCCCGAACAGGGCTGGTTTTATGGGCCTGCTCCAGCCGCTGGCGGATGGTGGTAAACTGTTCTTCAAAGAAGAGATCATCCCTGGCAATTCCAACCGTTTCCTCTTCATTTTAGGGCCTTCCCTCGCAATGATCGTCGCCTGTATGACCAGTGCCGTAATTCCCTGGGGTGACACACTGACCATTGCTGGTCGCACTGTTTCGCTTCAGATTGCAGATATCAATATCGGTATCCTGTATATTTTCGGTGTGGTGAGCTTAGGCGTGTATGGTATCATGCTGGGTGGATGGGCTTCTAATAATAAATACTCCCTGCTGGCATCTATCCGTGCAGCTTCCCAGATCATCTCCTACGAGCTGGCAATGGGGCTGTCACTGATCGCTTTGCTGATGATGACAGGCACCCTGAGTCTGAAAGAGATCGTGGACCAGCAGCGTCACGGTGGCTGGAACGTTCTATATCAGCCACTTGGTTTCCTGATCTTCCTGGTATGTTCATTCGCTGAGTGTAACCGTACACCGTTTGACCTGGCAGAAGCAGAGAGTGAGCTGAATGGTGGTTATCACCTGGAGTACTCTTCCATGAAACTGGGTTTCTACCTGTTCGCTGAGTACATCAATATGTTCATCAGCTCAGCACTGATGGCCAGCCTGTATTTCGGAGGTTATCACTTCCCTTACATGGACAGCCTCGGTTGGGACCCTAACATTATCACTATTCTGGGTACAGCTGCGCTGTTTATCAAGATCATATTCTTCCTGTTCTTCTTTATGTGGGTACGCTGGACCATTCCAAGGTTCCGTTACGATCAGCTGATGCGTCTCGGATGGAATATCATGATTCCGCTGGCACTGGCTAATATGTTGATAACAGGAGCGATGGTATTGTATCGCAGTAATGCACAATAATTAAAGACTTTTTATAATAGCATAATATGCAAGCTTTAACAAGTAGGGCAAAACAAGTAGACCGCAGTCCGATGACTTTCATTGAGAAGATCTATCTGTGGAATATTATCAAGGGGATGTGGATCACCTTCAAGCATATCTGGAAAAGGAAGGAAACAGTGCGTTATCCGGAGCAGAAACGCCCGTTCAGCCCTGTATTCCGTGGTCTGCACGTCCTGAACAGGGATGCGGAAGGACGTGAGAACTGCACTGCATGTGGCTTATGTGCGGTAGCTTGTCCTGCGGAAGCAATTACCATGGAAGCAGCGGAAAGAAAACCTGGTGAAGAGCACCTGTACCGTGAAGAGAAATATGCTGCCCGTTATGAAATTAACATGCTGCGTTGCATTTTCTGTGGTTTTTGTGAAGAGGCTTGTCCGAAAGATGCTATCTATCTGACAGAAACATTCGCACCTGCTAACTACAAACGCGAAGGTTTCATCTATGGTAAACCTGACCTGTTAATACCAGCTCCGGGTGAAAAGAAAAAAGCCTAACAAAAGACAGTCTTAGCAAAAAAACATAATAGTCATTTAGCAATGGGAATGAGTTTACAACAAATCGTTTTCGGGGTACTTTCTATCATCTCTATTATATCCGCACTTGGCGTGATATTGAGTAAGAACCCCGTTACCAGTGTTCTTTGCCTGATCGTCACCTTTTTCACCATCGCGGGGCACTATATTATGCTCAATGCACAGTTCCTGGCAGTGGTACATATTATCGTATATGCAGGGGCTATCATGGTATTGTTCCTCTTTGTGATCATGTTGATGAACCTGAACGCAGAAATAGAACCACAGAAGCGTAACTGGCTGAAATACGCCGGCGCGATCAGTGGTGGTGCACTCCTGCTGGTATTACTGGGTGCTCTCCGCGAAGCGGACGTAACACCGCTACAGTCCGGATCAACCGATATAGGACTGATCTCCAACCTTGGTAAAACTTTATTCAATCAATACGTAGTTCCTTTTGAAGTAAGCAGCATCCTGTTCCTGAGTGCAATGGTAGGCGCCGTTGTGATCGGAAAGAAGGAAGCGTAAACCACAACAACTGTAAATCGTCATTGATCAATTTGTAATTCTTAAAAGATGCCTGTTCAATATTACATTTTCTTAAGCATAGTACTCTTTTGTATTGGTGTGATGGGGGTACTGATGCGCAGAAATGCCATTATTATTTTCATGTGCATAGAACTGATGCTGAATGCGGTGAACCTGCTGCTCGTAGCCTTCTCTAAAATGTGGGCAGATGCGGGTCGCGTAGATGCCGGCGGCGCACAGATCTTCGTATTCTTTATCATGGTGGTTGCCGCAGCGGAAGTAGCTGCAGGTCTGGCCATTATCGTGATGATATACAGGAATTCACAGTCCGTGGACATTAATATCATGAACAGGCTGAAGAACTAAGAACAACAGCTTGAATCGTAATTGTAAATCGTAATTAGTATTTGAATAGATGATACATCTAGTTTGGCTGGTACCATTTTTACCATTATTAGGATTCCTCGTGAATGGATTGGGAAGAAGATACCTATCCAAATCACTGGCGGGTATAGTAGGAAGCGGGGCTGTAGTAGCTGCCTTTGTTATAAGCTTACTGATCTTCCTGGAGGTGAAAGCCCCCGGATTTCAGGCGCAGGTAGTGCCGTTGTTTGATTTTATTTCCGCAGGCAGCCTGCAGATTCCTTTCGCATTCCAGGTGGACCAGCTGAGCGCTTTATTTTTGCTGATCATTACCGGTGTCGGTTCCCTGATCCACATTTATTCCACCTCGTACATGCATGACGAGAGCAATGAAGGTTTCGCGCGTTACTTCGCTTACCTGAACCTCTTCGTTTTCTCCATGCTGATCCTTGTACTGGGCGCCAACTATGTGATGATGTTCATCGGATGGGAAGGTGTAGGACTTTGTTCCTATCTCCTGATCGGCTTCTGGTTCAAGAATACTGCATATAACAATGCTGCCAAGAAAGCATTCATCATGAACCGTATCGGTGACCTCGGCTTCCTGCTGGGTATCTTCACCATGATCGTTCACTTCGGCAGTGTATCCTTCCCTGACGTATTTACAAAAGCTGCGGCCCTGGGAGAAGGTAGTAAAGTGATCCCGGTTATCGCTATCCTGCTGTTTGTAGGTGCTGCCGGTAAATCTGCACAGCTGCCTTTATATACCTGGTTACCTGATGCGATGGCGGGTCCTACTCCGGTATCTGCCCTGATACACGCTGCTACGATGGTAACTGCTGGTATCTATATGATCGCACGCAGCAACATATTATATACCCTTGCTCCCTCCATTCAGACGGTAGTTGCGGTGATCGGTCTGGCTACGGCTGTACTGGCGGCCACCATTGCCCTGAAACAGGACGATATCAAGAAAGTGCTCGCTTACTCTACCGTGAGCCAGCTGGGGTACATGTTCCTCGCCCTTGGCGTAGGTGCTTACACTACAGCGGTATTCCACGTAATGACGCACGCATTCTTCAAAGCATTACTGTTCCTTGGTTCCGGTTCCGTGATCCACGCAATGGGCGGAGAGCAGAATATCAACAAGATGGGCGGACTGAAAAAATACATGCCGGTTACGCACATCACTTTCCTGATCGGCTGTCTGGCTATCGCTGGTATCCCTGGTCTGTCAGGTTTCTTCTCTAAAGATGAGATCCTCGCGGAAACATTTATCTCTAACAAGATCATGTATGGTATCGCGCTCCTCACAGCACTGATGACCGCTTTCTACATGTTCCGTTTATATTATATCACTTTCTGTGGCAAATTCCGCGGTACACACGAACAGGAACATCACCTGCACGAAAGTCCTGCGGCTATCACCATCCCACTGATCATACTGGCTGTCCTGTCTGTAGTAGGCGGTTATATCGGCCTGCCGGAAGTATTTGGTACACACAGTCTGCTGAAAGAATATCTGTCTCCTGTATTTGCGCCTTCTGCACCATTCATACATGAGCATGAACATTTGTCTCATAGTACCGAGTGGTTGTTAATGGCACTGAGCTCTGTGCTGGTGATCATCACCATCTTCTTCGCACGCAGCTGGTACCGCAATTATGAAGATAATGGACAACCACGTACCGGTATCGCCAAAATACTGGAGAACAAGTGGTACGTGGATGAGTTATACGATGCTATCATAGTAAAGCCCCTGATGATGCTGAGCCGTTTCTTTGAAGAAGCGATTGAGAAATCAGGTATAGACCGTCTGGTAAACGGTGTGGGTCGTGGCATACACTGGGGCAGCCAGCAGGTAAGACTGCTGCAGAGCGGCCAGGTAGGTTTCTACATCTTCGCCATGGTAATAGGAATGGTAGTATTATTTGTGATCGGCTTCCTGCTGAAATAACAAGCTACCTGCATCATCATTTAAAAAGGACAAGTTTAGATAAATTATGTTGACAGTATTACTCATATTGATTCCTTTAGTTGCGGGCCTGGTTACGTTTGGTCTGAAGGGGTCTGGCCCTAAAATGCTGGGTTTGATAGCATCCCTGGCTTCGCTGGCAGTAACGGTTGGTGCTTTGTTCCAGTTCCGTACTGATCCTGGTGCTGCTGCACTGAAGCTGGATGCCAGCTGGATACCTCAGCTGGGAGCGAAGTTTACGCTTGGAATGGACGGGATGGGACTGATGCTTTGTCTGCTGACAGCCATCTCCTTTCTGCTGATCTTTATTGTTATTTATAACAGAGAATATGAACGCGCTAACAGTTTCTACGGCCTGATGCTCTTGTCTCAGGCGGGACTGGTAGGTGTGTTTACCGCGTATGACGCATTATTGTTCTACGTTTTCTGGGAACTGGCACTGATTCCGGTGTACTTCCTCTGCTCTCTCTGGGGTGGTGAAAAACGTATTCCGGTTACATTTAAGTTCTTCGTATACACCTTTGCAGGTTCCCTGCTGATGCTGGTAGGTCTGATCTACATCTACCTGCAAACGCCGGAGCATTCCTTCAGCTACGCGAGCTTTGTGAGCGGTGCTGTTTCTCCCGAAGACCAGTCCTGGTTATTCTGGCTGTTCTTCGTAGCATTCGCTATCAAGATGCCGGTGTTCCCTTTCCATACCTGGCAACCGGACGCTTACGAGCAGTCTCCAACACCTGTTACAATGGTACTTTCCGGTATCATGGTGAAGATGGGCCTGTTTGGTGTGGTGCGCTGGTTACTGCCTGTATTGCCGAAAGGTGCATACATGTGGTCAGATGTAGCGATCGTACTGTCTATTATCGGTATTATCTATGCATCCTGCATCGCTATCGTACAATCAGATATCAAACGCCTGATCGCTTACTCTTCTATCGCCCACATCGGCCTGATGAGTGCTGCTATCTTCACTAATAATGAGCAGGGCTTACAGGGGATGATGGTACAGATGTTCAACCACGGTGTCAATATCATTGGTCTGTGGATCATTGTCGAGATCATCCAGAACCGTCTGAAAATAAAGAACCTGAACGAGATGGGCGGTATCGCGCAGTATGCGCCTGGTATCGCGATCTTCCTCGTGGTGATCAGCCTTGCTAATATCGGATTACCACTTACCAATGGTTTCATCGGGGAGTTCCTGATGTTCAGTGGTCTGTTCCAGTATAACGTATGGTTCATGGCAGTAGCCGGATTAGGTATCATCCTGGCGGCAGTATACACCCTGAATATGGTGCAGAAGGTGATCTTCGGACAGAGCAATGCCCTGACCGAAACCACTACTGATCTGAAGGCAAACGAGCTGGTGGTGCTGATCGCTATTACAGGTATCATCCTGGTACTGGGTTTCTATCCGAAGCCTATGCTGGAGCTGGTAAGCAGCACTACTGAATTGGTTAATAAGGTTTATTAAAAGTTGATCTTTCGTAACACAGGAATATGAATGCATTAATATCTACTGCTTTATCGGGCGTTGTAATGATGTTTGCGGGTTTATTGATCGGTAATAAGCAGCGCATTAAAATTGTAGCCATTGTTGTACTGCTCGTCGCATTTGCAGCCAACCTGGCGGAATTATCTACCTTAGGAGCAGGCGAGCGTACCTACTACGGCATGATCACTGTCAGCCACTTCAGTATTCTGTTCAATGCGATCGCATTGGGCGCTACACTGATCTTCTTTCTGTTATCAGGCAGTGCTTTTGAAAAAGTAGGAGAACACGTTTCCGACTACTTTGCGCTGATCTTCTTTATTCTTGCCGGTATATCACTGGCATCTACTTTCAGCACTTTATTAATGCTTTTCCTGGCAATAGAGATCATCTCTATTCCTCAGTATATACTGGCAGGCGCTGATAAGAAAACACCTAAAAGCAGTGAAGCTTCCCTGAAGTACTTCCTGATGGGTTCTTTCTCTACAGGTATCCTCCTGATGGGTATTGCCCTGATCTACGGTGCTACCGGTACTTTCAATGTAGCTGAGCTGGCACTGGGTGCAGGTAAAGTAAATACACTGGCACTGTGTGGTATCATTCTGATGGCATTTGCATTATCATTTAAAGTATCTGCGGCGCCTTTCCACTTCTGGACGCCTGACGTATATGACGGTTCTCCAACCGTATTCACTTCTTTCATGGCAACAGTTGTAAAGGCAGGTGGTTTCATCGCTTTTATCAGAATATTCCATGGTGCGTTCGTAGGAGAAAGACTAACAGCTGACTGGCAGTTACTGCTGGCGATCATCACCGCCGCTACCCTGATCATTGGTAACTTTACCGCTGTATTCCAGCAAAGCGTAAAACGTATGCTGGCTTACTCCAGTATCGCACAGGCAGGTTTCATGCTGCTGGCAGTGATCTCGATGAACACGTTCGCTACACAGGGTATCATCCTGTATGCTGCGGCTTATAGCGTAGCGACCATCGGTATCTTCGCTGTAATGATCAAACTGAAAGATTATACATTCGATGGTTTTAACGGACTGGCACGTACCCAACCGGTACTGGCTATCACCACAACGATCTTTGTATGTTCACTGGCAGGTATTCCGCTGACAGCTGGTTTCTTTGCTAAATACTTTGTACTGGCAGCAGCTGTACAACAGGGTAACCTGTTATGGCTGGTGATCACCGCGGTGATCTGTGCTGCGATCAGTGCCTACTACTATTTCCGTGTCATCATCGCTATGTATTTCAAACAGGGTGAAGCGGAAACAGAAGAGATCAATGGTGGTTTCAAACTGATGCTGATCATCACCGCAGCGATCGTGATCCTGCTGGGTATCTTCCCTGGACTACTACTACAGTTTATATAAGCTCATTTCAGATATAAACAGAAATACCGGCCAATTGGCCGGTATTTTTTTTGGTGTTGGTGCTGCTTTTCAAACGATGTGGCGTTTAGTGAGCCGCCACAAAAGAAAGCGTTTGTTCCTGCTGCGTGATGCTGTCCAGCAATGTTAACTGGTTGCGCGCCCGCAGGAGATTATGTCGTTCATATTTTGCGCCGTAGTAGCTGTCATTGTTGAAATAATCCGTCAGAAAGCGAATGGCCTGCATATACACCAGGAACTGCCCCGCATATACCAGGTGCGCCTTTTCCACCTCACTCAGTTCGGATGCCATCTCACTCAGATACCCCTGTACGATCGCCCTGTAGTAATCTGTCCTGACCGTTACTTTGCTGAGATCTGTCTCTTCTTCACTCACGGGAGAAAGATACGTTCGCATCATATCCCCAAAGTCACTGATGAAGTACCCCGGCATCACCGTATCAAGGTCAATCACACAGATCCCTTTACCTGCTGCATCAAACAGTACATTACTGATCTTGGTGTCGTGATGCATGACCCTTATTTTAAAATCAGGATGCCGCTGAATAGCGATAAACGTGGCAGTGAGCTGTTGATAACTGCGTACCTTCTCTATGTCTGCCGCCGCTGCTGCAATTCTCTCCACATTGCCATGTTGTATTGCTTCCTCAAACTGTTGATAACGCAAGGTCAGATTGTGAAAGTCATGCAATGGAAACTGCATGCTGCTGATATCGATACCTGACAATAGCCTGGTAAAACGGCCGAATTGTTTCGCTGCTTCATAAGCCAGTTGTACGTCATTCACAACATCATAGCTATATGAGTCGCTGACGAAAGGCTGTAGCCTGAAATATTCCCCTGCGGCCGTAATGACCATCTCTTCCCCGTCTACAGTACGCACTGGTTGTACAAAGAAATAATCCGGATGATACTGGTGAAGGTATTGCCCGATCATACGGATATTTTGTGCAATCAGCTCCGGTGTTTTAAATACCGCGTGATTGATGCGTTGCAGGATATAATGTTGATCAGCCGAAGAGACTTTCCAGGTGGCGTTGATCAGCCCACTGCCGAATGGCTGAATATGACATTCCTCCATTACTAATCCATAAGCCGCGAGTATATCTTGCATTGCTGATTGATAAAGTTGAGATGTGTCAAACATAACAATAAGAATTGAGAGAATGGCTGGGCAAACGATTGCGCAAATTTTATCTGCCGGGGGCAATCACGAGCCGTGAGTCGATGATGACCTGCTGATAGTCTTCAGGAGACAGCTTGTCAGCCAGTAAAGCCAGCAGGATCTCTGTTGCTTTTTGTCCCTGCTGATAAGGATATTGCTCCACGGACGCGAGTGGCGGAAACGCCATGTAGCTGCTAAGCGGCAGATTGGCGTAGCTCACAAAACAGATATCCCTGTTGATCTGCAGGCCCTGTTCCAATGCATACTGCACTGCATCCTGTGACACATAGTCGTTAAATGCGACAATGGCCGTTACTTTCCTTTTGTGTGATAATAACTGCTGCATTGCCTGGCGGGTACCTTCTCTGGACAGGTCGGCGTGTACATTCAGCGTAGCGTCATATTTCAATCTTTGCTGCTGCATGGCTTTACGATAGCCGGTAGTACGCTGCCGGCTGGCGATCAGTTTCTCCGGACCATTGATCATACCTATCACCCGGTGGCCCTGTTGTAATAGCAACGATACCGCCTGTACCGTGCCTGATTCCATATTACAGGCTACATAATGAATGTCTTTCATATCGGGAATACGATCAAAAAATACAACCGGTATGTTATACTTACGCAGCATATCAAAATGGGCATACTGCACAGTATTTTTGGCAAGGGAAACCAGCAGCCCGTCTACCCGGTGGTTCTTCATGATTTCCACGATCTTCTTTTCCCTTTCAGTGTCATCATGAGATTGTCCTAACAGCACCATGTAATTGTGCTGATTGGCAGTGTCCTCAATGCCGCTGATCGCAGCGGAAAAGAAAGCTTCTGACAATTCCGGCAGAATAATTCCCAGCGTAAAGGTTTTTTTCTGCTGAAAGAAGATGGCGGTCTGATTCGGTTCGTATTGTAGTTCTTTGGCCAGCGCCTGTACCTGCATCCTGGTTTTCAAGCCGATACGCGGATGGTTGTGGAGAGCCCGGGACACGGTGGAAGTAGCCAGGTTCAGCCTTTGGGCAATTTCTTTTATGGTAGGTGGATTGGGCATCTGGCCGTTTATAGAATAAAAGTAGCGGAAAAAAACTTTTTATTAACTTTAAATCATGCAGTTCCGTGACACATTTTCCCTCGCCTTTCGCTCTGTTAGTGGCAATCGCTTGCGCGCAGGGCTTACTGTCGCCATCATTGGCTTTGGTATTATGGCCCTGGTAGGCATCTTTACCGCCATTGACAGCATGAAAAGCAGTATTTACAGCAGCTTTGCCAATATGGGAGCTAATAGCTTCAATATACAGAGCAGGGCACTGAAGATACGTATTGGCGGCGGTGGCGGCGCAACAAAAGGGAGCAAAAAGGCGAAAGTCAAGACATCTAATAGTAATGTTCCTATTACTTACAAGGAAGCCATGACTTTTAAACGCCAGTACCTTTTTCCTGCTACAGTAAGTGTGTCTACAAATGCCACAGGCAATGCGACTGTTTATAAGAACGACAAGAAAACAAATCCGAATGTCCGTGTCATTGGCGGAGATGAAAGTTATCTGCAACTGTCTAATTATACATTACGGGAAGGACGTAATCTGAATCAGCTGGATGTGGAATCAGGAAGGAACGTGGCATTGCTGGGAATGGACGTTGCAAAGAAACTGTTCGGAGATAACCTGAAGAATGTAGTGAACAGCACCATCCGCGTGGGAAATGTGCGTTACCGCGTAGTTGGTGTGATGGCGCCTAAAGGGAACAGTGGTTTTATGAGTGCGGACAATGTGGTGATCACAACGGTGAATAATACACGCCGCATATTTGACCGCCCAAATGCATCCTATAACATTGGCGTTTCTGTGAAGGATATTACTAAGATGGAGGCGGCAATAGGTGAGGCAACCGGTCAGTTCAGGATCATCCGTCACCTGACATTAGGGGAAGAAGAGAATTTTTATATCAATAAAAGCGACAGCATTGCCGAGATGCTGTTTGGCACGCTGAGCTATGTGGTGTTTGCAGCGGTACTGATAGGTGCGATCACGCTATTCGGATCGGCGATCGGGCTGACAAACATCATGCTGGTATCGGTGGCTGAGCGTACCCGTGAGATCGGGGTGAACAAGGCTCTGGGTGCTACCAGTAAAGTGATCCGTCAGCAGTTTGTATACGAGTCTATCATCATCAGTTTACTGGGAGGTGTGCTGGGGGTGATACTGGGTATGATGGTAGGCAATCTTGTGTCATTATTAACAGGTTCTAGTTTTATAATTCCGTGGTTATGGATAACGACTGGGATATTGATCTGTGCCGCCGTAGGGCTGGTATCAGGCATATATCCGGCCATTAAGGCGTCTCGTCTGGATCCGATAGTTGCATTGCGTTACGAATAATTAACAGGCACACGCCAACATCTGAACATTCATGGCTCTATTAGTAGTATTTGCTTCCATCCTGCTACTGGTACTACTGGTAGCTTATTTCCGGTTAAATACATTCATTGCGTTCCTTATTGTATGTCTCTTTATGGGACTGGCCCTGAATATGGTCAGACTCCCGGAAGAAAGGATGTCTATCGCAGACATCACACAGTCTATACAAACAGGTATTGGCAAGACATTAGGATCACTGGTGATCATTATCGTATTTGGCAGTATGCTGGGTAAACTGGTCGCCGAAAGCGGCGCTGCACAGCGTATTGCCAATGGACTGATGCAGGTCTTCGGACGGAAGTACGTCCAGTGGTCGCTGATGCTTACCGGGTTTATTGTAGGTATTCCGTTATTCTACAATATCGGGTTTGTACTGATGGTACCACTGATATTCACTGTAGCTGCACGTACCAAACTACCTGCGGTGTACCTGGGTATTCCGATGCTGGCATCTTTATCGGTCACGCATGGTTATTTACCGCCTCATCCTTCGCCTACGGCACTCGTTGGTACCTTCCATGCCAATATGGGATTAACGCTCATATACGGCCTTATTGTGGCTATTCCCGCTATTATACTGGCAGGTCCTGTATTCAGTCGCTTCCTTAAAAAATATACGCAGGAGCCGGCTAAGTTATTCACAGTAGAAGTGATGCCTGATGAACTGCTGCCTTCCATGGGTACCAGTATTGTGGCGGCACTATTGCCCGTGTTATTACTGGCGGGTACTTCCCTGTTAAAATTACAGGCGCATCCTGATTCTTATTTATGGGAGATCACTACCTGGTTGGGTGACCCGGTGATCGTAATGTTACTGGCAGTGCTGAATGGTGCTTATCTGCTGGGTATCAGGAGAGGCGTACCGGTCAAGAAGGTGATGAGCATTATGGAAGATGCGATCCGCGATGTATCAGTGATCATCCTCATTATTGGTGGTTCGGGTGCATTGACACAGATGCTGCTGGATAGTAAGGTAAGTAAAGTAATTACCGATAGTTTGCAGGGCATGCATATGAATCCGCTGATACTGGCCTGGAGTATCGCAGCACTGATCCGGGTAAGTGTCGGTTCTGCTACTGTCGCCGGACTGACCACTGCTGGTATCGTAGCGCCGCTGGTAGTAGGCAGTACGGTGCATCCGAGTCTGATGGTACTGGCCACCGGCGCAGGAAGCCTGATGTTCTCGCATGTGAATGACGGCGGCTTCTGGATGTTTAAGGAATATTTTAATTTGTCTGTGAAAGATACCTTCAAGACCTGGTCAGTAATGGAGACAATTGTTTCTGTTGTCGGACTGATCGGATGTCTGATATTAAACCTCTTTATCTAATTCAACAAAACAGTGATCGTATGACACCAACAGAGAACTTTAAAGCATTAGGATTATCATTACCACCTGCACCATCACCACTCGGTGTTTACAAGCCATGCCTCGTTGATGGCAAGTACCTGTATCTCTCCGGTCATGGTCCCGTACAGGATGATAAGAGCCTGATCATCGGCCGTATTGGTGTTGAGTTTGACATGGAAGCAGGTAAGCTGGCTGCAAGACAGGTGGGCCTCACTATGCTGTCTACTATCGTAGCAAACCTGGGCAGTCTTGACAAAGTAAAACGCGTGATCAAAGTGCTGGGTATGGTGAACTGTACGCCCGACTTTGGCCGTCACCCTTATATTATCAATGGTGCGAGTGAACTGTTCGCAAAAGTATGGGGAGAGGAAAATGGTATTGGCGTACGTAGTGCAGTAGGTATGGGCTCCCTCCCGGATAATATACCAGTGGAGATCGAAGCATTATTTGAATTACATTAACCGATTAGGAATGTTTCGGCTCACTATTGATGTACCGGGACTAACCCATTACTAATTCCTGATTAACCAATTCCCAATTGCATCTTATGGACTGGTACGAACTGCACAATATTAACACAATTGACACGCCTGCTGTGCTGGTATATCCTGAACGCATGCGGGAAAACATCTTACAGGTAAAACAAACAGTAGGAAATGTACAACGTCTGCGTCCGCATATTAAGACGAGCAAGATGACAGAAGCCGTGCAGTTATTGCAGGGGGAAGGCATCAACAAGTTCAAATGTGCGA
Source organism: Chitinophaga agri (assembly GCF_010093065.1). Taxonomy (NCBI): domain Bacteria; kingdom Pseudomonadati; phylum Bacteroidota; class Chitinophagia; order Chitinophagales; family Chitinophagaceae; genus Chitinophaga; species Chitinophaga agri. The sequence continues at coordinate 3,636,773 of NZ_CP048113.1, read as the reverse complement.
CGATCGCTGAAGCCGAAATGCTTGGACTGGCCGGTGCGGGAGATGTACTACTGGCGTATCAGCCCGTTGGTCCCAAGATTGACAGGTTATTGCAGATAGTGGAACAATATCCGGATACGAAATATGCCTGCCTGGTGGATAACCGCGCATCTGCTATTGCAATTGCAGCTGTATTCGCAGCAGCGAAGCATACACTCCCCGTATATATCGATCTCAATGTCGGTATGAACAGGACGGGTATAGCACCGGGTCCGGGTAATGATGCATTGGAATTGTACCAGGAGTTGTTACAACTGCCAGGTGTCACGCCAATAGGATTACACGCATACGATGGTCATCTGCATGATACAGAATATCAGTTACGCAGAGAGAAATGTAATGCAGGATTTGCGCCTGTACTGGCACTCGCCGCGGCTATCACAGAAAGCGGTGCACCCGCGCCGAAAATAGTAGCAGGTGGCACGCCCACCTATGCGATACATGCTGAGCGGGATGGGGTGGAATGCAGCCCGGGTACATTTATTTTCCAGGACTGGGGCTATTATAATCTGCATCCTGAACAGACATTTGTATTTGCCGCCTCGGTTATTACCCGTGTTATTTCTGTTATTGACGGAAAACATCTGTGTGTCGACCTCGGACATAAATCTGTCGCTGCCGAAAACCCGCAACCGCGTGTTCATTTCCTGAAGCTGCCGGATGCGGAACTCCAGGGACACAGCGAAGAGCATATGGTGATCAAAGTGCCGGATACATCGCTATACCCTGTGGGAACGGTATTGTACGGCATCCCGTTACATATCTGTCCGACGGTAGCCCTGCATGAGCGTGTTGGTGTAGTAGAAAGTAACAATTGTGTGGCATGGTGGAAAGTGATAGCGAGAGACAGAAAGATCATGATCTAATTTATCAAATAGTATTCACATGTTTATAGTTGATGCGCATCTTGACCTTAGCATGAATGCGATGGAATGGAACCGTAATCTGCGGTTGCCGGTTAATGATATCAGGAAGCGCGAAGAAGGTATGACCGATAAGCCTGACCGGGCGAAAGGAGTGGTCTCTTTTCCGCAGCTAAGAGAAGGTAATATCGGCCTGGTAGTGGGTACCCAGATCGCCAGATTTGTAGCACCTGATAATCCATTACCCGGCTGGTATTCACCGGAACAGGCATGGGCTCAGACACAGGGACAACTGGCTTGGTACAATGCTATGGAGGATGCAGGGGAAATGACACAGATCAGGGACCTGGCAGGACTGGAAAAACACCTGGCCCTGTGGAATGATGGTACGCCTAATACGAATAAACCTATCGGTTATATACTGAGTCTGGAAGGTGCGGATTCTATTGTCAATCTGGATTATCTGCAACGCGCATATGATAACGGTCTGCGTGCTGTTGGGCCTGCACATTATGGCCCCGGCCGTTATGCACAGGGTACGGACGCTACCGGGTTTATGGGCGCGAAAGGGCAGGCATTATTAAAAGAAATGGAACGCCTGAATATCATCCTCGATGCGACGCATCTGTGTGACGATAGCTTCTGGGAGGCGATGGAACATTTCCATGGCCATGTGTGGGCTAGTCATAACAACGTACGTGCGCTGGTAAATCATAACAGGCAGTTCTCTGATGAGCAGCTGAAGGAACTGATCAGTCGTGGTGCTGTTATCGGTGGTGCGATGGATGCCTGGATGATGGTACCCGGATGGGTGAGAGGCGTATCCCAGCCAGAAGAAATGGGTGCTTCACTGGATGTACTGGTAGATCATATGGACCACATCTGTCAGCTGGCAGGGAATGCGTTGCATGTTGGTATCGGTTCAGATCTGGATGGTGCCTTTGGTAAGGAGCAAAGTCCTTATGACCTTGAAACAATTGCAGATCTGCAGAAGATCCCGGCATTATTTGCCAAAAGAGGATATTCTGCGGAAGATATTGACAACATTATGCATGGAAACTGGTTAAGGTTCCTGCGAAAGGCCTGGAGTTAAGCTAGTAAAATAACTGTGACAGGACATTGGTCATGTCATTATTCACTGGTTTCAGCTCCAGGAAGCCAGTGAATTGTTCCGGCGTAAGTATATGCTTCAGTTTGCGGTGAAAGCTGGTATGATACCCCTTCAGCTTCGTGCTGTATGCCTTTGGATTGCTGTTATTCATTGGCAGGATGGTAGCTCGCTGCTGCAGGAAATTCGTTACCGCATCTAATATTTTAGGTTCCTGCGCGTCTGTCAGGGACAAACCACTCTTCAGTTTACTGGTAATGGATTTTGCATTCCCTTCGATATTGGAAAGCGGGGCCTGCTGTAGCTGTGCATAGGAAGAAGGAGAGATCAGGAGGAGGCCGGAGAACAATAGAAAAACTGCCAATAAGAGATTTCTCATATACGTGGATTGTAGTGATTAAGATAAGCTATTTGACGCATCCTTCTGGCAATTAATTATGTACGTCTCTGTATATACATGAGCTGTACAGCTTTACAGGATGGCATGCTATATCCGACGAGTCTATAGTAGAAGCAGCCGCAAAAATGTTTGGCTTTATAGACAAACATTTTTGCGGCATCAGGTAAATAGCGATATTTAATTCATCAACAGCTTCACAGGTTTCGTCACCTCATTCATATCCTTATCCAATTCCACGTATTCCGCCTCTATAGTCTTATTATCGAGCCATTTCATCTGGCCGGGACCCCACTTCTCAAATACCACATCACCTTCAGGAACGAGCTTATTATCGGTATAGGAAAAGAGCTGAAAGCCATTATAATTAAATGCTGCGACGAGATCAACGGAAGGGCAGATCACGTATTTATGGTCAGGAGAGATCACTGGGATACCCCATACGTGGGTGATAGTACCATTATCTGCATTGACCAGCACATAGTCACTGGATTCATAATAGCCGCCAAATATGAGGTGCTGATGGATCTCCGGTATATAGCCTGCATAGAAGTAATTGGCATATTGGGCGTCGTCAAGGGTATTATTAGTGAGCTGTGTCACCAGCCCATTGTTCAGCTTGATATAAAGGTTAGCTCCTTTACGCTGAATACGGTCCGCATCTTTGGCGATCAGACTTTCTTCCGTACTGTCATAATCGGGAGTAGGCTGTTTTGAGAAGGAGGAGGCTGCCAGTGGCTCTATGGTGAAATGTTTATTACCCACACTAAAAGTATCAGTGTTACGGAGTACTTTGCCGGTAGCCGGTGGTTCTTCTATGTGTGCGGTATCTTTTGTAAGGTCACTGTTTTCCGTAGTATCATTATTACAGGCAAGTAGTATGCCTGCTGCGAGGAATAGAGATAAGTACGTTTTCATAGTGTTACAAAGATAACTAACTGCAAAAAAAATCCCGCCTCATTTTTACATGAGACGGGACTTTTTGAAGAATATGTAGACTTATTCAGCTACAACTTCGAATTCCAGTTCAGCTTCGTTGCCTTTACCGAAATCCAGTTTCGCTTTGTAAGTACCCAGTTCTTTTACATCATCCAGGATGTGGATGCGGCGACGATCGATTTCGTAACCTTTCTGCTCTTTAATAGCACGTGCGATCTGCACACCAGTTACGCTACCGAAGATCTTACCGGAAGTACCGGTTTTAGCACCAATTTTAACTGGACCTGCTTTCAGCACTTCCACTACCTTGGCGATTTCTGCCAGCATTTTCTCTTCTTTTACTTTCTGCACTTTCAGGCGTTCCTGGAGTTGCTTCAGGTTAGAAGGGCTAGCTTCTACCGCAAATTTCTGCGGGATCAGGAAATTCCTGGCGTAACCGTTTTTCACGGTAGCCAGCTCATTTTTCTGGCCCAGGTTATCTACGTCTTGTATTAAGATTACTTGCATTGTTAATTAGTTTTAAGGACCTTTAATTACCCGGCATACACCGGAAACCTAGGTGGTTTGTCTATTTCAAAAGGTCAGTAACGTATGGTAACAAAGCCATTTGACGGGCTTTCTTAATAGCCTGCGCTACTTTACGCTGGAATTTCAGAGAGTTACCGCTGATACGACGTGGTAACATTTTACCCTGTTCGTTCAGGAATTTCTTCAGGAACTCACCGTCTTTGTAATCTACATACCGGATGCCTAACTTCTTGAAACGGCAATATTTCTTTGCGCGCTTCTCAGTTTTTACGGCGGTTAAATACTTAATTTCTTGTTTTACTGCCATAATTTTAAGCTTCTGCGGTTTTAGAATCAGCGTTTACGCCATTTCTTTTACGATTGTTGTACTGTACAGCATATTTGTCTAATGCTGTGATCATGTGACGCAGTACATTTTCATCACGGTTCAGCTGAACTTTCAGCTTCTCATTGAGGTCGGATGGCGCATTGTATTCCAGAACCAGGTACAAGCCCGTAGTTTTTTTCTGGATTGGGTACGCCAGTGATCTTAATCCCCAGGGATTTTCGTGCGTTACTTCTCCGCCGTTCTCTTTAACGATATCAGCGAATTTTTTCTGAGCAGCTTTGTAATCTTCCTCAGACAGCACAGGGGTAAAGATCACCATCAATTCGTAGTTCATAATTTCCCTGTTTTTTATTGTTAGAAAAATTTAGGAGTGCAAAGATACTTAAAATGCTGACACCTACAAATAAAAAGCCGCTCTGTGGGGAACAGAGCGGCTGTCGTTCTAATGGTTTCTTCAAAAAGATCAACGGTTAACGAGTATTTTGGTTACCTGCGTCCCTTCCATGCTCTGCACGCGCAGAATATAAATGCCGTTTGGTAAAGTGCTGATATCCAGTGATTTGATATTTTTACCCTTGTTCAGGATCGTTTGACTCTGATGTCTTATACGACCTTGCATATCAACGAGTTGTACCTGGGCGGGTCCTCCTCTCTCCATATCGATCCAGATCTGCAACTGACGACCAAAGATGCACCAGAAGAGTTTCTGTAAAAGATCGCGTACTGTTACAATAACCCGCTGATTTTCACTGTAGGTCACCTTGCCGTCCAGCCCTGTCACTTTCAGTCTGTAGTAAGATACGCCTAACCATGGACGGGTATCATATGCCTCATAATTAACTGACTGTGACGTAGTACCGTGCGCGACCACTGTATCTACGGATTCAAACTGAGATTGGTTTCTTGAACGTTGAATAATATAATTGCTGATATTCAGCTCGTAAGGAGTACGCCACGTCAGTTTCACATCTCCCGTGTCCACAGTGGCTTCAAATGTCAGATCAGCCGGATGCGCCAGCACATGTAAATCGTAATTGGTCTGTACCGGATAGTGGTCAGTGGTTGTGCTGGCATAGTTGCCCACCAGGTTTTCTACCTCGATACGCACTTTTGCCGATCCCGGCAGATAACTGAGCGCCATTTCATCCGAGATCAGGACGTTGTCAATTACCGTATTATAAGATGCAGTGGATTTCTTACCCTGCAGACTTAAAGGCAGTGTCACCGGTTTATAATGAATGCTGTCATTAATGAAGTCTATATAAGAGGTGGTAGTGTCAGGCGCCAGCTCGGTAGTAATGGTCTTATCAAATGCATCGTTGAAGTCGCCGAGTACAACAAGGTTGGCCGTTGGATACTGCACATCCAGGGAATCTTTCAATTCGAGCGCGCCGTTTCGGCGTCTGTTCCAGGACTCTATCTTATCGGCCGTGTTACCTGTATTTGCTTTGGCATGTAACAGCACAAAATTGATGAGCGCACTGTCGTTGTTCAATCTGGCTTTTGCCTCAAACAGGAACGGGAACCTGCCCGACGACCAATGATAATAAGCATTGCTGCTGCCACCCTGACGTAAAACGCCATAGGATCGGATACCCCTGATAACAGATGTCTTATAAAGGAAGGCCAGTTTCTGCGCGCTGACATAGTCGATATCTTTACTACTATCTGCATAAGAACCGAAGTCGGAAATAATATAGCTATATCCTGGCAGCTGATTAGCGACCGCACGGAAGCGGGCGGTATCCACTACCTCTGCCAATGCAAATATGTCGGCATCCAGTTTTTTGAGGATGGTGGTTACATTGGCCTGTTGCACACTGTCATTCGCTGGGTTCTGTACCGGACTGCCAAACCATTCTATATTCCAGTTCACCACCTTCAGGGTACGGCGGCTGGTACCGGCTAATGCCACGGATGGGAAGGTAGAACCGGAGGTAGAGAATTGTAGGTGGCCGGTGTAATCCTGGTTAGCAGCGGTAGGAGTAAATTTCACCCAGACAGTCCCGGCTCCGTTCAGTGAAGACGGCGTAACAGTGACCGTATGGCTGTAAGTGCTGGTGCTATCTGCAGCGATTGTAAAATTCCCGGTAGAAGTAATGGTCAGCGCATTGGTAAAGTTACCTGCGCCATATGTCACGGGTAATGGTGCGGAAGGTTGTCCTGCCAGAACATAGTCAAAGTCGAGGCTGGTAGTGGTCAGGTCCAGTGCCGGTTGAGGTGCGGACGTGCTGTTGGTGATGAACACATCGTCGATCGTCCAGCGGGCGGCGCCTTTTTCAGGAGAAGAGTTATATAAAAAGGCGAAGTATACGTGTGGTTGTTTAAAAGCAGCAAGGTTAATACTGTCTGACAGCTTCCAGGTATCTGACAGGATTGCCGGAAAACGACCATATACATGGCTCCAGGTGGCAGTAGAAGGATCACTGACGCCATCATAGTCAGTAGAGACCAACAGTTGCAGCGTAGGACCCGCGAAGGCGGTTCGGCTATAAAAGTTTAGTAGCGGGTAGTCAAAGCCTGTTAAGTCGAATGATGGAGAGATCAGCCAGTCCTGATTTAACACCGCGCCACTGCTGTAACCGTTGATCTGTACGCCATTGCCGCTGCGGCCAAAAGTGGTACAGTCCCAGCGCTGTGCACCAGTTGTGCTATATTGTCTGAAACCGCCCGTGATATTGCCCGTCACGCAAACGTTGAAGTCGAAAGTCAGTTGCTGGGCACCTGTGGTAAATGACCAGGCAGTTGAATCGGTCAATCCGCCAAAAGCGTTATCACTCAGGTCAAGCACTGCACCATTACCTATGGTGATGTAGTAATGCTGATTTGGCTGAAGAGTGGCAGCGATCGTTACATTCCGGCCATTATAGCTCAGCATGGGACTATTGGCCGGGATGTGCTGTGCCGTGCCGGAAGTGGTATTCTGGATAATGAAAAAGCCGCTACCTGCTTTTACGTTTTCAGAGAAAGTGATGATAGGCTGCGCAGTAGGAGACACGCCGGTGCTGAGATTAGCAGGCCATACGCTGTCTATGGCAGGAGGTGTCACATCCGCGCCGCCACTGCCAGCGGTAATATTGTCAATCGCAAACGAGGGCCGTGATCCTGCGCCGTTGATCTGGCGGTTTACCCAGCGTAATTGTACCAATGGCTGATTGTCGCAGGCTCCAGGCAATACGAGGGCTCTGTGAGCAGAATCCAGCGGAGCGGTGACCCCTGATCCTGTCTGGGTAGTGGTACCATTCTGGTATTCAACACCTGTGATGTTGGTAAAATTGCCGGTATTGCCCACGCGGTATTGGAGGGTCACTTCGTTGATGCGGGTATTGTAAGTGCCATCGTATGGATTACGAAGCGTCATCACGTCATACTGCACGGCGACGTTCGTCTGGCCGCTGGTACTGATGGCCAGTACCAGGCTGTTATCCACACTGCCACTGTTCAGAAATCCCAGTTTCCCATTATAGTTATACACACCATTGGCAGTGCTGGATGCACTTCCGGTGGTCAGCGGCTTGTCTGAGGCCGGTGGAAGTACATTGAAGTTACCAGCAGGGGAGCCGGAAAGGGTCCAGCCGTGCCACCCGTCAGGATAGGTGGTGGATGAAGGAGAAAGGCTTCCAAAAGACTGCTGGTAAGGTAAAGGCTGTGCAACAGGTTGCGTTTGTGCATGTACACGGGCAAAACAGGCCACAGCAAAGAAAAGGAGTAGATGTCTTTTCATGTAAATGAGGTTTAGAAGAAGGGTTGCGGGTAAAACATTTGGTTCTCAACACTCACCGGGGTCAGGAAGGTTAAAACTACAACATTTGTGTTAGACTTGGCAGGCCGGCGATATGATTTATTTGTTAAGCCGGCGGCCGTTCTGCCATTTTGCTAGTTGGGGCCGGAAGGGACGAACAAGCGACGAACTAGCGACGAACAAGCGAGGGTAACGCGATTGCCTGAAAATGGCCCTATCTGCTCTTTCTTCCGGACAGTTTGTCAGCAGACTGTCTGCTGGCATATCGTTTGTCTCCGTCTTTTAAAAATTGACACCCATGCAGAAAGGCGCAATACGTGTTCAGACAGAGAACATCTTTCCTATTATTAAGAAATTCCTCTATTCAGATCATGAGATCTTCATCCGCGAGCTGGTGAGCAATGCGGTGGATGCCACGCAGAAATTAAAGACACTGGCGAGTGTAGGTGAGTTCAAAGGTGAGCTGGGCACCCCTGAAATTACAGTGACGTTAGACAAAGAGAAAAAAACACTGACCATATCAGATATGGGTGTGGGTATGACCGCAGAGGAAGTAGATAAATATATTAATCAGGTAGCTTTTTCAGGTGCGGAAGAGTTCCTGAACAAATACAAAGGCCAGACAGATGGTGCTAACATCATCGGTCATTTTGGTCTGGGTTTCTACTCTTCCTTCATGGTGAGTAGCAAAGTAGAGATCTTCACAAAATCTCACAAACCAGATACCACTGCTGTACGCTGGGAGTGTGATGGCAGTCCTGAATATACACTGGAAGAGACCAGCAAGGAAAGCCGCGGTACTGACATCGTACTGCACATAAACGAAGAGAGTGAAGAGTTCCTGGATGAGCACCGCATTCAGACCATCCTTGAGAAATTCTGTAAGTTCCTGCCAGTACCTGTGAAATATGCAGACAAGCAGCTGAATAATACACATCCTGCATGGACAAAGAAACCAGCAGATCTGACAACTGAAGATTATCAGAACTTCTACAAAGAATTATATCCATATGCAGAAGCGCCGTTGTTCTGGATCCACCTGAATGTGGATTATCCGTTCAACCTGACCGGTATTCTCTATTTCCCTAAGATCGGCAAGAGCTTTGAAGTACAGAAAGACAAGATCAGCCTGTACTCTAACCAGGTATTCGTCACCGATGAAGTAAAAGACATCGTTCCTGAGTTCCTGATGTTACTGCATGGTGTGATCGACAGTCCGGACATTCCGCTGAACGTGAGCCGTAGCTACCTGCAGGGAGATCCGAATGTGAAAAAGATCAGTTCTTATATCACTAAGAAAGTAGCTGATAAGCTGGATGAGATCTTCCGCAACGACCGTAAGAGCTTTGAAGAGAAATGGGAATCTATCGGTTTGTTTGCCAAGTATGGCATGATGACAGATGATAAGTTCTCTGAGAAGGCGAACAAGTTCCTGTTACTGGAAGATATCACCGAGCCAGGTAAGTTCTATACACTCGAAGAATATAAGACAGAAGCGACTGCACTGCAGACGAACAAAGACAACAAACTGGTAGTGCTGTATGCTACAAATGCAGTTCAGCAGGATAGTTATATACAGGCAGCGAAGAACAAAGGTTATAAGATCGTGAAGCTGGATAATATTGTGGATGCGGCGTTCATCAACAATATGGAGCCAAGATGGGATAACATGATGTTTACCCGTGTGGATGCTGACATCGCAGATAACCTGATCAATGTTGACGAGAAATCAGAAAGCGTACTGACGACCGACCAGGAAACAAAACTGAAAGAACTGTTCGGACATATTCCTCAGCAGCATGTGAAGGTAGAACTGAAAGGTTTGAGTGTAGATGCGCAGCCGGTGATCGTAACCCGTCCTGAATTTATGCGTCGTATGAAAGATATGGCAGCAGTAGGTGGCGCAGGTATGAGCTGGTATGCTAATATGCCCGATGAGATCAACATGACTGTTAATGCGAATCACCCGATCTATCAGCAGATCCTGGATGAAAGTGATAACGATAAACAGCAGAAACAGGTACGCAATCTGGCGGATCTCGCACTCTTGTCGCAGAACCTGCTGACCGGTGCTGATCTGACTGCATTCGTTAACAGAAGTGTTGAATTAATGAGTGCAGAAAAGAAAAATTAATCCCTTAAATAAGGAAACATTATAGTAGGTTTGCAGTAACATTGTCAACCGGAATCCCGTCTCATCGCGCATGAGACGGGATTTTTTCATTTTAGCCACACATATGAAAAGAACAACAATTAAGGGATTTATCTATGTGCTACTCATTGCAGTATTGGGTAATATCGTGGCATGTTCCGGGAAGAATGACGCTGCAATACCCGGCGGCGGTGCTGGAACAGATACTATTCCTGACCCACGGGAAGAAGATGTATTTACTCCGCAGACTCCCGGCGTAACTGTTCAAAAAATGGATTACACACAGGGAAATATAAATGAATACCTGTTGTACATTCCGGATAGCTATAATGAGAAGAAAACATACAAATGGCCGATCGTTATTTTCCTGCACGGCGTTGGCGAAATCGGTAATAACATCAATGAGATCAGGAATGTAGGACTGCCTAAAGTGGTGAAAGGCAAACAGTTTGTAATGATTGCACCGCAGTGTACGGCTTCCTGGTGGAATACGGATGTACTGCAACAGTTATATAAAGAGGTACTGAAGAAATACCATGTAGATTCATCAAGGGTTTATCTGACAGGGTTGAGTATGGGTGGTTACGGCACCTGGAACTGGGCACAGACAAGCCCTGATAAGTTTGCGGCTATTGTACCTATCTGTGGTGTTGGTACACCTTCACAGGCCTGTGTACTGAAGAAGATGCCTACATGGGCATTTCATAATGCCAATGATCCGACTGTAGCGGTATCAGGATCAAGGGACATGGTGAATGCACTGAAGGTGTGTGGTAACGATCTGGTGAAATATACAGAGAGTCCTACAGGTGGACATGATGCATGGACAAACGCCTATGCAGATCCGGCATTGTATACCTGGTTATTACAGCAAAAAAAATAACTGTTGTATTAGCAACAGTTATCCGTTCATTTTATAATAAGGTAGCGTAAGTAGTATTACTTAGTTATGTGCCCTGATATCGATGACTTTCAGCTGAAGGTTCATTTTGCCGTTCCACTCGTTTTCATCGATTGTAAAGGCCATATCAAAAGGTTGTTTACTGCTCACGATGTGGAATTTTTCGGACATGTAGAATCCTATGCCCGTTAATGAGTTATGCGATCTGCCTTGTTTCACGGAGAACTTAATATGTTCATCTTTTACAAGACGGGAGTAGCCACTGTCCACTACATTTCTCACCAGGAAAACAGGACGCAGGTTTTCCGGTCCCAGTGGCTCGAACTGACGTAAGATATTAAAGAATGCAGGTGTAATATCTTTCAGCTGAATTTCAGTATCGATCACTATCTCGGGCACCAGCAGATCAGGGTTGATGGTTTTTGCCACTACCTGTTCAAACTTTTGCTGAAATGCTTCCACATTTTCTGGTTTCAGTGTCATCCCTGCCGCATAAAAATGTCCACCATAGTTTTCAAGCAGGTCTTTACACTGATGGATAGCCTCGTACACATTGAAGCCTGTCACAGAGCGTGCAGAGCCGGCTACTTTATCGTTACTGAGAGTAAGAATAACGGTGGGACGATAGTAATACTTATCGATCAGCCGCGAGGCGACAATCCCTACGACACCTTTGTGCCAGTCGGGTTTATATAAAACAGTAGACTTTTTGTCCTGTAATGTAAGATCGTTCTGTAAGAGTTCTACCGCTTCTTTCGTGATGTTGCCATCTATTTCCTTTCTGTCGAAATTATCAGCATGTAATACTTTAGCGATCTCCATTGCCTTGTCTTTATCTGTTTCCACGAACAGGTTGACAGCTTTTCTTGCATCGTCCATGCGACCGGCAGCGTTCACGCGGGGTGCGATAACAAATACTAGGTTGGAAATGGTCAGTTCTTCTTTCAGTCCGCTGAGTTCAATCAGCGCCTGTATGCCTGGCAGTGGAGCAGAGTTCACTTTCTTCAGGCCATGGAAAGCCATTACGCGGTTTTCACCGGTCATTGGAACGATATCCGCAGCGATGCTGGTAGCTACCAGATCGAGATAGCGGTGTACTGTTTCATCGGGCAGGCCTTTCTTTTGAGCGAAAGCGGAGATGAGTTTATATCCGATACCACAACCACTTAATTCTTTATAAGGATAAGGGCAGTCGTATTGTTTCGGATTTAATATAGCGACAGCAGGGGGGAGGATAGCATCAGGCAGGTGATGATCACAAATGATGAAGTCAATGCCATTATCCGCCGCCCATTTGATCTGATCAATAGCTTTAATACCGCAATCCAGTGCAATGATAAGTGTGAACTCGTTATCCCGGGCATATTCTATACCCTGTTTGGAGATACCGTATCCCTCTTTATAACGGTGAGGGATATAAAATTCTATATTATCATAAAAGGAGTGCAGGAAGTCATAGACGGTAGCGACGGCAGTGGTGCCATCTACGTCATAGTCTCCGAATACGAGGATCTTTTCACGGCGAAAGAAAGCCTGTTCTATACGGGATACAGCTTTGTCCATGTCTTTCATGAGCCAGGGGTCATGAAGATCGGCTAGTGTAGGCCGGAAGAAGAGGCGGGATTCATCGTAGGTATGCATACCTCTCTGTACGAGGAGTCTGCACAACAGCGGATGTATACGAAGCGACGACTGGAGCAATGCTTCCTGTTTAGGTTGATAAGATCGGACTGTCCAGCGTTTCTGCATTAATGCGTGAGTTAGTATCTAAAGTGGTTGTGAAAAGAATTCGTTATTGTCGGAAGATAAGTTTTTATTGGTTAAAAAGTACGATCGGTTGTATATCTTACTAATGTTTCCAATCCGGCACGGATATCATTTTCCGGGAAGCTGTGCAGGATAGCGAGGGCTTCATCACGGTACTGGAACATTTTATCTCTTGTATATTCGATACCGCCTGATTTTTTCACTAGCTCGATCACTTCTGCGACCCGGTCCTTATCAGTGTTATGGTTCTTTACTATATTAATAATATATCTGCGGGTTTCAGGCGTGGCGTGTTCTAATGTATAAATGAGCGGGAGCGTCATTTTCTTTTCGCGTATATCTATCCCGGTAGGCTTACCTATTTTATCGGTACCATAGTCGAAGAGGTCGTCTTTGATCTGGAAGGCTACACCCACTTTCTCACCGAACAGGCGCATCTTTTCTGTGATCTCATCATCGTTGGTAGTGCTCCAGGCACCGGCCGAGCAGGCAGAGGCGAGGAGGGAAGCTGTTTTACGACGGATGATCTCGAAGTATATATCTTCTTTAATATTAAGCTTACGGGTCTTTTCTATCTGGAGGAGTTCTCCTTCACTCATTTCCTTTACGGCTTCTGAGAGGATCTTTAAAGAACGGAACTCATTGTTGTTTACTGAAAGTAGTAGTCCTTTGGAGAGGAGGTAGTCGCCTACCAGTACGGCTATTTTGTTTTTCCAGAGCGCATTGATAGAAAAGAAGCCGCGACGTTCATTGGCATCATCGACTACATCATCATGAACGAGCGTGGCGGTATGCAGTAATTCTACGAGTGCCGCAGCTCTGTATGTGCTTTCCTCTATATTATTATTAAAGAGTTTTGCTGATAGTAGCACAAACATGGGTCTGATCTGCTTGCCTTTTCGTTTAACGATGTAATGCATTATCCTGTCCAGCAATGGGACATGACTTTTTACAGCGTCAGAGAATTTGCTTTCAAAATCTTGTAATTCCTTACTGATCAGGTGTTTAATTTCGTCCATAGGTGCTTTAAAAAGATTGCTAAGCTATGCTTTAAAAGTCAAATTTTAACAAATTGGCCCTTAATTTGTATATATCGGTGTAACATAACTTTAACATTACGTTGTTTTAGTTATAACAAATATGCTTATTCGTTATATACCAGGCAAGTTAAGGTATAACATTTGTTTTGCCTAAGCGCTAGTAGTTAACTAGTTATCAATGAAAATAATATTGTAACAAAAATTTGAATATTCATTTGAGAATTTTACCTTTGCTGGGTAAAAAACGGGTTATTAGTAAATTTTTAACAGTTTTTAAATAGAAAACAATTATGGCAAGCAAAAAGTACTTATTACTGGCAGGCGCTATGAGTCTCTTAGCGGCGTCCTCCGGTTTTGCACAAGTTACCCCTGTGTTCGATGCCCTGGATTCAACTAAGGTACCAGCATCAAGACAGGCGCAACAGAACAATTTCTCCAATCATCAGCACGACTTCCCTGCTAAACCACGTGATATGTGGGAATTAGGTTTCCACGGCGGTCTGCACCTGATCAACGGTACTATCCCGGCTAGACCAGGTTTCGGTGGTGGTGTTTCCCTGAGAAAATCACTGGGCCACACTATATCTGTAAGAGCTGAGTACACCGGTTCTTTCGATAAAGGCATGGACTACAGATTAAGACCTGCATCCTTCAATAACAGCACAGCTTGGGGTGCTACTGCAGCTCAAAATGGTGGTAACATCGTTGCTAACTACAAAACTGCAACTCACCAGCTGTCTTTGGACCTGATGGCTTCTCTGAGCAACATCCTGTTCTACAAAGCACAGCCAAAAATCAACTGGTATGTATTTGGTGGTTACAGCCTGGGTCTGATCGACGTTGACGTTGATGCGTTAAACGCAAACGGTCAGGGTTACGATTTCTCTGGTATCAACTTCAGTGCTCCACGTAAGGACATTAAAGACCAGCTGAAAAACCTGTTCGACGGAGATTACGAGCAGAACGCTCCATCTCAGGGTAACAGAGGTAACATCGGTCGTAGAGATGACAACGCCCTGTTACGTCATGGTGCTGATTTCGGTACTGGTATCGCTTTCAGAGTTTCTAAACGTTTCAACATCGGTATCGAAGAGAAATATACTTTATACTTTGATGACTATCTGGACGGTTACTCCAGCCCATACAGCAACCACAAAGATGCATTCAGCTACACCAGCGTTCGTCTGAACTTCAACCTGGGTAACTCTGCAAAACGCGTTGAGCCACTGTATTGGGTAAACCCACTGAACTACGCTTACAACGAGCTGAGTTCTCCTCGTCACATGAAACTGCCTACTCCAGTTCTGCCTGATGCTGATGGCGATGGCGTTACTGACCAGTTCGATCGCGAGCCTAACACACCAGCTGGTGCTCCAGTTGATGTTCACGGTGTAGCTAAAGATACTGATGGTGATGGCGTTCCTGACTACAAAGACAAACAGCTGGTTACTCCTTCTTACTGCCAGCCAGTTGACGCTGACGGTGTTGGTAAATGCCCAGATCCTGAGTGCTGCAAAGACATCAATAACAAACCAGCTTGTAACACACTGGTTCTGCCTAGCGTAAGCTTCAAAGGTAGCGCAACTAAGGTTGCTTCTGACAACGAAGCTATCCTGGCTAGCGTTGCTTCTACCCTGAAATCTAACCCATCTTGTAACATCCTGGTTACCGGTCACGCTGGTGCTAAGGCTAAGAAAGGTGGTGTTGACCTGAGCAGCAGAAGAGTTGACGCAGTTATCGACTACCTGGCTGATAAACAAGGTATCGATCGCGGTCGCTTCATCAAACAAAACACTCCTGGTGAATCTACAACTGTTGATTTAGCTCCAGCTAACTAATAGTGTATCACTAAGAAGATATAAGGCCCCGTCTCTCATTAGAGACGGGGTTTTTTTATGCCCCCGGTATTTTTAATAATTTTGCACATCTTCACAATTCCACCTACCTTTGGTGGCTTTTTTATTAAATACATATTTCGTGAGAAAAGACATTAACAGGATTAGCCTGGCCGGTTTAGTAGTTGCCTTAGGTATTATTTACGGTGACATTGGAACCTCTCCGTTATACGTTTTCAAGGCCATTGTAGGTAATAATCCCGTAAGCGACCTCCTGGTAATCGGTGGTATATCCTGTATCATCTGGACCCTGACTTTACAAACGACTATCAAGTATGTGATCCTGACACTCCGTGCCGATAACAAAGGTGAGGGTGGGATCTTCTCTTTATATGCGTTAGTAAGAAGACATGCCAAATGGGCCGTTACTTTTGGGATGATCGGGGGCGCCGCACTGCTGGCAGACGGTATCATCACCCCACCTATTACCGTTACATCTGCTATTGAAGGTTTACGTACCCTGGAAGTTTTTAAAGACCTCAGTCAATGGACTATCGTAAAGATCGTATTGACCATCATCACTTTAATGTTCGTAGTACAACAGTTTGGTACGGTCTCTATTGGTAAATTGTTCGGTCCCATCATGGTGATCTGGTTCTCCATGCTGGGTGTATTGGGACTCTCCCATATTGTCGATGATGTGTCCGTATTCAAGGCCTTCAGCCCGCACTACGCCATCAAACTCCTTACTACCTATCCCAGAGGCTTTATGATCCTCGGAGCGGTCTTTCTATGTACGACAGGGGCGGAAGCATTGTATTCCGATCTTGGTCACTGTGGGAAAGGTAATATCCGGGTATCCTGGACCTTTGTAAAAGCCTGTCTGATCCTTAACTACCTGGGTCAGGGTGCCTGGCTGCTGACGCAGAAAGGACAGGTCATCCCTAAAGACACCAACCCATTCTTTGCGATCATGCCCGAATGGTTTGTCATATTCGGTGTGCTGATCGCTACGCTGGCGTCCATTATTGCCAGTCAGGCGTTAATATCAGGGTCGTTCACCCTCATATCAGAAGCCATGCGGCTCAACCTGTGGCCTAAACTGAAGATCAACTACCCTACAGAAATGCGTGGTCAGTTGTACATCCCCGGTATCAATACCATGTTGTTTGTCGGTTGTGTGGCTATCGTACTGATCTTTAAAGAATCCAGTTCCATGGAGGCGGCTTACGGTTTGTCTATCACCATCTGTATGCTGATGACCTCCTGTCTCTTTGCCTTCTACCTTTATACACGAAGGGTGAGATTAAGCCTGATCCTGATCTACCTGGTGACCTTTTTTACGCTTGAATTTTCCTTCCTTTTCGCAAACCTGGTGAAGTTCATGCACGGTGGTTATGTGACCGTGATCGTGGCGGGAATACTCTTCCTGATCATGATGGTTTGGTACAAATCACGTAAGATCAAAAACCGGTATGTGGAGTTCGTTAAACTGGAAGATCACCTGCCGGTGATACAGGAACTGAGTAACGACAGTACCATTCCGAAATATGCTACCCATCTTGTATATATGAGTAGCGCGGATAATCCGAAGGAGATAGAACATAAGATCATCTATTCCATCCTGAATAAAAAGCCGAAACGGGCGGACATCTACTGGTTCGTGCATGTGGATGTTGTGGATGAACCCTATCTGAGTGAATACTCTGTACAAACCATTATACCGAATGAGGTGATAAGGGTAGAGTTCAGACTTGGCTTCAAGGTGGAACAGCGTATTAACCTGATGTTCCGTATGGTAGTGGAAGATATGGTACGTAACAAGGAGGTGAATATCACCAGCCGTTACGAATCATTGAGTAAGAATAATGTAGTGGGAGACTTCCAGTTTATCGTGATGGAGAAATTCCTGTCGCATGATAATGACCTGCCGTTGTACGAGCGACTGGTAATGCGGATGTATTTCTTCCTGAAAAAGATCAGCTTATCAGAAGAGCGTGGTTTCGGGCTCGATTCCAGCTATGTAACGATAGAGAAATATCCGCTGGTAGTGGCGCCTGTTACGAACCTGCAGTTACGAAGGATCATACATTCTTAATATCTCATAGAAAAGGCCGGCAATATTGCCGGCCTTTCATTTTTTAGTCAATATAGAACCCGAATTTTCCCATTCTTTCGTCACGCATTGCTTCCATAATCTCTGTCTGGGTATTCATTACGTAGGGTCCATGCCATGCAATCGGCTCATTCAGCGGTTCGCCGTCACAATACAAGATAATGGCATCAGTTCCGGCTGTTATATTAATTGTATCTCCGTCATTGTCAAAAAGTACCAGTGATCTGTCTCCGGCAGGTTGACCGTTCACAGTCACGTCACCCCTCAGTACATAAAACAGTATATGCCTGTTAGTCGCTACATCGATGGCTGCTTTACCTCCGGCCTTCATATTGATAAGGGCGGCATTGACACCCGTAAGGGACTGAATAGCTCCCTTATGGCCATTCCAGTTACCACCTGCGACAGCTACCTGCACTTTATCATCGTCTGCGCTGATAACAGGAATATCCTGTTTCTGCAGACCGGTATATTTAGCGGGTGTCATTTTCAGTTTGGCGGGCAGATTGATCCAGAGCTGTAACAGTTCTAAATCACCACCTTCTTCTTTAAATGACTTTTCTACATATTCATTGTGGATAAGTCCCCTTGCGGCTGACATCCATTGTACGCCACCTGCATCAATTTTGCTGTGGTAACCATGAGAATCCTTGTGCACAACGTGCCCGCTGATAATCCAGGTAACTGTTTCAAATCCTCTGTGAGGATGTGGACCGAAGGGCATTCCGCTGTTGTCAGGCGGTAATGTCATCGGGCCGTGGTGATGTAAGAGCAGGAATGGATCCGTTGCCTTACCGTCCTGATAGGGCAAAGGACTGTAGTAATAGTAATCGCTCACAGCGCCATTTATCGGATGGTTGCTTACAACCTTGTTTACTGTCTTTTGCATATAGCAAATTTACGACAGAAGCAGGCGGCAGGAAATGGATAGAATTAGGCAAACGGTGGATGATTTTATAATCGGTTACATCATTATGGAACATGCTTTGCTGCTTTTTCCAAAATCATTTCACTTATGTCCGAACCCAAACAGCATGGCGCTGCCAGTGATCATCTTGCTAATGAGCGTACGCTTCTCGCCTGGACAAGGACGAGTATTGGTATCATGGCATTTGGCTTTGTAGTGGTCAAATTTTCACTTTTTGTCAAGCAACTATCTCTTGCATTGGGAAAGGAATATATGCTTCCTTCAAGAGGTTATTCTGCGATTGCAGGGGTATCATTGGTAGCAGTAGGAGCGGTAACGACAGTGCTTTCCTATATCCGTTACAGAAGAACAGAAAAGCAGTTGCGCCAGGGTGTATATCAGCATTCTTCCTTGCTGATCACAGTCCTGACAGCCTTTATCTTTCTGGTCAGCCTGTTGCTGATCATATATCTGATTGAAAGTGCATAAAAAAAGTCCTCCGGGGAACCGGAGGACTTTTTTTAACACAACTAAAAAACAATCAAACGTCCGAATAGATCAATCGGGTTTTTTCCCATCTAAAAAGGTATTAATCGTATTGATTTCTGCCTGGTTATTCTGACCATCGGAAACAGTATAATTAGAGTAGAAATTCTCCGCTGAACCCGCGCCGTTATCAAGGTTGATATTGCGACGGATATAGGCAGGAACATTCTCCATTTCTGCATTGTTCTCAATGCCTTTCACGTTAAAGCTGATACTGCGCAGTTTAGCAACGCGTTCAGCCTGTTTACGTTTCTGCTCTTCCAGTTGTTCTTCGAATGCATGCAGATGCACTTCTGAAGGCGCTTCAGGAGACTTTTCTTCGTCTCTGAATACGATTTTCATCTCTGGAAGATCAGAGGCAGGGGTATTACTTCCCGGTTCAATGTAGATGTACGCCGGTCCTGCAGGATAGCCACCTGCGGGAGAATTAGGCTGTATGACATTTACATTGCCTCCATAACCTGCCATCGGCTGAGCGTTGCCTACCGGCTCAACATTGAGCGTGTAGTTCAGTCTCTCCGGTTGTGCAGGATTAGCAGGAGGGAAGTTGGTTGCTGGCTGAGTCACCACAGGTTCTACCAGACGGGGAGCCATATGGTCCGTCGGTTCAACGAAAAGCGATTCCTGTCTGAAATTGCTGTTCATCTTGTTTTCATCACCGTCCTGGCCAAGTTGCATGACAATCTTAGGCTGTACGCGGGAAGGATCCTGTGGTGCCATTTTTACCTGCTGAATCGGTTTTTGTTCAAATCCGGTAGCAATAATGGTCACACCCAGTTTTCTGTCGAGTGATTCGTCATAACCGACACCAAGGATCACATCGCAATCCTCGCCTGCCTGGCTCTGAACATAGGCCTGGATAGTATCCATTTCATCCAGGGTGTGTTCAAACTCACCTTCCTGGGAAGAAATGTTGATAAGTATCCATTTAGCACCATGTATATCGTTATCATTCAACAGTGGAGATGTCAGTGCTTCTTCGATCGCTTTCTGCGCGCGGTTTTCACCTTCTGCAGTAGCCGCACCGAGGATCGCTACACCACCATTACGCATAACTGTGCACACATCGGCAAAGTCGACGTTGATCTGACCAGTAGAGTTGATCACGTCCGTAATACATTTTGCCGCTGTAGCAAGTACGTTATCTGCTTTTTCGAAAGCTGCCTTGAATTTCAGATCGCCGTATTTCTGGCGCAGTTTGTCATTAGAAATGATCAGGAGCGTATCAACATAATCTTTCAATCTGTTAACACCTTCTTCTGCCTGAGCCATCCTCTTCTTCCCTTCGTATGAGAAGGGCGTTGTAACAATACCCACCGTGAGAATACCCAGTTCCTTACATATGCGTGCGATAATAGGTGCGCCACCGGTACCGGTACCACCACCCATGCCCGCGGTAATGAAGGCCATTTTGGTATTCACCTCTAAGATCTTTTTGATTTCTTCAAAGGATTCTTCCGTCGCCTGTTCACCGATGCGCGGATTAGCTCCTGCACCAAGACCCTGCGTCAAATGTGGTCCCAACTGGATCTTGTTGGGCACAGGACTGTTTGTGATACTCTGTGCATCGGTATTGCAGATGATAAAATTCACACCCTCAATGCGCTGGTTGAACATGTGGTTCACCGCATTGCTACCACCACCACCAATGCCTATCACCTTGATGATGGAAGATTTTTCTTTGGGAAGATCAAAATGTATCATGACTCTATCTCTTTTATGGGTTAGTGTGTATAATTAATAATGCCCACAAGTGTCGTCTTCTTACGTTATTAATTATCCGCTATTAATTACTTGATTTTTAAATCGTTTGTGGCTGCAACAATTGCGCCATATCCGATAATACCCCTGTTAAAGTTTCGCATCTTCTTCCTCCGTGAACATGTCTATGATCTTTGTCTTCATCCTGTCCAGGAATGTTTTCAGCGAAGCATTCCGTTCTCTGGCCTTTCGTTCCTGAATCTGTTCAACAGTAGGCTCATCGTCTTCCCAGCTTTCGTCCGACAGATTAACTGTCTTACCTGTCTGTTCTTTAGGTGCCGCACCAGTGCTAACCTTTACAAAGTTTTCTTCCAGTGCTCTGCGGTCGTTCTCATAGTCATTGTAACCTTTGAGTATCAAACCTACGCAGGTCGCATACATTGGCCTTGTCAGTTCTTCGATATGACCACTTGCCAGATGTTCGTTCGGATAACCGATACGTGCGCTTACACCAGTTGTGTATTCTGTTAACTGTATCAGATGTTTCAGCTGAGAACCTCCACCAGTCAGGATAATACCGCCATTCAGCATTTTATTGTCCATACCGATCTGTTTCAGATGATACACCACGAAGTCCATGATCTCACTCATACGAGCCTGTATGATGTGGGCCAGGTTCTTCACAGAAATTTCTTTCGGGCTTTGACCACGCAGGCCAGGAATGGTGATATAGGCGTTACTTTTAGCTTCGTCTGCTAATGCATAACCAAATTGCACCTTCATTTGTTCTGCCTGCGTTTTCAGTACACCCAGCCCGTTCTTAATATCGTTGGTGATATTCTCACCACCGTATGGGATCACGGCTGTGTGTTTCAGTATACCTTCATAGAACACAGCGAGGTCCGTTGTACCACCACCGATATCTACAATTGCTACACCGGCTTCGAAGTCCATATCACACATAACAGCTGCTGCGGATGCCAGTGGCTGCAACACCAGGTCATGTATTTTCAGACCAGATTTCTCCACGCTGCGGTTGATGTTACGGATAGCGTTCTTATCACCTGTGATGATGTGGAAGTTAGCGCCGACCTTTACACCCGACATACCAATAGGGTAAGTGATGTTCTGGAGGCTATCCACGATATACTGTTGCGGTATCACGTCAATGATCTGATCACTGGCGGGAATCACTGTTTTATACTGGTCATTGATCAGCTGATCAATGTCTTGCTGCGAGATCTCAGCGTCGGTATCGGCACGAACGATATCTCCGCGTGTCTGCAGACTTTTAATATGATGACCTGCGATACCAACGTATACTTCATTGATTTCGAGATTCGGATTAGAAGCGTAGCAATTCTCGAGTGCTTGACGGATAGCCTTGATCGTTTGGTCGATATTCAGCACCATACCGTGCTGCACGCCGAACGACGGGGCTTTACCGAATCCCAGGATTTCCAGTTTCCCGTATTCATTCTTTCTGCCTGCAATGGCAGCAATCTTTGTAGTGCCAATATCCAGACCTACAATGATGGGAGCTTCCTGATTCATGGCGTTCTATTGTTTTTTGTTGTGTTGACAGATTGTTTAACCGGTTTATACACAGCCTTCGGAGTCGTTTTGTTGGACGCCGGTCCCTTTTGTACTTTCGGTTTTGTCAGCGACGGCCTGGCTGTAACTACCCTTGCCGGCGCTTTTGTCGTGGATGTTGTTCCCGCGTGCTTTACTTCATCTTGGTGTATCCGCAATCCGTCAGAAGAATCACTTAATCTGGCAATACGCGCGCTGTCTTCGGTAGCCAGTTTTTTTGACAATTCCTCTCCTGTTCTTCTTGTGCATACAACCTCATTGTCATAAGCAACATTAATCTTCGCGTAATTGTTCCAGCCTACTTTATTCAGTCCCTCTTTATAGAACGCCAGCAATTTACTGAACTTCTTTTCCACGTTTGCTCCGTCGCCGAATACGATCACATGATCGCCCAGTTTCGGGATCAGTTCAAACTCACGCCCCGGAGTGACCGTTATCTGTGCGATCTGCGCAGACCAGAACGGATCTTCCTGAATAAAGCTACCCAGTGCCATAATACCTGCTGCTACGATGCTATCTGCTGTTGCCAGTTTTGCTGCATCTGCAGGGAAGTTTGTGAACACCGGTACGCGGGCGGCGTAACGGGCGGATACCGGTATACGGTCTCCATCCTTATCAAAATAAAAGCTGTTACCACTTGCTGTGAATACACGCGCCAGGGGTTCCCGCTGTGTTACTTTGATATTCAGCTTACGCTGG
The DNA here is from genome assembly GCF_010093065.1 of Chitinophaga agri. Taxonomy (NCBI): domain Bacteria; kingdom Pseudomonadati; phylum Bacteroidota; class Chitinophagia; order Chitinophagales; family Chitinophagaceae; genus Chitinophaga; species Chitinophaga agri. The sequence continues at coordinate 3,613,572 of NZ_CP048113.1, read as the reverse complement.
TTATCTATGAATATCTCCGCTTTTTTGACCCATGGATCGCGTGATACGATCTGTTCCAGTTCGGCGGTGTTGATGTTTTTAATAGCCTTTCCGACAGGGTTAGCTGCTTTATTTCTGGCTACTAAAGCTTTAATATCTTTTTCCTCTATAAAGAAATTGGCATCGTCCTCCCCCTGTAATTTAACAACGATCCCGGTGCATTTGCCGTCGTTCTTGTCATGTACGGCTGCTACCAGTAAGATGACAAAACCGGTCAGCACGCCCGTCCAGAGCAGTGTGGTGCCAATTCGCCTTAATACCTTACGGGTTTTTGTTTGCATTGGGTGTTTTACAGTTTATGCTTTCTTTTTTATTGCTTCGTTTTCCACGATTCCTTTTCCATTTAGTATTTCCTCTGCGGCTTCCCGGAACTGATCTATGTCTCCGGCACCGGCTGTGATAAATAACGGAGCGCTGTTCGCTTTTATCCAGGGGAGCACTTCTTCTTTTTGTATTACCTGAACAGGTTTGCTGATCATCTTAGCGATCATCTCACTATGTACACCTTCTATAGGCAATTCTCTTGCCGGATATATAGGGAGCAGTAATATTTCGTCCGCAAGCGATAAACTTTCTGCAAATCCTTCTGCGAAATCGCGTGTGCGTGTATACAGATGCGGCTGAAACAGCACTACACATTTTCTTTCCGGGAATAACGCACGGGCACTGGTAATAAGTGCACGCAGTTCTTCCGGATGATGTGCATAATCGTCTATGTATACCTGATAGTCATTCTTCACCAGGTATTCAAAGCGGCGTTTAATGCCTTTAAAGTCAGCGATGGCGGCTTTGATACGTCCATCTGTGATTCCAAGCAGGTGTGCTACTGCAATAGCTGCGATGGTATTCTCAATGTTGTGCGTACCACCAACAGGAAGATAGACATCCGTTAGTTTCCAGTCTTGCTGTATTACATCAAATCTGTATCCACCTTCTGCCGGGCGTATATTGGCTGCATATATGTCAGCTTTACTATCGTCCAGATGATACCAGATATGGTGGTCTCCTTTCAGTTCTGCTGCACGGTGTAAACCCAGTTTTGCTACCAGTGTGCCTTTTGCCTTGATATTGCGGGTATACTGTATAAATGCTTCCTGTACTTCTTTTTCTGTACCGTAGATGTCCAGGTGATCTGCGTCGATGGCAGTCAGTACTGCCACATCAGGGTGCAGTTTCAGGAATGAACGGTCGTATTCATCTGCTTCTATCACAGCTACCTGTCTGGTACTGCTCCAGAAGTTACGGTCATAGTTGGCGCTGATGCCTCCGAGGAAAGCGTTACAACCATATTCCGCATGCCTCAGTATATGTGCGATCAGTGTAGAGGTCGTGGTCTTACCATGGGTACCTCCAATGGTGATCGCGTATAGTTCTTTTGTGATTTCCTGTAATACATCGCTGCGTTTCACCACTTCATAACCCTGCTTAACAAACCAGATCAGCTCTGCGTGAGTGCCGGGAATGGCAGGTGTATATACAACCAGTTCGGCCTGTTTATCGGCCAGTTCCACATCATCCGTATAATGGATCTCCATGCCTTCTTCCACCAGCTGACGGGTCAATGCTGTTTCAGTACGGTCATAACCGCTTACATGCACACCATTCTCATTAAAGAATCGTGCGATAGCGCTCATGCCGATGCCTCCTATGCCAATGAAGTAGACGCGTTTTATTTTGTTCAGATCCATTTTCTCAATTACGTGTTACTGATTACCCTATTAATGCCATTACCTGTTTTGCGATGACCATGTCCGCGTTGGTATTGCCCAGTTTTCCTATGTTCTCTTCCAATTGTTCCATCAGTGCTTTATTCTGCACCAGACTGAATAATGTTGTCCCAAGTTGTGCGGCAGCGTCATCATTTTTAATCAGGATGGCTGCCTTCTTATTTACTAAGCTCTGCGCGTTGAAGGTCTGATGATCTTCCGCTGCAAAGGGATATGGTACGAATATGACCGGTTTTTTCACCACACAGAGTTCTGCTATTGCCAATGCCCCTGCACGTGATATCACTACATCAGCTGCTTTGTAGGCAAAGTCCATGAGATTAATGAACTCAAACACTTTTACATGTGATGCGTAAGCTGCTGCTGCCGTTTTTGCTGTCTCAAAATAAGGCTTACCTGTTTGCCAGATCAGCTGAATATCTTTCTCAACAAAACTAGCCAGTAATGGATGCAGTGCTTCGTTGATGGCTTTAGCTCCAAGGCTGCCACCTACGGCGAAGACAGTGGTTTTACCACGCTGCAGCCCGAAATGCTGTGCTGCTTCTTCACGTGTTACGGACGACTGTGTGATATTGCCACGTACAGGATTTCCGGTAACTACGATCTTATCAGCAGGGAAGAATTTTTCCATGCCATCGTAGCCGGTACAGATCTTCTTTGCTTTCTTCCCCAATACCATATTGGCTTTTCCGGCGAAAGAGTTCTGTTCCTGTATCAATGTCGGAATGCCTTTACCCTGTGCTTTTCGCAGGATAGGGAAACTTGCGTAACCGCCAACGCCCACCACCGCCTGTGGTTTGAACTCGTTGATAATACGGCGCGCCTGTCCCAGGCTCTTTAATAATTTGAAGGGCAGTAACAGGTTTTTAAACATGTTACTACGGTTAAAACCAGCTATTTCAAGTCCTTCGATCTTATAGCCTGCCTGCGGCACTTTCTCCATTTCCATCTTTCCCCTGGCACCTACAAAAAGGATCTCTGTCTCCGGATCTATCTTCTTCAACGCATTGGCAATGGCAATCGCCGGGAAGATGTGTCCTCCTGTACCGCCACCTGCTATGATAATTCTGCGTTGCATTTATATTTAATTTTTTAGTTTGTTGTTAAGCTGCTGGTTGCATACCGTTTTCTTCCATCACTTTTGCGATCCTTTCCTGCTCTAACCGTTTGCCTTCCAGTTCCTCTACGTTGCGGGATACGCTTAGTATGATACCTATGGCCAGACTGGTGAACAGGACTGATGAACCACCCATACTCACCAGCGGCAATGTCACCCCTGTGACGGGAAACAGTCCTACATTCACTGCCATGTTGGTAAGTGCCTGTATGACGAGTGTGACGCTGAGACCTACTGCTAGAAATGCACCGAATGCGTACGGACAGTTTCTGTATATGCGGATGCTACGTAATAATAGCAACATATAGGCCATCAATATCAAAAAGGCGCCAAATATACCATACTCCTCAATAATTGTTGCGTATATGTAGTCACTATACGCATGAGGAAGAAAGTTTCTCTGGGTACTGTTGCCAGGGCCTTTCCCAAGTACGCCACCACCTGCTATTGCAATGTTAGCCTGCTGTACCTGATAAGGGATGTCATCCTTATCTGATGAAGAGAAATGTTCGATCCTCTTTTTCCAGGTCTCCAGACGCATCGGATTTCCTGTCGCCACTGCTATTCCAATTAACAATCCCACCAGTACAATACCGCCTATTACCATAGAAGCCAGGAACCTGAGAGGTACCCGGCCGATAAAGCACAGTATCATGCAGCTGGCGCCCAGCAGCAATGCAGTGGACATGTTTGCCGGCATGATCAGCATGCAGATGATACACACCGGAATAATAATAGGCAGAAAGCCTTTCTTAAAATCAGTGATCACATGCTGACGCTTGGACAATTCACGACTCACATACATGAATATAGCCAGCTTGGCTACATCCGATGTCTGGAAGGTCAGGTTGATCACCGGCAGGCGTATCCACCTGGCGGCATCGTTAATGTTACTTCCAAACGCCAGTGTATATACCAGCAGCGGAATTGAGATGATAAATCCTATCTGTGCCGCACGTGAGTAAATTGTATAATTTACCCTGTGAGCAAAATAGATGATCACCAGTCCCATTCCAAGTACACTCAGTTGTTTGAACAGATAGTACTCCGTATGACCTCCCTGTTCACGATACGCCAGGGAACCCGTGGCGCTGTAAACAGCAAGCAGGCTGACTAATGACAGGAAGATCACGATCGTCCATATCACTTTGTCTCCTTTTGTCCTCTGAAGTACGTCCATCTCAACTTTTTTGGTGCCTGTCTATCTGAAGATCACGCTTCAGATACAAGCTGGTTACAGTTCTTTTACTGCCTCTTTAAACTGTCTGCCGCGATCTTCATAGTTCTTGAACAGATCGAAGCTTGCGCAGGCAGGAGAGAGCAGTACAACGTCTCCCTTTTCGGCATGTCCGAAGGCGGCATTCACTGCATCCTTCATGTTGCGTGTATCTATTATCACCGGTGTATAGCCTGATAATGCTTCCTGTATAGGTGCATTGTCAATACCAAGACAGATGATCGCTTTTACTTTTTCTTTTACGAGATCCTGTATCGCGCTGTAATCATTTCCTTTATCCACACCACCCATGACCAGTACGACCGGGTGTTCCATACTTTCGAGCGCAAACCATAGTGAGTTTACATTCGTCGCTTTACTATCATTGATGAAATCCACTCCACGTACCGTCGTTACATATTCCATACGGTGCTCGAGGCTCTTGAAGGAAGTGAGACTCTCACGGATCTTTTCCTTCCTGATATCCATCGTGCGACCAGCAATTCCCGCTGCCATTGAGTTATACAGGTTATGTTTGCCCTTCAATGCGAGATCATACATTGATACGATCATTGGCTCATCATTAACCTGGATATTGACTTGTTCATTTGTCATAAACCCTCCTTGCTTTAATGGTTCCATGATAGTAAACGGAATTGTAGTTGAATGAATAGTATGCCCTTTCAGATAGCCGGTGATCTCAGGGTCGTCAACGCAATACACAAAATAATCTTCCGGTCCCTGATTCATCGCTATGCGGAATTTTGACGCCACATAATTCGCCATTTTGTAGTCATAACGGTCCAGGTGATCTGGCGTTATATTCAGCAGAATAGCGACGTTAGGCTTGAAATCCCTGATATCGTCCAGTTGAAAACTACTTACTTCCACAATGTAATAATCCGCTGGCGCCGTAGCGACCTGTCTCGCGTAACTGAGACCGATATTGCCCACCATTGCTGCATGTAATCCTGCAGTTTCAAAGATGTTGAACGTGAGCGCCGTTGTTGTACTTTTACCGTTGCTACCAGTGATCGCAATGACTTTGCTGTCTTTGCTGAACCGGTAGGCAAATTCTATTTCGGAGATCACCGGTACCTGTTTCTCACGCACTTTCTTCATCAACTCACTTTTCTCAGGTATACCAGGACTCTTAATGATCTCATCTGCGTTCAATATCACATCCCAGGAGTGTTGCCCTTCCTCAAAAGGAATATGGTTCACTGCGAGTTCCTGTTTGTAGATGTCTTTTATAGCACCGCCGTCAGAGACAAATACATCATACCCGCGCTGCTTCCCCAGAAGGGCAGCACCGATACCGCTTTCGCCGGCTCCAAGTATGATGAGTTTCTTTTGCATGTTTATCTCATTTTTAACGTTGCTATAGATACTGCTGCACAGATAATGGTAACGATCCAGAATCTAACCGCAATTTTACTTTCATGATATCCCAGTTTCTGATAATGGTGATGGAGCGGAGACATTCTGAAAATGCGTCTGCCTTCACCATATTTCTTCTTCGTGTATTTGAAGTAGGACACCTGCAGTACGACGCTGAGGTTTTCAACCAGGAACACACCACAGAAGATAGGGATCAGTAATTCCTTTCTTACAATGATCGCAATCGAGGCGATTATACCGCCCAGTGCAAGACTTCCGGTATCACCCATGAATACCTGCGCCGGATAGGCGTTATACCAGAGGAAACCCACACATGCACCTACGAAGGCTGCGATGAAGATGGATAGTTCACCCAGGTTGGGGATGTACATAATGTTGAGATATTCAGCGAACTGAATATTACCCGATACATAAGCGAAGATACCCAGACATACACCTATGACCGCGGATACTCCTGTGGCAAGGCCATCCAGTCCATCTGTGAGGTTAGCCCCGTTGGACACTGCCGTGATGATCACGATCACGATCAGGATATACAGGATGAATGTATATTTCTCTGCGCCAGGACCCATCCAGGAGATCAGTTTGGCATAGTTGAACTCATGGTTCTTTACAAAAGGGATGGTCGTGATAGGTGTTTTTACATCTGCAAATCTGTGTCCATCTTTTGTAACTCTCTCCTGGTGATTCACTGTTCTTTCATACGAAGCCAGTTTTTTTCCACCGATGATCTCGCGGGAAATCACTACGTTGTCGTTGAAATATAGTGTACTACCTATAATGATGCCCAGACCTATCTGTCCGAGCACTTTAAACTTACCAGCAAGTCCTTCCTTGTTTTTCCTGAACACTTTGATGTAGTCATCCAGAAAGCCGATCAGTCCCAGCCATACTGTACACAGCAGCATCAGCCATATATACACAGTTTTGATCTGTGCAAACAGCAGGGTGGGAATGAGAATAGAGGAGAGGATAATGAGACCTCCCATTGTAGGAGTACCTTTTTTGGAGTTTTCTCCGGCCAGTCCCAGATCACGGATGGTTTCGCCGATCTGTTTGCGTTGCAGATATTTTACAATGCGCTTACCTAATAACAGAGAGATCGCCAACGACAGGAGCAATGCCATGGTGACCCGGAACGTGATGAACTGGAACATCCCGCTGCCGCTAAAGTTTAATGATTTTAGATAGTTAAATAAGTAATAAAGCATATAGTTAGTTAATCTCGCTCCAGATCGTAGTCGTTACTTACGGTCTCAGTCAGTTGTTAGTTAGTTAATTACTTGTTTCAGTCCGTTTATTATTTCCCCATCAATTCCAGTATCTCACGCAATACCTGTTTATCATCGAAGGGATGTTTTACTCCCTGGACCTCCTGGTATTTCTCGTGTCCTTTGCCTGCTATCAGGATAATGTCTTCCGGATTAGCGAGGCTTACGGCTGTTTTAATGGCTTCTTTACGATCAGTGATAGACAATGATTTCTTTTTCTGATGCACCGGGATACCTGCTTCCATCTGTTGGATGATAGCTACAGGATCTTCCGAACGAGGGTTATCAGAAGTAAGAATGACCTTATCACTGTGTTCCGTTGCGACTGCTGCCATAACTGGGCGTTTAGCCGTATCACGGTCACCACCGCAACCTACCACAGTTATCACCTGCTCGTTGCCTTTGCGCAGGTTTTTAATGGTAGCGAGTACATTCAGCAATGCGTCAGGTGTATGTGCATAATCGACGATACCAATGATCCTGTCATTGGCGGATGTGATATAATCAAATCGTCCTTCTGCACCTGACAGGTCGCTGAGCGCCTGCAGTACTTCGTCCTTATCTTGCCCCAGCAGGGTCGCCGCACCATATACTGCCAGGAGGTTGTAGGCATTAAATTCTCCGATCAGGCGGAAGTGTACTTCCTTCTCATTCACCGTCATTACCAGTCCGGTCAGGTTGTTCTCCAGGATCTTACCCTTGAAGTCGGCCACTGTCTTCAGACTGTATGACTGTTTCTTTGCACGGGTATTCTGCAACATCACATTACCTCGCTTGTCATCCAGGTTGGTAAGCGCGAAGGCTGTTTGTGGCAGTCCGTCAAAGAAGGCTTTTTTCACCCTGATATATTCATCGAAGGTCTTGTGATAGTCCAGGTGATCATGTGTGATGTTGCTGAAAATACCACCGGCGAACTTCAGTCCGGCAATACGTTGCTGATGCACCGCATGTGAACTGACTTCCATAAACACATATTCACAACCTTCATCCACCATTTCTGCCAGTAAAGCGTTCAGGTGGATCGCGTCAGGAGTGGTATGTGTCGCTGGTACCACCTTATCACCAATCTGGTTCTGCACAGTTGACAGCAGTCCACAGTGGTAACGCAGCTTACTGAACAGGCGGAACAGGAGGGTAGCGATGGTGGTTTTGCCATTGGTACCGGTTACGCCTACCAGTCTCAGTTTATGTGACGGATTATCGTAAAAATTTCCTGCGATAATACCTGCAGCAGTTGCGCTACTGTTCACCAGCACATAAGTCACCCCGTTTGCCAGGTTTTGCGGCATCTCTTCACAGATGATGGCCGCTGCGCCCTGCGTGATGGCTTTCTCTATAAACAGGTGACCATCTGCATGTACGCCTTTGATAGCGATAAAGGCATCTCCCTGACCAATGGCCCGGGAGTCTATGCTCAGCGATTTAACAGTAGTATCTGTACTACCGTGTACCTCGCGGATGCTCACATTGTATAATATGTCTCGCAGCGTCTTCATGCTTCTTAGCTCAGTTCTATTACGATAGTCTGGTTTTTTTCCAATAACGAGCCGCCGGGTAATGACTGGTTCGTCACTTTTCCTGCGCCTTTCACGATCACACGCAATCCTGCATTTTCCAGCAGGTATAAGGCGTCTTTCAGTCCCATTCCTGTTACATCGGGAACGCCGCCTTTTACCTGTTTAACAGCCGTGAAAGTCACTTTTTTGTCATTCACTTTTGGACTTACCCAGTTGCTGTTACCCGGTGCGCCCTGTATGGGCAGATCGAGTGTGTTCAGTATGGTCTTCCATTCGCGTCCCTGTCCGGTTTTAAACGCCAGCAGTGTATCTACTGCTATAGTCGCGCGCATGGGTCTTTGTTTTTCGAGTGCGATGGCGTACAGTTTGTCTGCCACTTCACGGAACACTGGCAATGCTACTGCTCCACCATAGAACTTTACCGCATTGGGTTTGTTCTTGATCACGACCACGCAGGTGAATTGCGGATCGTTGGCTGGAAAGTAACCTGCGAAGGAGGACTGGTAGATCTTTTGTCTGTAACCCTCCCTTCCGTTTGCTACCAGTGCTGTACCTGTTTTACCGGCGAACTTGTAGTATGGTGTCCAGTATGCTCTGGCGGTACCATTTGTCACCACACCTTCCAGCATGGCTTTTACCTGTCTGAGTGTGTTACGTGAACAAATGCTGTCCATCACTACTTCCGGATCAATATCTTTTACCGGCTGACCGTATTCCATGATAGCGTTTACGAGGTAAGGCTTCATCATGGTACCGTTGTTGGCAACGGCGTTGTATAACATACAGGTCTGCAGCGGACTAATTAACACTTCATAACCGAAAGACATCCAGGGTAAGCTGGTGCTGCTCCAGGTTCTTGATTTGGTGCTTTTGATCACCGGTTTGCCTTCCCCTACGAGATCGATGCCGGTAGGTTTGTCGAGATGCAGCTTACGCAGGTGTGCGACAAAATCATTTGGCTTTTTTTCGTAGCAGCGCATGGCCAGTCTTGCCATTCCCACGTTGGAGCTCAGTTCGAAAGCATGTTTGATGCTGACGTTTGTTTGGCCCGGGTGTGGTTCAGAGTCAAAGACAGTCCTTCTGCCTATCTGCCAGCGACCTTCGTTCAGGTTCACCTGATCGTCCATGGTGACATACTGGTCATCTAGTGCGGCGATCACGGTAGCCAGTTTGAACGTGGATCCTGGTTCACCTACCTGCAGGGCATAGTTCATGTCCTCCCAGTAGCTGCCGTCCGGCTGACGTCCTAAGTTGGCAATAGCTTTTATCTTACCGGTTTTCACTTCCATCAGGATACAGGTACCATGTTCTGCTTCGTTGCTGACCATCATATTCATGAGGGCAGTTTCTGCAATGTCCTGCATGTTCACGTCCAGGGTAGTGATGATATCGCGTCCGTTCTCGGGCTCAATATCATATCCTTCCACGGGAACAAATGTTCCACCAGCGATACGGCGCATCAGTCTTTTACCGGTAACGCCCTTTAAATACTTATCGTAGGTCCTTTCGAGACCTACGTTCTGCGCATTTTCCCTTGATAATCCTATTGTGCGGTTAGCCAATAGTTTGAAGGGGTTAATGCGTTTGTTCTTTGTTTCTGCGATCAGGCCGCCTTTGTTCTTTCCGAGTCTGAACATGGGAAAGTTGCGGACTGCCTGGTATTGCACAAACTGTACATCTCTTTTCAGGAGGAAGTACCTGTCTTTGTGCTGAAAAGCCTCTCTGAGGAGGTTCTTATATTCTCTGGGTGTACGGTCACCAAATAACTGAGAAAGACAAATGGAGAGTGAATCCACATTCTCTTTAAATATTTTGCCATCTTTTGCTACAAGTCCATCAGCAGCAAAATCCACCCTTAAATTGAAATAAGGAATGGATGTTGAAAGCATACGGCCTTCTTCAGAATATATGGTACCGCGGTCAGCGTCTAGGGAGACATAGCGGGTATGGAGGCTATCTGCCATTCCGCGCCAGTAGTCACCGTCTACGTTCTGCACCATGAATACTTTTACAAGGATTGCCACACCAAACAGCCCCATGCCTATAAAGCACAGATACACACGCCACAATATGTCTTTCTTTACTTCCACTGTTTGTTATGTATAAAAGGTTATTCCTTTTTCTCCAGTTCTATTTTTTGTGGCGGAGAGCTTAGCGGTTTTAACCCCATGGGTTCTACAGCTTTGCTCACTTCGCTCATTTTACTCCGGAACATCAGTTCACTTTTAACGTTGAGGTACTCCCATTTCAGTTCTTTGATTTCCCTGCCGAGTTTATTGATACTCCGGATCTTTTTTTCTGCAAGATGACTATTAGCGATATATATCAGGGCGAGAGCGGAAAGGAACAGAATAAAGGGCATGTTTTGCGTAATGGCCCTGTAGTTGATCCGCAGACGCCATTCTTTTCTGTGTTCCGGTTGTTCCGAGATGGCCGGCTTTTCTTCCGGGGCCTCTTCTTCGGCTGATATGTATGCTTCTTCTTCCTGCAACACGTTATATTACTTTATGCTGCTAAGCCAATGCATCCCGTCGGGTGACAAGTACATTGGCATAGCGGATTCATAATCGATCTTTATAGTTTTTCAGCAACCCTCAGTTTTGCACTTCGGGACCTTGTATTGCGTTTGAGCTCTTCGGGGCTGGCAGTAACTGGTTTCTTAGTGACTAACTTGAATAGTTTAGGCGGTGTTTCGTAAGAGAACGTTTCGTCTTGTGCTTCAAATTGTCCCGTTTTCATAAAATTTTTCACCAGCCTGTCTTCCAGTGAGTGAAAAGTGATAATCGCCAGTTTTCCACCTGGTTTCAGCACTTCAGCTGACTGGGTCAGCATGTCTTTCAGGGCACCAAATTCATCATTGACAACAATTCGCAGGGCCTGGAAAACCTGGGCCAGATATTTCTGCGGATTGCCTTTTACTATCGGCTGAATTACAGATTTAAATTCATTAATCGTTCGCATTGGCCTAGCCTTGCGTTCCTGCACGATGGTTTTTGCCAGTGTACGGGCGTTTGTTACTTCCCCGTAATTCTGAAACATCAGATGCAGTTCTTTTTCAGTAGAGGACTGGAGCAGTGATGCAGCGGTCAGTGTTGTACGTTTATCCATCCGCATGTCCAGGTCGCCGTCGAAACGGGTACTGAACCCTCTCTCCGGGGTATCAAACTGCCAGGAGGATACTCCCAGGTCAGCAAGGATACCGTCTACCGGTACAGACTTGTGCAACCGGAGGAAGCGTTGCAAATGCCGGAAGTTGTGTTGAACAAAGGTGACCCTTGGGTCATCTATCCGGTTGTTGTATGCATCTTCATCCTGGTCAAATACGATCAGTCTGCCATGCTCATTTAGCTTTTCCAGGATTGCCCTGGAGTGGCCCCCACCACCAAAAGTGGCGTCTACATATACACCGTCAGGTTGTATCTGCAGGTTCGTGATCACTTCCTGCAGTAATACGGGCAGATGATATGCTGAAGCTTCTTCCATACAGTCAATTAAATCGAAATGTTATTATCCCCGCCTCCCATTACTTGCTGGGCCAGGTCGCTAAATGCTCCTGGTGAGAAATTTTCAAAGAACTCCTGGTATTTACCTTGATCCCAGATCTCTATCTTATTTGTCGCCGCTGCCAGCACGATGTTTTTTTCGAGCGAAGCGTAGGTCATTAAATTTTTTGGTACCAATAACCTCCCTGCACTGTCCAGTTCACATATTGTAGCTCCGTTCAAAAAATAGCGCCTGAATTCTCTAACTTTCGGATCAAAGTCGTTGAGTTTACTGATCCGCTCAAAAATTGGCTGCCATTCATTCATGGGATACAAAGACAAACACTTTTCAAACCCTCGGTTGATTACAAACTGTTCTCCTGCGCTCTCTGCCAGTTGCTTTTTAAAGCCTGCCGGTAGTAGAAAGCGTCCTTTTGCATCCAACGTAGCCTCATATTCACCGAGAAAGCCTGTCATATTTGGGGGCGAAAGTCCTTGAAAAACATTTTCTAACACAAAATAACACTTTTTCCCACTCTCTAACGAAAAAATGAATTATAAATTTTTTCCACAGCTTTTTTTTGCCTATAATATTGACTCGTATAGGTTTTGTTATACAGGTATTGTTTGTGAATGTTGATAATGTGTGTTTGTAGTGTTTATAAGTCTGATTTCGATGTGCATAACGTTATTGAACGGGTGAAGTCAAACTCCGGGTATACTCCCACTGGTCTTTCGTTCCCGATTTTTCGTCAGTTTTCACATCGGTTATCCACATTTTCCGTGTTTTCACATTACATCAGTCTGTTATGAATCGACTGTCCCCGAGCGTATCACCAGTATGTCAGTATCTTTTTTGCAGCTTTCTTTTCCCCGTTTTTTATATTCCAGCTAAACGCCGTTATTTGCCATCCCATAAATAGTCGAACAAAGTCCGGATTACATCTCCCAGGGTGGTGATCTGGTCGATAACAAGTTCTTTTTGTTCGTCTTATGGTATAGTTTGTCTTTGGTTTGTATTTGGTCAGGTAAGCTTTCTCTTACGTTCCTCCTACGTCTTAAAACGTAAGAGAAACGTAAGAGAAAGCTCACCTGACCGAATACAAACCGATACTAAAGCGGGAATAAGCCCTGTCGTGGTAAAAAGTGGAAAACCACTCTTTTGGTGTAGAAAAGTGGAAAAAGGCGCCACCAATCACGGCTTTTACAAAATTTTAACAGCTTCGATTCCCGGCCTACCTTACATTTACATTTAATTCTTAACTTTGCCCTCTTTATGCGGAAATTAGTTTTATACATTAGTCTCTTTGTAGCGGTAACAGCTGTGGTATCCTGTAATACTGAGCTGCGCAAAATTGAAAAAAGCAAGGATTATGAGGCCAAGCTGGCATACGCTGATAAGCTGTATGCAAAAAAGAAATATACCGCTGCTCAGGGGTTGTATGAATCTTTATTCCAGGTTTATAAGGGAACCGATAAGTACGAGCCCATGTACTACAACTACTGCTATTGCTCTTACAAAATGAAAGATTATGTGCAGGCCGGTTTCTATTTTAAAAACTACCTCGATAACTTCCCTAACAGTCCAAGAGCAACGGAAATGGACTATATGCAGGCTTACTGCTATTATAAACAGTCCCCTAAAGTAGCGCTCGACCAGACCAACACCCAGAAGGCTATCGCTGCCATGCAAACCTTCATCAACAACTATCCGACATCGGATAAAGTACCTGAAGCTAACCTGGTAATTGAACTGAGCCGCCGTAAACTGGAGAAGAAAGAATACAATAACGCAGAGCTATACTATAACCTTGGCCATTACCACGCTGCCGCCATCACCTTTAAAAGCCTGATGCGCCAGTTCCCGGATTCAGATAAGAGCGATTCTTATAAGTACATGGCTATCAAGGCTTATTACCAATATGCTAAAAACAGCATCTGGGAAAAACAAAAAGAACGCTATGAAGATGTAGTGAGCGAATACCTTGATTTCGCCGACCATTACTCCGCCAGCAAACTGAAGCCCGATGCAGAAAAATATTATACCTTAGCACAAGGCAATATAAAAACACTGGATAGTTATAATAAACCGGAACGTTCCAAGAAAGATGAGAAAAAGGTAAAAAAAGCTGCTAATAAGGCAGAAAAGGCGAAAGATGTGAAAGAAGAAGCCGGTACTGAATCTAAAAACAATTAATAATCACAATAATTCCCTGGAGAATGAGCAAAATAAAAAGAGGTCTCACCAGCAGCCTTAATCCGATGGTTGAAACAAAAAACACCACCGAGATCAAGAGTAAAACTGGCAACCTGTATGAGTCTATTGCAGTTATCGCTAAACGCGCCAATCAGATCAACATATCTGTGAAGGAAGAACTGCACTCCAAGCTGGAAGAATTTGCCAGCCACACAGATAACCTGGAGGAAGTGCACGAGAACAAAGAGCAGATCGAAATCTCCCGTTTCTATGAAAGGATGGCTAATCCGGCTATCCAGGCAACCATGGAATTCCTGGAAGATAAGATCTACTTCCGCAGGAATGACGACGACTTATATAGCTAAGTAGTTTGACTGAAAAATATCTAACTTCATGGCGGCAGAATATATTTTCTGCCGCCTTTTTTGTTTAATGCCAATAAGGTCATGCTTCAAGGAAAGAAAATATTATTAGGTGTATCCGGTAGCATCGCTGCCTATAAAGCTGCTACACTCGTACGCCTCCTGGTAAAAGAAGGTGCTGACGTAAAAGTGGTCATGACACCCTCCGCCTGTGATTTTATTACCCCGTTGACCCTGGCAACGCTCTCCAAACATGAAGTGCCTGTCACCATCAGCAATAACCAGAGCTGGAACAACCACGTCATGCTGGGCCGCTGGGCCGATGTTATGCTCATCGCTCCCGCTTCTGCCAATACACTTTCCAAAATGGCCAGCGGTGCCTGCGATAACCTCCTGATGGCCACTTATCTGTCTGCTACCTGCCCGGTGCTCTTTGCGCCTGCCATGGATGAGGACATGTGGCATCACCCTGCTACCCGCGCCAACATCACCCGGCTGTTATCCTTTGGTCATCAGCAACTTCCAGTTGAGAAAGGTGAACTGGCCAGCGGATTATTCGGAGAAGGTCGTATGGCCGAACCCGAAAACATTGTACAATACCTTCATACACATTTTAATAATATTGCTGCTACCATGCCGGCTGCTGCCATCACACAGACGACTGAACAGCAGGCTGTTAACGGCGCTACACTGCCATTGGCAGGAAAAAAAGCCCTGGTCACTGCCGGTCCTACGCAAGAACCGCTCGACCCTGTACGTTATATCAGTAATCACTCCAGCGGTAAAATGGGTATAGCGATTGCTGACGCACTGGCGGCGGCTGGTGCAGATGTGACCCTGGTATTGGGTCCTACGGGACTGTCAGCTGCCAATCCCGCCGTAAAGACCATCCGGGTCGTAACTGCGGAAGAGATGTTCAACGGAAGTGAAGTGCATTTCGCCCAGTCTGAAGTGATCGTTATGGCTGCAGCTGTTGCCGATTACCGACCTAAGCACGTTGCAGACATCAAAATGAAGAAAGGAGAAGGGGATGCCCTGACCCTGGAACTGGAGAAGACCAAAGACATCCTGCGTACGCTGGGTGCTACACGCACAGACAAACAGGTGCTGGTGGGTTTCTCCCTGGAAACCAACAACGAAAAGGAATACGCATTAAAGAAGCTGCGTGAGAAACACCTGGACCTTGTTGTAATGAACTCCCTGAATGATAAAGGCGCCGGCTTTAATCATGATACCAATAAGGTGACCTTGTTTAACAAAAACGGTGATGCCAGGGAGCTACCACTAAAATCCAAACTGGAGGTTGCGCAGGATATTGTGAATAGCATTGTTGAAATGCTACCTGCCAATGGCGCCCACCTCATCGTATAAATCATTGCTCTTATAACTCAGAATGATCACAATGGCAACAAACGCTTACTTATGGTGTGCAAGGCATAAAACCCACTGCTTTGCGCTGCTGATGTCGATGATGGCTATTTTCCTGGAACTATCTGCCGCACAGGCACAGGAACTTCGCGCAAATGTGACCGTCACTACCGGCGCGAAGCTGAACAACAATACCAGCAGAAAAGTTTTCACCACCCTTCAGAACGCTATGAAGGAATTTCTGAATGGCCGCAGATGGACGGACGACGCCTATACTCCTGCTGAGCGCATTGAATGTAACTTCCTCTTACTGGTCACAGAAGACCTGGGTAATAATACTTTCAGGGCTAACCTGACCATTCAGTCTACCCGCCCTGTTTACAATTCCGGATACCTCAGCAGTACGCTGAATATGCAGGATGTGAATGTGGCCTTCCGTTATGTAGAGTTCCAGCCGCTGGAATTCAGCGATAACCGTGTTGTAGGGAATGATCCGCTGGCCTCTAATCTGACAGCTATCCTGGCGTATTACACGTATATCATACTCGGCCTGGACGCTGACTCTTTTGCTGCAAAAGGAGGCGATGACTATTTTAAGAAAGCACTGAACATCGTGAGTAATGCACCAGATGCAAAGGAGATCTCAGGATGGAAACCTTTCGAGGGCAACCGTAACCGCTACTGGTTACAGGATAATCTCCTGAATGTGAAGTTCAGCCGCTTCCATGATGTGATGTATCAGTACCATCGTCAGGGAATGGATATGATGTATGAGGATATGAATAAGGGGCGCAATTCCATCATGAACTGCCTGAATATGTTATATGCCGTATACCAGGATATACCCAACTCTATGCTGATGGCGGTGTTCTTCAGTGCCAAATCGGATGAACTGCAGAAGATCTTTGCAAAGTCTCCTCCCCAGGAGAGGACCCGCGCAGCCCAGTTACTTGCACAAATGGATGTCACCAATGCTGCAAAATACCAGCAGATGAAATAGCTTTGCATCTTTGAAGAAGAAAACACTGTATGTATAGAATATTAGCGGTTTGCCTGGTGCTGTTGATCACAGCATGCGGGGAAGCGGACAAGGTACCGGGTGACGTATTGCCGAAGGAAAAAATGCGTGATGTATTGCTGGATATGAATCTGGCCGATTCCTATGCTGGTCTTGAAGAGGATGGCATAAATGTCGTGGTCACCGATTCAGTGCGGAAGGAACGTCTGAAGGTGTATTACCGCCAGATCCTCGATCTGCATAAACTAACCCCGGAAGAATTTAACCACAGTTATGCTTATTACGAGTCCCATCCTGATAAGTTCAAAGGCATATATGATATGATGTTTGCTATTGTATCAGAAGATAAAGAGTCATTGGATGTCAATGTGCGGAACAGGGAGTACGGCTCCAATATCAATTCGCTTTTGCCGGTTAATAATAATCCAATAATTTGGAGTGGACAGGATACAATAATTCCATTTGTTAAGAAAGATAAGCGCATCGTCTCTCCACCCCTTCCAATAGGCTCGAGGTTGTCACAACCGAAGCCTGTGAAGCTAAGGCCCTGACCTGCGCTTGATAAACATCACCAAAACATGAATAAAGTTGTAGCGAATGCCGATGAGGCATTGCATGACATCCGCGATGGCGCAACCCTGATGCTGGGCGGATTTGGTTTGTGCGGCATCCCCGAAAACAGTATTGCCGCGCTGGTACGGAAAGGTACACAGCAACTGACCTGTATTTCCAATAATGCCGGTGTAGATGAATTTGGCCTCGGATTGCTGTTGAAAACACGGCAGATCAAAAAGATGTTATCATCTTATGTAGGCGAAAATGCAGAATTTGAAAGACAGCTGCTTTCAGGCGAACTGGAAGTAGACCTGATCCCGCAGGGTACATTAGCTACCCGTATTCAGATGGCTGGTATGGGCATCCCTGCATTCTTCACACCAGCAGGTTACGGTACAGAGATCGCTGCCGGAAAAGAGGTGCGCGAGTTCAATGGTAAACACTATCTCATGGAAATGGCCCTGCACGCTGATTTTTCTATCGTAAAAGCCTGGAAAGGCGATACGATGGGGAATCTGGTCTTCCGGAAGACAACGCGTAATTTCAGTACTTCTATGGCCAAAGCAGGCAACATCACTATTGCCGAAGTGGAACACCTGGTACAGCCAGGCGAACTGGATCCTGATCAGATACATGTACCCGGTATCTATGTACACCGCATCTTCCAGGGAAGTAATTATGAAAAACGTATAGAAAGGAAGACGGTTAAAATGGGTTAATCCACCTTTTGTTTACTGCAACCTCAAACAGGAAAATCATTATGTCTTTAGATAAATATGGCATTGCCAAAAGAATAGCACAGGAGCTGCGTGATGGAATGTATGTGAACCTGGGTATAGGTATTCCTACCCTCGTTGCTAACTTTATTCCTCCTGGTATATCTATTATGCTGCAGTCAGAAAACGGACTACTGGGAATGGGGCCTTATCCTGACGAACATGAAATAGATGCGGACCTGATCAATGCAGGTAAGGAAACAGTCACTGTATTACCGGGAGGCGTGTTCTTTGATTCTGCTGAAAGCTTCGGCATGATCAGGGCTGGTAAGGTTGATCTTACCGTATTGGGCGCTATGGAAGTTTCTGATACTGGTGATATTGCCAACTGGAAAATACCCGGTAAGATGGTAAAAGGAATGGGGGGAGCGATGGATCTGGTAGCTGCCGCCAAGAATATTATAGTGGCCATGATGCATACTAACCCAAAAGGAGAGAGCAAGTTATTACCATCATGTACGTTGCCGCTGACAGGGGTATCATGCGTAAAGAAGATCGTAACGGAACTGGCTGTACTTGATGTAACACCTGCCGGTTTCCGACTGCTGGAAAGAGCACCGGGCGTAAGTGTGGAAGAGATAATAGCTAAAACAGCAGGACGTCTCGTGGTAGAAGGTGAGATACCGGAAATGAAGTTAAATTAGGAATGAGGAATAAGGAATTAGGAATTGAAGCCATGAAGTACAGGGAATCATTTCCTAATTCCTTACCCGTCACTATTAAGTCATCTACACATCATTCACAAATTTTTTCTGTTTTCATAAGTATTCTCCCTCATATTTGCAATACCCTTAACTTGCTATTGTAGTGTAAAACTAATTCAGCATCTTTGCTTTATCGAACTGATGATAGCAACGAGAGCACTGGCAATGAACGCAAAACAGAAAGTCTAACTATTCGTATATACGGAGAAAAAAGTTCTCCAGGAAAGAAGCCAAAATTAATAAATCGTACAATGGAAACATTGTGAACCGTCTGTGAACTTTAGAGAATCAAGCAACACACTATGAATTAATTACCACGTATACACCTGCAGACACAGGTGAAAGATTATTGAACAGTTACTGATTTTGATTGATATATTGAAGAGATATATATGTCTCAATATGTAACTGTCTGTTCGTGTCTTATTTATCCTATACTGTTTAATTGTGAAGTAATACTGTCTAACATGTCATGGTGTGCATAAGCCAGCAGGCTATTCATGCGAAGTCTGACCCGGGACCGGGTCTGTGTAATTAACAGTTATCTATACAGGGTTATTCGCCATTAGCAGGCGTTCGTCCGGGTCGGTGACCGGGAAGGACCCCTGTCCTATGCAAAAAAAGACGGTTATCCGGTGTTATACCGGGTAACCGCTACCCATTTTTACCCCGTGAAATTTCCGTAACTTAACAGTCCAATTAAACGCTAAAGTGTTCGAAGTGCAACCGGGGTTTTTAGTCTATAATGGTAAATTTATTGGGGCGTCCGAACCTATTTTAACGGCCGATAACCGTTCTTTCCGTTATGGAGATGGTTGTTTTGAAACCATGCGGGTTTACCAGGGACGGATCCTGCTTGCAGACCTTCACTTTGAAAGGTTGATGGCAAGTATGAACCTGCTTCACTTCGACGTTCCCCACCACTTCACAAAAGCGTATTTTACCAAACTGATATCAGAGTTGTGTGCCCGCAATGGCAATGAGCAGCTGGCCAGGGTAAGGCTGACAGTCTTCAGGTCGGATGGCGGACTATATGATCCCATTAACAACCTCCCTAATTTCATTATCCAGAGCTGGGAACTGAACCGGCAGATCCTGGAACTGAACGAAACGGGACTCGTGCTGGATGTCTTTCCTGATGTCAGAAAAACAAGTGACAAATACTCCGCTATCAAATCTAATAATTGTCTGCCCTATGTGATGGCTGCCATGTATGCTAAACAACACCGCATTAATGAAGCAGTGCTGCTGAATCCCTGTGGAAGGGTAGCTGACACTACTATCGCTAATCTTTTTATTGTACACGGCCGTGACATTATTACGCCGCCATTATCAGAAGGTGGCGTATGTGGTGTAATGCGCAAACACCTGTTGCGCATGGATCTGCCTTTTAGTGTAGCTGAGAAATCCCTTACGGTGGCCGATCTGGAAAATGCTGATGAGATCTTTCTCACAAATGCTGTAACAGGTATCCGTTGGGTCAGCGCATTCCGTGACAGCAGTTATGGCAATGCAACCGCAGTGATATTACACGAGCTGATACATGAAGGATTATAGATAGTTACAACGACCTCTATTCATTTACAGATTAGTGCTGAAACCGCACGGCAGTGGCACATTTTTAGCGGAACTATTTTATACTTTTCCGATTTATCTTGGTACCGCAATAACTAGCTATCTATTAACGAGAATGCAAAACTAACCACTCTTATGCCTCCAACTGTAAACTTGTGCTGGTTGCGGCGTGATCTGCGTTTGCTTGATCATGCAGCATTATACCATGCATTAAAATCAGACAATCCTGTCGTGCCGGTGTTTGTATTTGATACTAACATCCTGAACGATCTGGATGATAAGCATGACAGACGTGTCACCTTTATTCATGATGTACTGGAAGATCTGCAGGAAAAACTAAGTAAACTGGGAAGTACACTCGACGTGTTTTATGGAACGCCAGAGCAGGCATTTGATCATTTTACCACCGTGTATGATGTGAAAGAGGTGTTTGCCAACATCGATTACGAGCCTTATGCAATGAAGCGGGACGCGGATATTGCACAAAGACTCAAAGCGAAAGACATCACCTTTCATCTCTACAAAGACCACGTGATCTTTGCTCCGTCAGAGGTGTTAAAAGATAACGGTCAGCCTTACACGGTATTTACTCCTTACAGTAAAAAATGGAAAAGCCTGTTGAATGATTTCTACTTAAAACCTTACCCCGTTGAAGACTATTTCAGGAACTTCTACCGCCAGAAGGCAAAGAAAGTGCCTAGTCTGCGCGCTATCGGTTTTCAGGCAGGATTCAGAGGTTTTCCTCCTGTAAAGATCAAAGACAGTCTTATCAAAAATTATGATAAGACGCGCGACATCCCGGGAATAGAAGGTACGACACATTATGGGGTACATCTGCGTTTTGGAACGATCAGCATCCGGGAACTGGCTGACCGTGCAAATTCGCTGAATGAAACCTTCCTGAATGAGCTGATATGGCGCGATTTCTTCCAGATGATCATCTGGCATTTTCCACATGTGGTGACAATGGCATTCCGCAGGGAATATGACAACATCCAGTGGCGGAATAATGAAAAGGAATTTCAGCAATGGTGCGATGGACAAACGGGTTATCCGATCGTAGATGCAGGTATGCGGGAACTCAATACAACCGGGTTTATGCATAACCGCGTCCGTATGATCACTGCCAGTTTCCTGACCAAACATTTGTTGATAGACTGGCGCTGGGGAGAAGCTTATTTTGCAAAGAAACTGCTGGACTACGATCTGGCTGCCAACAATGGAAACTGGCAGTGGGCGGCAGGTTGTGGCTGCGACGCGGCACCTTATTTCAGGGTGTTCAATCCGACATTACAAACGCAACGTTTTGATCCGGATTTTGATTACATCAGAAAGTGGGTACCCGAGTTCCAGGAACTGACATATGTGAAGCCGATGGTGGTACATGAACAGGCCCGAAAAAGAGTACTGGAAGTATACAAGGCGGCACTGGCGTCTTAAAGTAATCAGGAATTGAGTAGATCAGATCTTCCTTAAAGTAAAGAGCGCTCCTGACGTATTAGTCGGAGCGCTCTTTGTCGATGCGAAAGGCTTTCAGGACAGGAAATTCCTAATTCCTAATTATTTCTATGCATATACAGACATGAGCCTGTCTACTGCAGCCTTGCCTGCTTCTCCCAGTCCAAGACTGAAATCATTCACATAAAGGTCGATATGCTGGCGCATTACCTTTTCATCCATTTCCTGCGCGTGTTCCGTCACATAGGAAGACAGCGCCGGATAATGACGGAAAGAGTATTGCAGACTTTCATGAATAAGATCGTCTACCTGTTGTTTGATCTCATCCGGAATATCCTTACGGATAAAGATGCCTCCCAGCGGGATAGGACTGCCGGTAGTACTTTCCCAGTATTCACCCAGGTCAATGATCTTTACCAGTCCTTTCTGCTGATAGGTAAATCTGTTTTCATGAATGATAACACCTGCATCAACGCGACCGTCCAGCACAGCATTTTCAATATCAGAGAATAACAGTACTTCTTTGTTCTTTGCTTCAGGAAATGCAATAGAGAAAAGAAGATTGGCAGTAGTGTTCTCGCCGGGGATGGCGATCTTCACGTCTTTGATCTTATCGTGCGGAATATCTTTTTTAGCGATCAGCAGTGGTCCGCAGCCTCTTCCAAGTGCGCTGCCACTGTTCAGTAGTTCATACTGATCTTTTACTTTCTGATAAACGCCGAAGCTCAGTTTTGTAATAGCCAGTTTGCCCTGCATAGCCCATTTGTTCAGTGTTTCAACATCTTCCAGTTGCGTTTTGAACGTTAAGCCTTTCGTGTCAATTTTGTTGTTCACCATCGCATCGAAAATGAAAGTATCATTCGGGCACGGTGAGAATCCCAGTGTTAGTTCCATCGTTCAATATATTTAATCAATGCATCATTCAAAGTCTGTATCGCCAATGGAATTTTCCATTTGCTCTTATCTCTTACCTCCACATAGTTCGATATGCTGCGCAGCTGGAAAAAAGGAATATTCTCCTGCAGACAGGCATAATGAAAAGCGGCGCCTTCCATACTTTCTACCGCTGGTTGATACTTATCCAGCAGTAACTGACGGGTACGTTCACTGCCACTAACAGTGTTGATAGTGACACCCGAAGCGACAGGTAATGCCGGCAGGTCAGGAACGCCATTAAAAGTGTTGATAAGTTGCCTGTTCGTAAAAGGGGGCTGGTCAGGTTGCCATAGTTGTATGTCAAACAGGTCTTTATAGGACTGATCGTCTTCCACACCCAGGTCTCCGAGCTGTTCGCGGTCGATGATCACCACCTTTCCCATTTCCCAGGAATGGTCAAAACAACCGGCTATGCCTGCCTGTATGGCCAGGTCCGGTTTCGAACCGCCAAAGTGCCGGCCCAGCTGGTAGGCGGTATGCATCATACCAATGCCGCCTATAAGTGTGCTTACCTGGCAATGCTGGTACTGGCGACCGGCCAGATGGTCTATAAGTGGCTGTATTTCAAAGGGAGTGGCAGCGGTGACCAATATTTTCATGGAGCAAAGGTAGGGCTTTTGGGGCAGCGATCGACTATGATCGAATTATTGTAACTTTGCGGAAAATATAGAGTTAATAATGATCTATTTAACGCGTGTGGAGAACTTCAATGCGGCGCATAAGTTATCCAATCCCGCTTGGAGTAAGGAAAAGAACGAGGAAGTGTTTGGCAAGTGTGCTAATGAGAACTGGCACGGTCATAATTACGAATTACACGTAACCGTAAAAGGTTCCCCTGATCCGGAAACCGGATTCGTCTTCAACGCAAAAACGCTGGGCGTTCTGATCAAGGACCATATAGTAGAAAAGATCGATCACCGTAACCTGAATATGGACGTTGATTTTATGGTGGGCAAGTTCACTTCTGCTGAAAACCTTGCTATCGGTATCTGGGACCAGCTGACCCCGCATCTGCCGGAAGGTGTGCAGCTGCATTGTATCAAACTGTATGAAACGCCACGTATTTATGTGGAATATTTCGGAGGCAAGTAGGCTTTCATAGTTTCCCTACCTTGAATGGGCATTCAGGAATGTTGATTATCAGACTAAGTTAATTATAGAAATGGCTTATAATAAAATCGAAACGTATGATGAAAAGGTAACTAATGACCTTATTCATCATTACAGGAGTAGCATAGAATTATTGGGCGAGGATGTAGATAGAGAGGGTTTACAAAAAACACCTGAACGTGTGGCCAAGGCTATGCAATTCCTGACCACAGGCTATCAGATGGATGCGAAAGCTATCCTGGAAGGCGCCAAGTTTACGGAAGCTTACAGCGAAATGGTGATCGTGAAGGATATAGAATTATATTCATTATGTGAGCATCATATGTTGCCTTTCTTTGGAAAAGCGCATATCGCTTATATACCAAATGGCTATATCACCGGTTTGAGCAAACTGGCCCGTGTGGTAGATGTATTCGCCCGCCGGCTGCAGGTGCAGGAACGTCTGACACATCAGATACTGGACGCTATACAGGAAACGCTACAGCCGCTTGGCGTAGGCGTAGTGATTGAGGCACAGCATCTGTGTATGATGATGCGTGGCGTGCAGAAACAGAACTCTGTAACAACTACTTCAGCTTTCTCTGGTCAGTTTGAAGATGGCAGGACCAGAAATGAGTTCATGCGTTTGATTACGAAATAATCTTCTTGCTATAATAAAAAATGAAGAGCGCCTGACGGGAGTCGGGCGCTTTTCGTATAGATTGTCTTGTTAATTATTTCAGTGCCCTGATGGCTGTATCATATACCAGCCGGCAATAGCGACTGTCTTCAACAGCTACCGGGAATACAAGTGTATAATTCCAGGTATCATGTAATATGAGCACTGCCGGATAAGGATCCACTGCTTCTTCCACTTCTTCTTCCGCCTTATTCATAATCTCCATCTTGTACTCCAGGTTATTCACTCTTCTGGCCAGCATGCGGAAGCAGCCCTCACCACGTGCAGTAGAGACATATCCGTGCGCTGCATAGTCGTCGTATGTTTCCTGGTCTCTGGCCAGCACATATTCATATACCTCATCTTCGATCACCTCGATCTTTTCGGCAATGAGCTGTGGATCAATCGTCTTCAGATCATTAATAAAAGACGAAAAGAACTCGTCAAATCCCTTATTTGAAATAATGCTGTAATCATTTCCTGTTATCATGGTCTCAGTCATTTAAATCCGTTTAAATAGCATTTTTCGTTACGATGATAAGTCAACAGTGCAGGTATAAGTGGGGCAAGGTACCCGGTAAGTCTACCGGAGCGGACAGAGGGGGTGATTTTTTCACGCTATCCCGATGCAATTTACTGAACAGGTGTTAATTATAGCTGCTTTTGAGCCCGGAATTTTGATATATCATAAAGAGTATGAATATTTGCAATCCAATTACCAAGATATATGTATTAATAATAATGCATATGGATGTCAGGTCATTGTAAACCAAATCAGATGAAACACGCTTACGTTTTTCCAGGACAGGGTTCTCAGTTCCCGGGTATGGGCAAGAATCTGTACGATAGCAATCCAAAGGCGAAAGAGCTTTTTGAGAAAGCAAATGAGATATTAGGGTTCCGTATATCAGATGTCATGTTTACCGGTACTGAAGAGGACCTGAAACAGACAAAAGTAACACAGCCAGCTGTGTTCCTGCACAGTGTGATCGCTTTTCTGTGTGCAGAGCCGGCAGCAAAGCCAGATATGGTAGCAGGCCATTCCCTGGGTGAATTTTCCGCCCTGGTAGCAAATGGTACATTGACATTTGAAGATGCTTTACGCCTGGTATTTATCCGTGCGACCGCTATGCAGAAGGCCTGTGAATTGCAGCCGTCTACTATGGCCGCTGTACTGGCATTGGATGATGCAAAGGTAGAAGAGATCTGTGCTGCTGTAAGTGCAGAGACCGGAGAAGTAGTGGTTGCCGCTAACTACAACTGCCCTGGTCAGCTGGTTATTTCCGGTTCTGTCAAAGGTATCGAAGTTGCCTGCGAACGAATGAAGGCGGCTGGTGCGAAACGTGCACTGGTACTGCCAGTGGGTGGTGCATTCCACTCTCCGCTGATGTCGCCTGCCAAAGAGGAACTGAAAGCAGCTATCGACAAGACTACTTTCAGTGTGCCAACCTGCCCTGTATACCAGAACGTGGTAGCTAAGGCGGTAAATGATCCTGCAGAGATTAAACAAAACCTGATCGATCAGCTCACTGGCGCCGTACGCTGGACACAGTCCGTACAGGCAATGGTGGCTGATGGTGCAACAACATTCACAGAAGTGGGTCCGGGTAAGGTATTACAGGGACTCGTAGTAAAGATCCAGAAGGATGCTGTTGTGAACGGAATCAACTAGATAGTCAGCACCAGGAATCGAGTAACACAGATTCCTGCTAATACAGCAAAAGCGCTCCTGACCATTGGTCGGGAGCGCTTTTGTATGATAGGAACGGCTTTTAGTATAAGGAATTCCTGCTGCTTAATCGCTAAGTTAAAAGTCAATCGCCGCATTCCACCATTCCGGATCAAACGAGGCATTATGTTTTTTGTAGAAGTTGATCGCAGGTTCATTCCATTCCAATACCTGCCAGTTCATGCCTTTGAAATTTTTCGCCCTCACTTCCTCAAACAGTCTTTCAAACAGCATGTGACCGATGCGTTTACCGCGGAAGCTCTCGGTAACCACCAGGTCTTCCAGGTATAACCTGCATCCTTTCCAGGTGGAATACCGAACATAATAGAGTGCGAAACCCACAATGGTCTCCTGGCCATTATCGGTGCTGACAGCAGCAAATGCTTTCCAGACCGGATGCGGACCGAATCCCGCATCTGTAAATTCTTCCAGTGTAACGGTCACCGCTTCAGGTGCTTTTTCATACGCTGCGAGCTCCATTATAAGCTCCATGATCCTTGGAC
Source organism: Chitinophaga agri (assembly GCF_010093065.1). Taxonomy (NCBI): domain Bacteria; kingdom Pseudomonadati; phylum Bacteroidota; class Chitinophagia; order Chitinophagales; family Chitinophagaceae; genus Chitinophaga; species Chitinophaga agri. Next base: position 3,586,853 of record NZ_CP048113.1, on the reverse strand, counting down.
AGTCCTCTTTTCGTACGTCCCTGATAGTAATTTTTTCCATGGTCCCTGAGGATTATTTGGCTGCAACTGGTGGCAGGTGCAATATTTTTGGTATTTTGGTGAAGATAGTAAACTAAAATTTATCCATGAAGGATATCCTGCTCAGCTATGCAGCTTATAACCGTTGGGCTAACAATAGGATAGCGGATGTATTAAAAAAGTTACCGGATACACAGCTGGATCAGGAAACAGGTAGCAGCTTTGGCACCTTGCGTAAGACCATTTACCATATGTGGGATGCGGAAAGTCTCTGGTATCAGCGTTTAGAACTGGCAGAACAGGCCGTTAAACCGGCAACCGGCTTCAAAGGCTCCTTTGCGGACGCCTGCACGCACTGGCTCAGGCAGTCAGCCCAGCTGGCGGACTGGGTCAGAGATGTACAGCCTGCCAGGCTGAATCACGTGGTAGCTTATTACAACACCCGGAAACAATATTGTAAATCAACCGTTATAGAAATACTGATGCAGGTGTTCAATCATGCCACGTATCATCGCGGTCAGCTGGTAACCCTGTTACGGCAGGCCGGTATTACTAAAATTCCCGTTACTGATTACAGCGCCTTCACAAGAGGGAAAAAATAACACCTCCCGGCCGCTGGTCAGCACAAAGGCAGACAATTATATTTCAATGAGCGCACAATCATTTTATGCGAATGTACCTCGACATCTGGTAGCTGTAGATTGTATCATTTTTGGATTTGAAAACAGTAAGCTCAAGCTGCTGATCATGCAGCGAAAAGTAGACCCCATGCAAGGTGAATGGTCGCTCATGGGCGGGTTCCTCCAGGACGGCGAAAGTATGGACGACGCTGCGGCCAGGGTATTGAAGCAGACAACAGGTCTCGAAAATATTTACATGGACCAACTCGCCTGTTATGGTGATGTGGGGCGTGATACGGGTGCACGTGTTATCTCCATGGCTTATTATGCGCTTATCCGTATCCGGGAACACGAACAAAATCCTACACAGCAATTTAGTGCGCACTGGCTGGAATTACATCAGATCCCGGACCTGATCTTTGACCACCGTCAGATGATCGCTGACGCATTGAAAAAACTGAGAGATAACGCACATTTCCACCCCATCGGATTCGAACTGCTGCCTGAAAAATTTACACTCTCACAGCTTCGTAGTCTGTATGAAGAGATCTACCAGAAAGAACTGGATAAACGTAATTTCCGGAAGAAGATCCTGTCAATGGACGTGCTCGAGAAACTGGAAGAAAAGGATAAAACAACCTCAAAGAAAGGCGCACACCTATACCGCTTTGATAAACAGAAATATGAAGAATTAAAGAGAAGGGGATTAGTGTTTGAGATATAGCTGTATCTTGTAACTTGTAAGAAGGTAAGTCATGAAATGACCTGACAATGACGCTCCAGCCGGCAAAAGGATGCTATAGCCGTTTCGGCAGTAAGCGGAGGCAGTTGGTGACAGCGGTTTTTATTGACAAGGTCGGATCGCAAGGAATGGCCCTAAAGAAAAATATGCTATCAGCAGATAGCGCCACCACATCTGTTTTATTTATTGTACATCTTCGGTAACAAAAACATATTAATCTGCCTCATGATCGTTTTGGCCGGGTGCATTATCCGGCAAAATAAGGCAAACGCACAAGTCAATATCATCCACCAGCTGAAGTCAGCGGTAAAAGGTACAACAGATAGCGTGCAGTATGTCGACCTCATGAATCAGTTGGCGGGACAGTATCAGCACCGCCAGCTGGATACCTGTTTTTTTTACCTCTGCCGCGCCAGAGAGGTGGCTCAGCGGATAGGTTATAAATCAGGTGAAGCCGCCGCCTACCGCGGCCTCGGTAGCTACTATACTTATCGTGATAACAGCTACTTATCTTTCCGTTTTTACACAGATGCACTGAATTTGTATAAGCAGCTGGGTGACAGTACAGGCATATGTCAGACCAGCATGCACCTGGGTGTATATTATCAGTTTGAAAAACAGTACCAGGAAGCGGCTACCTACATGAAACGGGCAATGTCCATGAGCACCCGGCTGAAGAATGACACGCTCCTGCGTACATTACTGGCTAACTACTACTTTATCTACGCCAATGACCTCCGCAACCACCATAGTAGTGATTTTGTAGACAGAAAACAGGCTTATCTGGCGTTGACAACAGCCCGGCGTATGGCTGTAAAAGCGGCTGATGAAAGACTGCTGATCTATACCGGCATGTTGCAGGCCCAGGAGCTTATTTATGCTGAAATGGACGTAACGGAGGGGATCGCCCGCCTGATCTCACTGATCGCTGAATCCGAAAGAAAAGGCTACGTCTACCACGCCATGTATGGATATTCCCACCTGGCTACCTACCGCATTCGTAATCACCTGCCGGACTCACTGGCTGCCCAGCGGCAAATGGCCCGCCTGGCAATGATCGGTGGGTTCCGGGAACTGGCCCTGCCGGTTGTATCAAAGCTTTATACATGGTATGATGCCAGGCATGATGAAGATTCGGCCCATCTGTATGCTAATATGATGCTGGATATTGTGGAAAAGGAAGAACAGAGTAAGACACAGGGGGAGCTGGATTATATTGACTATTACATGCAGGAAAAGAAACTGCGTGCATTACAGCTCCAACATGATTATCAGCAACAGATCCTGGACAAGAAAGCGATGGAAAGCCGTAACCGCTATGCGGTAATTATCTTCCTTAGTGTTATGCTGATCCTGATCATCCTGTTGTTAGCCGATGTGAACCGCTCTCACCGCCGTTCCCGCCAGCATGCAGCACGGCTGGGAGAAAAGAACCGGGAGATCAGCGAGAAGAATGCATTACTGCGAACCCAGGACGACTTCAAGAATAAACTGATATCCCTTATCGCGCATGACTTCCGTGTACCCCTGCATCACATCATAGATATTACCAATCTGCTCAAAGATCATTCACTTTCCTATGAAGAGGCGACGGCACTGTTCCGGCAACTGGAAACCAAGTCAGCCCATACCCTTCACATATTCGACAGTATCCTGCGCTGGATCAGGTCGCAGCTGAGCGGGTTTGTATACACACCCGTAGCATGTGTACCAGCCACCATGGTAAAGGATGCGCTGGAAATACTGAGAGATAACTGTATCGAAAAAAGGATACGGGTGACAGTGGCCATCTCTGAAGAGGTGACGGTGCTGGCAGATCAGGAAATGCTACAGTTCGTACACCGTAACCTGTTGCACAATGCGATCAAATTTAGTCCTGCCGGTAGCGAACTGCGGATCACTTCCACCATCTCAGGCGACCATGTTACTATTGCTTTTATCGATGAAGGCCGGGGTATTGATCCCGATATGCTGCTGCACCTGTTTGAATACCGGAACCGGGAAAAGGGTAGTAGTAAGCACAAGGGAGGGGCCGGACTGGCACTGATCATCTGTAAAGACTTTATGGATAAAATGGGAGGTGTGATCAGAGGAGTTAATAATGTGGGTAAAGGCAGTACGTTTACCTACACTTTACCATTGGTAAATAAGCCGTCATAGAACTATTTTGAAGAAAGGATCCATACATATCGTTTTTATACTACTGGCAGGTTTGCTGACCTGCGGGAAAGTGTATGCACAGGACAATGTCATCCGCCAGCTAAGGAGCAGTCTGTTACAACAAACGGACAGTATCCGGTACACTGATGTACTCAACCAGCTGGGTATGCAGTACCACCTGAGCAATATCGACAGTTGTTTCTGGTATGCTGTTAAAGCGCGTGGTATTGCCACACGGCTGCATGATAGCAGAGGACTGGCTGGCGCCCTGAATAACCTGAGTATATTCTATGCATTGAAGGATAATCAGAAGCAGGCTATAGAATATGGATTTAAGGCGCTGTTGCTTTACCGTGAACTGAATGATCAGCCGAACGTGTGTCAGGTGCTGATGAACCTAAGCGTATTCCATTTTTTTGAAGGTATGAAGCCTGAAGCTGACCAGTACCTGTATCAGGCTATGAACCTGGGACAGTCACTGACACAGGATTCTATTTACAGCCTGGTACTGATCAATTTCGCCTCCCGGTATGAAGAAGACAGTACCCGCAGAGATTCCGTGAAATGGGCCCTGGAGAAATCCAAAGAGATCATTCGTAAATATCCCGGTAGCAGGGATATTTATTACATCCAGGCTTTTGAAGCCGATGAATGGATGCGGGACGGAGAAGGGGCAAAGGCAGTGCATCGTATCAACGAGCTGGCCGATAAGGCACTGAAGGAAGGACTGATCGGAGTAGCCATTGATCTGCTGGACCATATTGAGGTATATAAACAGCATGGATATCCTGCCGATGCTTTACCTGCCAAAGAGAAGGCCTTCGCAATAGGAAGTCGCGCAGGATACCTGAATGTGATGTTGCCAACGGTGGTCAGTCTGTACCGTTATTATGCAAAAGGAAATAATGAAGCCAAGAAAGCATATTATGGGAAAGCGCTGCTGGATATAGTCAGGCAACGGCTGAAGCTAAGGTCCAGCAATCATATGAACTACCTGGATTACTTCCTGAAAGAGCAGGAGCTCAATGAGTGGCAGTTGAGCAACAAGGTGCAGGAACAAAGGATCGCGCATAGTAATATGAAACATAAAAGCCGTTTGCAGCTGATAGGTTTCCTGGCCGGATGCCTGCTATTGATGGCTGGCTTTACACTGGCCCGTTACAGGTCGTACAAAAATCTTCGTCGTCAGGAAGAATTATTACGGGAAATGAATGATGCGATCTCCGAAAAGAACCAGCAACTGAGTGTACATGATGACTTTAAGAATAAACTGATCGCTATACTGGCCAGGGATTTCAGGGAGCCGCTGAATGATATTATCAACGTCTCGGCGCTGTTTCGGAACAAGGATATGGACCAGGCGGCTATGCAACGGACCATTGACGAAGCGGTGATGTCCTCCCGGAAAACGCTGGTTATCTTTGATAACATCCTCCGCTGGATCAGGTCTCAGTTATCAGGCTTCGTGTATAGCCCGGCGCCCTGCGATCTCAAATTGTTATTTGAACAGGTGGCACATTCGGCAGATCAGCAGCAGGTAGTGTTGGATATACCGTCCGGATTGTGCCTGGCTGGTGACCAGGAAATGCTGCTATTCATTAACAGAAGTCTGCTACATGGTGCAACAGTGATTTCCAGGGGAATCGGTATTATCCAGGTGCGTGCAGCGGTCGATGACCTGGTAAAAGTCAGTATCCTGTTCGAAGCGCCTGCATTTACCCCTGATATGGGCGCTCACTTGTTTGAATACAGAAAAGGAGACGATCTGTCGGTGACACTGGTGATCTGTAAAGACTTTATGGATAAAATGGGAGGCCAGATCAGTGCAGATGTGGTGGAAGGAAAGCTGAAGCTGGGATATAGTTTACCGTCATTTGGATAATTGTGAATTAGGCGCTGGAAAGTCTTCAGTAAGTATAATATTCAAAACAATAAAAGGACAGGCTTTTCCGTAAGAGAAAGGCCTGTCCTTTTTTATTATTCTGATTTTTAATTCCTGGTTATTTAGGATCGTATGCCCATTTCAAATAGCTCGCACCCCAGGTGAATCCACCACCGAATGCAGCCAGTACCAGGTTATCACCTTTTTTCAGATGCTTTTCGTAATCCCACAGACAGAGTGGTAAAGTACCTGCTGTGGTATTACCATAACGCTGAATGTTCATCATTACTTTTTCTTCTGGCAGGCCCATACGCTGTGCGGTAGCATCGATGATACGCTTGTTAGCCTGGTGAGGTACCAGCCAGGCGATATCGTCAGCAGTCAGCTTGTTACGCTCCATGATCTGCGCAGCAGCATCCGCCATGTTAGCTACGGCATATTTGAATACCATTTTACCTTCCTGGTATACGTAGTGTTCTCTGTTGGTAACGCTCTCAATGCTGGCAGGCTGTGCGGAACCACCTGCTTTCATGTGCAGGTATTCACGGCCATGACCATCACTTTTCAGCACGCTGTCTATTACACCCAGACCTTCATAGTTAGGTTCCAGCAGCACGCCTGCGCCACCATCACCAAAGATGATACAGGTGGTACGGTCGGTATAATCAATAATAGAACTCATTTTGTCAGCGCCGATAACCATTACTTTTTTGTAACGGCCGCTTTCGATGAAGCGTGCGCCTGTGTCCAGGGCATACAGGAAGCCGGAGCAGGCAGCACTGATATCAAAGCCGAAGGCGTTTTTAGCACCTATTTTATCTGTTACAATGTTGGCAGTGGCGGGAAACACCATGTCTGGTGTAACGGTGGCCACGATCAGCAAGTCTATTTCTTCCGGGCTGATCCCTCTTTTACGGCATATTTCCTGCGCTACTGGTACACATAACTCAGATGTTCCCTTACGTTCTCCCTTCAGAATTCTTCTTTCGGTAATCCCTGTACGGGTGATGATCCATTCGTCTGTTGTATCTACCAGTTTCTCTAACTCCTTATTAGTGAGCACGTAGTCAGGTACATAACCACCTACCGCTGTGATAGCGGCCGTTATTTTGTTCATATTAATAAAATAGATGTTTTAAACGAGCCGTAAAAATACATAAGAATTTGTAAATGTAAGTATAAGGTTACTGACTGCCCCGTTCTTGCTAAATTTTTACTAGGTTTGCCAAACAATTAGAAACCACTCTATTCCTGTATGATTGCTTACCTCAACGGAAAACTGTCCTATAAATCCCCTGCCATGGTACATATTGACGTACAAGGGGTTGGATACGAAGTGCAGATCAGTCTTAATACCTACTCCCGCATACAGGGACAGGAAAGCTGCAAACTGCTGACCTATCTCCATATTAAAGAGGATGCGCATACTTTATATGGTTTCGCTGATGACGCAGAACGTCAGATGTTCCTGCTGCTGATAAGTGTCTCAGGTATAGGCGCAAACACAGCCCGGATGATGTTATCTTCCCTTCAACCAGAAGATATTCAGCGGGCGATCGCCATGGAAAATGAAAAGATGCTGGAAAGCATCAAAGGTATTGGCGCCAAGACGGCGAAAAGGGTCATTCTGGAATTAAAGGATAAAATCGGGAAACAAAAGATCATTGGCAACCAAATATCTGTAACACCAAACAATACAATTCAGGAAGACGCGTTAAATGCTTTAGTCACTTTGGGAATAGCCAGAAATGTGGCCGAAACGGCTATAAACAAGGTGCTAAAAGCTGAACCACTATTGCAGGACCTGGAAGGCCTTATTAAAAAGGCGCTGAAAGGTCTATAAACATTTATTACCCTGACCTCTATAAAAACCTATTTCTCTTGTCAAGGAAGACATATTATGGTGCTATTGCAGTAATAGGAGTTGTTTCATTGTTTATTTTCGACACTGCGGCAAGGAATCGTTCGGGTTATAATAACAACTATACTAACAGATACTGGCAACCAAACAAAAATTATACCATACCTCCTGCTCCTGATACCGTAAAGAAGGATACCTTAAAGTACCCTATCCGGGACAGGCATGGGACCAGTATGACCGATCCCGTTAAGAATCAGATAGATTTGAAGGATCCTGCTGGTATATCCCGTACTGTTGATTATGACCCGGTAACAAAACAATACACAGTAACAGAAAAGATAGGCGACCACTACTACCGTAATCCTACCTACCTCAGCTTCGATGAGTATTATAAGATCCAGTCTGCCAAAAGCGAACAGGATTACTGGATGAAACGTGCCAGTACCCTCGGATCGCTTAACCAGAAAGGAAACGGTCCTGACCTGTATAAAGGCAGTAAACTGTTTGACAGGATATTCGGTGGTAACAAGGTGGATATCAAGCCCCAGGGTAGCCTGGAACTGACCTTCGGTTATGAAGGGCAGAATATCAAAAACCCCGTGCTGACAGAACAGGCCCGTAAAACGGGAGGTTTCGCATTTGATATGAATATCAATATGAACCTGACCGGTAAGATAGGGGACAAACTGAAACTGATCACTAACTATAACACCCAGTCCACCTTCGACTTCGAAAACCAGATCAAACTGGAATATACCGGCTATGATGATGAGATCATTAAAAAGATAGAAGCCGGTAACGTGAGCTTCCCCCTACGTAGCTCGCTCATCTCGGGGGTACAATCCCTGTTCGGTATCAAGACCCAGCTGCAGTTTGGCCGTCTGACCGTTACCAGCGTACTATCTAACCAGAAGTCGCAGAAACAGAATATGATGATCAAGGGCGGTACCCAGGTACAGGACTTCAACCTCAAGGCTGACGAGTATGAAGATAACCGTCACTTCCTCATGGGGCAGTTCTTCCGCGATACCTTTAACTACGCAATGAGCAACCTGCCGGTGATACGCTCCCTTGCCTATGTGAACCGTATCGAGGTGTGGGTGACCAACAAGACAGGCGCCACCACCAATACCAGGGATATCGTCGGTTTGATGGACCTTGGTGAATACGCTCCCTATAATACCTCCATTAATGTATTGTCTAACTCCAGGCTTACTGATAACAAGCTGAACGATCTCTACGCTAAAATTATTTCTGACCCCATGAGCCGATATACGGGAACGGTGGTCAGCCGCCTGCAGAGCCTCGGCCTACAGGCCGTACAGGAATACGAAAAGACGTTTGCCAGAAAACTGGATTCCACTGAATATACGATCAACAGACAACTCGGCTTCATCTCCCTGAACCAGCAGCTACAGGCAGATGAAGTTTTAGCTATTGCCTACCAGTATACCTACAATGGTCGTGTATACCAGGTGGGTGAGTTCTCTCAGGATGTTCCGCCAGATCAGAACAACAGCGCTAACCAGCGTATCCTGTTCCTCAAAATGCTGAAAGCTACTTCCGCCCGTCCAAACCTCCCTATCTGGGACCTGATGATGAAAAACGTCTATTCTACAGGCGCTTATCAGATCAACAGGGCCGACTTTAAACTGGACGTATATTATAAAGATCCTGGTACAGATTCCCGTGCGCCAAGTGATAAACGTTATTTGCCGGATGCACAGGGGGTATGGGAAGGTGCTCCACTGATATCCATCCTTAACCTGGACAGACTGAATAACCAGAATGACCCGCAGCCGGATGGTGTGTTTGACTATGTGGAAGGCTATACGATCAACTCACAGACGGGTAGGATCATGTTCCCCGTACTGGAACCATTCGCCCAGGGTATTCAGAAAGCCTTCGGTGGAAATGCCGCCCTGGAACGACAGTATATGTATAAGGTACTGTATGATTCCATCAAAGTGGTAGCACAACAGTTCCCGCAGCTGAACAGGTATATCGTAAAAGGCTCCTATAAATCAAGTAACTCTTCCGAAATCACACTCGGTGGTTATAACATTCCGCCGGGATCTGTAACAGTAACTGCCGGTGGCCAGCAACTGCGTGAGAATGTAGATTACATTATTGATTATAATCTGGGTCGTATCAAGATCATCAACGCAGGTATCCTCAACTCAGGTGTCGCTATCAACGTGCAGTTTGAGAACAATGCCGCATTTGGTACCCAGGTGCGGAACTACTTCGGTACCCGCTTTGACTATGTGGTCAATGATAACCTGACCCTTGGATCGACGATCGCCAGAATGAGTGAAAGACCTTACTACCAAAAAGTGAACTATGGCGAAGACCCGATCAAGAACACGGTGGTAGGCTTCGACGTAAACTATAACTCACAGTGGAAAGGACTGACCCGCTTCCTGAATAAACTGCCTAACTTCCAGAGTAATACGCCTTCCAATATCATGTTCACCGGTGAGGTGGCCAAGTTATTCCCCGGGCATAGTAAACTGGTGAATGCAGCGGGTAGCAACCAGGGACAGATCTTCATCGATGACTTTGAAGGTTCTCAGAGTGGTTACGACCTGAAGTTCCCGGCTACTGCCTGGGCATTGGCTTCTACGCCGAAAGATGCGTCTGACAGTGCCGGCACTATCCTCTTCCCTGAGGCTGACCGTAACGATCAGCTGAGCTATGGGGCCAACAGGGCAAAACTGGCCTGGTATATTATAGAACCGACTTTGCAGATACCAAAATCGCCTGCGTTACCGGAAGGGATTGATGGGGAAATGCAGTCTGACCCCCGTACCCGTTTGGTGTATCAGCAGGAGATCTTCCCAAATCGTTCTACCGACTTCGGACAGAGCCAGCTGAGTACCCTTGACCTGGCATATTATCCGCAGGACAGAGGTCCATATAACTTTACGGCTGGCAGAGACAGTATTACTGCCGCCGGAAAACTGCTGAATCCAAGAAAGAAATGGGCGGGTATCATGCGTGCGATCGATAACAGTGACTTCCAGACCCAGAACGTGGAGTTCATCGAGTTCTGGATCCAGGACCCTTTCATTGTCGATTCTACGAATCCTGGTGGTCAACTGTATTTCAACCTGGGTAACGTGTCTGAGGATATCCTGAAAGACTCCCGTAAGTTCTTCGAGAACGGTTTACCAAATCCAACTACCGAACTAAATAAGACTGACTCTTCTATCTGGGGCCGTATCCCTAAATTCCAGCAGCAGATCACACAGGCATTTGACAATGACCCTGAGATCCGCCGTTATCAGGACGTGGGATATGATGGTTTGCAGAGTGGTGATGAGGTAAATTTCCGCAGGTCTTACCTGGACAGACTGGCGGCTAACTTCGGTATTAACTCTGACGTTTATAAAGATGCAGCCAGAGACCCTTCTAACGATGACTATAAGCATTACAGGAATGCCGATTATGACCACAAGGGAATAGACATCCTTTCACGTTATAAGCATTTCAGTAATCCGGAAGGTAACTCACCTGTATCTACCGGTAACAGCATTTACTCTTCTGCAGCTACCAACATACCCGAGTCTGAAGACCTGAACAGGGACAACACACTCAACGAAACCGAAGAATACTTCCAGTACCGTGTGAACCTCCGTCCGAAAATGGGTGTAGGTACCAACTACATTGTGGATAAAGTGACCAGGAATATCTTACTGGCGAATGGTCAGAGCAGACTGGAAAACTGGTATCAGTTCAAAATTCCGATCAACAACTTCGACAAGAAAGTAGGTAATATCCCAGACTTCAAGTCCATCCGTTTCATGCGTATGTTCCTGACAGGATTTGAAGATTCGATCGTAGTACGTTTCGGTAAACTGCAACTCATCCGTAACCAGTGGCGTCAGTATAATTATAAACTGCAGGCAGGCGACCCTGTTCCGAATGATGATAATACCCTCTTCAATACCTCAGCAGTTAACATTGAAGAAAACTCTACCCGTAAACCTGTCAACTACGTACTGCCTCCGGGCGTGGTACGTCAGAACACGCTCAGCACCAACAGTACCGTACTGCAGCTGAACGAACAGGCGATGTCCATCCAGGTGTGCGATCTCGCCGATGGTGACACCCGTGGTGTAACCAAAAACCTGAACATGGACCTGCGTCAGTACAAAACGATTCAGATGTACCTGCACGCTGAGCCTTCTAATGATCCGAACTCTCTGAAAGACGGACAACTGCGTGCGGTGATCCGTATGGGTAGCGACTTCGTAGAAAACTACTACGAATATCAGATCCCACTGAAAGTAACAGAGTGGAACCATAACCAGCCAATGGAAGTATGGCCGGAAAAGAATGATGTGAACCTGTTGATGAGCAAACTGACCAATCTGAAACTACAGCGTAACCAGTGTGATACCTGTTCCCCATTACTGCCATATACTGTTCCTGATGAACTGGGTAACTATATGAGCGTAGTAGGTAACCCGAACCTGGGTGATGTGAGAACGATCATGCTCGGTGTGACAAACCCGAAAGATGACGGTCTCCAAAGATGTGGTGAGGTTTGGTTCAACGAATTGCGTCTCTCCGGTCTGGATGAAAAAGGTGGTTATGCCGGTATGGGCCGTGTGGACGTTCAACTGGCTGACCTGGGTACGATCAGTGTATCGGGTAATATGCACACTGCTGGTTTCGGTAATCTTGACCAGCGTGTAAATGAACGTTTCCGTGACAACTACCTGCAATATGATGCAGCAGCGAACCTCGACCTGGGTAAACTCCTGCCGAAGAAAGCCAGCCTCTCCATCCCGGTATATGCCGGTTATTCAAGAGCTGTCAGCTCTCCGGAATACGATCCGTATGACCTGGACATCAAACTGAAAGATAAACTCAGAATGGCGCGCAGTGATTATGAACGTGACTCAATCCGCAAGGCTGCACAGGATTTTACGGCTATCAAGAGTCTGAACTTCACAAACGTGCGTCGTCTGAATATGAATAGAAAACGTAACCGGTTGTGGGATATCGAAAACTTTGATATCAGCTATTCCTTTACACAGACTACCAGCCATAACCCGATCATTGAAAGTGATGAACTGACCAAACACAGAGGTGGTCTGGGCTATACCTTCACCGGACAGAGTAAGTTCATAACACCGTTCAAAAAGCTGTTCAAGGCGAAGACGCCATGGCTGGACCTGATCCGTGACTTTAACTTTAACTATATACCATCCCTCATCAGCTTCCGGGTAGACGTGACCCGTCAGTTCGGTGCTACCCGTATCCGTAATGTTGGTGGTGATGATTCTAATTATAAGTTACCGGAGACCTACAACAAGTACTTCACCTTCGACAGGTACTACGGTCTGAAGTGGGATCTCTCCCGTAGTCTGACAATCGACTTTAACGCGGTGAATAACGCACGTATTGATGAGCCACAGGGGCGTATCAATTCGAAAGAGAAGAAAGACAGTTTGTGGAATAACTTCTTTAAACTGGGCAGAACGACCAACTACTATCATACGGCGAATGTGACCTATACATTACCTACCTCTAAAATACCTGCGCTTAGCTGGACAAGCATCGCGATCGGTTATTCAACAGACTACCGCTGGACAGGTGCTTCCCTCCTGGCCAGATATCTGGGTAATGCAATAGAGAACTCCAACCAGAAAACCGTTATGGCGGAGTTCAAGTTCTCGGAATTATATAGTAAATCGGCCTTCCTGCGAGCCATCACTGGTACGCAGCAGAAGAAACGACCGCAGCAGAATAATAATAACCGACCCGGTACAGGACCTAATAAGCAACCAGTCAAACAGGAAAAATCAGTAGAGGTATCGCCAATACTGAAAGCAGTGATGAAACCATTACTCGCCCTGAAACGTGTCAGTCTGGATTACTCTGAAAATGGTAATACCCGCTTACCAGGTTATATCGATAGTACCAAGGTGCTGGGTATGAACTGGGCCAGCTGGCAGCCAGGTGTGCCATTCGTGTTTGGTAAACAACCCGATAAAGCGTGGCTGGACAACTTTGCGAAGAAAGGCCTGATCACACCAGACACATTATTCAATATTCAATACCAGCAACAGTTCACGCAGCGCTGGCAGATACAGGCGCAACTGGAGCCTGCCAATGACCTGCGTATTGACCTGAGCATGACCAAATCATTCAGCAAGACGCATACAGAGTTATTCAAGAACCTCGGTGATTCCGGTTACCAGCATTTAAGTCCGTATGATGCCGGTGGATTTGAGATCTCTTATATGGCAGTGAAAACGCTGTTCGGTGGTATTGATAAAATAACTGGTTCGACAAAGACATTTAACGACTTCCAGCGGTACCGTCTGACCATATCAGACCGTCTGGGTGGAGCAAACCCTTATAATGCCGGCTTTGACCGTAACCCGAAAGATCCTTTATATGCTTATGGTTACGGCCGTTATGCACAGGATGTACTCGTGCCGGCATTCCTAGCAGCATATACAGGTAAAGATCCTTCGAAGATCGGATTACTGAGAAGTGCAGGCCTGTCAAATGTCCGTAGCAATCCGTTCAGTAACTATATACCTCGCCCGAACTGGCGTGTGGCTTATAATGGTCTGACAAAACTGGAACCTTTCAAATCGCTCTTCACCAATGTATCACTGACACATGCTTATGTCGGTACGCTGAGTATGAGTTCCTATAACTCTGCACTGCTGTACGAGGATCCGCGTCTGGCAGGTTATCCGGGATTTGTGGATACCGTATCTGGTAACTACATCCCTTACTTCCTGATCCCGAACATCACTATGACGGAACAGTTTGCACCGTTACTGGGTATAGATGTAACGTTCGTGAGCAGCCTTAACCTGCGTGTGGAATTCAAGAAGAGCCGTTCATTAAGTCTTAGCCTGATCGACTACCAGCTGACTGAGCTCCGCTCTACCGAGCTGACACTGGGTGGTAGCTACCGCCTGCGTAATGTGAAGTTTGCATTCCTCGGCCAGGAGAAAGATGGCAAGAAGGTACAGAATGATATGAACTTCCGGCTGGATATGAGCTTCCGTGATGACCGGACGGTGAACAACCGACTGGATGCTGATCTGGTCATACCTACCAGTGGTCAGAAGGTGATCGGTATCTCTCCATCCATCGACTACGTAGTGAATAATCGTTTAAACCTGCGTTTCTTCTACGACCGCCGCCAGACGATACCGGTTATTTCAACAGCGTATCCGATCACAAATACAAGAGGAGGACTGACGTTGAGATTCATGCTCGCACAGTAAGGGAAATTAGGAATAAATGAGTCTGAATATAGAAAGGGTCTGATCATGGCGATCAGACCCTTTGTGTTGTATGGCTAACTCAGGTCTTAATTCCCAAATTCTTAATTCTCATGACATATATCATTTGCAATTGCCTCACTATTGCGCTACTTTTGCAGCGTGAGATATCTCTTCGCCATAATCGTGTTATGCGGGCTGTTGTTGCAAAACTTCAGCCAGGTGATCATTATGGTGAAATACAAGATCGATCAGGCGTACATTGCCAGCGTACTGTGTGAAAACAGGGACAAACCTGATATGCACTGTAATGGTAAATGTTACCTGAGAAAACAACTTAAACAGGACGAGCAGCAACAGCAGAATGGTACTACTGCCAAAGAGAAATATGAAGTGTCATATATCAACGTGTTGCAGGAGTTTAACTTTGCGCCTATCGCTCCTGCTGTTGATCTTTTGGTACATTATCAGGATCCTGCACTCCATACCCCGTTAATATCCATCTTCCACCCACCCCAGGCTTAACCGCTTCTCTGTTCATTTTATTATTTATGCTGGATGCCATATGTCATGGCATGTTATCTGATGTACTTTACAATGAGTGATGTAATAGCTGTATGCTATCACATGTCTCATCTGTTATCATTCCATTCTTATTTACTAATCAACAGCTATTGCCTGTGATCATGGGCACTGGCGTATCCGGCGGTGATGTCTCATCAGCTGCCCGGCATCGCTATGTCTGATCAGCAGGTGAGGAACTTATTGCGATCATGAAACATTTATTACTGATAATAACGGGCGTATTATTATTTATTCAGTCACACGCACAGATGCAGGGCAGCGTGACCGATGCGCAGACAGGTGAAGTATTGCCAGGTGTGACGGTGCAGTTGCTCCACGGAGATAAAGGGTGCCAGACTGATGCACGCGGACGATTTGCCTTACAGCAGGCGCATCCCGGTGATTCTGTGAAAGTCTCTTTTGTCGGTTATCAAACCCGGAGGCTGACCTTATCTTCCCAGTCATCAGCAATTATACAACTGACGCCTGCCACTGCCAGTCTGAACGAGATCATTGTAACCACCAGCCGTGATAAACAGTCACGTACAGATGCACCTGTCGCGATCAGTACCATCTCTACACAGGAGATAAGAGATACCAAAGCAACATCGCTTGAGCAGTTGCTGAATAAGGTAAGCGGTGTATACATGGTCGACCTGGGTAATGAACAACATACCATGGCGATCCGTCAGCCAATAGGTTACAAGAGCCTTTTCCTGTACATGGAAGATGGCATTCCCATCCGTACTACCGGCGATTTCAATCACAACGCGCTGATCGAGATCAATATGGCTGCATTGCGCAATATCGAGGTAGTGAGAGGACCTGCTTCTTCCCTCTATGGTAGTGAGGCGGTAGGTGGTGCGGTGAATTTTATTACTGTAGCACCTTCCTTACAACCAACAGCCAGGGCACAGGTGGAGATCAGTGACCGTGGATACAAGCGGGCTGATTTCAATGCATCCAGCACCTTTAATAAGGTAGGTATCTCGATAGGTGGTTATTATGCAGATCAGCGGAATGGTTATATGGATCATAGTGATTTCCATAAACTGGCATTGACCGGGAGAGTCGATTACCAGATCAGTGACCGTACAAAGTGGATCAATTCCATGACACTGACCGACTACTACACCGACCAGGTAGGAGGACTTGACAGCGCACATTTCTACGCAAAAGACTACCGCAATTTCCAGACGTTCTCTTATCGTAAGGTAAATGCACTGCGTTACAGAAGTACGCTGGAGCATACGTGGAATAATACTGACAGGACAACTATAACAGGCTTCTTCCGTAACAATACCATTGAACAGAATCCTTTCTATGCATTGAAGACATTGTCCAATCCGCTGAAGGCGGCAGGCGAGATCAATGATGATAGTTTTAATAGTTATGGCCTGATCATACAGCATAAAAAACAGTTCTCCTGGAAAAATGCATCCATCATTGCAGGGGTAAGCGCAGACTATAGTCCGGCAACATATTATGCGGAGTTTATCGATGTGACAAAAGATGCCGCAGGTTATTTCCGCAGTTACCAGACGACAGATTCTGTATTGACCAACTACAACGTTGGCTTACTGAACACAGCTGCCTATGCACAGTTTGATATGGAGCTGCTGCGTCATCTGAAATTTGTAGCCGCAGTACGTTATGACAGGATGGATTACGATTTTGATAATCATCTGCCCCCTTCTGCCTTCACCGGTGCTCCCGATGAAACCAATCATTTCAACAAGCTGACACCAAAGCTGGGCCTGACATACGACTTCGGCCAGCATCGTGGTATGTACGTGAATTACAGTGTAGGCTTTGCGCCGCCCAATATCTCAGAGTTATACAGGGGGGTAAAAGTGCCTGTACTGAAACCGGCTACTTACCGCAACTATGAAGCCGGTGGCTGGTTCGGATTTGCAGATGACAAGGGATATGCGGATATCGGCGTGTATAATATGGAAGGTACGAATGAGATCATCAGTGTAAAACTGGATGATGGTTCCTATGAAAACAGGAACACGGGACATACCACACACAGAGGTATTGAATGGAATGTGCGCTATGCGATCTTACCTGCGCTATGGATTCGTAGCAGCGGACAGTATGCAGAACATTTCTTCAATCAGTATGTGGAAAAAGGCGTGAGTTATGAGGATAATAAAATGTCGGGTGCGCCGAAGGTGATCACTAATACAGAACTTACCTGGAAGCCGGCTTGCCTGAAAGGATTCCGCCTTGCCGGAGAATGGCAGCATATCAGTAGCTATTACATGGACCCGCAGAATACTGCTACCTACGCCGGATATGATCTGCTGAATTTCCGCACAGGTTACAGCTGGAAACAGTTTGACTGCTGGGTGAACTGTCGTAATGCAGCGGATGCGATCTACGCCACTACAGCTGAGAAAACAACATATAGCACTACTTACAGACCGGGACCGAAACGTACTTTCAATATTGGTCTTGGCTACACTTTCAATGGTAAAAAATAAACGTTATGCGGATA
Organism: Chitinophaga agri; assembly: GCF_010093065.1. Lineage (NCBI taxonomy): Bacteria > Pseudomonadati > Bacteroidota > Chitinophagia > Chitinophagales > Chitinophagaceae > Chitinophaga > Chitinophaga agri. The sequence goes on along the minus strand of NZ_CP048113.1, from coordinate 3,569,241 downwards.
GGGAAATGGATGGTATGGATCGCACTGGGTACGATTGCCTGTAACAGTGCCACACGAAAAGAACATTTGCTGTCACATGCCACACAGGATGCTTCCTGTCCTTTCGTGGCAGGAACGGCTGATGGGCGTACGGTGATCAGCTGGGTGGAAACAGTTAAAGGAGCTGATACCGGTACATTGTATTATGCAGTATCTGCGGATAAGGGACAGACCTTTTCTGCTCCGCAACGGGTCTCCACCGCTAATGGCATCCTGCCACATGCGGAGAATATGCCAAAAATGGTTTTTAAGCCCGATGGGGAGGTGATCGCCATTTATGGGGTAGAGCAGAACGATGAGCGTAATAAGTACGCAGGAAGGGTGTTTTATACGCGTTCGCTGGATGGAGGTAAGAACTGGTTGCCGGCACAACCCCTCGTAACAGATACGGGTAGCTATGACCAGCGTTATTTTGATGTGGCATTGCTACCCGGGGGAGAAGCCGCCGCTATCTGGCTGGATAACAGGAAAGATGTTGACGCGGAAGGGTCTTCACTTTACTTCGCTGTGACCAACGGGCATGAGGGATTTAAAAGTGAAAGGTCGCTGGCGGAGACTGTCTGTCAGTGTTGCCGTACGGACCTGTATACCGATGAACAGGGCGCTATTCACATTGCTTTCCGCGATATCATCAATGATTCTATCCGGGACATGGTGCATATGGTCTCTGTGGATGGAGGGAATACCTTTTCGGCACTGAACCGTATCAGTGCTGATAACTGGGTAGTGAGAGGTTGTCCACATACAGGGCCCGCGATGGTGAAGAATAAACAGGGAATGCACTTTGCGTGGTTTACGATGGGAGGAGGAGAAGGCGTGTATTATTGCCAGTCTGCCGATAACGGTCAGACCTACACCCGGAAACAGAAAGTGAGTCAGGCGCCTATGGCGAAACATCCGCAGATCACTATGCTGGATGATGACAGGGTACTGATGGTATGGGATGAGCCGGTGAAACTACCTGGTAACAACTTTAACAGCCGGGTCGGTTTTCAATTGAGGGATGGTGCAGGTAAGGTATTGGATACAGGGGTACTTACCAGTGATGCTGCCTATTCTACCTATCCGGTGATCAGGGGCATGGGAGACAGGACGGCTGTCATGGCTTATACCCAGCGGGCAGGAGATGTGCAGCAGGTAAAGTGTATGCTGATACGGGAATAAAATAAAATCCCGCTGGCTTGCACCAGCGGGATTAGTTTCATTTTTCAGCACTAAAAGCCCCAACTCAGGTCCTGACGCGTAGCCCAGCGACCGTAGTTATTTCTTTTAGATTTGTCGGAGTGGAAGCGCCATTCTGCTTTCCATCTTGGATAGTAGAGGCGCAACAAATACAGTGTTGCAAAAGTAAGCATAGGGATATGGTTTTTTAGGATAGATAGTCGGCATTGGAAACATTAAAAAACAGTCATAGTTAGTATCACCTCGGTCCGGAGGTATTCTCCCACAATTACATCACATCACAATAGTCCTCATATCATTACGTGTATCAAATTTAACCACAAAACAATTCACATGAAATAACATCTATGTGTTATATTATGCTTTTTTACTCTTTATCAAAATAGTAGGCATTGGCCTGTTGGAGACAGGTGATCACCAGGTCGTTAATGCATACGTGTGGTGGCAGGGTAGCGCAATAATAGATCGTATCAGCCACGTCTTGTGCGGAAAGCGGCGTAAAACCCTTATAAATGCTTTCCGCCTTATCCTTGTCGCCTTTAAAGCGTACTTCCGAAAACTCAGTTTCTGCGGCGCCGGGATGGATAGCGGTTACCTTGACACGGTAGGGAAGGAGGTCAATGCGCATACCCTGGGAAATAGCGTCTACCGCAGCTTTGGTCGCACAGTATACATGTCCTTTGGCATACACCTGTTTGGCGGCAGTAGAACCCAGGTTGATGATATGTCCCTTACGTGCCTGTTTCATCCATGGCATGACCACTCTGGATACGTATAACAGTCCTTTAACGTTGGTGTCGATCATAGTGTCCCAGTCAGACAGGTCGCCGTCTTCAATGGAGCTCATTCCGAGGGCCAGTCCGGCATTGTTTACCAGTATGTCGATCGCTTTCCAGTTGTCAGGTATATTGTTCAGTATTTCATTGACTGCCTGTGCATCTCTTACATCAAAACAAAGTGGCAATACGGCAATGTGATGTTCCTGCTGCAATTGCTGTTGTAATGCTGTTAATCGCTCCTGTCTTCTTCCCGTGATGATCAAATCATACCCGTTCGCTGCAAACTTTTTTGCGCATGCTTCACCAAAGCCTGAGGTAGCTCCGGTCACTAGAACTATTGCCATAAATCCCATTTTATTTCACCAAAGTTACAGTGCCTTTCTTTAAAATACTTTTACCGGTGAAATCTTTTCCTGAGAGGATCCAGATGTATGTATCTACTGGTGCTGGTTCACCCTTGATCGTACCGTCCCATCCCTTCCGGAAATCAGTGGAAGAATACACTTCCTGTCCCCATCTGTTAAAGATGCGGAAGAATTCATATGCTGTAATGCCGACAGGTATGAAGCGGAACTTGTCGTTCTGTCCGTCGCCATTAGGACTAAAGGCAGTGGGTATATATACTTCAGGGCCCGCATAGTACTTCACGCTGATGCTGTCATAGCCAAAACAGCCCTGGGAATTGGAGACTTTCAGATAATAGGTCATATCCTGATCCCCGCTGACAACAGGGTCCGGAATATTGATGCTGCTTAAGCCGTCAGGAGGCGACCAGGCATAGAACTCGCCACCGCTGGCAGTCAGTTGCAGTTGCTGTCCTTTTGCCAGAATGGTATCATTTCCTGCAAACGGGTTTACCTCATACACAGTGATTTCCTTGATAATTTCCGCACTGCAGGATCTGTCCGTTAGTATATTCATCGTGACAGTATAGGTACCGCCATCCTGGTAGACATAATTCAGCTGGGTGCTGACAGCACTGGCAAACTGTGGTCCGTTGGGTATACCTATGTCCCATCGCCGGCTGGTGATCTTGCCATAGGTATAGGTCGAATTATCATTAAACCGTATTGGTTCTCCCCGGCATAAACCTTCTACCGTAAAATCGGCTTTTAGACCGGGGTAATTGTGCACAAACCCCGTTACGCTGTCCGTACAGCTTAAACCGGGATTAACGACCAATTTGACCTTATAAATGCCTGTATCGGGATAGGTGTGTGTGAATACAGTCTTATCGAAAGTCACGGTGTCTGTACCATCCCCCAGCTGCCAGTAATAGCTGGAGGTAAATCCTGCATTGCTGTAATTGGGAATGGTCACACTCAGATCAGGGCTGGCCACGCAGTTCATCAGTATAGAAGGGAAGCCTGCCTTGATACTGGTCTTACAGTTAAAGACCGTTAGCAGCAGGTCTTTATGGTGTGTACCGATCAGCATTTTTGTCGCCCGGTCGTATTCATTGACACAAACAGAGATCACAAACTTGCCTTCCCGGGTGGGTGTACCCTTGAGCATACCGTTATTGTCGATGGTGATCTGCGGGGAACCACCCATCGGATTGGCGCCGGAATAAGGCGTGACGTAGTTGACCGTATTGGTATAGGGCGGCGGACTGGTGGCCATCGCCTCGCTACGTGTGGAACCTCCTGTCAGGGCACTGCACAATGTATAGGTCAGACTATCTCCATCCGGATCAAAGGCGGAATAGTTAAAGGTGAATGGCAGCAGGTTACAGATCACGATAGCACCATCATGCTTAAAACGTGCACTGCTGTTGGTCGGTTTTTTATCTGTTCCCGGTATGACAGTATAAAACGTAGATCCTTCATGTTCGGAGTCATAGATGTTGATCAGTTTTTCTCCCCGGCAGCAACGCTGGTATGTGACATAATATCCGCCCGGGCTGGCCGGCAGATCAATCGTATCCCGGTAAAAGGCGACTTCAAGATTTTGCGTTCGGGGAGCGAGGCAGGGGTTTTTAAGTGTATCGCGTAATGGTAAGGTCTGTTTGATGCGCAGTTGCAGGGCGTTGGTGATCCGGGTACCGTTGGAATTGTAGATGTTTATTGGCACCGGGTCTTCAAAATGGTCCAGACATCCCTGTATCGGTCCGCAGGTGAAATCAGCGTCCCGGTATAATTTCAGCACAATTTCGTAACGGTATATTCCGTCACCGGCAGTCCCCACGTAAGTGTAATATATTTCGCCACCAATTATGTGATAGGCGTCTGCTCTAACGTGGACAAAGGTGCAGCAAATAGCCAGAATAAGGAATCTATACATTCAAAGGGGTGCAAATCTGTAAAATGACTTTCGTATAGGAATTTACAAAAAAAATACCTTATAAACAATCATTTTTCCCAGTGTACACGCGGGTTTTGGAACTATCTGTAGAATAGTTCTTTACAGTTGAAAGTATGTCGTTAGATGAATATTTTTATCTCACCAGGGTCACTGTTCCCTTTCTGATCACTGTCTCATTATCGATATTTTTACCCTGCACTACCCAAACGTATGTACCTACTGATGCAGGTTCACCATTGTAGTAACCATTCCATCCCTGCAGGTACTGGGTGGAACTGTACATCAGTTTTCCCCAGCGGTCATACACCCTGAAGAAATCCATTTGTACAATACCTACAGGCAGCGGTCGGAAGATGTCGTTCTGGCCGTCTCCGTTAGGAGAGAAGCCGGTTGGCACATAGATATCCGGGCCCTCGATAAAGCGGATCTTGATATTATCTGTACCTACACAGCCTTCAGCCGTGTAGACAGTGACGGTATAAGTAAAATCGTGGTTGATGGTAGTCGTCGGATTGAAGACATTCGGATCGTCCAGACCGTCTACCGGTGTCCAGATATAGGAAATACCACCGGAAGCATTCAGCTGGAACGGGCGGTTCAGCATCACGATGGTATCATTACCCGCAAAAGCTGCTACGGGTGGTACCACATTCACCTGTACCGTATCATATATGGGTTTCGGACACCCCAGTACATCCGTAACGGTAACTATATATTGTGTTGTATCTGTAGGACGGGCCATTGTATTGGCACTCCTCGGAGATGTCAGCGTCACTGCTGGTGTCCACTGATAGTTACTGCCGCCTGATGCCTGTAGCATCAGCTGCTCGCCGTAACAGATGGTAGTATCTTCGCCGGCATAAGCGGCAGGTGGATCAACAATAGTCAGTTTTACATCATCAAAACCATCACAACCGCCCAGTTCTCCTCTTACAATATAGGTAACAGCCGGCGCGGGTGGAACAATTGTCAGTACCTCTCCTTCACCGATAGCGGTATTGTTACCCGCATTATACCAGGTAAGCGGATAATCGCCATCAGGATACGCCCTTAACCGTATTTCATCGCCTGTACAAACGGTACTGTCGGCGCTGGTCCTGATAATGAGTGTATCTCTTACGTCTATTGCTATCCGTTGTGAATTGGTACAGCCGGTAGCATCCCTGAAGGTGACGGTGTATGCCGTATCTATTTTAGGATAGATCGTTGGTGTGGCAGTATTGGCGTTATTGATATTGTAAGCAGGTGTCCAGGTGTAGGTACCATTCACTACATTCCCATCCACGACACTCTCCGCATTTAACTGAAGAGAGTTCCTGATACAAAGCAGCGTGTCGCCGGTAGTAGTTAATGGTGGTCTGTCATATATAACAATGTGTGTCGTATCAGAGCGCTCACACCCCTGGGTTGTCTTCAGCTGGAGAATGACATCATAGTTCCCTGGTCCAGAATACTGATAACTTGCGTTCTTCTGGCGGGATGTATCTGTATCCGTCGTCTCATCTCCAAAATCCCAGCGGTAGTAGTTAATAGCATCAGTCACACTGGAAGTGGTAGAGTTATCTGTAAAGACCGTTGTGGTATTGGTACAGAAACCACTGATACGTGGGTCAGGTCTAAGCATCGGATAGACATACGCAACCGCCATAGCACTGTCGCCGCAATTACTTTCCTTATCCACCCACAGTTTCACATTGTAGTTACCATCCCTGGTGTAGGTATGTGGTAACGGCTCCGTACTGGTAGTGGTTAGCGTCGTGCCATCACCGAAATCCCAGGTATAGGTCTTACCCTCTGTACTGTTGTTGATAAAGGTGACGGTATAGCTGGAACAATCATTATACTTTTCCGGCATGGCTGCCACTACTTCCCGCACACAGGTGGTCACGTTCACATGGAAGTCTTTACGGTGAATGCCAAGTAAGGTACCATTCCGGTATTCATAGGCACAAACCGTCACCACATATTTACCTGCACTCGGTGCAATGCCGGAAATAACCCCTGTTTTCGGATCAATCACCGCCTCAATACCCAGCGGACTTCCACCGGTAAACGGACTCTTATAAGGAATGTTGCCATATGGAGGCGGGTCAGATGGCTGGGGTATACCTGTCTGGTTAGTCGTATATCCACCACCATAAGCATCACAGAAACTATAGACAATGCTATCGCTGTCAGGATCTATTGCAGAGAAGTCGTAGGAGAACTTCTTATTGGCACATACCAGTACGGCTTCATCTTTCGCAAAGTGAGGACTGGAGTTATCCAGTATGCCGCCTGAACCAGGTAGTTCCGTGAAATAGGTCGCACCATTACCCGGAAACTGTTGCTCGTTGTTGGGATTGCGGGTATCCACTATATTCTGCATAGAGTTATCACGGCAGCAGCTCTGAAAGGAGATCAGCCAGCCAGCTGAATTGACAGGAAGTGTGATGTCCTGTACGTAGGTACCGATCTGAAAACAGATATTAGGCGGATTTACGATACAGGGGTCCACCTGGCCGAGATTTTTAGTCACTTTATTGTACCTGTCTACCAGCGGAGAACTGTGCATGGTATTATTGCCCTTATTAAAAATACTGAAGTATACCTTGTCCGGTAACTCTGCTATATTCGCCCCGCTACCACAGATACGGAACAGCTTTAATGTTACCTTATAGGTAATATTATCGCCGTTGCGGCTGACGTATTCATAATACATTTCGCCTCCGATAATATGGGAGGCTTTGGTCATGTTTCCGATCAGGAGAATAAATAGCAATAGTATAAGGGTCCTTTTCACGTTCAGTATTGTTGGCAGAAAAGAATAAACTGTTCTAGTAATTGTAAACTGGTTTCCGGTATTTCCCACATGCCCATATGTCCCGTATCTTCAAATATGTGAATGCTGCTGATGTGTGGCAAAGATATCTGCGGTATCACCTGCTGCATGGGAATAGCATTATCATCTTTTCCGATCACAAACAATACAGGCACGGATACAGATGATAATACCGCTGTGCGGTCCGGACGCCGGATCATGGCTTCATAATAAGCGATCTGCGAAGACTGCGGGCACTGCAAACACATCTGAATATACGATTCTATTTGTTCAGGATGTTCCTTTTTATAGGCGGGACTGAACATATTAGGCATTGTCTGTTTTACAAAGGATTCATTGCCATACTTCTCAATCATGTTGATCGATTTCCGGCGGGCTTCTTTTTTTTCTTCTGTATCTGCTAAAGCAGTAGAGTGAAATAATCCCAGTCCCTGTATCAGTGACGGATACTTCTCTGCCAGTGCCAGCGCCACATAGCCGCCCATGGAATGCCCGATGACCGTCGCTCTTGTAATACCTGCTGATTGTAACAGGCCATATACATATTCGGCCATACTTTCAATACTCAACGGGGTAGTGACCGGCGTATTGCCAGTACCCGGAAGATCGGGTGCGATCACATTAAACTGTTCGCTTAAGGTATCCAACTGATGTTGCCATATCTGGTTATTCTCAGAAAAACCATGGATTAACAGCACAGGCGGCTTTTCAGTTAGATGGTTAGGATGGGCCGAAGGTTTATTTGACACGAGAATTAATTTTTTCAGTTAACAGATGACGAATTACGAACGTTATTTGGTTGATAGTGAATGTCTCTCATCATTCATCATCCGTAACCCTTATTTTTTTAGTGAACTTCAGATAGTAGCTATATATGATGACGATAAGGCAAAATGCAATAGCTGCTTTAGAAATTAAGTCCCCGAACCTTACATAGAACGTAAAAGTATCCCCTGGTGTTACAGTTGCGGAGATAACTCCTTCTTTCCAGTAAGGGAGTGGCTGTTGCAGTCTGCCCATCGGGTCCACTACACACGAGATGCCGGTGTTGGCGCTGCGCGCTACCCATCGGCGGGTTTCGATCGCACGTAACCTGGCATATTGTGCATGCTGCCGATGTCCTTCTGTATCGCCCCACCAGCCATCATTAGTGATGATGAATACGAGGTTCGCGCCCAGTCGCACGTGTTCCGCAACATATTCACCGTATACCGATTCGTAGCAGATAGTAGGTAATACTTTAATATGTGTACGGGTATCTTCCAGTAATGTCACACCGGGTGTCAATCCGTATCCACCGCTGATGCCACCCATATCGAGGGCCAGTGATTTCATAAAGGAGAGATACCGTGCATAGGGGATGAGTTCAACGCCGGGTACCAGTTTCGCTTTATGATACACCTGTACACTGTAAGACGTATCGATCTGTATAGCAGCATTGAATGCATCATATCTGATATTGCCATCTTCTGCACTACGCGACATTGCAGGTGCTTCATCCACCACATCATAGCGCTTCAGTGTTGTCGCACCACTGATCAGCGTCGCCTTCGGGTGACTACGCAGGAACTGGCGGATACGTTCTGTTTCATCTTCATACGCCAGCTTGTGTTCCCATACGCCATGTGTGAATAACGCTGTTTCCGGCCAAATAATATACGAGGTGGTACTATCTGTTGCTTTAGCGGATAATTCGATCATCTTTTCGAGCTGTACCCGTTCGTTCTCTTCTGCGAATTTGTCGTACGGATCAATGTTCGGTTGTACGATCACTACTTTTGACGCAGGTCCTTCAGGCAGTTTGAAGTTATACTGCACCAGTGAACTGAGCAGCAGTGGAATGATGATCAGGGCTGCCGGTTTCCAGGCAGTTTTCCACATAAAGGTGGATAATGGAACGGGATACTTTTTGCGCTGGCGCCAGGTTTCATAGATCACGATATTTGTGACCAGTACCCACAGGGTGCCACCACTCACGCCGGTATATTCATACCATTGGACCCAGGAAGGGTGCATGGCAAATACATTACCCAGACTGAGCCATGGCCAGCTGAACTCCCAGTTGAGGTGTACGTATTCAAAGGTCAGCCAGTATACTACCAGTGCAAAATACCCTGCAGTTCTGCCCAGTCTCTGCCTGGAGCGATGGTATGCCAGCAGGGGAACGCTCATTACGAGGGTATTGATCAGATTTGCCGCTACGCCGCTGGCAGGTACGGTCGTATTGCCTACCCACCAGGTGGTGGCCAGGTTCCAAAGGAACAGGGCCAGGAAGATGCAACCAAAGAATTTCGGTCTATGGGGCACGATATCTGCAAGGCGCAGCAGGGGAATAAATGCAATAAATATCAGAAAGGTAAAGGGTGCGGTTGGCCATGCGGCCCATAACAGCAATGCTCCGGCAAGGCTTATGAGTATGGGTAACCAGCGGTTCATAGTCGATGTGTTTTGTGAGGTCACCTATGACGGTACATGGATGACCGTAGTTATTGTCTGACGGCCCGGATTACTGGGTCGGGAAAGGGCGAATATAAAAGTACTCGGGCAAATAAATTATTAAATAATGATAAAGCCTCCTGGCTCAATGCAGGAGGCTTTATCATTATTGTGAACTGCGATGGTCAATCGTCAATTATCTGTCAACTGTATATCATCACACATCAACCACTTCAGATCATTATCGGGACTGTTCACAGCCGTCGTACAGCAAAATAATTATCTGCTGTAGTTTGGTGCTTCCTTAGTGATCACCACATCATGCGGGTGGTTTTCTTTTACCGTAGCAGGAGAGATCTTAATGAACTGTGCAGCCTGCAGGGTCTTGATATCTTTAGAGCCTGTCAGACCCATACCAGCACGCAAACCGCCTACAAACTGCTGGATCACTTCTGCCAGCATACCTTTATAAGGAACGCGGCCTACGATACCTTCCGGTACCAGTTTCTTAATATCGTCGTCTTCCTGGAAGTAGCGGTCTTTACTACCTTCTACCATTGCTTCCAGAGAGCCCATACCCCGGTAGGATTTGAATTTACGTCCTTCGTAGATGATAGTCTCTCCAGGGCTTTCTTCCACACCCGCGAAGATAGAACCAGCCATGATACAGGAAGCACCTGCAGCCAGGGCTTTCACCATATCACCAGTGTAGCGGATACCACCATCAGCGATAACGGGAACACCTGACTTCTTCAGTGCTTCAGCAGCCAGCAGTACAGCAGACAGCTGAGGGAAACCTGCACCGGTTACAACGCGGGTTGTACAGATGGAACCAGGTCCGACACCTACTTTTACCGCATCAGCGCCAGCAGCAGCCAGTGCAGCAGCACCTTCGCCGGTAGCTACGTTACCTGCGATCACTTCCAGTTTAGGGAAGGTTTTCTTCAGTTTCTTCAGACTGTTAATAACCGCGATGGAGTGACCATGTGAGCTATCCAGACAAACTACGTCTACACCTACATTGATCAGTGCCTGTGCCCTGTCAAGAACATCCGGAGTGATACCCAGCGCAGCACCTACTATCAGACGACCATAGGCGTCCTTCACAGCATTCGGATAGCTGGATACCTGCAGGATATCTCTGTAGGTAATGAGTCCTACCAGTTTACCATTTTTGGCAACTACAGGCAGTTTCTCGATTTTATTCTGTTGAAGGATCTTTTCTGCTTTCTTCAGGTCGGTGCCTTCCGGCGCAGTGATCAGGTTTTCAGAAGTCATTACTTCGCTTACCAGGCGTTTGTGATTTCTCTCAAAGCGCAGGTCGCGGTTAGTGAGGATACCAACCAGTTTGCTGTTGCTCTCATCCACGATCGGGATACCACCGATGCTGTTTTCCTTCATCAGGCGGAGTGCTTCACCGATTGTCGCATTGGCGTGCAGGGTTACCGGATCGATAATAAGGCCGTTTTCACTGCGCTTTACTTTTCTCACCAGTTCTGCCTGTTTCTCAATGCTCATGTTTTTATGCAGAATACCAATGCCTCCCTGACGAGCCAGTGAAATGGCCAGGTTAGCTTCAGTAACAGTATCCATGGCGGCTGACACCATTGGTATGTTAAGGCGTATGTTTTTGGTAAGTTGCGTTGAGATGTTTACGTCTCGAGGAAGTACCTCAGAGTAGGCTGGAACCAGGAGTACGTCATCAAAGGTAAGTCCGTCCTCTACAAATTTCGGTTTCGATTTTCCGGCAGGCATGTTGCAACTATTTGTCAGTTATTAAATAATTGCACGCAAATGTACGCCTATTTCAGTAAATAGAAAAATGTTGCTGCGGAGGAGCAGGAAGGGAAACTTGTTAACGGTGTGAAGAAAGATCAGCATAGGCCCGCTGATAGCGGGGAACGAAGGATGTTAACGGTAGGTTATTTATCAGATGCGGCAATTTCCCGGGAGGAAACCGCGTGTATTTCATGTGTTACTAACCATACTGCAACTCCTGACAGTTCCCTTATTGAGGAGATATACTTCCCATTCACCCTTACCACACCCACATTACGCCTTTATTTCCCTTCAGGAAGGGAGCAGTAAGGGGGGAATGCAGGTATAATAAGGCTATAATGCGATATGCAGGTTATTCCCATAAAGCATCCTGGTCATCTCCCTGTACAGGAATAACTATGCGTGCGTACTCCCTGAAATAGAGGTATCTAGGATACCAGCTGATATTTTTGACCAGGAAGGCTTCTCAATACATGCAGCATCTCCAGTTTTAATACCAGTGCACTGACCTGACTGCCAGGCAGATGGCTTTCCTGCCGTAACTGGTCAATATGTTTCTGTTCACCATTATTGAATAAGGTAACAATATGTTGCTCGGCTTCATCCAGTGTAACGAACAATTCTGTTTGCGGGTTGTGGCGGGGAGGGCTTTTTTGCATATCCGTATCCCATCCCATTGCCTGCAGCAGGTCCCCGGCACCTGACAGCAACATCGCCCGGTTCGAGCGTATCAGTTCATTACAACCGGCAGCATGCGGATCACCGATCCGGCCGGGAATAGCAAAGACATCCCTGTTATAGCTGTTGGCAATATCCGCAGTGATCATAGAACCTCCCTGGATACCGCTCTCAATGACGATTGTAGCATCCGCAATACCGGCTACGATCCTGTTACGCATCGGGAAATGCTGTTTGTCCGGCTGTGTATAACTCAGGAACTCTGTGAGCAGTCCGCCATTATCCGTCATCATTGTTCCGATACTCTTATGCTGCGGTGGATAAATGCGGTCCAGCCCGTGCGCCAGTACGCCGATCGTCGGAATGCCATGCTGGATAGACCGTTTATGTGCAATGATGTCTATGCCATACGCCATTCCGCTTACAATAGTGACATGATGTGCAGCCAGTTCTTCTACCAGTTGTGCGCAGATCATCTTACCATATTCACCAGGTGCGCGCGTGCCGACAATACTGACGATCTTTCCGGCATTCAGATTGGCATTGCCTTTATAATACAACATCACCGGGCTATCCGCACAATGACGCAGCCGTTGTGGATAATCATCGCTGGTGTAGAACACCGGCCGGATGTCATTTTGTTGCATGAATTCAATCTCTTTGTCTGCCCGCCGGTAATCACGGAACTGAAAAATCGCATCCGCTCTGACACTACCGATATCAGGTGTATGCGCTAATTCTCTTCGTGATGCATGTAGTACATTGCCCGCTGTACCGAAGTGTGCCAATAGCTTCTTGGCGACAATATCTCCTATCTGTGGAATTTGTGTAAGTGCAATCTGGTGGCGTAATTCCTCCTGCATATTGCTTATGTTTGTGGTTAACATATCTAAGTTAAAACATCTTCACATTACTCCCATGCAATACAAAAACATTTTACTCACATCTGCATTATTTGCCGGCATGATGGCTTGTAAAACTGCGCAGCAGCCTGTTTCACAGACAAGCCCTTCCACCATTATGCAACCTTACGGCCCTGCGTGGGCTGCACTATGGCAGCAAAGATCATCAGAGTATAAAGCGTTGTGTTTTCAGGCATACAATATTGCAAGGATACGGCTGGATGAAAGCCTCGCACAGGCTGGCTCACAGCCGCTGGCCATCGTCACTGACATTGATGAAACAGTGCTGGATAACAGTGCGTATAATGTGCATATCGCTTTAAAAGGACAGGCATATAGTGAGCAGACCTGGAAGGAATGGACAGCAAAAGCAGCCGCTGATACTGTACCCGGCGCCCTGTCTTTTCTGCAATATGCTGCTGTTAGAGGGGTACAGGTATTTTACATCAGTAACCGTTCTGCCACAGAACGTGATGTTACATTAAAGAACTTACAGCAATGGCATTTTCCTTTTGCAGATAATGAACACCTGCTACTGAAAACAACTACTTCCGGTAAAGAAGCGCGCCGTACACAGGTCGCGCAAACACACCGGATCGTATTGCTACTGGGAGATAATCTGGGGGACTTTGCTGAAATGTTTGACAAACAGGTAGTGGATAAACGAACTGCGCTGACGCAACAATCAGCCGCTGATTTTGGTAACAGGTTTATTGTATTACCTAATCCCATGTATGGTGACTGGCTGCCGGCGATGTTTGAGTATAATTACAAGCGTAGCGCAGGAGAGATGGATAGTCTGTTGATAAGACAACTTATCAGCTATTAATGCAATTGGGAATTAAGCAGGAAGAATGAGGATTGAGCAGTCGGTGCGTTTCTTCTGACAACTTATTTGCTTCCTCATAAAGCAAGCGCCTGATCAGTTACTGATCAGGCGCTTGCTTTATTGTCTGCTATATTATGCGTCTTAATTCCTCATGCTTAATACCTGATGCCTACAACGCCAGGATCTTAAACTCCGTGCGCCTGTTCGCCGCTCTTCCTGCTGCGGTACTATTATCTTCCACCGGCATTGTCTTACCATAGCCTTTTGCCTGTAATCTTTCCGGCGCAATGCCTTTATCCACCAGGTATTTCACTACTGCCTGTGCACGACGTTCAGAGAGCAGCAGGTTATCTTTATCATTACCAACATTGTCAGTATGACCACTGATCTCCGTGATGATAGAAGGATTCTCTCTCAGCAATGCCACGAGGCGATTCAGTTCCAGTTCGGAGCCTGCTTTCAGGGAGAACTGTCTGGTGTCGAAGAAGATGTTATGTAAGATCAGTACAGCACTTGTATCGAGTGGCTGTAATGCGATCTCTCTGTAGAAGGAAGAGTCGGCAGTAGCATTCTTCAGCGAGAAATTATCTGAATAGAACAGATAGCCTTTGCGGTTTACGCTGAATGCATAGTCTTTACCAACTGGTAACGGCGCCATGAAGTCGCCTACCCTGTCTGTACGGATGGTTGCAGCTACCTGCCCGGTAGAGATATCGTAGGTTTCGATATTCGCCATCAAACGTTTCTTGGTTTTCGCATCGTATACATATCCACGTACGAAGAGTGTTTTCTGTGGTCTTGCTTCCGGATACAGTTCGAAGCTGTAGATATCGAGTTGTCCGCGGCTGTCAGATCTGTCAGAAGCGAAATATGCCGTTTTACCATCTGCAGCAACGATGAGACTTGCATCTTCATCAACGGTGTTAATAGGATAACCTAAGTTAATAGCAGGTCCCCAGGTACCATCGGGCTGACGGCGGGAATAGAAGATATCCATATCACCAAATCCCGGGTGACCGTTAGACGAGAAATAGAGTGTCTGGTTATCCGGGTGTATGAAAGGAGTGGTTTCGCGGCCGGGTGTATTGATGTTGGGGCCCAGTCTTTCCGGGTATCCCCATTTACCATTTGGCTGCAACTTACTCATGAATATCTCCGAACCAGCGTCCTGTGTTTCGCGCGCAAAGTAAAGCGTTGATTTATCCGCCGAGAGGCTCGGCTGAGAATCCCAGTCGCGGGTATTGATAGGAGAACCCATGTTCATCGGTTCCACCCACAGACCTTCTTCTGTACGGATGGTATAGTAGATGTCGCAGCTACCTCTGCCACCGGGGAAGTTACATCCTGTAAATACCAGCATGTTACCATCCTGTGACAGGCTTTGTGCACCTTCATTGTTAGCCGTGTTCACGGGAGAGCCAAAACTGTATGCAGGCATCCATCCGAGGCTGTCATCTTTTTCCGACACGTAAAAGTCTTCGTTCTTGCTGTTCACACGACGGGTAAATACCAGCGTACGACCATCGATGGTCAGGGAAGGGAAGTATTCAGGGTCTTTGGTGTTGATACTGTCTCCCAGGTTGTGCGGCTTGAATGGCACGGGCTTCTTGGCCGCTTCCGTAGCGAAAGTATAGGCAGTGATCAGTGCTTCCGCTTTTGGGCTTTTGTATTTGGACGTCTGATTGTAAAGTGTCACAGTAGCCAGGGCTTCTGCGAAACGGCCTTCACCTGCGAGTGCTTTTGAATAGGCCAGCATGGCAGGACGCACAGAGGGACTGTCCAGTCTTTTCAGCGTTTCGTAGTTGGTGATGGCTTCCTTATACTTCTTCAGTTCTACATAAGTGATGGTCATCTGTCCGTAGGCGTCTGTGAAGCCAGGTTCCTGTCTGACAGCATCTTTCAGCAGGTCCACCGCATCCGTCATGCGATATTCCCTGATGGCCATCTGCGCATCATCAAAACTTTTCTGTGCTTTTTTCTTCGCTTTGTCATATGTCACTACCTGAGCGCTCATGTCAAGGCTCAACAGCAGGCAACTACTCATCAATAGGAGGACTCTCATCATAACATTCATTGGGCTTGGGGCCCAATATATGAAAAAAAGCACAAATGTAATGTGCTAAAATGATGTATGGTGCAGGCTCTTAAGGGACGTTGATGTATTTATGGGTTTGCAGGGAAAGCTGCCACTTCGGATTTTCCTTGATGTAGTCAACGATCAGTGGCGTCATTTGAGCGGCTTTATCCCATTCTGGCTGCAGGTAGAGTTTGCAATCCGGACCGGCCAGTGCAGCATGTTGTTCTGCCCAGGCAAAATCGCTTTTGTTAAAAATAACGACTTTCAGTTCATGGGCCACCTTACAGATGTCCGGTAACGGTGCCTTGAACTTTTTAGGAGAGAGGGTGATCCAGTCCCAGTTACCGCTGAGCGGGGAGGAGCCGGATGTTTCCATATGTGTACGGAAGCCGGCTGCCTGCAGGGCAGTGGTCAGGGCATCCAGGTTATGCAGTAAGGGTTCACCACCGGTAATAACGGCAATACGACCAGGGTGTACAGCAGCGTCACGTACCAGTTCGTCTATATCAACGAGCGGATGACGGGCCATATCCCAGCTATCTTTCACGTCACACCAGTGACAGCCAACATCACATCCGCCAAGACGAATGAAATAAGCAGCTTGTCCCCAGTAATTACCTTCACCCTGAAGCGTGTAGAAACGTTCCATGACAGGAAGCTGGAGAGCTGTTGCGATATCGGCTGTAATAGTTGACATGATACAAAGTTACGAAAATGCAAACGCTTAACGCATTGTGCCGGCTGCTGAGCCTTCTTCCTGTTTACAGACAGGGGTGGGGCTCAGGTAAACGGTGCAAAAAGCGTTAAGCGTTTTACAGGATATTGAATTAGTTCATATTTACTTTCTGGCTGGCAGCGTTGTAGGTATTTTTCAGCAGGGCTGCGATCGTCATCAGACCAACACCACCCGGAACCGGTGTGATGAAGCTGGATTTAGGAGCAACAGCGTTGAAGTCAACGTCACCTACCAGTCTGAAACCAGATTTTTTGCTGGCGTCTTCGATGCGGTTGATACCCACGTCGATTACAACGGCGCCTTCTTTCACCATATCAGCAGTGACAAAGTTAGGACGGCCGATCGCTGCTACGATAATGTCTGCCTGGAGACAGAGTTCTTTCAGGTTGGTGGTCTGTGAGTGCGTAAGCGTTACGGTACAGTTGCCTGGATTTGCGTTACGGCTCAGCAGGACACTCATAGGCGTACCTACGATATTACTGCGTCCGATCACTACAGCGTGTTTTCCTTTGGTAGGAATGTTATAGTGTTCGAGCATCAGCATAATGCCATAGGGAGTAGCAGGAATGTAGGTAGGTAATCCGATCACCATTTTACCTACGTTCGTGGGATGAAAACCATCTACGTCTTTGCTGGGATCAATCGCGTTGATCACCAGTTCTTCGTTGATATGTTTAGGAAGAGGAAGTTGTACAAGGATACCGTCAATATCAGCATTTTCGTTCAGTAGTGTGATATTGTCCAGTAGATGCTTTTCAGAGATCTTCTCATCGAAGCGTAAGAGGGTGGAATGGAAACCAATTTCGGCGCATGATTTCACCTTGGAAGCCACATAAGTTTCGCTGGCCGGATTGTTACCTACCAGGATAGCTGCGAGGTGAGGGACTTTTTTGTCCAACGCTTTCAATTCAGTTACCTTTTCTGCCAATTGGGCTTTAACAGCCGCTGAAACAAGTTTACCGTCTAAAATTTGCATGCGCAAAGGTAGGTATTTCCTTTCAAGTTCTGCAAAACAAGTTCCCCGTCAACAATGAATAGGTCACTTGTTTTGCTACAGGGGCACCTGTACATAATCAGAACTTGTAATAGTAGTGGAAATTTTAAAGGCAGGGTAAGAATCCCCAATATAGTTAAATTCTTGGAGAAGCGGACAATATTTCCGGGGTTGCCTGTGCCGCATATTTTTCGAAATTGCGTACAAACTTAACACCCAGCTCATTCGCCCGTTGATCATACAACTCTTTATCCTCCCAGGTGTTCCGGGGGTCGAGTATGTCGGAAGGCACGCCCGGACAGGATTCAGGAATGGAGCATCCGAATACCGGATGATCTTTGTACGCCAGCTTGTCCAGTTGCCCGTTCAATGCAGCCGTTACCATTGCCCTTGTGTAAGACAGCTTGATACGTTGTCCCATGCCATAGGCGCCGCCGGTCCAGCCGGTATTGATCAGCCATACAGTAGCCTTATGCTGGCGAAGCTTCTCGCCCAGCAGTGCGGCATACTTCACCGGATGTAATGGCAGGAAAGGCGCACCGAAGCAGGTGCTGAAAGTAGCGGTAGGTTCTGTCACACCGGCTTCCGTACCGGCTACCCTGGCTGTATAACCTGAGATGAACTGGTACATGGCCTGTTCCGGCGTAAGCCGCGATACAGGCGGCAGTACACCGTAGGCATCGCAGGTCAGGAAGAAGATATTATCAGGAATATTGCCAACAGAAGGGATCTGTGCATTATCGATATAATGAAGCGGGTAGGACACACGGGTGTTTTCCGTGATGCATTTATCAGCGTAGTTCACATCAGCGGTGCCCGGATGGCACATGATATTTTCCAGGAGAGCACCCTCACGGATGGCATGGAAGATCTGTGGTTCTTTCTCTTCGCTGAGGTCTATACATTTAGCATAACAACCACCTTCAAAATTGAAGATGTTGTGGTCTGTCCAGCCATGTTCATCATCCCCGATCAGTTTCCTTGCAGGATCAGCGCTGAGGGTGGTTTTACCTGTACCACTCAATCCGAAGAAAATAGCGGTATCGCCCTGGGCGCCGACGTTGGCGGAACAGTGCATGCTCAATACGTCGTGCTCGTGTGGGAGCAGATAATTGAGGATGGTGAAAACGCCTTTTTTGATCTCGCCGGTGTAGGCCGTACCACCGATGATAATAGTTTTACGGCTGAAACTGACAGCGGCAAAGTTTGGCTGTCTGGTGCCATCAGTAGCCGGATCGGCCAGGCAGCCGGGCGCCTGGATGATGGTCCATTCCGGATGAATATCATCCAGTTCTTCTTCAGCCGGGCGTAAGAACATGTTGTAGGCAAACAGGTTGGCCCATGGCGTTTCTGTAATGACCCTGAGGTTCACACGATAGGACTGGTCGGCACAGGCAAAGCCATCGCGTACCCATACATCTTTACCGGTGAAATAGCGGGTGATCTTGTTGTACAGCTTATCAAAGCTTTCAGGAGAGATGGGAATGTTAAAATCATTCCAGTTAATGGAGGAAGCTGTCAGCTCATCTTTTACAATAAATTTGTCTTTTGGAGACCGGCCGGTAAATTGACCCGTGTTCACTGCGAGGGCGCCATTACTAAGGAGGGCGCCTTGTGCTGATGCGACCGTCTGTGCTATCAGATCAGCCGGATCGAGTTGATAGAAAATGCGGTTCGCTTGCCGAATACCCAGCTCTAATAGGTCGGCGACAGGATTCCTTACACTGCTGACTTGCATAGTAAGATTGTTTTGGTGTAGTAAGCAAATCTAGTGCATTTTTGATATTATCAAATTAAAGCCGGTGATTTCGGGTAAATTTAGAAAATGAGGTAGTGGAATCGGTGTTTGTTTGATAATTATCTAAAGCTGATCTGTTTGTTTTGCAGGAATCAGTAAAGAATGAGGTGCGTTCTGTACGCTTAATCCTGCCGAAGCCCCTGTATATTTCATTATATTACAGCCCGGTAGATGTTAAGCTATATTTTCTATTATTAGTTGCGCTGTTTCCGTAAAATATGCTGACACTGCAGCTGTTTATATAGAACAATATACTGGCAAAAAGTGTCCGGGGCCGGAAGGGTAGAACAAGCGACGAACAAGCGACGAACAAGCGCTATACAAACATTAACAGTTTGGCTGCAAAAGAGACAAGGGGTGGTATTGTGAAAATTAAGTAGGTTTGACCCGCATTTTTCATTGCCACCGTAAAATAAGAATATGAAAAATTTACCATTAGACTCACAGATCTTCATTAAGAATCGCCAGCGTTTTATTGCGGCAATGCAACCGGATTCCATTGCGATCATTAATTCCAATGATGAGTTGCCTACCAATGGGGATGCACTGCACAAATTCCAGCAGAATGCAGATCTGTATTGGCTGACCGGTATTGAGCAGGAGGATACGATGGTTATTTTATATCCTGATAATCCGGACCCGAAATACAGGGAAGTACTGGTACTGGTACGTCCTAACGAGCTGAAAGAAAAGTGGGATGGTCACAGATTGCGTAAGGAGGAGGCTTTTGCCATTTCCGGTATTACGACGGTCGTTTGGCTGGATACCCTGGATGGGCTGTTGCAGCCATGGATCCACGATGTGACCAATATTTACCTGAATACCAACGAGAATAACCGTAAATCAAGTCTGGTACCGGTAAGAGATTACCGTTACGCGGAAGAGATGCGGCGCCGTTATCCGTTGCACAACTACCTGCGTGCAGCTGTGATCCTGAAGAAACTGCGTGCGGTGAAGACACCGGAAGAAGTACAGGTACTCCAGCATGCGATAGATATTACTGAAAAGACTTTCCGTCGTTTATTGCAGTTCATTCGTCCTGGTGTGTGGGAGCATGAGATCCACGCGGAGATCCTGCATGAATTCCTGCGTAACAGGGCGGATGGAGAGGCATATGGTTCTATCATTGCCAGTGGCGACCGCGCACGTATTCTCCATTATATCTTCAATAACCAGGAATGTAAGGATGGCGAACTGATACTGATGGACTTTGGTGCTGCCTACGGTGGGTACAATGCGGACCTTACCCGTACTGTGCCGGTCAATGGTAAGTTCACTGCCCGTCAGCGTGAGGTATATGATGCCTGCCTGCACCTGCATAACTACTGCAAAACTATCCTGCGTCCGGGTATTACGATTGCCCAATACCATGAGATGGTTGGCGTGGAAGCCGGTAAGCAGTTCGTCAGGATCGGACTGTTAAAAGAGGAAGATATCAAAAACCAGGACCCTGAAGTACCTGCTTACCGTAAATACCTGTATCATGGTATTTCCCATCACCTGGGCGTAGGTGTACATGACCTGGGACCGTCCTTCCACCAGCCGATACCGGAAAATTCCGTGATGACCATTGAGCCGGGTATCTATATTGAGGAAGAGAAAATGGGCATCCGTATAGAGAACAATGTATGGCTGACAGCGGGAGGGAATATTGACCTGATGAAGAATATTCCTATTACGGCTGACGAGATAGAGTCGTTGATGAAGAAATAGTATATATATTTACTAAATATTTAATGCTAAACCATGCGATCGTCTATGGAGGTGACTCCATAGACGATCGGCTTGAATACAGATGAAGCAACTTCCTAATATCCTTACGCTCAGCAACCTGTTTTGTGGTGCACTGGCCGTTATTTACATCCTGCATTCTCCGGAGTACAGAGCGGAATTTAATGGCGCGGAGTACATGATCACCAATCCTGCCCCTATTTACTGGGCATCCGCAATGGTGGTACTGGCAGCCTTATTTGACTTTACCGACGGACTGGCAGCCCGCTGGCTAAAGCTGCAGTCTCCTTTTGGCCGTGAACTGGATTCTCTGGCAGATGTGATCAGTTTTGGACTGGTACCGGGTATGATGCTCTTCCGCCTGCTGAAAAGCGCATACATGGGCATGCCGGATGTATTTGACGTATCTTATGTAAACCTGGCGCCTGCATTACTGATCCCATGCTTTGCAGCTTACAGACTGGCCAAATTCAACCTGGATACCCGTCAGTCAGAGAACTTCATTGGTATACCTACACCTGCTGTAGGACTACTGGTGGCGTCTTTCCCGCTGATCATCCTGTACAATCCCTTTAACCTGGCGCACTGGCTGCAGAACATCTGGGTATTGTATGTCATTATTGCGCTGCTGTGTTACCTGATGGTTGCGGAAATTCCTATGCTCAGTCTGAAATTCAAGAGTTTACAACTAAAACCGAACTGGGCCCGTTTTTTACTGGTAGTATTGTCACTGATCGGTATTCCGTTCCTGCAGTTTGCTACGGTACCGTTCGTATTTATCTGTTACGTGCTGTTATCATTGGTGTCCAAACCACCTACCGGTAATGCCGTTAAGTAGTGGTTTTTTGGGATTTATATCTTAGGTTTGCGTCAAAATTTTCAGAAAATGACGTTTACTGCACATATTAATGTGATGCCGTTAAAGGAGTTACTGGATCCTCAGGGGAAAGCAGTAATGACTGGATTAAAGAACCTGGGCATCAATAATGTACATGACGTAAGAATTGGCAAACACATCACTTTACAGATAGAGGCTGCCAACCAGGAAGAAGCAAGGCAAATGGCGGAGAACGCCTGTCAGAAGCTGCTGGCGAACCAGGTAATGGAGTCTTTTGAAGTAACTATCCAGTAACATATTAGCAATCACGGATTACGAATGTCGAATTACGAATGAGCTTATAGCATCTATGATCATCGCTACATTTCATTCGTAATTCGTAATTTGTAATTCGTAGTTGTATGAAATTATATCTCGTTCCTTCTCCTATAGGCAATCTGGCCGACATTACCTACCGCGCTGTGAAAGTGCTGGAAGAAGCCGCACTGATACTCGCGGAAGATACCCGTACATCCGGGGTGCTATTGAAGCATTACAATATCAATAAGCCCATTACACCTTACCATCAGCATAACGAACATAAAGTACTGCAACACCTGGTACAACAGATGCAGGCCGGGAAAACCATGGCCCTGATCACCGACGCGGGCACACCTGGCGTATCTGATCCGGGCTTCCTGCTGGTACGTGAGTGTGTGCGTGCAGGTGTGCCTGTGGAATGTTTGCCGGGGGCTACCGCATTTGTGCCTGCACTGGTCAACAGCGGGCTTCCTATGACCCGTTTCTCCTTCGAGGGCTTCCCGCCATTGAAGAAAGGACGGCATACTTTGTTTACTGAACTGTCCACGGATGAGCGTACACTGGTTTTCTACGAATCTCCACACCGGCTGGTGAGAACCCTGGGAGACCTGATCACCTACTTCGGACCAGAGCGTCAGTGTTGCGTAAGCAGAGAACTGACTAAAATGTTTGAAGAGAATAAAAGGGGCACGTTACAGGAAGTACATGACTACTTTAATGAGAAAGGCGTAAAAGGGGAAATCGTCCTGATCGTCGAAGGCAAATCGTAAACCATTCATCAACTCATAAATATAAACCGAACGCAGGATGATGCAAATGACAGTTAAGAAATGTCTGCTGGCTTGTCTTTTTTTTGCTGGCTGGCAAGGTGCAAATGCCCAGTCTGACCGCTGGCAGCAGAGAGTAAAGTACAATATGGACATCAACATGGATGTTGCAGCTAACCGCTTCAGCGGCAAGCAGAAATTACAATATACCAATAACTCGCCTGATACACTGACGAAGGTGTTTTATCATCTGTACTGGAATGCATTTCAGCCAGGCAGCATGATGGACGTGCGTAGCCGCGAGCTGGGAAAGACAGTATTGTACAGAGATAAGAACGGTAACGAAAGACGTGACTGGGATGGTCGTGTAACCGACCGTATCTCTAAACTGCAGCCTGACCAGATCGGTTATCAGAAGATACTTTCCCTGAAAAGAGATGGTGCAGCACAGACATATAATGTCATAGGCACTATCCTGGAAGTGCCATTGGCCAGGCCGATACTGCCACATACGACTGTTACATTTGATATGGAGTTTGAAGCACAGGTGCCTGTGCAGATCCGTCGTAGCGGCCGCAATAACGCGGAAGGGGTGGATTATTCCATGGCACAGTGGTATCCTAAAATGTGTGAATACGATTATGAAGGCTGGCATCCTACACCTTACATCGCACGTGAGTTCTACGGTGTATGGGGTGATTATGATGTGAAGATCTCTATCGATAAGAAATTTGTGGTAGCTGCCACCGGTTATCTCCAGAACCCTAACCAGATCGGTTATGGCTATGAAATGGCGGGTAGCAAAGTGTTACGCCCTGCAGGTAATAAACTGACCTGGCACTTCTCTGCGCAGAACGTACACGATTTTGTATGGGCTGCTGATCCGGATTACAAGCACATTACACAACAGGTAGACGGATTCACCGCGCATTTCTTCTACATAGAAAATGAGACGACAAAGGAAACATGGCCGGAGCTGGCGAAAATGATCCCTGCTGCGTACAAATATATCAAGGCACATTATGGCCCTTATCCGTATAAGAGCTACTCCTTTATTCAGGGCGGCGACGGCGGAATGGAATATCCAATGGCTACGCTGATCATGGGTAATGGTAAACTGGAAGGACTGTACGGACTGGCGTGTCATGAGTGGATGCATACCTGGTATCAGGGCATGCTGGGTACAAATGAAAGCCTGTATCCCTGGATGGACGAAGGTTTCACTACTTTCGGCGAGAACAATGTCGTATATCATACACTTGACTCTACAAAGACTCCTTCGGCGCAGTCAAGTGCATACAGCAGCTACTTCTCGCTGGTAAAAAGCGGTTACGAAGAACCCATGAGTACACATTCCGATCACTTTAACACCAACTATGGTTACTCCATTACAGCGTATTCAAAAGGGGCTGTATTCCTGGAGCAGCTGGGTTATATCATTGGAGCGGAAGCGCGTGATAAAGGGCTGTTGAAATACTATTGGGAATGGCGTTTTAAACATCCGAATGTAAATGATTTCATTCGTGTGATGGAGAAGGAAAGTGGCTTACAGCTAGACTGGTATAAACAGTATTTCGTTTATAGTCTGAAGCACATTGATTACGGTATTGATAGCGTGTATGAAAGCAATGGCAAAACAATTTTCAGGTTACGTCGTGTTGATAACATGCCTATGCCGATCGATCTGGTAGTGACAGGTAAAGATGGCAAGCAGGTGATGCATTATGTGCCGATGTCGCTCATGTTTGGCAGCAAGCCGAATGAAGATACAAAGATGCAGCGTGTGGTGCATGACTACTGGCCATGGACGAACAGGACGTATGAAGTGGAAGTGAATATGCCGCTGAGTGAGATCAGGTCGGCTGAGATCGATCCGAGTGAACGTATGGCCGATATGAACCGGGGGAATAACGTGTTTGAACAATAGTATTTGTGGATAGAATGGAAACGCTGCTTCCTGGAAAGGAAGCAGCGTTTTTTTATAGTCTATCTATCTAAAAAAACAAGCGTTTATTCAAGCACATCACAATCAAACCCCTGTCCCTTCACAAAACTGATCATCTCATCTTCCCGGACTTTCATTTCAGTGATGCGCAGTACTTTATCACAATCTTCCAGATCTACATGACACTGCCCTACCTGAAATCGTCCACGGATCGCTTCCAGTATATGCTGGCTGTCTTCCCGGGTGGCAATGTTGGTTTTGAATATACCTATCATGTCAAATGGTATTAGGTGGTTAATGGCTATGCTATGCATTACAGATTGGTTTCGGACGTTGGTTGTTTAGGTTCGTCATTGAATGGGTTTTGTCCCCAGCGGGCGCCCATGCCACATTTACGTAACTTTTCACGCAGCTTATGCTTCTCTTCTTCCGACATATGCTCCATTTTCTCCATCATTTTTGAACGCCATTTCTGCTTGGCTCTTGCACTCCAGGGAGCACCACCGCCACCATGCCAGCCGAAGAGTAATTTACCCAGCAGGCAGAGACCCAGCGCCTGCCATACCGTTATCACCGGACCATGGAAAAGTTCCGGGATAAGCCAGTTCCACAGGAACTGCACAGCAAAACCGATCGCAAAACAGAACAGGCCAGCCAGGAATATAAACTTGAATATATGTGCGACCTTGTTACCTCGTCTCATATACAATGTTTTAATCTTTTAAAAGTTCTTTATACAGTTCCGCCAGCCGTTCCCTGAGGTACAGCACTGCATATCTTTTTCTGGATAATAAAGTGTTGACGGACACACCTGTTTCAGCAGACATCTCCTTAAAGGACTTGCCTTCAATCTCATGTTGCAGGAACACAAAACGCTGGTCTTCCGGCAATTCATCAACAGCTTCCATAATAGACTCGGCTATTACTTTACGGGTCATGGGCGCATCACTTAGCGCACCCGGGTCAGCTATCAGTTCTGAGAGGAAGAGCGTTTCTTCTCCGTCGTATTCGTGGGTATGTTCGCTAAACGTAGATTCACGTTTCTTACGGAACCAGTCAGTGATCTTGTTCCTGGTCACAGTGAACAGCCAGGCGGTGATAGAGTCTATCTGACTGCCTACTCTTGAGTATTCTGTGAACTGGTAAAAAACGTCCTGTAAAATATCTTCTGCGTCAGCTACATTGTTCACCCGTTTCCGGATAAAGTGAAGCAAGCGTTTGCGCTCCTGTCGCACCGTTTCCTGGATGCGCTCATTTTGTTCTGCAGCCATAGCCAGAGGCGTTTTTTTAAGGAGCAATTCTTTCATCTTACTAAGGGAGACGAAAAAACCGGATCGATATTTTACAGTTTACAAAGTTTTTGTAAGATTTTTAGCGCTGATTCAGGATGGAGTTTGATTATCAGTTATTTATTTACCACAACAATATGTTTTTCCAGGAAAAAATCTTCCGGGAACAACTTATAGATATTGGTGAGGCGGGGGCGTACACCACTTTCGGCTACTTCTTCGGTGAGGTCACCACCTTTGAGACATATGAGGCCAGGTTGTTGTTCGTGGGCCGGGGCTTTTTTCAGTACTGGTTTGCTCCAGCGCCACAGATCTTTGAGGGGTGCTACCGCACGGGACACGACCAGGTCGAATTTACGGTCTTTGATCTCTTCCACACGGGTATGTTGGTAAGTAACGTTCTGCAGGCCCAGTGCCTCAGATACGCCCTGCACCACCTTGATCTTTTTCCCAATAGAATCTACCAGGTGGAACTTCACCTGCGGGAAAAAGATAGCCAGGGGAATACCCGGGAATCCACCACCGGTACCCAGGTCCAGGATCTGCATACCGTCCGGGAACTCGGCTACAGCCGCAATACTGAGGGAGTGTAGTACATGTTTCTCGTATAGTGATTCAATATCCTTACGGGATATTACATTGATCTTCTCGTTCCATTCCTGGTAAAGGCCGCTCAATGCCTGTAATTGCTGTAACTGTGTATCCGTAAAGTCTGAGAAGTATTTGAGTACGATTTCCATGATATATTATGCGCTGTAAATTGGTGCAAATGTAAAGAGGTTGCCGCAATAAAAAACGGCCGTCTCTGTTGAGACGGCCGCCAATGTATTTTTTAAGATCTTATTACCATCTGTTTTTTGACTTGAACAGCAGGGCTGGCGTGAAGATCAAATAGTAAATGAACATGAAGAAATCCATGAACCAGCTGAACTTGAAAAGATCTCCCTCATCCAGTTTACGCATGGCCATAAAGGATATTACGGACTGCAGCAGCATTTTGCCACCGAATACGCTCAGTGTATATACCCGTAATGGCTCATAAAACAGGCAGCCGAAGAACAGTGGGTAGAACAGGAAATGTGTCAGCGAGAATAACCCCAGGAGCACTTTATGGCTGAAACGGTAGTGTTTTCCGGTTGACATATGCCGGGTCTTCTGCTGGAACCATTTTCTCCAGGTAGTCTTTGGCTCTGAGTAGGTAAATGCCTGCTTGTCGATCACTACGCTTACGTTATGACGGTTGGCAGCAGCATTCACAAACAGATCATCATCGCCGGATGCTATATGATGGTGAGCTGTAAAGCCTTTATGACGGTTGAACAGTTCGCGTTTATAAGCCAGGTTACGGCCGACACCCATATATGTAATACCGCTGAGTGCGAAGGAGAGGTACTGTAAGGCGCTGAAGTAAGTCTCATAACGGATCACTTTGTTCAGCAGACCAGGCTTTTTCTCATATGGGCTGTAACCCAGGACGATCTCTTTCCCATCGGTAAATCCCTGGCTCATCAGTGCTAACCAATAGGTGCTGGAAGGTTTGCAATCCGCATCCGTCAGTAATATGTTTTCGTTTTTGGCACTTCTGATGCCCATTGAGAGCGGGAATTTTTTGCCGGGTATGAACTTGGCGGCTTGTTTGATCTCGATATGGCGGTAATGTGGGTATCCTGGTTCGATAGAACGAAGGTAATATTTAGTGTCGTCCTCAGAATTGTCATTGACAACTATCACCTCGTAAGCCGGTTTCTTTTTGCCATGATAGCGCTGTTGCAGGACCGACGGCAGATTTTTCTGAAGATTCAGCTCCTCGTCTTTGGCACAGATGATAACAGAGCATTCTGTATCCGGAGCGATATCATTCTCGAAGGTACGGCGATAAAAAGCTACGCGGGAAAAGAAGATCAGGTAATACAATATTTGTATGGCTGCCACGGTAGCAAAAGCGTAAAAGGCTACTAAGCCCAAGTTATACATCATAGCATAGCAAATATATACGTTTTTGATTATCTGTATAAGCCTGTGGAAAAAAAGATTTTTGGAAGTCAAAGTCTGCTTTTTCGAATACAGCAGCTGATTGCTTCCGGTGCCTGCATGCGGCGTTCTGCATATTTCCCCTTATTTTTGCCCCCTGAAAATGGCAGGAATAGCCTCAAGCATTCAGTATTACCGAGATGATTTTTGAACTGACAACAACAGACAGCAACAGTAAAGCCCGGGCAGGCGTGCTCACCACTGACCACGGGACAATCGAAACGCCTATCTTCATGCCTGTAGGTACAGTAGGTAGTGTGAAGGCCGTGACGCAGGAGCAGTTGCGCGATGATGTGAAAGCGCAGATCATTCTGGGAAATACCTATCATCTGTACCTCCGTCCCGGCATGGACGTATTGTCAAAAGCCGGCGGACTGCATAAGTTCAACGGATGGGACAGACCCATGCTGACCGATAGTGGTGGTTACCAGGTGTTCTCCCTGGCGGCCAACAGGAAGATAAAGGAAGAAGGCTGCCTGTTCCAGTCCCATATTGATGGCTCCCGCCATCTCTTTACGCCGGAAAATGTCATGGACATCCAGCGTACCATTGGTGCCGACATTATAATGGCGTTCGATGAATGTCCGCCATACCCTTCCGAATACCGCTATGCAAAGAAATCAATGGAACTGACCCATCGCTGGCTGGACCGTTGTATCAAACGTATGGCAGAAACACAGCCTGTATATGGTCATGAACAGACCCTGTTCCCGATCGTACAGGGTAGTACCTTTAAAGACCTGCGTACCATTTCCGCGACAGAAATTGCTGCCCGTGAATGTGCAGGTAATGCGATCGGCGGATTGAGCGTAGGCGAGCCGGAGCAGGACATGTATGAAATGTGCGGACTGGTGTGTGAGATCCTGCCGGTAGAGAAACCGCGATACCTGATGGGGGTGGGTACACCCTGGAACATCCTGGAGAATATCGCGCTGGGTGTAGATATGTTTGACTGTGTAATGCCAACCCGTAACGGACGTAACGGTATGTTATTTACCTGGAACGGAGTGATCAATATAAAGAATAAGAAATGGGCGACTGACTTCACGCCAGTGGATGAAAACAGCCCGTGCTTCGCCAGCAACCGCTATTCGAAGGCTTATCTGCGTCATTTATTTGCAGCAGGCGAGATCCTGGGTATGCAGCTGGCAAGTATCCATAATATCGCTTTTTATCTGGAACTGGTACAGGAAGCCAGAAAACAGATCCTTGCCGGAAACTATGCCGCCTGGAAAAATAGTATGGTGCCACAGTTGAAACAAAGACTTTAGATTTATATTATCTTGCCGTTATATGACAAAGATAGACTGGTATATCCTACGTAAGTTCATAGGTACCTTCATTTACTCCCTCATGATCCTGCTCGTCATTTCCGTGGTGATAGACGTGACGGAGAAGATTGATGATTTCATGACCAACAATCTGTCTTTCTACACGATCGTGGTAGATTACTATTTCGGCTTTATCCCGCATATTGCCGCCTTGCTGTTTCCCCTGTTCATCTTTATTTCTGTGATCTTCTTCACTTCTAAAATGGCCTATCGTACAGAGATCGTGGCAATTTTATGTAGTGGGGTGAGTTTCCGCCGTTTTTTACGCCCTTACTGGGTAGGCGCCTTTCTTTTTGGAGGACTGCTGTGGCTGGGAAACAGATGGACAGTACCGATCGCCAATAAGATCAGGACGAAGTTTGAAGCTGAATATGTACATAAGAAAAAAACGCAGCTGAATATATATGATAAGACGATCCGGGTGGACAGCTTCACATATGTGACTTTCGGCTCCTACGATCCCAACTATAAAAGTGGCGGTAATTTCCTGTACGAGGATGTCCGGGCACAGAACATCCGCTTCAAAATGAAAGCTGACCGGGTGACCTGGGATTCAACTACCAGCAGCTGGAAGCTCGATTACGTGACCATGCGTTCCATTAACGGGCTGAAAGAACGGTGGTGGTCTAAAACGGATACGACGATCAAAATACCGTTGAATCCGAGTGAGATGTACGAGGAACGTAACATTCAGGAGGCCATGACCACACCCGAACTGGATAAGTATATAGCCAGGGAGGAACTGAAAGGGGCTGAGGGGCTCAATACATTCTACGTTGAAAAATACAGACGGACCGCTTCTTCCGGCGCCGTCGTGATCCTGACGCTGATCGGCGGGATCATTGCCTCCAAGAAGGTGAGAGGGGGAAGTGGGCTGCACCTGGCGGTGGGAATTGTGATCAGTGCCAGCTATATTATCTTCCTGCAGTTTTCCACGGTATTCTCGGTGAAAGCTGATCTAAACCCGCTACTGGCCGTGTGGATCCCGAATTTCATCTTTGGCCTGCTCGCCTTCTGGCTATACCTGAGAGCGCCGAAATAAAAAATTCACATTTCTTTAATTAATAGTGTAATTATTAATATTTACTTGGTTGTATATTGGTAATCAGTTGGTTGAAAGTTATGATGTTTATTGCTACCTGTAAAACTATGATTGTAAGCAGCTAACTTTTTCAACAAATCATTACTTTTGACCATTGATCCGATTTTTGTTACATTACCTAATCAACAGTTTAAAATGGGGTATATAAAAGAAAAATTCAAGGTAAAGGCCGATGAGCTCAATGCGGAAGTAAAGGACCTCGTGAAGAACCATGGCAATAAGAAAATAGAGGATGTTACATTGGCGCAGGTTTACCAGGGGATGCGTGGCATCACTGGTCTGGTGACTGAAACATCATTACTGGACGCAAATGAAGGGATCCGTTTCCGCGGATATTCCATTCCGGAACTGCGGGAGAAAATGCCGAAAGTAAAAGGTGGCGCTGAGCCTTTACCGGAAGGATTATTTTACCTGATGTTGATTGGAGAGCTGCCGGCTGAAGAAGATGTGCAACACCTGTCTAACCAGTGGGCACGCCGCTCTCATGTACCTAATCACGTATTTGCAGCAATCGATGCACTGCCGGTAAGCACGCATCCGATGACCATGTTCACCGTAGGTGTAATGGCGCTGCAAACTGAATCTACTTTCGCAAAAGCATATGCGGAAGGGATGAATAAGAAAGACTACTGGAGCTATATGTACGACGACTCAATGGACCTCATTGCGCGTCTGCCACGTATTGCCGCATATATCTACCGTCGTAAATACAAGAACAACGTTCATATTCAGCCTAATGGTCTCCTGGACTGGGCTGGTAACTTCGCTCACATGCTGGGCTACGACGACGAAGGATTCAGGGAACTGATGCGTCTTTATATGACGATCCATGCTGACCATGAAGGTGGTAACGTAAGTGCGCATACTACCCACCTGGTAGGTTCTGCACTGAGTGACGCTTATCTGTCATTCGCAGCAGGTATGAACGGTCTGGCTGGTCCGCTGCATGGCCTGGCTAACCAGGAAGTGATCAAATGGATACTGGAAATGCGTGAGGAACTGGGTGGTGGTACCCCTACCAAACAGCAGATCGAAGATTACGTACGCAAAACCCTTTCAGAAGGTAAAGTAGTACCAGGCTACGGTCACGCCGTACTGCGTAAGACCGATCCTCGTTTCACTGCACAGATGGAGTTCGCGAAGAAACACCTCGCAGATGATGAACTGGTGAAAATTGTATGGCTGGTATATGAAACAGTTCCGCCGATCCTGGAAAGCCTGGGTAAGGTGAAGAATCCATGGCCTAACGTAGATGCACATTCCGGTGCGTTACTTGTACACTATGGCCTGGTAGAATATGAATTCTATACCGTATTATTCGGTGTTTCCCGTGCACTGGGTGTACTGGCTTCCCTCTGCTGGGACCGTGCCCTTGGGTTCTCTCTGGAAAGACCGAAATCTGTAACGACTGAGTGGATGAAGCAGTTCGTTGCCGGTAAAGTAGAAGCGGAGTAACCGACATTTGTCAATAAATTACTGAAAGGTAAATAGCATATGCTATTTACCTTTTATTTTTGTAGCCTGCTTAAGAGAAACAGTTTGTGGATCGACGACAATGGACTTTAGGAACGCCATATTATCCAACCCGATAGAATACCTGAAAGGAGTAGGGCCTGCACGCGGAGAATTACTGCGTAAGGAAGCTGCTATACATACCTTTAGAGACCTCCTGTATTATTACCCGTTCAGATACGTGGACCGCACGAAAGTGGAGAAGGTTATCAGTCTGCATATGCAGATGGACTATGTGCAGATACGCGGAAAGATCACGAGAATGGAAGTCATAGGTGACAAACGTGCAAAACGTCTGGTAGCGACCCTGCGTGATGAAACCGGAGAGATCTCCCTGGTATGGTTCCAGGGCTGGCAGTGGGTGGAAAAGTCATTGCAGACGAACGTATTGTACCTCGTATTTGGAAAAGTGACTGTTTTTAATGGCTATTTGCAGATGTCCCATCCTGAAATGGACCTGGTTACAGAAGAAACAGCCACCGGAAAGCAACACCTGGAGCCAGTATACTACACCACTGAAAAGCTGAAAGCCCGCGGGCTGACAGCCAAAGCCATCGGCAAACTTACCAAGGCCCTGCTGGAGCAAATGTCTCCGGGAGAGATACCTGAAAATATACCTGTGTCCATCCTGCAGCAATACCGGCTCATGGACAGGGCAAAAGCACACTTTAAAATACACCTGCCCGCCAATGAGGAAGATGCTAATATGGCACGTCGCCGGTTGAAATTTGAAGAACTGTTCATTGCCCAGATCAGGATCTGCCGGTTGAAGATCAAAAGACAGCTGGCATCCCATGGCTTTGTCTTTAATAGTGTGGGAGATGCATTTACCACTTTTTATAATGAGCACCTGCCGTTTTCACTGACAGGCGCCCAGAAAAGGGTGTTAAAGGAAATCCGGCAGGATACCACTACCGGCAGACAGATGAACCGGCTCATCCAGGGAGACGTAGGCAGTGGAAAGACCATGGTCGCCCTGCTGACAATGCTGCTGGCAGTAGATAATAGTTTTCAGGCCTGTCTCATGGCGCCTACCGAGATCCTGTCCCAGCAGCACTATAAAAGTATCGCCGGACTACTGGAGCACATGCCGGTGAAAGTGGCTTTGCTCACAGGTAATGTGAAAGGGAAAGCCCGTAAACAGATATTGAAGGAGACAGAAGAAGGAACGATACAGATCCTCATCGGTACACATGCCCTGCTGGAAAACCAGGTGATTTTCAAAAACCTGGGGATGGCCATTGTCGATGAGCAGCATCGTTTCGGCGTAGCGCAACGTGCCCGCCTGTGGCAAAAGAACACAATACCCCCACATATACTTGTCATGACTGCTACGCCGATTCCCCGGACACTCGCCATGACGGTATATGGAGACCTGGATGTATCAGTTATCGATGAACTGCCGCCCGGCCGAAAACCGATTACGACCGTACACCGCACCGAGTTTCAGCGTCCACAGGTCATGGATTTTATAAAAGATGAAATACGGAAGGGACGCCAGGCGTATATCGTGTATCCATTGATTGAAGATTCTGAGACACTGGATTACGAGAATCTCATGAAAGGGTATGAGGAAGTGAAAGCCTTTTTCCCTGAACCTCAATATTACATCAGCATGGTACACGGCCGTCAGCCAGTGGACATGAAGGAAACCAATATGCAGCGTTTCGTAAACGGAGACACTCAGATAATGGTCGCTACTACCGTGATAGAGGTAGGGGTGAATGTACCGAATGCCTCCGTAATGGTTATTGAAAGTACCGAACGCTTCGGCCTTTCCCAGCTGCATCAGCTACGCGGACGTGTAGGGAGGGGCGCCGAACAGTCATTCTGTATCCTGATGACCGGTAATAAGGTCAGCGCCGATTCCAAAGAAAGGATCCAGGTAATGGTGCAGACAAATGACGGTTTCGTGATATCTGAGAAAGACATGGAACTGAGAGGCCCCGGAGATATAGAAGGTACCCGCCAGAGTGGTTTGATTGACCTTAAACTGGCTGATATTGTAGAAGACCGGCCCATCCTTGAAGCAGCCCGCGCCAGTGCGGAGAAGATATTAGGGGAGGACCCCGACTTGTCAATGCCTGAGAATCAATCCTTACAGCAATTTCTTGCTGCTCAGCAAGGAAAATCTCAGTGGAGTAAAATTTCCTGAGCCACTTTTACGTTTATTATCTAAATGCGCCCCGGCTAATTGGTATATGGCCTTCATTAAACTCCGGCATTTTTCCGCCATCAAAATATTGTCGCTGCCGTTGTTTTTGGGATGATACTATTAATTGAATTGGCGCTGTTATTGCGGTAACAAATGTACCGTCGTCTGCGTTATTACGTAATAGAGATAAAGAACTAGGAATAAACATTTTAAATCTACTCCGTTGAATTTTACTTTCCCTATAGGCTGTTTAGCTTTCCTTTTTTCGCTTTGTTCAGGCGTAACAGCTAGTGCGCAGGTGCAGGTACAGGAACTTTACGATAATAAACCGCTGCAGTTCACAGAGAATAAAGGACAGTGGGATGGAGATTTCCTTTATAAAACAGATATGGGCGGAGGTGCGGCCTTCCTGAAGCGTACTGGTTTTACCTTCCTGCTGCAAGACAGAAAACAGCGATATGAACTGGCGGCGAAACTGCACGGCCATGCGCATACCAATGATACTACCTGGCATCATGACCCGGCACCGCGCAATGATAATGCCTCCCGTAACGCTGCTGTAACTACAGCCAGCGCATCTTCCGGTGCGGGTAACGGTGATGGTGAAATGCAGCTGCCAACTGTACGCGGACATGCGTATAACGTAACTTTCCTGAACGCTGGTAACCCGGAAATATCTGCTGAAAAGGGATCGGAAAGCTATGCTAACTATTTTATTGGTAATGATCCCTCCAAATGGAAATCAGACGTCAGGTCTTATCAGCTGGTGAATTACAAGGGTTTATATCCCGGTATTGATATGCAGGTCTATTCAGAATCTTCTGTCCTCAAATATGATCTGATCGTTCAACCAGGTGCTGATCCTTCCCAGATCCAGTTACAGTATTCCGGTACCGATAAACTTGAAATTAAGAAGGAGCAACTGGTGATCACTACTTCTGTGGGTACCGTGATAGAGCAAATGCCGTTTGCTTATCAGTATATCGATAACGAACGTGTAACCGTAAAAGTGTCTTATGCACTCAGCGGACAGAAACTGCGTTTTAAAATATCCGGTAAATACGACAACAATTATCCACTGATCATTGACCCTTCATATATCTTCTCAACCGTATCTGGATCATTGGCTGATAACTGGGGGTTCACTGCCACTTATGATGGCACCGGTGCTTTCTATGGCGGAGGTATCGTATTCAATACAGGATATCCTGTTACACCAGGCGCAGTGCAAAGCACATATGCAGATGGCGGTTTCGATATCGGTATCAGTAAGTTCTCTCCGAATGGCCGTAACCTGATCTATGCCACCTATATCGGTGGTGGTGGAAAAGAACAGCCACATAGCTTATTTGTTGATCCGGCTGGTAATCTGGTGATTTCCGGCAGAACGACTTCCGGTAACTTTCCTGGTCCTAACCGCGGACAACCAACGGTCGTAGGTACGCGTGGCGGATGGGATATTGCCGTAGTAAAACTGAACGCCACCGGTACTGGCATCATCGGTAGCATGATCGTGGCCAGCCCGGGAGATGACGGTGTGAATATCCGTGAGGACAGAACATTGGGTGCTTCCGTGTTACTCCGTAACTATGGAGATGACGCCCGTAGTGAAGTGGTGATAGATGGTACCGGCAATATTTATGTCGCCAGCTGTACGCGCTCAGACAGATTTCCGACTACAGCCGGCGTATTCCAGCCTAACTTCGGTGGTGTGCAGGATGGTGTTTTGCTGAAAATAGATCAGAATTGTGCCAACCTTTTGTGGGCAAGTTATCTCGGTGGTGGAAGAGAAGATGCTGCTTATGTACTGGCGCTCAATGGTAACTCATTGTATGTCGCCGGTGGTACTGCCAGTAACAACTTCCCTATAAGAGGTAATCCGGTGTATGGTAC
Source organism: Chitinophaga agri (assembly GCF_010093065.1). Taxonomy (NCBI): domain Bacteria; kingdom Pseudomonadati; phylum Bacteroidota; class Chitinophagia; order Chitinophagales; family Chitinophagaceae; genus Chitinophaga; species Chitinophaga agri. Next base: position 3,532,993 of record NZ_CP048113.1, on the reverse strand, counting down.
CTATCGTGGTGGTATCTGTGATGGCTTTATCGCACATATTGCAGCAGATGGTACCAGCATTTTACAGAGCACTTATCTGGGTGCAAACACTGTAGCTGCTGATCAGGTATATGGTATCCAGATGGATGCGCGTGGTTTTGTATATGTGATGGGTACAACAGAAGGTACCTGGCCGATTGTACAGCCTACCGGAACAGCTAATTTCTTCAATAATAATTCAAAACAATTCATTGCAAAGCTGCAACCCGACCTGTCAGCTTTCGTATATTCCACTACGTTTGGTAAGACTGCCGGTACACCGAGTATTTCTCCGGTAGCATTCCTGGTAGACCGTTGTGAAAATGTGTATGTATCCGGATGGGGCGGTGGTATTGATGTATCACTGAATTATCCGAATTCCAATACAGCGGGAATGCCATTGAAGAATCCTTTGCAGCGTACCACCGACGGACAGGATATGTATTTCTTCGTATTACAGCGAGATGCTACTGACATTCTCTTTGGTAGCTATTTTGGTGGTAATGGTACGTATGAACATGTGGATGGTGGTACCAGCCGTTTTGACCGGAATGGTGTGATCTATCAGGGTATCTGTGCATGGTGTCCGGTATCGGAAACCGGCTTCAGACCTCGTTACCCGACTACACCGGGCGCTTATGCCACTACAGCACCTCCCAATTGTAACCTGGGGGCGCTGAAGATCGCTTTTAACCTGGATGGTGTAAAAGCAGGTATCAAAACACAGGAGAGGAGGACGCATTATTGTGTACCTGCTGATATCACTTTCATCGATACAACAGGCACGCCTGCACAAACGTGGACATGGAATTTTGGCGATGGTTCCGCTCCGGTATCAGGTACACAGGATACTGTTCAACATAGATATGTTAATCCGGGTAACTACCGTGTAACATTGATCAAGTGTGATCCCGCCAGTTGTAACAGTTGTGACACCTCTTTCCTCGATTTACGTATCCGTACGGACAGGGCCGACTTTGACATGCAGGCGGTACGTCAGCCACCATGTGAATCGCTGGCATACGAATTCACTTTTTCTGCGCCTACACCTCCAATACCATTTACCACTACTTCATTTGTGCTGAACTTTGGGGACAATACGCCACCTGTAACAGTTGGTCCGAATGACTTCCCTTATCAGCACAGATACCAGGCGGAAGGAGTGTATAACGCTACACTGACACTCGTGGATACCAACTATTGTAACGCACCGGAAATAGATACGGTACCGTTACGTGTGGCAGCAAATGTGAGAGCATCCTTCGTAGCTCCTGACAGTACCTGCGTGCCGGCAACAATTGAATTCCAGAATACAACAAGTGGTGGTGAATCATTTACCTGGACCTTTGGTGACGGCAGTACTTCTACAGATATCAATCCTGTGCATACTTATAATACCCCTGGTGTATATACAGTAACAATGCAGGCAGTAGATAATAACACCTGTAACCGTACAGATGATACGTCGATGGTGGTAACAGTATTTGCGCCGCCTGCGGCAGACTTTACCTATTCACCTACTACTCCGACAGAAAATACACCGACCACCTTCAGTAACCAGTCATCTGCAGATGCTGTCAGCTTCCTCTGGGAGTTTGGAGATGGTACGGGATCAACGGAAGTTAATCCTGTTCATCAATATAACAGGACAGGCGTATACGATGTCTATCTCATATCCACAAACAGCGCGGGCTGCTCGGATACAGCCCTGAAGCAGGTGAGTGCTATCGTAGTACCGCTGTTTGATATTCCATCTGCATTCTCACCAAACAAAGATGGAGTGAACGATGTTTTCCTGGTAAGAGGCTTCGGTATCTCCAGGTTTAATATGAAAGTTTATAATCGCTGGGGACAGCTGGTTTTTGAAACAAATGACGCTTTAATAGGATGGGACGGAACATTCAAAGGATCGCTTCAACCTATGGACGCCTATGCATTTGTGATCAACGTAGAGTTTAGTGATGGTACTTCAGCATCCAAGAATGGAAGCGTAACCTTGTTAAGATGATGATATGAAGCATATTTTAAAGCATATCGCCGGTTGTTTTTTGGTGTTGTTAGCCGCAGCATTGGAGGGGCATGCACAGGATCTGCACTTTTCGCAGTACTTCAACTCTCCGTTGACGACCAATCCTGCCAACACCGGTTTTATTCCGGACGGTAACTATCGTATCGGGGTGAACTACCGCAATCAGTGGGCAAGTATACCGGTGCCTTACAAAACGATGTCGGCTTTCGGAGACTTCCAGTTGTTCCGTGACAGGCTGGAATATGGCTGGTTAGGTGTTGGAGGTGTGATCCTGCGGGATGTGGCAGGTAGTGGCAACCTGACTTCCACCAAGGTATATGGGTCCATTGCCTATCACCAGTTGCTCGGAAACAGCAGTTTGTTATCGCTTGGTTTTAATGTGGGATCTGCAAGTAAAAGGGTGGATGTCACCAAACTGACCTTCGGTGACCAGTGGAATGGTAAGTTCTTTGATGCACAGGTACCCACCGCAGAGCCTTTCAGTCAGACAAGCATCGGCTACTTTGATATGCAGGTAGGTATGAACTATGCCTATTTTCCGACTGATGATATTTACATTAACGCAGGGTTTTCGGCCCAGCATGTGAATACACCCAGAGAATCGTTTTATGACGGTAACAACCAGATTCCCCGTCGTTACATTGCTTTCCTGAATGCGAGTCTGAAACTCAGTGATATGGTCATCATCAATCCTTCTGCCTATTACGGCAGGCAGGCCAATGCTTCTGAGACCGTATTCGGAGGTAATGTGGCTTATAATCTGTCAGGAGATGGAGAAACACAGTTGTATGGTGGTGCCTATTACCGTTTGAATGATGCGGCCGTATTCCTGGTAGGGTATCAGCTGAAGGGGGCTAAGATCATGTTTAGCTATGATGTAACTACTTCTTCACTGGCGCAGTTTAATAATCGCCGGGGCGCTTACGAGGTCGGTATTGTATTTACCGGTCTCTATCCTAACCGCAGTTTTTCAGGAGCTAAACGGTCAGTTATTTGTCCGTCTTTTTAACAGGGTGCTTTTTCCTATTTTTGTTACATGATCGAATTTGCGAAAGTCAATACCCGGCATCTCGAAGCCTTTCGGGAGATAGTCGGGCCAGCATACGTGTTCGCTGATACAGAAAGCCTGGACAGCTATGCACACGACGAAACAGAAGATTTGCATTACCTGCCTGAGGTGGTGTTGAAACCGGATACTACCGAGCAGGTAAGCCGCATTATGCGGTTGTGCCAGGAGGAAAAGCTACCCGTTACACCACGGGGTGGTGGTACCGGCCTAAGCGGTGGCGCATTGCCTCAGTTTGGCGGTGTACTGATCTCCATGGAACGTTTCAACAGGATATTACACCTGGATGATAGAAATCTGCAGGTCACCACGGAACCCGGTGTCATTACAGAAGTATTGCAGGATGCCGTAAAGGAAAGAGGGCTGTTCTATCCACCAGACCCCAGCAGCCGTGGCTCCTGTTTTATAGGCGGTAACATTGCAGAGAACTCCGGAGGCCCTAAAGCTGTTAAATATGGGGTAGTAAAAGACTATGTGCTGAACCTGGAAATGGTCCTGCCATCAGGAGATGTGATCTGGACGGGTGCCAATGTACTGAAAAACTCCACCGGCTATAACCTGACACAACTGGTGGTAGGTAGCGAAGGCACACTGGGTATCGTCACCAAGATCGTACTCCGTCTGATCCCGCTGCCGAAATCCAACCTGTTAATGCTGGTGCCATTCCGGAATGCCGGAAATGCCTGTGCAGCGGTAAGTGCTATCTTCCGTGCCGGTTTTACGCCATCCGCCATGGAGTTTATGGAGAGGGATGCACTCGACTGGGTGAGCAGGTATGTAGACAGTACCACCGTGAAGATAGAGGAGGATGTACAGGCGCATCTGCTCATTGAAGTAGATGGTAATTATCCGGAGGTACTGATGCAGGAAATGGAAGGGATTGCCGGAGTGGTCACTGAGTTCGACTGTGGAGAAATACTCTTTGCAGAAGATCATCAGCAGAAAGAAGAGTTATGGAAATTACGCCGCAGAGTGGCAGAAGCAGTGAAGGCAAACTCAGTATATAAAGAAGAAGATACGGTAGTACCAAGAGCTGAATTGCCGGTACTGCTGAAAGGGGTGAAAGATATAGGACGTAAATACGGATTCCATTCAGTGTGTTACGGACATGCAGGTGATGGTAACCTGCATGTGAATATCATCAGGGGAGAACTGACAGAAGACCAATGGAATGGTACACTAAAAGAAGGTATCCGCGAGATCTTTCAGCTGGTAAAACAACTGGGAGGTACCATCAGCGGAGAGCATGGAATAGGCCTGGTACAGAAAAGCTATATGGACATTATTTTCGATAACACGGAAATGCAGCTGATGCGGCAGATCAAACACGTGTTCGATCCTAACCATATACTGAACAGGGGGAAGATTTTTGATTGATGATACAAACCATTTAAAAGGAACAGTACTATGAAACGTTTATTGTTATGTTTTTTACTATTATCGGCTGTGCAGCTGGCGCAGGCGCAGTATTATAAAACAGACACCACCAGTAAGAAGAAATTTGATGCTTCCCGTCTGATCATCGGAGGTTCGCTCGGACTGGCGTTCGGAGATTACACAAATATCAACATCTCACCACTGGTAGGCTACCGCATCTCGCAGGTCTTTGCTGCGGGACTGGCTATTAATGCGCAATATGGTTCCGAGCGTTTTCGCGATTACTACGGTAATACAGGACAACGAAATCAATACTCCATTTTCGGAGGAGGTTTATGGGGAAGGGTGTATCCGCTGGATATGATCTTCATACACGTTCAGCCGGAATACAACCATGTAAATCTGAAGAGCACCTACTATGATACGGATCCGAAAACAGTTGTAAAAGACAGCTACGGAGTGCCTAGTTTGCTGATGGGGGGTGGTTATTCACAACCGCTCGGCAGCCGTGCTGCCTTCAGTATCATGGCTTTGTATGATGTCTTACAGGATAGCAGATCACCATACCAGAATGGCCTGATCCTGAGAATGGGCGCATCGTTAGGGTTCTAGGCGATCAGGATTGGGAATTGAAATGCAGCGAGATAGCTTGCCTGGTTAGTGTGAAATGTACATTTAATTCCTAATCTTTACTTTATTAGCAAAGGGGGACTTCAGATACTGAAGTGCCCCTTTGCTTTAATATGCGCTTCCCTTTTTCATCGATATAAACATTGATCAGGAGTCGCCCGCTGTCAGGCCCATTCCCAATGCCTAATTCCCAATTCGTAATTCTCTCTAGGAAATCACAAAGATTATCTGTATTTTAAATGAAAATTACCCCTGTCTCCAATCAAGGGGTGCGTTATGAAGAGCTAAACCACGTTATATGAAAGCACTGTATTGTGTACACGCCAGCTATTGCCGGCAAAAAATATTACATCATTAAATTCGGGAAGGAACAAAGCATTGAACGTTATGCGTTATGGCCAGCTATGGATAAAAATTATGTGGTATGTCAAACAACGGCAACTACATGTTCATAACGTGTTAAATGTTAAGCGGGTTTCTTTCAAGTTACCTGCTTCTTTTTAATGAACCTCCGGACTATATGAGACGGCAATGTATTCCATTGCAGGCATCCTTATGTTATCAAAGCATCCGTCTTCACGCCATAATTCCCGGTAAAGTGACCGGGATATACACAAGTTCCACACTACGCATCTGCACATAATTTTCCGGTATATAAAGCATTATTACCACAACTTATTGGGCTGCCGGTCGTGTGGCTAGGCAGTTTTTCAGTATTTTAGCCCAATTATTGAATCAAATAACTCTCAGTAATGAACGATCGTTTAATGCATTTGAAAGAGAGAGACTGGACGGAAACCAAAGCACATTCCAGCTGGCAGATATTCAAGATCATGGCCGAATTTGTAGATGGTTTTGAATCTCTCGCAAAAATGGGCCCCTGTATTTCCATATTTGGATCGGCACGTACCAAACCAGGAACAAGATATTATGAACTGGCACATGATATTTCAAAACGGCTGGCAGAGGAAGGTTTTGGTATCATTACTGGCGGTGGCCCGGGTGTAATGGAGGCTGCCAATAAAGGCGCCCAGGAGGCGAAAGGAAAATCTGTAGGTGTGAATATCACATTGCCCCACGAGCAATATCCCAACCCCTATATTGATTACGATAAAAACATGCACTTTGATTATTTCTTTGTCCGCAAGGTCATGTTCACCAAATATTCTCAGGGTTTCGTGATGATGCCCGGTGGTTTCGGTACCATGGATGAGTTCTTTGAAGTAGCCACACTTATTCAGACAAAGAAGATGACTGAAACCCCCATGGTACTGGTAGGTCGTGAGTACTGGAGTGGGCTCCTGGAGTGGATCCGCGGGACGATGATGGAAAAGGAAAGCAACATTTCTCCCGAAGATCTGGGGCTGCTGAAGCTGTTTGATACCGCAGATGAAGTGGTGGAATACTTCCGCGTATTCTATACAACCAACAAGCTGCGTCCTAACTTCTAGGATTTATTGACATATTTTTGCAAAAATTATACAACATGGATATAATTCCTGCTGCTGTAGAAGCGTTTGCAGAAAAGTATACGACTCCCGAGACTGGATTACTGAAACGGCTGAACCGTGAAACATATCTGAAAGTGGATCAGCCACATATGCTGAGCGGACACCTCCAGGGACAGTTTCTCAGCCTGGTCAGTCATATGTTACAGCCTGCACGTATACTGGAACTGGGAACGTATACCGGCTACTCGGCCATCTGTCTCGCACAGGGACTGAAAGACGGCGGCATGTTGCATACCATCGATGTGAATGAAGAACGGGAAGATATGTGCCTCCGCTATTTCGAAGAGGCCGGCTTATCCGGAAAAATAACAATGCACATCGGAAAAGCAGCAGAAATTATAGACAGGCTGGATGAAACATTTGACCTGGTGTTCATAGATGCAGATAAAGCAGGGTATGAACGCTACTATGACCAGGTATGGGACAAAATACGTCCGGGGGGATTTATACTCGCAGATAATGTGCTCTTCCATGGAGAGACGCTTGTGGAACCATCAAAACAAAGTAATAATGCCAGGGCAATGATCAGTTTCTGCGAAAAAGTAGCGGCTGATGGCAGAGCGGAACAGTTATTGTTAACGCTCAGAGACGGTTTGCTGATCATTAGAAAGATAGGCTAACCTCACAGACTAACCACACCCATTAAATTCACTGTACATGCAACTAAGGAGATCCGTTTTAGTGTGTAGCTTTTTGTTTGGTGCCATGCCATTGCTGAAGGCACAAAACCAGACTCCGCAACAATACATTGCGAAGTTTAAGGATATTGCCATCAGTGAAATGCAACGCACTGGTGTACCCGCCTCCATTAAGCTAGCGCAGGGCATCCTGGAAACACAGTCCGGCAACGGCTGGCTCGTGCAAAACTCTAATAACCACTTCGGTATTAAATGTAAGAATAACTGGACAGGCGAAAGCGTCAGATATGACGATGATGCCCGCCAGGAATGCTTTCGTAAGTACCCCTCTGCTGCGGACTCTTACAGAGACCACTCAGAGTTCCTGAGAAATAACCCCCGTTACGCATTCCTCTTTCAGTTCCAGGAAGAAGATTACAAGTCATGGGCTTATGGTCTTAAACAGGCCGGATACGCTACAAGTACGACTTATCCGCAACAGCTCATCAAACTCATTGAAGATTATAATCTCCAGCAATACACGCTCGCTGGTGAAGGTGTCGCTAAAGCAGGTACCAATGGTGCCAAGACAGGTGACGAGATGGTTGCCTCCGGCCCGGTCAAAACAACCACACCGGTGGCTGCTACCAGTAAACCTTCCGGCACCTCTATCGCCAACGCTCCTAAAGGCATTTTCCAGATCAATGACCGTAAGGTAATAGTCGTCCCTGCCGGTACGTCACTGATCCAGGTGGCCAACCAACGTGATATCAAACTCAGGAACATTGTGCGTTACAATGACCTTGAGAGTGATAATCCCGTGAAAAAGGATGCTTATATCTTCCTGCAGAAAAAGGGGAAATCCGGTAAGAATGATTATCATACTGTGGCTCCTGGTGAAACGATGTACGACATCGCCCAGGTGGAGGGTATACAGCTTCGCTGGCTACGCCGCCGTAACAAGATGAAGGAAGGACAGGAGCCTGAAGTCGGTGAAAGACTGGCATTGGCGGGTTATGCCAATAAGACGCCCAGACTGGCTAAGAATCCGCCTCCTGAAGATCCGACAGAAGGTGACCTGAACCCTGGCAAGATCATGGATGATGTAAGAGCAGAGATCGAAAGAGAAAGACAGGAGGAAATGGCCATGCAGAAAGCCGATGAAGAACGCCGTCAGCAACAGGCTGCTGCGCAGAATAACCTGCCGGCTGGTATGGTAGACGATCTGAAAAAGTTAGGTGAGGTGAAGACTACCGGTGGTACTGCGCCGGCTACTTCCAAACCTGTCGCTACCCAACCGGCTACACCTGCACAGACAAAGCCCGTGAGCACACAACCTGCTACGTCTTCCCAGCCTGTTTATTCTTCCAGACCTGAGCATACAGCATCTTCTACTACAACGCCTGCCAGTCAGCCAGCCACCACGCCTGCGGCCACGCCGGCACAGCCAGTCTCTCCCCGTCCGGCAAATACGACGCCTGCCCCTGAGACAGCAGAAGAAGAGGAGGAGGAAGAACCAACACCCGTTAATCCGGTGTCTACAGAACCCGCACCACCGGTACAGACAATGCCTGCCGGCCCTGTAACATCACAGCCTGCGGCTCCTGTCACCTCAGCGCCAACTCAGGCTCCGCCAAAGACGGGAACACCTGCTACTGCGCCTGCGCAACCAGTCGCCACACCATCAGCCGGTGGCCCGATCAGGGAAGGCAACTCATTGTATCATCAGGTCCAGAGCAAGGAAACACTCTATGCAATTGCCAAACGTTACAATGTAACGGTGGAGCAACTGCGACAGTGGAATAATCTTGAATCATTTGATATCAAAATAGGACAACGGCTTTTAGTCGGAAAAATCTAAAACAATCGTAAATCGGAATCGCATGTCTGTAATCCAGGTACATGATAAACAGTTTGAACCATACATCAGCGCAGCTACTCTGCAACAGCGCATACAGGAATTAGCTGCGCAGCTTAACAATGATCTGAAAGGTGAAAAGCCTTTATTCATTGCTATCCTGAACGGCTCTTTTATGTTCGCCGCTGACGTGTTCAAATATCTCACTATTGACGCAGAAATATCTTTCATCAAGCTGGCCTCCTATAAGGGAATGAAGTCTACCGGTAATGTCGTACAGGCCATCGGACTAGACGAAGACCTCTACGGGCGTACAGTGGTGATCCTGGAAGATATCGTAGACACCGGTAAAACATTAAGCCAGTTCCTCCCGCAGCTGGAACACCAGCAGCCTAAAAAACTGATGGTCGCTGCACTGCTCACAAAGCCGGAAGCAATGGTACATCCAATTAAGATAGATTATCTTGGTTTCTCCGTGCCGAATAAGTTCCTGCTGGGTTACGGACTGGATTATGATGGGCTGGGAAGGAACCTGCCGGAAATCTATAAACTGGTGGAAGGAGAGAAGTAGCCCCATGTTCCGGCTACTATCTCTTACATTTTTAAATTCTTAATTCTCAATTCCTAATTCCTAATTGCTTATATTTAGTATGTAACTGATGCAAAACTCATGCAAAGGCTCCTTATGCTGCTTGTCAGCCTAATTATCCTTGTACCTGGGAGTGCTCAGAAGATATGGATTTCAGGGGCAGTTGAAGATAGCATTTCCCGCAATCCCCTGCCTGGAGTGATCGTTACAGTCATCAATGATACCGCAAAGTGTATTACGAACCAGTACGGACTTTTTAGAATCGCGGTGCCCTCTCAGGACGCTACATTATTGTTCCAACACGACAGATATTTTCCCAAACAGCTCTCTTCGGGAACTTACACCCGCATGCTTGTCTCACTGATGCCCAGAGAGGAAGTCGCTGAAGATGCGGTTAAAAAGGCAAAAGCTATTGCCCGTGAACGCTCCGCCACTGGTTCCAATCCTAATTACAGCAATACCATGATGGGTACAAGGGCCTTCTTCAATGAAACCTATGGCCTGTTGTACGAAAACAAGTTTATAGAAACCGGTATCGCCACACCTTCTCTGTTTGCAGTGGATGTAGACAGAGCTTCTTACAGTAATATCAGGCGGTTTGTAAAACTTAAGGAACGTATTCCTGCGAATGCTGTACGCATAGAGGAAATGGTGAACTATTTCCATTACCGTTATCCTTTACCACCTGCCGGACAAACATTGGCGATCTACAGCAATTACGCGACCTGTCCATGGGCTGAAGACCACCGGTTGCTGCAGATCGCTGTACGTGGAAAGGAAATGAATACGGATAGCCTGCCACCCAGCAATCTCGTATTCCTGATAGACGTTTCCGGTTCCATGGCAATGCCGAATAAACTGCCACTCCTGCAGGCGGCTTTCCGCATTCTTGTGAATAACTTACGTAATACAGATCATGTAGCTATTGTTGCTTACGCGGGCATACCTGGCGTGATCTTACCCAGCACTCCGGGCAGTGAAAAAGACAAGATCCGGAATGCAATAGATTACCTCAGCGCAGGAGGCGCTACTGCCGGAGAAGCGGCTATCAAGCTGGCTTACCAGATCGCGGAAGAGAATTTTATACCGGAAGGGAATAACCGGGTGATCATGGCAACTGACGGAGACTTTAACGTCGGACAGACCAGTGATTACGACATGGAAAAATTGATCCTGAGTAAAAAAGAAACAGGTGTATTATTGACCTGTCTCGGATTTGGAATGGGGAACTACAAAGATTCCAAATTGGAGACTTTATCCAGTAAAGGAAATGGCAACTTCGCCTACATTGACAACCTCGAGGAAGCTAATAAGATCTTCGCACGTGAGTTTGGCAGCACCTTATTCACAGTAGCCAGAGATGTCCAGGCAGACGTGACCTTTAATCCGCGTACTGTAAAGTCTTACCGTCTGATAGGTTATGAAAACAAGGTCATTAAGGAGGGAGACACCACAGACAGACAGATGACCGGCGGCATCCTGGGGCCCGGGCACTGCGCTGTTGCCATGTATGAAATAGTACCCCGGAGCCCTGAAGTAATGACCGATAGCGTATTGGCTACGGTACACCTGACCTACCGGGAAGTAACAGATACGACCCTGAAACGCCTGTCTTACCAGGTGCCTGGTAAAGCAGCCACTTTTCAGCAGTCTTCGGACGATTTCCGCTTTGCCAGTGCTGTGGCGCTGATGGGAATGCTGTTGAGAAAGTCTGCCTATAAAGGCAGTGGATCCTGTAATATGGTGATGGACATCGCCCGCAAATCTCTCGGTGATGATCCCGGAGGATATCGCCGGGAGTTCATCACACTATTGAAAGATCTTAAAAAATCAAAACATCTTGTAGAGTGATCCGCTCATCGCGTGATCTTATAACATTTTCTGATCAGCTTCTGCTGAAAGTCAAATGGTATGGTCTGGGCAGTGATGTCTTTAATATCGGACGCCAGAATATGATCTGCATCCAGTACAAAACGACGGTAGTTGTTACTGAAATAGATTACGCCACCAGGTTTGGTAGCTGCCAGTACCTTGTTCAGGATAGTGACATGGTCCCGCTGGATGTCCAGTATTTCCTTCATGCGTTTGCTATTGGAAAAAGTAGGAGGGTCGAGTACTACCAGGTCAAATGATTCTACCGGCAGGGTGTCCAGGTACTGAAGCACGTCTGCATGTACGAATTTGTGTTTATTTACATCAAATCCGTTGATGCGCATATTTTCTTCCGCCCAGGCCAGGTAGGTCTTGGAAAGGTCTACAGAAGTAACCTGTGTGGCGCCACCTGCTGCGGCGTACACAGAGAAGGACCCAGTATAGCAGAAGAGGTTTAGCACGTTTTTACCAGCTACAACATCTCGCACCATACCCCGCGTAATGCGGTGGTCCAGGAAAAGCCCCGTATCCAGGTAATCAGAGAGGTTCACCTTAAATTTCAGTCCTGCCTCCTGTACGATCATCTCATGGCTTTCGAATGACAGTTTTTCATACTGCTCCTGCCTGTTGGCTTTCCGCTGACGCTGTTTAACATAGATCTTATCCACAGGCACTTCCAGCACCTTCGCGATCACTTCCAGACAGAGGTCAAGCCATTCCTCATGAGCCTCCTCTTCCATACCATGCTGCCGCTTGTATTCTGCCACATAAACATGGTCTTCATACAGCTCTATACTGAACGGAAATTCAGGAATATCATCATCATATACCCGGTAGCAGGTAATATTCTGCCGGCGTGCAGTCTTGCGAAGGTGTTTGAACACCTTTACCAGCCGGTTTTCTAGCATCTGTAATTTAGAAGGATCGAACATGTAACGGGTAAAAAGTAAAAAATGCAAAGGTAAGGTTAGCAGCTGAGAATGGGGATAAAACCACTTATAAACAGAAAAGCTGTCGCGCTTCTGGCGGACAGCTTTTACTATCTGTAATAAGATATACTTAACTGAAAATGTCTCTTACCTTCTCAAAGAAGCCTTTTTCCGACTTCTCAGGGTTTGGTTTGAAGTTGTCAGATGCCTGTGCTCTTTCCAGGAAAGCTTTCTCATCTCCGTTCACCTGCTGAGGCGTCCATACGTTCACATGGATCAGCTGGTCACCTTTCTCGTAAGAGTTTACGGAAGGGAAGCCTTTACCTTTCAACCGGAAGATCTTGCCGCTCTGGGTACCAGCCGGGATCTTGATCTTCGCCTTACCATCAATGGTTGGTACTTCCAGGGAGGTGCCGAATACTGCATCCGGGAAGGAGATGTACAGGTCGTAGGCTACATTCAGGCCATCGCGCTGCAGTTCAGGATGTGGTTCTTCCTCGATGAGGATGAGCAGGTCACCGGGGGCGCCGCCTCTTTCGCCGGCATTACCCTTGCCGCTCAGGCTGAGCTGCATACCTTCCTGTACACCTGCAGGGATATCGATGTTTACCATTTCTTCACCATACATGCGGCCTTCACCTTTACAGTGACCACATTTGCTGGTGATGGTCTGGCCTTCACCATGACAGGTAGGACAGGTAGTCACTGTCTGCATCTGTCCCAGGAAAGTCTGGGTTACTTTTCTTACCTGACCGGAGCCACCACAGGTACCACAGGTCTGGAAAGCGTTTTTATCTTTTGCTCCGAGGCCGCTGCAATGGCTGCACGGAACATATTTTTTAACCTTTATCTTTTTGTTGGCACCTTTAGCGATCTCCTCGTATGTCAGTTTGATCTTAATACGGAGGTTAGAGCCGCGGGTACCTCTGCCACGTCTTCCACCGGCGCCACCGCCACGGTTACCGCCGAAGAAGCTACCGAATATATCGTCTCCGAAGATGTCCCCGAAGTTGGAGAAGATATCATCCATGTTCATGGAGCCTCCGCCAAATCCACCACGGTTACCCATACCGGCGTGTCCGAAGCGGTCATATTGTGCCCGTTTGTCGGCGTCACTTAATACTTCATAGGCCTCGGCTGCCTCTTTGAATTTTTCCTCCGCTTCTTTGTTATCGGGGTTCCTGTCAGGATGGTACTGCATAGCCACCTTACGATAGGCTTTTTTTATCTCATCCTGGGAAGCGGACTTGGCAACACCCAGTATTTCGTAGTAATCTCTTTTGGTAGACATATATCACACTAAAGCCGGCAATATGCCGGCATGGTTAATGAAAAGCATTTCTGTCAGAACGTCACCTATTTTCCCACTATTACCTTTGCGAAACGTATCAATTTGTCATTCAGGTAATAACCTTTCTGCATATCATCAATTACCTTTCCTTTCAGATCATCAGTTGGTGCGGGAATTTCGGTAATGGCTTCATGGAGGTCCGGATTAAATTCGGTGTGCAAACTTTCCATAGGTTTCAGGCCTTTAGCTTGCAGGGTCGATTTTAATTTGTTGAAAACTAATGCAACACCGTCTTTAACGGCATTGATATCAGCGGCGCTTTCTATTTGTTTGGTAGCACGGTCAGTGTCATCCAATACATCGAGCAATGACACCATCAGCTCCCTGCTGGCCGTCTGCATCAGTTCGATACGTTCCTTTGCAGTACGTTTCTTGAAGTTGTCAAATTCTGCAACCAGACGAAGGTATTTATCCTTCATTTCATTCAGCTCGTGCTGTTTTTTATCCAGTTCGCTTTCATCCGCCAAGGCATCGTTGAGGTTTGTGGCGCCGCTCATGTTCTCATCAGCATTAATATCCGGCATACCTTTACCATTTTCGGTGTCCTGTCCGTTTGTCTGCATATCGTTTTTATTTTCTGTTATGAAGTAATATTGTCTGCAAAGGTACACCAGACAATTAACTTGCCAAGACAGGAAGAAAAGACAAATTGGCACAAGTACCCCTGCATTTGTAATTCCCCTCATCGTAATGCTGATTTGTCCTACCTTTGCAGCCTGGAAAAAATTGTAATGACCAAAGTTTTTTTAAAGAAAAAGATACAGAACCGTGTGCTCCAGGGCCACCCATGGATATTTGGTAATGAAGTAGGTCAGATCGAAGGACCTGTTACCGCCGGTGATACGGTAGATGTATTTACCCATCAGGGATTCTTTGTTGGTAGAGGATATATCAACCCGCAATCCCAGATCCTGGTGCGCCTGCTCACCCGTGATAAAGATGAACAGATCGACGCGGAATTCTTTTACCGCCGTTTGCTGAAAGCATGGAAGTATCGTCAGCAGCTGGGTTATGTGGAAAACTGCCGTCTCGTTTTTGGCGAAGCGGATGACATGCCGGCACTGGTAATTGACAAGTTCAATGACCATTTCGTACTGCAGACGCTGGCTTTAGGTATGGACCGCTGGAAGGGCGCTATCGTAGATGCCCTGAACAGGATCTTCTCTCCTAAAGGTATCTATGAACGTAACGACGTGCCGGTACGTGAACTGGAAGGTCTGGAACAACAGAAGGGTTTCCTGAGTGCGCCGTTCGATACGAACGTGATCATCAACGAGAACGGCCTGAAGTTCCATGTAGATATAGAAAATGGTCAGAAAACGGGCTATTTCCTTGATCAGCAGGATAACCGTCGTGCTATTCAGCATATTGTAAAAGATGCAGATGTACTGGAAGCTTTCTGCTATACCGGTACTTTCTCCTGCCACGCTGGCCATTATGGTGCTAAAAGTGTATTAGGTCTTGATATTTCTGAGCATGCAGTAAATACGGCCCGCAGAAATGCCGAGCTCAATAATCTGCAGGACGTATGTAAATTCCAGGCTGTCAATGCATTCGATGTGTTGAAACAGTGGACCCGTGAAGACAAAAAGTTTGACGTAGTGATCCTGGACCCGCCAGCTTTCACCAAAAGCCGTGAGAACATCCAGAAAGCGATCACTGGTTACAAAGAGATCAACCTGCGCGGTATGAAGCTGCTGAAACCTGGTGGTTTCCTCGTCACGGCTTCCTGTACCAACCTGGTGCCGCCATCCCTGTTCCTGGAAATTATCGATATGGCTGCCAAAGATGCAAAAAAGAAACTGCGTCAGGTCACCTTCCAGACACAGGCGCAGGACCATCCGATCCTCTGGAACATAGAAAATACAACCTACCTGAAATTCCTTATAGTGGAAGTTCAGTGACCGGTCAGTACAGATATAAAGAAAAAGGACTCGTATTATACGAGTCCTTTTTCTTTTATAGTCCCTAAGGAGAAATTATTAGTTATATCACTTGACGACGTTGAACTTTCCTGACTCTATCAGGTTACCCTGGCGGTCTCTTAACTGGAATATATATACACCACTGTAATATTTATCCAGTTCAACGGTAGTCTTGGCGTTGAGATTTTTTATCTGATCAATTCTTTTTCCCAGAAAGTTGAACACAATAAGATCATAACCCTGGTCGTTATTGTTCTGTAATTCAAAATTGATCCTGCTGGTAGCGGGGTTGGGATATAGTTTCACGATCTTACTGCCTCCATCAGAAAATGGAGAATTCTTGGCAGTTTGAGCTTTACCTATTAGGGATATCAGGCAAAGAAAACAAGTAAATAAGAGTGTAGAGGTTTTCCACATACCCGTAAAGATAAAGATTTTTTCAAATATAAGTCGATTTATTTCACAATATCACCTATATAAAAATAACAAATGGCAAGCCAAAAACAAAGGCTTGCCATTACTTTTTTAAAAAATTTAACGCTTTTCGTAATTTTTTATTGCAGACTGCTCAGTGTGCTTTTAACTGCATCAAAATCAGGAAGATCTCCCGCTGATTCCAGCACCTGTGCATACTTTACAACCCCTTCTTTATCAACCACAAACGCTGCTCTTTTGGAAACGCCTTTCAGGTCCAGTACGAAATTCTCATAGAATGCGCCATATGCCTGAGATGCTTCCTTGTTGAAATCAGATAACAGGGGGAAATTCAGGTTCTGCTCCGCACGGAACTTGCCCAGGGTAAATGGAGAATCCACAGAGATACCTACAACTGCTGCATTCAGGTTGTTATAGGTGCTGATGTTATCTCTGATGCTGCACAGCTCTGCTGTACATACACTTGTAAATGCCAGTGGGAAGAATAATATTACCAGGTTCTGGCCTTTGTAGTCCTCCAGGGAAACTTTCTCTTTCTCAGTATTCAGCAGGGAGAAAGAAGGTGCTTTTGAGCCAACGGTTACGTTCATCTGTTATTCGTTATAAGGTTATAGTAATGTATCAAGTCAGGTGTAAAGATAATGATTGGCGCATTAGATTCAGAATCTCGGACAGTGCACTGCTTCCATGGTGCTGTTACGACTGTTCAGGAATCCTTTGAATACTAATGATAGTTCAAACCCGCCAACGCCTTTCGTTGCTGGTTTTAGTCCGGAAATATTGGCATCGTACGTAATACCTACCTCATATTTCTCCATATCCAGCCGGAAAGACGGGATGATCGCATCGTTGTAACGCAGATAAGCACCGAAATAAAAGGCACGCGTACTTTCCAGTCCATCGTCATACAGACTATATCCCAACAGTGCACCTCCCAGGTATTCTGAATAGGCGCCCATATGGATCTGGTTATACTGCGCGATCAGTTTCAGACGTTCCTCCAGCGGGAACGTAATACCGGCATTGAACGTGATCTTCGGGTCAAGCGCTACCAACGCATCCTTATAGAACGACAGCTTCGGACGGTTGAAGTGGAACATGGCTGCTCCTATATAATAGTTGATATCCTCGTTTTCCCCGATTGTACTGTTAAAGCTGATACCCGCTCCGACGTCCAGGTAGGAGTACCCACGTAATGCCAGCCGGCCTTCCTCTCCGGTAGGCGCCGTCGCATCATACTGCCCGCCAGTATACTGGTTGTTAAAAGTCAGTTTGGTCTGGTCAAACTGACGCTGTACGATTCCTCCGGTAAAGCCTACTGACAGGAACATATTCTTGTCCTGACTGAGTGACTTATGATAGTTCACCGCCGGCAGGACCTGTACGGATTGCAACCGGGCAGTACCCGCTCTGTCATAGGTGAACTGAAGACCTGCGGTAACAAAATCTTCGCTGTTCCCTACCGGGAATTTCATTTCGGCACTTAATGCGCCTGTCTGATATGGAATCGTGACGCTGTTCCACTGATTCCTGTATACGGCCTGTACACGGTAGTCTCCGTTAAATAAACCGATCAGGGCCGGATTGCGTAAAATGGGTGTCTCGTAAAACTGGGACAGGTGAATGTCCTGTGCTACCAGTGTCTGTGTGCCCAGAAGGCACAGTGCCGCTAACAGTTTTCTACAGTTCATTCTCATGCTGGCATGTTTTTATAGTCATAGTTACGGTGTGGATGCTGACAGGTAAGATTACCTGACCAGCATCACATTTCCTTTTAGGGTGAAGTCTTCGTTTGTATCGCAAACCAGTTCCGCTACATACACAAATACATCCGGGTTTGCTGCCACGCCATTCACACGGCCGTCCCAGCCGAATGATGGGTCTTCTATATTAAAGTTGGTTCGTTCAAATATCAGCTGTCCCCAACGGTTATAGATCCTGAATGATTTGGCAGTTTTGATACCCTTACCCCTGATGTAGAACAGGTCATTCTGCCCGTCATTGTTTGGCGAGAAGGTGTTGGGAAGGAACACCACTCCTGATGAACATACCAGGTTTACGGTCACATCGTCTGTTGCGGCACATCCATATGCATTCGTCACTCTGATCTGATAAGTCGTATTCGATCTCGGAGAGGCGGTGGGTGTCAGACAGTCAACGCAACTCAGTGATGTCGCTGGTGACCACTCAATACCAGTGATGTCCGGACTACCGATCACTGATAACTGGATCGAACTGCCGGTAGGTATGGTCAGGTCTTCACCTGCATTCACGACTGGTGTAGTGTGTACGTTTACAGTGGCTAATGCGGTATCGGTAAAGCAATTGTCATTGCCATAACCTATTACCTGATAAGTAGTAGATGTTTCTGCTGTTACTGTCGGATTGCTGATGTCCGGCTGACTCAGCCCCGTCTCCGGTATCCATTTGTAACTCACTGCTCCGGTGGCGTTGAACTGTACAACACTGCCCTGACATACATCGGCTGTATTCACCTGTACGTTGAACGGCTGTGATACCCTGATCTTTACACTGCCTTCAGCAGCACAACCGGTACTATTGACAACCGTCACACGGTAAGTGGTGTCCATGTCAGGTGTTACTACTGGTGATGGACTGGTCGGATCAGAGATATTATAGTTGGTCCAGTTAATATTTACGCCTGCTTCTGTATTCGTTTCCAGGTTGACAGAGGCTCCGCGGCAAATGTTGGACTCCGCTGGCGTCGGCGCTACCGTAGGATAAGCTGCTACTTCCACATTCATCGTTGCTGTATCATGGCAAACGCCGGTCGCACTGGATATAATTAACTGTACAGGATAGATACCTGGTTGCGGATAAGTGATCGGGCCCGGGTTCTGTGCCGGATAATCCTGTCCGTTTGTGGTCCAGTTCCATACGGTGGCAGGCATGTTCCTGGTATCGGTACCTGTCAGTTGTACCGGCGTACCCACACATACGGCTGCTACCGGTGTGATTTCTGCTGATGGACTTTCCTCTATCACTACTGGCATGGTGGTATCTTTTACACAACCATAATAGCTGGTAGCGGTCATTCTCACTGTATAAACACCCGGTGCATCAAACAGGAATGTAGGATTCGGGCCGGTCGCTACGTCGTCCGTGCGGTTTGGAATACCGAAGTCCCACAGGTAGGTAGCCGGATTGCCATCGTCAATAGAAACCGCCCTGGTAGAATCATGGAAATATACGATACCGCCATCGCAGGCATTGCTCAGGTCCAGTCCAAAGGCGGCAGTGATCTTATCTACCACTACTTTAGGACTACCACTCGCAGGTACGGTACAACCTCTTTCGTCTTCCAGTAACACTACCGGATAGTAAACGCCTTCTTTATTATATGTATAGGATGGAGATGCCGGTGTGGTCGTACGCACCGTATAACCATCACCAAAATCCCATATAAATCGTTGTGCAGTAGCAGATACTGCGGTCATAGAAGTTGTCAGCGGTACGCAACCTTTTTCTACTGATACCGCAAAGCTTCCGTCCGGACCTGCAATCGAAATGTTCTTAGGACCTGCTACCGGACTAGGACAATCTCCCTCTGAGTAAACGGTCAGTGTTACCGGGAAGCTACCTGGTCTGATATAGTTGTGTAACGGGTTCTCTTCATCTGAAGAACTACCGTCACCAAATGTCCAGGATACTTTTACATAGTCAGATGACTGGTTGGTGAACTGCACTTTTACCGGCGGACAAATATCTCCTGCGACCACTGGTACGGCGAAATCGGCTATCGGGTTAGGTACGCGCAGGAAGTTAGCCGTGTCTATATGTGCTGTACAGCCTGTAGCACTGGTGACATCCAGTGATACGGTGTAAGAACCCGGTACAGTATAGGTATGTCTCGGATCTTTATCTGTACTGGTGCCGCCATCGCCGAATGTCCATGCATAGGTCAGTGGTGCTGTTACTGACTGGTTGGTGAACTGGAATGGCGTATTCAGGCACGCGATCCTTGTGCTGGCAGTGAAACTGGCTGTAATGTTAGCGATGCGTATCGTCTGCGTAGCCGTATCCGCACAACCGGTATTATCTGTCACGATCAGTTTTACAGGATAATCATTGATCACGCTGAAGCTGTGCGTGATGCTGTCAGGTTTTGTAGTGAATGTCTGAGGGGGTGTACCATCTCCAAAGTCATATGTCCAGGAAGTAATCGTATTTCCTGCGCGGACAGTTGATTGATCTTTAAAGGTGACAGGTTCATTCTGGCACTGGCGGGCAGAAGTTGTGAATTGTGCCGTTGCGCCGTTAACTTCTATTGTCAGGCTATCAGATACATGGATACAACCATATATATCTACCATTCTCAGCGCCACTTTGTAGGTGCCAGGTACGTTGTAAATATAGGCAGGTCTTGGTGAACTTGTATTGAAACGACCGTCTCCGTAAGTCCAGCGGTAGGAACTTGTAATACCTGCTACGATAGAGTTAGTAGCAAAATTTACCCTTGTACCCTGGCAGATCAAATTCTGATCTACCGTGATGACCAGTTTGTCATCGAGTATTCTGACGGTAGTAGAATAGGTAGAAGAACAGGTGCCGTTATTAACAGTTAATGTCACGGTATATGTACCTTCCCGCGGGAAGGTGTGGGTCGGATTTGGCGTATTATCAGTAGTGCCATCTCCAAAATCCCATGCATAGTTCCTCGGCAATGTAGGATCATTCCCCCATTCACTGGCATCAATAAAGCTTCTTACCAGCGGTGTATTACAATCCACCGTACCTACCGTGAAGAAGGCTGCCGGAGGGAATGTTTCTACAAGAGCCGGTTTAGTGGTCGTACGGATACAACCATTATTATTGATAGTCAGGATCACATCATGTGTACCGATGGAATTAAAGACATAGGACGGGTTCCTGATAGTGGACGTGCCATTTGCACCGGTATTTTCCACGAAGGTCCACTGCCATGTCATATTGGTCACCTGCGTAGACAGGTCGGTAAAGTTAAAGATGGTTGGCTGACAGCCATTGATCTTATCCACAGAGAAATCAGGTATTACAGGACGTCCAACCCTGATCTCATAAGTGGCTGTTTGTGTACAGCCGCCTGTAGTAGTGATATTTAAGGTTACATCATACCTTGCCTGACGGGTGTAGGTATGTGTAGGAGTGGGATCAGTAGAAGTTGTACCATCTCCGAAATTCCACAGATAAGTAGCAATGGCTTCCGTAGTACCAGTGATAGCTGCACTTAGATTAGCATCAAAAGGCACACATCCCCGGTTAAGACCACTGATAGTCAGTGTGGGTTTCCTGATGGTGATAGAATGGGTAGCAGAATCCAGACAGCCTGCCGCATTGCTGGCCACTACTGTTACTGCATAATCTCCTTCAGCTGTAAAGTTATGCAATGGGTGCTGTATATTGCCTGTAGTACCATCTGCAAAGTTCCATGCCCAGCCCGTCGCATTGGTGCTGGCCGTCGTAAACTGTACGTTCACCGGAACCGAACAGGCCGAAGTTGGGTTCATGGTGAAATCAACTGTCGGTGGTGTGGAAATTGTAAAGTTCCTTGTAACGACTGCATCACAACCATCCTGCGTAATCGCATGCATGGTAACCGCATAAGTACCTGCAGTAGTGAAACTTCTCACCGCATCGATAGAATTGATCACGGTGTCAGCGAAGGTCCAGGTAGCAGATACCGGTGCTGGCTGGGTCGTATTGCGGAAGGTGATGCTGGAGCCGGAACATGGTCTGTCCACGATCTGGAAGTCGGCCAGCATGGTCGCTATCTTAATATAAGCCGGCATGGAGATCCTCCTTGTACAACCGTCGGCAGTTGTAGCAGTGAGAGTTACATCAAAGTTGCCGGTTGATGTATAGTTATGGGTAGGATGCATGTCCGTACTGGTCGTACCATCTCCGAAGTCCCATAAATAGGTAACTGCGGGCAATGGGCCGGCTGTATTGAGCGTTGTGGTATTGGTGAAGTTGATGGTCACCGGGGTACGGCATCCTCCCTGTGTATTACTGGTAAAGGATACATCTGGTGTTGGATTGGCCTGGATAACCTGTGAGCCGCTACCTGTACAGCCGTAGCTGTTCGTTACAATAGAGGTGGCTACAAAACCGCCTCCCCTGTTATAGGTATGGCTGGCAGTAGTGCCAGTGGCGCCATTACCATCACCAAAGTCCCAGTTAATGCCGGTAATAGTACCATCTCCTGCGAGAGACTGGTCCCGGAAGTTGACACTCAGTGGTGTACAACCGGTGGTAGGGTTGGTGGTGAACTGCACCGTAGGTCTGGCATAGACATTCACCACGTGTTGGGCGCTGGCTGTTTGTCCGCCGGGGAAGGTCACTGTCAGTACCACGTTGAAGGTACCGGGCCTGTTAAATGTACGGGACGGATTCCAGAGGGTGGACTTCGCCCCTCCGTCTCCAAAGTCCCAGGAGGCGGTACCAACAGGTGTCGACTGATTGACAAACTGTACGAATGCGGCGCCGCAACCACTCCAGTTGTCGGCGGTAAATGCTGCCGTCTGTGCCTGTGCCCTGGCACCCGATAGCAAAAAGAACACGACGAGATATGCTACAGCATACAGGAAGTGCTTAAGTTGGCGTAGGTAATGGTGTTTCATTTTCCGGATATGACTGCGTCAACTCGACGTCAGCAAAGGTTGTAAACTAGAAAAGTATGAAAAAAATATAATGTGTTATAATTACTTATTTGTGATTTAAAATCTCAACTTCGCATAAACAGTCAGGGTGCTGTTTCATCATCACTCCAAAGGTGTTCTTATTCAACGATAAACGAACGATTTACGAGAATCCAAACTCAACTATATAACAAAAGTATGATTTCTAAATTTTATATATACGGGGCCCTGGTAGGTCTACTCATATTAGTAGGAGATGCGGCGGAAGCTCAACAGGTGAATGCTCCTGTCTTTCAGCAATCTATCTCTGACAAGAAGGATGCCCAGATTTTTGATGTGCGGACGGCGGCCGAATTTAAAACAGGGCATTTGCACAATGCATTGCAGGCAGATTATACTAATAAGGCCGAATTTAATGAAAGAGTGAAGTATCTGGATAAGAAAAAACCAGTATATATATACTGTCTCAGCGGTGGTCGCAGCACAAAGGCCGCCGAATGGATGAGACAGAACGGTTTTACTGAGGTGATTGAGCTGAACGGTGGAATCAATGCCTGGAAACAAGCTGGACAACCTGTGGAAGGTGTGGCCGCCGTGGAACAGATGAGTGTGGATAACTTCCGGAACAGTATTGACAAGGGAGAAGTGCTGGTAGATGTAGGCGCTGAATGGTGCCCACCCTGCCGGAAGATGCAGCCTGTATTGGATGCCTATCTGAAAACACACAAAACTGTACGACTGCTGAAAGTGGACGGGGGGCGTGACCAGGAAGTCATGGAGGCTATAAAAGCCACTTCCCTGCCTACTTTCATTTTCTATAAAGATGGCAGGGAAGTATGGCGCAAAGAGGGTGTATCTGATCAGTTATAGACCATAGATGTCACCGAACTTCTGCGTTGCGTAGTGTAGGAAATATTTGAAATTCAGCGGTTCACCGGTTATTTTCTCACACAGTTCATTGGAAGTGAAAGAACGGCCATGACGATGTACCTGCTGACGTAACCATCCCAGTAAGGCGGTGTAATCGCCGCTGGTGATCTGTGCGTCCAGCCCAGGCAGTTGCTGCTGAGCAGCTGTAAAGAATTGTGCAGCATAGAAGCTACCCAGGGAATAGGTAGGGAAATAACCGAAGCTGCCGTGAGACCAGTGTATATCCTGCAGCACCCCCTGTGTGTCACTCGGAACGGTCACATGTAAAAACTCTTTGTAATAGTTATTCCATACCTCTCTCAGGTCTTTTGTATGGTAAGTGCCGTCCAGCAGCCCTTTCTCAATTTCATACCTCACCATCACGTGAAAGTGGTAGGTCAGTTCATCCGCCTCTGTTCTGATGAGGGATGGCTGTACCAGGTTGATCGCTTTATAGAAGTCACGTAACTGGACATTACCCAGGTTTTCAGGGAAAAGCTGCTGCAGCTGCGGATAATGATATTCCCAGAAGGTAAGGCTGCGGCCCACATTATTTTCCCACAATCTGGATTGTGATTCATGAATACCCAGGCTGGTTGCTTCGCCTGAAGGTAGTCCGTATGATTCGGGATCAAGTCCCTGTTCATATAGTGCGTGGCCCCCTTCATGGATACAGCTCCAGGTCATATTGCCGAAGTCATTTTCATCTATACGGGTGGTCACTCTCACATCCTGTGGGCTGAAGCTGGTAGTAAATGGATGTTCAGAGATGTCCTGTCTGCCGGCGGCCATATCATACCCCATGGCCTTCAGCAGCTGGATCCCAAAATTCCACTGGCGGTCCCGCTCATAGCGGAGATGCAGGAATGCCTTATTCACCTGTGGTTTTTGCTCGATGCTGCGCAGCAGCGGGGTCAGCGCGGTTTTCACATCATTGAAGACAGTATCCAGCATGGCCGTATTGGCGCCTTTCTCATATTCATTCAGCAGGGTATTATAAGGATGTCCTTCATAGCCCAGTATATCGGCTTCCTGTTTTTTTAGTGCGACCATTTTAGCGAGCACGGGTTCAAATACGGAGTAGTTACCTTCTTTCCGGGCATTGATCCATGCGTGGTAGCATTCATTGGTCGTTTTTGACAGCTCGGCTACGAAGCTGGCAGGATATTTTGCATTCTTCCGGTAGTCCTCCAGGGAGAGGGTGATGTTTTTAGCAGCGACAGTATCGAGTGTTTGTCTGTCGTTGTCCAGTGATTCCAGCAGTGTTCCCAGTTCGGCGGAAGTAAAAAGCTCATGCGCAATGGTACTGAGAGAGGTGATCTGTTGTCCGCGGAAAGCAGCTCCTTTCTCAGGGAGGTAGGTTTCCTGGTCCCAGCTGAGAACGGCGATCGCATTACGGATGTCAGCGATCTGCTGCATCTTACCCTTATAGGTTTCGTATCGTTTTGCTGTAGATGAGGTAGTCTGTGCCATGCTGTTGATTTTGTGCAAAAGTAGGGGTAAATTACCGCTCAATTATGAAGATCAGGGATATTACCAATGCCATTGCGGCATTTGCACCATTACAATACCAGGAAAGTTATGACAACGCAGGACTACTATTCGGCAGTGCCGACTGGGAACTGACCGGGGTTTTACTGACGCTGGATGCTACTGAAGCAGTCATAGACGAGGCCATTGAAAAGAAATGTAACCTGGTGGTCGCGCATCATCCGATCGTATTTGGCGGACTCAAAAAGATCAATGGGAACAATTATGTAGAGCGGGTGGCCATCAAAGCCATCAAAAATGATATTGCCATTTACGCGGCACATACCAATCTGGATAATGTCCGGAATGGTGTTTGCGATATGATGGCCCGCCGGCTGGAATTACAGCAATGCAGTATATTATCTCCTAAAAGGGAGTTGCTGCGCAAGCTGTATACCTTTGTGCCACAGGCAGATGCAGAAAGGGTAAGGGCGGCCCTGTTTGCAGCGGGAGCCGGACATATAGGCGCCTATAACGAATGTAGTTTCAATGTGGAGGGCAGGGGCACCTTTAAGGCCGGAGAGGGGACCACACCATATGTAGGAACTGTCGGTCAGCAACATATAGAGGCAGAAACGAAGGTCGAGGTGATATTTCCCGTATATTTGGAACAGGTTATAACAAAAGCCCTGTTAGGGAGCCATCCCTACGAAGAGGTAGCTTATGACATTGTGAAGCTGGAGAATGCATATGCAGAAGTGGGTTCGGGCCTGATCGGTACCCTGAAAGAGCCGATGGAGGAGGCCGCCTTCCTTCGCTGGGTGAAGCAGCAGTTCGATACGGGTTGTGTGAGATATACGCCACTGAGAGGAAAACCGGTCAGAAAGGTGGCCTTGTGCGGGGGAGCCGGCAGTTTCCTGTTAAAACGGGCCATATCAGCTGGAGCGGACGCCTATATATCGGCCGATTTCAAGTATCACGAGTTTTTCGACGCTGAAAATCAAATTGTTATAGCGGATGTGGGGCATTTCGAGAGCGAGCAGTTTACGGTTGAATTATTTTATCATATATTGACTGAAAAATTCCCTAATTTTGCGCCTCTTAAATCTACAATTCGTACAAATCCGGTAAATTACTTATAAACACATACATGGCTACTGTAAAAGAATACTCCGTAGAAGAAAAATTGGCGTCTGTACTTAGGCTACAGAAGATGGACTCCAAACTGGATGAAATCCAGGTGTTGAAAGGGGAGTTGCCAATGGAAGTAAAGGATCTGGAAGATGAGATCGAGGGTCTGAACACCCGTCTGTCTCATGTAGAGGATGAAATTCGTGGTATCCAGGACTTTATTGCCAACAAAAAGAACGCAATCAAGGACTCTGAGGCCCTGATGAAGAAATACGAGAAGCAGCAGGATAACGTTAAGAATAACCGTGAATTCGAAGCTATCACCAAAGAGATTGAAATGCAGTCTCTGGAGATCAAACTGGCTGAGAAACACATCAAAGACGCTAACGAAGAGGTAAAGGATAAAAGCCGTGTTCTGGAAGGTGCTAAGAAACAGATCGCTGATAAAGAGTCTAACCTGAAGCACAAGAAAGGTGAACTGGAAAAGATCATCGCTGAAACTGATAAAGAAGAGAAGGCATTCCGTAAAGAGAGCGATGAGGCACGCAGTAAAGTAGAAGCCCGTCTGCTGGCTGCTTACGAAAAGATCCGTACCAACTACCGTAACGGTCTGGCTGTGGTGACTATCTCCCGTGACTCCTGTGGTGGTTGCTTCAATGCGATCCCTCCTCAACGTCAGGCAGAGATCCGTCAGCGTAAAAAGATCATCGTTTGCGAACATTGCGGTCGTATCCTGGTTGATAATGATCTGGATGCAACAGTGACTATTTAATAGCGCATTGTAACTAACTTATTTTAATAGTGTAGAGTCCTGGCTTTTAGGCCGGGACTTTTACATTAAGGTCGAAGGGGTAAACGAAAATTTGGTTTGGATTTTGACAGATAGGCCCGGAATTATTAATCAGATTTATTTTTTTGTCCATGCGCACATTATTCCTGCTGGGTTTATTGTTGAATATTACTGTTGCTGTTTCGGGAAGGCAAAAGGTCTATGACTTTAACGCCCGCTGTCAGCAGGCCTATGATGCTATCATGCAACTGCGCCTTGACGCTGGTGCTGCATTACTGGCCGAAGAAAAGAGAGTACATCCGGATAATCTTGTGCCTTATTTTCTTGATAATTATGCTGACTTTTTTACACTCTTTTTTAATGAAGATCCGGCAGAATATGCCCAAAAGAAATATCTGAAGGCGGACCGCCTGTCCAGAATGGAAGGTGGGCCCACTAATTCTCCCTATTATTTATATACACAGGCAGCTATCCGTTTTCAGTGGGGGATGGTCCGGCTGAAATTCAATGAGAAGTGGGACGCGGTGTGGGAGATCCGGAAGGCATATCAGTTGCTGAAAGAGAATCAGAAGAAATTCCCGCAGTTCCTGCCCAACAATATGCTGCTGGGTTCTATGCAGACGGTATTCGGAACAATTCCGGAAGGGTATCGCTGGATTTCCAACACGCTTGGAATGAAGGGTACGATCAGGGATGGGATGCAGATGGTGCAGCAGGTGATAGACAGTAATACCGAGGTAGCCCGGTTATTCAGGGAAGAAGCCTGTTATTATTACTGTTACCTGAAACTTTTTGTGGAAAATAAGCCGGAAGATGTCTGGACATTTATCCAGAAATATAAGCTTGATACAAAAAATAACTACCTTTTCGCGCTGATGGTGGCTAATATCGCCATGAACAATCAGAAAGCGACACTGGGTATCAAGGTGTTAACAGAACGGAATGATAGTGTGCAGTTTGAAGAGATTCCTTATGTATATTACGTGCTCGGACAACTGAAACTTTGCCGGCAGGATGAGGATGCAAACGTTTATCTGCAGAAATTCATTGACCGTTTCAAAGGCAAGTTCTACCTGAAAGAGGGCCTGCAAAGGCTAAGCTGGTATTATTATCTGCGGGGAAATATGGATGCTGCGAATAAGTACCGTAACTTAATACTGACAAGAGGTAATACAGAAACAGATGCAGACAAACAGGCACTGAAAGATGCGAAGAGTGGCAGATGGCCTAATCAGTTGTTACTGAGAGCGCGTTTGCTGAGTGATGGCGGTTACTTTCCGGAGGCACTGAAACTGCTGGTCAATAAAAAGGCAGCTGATTTCCCGCTGATGGAAGAAAAGATCGAGTATGCATACCGCCTGGGCCGTATCTACGATGAAATGGGTCAGGACGACAATGCCATCACGATGTATGAAGCAACTGTTAAAACCGGAGCCAACAGAACTGAGCATTTTGCGGCCAGAGCAGCGCTACAGATGGGGTACATCTACGAAAAGCGTAATGACAAGGCAAAGGCAAAGCAATGTTATCAGTCCTGTCTGGACATGAAAGGGCACGATTATAAAAACTCACTTGATCAACGGGCGAAGGCCGGAATACAAAGACTGACCGGCGGTTGAGCCTGTCACTACGCAGATACATTACGTACCGCGGGTCTTAATTTGCGGAATAATCCAATGTGATATATTCGTATTTCCAATACTCCTTATGCTACAGAAACTAACTATCAAGAACTACGCGATCATTGATCACCTGGAAGTAGATTTCTCCGGCAACCTGAATGTCATTACGGGGGAAACAGGTGCCGGTAAATCGATCGTGTTAGGTGCATTGTCATTAATATTGGGGGAGAGGGCTGATCCGGGCATGCTGCTGGACAAAGCATCCAAGTGTGTCATAGAAGGGATCTTTAAAGTAAAGAAATCCCAGGTAGCTGCATTTTTCCAGGAGCATGAACTTGATATGGAAGATCAGCTGATCATCCGCAGGGAGATCAGTACAGCAGGTAAGTCCCGTGCATTTGTCAATGATACACCGGTGAACCTGGGACAACTTACTGAACTCAGTCAGTCCCTCGTAGACCTGCACCAGCAGTTTGACACACAGGACCTGGAAAACTCAGATTTTCAGCGTGAAGTGCTGGATGCCCTGGTGAACCAGCCTACTGTGATGCAGCAGTACCAGCAGCAATACCAACGCTATGCACAGGTACAGCGCGAACTGAAACAATTACAGAACCAGCGCGACAGCGCCAACAAAGAACTGGATTACAACAAATTTCTGCTTGACGAACTCAGTGATGCCGC
The DNA here is from genome assembly GCF_010093065.1 of Chitinophaga agri. Taxonomy (NCBI): domain Bacteria; kingdom Pseudomonadati; phylum Bacteroidota; class Chitinophagia; order Chitinophagales; family Chitinophagaceae; genus Chitinophaga; species Chitinophaga agri. Next base: position 3,503,542 of record NZ_CP048113.1, on the reverse strand, counting down.
TTTCGGTGCCAATGAGATCGAAGACCTTGACGCTGAACTCAAGGTACTGAGCCATGCAGAAGAGATCCGCAATACCCTCAGCCGGGTATATTTCCAGCTAAATGAAGATGAACAGCCTATCCTGCAGCAGCTGAAACAGATACTGTCTTCCGTGCAGGCACTGGCTTCCTACCATAAAGATGCACCTGCAGTGGCAGAACGCCTGCAGTCTGCCTATGTCGAACTACAGGATATTTCTTCAGAGATAGGCCGTATGAACGACCAGGTACAGTTTGATGGTGCACGTATCGAACATGTGAACGAAAGAGTGTCTTTAGGATATAAATTACTGAAGAAACACGCAGTACACTCCACGGCGGAATTACTGGCTATCCAGGAACAACTGAATAACAGTATAGAAGGGGTGCTGAACCTGGATGACAGACTGGCTTCCCTGGAAACCGAGCTGGAAACACTGCGGGCAGCCCTGCAGAAGCTGGCTGAAACGATTACTGCTGCACGTCTGAAAGTAGCAGAACCATTTGAAAAGAAGGTAAATGAATTGCTGGCACAGGTGGGTATGCCCAATGCACGCCTGAAAGCTTCTATCATGCAGGGGGCGCTCAATCCTAACGGCCAGGATACCATCGAATTCCTGTTCGACGCCAATAAAAGTGGTCAGTTTGCACCGATCCGGAAAGTAGCTTCCGGTGGTGAGCTGAGCAGGCTGATGCTGTGTATCAAGTCACTCGTGGCGAAGTCAGTAGCCCTGCCTACCCTGATCTTCGATGAAATTGATACAGGTATCTCCGGAGAAGCCGCCAGACAGGTCAGCTTCATTATGGAAGATATGGCCAAAGCACATCAGATCATTTGTATCACCCATCAGCCGCAGATCGCCGGTAAGGCAGATGCGCACTATTTTGTGTATAAAGACGCCCGGGATGGTAAGGTGCATACGAACGTACGCCTGCTCACCAGAGAAGAAAGGATCAATAAAATAGCCCAGATGCTGAGTGGTGAGAAGCCAACGGCAGCGGCACTTGAAAACGCACGGGAGCTGGTAAAGTAGCTAATCCGTTGACTGCTTTTCAATTAATCTTTTTTTTTCAACTATAACAGCTATTTTTGCCGAAATTAATTTTTGAACCCAATGGCTCATAACTTATTAAAAGGAAAGAAAGGTATCATATTTGGTGCATTGGACGAGAAGTCTATGGCTTGGAGCACAGCGTTACGTTGTGTGGAAGAAGGCGCCGAAGTAGTGCTTACCAACGCTCCGATAGCGTTACGCATGGGAGAGATCAACAAGCTGGCTGAACAGTGTAATGCTCCTGTAATACCCGCTGATGTTACCAATATGGATGATCTGAAAAACCTTTTCACTAAATCCATGGAGCATTTTGGTGGCAAAATAGATTTCGTACTGCACTCTGTGGGTATGAGTATCAATATGCGTAAAGGTAGATCCTACACCGATCTGGATTATGATTTCTCTCATAAAACATTCGATATCTCTGCAATGTCCCTGCACCGCGTACTGCAGACTGCATGGCAGCTGGATGCATTGAATGACTGGGCTTCCGTTGTAGCGCTGACCTACATCGCTGCACAGAGAGTATTCCCTGACTATAGCGAAATGGCAGATGCTAAATCTATGCTGGAATCAGTAGCACGTAGCTTCGGTTACCACTACGGTTTCAAGAAGAAAGTACGTGTAAACACCATTTCACAGTCTCCTACCAAAACTACCGCAGGTGGTGGTGTTAAAGGATTTGATGGTTTCATCGGTTATGCTGAGAAAATGAGCCCGCTGGGTAACGCTACTGCACAGCAATGCGCTGACTATTGCGTAGCTATGTTCTCTGATCTGACCAAAATGGTGACCATGCAGAACCTGTTCCATGATGGTGGTTTCTCTTTCACCGGCGTTTCTGCTGAGGTGATCGCACAGATGGAAAAGTAATTCGTCGTTACAAATAATTATGCGCCGTGAGAAAGGATAAAATTCCTTACTCACGGCGTTTTTATTTGATCGGTTTTCAGTCAGCTATGTTTCAGGCGATCTTCAGGTAATGTTCAGGTAAGCTTTCTCTTCCGTTTCTCCTCCGTTTTAAAACGGAGGAGAAACGGAAGAGAAAGCTTACTTAAGCGAACCTACACCGAAGGTAAACCGGTGGTGAAGCATCAGCTGGATCAGCTCCCGTAGTCCCGGAAATTGCTGGTTTAAAATTCCCACCCCTGAATTTTGGCAGTTTACGTACGTGTTTTTGCAGTTTGCATACATGGCCTGAAATCGATGAAATGGTCCCCGTATTTTTGTGTAAACAATCGTGATCAACAGGGTAGTACCTCAGGCAGGAAAGGGTGTCTCCTGCTTTACGCTGGCGATCATTTTCAATATATATCCCGTGCGGGAACAGGCAGTAAAAGTGATAAACGGTAAGGGTGTAATACCGGCCAGGAAACGATAACGCGATAGAAAAATAGTGCGGGGTGAGGGTTGGATAGAGCGGCAGCCGGGTGAACGAAAGGGAAAAACGGATAACCTGCCGCCTGAAATAAAAAGGAGCAGGCGTTGATCAGGGACAGGAAATCCCCTGCATACCAGGCTATTCTTTCAAAAGTATAGGCAGCTGAGATGTTCCCGGATGATCCGGCAAAGCATCCACTGGTCAGATGAGTTGGCTGACCGGGATACAAAAAAGCCGCTCCCTTTGATTAGAAGGAACGGCTCAATTTTTTATGCATAGGCGAATTGCTGAGGCAACAATAATGGAAAATAATCCGTCTAATACTCATCTTCATTGAAGAAAAAGTCGTCTTGCGACGGGTAATCAGACCAAATATCTTCTATTCCCTCATAGATCTCTCCTTCGTCCTCCAACTCCTGCAGGTTCTCTATCACTTCAATCGGTGCACCGGAGCGGATAGCGTAGTCTATTAATTCGTCTTTCGTAGCTGGCCATGGAGCATCCTCCAGGTATGAAGCTAATTCTAAGGTCCAGTACATGTGATCAAAATTTTTACTTTCTGAATTTCCGCAAAAGTATTATTTAATTTGAAATAAACAACTATTACTATTTTAAAGGTTATTTTACTTTTCTTTGAGTATGCTAACCGCTCGCAATCTAACCAAAAATTATTCCAACTTACATGTCCTGAGAGATGTAAGTGTTTCCGTTTCGAAAGGAGAGATCGTTACTATTGTTGGCTCTTCGGGTGCCGGAAAAAGCACCCTGCTGCACATACTGGGTACACTGGATACTCCCAGTTCCGGAGAAGTATGGCTGAATGATGTCAATCTGGGTTTACTAAAGGGTAACGCGCTGGCTGATTTCAGAAATAAGCATATGGGCTTTATTTTCCAGTTCCATCATCTTTTACCGGAGTTCTCTGCCCTGGAAAACGTTTGTATACCTGGTTATATTGCGGGTAACCGTAAGTCCGCTGTAAAGGAAAGAGCCGTGTATTTACTCGAGACCCTGGGACTTTCCGGCCGGCTGGAACACAAACCGAATCAGTTATCAGGCGGAGAACAGCAAAGAGTGGCCGTAGCGCGCGCTTTGATCAATCAGCCGGACATAGTAATGGCCGACGAGCCAACGGGCAACCTGGACTCTAAAAATGCCCGGGAATTGCATCAGTTGTTCATTGAACTGAGAGATAAATTTCAGCAGACCTTCATCATCGTGACGCACAACGAAGAGCTGGCTCCGATGAGTAACAGGCAGCTGGTGATGAAAGATGGGGGAATTGTAGGAGAGATCGCCACTCCGGTAACAGGGAAGCTATAACCGGGTGTTCAGACCCTGGGTTTCCAGGGTATTTCGGCTACCTGGAAGGTATGACCTATCCAACGGGCCAGTACAAAAAGATAATCGCTCAGGCGGTTCACATATTGCAGCACCAGCGGTTCAATGAACTGCTGCTGCTCCTGCAGCCCCACACAAAGCCGTTCCGCCCTTCTGCATACACAACGGGCAACATGGCAGGTCGATACGGCCACATGCCCCCCCGGAAGGATGAAAGATTTCATTTCCGGCAGCACCTCATTCATTTTATCGATACTGTCTTCCAGTAAAGTAATGTCGGCCGCATGCAGGTCGGGAATACGCATTTTGGTGTCCTTGTCAGGGTCACAGGCCAGCGAGGCGCCTATCGTAAACAAACGGTCCTGTATCTCCCTTAAAAGGCTGACAGTATCGGGATAACTGGTCAGATAGTCGCTGACCAGCCCGATATAGGAATTCAGTTCGTCTACGGTGCCGTAGGCGTCAATACGCAGATCGCTTTTAGGCACCTTGGTACCACCGATCAGGGCTGTTTTACCCTTATCGCCTGTTTTGGTGTAGATCTTAAAAGCCATCCTGATAATTTATGATTTTACGGCTTCAGCGAGGATCTCTGCATTCAGCCTGTCAGATTCAATTAATCCATCGCGCAGGCGTATCACACGACGGGCATGTGCAGCGATGTCCTCTTCGTGGGTGACCAGTACAACGGTATTGCCGGAAGCGTGGATCTTACCGAAGATGTCCATGATCTCTACAGAGGTCTTGGTATCCAGGTTACCGGTCGGTTCATCCGCGAGTATAAGAGAAGGGTCGTTCACCAGGGCGCGGGCAATGGCCACACGCTGGCACTGACCACCGGAGAGTTCGTTCGGTTTGTGTTTGTAACGTTGCCCCAGACCTACTTTTTCCAGCATGAAGCGGGCTTTATCTTCCCGGTCTTTTTTATTTACACCGGCATAGATCAGGGGAACAGCTACGTTTTCCAGCGCGCTGAGGCGTGGCATCAGGTTGAACTGCTGGAATACAAAGCCGATTTCTTTGTTACGCACCCTGGCCAGGGCATCGTCTTCCATTTTGCTTACATCGTGACCGCTCAGGACATATCTACCATGGGTAGGGGTGTCAAGGCAGCCCAGCATGTTCATCAACGTGGATTTACCGGAACCGGAAGGTCCCATCAGGGCTACATATTCATTTTTCAAAATGTCCATGTTGATACCTTTCAGTACCGGCAGTTCATTTTTACCGATGAAATAGCTCTTACGGATGTCTTCTAAATGGATGACGGAATTTGGGTGCATAGATTTATTGCGTTAATAGATTGATGCTACTTCCTGATGACCTTAGGTACTTTGAAGTACTGGTCATTGGCAGCAGGCGCATTCTGCAGGCCTTCTTCGCGGGTTATGGAAGGGACCAGCACGTCTTCCCTCAGCACGTTCCTGTCTGCTGTCATGTGTAATAATGGTTTTACGTCAGTGGTATCCAGCTCGTTCAGTTTTTCCACGAAGGTGATCATACGTTGCAGATCGCCTTTAATTGCTGTTTTTTCCTGTTCGTTGAACTCAAGCCTTGCCAGGTCTGCCAGTTGCTGTACCAGCGTCTCATTCACTTCCATAAATCAAATTAAATCAAAAAATAATAATTATTAGAATCGGTCAGCGTTAAAGTTACCTTAAATAGTCGATAGTCCATAATTGGCAAATTCCTTATTTTGCACCCCATTATGGCTACATCAAAAGAAATAGTGGTAAGCGGAATCCGCTCTACCGGGTATTTACATTTAGGCAATTATTTTGGAGCTATCCGTAACTACATCAGGATGCAGGAAACTTTTAACTGTTATTTTTTTGTAGCTGACTGGCATTCCCTGACTACACATCCTGATCCTAAGGACCTGCGTGGCAATGTGTTCCGCGTACTGGCAGAAAATATCGCATCTGGTCTTGATCCTGAAAAAGTGGCACTGTATGTACAGAGTGACGTACCGGAGATCGCCGAATTATACCTGTTGCTGAACATGCTGGCATATATGGGTGAACTTGAGAAAGTACCCACATTTAAAGATAAGGTACGTCTGCAGCCGCAGAACGTAAATGCTGGTCTATTGACTTATCCCGTGCTCATGAGTGCGGATATCCTGATCCACCGTGCGGTAAAAGTGCCGGTAGGTAAAGACCAGGAGCAGCATCTGGAAATGGCACGTAACTATGCCCAGCGGTTTAACAGCCGTTACGGAGATTTATTCCCCGAGCCGATGGCATTTAACTTTGGAGATAACCTGGTAAAAATACCAAGCCTGGATGGAGTAGGTAAAATGAGTAAGAGTGAAAATCAGATGGCAACCTTGTATTTATCTGATGATGATGAACTGATCCGCAAAAAAATGAAGAAGGCAAAAACAGATAGCGGACCAGTTGAACCAGGTATGCCTATGCCGGAAAGTATTGAAAATCTTTTCCTGTTAATGGATCAGGTATCAACACCTGACGTCATCAAACATTTCAGAGATGCATATGACAACCAGTCTCTCCGTTACGGTGATATGAAAGCACAGTTAGGTGACGACATGGTTAACTTCATTGCGCCGATCAGAGAAAAGGCGCTCGCATTGCAGAATGACGCCACTTACCTGAACCGTATTATGAAAGAAGGTGCGGAAAAAGCACGGGAAAGTGCGGCACAGACTTTGCAACAAGCGAGAAAACTCATAGGTATTCACTATTATTAATAACTCGTTATATAGTCACTGATAGTGGTGGCAAGTTTTTTCAGTTGATAATCAAATAATTTGTAAATTTTAGGTTGTCAACTGATCACTTGCTGCCACTAACTGGCTGCAAACGAACGATTAGTGACCCCCTGTTATCATCATGACAAAACAAAGTAAGATCAAACATATAGCTATCGCCGGGAATATCGGCGCAGGAAAAACCACACTTACCAAGCTGCTGGCACAACACTACAAATGGTCACCCCAGTTTGAAGACGTTGAACATAATCCTTACCTGAACGACTTCTACGAAGAGATGCCGCGCTGGTCATTCAACCTGCAGATCTACTTCCTGCACGGACGTTTGAGACAGCTGCTGGATATTCAGCAGGGAGAGCAGATCGTCATACAGGACCGTACCATATACGAAGATGCGCACATCTTTGCGCCGAACCTGTATGAAATGGGACTGATGACTAAACGGGACTTTGATAATTATTTCAGCTTCTTCGAAACGTTAAAGTCAATGGTGAAACCACCGGACCTGCTTATCTATCTGCGTGCCTCTGTACCTACCCTGGTGGCACAGATCCAGAAAAGAGGAAGAGAATATGAAGAAAATATCCGGTTGGATTATCTGAAAAGACTCAACGAATTCTATAATAACTGGATCGAAAAATATGCCGAAGGGCCTTTGCTGATCATCGATGTGGATAAGAACAAATTCCCCGAGAGTGATGAAGATCTTGGTGAGATCATATCAAAGATAGACTCTCAGTTACATGGTTTGTTCTGATCAATCTGATCTGTATTTTTTTTAGTAAAAATTATTTTCCTAATATTGTCTCCTCACGCAAGTGAGGAGATTTTTGTTTGTTAACATGTTGACCTGAATTGCCACGATAAATTTTTTGAAAAACCAACTCATCCACATCCATTAAATGCAAATGAAAAAGATCATTGCAACCATTGTTTGCACGTTGTGCACCGTTGTTATTTTTGCGCAGCTGGTCTGGCTATCGGTCGACAAACAGCCTTTTGCAGGCACTTACAGCCGCAATTATCATCAGTTACTCACTACATGGCAGAATCAGGCTGCACTGGCATATATACCCGCTATAACAGCTGGTATACGCACCGAAAGACGCTTTATGCTGTCGGCCATTCACCAGCATGATGCCGGTATCGTATTACCTGTCACGCGCGGTGGCTTCGGATTACACCTGACACAGACCGGGAGTGCACATTTCCGCCAGCAGTCTATCGGCTTCGCCTATGGCCGGCCACTGGGAGAACGGCTTAGTATAGGGACGCAGTTCAGTTATCTCTCCAGGCAGGTACCTGGTTATTTTCATGCGCATACGATTATCGCAGAACTGGGATGCCTCATACATCTTACGCCGCAATTACACGCAGGAATGCATGTGTTTAATCCGGCAGGCAGCCGGTTACAAAAGCCCGGTAATGAGCAGGTCCCTGCTGTCTATAGTGCCGGTATAGGCTATGAAATATCAGCAGTGTTACTGCTGAGTGCTGCTCTGGTAAAAGAATCGGCTATGGCAACGCTGACGAAGGTGATGTGCGAGTACCGTATCATCCGTGAGCTGTCTTTGCAACTGGGTATATGTACTGACCCGCAACTGAACACTGCTGCCGTCGAGGTGTCTTTACAGCAACTGCATATACAACTGTCCGCCAGTCATCATCCACAACTTGGTATGACACCTGCTGCCTCTTTTGTATGGCAGGTGAAAAAGGGACATTAGTGATGACCATCTTTTTTTCTGAATGATGAATGATATCCACATTAAAGTGGATGCGCATATCCTGTATATGGCAGGATTGTAAAACAGCAGCTGCAAATGAGGAGCGCATAGCAGCAGGTGTATATACGTCTGTATACACACCTGTTGAAATAGTATCTGGCAGGAGAAGAGGGAATGTCCGTTATTACCAGGATAGTACCTATCTGAGTAATGAATGCTGCTTTTCTCTCCATGCAGAGATGCATAGACTGTAACATCACGATTGTAAAGAAATAATACCCGCGTATGAAATTAAGTATTGCAGTGCTGCTGACAGGACTGTGCGGCACTATGCATGCCTGGTCACAAACAATACCTGAACAGACGGCAGCTGATGAGACGCAGCTGGAGCATTACGTTGCACACACCGACAATGTACCGGAAGATGATCATCACTGGCAGCAATTACAGGTATATACACGGCATAAGATCAATTTAAATACAGCCGGTATAGCAGTACTCCGGTCATTGCAGCTGGTTTCTCCCCTGCAGCTGGAACAGTTTATCAGGTATCGCCGGCAGATGGGAAAGCTGCTGAGTGTGTATGAGCTGCAGGCGATACCGGGCTTTGATGCACAGCTTATCAGCAAGTTGTTGCCATATGTGCGCGCAGGCAATGAGCTGGAACCTGACTATAGCTGGAAAGACTATATCAAAAAAGGAGAAAATACATTGTTATGGAGGTATGGCAGACAAATAGAAAAGAGTCGTGGTTATCTGCATACAGATACTACAACACCCCATTACATGGGGAGTCCGGATAAGCTCTTACTGCGTTACCGGTATAATCTCACGCATTATATCAGCTGGGGCATAGTGATGGAAAAAGATGCAGGAGAAGCGTTTTTAAAAGGAGCACAGCAACATGGATTTGACTTTTATAGCATGCATCTCTTTATTAGCAAATACCGTTGTGTCAAAGCGCTGGCCATAGGTGATTTTACGGTGAATATGGGGCAGGGATTGTTAAACTGGCAATCCCTGGCCTTCGGCAAAGGCGCTGCTGTAATGTCCGTAAAACGGGAAGGAGACTTACTAAAGCCGTATGCCTCCGCAGGAGAATATAATTTCTTCAGAGGCCTGGGGATAACGATAGCACATCGGCAACTCAGTGCGACGGCGTTTGTATCGGGGCGACAGCTGGATGGAAGTATTACCGGCAACAGCGGATATCATCGTACAGCCGCAGAAACAGCGAAGCAGGGCACATTATCGCAGTTCACTGCCGGTGGTAATATCAGCGTGGAAGGGGCTACTGGTAAACTGGGTTTTAATTTCATACAGCATCATTTTTCAACACCGGTGCAAAAGGGCCATGCACCTTATCAGTTGTTTGCATTTGAAGGAAATAACCTGTCTGGTGTGAGTACTGATTATGAGATCACGTGGAGAAATATGCACTTTTTTGGAGAAGCTGCGATAAGTAACAATGGCAGGACTGCTATACTCAGTAGTCTCTTGATAAGTGCAGGCGCCCACGCCGATCTGGTATTGTTACATCGCCGGTATGATAAGGGGTATCATGCTTTGTATGCGGATGCATTTGCAGAATTTTATAAGCCTGTGAATGAAGAAGGACTATACACCGGTATCAGTGTAAAGCTGAACAGTCGTCTAAGGGTAAATGCATATGCAGATCACTTTATTTTTCCGTGGTTACAATACAGGGCGGCGGCACCGGCCAGTGGCAGTGATCATATGATCGCAATGACCTATACGCCAGATAAACAGACAGAATTTTTTCTGCGATACAGCCGTGTTGTAAAAGAGGAAAACAGCACGGATCCGCAACGTTTTATTCCTGCCTTGACGACTGTACGGAAACAGAGCTGGCGCTTGCAATATAAACTGCAACCGGCAGTGGGACTAACTATTAAAAGCAGGATAGAAGTGAACAACTATATCCGGAAAGACAACAGGGAGGAGGGATGGTTATTATTCCAGGAGATGTTGTATCAGTTCCAGCGAACGCCGTTGCAGCTATATGTAAGGTATACCCGGTTTATGACCGATGGAAGTAAGAATACTTTATATACGATCACTACCGGCATGCTATATGAATACGCGTTGTCACGCTTAAGTGGGGAAGGGCATCAGTTCCAGTGCCGGGTGCGCTGGAAGTGTGCAAAAAGGACGACGTGCTGGTTCAGATATGAATTAATACTATATGCAAATGTTGATCACATCGGAAATGGATGGGAGGAAGTGAATGGACGTAAGAAAAGTGCCTTGCAATGTCAGATTCAACACTTATTCTAGTGACATAATGGACAAAAATGAATGTTAAATTTTCTTCTATATGACGTTGAAAAATATTTGTTTATGTATATGAAATTTGACCTCTCTTAAAAAAAGGTTAAATTTTTCTTGGCGGAGAGTAAAAAAATACTCTAAATTGTGGCTCTCAACCAAAATCTAAATCGTAATATGAAAGAGACCGGAATCTCTTTATCCTGTGCTATAGCTAGTAGTGCTTTTATGTCAACCTGTTTAAGACGGTATAGTAATATTTCCGTTGCTAGCATGGGTAATGAGACGCATTCTGTGTCACAAATAACCATCCAGGGTCTTGCCGCCTTCATCCCGGATGGTTCTTTAAAGTTCAACAACAAATTTATTAGTAAACAAACTGTGGTTTAAATCCTGATATGGGGGTTTGCTAAATCGCTATGTCAACATAATCGCTGCATAGAAAAACCCTTTAAGAATTTTATTGTCAACTAAATCTAAATCGTTTATGAAGAAAAGAGCGTTACTCTTTTTCACCATTCTCATGGTGAGTGTAACCCTGACGTATGCTCAACAGCGTCAGATTACGGGTAAGGTCACCGGTGCAGACGGGTCACCTATACCTTTTGCCACTGTACAAATTAAAGGGACAACCAGCGGAACAACATCAGATCAGGAAGGTAACTTCAAATTGACTGTAACAGGTGCAAACCCTGTGCTGACAATCAGAAGCGTAGGTTATGCAACAATTGATTACACAGTTGGTGCAGCTGCTGCTTTCACGGTGAAACTGAATGAGGAGGACAAAAATTTACAGGAGGTTGTAGTAACAGCTCTTGGTATTACCAGGAAAAAGAATGAGCTGGCCTATTCAGCTCAGACTGTTCAGGCAGAAGAACTGAACAGAACACGTGATCCAAACGTTGTAAACTCCCTGTCCGGTAAAGTAGCCGGTCTGGAAGTGAGAAGGAACAGCACCATGGGCGGTTCCACCAACATCGTTTTACGTGGTAACAAATCATTCCAGAACTCAAACCAGGCATTATTCGTAGTAGATGGAGTTCCTATCGATAACTCCGTTGCCAACACAACTGACCAGGCCACAGGCCGTGGTGGTTTTGACTACGGTAACGCTGCTTCCGATATCAACGCTGATGACATCGCTAACGTAAGTGTACTGAAAGGTGCTGCTGCTGCTGCACTGTACGGTTCCCGTGCGGCGAACGGTGTGATCATGATCACTACCAAAAAAGGCAGACAAGGTATGGGTGTAACCGTAAATACCGGTCTGACTGTTGGTACGATGGACAAGAGCACTTTCCCTAAGTATCAGAAACAATATGGTGCTGGTTACTATGATGAGGAAGATAATACTTACCAGTCTCCTGATGGACGTTTCTGGTATGCTGACATAGACGGCGACGGTACAAGAGATTTAGTAGTACCAATGAAGGAAGATGCGTCTTTCGGTGCTAAATTCGATCCGAACCTGATGGTGTTCAACTATCAGTCACTCGATCCGGCATCTCCTTACTACAAAAAGGCAAGACCTTGGGTAGCTGGTGCACACGATCCTTCCTATTTCTACAAGAACACACTCACTACCAATAACAGCGTCGCTGTGGATGGTGGTAATGATAAAGGTAATTTCAAACTCGGATACACCAAAACAGTTGAAAACGGTATGATCCCTAACGCCCGTCTGGTAAAAGACATGGTGAACTTCGGGGCTTCTTATAAACTGTCTAACAAACTGACTGCCAGCGCAAGCGTTAACATGTCTAAGATCGATGGTAAAGGCCGTTACGGTACTGGTTATGACGAGTATAACGTGAACCAGGCTTTCCGTCAGTGGTGGCAGATGAACATTGACATGAAGGATCAGGAAGAGGATTACAAAAGAAACAGACTGAATAAGTCCTGGAACCTGACCAGCCCTACCAACCCGATCCCGACTTATACGGATAACTTCTATTTCATGAGAAATGAAAACTATGAAAGAGATGGTCGTATCCGTTACTTTGGTAACATCACCCTGAACTATCAGATCAACAGCTGGTTATCCGTACTGGGTAGATCAAGCATGGATACTTATGATCAGTGGCAGGAAGAGCGTAATGCAGTAGGTAGTAAAAACCCTTCTTCTTATTCAAGATACGATGGTTCTTTCGCCGAGAACAACTACGACCTGATATTGAATGTTGACAAACAACTGAACACCCAGTTTAAACTGACCGGTTTAGTGGGTGGTAACATCAGACGTACACACGCTAAGTACATCCGTGCTTCCACCAATGGTGGTCTGGTTGTACCAAACTTATATTCTCTTTCCAACTCAAAGAACCCGATCCTCGCTCCTGAGGAAGCGGATAGCTTAATGCAGGTAAATGGTGTTTTCGCCAGTGCAGGCCTGGGTTACAAGAATATGTTGTTCTTAGATCTGTCTGCACGTCGTGATGAGTCATCTACACTGCCAGCTGGTAAAAACTCTTATTACTATCCTGCAGCATCCTTAGGCTTCACCTTCTCTGAAGTAGTGAAAGCACCATGGCTGACCTATGGTAAAGTACGTGTGAACTATGCAGAAGTAGGTAACAGTGCTCCTGCACAGGCATTGTACGATCCGTACGATAAGCCAACCGGTTTTGGCAGCACACCGATCTTCTCCGTTCCTTCAGTAAAGAGAAATTCAGACCTGAAACCTGAGCGTACAAAAGCGTTTGAAACAGGTGCTGAAATCGCTTTGTTTGACAATCGTGTAAGCTTCGATGTTACTTACTATGTTTCCAAATCAATTGACCAGATCTTAAGACTGCCTGTTTCAAGAGCCACCGGTTACGATCAGATGTTCGTAAACGCTGGTACTATCCAGAACAAGGGTGTGGAAGTAAGCCTGGGTGTAACGCCTGTTAAATTGAAAGACTTCTCCTGGACCATGAACATTAACTGGTCACTGAACAGAAGTAAAGTACTGGACCTGCCACAGGGTGTTGATTTCATTCAGTTAAGTGCCACTGCACTCCAGAGCGGTGTGACTGTTGGTCACGCAATGGGTCAGGCTTATGGCGTTATCCGTGGTAAGGACTTCGTTTATGACAAAGCAACCGGCAAACCGATCGTAGAGAACAGGGAAGGCCAGGCTGTATTGCCGGGTTATTACCAGATCAGTTCTTCTTCCAATGAGGTGATCGGTAACTATACACCAAAATGGATCGGTGGTATCACCAATACACTCCGTTACAAAGGCCTGTCACTCGGCTTCCTCATCGATATCAAGAAAGGTGGTGATACTTACTCCCTCGACCAGGCTTACGGCCAGTCAACTGGTATCTATGAAGAGAGCGTAAGACTGAATGACAAAGGCGTATCTATCAGAGAAGACGTTTCAAAAGGTGGTGGTATCATCTTCGACGGTGTAACACCTGATGGTAAACCTAACGAACAGCGTGTACGTGTGAGCGGTACCCGTGGTTTAGGTGTGAATGGCTTCCCTAACAAAGCGTACATCTATGATGCCGGCTACGTAAAACTGCGTGAGGTATCACTGACTTACTCTCTGCCAGGTAGCTGGATTAATAATCTGAAAGCATTTAAAGGCATTGACCTGAGCCTGCTGGGTCGTAACCTGTGGATCATCCACAAAAATGTTCCTTATGCTGATCCTGAAGAGAACCTGTCAGCAGGTAACATCCAGGGTTATCAAAGTGGTGTGTATCCTACTTACCGCAACTTTGGTTTTAACGTAAGATTCAGATTCTAATTAAAAACGAAAAAGTAACATGAAAAAGATATTTGTATACATATCAGCGCTGGTCCTGGCCACTTCCTGTTCGGACCTGGACAGCCTGAATAGCGACCCGAAAAAGGCATTAGTGGTGCCTGGTGAAATGGTATTTAGTGCTGCGGAGAAGTCATTGTTTGACCTGATGACATCAAACAATGTGAATACAAACGTATTCAGGCTCCTGGCGCAACAGCAATCACAGGTGACCTACTTGGATGAGAGCCGTTATGATCTGGCATCACGTAACGTGCCACAGTCTTTCTGGCATGGCATGTACAGAGATGTACTGAAAGATCTGTATACTTCAAAATCACTGATTGAAGGCGTTCCTGCTTTATCAGATGCAGATCAGGTTGTTAAAGAGAACAAGTTAGCCATTATCGATATTACAGAGGTGTATGCTTACTTTGTACTGGTAACTGCTTTCGGTGATCTGCCATACACCGGTGCTTTTGATGTTGCATCACTGTCTCCGGCTTACGACAATCAGAAAACAGTGTACCTTGACCTGCTGACCCGTCTGAAAGCGGATGTTGAAAAACTGGAAACTGCTCAGGGTAGCTTCGGTAGCCAGGACCTGGTATACGGTGGCGATGTTTCCAAATGGGTAAAATTTGCCAACTCCCTGAGACTGAAAATGGGGCTGATCGCCCTGGAGGATGCAGCAACTGCTGCTGCAGGTACAACTGCGATCAATGAATCGGCAGGGAATGTGATCTCTTCCAATGCCGACAACTTCCGCTTGCAATACCTGCCAGTACAGCCAAACACCAATCCTATCTGGATTGACCTGGTACAGAGCAACCGTGCGGACTATGTACCTGCCAACACACTGGTGAACCTGATGAACTCCGTAAATGACCCACGTCGTCCTTTCTACTTCACAGCAGTAGGTGGTGCATATGTTGGTGGCGTTTATGGTTCAGGTGCTGATTATGAAACCACTTCTCATATTAGTGCGAAAGTAACCGCTGCTGATTTTGAAGCACTGCTGATCGATTATGCTGAAGTAGAGTTTGCACTCGCTGAGGCAGCAGCACGTGGTGGCCTGACAGTAACTGGTACGCCGGCAGAACACTATACAGCTGGTATCACTGCTTCCATCAAATACTGGGGCGGCTCTGATGCTCAGGTTGCTGCCTACCTGTTACAGCCATCTGTAGCTTATGCTACTGCTACCGGTACCTGGCAGCAGAAGATCGGTACACAGAAATATATTGCACTGTATAACAGAGGGTACGACGCATGGACAGAATGGAGAAGATTTAACTTCCCTGTGTTCAACGTGCCAACTGGCATGACCTACGCTAATATTCCGGTAAGATTAACTTATCCTGTTAGTGAGCAGAACCTGAACAAAGGTAACTATGATAAGGCGTCAGCTGCTCTCGGCACTGGCGGTGATGCACTGAGTACCAAATTGTTCTGGGACAAATAATAAGATTTTCAGCCACACTGGGCAAGATGTAGAATTGATAACGGCGCCTTCCTCGATATTCGTGGGAGGCGCTTTTTTTGTTAACGCCTGAACCCTGATCAATAATTTTTGTTATAGCAGTAGAACCCATTGTAAATCAATCAACAAAATAGAAGACTGGATTTGTTCTAAACGCAGCATTTCGTTAAACGGTAACAGCGGATTTTTTCTTTCTGATTGTGATTCCTTCATCGCACCGCCCCGGTGTATTAATAAATCAGAACCGTTATGCAGAAACATTTACTTTGTTTGTTTTTTCTTTTTTGCATCATGTCAGGACTTTACGCACAGCAACGTGAAGTCACAGGTAAGGTAACAGGAAGCGATGGGGTACCCATCCCATATGCGACTGTTCAGATCAAAGGCACAGCAAGAGGTGCCACCGCAGATCAGAATGGTAATTTCCGCCTGATGGTAGATGGTAATGACGCCATCTTACAATTCAGAAGTGTCGGATTTACGCTTAAGGAAGTTCCGGTAGGTACAGGGAGTACAGTCAATGCATCCCTGGCACCGGACAACAAAAATTTACAGGAGGTTGTAGTCACCGGTATCGGTATCAAACGCGAAAAAAAGGCGTTGGGATATGCCGTCCAGGATGTAAAGGGCGATGATCTCGTGAAGGCCAGTCAGGGTGATGCACTCAGGGCCATGTCAGGTAAAGTGGCCGGTATGCAGGTCATCGGTTCCGGTGGTACCCCTGGTGCGGCTACCTTCGTAAAATTAAGAGGTACCAACTCCCTGACAGGTAACAACCAGCCATTGTTTGTCATTGACGGTATTCCTGTGGATAACTCACAGAACTACTCCGGTGACCCCGCGGATGCTACCAACAACCTCCTGCAGGGGGCCACTAATACCAACCGTGGTGCGGATATTAATCCTGATGACATTGAAAGTATTTCTGTACTGAAAGGTCCTGCGGCAGCGGCCATCTATGGTATCGATGCTGCCAATGGTGCCATTATTATCACTACTAAAAAAGGGAAAGCCGGTAGGATATCTGTTGATTTCAGCACAGGGGTCTCTTTCGATGTGGTGAACAGACTGCCTAAGATCCAGAAACAATTTGTCAAAGGTTCCGGTGGTATACTGGCGCCTTTTACATCTTCCAACAGGTATTCCTGGGGGCCTAATATAGACACATTATTCTGGACAGGTACACCTAACGAATACGATATACATGGTGATATCGTAGGCGCTTCCAGCCCCAACGCAAAAGTGAAGTTTACGCCGTACGATAATACGGGCGATTTCTGGAGAACAGCGCTCACTTACAACAACTCCCTGTCCTTTACCGGTGGTACCGAGGCTGCTACCTACCGTATGTCCGTTTCTCATAACTATCAGAACTCTATCGTGCCCTTGCAGTACAACCAGCGTACGGCTATCGCACTGGCAGGACAACTGAAAGTGTCAGAGAAGGTCAGAACATCGGGTAATATCAATTTTAACGTGTCTAACGGTAGCATGCCGCAGAACGGTAGTAACCTGTCCGGTATCATGCTGGGCCTGACCAGAACGCCTATCTCATTTGATAACTCCAATGGCGATCTCGCACCGGATGATCCACGCACTTATCTGTTCTCAAATGGGTTGCAGCGCTCCTACCGTAACGGTATCTATGACAACCCATTCTGGACCATTAATAAAAACCCCTACACAACAGCAGTGAACCGTTTGATCGGTAGTCTGCAGTTTGACTGGGATTTCATCAAAGACTTCACACTGACCTACCGCATCGGTACGGACGTGTACAGTGATAACCGTCACCAGTACTACGAGATCCAGTCAGGCGCCTACAATGGTGGCCGTCTCTTTGATGACAGGTATACCTATAAGAGTGTGAACTCTGATGCGATCATTACCTGGGCACGGCAGATCTCCAAGGACTTCCGGATGGACGTGAAAGTGGGTAATAACCTGTATTCCCGCAGGATGGACGAACTGTATGTACAGGGCGATGGTCTGACTTCTCCGGGCTATGATAATATCAGTAACGCAACTGTGCAGAAATCATATAACTATGTAACACCATACAGAAGGATCTCCGGTTATTTCGATATTAACCTGGACCTGAAGTCAATGTTATTCCTGGAAATAACAGGACGTAATGACTGGACATCAACACTGCCTCCTGAGAATAACAGCTTCTTTTATCCATCCGCCAGCCTTGGTTTTGTCTTTACGGAACTGGAAGGTCTGAAAGATGGTAAGGTGCTTAGTTTTGGTAAGATCAGGTTGTCAGCAGCGCAGGTAGGTAAAGACCCTGGTGCGTTCCTGACTAAGTCATTCTCCGTGCCAACCACTTATCCGGATGGTTATACGACAGGGGTGTCTTTCCCATATGACGGAAAGGGTAGCTTCTCACTGAATAATGTGCTGGGTAACCCGAATCTGAAGCCGGAAAAGACAGTTTCCTATGAAGCAGGGTTACAGTTACAGTTCCTGCAGAACAGGATCGGACTGGATGCGACCTTCTATCATACCAAGGGTACTGACCTGCTGGTGCGTTCTCCACTGGCCGGTTCCGCCGGATACCAGTACGTGAACCTGAATGCCGCTTCTATCCGGAATAATGGTCTCGAACTGACTTTGAGTGCGAAGCCGCTTACAGATCAGGCCTTTACCTGGGACATGTTTGTGAACTTCAGTATGAACCGGAGTAAGGTACTGGCGTTAGCACCTGGTATTAACCAGATCACGGTGAATGGTTTTACAGGTACAGTCGTAGCACATATACCTGGTGAACAGGCCGGTATCATCTATGCCTATGGATGGCAGCGGGATGCACAGGGCAGGATCGTGATCAGTGATGCTTCCGGCGACTTTGGTTATCCGGTAGTGTCTAATGTGCAGACAAAAGTAGGTAATCCCAATCCGAAGTTCCTGATGGGTATTGGTAATACCCTGAGTTACAAAGGTGTTTCCCTCTACTTCCTGGTAGACTGGAAGCACAAGGGCGACCTGTGGAATGGTACCCGTGGTTCATTGCAGGCGATCGGAACATCTGCCTATACTTTGAACAGGGGTGAAATGACCGTATTCCCGGGTGTCATGGGACACCTCAATGATGCGGGTGAAGTGGTACACAATGAAGGTGGTGCGGAGAAACCTGGCGGTGGCGCTGTGAATAGTACACAAGTACCGCTGGATGAAGGCTGGTATCTGGGTAATGGTGGCGGTTTCGGTGCACAGACAGAGACATTTATAGATGATGCCTCTTTTGTAAAACTGCGTGAAGTGACCCTTTCCTATGACCTGCCATCCGGAAAGTTTAAGGATTCCAGGTTTATCAAAGGAATCAACGTCAATTTATTTGCCCGTAATATCATTATATGGACACCGTACAGGGGCATCGATCCTGAAACCAGTCTGACGGGAGCGACCAACGCCCAGGGTATTGACTATTTCAATATGCCGGGTACCTCCAGTTATGGCCTGAACTTCAAGTTTAAATTCTAACCCTTTAAAACGAATGACCATGTTACGGATAACCAAATATATACTCCCGTTACTGATCCTGCTGGTAATCTCGCAGGGTTGCAGAAAAGACTACTTCTACAATGGCATCAATGATGACCCTTCACAACTGAAAAATCCGACCGCCTCTTCACTGCTGCCGGGCGTGATATTACAAAGTGCCTATACCTGGGGTGGAGATGCTTCCCGCTTTCCTGCCATTTTCATGCAGCAGGTGACAGGTGCAGCCAACCAGTCGGCCAGTGCTGACCTGTATAACATTACGCCTGATGATGTGGATAACATGTGGTATGCAGGTTTTTACGGCGCTATTATGACCAATATAGACACGCTGATAGCGGTAGCTACTGCGGCTGGTCAGTTGCATTACGCGGCTGTTGGTAAGATCATGATGGCAAATGACTTAGGCCAGGTGACTGACTTCTGGGGAGATGTACCTTTCACAGAGGCATTCCAGGGGCTGAAGAATACGCAGCCCAAATATGATGGTCAGCAGGCAATCTATACGCGGTTGCAGACATTGCTGGATGAAGCGATCACCGATCTGGGAAAAGACGACGGCGCAGAGTTTCAGCCTAATTCGAATGATGACCTCCTCTTTGATGGAGACCTGGACATGTGGATAAAGTTTGCCTACGCACTCAAAGCCAAATTCTATCTGCATACCGTGAAGGTGGATGCAACCGCACGGACCAAAGCGTTAGCCGCACTGGCCAATGGTTTTGATGACGGAGAAGGTGCTTTTGTGAAATTTGTAGGTAGTAGCGCCACCACGACACAGGCGCCCTGGTATCAGTTCAACACACAACGTGCAGATATCATCTTTACAGGCTACCTGAACGACCTGATGGATGCTGCCGGAGATCCCAGGTATGATGCCTATTTCGATCCGGCCGATCCGAGTGCATTAGGTGCTTTGTATGGCTCCGCGAACTCCCCTGTTTATTTTCTGTCATATGACGAACAGAAATTTATGGAGGCGGAACTGGAGTTCAGAGCAGGAAACACGACAGGTGCAGCCGCTGCCTACAATGAAGCAGTAAGGGCGAATCTGCAAAGGACGATCAATGATGCATCCTATCTGCCTTCAGTGGCTAAAACACCAGCTAATATCACTTTGAAAGATATTATTGAGCAAAAGTACATAGCGCTGTTCCTGAGTCCGGAAGTATGGACCGACTGGCGCAGGACGGGGTTCCCTCAGCTGACAGCCCCTGACGGCAATGTGCTGGGAGGCGCCTTACCACGGTCCCTGTTCTATCCAAGCAGTGAAATACGTTACAATACCAATAC
The DNA here is from genome assembly GCF_010093065.1 of Chitinophaga agri. Classification (NCBI taxonomy): domain Bacteria; kingdom Pseudomonadati; phylum Bacteroidota; class Chitinophagia; order Chitinophagales; family Chitinophagaceae; genus Chitinophaga; species Chitinophaga agri. The sequence goes on along the minus strand of NZ_CP048113.1, from coordinate 3,482,982 downwards.
ACCTGCCAACACCAGGCTGACCCGCCGTGTATGGTGGGACGTCCAATAACACACACACAAACATTCCTGTACCATGTTTTAAAAAAGAGACCTTTCATTTTAAGGTCTCTTTTTTACATTTGTAGCGCAAAAGAAAAAAATTATGGAAAATCAGCAGGAAGAACAGAATCAGCTGAATATTGAGCTGAGCGAGGAAATAGCAGAAGGTATCTATGCCAACCTTGCCATTATAACACACTCCAATGCAGAATTTGTGGTGGATTTTGTGAATGTAATGCCTGGCCTGCCTAAAGCAAAGGTAAAGTCCCGTATCATACTGACTCCACAGCATGCCAAGCGTTTCATGAGAGCGATGGTGGACAATATCAAAAAGTATGAAGCTGCAAACGGTCCGATCCAGGATCAGGAGCCTGTTTCCATGCCGCTTAATTTTGGTGGACCTACAGCGCAGGCTTAATAACATCTACTAAACACGCTGTAAGGCACTATACAGGAAACAGGACTACGAATCATGAGCCAGATATTCTCCTATCCCGCATTAAGGGAATTTACCAGGGAAGTTTTTATAAAAATGGGTTGTCCGCCGCAGGATGCAGAAACAGCCAGTGAGGTGTTGTTATCTGCAGACCTGAGAGGGATTGACTCTCATGGGGTGGCCCGCCTGAGTGGGTATGTACGCCTGTGGGAAGCCGGCAGGATCAATGCTACTCCCCATGTCAGGGTTGTACATGAGACGCCCAGCACGGCCGTTGTAGACGGCGATGCCGGGCTGGGGCTGGTAGTAGCGCCTTTCGCCATGAAAGTGGCCATCGAGAAAGCGGCTGCTGTTGGTAGTGGCTGGGTAAGTGTAAAGAACTCCAATCACTTCGGTATAGCTGGTCAGCATGCGATGATGGCCCTGGAAAGGGACATGATCGGTATGGCAATGACCAATGCCAGTCCGCTGGTAGCGCCCACCTTTGCCACAGAACGTATGCTGGGTACGAACCCGATCGCTGTGGCTATTCCGGCAAAGGAACAGCCGGCATTTGTAGCTGACTTTGCCACTACAACTGCTGCTAACGGTAAACTGGAAATACTCCAGCGTAAGAATCAGGAAGCACCTGAAGGCTGGATCCAGGACAAGGAAGGTCATTCCAGTACAAACCCGCACGAACTGAAATCCGGAGGCGCTTTACTGCCACTGGGGGGCGATCGTGACCATGGCAGCCATAAAGGGTATTGTCTGGGTGCGATTGTAGATATTTTCTCCGCTGTACTATCAGGAGCCAATTACGGTCCCTGGGCACCTCCTTTCGTGAGCTTCCTGCCATTGGCACCTGATCCGGTAGGGCAGGGACTGGGGCATTTCCTGGGGGCGATGCGGGTAGATGCTTTCCGTCCGGCTGATGAATTCAAAGCGCACATGGACAAGTGGATCACACGTTTCCGCAGCGCTACACCAGTTGAAGGAGAACAGGTACTGATACCAGGCGATCCGGAACGTGAAATGGAGAAAGAGCGGATAACGGCCGGCATCCCATTACTGGATCCTGTAGTGAAAGACCTGCAGGAAGTAGCCCGAAAATTCAAATTGGATTTTTAAAGTCGGTATAAACGCCCGAACTTGCGTCTTTTAAGCGAAATCTTGTACCAGTCAAACATATAACAATTCAACAGTAATGAAGATCTTAAAATTTGGTGGCACTTCCGTAGGTAAACCGGAACGTATGCATGCCGTGGCCAGTCTGGTAACTGCCGATACCGCGCCAAAAATCGTGGTATTATCCGCATTATCCGGTACCACTAACGCATTAGTGGAAATCGGACAATCCCTTTCTGAGGGTAAGAAGGAACAGGCAAAGGGCCAGATAGACAAGCTGGAAGCACATTACAGGACTTTTTGTGAGGACCTGGTCAAGCAGGACGAGACACGTGCCAAGGCGAGTGCTGTTGTTGACGAGCATTTCGAGTTCCTGAACATCATTCTTAAGATATCTTTCAACGAAGCGCTGAATAAGGATATACTGGCGCAGGGTGAGTTATTGTCAACCCGCCTGTTCAGTGTATACCTGGAAGAAGCTGGCGTCAAGTCTGTACTGTTGTCCGCATTGGACTTCATGAGTATCGACGAATACGAAGAGCCTGAAATCCCTAAGATCAAGATCAAGCTGGGTAACCTGCTCGAGAAAAATAAAGGAGAGACCATCTTCGTTACACAGGGTTATATCTGCCGTAACTCCAGAGGTGAGATCGACAACCTGAAACGTGGTGGTAGCGACTATTCTGCATCCCTGATCGGCGCTGCCATCCAGGCGTCAGAAGTACAGATCTGGACGGATATTGATGGTATGCACAACAATGATCCGAGAGTGGTGAAAAAGACCTTCCCGATCGAGCAACTGTCTTTCGACGAAGCAGCTGAACTGGCTTATTTCGGTGCGAAGATCCTCCATCCTGCATCTATCTGGCCTGCACAGCATTTCAACATCCCGGTGAAACTGCTGAATACCATGCAGCCGGAAGCAAGAGGTACCATCATCACTGAAATGCCAAACGGCGACGGTGTAAAGGCTATTGCTGCCAAAGACGGTATCATCGCTATCAAGATCAAATCCAGCCGCATGCTGCTGGCTTACGGTTTCCTCCGTAAGATATTTGAAGTGTTTGAAAAGTTCCGTGTGCCTATCGACATGATCACTACTTCTGAAGTAGCGGTGTCCCTGACAATAGAGAATACACCTGTGCTGGACCAGCTGCTGAAAGAACTGCAGCCATTCGGTTCTGTTGAACTGGATCATCACCAGACGATCGTTTCTATCGTAGGTAACGAGGTGGCAGCGACTCCTTCCATTCTGAAGAAGATCTTCGATGCACTGAACGAAGTGCCATTGCGGATGATCTCCTATGGTGGCAGCCGCCATAACATCTCCATCCTGATCGGTGGACAACACAAAGAGAAAACTTTACAACTGCTGAACAAAGGTTTGTTCAACCTGGGTTAGGCAATTTTAAAGCACTATATAAAGCAAAAGGGTATCCGCTATAGTGGATACCCTTTTGCTTTATATAGTGCTTTAACGGACTTTTATAACGTCACGCCTATCAGTACACCGGCATTATTGTACTTATATTTTTCGTTCGTAGTGGAATGCAGATAGTAATGTTCCTGCGGCGCCTTATCATTGATAATAGCAGAGGCGCCATCTTTCTCGCCACTGATACTATTCAGGTTATATTGAAAGCCGATCCCGATTTTTGTACGCGGTATCCGGTAGATAGTACCGAACGTGAACTTAGTCAGGAGATAAGGAAAAGTCGGTGTTTCGTCCAGTGAATAGCCTGACGTCAGTATCTTTTGACTGGTTGTCAGCATACAATCGAATCCGTACAGCCCGTAAATCACCAGGTTCCTGATGGGTATATTCACACCGCCGGACATACCGAGCGTCGCACTGCTTTGTACGATCCGCACCTTACCGTCTACTATCTGACGGTTTATATCCATTATGTTGTATTCATAGGCAGGTGCACGCATATATCCCAGTCTGACTTCAAAGCTCACGAATGTACGGTGCCCCGTTACCCCCAGGAATGCACCCATGGCAGTATGGTCATTTGGGTTCGCTATTTTGTCGTAGGACGATAACAGGCCGGAATAATTCACAAAGCCATATATATGACGCGTCTTTTTATGAGGGTCGAGTCTTTCCACACCTTCGTCTACCTTTTCCATTCCTTCACGCAGTGCCTTGCCAAGACTAGCCATGGCATTGATATTATCAATTTTGCTTTGCACCCTGGCCGAAGGAAATGTATAAAACGCGGCTTTATATTGGTCCAGCGCCTGCATATAAAACAGCGCACCCATGCCATACAGCGTGTCTCCTTTTGCTTCCAGCGCTGCTGCTTCCCACATTTTCAGGTCAGCTTCTCTTTTCCATTTCTCCGGATCGTCAGAAGACTTGCTGGACGAAGAGGACGTACTACTATAGGATTTACTGTTGGTTGTCTGCGATTTACCAGTGCTTTTGCTTTCAATGACAATACCACCACTGCTCTGAGAGGTGCTTGTATTCAGACCGGCAAGCAGGTTTCTGATATTCCCTGTTCTGAAGGGAGGTATCCACAACGGAGATAGCGGCGACAGCTGTTCAAACGCAAACTTTTTGTAAGTGCTGGTTTGCGCATCGTAGTAACTGTAACTCGTCTGATTTGCACCGTCAATCTCAGGTGCAAAGCTGACCTGATAGACGCTATACCCTTTCTGCTGATAATCCTTTATCAGTGCGGTCCGTATCTTTTCAAGTGCCGTGAGTGTGTTGTCATTTTGTGTGATGCCATCATAATACTGGTGTGTAATATTCCACCGCTGGAAGTTGCCATATATATCCGATACTTTTATCGGATTGAACATAATGTTGTCATAGTCCGCCGGAAAATACTTTTCTTCCCGTTCGATGCGCAATATAATTTTGCTGAAATCCAGGGACATGCCTGTGCTTATCTGATCATGGGGAAAGGCGAAATTCTTTGCCCGGTAAATGTAAGTACTGATGAGCAGTACCTTCAGCTTTTTATCCGTGCGTTCGCCTGCTGAGTAGATAAAATAAGCCGGACGCTCAGCTACAGGCCCTTCTTGTTGTGCGAACACACGGGCGCTTAGTAACAGTAGCACAGTTACAGTTAAAAATCTGTTCATAGGTTGATAGTGTTATTTGCTCATTGCTGTATAGGAATAGTACCTGTTTCTTATACGGCGTATTGGTATATTGTATGTTTTTCGAGGTGTTAGGAATTACAAATTGTCCCCTGATTCATATATTATTCGAAAGGCTAAAATAGGAAATAAAATTATATTGTTTTGGTTTTCCTGAAATAGTATATTGAATTGTATAGTGTTGATTAGTTGTTATTTATCCTCAAAGTAGCCGATTTTCCGCATATAACTGATCTCTATTGAATAGACATCATATTCAGCGGTGACCTTCCCCTGCAGGATGTAAAACCCGTTTTTCTGGAAAGGGTAGGCACGCAGGATATCAGGAAAATGTACCGTATCAATAAAGTCTCCGTTCACATCCATAAAGGTACCGAAGCTCATAGGTATGCCTTTGCTGGTATAAATGCCTTTTGTACATACCAGATATCCCAGGGCTGTAATCGTTTTTCCTTCGTAGCGTTTGAAGGCATCGGCTGTAATATATCTACGCTGATCATGTTGCAGAATAGAAAAAGGAGAGCACAACGGAAAGCCCAGCAAGGCTATTTCCTCAAATGCATTTTCATGTTCGGTATAAGACAGCATGGGCAGCTGGCAATCTGGTAATTCTTCCTGGAACAGCGGCTGTATATGCTCTGCATGTGGTGTTTTGGCTTTCAGTAACAGGCTGCTTTTCCACAGGAGCTCTTTCTTTGTGTAGTTGTCGAAATTAAAAGCGCCGATCCGGATGAGTATATCCAGCTGTTCCGGTGGGGGCGCTATACGGGTAGTGAAGTCTTCCAGACTGGTATAGGGACCGTACTGCTTACGTTCTTCGAGCACCTGTTCCATCCATTTTTCTTCGAGTCCTTCGATGTGTATAAATCCTGTATACACAGTATTACCGGTGATCCTCGTGTAATAGTCACTGTTGTTGATACAGGGTGGTTTGATATCGGCACCGGTTTTTTGTAATTCCCGGAAATAGAGTTCCCTGTTATAAAAGCCACCGAAGTTATTGATCACGGCTACCATGAATTCCGCCGGATAATATGTTTTCAGGAAAAGGCTCTGATAGCTCTCTACCGCGAAGCTGGCAGAGTGGGCCTTTGAAAAAGAGAAACCGGAGAAGCTCGATATCTGCCGCCATAGTTCAGCCGTCACAGCTTCTGGTCTTCCCAGCTGTTTACAGTTGCTGAAGAACTGTTGTTCTATTTTCTGAAAGTCTCCCTGCCCGCGGTACTTACCGGCCATCGCTCTTCGCAGAATATCTGCATCTGCCAGATCCATTTCTGCATACCGGCTTACTATCCTGATCACATCTTCCTGGTAGACCATGATGCCGAAGGTTTCACTCAATACCTCTTTGATGATGTCATGGAGATACTCTACCTTATCCTGATTACGATAGTTATGCACATATTGCCGCATCATACCTGATTGTGCGACACCAGGACGTATAACAGAACTGGCGGCTACCAGTGTCAGGTAGTCACCGCATTGCAGTTTTTGTAACAACTGCCGCATAGCCGGAGATTCTATATAAAAACATCCGATCGTGTTGACCGTCTGCAATGCCTGTTTAACACGCTCATCACGCATGAATGATTTTACGTCGTGAATATCAACTTCATCGCCTTTATTTTCCTTGATGATACTGATCGCATCGCGTATATGTCCCAGGCCCCGCTGACTAAGTATATCAAATTTGAATAGCCCGATAGCCTCCGCCTGATGCATGTCCAGTTGGGCCGTACTGAATCCTTTGGGAGGAAGGTACGTACTGCAATGCTGATGGATAGGCGCTTCGCTGATCAGTATACCCCCCGCATGGATGCTGAGATGATTGGGAAAGGATTTATTGTCGTTAGACATCATCTTACTATATCGCAGGATGGTTTGCTGTACGCTATCGCCTGAGAGATCAGGTGCAAATGGCGTGTCCAGTATTTTGTCTATTTCATGTTTAGGTAATCCGTAAACTTTTCCCAGTTCACGTATCACTGCATTCTGCTGGAAGGTAGTGACGGTACCCAGTAAGGCGGTATGCGCAGCACCGTACTTTTTGAATACATACTCAATGATCTCATCCCTGTCTTTCCAGGAAAAGTCGATATCAAAATCAGGAGGTGAACTACGATATGGGTTAAGAAATCTTTCGAAATAGAGATTAAGTGCTATCGGATCGACATCTGTTATTTTTAAACAATAGGCCAGGATAGAATTGGCGCCGCTGCCTCGTCCAACATAAAAAAAGCCGCTTTCCCGCGCATATCGGATGATGTCCCAGGTGATCAGGAAATAGCCGTTGAAATGTTGTCCCTGTACAACTTCCAGTTCTTTTTCAATACGTTCCTTCGCCTCTGCGTTGTCAGGACCATAGCGTTCCAGCATGCCTTCATAGGCAAGCTTCCGTAGCAGGGCATGGTCTTCTGCTTCGCTGCTGGTAAAGTATTTTTTATTGCGGGGTGTTTTAAAATCAAACTGTATCCGGCAGGCATCCATAATACGTACGGTATTACTGATGATGTCGGGGTATTGTTCGAAGCAGTCAAACAAAGCAGCTGGTGACAGGAACTGCTCGTCCGGATGTGCCGTGGTATGCGGCTCCAGCTGACTGATAAGAATATTCTGATCAACGGCACGTAACACACGATGCAACTGGTAGTAATCATCATTCTGAAAGGTGACCGGGTGGAGGATAACGAGTTTGTCTTTCCATTCAGTGGTGTTTACACGAAACAGTTTATTGATGTCACGTTTGCGGATGCCGACGAGTTCATGATCATAGAGATCCTGTAGTGGAACGGTATTCCATGTATAAATGGCAAACACGCCGGGAAACCCGGGTGCGCGGTCGGGAAAGTCAAGCCCTTTATGCAGGTGATCTGACAGGAACCTGTTGATATAAAACCATCCGTCTAAGTCGCGTGCCAGCAGTATATATTTCAGTTGGTGGCCGTTCCTGCATTCCAGTCCGATAATAGGCTTAATGCCGTTTTCCTGACATTCTTTTACGAAGTTCCAGGTATCGGAAGTGATATTGATATTTGTGAGGGCAAGGGAAGTGACACCCATTTCGCGGGCATACTTCACCAGATCTTTTGTATCGATGGTGCCGTAGCGCAGACTGAAGAATGTTTTGCAGTTGAGAAACATAAGCGTTGGTTTATCTCACTTTAGGATAGGGTATGATATCAGGCTGTTTTACAGCCCCTTTTTTCGATTGAGCGCCTGCGTTGGTGCCCCGCATCAGGTATTGCCATCCGAAGCGGTTTTTAATGTTATCTATGGCCTGATAGAGCGAGATCATTTCCTGGGTATCATCGAACAGGCTGATCTGATGGTTGCCATGTACGAGATGACTGAAACGGACGCCGATCAGGCGGATCAGGAGTCTTCTGTCATAGAGTTTCTGAAACAGCTCTTTTACTTTTTCCAGGAGGACGTGGTCGCTGCTGGAATACGGAATGGTCATCTGTTTGGTAACAGTTTCAAAATCCGAGTAGCGGATCTTTACGGTAACACAGCCGGTGAGTTTGTTTTGTTGTCTCAGTTCGAAAGCTATTTTTTCTGTCATCCGTACAAGTTCTGCATGGATGAACTGCATATCTATTGTGTCAGTGTGAAAGGTATTTTCGGTGGAGATGGACTTTTGTTCATGGTACGGTACAACAGGGGACTCGTCGATACCGTTTGCCTTGTTCCACAGGGAGATGCCGTTCTTGCCCAGCCATGCCTCAAGCAGGGAGACGGGTATTTCACTCAGTGTTTTGACCGTTTCTACGCCGCGCCGGTGTAGCTGACTGGCTGTTTCCTTACCCACCATGGGGAGCTTTTCCACTGGCATTGGCGCGAGGAAAGATTTTTCTTCTCCGAAATGGATCTCCATTTGTCCGTTAGGCTTGGCCTCATTGGTGGCCACCTTGGATATCATTTTGTTAGACGCCAGACCGAAGGAAACGGGCAACTGCATCTCTTTCATGATGTGCTGACGAAGTTCCACAGTCCATTTCATGGAGCCGAAGAACTTATCCATACCAGTGAGGTCAAGGTAGAATTCGTCGATAGATGATTTCTCGTACAGGGGGGCTTTGTCAGCAATGAGTCCGGTCACCTCACGGGATACGTTGCTGTATTTCTCCATATCTCCCCGTCTGACAATAGCATGCGGGCACAGTTTGAGCGCAACTTTCATCGGCATAGCCGAATGAATGCCATAGCGGCGGGCTTCATAGCTACAGGCAGCTACCACGCCCCGGTCGCTCATACCTCCGACAAGCAGTGGTTTTCCCTTCAGGCTGTTATCATCCCTGCATTCCACTGATACGAAGAAGCTGTCCATGTCAAAATGAGCAATGGACCTGTGTTGCAAAGAAATCATACAAGTTTGGTAATGGTTATGAATGGTTGTTCACGGGCGATAAGCAGTGAAGGCAGCCGGAAAAAGAGCACAGGCTATGACCGGGGAGGCTGCTCATTCACAGATCATCACCTGTGAACAATCATTCAGCCCAAATTTACTAATATTTTTAGTTCATGCTAATAAAATTAGTATGCATAACCAATCAATAACAAATCGGGGGGGATAATGGTTATTAACTATATGTGCTCCAAGCAGGTATGCTATTTGTCAAACATAGTTATCAACAAAACACTTTCTCATGAAAAAGCCTGATATTGGCCAGGAACTGCTGTTATTGTTATTACTGATAATGCCCATGGCTTATCTGGGAATTATCTGGCCTTCGCTGCCAAGCGTTATGCCGACTAACTTCAGTGTTAATGGTGTAGCCGACCGTATTGGCAACAAGAGTGACTTTTTATTACTGATGACCTTTTTGTTCCTTACCAATCTGTTGTTATATTTTCTGTTCAGGTATATACCTCATGTGGAAGAAGAGGATATCGAACACAATCCCCAGGAAATGGCATTGTTTCAAAAGAAATACTACCAGATCCGTTTCATGATCCATATCTACCTGGCTATTTTTACTGCTGCCATCGTATTTATGGCTAGTCAGGGACATCCGTTCGCTATAGAACGCTGGGTCTTTACAGGAACCGGGCTGCTGATCGGTACGATTGGCCTTTTCCTGCGCCGTCTGGAGCCTAACTACTTTGTGGGCGTCCGTACACCATGGACATTAAAAAGCGAGGATATATGGCGTGAAACCCACGCATTCGCAGGTAATCTATGGGTATGTACCGGGGCGGCGACCATCATAGCCGGATTCTTTTTACCGGTAGTGACCGGCACTTTCCTGCTGATATTTATCGGAGGGATACTGGCAGCACTGCCCTATATCTATTCGTACCGGCTGTTTAATACGGATAAAGGTTAATACACTAAGGTGGTCTACCTGGCATAGTAACACATGCCGCTACAACAGCGTCAGTGATACACTGATACTATTTTGATATTAATAACAGTCCTTATGTTATTGGTAGGTAAAAGTAATTGCCTGATTTGTAATGCTTTATAGTTTTTGGAGACGTAGCTGTCACTGAAGCAAGGGAAGAACAAGCGACCTGCTAGCGACGAACTAGCGACGGCCAGGCGGCGGATAGTCGTCAAAATTGTATCAGTTGACAGCATCAGGAGGGGTGTCCTGCCAGAGGCTGACAGCCCTCTTGTACGTTTACGAGTATAAAAAAAGAGATCGCCCTGAGACGATCTCTTTTTTATAATAGCTTGTTGTTGTATACTAGAACCAGCCTCTGCCAGCGCCTGCAGCCGTGAACGGCCATGGAATACGGGATGCCAGCAGGATCAGCGCAATGGCAAAGAATATCAGGGACAGTTTATGTCTTTGTGCATCGGATGCAGCTTTTTTCACTTTAGCACGGCCAATGTGAACAAGCGCAATGGCTACGATCGCAATCAATGCATGTTCTACCGCAAAGTAACGCAGGGTGCTGTCTTTCATTACTGCGCCGCCGCTTGCCTGAAATGCTTTCATGGCCAGTGGACTAACGAAGTACAGTACTAAACCTACCAGTAACTGAATATCGAGAGAGATCATGAAGAAGAGGCCTGCTTTCTTATCAGCGCCGGTGTAAGCTGAGTTACCACTAACGCCTTTCAATGCGCGGATGACTGCCCATATACCGGTCAGTACAATTGCCCATCTTAACAGCGAGTGAATAGTTACTAAGGTGTCATTCATAATATTGAGTTGGATTTTACGCGGCAAAAATAAGTCAAGCAGACCGGAATATATTTGGTTATTATAAAAATTATATGCTAATTTTGTTAGTAATGTACTAAATTCTTTAGATTATGTCCATAGTATGCCGCAATCTGAAGTTCCTGCGTAAGCAGAAAGGCTGGACCCAGCAGGAATTTGCCGATAAATTAGGTATTAAACGTTCGCTGCTCGGCGCTTACGAAGAGGAACGTGCAGAACCCCGCACAGAAGTTTTGGAACTGATCAGTGATATGTTCCGTATCTCCATTGACGATTTGTTACGTCGTGATGTAGGCTCCCAGAAGGAGACCTTCCTCGAAAAACGCAGGCAACAGAAAATGGGCAGTGACCGTCAGGTCATAGAGTTTGTACCGGTGAAAGCTGCTGCCGGTTACCTTGCCGGATATAACGATGATGAATTCATCGAAGAACTGAACACCTTCACTTTACCCATGATGGGCGCCGGTAATTACAGGGCTTTTGAAATAGCAGGAGATTCTATGCTGCCTACTCCTTCCGGTTCTGTGATCGTTTGCCACAAGGTGGATGGATGGGATGAGATCCGCAATAATGAAGCATACGTTGTGGTGACCAACCGTGAAGGTATCGTGTACAAACGTGTGTTGAAAAGTAACCGTAGCAAAGGTAAAATCACACTCTTATCTGATAACCCTCAGTATGAGCCTTACGCGGTGGGCATGGATGAAGTACTGGAACTCTGGCAGTCCGATGCAGTGATCAGTAAAACAAGTCAGCAAAGCCGTCTGAGTGTAAATCATCTGGCAGATATGGTGAGCCATCTGCAGGACCAGGTGAGTATGTTGAAGAAGCGGATCAAGGATTAACAGATCTATAGCCGTCTGACAATAATATTTGTCGCAGCCATAGTTTTCAGGAGCACTGTTCGTAGTTACCCCCCAGCTTGTGAAGATATTCGTAGAAAATATTGACAGCGGGTGATTATTTGATTACAGATAATCATTCGCTGTTTTTTGTGGATAAGTGTGTTGTGCAGTGTTGCTGTGATAGCCAGTCCTTCCTGACATCCTTACAGGAGTAGTTTGTTATGCCGTCTTATGATCCCTCCAATGCTACTGGTGAGAGGCGCCGGGAAGACAGGATTTGACCAATGGTGTGGATAAAGTAAGATTACTTTTCGTACGGTCATAGAAGAATGATTGTCCTGTTACCCCCAGATCTCTGCGGCCGCCCTGAATGTATTACAATGTGCATTCACTATATCCCGCACATGTGTTGAATAACCTCCGCCCATGGCTACCGCACATGGAATACCATGTTGTTTCAGGGTGTTAAATACCAGCTCATCACGTTGTCTGCAGCCAGCAGCTGTTACCTTCAGTTTTCCGTAACGGTCTGTTTCCAGGATATCCACACCGGAGAGATAAAACACAATATCAGGTTGCACCTGATTGATCAACACCGGTAAACAGTCGCTCAGTGTCCGCAGGTAGTGCTCATCATTCATCCCGTCAGGCAATGGTACATCCCAGTCGGATACTTCCTTGTGGAACGGATAATTATGCGCACCATGCATACTGAAAGTATAGACATCCGGTTTGCCTTCAAAGATAGCCGCTGTACCATTCCCCTGGTGTACATCGAGATCAATGACCAGCACCTGCTTCACGAGGCGATGATGCAGCAGGTAGTTCGCCGCAATGGCAAAGTCATTCAGCAGACAGAAACCCTCTCCGCGATCTGCAAATGCATGATGCGTGCCTCCGGCTACATTCAGCGCCACCCCATGCTGCATGGCATGTAGGGCACAATCGATCGTTCCCTGACAGATCGTGATCTCTCTCAGTGTTAATGCGGCGGATTGTGGTAAACCTATCCGGCGTTGTTCTTTTTCAGATAATGTCAGCTGTTGTAACTGCTGCCAGTAAGTGTATGTATGGGTCAGCAGAATGGTCGCTTCATCCAGTGGAACTGGCCGATGTAGCTGTTCGCTGGTAATTACGCCCTCCCGCAGCAGCTGTGCCGGGATCAGCTCATATTTTACCATCGGGAACCGATGGCCTTCAGGAAGTGGATGTGCAAATATGGGATCGTACGCAACCAGCATTAATTGACTTTTAAGACGCTATTTTCAGCGATTACGAATACTGCCTCATCAAGTGCAGGCTCTAAGGTAGCAAGGCCCGTAAAACGGCCGAAAGCAGGCAATATGCTGCAATGCTTTCCGAAGTAGAAGCAGGGGAGACGCAAGCGTTGTCTGCCGGCACCTGCCACCACCACACCCGGATGCAGGTGTCCGGAGAAAGTATACCCCGGCGCATCTTCTTCATCGCAGGGCTCATGTATGAAATGAATATCCCGGATGCAGAGCGTATCCGATACTTCTACATTCAGCGATGCATATATCGCATCAGGCAGTATATCATGATTGCCCTTGACCAGCTTAAAACGGATATTGGCGAACTGTTGTCGCCAGAGTTTGAAATAAGCCACATCATTGTTCTCCCGGCTATGGAACATGTCACCAACAATGATGATCTGGGCAGGATTATAGGTAGTGATCAGCAGTTGCAGCCGGTACAGATCGTTCTGCCCGATGTTCGCAGGAACGGCGATCCCTGCTTTCCTGAAATGTGTTCCTTTTCCCAGGTGCAGATCGGATACGATCAGCGCCTGCTCTTCCTGCCAGAATATTGCCCTGTGTGGGGATAAATGCCAGGTCTGGTCCTGTTGTCTATAAATCACTTCCTCCATATCGTACGTAAAACTACATCATCCTGTTTATACTAAAACTGAGGACGCATCTTTTTGATCCTGTCTTCCAGTTTTTCACTGGTCAGGTTTTCTCTTAAGCTATCTACTTTTATCGGGAAACAGAAAGGTGTCAGACTCTCCGGTGTTGTAATAATGATATTGCTGTTGTAAATACGGTCGAGGCTTTCCCGCAGCCGTGCCTCTTCCATCTGATAGAAGAATGCCTCGTTAAAGGCCTGTCTCAATAACAGGTTCTGCGGATCATAATCCTTAAACACATTGAAGAGCAAAGATGCGGACGACTGCAGGTGCCTGCTTTGTTTATGTTTGCCTGGATAGCCCTGGAATATCAACCCGGCAATTACCGCAATGTCCCTGAATTTCCTGCGCGCCATTTCCGTCGAGTTCACACTGGCCTGCAGATCGATGGTCAGGTTCTCCGTTGAAAACAGATCGTGCACATCTCCCTCAGATACCGGGATCGGCTGGTCAGATAACAATTCAAATCCGTAGTCGTTCATCGCTATGGAAAACGTGATCGGCTGTCGCTTACTGATACGGTAGGCCAGCAGTGCCGCCATCACTTCATGTACCAGTCTGCCCTCGAAAGGATACACGAACAGGTGGTAACCATCCCTGGTGTTAATCATTTCGATCAGCAGTTCATCGTCTTTCGGGATATGTGACAATTGTTCCTGCAGGTCGAATAATGGTTGTAGTATCTTGATCTCCGGCATGTCCGATTTACCTGACAATGCCTCGTTATAGGTCCGGCGTAGTACTTTACCGAGATTGGCAGACAGGGGGAGTCGGCCTCCCATCCAGCTGGGTACGATCGCCCGTTTCGCATTTGACTTCCTTACCAGCACTGTCATGTCTTTGATCATGACAAACTCCAGCGTACGTCCGCCCAGGCTAAAGGCATCACCCGGCTGCAGGCGCGCAACGAACCATTCTTCTATCATACCGATATAGCCACCACTGATGAACTTCACCTTCAGCATCGCATCGCTGACAATGGTACCAATATGCAGTCTGTGCCGCATCGCCAGCATACGGCTGCGGCAGATGAAGAAATCGCCCTCCCGTTCCAGTTTTTTAAATTCATCATAGCTATATAATGCATCGCCTCCGGTACTCAGGAAGGCCAGCATCCAGGCCCATTCATCTGCTGTGATATCACGGAAGCAGAACGTGCTGGTGACTTCTTCCCAGATCTCAGATGCATGAAAGCCGTCAGAGATCCCCAGGGTCATAAGGTATTGCAGCAATACGTCAAAAGCGAGTACAATGGGTACGCGACTTTCGATCAGCTGTTCATCCATTGCCGCTTTCAATGCGGCTGCCTCCACCAGTTCAAGACTGTGTGTTGGCAGGAACCATATTTTGCTGGTAGCACCCGGCTGGTGGCCGCTTCGTCCTGCTCTTTGCAGGAAACGCGCCACGCCTTTGGGACTGCCTACCTGTATCACCGTATCAACAGGACGGAAATCCACTCCCAGATCAAGACTGGATGTACAGACCACCGCTTTTAATACGCCGGTGTGCAGCGCTTCCTCAACCCATACGCGTAGTTCCATGTCAATAGAACCGTGGTGTAATGCAATGGCGCCTGCCAGTTCCGGACATTGCCTCAATATCTCCTGATACCAGATCTCCGTCTGTGAACGAACATTGGTGAATATCAGGGTCGTCTGGCTATTCATGATCACCGGCAGCGCTTTATATAGCAGCTTCGTACCAAGGTGACCAGCCCAGGGAAACTTTTCTATTTCGTCAGGAAGGATGCTTTGTAATTCTATCTTTTTGTCCAGCTTCGCACGTACAATCACTGCTTCCGGATCGGGTACTCCCAACAGCACGTCCATTGCTTCTTCCAGGTTGCCGATCGTTGCTGATATGCCCCATACTTTCAACGGTGGTCGTCCTGCTTTTTTCGCCAGTCCGCGTAATCTGCTAAGCCCTAATTCTACCATCACACCCCGTTTACTACCCAGCAATTCATGCCATTCATCTGCCACAACGGTGGTCAGATGAGTAAAGACCTTAGGGTATTCTTTTTGTCCCATCAGCAGGTGCAGACTTTCCGGTGTGATGATCAGGATCTCCGGCATCTGTTTCTTTTGCTGCTGGCGGGTGGATACCGGCGTATCGCCACTGCGTATACCAACCTGCCACGGCATATTGAGTTCCTGCAATACCTGCTCCATCGCACGGGCAATATCTTTTGCCAGCGCCCTCAGCGGGGTGATCCAGAGCATTTGCAGACCGTTCTTTGTTCTTTGCTGATAGTCCTCCGGGTGTTTATTGATCCAGTCGATCACGACACCCAGGAATAGGGAGAAGGTTTTACCGTAACCGGTAGGGGCGTTAACAAGGCCTGATTTGCCTTGTGTGTAATACTTCCAGGCTTCTTCCTGGAATGTGAAGGGCTTTCTGTCATTTGCAGCCAGCCATGCTATGATCACCTGCCATCCGCGCGATTTGTTTTTCATCAGGTGATGAAATTAGGGAAAATCGGAGAAATTAGATCAGCGTATTGTGAACAAATATTCTCCGGTTTTCCTGCAGGTAAAGTCTGCTATTGCTTACTTAGCGTCAGCGTACTCCTTTGTACCACCAGGGTATCAAACTCGCCTAATTTCTCGACTGCCTTAGGATTAAAGATGTCATACAATCCTGTTTTATTGATGAGACAGGTGCCGTTATTCTGCCGGTGGAAGTAGTTGAAACACGTCACGGGAAGCACCAGCTTGTCCCCATATTCAATGACCGGCATGTGCTGATATCCTGAGCAGAACAGTTGATCGGAACGGCATTCACTGGCAGGAGGATACATTCGCGTCAGCGTATGCACTGATTTACACGAGAACGCAGTATTATCATATTCTTCTACCTCTCCCTTATTCTTTGCTGTAAAAACAAGGGTGGTGTTATCCAGTTTTGCCCTGTCGAATACCCGCTCATTCACACCGCCACCGGCCGTGACGATCTTAAAGCTGACAAGCTCACTGTTCCGGGCGTCAAATGTGACTTTAGCACCGTCTAAAAGACCGCCGGCTGACAGGTCAAAGACCCCCATACTACGATGCCTTTCCATGTAAGCCCTGATGAAATCAAGGTCCTGAATAGCGGTATCTTTGACGAACATGATAAGGGGATCTGAATCAAATTTGAGATCACCGGCATATACCACGGGAGGAAGCGCATCCGGTTGTTCTTTGTCTTTCCTGCAGGCAAAGCAGAGCGACAGGCAAAAGACCAGTATAAAGGACATCTTCATAAGCATACTTATTTGATTGTTTCGTGGGTCAGGTTTTTAGGTTATCGGATGAGTAGTCTATAGACTATAACGTATGGAATCTATGGTTGCCGGCCAGCTGGTCATAGAAAGTTGCTATGGTGAACGGTGCCGGTGGGTACAGTACCAGATAAAGATAATATTTTTGTAGCAGAGTGGCCTGTGCTTTGAGACAGTCATGTAAAATTGAGTATTAACGCAACTCACTCAGTGTCACCTCCTCGTTTCCGACACTCAGCTGATGCATAATACCACATTTTAATGCATAGTTATCCTTCTGATGACCTACCGGGAAACTAAAACAAACCGGGTAACTAAAATCCTTCACTTTTTCCATTACAATGTCATACACCGTACGACCGAATTCCTCGCCGGGATCATCGGGTTTGATACGGTTAAAGCCACCGATGATCAGAGCTGCCAGGTTATCAAGTTTATGTGCACGTTGCAGACTATTGAACATGCGGTCCAGGCTGTAGAGGTATTCACCTACTTCTTCCAGGAAAAGTATCTTTCCGATGGTATCCAGCTCTGAATTAGTGCCTAGTACGCTTTGTATCATGGACAGATTGCCACCCACCAGTATTCCTTTCGCAACCCCTGTGCGATTGCGTGTGTCAGAAAATGTAGTGTATTGCAGTTGTTGCCCGCAGAGGGCATCTTTGATAGAAGAGATCGTTTGTTGTACGATCGGCTCGGCTTTCGCATAATCATCCGGAAAGCTGTTACACATCTTTGAATGCAGTGTCGCAATACCATACAGGCGACTGATATGACAATGTAACACGGTGATATCGCTGAAACCGATCACCCACTTAGGTTGCTGAATAAAGCGGGTAAAGTCAAGCTGGTCTACGATACGCGCGCTGCCATATCCGCCACGTCCGCACATGATGGCTTTGATAGTGGGATCATCAAGCATGGATTGCATATCCTGTTGCCTTTCCTGGTCAGTACCACCAAAACTGAAGTCGGCTTTATTAACAGTGTTACCTATACGTATACGGAACCCCCAGCTTTCCATAATACGGATCGCCGGTTTGATTTCGTCAAGTGTGATATGTCCGGCAGGACAGGTAATACCGATCACATCTCCGGGCTTCAGATATGGAGGAATGAGCCATCGTTCTTCATGAGGAGTTAATGAGGCAGCAGCCTGTTGTAAACGCGTCAGTGCGGGTAAAGTGGTGAGTCCCGCAGTGGTAGCCAGTGTTGACAGGAAATGTTTGCGATTCATAGCAGGAAAGTAAGCATTATTTAGATATGTAATGTGGCCTGTTTTTTGTCTTTCTTTGCATAAAGAATAACTATGAAACACCTTTACTTTTTTGCCGTTGCATGTATGTTCATGTCTGTATCGGCTTATGCGCAGAATGCCTGGAAAATAGAACCAGGGGAATACATCGGCAACACAAAACTAGGAACAACAGTCGATGAAATGACGCAGCAACTGGGCAATGCAGATGGTGGCGATGCCGCTATGGGAAAAGCCTGGAGCTTCTGGTACAGCCACAGAAAAGATAGCAGCATTGATTCCTCCAGGTACCTGGCGGTGTATTCCGTAAGAGAAGAGACCAATGGTAAAGAAGGAATGGTGGTAAAACAGGTACGTGTGAATACCGCTTCCTTTAAAACAGCCAAAGGACTGAAAGTGGGCAGCTCCTACATTGAAATAAAAAAGCTGTTCCCGGCCATCAGGGTAGTAGCGCAGTATGAAGACCGTGTAAAAAGCAAAAAAGTGACTGTATACGATGTACGCAGTGCAGGTATTGCTTTTGAGATGACGGCAGAGAAAGGTGCGAAAGAGAAATGTTCGGCTATTACCGTGCATCCCAGGGGAGAAAATGTGAATGCTTATATCCTCTTCCCCGGGTATGAAGGTCTTAGAAAATTATAGTAAGATTAATATACAACTCTGTGTGTGGCTTTGATGACTGACATCACGAATACACTCTCCATATGACGGATATTATCCAGCTCGCCTAGCTTATTGACATTAAACTCATGATAGGCGAGCATGTCTTTAACCTGCACCTTTAGCATAAAATCAAACTGACCTGAGATGTTCAGGCACTCCATTACTTCCGGAAAAGAGGTGATCTCTTTAATGAATTTTGAACCTGCTTTTTTGCCGTGCTCTTTGAGGGAGATATAACATAATACGGTCAGGGCCTTATCTATCTTGCTGGGATCAACAATAGCCGCATACTGCCTGATCACACCAGCCTGCTCCATTTTACGGATACGTTCATAAACAGGTGTTGCGCTCAGATTCAGCTTCGCAGCCAGGTCACGGATAGTCATTTTTGCATCTTCTTCCAACAATTGCAGAATAGCGATATCCTTTTCATCCAGCGCAATGTTGTCGGCTGCATTATCTTTTTTGGTATTTCCCAGGTTGTTCATATCAGTATAGAATAATGTTCCAATTTGAATGCGAAATTAAGTACAATATACTAATTTGAATTAATAATCGTTCTCGGACTCTTATTATTTATGCATTTGCAGTAGTTGCTGTAAATCCGATAATGTATTTATTTCGCTTACCGGCTTGTCTTTACGCCAGCGTAATATTCTTGGGAAACGTAGTGCTACACCCGATTTATGCCTGTTGGAGGCTGCTATCCCCTCAAATCCGATCTCAAATACAAGTGCTGGCTTTACTGTCCTCACCGGCCCAAACTTTTCAATAGAATGCCGCTTTACCCAGTTGTCCACTTCATTGATCTCTTTATCTGTCAGTCCGGAATATGCCTTTGTGAACGATACCAGCTGTTCCCCATCCCTGACTGCAAAGGTGTAATCTGTATAGAGGTTAGACCGTCGTCCGTGACCTTTCTGGGCATATATCATGACAGCGTCTATTGTTAGCGGATCAATCTTCCATTTCCACCAGTCCCCCCGTTTACGACCCACCTGATAGGCAGAATCCCGCTTTTTCAACATCAAGCCCTCGCTGCCTTTTTCTCTTGCCTGCAGCCGGAAACCGGCCAGTTCATCCCAGTCGTGAAAGGTAATAGCCGGGGACAGGCGGAGTGTCGGGTGATTGATCTTTTCTATCAGCTGCTCCAAAAGTACGCGGCGTTCCTGCAATGCCGTTGTACGTATGTCTTGTCCTTCCCATTCCAGCAGGTCGTAACTGAGAAAGGCGACAGGCGCTTCCTGTAGTTGTTTGCGGGTAACGTTTTTCCTGCCGATGCGGGTTTGTAACGTCTGAAAGGGTAGTGGCGCTCCCGCTGCAAAGGTGAGTATCTCGCCATCCAGCACAGTGCCCTCTGGCAGGAGTTCCAGCAGGGGTTGGTATTCCGGGAACTTTTCGGTGATCAGTTCCTCTCCGCGTGACCATACAAACAACTGCCCGTTACGTTTGATGATCTGTCCGCGGATACCGTCCCATTTCCATTCCGCCTGCCATTGTTCCGGGGTACCCAGTTCTGAAGGTGGTATTTCCAGCGCATAGGCGAGATAGAACGGAAAGGGTTTGGAGGCGTCAGCTGCCGTGATATTTTCATTCAGCAATGCTTCCAGGGTTGTTTGCTGCGGGTGCCAGTTCCCACTGATCATGTGGGATATCGTAGCAGCCGGAATATCATACGTTGCTGCCAGTGCATTGACCATCATTTTCTGTGAAACACCAATACGGAAGCCACCGGTGATCAACTTATTAAAGACAAACCGTTCACTGGTATCCAGTTCTTCCCAAGCCTTGAGAATAAAGGCCTGTTTGGTAGGTTCGTCCGCTTTTTCCAGTTGTATCAGCTGGTCGATCCAGTAGTGAAGGGGATGGACAGAGATGCTTTTACCAGGGGGCAGCAGCAGGGCAATGGTTTCAGCGAGATCACCGACCGTATGGTAGCATTCTTCGTATAACCAGGCAGGTAAGCCGGTCATCTGCAGGCACCAGGTGCTTAACTGGGTAGCATTGACAGTACGTTTGGGTCTGCGACCTGTGAACAATGCCAGTACCCATAACCGGTCGGCCGCATCTGCGGAGGCCATGTACCGGCTGAGTGCATCCAGTTTTTCATTGGTCTTGGTACTGTTGCTCAGTATTCTTATCAGCGTGGCAAATTCTTTCATAAACTGGCTTTATTGCTCATTGGCAGTAATTTCCGGAATAGTCAGTTCTTCATCTGTATCACCATATTCTGTTTTTACTTCCTGTGCCGGAATACCGTTTTCGGTCAGATAACGGGCAAAAGCGCTACTGAAACCGTGGGTAGTATATACCTTTTCGGCGCCGGTAGCTTTGACAGCCTGTAGCAGGCCGGTCCAGTCAGCATGGTCCGACAGGGCAAATCCTGCATCTGCATTCCGTCGCCGGGCATTTCCCCTTACCTGCATCCATCCGCTGCATACACCCAGTGAGTAAGGGTTAAACCGGCGCATCCAGGAAGTATCCGCGGCAGATGGTGGTCCGATGATCAGGTTATTCTTATAGGCAGATGCGGGTGTTTCGGGTGTGATACGGTGTATTTCCGGCAAGTCCCAGCCTTTCTGCCGCAGCAGTTGATGGGGGATGTAAATAGCCCCATGTGCCCAGATCTGCTCTGTTACATCCCTTAGGTTATATAACAGGCGCTGTGCTTTCCCCAGACTATACCCCAGTATAACGCTGTTTTTGCCGGCAGCCTGGTTGTCCTGTACCCACTGCCTGATATTGCTGAATATCATCGCCTGTGGCTGCCAGTTATAGATGGGCAGACCGAACGTACACTCTGTAATAAACGTCTGACAGGGCACCGGTTCAAATTGTCCGGAGATGCCATCATTTTCCACTTTATAATCCCCGCTGAATACCCATACTTCATTCCCCTGCTGTACGCGTACCTGGGCCGACCCGATGATGTGACCGGCTGGGTGGAGGGAAATGGTGACACCATTATAGCGAATTGTTTCCCCAAAAGCAGCGCCCTGCACACTGATATCCTGTCCTAACCGGAGTTGTAAAAGGGGAACACTGTCGTGATGACAGAGATAATGTTTGCTACCGTACCGGGCGTGATCAGAATGGGCGTGGGTGATGACAGCCCTTTCTACAGGCTGCCAGGGGTCGATATAAAAGTCGCCTGCCGGGCAGTAGATGCCTTTGTCAGTGAACTGTAGTACCATGGGAAAAGTGATGCAATTTTCGTGCAAAGAGAACGGAAAGCTAGGAATCAGGCAGTAGGAACTACGCTTCTTGTTAAGTCTTGTATACAAAAAGAGGGCGTTCCTTTGTAAGAAACGCCCTGTTAGGTATTTATTGAAACAGGTGTGAATAAAGCGATTGATCCTGTTCAGCTATACAGGCTTTATCAGTTCCTGTTCTTAATTCCTGATTCCCAATTTTACTGGAAATTCATCTTCACATCTGCACTATCATTCTTTTGAATGATATTAATGTTTTTATTCTCAAAATAGTCAGGAACAGTATTACCTTCCTTCAGGTATACCGGCTGATAGTTTAAGTTATTGAATATCTTTTTGGTGCCTTCATTGATATCTCCGTTGAAATATACCCCTTTATCGTTCAGCTGCTTCACAAAGTACCATGTCAGCTCAAATCCTTTGAACGCCATGTCTGACGGACGGGATTTGTAAACACGTTTGAAGTAATCGGTGATGTAGCGGCTGTAGGCATCTGTTTTGTCATTGAAATAAGGAGACGTATAGTAGATCTGCATATCCTTAAATTCAGGCTCTTTAAATTTCATAATATCCCAGGTAGGCATACCGTAGATCTGAATAGGATAAGTAGCTGTCTGTACGCTCAGCTTACGCAGGATCGCCTTTGCATTGTTCTCATCCAGTGCAGTCACGACACAGAGATTCGGACGATCGGTGAGGAGGTACTGAGACAGGTCCATATCGGTCATAGCATCATTCCAGATCACTTCACGGATGCGTGATTTCTTTGCACTCTGCATTTTGTCATAGTCTGCTTTGAAGTCAGCTACAAGACGTTTTTCAAAGGGACTGTTACGGTGCAGCAACAGGATATTCTTATTAGCAAATGTTTCCTGCAGATAGCGTTGTAATACTTCTCCGTGGGTTTTCAGTAAACTGTTCGTGATGAGCAGGAACGGGTTACCGCTGATACCTCCATCATTCGGATAGGTAGCCGATACGAGGTTGATCTGCTGATCTTTTGCAACGTTGCTGAGTTCCTGTATTTCTGGAGCACTGACAGCCGCAATGATCAGGTCAGTACCATCAAATGCCTTGTTCCTTTTGAGTGTCTCGATGTTGTTGGTTCTCGATTTGCTGTCATAAACGAACACATTGAGTTTTACGCCTTGTTGCTGCAGACTGTCCAGTGCAAGCTGTGCACCTTCATAAAAATCAAGGCCGGACAATACATAGCGCGGCAGCGTACGACCAGGAATTTCTGTTCCGTTGGTGAATACAGAGTCAAGGTAGAGTGGCGCGAAGATGGCGATATTGTAGGCATCTTTTTTTACTTCGCGGGCAAAGGCAGGTACATTGAATGGCGCTGCTTTTTCTTCATTCTTTTTCTCTTCCTTCTTCTTTTCTTCCTCTTTCGGTTTAGTAACAGTTGTTGGCGGAGCTGTAGGGCTGCTGGTGCTGCCTTTGAACAGCGAACAGGCAGACAGCAGGACGGCCATTGCACAGGCAGTGACTGTCAGACTGCATATTTTGGATTTACTCATAGCGATCATTAATTACAAAAATCGTTCCTATATACTCAATAAGAAACGCTTAACGCGAAGGCTTACATGTATAAGCGGCTCAGCGTTAAGCGTTTCTACATACGGTGTATAGGGTTTATTCCCATTCGATGGTAGCCGGTGGTTTGGAACTGATGTCGTACACCACACGGTTGATCCCTTTCACTTTATTGATAATATCGTTGGACATTTTTGCCAGGAACTCATACGGTAAGTGTGCCCAGTCAGCAGTCATACCATCCACGGAAGTCACCGCACGCAGTGCAACTGTAAACTCATAAGTCCTTTCATCTCCCATTACGCCTACGCTTTGTACCGGCAGCAGAATGGTACCTGCCTGCCATACTTTATCATACAGCTCTGCTTCACGCAGCCCGTCGATATACACAGCGTCCGCTTCCTGTAGCATCGCTACCTTCTCCGGAGTGATCTCTCCAAGGATACGGATAGCCAGACCAGGACCCGGGAAAGGATGACGGCCCAGGAATATTTCACTGATACCGATCTCACGACCTACACGTCTTACTTCATCTTTGAAGAGGAAACGCAGTGGTTCTACCAGTCCCATGTTCATTTTCTCAGGTAAACCACCTACGTTGTGGTGAGACTTGATCGTAACAGAAGGACCGTTCACAGATACTGACTCGATCACATCCGGGTAGATAGTACCCTGGCCGAGGAAGGAGATGTCTTTCAGCAGGGCTGATTCCTGCTGGAATACCTCGATGAACAGACGGCCGATGATCTTACGTTTTTTCTCAGGATCACTTACACCTTTCAGTTCTCCATAAAAGAGATCCTTGGCGTTCACACCCTTTACGTTCAGACCCATATGTTTATAGGAGTCCAGTACCGTTTCAAATTCGTTCTTACGAAGTAATCCGTTGTCTACGAATACGCAGTACAGGTTATCACCTATCGCTTTATGTATCAGTTCAGCAGCTACGGTGGAGTCAACACCACCGCTCAGCGCCATTACCACTTTCTTATTGCCTACCTGCGCCTTGATCTTATCAATGGTCTCCTGTACAAATGCTGCCGGAGTCCAGTCCTGTTTGCATCCGCAGATGTGTACCAGGAAGTTACGCATCAGTTGCTTACCCTCCAGGGAGTGTGTCACTTCCGGATGGAACTGCAGACCCATGATCGGGTGCTTGGCAATAGTTTCGGATTTGAATGCCGCAACAGGGATATTCTCTGTATGAGCGATGATCTCAAAACCTTCAGGCATCTTAACGATGGTATCTGAGTGGCTCATCCATACCTGGCTACGGGAAGAGATATCATACAGGAGCTTTTCTTCCTTGTCCGCATGCTCCATAAAAGCACGGCCATACTCACGGATGCCACTTTTAGCTACCTCACCACCAAATACCTTGGCAGTCAGCTGTGCGCCATAGCACACACCCAGTACCGGAACTTTAGCCGCCATGGCAGCTATGTCAACGGTTGGAGCACCGGCATCGTTCACGGAAAACGGACTACCGGAAAGAATAATGCCTTTTACCGTATCGTCCCACTCAACCGGAGCGAGACAAGGCTTGATTTCACAGTAAATGTTCAACTCCCTGATACTGCGAGCAATCAGCTGCGTGTACTGGGAACCAAAGTCGAGTATAAGTATCTTTTCTGTCATGGTGGTGCAAAGATAACGGCCAAATATGAAATCCCAAGTTGGAAAATACGAATAGTCTGTAGCCGTTTGTTCTTATATTCGTATCACACATGAATATTAATCGCCATTTTAAAACTCAACAAAATATCAACCTCATGAAAAAAATCGTCTATGGTGCGGGAGTAGCGGTCCTGTTGTTAGCCCTTTATAGCTGTGGAGGCCGCCGGGTCAAAGGTAGTGGAAACATTATCACAGCAACCCGCTCTGTACAGGAGTATCATAAAGTTGCGCTGAAAGGTAGTATGAATGTGGAATTTACGCAGGGGCCGGCTCAGGCTGCGGTGATTGAAGCAGATGATAATATTTTACCTTACATTGAACTCAATATTCACGATGATGAACTGGTGATCGACCTGAAAGATCATATCTCCATCAAGTCACATCACGATATAAAAATAAAGCTGACGGCACCTGACGTTTACCAGCTGGCCCTGCTGGGTTCCGGTAATATTAAAGTGACCAATACCCTGGAGAATCCTGATCCGGTTCGTTTTAAGCTGACAGGCGCTGGTAATATAGAGGGAATTGTGAACAGTCCGAAGGTGATCGCTTCTTCTGCCGGTTCCGGTGATATCAAGATCACCGGCGAGACAAAAGACCTCGAGGTAAGTATGGCCGGAAGTGGTAATTTTGACGGCGGAGATCTGCGTACAGAGACTACAAAAGTGACCATTGCAGGTAGTGGTGATGCCGAAGTGCATGCCAGTGTAAAGCTGACGGCAAAGATCATGGGATCTGGTGATGTCAGCTATAAAGGTAGTCCTGAAGTATCATCTGATATCGCCGGTTCAGGATCTGTTCATAAAGAGTAACGGTCAGATAAATTATTAATAAGGAGCCGGACTGGTTAGCGTGTAACGTAACAACCAGTCTGGCTTTTTTTATTTATATCAGCGAAGAACTGCTAATAATTAACCACTTAACTGAAAAAATATGGAGAAACCAGCAATGGATCCGGAAAGTTTAGCCCGCCAGTTACGTAAACCGGAAGGAGAAGATGGCATAAAGGTAGGACTGGCGATGAATAAGTCTAATGCCGCAATATATAATATGGTGCTTGACTTCCTGGGACTTCAACCGGCTGACAGCGTGCTGGAAATAGGTTTCGGTAACGGGTATTTTATCCCGGCACTGTTTGAAAAGGAGCCCACCATCCGGTATACCGGACTGGATATGTCCGAAACAATGGTGGAAGAAGCCACTCGGGAAAATCGTACCCGGATCGCAGAGGGGACTGTGGAACTCCATCTGGGGGTTACATCGTCCATGTCTTTCCCAGATGGCGCCTTCACAAAAGTATTCGCAGTGAACGTGTTATATTTCTGGGAGCAGCCGGACGTAGCCCTGAAAGCAATACACCGTGTACTGGAAGCAGGCGGAGAGCTGGTACTGGCTATCCGTTCGGCAGCATCTATGAAGCAACTGCCTTTCAGTGAACATGGATTTACATTGTACAGCGCAGAAAGTGCAGCAGCTTTATTGGAAAAAAATGGTTTTTCTGTGGCTGCGGTCATCACCGCAGTGGAAGATGCGAAAGCCCCGCAGGGCGGGGGTGCCACGATACAATTCGAAAATATCTGTTTGCGCGGAATAAAAATTTAAGTACTCTTTAACATTTAAGTAAGGATACAAACAGCATCTTTGTAACTGCTATACAACTAATTAAGTCCTTTGGCCACGGTATTGCTGTAAACAAATGCAGAGGTTATGGCAATACCTGGCTAGGGCACAAGGAACGGAAAAAGAGCCGCAATGATCAGACAAATGATCATTTTCGGATAACGTCCTGTTTACATCCTGATAATAAGTACTTTTCATATTTACAACGCCTGCCGCAGCGTGTCACACATGCCGGCAGGCGTTTTTATTTTATGTCCGCGCAGTGAATGCCGCAGAAGCGTTCAATGGCCAGAAGGAGATGAATGCCGCTAAAACCAGGGGATTTATCCCGACAAGCATTTAGGAACGATCGTCATTCATATAACAAAAAAATATCTTTCGCCTACAGTTGTTTTTCGTAAGTTTACGGCTTCAATTGTTGAACCTCCTATTCCTTTTATGATTGAACGACCTAAGATCCTGGTTGTATATTATACGCAAACAGGACAATTAAAGAGAATCGTCGATACGGTATTAGGCCCTTTACAGGACAAAGCAACCATCGTATACGAAGAATTGAAACCAGTGCAGCCATTTGAGTTCCCATGGAAAAAGCAGGTTTTTTATGATACAATGCCGGAAACGGTGTTAGGGCGACCCAGAGCGATTGCTCCGCTGAAAGTGAATCCGGATGAGCATTTTGATCTTATTATTCTTGCTTATCAACCCTGGTTCCTTTCTCCTTCCCAACCAACGGCAGCATTTTTGCAAAGTGAATCAGCAGCCCGTCTGCTGAAAGGTAAACCTGTAATTACCCTGATGGGATGCCGCAATATGTGGCTGAACGCGCAGGAAACAGTAAAAGGCTACCTGCAGAAAGCCGGCGCTCATCTGGTGGGTAACATCGTAATGGTGGATAAGTCGCCTAACCTGGTGGCACTGATCACCGTATTAAGATGGCAGTTCAAAGGCAAGAAGGAGGCAACCTCCCTGCTGCCACCTGCTGGTGTGCAGGAAAAGGATATTGTTGAATCAGTACGTTTTGCCAATCCGATTGCTGAAGTCCTGCAGGACAGACAATGGGATGCATTACAACCGAAACTGGTGGAACTGGGCGCAGTGGACCTGTTGCCTAACCTGATCCTGCTGGAAGACAGGGGTATCAGGGCATTCCGGTACTGGTCAAAGTTCATTAGTGCCAAAGGGGGGCCGGGGGCTCCGGAAAGACAGGGAAGGGTATCAATGTACAGGGGATTGTTACTGATCGGTATCTTTGTTTTATCGCCGCTGGCCAAGATCACGTCTATTTTCAAGCTCGCTTTAAACAAGAGTAAGCTGCTGGAAGACGTGAAGTACTATAAAGGAATACACCTGCGTTAAAAGGAAGGGTGGTCATATCATACTTAGTATACCATCAATTATTATAAGGGACAGCATGTGAACGACTGTTTTACGGTAATATCCGTAGAGTATTCTATATTTACGGGCGTTTGTATGTGATAAATGACGGGAAGAGGGGCAAACAGGACATATTATAATTGACATAACCAATGGAATGATGACCTGTCCGATGAGACCGTAGCTCCTGCATGAATATACAAAAGGTTAACAATCAGCAACAACAGCCAGTCTTTAAAGGAGGATAGGCATCTACTTATAAAAAAACAGGAATCTATTTCAAATGAAGGAAGTTTATATTACAAGGCTATCTAAGTTTTTGCCAAATGAACCTGTAGGGAATGATGAAATGGAAAGCATTCTGGGACTGGTGGACGGAAAGCCTTCCCGTGCCCGGTTGAGGATTCTGGGAAATAATAAGATCAAGACCCGTTATTATTCACTGGATAAAGAGGGTAAATCCACCCACTCTAATGCTCAAATGACAGCTGCCGCAGTAGATGGCCTGTTTGACGATAAATTCCCTATCAGCCAGTTGCAACTGCTGGCCTGCGGAACAACTTCTCCTGATCAGCTGCTGCCTAACCATGCAGCTATGGTGCACGGTTTGCTGAAATGCCAGCCTGTCGAACTGATCGCTGCAACAGGTGCCTGCGCTGCCGGTATGCAGGCTTTCAAATATGCCTGGATGTCTATCAGATGTGGTAACACCAGCAATGCAGTAAGCTCCGGCTCTGAAAAATTCTCCAGCTGGATGCTGGCCGAAAAGTTCGAGCCTGAAGCTGAAAATCTGAAGCAACTGGAAAACAATCCGATCATTGCTTTCGAAAAAGATTTCCTTCGCTGGATGCTATCCGACGGCGCCAGTGCAGCCTTATTCCAGGATAAACCGAATGAAGAAGGTCTGTCTCTTCGCGTAGACTGGGTGGAAATAGCATCTTATGCACACGAACTGGAAACCTGTATGTATGCAGGCTCCGTTAAAAATGAAGATGGCAGCACTACAGGCTGGATCGATATGACGCCGGAAGAATGGGCTAATAACAGCGTATTCTCCTTCAAACAGGATACCCGCCTGTTAGGTGCGAACATTGTACCTTCCGGTGCTAAAATGTGGAAAGAGCTGGTAGAGCGCTATAATATTGACCTGGATAAACTGGACTACTTCCTGCCTCACCTGTCTTCAGAATTTTTCCGCTTTAAGATCGATGAAGAGATCACCCGCCTGGGAGTACCTATCCCGCAGGAAAAATGGTTCACTAACCTTACCAAAGTTGGTAACGTAGGTACCGCTTCTCCTTATCTGATGCTGGAAGAATTGCTGAACAATGATATGCTGAAGAAAGGCCAGACTATCGTGATGATGGTACCTGAGAGCGCAAGGTTCTCTTATGCATATGCACATATCACGGTAGTGTAATTAGCAATTAGGAATTGGGAATCAGGAATTGAACTTCAGTTGTCTTCAGATGAATGAACATTATTCCCGGTCATTCCGACATCCATAAAATAGTTAGTCAGCGCAAATGTGTAGTCAGGCTAACATAATTCCTGATTCGTAATTCCTGATTCTTAATTAATAAGGAGCTTACGCTCCTTTTTCTTTAAACACGCACCTCATGAAAAAAGACGATGTTCCTCAGGATGGTAACAACATGCATGAAGGTCAGTTCAAGCAGTTGTTCTATGCTACCGACAATGCAGGACAGTATGTACCCGTAACCAGCGTAGGCTGGGAGCCGGAAAACGTAGCAATGCAACAGGCGTGGGAAGAGATCAATGAACGGGTGGAAAAAGCACGTGCACGTGTACTGGCAGGTGAGATCAGTCCGGTAGCCTACTACATGGAAAAAACGATCATGGACCTGCCACTGCTGGCGAGTTATGTAGGCAAGTTCCAGTGGCAGGTAAAACGCCATATGAAACCCGCCGTATTTAAGGGGCTGAGCGATATTATGCTGCAACGGTATGCTGCCGCATTCAAGATCACCGTACAGGAATTGAAAAACATTAAATAAGTAGTCTCCGCTGCTGGCGGACTATCATAAAATATTATTATCCAAATGGACGAGGTACTGGAAGTTATGAATGATACACACTTTCACCACGTGCAGACAGCTCACTGCGAAAGCGGGGTGATCTCTAATATATTCCGTCATTACGGATTGCAGATCAGTGAGCCTATGGCCTTTGGCATCGGTGCCGGCATATTCTTCGGCCATCTGCCCTTTGTCAAGGTAAATGGTGTACCAGGTACAACGTACCGTGTGGTGCCAGGGGCTATCTTCAAAAGAGTAGCGAAACGCCTGGGAGTAAAAATAGCATCACAGACGTTTTCCAGTCCGGAAAAAGGAATGCAGGAACTGGACCGTGTGCTGGAACAGGGCCGGCCTGTCGGGCTGCTGTCCAGCGTATACTACCTGCCTTATTTCCCGCCAGCCTATCGTTTCCATTTTAATGCCCACAACCTCGTGGCATATGGAAAAGAAGGAGATAACTACCTGATCAGTGATCCTATCATGGAACAGGTGACCGAGATCGATCCGAAAAGCCTGGCGGAAGCCCGCTTTGCTAAAGGATTTCCTGCTCCGAAAGGTAAAATGTACTACCCGGTTGAAGTACCAAAGCAGGTTTCATTCGAACAACCTATCCGCGATGGTATCAAACAGGCATGCAGTGATATGCTGAATATCCCGCTGCCGATGTTTGGCGTAAAAGGCATGCGCTTTCTCGCTAAACGTCTAAGGCATTATCCGGAGAAAGTAGGAGACAGAAAAGCGGTATTATACCTGGGTAACATTATCCGTATGCAGGAAGAAATAGGCACCGGTGGTGCTGGTTTCCGCTTCATGTATGCTGCCTTCCTGCAGGAAGCTGCCGGTATCCTCAAGAGAGATGAATTATCAGCACTGTCTGCTGAACTGACCGGTATCGGTGATACCTGGCGCAACTTTGCCTTTAACGCGGGCCGGGTATGTAAAAGCAGGAGCGCGAATAATGTATCGTATGGAGAACTCAGCGATATGCTGATGCAATGCGCAGCTGAAGAAGAAGTACTATTCCGGAAATTGTCGAAAGTGAAATTATAATGACCAGTATGCTCGTGCAGGACCTGCACAAAACATATAAAGGAGCGCTGGAACCATCTCTGAAAGGCCTGTCCTTCAGCTTCCCCGAAGGAAGTATCGTAGGGCTGCTCGGGCCTAATGGCGCGGGAAAGACAACTACGATATCCATCATCTGCGGACTGGTAAAAGCGGATGCCGGTCAGGTGCAGATCTTCGATCAGCCACAGCATGCGGCTAATCGTGAGACCATCAAACGACTGATAGGCGTAGTGCCTCAGCAGATCGCACTGTTTCCTCATCTTACAGCTATTGAAAATCTGGAATATTTCGGTAACCTGTACGGCCTGAAAGGTAAACCCCTGCGCAGCCGTATCGATGAATACCTGCAGGTGTTCGGACTCGAAAAAGCAGGACACAAGCAGGTGCACCATTTCTCCGGTGGGATGAAACGACGTACCAATATCATTGCAGCAATTCTGCACAACCCGAAACTGCTGATACTCGATGAGCCGACTGCGGGGGTAGATGTACAGTCACGAACTATGATACTACAGTTCCTGCGGGAATACAATCAGCAGGGAGTGAGTATCATATATACCTCTCACCTGCTGGATGAAGCACAGACCATCTGTAGTGAAGTGGTGATCGTTGATGAAGGAAAAGCGGTGGTACAGGGCGGTACAGCGGAACTCATTGCCAGGCATGCGGAATGCCGCAACCTGGAAGACGTGTTCCTGCATTACACAGGCCACGCATTAAGAGATTAATAAAAACCGGATGCTAAGATTACTGGCTACTATACGAAAAGAATGGCTGTTGCTGATGCGCGACAGAACAGGGCTGACCCTGCTGTTTGCCATGCCGGTTGTATTGATCACAGTAATGGCATTGATTGAAGATGCACCATTCCGTGATTACCAGGAACTGAAATTTGATATTCTTACTGTGGATAATGACCACGGTCGCCTTGGAAAATATATCCGCGAAGGATTAGGGGAATCAGGACAATTCCGCGTCATAGATTCTTTGAATGGTAGTGCTGTGACAGAGGAACAGGCCAGATCACTCGTGAATGAAGGACACTACCAGATCTGTATTATCATTCCACAGGGATCTACCGGCGCTATTGTCAGCAATGCCAATAAGATCGTCAATGATATTTCCCGCAGAATGGGAATGCCGGATGTATTGCCAGTCAGCACAAGGAAAGACTCCCTGCATGTGACCGTGTATTTTGATCCTGCTTCTAAAAAAGCATTTAAAAGTGCGATCCATCAGGCACTGGACAACTTCCTGACACAGGTGGAAACAGATATGTTACTGGAGCGGATCAAGAAGCAACTGAAGAGAAAGGATGTGGCAGAGAATGACTCCATGAACATACAGTTGAAGGCTGTCGGACTGAAAGAGCAGCTGACAGGTCCTTCACAGGAACTGGATGTGATCTCTAATTCTGTTCAGCACAACGTACCTGCCTGGAGCATCTTTGCGATGTTCTTTATCGTCATTCCGATAGCAGGTAATATGATCAGGGAAAGAGAAGATGGCAGCATGCTGCGTATGAAACTGATCCCGGGTTCCTACCTGGCGATACTCGCAGGAAAGATGTTCTTCTTTGTGGCCGTTTGCGTGATACAATTCTACCTGATGATGCAGGTAGGTATTTATCTGCTGCCATTGCTGGGGCTACCACAGTTGTCCCTGGGACAGAGTTATATGGCCGCACTGATCGTCGCCATCGGTATCGGACTGGCGGCAACATCCTACGGTATACTGGTAGGCACCGTGTTCAAAACACCTAATCAGGCACTGAACTTTGGCGCTATCTCTATCGTGATACTGTCTGCCATCGGTGGTATCTGGATACCTTTAGAGATCATGCCATCGCATATGAAACTGATAGGACATCTGTCACCACTAAGCTGGGGACTGGATGCTATTAATGATATTTATCTGAGGAATGTGGGCGTGAGCCACATATGGGGCGATGTGGGTAAGCTGGTTGTATTTGCAATCGTATTGTTATGTACAGCCGCCGCCATTGAGAAAAGAAGACTCAGCTAACGAAACCTTGTGTGGGTAAGCCATGCATTGACTATTGAAGCTAAAACTGTATTTTTACGGCTACCCTGGCAAAAAAATTGCTGAGGGAGGCCTGGCTTTCTGAAAGCAAAAAAAGGAAGCATAAACCTGCAACAAACTATGGAAGAGTTAAAACAGCAATTGAAAGTTCAGATTATTGAGGCGTTGAACCTGCAGGATACCCGTCCTGAAGATATTGACGATAATGCCCCGCTGTTTGGGGAGGGGCTCGGACTCGATAGCATTGATTCCCTTGAACTGATGGTATTACTGGAAAGATATTACAAGATCAAAGTAGAAGATCCACGCGAAGGAAGAAAGATCTTACAGTCTGTTCAATCCATGGCAGAATTTATTCAATCTAAACAACCTGCGTAAACAATACCAGGCATGGCGGAACGTGTGTTTATAACTGGAATGGGGATGATCACCGCCATTGGTGATGATGTAGCGGAGAACCTCCGTAGCCTGCGTGCGCAACAGAGCGGGCTGGGATATACTCAGCAACTGCAAACTATTTACAAAGAAGTATTGCCGGTAGCGGAAGTAAAACACACGACACCGGGACTCAGTGAAATAGCTGGCGTAGCAGGTCAGGAAGGCTATACGCGTACTGCATTGCTGGGACTGATCGCTATGCGGGAAGCCCTGCGTTCTGCTGGTATCAGCAACGTACAGGATGAACCGACCGGTTTTATCAATGCATCCACCGTAGGGGGTATGTGTGATACCGAGAACGTTTATTTCGAGATTGCCGATCCTGCGAAAACAGGCGATTTTATAAGATTTATCGATACCCTGGATTGCGCTGACTGTACGCAACGTATAGCGGACACCGTGGGTATAGACGGATACATCACCACTATCAGTACAGCCTGTTCATCTTCTGCAAATGCATTGATGTATGGTGCAAGGCTGATCAGATCGGGACTGGCCCGCCGCGTGATCTGCGGAGGTACAGAAGCACTCACCCGCTTTACCCTCAACGGGTTTAATTCACTCAAGAATATTGACAAGCGCCCCTGCATGCCTTTCGATAAAGACCGCAACGGTCTTAATCTCGGTGAAGGAGCCGCTTATCTTGTACTGGAAAGCGAATCGCTGGTGAAAGACCGTAATGCGCCTGTGCTGGCAGTATTAAGTGGATATGCCAATACAAATGAAGCATTCCATCCTACCGCACCATCTCCCGAAGGAGACGGTGCCTATGCTGCCATGAAAGGCGCTATGGAAATGGGAGGATGTGTACCTGCGGATATTCAGTACGTGAATGTACATGGCACTGCTACATTAAGCAATGATGTGGCGGAAGGCATGGCTTTACAACGTCTGTTCGGAGAACAGGTTCCGCCATTCAGCAGCACCAAGCCTTTTACCGGCCATACATTAGCCGCCGCAGGCGGAATAGAAGCCATCTATGCTGTACTGGCTATTCAGCATCAGTTAATATTTCCTAATCTCCATTTCAAAGAGCAGATGGAGGAGTTATACATTACACCGGCTTCCACATTACTGGAAGATTATCCGGTACGTCATGTGTTATCCAATTCATTCGGTTTCGGGGGCAATAATGCCTCTCTGCTGATCAGCAAATATGAAGGGTAAGTGTTACATACAAGGAATGGCTGCCATCTCTCCCCAGCATACGTTTGATGGAGAGTTGACGCAGCCGCTGACGGTCACGCAGGGCAATATGCTTTCCTGTGTGGAGCCGGACTATCGTGGCTTTATTGCGCCTAATAGCCTGCGTCGTATGACCAGGGTGTTAAAAATGGGCCTTGCCACTTCCCTGAAGTGCTTACAGGATGGTGGCATTGCCGTTCCGGGTGCGATCGTCACAGGCACCGGCAAGGGCAGTTTGCAGGATACTGAACGCTTCATCAAGGAAATACGCGACTACGAAGAACGTGCGCTCAATCCCACTCCTTTTATTCAGTCTACATACAATGCTGTCAACGGACTGATCGCATTACAACAGAAATGTACGCAGTATAATAATACATTTGTTCACCGGGGCTTCTCTTTCGAACACGCCCTGCTGGATAGTCTGCTGTTGTTATCGGAAGGTACTCCAGATGTACTGGCAGGCGCATTCGACGAAATCACTCCTGAGCATTTTTTTATCAAAGGCCGTATCGGGCATTGGAAAAAGGAAACGATCTCCAATGATCAGTTATATGCACATGTTTCTCCCGGTACGATATCAGGAGAAGGCGCTGCCTTCTTTTTACTGACGCCACAGGCTACAGAAAAGAGTTATGCACAGATAGGTGGTTTGCAGATGCTGTACAAGCCATCATCCGAAAAGCTGCAATGTACACTGAGCCAGTTCCTCGAACAGCATGGTGTGCAGGCAGATGAGATAGATCTTGTACTGACAGGTGCGAATGCGGACAGTAATCACGGGCATTACTACGATGTATTGACGGCTTATCCAAAGTGGACGCAGCTGCCTTTTAAACATCTCTGCGGAGATTATGAAACGGTGGGCGCTTTTGCCTTATGGCTGGGAGCGATGATCGTGAAACAGCAGCAGGTACCTCAACATTGGTTTCCGATGTTAGAGAAGCAGCCAGGTAGGATGAGGAATGTGCTTATTTATAACCACTTCTTTGGAGAGCAGCATTGTTTTATGTTGTTGCAGCAGGTTAAGTAGGAACCATGAATTGCAAATTAGGAATTGAAATACAGCAGAAATTTGTGAGAATAATAGTTTCTGATTTTCCCGTTAAAAATATCTTATAAAATAGAAAAGCGTCCAACATGCGGGACGCTTTTTTTGTTCAATTCCTAATGCCTAATTTAATTCACCCTATACACCGGATACCTCATATACCCCGGTTCTGCATAAGGCGAATGCTCATACACAAACCTCAGCTGTGCATCTGCACTTTTCGCAAACACACTATCTGCCGTTTGCTTTTGCTTCAGTTCTTTCTGTAGCGAAGGATCAGAACGCAGGTACTCTGCTGCGATATCTTCAAATACATACGGCGAATACCCTTCCTTACGTGCCAGTATCGGGTCGAAGAAGTTCCAGGCGAAAAAAGAATCTCCACCGGTAGGTTCCAGTGTTTCCATGAGATAGCGGTTGGCCACCTGGTTCATTGGAATATAATAGTCTCCTTTTCTGAACTGCATCACATCTTTGGTGACGGTCACCTGCACATTGTTATGCAGGTAGTGCCCTTCATAGGGGCGTTGCAGCGTTTTATAATCTGCGATGTGATAGGTGTCGACATTGATGGTAGTATCCTGTGTGAAACGTCTCATCTGCACATTGTTGTTTTTCAGCAGGTCGATCACATTCCACCAGCCTTGCGGGATGATGTAGGCGGCAGGCTTTTTCACAAAATTGCCTGCAACGACATTATCATAAAACTTCACCTGTTTATCAAAAGGTTTTGTACGATCATAGTACAGGCGCGGTTGTCCGGAAATATCACTTGGTTTGTGGATAGCGGCATAACCTTTAAAACTGATCATGCTATAGTGCGTGGTATCGACATTCCACTCCAGGGGGAAGGTCGCCTGTGTTTTTTCCTGTTCTTTTGTTTGTGCGCGCAATGTTTTGATTTCCTCGCTGTGGAGACTGACGTAGCTGATGAAAGATTCCATCAGGGCATAGGTGGCCTGTACCCGCTGTGGATAGGGCTTCAGCATATGCGTTTCGGGCACGAATCCGAAAGTGTGGAAAAGGGTGGTATAGCCACTGGAGTAGCGGGGACCATCAGCATAGGTGATCCAGCCGTTTTCCGGTGTTTCGCCAAAGTGATTGACGTAGGGAACGAGGTCGTACCCTTTTTCTTTCATCAGGCTATAGATACCAGGTTCGAATTCCTTGTGCAGGAAGTTGCCCATGGCGCCGCCCATTTTGTTATGCTCTGTGGATAAGAGGGTGATCACGTGCTGGTAGTCTGCACCATTGGAAACATGGTTGTCGATGAAGACATCCGGGTCAGTTAGCTGATAGATCTGCTGGAAAGAGCGGGCATTACGGGAATCTGCCTTAATAAAATCACGGTTCAGGTCGTAGTTGCGCGCATTACCACGGGAGCCGAAGGCCGCAGGACCGTTCTGGTCAACACGGTAATCGGCACTACGGTTCAGGGCGCCGCCGATGTTATAGATGGGGATAACTGCCAGCACGATATTGTCAGGCAGTTTCTTTTTACCCATGGCGAGGTCACGGAGGAGCATCATGGATGCGTCGATGCCGTCTGGTTCACCGGAATGTATACCATTGTTAACCAGTATGATACGTTTGTTTTTTTTACGAAGGCTGGCGAAGTTAAAGTCGCCGGAGCTAGAATAGATCACCAGGTGCAGCGGGATGCCGGCATCAGTATTGCCCATTTCCCGCATAGAGATCTGTGGAAAGCGTTTGTCGAGTTGCCGGTAATAGGAGATGCATTCAGCATAGGTAGCCGTTTCCTGTCCCTGTGTCTTTTCGAAACGGGTAACCAGGTCCTGCGCACCTGCGGCGTAGCAGATACAGCAGAAAAGGGCGATATGGAAGAGTCTTTTCATGAAATATTGAAACGTATGATAGTTTTTAGTTATTAAAATGGATGCACGGATACTTCAGCAATTTCCGGGCGAATAGTAAAGATATTGTATCAGTGTGAAGAAAGAAAGCGTATAAAAACGGATTTTTCAGTGAAAATAGGCGGCTCTGGATGAGTAAGTATGGTGTTGTTTTCTGGTTGTTGTCTTGTTAAGGTAAGCTTTCACTTACGTTTCTCTTACGTTTTAAAACGTAGGAGAAACGTAAGTGAAAGCTTACCTCACCAATACCAAACCGATTATGAACTCAATAGAAGTTACAGTCCGGCTTCTGGCAATAAAATAAAAAGAAGAAATAATCCGTGGAACAACGTGGAACCATCGTGAAACATACATGGGGTCGCTGTGGAACACATTTGTAAAAAATGTGAAACATTCGTGGAACAGTGGTAGAATTGCATGTAGAATTGAAGATGGGCAGGAGGGATATACAAGCGACGAACTAGCGACGAACTAGCGACGGCAAGCGAGGTATCTGGTGTATGGGGTAAATGGCGGAAATATTAGCAGAGGGCGGATAGCGAATGCGTCTGTTTTTCTGGTACTTCCGGACAACAAAAAGCCCTTCCTGTTTGCAGGAAGAGCTTCTGTATCAATTATTTTCAGACTAAAGCGCTTACGCGATAGCGTTTACTTTCTTAGAAAGTTTGCTTTTCAGGTTGGCTGCTTTATTTTTATGAATAACATTACGTTTAGCCAACTTGTCGATCATAGAGATCACATCAGACAACTTTTCGTCAGCAGCCGCCTTTTCAGTCAATTTCTTCAGATCACGGATAGCATTACGGGTAGTTTTACCGTAGTAACGGTTACGCTCATTCCGTTTTCTGCTCTGACGTACGTCTTTTTTCGTTGCTTTATGGTTTGCCATTGTTTTAATTTCAAGTTTCGGACGGCAAAGGTAGGAATTACTTCCTTAGAAAACAAATAAAAAGGATTTTCCTTCGGAATATTTGATCTGGTCCTTTGCTAAAGGGTGCAAGATAGGCAAAAAAGGGTTAAAATGAGGTCAAAATCACTTTCCCATTTTTCCGTTTTTCTTTCCCAAAAAAGCAACGATATTTGCAATCCCATATATTATATAAGGGGCATTCAACAGAATAGCAATTTGAATCGAAGCTTTAGCAAAACTCGTTGTAAATGAAGGACTTCTCATTTGTTACCAACTCACATCCTGCCTACATTGAATCTTTATACCAGGATTACCGTAAAGACCCTGGCGCAGTAGACCCGGAATGGAGCAAGTTTTTTGAAGGATTTGACTTTGCGGTAAACAATGTTAATGGAAAGGCAGGAGCGCCGGCAGCGGCGGGCGCCGGTTTACCGGTTAGCAGTGACCAGTTAACAAAGGAACTCAATGTTTACAGACTGATACAGGCCTACCGTAAAAAGGGGCATCTCATCTCTAAAACAAATCCTATCCGTGAGAGAAAAGACAGGCAAGCCAACCTGGACATCTCTTTTTACGGCCTTGGTGAGGCAGATCTGAAAACAGAATTCTATGCCGGTCAGGTCCTGGGTTTGGGTAAAACCACCCTGGAAAATATCGTGACCCGTCTGAAGCAGGTATACGCTGCGGCAGTCGGCCTGGAATTCACGTATATCAACGACGCTAAGAAAGTCGAGTGGTTACAGCGCGAAATGGAAACCACTTTCCAGCAGCCAACTACCCTCGAAGGGAAAAAACGTATCCTCCTGAAACTGAACCAGGGGGTAATGTTCGAAAGATTCCTCCACACAAAATATATAGGTCAGAAACGTTTCGGTCTGGAAGGTGGTGAAAACACCATCCCTGCCCTGGACGCTATCATCAACACTGCTGCTGACGCTGGCGTACAGGAGGCTGTGATCGGTATGGCGCACCGTGGCCGTCTGAACGTACTGGCAAATATCCTCGGTAAAACGTATGAGCAGATCTTCAACGAGTTTGAAGGTCATGCGGTTCCTGACCTGACCATGGGTAGCGGTGACGTGAAATACCACCTGGGTTTCCGTTCTATCGTCGAAACACCTTCCGGTAAAAAGGTAAACCTGCAGCTGTTGCCTAACCCTTCCCACCTGGAAGTGGTTGACCCGCTGGTTACAGGCTTCGCCCGCAGTAAGGCCGACGTTATCTACAACAGCGACTACGATAAAATACTGCCTATCCTGATCCACGGTGATGCCGCGGTAGCAGGTCAGGGCGTAATATATGAGCTCATCCAGATGAGCAACCTGAAAGGGTACTACACGGGTGGTACAATGCACCTGGTGATCAATAACCAGATCGGTTTCACCACCGACTTCGACGACGCCCGTTCTTCTGACTATTGTACCAGTATCGCTTCTACCGTACAGGCCCCTGTATTCCATGTGAATGGCGACGATGCGGAAGCTGTGGTAAAAGTAGCCCAGATCGCTGCCCGTTACAGACAGGAATTCAACTCTGATATATTTATTGACTTACTGTGCTACCGTAAGCATGGCCACAACGAAGGTGATGAGCCTAAGTTCACCCAGCCCAGCCTGTATGCGCTGATCGATAAACATCCGAATCCGCGTGAAGTATATTCCCAGAAACTGCTCCAGGCAGGTGATGTGGAAGTACAGGAACTGGCGAAGGAAATGGAAAAGAGCTTCTGGGCTGACCTCCAGGAACGTCTGGATGAAGTAAGACAGAATCCACTGCCTTACCATTACCAGAAACCTGAAGAGTGGTGGGCTTCCCTGCGTAAGTCAACACCGGAAGATTTCGAGAAATCTCCTGTGACTGCCATTAAAGAAGAAGAAGTAAGACGCCTGTTCGGTAAACTGATGGAATGGCCGAAAGAGTTCGTACCATTACGTAAAGTGGAGAAACTGCTGCAGGACAAAATAAAACTGTTCGAAACAGAAGGTAAGATTGACTGGGCTACCGGTGAACTGCTGGCTTATGCCAGTCTGCTGGCTGAAGGCAAAGATGTACGTATGAGCGGTGAAGACGTGAAGAGAGGTACCTTCTCTCACCGTCACGCTATCCTGTTCGATGAGAACACCAACGCTACTTATAGCAGACTGGGCTCATTACAGGAGAAACAAGGTCAGTTCCGCATCTATAACTCCCTGCTGAGTGAATTTGCTGTACTCGGTTTTGAATACGGTTACGCTATGGCGAATCCGAACGCCCTGGTACTCTGGGAGGCACAGTATGGTGACTTTGCCAATGGTGCTCAGACAGTCATTGACCAGTATGTAAGCAGTGCAGAACAGAAATGGACAACGCAGAACGGTCTGGTGATGTTGCTGCCACATGGTTACGAAGGTGGTGGACCTGACCACTCCAATGCCCGTCCGGAAAGATTCCTGCAGGCTTGTGCTGAATATAATATGATCATTACAAATATCACTACCTCTGCTAACTTCTTCCATATGCTGCGCCGTCAGCTGACATGGGAGTTCCGTAAGCCGCTGGTGAACTTTGCACCGAAAGCCAATTTAAGGCACATCGGTTCTTACTCGCCAATAGCAGCTTTCACAGAAGGTGGCTTCCAGGAAGTACTGGATGATGAATTTGTAGATGATCCGTCTAAAGTGAAAAAAGTATTGCTGTGTACTGGTAAGATGTTCTTCGATCTGAGTGAAAAACAGCAGAAGGAAAACAGGAAAGATGTTGCTGTCGTAAGACTGGAGCAACTGTATCCGCTGCCGGTAACACAACTGGAAGCACTGAACCAGAAGTACAAAGCTGCTACGTGGTTCTGGGTACAGGAAGAGCCGCTGAACATGGGTGCTGCTTCTTATCTGCAGATGAACCTGAAACAGATCAACTACGGAGTGATCAGCCGCAACCCAAGTGCAGCTACTGCAACAGGTTTTGCGAAAGTACACGCAAGAGAGCAGCTTGAAATTATTGAGACTGCATTTAACATCTAGACGAATCGGGTGAATCGGTTTCACCTTTAAACAATGATTGCACACAGAAATTAGAAATATGGCTATCGAAATCAAAGTTCCTACGGTAGGAGAATCTATTAGC
Source organism: Chitinophaga agri (assembly GCF_010093065.1). Lineage (NCBI taxonomy): Bacteria > Pseudomonadati > Bacteroidota > Chitinophagia > Chitinophagales > Chitinophagaceae > Chitinophaga > Chitinophaga agri. The sequence continues at coordinate 3,441,023 of NZ_CP048113.1, read as the reverse complement.
GAGGTAACAATTGCAAAGTGGTTGAAGAAAGACGGAGATTATGTACAGCAGGATGAGGTGATCTGTGAAATGGAATCTGAAAAAGCCACCTTTGAACTGAATGCAGAAAAAGCAGGGGTACTGAAGATCCTGGCTCCTGAAGGCGCTACTCTAAAAGTAGGCGATGTTGCTTGTTCAATTGATACGGATGCTGCGGCTCCGGCAGGACCTGCTCCAGCTCAGGCGGCGGCTCCGGTAGCAGCAGCTGCACCGGCACCAGCGGCAGAAGCTCCGGCAGCGCCAGCGGTGAACAAAGGGACTATTGAAATGAAAGTGCCTACTGTGGGCGAATCCATCAGCGAAGTGACATTGATCAAATGGCTGAAGAAAGATGGCGAGTACGTAGAACGTGATGAAGTGATCTGCGAACTGGAATCTGAAAAAGCTACTTTCGAACTGAACGCAGAAGAAGCTGGTGCATTACAGACTTTAGGTAAAGAAGGAGATGTATTAAAGATAGGTGATCCTATCGCTAAAATAGATACCAGCGTAGGTCGTCCTGCAGGTAAAGCACAACCGGCAGCATCTGCTGCTCCGGCTGCAACACCACAGGCTGCTCCGCAGGCACAACAGGCACCTGTAACAACAATACCGAACGATATTAAAGCAACGCCGGTAGCTGCTGCCGTGATTGCTGATAAACACGTAGATCCGTCCTCTATCAAGGGTTCGGGTGCACACGGCAAGATCATGAAAGATGATGTGCTGGCTGCGCTGCAGAATCCGGGTGTGGCAATCGGTCAGGAAATGTTCACCCGCGGAGAACGCCGTGAGAAGATGAGCAACCTGCGTAAGACCGTTTCCCGTCGCCTGGTGGAAGCGAAAAACACGACCGCAATGCTGACTACCTTCAATGAGGTAGACATGACCGCGATCATGGAACTGCGCGCGAAATACAAAGAAGTATTCAAGAAACAACACGAAGTGAACCTGGGCTTTATGAGCTTCTTCACCAAGGCTTGTTGTTTCGCACTGAAGGAATTCCCTTCTGTGAACGCTTATATCGATGGCGAAGAACTGGTATTCCACGACTACTGTGACGTATCTATCGCAGTATCTGCTCCGAAAGGACTGGTAGTACCGGTGATCCGCAACGCTGAAAGCCTGGATATGGCACAGATCGAGAAGAAAGTGGTTGAACTGGCTACCAAAGCACGTGACAGCAAACTGACCATGGAAGAAATGACCGGTGGCACCTTCACCATCACCAACGGTGGTGTATTCGGTTCCCTCATGAGTACCCCGATCATTAACATCCCTCAGTCTGCTATCCTGGGTATGCACAAAATTCAGGATCGCCCGATGGCTGTTAACGGACAGGTAGTGATCCGTCCGATGATGTACCTGGCGCTCAGCTATGACCACCGTATCATCGATGGTCGTGAGTCTGTAAGCTTCCTGGTACGTGTGAAAGATATGCTGGAAAATCCTGAGCAGTTACTGTTCGGTAAAGATCCACTGAAGGCATTACTGAAACTCTAATTAACGCTAAACGCGGAACGCATAAAGCGAAACGCTTAACGCCTGATTGCCCTTATAGCCAATCGCGTTAAGCGTTTTGCTTTTTGATACGGCCGCATCATGAGAATATGACCCGCTGGGAAAATTATATCGCTTCTGCAGAGAAGATCATTGTAAGTTATGACGGTAGTTTGCCGTTACACCATTTCCTGAAAGGATTTTTTAAACAGCATCCTTACATGGGAAGTCGTGACCGGCGCCAGATATCACAACTGGTGTATCAGTACTATCGCCTCGGACAATTATGGAAGACGGAAAAGAGTATTGCAGAAAGAATATTACTCGGCACTTTCCTATGTGAAAAGGATGGAAGTGAACTATTACAGTTTTTCCGTCCTGACCTTCAGGAGAACACTACCTTGTCAGTAGCCGATAAACTGGCTTTCCTCGGCATAGCGGATGCCACCAGCATTTTCCCTTTTGCGGATGAATTGTCTCCCGCAATAGACGGTCCTGCATTCAGTCGCTCCTTCTTTGTACAGCCGGATCTGTTCATCAGAACACGTAATAACAGGCAGGCCGCAATCCTTCGTTTGCTGGAAAAAGCAGCTATTCCCCATGAGGTGAAAGGTGCAGATACGATTGCCCTGCCTAACAGTACAAAGATCGATACGGTTATTACAGATAAAAGCTGGTATGAGATCCAGGACGCTTCTTCGCAGCAGGTAGGCGCATTATTTACCCCTAAAGCCGGAGAACAATGGTGGGATAGTTGTGCTGCCAGCGGCGGTAAATCTATCCTGTTACTAGATAAGCAGCCAGGCGTAAAACTGTTGGTAAGTGATGTACGGAATAGTATCATTCAAAACCTGCATCAGCGCTTTAAAGAGGCAGGGATAAGGCAGTATGAAAGTGTGGTGATGGACCTGACAGCACCAGTCGCTGCATCTCCTATTAAAGACCGCCGTTTTGATCATATTATCCTGGATGCACCCTGTTCCGGATCAGGTACCTGGGGTCGTACACCGGAAAGTATGTCCTTCTTTACGGCAAAACAGATCACAAACTATCAGCAGTTACAGCTGAAAATAGCCGGCAATGTTGTACAATTGCTGAAACCGGGCGGTTCACTGATCTATATCACCTGCTCCGTATTCAACAAAGAGAATGAGGAAGTAGTAGCCTTCCTGAAAAACGAGCATGGCCTTACAAGGCAGGAAGGAGGCGTAATAGCCGGTTATGAACAACGGGCGGACTCTATGTTTGCCATGAAGCTGATAAAGCCATAAAAACGCTTAAATTACCCTATGAGAAGATTGCTATGTTTGCTGCTGATACTGGCAGCATGTAAATCATCAACCAAAACAGAACAAAAAGAAAAGAAGGACAGGATGTCGGTGGTGACCACATATGTACTGGAAGGAAGTACAAATGATAACGTCTTTCATAGGGAGCAATTCCATGGCGATATAGACCATATTGCAGAGACAGCGCGCAGAGAGACACACATGAGTGATTCCTACGTGAGAAAAGATACTGTTCTGAGGCATTACATTTTCAGGGAAGGACATTTGTACCAGGTCGCAGGGCGTAGTAGACGAATGCAGCCTGATACCATGACGATGCGTTATGATACAGCCGGTAGAATACTGGCAAGGGTATATTCAGACGAACGGGAAATGTATTATGCTAATGTCTACGCATATAATCATGCTGGCAGGCTGAGTAAAATAGTACATCGCTTATTTAGTATCGTGGATAGTACGTTGTACAGGTATAATACTGCAGGAGATACAATTTCAGCTAATGGACCTGTTACGAAAAAAAAGATCAGTATCAGGGCCCGGGGAGATGAGATGATCGTACAGCACTATATGGTGGATGAGGCTGTGATGCGATTGGGTGATGTAGAAACGTATAATGGGAATGGTCTGCAAACATCACTAAGTCATTATGCAGATGGTCAGTTGTTTTATAAAGTGTTTAGAAAATATGATAAGTATGATAATCCTGTTTCCTTGGAATATCATAAAGCAGATTACACAGCAAAGGATAGTATTGCCGGGGCAGATCCGTCCAGAAGTTATAAGATAGCTTATAAGTATGACAATGAAGGTAACTGGACAAGTAAGGTACAGACGTGGTATGATACGTCGAAAATAATAATAACAGAGCGGAAAATAACTTACAGATAAAAGGGGTGTATTGATATGAACAGCTGCCCTTTTAATGGTCTTTCAGATGGTCTGTAAGGCGGCATGATCTTCACACGTGCACGGCAGTGCCATAAAAGCGCAAAGGCCGACCATATGGTCAGCCTTTGCGCTTTTATACACTTTTAAAGTTGATCACAACTGTGTCATATCCCGCTGAATGATACCACCTGCAATCACATCATCGCCTTCATAGAAAACGGCTGACTGTCCAGGTGCGATACCTTTCACATGTTCATAGAAGTTTACTTTCACTTGTCCGTTTACGTTATACAGGTTACTTAATGCACCTTTATCTTTATAACGGATCTTGGTGATGGCTTCCATGCCTTCAGGAATATGATCATATTTGATAAGATTCAGCCCTGCAACAGTCATCTGATTCCTGTTCAGCTCATCTTCATTACCTAATACAACAGTGTTTGTTTCCGGAATGATCTCCGTTACAAATACCGGACGACCTAAAGCAATATCCAGTCCCTTGCGTTGTCCGATCGTATAGAACGGATAACCTTTATGGTGACCGACGATGGTACCGTCTCTTAAAACGAAGTTACCACCGTTTACCTGTTCTTCCAGTCCGTCAACTTTACGTTTCAGGAAGCCACGGTAATCGTTGTCGGGAACGAAACAGATCTCATAGCTTTCTGCTTTTTTCGCGAGTTCAGGGTAACCGAAATCAAACGCCATCTGGCGGATCTCTGTCTTGCGGTATTGTCCCAGCGGAAGTAAGGTACGTGCCAATACGTCCTGCTGTAATCCCCATAATACGTAGCTCTGGTCTTTCAGTTCATCAATTCCCTTGCTGAGTATGTGCCTGCCATCCTGCTCCCTGATCTGTGCGTAGTGTCCTGTGGCAATAAAAGCACAATCCATGGCATCAGCACGCTTCATCAGCGCACGCCATTTTATATGGGTATTGCACAGAACACACGGGTTAGGTGTGCGGCCTGCTATATATTCGTCTACAAAGTTATTAATAACAAAATCCCCGAACTCATCTCTGATATCGAGTACGAAGTGAGGAAAACCGTGATGTACAGCAGCTGCACGGGCGTCATTAAAGGAATCCAGGTTACAGCAACCGGTTTCTTTTTTGCTGGCGCCGGCAGATGCATAGTCCCAGGTTTTCATGGTGATGCCCACCACTTCATACCCCTGTTCGTGTAGCATCAGTGCGGTAACGGTGCTATCTATACCGCCGCTCATTGCTACCAGAACTTTACCATGTCTGCTCATTGTTAATAATATTAAGTGCGCAAAATTACAGAAATTAGTCGAGACACCTCCCTGAGGGGAATATTATGACACGAATGGGAAATTGTAAAACTTTGAATTGGTTTGCCGAAGGACTAGGGACTATCAGGGATTCGTTTTATATTTAATGGTCAGAGTTCTGCGTTTATTAAAAACATTAATATGTTACCTATTTTAAATAAGGCTTATGTATTGAAGCATCCGGAACTGGGGGTGTCTGAGAGCTATTTCAATTATCCTGAGAGAATCTTACAGTTTGGTACCGGCGTCTTATTGAGGGGATTGGTAGACTACCTGGTAGATAAAGCCAATAAATCAGGCAGTTACCAGGGAAGAATTGTAGTGGTAAAGTCCACCGGAGGCGAGACAAATGAGTTTAGTCAGCAGGATAACCTGTTCACAACCAATATAAAAGGCATTTCCCAGGGGGAACTGGTGAACCAGGTGCTGGTCAATGCTTCTATTAGCCGGGTACTGCAATCGAATGCAGAATGGCGGAAGGTACTGGACGCCGTACATCAGCCCGAGCTGCAGACCATCATTTCCAATACGACGGAAGTAGGTATACAATACGTAGAAGAAAAGATAGACGGGGTACCGGCCTCCTTCCCGGGAAAACTGCTGGCAGTACTCTGGGAACGCTTTCAGTACTTTAAAGGCGCCTCCCATACAGGATTTGTCATTGTACCGACCGAACTGGTGGTAAACAATGGCCAGCTGCTGAAAGAGATCGTATTGAAACTAGCCGCATTTAATAAGTTGCCCGTAGCCTTTACCCAATGGCTTGAAAATGATAATTCTTTCTGTAGCTCCCTGGTAGACAGGATCGTACCGGGTAAACCCAAAGACCTGTCGGCACTGGAACAAAAAGCCGGGTATACCGACGGACTCTGGATAGATACGGAGCCATACCTGTTATGGGCTATAGAAGGAAATGACAACGTAAAGCGGGTACTGGGCTTCCACCAGGCAGATGCCAGAATGCTGATCGCACCGGATATTACACCTTTCCGTGAACAGAAGCTCCGCATCCTGAATGGTAGTCACACGATATCTGTACCACTGGGTTATCTCAGTGGCATGAACACCGTGGTGGAATGTATGGAAGACGCCTATATGCGCGCTTTCTTCCGGACAGTGATCATTGAAGAGATCTTACCTACGATCAGGGAAATTTGTCCGCACGCGCCTGCATTCGCAGAAGATGTACTGGACCGTTTCGCTAATCCCAATATAGCACATAAGCTGCTGAGCATCACCTTTCAGGAAAGTATGAAGATGAATGCCCGTAATGTGCGCACGATCGTGCGCTATTACGAAAAGTTCCAGTCACTTCCTGCTAACATGTGCCTGGGATTCGCTGCAATGCTGTTGTTCCTGCGTCCTGAGAAAAAGGAAAACGGACAGTATGCCGGTCAGCGGGGAGAAGAATTTTATACCATCACAGATGACAACATTGCCATATTTGCAGACTACTGGTCGCATGTAAACGGTAAAGGTAGCGATGCGATAATAGACATGGTACAGGCGGTCAGCGCAGACAAACGTTTATGGGAAGCTGACCTGTCACAGATACCTGGTTTTACTGATGCCGTGTCAGCACATTTACAGGGAATGTTACAGGAGGGAGTGAAGTCTTATGCAGACAGCTATAGTAAAGTATTATAAGGAACCAGAACGTTTATGAAACAATTCTTAGATGCTGACTTTCTGTTGCAAACAGAAACAGCCAGACAGTTATTCCACGATTATGCAAAAGAGATGCCTGTCATCGATTATCATAATCACCTGCCTCCTGATGAGATAGCGTCCAACCGCCAGTTTGAAAACCTGACTGCCATGTGGCTGAAAGGAGATCATTACAAGTGGAGAGCAATGCGCGCAAATGGTGTGGCAGAAGAAGACATTACAGGCAATGCGGATGATTATAAGAAGTTCAGACGGTGGGCGGAGACGGTGCCTTATACCATGCGTAACCCATTGTACCACTGGACACATATGGAGCTGCTGAATCCATTTGGTGTGAAGCAGTTGCTGGATGGGGAGAGTGCTGAGTGGGTATACCAGCATTGCAATGAGCAGCTGCCACGATGGACGACACAGGCGCTGCTACGACATTTTAAAGTGGATACCTTGTGTACCACAGACGATCCCTGTGATACACTGGAATATCATAAAGCTATCAGGCAGTCAGGATTCCAGGTACGCGTGCTGCCTACATTCAGGCCCGATAAGACAATAGGTGTAGAAGATGTAGCAGCATTTAACGCCTATGCTGATAAACTGGGTGCTGTGGCTGGAATCAATACAGATACTTACAGTCAGTTCATTGCAGCCTTGCGTAGCCGTCATGACTATTTCCATGAGCAGGGCGGACGGCTGGCAGATCATGGTTTGAGTACCTTTTACGCGGGTAGTTTTACAGCTGAAAGCCTGGAAGCTGCCTATGCTAAATTACGTAAGGGCCAGGCGCTGACAGCAACCGAAGCTGATGGTTTCAAAGCAGGCACATTGCAATTCATCTGCGAATGGCATCACGAGCGCGGATGGGTACAACAGTTCCATATAGGTGCTATACGAAATAATAACAGCCGTTTGTTGCGCAGCATCGGTGCTGATGCGGGCGTAGATTCTATCGGTGACTGGCAGGTAGCACAGGCGATGTCCGTGTTCTTTGACAGGTTAGATAAGCAGGATAAACTGGCGAAGACAGTTGTATACAACCTGAATCCCGCCTACAATGAAGTCTTCGCTACAATGATAGGCAATTTCCAGGACGGAACTATACCAGGAAAAATGCAGTTCGGTTCCGGCTGGTGGTTCCTCGACCAGAAAGACGGGATGGAAAAACAGATCAACACCCTGAGCAATATGGGCTTGCTGAGCAGGTTTGTAGGGATGCTGACTGATTCGAGAAGTTTTCTGTCCTACTCCCGTCATGAATATTTTCGCCGTATTTTGTGTAACCTCATAGGTAACGATGTCGAGAATGGAGAGCTGCCAGCAGATATTAAATGGCTGGGCAAAATGGTGCAGGACATCAGTTATAATAATGCCAGATCGTATTTCGGATTTTAGACCTACAAATCATGAAGCCAGTAAAAGTTATTTCCTTTGGAGAAATATTATTGCGCCTGTCACCGGAATGGAACAAACATAGCGCAGCCCTGTATGTTGGTGGTGCAGAAGCGAATGTAGCTGCAGCACTTGCACGTTGGGGAACACCGGTATCATATATCAGTAAAGTACCTGAGAATGGCGTCGCCACGCAGGTGCTGGAACAGCTGGAATCGCTGGGCATAACGACAGATCGCATGCTGAAAGGAGGAGACCGTATTGGTATCTACTACCTGGAGCAGGGTACTGATCTGAAAAACGCAGGCGTGGTATATGACAGAAAATATTCTTCCTTCAGTCAGCTGCAACCCGGTACAGTAGACTGGGACAGTCTGTTAGGCGATGCCGAATGGTTCCACTGGAGCGCATTGACCCCTGCATTGAATGAAGAGACCGCAGTTATCTGTAAAGAAATACTGGAAGCCGCATCCAGGAAAGGCCTGAAGATATCCACAGACCTGAACTACCGCAGTAAGTTATGGCAGTATGGTAAACAGCCATTTGCTGTGATGCCTGAACTGGTGCAGTACTGTGATGTAGTGATGGGGAATATATGGGCGTCACATCAGATGCTGGGTACAGCATTAAATACTGCTGCACTGGAGACAGCAACAAAAGAAACCTATCTCGCAGAAGCAGCATCTGTAGCCAGGGAGATCACAGAGAAATTCCCGCGTTGCAGGCAGGTAGCGTTTACATTCAGATTTTCCAATGCCTTTACACATAATCTCTACTATGCAACATGGTATGAAGGTGGGGAACTGAAAGTATCTAAACAGTATGAAACCAATGAGGTGGTAGATCGTGTGGGGAGTGGTGATAGTTTCATGGCAGGATTAATCCATGCGCAGGTAAGTGGAATGGATGCACAGCAAACGATTTCATTTGCAGCTGCCGCTGCATGGTCAAAGTTATTCCTGAAAGGAGATTTTAATTTAACTGAAAAAGCAGACATCTTAAAACTGATATAGACATGGCAGTACCAGCAGCAGAGATCATTGCAGCATTTGAGCGTAGTAAAGCAATCCCGGTATTTTATCATGATGATGCCGCCGTATGTGTAGCAGTGTTACAGGCCTGCTATGATGCAGGTATCAGAGTATTTGAGTTTACTAATCGTGGGGGCAACGCACAACGTAATTTTGCCGCCATGCGTGAACATAAGTTACAGACGATGCCTGATATGTATCTTGGTATCGGCACCATTAAAGTAGCTGCAGATGTAAAAGTCTTTGCGCATGAGGGAGCAGATTTTATTGTAAGCCCTATTATAGATGCAGGTGTGGCGGAGAGTTGCCGTGAAGAGAATATTGTTTGGATACCTGGATGTATGACACCCTCAGAAATAGCTGTGGCGGAAAGATATGAAGCACCGTTAACCAAACTGTTTCCGGGAAATGTGTTAGGACCAGGGTTCGTAAAAGCGATCAAACCATTATTCCCGAAGATGAAGTTTATGCCTACCGGAGGAGTAGAGCCTACTAAAGAAAGTATCAAATCATGGCTGGATGCCGGTGTCGTATGTGTCGGTATGGGATCTAACCTGCTGAACAAGGAACTGATCGACAAAAAGGACTGGGCTGCACTGAAAGTACAGTTAACCAATCTTGTGACCCTGATACAGCAGGTGTCCTGATGAACAGCTGACCCGACAGGTTGCTACGTGACTGATGATCATGTTATTTACGCAGCAGCCTGTACATAGCACAAACAGTCTCAATATTCTTTGAGCTATTCACGATCAACGTTTGAAATAAAGTATACATATGCAAAAAGCATATGTAGCAGGAATATATGCAAACGTTTGCATTATTCGACGGAGTGTTGTAAATTGATAACACTTTATAAATTCCAAAATGAAAGGCATGGATTCCACTACAATTGGCAAATATCGCTGGCGCATTTGTGCGTTGCTGTTTTTTGCTACAACTATTAACTACATAGACCGGCAGGTTATTGGTTTGCTGAAACCCATATTATCAGACGAATTTGAATGGTCGGAGAAAGACTTCGGAGGCATGATGTCCGCCTTTGCGGCAGCATATGCAATAGGGTTGTTACTGTTTGGCCGGTTAGTGGACAGGATAGGCACTAAGATGGGATATATATTATCCATTGTGGTATGGAGCTTTGCAGCCATGGCGCATGCACTGGCAAAAAGCACCATGGGATTTGGTTTTGCGCGTGTGGCGCTGGGACTGGGAGAGTCAGGGAACTTTCCTGTAGCGATCAAATCAGTAGCGGAGTGGTTCCCGAAAAAAGAACGGGCACTGGCAACCGGTATCTTCAACTCAGGCGCTAATATAGGGGCTGTTATTGCGCCTATCGTGGTACCCTGGTTAGCTGGTACCTATGGCTGGCAACATGCGTTTATATGGACTGGTTTGATCGGTTTTGTGTGGCTGGTATTCTGGATCTTTATCTATGAAATTCCTGCCCGTCATAAAAAACTGACACAGGCGGAATATGACTATATCCACAGTGATGAGGAAAAGCCTGCAGCGTATGCGGGTGAGTTGCCGGATGGTGTAAAACCAGTTACTGCCGCGGCTGTGGCAGCTGCTAATACTCCTCCGGAAAAGAAACGTGTCAGCTGGGGTAAATTATTGGGTGTCAGACAGACATGGGCATTTGTGTTCGGTAAAATGCTCACAGACCCAATCTGGTGGTTCTTCCTGTTCTGGTTGCCATCGTACTTTGCGACTACCTTCAATCTTGACTTTAAGAAGCCCAATCTGCAGTTATTCGTGATCTACACCGCTACTACTGTTGGTAGTATTGGTGGCGGTTACCTGTCTTCGTGGCTGATTAAAAAAGGATGGCCGGTGTTCAGGGCGCGTAAGACATCTATGTTGCTTTTCGCAATCTGTGTCGTGCCTATCATGTTTGCTAAAAGCACGAATAACATATGGGTAGTGGTAGGACTGATCAGCTTAGCTGCTGCGGCACACCAGGCATGGTCCGCTAATATATTCACCACCGCTTCAGATATGTTCCCGAAATATGCGGTTAGCTCTGTAGTAGGTATCGGCGGGATGGCTGGTTCTATAGGAGGAAGTCTGTTCCCGATATTTGCAGGCTTTCTGCTGGACTATTATAAAGAACAGGGTGACATTGGTACAGGATACAATATCCTGTTTTTGATAAGTGGGTCGATGTACTTGCTGGCGTGGGGAATCATGCATCTGTTTGCACCGAAAATGGAACAGGTGGATATCTAAATGATATACAGCAAAGGGTCCACCAATGGCGGACCCTTTGCTGTATATAAAGACTATGATAGCTTAAAGACTAACGCCACGTTTCCATGGAATAAAGTCATCCTGGTTCAGTTGTTCCGCTTTGGTTTTTATCTCTCCGCTGGCAGCCTTAATAAGATACTCAAGGATGTCTTCACCCATTTCTTCAATCGTTTTTTCACCACTGATAATAGTACCTGTGTTGATATCTATGATGTCGGGCATGCGTGTAGCCAGTTTGGTATTGGTAGCCAGTTTTACAACAGGCGCGATCGGGTTACCGGTAGGTGTACCCAGACCTGTCGTGAACAATACAATGTTCGCACCGGAACCAACTTCTGCAGAAGTGGATTCTACATCGTTACCGGGCGTACAAAGGAGGTTCAGACCTGGTTTCGTCACATATTCAGTATAGTCGAGTACATCCACTACAGGAGAGATACCACCCTTTTTGGCAGCACCGGCGGACTTGATCGCATCAGTGATCAGACCGTCTTTGATATTGCCCGGGGAAGGATTCATATAGAAGCCGGACCCTACAGATTCTGCCTGGCTTTCATATGCCCGCATGATGCGGATGAATTTATCAGCTGTATCTTTTTCTATACAACGGTTGATCAGTTCCTGTTCAACACCACACAGCTCAGGGAACTCAGAGAGGATAGAGGTACCACCCATTGCTACCAGCAGGTCAGAAGTATGACCGACAGCCGGATTAGCAGAGATACCAGAGAATCCGTCGGAACCACCGCACTCCAGGCCAATGACCAGCTTGTTCAGCGGGCTTGGCTGACGAGGTTCCTTATCGGCTTCGATCAGTGCCAGGAAGGTGTCCCTGATAGCATCAGACAGCATATCGAATTCAGAAGAACTTTTCTGCTGTTCAAATACCAGGACAGGCTTGTCAAAGTTTGGATTCAGTTTATGCAGTGCATCTTTCAGGATGGATACCTGTGCGTGCTGGCAACCCAGACTTAACACAGTAGCGCCTGCTACGTTCGGATGGTGGATGTAGCCGGCCAGCAGGGCACAGAGCGCATCTGAGTCCTGGCGTGTACCGCCGCAACCGCCTTCGTGCATCAGGAACTTAACACCGTCAATGTTAGGGAATACAGTGTTACGTGTGGTCTTGTCAGTGACAGCTGTTGCTTTGTAAGTCTTGATGGCATTGAGGTTCCCACTCTTGTAGAGGGAAACCAGATCCTGCACCTGCTCATTGTATACTTCAGTAGGAGCAAAGCCGAGGCCTTTTTCAAAAGCAGTTTTAATGACGCTGACATTGCGGTTTTCACAGAAGACCATTGGTATTACCAGCCAGTAGTTGCGGGTACCTACCTGCCCATCCTTACGCGGATAGCCCATAAAGGTGCGGTCTTTCCATTTGCTGACATCAGGTTTTTGCCATTCGATATTGCCTTCTTTCTCGTGAAAAGCGTTAGCGTCATGGACAATATTGGTGGTGGTAATGATCTCACCCTGGTGAATAGGCGTATTAGCTTTACCAACCAGTACACCGTACATAGTAATAGGATCGCCGCTTTGTACATCGGTGATCATGAATTTATGCTTAGCGGGAACGTCTTTGAGTAAAGTAATTGTGGAACCATTAAACCCAACCTCGGTGCCCTGTGGGAGGTCTTGCAGAGCAACCAGTACATTGTCGTCAGGATGTATTTGTAGAAAAGTGTTCATAATAAGCTAAAGTATGAAATAACCTTACCCGCTGTTAATACTAAAATATTAATCTATGATAACTTTTTGCCTTTGAAACAGTCAGGATCGTATCAGTGTCAGCTAAAATATTTTAGCACCATAAGTTTAGCAGTTCCGGGTTTGCCGGTATTTTATGCAAACGTTTGCATTTTTCGGCATTATGCGCTATCTTTCATGCAGGTTATGAAAAAGATGCACTGATACAGCATCCCCATAATTTATTATCATTTCCAAACCTAATATGTCGTAATATGACTGCAGAAACGAGGTATGCCTCCAGCCCGGCGGAAGTACTGAGCTGGAATACAGCCCAGACCAGAAAGGCGCTTTTGATAGAACAGCTGTTCGTACAGGATGAAATTAAACTGGTATACAGTCACTATGACCGCTTCGTGACCGGTGGTATCTACCCGGTTAGCAAAGCATTACAGCTGACCCCTCCCGATCAGTTCAAAGCCGCTTTTTTCCTGGAAAGAAGGGAGCTGGGCATCATCAACGTAGGTGGTGCCGGTGTGGTTACTGTAGATGGAGAAACATATGAAATAGGCTTCAAGGAAGCCCTGTATGTAGGTAAAGGAAAGAAAGACCTCTCCTTCGGCAGTAAAGACAGTGCTGCACCTGCGAAGTTCTATCTGAACTCTACGCCTGCACATCATGAATATCCTACCCGCCACGTTACCCGTAAAGACGCGGAAGTCGTGACATTAGGGGCAATGGAAACATCCAATCACCGTACCATCAATAAACTGCTTGTCAGTACTGTGTTACCTACGTGCCAGCTGCAGATGGGGATGACCGAGCTGAAACCAGGCAGCGTATGGAATACCATGCCTGCTCACACACATGACAGGCGTATGGAAGTGTATTTTTATTTTGAGGTGCCACAGGGGCAGTCTGTATGTCACTTCTGGGGGCAACCGCAGGAAACAAGGCATATCTGGATGCAGAACGAGCAGGCAGTGATTTCCCCCCCCTGGTCGATACACTCCGGTGCAGGTACCAGCAATTATACCTTTATCTGGGGTATGGCTGGTGAGAACCTGGACTATGGAGATATGGACGTATGCGCAGTACCTGATCTCAAATAACTATCATGAAGCGGATATTATTGTTGTTAATGGCGGCAGGGCTGTGGCACACAGCCCTGGCAGCCGGTTCCACGGATAAAGAACAAACGGCTGCGGTAAGCATTACTATAAAGAACCCATCTGCCATCGCCCGCTCAGCCGAGATTGTGGAAATACCTTATGCAAAATTGCAGGGACTGGCCGGTACTTTTAAGATCATCAATAAAAAGACGGGTAAGGAACTGCCTTATCAGCTAACCTACGAAGGGACGCCGCAGCCTCAGTTGTTGCTGGTGCAGGTAAGCATTCCGGCTAACAGCAGTATCGTAATAGCAGCTGTACCTGGCACTCCTTCCAATGTAAAACCACGTACCTATGCACGTTTTGTGCCTGAGCGTAAGGATGACTTTGCATGGGAGAATGATCGTATTGCCTTTCGTATGTATGGTGCTGCATTAGAGAATTTTCCGGCTGAAAATGCACATGGTATTGATGTATGGGTGAAACGAACTCCTGAACTCATCGTCAACAAATGGTATAAGACCAACGATTACCATCATGATAATGGCGACGGACTTGACTATTATTCCGTAGGCCTGACATTGGGCGCTGGTGATATTGCTCCGTATTTCAATGATTCTATCTATTTCCCGCGTCACTACAGGACATGGAAAGTACTGGACAGTGGTCCTTTACGCTGCACTTTTCAGCTGGGATATGAGCCATGGCAAGCGGGGAGGAACACTGTTTCCGTGATAAAAACGATCTCGCTGGATGCAGGTTCACAGTTAAATAAAATGAGTGTACAATACAAATTATCGGCAGGGGATATACTACCTGTTGCAACTGGTATTGTGAGAAGGATGCAGCAGGGTACCATGCTGCTGGATGAGAAGAACGGTGTCGTGGGGTACTGGGAACCGGAACATGGTCAGGACGGTATTACTGGACTTGGCATGATCGTGCCCGCAAAGAAGCAACGTATGCTGCTGACCGGACAGCATTTGCTCGCCACTACCACTATCAATGTACAGGAACCATTTGTGTATTATTTCGGAGCGGCCTGGAACAAGGCCGGCATGTATACCAACGCCGCAGGATGGTTTACCTACCTGCAAACATTCGCAGATAAACTGAATGCTCCGCTGGAAATCGACATCAATCAGTAAAAACAGTATTACAATCATATGATCTTACAGTCTTTTGATCTGACAGGAAAAACAGCGCTGGTAACAGGTTGTAAAAGAGGTATCGGTATGGGCATGGCAGTAGCACTGGCAGAAGCTGGCGCGGATGTCATTGGCGTATCTGCCTCTCTGGAAAAAGAAGGCAGTGAAGTAGAAAAAGCGGTAAATGCCGCCGGACGTAAGTTCTACGGTTATCAGTGTGATATGGGCAACCGTGAAACGCTTTATCAGTTCATCAAAGAAGTGACTGCACAACATCCGGTGGTGGATATACTTGTTAATAATGCCGGTACTATCATGAGAAAGCCGGCTGCCGAGCATCCGGACGAATACTGGGATGAGGTGATCAATATTAACCTGAATGCTCAGTTCATTCTTACCCGTGAAATCGGTAAGGGAATGATCGCACGTGGCAGCGGAAAGATTATCTTTACGGCATCGCTACTCACTTTCCAGGGTGGTATCAATGTACCCGGATATGCCGCCAGCAAAGGAGCCGTGGGTTCGCTGGTAAAGGCATTTGCCAATGAATGGGCAGGTCAGGGGGTGAATGTGAATGCAATTGCACCAGGTTATATCGCAACAGATAATACAGCTGCATTACGTGCCGACGAAAAACGCAGTGCTTCCATACTGGAGCGTATTCCTGCTGGCAGATGGGGAGAACCGGCTGACTTCAAAGGTCCGGTAGTATTCCTTGCGTCTGCTGCATCTGACTATGTACATGGTACGATACTCACTGTGGATGGTGGATGGATGGGGCGATAACTGCACCTATATACTGATTTATGAGCAAAAGAACAGAAAAGACAATTGTTGATATTGCGGAAGAGCTGAAACTTTCCATTTCTACTGTTTCCCGGGCACTGAACGATCATCCGAATATCAGTGCCAGAACAAAAGAGAAGGTAAAGAAGATGGCTAACAAGCTGGGATATCGTCCCAATGCCATGGCCGCCGGGCTGCGTAACAACAGAAGCCGCACCATCGGACTTGTTGTGCCGCGTATCTCTATGTTCTTTCCCGCGACTATCAGTACAGTTATACAGAATAAACTCCATGAGCATGGTTATCACGTGTTGATCTGTCAGTCTAACGATTCGCTGGAACAGGAGATCGCACTGGCTGAAACACTTTATTCCACAAGGATTGAAGCGCTGGTGGTATCAAGTACACTATATACCACGGACTTTTCTCACTTCGATATCTTCAAGGATAATAATATACCCCTGGTATTCTTTGATCGGGTACCCAAAGACTATCAGGTGAAAGTAGTGAAAGGCGATGATTACCTGGGTGGATATACAGTTACGGAACACCTGATCGAAAAGGGGTGTACTGATATTGTGCATATCTCCGGTCCATTGACCTGTAATCTGTATATAGACCGTGTAGCGGGGTATAAAAATGCCCTGCGGAAACATAAGATACCGTTCAAAAAATCAAGAATATTTTACCAGGAGCTGACCAGGGAAAACGCATGGCAGGCGTGTGAGAAGATCTTTGCACAAAAGCCTTGGCCAGATGGGATCTTTGCTGCGAATGATACGACCGCCATCACTATACTGGAATATTGCCGTAAGCTGAACCTGCGTGTACCCGAAGACATTAAGATCGTTGGCTACTCCAATGACCCACGTGCGGAGATCATCACACCTTCCATTACGTCAGTAGATCAGTTTCCATTACTGATGGGAGAACGGGTGGCCGCTGCATTACTTGAACTTATGCAGCAACCAGGTGTACCACAGAAATACTCTGAAGAGATCGTACCTATTCAGTTGATAGAACGTGCTTCTTCTGCAGCAACCGTATCAACACGAAAGACGAGCGTTAAAAAGAAAATAAAATAACGGCAGGATCGCTGTCTGCCGGCAGCTCTGCCTTTCTTTTTATATATACATGCAAACGATTGCGTAAAAATAATTGGTTAGTAACCGCACAATTTGTACTGCGGATAAAAATTACACGAGATGAAAAAATTACCACTTCTTTTCTGTGCATTCCTGCTGTCGGGCGCTGCTGTCTATGCCCAACAGAGCAGCCAAAAACAGCAAATGATCTCTATGGCCGACAAAACACTGGACCTTGCTGTGCGTCAGTATAAGCTGATGATGCAGCATGTGCCTGACAGTGTATTGCCACGTACTACCAACAGTAAGGATGGTAGTTTCGTTACTGCTAAGACCAATTGGTGGACGGCTGGATTTTATCCGGGTACACTCTGGTATCTGTATGAATATTCTAAAGACAATGCCCTTAAACAGGAAGCGCTGAAACGTACTGCGCAGGTGGAAGTGGAAAAGAACAATAAGGGTACGCATGATCTTGGATTTATGCTCTATTGCAGTGCCGGTAATGCTTACCGTATCACGAAAGATCCGAAGTATAAAGAAGTACTGCTTACCAGTGCACGCTCGCTGTCTACCCGATTTAATCCCACGGTGGGTTGTATCAAATCCTGGGACCATGGCAAATGGCAGTTCCCGGTGATCATTGATAACATGATGAACCTGGAGTTGCTGAACTGGGCTACACGCGTCAGCAAAGACCCGTCTTTTGACCGCATCTCCCGCACACATGCGAATACAACTATGAAGCATCATTTCAGAAAAGATTACAGCTCTTTCCATGTTATCGGATATGATACGACTAATGGGGCTGTACTTGCAAGAAATACCGCCCAGGGAGCGAATGATACTTCTGCATGGTCGCGTGGACAGGCATGGGGACTGTATGGATACACCATGATGTACCGGGATACAAAAAACAAAGCTTATCTGGCACAAGCACAACATATAGCAGATTATATACTGAACCATCCCCGTATGCCCGAAGACCTGATCCCATACTGGGACTATGATGCTCCGGGTATTCCCAATGCACCGAGAGATGCATCTGCAGGTGCCGTAGCTGCATCTGCCTTACTGGAATTAAGCCGCTATACGAAAGGTGAGACGTCTACCAGGTACTGGAATGCAGCAGAGAAAATGCTGGTAAGCCTGAGCAGTCCGGCATACCTGGCGAAAGAAGGCGATAATAACAACTTTATACTGATGCACAGCGTAGGATCTATTCCGCATAACTCAGAAGTAGATGTGCCACTGACCTATGCTGACTACTACTTTGTGGAAGCATTATTACGGTATAAACAATGGGTGAAATAATGCATAGACGTCATTTTATAAAAGCTGTTCCACTTGCTGGTATGGTAGGGGCGGTACAACCAGGACACTTCCTGCAGGCTGATACAAAGCTAGCAGGAAGTCCTGTTATAACGGCTGACCGTGCCTACTGGACAACGTTACTGACACGGATCTGCGAGCCGGTAATGAAAAACCTGGCTGTGGGAAAACTGCGTCAGCAAATGCCGCTGGAAGTAGCACCTGGGTATAACAAGCCGGTGGAGAAAGTCATTTACCTGGAGGCTTTCGGGCGTACTATGGCAGGGATAGCTCCCTGGCTGGAACTGGGTGCTGATGGTAGTGAAGAAGGGAAAATACGGGCGCGTTTCATTGATTACGCATTGAAGGGAACAGCGCAATCCGTGTTACCTGGTGGCCCGGATCACATGAACTTTACCGGACAGTTTGATGGACAGCCGTTAGTAGATGGCGCATTCCTGGCACATGCTTTTCTCCGGGCACCGAAGCAGTTATGGCAGCCATTACCCGACACGGTAAAACAGCAGGTAGTGGCGGGTTTTAAAAGTTTGCGCAGTATCCGGCCGGGTTATAACAACTGGCTATTGTTTGCGGCGATCATCGAAGCTGCTTTGTTATTATTCGGCGAAGAGTGGGACGGCATGCGGATAGATTATGCGGTGAAGAAACACCAGGAGTGGTACAAGGGGGACGGCATGTATGGAGATGGCGCAGAGTTTCATTTTGATTACTACAATG
Source organism: Chitinophaga agri (assembly GCF_010093065.1). NCBI lineage: Bacteria > Pseudomonadati > Bacteroidota > Chitinophagia > Chitinophagales > Chitinophagaceae > Chitinophaga > Chitinophaga agri. The sequence continues at coordinate 3,421,828 of NZ_CP048113.1, read as the reverse complement.
GGTTTGTTATCCAGCCGATGCTGACTGATATACTCAAAGTGCTGGCTGACGCAGGTAAGGGGAATGTGAAAGAATATCAGCAGGCTATCACCCGGATGCAACGTTATGGAGAGATACAGGAACGGATGATATCGCCCGAAGGAACCTTTCCCGTAGTAGGACGCTCTATGACCTATCGTAATGCCGTGTTTCAACCTTTGGTACAGCTGGCATTACATGAACAGTTGCCCACGTCATTGTCACCAGGACAGGTGCGGAGCGCGCTGACAGCCGTGATGAAACGGATCTTTGAGGTACCTGGGACATTTGATGGGAATGGCTGGCTGCAACTGGGTTTTTGTGGTCATCAGCCAGAGATAGCAGATGTCTATACATCGACGGGCAGCTTGTACCTGTGTACAACAGGCTTTCTCGCTTTGGGTCTGCCCAAAGAAAATGCTTTCTGGACAGCAGCTCCGGAGGAGTGGACCGCACAGAAAGCATGGACGGGCAAGTCAGTGAAGAGAGATCACGCGCTTTAATCAGTATTGATATCTATCAGGCCGTATCGGATACCGAAAATAACAAGGCCCACCCGGGTCTTCACTTTCAGCTTGTCACACAGACTGCTTTTGTAGTCGTCAATGGTACGCGGACTGACAAACATTTTCTGGGCTATTTCTTTGTAGGAGAGTTCTGTACAAAGGAATTGCAGGAATGTCTTTTCCTTAGGCGTCAGTTCGATCTTTTCACTGAGGGACAGTACATCTTTCTGCAGCCCGGAAATCACTTTGCCGGAGATATAATCGGGTAAATAAAAATCCTTCTTGATGATAGAGTCAAATGCTTCTTTAAGATCATCGGGCTCCACGTTTTTCATGATATAACCCTTCGCACCTGACTTCAGCATTTTAATGATCACGGACTCGTCGTTGAGCATAGAGAGCGCTAATACTTTGATCTGAGGGAAATGGTTATTGATCCAGGCAGCAGTTTCGTAACCGTTCATACCCGGCATGTTAACATCGAGGATAAGTATATCGGGCAATTGTAACTCACGATTATTGATGATCTTGATGACTTCTTCCCCATTACTGGCTTCAAACAGAATGAAGTAATCAGTAAAGGTATTAATCAGTCGGCCAAGTGCCTTTCTTACCAGCACATGGTCATCGGCAATTGCAACACTATATTTCGCTTTCCTGGTTATGCTCATGTAATGACTCTTTGTTTATTGGTATAGTGATCCGAATGGCGGTGCCGCTATTCTTCGCACTATTGATATGGAATGTGCCTCCTATCAGAGACGCTCTTTTTCGAATGTTCATTAATCCAAGGCCTTTCAATCTTTCCTGTTTTGCAAACAGTGCTTCGGGATCGAAGCCGACACCATTGTCCTTGATTTCGAGGATGATGATATCTGTTTTATGGGAAAGTCTGACTTCTACTTTAGAAGCTTTCGCATGCTTAACAATGTTATTGAGCATTTCCTGAACAATGCGGAAAAGTATGATTTCGGTCTGATGGTCCAGCAGGTTCCTTACGTCGGCAAAATTAAAAGAAGTTTCGTACAAATTGGTCCTTTTCAGTCTCTCCAGTTCAAAGTCAATGGAGTTGGCAAGGCCTATTTCCGTAACGCGGTCGGTGTGTAAACTCCGTGAAAGATCTCTTAATTCAGTAATGGCTTTTTGTAGGGCTTTCCTGCTCTCTTCTATATATTCGTGTGCCTCGCTGTTGTTGTCCACTGGTACGGTTAACAGGGAAAGTGCTACAAAAGTGAGCGACTGTCCTATATTGTCGTGAATCTCCTGGGAAAGGTGTCCGAAAACATTTTCCTGGATTTCCAGTTGTGATCTTAATAGTTCCTGTTCATACCTTTCCTCCATCAATCTGAGCTCCTGTACTTGTGCCTGCCTGCTCTTTTGGTTGAGTATCAACATAATAATGATGAAGCCCACCAGTAACACAAGTAGGAACAGGGACGTAAATATGACTAGGAATACCTCCTGAAAATCAGATTGCATATGAAGGAAATACTAAACAATAAATATAGGATAATATTTACCATAAGGTTGATGATATAAAGGGTTTTATAGTTATAAAATGGCATTAATGATATGGCATTCAGTACGCCTGTCAGTGGTGGACTGCAGGTGTAAAAAAAGAGGAGGCCGGTGGATACCCAGAAAGCAGGCTCTTTTAAAAGACTATGGGTGCCGGGATATTTAATGCGTTCATAGAAGTAGCAAATACTGGCTGTTACAACTATTACGCAACCCGATAAAAATGTGTAGGTATTGAAAACAGTGTTTGCTCCCTGAATAAGGAACATGTTAACCAATGCAAACACGGGATATACAAACATCAATACTCCCAGTACCTTCACCACTTTCACGTTGTTCAAAAAGGAACGAAGTAAAAAGATCAGGTAGGTAAAGTTAATAGTTGTATAAAAATTATAAATGATCAGATTACGTTTATTATGTACGCTGAACCACCATGCTACCATTTCCACGGCAATAGTTGTCAGTATATATAAAATGAATGTATTCAGGTATCGTGGAGGGTTTTTCTGAAGCTTTGCGAGCAATGCTATGAGAAAACAGATAATGATGATAAACACATGCATAGGTAGTCGGTATATGAACGCTTTAGAAATTAAGAGCATATATGTATGTACGGAGGACATAGAATATTGGTGGCAGATATTTTTAAAGGTTACTAATGACTTAAATGCGGTTGGTAAATTAATGAAAGTGGAGTTAAAATAATTTTTATAACACGATAAAAAGCTGCCGGAACATTATCCGGCAGCTTGGAGAATGATTTATATGGAAGGAGGAAACGTTATTTTGCGGCAAGATGAGGCTCATCAATTTTATAAATTTCACGTCTATCCGGGCCTACACAGGCAGGAGGGCAGGGCAATCCATAATTAAAGGCCATGATCTCCGGCCCCTTAGGCGTGGAAATATACAGGTCTTTGTTCTCAGTTTTACCGGTCGCACTTTGTTTCTGCTGCGTACCCACAAAAACGATAGTTTGCCTGTCCTGAAGCAGAATATTTTCAGGAAATACAGAAGGATATACACCAAAATAAACCCTGATCCCGTCCGCACCGGCAGCTTCTGCCGTCTGTATAAATTGTTTCAGCTCGTCCAGACTGTACCATACACTGAGTGAATCAGGTTTTCCCAGGCGTTCAGAGTTGGCTCTCCACCTGTTTTCCCTGTAGTTCTCCCGTAACATCGACACGTGTTTGTCGTCTACGAACTGACCTGCTTTCATGATTTTTGCGGCTGACATAAGATATGTATTTTAGGTTTATTGAATCTCGTTAACGACCTAAAACTAGGCTTAAAAGCATAGGGATATTGTTGTAATCTTATGATTATCATAACATTACAAACATAATAAATTTATAATTACTATGTGATCAGGTCATATATAGTTTTATGTAATATAAAACCCGTGTATTTGTCCTTCTTTTTTGTAGATAGATGAAATTAAAACTGCGTGAATATCGGTACAAATTTACCGTATTATATCGGTGATGATAAAAAATCACATGTAACTGCTATTTTTTCCAGGAGCTTTTGACTTCGTTTGATCCCTTATTATATAACAAGTAAAAATTGGTTGATTTCTTACCGGGAAATATCGGTTTGTTAAATACCGTGATTCACGCAATTTGTGTTTGCGTGAATATACATTTCCGTTTGATTCATTGCCGGTTTTTTACCCCTGCTTACCTCGAATAGAAAGGCTGTCTATCAGTTATTTATCGCTGTAAAATGAGCTATTAGTATGAATCACAGGCGTTTTGCGATACCGTGGTTTATTTCCGCGTTATAACAGGTATTTCAAAGTCACATTTGGCGTTGTTCGTTTACGTTCTCCATGACTGTCAGATCAACTTTATTTTCTCTAATATTGAGAAGGCAATTAAGCCTGAATGCTGATTTAAAATATTGTACCCTTTGAAAACCCTAATTGTATTGTCCCCCCCAAAGTACCATAACTGGCCTGCTTTTTAGCAGGCCTTTTCTTTTCTGCCACTTTAGTTACGTGCTACCTTCAATGATATATTCCTTCAATGCAACGAGATCATGAAAGAATCTGAAAGTAATGACTGTATCCCGTATGGCATTACCCTCGGGGGTAAATAATGTTATTTCTGTTTCACTGTTCGTAATCCATACATTCCGGACGCCTGCCGGCAGCTTATACGCGAATGGCTCTCCATATAACTGACTCAATCTGCATGCCAGTTGTGCTATCTGACCCTGCGGATACAAAAAGATCCTGTTAATAAACCCACTCTCATTCATACTGGTGATCAGATGCCGTAGGTCAATACCCGTGTCGTCCCGTTCTATCATTCCCTTCGCATTACCTGCAAATGCATGATAATGAGCCTCATTAGGATGGATCCGGAAAAAGTCTTTGCTGCCATAAGTAGGAAATGGTAACATGCCCGGAACTTTTTCCGGCTTTTTGCCAAGCTGAATCTCACCTATGCCCAGGTTGTGGAACCTGAAACTGTGCTGTGGGGGAAGTGCTTTCATATGTATGGGTTAGCACTTATAAAAATAAGTAAAAAGTAAAAGGGACAGACAAGAGGCTGTTCCTCTCATCTGTCCCTCCGACGTATTATGGATAAACTACTTCTTAGGTTTAGCTCCCATCTGGAATACCAGACGGCCGCCATTCATGATGTCCGTATGTGTGATCGTATTGTTTTGTACCGGCTGACCGTTCAATGTCACTTTCTGTACATACACATTTTTATCACTCTGGTTGATCGCTTCTACTGTGAAAGTCTTGCCATTCTCCAGCTGGATAGTAGCTTCTTTCACCGCGGGGCTGCCCAGGATGTACTGATCTGAACCAGGACATACAGGATAGAAGCCCAGAGAAGTGAAGATATACCAGGCGCTCATCTGACCACAGTCGTCATTGCCACCCAGACCATCTGCTCCCGGATGGTACATTTTCTTCAGGATCATACGTACTCTCTCCTGTGTTTTCCATGCTTCTCCGGTCCAGTTGTACAGATATGCTACGTGGTGAGATGGCTCATTACCATGCACATAGTTACCGATGATACCGTCACGGGTGATATCTTCTGTTTCTGCAAAAAATTCATCCGGCAGGTGCATGGTGAACAGGGAATCCAGGTGCTTGGAAAAACGTTTCTTACCACCGTTCAGTTCAATCAGCTCTGCAGGGTAATGTGGTACATACAGGCTGTAGTTCCATGCATTGCCTTCAATGAAGCCCTGGTTATCCGTTTTCAGTGGATCAAATGCTGCACGGAATGTACCATCATTCAGGCGTGGACGCATATAACCGATACTGGCGTCGTACACGTTACGGAAGTTCTGAGAGCGTTTGATGAACTCATCATAGATATCCTGTTTGCCCAGTTTCTTTGCGATCTGTGCGATACACCAGTCATCATACGCATACTCCAGTGTCTTGGATACAGATGCACCACTTTTATCTTCCGGCACATAACCTTTGTCCATGTAATATCCTATACCATCATAGGTACGGTGTCTGGCTGTCGTAACACACGCTTCCAGGGCTTTCTCTTCATTGAATGGTGCATTCCCCTTGATAATTGCATCTGCGATCAGTGATACACTGTGATAACCGATCATACACCAGTTTTCATTCGCATAATGGGACCATACTGGTAACATATGCTGTACGCTCTGATCATAATGTGCCAGCAGTGACTGTACCATGTCAGCATTACGCCTCGGCTGGATCACGTTAAATAGGGGGTGTAATGCCCTGTATGTATCCCACAGAGAGAATGTAGTATAGTTCGTGAAGCCTTCTGCTTTATGATTGTTCTGGTCCAGACCACGGTAGCTACCGTCGGTATCCATATAGGTGGTTGGGCTCAGGAACGCATGGTACATGGCTGTATAAAAGTTGATCATCTCATCATTGCTGTTCAGCTGTGCAGTCACCTTATGCAGTTCTTTGTTCCACTGTGCCTGACCATCCTGTTTTACTTTCTCGAAATCCCATCCTGGTATTTCTGCCCGAAGGTTAGCCAGCGCTCCTTCCGTGCTTACAGGAGACAGGGCAAACTTGATCTTTATCTTTTCTCCTGCCTGTACCTTGAAGTCAAACCAGGCCCTGATCTGACGGCCGGCCATTTCCGGGAAGTTATGTGCTACATCAAATTTGCGCCAGAAACCTTTGTATACATCATTTGCATAGTTCTGATGGCCATATTGTGAAACAGGCTTGGAGAAGCTCATCGCAAAATACTCTGTCCTCGTACGCGCCCATCCGTTAGTCTGCCGGTAACCGGTGATCAGGGTATCATTTTCAACTCTCACAAACGTCCACACATTCTTGTTACCGTAGTTATAGATACCTGCCATCAGGTCCAGTACGATATGCGCCTGGTCGGTTGCTTCCGGGAACGTATATTGGTGAAAGCCAACGCGGTTGGTCGCGGTCAGTTCGGCTGTGATATTATATTTATCAAGTTTTACTTTATAATAGTCTGCTTCCGCTACTTCGTTGTCATGTGAAAAAGTAGACCGGTAGCCTGTTTCCGGATTCGCTGCTGTACCAGGGTTCAGCAGCAGCTTACCTGTGGTAGGCATGATCAGGAAGTCTCCCAGATCGGAGTGGCCGGTGCCGCTGAAATGCGTATGGCTGAATCCTGTAATGGTTTTATCTGCATACTGATAACCGGCGCAGTATTTATAAACGTCCGGGTTGTAACGTCCGTTCATTTCATACGGGATCGTATCTGTTTCCGGACTCAATTGTACCATGCCGAACGGCACAGTCGCTCCGGGATAGGTATGCCCCATCTTTGCCGTACCAATAATAGGTTTTACGTATTGCACCAGATTTTTGTCCTGCGCCTGCAGGGAAAGCTGGGTGCATAGAGAAAATGCCGTGATTAAGGAAAGACGAGTAGCCTGACGTGCGCCCATTGTCAATATGTGTTTTAACGATTAGATAACCCCGCAAAATAAAAGTTCCGGAATAAACAGCTTGTCACAGCCGGGTAAAAGAGTTTAAATGAAATGTAAATAATGAAAAAATGAGGCATTTTCAATATTTTGTCGGCAAATTCAGCGAGCAGTGACAAAACCGATATTAGTAATAAAATTTGGTACAGCTTCCATCACACATGAAAACGGGGAGCTGGATGAAACAATAGTAGCAGCCATAGCCAGACAGGTGGCCGATCTTAAAGACGAATATAATATCGTACTGGTGTCGTCAGGAGCCGTGGCGGCAGGTAAAAAATACCTGAAGAACTATAGTGGAACGATGAGCGAACGTAAGGCTGCAGCAGCCATAGGTAACCCGTTGCTGCTGAGCAAATACGCCCGGTATTTCTCCCCTTATGACATTGCCATCGCCCAGAGTCTTTGTGAGCGCAGGCATTTCAGCAACAGGGCGCAGTTCCTGCAACTGAAAAAAACCTATGAGGAATTGTGGGAAAGTGGCGTCATTCCTGTTGCCAACGAAAATGACGTGGTAAGTGACCTGGAACTCAAATTCTCTGACAACGACGAACTGGCGACCCTGATAGCAGTGGGTTTCGGCGCCTCCATGCTCTTGTTCAGTACCTCGGTGGGTGGTGTCCTGGACAGGGAAGGGAAGGTGGTTCCTCATATCACAGCTATTGATGAGTCTATCCTGTCCTTAGCTGATACAAAAAAATCAAATCTGGGGCTGGGTGGCATGGTGTCTAAGCTGACTTTCGCGCGCCTCGCCACCCGTATGGGAATTAAAGTTGTTATATTTGGTATCCACACGACCGATGGCATCCTGAATGCTATAGCAGGCACCACCGGTACTTTATGTTTGCCACAGCCCTGCAGCATGCCTGCCCGTAAGAAGTGGCTGGCCAGCGGCAGCCTGGTGACCGGTCGCGTACTGGTGGATGAGGGAGCGCTGACTGCCTTGCAGAAAAGACGTAGTCTGCTGGCGGTGGGTGTACTGACCGTGCTGGAATCATTTGAAGGAGGTGAGGTGTTTGAGATCGTGGATGAAGAACACAATGTGATTGCAGTGGCCAGGGCAAAGGTATCTTCAGAGCTGTTGGCAGAAGATAGAAAAGTACAAAACCTCGAAGTCGCACATGCAGACGATATCGTTTTGTTATAACCAAAAAAGGAAAAAGTAAGATGGAGTCCATACAACCTTTACTGGAAAAGGCACAGGCAGCCACTCGTTCCCTGAAAACGTTGCCTGACGCCCAGCGGCAGCAACTGCTGCGGAAGCTCGCTGCCGTTGTCGAAGGTAATACCGATGCGATCGTTGCTGAGAATCAAAAGGATCTGGATAAGATGTCTGATCAGGATCCCAAAAAGGATCGCCTGTTATTGAATGCTGCCCGTATCAAACAGCTGGCGGACAGTCTGAATGATATCGCCAGCCTGGAAGATCCGGCTAACCAGCTGTTACTGGAAAGAACACTGGCCAATGGATTACAGGTTCAGAAGCGTACGGTACCCCTGGGCGTCGTAGGCGTTATTTATGAATCACGTCCTAATGTAACACTGGATGTTGCAGCCCTCTGCATCCGGTCGGGTAATGTGGCTGTATTACGTGGTGGTACGGATGCTTTTCATACCAATATCATTCTGGTGGACCTTATTCAGCAGGTGCTGAAGGAGTTTAACGTACATCCCAGTGCGGTACAGTTGTTGCCAGTCGACAGGGCCCTGATCGGTGAGATGCTGACTGCTGTAAAATATATTGATATTATCATTCCGCGTGGCTCTCAGCAGCTGATCGACTATGTACGTGAAAATTCCAAAGTACCGGTTATTGAAACGGGGGCAGGTGTTTGCCACACATATGTGGAAAAGACGGCAGATCTGGAGAAAGCCAGCGCTATCATCACGAACGCAAAGGTATCCCGTCCTTCTGTCTGTAATGCACTGGACACTGTACTGGTAGATGAAGCTGTCGCACCGGAACTACTGCGCTTACTGGCAGATGCACTACAGGATTATGATGTGGAGATCTTTGCAGATGAAACATCATTTAATATCCTGCAGGCCCTGGAATATCCTTACCTGATCAAGGCTGCGCCTACTGACTACGGAAGAGAATTCCTGGATTTTAAATGTTCAGTGAAAATAGTGAACGGCATAGAGGAAGCACTGGACCACATTCAGCAGTATTCTTCAAAACACTCTGAAGCGATCGTTTCTCAGGACAAAACTATCAGCGAACGCTTTCTCAATGAAGTAGATGCCGCTGCTGTATATGTAAATGCCTCTACCAGGTTCACGGATGGTGGTGTGTTCGGACTGGGGGCTGAGATCGGGATCTCTACTCAGAAACTGCATGCCCGCGGACCTTTTGCCCTGGAAAAACTGGTGACCGAAAAATGGTTTGTCAGGGGGGATGGCCAGGTCAGATAACCAGGTCGTTCACTCTCCTGAAACGATAACCTTTTTGTTTCAGATAATTGATCAGCTGATGTAATTGCAGGTATAGTTTGTCCTTTCTACGGGCATCTGTACCTGCATGTATCAGTAATATGACCCCGTTCAGCTTCCCTGCTTTATTTTTTTCAAATGCCTTTACTGATTGAACGATCGCCTTACTGCTTTTATATCGTATCCCCATCTCAGGGTAGGTATAGTCCGCATTGCTACCTGTACCTGGTGTAAAGCATACGATCTGTAAGCCCATACCTGCAGACCATCCTGCAATACTGTCATTCCACCATTCATACGGGGGAATATAGCAGCGCACGTTCGCCGTATCAATACCCAATTGCTGCATCACGTCAAGATTAGCATTCATATCCTGCAGGAACTGTTCCTTTGTGACCAGCAGACTATCCCGCTTATTCCAGTCGCAATACAACAGGTGTTTATCAGAATGTGGCCCCAGGTAATGACCCTCTTTATATAGTTGCCGGATAGCAGGTTGCCATGCTTTATTGCGGTAAAAATTACCTGTAAAGAAGAAGGAGCCTTTCACCTTTTCCTGTTGTAATGTTTTACTGATAGCGGATAAGCCATCTCCAAATTCATCACCTGTAAAGACGAGTGCAATTTCCTGATGTGTACTGTCCATCCGGGTGATACCTCCGTGTGTAATGGTATACCCGCTACGACGTGCCTGATTTTCCTGCGCTGCCAGCAGATAGATCAGCACTGCTGTACCATCCATCGTCGGTTCATTGGTGCTATAGTCGCCATAGTCATCGTGATACACAGCCAGGTCACTCTGAAATGCGGCATATTCATCCGCATCCTGCAACTGTATACCGATAAGGTTTTTGAAGATATTGGTATATACTGGTCCATCTACCAGTCCTCCATCGATCGGGTACTGCTTCAAATGCGTAAAAGAAGAATGCGGATCGGCAGGCGTGTCTCCATTCGCAGGCAATCCGTATACCATGGATGTTCCCCAAGGGTTACAGCCAAAGATCCAGTCAAAGCATGCCTGTTCCAGTTGCAGGTAGGTATCGTCTCCGCTTAATTGGCGGTACCAGTAACACTGAATGGCAAAAGCAACAGTGAGGTTATTACTACACCATATAAATGGTACGCCCCGATAGAAAGCGTTCAGCCGGGCCTTCTGCCATACACGTTCAATGCCCACTTTGTAATAGTGTATCAGCGTATCTTTTCTGGCACCACTTATTTGTCTGGCCAGTTCAGCGTGCCCCTGGTTGATGAACGGATACCATTGATAATGCCTGGCAGTGTCTTTACCCAGCCAGGGTGTAACGGGTTCCTGTAGCGCAAAGTGCCAGGCGGTATCCAGGTAGTTGTTCCCGAGGTGAGCAGCGGCCAGCTCCATGTCATCCGTCCAGTTGTCTTCCTCATAGAAATAAGGTGATCGGCCGGGGGCCGTCTGACATACGCCTGGTTTAGCCATACCAAAAGTATAGGCAGCTTTCGCTTTATGACCCAATGTGTCCGCATATCCGGAGTGCGCAAACAATTGCTGCCCTAATGAGAAGCAGCTACTGAATTTGCCGGCAGTGGAAGCTGTTCCTGTAGCCCGGTTCCTGTATTTCAGTAATCCCTGTGGTTCGCCGGTACAGAAATACACCGGACGTTCCAGACCGCGGCCGTAAAAGTTGGTATCCTGTTTAGGGATACGCATACCCTGGTGATCACGGTCATCACCTACCTGGTTGTACATCCTGTCGTCCCCGGGGTTCATTTTAATCAGCCAGTCCAGCCCCCATTTTGCTTCATCCAGTACATCCGGTAGCTGGTTACTCCCTGGTAGGCCATTGGCCTGCAATGAGTCGGAAAATACCTTCGGAAAGTCGCGTGCGGCTGCCAGTAGGTGCCAGGTTGCATTGGCTGAGGTGGTGACATACTGGAGGTAATCAGAAGCATCATGCCAGCCACCGGAAACACGAACAAAGGTGGTATCCGGGCCATATACCGGAAATCCGTCATGGGTGTGACAGGAATCTCTCAGGAAAGGGTTGAAACCACTACGTTGCTGCCGCATATAACGCAGACAGAAATCGGCGGTCCCTTTATAAACAGTATCACTGATGGAAAACGTAGGAGAGGTGGTGCTTCCGGCGCGCAGGTAATATTGCCCCGGCGTGTGAAAGGAAGAGAAATCCAGCCGGCTGGTTTGCCTGAAAGGTCCATACGCACCTGCCGCCCTCATAGCTTTACTTTTGAACATCACGTCGCCACTAGTTGCATCGACCAGTTCAAAATATTTTAATGTATCTTGTTCCTTACTGCACCAAACTGCAACCTTACTCCCGTGTGGTGGATAGCCCAGTTGATTGATACGTATCACATCAGCCAGGACCGGAAGACTGATAAATGCGGTTATCACCAGCAGAAGCAGTTTTTTCATACGCATAGTTTTGGGTGGTAGTAGGTGAATCTCCAAATTAATTCGTTTTTCTGCATATTACTACTAGCTATTTTGCGTTTTTGTTACTATATTGAAATGTGAATGTGCGTTTTTATGCGGCTTTATATCAACTGAAACTATAATTCCCGGGTTATGACAGCAGGCCTTTTGTTTTCAATAGTCATTGCGTATTTCGTTATTTTATTAGTAGTCGCCTGGTACACCGGCAGAAATTCCAACAATGAATCCTTCTTTATAGGCAACCGCAACAGTAACTGGATGCTGGTCGCATTTGGTATGATCGGTACATCCCTGAGCGGGGTGACCTTTGTAAGTGTGCCGGGAGATGTTGGACATACTGCCTTTTCCTATCTGCAGATCGCACTGGGGAATATGCTGGGGTATGTGGCTATTGCCTTCGTATTGCTGCCCTTATATTACCGGCTGCAACTGACATCTATTTATAACTATTTTAATACCCGTTTCGGCATCAAGGCCTATAAAACGGGTGCTTCCTTCTTTATCCTGTCACGTACACTTGGCGCTACTGCCAGGTTATACCTTGTGGTGAATATCCTGCAGAACCTGTTACAGGAGACATTTAAAGACCAGTTCACGGTGCCTTTCTGGGTGACCACCATGATCATCTTATTAATGATATTGCTGTATACCTTTGAAGGGGGGGTGAAGACCATTGTATATACAGATACATTACAGACTACCTGCATGCTGGCCGGTCTGGTGATCGTGATCATCTACATTCTCAACCACCTGAACTTAAGTGTTGGTGACAGCTTGCAGGCCATGGGAGAAAAAGGCATGTCACAGGTCTTCTTCTGGGACCCGAACAGCCCGCACTTTTTCCTGAAACAGATACTGGGTGGTGCGTTCATTACCATCACCATGACGGGTATGGACCAGGAAATGATGCAGAAAAATATCTCCGTAAAACGCCTGGTAGATGCACAGAAGAACGTCATGACCCTGAGTGTCATCTTTGTCGTTGTAATTATTCTCTTCCTGTTCCTCGGGGGATTATTATATCTGTTTGCTGAACAGATCAATGTTACCGCATCAGCTGATAAACTGTTCCCGACACTGGCACTGGATGCAAGATATATGCCTCCTGCCATCTCTATTATCTTCATCATCGCATTGATATCCGCCTTGTTCCCCAGTGCTGATGGTGCTATCACGGCATTGACGTCGTCATTCTGTATCGATATTCTCAACATTCAGACGGACAAACCAAGATCGGAGGAGGAAAAGAAAAAGATAAGACGCATTGTACACCTGGCTTTCACGGCGGTATTCCTGGTTGTCGTGCTGATCTTTAAACGTATTGACAGCTCCAGTATGATCTCAGTGATCCTGAAGGTCGCTTCCTACACATACGGACCTTTACTCGGACTCTTCGCATTCGGTATCCTGACCAAACGGACGGTGAATGATGATATGGTGCCAAAGATCGCTGTCGCTGCGCCGGTATTGTGTTTCGGGCTGGAGTACTTCCAGCAGTATCTCTTCAATGGTTATAAACTGGGACTGGAGTTACTCATCATAAACGGATTGTTCATGTTCATTGGTTTATGGCTCAATTCAAGGAACCTTCAGAAAGACAGACCGCTATCCTGATCTATAAACTTTAAAGTGAAAGCTATGCTTACTACCGAGATGTCTTCCCATTTTAACGACCTGGAGAAGATGAGCGTTCGTGCCCTGCTGGAAGGGATGAACAGTGAAGATATGACTGTGCCCCTCGCAGTCGCAAAAGCAATTCCACAAATAGAATTACTGGTCACCGCCATCGTTGAAAAGATGAAAAAGGGCGGGCGACTGTTTTATATAGGCGCTGGTACCAGCGGGCGCCTGGGAGTACTGGATGCTTCTGAATGCCCACCGACTTTTGGTGTGCCGCATGAAATGGTCGTAGGTATTATTGCCGGTGGAGATACCGCAATTCGCAGGGCGGTAGAGTTTGCAGAAGATGATACCCAGCAGGCTGCACAAGACCTGGACAAATACAGCATAAATGATAAAGATGTAGTGATCGGTATTGCGGCATCTGGTACTACCCCCTATGTGATCGGTGGCGTGAAGGCAATGCGGGAAAGAGGAATTATAACAGGATGTGTTACCTGTAATGAGGGCAGTCCGCTGGCTGCGGCAGCACAATACCCGGTAGAGGCGGCGGTAGGTGCAGAATTTCTCACGGGTAGCACGCGCCTGAAATCAGGTACCGCGCAGAAATTAATACTCAATATGATCTCTACTTCAGTGATGATACAGCTGGGCAGAGTAAAGGGAAACAAAATGGTTGATATGCAGCTGAGCAATCATAAACTGGTAGACCGTGCCACCCGAATGGTGATGAGTGAACTGAATGTGGATGAAGCTACTGCCAGTCAGCTGATCGCGGAAAAAGGCAGCGTAAGGGCTGCTATTGAAAGCAGAAAATAAGCAGGTATGAACAGGAATCTCCGGCAACTATTTACGATCGCTGAAAAGCCAGTCCGCCGTATTATCGGGTTAATGTCAGGTACTTCTCTGGATGGCCTGGACATCGCGCTGTGCACCATCAGCGGTAGCGGTATGGATACACGTGTCACCCTGGAACATTTTGAAACGGTGCCCTATCCGGCACATGTAAAAGATGAGATCAGGAAGGTCTTCGCAAGGGATATGATCGCCTTTCAGCAGCTTTGCCTGCTACACCCCTGGCTGGCAGATCTGCATGCCAGCTGGATACTGGCCTGCCTTTCCAAATGGGGCGTAGCACCTGCTGATGTAGACCTGATCGCTTCACACGGTCAGACGGTATACCATAGTCCTAAAATATTACATCAGCTACCTGACTTTCCCAACGCCACCCTGCAAATTATTGATGGTGATCATATCGCTGTCAGGACGGGCATTATCACCCTGAGTGATTTCCGGCAAAAGCATATTGCTGCTGGTGGGGAGGGAGCCCCGCTGGCCCTCTATGGAGATTACTGCCTGTTCTCGAAACGTGGCGAAGACCGCGTAATGCTGAACATGGGCGGGATTGCCAACTTTACTTTCCTGCCCGGAGACCTGCAGGCATCCGGCATATTTGTAACCGATACGGGACCGGGAAATACATTGCTGGATGCATTTGCCAGAACCTATTTCCAGGTTGAATATGACCAGGACGCTGTTTTAGCAAGGCAAGGGCGTGTGAATGAAGTATTGCTGGCGGCATTAAAAGATGACTCATTTTTTAAAGCGCCTTTTCCCCGTACTACCGGCCCGGAGCTTTTCAGCAAGATATATGTGCATAATGCACAGATTACAAGTGGTACCCTGGAGATATCTCCCTACGACATACTGGCTACTTTAACCCGTTTCAGTGCAGATACGATCACTGATGCGCTGAAGAGTGTATTGCAGCCAGACAGGGACTACGCTGTATACGTGAGTGGTGGAGGGGCGCATAATCCCTTATTAATGAAATGGATTAAAGAGCGCCTGCCCCGGCTACAGTTACGTACTACCAGTGAACTGGGGATCCCAGGTGATGCAAAGGAGGCGGTATTATTCGCTATACTGGCCAATGAGGCAATTGCCGGCAAGGGCATTGATTTCGGTAAGCCGGGTATGCCCGCTGTGAGCATGGGAAAGTTATCTTTTCCTGCATAAACCTGCAAGCTATAACGCATTCCTGCGTAAAGCAGCAAAAAAATGCAGGTTTATATTTTGTTTTCTGCGTTTTTTTGCAGAAATTCAGTCCTATAATTCAACCAACGTAATCATCGCTGATGTTAAAGGAAGAACGCCACGCATATATACTTCACCAGGTAAACCTGCATAATAAGGTGTTGTCTTCCCATCTTAGCGAACAGATTCAGGTATCAGAAGATACCATCCGCCGTGATCTGGCAGAGTTAGCACAGGAAGGAAAGATCATTAAGGTCCATGGCGGCGCATTATCCAATTCATTTCATTTGGGCATTACCTCACAGGATGTATATGCCGTAGAAGATAAAAAGACCATTGCTTTAAAAGCCGTTCAGCTGATTCATGACGGTATGTTTGTATTAACTACAGGCGGCACGACCATCGCGGAACTGGCGCGTGTCCTGCCAAGAGACCTGCAGGCTACTTTTATAACCGTTAGCCTGCCTGCTGCTTTTGAATATGCCAATCACCCGAATATAGAGGTGATTGTGATAGGAGATAAGTTATCCAAAGGATCAAAGATCACCGTAGGGGGAGAGGCTATTTCTAAAATAAAAATGATCAAAGCCGATCTGTGTTTCCTGGGTAACAACGCCATTGATGCAACCGACGGACTGACCGATAATGACTGGGATGTAGTCCAGGTAAAACGGGCCATGATCAGCACCGCCAAGAAGGTAGTGGTGTTATCCATTTCAGAAAAGCTGGACACGTCAGAACAGTTAAAGATCTGCGACGCAGAAGATATTGATGTGTTAATAACCGAGTTGCCTCCCGATGCGAAGAAACTGAAATCGTACAGAAAAAAGGGTATCCTGATATTATAATAAAACGGCAAGTATTTTTCCGGTAATAACACCGGCAACATTTTATAAACGTAAATGCGCTTATCAGCCAACCTGTAATCAGTCAGTTATTCATGGCCTATTCCGTAGAAGAACAAGGGGAATAGCTACGCCATTATTTATCGCTTACTATTAAAAATTAGTTATGAGAATGTATCCATTATTCCGGCTTGCCAGTCGCAGGTATCTGCTGCTTTTGCTGGTACTGCAATGCTTTACTGCCGTAGCTGCTTTCGCGCAGGTAAAGCTGTCCGGTAAGGTGACAGATGAAACAGGCGCATCATTGCCTGGTATCACCGTAGCCATCAGGGGGACTAAAATGGGCGCAACTACTTCGGTGGACGGTACCTATACTATTACTGCCGATCTCAAACCAGGTAGTTATACGCTCGTATTTACAGGTATTGGTTTTGCACAAAAAGAGGGCATTGTGGCGATAGGGAGTGCAGGAACTTATACACTTAATCAGCAGCTCTCCGCCTCCGTATCCAAACTGGATGAAGTGGTGATCACCGGTGCCTCTATCGGTACCACACGTAAACAGCTAGGTAGTTACGTCAGCAGTGTAAAAGCGGATGAATTAAGTAAAGGTGCTACATCTAATGTGCTGTCTGCGTTACAGGGTAAAACGGCCGGTGCGCAGATCACCCAGAACTCCGGTGATCCTGCTGGTGGTATGTCTGTTAAACTTCGTGGTATCAGTACGATCAGTGGTTCTACAGAACCGTTGTATATCATCGATGGGGTGATCATTGATAACTCTACCACCCGTGTGACCAACGCGGATGCCTCTTATGCAGGAGGTAGCTTCGCTGGTAATGTGGGGCAGAACCGTATGGTGGATATCAACTCCGCCGATATTGAACGTATAGAAGTGTTGAATGGTGCCGCTGCTGCCGCTATTTATGGTTCAAGGGCAAACGCTGGCGTTGTACAGATATTCACTAAGAAGGGTGCAGGTGGTGCACCGGTAGTTAATTTCTCTACCAGCTTTAACGTGAACGAGCTGCGGAAGAAACTGGATGTAAACCAGGCGCCTACCAAGTTCGGTGGTACGCCCGACGTGTCCACACAGACAATATTAACACCTGCTATTACCAATACCACCGCCGTACAGCGGTATGATTACCAGGATTACATCTTCCGTACAGGTGTAGGTACTGATAACAATATATCCGTGACCGGTGGACAGAATAGAACAAGATATTATGCTTCTGCCAACTATCTCTATAACCAGGGTATTGTAAGAAATACAGACTTCAATCGCTACAGCTTCCGTGTGAATTTAGACCAGGAGTTGAACAAATGGCTCAGCTTTAACGCGTCACTCAACTATATTTATAGTAAAACCAATGAGAAGCCTGATGGCAACTCTTTCTTCTCTCCGACAAATGCGGTGACTATTATCGGTAACTACTACGACATCCATCAGCGGAATGCGCTGGGGAATCTGCTCCCTGTAGGTGAACGCGGACGTGTCAATCCGGTGTCTATCATCGAAGACTTCAAACAGCAGCAACAAACGAACAGGGTGATCGCAGGTGCGGGAGTGAAACTGACGCCAATCAAAAATCTGACCGTAGACTATCACATGGGTATCGATAATTACAGTCAGGATGGTACAACCTTCATTCCGCCTTTTGCCTACAACGTAAGTCTGGCATTCTTTGGTGGTGGTGCTACGCTTGATCCGACTCAGAATGGTTATGCGAGCACTGGTGTGAATAACTCTTTCCTTATCAACCATGATATCAATGCGACTTACAATGCCCAGATCACAAATGATCTCGCATCTGTGACACAGGTAGGTTATTCACTGCAATACCAGCAGGTGCATTACTCCCTGCAACAGGGCAGAGGGTTACCGCCGTTCGTACAAACGGTAAGTGGTGCGGCTACTTTAATACCTGGTGCGGATGAGCGTACTAAATTATCTATATCAGGTCAGTTCATTCAGCAGAACTTTAAATACCGTGATCAGCTGTTCGTCACTGGTGCATTGAGAAGAGATGGTTCTTCCGTATTTGGTGCCGACGAACGTAATCAGATCTATACAAAACTCAGTGGTAGCTATGTGCTGTCTGGTACTGACTACTGGAAGAACCTGGGTGTATCCAACTGGTGGAACCTGTTCAAGCTCAGAGCTGCCTATGGTCAGTCAGGTAACCTGACTGGTATTCCTGCATACGGTCGCTTTAATACCTATAAAGCCATCGCATTTGTTGGCGCTGCTTCCTTCACTTCTCCTACTACCTACACCAATCCGGATATTAAACCGGAAAGGCAGGAAGAGCTGGAATTTGGTACTGATATGGCTTTTGCGAATAACCGTATTAACCTGTCAGTGAACTATTATACTAAAAAAGTAAAGGACCTGCTGATCGCACGTGCGATCGCTCCGACACAGGGTTACAGCACACGTCTGGATAACATCGGTACGCTTTCCAATAAGGGTGTTGAAGTAGTACTGAATGTGGTGCCTGTAAAGACAAAAGATTTCACCTGGGATATGACGGCGATCTTCAACCGGAACAGGAATAAAGCAATTGATATCGGACAGTCTATCATTCTCTATTCTACTGTCAGTGGTGCACCGGTAGCTATTGCCAATGGTGAACCGATCGGCTTCTTCTATGGCACTTTCTACGCACGTGATGCTAATGGCAATCAGCTAAAAAATGCTGCTGGTATTCCTGTGACAGAAGCGGGCGTACAGAACTCACCATTTACCTATACGCCTGCCAGAGATCCTAATACCGGCCTGCCACCAACAACTGGTGTAACTGCATTGCAAAAGAAAATAGGCGATCCTAATCCGGACTGGACCGGTACACTTACCAATGATTTCAGCTACAGGAAATTCAGTCTGCATACACAGCTGGACTTTGTGCAGGGCGTAGATGTGTTCAATGCCGACTTCAGAACAAGACAAGGTGTGGATAATGGTAAGGTAGCAGAGCAGGAGAACCTGGGACTGGTACCGCGTGGATTTATTGCCGGTAACTATAACATCCAGGAATGGAGAATTGATGATGGTTCCTTTGTGAAACTCAGGGAAGTATCACTCAGCTATAATATCGGAAAGGTCAGAGGACTGAGCGACCTGACGGTAAGCGTGGGCGGACGGAACCTGCATTCATGGGATAACTACAAAGGGTATGATCCTGAAGTGAATGCAGCAGGACAAAGCACTGTGCTGCGCGGTATTGACTTTGGTAGCATCCCTGCGCCCAGAACATATAATGTTGCGCTGCGTGCCAGATTCTAAACCATCAAAATGAAGAATTATGAAAATGTATTTCAATCAATATAGTCGTTCTTTTCTGGCCGGATTGTTATTGCTGACTGCTGCATCCTGTAAGAAGGAATATGCAGATCCGTCAGGGCCTTCTTACGATCAGGCTATCAGCTCTCCCAACGCACTGGCTGATCTGACTGTGGGATTACAGAACTGGTATACCGCCAACAGAACAAGCATTATCTATACATCTATTGCAACAGGTAGTCTGCTTACGAACGAAACCTATGTCGTAAATGCAGGTAATGCCGATGAAGGACAGTTAAATGCAGGTGGCGCGAGTTTACAGAACACCAACGCAGTGGTTACTGGTATGTGGGCTGTATCAAACAAGATCATCTTTGATGCGGACAGGGTACTGAATAATGCTACGGCCGTTATTCCTGATGTGAACTACAGGGCCGGTGTAGTGGCTTATGCTTCCCTGTTCAAAGCCATGGCTATTGGTAATATGTCGATGTTCTGGACGAACGTACCGGATTCCACTGGTAGTAATGTACCTTTTATTACCAGTCAGGAGGGATACAGGAAAGCGGTACGGGTGATCAACGGTGCGCTTAATGTACTCGCTCAGGATACGATCAGTGCGACATTCAGAAGTAATATTCCGCCGGGTGTGAATATCCTTAGTACGCTCTATGCATTAAAGGCCCGTTATGCGCTCTTTGCAGGCGATTATGATACTGCACTCAATACGGCCAATAAAGTGACCGGTACGTCTACTTTTAACTATAATACAGTAGTCACCAATCCTATCTTCACACTGGTCACCACCACCAATAATATCTACCAGGTAGTTGACTCAGCTATGGGACTTCCAGTCGGACTGCAGCCAGATCTCGCGGATAAACGCGTACCTTTCTATGTAGGCATCGGTACCAATCCGAAGTTCCGAGTGAAAGGCTTTTTCACGGCGCTGACACAGAGTATCCCTGTCTTCCTGCCTGGCGAGATCATGCTGATCAAAGCAGAGTGTTATGCACGTAAGAATGAAGTGAGTAACGGCCTGACCGAACTGAATAAGGTGGTCACCAAGCAGCCCGCTGCTGATGCATTTGGTGTAGGTGCCGGATTGCCGGAGGAAGCTGCCACTACCCAAAGCGAGTTACTGACACTAATCTACAAGCATCGTCGTATAGAATTATTCATGAGCGGTATGGAACTGGAAGATCAACGCAGGTTTAGCAGACCTGTTGCCGAGCGTAAGCGCTCCTGGCTGCCTTTCCCTTTTGTGGAAAGAAACGATAATACCAATATACCTCAGGATCCTGCATTTTAGGACAGTGGATAATTTTTAACCGATAGGAGGCTGACCGGAACTAACTCCGGTCAGCCTCTTGGGTTTTTAGAAAGAAGTGACTATTTTAGGTAATTCCCAATTCTTAATTCCCAATTCTTCAACTCCCGTTATGAAAAAAGCTATCCTTTACTGTTCGCAGCCCTTCTTTTCTCTTTAATTGCCTTCCCGGAAAAACATAGGCTTCGAAAAACCTGGAGACAACTGCTGATCGGCTCCGTTAGTAAAGGTGGTAACGTATTACTCAATGTCGGGCCGCCCGCCCGCGGCTTATTTGACCACCGGGCGTAGGATGCACTGGGGTACTCGGAGGGTGGATGGTACTTAATAATCAATCGATCTACGGCCGTACACAGGCGCCGGACAAGTTCAAGGCGCCTCCGGGTACCATACTGACCTACAACCCTGCTACCAGGAAACTGTATGTCCGTTTACTAAGCTGGCCCCTGAATAAATTGGCCTTGCCCGGGTTTGATCAAAAAGTTAAATATGTGCAATTCCTGCACGATCATTCAGAAATAAACTATCTTGGAAAAGAAAATCAGGGTAGTCATGACATTGTGCTCACGCTACCGTTCAGGAAGCCTCTGGTGGAGGTTCTAGTGATAGAGTTGACTTTGAGATGAAATGAAACGCTTTTTTTTAAACCTACAACTGCAGATCAGCCTGTTCCTTCTTTTACAGATCATGGGAGCAGGCTGTTTGTACGCCCAGCGTACCCGTGATACTGCGTGGGTAAAGCCTTTTCTGAAAGATAATAACATACAGCTGTACGGAGGGTATTCCGGTAGCAGCTTTATTTTTCAGACCAAAACAACACCACGGGAATATTTTCGCTTACTGGCCAATAATGCAGGCTATACAGGGTTTAACCTTAATTACAAATACCTGTCTCTTTTCTACGATTTTACTTTACCCTATACCAGCCTTGCCGACCGGACCACCGGCTTACGTAACCGTAACCTCTCCATCTCGCAGTTCGGCTATCGTTTCGGGGTGGAGGCCGGGTTTCAGCGTGTCGATGGGATGCTGTTTGAGGTACGTGGCCGCCGGAGGGATCCGCCCGTTACCTTTGAGAATATCCGCTACCGACGGTATAATGCGAATTTTTACCTGTTTACGAATCCGAAGCACTTTTCCTATACCGCCGCTAGTTTTTACAGCAGTCTGCAACAGAAAACTGCCGGCAGCCTGCTCTTCATGTTTAGTCCGGAGTACCAGCAGTTTAGCTTTACGCATGCGAACCTGATAGGCGATGAACCGAAGGACTCGATGGTATACGAGCTGGTCAAGCCACAACCCGCCTGGGTATCGGCTATCGGTTATGTGGGCTACTCGTTTAACTTTGTGATGGAAGGTGGTCACTGGACGATTAGTCCGACTTTGCTGCTGGGGGCTGGCGGACAATACCCCTTATACGATAACCGTTTCAACCCGAAGGAGATCTCGCTTGTATACAGCGCTATAGGAAAGATCAACGGGGGCTATAACGGAGAGCACTTCTTCAGCTACCTGAGCGTCAGTCACGACTACACCCGCGACCACCTGCCGGCAGCACACCTGCATCTGCAGAACAGCGATTTCTCTCTTACCGTTGGGTATCGTTTTTCCAGTCTTAAACATAAAATACTGGGTCTCCTGTAATAATTTTTCTAAGTATAGGGATTTTTTGTATGTTCCTTCCCTGATTTATAAGGAAGCTAATTATTACATCTATGCAATTGAAAAAAGCCTACCTGGTACCGCTGTCGCTATTGCTGGCAGCTACATTATGCTCTTTATCCTTACCTCCTGAGGAAAAAGCAAAGAATCTGAAAGTATTACCAAAGAACATCAGTCATGACGATCTGATGAAGGAAATGCGCGCTTACAATAAAGCATTGGGCGTAAAATGCGATTATTGCCATGCGAAACAGGCCGATAATCCACAGAAAATGGATTTCGCCAGCGACGCAAAAGAGGAAAAAGAAACAGCGCGTGAGATGCTGAAAATGACTAACCGTATAAACAAGAAGTTCTTTAAATCCGGTAAAGACGAGAAAGGTATGCAGATCATGACAGTGACCTGTTATACCTGCCACAACGGGCAGAAAGAGCCGGCATCCAAGCCAGCTGGACCGGAAGAGGCGCCTCGTCAGCACTAAAAATGTGCGTTTGGGAGCAATTGTGAAAAATAATATCTTTATAGTAATACATCTACCTATTGTTGTATTAACTGTTACAGACCGCACAACTTAAATGTAAAATCATGATTGCTTTCACTTCCCTCGCCATTCTGGCGCTGATTTCATTTATCGCCCACGTTGTATTACTGTTTACATCATTCGGAAAAAATGGTTATCAGAAGAAACGTTATTTCTATTCTCATGTCACACTCTGGGTCGCCGGAGCACTGGTATTCCTGATGGCAATGCTGTTCTCAGGGACCAATACTTCCTCTGTCCTGGATGTGTTTGATACGCCGGGCAAACAGCTGCTGATACTGGCACTGGTGATTGTCCTGTCATTTACAGCCCACACCATTGTGCGGTTGCTGATAATGCCGAAGTATCAGTTAGGTAGTAAATAACTTATCCGTATATAATTGAAAGGGGATTGTGGTCATAGATCACAGTCCTATTTTGTTTTTGGCAATAATGGCATCCGGGTGTAACAGGAGGCCCCCCTCTCCTGTAATGGACGCAGGTCTCAGCCGTGATTGATAACACAATGTTAGCAAAGATTTCAATGTGATGCTGAAGAGAGTACACGAGCTGTCGGTTTTTAGCATGAACTGTTGATATCGTGTAATAAGGCCCTCTATTTCCCGCCCCGATATCATCTTTAAATAGCTATCTGTTAGATGGAGGCTCAAAGTCTACTGTATGCCGGATAAGATTTCGCAATTTTCTAACCCTTCATTTACTGCTATTGATGATTATTGAAACTGCCAGGCCAGTGCTGTTGTGAATTTTGCAGATAAACGGGTATTTAATATCAGATAATCAATTGTTTACGCCCGAGATGAGTGCCTGGTTTTTCTTATTTTCAGTATTCACCAGTATGCATTTCAATGGCTAAGCAAAATTCTATCATCATCTTCACCGGGAAACTCGGTAACATGATCGGTTATTATCGCAAAGGCAGTTATTTTCTGCGTAGCGCCCCTGAAAGTGTCAGGCAAACAGCGGCTACCCGTCAGGCGGCGCAACGTTTCGGTATTGCCAGCAGGAAAGGAGCGCTGATCCGTAGTGCATTTGACAGTAAGTTAGATGTACACGGGGATGGCAGTCATATTAACCGTCTGAATAGTGTGTTGATCCGTGCGGGCGGTAAGAGCATTCAATCCGTAATCGGCTTTCAGTTTAATCAGCATGCGGGTATAGAACGTTTCTTCACAGTGGCGCCTGTATTGACGCCGGAAGGTACTTTTCATATTCCTGCGCAGGCCCTGTCAACGGGAAAAGACACTACATCCCTGGAAGTGAAGATCATTGCGGCACGTGTCAGCTTTGGATTACAGCAAGTAGTAAATGTGGCTTCGGCTATCATAACTATTGATACGAAGCAGCCTTTTACGGGTATTTCTTTTTCGGTGGATGTACCGGGTACCGGCACGTTAATGGTAGCTGTACAGGCAAGGGGAATGCGTCATGACGGGCCTTCTGTTAACAGGAAGGATATGGCTGCTGATATCGTAGGTGTACTGGAGCCACAGGAGGTAACATATAAGGCGGTAGTCATACATCCGCCGCATGCGATAGCAGATCAACCATCAGCGATATTTGATGCACGGTGGGATGCAGTTACTACCAGGAATTTCATTCAAAGAGAATAGCAAACAGCCGGAGAAATTTATACTGGTGAGTGACTATACCTATTGAATATTATATCCGTGGAGAATAGAAATCTATACCTTACTACTGGACTGTCCAGTGGATCTTCCTGCTATTGAAATAACTTTCTGCTTTAATGTTTGTTGTCAAAACTGGCCGCTCTTCTGCATAGCGTAGGACTTACAAGAAAGGTAAACTCGTAAAAACAGAAAAATTTGATTCGACGGGAAAAAAGTAATTGAAGTTATAGAAGCGAAAAAGAAGAAGTAAGTAATCATTTGTATATTGTAAAATAAGCTCTCTGGTATCTATTGCCAGGGGGCTTCTTTTTTCTCTACATTATCTCCTGTTATCCTCCGTACCTGAAACGAAAGCTCATCTTCAAGTACCTGTCCCTGCTTATTTATCTGATAGATCATCAAACCTGTCCCGGGTACGAACGGCGCTGATCTGATCACTAACCTATTACTCCTGATCACATTGTCAATATCCGACTTATCCAGGATGATAACACTATCTTTTATAGTATACTTTCCCCTGAAATAATCCGCACCCAGAGCATAATTTGTAAACTTATAAGTACCATTGGCACGCAGGTCAAGCGATGCACCATTAAAATCACCACTATAGCTGGCAAAAACAATTGTCGGCGTATTATCTCTCCTGTTTAAAGCATATAGCGACACGGCGATAACCAGCAGAAATAGAACACTTGTAAAAGTAGGTAGCAACTGTTTAGAAGATCTGGACAATTTATAGTCATTAACATCTCTCACTATCACACCAATCATTACAATAGTCGCAGCAATGATAGTGAACACATTGAGTATGCCATCCAAAAAAAAATCTTCATCAATCTTATATACTAGTCTGTAAACAACCGCAATACCGGTAATCAAAATAAGCGTGAATCGGTTGACATTCATAGTAAAGGTATTATTGGGGATAATGTTTTTTTAATCCAGGTACATAGAAGTGCTCCGGTTCTTCTACCGGATGTCCTGCTTCCAGGAATAGCTTTTTCAGCAGATCATAGGTTAAGAAATCGGCTGAAAGGTATGTCTTGTCATCCAGCTGCATATGACAACAACTCAGGCAAACATTCAATACGGAAATGATCTCTCCCTGCTCATTGTAGAAGATAATACCATCCCGGTAAACAGGTCCACACATCCATCCGCCTTCCATGTGTATATCTTGTACTAAAGCTTGTTTTAATGCATCTGCGAAAGAACTGTCCTGTCGCGCTGTTTGATATAAAACAGCAGATGGGTGAATTGACTTATTAGCGTCAGTCAGGAATTCCACAGGTAAGGACTCACTTTGATATTGCTCACCTCTGCAAAATGAATAGGTATCGAAATAAGCAAATTGCAGCTGATGAAAGTATGCTGTCGATGTGATAGCGGTATTCTCGGGCATAGGGACAAACCATTAAATTCGCCTCAAAGTAAACTTATTCCGGGAAACTCTCCAAACCACGCATACGACTACATCGCATTCTGCTATTTTTGCACACAAAAGAGACCGTCTTATGTTCTGGGAAGAAAGGCTTGAATATATAAAAAACAAACTCGGACCTGCGGAATTTACAGATCCATTCACAGCAGGTGTGGGCATCCTGAAAAAGATTGACGATCGTTTCTTTATCAGAGATCCTAATTATTTTCTTACCCACTGGACAGATCGTATCAGGCATAAAGTGGCAGTAGGATCAACAGCGAAAGGTAACCTGTGGAGTATGCTGAAGCTACTACCGGATACCTCCAACTACTGGTGGGTACCAGTATATGAAGCGTATCCGGATTGTAAGCCTCATGTGTATAACTGCAGTGTAAGGGCAATTAAATGGTTGTTAACTTATCATATCGAGGGTTTTTTCATTGTTGATAAGCATTATAACTGGTGCTTATATTGCTGCCGCAGGAAAGAGGAGCAGACCATGGAAGTGTTTAAAGCAGGGAATGGAATAACACCACTGGACGGCAAGCTATAACCCTGCTTCGACCGGCTGCATCAGTGCCCTGTATCCCAGCTCGGCGCCGCCACTCACATGCATGACATGCCCTGTGATGAAACGTGCCTTGTCCGAAGCCAGAAATACGCACGCATCCGCGATCACGTCTCCCTCCGGACAATATCCTAACGCATGGATGCCATTCATATATTGCTCAAAGCCATGTCCGTTAGGTTGCTGTTTTCCCCATTCCCGTAACATCGGTGTCCATACACCTGCTGGCGCCACCGCATTGACGCGTATATGAAACGGTGCATAATCCAGCGCCATGGATTTGGTGAGTGTATTCACCGCACCTTTGCTGGCAGTATACGCTGCGTGGTTTTCCTGTCCGATCTCCGCCACCAGACTACTGGTATTGATGATGCATCCCCTGCTTTCTTTCAGTGCCGGAATGCCATACCGGGTGGTCAGGAAAATGCTTTTCAGGTTTGTGTTCATCACCTGATCCCATTCGGTCTCACTGGTTTCATGTAGTGGACTCGAAGGAGAGGCGATAGCTGCGTTATTGTGAATAACATCTATTCTGCCGTATCGCTCCAGTGTTTCCCGGATAGCTTGTGCCACGTCGGCTGATTGGGAGATATCGGCGAAGATCGCATGGTGATCAGCACCCAGTGTGCTGATCGTAGCGGCAAGGGCCGGCGCATCGTTGGACACGATCACAACGATGCCACCTGCCTCTGCGTACTTCAAAGCGCACTCATATCCGATACCGGAAGAGCCGCCTGTCAGTAATATGATTTTACCGGTCAGAAGTTGCATACGATGAGGGTGATTAGGAATGTCAGCTTTTGCTGGTGGTGATCTCTTTTATCTCACCATTGATCTTTACTTTTACTTTAGTAGCTACAGGTGAAGTGAGGGTATAGTGAACCACCTTCCCATCCTTCCAGTCAAAGCTGACTGTGATATTGCCTCTCGCTTTTAATCCTTTTACAGCGCCCTGTGCCTGCCACTGGTCAGGAATAGACGGCAGCAGATTGATCATGCCTGCATGGCTTTGCAGCAACATTTCCGCAATACCGGCTGTCGCACCGAAGTTGCCATCTATCTGGAACGGCGGGCCTGCTGATAACATGTTTGGATATACACCACCGCCTGCGCCGTAGTTGATATCTGTTCTGTTAGTAGGTTTCAGCAGCTCTCTCAGCAATTTAAAGGAACGGTTACCGTCCTGTAGTCTTGCCCAGAAAAGCAGCTTGTAGGCGATGGTCCAGCTTGGACCATCGTCGCCTCTCACTTCCAGTGTTTTCTTCGCTGCTGCTGCCAGTTCCGGTGTTGTTTCTGCCGTGATCAGTGCAGCCGGATACAGTCCCCATAGATGAGAGATATGCCGGTGTTGCGGCTCCGTTTCTTTATAGTCTTCCAGCCATTCCATAATCCTGCCATCCGGAGAGATCACGCCCGCTGGTGGCAGCTGTGGCAGCTTCTGTTGTAACTCCTGACGGAAGGCGGCATCTATACCGAGTACCTCAGATGCCGTGATGATGTTGTTGAACAGGTCACGGACGATCTGATTGTCGATCGTCGCACCGATACAAATGCTGGCATGTTTGCCGTTAGGCAGATAAAAAGAGTTTTCCGGAGAAGAGGAAGGAGACATCACCAGCCAGCCGGTCTTCTCATCCCTTATCAGCAGACTATTATAAAACTCCGCAGAACCCTTCAATGTGGGATAGATATCGGCCAGGTATTTTTTGTCATTGGTGAATGCATAATGTTCCCATAGGTTATTGCACAACCAGCCGGAGCCGGATTTGGTTGCACCCCAGGAGGCACTCTCGCCCGGTTCTGTGAATCCCCATATGTTGGTGATCACGTGGGCCACCCATCCTGGTGCATTGTAGTAGGCCTTCGCTGTTCTTTCTCCTGGTTTTACCAGGCCTTTCACCAGCTCAGCCAGCGGCAGGTTCAGCTCTGACAGGTTGGATACCTCCACCGGCCAGTGGTTCATCTGCACATTCACATCCAGGTGATAGTCTCCGTTCCAGGGTGTTTGTACCTGGTTGGCCCATAGTCCCTGTAAGTTCGGTGGCAGTAAGCCCGGTTTGGTACTGCAGATGCTTAGGTAACGGCCAAACTGGTAGAAGAGTACAGGCAGCTCATTGTCAGCAGCAGCATTGTTGTAAAAAGCTGCCAGCCTTTTATCGGTCGTTAGCTGCCCTGATTCGCCTTTACCCAGGTTTATCTGTACCCTGTTAAACAATTTGCTGTAATTGGCTATATGCGCCTGTTTTTGCGCTTTATAGGGCTTTTTCATGGCAGTGGTCAGTACTTTGGATTGCTGTGTCCTGAATCCAGGGTTTCTGAAGTCGGTACCTGCCGCGATATAGAGGATCACTTCTGTCGCATTTTTGATCACCAGTGCCTCCGCTTCCGTGGCCACCGTACCACCTTTCGCCTGTGCCCTGACAGTAGCCTGGTACTGCATCCCTTTTCCGTCGATGCCATTGTCCAGCTGTCCATATAGCTGTAACGCGCCATTCTCTGTGCGGGTAGCCGCTCTTTCCGGACGGCTCATCGTTACGCGCAGGTTCAGTTTGCCTGGCTCGCTGGCCGTCAGGCGGATGAACGACAGGTCGTCTCCGAAGCTGGTAAAGTATTCCCGGCTATAGGTGACACCTTTTATCTTGTAATGGCAACCTGCAACAGCCTGTGGTAAGGAAAGCTGGCGCTCATATTGTTCCGGCTCCACTTTACCTGCATTGTCATAGGTAAACTGCAACTGTAGTTCACCTAATGTCTGATAACAGCCAAAGGGAACGCTGCCTGACCCTTTACCGGTACAGATGAAATCTTTATCCATCAGTGCCTGTACTTCGTCATTACGGCCTTCCTTCAGCAGCTGCCTGATCTTCGGCAGCTGCTTGTAAGCTTCATAGTTATTCGCATCCTGTGGGGCGCCCGACCATAGAGTGACGTCGTTAAGCACGACCTTCTCTTTTTCAATACCACCGTCCGGCATCATTCCCAGTCGGCCGTTTCCAAGTGGTAATGTCTCTTCCCATATAGCCGCCGGCCTGTCATATTTCATTGTCAGCGGACTTTGCTGCGCATAACTGAATGTTACAGGTATAAGCAGCACAATTGTAGTAATAATGTGTTTCTTTAAGATCATCATTAGCTCGAACTTATTCTTTATTCCAGAAGGTGATTTCCGACATATTAACATAACTATTCTCTCCATTGGCATTATGCAGCACCCTGATCCTGATGAAGCGTACCGGCGGCGGATTGTCAATCAGGTTTGCCTTAAAGGCACCATTGCCGTTGTCCTGTCTTTTCACTTCTGTCAGTAATGTCCATCCCTTATTCAGCATTGCATCTTTCCAGCCCGGGTCACCTGGATTCATTTCCGGTATAGCATTCGTAAGATCTGCAATACCCCATACTTCAAACTGATCAGGATTATTGCAACAATCCCTGCCTGTCTCTTCTATTACCGCCAGACGGTTATATACCTTACCCATATCAAAGCTCAGTGTTCTTGGCATACCACCATTTCCATCACTATGGAAGATGTTTGGATATCCCTGCGGACCAACGGAGCCGTCCCACAATCTGCTTACCCGGGTATCTGATTGATAGATCCCCATATCTCCCCACATATCCCTTTCCTGGAACAGGCTCTTGTCACATTGAATGAGCTTGTATATCGGTGCAATGGTATCATAACGTGGTACATTGAATGTATCCAGTGCATTGGCTACAGGAATATAGGAAGATTGATACAGAATAGGGGTACCGAATTTATAGTCGGTCAGTGTCAGCTCGTTATCGGCAGGAGCCAGGGTGGCAACAGCTTCCTGATTCTGCGCGTTCGTGTATTTCAGTATCGTACGGATGTTGATCGTATCCGGTGTAAGGAAGCGCAGTGTAACAGAGTTGTTTTCATTGACGGTGAAAAGATTCTCCGTATTGGTTAACCTGTTATTCAGTGTACCAATGTACACAGTGCCATATACCCGCGCATTGCTGATCTCTGTGGATACGGAACGGTTCCCTTTTCCGTCATAGGAATAGAGCATGAAGGAGTACACATATTCCGACAGGTCAGGGATAGTACATCTTACGGTATCAGAAGTATTATGTGTATTGGCAGCCACTGTAAGAGAGTCCGCCCCATTGTTCCAGAATACCCTGTACTGGGTAATGCTCTGGTCAGGGCTGGGTGTCCATATCAGCTGTATGCGTCCGTTACCCGGCCTTGCCTGGCTGTTGGATATTTTGCCGGGATAGGTCAGTTCCTCTCCGTTCAGGAAGTCACGGTAGTCAGTGGGTTTTTTGCTGCATCCCATCAGGGCCAGCAAACCGGCCAGCAGATATGTATTATATGTTGTATAACGTTTCATTGGTTGCTTTTTGGAAGGTTATCTCGGATC
This sequence comes from Chitinophaga agri, assembly GCF_010093065.1. Classification (NCBI taxonomy): domain Bacteria; kingdom Pseudomonadati; phylum Bacteroidota; class Chitinophagia; order Chitinophagales; family Chitinophagaceae; genus Chitinophaga; species Chitinophaga agri. Next base: position 3,390,631 of record NZ_CP048113.1, on the reverse strand, counting down.
GCCCCAGAATGTCAGTTCGTTCACGTTAAAGAAGTTGTTGGTCTGTGCCATATTAGACACACACTGGAACCGTATATATCTCACCTTGGGCAGATTCAGTGAGAAGTTATAGCTGAAGCCTGCATTCCAGAAAGAGAGATCGGCATTCGTGTACTGCGGATTCGGTAACCGGGATGGTTTGCCTGGTGCTTCATATACGCCCAGGTTGATCCAGCCATTGGGTGTGGAGCCGCCTACTGGTGGCAGATGATTCTCATCCGGCATGGTCTCATCTACGGGATTATCTTCGCGTCCCCATAATACCCATGTCTGCGGAGCGCCCGCCTGCCATAACCAGTTACCACTACCATCTATACCCCTGTTCCAGATGGTATACCGGCTTAGTCTTGCGGTCTGCCCCATATCAAAAGTGATCACTGCGGGCCATACCAGTGGTTGAATAGGTTGTTCGGTATGATAACCCGGAGATTGTGCCGAATTATTCCAGAGGTTCTCTATTACCCAGCCAAAGCCTGTCCTTGCGTCTGTACCCAGCTGATAGGACCTGAACTTCGATTTATCCATCTGCATTTCGTAAACCGGCGTGATGGTGGCATATAAAGTATCTGAAATATTTTCCCACTGGTCAGTCACATAGATGCCGAATTTCTGGGGAATGGTATCATATCCGCGCAGACTGAAAGTGATCGAATCCTCATTGGTATAGTTCTGGGAAATGATCTGGTATTTGTTGGTCTGGTCTGGTGATACGACGATGATACCCAGATTAGCATGTGCTTTATTGAATGCACTGATCTGTACACCGCCGAAGTCCTGTCTGATCGTAATGGTCGGACGGGCCAGCAGGTATGCCGGTGTATCCGGATGGACCTTAATATGCACGGGTTCCGATGCCACCTGTGCACGGCTGACCACACGCAGTTCCACATCATAATCCTGACTCTTCGCAAAGCCGCTTACGGTGATGCTGTCAGAGTAGTAGGAAGATTTTGTTTCCCTGCTTTTCTTGTCGTTGATCATGTAGTTTGCCTGTACATACAGGATGTTGGAAGACTTCGGCAGTGTATAGGTGATATAGGCCCCTCCGTTAAAATTAACCACTTTGACATTCGTGACCGGATCAGGTTTGGTCATGTCTGTGGATACGATCTCGTTGTAACCATCCATCTCCTTACAGGAGAAAAGAAGAAAGCCTGATATAATGAATAACAGCAAGAGCCGTTGTATAGCGTTCGATGTATACTTCATACGTGAAAATTGAGTAGTTGAATAGATCCCTGCTTACCAGTAGAGTGTCTGCACCAGGTTAGGATTCGCCAGAATGTCAAAGTCCTGGATAGGGTACAGGTAGTTCCTTACGCCAAATACAGTCTGTTGTGCGATCCTTAGCTGGTAGTAACCTTCTGTCTTTCTGCTGAAAACATTCCAGCCCTGCAATGGAGTGCTCAGTACGTTCTGCAGTTCTTTCCATCTGCGGAGGTCCCATCCGGCCTGGCCTTCGAAGGCTGTCTCGATCCTTCTTTCCTGGTGAATGATAGCACGCAGACCATCTTTGGTGGTCGGTTTATTCGGGTTGGTGGAGTATTGTGCCCATGCATTCACTACACCTCCCAGACCGGCTCTTTCTCTAACCTTGTCGATCCAGTTGTATACATCAGCGCCAGGTCCGTTCACTTCATTGATACATTCTGCGTATAGTAACCAAAGGCTGGTTAAGCGCATGAACGGCCAGGAATAGTTTTGCTGTACGCTGTTCTGTCCGAAGGTAGTCTGATAGGGTACCAGCTTTTTGGCCCAGTAACCGGTCGCGTTATAACGCAGCTGGTCGGGTGGTGCAGCAGGTCCATTCACTGCATTGATGTAGTTTGGATTGTTGTCGTCCAGTCCACCGGAACCGAACCATACGCTACCATCAAAGGCTACATCGGCATAGTAACGTGGCTCGCGGTTGAAGTTACCTTTAACTGTGACGTAGTTTTGTTTGATATAATACTTATGGGCTTCATCTCCTGCCTGTAATTTGTAACGGTTCTTATAGTCCCACGTTCTGTCTTCTCCAATAGGTACACCGTGATCGGTGTAGAACAGTTCCGACTGACCGATAGGAACAGATAAGTTGGAATATACGGCAAATACGTTGGCTGCTGCTTCAGCAGTCACCCTTGGAGATGCCATGTACTGCCAGCCGAACTGTGAGTTGAGTGTCCATATCTGCTCAGGGTTCCAGCTATCTACAAAGGCGCCCTGTATTGTCAGCATTCTGCGCGTTTCATCAGACATGTGTACAATACCGCCGCTCAGTCTGAGCTGATAGAGGTCTGCACTACTGGTGGTAGCTGCTTCAATTGCTTCCCGGCAGGCGATCATTGCTTTCTGCCACTTGGTTTCATCATATGCCTGAGGAAACAGCATGGTGCCATCTTTCCTTTTCATGCTGATGTAGTCCCTGTTGCCATTGAACAACGGACTCGCAGCGGTGGCCAGTACTTCTGCTTTCACAGCTTTGGCAATGGTGGAGCTGATACGGCCCTGTTCTGCGGCCAGGTTCTGTATAACAGGTGGCAGATCGGCAATGGCTTCATCCAGTAGGCGTACCACATAATTAAAGCAGGAATCTACTGGTTGCTGTTTCACTCTTACTTCATCGATAGACGCATTCACGGGTAGGTTCACATCTACGATCGGCGTAGGTCCATACATCCTGATCAGCCAGTAGTGATAGTAGGCTTTCAGGAATTTGGCTTCTGCTTCCCATCTTTTGCGCTGGTATTCCGGCAGGTCTCTGGGGATATGCGCGTTTTCAAGGAAGATGTTACACCGGCGGATCGCCTGCCACATGTTAATGCCCATGTTATAACCATCCCAGTAGTTGAGTAGTGGATTAGCGCTGTTCTGTAAACCACGCAGGATGCTGAATCCGGCGTCTCCGCCATTACCGCCCAGGGTAGTCTGGTCCTGTAATGGATAAGGGAACATCATTTCTCCTGAAGTGGTAAAGCCGGCATTGCGGCGTATATCTGACAATGCCTGTAAGGTGGCATAACATCCGAATAAATAGGCTTGTGCTTCATTGGCATTCGCAAACGCGCTTTCCAGTGTAGCAACATCATCAGGCACTACGTCCAGGTACTTGTTACAGGACGATAGCATGCATATGGAGAGGGCCAGGCCGACAAATAATTTACTGATCTTTTGCATCTGCAATCGTTTAAAGGTTGACATTGATACCGAGGTTGAATACCTTCTGTATAGGATAGCTGAAGCCTTGTCCGGCCTGTTCAGGATCCCATAGTTTGAAGCTGCTGAAGGTAAGGAGGTTGAGACCTGTGAAGTAGATGCGCATATTCCTGATGTGCATTTTTCTGGCGATCTCTTTAGGTAGTGTGTAGCCGACTTCCAGTGATTTCAGTCGCATGAAACTGCCGTCCCTCAGCCACCAGGTGCTCTGCTGCTGGTTATTCAGGATGTCTGTAGTGGCCAGGCGGGGCCATAGTGCGTACAGGTTCTGTTTTTCTTCAGACCAGTGGTCATCTGCATATGCCTGTAGGATCTGTGCATTATTAACAAAAGGCGCTGTACCATATTTACCCCAGTATCTGTCATCTTCCGATGTAGCATTGATAAAGAAGGATTCCCTTGCCAGTCCCTGGAAGAAGGCGTTCAGGTCAAAGTTTTTGTAGCCCAGTGAGAAACCGAAACCATAGATGATCTGTGGTGTAGTCGGTAAACCGATAGGTACCTGGTCGTCCTGATTGATGATACCGTCCTTGTTGACATCCCTGTATTTAATATCGCCACCAATAGGTAATGGAGAGGAACCGAATAACTGTGTAGGTGAGTTAGCCGCTTCCTTATCATCTACGAACAGTCGCTCTGCGATATAACCGAACGGCTGATTGATTGGTTTACCTGCCTGGAAACGGTAATCATATTTGTACTGCGGCTCTTCAAAGCGGCCATACTTGTTGGCAGTGACAGTCAGATTCGCCAGCACAGATGCCCACAGGTGCTTATTGAAGGTTTGTTTATAGTTGATGTTCAGGTCAAGACCTTTCGCATAGGCAGTGCCTACGTTTGACTTTACTGCTGCTTCCAGACCGGTTGTCACTGGTATGTATCCACGTTGTTGCAGGATGTTATACCTGTACTCATGGTAGATCTCTGCTGTTATATTCAGTTTGTCTATGAAGGTGATCTCAGCTGCCAGGTTAGACTTTCTCGCTGTTTCCCATGTTACGCCCGGATTAGGATAGTTACGGATAGTGGTACCATACATCCTTACACCGTTGTTGGTGCCGAATACAGCGGAAGGTCCGTTGGTATCATTGGGTTTAACGTTAGACAGGTAGTAGAAACGTGTGTTATCGATGTTGTCATTTCCGACCAGTCCATAGCTACCTCTCAGTTTCAGCCTGGTGACAATATTGCTGACAGGCCCTTTCCAGAATTTCTCGTTAGACAGTACCCAGCCTGCGCCTATAGTCGGGAAGAAGCCCCAGCGGTGCTGCATGGAGAAACGCTCCGATCCATTATACCCAAAGTTGAATTCCAGGAAGTATTTGCTCGCATAAGAGTAAGTCGCTCTACCTGCCAGTCCGATATTACGGTAAGGCAGTGAGTATTGTAATGATGGCTGGTTGGTTTCCGGATCATTTGCATCGGCATTCAGCTTCTGCTGACGGGTACCGATGAGTGCTGCACTGATGTTATTTTTACCAAAAGAACGAGCGTAATCGATTGAGCCCTGCATGTAAAGAAAAGTGTTCACGTTTTTAGCCCCAGGATAGTAGCTGAGATACTCCTGTGCCTGTCCCGGCTGGCTATTCAGCCATTTCAATGTATAACTGTTGCTTGCCTGGTCATACTGGTCCACGTCATAAAAGAAAGGAGAATACGATCTTGTCAGATCAAAATATGCGTAACGGTTGGTACTGAATAAGCCGTGGAATGCCAGTCCTTCGGTGATGAAGTTGAAGTTCTGATTTAATTCAAACTGTGCAGAGAGTCTTGATTCTGAAAAACTTTTGTACCCATACATCAGGGATGCATAAGGATTGGATTGCAGTCCGCCGGAAGTCGTGAGTGAGTTACCGAACAGGATATGTTTGGTCAGCAGGTTGGCACTGTCAGCCGGATAGTAGGCCGGAAAGGCCACCGGGCTGGTATGCAGCGCCCTGTCGTACATATCACTGGCCAGGCCGGAACGATCGCCGGTAATGGGGCCGGTGTATTCATTGAAATTACCCCAGAGGCGAACAACGGCTTCTGTGGTTTTAGTCAGTTTTACATTTACGTTGGAACGCAGCTGATAGTTCTCGAACTTCATGGAAGAGTTAAAGTTATTCACAGGATTCACCTGCAGAATACCATTGTCCCTGTCATACGAACCTGCGATGTAATAACGTGCCGCATCATTACCGCCCTGTACGCTGAAGTTGGCGCGTTGTGTGGTGGTCTGGTCTCTGAACAGTGTTTTCATCCAGTCTACCGCCGGGTATACATATGGATTATGCCCGGGTGCTTTGTTCCATGTAGCCTGTGTATTGATAATATCATTCGGCGTATACAGTGGTGTCGCAAGCGGGTTCCTGGTGGTGAGTGCCTCATTGTACAGTTTCATGTACGTTACCGGATCGGCCAGTTTTACGGTCTTTGTAGGGCGGGAGATAGAATGCTCATAACGAACGTTCACATTCGCCTTGCCGGCTTTACCTTCTTTCGTAGTGACAAGTATAACACCATTCGCACCTCTTGCACCATACAGTGCCGCTGCGCTTGCATCTTTCAGGATGGAGAAGCTGGCGATGTCATCTACCTGGAGACGTGCCAGGTCATTTGCACTTAACTCGATGTTGTCTACTAGTATCAGCGGACTGGCACTATATCCGAAGGTGGTCACCCCACGGATGAAGAACTGGGAGTTGTCAAGCCCTGGTTGGCCGCCGCGCTGGAAGGAGATCATACCGGCGATTTGTCCGGCCATTGCATTTGTCAGGTTGCTGGACGGAATTTTAAGGTTGCCGGGATCAATAGTGGTCACTGAGCCTACTACCGCTTCCTTTCGTTGTTTACGGCCATAAGCGACAACCACGACTTCTTCCGCATTAAAGGTAGCTGACCGGAGGGTCAGGTTGATCACCTTTGAATTAGGAGAAACAGTGATAAACTGTGGTTCAAAACCTATGTACGAAAATCGCAGCAATGTACCCACTTCTACGTCAAGAATGAACTTACCGTTGTTGTTGGTTGAGGTGGCGACATTCTTTTTGTTTTCCGCGACGATAGATACACCCGGTAGAAACACACCTGACGTATCTGTAATGGTACCGGTAACGGTAACTTTAGCAGCTTGCTGTGCAAACGCGTTGTAGGTGAAGTTCGTGGAAAACAGTAGTAATAGGTATACGTGTTTTAGTACCCCGGGTAACCGGGACGTGGAGAGGATTCGTGGCATAAACCAGACGTTTGGGAGATTGTGTTAGTGAATAAAACTATTTCATAAATGGAATTATCAGGCAAATGTATTTCATCACCTAGGTGGTGTAAATAGCAAATCCATCTATTTTGATGAATTATTCAACTATTTTTTCAGATGAATTGAGTATTTTTCAGGTACGAAAAACATCAAAACAACATTCACGTTATGGGGACTCTTAAAAGAAGGGATGGCTTCGAAGGGGAACAGCTCATCAGTCTCCCTGATGCCGTCTGGAAAAATGCCATTAAGATCAATCCCGTACTGGGTCAGCTGTACATCACACACATTGGTTATTTTCCTAAAGCTGCTTTTCATTACAGGGACAGAGAAAAAGGCTGCACGGACAATATTCTGATCTATTGTACGCACGGCAAAGGCTGGTACTCAATTGATAACAGGACATTCAGGGTCGGCATGAATGAATATGTCATTATTCCGGTCACTGATCTGCCGTTGCGCTATGGCTCTGATGATGATCATCCATGGACAATTTACTGGGTGCATTTCAGCGGAAAAGATATGGAGGCATTTAATCATGGATTTAACATTGGGCTGTATGATGGTCCAAAACCCATTCACCGCAATGAGAAAGGGATTCAGCTATGGAACAGCATGTTCCAGTCACTGAAGATGGGATTTGGAAAAGACAATCTGAGCAAAGCAAACCTACATCTGTACCACTTCATTTCGACCTTTCTTTTCCCGGAAAAGCCTACCCGTGACACGGCGGAAGGGCATCACCGTATCCATGATACGATCCGGTATATGCAGCAGCACCTCGCGGCTACACTGACGGTAGAACGCCTGGCGCAGCTGGCTGACCTGTCACCTTCACATTTCTCCAACCTGTTTAAAAAGACGACGGGCATGTCTCCGCTGAATTATTTTATTCACCTGAAACTACAGCAGGCTTGTCTGCTGTTATACACGACAGACCTGAAGATCAAGCAGGTGGCTACTGCGATAGGGTATGAAGATCCGTACCATTTCTCACGCCTATTCAAGAAGAGTATGCATGTGAGTCCGGAGCTCTATAGAGGCATGCGGAGAAAGGATCATGAGGGGATGGATTGCCTGGTGCTCTAGTATATGCAAGGTGTTTGAATTTTAAGTCAGATAGTTTTTTATCAGTATTGCATGTTATCTTCTCTGGTCTAGTTGTGAGGCAGACCAGTGCTGTGTTTCACCTACATGGCATAGTAGGATAGTTCAGGAAGAAATTGTTGCTGGTCTAGTGGTGGAGCAGACCAGATGAACTCCTGCAATCATCTCACTCCGGCTATTAATTACTATCATATTAATTCATTAATTTTTTCCCTGGTCTAATGATACACCAGACCAGCTCCGCTATAACGAACGATTTATGAATATGAAAAAGTTATTTTTTGGTACAACCTGCGTATTAAGTCTGGCCTTCTCCACCAGTTTTGCCCAGCATGTAGCTAAGCAACCTGTTAAACAGATACGGGAAGGCAAACACAATTTCACCTTGCAATGGATCAGCTGGGACCAGCCGGGTAAAGTGCAGATCAAAAAGCAAAGGGATGGTACGTATACGGTTAAAGGTGAGCAACGTGGGGAGAACGGCGACTTTGTGACGATCGATGGTACACTGACGATGGTCACTTTTAATGAGCTGATATTTAAGGGTAAGATCCAAACCAGGTATGCCACTGTTAATAAAGGAGAGGTATGTGATAAGACAGGTACATACCATTTCCTGGCGAAAGGTGCAAGAAAATACTGGCGTTTACAGGAAATGGATAACTGCGAAGGGAATAATGTTGTAGACTACGTAGATATCTATTTTTAAAGATGGCGAACGTGATTATGTAATGCGATAATACCGCCCTCTCTTAAGACTTAATGAAAACCTAACATTGAAACCCGTGGCCGCCCCTTAGATTTGTGGCAATGGCACGCCAGTCTTTCGACGATAACCACTATCTGCAACTGTTCATCTCCGGAAGCGAAGATGCGTTTGACGCTATCTTCAAACGCTACTATGAAGGATTGAGACAGTTCGCTAAAGTATTGCTGCCATATCCTACTGATGAAGCAGAAGATATCGTCGCGGAAATGTTCTGCGCCCTATGGCATAACCGCCGCCAGCTGGCTATTTCCACCACTTTAAACGCATACCTGTATGTAGCGGTCCGTAACAGGATCTTCGATTACTATCGTAAGCGAAAATCAATGTATAACCTCCCGGAAGAAGCACTTGCAGAGATGCCTGATGATGGCTATCAGCAACCCGATCATCAGCTGATGTATAAAGATATCACTGTACATATCCAGTCCCTGATCGCACAGTTGCCGCCGCAGATGCAGCTGGTATTCAAGATGCACCGATATGAAGGATTCAGTTATGAAGAGATTGCGGGTCTATTAAATATATCTGTTAATTCAGTTAAGACACACATGTTCCGCGCCCTTAAATTCCTCAAGGCGACCTATCCAATATTACCAATATGTTAACTCCATTTTTCCTGTCACGAGCAGCGTCATTCTTTTCGTCCTTGTCTTGTAAACGGAAACATTGTGGAACAGCAGGAGCTTTATTTACTGATCACCAGGCATTTTAATGAACAGACCGCCCTATGGGAAGAAGACTTCCTGGCCGATTGGCTGGAGAGCGCAGCAGAGAACAGGCAGACTTACAATGTATTAAAAGAGTTATGGCAGGCCAGCCATCAACGATCAGATACTGCATTGGTGAATGCTGCACTAAAGGATGTAAAACAACGCATCCGCCAGCGTCAGCAACCTGCGCTGATCACTATGATGAAACAATACCTTACACAGATCGCGGCCGCAGCTGTCGTAACAGGTATGATCATCAGCAGTGTGTTCTATCTGCGTCACAGCACAAAGCCGCAACCCATCGCCTATGTGGAGAGAACAGGGTTGCCGGGACAGGTGCTGACACTGACAATGCCGGACAGTACGATTGTGCACCTCGCGCCTCACAGCACTATCCGTTATACACAGGACTTCGGTAAGACTGACCGGCACATCATACTGGAAGGAGAGGCATTTTTTGATGTCACTAAAAATGCGCACCGTCCCTTTACTGTACTGGCAGGAGAGCTCTCTGTACTGGTACTCGGTACCCGTTTTAACGTAGCACACTACAAAGGGCAGGACAGTGCTGCCGTTTCCCTGGTAGAGGGGAAGGTACAGGTAAGTACGCCTGCGCAGCCGCATCCTGTTGACCTGCAGCCAGGACAGGAGTTATTTTATGATAGCCATGCGAAGCAGGCTTTCACAAGAGATTATGATGTGGAATCAGTAACCGGATGGACGTCCCGTTTACTCATATTCCGCAACGAATCACTCGCTGTGGTGGCACGCAAACTGGAGCAATTGTATGATGTTGAGATCATCTTTACCGACCCTGCCATGGCTAACTATAAGTTGTTTGCGAAGTTCAGGGACAAGCCACTTCATTACATCCTGGATGTGATCAAAGCAACGGGCAATCTCGACTACACCATCAACGGAAAGCAGATCCGGTTTATCGAAAACAACGCTTATCAATCACACTAAATGCATGCATTTATGTCTTCTTTTTACAAACATCTGAGTATCCGCAGTAAAGCAGTCTTATGCCTCTTGCTTTGCTGTGTATTTTCATTGCCTTTTACAACCGTAAAGGCGGAGAGGATCGCGGACCTGCACAAGGTGCCCTGCTCTCTGACCGTACATAATAAATCATTAGAAGAAGTGTTCGAGCTGATCGAACAACAAACGCATTATGCTATCATCTGTGTGGACCAGTCCGGACTGATGAATAGAAAAGTAAATCTTAACGCCAGAAATACCACACTGGAGAATGTATTGCAACTGCTGGCCGGACAAGCAGCTTTCAACTACAAATGCCTCGATAACAATATCATCGTAAAGGCAGGTGCAGTAACTGACCCCGGTGATCCTGCCGAGAAGAACATTTCCGGTAAAGTAACCGATAGTAAAAAACAACCTTTACCTGGTGTGTCTATCATGGTGAAAGGTACTAAACGCGGTACCATCACGACGGAGAATGGCGACTTCCAGATCAAAGCCAATGAAGGTGAAGTATTGCAGTTCTTTTTTACCGGTTATCAGACCTACCTGCTAACTGTCGGTAGATCCGGGAGTTACCAGGTCACTTTACAGGATGATGAGAAAGTGCTCTCTGAAGTACTGGTGACTGCATTAGGTATTAAGAAAGAAAAAGCAAAAGTTGGTTATGCTGCACAGGAAGTAAAAGGTGCTGACCTGGTAAAGGCACGTGAACCAAACGTGATCAGCTCTCTGACAGGCCGTGTAGCTGGTCTGACTATCAGGAATACTACTGACTTGTTCCAGGACCCGGGTATTTCGCTGCGTGGTGCTAAACCGCTGATCGTAATAGATGGTATCCCAGACCAGTCCGCCGACTTATATAAGATCAATGCAGATGATATTGAAAGTATGACCGTACTGAAAGGTGCTTCTGCTTCTGCGCTGTATGGTTCCATCGGTATGAATGGTGCGATCATGATCACCACGAAAAGAGGTGGTGCGAAAGACCTGAGCGTTGACTTCAATTCCTCTACACAGTTCCAGACCAGCTTTATCCGTATCCCTAAGGTGCAGACTACCTATGGTAACGGTTTTAAAGGAGAATATCAGTATATAGACGGATCAGGTAGTGGTCCGGAAGGTTTTGGATGGATCTGGGGCCCTAAGCTGGACCAGCGCGATCCTTCTACGCCAAGTGGTTACTATGAAACACCTCAGTTCAATAGTCCGGTAGATCCGAACACCGGTAAGCTGGTGCCATTGCCTTTCCTCTCCCGTGGTAAGGATAATGTGAATAACTTCTTCAGAACAGGGGTGATCACCAGTAATAACATCAGCTTTGCAAAATCCAGTGATAACGGTAGTTTCCGCGCATCAGCGTCTCATATCTATCAGCAGGGTATTGTACCTAATACAGACCTGAAGAATACTTCCTTCAACCTGTCTGGTACCTACAACATGACAAAGGACTTTACGGTGAACGGACGTATCAGCTATAACAAAGAATATACACACAACTTCCCTGAAACCGGTTATGGTCCTACCAACTATCTGTATAACCTGATCCTGTGGACAGGTCCGGATATTGATGTACGTGACCTGCGTAACTATTGGGCACCGGGTAAGGAAGGTGTACAGCAACGTCATTACAACACGTCTTATTACAACAACCCGTATTTTCAGGCATATGAATACCTCAGGGGATATGATAAGAATAATACCTTCGGATCTGTTGACCTGAACTATAAGATCAGTCCTTCCTTCAGTGCGAAGTTCCGTACAGGTATCAACCAGTATAGCCTGAATCGGGACTACAGAGAACCGAAGAGCTATATTGGCTACGGTAACAAATCAAGAGGTCAGTATACACTTACTTCCAATACCTATTTTGATATTGTATCTGATCTGATCGTAGACTATAACCATACTTTCAGTGAATATTTTAAGATACACGCACAGGCAGGCGGCTCCAACTACTACCGCAACTTCAAGGGTGACTCCAGCAATACTGACGGACTGACCATTCCGGGTCTGTATAACCTGAGTAACTCCGCCAATGCGGTACAGTCTACCAACTGGCTGGAAGAACGCAGAACAGCCAGCTTATATGGTGTTGTAGACCTGGAATTATACAACGCGATCTATGTGTCCCTGACAGGACGTAACGATAAGATCTCCACACTGCCTACACAGAACAACAGCTTCTTCTATCCATCACTGTCTGGTTCGGTAGTTGTATCACAACTCACCCGTCTGCCGGAATGGTTCTCCTTCCTGAAAGCCAGAGGTGCGGTATCCCGTGTGTCCAGCGGAACACTTGATAATGGTTACACCTACGGTTATCTGCCTTCTTATGATAAAGGCACAACCTGGGATGGCGTACCTGGACTGAAGTTTAAAGATGTGATCAGGAACCCGTCGCTGAAACCACAGACCTCCGATAGCTGGGAAGCGGGTGTGGATGCGAAGTTCTTTGGCAATAAACTCGGTTTTGAACTGACCTACTTCCAGACAAAAGACTATAACAACATCCTGACTATTCCGATCTCATTAGGCACTGGTTTTGCCAGCCGGCTGGAAAATGGTCACGTTTACCAACGCAGGGGTGTGGAACTTGTGACGACTGCTACGCCGATCCGCAAGGATAAATTCAGATGGGATGTGATGCTTAACCTGAGTACCTATCGTCGCCGCCTGAAAGAGATCACGGGTGGTGACCGTCTGGGTTACCTGAAGGCAGGAGACAGAAGTGACAAGATCTTCGCTACCGTATACCAGAAAGACCCTTCCGGTAATGTGATCTTCAGGGCGGATGGATTCCCGCTGGAAGACAATATTCAGCGCCTGATAGGCAACAATGATCCGGACCTGATCTATGGGCTGGAAAACAGTTTCTCTTATGGCAACTTCAGTTTCCGTTTCCTGGTAGATGGTCGTCTGGGTGGAATGATGTATTCTACTACTAACCAGAAAATGTGGTGGGGTGGTACACATCCGGGTACTGTGAACCATTTCAGGGATGATGCAAACCAGAACAAATCCACTTTTGTGGGTAAGGGTGTAGTGGTGACTTCCGGTCAGGCGACATATGATACAGATGGTAACATCATCAGTGATAACAGAACTTTCGCACCAAATACACAGGGGGTAAACTATATCGACTACATGACGAATACCAGCAATGGAGCAGACGTAAATTATAACTACTACTCACAGAGTTTCCTGAAACTCAGAGAAGTGACCCTTACTTACAGCGTGCCTTCGAAATGGCTGAAGGGACGTGTGTTCCGCGCAGCAGATATCTCTGCTGTAGGTCGTAACCTGCTGCTGTTCACCAAAATGCCGAACGTTGATCCGGATTCAGGTGTGGATAACCTGCAAACGCCTTCTACCAGAAGTATGGGTGTTAACCTTAATCTTAAATTCTAATGTCAGCAACGATGAGAAAGATATTTAGCATAGCAGCGCTGCTGCTGATCGTAGCAACAGGTTGTAAGAAATTTGAGGATTTTCAGATAGATCCTAATAAGCCAACACAGTCTACACCCGATCTGTTACTGAGCACTGTTATCCAGGACGCGTTTCAGTCCACTAACCTGGGTGCCACACTGGCGACCAGACAGATGGTATTTGTGAATAGTGTATCGAACGATCAGTATTACGGATGGACACGTGCCAGCTTTGACACCTATAACAAGCTGCGCCAGGTGGTGAAGATGGAGGAAGAGGCCAACAGAATGCAGAAGCCGGAATATATTCCGCTGGCTAAATTCTTTAAGGCCTACTACTTCATGAAACTGACGAACACCTTTGGTGATATTCCTTATACTTCTGCACTAAAAGGTGAGCAGGATAGTCTGACACCTGTGTATGATAAACAGCAGACCATCTATGTATCAGTACTGGATGACCTGAAAGCAGCGAATACACTGATCACCAATACAACAGCGGATGTGCAGGGCGATATCCTGTATAAGGGTAGGATGCAACAGTGGAAACGCCTGATCAATACCCTGTCACTGCGTATCCTCATGAGCCTCTCCGTGAAAGAGAACAATACTTCCCTCAATGTAAAAGGCAGGTTTGCGGAGATTGTGAACAATCCGCAGAACTATCCTTTAATGACAGGTAATAGTGATAATGGTGAACTGGTATTTCATGATGTACTGGGTACACGTTACCCGACATTCAACGACAATGATCTGCAAACAGCTTACTACATGGATGCTACTTTCGTAGACCTCCTGAAAGGATTGCAGGACCCTCGTCTGTTCCGTTTTGCGGAAAAGGCGCCTGATCATGTCGCACTGCCGGATAACGACTTTAATGCCTATGGAGGTGCTAAGGGAAGTGATCCCGTGAATGTGAACAGCAGTAAAGTGCTGGCAGGTGAAGTGTCTAAGATCAAGTCCCGTTACTTCAATAATCCGGTGAACGAACCAAGTATCGCTATCGGTTACGGCGAGCTGCAGTTTATCCTGGCGGAAGCTGTCGTACGCGGCTGGATCTCCGGAAATGCAGCGGAATATTACACCAAGGGTGTACAGGCTTCCATGCAGTTCTATGCCATTGACCAGACTGCCATTGACAACTATCTGAAAGCAAATCCTTTTCCTGCGGCAGATCAGCTGAAAGCCATCATGACCCAGAAATATATTGCCTCCTTCATGAACAGTGACTGGAATTTCTTCTATGAGCAGCGCCGTACTGGTTTGCCTGTTTTTGATGTAACAGGTGCTGGTGTGCTGAATGACAAGAAAATACCTAAACGCTGGATGTATCCGGTGAGTGAGCTGCAGAACAATCAGGCGAATGTAAATGCCGCCATCAGTAGCCAGTTCTCCGGTAATGATAACATCAATGGTGTTATGTGGTTACTAAAAGCAGAATAAGTTGTATAAATTTAAGTCATGATGAAGAAATTATATCTTGCCGCTTGTCTGGGCCTTCTGCTGGGAGGTTCAGCGCAGGCGCAGCAAAGAGAAAAGAAAGTAGTGTTCGTAATTGCAGATGGTATTCCTGCCGATGTACTGGAAAAGCTGCATACGCCTAATATCGACCGTATAATTAAGGCCGGCCGGTATACCCGCATGCATGTGGGTGGAGATAAGGATACCTATAACCAGACACCTACCATCTCCGCCGTGGGATATAACAGTTTGCTGACAGGCACCTGGGTGAATAAACACAACGTGACTGATAACGATATCAAAGCGCCTAACTATCATTACTATAACCTTTTCCGTCTCTTTAAAACACAGTACCCGCAGAAGAAGGTAGCGATCTATTCCAGCTGGCTGGATAACCGTACCAAGCTGGCAGGGGATGGCCTGGCAGCAGCAGGCAATGTACACATCGACCTGCATGCCGATGGTTATGAGCTGGATACCGTCCATTTCCCGCATGATAAGAAAAGAGACTTTATGCATAACATCGATGAGAAAGTGATGGATGAGGCAACTGCCGGTATCAGAAAAGACGCGCCGTCGCTGTCATGGGTATACCTGGAGTATACAGATGATATGGGACATGGGTATGGAGATAGCCCGGAGTTCTATAGAGCGGTAGAGCTGATGGACAAACAAATGGGCAGACTGTGGGATGCCATCAACTACAGACAGCAACACTTTAAGGAAGACTGGATGCTGGTCATCACGACAGATCATGGACGGGACGAAAAGACCGGTCGTGACCATGGCGGACAATCCGCCCGTCAGCGCAGCACCTGGATGGTGACCAGCTACAAACCTGCCAATGCATATGCGCGTTATTACGAGCCGGGTATTGTGGATATCATGCCTACTATCGCCCGTTATCTGCATATGGATATTCCTGCACATACCGCCCGTGAGGTAGATGGTACGCCAATGATCGGAAATGTGGCGATAGCGAATGCAGCTGCTAACTTTATTCAGGGAAATATTGACCTGAAATGGTCTTCCCTGCAGGACACAGGTAAAGTGAAGATCTGGGTAGCCACTACAAATAATTTCAAAACAGGCGGCACTGACGAGTACAAACTGCTGGCAGAAGTACCCGTACAGGACCGTCATGCATTACTGGATGTCAGGCAGCTGTCTTCCCGCTTTTACAAGATCGTACTGGAAACATCTGCCAATACCGTCAATAAGTGGTTAGATCTGGATGCCCATTCCAGGTAAATACCTTTCTTTCAGTATGCTTAAATGGTGCAGCTCATGGCCGGGAATTATGTAAGCCAGTGTTCTTACAGATACCGGATTATTACTGGCCTTGCCCATAATAGTTTCCTGTTCTTTTTTCAGATTACGTGTCAGGTATATCGTTGATTCACGTACTACCCTGAACTCATTTGCCAGGTCCTGTAAGGAGCGTTCACCGGCAGATGAGTTCAGGACGTAATCATCCTGTTCAAACCCTGGTAACCCCTGTTGTTCTCCCCGCAGGAAACATAACAGTCTGTAGGCAAATACCCGCTCCGTATCGATCATATGCCCTAAAGTTTCCTTTACAGTCCATTTTCCCGGCGCATATGCATAGTCGGCCTTTTCCTCCGGAATAGCTGTGAAAAATGCATACGTGCTGTCTTTCAGTTCTTCCAGTATTGCAGGGACTTCCGCATTGCCAACAGCCTTAATATAAACTTCCTGGTAGGGTACAAATTCGCCAGCTTGTGGTCTTGATATCATGGGTGCGATTTTTGCTAATATTAAATAAATTCCGGGAAAGCGCGAATTGATGACGGCAGTTTTGGATATATTTGTACTAATCACAATATTGAAGTGAACAATATTTCCGGGCTGGCGTTCCCTATAGTTATTTTTAAACCCGCATTTGAATGGCACACATTGGTCTCATTAACCTCTTACTGATTATTGTAAATATTGCAGTTTCTTACAAAGGACTAAAGGACCGCACCTTTTTCAATAAGTACTCATTTGAAGTAGATAACATCTTGGTCTACAAAGACTACAAACGACTGATCTCGTCAGGGTTCCTGCACGTGAACTGGATGCATCTGTTGTTCAATATGTTCTCCCTGTATGCCTTCAGTGGGCTTGAACTGAGGATGGGGCATGCGAGCTACCTGGTATTGTACGTGGCCAGTCTGGTAGGAGGGAACCTCTTATCGCTGCTGATCCACCGTAATCATGGTGATTATAGCGCTGTGGGGGCTTCCGGGGCTGTGTGTGGAATTGTCTTTGCTTCCATTGCTGTCTTTCCGGGAATGAAGCTGGGGTTCTTCGGCTTGCCGTTTGCTATTCCCGCCTGGGCATATGGCGTGGGATATGTACTCTATTCTATTTACGGTGTACGTTCCAAGAAAGATAATATCGGCCACGAAGCGCACCTGGGTGGTGCCCTGATTGGAATGCTCGTGGTGCTGTGTATGGTGCCGGAAGTGGTGGTGACCAATCTCCCGACCATTTTGGCGATCCTGCTACCAGGGATCTTTTTTGTGTATATCATCGTGACCCGCCCGCATGCACTGCTGATCGAAAACAAGTACTTCCAGGAGCATGTAGGAGATTATGACCTGGATGACCGTTATAATCTCGAACGGTCCGGCCAGAAGCAGGACCTGGACGCCCTGTTGGAAAAGATCCATAAACGCGGTATGAAAAGTCTGACCAAAAAAGAGCGGGCTATGCTCATGAAGTATTCAGAAGAAGTGTGAATAACTGATTATTCTATTTTTTAATAAAGTGGGGCCTTTTGTACGATGCTCTTATGTTGTAAACATATGAGCGTCATACAAAAGGCCCCGCTCTTTTATACTTAATGTTTCCTGCCTGGTGTTTTTAATTGCAGACTAGCCACTGTGGTCGTATCACTGATGATAATATCATCCACATATGTCTTAAAGTTACCCACTTCATTGCCATGTACATAATCCACGACGATACGGTCAATAGTCTTACCGTTCAGCCATTGCCCGATATTACAGGTGATCTGTGACCAGCTGTTGACCGTACCATGTCCTGCAGCCGGATGCATAGATACACCATGTTGATCCACCGCACCGGCATCCCGCAGGGAAGTTCCGTCCGTCATGATCAGGTCTACCGTTACGTAACGGGAAAGATTGCTGGTAGGATAGAGCCAGAAACTGAGTCCGGTACCGGCAGTTACAGGAATATTGACGTCGAAGATCTTAAAGGCACAGTAAGCATTGGCAGTAGCAGAAGTAGCCCTTCCTGCCACGCGGATGGAAGATGGTCCTGTATGGCTGGACTCATTCTGTACAATGCCACAGATGGGGGCACCTGTTCCGTCATAGCCCGTTACATTGGTGGTAGCCACACTTTGGTCGGGCGTATCCGTCCAGGTGATCGTTGCATCATATTGTGGTTCTACACTGGTCCTGAACCATAGTGGTGCCGTCGCGTAGGGGATGGTCACATTGGTTGTCAGTGGCGCGGCCCCTTTCAGGACTTTTGTGGCCTGACCGGCCAGCCGCAGGTAGAAATCGGCTCCTATATAGGTACCGTCAGCGCTGGTGGTAAGGAAGTATTGATCATTCGTTACCGCAAAATAGCTATCCGCCATTTTAGCGATGACAGTGCCTTCGTCATACTCATCGAACATAGCGATGTAGGCGGTGTTCATACCCAGGCTTTTGATGTTATACAGCTGGCGCCAGAAGAATTCTCCGCGGAGGCGGGGGATCATGTTCCTGGTGCCGCCATTCCAGTTGCTCCAGGCAAAGCCAGGGAATATAACCGGTTGGTAATCCAGCCCGTTTGCCGCACAATACGCCTGATCCGGGACCAGATTGTCGGTTTTAAAGTCGTCTGCACCGGTAAGGCTGTTGAAGCGTCCTACGGCCCAGGGAGACAGCATATTAAATGCTTTATACACATTCTCATAACCAGGATGTGAATCACGGGTACCAGTACGCCAGCCGGCAGGAACGCCGCCGATAACGTAGTATCCTTTCCCTTTCAGCCAGTTGATAATGGCGAGACTATTGGCCGGCCGATTACTGCGTTCATTCAGTCCGAAGCCCCATATACAAATGACCGGCTTTCCATGCTGGTGGGCATAGTAAGGGGATTCCTGTGGACGCAGATCGTTTTCGATATGCAGCCAGTCAGCTTTGAAGAAGGCGGTATCATCCGCACTCATGTCATACATGATGTAGAAGATACGCTGGTACTTTTCGGCACTACGCCTGATCCTTCGTACCAGGCTATCCATACTGGTTTTGTACACACCGTCCCCGGTAGGTCCGAGGAAACGTTGCTGGGCTACGCCATCAATACCGTGTTGCTGCATCCAGGAAAAGTGAAGGTCAATCGATGCCTGTGGCCAGGAGCTGAACAGACGGGCATTACGTGCGTCATGCAGGTTACCGAGAGCCGTCTGGAACAGACTGGTGGCAGGGTACTCCGATATGTCCGGGAATGCTTCGAAGGTAATACGGCCAGGAGCAGGTTTGGGCGTGTCTGAGCGGTAATTGCCGGGGCTCCAATGGGCCCATCTTTCTACAGGCGAGCCGTCGCCGTAACAATTAAACCATGCCTGGTATCCGCAAATCAGTTTACCGGTCACTGATTGTGCTGCAGGAGCCACCTGCGCGCTTGAATGGAGTGTAATGATCGTCAGTACCATAAGGGTAAAGGACCATACTGAGGGTTTTCGCATAGAGGGTTTTGTTTAAATTGTTCTGAAGATATAACGTGAATACCTGTGAGTAGCTCTACTCACAGGTATTCGCATTTATAACCGTTACAATGTTATTCTACGCGTTTGTTCGTCTTAGGGAAGGCGCATGATCCGCCTACGCTTACTCCTGCAGCTGCAAATTCCGCAGGGGCATCTACGTTATAATCCATTGGTAATATAAGTCATTTCGTTCAGTAGTCCGGCGATGTTTTCATGATCAGCCAATGTAATTAGTCATTAGTGGTTGTTGATGGCGCAGCATGCAGGCAGCGATTGTAGTGGGTTACCTTTTTGCCCGCCGGGGATTAATGATAAACGTTTACCTATTACATGTAAGGCTAGCCTGCTTATTAAGTATCATTGCTAATTATTAATTATCAATCACATTGAAGAAAGTAATCAAGATCATCGGATGGACTATTTTAACTCCGGTTGTACTCG
This sequence comes from Chitinophaga agri, assembly GCF_010093065.1. Taxonomy (NCBI): domain Bacteria; kingdom Pseudomonadati; phylum Bacteroidota; class Chitinophagia; order Chitinophagales; family Chitinophagaceae; genus Chitinophaga; species Chitinophaga agri. Next base: position 3,370,518 of record NZ_CP048113.1, on the reverse strand, counting down.
TAGCCCTATACCTGTCAGCAGCTTATGTGTTATCACGTATTACGGTGGATAAAGAACCCGCCAGCGGTGATGAGATCCCGCTTTACATTCTGACAAATGGCGTACATACAGATCTGGTGATGCCGGTGCGCAATAGTCAGATCGACTGGAGCAAAGACGTCCGCTTTGTCAATACCAGAGGAAAGGATACTACGGCCGAATGGATTGCTTTCGGATGGGGAGACAAAGGCTTCTACCTGGAAACGCCTACCTGGGCGGACCTGAAATTCAGTACGGCTTTTAAGGCCGCTACCGGCCTTAGTTCATCGGCTATTCATGCTACTTATTACCGCACGATGCGTGAGGGGAATGATTGTATCAGACTCAATATTGACAGTGCGCATTATGCAGGACTGATCAGCTATATACAGGGTAGTTTTGATCGTGATGATAAAGGGAATGTGATCCACATTGTTACAGATGCCAATTATGGAACCACAGATGCATTTTATGAGGCAAAAGGTAGTTATAGTCTGTTTCATACCTGTAATACCTGGGCAAACAGTGGTTTGAAAAGTGGCGGACAAAAGGCCTGTCTGTGGACGCCGTTTGATAAGGGCATCTTTTATCAGTATAAAAGCAGGAAATAGTATCAGTTGATACAACATTCCTCCATGCATAAAAAAGACAGTGGGGTATCAAAAGCGATCACTTTTGATACCCCACTGTTACAGTTACAGTTGTAGGTAGGAAATATTACTTAGTCCTGGCGGCTGAGGCCAGGTCCTGTTCTTTTTTGATCAGCTTTTCAGCCTCCGTTCTTGCATCTTCACCTTTTACAGGAACATCCGGTAATACGCCGATGCCTTCCCATCCCTCATCAGAACCAGGAGCTGCGACCATTTTCACCGGCATGAACACCACCAGGTTTTCCTTCAGCGGTATCATGGAACCAGCGATACCGGCACCAGCGGTCGTGTCGCCTACGATAGTGGCACGATGCATCTGTTGCATAGCGAAAGCAAAACCTTCTGTTGCAGATGCTGTATGTTTATTAACAAGGATATACAGTTTGCTGTCAGGCATTCTCTTACCGGGAACGAAAGGATATGTCCATTCCTGGATATCTTTTGATCTGTCTTTATGATAACCATGGAGGTAGTAGCGTTCGTCACCCGCATTGAAGAAATAACCAGCGAGAAAACGTCCCATCATACCGGTCCCACCACCATTATCCCTGATGTCGATAATGATGTTTTTGGAATACGCAGCCATATTCATAGCATTGGCAGCCATTTCAAAAGCTTCCTGATCGCCATGGAAACCACCTTGTATTTTAATGTAGGCAGTAGACGTTTTTTTATTCAGTTCCACCGCATCAAAACCGTAGTTGTTCTGGCGTTTTCTTTCGAGTTCCAGTTTATCATCTTCAGGTGTGCGGGTATTAGAGAATGAACGGGTCAGCTGCTCATAGTAATCTTTATTGTGGAAGATGGTAAGATGCACATCTTTATGCGTCTCACGCAGATCATTGGTGATCTTTCTGGCCAGCTTTTCCGGGGTCAGGTCCTGATAGGCTTTCCTGGATTCCTGGTTTTTTAAGGTTGCGATATATTTCTTCGCTATTTCCGGGAAAGGATATCCTTCATCCAGTTGTTTACTGATCCTCGTAAGGATCTCATGCGTTACTTCTTTACTGACCACATGAACTGTATCTTTCGCAGCTGTCTGTGCGGACATATATAGCGGAAGGCATAGAGCGCCCAGCAGGGCGGCAGATTTATATAAGTGTAGTTTCATACTCGTACGGAGATTAGTTAGAAATACCTGCAGTTGTTTTTATCCATTGCTTTCTGGCGATAGTATTTTACGCCATCTTTTCGGTTGCTGCGCGTATAATTATTGACGATCATTTATACACAGTCCCGTGCTGTCAGCAACATCCACTGTGTGACGAATCTTTAATGAATTGTTACGATCTTAAATGAATTGTTAATGCAGCATGGGCGGGCGTTTCGCCCTATTGCAAGTTATCATTATTCATCAATTTTACAACGTGGAAAAGCACTTTTTTTTTCGTGTCAGTAAAACAATACGGAATATCCTGTACAGCTATAAAATGGGAATGCATGAGCCGCATATCTGGAGAGCATGGAATAGATGATTGGGTGAACAGTATGACTGCGGGCAACCGGCTAAAAAAAACAGGCCGTTCACTGTTAGGTAAGCGGCCTGTAGGACTTGACTAAAATAAACAATAAAACCAACACTTTAACCATTTGACCTGCTCTTAATGGTACGAGGGAAAAGGTGAATTTTGTTCGGTGCAAAATTACCCGAAACAATTTGTCAAAAATATCCCTGAAAACAGTCATTTATGTATTTTGTAGACAATAACCAGAAATTAATATAGCCATGCGTAAGAGAGTGTATATAACAAGGAACGTTCCTGAGATAGCGTTGCAACTGCTGAATGACAATCAGATCGACTATACGGTGTGGACGGAGAACCGTCATCAGCCGGCAGAAGAACTGATCCCGGTGATGAAGGAATACGATGCGATCATTGTGTCCGGTCCGCTGCAGGTAGACCGTCATTTTCTCGAATCATGCCGTCATCTGCGTATCATCTCCATGATGTCCGTAGGGTATGATAATGTGGATGTTACAGCAGCAAAAGACCTTGGTATAGCCGTGGGCAATACGCCAGGCGTACTCAGCGGCGCTACTGCAGATACTGCTTTTCTGCTGATGCTGGCGGCTTCCCGTAAAGCTTTTCACATGCACAAGGAGATCCTGCGTGGCAACTGGAATTTCTGGGATCCTACGGCTAACCTGGGACTGGAACTCAATGGTAAGACACTGGGGATCGTTGGTTTAGGCAGGATCGGTTTTGAGATGGCGCAGCGATGTGCAGGTGCTTACGGTATGAAGATCATATATTACAACCGCGGTATAAATGAGGAAGCAGAAAGGCAACTGGGCGCTATACGTGTCTCCTTTGATGAGTTACTGCAGAATAGTGATGTGGTATCCGTACATACCGCACTGACGCCAGAGACGAAAGAACTCTTCAATAAAGAGGTGTTCAGTAAAATGAAACCTTCCGCAATATTCGTTAATACGGCCAGGGGCGGTATTCACAATGAAGGCGACCTGATCGCTGCATTGCAGAATGGCACGATCTGGGGCGCGGGGCTGGATGTGACCAATCCTGAACCTATGACCGCAGATAATCCCCTGCTGAATATGCCCAATGTCGCTGTGCTGCCGCATATAGGCTCAGCTACGGTTGATACACGTAATGCCATGGCCGCCATAGCAGCCAGAAATGTCATACGGACATTTGAAGGGAAGGAGCTGGAACATGCGGTAGTAGAGAATGTAACGAGGGTGTAAGTATAGTCGCGGGAATATTGAATAAATTAGGAATTAAGAATTAGGAATTGGTGCGTCTTACGATATTGATATGTGTACGCCTGGAATATGGCCTCAAAGCCCCGGGGATATGACGCTATTGTGCACCTGTACACTATTTGTATGCCTGTTGATTTGAACCGGTTCCTAATTCCAAATTCCCAAATATTTAAATAAGTTCCCGTATGAAAAGCATGTTCACCCAACTGCTGATCCTTGCACTGATCAGCCTTTCTTCCTCTTCTGCCGTCTCGCAGTCGAAACAGATGGAATTTCTTTCAAGAGCGCCTGTTGCCGTACGCCAGAGCAGCAGTGCCGTCTACATCGGCTGGCGTATGCTTGGCACCGACCCCAGTTCCATTAGTTTTAACGTGTACAGGAACGGTGTAAAGCTGAACGCCACTCCCATCACCAATTCCACGAATTATGTTGACAATGTCACCACCAACGGTTCTTATACCATCCGCCCCGTTATAAATGGTGCTGAGCAGACAGCTACTCCGGCTGTCAGTGTATGGACCAGTATCTACAAAACAATCCCCTTACAGCTCCCCGCTGGTGGTACCACGCCATCCGGTGAAGCATATACCTACACTGCCAATGATGCCAGTGTAGGCGACCTGGATGGCGATGGTGAATATGAGATCGTCCTGAAATGGGATCCTACCAATGCCAAGGACAACAGCCAGAGTGGCTATACCGGTAATGTGTATATTGATGCATACCGGTTGAACGGTACACGTTTGTGGCGTATTGACCTGGGACGTAATATCCGTGCCGGCGCCCATTACACACAGTTCATGGTGTACGACCTGGATGGTGATGGTAAAGCAGAAGTGGCGATGAAAACAGCTGATGCAACTGTAGATGGCGTGGGTACTGTGATTGGTAGTGCGACCGCCGATTACAGGAATAGTAGTGGATATGTGCTGAGTGGTCCTGAATTTCTGACTGTATTCAACGGACAAACAGGGGCTGCGATGGCGACGACCAATTACCTGCCTGCCCGTGGTACCGTGTCTTCCTGGGGAGACAGCTATGGCAACCGTGTAGACAGATTTGTGAATGCGGTGGCTTATCTGGATGGTGCCCGTCCTTCTCTTATCATGGGCCGTGGCTATTATACCCGCCTGGTGAGAGTCGCCTGGGACTGGCGGAATGGTCAGCTCACCCAACGCTGGACTTTTGACAGCAATACATCCGGTAACGGCGCGTATGCAGGACAGGGTAATCACCAGGTAACGGTGGGGGATGTGGATAACGATGGAAAGCAGGAGCTGATCAATGGTTCGAGTGCTATCAATGACAACGGTAGTGGACTATATGTCAATGGCCTCGGACACGGTGATGCCATGCACATGACAGATCTCGATCCGGAAAGAGCAGGGCAGGAGTTGTGGCAATGCCATGAGACACCGTCCCAGTATGGTAACTTTGGTATCGAGTTCAGAGATGCGGCCAGTGGTACGCCTATCTGGGGCAGAGGAGCGGCCCATGGTATTACCGGAGATGTCGGCAGGGCGCTGGCCGGTGATGTGGATCCCACCCATATAGGTTATGAGGTGTGGGCTTCCGCCGGTGATCTGTATACCTGTAAAGGAGTATCTATTGGTACTGCCAAACCCAGTAATAATTTCGGTATCTGGTGGGATGGTGATCTGTGCAGGGAATTACTGGATGGTGTGAAACTGGATAAATGGAATTACACCTCCAAAGCGCTGAACCGTTTGCTTACTTTATCTGACTATGGTGGGACTTCCAATAACAGTACAAAGGCTAATCCCTGCCTGACTGCCGACCTGCTGGGCGACTGGCGGGAAGAAGTACTGGTAAGAAGTGCTGATAACAGTAGCTTGTTATTATTCACAACAACAGCTGAAACTTCTTACAGACTGTACACGCTGATGCACAATCTCCAATACCGCACGGCTATTGCCTGGCAGAATACTGCGTACAATCAGCCGCCTTATCCTGATTACTACCTCGGTACCGGTATGAGCACACCACCGCAGCCGAATATTTACATTCCGAACAGCAGTGCGCTACGTATACAGGAAGTGAAGGAAACGATCAAAGACAGCCAGATACTGACGATCCGTCCTAATCCCGTTGACAATGCAGCTTATCTGGATTATAATAGCCAGAATACCCGTTTAAACGTCGTTATAACGGCTGGAGATGGCCATGTGGTATTCAGACGCACCGGCAGCATTACAGAGCTGAATAATGGCTTAAATGCAATAATAGGATCATTCCCGAAGGGGTTGTATATCGTACAGCTAAAAGACGGTAAACAACATTTCAAGGGTAAAATAGTAAAGCAGTAACTGCCTGTCTGCTGAGAGCAGATGAAAGAACAGACATTGCCGTTGATGACGGCCATTCATGTAAAGGGAACTACCGATATTATCTGAGTAAAGGCGTCGCGCTGGAAGCGGACGCCTTTGTGCATATTACTTTATTTTCTTTCCAGGCATCTCTCTGTCATTCTGATACAGGATAAGTCCCGTTATCTCCCTGTTGTCGTTCCGCGTAAATCTGATCTGTGCATTCACTATTTTCAGGAAGAAGAAATCCTCTTTCTCAGCGAACAGCGGAGACTCCGCCTGCCCGGTAGGCTGGCCTATCAGCATACCATTTTTCACTGTCATGACAATATTGAAATTCGGGAACAGGTTATATTCTCCTTCATACTGCTTCAGTGTCGCTTCCGGCACCTGTATCGCGATTCTCTCGTACGGTAGGGTGTATGGCTGCTTATAAAGTATAGACAGCAGCGATTGCCCTATTTTACCTACCTCCTTGTCAGCCGCATTGTCAAGTACAACGATGCACACATCATCTTCCGGTACCCTCACAATAGTAGTGACATATCCATGTATGCCGCCGCCATGTGATACCTTACGTTTGCCGGCAATAGAGTCAGACTCCCATCCATAGCCATAATGGTTCATGAATGGTGTATACGCTCTTTCCCAGTCAGCCTTTGAGATGATCTTGTACTGCTGCGCTGCCTGGTGCCATTTATACAGATCGGCGGTAGTGCTGTACATGGCTCCGGCTGCATAAGAGATGGTAGAATCCACGGATGGCGCGGGTGTACTGCTGGTATCGCTGATATTGAAATAGCCGGTTGACTTCTTACTGTCTTTCAGGTTCTTAAAGTCAAAGCCTGTATGGTCCATATGTAAAGGGCCGAAGATGTACGCTCTCATCACCTGTTCGTACGGTTTACCGGCTGCCTTTTCTATAATATATCCCAGCATGGAATAACCGGAGTTTGAGTAATCCCATTTGGTGCCGGGGGAGAAGTTAAGCGGTTTGTCTTTGAAAAGGCCCATGATCTTCTCTCTGCTGGCAGGGATAGTAACTTCATTCTGCATAAACTCCCTGTTATTGGTGTAATTGTAAATACCGGATGTATGTGTCAGCAGGTTTTCAATGGTGATGCTGTCGCCTTTGGGATAGTCCGGGAAATATTTTGACAGCTTGTCCTGCAGACTTAGTTTCTTTTGTTCTTCCAGTTTGAGAATGACGGTGGCAGTGAATTGTTTGGTTACAGAGCCCAGTTGAAAGATCGTACCTGGTTCATTCAGGGTCTTGTCGGCTGTACGTTGATATCCATAGGCCTTGTCCAGTAATATCTTACCCTGTTGTGCTACCAGTACGGTGCCGTTGAACCGATGTAGTTTGTGATAGGCGCTGACAAGAGAATCCAGTTTAGCAGTGGTATCCTGGGCAATAGCAGGGTGTAACGTGCCAAGGAATATGCCCAGGCATAGTAATTTTTTCATGGTAATTGTAGTTTTGGGAAGACGTCGGGCTATGTTGTACGGGCAAATATAATGTTATATTTTGGAATGTATAAAATCCACGTATCATGAATTGTTTTTTGCAGAGAATATTGATCTGTATCTGCTGCCTTTCCATTACCGCCGCCAGTGCCCAGCAACATAAGCCATTTAAAGTACTAGGTTTCTACACCGCCCGTCATGACCAGGCTCATATCAGTTTCGTACATGAAGCCAACCGCTGGTTTGCAGAGATGGCTAAACAACATCATTTCATTTACGATTCGACTAATGACTGGCATAAAATGAATCCAGGCGTACTCTCGCAATACCAGGTGGTCGTGTTTCTGGATACAAGACCTGATACACCCGCCCAGCGGGAAGCTTTCCGGCAATATATGGAAAACGGAGGCGCCTGGATGGGATTCCACTTTGCTGCTTTCGCGCTTACGCCATCCGATTATCCGCAGAACTGGGACTGGTATCATAACCAATTCCTTGGTTCCGGTGAATATGGCAGTAATACCTGGCGGCCCACATCCGCTATTCTGCGGGTAGAACATCCGGAGCATCCTGCCATGAAGCACCTGCCGGTCACCTTTACAGCGGCTCCCAATGAGTGGTACAGATGGTCAAATGACCTGAAATCAAATAAGGATATTGAGATATTGTTGTCGATAGATCCTGCCAGTTTTCCACTGGGTACAGGTCCTAAGCCACATGAAATATGGCATAGCGGGTACTATCCTGTTGTATGGACAAACAAGCGTTACAAGATGCTGTATATGAACATGGGGCATAATGATATCGACTATGAGCATCATACCAATAAAGACCTGTCACATACCTTTGATAACAAGGTGCAGCGACGGTTTGTCCTGGACGCGCTGTTCTGGCTGGCCGGCCGGTAGTCAGCCGACTTTTTCATACGCATAGTGCCCTTTGATATGCTTGTTGAGATAAGTCCCCTTTGAACCAGAATTTTTCATTGCCTGATACACTTCTTCCGGTACGTTCTTGTAGTCGTATATCAGACCGGAAACGAAGATGATCCGCAGGGTAGCAGTATCATGGTCATAAAGCATCTTATAGACAACGGTAGATGGCATATGTGTCCTACCACAATTGCCGCGCCAGTGCAGGCAGTGTCATCAGTAAACGGCAGTCCCGTCAGTGTCGCTTTCTTCTTCCTTCCAGTATACGGTAAAAGGACCGGCTCCTGATCTCATCCAGCGTTAATCCGGTAGCGAGTACCTCTTCTTCAGAAATAGCGCCGCAATTGATCCCTTTCAGAAAGAAGTTCAGCAGTCCCTGTCCGGTAGCCGCATCGTCAAAGATGTCTTTGGTGAGTGTGGAGATCGCTGCACGTTCCACAAATGTCTTCAGCCGGAATAATGCGTCTTCATAATTGCTGAGGAAGAACAGGTAGGTGGCTGCATAGCGCATGGGTAACTGTGCCGGATTCAGGTCCCATCCCTGGTAGAAGCCATTGATGAGGGAATGCTGGGTGTGTCCGTATCCGGTACGCCATGCATGATGAACGGTATCTGCGTTCTCCTGTAACTGCGCCAGGCTCAGATGTGCTCCTTTATGCGGGGCTACCGGGATGACATTGGTGGCGCCATCCGAGAGGAAGATACCTGTACTGCCCAGTGCGACTTTGGTCATATGATGGGCAAAGTCACATACCGGATGTGCCATGGTCTGGTATTTCGCGGTGATACCGCAGGAAGCAGTGTAGTCATATGTACCGAAATGGGCTGCGATACAACGCCCTTCGCTGGCCCTGATGATCCGCATCAATGGGTTTCTGCCTTCATCGTCCATGATGATCTGCGTGGCTTCTATCATGGTTTCCATTTTCAGGGAGCCGGGAACCAGTGCATGTGCTTTTTCCAGCAGCTCGAACAACCTGACGAGCGTGACGACCTGTTCCGGAATAGTGACTTTGGGTAACATCACCACAAAGTTAGCTGGCAGGACGCCCCTTGTTTCCTGTAACAGGGTTGTCAGGAACAGGTCCAGTGTTCTTACACTCCGGTATTTCAGGTCTTCGGTAAAAGGTTTGATACGAATGCCAATGAAAGGAGAGATAGTCTTTTGCCGCATGCCCAGCGCCAGTTCTCTGGCGGCACTGACAGCAGTGGCATCTTCTTCTTCATCCGGACGGTTACCGAAACCATCTTCAAAGTCGATCCGGAAGTCTTCCACAGCTTCTGTGGATAACTTCCGGATGATCTTGTGATAGACAGTATAATACAACCAGGCGGGTTCCTGACGGCGGTCCTTGTCTGTTAACAGCGCCAGTCTTTCCTGTAGCTGACTGATCGCAGCTTCCTTTTGTGGCAGCTGTTCGTGCCCTTCTAACCGCAGGGCCTTTGCGAGTGAGACAAAATCAGGCGCATAGGTATGCAGATGTTTAAGCGCAATGTCGCCCATGCGGATACAGGTATCCGCTTTGAACAGGTTAGCGCCGCCATAGACAGTATGTATTGGCTGCCGGTCAGGTTTATCACCGGGATAGGTCTGCTGGAATTTCAGGTTGGCTGTTTGTAATACCTGTAGCAGTTGTTCTTTCTCATTTTCAGCGATAGCCAGTTGCATAAGCAGGTGATTTTAGCTGCCACGATAAGTAGAGTAACCAAACGGATTCAATAAAAGTGGCACATGGTAATGTGGCTCATCATTGATAAGAAAAGCTATTTCTACAAAAGGGTAGAATGTAGTGATATCCCGTTCGGTAAAGTAGGCTTCCGTATCAAATCTGAGTTTGTAGCTTCCAGGTGTTAATAACTTGTCAGGCGGCAGCAGATCGGTGATCCTTCCATCTTCACCGGTCTCGCCGGTGGCAATGGATGTCCATCCGCCAGCTGTCTGTTGCAGCAGGCTGGCAGGCACACCCGCTGCGGGTATGCCTGCTGAAGTATCTAGTATATGTGTCGTGATCTGGCTCATGCAGTCAATAGTTTTTTCAGTCTGATAGTAGTGATCTTTTCCTGTTCACCCATCGCGATCTTTATTTCGTCCTCAGGTGTGTTTTTCAGGCGTTCTGTCAGCAACGACAGCATTTCAGGTGCTGACCTGCCGGTGGCACATACGATAAATATGTAACCGAATTTATCTTCATACAGCATGTTGCCTTTTGCAAATGCCTGGAGTATAACTGTTGACGCATCTATGGTACCTGCCTGTTCTCCACTGGTCCAGTGTGCGGTGGAGGCAAATTTTTGTTGCAGGGCATGCAGGTCTCCGATCTTCGGATGATGTGTAAAGGCTTCCTTCCAGTCTTCTTCAGAGCAGGTATGCCAGTGCCGGGCAGCGGCTTCCAGCAGACTTTCTTCATCAGCTACAGGAAATTCATGCTTCATTTTTTCGATCCATGCTGTTGCGCCACAACATTGACGCAGTGTTTGTTGTAATTGTTCTGGTGATAGTGTGTTCAAGTCTTTCAAAGTCATTAGTGGAATTTATTATAACGTAGTTGGAAACCGGTTCACATTCTTGTAATAGATATACACTGCCGGTTCTTTGCCCATCGCAGTGAACCATTGCTGACAATAGGGCGCCATCCAGATGGTATCTCCTTTTTTGATCGGGTACCACTCATGATCGAGCATATACACTCCTTGTCCCTGGAGATAGAGCAAACCATGTTCCATAATGTGTGTTTCCACAAAAGGAAGATGTCCACCGGGGTCATATGTGAAGATATTTACGGCCATGTCAAACGACAGATCTTCCGGTAGTAGGACCTGGAGCCGTAACGCAGGATCACCCAGGAAGGCAGGGCCTTCTACTTTAGCGGCATCACCAAAGATCACCGGTGGTGCAGTATGTCCTTTTAATGGTTCATATACTTTATGGAATGTCACGATCTGTGTATCTGCGGAGAACTGCTCCAGGCTATAGGAATGCCCTGCAGGCACGTAGACGAACTGTCCGCTGCCTAACGTTTGTAAAGCCGTATCTACTTTCGCGATACACGAGCCGGAGATGATATAAAAGAAGATCTGTGCGGTGTCTGTATCGCCTGCAATAACAGTATCTGCCGTTGCCGTGATCAGTGTTTGTCCAAGGCGTGCGCCCATTTGCTCATTGATCAGTACATTTACGCGGCAGTTTGTCCATCCCGGTACGACACTGTTGACATATCCATCCGGACAGATCACTGCGTGATTACGCTTTACCACCGATCTTGTCATTGCTGATATTTCCATATTACCGCTTTTTATATACCTCTGTGAGGCGATGAATAAAATGATCTGCTACTTTCACTGCCGCAGCAATGTCCGGTACTTCCACATTTTCCAGTGGCTGATGACTGATTCCTTTGTAACATCTGACAAACAGCATGCATACGGGAGCAACGGCTGCAATGGTCACGGCGTCATGTCCTGCGCCGCTATGCAGGTTCTTCACATTGTAGCCTGCTGCGGAGACAGCCTGCGCAAGCAGGTGGCTTAATGCGGTGTCACAGGCAACAGGCTTCGTTTTTTGTATAATGTCCCAGTCCGCGGTCAGTTGCCTTTCATCACAGATCTGTGCGGCTATTTCTTTCAGGGATTTGCGTGCTTTCTTTAATACAGTCTGTTCAGGACTCCTGATGTCCAGTGTGCAGGTTACTTCACCCGGTATCACGTTGCTGGCGGCATCTGTTATCTGGAGGGTGCCCACTGTAGCCAGCAGCGCTTCTTTCTGATGCGCAGCATACCTTTCTGTTGCCAGTATGAATTCAGCCGCTGCACATAAAGCATCCTGCCGCATGTCCATGGGGACAGTGCCCGCATGCCCGGATATACCATTAAACTTTACGCGGACACGTTGTTGTCCTGCGATACTTTGTACAATGGCTACCGGTAGTTGCTCTTCATACAGTACCGGTCCCTGTTCGATATGTATTTCGAAATATCCCAGCCATTCTTCTGCTGGTATGGCATCATTGGCCAGTAACGCCGGATCGCCGCCAATTGTTTTGATCGCATCACGAAGTGTGATACCCGTATCATCTGTTTGCTGAAGCAGCGATATGTCAAAGCTACCGGCAACGGTATTACTGCCCAGGTATGTGGTATGAAAGCGTACGCCTTCCTCATCACTGAAGGCGATCAGCTCTATATTGAACGGGAGTTGTATATCTTCCTGGTGCAGCCAGTGGATCAGGTCTATGCCCATGATCACGCCTAATGGACCATCAAAGCGGCCTGCATTCCTGACTGTATCGATATGTGACGCAATGACCAGTGTTTTGGCGGCAGGTTGCTGACTGTTCCATCTGCCTCTTACATTTCCGATATTATCTATTCTGGCGTCCAGTCCTGCTTCCTGCATCCATGACAATACACGGCTGCATCCGCTGATAAAAGCAGGTGAGCCGAACGTGCGCGTTATACAGTGAGCATCCTCACTGATACAAGCCAGTTCCTGGATTCTGGCCAGTATATTGTTTGCCCGGTGCAGGTAGTTTTCCATAACGCTGTATTTAGTCTATATGTTTGACTGTCTGATGATGTGCTGACCCTGATGCGTATGTGGAAAATTACCCTCATCAAATACTTTTACTCCTCTCAGATAGGTTTGTTCCACAACACCATATAAAGTCTCATTGATGTAGGGTGTCAGTTTATGTTTATGGTACAGTCCTTCTGCATTGACGATAAATGAACGCTCAGGATCCCATACGACGAGGTCAGCGTCATAACCCGGTGCTATCTTCCCTTTTCTGTTTTCTAGTCCGGCTAATATCGCAGGACGTTCACATAACCAGCTCGCTATCTGTTCAATGCGGACGCCCCGGCTTCTGCCTGCTGTCCATAGGGCAGGTAATGCTAACTGAAGGGAGGCTATGCCACCCCAGGCAGTAGTGAAGTCACCTGTGTCGATCTGTTTCAATGCCGGTGGTGCCGGAGAATGATCTGTTGCCACAAAGTCAATAATGCCCGCTTTCAGGGCTTCCCATAATTTACTGTTATTCTCTCTTTCCCGGATAGGCGGTGCGCATTTAAAGCTGGTATTGCCGTCGGGGATCTCCTCCGCATTGAAGTACAGGTAATGCTGTGTGGTTTCAACTGTAAGGGGTAACCCTTTTTCCTTTGCGATAGTGATCTGTTCAAGGGCGGCTGCCGAAGAAAGATGCACAATATGGACCCTGCATCCATATAGTTCGCAGCAATGTATCATCAGCGCAATAGCCGCCTGTTCCCACAATTGCGGGCGGGATGCCATATACTGTCGATAGGAGCGTACATTATCCTGCCTAGGGGGCTGTATATCCGGCATCAGCTCACAATGGACCAGTAAGGGCAGCTGATGGCGGGCAATGACCGGCATCGCCATTTCCAGATCGGCAGCGGTGACATGCGGAAAGTCGTCAATGCCGGAGTGCGTCAGGAATGCCTTGAACCCACTGATCCCCTTTAATGCCATCCCTTCTATTTCGTGTGTGTTGCCCGGTATAATGCCTCCCCAGTATCCGACATCACAGTGTAACCGGGGACCGGCCGCCTGTATTTTTTCCTCAAATGCCCTGACGGTAGTCGTCACCGGATCCGCATTCAGTGGCATGTCGATCAGGGTAGTGATACCGCCGGCAACAGCAGCCTGTGTAGCTGTTGCAAAGCCTTCCCAATCTGTTCTGCCGGGTTCGTTGATGTGTACATGTGGATCAATCATGCCCGGCATCAGTATCTTATTACCGATATCAACAATGGTATGGGCTGCCTCAGGCACGGTGTCACTGACTGAGTAGATGCAGCCGTCTCTCACCAATACTACACCGGGTTTAATACCCTCAGGTGTGAGTATGTTATTTCCTTTTATAATGAGGTCAAACATATAAGGGGCTTCTAAGTAAAAATAGGCAATTAATTCATTATATTAGGGTATGTGACCACCAAATAAAATGCCTCAAAATGAAAATAAGACTTGGCGAAAATAGCTATGGCAAAAATGCTATCCAATTATCTAAAATTATCCGTCACCCCGCTTATCATGAGTTCCGGCAAATAACAGTGAGCGTCTCGCTGAAGGGCGATTTTGAAGAGGCCCATACAAATGGTGACAATAGCAAAATATTGCCTACAGATACACAAAAGAATACCGTGTACGCCTTGGCGAAGGATCATTTTAAATCTTCCGTGGAAGACTTTGCTATTTATCTTGCCAATCACTTTGTTTCCACACAGCCCCAGGTAGGAACTGCTACTGTTGCAATAGCGGAACACCTGTACCAGCGTATCATGCTGGACGGAAATGAACATCCGCATACCTATATCGGCGGCGGGTCCGAAAAGCATACGACTGTCGTTACAAAAGACGCCACCAGTGTCAGCGTTACATCCGGTATTGCTGACCTGTTAATATTAAAAACAACTGATTCTGCTTTTGAGAAATATATAAAAGACACATACACCACACTAAAGGAGACCAGTGACCGGATACTGGCTACAAAATGTACCATCACATGGGAATATGATCCATTGCCGGCTGATTATACAGAACAGTATAACAGTATAAGGGAGGTGTTACTACGTACATTCGCAGGACATAAAAGCCTCTCCGTACAACAGACCCTGTATGCTATGGGAGCCGCCGTACTGGAGTCGCATGCCAATGTAAAAGATGTCTATCTTGAAATGCCTAATAAGCATCATATCCCCTTCAACCTGGAGCAGTTCAATATCAGACACGAGAATGAGATCTTCATGGCGACGGATGAGCCGTATGGTCTGATTTCGGGACGGGTGACGCGGGAGTAGGTAAATGCCTTGTCTGTATGAGCTGAGCGGCAATACTCACCGCTATTTCTTCCGGCGTCTGACTGCTGATGTCTATGCCTATCGGCGCATACAACCTGGTGAGCAGTGAATCGGGGATGCCTTCTGCCCGATAGGTGGCAAACATTTTGTCCATCTTAGCGGCACTACCTAATACCCCGCAATATCTTAAAGATGTATACAGCAATGCACGTAACGCAATATCATCAGTACGGTAACCCACCGTCATGATCACCACGTAATGATGTGGTCCACCGGAAATGAGCGTTTCCAGCTGACTGTAATCATGTACAATGGTCTTCTCATGTGCACTATTGTTTTGCAACAATGTATGTACCTGCGGACGTTCTTCATAGACATGTACATAAAAGTCCAGTTTGTGCATGATGTCCGAGAGTGCCAGTGAACAATGTCCCCCGCCGATAATATGCAGGTAATCCCGGTATCCGATCTTTTCCCGGTAATACCAGTCGAGCTCTGACTGCATGTGATAGTCATATGCCGGATGGCCCTGCACTTCGCTGGTAAACTGCAGTCCCAGCGGAGAGAGCTCCAGTATACCTTGCTGGTGTTGCATCAGACAGGCAATGATCTTGTTAACAGGCGTGATACTGTCTGGCGTCAGTTTGTATAACAGGATGGTCTGATCGCCGGAGCAGATCATGCCGCTCTGGTTCTTGGGTACGCTCTTGTCATGGTGTTGCTGGTGAATGGAGTAGGAGGTAGCAAAGTGTCCTAACTGTTCTTTCGCCATCTCAGCAAACTTGTGTTCCATGATGCCGCCGCCGATGGAGCCGGCTATTTCTCCTGATTCATTTACGGCCATAAAAAAGCCTCTTCTGCCCGGGCTGCTGCCGTTACTTTCGAGTACATATAGCAGCATAACGGGAATGTTCTGTCGCAGGCTCTTACAGATCAGATCCCAGGTGACTAACTGTTTCTGCATGTTGTTGATTCGTTTCCGTATTGGTTTTAGAATATAATGCCAACAGCACTTTCTCAGGCGTCATAGGGGTGATAAACGGGATATCAGCATGTGGGTGGAATGCCCGTATCGCATTGTGCAGCGCAAACCAGGCACCTATTCCGTACATCAGTGGTGGTTCTCCGACTGCTTTGGAACGGAATACGGCCAGGTTATCCCTGGTAGTTTGCAATGCGTCTATGGCAATCGTTTTTGGGACTGCATAGATATCGGGTACCTTGTAGGTGGATAATGCATTAGAACGGAGCTTTCCTTCTCTGTCGTAGATCACTTCTTCCAGGGTCATCCATCCGATACCCTGTACGATACCGCCTTCTATTTGTCCGCGGTCAATATCGGTATTCATACTGTTGCCAAAGTCGTGTACAACCTTAACCGTGTCTATGGTATAGGTACCACGAAGGCAGTCGACCGTCGCTTCCAGTATGGCAGTGCCATACACATGATAGGCGAAAGGATGCCCTTTCTCTTTCACTGCATCATAGTGTATTTCCGGAGTGGCGTAATGTCCGTGTTCAGACAGATTGATCCGCTGTGCAAAAGCAGTTGTGACGAGCTGTTGCCAGTTCCAGGAAGACGGCTGCTGATTCACCAGTACATGTCCGTTTTCCAGGGTGATGTCAGCAGGCGTGACGTGGAATGCTTCCGCAGCCAGTTGTTTCAGCCTGTCCAGTATTGCATTACAGGCTATCAGTGTTGCCTTCCCATTCAGATCCGCCGTAGCGCTGGCCGCAGAGGGCGACGTATTGGCAATAGTATAGGTACTGGTATGATTGAGCTTTATTTTATTCGCAGGGATGGAAAACGTCTGTGCGGCTACCTGAAGTATTTTCGTATTGACGCCCTGTCCCATTTCAACAGCGCCAGTACTGATGCCGACGCTCCCGTCTGAATAAACATGTACCAGCGAACGGGCATTGTTCATCATCGTGTTGGTAAAAGAAATACCGAAGCAGATCGGCATAAAGGCGATCCCTTTTTTAAGCAGCTTATTTTCCGTATTGAACAGTTGTACCTTTCTTTGCTGTTCCACCACATCATACAATGTTTCCGCCTTGTCCCAGCAGGTGCCGGCTTCACTGGCAGCGATCTGTCCGTAGGGGAATGTTTGTCCGGTGGCGATCAGGTTTGTTTTCTGAATAAGGGCCGCATCTACCTGCAGCACGCGGGCTGCTTTTGCAATGGCAGCTTCTATCACAAACATGCCCTGCGGACCACCAAAGCCTCTGAAGGCGGTGTTGGGAGGAAGGTGTGTACGGCAACTCCAGGCGGTTGCTTTCACATGGGGAATGTAATAGGCATTGGTACAATGAAAAAGTGTCCTGGCCAGTACGGCAGGCGACAGGTCGGCGGAAGCGCCGGCATTCTGAAAGAAGGATACTTCGTACGCCAGTATTTTCAGGTCTTTGTCCAGCCCTATTTTAAAGTCGGCTGCATATGGATGCCGCTTACCAGTCATTGCCATATCCTCCATTCTGTGCAGGGCATATTTTACCGGCTTTTTCAGTATCCATGCGGCTAAGGCACAGAGGGCCGCCCAGGTGTTCGCCTGATCTTCCTTGCCACCAAAGCCACCACCCAGCCGTGTCACGATCACTTCAAACTGGTGCATAGAGGCTCCTGTGATGGCAGCTACCACGCGTTGCACAGCAGTTGGTCCCTGCGTGGAGGAATAGATCCGCAGACTGTTATGCTCCTGTGGAATGACATAGGCGCCCTGCGTTTCAATGTACAGATGCTCCTGTCCGTTGATATCAGCATTGCCGGTAAAGATGTGTGTACATTGCGGCCAGGCAAGGTCTGTATCTCCCTGCCGGAAAGTGCGTGGAGGGATGATGAGCTCACCTTTTGCCTGCGCCTCGCGGGGATCAGTAATGACAGGTAGCGCATCGATCCTAATACGTATCTTCTTTACCGCTGCTCTTGCCGCCTCCCGGGTGCGGGCGACCACAAAGGCCACCGGCATACCGCAAAAATGTACATGTGTATCAGCCAGCAGGGGTTCATCCTTGATGATACCACCTATCTCGTTCTGTCCGGGAATATCGGCTGCTGTAAAGACGCGCACGACACCAGGTATCCGCAGGGCGTCATCTAATATCAATTCCCTGATGACGCCATGCGCGGAGGGCGACTCAAAGGCAGCTCCGAACAACGTACCATTCATGACGGGTACATCGTCCAGGTACACAGACGTACCGCTGACATGTGTGTTCGAATCAATATTCTTCATAGCGTGTTATAATAACAATTCCACCTGCAGGGAGGGGAAGAGCGTAATGAAATGTGCTTTTATCAGTTGTTCCAGCAGCAGGCGTTTATATTCGGCGGTACCCCTGGCATCACTGATCGGTGTGATTTCCAGTTGCGCAATGGCATATGCCTGTTTGATGGTCGCTGTTCCCGGTGCCTTGCCCCTCAGAAATGCCGCTGTATCAGTCAGCAGCATCGGAACCGGGCCTACACCGCCTGCGGCGATCCGCACCTCACTGATCAGGTTCGCTGCCATTGTGATACTGATGGCACTGTTGACACTGGCAATATCCAGGTGCGTCCGTTTACTGACCTTCTCAAAATGAAAGCCGGTGTCCGGGCCAGGCAGTTCGAACCAGCAACGGGTGATATACTCATCGGGATTTTTATGCAACTGTTTATAGCCTTTATACAATTCCCGGAGCGGAAGTGTTCGCGTATGGTGTCCGTCACTCAGTTCCAGGGTTGTATCCAGGGCAAGGAAGAAGATCGTCATGTCGCCGATAGGAGAGGCGTTGACAAAGTTGCCCGCAATGGTGGCCATGTTCCGGATAGGCGTGGAGGACACCAGTTGCAGATAATTCTCCAGTGCCGGAAAATAGTGCTGCATGACAGGCGATTCCAGCAGGTCACTTACGGTAACAGCGGCGCCCAGTACACAGCGGGTGTCTTCCCGGGTAATGCCTTTCAGCATTTCCTGTCCGAGTAAAAAACGGATGGGATGCTCCTGTAGCGCTTCGGGTTGCTGCACATAGAGATCGGTGCCGCCACCAACGAAACAGGGATGGCTGTCAGGAGGTGGATTTAATTCCCCGTTAAGCGATGTAATCAGGCTTTTTAGCCGCTCTTTTATGCTGGTGAAGTATTCGGGCAGGATTTGTCTTTCGGCAGCAAATAAGGCCGGTTCCTCGTTATCTCTGCTGGTAAGCAGGGTTGCCACAACGGCCGCAGCTCTTTCTATGGATTTGTATCCGGTACACCGGCAGATGTTGCCATCTATGGCGGCAATGGCATTGCGCGTAGTAGGCGCTTTCCGGTCCAGGCAAAAGCCGGCGAGTGACATGACGAAGCCGGGGGTACAGAAGCCGCACTGCGTAGCACTGTTGTCCAGCATTGCCTGCTGGATAGGGTTCAGTGCAGGCAGCATGTTAACGCCTTCTATGGTCACGATATGTTTACCATGTGCATTGCCCAGTGGCGTCAGGCAGGAAGTCCAGGAGCGGTACACCAGTACGCCCTGTTGCAGCTCACCTGCCAGTATGATACAGGCGCCGCAATCTCCTTCGTTGCAACCGGTCTTTGTACCGGTCAGGTGCTGATGATATCTGATGAAATCCAGCAGCGGCATACCCGGGGGCAGTGAGGTACTAACATCTTCATTATTAAGTATAAATTTTAGCAAGGGTAACAAATGTGGTTTCTCTGAAGTTAATGAAAATTTTCCATGTTCAGAAGTGCTGTTCGCCGATGCTGTGCGGCTTTAAGGCATTATTTTTTGTACTGCGGTCAGGAACGATGTGAGTGATGGAAACAAGCATTGCTTTCCTTAATTTTGTAACCGTACAGTTTCTTGTAACAAGTTCATATACAATGAGAAGAGATGTTTATCAGGCCATTGCAGATCCTACCAGGAGAGAAATCATCCACCTGCTGGCACACCAGACACTCAATCTGAATGCGATCGCCGACAAATTTGATATCAGCAGACCCGCCGTATCCAAACATATCAGGATACTAACGGAATGCGGATTATTAATGATCACCCAGCAGGGCAGGGAACGCTATTGCCGTGCAGATCCGAAAAAGCTGCAGGAAGTAGCTGAGTGGACGGAACAGTTTAAAAGCTTCTGGACGCAGCGGCTGGATGCGTTGGGAGAGTTCCTGGAAGGGAATTAGGAATTGCATGCTGACCAATTCCCAATTCCCAATGCCTAATTTCACTCCGCCCACGGCGAATGCGCTATGCAGGTACAGAAGTTCTTCCTTTCGAAATTTGGGATCATAAAGGCACAAACGTCCGCCTTAATATTGCCAAACGTCGTATCTGTTTTGTGTTTAAACCCTTCAAAGAAGGCCGGAATGATCTTTTTCTTGAAATCCGTTCTCGGGAATGCCCTGATGATCGCTTCCCTGTTCTCTGCTGTCAGGTGTTCATAGCCTTCTCCCATCACATCTAAACCTACCCCGGAATACATCAGCGCTACTTCCGGTTCTTTATACTCCGCAATACCGATCGTTGTATGCAGGGCAATGGTATCCCATACGCGTTGCAGCGACTGTTCCGGATAACCATGGCTTTTCAGGAAGTCTCTTGCAGCATTTGCCCCATCTACTTCAAAACGTTTATCCGGACTGCTGTAATGAGGTACAAGTCCCAGGTCATGAAAGATGGAGCTGATATACAACAACTCTGTATCGTGTTTGACATGATTACGCTGTGCATTGAGTGAAGAGAAGAGAAATACCCTGAGTGAGTGGTTGTAAAGGAACTCATTCCCATGTTCCAGCAGTAATTCCGTGGCCTGCTTTGCTACCTGGCTGTCTGGGATATCTATTCCGGCTAATTTTGATAATCTTGTTACTGGCATAATTTTACTATTTATGCCTCAAAATTACCGGGAAAGCCCAGGGCAGTAAATGCTAAAAACTGCCAATCAGATACCAATTTTCACAAACTGGGTCCTGTATTCATTCGGCGATACCTGTGTTTCTTTCTTAAAGAAATTACTGAACTGATACGGTGTGGCGAAATTGAGCAGGTATGAGATCTCTTTCACTGGTTTTGTGGAAAACTGTAATAGCCGTTTCGCTTCGGCGACCAGTTGTCCGTTAATGACGTCTTTCGCTCTTCTGCCTCCGCAGCGTTTGCAGAGGTCTGCCAGCTGGCGGTAGGAGAGGCCTAATTTCCCGGCATAGTCATTCACTTCATGTGTATTCCGGTATTCCCTGCTGACCAGTTCTACATACTGGCGGTATACCTGGTTGTCGGTGGAACTATGACCGGTGTGCAACAGGCTGTTCACATTCGCCACCTTGATCATGATGATCTTCAGATAAGCGGCTAACGCATCGCCCTTGTTCACATAATCAGGCATATTAAATTCTTCGAGTGTGGTGGACAGCAGACTGTCTATTACCTGTTCCTCCCTGGTATCCAACTGCATCTGCTGGTGCCCGGAGGGATCATTGTAAAGTACAGCCTTACAATTAGCTGCACTGGCGGGTGTTTTCTCCCAGAAGCAGTCTCCGAAGCGGAGTATATACCCGTTAACAAGATTATCATGGCTAACAGCGTATATCTGCCCTTTGGAGAGGATGAAAAGGCTATGCGGAGTAATCGCGTGTGCCTTGCCGTCAATGGTGATCGTGCCGTGCCCGTTCCTTACAAAGATGAGTTCATTGAAGGAGATACGTCGCAGGGCATCATCTTCAAACAGTTGCCCGTCGATGGCTGTAATGGAAAACGAGTCCTTCAATGCAGGATGAATAGTTATGTTGATGATGTCGGCCCTGTGCATAAGTGTAAAATTAGGTAAATATCCCGTGGGTGAATATTTAAAGAATCGATGCTTTCATAGAGATCATTATATACAACAGGGCCTTCACTGTCTGATAGTGAAGGCCCGGGGGACTAAATTGAGAAAATTCGAGCAACTTGTGTTAATCAGGATATGGATATGGTTGTTTGTCTTTTAATGGTAAAAATGGTAGTTAGCCGGCGATGTCCTGCTAACATGTATGTAAAGTCCGGCTTTTTGCCGGATCATGCAATCACCGAAATTGGGGATACGACTGTTGCTCCCTTATTAAAGGGATAGATAAAGATGTAATGGGCAGGCCTGACTGTACTATAGTGTTTTCAGCATCCAGACAGTGCAGGCGAAATGTCCGGAGTTACCCAGTGGTTTATCCAAATAGCGGAAATCCGCTTTTTCATAGATGCTGATCGCCTTGGTGAAATCAGGGAAAGATTCGAGATATATTTCCTTATAGCCTAATTCTTTAGCACCTTCGAAAGTCCTTTCCATCAGGGTCTTACCAATACCTTTGCCCCTGGCGGCACTGCTTAAATAGTACTTGACAAGTTCGGCGCAGCCTTCAGGCAGTCCCCTGGTAGGAAAGAGCCCACATCCACCTAAGATCACACCGTCCTCTTCTGCTATGAAATACGCACTGCCTGGCGTCTGAAAAAGATCATAGAGCTTATCCGTCTCCGGATCTGAATAAACAGTGCCTGTTTTAGGTACGGTATCAAATTCATCAAATGTTGCACGGATGATAGCCGCCAATGGGGCATTGTCAGCCGGAATAATATTTCTGATCGTTACTGGCATGGTGTTGCTGTTCTGAAGTAATTGATTCGCACGTAAAAATAAAGTAAATCGACCTGGATATCCTAGCAAACAGGGCTATAGTACCAATTAAAATATTTTCTGTGTCTGTATAAGGGTATCTTCCGTGTGGCGTGTCTAGTATGTAACCGGTCATGCTTAAAGTTGTACACATTGAACAAACTGATCAATCCGCAACGTGCGAAGGATGTTTATAAACAGTGCTTTCAGGAAAATTTTGAACGCCTGCATCGCTATGCCTTCACACTACTACAGGATAATGAAGAAGCCAGGGATGTTGTGCAACTGGCATTTGTCAAACTCTGGCAGAAACAGGAGGAGATCAACCTGGAAGGTGCAGGCCGGGCTTATTTGTATACAACAGTACAAAGAGAATGTTATAACATTTTCCGGAGTAAGAAGGTACGAAAGAACTATGCCAGTGCAGTACATGCCACACATGCAGAAGAATATACAGATGACCGGTTGGAAAGCAGAGAATTGAGTAACAGGATACAGGCCGCAATTGATGCTTTACCACCTAAATGCAGAGAGGTATTCTGTAAAAGCCGCTTCGAGGATAAGAAGTACGCAGAGATCGCGGCTGAGTTAAATATATCCGTCAAAACGGTAGAAGTGCAGATGAGCAAAGCGCTTAAAGTGATGAGGGAACAACTCGGAGATCTGATTCCAATATCTATAATTCTTATCGCATATTTCAAATAGCGCTTCAATGAGTATACACCAAAAGATGGAGATAGATATCACGCTGCTGACGAGATACCTGTCAGGTGAAGCGACGCCTGAAGAGGCGATGGCAATAGACGACTGGCTGACCGACAGCACACATTCGCAGGAGTTTGCACAGCTTCGTCAAACGTGGCAGCTGATCCCGGGCAATAAGACATGGAACGCGCCATCCGCAGCCAGAGAATGGGAAACATTGCTGACACAGCTGCCGAAGGAGCCTCAGGCAGGTAGCCTCAGGCGGCTGCTCATTCGTTACGCGGTGGCAGCTGTCATGACCGGCATATTGTTCATAGCCGGTTTGTATGGTTATTATCAGCTGCGCGGAGAAAAGAATATTATATGGCAGCCAGTACCGGTGCAAAGTACACGATATGCAATACGGAAAGGTGTATTGCCCGATGGATCTGCGATCGTAATAAACAGGAACAGTACATTGCAGTATGCGGCGGACTATAATCAGCAGGATAGAAAATTGCTGCTACAGGGAGAGGGTTATTTTGATGTGATGGCAGATGGACACAGGCCTTTCATTGTACATGCCAGCGATCTGAAAATACAGGTATTGGGTACATCCTTTAATGTGCGGGAGGACTTTGCGGCAAGGGTGATTACGGTGGCGGTGAATAGCGGTAAAGTAAAGTTGTATACTACAAATAAAGAACTGATTGTTCCGGCAGGAAAAACGGGGGTGTATGCAATAACAACCGGTGCGCTCACGCTTAGTGATACAACGGATATCAATGTGTTCAGTTATGTGACCCATGACTTCGCTTTTGATGATATGCCATTGCCGGCGATCTGTCACTACCTGGAACATACATTTAATGTGCAGGTCATACTGGAGAATGAACAACTGTCGCAATGCAGAATGTCAGCTCATTTTAAGGGCAGGTCTGTCGCCTATATCATGGATATGATAGCGGCCACTTTAAATATTGACTATACTATTAAGGATAATACTATTTATATCAGCGGAAACGGCTGTAACTAGCCCATTAACCTATAATTCTCTACTATGCTTAAAAAGGCAATTTATTTTCCGTTCCTGATCGGAATGGCGCAGCTTCCTGTTATCACCCATGCCCAACTCAGTAAAGAGAAAGCAGAGAAACACATTGTTGTTAATAGTAAAACGATTCGTGTAGCTACATTGCTGGGGATATTTTCAAAAGAAACCGACCTTGAGTTTTCCTTTAATTCAAAACAGTTAAGTCCATCGAGGGAAATACCGGTTACGCATCACGATCAGACATTATCTGCGTGGCTGAAAGAGCTGGAAAAGACCACCGGTATTCACGTACGCGTGAAAGGAGATCATATTATTCTACAGGATGCACCGGTGCCTGTACAGACTGCAACTATCAGGGAGAGAGCGGTGGTGAATACTCCTGCTGTAAAAACGTCAACTATACAGCGTGCCGCAGCAGCGAATAAAGTAGTTGTGCAACCAGGCGAAAATGCTCCTGATATAACGGAGAAGCTGGCTGTAAACCACGGTGTTGCCATTGTTAAACATTTGCATGAGCGTGATAAAGTGACTATGACTGATAAGAAGAAAAGACTAAAGGATGTCACGGATAGCCAGGAGTCCAGTGCCCGGCAACAGCAACGTGCAGATAGTAACGCGCGAGTGAATGCCGTTGACATACCGGAAAACAGCATGTCGCCCCACAGGGCGGTTGTGCCGGCTGCTAAGGGTGATGCTGCCTATACTGCTGATAAGCCAACGTATAACGGGCAGGCAGGTTTGATCACCAACGATGAATTACAGCCGTTGCCTGCATATGAATTACCCGCAACAGATCAACAGATCAGTATAGTGAACCCTCCCGTTGTTGGGGCGGTGAAAGAGAGGGCTGCGTTTATCGCAGCCCGTCAGGCAGGAGATACAAATATGGTTGCTGCCCCGCCATTGCGTAAGCTGACAAGCCTGGAACTGGGACTACAGGGTATTGGGTTGGCTTTTGAATTGCCCGTGGCAAGGAAAGTTACTGTTAAGTTTTCCGGCGGTCTTGGAGGAGGGTATGATCTGCGTAATGACTTTAGTTATGACTGGGCGCTGGCAGATCCATGTGTGTACCTGTCTGTCAATCCACGGTATTATTACAACCGCGATAAGCGTGAAAGAAAAGGAAAACGTAATTCACTGAACGCGGGGTATTATATCGGGCTGCGGGTAAAGTACACCAGTACGAGTATCATTGAAACAGATGTCACGGACGCGATCATGAGCAATATACACTGGGGGATGCAGACGCCTATAGGCAGGAAATGGGTGATAGATGGCCATGCAGGCGTAGGATGGGGCTGTAACTTTATTGATACGTTTAATCCCATTCATTCCAGGTTTTACCCGGCAGTAGAGATCAGGTTCTCTTACGTACTGAATAAGAAAAGTCATTTGTAAATATTAACAGCGACCTGTATGATGATGCATAGGTCGCTGTTCTTTTTAAACGGGTAACATGACTTTTCTGAAGAGCGTTTTGATGAGTGCTATTTCCTCTGCATACATCGTCTTTTTTCTCGTACCGAAGTAGAGTGTATTCTTTAGTTTTGTTTTTCCTTCCCAAAGTAGTTTCAGCTCTCCTGCTTCTATCTCTTTCCTGCAAAGGAAATCGGGTATGACGGCCACCCCCTTTCCGCTTCTGAGACAACGAACGATCGAGTTCAGATTGGGTACGATGTAGTTCGGACGGAAGTCAGGATGATGATTGAAATTCAGTTTCCAGAAACGGAACAGGTGCTCCATATCGCCGGTGGTACCGTACCATTTCTGTTGCTTAAGCCATTCTTCCACTACATCCATATCTTTACCTTTGGCCAGTTTATTGAAGGCTTTACTGTCTACATCATTCCCTGCTACCAATACAATCGTTTCCGAAGAAAAGGCTTCGTGTTCAATGTTGACCGAGGTACCTCGCTGCGGTGTGATGATCAGGTCGAGGATGCCTTTGTCCAGGTTATCGAGCATTTCCGGATATTCCCCAAAGCGGATAATGACATTGAAGGGAAGTGTGGATATGTATTGTTCCAGCGTTATCTGAAATGTTTCGAAGCACATGCCTACACTGATGGTAGGGGTGTGTACTTCTGTACTTTTCTGGAAGTTCTTTTCTGCATCTTCCAGTTTGCTGAGCGGTTCAATAATGAAGTTGTAAAAAACCTTTCCTTTTTCCGTAGGGATCATTTTACGCCCCGTTCTTTCAAAAAGTTTGTAGCCGACATAGTTCTCCAGCGAACTTAAATGCAGACTCACCCCTGGTTGCGATATAAACAGGCTTTCTGCGGCACCGGTCAGGGTGCCGGTCTTATATATTGCTTTAAATGTCCTGTACCACTCTAGATTAACCATAATAATGCTATTATAATTCTGATACAAAGGTATGATTTAACTTGTTTTAATAATACTGCTGGTCGTTCTACTTTTGTATTGTCAAAAGAAAAACGAACATATGACAAAGGTATTTATCATCAACGGAGGTCAGCAGTTCGGCCATTCCGGCGGCCGGTTCAACGAGACCCTTTCAGCAGCTACTGCTGAGTTTTTTGAGAGCAGGCCGGACTTTGAGGTGAAGACCACCAATATCAATCACGATTACGATCTGAAAGAAGAGGTTGAAAAATATAAATGGGCGGATGTAGTGATCTATCATACCCCCATCTGGTGGTTCCAGGTACCGCACGGATTCAAAGCATATATAGATAAAGTATTCACGGAAGGGCATGGCACAGGCATTTACCATAGCGACGGACGTTCATCAGCTAATCCGGCTGTTAATTATGGCACAGGTGGCATGCTGCATGGCAGAAAATATATGGTGACCTCCTCCTGGAATGCGCCACGTGAGGCGTTTACGATGCCGGGCGAGTTCTTTAATGAAACGCCTGTAGATGAGGGCATCTTATTTGGTTTTCACCGCATGAATGCGTTTATCGGATTGACACCACTACCAG
This sequence comes from Chitinophaga agri, assembly GCF_010093065.1. Taxonomy (NCBI): domain Bacteria; kingdom Pseudomonadati; phylum Bacteroidota; class Chitinophagia; order Chitinophagales; family Chitinophagaceae; genus Chitinophaga; species Chitinophaga agri. Next base: position 3,343,283 of record NZ_CP048113.1, on the reverse strand, counting down.
GCATGCACTTTCATGATATTGAAAAGAATGCGGACATTCCAAGAGACCTGCGTGTATACAAAGAACATCTGGAAAAAGTATTTACAAACGTGAATTAAGTTAACGGAAATGGAATACAGAAAATTAGGTAATTCGGAGCTGCAATTGTCAGCTATTACATATGGCGCATTTGCTATTGGTGGCAATATGTGGGGAGGTAATGAGAAGCAGGACTCTATTGCAGGTATACATGCTGCATTAGATCATGGTATAACGTCAATTGATACGGCACCTTTCTATGGCTTCGGACGGAGCGAAGAGCTGATAGGGGAAGCGATCAGGGGAAAGGACAGAAGCAAGATCCAGCTACTGACAAAGTTTGGTCTGGTATGGGATGGCAGTAACAACGGTAAGGGAGAGTATTTCTTTGATGCCCCCGCTGATGGTAAGAACATCCCGGTATATAAGTATACTTCCAAAGCTAATATCATTAAAGAACTGGAGGAAAGTCTGAAAAGACTGGGCACCGATTACGTGGACCTGCTACAATTACACTGGCCCGATGCGACCACACCCATTGCAGAAACAATGGAAGCGCTGAACACCCTGATCAGACAGGGCAAGATCAGAGCGGCAGGTGTGAGTAACTATGACCAGGGGCAGATGCAGGAAGCGGCAAAAACTATACAGCTGGCATCGAATCAGGTATCATACAGCATGCTGAACAGGGAAATAGAAAAGGACATAGTGCCTTATTCCATTGGTAATAATATTGGTATCATCGCTTATAGCCCGCTGGAAAGAGGCTTGCTGACCGGCAAGTACTTCAAAGATGCGGCATTGAAAGCCGATGATCACCGGAATGGTTATTTCGGACAGTTCCCGGCCGATAAAGTAATGGCATTTCTGGAAAGTATCACCCCGCTGGCGGAAGGGAAGAAAGCATCGCTGGCACAACTGGTATTACGCTGGACCACTTTACAACCTGGTATTACCGTTGTGTTGGCCGGTGCGAGGAATGCGACGCAGGCAGTAGAGAATGTGGCAGCTATGGACCTGCAACTGACGACTGAAGAAATAGGATTTATTAATGGGGAACTGGAGAAAGTGTATAGTAGACAGGCTGTGTAAGTAAGATGAGTTAAAAATAATTAATATCTACTTTCGTTGTAGAGTTCCTGGTCCTGGTAACAAAAGTTACCAGGATTTTTTATATTTTAGGTAATATAATATCAAAGGGACCTGTAAACAGTTTACGAATGAAGACCACCAATTATTACAACACTTTTATAGAAGTGGCTGAAGACTGCCCCGTTACTACAGCAGAAGTGCCCCCGTTAAGAGGCGAAAAGACTATCGCCAATATTGAGTTTGAACTATTGGTTGATAACCCGTATGAATTTACCTCCGACGATGTGCTTTTCCATGTCTATGCTGCAAAACGCCAACTCAGAACAAAAGAGTTTGAGAAGGAGAGAGAGCAGTTCTTTTCCAAAGGACAGGCTTGTTTCCGCTCCTCCCCGTTAACCAAAAGATATGGCTGGGGGGCTCATTTTGATGCGGATGGACGGATGGCTATCTATGCTGTCGAGTCTGAAGAGTATCAGCAGTTTGCCAGGGACAAGGCGCTGAGGCAGATAAAGGCGATGCGCTCAAAGAAGCTATAAATATGATATGTAATTTTTTTTAATAATTTCCGGGTAGGGACTTTGGAAAACCGCTCTCAGGAACTGGACAGCGGTTACGCAAGCAATATAGCGTAGAAGGGAAGCAATGGTAGAAAAATGTGCTGCCTGCTGTTGCTTTTGCGTAGTATAATATACTGGCAAAACGTCCCCGGGGCCGGAAGGGTATAACAAGCGACGAACAAGCGACGGCCAAGCGGGCCCCAAACACTATAAAAGCGCAGGCATAGTCATAACGAAAAAGCGCCCGCATTTTGCGGGCGCCCGGGGTTGTAGGTACAGGATTTAAAGGCCGGTATTATAACTTGATGAACTTAAATTTCTTTACTTCTCCTCCCGGACGGGTTTCCACCAGCATAAAGTAAACGCCACCAGTCAGCCGGCTGATCGGCATATTAATAGTGGTTTGTCCGGTTGGTATATTGTATTGCTGAATGGTATATTGTCTGCCAGCCACATCCACCAGTAATATCCTGTACTTAGTAGCCTGGGTGACGCCCTGCACATGCAGGTTAATCACATCTGCCGCAGGCACAGGATAGATATACATATCACGGGCACTCAATTTTACGGTATCAGAATAGGAGAAGCTATTGTCCTGGCTGACCAGCTTCAGCCGGTAATACACATTGCCAGCATTCGCCGCCAGGTTCCAGAAGTCCAGGTCCTCATGATTGTAGTAGAAACGGCCGTTGCTATTGGTAGCCTGCTGGGTATTGATAGTGGTGAAATCTTTATTATTCGTACTTCTTTCCAGTTCATAATGCAGCAGTCCTTCTTCGTTCTGGGTTCTCCATTCCAGGAAGGCGTTGTGTCCCTGTAGTTTTCCTGTGAAGGAATGCAGGAAGATCAGCTCGGGAGAAAGGAGATCAGTCAGCTGATATTTAACGATCCCTAAATCCGAAGAGGCAAGGTAAATATCCGCGTGATCATCAAAGAAGCGAAAATCCATGGAAGCGCCACAGGAGATGTAAGCCATGGCTGATGCGGGTACCGTAGACCATTTTGCTCCTTTGTTCGTGCTGAAAACCAGTCTGGTGTCATTGAAATAGCCGGAGAAAGAAGCGGCTAAAAGGTGTCCATTGACAGCAGTAGAATAAGAGATCTTTTTCAGATCAGTAGCCTCCAGGGTACGCGCCCAGTTCTCTCCACCATCGGTGGTCTGATAGATACCGAGCGTTGTGGCGACCGCCATTGCTTTCTCATCAAAAGGATTGGTGGCCAGGTCCCAGATCATATCATTTCCTTCTACCAGGGCTTCCAAACCTTGGGATACAGATCCCCATGTGATACCTCCGTCATTAGACCTGTAAACTTTTTCACCTACTGTAATGAACAGGGTTTGACCATCGCCTTTAGGAATGAAGATGTCAGTCAGCACGCTATTACCTGTTGCAGCCACTGCATTGTGTTCCGGATTCGCCGGATCGGGGAAGTCCAGTCTGTACAGGGCAGAGAATGCGTTGTAGAATGAGTACGAGATCCAGTAGCGGTCTTTATGATTAGGATCACGGCGGATGGCATCCAGTCCGGTGGCATAATCGTCGGACGGCAGCCTCCTCTTCGTGGCGCCGTAGTCGTCACTGTAATACAGTTCTGAAGGATTCAGGAAGTCGTCGCAGGGTTTGAAGAAAAACACGCGTCCCTCAACGGAAGTATCCGGTATGACGTAATAGTTTTCGTAGGTAAATGAGTAGAAAGGCAGTGTATCATGAATCGCTGTTTTCCCGGTGGTAAGATCTTTTGTGGTGTATCCTCCCTGGCTGGTGTAGTACAGTTGTTTGCCGGTGCCACGGGGCGCCAGAGCCACGTCTCTTGTTAAGTGGAAAGGTAATTGCAGGCGTTCAAACGTCTTACCGCCGTCCCTGGAGCGCTGGGGCCAGGCATCAGAGAAGACCAGGATGTCGTTACTGTTTTTCGGGTTAATGACCAGGGAAGTGCCGCTGGCATATACCGGGTTCTTGGGAGGGAAAACAATAGATGTCCAGTGCAAACCACCATCCGTACTTTTCAGGATCTCGTTTTCTTCCAGCATCCACATGTGCTGTGTATTGGATGGATCATAAGTGATCATAATGACGTTGTCGAGCGTCTGACTGGTAAAAGAGACAGGTACCTGTGTAAAGGTATGGCCACTGTCCAGGGTATGAAATACTGCTTCGGGTGAGGAGCCAAAGTTGATATAACTACAGATAAAGAACTCATTATGGTTCTTTGGATTGAACACCATAGCGTTCAGTGATCCTTTACCAGCCAGCTGTTCTCTCCAGGTTTTCCCTTCGTCGGGAGAGATAAAGAGACCACCATCTACGCCCTGTGCGCCCAGACTCCTGGCGAGGTAGATCTTTTTGGGGTCATCCGGATGAAAGAAGCTATTGCCGATATGTACACCATCATGATCAGAGCTGAAATAGATCAGACTGAGATTTTTACCGCCGTCTTTGGTGAAGTAGACTTCGGTTAGCTGCGTCCAGGTGTCGGGGTCTATGAAGGCCGTGTTGATAACCGCCCGGCTAGCCTGTGCGTCATAAATATCGTAGCTAACTACAAACGTTTTTCTGAACTGATCGGGGGTGACAAAATGCCGGATGATCTCTTTGCTTTCCATATCCACCACATATACGCCGTTTGTGTTCATATCGGGCGCATTAACAACAGCAAAGGAGAAGGCCTGTCCGCTAGGCAGGAATTTGAATTGCGTAACAGATATGGCACTGTTCTCAAACGAATAGAATATGTCCCAGGTTGTGCCCCTGTTATTTGATACCAGGATATGATTATTCAGTGTACGGGCATACAATCTGTTGGCAACAGCAGGATCAGGCGTAACGTCCCATAACTTCCCAAAGTCCCCGGTTGACTCAAAAGAGAGCTGTGCGTTGGCAGAAAAGAATAGCAGTAGGAAAAGGTGAAAGAGTAAAATTTTTCTCATGAATTTTGGTCGATTGGGTGCTTTGTGAAAGTACCCCGCTTCCCTTAAAGTGTGTATGTAATTAACAGGACAGGAGCCGGACAAAGTGTGACATGTCGCCTAAAGTCCTGATAAATAATCGAAAAGGGAGGTGTTTTCGATCAACTGCATCTTTTTGGTGATCCGTTCCTTCCTTTTGCGGCAACCTTCCGGTGTGATGTTTAGCAGAGAAGCAATTTCCTTCGTATTCAAATTCATGTATATGTAAGAGAGGAACCGGACATCATTAGAGGTCAGATTCGGATGATTTTTCCGAAGGGCATTCAGGAATCCCTGGTTGACTTCCTGGAAGTGTGTGCTGAAATCATCCCACTCGCTATCGGTGCGCAGATAACTTTTCAGTTGGGAGATGTGTTTAAATACAACGCCATCTTTGCTCAGATCCGGAATTTTTGACATGGCGGTAATGATCTCGTCGATCAGTTCATTTCTGCCGGAGAGGTATAATGCTTTGGCGGAGAGCTTCCGGTTCCGGATCTCAATTTCGTTTTTCAGCCTTTCCTGTTCGAGGAGGGCAGCAGTTTCTTTTTCTTTTAGTTGCTTTTCGAGCAATAGTTTCTGGCTTTTCTCATTCTCAATTTCCAGTGCCATGATCTGATGGCTGCGTTCAGCGAGGATGGCTTTTTGTCTGTTCTCGGCGGCCTTGATGCGCATGAGCCAGATGAAAAATGCGATGATCACCGCGATAAATGCGAGCGCGACATACAGCAGCCGGCGCTGGTTGGAGAGCTGCGCCTTATTTAATGAGAGGGTATGCTGTGAGTTGAGCAGTTCGAATTTAAGTTTGCCGGTTTCGAACTGCTGCCCGTTTTTAACAGTGTTCATGGAATCCCGGTAATACATCACCGAATCTTTACTGGCCATGGCCTGTGCATAAGCATGGTCTTTGAGGTGAATATCGGCCAAAGTATGGTGAAGTTCGATGCGTTCTTCCAGGTTGGGCGACAGGGCCAGCGCTTCATTGGCATATTGTATAGCCTGAACGGTGTTGTTCAGCTTGAGCCTGGTGGAGGTGATGAGTGTCAGGAGGGAGATGCGCTCATCCCGGTAGCCGGAGTCCCTGGCGATAGTAAGTAATTCGGTACAGAGGCGGTCGGCTTCGGTAATGTTCCCTTCCTGAAACTGATTCTGGGCATAGGCATACCGTGCGCCCAGTAACCGTCGTGTGTCATTCTGCAGATAGATAGCTGCTTCCCGCAGGTACTCCCTTGCTTTCGCCAGCTGATTCATTTCGGTATATACGATTCCCAGATTAGAGGCGTAGTTACCTATCCTGATCTTATCATCTTTCTCTTTGGCAATATCGTAGGCTTTCAGAAAGTACATGCTGGCCTTATCAAAGTTCTTTTCTTTGGAATAAAGGATAGCAATGTTGTTCAGCACGGTCATTTCCAGCGTAGCGTCTTTTTCTGCCATGGCAATTTTATAGGCATTGAGGTAATACCGCAATGCCTCTCCGTAGTCCAGCATGAAATAGTAGGTCAGCCCGATATTGTTGGTAGCAAGAAATAATTGTTTTTGCCAGTGATTGTCAGCCGATAGGTGCTGGGCTTCTGTCAGCAGGTTGATGGCCGGAACAAATTTCCTGGAGAGCATGGAATCTATGCCTCTTTTGATCAGCGTGTCACAATAGGGCTGGTTGCTGGAATAGGTTGTCAGTACAGTAAATAACAGGAACCCCGTTACAAATAAATGTTTTAAATACTTCATTACCACACAGGTGTCTTGGATGTAGCTATTGGTTGATTTCCTCCCTACCCGGAGCAGGGACGGGCTTAAAATAATAAAAAATATTCAACGGGTGAGATAAGATAAAAGTTACGGGGCGAAGGAAAAGTTGTGCTTTGCAGGAATATAAGATAGGTATGTGGGGCCTTGAGAAGGCCCCGTTTTATTGTTCAGTGGCCCGGTAGTGTACAATGTCTATACCAACACCATTAGGATCTTCAATAGCGAAATGTCTGTCGCCCCACGGCTCGTCCCGGATGTCTATTTTCATAGGAATACCTTTCTTTTTGATATCGGCATATATACTGTCTACATCGTCTACTTCAATTGTCAGGTACATGCCCTGTCCCTGAAAAGCTTTTTGAAACAACGGCTGCTGTGTAGGATGTTCGGGCAGCAGGAAGCTGATTTCTGTGCTTTTATCAGGTGTATGTAACAGGAGGTAGAACTCGTTTTCGAAAGTCACACCAAAGCTGAGTACATCCTTATAAAAGGCTTTGCTTTCACTGAGTTTACTGGTGATAATACCGGCATTTAGTCTCATAGTATGTTTTGATTTAGAGAGCGATTGGGCGTATATGCCTGAAGTTAGTAACAGGGCAGATAATAATGGCAACAAGTGTTTCATTACAGCTTATTTTGTACTGTAAAATTCAGCAATCAGTCAGTGCTAACATTGTAAAAAACGGACAATTTATCTGCCGAAGGCCTTGGAAGGGGTGACACCATAGAAATTACGGAACTCCTTAATGAAATGTGACTGGTCATAATAGCCACTGTCGAAGAACAGTTTATTTTGTCGCAGGCTTTGTGCGGATGGCTTTGCCTTCAATATATGCTGGAAGCGCACGACCTTACTGAAGGTCTTGGCAGTATCGCCTATGTAAAACTCAAACAGCCGGCGTAGTTGTCTCGCGCTGATGCCGGTATTCAGATCCTTCTCAATGTCGACAACGCCGCAATTGTTCAGGATCCGTGTGAGGGCATCGTATAGTCTGGAGTCATTATTGATGTCTGTTGCTGCTACTGTCTGCAGGAAATACGTATTAAAGATATCAGCGATATCAGCAGCTGGTAGTGCCTCGTGTAAATGATTGGTGATAAAGTCAGCTGTGGCAGGTAATACGTTGCTCAGGTGTTCGAAGCGATTACTTAGTTCAGCGGCGTTCACTTTGAACAGCTGAGGGAACATGGTAGGGAGAAATCGAATGCCTACGTAATTGAAGTTGTTGTCTAATGCAAATTCGGTGTATTGTTTACAGAATCCCATGATGTAATTTTCTTTGGGATTATTAAGTTCGAAGAAGATATCTATACAGCCGTCGGCAACAACGCGGTATTTAAACTGATCTGAGAGAGGGGCGGTGGTTTTTAACTGCCAGTAGCAGTAGATGAACGTTTGGAGGCGGGGATGAGGTAGGAATTCGTGATAGGTGACATGTTCAGCTGATTGTTTGATCGTCGGCTGAATAGGTGTGTAGAGATTTCGTATGGTGGCGAATGGGTGCAAGGACGTGCTGTTTGGGTAAAGATAGGGGGTATTGAACATAATTTATCATGCAAAGGAAAAGGATGAACATACTTCCATCCTTTTCCTTTTTGTTCGCTATAACTTATTGCATTAATGTGTTGGCATATCTTTAAGGTCTCCACCACCCGCAATCACATTCCTTAACTCCGGATTTTCTTTTTTCTCTTTTGACAATACCTTATTCGTAATAACGATACTCAGCAGCATACATACCGCCCCGATCAGGAAATGTATTCCCGGGAAATGAAACGGCGCATGATCAGATGTAAAGTACGCGAATGTGCTGTTCATGAGCAGCGGACCAATCACTGTTGTAAGACTCATCAGGCTGGTTAATGCACCTTGCAGCTCTCCCTGTTGATTGGGGGGTACATGTCCGGATATAATGGACTGTAGCGAAGGGCCACAGATACCTCCCAGACAGTAGGGCACCAGGAAGGCGAACATCATCCAGCTTTGTGTGGCAAATGCAAAGAGAACAAGCCCTATCGTATATAATGATAATCCGAGGTAGATGCTCTTCTCATTGCCGATCTTCGGATTGACCACCCTGGTAAGTCCGGCCTGTACACCTCCGACGAGTACACCGACGATGGCGAGGGAAGTACCTACCATGCCTTCCGTCCAGTGGAAACGGTATTCTGTAAAGAAGTTCCAGTTACCTTGTACAGATTGGGCACCGAGATAGATAAGGAAGAAGGCGATTGCCAGTCCGCCGATCTCCGGATGGGTATTTAAGAACTTCAGTGATCCGAAGGGGTTCGCACGTGACCATTCGAATGGACGACGGTTCTCTTTTTTCAATGATTCAGGGAGAATAAAAAGGCCATACAGGCAGTTGAGCAGACAGAGGGCCGCGGCAGCATAGAATGGCGCTCTGATGCCCCATTTCGCCAGCAGGCCACCCAATGCAGGACCGAGGACAAAACCCAACCCGAATGCAGCACCGATCATACCAAAGTTCTTGGCACGTGAGGTTTCATCTTCGCTGATATCGGCGATATAGGCGGTGGCGGTAGTAAAGCTGGCGCCTGTCATACCAGCAATGATACGTCCGATGAATAACCAGCCGTAGGTAGGGGCGAGCGCAAGGATGATATAGTCAATCCCAAAGCCCAGCAATGCCAGCAACAGGATGGGACGTCTGCCGTATTTGTCGCTGAGATTGCCAACAACTGGTGCAAACGCAAACTGTGTAATGGCAAACGCGGAGAGCAGGTAGGCCCCATAGGTACTGGCCTCATTGACCGGAATACCTTTCAGTTCCGATATCAGGCGGGCCATCACAGGAATGATGAGTCCCCATCCCATGACATCGATCAGTAACGTAATGAAAATAAAGCCAATAGCAGACTTTTTAGATACTTGCATATGTATGATTGAATTGAAACTTCTTAACCCGGATATGATATTAATAACAAAGATTCCTCCTGCTGGTTTAAGTAGCATAGTTGCTGTGGAGGTGCATGAAGAATAATCGTTGCACGTAATGTGCTGGTTCCCGGTAATGCAAACTTAGTGAGAAATGTCTAATGTCAGGGGTGCTGATCACGCCAAGTTAAGGGGGAATTTAAGTCAAGGTAAGTTGACAAAAGGGGGACGGTGGATAGGTACCGATCTTTCCGGACGGCGCATATACGTCCTTGCTATACGCTACAGTTACAAATATCCATTTTTCAAAAAAGAAGAACGGAATGCTGCTAATTCTGACGGGAAATTACCTTGTTGATATATACCATTAGTTCCTTCTTCTTTTGCGCATGTCCTTCAACATTGAACCGCGAAGAAGATCCCAGGTATAGTTCAGCTATTTCCTCCACGTCTAGTTTTCTTACATAGTGTAGTGTTACGATATCCTTGATAACACGATCGGTATGTTGCTTAAATTCCTCCATTCTGGCCTTTGCTTCCGGTGCGCCGTCAAGGACCCGTTGTCTTTCTTCCTGCGAAAGATCAACGGTCAGATAAGCTTCTCCGGGAGAGACTTTATTTACCACATCGGCCGGCACGTCTCCGGCTCCATTGCAATAGGCACAGGAACCTGGTCTCCAGGTTAATTCTCTGCCAAGTCTTTTTATGTCTTCTGTATCTACGTGCCCTTTACCCAGGCATCTCGGACATTGAATGAGCATTTTGTTCCTGTTGAAAAATCGTTTGAAGAAATGCATTGTAGAGAATAAGTGTTTAACGGTAAATGGCTATTTGAGAGGAAAGGGGCTGGCCGCTGCCGGCATGAGTCCTGTACATCGCCCGGTATGTTATCAAAACTGCCTGTAAGCCAGATAATTGCAGGATGGGTTTATAATAGCATTGCATATGTATAGGTCTGGGATGTCGGGTAATTTACTGCAAATGTATTTAAATTATTTATTATGCGTCAATCTTTCTAATGGCAGCACAACAAAAATGGACTACATAAAACCAAATAGTATGAAACATTATGCCTCACATAACCTAAGGCTTGTTTTCACAGTACGAAAAGTATTATATTTAATCAATACATAAAGGCATTATATGAAAGCATTGATCATTGGTGCTACCGGTGCCACCGGAAAAGACCTCACAAATATTTTATTGCAGGATGCGGCGTATACCGAAGTAGTGATATTTGTACGCCGGTCAACCGGCATAAGCCATCCGAAGCTAACTGAAATCCTGACCGACTTTGATAAGCTGGAAGATGTGTCAGGATTCATCCGGGGAGATGTGTGGTTCTCATGTCTGGGAACTACTTTAAAGACAGCGGGTTCAAAAGAAAAACAATGGCATATAGACTATGAGATCCCATTGAAGTTTGCGGAGATTGCCAGGAGAAATGGTGTCGCCAAAGCGGTGCTGGTATCTGCGTATGGAGCTGCTGCCACGAGTAAGGTGTTTTATTCAAAAATGAAGGGACAACTGGAAGAAGATATTGCCCGTCTGGCGTTTGATCAGTATGTCATTTTTAAGCCGGGTATGCTCTTACGGAAAGGTACAGACAGAGCGAGCGAACGTATCATAGCGGGGATACTGAAATTTCTGAATGGTATAGGTTTACTGAAGCGGTTCCGGCCATTGTCCACCTATGTGCTCGCGGAAAAACTCGCGAAGGCGCCAAAAGTCGCTGGAGGAGCAACACAGGTAATTCTATTGGATGAGATCTTCGGATTTTAGCGATAAGGCATTAGTCACGATATCTTGAAAAAATAGCTACGAACTTTAACATCAAAACGTCACGAGATCAGGTATTTGTTTTTGCTGTCAGTATAAACTTTTTTATTTGCTTCTGAGAGCGGTAAAAAAGATGTACTTTTACATTGTTAGTTATCCCATTGAATTTTTAAAACCGGTCATGCGAAAAAGAAATCTTCACCGTATTCAATTTTAGCAGCCTTAATTGAGAAATAACATTGTTAACCACAAAACCCGCCACTACATGTGTTTTCCTTATTGCGTAAAATGTTTTCCGCTTTCGATCAAATAGCTAAATGCAGATGTTGCACTTTTGTAACGCTTAGTTAATCCGGTAAGCACGAAACATTAAAAGACTACTTTTTGCATGTTGTTGTTATTGCATTTTGTAATAGCAACATATGGAAGACCTTATTTTTCAATTTGGAACCTCAACATTGACTTAAAAAAAATTTTATTGAATGAGACCCTTGGATATAATGCCTACGATTAGCCCAGGAGTTCAGGAACCCTCCCGCTTAATGCATCTGGCTACTGAACCTCCTTTGCAACCCATGATAATAGATATCACGGAGGATGAGAAACTGGAGATTACCTATATCGGGAAGAAGCTCAAACGTAAGTATAAGAGCTATGATGATCCCGGCTTTATTTCGATGCTGCATCTGAATGCATATACGCTATTGCCCGAACGTATTGCAAAGGTGCTTAGTAGTTTCGGAACAGACTTTTCTGATCAGCAGTATGGTGCTGTTGTGCTACGCGGACTGATAGAAATAGGGCAGGATGAACTGGGGCCTACGCCACGTTCCTGGCAGGAAACCGACTATGAAAAAATTATGGAGTACGGCTTCATTTCTTCTTTATTACATGGTGCGGTGCCCTCTAAACCTGTTGAGTACTTTGCGCAGCGGAAAGGCGGTGGGTTAATGCACGCCATCATTCCTGACGAGAATATGAGTTATACACAAACTGGTTCAGGCTCCCGCACAGATCTTTTTGTGCATACGGAAGACGCGTTCCTCCACAATGCAGCAGATTTCCTGAGTTTCCTTTTCCTGCGTAATGAAGAACGTGTACCATCAACGTTATATTCAATCCGTTCGCATGGCAGACCTAACGCCGTATTACAGGAACTGTTCAAGCCTATCTACAAATGCCCGAAAGATGCCAATTACGCGGCTGATGATGCTATAGGGGAAGATACCCGCACGTCGGTCCTGTATGGCAGTAAATCGGCTCCTTTTATGCGTTTTGATGCTGCAGAGCAAATCTATAATGAAGATGCCAGGCAGGACCCGGAAGCATTAAACAATCTGAAACGTTTCTGGGAAGAAGCACGTCAGTTAATATACAATGACTTCATTCCGGCATCAGGTGATCTGATCTTTGTCAATAATCATCTCTGTGCGCATGGCCGTAATGCTTTCCTGGCAGGCTTCCGGGAAGAAAATGGTCAGCTGGTTAAATGCGAACGTCGATTGATGTTGCGTATGATGAGCAAGACCAGCCTTATTAACATCCGTGAAGTGACCCACCCCGAAAACCCATATCTCATCATGGAAGAGCATTATGGTAAAGTATATAATGCTCACCTCGCAAATCTTTAATTAAACCCGGAAATAGCATCCAAATATGAGTACGACCGCATTTGCAGGCTGGCAACAGCCCCTGCAGGACATTGTATTGCCTGTAAAGGAAACCTATAAAGATATTTTTCACCAGGATTCAGCCGCTGAATATGAGCAGGCCATCAATGGCGCGCGTGAACTGGTCACTCATTTCCTGCAGCAGAACCGCCAGCCTTTCAGCGGTATATCTTCTGCAGCCCTAAAGGCTGCATTTGCTGCAGTAGACTTTGATACGCCTTTGCCGGATTATGAAAGTCTGCTGAATGAAGTACAGGAATTGTATGTAAAACATGCTACTGCTTTTCATCTACCTGCGTATATCGCGCATCTGAATTGTCCTGTGGTTATACCGGCAGTAGCTGCGGAAGTATTGATTGCCGCTATTAATTCCTCTCAGGATACCTGGGATCAGAGTGCAGGTGGAACACTTATGGAACAGCAGCTCATTAACTGGACTGCACGTGAGATCGGTTTCGGCAGCGTGGCGGATGGTGTATTTACCGCTGGTGGTTCACAGAGTAACCTGATGGGGTTATTGCTGGCGAGAGACCATTATGCTATTACCCATGATGGTCACAATATCAAAAAATATGGTTTGCCGGCTGACGCTTCCCGTTACCGCATTTTCATCTCTGAAAAGGCACATTTCAGTAACCATAAAGGTGCTGCATTACTGGGACTTGGAGAACAGGCGCTGGTAGAAGTTAAGACCGATGAGCGTTTTCGCATGGATGCAGCATTGCTCGAAGCAGCTATTGCCAGAGAGATACAGCAGGGCAATATTCCGATCGCTGTAGTAGGAACGGCCGGCACAACTGACTTTGGTAACCTCGATCCGCTGGCATCCATTGGCCGTATCGCCGCAAAGTATAAACTGTGGTTCCACATAGACGCTGCCTATGGATGTGGCCTGCTGCTGACTGATAAATACCGTCATCTGTTGAATGGAATAGAATCAGCTCATTCTGTTACTATCGATTATCATAAATCATTCTTCCAGCCTATCAGCAGTAGTGCTTTTATCGTGAAGGATAAACAATATCTGCGTCTGTTACGCATGCATGTGGACTATCTCAATCCTAAAGATGAGGACTATGATGATCTGAATCAGATCAATAAGTCCATTATGCAAAGTACCCGTCGTTTTGATGCGTTAAAGCTATGGTTCACGCTGCGCCTGATGGGTAAGCAGAAACTGGGTGCGTATACAGAAACTATTATAGAAACAGCTCAGAAGGCGGCGGAAGTGATCAGTGCAGATCCTGAACTGGAACTACTGAGCTATTCTGATATGGGCGTCATACTGTTCCGTTACGCACCAGATCAGTATAAAGCCGAAGATCTCGATGCATTGAATCAGTATATTAAAAAGACCATGTTCAATAGCGGTCTGGTATTGGTGGCGAGTACCCGGGTAGATGGGAATTTCTATCTGAAGTTCACTATGCTGAATCCGTTAACCACGATGGAAGACGTGCATTACATCCTCAATACCATCAAAAAAACCGGCGCTGCATGGCGCCAATAAAAGCCCCTTTTATGACTCAGCAACTTATTAATATATCAGCAGCAGAAGCAGTAGCCCATCTGCAACCCGCCACCTGGCTGAAAGTGAACCGACTACATGTACGTAAGATCATTGCGGAATTTGCACATGAACTGTTAATTACTCCGGTATTGGAGCATACAGATGCAGCCGGTTGGGGACACTATCGTTTATCGCCCGCGGAAGGTATCACTTACCGCTTTCAGTCCAGGTTACTAAGCCTCGATCATTGGCATATAGATACGGAGTCTATGGAAAAACAGGTGAATGGTAATACGGTTCCCCTGGATGCAGTTCATTTTATTACTGAGTTCAGTGAACAACTTGGTTTTGATCCTGCATTGTTGCCAACCTACCTGGAAGAGATCATCAGTACGCTCTATGGTAGTGCCTACATGCATACCTATAATACGACTACCGCGGCTGAACTGACGACTGCTGATTATCAGGATATAGAACACGCGATGATGGCAGGTCACCCTTGCTTCGTTGCGAATAATGGCCGTATCGGTTATGATACTGTCGACTATCGGAAATATGCACCGGAAGCAGCTACGCCTTTCCCTGTTATATGGCTGGCAGGTCATAAGAGCAGAACTGTGTTTACAGGTATAGACTCGCTGAAGTACGAAGAAGTATTGCAACAGGAACTCGATGCTGCTACCATAGAAACATTTCATGCTATACTAAAAGATAAAGGTCTACAGGTAGAAGATTATTATCTGATGCCCATTCATCCGTGGCAATGGTATAATAAACTGGCCAGTATCTTTTCTCCTGATATAGCGGCGGATTATCTTGTATGCCTCGGATATGGGAAAGATGAATACCTGCCACAGCAATCTGTACGTACCTTATTCAATGTGACCACACCGGAACGATTTTATGTCAAATCTGCCTTATCCATATTGAATATGGGCTTTATGCGTGGTCTTTCTCCATACTACATGCGTACCACCCCAGGTATCAATGAATGGGTAAGTGCGATCATAGAAGGTGACGCTTACCTCCGGCAAAAGGGCTTCACCATGCTGAAAGAAGCTGCTACCATGGGATATACAAATCACTACTTTGAAACAGCGATCAAAGGAGAGAGTGCCTATAAGAAGATGCTGGCCACACTATGGCGCGAAAGTCCGGTGAATAAACTGCAACCAGGACAGCGTTTGATGACGATGGCCGCATTGCTGCACGTAGATGCACACGGTCAGGCAATGTTACCCGCGTTGATCCGTGCTTCTGGTTTGGATACAACGACGTGGCTTCAGCAATACATGGATTGTTATCTGAGTCCGCTGTTACATTGCTTCTACTATTATGATCTGCGCTTTATGCCACATGGCGAAAACGTGATACTCATCATGGAGAATAATGTGCCGGTAAAAGCGATCATGAAAGACATCGCAGAAGAGGTGGCCATCGTGAACAGCGAGCTGGAACTACCTGAAAATGTAAAACGTATTGTAATTCCGGTTCCGGAAGAATTGAAAATACTCTCCATCTTCACCCAGATATTTGATTGCTTCTTCCGCTTCGTATCACATATACTCGTGGAGCATGTGAACTATCCTGAAGAACAGTTCTGGGCATTGGCAGCTGAATGCATTCAGCGATATCAGCAATTGCATCCTGAGCTGGAAGCGAAATTCAAACGTAGTGATCTGTTTGCAGATGAGATCATCAAAACCTGTCTGAACAGACTGCAGATCCGTAATAACCAGCGGATGATCGAACCGAACAACCCTTTCAAAAGCCAGCAGTTTGCGGGTACGTTTAAAAATCCATTGGCGGCCTTTAAGCACAAAGCGGTGCCGGTCGCATAACTATTTAAAGATACTTACATGTTTAATACAGTTACTCCCCGGGAGGCAGTTGCCCACCTGCAACCGGATATATGGGCGAAGGTGAACCGTCTGCACGTTCGTAAGATGATTGCAGAATATGCACATGAACAGATCATACAGCCTTCTTACAGACATGTGAAACAGGGATGGGTGTGTTATGTGCTGACAGCTGATCAGCCTAACATAGAATATCGTTTCCGTGCGAAGATATTACGTCTCAATCATTGGTATATTCTCACAAAATCCATTGAGAAGCTGGTGGACGGGCAACCCGCTCCGCTGGATGCACTGGCTTTCATCGTAGAATTCAGTGAACAACTGCAGATGGATCCTGCATTGCTGCCTGTATATATGGAAGAAGTAGCGGCTACACTGTATGGCAGTGCACATATACATGCGCAGGAAAGCCCTTCCTCCGCCTATCTGGCCGGCGCCGGTTACCAGGAAATTGAGCATGCCATGACAGGACATCCCCGCTTTATCGCCAACAACGGACGTGTCGGGTTTGACGCCTGTGACTATCGCAGCTTTGCCCCCGAGGCAGCCAGCCCGATGCCATTGTTATGGCTGGCAGGACATCGTAGTTGCACGGAGTTTACCAGCATCGCGCCGCTGGAATATGAGCAGGTAAAGCGACAGGAATTGGGCCGTCTGGCGGATGATTTTGACGCAATAATCAGCAGTAAGCAACTGCTGCCCGCGGAATACATATATATACCCGTACATCCATGGCAATGGTATAACAAACTAGCCGGCATTTTTGCACCGGATATAGCGGCAAATAAACTGGTGATACTGGGTTATGGACAGGATCAGTACCTGCCACAGCAATCGATACGCACATTCTTCAATGTTGATCATCCAGAGAAGTTCTATGTCAAAACTGCGCTCTCTATTCTGAACATGGGATATGTACGTGGATTATCTCCATATTTCATGCGTACAACTCCTGGTATCAATGAGTGGGTCAATACACTGGTGGAGAACGATGCCTATCTACGGGAGACAGGCTTCTGTACACTCCGGGAGATTGCCACTACGGGCTATTCCAATCATAACTACGAGCAGGCTACAAGGACAGATAACCCTTACAAGAAAATGCTGGCAGCATTATGGAGAGAAAGTCCGTTATCCAGGATGCAGCCAGGACAGCGTATCATGACGATGGCCGCGCTACTGCATATAGATATGCAGGGAGAGGCGTTGTTGCCGGCGCTCATTCAGTTGTCTGGTCTGGACCCGGATGTGTGGTTGAAGCAATATATCCATGTTTACATGAGTCCTCTGCTACATTGCTTTTATCAGCACGACATGGTATTCATGCCACATGGGGAAAATATCATACTGGTACTGGAAAACCATGTGCCTGTACGTACGATCATGAAAGATATAGGAGAGGAAGTGTCCGTTCTCAGTGCGGATATTGCGCTGCCTGAAGTGGCCGGCCGGTTACGTGTGCTGGTACCTGATGAAGTGAGAACACTGCCGCTTTTCACACAGATATTTGATGGTATTTTCAGATTTATTGCTGCTATTCTTGAAGAGCACATGGATTATCCTGAGAAGCGTTTCTGGGAACTGGTGGCAAATGTTGTACTCGAATACAGACAACAACATCCGCAGCTGGAGCAGAAGTTTGAACAGTTTGACCTCTTTGTAAAGGAGATCAGTCCTGATGCACTGAACCGTTTACAGATCAGTAATAACCGTCAGTTGCGGAATAGGGCCAATCCTTTTGATGTGCCTTCTATTGGCCTCGTTGAAAACCCTATCGCCGCTTTCAGACCGGCATCCTCGTTCACTAAAATGGCGACCCTATGAAAAGAATAGCTGGTATTAGTTGCCTGCTGCTGGTGATATCTACCTGTGTATGGGCGCAGGCACCCGAACAGGTATTGATAGAAGCAATGACATCGCGGGAGCTTTCCGCACGTGTTGCTGCCGGTGCGCAGACTGTACTCATCTTCAGTGGAGGTACAGAAGCCTCGGGTCCTCATCTGGTCCTGGGTAAACATAACTATCGTGTGTACAGATATGCCACACAGATTGCGGATAGTCTTGGTAATACCCTTGTGGCTCCCGTGTTGCCATTTGCTCCTAACAGTCCGGTATTGGAGCAGTATCCTGGTACCATATCATTGACTGAGCCGACCTTCTCTGATGTGAATGAACAGCTGGCTAGAAGTATGGCTGCTTCCGGATTTCGTTATATCGTTTTGATGAGCGACCACTTTAACAGTCAGCGTCCTTTAAAAGCGCTGGCTGCAAAGCTGGATAGTGCGCTTAGTAAAAAAGGAGTACGGGTGTTCTTTTCCAGTGATGGATATGAAAAAGCAAGAGCACAGATAGAAGCTGGCATTGCCCGCCAGGGTCTTGTGCCTGGTGGCCATGGAGGACTATGGGATACCGCGGAAACATGGGCGGTGTTACCAGCAGCAGTGCGTACAGCGTATTTCGCTGCAGGCGACACTACGCATTTAGGCAATGGTCCGCTGGATGCCGCAGGCGTATCTGGTGATCCCTGTCATGCAACGCCTGAGCAGGGCAGACAGTTTGGTCAGCTGCGGGTGCAACTGGCGGTCCGCGAAATACGTCAATGGCTGTCACAGGTAAAACAATAAACGAATGAACACAAATATCATCACTGCCATCATCAACAGCTATTGCAGAGGGTTCTCCAACTGGAGCTGTTATGAGGGCATTCCGAAATATGATGCTGCCCTTCGTCATCATTTCTCAATTACAGGACATCACCTTCATCTACGGCTGGACTTTAGCGCTAATGGCAGGGAAGTCTTTGTTCCGCTGCGTTATTTTTCAGAAAGCGGTTATCATGTATTCGATTTTCCGGTGGTAGAAAGAACACTCCCTGATGATCAGATCCATACGATCGACGAGGTAAGCTTGCTGACGATCATAGCGGACCATCTGCAGGAAGCCTATCCTGACATACATCTCCGCCAGGCTTTGGATAACCTGTCTTCTTTCCCCTGTCCAACGCAGATAGAAGTGGCGAGTGTCGCTGCGTTTAACACACAATTGCTGATGACGGATATCAGTCGACAATCGGAACCTGAAGAATGGCTGGTGCGGGATATGCTGCCTATAGTCGCCAGTCTCGGGTTCCGGCAGCAGGCAGATGAAAACAAACTACTCAGCGCTATCCATCAAAGGTGTGCCCAGTTATTGGTCGACCATCCGTTGTTAAACAGTAATAAGCTGACAGTCCATAATGTGCTGTTATCCTTTATGCTGGGGCAGGAGAAGGCAATGCGTCCGTATCATAATCCGCTGCATAAGGCATACTATTCTTCTGCGCTTATTCAGCCGGAAGGAAAGGGCGTTGTATACAGCCGCTATTTTCCGAAAGAAAATATCACTGTCAGCATAAGGCCATTCGATATCGACCGGGATCTGGAGATGGTGCACGAATGGTTTAACCGTGAGCATGCAAAGAAGATCTGGAAGATGGACTGGCCGCTGCGTGAGCTGGAATTGTATTACCGGTGTATGTTGCCCGGCAACTGGTCACATAGCTATATCGGAGAGATCAATGGGTCGCCTAATTACAACTTCGAAGTCTATTGGGTAGTACGTGATATGTTAGCCGACTACTATGATGCCCTGCCTACAGATTATGGCACTCATCAGTTTATTGCACCTGTAGATCCTACACTTAAATTTTCATCACCTTCTACGCAATGTATGCTCGACTGGGTGTTCGCTCAGCCGGAGGTAGGCAAAATGGTTGGCGAGGGATCAGTAGAGTCGCTGGCCGCATTAATGAATAAAGCGCATGTGGGGTTCCGGGTGGAAAAAGTGATCACACTGCCGCATAAAAAAGCCAATCTTAATTTTTGTTACCGTGAATGGTATTGGGCGAAGTTCCCGGAGAGCCGGCATCTTCCCGCACAAACCGTTACTCCAACAATTAAACAAACACAACATGAAACAATCTCCCGTATATAATCTTATTGGTATTGGTATCGGACCATTTAATCTGGGGCTGGCTGCATTGTTACACCCTGTAAAAGATGTAAGCGCCGTATTTTTTGATCAGGCAGATGGTTTTGACTGGCATCCTGGTCTGATGTTGCCCAGTGCAACCCTGCAAACACCTTTTATGGGCACAGATCTGGTAACGATGGCGGATCCGACCAGCTGGTTCAGCTTCCTTAATTTCCTGAAACAGACAGATCGTTTGTACCCGTTCTTTATCAGAGAGAACTTTTATATGCTGCGCAGAGAGTATAATCTGTATTGTCAATGGGCAATAGCACAGTTACCCTCCTGTCGCTTTTCGCAGAAAGTATCCCGGCTCGCCTATCGTGATGGCTTGTATGAGGTAACTGTACAAAATACCCAAACAGGAGATGTGACCACCTGGTATGCGGAAAAACTGGTGCTTGGTACAGGCACGCAACCATACACGCCCTCTTTTGTGAACAGGGAACAATTACCTGGCGTTATACACACATCCGCTTACATTCCTAACAAAGAGAATATACTGGAGAAAGGTGACCTCACTATTATTGGCTCTGGACAGAGTGCGGCAGAGATCTTTTATGATTTACTGCCTGAAACAAAGAAGGGTTTGCAACTGAACTGGTTTACCCGCGCGGATAGATTCTCTCCGATGGAATATTCGAAACTTACATTGGAGCTGACTTCACCGGAGTATGTAGATTATTTCTATGAGATGCCACCGGAGCGTCGCAGGAAGGTACTGGCTTCACAGAACTCACTCTTCAAAGGTATTAACTACGATCTGATCAATGAGATCTTTGATAATATGTATGAGATGAGTGTGGGTGGGCGGAAACTCAATGTGCAGTTGAATACCAACAGCGAATTGACTAATATAACATCTGTTGCAGGTTCTGATGCCTACACCCTGCATTTTAATCATACACAGCAACAAAGACGTTTCACATTGGATACCAGGTCTGTTGTACTCGCAACAGGTTATAAATATAATGAACCCGCTATTCTCAGTGGTATTGAAGAACGTATCCGTCGTACTCCGGATAATCTGATGGATGTGCACCGTAACTACACAATAGATATTCATCACAATGAGATATTTGTTCAGAACGCAGAACTGCACACCCATGGATTTGTAACACCCGATCTTGGCATGGGGGCTTATCGCAATTCACATATCGTTAATGCAGTTGCCGGAAGGGACGTGTATAAGATTGAGAAGCGGATCGCCTACCAGGACTTCGGTGTTGCGAATGTAAAAGAAACTGCTACAGATTTAGCCATCCTTTAACGATAAAACCATTATTAGGAATGAATGCTGTGCTAGTGAGAGCCCGTTCTATATTAACGCTGTTTAAAAGTGCTATTGCCGGTACAGAAAAGGATTTCACTTCTGGTAGCGTCAATCGTGCTACTTTTTTATTGTCTGTGCCTTCCATGCTGGAACTGGCGATGGAATCCCTCTTTGTAATGGTAGACCTCCTGTTCGTGAGCAGTCTCGGAGAAAGAGCGATTACAATTGTAGGTATCGTCAACTCGGTTATCATCATTTTTCATTCCGTAGCCATGGGCCTTAGCATTGCCGCTACGGCTATTATATCAAGGCGTATAGGAGAGAAGAAGCCCCGTACTGCTGGTCTGGCAGCGATGCAGGCCATCTATCTGGGTGTAACGATCTCTGTGTTGTTCAGTATCATATCCATCACCTTTAACAGAAGTATCCTGCAGCTGGCCGGTGCTTCACCGGAACTGGTACAGGAAGGTGATCTGTTCTCCCGGATTATGTTTGGTTGTATCCTGCTGGTTGTGATGCGCGTACTGTTGAATGGGATATTCCGTGGTGCTGGTAATGCCGCTATGGCGATGCGCACGTTGTTATTGTCCAACGCAGTGAATGCCGTGTTATGTGCGGTATTCATCTTTGGTCTGGGGCCAGTTCCCGCTTTCGGGCTGGTAGGTGCGGCAATAGCAACCAGCATTGCCAATATTGTTGGGGTAGGCTATCAGTGCTGGTACTTTGTAAAGGTGGAAAAGCTGATCACTATAGGTAAGCAGCAACTGATGCTGGTGCCTGGTATCATTCAACGCTTATGTAAACTGGCTGCTTCAGGTACCGTACAATACCTGATACCGTCTTCCAGTCGATTCCTGATGATCATTATTGTTGCGCAACTGGGCGAGAGCGTGTTGGCCGGATATATTGTGGCTAACCGTATCATTATGTTCACAGTATTACCTGCGTGGGGTATTGCCAATGCAGCGGGTGTGCTGACGGGGCAGAACCTGGGTGCGGGACAGCCGGAAAGAGCGGAGCAGTCGGTATGGAAAACGGGTGTTTTCAATATGTGTTTCCTGGGTAGTATCGCATTATTCCTGTTAGTATCAGGAGAGAGTATCGTACATCTTTTCACCCGTGAACAGGTCGTTGCCCAGAACGCGGCGCTCTATCTGCGTTACATGTCTATCGCTTATTTCTTTTTCGGATATACCATGGTGATCTCCCGCTCTTTGAATGCGGCAGGTGCTGTTAATGTGGTGACCCTTATGTATGTGCTGATGTTCTATGTCACACAGCTGCCGCTGGCCTGGTTCCTGGGTATACATGCAGACAGGGGGGCACAGGGGATCTTCATCGCTATTCTGGTATCGGAAATGGTGCTTGCCGCAGCATGTCTTATTGTATTCCGTAGCGGTAAATGGAAAAAAGTAAAAATATAAACTGAAAATATTGTTTTATGAACACAACTCAAACACTACAGGATATTATTGCAGCTGCATTGTCGATACCCTTAAATGAGGTGACAGATGACCTTAGTTATCAGAGTATTCCCGAATGGGATTCTGTCTCCCATATTTATCTCATCACAGAACTGGAAGCGGCGTTTAATATTACGATCGATACTGATGAGGTACTCGAAATGAGCAACGTGGAACAAATAAAAGAAACCCTTAGAAAGCATAACGTTGAGATATGAGTTTATACGGATTAATTGCGCAGAACAAACAGTTGCAGTATCTCGATGCCGTTACTGGTGACAAGTATACGCTCCGGGATGTAAGTAATGCTGTGGATATTACAGATAGACGGGCATTGGCTTTTCTGTATCTGGACAATTCAATTGCATCTGTAAAGATGCTGTTAAGTTGTCTTAATAGTAAACTGACACTGGCACTGTTGAGCCCAAAGCTGCATACTGAGTATAAGCAGCGCCTGGAACAAGCTTATACTCCTTATTACATTTACGATGTAACAAGAACAGTTATACCTGATTTTGACTTGCAGGACGATATGCTCTTCTGTAGTAAAAATGTGATCAGGAATGTGATACATCCGGATATAAAGGTGTTGCTTAGTACTTCAGGGACGACCGGTTCGCCCAAATTCGTGAAGTTGTCAGATGATAACCTTGTACAGAATGCGTTGTCTATTCTGGACTATCTGCCTGTTAACAGTAAAGATATCGCCCCGCTGAACCTCCCCGTGTTCTATTCTTACGGATTATCTGTTTTTACGACGAATAGCATTGGCGGAGGACAGGTCGTATGTGGTAACCGTGATGTGGTGCAAAAGGAGTTCTGGGAAGATATGGAGCGGTATGGTTATACATCCGTGGCGGGGGTACCCTATGTATATGAAATGCTTCATCGTATAGGTTTTCATCGCAGGGAGTATCCATCTTTGCGATACATGACACAGGCTGGGGGAAAGCTAAGCGACACACTGATACAGTCTTTCGGCAGCTATCTGGCCGACAGGGGTAAACAGTTTTTCGTGATGTATGGACAGACAGAAGCCACTGCCCGTATGGCTTACATGCCTCCTCATGACCTGTTACAGAAGGTGGGTGCGATAGGCCGGCCTATTAAAGGTGGGCAATTCTCCCTGGCGCCTGATACCAATGAGCTGTTATATACTGGTCCTAATGTATTTGGCGGTTATGCTACTACGGCTGCTGACCTGGCATCGTTTGAGCGTTTGCCGGTGTTACACACAGGCGATGTAGCCGTATGTGATGCCGATGGGTATTATTACATTACAGGCCGTTTAAAGCGTTTTGTTAAGCTGTTTGGTACACGTATTAACCTCGATGAGGTAGAGGCGATCCTGAAGCAGGAAACAGCCGGAGAAACGTTTGCCTGTATCGGTATGGAGGACAAACAGCTGATGGTATTTCATCGGCAGGCTACGCTGGATGACGGTACGATCAGGTCGTTACTAGCGAAAAAGCTGGGGCTGCATCCTACGGCATTTAAGGTGCAAAAGATAGACGATTTTCCGTTGACACCTAATGGGAAGCTGGACTACACCGCATTACAACAAGATAGCCTTCCGCAGATACAACATTAAAAAAGGCCGGACGATCTGTCCGGCCTTTTTAACAATACATATATAGTTAAAACTTGAAGGCAATGCTGCCCAGGAAGTTCATTTGTTTCTGTGCGTTACCCACCGGGTTCCAGTATTGTTCATTCAGAAGATTATTTGCTTTTACGGATAATCTGAATGTAGGCTGGTCATAGAAAACAGTAGCATTGATCAGCGTATAGCTTGGCAATACAAATGTATTGGTTGCCTCGAACCATGAATCACTGATATAGTTGGCACCTGCACCAAATCCCAGGCCTTTCGCCTTTTCACGGGTCAGATGATAGCTAACCCATATGTTAGCGACATCTTTCGGACTGGCAGTTACATACTTCCCTTGCAAAGCCGGGCTGGCGTTAGTGTATTTATTCTCATTATGCGCATAACCGGCAATGATGTTCAAGCCAGGCAACGGGCTGGCAGTAATATCTGCCTCATATCCTTTACTATGTTGTGTGCCGTCCTGACGCGTGAATGATTTGCCATCCAGTACTTCGGTGCGGGTAGAGTTTGTAACAGAGATATCATAGTAGCTGGCACTACCACTGAGTTTACCATTGATGATGTCCACTTTCACACCACCTTCCCACTGATTGCCGTATTGTGGCTTTAACTCGAGAATAGTATTATCCGGCTGTGTTGTAGGTGCCAGATTGACAAAACCGTTCATATAGTTACCAAATACAGATACTTTTTCTTTTACGATCTGATAAACCAGTCCTAATTTAGGCGATAGGGAATGCTGGTTGTATTTTCCGGTGTATTTGCCGGTGGCAATGGCATACGTGCCATCTGTTGTGAAGCGGTCAGCACGTAAGCTTAACATGGCCATCAGCGAAGGCGTGATGTTAAATACATCGGAGATATAGGCACTGTAGCTATAGGCTTTGGAAGTAGTACCGACAAATCCTTTCTGATAGGCCAGTGCATTGATCTTTTCTGCATTGATATCCGGCAGCGGATTATTGATGTTCACCTTATCGTATGATACGGTCGTACGGTATAGTTGATTATAGTTATAATTGTAATCCAGTCCTATCACCACTCTGTTCCGGAAGGAGCCAATATAGAAATCTCCTATGAAGTTCTGCTGAAGCTGGATGTTACCAAATGTTTCCGGTGTCTGATTTCTTACCGTACGGTTCATCATTGAATCACTTACCAGTGACAAGGTCGTCCAGAGGAAGTGTTTATAGAAACCTTCGGAATACAGGTAGTTGGTCTGGGATGTCCAGTTATCAGAGATCTTGTATTCCGCCTGTGCCTGTATATTATTGATAC
Organism: Chitinophaga agri; assembly: GCF_010093065.1. Classification (NCBI taxonomy): domain Bacteria; kingdom Pseudomonadati; phylum Bacteroidota; class Chitinophagia; order Chitinophagales; family Chitinophagaceae; genus Chitinophaga; species Chitinophaga agri. Next base: position 3,317,566 of record NZ_CP048113.1, on the reverse strand, counting down.
CGTTGGCGACATCTACGCTGTTGTTGATATAAGAACGGTCGTAACCGATCGGCAGGTCTCTGAAACTACGTGCAGTTACTTTGCTCATAGAGTCTATTGCAAACGAAGTAGTGGTATAAGATGCCCGGGTCAGTTCTATATCTAACGTAACTTTCAGACGGTCAGTAAGCTGATAGCTGAGTGTCGGTGCGATCGTATAGTTTTTAGCGTAACCCTGGTCCTGAAAGGAACCTTCCGTTTGAGCGCCGGCATTCAGGCGGAACAGCAGTGTCTTTTCTTTGTTAAGGGGCGTATTGATATCTGCAGTAACGCGGCCAAACTGGAAACTGCCTCCGGTAAGACTAACTTCACCACCGAAGGTGTCATAAGGTTTTTTGGTAACGTAGTTGAATACCCCACCGAAGGTTACATTACGGTTGCTGCCAAATAAAGTACCGGAGGGGCCTTTTATCACTTCTACCTTTTCCAGGATGATCGGGTTCAGCGGTACGATGGCACTGGTGACCATACCATTACGCATACCTGTTGCATTGGCAAAGCCACGAATGGTCAGGCCCTGGGAGCCACCGGCAGCGAAGTTGGGTACTGCACCAGGGATATTACGATAAAGGTCTGTCCTTTCTGTAATGACCTGTTCTTCAATCAGTTCCTTGCCTGCTATCTGGTATACCTGTGGGTTTTCCAGATTTTTGATGGGAAGGCGGGCGATCTGCTCACTTTCCCTGCGGCTGAACTTATTCTGGTTAGAAATAATGGATATCTCTTTTAGCTGTGTGCTGGATACCTGTAATTGTAGCTCTATATCTGTAGTTCTACCTTTTTCCACCTTTACTTCCTGTTGCAGGGGGGCGTAACCCACCAGGGATACTTCAAGCTGATGGCTACCTGCCGGAACATGTGAGATGGTAAATGTGCCATCTTCATTGGTAAGAGTGGTCTTCTTTGCATCTCTGATAATAATGGTAACCGCAGCTGCCGCGCGGTTGTCGTTAGTTGTTATTTTGCCTTTAATGGTACCAAAGTCATTCTCTTCGTAAACTGACGCCAAACTGCAGATAGGTAACAATAAGAGGAAAATCTGTAGAAATTGCCTCATGGTTGGGTATAATTTCCGCAAAAGTCCGTTATAGAGCGGTGTTCCTCCTTTAACATTCGGGAAAATCTTTTACGCAAAAGGGAAAAGTTTCCGGTCCGGACAGTTAAATTATGACTGGTTAATTTTATTTAATCGAAATATATTTATTGAATATCGATAAATATTTGCCGAAAATGCCTATGTTTGCCTTATGAACTAACTAACATTATGGAAATTAAGATCACCACCCCACAGCTATTGAAAGTCCTGCAGTTACTATCCTGGATCGTTTTTATCGGATTATGTGTTGAAGCGGGAGAAATTATTGTGAATGCGGTCATCACACTGACCATCCACCCTCCTGGTGTAGCAAACTTCTGGAAAGGCGCAGCCTATTTATCTGGATTATATTCGTTTGACAAAGGCTATTTTATGGTCATTGTCCTGATCATGTCCATCGTGGCCGTATTAAAGGCGCTAATGTTTTACCTGATCGTAAAACTGTTCTCTGAACGAAAACTGAATATATCCCATCCTTTCAACCCGGAACTTAGAAAGTTTATTTTAAATCTTTCCTGCATTACCTTAGGTATTTCGTTGTTCTCACATGCCGGTCTTAAATATGCCACATGGTTAGCCAAACAGGGAGGGAGTATTCCTGATCTGCAGGCACTACACTTTGTGGGGGCTGACATATGGTTATTTATGGCAATTGTACTTTTTGTAATTGTACAGATTGTAAAACGGGGCATAGAATTGCAAACGGAAAATGATTTAACAATATAAGGATGCCTATAATAGTCAATTTGGATGTAATGATGGCCAAGCGGAAGATGTCATTGAATGAGCTGTCAGAAAAAGTAGACCTGACACTGTCCAATCTGTCTATCTTAAAAACGGGAAAAGCAAAGGCTGTCCGTTTTAGTACGCTGGAGGCGATTTGTAAGGTGTTAGATTGCCAGCCGGGCGACATTCTGGAATTTGTGAGTGATAAGAATGAGAACGGGTCTGGTATTTGATTTTTGTTGTAATTATCATCAATTGTTTCATAACGGTTAACAAACAAAATTCTCTGCTATCACAACTTTCGGGGGTTACAGGAGAGAGGCGCTTCCTGTGTAGATGCTCCCTTTGGTTGTGATTGATAACCAAATATTATGGAAGATTTTAATGCATTTTTAGAAGTGAGTATACCAACCGTCGGTTTCGCGTCACGGAGGGTCGATTTGGCGTCATAAGCCGTTTCGTCCATTTAAGCTTCCGTAGCATTGCAAGTTAAAAGACGTTCACTTGACCTATGTTTTAGGTGTCTTTAAGTAGGCTTTCTCTTACGTTTCTCTTACGTTTTAAAACGTAAGAGAAACGTAAGAGAAAGCCTACTTAAACGAATCTGAATAAGTAACTGACTGAACATTGTCTTAATACAGAAAAACTTTACAGTTCTATTGGGGAAGATCAGGATTGACTTTACAACTATTTCTAATTTCAGTTTGAACTTTACGGGTGTGCAATTTAAGCTTTACATAGCAATCGGCGTTTTTAGTATTATAGCAGGGCAATGATTTTGCTTTTCTTGCCAGACAAAAGAGAATAACATCAGCGTCATTGTACGCTTAATTGAAGGTCATAAAGTAATCCCTTCTCTCACTAAAATATAAATCCCCATAATCAGTACAAACCAACCAAAGCCTCTTTTCAGCTTTCCTGCCGGTACCTTATGATTCAAATAACTACCCGCAAAAATACCAACCATAGCAAGCAATGTCACCGTAATCAGTAATCTCCAATCCATCCCCTTATCTTGCACATTTCCCATAAAGCCGATCAAAGAATTCAGCGCTATCACTAGCAGTGACGTACCAACAGCTTCTTTCATTGGCAGATGTAGAAGTAACACGAGCGCCGGTATAAGTAAAAAACCGCCTCCGGCCCCCAGCAGGCCAGTTACCAGTCCGATACCTGTACCGTATATCACCAGCTTCATGAACCTGATTTTCTGACCCTTCACTTCAGTGACCTTTTTATTTCGCATCATAAAAACAGCAGAAACGAGCATCAGTACCGCAAATAATATCATTGTCAACCAGCTTTCTGTAATAGCAAAACCGTTCAATGTCGCAATATGTGCCGGAATGACAGGTACCAGCCACTTACGGGTAATAAATACGGTCACAACAGAAGTAGCTGCAAATAGTAAGGCCATCCTGATATTCACCGTACCATCCTTATACTGCCTGGCAGCACCGATAAGACTTGTGGATCCTACCACAAATAAAGAATAGGAAGTGGCCGTAACCGGTGATACACCAAAGAGATATACCATTACAGGCATAGTAAGTATGGAACCTCCACCACCGATTAATCCAAGCGATATTCCTATCAGTAACGAAGCTATATATCCAAACACATGCATAATATTTGATTTAAGGCAAATGTCGCACTCTTCATCGGTGCCGTCTGTGATATTAGTCACCTCTTTTACTGTACCGTCTTTATCCATTTTTTGTGATAAAAGTCACTTTTAACTATGCTCCTGTATTGTAATTCTGCATTATAAAATCTGAGAAAGTTCGTTGGTTTTTGTTTATAGCCGGTGCATTTAGTGCATCGGCATTTTTTTGAGCCTGAAATGTAATCATATGCCTAAGAATTTTTAAACGCCATCAATGAAATCGCTTTCAGAAACATGGAGGAACGACTGGAGTTTTATAAAAATGACAGGTCGAAAAAATGGGCGACGAGCTAAAATCATAGGAAATAGCTACTGATCTCAATCCTTTCAGAGAAGTAGTCAGCCGGCTGATGAGAAGGATGGAGAAAAATGACTGGGTGATCGTCCATCGTAATTCTTTTGATCGGATCAAAAAGTAAATTTAATGCTATGTGACAGGGATCACTGATGGCTTTAATAACAGGCTGCATCTTTGTGCTATCAAAACAAGTTACCTTATGTATTTTCAGCACATTTATGATAATAGCCTGGTACATAGCAGTTGCTTTACTGGACGTCCAAAAGCAGGCGTCGCTGTTGTGATAGATCCGAAAAGCCATATAGATACCTACTAAGGGGGGCATTAATGGCGGCACGCTGGATAATGTAGACGCTTAATGGAAAATTTGAAAAAATAAATATAATCAGTGAACAATGAAAAAACTCATCTTTACCCGCTGGACTATAATGCGTTTTATTCGCTTACTGGCTGGTATCACAGCGATAACACTTGCAGTGACTGAACGACAACCCTTGCTGGGTGTAGCTGGTCTATCTTTTATTATCATAGCCGTTTTTAATATGCGCCCCTGTTTTAGTGGGGCTTGTACCCTACCATCGGCAAAACACGAAAAATAAACGCAGGATGTGAAGAAGGTATTTTATTTATTGCTTCCTGCATTCCTGCTCCAATCAGTAGTTGCCTCCCAGTCAAAAGTAAGGATGCAAGCACCCTGTTCAGGACTTTGACAAAGGATCATTACATGGTCAACTGAGAAATGTAATCATGGTAACCAATAATACTTCCGGACTTACTAATTGCAGGGCCGATGCTATAGGTGGTCATGTGAGTTATCAAGCAGACTCCTTCCATGGTTTTACATTTTCGGCAGGCATGCTTTTCAGCTGTAGGCATTGCCTGCGTTGCGCGGAAATGGAGTTATATCTTCGGTGGCTGACAAAATATGAACAACAGTCTCATGAGCTTTCTCCAATTGGATTAATTCTTTGTACTGATAAAAATGATGAATTGATTGAACTTTTAGAACTTGATTCTGCTGGTATACATGTTGCTCAATATCTACTTGAATTCCCGTCAAAAGAATTGCTGAAGTAAAAGCTACATTTGGAAATCCAGTTAGCGCAACAGAGAATAAGAAAATAAATGTTTGGATGTGAAGTCGCGTAGTTCAGGGCGATCATGGAATTCGATCACTTTCTGATAATAAGTATCCTATAAACTCATCAAAATATATAAAAAAAGCAAAGCTCGCTCTCAGAGCGGGCTTTGCTTTTTGCGGGCTGGAGGGGACAAGTTTCGATTGCGCTGTGCAAAGTCCGTGAGGTGGGATTTTTTTAGATGAAACACCTCGAAATTATCCGGCAGGTAGCCAATCCTGCCCGACAAGGTCTAGTCAACCATCGGAAGCGAGTCTTGCGTAGTCATCAGAGAATTATTTTTGCCGGTTGCCACAGACGAAGCCAAACAACAGGATAAAGTTCACACTACGATCAATAAAATAATAGACCTTGGCTTCCTAAGAAAGCTGGATGATCAGGAGCAAAATTATGAGATACATCGGATTATAAAGGGATTTGTGAATGCTGAGGTTATTGACGATACGCTCAGGAGGTTGCAACAACATGCTGAAGACAAGCAGATAACTGAATAAAAGAAATTATATGGAATTGTCTGGTGATAATAATATAAACATAGATGTACAAGCGGGGTTTAGATTACAATACCTGGAGGTATTTAACTGGGGAACTTTTAACCAGGTACGGTGGAGTATACATCCTAATGGACATAATGCATTGCTGACGGGTGATATTGGTTCTGGTAAGTCTACGCTGGTTGATGCACTTACCTGTTTGTTGGTACCACATAATAAAATCACCTTTAACAAAGCTGCTGGTGCAGAGAGTCGGGAACGTAACCTGCTAAGCTATGTAAAAGGAGAATATAAAAAGGAGAAGCAGGAGATCACCCAAACAGCTAAAAGAATCTATCTGCGCCCTGGTTATGATACGTATACTGTTGTGATAGGAAGCTTTCACAATGAAGGCTATCAGGAGTATGTTTGCCTGGCACAGTTCTTTTGGGTGGGCAAAGACAATAAGGTAGAAAAACTGCTCATCATCAGTACTGTACCATTAACAATCAAAGAACATTTTAGCAATTTTGTTGACGTCAATGAGCTGCGCAAGCGATTGCGGAATATAAAAGGAGTGCAATTATTTAATGACAACTTCTCGCAATATAGCGAGCAGTTTCGCCGGATGTTTGGTATGAATAGTGAAAAAGCTATAGACTTGTTTTATCAGACAGTATCCATGAAATCGGTGAGTAGTCTGACGGATTTTGTGCGGGAGCAGATGTTGGAAAGAACTGATGTAAAGGAGCAAATTGCGACTTTATTAAAACGGTTCGATGACCTTACCAAGGCACATACAGCCGTAGTGAATGCGCGAGAGCAGTATCAGATTTTGAAACCATTGGTTGAAAATTCGATTGAATTTGGAAAAGTGTGGTCCGATATAGAAAGTCTTGAAGCTATGCTGGAAGTGATGCCCGCATGGTTTGCAGCAAAGAAAATAGCATTGCTGGAAGAGGCTATTGAGAAGGCTACGCAGGAGGTCGAAAAAGAGCAGCGTCGTTATTTATCTGTTCAAAATGAGGAGCGGGCACTTGAAGATAAAAAGCAGGCTATTATCCAGGATATAGGAAATAATGGGGGGAGACGTATTGAACAAATTGAAGAGGAAATAAAACGGCATAGCAATGATAGTGAACAAAAGCAGCGGGAATATAACGATTATAATCAGTTTAGTAGCTTATGTGGATTGCCTGCGGTAACCTATGAAAAGGATTTTGAGCAAAATTTGAACAAGGCAACTGAACTGGAGGAAGCATGTACAAAACAAGAAAGTGTACTGCGTAATACCAGGGATGATCTTGTAATAGAACAGCGTGACCTAAAAGTTAATTTACAGCTGGAAAAGGAGGAATTACAATCCTTAAAAGAAAGACAGAACCAGATTCCGGCGTGGTTGGTAGATTTTCGTACGCAGTTGTGCGAGGATTTACGCATTGAGGAATCAGATTTGCCATTTCTGGGGGAATTGGTAAAGGTGAAGGAGGATGAATCTGCCTGGGAGGGAGCAGTGGAAAAACTATTGCGCGATGCGGGTATCAGCTTGTTGGTACCTGGTATTCATTATCGAAGTGTGGGTAAGTATGTAAATGATAATGTGCTGAAGCGGGCAGATGGAAGGGGCATGAAGTTGACTTATCTTGAAGCGGACAAAAGAAACATTTCCCAAAGCAATAGAATGCCAGATGCGGACAGTATCTTTTATAAAATAGATATAAAACCGGAAACGGACTTTTATGAATGGATAGAGCAGTATATACAGCGTACTTTTGGTGAATTTTTATGTGTGGAAGTCGATTCACTGCAACATGTTTCTTATGGGATAACCAAGCAGGGGCTTATTAAGAGTGGGCGTATCAGGCATACTAAAGATGACCGGCATTCAATAAATGACCGGCGGAATTATGTGCTTGGATGGAGTAATGTGGAAAAGTTAAAGGCACTGGAGCATGCGATTGCTGAATTGAATATCATTATTCAGGATCTGGGCAGAGAGATCTCGCGGGTAGAACAGGAAGAAGAGGAAAACAAAAAATTGAAGAAAGCCCTGGCTGTATTGTTATCCAAAACAGACTATTCCCGTATCAACTGGCAGTATCATGCCGGGAAGATAGATGAGTTGAAAAAAGAACAATATGATTTGCTGAATAATAATGACTTGCTTAAACATTTGCAGGAACAGCGAAAAGAAGTAGAACATAAGCTCAAGGAAATGCGGGATCAGGAAGTTGAAATCAGTAAATTAATTGGTGGTAAGGAGACTGAAATCCGAAATTATAGGGCACAGCATGCTGATGCTTCTCTTCGTATTACTGAAGTGAATGAAAGCGACCAACAGCAGTGGTTTCCCGTTATTGACGAAAAGATGGCGGAGAGAAACCTGACGCTGAAAGGTATTGATAACCGGATGGAGGAGTTTAGGAAAGAATATATTGGAGAGCAGGGGGAATTGAAGCGGCTACGCAGTAGGCAGGGTGGGTTAAGATCTGCGATAGAAAATAAGATGCGGCAGATAAAAGATCATTCCAAAGCAGAGTATAGCGAGCTACCTGACCACATAGATGCTCGTGGAGAATATATGGGCAAGTTTGAACAGCTGCAAAAGGAAGATTTGAAGCGGCATGAAGAGCGATTTAAAGAGGAGCTGAATAAAAATACCATTAATAGCATAGCGGTATTTGACGCTCAGTTGGAAAAACATGAAAAAGAGATCAAGCAGAAAATTAAGCTGATCAACCAGCACCTGCATGAGATTGTGTATAACGCATCGCAAGATACCTTTATTACCATACTGATTGACCCTGCTAATAATAAGGATATCAGGATGTTCAGAGAAGACCTGAAGAAGTGTTTTACACATTCTCTAAGTGATAATACTGAGTTGTATACGGAGGGTAAGTTTGAGCAGGTAAAGCGGATATTGGATCGTTTTGCTAGTATGGAGAATAGCAATAAGGAATGGACGAATACGGTGACGGATGTGCGTCATTGGTTTGAGTTTAATGCCAGTGAGCGATTTAGGGCAGATAATGCGGAAAAAGAGTTTTATGAGGGATCTGGTGGTAAAAGTGGTGGCCAAAAGGAAAAGCTGGCGTATACTATTTTGGCTAGTGCGCTGGCTTACCAGTTTGGATTGCAATTTGGGGAGAGTAAGAGCCGTAGTTTCCGTTTTGTGGTAATAGATGAGGCTTTTGGAAGGGGGAGTGATGAAAGTACCCGGTATGGAATGGAGCTATTTAAGAAGCTGAATCTGCAATTATTGATTGTAACGCCGCTGCAGAAAATACACGTTATTGAGAGTCACGTGAACTCGTTTCATTTTGTGAGTAACCGGGATGGGAATAATTCCCAGGTGAGAAATTTGACGAAGCTGGAATATGAAGCTGAGAAGCAAAAACGTCAATTAGTCAATATTCAGAAAAATTAATCGATGATTAGTCCGGAAGAGATACAAAAGCAGGCGCTGAGCTGGTGGAAGCCTATTTTACAAAGTTATATCTCTGGTGTACCTTTTTTCCCCAGAACGATTGACCGGATAGGGAAAGTTAAATCTACTGGTATTACCGGCAACCTTGAGTTGCTACGGGAGCAGATATCGCGTTTGCATCGTCATTCCAAATCCAACACTGGGTTGGGCTACGAGGTTAAAACCGTTAACCAGACTTTTAGGCGTGCCGGGAGTCAAGAGGTACCGGATAATATTGTGTTTGAGTCAATAGATGATTATTTGTCTTTTGTGCAAAAGAAGAAAGAGTGGAAATATTTCCAACAGCATTATGAGTTGTTGGTAGCTACATTTGCTTCTTTGAAAGATTGGGCATACCAGCATTGTTTGTCACTGACGAATCCTGATATACAGTGGGCGGATATCCTGAAGGTATGTCATTATTTTGTAGCTCATCCGCGGCCTAATCTTTACCTAAGACAGTTACCGATATCGGTTCATACAAAGTTTATTGAGCAGAATACTGCATTGATTCAATCATTGTTGGATTTTCTGATACCTGGGCATATTCGTCATGCAGGGCAGCAAAGGTTTGCGGAGCGGTTTTACCTTAGATTTGATGAGCCATTGATTCGTGTACGGATACTTGATATGTCTCTATCGGTTGCAGGTAGTTTATCTGATATCAGTATTCCGTTGTCGGATTTTCAGAAAATAGATTTACCAATCGTAAGGATTTTTATTACGGAGAACAAGATGAATTTTCTGACGTTGCCATCTGTGCCAGGAGGGATTGCGATTTGGAGCGGGGGAGGATTTAATGTTTCCTATTTGCGGGAGATAGAATGGTTGAATGGGATTCAGATTTACTATTGGGGAGATATTGATGAACATGGATTTCAGATTTTACATCAGATCAGGAGTTATTTTGCAGGTGTGGAAAGTTTGATGATGGATAAAGAGACCTTTGAAAGGTTTAAACAGTTTGCGGTTGATGGGGGACGGAGTAATGCGGAAAAGTTGGATTTACTGACGGGAAAGGAAGAGGAGATGTATAGGAAGTTGAAGACGATGAAGGGAGGGAATAGGCTGGAGCAGGAAAAGATTCCGCAAGAGTATGTGGAGAGTGTTTTTAGGGGTAGGTTTAGGTGATTCGGGCCGATTTATTCTGTTTATAGATTAGTGAATATTTCGTTCTATAATAATCAATTCTTTATAGATAATGGATTATGATACTTCTTCCTGTTTATGTTGTCTAGGATTTATGCCTAATCAAATATATCCCCAAAAAATTCAACTTGATCTGTTACAGTCAAAATCATTCGATCTGAGACTGCCACAAAAAAAAAGCATTCAGAATTTCCATCTGAACGCTTTCAATTTTTGCTAAATCGGTCGATTTATTTTGCGGGCTATGAGGGACAACTTTCGAACCGGTTTGTGGAAGATTTATCTAAAATTGTAATGTTTATTAGTGAAACTCATTATAAATCCAAGGATTTATAATTACATATAGCTTAACGAATGTATTGCAGCTAATGATTAATGGAAATGAAAGTTTGAATATTTCACATGGTTGCAGACCCCGCAAATAACCACTAACAAGATTTCGCCAAAGGAGCCCTTATTAATAGGTATATTAAACTAATATCAGGTTTATCTAAATGATAATGAGGTTTTTATAGATTTTTTTTCATTAAATGAAGTATAAAATACACTAGTTTTGTGACAGATAGTTAACCGCAACACATCATTTTCATAATATGGAAAGCAATAAAAGCAGCAGTATTGAGACACTTGTCAATAGCATCAAAGAAACCAATCATTATTTCCTGAACAAAGTCCAGAAACAGGTTAATACCGCCTTAACATTAAGGAACTGGATAATTGGGTTCTATATAGTTGAATATGAACAAAACGGCAATGATAGAGCTGTTTATGGCCAGAAACTTTACAAGGAGATTGCTTCAAATCTAAATAAAGCAGGTATTAAGTCCATAAGGGAAAGACATCTCTATTTATGTAAAGACTTCTACAAAGCATATTCTAACATTTTGCGGACACCGTCCGCAAAATTATATCTATCTGATTCTTATGGAGTTAAATTCTTGCAGCCCCTTTCTGAAAAATTACATTCAGTAGAAATTCAATCCTCACAAAGATCCCCTGCTGATAGTAAGACCATTTCCAATTTATTATTAGAAAGGCTGAGTGTAGATTCTGGACCATGTTGACCCACCGTTCTGATTTATGTTGACCCACCATTCTGGGATGCTGACCCACCCATAATTATTAATAAAACAGCTAGTTGCCAAATAATTCTGGGATGTTGACCCACCTGGGTTGCTGTGTTGGATTCACAGCTCGGATTGCCATTCTGGCATGTTGACCCACCTGCGGACAGTCATTAGTAAGGGCTTTTGTTTATTATTTGCTCCTAAAAATGTGGGAGCATGGCACAAACGCCCATTGCAATGGAACAATTAAGACAGCTTTTACAACTTCATAATGATGGAGTTGGAATACGGGAAATGGCACGCCGCATAGGTATTAGCCGCAATAGCGTGCGTAAATATCTGTGTCTACTCTCTGATGATTCTACTCAGGAACAGCCTCCGGATAATAAGACCCTTGCTGAAAAGGCGTATACCAATGACAATACCGTTCATGATATGCATCGACTTGAACAATTGGTTGTCCATTTGAAATACGCCCAGGGAGAATTAGGTAAAGTTGGAGTCACCCGTCAACTGCTTTGGCGGGAATATTTACAGCAGCATCCTGATGGATACGCTTACAGCCATTATTGTCATCACCTTAACCAGTATCTGAAGAAACTGGATGTGACGATGCATATGGAGTACTCCATAGCTGATATGATCATGATCGACTTTGCAGGTAAAAAGCTCCATTATATTGATCTTGCTACCGGAGAACTGGTCGAATGCGAAGTGTTTATCGCAATTCTGCCTTTTAGCGGACTTATCTTCTGTGAGGCAGTACGCAGCCAGCAAACAGCCGACTTCGTTCATTGCATCAACGCTATGCTGTTATTCTATGGAGGAGCTCCTAATACGATTCTCTGTGATAACCTAAGAACCGCAGTAAAGCAGCCAAATCGCTATGAACCATTGTTTACTGATATCTGTACGCAACTCAGTGAGCATTATACCACTACCTTTAGCGCAACCAGACCATACAGCCCACGTGATAAAGCGATGGTCGAAAAAGCGGTAAATATCATTTATAACAACTTATACGGCCCACTCAGGAAACGGGAGTTTACCAGTCTTAAGGCACTTAATGCGGCTGTGCATGAACAATTACTGCTACTCAATAATAAACCTTATAAAGGCACGCCTTACAGTCGCTGGCATTATTTTGAACAGCAGGAACAATCCTCTCTGAAGCCACTACCGCCCCAACCGTTTAGTGCCAAAAAAGTAGTGCAACTCACTGTTCAGCGTAACTATCACGTACAGCTCTCAGAAGACCACAGGTACTATAGTGTTCCCTATGCCCATGTCGGTAAAAAGGTTAAAGTGCTTTATGATCAACGGACGGTGGAAGTCTATCTGGATCACCAACGCATTGCACTACATCGAAGAGACGGTCACAATAAAGCATATACAACACTGGCCGAACATATGCCGCCTCATCACCAGCGTATGCAACAGATCAAAGGATGGAACCGCGAGGATCTGTTGCAACAGGCAGCTCGTATTGGGACATCGACCCATCAGGCAGCAGGCATAATGCTTGAAAACAGTATCTATATCGAGCAGAACTACAAAGCCTGCTTTGGAATGTTGAGGCTGCAGAAGAAATATGGTTCAGACAGGTTAGAGGCTGCCTGCAATAGAGCATTGACTGGCACTCGCGTAAACTATACGCTCATTAAAAACATCCTTGAGAGAGGAATGGATAAATCGGTTCCTGCTTCAGAAGTATCATCTATACCTCTGCATGATAATATAAGAGGTAAAGACCACTATCAATAATCAGTAAATAATAAACAAAAATGAACACGGCACAAACACTCCAACAAATGCAATCACTTCGCCTACAGGGCATGTTCCAGGCGTATCAGACTCAATTAGACCTACCCATGAATCAACAACTTGAAGGTCATGACATGATTGCCCATCTGGTACAATCAGAAGAGCAAAATCGTCTTAATGAGAAGACCGCATATTACCTGAAACTGGCCAAGCTGCGTCTGCCAGCAACCATTGAACAAATAGATTGTAGTCCCAGACGCAATTTAAGCAAACAGCAGCTCGCACTACTAAGTGAGGGCCGCTATTTACAGCAGGGAGAGAATGTACTGATTACAGGCGCAACTGGTTGCGGAAAAAGCCACCTGGCATGTGCCTTAGGGCATCAGGCATGCCTTCAGGGTTATAAAACAACTTACTTGAACATGAACCGTCTTATTGAGAAGGTCACCTTATCTAAACTTGACGGATCCTACATTAAACTGCTCAATCACCTGGAACGACAAACCTTGATCGTGCTGGACGACTTTGGCTTAACGCCAATGACACAGGAAATCCGGCTTACATTGCTCCAACTACTTGAAGATCGCTATGGTAAGAAAAGCATCATCGTCACATCACAACTACCGGTCTCTAAATGGCATGAGTACATTAACGATCCAACGTTAGCTGATGCAATCCTTGACAGAATGACAGCAAATGCACATCGTATTGAACTAAAGGGAGACTCTATGAGGAGAAAAAAGGCATCTGAGAATCAGTAACACATCGTATTTTTACACAGCCTCAAGCTCTTACTTTTATTGCCTGCTTCGCAGGTGGGTCAACATCCCAGAATAGTGGGTCAACATGACCAGAATTTACAGCTGAGTTTTTCTCATTTTATTGAGTTGTTAAAAATCGATGCAATATTCCAACGGGAATTCTATGAGATTGAAACGATTAAGAATAATTGGAGTGTTCGTGATTTGCAACGGGCAATGAACAGTATGTTATATGAGAGAACTGGATTAAGTACTAATAAAAATGCAGTATTAGGTGAAGAAGCAAAGAAGAAAAATTTAAAAGCCGAGAATATATTTCGTAATCCTTATATGCTTGAGTTCTTGGGATTAGAGGAAAAAGCAATATACACGGAGACAGACCTTGAGCAAGCTATCATTAATCATTTACAGAGCTTTCTTTTGGAATTAGGTAGAGGATTTTGTTTTGAAGCCAGGCAAAGACGGATAACATTTGATAATACTCATTATCGAATAGACTTGGTATTCTACCATCGCATATTAAAGTGCCATGTTCTGCTTGATTTAAAGATTGGTGAATTTACACATGCAGATGCTGGTCAGATGAACGTATATCTAAACTATTATAAAGATAATGAAATGCAGGAGGATGATAATCCGCCAGTAGGGATTATTCTTTGCGCAAATAAAAATGAAAATCTGGTGAAATATGCTACTTCTGGTTTACCACAGCAGATGTTTGTATCTAAATATCTAATTAATCTACCTAGTGAAGATGAACTGAGAATGATTATTGAAGATGAACAAAGAAAACTAAGCTAACCAAATATTGATGTTTTGGTTGATGGTTATTTAACGAGATTATCTTGGTAGTTTCGAACCAACAAAACCTTTTCCCAGATTGAATATTAGGATTCTGGGGCAAAAAGATCAAATTGTGCAAAAAGCAAAACCCACGCTAAGCGTGGGTTTTGCTTTTTGCGGACCAGACGGGACTCGAACCCGCGACCTCCGCCGTGACAGGGCGGCATTCTAACCAACTGAACTACTGATCCAACACTGTGTGTTCCCGTTCGTCGGGGGTGCAAATATATGATTAAATATTTCAATTGCGCAAATAAATTATGCAGAAATATTTACAACTCTGCGAAAATAATTGAAAACCCGATAGTTACAAGGGTGTAGAAAACGCTTCTCGTAATGCTATCTATTCATTTCTGCCCCAATTTGTACATTTCTCACTTTTCTTTAGTTTTACAGCTTTAAGGGGGTTTCCCATAGATTAATGCACAATTTGATATGGATCGTATGCCATCCGAAGATGAGGTGTTGTTAAGGATGATGCAGGGAGATGAGTCTGCGTTCACGAAAATCTACCGGCACTACCACGCCTCACTCTACGTTTATTTATTACGTTTTTGCAAGATTCCCTCCCTTGCAGAGGACCTGGTGCACGATGTATTCCTGAAAGTATGGGAAATAAGAGACCGTATCAACCCTGAACTCTCCTTTTCCGGGTATCTATATAGAATAGCCAGAAATCATGTTATAAAAACGATCGATAAACTGGCTACCGATAAAAATCTCCGGAACCAGCTATTCAACCAGCTGGATGATATCTCTCATGCACAACCGGAACACCAGGTAAGAGCCAAAGAGTATGACCGGCTATTTCATGAAGCCCTGGTCAGGATGCCCACCCAGCGACTGAATGTATTCAAGCTATGCCGGCAGGAGGGGAAGAGCTATGATGAAGCAGCTCTTTTACTGGGTATTTCAAGGAATGCTGTCAAAAAGCACATGGTACTCGGTATGCGTTTTATATACGATTATGTGCACCGCCACGGCGATATCCTGTTCGCCATTTACCTCTTCAAAAAAATATTTTAACTTTTTTTTTAAACAGAGGTACCCTACTTCTTTATTTCCGGATAATATATACAGTACCGACGCAAAAGGTGCTCATCTATTATGTCATTATCCACGGACTACTACGAAAAACTTTTGCAAAAATACATTGACGGTCAATGTAATAAGGCCGAAATGGAAGAACTGTACACCTGGCTGCAATCGTCAGGTTCGCACCGTTCTTTACTGGCTGCCCTGCAAAGGGAGTTCGAAACAACGATGAGTGAGCACCATGAAATCCCTTCTGAACTGAGTGACAGAATTGAAACCAGGCTCTTACAGGATATCTCCCGCGAAAAGATTGTTTCCTTCCCA
This sequence comes from Chitinophaga agri, assembly GCF_010093065.1. Lineage (NCBI taxonomy): Bacteria > Pseudomonadati > Bacteroidota > Chitinophagia > Chitinophagales > Chitinophagaceae > Chitinophaga > Chitinophaga agri. The sequence goes on along the minus strand of NZ_CP048113.1, from coordinate 3,301,717 downwards.
CAGCGTACCCGGTTCCGCTGGGCGGCTGCTGCGGCTATCGTTCTGCTGGCAGGTAGTGGCGTATACTATTATATGAACACCGTCTCGCCCCGCAAGACCTTTACCGCAGTTAACAATGTACTGGCTGATACCGCAGATATTGCGCCAGGTACTAATAAGGCTATTCTGACACTGGCAAACGGCGATGTGGTAACACTGGATAGTGCCGGTAATCAAGTGATCAACCAGGGACAAACCCTCGTGCGTCAGCAGAATGGACAATTGCAATATGCTGTTCAGGGTAACAGTGACGCTGTAGTCTACAATACACTCTCCGTTCCCAGGGGAGGTCAGTTCAATATTATTCTGCCGGATGGTAGCCACGTATGGCTGAATGCAGCCTCCAGCATGAGATACCCGACCGCTTTTAACGGCAGCCGTCGTGAAGTGGAGATCCAGGGACAGGGTTACTTTGAGATCACACCTAATGCACGCCAACCCTTTTTTGTAAAGGTCAACGATATGGAGGTACAGGTACTGGGCACCCGCTTTGATGTTATGGCCTATGCCGACGAAAAGAGTATTAATACAACACTGATCGAGGGACTTGTAAATGTAAAACACGGAAGCCACGAAGAACGACTACGTCCTGGCCAGCAGGCAATCGTAGATCCGGCTACCGGTAATATGGTTGTAAGACCCGCCGATGTAGATCAGGTAATTGCCTGGAAAACAGGATTCTTTGAATTTGACAATGCCAGCCTGGCCGATATTCTACGTCAGTTGTCCAGGTGGTATGATATAGATATTAGTTACAACCAGGCGGGAAATGAAGGGCGCTTTGGGGGACGTATAAGCCGGAGCTTACCATTATCTGATATTCTGCATATGCTGGAAGCAAATGGACCTACATTCTCACTGTCAGGAAGAAAACTAACTGTAACATCAGGTAAGTAAAGCCTGTGCTGTATTTAAATCCACGTAAACAGCAGCCGGGACATTCATTAAGTAAAACGAATTGCGTTATGGAAATAACAGGAACAGATTAAAGAAGCAGCGAATGCCGCATAAAAAAACCGGAAGCGCTTGCAACACTTCCGGAATATTAGTCGGGGCATTCTGAAAACCACGTCACGTTAAATTGATCTTCTAAAATTCCCAAACACTACAAAAGTATGCATTTAAACTTTAGTGGTAGGACTTTCCGTGTCCGGAAATCGCTATCAACCAAAATTCTCAACGTTATGAAACTGACAACCTTTTTGTTGCTAGTGGCTTGTCTGCAGATCAGCGCAAAAGGAGTATCTCAGCAAATCTCTATATCGGAGAAGAAGGCTCCCCTGAAAAAGGTACTTCGCCAGGTGGCTCGTCAGGCAGGAATTTCCATAGTTTATGATGAAACATTGCTCGCTACAGCCAATCCGGTAACTATCGATATTAAAAATGCTTCTGTTAAAGAGGTACTCGACATCTGTCTCGATAACCAACCTTTTGATTATACTATAGATGGTGCCCGCATCATCGTTAAAAGCCTGCCTATCGGTAACAAAGCCGCGGCAGACACTACCATCACCGTTACCGGCCGTGTAACTGACGAAAAAGGTGAACCTGTTCCCGGTGTAAGCGTTCGTGTAAAAGACGGATCCGCTGGTACCGCTACTGATGTAAATGGTAAGTTTACCCTGAAAGCACCTGCTACCGCTTCCCTGGTATTCAGTGCGCTCGGCTTCGCGCCATATACACAGGCGGTAGGTAATGGTAACCTGACTATCAGACTGAAAGGCTCCGAAACTTCCCTCACCGAAACGGTAGTGGTTGGTTATGGTGTGCAGAAGAAAAGTGTGGTGACCGGTGCTATCTCCAGTGTAAAAGCTGCTGATCTTGAAAACCAGCCTATCACGCGTGTCGAATCTGCCCTCCAGGGTAGAACTTCCGGTGTAACCATCGCTTCCAGCTCCGGCCAGCCTGGCTCAGGTTCCGCTGTTAGGGTGCGTGGTCTGACCACCTTCAACAATAATGATCCGCTGTGGGTAGTGGATGGTGTTGTGGTAGATAATGGTGGTATCGGTTACCTCAACCAGTATGATATCGAATCTATCGAGGTGCTGAAAGACGCGGCTTCCCAGGCTATCTATGGTGCCCGTGCTGCAGCTGGTGTGATCCTCGTTACCACCAAAAAAGGTAAAGCAGGTAAACTCAGCGTTAACTACAATGGTTATTACGGTACTTCCGCTCCTGCCCGTAAACTGAAACTGCTGGATGCTACACAGTATGCTACGCTCAGAAACGAAGCGGCTAAAGCTGGCAATGAAAACTCACTGCCTTACGCCGATCCCCGGTCATATGGTAAAGGCACCGACTGGCAGGATCAGATCTTCAACAGTAGCGCAAAACGCCAGAACCATGAGATTAGCATCAGCGGTGGTAACGACAGGTCTACTTTCTACTCTTCTTTCGGTTATCTGAAACAGGATGGTATCGTAGCCACTGACATCTCTAAATATGAGCGTGTAAACTTCCGTCTGAACTCTACTCATAAGCTGTCCCAGTGGGTGACCTTTGGTCAGAACGTGGGTTATGCTTACGATAAGTCTATCGGTCTTGGTAATACCAACAGCGAATTCGGTGGTCCGCTGGCTTCTGCCATCAACCTCGATCCTATCACTCCGGTAATCGTAACAGATCCTGCTGAAGCAGCGAATTACGATCCAAGGACGCCAACTGATGCCAACGGTAACTACTATGGTGTTTCCAGAGCAGTGGCACAGGAAATCACCAACCCGCTGGCTTACATCAAAACGCGCCTGGGCAACTATGGCTGGTCTCATAATATCGTAGGTAACGCCTACCTGGAAGTATCTCCGATCAAAGGACTGAAATTCCGTTCTACGCTCGGTTCCAAGATCTCCTTCTGGGGAAGTGAGTCCTTTACCCCTATATCTTATCTTAATCCTTCTACTATTGCTTCCCGTACCAATTTTAACCGTAGCTCTAACTCCGGTTACAACTGGAACCTGGAGAATACCGTATCTTACAATAAGGAGTTCAACAAACACAATGTTACTATCTTAGCCGGTCAGGGTGCCTACCAGGATAACCATACCCGTGCACTGAACGTAACATACTGGGACCTGCCTGTTAACAATTTCAAGGATGCGTCTCTCAACTATAATGTGGCGCAGGACCAGAGAAATGCAGGTGGTAGCGAGAACCCTGACCACAGGATCTCCTCCCTGTTTGCACGTGTGAACTACACCTATGATGAAAAGTACCTGGCAGAAGCGATCGTTCGTCGCGATGGTTCTTCCCGTTTTGGTTCTAACAATAAATACGGTGTGTTCCCGTCCTTCTCCCTCGGTTGGGTTGCTTCCCGCGAAGGATTCTGGAATGACAATCAGATCGTGAGCTTCCTGAAGTTCCGTGGCGGTTACGGTGTGGTTGGTAATGACAACATCGGTGACTTTGCCTACCTGTCTACTATCGGTGGCGGTCGTAACTACAGCTTCGGCTCCGGAGATACGTATCTGATCGGTTACAGCCCGAATGCACCATCCAACCCTGATCTGAAATGGGAATCTACCAGCCAGACAAACGTTGGTTTTGAAGCAACCGTCCTGAGAGATATCACCGTGTCATTCGACTGGTATAAAAAAGCTACCAGAGATATCCTCCAGAACCCACGTATTCCTTTATATGTAGGTGCTATCTCGAATCCTGCTGCTAACGTAGCAGATATGGAAAATACCGGTGTGGAACTGGAGCTGGGCTATCGTAAGAAATTCGGTGAATTCGACTTCTCTGTTAATGGTAATGTTTCTTATCTGAAAAATAAAGTGACCAACCTGGGTCAGGGTATACAATACCTTTCCGGCGGACAAACACTCCAGTCTACCAGCTATCCTATCACACGTACTGCCATTGGTCAGCCATTCAATGCCTTCTATGGTTTCAAAACAAATGGCATCTTCCAGAATCAGCAGGAAGTAGATGCGTATGTGGGTAAAGATGGTAAGAAACTCCAGCCAAATGCTGTTCCTGGTGATTTCCGCTGGGTAGATGTAAACGGTGATGGTGTGCTGACCGATGAAGGCGACCGTACTTTCCTGGGCAATCCTACGCCAAACTGGACATACGGTTTCACACTGAACTCTGGTTATAAAGGCTTCGACCTGGTATTATTCGTACAGGGTGCTGCCGGTAACAAGATTTTCCAGGGTTTACGCCGTCTGGATATCGGTGCTGCAAACTGGCAGACCAAGGCCCTGGGCCGCTGGACAGGAGAGGGCTCCTCAAATGATTATCCACGTCTGACCACAAAGGACAATAACAGGAACTTCACTAACCCATCAGATTTCTATCTGGAAGATGGTAGCTATGCAAGGATCAAATCTCTGCAGATTGGTTACTCACTGCCTTCTTCTCTGTTAAAGAAAGCGCATATCGAGAGATTCCGCGTATACCTGATGAGCGAAAACCTGCTGACACTGACCAAATACACTGGTTACGATCCTGAGATCGGTGGTGGTGTGTTCAGTATCGACAGAGGTATCTATCCTCAGGCCCGCTCATTCATGGTAGGTGTAAATGCAACTTTCTAATTATTAAAAGCTGATTACAAAATGAAAACAAGACAAATTCCATATATCATCGCAATGGCCCTGGGTTTACAACTGGCCAGCGGTTGCCGCGATAGCTTTCTCGAAGTAAAACCAAAAGGTACTGACCTGGAGGCTAACTATTACCGTAACGCAACAGAAGCCTTCAACGGGTTGATCGCTGTATATGATGTGGTAGGTTGGCAAGGTGGTGGTTATGTCACTAAAGTAGGTGCGCTGGACGCTGGTTCTGATGATCATCTTGCTGGTGGTGGCGGCCCTAACGACGTATCTTCCTTCCAGGTGTTCACCAACTATACACTGACGCCAGCACAGGGACCACAGGAAGAACTGTGGAAAAAAGGATATGCTGGTATCTTCCGTGCAAATACACTGCTGAACAAATTGCCTGGCATCCCTATGGATGAAAATCTGAAGAAACGCTTCACCGCAGAATGTAAATTCCTGCGTGCCTTCTTCTATTTTGACCTGGTGCGTTTATTTAAAAATATCCCACTGCTGACACAACCTGTTTCTACTTCAGAAATGTATGATGTGCTGCAGGCCACACCGGATGAAGTATATGCGCAGATCATCGAAGACCTGAAAGCTGCTATTGCAGAAACTAATTTTCCTGACCAGGTACCGGTAGGTACTGAAGGTGGTCGTGCTACCAGAGGTGCTGCACACGCACTGTTAGGTAAGGTATACCTGTGGCAGGAAAAATGGTCGGAAGCAGCAGCGGAACTGGCTGAAGTGAATGGTACTACCCCTGGTCAGACAAGTGCAAAATATGGTTACAAACTAATGGAGCACTTTGAAGACCTGTGGAAATTCGCTACCAACAAGTTTAACTCTGAGTCCATCCTGGAAGCGGCATACAGCTCTAATTCAGGTGGTAACTGGGATTGTGTGGCATGTACTGAAGGTAACGTGCTGAACATCATGGTAGGCCCAAGAGGATATAAAGTACTGAAACCAACCGCTCCTGATATGGTGTCCGGCTGGAGCTTCCTGGTAGTAACAAAGAGCCTCTACGATGCATTACATGGTGATCCACGTTTTAATGCAACTATTCTGGATATGGATAGCCTGAAGACGAATGGCATCGCTGACTATGCGCCTGGTCATGATAACACAGGTTATTTCCTTAACAAATTTGCTGCGAAGATCGGCGATCAGTCCAAAGGTCCTGGTAACAAGGAACTGAACTATCCACAGAACCTGTATGAGATCCGTCTGGCAGATACTTACCTGCTCGAAGCAGAAGCATTGCTCAAAGCTGGTCAGCCTGGTGGACCTGGCACCCGTGCCTATGCATTGCTCAATGCCGTACGTGCCCGTGTTGGTCTTAACCCGATCACTGCTACTGACGACAATATCTTCAATGAAAGACGTCTGGAGCTGGCTGGTGAAGGTCACCGCTGGTTTGACCTGGTACGTACCAAGAGAGCTGCGGCTGTACTGGGAGGTCGTGGCTTTGTGGCCGGCAAACACGAAATTCTGCCTATTCCATTACTGGAAATGGAAAACACCAAGATCGTACAGAGCGCAGAGTGGAAATAATCAAAGTGTACATTAACAGCATTCATGACTTAACAAACAGCACAAAATGAACTTTCACTATATCAGAAATACACGTACCATCGCGATGGCAGCTTTGCTGGCCGGCGCTGTATCTGCCTGTACGCCCGAGTCATCCGATAAGGAACTCGGCCCTTTACCTACTGCCAGCTTTACTGCTGAACCACTGGCCGGCAATCCGAATAAGATCGTTGTGACCAGTACGACTCCGGGAGGTTTCATGTTTGAATACACAGACGATAACAACAATAAAGCTACCCGGGAAAAAGATACCCTTAGCTATTTCCAGGCGGGAGAGTATACTATCCAGTTTACCGTATTTACCAGCGGTGGTTTTGCCAAAGCTGTTAAAAAGGTGACCATCGCCCAGAACGCCAAAACACAGGACATCCTGAAAGGTGGCGATATGGGTACGGATAGTCAGCAGTTCTGGACTGTGCTCAATACCGGCGGTACACAAACAGCGATCAGGATCGAGAATGGTGCTATGCACTTCGAGAATACCGGTGATTCCAATGGTGCGATCTACCAGAAGGTAAGCGTGAAAGCAGGTAAGTCTTATATCTTCTCTGCGAAAGTAACCGGTAACGGTGCAAGCAATTCCTGGTTTGAAATATATATCGATACAGCAGTACCCAAACAGGGCAGTGACTATGGCGGAAACAAGTATATTTCGCTGAACACCTGGGCAGGCTGTGGCGCCGTTAAGTTTACCGGTGACCTCGCTGTTATTGGTTGCGATGGTACTGGTAAGAACAAAAATGGCGTTATGTCGTTTACAAAAACAGGGGATGTTTACATCGTCGTGAAAGCTGGCAGTGCCGGTGGTACCTTAGGTACGGGTGGCATCGTGATGGATGATGTGAAGTTCCTGGAAGAAATCTAAATTGATTAGGAGTTAGGAATTAAGAATTAGGAATTAGCAAATATTGGAGACTGTCTTTTCCATCAATGCCTGTGATGAGTTAATGTTTTAATAACATCACTGTTAGCAGGACTGATGCCTCGTAAAACTGACGGCCAACCAATTCTTAATTCCTGATTTTTAATTCCTAATTTTTTAAAACGCATGTATGAAACAACTAAAATACCTTCCCTTCATCCTACTTGGCATTCATCTTCTTTCCTGCTCAGGAAAAGGTGATGGTGGTGGCAGTACCCCTGACCCTGTAATACCTCAGGGCCCTGTAGACAAGGGCTGGACATTTGAAACCACTCCTGTGTGGGCGGATGAATTTGATTATACCGGTTTACCCGATGCTACCAAATGGGGATATGATATTGGTGGTAGTGGTTGGGGGAATAACGAACTGGAATACTATACCAATAGTATCGATAATGCTGCTGTCGCTGACGGCAAACTGACCATTACCGCTAAAAAAGAAGCTAAGGAAAACCGTAACTATACTTCGGCCCGCCTCGTCAGCAGAGGGAAAGGCGATTTCCTTTACGGACGTATTGAGATCAGGGCAAAACTGCCTGCCGGCAAAGGTACCTGGCCCGCTTTGTGGATGTTACCTACTGACTGGGCATATGGTGACTGGCCTAAATCAGGTGAGATCGATATCATGGAGCATGTGGGATATGATCCTGATGTAGTCCATATCACTGCTCATACGGAAGCCTATTATTTTAAAATAGGTACACAGAAATCGGCAACGAAAAAGATCAGCAATGCCACCACTGCTTACCATCTCTATCGTATGGACTGGACTCCTTTCGCATTGCGTGGCTACATTGATGATCAGCTGATCTTCGAGTTTAAGAATGAAGGGAAAGGCTACACTGTATGGCCCTTCGATAAGAAATTTCATCTCCTGATGAACATCGCTGTCGGTGGCGACTGGGGTGGTGCGCAGGGAATGGACGACTCCATTTATCCCGTTACCATGGATGTTGATTATGTCCGTGTTTACAAAATGATTGAAAAATGAGATTCCAGTATAAAACAAAGATCAGTCTGACCACCTTCCTGCTATCAGGCATGATCGCTTTTGCCGCTTGTAAAGATAATGGCGGTGATACACCTGTTACGCCTGTTGATCCACCTGTTGGAAAAGATACAACAGATGTGAATATGTGGCTGACCAAAGGCGATAAGTCTGTGTTATTGCAAAAACAGAAAGTAAGCCTGTTGTTTAAAGATACGGTGAATGTATATCCTACAATTAAGGTTGATGAATCACAGTCCTATCAGTCAATAGATGGCTTCGGCTATTGCCTGACTGATGGTAGCGCCATGCTGATCAATGCGCTTACTGCCGATGCACAGGATGCTTTGTTAAAAGAACTCTTCCTGCCCGATACAGCGCACCTCGGTGTAAGTTATCTGCGGGTGAGTATTGGTGCCTCTGATCTGAGCGTAGCGCCATTTACCTATAATGACCTTCCCGCTGGTGAGACTGATGTGGATATGGCGAAGTTCAGTATAGAGAAAGAACGTAAAGACCTGCTGCCTATTCTGAAGAAGGTAGTTGCATTGTCTCCCAATATTAAAATACTCGGTTCTCCCTGGTCAGCTCCTTCCTGGATGAAGACGAACAATGCGTCTAAAGGAGGCAGTCTGAAGCCGGAATACTATGCTGCTTATGCAAAATACTTTGTGAAGTATATCCAGGCAATGAAAGCGGAAGGCATTACCATTGATGCGATCACTCCCCAGAACGAACCTTTACATGGTGGCAACAACCCAAGTATGGTGATGCAGGCGAATGAGCAGGCCGACTTTGTAAAGAACCATCTGGGACCTGCTTTTAAAGCGGCCGGCCTGACTACAAAGATCATCGTATACGATCATAATGCTGATAAACCCGAGTACCCTGCTGCCATCCTGGGCGATGCCGCAGCTTACCCCTATGTGGACGGTTCTGCCTTTCACCTGTATGGTGGCGACATCAGTGCCCTGACGCAGGTACACAATGCCTATCCGGAGAAGAATATTTACTTCACAGAACAATGGGTAGGTGGTCCGGGTAACTTTGGCAATGACCTGAAATGGCATGTCAGCACACTCATAGTAGGCGCTACGCGTAACTGGAGCCGTAACGTACTGGAATGGAACCTGGCTGCTGATCCTAATTATGGTCCGCATACTGATGGTGGTTGTACGACGTGCCTCGGTGCGCTAACAATTGGTTCCGGCGTTATTCGTAACGTTGCCTATTACATTATCGGGCATGCCTCTAAATTTGTCCGCCCTGGATCCGTAAGGATCGCATCCAATATCACCAGTAAACTGGACAATGTCGCTTTTAAAACACCCGATGGTAAAAAAGCATTGATCGTTGTGAATAGCGGGGATACTCCGCAATCTTTTAACATCCAGTATAATGGAAAACTGGTAACTACTTCGCTGGCCAATGGAGCGGTAGCTACCTATATCTGGTAACATAATAATTCAGTATTCATAGATGAGAAAGTATGCTTTGATGGGCCTGCTGCTGGTAGCTTATACCGGCTACGCGAAGAGCCAGACCCTGGCGAACAGGAAAGAGGCCACCGTGCCCTTACGCAAAACTGTGACGGTGTACACTACTGCCGAGAACACGAAACTACGTATATCCGAAACTGCCACACTCTCTTTTGCACCCATGAAGCAGCCGAAGGAAACAGAGGTCTGCATCTTTGTCGATCCTGCGAAGCGTTTTCAGACGCTGACCGGTATCGGTGGTGCGCTGACCGACGCTTCTGCAGAAGTATGGGCTAAACTGCCGAAAGAGAAACAACAGGAATTACTGAAGGCGTATTACGACCCGGTCAATGGGATCGGTTATACCCTGGCCAGGACCAATATACAAAGCTGTGACTTCTCCAGTGGTAGTTATACCTATGTACAGGAGCATGACAGTCTGCTGAAGACGTTCAGTGTAGCACATGACCAGCAGTTCCGTATTCCGTTCATAAAAGCGGTGATTGAGGCTGCAGGTGGAAAGATACCATTGTATGTGAGCCCATGGAGCCCTCCGGCCTGGATGAAGGACAACAACGATATGCTGCATGGCGGTAAATTATTACCCAGATATTACCAGTCATGGGCCAACTTCTATGTGAAGTTTATCAAAGCCTATGAGGCATTGGGTATTCCTGTATGGGGACTGACAGTACAGAACGAACCTATGGCGGTACAGAAATGGGAGTCCTGTAATTACTCAGCCGAAGAAGAAAGAGACTTTATCAAACTTTATCTCGGACCTACCCTGCAAAGACAGGGCATGGCGGGTAAAAAACTGATTGCCTGGGATCACAATCGTGACCAGGTATATCAGCGTGCCAGCACGATCCTGGAAGACCCGGCAGCCGCAAAATATGTATGGGGTATCGGCTATCACTGGTATGAAACATGGACTGGCAGTACGATGATGTTTGATAACGTACGCCGTGTGTCAGAGACATTCCCTGACAAGCACCTTGTTTTCACAGAGGGATGTGTGGAGTCTTTCAAACGTAACCGTATGGAAGAATGGTTCCTTGGAGAACGCTATGGTCATTCCCTGGTGAATGATTTTAACAATGGTACCGTTGCCTGGACAGACTGGAATATCCTGCTGGATGAAAACGGCGGTCCGAATCACGTAGGTAACTTCTGTTTTGCACCTGTACATGCAGATACCCAAACGGGAGAACTGATCTATACCAACGCGTATTATTATCTGGGGCATTTTTCCAAATTCATCCGTCCGGGCGCTAAACGTGTGGTCGCCTCTTCCAACAGGACCGATCTGGAAACAACTGCATTTATAAACAAAGATGGCAAACTGGTTGTTGTAGTATTAAACATGTCTGATAAGGAGGTTCCTTACAAACTGTGGATCAAGGGAGAAGCAGCACCGGCAAACAGCCTGCCGCACTCCATTGCCACCCTGATCGTTGACTAATTAGTGGACAACATAATATACAAAAGGCCCGCCGGAAGATGGCGGGCCTTTTTTCTTCACTCTTTCATCCAATCGTTGATCCTTCAACTCAACTGATGGTTTCCGTTTAAATCGAAAATTTCACATTCAGACAATCCTAACGTCCAAGCGTTATATCGGGTAACTATTGTACATCCCACCACAGTCTGGTAGCGCCGTTATCCGGGCCTTTCAGCAGGGTAATGGCTTTTTCTACTTCAGCCCTGTTGGTGTTATATTCATTCAGTGCAAATGGTAAACGTCTTATCTGGGTGGTACTGTTGATAACACCACCACTGAAGTTGTTCACAACAGGGAACAGCTTCGGATAACCGGTACGACGGAACTCCGTCCATGCTTCCTGTCCTTCAGGGAACATCGCGATCCATTTCTGGGTAATGATACGTTCCATTTTGGTCGCTTCTGTAGCAGCATCATCCCATCTTACCGTAATGTCGGAAGGAGCAGGCGCATTCGCCGCGCTGTTCTTAGGATCAACAAAAGCAGCTGGTTTGCTGGTGTTATCAGTCAGGTAGCTACCTGCATTTACACCCCATTGTGCCATAGAGATATTCACACCCTGCTCATACAGTGCCTGTGCGGTACCTCCTGCATTCGCAAAACCACGCAGGGCAGCTTCTGCTCTCAGGAAGTACACTTCCGCAGCAGTCATCAGCTGTACAGGCGTTCTGAGTGTGAAGGACGGGTTGGGGCCAGATACATTCAGATTAGAATAAGTAACATACTCAGGCTTATCTACGGTAGAACCAATGCGGATACCCTGGTATCTTTCAGAGAATTTGGTATCTGTTGATTTATCAAAGTATTTACCGATACGTGGGTCCTGGTAACCATTCATATAGCTGATGATTGATGCACCTGCACGGATGTCAGCCCAGTTGGTAGCGATGAACACCAGTGGGTTGCTGATACCGGTACCGGTGGTTTTTACCAGCATATTACCTGCGTTGCCGGTAATAACACCACCATTCGCTGGGTTCAGGGCTTTTTCAGCTTCCTGTTTCGCCAGCTCAGGGGCTACTTTCACGATGTGCATCGCCAGACGAAGACGCAGGCTGTTCGCGAACTGAAGCCATTTGGTGAAATCTCCGTCATACACCAGGTCAGAGTTAGCGAAGGAGAATGGCAAAGGCTGATTGACACCATTGATCTGGTTACGCAGATTGGTACCTGCGCTATCCAGTTCAAGGAAGAAGCGTTTGTACACATCTTCCTGGCTGTCATAGGCAATGTTGTTCTTGTCAGAACCAGCCTTGCTGTAAGGTATCGGACCATATATATCCGTCACACGGCTCATACCAGTTATCTGTACGATCTGCGCTACTGCCCATACAGCAGGATAATCTTTGTCAATACCGTTCTGGCGCAGTCTGTTCACATTTGACATCAGGTTCAGGTAAGCCACTTTAAATGGTTCTTCATTCCAGCCGGTGATGAGTGAATAGGAAAGGTTATTCTGGCCGCCGGCGAAGTTCGTCGGCGACATGAAATAACCTGAATAGCAGTCTGCGTTCAGATTCTGTTGTACCTGGTAAGAGTTCGGATCACCTCCGTTTGAGAAGTTAATAACGGAACGCTGTGCCTGTACCAGGAATGAGCGTACGTCATTGAAATCTCCTTTCAGATCGTCAGGAGAGATGCCGGTATTATCTGTATTATATAATTCAAAGTTCTTCGTACATGCGCTCGCACCCAGCACTACCGCTGCTGCTATCGCCCACATGCCTTTTTTATAATAACGTTTCATTTTCTTCAGTTTAGTAGCAACAATGATTAGAAAGTAGCATTCAGTGTCAGACCGTAGTTACGGGTAGCTGGTGGCATAAAGATGTCCACACCAGACAGACCATTGCCAGTTGACATTGTCAGCTCAGGATCGAATGGCGCCTTCTTGGAGAAGTACAGCAGGTTACGGCCGGTCAGAGACACTTTCAGCGCTTTTACAAAGCTGGTGCTCTTGACAGGAATTGTATATCCTAATGCTACTTCACGCAGACGTACGGTAGTAGCGCTGTAGATATATTCACCTGATGCAGCTTCACGGCCGCCTACAGCTGAATACCATTTGTTGGCATCTACATTCGTCACTGCATTACCGGTAGCCTTGTCCACACCGTTCACATTCACACCACCCGCATCACGTGCATCGCCGCTTTCTTTGGATACACCGTATTGATCCATCATCGCCTGTGTGATAGACAGTACTTTACCACCGAACTTGCCATCGATCAGGAAGGACAGGCTGAAGTTGTCATAAGCCAGATTGTTATTCCAGCCAAGCTGCCATTTCGTGTTGGAGTTACCAATATAAGTGAAGTCACCTCTCTTGGTTGGAGAACCGTCAGTGATCACCACACGACCCTGTTCATCTTTTACCAGTTCAATACCATAGATATCGCCGAAGGAACCGCCTACTTTGAATTTGGAAACGTAGTTAGAGCCGGAAGCGCCGCTGAGTGTAAACTCGTCAACACCTGGTGCCAGGGATTTGATCCTGTTCTGGTTAGTAGCAAAGTTGAGACCTGTATTCCATTTCAGTTTACCGTCACGCAGTACATCATATTTTACTACTGCTTCCACACCCTGGTTCTGGATGTTACCGGCGTTGATGAAGTAGTATTCAAAGAAGCTGGCGTATGGCGCGCGGATCTGTAATGTCTGATTCTTTGTATTGGTCTTATAGTAAGTAACGTCTGCACTCAGTCTGTTATCGAAGAAACGCCATTCCGTACCGATCTCTATGGAGTTTGTTTTCTCTGGTTTCAGATCAGTGAATGGAGCTGCCGTGTTGATCTTGAAAGTACCACCTACGTTGAAGGTATACTGTGCCGGATTAGACTGATAAGGCAGCGGAGAGTTACCTACCTGCGCAAAGGAACCACGTACTTTTGCAAAGCTGATGAACTCAGGCAGTTTCGCAACGGAGCTCAGAATTACGTTCAGACCAGCAGAAGGATAGAAGTAAGAACCACTTGGTGTAAATGCCAGGTTAGAAGCCCAGTCATTTCTCGCTGTCAGGTCCAGGTATACCCAGTCTCTGAAGGCGATGTTAGCACTACCGAATACTGATTGTACCTGGCTGTGGTTCTCCTGTAAGGAACCGGAGTTCAGTGGGTTGATCGCAGAGAAGTTCTGGATCATGAACAGGTTTGCGATATTCAGACTATCCTGACCATTATTGAATTTATTACCCTTTGTGACAACGTCCCTGAGGCTACCCCCCACCACACCGGTGATGCGGATGTCTTTATTTACAGGAATGTCGAAGTTGGCTAATACGTCGCCGTACTTCTGGGTGGTAGTGGTGTTACTGTATACATAACCACCGTTCCTGGTAGCCAGCTGTGCGATGGTACCAGCATATATTTTCTGTTCAAACACATCATTGATCCTGTCGATGTTACCACGCGCCTGGATATTCAGCCATTTGTTCACTTCATACTTCAGACTTGCATTCAGCAGTAAGCGGTTACGGTCAAGGGTGTTCGGGTTGCGGTTAGCGATCCACCAGGGGTTCTGCTGTACGTCTTCATTGTTTAACCAGTTCTGCGTCATCAGCCTTCTCGCCGGATTCATCACTTCGAAGTTGTCTTTGTACTGCTGCAGGTTGTTACCACGAGGGAACAGGTACAGACCCGTCAGCGGATTGAAATAAAAGCCGCTCAGTGGTGTGTTGTCAATTGTCTGGGTGATGTAGTTCACATCTGCTTCAGCGGTCAGTTTGTCATTCAGGAATTTACCTGTTTCCTTGAAGCTGATGTTATTACGGGACAGTTTATTCTTAGGCTCAATACCTCTCGCAGCTGTATTCGCGTAAGAGAAGTAAGTCTGCATTTTGTCTGTACCACCTGCGAGACTCAGGGAGTTGGTTGTGTTATAACCATGCTGGAAGAAAGAAGACAGGTTATCCTGTTCGCCGCTTGCTATTTTATCGCCCCAGCTCTGCGTAGAGCTGGATGCGCCGTAGTTATTCTGGAACTTAGGTTTGTAAGCGAGGGTGTTCAGGGTATTGCTGGAAGAGAAGCTGATAACAGTACGACCTGCCTTTCCGCTTTTAGTCGTTATCAGCACCACGCCATTTGCACCCTGGCTACCATACAGTGCGGCAGCAGAAGCACCTTTCAGTACGGAGATACTTTCGATATCATCCGGGTTCAGGTTGGATATCGGGTCGCCACCATCGTAAGAGCCGCTACCACCGTAAGCAGAGTTAGGCTGATTGGTGACAGAGTTATTGATAGGAATACCGTCGATCACATATAATGCCTGGTTGTTACCCAGACCAGATTTGTTACCACGCAGGATCACCTTGGCAGAACCGCCGACACCGGAAGCACTGGAAGAGATGGTCAGACCAGCTACTTTACCATTCAGGGTATTCATCAGGTTCGGATCTTTTGCTTTGGTCAGTTCCACGCCACTTACCTGCTGTGCAGAATAGGTGATGGACTTCTCAGATCTCTTAATACCTAACGCCGTCACAACAACAGTGTTCAGTTGTTTGTTAGTCTCCTGTAATACCACCTGGATGTTAGTCTGGCTGCCTACAGGAATTTCCTTTTTATCATAACCTACAAAGTTGAACACCAGTACGTCGGTGCTTTCAACATTGATAGAGAAGTGACCTTTTTCGTCGGTCAGTACACCGCGGGTAGTACCTTTTACCTGGATCGCCACATTAGGAAGAGGCTGACCGGCACCATCCACCACAGTACCTTCAACGGCAACAGCAGGTTGTACAGCAGCTGTTGTATTGTCTTTTTTGATAGCGCTGGGACGGATCACAATGATCTTGTCGGTGATAGTGTAGGAGAGCGGCTTGTTTTTCAGACACTTATCCAGTACTTCTGAAATGCTGGCCGATTTTAAGTTGATATCTATCGCGCCTGTACCCTGTAGCATTTTCTCATCGTATACAAACTCATAACCGGTCTGTTTACTAATGCTGTTGAAGATGTCGTACAGATTGAGGTGCTTACCTGTAATCGTGACTGATTGGGAATAAGATCTGGCGCTCAGGTTTAATGAGAATACCAGGGTCAGAATGGTCGTTAATTTCATAACCAACAATAATTTTCTATGCAAGCAGCCTTCCTTCGGAAAGGCCTTGCAGGTCTCGCGTAGTTCCATACTTTTGTGTTCTTGGCTTAATAATCTATTTTCAAACGTTTCGGAAATGGGTAGCCAATTTGTACCGGGTTCCGATGGCAGTCGGAATCCGGTTTTTTCTACCGGGAATTGACAGTACGTTATTTTCTTACGTGGTCATAACTGGAAAAGAATTTTAGTTTTTACATAATGCGGTCACCTTCGGTCCTGAAGGTATTACCGTTGTCGCCAGGGCCGGACGGTCACATTGTTCCCGCTGACCTCAAATTGAACCCTTTGAGTTGCTTCCAGCGCGGCTAATAATTTGCCGGCTTCTTCTCTCCGGGAGATAACGCCGGTCAGGTCAATATCGGAGACATCTCCCTGGTATTTCACCTCGATGTCGTACCAGCGCGACAGCTGTCGCATAATGTGCCTGATATTGGTATTCCTGAAGCGAAACTTGCCTTCTTTCCAGGCAAGGGTCTGTTCCATATCAGCGGGAGAGATCTCAAAATGATCATTCCTGTCTGACAGACTGGCCTGATGACCTGGTTTTAGTATACTGGCGTCGTTGCCATGCTTTACCTGCACGGCCCCTTCCACCAGTGTGGTTTTAATGGTCTGCTCATCCTGATAGGCCATTATATTGAAACTCGTACCCAATACGTTTACCTGCATGTCATTCACCTTCACATGGAAGGGTTGATTGGCCTGCTGTGTAACTTCGAAATACACTTCCCCGGTGATCTCTACATCACGGTCTTTGCCGGTAAAGGCAGTTGGGAACCGGATGCTGCTGGCGGCATTCAGCCATACCCGGCTACCATCGGCAAGGGTCAGCTGGTATTGTCCGCCATGCGGGGTGACCACGGTATTGTACATCACTTTTTCTCCTGCACCGCTGCCATTATAGCTAAGCGTTCCGTTTTTGTTCGTGATCCGGGTGTGACCCTGTTGAGCCAGTGCGCCGTTCCGGGCGCTGTCCAGCGGGATCGTGGTGCCATCAGCCAGTGTCAGCATCGCCTTGTTAGATCCTGGCAGGAGAGGCGCCTCTTTAACAGCTACTACCGGCGTAACCGTTTTCCGCGTTGCGGATACATAGTACACGGCTGTAGCGATCATCCCTGCTGCAATAGCGGCTGCCATGGAACCATATACCAGTCTGTTGCGTTTTATCACCCGCAGCTGGCGTGTGGCAGCAGCACCTTCATTGAAAATACCTTCCAGCAGGGCGTTTGCCTGACCGTTATCCCACCCCATATCGGGTGTGTCACTGTATAATGTATCCATTATATCAGCTTTAATGGCGGCAGTATAAGCTTCGTCCTGAACGGCCTGCATTAATTGCAGGTACTCTTCGGGAGTGATGTCACGACGTTTATACTTTTCTAGCAATCGCTTTATTTCTGATATTGTCATAGACGGCACTGGTTGATAGAAATAAAGACGATCCCCGGAATGGAAAGGAGTATTCAGGCGAAAAGTTTTTTTTAGGATTGACTACCAGTGAGTTGAGGATTAGGGATGGGGAAACGGTTGGCCTTTCTTTTAAAAAAGGTAGCTTTTTTATTAGTCTGTCATTATTAGTGCATATGAAGCTGATTCCCAATTCCTGATTAAATATGCAGTTGTTGTTTCACGAAGCTCCTCACCGTCTGCACGGCCAGCTGCATCTGCTTCTTAACAGTGTGAATGGAGATATTCATTTTATGGGAGATCTCTTCATTGCTCAGTCCCTCTTTCCGGGCGATATAGACCTTTTTGCGTTCCGGGGGGAGGCTGGACACCGCTCTGTTTAATAAATGGTCATATTGCCGCTCCTGGAGGCGGTAGTCGGTATCTTCAATGGCGTCGGGTTGTAGTTGAACGAAGTTGTCGACTGCTTTCAGCTGGGTCGCCTGTTTTTTGAAACTGTCATATATATGATTACGGGTCAGGATGAAGAGATAGCCGGTCAGGTCTTCCACATCGGACATAGCTTCCCTTTTCAGCCATATTTTCAGAAAAACTTCCTGTACGACCTCCCGGGCCGGTGTGGTGTTTTTCAGATAAAGCATGGCCGCATTGAACACCTGTTTGCTGTAGTGGTTAAATACAAGTGTATATGCAGATTCGTCACCCCTGGCTATCTGCCTTAATAGTTCCCGCTCCTCTGGTAAGGATGAATTTGACAATTTCCTATCGTTTGAATGCTGGCGGTAAAATTAGGAACAAAAAATGATATCGGAAGAGTACGAAATGATGAATGGGTTGTAGGAATAATGGCTTTCGATTGACGATTTGCGGATATATGAACAGGATAGTATATGTAAAGAGGGGACTGGGGCGTTCGCTACCTGATCTGTTAGACCAGCGATGTACCCGCATCGTTTCCAAGTGCTGTAAGTGAAAATAATACCATTTTAAACCATTCTATCTTATTTCTTCACCCATGGTTGGCCGTCGCTAGTTCGTCGCTAGCAGGTCGCTTGTTCGTCGCTTGTTCCTTCAAAACGCTGCAATCAGCTACAGATAAGGAGGCTTATTTGAGCTGTGCTGTTTCGCTGATGTTATTTTAACATGATCTGGTAGGGGAAACGGATGCTCGGAGTGAGATGCGCTGTGGATAACTCACCGGTTGGTAGCGTTCTTTGGGGGAATAGCCGGCCTTTTTATCGGGAAAATGGACTAATGGTATATAATCACTGTATTGCAGTTATTATATTGTGGCTTAAACTGGAAATTATATTTATGAGAAAGGTCTTAACGATTTTAGCACTGGCCGCCGCTGCCTCCTTACCTGCAGCTGCACAAAAAACAGCCGGTAATCCTATTGTGCAGGGATGGTATGCCGATCCTGAAGGAGTCATCTGGGGTAAGGAATATTGGGTATATCCTACATTTTCCGACAAATATGAAAAACAGGTGTTTTTTGATGCCTTTTCTTCCCGTGACCTGATTAAATGGAAGAAACATCCGCATATACTGGATACTGCCGCTGTAAAGTGGGCTAAAAAGGCCATGTGGGCACCTGCTATTGTCAACAAAGACGGGAAGTACTATTTCTTCTTTGCCGCGAATGATATCCAGAGCGATAACGAAGAAGGGGGGATCGGCGTAGCAGTGGCCGACAAACCGGAAGGTCCCTATAAAGATTACCTGGGTAAACCACTGATCGATAAGTTCTATAATAAGGCACAGCCAATAGACCAGTTTGTCTTCCATGACAAAGATGGACAATACTATATTATATATGGTGGCTGGCAGCATTGTAATATCGCAAAACTCAACAGCGACTTCAAAGGATTTACGCCATTTGAAGACGGCACTACATTTAAGGAAATAACACCGGATAAATATGTAGAGGGGCCATTTATGTTCATCCGTAATGGTAAATACTACTTCATGTGGTCCGAAGGTGGATGGACCGGTCCTGATTATGCGGTTGCTTACGCGATTGCCGACTCTCCGGTAGGTCCGTTCAAACGCATCGGCAGGGTGCTCGAACAGGATTCGACCATCGCCAGAGGTGCAGGACATCACTCCATGATCAATGTGCCAGGTACGGACCGCTGGTATATCGTTTACCACAGACGGCCGCTGACAGAAACGCATGCTAACCACCGTGTGACCTGTATCGACGAGATCCACTTTGATGAGAACGGGCATATCATTCCGGTGAAAATGACGAATGAAGGGGTGAAGAGAGACAAATTGAAATAATTAGGAATGGAATCAGGAACTAGGGAGTAGGAATTGGATGACCTGACGACGCTAATATCCTGTATGCATATATTACAGCAATGATCAAATACTTCATTCAAAGTAATTGCAGACGGTTAACAATAGTTGTAGACAGGTAACATCCAGTTCCTGATTCTAATTCCTGATCCCTGTTTTTTTTGTCAAAATCCTATCAGCGTACCCCGACCCCAAAGTCCTTACAGTCTTATGGCTAAAACGGTTTACATACAACCAGTATGTGTTAAAATAGTATTTGGTGAACCGTCCAAAAGGTTATAATTATGTACTACACAATTGTTATTGTACAGAATGTTAAAATTAAGTACATTCATTGTGTTAAATAAAAGTGAACAACCAGAGCTATTGTCGATGTGAATCAGTTATGAAATCCGGCGCAAGTGCCGTCCATGTATAAAACTTGTCATTTATAATTTTTTCGGAACAAACAGTAACAGTGAATTGTATTACTCGTAAGAGTAACTACGACTTTCAGACATATAAACTATTGAACAGCTAACTATTTTGAACAATTTTCTTTCTGCATCAGATCAGACAAAGAATTAACATCCGGTCTGTAACAGGAAGTAGGAACAATGAACAATTATTAATGATCTCAAATTTCTACTGAGTTTACAGCTATCTGCCTGCTTTGTGGGGGCTTCATCATCTTGTAAAAAGAATAAGTGTCTTTTTAACATTGTGGGTAGATAGCGTTGTGAAAAACGTATACTAACAATAAATTATCAGCAAATGGAAGCGTAATCAATGCTATCAACATAGCATAAGGGGGAAGTATTTTCTAACAACAACCAAATTATAACTGAACGAACAATGAAAAGAAACAATGTCGCACAGCGACCGGATCTTCTATGCCCGCAAGTGTCTGTCACTTGTCTATTCTCTAACCAAAAACTAAATCTATAATGAGACATCTACATTTGCTGTTTGTTACAATGTTGCTTTCCACGGTAGCATTTGCTCA
This sequence comes from Chitinophaga agri, assembly GCF_010093065.1. Taxonomy (NCBI): domain Bacteria; kingdom Pseudomonadati; phylum Bacteroidota; class Chitinophagia; order Chitinophagales; family Chitinophagaceae; genus Chitinophaga; species Chitinophaga agri. Next base: position 3,280,850 of record NZ_CP048113.1, on the reverse strand, counting down.
AACAAGGCAGTTGCAGGGAACTGTCAAAGATTCCAAATCCGGCGCCCCACTTGGTTCCGTAAGCATCAAGGTACAGGGAAAGAACATTTATGCCATTACTGGTGCAGATGGCGCATTCACCCTGAAGAATGCACCGGAGGGAGAAATAACACTTGAAACATCATTGATAGGATATACATCCAAAGGTATTAAAGTAGCTGCCGGACAAAGCACAGTTGAATTCACCATGGAAGAGTCTTCTTCTCAGTTAGGTGAAGTCACTGTAACGGCATTAGGTATCTCCAAAGAATCGAAAAAACTGGGATACTCTGTTACCAAAGTAGATGGTGCTGCATTAACACAGGCCCGTGAAACCAACGTTGCCTACTCTCTCGGTGGCCGCGTGGCTGGTTTGAGCGTGAGTGGCACAAATGGTGGTCCCGGTTCTTCTGCACGTGTGCTGTTAAGAGGTATGGCCAGCTTTGGCGCCAGCAGCCCGTTATACGTTATCAACGGTGTACCGATGGATAACTCCCAGAGAGGTGCTGCCGGTGAGTGGGGTGGTTCCGATAACGGTGATGGTATCTCTAATATTAACCCTGATGATATAGAAAGCATGACTGTACTGAAAGGTGCATCTGCTTCCGCGTTGTATGGTACACGTGCTACAAATGGTGTGATCCTCATCACTACCAAGAGCGGTAAGAAAGGTACCATGCAGGTGGAATATAACATGAACTACACATTGGATAAAGCGATCGACTTTACTGAATACCAATACGAGTATGGTCAGGGTCAGCATGGTGTGAAACCTGCCAATGCTGCTGACGCACTGTCCAGCACCCGTCTGAGCTGGGGGTCAAGACTGGATGGTTCTATGACACCACAGTTTGATGGTAATTCCTACGCTTATTCTGCTGTAGATGACAACATCAGCCGTTTCTACAGAACAGGTCCGTCTTTCACCAATACAATAGCAGTGTCCAGTGGTGGTGATAAAGGTAGTTTCCGTGTATCTGCTTCTTCACTGGATAACCAGTCTGTATTAAGGAACAGTGGTCTGAAACGTAAAACTTTTAACCTGAATGTTGACCAGAACCTGACCAGCAAGCTGAAACTGAGCGCGATGGTCAATTATATCGATGACCGCTCCAAGAACCGCCCTCAGTTGAGTGATGGTCCGCTGAATGCGAACAACGGTATCTTCCTGGCAACTAACATCAATGAAGACCTGTTAAAACCAGGTTATAATCCTGCTAACAATGGCCGTGAGATCGTATGGACTGATGATAACTATGTAACCAATCCATGGTTTGTAGTCAATCAGTTTGTGAACAACATCGACCGCAGACGCTGGATCTCTGCACTGACTGTACGTTATGACCTGTTTGACTTCTTATATGCACAGGGTCGTGTTGGTTATGACAACATTAATGACCGTAAATTTAAGGTAACGCCATGGGGTACCGCCTACTCCACCAGTACCTTACCTAACGGTACGACGGTGAGTGGTGACCTGGACCTGCGTAATGAACAGTCTACTGAGTTCAACGCGGATGGATTGATCGGTTTCAAGAAGAATGTTGTGGAAGACCTGCAGGTAGATTTGGCTGTCGGTGGTAACCTCCGTAAAAGAACCTGGGAAATGGTTGGTGTAGCCGGTAACCAGTTTATCATTCCTTATGTGTATTCCTACAGCAACGTTACAAATTTCAGCAGGAACTACGACTACGAATCAAGAGAATCGCAGTCCGCTTATTACACTGCTGACTTCTCTTATAAAGGTTTCCTGACTATCGGTACAACTGGTCGTTATGATGTGTATTCTACATTGCCGAGTGGCAACAGAAACATCTTCGTACCATCTGTATCTGGTAGCTTCATCTTCTCCGACCTGGTACGCATTCCTAAACTGAACTATGGTAAGTTACGCGCTTCCTACGCGAATGCGAGTGGTGAACCGGTAGATGCCTATATCACCAAGTCTTACTACAATGTAGGAAGCACTATCGGTGGTATCAGTACCGGTGATTTCTCCTCTACACTGCCAAACCTGTTCCTGAAACCATTTACGCTGAAAGAAGCGGAAGTAGGTCTGGAACTGAAATTCTTCGAAAACAGATTAGGCGTGGATCTCGCTTACTTCCATCGTAAAACGAAGAACGAGATCATTCAGGGTACGATCTCCCCATCTACCGGATATGAAAGGGCTTATTTCCCAACCGGTTCTACCCAGAACACTGGCTTTGAAGCGCAGATCAACGGTACGATCGTATCTAATTCAAGCTTCACCTGGAATGCTTCTGTGAATGGTACGTATATCAAGAACAAGATCCTGGACATCTACGGTGAAAACAGTAACAGTACTGTACTGACACTGGGCACCTACCGTCCGCTGAATGCGAACACTGCGCTGGTAAAAGGTATGGCGGGTCCACAGATCCTGGCATATGATTTCAAACGTAATGATAAAGGTGAAGTACTGCTGGATAACTCCGGTTTACCGATCAATGACGGTGTACTCAGACCAATGGGTAGTGTACTGCCTAAGTTCTTTGGTGGTATTAATAATGACTTCTCCTTTAAAGGCTTCAACCTGTCCTTCCTGATAGATGGTAAGTTCGGTGCGAAGATCCTGTCTGCTACCAAAGACTACGCTGTATTCCGTGGACTGGACAAGCTGACGCTGGAAGGAAGAGAAACTGGTATCGTAGTAGATGGTGTGATCGAAAGCACTGGTGTGAAAAACACGACCAGAGTAGACGCGCAGTCCTATTACCAGGCATATGCGAATAAGATCTCCAAGAACAGCGTACTGGATGCTGACTTCATAAAACTGCGTCAGGTGACTTTAGGTTACACACTGGGTAGCAAAGTACTGGGTAAAACACCATTCGAATCTATTGGTGTATCACTGGTAGCACGTAACCTGCTTACCCTTATGCGTAAATCTGATAATATCGATCCTGAAGCAGGATTTTCTTCACTCATTAACTATGCTGGTATAGAAGGTACAAGCCTTCCAAGTACACGTACTTATGGTGTGAACGTGAATGTCAAATTTAAAAAATAATGAACATGAAAAAAGGTTTGCTATATATAACGCTTGGTCTGACGCTGTTCTCATCAGGTTGTACACATGATTTTGATGAAATAAACTCGGACCCGGTAGCGGTGGATGGTACCCGGTATAACGCCAATCTCCTGCTGTCCAAGTCACAATACCAATACGCCAATAAGGGGTATGCGCAATTGCTGTTCCAGAGCATGTGGCCGCAGTTACTGGCTTCTACCTACAACTATTACAGCAATGGTGACAAATACGTGGCTTCATCTGGTATTATCGGTTATCAGAATCAGCTGTGGAATGATGATTACAGAGGAGCAAGCTTCGCGTATGAAATGATCACACTGGCGAAGGAAAAAGGCCTGACCAATCTGGAGAGTGCCGGTACGATCATGAAGATCCTGCTGATACAGCATATTACGGATTGTTATGGTGATATTCCTTACTCCGAAGCATTACAGGGAAAGACGAATGTTTTCACGCCAAAATATGATACACAGGAAGAGATCTATACGTCCATGTTGGCGGAACTGGAAACAGCTATCAATGCGTTCGATCCGGCGGCAGACAAGCTGACTTCCGACCTGTTCTACGGTGGTGATATCGCTAAGTGGAAACGCTTCGGATATTCCGTGATGCTGCGTGCTGCTATGCGCCTTGTAAAAGCAAAACCGGAACTGGCACGTCAGTATGCAGAGAAAGCAGCTGCAGGTGGTACGTTTGCAGGGATCTCAGACAACGCAGTATGTCCTACAGACAACTCTACCGGTAACGGTAATGGTACCAGTAGTGCGCTGCTGGTAGTGGAAGACTTCAGGGAAGTGAAATGGTCTAAACCGCTGATCGATTATCTGAAAGCGAATGATGACCCCCGCCTGGGTGTGGCTGCAGAAGTGCCGCCAGCTGGTCTGGCAGATGGTACCAACAGTGCGCTGGCAGGTAATAAAGATCCGAACGTACAGATAGGTATGCCCAATGGTTACGATCTGGCAGGAGGTGCGACAGATATCACCAAAAGATCAGACTATCCGGGAGGCACGGGCACAGGTGCGAATCTGTATCCACTGGGTAAATATTCCCGTCCGACTACCGCCGTTTATCTCGGTCGCAGTGCACCGGAATTCGTGCTGACCTATGCTGAAACAGAACTGTTGCTGGCCGAAGCGGCTGTACGTGGATGGACCGTAACCGGTAGTGCTGCTACGCATTACAGGAATGGCGTATCTGCAGCTTTACAGTCACTGGCTACATTTAGTTCCAGTGCTGCCATTCCGGCGGCAACTGCTGATGCCTATGCGGCAGCACATCCACTGGATGTTACTTCTACCAACGCATCGCTGAAAATGATCAATGAACAATACTGGGCTACCAATGGTTTATTATTTAACTTCATTGAGGCCTGGATTAACTGGAGGAGGTCTGGCTATCCTGTACTGACACCCGTTAACTACATTGGTAATTTCACCGGCGGTACTATACCAAGAAGAATTGCCTACCAGTCAACAGAAGGATCTACTAATCCCGTTAACTACTCGGCTGCGGTCGGCCGTCTCCAGGGTGGAGATACCTACACTGCAAGAGTATGGTGGGATGGACAATAATGTAAAAACTATTGAACTTATGCTAATGCGGCCTGCTTCCGGCGGGTCGCATTAGCTTTTATCCCTGCTACCCCTCAGCAAAAACTCATCCGATGACAAGCTATTCCACAGTACACCAATCCCGTTCAGGTACCATCACCAGAAACTATCTCATTCTTTTCCTGCTGCTTAGTGGTATTGCTTCCCGCTCCCTTGCCCAACAACCTTTGTTCCAGCAGTTACAAGCCAGGACCACCAACATTAAATTCAGTAATACACTGAATGAAACAGAGAAACTGAATGTACTCGCCTATGAGTATTTCTATAATGGTGGCGGCGTAGCTGTCGGAGATATTAACAATGACGGACTGCAGGACCTTTTCTTTACGGCGAACATGGGGCCGAATAAGTTATATCTGAATAAAGGCAATATGGTCTTTACTGATGTGACCCGTGATGCCAGCAAAGCACTCGAAGGCAAAGCAGACGGATGGAAAACAGGAGTGACCATGGCGGATGTAAACGGTGATGGCCTGCTGGATATCTACGTGTGTTATTCAGGTAAAAAGAGTGATGAACTAAGAAGGAATCAACTCTTTATCAACACAGGCAATGCAAAATTCTCAGAAAAAGCGAAAGAATATGGTCTGGACGATCCTGGCTATAGCACCAATGCCGTATTCTTTGACTATGATAATGACGGAGACCTGGACATGTTCCTGCTCAATCATAACGTGATCAAGATCGATAATATGGAATTTGCCAGGTACCGCAATGAAACGGATTCCCTGGCCGGTAATAAACTGTTCCGGAATGATAACAACCACTTCACTGAAGTGACCCGCCAGGCGGGTATCATTCATAATCCACTGACCTTCGGACTAGGTGTCGCTATTGCCGATATTAACCAGGACGGTTGGCAGGATATCTACGTGACCAACGATTACAACGAACGCGATTATCTCTACATCAATAAGCATGATGGCACCTTTGCAGAGGATGCTACCAACTGCTTTGGTCACCTGTCTCATTTTTCTATGGGTGTGGATATCGCCGATTTCAATAATGATGCACTGCCGGACGTGATGACGCTGGACATGCTGCCGGAGGATAACCAGCGGCAGAAGTTATTGCAGTTGCAGGAGAACTATGAATCGTTTGAACTGATGCTTTCGCAGGACCTGTACAAGCAGTACATGCGTAATATGCTACAGCTGAATAACGGGGATGGTACTTTCAGTGAGATCGGGCAACTGGCAGGTGTATCTAACACCGACTGGAGCTGGTGCCCCTTGATCGCTGACCTGGACAATGACGGATATAAAGACATCTTTGTTACAAATGGTTATCTGAGAGACTATACCAATAAGGACTTCCTACGTTACTGGGGAGACTATAAAGTGAAAAAAGCCATTGACAGAGAACCGGTACTGCTCATGGATCTTGTGTCGGCTATGCCATCTACCTCGCTACAGAACTATGTGTTCAGGAACAATAAAGACCTCACCTTTTCTAACATGCAGCAGAAATGGGGCTTTGATGCAGGTGGTATTTCCAGTGGCGCTGTCTATGCTGATCTTGACAATGATGGAGATCTCGACCTGGTGATCAACAAGATCAACGAGCCGGCAGCTGTTTACAGGAACATGACGCGTGAGCAAAACCAGGCAGCAGGTTATCTGGCATTTAAACTGAAAGGCACCGGTGCTAACACCGGAGCTATAGGTGCGAAAGTCTATGTCTACAGCAAAGGTGTGCAGCAATACCAGGAAGTGAATCCCAACAGAGGTTATCTGTCAGCAGTGTCTACACAACTGTTATTTGGCTTGGGAGATAATACACAGGCGGACTCTGTACGCATCATCTGGCCGGATAATAAAGTGCAGCGCCTGCAGCAGGTAAAGGGCAATCAGCTATTGACCGTTACCTATGCCCCTGATGCCACCTGGCCGGTTACGAATACAGTGGGCCATACCTGGTTCCGGCATGCAGACAGCCTCTTTACTTATAAACATACGGAAGCTGCTGAGAATGATTTCAAGCGTCAGCTGCTGATGCTGTTTATGTATTCCAGAACAGGACCGGTGTTTGAAAAGGCAGACGTAAATAAGGACGGGCGGGAAGATATGTACATAGCGGGAGATCATGAGCAGCCTGCGGGTGTCTACTTCCAGCAGGCAGGCGGCGGATTTGTGCTGGGAACAAAGATCGTGTCAGGAATAGAGATGTCTTCACAGGTGTCGGCAGCGGCCTTTTTTGATGCAAATGGAGATGGCGCGCCTGATCTCTATGTGGCCAAAGGCGGTTATGGCCTTTTTGACCCCAATACGCCGTCTTTACAGGACGAGTTGTACCTGAACAATGGAAAAGGCAATTTCATGCTTGCAAAGGGCGCTTTGCCCGACGTAAGCGCATCGAGTAAGTCCTGCGTCCGTCCATGCGATGTGGATAACGATGGGGATATAGATCTTTTTATAGGTGGAAGGGTGATTCCGGGTAAATATCCGGTAGCGCCGACGTCCTACCTGCTGCTTAACAATGGGAAGGGGCAGTTTACGATCGCCACTGTTCCTTTTGCCAATAGCGGCATGGTCACAGATGCCAGCTGGACAGATGTAGATAAGGATGGCAGAAAGGACCTGGTGTTATGCGGAGAGTTTATGCCATTGACCATCTACCTGAACAGGACCACCGGCTTTACAGATGCCACCGCGCAATACTTCACACAGCCCGAAAGTGGTTGCTGGTTTGGTATGACACTGACCGATGTGGACGGGGACGGACATGATGATATTATTGCGGGCAATCTGGGCGCCAATACACAGATCCATACTTCCGAAAAACAGCCGGCGGAACTCTACTATGCTGACTTTGACAAGAACGGTTCTATTGATCCATTTCTGAACTTCTACATTGAAGGCGTGAGCTATCCTTTTGTCAGCAGGGATGAACTGAATGATCAGATCTATCCGATGCGCCGTAAGTTCTCCTCCTACCGCCATTATTCAAATGCGACGATGAAGGAGATCTTTTCTGCAGATGAGTTAAGTCAGGCAGGTAAACTGACGGTCACAGATACCAGGACCCGCTGTTTGTTATACCGGAATGGTAAGTTCGTGTCCACGGAGCTGCCTGTAGAGGCACAGTTCTCGGTGGTATCGAGGATCATACCGGCCGACTATGACAACGATGGTAAAACGGACCTGCTTTTATTAGGCAATCACAGTGACAACCGCCTCAAGCTGGGCAGCTTTGATGCCGGTTACGGATGCCTGCTGAAAGGAGATGGGAAAGGCCATTTTACCTATGTGCCACAGCCTGTTTCCGGGCTATGTGTGAAGGGAGATGTGAAGTCAGCCACACTGATGAATATCGGTGGCCAGTCGTATGTCATGATAGGGGTTAACAACAAAGGAATAACCCTGTTTAAAGTAAACCAGCTATGAAAAAATGCATGATCGTGCTCCTGCTGATACTGGGTCAGTCAGGACATGCACAGCCACATAAAAATACCTTTACAGATTACGTACAACCTGCTGTGTTTTCATTGTCGATGGTGATGATGCATGATGTGGTCAATCCGCCGGCTGCCTGTCGTTTCTACAGTTATGCGATGATGTCCGCCTATAGTATCGTTGCTGCACATAACAAACAGCTACCGGATGCTTCCTCCTTTATCCGTTCCTATCCTGGTATAGCGGTGCGTGACAGTGGAAGGGTGTATGATTATCGTATTGCGGCAATATACAGTATCCTGGAGACAGGCAGATTGATGCTGCCTTCCGGTTTTATGCTGGAGAAGGATGAAGAGAAACTGGTGTTGTTATTTAAAAAGGATAAGGTAGCGGAACATATCATCCGTAATTCCATTGCGGTAGCAGTAGATGTAGCTAAACAAACGGTGCAGTGGTCACGCCCTGATGGCTATGGTAAGCTGAGTACCCGGGTGCGCTATACCCCGGTAAAGGGAGAAGGCTACTGGTACCCTACGCCACCGGCATATATAGAGGCCGTGGAACCTCACTGGAAGACGATCCGGCCAATGGTGATCGATTCCTGTAACCAGTTCCCGCCTTTGCCTCCGGTCGCTTTCAGTAAAGATTCGGCGAGTGATTTCTATAAACTGAATAAGGAAGTGTATGACGCAGGCGTACATCTGAGTATGGAACAGCGGGTCATAGCTTCTTTCTGGGATTGTAATCCGTTTGCAGTAAGTACCTATGGACATATGGCCATCGGTTTTAAGAAGATCACGCCGGGAGGGCACTGGATGAACATTACGGGGATCGCAGCCCGGAAGGTAGCGCTGAGTTTTGACAATACCGTTTTAGTGCATGCGGTGGCAGCGGTGACGATGATGGATGCCTTCATCAGTTGCTGGGATGCTAAATTCGCCAGCAACCGTATTCGCCCGGAGACTTACATCAACCGGTATATAGACGTGCGCTGGAAGCCATTGCTGCAAACGCCTCCCTTTCCTGAATATACCAGCGGGCATAGTGTAGTGTCCTCTGCGGTGGCGACTGTGCTGACCTATCTGATGGGCGATCGCTTCGAATATGAAGATAATACGGAGGAGATGTTTGAAATACCTGCGCGCAGGTTCTCTTCTTTCCAGGCAGCGTGTAATGAGGCGGCTATTTCCCGTTTGTATGGGGGTATCCATTACCGGGATGCGATAGATAACGGTATTTCTCAGGGACACCAGGTGGGAGAGATGGTCGTGGAGAGGATCAGGGGAGCTGGTATCCAACCGGTGTATGGAAAGTAATGCTGCTAAGCCATTAGTAATAAATCAAATATATGTTAAATACAGGTATATTTACAGTTTAAATACTATACCTATACCTACAATGAAGCGCATCCTACTCACGCTGATCGGCTGTCTGGCCGGTCTGTTATCTTTTGCCCAGGGACACATGATCTACGGTAAGAAGCACCTGCTGACGGTGGAAACGCCTGCAGACTGGTCAAAGTCCGCGCATAAACAGCTGCCATATTTAATAGTTCCGCAGGCGTCGGTCAATCAGGAGACGTATATGTACGTCTGCGGACTGGATTATGCCATCAACCCGGATGTGGAAAAGTGGATGGCGTCTAACACTGCCGCTTTACAAAAGGCAGTTGCAGGCGTGAAGGCCACCGAGCTGGATATGAAATTTGATAATATCAGAGCGGCGGGGTATACCACGGGGCGTTATAAAGTGGTATCCTACGAATATGCCAATAACAGGAAGGAGATCCTGCTGGCGATAGAATGTGAACATACTATTGTAACAGTCTCCTATGCGGTGGCTGACGGTGCTTTATTTGACAAGTATATCCCGGCATTTAAATCGCTGGTTAGCACGCTGGTGATAGCGGGCGCTGAGGTGGCCGCGGTGGAGGGGGCATAAATACAACATTTCCGTTGTAACTTTGCGGCTTCACTAAAGCGGGAAACTTCAGGGAAAATGAGAAAAAAAGTAAGGCGCCACATGCGCAGGGTTCGTTATGTCTTGTATAAGGAGACGTTGTTGGATTTCAGAGAACATTTCTGGACGTTTCTGGGGGCATTTACAGGCATCGGGATTATCGGCTTTCTGCAAAGCAAGTTCCTTGATCCGGCGGACAACGTTTTTCTTATTGGATCTTTTGGTGCGTCCAGTGTACTGATCTATGGTATTATTAACAGTCCGCTGGCACAACCCAGGAACCTGGTGGGCGGCCATGTGATCTGTGCATTGGTAGGGGTGACCATACACAAGCTGGTGCCGGATGAATTATGGCTGGCAGCGGCACTTTCAGTCGCACTGTCCATTGTGATGATGCAGATCACCAAAACACTGCATCCTCCGGGGGGAGCGACAGCGCTGATCGCGAATATCGGTACGCAGCGTATTAAGGACCTGGGGTATCTCTATGTTTTGAGCCCGGTGCTATCCGGCGTATTGATCCTGTTACTGGTTGCACTGATCTTTAATAATATGACCTCACACCGTAAATATCCGCATCGTCGCATCTGGCATGTGAGCCGGCGGCGAATGGCCCGGTAACCGGTTCGTTCATATATCAGGATATTACAGCCTGGCGTTACAACGCCAGGCTGTTTCTTTTAGGAATGAACAAAATGAATGCGATACATGAAAATGACCGGAAATGACTATTGTTTACATGTAAATAGCCGTTAATTTTATCATGCATAATCATCACCACACCTTCAATAACCAATGAGACAAACCACATCCCGGAACCGCATTATTATCCTTGCCCTGTCAATGATTTGTGTCAGTGCAGTAAGTTGTTCAAAAGAAGACGATCCAGCACCTACCTATACAGTGGAGCAGTTGTATGCTAATTCAATTGCTGATGCAATGATCGCTGACAGCTCAGAAGTGGTAGATTCGTTATGGCCCATTACATCAGGCAATACAAGATTACAGTGGAAGACGATCAATGGTCAGTCGTATGTACTGATGGCTACGTATATGCGTTTCCCTGCCAGCTACCCAGAGGGAGATTCCATTACCAATACCTGGGGAGAGTCCTGGTTATTCGCCCCGGCACAGATGAAAAGCAGGATAGGTGCGACCTTTAACGCTGCTTCTGACACGGTAATGCGCGTTTGCCAGTTATTGGGTTTACCGCCTAAGAACAGTCGCAGTAATACGCACATCGCAGAAATTTGGGTACCGGCAAGCCGTTTGAACCGTCCGGCTGGTAATCCGGCTATTACGACGACCAGCGCCAGTGCCGTACTCAATACAGCGGTGACGCCTGAATATGCTGGCTGGTTCAATAACTATATTATCTATGCGTATTATCATACATTAACGTCAGCCACGGATTTCCATTATCCATGGACAAGAATGGGGTACACTTATGACTGGGCGCCGGGGTCAAAAGAAGTGGGGTTAAGCGAGTATGTGCTGCAGTCATCTACCGGTTGCTGGGTAGAAAAAGTGAGCACCGTTTCGGATTTCTTTAAGAATTAACGATTCATCAATCAATAGTAAAGTCAGAAGCCTATTAGGACGTCAGTCTTAATAGGCTTCTCACTTTTTATAGGAAGTCAGGTTACCCTTAGTGGGTTTCCGTATACTTTGTAAAGTTGTTCAGTATGGCCTGCCAGCCGTCGCGCTGCATCTCCAGTGGATTCTCCTCTTCTGCTTCAAACGTCTGCACCACCTTGGTACTATCGCCCATCGTACTGAAAAGGATACTCACCTTTCTGCCATCACCCAGCGTGTACTCGATCAGTTTATGTTCTTTCACATCCGTATACTCTCCACCGAAATCAAAGCTGAAACTGCCATCTTTGGCCGCCATCGTAGTGCTAAACGTACCACCGATACGTAAGTCATTCTCTGACTTTGGTGCATGCCAGTCTTCGGATGCAAAGGCCCATTGCTTAATGTGCTCCGGCTGATTCCAGTATTCCCATACTTTAGCTACGGGTGCCTGAACGGTGCTTTCGATTGTGATAGCGGGTCTTGTCGTTGTTGTCATATCAGTGAGTTTTAACGTGATTGTGCGTTGTTGGTAACGATACAAACTTACGTCGACTGATCTATTCCAAAGAGGGGTTAAAGAGACAAAGAAGAGGCGATTTACGACCCCGGCTTTAGACTAGTTGCCGCCCACAGTGACAGCAGACTGGCTATTGCCTACCGGATTAAGACGCACATACTTTTTGCCTTCAAAGCTGACCTCATAGTCCGATCTGAAATGGGTGCTCTTCTTATAATAATCAGTAGTGATGATCTGTGCTCCTGAATTACAGGCGGCTTCAAAGCTGGAATTGTCATTCAGACGGGCTTCCCTGGTATCCGAATCGGCCCTGGTACGGATAATATATCCTTTGGCGACCAGGTCGCTGATCTCGGGTGTGTTTGGATCGTTTCTGAATAGCATAGCGGCTTCCGGGCTACCGGGATCGGCATTGGCAAACATCACCCTGCCTTTCAGGGAAGGATGGCCAGCTATATAAAGATCTCTTTTAGCGCCTTTATCATCCAGCAGGAATACGAACTTACCCCTGGCAGCTTTCAGGGCCGGCCAGTTGTCATGCAATACAGCTTCCTCCAGGGTATTGTATTTTCCCCTGACCATATCCGGGGTAATAATGTGCTTTTTGCCCAGCCCGTCGGTCAGTGCCTTGTCCAGTTCTTCGAATGTTTTGGCTGTAAATGGCTCCGGCGCGGTCATATTCGGATCTTTGGATCCCCCATCTTTCGGTTCGAGGGTAATAAAGATGGGGTAGTGGTCAGGGTGTTTGTCCGACCATGTTTTCAATACTGCCAGGCAGTTCTTCAGGGTCAGGTAATCATTCCTGAAATCCAGATCTGGTATATGTAATACCTTGAAGCCAGGCTCCTTCATGAGCCCTTTTTCATCAAACGGGGGTTGTCCTTTTGCCCAGTCCAGTCCTTTGGGATGTGCGAAGCGACCGCCTTTTTCATCTGCATATACATCGATCTCAAGATTGAGCAGGCCCATATCCAGCTGTTCTGTCAGGGAGATGTGTTCGTAGTCCAGCTTACTGGCGGATACCGAATCTTTCTGCTGGAACAGTTTAAAGAGTGCCGGGTCGATAGCCCGTTTATAGCTGTTGTGGGAACCGATCACCTGGATCCTGTTCATTTTAGTGTTGTCTGGTATTTCGCTGTGCATCAGGCAGATAGAGAGCCCTAAAGCAATTCCTGAAATGATCTTCATTACCTGGTCGTTTAAATGGACAGCCCTGGAATGACTGTCGGGTGAATACTGGTATAAAAATGTGAACCTGTTGCAAATGTATTTACAAGGAATGGATGGATCAAAGCAGTTTACAATAGCATAACAATTCCTTTAAATAAAAAGGCCCGCTCCGGTTGGAACAGGCCTTTTTATATTACTTAATACTGTTTGCTTATCAGAAGCGGTAGTTGATGGTCATACGGAAGTTACGGCGGGCTTCTACGATGTAGCTGTAGTAAGTACCCACGTTAGCTACGTTTGTCATAGAGGCAGCGGTCATCAGTTTACGGTTGTCCAGCAGGTTATTTACCAGTAAGGAGATACCATATTTACCTTTAGACCAGCTCAGACCTGCGTCGGTACGGAAATAACTAGGTATTTCATACGGAGCAGCAGCCGTACCTGCAACACGCTCCGCCTGCCACTGGATACCAGCTGAAGCACCAAAGCCAGTTAGCGGACCTTTACCCAGACGGTAAGATAACCAGGCGTTAGTAACGTGCGCAGCAGTATTCGGCGTCTTGTTACCTACAGTGGTAGTGGTTTTACCAGGACCATCTTTGGTCACTTTAGAGTCTGTGTAGGCATAGTTAAGGTTAGCATTCAGACCTGGCAGTATCTCACCGTTAATATCAGCCTCAATACCTTTGGTAGTTGTTTCACCGATCGCTTCGCTAACAGTAGCACCGCGGCTGTCTACGAAACCAGTAGTTACTACCGCGTTCTGACGGGCAATGCGGTAACCAGTTACAGAAGATACCAGGCGGCCGCCAAACCATTCTTTCTTGATACCAACTTCCAGGTCATTACCTTTTACCGGCTCGAATGCATTCCCACTGGAGTCAACACCTGCCTGAGGAACAAATGACTGGTCGTATAGTGCATACACAGAAGTTGTTTTATCAATTGAGTAGCTCAACCCTATTCTTGGAGAAACTACATTACTCACGATGCTGGCAGTTTTGGATTTTGCCACGGTTTCCGCATGTGTGAACCGGCCAGCGATAGACAAACGCAGTTTGTCATTGAAGAACGCCAGTTCATCCTGTACATAGGCAGACGTATAGTTTACTGCGTTCACATAGTTTGAGCCACCTGCTCTGGTCCTTACACTCTGTGAGCGATCGATTACAGGAAGATTTTTCGCGTCAATATTGTAGATCGGATTGTAGACATTGAATACAGTAGTACTGTTGATCTGCAGGTCTGGCACCAGGGTACGGAAATCGCCCCAGAACTTCTTGTTACCCATATCTACACCTGCCAGTATTCTGTGACGGATGCTACCGGTATATTCTTCACCAGACAGGGAGAACTGTGCGAATCTGTTTTCACCTGCTTCATCACCGATGCTGAAATAGCGTTTCATATCGCCGTTTGCAGCTACACTGCTGGCCCATACGCTGTTTGCGACCATGGCAAAGTTGAAGTACGCTACCTGTGCATGCGCCTGCCATCTGTCATTCAGTTTGTGATCCAGGTATACATATACGCTGTGATCTCTCAGTTTGCCAGGCGTCAGTGCCGGATCAGCATAGAAGAAGTCATTGGAAATACCTTCGTCCAGGAAGCCTTTCGGAGAGAACTGGTAGTTACCGTTCGCCAGGTATCTTGAAGCCTGGTAAGTATATTCCAAAGTGATGGATGTTCTGTCATCCACGATGTATTTTAATACTGGTGCTACCAGGTAACGGTTGCTATAGTTGTATTTGGTATAGAAGTCTTTCTGCTGACCAGCGAGGTTCAGTCTGTAAAGGAACTTACCATCTTTGCTCAGTTTACCATCAAAGTCAAGCGCAGCACGGTATGTGCTGAAGCTACCCATGCTGATATTTGCGGAACCACGTGTAACGCCGGTAGGCTTCTTGGTAACCACGTTGTAGAAACCACCAGGTTCACCAGCTGCGAGCATAAAGCCTGCAGGGCCTTTTACAAATTCAATACGGTCGATCATGGCAGCATCTTCTGCGGTAGGACCCCAGCTGGCTTCAATGTTCATACCGTTACGGAAAGCAGGGAGTTTAGAACCTCTCATACGGATCTGTGCATACTGGTTATCCCAGTGACCTACACGGGTAGCACCACTCACGTTACGGGTGATACCATCTACGATATCGAAGGTCTGCTGATCGGCCATCAGTTCTGAAGAGATCACCTGGATATTCTGTGGTACTTCCAGCAGCGGCGTCTTCAGACGCAGCGAGCCGGAAACTTCATCAACTTTATATTTGTTCCTGTTGCTGTTGATGATCACTTCCTGCAACTGTTGGTTGGTGCCTTCCAGTTGTATTTCCACGCTCAGGATCTGGTCTTGTTCAACATCTACTTCTTTGGTCACACTTTTGTAACCGATCAGCATTACCTGGATGGTATAGTGTCCTGGCTGCATTCTTTTGAAAACGAATTCGCCATTTTCATTGGTCAGTGTACCCTTATTTTTTTCTTTGATCTGTACGGCTACATAGGCTACAGGGGCGCCGTCGTTCGTCAATACTTTGCCTTTAATGGCAGAAAGCGGCTCATCAATAGCAAAGGCAGGTATAGTCATGAACATTGCACACAGGACGCATAACAGTCCAAGAAGTCGATTAAATTTGATACGCATATAGGCTGATTAGCTGATAAATATTGTAAACGCGCCGCAAAACTACGGATGGATGGCCCCGGCGCGTTTATCAAATTGGGAAAATGGTTTACGCAATACGGAAAAAAAGTGTGGTGCTATATTATTGATGCGTAAATAATATCACTGTCCGCTAATAAAATACAGGTTCGGCTATAGGGAAGGATTTTACGATTGTGACGTCCGTACGTTTTTTACATTTCTGTTGGCATGATTTTCTGGTTACAATAAGAAAAACGTTATGGATAGCATTAACCGTCAACAACCTGAACTCAATCACCTTGACCTTCAGGGTACCGAAGCAGCGAAGAAACTTAAGGAGCTGATCGGTAAATCCTCCAGCTGTTTCTTTTGCACGCAAATACGTACCGGGCAGCCGTTTGATACCCGCCCGATGGCTGTGCAGAAAGTAGATGATGATGGCGTGTGCTGGTTCCTGAGTGCGACTGACAGCCATAAGAATGAACATGTGCAGGCAGACCCTGCTGTGCAGTTATTATTTAAAGGAAGTGATCATTCTGATTTTCTGACGATATATGGGCATGCGACAATCAGCCAGGATAAGGAGAAGATAAAAGAGCTGTGGGAGCCGATACTTAAGACCTGGTTTACAGAAGGGGAGAATGATCCCCGTATATCTGTCATTAAGGTAACACCCGTGGACGGGTATTATTGGGATACCAAGAATGGACAGATAGTGGCGTTTGCGAAACAGTTGGTAGGTGCGATCGTGGGTAAGACGCTGGATGACTCTATTGAAGGAAAACTGGAATTGTGACAGGAGATCATATAGCATATGCCGGGGAGTAATGGAACACATATTCCCCGGCATATTATCGTCTGTTATGTAAAAGAATGTCAGAATGTATATTCTATCGGGTCCGTCGTCTGCGCCTGCTGATAACAGTTAATACGCACCTTCGCCGGCTTCTCCGGACACGGGCCTATGCAGATCGTATCGATGTTGTAATCACGCCTGACATAAAACAGGTTAAAGCCCATATGTTTCTCCGTATGTCTGATCTCGGTATTGGCTGTATCATACAAACTGAATGAATTGCGGTTTGGCCCATAAAGGGCCCGCGGATCCGTCTCCCTGAGCAGGTCACTTTCCCTGTAGGTCTCACTGCTGCTTGCTTTGGCCAACAGATTATTATCCAGTACCAGCCTTACATAGTATCCTTTTCTTTCGGGGATGGCCGCACTGTTTGTTCCCGTATAGGCGTCTTTCGTCAGCCTATCAGGTTCGGGCGCCAGTTTACGGATATCTTCCGGAAGCGAATCATAGGTATATACCGTACTGCTTTTGATCAATCCCTTTGTATAATATTTACCTGTTTCTTCAAAGACTTCCTTTGCAATCTGTGCATCTGTTTTCATATGCATTTTCCCCGATGATCCGAGTCCGGTTTTCTTTCCGGCCGGTGGCGCAGGGTACCAGAGATTTACCAGGAACATGCCTGCAATAAATGCTGTTGCATAAATAATGGCTGACCTGATCCTTGTTCTTTTCCCTTTTAACCAGAACAGTGATTTGTCCGGAGAGATGAATCCAAGTACAAATAATAATAAAGAGCCGCTGACGAAAATGAACAGGAGTGATTCAAAAAAAAGTGTAACAGGGGACATAACGTATATATTGAGGTTTGGTTGATGATTTCGGGGTAAATGGTAAGTATACCCTAATATAGCGAAATCCAGCATATCCCCCTAAAATACTGTGATACTAAATGATCACCACGAATCTGCCACCGTCCGGTGCTGTGCTGTCCCATATGGAGCTGATATGCTGCAGGGGGATAGCGGCAGTGTTGGTAACAAGTTTCCCATCCGCCGCCAGCTGGAATGTTTCAGGCAGTATCTCACTGAAAAGCAGTGCCACCTGTTCAACCGGCCAGGAGCCCAGTCCGGAACCGGTTAACTGTATATTCACACTTCTGAGAATAGCGGAGGACAACTGTATAAGATCTCCCGCCATACTCCCAACAGATACATACCTGATGCGATTGGTGAAGGTGCCATCTCCCCTGATGCTGTCCAGTATTATTTCTGCACTACGTCCCCATAGGTAGTCTATCACGATATCAACAGGGGTGGCTGTATGAATAGTTTTCAGTTGTTTTTTGATCTCCTGCTCCTCCTGTAACAGGGAGATTGCTATATCTGCACCTAATGTGGATAACGCGTCCAGCGATTGTTTGTTCCTGCCGGTCACGATCACTTTTCCTGCACCATAGTATTTGGCCAGTTGTACCGCTACACTGCCTGTAAAACCGGTAGCACCATTCACCAGCACCACATCCCCGGGTTGAATAGCTGCTTTGTATTTTAGTCCCATCGCGGATCCGATCACGGCATTAGGCAGGGCGGCAGCAGTCGCATCATCGAGTCCGGCAGGAATGGGCACCATCCGGTGTTTATTGATCACTGCTTTTTCTGCCATCATACCATTTCCCATACCATAGACCCTTGTTCCGTCGGGCAGCAGGCAAACGCCGTCTCCGCCTACGATCCTGCCGTTCTCTCCGGGTGCATCAGCCGAGTAATGTTTACCACTAGCCCTGCCTTTATCATAGTGTTTGATAGCGACCGCCTTTACTGTTACCAGGAGCTCATCGTCTTGTGTAGTGACGGGGGCAGGTACATCTGCATACGCTGGTACTGCCCTGTTCTGATACATGATTGCTGCTTTCATTGTTGATTTTGTTGATCTGACACAAAAGTAGCGCAGCCCTGGGCTCCGGGACGATAACATATGTTATCAAGTTTCAGAAGCGGGTTTTTCCTTTGGCAAGTTTGCTTTTGATGCGGCTGAGGTGAACGGTGCTGACACCAAGATAGGAGGCAATGTAATGCTGGGGAATGCGCTGGATGATATGAGGCCGGTCCTGCAGCAGGTGCTGATAACGTTCTTCAGGTGTATCGCGGATAAAGGATACAAATTCATTGGCGTAATGCGTTTGCCGCTTAACGGACATTTTCAGCATCATGTGGATAAAGTCCGGCTCATGGCTTAATTCTTCGATGAGTTGCAGCACATGTTTTTTGTCCATCAGGTAAAGTACTGCTGGTTCGACCGTTTCAATGGTGAACTGGCTGGGGACGTTGTTCACAAAGCTGTCCAGCGAACTAAGCCCTTCTTCTTCAAAGAAGAACTGGATGGTCTTTTCTTCACCATTTTTATTAAAGTAAGTTCTGACACATCCTTTTTCAATATAGATATACCGCTGGGAGATTTTGCCTTCTTCCAGCAGGATGGTTTTAGCGGGAACTTCCAGCTGTTGCTGAAACTCCCGGTATTTATCCCAATATGCGTTCAGTTGAGGAAACTGATGTCTGAAATGAAAAAACATGTGTCAGATACTAACTGTTGTTATAGGTAATAGAGATCAGTGCGTCCAGATCATTCCTTTTTGATTCAGGTTCCAGTGATATTTCTGTGCTTCTCCGAAGGTACTGAAGTCTTGTTTTTTCCCCAGTACAATTTCTTCATAAGCACTGTACATCTGCTTCGCAGCAATCGCGGGTGGCATGCGTCCCACGCCTGTGCATAAGCCGGGAATGGCTACAGAATGAATGCGTTCATCTTTTTTTGCCGCAATGAGTAATGCTTTCATTGCGAGATAAGCATTGACAGAGGTGTCAATATTAAAGTTAGTCGGTATCCGCATCGTGGGTGCCGATATGAGGTATGGGATCTGTTTATGGCCGGTTTCCAGTACCCAGGCCTGTCCTACCAATAATTCTCCTTCCGGAGAAGCTTTGATCTTCGCCTGCAGCTCTTTTTCTATATGCCATCCCAGCTTGTCGGATATGGCGTAGTCCAGGGAGCCGTCCATAAAGCCAAAGGAATTAGCGGGACTCACAATAGCATCGACAGAGAGTTGTGTGATGTCACCTTCAATGATAGATACATCGTGTGCATCAGAGAAACATGTTTTCCAGGCTTCAACAAGTGCTGGGTTTGTGTCGATCAGAATATGTTTCATAGTCTTGGTAATGGGTATGCTGTTATTAAATGGGTGCTGATGAATAGGCCGGCTTATTTTCTGGTGTAAACAGTGATGACAGGTGGTTGATCCCATGAAGTGAAGTCAGCAGCTGTCAGCAGATTAAATGGCGCATGCGTGCCGCCTAGTTCCCCTGTATGTTTCTCAAATACAACTTCCGCGATCTTATAGTGCCTTATCGCATAAGAGCAAAGGATACATGGTTCTACATTGCTGTACAATATACTACCGGCAGTTGGTTTCCCTTTTTGCAGGGCGTCCAGTATAGCGACTACTTCTGCATGTCTTGTCACATCTTTTAGTTGCCTGCTTTTTTCAGTGCCTTCTCCTATAATCAGGCCGTTGCTGACAAGTACGCTGCCTACAGGACTTTCCCCTTCGCTGGCTGCTATAGCGGCCAGTTCATAACAGCGTTGCATAAATTGATCGTGTGTATTCATCCTTGCTAAGTGTTCCATTTTAAAACATTCTTCAGCACTTTCAGTGCTTTCTTGGTATCCTGTGATAGCCCGGCGATAATGTCCCGGAATCCGTGTTGCAGGCTTTCCATATTGTTCTTTTCACTTTTCCAGTCAATGAATTTCGCACTTTGCGGGCTCTTCGCAAACGATTGTAATACCTCATACCGCGGGTAGTAGAAGAGGGCATTGATCTGTTCCTTCAGATCATTGACCTGTTCCTGAAGTGTGATATTGTATAGATGCAGTTTCTCGTTGGTCAGCTGATCCGGATGTTTGTCCTCCTGTTGGATCCAGGTTAATTCCAGCTGCAGCATAGTGAGCAGATCACCCTGTTCCCGGGCGATGGTCAGCTGTTTCATCAGTTCTTCTTTCTGCTGGATGCGGTCGGGGTCCTGTTCCAGGTCAGGGTGGAATACTTTGGCCAGTTGCCGGTATAGATGCTGGACGTTCTTGCGGCGGGCTTCTTCCAGTAGCCGGTCCCTTTCTTCTCTCCGTAATTGCTTTTTGCTCTTTTGTTTACCAGAGGAGATGCTTTCGATATCCGTCGTCTTCATAGGCAGTGAAGTGGCGTCGGTATCATACTCTTCTTCATCTTTCCGCATGGTGGCGGCTCTCAGTTTGGCAAGATACTGTTCGGTCAGTTCCTGATAGGTAATATCTGAAAGTGCGTTGAATATGGCCAGTAACTCACCTTCCGGATCGTCCTGCTGATGGCGGAATATCTCATGTAGCTGATTAATGATCAGTAACCGGAGGTCTTCTTTTTCATGATCAGAAAGCCCTTTCGATATTGTCATGAAGCCGTTCAGCAATATAACGGCCTGTATCCTCAGCGCAACGAGTTGCTGCATCAGTGGGTATAGTTGTTTGATGTAGTATTGTAGTTGCTTGTCGAGTACAGCAGTCGTTTCTTTCAGCTCAACCTGTAACTGGGCTATTTTCTGTATCAGCTTGTTGAATGTCTGCTGTTCTTTGCTCAGCGTCGCTTTTTCTGACTTGCCGATGATCAGTTTTCCGGATTGTTTATTCGGCTCCTGCTGCATGATGTACACTTTATTATTGACCGCTCAATCCTTCAAAAGTACAAAAGAAAACCAGAATTAAAGCGTCATGCGTTGATCCATCCTTGTTTTGATACTGCCATCATGTTCCCCGGACGGTGTCCCATTGATATCTTTGATATGCCGGCCGTAGCCCCGGGTCAGGGCATCCGTTATTCGTGGTATATTAGCTAAAAAGCGGCAAAAGAAGTTACTAAATTGCCAGAGAATGTTCGGTCATCCAGGGGGAGAGAAAGAGAAGGCTGCTTTTTGGGCGTTCCCCTGAACTTTTTTCTCCGGAATTATGGATTTGGGCAAAGTCATGCATCTAAGAGAATAAACCACCCTATAACTTATATGAGAATGCGAAGAATCATCTTATCGCTGATAGCGATGTTTTCAGTTCAACTTTCCTTTGCTCAGCAGGAATCTATTGAAGCTTTAATGGGGCAGGCAATATCCCTTCATGATAAGGGCGACTACAGTGAGGCCATTGCCATCTATGATAAGATCATTGAACAGGACAGGAAGAATTACACGGCCTATGAAGAGAAATCACTTTCCCTGCATGCAGCAGGAAAGAATGAGGAATGTGTGGATTGGTGTAAGCTGACATTAAAGCGGTTTAAAAGAAGTGAAATACTGGCGGGACTTTATATTAATTATGGTAATTCCCTGGATGTGCTGAAGAAACCTGAAGAGGCTATTAAAGTGTATCAGATGGGAATTGACGATTACCCGAACATCTATTTGTTGCATTTCAACAAGGGGGTAACAGCATATGGTGTTAAAAAGTATGAAACCGCCATTGAAGATTTTAAGCATTCCCTTGACATCAGGGCGACTCATCCCGCCTCAAATATATACCTGGGCTACAGTATCTATACTGAGAATAAAGTAGCGGCCATCATGGCATTTGCGATGGCACTTATTGCGGAACCTCAGGGTGACAGGGCTGGCAGGACATTGAATTCATTAAATTCCTTACTGGCGACCGATGTTAAAAAGGAAGAAAATGATTCCGGGAACATAACAATTAATATCACCGCTCCCACTGTTATAGCGGGTCGGGGTGAAGATGATTTCCATTCAGCAGAAATAGCCATTTCACTATATGGAGCGCTGGATTTCACCGATCAACATAAGGAACTGAGTGCGGCAGAAAAACTGATGAAGAAACTGGAAATGCTGCCTGAAGGTACAGATAAAAGTGCAAAAGGATTTTTTACCAGACACTATGTTCCTTTCTTCACAGCCATGAGGGAAGAAAAACACCTGGAGGCCGCCTGTCATATTATGCTGGCGTCTACGGATGATCCGACCAATAACAGTTGGTTAAAGGACAACAAGCCGGCAATTGAAAAATTTTATCAATGGGTGAATAAGTATGACTGGAAAAATTAAGTACTGACAGCAATCAATTGATTTTGTTTGTGACTTTTTTGACTAAAAGATGAGGCCCTGGGTGTTTACCCTGGGGCTTTCTTTTTGGTTTAATAGCGTATCAGTCAGCCTGTGCCTGCACATAACTTTAACTCATGGTAAGGAATAGGACATCGTTTTCAATCAGGTATATTATATCATTATATTAAATAAAATCGTCAACCCGATGATGTAAGCGGCGCTTAAATTACTATAATCAGGCATTGTTAAATTGATCTTCCTGTAGTATATTAGGGCACCCCTTGTGAATGGAACAACATAATGTAACCTCGGGACACAACATACGATAATCTTTGCCCCATTTCCATTTACAGGAGACTATCCCATTAATGCGAATACATTCACGTGCGATATTCCGGACTATCAAAGTCTCCGGTTATTGCCAAGGATCTTTATTGACCTATAGGCAGGCTTTTTGACACTAACGATGCGACTACTGGTTGCAGATGATGCCCCTTTGTTCCTTTTGACCTTTTCATAAACCAATCTATTTCAACCAATTTAAAAAAAGTACATTTATGGGTGCCATTAAAGCGGAGCATTACCGGAAAGACATTGACGGTCTTCGGGCCATTGCGGTGTTGTCAGTGATCATATTTCATATGGGATTTCTTCCCGGTGGGTATTTAGGCGTCGACATTTTCTTCGCAATAAGTGGCTATCTGATTACCAAGATTGTTTACAACGAAGCCCTGGAAGACCGGTTCTCTATTGTTAATTTTTATATGAGAAGAACGCGGCGCATCATTCCATTGGTATTGTTCACCACATTCATTGCGCTGGTAACCGGCATATTCGTCATGTTGCCCGACGATCTGGAGAACCTGAGCCAGTCAGTCATCGCCACCAACCTGTTTGCAAATAATATCCTGTTATTAAAGACATCCGGCGACTACTGGGATATTTTCAACGACTATAAGCCATTGATGCATACCTGGAGCCTCGGCGTGGAAGAACAGTTTTACCTGGTTTATCCATTGATCTTTTTGTTATTCACCGGTAAGCGAAAGAAATGGATCTTACCGCTGCTGATAATATTGACCTGTATATCATTATTCCTGTTCCTGACAGCAACCAATACTTCTGCGAGGTTCTACCTGATACAATATCGTTTCTTTGAATTGGCTTTGGGAGGGCTGGGAGCGATCTTTTTCAGAGATAGGGTGATCGACAACCGGTATAAGGCAGGATTTCTCTTTATTATACTGGCTGTGTTTTTATTCGGTGTATACCTCCCACCGGTGCCCAAACTCTTGCTGGTTGTAGTATCCTCGGTCGGACTTTTGTTGCCGGGAAATACCAGTGATGGGTTTATTAATGCCTTCCTGGAAAATAAGTACATGGTCTGGATAGGGAAAATCAGCTTCAGTCTGTATATGTGGCATCAGATCGTTTTAGCTTACAGCCGTTATTTTGTTGTGGAAGGGATCACCCTTGTTAACGGATCGCTGCTTTTTGTGATTATCCTGACGCTGTCTGTTCTATCTTATCATTTCATAGAACAGCCATTCAGAGATAAGGTAAGGGTGAGTAGCCGGCTGCTTTTATCAATGTCAGCAGTAGTGCTGTTGTTAACCTCGGTGTCTTCCCTCTTTATATTCATGCGGGCAGGTATAGTAAGAGATGTACCCGAGCTGGGACTGTATGCGTCAAACACCAGTGCAGCCGTTCAAACGCACGTGCATCAGGCTTATAACTCCAGGATTTACGATCTGGATAAACAGTTTACTGATAACAAGAAGATCAAGGTTATGGTGATCGGTAACAGCTATGCACGTGACTGGTCAAATATACTGTTGGAATCTAAATACGGGCAGGACCTTGAAATCTGCTATACATATGATATGAGGAAGTGTAAAACGATAAATGACCGGTTAGCAAAAGCAGATGTTATTTTCTTCACAGAAATGAGAATTGATACATTCAGATCGTTAACGCACCGATATAATATCGATACAACAAAGGTCTGGATTGTAGGGAATAAGAACTTCGGCGCCAATAACGGAATCTTCTATAACAGGAGAGGGGATAATAACTATTGTGCCCAGCGTGTGAATATCCGGCAACTGGCACTGAAAATAAACGAGGACTTTAAAGCCCAGTGGGGAAACAGGTATATTGACCTGATCGGTATGGTGATCGATGGGAAAGGGAAGGTGCCTGTGTTTACAGACAGCTGTAAGTTCATTAGCCAGGATACGCGGCACCTGACCCGGGCCGGGGCTATCTATTATGCCCGCTTATTGGATAACAGCAGGTCATTCACGCTTGCAGGCAGGCAATCGCGCGCACTTAGTGTAAATACCAGGTGATAATTAAAGCCTTCGGAGCATATCCGAAGGCTTTTCTTTGTGCAGGGGCGCATCTAATGTATAGCTGTTTTATCCGGAGCTATCCAGTGTAACCGGGCATTTGTACTCGTGAGTAATTCCCGGCTATAGAAGCGGAATATATAGTCCTTTGTCAGGAAAGGCTGTTGGAGCAAAGCAACAAGCGATTCGTCCGTACATGCATGAACCTGTGCGATAAGCAGGTGACGGGCAATGGTAGCCGTATAAAATAGCGTAACGGTTTCATGATAACCGGATACGTCTGTGTTTGCTCCGCCAATACTTTGATTATACCGCTTAATACCCATTCTTATTTTTTCGATAGCCGGTACAGGATATTGAATGCAATACCAGAAGGCCATGATAAAATGATTAACATGTGTCCATTCTTCTTTCGGTAAGGTGCAGTCCTCAAACCTTTTAATAAGATCTCTCACGCTTTCTGCGTGTGCTACTAAATGCAGGACATTGTATTCGGATACAGGTAAGTGAGATATGGATACATTTCCGGAGACTGCTATGCGGACATTTGTCCCCTACAAAACAGAATATATGAATAATATCGGACAACGAAAACTCGGAAGCAAAGGGCTTGCAGTATCTACTATTGGTCTTGGCTGTATGGGAATGACCGTATTTGCCGGGGGGAGTGATCTGTACGGGCCAGCGGATGAAAAGGAAGCGATCAGTACGATTCACAGGGCGCTTGAACTGGGTTGTAACTTTCTGGACACAGCAGATATATATGGTCCCTACCTGAATGAGCAGCTGATTGCCAGGGCCATCAGCGGGAATCGTAATAAATATGTGATTGCCACTAAGTTTGGCTATGAAATAGATGATAATGATCAGCCTACGTGGCGGATCAATGGCAAGAAGGCGTATGTAAAGAAAGCGGTAGAGAAGTCATTGCGCAGCCTTGGTACGGATTATATTGACCTATATTACCTGCATCGGCTGGATGGACAAACGCCTGTTGAGGAAACAGCAGCGGCAATGGCGGACCTTGTAAAGGAAGGTAAGGTAGGGTATATCGGTTTGTCAGAAGTATCCAGTGATACTATCCGTCGTGCTAACCGGATACATCCCATTACAGCCGTGCAATCGGAATACTCCATCTTTGAACGAAGTATAGAAGAGGCAGGTATTACTGACACATTACAGGAACTGGGGATCAGTCTGGTAGCATACTCTCCGCTAGGACGAGGGTATCTTACAGGTAATCTTAAAAAGCCGGAGGATTTACCGGAGAATGATTTCCGTAAGACCATGCCACGCTTCCAGGGAGAGCAGCTGGTGAAGAACCTCGCGCTGGTAGATGCTATTACGGTAATGGCAGCGGAGAAGGAGATCACCCCTTCGCAACTGGCGATCGCCTGGGTGCTGGCCAAGGGCCATACGCCTATTCCTGGTACGAAGCGACCTAAATACCTGGAACAGAATGTAGCGGCAGCAGCAATTCAGTTGTCCGCCGGAGACATTGACAGACTCGAATCCATCATTCCGCTGGGAACATTCCTGGGTGACAGATATGATGCTGCGTCGATGAGCAGTATTAACCAGTAAAGTCTATTTTTGTAGCCAATTGTATGGAATGAAGAAGGAATCTCCATATCATGTGAAGACAGTATCCGCGCAACATCGGATACTGTCTTTGCCTAAGCCGCGTCATCCGCTTGTCAGTGTTTTCAATTTTGAGGATATATTGTATGATACGGATGAACGGTATCGTAGTGTTGTGCTGGACCTGTATTGCATTTCCATTAAGAAGGATGTAGATCATAAGGTACGGTATGGCCAAAGCCATTACGATTTTGATGAGGGGGTGATGTCATTTATCGCACCTCAGCAGGTTATCTCGAATATACCGGAGGGCCATCGTCCCGGCGGTTGGTGCCTGGTGTTCCATCCGGATTTTATTCGCCGGCATGCGCTGTATGGAAAGATTAAAAACTGCGAATTTTTTAGTTATGCAGTGAATGAAGCGCTACACCTTTCGGAGAAAGAGGAAGAGATGATAGTGGCTATTATGCAGATGCTCGGTGCTGAAATTGAAAAAGGGATCGACTCCTATAGTGAAGGAGTCATATTGTCTTATATAGACCTCTTGTTAAGCTATTCAGACAGGTTTTATAACAGGCAGTTCCTCACCCGCAAAACATTGAACAGCGACCTGCTTACTAAATTCGATGAATTATTATCAGCGTATTTTGTGGAACAAACGTCAACACATATACCTTTGCCCTCTGTGCAGTACTTCTCCGACAAGTTGCATCTTTCGCCCAACTACCTGAGTAATATGCTTCGGTCGCTGACGGGTAAAAGTACACAGCAGCATATCCAGGATAAGCTGATTGAAAGATCAAAAGAGTTACTGACCACTACTAATTTATCGGTCGCTGAAATTGCTTACATTTTTGGATTTGAATATCCGCAATCCTTTAACAAACTCTTTAAAAATAAGACACAATATACCCCGCTTGCCTACAGAAAACTTTTTAATTAACTGTCTTTTTTATACTTTTGTAATGATCGATACAAATATGAAAGGCAGACCATCCATATTTGACCATGCGCGTGTGGTAGAGAAAGCGCAACAGGTATTCTGGCAAAAGGGATTTGCTGCAACGTCTCTTGACGATCTGTTAAAGGCAACAGAGATGGGGAGCGGCAGCTTCTACAATACGTTTAAAGGCGGAAAGAAAGAGTTGTTCAGCAAGGCTATACAACAAAGGAGGGAGGCTTTTATGGCGTTTAAAGCGCATTTGAAGAAGAGTGCGTCACCAGTTGCTGAGATCAGGCAGTTTTTCATGTCTATCGCGACTGCCGGTGAGGAGGAGCATCTCCGCGGATGCATCATTGCTAATACGGTGGTAGAGATGACCTTTCTTGATGAAGAACTGGAACAGGAGGCGGTATCGATATTAAAGGAGGTAGAAAAAATGTTTGCATTGGCAATAAAGCAGGCGCAGGAGACGGGGGAGATCCGTAATTCCGCATCGCCGGAACTGCTGGCCCGTTACCTGATTACTGTCTGGAACGGATTGAATGTTACGAGAAGGATGTATCCGAGTAACAAATCCCTTCAGCAATTAATCGAAATGCAATTGTCAGTGTTGAGCTGACTTTTTTTTATCAATTTTTGTATTGATCAGTACAAAAATAAATATGAAGTATGGATTTGAAATTACAAGGGAAGACGGCATTTATCAGCGGGTCTACACAAGGTATTGGTTTTGCTATTGCACAGCAGTTATTAAAGGAAGGAGCTGCTGTTATTATCAATGGCAGAACGACAGGTAAAGTAGACGAAGTTGTTGGTCAGTTATCTTTGACTACACCAGGGGCAAGTGTTTCCGGTATTGCGGCTGATTTTGGCAGGGAGGCGGAGGTGGCCCATCTCCTGGAGGTGCTACCTGCTGTGGATATCCTGATTAATAATGTCGGCGTTTTTGCATTGAAGGATTTTCAGGATATCGAGGATAGTGAATGGCAGTCAATGTTTGATGTGAATGTCATGAGCGGTGTCCGCTTGTCCAGGGCGCTGTTACCTGCAATGCTTGAAAAAAAATGGGGCAGGATCGTCTTTATCAGCAGTGAGTCAGGTGTCAATGTACCTGCTAATATGATCCATTATGGGCTTACTAAGACCGCGATGTTGTCATTAAGTAACGGACTGTCAAAACTAACAAGGGGTACAGCAGTAACCGTTAATACTATACTTGGTGGTCCTACGTATTCAGACGGTGTCGCTGGTACAGTAAAGCAGATTGCACAGGCAAATAATATCAGTGAAGAAGAGATGAAGGCGGCGATCTTACAGCATACCAATCCACATTCGCTGCTTCAGCGATTTATTGCCCCGGAAGAGGTAGCGGGGGTAGCAGCATATTTGTGTAGTCCGCTGGCAGGAGCGATTAATGGGGCGGCTATAAGGGCGGATGGGGGTGTACTGAATACGCTGTTGTAGTAGAAAAAGTAAATAGTGGTCACTATTATGGTCGCTTTAAACGCTACCTTTTTTGTAAATTCATAACTGATAACTCCAGTTATGAATTTACCCGTTTTAATAACCCTGATCAGTTTTTTATATGTAGCCCTGCCTGCGCATACGCAGGTGCTGCCGGCATCATTTCTTTCACCAACCAACACGGCAGAACATCCTCCACTTAATAACATGGTCGGTATCATCTTTATGTCCGCGGATAACGGCGCCACCTGGAAAAATGCAAGCGCAGGCCTGCCTGATGACGCACAGATCGGTTTAGGTGCGATTGCTACCAGTGAAAGAACACTGGCGGTTATGGTGAAACAATATGGTCTATACCATTTCGACTTTACACACCATCGATGGAACAGTATGCCTACTTCTCCGGATATCATCAAGGCCAACCCTGCTGCAATGGTCTTTTACAGGAACTCTGTATATGTTGGTACACAGTCTGCCGGCGTCTTTTTTTCAGCAGACCAGGGGAAGCACTGGAAAAATATCAGTACCGGACTTACAAACAACACTATCCGCCGTTTCCTGGAGATAAACGGTCAGTTATACGTCGGCACCAATGCCGGATTATTCAGTTACGATGAAGTGAATAAACAATGGCATCCTGAATATGGCAATAATACGATGCAGGTCAATGGTATCGCTTCCGGTAACGGGTACATTTATATTGGCACGAGTCAGGGGGTGTTTTCTACCGCCATCACAAAGAAGAACTGGAAGCCGGTATTAACTGAACGTTCGTTACATAATATCAGTGTTATTGGTAATACGGTATATGCGATGACATACAATGAGCTTTTTTCTTCAACAGATGATGGTACGACCTGGAAGAGCATGCAAAAAGGGATGCCACAGGATTTTTACACGTTTAACGTAATAGCCAGTCAGGGAGAGATTTTTGCGGGGCAATGGGATGGTATTTACCGTAGAGACAGGGAGAGTCAGGAATGGACGAATTACGGTGCAGGGTTGCCTGAAAAGTTTGCATTCACGAATATGAAGGTGTATAAGGGGATGATTATAATTAGCGGGAGCGAAGGAAAACGGCTCAATTAACTACCCATGTCGATGTACTATCCTTACCGCTATGTAAATGTAATTGCAAAGCCTTTAGATTATGTCTGAAGGCTTTGTCTCACTAATCCCCATGCCCATTCTCTTATCGCAGAGATCTAAATGCAGCTCTAAGTTCTTCAGTAAAGATCTGCGGCTGTTCCCATGCGGCAAAGTGCCCACCCTTAGGTGCTTTATGATAATAATACAATGAAGGATATGCTTTTCTGGACCAGCTTTCTGGCGCCTCGTAAATTTCATGTGGAAATACAGAGATCGCTACAGGAACCTTTATATCCTTTGTTTTCTGGTGTTCGGAGCTAAAGTTATTGTTGTTATTTTCCCAATAGAATCTGGAAGAGGAAGCGCCTGTATTCGTCAGCCAGTAGAGCGTAATATCATCAAGGATAGCATCTCTGCTGATCACATTTTCCGGTTTTAAGTTACTATCTGTCCATTCTGCAATTTTCTCGTACAGGAATGCTGCCAATGCACTGGGAGAATCGGACAGTAAATAACCGGTTGTCTGTGGACGGGTCACCATCATTCCTCCATAGGCCGCATTTCTTCCAAAGAAGGTGCTTAAGGAATTATATGCTTTGGTCTCGGATGCAGAAAGTCCTGAGGGTGCCGGATCGCCTGCATTAATTGGTTTTACAAGTTCTGCCGGAATTGTGGCAGGCATAGTGAGGTGTATACCCAGCAGTCCTGACGGTGCTTGTCTGGCCAGGGCATCGGAGATCACTGAGCCGTGATCACCACCTTCGGAAACATATTTTTTATAGCCAAGGCGTTTCACCAGCACATCCCATGCTTTTGCCACACGGTCAGGATTCCAGCCCACTTCTTTAGGTATTTCTGAAAAACCATATCCTGGTATAGCAGGTATAATGACATCAAATGCGTCCTCCGCTTTACCGCCATATTTTACCGGGTCGGTCAACGGGCCGATGGCATCAATGAATTCCAGGGGAGAACCAGGCCAGCCATGGGTAAGGATGACCGGCATTGCATTCGGTTCTTTTGAACGTACATGGATGAACTGGATATCCAAACCATCAATTTTAGTTACAAACTGAGGTAAGGCATTTAATTTGTTTTCCAGTTTTCTCCAGTCATAATTGTTGCCCCAATAGTTTACGAGTTCTTTTAATTGCGCCAGTTGGATACCCTGGGATTCATCGTTTACAGTTTCTTTATCCGGAAAGTTTGTCCCGGCAATGCGTCTTTTAAGTTCATCCAGCTTTGCCTGAGGAATGTTGATCTTAAAAGATCTGATACGCATATCAGATGCGGATGTATCCGTTTTGGTGCTGGTCGTCTGTGCATTCGTCATTGCAGGCATAC
The DNA here is from genome assembly GCF_010093065.1 of Chitinophaga agri. Lineage (NCBI taxonomy): Bacteria > Pseudomonadati > Bacteroidota > Chitinophagia > Chitinophagales > Chitinophagaceae > Chitinophaga > Chitinophaga agri. The sequence continues at coordinate 3,249,196 of NZ_CP048113.1, read as the reverse complement.
TTAGTGAGAATGTAGCTGCGAGTAGTATAGTAGTAAGTTTCGCGTTCATTGCTTTTATAATTTAGATGTTAAGATTTGCTTCTAATGTTGCGACAAAATTATATCGAGGGGAGCGCCAGGTAAATAAGTAATCCCTCCAAGTGGACATATTCGTTGTCGAGCTGGATAATAGCGGGCGTGAATAAGAACCGCGGCTGTATAAAGGGAGGATCATATCAATCCGGATAAACTGCTTTCCTTCCTCTATAAAAAATAACATCGTTTTTGTCATATAATCTCTGTGCTATTGTTATTACCTTGCTGTCATTACAGGTTTATAAATTGAAAGAGGAATGAGAATGTTATTTACTTGCTTAACCGTGGTCATGTTCGGTTATAGCGGCACCAATGCTCAAACAATCCATCACGCAACGCAGAGCCGTCCAGCTACAATGCCTTCGATTTTCCCGGTACCCGTATCAATGGAGCTGGGAAAGGGTTCGATAGTATTGGGAAGATCGGTGGTTTTAATAGCCACTCCGGAGACAGAAGCGGAAACTGTAGGACTTGTCCGTAACGCGCTGGTATTGGCGGGTGTGGAAAGTATCACAGTAGCGAAACAGTTGCCGCAGCACCCGGATGGACCACATATTGTAATGGGAACAACAGGTGCGACGATTGTCCGTACCGCGCTCGCAAAGAGTGGAGCCGTACAGGATAGCAGTACTGAGGGATACACGATTGCTGGCACTGTGATGGGGAATGGTGCACTTATTACACTGGCCGGTCACGATGCAGATGGTTTATTTCACGCGGCACAAACATTCAGGCAACTGGCGCAGCGGAAGGTTATACCTGCGCTTTTGATCAAGGATCATCCTGCCATGCCGATCCGTGGCACTATTGAAGGTTTTTATGGTAAGCCATGGTCAATGTCTGATAGGGAGAAGCATTTAGGTTTTCTCGCTACTGTCAAGGCCAATACTTATATCTACAGCCCTAAAGATGATCCGTATGCCCGTGATCGCTGGCGTGAAGATTATCCTGCTGCGACGTTAGCAGCGCTGGGCAGATTGGTAGCGGTGGCTAAAAGGAACCATATCAATTTTGTGTATGCGATTTCTCCTGGTCCGACGGTCTGTTTCTCAGATCCGGCTGATCTTCATCATATGGAGCGTAAGTTTGCCGCCCTTCGTTCTATCGGTGTTCACAGCTTTTATGTTGCGCTTGATGATATTGAGTATACCAAATGGAATTGCGATCTTGATAAAACAACCTTCGGTCCTTCCGGTGCGGAGGCTGCGGGTATTGCACAGGCGAAGCTGCTAAATGCTTTACAGGCAAATATTAAAAAGAATGATCCTGCTGCACCTCCACTCATCATGGTGCCTACTGAGTATTATGATGCGAAGGAAACACCTTACAAGGCAGCATTGCGGAAGAACCTGGATTCGCAGATCGTAGTACAGTGGACAGGTACAGACGTTGTACCTCCTGCGATATCTGTTCCGGATGCGCGTGCGGCGACAAAGGCATTCGGACGTAAGACCTTGTTATGGGATAACTATCCTGTTAATGACTATGGAGAATCTGCTGGTCGGTTATTGCTGGCGCCTTATGTGAAGCGTGAAGCTGGTTTATCAGGAGAGCTGGCGGGCATTCTGTCTAATCCGATGAATCAGGAAGCACCAAGCCGTGTTGCTGTAACAGGCGTAGTTGCCTTCGCGTGGAATGACAAGGGATATGATGCAGCGCGCATCTGGCTGGCTGCTGCGCGTGAACTGGCGGGTGGCGATGAACAGGCGACTGCTGCATTACTGACTTTCTTTGATACGCAACATATGGCCCCCACTTTTGGCAGTCAGCCATGGCAGGTACAGGCGCCGAAAATGAAAGCATTGCTGGATGGTGTGCGCGATGCGATTGCAAATGGAGACGTTACCGCTCGTCATGAGGCACTGGCACGCCTGCGTCAATATGCTGCTGCATTTACCAACGCACCTGATATTATCCGGGCGGGCACTGTTGATACTTCTTTTGCGCTGGATGCTCGTCCATGGCTGGATGCTATGCAACTGTGGGGAAGAGCGCTACAGTTAACCGCCGCAGGTCTTGAAGCAGCTGATAATGGAAATGCTGCTGCAGGCCGGTATTTTGCGAGCGCTGTACAGCTGGCGGCAGCAGCGGCAGCTATACATACCATTCCGGGCGCTACACGTGTGGGAGGGCCTATCAGGATCGCCGATGGCGTGCTGGATGTATTTGTGGCTGATGCACCTAAGCTGATTGCTGTTGATAGTATGGAAAGTGTTATCCGTACTTCAGAGAAGTAGTACTATTTTTAAACTGGAAAGTGGTATAACTGGTTAACGTTAAAACCAGTTATACCACTTTTTTTATAGGGGGACAGAAGCGCGCTTCATTCCCGGATCTTTCATCTTCTGTGCGCTATTGCACGACATCATATACAGCTTCAGGATAATCCGTGTACCCATTTTCTTCTCCACTGTAATACGTATCCCGGTTACCTTCCGACAATGGTAAGTTATACTTAAAGCGCGTTACCAAATCCGGGTTTGCGATGAATGGTTCACCAAAAGATACCAGATCGGCAGTTCCTTCCCGGAGGATTGCATTGCCGCTCTCCTGCGTAAAGCCCAGGTTGGCCATCAGTCTGCCTTTATAATGTTGGCGGAAATGGCTGAAGTAATTGTTTTGTAATACCTCTACCGGCGTGCCGCTTAGATCTTCTGCTGGTCCCGCAATGTGCAGGTAAGCGAGATTGTAGTCACTCAGTTTTTTAAGGATGTACTGGAACATAGGAACAGTTTCTTTGTCCGGGGTCATGATGCCTACATGGCTGAGTGCGACCGGTGCAAATTTGATGGCGACGCGAGTGCTGTCCCAGATCTCAGTAATTGCATCCAGGATCTCAAATACGATACGCGCACGGTTTTCAATACTACCACCATACATATCATTACGCTGATTGGTAGCCAGACTGAGGAACTGGGGAATTAGCATACCTGCCTGTGCATGCACTTCTACTCCGTCAAATCCTGCTTCCTTCGCATTTTTAGCGGCCTGCTTGTAATCCTGTATGGTTTGTTTTATCTCCGCGACAGTTAGCTCGCGGGGTGTTAGTGTATCTTTGAAGCCCTCGGGAGTAAAGGAGCGGGTTTGCGGATTAATAGCAGAAGGTCCGGCGGGTAATGCACCATTCAGGAAATCAGGGTGAGACGCGGACCCTATATGCCCTAATTGGGAGAAGATCAATCCACCTTTGTCGTGAACGGCTTTTGTGACAAGTTTCCAGCCATCTATCTGCTCCTGTGTGAAGATGCCTGGCACGTTAATAAAACCGATCGCCTTCGGGCTCAGCCAGGTGCCCTCACTTAGAATTAAGCCTGCTGAGGCGCGTTGTGCATAGTAGCTGGCCATCAGCGGCGTAGGTACCAGACCTGGGTTAGTAGCACGTCCGCGCGTAAGTGACGCCATAACCACCCGGTTCTTCAGTTGCAAATTGCCTATTTTGTATTCCTCTAGTAGTGGTTGTACTGTATCTTTCATTACTTTTTTGTGCAAACCTCGGATATATGCCGCAGCAGTACAATAAGGGAGAAAGTAGTGGTATAGGGATAAATTTATCCCCTAGCTGAAATAAGACGCAATGCTTATTTTTGAGTAAAGTAATAGTATATGTATGAAAGAAAGACTCCCTTAACTATAGATTGCGGCCTTCACCTGACAAAGGAAGTGCTGAACGGTAAATGGAAGCCTGCTTTGCTGAATGCTATTTCAATGAATGTAAAGCGTCCAAGTGAGCTGCTTCGCTTATTTCCCGGTGCTACGCGTAGGGTATTGAATGTACAACTCAAAGAATTAGAAGGACATGGCATGGTTGAGAAAAAAACCTACCCGCAGTTGCCGCCTAAAGTAGAGTATTCGCTTACCGAGATCGGCTGGTCACTGATGCCGATCATTGATGCCATGAACCAATGGGGGGATGCTAATCGCAGTTTTTTGGAGACTGTTATTACGCAGGATCCGAAGATTGTTGAAACTTCAAAGGCGATATGCCCAATGTACAAGCGCATGTCTGTAGTGCCTAAGATTGGATGAAACCGGTACTGGTTCCTTTTATAAGTCCCGATATGACATCTGCAAATCCTTGCGGCGGCCAGGCAAGTAGCTCGTCCCGGATAAACATGCGGGAAGTAAGATCAATTGCCACATCGCTGACCTGCTGCATATAATCCCGCCAATTGTCAGCGAAAAGCATTCTGGCTATCTCAGATGGACATGTGCTTTTTTCAGGACCTCTCTGGGTAACAGTAGTAATTATTTGCTTCGAAATGATGGTGTTATGATGCATTATCAATAATAATCAATTCCTGGAATGATAGTGGTATAGCAAAAAAGCTGCCTCATGAATAGATGAGGCAGCTTTTTCAGTATGTGAATATTGCTTAGTATTTCACAACTTTCATCGTCTTGGTTTGAGTACCTTGCCTGATATTTATATAATAAATACCTGGTTTCAGCTGCTGGCCAAGTTCGTAACTAACGTCCGCATTTATTCTTGTAGAATAAACAGTGCTACCATTGTTATTAATAATGGTAAGAAGTGCGGGTACTTTAGAGGTAGATGTCAGTTTTATCTTAAACACGCTGTTGGAAGGATTTGGATATACTTCTGTTGCAAAATCAAGTTTAACAGGAGTGTTTAATTTGCTGCTGACTACTGCAACCGTGTTTTGATTTGCAGTCACAGTTTGCACCGTATCTCCTGGTTGCAAGGTCCGTACCTCAATAGCCGCTATTGAGCCGCTGTAAGGATCATACAATCCTTTTTTAGGGTAAAAAGTTACCTGTATTAACCCGGCGTTGTCTGCTGTTGACCTTATAGTCTTAATAACAGCGGTATTCAACCGGTTACCTGCGGCCTGATAGATATTAAAGTCAGTAAGGCTATCAATGCCATTGGTGGCTTTTACGCTGAAAATTCTGTTGTTCTTTTCCGTATCATGTGGTTCAACGAAGTGTAGCCGGATGGTATACATGGTGTTAGGAGTGAGGCCACGCAGGTAATAACGCATTTGGGTGTTATTATCTTTGAAGATGCGTATATATTCATATACCTGCGGAGGAGCGGGATCGGTCACATATGATAGATCTACCTGTGAAGTCACTCTTTGTACCCAGGTATAACCAGCATGCCATAGATTAGTGGGACCGGTAGGGCCTTCAGGAACATATTGCGCAAAGGTGGTACTGGCATAAGGTCCGGCAGGTGTTACTGTGGTGCCCGCGTTGATACCATAAACTGCCGATTTATTTGTCCTTAAAACTTCTATGCAATAATCATCTACCCATACAGTGCCAAATCCCACCTTGGATACCCAGTAAGTAAGCCCTGTTGCACTATCAGGTACATTGATGGTATCTCTTATCTGGGCCCAGTTTTCCCGGTATGCGATCACATTGTCAATCTGTTTTGAAAGTACGTTACCTGTAGCGCTGTCCCGGTTATTTACAAATCCAATACCATAACCAGCCCACCATGGGTAACCGGTGGCGTCTTTTTCTACTTTCACCCACTGGGTAAATACGATGACGCTGCCACCTCTTACCGGGATGGAACCTTTTATGTTCAAAGCGGTGCTTGCTGTTGTAGAACCGAGTGTCACGGCTTTATCACCGGAATGGCCTTTTCCGCTAACGGCGTATGCGGCGCCCACAGTAGCAACGGATTCTTTATAGGCAATCCAGTTAATAAGACCGCTTTCAAAACCATTATTCGGAATTCCTCCACATGAATCTAATGGTACCACCGTAACCGGTAAGGTGGCTGCAACGCCAGTGTTATCCAGGGTTTTAACAATAACAGTCAGGGTGCCTGGTTTGATGGCAGTGATAAGACCTGTGCTGTCAACCGTAGCTAACGATGCATTTGAACTACTCCAGGTTACTTTTTTAATCGAGGTATTGGCCGGCAGGAATGTGACTTTAACCCGCAACGTGTCCATTGCCCCGATAATGGCGCTGGATGGTTGTAATGTAAGGTTTGTGGCCAGTACATTGGCTACATGAACATTGGCATGTGCAACAATAGCCGGATTGTCTGCCGCGGTGGCTGTTACGATTACATCTCCCTGTTTGATTCCACTGATAGTGCCGCTATTGGTCACTTTGGCTATGGTTGTATCTGAGGATGTCCATAACACGCCTTTATTACTGGCTTTTGCCGGGTTGAAGATGGCATTCAGCTGGAAGTTTGATCCTACAAATACATTCACGGAAGTGCTGTCCAGTGTTAGTGACGTAACGGGAATATAGATAACTGTGTAGGTTTTGGAGGCTGCAAAATTACTTTCAACAGATGTAGCGGTGATAGTAACTGTGCCGGCAGCTTTTCCTGTTACCACCCCATTCAGATCTACCGTAGCGATGGCATCGTTGGAAGACTTATACACCAGGTTCCGGTTGGTGGCATTAGCTGGTGTCGTGGTCAGCTTCAGCGTGTCCCGATAGCCTACATAGAGATTGCTGCTGTCTGAGTAGACACTGATTCCCTGTAATGAAATGATAGACGCTTCAAGCGCAGCTATAGAAGAGCTGTAAGGATCATTGGTGCCTGCTTTTGGAATGAATTGTACAGTGATTACACCAGCGTTGTCAGCTTTTGCCTGGAGGGTACGTGTGATCACGGTATTGAGCTTATTGCCTGCGGCCTGGTAGATGTTGAAATTCATAAGGCTGTCGCCGCTGGTCCTCACGTTAAAGATCCGGGTGGCTTTGTCTGCGTCGCTGGGTTCAACAAAGTGCAGGCGCAGCGCATAGTTGGCATTAGGAATCAGGTTGCGGAAATAATAACGCAGCTGGGTCGAATTAAGTTTGCCAATGCGCATATATTCATATACCTGTCTGGGAGCAGGCGATGTTACCTGGCTAAGGTCCATCGTGGCTGCATTACGGACGATCCAGGTGTACCCTGCGTGCCAGAGTTTATCGGTGCCGCCAGGCCCTTCGGGTACATATTGGCCAATTGTTATATTCTGATAGGGCGTTGCCTGACCTCCCGCGGGGGCCATGGTACCTGCGTTGATGGCAGTTACAATGTTGTTCACAATAAGTTGCGAGGTACTGGACGAGCCGCCGTCTGCTGTGGAGACGGTGACGGTAGTAGTGCCCAGTTTTAAGCCGGTGATCACACCGTTCGCATCCACTTTTGCGATAGTACTATCCGCCACTGACCAGTTCAGGGTTTTATTAGTGGTGTTGGCGGGCATTACAGTAGCCACCATCTGCCTGGGCGTATTCATAGTACCGTACAGTATACTGTCCATCGTAATACCGTTGGATATAACTGGAGGAACGACGACGATCTGCCGGGTGCTTATTTTCCCCCCATCAACCGATGTGACGGTAATAGTGGCGGTACCTGCGTTTATACCGCTTACGTTACCAAAGGCGTCCACCTTAGCTACTGAAGTGTCAGACGAACTCCAGGTGACGGACGGGTTGGTGGGATAAGCGGGCGTCATCTTTACGTTCAGCTTTACATTGAAGCCTCTTGTAAGGGTATCTGATCCGGGATTGACTATTTGTACAGACTGCACAGGACCGGCCACCGGGGAGCCAAAATAGATACCATTTCCACTGATGGCAACGAACATTCTTCCTTTGTTGTCTGCCGTAATATTCTGCACAATACCTGGCAACCGGTCCGAGATGGTTGTCCAGGTACGACCGGTATCATCAGAGCGGAAGGCACCGTGTGTAATGCCGTTAATGGGAAGGACCTGGCTTGTAGTATATAAAGCCACGTGTGCATTCGCAGTTGTATCAGACATGGTGGCAGCTATCCATTTGGGTTTAAACGATTCTCCACCTACCTTACTGAATGTTTTACCAGTGTCTGAGGTATGATACAGGGCGCTGTATTCGGGATGGGTATCATTGTAAAATGCTATCCAGACATCACCTGTTTTACCCGGCGTTACGTCAACATTGGAGGTGGTGGCATAAGAAGAGCCATTTGGATTACTGCCAGCGTTTGCAGTAAGGCCGGTGGCAGTTGTTTTCTGGAATGATTTTCCACCATTGGTGCTGACATAAAACGAACCGCGGTCCCAGATATAGAAATAATCGCCGTTCACCTTATCCGCTACGAGATGGTTTTGCCCTGGATAGATGGTCCACTGCTCTCCCGAGGGTAAGATGCCCGAAGAAACACCGGTGGATTTTGTCCACGTAGTGCCAAGATCTTCTGACCAGTAAACATTACCGGGACCATTCGTATCTACCTGAGTAAGCCAGACGATATTCCTGCGGTTGGCTGATACGGCTACACGCCCGCGCAGACCAGGTGATTTTGGAAATAAGGTATAGGTATCACCGCCATCGGTGGAATAACCTGCATGTGATAGATTGATGTCGTAAGTGTCCGCGCCATCGCAGCCTACACGAACAACGAAATTAGGGTCAGTATACTGGAAAGCTACTGCCTGCATATTAAAAGCGTTATTGATACCATTGTGTAAGGCGGTATTGGAAACGGCACCCTGGTTCAATGGCTCAGTGAGAGAACGGTGGTGGGCGCCTCCAACATCAGCGGTAGCAGTGAGCAAGAGGTTCTTACCACTGGGCGGCGCTACCATAGGGCCTGTTACCATGATCTCTTCAAGGCCTACTACGCGGATCTTCCAGTTAGTAACAGGGGCAAAGATATTATCTGTACTCAGTACATCCAGCATATCATTGATCCATACCCGGTCCGGGTAAAAAGGATCCCAGGTAAATGCAGCTGCGTTATGCCCAGGTGAATTGTAGTATAACCCGTCATTCGCTGAGTGGGGGGCTTCAGAATTATCGCGGGTGATCTTTCCTTGTGAATAAGAGCCCGGAGCTCCGCCACGCCTTGAGATATAATAAGGATTTTTGTGCCAGAGTCCGCGGGTACTTACGACAATATCATCTGAATTAGCCGGATTCACCGCCACTTTTGAGTAGTATTGGTTAGCATTATCTAAAATTACAGGAGACACATCCTGCCAGCTGCCGGACTTGTATTTGAACACTCCCTTTTGAACACTGCTGGAGCCGGCAGATACATACAGGGTACCATCTGCATGAATCGTCGCCTGGCCGGGCGCCTGTGGACTGTTACTCATTAGTGTAAATGAAGCTCCACCATCTACTGATAACCATACGCCGGAATACCGGCCAATGTAAATCCGTTTCGTAACCTGCTGACCATTTACTACGACAGTACCGTCGCTTGGATCGAAAAGGAGAAACGCACAGGCGCCCGGCGTACTGATGGCGTTCACCTGCGACCAGCTTGTGCCGGCATTTTCCGTTTTCCAGGCGCCATTCTGGTCGGTAACAACCCACACAACGTTACTATTGGAAGGATCAACCTGTATACGGTTTACGTATTGTTGCGTACTGTTTGGGTGTACTACAATCGGAACATGGAGGTCCGTCCACGACTCGCCTCTGTCAGTGCTCTTCAGGATAGTACCTACAGAGCTTGAACCTTTGCCAGGTCCCGGGCCGGCACTGTTCTCCACAGTAGCATACAGAATATTACCTGTAGCATCATTTGGATCTACTGCAAGGCTGCCACAACGCTGGTTGAATTCCCAGTTCCAGTAATTGTCCGGTATTTTTTTAAATAACATTAAATGCTCCCATTTCTGCAGGTTTTTATTCCATCGGTAAGGAGTGCCTACATCGGTGGTAATAAAATAAAGGTCGGGTACCTTGGGATGCGCTACAAAGGAAGGTAACGCTCCGGAACCGCCTATCCGGACCTGGTTCCAGGTGTACAATTGCGCGTGGACACCGTGCAAAGCGGCCAGGCAAAAAATTGTTAACAGCAATGTGTAGTAGACTTTTTTTGTCTTCATAATAGTGGAATTATTAAGGATTGATTTAGATGGTCTTCATATATTTCATCTGTTACATCATTTCATAGCAGCGTATACGAATGTTCGTGATGAATAAACATAAGTTACCGATGGATCATGTCTGGTCTTTCAGCGCAGAATATGGTCATTATCTTTTAACTATCTTTCCTTGCCTTTAAGCTACATTCCTGATAGCAGCGACAAACGCCATTTGGGTCGATAAGAATCTTCATAACTGGAATATGTTTTTTAAGTGCATGGCATAATAAGCCAGGGGCGCTAAAAGCGTCCATTTGTGTAATAGCAGTAAGTTGGTAATTATTCTCTCTAAATTATAAATCCGCTATTATTCCTGATCAGTTACAGATTATTGGGAAGTGTCAAATCAGTAAGGATCGTCCCGAGCGAGTCTGTTCGTCCGAATTTACCATCGAAGTAAATATCCATCACATCTGAAGGATAATAGTAGATAGCTATTCCAAGTGATTGCTCAGTTGATCCAATACCTGCGACATTGGCTGATTATTAAATTTACAACAGTCCGGTTTCGTATAAGTTGTGCTATCGCTGTCAGCCCTCACTAATATATCCGCATTCCTGGTTTTGAAGTCAAACACACATGCGGCTTCTTCCGGTGTGCATTGCTTACTGAAGAACCGTTTTGATAATTCATCATGTATCACATTACATACGGCTGATAGATAGTAATACGTTTGTGAAACGCCAACTACGTAGTGTGAGTCAAAATATTTTAAAACTGCTAGGCCAGGCCAGAAGAGGCCGCATGGGGCCAGGATAATCTCTTTTCTGTGTGATGGCCTGGAAAATAGGTGTTCCTACCGTGCTGGAGGATAAGGAGGGTTCCTGCTCTATCTGCCGGTAACTATATCCCTTAACCGACTCATTTACAAGGCTGTGCGACCCGTCGGTGGTGTTTTTTTCAAGGGAATCGTCTATAATCGGAAAATGAGCCATTTTCGACCAGTTTGCAGAAAATTTTTCTGCCCTCTAATGTTTCCTTTGGAAGATTAAATATGAAATATTTTGAAGCTGGATATTAATCAATCTACCTATGTAACAGCGCATTCCGTAGCGCTGATCTGGTGTGAATACAGCAATTCTTATTAGATAATCTGATATTATTCTAATATCCCTATAAATTATTCCTGTATTACCCAATTTATTGCTCTAACTTTATCGAGGTTGTATTTGGCCCTTTATGACTTATTTCGGGTTTCTTTTCTTCCTAAATTGCTGTTTTTCAGTAATATGTGTTTTTAATTAAAATTATAATTGTGAATATTTTTGTAGGTAATATAAGTGACAGAACAACTGAAGATGAAATATGGTCTCTATTTGACCCATTTGGAGTTGTATATAGCATTAATGTGGCTTATGATAAGTACAGTGGCCGTTCTAAGGGCTTTGCCTTCGTTGAAATGCCAGACGATTCCAATGCAGTACAGGCAATTAAGGAATTGAATAATTCAGTAGTTGATGGCCAGACAATAGTTGTGTATGAGGCTCGTCCAAAACCTGAACGACCAGAAAATAATCGTTTCTCCAGACCCGGCCCAAGACCTGGATTTAGACCCAGATACTAATAGCTGGACGTTTTAAAACGTCGATTACCTTTATCTGTTAAGAAAGCAGAAGAGCAAAGCCGCAGAATACGTTAAGTAGTTTGTGGCTTTGCTTTTACTTTCTATGCACCTGTCTATCAATGTGAATATTAGAAAACTGATTTTTATATTTCTCCACAGCTACATAAATTGTATAGTTATGGTGAAATAAAGGGTCTTATTGTCCAGTGAGGCTGAAGAGATTTTTGACCCTGAAGGAAGAGAATTGACGCCATTATATCCTGCACCTTATTATAAAAAAGTCGGTAATAGATGTATTCCTGTTTATGGTAATTATGTGGAAGAGTTGTTTGCCTTAAAAAACACGGCCGTTTTAACTCATATGGGTATTTTTAAAGCGAGTGCATTGCAGGAGGAGGATCTGGTAGAATCAAATCAACCTCCCCAACCCAGGCCTCAAAAATTACCAATTTTTTCAGTGAAATCTTATTGAAATGATGCAGATTACGAAGAAACGCGTTTTGAAGCTAATTGCTGATTGATTATTTTGAAATGAGTATGCTTTTTATCAACATAATCAACCAGTAATTATTTATAATATTGTCCAAATATTTTTTGTGCGTATAAAAATCAAGTTTAATAATAATGTCCCTGAGCAGTGGAAGAAGAGTAAGTTTATGAAACGATTTACTCTTATAGCTGGATTAATTTTTATATTGTCCGCTGTTGTTTCTATGGTTATAAACACTTTCTGTGCAGAGAATAGCGGACTTTATCAGAATTTTAGCGGGAGTAATATTTTTTTCAATTTTATACTAGGGGGCATATTGCTATATGTATATATATGCATAACGCGGCAATCAAATAGCTAAATATAACTAGCGGCTTGATTTTAATTTATTCCTGACCTTTTACTGCTCAACAATTTCTACTACTTTGAACTTCGCGTAGATTCAGGGTTATCAACATTAGCGTTGTCTACTTTAATGGCAAATGCAGTTGCAAGGTAAGACCATGCATATCTGTATAGGTGACAGACATTCGTCCATTAGATTCAAGCAGCAGGCTGGTTACAACCAACCATTTCCCGTTAAATTTCATAGCGTTTTTTAATGGTTTAATTATTGGCCCCCTGTTACTGACAGGGGGCCGAAAGAAGCCTTTATTAAATTAATACAGGCTTTATAAGTGGTTATTTTTTACAAGCCAGCATACAGCAATCAGTTTTACCGCAACCTTTCTTATTTATTTTACCGTTATCATCTGTTAATGAATTAAGATATTCCTGACAAACAAGATCAGAAGCATCCTGGTTCTTCATTTTCCGGGATGTTTTGAAGTTGTAAAGGATCTCATCTTCTTTTCTTTCCTCGCTGTTTAGCATGGCAAAATCCAGTAAAGCGTTATTGTCGAGCGACATCACTTTATTGTTATTGGTAGCAGCAAACAATTTGGCTTTCAGCTCATTTTTGAAAGCGATGATATCTTCATTGGTTGTGCTGTTTTCCAGCAGGTAGTATTTGAACTGCAGTGGATGGAAGATGTTATGCTTTGCCGCAAATGCTTTTGTTGCTTCTTCACTCAGCCACAGGTGATAGGACAATCTTCTCCAGGTGTAAGTGAGTGCCTGGAATGCCAGTTTAGCTTCATCCGCATCTTTGAGTTCCAGGGTAAGCACCTGCCTTAGAGAATCTTTGTAATCAATACCTGAAATAGCACCAGCTGCCTGTGCATCAGCCGAAAGATCGATTGCGCGTTCTTTGTTGATATATTTGAAATCGTAATCAATGTATTTGAGTGCAGGATATTTGGTAGCTAATTCCTGTTTGTGTGTATCGTTGCAGGCAAGTAAGGACAATGCGCCTAAGAGATATATGTTTTTCATTTGTATTTATAGATTAAAGCGGTGATAGGATTTATTTATTTGGACTTTTTTTTCTGGCTGTAAGCTCTCCTTCAACATGTGTTTCAATCACACAGTCACTTGTTGGATAGGCAACGCATAATAAAACAAATCCGTCTGCCAGCTGTTCATCAGAAAGGAACGATCCGTCATTCTGCTGCACACTGCCGGACCACAGTTTACCTGTACATGATGAACACGCACCTGCCCTGCAGCTGTAAGGTAAATATATGCCAGCTTCCTCTGCCACATCAAGAATATACATATCACTAGGGCACACTATCTCATAATGTCCGGACGGAGTTGAAAGTGTAACTTTATATTTTGGGGTTGAGGGCGTTTCGGGTTCAGATCCTCCATCGCAGGACCCTCCTGTAGGAATATTGTTGATATGGGATGAATTCAGATACCAGGTTTGTGAATTCCAGCTACCCCATACAACAACATTATTATCCATAACAGTAACGCCTACGCCGTATCTGAGACTTTCATAAATGTGCAGCTGCGAAGGTCCTGCATATTCTGCAATGCTATTATGTTCAATATGAGCAAGGGGACTGCCACTAAGTCCATACTCAACAGAATGACCCTCATGTGCGAACTGGTTATTAGCTGAACAATATTTAAATCTTACTATTCGGGTGGCATATGCCAGAACAGACGTTACCCATTCTTCCCTGGAAACCTGGTCAGTAATCCAATACCCGCCAAATGTTCTGGTATTCAGAAAGTCAGTGTGGATCTTTTTAGGTGTCAGCTTACTGATGATCGGTGTTTTTCTATTAACTAATCCCGGATAAGTCGCATAAGGATCATTTAAGGGTACGTCCCAGTTTGCAGTGTCAGGTAGTGATGTTTTTTTGAATTCTTTTTGTAATTTTTGAAAATAAACTTCAGCATCTGCAAGTGATTTGAAATTTTCTCCTTTTAATTGACCATTATCAGTTCCTTTAAAGGAAATTTCCAATCCATATTTTTCAGCTAATTTTTCAATGGACTGCTTGTTCGCCGCCTGGTCTGTTTTCTTACAGGACGAAATACAAAAAAGCAAAGCGATAAGAAGGAAGCCCAATGTGGGCAATCTGAATGTACGATACATAATATTTATTGATTTGTGTTTTAGGCATAACGTGATACAACATCAACATTGCTGTATAGTTGCACAGGTATTTAAAAAGATCGATTGCGTGTTCTTTGTTGATATATTTGAAACCGTAATCAATGTATTTGAGTGCAGGATATTTGGTTAGCTAAATCTGTTTGTGTGTTTGGTTGCAGGTAAGTACAGACAATGCGTATAAGAGATATATGCTTTTCATTTGTTTAAAATTAAAGTAGTGATAGGGGTTATTTATTCGAACGTTTTTTTCTGGCTGTAAGTTTCTCCTCAACATGTGTTTCAAGGGTACAGTCACTTGTTGGATAGGCAGCACATAATAAAACAAATCCTTTTGATAGCTGGTCGTCAGAAAGGAATGATCCGTCAGACTGCTCAACGCTTCCAGACTCGAGTTTGGCTACACAGGAGGAGCATGCGCCTGCCCTGCAGCTATAAGGTAAATCTAGCCCATTTTCTTCTGCCACATCAAGAATATACATATCACCAGGGCACAGTATGTCAAACTTCCCCTCCGGTGTTAACAATGAAACTTTATATTTCGGATTTGATGGAATTGGAGGTACTTCATCTTCAGCATCATCGCAGGCTCCTCCTGTAGGAATATTATTAATAACTGACGAAGGCATCTTCCAGATTTGTGTTTGCCAGTGGCCCCATACAACAGCATTATTATCCATAACAACAACGCTTACACCATATCTGACACTTTCATAAATATGCAGCTGCGAAGGCCCTTCGTATTGTGCAAGACTTTTATGCGCAATTTGTGCAAGTGGATTACCTCTAATGGTATACTCAACAGAATGACCACCACGTGCAAACTGATTAGTAGCTGTACAAAATTTAAATTTTATTACGCGGGTAGCGTATGCCGTAATATTTGTTATCCATTCTTCGCTTGAAACCTGGTCAGTAAGCCAATATCCTTCGAATGTTCTGCTATTCAGAAAATCAGTGTGGATCTTTTTAGGCTTCAGCTTACTGATGATCGGTGTTTTTCTATTGATCAATCCAGGATAAGTAGCATAGGGATCGTTTAAAGGTACGTCCCAGTTTGTAGTGTCAGGTAAGGATGTTTTTTTAAAATCGTTTTGTAATTTTTGAAAATACACTTCAGCATCTGCAAGCGATCTGAAATTTTCTCCATTGAAATCTGCATCATTCCTGCCTTTGAAGGAAATCTCCAATCCATATTTTGCAGCTAATTTTTCAATGGACTGTTTATCTGCTGCCTGGTCGGTTTTCTTACAGGACGAAATAGTAAAAAACAAAGTAAAAATAAAGCTACCCAGTCCAAGTAAGCTGAGTTTTTGGTACATATAGTTTGCGGGTTTATGTGTCAGATGTCATAGCATGATACAGTACAGGCATTGCTGTGTAGTATGCATAGGTATTTAAAATAAATAATGGCTATTCTTTAGTCGGATAAATACTAAAGAACAAGCATTCTTTAAACAATTAACGTTTTTAAGATGGTTACGTTAAATTTTACGGAAATACAGATACACTGTTTTAGATAGACAATTTTTGTTTGTGAACAGCATGCGTTGATCTTCATGAATGGTTAAATATTTATGTGAATAAATGTATGAAACGGGGTGGGTATATGGGTTAAGGGTGTACGAAACGCCTAGTGGGTTTATGTTCTTTGTTCTTTGTATAAGTCTACAGCAATATACATGTATATTTTTAAATGAAAAAACTTTACCATGACAATCTTAGCTTTGTAGCTATGATAAAAGCAGATTTTTACCAGTAGCCTATTGGCTGGACTGGCCGCATTGATGGCACGGAAGAAGAGTTGTTACGCTGGGACCAGGGTAATCTGTTAACCGCTTCTTTACCTGTTTTAAAAGCTGGGCAGCGAGGCATCGTTTTCCTGGGTTTTGCATGAATAGGTTAGTGACATCATTAGAATGAGGAAATCATTTTCCGGCTTCGTGCAACGTATTGGGCAATCCAACCCAAAACGAAAAAGGGACCGATCATCTCTACGATAATCAGTCCCTTTTAGCGGAGAAAGAGGGATTCGAACCCCCGGACCTTTGACAGTCAACGGTTTTCAAGACCGCCGCATTCGACCGCTCTGCCATTTCTCCGGGTGCAAAATAAAAGAAGTGGATGCTAATCACCAAATGTTTTTATGAAATATGTAATAATTTTTATTGATCGTGTGTAAAACAGCAATATTTGACAAAGTCAATCCTATAGATACTTAGCACGTTTTTATCGGCTGTAAGTCTTTGTGGCAAAGGGATTGATAAGATAGAGAAAGACAGCATCCTGTCAATGGACCGCTACTGAAAAATTTATTTATCTCTCCATGGAGAATAGCTGATTTTTATTCGAAATCTTCTCTTTTTCGCGCTATTCACAGGTATTACATATATACAGGCGTATCGTTGTGCATTCAACTACGACGTTTCAATCGTACTAAACAAGATGAAGACAAAGTGTAGGGTGGTAAACGCAAATACAACAGCAGATATGCTGTAAATGAAAAAAGAGCAGCCATTAACGTTAATGACTACTCTTTTTTGCGGACCAGACGGGACTCGAACCCGCGACCTCCGCCGTGACAGGGCGGCATTCTAACCAACTGAACTACTGATCCTTTTTCGTTCGTTCGGGGTGCAAATATTGGAATATTATTTAAATCAACAAAATATTTTTTTAGTTTTTTTGGAAAATCAGATTGTTGCCCTGATTTCAGTATCGTATCTCTAACGCTAACTATATCCCTGGATTGTTTACTGGTAAGCGCTTCGGGGTGAATGTAGTATTTCCTCAAATGCTACATTCACCCTGGATATTTTTGTAAGGATAGGACATTTGTCCCTTTTGCAGATGGATTAATCCCGACCTTTGGTGTATGAAAAGTATAGCTATTTTTTGCGGTTCCAACTTTGGGAACGACCCGGTGTATACAGCAAGTACGAAAGAACTCGCCCGTTGCATTGTGAAAAACGATATGCGCCTGGTATATGGCGGCGCTGCTGTCGGACTAATGGGAGTAGTGGCGGACGAGGTCTTGGCATTGGGAGGTCAGGTTATAGGTGTATTACCGGAAAAACTGCGCGACAGGGAAGTCGGACATAAGAACCTCACGGAATTACACATTGTATCCACCATGCATGAGCGCAAGGCAATGATGGCAAATTTATCAGACTATTTCGTTGCCATTCCTGGTGGTATAGGTACATTGGAAGAGATTATCGAGGTCTTTACCTGGGCACAGCTTGGACTACACGCTAAACCATGCGGTATTCTCAATATCAACGGTTTTTATGACAAACTGTATGAACTGTTACTGTCAATGAGCGAGGCAGGTTTCCTGTCTGAAAAACAGTTTAAATCCCTGATATTCGATAATGATCCGGGTCGGCTGTTGGACACCCTTATGCATCAGAAAGTCGAATATCATTCCAAATGGGTGAACAGGTAGTAAGGTCTGGTGTACCTTTAGTTTAGTATTAATGAGGTAAGCTTTCACCTCATTAATACTAAACCGAGAACCGATAAGTACCCGGCTCAGTCACTGGCTGCGAAATGCAGCACTTGTTTTTGCCGGCTGGATTGCGTATTTGCAGCAGGTCTTTTCTCAGCTTTTCTGTTTAGATTCGTAATGTTACCGTGAGAGATCAGCACAACTGTTACTGCATAATGGGCCCTTATGCAGTATAACATCTTACTGGGTACGCTATCACCATACACCGCTATCCGCCGTAATACCCCGATGAAAACATCCGGATGCTAGCTGACAAATGAATGAAAACAATCTCCCTGACCTGGCACTGTCGTCATAGATGTGTCTGCTATGTATTCAACTTGGTGTAAAATTTGTAACCTGATCTCATGATCAAAGGCTCAAATGAATAAACCATATCAGGTATTGTTACCTCTCGTAAAAGTAAAGGAAAAGGAGTGTAGTCCATTTCGTTCATTACAGGTACTGTTATGTGCCCTGTTGGTGTGCTTTTGCAGCCATCTGTATGGACAGACGCCCGCTCCCGCGGATACCCTGAAAACTGATTCTTCTGCTGTAGACAGAATGAGGGCTGAACAGGAAGCCCGGGAGTTTGATGCCCAATATGACCTGGGTGATCTGATAAGGACGATCTTACGCAGAAAGACCGACCTCTCAGGGAAAACCCGTTCCGGGGTCATTGTTATACCTAATGTGGCCGCTAATCCAAGTATAGGCTCCCAGATAGGGATTAAGGCTGTAGCAGGTAAAAAGTTTGGTAAAGACCCTAATACGCTGCTGTCAGTAGGTGCCACTTCCGCTTCCATTACGACTAAGGGGATCATTTACTTTTACATCAGTCATAATATCTACACCTCTGGTAACAAATGGAATTTCCAGGGTAGCCTGGTAGCGGCTAAAACCGTTACACCCGACTATGGACTTGGAATTGGAATCCCCTCCACCGCGAGTGAGACTGAACACGTACTCAATAATCCCGACCGTAAACCAAGAGGACTTCATGCCCAGTTTTACAACTTCAGGGAAAAGGTGTACAAGGAGGTAAAGAAAAATCTGTTCCTGGGAGGCGGGGTGTCTTTTGACATCCGGAGGAAGATAGATGAGAAAGATACGACCAATAGTCGGACACCCTATAATATCTATAGCGACAGACATGGTTTTAAGCGCGATCATTACATGGCCAACGGATTGCTCTTCAACGTACAGTATACCACCCGTGACAACCAGAATCGGGCTTATAAGGGCATGTACGTGGATGCGGGCTTCCGGGCTAATCAGACATGGCTCGGAAGTACCCGGAATTCGTTGCAGTTCTCCACTGATTTCAGGAAATATATCAGTTTGTCAAAACGCCGTCCAGAACATGTACTGGCATTCTGGAACTGGAACTCGTTTCTGCTGGCAGGAAATGTACCCTACCTGGAATTACCCGGTACAGGAAAAGATGCTGGCTTCCGTAGCGGAAGAGGATATACCGTGGGATATTTTAAAGGCACACAGTACAGCTATGCCGAAGTGGAATACCGCTTCCCTATACTGCGGAACAATTTTCTCAGTGGGGTGATGTTCTTCCATTTGCAAACCACCAATGATGAATCAGGCACGCGAATATTTCAGGTGATGCAGCCTGGTGGTGGCGGAGGATTACGCATTTTATTCAATAAAGTGACCCGCACCAATCTGTGTCTCGACTACGCCTTTGGTAAGTTTGGTGCGAAAGGGTTCTTTCTCGGTCTGAATGAGGCATTCTGATCGTTGCCGTTCGCATTATTTCAGCACACCTTCCTCTTAGGTGACTGTATGGCCTGGTCCGTCCGTAAATGGGATGTTTAAAGCGTACTGCAGAGATATTCACTTTTTATCTGCACATTTTTGCGTAAGCGATATTGTTATATTACCCTTGCAGCTACTGCTATTTCACTAAAGTGACAAATCCTTTCTGTAGCATCGGTGCAGGATATTCATAACTCTTGTATTCCAATACCCACGTATAGGCGCCGGTTTCTGCCGGCCTGCCGTCATGTAGTATACCATTCCATCCTTCTCCGGGTCTGCGTGAGAGATAGATCAGCTGTCCCCAGCGGTTATATATCCGGAATTCGTAGCTGGCGGTCACACAGTGGATAACAGGCTTGAAAATATCATGAAGCCCGTCGCCGTTGGGAGAGAAAGCTGTGGGAATAAAAATGTCACAGCCACAATTCATCCATTGCACATTGATCTCTGCCTGTGTGGAACATCCCCAGTTATCCTGTACAACAAGTTTATATACACCTTCCTGCTCAGCGATGTACTTACTTTCAGCTACAAAAGGCCCGTCCTGCCAGCTGAAGAGTGTTGCATCACCACTAAACACAGGTTGCAGGTATAACGGGGTACCCCGGCAAACGGTTGTATCATGGACAAGCGAAACATAGGGTGCATCTTTGATGATAACGGGTTTTGGAGCAGGAAGTGTAACAGATCCACAGGTGCCACTGACAGTATAATTGATCGTATAAGTACCAATGGTATTCCATATTGCCTGTTGCCGGTCTGGTGGTCCGGTCAGGATGGGATTACCAGTGATATTCCAGGCAATAGTGCCTCCTGTGTAACCCGTGACCGTCATTTCCAATGGTGTACCTACGCAAACCTGTTCCGGAGCAGAAAGCATACCTGGCGTAGGTACATTTTGAATAGTGATATCTTTTGTAACATGTTGATCCAGTATACATTGTCCGGTGGACTGTAGTGTCAGTTGCTGATCGCCCGGCGTTTGCCAGATAATGATAGGTGTTTTTGTATCCGCCTGGCTGATGACACCATTGCCACTGGCAGTCCATTGCCATGTGCCTGGTTGCCAGGAGCCATCTGACTGTACCTGTACTGGTTGTCCGACACAAGCCTGTGAGGTAGTAAAAGTGAATCCGATAGTTTCATAGGGTAAGACAGTGACAGTTGTTTTCAGGGTAGCAGAGCAACCTTCCGTGGTCCTGATCTTCAATGTGTACTCACCGGCATCTGACATAGCAGCTGTATTGGTAACGAGCAGCGTGACGCCGGAAGTCTGGTCGCCATTAGGATACGTCCAGCGTGCTTCCTGCAGATTATTATAAGGTGTTACCGAGAGGTTTATTGGTTCGCCGACACAGGCCGTGAAGGGTGGTGTTAACTGGAATGCCGCAACGTCCTGTACTGTAAATAGCATTACCATAGAGGCTAATGTCTTCGGACAGGTAATATTTGGATCTTCCGTGATCAGGATACGATATTCTCCGGCATCTGCCAGTTGTAATCGTGCGATAGTATAAGAAATGTCGTTAGCCCCGGGAATGTTCACCCATGGTGCGTTTGCAGCAGTTCTTTTCTGCCACTGGAAAGAGGGCTGGCGTAACCTGAGCATGGCGGTATCTACCTGGAAAACAGCTTCCGAGTTAATGCAACCTGTGAAGGGGCCATTATAATCACCATTGAGACTGACTACAGGTGTCGGCTGACAGGTGCTGAATACGATATCGTCTATGGCGAGATCATTACCACAACCGCCTGGTGCATCATCCAGTAGTACGATCTGTATCGTGCTGACATTATCAGGTAAGGTAAATATCATTCCGTACTCTTTCCATGTACCCGCAGGATTGTCATCAGCAGGAATATATCTTTCGGCCACCTGTCCAAGTATATTGCCATTTTCGTCTTCAATGTGGAAGCGGATGCGTGCAGGAATACTTACTACATCCTGGCCGCAGTTCATACCAGTAGAAATGACAGAACTGGCGCTCACAGAAATGGCGTATTGATGTCCGCCACACAGGTCCGTGATCTTTTTACGGTAAAACTCTCCTGGTTTGTAGGCGGCGTTGATCACCATCATACGGCCGTTGGGATTACCGGTATGATCAGCCATACTTTTCCAGGTAGCATTACCCTGCGCCAGGCGGGGATCACTCACAATAGTATAGCGGCCTTCTGAAAGTGGAGCGGTGGTAGAGAATGTATAGCCCGCAGCACTGAGGTTGGGAAGGGCTGTGCCGAATCCGCTACCTGCGCCAAAAGTCTCCCGGAATATCTCCTGGCTTTCAGATGTACAGAGCCCGCGTTTTAGGCGGCATGCCATATCATTATCATCAGTAAAACCATTGTGGTCATCATCGATACCATTTCCACAGATCTCAATGTCTTTGTCATTAACCCCTTCACGAAGTAGTGCCAGACCATTGACGTCCATAATATTGCCTTTCGGAGGTTTAGCGATGATATAGGCAGTCGCATCTTCCGTATCGATGAGGGCTAGCTCTTTTCTCGTTGTGATGGCGTAACAGATGCCGTTTTCATTCGCCCCGATACCATATACATCGCCATCGAGTAACATTGTTCCTGCAACCCGCTCCGACACAATACTGTTACCGCCAGGGCCCAGGGTCAACTCGATCAGCACATTGTTCATGGCAGCCATATAAAGTTTACCCTCTGAGAAACATAAGTCACCGGCAGGAAAGGTGGACATGTTACCCACAAAAGACATTGTCGCATTTTTCATGTCTATTTTGAAAAGGGTAGCTGTACCGGCAACGTACAGATTACCATCCCGGTCGCTGACCATGGCATTGGCCCCATAAAAAGTAGGAGCATTACTCATGTCTACAGGGATCAGGGTGTAGGTGTTTGCTACCGGGTCGATTTCATATAAGGCATCGTAATAGCCATAGATCTTACCAGCAGGGGTGATGGCAATATCTCCGAACGGTACAGCGTTACAGACAAATTTGTATGTATAGTCGGCAAGATCAATGTAGCCGATCTCTGAGCCGTTAACAACATATATTTTATCCTGGGAGTAAACACTGCAATGCATCAATATCATAAAGAGCGTTGTCAGCACAATGTTACGCCGATTAAAAGCTGGCATAGATACAGGTTAGGGTTCTAAGGTATGTAAAAGTGCTGATATTCAGCAGGGAGGGCCATCAGGTCAGGCGCAGAAAAAAGTAGTCAAGAACGTTCCCATGTTAAAGTTAGTTGTGTTGACGGTGATAATATATAAGGTCAATCCATTATTTAACGGATAGTTACCAAAAAAAAAATTACCACTGGCACTTTTTGGATGTTTTTTAGGTGGAAACTATCAACGTTTCAGTGCATGCAGGCGGAAGTTCAGGGTTAAAATGCTAATTTTAATTGCCCAATACTTCATAAGCCTATTAACTATGAAAACTATGAATACACCTCCAACCGAGAACAGGATCGCCAGAGACAGGAATGTTCTTGTTGTTTTACTGGAATATAGCATGATGAATGCAGAAATGCGCGATTTGACCAGCCGGTTTTGCGGAACGGTTGTAAAGAGCTTTGCTGATATGCCGACGCTGGCAGCAAAGAATAGGATCTATGTATTTGGCGATATCGGTCAGGTAGAAGACATATCTTATCCTATCTACGTCATAAAAGAACTCTCTGCTAATTATAGGAATAGTGATCAAAATAACGTCCATATCATAACACTGGGTGAAGTACCGGTTATTGTCAGTAATGCGGGTGTATATTTCAGGAAGTTATTTACTGATGATGACTACTTCGGCCGGATTAAATCAGAGCATGCATTTCAGGAACTGACTGAATCCAATAAACCTTCAAAGGCTTTCAGGAAAGGAATATATCTGACAAATGTGACAAAGGAGGAAAACGAATCAGGAAACGAAGTGCTGCACTATCGTCTTTTAAGATGTTCCAGTAATCTCACCGGGCCAACAGATAATTTTCGAAGCACCGATCGTAAAATTATAGCTGTGCTGAATGATGCTGTCAGCTATGTTTTCGAATACAAAACGGAGCTGAATCATGTATTGGCACAGATATATGAAAACAAAGCGAGGACAGAAGGAGTGGACAAGGAGGTGAAATCAAGAATTAAAGCGCATTCTGATAAGACGAAGGATATGCCGCAGGAAGGATTGATTGTCTTTTGTACGTTTTATGATAATGCTGATGTGGAACATTTGAAACCATCCGCGACAGACCGCTATGACAGGTGTTATAAAGAGGTGAGTGGCTTGACGAGGCTGTATTTTAAGTTGAAAAGTACGGTGACTGACACGACATTGGAAAAGGAGTTCAGTGTTACATTGTATCCTAATTCCGTGTTTATGATACCGTTGTCTACCAACAGATTATATACACACGAGATCAGGCCGTCCATGCTGAACGCAGATAAAATGCCTACCAGAATGGGATATGTAGTACGTTGCTCTAATCTGGAGGCAAAGTATGTGAATAACCAGGCGTATATCAAAGATAACGGCAGATTTATTGAACTGGAGAGTATGACAGCGGAAACAGAAGAAGAACTGAGAAGTTCTTACAGAGAAGAGAATCAGTCAGAGCAGGTGATCAAATATGGTAAAACTCACTTCAGTATGAATGCAGGTGACTATGAGAAACCGATATTTTAATTTAAACCTCCGCAAAGGAAATGACGAATAATACTGCATTTTATAAAGTCACGCCTGATCTGCCGGAAGATTTATTCAGTCAGTTGTCAGCGTTGACAACGTTTGAGCCAGTTGCGAAAGGCCGGTTAGGTAACCATCTGATAAAGGTGGATGATAAGGGGGTTCCGATAGTCAGGACTACCACTAAATACAATATACCTGCGCAGCCATTTGCAGCGCTTCATGATAGGATCATTGCCTGTATCAATGAGTGTATAAAAGAAGATGCTGGCGTTGATATACCTGCACAGCCTTTCAATAATGCGTTGATAGAGGTGTACGATGCGACGTATGTTAAAATGAATTATCATTCAGATCAGGCTTTGGATTTAGCAGAGGATTCATATATCGGTGTTTTCTCCTGTTATGAACATCCGGAAGTACTTTCCCCCAAACATATCAGAAAGCTGAAGATAAGAGATAAGGTAAGTAATGAGGAGTCTGAGATGGCCTTAACACACCATTCAGTTGTGCTGTTTTCTATGGCTACCAATACAAAGTTCCAGCATAAGATAATATTGGAGCCTGCACCGGGTTCAAAGATGTTGGTGCCGGATAATAAATGGTTGGGGATCACCTTCCGGGTATCAAAGACTTATATTCAGTTTATTGGGGAGGAGCCCTGTTTTTCCAATGGGATGCGGTTGGAATTGGCGAATGAGGAACAGGAGACAGATTTTTATAAACTGAGAGGACAGGAGAACAGGAGTACGGATTTTACGTATCCGGAGCTAACTTACACTTTGAATGCGGCGGATATGATGATACCAGGCGGAAGTTGAGGTAGGAAATTACACCCTAAGGGTAAGAATATTACAGTGCAGGAAATGATTAATGCTTCTTTTTTGAATGAAGAATTAACGCTGGATCACCAGGATCTATGGAATAGGAAGCAAGAGATCTTTGAATAAGCGTACACTCGTTTCCTACCTGGCCTGCTTTTCTAAAAATGCATGGGTGAATAACTCCTGAAACGGATGAACAGCTCATAATTTGATTAAGGACAATCTCCTGCAATTACGCACTGAGCGCATCTGATGTTGTAATACGATGTATCTCAGATTCGGGTGAACTCTTTGGCAGGAAGACGATTTCAACAAAGGTTCCTTCATCTGACACAATAGTAGCTTCTCCCTTTATATTTTCTGCCAATCCTTTTACCAGTTTCAGCCCTATTCCAAAGTTACCACCACCTGCATTGGGAAAACCGATGCCATTGTCTTTGATGATGAGACTGGCGAGATCGTCCCTGATAGTCAGTGTAACCAGGATTTCCGGATAGGAGATCGTATCATCAAAGGCATACTTGAACGAATTGGTGATGACTTCATTTATCATTAGTCCGATGGGAACACCCTGTGAGACATCAAGATCAATAGGCGCAATATCCAGGGATACAGACACGAACTGACTGGTACCAAGTGCATCCTGCAGGTGCTGTACAAGTTCGGTGATGTACATTTTCATGTTCACTGAAGATACGTTCTCATTCCTGTACAGTTTTTGGTACAGCAGGGAGGTAGCATATATACGATTCTGGCTGGTCTGCAATGCAAAATGAGCATCACCGGAGAGAGTGTCAGCTTGTAATTCCAGCAGACTGATGATAGTTTGTAAATTATTCTTAACGCGATGGTTTACCTCCTGCAACAGCCATTCTTTTTCTGTAACGAGGTGTTCCAGATGGTTGTTTTTGATGGCCATTGCCTTATTATTACGCTGTTTGAGCTGGTACTGCCGATAGAGCAGTCCGATAACGGCCAGTGCCAGCACAATGCCAAGCATCGTAATGTTGCGGATGAGGTGCGCTTGTCGCAGGTTGGTGGCCTGCAGGTTGGTCTTTTGAGTAAGCAAAGAAATAGAATCTATTTTCTTATAGGTTTCATATTCTACTTCCAATTGTTGAAACTGACGTGTTTTGACAGCATTGTGCAGTAAATCGTCCTGGGTTTTATACATCAGTAAATTGTAGAACGCAGCCCTGTGATTTCCTTCAGCAGAATCCACCTTATAACTGATCTCATATCTTGACACCCATTCAGGTGAAGTGGAAAGCAGTGACACTGTCATACATTTATCCAGGTAAAGGCGGGCTTTGGCAATATCATGTCCATGCAAATGATATCTGGCCAAAGCTATACAAACACGGTTGGTCCATTCTGCAGCCAGTGTATTCCTGTCAACCAGGTTTTCCAGCATGTCAGCATATTTATAGGCTTTTTTATATTGTTTCAAATCCCGGTAGGCTTCCATATACAGCATTCCTGTGATGGCCTTTACCCTGCTATTGGATGAGTCGAGTAAGTTACGCGGAAATGAATCCAATACTTTGAGTGCTTTACGGGACTGGTTCAGATCCAGATAGGTACTACCCAGTACATATGCCAATGACACTGCATTCAGGGCATCTTTATGCCGTAGGGCTATTGTGAGCCCTTCATGATAATAAGCAATGCTTATTTCTCTCCTCCCGGCATTTTTGTACAGCGACCCAAGCAGATTATTAATGGTGGCCATTTGCATGCTGGAGTCGTTGGTCAGCTTCGCTGCTTTCAGTGCGAGTAATGCATATTCGAATGCACTTTTGTAATCCCCCTGATTATTACAGTTTCTGCCAAGCAGTTCATATATGTCCTGCATTTTCCTATGCCCAATGGCTTCGTATACGTTCACAGCCTGCAGCAGATACTGGTTTGATAGGGCATACTCTTCCTGTATGCTATGGAGGTCTCCCAGTGTGGTGAGTGCCCATCCTTCCAGCATCTTGTCTCCTGCGAGGTGAAAGGCTTTTACGGCAAGTGCTGTAATACGGATACGTTTGCTGCGTTGAACCGCATCTGCATAATCGTAAAAGGCCTGCAGCTCGAAATAGGCCATGCCAAGCAGACGTTGACTATTGCTTTTTTCAAGTAGGGGAATGGATTTTAATACGGCCACTTCGCCTTCTTTTCTTTTTCCCAGTTCCGTGAGCAGAAACCCTCGCATAAGCAGGATGTAGCCTGCCAGTTCTGTCGACTGTACTATTTTGTTTAACCGGTCGGCTTCGGTTAGGCATACATCAGCACTGTCGATGTTTACCGCCAGTTCTCCTTTTTTCCAGATATGGTACTCCGCCAGATGTATGAGTGTTTTTACTTTTGTATGGTTGTCGTGGGTATTTGTTAACTCATACCTGAGCGAATCGGCCTGGTGTGGGCTGAATTCCTGGGCTGCCGACGGAAGGACTGCGAAGATCATGAGAAGCGATAGGAGGAAGCGCATGGTTAGGCAGTTTAGATATGCAATGTACAAATGCTAATAGAACAATGTGAAAAAAACAGCCTTCGTGTAAATAAGCACAGTCTCATAAGGAGATAGCGATCAGTTTCCTCGGGGGATCATTCTAAAACCAGTTCATCGTCAGCAGCTGTTCAAGTTGCCGGATCTCATTGGAATAGGCTGTTTTTTTGCGCTTACCGAAATGCAGGGTATTTTCCACATGCGGACTTCCTTCCCAGGCAAGTTTAACCGATTTAAGCGCAAGCTCTTTTTTAGCAAGGAAATCCGGTATCACAGCAAATCCTTTTCCTTTACTCAGGCAACGCAAAATGGAAGAGAAATAGGGAACGACGTAGTTGGGCTTAAGGTCTGGCAGGCAATCAAAATTTGCCATCCAGAAATGCTGCAGATACTCCATGTCAGCTGCTGTTGTGTACCAGATCTGTTCTTTCAGCCATTCTCTGATGGCTGGTCTTTCATTCGTTAATACCAGGCTATCAAATTGTTTAGTATCGGTGTCATTGCCACAGATCAGTATGATACGTTCTGTTGTGAAAGGAGTGTATTCGAGGTTCGTCTGACTTCCCTTCATCGGGGTTAATATCAGATCCAGCTTACCGGTGTCCAGCTCTTGCAGTATCTGACGATAATCGCCAAACCGCAGGACAAGATTGAAAGGTAATTGTGCCAGGTGTTCTTCAAGGGTGTATTTAAAGACCTCAAAGCCCATACCTACACTGATAGTTGGCTTCTCCACCCTGGAATTCCTATGAAACGATTCTTCTGCCTCCTGCAGTTTATTAATAGGGTCTAGTATACAATTATACAGCATGATGCCCCTTTCTGTAGGCACCATTTTTTTGGTAACGCGTTCAAACAGACGATACCCGGTATAAGCTTCCAGTGAGTTGAGATGAACGCTTACGCCAGGCTGGGAAATAAATAATGCCTGCGCAGCAGTAGATAGGTTGCCCGTCTCATAGATCGCTTTAAATGTTCTAAACCACTCCAGATTTAACATGGCTTAAGGATTGGATTTTTTAATAGGCTGTGTCAGAATTGACATATATGCCATTTGAATGCCATTTGCCAGTAAATGATATAGGAATAAAATTGGAATACGCAATATGCTGAAAAACAAGCTTGCAATTCAGATTTGGCTATTGATAGAGATAGGCTAATCACGCGGTGCTCCGAAAATATCGGGGGCACTAACGTCTGCCTCCAATATTTTCGGAGGAGTACTACCGGTTCACCTGTATAGTCAGAGATCCTCCCGCCTGATTTTCAGTTTGATCATTTTTGATTCCAGGGTAGTCGGCTTGATATTCATAAGGTGTGCTGCACCATTTGTACCACGGATGCGGCCTTCTGTCTGTTTCAGTATGGAAATGATATATTCCCGCTCTGTTTCCGCCTGGGCGGTTTTAACATCTTCCAATGTTTTAATCACCTTGGGCGCCGATGTTGCTGGTTGTCCTCCCAGCTTTCGTTTCAGCGCTAATTTTGACTTGCCATCATTGAGGATGGCAGACTGTTCTATCACATTCTCCAATTCCCGTATATTTCCCGGCCAATCATAGCCCATCATATCTTCCATCATGGAGGGTAGAATGCCATGGAATGGCTTATTGAATTCCTGGCAGAACTTTTCTGCAAAATAAACGGCCAGTTCTTTGATGTCACTTTTACGTTCGCGCAATGATGGTAATGTAATAGGGAAAACATTCAGGCGATAATACAGGTCAAGCCGGAATTTACCATCTGCGACCTCTTTCTCCAGGTTGCGGTTCGTCGCAGCTACTACGCGAACATTCACTTTTATCAGTGAATTGCCGCCAATACATTGAATTTCCTTCTCCTGTAAAAAACGCAGGATCTTTACCTGCATATCTGGCGACAGCTCTCCGACTTCGTCCAGGAAAATTGTACCACCCTCAGCCTGTTCGAATTTACCTTTTCTTCTTTCCGTAGCACCGGTAAACGCGCCTTTTTCGTGACCGAATAATTCTGACTCTATTAACGTAGGTGGTATAGCTGCACAGTTTACAGTGACATAGGGTGCCTTCTTTCTTGGAGACAATAAATGAATGGCCCTGGCCAGTTTTTCTTTCCCCGTTCCACTTTCTCCAAGAATTAGAACGGATGTATTGTAAAATGCAACCTGTGCAGCAAGATCCAGTGCTCCCAACAGGAGATGGTGGTTGCCAATGATGCTCCGGAATTCGGGGTAATTCACCGTACCGTCCTGCGTGCCTCTTTCCGGATTGATCTGACCAGGTCTTGAAATGGCAGGATCGTCCCCATAGATCATCTTTTCAGCTACAGCCGCCAGGCTTAATCTTAAATGATCCAGTAAGGCAACGTGATTACTGTTGTACATATTCCTCTGACGACTGTAGAAAAAGTAATGAAATGATAATCCATTGCTCAGTAAGACAGGAAATACCAGATACGATTGTATATTAAAAGTTTCAATCAGTGTTTTCTGAAGTGAAGGTACATTCGGTTTTTCGCTGGTAGCACCATTGTTATAAATGATCGTGTTGATATCCACATGGCTATTTGCAAGGATTACAGATAATGCTGTTTTTTTCAGATTAG
This sequence comes from Chitinophaga agri, assembly GCF_010093065.1. NCBI lineage: Bacteria > Pseudomonadati > Bacteroidota > Chitinophagia > Chitinophagales > Chitinophagaceae > Chitinophaga > Chitinophaga agri. The sequence continues at coordinate 3,218,875 of NZ_CP048113.1, read as the reverse complement.
TGATTGTCAGTAATGCTTTTTCACCTATAAACTGGTATTCATTGAATCCGACGCGCAAATAACCTTCGTCGTTGAACTGCCCGGTATTTAGTGGCCTTAGTCCAGCGGTGATAAGATCGAATGGTATGCAGGACTGCATTATCTCGGCAATCTGCAATAGTTTTTGCCGGCTGTCTGAATGTGCGTTGCTTATTTCGGTTAATTGTCTTTGCAGAAGTATTTCCCGTTCCGTCCTTGTTTCCAGGCTTTGGGCATGGCGCGACCAGGCAATATCCAGCATAATCAGTAAGTCTTTCTTCCTGAATGGCTTCACTAAAAAACCATCGGGATAGGTCAACTTGGCCTCTTCAAGTATTTTTTGGTTTGAATTGGCTGATAAATAAACAAAGGAAATGTGCTGAGATTTTAATTTCCGGGCAATATCGATACCAGAACGTTCTCCCTGCAAACGAATATCGAGTAATACAATGTCTGGCCGGTCTCTTTGTAAATTCTCTTCTGCTTCTTCAGCAGAGGTAGCTATACCACTTACTTCATAGCCTGATCTTTGCAATACCTGCCGCAGATTACTGGCTACAATGAATTCATCTTCCACAATCAATACCTTTTTTCTGATGGTCATAGCTACTTGGAAAATTATAATAAATTTAGAAATTATAAAATATATATACCCTGTATATAGAATACTGTGCCGCCTCTTGCGCAGCTTAATCAGGCAGGATACGAGGCGAAACCGGGTTTAATATGCGCTGTTTAAGATCAGGAGAACTCCGCTTTTCATTCTTGAAATAATAAGACCAATCATTACGGTGTTTGTCTCTTCATCGAAATTTAGAGTCAATTTACGGGACAAACTTATTGTATTTCTTACTATATAGCAATGGGAACTGATGAACAGACGGAATATCCTACTCAATATGTACTATTTTTACATTACTTACAGTAACCAGTGTCTACCCCGTAATAGAATTAGTGCAAAGCTTATTCGGAAGGCATTCATGAGTACTGGAAAGGACAAACGCATATTATTTTTTTGATAGGACCGATTAATATAGTGATTTTAATAATCAGATGATTGAACAGAGATTTGGAGTGGAATGAGCACACACTTTTTATCATGCTAAACTAAATCTGTTTTTATGAGTATGGAACACACACACAGATCGGACGGAATAAATCCACAACTTACTACGAGCGAATCACAGGATTCAGATGAATCATCATCCAATAAAGTAGTTATACCAGATGAGTGTGGTGATTCACTGTGGGATGAAGTACTAGCACAACATCCAGACCTGACAACAATCATCAGTACGGCGATAGTTAGGGAATCAGACCAGGACATTTCTGTTTCGGAATCAGGCATAACTAAATCATAAATAGCAATGAACTATGCATCATTGGCATTTACGGATGCCGTCAGAGATATGCAGGAAAAACTGGGTAGCCGTAAAAGTTATGCCCGTTTGGAGGGCAGGAGCTATGTGGATGGTCTTACGGAGAATGAAATAAGTTTTATCTCAGACAGAGATAGCTTTTACATGGCTTCCATTGGGGAGAATGGGTATCCTTATATACAGCATAGAGGTGGTCCCAAGGGATTTATCAAGGTGTTGAATACAAAGCAACTGGGGTTTATTGATTACAAAGGCAACGCCCAGTACATCACTGTAGGTAATATCGCCACTCATAATAACGTAGCGTTGATTATGGTGGATTATCCAACAAGGACGAGATTGAAATTATATGCCAGGGCCCGGATCGTTGAGCTGGGCGATGACGAGGCACTACTTGCAAAACTTGATCTGGAAGGATATGAATTTCGCCCGGAAAGAATGATGCTATTCGATGTAGAAGCCTACGACTGGAACTGCCAACAGCATATTACCCCCCGCTATTCTCTTGACGAGATCAACAAAGCGTTTGCTTCACAGCGTAAGTATATTTCGCAGCTGGAAGCCGAAGTAAAGCAATTGAAAGAGCAGTTAGCGGCTGGCAAATAGGGTAGTAACTGATCATCGCTATCGTGTTAAAAGGAACGCTTCATCTGAATATTACGGTCTATCTCATTAAAAAGTATAAGTTATTATGAAAGTAGCCTGGCTCCTTATGGTCTTTTTGTGTGGCGCTTTATTGCCGCTACAGGGTGGTTTTAATGCAAAACTGGCCAAATCAATGGATAGTCCCATCTATGCGGCAATGATCTGCTTTATCGTAGGTGCAATCGCTATGGCCTTGTACGTTCCCTTTACAAAGGAAACATTCTCCTGGCAACTGTTTAAGGGTAGTACGATCACAGCTGTGTTGGGCGGAGGTTTGATCGGCGCGGTGTTTATTACCATCAGTATGCTGGCACTCCCAAGGTTGGGAATGGCACTTACATTTGGATTGGTAGTGGCCGGACAGGTGATCATTTCGGTATTGCTTGATCATTTTAACATCCTGGTGGCTGAGCCGTCTCCTGTTAATATATGGCGGGGCCTCGGTATATTATTGATAATTGCAGGTGTTGTCATTGTTGAAAAATTCTAGGATAACATCAGCAAATCCGTAACAAAGTGAGATCAATGTAGAAAACCCGGGTATAAGATGCCCGGGAGAAATATAGAACTGCGCACCCTGAATAGGAAGCCTTCACATCAAAGGATTTGAAGGCTTTCGGTTTTTTCGGCAGGACATATCCTGCGATGGCTCATTTGCAACATGGTTTATTCGTGGTTCAGAGACTTGTTATTCACGTCTTTGATGAAATGAATGATCCCGTTCATATAAAATGGTTGCTCATCGTACATACTCAGGTGGCTACCATTGGCGCAATAAAGGAATTGTCCATGAGGCAACTGCTGGCTCATCCATTTAATATGTTCAGGATTCATTTCATCATATCTGGCGCCTATAAACAATGCCGGTATGGTAATTCCTTTCAGTCGGTCGCTGATATCCCAGGTACGTAGACTACCGATGATACCGAATTCACTGGGACCCTGTAATGCCAGGTAATAAGGCATATTTAGTTTGCTAAGCCCCCTGTTGAGAGGTTCCGGCCATTTATCTAATGGCAGGCGACAAATAAACCGGGAATAGAAGTGTTTCATCACAAGTTCTGAATACTTCGGGTTACCATAGTCATTCCTGGCCGACAGTTCATTGATAGTATCCAATGCTGCGGGTGGCAATTGTTTCACCAGTACTTCCTGAATATACTTGTTGAACTCCATTCCGCTTGATACCATATTTGAGATGATCATGCCTTTGAGGTGCTGCTGATATTTTGCCGCATATTCCATCGCCAGTAAGCCTCCCCAGGAATGGCCGAACAGGTAGAAGTCTGAGGCATCCAGCTGTAATGACTGCCGTACCTGTTCTACCTCGTCTACAGCACTTTCGACGTTGAAACGGCAACTATCGCCAGGTTTGTCACTATTGCCGTTGCCCAGCTCATCATAGTAATAGAATTCAATTCCTTCTTTTGGGAAATAGCTTTCGAATGCTTCCAGATAATCGTGAGGAAAGCCGGGGCCGCCGGCCAGTAGCAGCACCTTTATTTTCGGATTATTGCCAATGCGTTTTGTCCACACGTTGAAAACGCCTTTAGGTGTTGTTATGGGGACCATCTTAACACCTCCGGTTTGCACGGTCGTTGTATCTGTTATAAAATAGTCGACCTTATTGCTTTGGGAGTCCGGAGTTGTGCAGTTGGTGAGTAGCATCAGGCCTTGCATCGAAGCGATCAATGCGAACGTTTTCTTTAAATACATCATCTTTTTATTTTAATAAGGACACTAATTATGGCTTTTCATCTTTCTCCAAAAAGAGATGCAAAATTCTGCCATGAAAACCACATGTTGATTAACCTGGGGTAATTAATGTAGTAGGCAGGTTAATTATGTCTGAGCCGTTTTCTGATACGGCTTAATGATTGCGGTGTTACATGCAGGTAGGTGGCGACCAGGTAATTCGAGAACATGTTTAGCAGGTATGATTCATCTGCAAGAAATTTTTTATAACGATCAGGAGCCGACAATGTTAGTAGTACGTTGATTCGGTCATATACCTGTATAAATGCTTTTTCAGTCAGTAAACGCAGCCAATGCTCAACTGCAGGCGATGCCCCTACCAGCTTTTTTAATTCTTCAGAAGAGAACCGGATAGCGGTTACAGGTGATAAAGTGTCGATGGTGAGCGTAGCTGGTTGTTGGGAAACAAAGCTTCTGTAGTCTACAGCGAAAATATTCTTCGCGGTGCTTTCTTCGCTGTTGAAATGAAAGAACCAGGTGATTGTTTTTCCTTTAAAATCGGTGAAGTAGGAGACACATTGTCCCTCAATGATAAAGTAAATGTACTGACATACATTACCTGTTTGTAGCAGGCTTTTCCCTTTTGCGAATTTTACCAGCCTGCAGTTTTCTTCCACCAGCTTTTTGATGGTGTGATCAATTACGATGTCCTGCGACATGAAATCCAGAAAAGGCGTATATGGCGTCGGCTGTTGAGTGTTATTGTCTACAGGAAGAGATGTCTTTTTCTTCATAGTAGTATAATTCTTTTTTACTGCTTTTTTACACAAATGAATATGATTTGAAAGGAAAGTGACAATTAAAATTATAGGAGTTGCTATTACTGCAGTTATTTGTCTGATCACTTACTTCTATTCAAATTTGATTTATTAATCCGATCGCCTTTCAACGTCACATTTTATATCATGAAAGAAGGCGGGTCGTGGTGGCTGTCATTCATACAATCACTTATCTGCTGGATGCAGTCCTGTATATAGGTTACGCTGACAAAGCCTGTTTATGCGCCTGCAGATGGAGATAGCGTTGGACTAAATTATTGATTGATATTTTAAAGTTTTTTATGAAAGAGCAGATATTTTACAGAACGATTGAAATAGATGGACTGGATATTTTTTTTCGTGAATCTGGTACCGCCGGCCGGCCGGTCTTGTTATTGCTACACGGCTTTCCTTCCTCGTCTCACATGTACAGAGATCTTATTGCAGATCTGTCAGATGCATACCATATCGTTGCTCCTGACTATCCGGGATTCGGCCAGAGCAGCGCCCCGGATGTGAATCAGTTTGCTTATACGTTTGATAACCTGTCGGCGATCATCGAACAGTTTATTGATCGTCTGCAGCTCAGGAATATTAATATGTATATCCAGGATTACGGTGGTCCTGTAGGACTAAGGATTGCGAGCCGTCGTCCTGATCTGATCCGCTCACTCATCATACAAAATGCGAACGCATATAATGAAGGACTAGGACAGGCACTGGAGCCATTGCTGACCTATATCCGTAAGCCTGACGCAGAGCACGAACAGGCAGCCCGTTTCTTCCTGACAGCAGAGGCGACGAAGTGGCTATATCTGAACGGCGCCAGTGATATAAGCCGCATAAGTCCCGATAGTTATGTAACTGATCAGTACTACCTGGACAGGGATGGGAGCGATGAGATACAGCTGGCACTTTTCCGGGACTATGGAAGCAATATTGCATCGTATGAGGAATGGCATAAGTATTTTAAAGCGCATCAGCCAGACACACTGGTGTTATGGGGGAAGAATGATAGTTTGTTTATAGCACCTGGTGGAGATGCTTACAAAAAGGATCTGCCCAATGCCGAAATAATTCAAATTGATGGTGGACATTTTTTGCTGGAGGAGCACCATGAATTCGCAGCCGGATTAATCAAACGTTTTATTCAAGAATAAAAAATCACATAATGAGAACTAAGACAACCTATAATTTTATTGACATCAACGGCGTCAATATTTTTTACCGCGAAGCCGGACCTAAGGATGCACCGACCGTTGTTCTCCTGCATGGTTATCCTGCGTCTTCGCATATGTTCAGAAATCTGATCAATGATCTATCAGATAAATATCATCTGATCGCTCCTGATTATCCTGGCTATGGCAGGAGTGAACAACCTCCTATCGCCAGTTTCTCCTATACTTTTGACAATTATGCATTGATCATCGAAGCACTGTTGGAAAAACTGGATATTTCGAAGTATAGTCTGTATGCGATGGATTATGGTGCGCCTGTTTGCTGGAGATTGGCATCTAAGTATCCGCAAAATGTTGAAACGATCATTGTTCAGAATGGATGCGCCTATGAAGAAGGGCTGGAGACATTCTGGGATCCAATCAAGGCCTATTGGAAAGACAGAAATGATAAGGTTGCTGAAGACACATTACGGACTTTTCACAACCCGGAGGGTTTAAGGTGGCAGTATACTCATGGTGTTTCGGATACCTCGGTGGTTAGTCCTGACAACTGGGAAGTTGATTTGCGTCATTTGGAAAGGCCTGAGAACGGGCAGATCCAGCTTGACCTCTTTTATGATTACAGGACCAATCCGCCTAAATATCCTGAGTGGCAGCAATATTTCCGTGACCACAACCCTGAGATGCTGATCGTATATGGAAAGAATGATTACATATTTCCGGTAGGCGGCGCTGAGGCATATAAAAGGGATGTCAAAAATCTGGAATATCATCTGTTTAATGCAGGTCACTTCGCACTTGAAAGTTGCGGAGAAGAGATAGGGGCTGTCATAAGAGATTTTTTAGATCGGAAAGTCAGCCGGAAGAACTAAGATAGGATAAAGCATGTAATGCATATAGCGGCAGTATGCATTGAATGAAAAGGGACAGATCATCACAAGTATGATTTGTCCCTTTTGTGCAGAGAGTAGCGTATGCAAGCTTGGAGCCGTTTGAAGAATTTATCTGCTGGTAAACATTATAGATGACATCAGTAGAAACAGGTGATTAATTGGAACAATTATATCTTTGCCGATATTTATAATTGAAGTCTGTAAAAACATATAATTGTCATGCTGCTATGCTATTAGTTTTACCGGAAGATTGCATCTGAAATACCGGAAAAATCCCCTCCTTTGGAATAATCACAGCTTCATAACTTCGTATGAGATTTCTCATTTAAAGACATGATTTAACTATAGCCGTCATTTGCTATTCATACAATGCTAAAATTTTATGAAATATGAATGTCCGCTATTTGTGAGTTAAGTGTATAAATGCTGTAGTGAAATGACCCCATGACCAGGTGTGAATCGACCGGCTAGTTCTGTAAGAGGAGTAATGAATTGTTTGTAATTGGGACTTTATTTTAATAAATCCAATCTATACTATTATGATAACTTCAAACGATCTGCCATATAAATATTTGCAATTTAAAGGCGGACAATTTTATAGAAGATATAATCAGGCAGTCTTTCCCGCAATATCGGCCTTGACAAAATCTGCTAAACTTATTGCCTTAAGTACTAAATCCCATGGTAGTTATGGCTCACTATTATTGCACCCAAACTGGAAGGCAAAGCGAAAGAAAATACTACATCGCGATATGTACCGCTGTGTTCACTGCCATAGCGATAAAGATCTGCAGGTACATCACCGCCAGTATCACTTTTCGACAATTGAGCAGAAGTTTCGCCTTCCCTGGGATTATCCGGATCATTTGCTCATAACGCTTTGTGAATCTTGTCATAGCAAAGGACATAATAAATATAAAGTACCTACAATCACTATTTAATAAATTATCTATGGGATTATTTAATATTTTCAACCGGGAGCGTCTAAATGGGCACGACCAATCTATGACAGTTGAACGACCTTTAGCCGATATTCCAGAAACGACCTTCATAGAGAAGGAGACTGTACACCAGGAGCAGAACGAGGACAAACCCGCTGCGCCCCTAAATGGTGGGATACATGTTTTATACGATTTTCTGGATAAAAATTACGAATCGAAAGGATATAATGATGCATTGATAAATCCAGACACAACCCATCTCGAACAGAATGTGATTGCGTTGAAAAATGATCTTGAAAGATCTATTAGAAAAGTGAAGACCTTTTATGAAGACTTTATCCGTCAAATTAATTTTCATATTGCTAGCAGGAGCAGAAGTGGAATGATAGACACAGTGGAGGAGCTTACTGTCAAGAAGGAAATTGCCGAGAGCCATATTAAGCAGGTCAAAGAGATTGAAGAGCAGGCAAAAGTTAATGAAGGAGTGGGACATGGTATCGTTATCAGCTATACCCGGGGATTCAGAAATGGTCTTGCCGCCATTTCCGGTCATATTATTTTAAACAAAAACTTCTAAACTAGCGTTATGAAACATCTATGGATCCGCTTTGGTTGCTTCATGACTGGCTATAACTATAGCATCTTGCAGCGCTGCAGTGAAGTTGCCTTTAAAACCGTGAAGAAGTATACGGCAGCCATTCTGATCGTTTGTATTCTGTGGTTCTTTATTGGCTTTACATTCGCACATCGTTACTTATCACTCAGCATTCCTGGGTGCATACTAGCGGGAATCCTCTCAATAATAATCATTGTACAGGTGGAAAGGCAGATTGTACTTACTATTAATCCAGGTCGGTTGTTGATATTATCCAGGGTGTGCCTTGCTTTCATGATGTCCATCCTGGGCGCGGTAATTATTGATCAGATATTGTTTGAAAAAGATATTGAGATTGAGAAAATAACATATGTATCCGAAAAAGTTGACAAGATTTTACCATCAAAAAATGAAGAATTATTAAGGCAGATAGCCGCATTGGACACGACGATTAATAAAAAGGAACAAGAAAAGGCCAGTTACATTGATGATATCAGTAAACACCCCACTACAGTGGTAAAAACTACCCAAACAGCAACTAAACGGATACCTGTTCAAGCTATATCATCCTCTGGTAAGGATACGACTATCTGGCGTACAACCAGTGATTATATTGTTGGAACTACACAATTACCAAACTCTAAAATAACACTGCTGCCATCCCTTGACTCCGTTATTGGCAACATGAGGGACCAAAAAGCACAAAAGGAGAACAAGTTACTGCACATGAGGCCTGAACTGGAGAAGGAAATGAAAGCGAAAACGGGCTTTCTGGATGAATTAACAATTATGACACGGATGTTGTCTGGTTCTTATGTGGCACTAGGTTTCTGGTTGCTATGGATTTCGTTCTTTCTACTTATAGAGATGCTGGTCCTTTTTAGTAAAATGGGTGATAAGTCTAATGATTACGATAAAGTTGTGGTACACCATATGAACCTGCAGATGAGGCGATTAGAGGTTCTCGGGAACTGATTTGAATAAGTATATTGAATGAATGTTTCTATCTACTGTTATCATACAAATATGGTAAAATTGAAGATGACCAAACAAACGCCAGATATTGAAAGCAGTAAAGTTAGAACAGTTTATGATTATCCCTTGCAGTTACATAGAATCTATCTTGAATTAAACAGAATGATATGAAGGCTTATTCAACGTGATGTTTTTTACAACGCACAACGAAAATAGGATTTACTCACGATTCTATTGTAGTCAAATCATCAAAATTACAAGCAATAACTCTGGTCAAAAAATGACCAGACGTCCAAAGCTCCAGATTTCTTAATCTGATAAGTTCAATATTTTTGAGAAACTAGCCTGTTCTTTTTGTGGAGAAAGATAGGATTAAGCCACTAAATGGGTTACGGTCGGCATCATTCGCAACATGGTCTTAAAGAAAAAGCCTTCAGATATTATCTGAAGGCTTTTTTGTTCCTGCGGACCAGACGGGACTCGAACCCGCGACCTCCGCCGTGACAGGGCGGCATTCTAACCAACTGAACTACTGATCCTTCCCGTGTTTCGGGGTTGCAAAGATAGCAACAAACAAATCAATTTTGCAAATCTTTTTTAAAAAATATTTTAGGGTTTATCTTTACAGCGTACTTTAACCAATTTTATAAAAAATATGCAATTCCTGGATTTTGAGAAACCTATTGAGGACCTGTATGATCAGTTGGCAAAACTGAAGGAGAATGGAGCAAAGTCAGGTGTAGATGTTACAGCTACTGTAAATGAGTATGAGCAAAAGATCGCTAATACCCGTCTTGAACTGTATGAACACCTTACCAGTTACCAGAAGGTCCTGCTCAGTAGGCATCCCGATAGGCCCTATACTCTTGCCTACATCGAGAAGATGTGTACCAATTTCGTGGAGCTGCATGGCGACAGGAACGTGAAAGACGACAAAGCCATGGTCGGTGGTTTTGCTGATCTGGATGGTGAGACAGTCATGTTCATTGGTCAGCAGAAAGGGGTAAATACGAAGATGCGTCAGATCCGCAACTTTGGTATGGCTAACCCGGAAGGTTACAGAAAGGCCCTGCGCCTTATGAAACTGGCAGAAAAGTTCAATAAGCCTATTGTTACGCTGATAGATACTCCCGGCGCTTACCCTGGACTTGAAGCTGAAGAGCGCGGACAGGGAGAGGCGATTGCCCGTAATATTTTCGAAATGGTGAAGCTGCGGGTACCGGTTATCTGTATCATCATTGGCGAAGGTGCTTCCGGTGGTGCGTTGGGAATTGGTATCGGAGACAGGATATTGATGCTGGAAAACAGCTGGTATACGGTGATCTCTCCGGAAAACTGTTCAACTATCCTCTGGCGTAGCTGGAACTTTAAGGAAAAGGCTGCTGAAGAGCTGAAGCTGACATCCGACCACATGAGCCGCTTCGGTCTGGTGGATGGTGTTATCAAAGAACCACTGGGTGGTGCGCATGTGAATCCGGACGAAATGGCGGACATCCTGAAGCAGAAGATCAAGGATACCCTGGCTGAACTGAGAAAGATCGATGCTGATACACGTATAGAGCAACGTATCGATAAATTCAGCAACATGGGCTTTTTTGAAGAACGCTAAAAATATTTCGTTATATACCGTTCCAAATTGTCATCTTTGCACCTCTTTAGGATTGATAAAGAGGGCGATTTGGAATTTGTTATCTGGAATTTACACTCAATATGGAACAATTGAAAGGCACCGGTGTGGCACTGGTTACGCCCTTTAAAAAAGACGAAAGCATTGACTGGAATGCTTTGGAGAAAGTGATTGATCATGTGATTTCCGGCGGGGTTGACTATGTAGTATCCCTGGGGACGACCGGAGAAACGCCTACACTAAGCTCAGAAGAGAAGCTGGACGTTATGAAGTTTACCTTTGAAAAGGTGAATAAGCGTGTGCCGGTAGTTGTAGGCATTGGTGACTACAATACCCGCGACGTAGTCAAGCGACTCGAAACCTGTCCACTGGACGAGGCAGCTGCGATACTGAGCGTTGCGCCGTATTACAGTAAGCCTAGCCAGGAAGGATTGTTCCAACATTATAAAGCCGTTGCAGCAGCATCTCCGAAACCTGTCATCCTGTATAACGTTCCCGGCAGGACTGGTCGTAATATGACAGCGCAGACAACCCTGCGTCTGGCAAAAGAGGTAGAAAACATCGTGGCGATGAAAGAAGCCAGCGGTGATATGATCCAGTGTATGCAGATCATCAAGGATAAACCGAAGGACTTCCTGGTTGTCAGTGGTGATGATGCGCTGGCATTTCCTCAGATTGCTACAGGTATGGACGGGCTGATCTCTGTGGCAGCTAACTATTTTGCGAAAGATGTAGCTGACCTGGTAAGAGCTGCACTGGCAAGTGATAATGCCAAAGCACGTGAACTGCATTACAAGCTGCAGGAATCCTTCGACCTGATGTTTGAAGAGAATAATCCTGCTGGTGTGAAGGCGTTTATGGCTGAAGGTGGATTGATCGAGAACGTATTCCGCCTGCCGGTAGTGCCTGTAAGCGCTGGTTTACAGAGCCGTATCGCTGCTTTCAACAAGAATTACAAGTAAACCGGTAACCGGTAAAATAAGGATCCCCGTGCTGCCTGGCAGCACGGGGATCGCTGTTTTGTACAGATTTGTCAGATAATATAGCTGGTACCTTCCATGGCCACATCAGCATTGGGGAATACTTCGCGGCATTCTGTCTCAAAAGGGGTCAGATCGGTGTATTTCGATGAGAAGTGCCCTACAATAAGCCGGAGGGCTCCAGCCTTTAATGCCAGTGTGGCAGCCTGTACCGTTGTGCTATGAAATCTTTCAGCGGCTCTTTCCGCCAGATCGCCGAGATAGGTAGTTTCATGATATACCAGGTCCGCATCATTGGCGTATGGGATCAGTGACTCCGAAAAGGCGGTGTCAGCAAAATATACATATTTTTTACCTTTGGGAGGTGGCAGGGTCACCCAGTCGTTTTTAACAAGCAACCCGTCTTTACGCTGATAATCAGCGCCCGCCTGGAGGTGGGAGAAATACGCAGCAGGTATCTCATATGCCTTGGCCTGGTCGGGAATGATCTTCCTCTTCCGTTTCTGCATTTCAAACACAAATCCGTAGCAGGGAATACGGTGCTGTACAGGGAAGAAGCTGACCGTCAGGTCTTTATCTTCCAGGATAACGCCTTGTTTGTCATCTGTCAGGGGAACGAACTGCAGCTTGAACTGTAGGATGGTACCGGAGCATTGCAGCTGCAGCTGAATGATGGTTTCCAGTTCCGGGGGCCCGAACACCGTCAGCGGATTCTGCCTGCCCAGCAGACTAAGGCTATTTAAAAGCCCTATAAGGCCGAAATAATGATCTCCGTGAAGGTGACTGATGAATATGTATCTCAGGCGGCTTCTTCTGATCTTATAACGCGCAAATTGTAATTGTGTGCCTTCTCCGCAATCCAACAGTATCAGCTGATCATTACATGTAACTATCTGAGCTGTTGGGTGTCTTTCTAACGTGGGAAGTGCTGAGTTATTACCTAATATGGTGACTGCAAACATGAACGGAAAAAAATAATTACCAAATTTCCTTATTTATTCCGGGAAATGGAACGTATTTCCACATACCGGAAAAATAGGGCATCAATATGTGAGCAGGAGAAAAAATTATTCTTCGTCCTGCAATAATTCCCTCTCAAGATCCTCCATCATTACCATATCAATTGCTTCAGACATAGTAGGGACAACATTATACACGGAATCATCCGCATTTTTAAGGGCATTTGTTAAAGTGCTGTTAAGGCCGGTTACGGCACAGGATAGGCCGCTGTCATACTGCTGGTGATATACTGTTAAAATGGCTTTAATCCCACTCTCATCCGCATTTTCCACCAAGCCCATGTCCAGTATGAGGTTGCGACCTTCCAGGTCTGGTAATTCAGATACCTCTTTAGTAAACCCGGCTGACAAATTAGCATCCAGTTGCTTAATTTGAGGCTGTACAACCAGTATTTTTTCTTTGGTATCAATTTTGAATTCCATAAGCAAGATTTTCTTTTATAAGTTAGTAAATAAGTAATCGGGAATCCTGCCAAATAACAGCCTTCTTTCTTACTTCACTGGCCTTAATTGTATACTTGTACTATTAAAGTGTTAGGGTAAAGGTAAATCAAAATTATTTGCTAATATTGTATAAGCAAGTCCCCGTAAGGGTTTTAATAATTTAATATTCTCACAATGGACCAGAATTTTTCACCGCAAGTAAAGGAGATCATTTCGTTTAGCAGGGAGGAAGCTTTACGCTTAGGGAATGATTTCATCGGCACAGAACACCTGCTGCTTGGCATAATTCGAGAAGGGGAAGGGACAGCTGTTAAAATTCTGCAGGCCTTAAATGTAGACCTTTATGAACTTCGTAAAGAGGTTGAGTTGGCCGTAAAAGATAAAACAGGAAAAAATATCGCCAATATCAACAGTCTACCACTCACAAGGCAGGCAGAAAAGGTAATACGCGTTACCGTGCTCGAGGCGAAGGCACTAAAAAGCCCAACCGTAGAAACAGAGCACTTAATGCTTTCAATCCTCAAGAATAAAGAAAACGTTTGTACACAAATCTTACAACAGTTTGACGTGGATTACGACACTTTTAAAAACGAGCTGGGCTTCGTAAAATCAGCCGATCCTAAGGCGGAGTTTGATGATCCTGGAGAGGAGGAGTTTGAAGATGAGCGCAAGAGTTTTGCCTCCAAGGCTAAGCAAACCAATACGAAGTCAAAAACCCCTGTGCTGGATAATTTCGGCAGGGATATTACAAAGCTGGCCGAGAGTGGCAGCTTAGACCCTATTGTTGGCCGCGAGCAGGAAATTGAGCGTGTATCGCAGATATTGTCCCGCCGTAAAAAGAACAATCCGATCCTCATCGGGGAACCGGGCGTGGGTAAAACAGCCATCGTGGAAGGCCTGGCGTTGCGTATCGTGCAGCGTAAAGTGTCCCGCGTACTGTTTGACAAACGCGTCGTAAGCCTAGATCTGGCAGCCCTGGTGGCAGGTACAAAATACCGCGGACAGTTCGAAGAAAGGATGAAAGCCATCATGAACGAACTGGAAAAGAACCGCGATGTCATTCTCTTCATAGATGAGATCCATACCATTGTTGGTGCGGGCGGCGCTTCCGGTTCCCTGGACGCTTCCAACATCTTCAAACCGGCACTGGCTCGTGGAGAACTTCAGTGCATCGGTGCATCCACCCTGGATGAATACCGTATGTACATCGAGAAAGATGGTGCATTAGACCGTCGTTTCCAGAAAGTAATGGTAGAACCTCCAACCGTGGATGAGACTATTCAGATCCTGAATAATATAAAACCACGCTATGAAGAATACCATAACGTGAGCTATTCACAGGACGCTATTGATGCATGTGTGAAACTCAGTGATCGCTATATGACAGACCGTCTGTTACCTGACAAGGCTATTGACGTACTGGATGAAGTGGGCGCAAGAGTACACCTGAAGAACATCAATGTTCCGCAGAATATCCTCGACCTGGAAAAACAGATCGAAGACATCAAACAGGAAAAGAACAAAGTAGTTAAGAGCCAGCGTTTCGAAGAAGCAGCTGCATTACGCGATACCGAAAAGAAACTCGGAGAAGACCTGGAGCGTGCGAAAAATGTGTGGGAAGAAGAAGTGAAACACAAACGCTACCCGATCGACGAAGAAGCTATCGCTGAAGTAGTGAGCATGATGACAGGTATCCCTGTTAAACGTATGGTACAGGCCGAAACTGAAAAACTCCGTCGTATGGGTGAAGACCTGAAAGGCGCTGTAGTTGGTCAGGATGAAGCCATCTCTAAAGTAACAAAGGCCATTCAGCGTAACAGGGTAGGGTTGAAAGATCCTAAAAAACCAATCGGTACCTTCATCTTCCTCGGACCTACCGGGGTTGGTAAAACCGAGCTGGCTAAATCCCTGGCCCGCTATATGTTCGACTCTGAAGATAGCCTGATCCGCATCGACATGAGTGAATATATGGAGAAATTCTCTGTAAGCCGTCTGATAGGTGCGCCTCCGGGATATGTTGGTTATGAAGAAGGTGGTCAGCTGACTGAAAAAGTACGCCGCAAGCCTTACTCCGTTATCCTCCTGGATGAGATCGAGAAAGCTCACCCTGACATCTACAACATCCTGTTACAGGTGCTGGACGATGGTATCCTGACCGATGGTCTGGGTCGTAAGGTGGATTTCAAGAACACCCTCATCATCATGACTTCTAACATTGGTGTACGCCAGTTGAAAGATTTCGGTGCAGGTGTTGGTTTCACCACCACTGCAAAAGCAAACACAGAAGAAGACAACACAAAATCAGTAATTGAAAAAGCACTGAAACGTACCTTCTCTCCTGAGTTCCTGAACCGTATCGACGACGTGATCATATTCAACTCTCTAAGCAAAGAGCATATCTATACTATCATAGATATCACGATGCAGAGTGTGCTGAAACGCCTGAACAACCTGGGCTTCAGCCTGGAACTGACAGAAGAGGCCAAAGGCTTCCTGGCAGAGAAAGGTTACGATCAGCAGTTCGGTGCCCGTCCACTGCACAGAGCCATCCAGAAATACCTGGAAGACCCGCTGGCGGAGGAAATACTGAATATGAATATTCATAACGGCGATGTATTGATTGCGGATCTCGACAAGGAAAATCAGAAACTGATCTTCACCTTGAAGAACTCTTCAAAAAGTAACAAATCCGAAAAATCAGAGGCATAATAAGCCATAGTTGATAGACATTGTTTTAATAGAATCCCGGGCGTAAGTCCGGGATTTTTTGTTTATATACCCATCCGTTCGGGAATAAAAACGCGCAGTATATCATATGGATATATCTTTTATAACATTAATGTGTTATGTCAAAGCGATATCCCTGAATTCAGGGATATGATTATCAGTCCCTTTTCAGTATGCGAAAAAATATATAAATGATAATCAATGCTATATGAAACAACACTATTTGCCAAAATGATACGTTCATGTCATAACAGAATGTCAATAATATTAGATATTTGCACCATACAATATTACTGCCGGGCTCGTCTGGCGTGTCAGCATATAGCGACATTCGTAAACGGATACATGTGAACAATAAGACATCCACAACTTTTTAACCTACATTTTACGGAAAGACTGAGCTAAACCGCAAACACAGGTAGTGACCTGTTGTGTCATGCAATGGTACAACAGGAAAACTATGACCCTGAGTGTGATGGATCGTTTGCAGATGCCAGATACTATTTAATTAATTAACAGATAATATAAATATATCTATCCCTATACTATGAAATCAGTTATACGTAACACTTCCCGTACGCTTGTTCTGGCTGGTGGTATCACCCTCGCAGCTACAGCGGCTAACGCTCAGATGAAAATCGGTGATAATCCGTCCCAGATCACTAAATCAGCGATACTCGAGTTGAATAGTACCAAACAGGGTCTCCTGCTGCCAAGGGTACCCAACTTCACCGCTATTGATGCCGCTATAGGGACTGATCCCGTGGATGGTATGATCGTATACCTGGCCAGTGGTACTCCCGCTAATGACGGAGTATATATGAGAAGAGCAGGGGCCTGGGTGAAGATCGCCAGTGCCGGTGATGCTATGGCCAACTGGAGCCTCAAAGGTAACGCAGGTACTACGGCTACTGATTATATCGGAACTTCTGATGCGCAGCCGCTCTCTATCCGTACCAACGCAACTGAAGCTATCGGTGTACAGACTGACGGACAGCTGAAGTTTGCCGCTGTTAATGTAAATAATGCGCTGCTGGACGTATTATTGCTGAATCCCACTACTGGTATCGTTTCTAAGAGATCTCTGCCGCAAACCGCTTTCAATAGCCTGCTTGCCAATATCAAAACCAGCGCCGACTCTGCTAATGCGCAGTTCAACGTAACTGAAGATGCTGCTACCGGGCAGATCACTGTAAATGCGCCGATCCTGGCACCATCTACCACCGCGACTTATGGTTTCCTGAAAAAATCAGACTGGGATAAACTGCAGGCATTGTCCAGCGGTACAAACATGACCATCGCTGATTTCATTACAACCGTAGCTGCTGCTGAAGCTAACAGAGGTGGACGTATTACCTATGATGCAGCAACTGCCAGCTATAAACTGGAACTGGTGGCTGCCGGTGCAACCCAGGCTGGTATTGTCACTACGGGTACACAAACCTTCGGTGGAGACAAGACCTTCAATGGTGCGACCACAGTAGGTAACACATTAAATGTAACAGGTGCCACCACCTTATCCAATACTTTAGCTGTAACCGGCACCAGTACACTGACCGGCGCTACCACTGTAGGTAGTACGTTAGATGTAACCGGTAATACCAACTTAGGTGGTACGCTGACTGTAAGCGGTGCATCCACACTGAATACACTGGCTGTCACTAACGCAACCACACTCAATGGCCCTGTTACGCTGAATAGCGTGGCAAACGCTGCTACTGCTGCATCTTATGATGTGTTAGTACGTGAAGGTAGTGCCGTAACCAAAAGACCTTTTGATCTGGATGCGATCTCTAAAGCGATCCGTACCATCAATGCAGGTACTGGTACTACTGATAATGTGAATGTGGCTTTCAAAACTGACAGCGTTGGCACTAACTTCGATATTCAGGCCACTGCCAATGATGTATCGTTTAATTTGCCAAACGCAAGCGCAGTTGATGCTTCTCACACTGCTGCCCAGCGAGGTGTTGTATCTACCGGTAACCAGAGCTTCGCGGGTAACAAGAGTTTCGCTGCAGGTGTAGCTGTAGGTTCTGCTGCTCCGGCTAACTCTACCCTGGAAGTGAACGGTTCCGTACAGATGAAGATCTATAAAACTACCGGCTCTTACACAGTAACTGCTAATGATAACACCATTCTGGCGGATGCAACCGGTGGTTCACTGACCATCACTCTGCCGGCTCCGACTGCTGCTATTGCAGGTCGTATCTACACCATCAAAAAGATTGGTACAGGCGATATCAACAACACAGTCAGGATCCTGCCAACTACCGCTACAATCGAAGGTGGTGCGGATTATATGATCTATAACGACTGGACCTTCGTAACTATACAAACTGATGGTACTAACTGGTACATCATCCGGAAATAATCAGAAATATTATCTAACAGGAGCAGTGAACCACTGCTCCTGTTATTCATGCTTCTCAGCATTTCCTGCAACCTTTAAAGACCTATGAAAATATTGAATTGTCGCAGCGGTCTACTTGGATTGTGTGTGATGTTACTACCCGCTCTTACACACGCTCAGCAATTGAAGCTGGGAGCTGCTCCTACCGTGATCGAGAAATCTGCATTGTTAGAACTGAACAGTGATAAACAGGGTTTATTAATGCCCCGTGTAAGTAATTACGGCGTTGCGCCATTGAACGCTGCACCTGATGGTATGATCATTTACTATGTTCCTGATAAAATGCTCTACATCAGGAAAAATGGTGTGTGGAGAAAACTGATCGATGAAACAACTACCACTGGCATTACATCGGTGAATGGACAAACAGGTCCTGCCGTAACATTAACCACCAACGATATTTCTGAGTCTGTAAACCTGTATTACACAGATGCAAGGGCAAGGGCCGCATTCAGTGCCGGTACTGGTATCAGCCTTACTGGAGGTGGAGTGATCTCCGCTTTAAATACTTCTGCGCTCTGGAACGCTTCCCAACTCCAGGGAAGGAATGTTTCCAATAATACGCCTAACAATAATGATGTATTAACCTGGGATAACGGAACGGGTAGATGGATTCCCAAAGCGCCGACGGCCGGCAGTGCCGGAACTGTGACATCAGTAGGATTATCTATGCCTTCCATATTCAACGTAACAAATAGTCCGGTGACCTCAACCGGTACCTTAACGGCTGCTTTCAATGATCAGGCCAGAAACCTGGTATTTGCTGCTCCTTCATGGGGTACCGGACAGCCGTCTTTCAGAGCGCTTGACGCGAGCGATATCCCTGGCCTCGATGCGTCAAAGATCAACAGTGGTGTGCTGCCAGTGGCGAGAGGAGGTACTGGTATCAACTACCTCGGTTCCGCCAAAGATGTGATGAAAGTAAAAGCAGATGGTAGTGGTATTGAATGGTCAAATGACTATGTAGCTTTGACCTCTACACCCAACTTTAACGGTGATGTCACAGCTACAGGCAACTTTTATTCTGTGAATACTTCACTTGTGAACGTTGGTACTGCCGGTACCTATACCAAAGTAACCACCGATGCGAAAGGGAGGGTCACATATGGTACCACACTGGCCGCTGGTGACATCCCGAACCTGGATGCTGCTAAAATAACGACTGGTGTTTTCCCTATTGCAAGAGGTGGTCTGGGTATTAACTACTACGGAACCGCCGGACAATCGATCAGAGTAAACAGCGCCGCCAACGGTTTTGAATATTATACGCCTGCTGCATCTTCCACTACCATTACCTTAACCGGTGATGCAACTGGTAGCGGTACGACCAGTATTCCTGTAACACTGGCAAACAGTGGTGTCACCGCCGGCACCTATACTAAAGTAACTGTAGATGCCAAGGGACGCGTGACTACAGGTAGTGCTTTAGCCGCTACTGATCTGCCTGCAGGTTCGGGTAACTATATCCAGAATATCAGCGCCGGCATACAGACGGCTAACTTCTCCATCAGTGGTAACGGTACTATAGGAAATAACCTCTCGCTGACATCTATGACAGCTGGTTCTATATTGTTCGCGGGCGCCAGCGGACTGGTATCTCAAAAGAATACGAACCTTTTCTGGAACAATACGACTAACCGCCTGGGTATAGGAACCAATGCTCCCAACAACACATTGGAGGTAGCAGGTACTACTGCTGCTACCGGCATATCAGGCCTGCGTTTAAAGGACCTCAACGCTGCAACGGTACAGGCCTACAACAGTAAGGTATTGTCGATTAACAACAACGGCGATGTGATCGTTACGCAGAATGCGGCAGCGAATAACTGGCTGATCAGTGGTAACAGTGGTGTTGATGCCAATAACCAGTTCCTTGGTACTACTGATGACAATAGAATGGTGATCAGGTCCAATAACACGCCATTGCTGGAATTTGGACGCAGACAAACATTGGGTCTCACAGAAGGCTATACAGATTATACCGATAACGATGAGATGGTAACGTATATGCGTTCCGCACTACAGTTTTCGGTGCCTGCATCAGTAAGCTTCTATAAACCAAAGATGTGGACAACTGCAGACGGGAACTTCCGTATGAAAGGTAGTTCTGCCGGAACAGATTATTTCGAATTTGGTGCAACCGGTACGAACAATAACGGCGGATTTGAATTTATCATCGGGGATGATGGCGATGAGCCGATTGTTTTCAAAAGCTATACCTATGCACCTTCTCCGGGAACATTCACTGAGATCATGCGTTTGCAGAATAATAACGTGGGTATTGGTCTGGCAGGTGCCACTCCGGCAAAACGTTTACACATAGACGCTAACAATGATGTACTACGTATCGCCAACCTGCCTTCTGGTAGTGGTTCTCCACTGGTTATTAACAGCAATGGCGATGTGAGTGTTGGTACTGCGGGTAGTGGAAGTACCACGACCCTGACGGTTGGTACCAATGGTAACGGTCCGACGTTAACAGCCAGTAACAACAACGGTGCTAATACGAACCTGAATATCGGCACGGCTACCTTTATCCGGGTTTCTGCCAGTGGTGATTTTACGATAAACAGTATTGCAGGTGGAACGGATGGCCGTATGATCACTATTTTCAATGCTTCTGGTAACGATATGACCATTGCAAACCAGGGTGGAGGAACCGACATTAACAGGATCAATACAATGGGCAATACCATCAAAACAAATGGTCAGGGCTCTGTGAGCCTGATCTATTCTGGTGCTGATAGCAGATGGATCGTTACATCTTTTGTTCAATAACTATGCACACGAAGCGATACTATAAAACATAATACCTGCATGAAGAGATATTTACTCCTATTATGTTTTCTGGTACTCTCAATAGATACCATCACTGCCCAGCAGGCAGCATACATTCCTGCTGATGGTAAAGTGTGGAGTTTTGGGAACGTCGCCTTTTTTGGTGATGTGACCAATGATGGGACGCTGGGCTCCAGTCCGGCGTCAGTGCTTTATTTCCTGGGAAAACAATGGACGAACGGATATACAGCACTTCTATCTGACGAAAGTACTTCAGGTACCAGCGGTACCGGCGGAATATTCAGGTTTGCAGGCAATAAAGGTCAGCAGATCGTTGCCGGTGGATATAACGTTGCTGCAAGATCAGGTGCCAGTTTCCCCAATCTGGAAGTCAGTAATGCCAATGGTATTATACTGGCAGATCTCAATGATCTGCAGGTGAGGAATACATTACAACTAACTAACGGGCATGTGTATCTGAATGGTTGGAACCTGCTGGTAGGAAATAATAATCCTGGTACGATCAGCGGATACAGTGATCAGCGTTTTATCGTTACCGGCCCTGAGACGGCTGGAGGGTTCCTGTATCGTGCAAAGCTGAGCAATGCATCCGGACAGGTGGTCTTTCCTGTAGGCACCAGTGCGAGGAACTATGCGCCGGCTGGTGTGAGGTATGAGGGTAGTCCGGAGGACTTTAAGGCAAGAGTATTTGACAGTGTATATCAACAGGCGATAGCAGGAAGGATACTGTATGACAGCGTTGTATTTAAGTCATGGCATCTTGGTAAGGATGGTACAGGTTCAGGACTGACCACTGTGGCCCTGCAGCATATGGATGCCGATGAGGCCGCAGAGTATAAGGTGAATCGTGCCAGCAGTTATATCAGCCAGTTCGGTGACAATAGCTGGGAAAGACGTACAGGCGTTAATGATAATATGGCGCCCGGTACATTGACGACACAGCCGATGCGTCAAACCGCTACAATGCATTCGAGGGGGATGCCGGGACTGGGTAGTGATGCCTATTTTACGAAACTGACTTCATTATCGTACAGTTATCTGCCGGCAGATATCATTCATTTCAATGCTTACCGCATCAGTTATTCACTGGTTGACCTGGTGTGGACAACGAGCCGCGAGACAAATAATGCTGTCTTTGAGATCGAGCGCATGCTGGATAATGAAACGTCATTTAAGAAAATAGGGACCGTTGCTACCAAGGCACCCGGTGGTTACAGTACCACCCGCCTGGAATATTACTGGCAGGATAACAATCCTTACGACGGATGGAGCTATTACCGCATCAAGGCCGTATCGTCTACTGGTAAGTATGTCTATACCGACGTAAGGGAGGTAGGACCATTGATCCAGGCTACAGTATTCCCGAATCCGAACTACGGTCAGTTTAAGGTAACTGTCAAAGGTATTAAGACACCATTGATCGTACAGATATATGATACCTGGGGACAACAGATCCGTAAGCTGGAGATGGTCGGTCAAAGTGAGCTGGATATCAGGGACATGCCTACCGGTACGTACTTCCTGGTACTGACACACAAGGAGAGCGGCAAGCAGGCGTATGTTTGCAAAGTCGTGGTTATAGACCATTGATCCTGATTGTGTTACGGGTAGATCGGGTTTAGTTCGGAATGGGTGTGCCAGGTATGTGGATAACAAACAGTATGCTTTTTATATCCGTTCATCCAGCATTCATATAGCGCCTGGTAAGCCTACTTAATAGGCATCTTACCGTCACTTCAAGGGCACCAAAAGGGCACCTCAATATCCCGGCGATATTGAGGTGCCCTTTTGGTGCCCTTGAAGTGACGATATAGACCCGATATCAGACATTTGTCAGGGCATAAAATGGGAGAGTGCTGGCAAAATGTATAGCAGGTACCACCCATTTCATTTTATTTCGCTAAACCGGGCGATCAGGCTTTCACGTTTCTACATTTTTCCTTTAACTTTACACCGTCTAATTCATTCTACAGCATTTAATACCGGGGTTTTGAAAAAGATTATTATCACGATAGATGGTTATTCTTCATGTGGGAAGAGCACGCTGGCAAAACAACTGGCAGCGCAGCTTGATTATGTCTACATTGATAGTGGGGCCATGTATCGTGCAATAACGCTTTATTTTATTCAGAACAGGGTGGACTGGAACGACCATGACGCGGTAAAGGCGGCATTGGCAGACATTCACCTGGAGTTTGAGTTCAACCCTATGTCACAGGCATCGGAAATTACCCTGAACGGGGAAAATGTCGAGCACATGATCAGGGAAATGCTGGTTGCTGAAAAGGTAAGTGAAGTGGCAGCCATAAAGGAAGTACGCGAACTTGCCGTTGCACAGCAACAGAAAATGGGCAAAAGAAAGGGTATTGTAATGGATGGAAGGGATATCGGTACAACGGTATTCCCACATGCAGAACTAAAAATATTCATGACCGCTGACACAGCCATTCGTGTTGAACGCAGGTTCAAGGAATTGTATGCCAAGAACAAGAATATCAGTATTCACGAGGTAAAAGAGAACCTTGAGCTCAGAGACTATATAGACACAAACAGGGAGATCAGCCCATTGAGAAAGGCGGAAGATGCCATTATCCTTGACAACAGTCAGTTAACCCAGGATGAACAGCTGAAGCTGGTGATGCAGTGGATAGAAGATGCTGTTTTGGTGCAGTCCTGAAATTATTTTTTAGTTTTAAAAAATCCTTTTTAAATTTGTTGTATTCCCGGTACCGACCGGAGAGAAACCCTTTCAGTAATTTTCCACATCCTCTAGAATTTCCTGCAATTTTATTATTGTATTGTGTTGACCGGTTCATACAGTGCGCCGTTTAATCAAATATATTTTACCCAACAGGGTCAAGAGAAGTCGTATAAGGTCTCAACGATCTTACTATAACTATATCCAAAGACCTGTTGCTATTAACCGTTACGAAACTTAGATTATATATATCGTGGCTTTGTGGGCTGATATTTATTAAACTTAATGTGGTGCAGGGCAGGAATGCCTGCTTTGTTCCATATTTTCAGTAGGTGTATTCGGTTAATAGGAAGAAGGGGCGAATTCTTTCGCCCTTTCGCTTTTTTATTTAACTTGTGGTATTACCTGGCTGATGCATGTTTAAAGGCTACTTTTATCTACTTTTCGTGCTCTTCCTGGTAAAGGGGAATGATGTGATAGCCCAGGATTCGGTGCTTGTATTCCGTACGCTTGATTCTGCCAAAAGGCTCCCGGCAGATACAGGTAAGGTGAAATGGTTAATAGAGAAAGGCAAATCGCTTGGACGCTACTTTGATAAACAAGGGGCGGAAAATCCTTTTTTCCAGGAAGCAATTCTGTTGTCGCAGCGCATAAAATATGCGTATGGACTGTTCAATGCATATAATGAAGCGGGTAGCGCTAAAAGAAACAAATCAGAGTATCTCCTCGCTGCTGATTATCACCAGAAAGCTGTTAAATACGCTGAAGAAGCAAGAAATGACCTGTGGCTCTGTATTGCCCTGAACAATACCGGTGTGGACTACCGCCGGATGGATGACCAGCTGGAGAAGGCATTTGATTATCATTTCAGGGCCCTGCAACTGGCCGAGAAGATCAATGATGTCCGTAATATCTGCGTAGCGATCAATAGCATCGGAAACATTAATCTCTCTACCGAAAAATATGCAGAGGCGATCAATCATTTTGAAAAGGCACTCGAACTGGAGAAGCAAAGCAAGAACAATCTGGGAGTAGCGATCAACCTGGGAAACATAGGCTACGCCTATCAGGGACTAAAACGACTGGACCTTGCGATCGAATATTATAAGAAATCCCTCGCAGTAAATCAGCAACTGAATAACAGTATCGGACTGGCCATCTGTTATAACTCGCTCGGCTCCGCCTATCAGGAGAAAAAAGACTACGCCCAGGCACTTGAATATCTGAATAAAGCTTTGGAAGTCAACGGTAACGTAGATGATAAGGTCCATGTGGCAGAAAGTTATCTGAACATTGCGAAACTGTGGAGCCTGCAGGGAAAGCATGAAGAAGCCCGTAAATACTTTATGCAGTCCATCAACCTTAGCCAGAGCTGGCGTTTTAAATACCTGCTGATGGAAGGGTATAAGGCATTGGCCAAGGACTACAAGGCTTCCGGTGATTTCAAACGATCAATGGAAGCAATGGAAAAATCGCTTGTGTATAAGGACAGTCTGATCAGTGAACAGTCTTCGCTGGCGTGGGCACAAACGCAGGCGATCTATGATGTGGATCGTAAAGATAACCAGATCAAGTCATTAGAACATGATAAACAGCTGGGTGAATTACGTACCAAACGTAATGTGGTATATACATTGTCGATGGCAGGATTTTTAGTGATGCTGATAATAGGAGGGTTCTTCTATATCAGACACCGCAACCTGGAAACCAATAAACAGACCCTTCAGCTGGAACTTCGTTCTTTGCGTGCCCAGATGAATCCTCACTTTATTTTCAACTCACTCAGCTCTATTCACCGGTTCATCTGGAGTAATAACCAGGAAGAGGCGTCAGATTATCTGACGAAATTTTCCCGGCTAATGAGGATGATCCTTGATAACACCCAATACACATTCATATCTTTGAACAAGGAACTGGAGTCATTACGCCTTTACCTGGACCTGGAAAAGCTGCGCTGCAATGATGTATTTGAATACCAGATCAATGTAGAAGACGATATTAATGAGGAGGAAGTAATGATTCCACCGATGATCATTCAACCATATGTAGAAAATGCGATCTGGCATGGTCTTGTACATAAATCAGGCAAGGGGATGCTGGATATAGCTGTCACACTGAAAGGAAAAACCCTGACCTGTACGGTTACAGATAATGGTATAGGACGTAAAAAAGCAATCGAGATCAAGGAAAAAAAGGGACAGACCCATCGCTCAATGGGGATGAAGGTAACAGAAGGCCGTATAGACCTCATCAGGAAGATCAACAATACGAAAGAAGCGGACGTGACGATTATAGACCTGGAAGATGAGACGGGTAAAGCATTGGGTACAAAGGTGACACTGATCTTACCCGTAGAATTTATATTTTAAAAAACCTACACACACAGCATGAGCGAAATTAAAGCAATCATTGTTGATGATGAGCAACATTGTATAGATGCTCTCCAGACTATGCTTCAGAAGAAATGTCCGGAAGTGACTGTGCTGGGAGGCGTGAACAGTGTGAAAGAGGCAAAGGAGCTGATAATGGAAGTGCAGCCGGATGTCGTATTCCTGGATGTGGAAATGCCTCATCAGAACGGTTTTGAGTTACTGAAAATGTTTGATAAGATCACTTTTGATGTGATCTTTACCACCGCTTATGAACAATATGCCCTGAAAGCCATTAAGTTCAATGCACTGGATTATTTACTAAAGCCTTTTAGCGTTAAAGAGCTGCAGGACGCGATACAGAAATGTATCAGCCGGCGAAACGCCGCAGGGAATAGTGCGCAGCCGGAAATGAATACTTCTCCCCTGGAAGTCTTCCTGCAGAACATGAAGACACTGCACCAGACACATAAGAAGATAGCACTGCCGACTATCAACGGGTTGGTTTTTATGCCTGTACAGAATATAGTGCGTTGTGAGTCAACAGGTAATTATACCCGGATCTTTTTTACAGATAAGAAGAATCTCATGGTATCCAGGCCGTTAAAAGAGTTTGAAGAGCTGCTCACGGATGTTGACTTCTTCAGGGTACACAATTCACACCTGATCAACTTACAGCAAATGCAGTCGTATATACAGGGTGAAGGCGGGTTTGCATTGATGAGTGATGGAACGCAGGTAGAAATTTCGAGAAGAAGGAAGGCAGATTTCCTTAAAAAAGCGATGCAGTTCTAACCAGATTTAATCTGTTTTACGCCACTTACAGGAAATAGACCACCGGATAATAATTCTCTATTGCGTGCATACGCCTGAACGACTACTTTTGACTCAGGTTTAAACTTATTACGATATAAAATTTTTTTTCTCTGCATTACTAGCATTGATTAGCCCCAAAGAAAAAAGACACCGCCTGGTGTCTTTTTTGCTTTTATACCTTTCGGAGAATGATGTCAGCATTATTTAGGCAAAAGTAGCTGCGACAGCTTCCATTTTATATTCCAGATCATAGAAGGACAACAGTTTTCTGATCACTGCTTCAACGAGCGCATCCGGGCAGGAAGCACCGCTTGTCAGCATGATAGTGATCTGTTCCTGTTCCGGAAGGAAGGAGGTGCTGTGCAGTTCCTGTTTGTGGTGGAAGTCCCAGTGATGGATCTCACTGGATGACACCATTTTTTCTTCAGAAGAAATGAAATAGGTAGGCAGTTTCACTTCACAGAGTTCTACCAGGTGTGAGGTGTTGGAGCTGTTGTAACCACCTACGACAATAGCAAGATCAGCATCCTGCTGCAACAGGCCGGTTACTGCACTTTGGTTATCGTTGGTTGCATAGCATAGGGTATCACGGGTATCGGCAAAACGCTCACTGACGTTATCAGCAGTCAGGGCATATCGGTCCATGATCACATTTTTGATGTAGTCAGCAATTGCCTGTGTTTCAGTGGCGAGCATGGTCGTCTGATTGACGACGCCCACACGCTGAAGGTCTTTGGTCACATCGAAACCCGGGGAGTACTGGCCATTGAAGTGCGTATAAAACTCTTCCGCTTTTCTTTCTCCGGTGATGAAGGTAGCCAGCAGTTCGGCTTCCTTTATATCTTTTACCACAACAGTAGGCGTATTACTAAGGCTGTGGGAGAAGGTTGCACGGGTTTCTTCATGTCCTGGTTTGCCGTGTACGATCACCGTATAGGATTGTTTTCCGATCTGCTCAGCTTTATTCCAGACCCTTTCCACAAATGGGCAGGTGGTATTGTATTGCAGGGGAGCGATGCCCAGGGACGAGAGTTTTGCTTCTATTTCCAGGGTGGTACCGAAGGCAGGGATGATGACAATATCATCAGGGGTCAGTGATTCCCATGGAACCAGCTGTTTGCCTGCAGTATCCATAATGAACCGTACACCTTTAGCCAGCAGGTCATTGTTGACATGTGGATTATGGATCATTTCACTAAGCAGGAAGATCCGTTTGTCCGGATTTTCCTCTACTGTCTTAAAGGCTATTTCAATGGCATTTTCGACACCGTAGCAGAAGCCGAAGTGGCGGGCCAGTAATATTTTCAGTGGACCAAAGTCCAGCACAGTCGGTGTAAAATCCTTTTTCATACGGTCCTGCTGCTTACGGCGGTTCTTAATAGCCGAGATCAGCGGACTGCGATATATAATAGGAACGTTAAATGTTTTCATCTGGCGGCAAAGTTACATATTTTGAACGGCAGGGATACAAGGCAGGTTATTCCTGGCTCATTTTCTTCAGCCATGCTTTCTCTTCCGGGCTGAGGCTCTCCATGCCATTGTCATTGATCTTGTCGAGCAGTTGGTCCAGCCGCAGTTGTTTGTTTTCTTCCTGGCCGGCTTTTACCACTTTAAGAGGAGATTTTTTCGGTTTGAAACGGCGCCGTGCAGCCGAAGCCCGGCGGGAACGGTTACTAAAAAGCCAGATCAGGGGCTGACACAGGTCAGTACCATTATTCAGGAACTTGATATAAACGAAACCGAACAGGGCGCCGCCCATGTGAGCAGAGATACCGCCCCAGTTACCCTGGGTAAGGGAAACGAGGTCCAGGATAATCACTACGATAGCCAGCCATTTGAGCCGGATAGAACCTATGAAGAGAAGGCCTATCTCATAATTGGGCAGTTTGGTCGCACAGGCGATCAGAATGGCCATAACAGAAGCAGAAGCACCGATCATAGGCGCGTTGTATCCACCCAGGGCCAGGTTATAAAGCAGCAGGCAGGCGATACCACCAGCGATACCACCTAATAAATATAGCGGAAGTATGCGCTGATTGCCGAGAAAAGACCTGAAAATGCTCCCGAACCAGTACAGGTTCAGCATATTGAAGAACACATGCAGAATATCAAAATGCGTGAACATGTAGGTGAGAAGGCCCCAGGGTTTCTGCAATGCAGCCATAATATTGGTGTGCAGGGCAAGATTATTTTCTATAAAGTCGGTAATGGGAGTTAACGATGTAGCAAATTTGCCGGTCAGGCGCATAATTCCCAGGACAAGGAAAACAACGACATTCCAGAAAAGAAGATGGTTAATGGTGTTTCCTTGTTTAAGCCAGTAGCGAATATCAGAGCTGAATGAGGTCCCGTTCATAGTTGAAAATTAGTACAAAATCTGCAATCGTAAATCTATTTAACATTACATTTTTTTCCTTGGGATAGCGACTCTCGGGGAGATTGGAAGGAAGAGGCGGCAACGCTGTTAAACATGTGAAAAAAACTGACTTTTTAATGATTATTAATTATCTTTGCCGTCCAACTAAAACTTTCGGGCACAAAATCCGAAGGAATTTAATTTAAAAGGAGGAACCAAATTTTGGCAGAAAACAACATTACTAACGAACAAAACGCTGAACAACAGGCACCTGTAGCATCAGCACAGGAAACAGCGACAACAAATGCGCCTGTTGCCGTAACCGCTCACGACGATTTCGACTGGAGCGTGGACAAACGCAATGTATCTTCTTATTCTAAAGAAGAGAAAGCGAAGTACGATGCAACGTACGACAACACTTTCAAAGTGATTGAAGAAAACGGTCTGCTCACTGGTACTGTAGTTGGTTTAACCAAAACAGACGTAGTGATCAACATCGGTTTCAAATCTGACGGTCTGATTTCACTGAACGAGTTCCGTGATCTGCAGGGTCTGAAAGTAGGAGACGAAGTTGAAGTACTGGTTGTTGAAAAAGAAGACCGCGATGGTAACCTGCACCTGAGCCGTAAACAGGCTCGTCAACAGCGTGCTTGGGAAAAAATCGTGGAAGTTTACAAAACTGGCGAAGTGGTTACTGGTACCGTTACCAGCAAAACCAAAGGCGGCTTGATCGTAGACGTTTATGGTATGGAAACATTCCTGCCAGGTTCTCAGATCGACGTTAAGCCTGTTACAGACTACGATCAGTTTGTAGGTAAAACAATGGAGTTCAAGGTAGTTAAGGTTAACGAGGCTATCAGAAACGCAGTTGTTTCCCACAAAGCGCTTATCGAAAGCGACATCGAACAGCAGAGAGTGGATATTATCTCCAAACTGGAAAAAGGCCAGGTTCTGGAAGGTACTATCAAAAATATCACCGATTTCGGCGCATTCATCGACCTGGGTGGTCTGGATGGTCTGCTGTACATCACCGACATCAGCTGGGGACGTATCTCTCATCCAAGCGAAGTACTGCAGATGGATCAAAAGATCAATGTGGTTGTACTGGACTTCGACGACGAGAAAAAACGTATCAGCCTTGGTTACAAACAACTTACTCCTCACCCATGGGATACCCTGCCTGCTCACATCACTGAAGGTGCGCGCGTAAAAGGTAAGGTAGTGAACATCGAAGATTACGGTGCATTCCTGGAAATTCTGCCTGGTGTAGAAGGTCTGGTACACGTATCTGAGATCTCCTGGGCTTCAACTCCTATCAATGCTAAAGAATTCTTCAAATTAGGCGAAGAATACGAAGCAGTGGTAGTGACCCTGAGCAAAGAAGAGCGTAAGATGAGCCTGTCTATCAAGCAACTGACAGAAGATCCTTGGGCTACTATCGAAACTAAATTCCCGCTGGACAGCCGTCACAAAGGTATCGTGAAGAACATCACTCCTTATGGCGTATTCGTTGAGCTGGAAACTGGTATCGGTGGTATGATCCACATCTCTGACCTGAGCTGGATCAAACGCTTCAACCACCCAAGTGAATACACTAAAGTGGGTAGCGAAATCGAGGTAGTTATACTGGGTATCGATAAAGATAACCGTAAACTGAGCCTTGGCCACAAACAGATCGAAGAAGATCCTTGGAATACTTTCGAGACTATCTTCCCGATCGGCTCCGTTCACGAAGGTACTGTAGTGAAGAAAGACGAGAAAGGTGCTACAGTTCAGCTGCAGTACGGTCTCGAAGCCTACGCTCCTGCTCGTCACCTGCGCACAGAAGATGAGAAACCAATCAACGTTGAAGATGTGAAAGAATTCATGATCATTGAATTCGATCGTAGCGAAAAACGTATCCTGGTATCTCATACAAGAGTGTGGGAACAAGCTAAGAACGAAGAGAAAGAAGCAGTTGCCAAAGAAAGAAAAGCAGAAGCTGACAAAACTCGTAAAGCAGTGAAAACTATCCAGAACAAGGTAGAAAAAGCTACCCTTGGCGACCTGGGTGCGCTGGCTGAACTGAGAGAGAAGCTGAAGCAGAACGAAGGCGACGAAAAGAAAGGTGAATAATCTTTTTTAGGTTGTTGAAATACACGAAGGGTGTTCGCAGTAGCGGACACCCTTCTTTTTTATACATGATCCTGTGTGACGTATCACCCTACGACCTGTAGTTTGTGCAGGAGAGCCGGGGAGGAGAACTATCACATTGGTGATAAAAAAGAAATCCCGGTAGCCATTGGCTACCGGGATTTCTTTCTACTTAGATATTTAGCAGTTTAGGCTTTTAATCTGTCCAGGATCTCATCATTAAAGTCCAGCAGGGAATTTAATTGTACGTCTGCCAGTGCATAACGTTTGTTCTGGCGGTTGTGCGCCTCAGGCACCACTACAGTTTTCATGCGTGCAGCTTTAGCTGCTGTCATACCCGTTACAGAATCTTCAAAAGCAATACAATCGATCGGCATGCTTCCCAGCTTTTTGGCACAAGCCAGATAAACCGCCGGATGTGGCTTACCATGTGACTCGAACTCGGCAGAAGAGATAGCGTCAAAACGATCCCTGATACCCATATGATCAACAGCTGATTCGATCAGGCGCAGGGGAGAGGAAGAGGCCAGTCCTATTTTGAAGTTCTTTTTAGCAAAATAGTCCAGTATATATTCCAGTCCTTCCATTGCTTCACCTTT
The DNA here is from genome assembly GCF_010093065.1 of Chitinophaga agri. Lineage (NCBI taxonomy): Bacteria > Pseudomonadati > Bacteroidota > Chitinophagia > Chitinophagales > Chitinophagaceae > Chitinophaga > Chitinophaga agri. The sequence continues at coordinate 3,186,758 of NZ_CP048113.1, read as the reverse complement.
TGCCAGGATCTTTGCGATCACGGCATCGATGATCTCGTTGGTAACCTGGTTATTATCTTTTCCTTCCCATTTGAAGTAATGCTGCCAGTAGTCAACTACTTCCGCTGTACGCAGGCCGGTAGTATGGCTGTACAGTTCTGATGTCAGGTTAACGCCTACAGTGGCGAAAACCTCGCTCATTGCTTCACCCCAAAGTGGCTCAGAATCAATCAGCAGCCCATCCATATCAAAAATCACCGTGTTTATCATGTGCTTTTCTTTTAATCCGCGCCGCAAAGTTACAACAGGCCGGGCAGAAACACACGTTTGCTGTGCTGGGGCATAAATAATAGTTATGCCGTATAATCTATAGTTATGACATTGATCACAGTCCCAGGGCTGCTATCTCTGGCGTAGCCTGTCATACAGGGCTTTTCAGTGGATCACGCGCTTACGAAAGAACCTCCACGGTACTATTAGCACCTTGTTGCGCCCTCCTAAAATACTTTTGGAAATCTCCCCTAGATTTCTAACTTTGTAATAGTCTACTAAAGTAATGGGGAATATAGGAATGGATAGACAGTTTATGTGTTTTGAATGCCGTTGCACAGTCGCAAATGGCAGATGGAGGCGCAGTTGTATACGGTGAATGATCAATAAGGAATCAAACTATATATACAAAGCCTCCGACAACGTACGGAGGCTTTATGCTTTATACTGATAAGGAACAATAACATTTTAATCTCTGATAATTTACCACCAAGAAAATATTACTTATGCAAAGCTTCAGAACAGAACTCGAAAATCCTGTCGTTGAGAGAGATATCATAGAGCTGGAGAAGAAGATCCGTTTATTCCGCGAAGGGCAGATCCCGGAGGAGAAGTTTCGTAGCCTGCGTCTGGCAAGAGGTATTTATGGTCAGCGTCAACCTGGGGTACAGATGATCCGTATCAAACTGCCTTATGGTAAAATGACCCTGGAACAATGGAAGCGTATTTCCGACGTATCTGATGAATATTCCACCGGTAATCTGCATCTGACCACCCGTCAGGATGTGCAGATCCACTTTGTGAGCCTGGACAGAACGCCTGAACTGTGGAGCAAGCTGGATCTTGATGATATCACGATCCGTGAGGCATGTGGTAATACCGTTCGTAATATCACGGCATCCGACAGGGCGGGTATTGATCCGCAGGAGCCGTTTGATGTGACTCCTTATGCGGACGCGACCTTCCGTTATTTCCTTCGTAACCCCGTGTGCCAGGATATGGGGCGTAAGATAAAAATGTCCTTTTCCAGCAGCGATGCAGATACGGCCTGGAGCTTTATGCATGATATGGGTGCAATCCCGAAGGTGCGTATCGTGAACGGGGAAGAAGTACGTGGATTCAAAGTACTGGTGGGTGGCGGCCTGGGCGCTCAGCCTTACCTGGCACACGTAGCGCATGAATTTCTGGAAGCTGATCAGCTGATCCCATATATAGAAGCGGTATTGCGTGTATTTGACCGCCATGGCGAAAGAGCCAGCCGTCATAAGGCACGTATGAAATTCCTGGTGCAGAAACTCGGTTTTGAAGAATTTTCAAGACTGGTGGCAGAGGAATACATCGCTAACAAGGTAAAATCATTCCATGTGGATGCGGATGCCTGGCCAGCAGTTGAATTACCAGCAGCAGGCACAGTATTACCAGCTTACGAAATAAAGGATGCTAAAAAATACGAGGCATGGAAAACGACGAATGCATTCCGCCAGCGTCAGGCAGACTATTTTGCTGCATATGTACGCGTACCCCTGGGAAATATCAGTTCTGTAATATCCCGTCAGCTGATCGAAGGCCTCAGACCTGTGGTTGCTAATGACGTAAGGGTTACTGCAAATCAGGGATTATTGCTGAAATACATCCTGCCTGAGCATTTACCTTATGTATTCAGTGTGCTGGATGCAGCCGGTTTCGCAGAACCAGGTTTTGACAGCATTGCAGATATTACGGCCTGTCCTGGTACTGACACCTGCAACCTGGCAATTTCCAGCAGCACGGGTATCTCTACTGCACTGGAACTGGTAATACAGGAAGAATTTCCTGACCTGATATATAATAAAGACATTAAGATCAAGATCAGTGGTTGTATGAACTCCTGTGGGCAGCATGGTATTGCTTCCATTGGTTTCCACGGTTCTTCTCTGAAGAGTGGAGGTAAGGTGCTGCCAGCCCTGCAGGTATTGTTAGGTGGCGGCATTGTGGGTGATGGTGTTGGCCGTGTGGCAGACAAAGTGATCAAGGTACCAAGTAAACGTGGTCCGGATGTGCTGCGTACCCTGCTGGCTGATTACGATACAAATGGCCAGGAGAATGAAAAGTTTAATGATTATTATGATCGTCAGGGAGAGAAATATTTCTATGACCTGCTGAAACCACTGACAGATCTGGCTTCGCTGATCGATGAGGATTTCGTTGACTGGGGCCAGGGCGACAAGTTTGCTACTGCCATCGGTGTGGGTGAGTGTGCGAGTGTGGTAATTGACCTGGTAGCGACTCTGCTGTTCGAAGGCGAAGAAAAGCTGCAGCTGAGTAAAGTCGCTATGGATGAGAATCAATATGCGGACAGTATCTACCATTCTTATTCTACGTTCGTACAAACAGCAAAGGCGCTGTTGCTGGGTGAAGGCGTGAGCTGTAATACTCAGACCGGCATCATCAACGACTTCGATAAACATTTTGTGGAAACAGGTAAGTGGGCACTCGAAGGCAGCTTCAAAACACTGGTGTTGCAGATCAATCAGCATGAACCTTCTGAAAGCTTTGCAAAACAATATTATCAGCAGGCAGCTGATTTCTATCAACAGGCACAATCATACAGAAAACAAACTGCTGTAGCGACAGTATAGTCATTCACAGCGGTTATCACATCTTAAATGTACACTATGCAGAATATACATCCGAAACTGACACTGGTAGGCGCAGGACCTGGCGATCCGGAACTGATCACCGTAAAAGGTCTGAAGGCAATTCAGCAGGCCAGAGTGATCCTGTATGATGCGCTTTCAAATAACGAGCTGCTTGAGCATGCATCCAGCACTTGTCTGAAGCGTTTTGTGGGTAAACGTGCGGGTATGCATGTGTACTCTCAGGATGAGATCAACCGCATGATTGTGAAATATGCACTGACCTATGGTAATGTAGTCCGCCTTAAAGGAGGAGACTCTTTCGTATTTGGCCGGGGCCAGGAAGAACTGGCCTTTGCACAGCAATTTAACATAGCTACGGAAGTGATACCAGGAGTAACCAGCGCGATCTCTGTGCCGGGTATTAACAGAATACCTGTTACGGCACGGAATGTGAGCGAAGGTTTCTGGGTCCTGACAGGTAACACGCAGAGTGGGAGCTTATCCCGTGACCTGGCCTATGCTGTTCAGGCAGATACCACGGTGGTAGTACTCATGGGAATGGGCAAACTGGATGAGATCTCAGCAGCATATGTGGCGCAGGGAAAGGGCAATGTTCCGGCAGCGATTATTCAGAATGGTACGCTACCCGATCAGAAGTTGGGTATCGGAAATGTGGCTGATCTGAAGGAAATTGCCCTGCGTGAAAATCTGCATAACCCGGCTATTATTGTGGTGGGTGAGGTGGTGAGATTCCATGAATCTTTCCAGGCAGTGCAGGAAAAGATCGCAGAACAACTCAAAATTGCAGTATAACTAATATATTACAGGCGACGGACTGGATAAGGCTCACCCGCAGCTAATGTAGTCCGTCGCACTGTAATTTGTAATCAGGTCTTTATGGAAGAAAATCATCTTTTCCCGGTATTTTTTAAGCTGAGCCAGTTGCATGTACTGGTAGTCGGAGGCGGACTTATTGGTCTTGAGAAGGTAAATGCATTGCTGGAGAATTGTCCGTCGGCAAATATTACTGTGGTGGCTACCAGCTTTTTACCGGAACTGACCGAACTAGTGAAAGATGCACCAAACGTGGAGCTGATCCAGAAACCGTTTTCCTGTGGAGACATGCTGGGTAAGGAACTGGCTATTGCAGCTACAGGCAACCGTGAAGTGAACCTGTATATCTGGGAAAAGGCAAAAAGCAGTCGGGTGCTGATCAATGTGGCGGATACGCCGGACCTGTGTGATTTCTATCTGGGCTCTATTGTACAGAAAGGGCAATTGAAAATAGCAATATCTACCAATGGTAAATCCCCTACCGTGGCCAAACGTCTGAAGGAAGTACTGCAGGAAGTCATTCCTGTATCTATCAATGAAGTACTTGATAAATTGCAGTTGATCCGCGATAGGATCAAAGGCGACTTTACAGAAAAAGTAAGGCAATTGAACCAGATAACTGAAGTTCTGGTAAAAAAAGATTAACCCTCCAATAACACCTTATATAGGCTTATTATTAATAAGAGATGTCCATTCTCTATTTACAACCCGGTAAATGTGGTTGTTAATATCTGTATTGTTTCAGTTCAAACACCCTTCTCTTTCAATCTGTTTCATCTTCTTCTTACTAGTTACATATAATATTATATATAAAAATATATGTGTTTTATTAGCGTATTGCTTGTAAAATATCAATCATGATTGCTATTTTTATGATGAAATATGGTAATTCTATTTCAACATTTGATTATATACAGATAGTAATACATAGATTATATTTTTTACAATATGTTATGGCGGTATGAGAATAGCTTCAAAAAACAGGTTCAGCAGACTGGTGATTAAAAAGGTTTGGTATACATATACCAGTGCTGCAGTTAATCAACATACCTCCATCACAAAAGATCAGACAATAAAAAATTTTAAACCAGCCATCAGAGCAGTACAGTCCTGCGATGCTTCTGTAAAAGCAGGCACTGCTCTTTAAGCTACTGGTACACCAAAAGGGTGTACATCATAAATTGAAATTCTTAGCGGCAACAGGCGGGGACATCCCATGACTAGGGTCAGCAAGGCCAACAAGATTTTTGACCTCGCAGTTAGGGGATACACTGAGTTTATCCCCCGCCTTGCGCCGCGCCAACTATAAAATATTCCCGCTTCCCTGAAGTAAATACCTTATGGCACGAGGCCCAAAAGGGGCCTCGCTAAGGTATCTTTCACGGAAAGCCTTGAACGCTTTACAGTTTTATCAACCAGAATCTATATCGCAAATAGCGACTATGTCGATTGCCCCCTTTTTCAAGGGGACAGATTTTTTTCAAGATCTAAATCGTGATAATGCCACCATTAAAATGCAATAACAACCGGATGGCTTTTACACCAAATTAATCTGTCGACTATCCGAAACCATTCAAGGAAAAACGGAGAAGATCTTAGTGAAGCAAGGTCCCTGGACAATTCTAAATTGCATGCCTGAATCCCGGGAGGGAGAAACAGAAAAAGAGATGGAGAAGGTTATACAACAACAACATGAACATCTCAAACCATTAATGCTATGAGCCGCTTTTTTTCAGTTTCTCCTTTTCTTCGTTTTTCCTGTTATTGTTAGCCCTGATGTATATTTGACCCATGAGTCCAAACACTGTTGAAACCCATCAGCTGATTACAGCAACGGAACAATTTGTAAAAAAAGAACTGGCAGAAGCGGAAGGTGGTCATGACTGGTGGCATATCTACCGGGTATGGAAACTGGCGCGGAAAATCGCCGCCCGAGAACAGGTAGACATGCTGGTTGTTGAACTCAGCGCGCTGCTGCATGACATTGCAGATTCAAAATTTCATGGTGGTGACGAAAGTGTAGGTCCCCGTAAAGCGAGGACTTTCCTGGAATCAATTGCCACACCCGAGCCGGTTATTCAGCACGTCGTGGATATCATTGTGAATATCTCTTTTAAGGGGGGGCACAATAATGGTACTTTCTATTCTCCTGAACTGGGTGTCGTACAGGATGCTGACCGGCTGGATGCTATCGGTGCCATTGGTATTGCCAGGACGTTTAATTATGGTGGATTCAAGAACCGGGCGATCTATGATCCTGCTATACCACCCAATTTGAACATGACCAAAGAGCAGTACAAGCATAGTACGGCCCCTACAATCAATCACTTTTACGAGAAACTTCTGCTACTAAAAGACAGAATGAACACCGATACAGGACGTCAGCTGGCGGTTGAAAGGCATGCCTTTATGGAGACATTCCTGGATAAATTCTACCAGGAGTGGGAGGGAGAAAGCTGATCCGGTTAAAATAATAGTCCCCGGACAAAGAATACCTTATCCGGGGACTTATAAAATAGAGATATTAAAGAAACAAGGCTCTCAGCTCTTCAGCGTCCTGTGGTTTCATTTTACCACTGAGGATCAACCTCAACTGACGTCTGCGCATAGCACCTTCGTACAATTGTTTTTCTTCTTCCGTATCCGGAATGATCTGAGGTACCAGTCTGGACTTACCATTCGGGTCGAGCGCCACAAAGGTCATGAATGCTTCGTTGGATTTGTAACGGTACTGCTGTACAGGATCTTCTCCCCATACCCGCAGATGTACTTCCATGGAGGTGGAAAAGGCCCGGCTAACCTTCGCTTCAATATGTACTACATTGCCCAGCTTAATAGGCGTCTCAAAAGAGATGTTGTCTACGGAAGCGGTTACTACCGGGGCACTGCAATGTTTCATGGTGGCGAGGGCACCTGCTATGTCCATCCAGTACATAAGGCGGCCTCCCATCAGGTTACCGAAAGTGTTGGTGTCATTGGGCAGCACCAGTTCCGTCATCTGGATCACCGAGTCCTGCGCACGCTTGGGCGTTAATGTCATATGCTGATTTGTTACGGCCGCAAATTAGCAAGAAGTTTGCTGACAGGCGCAAGAAATGCCGCTGTCATACAAGTATTTCTTCCATGATAAATTTATAGGCCAAAAATCACCCTGTAAGCTGTTTTAAATAAACGCTTTACATATTAGGTAATAGGTAAAAGTTGAAAAGCGTTTTGGGAGCGCTTTAAATTTGTCTTAACTTTGCATGACCTTCGGAAGTTATTTTTACTTGACTGGTTCACATCAAACGTCGTCCGGCACTTCTCTTTAGGTCAAGTATATCTACAGAATTTTTAGATCTTATGGCAAAATATATCTTCGTTACGGGAGGTGTTACTTCCTCGTTGGGTAAAGGAATTATAGCTGCCTCGCTGGCAAAACTATTGCAGGCACGTGGCTTTAGAGTGACAATTCAGAAATTCGATCCATATATTAATGTGGATCCGGGAACATTAAACCCTTACGAACACGGTGAGTGCTTTGTAACTGAAGATGGCGCCGAAACTGACCTTGACCTTGGGCACTATGAGCGTTTTCTGAATACGCCTACTTCTCAGGCGAATAACGTGACTACAGGCCGTATTTATCAGACTGTTATTAACAAAGAGCGTGAAGGCGCCTATCTGGGTAAAACCGTACAGGTAGTTCCGCATATCACGGATGAGATTAAACGTCGTATCCTGCTGTTGGGTAAAGATGGTAAACATGATATCGTCATTACCGAACTGGGTGGTACTGTGGGTGATATCGAGTCCCTGCCTTACATTGAGGCGGTTCGTCAGTTACAGTGGGAGCTGGATGAGCAGGATTGCCTGGTAGTGCATCTGACCCTTATTCCTTACCTGCGTGCTGCAAAAGAGCTGAAAACCAAGCCTACTCAGCACTCTGTTAAGATGATGAGCGAAAACGGTGTACATCCTGATGTGATCGTTTGTCGTACAGAAGAGCCCATGTATAATGATCTGAAAAAGAAAATTGCACTGTTCTGTAACGTAACGCCTGATGCAGTAATTGAGGCTACAGACATGAGCACCATTTACGAAGTGCCGCTGGAAATGCTGCGTGAGAAACTGGATGTGATCTGTATGAAGAAGCTGGGTATTCCTGTTGAAAAGGAACCAGATATGACCAAATGGCGTACATTCCTGGATAAGCTGAAATATCCGAAATCCAAAGTGACCATCGGTCTGATCGGAAAATATGTGGAACTGCAGGATGCTTACAAATCTATCCTCGAGTCCTTTATTCATGCCGGTGCTATGAATGAATGTAAAGTAGTGGTACAGAACATCCATTCAGAGTTCCTGACACACGATAACGTTGCTGAAAAGCTGCGTAATCTAGACGGTCTGCTGGTAGCACCTGGTTTTGGTCACCGCGGTATTGAAGGTAAGATCGTTGCCATTCAGTATGCCCGTGAAAATAACCTGCCTTTCTTCGGTATCTGTCTGGGTATGCAGATGGCTGTCGTAGAATTTGCGCGTAATGTGATCGGCTGGACCGATGCACACTCTACCGAAATGAACCCTGAAACACCTCACGCGGTGATCGGTCTCATGGAAGAGCAGAAGAAAATTACTGTAAAAGGTGGTACAATGCGGCTTGGTGCTTACAGCTGTGACCTGATCCCTGGTTCAAAAGCGGCTGCCATCTATGATAGTACCCAGATAAGCGAACGCCACCGTCACCGCTACGAATTTAACGGTCAGTACCTGGCTGATTTCGAAAAGGCTGGTATGGTTCCTTCCGGCCGTAACCCGGAAAGCGGCCTGGTTGAAATGGTGGAATTACCGGATCATCCGTTCTTTGTAGGCTGCCAGTTCCATCCGGAACTGAAAAGTACCGTGGAAGCGCCAGCTCCGCTGTTCGTACACTTTATCGCTTCGGCTAAACAGTATGCCGAAGACAAGACGAATAAGGCCAAGATTGCGGAAGAAAAGATCGCACATCAATAATATTTATCTATAACTGACAGGCTTTCAGTGGTAACAATAAGGCATTATCTTTATTGTTTACGGCTGAAAGCTTGTTGCTTTTACTTACCTTTGCTGCCTAAATTTTAATTGAATTTCATGGACAGAAACTCAGTCATTGGCTTTGCACTGCTGGGAGTGTTGTTTGTCGGTTACATCTTCTTCAACAACAAACAACAGGTTGCTGCAAAAAAAGAGAAGGCCCGTCAGGATTCTCTCGCTAATCTAAATAAGCCGAAACCTGTTGATACTGCCGCCTATGTTACAGGTGGCGCACCTGATTCCAGTAAACTGGCAAGTGCTTATGGTACTTTTGCCGGTGCTGCTAATGGTGCTATTCAGACAACCGTTCTGGAAAACGAGGTGCTGAAAATCACCTTCTCTAACCAGGGTGGTCAGCCATCTCAGGTACAACTGAAAAAGTTCAAGGACTTTGAAGGAAAACCACTGTTGCTTGCAAACAGCTCTTTCAACCGTATTTCCCTGCAGGTCCCTGCTAATAACAATACCTTATTAAATACTGCTGATCTCTTCTTTACCGGCGGTACCGTGCAGAAACTCACAGATGGCAGCCAGGCCATCTCTTACCGCCTGCCTACCTCTAATCCTGAACAATACCTGGAGTATGTATATACCCTGAAGCAGGATGGTTACGCGGTAGATTTTGACATTCATGCCATCGGTCTGGAAAATGTACTGCCTGCCAGTCAGAAAACCCTGTCCTTACAGTGGGATTCTGAAAATGACAAACAGGAACAAGACATGCAGAACGAACGCCAGAACAATCAGGTTCACTACCGCGATACTGATGGCAAACACGATTACTTCACTTTACAGCGTACCGGAAGCCAGAAATGGGACAATAAGCTGCAGTGGGTAAGTGTTAAACAGCAGTTCTTCAATACGACCTTCATTGCCAGAAAGGATGCTTTCTTCGGTGGTGCTGATATCACTACCAAAGTACCTGAGAGTGGCAATATCGTAGGACAGACTTTCACCAAGCTGGAAATTCCCTACAACCGTGCACATGACTTCTCTTTCCCTATAGAGATCTACTACGGTCCTAACCACTACAAGACCTTAAAATCCTTTGATATCGGACTGGAAAGCATCATTCCGCTGGGTTCAGGTATCTTCGCTTTCGTAAAATATGTGAACAAATGGATCATTATCCCTGTGTTCAACTTCCTGAGCGGATTTATCGGAAACTACGGTCTGATCATCATCCTGCTGACTGTATTCATCCGTTTACTGATCGCGCCTTTCACCTACCAGAGCTATGTCTCACAGGCCAAGATGAAAGTGCTGAAACCAGAAATAGATGAACTGAAAGCGAAATATGCTGATGACCAGCAGACCTTCGGTATGGAGCAAATGAAGTTATTCAAGAGCGCAGGTGTGAATCCGCTCGGTGGTTGTTTACCAGCCCTGATGCAGTTACCTATCCTGGTGGCGATGTATAGCTTCTTCCCATCTTCTATCGAACTGAGACAGGAAAGCTTCCTGTGGGCCAAAGACCTTTCTGCCTACGATTCCATCCTGAACCTGCCTTTCGAGATTCCGTTCTACGGTAACCACGTCAGCCTGTTCACCCTGCTGATGACCGCTACCAGCTTAATGCTGGCGTTCAACAACCGTGGTATGGCTGATCAGAGCAATCCGGTAATGAAATACATGCCTTATGTATTCCCGATCATGCTGTTAGGTATCTTCAACCGTCTGGCATCTGCACTGACCTTCTACTACTTCCTGTCAAACGTGATCAGTATCGGTTTGCAGTGGGTGATCCAGAAGTTCTTTGTGAATCACGACAAGATCCATGCACAGATCCAGGAGAATAAAAAGAAACCTGCTTCCAAATCAAAATGGCAGGGCAAACTGGAAGAAATGCAGAAGAAACAACAGGAAATGCAAAAACGTCAACAGGATATACAACAGCGTAAAAAGCAATAGTATATAACCTAATGAACATAGAATATTAACAGAAGGCTTCCCACATTGGAAGCCTTCTGTATTTTCAGGAAAATCATGCATAATCATACCTAATGAAGTACTTATTGTTTCTTATTACGGCTACAACTGTTTATAGTGGTGCCTACGCACAGGACTACCAGCCATCTGCCACCCGTATTCAAAAGACGGTCTCTTACCTGGCATCTGAAAAATTAAAGGGCCGCGGTACTGCCGAAAAAGGTGGTATCAAAGCCAGCAATTATGTAGCTAAACAATTCAAAGCACTGGGGCTGAAACCAGGTAACGGGGACAGTTACTTTCAGCCCTTCACTTTCGACAGGAAAGAACACAAGAACATTCCCAGCCGCAATGTGATCGGTTACCTGGATAACGGCGCTGCCAAAACGATCATCATTGGCGCTCACTATGATCACCTGGGCACAGCCGGATTGTTTGATGGTAAATACCCCATCGGACAGATCCATAACGGTGCGGATGACAATGCATCCGGTGTTGCCGGATTGCTTGAACTGGCCAGGTACTATACGGAGAATGGTGTGAAAGAACCTTTTAACTTCCTGTTTATCTCTTTTGGTGGGGAAGAACTGGGATTGCAGGGGTCCAAATACTTCACTGCCAACCCTACTATGCCGCTGGCCAACGCGCATTTCATGCTCAATATGGATATGATCGGTCGTTATAATGAGGAAAGAGGCCTGGGTATAGGTGGATATGGCACTGCGCAGGAATGGCCCGCCGTATTTAAAGAAGCACAGGAACCTGGTATCAAATACTTCACTGATGGTTCCGGTAAAGGCGCCTCTGATCACCATAACTTCTACATGCATGATGTACCGGTAATTTTCCTGCATACTGGTCCGCATGACGATTACCACAAACCAACCGATGATGTGGAAAAGCTGAAGGCAAAGGAAGAAGCACTGGTATTAAAATTGGGTATTCAGCTGATTAACAATGCGATGAAGTATGCTGAAATACACTACGTGGAGAATGAGAAGAAGGTAGAAGATAAGAAGTAGATATGCTGTGGTATAAATGTAAAAAGGCGTCCGTTTATTGCGGACGCCTTTTATATGTAATTAGTTTTATTGCGGTTTCGTTACCGGCCTTGGTGCTGGCATTGTAGATTTAATTGGTTTGTCCTTATTCGCTTCCTGTTGTTTTGCCCGCTCTCTGTCTCTTGCTTCCCTATCTGCCTGCGGCTCATACTCATTCACATCTATTGCAGGTTCTGCTCCATATTCTTCAGCCGTACCACTACCCTGATCTACAGGAATAGCACCTCCTTCCTGGTTGGGCTCGAATGTCTCGTAGAACTCACTGTTAATAGACTGAGGAATAGAAAAGGTCGCTTTCTCATCAATTTTCAGTGTCTTATCTGCATATACTTTCTGGAAGAAGTATGCCCATATGGGGAGGCCCGTATTAGCCCCCTGACCATTTGCAGTAGAACTGAAGTGAATAAAGTTATTTTCACAACCTACCCATGCACCTGCCAGCAGTTGTGGTGTGAAGCCCATGAACCAGCCATCGGTATTATCATTCGTAGTACCTGTTTTACCGGCCACTTCGCCCTGGATGCCATAACGGAAACGCAGACGTGCAGAAGTACCACCAGGACCAGTTACCCCCTGCATCATTTTTACCATGGTATAAGATTCATTCTCACTGATCACCTCGCGTTTTTCAGGTGCGAATGTCTGAAGAATATTACCATTTCTGTCTTCTATACGGGTGATATAAATTGGTTTTGTGATGATACCGCGGGCTGGGAACATGGTATAGGCCTGCAGCATTTCGAACAGCGAGATTTCCGGTGTACCCAGGGAAATGGAAGGGTAAGGAGGAATTTCCGCGCTGAAGCCGATCTTGTTCTTCGCAAAGTCAGCGACTGCCTGCGGACCTAACTGTTTAATGAGGTATGCTGATACCAGGTTGAGTGATTTAGCGAGCGCACCAGCCATAGAAATATTACCACCTACACTACCTTCTGAATTACGGGTCAGCGTCCAGTTATATTTAGGGAATGATACCGGTTCGTTAGGTAACATCTGGTTAGGTGAAAAGCCATTCATGATCGCAAATGTGTACAGGAAAGGTTTGAAAGTAGAACCTACCTGTCTGCGGGTTTTAGCGACGTGGTCGTTCTTGAAATAACGGAAGTCAGGACCGCCCACCCAGGCTTTGATCTCTCCACTTTCCGGATCAAGTGCCATAAAACCTGCCTGCAGCATCACTCTCATGTACTTGATAGAGTCTATCGGGGTCATGATCGTGTCCAGTTCATTCAGTTCAGGTTCGGTAAAGCTCTTCCAGGCAAACACCTTCATTTTAGTAGGCGTGTTAAAGGCTTTTTTGATATCTTCATCAGAAGCACCATCCGCTTTCATGGCCTTATAACGGTCAGACTCTTTCATGTAACGATCAACATAACTCTGCCAGTTTTTCCACACACTACCTGATTTAATATTTGCCTGTGAAGCAAATACTTTCTGCAGGTCTTTCAGGTGATGACTTACTGCCTCCTCGGCATACAGCTGCATGCGTGGATTGATCGTAGTATATATTTTAAGACCATCACGGTACAGGTTATACTCGGAACCGTCTGCTTTCTTATGTTCTTTACACCATGTTTTCAGTTCGTCACGTAATACTTCCCTGAAATAAGGTGCCAGACCTTTGTTATGATCTACCTTATTATACCGTAATACGATTGGTTTGCTTGCTGCTGCCGCAGCTTCCGGTTTGGTAATGAAACCGTTCTTTTGCATCAGATCTATCACGGTGTTACGGCGGTTCATTGCAGATACCGGATTCCTGCGTGGGTTATACAGGTTGGTACCCTTCAGCATGCCAACGAGGGTTGCGGCTTCTTCGATGGACAGGTGACCTGCATCTTTACTGAAGAAGGTACGCGCACCGTTTTCTATACCATAGACGTTATCACCAAAAGGTACTGTGTTTAAATACAGCGTAATGATCTCTTCTTTTGTGAAGTTCCTTTCCAGGCGCACTGCAATGAGCCATTCCTGCATTTTCTGGAAGCTTCTTTCAATAAAATTTCTCGCACGTCCGGTACCGGTATTGTCATACTGCAGGTTAAGCGCCAGCTGCTGGGTAATAGTACTGGAACCTCTTTTCTTGCCGATCGCCAGGTAAAAGGGAATAGCAACAGTCGCGTACGGGTCAATACCAGAGTGCTCATAAAAGCGCACGTCTTCTGTAGCAACCAGTGCGTTAATAACGTTTTTAGAAATTTCATTGTAGTCAGAACTGGACCTGTCTACCTGATAGTATTTACCGAGAATGGTACCATCTTCGGCGATCACTTCAGATGCAAGGGCAGCCCTTGGGTTTTCCAGGGTTTCCATGGATGGCATGTTGCCAATAATGCGGAAATTGACTAGCAATATCAATAACAGGAAAATTCCAGTCAGTGATAACACTGTGATCCACAATATTTTAACCGATTTTTTCATACTTGCTTTAGATATTTGATTTGCCCGGCCAGTATTGCACAGGGTTGGCATCTAACTCTGTTATAGCAATTTACGGGCCTTAATACATAATGGCATGTAATAGCGGGCAAAACTATTAAAAAAAACGGGTTGATCTCCCCCAATTAATGTTAAAAGGTTGATTTAACTGTCTAAATGAATTAATATGTTTTCTATCTTATTGTCCCTTATTGCGTAACGTAATTGTCGTTGAAGAATTTTCTATAGCCTTCGACGTCCTTCGTACTGTTCATCTGGATAAAGTTATCCCTGGAGATGATAAACATGGTATAGTCTGACGGACGGATACGCGGAGCGATCTTTTCTGCTTCGAACCTCACTTCATCATAATAGTCCAGTGCCTTGTCTTCGTTCGGGAATAGCCTGAATATCAGCATGACATCCTGTTGGGTCAGTACGAAGTTAGCTACCTGGATGTTCTCCCCGCCATGTTTTTCTGCGTTGTACTTCGTAAACTGGGTCAGTGCCTCATCAATAGCTGATTTGTTGGTACGAAGGAAGTACATTACAACGAAATGCGGATTGCTGGCATTCAGTTTATAGATAGTCACAGGTTTCATTGGTGCCGGCAGTGGTGCCACTTTCAGTGGTGCGTTAGCTGCTACCTTTACCGAATCAGCCGTAGCGGTTTTCAGTTTTTCTGACTCGAACTTAGGCTCCGGTTTCTGCCATGGATAACGGATAGAGATGTTTTCATCCACTATATTGCCATTATCCCGGCTCTTGTCTATTTCCAGTCTGGACAGGTATACTACCAGGGCCGCCCTGTTATCCAGTGCTTCAAGCAGGGACTGGGCTTTTGCCTGTACCGCGTCGTCCTGTTTGTATTTGTTAATAACATTCACAACGGCCTGACGTCCAAATTCGCAGGTATCCATTTTCATGATGATCATAGCCTCCAGCAGGTCGAATTTAGGCTGCATAAAGGTCAGTCCATAGGTAGAATCAGCTGCTTTTTTCATCGCATAGGCTTCTGCCAGGTTGCCACGCAGGTAATTCACATACACGGAGTCGTATGATGTGGAGATCTCTTTCTTTTTGCTTTCGTTGATATCCTGTAGTGCCCCGTATTTAATGATGCTGGCAAATTTAGAGTCGCCGAACTGTGTCACCACGCTTTGCTTATACTTCGCAGCTAACTCATTATGTCCCAGCTTGGTATGCCAGATATACAGTGAATAAACCACCTCTGTTTTATTCGGGTGCTGCGGATATCTTTTCAGGAGGGTATCGTAAGTTTCGATGGCCAGTTCCGTATTATCCAGCTGATCATTGTAGAGTTTACCCAGGTCATAATAGGCATCTTTTACTATCTCATTGGATTTCCGTAGATCGTCCGGTGTGAGTGGCAGTCCCGCTGCCAGTGATTTAGCGCTGGAGCTGTCGGCAGCTGTTTTATTTGCATCTGGTTTAATGGGATTACCACTTTCATCTTCCGGCTGCAGATTCTGATTGGCAGCCACCGCCCCCGTCTGACTTCTACGCCAGTTATCGGCTAGTGCCCTGTTTCCCCAGCGTTTTTTAAATTCGGAATAACCTGCTGATTTACTGCCATTATTATAGAAATACCACTCTCCGGCATCGTCATTTTTAGGAGCTGCCGGATTGTTATTGTTGCCCATATTATTGGCAAGCGGGTTATTATTGGTCATTTCAGGCAATATGCCCTTCTCTGCATTTTCCTTTTCCTGTTTCGCTTTCTCTTCTGCTTCCCTGCGCATCTGACCGGCGAGTTTTTCCAGGAAGATCGTTCTGTCCGACTCCGGCATAGCTGCAATACGCTGCAGACTATCTTCCCGCTGAATAGCTTCTACGCGGATAGCCACATCATTCAGTACACGTTTGCGCTTATTCACGATAGCGGAATCCGTAAACTCCGGTGGCATTACCGAAGCGGTGCTATCATAGAAGTTCCTGGCCAGGCGGTATTGGCGCTGTCCGTAGTAGATATCGGCTATTCCTTTGAAGGACAGCGCTTTCTGCATCGTGTTGCTGCTCTCCATTTTGAGTGACTGACGCAGGTATTCCATCGCAAGGTCGGGATCTTTAGGTTGTACCAGGGTTGCCATGGTGTAATAGATCGCGTCACGGAACTCATAGTATTTCTCTTTGCGCACCATGCGTTTCAGGCGGGACAGACTTTCATCAAAGGAACCGCCTTCACGGGTTGCATCCAGTTTGGCGATCTGCATGCGTGCCTGGAAGTCCATGATAGGATCCGGCTTTTGTTTGATCACCTTCCAGAACATCATTACTGCTGAATCCGGGAGGCTGTAGTTGGTGTACAGCTGGCCCAGGATGTAAAACATACGGGCACGTTCGTCTTTGTTCTTTTTGCTTTTAACAGCTATCTGTAAAGGTACGATCACTTCTTTGAAACGCTCCTGCTTGTACAGGGCATAGGCTCTTACTTCAGCCATTTCCCCTGCCAGTCTTTTAGGGAAATACGGGTCATGCTCCAGGATGTTCATAATAGAACGGGCCTGGTCAAACTCCTTCATTTCCAGGTATGTTTTGGCTGTCCACACGAATGCGTCGTTTCGCGCATAGGTATGTTTAAAATAGCCGAATGGTGGCTTCCGTTTCTCACGGGAGGCGATGGACAGTTCGTCTTTTGCACTGGAACCTACCACAGCTTTATAATCTGATTTCTTTTTAGGAGCGTAGGTAGTGTTAATGTACTGGAAGGTACGGTTGGCTTTATCCCATTCCCCCTGGTAGAAGTAAGCCTGACCAATAACGAGGTAGCTGTCGTCGATCCATTTACTGCGGGGATCGTGTATCTGGATGTTGATAGATGCTTTTTCGATGACAGTGTCCAGGTCACCGGCGCTGAGGCCCAGGTTCTGTAAACTGTAAGGGTAGAAGGGAAGGAGGTAGTTGTAGTTATCCTGTCCCTGGCGGCTCACATTGTGCGTGATGAGTCGCAGCTTCTTGCGGGCATTGAACAAATAGTTATATCGCGCCAGCATGTTCTGTACCAGCTTCCGTTTGATGGTCCAGCGGCGTTCCGCAAGCATCTCTGCCGGAATACGTCTGTTCTCACCTTTCGGCTGTGCTACTTTGGGTACAAGCGGCTTTTGCATGGTCCTTTGAGGGGCCCTGCTGTTGTTATTTCTGGACTGGTTATTCGTAACCGTGGTATCCCGTCGCTGGGCGTCGACCCTGTTAATTCCGATACAGCACAAAAATAAACTTACGAAACAGGTATATGATAGAAATATGCGAACTGATCTGTGATAATTCATGGATGCCAGGGTGTATAGGCTTAGCCTATATAACTTATATGTCAGGAATTTATTTTAAAGATAGTATAATTTTTTTGAGGCTGTCAAATGTGCATATGACGACTAAAAATGAGTCCTATTCAATTTTTTAAATACGAAATAATATAAATGTTTAACTTTAGCCGGTTGATAATCAGAAAAATTATTCAATTTTTATAGCGGATATGGCTAATAAGCGCGATAAAAAAGGCAGAAATGTGGGGCGGATCGGCAACAGGTACCGCCTGGTAATCATGAATGACAATACTTATGAAGAGGTAACATCATTCAAATTATCGAGGATGAGTGTGTATATTGCACTAAGCACCTTGTTTGTGTTGCTGGTAACGATCACTGTCGCTACCGTGGTATTTACGCCGTTGCGTTATTATATCCCCGGATATGGTGACCTGAAACAGCGCAGAGAATTCATCAGGCTGAAGATGCGCACCGATTCACTGGAGTCCGCTATTAATGCACGTGATAAATACCTTGACAATATAAAACAGGTGATCAGCGGTGACTTTTCCACAAGCAAGCTCGACACGACTACCATTAAAGTTCCGAAAGTTGATAACAGCACTTACTAACTAACTCAGGTCAGGTTCACAAAATATTGCGGGACAAAATATATAACTTGGTCAGTACGCAAAGGGGGCCGGATAACGTTAATGGAAGCATGTGAATTACTTCATGAATGAAGTTGATTGTCAATTCATAAAATAAATATTTTAAAAAATAATACTATCTTACATCACACTAACTAAAAGCTGAAAAACCTAGAATCCTATGTTTAGCAATAACAATCGTAATGCCAGAAGCGAGAGCAAATCAGTAATGCCATCATCCAATGTTAACATTATTGGCAGTGGAACTACTATCCAGGGAGACATCGTAAGCGAAGGAGACATTCGCATTGACGGGCAGGTGAACGGCCTGGTATCAACAAAAGCTAAAATTGTAGTAGGTCCGGAAGGGGAGATTATCGGTGACCTGATATGTCAGAGCGCTGACATCCTGGGTAAGGTAACAGGTATTATCAAAGTGGAAGATCTGTTGTTCCTGAAGGGTAATGCACTGGTGAAAGGTGATCTGTACACTGCTCACTTCGAAATGGAGCCTACCGCAAAATTCAATGGTCGTTGCTACATGGAACCTGAAGAGGTTGCAGCTGCAAACCAGAAGGATAAAGATAAAAATGGAAAACAGCAACAACAACAACAACAACAACCCGCTAAAGAAAAGATCGAAGGGCAGCAAGCCTGATAACAGGTTAATCTTTAAGTATACAGGGCTGGCTTTTCAGATGATGGCCACATTAGGCATAGCGGTATTTGCTGGTTATAAAATCGACCAGTGGACAGGATGGTCATTCCCTTTCTTTCTGATCATTTTGTCTTTAATCGCTTTAGTCTTAATTTTGCGCCAAATTATCAAAGATACCAGCAGGAATGAGTGACAGGTTTTACTTTAGAGTCATCGGCCTTTTCATTATTTTGATCGGCGCATTAATATTATCAAAAGCCTGGTTGCTTGACAATGGAGCGCACTTCAGTGCACTGATTATCGGCAACCTGGCTTTGGCTACACTATCCGGCATCACTTACAATATGAGCCGTAAAGGGATTCAATCCGACGTTAGTAGTGTTTTCCTTCTCAATGTGTATGGTTCCATGATCACCAGAATGATGTTATGCCTCGCAGGTATAACCATCTATGCTGTCGTGAACAGACCACATACCAGCAAAATGACTATCTTCATTCTGATGTTCTTCTATGCTGCCTATGCAGTAGTAGAGAATTTCAGTCTGCAAAAAATCACCAGAAGAAAAAATTAGCAATTCCGTGAAAAAGGAGGCTCCTTTAAATGCATTAGCTGCATATCTGCCCGAAGGAACCTTCGAGCAGGTGATGGCCTACCTCAACCAGTATAGGGTACACCTGACAGTAACACGTGAACGGGCAAGCATTCTCGGAGATTACCGGCATCCCGACCGGAGGGGAGGGCATCGCATCAGTATTAACGGTAATCTTAACAAGTATGCCTTTCTTGTCACCCTGCTGCACGAGATCTCGCACCTTACCACCTACATGCAGTATGCCAACAGCGTCGCATCTCACGGGAAGGAATGGAAAACGCATTTCTCCGCTATCCTGAAAGAGTTTGTCGGGAAGGGTTACCTGCCGGCAGATGTGGAAGCTGCTCTCCGGCAGAGTATCCGCAATCCGGCTGCCAGCTCCTGTGCAGATGACGAACTGATGCGTGTACTAAAACGTTATGACCGGAAGAAAGAGAATCATTTTCTGGTGGAACAATTGTCGCTCAACCAGTTATTTCGTACTAAAGACGGTCGCATTTTCCGTAAGGGGGAACGCATCCGTAAGCGTTACCGCTGCGAGGAAGTAGCAACCAAAAGAATGTACCTCTTCAGTCCCGTATATGAAGTGGAAGCCGTTGCTGCATAAAACGGATCCCCATCTTTTCATCGCCAGCTATTATAAAGCATTTTTCTCCTATCTTTTCTGACTACTGACCTTCACGCTGTGCCGCCTGCCATTTGTGGGTAGGCCAGGTAGTCTGTTGTACCTGCCTGATCATAATACATCCATACATTTTACAGGTTTTTATTCTGTATGAAAACGGCGTCTGATATGCTTACTTTATTGGTACCCATACTTCACCAAAAGGTCACTTCAAGGGCACTTCAATATCCCCGGGATATTGAAGTGCCCTTGAAGTGACCTTTTGGTGTCGCTGAAGTGACCTGATCGTTAGCTTATCAGGTACCTGTAAAGGCGTTAAAAAAAGGGGATATCAACGGTGCCGCTGATATCCCTTTTTTATGGTTGTCGCTCCTGTTAAGAATTTATGCCTGCTGCCTGTCCTATCATCATACGCTTATTGTATTCTCTTTCTCTTTTCTCTATCTGTTCCTTACGGAAGATGATGTAGGCATGTTCATGCGCCTCCAGCAGATCGTCGTACGGACCGCGGGGAGAAATAAGTTTTACAAATACCGGGGCTGTCTCAATAGTGATGAAAAGCAGCATGATAAACCAGTTTGCCCATAGCACGGGCTGACTACGCTCTGTCAGGTGCCCCAGCGCATCCAACCGGGATGCGAGTCCGTCAATGCGGCTACGGTCCAGCGAACCTACTGTTGCCTGACGGGCGGAATCAATACTGGCCAGCTGCTGACGCTTCTGTGCAATCAGGGTACCGTTCTGGGCAGAGATCCGCTGTAATAAAGCGCCGGCACTGTCTGCATCTGCTTTTTTCGCTTTGTAGATAGGGCCGAGGTTTTGTTTACGCGAGCCACCGGTGCCGTCAGCTTCCTGTTGCGCGATCAGCTGGAGGGTGTCCTGTTTGGCGGCCTGTAACCGGATGTCTTCATTCAGACGTGCAATTTCAGCATTCAGGGTAGTGACCTGATCCTGGAAGCGGTCTTTTACCTTGTCTTCCTGTGTTTTGAAGACCTGCTGTTCCATGACGATCAGTTCCTGGTTGATCTCTTTCTCAAACACCTTCAGTTCCAGTGGCTTTGATATCACCATGGCGATAAGGACAGCGAGCAGGAGACGAGGTACAGCCATACCAAATTCCTGCATGAATTTGTTACGTTTTTTCATGCCGGACACAATATACCTGTCCAGGTTAAAGATCATCAGTCCCCATATGATGCCGAAAACGATAGCACCCCAGGGCGAACTGAATACGGTCCACAGTGCATACCCTCCGGAAAAGGCTGCCAGCAGACCCGTGAAAAAGATCGTCGCGCCAATGCCACCATACTTGTTTGTTTCTGATGGGGCTTTCTTTAGCATAGGCACATGCACTCCTGAACAAAACAGGAAAAAGTCGCGGAAGCGCTTCATGATAATTGTACAATTTGGTATATATAATAAAAAGGTACCCGCGGAATGCAGGTATATAGTGAAGGATGGATAATGAAGGTACGATTTTTTATCAGCTCCTGTACCAGAAAGTGATCAATGCCTGCTAATATGTGATGGAAAGCCGGGGTGGGGGTATAACAGGTATACAAAAACAAAACCCCGGATAAGATCCGGGGTTTCATTTTCTATTTTTAGTCAATCACTACAAATTGTAATTAAGCAGTTACTGCTTTGTTTACCAGTGCAGCAGCTTCGCTCAGCAGGATTGCAGACTGTACTTTCAGACCGCTTTCTTCGATGAGTTTTTTCGCTTCTTCAGCGTTAGTACCCTGCAGACGTACGATGATAGGAACTTTGATATCACCGATAGACTGGTAAGCGTCGATCACACCCTGTGCAACACGGTCGCAACGTACGATACCACCAAAGATGTTGATGAGGATCGCTTTTACTTTAGGATCTTTCAGGATGATACGGAAACCAGCTTCTACGGTCTGTGCGTTTGCAGTACCTCCTACGTCCAGGAAGTTAGCCGGCTCACCACCGCTCAGTTTGATCATGTCCATGGTAGCCATTGCCAGACCGGCGCCGTTTACCATACAACCTACGTTACCATCCAGTTTTACATAGTTCAGGTTGAATTTACCTGCTTCTACTTCTGTTGGGTCTTCTTCAGAGATATCACGTAGTGCTTCCAGATCAGGATGACGCATCAGTGCGTTGTCGTCAAGGTTCAGTTTACAGTCAACTGCAATGATCTTCTCATCGCTGGTTTTGAACAGTGGGTTGATTTCCAGCATGCCGGCATCCAGACCAACGTACGCGTTGTACAGGTTAGTCACGAATTTCACCATGTTCTTGAAAGCTTCACCGCTCAGACCGAAGTTGAACGCTATCTTCCTTGCCTGGAACGGCTGGAGGGTAGTGTTTGGCTGTACCCACTCTTTGAAGATCTTGTCAGGAGTGTTGTGAGCTACTTCTTCGATATCCATACCACCTTCTGTAGAGTACATGATCACGTTCTGACCTTTTGCACGATCCAGCAGGATAGACAGATAAAATTCTTTTATTGGGTTAGGGCCAGGGTAGTACACGTCCTGTGCTACCAGCACCTTGTTAACTAATTTTCCGGCTTCTCCGGTCTGGATGGTCACCAGTACGCCACCCAGGATGTTTCCGGCAATGGTTTTCACATCTTCGGCATTCTTACCTACAGCCACACCTCTCTGTTCTTTACCACGGATGGTACCTTTACCACGTCCACCGGCATGAATCTGCGCCTTTACGACAGCAAACTCGTTACCATATTGCACTTTAAGTTGCTTATAAGCTTCTGCCGCCGCTTCAGGGGTATCTACCGGAATCCCTTCCTGTACCGGTACGTTATATTTCTTCAACAGTTCTTTAGCCTGGTATTCATGTAAGTTCATCTGATAAAAATTTGCCGCTAAAATAGGTCATTATGATTTAAATATAAAACCGTAGTGTTTTGTGAATTAAAAATAACTTTGCGCAACCTGTTTTAAAGACATTAATATAATGAGTGATCTCTTACAACAAATAGCTGCTGCTGCGGACTATATCCGCAAATCATGGTCTGGTACCCCGGAAGTGGGTATTATTTTAGGTAGTGGACTGGGTAACCTGGCCGGTGATATTATTGACAGCACAGAAATCCCCTATGAGCAGATCCCATATTTCCCTTCTTCCTCTGTAGAAGGGCATAAAGGCCGGCTGATACTGGGCCAGCTGAATGGTCGTCCGGTAATAGCGATGGCCGGCAGGTTCCATTTTTACGAAGGCCTGTCGATGCAGCAGGTTACTTTTCCGGTACGGGTCATGAAGGCCCTGGGTGTGGAAACCCTGCTGGTTTCCAATGCGGCAGGTGGTATGAATAAGGCATTTAACGTAGGAGATCTGATGATCATCCGCGATCATATTAACCTGCAGCCGGAACATCCGCTGCGCGGACCTAATATCAATGCCCTGGGACCACGTTTCCCGGATATGAGCGAGCCTTACTCCAAGGCGCTGATTGCCAAAGCAAAAGAAATCGCTGCCGCGAATAGTATTCCTGTACACACCGGCGTTTATGTAGGGGTGCAGGGGCCTACTTTCGAAACAAGGGCGGAATATATGTACATGCATATCATCGGGGGAGACGCGGTAGGTATGAGTACGGTGCCTGAAGTGATCGTGGCCATCCATAGCGGAATGAAAGTATTAGCAATGAGTGTTATTACTGATATCGGCATCCGTGAGGAGGAAAATGTCATTACACACGAGGAAGTACTGGAAGCGGCAAACGCAGCCGAACCAAAATTAACGCTAATTTTCAGGGAGCTGGTTAAGGTTATATAAATACCTTGTATTAGCTTGCAGCCCTGCCTACGGAAATTTTCCGCAGGGATGGCCGGTAGCATCCGTCTGAAAACATCCGTTCATCAGACCCGGGACTAACTGGTCGCATAGTTGAAATGTGTCAATACCAATAAATTAAGAAGCTCGAAGCAGGAAATTATATCATAGGATGAGGTCATTTATTTTAATATGTTGTTTGCTGGCTGCTGTTCAGTGCGTTCACGCGCAGATCGGCCAACGTTTCGGCAATATGGGCGGTGGCGGAGGTGCTTCTATGCAGAAGGACACCGGCAAACATACACATGAACCGGATACGATCACCATCAGCTACCGCCGGCTTGGCGAGCCGACGGACTACAGGCTGGACTCATCACTTGCCGACTTCACTGATTCCTACCTGCGTGTACCCGCGACCTACATGTTCCTGGGCAATACTGGCGCTCCTGCCCGTAACCTGCTGTTCACACCATTTATGAAGCCTGGTTTTGATGCCGGCTATCATACTTTTGATGTGTATGGGTTCAATCATGAGAATGCCCGTATCTATACTACTACCAAGCCCTATTCTGAATTGCGCTACCTGGTGGGTAGTCAGCAGGAACAGCATATCGGTGTACTCCATACCCAGAACCGTACCGACCGTTTCAACTTCGGATTTGAGTATAATAAGAAATATGCACCAGGCTTCTTCCGCTCACAGGCAACAAACCACGACATTTACCGTGTAACAGGTCGTTTCAATAGTAAAAACAAGCGCTATAACGCTTACCTGAGCTATTTCTATAATAAGTTTAATAATGGTGAGAACGGTGGGATCCGTGGAGGGGATTCTATACTGGATAATCCTACCTATAGTCAGCGCAAAACAGTCGATGTGAACCTTGGTAACTATTCAGCTACCAGTTCAGGGCTGTTCACAACCACATTGCCGGTAAAAACGACCAACAAGCAGTCGGGCTTCATGTTCGTACAGCAGTACGACTGGGGTAAGGGAGATACTATTCATGTGAATGACACCACCGATTATTATAAATTCGACCCTTTCTTTCGTGTACAGTATACGTTTAAGGTAGATAATGATGGTCTGGAATACCTGGACGGTCAGCCGGATACGTTCTTCTATGCTAATAAATATAACTGGGGCTTCAATGGTGACACGATCCGTGCCCGTCATGAATGGCGGAATATCTCCAATGATATCTCCCTGATACAGTTCCCTATCCGTGGAAACCAGGGGCACTTTATCAGTGCCGGTGCCAGGTATGAAAGCATACGGGGGACTTTCCTGGACGCTAATATTAGTTTCAGCAACCTGGTTTTACATGGAGAATACCGTAACAAAACGCGTAACCAGAAATGGGACCTGCAGGCTAAAGGTGAATTTTATCTCACCGGACAAAACGCCGGGGACTATAATATAACTGGTATGCTAAGCCGTTATCTCAATGAGACATTGGGTAATGTACATTTGCTTTTCAGTAATACCAACCGGGAGGCCTCTTATATCTACAAATATTTCAGCAGTACCTACGACAGCTGGTACAATAATTCACTTGGAAAGGAAAATACAACACTCTTACAGTTCTCTGCGGATAACAGGAAGCTGAAGTATAACCTGGCGGTGAACTATTACCTGATGGAGAACTATACCTACTTCTCCAATTACTACACCAGTGCGCAGGCACCGGCGCTTTTTAACCTGTTACAGGTTGTTTTGAATAAGCACTTCAAGTATAAAAAATATAACTGGTACGCGGAATTTGCCTTCCAGCAGGTGCATGGTGACGGAAGGATCAACGTGCCTGCATTCTGGACGCGTCACCGGTTAGCGTATGAGACTAAATTGTTCAATAACCTGAACCTGATGACAGGTATTGAAGCAAAATATAATACGTCTTATTACGCGGATGATTATTCTCCGGTGATCGGTCAATTTGTGTATCAGACTACCCAACGAATTAAGTATTATGCGCCTGATCTCGCTGCATTTGTACACTTCCGTATTAAGTCTTTGTCAGCATTTATCAGGGGGGAAAATCTCAATACTTTCTTCGCTACAAATAACTTCGCCGGACCGGCTTATCCATACAATAACTTCACATTCAGACTGGGTTTACGCTGGTGGTTTATTAATTAACCAGTCGTTAACTAATGGCTGAAACTGCTAGTGTTATGCATTGTAAAGGTCTTTAAACCATTATGTTAGAAAAAATTGAAGTAAACCGTTTTACCACTACTTAAGCTGGTAGAATCGGTTTTGACTGCAACCTTCTGGCGTGCTCTTTGTTTAAGTTTGTATAAAAGCAATTTATATGAAGGCCTTTACAGTAGTTTATAACGCGGACAGATATATGGTGAAACCTTTAAACGGTCATTCTCCCCGTTTTCTCGTTAAAGTTCACGGTCAGGACGTTATTTTTGAACACGATCTGGATGGACATATCAGAGCTGAATCTAATAAGGTAGCCAGTATGTCCCTTTTACTTGGTCTGGCTGATAAGATAGAAGAGAGCGCAGGGATGTAGTAAATCTGGCAGCAAATTGCTATTTTTGCATCCGTTATCATGAAGAGACTAACAACCATATTACTAGCTTTCCTGTATATCACGCTCACCAGTGGCTTCACGGTGAATGTGCATTACTGTATGGGTAAGCTTGCGTCCCTGGAATTTAGTTCTCATGAAAATGACCAGTGCAACAAATGCAGTAAGCCCGAAAAGAAGAAGAAAGGTAAATGTTGCCGGGAGGAAGCTAAATTCTGCAAGGCAGATGTTTCCTCTCACCAGCTTGCCAAAGCACAGCAAAGCAGTGAACCAGCTGTTAAAGACCTTAGTCTGCCGGTAGCCATTGTACCGGTACCAGCCATTAGCAATACACAACCCATCTCACATTACGATCACGGTCCGCCCGATGATTGTAAGAGGATACCCTTGTATATTCAATACTGCACATATCTGATCTGATACGTATATCGCTAATAAGTACCTGTCTGCTATTCATATAGCAGCTATGATTATTTTTTATACGTATACAATTATCAGATCATGAAATCATTATTTGCTATTATATTCCTGGCCATCGGCCTGCATATCTCTTCTTACGCACAGATTAAAAAAGCATCCCTGCAGGCAGCAGGACTGACATGTGCCATGTGTTCGAGAGCAACGCTTGAAGCGCTGAAAACACTTCCTTTTGTGGATAAGATCGACACAGATCTTAACAACACCACTTTCCTGCTTTCTTTCAAACCAGACGCCCAGGTGAACATCGATGAGATCAAAGCCAAGGTTGAAGACGCCGGTTTTTCCGTTGCCAAACTGGTACTGACCGCTTCCTTCGACAAGATAGCGGTAGAGAAAGACGCACACGTTAAATATGCAGGAGCAACGTTTCACTTCGTCAATGCTAAACAACAGGTATTGTCAGGTGATCAGCAGATAACAGTGATAGACAAAGACTTCGTTTCTGCCAGGCAGTTTAAGAAGTTTGCTACCCAGACCACCATGTCTTGTTACCAGACCGGCGTTATGGCCAGCTGCTGCAAAATGGAAGGTCATGCCGCGCCTGAACGCATCTATCACGTTACCATCTGATTTACCCGGGGGCATTCCCCTCAATACCTGTAAATGAAAAGAAGTCTATTCTTTATCGTACTTTTTTTGCCTGTCTTTTTACAGGCCCAGGAGCTGTATGTCTCTACAGAACCTGCCAGTAATATGCCTGCGAATTCCTTCGGTTTCCGTGTCACCAACCGTTTCTTTAAGATGAAACACGAAGGGGTGACCGGTATGCGTATCGAACCCGAAGTCATGTGGGGGATCTCTAAAAAACTGATGGTGCATGTAACAGGACTGGCTTCCAACCAGATGCAACCTTCCATTCAACTGGAGGGAGGTAGTATATATGCTAAATACCGCTTCTTATCAAAAGATGATCTGCATTCCCATTTTCGGATGGCGGCTTATGTAAAGGGCTCCGTGATCAATAATCCGTTTGTACCAGTGATGCGGGAGCAGACAAGCAAGCCGTTTGACAACCAGGAGCTTGACCTCGAAGGTGGTGCATCAGGCGTATCCGGTGGTATTATCGCTACACAGTTGCTGCATAAACTGGCTATCTCAGCTACGCTGGGATATAACCGGTTTATGAATAATACGAAAGATAACCTGCCCGACTATATGTCAGCTAACGCTGTAAACTATAGTTTGTCGGCCGGTTATCTGCTTTTACCGCGCCGTTATCGTAGTTACGATCAGACCAATCTTAATCTTTATATAGAATTTTTAGGAAAGGCAAATACGGATGCGGTTAGCCGGAATCAGTACCTGGACGTGGCTCCGGCCATTCAGTTCATTTTTAATAGTGCAACGCGTCTGGACTTTTCTTACCGTACACAATTATTTGGTGATATGTCTCGCAATGTATTTAATACCTTTACATTACGGTTCGAGCACAATATTTTCAATATTTCAACAAAAAGAAAATGAAGAAGACTGTAATAATAGTGCTGAGGTTCATTCAGTCACTGTTTATGAAGAAGAATTGTTGTAAATAACTATTCCAATCTATTAGTAAATTGTTGCTTTCCGTCAGGGCTGACTCATGTCAGCCCTTTTCTTTTGCGGTCACATCTGGCCCGTCAATTGCTTACTAACGGCAAACTATATATTTCCTGATTTAGTATATAGCAAATGTCTATCTTTAAACATTGTTTTGACGCCAATGAATTACAGGTTTCTAAGGGACAATCTACTTATCGTAATTGTATTATCATCATTGTTTGCCTGCCATAGAAAGCGGGTACTCCGGGAAAGAGAAATTGTAGGTGACGTTCGTCAGCTAAGTGAAGTCATTCCGGAGAATATTACTGAACGTCTTGAATACATCGCTGACAATCAGGATGTCATGGAAGATAGTGTGCCCGCCATCAGCAGTGCGGTACTGAATTACTTCTACCAGCAGTCGAATAACAACCCGGTATGGTCTTCTGAAGGCGTGCTGGATGGTCAGGCTGATTCTATGTTCTATTACATCATGCATGCGGACGAAGCAGGGCTGCGTCCTGCTGATTATCACAGTGCGGCGCTGGAAAGAGCTATCACACAGGTGCGCGATGATGCTGCCGCAAAAAAAGATGCGACACTCTGGGCACAGATAGATGTGATGATGACGGACGCATTTATGAAGATGGTGACGGACCTGCGTTTTGGTACCGGGCCGCGGGATAGTATCACCCTGCGCAAGGACTCTGTGTATTCAGACACTTTACTGACTAATTATCTTACGTCCGCTTTACATCAGCATATTATCGGACCCACCTTACGGGCACAGGAGCCGCAATATCAGGGTTACCAGTTACTCAAGTCGGCCTGGACGAACTTTAAAGGGAAGTATAGTCTGATGAAATGGGACTCCCTGCCACTATCTTATACCGATACATCTGCGTTCCGCCAGCAGCTGATCAACCGCCTGGTACAAAGTGGACATCTCGATACCTCCGGCGGACACAGTGCTGATACGGCGCTGATGAAAAAAGGCATCAAAGCTTTCCAGCAGGAGTTCAATATGTATGAAGACGGACAGGCAGGTAAAAAGACCCTGCAGGCGCTGAATAAGTCCTTTGCCGACTGGGAGGCCCAGGTAGCGGTAAATATGGACCGCTGGCGTAAGCTGCCTGATTCATTGCCTCAACGCTTTATCATGGTCAATGTGCCCGGCTACCGGATGGATCTGTGGGATAGCAATATGGTGGTCGTCACATCAAAGGTGATCGTAGGTGCACCACGTACCCGTACACCGCTGCTTAATTCCCGTATGACCAACTTCGTGATGTATCCTTACTGGAGAGTACCGTACAGCATCGCGATCAAGGAAATGCTGCCTGCTATTAAAAAAGACCGTGGCTATCTGGCAAAGAAGAACCTGGAAGTTATTAATGGAAATGGCGACGCAGTTGATCCTGGCAGTATTGACTGGAATAAATTAAACAAGAACTACTTCCCATATGTACTGCGCCAGATGGATGGCCTGGAAAACTCACTGGGTATTATGAAGTTTAACTTCATGAATAAATATTC
This sequence comes from Chitinophaga agri, assembly GCF_010093065.1. Classification (NCBI taxonomy): domain Bacteria; kingdom Pseudomonadati; phylum Bacteroidota; class Chitinophagia; order Chitinophagales; family Chitinophagaceae; genus Chitinophaga; species Chitinophaga agri. Next base: position 3,156,951 of record NZ_CP048113.1, on the reverse strand, counting down.
CGTGTACCTGCACGATACCAATAGCAGGGGACTTTTTGGTAATTCCTACCGTGCCCTTAGCCATGGCTGCGTACGTGTGCAGCAATGGGACAGTCTCTCTATGTATCTAACCAAGGGAGACACCCGGCATCCGAGGGACAGTATGCGCAAGTGGCTGGCGAATGGTGAGAAAAAGCAGATCGATATCCAGCGGGGCGTACCTATTTACTTCCGTTATTTTTCAGCAGAAGGCAGGGACGGCAGACTGGTATTTCATGAAGACATCTACGGCGAAGACAAGGTGCTGCGGAAGCAGATGAAGCGTTAGCAGATATTTGATTTTCGTACCTTTGCACACATGTCTGATCATCTTTCGGTAGCAGAAAAGGTAAAGGCCGGCATGCCGGTATTTCATAATAACACACCTCCTGATGTGAACGTGGCTTACTATGAAGTACCGAGCCTCCCCATTACATTGCCTTATCACCGGCGGGATTATTTCAAGATATGGATCATCGTCGGCGAAAGCAGGCTCCATTTTGCGGATAAGACGGTGTATATTTCCAAAGACCAGCCTGCGATTATTTTCTCTAATCCTTTAGTGCCTTATTCCTTTGAAACGGAAGACGACGCCCGTTGGGGATACTGGTGTGTTTTTACAGAACAGTATTTCAGAAAAGGCGAGCGGGCAGAAGGACTCCAGGAATCACCTTTGTTCAGGGTGGGAGGGGATAATGTATTCTTTCCGGATAAGGAACAATTCACAATATTCTGTGGCCTGTTTGATAAGATGATCGCAGAAGCGGCGTCGGACTATGTCTACAAGCATGACATCATCAGGAATTATATACAGCTCGTTATCCATGAGGCATTGAAGATGCAGCCAGCGTTGAATGGCGCGCGCCACAGGAATGCCAATGAGCGGATCGCCGCTATATTTACTGAGCTGCTGGAAAGGCAGTTCCCTATTGAGTCACCCCGGCGTACACTTGTGCTTAGAAGGGCTGGCGATTATGCGGCGGCGCTTTCTGTGCATGTCAATCACCTGAACTTTGCCGTCAGGGAAATAACCGGTAAATCCACCACTACCCATATTGCGGAAAGGATAGTCAATGAAGCCAAAGCTTTGTTGAAACACACCGATTGGAGTATTGCTGATATCAGCTACTGCCTTGGGTTCGAATACCCTAATCACTTTAATAACTTCTTCAAGAAGCATACAGCTGTTACACCCCTGCAATTTAGAAAATAACCTGGTACGTCTATGCCCTGCTCTCCGTACGTCCTTCTTTGATTTTTGTACCTTTTTCTTTGAATGAGGCTCTTTGCCCGTTAGCCCTCCGGGTACCTTTGCACCGGAATAGCTTCATTTATTACATTAATCATATCGCATGAAATACAAAGTATTGGGGAACTCCGGATTGATGGTATCCACACTGTGTCTGGGTACAATGACATTCGGAGGCAAGGGCAAAGGTCTTTATGAAATGGTAGGTACGCTGGAACAACCCGCTGTTGATGAACTGGTGAAACGGGCAGTAGATGCGGGTATTAACTTTATCGATACGGCCAATGTTTACGCAGAAGGAAGATCAGAAGAACTGACAGGGCAGGCCATCCGTAATCTGGGACTCAAACGTGATGACCTGGTTATTGCGACAAAAGTCTGTGCGGCGATGGGTAAGGGCGTGAATGATCAGGGACTTTCGCGTAAGCATATCATGCAGCAGGTGGAGGCCAGCCTGAAACGCCTGCAAACAGACTATATCGACCTGTATCAGGCACATAACTGGGACCCATTGGTACCACTGGAAGAAACACTGCGGGCGATGGATGACCTGATCACAAGTGGGAAGGTGCGTTATATCGGGGGCAGTAATTATATGGGCTGGTATATGATGAAGGCACAGGCGGTAGCCGGGAAATATCAATTGCATCCCTATATCGCTATGCAGTCGCACTATTCCATTGCTACACGGGAACTGGAAAGAGATGTCATTCCGGCACTGCAGGACCAGAAAGTAGGGCTAATGGTATGGAGTCCTTTGTGTGCAGGACTACTGAGTGGTAAGTACCAGCGGAACGGAGCCACCACAGATGCCGGCCGTTATCAGAAAGTGTCTTTTATACCGGTAGATACGGAGCGGGCCTTTAATATACTGGACGTACTGCATACGATGGCGGCGGAAAAAGGCACGACAGTGGCACAGCTGGCACTGGCCTGGTTGTTACATCAATCGGTGGTGACCAGCGTGATCATAGGAGCCAATAAATTATCCCAGCTGGAAGATAACCTGGGAGCGGTGAATGTACGGTTGTCAGCAGAGGAATTGCAACAGCTGGACGAAGTGAGTAGGCTGTCAGTTGAATATCCCGGCTGGATCACCGGCTGGAGAGACCGTTCTTTTGTGAAGGAAAACAGCTAAATAATAAACCTTATCTGACGAAATAAAAAGGGCCTTGCAGTTGCAAGGCCCTCGTGCTTATATCAGTATTACGTACGTGACTTATTTGTTCAGCTTCGCTTTCAAAGCATTATCCAGTTCCTGCAGGAACTCTTCGGTGTAAAGATAATGTTTTCCGTGCTCAACTTTGTTGCCATGAATACAAACAGCCAGATCTTTTGTCATTTTACCGCTTTCTACTGTTTCAACACAAACAGCTTCCAGTGCATGACAGAAGTCGATCAGCTCCTGGTTCTTGTCCAGACGGCCACGGAATTCCAGACCACGGGTCCATGCGAAAATAGAAGCGATCGGGTTGGTGGAAGTTGGCTTACCAGCCTGGTGATCACGGTAATGACGGGTTACAGTACCGTGAGCTGCTTCCGCTTCCATTACGGAACCATCAGGAGTGATCAGGGTAGAGGTCATCAGACCGAGTGAACCGAAACCTTGTGCTACGGTGTCAGACTGTACGTCGCCATCGTAGTTCTTACAAGCCCATACGAAGTTACCGTTCCATTTCAGCGCGCTGGCTACCATGTCATCGATCAGACGATGCTCATAGGTCAGGCCGTTTTCCTGGAACACAGTTTTAAATTCGTTCTGGTAGATCTCTTCGAAAATATCTTTGAAACGACCATCATATTTTTTCAGGATGGTGTTTTTGGTGCTCAGGTACAGCGGCCATTTTTTCATCAGCGCCTGGTTGAAACAGGCACGTGCGAAACCTTTGATAGATTCGTCAGTGTTGTACATGGCCAGTGCAACGCCATCACCTTTGAAGTTGAATACTTCATGCTCGATCACCTCACCGTTTTCGCCTTCGAACTTGATGGTCAGTTTACCTTTACCTTTAGTTACGAAGTCAGTAGCACGGTACTGGTCACCGAATGCGTGACGACCTATACAGATAGGAGCAGTCCAGTTAGGCACCAGACGAGGCACGTTTGAAGTTACGATTGGCTCACGGAATACAGTACCGTCCAGGATGTTACGGATGGTACCGTTTGGAGATTTCCACATCTGTTTCAGCTTGAATTCCTTCACGCGCTCTTCATCAGGAGTGATGGTAGCACATTTGATACCCACACCGATTTCTTTGATAGCATTTGCTGCATCGATGGTCACCTGGTCGTTTGTAGCGTCGCGGTGTTCCATGCCAAGATCGTAGTATTTGATATCAACCTCGAGGTAAGGAAGGATCAGTTTATCTTTAATGAATTTCCAGATGATTCGCGTCATTTCATCACCATCCAGTTCTACAACGGGATTGGCAACTTTGATTTTTTCTGCCATTTCGACTTTGATTTTTAATTAGATACGAGTGTTCATGTGATAATCGTGAAATATACGATAACCCGGTATATTTTACAAGTTCCGCTTCTCAAAGCGTGTCAGTACAGCCTTTCTTTTACAAAAAAATGAAAGATGGCTGCTAACCAATGCTTTAAAAAGCGGAACCAGATATATAAGTAACCGGTAGGGTTACAGGTGCTTGATCACTTCATCAGCGAACTCACTGGTTTTCACCAGGGTCGCGTCGTCCATCAGCTTGTAGAAGTCTACAGTTACACGTTTACGTGCAATGGCAGTGCTGAGGCCTTTTACGATAATATCAGCTGCTTCTTTCCAGCCCATGTATTCCAGCATCATTACACCACTCAGGATAACGGAGCTAGGGTTCATGGTGTCAGTGTTGGCAAAGCGTGGCGCCGTACCGTGGGTTGCTTCGAATACAGCGTGACCGGTCAGGTAGTTGATATTTGCGCCCGGAGCGATACCAATACCACCTACTGCTGCAGCAAGCGCATCAGAGATATAGTCACCGTTCAGGTTCAGGGTAGCTACTACGGAGTAGTCCTGAGGCGCTAACAGGATCTGCTGAAGGAAGTTATCAGCGATCACGTCTTTAACGATCAGTCTTTTATGCGCAATGGCAACATTCAGCTCTTTGTTGGCTTCTTCTTCACCACTTGCTTTTTTAGTGGCTTCCCACTGTTCCCAGGTATATACTTTATCACCGAACTCACGCACAGCCAGTTCATAGCCCCAGTTTTTGAAGCCACCTTCGGTGAATTTCATGATATTACCTTTGTGTACCAGGGTCAGGGAAGGCAGTTTCTGCTCAATTGCATATTTCAGCGCTGCGCGAACCAGCCTTTCAGTACCTTCTTTAGATACTGGCTTGATACCCAGGGAAGAAGTTTCAGGGAAACGGATCTTCTTAACACCCATTTCATTCTGCAGGAAGTTCAGCAGCTTTTCAGCTTCCGGCGTTCCGTACATATATTCAATACCGGCATAGATATCCTCAGTATTCTCACGGAAGATCACCATATCGACTTTTTCCGGATGTTTAACCGGAGAAGGTACCTTATCAAACCAACGTACAGGGCGTACACAGGCATACAGGTCCAGTTCCTGGCGCATCGCTACGTTCAGGGAACGGATACCGCCACCTACCGGAGTAGATAATGGTCCTTTGATGGATACCAGGTACTCTTTGAATGCCTCCAGCGTCGCTTTCGGCAGCCATTCGCCTGTTTGCTGGAAAGCTTTCTCTCCAGCCAGCACTTCTGTCCATTCTATCTTTCTTTTTCCACCGTAAGCCTTTTCAATAGCTGCGTCAAACACGCGCACACTGGCTCTCCAGATATCAGGTCCAATCCCGTCGCCTTCAATAAAAGGGATAATCGGTTGATCAGGCACCTGTAACTGGCCATTGGTCATTGATATTTTTTCTGCCGGCATAAAACAGTTTCTTTACGTGTTTCGTAATTTATAATAATCGAGCGCAAAGGTACGGAATAACACACATTCTTATGGGCTACTATCTATGTTCAATGCTCTTTTTCTTATTTTTGGGAACAAAAAATGAGCAAATCCCTATGATACCAGGTCATAGTACTTCCCGGGACACAACCATTCAGCATTTCACATATCTCGCACTCGGCGATAGTTATACAATCGGAGAAAGCGTACCCGAAGCGGACCGTTTCCCTAACCAGGCAGTCAGGCTGCTGGCTGAAGAGGGTATTACCGTCGCCCCGCCGCGTATCATTGCAAAAACAGGCTGGACTACAGATGAGCTGGAGGCCGCTATTGGTGAGGCTAATGTTACTGACACTTTCAGTATCGTGACCCTGCTCATTGGTGTAAATAACCAGTATCGCGGACGTAGCACCGCGGAATACAAGACGCAGTTTACCAGTCTGCTGAAACAGGCTATCCATTTTGCCGGTGATCATTCCGACAGGGTAGTGGTACTATCTATCCCTGACTGGGGCGCTGTACCTTTTGCGGAAGGCCGTGACCGGGAGCAGATCGCAGCTGAAATAGATGCCTTTAACGCAGTTAACAAAACCGTCTCCAAAAAGTTTAAAGTACACTATATCGATATTACACCCGATACCCGGAAGGCAGCCCAGGACCCGGGGCTGGTAGCCAGTGATGGTCTGCACTATTCCGGCCGTGGTATGGGAGTATGGGCAGGGAAGCTGGCTGCTGTAATGAGCGGAATGCTGAAGTAATTCCCGATTCCTAATTAATTTTCGCCGGTCTTTTCATGCATTTTACCGGAACTCTCTCTCCTGTTAGCCTAAATAGGCTTCCTGGACCCGTTGTGCCTTCCTAAGTTTGTATCGTAAATGTCAAACATCATATGGACAACCAACAATATACAAACGAAAATAGCTGGAAGGACGAGCGTAACCAACGCAAGGCAGAAAGACGCCGTTGCAGGGACGAAAGAAGAAATGAACGTAAAGGTTCCAGTGGCATCAGAAAAGGCCTGATCTTTATTCTCATCGGTCTGTTTCTCTTTTTAAGGAACATGGACCTGGCACTGCCTGAATGGGTGTTCTCCTGGCAGCTGCTGCTGATCGGCATCGGTCTCATTATCTGGACAGCCAGCGCGTTTAAAAACTGGGGCGGCCTGATCGTCATGCTGGTAGGTACCGTCTTCTTTGCCAAGGATTACTTTATGCTGAGCGATGACCTGGCCCGCTTCATGTGGCCCGCCATTTTCGTTATCGTAGGACTTGCCCTGATGTTTGGCAGAAGACAGGAATCCAGCGAAAAACAAAAATATGTAATGCCTCCCCGATCCACTTCTGATGATTTTATAGACTCTACCGTAATATTCAGCGGACAAAACAGGGTAGTGGTATCTAAGGACCTCAAAGGTGGCGATATCACGGCTATCTTCGGAGGCACTGACCTGAACCTGACCCAGGCCGACTTTCAGGACAGGATCGTATTTGATGTGACCTGCGTTTTTGGCGGTGTGGAAATCATCCTGCCTACCAACTGGGATGTACGCCTGGAAATGGATACTGTGCTCATGGGCGGTGTGACAGATAAACGCCCGGTAGAGCTGCTCTCTAATGCCGGCAACTCTGAAAAGATCTTAGTGATCAAAGGTACCTGCATCTTTGGTGGCATTGAGATCAGAAACTATCTCTGATAACTTTTATTTCATCCTTTCAATATAGATCTTATGCAGTGGTTTGTAGCTAAAATCGTTTACCAGATCATTAGTGGTAATGGTGATCATACGCCGCAGTTCGATGAGCAGTTAAAACTGATCAGTGCTGATACTAAACAGAACGCCTGGAAACGCGCCTGTGAGATGGGAAAACAGGAACAATATGCTTTCAGGAATCAAAGACAGGAACTGGTAGAATGGCGCTTTATTAACGTACCGGAAGTGAATGTACTTACCTCCCTGGATGATGGAATGGAACTCTATTCCCGCATCGAAGAGCCGGAAGATGCCAATGCGTACATCTCCTGGCTGCAGGTCAAGGCTTCGCACCTGAGAGGGCCTAACCTGATCGATAAACGCGCCTGATTATTTCATCTTTATTCCCAACTCCTTGGCAAATCATATACTGGCAAACAGATCTTTCAGATGGGCGATGATAGGTACCACATACGTATTCACCGTCATTCAGGCCTATCTGCTGATCCTCTGGTTCAATATCAGTGACAGCATCGCATGGACAGACAGTGTGGTACATACCACTTCACTGGCGCTGATAGGAGTGGCCATCTGTTTCAGCTTATCTCACTACAGACCGGCAAAAGGCAGATACGTATTCCTGCTCATATATGTAGCCGTACTGACTTTTGCGTGGGCTGGCTGTTGCTACTGGCTGGTGAACGAGATCTTTAAAGATGTACCTTATTATCAGCACTGGAGCTTCTTTGCTCTCCCGGTTAGATTCATCACAGGATTCCTGGTTGTAACCGCTGTCGGTATCAAAACCCTTATGTGGTACGATATGGAGGAGCAGCGCCAGGAACTGGCCCGAAAGGAAGCAACGGAAAGACTGGCAAGAGAAGCCGAGTTATTTAAACTCAGACAGCAGTTACAGCCACACTTTCTTTTTAACAGTCTGAACTCTATCAATGCGCTGATCACACTACGTCCGCAGCAGGCAAGAGAAATGGTACTGAAGCTGAGTGATTTCCTGCGGGGCACCCTGAAACGTGAAGACCAGCAATGGATACTGCTACCGGAAGAAATGCAGTATCTGCAGTTATATCTTGATATTGAAAAAGTGCGTTTTGGTCACCGGTTATCAACTGATATTGCCGCAGAGGAAAAAGCCAGTATGCTGAAGCTGCCTCCCATGCTCTTACAGCCCGTTGTGGAGAACGCTATCAAATACGGCTTATACGATACAACAGATGCGATCACCATCTCCATCTCTGCATGGCAGTCCGATGAGATGCTCTGTATACAGGTGCAAAATCCTTTTGATCCTACCTTACAGGCTCCTGCAGGTACTGGTTTCGGACTCGCATCTATCCAGAGAAGATTATACCTGCTTTTTGGAAGACAGGACCTTCTCGAAACAAACGCAAATGAAAACATATTTACTACCTTGATTAAAGTGCCGCAACTATATGATAAAAGCAGTAATAATTGATGATGAACCCCTGGCAAGAGAAGTTGTCAAAGAATATCTCACATCCTTTTCACAGATAGCCGTAATGCAGGAATGCGGAGATGGTTTTGAAGGACTGAAAGCCATACAACAGCAACAACCTGATATCATTTTCCTCGATGTACAGATGCCTAAGATCAATGGCTTTGAAATGCTGGAGCTCGTGGAAGCATTGCCTGCGGTGATATTCACTACTGCTTTTGAAGAACATGCGATCCGTGCTTTTGAAGTGAATGCCATAGACTATCTGCTGAAGCCTTTTTCAAAGGAACGTTTCGATAAAGCTGTGCAGAAATGGCTGGATCGTCGTGCGGCCGATGAATTGCAGACTGCCAACCTGCTAGAGACTGCCGGTGCTTCACCTATCCAGAGCAACAGAATTGTCGTAAAGATCAATGGTAAGATCAAGATCATTCCGGTACAGGAAATACACTACCTGGAAGCAGCGGATGACTATGTGAAGATTGTTACACCGGAAGGTACTTTCCTGAAGAACAAGACAATGCAGTTCTTCGAGAAATCGCTCGATCCACAACAGTTTGCGCGTGTACACCGTTCCTACATGCTGAATGTAAATCAGGTGACCCGCATCGAGCCATATGAAAAGGAAAATCATCTGGCTATATTAAAAACCGGTGCGAAAGTGCCTGTAAGTAAAACTGGTTATCCCAGGCTGAAAGCCGCATTGGGATTATAAGATATATTGCTTTTTTCAAGAGAAAAGGGAAAGACTTTAAGTGGTCTTTCCCTTTCTTTTTAATTATTTACTGCACTACCAATACCGGTATTCGCACTTTATGCCTCACCTGATTGGTCGTCTCTCCATAGATCCAGTCTTTGATGCCGGTATGTCCATGGCCGCCCAGTATCAGGAAATCGGCCTGTTCTTCTTTTACGATACGCACAATCTCTTCCGCCCGGTGCCGGTAGCCTAACAGGCCCTTTGCATTGATATTCCTGTTGCGTAGCAGATTGATATAAGCGTCCATCTGCTCTTTGTCTTTCCTGGTCTCAAAGTCGTCCGACTCCCCGCCGAGGTAACGCGCAGAAGCACTTTCCACGATATGTATCAGCAGGTATTGTGTCGCCGGATTACCATGAGCCAGTGCATTCGAAATGATCTTCTCATCGTCTTTACTGAAGTCCAGTGCCAGGGCGATACGATTGTATACCGGCGGCTGAATATCTCCCAGTAAGATATCCGGAGTAGTATGAATACGTGCAGAAGCCTTCTGCTGATAACGGCTGATCAGCGGATAAGCTATCGTAATACCTATTAGCACCAGGAAACCTATACCTGCAGCTACGATCAGTATATCAACGAATATATTACCATTGTTGCCAATGTAGTTCACTGCTTCTGTAAACACCATACGTGAGTTCAGGTACACCAGCAGCGCCGTGATAATCCAGCTGATAACCTTTACCACCGGACCTACTGCATAGCTTCCCATTGTCTTTTTATCACTTACAAAGTGGATCAGCGGAATGATCGCAAAGCCTAACTGCAAACTCAGTAGCACCTGGCTGAATACCAGCAGTTCACCAACCTTCTCTGGTCCTGCCAGCATGATCACCAGAAGGGCCGGTATGATAGCCAGCAAACGTGTGAGCAGGCGGCGCAGCCATGGATTGATACGCAGTCGCAGATAACCTTCCATCACGATCTGGCCTGCCAGTGTACCGGTTACGGTAGAACTCTGGCCCGCAGCGATCAGTGCTATGGCAAATAATGCGGGTGCCCATTTGTTACCCAGTAATCCTTCCAGTAACTGGTGTGCATCCTGTATCTCCGCAATATCTGTCCGTCCTGTCTTAAAGAACACAGCGGCTGCCAGTATCAGGATCGCCGCATTCACAAAGAAGGCCAGGTTGAGTGCGACGGCACTGTCTATAAAGTTCAGTTTCAGTGCCTGCCGGATGCCCTGCTCGTCCCGTTTGATCTTACGGGTCTGAACAAGGGCTGAGTGCAGATAGAGGTTATGTGGCATCACGGTCGCCCCGATAATACCAATAGCAATATATAATGCGGTATTGTCAGGAATGCTTGGTTTAAAACCGGTCACCACTTCACTGAATACGGGTTTAGCCATGAACAGTTCTGCCAGGAAAGAGATCCCTACGATGGCCACCAGCGCAATGATGAAAGCTTCCATCTTACGGATGCCGTATCGTTGCAATATCAGTAGCAGGAATGTGTCCAGTACGGTAATACTTACGCCCCACTGCAACGGTAGTCCTGTCAGCAATTGTATACCTATCGCCATCCCCAGTACTTCTGCCAGGTCGGTAGCGGCTATAGCAATTTCAGCCAGTATGTAAAGAATAAAGTTAACACCCGGGGGGTATGTTTCACGGTTAGCCTGTGCCAGGTCGCGGCCTCTTACGATCCCCAGCCGTGCGCTGAGTGTTTGCAGCAGCAGGGCCATGAGATTACTCATTAGCAATACCCAGAGCAGTTTATAGCCGTACTGACTACCACCGGCAAGATCAGTGGCCCAGTTGCCCGGGTCCATATAGCCTACGCTGACCAGGTATGCCGGTCCGAAAAAAGAAAGGAGTTTGCGCCAGCGGCTGGTGCTGGTCGCGGTAGTGTCTACGCTTTGATGAACTTCGCCTAACGATGTGTGCTGGTGATCCATATGTTAGCTGTTAAGCAGTCCGCTGGCCGGCCACCCGGTATAACCGGATCAGGTGGTTGAATTTTTTAGTCTGTCCCCTTCACCACCTGTAACAGGCGTATGTGTATGACCGCTGCGGACTGTATTATATCGGTTTGACCATTATGTTTTTTGAAACCTGTTCGCTGAGTGTAAATGCCGGTTGGTTACGGATCTTTAATTCTATTGAATTGTCAAATTCATACCGTTCGATGACGTCGAGTTGCGTGCCCAGCCGGATGCCTTTGGCATTCAGAAATTCCAGTAGTGCGGCTGATTTATCGGAAACAGACACGACTTCCAGTCGTTTCGCTTTTGCTTTATGCAAGGGCGTTTGTATACGTGGTTTGCTCATCTTGCCCTGCGCGTCCGGAATAGGGTCGCCATGAGGGTCAATCTGCGGGTTACCCAGGAACGCGCTGAGACGGGAGATAAGCTTTTCGCTGCGCACATGCTCCAGCTCTTCTGCCAGCTCATGTACTTCTTCCCAGCTGAATGATAATTTATCTACCAGGAAACATTCCCAGAGACGGTGCCGCCTGATAATGCTTAATGCGGCCTTTTTCCCGTCGGCGGTCAGATTGATACCCTGGTATTTTTCGTATGAAATGAGCTTTTTTTCCTTCAGTTTTTTTGCCATGTCGGTAACAGATGCAGGTTTTGTCTCCAGTTCGTTGGCCAGTGCATTTGTGGTTACCGCTTCCTGTCCCTCTTCCTCCAGTTTATAGATCGACTTAATATAATTCTCCTCAGCAATCGACAAATTCATAATTCCTTAAAATAAAGTTTAGGTAAATCTAAATAAAAGGTGTCAGAAATACAAACACAACGTTCCGACCCTCCTCCTTATTTTGATCATATCATTTTTTTCTCTAACTTTTCAGCCGTAATAAACAAGCATATACGCATGAATAAGCTAGTGTTAGCGCTGTTGACTGTTGGTCTGCTGGCGGGTTGTGGATCAAAAAAAGATAAATCGGGAAAGGATGCCTTCACTTTTGAAGACTTCCGCCGGTTGTTTGCAGAGGCTAAACTGCCCTATAAGCTGACCCCCGAATCTTTACAGGAAAAGTCTGCTGATAGTACCGCCATCTCTCCGGAAGTATTGAAGGAATTCCTGACAGATACATTGGGGAAATCTGATTTTCCGGAAGGTACTGCAGTGAAATTCTACCCGGTAGCGGCGATTGACGGTGCTGCGGTGAATTATTTTGTGGTAAAAGCTGTGGGTAAATCTGCTACCACTGCCTATATATGCTTCCTGGATAAAAAAGGGCATTACCTGAACCGCCTTCCTGCTGGTAAGGTGGATGATAAAAAAGACCTGCATTATTTTTCCATAGATACCCGTCAGGTGATCAAGGTAACCAATGAAAAGGAGCTCAGTGCCGGCCACAAAGCGACCAGGGAAGACTTCTTTGGTGTTGCCGACAATGGTGCCACCACATTGATCATGACTAACAGTGCAGGTGATGCGGCGGCTGGACAGTTATTTAATCCGATCGATACCCTGAAAGCAACGCATAAGCTGTCAGGCGACTATATCTCCGGCGAGAACAGTATTATTTCCATCCGTGATGGAGATGATGCGAAGTCTTTCCTGTTCTTCATTTCTTTCTCAAAAGATAAGACAGGCTGTAAAGGAGAGTTGTCCGGTACCGGCCATTTCACAGGCGCTAACAAAGGCGAATACAAAGACAAGGAAACCGATTGTGGTATCGCCTTCCAGTTTGCATCTGGTAAGGTAAGTATCAGGGAAATTGGCGGTTGCGGCGCTTACAGAGGTGTGCGTTGTTTCTTTGAAGGAAGCTTCACAAAGAAGAGTAAAGCTAAGTAAAGTAAGTACGATCAGTATAAAAACAGACTCCGCTTTGTCATGACAGGGCGGAGTTTTTTATTGTTCTTTTTTGATGATGGAAAGGAACTCCTCACGTGGTATCATCCTGGCGCCCAGTGAGGCCAGATGAGCACTATACACCTGGCAGTCTATCATTGTCAGGCCTTTTTCCATGGCATATGTCACAAAGGTGATAAAGGCGGCTTTTGAGGCATTGCTCACCAGTGAGAACATTGATTCTCCAAAAAAGTTATATCCCAGTTGAATACCATAGAAGCCCCCCACCAGTTTATTATCCTGCCAGCATTCCACCGAATGTGCATAACCTGCCTGATGCAGGGCAATATAGGCGGCCTCTACTTCCGGCGTGATCCAGGTACCGTCTTGTCCGGCACGGGGTACCTTCCGGCAGCCAGCAATTACACCTGGGAAGTCTTTGTTCATTGTAATAGTGAATGTTCCCTTTTTCAGCACCTGTTTCATGCTGTTAGAGATCTTCAGCTCTTCCGGAAATAATACGAATCGGGGATCGGGACTCCACCAGAGGATAGGAGGTTCATCATACCAGGGAAAGATGCCTTCACTATAGGCGAGCAATAACCGTTCTGTTGTCAGGTCACCACCGTACGCAAGCAGCCCATCTGGTTCCGCCAGATCAACAGGTGGGAAAATCAAATCGTCGGAAAGCTCAAATACAGGCATTATCTTTCAACTGCTTCTTCCAGCGTAGCGCTGATGCCTCTGTCCAGGAGGGCTTCACACATAGGGCGCAGACGGGAGAATTCGCCCTGTTTAACAGCGTATTTACCATTGTGATGAATGATCAGCGCACATTGTTCAGCCTGTTCCTGTGTATGGTCACATACTTCGATCAGTGACTGGATCACCCAGTCAAATGTGTTGACCTCATCGTTCCAAACGATAAGGCTGAAAGGGAACTGTTCATCTTCAGCTACCAATACATCTTCCCATTCTTGAATCTTTGTGCCTGTTTGATCACGCTGGCTCATAATCCGGTAAATACTTTCCACAAAACTACGGTTAATAATCGTTAAATTAAATAGGAATGTTTTAGGGCAATATTGCCGTGATATTGATGAAAATCAACTCTTTAATTAAATCAGGAACGCATTGGCCGATAATTCCTATTATTGTGATCTATAGAAGTAAGGTTATGAATATATTGAACGGCATGATATTGTTGATGGATACGAATCTCCCATTGAAAGACCCTGTCCCTATTTTCTCTCTGGTATTGTTCATCATTCTGCTGGCGCCGATCATACTCCGTAAGTTCCGGATACCGAGCATTATCGGTCTGATATTGGCGGGCATGGCCATTGGCGACCATGGATTTAACATCATTGAAAAAGGCAGTATTGACCTGTTTGGGAAAGCGGGTCTGTTGTACATTATGTTCCTGGCCGGGCTGGAACTGGACATGGCGGAGTTTAAAAAGAACCGGAACCGTAGCCTGGTCTTTGGTGCCTTTACCTTTTTTATTCCGCTGATCCTGGGATATTTTGTGTGCACCTATGTGCTGCATTTTAACTTCCTGGCTACAATGCTGGTTTCCAGTATGTTTGCCACGCATACGCTGGTGGCTTATCCATTGGCAAGCCGTTTGGGCATTACCAAGAATGAAGCCGTTACCGTAGCGGTAGGAGGGACGATCATTACTGACACAGCTGTGCTGGTCATACTGGCCGTGATCACCGGGGCTGCATCAGGCAATCTGAATACGCATTTCTGGATACGTTTGTCGGTATCACTGGTGGTTTTTGCCGCTATCATCCTGTGGATATTCCCGATGATAGGTCGCTGGTTCTTCAAGAAGATCAAAGACGATAAGACGTCTCACTTCATCTTCGTACTGGCCCTGGTATTCCTGGCCGCTTTTCTGGCTGAACTGGCCGGTGTGGAGGGGATCATCGGTGCTTTCCTCGCAGGCCTTGCACTGAATCAGCTGATTCCCCATACCTCTCCACTGATGAACAGGATCGAATTTACAGGGAATGCAATATTCATCCCTTTCTTCCTGATCAGTGTCGGGATGCTGGTAGACCTCCGGGTACTGCTCAAAGGTCCCGAGGCACTGCTGATAGCAGGCGTACTGACCTCCCTCGCCCTTGTAAGTAAATATCTTGCGGCCTTCTTTACACAGCTCTGTTTCAAATACACACCGACACAGCGTAATGTTATATTCGGACTCAGTAGCGCTCATGCGGCTGCTACTATTGCCGTTATCCTGATCGGTTTCAATATGGGTATCATCAATGAGAACGTGCTGAACGGAACCGTGATACTGATCCTGATCACCTGTCTGACAGGGTCGTTTGTAACCGAGAATGCCGGCCGTAAACTGGCGATCGCAGATGCAGATAGTAAGCCCGCGATGGATGCCGTTCCTGAGAGGGTGCTGGTGCCGATATCCCGCCAGGGACATATGGAACCGCTGCTTGACTTTGCCCTGATGATCAAGGACCCGGATGCGGATACACCGATCTATCCGCTGGCGGTTGTACAGGATGACGAAGAGGCGAAGCAGAAGGTAGCGCTGACCAGCAAGATCATGGAGGCTGCTGTTATGTATGCCGGTGCGACGGAGAGTAAGGTACAGGCGGTGACCCGTATTGATCTCAACGTGTCTGATGGTATTGCGCGTGCTGCAAAAGAATTGATGATCACTGATGTGGTATTGGGCTGGACAGATAAGAACAGTACAACTGAACGTTTGTTCGGCTCTATTTTCGGTACGACGCTGGATAACGTACTGCAAAGTGTGTGGGAAAATATTTACGTGTGTGATTTCCATTATCCGCTGAACGCAACGCGTAAGCTGGTGCTGGTCATGCCGAAGAATGCGGAATATGAAATCGGTTTTCAGCACTATATCCAGAAGATCTTCCTGCTGAGCAAAGAGATCGGCGCCCGCCTGATGATATGCTGTCACAGTCATACGCAGCAGGCCATAACAGTCTACCTGCAACAGCTTAGGCTTAGTGTGGACATCGTCTTCAAACAGTTTGACAACATAGAGGAACTCCTGCAGTTATCAAAAGATATCACGAAGAATGATTTGGTAATGGTCGTGGCTGCACGCAAGGGAACCCTGTCATACCGTCCTTACTTGGATGGGATGCCTGGTCGTTTAAGCCGGCATTTCCCCGCGCATAACGTTGTATTGATCTACCCTGAACAGACGGAGATAGATTACATTGAAGCAGGCGTTACACCGGAAGATCTTACACTGGCACCTATTCAGGAACAGCTGGCTAATCTGAACAAGCTGGGTAAAGCATTCAAACGTATTCTGAAGGGGCGCAAATAACCTTTTATTAGTCATTAGCTATACACAAAGCCCCTGTCTTGCTGCAAAGACAGGGGCTTTGTGTATAGCTTCAACATGTATTGACTACAGCACTGCCGGTACATCCGCCAGCAGTTGGCTGGCAGCTGCCCTGGTGGCAGGTTTGGTTAATCTGATCACTTCACCGAGTAATTCGATAGAGGCATTGATCTCTTCTTTTTTGATGGCAATGCTTTCTATATTGAATCCTACCGCCATGTTCTTCTTATCAGCATATTCCAGTATTTCCGAAGCCACGTTCAGACAGGTATGGATAGACGACTGGAGAATATCTTTTGAATGTTTCAGGTCATTAAAAAGCCACTTCGGCACTTTAATGCCTAACCACTCCATGAACTGCAATGTCTTCAGTGAGCCGCAGGGGGCCAGTGTGAATACGATAGGCGCCGGAGAGAAGCTCTTTTCGCAGGAGTGATAGTAATAATCCGCCAGCAGGTCTTTAGTGTCATTGACGTTGTACACGCACTGTGATACGAAGAAGTTACATCCCTGTCCGGTTTTATCGTTGAGACGGATGTGTTCATCTCCTTTCTTGGCGTGCCTTTCGGGTATTGTAACACCACCGATCAG
The DNA here is from genome assembly GCF_010093065.1 of Chitinophaga agri. Classification (NCBI taxonomy): domain Bacteria; kingdom Pseudomonadati; phylum Bacteroidota; class Chitinophagia; order Chitinophagales; family Chitinophagaceae; genus Chitinophaga; species Chitinophaga agri. The sequence continues at coordinate 3,140,137 of NZ_CP048113.1, read as the reverse complement.
CAATGATGGTGCATGCTGTTGTCTGAGTGTAAATGCATCCCGCAGAGTGAAGTTCGTTTGCTCTACCTGTTGCTGGGAAGAGGCGCCTACAAATACAGAATAAGCTACATCACTGTTATCGGTCAGCCACTGTTTAAAGCGGTCGCCGTTCATGTTTGCAATACTTTTATAGATGATCTTCGGTACCTGTAGTTCCTGGAAATACTTTCTGCTGTATTCTTCCGGGGAAAGTGTCGGCGTGAAAACGAACGTTCTTTCCTGGTCGGTCCTGGTAGACTCGTCCTGGATGTCATAGAGGATCAGACCATCAATATCGAGAGCACTGATACGTTCTAACTGCCCTTTGGCTATTTCTGCTATCCTTTCCGGACCGGTGGTTATTTTTGGTGGGGTAAGACTGTAAAAGGTTAGTCCTGAATTGCCCGATTTAATTTTATCAGTAAGCGTAAGACCCATGTAGCTGCTGCTTTAAAACAGGGCACAAATTCCGCTAAAAAAATATAAAATGCAACAGTCGTCAATTAGGAATTAGGAATGGGGAATTAGGAATTAGAAAATTTAGTTCATAAGAAGACAGTCAGGTTCGGGGAAATGCGCTCCGGACTCCGTAGTCAGGGGTGCTCTTAACTGTGAGGAAGAGCTGACCTGCTCAATTCCTGATTTCTAATTTTTAAAAAAAAAAGCCTCATCTGAATGATGAAGCTTTGATGTGGGAGTTGACGGATTCGAACCATCGACCCTCTGCTTGTAAGGCAGATGCTCTGAACCAGCTGAGCTAAACTCCCTCTTTGCTACACTACCAGTTTTTTGCTGATAGCAATATTGTGTGTCTGAAAAAATAACCTCATCGTCGGATGAAGCATTGGTGTGGGAGTTGACGGATTCGAACCATCGACCCTCTGCTTGTAAGGCAGATGCTCTGAACCAGCTGAGCTAAACTCCCTTTTTGCCAAACTACCAGCTTTTGCAGATAGCCATTTCTTGTACCGGGAAAAAAAAAGCCTCATCTGAGTGATGAAGCATCGGTGTGGGAGTTGACGGATTCGAACCATCGACCCTCTGCTTGTAAGGCAGATGCTCTGAACCAGCTGAGCTAAACTCCCTGAAGAAATAGAAATTTAAAAGAACATGAAGTGGGAGTTGACGGATTCGAACCATCGACCCTCTGCTTGTAAGGCAGATGCTCTGAACCAGCTGAGCTAAACTCCCATTATTTTTTTCGGTTACCGTCAGTCCTTTCGTCTGATGGGATTGCAAAGGTAGAAAGTATTTTTATTCTGCCAAATTTATTTTGCTGATCTGTGGTCAGACAGTAAACTTGCGCTGATGGTTACACGCTTTCAAATCCTTTGCAGTTAAAGGTTTTATAGAAAAAAATAAATTAAGAACTTTTTTATTATTGCAAGAACGTTATGCATGTAATTACCGTAAAATGTATCACTTCAGCTCCCATTCGATCAGCTGATTCGTCCATTCCAGGCGGTAAGGTGTTGTTACCTTAATGTAATTATCAGTATAACCTTCCATCATACCATCCTTTCCATGTTTTTCAAACAATACTTTTCTTGTCTCACCTACATGCTGTTCATTGAAATACTGTTGTTTCTTATGGCTGAGGTTGCGCAGCATCTTATTCCGCTCGTTACGGATGTTTACAGGTACTACCGGTGTAATATCCAGTGCGGCGGTATTCGCTCTTTCGGAGTAGGTGAATACGTGCAGGTAGGTCACATCCAGTGAATGCAGGAAGTCATATGTTTCCTGGAAATATGCATCTGACTCACCAGGAAATCCAACGATCACATCCACACCAATAGCACAGTGTGGCATGAACTGTTTGATCAGGGCTACTTTCTCTGCATACAGCTCACGACGGTACCGGCGGCGCATCAGGCCGAGTATCTCATTACTACCACTCTGTAGTGGTATGTGAAAATGTGGCATGAACTTTTTACTGTTCGCTACAAATTCTATGATCTCATTACTCAGCAGATTGGGTTCTATTGAAGAGATGCGGTAACGCTCAATGCCTTCTACCTTGTCCAGTTCCTGGATCAGTTCAAAGAAGGTTTCTTCCCTTTTCTTACCACCTTCCAGACCTTTACCGAAGTCTCCCAGGTTGATACCTGTCAGCACAATTTCCTTCACACCACTGGCAGCCAGGTCACGGGCGTGCTCCGCTACACGCGCAACACTGTCACTGCGGCTCTTACCTCTCGCCATCGGAATGGTACAGAAAGAGCAGGTATAGTCACAGCCGTCCTGTACCTTCAGGAAGGTCCGGGTCCGGTCGTTTAAAGAGTAGGAAGCATGGAAGGTATTGACATCTTCAATATCACAGGAGCAGATCTTCGCGCTGTCACCTTTGGTCAGCGTTTTCAGGTGCTCTACAATGTTAAATTTTTCTGCCGCACCCAATACCAGGTCCACCCCTTCGATCTCAGCGATCTCTTTGGGTTTCAGCTGTGCATAACAGCCGGTGATCACGATCATGCTTTCGGGAGCTCTGCGCTGGATGCGGCGTACCAGGTGACGGCACTCTTTGTCCGCATTGTCGGTAACAGAGCAGGTATTGATCACATACACATCCGCCTGCTCCTCAAAATCGGTTTTCACAAAACCATCCTGTTCCAGCAACCTGCTCAGGGAGGAGGTTTCTGAAAAGTTCAGCTTACAGCCGAGGGTATGAAATGCTACTTTTTTACCTGTTGTCATAAGGAGCGCAAAGGTAGCACCTTTTTTTTATACTGGTTATATTGCTAATTTTGTATAGATTGCCATCCGGCATGAGCAATGCTGAAGTATTTGTAACAGAGCATAACCATGAAATCTAAGGGTAAGTATGTACCTATGTTGTTATTAACATTATTGTTGTGGGTCGCCTGGCAGCAACAATGGTGGAAAGGTCCGCAGCACCAACCGCGCGTTTCCGCATACAATAACACAAGTATCACCAGAACTGACAAAGAGAAAGAAACCGTTGCCGCAAATAGTCCGGCAAAGCTCAACCGTCACGCACCACTCAAGTACACCCGTCACGCCAAGTGCCGGATGGACTGTCGCCATGTGACGGAAAAAGAAGTTGTTGAGATCCTGGAAACAGGTACGGTCAACACAGAGAAGTCGAATCCCCTCGATGAACCTTGTCCCACCTATGCATTGGAAGGCTATTCAGAAGAAGGACAGCACCTCCGCGTTGTATTCGCTCCCTGCGAAGATACCACCAGCGTAGTGACCTGTATTGACCTCGATGAGGATTGGTCCTGTAGTTGTAATTAGGTATTTCCATATGTATACTGTAATTTTCCGGCTTGCATCAGACTTAAAAAGAGATTGGCATTCATTATGAAGTTACTGCTCAAGCCACTACACCTGGTATATATGTTATATGCCTCGATCGTGTTCCTTGCTATCATGTTCATTATTATTCCTCCTATTTTCCTGGCATCCTTCCTCGGAAAGGTCAAAGGAGGTAATATCGTTTATTATTTTCTGCGCTTCTGGTCACATACCTGGTTCCCCGCAGTCGGTATACGGGTAAAAAGAATTTACAAGCACGATAAAAATGACCAGACACCGTACCTGTACGTTGTCAATCATCGTTCTTACCTCGATGCTGCTCTCGCCGTACAGGTAATGAGACTGCCTTTCCGCCCACTCGGAAAGATCGAAATGAATAAGATCCCCGCTTTCAATATCATTTACCGGAACGCCGTGGTAATGGTAGACCGTTCCAACGCAAGGGCGCGTGCAACCAGCGTACGCGAGATGATCGCTATGATCAGGGAGGGGGTATCTATCCTGATATTCCCTGAAGGAACAACCAACGAAACTGAGTCCCTGTTGCAACCGTTTCACAATGGTGCTTTCCGTATCGCCATTGAAACACAGACGCCTATCCAGCCGGTATTGTACCTGGATAATGGGAAACGCCTGCACGCAAAAGGATTTAATCTGACGCCGGGTATCTGCCGCGTCGTATATCTGCCACCTGTTCCTGTCACCGGACTGACAATGGATGACCTGCCAGCCCTCAAACAACAGGTATTTGATATTATGGAACGGGAATTGAAAGCTACAGTATAAATTTTCAGATGAAGTTTGCTGACGTAATATTGCCATTGGCCCTGCCAAAGAATTACACCTACATGGTACCTCCGCAAATGGAGGATTCCCTGAAGGTAGGCAGCCGTGTGGCCGTACAGCTAGGCAAACAGAAGAAATACGCCGGTATCGTGAAAGCGATACATGGACAGGCGCCGGCCGACTACAAGACGAAGCCACTGCTGGATATGCTGGACAAAGATCCTGTCGTATATCCTACGCAACTGTCATTCTGGCAATGGCTCGCTTCCTATTATATGTGCAGTGAGGGAGAGGTGCTCAACGCCGCCCTGCCAGCCCATCTCAAGCTCTCCAGTGAAACGCTGCTGCTCTTCAATGACGCCTACGGCGATGACTTCTCCGACCTGAATGACGATGAATACATGGTCGCTGAAGCACTGCATATCCGTAAGGAACTCCGTATTGATGAAGTACAGCTGATCCTTGACAAATCAGACGTCTATTCCACTATCAAAAAGCTGATAGAGAAGCAGGTACTGCTGGTGTATGAGGAACTGAAAGAGGTATATAAAGAGAAAAAGGAGAACTACGTACAGCTGCATGCACAGTATGAAGAGGAGGAACTGCTCGCCCCCCTGTTCAACGAGCTCTCCAAAGCGCCCAAGCAGATGGAACTGCTGCTGGCATACCTGCACCTGGTAAAAACACAGGGTAGCGTATTGCAGACGGAACTGCTGAAAAAATCAGGCGCTACTACCGCTCAGCTAAAGGGTCTTGTAGACAAGAACATCCTCTGGGTAGAGAAACGTGTCGTAGATCGTGTGCCAGGTGGTGGAAAAGTAGAAGCACAGATAGACTTTGAACTCAGTCCTTCCCAGACAAAAGCACTGGAAGAAGTACGTAGCAGTTTTGCTGCCCGCCCTGTGACCCTGTTGCACGGGGTGACCTCCAGCGGTAAAACACAATTGTATGTCAAGCTGATAGAAGAATATGTCGCTGCTGGTAAACAGGTGTTATACCTCCTGCCGGAAATAGCCCTGACCACCCAGATCGTACGCCGCCTGCAAAAACATTTTGGTAATCAGATCGGGATCTATCACTCCCGGTTTAATAATAATGAAAGGGTGGAGATCTGGAACAAGGTAAAGAACGGAGACCTGAAGATCTTACTGGGAGCCCGTTCCAGTCTGTTACTGCCTTTTCAGGACCTGGGCCTGATCATTCTTGATGAAGAACATGACCCGTCCTACAAACAACAGGATCCTGCGCCCCGTTACCACGCACGCGACGCTGCTATTTACTATGCCGGCCTGTTTAAGGCAAAAGTACTGCTGGGATCTGCCACGCCTTCCCTGGAGTCTTATTTTAATGCACAACAGGGTAAATATGGCCTGGTGGAACTGACAGAGCGTTTTGGTGGGGTGGAAATGCCGGAAATCGCCATTGTGGATGTGAAGAAGGAACGTGCAGAAAAGAACATGCAGGAGAACTTTACCCCGCAACTGAACACCGCTATCAACAACAGTGTCGCTACCGGTAACCAGGTGATCCTCTTCCAGAACAGACGTGGTTATGCACCTTTCCTGATGTGTACCACCTGCGGATGGATCCCTAACTGTAAGAACTGTGATGTATCACTGACCTATCACAGGAACCAGGATAAACTGACCTGTCACTATTGTGGCACCCGTTATCCTTATCCGCAGACCTGCGCTGCCTGCGGTAGCCAGACGCTCATTCCCAAGAGCTTTGGTACAGAAAAGATAGAAGACGATCTGCAACAGCTGTTTCCAAAGGCCCGTATCGCCAGGATGGATATGGATGCTGTCAGGAACAAGGATAGCCATAATAAAATGATCCAGCTGCTCGAACAGCGGGATATCGATATACTGGTAGGGACCCAGATGGTCGTGAAAGGCCTTGACTTTGATAATGTCAACCTCGTAGGTATCCTGAGTGCCGACAGCTTACTGAGCTTCCCTGACTTCCGGGTGAACGAAAGAGCATTCCAGCTCATGGAGCAGGTGAGTGGCCGTGCGGGCAGGAGAAACGGAAAGGGGAAAGTGATCATTCAGGCCAGCAACATTCATCACCCGGTATTGCATTACGTAACGGCACATGATTATAAAGCCATGTATGCCGCGGAAATAGCAGAAAGAGAAAATTTTGGTTATCCGCCGTTTACCCGGCTGTTGAAAATAACCCTGAAACATAAAAATCAGCAAACGGTAGAACAGGCCGCCCTGGTATTGGGCAACTGGCTAAGACCGCACGTTGGCGCTAGACTCGTCGGTCCGGCCACACCGCTGGTAGGTCGCGTACGTAACAATTATCTGCAGGAAATGCTGATTAAACTGCCCCGTGATTCGAAAGTGATTGCGGATACCAAAAGGCTTGTACAGGAACACTTTATCAGGCTGCTGGCAGAAAAGCAGTTCCGTTCGGTATTTATCGTGCCGGATGTGGATTGCGTGTGATCATATTTCCTCCCTGATTGCCCGTTTCTTCACGTATTTTATATACACATACCTGCCCATCTCCATCAGGTATAACCGTTATTACGCCAGTAGTTTGAGGCATGGTTTTATTATATTTGCCTGCTGATGGCGGCTGCCAATGCAGCTTACACTAAATTGACGATCATATGCGTATATCCGAAAATGTTTCGCTCCGGCCTTATAATACGTTTGGCATTGCAGCCCAGGCTCGTTTTTTCTCTTCTTTTTCCAATGCAGCAGAACTGGAAGAGTTGCTGAAAACACCGCCTCAACAGGGCTTACCACATATGATCCTGGGTGGTGGCAGTAATATACTGTTCACCCAAAACTTTGACGGCTTCCTGCTGAAGAACGAAATAAAAGGGATCAGTGTCGTGGGAGAAGATGATAGCTATATATATGTGAAAGCAGGTGCTGGAGAGACCTGGCATGGCTTCGTCATGGATTGTATAAAACACAACCGTGCAGGACTGGAAAATCTCTCACTGATACCCGGCAATGTTGGCGCCAGCCCGATGCAGAATATCGGTGCATATGGGGTAGAAATCAAGGACTGCTTTCATGAACTGGAAGCTTATCACCTGCACGACCATGCTGTTGTTAAGTTTAATAATGCAGACTGCCGGTTCGGCTACAGGGAGAGTGTATTCAAACGTCAGTACAAGGGGCAGTTTGCTATTCTGAGCGTTACCTACCGGTTAGCGAAAACGCCGAAACTAAATACCAGTTATGGCGCGATTGAAGAAGAACTGAAACACATGGGAGTACACGAGCTGACCATACAGGCGATCAGTCAGGCTGTGATCAATATCCGTAGTTCCAAGCTACCCGATCCGGCGAAAATTGGTAATGCCGGTAGTTTCTTTAAAAATCCGACCGTATCAGCAGAAAAGCACGCAGCCCTGAAAGAGGCATTTCCGCATATTGTGGCGTATCCGGTAGCAGGAGGAGAGTTCAAACTTGCGGCAGGCTGGCTGATAGAGCAATGTGGCTGGAAAGGTTTCAGGGAAGGAGATGCCGGTGTACACGCCCGTCAGGCACTGGTGCTGGTGAATTACGCAGATGCTACCGGTAATGAGATCTATCAGCTGTCACAGCGTGTAATGGACAGTGTAGCGGAGAAATTTGGTGTGGAGCTGGAAAGAGAAGTTAACATCATATAACTGCCTATAGCAGGTAAGCACTTACACGTGCTTACCTGCTATATGTGCAATAATCTTATCTGCATGGTCCCTGGAGTTCTCAATGAACCAGACATGCGTGTCCATGCCGCCGCACACTACCCCTGCCAGGTATATACCCGGCATATTGGTCTCCATGGTATCCGGATTGTACGTAGGATATTTTTTAGCATCACGGGATAAAGTAACGCCTGCTTTTTCCAGGAAGGAGAAGTTAGGTTGATATCCTGTTAGTGCCAATACGAAGTCATTCTCTATCGTGACCAGCCCATCCGGGGTCAGGATGTCCACTTCATTTTCCCTGACAGCTTTTACATGGGAATGAAAGTAGGCTTTGATACTGCCTTCCCTGATACGGTTCTCTATATCCGGTTTTACCCAGTATTTTACCCGTTTGCCAATCCCTTCTTCCCTGATCACCATCGTGACATCCGCTCCCTTGCGATAAGTTTCCAAAGCTGCATCTACAGAGGAATTATTTGCCCCGATCACTACTACTTTCTGTGCTGCATAGAAGTGCGGGTCTTTATAATAGTGGTTGACTTTGGCCAGGTGTTCTCCTGGTATGTGCAGCATATTGGGGATATCATAGAAGCCTGTAGCGATGATGACATGCCTGGCCTGATAGGTCGTTTTATCCGTCGTGATATGATATAGTTCACCCTCACGCCGGATAGCGTCTACAGGCTCGAATAAGCGCACATTGAGACCGTTGGAGATGGTGACGCGACGGTAGTATTCAAGCGCTTCCGGCCTTACGGGTTTGGCGCTGATGGAAACGAAGGGAATGCCACCTATTTCCAGCTTTTCCGAAGTGGAAAAGAAGGTCATATATAACGGATAATTATACAGGGAATTGGTGAGACATCCTTTTTCTGCAATAACATAACTTAATCCTGCCTTCTGTGCCGCCAGTCCACACGCAATGCCAATAGGACCAGCCCCTACTATTAGTATATCGTAAATCTGCATAATGGTTAAAATTACGAATGAATGCCCGTAAATACTACAGACAGGAATATTGAGCCATGTTTAATCTGTTGTGAACAGCATATGCAAAGGGCATTTCGGGAAAATGTGAAAAAAGTATTACTGTAAATCAGTTAATAAAAAGAAAACCCTTATCTGTGGCTGAATTGCGCTTTGGGCAAACATGGGTAGAACAAGCGACGAACTGGCGGCGAATAAGCGACGGCGAAGCGGCGAACTGGTGGCGTCGCTGCAAAGGGCAAAACTGGTATTATATTACCTTACTCTGGCCATCGCTACCCTGTAAAACTCATATCCTTTCATATGTACTGCTTCCTCACCGTAGTACATTTTACGGTATTTACCAGCATCAAGGTTATATAGCAGTTCCATGTTATACGAGCTCAGAAACTCTTTGATGGTAGTAGGGTCAATGCCGAAATTCCAGAATTCGTTATTACGGCGCAGGAGTTTGGTGACATTGACAGCGCCGGTGAATTTCTCCGGGTGTTCCAGTACGGCTTTGTCCACATAGGTGAAGATGATAATGGTCCCGGAACGGAAGCGTTTGAAATAATCGAATGCCCTGGTGGCAATAGGGGCGGTGAGGTTATTGGTGACGCCTTCCCAGATCAGGAGGGTGCGGTAATGTCCCTTCTGAAAGATCTGCGAAAGTACTTCGTCCGGCTCCTGCGTATGCAGGTCGGCAGTGACGTAATTGGTCATTGTTTCCTTACCTGAGCGTACGGAAGTATGGGAGAGGATCTCGCGTTTCTTTGCCTGAAAATCAGGATGGTCTATCTCGACAAACTGTACTCTTTTTTTCAGCTGCAGGCGCAGGGAACGGCAGTCATATCCGGCGCCGAATACGATGACCTGATTGATGCCTTCATCCTGGATGGTATTGACGGTCATGACGTCTATCAACCGGGTCCTGGCAGAACAGGAGGTTAGTGCGCCGGTCCAGTTGCAGTCAATGAACCAGGCAATCAGATTATTAAGGAAAGTGACGCGTGACAGTTTTTCTATTAGTCTGAAGGAGGGTGACAGGAATGATCTTGCATATGGATCGTACAGCAAGCGTTTACTTTCAGGACGGTTAGACTCAATGGCCCGTAATAAGGCTAAATAGGCAGCAGCCTTGCTGGCAGGAACCAGACTCATAACGGTGATTGTTTTTTAGATGACCAGTGGCAGATTCACAAACTAATCAGGTTTAGCAACAGCATTAACAGCGTGTCAGATATTGGTTGAAAATTTTCGATTTCCTAAATGTAGCGAATATTTAATTACGGGAAATGACCTCCGCAATTTTATTATAAGCTCTCAGGTATTTATTGAAGCGTGGTATGTCCTTTTCTGTTAATTCCGGTATGCGTCTGATGTCCATATTATCGGTAAGATCGTTGAGTTTCACCAGGCAGGCGAGACGATTGGGTATAATACGGTTGATAAAGTGATCATAGTCTTCATCATCAGCAAGTTTGGTCACACACTGTAAGGCCTGTACGAGATGAGGGGCAAGTCCCTGTGCAATGAGCTGATCAAAGGTCCAGGAAGTATCTTCTACAACATCATGCAGCACACCAACTATCTTTTCATCTTCTGTTTTGCCGAGTTGCATTACACGCATAACGTGTGCAATGTAGGGGGCGCCATATTTGTCGAGTTGGCCGGCATGGGCTTCGGTTGCAATGGATATAGCTTGTGCGAGTGTCATGACTTAAAGCTAGCAAAAAGTGTGCAATAAAAAGCCCCCGTTCCTGCAGGTGAGGAACGGGGGCAAGTATTATTGCAAAGCGGGCAGCCTACATGAAGTGATATCTTGCGAATGCCTCCATGGCAGCGTATTTCTGTAAACCTAACTGATCGTACAGATTAGCGGTGTTGGCATTACGGTCTTCCGCTCTTTCCCAGAACTCACGCAGGTCAGAACCCTGGAAAGGCACAACGTCTTTCTGGCTCTGGTGAATGAAGATACCGAGGCGTTTCTGTAATACCTGGTCAGGGCTCATTGGTACAGCCATTTCGATTTCATGGATGTTCCATTCCTGCCATGCACCTTTATACATCCAAACCCAGCAGTCTTTCATGAAATCTTCATGTTTCAGCCTGTCGAGTGCTGCGAAGATAATTTCCAGACATACCTTGTGTGTACCATGTGGGTCAGCAAGGTCACCGGCGCAATAGATCTGGTGAGGTTTCACTTCACGGATCAGATCAACGGTCATCTGGATATCTTCTTCACCCATTGGTTTTTTCTCGATCGTACCTGTTTCATAGAAAGGCAGGTTCTGGTAGTGGATGTTTGATTCAGGAATACCTACGTAACGGCAGGTAGCCTTTGCTTCACCACGACGGATCAGGCCTTTAATGGCGCGGTTTTCAGGCGTATCTTTCTGGCTGGGCTTCTTCACACGGAGGAATGCTTTTGCTTCTTCCAGGATCTGTGTGCTTTTGCTACGATCTATGCCAAACATGCCTTCGAAACCTACGGCGAAGTCGATGTAACGCAGTAAGAATTCGTCAGTTACAGCGATGTTACCGGAAGTCTGGTAAGCAACGTGTACATCGTGTCCCTGCTCATGTAAGCGGATGAAAGTACCGCCCATAGAGATGATATCATCATCCGGGTGAGGAGAGAACAGCAGTACGCGTTTTTTCTCAGGGGTGGAACGCTCAGGGTGGCTTGGCAGCTGTGCACCTGGTTTACCACCTGGCCATCCTGTGATGGTATCACGAAGACCATTAAACTCCTGGATGTTCAGCTCATAAGCAGAACCGTACTGAACGATCAGGTCATTCAGACCGTTTTCGTTGTAGTCTCTGTCTGTGAGCATGAGGATGGGCTTGTTCAGTTTCTGCGCGAGGTGAACTACCGCTTTACGACGCAGTTTAGGTGTCCATTCGCAGTCACCGGTCAGCCATGGTTCTTTATAGCGGGTCAGCTCTTCAGCTGCCTGTTCGTCGATGACGAATTTGCAGTCAGGGTGTTGTTGCAATAGAGATGCTGGAACCTGATCCGTGCTATGACCTTCAACAGATCTGCGTACGATCTTTGCTTTGTGGGTACCCCATGCCAGCAATACGATACGTTTAGCTTTGAAGATGGTGCTCAGGCCCATGGTAATAGCCAGACGAGGTACCTGGCTGATATTGGCAAACTCGAAAGCGTTCGCTTGTCTGGTATTGTGGTCCAGTGTAACGAGACGAGTGTGTGAATTCAGGGTTGAACCAGGTTCGTTAAAACCGATATGACCGTTTGTACCGATACCCAGGATCTGCAGATCGATGCCGCCTGCAGCTTCAATACGGCGCTCGTATTCAGCCGTATATTCCTTTACTTTTTCTTTTGGCAATGTACCATCCGGAACGAAGTAGTTACCTGCAGGAATGTCGATGTGATTGAACAGCTGCTCTTTCATGAACCTGTTATAGCTCTGTAAGGCATCTGGTTCGATCGGATAATACTCGTCCAGGTTGAAGGTCAGCACATTTTTGAAGCTCAGTCCTTCTTCTTTGTGCAATCTCACCAGTTCTGCATAAAGATACTTGGGGGTTGAACCTGTAGCAAGACCCAGAACAACCTGTTTGTTGGCTGCCTGTCGTTCTTTAATCAGTGCTGCTATTTCCTGCGCAACTGCTCTGGAACCGTCCTTAGCGGTAGGATATATATCCACGGCTATCTGTTCGAAACTGTCAATCAGTTCAATTTCCTGATGATTAAGCGTCATGATTAATGTTTTGGATTAGATGCGGTTTAAAAACGAGACGGAAAATTAAAAAAAATCTCTCTAATCACATAGAAGTTTAGGGCTTTGTTTAAGTAAGAATGACGAAAATTCGATAAATGTATAAAGTACCCTTAACATACTATTCATAAATGCGATAAAACCATCAGACATCGAATCGCGTTAATACTAGCAGATGTACATCTTAACCTGCAAGCAGTGAAAAACCGGTCACCAAGGGGCATGGCCGAAGAAAACCTCAATCATTCCGCCGGTGGCGCTACAAAACAGCCCTTGTTGTCACGTTCCGGCATTTATCCTCTAAAAGCTCAATGTTTATGAAAAAGTTGTTTTTATTGATGACCTGCGTTTGTTTGTCAGTAACGCATCTGCATGTCTATGCAGGTAAACCGGCTCCTGTACTCAGGCACTACATCGCTGAGGAATGGACCAAAGCAAAAGATGGTGTGTGGGAGGGAGTCAAAGACAAGAAAACCTACTGGTATAAGTTAGACAAGGATGCCAAATTATGGTGGAGTGCTAACGGTAAAAAATGGGCCGCTGTGGATGATGGAATGTGGGCCGATGCTGATGGAAAATGGCTCAAAATCGTTGATGGTAAGCTAATGTGGAGTGCGGATAATGGTGGCAGCTGGGCTGAAGTGCCTGATTGGAAATGGGAAGGACCTAAAGGTCACTGGTATAAGTTCGATAAAGACTGGAGCGTGTGGGTGGCCAGATCTGACAGCTGATATCGCACATGATACGGTAAGTGCTTCATACTGACGCGCGACAGCGGCAGTATGAAGCATTTTTATTTGTTACACAAAAAAGTCAGGTATACATTTTATAGCTAATAGGAGCCTAAAATTTAATGTTTCTGATTTTTTTATCCGTGGAATATTCGATACATTGTTGCTGTTTAATAGCCAGAACAGCTGTACGTTTGACCTATCAGGCCACGACTTTTATATTGCCACCACAGCGGATCATTGAAACACCTGCAAAGGGTAAAACTTATTGGGATAAAAACTATATGTTTTCGGACTTCAGATCTCTATTGTGATTTTGAAGTGTTTTCAACTACTTTTAACGTGCAGAGAAAAAAATATTAACCGGGTAGTGCAGACATCAGACCATGCCACAACGCAAGTACTCGCCGCCAGAGTAGCCACGGGAGACGAGCAGGCATATAAACAATTATTCAGGCAGTTTTATAAGCCTTTGTGCCAGTTCGCCTCATCTATCGTTAAGTCTAATGAGCAGGCGGAGGAAATAGCTTCAGACGTATTCGTTAACATCTGGAAGAACAGGGAGCGACTCTTACAGGTCACTAACCTGAAGGTATATCTGTATGTAGCTACCAGGAATACTGCCCTCAACTATCTGAATCAGCAGCAGTTACAATATTTCAGTGTCGATGAGCTGTCGGTTGACATGAAAGCTGCTGATAATACCCCCGAACAGCTCCTGATCTCCGGAGAAATGGCGAAGAAAATGGCAGATGCCGTAAATAACCTGCCTCCCCGCTGTAAGGTCATTTATAAACTGATCCGTGAAGATGGCCTGAAATACAAAGAAGTAGCCAGCATCCTCGAAATCTCCGTCAATACAATTGACGTACAGATGGCTATTGCCTGCAAAAAGATCAGTGAATCCCTCCGGTTATATTTACCAAAACGCTAATATTTATTTTTTGTTAACTTTTTTTTAAAATCCATTAGTAGATTCTCTAAAAACGACTGTCTTAATAGATGTAAAGCCCATAAAAACGTTTATGAGTCAAGACAGAACCTGGATATTGCTGGGAAGAAAAATATCAGGGGAGGCTACTTTAGATGAACTGCGGGAACTGGAAGTGTTACTGAAAGATGATGCACAACTGAGTTATCAGGCATCTCTGATGAAAGAGCTGGAACTGCATACACCTGGTGGCGCCGACGATACAGAGGCTGCACTGGAAAAACATATGCTGCGTATGCGGGCACTGTTCCCTGTTGATTTTGCAGTAACAGTTCCGCAGGATATACCGGAAATACCGGCACACAGGTCATGGTTCAGCCGTACTAAATGGCGTGTGCTGGCGGCAGCTGCAACCGTATTGCTGGTAGCAGGCGGATTATGGGGCCTTACCGGGCATCAGCCACATGAAAATAAGGAGCTGGTCAGTGAGATCAGCACCAGGCATGGTTCCCGTTCAACAGTAACATTGCCCGACGGATCAACCGTCTATCTGAATGTAAGTAGTAAACTGACCTATGATTATGGTCAGGAAAATAGCAGACAGGTCACATTGGAAGGGGAAGCTTTTTTTGATGTATTGAAGGACGAACAAAGACCATTTATCATACACACTAAAAAGATGGATATCACGGTGCTGGGCACCACATTTAATGTCAGAGCTTATGAGGAGGATAAAACAGTTGAAACCTCATTGATACAAGGGAAAGTCGAAGTAACTATTAAAGGGGATGTGCCAAAAAAGGTGATCCTGACTCCCAATCAGAAAATCGTTTTAGAGAATGAAGAAAAGAACTCACCGGTAAAGTCCGTATCCATGCCGGTCATGCATGATAAAGAGCCATACAGGCTGGAAGAAGTGACCATCATTCCAACGGATAGCCTGGTAGCCGAAACAGCCTGGAAAGAGAATTGCCTTGTCTTTAATAACGAACGTTTTGAAGACATCGCACTCAAAATGGAAAGATGGTATGATGTGCAGATAATTTTTGAAGATAAGCAGTTAGCAGAGAACCGTTTTACAGGTACGTTTATTAACGAAACAGTGGACCAGACTTTAGAGGCGCTGAGATTTACATCGCCTTTTCACTATCACATAGATAAAAAGAAAATAATCATAAAACGATAAACAGGCCTTTACTTATGCAGTAACTATTGAACTTATTGATTCGTAACTATTGAACAAAGAAAAAGGGGAAATGCGGCAACATTCCCCCTCAACCAAGATCAGCGCATGACAGGGAGTTTCATTTGGCGATGAGACCTGCCCATGCATTTTATTGACCTTAAACAACCTAAAAGTATGGAAAAAACCAGACTTAATCTGCTTCTTTTACCTAAACCAAAGTCTTTCCTAAAAGCGATTCTATTGATGAAACTGGCCTTTTTGCTGACACTCGTGACCTGCATGCAGGTGTCTGCCAGTGTATTCTCACAGAAAAGGTTCACACTGGACCTGGAAGATGTAAAGCTGGCTAAATTGCTGAAGATCATTGAAAAGCAAAGCGATTACCGCTTTGTGTATAGCAATGATATGATCGCTGCTGACACCAAGGTGACGGTAAGTGTAACAGATAAGACTGTAGAACAGGTACTGGCACTGGCGCTTAACAGCACCGGTCTTACCTTTCGTGTAATGTCTGATAAACTGGTAGGTATCGCTCCTAAAAGTGAAGCGATGGCCGATATCAATGTACAAGGTCGTGTCACTGATCCTTCAGGTACGCCACTCGTAGGCGTAAGTGTACGTGTGGCAAAAACCAATACTGGTACCGTTACCGATATGAAAGGGGAGTATACCCTGCTGGCGCCTTCCAATGGCACCCTGGTATTCAGTTACGTAGGGCATATCGATCAGGAAGTGCCTGTTAATGGCCGTACTTCTGTGAACGTTACCCTGCAGGTAGATACCAAAGGTCTGAATGAAGTGGTAGTCATCGCATACGGTACTGCCAATCGTAAAACCTTCACCGGTTCCCTCACTCAAATCGACGCAAAGGCATTACAGACCCGCCCTATCTCCAACGTGTTCAATGCACTGGAAGGT
Source organism: Chitinophaga agri (assembly GCF_010093065.1). Lineage (NCBI taxonomy): Bacteria > Pseudomonadati > Bacteroidota > Chitinophagia > Chitinophagales > Chitinophagaceae > Chitinophaga > Chitinophaga agri. Next base: position 3,123,906 of record NZ_CP048113.1, on the reverse strand, counting down.
GCAGCTCCTGGTATACAGGTGAACTCCGGTAGTGGTCAGCCTGGTTCCGGACCCAGCATCCGTATCCGTGGTGTGGGTTCTATCAACGCTTCCAATGATCCATTATATGTCGTGGATGGTGTGCCTTACGAAGGTAACATCTCCTCACTGAGCACAGACGATATCGAAAGTATGTCGCTGCTGAAAGATGCATCTGCTTCTGCTTTATATGGTGCACGTGCGGCAAATGGCGTAGTGATCATCACTACTAAGAAAGGTAAACGTGGTAGTAACCACATACAGGTAAGAGCAATGCAGGGTGTGACCTCCCGCGCTATTCCTGAATACGACCGTGTAGATGCATTCCAGTACTATCCGCTGATGTGGGAGTCTTACAGGAATACCTTGTTCACCGGTAGCACTACCTTGGAAGCAGCTAACCAGACAGCTACAAACGCTATTAAAAATCGCCTGGGATATAATCCGTTCAATGTAGCAAATAATGATATCGTGCGTACCGATGGTACCATGAACCCTAATGCACAACTACTGTATGCCGATGATCTGGATTGGACAAAAGCGATCGAGCGTACCGGCAGCCGTGGCGATTATGGTGTCAGCTTCAATGGTGGTTCTGATAAAAGTGATTACTTCATTTCCCTGGGTTATCTGAAAGAAAAAGGATTCGTTACCAAGTCTGATTTCGAAAGGATCAACGGCCGTATCAATGTGAATGCTAATCCGCTGTCATGGTTTAAAACAGGTCTGAATGTGAATGGTACATTCACTAAATCAAACCAGGCAAATACTGTTGATAACAGCTCCGCTTATATCAATCCGTTCAACTTCACCAGGAACATGGGTCCTATCTATCCGATCCATGCGCACGATGCTACAACCGGCGCGCTGGTGCTGGACAGAAACGGCCAAACCATTTATGACCTGGGTGATGGCTCCCTGGGCGGTCAGGTAGCCAGACCAGCAGGCGCAAATGCTGGCCGTCATATTATCCAGGAAACAGAACTGAATGACAACAGCTTCCGACGTAACGCAATGTCTGCAAGAACATTCGGTGAAGTGAAATTCCTGCGTGATTTCAGATTCACTACTAACCTGGGTGTGGACGTAACCAATGACCTGGTAGGTACTTTCGATAATACAACTGTGGGTGATGGTGCGCCTGCCGGTCGTGCAAGCCGTACCAACCGTATCACAACAGGTTTCACCTTTAACCAGTTGCTGAATTACAACCGCTCTTTCGGTCAGCATAATGTAGACGTGTTGTTAGGTCATGAGAACTTTGACCGTACCTACAACTACTTCTATGGTGCAAGAAATACCGTGATCGTGGATGGTGCTTCTACTGAACTGGACAACTTCACTACTACCAGTTCCCTGAGTTCACGTACAGATAAATACCGTACAGAAGGTTACTTCTCCCGTGTTACCTATAACTACGATCAGAAATACTTTGCTGCTGCTTCCGTACGTCGTGACGCATCCAGCCGCTTCTCCAATCCATGGGGCACATTCTGGTCTGTAGGTGCTGGGTGGAGCCTGAATAATGAAAACTTTATGAGGGACATCAGCTGGATCGACCTGTTGAAAGTACGTTCTTCTTATGGTACAGTGGGTAATGATGCCTTGCTGGATGAAAACAGTAACGCTATTTATTATGCGTGGCAGGCGCTCTACGACCCGTATGCGAATGCAAATGAACCCGGTGTATTACAACGTTCTATTCCAAGCAATCTGACCTGGGAACAGAACAGGACTTTTGATGTGGGCGTGGATTTCTCCTTCCTGAAAGAAAGAGTATCCGGTAGTGTTGAATATTTCTACCGTGAATCTTCTAACCTGCTGTTCCGTGTACCTACACCGTTGTCCAGTGGGCTGAAGTTTGAAAGCAGGAATATCGGTACCATGTGGAACAGGGGTTTTGAACTTCAGGTAGGTGTGGATGTGGTGCGTAACAAGGATTTCAAATGGAATGTGAATCTGAATGCGACTACTTACAAGAACCAGATCAGCGAGCAACCACAAAAAGAGATCATATCTGGTACTAAAAAACTGATGGTAGGTAAGTCACAGTACGACTACTGGCTGAGAGAGTACCTGGGTGTTGATCCGGAAGATGGTGCACCACTTTACAGAGCTCAGAACACGACCATCAATCCTAACAACAGAAATACCCGCGTCACCAAGAATGGCGATACTGCTACGATCCTGGTGAGCAACGCCCGTTATCACTACGCGGGGTCTTCTATTCCTGATGTATATGGCGGTATTACCAATACCTTCAACTATAAGAACTTTGAGTTGTCTTTCGTGGTGAGCTACCAGATTGGCGGTAAAGTATACGACCAGACTTATATGGGTCTGATGCACGGTGGTACTTACGGTTCGGCGCTGCACGTGGACGCATTGAACCGCTGGCAGAAAGCGGGTGATGAAACCAATGTGCCGAAAATGCACTTCAGCAATGTTACCAATATCAATGCCGGTACTTCTGACCGCTGGTTAACAAGCGCCTCTTTTATCAACCTGAGAAGAGTTAGTCTCGGCTATACGCTGCCCAAAGCATGGACATCTGCTATGCGTATTGCGAGCGCTAACATTTTTGCAAGCGGTGAAAACCTGTACCTGAAAACAGCGCGTAAAGGTATGAACGTGACACAGGCATTCTCTGGTGTGACTACTAACATGTATTCACCAGCACGCGTAGTGACAGTAGGTATTAATGTTGGACTCTAAAAACTCAAAGAAAGATGACTAAGAAAATATTATCTATACTCATAGTTATACCGGTATTAATTTTCAGTTCCTGTAGCAAGGACTATCTTGAAACTAATCCGACTGACGCATATCCTTCCGGTTCTGTATTCAGCAATATCGCGGGTGCATGGTCTGCCATCAATGGTATTCACCGTTCCCTGTATATCCAGTACGATAGCCAGGACCAGGGTGGACAGGGTAGCATCATGATCAACAATGACATGCTGGGCGATGATCTGGTAATGACCGCTGCTGGTAACGGTTGGTTTAACTCCCAGTATCAATGGGTGACCCATCGTACTACATCAGCTGGATTCCTGAAATACACTTACTATTTCTACTACAAGATCATTGCCAATGCAAATATGATCATCACCAATATCGATAATGTAGACGGTGATCCTGCTGAAAAGAAGATCATCAAGGGACAGGCGCTGGCATATCGTTCCTGGGCTTACTGGAACCTGGTGCAGATGTACGGTAAACGTTTTGATGCGACAGGTAATAACAGTCAGCTGGGCGTACCGCTTGTACTGACCAATACAGTAGAACCGTTACCAAGAGCGACCGTAGCACAGGTATACACACAGATCAATCACGATATCGACTCTGCTGTGGTGAATCTCGCGGGTTATAACGGCGATAACAGATCACATATCAGCGTACAGGTAGCAAAAGGCATCAAGGCACGTATTGCTTTAACTCAGCAGGATTGGGCGACTGCCGAAAAATATGCAGCAGAAGCCAGAGCAGGTGTATCACTGATGTCGAATGCGGATTACCTGAAAGGATTCAATGATTATAATAATGCGGAGTGGATCTGGGGTAGTCATCACATAGCTGAGCAGACAACCTATTTCTATTCATTCTACGCATTTATGTCTGCGAACTACAACTCTTCTAACATCAGGACCAATCCTAAAGCGATCAACTCCGTGATCTATGAGAAAATGGGCCCGGCAGATGTACGCAGACAGGTATTCAGCCCGGATGGAACCAATGTACCTGTACCTTCCGGCGGTATTACAGCACCTTATATCAACAAGAAATTCCTGGTGGCCACCTCTGGTAGCAACGGGGACGTACCGTTGATGCGTGCGGCTGAAATGTACCTGATAGAAGCCGAAGCAAAAGTGCGTCAGAACGATAATGCAGGTGCAGCAGATGTATTGTATACTTTAATGGTGAACCGTGATCCGAACTACGTGAAGAGCACGAATACCGGTGAGGCACTGCTGGAGGAGATCCTGGTAAACCGCCGTATAGAGCTGTGGGGAGAAGGTTTCCGTTTCTATGACCTGAAACGTATGAACCAGGCACTTGACAGGAGAGGCGCGAACCATTCGCCTACACTGACGAATAATCTGATGCAGGTACCTGCAGGGGATATCCGCTGGGAGTTCCTGTTTCCGCAGGATGAGATCAATGCAAATGGTAACATTCAGCAGAACGATCTGTAATAATAAGCACAGCAAATCTAAACCGATACGAAAAAGGGCGTCCGCTATCCAGCAGACGCCCCTTTTTGCTTTATTCAGTAAGGTAAATAAGCAGGGACCTGTTAGTTGCCGGCAGCTTCATTGGCCAGGGCCAGTATCTTTTTCACTTCGTTCACCTGTGTCTTGGAGATGCCATATTCCGGTACACCGGGAATGCCACCCATACTGACGTTTGGATTACGGTATACCATGCCGCTTTCCTCATACGCTTTGGCAGTAGTATGGAACTCCGTTGCGCCGGTTTCTTTTACGAGTTCGGCAATGTTGTGGGCACGTACACCAGATCCTACGAGGATAGCAATACGTCCCGCGGTCTTTTCTACCAGTGTTTTCAGTAAGGGGATACCTTCCGTTGCCGTATTGCGCTGACCAGAGGTCAGGATGCGCTCGCAGCCGGTTTCTATGATATCTTCCAGTGCCTGTAAAGGATCGTCCGTCATATCAAAAGCGCGGTGAAAAGTAACGCCCATTGGCCAGGCCAGATCGACCAGTGCTTTAGTACGTACCTTGTCTACTTTACCATCGGCAGTGAGCAGGCCAATAACCACGCCGTTACAACCGAGGGACTTACACAGTTTGATATCTTTCTGCATGGTCTCAAATTCGAGGTCATCGTACAGAAAGTCTCCGCCACGTGGACGGATGATCGGATAGAGATCAATCTTTACTTTTTCACGGGCCATGGCGATCGTGCCGTAGCTGGGGGTGGTACCACCTTCCAGCAGGTTATCGCACAATTCAATACGCTGAGCGCCACCTTCTTCTGCTGCAATGCAGGAAGCGACAGAGCCAGCGCATATTTCAAGCGTGATCTTTCTGTTCATCTGTTAGAAATAATGCTTACCATCAATCAGGACGTTGTTTTCCTTTTCAGACAGCACAGCGTAGTTAAATCCTTTCTGCAGGCAGTATGCACCATGCTCCCCTTTTTTGTTGATAGCGAGGAAGCCTACCTGTAATCCTTTCGCTCTTTCCCTGTTCTTTTTAACAATACGGGTAACTGCTTCTTTACACGCTTCGTGTGGAGAATAACCCTGACGCATCAGTTCCACCACCAGGAAGCTCCCCACTACGCGGATCACTTCTTCACCTACACCTGTAGAGGTAGCAGCGCCTACTTCGTTATCCACATACAAACCTGCACCAATGATAGGAGAGTCTCCTACGCGGCCATGCAGTTTGTAAGCCATACCACTGGTGGTACAGGCGCCGGACAGGTTGCCATTGGCATCCAGGGCTACCATACCGATCGTGTCATGGTTGTATTGGTTTCCGGGCAGCCGGAGCGGGCTGAAAGTGGTCGCTTTCTCAGGACCATAGGAATTGTTCTCTATGTTCATGATAGGCTTGTATTCGGATGTTTTCAGCCATTCGCGCCAGGCCTTTTCTGATTCCGGTGTCAGCAGGTTTTCTTTTTTGAAACCCTGAGACAGGGCAAATTGCAGCGCGCCGTCACCTACCAGCATGACGTGAGGGGTTTTTTCCATCACAGCACGGGCGACGGAGATAGGGTGTACGATATGTTCCAGCGCAGCCACGGAACCACAGTTTCCCAGTTCATCCATAATGCAGGCATCCAGGGTTACACGGCCGTCACGGTCGGGATATCCGCTGTATCCTACGGTATGGTTGTTCGGGTCTGCTTCCGGTACTTTTACGCCGGCTTCCACCGCATCAAGTGCACGTCCGCCTTTTTTGAGCACGTCCCAGGCAGCTTCGTTAGCTGCACGACCGAAATCCCAGGTGGACACCACGATAGGCTTTGTCACCTTACCTTTTTTAGCGGCAGTTGCCGCCTTTGCTTCGGATGACATACCATCCAAAGATAAAGCAGCGGCACTAAGGGCCGCTGCTTTTAAGAAATGTCTGCGATCTTGCATAAATCTTTATTTATGATACCGGAAAACCGGTTGAAAGTTTAATCTTTCATTTCCCACGCAAGTGCGCTCGCGCCGAGAATGGCAGCATCGCTTTCTTTCAGCTCGGAGAATACCAGCTTCACCTTATTCTGGAAGATAGGCAGCAGGTTTTTCTCCATATGCTCGCGTACAGGCTTCATGATCATGTCACCTGCTTTTGTCAGACCGCCGAACAGGATGATCGCTTCAGGGCTGGAGAACATTACGAAGTTGGCCAGGGCCTCACCCAGTATTTTACCGGTGAATTCGTATACTTCTACTGCCAGCGGATCGCCTTTCATTGCAGCTTCATATATTACTTTCGAATTGATCTCCTCTTTCGGATGATCACGCAGGATGCTCTTTGTATCAGGGCGTTCAGCCAGGAATTCCAGGGCAGTGTTGGTTACACCGGTTGCAGAAGCATATGCTTCCAGGGAACCATGTGCACCAGTACCAGGATGATACCTGCCACCAGGAATAACGATGCAGTGACCCAGTTCACCGGCAAAGCCGTCATGACCATAGATCAGCTGACCATTGGCTACGATACCACTACCTACACCAGTACCCAGTGTAATAACGATAAAATCTCTCATGCTTCTTGCAGCACCGTACTGGAATTCACCCAGCGCAGCGGCGTTCGCATCGTTGGTAAGAATAGCCGGCACACCGAATTTCTCACTGAGCAGTTTCGCCAAGGGCACTACGCCTTTCCATCTCAGGTTTGGAGCGTACTCAATGTTACCAGTATAGAAGTTGCCATTAGGCGCACCCACACCGATACCTCTGATATTCTGGATACCTCCTACCTGTTCTATTAATACGGACAAATTGCTATGCAACTCATCCAGGAAGCCATGAACGTCTTCATGTTGATTAGTTAGCATACGTCCATCACACAGAATATTACCTCTGCGATCTACTATGCCAAACTTTGTATTGGTTCCTCCAATATCAATGCCCACCGCTAATTGCTGACTCATAATCTATTCCCTGTGATTTTAATATGTTTTTAACTCTGAATGCAAAAAAGGCCAGGTATGCAAAGCATACAACCGGAATAATGTAAGAATAATGGATACCGATAGATGGGATATCTGCGAGACCGCCCTGAACAGGAGGTACCAGAGAGCCACCCAGGATCATCAGTACCAGGAAGGAAGAACCCTGACTGGTATATTTACCCAGACCAGCAATAGCCAGCGCGAAGATACAGGACCACATTACAGAGCAGAACAAACCGCCTGCGATGAATGCGAAGATGGATGTTTCACCAGTGGTGAACAGACCAACTACCATGGCCATGATACCAAGTAATGCGAATATCATCAGGGTTTTAGCTGGTTTGTCCTGACCGGCAAAGAAGCCGATGATCTGTACAACCAGTACACCTGCGTAAGGATACAGCACGCTAACGTCAGTACCTTTCAGGTGATTCGCTCCCAGTACGACGCCGTATGCAATGAACGGTACAATTACAGAGAGGACCTGACGGGCAGTTTTCGATACGTTGAATACAGTGATGGCACCTGTCCAGCGACCCACCATCATACTACCCCAGAACAGGGAAACGTATGGGTCGATCTGCGATTCTGACAAACCTTCCAGTGTCAGGAAGCCCGGATGTTTCAGCAGGGCGCCCATGTTACTGGCGATAGTCACTTCCACACCCACATACACGAAGATCGCGATCATACCCATGATCAGCTGAGGATATCTCATTGCACCCCAGCCATTTCCGTCTTTACGGGCACTGTTCAGAGAGTAGAACAGAATAGCCAGGATACCTACGATACCTACCAGGAAGAAAGGCAGACCGAGGTCAGTCGCTTCGTCAACACCAATAGAAGTTTTAATAGCATTAAGAACAATACCCACCATAATCAGGATGAACATGCCGGTGATCGCACCCAGGGATTTACTCGCACGGGGAGATTGTTCAAATGGCTCATCAGAAGTGCCTTTAGGCATTTTAGAGAACCAGAAGATAGCAGCTGCAACCAGGAACAATACGATCAACAGGATGTAGAGCGCATTGATCTTGCTGATGTCAGTGTCAGCAGACACGGAAGCATCTTTTGCAGAACCAAAGAGAAGGATACTTACAACCAGTGGTCCGATAGTCGTACCAAAGGAGTTGATACCACCCGCCAGGTTCAGGCGGTGGGTACCTTTAGCCGGATCGCCTAACAGAATGGCAAAGGGATTAGCAGCAGTTTGCTGCAGGGAAAAGCCCAGCGCAACGATAAAGAAAGCACCCAGAATAAGATAAAAAGCGGCAGTTTCGTCAGCCATCTTGTTGCCAATGTTCACTGCGGCAATTAACGCGATTGCGCCTACTACAGAGATGAGCAGGCCATAAATAATCCCTTTCTGGTAACCGATCTTGTTTAAGATGTCTACGCCCCGTATTGCTGAGAAGAGATACAGCAGCAGCGAGCCGATGAAGTAAGCGCCATAGAAAGAGAAATCAATTAACTGTGATTCCAGCTGTCCAAGGTGGAAATGCGCTTTACAAAAGGGAATGAATATGCTGTTTGAGGCAGCAACGAATCCCCAGAAAAAAAATACAAGTATCAGTACAAAGAAAGATGGATGTGTACTTTGCTTTGTTTGTTGAGCCATAAACGTGTTAAATTACTGTAATTTTTGCGCGTTAAATTTATAATTTATTTTTCGACAATTCCTAAATTTTCAAAATAAATGTGCCTATTTTCCTGAAGCAAAAACGTTTTAGCTAATATGTTGTAAAATTTCTATTCTTTTTTAATAGAAGTTGATTAAACCCCTGAAAGGGAGTTGGAAAAGTGTACTATTTAAGCCATTTAAGATCGTAAATTAACTTTAATCTATCCCGGACCGCCATTTGGTCGCATTTAACTATGAAATGCGGAAATTGTTGGTTAAGTTCGCAAGGATCAATCAGAATCATTTAATAATTTATAAAAACAGGGTAACAATGTCTAACACCGCAACAACGCTTGCTGCGCCTCCTAAACAGGCCGGTTTTGTGCAATCACTCATGATTTTGGGGATACTGTATTTTATGCTGGGCTTTATTACGTGGGTGAATGCAACACTGATCCCGTTCCTGCAGATTTCCTGCCAGCTTTCTATTGCAGAAGCACTGTTGGTGACATTTGCTTCTTACCTGGGTTATTTCTTCCTCGCCATCCCTTCCTCCTTCATTATCAAGAAGACCGGTTTTAAAAACGGTATGGCATACAGCCTTGTCATCATGGCTGCTGGCTGCCTTGTATTCATTCCGGCTGCCAATACCCGCAGCTTCGGTATGTTCCTGACCGGTCTGTTCATACAGGGGGCGGGAATGTCACTGTTGCAGACTGCCTCCAATCCCTATGTAAGCATCATCGGACCAATAGAGAGTGCTGCCAAACGTATCAGCATAATGGGTATCTGTAACAAGATAGCCGGTACAATAAGCCCGCTGATCCTGGCTTCCATTATCTTAAAAGATGCGACAAAACTGGAGGCCCAGATCCAGACGGCTACTGACCTGGTGGAAAAGAATGGTCTGCTGGACAGCCTCGCTTCCAGAGTTATTCTTCCCTATATTATCCTTGCAGTGATTTGTGTGGTAGTGGCCGTAGCCATCAGCCGTTCCTCCCTGCCTGAAATAGAAACGGAAAACAAAACCGTGGATGCTGAAGGAAAGACAGTGACCGACAGCAGAACCAGCATTTTCCAGTATCCATATGTGCTACTGGGTGCTCTCTGTATATTCATGTATGTGGGTGTTGAAGTAATGGCCGGTGATGTGATCGGTACTTATGGCAGGGAATTAGGTATGAACCTCGACCAGACCAAATATTTCACCACATTTACGCTTGCTGCCATGCTGGTAGGATATGTAGTAGGGATCATCGCGATCCCGAAATACCTGTCTCAGTCTATGAGCTTACGTATCTGCGCCATACTTGGTGTACTGTTTACAGTTTGTGCATATCTGACTACCGGCTACACCGCTGTAACCTTTATCGCCCTGCTCGGATTGGCTAACTCACTGATGTGGCCTGCTATCTTCCCTTTGGGTATCGAGAAACTGGGCAGGTTCACCAAGTTGGGTTCCGCCTTCCTGGTAATGGGCATCGTTGGTGGTGGCGTATTGCCACAGATCTTCTCCCGCCTGTACAATCCTGAGAGCTTCATCTATGTGGAAGGACTGGACTTCAGACACGCTTTTGTGTACTGTATGGTACCATGTTATCTGTACATTCTATATTATGCACTGGCAGGGCATAAAGTAGGTAAAAGATAATAACTGATTAATTATAGAAAAGGCCCCGCTACTGGCGGGGCCTTTTTATTTAATACTGGTCTTCCGGCGCTAATACTGGTCGTCCAGTGCAAAGATCGGTTTCCGGTTCATCCACTGCCCACGCGTGAAGTCAGGTATATACTGCACATTCCCGCCTTCGGCTACTGACTGTTCACTGAGTGGTGTGATCGCATACCAGGTAGCCAGGTCATACACATCCAGTGCATATGGGGCGCCTCTTTTCACACTTTCAATGAATGAATTGATCACAAACCAGTCCATTCCTCCATGTCCGGCGCCGGCAGCACTGCTGGTATAACGTTTCCACAGCGGATGGTCATATTTGCCCATGTAGCTCGCCGGATCTTTTTCGCTACCGGCTTTCTCCCACTGGTCATACGGACTTTTGCCTTCCACATAGATTGAATCGAAATCGTCCATCCATAATCCATTCGTACCCTGCACTCGGAAATTGAGTGAGTAGGGACGCGGAGAGTTGGTATCGTGCGACAGCATAATGGTCTCTCCGTTATTGGTGCGGATCAGGGTAGATACAATATCCCCTAACTTAAATTCTACCTTGGCATTAGGATGGTTTTCACCACCATTATCCACAACATACTTATGTAATCCTCTGGCTTTGGTGGCAACCGATGTCAGTGACAGCAAACGATTTCCTCTGTTGATGTTGATCATATTTGCCACAGGGCCTAAGCCATGGGTAGGATAGAGGTCGCCGTTACGATGTACACTGTGATTGGTCCTCCATTTGGCCTCTGACATCGCTTTCTCGCCAAATTCTACCCCTCCTCCGTATAACTGTTTGCCATCATTGAACTTTACCTTCCGCAGGTCGTGCTGATAACCTCCCTGCAGGTGCGTCAGTTCGCCGAAAAGCCCCTGCCGCACCATGTTCAGCACGGCCATTACATCCCGGCGGTAACATACGTTTTCCATACCAAAGACAGGGATGTTGGTATCTTCACTTGTATTAACAAGGTTCCAGCATTCCTGGATGTCAGAAGCGCCACATACCTCTACAGCAGGCGTTTTGCCTGCTTTCATGGCCGCTACTGCCTGTATGGTGTGCCATTCCCACGGAGTAGCTATGATGACTGCATCCATGTCATCACGCCTGAGCATATTGTGGAAATCTTCTGGTCCGTTACTGTATTCTGCCACTTTCTTTTTGGCGCCGTAAGCCTTGCTGATCAGGTCCCGTGATTTCGGAATAGCCCACTGTGTATCCGGATCACAGATAGCGACCACGTCTACGTCAGTCCGTTGCAGGCATAGCTCAAGATGCCCCTGTCCACGTGCACCGACGCCTATCAGTCCTATTCTTACTTTTTCTTTTCGTGTGGCGGCGAAGAGTTGGGCAGGCGTATTAAGGAGGGTTAATCCCACACCTGCGGCCACAGTGGTTTTGAGAAAGTTTCTCCTGTGAAATTGCTGCTTTTTCATGCGTTGTTTGGTTTTAGCTCTTGCTAAAAGAAGACTGCTGGTGTATGGATGCTGGTGACTAAAAATAGAAAAATTGCGTAATAGTTGTTGCCAGCGTTAATAAAATAGTTGTAAGTTCTGTTTTATTTTGCCTTTCCCTGCATCAATTTTATCATGGTGTAGGCGATACGCTTTTTTAAACACTATTTTAGTTCGACGTTGTGGAAAACGTGAGAGAACAGGTCTTATTAGAGAACAGGTCATAAGAATTTAATAACAGGTCTTATATAACTGATTGTGTCCGGAAACCCATCCGTTGATGCAAGCGGTCAAACATTTTAGATGAGAAAGTTTCTATTAACGGCAGGACTTTGCTGCTCCCTTGCCTCTGCTCATGCACAGGACATCGCTCCTTATGGTGCGCTGCCATCCCAGGCCCAGCTTGACTGGCAGGATATGGAATACTACATGTTTATCCACCTGGGACCCAATACATTTACTGATAATGAATGGGGACATGGTGATGAGGACCCAAAGGTCTTCAATCCTTCTCAGCTGGATGCCCGCCAATGGGCACGTACTGCGAAGCAGGCCGGTATGAAGGCAATCATCATCACTGCCAAACACCACGACGGTTTCTGTCTGTGGCCAAGTAAATACAGCACACATACGGTAAGGGAAAGCTCCTGGAAAGATGGGAAGGGAGATGTGTTGAAAGAGCTGTCAGCCGCCTGTAAGGAATATGGTCTGAAGTTCGGGGTATACCTTTCTCCATGGGACCGTAACCACCCGGCTTACGGTACGCCCGAATACAATCAGGTTTTCGCCAATACATTAAATGAAGTACTGAGCAGCTACGGCCCGGTATTCGAACAGTGGTTTGATGGTGCGAACGGAGAAGGTCCGAACGGTAAAAAGCCGGTATACGACTGGCCGCTTTTCCACAATACGGTATATAAAAACCAGCCGAACGCGGTTATCTTCAGTGATGTCGGGCCGGGTTGCCGCTGGGTAGGTAATGAAGACGGTATCGCAGGAACTACCAACTGGGCTACGCTGAATGTAACCGGGTTTACGCCTGGCAAAGGCGCACCAGCGCAGTCTGTACTGAATGAGGGTAATATGAACGGTGAGAAATGGATACCGTCAGAATGTGACGTGTCTATCCGCCCGGGATGGTTTTATAGTCCTTCTACCAATGATAAGGTGAAGAGCGTACAGCAATTACTTGATATCTACTACGGCTCTGTTGGCCGTAATGGTAATATGCTGCTGAATGTACCGGTAGACAGGAGGGGACTGATCTACAGCGCTGATTCTACTCGTCTGATGGAGTTCAGGAAGATGGTAGACGCCAGCTTTAGGGTGAACCTGGCAAAGGGGGCGAAAGTAACAGCTACCGAAACGCGTAAGAACAACGCAAAAGTAAATGCAAAGTTCCTGGTTGACGGTAAAAAAGACACGTACTGGGCAACACCTGATAATGTGCTGAAAGGTACCATCACACTGACCTTCCCGAAAGCGACCACCTTCAATCGTCTGGTATTGCAGGAGTACATCGCACTGGGCCAGCGTGTGAAGGGTTTCAGTGTGGAAGTGCTGGAAAAAGGTGTGTTCAGGGAAATTGCGACTGCGACTACTGTCGGACATAAACGTATCCTCTCATTCCCTGATGTGACCACTACACAGGTACGGATCAATATACAGGACGCGCTGTCTTGTCCGGTGATCAGCGAAGTGCAGGTCTACAGGGCGCCGGGATTACTGGCCGTGCCGATGATCCAGCGTAATAAGAATGGCGAGGTAAGCATTACCTGCGCGTCAGCTGATCCTGAGCTGCACTATACCCTGGATGGGAAGGAACCTACCTTTAAATCTCCGAAATATACCGGCTTCATTTCCCTGCCGAAAGGCGGAGTGGTGAAAGCGAAGGCTTTCCTGGAGAAAGGAAAAGTAGCCAGCACCACAGTAACAGCAGCCTTCGACGTAGCGCCGGCCAAATGGAAAGTGATCTATACTGATGGACAGGCAGACGGCGCGGATCCGGACAGAGCGATCGATGGTAACCCGAACTCCTTCTGGATGACCAACTATCAGCCGGATGCTTCAAAATATCCGCATGAGATTCAGGTGGATATGCAGGATACACTGGTATTGAAAGGGTTCACTTATACACCCAGACACCAGACGGTACGTTCCGGTACCATATATACTTATGAGTTCTATATCAGTCAGGATGGGGAGAACTGGGGACAACCGGTCGCACATGGAAACTTCGCAAACATCGCTAACAATCCTGTTATACAGACAATTAAATTCAACACACCGGTGAAAGGCCGTTTCTTCAGGTTGGTGGCGATCGCCCCTGCCAATGAGAACGAACACTGGGCCAGTGTGGCAGAGCTGGGAGTGATCACTAAATGATTAAACTATTGATTCTCAGTGTGTCCCCGCCAATGTGGCGGGGACATCTGTTTTATATGAATATAAATAATCTATGTTGGCCCATAATTTGCAACTACCTACCTGATAATTTAACTTTCAGTCTTGAATTTTTTGGCCGTTAAGAAAAAATAATATTATAACTTTGCGGTTGATTTAAATTAAAGACTGTTTTTAACAATTTAATGCTGAACTGAAGTTGGTAAACTTTGCGGCCCATAACCTTTCTGCATATCATCCTTCTCTGATGGAAGGAGAGTACTCTATTGGGTTCAACGTCTTTAGATATCTTTCCCGACGACCTCGTATTTGATAGCGTCCGCTTATACAATGCCCGCTATCGCAACACCGTGACCACTACAGTCATAGAAGGTGTATTCCTATCCAGTAATGGATTTCAGATAATAATTTATTGATTTACGTTTTCAATTGACAAAATTGGAAAATCCGAATATCATTGTCAGGGTGGCTACCACTGACGATAAGCATTATGGCAAAACCATCACAGATGAGATGGAAGCTTCCGCTAAAGCGCGTGGAACAGGTATTGCCAAACGTTCTCCCGAATATGTTCAGCTGAAAATGGAGGAGGGTAAGGCTGTTATTGCAGTAACAGATAAAGGTGAATGGGTAGGCTTCTGCTATATCGAAGCCTGGGGACATGAGAAATTTGTGGCCAACTCAGGACTTATCGTAAACCCTGCATTCAGAGGACATGGTGTGGCAAAAGCGATCAAACATCGTGTATTTGAACTGTCCAGACAGAAATACCCTGACGCAAAAATATTTGGTCTCACTACCGGTCTTGCGGTAATGAAGATCAACTCGGAACTCGGTTATGAGCCGGTTACCTATTCTGAACTTACAGATGATGAAGAGTTCTGGAAAGGTTGCCGTAGCTGTATTAACTTTGAGGTCCTGACAAGCAAGAACCGTAAGAACTGTCTGTGTACTGCCATGCTCTACGATCCGGTGGAAAAAGCAAAAGAAGAGGCGGAAAAGGAAGCACTGAAAAAAGCTGCCTTGCACATTCAGACGGATGCAACAGCTGCTCATCCGCAAATACTGGTGGCTGCTGACGGGCAGATCAAACACCAGAAGAAAGCCAGAAAATTCAAAGAGAACTTTAAGCTGTTCGAAAGATGGCTCCGTTTCAAAAGATTCGTATTGCTGAAAAGTGGTAAGGATGGCATCAGCGGAGGCGGCGCACCGTCCAGCAGAAAGCGTTTCTTTTTGTTCAATATATTTTAAGAGATCATTTTTTTATTATAACGCGTCACCCATACGGTAGTGTGGTGGAGGAGCACAATCTTATCATTAATGAAAAAAGTAGTACTTGGATTTAGCGGAGGACTCGATACTTCCTATTGCGTAAAATACCTGACAGATGACAAAGGGTATGAAGTGCATTCAGTAATCGTTAATACCGGTGGTTTTTCTGCGGAAGAACTGCAGGAAATTGAACGACGTGCATATAGTCTGGGAGTAAAGAGCCACAAAACGGTAGATGCAATACGCTCTTATTATGATAGTGCGATCAAATACCTGGTATTTGGTAATGTGCTCAAGAACAACACCTACCCACTGAGTGTAAGTGCAGAGCGTGTTACACAGGCACTGGCTATTGCACAACACGTAAAGGAACTGGGCGCTGACGCTGTTGCGCATGGTAGCACCGGTGCTGGTAATGACCAGGTACGTTTCGACATGATCTTTCACATCATGATCCCGGGTGTTGAGATCATCACTCCGATCCGTGATCTGAAACTCAGCCGTGAAGAGGAGATCTCTTATCTGAAAGGTAAGGGCGTGGAAATGAACTTCGAGAAAGCTGCTTATTCTATCAATAAAGGTATCTGGGGTACATCTGTAGGCGGTAAAGAAACACTGACCTCCGATGGCTTCCTGCCTGAAGAAGCATGGCCTACACAACTGACCAAAGAGGGGGCTGAAAAAGTATCCTTACAGTTTGTGAAAGGTGAACTGACCGGCGTGAACGGTAAAACGTTCGCTCATCCGTCAGAAGCCATTCAGCACCTGCAGGAACTGGCTGGTCCTTACGCTATCGGCCGCGACATCCACGTAGGCGATACCATCATCGGTATCAAAGGCCGCGTTGGGTTCGAGGCAGCCGCGCCTGTAATTATCATCAAAGCACACCACGCACTGGAAAAACACGTACTCACCAAATGGCAGCTGACCTGGAAAGATCAGTTATCCCAGTTCTACGGTAACTGGCTGCATGAAGGTCAGGTAATGGACCCGGTAATGCGCGACATCGAAGCATTCCTGCAACACAGCCAGGAACACGTCACAGGCGAAGTATATCTTACTTTACAGCCTTACCGTTTCCAGGTAACTGGTATCAAATCTGAATTTGATCTGATGAGCAGCAAATTCGGTAAGTACGGCGAAATGAACAGTGGCTGGAGTGGTGAAGATGTAAGAGGCTTCAGCAAAATATTTGGTAACCAGACGATGATCTGGCATCAGATTGCAGAAAGTGTCAAGGGCAAATAGCCGGCGGCGTAAAACAGATGAAAATGGCAAATGACAAGAAAATAAAAGCTGGTATTATTGGTGGCGCTGGTTATGGCGGTGGAGAAATGATCCGTCTTTTATTGAATCATCCCAACGTAGAAATTACTTATGTCAATAGCCGGAGTAACGCCGGTAATCCCCTGTACGCAGTGCATTCCGACCTGCTGGGGGAAACTGAAATGACCTTCACCGGAGAGGTGAGCAGCGACATTGATGTGCTGTTCCTCTGCCTGGGTCATGGAGAAGCAAAGAAATTTCTGGAAGTAACAGATATCGCTCCTGCTGTGAAGATCATCGACCTGAGCCAGGACTTCAGGTTAGGTGAAACAGTGAAAGACCGCGAGTTTGTATACGGTCTTCCGGAAATGCAACGCGAACAGATCATTACAGCAAATAATATTGCCAACCCGGGCTGTTTTGCAACAGGTATCCAGTTAGGATTGTTGCCACTGGCTAAAGCCGGGTTGCTGACTGAAGTACATACAACAGGTATCACCGGTTCTACCGGTGCAGGACAGAGCCTCCAGGCTACTTCCCATTTTACCTGGAGAGCCAATAACATCTCTACGTATAAAGTACTGTCTCATCAGCACCTGAAAGAAATACGACGAAGCCTGCAGCTGTTGCAGCCTTCCTTTACCGGAGACGTTAACTTCGTACCGGTTCGCGGTGACTTCCCCAGAGGTATCTGGGTCACTTCTTATCTGCAGAGCGACTTGTCGCTGGAAGAAGCGCAGCAGCTGTACAAAGCCTATTATGCAGCACATCCGTTCACGCACGTAAGTGATAAACAGATAGATCTGAAACAGGTGGTGAACACAAACAAAGTGTTGATCCAGCTGGAAAAAGTGGGTAACAAACTGGTGATCCACTCCATTGAGGATAATCTGTTGAAAGGTGCATCAGGTCAGGCGGTTCAGAATATGAACCTTATGTTTGGATTTGATGAAACTGCAGGTTTAAGGCTGAAGTCTATCGTATTTTAACTATGCCGGCCAGTGCCAATTTTTTTACAATCCTCCCGCTTCAAACGGGAAAACAATCTGAGCTACCATGCAATTATTCGACGTATATCCCATCAATGACATCACAATAGAAAGGGCTGCCGGTTCCAATGTATGGGACGATAAAGGCAACCAGTACCTGGACCTTTATGGCGGTCATGCCGTTATCTCCATCGGTCATACACACCCGCATTACGTAAAGAGATTAACTGATCAGTTAAGTAAAGTAGGGTTCTATTCCAACTCTATCAAAATACCATTGCAACAGCAACTGGCAGAAAAACTGGGTAAGATCTCCGGTAAGGAAGATTACCAGCTGTTCCTTTGTAATTCCGGTGCTGAAGCAAATGAAAACGCGCTGAAACTGGCCTCTTTCCACAACGGTAAGAAGAAGATCATTGCGTTTAAAAAGTCGTTCCACGGCAGAACGTCACTGGCTGTAGCTGCGACCGATAATCCAAAGATCGTGGCGCCTGTGAATGAAACTGATAACGTGGTATTCCTGCCATGGCAGGATGAAGCCGCACTGGAAGCCGCATTTAAACAATATGAAGTATCTTCTGTTATCATCGAAGGTATTCAGGGCGTAGGCGGTATCCAGGTTGCCAGTGAATCTTTCCTGCAAAAGATCAGAAGTCTGTGTGATGCACATAACGCTGTATTTATTGCAGATAGCGTACAGTGTGGTTATGGCAGAAGCGGTAAATTCTACTCTCATGATTTTGCTGGTGTAAATGCTGACATCTACACAATGGCAAAAGGTATGGGTAACGGCTTCCCGATCGGTGCTATCATCATCGCGCCGCATATCCAGGCTTCTTACGGTCTGCTGGGCACAACCTTCGGTGGTAACCACCTGGCCTGCGCTGCTGCACTCTCCGTGCTGGAAGTGATCGAGCAGGATGATCTGATCGCAAATGCAGCTAAAGTAGGCGGATACCTGATCGAACAGCTGAAACAATTCCCACAGGTAAAAGAAGTAAGAGGCAGAGGCCTGATGATCGGTATCGAGTTGCCGGAGTCGCTGAACCATGTGAGAAAAGAATTGTTGTTTAAGCACAGGATCTTTACCGGTGAAGCGAAGCCGAACGTGATCAGACTGCTGCCTTCCCTGGCACTGACCATGGAACATGCAGATCAGTTCCTGACTGCGTTCAAACAGGAAGTAGAGAAAAACTAAATAAATCATCATCAGAGCCATACTAAAAATGAAACAATTTATTTCCGTAGATGATGTTCCAAGTGTCCCGCGTTTAGTGGATATCGCACTGGACTACAAAAAACAGCCTTTCAAAGACAGAACTTTAGGTGAGAACAAAACACTGGGTATGATATTCCTGAACCCCAGTCTGCGAACACGTCTGAGTACGCAGGTGGCGGCGAAGAACCTGGGAATGGAAGTGGTAGTATTTAACATAGACAAGGAAGGCTGGCAGCTGGAAATGAATGATGGCGCTATCATGAACGGAAATACATCGGAACACGTGAAAGAAGCTGCAGCTGTAATGGGGCAGTACTTCGATATCATGGCGATCCGTACATTCCCGGGCCTGAAAGATAAAGAATCTGATTACAAGGAGAAATATATCAATCAGTTCATTAAGTATGCAGGTGTGCCTGTTGTAAGCCTCGAAAGCGCTACGCTACACCCTTTGCAGAGCTTAACGGATGTGATCACCATTAAGGAGCAATGGCAGCAGCCCCGCAGACCGAAAGTGGTAATGACCTGGGCGCCGCACGTAAAACCGCTGCCACAGGCTGTTCCAAACTCTTTCGCTCAGTGGATCAATGGCTGGGGTGAAGCTGACTTTGTGATCACCCATCCCGAAGGATATGAGCTGGACCCGAAATTCACCGGTAATGCACAGATCGAATACGATCAGGATAAAGCACTGGAAGGTGCTGACTTCGTATACGTGAAGAACTGGTCTTCCTATAAAGATTATGGCAAGATCACCTGCACGGATAGCAGCTGGATGGTAACCAATGATAAACTGAAAGGCACTAATGCTGCTAAAATTATGCACTGCCTGCCTGTAAGAAGGAACGTGGTAATTGCAGATGAGGTACTGGACGGCCCTAATGCTATCGTGATCCCGGAAGCGGCCAACCGCGTATGGGCAGCGCAGGCTGTATTAAGCGAGATATTAAAAGGTAATATCGTATGATCGATCTGTTCGTAATAAAAGTAGGCGGAAACGTCATCGATAATCCTACCTTACTGGAAGCGTTCCTGCAAAAGTTCGCTGCTATAAAGGGAAAGAAGATACTCATCCATGGGGGTGGCAAAATAGCCACCCGCATGGGCGATCAGTTAGGTATAGCATCAAGGTATGTGAACGGCCGCCGCATCACCGATGCTGCTACGATTGACGTAGTGACAATGGTGTACGGAGGATTAGTGAACAAACAGCTGGTTGCTAAGCTGCAGGCGAATGGATGTAACGCGATCGGTCTCACCGGTGCAGATGCCAATATTATTCCTGCAGTGAAACGCCCTGTGAAAGAAATAGACTTCGGATTTGTAGGAGATGTGACCACTGACAGCGTACAGGCTGCACCGCTGCAAGCATTGCTGGAAGCTGGTATGACGCCGGTATTCGCGCCGCTTACACACGACGGTAAGGGACAGATCCTGAATACCAATGCAGATACTATCGCTTCTTCTCTCGCCATCGCTTTGTCTCAACACTACAGTGTAAGACTGATCTATTGTTTCGAAAAGAAAGGTGTATTGCATGATGCAAATGATGATAATGCAGTCATCAATCTGATAGACCGTCAGATCTACGAAGAATTAAAAGCTGATAACGTACTGACAGACGGAATCCTGCCTAAACTGGAAAATGCTTTCGCAGCTATTGAAAGTGGTGTGGCAGAAGTGCTGATAGGTCACGCTGATGACGTACAGAGCAACACCACAGACACAGTAGCGGGTACCTTAATACGCTAAACCTATGTGGAACCAACGACTGTATGATGATGCAGTAACATTATTGAAAGGGCTGATCTCCATTCCTTCTATTAGCAGGGAAGAACAGGGGACAGCTCAACTGATCGGTGAATTTTTGAAAGAAAGGAATATTCCTTTCCAGCAGCACCTGAATAACATATGGGCAAAGAATAAACACTATGATCCTGCAAAGCCCGTAATTGTTTTTAATTCTCATCACGATACTGTAAAGCCTAACCCGCAATACACACGCGACCCCTTTTCCCCTGATGTTGTTGATGGTAAATTGTACGGCCTTGGCAGCAATGACGCCGGCGGATGCCTGGTAAGTCTTATTGCTACCTTCCTGCATTTCTATGAGCGTAACGATATGGCTTATAACATCATCCTCACAGCAACAGCAGAAGAAGAGATCAGTGGCCGGAATGGTGTTGAAAGCATTCTTGGAGAATTGCCGGCTATTGAATTCGCTATTGTGGGAGAGCCGACACAAACGCAACTGGCTACTGCCGAAAAAGGGCTGATGGTACTGGATTGTACCGTGCACGGTAAGGCAGGACACGCCGCCCGTGATGAAGGGGAAAACGCTTTCTATAAAGCAATGCCTGACCTGGAATGGTTCCGTACCTACCGTTTTCCGAAAGTATCTGATACGCTGGGACCCGTTAAAATGAGTGTGACAGTGATCAATACTTCCAATAAAGCACATAACGTTGTACCGGCTGATTGTACCTTTGTGGTCGATGTACGTGTGACCGAACAATATACGCTGGAAGAAGTGCTCGAGATCATCCGTGCCAATGTACAATGCGAGGTAACGCCACGTTCAATGCGTATGCGTCCTTCCGGTATCCCGGCAGATCATCCGTTTGTACAGGCTGGCCTGCGTCATGGCAAAACAACTTATGGCTCGCCGACCACTTCCGATCAGGCACTGATACCAGGAACTTCCATCAAGATGGGACCCGGTGATTCCGCCCGTTCGCATACGGCAGACGAATACATTTACCTCGACGAAATTCGTCAGGGTATAGACAGTTATATTACTTTACTCGAAGAAATCCTGTAGAATATGAAAATATGGCAAAAAGATAAAACTGCACTGGCAGAAGTGGACAAATTCACAGTGGGAAAAGACCGTGAAATGGACGCTTATCTCGCGCCATTTGACGTGCTGGGCTCACTTGCACACACCACTATGCTGGAAAGCATTGGCTTGCTGACAGCAGAAGAGCTGACTGTGCTGCAGAAGGAATTAAAACAGATCTACAAAGAGATACAGGAAGGTAACTTCATACTGGAAGAGGGTGTGGAAGACATTCACTCACAGGTGGAATTACTGCTGACCCGCAGACTCGGAGAAGTTGGTAAGAAGATTCACAGCGGACGTTCCCGTAATGACCAGGTTTTAGTTGATCTTAAACTGTTCCTGCGTCATGAACTGGAAGTGCTGGTAAGCGAGGTGAAAACCTTATTCGACCTGCTGCAGCAGAAAAGTATCCAGTATAAAGATCACCTGATCCCCGGTTATACACACCTGCAGATCGCAATGCCATCTTCCTTTGGATTATGGTTCGGCGCTTATGCGGAGAGTCTGGTCGATGACCTGACTGTTTTACAGGGTGCCTACAAGGTCGTAAATAAAAACCCGCTGGGCTCCGCGGCCGGCTATGGTTCTTCTTTCCCGCTGAACCGTACCATGACCACACAGCTGCTTGGTTTTGATGACCTGAACTATAACGTCGTATATGCACAGATGGGACGTGGTAAGACTGAAAAGATCGTATCATTCGCCCTCGCGGGTATTGCTTCCACACTGGCAAAAATGTCTATGGACGCCTGCCTGTTCATGAACCAGAACTTCGGCTTTATCAGTTTCCCTGATGAACTGACGACGGGTTCCAGTATTATGCCACACAAAAAGAACCCGGATGTATGGGAACTGATCCGCTCTCATGGTAATAAACTGCAGGCGCTGCCCAATGAGATCGCGATGATGATCACCAACCTGCCAAGCGGTTACCACCGTGATCTGCAGTTGCTGAAAGAAAATCTTTTCCCTGCATTTGGTGTACTGAAAGACTGTCTGAAGATGGCTGGACTGATGCTGGAAAATATCCGCATCAGGGAAAACATCCTCGATGATGAGAAATACCGTTACCTGTTCAGTGTGGAAGTAGTTAACCAGCTGGTACTGGAAGGTGTTCCTTTCCGCGAAGCCTATAAGCAGGTCGGACTCGATATCGAAAAGGGCAACTTCGCACCGGCACAAACCGTTAACCATACACATGAAGGTAGTATCGGTAATCCGGGTAATGCAGCAGTAGACCGGATGATGGAAGAAGTGATCAAAGGATTTCCTTTTGAGAAAGTAGCCACAGCGGTTAACAAACTGTTGAGCTGATCATAAAAGCTTGTATAAACACAAAGGGCCTGTCTGCTGACAGGCCCTTTGTGTTTTAAGGCTAATTTAGAAGGCTATATTGATGCCGGCAAAGAAATTGGTGCCAGCCATCGGATAATATGCGTTAGACGATTTTTCACGCCCTTCTTCTTTGTATGCGTAGGTCCATCCGTTAGGAGCGTACTTAGCATTCCAGATATTGTTTAGCATGAACTGCACACCCAGCTCTTTAAACAGCCGCTGCGGGATGACATAATTCAAACGCAGGTCATTGGTATAATACCCGTCCAGGCTGCGTTCTTTCACCTGGGAGTTATCCATGTACTGCCTGCTTACATATTTACCGATCAGACTTACTTCCAGATTTTTCACCGGTCTTGCAGATAACGTATAACCACCTACGAAAGACGGCGAGAACGCAATGTTCGTGCTATTGTATACTACGGTGTCCTGTACGCCGGTATCGTAGTTGTCAACGAAGTTGTTGAAGTTTTTCACCTTATTACGGCTGAGGGCTGCATTCGCTGAAAGTGTGAACAGGCGGCCCAGACGCGTGCTGCCCTGTAACTCGATGCCTGTACGGTAGCTGTCCGGGATATTGGTACGGGTATAGGCACCTACATCATTCAGCTGACCTGTCTGTACCAGCTGATTTTTATAGTTCATGTAATAGGCGTTTGCCTGTAAGACAACATTCCCGGTACGGTAGGTATAACCTGCTTCCACATCATGCAGTGTTTCATGTTTTGGCGTGTTCTTCAGACCAGCTTCGAAGTCATCTCTGTTCGGTTCTTTGTTACCCACTGCAAACGATGCATATACTTCCTGGCGCTCATTCAGTGTGTAGGAAATACCGGCTTTCGGATTGAAGAAATTGTAGGAGTTATGTTGTATCAGTGACGGATTGCCATCAAATCCGTTAATGTTATATTGTACGGTGCGGTATTGCAGATCAGCGAACAGACGTAGTGCGGATGTGATCTTATATTCACCTTTTCCATAAAAGTTCAGATCGCGCTTGAATGCATCGTTCGTATAATATCTGTAGTCTTTGGGAATAGCATATTGTGCCCAGATCACATTACCATAGTGATCTCCTTCATAGCGGTTCCAGCCGCCACCCAGGCTCCAGTGCAGTTTTTCACCTTTATAGTTTACAGAGAACACACCCCCGAAGAAGTGATTATCCAGCCAGCGTTGCCTTACCAGGTCCGTATGCGTAACAGGTGCGCCGTTAACTACCGGCTCAGGGAGGCCATAATCAGCAAATGCTTCCTGTTCACGGTATTGCTCATAATAACCTCTTCCGCGTGTATAGTGTGCGGCAACGTTGAAATCAAGTTTGCTGTTCAGGGACTGGTTCAGGAATAGCTGATAGTGGTCCTGCTGATAGTTGTCAGTTTCATTATCGTAGTACGTACCATCAGCACGTTGTCCGGCGGAATTATACCTGCGGTGTACAGGCATAGAATCCTGTGGTACACCGTTCCATGCCTGGTAGGTTTTTTCCTTACCGGAGAAGACGTTCAGGCGGATAGCTGTATTCTTGGAAATATAGGCAGCAGAAGTATAGAATGATTTCAGATCAGAAGCAGCACGTTCCATGTAGCCATCAGAAGAGATCTTTGACAGTCTTGCATCGATGGTGAAGTGATTGTTGATCAGCCCGGAACCCGCTTTCACCGTATGTTTCCAGGAATTGAAAGAGCCGAAGCTGGTGCTCACTTCACCATATGCCTTGTCTCTGAATTCATTCGTGCTGAGGTTCAGGGAAGCACCAAAAGCGCCGGCGCCGTTGGTAGAAGTACCTACACCACGTTGCAGCTGTATGCTGCTTACAGAGGAAGCAAAGTCGGGCATGTTGACAAAGAAAGTACCCTGTGATTCTGCATCATTAATAGGAATACCGTTGGTAGTTACATTAATACGGGTGATGTCAGACCCTCTGACACGGATACCAGTATAACCGATACCTGTACCGGCATCAGAATTGGTCACCACACCAGGCAGCTGATTCAGTAACAGCGGCAGGTCCTGACCGAGATTCTGTTTTTTGATCTCTTCCGCGGTCAGCGTAGACTGCGCAAACGGCGCATGTTCACCAGCACGCAGACTGGTGATCTCTACAGGTTTTACAAATAGGCCCGTTTCTTCGAGCGAAAAATCATTACGGATAGTATTGCCATTTGCATCGATCGCTGTAGTAAATGGTTTGAATCCGAGGTAGCTCACCTGTAAGGTATAGCGGCCTTTGGACGGGATGTTGAAGCGGTACTGTCCACTGGCGTTTGTCTGCATACCGGCATTGATGGCAGGGATACTTACAGAAACGCCTTCGAGTGGTTTGCCGCTGGATTTGTCGGTAACGACTCCGGTCAGCACAGTTTGCGCATGCACAGTACTTAAGCTGCAGAGCAGCAAAAGGAATAATAATTGTCTCATGGACTATGACGGTTTAATAGCTTACAATCTGTAGCTTTCAACTTAACAAATGGGTAAGGAAGAGATTGTTCGCTTACCTTTCCTAAACAGCATTACCTGGTCAGGTTCAACGGGTCTGATCTCAGCCTGATAGTAAGGCACCCCGAGGTGAAACCGGGAGTTTTTTGTTTAAAGCGCCGGATTGCGCACTCCTGTTTCCAGGGACAAAGTTATAGTGGTCGCTGTTAAAAAGTGAAAATATTTTTCACAATGACAGAAATATTATAATTTCCGGTTATCAGCATACATATTCTCTCTCTGATTGCTCAACTCCCTGAACACTTTTTATTGTTAACCGAAAATTCGATCAGTCATGATTAAACTACAATTAATCGGGCATCTGGGACATGATGCCGTACAGCGGAATGTGAACGGCAATACTGTTCTTGGTTTTCGCATGGCGCATACAGAGCGTTACCGTACGAAGGAAGGCGTCTTACAGGAAAGGACTACCTGGGTCGATTGTTCCTGCTGGAACAAGGAAAAGCTGGGACGTTTTCTTACAACAGGTACCCAGGTATATGTGGAAGGAACGCCTTCGGCAGATACATATGTGAATGCGCAGGGAGACAACATTTCTATCATGCGGTTGCGGGTGAGTAGCCTGCAGCTGCTGGCCAGCCGCCGTGGCGATGGCAAACGGGAGCAGGAGGTAGAAGAGATGGTGATGGAGAATGAGGATCCTGCGGACGACCTGCCGTTTTAGAAACGAGGTAACTCATCATACAGAGAGAGGTTGTATCGGCTGGTACAGCCTCTTTTTGTCTGGTTGATGACCAGGGCGGATACCTGTTATTATGCGATCTTTCTTCGCAAAAATCATTATTGAATATTTTACGATTAACAAATAAAATGTGTTGCGATCACGGCTGTCGGGTATAGCGGGAACCGGCGCATGCTGCTATGGGGGTGGCCTTTAACTGTGATCAACGACATAATATTAGCAAGGATACTAACGCGATTCGGAACAACGTACACCAACTGTCGATATCGCGTCACGAAGGGATGTTTTCCCGTCATAAGCCGGATAAAAAATTGTATGCTATAGTAGTCTGTCTGGGTGGGGGGAATTGTTTAGCAGCAGCATGAATCATAGAAACTGATGTTATTTTAATATTGTAAATTATAATTATATTATCAACTAATAGAAATAGGCGTTTGATTAGCAGTGTTTTATGTTTTTTCTATGGATAATAGTTACTATAAGAAGGGACGGACAAGCGACCTGCTAGCGACGAACTAGCGACGGCGAAGCGGCGGGCAGGTGTCAAAATTGTATCAGTCTTGCATTATGAGGGTGATCAGGCGTGTGTTCAAAAGACGTTCAGTTTACCTTTGTTTTAGTATTCATCAGGTAAGCTTTCTCCTCCGTTTCTCCTCCGTTTTAAAACGGAGGAGAAACGGAGGAGAAAGCTTACCTGATAGATACTGAAACGAACCTCAAGTATACCTCCAGGCTTCCTGCATACCAGCAATCCTGGGTAAATATCACTGGCAAACGCATCAGCAGCAGGTCGAAAAACGACCTTAGCGGGCTTGACCGGACGTTTTCCACCATAACCAGCTGATAGCTGCTTGCAGCAGCAATATTTTAAAATATTCTTCCTTAAGCTATGAAAGCCTTTGTAGTAAAGGATCTGGTTGGATATTCGAAATACGTTTTCTACCCTTTTTAACTGAATATGCTCTTTTTTTTGAAAATAGATTTGGCAGGAATGAATTTAATCCTATCTTTGCAACCTCATTGCGAGGTAGAGCAGAGGTAGCTCGTCGGGCTCATAACCCGAAGGTCAGGGGTTCGAATCCTCTCCTCGCTACTAGCAAAAAAAAGCCGAAGTTGATTCGGCTTTTTTTATTTCAGGAAGTTCAAGAAATTAGTAGTGCATGCATAAAGCTGGGTTTGTAAATATCTTCGGAAAAGCCAATGCAGGGAAAAGTACCCTGATGAATGCTCTTGTGGGCGAAAAACTGGCCATTGTATCGCCGAAGGTACAGACAACCAGGCACCGCATCACGGGCGTGGTCACAACACCGGAATACCAGATCGTATT
Organism: Chitinophaga agri; assembly: GCF_010093065.1. Classification (NCBI taxonomy): domain Bacteria; kingdom Pseudomonadati; phylum Bacteroidota; class Chitinophagia; order Chitinophagales; family Chitinophagaceae; genus Chitinophaga; species Chitinophaga agri. Next base: position 3,096,154 of record NZ_CP048113.1, on the reverse strand, counting down.
CTCTGATACCCCCGGTATTATTGATCCCCGTTACCGCCTGCACGAAAAGATGATGGGCGCTGTTAAGTCCGCACTGGAAGATGCTGATGTGGCCATGCTGATCATGGACGCAAAAGATAATCTCGAAGAAAACCTCTCCCTGTTCGCATCACTAAGGCTGAAAGCACGCAGTGTACTGGTGATCAACAAATCAGACCTGCTGTTAAAAGAAGAGCTGGACGTGATCGTACAGAAATGTGAGGAGTGGGGGAAAGCGGAAAAGGTGGTTGTAATATCAGCCATGCAGGGAAAAGGCATTCCGGCTTTGCTGGCCACTGTCGTATCCATGCTGCCAGAGAGCGAACCCTTCTATCCGGAAGATACTTTAACCGATAAGTCTACACGCTTCTTCGTAGGCGAGATCATCCGGGAAAAAATATTCCACCTCTTTGATGAGGAGATCCCTTATCATACAGCAGTGGCTGTATCTCAGTTCCAGGAAAAGAACACGCTGACAAAGATCTCAGCTGAGATTATCGTAACGCGTGAAACGCAGAAAGCGATTATTCTGGGCGACAAAGGAGCTTCCATTAAAAAGATCGGTACACTGGCCCGCCAGGATATCGAGAAGTTTATTGGTCAGAAAGTGTTTCTTGAACTATTTGTGAAGGTACGCGGTAAGTGGCGGGACAATGATAATTATTTAAAGGAATACGGGTATTAATTTTATTAATTTATGGCAGGATTTACAGTAGCAATCGTCGGTCGTCCAAATGTAGGGAAATCAACCCTCTTCAACCGTTTGCTGGAACAGCGTAAAGCCATTGTGGATGACGTGAGCGGCGTTACGCGTGACAGACAATACGGTGTGGCCGACTGGAACGGGAAATCGTTCAACGTGATTGATACGGGTGGTTTTGTATCCAGAAGTGAAGATGTTTTTGAGCGTGAGATACGCAAACAGGTAAAAATAGCAATGGAGGAAGCAAACCTCCTGCTGTTCATGTGTGATGTAGCTACAGGTATTACTGATCTGGATTCCGAAATGGCAAATCTGCTGCGTCGCTCTTCCAAACCAGTGATCGTCGTGATCAACAAGGTAGATAACAGTAGCCGTCAGCTGGAAGCAACGGAATTCTATAGCCTCGGCTTCGACAACCTGTTTTTTATCTCTTCCATTAGTGGTAGTGGTACCGGCGAACTGCTGGACGAAATTACCAGTAAGATCCCGGAAGACGATGAAACAAAGGAACTGAATGAACAGGCAGCAGAACTGCCTAAGATCGCGATCATCGGTCAGCCGAACGTAGGTAAATCCTCCCTGCTGAACGCCCTGATCGGTGAAGAAAGGAACATTGTATCTGATATTCCGGGTACTACCCGCGATACCATCCATACGCACTACAAAATGTTCCAGAAAGACTTCGTACTGATCGATACTGCGGGCTTACGCCGTAAGAATAAAGTTCAGGAAGATCTGGAATTCTATTCTGTGATCCGCGCCATCAAAGCGATGGACGAGGCAGATGTATGTTTGCTGCTGCTGGATGCCACAAAAGGTATCACTGCACAGGATCTCAGTATTTTCAGCCTGGCCGGCCGTAAAGGTAAAGGCCTGGTGGTACTGGTCAACAAATGGGACCTGATCGAAGATAAAAGCACTAACTCGGCCAGGGACTACGAAAAAGACCTGAAAAGCCGTCTGGCGCCATTCAACAACGTACCGGTGATCTTTACCTCTGTAGTAGAGAAACAGCGTATCTTCAAAGCTATTGAAGAAGCACTGCGTGTATACGATAACCGTAAGCGTAAAGTGCAGACTTCCAAACTGAATGAGGTGATGCTGAAGGCGATCGAGTCTTTCCATCCGCCAGTTGTGAGAGGTATCCCTATCAGGATCAAGTATGTAACACAGCTGCCGACCTATACACCGGCTTTTGCGTTCTTCTGTAACCTGCCGGATGATGTAAAAACGCCGTATCGTAACTACCTTGAAAATCAGCTTCGTAGCAATTTTGATTTTGAAGGCGTTCCATTAAAATTATTCTTTAGAAAGAAATAAAGGTAAATTTTTAGTAAGGCTATTGTTCCATAACTAAAAATAACTATACCTTTGCGCATCTTTTAAAACAAACTAAGCATGAAAAAATTATTCTTCTTCGCAGCTGCTGCTGGCATGTTCTTCGTAGCTTGTAACAGTGGTGCATCTACTACTTCTGCTGATTCTACTGCAACTCCAGCTGTTGATACAACTGCTACTGTTGCTCCAGTAGATACTACAGCTACTGTAGATACTACCGCTACTCCAGCTGCAGATACAACTGCTACTGCTGCTCCAGCTGCAGAAGCAAAACACTAATCCTGTTTTGTAGAAGTAATTCTGGCCGTCTCGTATAAACGAGACGGCTTTTTTTTTAATCAGGAATCAGGGAATTAGGCGTTAGGAATTGAAATGCAGCGGAGAGAATGGCAGATGTCCTTTATGATCTAATAACTTATATAAAAGGAAATGGCGCTTCAATTGTGAAGCGCCATTTCCTTTTTATTATGACTCCCTTACATTAGCAGGGAAGCAATTGCAGTATAAATTCCTGATTTCCCATTCCTGATTCTTCATTTGTCTAGTCTTTATTCAGCACTTCCACCGCTTTCTTCATCATCTCATCATCCTTATTCAGTGCTTCATAAAAACCCGGATATCCCCATTTCTGTCTGGCCAGCAGGGCTTTCAGACGGGTTTTGATCTCTTTTTCATCGTGCGCATTGATCGACGCTACTCCAGGGATACTATCCTTGACAGCAAATGCCTTGAAGGCATTATACACCTCATTGGATACCGTGTATTGATTGGTGAAGAGGGTGGCGTTTTTATACTGATCGAACTCGTTCTTATGACTGTTATAGTATTGATAAGTGAAGTTGCTGAAAGTACTGCGTGAGTACATAGCTGTCAATACATTCGTAAAACGGCTGGTGTCAAACGGCATGAAGATATCCGGTGTGATACCTCCGCCACCATATACCACACGACCGGCAGCTGTCTTGTACTTCAGGGTGTCCAGCTGGTGAATGCTGTCCTGGTTGACAAATTCACCATGGTTAAAGCGGTTCATGATATCATCGTCGTAAGCCTGACGGCCGTCTGCATATGATTTCTGAATGCTTCTGCCTGAATTCAGATAGTAGCGGGCTACTGTCAGGCGTAATGCTCCGCCGTTGCTGAGGTCAAATTGTTCCTGTACCAGGCCTTTACCGAATGTACGGCGACCGATCAGGGTACCACGGTCCCATTCCTGTACAGCGCCAGCCAGTATCTCACTCGCACTGGCAGAACCTTCGTCTGTCAGGATGGTGAGGCCGCCCTTTTCAAACAGCCCTGGTTTTTCACAGCGGTAGTCCGCACGTGGATAACCCTTTCCTTTTGTATAAACGATCAGTTTATTGTCGTCCAGCAGTTCATCGGCGATACGGGTAGCCGCATCGAGGTAACCACCGGGGTTCTGACGCAGGTCGATCACCAGTTTACTCATCCCTGATTTACTCAGTTTGCGAACGGCATCCATAAACTCCTGGTAGGTGGTGCCTGCGAACTTGCTGATCTTCACGTATCCGATTTCCGGAGTGACCATATAGGAAGCGTCAACACTGTACAGTGGGATGTCACCACGTACGATCTGTATGGGCGTTACTTTCTGCTGACGTAACATGCTGACGATCACTTTAGAGTTTTTTGGACCACGCAGCAGCTTACGGATCTTTTCGCCTGTAATATTATTACCTGCCACCAGCGAGTCGTTCACCTTAATGATCTTGTCTCCGGATTGTACGCCGGCTGTCTCGGACGGACCGCCTGGTACGACAGATACAACATTCACGGTATCAGATATAATATTAAATTCCACACCGATACCGGAGAAATGACCTTCCAGGTCTTCGTTGACACTCTGCAGATTGGAAGGGGGGATGTAGATAGAATGCGGGTCGAGGTGACTGAGCAGTCCTTCTATAGCTTCTTCCTGCAGTTGGGCTACCTGTAAGGTATCTACGTACTTAATTTTCAACAGGTCCATGACCTCCTGTAATGGCGCCCTGCTAGGTCTGGTGAATAGTAACGTTTGCGCTCCCGTGTTGGCTCCCGGCATTTTATGCCCCAGATACATTCCCAAAGCCAGTGTTATCGCAAATAAGAGAGGTAAAAAAACATTCAGTTTCCTGTTCGACATAATCATGTATTGAAAACAGCCCCAAGGTAAACTTGTATCTTGTCGCTATTTATTTAACTTGTGGCAAAAATAGTATATTAAAGCTCAACCTTCAACGGATGTGTCATGAAAGTACAGCTTATTGCAGATAGTGGGTCTACCAAGGCGGAATGGAGCCTGCTGGGGACCCAAGAGACAAGGCGCTATACAACTACCGGTATTAGTCCATATTTCCTGAATGCAACACAGATACAGGAGCTGATCCAGAAAGAGTTACTGCCACAATTGCCTCCTGATGTACAGATAGGTGAGGTCCATTATTACGGGACAGGCTGCCTCCAGCGAAAAAGCGTGGAAATCGTCGAAACGGCCCTGAAGTCAGTATGGCCGGTGGCAGATGCGGACGTGAACCATGACCTGATGGGGGCTGCAAGAGCGCTGTGCGGTAAAGAGCCGGGCATCGCCAGCATCCTGGGCACGGGGTCCAATTCCTGTTTTTTTGACGGGACGGCGGTAAAGAAGAACAATCCGGGGCTGGGTTATGTACTGGGGGATGAGGGGAGTGGCGCTTTCCTGGGCAGAAAACTACTGCAGCTGTACCTGTACAATTCGTTTGATGAGGAACTGAAGGCCCGCTTTGATGCCCAGTACAATACCAACCACGAGGAAATACTGGAAAATGTATACCGCAAGCCGCTGCCTAACCGTTACCTGGCAGGTTTTGCGAAGTTCCTGGGAGAGAACAGGGGGCATTACCTTATTGAGAATATCCTGGAAGACAGTCTGAATGAATTTTTCTTTAACCATATTTATAAGTACAGCGAAAGCTGGACGCACCCGCTGCACTTCACGGGAAGCATCGCCTGGTATTTCCAGGACATCCTGAAGGAACTGTGTGAACTGTATGAACTGCAGATGGGCCGGATATTGCGCAGTCCCATGGATGGCCTGATCGCATATCATCAATAATCAAATACGCAAAAAATGTCTTTTCAGAGAGTAACAGAGCAGACGTCGAGCTACCGTCACCTGGAGAAAATGAGTGTGCAGGAGATCCTCAGCAGCATCAATCAGGAAGATAATACTGTGCCACAGGCAGTGGCCAAGGCGCAACCACATATAGAAAAGCTGGTAACAGCCATTGCTGATAAGATGCTGGCCGGTGGCCGGCTGTTTTACCTGGGTGCAGGTACCAGCGGACGTTTAGGCATTGTGGATGCTTCCGAGTGTCCGCCCACCTTCGGTGTGCCACATGGACTGGTAGTCGGACTGATAGCAGGGGGGGACACGGCGATCCGCAAGGCAGTAGAGTTTGCAGAAGACGATCGTGAGCAGGGCTGGAAAGACCTGCAGGCACATAATATATCTGATAAGGACGTGGTAGTGGGCATCGCTGCCAGCGGTACAACTCCCTATGTGATCGGCGCCCTCAACAAGTGCCGGGAGCATGGTATCATTACCGGCAGTATCTGTTGTAACCCCGAAGCCCCTGTGTCCGCCGCCGCTGATTTCCCGGTGGAAGTCGTGGTAGGACCAGAGTTCATTACCGGTAGTACCCGTATGAAAAGTGGTACGGCGCAGAAGCTGGTACTGAACATGATCTCGACGGCTGTGATGATCCAGTTGGGAAGGGTGGAAGATAATAAGATGGTAAATATGCAGCTGAGCAATGACAAGCTGGTAGACAGAGGTGTGAAGATGCTGATGGAAAAGCTGTCCCTGACGGACTATGAGCAGGCAAAAGCGCTGTTACTGAAGGCAGGCAGCGTCCGCAAGGCGATTGAGAACTATGTATAGTTACGAAATTTTCCAGAAATGCAGCGTTTCTATTTTTTGAATTTTAGGCCGAAATTTGTAGAAACGAATATTTCAGCGTTAGTGAGACATGCATGATATAGAACCTTTTTATAACTGGCGGCACCTGTATACAGCAGAAGAGGATGAATTATCTCCCTTTTATGGCAGGGAATACAGTGAGTTTACTTATAGTAATACCGTATATAATTATTATGTACATCCGCAGTGGGACGAGTTTGGTTCCCGTACACTGTATATCAAGGTGTTATTTGTGGATTACCAGTATAGCTATGCCATTATTGAGCTGCTGGGAGAATGGAATGATGCGATCGAGAATGACATCATGACCCTCAAACGTGATGTAATTGACGTTATGATCGCAGCCAGGATCAGCAAATTCATATTGATCACAGAGAATGTGATGAACTTCCATTCATCGGATGACTGCTATTATGAAGAATGGTGGGATGATATCCGGGATGAAGGAGGATGGATCGTATCTATCAATATGCCTGAGCAGACAAAACAGGAGTTCCTGCACGCACACCTGGACAACTATGTTCACTTGCTGGAGATCGAGAAGTGGCGTACCTATCAGCCACAGCATCTGTACTCCCTCGTTGATAATGTTATGATGCGTCGTCTTGAATAGTATCCCCGAACAAAGGGCAGTCATCTTTGTTTAATTTCCATGTATGAGAAACCTGGCTGCTGCTAACCGGGAGGTAAGCAGCGTAAAGATTGTCAGTCGCAGCCTGAACAGTGTTGTCATAGCCACAGGCTGCTCCTCATTGGAAACCAAAAACTGAGAAATATCATTTGGTTTTAATTTTTCCTGCGCTAAATTTGCGCGATATATTCGAATTATTATCATATCATCTTTAAGGAAGCTTAGAATTTAACTTATGAAGTGGTCACAGTTTTTTAATACCTCTATCGGTAAAAAATTATTAGTGGGTGCTACCGGCCTGTTCCTGTGTAGTTTTGTAATTGTGCACCTGGCTGGTAATCTTGCGTTACTCAAAGCCGATGAGGGCGAGGCTTTTAACACTTATGCCGCATTCATGAGTCACAACGGCCTGATCCAGTTTATCGCCTGGGGATTGAAGATCGTTATTCTTATCCACGCTATTCTTGCTTTTCAACTCACATTCCGTAACAGAGCAGCACGTCCTGTGAAGTATGCTGTTAATCCGGGTAACCAGACATCTTCCTGGTTCAGCCGTCAGATGGCGATCATGGGTAGTATCCTGTTCGTGTTCCTGTGTATTCACCTGAAAGATTTCTGGTGGATGATGCACTACGGTGAAATGAATGAGAAAACCTATGAAGGCATGCTCCATCCGGTAAGAGACCTGTATGACGCCACCCGTGTTGCCTTTAAAGAGCCGCTGGTAGTTGCGATATACGTGATCGGTATGATCGGTCTGTCTTTCCACCTGATCCACGGTTTCAAGAGTGCTTTCCAGACGTTCGGTCTGAATCACGTAAAGTACAATGGCCTGATCAACTTCGTGGGTGTTTGGTTATTCGGGGTGCTGATTCCGGTTGGTTTCGCTATCATCCCTCTCGCTATTTATTTCAAATTAGTTTAGTAAAGTAAAGTAAGGATATATGTTGAACTCAAAAATTCCTGCCGGTCCATTAGACAAGAAATGGGAAGACTATAAGGGGCATTGTAAGCTGGTAAACCCGGCGAACAAGCGCAGCATGGAAGTGATCATAGTGGGTACCGGTCTGGCGGGGGCATCTGCCGCTGCAACTTTGGGAGAGTTAGGCTATAAAGTGAAAGCTTTCTGTTTTCAGGATAGTCCACGCCGTGCGCACAGTATTGCTGCGCAGGGTGGTATCAACGCTGCAAAGAACTACCAGAACGACGGTGACTCTGTGTTCCGTCTGTTTTATGATACTGTAAAAGGTGGCGACTACCGTGCCCGCGAAGCGAATGTGCATCGTTTGGCAGAGGTGAGTGGCAACATTATTGACCAGTGCGTGGCACAAGGTGTTCCTTTCGCCCGCGAATATGGTGGATTACTGAGTAACCGTTCATTCGGTGGTACTCAGGTTCAGCGTACCTTTTACGCTGCCGGTCAAACCGGTCAGCAGCTGCTATTAGGTGCCTACTCCGCACTGGAGCGCCAGGTAGCTTTAGGTAACGTGACGATGTACAACCGTCACGAAATGCTTGACGTGGTGACCATTGATGGTAAAGCGCGTGGTATCATTGCCCGTGACCTGATCACTGGTAAGCTGGAGCGTCACTTCGGTCACGCAGTACTGCTTTGTACTGGTGGTTACGGTAACGTGTTCTATCTGTCTACAAACGCAATGGGTTCTAACGTAACAGCTGCCTGGAAAGCTACCCGTAAAGGTGCTTACTTCGGTAACCCTTGTTACACCCAGATCCACCCGACCTGTATCCCTGTTTCCGGAGATCATCAGTCTAAACTGACCCTGATGTCCGAGTCACTGCGTAACGATGGTCGTATATGGGTACCTAAAAAACAGAACGACAACCGTAAACCTGCCGATATTCCTGAAGAGGAAAGAGACTACTACCTGGAAAGAAGATATCCTGCTTTCGGTAACCTGGTACCACGTGACGTGGCTTCCCGCGCTGCCAAAGAAAGATGTGATGCTGGTTACGGTGTAGGTAGCTCCAAACAGGCGGTATACCTTGACTACGCTGCTGCGATCGAACGTTATGGTAAGATTGAAGCGAACAAACGCCAGATGCACAACGCTTCAGCTGACCAGATCACTAAACTGGGTAAAGAAGTAGTAGCGGAGAAATATGGTAACCTGTTCGATATGTACGCTAAGATCACCGGTGAAAACCCATATGAGGTACCAATGCGTATCTATCCTGCGGTACACTACACTATGGGCGGTCTGTGGGTCGACTACGAACTGATGACCTCTATCACCGGTCTCTATGCACTGGGTGAAGCTAACTTCTCTGATCACGGTGCAAACCGTCTGGGTGCTTCCGCACTGATGCAGGGGCTGGCTGATGGTTACTTCGTAATTCCTTACACCCTGGGTAACTACCTGGCTGACGATATCAGAACAAAAGCCATTTCACTGGATCACCCTGCTTTCGTTGAAGCAGAGAAGAACGTACAGGATACCATCAATAAACTGATGAGCATCAAGGGTACCAAATCCGTAGACCACTTCCATAAGAAACTGGGTAAGATCATGTGGGATAAATGCGGTATGGCGCGTAATGAACAAGGTCTGAAAGAAGCGATCGTGGAAATTCAGCAGTTACGTGAAGAGTTCTGGAAAGATGTACGTGTTCCTGGTGATGCGAACGAATTCAACCCTGAGCTGGAAAAAGCAGGCCGTGTGGCCGACTTCCTGGAACTTGGAGAACTGATGTGTGTAGATGCACTGAACCGTCGCGAATCCTGTGGAGGCCACTTCCGTGAGGAATCTCAGACAGAAGATGGTGAAGCAAAACGTGATGATGAGAACTTCTCATATGTAGCAGCATGGGAATATAAAGGCCCTAGCCAGTTTGAGCTGCATAAAGAGCCACTTGAGTTCGTAGAATGTAAACCAACTCAGCGTAGCTATAAATAATATTCACAACAGTAATAGTCCAATAGATATGGAACATTATAACATGAATCTCACACTTAAAGTGTGGAGACAAAAAAATAAAGACGCACAGGGACATTTCGAAACTTACCCGGTACCTGGTATTTCTTCTGAAATGTCATTCCTTGAAATGTTCGACGTGCTGAATGAGCGTCTGATCAATGAGGGTAAAGAGCCGATCGCATTTGATCATGACTGTCGTGAAGGTATCTGTGGTGCATGTTCTATGCACATCAATGGCCGTGCACACGGTCCTTGGTCCGGTACCACTACCTGTCAGCTGCATATGCGTGCTTTCAAAGACGGTGATACCGTTACTGTTGAACCATGGAGAGCCGGATCTTTCCCTGTAGTAAAAGACCTGACTGTTGACAGAGGTGCTTTTGACCGTATCATCGCAGCAGGTGGTTATGTTTCTGTAAATACGGGTAACGCACAGGATGCCAACAACATCCTGGTACCAAAAGATAAAGCAGACCAGGCATTCGCAGCAGCAGCCTGTATCGGTTGTGGCGCCTGTGTGGCAGCTTGTAAGAACTCTTCTGCTATGCTGTTCGTTTCAGCGAAGGTATCCCAGCTGGCATTGCTGCCACAGGGTCATCCTGAACAGAAATCAAGAGCACTGAACATGATCGCTCAGATGGACGCGGAAGGTTTCGGTAGCTGTACGAACACCGGTGCCTGTGAGGCAGAATGTCCGAAAGAAATTTCTTTGACAAACATCGCACGTCTGAACCGCGAGTATATCGCCGCTGGCTTCACCTACGAAAAATAGTAGTTGTCAAGATTGTATTGGTGAATACCATGTCCCCCTCGCTAAAACGAGGGGGATTTTTTTTGTATATTGTTTGTGTTAATAAACCCTTCTGCACTCAAATTTTACGTTATGACAGACAACTCCAGGAGAAAATTCCTCCGTAACCTGGGAGGTACAGCTGCCCTGCTGGGCGCAGGTCCATTATCCACACTCGCGAAGGAGCACGTACAGCTGCTGAAACCGGACATCCGCATCTCTGCCAACGACAGCATCCGCATTGGTTGTATCGGGATGGGCATTATGGGATTTGGCGATGTTGATACCGCTCTTAAAGTACCGGGCGTTGAATTCGTAGCCGCCGCCGACCTCTATCAGGGACATCTTGATAAGGTGAAGGAGAAATATGGTAAAAATATTTTCACTACCCGCGATTATCGTGAACTGCTCAACAGAAAAGATATTGACGCTGTCATCGTTGCCACACCCGATCACTGGCATGATACCATCTCTATCGCTGCTATGGAGAAAGGAAAGGCGGTATACTGTGAAAAGCCGATGGTGCAGCAGATCGAAGAAGGCCATAAAGTAATTGCCACTCAGCAGCGCACAAAGGCTGTTTTTCAGGTGGGTAGCCAGCGGGTGAGCAGTATTGCCCTCGCAGAGGCAAAACGCCGCTATGAGGCTGGAGAAATAGGTCAGCTGAACGTGGTAGAGGCCCGTATGGACCGTCATGACGCGTTGGGTGCCTGGCAGTATTCCATCCCCCCGGATGCCACTCCCGCCAATATTGATTTCGATACCTTCCTGAAAGATACCGCCAAAGTGCCTTTTGACCCTACGCGGTTCTTCCGCTGGCGTAATTATAAGGCATACGGCACTGGTATTCCCGGCGACCTGTTTGTACACCTCATTTCCGGATTACACTTCATTACCGGTTCGCTCGGCCCGGAACGCATCTATGCCAGCGGTAACCTGGTACAGTGGAAGGATGGCCGCGACGTGCCCGACGTAGTGGTGGCGATCTTCGATTACCCGGAAACAAAGACCCATCCGGCTTTCCAGATGACGTTACGTGTGAACTTCGCCGATGGTAGCGGGGGAGGGGAATATACCCGCTTCATTGGCACAGAAGGCGTACTGGAACTGGGCTGGGATGACTTTAAGATCAAAAAGCATAAACTGGCGGCTGCGCCTGGTTATGGTGGATGGGATACCTGGAATACCTTCACCAAGGCGACACAGGATACCTTCGTACAGCAATACAATGCTAAATACCCGGCGGACCAGCGTAAACCGGCCCAGCGCTCAGAAGATGCCTATGCGGCTCCACGGGGCTATGACTCCCGCCAGGACCATTTTATAAACTTTTTTGAGTCTATGCGTACAGGCAAGCCGGTGGTGGAAGATGCCACCTTCGGATTACGTGCCGCAGGGCCGGCACTGGTGACCAATGAAAGCTATTTCAGTAAGAAAGTGCTGCATTGGGATGCTCAAAAAATGAAAATTGTGTAACAGTATTAGTATTACATTCGTAGCCTCAATTTATCACCTATGAGGAAAGCCGCTGCATTTATCATGATGTTGTCAGGCATGGGCCTGTTTGCCTGTAAGGAAAATAAGAAAAATATGTCAGCCGAAATTAATACACTAAAGCCGCCGGTAGCGGAACAGAGAGATACCGCAATGACCATTCACGGAGATACCAGGATTGATAAATATTACTGGATGAACGACCGGAATGACCCCAAGGTCATCGCTTATCTCACAGCAGAGAATGAATACCTGGACACCATCATGGCCCCCCATAAAGAGCTGAGAAAGAAGCTGTACGAGGAGATGAGAGGGCGTATTATGGAGACGGATGCCAGTGTGCCTTATCTGAAAAATGGCTACTACTATTACAGTCGCTTTGAGACTGGAAAGGAATACCCGATATACTGCCGTAAGAAAGGTAGCCTGGAAGCTGCCGAAGAGATCATCCTGAATGTCAATGACCTGGCTAAAGGTCATCAGTACTATCAGGTAGGTGGTATGTCAGTAAGTCCGGATGCACAGTGGCTGGCATACGGTGTGGATACGGTAAGCCGCCGTCAGTACACGATCTATATTAAAAACCTGCAGACGGGTGAAGTCCTGGCAGATGCTATCCCGCAAACGTCTGCGAGCGTCGCCTGGGCAAATGATAACAAGACGTTCTTCTATACCACCAAGAACCCCGTTACGCTGCGGGAAGAGCGTGTATTACGCCATGTAACGGGCACAGATGTACAAACTGATAAGGAGATCTTCAATGAGAAGGACGAAACTTTCTACGTGGATGTAGACCGTTCCAAGTCTGGTAAGTTCATTATGATCCACAGCAGCAGCACCGTATCAACGGAATACCGCATTCTGGATGCTTCCAAACCGGATGGCGCGTTCCGTGTGTTTGAACCACGTAAGCGCGATCATCTGTACGAGGTCGATCATCAGGATGATAAATTCTACATTGTTACCAACTGGGATGCGGTGAATTTCCGCCTGATGGAGTCCGGACTGGAAAAGACGGCCCGTGACAACTGGAAAGAAGTGATCGCTCATCGTGAGGATGTGCTGTTACAGGGCATAGAGCTGTTCCGTCATCATATGGTGCTGAGTGAGCGTAAAAATGGTCTGACCCAGTTGCGTGTGCTCAACTCACAGACGAAGGAAGACTATTATCTGCAGTTCGATGAACCAGCTTACCTGGCAGCTATTTCTGTCAATCCGGAGTTTGATACAAAGACGCTGCGTTACGCTTATACTTCCATGCAAACACCGATGTCGACCTACGACTATGACATGGATACGAAGAAGAACGAACTGCGTAAACGCCAGGAAGTACTGGGTGGTTATGATCCCAAGAACTATGTAACGGAGCGTTTATACGTGACAGCCAGAGACGGAGTCAAAGTGCCTGTATCACTGGTATACAAAAAAGGATTTGAAAAGAATGGTAAAAAGCCGCTGCTGCTGTATGGTTATGGCTCTTACGGTAACAGTATAGAACCATCTTTTAACAGCAACCGTTTAAGTTTGCTGGACAGGGGTTTTGCCTATGCGATCGCACATATCAGAGGTGGAGAGGAAATGGGCAGACAATGGTATGAAGATGGTAAGCTGTTCAAGAAAATGAATACGTTCACGGACTTCATTGACTGTGCCGACTACCTGATAAAAGAACATTACACCGACAGTTCACATCTTTATGCGTTGGGCGGTAGCGCCGGCGGCTTGCTGATGGGTGCTGTTGTGAATATGCGTCCGGGACTATGGAATGGTGTGATCGCCGCGGTACCTTTTGTTGATGTGGTGACCACCATGCTGGATGAAAGCATTCCTCTGACCACAGGCGAGTTTGATGAGTGGGGTAATCCGAAGAAAAAGGAATACTACGATTACATGAAATCTTACTCTCCTTATGACAATGTAACCGCAAAGGCTTATCCGAATATGCTGGTCACAACAGGACTGCATGACTCACAGGTACAGTACTGGGAACCTGCGAAATGGGTGGCTAAACTGCGTGAGCTGAAGACGGACCATCATACCCTGTTAATGCATACCGATATGGAAGCAGGACATGGTGGTGCTTCCGGTCGTTTCAAATCACTGGAGGATGTGGCGTTGCAATATGCGTTCCTGTTAGGACTGGAAGGTAAATAAGATTAAATTGGTTTCCGATAATAAAAAGCCCATAGATCTCATGATCTATGGGCTTTTTACTTTTGTGTATGACCGGCTCAGGGAGCGATATATTCTGTCTTTACCGTTTCACCGAGGAAGATCTCTGTTTGCTTTTCAAAGATGCCCGGATCGTCAGTAGTGAAATATTTACGGCCGCCATTCTTACTCAGGCGTACCTCCATTTCAGGGTGCCGTTGCAGATAATCTTTCAGGCTATGCGCCACGATCTTTCCCTGAGAGAGTAAGGTAATACCACCTGGGAGGAACTGCCGGATCTTTTTCGTCAGAATAGGGTAGTGGGTGCAGGCCAGTACCAGGGTGTCAATATCGGGCGCGTCCGTGAGGATCTGGTCCAGGTATTTTTTCACGAAATAATCGGCCCCTTCACTATCAGCTTCACCATTTTCTATGATGGGCACCCACATCGGGCAGGCCAGCTGGTGCACTTTCACATGTGGGAAGAATTTATTGATCTCTATCGGGTAAGATCCGGAGGCTACTGTGCCTTTCGTGGCGAGAATACCGACTTCGCTGCTTTGTGTGAGGGTGCCCACCATTTCGGTAGTGGGTCTGATCACACCGAGCACACGCCTGTCTGGTGCGATACGGGGCAGGTCTTTCTGCTGGATCGTGCGGAGGGCCCTTGCAGAAGCCGTATTACAGGCCAGTATAACAAGCGGGCATCCCATGTCAAACAGGTGCTGTACACACTGAAGTGTGTAGGTATGGATCGTGTCAAAGCCACGGTTGCCGTAGGGAGCCCGGGCATTATCTCCAAAGTAGATATAATCGTATTGCGGTAGCGTGGCCACAATTTCTTTCAGTACGGTCAGGCCGCCGTAGCCTGAATCAAAAACACCGATAGGTCCCGTCATTGATCATCCTTTTTTTTCATGAGTCCATTACCAGTCAGATCGTAAATTTCCTGGATGTTATGTAAGATACCTTCAAAATCAATTTTCAGGTCGATCAGGTTACCCGTGTAAAGGTCGTACACCCATCCGTGTACGACAGGATAGCTTTTTTCAACATATGATTGCTGTACAGCCGCTGTTTTGATCACGTTGATACACTGTTCCTGTACGTTCAGTTCTACGAGCCTGTTGAAGCGTGCGGCATTGTCTTCAATGGCATCCAGTTCGGGACGGTGCAGGCGGTATACATCACGGATGTTACGCAGCCATGGATTGAGCAGTCCCAGGTCGGCAGATTGCATAGCGGCTTTTACCCCTCCGCAGTTATAATGACCGCATACAATAATGTGTTTTACACCGAGGTGGCGTACGGCGTAGTTGATCACCGACATGACATTGAGGTCTACGCTGTTAACGAGATTGGCAATGTTGCGGTGAACGAATACCTCTCCGGCGTCCAGTCCCATGATCTCGTTGGTCGGTACGCGGCTGTCGCTGCAACCTATGTAGAGATAATCGGGATTCTGCTCTTTTGCCAGCTTTTCAAAGAATGACTTGTCACCGGCAGTTTTGTTAGCTACCCAAAGCCGGTTATTGTCGAAAATTTCATCGTAACTGGTCATGACGTATACTGTTTAAAGTTAAGGTTAATCGGTCCGTGTATGTTCCGTGACAGGAAGTAAAGATAAGTAAAGCGGTCATAACTGTTTCATCAGGCGCATCCGGTAGGCGTTCATGGCGTTCTTACCCAGCTTGTCGGTGAGGCGGTGGTTGACTACGGCACCTACGGCAGCGCCTATGACAGGCATCAGTTGCAGCAGTTTTGCCAGGTCAAGGTAGTCGCGGTATTGCTGCTGGAAATTACGCCAGTCGAAAGCATGGATATCTTCCGGCAGGTCCCGGCTGTAGTTGTCCCAGTCGGCAACGACAGGATAGAGCTTATTGCGGAAGTCCTGGGTGGAAAAGGTGATAAAAAAGATATGGAGGATGAACAGTCTTTCCTTGTAGTCATTCACATTATACCCGTACAGAGCGGCGATATCAAACAGCATCTTCATCTTAATGGTGAGGAATAGCGGGAAGTCGGCCAGGCCCAGGAGGAAACCACCGGCCCCGGTGAGGGCCCCTTCAGTGGCGGCAGTGGTCTTGTAGAAGGCGATGCGGGAATGGACACGGGATTCCCGGATGGCGAGGTCTGCTTCGTGGAAGGGAGCGGGGCTGATAAATTCAGCGCCGGATATGACGGCCCTGGTCATTTGTTTGATCGCGGTGGTCATCGCCCGGTGGACCTTCTCAGGAATAACCTGATTAATCTTTTTCTGCACCTTTCCGGACAGCTTGCCGGGGAGGCTGATGCCGCGCTGCATGGCCTTCTGCCAGGTTCGAAGGTCCTTATTGACCTGTTGCATATAAATGTCCATGTCGAGAATATAACAAAGAATAAACCAACAAACAGGAAAACCGGGAACATTTAGTAACTTTGCGCCTTAAATTTCTTTAGCCAGCATGATCAGTGTTAAAAACGTATCGCTTTCTTTCGGAAAAAGGGTGTTGTTTGATGAAGTTAACCTCAATTTCACCAAAGGTAACTGTTATGGCGTGATAGGCGCTAACGGAGCCGGCAAATCCACTTTCCTCAAAATATTATCCGGTGAGATCGACCCTACCAAAGGTACCGTTGAGATCACTCCGGGTGAACGCATGAGTGTTCTGAAACAGAACCACTTTGAATTTGATGACGTCACTGTACTGAACACAGTACTGATGGGTAATAAGAAGCTGTGGGAGATCACGCATGAAAAGGATGCGATCTACGCGAAGGAGGATTTTACCGAAGAGGATGGTATGCGCGCCGGTGAACTGGAAGCTGAATACGGCGAGATGGGCGGTTACACGGCAGAAAGTGATGCAGGGGTACTGCTGGGCGATCTGGGTGTAAAGGAAGATGTGCATAGCTTACTCATGAAAGACCTGAGTGGTAACCTGAAAGTGCGTGTGCTCCTGGCACAGGCCCTGTTTGGTAACCCGGATATACTGCTGCTGGATGAGCCTACGAACCACCTGGACGTGGAAACGATCGGTTGGTTAGAGAACTTCCTGGCTGATTATGAGAATATTGTGATTGTGGTATCCCACGACCGTCACTTCCTGGATGCTGTATGTACCCACGTAGCGGACGTTGACCGTGCCAAGATCCAGATCTTCTCTGGTAACTACTCTTTCTGGTACGAATCTTCTCAGCTGATGGCCCGCCAGATAGCCGATAAGAACAAGAAAATGGAAGATAAACGTAAGGACCTGATGGACTTCATTGCCCGATTCAGTGCGAACGCTTCCAAGAGTAAACAGGCTACTTCCCGTAAAAAGGCCCTGGAGAAACTGGTTATCGAAGATATCCAGCCTTCCAACCGTAAATACCCTGGTATCATCTTCAAGCAACAGCGTGAAGTAGGTAATCAGATCCTGAATGTGGAAAAACTGGAGAAATCCATTGACGGTAACGTACTGTTCAAGAATGTTACCTTCACTGTTAACAAGAACGATAAGATCGCATTCCTGGCAAAGGAGCATCTGGCGTTGACCACATTCTTCGAAATTATCAATGGCGAAGCAACTGCTGATGGTGGTAAATACGAGTGGGGTACTACCGTAACTTCCGCTTACCTGCCAAACGATAACGCCAAGTTCTTTGTTGATCCTTCTCTGAACCTGATGGACTGGTTACGCCAGTACGTGCCACCACACGTAACAGACGTGGATGAGCCGTTTCTGCGTGGTTTCCTGGGTAAAATGCTGTTCAGCGGTGATGAGATCATGAAGAAGACCAGCGTATTGAGCGGTGGTGAGAAAGTACGCTGTATGACCAGCCGTATGATGCTGCAGGACCCTAACGTGGTAGTGCTGGACGAACCAACCAATCACCTTGACCTGGAGTCTATCCAGTCTTTCAACGAAAGCATGATAAATTTCAAAGGTATAGTACTGTTCACTACCCATGACCATACGTTCATGCAGTCAGTGGCAAACCGTATCATTGAGATTACGCCTAAAGGTATCATTGACAGGCTGATGACCTTCGATGAGTACCTGGCTGATGAAAGAGTGAAATCGCTGAGAGAAGAGATGTATGGCGAGAAAGTAGCAATTAGCTAATTTAATTAGTAATTAGAATCAGGAGTTAGGCATTGGGCGCTAGTTATGGTGTTCTCCTAAGCCTGAAGGCATAAAAAGAGAAAGGCGTTCATTATGAACGCCTTTCTCTTTTATACATAAGTCATTTAAATAAGTTCATTAAAGTATCTCATCCCCACCCATCTCCGCTGCATGTCGACCTAATTCCCAATTTCTAACTATCCAAGGTATTCTTTTATCTGCTGCATCTTTACCGAATCCAGGGGCTTAGTGATATACGCCTTCAGCTCCGGCGTGCGTTTTACTTTCTGAATATCTCTGTTATCAATAGAAGAAGAGCACATCACGATAGGGATCTGTTGAGTAAGACTGCATTTAATATCCCGGTAGGCTTCAATGAAGTCCCAGCCATTCATACGTTGCATGTTCATGTCGAGGATGATCAGGGAGGGTAACAGGTGGTTGTTGGAATGTTGTAAATGCTCCAGGGCATCTTCCGCACTGAGGAAGGATGTTACTTTTAGTTTAGCCCCTTGTTGTTCAAACATCTTTTTCAGAATGAAATGGAATATTTCATCGTCGTCAACTACGTACACCTGTTTAGTGTTCTCCACCATAAATACCTTGATTTAGCGCAGTTAGTTAGCCTAACAATCTTAATAACAAAATGGGGCAACATTGTATGCAAGCTGATGTAATCCCCGGTTTTCACATGAATACAATCGGATGCAAATAAACACTAATTAATTATAATTTTATATATGATTATTGGGCAATAACCAAATGTTAACAAAATTCGAAATATTGGGAATAAAGGTGGTTTTGCTGTTGAGGACTCCTTATTGTATTAACAAAAAAATCCCGGATGTCTATTTCCTTCAGGAGTAAGACATCCGGGATGTTATATATGGAAGTGACTATTAGAAGAGTCCGCCTTTTTTCAGCGTTACTTTACCAGAACCAATTTTAAAACCATCATGGTAGATCTCAACCGCGTAGTCGCCTGGTTTGAAATCAGAGTTTTGTTTCCAGTCCATAGAAACGGTTTGTTTCTGGCCGGTCGCGTAGTTGACAGTTTTCTTGGCAGTGTATAATTTTTCAGTGCCGTCTTCCAGTGTAAATCTGCCGGAACCCAGTGCTTCAACAGCCAGTGGAGAACCATCAGGAGAAGTGATAGAAACATACAGTTCCTTATCACCGGTAGGAGCGATCCTGTTCTCATCCAGGTCGAAGGTTACGCGCATCATGTCAGCACGTTTAGCCTTGGTCGTTTCTACCTCTTTGCCATTCTTTTTCAGGTTGATAGGCAGCAGGTGAATGTTGGATGCGTGTAATACGGAACCCAGGTTCACCTTTTTGTTAAGGCTATCTCTCTGGGTGCTTACTTCATCTCTTTCTTTACGGGCATTATCACGCTCGCCGGTCAGCACGATCTTTTCACCTTCCAGGCGTTCGATCGTCTCTGTGTAGCCTTCAATGTTACCCTTCAGGGTTTCGATCAGGCGGCGGGCCTCAGCCAGTTCTTTTGCAGTTGCATTCTTGTTAGACAGAATACCCTGTATTCTGGACTTCATGTCTGCAATTTCCTTATCTTTTGTTTTTACCAGACTGTCCATGCGGCTGTTCTGAGAGATCAGATCATCCAGACGGGCATTAGCGGCGTTATATTCCTGCTGTAAAGCGTCTCTTGAAGTCGAAATTGAATCTATCTGTGTTGCCTGTTGAGCAATTTGATCGGTAGTTTTATTTTTGTCATATAACATGTATATCCAGGTACCGGCCAATGCTGCAATCAGTATACCATATATCAGACCGTTACGGCTTCTAGGTTTTTCAGGTCCGGGAGATCCTGCCGCAGGCTTGTTAAAAGTGTTCTCAGTCATAGTCGTTTTTGTGTTTTATAGTTAATTGTTATATGGTTAAATCTTCTTATGCAAATGTAATTGTTAAAAATACTTTATTACAAAAAAATATAAACCGTACAAAATAGTGTTACCGAATATATCCTTAGACCAGTTATTGTTGCTTGATATTGAGACAACTCCAGCTGTAGCGACGCTTGATTGTTTACCTGACAGTTTGCAGTCGCTCTGGACCGACAAAATTGCAAAAACTTTGCCAGATTCAGGAGACGCGGCAGAAGCATATGTAGACAGGGCAGGCATCTATGCCGAATTCGGCAAAATTGTTTGCATATCCGTAGGGTTTTTCCATGTGGAAAGCGGTCGTTATCAACTACGTATAAAATCATTTCATAATGACGATGAAAAGGTTGTATTAAACAGTTTTTTAGAATTGGTAAATAAGTTTCATACAAAGTACCCCCGGTTCCAGTTTGCCGGGCACAATATCAAAGAATTTGATATTCCTTTTATTTGCAGGCGATCTGTCATTCATCAGCTATCTTTGCCGCTGCCTTTACAGATCCATGGATTTAAACCCTGGGAGATACCAATGCTGGATACCATGCAGTTATGGCGTTTCGGAGACTATAAGAACTATACTTCACTGAAACTGCTGACGGCCATCCTCGGCATACCGACGCCGAAAGATGACATTGATGGAAGTATGGTGGGAAAAGTATACTGGCAGGACCATGATCTGGAAAGGATCGCCAGTTATTGTCAGAAGGATGTGGTAGCCGTAGGGCAGCTCATGATGCGCTTTAAAGGTATTCCGCTACTGGAGACGGAAGACGTGGTATTTACAAAATAAAAAGCATGGAATATCAGGATATTATAAAAGAATGGAAGCAAAAGAAATTCCGCCCGCTTTACTGGTTGGAAGGAGAAGAAGATTTCTTCATCGATCAGGTAAGTAACTATGCGGAGCATCACCTGCTGGACGAAGCGGAAAAAGGCTTTAATCTGACCATCCTCTATGGTAAGGATACTGACTGGAGCACCGTGATCAACGCGTGCCGCCGTTACCCGATGTTTGCCGAAAGACAGGTGGTTGTGCTGAAGGAGGCCCAGTCCATGAAAGATATCCTGAAGCTGGAAGCTTATATTGATAATCCGCTGGCTTCTACCATATTCGTAGTAGCACATAAACAGGGGAAGATAGACGGGCGTAGCAAGCTGGCGAAACTGATCAAGGAGAAAGGCGTATTGCTGAGTACCAAGAAGATGTATGATAACCAGTTGCCTGCCTGGGTAGATGCCTATGTGGGCAGTCTTGGCAGGGCTATTTCCCAGAAAGCCGGTATCCTGTTGGTAGACCATATTGGAAATGATCTTTCCCGGATGGCCAATGAGATAGATAAACTACTGGTTAATCTGCCGCCGGATAAGAAAATAGATGAGAACGATATTGAGAAATATGTTGGGATCAGTAAGGAGTATAACGTATTTGAACTGCAGAATGCCCTGGGACAGAAAGACATCGCTAAGGTGATGCGCATCATCCGCTATTTTGCCGCCAACCCGAAAGCCGGTCCGATACAGATGGTATTGCCTTCCCTGTATAACTTTTTCAGTAAAATGATCATGGTGTTTGGTGTAAAGGGCGGCGAAAAAGAGATTGCAGCTGCTATAGGCGTACATCCCTTTTTTGTGAAGGACTATATCAATGCCGCACGTCAATATGGGCTGGAAGGCACGGAAAAGGCTATTCTGCTGCTGCATACCTATAACCTCCGTAGCATTGGTATCAATGACAGCGGGGTAGAGGATGGAGAATTAATGAAGGAACTGGTCTATAAGATGATGTACTGATCAGGACATCAGTACATCCCGGGCTTCCTGACTGTCTTTATGCATCTGGGAGACCAGTGCATCGATATTCTCAAATTTCCGGTTGGCCCTGATATAGCTGATCATTTCTACTTTCAGCACTTTATCATAGATCTCCTGGCTGAAATCAAAGATATGCGCCTCCACCCGGAGGTCTGTCCCGTTAAAAGTAGGGCGGGTACCGATACTCATAACGCCTTGTAGTGGTGTAGCTTCTTTTTCAAAATAGACCCTGATCGCATAAATACCTTCTACAGGGATCAGTTTGCGGGGATCGGACAGTTCAAGATTGGCTGTCGGGAATCCCAGCTGACGGCCCATTTTATCACCATGAATCACTTTCCCCTGGATAAAATAAGGATAGCCCAGTAGCTCATTGGCCAGCTGAATATTGCCATCCTGCAGGCTTTTGCGGATCTTGGTGGAGCTCACCGCCAGATCGTGTACGACCTGCTGGGGAATCTCAACCAGTTGAAAACCATAACGGTTTTGTTCTGCTTCCAGCAATTCAAGTCCTCCCTCACGGTTATGGCCGAAACGGTGGTCGTAACCAATGATGATCGTATGTGGATTGAACTTTTCTATCAGGAATTCTTCCAGATAAGCCTGGGCCGACAACGCTGAGAAGGCGCGGGTAAAAGGCACGATGACCAGGTGGTCAATGCCCTGCCTGGAGAGCAGTTCGATCTTCTCATCCAGGGTGGTCAACAGTTTGACAGGCGCTCCGCCAGGTTGCAGCACTTCCCGGGGATGCGGGTCGAATGTGATGATCACAGTTTCCCCGTCACAGGCTGCAGCTGTTTCCTGTAATTGCTGTATAATATAACGATGACCGCTGTGTACGCCGTCGAAAGTTCCGATAGTAATTACCGCCCGCCTCAAAGCTGGCAAATGGGTGAGGTCCCTGTGTATCCGCATAAATTGCCTTAAACGATCAAAATCCTATGCAAATTACAACATTTAGATATCAGATAAGTGGCTAATCAGTTACTTTTGCAGCAGATTGTTCATTTATAAAATTATCTGGTGGATCAGAATATCTACGCGCAGCGCGGCGTTTCAGCCGGAAAAGAGGATGTGCACAATGCTATTAAGCATATTGACAAAGGACTTTTTCCGAAGGCTTTCTGTAAAATAGTGCCCGATATCCTGGGCGGACAGGAAGAATATTGCAATATTATGCATGCTGACGGAGCAGGTACCAAATCTTCCCTGGCTTACACATACTGGAAAGAAACCGGTGACCTGGACGTGTGGAGAGGCATCGCACAGGACGCGATCATCATGAATATCGACGACCTGCTTTGTGTGGGCGCTACAGAAAATATCCTGCTGTCTTCGACCATCGGCCGTAATAAGCAGCTGATCCCCGGTGAGGTGATCGCCGCTATCATCAATGGTACGGAAGAGATCCTGGAAGAACTGCGTAATCATGGAATCAGTATTCATTCCACTGGTGGCGAAACCGCTGATGTGGGTGATCTGGTACGTACTATCATAGTGGATTCCACTGTTACCTGCCGTATGAAAAGATCAGAAGTGATCTCTAACCATACTATCCAGGCAGGAGATGTGATCGTTGGACTGGCCTCCTATGGACAGGCTTCTTACGAGAAATCCTATAATGGCGGCATGGGCAGCAATGGGCTAACCTCTGCCCGTCACGATGTGTTTAATAAACAGGTAGCGGAAAGATATCCTGAAAGCTTCGATCCGGGTATTCCTTATGACCTGGTATTCAGTGGTAAAAAATCACTGACCGATAAAGTGGAGGTGCCGGGCTTCGGGACAATAGATGCGGGCCGGTTGGTATTATCACCTACCCGTACCTATGCACCGGTGATCAAACAGATCCTGGAGGCCTATCGTTCCCGTATACACGGCATGGTACATTGCAGTGGTGGTGCGCAAACCAAAGTATTGCACTTCATCGATAACCTGCATGTGATAAAAGATAACCTGTTCCCGATCCCGCCACTGTTTCAGCTGATCCAGGAGCAATCAGGCACCAGCTGGAAAGAAATGTACCAGGTATTTAACATGGGCCATCGTATGGAACTGTATGTACCGGAAGAGATCGCGGCAGATATTATCAGGATCAGCAAAAGCTTTAACATTGACGCACAGATCGTAGGTCGTGTAGAGCCATCAGCAGTGAAACAGGTAACAGTGCGCAGCACACAGGGTGAGTTTGTGTATAACTGATCATAACAATACTATCTATATAGAGGAGGCCCGTCCATATGGACGGGCCTCTTGTTTGATCTACTATGATAGTGTAACGATATCTTATTCTTGGATTGTATACCTGATGGGCAGGTTAAAGGCCACGGCTACTACTTTACCATGCTGTTTGCCTGGATTCCATTTATTCATCCCTTTAACTACGCGGATAGATTCTTCTTCCAGTCCGCCGCCTATTGTTTTGCCCACTGTTTTTACCTGTGTGATGTTTCCGGCTGCATCCACCACGAAATTGACAAAAACAGTACCTGTTAAATTATTCTCCTGCGCTTTCCGTGGATATCTGATCGAACGGGCCAGGTACATGTGCAGCTTATCTTCTCCACCAGGGAAGGTCGGAGGGTCGCTGACGAAGGTATATACTTCATTATCATCGGCTGTCTGAGTAACTGACTTAGCTGCAATGGCTATATTTTCCGGTTTAAGATCAAGGTCCTGCTGGCAGCCGATGGCAACACCCAGGATCAGTACAACGGGTACCACAATGATCCTTCTCATCAGCGAATAGCGCGACCGTTGTGTGAACAGCATGAGGATGCGGCGTTTGACAGGGGCCTGTCCGAATGTATTGATCATGAGTGGAAGGCGTGTTTGTAAGGTGGCCTGCAGTAAGGTACGTGCATACTCTTCCCGCCCGGTATCTTCGATGGCTGCTTTATCTGCCAGGAATTCGTGTACCATGGCCAGTTCTTTTTTAAGCAGGTGGAAGAACGGATTGAACCAGCATATAGCGCAGATGATCTGCATGAACAGTTTTTCTCCGGTATGTCCGCCGCGTACATGCGCCAGTTCGTGTTTCAGGATCTGGCGACCTTCAGGGCTGTCTTTAGTAACATCTTCTGCCCAGAATATATCACCGAAAAAAGAAAAGGTGGATTTTACCTGCGGATGGCTTACCAGACGGTAGCCATTATGCAGGGTTTTTTGTCCGCCACGGGCCAGGCGTGTTACCATGATCCAGTTGCGGGCCACATTCATCAGCAGCAGGAGGGTGATGAGCAGGTATAAACCGCCGGGTAACCAGGCGCCAGGGTCCATACCGGCTTTCTGAAGGCTTTCACTGGCGTATGCACATACGATGACCATATTCAGTTGCTGCGCAGGGAGTGGCGCCGTGTTAATAGCGAATTGTAACGTGGGGATCAGGAGGGAGGCAATAACAGCCAGCAGAATAAATGCCCTGTTCCAGCGGTGGAAGGATCTGTTTTTCAGTACGAGGGCATAGTAGCCATATAGTATGCCGGAACATAGGAGCATTTTTATTACGTAAGGAAGAAATGCGTTCATGGTTGTTCGTTTTTAGCGTGCTTGATTTGTTGCAGGACTTGTTCCAATTCATTGACACTGAGATCTTTTTCCTTTACGAAAAAGGAGACCATTTCTCTGAAAGAGCCAGAGAAGTACCCTTTCACGAAGTTTTGCATGGTATTACGGCTGTATTCATCTTTACTGATGAGGGCAAAGTACTGGTAGGATTTGCCGAAGGCTTTATAGTCAACAAACCCTTTTTCCTGTAGGATCTTAATCAGCGTGGATACCGTATTATAATGTGGTTTGGGTTCCGGCATCAGATCGATCAGGTCTTTAACGAAGGCCGGTCCGGTTTGCCAGAGGGCCTGCATAACCTGTTCTTCTGCTTTGGTAAGTGTTTTTACAACTGTCATATCCTTATCGTTTTATTGCTTGAACTAAAGGTATAACTAGTTTTTTAGTTTACAAACTATTTTTTTAGTTATACAACATTGTTTGTTGATACCATAGACAGGAGAAGGTACAGCAGCGTCAAGCGCAGGGCGCTACCATAGGGATGACTGCCGGGAATAGATGGATGTTAAAAGAAATATGATCACCTGGCCTGAATTGTGTTACTATAAATAGCTATTTTTGTTTTTACTAAACCCATACGGCAGAAATGACAGAACAACCGATCATACAGTTATCCAATGTGAATATCTACCAGGGTACATCCCTGATCCTTGCAGACGTGAATATTACTGTGAACAAAGGAGAATTTGTATACCTGATAGGTCGTACCGGAACCGGTAAATCGAGCTTGCTGAAAACGCTTTACGGAGATCTATCGCTGAAAGAAGGTACGGGTCAGGTAGTGGGATTTGACCTGAAGAAGATGGACTGGAAGAAGGTGCCGTATCTGCGCCGTAACCTGGGCGTGGTATTCCAGGATTTTCAGCTGCTGACGGACAGGAATGTGCATGACAACCTGAAGTTTGCCCTGAAGGCGACTGGCTGGACGGATAATAAGAAAATGGAAGAGAAGATCAACGACGTGCTGGATAAGGTCGGTTTGAACACGAAAGGCTTTAAAATGCCTTATGAGCTGAGTGGTGGAGAGCAGCAGCGTGTGGATATTGCCCGTGCGATGCTCAATTCTCCTAAACTGATCCTTGCCGATGAGCCTACCGGAAACCTGGACCCTGAAACATCTGACGGCATCATGCAGTTATTGTTCAGGATCAGCAGGGAAGAAGGTGCTGCTGTGGTAATGGCTACGCATGACTATATATTATTACAGAAATTCCCGTCCAGGGTATTACGTACAGAAAATGGCAAGGTAACTGACCACGCAAGTGTAACCTTTGTGTAGTTATTTGCGAAAAATTTCAGAACTTTGCACCTCACGGGGTTGAGCAGAGATATACAAATCTGATTATCAACGAGTAAAGCTTTTTGTGAAGGAACAACAACTGGAAGTAGACCATACGTCCGGGGTATCTTTTCCGCTAAAATTTTTACGAAATTGTTAATTCACAATATTTGATATACCTTTGCCCCGGAAAAATAGCGACTAAATAAACCTTTATCATTTTATTATTTATTAAAGATGTCTTACTTAACTGTTGAAAAGAAAGCCAATATTTTTAAAGAATTTGGTGGAAGCGAGAAAAATACCGGTTCTGTAGAAGCGCAAATCGCACTGCTGACAGAACGTATCAACAGCATTTCCAGTCACCTGAAACAAAATAAAAAGGACTTTTCTACACACCGCGGTTTGATGAAAATGGTAGGTCAGAGAAAGCGCCTGCTTTCCTACCTTTCTAAAACTAACCTCACAGGCTACCGTGCCCTGCTTGAGAAATTAGGTCTCAGAAAATAATAGGAACTTTTTTATAGCGCTATTCCCAACTTATAAGGTTGGGAATAGTTTTTTTTTAGGTATACCATTTTAATCTTCTCTTTTTATGAATCTGACACCTATCTCAGTTAATTTCGATATAGGAGATGGCCGGATCGTGACCATTGAAACTGGTAAGTTAGCCCGCCAGGCAGATGGTGCTGTTACGGTTCGTCTGGGCAACTGTATCCTGTTGGCTACCGTTGTTGCGGCGAAAACTCCCAAACCTGGTCAGTCTTTCTTCCCCCTTACTGTTGATTACCAGGAAAAATTTGCTTCTGCAGGACGTATCCCCGGCTCTTTCTTCAAACGCGAGGGAAAACTGTCTGATTATGAAGTGCTGATTTCACGTTTGATCGACCGCGCACTGCGCCCACTGTTCCCTGATGATTATTTCTGCGAAGTACAGGTACTGGTTTCCCTCATTTCTTCCGATCCGGAAGTGATGCCGGATGCCCTGGCTTGTCTGGCTGCATCTGCTGCACTGGCAGTATCTGATGTGCCTATCCAGGAAATTATCTCCGAAGTAAGAGTTGCCCGCATCGACGGTGAATTAGTTATAAATCCGAACCGTACTCCGCTGGAAAAAGCAGACATGGACTTCATCATTGGTGCTACTGACAAGAACATCATGATGGTGGAAGGTGAAAGTAAGGAGTGCAGCGAGGAAGATATTATCAAAGCAATCGAGATCGCGCACAACGCTATCCGCGTACAGGTGAAAGCACAGGAAGAACTCCGTGCAAAAGCTGGCGTAACCGGCAAACGTGCATACGACTTACCATATGCGAATGAGGAACTGAAAGCTAAAATCGCTGATTTCGCTAAAGACCGCATTCTCGGCGTAGCAAGATCTGCTTCCGCGAAGCATGATCGTGCAGACGCATTCGATAAGATCAGCGAAGAGCTGGTAGAACACCTGGGTGAGCTGCCTGAAGAAGACGCTCCACTGGTAGGTAAATACTTCCATAGCCTCGAAAAGGAAGTGATACGTAACATGATCCTGGATGAATCTATCCGTCTGGATGGCCGTAAACTGGATCAGGTACGTCCGCTGGTAATGGAAACAGATATCCTGCCTTCTCCACACGGTTCTGCACTGTTCACACGCGGTGAAACCCAGTCCCTGACCACAGTGACCCTGGGTACGCCGGATGATGAGCTGCTGATCGAAAGCGCAGCTAATTCCAAATACACTAAGTTCATACTTCACTATAACTTCCCTCCGTTCTCTACGGGTGAAACCAAACCAATGCGCGGCCCTGGTCGTCGTGAGGTGGGTCACGGTAACCTGGCGATGCGTTCCCTGAGGCAGATGATGCCAGGTAGCGAATACGCTTATACCGTACGTGTAGTATCCGATATCCTCGAGTCTAACGGTTCCTCTTCCATGGCGACAGTATGTGCTGGTTCCCTGGCACTGATGGACGCTGGTGTGCCTTTGCCTAAACACGTTTCCGGTGTGGCAATGGGCCTCATCTCCCGCGCTGGTGATGGTAAATGGGCTGTACTGACCGACATCCTCGGTGATGAAGATCACCTGGGTGATATGGACTTCAAAGTAACCGGTACCCGTGACGGTATCTGCGGTATCCAGATGGATATCAAGGTAGATGGTCTGAGCATGGACGTAATGCGTAAAGCACTGGAGCAGGCACGTCATGGCCGTCTCCACATCATTGACGCTATGTACGCCTGCATGGAAGCACCTCGTCCGGAACCAAAACCACATGCTCCTCGTATGGAGAAACTGATCATCGACCGCGAATTTATCGGTGCTGTGATCGGACCAGGTGGTAAAGTAATTCAGGAAATTCAGCGTGAAACCGGTACTACCATCAACATCGAAGAAGTTGGTGAAACCGGTGAAGTAAGCATCTTCTCCGCACAGAAAGAAGGGCTGATGAAAGCGCTCGAGTGGATAAAAGGTATCGTAGCTGTACCTGAGATCGGCGAAGTCTACGAATCAACTGTTAAGTCAGTAATGCCTTACGGTGCGTTCGTTGAATTCCTGCCTGGTAAACAAGGTTTGCTGCATATCTCCGAAGTTTCATGGAAACGCCTTGAAACAATGGATGGTGTACTGACCGAAGGTGAAAAAGTGAAAGTGAAACTGGTAGGTACCGATCCTAAGACTGGTAAGTTCAAACTGAGCCGTCGTATACTGATGCCAAAACCAGAAGGTTATGTAGAAAGACCTGAAGGTGGAGAGCGCGGTGACCGTGGCGACAGAGGTGATCGCGGCGACAGAGGCGATCGTGGTGACAGAGGTGACCGCGGTGGACGTCCTCCTTTCCGTAACGACCGTGGCGGTGACCGTGATCGCGGTGGCGACCGTGGTGATCGTCGTGGCCCACGTGATGGTGGCGACCGTGGCGGTGATCGTGATCGTGCTCCTCGTCCTAATGCTCCTGAGAACGATAATCCTCAGGAACCAGTATTTGACGAAGAATAGTCTTTTCAACAGACTAAAATATATAGCAGCCGTTCTGTATTACACAGACCGGCTGCTTTTTTTATGCCCGTTCCAGGCTATTTTATTTTGTAGTAGCTACCTGTTACCTGCCAGTGTTTATAAGTCGTATCTTACCGTAGTGTTACACATTTTATGGTCCATTAAAACTTCCACACAAGTGAAAACAAGACATGTCTCATTGAACACCTGTCATGCGATGTTGGCTGGTTTGCTGCTGATCCTGTTACCATCATTGCTACAGGCGGCACATCCGGCACCTCCCAAGAAAGAATACTACAGCATACTGGTCTACCATCTGAAAGATGCTGAGCAGGAAGCCCGGATGGATGCTTACCTGAAAAATGCGCTGATGCCGGCTTTACATAAAGCGGGTGCTGCAAACGTAGGCGTGTTCAAACCCATCGGGAATGATACTGCGGCTGACCGGAGGGTCTATGTATTCTTCCCTGGCAATTCTGCAGAGCAGCTTTTACAGATGCCTTCCACCTTATTGCAGAACAGCACATACGTGGCAGCTGCAAAGGATTTTATTGATGCAGCATGGGATAAACCCACTTATGTACGTCAGGAAACCATTATCCTGCAGGCGTTTCCTGGTATGCCGAAAATGGCGTTGCCCCGCTTAACAGGCGCCAAAAGTGAACGCGTATACGAATTACGGAGCTATGAAAGTCCGACGGATAAACTGTACCGTAATAAAGTAGATATGTTCAACAAAGGGGATGAAGTAGGCATCTTCAAAAGACTGGGTTTTAACGCGGTGTTTTATGCGGAAGTATTGAGTGGCAGCCGTATGCCGAACCTCATGTATATGACCACATTTGACAACAAGGCTTCCAGGGATGAACACTGGAAAGCGTTCAGCGCGGATGAGCAATGGAAAATGTTGCTGGCACAGCCTCAGTATGCACATAATATGACCAGGGCAGAGATCATTTTCCTGCAGCCTGCGGAGTATTCTGATATATGATAGGTGCTTGATATCACTACACGCAAAAAGGCCGGAACTGCTGTAGTTCCGGCCTTTTTGCTGACTATCGGTGATCAGCAATTATCGCGCAGCTCCTGCTCCGGAATATTGCTCGATATAATGATTACTCTCTCTGAATATGATCTTACCTGAAGGTAATTTGTAGATCTTGAAACCCTGACCAGCTACATCTTCCCAGAAGATGGTGTATTGCGGTACAGCTTTATTAGTGGCCCTGTCGATCACTTTGATACGACCATCCTGCAACAGACTGGATAACATATCTTCTATATAAGGCAGGAGAATGTTCTCATCTTCTGTCCAGAACTGCACGAAGTTGTCAGTGCTGTATTGCAGCCCGGTATGGCTGGAATCGGCCAGGAATGCCCGTGCGGTTGTGAAGTGTTGTTCAACTTCCTGCGCATTGAGGTGACTGAACTGTATATTACGGAAAGCGGTAACATCACTGTAGCATTTGATCTGTAATACAGAGTCCATAGCCTTCATATAATTATCCACGTCGATACGGTTAATGACAAGGATGCTCGTTTTGTTCTGATAGGTAATGGAATCTTTCATGGTATCGTCATGATATAATTTAACGACTTCCTGGGCCTGGCTGGTGAGGGTGATAACCAGCATTGTCACTGCAAATAGTAAGGTTCTCATACAATATGGTTTCATTAATTATTTTACAAATATAACAAACTTGTTGTATGCGTGTATATCCCTGAAAATGGCCAAATTAACAATACAATAACAGGCACAGTTATAGCATTCCTTCGAGCGCGTTATATATCATGCAGTTAGTTTCTATATCTTTGTTGCTATGGCACATATCGCAATCACTCTGACCTGTACCCATGAATTAAAAGACATACTGGTTGCAGTGTTATCAGAAAAAGGTTTTGAAGGTTTCGAAGAGCAGCAGGGAAATATTCTTGTTGCCTATATACCGGAAGAAGATTTTAATGAAGAAGAAACAAGCACGCTAACGGAAGGATTCGGCGTAACGTATACGAAAGAACGTATTGAACAGACTAACTGGAATGCTGTGTGGGAAAGTAATTTTCAACCAGTACAGGTAGATAATTTCTGTGGTATCAGGGCTTCTTTCCATGAGCCGTTCGATCCGCAGCCGCAACATGAGATCCTGATCACGCCAAAAATGTCTTTTGGAACAGGACACCATGCAACTACCTATTCGGTTATTAAGCTGATGGAAACAGTCGATTTCAGGGGTAAGCAGGTATTTGATTTCGGTACCGGCACTGGTATCCTGGCTATCCTGTCCTGTAAGATGGGCGCGTCTGTGATTGATGCGATCGATATCGATGACTGGTCCGTAGAAAATACCCGGGAAAATATTGCTACAAATAATGCTTTACCGGTGAAGGTGTGGCAGGCTGATACGCTGAAGAACATTAGAAATACCTATAATGTTGTGCTTGCCAACATTAACCGGAATATTTTACTTGAATTTATGGCGGATATGCGCCGTTTACTGGTCAGGGATGGCATATTGATATTAAGTGGTATATTAAAGGATGACGAAGCAGCCATACTGGAAGCTGCCCGTAAAAATGCACTTGTCCTGGAAACCCAGCTGGAAAAAGATAATTGGCTGGCAATGAAATTATTAGCACGATAGTTGTGTCGGCTTCAAGATAAATTAACGAATATTATTCTGAAAACTATACAATTTTCGTGTTAATGAAATTCTTAATGTTTTCATAATTTTAACGAACGAATTTACTATCTTAGCAAAACCTAACTTGTTGTATGACAGAATTATTGTTACTATTTTGTGCTTATCTGATCGGTTCCGTGCCTACTGCTGTATGGGTAAGTAAAGGGGTTTTTGGTATGGATATCCGGGAGTATGGCAGCGGCAATGCCGGTGCTACGAATACTTTCCGTGTACTCGGCCCAAAAGCTGGTTCCTTTGTGATGCTGGTAGATATGCTCAAAGGAGTAATGGCCGTGCGTTTGGCTTATCTCGTTGGCTATTATCAGAATCCTGAACATCTTACCGAAGTGACCACGCAACTGGTTAACTTCCAGATCGGTCTCGGACTCGCAGCTGTGCTGGGGCACATTTTCCCTATCTGGGCAAACTTCCGTGGTGGTAAAGGTATCGCTACACTGTTTGGCCTTGTACTCGCTATTCAGCCACTCGTAGCTATCTGCTGCGTAGGCGTGTTCCTGCTGAGCCTATCCCTTACCAGGTACGTATCCCTGAGCTCTATTTTATCCAGTATCGCATTTCCGATCCTCATCCTGTACATCTTCAATGAGCCGGAAGTATTCTACCGTATCTTTGCCATCGCTGTCGCACTGATGGTTGTACTGACACACCAGAAAAACATTTTCCGTCTTATCAACGGTAATGAGAGCAAAGTTCCGTTATTCAGGAACAGGAGAGATAAAAAATAGGCTCCGCTAAAGATGATGTGCCGCCTTCCTTTCTGGCATATCTATTGCACTGAATCAGATTAATAACTAACTTTCCGCAGTTTTTGATTGTTACATTATAAGGTATTCGTATGCCGTATAAGTCAATAATCAAAAACTGCTTTAATAGCTGTCGTAGCTTTTCGATGGGACCTTATCCATCAACAACAAACTGTTTCACAGATGCAAAAGAAATTCCTTCTTCTCGGTACAGGCCTGGCGCTGATCACTGCTTGCGCTAAAGTACCTATTACTGGCCGTAGCCAGTTAAACCTGATCCCTGAAAGTACAATGCAATCAATGGCCTTACAGGAGTATCAGAGTTTCCTTTCCCAAAATAAAACAGTCGCGGCTACCACCAGCAAAGATGCTGAAATGGTAAAAAGAGTAGGACAGCGTATCGCTACTGCCGTTACCAAATACATGAATGACCACAATGCAGGTGGTGAACTCGCTAACTACAAATGGGAATTTAACCTGGTAGATAGCAAGGAAGTGAACGCCTGGTGCATGCCGGGTGGTAAAGTAGTGGTGTACACAGGGCTGTTACCTGTGACCCAGAACGAGACCGCGCTTGCCTGCGTAATGGGGCATGAGATCGCACACGCCATCGCACGTCATGGTAATGAGCGTATGAGTCAGCAGGTTGTAGCACAGGGAATCCAGGTAGCTGGTTCCGTAGCACTGAACCGTAATCCGCAGGCACAGAATATCTTCCTGCAGTCTTTTGGTGTAGGTAGTAACCTGGGCACGCTCGCTTATTCCCGTAAAAATGAACTGGAAGCTGACCACCTGGGTGTGATTTTCATGGCCATGGCCGGTTACAATCCGCAGGAATCTATTCCTTTCTGGCAGCGTATGGCAGCTGCGTCCGGCGGTAATAAACCACCTGAGATCACCAGTACGCACCCAAGCGATGAGCGTCGTGTAGCTGAACTGCAACGCCTCATGCCTGAAGCACTGAAATATTATACGCCGATCAAAAAGTAATACTGACGGTTACGATAAAAGGAAAAAGCATCTGCCAATGGCGGATGCTTTTTCTTTTTATACACTCAGAGGCAGGTTATTTATCAACTGTGATCTCTACTACCTGTTTGTTCTTCTGCACTTTCATCTTATCAGGTACATGTGCCAGTATTTCTTTCTTAAATGCAGCGATAAGGGCCTGTTTAATGAAGAAACGGTGTGTGACGATACTGATCTCCCTCACTGGCTCAGGCGCCTTAAAATAGCGTACCATATTCATCTGGCGGGCGGACATTTCCTGCAGCGACAATTCCGGTAAAATGGTATAGCCCGCATTGAGGTCTACCATTCTTTTCAATGTTTCCACACTGCCGGTATTGTATTCAAGGTTCTTGTATTCTCCCATGGTAAATTTGTCCCGGCAGATGTTCAGCACCTGGTTACGCATACAATGGCCTTCATTGAGCAGCCATACTTCGCGTACATCTACATCTTCCGGTTTGATGTATTTCTTCTCAAACAGGCTATTCGTTTTGGCTGCGTATACTACAAAAGACTCATAGAACAACGGTTGCTCATCCAGGTTGGGATTGTGCAGCGGCGTGGCCAGCAGGCCGCAGTCCAGCTGTTCCTGTTTAAGTTGCTGCATGATCGTCTCCGTGGGATACTCCCATATCTCCAGTTTCACTTTCGGATACTTCTTCATGAAGCCTGTAAGGATACGGGGCAGGAGGTAAGGGGCCAGTGTCGGGATAATGCCTACACGCAGACTACCCTGTACTTCTTTCTTATGCTCTCCTATAATTTCCCTGATCTTTCCATTCTCTTTAAGAATGATACGTGCCTGTGCTACGATCTCAACGCCTATTTCTGTAGGGATAACCGGCAGTTTACTTCTGTCAAATATTTTGACCCCCAGCTCATCTTCCAGTTTCTGAATCTGCATGCTGAGCGTAGGTTGTGTAACGAAGCATTTTTCGGCGGCGATGACAAAGCTCCGGTAGGTATCAACTGCGACGATATATTCTAGTTGAACTGTGGTCATGCGGTAAAATTACGAATTATCAATTACGATTTAAGATGATCGGCAGATCAATAGCCAGATCATTGTTACGGCTACAGTCCAAGATTACATCCGTATGCAAAAAAAAATGACGGATCACAAATAGTACCAGGGATGATCCTGATCATTCGTAATCCGTCATTTGTAATAGTCAAATTACCTTGACTAGAATATTCTGTATCTGTATTTGATCTTGTCAGTGTTGTTATACAGTTCCTTGATGTTGATAGAAGCCTGGATCTCTTTTACCGCTTCGTCTTTCAGGTTACGGAATTCGGCCTGTTTGGTATCGATGGTGTTCTTGTCAGCCAGACCGTTATCCTGTGCTATTTTCAGAGAGCTGTTCACTTTGCCATAGTAGGAATCCAGCAGGGTAAAGTATTCACTGTACAGGTTCTCAAAACGTTTAGTCTGCAGGATCAGATCTTCCAGCTGGTTATTCACTTCTTTCAGGTTTGGATTCTCACGCAGCAGTGCTTCGTAATCTATCTTTTTACCTCTGGTATATTTATTTTCCAGATCGCTGAAGAAGGTCACTACTTTATCTCTCTTGAAGTCGAAGAAGAAGTCATTCAGTGTTTCACCGATAGACTTGTTACCACGCTGTGGCAGCTGGAATTTCAGCGCACTCGCAGTGAACATGATATGATCATACAGGTTGTCCTGTAATAAGTTCAGCTGATCTTTATTAAAGTTCAGACCATATTCAAATTTCTGGTTAGCATCATTCAGTGCGGTGTAGTACACTACATATTTGTTCAGCTCTTTCTCAAATTCCTTCAGTGTGTTCTGATTGATCTCTTTGTTGTTCACGCTGATACTGTGCAGGAAGTTCATCACTGAGTTTGCGATGGCGAGTGGTGGCGTCAGGGAAGTAAAGCTCTGGAAGATCGGGCTGGAGATGATGGATTTTGTGGACTCCACGATCTTGCTGTTCTTCTCATTTTTGTCAGCTTTACCTTTCAGTACTACTTTTTCCACCAGTTCCACGATGCGGTCACTCAGGGAGAAACCCAGTTCTTTACTTTCCGGGTTGTTCAGTGAGGTGATGAATACATCGAGGTTATTGGTAGTAGTACGTGATTTCAGGTCAATGATCTTTTTATTAAGCAAATAATATGTTTCGCTGGCGAAAACAATATTATTTCTGATAAGTTCATATTTGGTGATGTTATCAATCTCACGACCCTGCAATAATCCCTGAATAGCATTGGAATTTTGTTTGTCGCTGTCATTAATGCGTTGCAGTTCCTCCATTATCCGGCGGATAGTGGTGTCCTGCGTTCTAACCTGTTTAAGCTCCTCAGGTGTAGGTTGTTTCGGTTTTTCCGGTTCCTGCGCCTGGGCATAATGGAAACTTGTAAGTACAATCAGTAGTAGTGTCAGATATCTCATAGAATTTAAATGCGTGATCTTGAACTGATTTGAAAAAAAGCAAACATTCACAATAGGATACACACTGCCTGTAAAGCCGACCTTAGATCGTCCGCTTTCAGTTGCGACCTGTAATTGTTTCTGCATGCAATGTTATTAGCGTTTCTTTAACAATCCATGAAAATATGGTGCCAAAAAACGATTTCACACAAAGATAACAATTTATGATAAGTTGAAACCCGCAGTCTTTCAACTACTTTGTTAACTTCGATTGCAAATTTACCCACTTTCATGTTAAATAATAAAAAGATAGTGGTCGTATTGCCAGCTTACAACGCGGCTGTGACGCTGGAGAAAACCTACAAAGAAATTCCGCTGGATATTGTTGATGAAGTCGTACTGGTCGATGACGCCAGTAAGGATGAAACCGTTGCTGTTGGGAAGCAGCTGGGAATCAGGCACATCGTGCGCCACGACAACAACAAAGGTTACGGTGGTAACCAGAAATCCTGTTATAATAAGGCCCGGGAACTCGGAGCAGACATTGTCATCATGCTGCACCCCGATTATCAGTACACCCCTAAGCTGATCAGTGCCATGACCAGTATTATTGCCTATGATGTGTACCCCGTTGTACTCGGTTCCCGTATTCTGGGAAACGGGGCTTTAAGGGGAGGTATGCCGGTCTATAAGTATATAGCTAACCGGTTCCTGACCCTGGTACAAAACCTGCTTATCGGACAGAAACTCAGTGAATACCACACCGGTTACCGTGCATTTTCAGGGGAAGTGCTGAAAAACATCGATTATATGGCTAATGACGATGATTTTATCTTCGACAATGAGATGTTGTCGCAGATTTTTATGAAAGGTTATGAAATAGGTGAAGTAACTTGCCCCACCAAATACTTTGAGGAAGCCTCAAGTATTAACTTTAAACGCAGCAGTATCTACGGACTGGGAGTGTTGAGAGTGAGCCTGCAGCATCGGCTGCATAAGTGGGGATGGATCAAAGCGGCAATATATAACTGATTAAACTGTTTATTTTGGGCCTTCAGTGGGAACTAGCAAAAAAATACCTGCACTACTACTTTACCGCAGGTAATCGTCATGATGTACATTCTCCTTTTGTATTTGACCTGATAGAAAAGGTATTGCGTGATAAGCGAAAACCAGCCGTCTATCGCGAAATTGAACAAATGAGGAAATCGCTGCTGGCCAGTACTGAAACATTACAGGTAACTGATCTGGGAGCAGGTTCGCTCACCAATGCCGGGAATGAGCGTAAAGTAAGCGACATTACCCGTCATGCGGCGAAACCCGCGAAATTTGGTCAGCTGTTCTATCGCCTGATACAATATTTCCAGCCGGAATACCTGCTTGAACTCGGTACGTCCATGGGCATGTCTACCTCCTATATGGCAAAGGCTGCACCAGGTGCCACCGTACATACCATTGAAGGATGTCCTAATATTGCTGCCCGTGCCGGCCGCAATTTTGAAAGTCTGCATTTGCGTAATATTAAACAGCATACCGGTAATTTTGATACGGTACTGCCCTCCCTGCTAAAAGAACTGCCCAGACTGGATTATGTATATATAGATGGTAATCATCGCTCTGCACCAACATTGGCTTACTTTGAGCAATGTCTGGAGAAAGTGCATGATGACTCGCTGTTTATCTTTGACGACATTCACTGGACGCCTGATATGGAGAGTGCCTGGCATACCATTCAGCAGCATCCAAGGGTAACACTCACTATAGATCTGTTCTTTATCGGACTCGTGTTTTTCAAGCCGGAGATGAAGGTGAAACAGCACTTCGTATTGAAATACTAATCAGGAGTTGGGAATTAAAAATGCCGCGTAGATCGAAGTGAAGGAATAATTGCTATTTGCATAATCTAATTGAGAAAAGGATGACATTCACCCGAATATCATCCTTTTTTACTGTTTCGAGACCCCATTCATTGCAGATGTCATTGTATCATAGTGAAGCAATTAGACACCCGGTTCCTAATTCTTAATGCTAATTCCTAATTATTTATCTTAGTTGTCAAACAATTCCAATTATGAAGACACTTCAGATATTCTTCCTCTTCGCCCTCTTTGCCCTTTCCGCCAACGCCCAGACAACTCCTGACTACAGCGCGTTCAGTTATGAGACCTTTACCCACCATGGTGATACGCTCCGCTATCGTATGCTGAAGCCGCTGGGATACGCTTCTCAGAAGGCTTATCCACTGATCGTGTTTCTGCATGGTTCAGGAGAACGGGGTACGGATAATGCCGCGCAGCTTTTACACGGAGGTAGTCTCTTCCTGAAGGATTCCCTGCGTCAGCAATATCCTGCCATCGTGATCTTCCCGCAATGTCCGCCTGATTCTATGTGGGCATCCATGAAAGTAGAAAGGGATCAGTCAGGCAAGGCAATAAACCGGTCCTTTTCTGACGGTACTGACCGGGAAGCTACACCCGGGCTGCTGGTAAAATTATTGACGGACAGTCTGGTAAAGGCTGGTGTAGCAGATAAAAGACGTTTGTATCTTGGTGGATTATCACTCGGGGCAATAGGTACCTATGACCTACTGGCCCGTTACCCGGATATGTGGGCGGCTGCCTTTCCGATCTGTGGTATCGGTAATACGGATAATGCGCCGAAATTCAAAAAAGTGCCACTATGGATCTTTCATGGCGCTGCTGATAACGTAGTACCACCGATAGGGTCCAGCAGCTACTATGATGCACTGAAGAAACTGGGAGCGGATGTGAAGTATACTGAGTATCCGGGAGTGGGGCATAACAGCTGGGATAATGCTTTCGCGGAACCTGGTCTGCTACCGTGGATTTTCTCTCATAAAAAGTAGACGATATAAAAATAAAACGCCCCGACACATGATCGGGGCGTTTTTCCACTCTGCACAGGATTTGAATTGTTAACTATGTAAAGACTGTATCGCTGAACGGGCAGCTTCTACGGTCGCATCTAAATCTTCGATTGTCAGGGCTGAGCTGAGGAACCAGCTTTCAAAAGCGGAAGGCGGAAGATAAACACCACGTTCCAGCATAGCATGAAAGAAATGTTTGAATAACTCGTTGTTAGCGCCTGAAGCAGCTTCAAAATTGATAATAGGATACTCTGCAAAATGAACACTCATCATTGATCCGAGATTGTTGACCTGGTGTACAATCCCTGCTGCGCTTAATACAGATTGCAATCCTCCGGTGAGATACGCCGCTTTTTCAGCCAGCTGCCGGTAAATATCCGGATGCTCGTTTAACGTCTGTAACAAGGTATAGCCTGCGATCATGGCAATTGGATTCCCACTCAGCGTGCCGGCCTGATAAACTTTCCCGGCAGGTGCTACATGTTCCATGATCTCTTTACTTCCTGCGAAGGCGCCTACCGGCATACCTGCGCCAATTATCTTGCCAAAGGTAACCAAATCTGCTTTAATATTGAACAGTTCCTGTGCGCCGCCACGTGCCAGGCGGAAGCCTGTCATTACTTCGTCGAAGATCAGCAGCATATTATGCTGGTCGCACAAAGAACGAAGCCCCTGCAGGAATCCCTCCTGTGGCAGGATACAGCCCATGTTACCGGCAACAGGCTCAACGATGATCGCTGCGATCTGGTCAGGATACTCCGCGATCAGTTTTTCCACAGCCGGTAAATTATTGTAAGGAGCGGTAAGCGTATCATCAGCTACGGTCTGCGTAACACCAGGTACAGATTGTATGTCTAATGTTGCAACACCACTACCTGCACTCACAAGGAAGGAGTCAGCATGACCATGATAGTTACCCTCAAACTTGATGAATTTGTTCCGGCCGGTATATCCTCTTGCCAGTCTCAGTGCTGACATACAGGCTTCCGTACCGGAGTTCACCATCCTCACCATCTCGATATTAGGCACCATACTGATGATCAGTTCTGCTATCTTAATCTCCAGTTCTGTAGGTGCACCGAAAGAGGTGGAATAGGTGGCGTATTCCTGAATAGCCTTCACTACCGGTTCATAGGCGTGTCCCATGATCATTGGGCCCCAGGAATTGATATAATCTATGTAGCGTTTCCCGTCCACATCATACATATAGGCGCCTTTGGCACTTTTCATGAAGATAGGGGAGCCGCCTACGCCTTTGAAGGCGCGAACGGGAGAGTTGACTCCACCGGGAATAACGTGTTTTGCTTTTTCAAATAGTGCTTTACTTTGCGTGTACATGGTAGTGATTAGTATTTTTAACTGAAAAGCATGTGTACCTGATTACAATAACCGCACCGCATCCTTGGCGAAATAGGTGGCGATCAGATCAGCTCCTGCACGTTTAATGCT
Source organism: Chitinophaga agri (assembly GCF_010093065.1). NCBI lineage: Bacteria > Pseudomonadati > Bacteroidota > Chitinophagia > Chitinophagales > Chitinophagaceae > Chitinophaga > Chitinophaga agri. The sequence goes on along the minus strand of NZ_CP048113.1, from coordinate 3,055,309 downwards.
GGTCAGGGCTTCAATAATAGCTTTTTCTTCATTCAACCAGCCCATTTTTGCTGCGGCCTTGATCATCGCATATTCACCGCTCACGTGATAAGCGCTCACTGGTATATGCACTTCATCTTTGATCCTTCTGATCACATCCAGGTAGTACAATGCTGGTTTTACCATCACAATGTCCGCACCTTCCTGTGCATCCATCAGGGCTTCTTTCAGCGCCATGGTGGAGTTGGCATAATCCAGCTGATAGGTCTTCTTATCACCGAAACCCGGAGCCGAATCCAGCGCGTCGCGGAAAGGACCGTACAGGCAGGACGCGTATTTAGCGCTGTACGCCATGATACCTACTTTATGGAAGCTGTTTTGTTCCAGGATACTACGGATAGACAGGATACGACCGTCCATCTTATCACTCGGCGCTACGAAGTCAGCACCTGCTTCCGCATGACTGAGGCTCATACGTGCCAGCACCTCTACAGTTGCATCATTCACGATCTCACCATTCTCCACGATACCATCGTGACCGTAGGAAGAGTAAGGGTCCAGTGCCACGTCGGTCATGATCACTATCTCAGGAACGGCATCCTTGATAGCCCTGATCGCACGTTGCATCAGGCCATTCGGATTCACCGCTTCAGTGCCTTTATTATCTTTCAGTTCATCTGCACACTTAATGAAAAGCAGTACGCTTTTGATACCCATGCTCCACAGTTCTTTTACTTCTTTTACGGTCAGGTCCAGAGAGTATCTGAAATAACCGGGCATTGAACTGATCTCTTCTTTCACATTTTCTCCTTCTACAATAAATAGCGGTGCAATAAAATCACTTGGCGTCAGTATTGTTTCCGCAACCATTGCGCGGATGGCGGGAGAAGTTCTCAATATCCTGTTTCTGCGTATCATGATTATAGCTGTTTTTATTAATGATTAAACTGCCCATTCTCTTGGCTTCAGGAACGCTACCAATTGCGCTTCCGGACTGCCTGGCGCTGGATGGTAGTCATATTCCCAGCGGGCTCTCGGCGGAAGGCTCATGAGAATGGATTCTGTACGGCCGTTGGTTTTCAGACCGAACAGTGTGCCCCTGTCGTGGATCAGGTTGAACTCAACATAGCGTCCACGCCTGTATTCCTGCCAGTCTTTATGTGCATCCGTGTAAGGTGTATCTTTTGTTTTCTCCACGATAGGAATATACGCCTGTATGAGCGCTTCTCCATTTGCCTGGGCAAAGTTGAACAGCTGTTCTGCGTTCATTCTTTCACCAGGGCGCTGATAGTCGTAGAAAATACCGCCGATACCACGGGCTTCATTATCACGGTGTTTGTTGACGAAGTATTCGTCACAGTGCTTTTTGAACTCCGGATATAATTCCTTTCCAAATGGATCACAGGCATTCTTGAACGCCTGATGGAAGTGTACACCATCCTGTTCATCCAGGTAGTAAGGCGTGAGGTCTGCACCACCGCCGAACCAGGAATCTTTCAGTCCGCCGTTCTCATCATACAGCTCGAAATAACGGAAATTGGCGTGTACGGTAGGTACAAACGGATTGACAGGGTGGATGACCAGGGAGATGCCACAGGCCATGAATTGTGCCTGTGTTACACCAAACTGTTTTGCCATCAGTTCCGGCAGTTCTCCGTGTACAACAGAAGTATTGACACCTCCTTTTTCGAACACATTGCCATCAGCAATAACGCGTGATTTTCCACCGCCACCACCGGGACGTTCCCAGCGGTCTTCGCGGAAGGTGGCTTTACCATCTATATTCTCCAGTGCTGTGCAGATGTCGTCCTGCAGGCGATGGATGAGGGAAATAAAGTTGTCTTTAATGTTCATGACTGGTCTCCTTTAGAATTCCTTTACAGTATCGATAAATGCTCTGGCATGGTCAACCGGCACATTCGGCAGAATACCGTGGCCTAAGTTCGCGATGTAGCGATGTTTACCAAAGCCGGTCAGCATTTCTTTTACTGATTTTTTGATCTCAGGAATCGGAGCCAGGAGTTTCGCCGGGTCGAAGTTACCCTGAAGGGTGATATTATCGCCAGCGAATTGTCTTGCACGGGCAGGCTGTATACACCAGTCAACACCCAGGCAGTTTGCACCGGTCGCCGCCATTTCTTCGAGGGCGAACCAGGCGCCTTTAGCGAAGACCGTCACCGGACAAACATCTTTCAATGCTGCCACGATCTGACGCATATATTGTAAAGAGAAGTTTTCGAAGTCAGTTGGGCTCAGCAGTCCACCCCATGAATCGAACAGCTGTATACAGTCAGCACCTGCTTTAACCTGTTCTTTCAGGTAAGCGATAGTGGTATCTGTGATCATTTGTAGCAGCTGATGAGCTACTTCCGGTTGCTGGTAGCAGAATGCTTTCGCCGCATCAAAAGTCTTAGATCCTTTACCCTGTACCATGTAGCAGAGGAGGGTCCATGGCGCACCGGCAAATCCGATCAGCGGAACAGCACCGGCGAGCGTCTTTTTAGTAAGCGCGAGTGCTTCAAATACGTAATTGAGTGTATCCTTTACATCAGGAACGCAGAGCTTTTTAAGATCTGCGGCGCCTTTCACCGGGTCAGGTAATACGGGGCCTATTTTCTCAATAAGCTGTACTTCCATACCCATCGCCTGAGGTACTACGAGGATGTCAGAGAAAATGATGGCCGCATCTACTCCTACCTGGTGTACAGGCATCACGGTGATCTCTGTAGCCAGTTCAGGATTCATGCAGCGTTCAAAGAAGGAGTATTTTTCCCGCAGTTTGATATAGTCAGGCAGGTAGCGGCCCGCCTGGCGCATCATCCACACAGGGACACGTTCTGTAGTTTCTCCGCGTAAAGCTCTCAGTAAAAGGTCATTCTTTAAGGCGCTCATTCGTATCAGTTGATGTTATTAAAATAATTTATTGCTGTCAGCACCAGGTCTGTCATACGCTGCTGCGTGCTGATAATAATTTTGTTGCCGGTGTACTGTTCCAGCGCTTTTGCCGTCGTGTTTCCTATAGAAAAGCATACCGTATGTGTTGGCAGCTGATTAGCGGAAAAGAAGCTCTGTACTGCGCTGGGACTGAGAAAGAGGATACCGTCATAGTCATTGGCGGCAACGACTGGCGTAGCAGTAGTGGCATATACAATGATCTCATCCAGCTGAATACCATTACCGGCAAGTATATCAGGAAGCTCATCGCGGCGCCTGTCACCACAGAAAAAGACCAGCGGGCCTTCTTCTTTCCGTTGTATGATCTGATGGGCAAGGCCGGCTGCATCAGCAGCGGTGGCAATGATCTCATGCCGGATACCGGATTCGCGCAGCGTGTTGGCGGTAGCACCTTCCAGGCAATAGACCTTCCATCCGGGTGTATAATATCCGTTCTGCCGGAACGCTTCAATCTCTTCTTCTGTCGTCTCTGGTGGAAAGGATACCCAGTCACCGTAATAGTATTTACCGTCCGCAGTAAGATAGTGATCATGGATAGCACTAACAGCATTAGCGCTGGTAAAGATCACGGTGGCCATTTGCCTGAGCAGCTGGTGTATACGCTGTTTCAGTGCATCTGTTACAAGGGGGGCGGTATTGATAAAAGCCTGTGCATCGATGTCTACGTTTGCTGACGCGGCAACGCTGATCAGTTCCGTACTGACAGTTTTGGTGCTTAACAGGCGATATCTTTTATTTAATTGCATTCCTGATCTCTGCGACAATTTTATCGCCGCCCTGTGCAAGGATCTTTTCAGCGGCTATCTTTCCAATCAGTCCGGCATCCGCGAGGGGCGCCTGTTCTGCGATGGTGAACAGTTGTTGTCCGTCTATACTGCACAGTTCTCCACTAAAGTGGATGGTATCATTGCTGATGGTCGCATAAGCGCTGATAGGCGTAGTACAACCACCCATGAGGGTACGCAGGAAATCGCGTTCTACACGGGTACAGAGGGCAGTGGCAAGGTCATTGAATGGCGCACATGCCTGTCTGCAGAAGTCATCATCTTCCCGGCATACGGCTACGACTGCGCCCTGTGCGGGAGCAGGCAGCATCCAGTCGAGTTCTATACTTGTAGACGGGCGTACATTGATCCTTTCCAGACCGGCAGCAGCGAAGATGGCGCCATCCCAGTTTTCCGCTGCAAGTTTCTGCAGACGGGTATTTACATTCCCGCGCAGGTTGTGCAGCTGGTGCTTCGGATATTTACGGAGCCACTGTGCCTTACGCCTTACACTGCTGGTCGCAATGTTGGCAATATATGCCGGCTGATCAAGGAAGGCGGTATCCTGGCGGTATACCAGCAGGTCTTTTACAGGACCTCTTTCCAGTACGGCAACCTGTATAATATTTTTAGGCAGTTGTGTAGGAACGTCTTTGAGAGAGTGTACAGCGATATCGATACGGCCATTGAGCAGTGCGATATCAAGGCTTTTGGTGAAAATACCCTGTACGCCTATTTCGTAAAGTGGAGTAACGAGGTCTATATCGCCCTCGCTTTTGATAGGTACAAGTGTTGTGTTGTAACCCTGCGCATCCAGCAGGCCTTTTACCTTATTTGCCTGCCACAGTGCGAGCTGGCTTTCTCTTGTACCTATCTTTATTTCTTTATTCATGTATTATTCCTGGTTAACGCCAGTCTCAAAGATATCATTGATCATGGCGATATATTGATCACTTTTATCTGTTTCGCGGCGTACTTTTCCAGCCATCAGGTTGATCATCTTCTGGATGATGCGGGAAGATACTGCTTCAATATCTTCCAGATTGTACTGGTTGCCGTTTTTCTGCTGCTGGATCTCCTTTGTATGGATCTCGGTCAGTTTATCCTTTACAGCTTTCAGCACTACCGCGTGTTTACGCATTTTGTACCAGTAGAGGAACTCATTCATGTGTTCTTCTATGATGCCTAATGCTTTTGGCACTTCCTGCAGGCGCATCTGTAACGTCTCATCCTGTATCTTGGACAGTTCATCTACGTTAACCAGTTCAACATGCGACAGATCGTTCACTTCCGGCGCGACGTTGAAAGGGATAGACAGATCGATGATCAGTTTAGGAGAGGAACCACTGAAGTGTTCTGCCAGCACGTTCGGTTCGGGTGCGTTGGATGCTACCAGTACGATATCCGCAGCTTTTAATTCTTCTGCAAGATTCTCATATGGCGCATAACGCAGTCCATGCTGGTTGGCGAAATCCTGTGCGACAGCTGTTGTACGGTTCACCAGCGTTACGTTGGTGACACCGAGGTAGTCCATCATATTTTTACAGGTATTCCTGCCTATTTTACCGACACCTACGAGCAAGATCTTCTTGTGGTGAATGTCAGGTACCTTATGTTCCAGCAGACGTACAGCGGCGAAGGCCACGGATACGGTACCGGAGCTGAGTCCTGTTTCATTCTTGATTAATTTTGATACCTGAAGTACGCTGTTCACCAGTCTTTCCTGGAATCCACCGAAACATCCATTGGATTTGGAAAATTTGGTGGCATTACGTATCTGTCCGATGATCTCATAATCACCAAGGATCTGTGAATCCAGACCTGTGCCCACCTGATACAGGTGTTTAATGGCATCTTCTCCCGTTTTCACATACGACAGCTGGCTGAATAGATTGCAATCACCATCGGTTTCATTGCAAACCAGTTCCACCAGTTGCTGCGGATCATCAGCAAAACCATAGATCTCAGTTCTGTTGCACGTTGAGAGTACAAAAATATCGTCCAGGTGTAGGGACTTGGCACTATCTAGTAAGTGCTGATATTGTACCTGATTAATAGCGAACGATCCTCTTATAGCAGCATCTGTTTTCTTATAGTTGATACCAACGATATGAAAATGGGCTATATCTTTTGAATGACTACCCTGCATTTTGTTCTTATAAGCTTCCGGTGCAAAAATACTCGCATAGAATGCAAGAAAGGGCAACAGGCTGTCATTAGTGTGTCATTTCTCCTCCTGGTAATATGACATGGAGAAAAATGATTTTTATCAGTTTACATACTGATAGACGTTATCTATCAGGTAATCGGGAATAATTCATTTATTTCAACAATTGTATGACATTTGCAGGACAGATAAGCAGTTACATTTGCAAGAATTTTAAGTATAAGGATGGAAGCTAAATCTGATAAAGGAATTATTCTGATGAACCTGGGGTCGCCGGATTCTACGGCCGTACCTGATGTTAAGCGTTATCTCAACGAGTTTCTGATGGATAAACGGGTAATTGATTATCCATATCTGTTCCGCTTACTGCTGATCAAGGGTATTATTGTACCCAGGCGTGCGCCCAAATCAGCAGAGGCTTACCAGTCTATCTGGTGGGACGAAGGATCTCCGCTGATCGTGCTGACAAAACAATTACAGAACGCTGTGCAGCATGACCTGGCAATGCCGGTAGAAGTGTCTATGCGTTACGGTAATCCTTCTCAGGAAGAAGCTTTTGAGAAACTGCTCAAACAGAATCCCAGTCTGAAAGAAGTGATCCTGCTGCCCTTGTATCCGCATTATGCCATGTCATCCTATGAGACGGCTGTAGAGCATGCAAAAGCGGTCCATAAGAAGAAAGGATATGCTTTCAAGCTCAATATCGTACCTCCGTATTATAATGAACCTGATTATATAAATGCACTGGCAGAAAGTATGCGTCCCTATGTGGAGCAGGAATATGACCATCTGTTATTCAGCTATCATGGTGTACCTGAGAGGCACATACGAAAAGGCGATATTACAGGGAAGCATTGTATGCAGGTTGCCGACTGCTGCCACGTAGACTCACCGGCACATGAGTTCTGTTACCGCCACCAGGTGCATATTACATCGGAACTGGTAGCAGAGAAGTTAAAGATACCAAGAGAGAAGTGGAGCGTTACCTTCCAGTCCCGCCTGGGAAGGGAAGAATGGCTCAAGCCATATACAGCAGCAACACTGGAAGAATTACCTAAGAAAGGAGTGAAGCGTTTACTGGTGGCTTGTCCGGCATTTGTGTCCGACTGCCTCGAGACGCTGGAAGAAATTGCAGTGGAGGGTAAACACAGCTTTATCAGTAATGGCGGCGACAGCTTCACCATGATACCATGTATGAACGTGCATCCTTTATGGGTACAGGCAGTGGTAAAATGGATGACAGCCCTGTCCTGACCTGTTATTACCAATATCCGCAATCATGCAGACAAAACCCGTTATCATTGCCGGCGCTGGCATCGCCGGACTAAGTATTGCCTACGAATTACAACAGAAAGGCATTCCCTATGAAATCATGGAGGCCTCTTCCTATGCGGGCGGCCTGGTGAAGTCATTACACATCGATGGTTATGAGCTGGATGCCGGTCCTAACTCACTGGCCGCTTCACCCGAGATGATGACTTACATCGATCAGCTGGGTTTGCATGATCAGGTGCTCGAAGCGGCTGCTGTCAGTAAAAACCGTTTCCTTGTCAGAAATGATCAGTTACACGCGGTATCACCTCATCCGCTGAAGATACTGCAGTCTTCCTATATCAGTGGGGGCGCCAAATGGCGTTTGTTCACAGAACGTTTCCGTAAAAAGGCATCGCCGGAGGGAGAAGAATCTGTTTCTTCCTTCGTGACCCGCCGCTTTGGCAAAGAGATCAACGAATATCTCTTTGAACCGATTCTGTCCGGTATCTATGCCGGTAATCCCGACCTGATGTCCATCGCAGAAGTATTGCCAATGCTGCCGCAATGGGAAAAGAAATACGGCAGTGTCACTCAGGGACTACTAAAGAATAAGGCCGCAATGGGCGGCCGTAAGATCATAGCATTTAAAGGCGGAAACAGCACGCTGACCGACAAATTATATTCCCTGCTTACCGGAAAGATCAGATTCAACTGCACTGTTACAGGCGTGACCCGTGGAGCGGAAGACTATATCGTACAATATACCGAGAATGGTAATACGGCTATGCTGAATGCTGAGAAGGTGATATTTACCACACCTGCCTACAGCACAGCCACTGCTATACAAGGGCTGGATGCTGCACTGGCATCCCATCTTAGCGATATTGCCTATCCCCGTATGGGCGTACTGCACCTCGGCTTTGGTGCCGAAGCGCTGGAAAAGGCGCCTGCAGGGTTCGGATTCCTGGTACCTAATGCAGCAAATAAGCATTTCCTGGGGGCGATCTGTAATGCTGCGATCTTCCCGTCCCGTGCACCTAAAGGAAAAGCTTTATTCACCGTATTCGTAGGTGGCGCCAGGCAGGAACAGCTGTTCGATCAGCTGGGGCCGGAGAAGTTACAGCAAACCGTCGTAAAAGAACTGATGGCGCTGCTGGGACTGACGACTCCGCCGGAAATGCAACGTTTCAGTGAATGGAAAAAAGCGATCCCCCAACTGAACGTCGGATACGCACAGGTACGACAACAGATCCGCTTCTTCGAGCAGCGGTACCCGGGTATCAGACTGGCTGGCAATTACGTGACGGGCGTAGCAGTACCTGCTATTATACAGGCAGCAAAGAACTATAGCTGAGTGCTCTGCTATTGGCACTTTTTCTGTTGCATATCCATATGGCAACGGGCAAAATATATATCGGAACATCCGGTTGGAGTTATAAACACTGGCGGGAGATCTTCTACCCGCCAGCTGTTAAACCTGCTGACTACCTCGCATACTATGCAGACCGATTCAGCGCGACAGAAATCAATAACAGCTTTTATCGTCTCCCTGAACCATCTACAGTGGAGACCTGGGCGAATACAGTAAAGCCCCGTTTTTATTTCTGTCCCAAGATCAGCCGCTTTGTTACCCATACCAAGAAACTGAATGATCCGGAAGTTACTTTACCCCGTTTTTTCAATGTGTTTGATCCGGTACATAAACATCTTGGCCCTGTCCTGATACAACTACCTGCCAACCTGAAATTTCATGCGGAAAAGGCCACGCATTTCTTCAACATACTGAAACAATACAAGGGATATACGTTCGCACTCGAACCGCGACATGAAACCTGGATGGAAGATGAGGCTGTTGCCTTGCTCAAAAAGTACAGGATAGCCTTCGTGATCGCAGAATCGGGTAACCGCTGGCCCTCGGGAGCATTTGTGACAGCAAAACATATCTATGTACGCTTTCATGGTCCGGATGGGTCTTATGGCACATCCTATGACGACAATGTGTTGAAGAAGTATGCAAAGAAAATGGTGGACTGGCGGGAAGAAGGACATACTGTATGGGTGTTTTTCAACAACGATATTCACGGATATGCGATTGAAAATGCAGCAACACTTATTAGGCTCACCAATGCCTGATGCGATAAGGAAAACGCCCCATTGGACGGCAGGCTGAATATTATTTACAAATTGAAGAACAGCCCTCCGGATCGCCATACTTCTGCATGAAAAACATTATTTTGTATCATCATCCAAATACTAATACATATGCCCGAATTACCAGACTTACAGGTTTTCAGTCACAACCTGGACAAACAGTTGTCCGGAAAAGTGGTGAAAGAAGTACACATAAAAAATACGAAGAGAGCCAAGGAAAGTGCGGCTGCTTTTAGAAAAGCACTGGAAGGAGAGAAGCTGGAAAAGGTGTACAGGGAAGGCAAGGAATTGCGGTTTAAGTTTAAGCATGACGTAGTGCTGGGAATGCACCTGATGCTGCATGGGAAACTGTTTTTCTTCGAAGAAGAGAATACCAATAAACACCCCATCATTGAACTGTTGTTTGAGGATAAGACCGGCCTTGTGCTGACAGACTACCAGGGGATGGCAGTACCTACCCTCAACCCGGAAGAAGTGGATGTGCCTGATGCACTATCGGACGATATGACCGTTAAATTCCTGCAGGAACAACTCAGTAAAAAGAAGACAGTTGTGAAGAAGGTGTTACTGGATCAGCATATCATCAGGGGCATCGGAAATGCCTATGCAGATGAGATCTTATGGGAGGCAGGTATATCCCCTTTTTCCGTCAGTAACAAGATACCTGCTGCAAAGATCAAAGCACTACATACTGCTATCCATAAGGTGCTGAAAGAAGCGGAGAAAGATATTAGAAAAGCTCACCCGGATATCATCGCCGGTGAAGTACGCGATTTCCTGAAAATACACCAGCCTAAACTAACGCATAGTCCTACAGGGGGCGCCATTGCTCAAAAGGAGCTGAATGGCCGAAAAACCTACTATACGGACGAACAGGAACTATTCGAATAATAAAGAGGGTGAAGTGTTGCTGAGGTGGCATTTCACCCTTTTTAGTATGCCTTTTTTTTGTTAACTTAGAGATGCATTAACCCCTCATCCCCATTACCTTATTTGTCGTGTTGATATCCATGTACAAAATGAGCATATAAAGACATACAACCCTAACGTAAGAAGACATTATTTACATTGTTTAATTCACCTGTTATGCCTGAAAACCAATATGCCAGTCCTCCATCTCCCGCTATTTACAAAGACGCTGATGGTAATGAGATCACAACCGCCGGAAAGTGGCTGGCCGGATTGCTGATCGTTCTTTTCACACTGTCCAGTGGAACATACCTGATCGCACACTGGCCGGACAGGATACCTGGTCCGAAAGAGACTTCGACTTATCTGTATACCAATCAATGGTTCCATGTAAGGCTGATCGACGCACTGCCGGATACTGCTGCCATGCAAAAGACGGCTGTCCTGCCACCGGCTGACACTGCAGCAACAGATACAGTGCAGGGCCCGGCGGCAATAAATGACCCGATAGTACAAGCGACGAACAAGCGACGAACTAGCGACGGCCAAGCGACGGCGAACCGGCATATAACCGGACCATCGGATCAGGTTATTCACATTAATACGTTGCTATTGATGCTGGTAGCTGTTGCAGGCTTCCTGGGCAATATGATACATATTGCAACTTCTTTTACAACGTTTATCGGTGCAGGCAAATTCAGAAGAAGCTGGATTTTGTGGTATTGTGTTAAGCCTTTTACGGCCGCTGCACTGGCCATTGCAGTATACTTTGTATTCAGGGGAGGATTTCTCAATATGAGCGATGACAGTTCAAATATCAATATCTACGGACTGATGACGATCTCTTTATTGACAGGATTGTTTACCGACAGGGCAACACTGAAACTGAAGGAAGTATTTGATGTGTTATTCCGTACCGCCCCTAAGGAAGAAAGGCCTGATAAGTTAGAGAATGGTACACCTGAAACTACTACTGCCACAACGGAGGAGTCATCAGCGCATGATGCTTCTTCATCAGACAAGGTGTGAAAAATAGAAAGACTGACCAGGAATGGCCTGGTCAGTCTCTTATGTTAGGCATAGCGCAAAGAAGCGGCTATGCTGCTCTCAGCTGGCATTTTGCCCTCCTCCAGAATGTATACGTCGCCATTATGGAGGATGGTTTGTGTGATGGCATTATTCAGCAGGCATTCGTCTTCGGGCGCTGGTGATTCATGTATGATCACCCTGTTTTCTTTCTCATCGAAAGTGCCCCATAGTTGTGCATCTTTCTTTACGAATAAGCAGTTCACCTGTCCATAATAGGTCGCCGGTATAACGTCATCAGGAATGGATGCTGTCAGTGCTCCGGCCGATCCATTATAGTATTTTTCAAGCGCCTGCTCTTTCTTTTTTTCAAAGAATGGCTGCATTTTCTCTCTGGCCTGTCTGTATATTTTTATCGCTTTCTCATGTTCAAAATTTCCAGTAAGCGCTTCATCAGTCACATGCTGATAGCGGGTCACCTTTCTGAAAATAGGCTGGAGATAATCGACTGCAGCCATCATTAATGGAATGTGCTTATCATTCAGCACTTCTTTCCATAATGTACGGTCTACTTCTTCCAGATAGTTAGCAATATCTGTCTTATGGTCGGGGTTGGAGTTCATGCCATGATAATTAGCTCCCTGGCCCCCGCCTGAGCTTCCTGTACGGAATAATTGCTGATCACCTTTTTCTTCAAAGTGTATCACATCGTCCATACCATTTGGCATCCCTTCCACACGTATTTCTTTCATACTAAATGCATCTGCCAGGAACAATTTAGCGTTGTGTTTGCTGAAAGTCAGCAGATAGAACTGTTCATTATTTGTGAACACAGGAAGTAACGGCGTTAACATGAAGGAGTGATTGCAGTATACCTGTTGCTGCATGGAAACGGGCAGTTTCAGGTAACGGAAACTATCTTCGGTGATAAAGCAGGCCAGTCCTTCCTGTTGATTCTTCCAAAACATCTCATCTCTCAGTAATTCATATCCCGGCGCCAGCACGCGCTGAATAAGCGGTTGTGCAACAGATTTCTCTTCCAGCTTTTTCTGCGTTTGCTGCAGCATGTTCTTGAACATGATCAGGTCCTGTTGTTCATTCACTGCCTGTCCTGATGCATGCGTAGGCATATAGATCGTGACGCACAGATCGCCTCTCACACCTGCCAGTACTGCTAAAGTGTTTTTGTCTATCGTATCTGACAAAAGCGTAGCAGTGATGTTGTGCTGGGGCTGATCGAATGTCTCCTCTACAGCCTTATCAGCGGGCGCTTCTCTTACATGCTGTTGCTGCACAGCTTTCTTAGCAGTGTCCCGGTTGGGATGACGCATGTGCACGGAAGGCTGCAGCTCGTCCGGTCCCATTGTATATTTATCCGTCATTTCCAGGTCTGCTTCCAGCTCATCAGGGGAAATAGACCTTCTCAATCCAAGTCCTTCTTTTCCATTACCAGAAGGTTTTCCTTTTATCGGTGTGAATTTTCCATTTTGATCTTTTGGCATAACAAGTAGTTTAGATTAACAAAAACAAGCTCAGCCTGATTCTGGACTGTCTTCTGCTGATAGGCACACCAATATCCTGCCAAGCCTTTCCTGCTGAGCCACAGAGTTTTTTGTTCAACTTGCTGTGATACGTTATATTTAGAAAAACTACCGTAAATTCAGATTATAAATTCCATTAGATGATTGCAGGCGTCCTTAAAGAACAGCCAGGAGAAAACAGGGTTTCTTTAGTGCCGGAGATGGTTAAGCAGTTAGAAAAACAGGGTGTGACGGTTTGGATAGAACCGGATGCCGGCGCCCGGGCATTTTACCCCGATGAATCCTATTTACAGGCAGGTGCCATGATCAAACCTGCCGCCGATATCCTGCAACAGGCAGATATTATTCTCAGTATACAGGCTCCAGAAACGTCTTACTGGAAGATGATCCCGGCAGGCAAAGTACTGACCGGTGTATATCAGCCATTGTATAATGCGTCTCTGATGCAACAATGGGCTGACAGGCAACTGACGACCTTCAGTCTGGATAGCATACCCCGTACAACAAGAGCGCAGAGTATGGACGTACTGAGTTCTCAGGCCAATATCGCCGGTTATAAGGCTGTGTTGCTCGCTGCCTGGAATTACAGCCGGTATTTCCCCATGTTTATGACTGCCGCCGGTAGTATAGCACCTGCCAAAGTACTGATACTCGGAGCAGGTGTGGCAGGATTACAGGCCATTGCCACTGCCAGGCGTCTCGGCGCCGTGGTAGAAGTGTTTGATACACGGCCTGCTGTAAAAGAGGAAGTGATGAGCCTTGGCGCCAAGTTTATTGAAGTGGAAGGTGCCGCAGATGCTTCTGCTGCCGGCGGATATGCCGTAGAGCAGGATGCAGCCTACAAACAACGGCAGCAGGAAAAGATTGCGGAGAGTACTGCCAGGGCAGATATTGTTATCACTACCGCTCAGATCCCGGGTCGCAGGGCGCCGGTACTGGTGACAGCAGAGATGCTGGACAGGATGAAGGTAGGTAGTGTGATTGTTGATCTGGCAGCGGCTACAGGTGGTAACACGGCACTGACGGAAAATAACAGGACGATCGTGCATAAAGGTGTCACGATAATCGGTGAATCCAATCTGCCATCCGCCATGCCTGCAGATGCCAGTAAACTGTATGCAAAGAATGTCTTTAACTTTTTGCAGTTGCTGATCAAAAACGGAGACCTCGTGCTGAATTTTTCTGATGACATTGTGCAGGGTGCCTGTATTACCCATAGTGGTGCTATTACCAATGAGCGACTGAAACAGGCAGAAAGTGTGAAGTTGTAATAGTTACTGTCCATTCATTCTGAAATCAATTATTTCCACATAATGGAACCTGTTTTTTCTTTTCTGGAACAGCACCTGGAGCTGACCTACATTGTTATTCTATCCATCTTCCTGGGTGTGGAAGTGATCTCACGTGTACCATCCGTTTTACATACGCCGCTGATGAGTGGCGCGAATGCCATTCACGGCGTGGTGATCATCGGTGCTATCATCGTTATGGGACAGGCCAGTGATGAAAATTATCTCGCGCTGATCCTGGGGTTTCTGGCGGTGATACTGGGTACGATCAATGTGGTGGGCGGCTTTGTTGTCACTGACAGGATGCTGGAGATGTTCAAGTCAAAGAAGACTAAATAGTTGTATCTAATCATTGTTTTATGTTATCGCTGATCTACCTGATAGGCTCTGTTACATTTATTGTCGGATTAAAGATGCTGAGCAATCCTGCCACTGCCAGAAAAGGGAATGCCATTGCTGCCGGAGGTATGGGGCTCGCTATCCTGGGCACTATTTTCCTGTACAGGCATCATGGCCAGGGCCTGCATAACTATGGGTGGATCATTGCCGGTCTGCTCATAGGTGGTGTGATCGGATTTATCTCTGCAAGAAGAGTGAAGATGACGGCTATGCCGGAAATGGTCAGTCTGTTCAATGGAATGGGAGGCGCGTGTGCGGCGCTGATATCCGTGGTGGAGTTTGAACATATGGCAGATGCTCTGTCAGGATCAACGGATGATAACATGCAGCTGGGGATCATCTTTGCAGGTATGATCATTGGTGCCGTATCCTTCTCCGGATCGGTCATTGCCTGGGGAAAACTGAATGGCCGTATCCGGGATATTGCTTTTCAGGGGCAGCATATCGTTAACCTTTCAGTACTGGCACTCATACTGCTGCTGGCATTATTCGTGACCGTTACATTGCCGGCAGCCACTGTGATATTGTTTGCCGTTATACTGGTGCTTTCACTGATCTATGGGGTCTTTTTCGTATTGCCTATCGGAGGGGCGGACATGCCTGTTGTGATTTCATTGTTAAATTCCTTTACGGGAGTTGCCGCCGCCTGTGGTGGTTTTCTGTATGATAACCCGGTGATGCTGACTGGTGGAATACTGGTAGGTTCTGCCGGTACGATCCTGACAATCCTGATGTGTAAGGCGATGAACCGCTCGCTGAAGAATGTGCTGATCGGTGCATTCGGTGGCGCGAAAAGTGGAGGTGCCAGTAAGGAGCAGGGCGCTTACAAGGAGATCGGACTGGCCGATACAGCAGTGGTGATGGCCTATGCGCATAAGGTGATGATCGTGCCGGGTTACGGTCTGGCGGTAGCGCAGGCCCAGCATGCCTGTCATGAACTGGAGACTTTGCTGGAAGCAAGAGGGGTAGAGGTCAGGTATGCCATTCATCCGGTGGCAGGACGTATGCCGGGACATATGAACGTATTGCTGGCCGAAGCAGATGTTTCGTACGATAAACTCCTGGAGATGGAACAGGCGAACGGGCAGTTCTCCACCACCGATGTGGTACTGATACTGGGGGCGAATGATGTGGTGAATCCTGCCGCTAAAAGTGATCCTTCCAGCCCTATTTATGGGATGCCAATACTGGAAGTGGAAAACGCCAGAAGCGTGATTGTCAATAAGCGTAGTATGAAACCCGGGTATGCCGGTATTGAAAATGACCTGTTCTTCCAGCCTAAAACGGCTATGTTGTTTGGCGACGCCAAACAGGTACTGCAGCAGCTTGTAGCTGAAATAGTCAATACCCTGTAATGGATGAGTTGACTGCTATGCCCCGTTTTTTCTGTATTTTGCTGCAAAAATAAGGGGTTGGATTTCTTACCGAAAAAATTTACTGACACACTCACAGGACTGCCAGGTATGGATTTGGCAGCCTTTTTGCGTATACATGAGGCAGGCGAAAAAATCACTTCTCTCAGGATCAATCCGAATAAACTACAGGAGGATGCCGCAGTGCAAAAGGTGCTGCAATCGCTGACAGCAACAACTGTAAGCCGGGTACCATGGTCACAGTATGGATACTATCTGCCTGTGCGGCCGTCATTTACCTTTGATCCGTTCTTTCATGCGGGCGCCTACTATGTACAGGAAGCGTCTTCTATGTTCGTGGAACAGGCAATGCGTCACACCTGTGACCTGAATGCGCCGCTGAAAGTACTGGACCTTTGTGCGGCACCAGGAGGCAAATCTACCCTGTTGCAATCGCTGATCAGTACTGACAGTGTGCTGGTGTCAAATGAAGTGATCAAAAGCAGGGCGGCTCTTCTGGGTGATAATCTCAGTAAATGGGGAGGTGCCAATGTGGTCGTTACGAACAATGATCCGCGTGATTTTGGCAGACTGCCCGGTTACTTTGATGTGATGGTGATAGATGCACCCTGCTCAGGCTCAGGTCTTTTCAGGCGTGACCCGGAAGCGGTGTCGGAATGGTCGCCTGAAAATGTAATATTATGCAGTCAACGTCAGCAGCGCATACTGGCGGATGCCTGGGGTGCGTTAAAAGAGGACGGCATACTGATATATGCTACCTGCTCCTATTCGAAGGAAGAAGATGAAGAGATCATGGAATGGATACAGGAGCACCTTTCAGCTAAAAATATTCCCATACCGGTCAGTGAAGACTGGCATATCGTAACAACGACAGCCGGACCACAACAGGCAGAAGGGTACCGTTTTTATCCTGATAAGGTGAAGGGAGAAGGTTTCTTTATCACCTGTTTTCGCAAGACTTCCGGGGACGTATACACTGCGAAGAAACACAGGGACAGTATTACACCCGTTGCAAAGAAGGATCAGGAGAAAGTAGCACAATGGATAAAAAGTCTTGATAACCTTTTCCTGATGGATCATCAGGGAGAGGTATTAATATTTCCGGAAAATATGATGCCGGTTGTATCTTTATTGCAACAGCACTTATATTTGCGGAAAGCTGGCGTAAAAGCAGGTCAGCTTGCAGCGAAAGAGCTGATACCTGATCATCAGCTGGCGATGAGCACAATGGTCAGGGAAACAATTCCGCAAGTGATGTTGACCCGTGAGCAATCCTTACGCTACCTGAGAAAAGAAGACCCTGAGGTAACGACAGATGTGAAAGGCTGGGCTTTGATGATGTATGAAGGGATGGCGCTTGGCTGGGCAAAGATATTACCTAACCGTATCAACAATTACTATCCTAAGGAACTCCGTATTCTGAAAGAAGTGTAGGCAAAAATTTTTAATTTAGTTACCTGAAAGGTATAAACAGCGTAGTAATGGTAAAAACGTTCATGACAATTGCAGGACTTGTATTATGTGTTGCCGGTGGTGTACAGGCACAGGATAGGGTACAGGTACAGGGTACCTCGCCTGATCTGTATGTACAACATACTGTAAAGAAAGGAGAAACCCTTTACAGTCTGGGCAGGTCCTATAGTTTGTCTCCAAAACAGATCGCAACCGAGAACAACATCTCAGCGGAACAGGGTTTGCAGCTGGGACAGTCTGTAAAGATCCCCTTAAACAACACTAACTTCTCACAGAAATCAGATGCAGGCGGAACGCCTGTATACCATAAGGTAGAGGAAAAAGAAACCCTCTACAGGCTCAGCGTGAATCATAATAAGGTTTCGCTGGACAACATCCGTCGCTGGAATAACATGAGCGGCGATGGGTTGCAGAAAGACAGCTACGTGATCATCGGTTATCTGAAAGGTGCCGGTAGTCCATCTTCATCTGCGCCGGTAGCCAGCAATCCGGCGCCAGCTACTCCTCCAGCCACGCAACCTCCTGCTTCAAATCCGGCGCCGGTAACACCTACGCCTGCACCATCTGCACCGGTAGCGACCACGCCTCCGGCAGGTACTACCCCTGCACCTCCGGTAACAAAACCTGATCAGCAGGCACCACCAGAACCAGTGAAAACACCTGAGACCAACACAGGCGCTACCAGACCTGTTGCCAGTGGTTCTTTTGAGGCGCTGTATAATCAGCAGACCAGCAATGGTAAAAATGTAACAGCCGAGAAGGGCCCGGGTGGATGGTTCAAGAGCAATGCGAGTGCAGGTAAATATTATGCCCTGCATAATACCGCTCCAAGAGGCACCATCATTAAAGTGACCAATCCGCTGAATGGTAAGTTCATCTACGCGAAAGTGCTGGAAGCCATTCCGCAGATCAAGCAGAATGAAGGCCTGATCATCAAACTGAGTGATTCTGCACTGGAAGCACTGGGCACGAATGAGGCGAAATTCTATTGTCAGCTGAACTACGAAGAATAGTTGAGAATTTGGAATCGATAACGAATGTTTTTAAACAGATCAAGTTTCTTCGAAAACGATCTGACAGATAAAAAAGTAAGAGGCGCTTCATTGTTGAAGCGCCTCTTACTTTTTTATTGTCTCTGACTAATGACGATGGAACATATTTGACAGAGATGAACACTGTTGAAAAGCTAATACTAATTCACCTTGTATCCTCTCAGGAACGACTCCACATCCATCTTCTTCTTTCCTTCCAGCTGTACTTCCTGCACAGCAAGATAGCCATCTGGTGCAGCGATCTTAAGATAGGTTTTATTATCACTTACCACTTCACCCGGAGCAACGGATGGTGCGGTATGTTCTCTGGTAGCCTTGTATATTTTCAGGATCTTACCACCGAGTGTTGTCCAGGCAGTCGGATAAGGGCTCAGACCACGTACGAGATTATAGATCTGCTCAATCGGCTGTTCCCAGTTGATCTGACAGGTTTCCTTGAATATCTTCGGTGCATGTTTGATATCTTCCGCTTTAATATCCGCCTGTGGCGTCTCCCGGGCAGTACCGGATGCCAGGGCCTGCACTGTTTTCAGCAGTAGCCGGGCACCGGTGATCATCAGGTCGTCGTGCAGTTCTCCGGCGGTTTCATCATCTCTTATCACGACAGACTGGTTGAACAGGATATCACCGGTATCAATTTCATGCTGGAGTTTAAAGGTAGTCACACCCGATTCCTTTTCCCCGTTGATGATAGCCCAGTTAATAGGGGCAGCACCTCTGTAGTTAGGCAACAGGGAAGCGTGTACGTTAATCGTGCCTAAAGGCGGCATATTCCACACTAATTCTGGTAACATACGGAAAGCTACCACTACCTGCAGATCTGCTTTTAAGGCCTGTAATTCTTCCAGGAAGGCAGGGTTCTTCAGCTTCTCAGGTTGTAATACCGGCAGATTGTTAGCTACCGCATATTGTTTAACAGCACTCTGCTGCAACTGTAATCCTCTGCCGGCAGGTTTATCAGGCGCAGTGACAACAGCCACTACATTAAATCCGTTCTGTACCAGGATATCGAGTGACGCCACGGCGAAGTCCGGCGTACCCATAAAGATGATCCTGAGATTTTGTTGGTCCTTTAGCTCACTCTGCATATAATAAGTATTTCTTCCTGATAGTTTTAAATTGTGTCAGTGCAGGTTCCCAGCTCTGGCGGATATCTTCTTCGCTGAGGCCCTGTTTGATTTGTCTCTGCAAGGTAGTATTACCTGCCAGTTTATCGAAAAAGGGAGTAAAGAAATTTTCTTTCTCTTCATACAGATCGTATGCCTGTAACAGCCATTTTAACTGCAGTTTACTGTCCATTGCAGCATTGACAGCTTCCGGTGTACCGGTGAGGTTATACCCGTAGCAGGTCACATTTTTTAATGGTGGCTCTTTAGCTCCGGGTGTGCTGCGTGGCGTAAAACTGTACAGTTCTTTAGGATATGACGGATGGCCGAATACCTGAAAAGGCAGGTCAGTACCACGTCCCAGACTCAGCACCGTACCTTCAAACAGAC
The DNA here is from genome assembly GCF_010093065.1 of Chitinophaga agri. Lineage (NCBI taxonomy): Bacteria > Pseudomonadati > Bacteroidota > Chitinophagia > Chitinophagales > Chitinophagaceae > Chitinophaga > Chitinophaga agri. The sequence goes on along the minus strand of NZ_CP048113.1, from coordinate 3,035,481 downwards.
AGGTGGAAGGGTAAAGGTAGATGGCTGCCATGTTCGGCAGATTAGGCGATGGTTTTACCGGCAGCTGATACAGGGTATGATGATCGTAGTGCAGGCAGTTAATGACTGTTAGCCGGCATTTGACACCATTCTTCAGCCATTTCTCTCCATTGAGCATACGGGCATATTCTCCTACAGTCATACCATGCACTACAGGTACCGCCTGCATCCCTACAAACGAACGTAGGCTGGTATCCAGCAGCACAGGCCCATCTACATAGTGCCCGTTAGGATTGGGGCGGTCCAGTATAATGATCGGTTTGTTATTTTCCGCTGCTGATTCCATCAGTTCCTGCAGGGAAGAGATGTACGTATAAAAGCGGGTGCCGACATCCTGAATATCAAACACGAGTATGTCCACATCATTCAGATCAGCAGCAGTCGCTTTCCGGTGCTTGCCATAGAGTGATACAATAGGCAGTCCTGTACCGGGATCCTTGCTGCTGGCAACTTTCTCGCCGGCGTCTGCATTACCTCTGAAGCCATGTTCCGGACTGAATATTTTCTGAATATGCACATGCAGTTTCAGCAGCGAATCGACCAGATGCGTTTGCCCGATAGTGGCCGTCTGATTCACCAGTAATGCGACTCTCTTGTTTTTCAGCAGGGGCAGATATTCCCCGGTCCTTTCGGCGCCTGTAATGACCTGGGCCTGCATGGCAGCGGTCATGAACAGACAGCATAGTAACATAATAACGACCTTATACATAGCATAAAAGTAGTTTAATTAGGGGAACATATATAAGATTGGCAGTTTAGCAGAATAATCCTAAATTGAATATCTATTCACTATTTCATTACCTTGCAACATAAATCTATAACACTTTTAATTTTTTTCTTATGCAAGCAGTTAAAAACGGAGATACGGTGCGTGTGCATTATCATGGTCGCCTGACTAACGGAACAACCTTTGATTCTTCCGAGGGCAGGGACCCATTGGAGTTCATAGTAGGCTCCGGTCAGGTTATTAAAGGCTTCGACAATGGTGTTGTGGACATGACAATTGGTGAAAAAAGAACACTTGAGATTCCTGTTGATCAGGCATATGGTCCAAAGAATGAGGAGCTGATCATGGAGTTCCCTAAAGACAATATCCCGGCTGATCTGAATCCACAGGTAGGTATGGATCTGCAGATGAGCAACCCACAGGGTCAGGTATTCCCTGTGAAAGTAGCTGCAATTGGCGACAACTCTATCACGCTCGACGCTAACCACCCACTGGCTGGCGAAGACCTGATTTTCGATATTGAACTCGTAGAGATCAAGTAGTCAATCAGACTAGGGGAAGTAAAATCTCTAAGCAGGAACGCTGATCATCCTTAAAGGTGATCAGCGTTCCTGCTTTTAAGCCATGTTATAATATCGCATTATGCATGTGTCAGCACGATCTTCGTAGGGCGTTTCTGATCATCGATCGCAACGAATGTGAACGTGCCGGAAATAGCTTTCTCCCGGTGTGTGTTGTACATCTGTTCCACAAAAATATCCACCTCTACTTTCAGACTGGTCGTACCTACATGTACGACTGTGCCCACCAGTTCTATAATAGTTCCGTGAGGAATAGCCATCTTAAAATCGATCTTGTCACTCGATACTGTAACCATGCGCATGCGACTGAAACGGGTCGCTGTAATGAAAGCTGCTTCATCCATTAACTGCATGGCTGTACCGCCGAATAAGGTATCATAATGGTTCACTGTGTTTGGAAATACCGCTTTGAATATCCGTGTAACGGATTCGGCTATCTGTTTTTCGTATGCCATATAGTTGTTCTTCTTGTTTATCTTTTTGACCGCAGGGAGAATAGTTGTCGCAGGCGTTCTTTAAAGCGGGTTTGCCTGTAATTCTTTTTCATGTCATTTAAGCATCCGGCGCAGAGACATCCGGAATAAGTCTCACCTATAAAGGTGCGCTCCTCTTCAGTCAGCGTTACCTGCTGGCATTGACAGCGAAGGATCGAGCCAACGCGGCATTCAAATGCTGCATGGCAGCGTGGGCAGGTAATGGTTTCATGACAAGCCATGCCGCAAAGTTACGAAACGGAATCAGTAAACGGGGAACTGTTTTGCAATGCGCTGGATATGTGCTGATTGCAGAAGATAGGACAGTGCAGCAGATGACCTGCTGCACTGTCCTGTTTTGAATGGCGGATGATGGTTATCAGGATATAATTATACCGTTGTCTTAGCTGCTACGCGCATGTTATGTGCGGCAGCCACCATGTTACGTAATGCCTGCTCTGTTTCAGGCCATTTGCGGGTTTTCAGTCCGCAGTCAGGGTTGACCCAGATGTTACGTGCCGGCAGCAACTGTGCTGCCTTCTCCAGCAACTCCGTCATTTCCTGTACGGTCGGCACGCGCGGAGAGTGAATGTCATACACACCCGGACCTATCTCATATGGATAGCGGAACGTAGCAAATACTTCCAGCAATTCCATCTGTGAGCGGGAGGTTTCTATCGTGATCACATCTGCGTCCATGGCAGCAATATTGCTGATAATATCATTGAACTCCGCATAGCACATATGCGTATGTATCTGTGTTGTATCTGCTACGCCGGATACCGCGACCCTGAACGCTTTAACAGCCCACTCCAGGTAGGATGGCCAGTCGGCCTCACGCAGGGGTAAACCTTCTCTGATAGCAGGTTCGTCAACCTGTATCACATTTATGCCTGCTTTTTCAAGATCATTCACTTCATCACGGATAGCCAGTGCTATCTGTAAGGTAGTAGCAGCACGTGGCTGGTCGTCACGTACGAACGACCATTGCAAAATGGTGACAGGTCCTGTCAGCATGCCTTTCATTGGCTTATTGGTAAGCGATTGTGCATAACTGCTCCATTCAACGGTCATGGGTACGCTACGTTGCACGTCGCCATATATCACGGGTGGTTTGACACACCTGGATCCATAACTCTGTACCCATCCGTTTTGCGTGAATACAAATCCTTCCAGTTGCTCGCCGAAATATTCCACCATGTCATTCCGCTCAAACTCCCCATGTACGAGAACATCCAGGCGCAGGCTTTCCTGCAACTGCACGGAGTCGGCTACTGCTTTGCGGATGGAAGTATCATATGCTTCTTTGCTGATGATACCTTTTTTGAAGTCAGCACGTAGTTTTCTGATATCTTCTGTTTGCGGGAAAGAGCCGATGGTTGTGGTCGGAAATAAGGGCAGTTGCAATACTGCTTCCTGTGCCTGCTGCCGGATAGCAAAAGGATGTTTACGTGTTGCATCCGCATCCGTCAGTGCTGCCAGCCGGGCTTTCACTGCTGGTTTGTGGATGATGGCAGCGGTGCTTTTTTCCTGCATGGTTGCCTGATTGGCCTGCAGTAATACCTTGTTACCTGCAATAATGTCTCTTAATGCAATCACCTCGTTTACCTTCTGTTTGGCAAAGGCCATCCAGTTTTTAATCTGTGGCGTGAGCACTGCCTCATCTGTTTCCAGGTCGAGGTCATAAGGCGTATGTAACAGGGAGCAGGAAGTCGCGATCAGTACCCGATCCTTGCCGATTACATCGATCGCTTGCTGTATCAGCCCGAGTGATGCTTCATAGTTATTCTTCCAGATATTACGGCCGTTCACGACACCGATAGACAGCAGTACATTCGCTGGTAAGAGCGGCAGTATCGTATCCAGTTGTTCAGGTGCTCTCACAAGGTCTATGTGTAACGCGTCTACCGGTAGTTGCACCGCTAACGGAGTGTTGTCCTGTAGTCCGCCGAAATAGGTGGTCAGCAGTAGTTTCAGTGCCGGCACAGCAGCTCTCATCTGTGCATATGCCTGGAGGAAAAGATCCTGTTGTTCCGGTGTGAGGTCGAGTACCAATGTGGGTTCATCAATTTGTACCCAGGTAGCGCCGGCCTGTTGTAAAGACTGCAGCAGCTGATTGTACACAGGCAGTAATTTATCCAGCAATGCTGCTGGCTGCAGTGCTTCATCTTTTATCTTACCCAGCAGCAGGAAGCTGACAGGGCCGATCACCACAGGTTTGGTATGGATACCGAGCGTCGCAGCTTCTTTGAATTCTTCCAGGCATTTATTGTACAGCAAACTGTAATGCTGTGAGGCATCAAACTCAGGTACCAGGTAATGATAATTGGTATCGAACCATTTCGTCATTTCCATGGCGGTGGCATCAAAGCCATTTTTCTGATAACCACGCGCCATAGCGAAATATAGCTCAGGACTGCCGGGGTTTACGAGGTTTTCTTTTAAAGCTTTGAAACGTGCGGGTATGGCGCCGGTCATGATACACATATCCAGTATCTGATCATAGTAGGAAAAGTCATTAGATGGAATCAGGTTAATACCTGCCTGATGCAATGTCTCCCAGTTCTGCCGGCGTAACTGCCGGGCAGTAAGCTGTAATTTTTCGAGGGAGATCTTACCTGCCCAGTAGGCTTCATTCGCTTTCTTTAATTCCCGGTTGCTACCAATACGCGGATAGCCAAGAATGTTTGTTTGCATACTTAGATGTTTTAATGGTGTAAAAAATGGGAGACTTGCGAAAGTATATATGCAGCTGTCTGAGGCAAGTATCCTGGCTTGTAACAGTGACGACCGTTCTTCTCATCTGCCGCAGGCGGGACAATGAACATATGTGGTCATACCCGGTAGGTTACTTACAGTTGCGCGTCAGCCCGTGATTTACACACGGTTCCTTTTTAATTCCTTCCGCTTTACAGGAGGGAAACCACAAACAGTTATTGAATGATGTCAAGTTTCCGCTGTTGATATAAGTGTCTTCTTATTTTCTGTGCAAACTTAATAATATGGAACAAAATGTAATAAAAGTATTTTTATTTGGTGTTTTGTTCTTTATTATTGATTTTAAAAGTAGATGTGTGCTGTTTTGTTGAATGTAATCCATGCAAACAGTAATTTTTTCTGTGGATGGGAGAAATCGTCAGGGTACTTATTACCCGGAATCCGAAATTCCTTACGTTTGCAATATGTTCAACAATTATAAATACACGGTAACTGAGCGTTTTACGCGCTACGTGCAGATAGATACACAATCAGACCCGCTGAGTAAGTCTTTTCCTTCTACTGAAAAGCAGAAGGACCTTGGCCGGTTGTTAGTCAGCGAATTACATGAAATAGGTATTACGGATGCCATCATGGACGAGCATGGATATGTCTTTGCGACCATCCCCGGCAACACCACTAAACAGGTGCCGGTGATCTGCTTCTGTTCTCACATGGATACTTCCAGTGATTGCAGCGGGAAAGACGTAAAGCCTATCATTCACCGCCAGTACGACGGCGGCGATATAAGTCTGCCGCACGATGGTACCGTGATCAGGGCTGCCGAACACCCTTACCTGGTCTCCAAGAAAGGAGAGGACATCATTACTGCCAGCGGTAACACATTACTGGGAGCAGATGATAAGGCAGGTGTAGCAGAGATCATGGACGCAGCACAGTTCCTGATGACGCATCCTGAGGTGAAACACGGCGATATCCGTATCCTGTTCACGCCGGATGAAGAAGTAGGCCGTGGTGTGGAAAAGCTGGATATACAGCGCCTGGGTGCACAGTTTGGCTACACACTGGATGGTGGCGAGCGTGGTTCACTCGAAAATGAAAGTTTCTCTGCGGATGGTGCCAAGATCGCTATTGATGGCGTGAGCGTACATCCGGGAACTGCTAAAGATAAACTTGTCAGTGCTATTAAAATAGCCAGTGAGATAGTAGATGCGCTGCCGAAAGACAGCCTGTCTCCCGAGACTACGGAAGACCGTCAGGGTTTTATCCACCCGGTGCGTATACACGGTATTGTGGAGCATGCGGAGATAGATTTTATCCTGCGCGATTTCGTAACGGCGAAGCTGGAAGACCATGCTGACTTCCTGCGGAATACGATGAATACGGTGATGGCCCGCTATCCGCAGGCAAGTGCGACCCTGACCGTTACACAGCAATACCGTAACATGCGTGAAGTGCTGGACCTGCATCCCGAGGTAACCGCCAATGCAGAAGAAGCGATCCGCCGCGCAGGCGTTGAGCCGTTACGACTGATCATCCGTGGAGGAACGGACGGTTCCAGGCTCTCATTTATGGGATTGCCCTGCCCGAATATCTTCACGGGAGAGATGGCGCTGCACAGTAAAAATGAGTATGTAAGTATCCAGGACATGGAAAAAGCGGTGCAAACGATTGTGCATCTGGCCCAGGTATGGGAAGAACGGAGCTAATTAGTTGGTTGATTCGCAATATTTTGGCTGAACATACGTTAAATGTTTACCATATTATTGGTATCTTCCTGCCTTGTTGCACTTGAAATATATACTTTTGCAAGGTTAAAAATTTATTCATGCTCTTAGGACTCGTTACATTATTACAGGAACCTCTATTACAGCCAAAGGCGGACACCGTTGCCAGCGCAGCCACTGCAGCCGCTGCGGCAACAGCCGATCAGCAAATCAGATTACTTGACCTCCTGGTAAAAGGTGGTATCCTGATGATCCCCCTGGGAATACTTTCAGTGATCGCTATTTTTGCCTTCGTGGAAAGGTATCTTACTATCTCCAAAGCAGGTAAGCTGGAAGATAACTTTATGCCAATGATCAGAGATCATATCTCTAATGGCAATATCTCTGCTGCCCGTTCTTTGTCCAAAAATACCAACAGTCCTATCGCCAGAATGATCGATAAAGGTATCCAGCGTATCGGCAAACCTATTGAGAACATTGAAAAATCAATGGAGAATGTAGGTAAACTGGAGATCTATAAGATGGAAAAGAACCTCGTGATACTCTCCATCATCGCAGGTATTGCGCCGATGTTCGGGTTCCTGGGTACCATCGCTGGTATGATCCAGACCTTCTTTAACATCTCCATCACCTCCGATATCACCCTCGGTACGATCGCTGGTGGTATTTATGTAAAGATGATCACTTCCGCTACAGGTCTGATCATTGGTCTGGTAGCCTTCATCGGTTACAGCTTCCTGAATGCACAGATAGACAAGGTTATCAATAAAATGGAGGCCGCTTCATCAGAGTTCATTGATATTTTGCAGGAACCAACAAAGTAAATCATTGATCATCTGTAATTCTTAAATATGAACTTACGCAGTAGAAGAAATAAGCGGCACCTGGAGCTGCACAATGGAGCACTGAATGATATCCTGTTCATTCTGTTGCTTTTCTTCCTGATCGTGTCAACACTCGCCAATCCGAATGTGATCAAACTGACGCTGCCCAAAGCTAAAAGCAATACCAAGTCTAAGCAGACGGTTGTTGTCAGCATAAATGACAAACGGGAGTTTTTCGTGGGTACCAATAAAGTGCCTTTCGAAAGTCTGAAACAGATGCTGATTCCTGCACTGGGTCGTGAGACAGTAGATCCTACTATCGTCATCAATGCAGAAAAATCTGTACCAGTGGAAGAAGTAGTGAAAGTGATGGAAGTAGCCCGTGAGATCGGTGCAAAAGTGGTATTGGCCACTGCCAATCCGCAGAGTAAAGGATAATCAACCGGTTATATTATACGAGCGGTCCGCCATTGGCGGACCGCTTTTTTATTTGTATAGAATGTGTGCAGGTAGCATTACACCGGTTGTTCTCCGCCGCTGCCCGGTTGTACCACCGGTAGTACCACCTGGAAGGCCGCCCCCTTACCATACTCGCTCGAAGCGCTGATCATCCCATGATGCCGCTGAACGATCTTCTTGCATAATGCCAGTCCAAGCCCTGTTCCATCATATTTATCCTTGGAATTCAGCCGGGTGAACGTGTCAAATATCTTCTCACGCTGTTTCTGATCAAAGCCGATCCCATTATCAGTGATCGTGATGTTGTAAGCCGCCTGATGACCATTTACAACCGGCGTCGCTTCAATGCCGATCTTCGGATAGGTCGTATCGTTGGTAAATTTCAGTGAATTGTTCAGCAGGTTGTAAAACAGCTGATGGATAAGTATACGGTCGCCTTCAATGACAGGCAGCTGGCCTACGGTGATCTCCGCATGCTTCTGCTGGATCAGCACCTCCAGGTCATTCCTGATCTCAGTGATCGTGACATTCAGATCGATCTTTTCAGTTAGCTGTTCTGCCCCGTTCTGTACAGAATAATTCAGCACGCCTTCTATCATGGTAGACATACGTTCGGCAGAAGAAAGGATCTTATTCAGATAGGTCTTTCCCCTGTCTGTGAGCTGGTCGCCCACTTCTTCCTGCAGCCGGGAGGTGAATATCTTGATCTTCCGGACAGGTTCTTTCAGGTCGTGACTGGCCACATGTGCAAATTGCTCCAGCGTGTCATTGGAACTCTGTAGTTCCGCATTCACATTGTTCAGTTCAGTGGTCCTTTCACTGACGCGTGTTTCCAGTTGGGCCATTAAGGCTTTACGCTCAGAGATCTCCCTGTACCATTCTATCACAATGCCAGCTGTCCGGGCCATTAATTCTACGGCCTCCCGGTCATCGGGCGAAGGAGTCTGTTTAGTCCTGAAATACAGCGAGAAAGTGGCCAGTGGCTTATTTTGTGAGGAAAGGATAGGGGTTGACCAGCAGGCACGTAGTCCGTGAGATAATGCCAGCTCTTTGTAGTTGGCCCAGAGTGGGTCATTTTCAATATCAGCTACGGTAATCTCTTCTCCCTTAAATGCTGCGGTACCACATGAACCCGCGAAGGGCCCGATCTCTCCACCGTCCACCGCTTCGTTATAATGCTGTGGCAAACTGGGAGAGGCACCATGGAGCAGGTGTTTGCCGTCCGGCGCTAATAGCAGGATACAGGCAAATAACTGGCACTCAGACTGTTCTTCTACTGTTTTGACGATCGTGTCCAGCACATCTTTAATGGGCCTGCCGTGGACAGCCTGTTCCAATGCATATTTCTGTCCTTTCAGGATGATGGCATTCCGCTTTAGTACCCGGTCAGATGCCTTTTTCAGGCTGATATCGTGGGTAACGGCCAGTTGTGAAAGGGTACCCTCACTGTTGGACATAGGGACTGCATGTGTCTCCATATGGCGTCTTGTACCATTTAGTCCGATAATGTCGAACTCCCAGTGCAGACTTTCGCCATTGCAGACCCTGTTATGGTTATCTATCCATGCGGCGCGGTGTTCCGGTGCAATGAGATCGAATACGCACCCGCCTACAACGCTTTGAGCGTCAGTGGCTTCAATCATGCATAAGCCGGCCTTGTTCATAAACTGAAGCTGGCCGTCAGGGCTTACAATTTTTATACATTCAGGAGTCGCCTCAATAACAGCCTTTAATCTGGCTTCATTAGTGTCCAAAAGGTGTTGTACTTCCATCGTCCTCTGTTTACGGATATTGAACATGCATTCCGCGCTAAATTTCGCATTATTTAAACGATTTCTGTTAATAATTATGACCGGTTTTACCTAAATTCACTAGTTTAGTCTTATTCTAATTAGGCGTCCATCTAAAAACTTACTAGACTATGAAACTTTGCGTAGCACAGGCAAGAGCGGTAAAAGGGGACATCCTGACTAATATTGAAAATCATAAAAAGATCATCCATCTTGCAGTTACCCACGGCGCAGATGCCATTATTTTTCCCGAATTATCCATCACAGGCTATGAACCCACCCTGGCCCACGATCTTGCAACCGAATTACATGATGAGCGGCTGGATATTTTTCAGTCCATCAGTGACGAACACCAGGTCACGGTCGGTGTTGGTATACCACTGAGAACGACAGCCGGCGTTACTATCAGTATGGTCTTATTCCAGCCGCAGGCTCCCAGGCATGTATATGCCAAGAAATACCTGCACGCCGATGAAGCCCCCTATTTTGTAAGTGGTCAGAGCACCATTAGTCTCCTCGGAGAGGATGGTGATGTGGCATTGGCCATCTGCTATGAATTATCTGTTCCACAACATGTAGAGGACGCTTACAAATGTGGCGCGCAGTTCTACCTCGCCAGTTCCGTTAAATCCACAGGGGGGATTGACAAAGCCATAGAGCGGTTATCGGCTATTGGATGTGAATATGATATGATGGTGCTGCTGTCAAATGCGGTAGGGGAGTCCGACGGATTTCAGTGTGCCGGTAAGTCGGCTGTATGGGACAGTACCGGTGCTGTCGTAGAACAACTGGATGATAGCAGTGAAGGTATCCTTATTCTTGATACAGATACGCGTACAACCCAGGCGGTGATGCTGTAAAATAAAGAAGCGCCCCCGGTAAGAGAGGCGCCCTTTTCTGCTATAATGAAATGGATGATTATCCTTTTTTCTCGAGCAGTTTGAAGAACTGGTCAAGCTGAGGTAATATCACAATACGGGTACGACGGTTAGTCGCGCGTCCTTCTGGTGTATCATTGCTGGCAATTGGCAGATATTCACTTCTACCTGCTGCAGTGATATGGGAAGGAGGAATATTATAGTCGTTCTGCAATACCCTGGTCACAGCAGTAGCTCTTTTCACACTCAGATCCCAGTTATCCAGCAGTACGCCTTTCTTGTAAGGATTGGTATCAGTATGACCTTCTACCATAAACTCAATATCAGGTTGGTTCAGCAGTACTTTCGCCACTTTTCCGAGTACTTCTTTTGCCTTTGGAGTGACATCATAGCTACCACTTTCAAACAGCATTTTATCGGAGATATCAATATATACTACACCCTTTTCTACCTTAATATTGATGTCTTTATCATCCAGGTTACCAATGGCACCTTTCAGGTTCATTACCAGTGCCATATTCAGGGAGTCTTTACGTGCAATCGCTGACTGAAGATCCTGGATATAAGCATCCTTCGCACCTATATTATCGAGAGACTTCTTGATACTCTCCGCCTGTGAATTACTGATCACAGAAAGATCTTTCAACTGGTTCAGGAGCGTGCTGTTATTTTGTTTGAGTCCTTCAACCCTTTCTTCATTTATATTTCTGCTACGCTCAAATGCGGAAGCTGTATCACGGAGCGTACGCTGACAGTCTTCCAGTTTGCTCTGGAGACTTGCATACTGCGATGAGAGGTCGGCGTACTTCGCCTCTGATGCCTTAAATTTCTTTGAACTCACGCAGGAGAATAAAAAAATGGGAAGAGATAAACCTAATATTATGGGTCTAAATTTCATATAAATTGTGTTTGTTTTTAATGACTCTTTCTATTAACCTATGTACCCGGCATAAATCCAACACCATGCCACTTTTTGCTACGTACTCATCATTCTCCAGTTAAATTGTTAAAAGACATGAACAAACATGGAAACGACAACAAACAGGCTTCGGAAGGAGACCTAACGTATAGGCACTGCTTTCTAATGGGAATTTCGCAATTCATTATAGTGTCTTCTCATACCTGAAAAGCATAATTTGTTTGTCCTATTTTAGTGGCTGTAGAATTAATTTATCCACGAACTCGGTCTCAAAATCCAAAATCGTATTCACACACATGAAGAATGTATTCTTTTTGCGTCTGGCATTGGGCATGCTGTTAACTATGCCCGCTATGCTGAAGGCGCAGGTAAAACCAACCGCCAAACCACTCGCAACCCTGCAACAGGAATTTGTTGATCTGCGCTTTGGTATGTTTATCCATTTCAACATCCCGACCTTCGCCAACCAGGACTGGCCTGATCCGGATGCACCAGCTTCCCTGTTCAATCCAAAAAAACTGGATTGTAATCAATGGGCGGCAACTGCGAAAGCAGCTAATATGACCTACGGCTGTCTTACCACCAAACATCACAGCGGTTTCTGTATCTGGGATACTAAAACGACTGATTACAATGTGATGAACAGTCCATACAAGAAAGATGTGGTAAAGGAGTATGTAAATGCATTCAGAGCGAAAGGCCTGAAAGTAATGTTGTATTACTCTATCCTGGATACGCACCACAAACTGCGTCCACGCGACATCACCCGTAAGCATATTGAGATGGTGAAAGAGCAGTTGACAGAATTGCTGACCAACTATGGTGAGATCTCTGCACTGATCATTGATGGATGGGATGCTCCATGGTCAAGGATCTCTTATGATGAAATCCCATTTGAGGAGGTTTACCGCCTCATTAAGACCCTGCAGCCTAACTGTCTGGTAATGGACCTCAATGCGGCTAAATACCCAACAGAGGCTTTATTTTACACAGATATCAAATCTTATGAGCAGGGTGCTGGTCAGCACATCTCTAAAGATGCGAACAGGCTGCCTGCATTATCCTGCCTGCCTATTAACAGTGCATGGTTCTGGAAAACAGATTTCCCTACCACACCGGTAAAAGATCCTGCTAAGCTGGTAGACGACATCCTGGTGCCGCTTAACAAAGCATGGTGTAACTTCATCCTGAATGTAGCGCCTAACCGCGATGGCCTGATCGATCCTAATGCGGTGAAAGCACTCGAAGAAGTGGGCAAACGCTGGAAGAATGCGGGTCCGCTCCCTGCATTAACACCAGCTGAAGCACCCATTATCTCTTCCAACATCGCTAAATTCCAGCGCAGCAATTCGAGCTGGAGTAACGATATGAACATCATGGACTTTGGTAATGATGATCGTTTCGGTAGCAGCTGGCAGTCTAACCCGGAGGTGAAACAACCATGGTATGAGATCATCTTTGATAAGGACAAACGTTTCAACATGATCACTATCGTGGAAGATGGTAACAATATCAAAAAATACCGTCTCGAATATAACGAGAATGGTGTATGGAAACCACTGGCCAAGGGTGAAGGTGGCGGACGCGTAAAGATCCACCGCTTTGACGCTGTATGGGGTGGTAAGGTACGTATCCTGTTCGACGAGTTCAGCGATGCGCCGGCTATCTCTGAATTCGGTGTATATGATGAAAGAAGATAGTTGTTAACAACATCGCTATAATAACAAAGCTCCTGGTCATTGGCCAGGAGCTTTGTTATTATAGCGATGTTGTTAAATTGTTATAATGGATGTTACCAGATACAAGAAGGCCGTTCGCCGGAAGGCGGACGGCCCTAGGTTTATACATAGTCTATATCCGGTCGTCATCCAGTAATACACTACCGAGGCATATCATCGCCACATCTTCCACCAGTCCTGCTATAGGATCTGGTGTGCCCGTGATCTGCCCGAATTTTTTACGTGCATAGTATGTCACATAGGCGCCAGCACAGGCTGCAGCTGCTCCTACTAAAGCACCCAGCCACATATTCCGGCGCTTACGCTTACTCACTACAGCACCCGCAAATGCGCCTGAAATACTTCTGCCTATTAACCCCGCTGATTCGATCCGGTCACCTATACCCGGCAGCTTATCTACATAAGCCTCACCTGCTGCCATCATAGACAGTACCTTGTTCTCCGGAAATAACAATGCGGGAGCCAGTGTAGCCCGGGAGCCGGCAATGGCGCTCACACCTGCAATTACAGCTAAATCCCTGGTAGCGTTTGTCATCCTGTCTGATTTTAAAGTGAACTCTGATAACTATCGCGTAAAATCATACCAGTTTCGTATGTCAGCCGGTGAAGGGCCGGCATATCTATGCAAAAGTATAGTCATTGCGGCGGCTGAGTCGGGCCGGAATAACAGTAATAGCCGGCAATACCTGCTGCACATGCCAAATTTCTGATGCAGCAGTTTGTGCAGTGGGAAAGTAGTGAGTATAGCTATGTAATATCGTACTCAGCTGATACTGTGAGGATAAGGTGTGTAGATTGTCCTACATTCTGGCATCTATTTTGGGAAAGAGAGGGTGCGTAATTTCGAAGGCCTTTCATCCATTAACAGACCCAACTTACATTTTCCCTCACTTTTATTCTCTCCATTATTTTATTTCATACAGTGTTAATTATTGTACCGTAACGGTAGGAAACTGAAGAGAGCTTTGAGGTATGTTTGAGGTGGCTTTCTCCTACGTTTCTCTTACGTCTTAAAACGTAGGAGAAACGTAGGAGAAAGCCACCTCAAACATACCTTGAGCATACCTGAAATATAACTCAGTTTGAAGACGTGTTGGAATACTGGCTGATATTGTATTGTTCACCACCACCAGGGCAGCATAGTTGACAGGAGAGAGGGCCTTCTGTTGTGACAGACGGCGGCGACAGCACTGATCTTATTTGAGAACCTTGAAATTAAACCACCTATTTTATGAAAAAAATAGTTAATATTATAGCTTATTATCAGACTATCCGATGTCAAAATACCTGGATTTTTTACAGCAATATCCTAAGCACCTGGGTGATCCGCAGGGCGTTACTGAAACAGAGATAAAAGCTATTGAACAGCAGTTCAATGTAAAACTGCCCTTAGCCTACGTGGAATTCATCGCTATTTTTGGTAAGAAAAAGGGGCGTATCCTTCGGAACTATTCAAGTGAGGTAGCGTATCTGGTACAAAACAGAAAAGACGCGGTGAAGTCCGCCCGTGAAATGGGGGACACCGCTTTTGAAATAAAAGACAGCCACTTCTTCTTTGGCCAGTGGCAGGGCCTTTCTTCTTATTTCTTCGACTGCAGCACCCTGGAAGATGATCCTGCTGTGTACGTGCTGGATGCAGGTAAGGCAGATGTGTTTAAGTCGTCCTTTTCACAGTTGATAAGGGAGGAGTTAAATAAAGTATTAAAATTCGACGGGGTGATCAAGAAATAAATGCGTTTGTTACTCTATTCTTGTTACATCTGATAACTTTACGATCTGGGGCATTGTACAGATAGCCAGGCACATGATAGCGGGCGGCGTATCTGTCCGGTGAATATTGAAAGCAATAGCTTCTCCCGGATGGTAGTCCGCCGGCAATACTGTGGTGATCGTGCTGTCAGTACCAATAATGTTGATCTTGTAAAGTTTGCCGCCTTCCATTGAAGAACAGCAATGATCTGTCGCTGCTATCATTCCCTTGAAGGACCTGCCGTTTTCTTTAGAGCAGGACAGCATAGCTATCAGGGCACAAATAGTAATGATGCGTTTCATATCGTTTAGGTCTGGTTGAATAACTAGGGCTAATGCGTAAATGTTCATGAAACGGATGGCAGACTCAAATGTTACAGAGAAACCCTGCCGATTGTATGGGATCTAAAGAAAAATTATCATGAACACTATATTGACGGAGCAGGCAGCAATTGACGTGCAGGAGCAGCTGAGAACACAGGTCATACAGACAGACATGCTGCCTGCTGATATTAAGCTGATCGCCGGTGTGGATGTGGAATACGATAAAGACAGTGACCTGATAGCAGGTGCGTTCGTATTGCTTGATTTTAACACACTGGAAGTAGTTGAAGTGGCAACCCATTGTATGGAGGTCACGTTTCCCTATATCCCGGGATTATTCTCATTCAGAGAGATGCCGGTATTGCTGGAGGCCTGGAAGAAACTCACACAAAGACCGGATGTGATCATCTGTGACGGTCAGGGGCTGGCACATCCCCGTCGCTTCGGACTGGCCTGTCACATGGGGATAGTGCTGGATGTGCCTGCACTGGGATGTGGGAAGACCAGGTTATTCGGTACGTATGAGCAGCCAGGAGCAGAGAGGGGATCCGTCAGTCCATTACTGGCAGAAGATAACGGAGAACATATCGGTAATGCATTGAGATCACAGGAAGGGATTAACCCCGTGTTTGTATCTGTCGGGCATAAGATCTCTCTGGATACGGCAACGACACTGGTACTGAAGATGTGTACAACATACCGTTTGCCGGAAACAACCCGTAAGGCCGATCACTATGGCAGGGAAGCGTTCCTGGCTTACAGGAAAAATGTGGAGTGATCAGATTATTCTGTTATCTTACCAGGAACCAGAACTAAATTGCCATGTCAATGAAACAGAGGCTCCTGTCGTTGGATTTTTTCCGCGGACTCACCGTCGCTGCGATGATACTTGTGAACAATCCAGGGAGCTGGTCATATATCTATCCTCCACTGGAACATTCGAAATGGAATGGCTGCACACCTACAGACCTCGTCTTTCCCTTTTTTCTTTTTATGGTTGGTGTTGCCGTCACGTTTGCACTGAGCAGCCGGAAGGCCGATGTGGACGGACATAAAACGCTTATCATTCATATTTTCCGCCGGGCGGCTATCTTATTTGCGATCGGACTGGCCTTCCGTCTCATCCCATCATTCGACTTCTATAATTTGCGCATTTTAGGCGTTTTACAGCGCATTGCGATCGTTTTCCTTATCATTTCCCTACTCTACCTCAAAACAGGGGCAAAAGCCCGCATATGGGTCTGTTTGGGCCTATTGGTCACCTACTGGGTGCTTATGACAATGATCCCGGTGCCAGGATACGGCCCGGCTAACCTGGAACCGGCTACTAATCTGGCCGCCTGGGTAGACCGTACAGTGCTTGGGGAACGACATCTCTGGAAGCAGGCCCGCACCTGGGACCCGGAAGGCTTACTAAGCACACTGCCGGCGATTGCTACAGGGCTGCTGGGGATTATGACCGGCGACTGGTTGCGCAGGAAAGATGTGGCGGATGCCGAAAAGGTTTCCTGGTTGTTCTCCGCAGGTTTCCTGGCCGTGATAGCAGGCCTGATATGGGATGGATGCTTCCCGATCAATAAGTCATTGTGGACAAGTTCATTCGTACTGTATACCGGCGGACTGGCAGCAATGGGGCTGGCATTGTCCTACTGGCTGATCGATGTAAAACAATACACACGTATTACACCTCCTTTTGTTGCGTTTGGCAGGAATGCCATTACGGCTTATGTATTGTCCGGCGTTGTACCGATGATCTTTAAAGGCCTGTCAGGAGGGATGTTCCAGGGATATTCTTCCATCTTTTCACCATTGAATGCGTCACTCGCCGCCGCCATCACACTTGTGTTACTGCTATTCATTCCTGTATGGATCATGTATAAAAAGAATATCATTGTGAAAATCTGATTGCAACGAAAATGTTATTGGCTGCCGGTATTTTTTTGTATTATTAGGGAATCGTCTAGATAAACTAAACTGCCAATGCAATCGGAGAGTCACGTGTTATGGTGGAATGCGTTTAAAGAGGGGGACTGGGACGCCTTTACTGCGCTCTACGGCGAATTTTATGAACTGTTGAACAATTACGGCCGCAAATTTACGCAGGATGCGGACCTGATCCAGGATGTGGTACATGATCTTTTTGTAAGACTATGGACCACCCGTGCACGGCTTGGTAATCCTGTCTCTGTAAAGAACTATCTGTATAAAGCTTTACGCTCTACGCTGTTTCGTAAAATACAATCCCTTTCAAAATTTGTAGAACTGGACAATGCCGCCGGAGAGGGTGCTTTTGCTGTCAGCTTCATACCTGATGCCTCCTTCCGTCAGGAAGAACAGGAGCTCAGAGGTCAGGTGATCGCACTTGTTAACACATTACCTGCGCGTCAGCAGGAAATTATATTTCTTCGTTTTTATGAAGGTATGTCCTATGAAGAAATAGCTGTCATTATGGACATTAATATGAGCTCCACTTACAAGTTATTATATAAAGCCCTCGATAACCTTCAGAAGGTGTCAGATAAACGCTTCCTGACCCTTTTAGGTGTACTCTTTTTCCTTCTCAGAAATTTTTCTAAAAAAATTCCTGTTCCCGAGGGATAATTTCAACCATGTCATGTCTAATAGTAGTAAATAGGGGATATCGTGATGAACAATGAAAAATATATAACGTATACACTGGAGGATTTCCTGGATGATGACAACTTCGTCAGATGGGTGTCCGGAAAAGAAACGGATGTTTCTGTAGGACAGTTCTGGAGCGAATTCCCTGTAAAGTATCCATCTGCTGCTGCTAACTTTGATTTTGCCGTTAGTGTGATCCGCACCTATCGTTCTCAGGAAGTGTGGGAGAATAAAGATAATAAGGCACACTTACTGGACAGGATCACTGCGACGATCGCAGCAGAAGAATCACGCCGCCCGGGTATATTCCGACGGATGAACATATGGGTAAGAGCCGCTGCTATTGCACTGCTAGCTACTGCAGGAGGCTATTTGTTGTACAATCAGCTGAGCAGGCCGCATATGGAGATGATCGCGACAGGATATGGCGAAAAAAGAACGATCACCCTGCCAGATCATTCTGTTGTGACATTGAACGCCACCACCTCCATTACCTTCCAGGAGAAATGGGATACTACCGCACCAAGGGAAGTATGGATAGACGGAGAGGCCTTCTTTGATGTAGCACATCTTAACAGGGATACCACCAATGTGAGACCCGGTCAGCGTTTCCTTGTGCATAGTAAGGGGCTGACCATTGAAGTACTGGGTACATCCTTTAATGTGAGAAGCCGCCACGGAAGAACTAAAGTAGGACTGGTAACCGGAAAGATACAGGTAGGATTTAATGATGGGCCCAGATCACCGAAGGCTGTTGTCATGTTGCCCGGTGACTATATTGAATATGCAGACAATCAATTATTGCTAACCAAAAAAATAAACAAACCAGAATCGATCAAACGTTGGACACAGGTACCGCTGACGTTTACCGATGCCACTTTAGGAGAAATTATCGAAACATTGCAGGATAACTATGGTTATACTGTAAAGCTCAGTGAACAATCAATCAGAAAGCTAAAGATCGAAGGAGATATTAACGTAGCTAACGTAGAAGAACTATTGACTGTAATTACCACTACGCTCAACGTAAGAGTTGAACAGCCTTCGGAGAAGGAACTAATAATCGCTTCAGGAAAGTAAAGTGTGAAAAACACGCGCTTAATGCGGGAATACTAGGACACGTAAAAAAAAACTATGAACATTTTGAACCAAAATCTCATTTTGGGGCTGCTCTCCAGTGCCCTGCTGCCAGGTATTACCTTATCTGCCAGCGCACAGACGCCCTCGATGTATGCCATGAGGCAGTCTGATAAAATCCCTGTAAAACATGTATCTGCTAATGTGTCCCTGAAAGAAGCGCTCATCAAGCTGAAGAAATTCCAGAATGTCCGTATCGCCTATAAGGAAGGATTACTGGATGGGAAAGTGATAACTGCGGAAGTAATGGCAAAGGCGGAGACCCTGGAGACAGAAGCTGCACTACGCCTGCTGCTTACTGATTTTTCACTGGCTTTCATGCGTGTCAATAAAACACAATATTCTATTTATGTACCAACGACAGCAACCATACTGAATGTAAACAGCCTGATGGCTGACAAACTGAAAGGTAAAGTGACGGGTCCTGATGGCGCACCTATTCCTGGTGCCAGCGTGGTACTGAAAGGCAACGCAACTGTTGCCGCAATGGCCGGACCAGACGGTAGCTTTGAACTAAACCTGAAAGGCGCAACGCCGCCCTTCGTGCTGGTAGTCAGTTCTATGGGATTCGCTAAAAAAGAGGTGAGTGTAACAGATCTGGACGCACCGCTGGCTGTCAACCTGGCTGAATCTAATGAATCATTATCTGAAGTCGTAGTAACGGCATTGGGTATCAGAAAAGAGAAAAAAGCACTTGTGTATGCAGTATCCGAAGTAAAGGGTAGCGAATTTACGCAGGCACGTGAGATCAATGTGGCAAATGCACTGAGTGGAAAGATCCCGGGTGTGAATGCAACCAGTCTGGCCAGTGGCCCTGGTGGTTCCAGCCGTGTGGTGATCCGTGGTAATAATTCACTCGGTAGTAACAACCAGCCTTTATACGTGGTGAATGGTATGCCGATCGATAACACTACACCCGGTGGTGCACCTACTACCGGTGGTGGTGGTCAGAACGTCGACAGGGGTGATGGTATCGGTGGTATTAACCCGGATGATATCGAAAGCATCAGTGTACTGAAAGGAGGTTCTGCCGCAGCATTGTATGGCTCCCGTGCTGCCAATGGTGTGATCGTGATTACTACTAAAAAGGGTGTTGCCCGTAAAGGTATTGGTGTGGATTATAACTCTACCCTTACGCTGGATGCACCTGCTGTAATGCCTGAATGGCAATATGAATATGGTCAGGGTGATAAAGGACTGAAACCAACATCACAGGCTGAAGCAATTACCTACGGCCGCCGCTCCTGGGGTACAAAGATGGATGGTACTGAGTACATCGCTTTTGATGGAAAGATGCATCCCTATGTCGCACAGAAAGATAATATCAAGAACTTCTACCAGACAGGATCTACATTCACTAATACTGTAGCATTCAATGGTGGTAGTGAAGCTGTGAATTTTCGCTTCTCGCTCTCCAATACCAACAGTAAGGCCATCATTCCTAATTCTAAGTTTGACAAGAAGATCGCAAACCTGAATCTGAATGCTTACCTGGGTAAAAAACTGAGCATTGAAGCTGTAGCGCAATATAATGTAGAGAATGCAACCAACCGTCCCAGCTCCGGGGATGCCACCGGTAACCCCAACTGGGGCGTGTATATGGTTGCTAACACTGTCGATGTCCGCTGGATGAATCCTGGGTATGATGAGACAGGCCGTGAGATCCAGTGGAATGAAACTGCGTATGCTTCCAATCCTTACTTTGTGATCAACCGGTTCAGAAACAATGACACCAAAAACCGTTTTATCGGTCAGGCAAGCGTGAAGTATGACCTGTTGAAAAACCTGTACGTGAAAGGAACCGTGAGCCGCGATTTCTTTGACTATAACTATGTTGGCATCATTCCGACAGGAACGGTATATACAACAGGCGCCGCAGGAGAATACAGTGAGTTCAGGAACTCAGTAGCAGAGACGAACTCTATGCTGACTGCCGGTTACAATACGAAGATCGCCGGTACTATCGGACTGAATGCGCTCGTAGGGGGCAACGCCCGTCGTTTTGTTTCAAATCAGACAGCGATCGCAGGTACACAGTTCATCATTCCTTTCTTCTATAGCGCTACCAACCTGACCACATCAACGACAACGCCTACAAGAGGTAAGATCGCTACGAACTCTGTGTTCGGATCACTGGACCTGGATTATAAATCCATATTCTTCCTGAACTTCACGGCGCGTCAGGACTGGTTCTCTACACTGAGCCCACTGAGCAATAACATTCTTTATCCTTCCGTAGGTGGTAGCTTCATCCTCTCTGATGCGGTGAAGATGCCGAAGGCGATCAGCTTTGCAAAACTTCGTGCTTCATGGGCACAGGTAGGTGGTGCTACGCCTGATCCTTACATCCTGAATCAGACGTATACAATGGTACAGGGAGGCCACCTGGGTCGTCCGGTACAACAGGTGACACAGTCCAACGGGGTTAACCTGGTGACCAACTCCTCACTGAAACCACTGACATCAACAACATATGAAATAGGCGGTGAAGCGCAGTTCCTGAATAACAGACTAGGCATTGACCTGACTTACTACAAAAAGCAAACAACAGATGATATTGTAAGCACTGCGATCTCTACCGCTTCCGGTTATAATAACGCCCTCCTGAACGTTGGTAAATTATCCAACAGAGGGGTTGAATTACTCCTGACCGGCACACCTGTTAAAGGCAAAGATTTTACCTGGAACGTGAGCTATAACATGGCCTACAACGAGAGCAAGGTAGAACAGCTGGCTGCTGGCCTGAATACCTTACAGATGGCCTCCAGTGTGGGTAGCTGGGCTTTCATCCACAATACTGTCGGACAGCCTTATGGTATTATCATGGGCTATACGACTGTGAAGAATGAAAAAGGTCAGACCGTCTACAACAGCACAACAGGTTATGAGCAGAAGAGCGAGCTGAAACCATTGGGAAGAGGTGTACCGCCACTCACAATGGGTCTGAGCAATACTTTCAAATACAAACGCCTGTCACTGGATATCCTGGTTGATGGTAAATTCGGTAACAAGGTGTTCTCCGGCACTGATGTATATGCTGTTCGCTTTGGATTACATAAGAGAACACTGGAAGGAAGAGAGAATGGACTGGAACTGAACGGTGTGGATGAAAAAGGAAACGAATATCATAACACGATCCCGGTAGCTAACCTGCGTCTGTACTATGATAACACCAAGAATTACACAGACCACTTCCTGTATGATGGCAGCTTTGTTAAATTACGCCAGGTGATATTCAGTTATCAGTTGCCGGTAGCAAAACTGAAAGTCGTGCAGAGTGCTTCGCTCTCTTTCGTAGCACGTAACCTGCTGATCCTTTACAAACAGACGGATAACTTCGATCCGGAATCCAGCTACACCAATGGTAATGCGCAGGGTTTTGAAGCATTCGGTATGCCACGTACAAGAAGCTTCGGTGCTAACCTGATGGTGAAATTCTAATCTTTTAAAACTACTACGGATGAAAATGCGCTTTAACTGCTTACTATATACAGCGCTGGCTTCTATGCTGGCTTTCCAGTCCTGTGATAAAGGATTTGAAGAAATGAATGTCAATCCGGATGCGTCCACAAGTGTACAACCGGAATACATGTTCAGTAAAGCATTGCTCGATGCCTTTGGCAACAGTTACTTCTCTACAGATGTACTGGCGTGCGGAGGTTCCATGCAGCACTTTGCAACTTACAAGGATGTACCAGGTATCGGTGATAAATATTACTTCCAGCAAGGTACCTACCCATATGACTATTTCACTACAGGGTATACGACCGCTGTTAACGAAATCGGTACGACCATCAATGGTCTGAAACCGGATGTAGCAGCAGATGTGAATAAACTTGCTATTGCGCGCATATTCAGGGTCTATATCATGCATCGTATCACCGATCTGTATGGGGATATTCCTTATTCAGCGGCAGTGAAAGGGTATACCGATAATGACTTCACACCGGCATACGATACACAGGAATCGATCTATAACGACATGTTAAAGGAGCTGGATGAAGCATCGGCAAAGCTGGACCCGGCAGCACCTACGTTCGGAGCAGGTGATTTTATCTATGCAGGAGACGTGACGAAATGGAAGAAGTTCGCTTATTCACTGATGCTGCGTTTGGGTATGCGTATTTCCAGAAAGTCGCCGGCAGTGGCAGAAACATGGGTGAAGAAGGCAATTGCGGGAGGTGTTATAACAGCTGATGCAGATATCGCTACGATGAAATATGTGGATGGTTCACAGGCCATTAATCGTAATCCGGCTGCCGCCAGTATGTTATCGAATGATTATGCAGTCGCAAATGGTAATAGCAATACGGAAGGTGGTAAACTGGCACAGACATTTATTGATGTGCTGAAAACGAACAAAGATCCCCGTCTGAATGTAATAGCAATAGTGTGGAACAATGGTAAGGCAGATACCAGCACTGCATTGCAGAAAGGTATGCCTAACGGATTACTGAACAAACCGACTGATTTCCCGAGCCTGTCTGAACCTAATCCGGCCACTATCCTGCAATACAATGCACCATTTATTGTGATGAGTGCAGCAGAAGTGAATCTGTTGTTAGCAGAGGCAGCATTGCTGGGCTGGTGGGAAGGAGATGCTGCGGCAGCTTATTCCAATGCCATTGGTGCTGCTATGCGTAACTGGGCGTTATTTGGCAATGCGGGTGTGATTGCGCAGGAAAAGATCGCGGCCTATCAGGCGGCTCATCCGCTGACAGGCAGTACGGAGGCTAAAAAGGCGATGATAGGTCAGGAGAAATGGATAGCTTTGTTCCTGGATGAACAGGAGATACATGCTAACTGGCGTCGTACGGGATATCCGGTACTGACACCTGTAAATGCACCTGGTAACACTACTGGTGGCACAATTCCCCGCCGCTTGCTGTACCCACCTTCAGAAGAGAGTGTAAACAGTGCAAGCCTTGCCGAAGCGATCGGCCGCCAGGGAGCAAACCTTATGACAACCCGCGTATGGTGGGATAAAAATAACTAACACAGAAATCATGCAAAACCAGAGACGTTCCGTATTAAAGAAGATGGCAGCCACACTGGCTGGTATAACAGGTATCAACGCCATTGCAAAAGCCGCAGCACCGGCATTACCGGATGCCACTCCGCAGGGAGAGGTGATTTATGATCAGGACGTACCATTGTTCTCCAGTTTCCGGATACATGGAAACACGGTGTATGTAGCCGGTATCGGCGCTCACTTTGAAGGAGATATCAAAGCCCATACAGATCATGTATTGATAGAAATGGAAAAGGTGTTGATCAAGGCAGGGTCTTCGATGAACAAGGTGCTGAAGGTAAGTGTGTTCCTGCACGATCTGAATGACTACAAAGCGATGAATGAAGTGTATAAAGGTCGTTTCGGCAGTAATCCGCCCGTACGTACTACGGTAGCCGTATATGGCGGTGTGCCAGGCGATTCGCTCGTAGAGATGGATTGCATAGCAATGCTCTAGGGAACGTTTTTCTTTACTCTTTTCTTTTTACATATGAACCGCAGAGACTTATTGAAAAATATGTCTGCAATACCCGTATTCGGGGCTTTTGCAGGCAGCGCTAAACTATTGCCCATAACTGAAGGATCGGCAGATGAAGCAACCGGGGCAAAAGATTACTTTAAAGAACTGGGTATCCGTACGTTTATCAACGCAGCAGGTACGTATACGTTCATGACAGGCTCCCTTATGCGGGACGAGGTGATGAGCGCCATCAATTATGCATCGAAGGAATACGTGCTGCTGGATGAATTACAGGATAAGGTGGGACAGCGTATTGCAAAGCTGCTGAAATGTGAATATGCTACTGTTACATCAGGTGCGGCAGCAGCCATGACATTGGGCGCCGCCGGTGTATTGACAGGTATGGATGAGAAGAAAGTGGCCCAACTGCCTTTTCTGGAAGGTACGGGCATGAAGACCGAAGTGATCATTCAGAAAGCGCATGATATCGCGTATGCACATGCGCTGAAGAATACAGGGCTGAAGATCATTTACATCGAAACAAAAGAAGAACTGGAGAAGACCATCAGTGATAAAACAGCGCTGATGTATTTTCTGAATGCCAACAACTTCGACGGTAAGATACAGGTAGAGGAATTTCTGAAGATAGCACAGGCACATGGTATTCCTACCATGATCGACTGTGCCGCAGATGTACCGCCGGTGGAAAACCTGTTCAGATATACCGCTATGGGATATGACCTGGTATGCTTTTCAGGCGGTAAAGGTATCCGTGGTCCGCAAAGCGCAGGGCTTTTACTGGGCAGGAAAAAATACATTGAAGCAGCCCGTTTAAGTGCGCCGCCACGCGGTAATACCGTTGGCAGAGGCTTAAAAGTGAACAAGGAGGAGATCCTTGGGATGCTGGTGGCACTCGAAACTTATCTGGCCACCGATCATGACAGGGAATGGAAGATGTGGGAGGCACAGATCAAGCTGATCAGCGATGCCGTGAAAACAGTAGGAGGGGTGGAAACCAAAGTCGTAGTACCACCGCTGGCAAATCATATTCCTACATTACATATCTCCTGGGATCCGAAAAAGATACCTGCTACCGCAGCTGAGATCAGGGAAAAACTGCGTAGTGGTACACCATCCATAGAGGTGGCAGATGGCGCAGATCAGCATACCTTCAATGTCACAACCTGGATGCTGGTACCAGGACAGGAAAAGATAGTAGCAACACAATTAAAGAAAGTGCTGACAGAAAAAGCACTGTCAGAAGCGCATGGTTGATAAATGGTGTGTTTAGTGATACGGAAACCTTCTTCTCTCCATATACAGGTCTCAATATTTAAAAAGTAAGTCAATGAGGAGCATTCTTAAATACCTGGTACTCCTGGTATCGGGCTGCCTTTGCTATGCTGGTGCGTATAGCCAGGAGTATACGTTACTGATCAGAGGAGGACATGTGATCGATCCGAAGAACAAGATAGATGCGGTAATGGATGTCGCACTGAGAGAGGATACGATCGCAAAGGTCGCTGCACATATTGATCCCGCAACGGCAAAGAGAGTAATTGACGCCAGCGGGCTCTATGTCACGCCTGGTCTGATAGATATTCATACGCATAATTTTATTGGCACTACGCCGAACCGTTATCTGAACAATAGTTATGATGCCATCGCACCTGACGGATTCACCTTTCGCTGTGGCGTGACTACCGTGGTAGATGCCGGTAGTTCCGGATGGCGCAACTTTGAGCTGTTCCTCAATCAGACGATCATGCATTCCAAAACACGGGTGTTTGCCTTCATTAATATTGTGGGCAATGGAATGCAGGGAGGTCCTTATGAGCAGGACCTCAATGATATGGATGCTAAGATGACGGCGTTAACCATACGTAGATTTAAGAACTGGGTGGTAGGCGTGAAAGTGGCTCACTACGAAGGTGGTGAATGGACACCAGTTGATCGCGCCGTAGAAGCAGGAACGGCAACGTCCTGTCCGGTGATGATCGATTTTGGTGGTAACAATCCGCCGTTATCACTGGAAGACCTGTTCATGCAGCACCTGCGTCCCGGAGATATTTTTACCCATGCTTATGCGAAAGTAAAAGGCCGTATGTCCATTGTGGATGATAACGGAAACCTGCGTCCTTTTGTACAGGATGCCCGTAAAAAAGGCATCGTGTTCGATGTGGGGCATGGTGGTACCAGCTTTAGTTACTCACAGGCTATACCCGCGTTAAAAGCCGGTTTCTTCCCCAGTACGATCAGTACAGATATTCATACCGGTAGTATGAACGGAGATATGAAAGACCTGTTGAATGTAATGTCAAAGTTCCTGAATATGGGTATGGCATTGCCTGAACTGGTGAAGGCGACTACATCGGAAGCGGCAAAGGCAATCCGTCATGAAGAGCTGGGGAGTTTGTCCGAAAACAGTGTGGCAGATATCGCGTTATTACGTGTTGAAAATGGTAAATTCGGTTTCACTGACGCCAGTACCAGGGTAGCAGGTAACAGCAGGTTACTTTGTGAACTAACGGTCCGTGCCGGTAAAGTAGTATATGATCTGAATGGGCTGGCTGTACAGGCTAAATAAGCCCAAACACAGATGTCCCAACAGCAACCCATTATCATCAATTCATGGTTCTTAATTACTAATGATATGAAATTAGCTTTCTTCCTCCCATTACTGCTGCTGCCTGCCCTAATAAAGGCACAGACCATTTCCCGGGAGGAACTGATTTTTCTGACTGCCGACTGGGCAGGCGAACGTTTTCCGGATGGCCGTCCTAAAATACCGGATGCAGTTATTGAACAGGCCCGAACAGTAGGATTGGATGACGTATGGACGATACTCGACAGTGAGGGATACCATAGTCAGTTTGACGGCGGGTGGAAAATGATCTATGATGACAAGCCTATAGTGGGACGTGCCGTAACAGCGATGTTCATCCCTGCCCGTCCGGATGTGGAAGCGCATGTCAAGGAAAGAGGCCAGCAGAAAGGATTTAAAGGTAACACTAATTCCTGGCCGATACAACAGCTGACTAAGGGAGATGTGTATGTAGCAGATGGTTTTGGTAAGATAGCAGAAGGAACATTGATCGGTTCTACACTGGGCAATGCCATCTATGCCCGTTCCGGTAATGGAGTTGTATTTGACGCTGCAGCAAGAGACCTCGAAGGTCTTAAAGAAATAGCAGGATTTAATGCACTGGTGAGAGACTGGCATCCTTCATTTCTGAAGAATGTAATGCTGACGGGATTGAATGTACCCGTACGTATCGGCCAGGCAGTGGTACTACCGGGTGATCTTGTGCTGACATCCAGCGAAGGTGTGGTATTTGTGCCGGCTCACCTGGCAGAAAAGGTGATCGGTATTGCCGCTTTTATACAGATAAAAGATAAGTTCAGTTTTGAGATGCTGAAGGCTGGGAAATATACACCGGGAGAGCTGGATAATAACTGGCCCGATGGAATACGCCAGGCATTCCTGGAATGGCAGCACAGGCAGCAGGGGCTACGTCCGATGACCCGCCAGGAGCTGGATAAAATGCTCGAAAAAAGAACCTGGTGATCAGCATGTTTACTGTTAATAAAGCACACTTCCACTTATGAATACATTACTTCCTGCCGCCGGGCCTTTCATCATTGCGTTCTGGATCGTTCTGGCGGTTATTTGTTCGAGACGTCCGCAGACCCGCGGCTTTGTATATACACTGACGATATTCGCCGCTGTCACGACCGCGATGTATTATCCTCAATACTTTCTCACCGTAGGAGGTTTTGACCTGTCAAAACTGATCACGCCACTGATACAGATCATTATGTTCGGCATGGGTACCGCGATGAGCGTACGCGATTTCTATGGCGTTATAAAAATGCCGATGGGTGTATTCACGGGTGTGGTATGTCATTTCACTATTATGCCTTTTGTGGGCTGGTCGCTCGCGCATCTCTTTCAGTTCCCTCCGGAGATAGCCGCGGGGGTAGTATTGATAGGTACGGTGCCATGTGGTATGGCGTCTAATGTGATTTCCTATCTGGCCAAAGCGAATCTGGCACTTTCTGTTACACTGACAGCAGTATCTACTATGCTGGCGCCTTTTGTAACACCCTTCCTGATGCAATGGCTGGCTGGCAGCTATGTCGATATCAGTGTGACGGCTATGATGTGGGACATCTGTAAAATTGTGATACTGCCGGTGGCCGCCGGACTGTTATTCAACCACTTCCTGAGTGGTAAACTAAAGTGGCTGGATAACGTCATGCCGAAGGTCTCCATGTCAGCTATCGCTTTTATTATCGTGATCATTACAGCTAAGGGAAGAGAGAGTTTACTGGATGTGGGGATGCTGTTAATACTATCTTCTCTTATCCACAACCTGTCAGGATATGGGTTGGGTTACTGGATATGCAGGTTGATCAGGATGAATGAACAGGATTGCCGTACGATTGCGATAGAGGTGGGTATGCAGAACGGCGGACTGGCAACAGCTATTGCGAAGAACATGGGTAAGATCGCTACGATCGGACTGGCGCCGGCAGTGTTTGGTCCGCTGATGAATGTTACCGGTTCGCTCCTGGCATCCTGGTGGCACCGGCATCCGCCGAAGGACGTGCCTGAAAGCGACAAAGCCGTCCCGCTTGAAACGGAACGGCTTTAGTTTATCATGTTATAATGCGGCATAAATCAATGTGCTGCACATTAATGAGGTGGAATTATAAATAAAGACAAACGGGAATTTGCGACTAAGTGGGTATCAAGATAATGACAAAATGTGAAAAAACTATTCTTTTAAGGTAATTTTTTACAGTTTTTTTTAATAGGGTATTCTCTTTGTCTCATAAATTGTATTTTGTTATACAAAACCACGTATATGAACAATCCTAAACACCGTCGGGACTTCCTCAGGCAAATGGCGCTGTATTCAATGGGAGTAGGCCTTTTACCTTCTGTTCTCAGCTCGTGCAACAACGGCGCGTCCACGAATGATAGCAAAGACAGTACCAATGCCGGCCAGACCCCGGAGGCAAAAACGGCCAAAGATCTGTTCTTTAAGATCTCCCTGGCAGAATGGTCTTTTCACGAAGCCTTGTTTTCAGGTAAACTGAATCATCTTGATTTTCCTGCTAAAGCAAAGAATGACTTTGGTATTGAGGCAGTAGAATATGTAAATCAGTTCTTTAAGGATAAGGCGACTGATAAGGCATACCTGGCAGATCTCAAGAAACGTTGCAGTGACGTTGGCGTGCGCAGCGTATTGATCATGATTGACGGTGAAGGTGAAATGGGAGATATGGATGTGAAGAAAAGATTGAAGGCCGTGGAAAACCACTACAAGTGGGTGGAAGCAGCTGAATATCTGGGATGCCACGCTATCCGTGTAAATGCGGCAGGAGAGGGCAAACCGGATGACGTCTCCAAGGCGGTGACAGAGTCCCTGGCAAAACTCTCTGACTTCGCCAATACACACAATATCAACGTGATCGTAGAAAATCATGGTGGTAGTTCTTCCAATGGTAAATGGCTGGCAAACGTGATGAAACAGGTAAACCGACCAAACTGCGGTACCTTACCTGATTTCGGTAACTTTTGCCTGAATCGTACCAAACCTGTAGATAATACACCACAGGGATGGGCCGCTACCAAATGCCTGGAAGAGTATGACCGTTATGAAGGTGTGACGGAGCTGATGCCATTTGCAAAAGGTGTAAGTGCTAAAACGCACGATTTTGATGCAAATGGGAACTGTATAGAGACAGACTATGCTAAGATGTTAAAGATCGTGAAGGACGCCGGTTATACAGGTCATATCGGAATAGAATACGAAGGCGCAAAACTCTCTGAAGACGAAGGTGTACGTAAGACACTGGAGTTGCTGAAGAAAGTAGGCGCAGAGCTAAGCTGATGTAATTATGCAATTGAGAGCGGAGGTATGTCCTGGTGATATACCTCCGTTTTTTATTTAATTAACATATGCGTGGCATCAGTATAAATCTTCGGATCTTAAAAATCCACCATCACTTTGTTCTTCTTTACCTTATAGCTAAACTTAGCCGTCTCTTTCAATTTATCCAGTACCTGTGCCAGGGAAGCTGCACTAAACTCACCACTCACATTGCCCGCAGCGGCCACATTACCTTCCACATAAATTTCTGTGCTGTACCACTCCTCGAGTTTCTTGACAGCATTCATGAACGGCAGATTCTCAAATACCAGCTTGTCTTGTAACCAGATTGTCATCTCCTCCGGATGATAGGTCTCTTTCTCCATCAGGTCGATTTCTTTATTCGCCAGCACCATATTTCCTAATCCCAGCGTTTCCGGCTGATTGTCAGTCTGAGAATGATAAGACTTTTTTACAACCACTTCGCCCGCCGTTACATAAGCGGTGGCTCCCTGCTGCGCTTCGAAGCAACGTAACTTGAAGGCGGAAGGCTTTTGGGCGGTCATGGTCAGGATATTGGTCTTTACTGTCAATGGAAAGGCCGTGGTATCAAAATAAGCCTCGCCATCCAGCAGCAGGGTATGGCTCTGGGCAAAGTCTGACGGTACCAGGAGACGGGAGTTACTGTTCAGTATGACAGCGGCCCCGTTAGGTAATGCGATCTTCTTACGTTCTCCGATCACCCCTTCATGCGTGGTATAGGTAAGCCCCTGTTGCTGCAACCCGGTTAGCGCAGGTTTTTTCCCCTGTTGCGTGCAGGCGGAGAAAAAAGTGACAGAACAAAATACAGATAGAAGGACGAAAATGCCCGCTACAGGGCGGATCGTAGTTTGCGGCTGATGTAAAGGCACTGAGAATACTGATTTTGATGAAGATATAAAATTAAAGAAAAAAATATAGGAAGGAAGCTTTATTGGGTTTAATTAAGCGTTATTTATCAGATGATTCATTTAAGGAAACGAGATTTTCTTTAGATGTTTTCTAATCAATTGTAAACGGATTGTTATACTTACCAGATCATTTTTGCTGTAATGTGTCCGCATACTAACTTTGCGCCCCATGGAAAAGCAGCTATCATTATCATTCGAGAATACCGCCATAGCTTTTGAATCAAAGACAGACAAAGCATTAAAAAAAGCTGACTTCCTGTTTACCAATATTGGTAAGCCCTGGCTGGTGAAATTAGGTGCAGCCGTTACACCGTTTGCGCTGAAAATAGGATTGCCGATCAAAGGCATCATCCGTAACACGATCTTTAGCCAGTTCTGTGGAGGCGAGAACCTCCAGGAGGCTGCACAGACTGCCAGCCAGCTAGGTAAGTTCCACGTAGGTGTAGCATTGGATTATGGCGTAGAAGCCATGGAGGGAGAGGAAAACTATGATCATGCCGTGCCTGAGTTCGTTCGTGCCATTGAATATGCAGCTGGTAATCCTAACATTCCTTTCATAGCCATCAAAGTAACGGGTTTCGCGCGTTTTAGTCTGCTGGAGAAGATCCACAGCAACGCGGTGCTGACTCCCGAAGAAGCGGCAGAATATGCCCGTGTACGCACCCGTATTCAGACTATCGCATCCACAGCAGCCAAACATAAGGTGGGTTTGCTGATAGACGCGGAAGAGTCCTGGATACAGCAGCCCGTTGATGATCTGACCGACGAGCTGATGGGACAGTTCAATAAAGGGCAGGCTATTGTATTCAATACCTTCCAGATGTACCGCCATGACAGACTGGCCTTTCTGAAACGTTCTTTCGAGAAGGCACAGCAGCACGGTTACCTGCTGGGCGCAAAGCTGGTAAGGGGCGCCTATATGGAAAAAGAACGCAAACGCGCAGAAGAGATGGGCTATCCTTCGCCGATCCAGCCTGATAAGGCAGCGACCGATAAGGATTACAATGCAGCTGTTACATTCTGTATGGAGCGGCTTGATAAACTGGCACTATTTGTCGGTACACACAACGAGCAAAGCAGCATGCTGGCCGCCAGTATGTTACATCAGCAGCAACTGCCTCACAATCACCCGCACCTGAGCTTTTCCCAGTTACTGGGTATGAGTGATAACATCACCTTTAACCTTGCACATGCAGGTTATCATGTATCTAAATACCTGCCATACGGCCCGGTAAAAGATGTGATGCCTTACCTGCTGCGCCGTGCACAGGAAAATACTTCTATCTCCGGACAAGTAGGCCGTGAGCTGGGGCTGATCCGCAAGGAAAGAAAGCGCAGAGGTATTTAAGCTTTTTCTAAGACGTTGTAACTTTTCAATATGAACAGCGTTTCATAACAGTATATACAGCTGTTATGAAACGCTGTTTTATTTTGTACTGATCGTGAAGTCCGGACGCTGGGAACAAGCGCTGCGCATTTCCGGATACCTTAAAAACACTAACCGAAAGAACGGTCCACGTTTTTTAGAACTTAAACATAAATAGCATGAAAACTCAAGTACTGGTGATGGCGACAGCCATGGCATTGACTGTTATTGCCTGTAAGAAAGACAACAACCTGCCGGTGGGAGATGTGCCGGGTGACCTGTTGGGTAGCTGGGTAGCGGTATCCTATTTGTCTGGAAATGTGGTATCTCCAATGTATCGAAGGTTGTGCTACCAGATTTGTCCGTAAAAGGTAACCCTTACATGCTTAGGTAAAATTTCGTTACTTTGCTGCATGGAACAATACCTTAAACTACTCCAACATATTATAGATCAAGGCAGTGTGAAGACGGACCGTACCGGTACAGGTACAACCAGCTGCTTTGGCGCTCAGCTCAGATTCAACTTACAGGAAGGTTTCCCTATGATCACGACCAAAAAGGTACACCTGAAGTCCATTATCTATGAACTACTGTGGTTCCTGAATGGTGATACCAACATTAAATACCTGAAAGATCACGGGGTGAGCATCTGGGATGAATGGGCGGATGAAAATGGGGACCTGGGGCCCGTTTATGGTAAACAATGGCGTAGCTGGGAAACGAAAGACGGCAGAGTGATAGACCAGATCACTGATGCAGTGAAGACCATTAAAAACAACCCCGATTCCCGCAGGATCATCGTCAATGCATGGAATGTAGGCGACCTGCCAGATATGGCATTAAGCCCCTGTCATTGCCTGTTTCAGTTCTATGTAGCCGATGGTCGCCTGAGCTGCCAGCTGTATCAGCGTAGTGCAGATGTATTCCTGGGCGTACCTTTCAATATTGCCTCCTACGCCCTGCTGACTATGATGATGGCACAGGTTTGCGATCTTGAACCTGGTGATTTTGTACATACTTTCGGAGATGTACACCTGTATAGTAATCATATGGAACAGGCAAAGCTGCAGCTAAGCCGTCAGCCGTATGAATTGCCAACGATGAAGATCAATCCGGCAGTAAAAGATATATTCAGCTTCAAATTTGAAGACTTCGAACTGCTGAACTATCAGCATCACCCGCATATCAAAGCTCCTGTAGCGATATAAGGGAACAGATAGATCACCTAACTTTCAACATTAAATTTTGCTGCTTGACACTTTCTATAATCGTTGCCGCCTCCGAAAACAATGTAATCGGGGTAAATAATCATCTTCCCTGGCATTTACCAGTTGACATGAAATACTTCAAGGACACTACCATGGGCAAACCTATTGTCATGGGCAGAAAGTCTTTTGAAGAACTGGGAAAGGTATTACCAGGAAGACCTAATATCATGATCACCCGCCAGAAAGACTATGCTGCGCAGGGACTGTACATCGTGCCTTCCCTGGAAGCAGGTATTGAAAAGGCAAAGACCTTCGGCACTGAAGAGATCTTTATCACTGGTGGCGGAGAGATCTTTAAAATGGCTTTGTCAATAGTAGACAGATTATACCTGACCCGTGTACACGCTGTGGTGGAAGGAGACACCTATTTCCCTGACTTCGACCCGCGTGGATGGAAACTGGTGAAGAATGAAAGGCATGAAAAGGATGAAAAACATGCACATGCCATGACTTTCCAGGTGTGGGAGAGAGAACGCTAAGTATACATAATATTGAATATATACTTTGTGAATAATTATCCAGTGAGTAAATCCTGAAGGGAAACCTTCAGGATTTATTTTTTATGTCCGCTTTCACATATATTTGTGTGAACCTAATTTTGTTTAACTCACGTTACCCCCCTATTATTTATGAAAAAGACACTATTGTTGTTTGTTTTGGTGTACCTGTGCCATTTCCTATACGCACAACCCGGCCCTAAGGTACACTTCGATCTTTCCAGACGTCAGTCGTGTAATGCGCCGGTGACGATCAACTTTAAAGACATGACATCCCATCCCGGTAAATCCGGCATTGTTTCCTGGAAATGGTATTTCGGAGACGGTACAGTTGATTCCACTTCCGGACCGAAGGTCGCACACCGGTATACCCGTCATGGTGTATTTCCTGTAAGACTGGTAGTGCGCGACAAACACGGACGTATTGGCGCCGACTCCCTGTCCGGCGATAACCTCGTCAGAATAGGAGCTATGGCACAACTACCAGCTACAGTCACATTGCCTGCCCATGGTGCTGTCACACTCCGTAATCTGGCTGCACCCTTGTCATTTGACAGCCTGGGTACCTACAAATGGTATCGGGGCAATAGACTGATCAGTACCGCGCGTAAAGTGACGGTGACTGATACAGGCAGGATCACCCTCAGGTACACCGCATGTGGTCGTACTATGACGGCGCAGACACTTGTCGTGGTGACACCTGTTGATACTTCCTGGAAGATCAACATCTCTGTGGAGCCGGAATCTCCGTGCGGCGATGTATTTAAACTCTTTGCAAATATTACGACGCCCGATAGTTCCTATGCTTTAGTGTGGAGTACCGGTGAACTTACCCCTTATATCAGGGTTACTACAGAAGGCGTGTACACTGCTGTGCTGAGAGACCTACAGGGAAATATCCACGCAGTTGATACTGCTACCGTAACGTTTAACAAGCCATTCAGGGCCACACTGGAACTACATCCGGGCGCCGTACCTGGTAGTGATACACTCATCGCTTCTCCGAGCACAGAATGGTGGTACGGTTATAATTACAGATGGTACAGGGACAATATACTGATCCTGAATACGAACTCGCCTCAGTTGTACGATCCGCAGCCAGGTGTCTATAAAGTATTCGTACAAAATGATGCCGGCTGTAATGACATCTCTGACACACTACACTATAATGTGGACACAACTGCATTGCAGGTGGATTATACTTACCGGATATCTGCCTGTGATCCACGCAGTATCGGCTTCAATGGTATTGTCAAAGTAGCACCTGGAGATGCCGTAGTAAGCTATTTGTGGGACTTTGATAATTACAGTGGAGGTACTACAAAGGACACCTATCAGCACTTTGATCAGCCGGGCACCTATGATGTTTCCTTTTCCGTGATCACTGCCAGCGGAAGAACTGCATCCGTATCAAAACAGTTTGTGATCCCTTATGTAGCACCATGGACTGCCCATATCACTGCACAGCCTAATGCCTGTGGTGATACCGTATTCCTGACGCTGAACAGCTCTCCGCAGGCGAGCTATTATTACTGGAGCAGCGGGCAGACATCCCAGACCATTGCGGTGACTGAGTCTGGTTATTATATAGCTGGTGCGGAAGACAGTTGTTTTGCCATCAGAGTTATGGATACGATCCAGGTGACCATTAACAGGCCATTCACTGCTGAGATCAGAACGTATAGTCAGGATACATTGTATGCATGGCCATTGAATGATACATTACCGGCCAGGTATAGTTATACCTGGTACAGGAATGATACTGTATATTCCAATGCCAGTGCTTTATCCATGCCCGAACCAGGTATTTACCGCCTGCGGGTGACTGGTGTGAACGGTTGCTCTTCTTTGTCGTCTCCTTATTACTACAACGTACCAATTGATACCGCATGGGATATTCAGCTCGAAACGTATGGACAGGTAACGTGTGTAGATTCTATATGGGTCTTTGCCAACGTGCGTGTACCGGCAGATAAGCACTATTACATCGCCTGGCAGAATGGTCAGGGCGGAAATGCATTCATTGCACGTACATCCGGTTACTACACAGCCAGGTTGTTTGATGATGAAGGTCATCTACGCGCTGAAGAGACAATGTATATCATGATCACATCGCACGTAAATGCATCTCTTGAAATACACGGTACACCCGTACCTGGTAATGATACCCTGGTGGCTTATCCGCAGACACAGTGGTGGACAGGTTACTTCTACAGATGGTATCGTGATGGTGTAGAAGTGCTGGCGGGTAATGCGCCGTATCTATACTATGCCACGCCGGGTACCTATGTGGTGTATGTACGCAGTGATGAAGGTTGCGATGACTGGTCTGATCCTGTCAGCTACGGTTATGCTGACAGCAGTGCTGTACGGCCACCGACAGTCGCATCACTAGATCACTTAAACAGGAAAGATGGTGATGTCAGCATAAAGACCTATCCGAATCCATCCACAGGTAAGGTATATATACAGTTTGATAAACCATTGCAGCAGGCAATGCTGATCAGGGTGTATAACCTACAGGGTGGTGTCGTCTATACACGATCTACCGCTGCGCAGCAGCAATTGCTTGAACTCTCTCATCTGCCCAAAGGTTACTATATAATAGAGCTGACAGGCAATGGTGTGAAACAGACACGGTCATTGCTCCTGCAATAACCGTTGGTATAAAGACAAAGGCCTGACTGTTATGCAGTCAGGCCTTTGTCTTTATACCAAATGATCATTACCGGAATATTACGGTTCCCAATCCCTGTGTCAGCTCATTCTCCAGCACTTTCAGGTGTTTATGCATCTCCATACATTTGAGCTGCTCTTCAAACACCGTCGATTTTTCCAGTTCCTGCTGATTCTCTATGATCATCTTACGGATCTTTCTAAGCATCAGATAGTTTGTGGTAGAGATGGTGTCTTTGAGATATGCATTGTCGCCATAGACGGTATCGATCTCAAATTTATCCTTCCAGGCGGCGCTGAGCTCTGCTTCCTTATCCTCCATGATCCCTACTACCAGTGTGGCTATTTCCTGGTCATTATGGTACAGGAACCATTTTTTATCTGGCAGGCTATCCTGGTCATATAGCAGTTTATATTCCCTTAATATCCGCTTAACCAGCTCATTATCTGCCAGTGATTCGAAGTCATAGGGGAGGTGGAAGATGTAATCCGCAACAGTGCTCTGCTCTTCCTCACTGAAAGGTTTATCTCCGAAGCGGAGGAGTATCTTCACCAGTTCCCGTTCCTGTTTTTCATCCGGATTAAAGAAGTTGACCGCAGGTTCTCCACCATTTTCCATGGCCTCCATGGCGGCAATTGCTTCCGGTGAAAGATCATCGTCTACAGCAGGTGTGTTGCTGGTATGCTCACGGTTGAACTGCTGTTCTTTTTTCTGGAAACGTTCACGTATGAACTTATTGACCAGGTTGATCAGGCCCTGCTCATCGATCTTCAGTAGCTGACTGCACTGACGGATATAATCCTGTTGACGGGTGAAGTCTTCCGTTTTGTCAATCTTGGAGATCGTTTCAGCGATCTCATTTACAAGCTGTGATTTACGGGTACTGTCATTACCTGCTTCCTGCTCCAGGAGCCGCAGCTTAAACAGTACGAAATCCTGTTTATTAGCAGCTATAAACTCTCTGAAAGCATCTGCGCCTATCTTCTGTACATAACTGTCCGGGTCCTCCTTATCGGGGATTAAAACCAGCTTTACGTTCAATCCTTCCTCAATCGCCATGTCCAGACCTCTCAACGCTGCTTTTACGCCGGCATTATCCCCGTCAAAGAGGATGGTCAGGTTGTTGGTGTACTTCTTCACCAGTCGCAGCTGGTGCTGCGTCAGAGACGTACCGCTGGAGGCAACTACGTTTTCAATCCCGGCCTGATGCAGGGATATCACGTCGGTGTACCCCTCTACCAGCAGGCATTCATTCAGCTTGTCTATGGCGTGGCGGGCAAAGTAGGTGCCATACAGTACCCTGTTTTTGACGTATATCTCGTTCTCCGGGGAATTGACATATTTGGGCGCACGATCGTTTTTAACAAGGATACGTGCACCAAATCCCAGTACCTTGCCGCTCTGGTTGTGGATAGGAAAGATCACACGGCCGCGGTAATTATCACCGGGCTGTTCATTCCTGATAGTGACAAGACCCGTTTTTTGCAGATAGTCCAGGTTGTATCCCTTGGCTAACGCTGCCTTGGTGAATGCATCCCAGGTGTTCAGGCTGTAACCCAGCTGGAACTTCCGGATGGTCTCCTGTGTAAATCCACGTTCTTCAAAGTAACTCAGGCCAACGTTCTGGCCTTCTTCAGTATTGAAGAGGGTATTGGAAAAGTATTCGCGTGCAAAGTTGTTGATGATGTAAAGGCTGTCAGCCATCATCTGCTGCTGACGGACCTCCGGACTTACCTCTGTCTCCTCAATGGGTACATCGTATTTCTGTGCCAGCCACCGCAGGGCTTCGACATAGGAATACTTTTCATGCTCCATGAGGAACTTGATGGCGTTACCGCTCTGGCCACATCCGAAACATTTGAAGATCTCCTTGCTGGGAGTGACCGTAAAGGAAGGGGATTTTTCATTATGGAAAGGGCAGAGACCAAGGTAGTTGGCGCCCCGCTTTTTCAATTTCACGAAATTGCCCACTATCTCCACAATGTCAATCCGGCTAAGTATCTGCTGTATGGTATTCTGTGAAATCAATGGCTATATTTTCAGAACGCGAATTTAACTAAAATTCACCGTTTGGCGGGGTTTGTGTCTCTGATGCAGTACTGTTGCCGGTTTCATGTGATAGCAGCAGCCATATGATAGGGTACGATCGTGCTCGCCTATGGCGGATGGAAGGTATGCCTTAACGATTTTTTAACCCCTCGTTTGTAACTTCCCGCTACCTTTGTCCGCTTAATTGTAAAATGCCTATTTAATGACCCGCCTATTATTTACCTATGTACTGTTAGCGACCTGTTTCCTATTGGGGGGATGTGACCAGGATCCCTGGATGCGTGGAGCTGTTGAAGGCTATCTACCTGTTTATGATAATAATCCGACTTTCAAGCAGATCAGCTATCAACCTGCCAGGTCCAGCGTCCATCCCGGTAAGCTGTATACATACGGCAAGCTGGTATTGCAGGCAGAATCTGACTCCGGATTACACCTGATCTCTTACCAGGATCCCGCGCATCCTGTAAGAACGGCCTTTCTCCGTATTCCTGGTTTTCGGACAGCTACTGTGAAAGGAGACTATCTCTACGCAGATAATTACAATGACCTGGTCGTCATACCTTTAAAAGAGCTGCCCTCTCTTTCGCATGTGGGACGAGTACCTGGTATGTGGACACAGAAAGATTTTCCGCCTTTTGAGGGTGCTTACTTTGAATGTGTGGACCATTCGAAAGGAGCCGTGATCGGATGGCAGAAAGGAATAGTGAACAACCCGCAATGTCGTGCGGATAGAGGACATAAGGATACTGATCCCTCACAGTTGAAACTAAGTGCCGGTATAGTAGTGGAAGGTGAATATCTCTACGTCAGTGATAAGGGAAATCTGATGTCTTATTCCATTGCGCAACCGACGGCGCCGGTGTTAAAGCAGCAACTGACAGGAACTGATCGCATTGACAGTATCTATATGTTCAATGAGTTACTGGCTACGGTTAGGAAAGAAAGAAGCCGCATCTCATTATATGACCTTTCCAATCCTGCCATAATCAACTACAAGACAGGTTTAACGCCGCCATATGCCTGTGAGATACTGGTACCGGCCGGCAAATATGTTTATTCGGTGGGTAACTACAACTTTATGATGTGCAGTCCATCAAAGGAGCCGGAAGTGAACGTCTATGAACTATCGGCCGACTATAACACCTTAACACTGGCAGGTTCCTTACAATTTGATACCACTTATGCAGTTATCCGCGGTGGCAATTATCTGTATGCAGGTACCACTAAGGGTATCAGCATAGTGGATGTTTCAGCGCCGCCGGTCATTACCCGTTTTGCGGAAAAG
This sequence comes from Chitinophaga agri, assembly GCF_010093065.1. Classification (NCBI taxonomy): domain Bacteria; kingdom Pseudomonadati; phylum Bacteroidota; class Chitinophagia; order Chitinophagales; family Chitinophagaceae; genus Chitinophaga; species Chitinophaga agri. Next base: position 2,995,330 of record NZ_CP048113.1, on the reverse strand, counting down.
CAGGGAGATATTTATACAGATATGATCATTGAAGGCACGCTTTTATTCGCACGCAGTGCAACATGGATAGCGTGTTATGATATATCATCTCCTGCATCTATTACACTCATTTCCAAACTGGCCTATTAATGAAATATCTGTACATAACATCTCTTTGTTGCCTATTGACAATAGCTGCGTCAGCGCAGAGAAGACCAGCCGGAAAGCCAGGTGAACCGGGTATCACCACTTATCTGACGTCGTATTCCCACAGCGGTATCCCCGATAGCGTACTGCAGGGCTGGAGGATCAGTACAAACCTTGTGTCGCTTGTAGCACCGGATGGTGGGATCTCTCTCGCTGGAGAATACCGTTTTAACAATCATTGGAGCGTGCTGACAGAGGCTACCTGGATTTTCATCGATTCGAAGAACGCATTTGATATCAGGGGAAGGTATACCCCTAAAGCGAAAGGATATGCCATCCGTCCTGAGGTAAGGTATTATCTGACTGGCAAGCGTAGCCGGTATAGGATGTTCTTTGCTCAGGAGATCTCCTACAAGAAAGTCAACTTCCTCGAGGAGCGTATCCAGCAGATCGGTCTTGATCAATGGGGACACTATGACTATGAGCAGATCACTCCTTATGAGAAGACCAAGCAGGTGTATAGTACTGCCAGTAAGTTTGGCGCACAGTTCCTGATCGGTCCTGCGCACCGTATCCTGCTTGAAGGGTTTATAGGATTGGGAGTTAAATACAAGGATTACGCTTATACGCATCAGCCACCTGCGACAAGCTATCTGGAGGATAAGGATTATAGCTTTGATGAAGCAAAGAATCAGCGTTACGCATGGACGGCTGCTGTTCCAATGGCCATCAAAATAGGTTACCGTTTCTAGTACAATCATCCCCAAAAAATAATACAGCTTTTATGAAACATTTATTACTCGCATGTTGTCTGCTGTTTGTTGGTAGCATTGCTACGGCGCAGGAGGAAAAGGAGACACAAAAGAAAGTGCTCCCCTCACAGAAAGGCGTCTTTCTTAATACGACGCTTAGTTCATTGACAGAGCCGGAGGGAGGCCCTTCTCTGGGCCTGGAGTACCGTTTCTCTGAAACGGTGGCCGTTGGGCTTGATGCGACAGCGCTGCTCTATGTATTGCCTGACACCTACGAAGACAGTCGTGACAGAAGAGGCTTTCGTGTACGTCCTGAGATTAAATTCTTTCCTTCCTTCTGGCAAAAGGAACACAGGAGTTTTTATGTCAGTTTGATGGGGCTCTATAAAGAGATCCGTTACAATGAACAGTTTTACAGTTTCGACGGCACTAATACCAACATGTATACAGTAAGGCAGAAGAAAGCAGTAAGTGCACTGTCTGCCAATATGGGGGTACAGCGATATGTCGGTCCGGACCGTCGTATACTGATAGAGCTGTATGCAGGTTGTGGATTCAGACATCGGCGTACGACACCGGGAGATCCTTATGATTCTTACCGTGATACTGACCGTTTCCTGCGTCTTTCTATCGATGAAGATGGATATAGTCCAAGCTTCGCATTCGGATTTAAGCTGGGCTACCGTTTGTGAAATTCCGTTATATTTGGTGAAAACCAAACAATCTTAACAGCCCCGCCTACTGGCGTGACTTAAATTTCTACGGATGAAAGAAGTATTTATAGTTTCAGCAGTGCGTACCCCCATCGGTTCTTTTAATGGCGCATTGTCAGCTTTATCAGCGACACAACTGGGAGCCATCGTTATGAAAGCCGTGCTGGAGAAAGCAGGTATACCTGCTACTGCGGTGAATGAAGTGTACATGGGTAATGTGATCAGTGCCAACCTGGGACAGGCACCCGCTAATCAGGCCAGTATCTATGCCGGTATTCCTACAAATGTACCTTGTACTACTGTCAATAAGGTATGTGCCTCCGGCATGAAAGCCATTATGTTGGGTGCACAAAGCATCCTGTCAGGCGATAATGATGTGGTCGTAGCAGGTGGAATGGAAAGCATGAGTAATGTACCTTATTACCTCGACAAAGCGCGTAGCGGTTACAAACTGGGACATGGTGCAGTAACAGACGGTATCATCCGCGATGGCCTTTGGGACCCTTACAAGGATTTTCACATGGGTAATGCGGCAGAGCTGTGTAATACCGAATATAAGATCACCCGCGAAGAGCAGGACGCTTACGCTATCCAGAGCTATAAAAGAGCGGCGGAAGCTACTGAAAAAGGCTATTTCAAAAATGAGATCGTTCCTGTGGAAGTACCTGGTAAACAGGTGGTGACAGTGGCGGAAGACGAAGATTATAAAAAAGTAAACTTCGAGAAGATCCCTACCCTGAAACCCACTTTCCAGAAAGACGGTACCATTACCGCGGCAAATGCCTCTAATCTCAATGACGGGGCAGCCGCAGTCGTCCTGATGAGCGGTGAAAAAGTAAAGGAACTGGGACTACAGCCACTGGCAAAGATCATCAGTTTTGCAGATGCCTCACAGGCGCCGGAATGGTTCACTACCACACCTGTAAAGGCCGTGAATAAAGCACTGGAGAAAGCAAAACTGACTGTCGCGGATATTGATTTTGTGGAGATCAATGAGGCATTCTCCTGTGTTCCACTTGCCAATGAACGTGATCTGGGCCTGTCTCCCGAAAAAGTAAATGTATGGGGAGGAGCTGTTTCCATCGGCCATCCGATAGGGTGTAGTGGTGCCCGTATCGTGGTAACACTCAGTTCTATCCTGCGTCATAATAATGCCCGCTACGGTGTGGCAGGTATCTGTAATGGCGGCGGCGGCGCAAGCGCGATCGTCATAGAAGCGGTTAATAACTAATTGATTGCTCCTGCATTTTATCATTCATTTCCGATCAATCTAATTATTTTCTCATATAACAGACCTGATCTTTAAGATATTACCCTGAGTCTCTGATTGGAAAAGGGCGTTCACTGATAGTGGATGCCCTTTTCTTTTTTATTGATTATCAGATATTTAGGGGTTATAGTTCCTCCCTATTGTCTGAAATGGGAGTGTCTTTTTTTTCAAACTGGTGATTATCAGTATTTATGATGTAGAGCAGCCGCTTTAATCAGGGTGAAATACCGTTATTAGCAGGCTACTATAAGGTCACCAAAAGGTCACTTCAAGGGCACTTCAATATCCCTGGGATATTGAAGTGCCCTTGAAGTGACCTTTTGGTACCAGTTTAATATGAATAACAGGGTATCAGCCGGCAGGGGTGTTACCCTGCCAGCGCACTATTGTCACTTTATGTTGTATAAAGGAAAAACGAACGTACACTAACGTCTCAGCTGGAGGGCAATCACCGTGTCCAGTTTAGATACTTCACCTGGTTCGTTCACCAGGTTGAGGCTCAGTTTCACACTATCCTCGCCTGCTTTCTGCGCTTTCAGCGTAGTCAGCTGCCCGGCAGTTTTCACCACATCCGGAGAGATCTTTTCGAATAACCAGTATTTGTCTTCTACCAGGCTATAGGTGGGGTAGCGGTAGATGATATCCACCGTTTTGGTTTGTATGGCGTAGTCGTCATCGATAGGATAACGCTTCAGATCGCCGTCAGACAGTAATCCGAGTCCGGTGATCACGGTCAGCGTCCGAAGAGGAGGGAGTAGCAATCCGAAAAGGAGGGCAAAGGGAAATCCGTAAAAAGTACAGAGATAGACCCATTTACCCGATACTTCCTTTGGTGTCAGCCCGTATAAAATGATGCCGGAGCCTGCATACAGTGTGAAAAACACCCTTTCGGTATACCCGCCCTTAAATCCGTAACCGCTGACCAGCAGGAGGACACAGATAACGGAAAATACACACATTGCCAGGTGGAAATACCAGGTCAGACTGGTGATAATGGGCGCTTTTACTTTTTTAATCTTGCACGAAATGGCAGCCAGAAAGCAGAAGGATAGGACAGTGATCGTAAACATAGGACAGGATATTAACTTATAACAGGCAGTCTACCCGCTAATATATGTAATATTTAATATATAGTATTTAAAATCTGGTGGATTTTACTCTGAAGTTTTACTTTGCTTTTTCGTCAACAAACAATAATTTTGCCCCTGCCTTAATATAAATTAGGGCATTTAACTTTCAAACTTTAAGAGTAACAGCATGCGTCAGATAGCTTTCAGACAAGCCTTACGAGAAGCCATGCAGGAAGAGATGCGTCGTGATGACCGCGTTTTCCTGATGGGAGAGGAAGTAGCCGAATATAACGGAGCCTACAAAGTTAGCCAGGGAATGCTGGACGAATTTGGCCCTAAGAGAGTAATTGATACGCCAATCGCCGAGCTGGGTTTCACTGCAATCGCTGTTGGTGCTGCTCAGAATGGTCTTCGCCCGATCGTTGAATTTATGACCTGGAACTTCGCCGTACTAGCACTGGACCAGATCCTGAATACAGCGTCTAAGATGCTGGCAATGAGTGGTGGCCAGGTAGGTTGTCCTATCGTTTTCCGTGGACCTAACGGTTCCGCGGGTCAGCTGGGTGCACAGCACTCAACTGCTTTCGAAAGCTACTATGCAAATATCCCAGGTTTAAAAGTTATCTCAGTATCTAACCCATATGATGGTAAAGGTCTGCTGAAAGCGGCTATCCGTGATAACGATCCGGTTGTTTTCATGGAGAGCGAGGTAGGGTATGGTGATATGGGCGAAGTACCTGAAGAAGAATACATCATTGAGATCGGTAAAGCTGATATCAAACGTGCCGGTAAAGACGTAACGATCGTTTCTTTCAACAAAATGATGAAAGTTGCGCTGGGTGCTGCTGAAGAACTGGCGAAAGAAGGTATCGAGGCCGAAGTGATTGACCTGCGTACGATCCGTCCGCTGGACTGGTTCACCATCCTGCAGTCTGTTAAGAAAACCAACCGCCTGGTGATCGTAGAAGAACAATGGCCATTTGCGAGCGTTTCTTCTGAGATCTCTTACCGTATCCAGAAAGAAGGTTTTGATTATCTGGACGCTCCGATCCGCCGTATCACTGCTGCTGATGCTCCAATGCACTATGCTCCTAACCTGGTAAAAGGTTATCTGCCTGATGTAGAGCGCACTGTGAAACTGGTGAAAGAAGTGATGTACATGAAGAAGTAACAGCTACTTTGTTATAAAAGAAAAGAGGCCGTATCTCAGATGCGGCCTCTTTTTATTTTACAACCTGCCGGTAATTCCAGCAGGGGGATCAATGTTGACTCAACCAAACAGGTCGGAGGACAGGTACCTGTCTCCTCTGTCGCAAATAATACATACCAGCACGCCATGCTCGAGTTCCCTGGAGATCCTTTCCGCTGCTGATACCGCCCCGCCACTGCTCATACCGCAGAAAATACCTTCATCTTTGGCCAGCCTGCGGGTCATAGCTTTTGCTTCTTCCTCGGAGATGTCCATCACGCGGTCTATCCTCGATCTGTCGAAGATCTTCGGAAGGTAAGCCTCAGGCCATTTGCGGATGCCGGGTATCTTACTGCCTTCAGTCGGCTGACAACCCACTATCTGTACCTGGTTGTTCTGCTCTTTCAGGTATTTGGACACACCCATGATGGTCCCGGTGGTCCCCATGGCGCTCACAAAATGCGTTACTCCCTGCTGAGTATCCCGCCATATTTCAGGTCCGGTGGTCTTATAGTGCATGCCGTAGTTGTCCGGGTTGGCAAACTGGTTCAGCATGTGATAGCCCCCTTTTGCCACCTGTGCATTGGCATAATCGATGGAGCCTTCCATAGAGGCCTCCTTTGGCGTCAGGATCACCTTTGCCCCAAATGCTTCCATGGTGAGCACCCTTTCGCGGGTCGCATCTTCCGGCATGACCAGTTCTATTTCCACCCCAAAAAGGCTGGCGATCATGGCCAGTGCGATACCGGTATTACCGCTGGTCGCTTCTATGAGTTTGATGCCTGGTTTAATCTCTCCCCTGTCCAGTGCACCTTTGATCATACCATAGGCTGCACGGTCTTTCACACTTCCTCCCGGATTATTCCCTTCCAGTTTTGCGTAAATGGTCACATTCGGGTTAGCGCTGACACTTTTAAGCGCAACCATGGGCGTGTTACCAACAAGATCTAATATCGAATGCATTTAATAACTGTTTTCTACAACATTAATACTCCCGTCAGCCCGGTAATAGATACGGCTGAAAGGCGCAGTACTTTTGATCAGCCAAACATTTCCGCCGATAATACTGTGATGCCCGACCACGGTATCGCCACCAAGGATGGTAGCTCCTGCATAGATGATGACGTTATCTTCAATAGTAGGATGGCGTTTGCTGCGTGCCATGTCTTTATCCACACTCAGGGCACCCAGTGTCACCCCCTGGTAGAGTTTGACATTTGCACCAATCACCGTTGTTTCACCTATCACGATGCCGGTGCCGTGGTCAATGCAGAAATACGGAGCGATCACCGCCGCCGGGTGTATATCTACGCCGGTACAGCTATGGGCCCGTTCAGTGATCATACGGGGTAGTAGTGGTATTTTCAGCTGGTGAAGGGCATGTGCAATGCGGTAGAACGCAATGGCGTAGAAGCCCGGATATGCCCGGATCACTTCATACATACAGGTGGCAGCAGGGTCGCCTTTATAGATGGCTTCTGCATCTTTCTGCAAAGCGTCGTAAATAACGGGCGCCTGTTCCATGAACTGTACGCTCAGGTCTTCGGCGGACGAGGGTAGCTGCTGCTGCATGGGCAGCAACAATTGCTGCAGTTCCCCTTGCAGCATGTGGGCATATTCCTCCAGTAATACAATATCAGCCATCACTTTCCCTGTGTACTCGGGGAAGAGCCAGTTTATAAAGTTGTTGGCAAAGTCGTTCACCGCACTGGTAGGAGGATAAGCAGTCGCTGCAGCCAGCTGGTGCCTCCGCCTTAATTCTTCTAAAAGTTGTTGCATATCCAAGTGAATTACAGGATTTGAGGGAAAACGATCATTGAAATTACGGATTAATGTCGAAAGTCCATAGAAACTGTAGACAAATGGCAGGGGTTGGTGTCGCATTTGTTATCTTGGGCACTATCAAGTATTTTGCCTTAATTTTGTTCGTTGTTCACTAAAATAAAGATATGGCCAGCATTCTGATAATTGATGATGAGAAAAGCATACGTAAAACGCTATCTGAAATTCTGAGTTATGAAGGGTATAAGGTAGAGGAAGCAGCTGATGGTGCGGAAGGATTTAAGCTGTTCAAGGATAAGCAGTATGACGCTGTGCTCTGCGATATTAAAATGCCCAAAATGGATGGGCTGGAATTTCTGGAGAAGGCCAGAGAGATCAATACCGATGTGCCTATCATCATGGTATCAGGCCACGGTAATATTGACACAGCGGTAGATGCCGTGAAGAAAGGAGCTTATGATTATATCTCTAAACCACCAGATCTTAACAGACTGCTGATCACCCTGCGTAATGCGATGGACAAGAGCAACCTGGTTACTGAAACCAAGACGCTGCGCCGTAAAGTGAACAAGACACAGGAAATGATCGGGACGTCAGCGCCTATTCTGAAGATAAAGGAGACCATTGAAAAGGTGGCCGCTACGGATGCCCGTGTATTGGTGACAGGTGAGAACGGGGTGGGTAAAGAGCTGGTAGCCCGCTGGTTACATGAGCTGAGCAACCGTGCAGCCGGTCCTATTGTAGAAGTGAACTGTGCCGCAATACCTAGTGAACTAATTGAAAGTGAACTGTTTGGTCATGAGAAAGGTTCCTTTACATCCGCAGTAAAACAACGTATCGGTAAGTTCGAACAGGCGAATGGTGGTACACTGTTCCTGGACGAAATAGGTGATATGAGCCTTAGTGCGCAAGCCAAGGTGTTAAGGGCATTACAGGAAGGTAAGATCACCCGGGTTGGGGGCGATAAAGAGATCAGCGTGGATGTACGTGTGGTAGCAGCTACCAACAAAGACCTGCTGAAAGAAGTGGAGGACAAGAACTTCCGTCTTGACCTGTACCATCGTCTCAGTGTGATCCTGATCCATGTACCCTCACTGAATGATCGCCGTGATGATATTCCTGCCCTGGTAGAGCACTTCCTGGAAAGTGCCTGTCAGGAATACGGCATGGCCAGGAAGACAGTAGATAAGGAGGCCATGAAGGCATTACAGCAACATAACTGGTCTGGTAATATCCGCGAACTGGGTAACGTGGTAGCCCGCCTGGTCATCCTCTCCGGTAAGACCATCACTGCCGAGGATGTATTTGACTATGTATTGCCTGCAAGGGACAAGAAGAAAATGAACGCTTAATAAAGGAAAATGGCTGTTCACTATACGGTGGACAGCCATTTTCATCATATACCAGTCAGGAGTAACCCGCCAGCCTCATTGCATCATTAATAATCCTGCATTTTAGTTACCGTATTATGGACAAGCACCTATACCTGCTCAGCGGAATGGGAGCAGACGAACGGATCTTCAAACACCTTAGTTTCCCCGCAGCTTATACCGTACATTATCTTGACTGGTTAACACCTGTACCGGAGGAGACATTTCCGGAATATGCCGCCCGTATGGCTGCCAGGATCGAACACGAGGATGTGACACTGGTAGGTGTCTCCTTTGGGGGAATGCTGGCAGTGGAGATAGCCCGTCAGCGCCCGGTCAGTAAAGTGATCCTGATCAGCAGTATCAAGAATACCGGAGAGCGTCCGCCATATCTGGGCTGGGTGCGGAGAACCGGTTTACTGGCATTGCTCCGGTTACCGGATGCGATCATTTTTACCCGCCGGAAAGGTGTGGTGAAGCTGTTCCTGAATGCAGAAACAGCAGAAGAAATGGAGCTGTTGTCGGACTATATGAAGAAAACCTCCTACGGTTACCTGCGCTGGGGGATAAGGGTGGTCGTGAACTGGGCCAATGATTTTATGCCGGCTTCTATTGTACATATTCATGGTGGCAGGGACAGGACTTTCCCGCTCCGTTTTATCAAGGCTGATTATACTATTCCCGATGGGGGGCATTTTATGGTGTATAACCGTGCGCCTCAGATCAATGAAATACTGCGAAAGGAGCTGGTATAAGCAGGCCCCTACTGCGTTTAAAGGGTATGCGGGGGTGAGGTGAAAGGAGGGAGAGGTATTCCGAAGTGCATATTTCTCAATGCTTTTACATGTAAAAAACTTTATTAAATCAATCTAATCCTATTATTTTAGCAAAACTTTTGGTTAGTATTAATTAGCTTGCAGAATCAGTATCTTATATTTGATCTTTAAAATATCTTAAACAAATCTTAATGAACCTGGCTTTTTGGAGAAGAAATAAAGAGGGTCAGCCAAAGAAGAAGAAATCTGCTATAAGAGAGTGGTTTGATGCTGCGATATTCGCCATCATCGCTGCTACTTTGATACGCACTTTTATTTTTGAGGCGTACACTATCCCAACCCCATCTATGGAAAAGACCTTACTGGTGAACGATTTTCTGTTCGTTAGTAAGATCAGTTATGGTCCACGTGTTCCTATGACGCCGCTGGCTGTGCCTTTTACCCATCATACACTGCCTTTTACCAGGTATAGTAAGGCATATTCTGAAGCAGTACAGTGGAAATACAGACGTCTGCCAGGTTTTTCAGATGTGGAACGTTATGATGTTGTTGTATTTAACTTCCCCGAAGGTGATACAGTAGCACTGGAACAACAGGAGCAGAGCTACTACCAGCTGGTAAGAAATAATGGACGTGAGAACGTATGGGCGCAGAACCATGTGACATCCCGTCCTGTAGATAAACGTGAGAATTATATTAAGCGTTGTATGGCTATTCCGGGTGATACCCTGTCTATCAGAGATGGAGTGGTATTCATCAATGGTTCACAGGCGCCGATCCCTCCTGAGAGTGAGCGTCGTTATATTGTAACGACTTCTGGTGAGCAGCTGAATCCTGTTCGTCTGGATGAGCTGAATATGGATACGAACCCAATGGGAGGCGAGTTTGAAGCCGGCCGTTTCCTGTATGACCTCACGCCGGGAGTAGCTAACCTGTTAAAAACATGGCCGGTAGTAAAAGGTGTTGAGCCTTTTGTAAACCCATCTAAACAGTTGCTGAGTGTATTCCCGCATGATACCGCGCATTACAAATGGACAGAGCATAACTTCGGTCCGCTGTATATTCCGAAGAAAGGAGTGACTGTTCAGCTGGATAGCACCAATATTGCTTTCTACGATCGTATCATCAGCGTATATGAAGGCAATACACTGGAAGGTAAAAATGGTCAGTTCTATATCAATGGCAAGCCGTCAAGCAGCTATACCTTCAAAATGAACTACTACTGGATGATGGGTGATAACCGTGACAACTCACTGGATTCCCGTTTCTGGGGTTTTGTTCCTGAAGATCATATCGTAGGTAAAGCATGGCTGATATGGATGAGTTATGGCCACGGAAGCATCCGTTGGAACAGACTGTTCAAGACAATCAAATAATCAGGAATCGGGATGGCAAATTGAACCGTATCAATGCAGCAATTCATCACTTCCTGTTAAATAAATAAAGAAAAAGGCGTTTCATTTGAAGCGCCTTTTTCTTTATATTACTTTACATAGTGATCTTCGCTGCATTTCAATTCCTAATTCTTAATTCCTAATTTCTCTCATGGATATCCGCAAACATTCCTTCGAATACCATTCCTACCCCGATAGCGCAGCCTTACCTACTGCTGATCTGCGTTTACTGGAAGAAGCACGTGAAGTAACCGCCCAGGCGTATGCGCCATATTCCAACTTTTATGTAGGCGCAGCGATCCTGCTGGCCAATGGTATCGTGGTACGTGGCACTAACCAGGAAAATGCATCATTTCCGGCAGGTATCTGTGCTGAAAGAGTGGCATTGTCTACTGCTGCCTCATTATACCCGGGTGTACCCATACTCACGATCGCGGTCAGTTATCACAATCCCAAAGGCAGTAATGACGCACCGATCTCGCCGTGTGGCATCTGCCGTCAGACGTTGTCAGAGTACGAGGGTCGTCAGCAGCAGGCTATCAGGATCATTATGGGCGGGCAGACGGGTAAAGTCTTTGTGATCCCTACTATCAGGCACCTCCTGCCGCTGGGATTCACCGCAGAAGATATGCAATAAAATCACTATCTTTGTAGTGGTCCCTATAACACGCTATGCTGAATTTCCGTATCTTATGTCTACTGTTATGGACTACACTATTTGTGCAAGTTGCTATGGCTTTTCCAGGAAATAAATTGAAAACTCTTTACAAAGAAGGTATCAGCTACCGTCATGCGGGAGCTTTTGATGCTGCCAGGCAATGCTTTAAGGAGATCTTATTGCTGGATAGTAGTTACGCCAATGCTTACCTGCAACTGGCCGAGATAGCGGCACTCGAAGAGACATATCCGGAGAGCATTGGCTACTATAAAGCGTATTTACAACTGGAAGGAAAGCAGGCTGATGCCTGGTATACAATAGGCGTTTTATATTTCAATACGAAGGACTTTTCTGCCGCAGTACAGTCGTTTGAAACAGCAATTAAGAGAGGACGTAGAAGAGATGCAGACCTTTGTCTGACCCTGGGAATGTCGTATCTGCATATCAAAGAAACAGCTAAAGGTATACAGCAACTGGAGGCTTGTCTGGGACTACGTGCCGATGAAACACGGGCGATACAGGCATTAGGGCACCAGTATTATCTGTCCGGAGCGTTTACAGCAGCTATCAGTTATTGGGATAAGCTGCTTCGGATACAACCAGCTAATGCATTTGCTATGTTCATGCTGGGTAAATCGTATATTGGTCAGGGAGAGGTGGCAAAAGGAGAGGCGATGTGTGATAGGGCTCTGGCGGTAGTACCATGATCATAAACGTCTGATAGATATAAAAGTAAAGGGTTCGCTTTTGGCGAACCCTTTACTTTTATATCTATCAGATAGACTACATTCTTTCAGGAACGTCGATACCTAACAGTTTCATTGCTTTTGAAATAGTCATAGCAGTCAGCATGCTGATCTGCACACGCAGTTTCTGTTGTTCAGGTGTAGCGGCTCTCTGTACTGAATAAGTAGGCACACCGTCTACTTTCTCCGCATAGAAAGAGTTGAATGTTTGTGCCAGCTGATATACATAGTTAGCAATCACAGACGGACTCATTTCTTTCGCTGCTTCTTCCAGTACGTTTTCATATTGCTCGTTCAACACGATCAGTTCCTTTTCCAGTGGTAGCAGGCTGCCCTTATGACAGTAACCTTCCAATTTGGTAACATCCGGTGCTACTTCACGCAGAATGGACTTGATACGTGCATGGGCATACTGTACGAAGGCGCTTGTTACTCCGTGTAAGGAAATAGATTCCTTCGGATCGAAGATCATTTTCTTCTTAGGATCTACACGCAGCAAGAAGTATTTTAATCCGCCAAGACCGATCATGTTATTCAGTAAGCCCAATTCATCCTCACTCATGTCATTAAGCTTCTCAGAGGATCTGGTCTGTTCCTCTGCAGTTGCGATCATTTCATCCACCAGGTCATCCGCATCAACTACAGTACCTTCGCGGCTTTTCATACGCCCACTTGGCAGCTCCACCATACCGTAAGACAGGTGATAGATACCATCTGCACAAGGCTCCTGCAGTTTCTTCAGGATGAGTTGTAATACCTTGAAGTGATAGTTCTGTTCGTCCGCTACCACATACAGACTTTGCTGCATCTGGTAATCGTCGTATTTCAGGCGGGCGGTACCCAGGTCCTGCGTCATGTATACGGATGTGCCGTCTCCACGCAACAGCAGTTTCTCATCCAGTCCGTCGGCAGTCAGGTCGATCCATACGGAGTTGTCTGGTTTTTTAAACAATACGCCTTTTGCGAGTCCTTCCTCTACCAGGTCTTTACCCAGCAGGTAGGTCTCACTTTCATAGTACATTTTATCAAAGTCGATACCGAGACGTTTGTAGGTCTGGTCAAAACCTTTATATACCCAGCTGTTCATGGTTGCCCAGAGTGCCCTTACTTCAGGGTTACCTGCTTCCCACTGCTGCAGCATGATCTTGGCCTGCTGCATAATCTCTGTCTGCTTACGTGCGAGTTCTTTGATATCGTCGTTCAGCTTAGCCAGTTTTTCTCCGTCAGCCTGTATTTCAGGTTTATGGAAGGCAGTCACCAGTTTCTCTATACGTTCCAGGTCTGCGCCTTCAAAGTCTTTGAAGTCTCTTTCCAGGGCACGCGCGATGATAGGCTCTGTTTGTTCTTTCAGGATGGACTCAAATTTCACATAGTAGTCGCCTACCAGGTGGTCACCCTTTATACCTGTTGACTCAGGGGTATCACCATGAGCAAACAGCTGCCATGCCAGCATGGACTTACAGATATGAATACCCCTGTCATTTACCAGGTTGGCTTTAATCACCTCATAACCATTGGCTTTCAGTATTTCTGATACTGCATAACCCAGGAAGTTATTACGAAGGTGGCCCAGATGCAGCGGTTTGTTAGTATTGGGAGAAGAGTATTCCACCATCACTTTCTTACCGTTAGATGGCTTCTTACCGATATTGCGGTTATTGAAGTGTTGCTGCAGGTATTGCGCCCAGTATTGTTCATTCACCTGGATATTCAGGAAGCCTTTGATCACATTATATCCTGCTACGATGTCAGGATTATGTTCCTGCAGGTATTTACCCAGTCGATCAGCAGTTTCTTCGGGTTTTAAGCGGCTGACTTTAGTCAAAGGGAACACCAGGATGGTGTATTCACCTTCAAATTCAGGTTTGGTGGTATTAATGGCAATGTCCTGCGCAGGGATCACCTGGTCAAAAAGCGCCTTAATTGCTGCGGCAGCAGCAGTTCTGATGGATTGTACAACACTCATGCTGATAAACTGTTAATGCAAAAAGTAACGTCAAAGGTATAAAAAATATAGCGGGGTAAGGGGGAGAGATAATAATATAACAAAGAAAAGCGGTATCCGGACAAGAAAAAGGGCCGGCAGAATGTGCTGCCGGCCCTTCAGGCGATTATCGTTTACGCTTCTTCGAAGCTGTATGCTGATGTTTGAACGTATAGAACAGGCCTATCTGTGCGACGGAGTTCTTGTTATCATCCAGGCTTCTTTCGAATACGTTTGTCAGTCCGAACATATAACGGGCAGAGACGCCCAGACCTACAGGGAACTGGTATCCAAGGCCAAAGCCCAAACCGAAATCGACAGCCTTGGTATCGTCGCTGATATCTATAGTTACTTTACCGGCATGTGTTTTTCCTGCCACCATGAAACCCAGTTGCGGACCAGCTTCCAGGAAGAACTCAGGCACAATGCGATACTGGAACATCACCGGAATATTAATATAGTTCAGGCGGTAGGTGATCGTCTGGTTCAGTGGTTCATATTTTGTGCCCTGGCCGGAGTACAGTAATTCCGGTTGCAGCGCAATGCTTTCGGTGAAAGCAATATTTGCAAAACCACCTGCATAAACGGATGGACGAACTTTCGAATCATTAAACTGGGTCAGTTTTGATATGGTCAGACCGCCTTTAACGCCGAAAGACAGTGTTTGTGCTTTTGCTGTAAACGCCGCGCAAGCTGCCAGCATTACAGAAAGGATCAGTTTTTTCATAATAGCCTCATAGAAATTTGCCAAGGTGAGCAAAATCTATGCCCGTATTCTTTAATATATGGTAAATTCCACCCGTCTGTTTTTCTGTCTGCCAGCTGCTGTTTTATTGCTGGCTATCGGCTGATTGGCGCCATAGCCCACTGCCTCAATCTTAGATGCATTTACACCCTGTTCCACCAGATATTGTTTCACGGCTTCAGCCCTGTCTTTGGAAAGGGCCATATTCCTGGTGGCGCTGCCTACATTGTCGGTATGACCACCGAGTTTGAGGCTAAAGCCTTTGGTGCGGAGCATTTCCGCTACTTTATTCAGTGTAGGGTAGGAGCTGGGTTTCAGACTTGATTTGGCGAATTCAAACTCCAGGTTCTGAATAGCGTCCTTGATCAGCCGGCGGTCATCTTCTGTGATGGTCACTTTGGTGATGATCTGTTTAGGGGTGGTATCTTTAGGAAGGTCACAGCCGCTGCCATCTACCTTGGCCCCTGCCATTGTACCCGGACACTTATCAAAGTAATCAGATACGCCGTCGCCATCTGCATCTGCTATCAGCTTATCCACATCTGCTGTGAGGCGGACGTTGGCCGCCCTGGACGCTTCCAGTTCCTGTTGCAGGTTCGCTTTCTGCTGGGCGAGTTCATCATACATGACCCTGGCAGGGTTCTGCCAGCTTAACTGAGGTTTGGTCCTTTTGCCCAAAGGAAATTCAAGACCGGCATAACCATAAGAGAATTTATCCTTGTCGGGGCCATAATTGAAGCCATCCAGGTTATCTCCGTCTACGTAATACATAGTATACCCGAGATCGAGGTTAACGGCTTCAGACAATTTGAACTTCAGGCCGGCACCGATAGGAACATAGAATTCTTTGATGGTACTGTTCTGACTATATTTTGTGAGACCACCTTCCAGCTGGGTGCTGATCTTTGGTGAATAGCCGGCCAGTCCACCACCGCCAGACAAATAGATTTGTACGGCGTTCTTCTTATACATCCAGTTAATGGTAGCTACGTTAACTACTGCGCTTACGCTGGCGGA
This sequence comes from Chitinophaga agri, assembly GCF_010093065.1. Lineage (NCBI taxonomy): Bacteria > Pseudomonadati > Bacteroidota > Chitinophagia > Chitinophagales > Chitinophagaceae > Chitinophaga > Chitinophaga agri. Next base: position 2,979,738 of record NZ_CP048113.1, on the reverse strand, counting down.
CCACTTTAGTTTGGTCTCAAAGGAGTTTAACGCCCGGCCGGGTGCATCGCCGTTCCCCAGTTTGCGGTCATTGTTTCCTGCCAGCTTGCCACCTGTATAATCGGCCCGGATACCCAGGGAATGTAACAATTGCCATTTTATATACGCCCCATAGCCGGCAGAGGCTTTCCATTTTGTGAAATCATTACTACCGCCACTGGCTGCAACCGGGGCCAGCAATCCCCCATTGATGCCTACCGACCATCTTCTGTAGCCAGGGCCATCTGTAAAAATGGGGCCGTTAACGGTGGTCTGGGCTAATGTGCATAACGGGGCAAAAAGGGCCAGCATACAGGCTGCCCGGAAAAAAGAGGAGCTTTTCATAATTGTTCAGGGTTAAAGATTAACTGAATTTACATTACTCGTCAGACATGGTTGGTGCCATGATTTACCCCATACAACCCCTTTACATGAAAATTGTTCAGTCGGAATGCCGCTTTTGTCGGTTACTGGCGGTGAACTGACACCGTTGACTGACATAATTGCATGACACATCCGTTGGCATAATCATTGACATTTGGTTCATCGGAGACAAAATCTATCTACAACTACAAGCGAGAATATTTATAATTATGGGAAAGATAATAGGTATTGACTTAGGAACTACCAACTCATGCGTTGCCGTTATGGAAGGTAACGAACCGGTAGTGATTGCCAATGATGAAGGACGCAGAACTACGCCCTCCGTTGTGGGTTTCTTAAAGAATGGTGAAAGAAAGGTGGGTGACCCTGCAAAACGTCAGGCTATCACTAACCCGGTGAACACCATTATGTCAGTAAAGCGTTTCATGGGTCGTCACTTTGACGAAGTATCCAATGAAATTCCTCACTGGAGCTACAAAGTAGCACGTGGCGAAAACAACACTACACGTATCGATATTGATGGCAGGTTATATACTCCACAGGAGATCTCTGCAATGATCCTTCAGAAGATGAAGAAAACTGCGGAAGATTACCTGGGTCAGGAAGTAACCGAAGCCGTAATCACTGTACCTGCTTACTTCAATGACGCGCAGCGTCAGGCTACTAAAGAAGCTGGTGAGATTGCAGGTCTGACTGTTCGCCGTATCATCAACGAGCCTACTGCTGCTGCACTGGCTTACGGTCTTGATAAAAAACACGCTGACAGCAAGATCGCTGTGTTTGACCTTGGTGGTGGTACTTTCGATATCTCCGTTCTCGAACTGGGTGACGGCGTATTCGAAGTAAAATCTACTAACGGTGACACTCACTTAGGTGGTGATGACTTCGATAAAGTGATCATGGACTGGCTGGCTGAAGAATTCAAGAAGGATGAAGCGGTTGACCTGCACAAGGATCCAATGGCATGGCAGCGTCTGAAAGAAGCAGCAGAGAAAGCAAAGATCGAACTGTCTTCTTCTCAGGAAACCGAAATCAACCTGCCTTATATCACTGCAGTTGATGGCGTTCCTAAACACCTGGTGAAAAAACTGAGCCGCGCTAAATTTGAGCAGCTGGCTGATACCCTGGTGGAGAGAACACTGGAACCTTGCCGTAAAGCACTGAAAGATGCAGGCATGAATCCTTCTGAGATCGATGAGGTAATCCTGGTAGGTGGTTCTACCCGTATTCCTAAGATCCAGGAAGTAGTAGAGAAATTCTTCGGTAAAAAAGCTAACAGAAGCGTAAACCCGGATGAAGTTGTAGCAATCGGTGCTGCTATCCAGGGTGGTGTACTGACCGGTGAGGTGAAAGATGTACTGCTGCTGGACGTTACCCCGCTTTCTCTGGGTATCGAAACCATGGGTGGTGTGTTCACTAAACTGATCGAAGCTAACACGACTATTCCAAGCAAAAAATCGGAAACATTCTCTACTGCTGCTGATAACCAGCCAAGCGTTGAGATCCACGTACTGCAGGGTGAGCGTCCTTTAGCAAGCCAGAACCGTACATTGGGTCGCTTTATCCTGGATGGTATCCCACCAGCTCCACGCGGTGTGCCTCAGGTAGAAGTGATCTTCGACATCGATGCGAACGGTATCCTGCACGTAACTGCGAAAGATAAAGGAACTGGTAAGACCCAGAACATCCGTATCGAAGCTGGTAGTGGTCTGAGCAAAGATGAGATCGAAAAAATGAAAGCAGAAGCGAAAGCTAATGAATCTTCAGATAAAGAAGCGCGCGAAAAGATCGAGAAACTGAACCAGGCTGATAGCCTGATCTTCCAGACTGAGAAACAGCTGAAAGAATATGGTGACAAGATCCCTGCTGATAAAAAAGGCACTATCGAAACTGCCCTGAATAAACTGAAAGAAGCACATAAGAGCGGTGACGCAGCACAGGTTGATGCGGCTGTTGCAGAGATGAACACTGCATGGACTGCTGCTTCTGAAGAACTGTACAAAGCAACCCAGGAAGCCCAGGCTAACGGTGGTGCAGGTGCAGAAGGTAAGCCTCAGGGAAGCGCTGCCGGTAACGAAGGCGTAACTGATGCTGAATTTGAAGAAGTTAAGTAAGTAACTTAGGAATATTTAAGAAAAAGGGCTATCTGCTATATAGTGGATAGCCCTTTTTTTATGCCGCTTTATTTTTATTTTGTGGTATGCAATTGACACTATATCCGTTTGAACTAAAGTTTAAGCATACATTCACCATCTCGCGTAAGTCCAAAGATGTACAACCATTGCTTGTAGTGAAACTTGAACAGGATGGTATCAGTGGACTCGGAGAGACGGCGGATAACTCATATTATAATATGACGGTACCCCGCCTGATGGAAGATATCAATGCACACCGCAGCCTCATAGAAGGATATATGCTCGATACCCCGGAGGCCTTCTGGGAAAGGCTTTATCCCCTGTTTAAAGACAATCTCTTCGCGCTTTGTGCCATCGACCTGGCTGCCCATGATCTCTATGCGAAAAAGCAGGGTAAAAAGCTGTATGAAGTCTGGGGACTGGATATTTCCCATAACCCAATGACTGACTACACCATCGGCATTGATACGGTAGACAATATGGTCAGCAAACTGAAAGAATTTCCCTGGCCGATCTATAAGATCAAACTGGGCACGAAAGATGACATTGCTATCATACAGGAACTCAGAAAGCATACGAACGCGATCTTCCGGGTAGATGCGAACTGTGCCTGGGGAGTAGAAGAGACCCTGCGTAATGCCACTGCTTTCAGATCACTCGGAGTAGAATTTATAGAGCAACCCATGCCGGCCGCTGATACGGCAGGGATGAAACGTGTATATGAACAATCAGCTTTACCACTGATAGCGGATGAAAGCTGTATCACTGAAGCTGATGTCGCTCTGTGTAAAGGACTCTTTCATGGCATCAATATCAAACTGACCAAATGTGGAGGTATCACTCCTGCCAGAAGAATGATCGCACATGCAAAGCAACTGGGCATGCAGGTCATGACCGGCAGCATGAATGAGAGCACTGTGGGTACTTCGGCTGTTGCGCACCTCCTGCCTTACCTTGATTATGTGGATATGGATGGTCCTTTGTTGCTGGCAGAAGATACTGCTGATGGCGTGAAGATCCTGGACGGCCGTATTATCTATGCTGACAGGCCCGGTACAGGCGCTATTTTAAGATAGGAACCCATTACCCTCAAATAGAACACTGTTATGAAAAACAAATGTATGTGGAGTGTTATTGCACTCCTGCTGTTCGTTGTCGCCCCTTCAGTACAGGCACAGGTGGTCGCCAGGATAGATGTAAGGTCCGGTGCATCTAAGCGTGTTAATACAATGGTATCTACCAGTCTGCGCACCACACGCTCTCCCATGTATGATTCTCTGCGATTGGTTGAAGTACGCAATGACCAGCGTATTCCTGTACCATTCCAGTTGTACGGCAACACGCTGCACTGGATACTGGACGGGACAACGGAGCGGGATACCACCCGTATCTATGAACTGATCAAAGGCGCACCACTGATGGCAAGTTCCTATATGCAGGTAAAAGATACTGCGGGCACCTTATTGTTGAGAGAGGGAGCCCGTAAGCTATTGCAATATAACTATCAGACTGTTGAGCCTCCGGCAGGCATTGACAAAATGTATCGTCGTAGTGGTTTTATTCATCCGCTATGGGCGCCGGACGGCCAGGTGATCACCAATATCCACCCTAAAGGGCACTGGCATCATATGGGTATCTGGAACCCCTGGACACATACTTCATTTAAAGGAAATGAAACTGATTTCTGGAATCTACAGAAGAAAGAAGGTACTGTACGTTTTAAAGGAATTGTCTCCAGGATGCAGGGGCCGGTAGTTGCCGGATTTGTAGTGCTGCACGATCATATTGCCTTTACAGGTGGAACGGAAACGGTAGCCATCAGTGAAGAATGGGCCGTAAGGGCATACCGTGCGGGTACAGATACCACCCGGTTTATATGGGACTTTTACGATTATCTCAATTGCGCAGACACAGCGGGTATTACCTTCCTGCAATATCGTTACGGCGGTGGCTTCGGATTAAGGACCAATGCCGCCTGGACGGCTAATAATAGTGAAGTGCTGACTTCCGAAGGTAAGACACGGGCGAATGCTGACAGTACCCGTGCCCGCTGGATCAAGATCACCGGACGTACAGAAAAGGGAAAGGCCGGTATCCTGGTCATGAACTTTCCTGGCAATTACGATTCTCCCCAGCCTGTACGCGTATGGCCGGAAAACTCAGAAAGAGGAGAGATCATGATGAATTATAGTCCGACGAAAATGAAGCCCTGGACGCTGCAGTACGGCAAGGCTTATGCTTTGTATTACCGCGTTGTCTCCTTCATGAACGATCTGACAACCGAAGAAATAGAGCATATGTGGCAGGATTATATCGAGCCGCCGGAAGTTACGGTTTACTGGAACTGAGCGCCCTCGAAGTTTTAATGGCGTTATAGAGCCCAAAGACGCCCATTAAAAGAAATATGACAATAACGCCCCAGTAACCGGTAGCGCGGTAAATATAGAGCTCTATACGCGTCAGCCTGACGCTTCTCAGCGGATGCTCCTGTGTGGTGAACTGTACGAACCGGAAAATGGCAAATCCGAAACCAATCAGGGCTATGACGATCATCCAGATCAATGTACTGCGGGAAGCGGGTTCTTTTTCTTCAGACATGGGTTGTTCAGGGGTAGTTTGCATGCTTTAAGTTACAAATAAAAACAGAAAGGGTTGGACAGCAGTAGCGTCCAACCCTTTCTGTTTCTCTGCATAATATGTTTAGATCGCAATGCCGTGAGCATCCTGATGACTTGCGTCATATACTGCCGACAGTACATCTCTTTTTTCCAGCGACTTTTCCATGTACAGATCTACTGAGCTATACGCAATCTTCAGTGACGGGGTCAGCACGTAGATCGCCGGAGTTGGTACATCTTCATTTACTCCTGAAAGTCTGTCCCAGATCGGATCAGAAGGAGAGTAGAGGCCCGCTTTACGTGCGATCTGGAACTGCTGGTCCCAGATGGTAGCAAACGGCAGCTGTAAATCAGCAGTAACCTCATCAAAGTATTTCTTTTCTTCTGCAGTTACGAGTAACAGCTGTCCACCCATCACACGGATATCTGCATAGATATCTTTCAGGTCTGCCAGCAGTTTGTCACCATAACCGTTCCAGTGAATAGAATGGAATACGACTACCAGCGGACGGTCCAGCAACTGTGTTACCGGCTGCGAGCCATTTACTGATTTCAATATATCGGAAGTAGCAATGATATTTTTCTTGTTAATGTTAAAAGAAGGCAGTCTGTCACCAGTATGCAATGGGCTGATCGGCGTTCTGTCTTTAAAAGGCTTCTTCACATATTCGAGTTCATATTCAGGGAAGAAATCTGCGTATCTGTTGATGTTGATAGACATAAAATAATTTTTAAGGGATGGTTGGTAAACAGTGAATAATTAATGAATGGTTGTAATGATTTTTAGAAACGTTGAAATCAGTTACAGCAACAACAGACGGCAATAGCTACAGTCATTGTGTATTCAGTAATCGTTGGCTTGACAACATTAGGCATATGAACTTCATTTATGTGATTGCCTGTTATTAACAACACAAATATAGGTATATTTTTTAAATACCCTACTACTTTTGTAGGGTATTTATTAAGGTGTTGATAATCATAGTGTATATTTTATAAAATTTGAAAAGTTCTATATTTGGTGCTACTTTGTTTATTAAATAAATACCACATGAAAGGAATGTATACAAATATCATTGCTGCTATCAGCCTGTTGGCTTTTACAGCAGCGGGATGCAACAACAGCAATGCCGGTAAGGAGGAACAAAAGGAGAAGACAGTTGCCACAGCAGAAGCGGTCACCATCAAAAACGATGAGTTATATCCGTTCATGCTGGCTGGTGTTTATTTTGTACATGGTTACGGAGGACCTGCCCAGACTTTTGATGGTCTGATCAAGCCTTCTGTGAAGAGTGAGCCTGGGACAGAAGGCTTCTCTAAGGAAATGGTCGCTGCCTACAGCCGTTATTTCATCTTCCCTTTCAAACCGGGAGATGCTGCGGGGGAAAAAGATGCAAAAGCGACCCTGGCGGACTACTGGAACGTTCACAATGTAGCAGAACTGGAAAAGACCCTGACCTGGTTACTGGATGAAGGTCACCAGACCCAATATGCACAGTTCCGCAAGGTACTGGATGAAAATGGTGGTGCATCCGCGGATATTAATACTATTGACCTGACTAAATATAAGCTTACGAAGAAGGATCTGCCAGGTATACAGTTCGTTAAAGATCACTATACCGCGTTCAGCAGTGCTGGTATCAAAGCCTGGGACCTTGCCCGTTATATTAATAACATCTGTGTAGCTTATCAGGCAGGTTACTTCAACAGGGGGGAAGCGATGGCCTGGCTGATGAAAGCACCGCAGGCAGCACAGTCCCGTTACAGTAACTGGAGCGCTTACTTTAATGACTTCCTGCTGGGACGTGAGTTCTGGGGTGGCGGAGAAAGCGATAACGCTACATTTAAACAGGAAGTAGCCGGAATGCTGGAAGGTAAATACAGCATCTATACCTATATGCCGGTGAAATAAACAGCAGATATAACTGATTGCCAACGCCTGTTACAGCCCAGCTGTAACGGGCGTTTTGTTTGTTTCTAATGGTAGGATCAATGGTTCTCTTTTCTTTCGGATATTATCTACGTCGGTTTTCCATTCTTTGCCAAACAGGCGGATCATTCTGTCGTCTATCTCCTTTATAATGTCGTGTTTTCGTTTTATCTGTACATAATCATAATAATCGCGGAGCAGATAGATATAAATGGATGCGGTGATCTCTTCATCCGGCAGGCACCATCCCGTTTGATAGCCTTTTTCCAGCACATCATAATAGCGGCTGCTGTCTTTCCTCCTGCACAGTTCTGCTGCCTGATACCAGGCATTCAGTGCCTGTTGCGAAAATTGATGTTTTGTGGCGAGTTCCGCCTGTTGTATAAACCAGTTGATCGCTTCTGTAAAGCGACGGCGTATCTGTGCATAAGCGCCATGATACCCGTAAAACTGTACCATCAGTGGCAAACAGGCATTATCGCCCTGCTGTGTACCCTGTTTGGCAATACGTTGTCCGCGCTCCAGCAGTTCAGGTATTTTAGGGTCTTTTTTGAAATGAAACAGCATGCCGGCATACATGATGTGTGCGGTGGCGAAAAGTCCCTTGTTGCCACTTCGCTGTGTGGTATCTAATGCCTGCTGCCCCCAGCGATGCAGCCGTTTTACATCTTTGTCCTGTAAGGCTGCGCCCATCTCAAAAACACACTTGCGTAGCATGATCTCGGGGTCATTGGGATTACCGGTTGCCGCCAGTTTTTTAATAGCGCCATGCAGGTCCATGGGAATATGAATGTTCAGCAGTAGATCGGGGAACTGCCGTTCATGAAAGGCAAAATGTTCCGCATTCACATGATCAATGACCAGTAGTTTCACACCGGCAGGAATACCCTTTTTAAGCAATGTGCTGATCCATTCTTTCATTTGCCTGGTATGACTGACCTGTCGTGGTATCAATGCAAGCACCAGCTCCTTCTGTTCCTGTGGTAATGCCCGTACGAAACTTGCCAGCATCGCCAGCAATGTATCATCCATTGGAGTGCCGTCGGTCTTTTCCAATGCCTGGCGGTAAGGTTGTGTATCCCAGGTGAAGGCCGTTTGCTGTTGTACTTTCTCCAGAAGATCCTGACTTTTGTCGTAGGTATCCAGCCAGTCTCTGATCAAAGCAGCACTGAAAGTATCTTCATCTTCAAAGTCAGTCAGCTGTGTAACAAATACCTCCGGCAAACTTCCATGTTCGGAAGACTCGAGTTTGCAGAATCCCTCATAGACACGTGCTTCTTCCGGTTTGATAATGAACCGTACAAATCTGGCAGATGGCTTACCTGCAGTCTTCGTTTTCCATTCCCGCTGGATCTGATTTACTAACTGTGCTATAGAATTATGCTCATTCATGTATGTATGGATTAACAGTTCAGGTTCAGCATGCCACCAACAATGTCCGTCGTCACTTTTCCGTTTACTTTTACATTTCCTTTGCTGCTGTCAATGTTGACTACATTTTCACCTGCTGCATAGAAGTTTTTAGTATCGATGTAGAGATTAGATCCGCTCGAAACGGTATTGGCTGATTCTGCAGCAGATGTAATGGTCTTGGCGCCACTTTCAATATTATTACCCGCATTATCCACGAGTATACTGGCGTTGTTCTCTCCGATCACCACCTTCTCTGTACCGACAATATGTATCTCTTTGGATTTGAATTCAATTTTATTAGGGGCCTCGACAACAATATGATCTTCCGTTTTCACCGTGATCAGTGTCTGCGAACTTACAGTAATGTTGCCTGCACCATCCATCGCCATACAACTGCCATTCTTATCTGTCACAGTGATACTGCCTGTTGCATCATTCAGCAGAATAGTATTACCACTGCGGGTCTTAAGTGCTTTCATATCATTACCTGAATTACCATAGCTACTCTTTGCACCGCCATTATAGGTAGCGCCGATCACAAATGGTTGTTCGGGATTACCACCTTCAAACTCCGTAATCACCTCTTCTCCAACTTCCGGCATGATGAACATACCCTTATCTCCACCACCAGATGCTGATACAACCCTGATCCAGGGTGTTTGTCCCTGCTGCATCCAGCGGAACCGTACACGTATACGTCCCAGTCCTTTAGGATCGTTGTTTTCTGTTACGACAGCCGATTGAGGTTCTGTATAGGGAATGTTTGACAGGTCGACATGTGGTGCGGCTACATCCGCAGGAATACCTTCAAACATGTTATGATAACTGCCATTGGCGCCGCAATAGTGACGGATGCTGGTGATCATGAACTCGCCATGATGCTGTTCCATTCCCATCGCCGATTCCTTGATGCTGACAGTATCACCAATTCTGAATGAAGGGTTGGTACTGCTGCCTTTTACTGTGACCATTTTAGCCAGCTTCCCTTTCTTCTGCAGCGTGGTCAGTTTATCCATCTGCGATTTGGCGCTGCTGTTAAATGGATAATTCATTTTGTACAAGCCTTCACGGCTGAATAATTTGCTGCTGATGTCACTTGCATGTTGTGAATAGGCATTCAGTTTGCCGGTTTCTTTAGACTGTGTGGTGTCTTCCACGACTTTATCCTGCCGGTAGTCATAGCCATTCAGTTTGGCGTTGTTAGGTTTAACAGATAGTGCAATATTGAATTCCAGCAGATCCACCTGGTGTGTCAGGGTGGCTTTCTGTGGAGAGTATTTACCAAAGATCAGTTGTTGTCCATCGTAAAAGAACCATTCACCATGGCGCTCAGAAAGACGGCGTATAAAATCGTATGACGACTCTTTATACTGCACCACGTATTTCTGCGACTCCTTTGTTTCAGGACTGATTGCTGTCTTCAGTATATTGGGTGGATAACTTTTCACCGTAGCAGAAACGATGTCGGTGAGGGACTTGCTTTCGTAATGTGTGATATGTGGATCGTCATCCAGCAGGATGCTGGGGCTATGTCCGCGGATGATGCAATGTCCGTGTGTACCGTCACCCAGCTTACCTGTAGTGATGTTGGTCACGATCCCTTTAAATATAAGGTCTTTCACACCAGGCAGTTGTTCCGCTGGCGCAACAGTGATCTCTATTTCTTCTCCCAGGAATTTATTGGCAGCGCCGGAAATGCCGCCGCCGAGTTTTTCAAACCAGTCATAGCTCACATATATTTCAAACTCGTGATGGTTATCAATAGACTGTCTCAGTTCGATCGTATTGAACGTCTGAAACCTTTGTCCGGCTATGGAAAATGAAGTACTGGTGTTCAGTGCCATAAGAAAAATTTTGGGTGTCAGATCCGGGCGTCAGGAAAGATATAACAGTAGATAGCCTGATGCCCGTCTCCTAATTTTTATGATGCTTCTCTTTTAGTACCAATGGTCTGTTAACATGGCCTTCTGCCTGTTGTGGCTGTAGCGAAATATCTTCTCCTTTAAATGCCACTGTAAAGCTGGAAATGCCTGCTTCTCCCTGTTTGCCGGATGTAACCTGGAATATATTAGTGGCAGTGATATTCCAGGAGGTGTAGCCGGGCAGACCGTTCAGGTGCCCGTTTTCGTCGGTCACCACATCGTTGTAAAGTAAGGTACCTTTATCATCATATACATCAAACTGTTTACCTTTGAAATAGTAGAACAGGTAGTTATTGGCATGCATCCATAGGGGTGCATTATTGTCTTCTCTGGAAACAGTGGACAGCTGTATAGAATCTCTTTTGCCGTCGGTATAGGCCAGGCCGATCCAAAGGTCCTGCGGATCATTGTTATGGCTGATCAGACTGAAGTGTACGCTGTCATACAGGGCGGATTGTCCACCGGTAAAGATGGGTTTGTCGAGCAGCCACTCTTTTCGTGTTCCGGCGTGTCGGGTGCCGGTAACAGCAATCGGGAAGTTCTCTGCGCCATATGTATACACGCTGATGTCCTGTTGCTGGTTGACGGTCCTGGTGCGGAGTGAGCTCACAGGGCTCAGGTACCTGGCGAAATCAACCGTTTTCCAGAATGTATCCTGTGGAGGATGGACCTTACGGGCTTCCAGGTAAGCCCTGGGCATCCATACGGCATCTTTCACCGTAACCTTTTTACCGGTCCGGCTTTGTGCACAGGCACTGGCAAGAATACCCGGCAGTGAGATACATATGAGAAGTAATAGCTTCATACACTGTCAGTTTATTTCCCAGAACCATATTGCTTTCACCCTGCTATCATTGGTATAATCGCCGGTGGCCGTCAGGATCTGTCTGTTTACATGATATAACAGGTCGATATGATCTCCTGTGTTATTAGTGCCATAGAAATCCTTGAAAAAAATGATCCCATTCTTCGACCAGTATTGGTCCATCAGGAAATCATTTTTTTGTTTGGCATTACTGCAGTTGACCTGTTCCGGTTCACCAAAGTTGCGCCATATCCAGGTGGCCAGGCTTTCTGCTCCCCTTGCGTAGCCGTGTTTACATTTTGGATCCGTATAGTTGGACAGTGTAATGCCGGCTTTGATGAGGCAATAGGACATCCGGATCGCACACTGGTTCTCATAGTAATAGACACCATTCCTATCTTTTTCATCACAGGGCATGGCATGTTGATTGCCGGAATCGTGTGGATAACTGCTCCATAATGTGCTGAATGCGGGGAATTTTTTCAGGGCCATAAATACAATGTTTTTAGCGGTGATCAGCTGTCATACGGATGTGACCTATAGGTAACTATACGGTCAGGATTGTGGCCACGGATTCTGATACACGGAACTACCCAGCTGTACTTCTCTGGCAGACAGCACGAGTTTAATCTGCATCGGGTTATCGCCTACAGCCTTGAAATGCTCTTCATATGCTACGCAATAGGCATCTGTGAATTTCAGTTCTTTCATTTTGGACATAGCGTCCCTCCGATAGAATACAATACTTCCACTTTTAGTCTGCGTGTTGGAGATCATCCAGTCGAATAGATTAGTATTACCGTCCGATTCCAGTAGCACAGTCAATGCTCCTCCCGTCGGACGGGCAGCGGGCTTCCCATTGTGGTCGGTGTGCTGGGCAAATGAAAAGTGACAATCCAGCACATTGATCTCTTCTCCATCTAAACGCATAACTGCTTTGAATGACATACCTTGAGGTTTAGCTTGATTAATATGGTATTAAAAACAATATTTTATTGGTACAGCAGATGAAGATGTGAATGGAAATTGGGGACCGGATTAACAACGGCAGGTTTTTCCATCGTTACGCATTTCAAATGCCGGATTAACGATTATACTAGTCAATTAAAGATAAATGGTCTATGCGAAAATACCGATTTCGGTACATATTGTGAATTATTTGATCAAAAAAAACAGATTATAAAAGATGCTATTGTTCTGTTTGTTGATGTAGTGTTACTTTGGATAACAGATGCTGTAGTAGCATTATCTGAATATAAAAGTTCATTGATAGATAGGTGGTCTTTGTTTTTTGATCCAGGATGAGATTTGTACTATCCAGGTAAGCTGTAATATCTGCAACTATGGCCAGACTCTTCTTTTTGGGGTTAGAATACTTTTTTAAAGCAGGGTCTGCTTTTTACTGTCAGGTCAATAATCCGAAGGTATGGCCCCTTATAAAATAGTAAAGCCGGACCGCGAACGATCCGGCTTCTTACCATGGTTGCTATGTTGTGTTAATTACGGTACTGTTATTGTCTTTGTTTCTATTGTATGCGCACTGAAATAGCCGATAGCATTACCTTTGATATTGCTTACCGGATTCGCAGGCGTAGCCGAATTACTTTCCCCGGTAGCGCTGTTGCTCAGGCTGTAGAAATATTTATAGACATCCGCATCGATATTCATCATATCTACTGTCACTTTATCACCTGATTCAATCTTATTCTCATCATCATCATTCGCATCTCCCAGGATGTACAATCTTGCACTGATTTTATTACCATTGGTCAGGTCGTCATTTCTTACCCAATAGCTTTTTATCATTACACCATTCAGGTACTGACGAAAACGATAGTAATTGGTTTCATTCGCAGGATCTTTGAAGTTCACATTGGCAATCTTGGTCATGTCGCCAAACAGGTCTTCTTCCACTACTACCAGACTGTCAAATGCTACCTTATTAGGCATGCGGGACGTCGCTGTAAATGTTTCTCCATCGATAGTCACCAGTAATCCGTAAGTATTACCGTTGCCGCCCGATAGCTCAGGTGCGGTGTACACGCCTGTACTGCTTTCTGTCAGTAAAGTCGTATCTCCGCCATTCCAGATCTGCACCTTTGCACCCGATACGCCATTGAAGGCGTTATCGCTGCTGAATTCCTTAGTGCGGCTGATCTTCACTGAACAATCCCCTTTAATGTCAGTAAGTACACCCTCTATTACATACTTATTATCATTGCCATTCAGGTTAAGATCGATCTCCTTTTCACAAGCTGTGCCCAGCAACAGCGCTGAACCCAGGATGGTATATATAAAACTGTTACGCATGGTCATTAGAACTTAAAGTTATAAGAGATGGAAGGAATGAATTTGAACAAAGCGGTCTGTTTGGCGACTGTTTTGCTTGGATCGTCCTTGTCGTCAGTAAATGTAATAGTGTATGCATTCTCTCTGCCATAAGCATTATAGAGGCTGAAAGCCAGTTCGGAGGACCAGCGTTTACGCTGTTTCAGCTGTAAGGTCGCACCGAGGTCCAGACGATGATAGTCCGGCATACGATACGCGTTACGGCCGGTGTAGTAATAAACAGTTTGTCCATCGATATTATATTTACCGGAAGGATAGGTCACCGCGTCGCCAGTGTAATAAATCCAGTTGGCAGACAGTGTCCATTTCTTGCTCAGCTGATAAATAGCCACGATCGCGATGTCGTGTGTCCTGTCCTGACGTGCATTATACCATTCATTACTGTTGATACCATCAATCTTTCTTTCTGTCTTGGATAGAGTATAGCTTACCCATCCGTTGAATTTACCTACTCTCTTTTTGAACAGCCACTCGATACCATAGGCACGTCCTTTACCAAACAACAGTTCCGATTCGATCGCGTTGCTTACGGAATTCACGTTTGCACCATCACGGTAGTCGATCTGGTTCTGTAAGGATTTATAGTAGGTTTCAACGGTCAGTTCATAATCCCCGCCCAACAGGTCTTTGTAGAAACCAACAGCGTATTGGTCAGAGATCTCTGGTTTGATAATGTTGGTGCTGGCCACCCATTTATCAGTCGGACTGCTCGTTGTACTGTTGGATATCAGGTGGAGGTTCTGGGTATTACGTACATAGGATCCTTTCAGGGAAGAAGTGTTATTCAGTTTGTAACTGATCGCCAGTCTTGGTTCCAGGTTCACATAGGTTTTTACGAAGTCACCTTTCTTATAGTGCAGGGTGTCCAGTATTTTGCCCTCCTGGTCGATGTTGAAGAAGTCACCTTTACCCAGTACGCTGAATGCAGATGCACGCAGACCGTAGGTCATACTGAGCCTATCAGACATTTTCCAGTTGTCAGTGATATACACCGCATTTTCCCATGAGTAACGGTCTTCCAGTGTCCTCGAGTTGATCTGTGAAGTTTCGGAAGTAGTGACCTGACCTGGTGTAATTGTATGATAGATAGTATTGAAACCGAAGCGTACACTATGGTTGGAAGAAGGATACCATTGCAGTTCTTCTTTCAGGTTGTAGTCTCTGATCTTGGAGTAGATATCCGCACTTACAGAACCGCTGTTAATTGAAACGGTATAATCGTAGTTGCTGTATATCAATGAGGTGTTAGAGAACAATTTATTGTTGAAAATGTGGTTCCAGCGTAAAGTACCGGTTGTGTTACCCCATGTCAGACCAAAAAGATCGCCTACACCCAGTTTATCCTTACCGAAATAACCTGAAAAGTAGATCTTGTCTTTATCACCCAGCTCATAGTTCATTTTGACATTGATGTCGTAGAAATAGAGCTTGTTATTATTCAGACTGGAGTCATTGGATAATTTCAGGAACATATCCGCATAGGTACGGCGACCCGTTATCAGGAACGACGATTTATCCTTCTGAATAGGTCCCTCCACGTTCAGCTTTGCTGAGATCAGTCCGATACCACCGCTTACACCATAATCCTGATTGCTACCATCGTTCATTTTGATATCCAGTACAGAGGAAAGGCGTCCGCCATATTGGGCAGGCATACCACCTTTATACACAGCGATGTCCTTGATAGCATCCGAGTTGAAGGTAGAAAAGAAGCCCAGCAGGTGAGAGGCGTTATATACAGGTGCCTCGTCCAGAAGGATCAGGTTCTGGTCGGCTGCACCGCCACGAACGAACATGCCGGCATTACCATCTCCAGCGGACTTAATACCCGGCAGTAACTGGATGACTTTAATCGCATCCCTTTCCCCGAGTAATACGGGCACATTCTTCATCTCTTTGGCAGTCAGCTTC
The DNA here is from genome assembly GCF_010093065.1 of Chitinophaga agri. NCBI lineage: Bacteria > Pseudomonadati > Bacteroidota > Chitinophagia > Chitinophagales > Chitinophagaceae > Chitinophaga > Chitinophaga agri. Next base: position 2,964,253 of record NZ_CP048113.1, on the reverse strand, counting down.
TCCAGACCCATTTGTGGCGCACTGAGGCTTCTTTTGGAGGTGCTGGTACCTGTAATGGTCACTGCCCCGAGGGAAACGGACTCGTCTTCGAGGGAGATATTGATAGTGGTATCTTTCCGAAGGGTGAATTCCAGGCTGGCAGCCTGGAGCCCCATAGAAGTATACTCCAGTTTATGTTTGCCATCTGGGATGGTTAGGGAATAAAATCCGTATTCGTTGGTGGTTGTTCCTCCGCCACCGCTGACTCTTACGGTAGCACCAATAAGGGTTTCTCCCTTGGCTTTGGACTTAATGGTTCCGCTAATTGTGTGTTTCTGCTGTGCCGTGGCTTGCAGGGCCATCAGCGAGACAGCAATCAGCAACAATCTTGATTTCATCCGGTTTTAAATTTAGTGCGAAACAAATAATATTTATCTGATATACAAAAAGTACCCAGGCTGAAACAGACAAAATTACGGCTGAATCGGACAGGGAAAAATTAAGCCGTCCGGTCCATAGTGTGTAATTTGCGGTCTGATACACATGAAAAATATACCTGTCAGAAGTCTTATACGCGTCAGCATCATCGGGCCGCTGGGCGTTGCCATAATTGTAGCACTGACCTCATCAGTGAAAGAGTATTCCCTTAATATAGTACTGTTAAAGTCAGGACTGATTTCTCTCGGTATATTGATAATGGGCCTTTATAACATCGGTTTGATGCTCTGGCTTGCCAACAGGATAGCATATGGTTCCCGAAAGTACAAGATAGTCAGATTTACGCTCAGTTTCGCCGGTGCCGCATTATTTAACCATCTGTTGTTCAGAATTGTGATGGAGACGGAGCTAAAGAATTATGTGATTCCTGAGTGGTATGGGCTGATCCGGAACAGGTCTGTATGGCCCGTACTTTTTCTCATTCATGGATTTGTGGGCAATATCATGGTATTGATATTACAGAACTACATTACTTTATTACATGCTAAAAATCATGCTGAACTGGAGAATGCCCGTCTGAAGTTTGCAAATACAGAAGCAATTAACCAGTTGTTACGTCAGCAGATCCACCCTCATTTTCTTTTTAATGCATTGAATACATTGAAGTCACTGATCCGGCGGCATCCTGAAAAGGCAGAGGAGTATCTGATCCATCTGTCTGATTTTTTACGGGCAAGTATTTCGAATGGGCAACGGAATATTATCTCACTCAGGGATGAGCTGAAGATCAGCATGGACTACCTGGAAATGCAGCAGGTAAGGGCAGGGGCAGCATTGAAATTTGACATCCGGATTGATCAGCAGCAGATGTCTGATAAATGGTTACCGGCATTCTCATTACAGCCTTTACTGGAGAATGCCATTAAACATAACGTACTGACAGCAGAGGAGCCGTTATACCTGGAAGTGATCGAGGAGGGCGACTATCTGAAAGTGGTGAATAATCTGCAGTTAAAAAATATCACTGAAGCGTCTACCGGCAGTGGATTGATGAATCTCTCCGAGCGTTACCGGATGCTTGCCGGAGAAGATATCCTGATAGATGATGATGGAAAGACATTTACAGTAAAAATTAAAATATTACAACATGCAGGTGGTTATCATAGAGGATGAGGTATTGACGGCTGAGGACCTGCAGGAGAGCCTCCAGCAAGTGGACAACAACGTGCAGGTAACAGCTGTACTGAAATCCGTGAAAGAGGCAGTGGCTTATTTTAAATCGCATGCGATGCCTGACCTGATCTTTAGTGATATTCAGCTGGGAGATGGGGAGAGCTTTGATATTTACAGGCAGGTGGAGGTGACGGCGCCGATCATCTTTTGTACAGCATATGATGAATACGCATTGCAGGCATTTAAGGCAAATGGTATTGAGTACATACTGAAGCCTTTTACAGACGCAGCTATTGCAGATGCGATCAGAAAGTACAACACCCTGCGTCGCAATTTTACCATAAAAGATAACAGCGCCGGCAGTCCGCTGTCGGCGATCTTTGAACACGCACCCAAACCGGAAGCGATACTTGTTCACTATAAGGACAAGATCGTTCCGTTAAGACTGGACAGTATAGCGCTGTTTTATATTGAAAAAGAAGCACTATGCCTGATGACGTTCGACAGGCAGCACTATCAGCTTAAAAAAACACTGGAGGAGGCGGAGCAGCTCTGCGGAGAATATTTTTTCCGTGTGAACAGACAGTTTCTTGTGAACCGTAAAGCCATAAAAGATGCATCACACTACCTGTCACGCAAGTTATGTGTCAATCTGACGGTGTCCTTTAAGGAGGTAATTACGGTCAGCAAGGAAAAGACGCCTCAGTTCCTATCCTGGCTGGGAGGACGGTAGTTCCGTTACGATCTTGTTCCCCGTTTTTTAGGAGTAGCTCTTTTCTTAGCAGCGGCCTTTTTAGGAGCAGCTTTTTTTGCAGCGGCTTTCTTTGGTGCGGCTTTTTTTGCAGCAGCCTTCTTCCTGGGCGCCGCTTTCTTAGCAGCCGATTTTTTAGGTGCCGCTTTTTTAGCAGTGGCTTTTTTAGGTGCCGCTTTCTTAGCTGCGGCTTTTTTAGGCGTAGCTTTCTTAGCTGCCGCTTTTTTCTTTGGAGCTGCCTTCTTAGCGGCGGCTTTTTTAGGTACTTTGGCGCCGGATTCGCGGGCTTCAGATAAACCTATTGCAATGGCCTGTTTGGGGTTGGTTACCTTTTTGCCGCTTCTGCCGCTTTTCAGTTTCCCCTTTTTCATTTCATGCATGTTTTCTTCTACCTTGTCCTGGCTCTTTTTTGAATACTTTGCCATGGTGTGGAATTTAAAGGTTAATAAATACTTATTTATGGTTGTATAGTACGTAGTACTTTCTTCATATCAATACCCTTGCCCAATACCGGTTTGAAGATGTCGCCCATTTCGTTGATACGGGCTATGGCGTTAGTAATATTGAAATCTTTCATCTTTAAACCTTTCTTTACTTCGTCCCAATGCAGCGGCATGGAGACGGTCGCACCTGGTTTCGGACGGAGCGAATATGGCGCCGCAAGTGTTGCTTTTGGTCTGTTCTGCAAATAATCAACATAGATCTTACCCTTTCTGTTCTGTGTCATACGTTCAATACTTGTAAAAGCGGGTAAGGTGTGATGTACCTGTGTAGCGATCCATTTGCCGAACAACTGGCACTCGTCGTATGTATATTTTGCGTGTAATGGTATGTAGATATGGATGCCTGTTGAGCCGGACGTTTTACAATAACCCGGAATACCGATACTATCCAGTACGTCTTTCGTAATCTGTGCGGTTTTGATTACCTGCTCAAAGGTATTCTTTTCTGTTGGATCCAGATCAATAATACACCAGTCAGGATGATCTGGTTTGGAGATCCTGCTGTTCCAGGGATTCATTTCAATGGCACCGAGATTGGCCATGTACAGCAGACTGGCTTCGTCTGTCGGTACCATGAAATTTTTATCTTCCCCTGTACTGGTATGATACGGAAATGTTTTGATCCAGTCAGGTGCCTGTCCCGTTACATCTTTCTGATAGAAACTCTTTCCTTTGATGCCGTTAGGAAATCTGTTCAGCGACTGAGGACGGTCCTTCAGGTAGGGCATAATATAAGGCGCTACCTGGTAGTAATAGTTCAGCATATCCCGTTTGGTGTACTTTTCATCCGGCCAGAATACCTTATGCAGGTTAGAAAATTTTAACTCATGCCGGTTGATCTTCCTGACCTGAGTGGCTTCAGAAGGATTAAGCAGGGTCTTACGATCACCACTTATCACAGGGGTAAGCATTTGTTTGGTAATAGTATCGGCTGTACGTTTAACAGCTTTAGTGACAGGAATAGCTTCTTCTTTCCCAACATCTTTCGCCGCTTTGTCAATGCGCATGCCTTCAAATGAAGGATGACGCATCACTCCATCGTCCGTGATTTCTGCATAGCTGACTTCACATACCAGTTCAGGAGCAAGCCAGGTCGCTACAGCTTTCGGCGGATTAGGCCGGAAGCGGGAAGGTTTGTTGATATCCGGAGTAGTGGTGAAAGGCGTAGTTTTTCTAATGAGTGGCTTAAATGCCTGCATCATTTCTTTTTGCTGGGCAGTGGAGAAGCCTGTACCGATCTTCCCGGTATACTGTAGTTTACCTTTCTCAAATACCCCTACCAATAAAGAGCTGAAGGGCTTGGAAGAGTTTTCATTACGCGTATATCCACCTATTACCACTTCATGTCGTTTATTGATCTTAATTTTCAGCCAGTCACGGGTACGCAGCCCCGAATGATACAGGCTTTCTTCGTTTTTGGCAATAATGCCTTCAAGCCCCAGGTCATTGGCGGCCGACAGGAATGCAGTAGCAGAGGTGTTTCTGAAGGCAGTGCTCAACCGGATGATATCAGGAGCGGGAAACAGTCGTTCCAGTAGTTCCCGTCGCTGAATAAGGGGAAGTTGTGTAAGGTCATACCCATTTAGCCACAACAGATCGAATAGATAGTAGATCAGTTCTCCATCAGCCTCACTTCGCCAGTTTTGCAGACTGGCAAAGCTGGAAATGCCGGAAGGGTTTAGCACAACGATTTCGCCGTCCAGTACAGCATCAATTTTCCATTTCTGTAAAGCCTGAAATACGGGGTAGAATTTCTCTTCGAAAGGTTTGTTATTGCGGGAAATAAGCTGGACGTTTCCCTTCTGCAGCAGGGCTATAGCGCGATACCCGTCCCATTTCACCTCATAGAGCCAGCCTGATGCATCTGTAGGTTCATCAACCAACGTAGCCAGCATGGGTGCGATGGTAGCAGGAAGCTTTTTGCGTTGACCTGCGGGGAGTTTAATATCCGTAGCTTTTCTGCGCATGGTAAAACAAGAGCAAAGACCTTACCAGTAAGGGAAGCAGCCTCAGGAGGAACGGTTTAGCCCCAAATTTGAATGACTCTGTAGAAAACGTAAAAGAGAGATGGTGAAGCCTGATTTTTTTATCGTAGGACTAGGATGTTCTGCAGGTTGTCTGGATGTGCTAAAGACAGTCTTTACACACGTGCCGCAAAAGACGGGGATTGCGTTCGTAGTGGTACAACATCTATCAAGGAACTATACGAGTATACTGGACAAGTTACTACAGACACATGCGAGGTTGCCGATTGTACGGGTGTTGGAGGATATGGAGATCAAACCGGATCATATTTATTTGCTGCCTGAGGGCAAGTTCCTGTTGATCAGAGATGGCATACTGACGTTGATTCCACGAACGCTAGAGCAGGTAGTTAACTTTGCAGTGGATATATTTTTTACCTCGCTGGCGGCATATGCAGGCAATAAGGCGGTAGGCATTGTGCTGACAGGCATGGGAACGGACGGTACGGAGGGGGCGAAGGCCATTGAGAGAGCCGGAGGGAGTGTATTTGTGCAGGAGCCGGCATCAGCGGTATTTAAGGGAATGCCTATGACAGTGATTACACAAAACAGTCCGCATGTGATATTGCCGCCGGCTGAGTTGGTAGAGGCGTTGCTAAGACATTGCAGAAAGGGCGAAAGTAGCGCTGGACAAGAGATTGAGGCGGCAGGTTGATAAAAATAGTTTATTTATTCATTACTGTTCGCTCGCTTTGCACCTTGTTCAATATTATTCATTTGCTTGCTGAGGTCTTGAAACATGCGGAAAGTGATACTTTTGTGAGGGACAAATGAAAAGCGTTTACATGCTGGCAGTATGACGTTCTTTCACACCAGCCTTTCTGGCTATCCGGTAATAGGCAGCAGGTAATAGAAGCCTTAGCCAGTAGAGGTACCGTTCTTTCTTTGCGATGATGAGGTGTTGTTTTTTGTGTTGGACAGCATGTAGTATTTTTTTTGCGCAGGTATTAACAGGAATACCGTTCAGTTGTGCATCATCCATTTTGTTGTAAGGCTGGCCGTCTGCCGTAAGTGCGGATAATGGCAGTGGCGTATTGATCCTGCCAGGACTTACAATTGTAATATGGAAACCAGGAATATCATGTTCTACCTGCAGGGTTTCAAAGTATCCTTTTAATGCGTGTTTGGAGGCCACATAACCACTGCGGCCCGGGAAGCCCATTAGTCCGGACATGCTGCTGACAGCGACGATATGCCCGCCGCTCCGCTCCTTAAAATGTGGGAGTAGCAATTGGGTAATGGTGAGTGGCCCGAAGAAATTTACCTCCATCAACCGGTCATATACTGAGATATCTGTATGGATGGCCAGTGAGCGTTGACCAATACCGGCAGAGTGAATAACGATATCAACATGTCCATATTTACGGAGAGTATCTTGCACTATAATGTGTAGTGTATCCCGGCGGGCTATGTCCGCCGGAAGCACTACGCAACTTGTCAGCGTATTTAATTCTTTTCCAAGAGAATGTAATCTGTCTGAGTCCCTGGCGGTAAGGATCAGCAGGGCTTTCTGCTGCGCGAGTTGCTTCGCCAGTGCAGCGCCTATGCCGGATGAGGCGCCAATGATCCAGACTACTTTGTTCTCAAAATGCATGTGGGTATTGATTGAAGATTGGTGGCAAAGGTAGAAGAATTCGTAATTATCGATAATAACGGTTCATAATGAAACGCCTTTCGACTATCCGGAAGATACAATGTGGAAGATCTGTAAAACCATATTGCTCACAATTCTAATTACTGATTCCTGATTATTCTTCGTATATTCCTGTCAAGATCATCCGCGTTATGCAGGAGATAAACTATCACGACAAAGAACTGCTCCAAAGTATTGCCGATGGCAATGAATCTTCTTTCGCCCTTTTCTTCAGGGCTGTAGCTCCCCTTGTACATGCGGATATAGCCGTTGTTATGAAGAATGATAACCGATGTATAATGGCGGTACTACAGGAGACATTTATCATTATCTGGTTGCACAGAGATAAGCTGCCTCATGTAAAGGACATAGATGCCTATTTACGGTCCGTCACCTTACAGGAGTGTTATAATTATCTGCAGGATACCTCCTCTGAGGAATTGATGCCGGTGCCCCAGTATGAGGAAGAGTTGCCGGAAGTGCAGCATTATCAGGCCTACCAGTCAATGATCCATGACACGATCCTGTCGTTACCAGCACAAAGAAGGCTGATCTACGAAATGCACCGGTTGAAAGGCATGCCGCCTGCGAGGATAGCAGCCGACATGCAACTATCTGTAGATACAGTGACCCATGCTATCAATGCGGTTCATCAGTCCGTAAGACAATGCCTGAAAGATGCATCGCATAGCAGCGTCTCTTCAAGACATAATAACTGGGTGGTGGAAAAAATAAGGCTGCTGGAAGAAAACCCTCCTGTCACAATAGCCTTTGATCCGCACTGGATGCCCGTGGTATCTAAGGCGATGGCAATAGATCGTCCTATACCAGCAGATAGTACGCCCGTCATCCGGCGGATCTATTCGAACCGGTTAAACTACCTGTATGCAGGCGCCGCATTGGTCTTCCTGATCATAGGTCCCGGTATCTATCTGATGACAATGCGCTCGGAAAAATCGGCCTCTTTTCATACACTGTCAGCCTCTTCTGATCAACTTTCAAAAGATACATTGCCTGATGGGACACAGGTCTGGCTCAATACTTCCAGTACCGTGAAATATCCCGCCGCTTACACGCCAGCCAACAGAGAGGTTGAAGTGGCCGGGGAAGCCTGTTTTAATGTTCCGGGCTATAAGGATCAGCCCTTTCTGGTACGGGCCCATGAATTGGCCGTGAATGTAACAGGCTCCTCATTTAACATACATACGTACCCCTCACCCGCCCGCCTGGTTATAACAGCCATGGATTATCCGGTCACATTGAGATCAGGGAGTAAGCAACTGGCAGTTGCTCCGGGGCAACAGGCAGAACTCTCCCATGAAGGAAAAATTGCTATAAGTGTGGCAGACACAGCCAATATTGCCGCCTGGAAACGGCAGGTGCTGCAGTAGCTGCCGAAATACCCTCAACCTATCTATGTTGTTCACAAAAATGCCGACAACTTTGGAATATACAAGTATTCTATTATTTTGATTTTCAATACATTGCCTAATTGTAAAATATTAATTAGAAAATATTTCTCTCCCAAGGCAACCTTTCCTGACAGGTTCCGTATTTATTAGGTATAAGGACACTGCGATCTATTTACAAAAACATTGGAACAACTTTCGACCATAATACAAGGGTGCATGGGGAAACAACCCAAATACCAGAAGTTATTGTATGAACAATACTATGGCTATGCTTTTAAGATCGTGTTCCGGTACATCTATAGGTACGAAAATGCTGCAGATGTTGTAAATGATGGCTTTGTAAAAGTATTCACCCGCTTCGACAAATTCAGTGTGGAGGATTCAGAAGATCAGGAAAAAATACTGATGGGATGGATCCGGCGGATCATGGTGAATACAGCCATTGATGAACTGAGGAGGAAAAATATGATACCGGAGATCGGTGGCATACCGGAAGAAGTATGGGAAGTACCCGATATGGGACCGTCTGCAGAACAGAAGTTATATTATAAGGAGTTGATCATATTAGTGAAGGAGTTACCGCCTTCTTACCAGGTGGTATTCAATATGTATATAATTGACGGATTTTCCCACCAGGAAATCGCCGATAAACTGAATATAAGCATCGGTACTTCCAAGTCGAACCTCTCGAAAGCGAGAGCATATTTGCAGAAAAAATTAAACACAGATATACCTGAAATAGACGTATGCAGCTCCTAGATGACGATATGGATGAACTGTTCCGCAATGCGGCCTCAGACTACCCCCTGAATACAGGAGGTGGTGACTGGGAAGCTATGAGGAATAAGTTGCAGCAGGCTGATAACAATCAGCAGGGGACAGCTATACACAGGAATAAAGGGCGCTGGTGGTCAAGACCTCACTTCCTGGTTATTATCATCGCTATTTTGTTAATCGTAGCCGTAGGTGTATTATTCAACGGTGCCCGTAAGCATACTGGTGAGGGATATATTGACCAACACAGACAAGAGCAAGGGGCGGAAAAAAGTACGCAACTGACAGGCGGTGATAGTGAAAAAGCAAGAACCAGTTTCACTACTGCTGAAGAAAACAACGGAGCAAATACATCAACAGTCACGAATACATCAGTAGCTGATCCAGCAGCAGCAACTGTTTCAACTGGCAAAACCGAAACACCTGATCAGGGATTACCAGCGAGGAGCATCACGCCGGTAAATAAACCGGCACAGGCAGGTGAGCCGGCTACACCTGTTCCTGTGAATGACAAAGCGGAAGATGCCCGTGTTGTTACGCAGGGAACTGATAACCTGTTAGCAGGTAAACCAGCAGCTGGTACGACAGGTAGAAAAAAGAACGCAGCATATCAGAAAAAGACACTGCAGAAGCCTGTACCCTTAGCAGACAGGAAGCAATTCTCCGATGCCTATAACCATCAGGTAAACGGAAACAATATTACCAATGACGGAGATGATCATCTGAACACGAATGAACGTGTAGCCGCCGCACAAAAAAGGCAGCAGACCACTACTGCTGTAGCAGGAAATAAAGATCATTCAGTAAAAGGAAACAGTGAACAATCCATCGTGAACAGTGAGAACGGGAATATCACTTCGCGCACCAGCGCAACTACCGGTATTCCTACCAGCAGTTATCCTGCTGCCAGGTCCGGGGTAACTGCTGTCAGTATACCACTGTCCATCGACTGTATTCACAGTACTGCAGATACGTACGCAGCACCAGCCACCGATATCCGGCATATCAACAGAAGCGTCCAACCGGCTGATAGTGCATTCACGCTCTCTGAAGTGGCACCATCGCCGCAGGGTAAACAGGTACCTGCTTTTTTAAACAAAGGACTGTATTATGGCCTGGTATTCAGTCCTGACCTGACCACTGTCAAAATGCAGCGCACATCTGATGTGGGATACAACGTAGGATTACTGGCCGGTTACAGGTTTGGGAAAAAACTGTCCTTAGAAACAGGAGTATTGTATGAGCGCAAATATTATTACTCCACAGGACAGTACTTTAATAAAACGAAGACACCGTGGCCGCAGGATATGACGGTACTCAATGTGGACGGCTGGTGTAACATGTATGAAATACCACTGAATGTGAGATTTAATTTCGCAACAGGTAAGAAAAGCAGCTGGTATGTGAATGGAGGTATGTCCTCATATATTATGAAGCGACAAAAGTACGATTACACGTACGAGTATTATGGACAGACTGAGACAAGGAACTGGACCTATAAAAAGACGATGGCAGACTGGTTCTCCATTGTACACCTGGGCGTTGGTTACGAACGACCAGTGGGCATATTGGGCATTTTACGGGTAGAACCTTATGTCAAGATACCTGCCAGCGGTGTTGGTATAGGTGATCTGCCGGTAACAAGTGTTGGTATCAACATTGGCCTGACCCGGCCCTTACGACTGAAATAAGAAACAGCACATTTAATAAGTAGTCACATGACGCGAAGAAAAATGATCATTCTCGCAACGGCGTTGCTATGCCTTATCGCTGCGGGTACGGGATACTATTTGTATAACAAGCCAAGGACATCTGCTGCCCATGCGCATACGGATAAACATCTCTCTGCCTTACAACTGTATGATGCATTTACGATGAACGAGCAGCACGCGGATAGCCTGTATGTGAATAAAGTACTGGAAATAAAAGGTACTGTAACAGACGTGCAGAAAAACGGTGCGGTAGTGTCCGTCCTCCTGGCCGGACAGGCAGATGGTGCAGGAGGCGTGAATTGTAGTCTTGTGCCAGGAGAGGAGGGGCCTCTTCCGGAAGTAGGACAATCTGTAATGATCAAAGGACTGTGTACCGGCTTACTAATGGATGTAAGTATTGTAGACGCAACTATTATAAATAACAAGTAACAATTCAGACTATGAAAAAAGTGTTTTTCACGCTAATCGCATTAGCGATGACCTGCTGTACCCTGATCATTTCCTGTTCCAAAGATAATGAACAGGATGTTACCAACCCCGGTAATGGCGGAGGTGGTGGTACTACCTGCGATACTGCAAATATGGCCTACAGTGCCAATGTTCAGCCTATTTTACAGACCTACTGTTACAGTTGTCATGGTAATGGTAACGTAAGCGGAGGTGTATCGCTGGGTAACTATGCTTCTGTTAAAACGCAGGTAGATAATGGTAATCTGATCGGTGCTATTACACATGCTGCGGGATATAGTCCAATGCCACAGGGTGGTGCAAAACTCTCCGACTGTAATATCAATAAAATAAAAGCGTGGATTGCGCGCGGAGCACAGAATAATTAAAAAACGTGAATATGAAAACCATATGCTTTATTGTACTGGCCTCTCTGTTCTATCTGCCTATGCAGGGACAAACATACATGACCAGGAACGGCAATGTCAGCTTCTTTTCCAAAACGCCACTGGAAGACATCAAGGCAGAGAATACACAGGCTTTTGCTGCTGTAGACCTGTCAAAGAGATCTGTTGCCTTTACATTGTTGCAAAGAAACTTCCTGTTTCCCAAACAGTTGATGCAGGAGCACTACAATGAGAACTATGTTGAAAGTGAAAAATTTCCCAAAGCACAGTTTGCAGGCACCTTTACTGGTGATGTAAAGACTACACCAGGTACTTATAAAGTACAGGTTAGCGGGCAACTTACCATACATGGTGTAACACAACAGGTGCAGAACATTCCAGCAGAACTGGAAGTGAACGAAGGGAAGATGACGGCGAAAGCAGCATTCGCTGTAAAGCCATCGGATTACAATATCAAAATACCTTCGCTGGTGAAGGATAAAATTGCGTCACAAATCAATATACAAATAGCAGCGGTATGTCAGCCGGCAAAATAGTTTGAATATGCAAAAGATAGCCTGTTATATCATATTATGTTTATTATTCGGACACACAGCTGCTTCGGCGCAGGACACCAGTCTGCTGAGAATGCTGAATGAATCTGAAAACGCTGGGGACAAATCCCATATCGTGACAGGTACATTCAAAGCAACACAGCTGATCAACGTTCCGACTATAGAATCACCTGGTAAAAAAAGCCTTCAGTTCCTGATTATGCACCGCTTTGGTAAGATCAACGAAGGGGCATACGAACTGTTTGGCCTGGACAATGCTTCTATCCGATTTGGCCTGGATTATGGCATAACTGACAGGTTATCCGCAGGTGTGGGAAGAAGCTCCGTAGACAAAGCATTTGACGGCAACATCAAGTATAAGATATTACAACAATCCACAGGTGGTACACCCGTTTCACTGAGTCTTTATGAACTGGTGACTCATTATACACAACGCTATACAGACAAACCTTATCTGAGTGGACGTTTCCGTACCAGTTATACTTCTCAGTTACTCATAGCCCGGAAGTTCTCACGGAACTTGTCCCTGCAACTGGCTCCTTCATGGACCCATTATAATCTGGTAGGTACACCGGAAGATAAGAATGACGTGTTTGCCATCAGTGCAGGCGGCAGGATGAAGTTTACCAAAAGAATGAGCCTTACAGCAGAATATAATTATCTGCTGCCTGACCAGGTAGTGTCAACAAAAATATATAATTCACTTTCCCTCGGCGTAGATATTGAAACTGGAGGACACGTGTTTCAGCTTGTATTTACCAATTCGAATGGTATGATCGGACCTTATTATCTGTCTAAAACAAACGGCAGCTGGGATAAAGGAGATATTTTCTTCGGATTTAATATCTCCAGATCGTTCAATTTCAGGAAATAGGATCAGGAATTGGGAATTAGGAATTTGCAGCTTACAACTCTCCACCTTAGCTAAGGGCTGTTTCTAACAGAGATGAAGGAAGGTGCTGATAGTGAGACCATGGAAGGCTGACCAATTCCTAATTCCCCGTTCCTCATTAACTCCTCGTCCAGACAGTTGTACGACCCATCAGAGAGATGCCTATGTACCCACGTATCTGTAGCGTAGTACCCTTGAATTTCATTACACAACTGTAGGTTTTTCCGCTCTTTGGATCATAGATCTTACCTCCTTCCCATTCCCCGTCATCATAGGTGAAATTGGTCAGTAGTACCAGGTCCTGCAACTTGCGACTGCGCAACTTTTCATCGGGGTTTTTGATATCAGTGCGCGAACTGCCATCTGGTTCATACATGTTCTTACCCCACACGAGCTTCCCAAAGTATTTGTTACCAGATTTGTAGATCTCTATTTTACCATCTTTTTCTTCACTGAGCCAGGTACCCAGTATTTTATCTGCTGGCGCATTTTGTGCAAAAAGACTACCTGTGGCAACCGCCAGGACGAAAAGTAGAAGAGTGAGCTTTTTCATCGAATAATCTTTAAGGTTTTAATTCCCTCAGACGGGATACTACATATTAAACTACAATATTCAGGCCGGTCAGTCACAACGGCACTTACCAAATTAAGGTTTTTTAAAATCAGCACCATCAGTAACTGCTGAAATGGAAAACAATCAGTCTCAATGATTTCGTGTATTCCGTAACTGTCACGGGTATCTAATTTGATATCATATTACATTTATATCATAAATATGGTCTATATTACGCGCTGGATTGATGTATAGTAAGTGAATATCCACCTACAGTTTTCTGTAGTTCCCAAAGTACCTATGAACCGAATTGCCATAAGATTATTGAAGATCTCAGTGCCCGTATTATTTTTTGTCTCATCAGCCATAGCACAAAAGGGATACATCTATGTACATGTCAGCGCGATCAACGAAGAATCTTCGCCTGATTTTCAATTTTCTATAAACGGAGGTCCCACTACTATTCCCGGTTTTTATCTCAACGACCAGCCTGTTACTACTACTGCCATTTATGATATCGGGGCCAGCCATGGTGTTACCGCCAATGGTCAGGGGGATGGTGAACTGTGGATATCATTACAGGCCGGCGCACAGATCTGTCACCGGTTAGCCGGTAGCAGTCAATGGGTTCCGACAGGATTGACGGGTACTGCGCTTGATGGTGCTGGTCCCGGCCAATTTGTGAATACAGATGCTAACGGGAATGCATACTTCTTTGATGGTATTGATCAGCAACTTATTTATACACCGGGAACACATGGTGGTCTGAGGGCAAGAGGCATTAGTTTTGGAGGAGGACGTATCGTGATTGTCACGGACGATGGCGCCATCTGGAAAAACAATGGATTGTCAGCACCTTATACAGACGACTGGACATTACTGACTCCAACGGGAGTGAATGCCACCCGGCTGGACCTACTACCAGCAACCGGCGATATTGCCTATTACAGCGCACTCAGTGGCGAGGTGTTTACATTACCTTTTTCCGGAGGTACTGCCGTCAGCTTGGGTACGCCGGGAACAGCAGATGTCGCATACGGAGATGATGGTACTATCTACGCAAATGGTTACAGCTGGAACGGAACGAACTGGATAGCAGATGTTACCCGATATACTTCTTTTAGCCGCACGACAGCAGCGGCACAGGTATGGAATACATCCGCAGTCCCGGTCGGGAGTGGTATTATCTTTAGCCGTACCAGCGGCGGTAGCTGGATCGATGATGAGCGGGCGGCTTTGAATACGGTGGGGAATGCGATCGTACTGCCTGTAGACGCCGGCACTTATACACTTTCAACCATCATACCGGGTGGCTGGGGTTTGTCCGGATTTACACTGTATGACCCGGGAAATAATTCAGCACCTGTACCCGGAACTCCCGGAACGACGATCAATGTCAGCGCTGGTGAAACAGTACATGTTATCGCACAGCTGGCATTACTAGATCCGCTGGCAGTATCACAGGCATGTGGCGTCATATCAACTGAAGATTTTGGTACATCAGCTGCTGTTCCTTTTAATGCGACTTCCTATCATTATCAACCCACCAGTGATATCAGCGATGGTTACTATACTATTCAACCGACGGACAGAGCTGGTGTATTGACAGATCATACAACAGGTACCGGCAATATGATGTTGGTCAGACCTGCTTTTCATAGAGAATATTTCTACCGGAAGCGGTTAACGAACCTGCTGATAGGGCAACCCTACAAACTAAGTTTCTGGGCAGCGAATACCAATTCTGCTGCATCTGTCGCGCCTGATGTACAGGTGGGAATGTCTGCTATCGATGGGAGTATGGTGACCAGTTTTGCGACCGGAGCTATTACCAGTGCTAACTGGACTGAATACACGTTTACATTTATTGCCCCTGCCAATACAGCGGATATCTATTTGCAGAACAATGCCATAGGTATTGATGGTAATGAGCTTGCGCTGGATGATATCGCGGTTATTCCAATGGCGGGTATATTGCCTGCCAGTATGTTGAATCCGGCGAAACCGGGTATTTGTGAAGGAAGTACGGCCATCATTACTAATGGCACAGGTGGTGGTGCATGGTCTACCAATAATCCTGCGGTAGCAACAGTAGACAGCAATGGCCGTCTGCTTGCAGTAAGCCCTGGATATGCAGATATTACCTATACGGTAACCGATGCAACAGGCTGTAATGCCACCGCTATTACAACATTGCCGGTATATGCATTACCTGATGTGGTGGCCACCACTGGTAGCCAGGCGGTTTGTCCGGTGGATACGGTTGTATTATCTGTCTCAGCCACTAACACACCGGCACCCTACACCTTCAGATGGTCAGTGTTGCCAGCGGCAGCAAGTATCATTACTGATGATCATGCACAACAAACGACAGCTGTTCCAGCCTTTCCAGGCAGCAGCTATGTATATATCGCCGTTGCCACAGATGCGAGAGGTTGTACTGCTTCTGCTATGACGGATACGGTGAATGTATATACACTGCCGGAAGCAACCATCAGTTATACAACTGATCTCTGTAAGACGGGTACGGCAGCTGTTAAGCAAACAGGTACTGCCGGTGGCACATATACTGGCTCCGGCGGACTGTCAATTGATGCGGTGACAGGTGAGATTGATCTGCAGAATAGCACTGCTGGTCTGCATGAAGTGATGTATACTTTTACTAATGGTCAGTGTACTAATACTACTACAACAACATTGACTATTCATGATCTTCCTGTAATACCTGCCATTACCGGCCTGGCGAACGTATGCCAGGGAGACCAGCTGTTATTACAGAATACACTGACTGGTGGCACCTGGAGTAATGATGATCTGTCAGTAGCCACCATTGGTAATGATGGTATGCTGAATGGATTGGCAGCCGGCAACACTGTTGTAACCTACCAGGTAACAGATGCCTATGGTTGTCAGGACAGCATTCAAACGACTGTTACAGTAGATCCGCTGCCACAGGCGACAATCACTTATGCCAAACAGGTGTTTTGTGTAGTAGGTACGGCGGATGTAACGGTGACAGGTACTACCGGAGGCATGTTCAGTGCCGCTACCGGACTGGCAATAGATACGCATACAGGATCGATCGATCTGGTGAATAGTCAGCCAGGCACTTACACGGTCACTTATCAGTTCAGCGATGGCAAATGTTCTAACAGTACCACCACTTCGCTGACAGTAGAGGGCCTGCCGGTGATCGCTGCTATAACAGGTAATAACATGGTGTGTATTGATCCGTTGGGAACAGATCTGAGCTGTTTGACAAAGGGTGGGGTATGGAGCAGCAGTAATGAACAGATCTTGCGGGTGAATGCTGCCGGGCATATAACAGGTATAGGGCCGGGAACGGCTAACGTGGTATATGAAGTAACCACTGTTAACGGCTGCAGCAATAAAACTGATTTTATAGTAGAAGTACCACCAATGCCGGTATTCACAACAAATACCACCACTACTTCCTGTGCTAACAGTAGTGATGGACATATTATCATACCTGCGCCAGGTAGTGGTTATAAATATAGTCTGAATGGTGGTGACTGGAAAGATGTGAATACTTTTTCAGGACTCAGAGGGGGAGATTACTCCGTACAGGTGATGAACGAAAAGCAGTGCGTTTCCGTTGTACAGACGGTAAAAGTGCCTGCTCCGCTGGACATTGCGCTGATCGTGACTCAAAGAGATATCACCTGTCATGGCGACAACTCAGGTGCGCTCACATTATCGGCAACTGGTGGCACACCACCATACCGTGTGGCGTGGAGTACAGGTGCAACCAATACCAGGATTAACAATTTGCCGGCAGGTAACTATTCAGTTACAGTGACCGATCAGAAGGGCTGTGCAGCTTCATTAAAAGTGCAACTGTCAGAACTGTTTCCGGTATTTGTTGTCAACGATCCTGTCAAGCAGGACGGTGGCCTGCTCCGGATCACTGGTACGGCTATACCGCTGGCAGATATACTGGTTACCTATCCTGATGGCAGCATCACGACAACGCACACTGATGCATCGGGCAACTTTAGTACGCTATCTTCCAATGTAGTAGGCACAGGACGTATTATCGTTACAGTGACTGATCCTGCCAGTAAGGGGAATTGCACCAGGTATATTGAATACAGCAACAGCATTTCAGCTGATCTGTCTATTGTAAAAAGTGTGACGATTGCCCGGGCTCCAACAGTTGGTGATCCTGTAACGTTTACACTGACGGTGAATAATAAAGGTCTGGACCATGCCACACAGGTGATTGTCACCGATGATATTTCCGGCATGGTGGAAGAGATCAGTGATGTGAACATGACTGCTACCGGAGGTAGCGCTTTCTTTAATACACGTACACGTCAGGTAGTCTGGAATATTGATACGGTATATGTAAATAAACCAGTGCAGCTATCCTTTACCACACGTATCGTATATGGTGGCATGCTGGAAAATACGGCCACGGTATCAGGCCGGGAAACAGATCCGGACCTGAGCAATAACGAGTCTGCTATTCAGCCTGTAACGATCTCTCCTGACCTGTTCATTCCGAACGTGGTCACTGCAAACGGAGATGGTAAAAATGATTATTTTTTTATCAGAGGGATTGAGCAGTACCCTGGTTCAGAGCTGGAAATCTATAACCGTTGGGGGAGTCAGGTGTATCGCACCGTGAATTATTCAAACAACTGGAGTGGTGCAGGACTGTCAGGCGGCATTTATTACTACGTGCTGAAGATTAATATGGCGCGTGCAGTAAAGGTCTACAAAGGATACATAGAACTGATCCAAAAATAGTGTTATGAAAAATGGCTTACTACTGTTCATCTTTTTACTCGTTGCGAACTGTGAGTTGCAGGCGCAACAGGATGTTCAGTTCAGTCAGTATGTATTTAACGGTTTAAGTGTGAATCCTGCCTATGCAGGATACAGGGAGGAGCTGTATCTGCACAGTGCCTATCGGCAGCAATGGGCCGGTTTTCAGGGAGCTCCGCAGACAGGCACCATTGCAATGGATGGTGTAACTGATGTGTACTCCAAAAAGATCGGCTTGGGCGGACAGGTAACATGGGACAAACTGGGGCCGCAGGAGTCGATATCACTGTATGGCTTTTATTCCTATCGTATTCCGTTGCCGAATGACAGCAGATTGTCCTTCGGCCTGGGCCTAGGTGCCACACAGTATGCGGTGGATGGCAGTTCCCGGAAATATGTGGACGCTGATGATCCTGCGCTGGTATTAGGTAAACAAAGTACCCTGGTACCGGACGCCCGATTCGGTGTTTATTACAATTCCTACAGGACTTTCATCGGATTCTCAATAATGGACCTGTTCTCTGCCTATACAGGAGGAAAGATCTACTTTGGTAATGGTACACTTTATTCTACCTTACGGAAGTCCCGCCATATCTACCTGAGTGGGGGGACTGTAGTATATCTGAGCAACGATATCAAACTGAAACCCTCAGTGCTGATTAAGGAAGATCTCAAAGGTCCGACAAATGTCGACTTCAACGTATTTATGCTGTTGCAGGAGCGGTTATGGCTTGGAGCATCTTACCGCGCCGGCTTTAACTTATGGGGGAAGCCAGCGCTGCCTTCCGAACTCCGGATGGGCAATGCGATCAGTGCAATGGCTGAAGTATTTGTATCTGATAATATGCGACTGGGGTATTCCTATGATCTTACCACCAATGGCATGTCCAGATATCAGAGAGGCTCGCATGAGCTGTCTATAGGGATATTATTCCCACATAATAACAAGGTGGATAATGCACGTTGTCCGCGGTATTTTTAATCGTGGAACCGGAGAGTATTGATTTCGGCAGCATAAAACCTATTAATACATTATTTGATTGATAATCAATGTTATTTTTCTTAGCTCACCGCGAAAGTCGCCGGTCCATTACAGGGCCGGCGTTTTTCATTGCAGGAAAAAGCATAAATACACATGAAGAAACTGACGAAAAGTAAAAAACCGTGATTTGTCCAATAAATTCCAGACTTCGTACAGCAGCAGTACAGAAATGCTCCCGTACTTTTGTTTCATAAAAATATTTGATTACAGATAATGTAACAGTTGTAGGTTTAAGCAGCACACCGGAATAGTCCTATTCCGGTGTTTTTTTTATATATGATTACTATCCGGCTACTGCCTGTATCTCTTTTCTGACTTTCTTTCTGTATATTCAATAACCACTACCGCATCTTCCATTGTGTGTTCCAACAGTGTTTGTTCTGGCATGAAATTTTTACAGGTAACTTATCATAACTCTATAATATGGCAGATCCAATTTCAGCGCCTTTTATACCCGTGCAGTATACGGGAGAGGAAACAGAGACATCCGCAGAGAGAGTTGCTTCCAGCGAACAGGCCGCTGGTGCCATTTTTCAACGGGCAGTGAAAAGACTGCAACAAGTGAATGAATGGGGACAAATGTGCGGTGCGCTATCTTCCTCCTTCCAGCTGGTTGATAAACTGGGAGAAGAAATTGATGAAACGGCCAATGCCGGACTGTTCATACGCATTGATATTCCCGCACCAGGCACGAGTGTGGGCAAAGGATATGACTGGGTGCTGATAGAACAAGTGGAAGAAATACAGCTGAATGATGCACAGCAGCTATTTTTCATAAGGGCCCGCCCTTCGGGACATCCGCAGCAGCAACATGCGGGAACCGCGCATTTTCTGAAGGAAGAAGCCACCAGTTCGTTTGTGATTACAAGGGATGGTGAAAAGGTGACGGCGACCGTATATGGTAGGAATGAGATGCCTAATACAGATGTGGAAGACACGCTGGACAAGGTGCGTAATGCCGTTGTCGGCGCCACTGGCGCCATTGGTATTTCGAAACTGCAATGGAAGGCGCTCGTGAATGCCTTACTGGAGGAATAGGAATAAAAAAAGCCTGTCACAGACAGGCCTTTTGGGTTATATTGACTGCTGATTAGTCTTTGTAACCAGGGATATAGATTTCGCCGGAGGCCTTATCCATATATCCTCTTGTACCACTGGCTGTTTGTACCAGCAGCGCCTGGCGGTTCACATCTTCATCAATTACCTGCACGAGTACGGGCTTTTTCAGTTCCTTCATGGTTTCTGCAGGAATCACGCCAACTCTGTTACCTACTTTTGTTTCGATGAATGCATAGTGCCCGATATTATCTTCTCTGTAGGTCACATCATCATAGATCAATGGAACGAGTACATTTCCTTTCATATCAATTACACCTGCTTTACCATCTTTGACCGCTTTTATCTTACCCGGAAATTTAGGCAGGGTTTCATTGTATGACAGGTATTCCAGTTTGGAATAGCCATTGAGATCCGTACTATCCAGCGGACGTCCACGGCGCTGGAACTCCGTCATTTCCAACACAACTCTCCATTTATCAGCACCCGGCATTTTGTAAATATGCAGGTCTTTTTTCTCTCCCGTATTGTTTGAGGATGAATGATCTCCATGTGCATTTTCATCTGCTTTCTCAGCTGCCTGTGCCTGTGCAGCAGGTACTACCTTGCCGGTGGCATCAAAGTAAACAACTCTTTCATCATCTGTAGTCGCTTTGATAAAATCACGTGTACCGTCCGTAATACCTCTTATTTCGCTGTATACCGGTTGGATCAGTTCTTTAGCAGTTACCGCAGTGATCACACCATATTTGCCGTCTACACCAACAATCAGTAGATCTTTCAGGGACTTCTCTTCAAAAAACTCACCATCGTCATATTTCAGCTTTTTATTCACAAGATCACCTGTTGTCATATCAATCAGTCCGATTGCACCTTCTTTTTTAACGAGCAGCAGGTTAGTAGCTTTAGACATCGGATTGATACCCGGTATTTCATCAAATATCAGTGATCCTTTCTGTTTACCAGTAGCAGGGTCCAGCAGTACATATCCTTTCATCACTTTCGCTACCGCCATACCATTAGGTGCAACAAAAGGCATATCCGAATAATTGCACGCATAGACGATCCTGCCGGAAGAATGGATCAATCCTACTTTTCTGTTATTTTCCACACGGGCATAATCACCATTGAACAGGTGTATGCTGTCAAATTGCGGCGCAGCAATAACACTATGTTTCTTGTTTGTAAGGCCCCATTTGTTTTTTTCAGCATACGGGTAGAGGCCATCCTGTGCCTTGCACCATACGCTCATGAGCAGAACAGGGAGAAAGTAGATGGTTTTCATAAAGTATAGGATTGTTCCTGGCAAATATAACGTTTTTGATAAATATATTCATCTTCTCTTTAATGTGTTGGATGGTTAAAAAGGTAGCGGTATATTTGCGGCCGAAAATGTATCGACAAATTATGAGAACAAGTGAACAGGCTTTGTCAGTCATTGAAGATATAAAGAAGGCATTTAACGACACGACAGTAGAAGCAATTGTATCAGCCGCAGCGGAAATCGCTACTAACAAGCGTTTACTATTTGAGCAGCTCGACCTGCTCATCAGTAAAATATCTCCTCTGGAATGCGATAGCCAGCAATGGCGTAATTTCAGAATCGCCCGCATCAATCTGGGTAAACTATTGATGCCGGAAGCAATACCCTGCTAAAGGGCTATTGCGGGATGGCAGCCAGTATATGTTTTACCATCTCGTCCATCGATCTATTTTCTATCCATCTCACGATTGCTATGAGATCGTGACCCGGGGCTACGTAGATGAAATTCGTTCCGTTACCAATATGGACGAAAGCATCAGCGGGGGCGCCAGGCAATAACTCTTTTCCTGTATTCAGGAACCAGTTCATGTATCCATAGGTAGGTTTGACAGTGGTAGGTGTCAGGGATTGTTTCACCCACTGTTCGGAAAGCAGCTGTTTTCCGTTCCAGTTACCTCTGTGCAATGTCAGCGCCGTCCATCTCCAGGTATTGGAGGCGCCTGTCTCGTCCATGATGCTGCTCTTAAGCGCCTATGGTAACGGTTTACGCCACCGCCAGCCCTACCAACTCTGACAGAAAACTTTTTGTCACACTGTGTGTCATGTCCACCCGGAAGGGCGCTCCCATTCAGCCACGATATAACCTTTATATACAATAATGCCTGTCGCATCACCACGGGTAGAGAAAGTACCGACACCATTGCTGAAAGGCTCTTTGCCGAAACTCAGTACCTGTGCCACTTTCCTATTACGGGGACTCTCGTCTCATTGGCTTATGTAAACTGTATGGCAGCTGCCAGTTTTGCAGCATTTAGCCCCGGTGTATGAGGAGAGCGTTGCTGCCAGGCGTCTTTTGGTGGAAAGTAACTACTAGTTTTTAGCATTTTTGGATTGTGCAAAAAGCAGCGTGACTATACTTAAGCGTATAAAGCAGGAGAGCAGGCGTTTTATATGGGTAAGATAATGATCTTTTGCATATGTTATATGTCGTGGAAATATAGACTAATTGACGAAATATAGTCAGCGTGTCAACTTGTCGTTTGTGGAAAGTATTGTTTTACAGATATTTGCAAACTGGAATACTTTTGGCAATAGATAAAATTGATAGGAAGCTGACTATAGCATACTGCCCGTTTAGACAATAACTGTCGTATATCGTCATGTATCCTTAACTATCGAGATATAAAGTAGCACAATAAAAGAATAATCGACTAATTATGACTAGTGAGCACATGCGCGCACTAATCCTGGAGGATTACGGCGCCCCGTTCGTTTATCGGGTAATAGACAGGCCAAGACCGGACTTTGGAGAGGTATTGATCAGAGTAAAGGCAAGTGGTGTGAATCCACTGGATGTGAAGATCAAAGCAGGTGAAGCGGAGCTTGCAAAACAACCATTACCAGCCATACTGGGTATTGATATGGCGGGTATAGTAGTAGAAGTAGGAGAGGGTGTCACCAGCTTTGCCCCTGGCGATAAGGTATTTGGTATGACTGGTGGTGTGGCTGGCTTAAAAGGCTCACTTGCAGAATATGTAGCGGTAGATGCAGAACTGATAGTAAGAAAGCCTGCAAATCTGACTATGCGCGAAGCGGCAGCAATCCCCTTCGGATTCGTGACCGCATGGGAAGGACTGGTAGATAAAGCCAGAATAGAAGAGGGCCAGAAAGTGCTCATCCATGGTGGTGCTGGTGGAATAGGACAGATGGCCATACAGATCGCCAAGGCATTCGGCGCAGATGTATACGCTACTGATACTGACGATAAACAGGCTATCGTTGAATGGTTCGGCGCAACATTCATTGAGCATACAGTCGATGTACAGGAATATGTGGACAAGTATACCCGTGGTGCCGGATTTGATATCGTATTTGATACCGTAGGAGGCAATACCCTGGATGCTTCTTTTGAAGCCATCAAACAAAATAACGGACACGTGATCAGTTCCCTGGGCTGGGGCTCACATAGCCTGGCGCCATTGTCCTTCAAGGCTGCCACCTATTCGGGTGTCTTCACCTTGCTGCCAATGCTGACAGGTATGGGAAGAGAACATCATGGTGCCATTTTAAGAGAAGCTACAAGAATGGCGGAAGCAGGACAGATACTGCCTTTATTAGACCCCCGTCACTTTCACCTGCAAACGGCAGATCAGGCACTGACCCTGATCGTACGCAAAGGAGAAACAGGTAATATCGTCGTAGAGATATAAGACATTTTTTTCCATTGGAAATAATAAAAGGCGCCCGCATATCGCAGGCGCCTTTTTGTATGAGCTGGAGTTGATACGACAATCCTGGCGACTAGCTGGTAGTAGCTGACAATTCTTACATCCCAATTCCTGATGATGGCATTCCTTCAGCTTTGCGCATCATGAAAAATGATACCCAGTGTATGCCTGTTGCCACTATGTAACGGACTTACTCCATGTTTCATATTCACCCTGTAATATCCCCTGCTGCCTTTCACCGGCCGGAAGTTAGTGGTAAACAACAACATGTCCCCTCTGTGCCCATGAATGACACTCGCCTTTGATTGCGCTCGTGGGATCTGTTCTGTTAAAACAAATTCCCCACCATGATAATCTTCTCCGGGTTCATTCAGAAAAAGGACCGCCTGCATCGGAAACCAGACATCACCATAAAGGTCCTGATGCAGGGTGTTAAAGCCGCCGGTGCCATACTTTAATATAAGCACCGTAGGCTTATCCTGTCCTTTTTCTCTGCATTGTTCTCTTAACATGGAATGGGCGGAAGGAAAGCGGTGATCAGACTGTAATACCTCCATCCATTTGTTCGCTACCGGAACAAGATAAGGATAGACCGTTTCCCTGACAGTATTGATCAGGTCCGGCAGCGGATATTGGAAGTATTTATATTCTCCCGAACCAAAACGATAGCGTTCCATAGAGATCGTTTTACGGTAGGTATTATCACTATTGTATAATTCAATCAGTTCAACGCATGCTGTGTCGGAAAGCACCTCTTTTACCAATGCGTAACCATGCTCATGCATATGTGTATGTACCTGCTCCCAGTCTTTGCTGTGTAAGCGTTCTGCTATATTCTCCATCGTACTTTTCTGTAAATATAGAAAAGCCCCAAGGGGTGGAAAACCCGAAACTTGCTATTGCTGAAAGTCTCAATTGTTTGAATTTTATAAGTAATGCTTTGTTTCTCGTAATTTTTGCCGGGCAGTTACGTCTTAATTTCGCATAAAATAACAACCAGGATTTTTTCAGCCAGGTAATTCCCCTTTTGGCATTCAGACCATTTCTTAAGTTTATAACATCACTCATGCAGACAGAAACACTTGAAGAGTTTTATCAGAATAAGATAAAAGAAGTGCCGGCGAACCTGGGCAGGGAAACGGGGCATTTCAATGTATTTAATATGAAGGTGCATGCAAGTGGCCAGGCGCCCCGCTATAGCCGCAGGTCATTCTATAAGATCGCTCTTTCCCGGGGACGCGGTTTTTATCACTATGCAGATAAAAGCATTGAAGTATCAGGTACGACACTGATGTTCTTTAATCCGAATGTACCCTATACCTGGCAGTCTCTTTCTCCCGATACCACCGGTTACTTCTGCATTTTTAAAGAAGGCTTCTTTACGGAAAGAATGCGGGGTAGTCTGACTGATTTTCCTATGTTCGCACCAGGCGGAAAACCTGCCTATTTTCTCAATGACATCCAGGACCAGCAGGTCAGCGCCATCTTTGAACGAATGCTGGAAGAAATCCAGTCGGACTATGTTCATAAATATGATCTGCTGATGAACTACGTGACAGAGGTCATTCATTATGCACTGAAGTTGCTGCCATCTGAAAAACTGTATCACCAGAGTGATGCAAAGACGCGTATTACATCCGTATTCACAGAACTGCTCGAACGTCAGTTCCCGATCGAATCACAGGACCAGCGTTTTGAACTGAGATCTGCCAACGATTTTGCCAAACAGCTGTCCGTCCATGTGAATCACCTGAACCGTGCTATTAAGGAAACGACAGGACGTACCACTACCGAACATATTTTCGAAAGGCTCGCCAGCGAGGCAAAGACATTATTGAGACATACAGACTGGAATATCTCTGAAATCAGCTATTGTCTGGGGTTTGAAGAGCCTGCACATTTCAATAAATTCTTCCGTAAACAGTTGGATACTACGCCTACTGCCTACAGAAATTTATAAAGAATAACTGCTGTTTGAAAGATATAAGTAATGCTTTGAATGATGTAATAATGCCCCTGTGATGCCGCTGTAACTTTGTATCAAACAAAAGAAACAAAGTATGAAACAGCAAAAAGTATGGTTCGTAACCGGTACCTCTAAAGGATTTGGCCTCTCTATTGTAAAACAGTTACTCGCACAGGGTATACCTGTTGCGGCCACGACAAGAAACGTGGAAGAACTGATCAAAGCAGTTGGTAAAGATGATAACTTTCTGCCACTTGCCGTAGATCTTACTTCGGAGAAAAGCGTTGCCGACGCACTGGCCACTACCGTGAACAG
Organism: Chitinophaga agri; assembly: GCF_010093065.1. Taxonomy (NCBI): domain Bacteria; kingdom Pseudomonadati; phylum Bacteroidota; class Chitinophagia; order Chitinophagales; family Chitinophagaceae; genus Chitinophaga; species Chitinophaga agri. Next base: position 2,938,120 of record NZ_CP048113.1, on the reverse strand, counting down.
ATTCGGACGTGTAGATGTGGTTGTGAATAACGCAGGATATGGACTGGTAGGTGGTCTGGAAGAGCTGACCGATGCAGAAGGCCGTAAGAATTTTGATGTAAATGTATTTGGATTACTGCATGTGGTAAGAAAGGCATTGCCTTACCTGAGAGCACAAGGGACTGGTCATATCATCAACTTCTCTTCCATCGGTGGATTCGTAGGTTCCTTCCCCGGATTCGGTATTTATTGTGCTACTAAATTTGCCGTAAATGGATTGACAGAAGCCCTGGCTGCTGAAGTAAAACCATTCGGTATACACGCAACCATTGTAGCACCTGGTTATTTCAGAACAAACTTCCTGGCATCTGATTCACTGGTCGCTCCCGAGAACATGATCGAAGCGTATACCAATGTACGTGAGTCACAATTACAGCATCAGCAATCCCTTGATGGCAATCAGCCAGGTGATCCAGAAAAGGCAGCCGCCGCGGTGATTGAGATTGCAGCAGTAGATAATCCACCGTTATACTTATACCTCGGCGAAGACGCATATGGCCTTGCGCAGCAGAAGCTGGACACCATTAAGCACGAGCTGGAAACATGGAAGGAACTGACATTATCTACAGCAATAGAAGCGTAGGTTATGAACTTCCTTTTATCAACAGCGGTAGTGGTATGCCTGAGAACGAAAGTAGAACAGCTGAAACAATGCTGTAAGCGTGTCTTTAAACGACAGGACATACATCCGGAAAAGCAGGCAGGTAATATTGCCGTATTCAGACTGGAGGACGTATGTCAGCCGCATACAGTACAGATGACACAACGCCGGGACTTTTACAGCATAGGCCTGATAAGGGGAAGTGATCACTATCACCACGCAGACAATATGGTACTGCCAGGTACCACACTGGTGTTTTTTAATCCACATACGTCTTTTACATGGGGATCGTTGCCGGTAGATAGAAAAGGATTCTGCTGTATGTTCAGCATGCCTTTTTTTACCGTGCAGATGGAAGAAAAGATAAAGGCACTTCCCATGTTTAAGACGGGTGGACAGCCAGTGCATTATCTCACCGGCGCACAGGAGAAAATAGTGACAGACATCTTTGTGCATATGCTGGAAGAAATATCATCCGACTACATGTACAAGTATGACCTGCTAAGGAACTATATCAGTCAGCTGTTGCATCTGGCCATGAAGGTGCAGCTGAATAGTGGAGCAGCGCCGAAGGGGAGTAATGGCAGCAATAATGTTATTCACACAAAATAAATATACAATGGAAAAAGAACACAAATATATCGGTATGTGGGTGACCGCAGATGGTTATGTCCGTCATGAATTACTGCCGGGTGGCAGGTATGATGAAGCAAGAGGTAAGAAGAAAAGTGCCTATCAGGGAAGTTATACGATTACCGGCGATCACATTGACTATAGAGATGATACCGGTTTTACTGCTGACGGCGATTTCAGGGAAGGTGTCCTGTATCATGGGGGTATGGTGTTGTATCGGGAAGAGCAATGATCATGCATGTCTTTTTGGCTTACTTTTGTAAGGTCTAAAAGCACGGATTATGGAATGGAAAAACGAATTGACAGCGCAGCTGAAAATTGACTACCCCATTATTCAGGCCCCTATGCTGGGTATTACGACGCCCGAAATGGTGGCAGCTGTTTCGCAGAACGGAGGACTGGGTTCTCTGCCGATTGGTGGATTATCGCCGGAGCGAACGAGGGAATTGATCCGTAAGACAAAATCATTCACCAGCAAGCCTTTTGCCGTGAACCTGTTCACAAACGGCGTACCTGAGTACAGCCATGCCGATGCTGAAGCGATGCAGGATTTCCTGGAGACATTCGCCCGGGACAATCAGCTGGTATTTGACAGATTATCGCTGGATGCACTCAGGTTTTACAATTACAAAGAGCAGTTAAGTGTACTGATAGAAGAAGCGATAACTATCGTCAGTTTTACCTTTGGTATTCCAGATGCAGAGAGTATGACCGCCTTGAAGCAACAAGGTATTATACTGGTTGGTACTGCTACTTCCGTACAGGAAGCAGTACTGGTGCAGCAGGCCGGTGCTGATGCGGTAGCCGCACAGGGTATTGAGGCGGGCGGACATAGGGGTAGTTTCCTGGAAGAGGCGCCATTACCCATGGTTGGTACTTTTGTGCTTGTGCCGGAGATCGCCGCCCATGTGGACATTCCAGTGATCGCAGCGGGAGGCATTAAGAGTGGGCGTACGATCAGGGCAGCCTTCCAGTTGGGAGCACAGGCTGTGCAGATCGGAACAGCTTTCATAGCGAGTCATGAGAGCATGGCTATTCCTTCCTATAAAACGGCATTACCAAAGGCACAGGTGACTGACAGTGCCTTGACCCGGGCCTTCTCAGGGCGTTGGGCCAGAGGCATCCGGAATCAGTTCATGGAGGCGGTGGAGGCTTCTGGATTGCGCATCCCTCCTTATCCCATACAGCATATCATCACGGCCGGACTGAGAGCCAAAGCGCAGCAGGCTGACAGAAAAGAGTTCACCAATATGTGGGCGGGACAGGCATCAGCAGGCGCAGAGAACAGATCTTCGGCTGATATATTGCTTCAATTCATTGCTCAGACCGAAGGCGTTTAGTACTTATTAAAGATATATAAATGCGTTGAAACCCTTGCTAGTCCGACGTTAGAAGGATGCTTGTTCGTCGCTTGTTCGTCGCTTGGCCGTCGCTTGTTCGTCCAAACAGGCTTTCCTGTCCTCCTGATGGCCAGGATAATGTCCCATAATTACCCCCTCTGATCATTTTTGACAATTCCCCCTTTGTATAGATAAGTAAGAAAATTTCCGGGAAGAAAAAAACAGAATATGTTTTGTACTAAATGGTACAATATGTATTTTTGTGACGTAAATGATCAGACATGGCAGGCAGACCAAAAATATTTGATGAGAAAGAAGTGGTAGAGAAGGCAGTTGAGGTATTCTGGAAAAAAGGATATGAGGCCGCTTCGGCTGATGAATTACTGGCTGCGATGCATATAGGCAAGGGAAGCTTTTATCTGGCCTTTAAAGGCGGTAAAAAGGAGTTATATGAGAAGTCGCTGCAACTGTTCTCAGACATGTATGATAGGCAGTTAAAACAGGATCTGGCGGAAAGTAAAGATCCTGTACAGTTCATTAAAGACTTTTTCATGTCGCTGGCTGATGCACCTGACGCGAAGATCATGAAAGGCTGCTATCTCGGTAATGCACTTGTACAGCTTTCTGACAGCGATATGGACACAAGGTCGGTCGCAGCTCATTTGCTGGCCAGGACAGAGGCGATCTTCACAGAGGTGGTCAGGAAGGCGCAGGCAGACAACAAGCTGGCTAATAAAGCGAAACCAGCCGTGATCGGTAAATATCTGATCAATCTATGGAATGGCGTGAATGTAACCAGGAGAAGCCGGCCGGATTACGAGACCCTTAAAGAAATGCTCGAAATGAGCCTGCAGGTACTGCAATAAATTTTTTTATCCAATATTGTACTGAATAGTACATAATGTATACATACATAAATACATATCACAATGACACACATAACTGCCAAACAGGGTATTGACATCAGCAATGTTGTATATAAAACCCTGACTATCGAAGGACAGGAGATCTTCTATCGCGAAGCAGGTTCCCCGGCGGATCCCACCATCCTGTTACTGCATGGTTATCCTACCTCTTCCTTTATGTTCCGTAACCTCATTACCGCCTTGTCAGGCAAATACCACCTGATCGCGCCTGACTATCCCGGCTTCGGTAACAGCAGCATGCCACTGGTCAGTGAGTTTGAATATACCTTTGACCACCTGGCCGATATCATAGATCAGTTTATTACTGCAAAAGGACTGACCAGATATAGCTTGTATGTGATGGACTACGGTGCGCCTGTCGGTTACCGTATTGCCACCAGGCATCCTGAACGCGTACAGGCACTACTGGTCCAAAATGGTAACGCATATGAGGAAGGGCTGTCTCCCTTCTGGGAACCCATCAAAGCATTCTGGGCTGATCCGGAAAACGAAGCGATCAGGAGCGGTATGAAGGCTACATCACAGCTGGACTTTACCAAATGGCAGTACCTGACTGGTGTTAGACAACCGGAAAAAATTAATCCGGATACATGGGTACATGACCAGCATAAATTAGACCGTCCCGGCAATGTGGATATACAACTCGCCCTGTTCTATTCTTACAGAACAAATCTGGAACGTTATCCTGAATGGCAAGCGTTCTTCCGCACCTATCAGCCACCCACCCTGATCACCTGGGGTGCTAATGACGAGATCTTCCCGGCTAGCGGTGCAAAGGCTTATCTCAGGGATCTGCCTGACGCAGAATTACATCTGCTGGAAACCGGGCATTTCGCACTCGAAGAAGATGGTACCGTGATCGCTTCCCTGATAGATGATTTTCTGACCAGAAATGTGAAGTAGTTTTTTAGCAGGTTATATTGTACCGGATAGTACATAAATAAATGCAGTGTAGGCGTTGGTGTATACCGCGCCTATTCTTTTTGTAGGCTAGCGGAGGTACGATGTGATCCGCAGTAGGTATTCAGTTTTTGTGGCCAGATATAAAGCATAAAGTCCCCTTATCTTTTGGGTGCAATTTTATAATCATCATCCTTTAATCCAGGTACGCCTGCAGGCTTTTTCTTCGCCGGTACATCTGCCGGAGGCATGATGGCCGCAGGAGGAGATGCCATCAGCTCAGGAGGAGCAGAAGGCAGGCTATCCCTGGTTACAGGAATGAGTATAGGAGCCAGTGTTGCCGCCTTGAGTGTATCCGGGGTAGCTGTCATCGTTTTAGGCGCTCTTGTTTTAGGCGGTGTAGGAGCAGGTGGTGGTGTTACTACCGGAGGCGGATACTGCTGGTAGAGGCTGTCCTGGTGCCCTGCTGGTGTCGGAGCAGCTGGTGGATAATTGTGGATGAACAGCCAGGTGGCAAGTGCTGTCAGTAATACAAAAAGTGTGACGCTATTCAGGAATGCGTTATTGGGCGGAGTCGGAGGGTTTTGTGCCGGTGTTTCAGGCATGTCAATGTCCAGCTGTGCGCTTATCCTGTTCCAGATAGCGTCTTCCAAAGCGGGAACAGGCAGCTGCTCCAGCTTTTCGGCGATAATGATCTCATATGTTTCTTTTTTATTCATTCAGTTTGTAACTGCAATGTTTGTTTAAGTGTTTTTCGTGCTTCGCTCAGGTGCCATTTGCTCGTGCCCTCGCTGATATTAAGTTTAGTGGCTATTTCCTTGTGTGTATGACCTTCTATGACATATAGCACAAATACGGCGTGTGTAGCAGGGGGTAGTTGCTGGATCAGTGTCATGATATCTTCCGCTTCCAGCCGGGCTATAACGGTATTGTCAATGGACGGCGCGATAGTATCTTCCAGTTCAACAGGATTGAATTTTCCCTGGGCTTTAATATGATCAAGTCCCTCGTTGGCGACAATGCGTTTGATCCAGGCATGCATGGATCCTTTACCAGGATCATAGGTATGCATACTTTTGAAGATCTTCACAAAGGCATGGCTCAGTATATCGGCCGCATCCTGTTCGCTCCTGGAATAACGCATCGCAATAGCCATAGCAAAGCCATAGAACTGCCGGTATAGCTGTTCCTGCGCCCTGCGGTTATTAGCAAGGCAGCCTTCAATGAGTAGTGATATGTCCTGCTCCTGGCTTTGCAATGTGGCTTGGATAAGAGTGTTCGCTTACAGTTTTTCGATTTGTTTCAAAAAGATGGCACATCCCATCGCAGCGAGAATAAATTGCTGCTTTTCTTCCTGTTCATTGTAGAACCACATTGCCTCATCAATCGTATCGATGATCCCGACCACACCGTCGGCTGTACTCAGTTCATATCCCGACAGCACCTTAATTCCCAACCATGTTTGAGATACCTTGCCGCTTTTCGCCTCAAAGGTATTAAGATTCAATGGTCTTATTTTTATAGTATCCCGGCCATTCGTAGCATACCCTATTTCGTCTATGTAGCTGGCATCGAAGATGCGACGGGCGGTATCTCTGCTAACGTCATAGTTCCGCGCCATCACCATAGACCATATTCCGGTACCGCTGGTATCAGTGGGCACAATAGCTGCCTTATAAAGATAACTGGAATTAAGTAAGGTCGTGTATTCGCCGCCTATTACAGGAATCTGGCGGGCGTTCACCACGATGTTCTCGCTGTTGTAAGTCTCTATACCGAAGATCTCTGCACTGTTATGAGCGTTAGTCAGCGTATACCTTATTTTCGCTTTTTCATTCTTTCCTGCCTGCATCGTTTCCAGGCCAAATATCTGACTTAGTATGTCCTGGGGGGGCATGGGGATATTATTATACCGCACATTGGACATAACCCCCCAACCTCTCTTGATGCGGGAGGTGGTGTAATTACCAAATTTCAGGTGCTGGTTGATCATCCAGCCTTGCAGTCCTTTCACGGGATAACGGGTGGCCTGACTACTGAACCTTTCAGGTACGGCCAGTTTTGTGGTGCTACAGGAGACTGTCAATGCAAGCAGTATAGGTAAAAATATGCGTCTCATTCTTCAATATTAGAAAATTAAAGGAATCGGTGGTGAATAATTATTACCAGGCTTATCCAGCGGGTTATTGTTAATGATGCTGGAAATGAACCTATTATAATTATTGTCCATCCTGTTTTACTCAGATTGTACTCTTAATACCCCCGGTAAGGGGCAAAGGGTTGGGTAGGAGGAAAAAAAATTATATCCTACATTTAATGCTGGATAACAGACGATCCGCCCAACCCAAACCTGTACATGTGAAAAGTATCCTTATTACCTTTTTTCTGCTATTAGCTGGTCTGGCGAAAGCGCAGCGGCCCGCTCTTTTCAAGATCATAGAAGATGACAAAGCCGGCTATATAGACACCAGCGGCACAATTGTGATCAAACCTGTTTTTCAGAATGGTACTAACTTTTCCGAAGGTCTGGCTGCTGTCAGGCTGAATGGCCATTACGGTTTTATAGACCAGACAGGCGCATTCGTGATACAACCGCAGTATGATATAGCCCGCCCTTTTTCCGGGGGCATTGCCCAGGTGTTTAAAGATGGTGTACCGTTCTTTATCAGTAAGCAAAATGTAATCCTGCCTTTCAGCTTCTATGCACTGGACTTTATCAGTAATATGAAGGCAATCGTGACCAGTAAGAGCGGAAAACAGGGGCTGCTGGATATTCCATCCGGTAAACTGCTCATTGATACCCTATATGGATCCATTGAGCCATCCGGCTCGGGACTGGTCATTGCTACAGAAGCTGCTGGTCCGGGCGAAATAAAATGGAGGCCGCGGTCAACGGTTATTGATACAACTGGTCGCATCATTGTACCATTCGGCAAATATCCAGCAATACACTCATTCTCAGAAGGATATGCTACGGTTGTGATGTATGCGCAAGGAACGAGATATACCAGTGGGGTAATTGATAGCACCGGTCAGGTAATCGCTGTCTGGCCGGATGAGATGCATATCGCATATGGTGAGGACTATCATGAGGGATTTATCAGCGTAGATATCAACAGGCCAGCTATGTCTAGAAAGCGGAGCGGGGATGCGGACCCTATCTATCAGGTATTTGCAGATCTGAAAGGGCGGAAAGTCTTTGATGATCCTCAGTATAAATATGCATTCGGATTTTCAGCAGGACGGGCATTTCTAATGGACACCAATAAACTGGTAACATTAATAGACAAACAATTTAAACCGGTTGTCGAAACGAAGTTCAGCAAGGTACAGCGGGAGAAATTTGTGAACGGTTATGCGGTCGTGGGATTGAATAACAATGCCAATTGGGGGATTGTCGATACAACCGGTCAATTCGTCGTACCACCTAAATACATGGGCATACACAATGCGGGTGTCATTGATGGGTACTTTTTTTTTAAGAACGTTACAAGAGATGGCGGCTATCAGTTTGTTGACCTGTACGGTATTGCCAGTTTGAAAGGAGATACTGTACTGCCACCACTCATGAAAAGGTTTGACGAAGAGGGATTTAAGAATGGTCTCCTGGAAGCGTTGGTGGAAGATAAACCCTGTTATATCAACAGGAAGGGACAGATCGTCTGGCAGCAAACAGCTGCGAATACACCCATTATCAAACGATTAAACACTGAGTATATATCCGAAGGATACTTCTTAGCCACTGCTACGCCCAAACCTGGCCATAACATAGAAAGCGAGATGTGGTATCAAACAGATAATAATCCTAGAAAGATCGCAGACGAAAAGTTCCCTTTGAATACACTGGCTGTTACCATTGATACTACGAAGATGGCTATGTATGATGACAAGTATCGCGGCTACCAGATCTTTGTCAGCAATACCACCGGCCGTGACGTTATTTTCTCCGCAAAGAACAGTTGTATCAATATGATCCTGCAGGCTCTGAACAGCAAAGGAGAATGGAAGGATATCCTATTGCCACCAACTGCTTCCTGTGACAAATGTTCTCATAAAATAGTGCTTGATCCATATTCCTACTGGCGTTTTGTAATGCCGGATTACGAAGGGGAAATAACTACAAAGATCAGAGCGAAACTAGTATTAACAGATAAAAAGGATCCGAAGAACAAACACGTAGTGTATAGCAATGAAATAGCCGGTAGCGTGAATCCTGCACAGTTCTGGTATCAGAAAGAGGAGCTGCCGGAAATTTAAAGAGGTGATGATTTATTGGATAGGGCGCAAGTCAAAGGGAAGGAGATCATGTTACTCCATACTGATAGTATTACTGATCCTGTCATTGCCACATTGCTGGAAACGATGACCGCCGGATTACGGCAAACCGGATTTACTATCACTTCACAGGATAATTAATATAATAACAAATGTGAATATTTAAGCAGCCAGTGCTAATAACACTTTTTTACCTCTCTTAAAAAAGGCCCTATGTATGGCCGGAAAACCTTATTTTAGTATTAAGCACTGAGTCGCATTCCATGTTAATGAAAAAATTGCTCCTACCGCTGTTATTGCTGGTAAGTTATGCCTATGCACAACCATCTTACCAGTTCTCTTCTTTAGATGTGAACAATGGTTTATCCAATAACCAGGTGAACTGCATTTATAAAGATGCCAGGGGATTTATGTGGTTCGGTACCATGAGTGGGTTGAACCGCTATGACGGATATACCTTTAAGACATTCCGGCATAGCAACGAACCAGGCGCCATTAACGATGATTACATCACCGGCATCTATCCCGCACCCGATAATCAGCTTTTCATAAGGACCCGTAACGGGGATAATTTTTATAATCCCATCAGGGAACAGTTTTCAGACGCCGCGTCCTGGTTTAAAAAGAAAGGAGTACCGGAAATCGGGATCACCAGTGTTGCTAAGAACGGCCATACCTGGTGGATCGCTCACAGTACTGACGGTCTTTACCGTATTGATAGCGCAGGCAGGACCACTAAAGTGCTCCTGCCTGGTATAAAGAATGCCCCGGTTGCTGATCTCCAGACAGACCCGCAAAACAGGCTGGTCATTCTTTACCTGAACGGTGATATTGAAAAGCTGGACGTGGCCGGTAATAAGATTGTTTACCGTCATACCGGTATCCGGCAGTTTATTAATAAACCGCCAATCGCCCTGCGTATTTTTATGGACGCCGCACAAGACATGTGGGTCTATATGCCTGGAAGTGATTTCGGGGTGGTATATGTTAACAACGCCGACAGGAGTGTGAAACAACTATGCAGTAAAACCGGCTATCTCAATAATGATATTGTCAACAGTATTGTGGAGGATGATAAAAACCTGATCTGGATAGGAACTGACCATGGAGGGGTGAACCTCATCGACAAAAAAAACAACTTTAAATCCCGCTTCCTGCTCAATAAAGAAGGTGATCCTAAAACAGTTGCCGAAAATGCGGTCTATGCACTTTACAAGGATGATTTTGGTATCATCTGGTGCGGAACGTATAAAAGAGGGATCAGTTATTTCACAGAAAACATGGTGAAATTCCCGTTGTATAAGCATAGTCCGGTTGATGGGCGGAGTCTCAGCTACAATGATGTGAACTGTTTTGCGGAAGACAAAAAAGGGAACATCTGGATCGGTACCAATGGGGGAGGGTTGATCTACTTCGACCGGGTGAACCAGATATTCAAACGCTTTCAGCATGATCCTGCAAATGAGAACAGTATCAGTAAGGATGTTATAGTCAGTCTGTATGTTAATAGCTATGACGACCTGTGGATAGGATATTATTTTGGCGGGATGGACTTTTACCGGAATGGTAAATTCAACCATTACCGTCATGAGGAGGACGATCCGAATAGTCTGGCGAATAAATCCGTCTGGAAGATCTACCGCGATAAAAGGAACAATTTCTGGGTAGGTACATTAGGCGGAGGACTGGATAGATTTGATCCGGGCAATGGCATCTTCTACCACAATAACGTGAATATGCCGGCATCGGTGCATTGCAATTATATATCCGGATTTGCGGAGGACAACAGCGGCAACCTGTGGATAGCCACTGCCTATGGGATAGATGTACTGGATAATTCAAAAGGTGTATTCGTACATTATCTAAGTGCTTCCCATCAGCTGAGCAATGACAATGTCAGTTCCCTGTTATATGATAAAAAAGGCCGGATGTGGGCGGGAACACGGGCCGGTCTGAATGTATTTGACCCCAGGGAACAGCGCTTCCGCTCCTTCACCGTAAAAGACGGACTCCCGGATAACAATATCATTACCATGCTGGAAGATAATGAAGGGTATCTGTGGGTGGCTACGTCCAATGGACTCGGTCGCATTGCGGTGCAGGAAGGGCCTGAAGGTATTACACTTAATTGCAGGAACTACGATGATAAAGATGGGTTGCAGGGAAAGGCTTTTAATGTCAATGCTGCCTTTAAACTCAGTACCGGAGAACTGCTCTTTGGTGGGGCGGATGGTTTTAACCTCTTCGATCCATCGTCTTTACCGCAGAATAGATCCCGCCCTAATATCGTCTTTACCGGTCTTCGGTTATTTGACCGGAATATAGACGTCAATGCAAAGGTGCATGACAGGGTCTTATTGCCGGAGGCATTGACAGAAACAAAGGAAATTGTGTTGAGACATAACGAGAATGATTTCTCTGTTGAATTCGCTGCCCTGAACTTCATCAACACAGAAAAGAACAAATATGCCTACCGGCTCGACCAGTTCAACGATAACTGGCAGATTGCTGATGGTGCCACCAGGCGGGTGACCTATACCAATATCAGTCCGGGCACCTACACCCTGCAGGTCCGTGCTGCCAATGAAGATGGGTTCTGGAACGAAGAAGGCATTTCCCTGAAAATAAGTGTACAACCTCCCTTCTGGAAAACGCCATTGGCCTATATCATCTATGTGCTGTTAGTGCTGGTGGTATTGTGGCTGCTCAGACGCAGCGTGATCAGAAGGGCACACAAACGGTTTATACTCGAGCAGGAACGACAGGAGGCACAGCGCATGCATGAACTGGATATGCTGAAGATACGCTTATTCACTAATCTCAGCCATGAGTTCAGGACGCCGGTATCTCTGATCCTTTCACCACTGGAAGAGATCATGCAGCAGACAGGTGATCAGAAGGAGAAGACCAGGTTTCAGCTGATCTACCGGAATGCCAAACGGCTGTTGATACTTGTTAATCAGCTGATGGACTTCCGGAAGATGGAGATGCAGGAGTTACGGCTCAACCCTGCCTGGGGAGATATATCGGCATTCATTCACGAGGTGGCCTGTTCATTTACCGACCTGGCGGAAAGAAAAGGCATCACTTTTTCCTACCAAAGTCATTCTCCTCATATCTATACCTATTTTGATAATGATAAGATAGAACGGATACTCTTTAACCTTTTATCCAATGCCTTTAAATTTACCCCCCGGGAAGGCCGTGTAACAGTCGTGGTCACCAGTACCAGAGAGGAAGATGGCACCTGGCTGGAAATAAAGGTGCAGGATACTGGTATCGGTATACCTGCTGAAAGACAGGAAAAAGTATTTGAGCAGTTCTTTCAGCATGAGATGCCGGGTGGTTTAATGAGCCGCGGCAGCGGTATCGGGCTGGCCATCACCAGGGAGTTTGTCAAACTGAATAACGGAACGATCACCGTAGAAAGTGAAGTCAATAAAGGAAGCTGCTTCACCGTCAGACTGCCACTGGAGACCTGTGAGCAACCGGAAGGGATGGTGACCGGAGCTGTCATTCCCGGAGAATCCCAGGTAAACACCCCCCTGGTGCCTGCGCCGGTAACGGAAGTGATAGAAGACGGTCAGTCTGGTAAACAAACGGTTCTCCTGATAGAAGATAATGAAGATTTCCGCTTTTATCTCAAAGAGAACCTGAAAGACACCTATCATATTATTGAGGCAGCAGATGGCAACGCGGGGTGGCAGAAAACCCTGTCCGCTCATCCGGACCTGGTCATGAGTGATGTAAACATGTCAGGAATGACCGGTATAGAACTTTGCCGGAAGATAAAGAACGACAGCCGTACCAAACATATACCGGTGATACTGGTCACAGCTGCCGCCGGTGAACATGAACAGCTCCGCGGACTGGAAGCCGGAGCAGCCGATTACCTGGTGAAGCCGTTCAACTTTGAGATCATGCTGTCCCGGGTACGCAACCTGCTGGTACGGCCGGGAGCTGCCAGGCACCAGGTCAGTCTTGCCGAACCTGCCGGCGGGGATCATACTTTATCTCCCAATGAAAAATTCCTCCGGAAAGCGCTGGAGATCGTGGAGCGGAACCTTTCCAATGCCGGCTTCTCTGTAGAGGAACTCAGCAGGGAACTATTTATGAACCGGGTGTCCCTGTACCGGCGCATTTTTAATCTGACCGGTCAGACACCTGTGGAGTTCATACGGATGATCCGGATAAAAAGGGCAGCCCAGCTATTGACCAAAACAGAAATGAACGTCACCGAGGTGGCCTATGAAGTAGGTTTCAATAACCCTAAATACTTCGCCAAGTACTTCAAAATGGCGTACAATATGCTTCCTTCTGCCTATGCAACTGCTGCCAGGAAGTAGGAAATGTAATAAAAGAGGCAGGTAAAGCTACATTTGATACCCCTCCTGCAACATTTTATCCCATTTAATAAACATTCTACAGCCCTGTATTTCAGGGAGGCGTGATACTTTTATCCTATTAAGGGGAACACGTATGAACATGATAACCAAAATCAAAGATTCGCGCATTTAATCTAAACACTTAATTCTTCCACGCTATGAAACGAGCCAGTATTACTGGAAAATCGTACCTGACGGTATGGGTAATGATTTTCTTTTGGGCTATCACTATGCCTGCGCAGGCACAAAGCCAGTCTGATCCTGAACGGAAAGTTTCGGGCAGCGTAACCGCCGGTGAAACGGGCAGTCCGGTTCCGGGGGCTTCTATTACTGTTAAAGGAACAAAGAAAATGACCGCCACGGACGCCGGGGGTAATTTCACCATCGCCGCCGCTCCTGGTCAGCTGATCCATGTGGCATCTATGGGCTTTATTGCCCGGGAGGTCAAAGTGGGCAACGCCGGTTCTGTGAACGTTGTGTTACAGGAAGACTACCGCAAACTAAATGATGTGGTAGTGGTCGGGTACGGCAAAATGAAAAAAACAGACCAGACCAGCGCCCAGGTATCCATTACTTCCACAGAGGTGAACCGCACCATTAACACGACTATCGATCAGGCAATACAGGGACGTGCCGCCGGGGTGTATGTGACCCAGAACTCAGGACAGCCTGGTGGGGGGATTTCTGTTAATATACGCGGCGTAAATACCCTGAGTGGTACCAACGAGCCACTGTATGTAATAGATGGTGTGCAGATGCAGCCGGCGACCGTTTCCTATGGCGCCAGCAGCTCTGTCAATCCGCTGGCAGGGATCAACCCTTCCGACATCGAATCGCTCGAGATCTTGCAGGGGCCTTCCGCCACCGCTGTATATGGTTCCAGGGCGACCAACGGGGTAATACTTGTTACAACGAAAAGAGGAAAGGCGGGACAGCTGAGATTGTCCTATAACTATCTCTACTCCCTGCAGGATAAACCGGAAGACATCACTACCATGAACCTCCAGCAGTTCGCCCAGATGAACAATGAGATTGCGGTATTGCTGAATCGTACACCTACACCGGAATTCCAGAATCCCAGTGTATTAGGTAAGGGTACCAACTGGCAGAAGGAACTGTTCCGCACCGCAGCATTACAGAAGCACCAGGTAAATATCAGTGGCGGTGCCAATACAACCACCTACTATATGTCCGGTGAATATTTCAAACAGGAAGGGGTAGCCATTGGTTCTGACTTCAACCGTTATTCTTTCCGCCTCAACCTGGATAACCAGGCCTTTAAATGGCTGAAGCTAAGCACTTCCCTGAACTTCTATCAGACGAAGGAAAAACTGGCTTCCACCAGTGAGGACGTGATCAGGAATGCCATCAACCTCGCGCCCAATATTCCAGTGAGAAATGCAGATGGTAGCTGGGGTGGCGCAACGGAAAATGAGTACGGTTCCAATGCGAAATTCGCGCCGCTCAATCCCGTGGCAATATCAAGTCTTGTGAATAATGATTATAAACGTACAGGTGGATTAGGTGGCGCCAGTGCGGAAATAGGTATCATCAAAGGGCTCATCTTCCGGACCAGCTTCAACGGAAACTTTGAGTATACCGATGGTAGCAAATTCACACCTACCTACCAGTTGGGATACAATGTCAATGAAAAGGCATCACTCAGCGTGTCCAACGGCAGAAATTTTTACTGGAACCTGAATGAACTGTTACAATACACCCGTGAGACCGGTAAACACAGTTTTGGGGTGATGGCCAGCCATGAGGCACAGGCATGGAACTACCAGGGCTTCTCTGCACAACGTGTAGGTTTCGCCAGCAACAGCATCCCATCGCTGAACCTGGGCGATGCACTGGGGCAAACCACTGGTAGCTATAAAGGATCAGGTGCACTGGAGTCTTACCTGGGACGTATCAATTATACCTACGATAATAAATACATCATCCAGCTGGCCGGTAGAGCAGACGGTTCTTCCAACTTCGGTGTGGAAAACAGATGGGGTTATTTCCCTTCTGTATCTGCTGCCTGGCGTGTAACGGGTGAGGAGTTTATGAAGGCTGTACCATTCATCAATGAACTGAAGATCCGTGCTGAATATGGTACTACCGGTAATAACGGAAGTGGTGGTGCACAGTTCTCTTCGCTGACATCGGTAACAACCCCCTGGGGTGCCGGTTTCCGTACAGGACAGTATGGTAACTCCGGTATCAAATGGGAATCTACCGAAACAAAGAACATCGGTTTTAACCTGAGTGTGTTAAAAGATCGTGTGCAACTGGAAGGAGACTTCTATATCAAAAAGACCAATAACCTGTTAATGCCTAATCCGCTGCCCGCCTATATGGGTACACAGGGAGAGGGCGCCATCAATGCTCCTATTGTAAATATCGGAGCGATGCAGAACAAGGGGTTTGGTATCACCCTGAATACGGTGAATGTGGATAATAAGAACGGTTTCACCTGGAAGAGTAACCTGAACGTATCTTCTTTCAGAACGAAGATCACACACTTCTATTCTGATGCCGCTTTCCTGTCAAGGTCAGCCTGGTTCCTCAACAACTTCACCTCCCGCTCTGTGATAGGACAGGCCCCCTGGCTGTTTTATGGTTATGTATCAGAAGGACTGTTCCAGTCTGTGGATGAGATCAACAACAGTGCTATTCCTGCACAGGCAGATGGTACGCGCCTGCCGGTGGCCAAAGACGGTGGTGTATGGGTAGGAGATATCAAGTATAAGGATCTGAACGGAGACAATATCATTGACTCCCGTGACCAGACCTTTATCGGTAATCCATGGCCGAAACTAACTTTCGGGTTTACCAATACCTTTTCCTGGAAGGGGTTTGACCTGAGTGTACTGGTTACAGGTTCACAGGGGAATGATGTATTCAACTATCTCCGTTTTGAAAATACAAATCCCAATAACGTCAACCTGGGTCGAAACCTGTTACAGGAGTCATTTAATTATGCCCGTATCGGGGAAGATGGGGGTAAGACCATTCTGCATAATCCCGGTACAAACGTTCCGAGGATCGTTGCTACAGATGTGAATGGTAATGGCAACCGCTTTACCAATGTGTATGTGGAAGATGGTTCCTATATCCGTATCAAGAATGTGCAACTGGGATATAACATTCCGCATTCCCTGCTGAGACAACAGACGATCGTTAAAAATATCCGGCTGACTGCTGGTGTGCAGAACCTGGCCACTTTCACAAAGTACAAAGGTTATGATCCTGAAGTAGGCGCATACCTTGGAAAGGAAGTACAGCTGAGTAATCAGCTGAATGGTGTGGATGCCGGCCGCTATCCGTTGACCCGCCTGTATAGTGCAAGCGTAGCGGTTGATTTTTAATGAACACTAAAACAGACACTATGAAAAAGACAACTCATTATCTGCATATCATTTCGCTCGTCTGCACCTTGTTTGTCGCAGGCTGTAGTAAAGACTTTCTCAACAGACCGCCGGAAGATGCGATCGTTGACGTGAACTTCTATCAGACCAGAGAGCAGATCCTGGCTGGTACGGCGCCATTGTACAATATTGTATGGTTTGCCTACAACGATAAAGCCTCTCACGGAATAGGAGACGGAAGGGCCGGCATCCTGATGTCTGGTTCGTATCAGGTGGATAATATCCGTATGCAGACCACAGACGTTACACCAGAAGTATACAGTTCTTGGACATCCTTCTTTAACGTGGTGGCACAATCTAATCAGATCATCAGTAACCTGACCAATTATACTGCACCGTCAGTACCCGATAATGTGAAACAGGCAGGTATTGCGGAAGGCCGCTTTATGAGAGGACTGGCCTACTCTTTCCTTGTACAGAACTGGGGACCAGTGCCGATCATTGCTGATAATAAGGTGTTACTGACAGATACGTCTGTTGCCCGTAATACGGTAGAATCAGTATGGGAATTCATCATCCGGGATATCCGTTTTGCAGCGGAACACCTTCCTGCTACGCCTATGCAGAAAGGGCGCCTTACCAGGTGGGCTGCGGAAGGTATGCTGGCGAAAATGTATCTGACACGCGCGGGTATTTCAGGTACCCGTAAACAGAGCGATCTGGATAGTGCGGCATATTATGCGAATGATGTGATCGTCAATAGCGGTGCGGCGTTGATGGATAATTATGAAGACCTGTTCATGATGAAGAATAATAACAATCCGGAGAGTCTTTTTGCCTTGCAATGGAAGTATGATGGTGACTGGGGAACACAGAACAGTGTGCAGGCGTTCCTCGCATATGGTTCTGAGATCACAGGCTTCGGAGATGGCTGGGGAGGTGACTTGGGTGCGTCATTGGACCAGTTGAAACTTTATCGTGTGGATGATAAGCGCCGTAAAGGCACTTTCATGTTCCCGGGAGATCATTATTCCTATATACATCAGTCTGTAGATGATCCGAACAATCCTGGCAAGAAGATCATTCAGGAGTTACAGGTGCCCTGGAATTATGTGGGCAGCGATCGCTATAATACAAGAGCATGGGTTAAGAAATATGTAGTGGGACGGCCGGAAGATAATGATGGTAAGGTAACTCAGCAGCATACAGAGATCAATACCTATATGCTGCGTCTGGCAGATGTATACCTGGTATATGCAGAAGCAAAACTGGGAAGTGGCGCAACGACCAGCGATCCGCAGGCACTACTGTATTTTAATAAAGTTCGTAAAAGAGCAGGTGTGCCGGAAAAGACAGTACTGACATGGGAAGATATCTATGTGGAAAGAAGACTGGAATTTGCGATGGAAGGGCAAGCCTGGTATGATCTCGTAAGACTATATTACTACGATCCTGCGAAAGCGATTGCAAAGGTAAATGCACAGGATCGCGGTACATATAGGGTAGTGGCCAATGCTGCAACAAATGCTACTTCCTGGACGGTCACTTCTGATGTGCCGGCATTCTACACCGTTACACAAAGTAATTTCCTGTTGCCACTACCCGCTGCAGAACTAACGGCGGCGCCTAATCTCAGAAAACCGCCGGTGCCTTATGTATTTTAATTAAAACTGACTGATCATGACTAACTATATAATGACGGCTATCAGCCAACTAAAACGGTTACCTGCCCTTCTTTGCATATCGTTGCTGGCACTCTTTACTGCCTGTTCGAAAGACGAGAGCGGAAGTAGTGCACCACCAGTCATCACGGGTGTGAGCCTGCTGGACTCTGCCAGTGTAGACAGTACTTTCACTACATCATTACCCGGCGTACTCGTGCTGATCACCGGGCAGCACCTGGATGGCATTACGAAAGTATCCTTCAACGGACTGGATGCTTATTTTAATCCGACTTACAATACGAGTACGCACCTGATCGTAACGATACCTGATAAGACACCCACAGAAGCCACCGATCCGAATGTGCCTAATCAGCTATATATTCTTACGAACCATGGAGAAGCTACTTACACTTTTACAATAGAAATACCTCCTCCATCGATTGCCGCCATCTCGAACGAAAATGCGCTGGCAGGAGACTCTCTGATCGTGTACGGGTCAAGCCTGTGGCTGATAGATAAGATCGTGTTTCCCGGAGGCCGGGAAGTGACCGACTTTATTGCAGATGATGCCGGCACCCGGTTAGGGATGATCATGCCGGCGCTGGGGGATGATACGGGCAGACTGGTGATTTACGCTAAATATGGTAACGCGATGTCTGACGGACCACTGAATGACCATCAGAGTGGGAATGTGATCAGTAACCTGACGGCCGACGGGGAAACAGGAGAGAAGGCAATATTTAACTGGGCATACTGGGGGGCTAACAGAACAACTGATCCGAATTTGTTCCCTGGCACGAGAGGTGGTTATCTGCAGAACATCTTCGGCGGAGTAGGTGAGAAAGATGGCGCCTGGTGGAATGGTAACCGTTCCGGTAACTTCAACGAGGTTCCTATGTTCACAGCCGCTATCATGACGGAGCAGGCAGCTAACTATGCGTTAAAGTTTGAGATAAATACAAAGGAACCCTGGACTGCGGGGATCAATGTGTTACGCTTCGGTGATACTTATGCGTACCGTTTTATGCCATGGTCTGGTGCAGATGGGGCTAAGTTTGAAACCAAAGGACAGTGGAGGACGGTCACCATTCCGCTATCATTGTTTAAGACGGTGGCAGACGGTGTGGAAGGTACGGGTGCAGGTGCTTCCGTCATGGGAGATCTGTTAAAGGCTGGCGGTGTAGTCGCATTTGGTTATCGCTTCATTACAGAAGAGGATCCGGTGGATGTATACAATGCTGCGTATGATAACTTCAGAATTGTGAAGATAAGATAGTATTCAGTGATCAGGTCTGTAATACAGTTACAGACCTGATTCAAAGATCCACTCATTAATACATATTTGAGAATGAAGCGCATTTTGGTCTTGTTTTTTTTATGCATGGAAATATTATGGTGCACGGCCTGCAATAAAAGCAACGGTGAGAAGTATAAGGAAGAAGAAGATACAACGGGAACGACAGTGATAGTACCCGAAGACCCGGCGCTGGCTACAAGTATAGGCTTTTTTATGACACCATGGTCCGCCAGAAGGTTCACGGCGCCAGCTTATACAACAGCGACACCGCCATCTGCTGCACCTTACAAGGTCACCGTTGATGCATCACAGATCACAACGAAGATATCGCCGGCGCTGTTTGGTAATAACAGTAACCCCTATATGACGCAGATGGTGGATCAGTCTAAACTGATGGATCAGCTGAAACAATTGCCGACCCGTATCATCCGGTTTCCGGGTGGCAATATCAGTAGTGTCTACTTCTGGAATAAGCAACCTGGTAATCCGCCGGCAGATGCTCCTGCGCAGCTCACAGATGCGGACGGTAATAAGATCGACCCGGGTTACTGGTATGGAGGGAATACAGCAGAATGGACATTGTCGCTCGATAATTACTATCGTATGTTACAGCAGACAGGCAATGAAGGAATGATCACGGTGAATTATGGTTATGCACGATACAGTACGGCCGCTAATCCTGTTGCAGCTGCCGCCCATCTGGCGGCAGACTGGGTGCGGTACGATAATGGGCGCACGAAATACTGGGAGATCGGTAATGAAAGTAATGGCACATGGCAGGCAGGATACCGCATAGATGTTTCACAGAATAAGGATGGCCAGCCACAGCTGATCAGCGGAGAGTTATATGGACGTCACTACAGGGTGTTTGTTGATTCCATGCGGAAGGCAGCGACAGAGATCGGAAAGGAGATCTATATAGGCGCTCAGTTACTCGAACATGAGCCGGCAATATGGGCGACGGAAACAGATAAGAGGTGGAATAGTGGTGTACTGCAACAGGCAGGGAATACAGCAGATTACTATATTGTACATAGTTATTTTACCCCTTATAACACCAATTCAAATCCACAGGAGATACTCGCATCTGCTGCTACTGTTACCAGCGCTATCTACGATCATGTCAGCACCTCTTTTACCGCAAATGGGGTAGCAGCAAAGCCACTCGCATTGACAGAATGGAACATTTTTGCAGTGGGTTCACAGCAGATGGTTTCTCAGGTGGCAGGAATGCACGCTGTAATGGTATGGGGAGAACTGATAAAAAATAGATTCGGTATGTCCAGTCGCTGGGATCTCGCGAATGCATGGGAGAACGGAAATGATCATGGGTTATTCAGCCAGGGAGAGGCAGCATCAGGAGAAGCCAGATGGACGGCGAGACCCGCATTCTTTTATCAGTATTTCTTTCAGAAATTTCTGGGTGACAGAGGGATCAATGCTACTGTAGCTGATAGTAATGCGAATATCAGTGCATATGCTTCTACATTCAGTTCAGGAGAAGTAGGAGTGACATTAGTCAACAGAGCAAGTATGACAAGGAATGTAACCGTTAGTTTTAAGAACTTTAATCCGGGTGCAAAATTCTACTGGTATGTATTAACAGGAGGAGAAGGCGTTACCGGATTTTCCAGAAAAGTATTTGTAAATGGAGCAGGACCTTCCGGTATATCAGGAGGACCTGACAATTATAAAGAACTGGATCCATATGGTGCAGCGGCCGCTGGAGGTATTAAGGTCTCGCTGCCACCTATGGCTGTAGTAAATATGGTAATAGAGAAGAAGTGATTGGTTATTGAAGATGGAGTAATGATGAAGGTTAGGTGTCTGAACGACGAAATGTTGTTTAGACACTTAATTTTTTTTGATACGGATAAGGTATACCGCTATCGGGTCGTCGCATTCAAATGTGGACGCTCTTTTTAGAACATATGAATACTACCTCAAAAAAAGAACCCGCCTGCCTGATCAGCAAACGGGTTCCTTCTATATACCCTGGCCGCGGAAACGGCTTTCGGGCTGACAACTGGCTGTCTGTTAAAAATCAACATCATCAGCAATGTTGCCGCCATTTTCGGCAGCGAACATTCTTCCGTACTCCTGTCTCTTGGCGTCCATATGATTGACATATTCCAAGGTCTCCTCAGGTGATTCCTGCTTCTGCAGTTCCATCCACTGCATCGCTACCTGCTGGAAGTCACCGAGTGACAGGCCATAGTTATCCTGAATCCACTGAGCACCATCTAATCCTGCTTCGTAGGCAGCAGTACGGGCACCGTTCAGTTCTTCATAGAAGTAACGGTCTGTAGCCAGACGCTGGAGGTTCTCTGTATTACCTGCGCCACCGGCAGACTGAAGACTGCCTAATTTCGGATGCTGATCTGCCTGTCCGAATAAAGTACCCATCTCTGCAATAACGGTATATGTAGGGTCTTCCTGCATACGCTGCGCCCACCCCTGGCTGGCGTCTTCCCATACAGGTGCTTCCACGCCCAGCGCGCTGCAAATAGCATCAACCGCTACACCGTTGGCCAGTTTAGCGTTGGCAGCTGAATAATCATACAGGCTGATACCGTGAATAGGTTCAAAAAGGGGGTTGTTCTGACTCATGGTTTGTTTATTTATAATAGATTAAATATTTGTGCTTCGTTTGCTTAGGGAACGCTGGTAATTCGTTTGTAAAGACAGGAAGAATTTCTCATGATGTTCTTTCAGATCGGGCAGCAGCAGGTTCAGTTCATTGAAGATGCCTCTGTAGTATTTATCCAGCAGTTCATGTACATTATTTTCAGCCTGCACACGTCTGGCTTCCAGCATGATGAGCTGATCGTATCGCGGACCTTTTTTAGCCGTCCGTTCCTCGAAGCTCATGGCTAATTGCAATGCGTGCATCTGCTGATAGAGGTCCTGTTCTTCCTTTTGCTGTTGCTCATGTGCATCCATGAAATGTTTACTGCGCTGTTCTGCCAGTTTCCGGGCGGTATGTTCAATATCACGGGCGATGACACCTGGTTCGAAGATGTTTTGCGTCTGACAGGATGTGCAGGATACGTAGGCACTGTGGTAATATACCTGTTGTATATCGAGCGCACCGCCACATTGACGGCAGTTAACCGTTTTACACTGCTGCCAGTATGTATCCAGCATTTGCTGAAAGACAGGTTCATAATCTTTTCTCTCTACCTGCCCGATGGCTGTATCAATACGTTGCTGGAGGCGTTCTTCCCAGCTATCAGTTTTGTTTCCACAGCGGTTACGCCATTCGTAGAGCAGCCGATAGCCGTCGCTGCCTGCAGCAACGGTGTCTATATATTGCTGGAAGACAGGTTCAATTTGTTTCTCACGTACCTCTCTTACTTTTTCACGCATATTACCTGCCTGTCCCTGCATAGCAGAAGAGAAGCGGTAATATGCCTGTCCGTAACGGTCGTCACTGGCAATGATAGCGGGCGCTTCTTCCATAAAGCCGTCCAGTAGTACGTCAATCCGTTCGTTCAGTTTCGCCAGGAAGGAGTCCAGTCTGTTTTCCAATGCATCGAGTTCAGCAGCAAAAGGAGGAGGTTGTTTGTCTGCCGTTTTTCCCCAGTTAAATAAGCCCATAACTAAGTGTTAGAATTGTCTGACTTCCGGATATAGTGTCCATCAGTCAGCGATGTAGTAATAAAGGTATGTCCACAGTAGGCACAGTGGGTTAATCCATCCTGCTTAGCGCGGCCCGCGCCGCAGTTAGGACAGGCTGCACCGTTAGTGCCAGCCGTTGTTTCATCCGGCTTACCGCCATAGGTTTGTTGTGAAACAGCCCGCTGTTTCATGCGCTCAATAAAGGATAGCGGTTTGTTTTCTTCCTGCATGCTGCTACAGTTTGGATAGGATCTCTGCTTTCTTTGCCTTGTACTCATCCGCGTCTATCAGTCCGCCGTCGTACAATGTTTTCAGCTGTTTGAGTTTTGTCTCCGGATCGTCGGAACGTTCGGCAGGTCTTGCCTCCTGTTTTTGTGCCTGCATGGCGGTCATCATGTAAGCCATGGCAGCCCCCTGTTGTGCCGCGTCGCTCATGACAGTACCTTCTTTACCCAGCGCCGCCGCCTGATTGAATTTCAGATAGGCGTCCATATCGGTGACCATATTCATGTTGGTAACGGTATCGAAGTGTTTGGCAACATCATCGGGAAGGGTGACAGAGGTGACCACAAACTCCGTTACTTCAATGCCAAAAGCATCGAAATAAGGTTGTATGGAAGGTCGGATGCGGGCATTGAGTGACTGCAGGTTACCGGCGATATCCAATATCTGTATATTGGCAGCTGCCAGTGCCTCGCCAAACTGCGGAGCAATGTAATCGCGCAGTTTGTGCTGTAGCTCCAGGACAGAGAGTACGGATTGTGTACCGGCATATTCACGGAAGAACCTGGCAGGGTCGGCCACACGTACGTTATAGCTGCCGAATGCCCGGACACGTACCTGTCCGAATTTCTGATCGGACAGCATCACAGGTGCCGGCGTGCCCCATTTCAGGTTCACAAACTGTCTGGTGGAGAGGAAATAGACATCAACTTTAAAGGGGGACTGAAAACCGTATTTCCAGCCTTTTAGTTTGGTCAGCAGGGGGATGTTCTCTGTTGTCAGCGTATAGGTTCCCGGACCGAATACATCAGCCAGCTTTCCTTCACTTAATAATAGTGCGGTTTCGGATTCACGGACAATCAGTTTAGCGCCATTTTTTATGTCGGCATCCTGAGAGGGGAACTTCCACATTAGGAGATTGGGGTCCTTTACCGTCCATTCCAGGATCTCAATAAAAGGTACATTCATGGTTCTCAATTGTAATTAATAAATGAGGAGTGATCCGTTTATTAATTAAAGTCACAAAGATATATACGTTTCCGATAGGAAGATATAACGGAAATTAGGTATTTTCTAATTGGAAAAATAGTTTATGGAAGTAGCAGTTTGATGTGAAATAATTTGCTTGCACCCTGGTCATCGTCTGCGACCAGGTGCAGATACCATCCGTCTTCCTTGATGGCAGACAGGCAGATGCCTTCTATTTTTTCTCCTTTGAATGCAGGGGCTGCATCTGACAGGTTCACAATACCATTTACAGTTATTTTTCCGGTGGATAGTTGCTTGCGGAAATTCGTTACCCATGCTATGTAGCTGTCGCCGATGATGCCATCATCATACGCATTGGTGGTTGCCTCACTGGATAAGGTGAGGAGTAATACGTCCTGTTGTTCAACATAACATAGCTCCGATACGCCGGCGAAGCCAGGGAGTGAGAATGGATTGTCCAGCGTGGCGATACTGACCGGAGCGTCAGCAGGGTGCTGCCAGCAATCGGGAGTAGTGACGACCAGCTGATTAACAGGATGGCTTTCATTGCCACGATTGCCAAGTATGAGATGATCACCGGCGATGGTAGCTCCTTCAATATTGATCTCAGGAAGTTGCTGCAGGCGTTCTATAAATGCCTTTGAGGAAATATAGCGGGGGCTGTCAGTTGCCTGAAGCGGAAGCAGGACAAAGAGTTCTCTTTCCTTCGTGGCAGCGGAGCCTATTGCCAGCAGATTGGGCTGGCCGTCGTTATGGATAATAACAGCTGTTTCCAGGTCCGGCTTTTGGGCTTTCGGGATTCGCTTCTCCTCATAGTGAAATAGCGGAATGCGCTTTACCTGGTTGTAGTGACTGTCAAGAACGAGTAATTGATTGGCGTCGTCTCCAACAATATACAGGTGTTCATTGTAATAGTTAATAGCAGATCCGGATGGATAGTCATGCAGCAACAGCAATTTCAGCAAAGTGATGATGGCTTTCAAAATGATGGATGTTTGTATTAAAGCTACGATCTTTTATATTGATGACCTCATCTATAGGAGACTGTACAATTTTTGCACATGCGGGGTAGTGAGTGGGGAAAAGATTGCCAGGGTGGAACAGGAAGAGCTGGATGTGCCGGACAGTGAATAGCAGGCATTGTTGTTGTAACTGATGCATATATTCATCTCATTAACTATGATGCCTCGTACTAAAGTATTCAATGCAGCTGCTATTTTGTTGATACTGACACTGATTGTTGTGATCCTGGTATATGGGAAACCGTTCTTTGTACCCATTGCATTTGCAGGCCTGCTGGCCATGCTGTTATTACCCGTTACCAGATGGCTGCAGTCAAAAGGAGTGAATCATGCGGTGGGGGTATTGCTGTCGTTGCTGTTGTTTGTCGGTTTCTTTGCACTGGTGATAGTATTCATTAGCTGGCAGGTATCTGACATTGCTGAAAACGCCTCGCAACTGGAACAGCAGCTTATGCAGAAATATCAGCAGTTACGCGAGTTCCTGAGTACAGAGTATGGTATCAGTCCGGAGAAGCAGAAGCAGATGCTCAAAGAGCAGCAGGAGTCCTCTTCAGGTAAGGCGAGTGCGGTGATAACGGCGATCATCGGTGGTGTGGGCGGATTTCTGACTAATCTGTTACTGGTCCTTGTGTATACCTTTCTCTTTATCTTTTTCAGAGGAAAGATAAAAGGGTATATCGTCCGGCTCGTACCGAAGGATGAAAGAACGAAAGCAGTATCCTGTATTCACAAGACACAAAAAACAGCACAGGAGTATCTGAAAGGGCTGTTCCTGATGATCCTGTTCCTGTGGGTGATGTATGCCATAGGATTTTCAATCGCAGGCGTAAAGAACGCTTTCTTCTTTGCGATACTCTGCGGACTGCTGGAGATCATACCCTTTGTAGGAAACCTGACGGGAACAGCGCTGACGTTATTGATGTCGCTGGTACAGGGAGGAGATATGACGCTGATCGTAGGTATTTTATTGACATATGGACTGGTGCAGTTTATACAGACCTATCTCCTGGAACCGCTGGTAGTCGGTGCGGGTGTGGATCTTAATCCGATGGCGACGATCGTCGGACTGGTAGCGGGAGAATTACTATGGGGTATTCCGGGCATGGTGATGGCGATCCCATTGATGGGCATGTTGAAGGTGATCTTTGATCATATACCGGTGATGGAGCCATATGCCTATTTACTGGGACAGGATAAGAAAGAAGATAGTGGCTGGCAGCGATCATTGAAGAAGATGGGTTCAAAAGTGAAACAGCTCTTTACATCATAACATACATATACATGGAGAATAAGGGGATAAATTGAATTTGAATGCCGGAGAAAGTGGCTTATGCGATGCGTCGAAGTGTTCATGGTCGTGGGAGTTTATGTGAAACGAACAGGCCATGTATTATTGACTTTAAGAGGCAGTACCTGTTTGTATATCATAATGGTGTATTAATGGGTGGCAGCAGTCACAGAAGGTCTGTTTGTATGGATCATCTCAGCTACGGAGAGGATGGCGAAATGAAGAAAGTGGTGATGACAGATGAAGGGGTAGGAAGATAGTGGGTAATAGATGTAAATTCGTTTTATAAATCATAAAGCTATGTTCACATTAGAGCAGGTGAAGGCAGCACATGCAAAAGTAAGATCAGGCGCTGATTTTCCGAAGTATATTCAGGAGATCAGGACATTGGGTCTCCGGCGGTATGAATTTCTCGTGAGCAACGGGGAGACTGTTTATTATGGAGATGCCGCAACAAAGATTGCCTCACAGCCTATGTATGCGCCACTGGCAATAGCGGAGAAGCCATCAGCAGCGGACCTGCGGCATACGATCGCGATTCATCAGCAGGGGCAGACGGACTTTATGACCTTCTGTGTCCAGGCCGCGGCAGCAGGAGTGGAGAAGTGGGTAATTGATACAGAGAAAATGGTGTGTACATATGTTGACGCTAACGGAGGTACTATGGTAGAAGAACCTATACCGGCAGTGGATCATGTATAGTGTCATCTTACTTTTATGGTGTCCCATTCTCTTTTGAGCATTGCGTACTGAAATTCACTGCCCCATTTACCTTTAAAGAAAATATTTTCTATGAAGTGTCCTTCCTGACGAAAGCCTATGCTATTCATTAAATGAATAGAGGCTGTGTTTTCTGCGTCTACCGTTTCGACTACTCTATGGATACCTTTTTCATCAAATAGAAAGGCCAGGATACCGAGCATGGCTTCTTTGGCGAAACCGTTCTTTTGGGCAAGATGTGAGATCGTAATGCCGACTTCTGCGATGCGTGCATCGTATTCTTTCAGTCTGATGGCACAGTCTCCGACAAGCTTTCCTGAAGCTGTATGCTCGATGGCGTATTGTACCCATTCGCCCGCTTTGCCGTAATTTTTTACTGCATTATTGGTGATGAAGGTGGTGGCCTGTTCCATGGTCATGACATCGAAACCCTGGTACCTTGTCACTTCGGGATTGGAGCGATAGCGGTGAAAGTCAGCGCCGTCACTAAGAGTGAGGTGCCGGATGAGCAAGCGGGAAGTGATGATATGGAGTGGTTGCATTGTTTGGTTGTTGGATGTGGTGCAAATGTAAAGGTTGAATTCGAAATAACCGATCAGTAAGCAGTGGGCTTACTGGTATAGAAGATTAGGGCCCTGCTGAAGTAAAGCATCCGTGATAAAGTAATGGATACGGCAGCACCGGCTTCTATCAGGATACGTTTTTCCGTGTGTTTATCATATAGGTTGCCGAATTTATAATGGCTTCAATGGATAGCATACGAGGTTAATTAGAGATTGTAGATACAAAATAATATTTTTATCGGAATTACAAGACAAATGGTATAGTCTATCAGGTAGAAGGGAGAAACAGGTGCAGGTGTACGGAGAATGAATAATGGTAGATATAAAAATTGATATATTTGGTTTGTGATCTGATACAGACGCAATTGGTATTTCATTGAAAACCTATACTTCCTAAGTACATACTAGAATGATTCACGAAGCACAATTGAAAATTATAGCTTACAGGGACTTAAAATCCATGTTACCGGCGGGCAATAAGCTAGCAACCTTATATGAAGGATCAAAGGACAAGAGCGTATTTGATGGGCAGCTTTTTCCTGTTTACGATGGTGATATTGAAACAGACACACTCAATATTTCCGATGATATTTACTGGGGCGTCTTTTACAAATATGTAAATGAAATGGCGGATCTACGTTTGTCGCAGCCGGTTATATTAGGAAACGTGCATACCAAAGTGCTGAGTTTTTATCAGGGCCTGATAGCAGGTGACGTGCAAACCAGGAACATGTGGACAAGATATCCTGATCATAAAGACAGTCTGGCGCAGATCACGGGTGATCTTGATGTGGAAGAAGTGTTTTTTATTGAAGGAAAAGGTCTTAAAAAGACAACTTGTCTTTCTGTGATGGGACAAGCGGACATTCACACAATGGTGAATCTCTCAGATGCGGAGATAAAGAGTAATACCGTGTCCATACGGAAAGCGTTTTCGTTTCCGTTTATTTATGCCACGGAAGACAGAGGAAAACATGCGCAGAAGAAGACAGACTGGAGTGCGCATAGTATCGAAGAACTAACGGCTTATTTTAATAAAGAAATGCTGGATATGGAATATGAAAATTCCTATGTAGATATGTTCTTCCAGGTAGGTACTAAACTATCAAAAGAGTATCACCCTTATATTAAGGGTTAACGATATCAGTTAGTACTTGTTATCACCCGCAGGGCAAAAAAAGTATGACATGACAGGCCAGGAGATGATCGCCTTTAAAAACAGGCTGAAACAGGCAGGAGAGTTACTTATTAAGCAGCGTATTGCCATGACTAAAGCGGCGATCGATAATGCGCAGGAAGCGGCTAATAATGAAGGGAAGAGCTCCGCGGGAGATAAGTATGAGACAGGTCGTGCGATGGGGCATCTGGAAAAAGATATGTATGCACGGCAACAGGCGGAGAATTTGAAGGAGCTGGACCAGCTGCAGAAAATAAACACCGCTACTATTTATATAGATGCTCAGCCAGGCGCCCTGGTGCGTTGTGCTGAGTATTCGTTTTTCATTGCCGCAGGTTTGGGTAAACAACTGCTTGAGCATCGGACGGTGTTTTTCCTTTCGCCGTATGCGCCACTTGCGAAGGTATTACTGCATAAAAAGGCAGGTGAGCGTTTTCTGTTTAATAAAAAAGAGATAGAGATCCTCGAAGTTTCTTAACGTTGTTTAAGTATTCATAGCGGAAATATTCCAGCTGAAAGAATGCAGCTGTTAGTTTTAATTGATATGGTTGGTCCGTAGTGTTGTTCTTTAGGCTAGTCCAATTTTAG
This sequence comes from Chitinophaga agri, assembly GCF_010093065.1. Taxonomy (NCBI): domain Bacteria; kingdom Pseudomonadati; phylum Bacteroidota; class Chitinophagia; order Chitinophagales; family Chitinophagaceae; genus Chitinophaga; species Chitinophaga agri. The sequence goes on along the minus strand of NZ_CP048113.1, from coordinate 2,908,513 downwards.
GATATAAGTTGAAATCTGGTCTGGTTACTTGTAATGCTTCAATTAAGCTGGTTGCGTAGAAAGGCATTTTTGCTGACTAACCGCATTGACAATCACATCATTACTGGTGGCGCGTTTGCTCGTTTGGATGATTGATATATGACCTTGTTTAACAACTAGATATACTTAGTAAACCAGCAAAATGTTAACGTTTTGTAAATTGTCGTATTCAGACGCAAAAAAATGTGCTATAAATGCCTGAATACAGGTGTTTTTACAAGTTGTATCCCGCGTAAAATTCTGATCATATGGCAGATAGGCAAAGGGAATAGTTAGTAGCCCGAACTTGCAATCTATATACATATTTTTCCGTATATACTTAGAAAAGTAAATATGAAAGTTTGTAGACTATTATTACTGCTGTTACCAGTGGTACTAGGCTCTTTTGTGCCTTATAAAAGGATTACCTGGACAGCGATTGGCGATTCCTTTACTTATTTTAATGATCATCTGGAAGAAACTGATAACAGGGTTGAAAAGGGTTGGATAACAAGGACTACTGAAAATGTGCCGGGACTGAGTTATATCAACCATGGGCATAATTACTGGACCAGCGTTGAAATTGCTTATAAAATAGATCAGTTTGATCTTCGCGCATCGGATATTTATACCATATTCCTGGGTACCAACGATTGGTGGCTTGGTGTAAAACCTGGTACCGTAGATGACTATATGAACAGCACGGGTATTGGGACTATGAGCGGCGCGTTCAGGGTCATTATTGACAGACTACGTAGCCTTAACCCCAAAGCACATATTATACTGATGACACCTATGCAGCGTGGCGATTTTGTATACCTTCTTGACAACAAGGTGCATAGCTGGGGATCGTATAAAGACCAGGAAGGCCAGAGCCTGGAGTCTTTCGTGAATGTGGTGAAAGCAATAGCGAAGGCTGATAATATGGAAGTGGTAGATCTTTATAGTGAGCCGAGGTTAGGTATAAAACAGGCGGTGAAGTTTAAATATGTGAGAGATCCGCAAACGCGCGAGTATAAGGAATATACTTATCCTGATTATATTGACATACCGTTCACTGTGGGAGATAAGTATCCTTATCCGGTAAAGGCAATGGATGTTACTTATGACGGAATACATCCTTCGGATAAAGGATGTGCGATTATTGCGGAGCTGTTAGCGAAGGTGATAAAGGGGATACAGTTTTAGATGATAAAGGCCAGATTGTAAATGCTAGATAGCGACTGTTAACTAATGGGGAAGGCCACTGATATTTCGGTGGCTTTGCCTGTTAAGCAAATATAGCATTCGGAAGGGATTAGACTGCTTGGGGATATTTTGATAAGAGTCCACTTTTTATATAACTAGCAGCAAACACTAATTGTGTTATCTATGAACAGATGGGTTTTATTCCAGGCGTCGTTAACTGAAGTCTCTACCCATCCAGGTTGTCCTTCTTCGAGAAACCGCTCAATAGTTACGTTGACAAATGGCATATTTAATGAAGGCTTTGTTTCAAGGTGCCAACAACAAACATATAACAAAAAAGGCACCGACTTGCGTCGATGCCTTCACTAATTTCAGAGCGTCTGCTCTTGTCTGTACCCAGGACGGGAGTTGAACCCGTACGAGCGTTGCGGCTCACAGGATTTTAAGTCCGGCGTGTCTACCAATTCCACCACCTAGGTATCCTGTAAACAAAAATTCCAAACTGCGTTGCAATTTGGAACTCTTGTTACTGAGCGGAAGACCGGGCTCGAACCGGCCACCCCGACCTTGGCAAGGTCGTGCTCTACCAAATGAGCTACTTCCGCTAATGTGTAAGAACTTTTCCCTTCGAGCGAACCGTTGTTTTTTCGTTGGGATTGCAAAGATAGGATTTGTTTCTAATTAACCAAAAAGTCATCGAACTTTTTTTGAATTTATTTTAATCTGCAGATGTAAATGCCCTGTAGCAGCAAGTCTTAGCAAGAAAATATCTGTAGAAAATCCCATTGCTACCACAAGTTAAGAAAAAGGGCTGCCATAACCGCAGCCCTATGTGATAATTTTTAAGCAATTTCAATCATTCGTGGCGCTTGCTGTTTAGCTTCCTCTTTTTTCGGAATAGTCAGGTGAAGCAGCCCATTCTCATAGCGGGCGTTTATTTTATCTGCATCAACCACATCTTTAGGCAGTTCAAAATTGCGCTGGAATGACTGATAGCTGAATTCTCTTCTCGTGTAATTCTCTTCTTTCTTCTCCTGGCGCTGTTGCTTCTGAGAAGAGATGGTCAGGAGATTACCATCAAGGGTGACGTTAAAATCTTTTTTTTCCATGCCGGGAGCTGCTACTTCGACTTCATAGCTATCTGCACTTTCCCTGATATTTACTGAGGGGACTGTCGTTTGGGTTGCTGAGAAGTTATTGTTGCCCCAGTTAAAGAATTCACGGCTGAAAAAGTCGTCGAACAGGGATGGTACGCCTGGGAATAAGTTTCCATTTCTTTTAATGAGTGACATAATAAACCTCCTTTTAGATAAGTAAAACAATATTTTTAACTTAAATCAGGTTGGCCAACCTATCTGGTTGATAATTTTCAAACCCAATGCCAGCAAGGTTCTAACTGCTTTTTTTTCAGAAAAACTGTCAAAATTTTAGTGGATGTGTACATCCTGTCAGTGTGTTTTACTCTCCCTTTTTCATCCGCTCGATCGTTTCGAGCATACCGGCATGATCCCCGGCTCTGGCCAGCGGTAAAGCCAGGATCTCCCAGCGGAGTCCTTCCTCCTTATAACCGGACTGATATAATAGCTGCGCATTACGCACCATATAATCGCTGAACGCATACCGTTGCTTAGCTGGAATACCCATACCATATTTTCTTGCATAGGGGATGATGGCAGCAGAGAAATTGGCCCAGTCATCCCGCTGCATACTGTAGAGCGTCTGGCTAAGTAATACGGCTTCTTCTCCGTGGTCGCCATAACGACTGATCAGGCGTTTGCCCAGGCCAGCCCAGTCCGGCGTACTGTCGCATGCCTGCAGATAGGGGAGAACCTCCTCATGGAAGATCTTTTTCAATTGTTGTTCATGGAGGGTGTCAGCCGGTGGCTGAGCAAAAGATGAAAGACTCAGCAGGCAACAAAGGGTCACGAATAATGGATGCATGGCATAAGGTATTAATGAGGGTAGGATATGAAGTTACTCAATAGCCCCCCATTTTAGTTAGGAGCCAGCGAATAAACACCAGCGATGTCCGCAGTTGGTCATATAAGCATAATATGGTTTTTGGCAGGTTATCTGGTATATTGTCACAGTTAATAACCTAGTCATGCAACACATTCACATGATCACACTCGTTATTATCCTGTTCCTTGCACTAGCACTGATCGTCTTTATCATCATCAGAAACCGTAAAGACAGACAGAAATTATTTCGGGATGATCCGGTAGAAAGGGAGATCGATGATCAGCAACGACGGAAAGACAAATATTGAGTGGCGTTCGCTCCTTTTGGATACCCCATCAGAAAACCGTATTTTAGTCTCACCCCAAAATCAATGATACCCGGCCACGGGGTAGCCCCTTTTGACACATTTAAACCATTTCATCATGGGAAATAATTCCACAGAACACATTAATGAAGCAATGAATAAGGACGTTGCTGAATCTAAGACAGTACCTTCTGTCGCCGAGGCGCAGAAATTACTGGCCTTACAGAATAACATGCTGTATATCGGGGCAGATGCCTATGTTGGCAATCCGTATGCCTTATTGGGAACGGTCCTGGAGGTAAGAAAGACAACTGCTGATTGTCCGACCATTGCCAATACCGAAAATTCCAGTATTGAGTTTTCTCCATTTAAGATTCCCGGTATCCAGGTGGATGAATCATCGAAGATAAAAGAGCCTATTAAGAGACAGTCTATTCTTGTGGACCAGAAGCTGGCGATAGAGGTGAGCTTCCTGAACTACCTGACAGCTGAATTTTCCGGAGAGTCCTCCTTTAGTCTTATGGTCTTTGACCAGGCCACCGGGCTTGTGAATCGTGATGATGACAGCTGGAACAAGGGAGTACAGTCCTGGATGACAGATAATAAAGTCAGTGTGATCGATGATCCTGCAGTGTGTTATGTATATGCTGTGATTGGTTTTGTGCAGAAGTATATCATCCGCCGCAAATACACCAAGTTCACTGCTGGTGCCAAAGGGGGGGCGTTTGGAGTGAATCTGAACGGATCGCTATATACCAGTTCAGAAGATTATTCACTGGACATCCGCTATGGACTGCAGACCGTTATTCTGAAACGGCCAACAGCTACCAAATCCTTATTCGACACTAATGACCTGCTCACAGAGGCGAAAGCAGAAGACCTGCATTTGCTGAGTGCTATCGCAAAAGATCGTAGTGTGCTGGTACGATGATGATACATGCGCCTCAGGCATTGGTAAAACATATCATCAGGTAGAGTAGCGTTATTTTACTTTCCCTGATGATATACATATCCTGATCATAAGTGAATGGAAACGCAGGTACATAACAATGCCTTTACCTGTTTGCTACAGGCGTTTTCAGTTTATTTATTCAGACGATGGAGTTGAAGGTTGGCGGAAAAAAGAAGAAAGGTGTGCTTATCAGGCTGCTTTTTGGCTGGCAGTTTTCTTTCTGGTCTTTGTCTTTGCTACCGGAGGGACGATCAGTTGTTGTGCTGGTATGTGCTCCTGAATATATGTGGATAATGTTGCCTTCAGTTCAACCTGCACAGTGCCTTCTTTTTGCGGAATAGCCTTGCCACTGATAACGGCCTGCGTCATTTCCACGAAGTTCCTGATCGCATCGGTCGTGAAACCAATACCGCGTAATGTATTTTCCCAGTCAGCTCTTGGTATCTGTACTGCTTTTACTTCTTTTCCCAGTGCTGCCGTAAAGGCTTTTGCCACATCATTACTGCTGTAGGATGCCGGACCGGTAAGCTCATATATCACGCCATCTTCGTCCTCTTTGTGTATGACATCAGCTGTAAATGCTGCAACCTCTTCAGGTGCCACCATCGGAATAGAAAGATCCACCGGAAAGAATGTTGGCAGGACGCCAGTTTCCCTTACAGTATCCATATACATCAGCCAGTTGCTGAAATAATAGGCCGGACGTACAAAGACCTGCTTTACCGGCATCGCTGTAAATGCATGCTCCAGCAGATAGGACATCACCAGGTTACCAGTGCCCGACTCGTACTGTGCACCAATAGAAGAGAGACCTACCACTTTTTTAATGGGAGAGTTGGCCAGTGCTTTTCTGTAATTCTCCAGAATATCGCTTGTTTCACCGAGTACATTGCGCTCATGTCCTGTTTCCGGAGTAATGGCAAACAATGTGCTGCCGTCCTGGAAGGCAGCTACCAGCGCAGGAAGATCATTTGCATCTGCAATTGCTGTTTTTGCTCCAAGCTTTTCAAGTAGAGGGGCTTTCTTTTCATCTCTGATAATACCTTTAACGGAGTCGCCTTTTTTTCTGAGATGCGCAACGATACCAGAACCAACACGTCCTGATGCGCCAAGTATAATGTGCATAAAAAATTTGGTTTTCTGAATTTACTCCAAAAATTAGTCCATACGCAGAAAACAGGCTACTATTTTTTAAGCAGCCTGTTTCTGATTAGACATAGGTGGGGTTCTTAGTTCTGGTTAAAGGTCAAAAACTCGTCACTGTCGTCATTATCGTCTTTTAATTTGATCTCTGTCGCCGTAACAGAAATGATTTCCCAGTCATCAGTCAACTCGCCCAATGGCTTATTTGCATCGCTCTTTGCGCCAAAATTCAGATTAAAGTCTCTGGAACTGCTACCAATGCTCCATGTGCCGTCTTTACTTGTGCTTCCTTTGGTCGCGACGGCCGTTCCATTACTGTCAAATGTGAATGAATAACCAGTGAAATCGCTGGTTTCATCTTTACCACTGTCGGTAAATAAAGTCACCCGCCATGTGCCTGTTGTAGGTGCCTGAGGATCGATTGTTGGCGTAGGATTATTGTCATCATTGTTGCTGCATGACATGACACACGCACACATCATAGCTAGTAGCCAGCTGCTTTTTTTCATATCGTGAGATTTAATGTCTGGGGAGACTTTTATTAATTAATACGAATGAATCAGCCATTTGGTTGCTTCATGTTGAAAGAATTTAAACTGGTTTTTCATCTATAAAGGGAGGAAGTGATACGCTTATATGCAATGGTATGAAAGCACTCCACACTTTATGGATCACTGCAATACTTACGGTTATTGCTGTGAATGCTTTGATACCCTGGATCTGTATGATGCTAATATTGTAAGGCCCTCTTGATAATAGGTAATAAACCGCCTCACCTCGGAATGAATCTCCTTAAATGATATCAACTAAGTTTTTCTTTTTAAAACTAAATACTTAGTTTTAACGAAAAATAGGTGACCAGATGAATAACCTGAGATTTATTTTATGCCTGTTATCACTAGGTAGCATCGCTGGCAGGCTCACAGCTCAATCTGCTGTAGATAAAGACCGCGTGATGGAGCATCTTCAGAACCTGCAGTATGATGAGGCCATTACTTATTTACAGCCCATAGTGGATACGAATAATATCCAGCAGTTGTCCCTGCTGGCCTATACTTATTACCAGGCAGGGAGGACCAGTGATGCTGCCAGCCGGTACCAGCGGGTACTACAACTGGACAGTAATCACATCACCGCCCACCAGTACCTTGCGACTTCCTACATGCAACAGGAGCAACCACTAGCTGCTATTGCACATTACCAGAAAATCGTACAGTTACGACCACAGAACGCTGCTGCATGGAAACAACTGGGCCTGGCTGGTTTCAATGCCCAATTGCCTGATTCTGCCTTTATATGGCTCAATAATTCATATGCGCTTAATCCGCTGGATGCCAAAGTGGTATCAAGGCTGGCAGAGGAATGGATTGACAGGAAACGTATCGGTAGGGCAGATACACTGGTCAATACATATCTGGCGAATGATTCCGGAACCGCCACTATTCTGATGACAGGGGCCCGGGTGTCATATCTGCTGAAAGACTATAAGCGTACACTGACAATGGGGAATAAACTCAAACAGCTGAATGTGGCTGCTCCTAATGCGTTCCTTTACATCATTGCTGCTGCCTACAATCTCCGCGAATATCAGGACTGTCTCGCCACATATGAATACCTCGTGGTACGTAAGGCTAACTCGGAGAGTATCATCTATTACGCTGCTATGGCCTCTACTCAATTAAAAAAATATAAAGAAAGCAATGAACTGCTTCAGAGCTGCATAGATATGGCTAAATCGGCCAGCCTGGATAATTATTATTCCGGCATGGCGGTCAACTACGAAGCCATGAAACAGTACAAACCTGCTATTGCTAGCCTGGATACTGCCTACTACATGTTCCATCAGCCATTGAAGCAGTATAGCATCGGTCGTATCTATGATGCACACCTGAAAAATGAAGCCCAGGCTACCCGGTATTATAAGCGTTATATTCAGCTGTATAAAGGTGAGACCACAGAAGAAAAGCAGATCTACGATTACCTGAAAAGCCGCTTCCAGAAATAACCTGACAAATATGTCAGGGCATAATCTTTGTGCGGTTCAGGCATGTCAGATAAATCTATACAGCCTGACCGTTCAGGCATGAGCGGTTTCGTACAGGTAAAAGGCGCCCGGGAACATAATCTCAAGAATGTCGATCTGCAGATCCCCCGTGATGCATTGGTCGTTTTTACTGGTGTATCCGGTTCGGGCAAGTCGTCCCTGGCTTTCGGTACTTTGTACGCAGAGGCGCAGCGCCGATATCTCGAGTCCGTATCTCCTTATGCCCGCCGGTTGTTTCACCAGATGCCTGTGCCGGAAGTAGATGAAATAGATGGATTGCCACCTGCGGTAGCCCTACAACAGCAACGGGGTACACCAACAACCCGTTCTTCTGTCGGAAGTGTGACCACGTTATCTAATTTGCTGCGCATGTTATATTCGAGGGCGGGTGATTATCCGCCTGGACAATCTGTCATTTATGCTGAAGCATTCTCTCCCAACACTGCCGAAGGCGCATGCCCGCAATGCCATGGTCTGGGACGTATCTATGATGTGACCGAACAGTCTATGGTGCCTGATGATTCCCTGACCATCAGGGAAAGGGCCATTGCTGCCTGGCCCACTGCCTGGCAGGGCCAGAACCTTCGTGATATCCTGACAACGCTTGGTTATGATGTGGATAAACCCTGGCGGGAGTTATCAAAAAAAGATCGTCAGTGGATACTCTTTACGGAAGACCAACCTGTTGTACCTGTATATCCCGGATATACGCTGCAGGAAGTGAAAGCCGCCCTGAAACGCAAAGAAGAACCTAACTATATGGGCACCTTCATGAGTGCACAACGCTATGTCATGCACACATTTGCCAATACACAGAGTGCCATGATGAAAAAGCGCGTTACCCGGTATATGCTCGGAACAGATTGTCCGCTGTGTGAAGGTAAAAGACTGCGGAAAGAATCCCTTTCTGTAAAGTTTGCAGGGATGGACATTACGGAGATGTCAAGACTGCCGCTGGCCCGTCTGTATGCTACTATACAACCTTATACAACATCTGCCGGTTCCGGAACGACGGATCATAGTCATCCGGAGAAAGCCCTCGTCACACAACGTATTGCCACCGATCTGGCAGCCCGTCTGGAAGTATTGATGGAACTGGGACTAGGCTATCTTACGCTTGAACGCAGCACACCTACTTTATCTCCAGGAGAACTGCAACGGTTGCGCCTGGCCACGCAGGTCCGGTCTAATCTGTTCGGTGTGGTGTATGTGCTGGATGAGCCCTCCGCCGGTCTGCATCCAGCTGATACGGAAGCCCTGCTCCGTGCACTTGACAGACTGAAAACCGGGGGGAACTCTCTGTTTGTGGTAGAGCATCAGCTGGACGTAATCAGGCATGCTGACTGGATCGTCGATGTGGGGCCGGCGGCCGGAGAACACGGCGGACAAATCCTGTACAGTGGTCCGCCGGAAGGACTTGCCGGCATAGCAGATTCTGTTACCCGTAAATACCTGTTCGAAGAAAATACAGCTGTTGCACATCAGCCACGTAAGCCAAAGGGCTGGCTGCAACTGAAAGATATCACGCGTAATAACCTGCATAAGTTGTCGGCTGACTTTCCATTAGGTGTCTTCACCACTGTTACCGGTATTTCCGGTTCCGGTAAATCCAGTCTGGTGAGCCAGGCACTGGTAGAACTGGTACTGGAAAAGCTCGGACAAAATCAGCAGGGAGAAGAGGAGGATGCTGACCTGTTAGAACAGGAAGCGCCTGTCACACTCGAAGGGTATATCGCCGGAGGCATGGAGCATATCAAACGACTTGTGTTGGTCGATCAGAAGCCGATTGGTCGTACGCCACGATCCAACCTGGCGACCTATACCGGTTTGTTTGATCATGTAAGAAAACTCTTTGCCGCTACAAAAATGGCGAAGGCCCGCCGCTACGATGCCGGCAGGTTCTCTTTCAATATCGCAAAAGGACGTTGTGAAAACTGTAACGGGGAGGGATTTGTCATGGTAGAATTACTGTTTCTGCCCAGTGTATATGCTCCCTGCCCTGTTTGTGAAGGCTCCAGGTATAATGCGAAAACACTGGAGGTCAAATACCGGGGTAGATCTATTGCTGATGTATTACAGATGACTGTCAATGAGGCCGCGGCATTTTTCAGTGAAGAGCCGACAGTATATCATTCCCTGGAGGTGTTGAGAGAAGTGGGGCTCAGTTATTTGCGACTGGGACAACCAGCGACGGAATTGTCCGGAGGGGAGGCCCAGCGTATTAAACTGGCTACCGAACTGCAACGGATGGGGCGGGGGAATGCCTTGTATATACTGGACGAACCAACAACAGGGTTACATCCTGCGGATGTCGAAAAGCTGATGATGCAGTTAAACCGGCTGGTAGATGCCGGTAATACAGTGATTGCGGTAGAGCATAATATGCGTGTACTTGCTGGTAGTGACTGGGTTATTGATATTGGCCCGGGCGCGGGCGAGGAAGGTGGTCGTATAGTGGTGAGCGGAACGCCGGCCAGTGTGGCAAAACATACGGAGAGTCGTACTGCCGCATATCTTGTACGTCATCTTAAATAGCCTTAATTTCACGCGTCTTTTGATAGCCGGTAGCATGGTAGTATGCCGGTCATCATTTGCATAAATATAGTATCAATGAGTATTAAACAACCCGAACTGAGAACCGTCAATGTGACCAGGTATGTGACGCCGCTGCGTGAAGGCGGTTCACTTCCGGCCATTGCAGAAGCAGATGATGGATTCCTGTACGTACTGAAATTTCGTGGCGCAGGGCAAGGCATTAAAGCCCTGATCGCTGAACTGATAGGAGGAGAGATTGCCCGCAGGGTAGGTATAAAAGTTCCTGAAATCGTTTTTGCCAGTCTGGATACCGCCTTTGGACGTACAGAACCGGATGAGGAGATACAGGACCTGCTGAAAGCAAGTGTTGGATTGAACCTGGCACTACATTACCTGTCAGGTGCGATCACTTATGATCCGACGGTCGCAGTGATCGATCCGCTGACAGCCTCTCAGATCGTATGGCTGGATTGCCTGCTGACCAACGTAGACCGTACACCGCGCAATACGAATATGCTCATGTGGCACAGAGAGCTTTGGCTGATAGACCATGGAGCATCCCTGTATTTTCACCACTCCTGGCAGAACTGGGAAGATAGTGCCAAACGCCCGTTTGTACAGGTGAAAGATCATGTATTATTGCCGCAGGCATCGGAACTGGAAAAAGTAGATCTTGCCTTCCGGCAAATACTGACACCGGAACAGATACGTGCAATCGTTGCCGTGATACCTGACGAATGGCTGCTGACCTTATCACATCATGGCACACCAGAAGAGATCAGAGAAGTATATGCAGGTTTTTTAATCACCCGGTTAGCACACACCGGAATATTCTTAAATGAAGCGCAAAATGCAAGAAAAACACTTATTTGAGTACGCCGTTATCCGCGTTATGCCGAGAGTGGAAAGGGAAGAGTTTCTCAATGCCGGTGTCATTCTCTATTGCAAACAGCAGCGCTTCCTGCAGGCGCTTGTTACGCTCAATGAAGAACGCCTTCGCGCCTTCTCTCCAGCTATAGATATTGAAGAAGTAAGATCTTACCTCAATGCATTTGAATGCATCTGTAAAGGAGGCAAACAGGCAGGGCCTATCGGAGAACTGGATGCTGCTTCCCGTTTCCGCTGGCTGACAGCCACCCGCAGCACCGTTGTGCAGGCAGGTAAAGTGCATCCTGGTTTTTGTGATGATCCGCTGAAAGCACTTACCAGGCTGCACGAACAACTGGTTTTGTAACAGACAGATATTAAATATTTGGCAGTAACATGAATTGCCTCCGGTGTTAATCCGGAGGCAATTTTATGTTAATTCCCGGCCTCCTGCATGCGTATGTTAAGTTTTCCGTACCATCTTTTTTGTATGCACTTTTTAGTTAGATTTACAATAAACAACCCCGTTGCCCGATGCCGTTACATGTAAGCACCTTACAACTGTTCCGCAAAAAAGAAGCAGCATCCCTGCCTCGTTTCCTTGACCTTGTACAGACCTGTAATGATCATAGTGAAGCTACCCGGCTGCAATACGTCTTTGATGGGAATGCTTATAATGATTATACTTCCGCGACGGCATTGTCACAGGCTTTTACTGATTTGGAGAAACACTGGAATGAAGGTGATTATGATAAAGATGTGATCCTCTTTACCGACAGGGAACATCCGCTTTTTTCGCTCGTACATACCGATCCGTTTGAGTATACCGGTCAGGATACTGCGGCGTTCACTTTCAATGGCGGCACACCATTACTGAAACCCCACGGACACTTTTCTTACGAAGCTTTTCACGACTTTTTTATTGCTACTATAGACGCTTACAAAGCCCGGTATGCCGCGGTATATGATAGCGATCTGGAAACGCTCGTCTCCTTTGCTTCCTTTTATGGTGAGGTGGAGATGGATGAGGAAGTGTCTACGCCTGAAATTGTACTTGCTACGCCAGATTATCTGACAGCGCGTATCGGCACCGTGATCTCTCCGGAATTGTTCAATCCCCTGGAAATACCACCGGCCATTTACTGGTTTAACTACTGGAATGAAGATCAGGTAAAAGCTGTGGGAGAAGAGAGGGTCAAGGAGGCGCCATTCGAAGTGATTGAGAAGCGCGCCGACGGGGGATATATTCTCGTTGTGCAGAAAGAGAACTTCAATACGAGAAACCTTGCACACCTGGAACGGCTGGCTGCCCTGTATGACCATTTTGCGCTGCATACGTTACAGGAAGCGGGCGCCTGATCTTTTGAATGGCGCAGATATTGTATGCTGTTATAGTATTAACAGTATAGAACATGCCAGAAGGTCCATCCATTGTTATACTGAAAGAGGCGGTGGCTCCTTTCAAAGGGAAAAAGGTCATTGATGTGGCTGGATACGCCAAGATAGATCTCGAACGAATCCGGAATAAAAAGATCATTGATCTCAAAAGCTGGGGAAAACATTTTCTTATCTGCTTCAAAGGATTTACGGTCAGGATCCACCTGCTGATGTTTGGCTCCTACAGGATCAATGAGCAGAAGGATAGTAATCCAGCCCTGCATCTCCGTTTTCAGCAGGGAGAGCTCAATTTTTATACCTGTGCGGTCAAAGTTATTGACGGTCCACTGGATGAAGTATATGACTGGACGGCAGATGTGATGAATGAAGCCTGGGACCCGAAATCGGCGATGGCTAAGTTAAAGCAGGCGCCTGATATGCTGGTAGCAGATGCTTTGCTGAACCAGGATATTTTTTCCGGTTCCGGGAATATCATCAAGAATGAGGTACTATTCCGTATCAGGGTGCATCCTGAAAGTAAGGTAGGAGCGCTGCCGTTGAAAAAGAAGCGGGAACTTGTGAGAGAGGTGGTTGTATACAGTTTTGAGTTCCTGCGCTGGAAGAAAGAATACAGGTTAAAGGAGCATTGGGAGGCGCACACTAAAAAGAGCTGTCCGCGTTGTAATATACCCTTTCATAAAGCTTATGTCGGCACAACGAAAAGACGTACTTTTTTCTGTACCAATTGCCAGATCTTATACTGAAAAGCACAGCCGGAAGGGTTTCCTGCCAGGTGAGCTTAAATAAAACGGCCGCATCAAATGCAGATGCGGCCGTTTTATTTATTGCTTTCTGTACTTATACCGGACAGTTCCCAATAGTTCCTTTTTCTTACCGTAACATTCTTCCTGAATGGGTAATCCCTTGTCATTGTAGGAATACTTCCAGATGGTATAGGTAGCCGTTTCTCCATTTACGGTGGTCATGGCGCCAATCCTGTTCTGTGCATCATAGTCGAAGATATAATCCGGTAGCATTTTCTTACGCGTAGGAGAGTAGCGGACAATATCCGTCAGCAGTTGCTGGTCGTTGTATTTATAGTAAATACGGCGTCCGTTAGCGCCCTTGCCGGTTTCGATCTCTTCCGCTACCAGGCCCAGCGAATCAAGGGTGAAGGTGACTGTAGTGGAATCCTCTACTTTATCCCCATGGAAATGGATCATATGAGATAAACGGCCCAAACTGTCATACACATAACGACGGGTTTCGGTAAATTTATACTTGGTTTTAGGCTCATAGGAGGTCAGATATACCTCCCTTAGCTTACCACTGGTATCATTCGTATTACGCATGTAAATGACAGTCGTAATGATATTCCGGGTACTGTCTATGGTTTTTGTCAATTTCCCCTTTGTATTAAAGTACGAGGTCATAGCCGAATAACCAGTAGCGCGCGATACCGTTACTGAGCGTATTTGACGGTAATTAGACGATAATTCACGTGTACAACGGAAATCATCGTCGTTTCCCATACCGGCATCAAAGCTTTGTACCAGCTGGGCTGTAATCTTGTTTTCCTTTAACAGTTCCATGTTAGCCTCTGTACGTTCGGTATTGAGGATATCCTGGTAGTAGTATTGGGCGGAAACAGACAAGTTTAACCCAAACAATGCTATAACAAGCGAAAAAATGGTTCGTCTAGTATACATATTAGATACAAAAATAATGATTAGGGAACATTCAGCAGTTCATTTCTGTAAAGATAATTTTTATATTTACCACCTGTAACCTTTCACCTATCAACCTATCAACCACTTGAACACGCAACCTATCAGGAAAGAAACAAACTGCCTCAACTGTGGAACGGATGTTCCCGGCAGATATTGTACAAACTGTGGACAGGAAAATATTATGCCCCATGAATCTTTCGCTCATCTCGTGAAGGAATTTGTGGCTGATGTGGTCCACTATGACTCCAAAGCACTGGTGACTTTCAAGTATTTACTAACCCGGCCGGGACATATTACGAAGGAATATACCGCCGGTAAAAGGGTGAAATTCGTACATCCTATCAAGCTGTACATTTTTTCTTCCTTCGTATTCTTCTTCCTGTATTTTGTATTAACCTCCAAAGGGGATACAGATAAGCTGGACGACAAAACCAAAGTTCAGCTGGAAATCAACCGCAAGGAGGCCCGGGAATCTTTTGACAGCCTGCCTGATTCTGTAAAAACAGGCGACCTTTCCACAGAAGACTGGTTCAGAAGACTTTATACCTTTACAACCCTGGAACAGTACGACTCCTTGCAGGAAGCATTGCCCGAAAAGTACAGGGATGGTATTATTCAACGTAGAATGGCGTCTTATTATTTTAAGTCAGCCAACGGAATCACTGCGGATGACGAGAAAAGTAAACATGCAGCGGAAGTACAGGAGGAATTGTTTCATCACAATTATCCGAAGATGATGTTTGTGCTGTTACCACTCTTCGCCCTCTATCTTAGATGGATGTACGATAAAAAGAAATGGTTTTATGCAGACCATGCCGTTTTTTCTATACATATTCATGTGTTCTTTTTTATTTTCTACCTGTTTTGTGCGGCGTTGGACAGGCTGTTCCATACACATGTTATCAGTGATATCGGACTGCTTGTTATCTTTGCATATCTGGTAGTAGCATTGAAAAATACATATGGTCAGTCATGGGGGAAATCATTGCTGAAAGGCTTCCTGATGACACTTACCTACCTGGTTACACTCCTGATCGTTTTTATCGGATTTATGGTAATAATGACGGTATTAAATCCGTAAATTACGGAATGCAACCACAGTTTATAATCATACACCAGCAGGTAGCCCCCCACGTGGCTCATATCCAGTTAAACCGCCCCAAAGAACTCAATGCACTCAACCTTGAACTGATGGCAGAACTCAGGGACGCATTAAAGTTGCTGGACGCGGATGATCATGTACGTGCGATCGTCATCAGCGGTAATGAAAAAGCATTTGCCGCAGGTGCCGATATCAAACAAATGGCGGGAAAGACTGCCATAGACATGTATAATATTGATCAATTCAGTACATGGGACACAATAAAAAAAACGAAAAAGCCGTTGATTGCGGCAGTAAGCGGTTTCGCGCTGGGAGGGGGATGTGAACTGGTCATGCTCTGCGATATGATCGTAGCCAGTGAAACAGCGCGATTCGGACAGCCGGAAATAAAGATCGGCGTGATGCCGGGAGCCGGCGGGACACAGCGGCTTACCCGTGCAGTAGGAAAAGCCCTGGCCATGGAGATGGTATTAACAGGTCGCTTTATCACCGCAGAAGAAGCATTACATGCAGGTCTTATCAACAGGGTCGTACCGGTGGAACTTTTCCTGAATGAAGCCATCCGGTTGGCATCAGCAGTAGCTGCACTTAGTCCATTGGCAGTGAAAATGGCTAAAGAATCTGTATTGAAAGCATTTGACAGCACCCTTGAAGAAGGACTGCAATTCGAACGTAAAAATTTTTATCTCCTGTTTGCCTCGGAAGATCAGAAAGAAGGCATGCAGGCTTTTGTTGATAAGAGAACACCCGTATTTAAAGGAAAATAAACCTGCGTATCACGAGCCGAATCATGCTCAGGAAGTTTCATCGTAATGCGCAGCAAGCAATTCGTATTTGAGATCATGACCATGAACAAACATCTGGCAGTATTATATGTCGTCGCTGCCTGTATTCTAGGATGCAAAGAACCGGTTGTCAATAAAGACAGTAAGGAGAAAGGAAACACACCTCCGCCTGCAACAGACACCATGATAACCATCGCTGATACCGTTGAACCCACCCAGGTTGCTTCCTGGAAATCATTCGAACAGTTTGAAGGTAAATATATTGTTGAGACAGGCATGCTGCAGCAGGAACCACTCCGCTCGCGTATAAAGGCATTGCTGGATGCAGAAAATCCTGCTTTTACAGAGCGTTTTGATGTGACGCCGCCTGTAGAACTGGAAAATGACCTGCTCTATAACCAGGGGTGCCGTCGCCACTTTTGCGGAGCCGACGAAGCAGCGCTGGCGATTGATATGCGCCGGGATATCATTTATATCGGTATTGCCGTAAACGGCGTCGTAAAACTATATAGTGAGAAGGGGGATTCTGCCTTTCCTGAGAAGCTGAAACGCTGGAAAATGAAGTTCCCGTCCTGATCACGGCATCTTACTTAACGGAAATTATCTGAAAAGAAAACAGGCTGTCCACACATCGCGGACAGCCTATTTTGTTATTGCTTCATTGCATTACTTAGTTGAACTTCTTCTTCAGTTCCGCCAGTTTCGCCTGGAAGTCGTTCAGTGGTGCCGGCGCCCCCTGCTTACCAGGTTTGCTGTTGTTGCCGCTGTTGTTACCACCTTCTCTTCTTTCCCTGCGCTGACCGCCCCCTGCCTGTGGCGCTTCGTTATCCTTCATGGATAATGAGATACGCTTACGGGAAGGATCTACTTCCAGTACCGTCACAGTCACTTTCTGGTTCAGTTTTACTGCTTCATTAGGATTGCTGATAAAACGGTTGCTCAGGTGAGAAATATGCACCAGACCGTCCTGTTTTACGCCAACATCCACAAATGCACCGAAATTGGTAATGTTGGTTACCACACCAGGCAGTGTCATGCCGACTTTCAGGTCTTCCATCTTGTGGATACCTTCCGCATATTCGAAGATAGCTATCTCATCACGTGGGTCACGGCTTGGTTTGTCGAGCTCTTTCAGGATGTCTTCCAGCGTCAGCAGACCAACCTCTTCGCTTACATATTCTTTTGGATTGATCTTCCTGCGCAGTTCTTCTTTCGCCATCAGGTCCTGTACAGTACACTGTTGTTTTGCAGCCATGTTTTCGATCAGGGCATAACGCTCAGGGTGTACAGCGGAGTTATCCAGCGGATTGTCTCCATTTTCAATGCGTAAGAAACCCGCACACTGTTCGAATGCTTTATCCCCCAGGCGGCTTACTTTCTTCAGCTGCGTACGGTTTCTGAATGCACCGTTTTCCTTGCGGTATTTCACGATGTTTTCCGCCAGGGATGGCCCGAGACCGGATACATATGCCAACAGGTGTTTGGAAGCCGTGTTCAGGTTTACACCCACATTGTTCACGCAGCTTACCACCACTCTGTCCAGGCTCTGTTTAAGGCTTGACTGGTTGACGTCGTGCTGGTACTGACCTACACCGATCGCTTTAGGGTCTATCTTCACCAGCTCAGCCAGTGGATCGATCAGTCTGCGACCGATAGATACAGCGCCACGAACAGTGACATCGAAATCAGGGAACTCTTCTCTCGCTACTTCCGATGCCGAATAAACGGAAGCACCGCTTTCATTCACCATGAACACGTTCACTTTCTTACCGAAATCGAGTTTCTTCACGAATTCTTCTGTTTCACGACCAGCAGTACCATTACCTACGGCAATGGCAGCGGTATCATATCTTTCCACCCATTTTTTCAGCAGGGCTTCCGCATCGTCTCTTTTGTAGTTTTTTTCCAGCGGGTAGATCACATCGTTGTCCAGCATGTTACCCTGGTTATCCAGCGCTACAACTTTACAACCTGTTCTGTAACCCGGGTCGATCGCAATTACTGGCTTAGGTCCTAACGGAGCCGCCAGGAGTAGCTGACGAAGGTTTTCTGCAAACACCTCGATCGCTTCCGTATCTGACTTTTCTTTGGTCAGCGCACGGAATTCATTTTCCAGGGAAGGACGCAGCAGTCGTTTGTAGGAATCAGCAGCAGCCTTCTCTACCTGTTTGCTGCTTTCATTGTTGCCTTTGACGAACTGTTTGTTGATGATATCGGTTGCTTCTTCTTCCACCGGATTGATGGTCGCATAAAGGAATCCCTCAGCTTCACCCCGAAGGATCGCCAACGCCCTGTGAGAAGGGATCGCGTGAATCTCTTCACTGAAATCGAAGTAGTCTTTGTATTTGGCTCCCTCTTCCTCTTTTCCTTCAATTACTTTCGATGTCAGTTTGGAAGTATGGGTAAAGAGTTTACGCAATTTGTCACGTACCTCAGCATTTTCGTTGATCCACTCAGCAATGATGTCACGGGCGCCTTTCAGTGCCTCGTCAGTAGAAGCTACCTGCTCATTCAGGAATCCTTCCGCCGCTGTCAGTGGCGCGCCTTCCTGCTGCTCAAACAGCAGTTTTGCCAATGGCTCCAGCCCTTTCTCAATAGCCTGCGTACCTCTGGTCTTACGTTTCGGTTTATAAGGCAGATAAATATCTTCCAGTTCGGTGAGTGCCCAGGTGCTTTCAATCTTTTCCAGCAGCTCAGGAGTCATTTTCTCCTGGTCCGTGATGGTTTTGATGATGAAAGCGCGGCGTTCATCCACTTCCTTGTAGCGTTTCTGCAGGTCCTCGATCTTTCCGATCTGTACCTCATCCAGACTACCGGTCACTTCTTTACGGTAGCGGCTGATGAAGGGAACGGTGGACCCTTCCGCCAGTAAATTCATGGTGTTCTCCGCTTGTCGCGCTGAGATGTTCAGCTCCGCTGAAATTAGCGCAATGTGTTTGCTATTCATGAACTAAAAATTAATCGTTTTCCGGTTAACCAAAACCGGCGGCAAATGTAACTAAAATGCCCTATCCTTTAATAAAAAGAAATTAACAAAAATCCCTTACAGGCTTCCCCCTGCGGGAATTCTTTATATTTGACAGATGGAAAATAATTCGGCCTTCAATCGCCTGCTGGAAATCATGGATGATTTACGTGAAAAATGCCCCTGGGACAGGAAACAGACTATCCAGACGCTTCGCCAGCAAACCATAGAGGAATTATACGAGCTGACAGATGCGATCACTGATCAGGACTGGAAATCAATCAAAGAAGAACTGGGTGATCTGCTCCTGCATATCGTTTTCTATGCTAAAATAGGTAAAGAACAACAACAGTTTACAATAGACGATGTCATTAACGGCATCTGTGATAAGCTCATTTACCGTCATCCGCATATCTACGGCGACGTAAAGGCAGAGACAGAAGAAGAGGTCAAACAGAACTGGGAAAAACTGAAACTGAAAGAAGGAAAAGACTCTGTGCTTAGCGGTGTACCGGTATCACTCCCTGCTCTTGTCAAAGCTATGCGGCTTCAGTCAAAAGCCCAGAAGGTTGGTTTTGAGTGGGATAATGCAGAACAGGTATGGGATAAGCTGAAAGAGGAAATGGACGAACTGCATGAAGTGGTACAGGAAAGCAATCCTGACAGGATTGAAGATGAATTTGGAGATGTCATGTTTTCCCTGGTGAATTATTCCCGCTTCCTTAAAGTCGATGCAGAAAACGCGCTGGAACGCACCAATAAGAAATTCATCCGCCGGTTTCAGCAGATGGAACAGATGGCTGCCACACAGGGGAAAGCCCTGGATGAAATGTCCCTCACAGAAATGGATGCGCTCTGGGACGAAGTGAAAAAATCAGAAAAATAAAGAAGTTGCTGGATATCAAAGAAATAAGATTTTTTTTCATCCGCCATGGATACTTACTGATCATTGCTGCCTGGTTATTTACCTTTTCATTCCTGTTCAGCAACTACTGGTCTTATTATTCCTCTCCACAGGGCGTAAAACGCAGTCTGGAGAAAAGTATCCATACCCGGGAAGAGGCTTTTCAGGAATTATCGGAAGATACGACCCTGATGGAACACATATTTTCCCGCGATCATAATGAACAGGAGGAAAAAATGCTTTCCCGGCAGGGATTTTATGTCTTTGCATATGACAGCAGCACTGCCAGCCGCTGGCTCGTTTACTGGAGTACTAATCTGGTATTACCGGAAGAATGGCAGGCGCCCCTGGAGCCGGGTATCCGTTTCCTGAAGCTCAGAAACGGTTACTATGAAGTGATTTGCAAAAAGCTTCCATCCAGGCAACAGGGGCATGAGCGCTACCTTATGGCTGTCATTCCTGTTATGATGGAATACAGTCTCAGCAACAATTACCTGGTTGATCATTTCTTTGATAAACCTGCCCTGGGGATGGAATATACCATCCACCTGAAACCACCTGGCATCCCTGTGCTGAATGCGCAGCACCTCATCCTGTTTTATCTTTACTACGATCGTACCCTGGATACAGGTCCACCTAATCTGCTCAGCGTGATACTGCGCGTGTTAGGTTGTATCTGTGTACTTATTTTTGTTAATCTCTTTGCTACTATGCTGGCGAGACAAAAGAACCCGCTATACGGCTTCTTTTTTCTCTTTGCCGTCATTATCTTCTGTCGTACGCTGAGCTATATATATCCCTTCCCGTTCAATCTGCGTACACTTAACATTTTTACCCCCCTTATCTATGCCAAGGATGAAGTCTTCCGCTCATTGGGCGACCTGTTGCTGAACGTCCTGTTGGGTTTCTGGCTACTGTTGTTCTTCCGGGAACACGTAAAGACGATCAAAGCCCCCAAAGTGACTAACCGGGGGCAACAGCGTGTGGTCATTATCCTTGCCAGCTTTATTATGTACCTGGTAGGAGAGTTCCTGTCACAACTGATACAGAGTCTCGTTATCGACTCCAGGATCTCGTTTGATGTGGCGAATCCGTTTAGTCTGAATGAATATAGTATCATTGGCTTTATCATACTCGGTTTTATCTCTTTCAGCTTCCTGTTTTTCTCACAGATCATTAACTATCTGCTGAATGAGCTGACCAATTTCCGGCATCGTACAAAGTACCTCTTCCTGGCTATTGTCGGCGTTGTATGGCTGGCCTTCCGGTTACAGAACCCTGATATCTACTATTCGGTAGCGATGGTGATCTGGCTGATCCTGTATGTGGTAGTGCTGGATGTATTGTCTTACCGGTTTGAGAACAGTCTGGCTACGGTGCCTTTCCTGTTCTGGCTCTTCCTGCTCACGATCACCACTTCTGCGGCACTGGTATACTACAATGATAAAAAAGAAGTAAGCCTGCGTGAACGTATGGCAGTGGAATTGTCGAAACAGAAGGACCCGTATGTAGAAATGCTGCTTACCGATGTAACGCGGCAAATGGAAGAAGATGAACTATTACAGCTCTTTTTTCAGCAAAGTACCGGCAGAAGTGTGCCTAGAAGTATGTTGGAAAATGAGCTGAAACAGAAATATTTCAAAGGCTACCTGGGGCGCTTCAACGTAGGTTTTTATCCCTTCAATGAATACTTCGAGCCTATCTATGGCGGTGATACGTCTACCTTTCCGACCCTTAGCCGTAGAATGCTGATGGGGTCTGAGCTGATAGGGAATGAGCTGTATTACAATGAACGCAGTTTTAACGATTACAGTTATATCGGGCGGAAGGATTTTTATCGTAACGGCGTGCCGGCTGGTTATCTGATATATGAGCTGACACCGGCTGTGATCAACACCCAGCGGCTCTACCCGGAACTGCTGGTAGACGGCGATATCTACGATCCGGAGAAGGAGTCATCTACTGCCTATTCATATGCGATTTATGACCAGGGAGAACTGGTGAGTAACAACAACGATTTTGCTTTTCCGGTCAAACTATATGCTTCCGATATTCCGAAGGAAGAGATCACGGTTGCATCAGAAAAGGGCTATTCCCGCCTGATCTACAAAGCTTCAAAGGATAAAGTGGTGATCGTGGTGAAGGAAACGAGGACGTTCATCGAGTTCATCACACTGTTTGCCTGGATGTTCTGTCTTTTTCTGCTGATCATTGCCGTCTACCGGGTGCTGGACCTGCTGGTAAAAGCGAGGATGCGTATCGGTAATCTGCGTACACTGGTCAATATCAGCATACGTAAGAAGGTACACGGTACGATCATCTTTATTGTCGTATTTGCCTTTATTATATTGGGTCTTACCACCATTCTGTTCTTTATTGACCGTTCGGAAAGAGAGAACAAGGAAAGGCTCAGCCGCACCATTAACGAGGTGTCCCGTGATGTGGAAAAGGTCTTTGAGAACCAACGCATGTTTGATGACCTGGAAGACCTCTATGATCCGATATTCCAGGCGAGTCTGACATCGGCAATGGCGGAGATTGCGGACGAGCGTGCGCTGGATATAAATATTTATGACAGGGATGGCAATCTGCAGGTAACAACGCAGCCACTGATCACAGAGAAAGGGCTGTTGTCCAAAAAGATTAACCCGGATGCCTTCCTGCAGTTGTACCGGGAACCCAAGATCCAGTGGATACAGAAAGAGAAGATCGGTGGCATGAAATACCTGTCCGGATATGCACCTTTAAGAGGCAGTAACGGAGAGATATTTGCTTACCTGAACGTACCTTATTTCGCTACGCAGACAGAACTGAATCAGCAGATCTCCAATTTCCTCGTAGCGCTGATCAATTTCAACGCATTTATATTCCTGATAGCAGGTTTACTCGCATTGCTCATCACTAATTCCATTACCAAATCTTTCTCGCTGGTAACGGAGAAACTGCGTCATGTAAATCTGGGACAGAATGATGAGATAGAGTGGGACAAGGATGATGAGATTGGCGCGCTGGTGAAGGAGTATAATAAGATGGTGCGTAAGCTGGAGGTGAGTGCCGCCAGACTGGCAAAGAGTGAGAGAGAAGGTGCCTGGAGAGAGATGGCGAGACAGGTCGCACATGAGATCAAGAATCCGCTGACTCCCATGAAGCTGAGCATTCAGTACCTGCAACGTGCTATCGACAATGATGCACCTAACGTAAAGCAGCTTTCCAAGAATGTTGCGCATACACTGGTGGAACAGATAGAGCACCTGGCGAACATTGCTTCTGATTTCTCTGCGTTTTCGCGTATAGATGAAGCTAACAGCGAAGTATTACTATTGAACGAAGTACTGCATTCACTGAAGGACCTTTACCAGAGCCATGAGCATTGTAATATTCATTTAGCAGCACCCGGCAGGGCATTCTATGTATTTGCGGATAAAACCCAGATGAACAGGCTATTTACGAACCTGTTGCAGAACGCAGTACAGGCATTACCGGAAGGAAGAGAGGGGCATGTAACCATTGCTATGACACAGGCAGAAGACGGGTGGGTGGTTGTTAGTGTAGAGGATAACGGAGAGGGTATTCCGCCTGAAATACAGCCTAAAATCTTTGTCCCGAACTTTACAACCAAAAACTCCGGTACCGGGCTTGGGCTGGCTATGTGTAAGAATATTGTTGAGCAGGCGAGGGGAGAGATCTGGTTTGAAACACAACTGACAGTAGGAACGACGTTTTATGTGAGGCTGCCGCTGGAGAAAGTGTAAGCAATGAGTTTCTGCTGCATTTCAATTCCTAATTCCTGATTAAAAAAGAAAATACCGGGCTGTATTACTACAATCCGGTATCAATACCTTTTTCAAATAGGATGTAAATTATTTCACGAAGCTCTCGCGCATTTTGTCGAGGAGCTTGGTAGTAAGCATCTGTTGAGCCAGAGAGATCATGTTCTTAAAGGCGACAGCCTGAGAGATACCATGACCAATGATCACCGGTTGAGAAACACCCAGAACTGGGGTACCACCATAGCTTTCAAAGTCAAATTTCTGCATGTAATCATCCTGGATACCACGTCTTGCGGCGATAGTATGGAAAGATTCAGCCATTTTGAGCACTATGTTACCGGTAAAGCCTTCACAAACAATCACATCTGCCTTATTGGTGAGGATATCACGTCCTTCAACGTTACCGATGAAGTTCAGCAGTGGATTTTCTTTGAGCAAGGGATATGTTGCCTGAGCCAGCAGGTTTCCTTTACCTTCTTCTTCACCTATGTTCAACAAGCCAACAGTTGGATTGTCTACACCCAGGATGTGTTTGGAATAAAGGGAGCCGAGAATGGCAAATTGCAACAGATTTTCAGGCTTACAATCAGCGTTGATACCAACGTCCAGTAAAAGCCCGTAAGATCCATCTTCCCTTGGAACGGGAGTGGATATAGTTGGCCGCTGCACGCCTTCCATTGCTTTGATGGAATAGAGGGCTCCTACCATCATAGCACCTGTGTTACCAGCGCTAATGAACGCATCGACCTTACCACTCTTTAACAGGTGGAAACCGATACTGATAGAAGATTCCTGTTTTTCCTTCAGCGCCTTGGTAGGATGTTCATTCATCCCAATTACCTGAGATGAATGAACAACTGAATATTTTGATTGGTCTAACTGCGCATCTGACAACAAAGGCGTTAGAGCTGCCTCATCACCAATCAGCACCAAATGCGCTTCATTAGCAACAGTTTCTAAAAATAGTTTTACTCCTTTTACTGCTTCGAGGGGAGCGAAGTCGCCACCCATCATATCAAGCCCGATTCTCATGAACGTTTAGGTTTGTCTGTTTGGTCGGGGGTAAAAATAGTAAAATTATTTAGTGCTGCTTTGTTTTTCCAATACTACTTTTCCTCTGTAGTACAGTTTGTTTTCTACCCAGTGAGCACGATGTCTCAGGTGCACTTCACCAGTTGCGCTATCAGTGCTTAAAGTATCCGCAAAGGCCTTGTAATGCGTCCTTCTCTTAGCTGATCTTTGCTGAGAATGTCTGCGTTTCGGATTTGGCATCTTATTTAAGTTTTAATTGTCCGTGTTTAAGTTTAATAATGTAGTATCAATCTCCGCCTTCGACGTACACTGAAATATTTAGTTGTCACGAAATTTGTCCAGATCTTTCCAGATCGGGTTCTCTTTTTCGTTGGCTTGCCGGTTCATTTGGTCCAGCATTTCAAGAATCTTTGGATCACAACCGCTTTTACCCGTACTATCCTCAGGATGAATACGCTGCATCGGGATACTGAGATTAATAAACTCATAGATCCAGTCTGCCACGTTCAGATGTGATTCCGTCAAAGATATAAAGGAAACATCTGTATCATCCTCTTCATTCATCTCGTGCGGATTGTCCACCATCTTTACAACATGATGAAAATCATCCCATAGCTGTAATTCAAAGGGTTGTCCGCAACGATCACAATTCACAGTCATAGTACCGCCGATCTCAAACTTCAACATGAAAAAAGTATTTTTCTTGTCCATCACCAACTTTACATTGGCGTTGCAATTGCTGAAATCCTGCGGACCATAGTTCTCAAAGAAACTATCCGTAATTTGGTACTCAAATGTATGCTCTCCGGGCTTCAGTCCCACAAAGGCAATATCAAATTGACGGAGTGCTTTCATAATAAAATCCTCACTTTTAGAGGGATGCAAAGGTAACCAAATATTTGCAATTGCAAAAATTTCCTAATTTTGTTGATTCCCAACATAATATTTATATATTGTTCCTGTATAAATTTATGTAAAGGAGCGCCAACTTTAGCGCCAACTCCCAACCAGTCCTATAGAAGAATGGCCAAAGCCCGGATCAA
Source organism: Chitinophaga agri (assembly GCF_010093065.1). Lineage (NCBI taxonomy): Bacteria > Pseudomonadati > Bacteroidota > Chitinophagia > Chitinophagales > Chitinophagaceae > Chitinophaga > Chitinophaga agri. The sequence goes on along the minus strand of NZ_CP048113.1, from coordinate 2,882,792 downwards.
AGGTACGAGAAAACATACCACTGCCCGTAGTTTATCTGCGGACAACCCCGCTATATTTTCACTTCCTATCAGCGTATTGCTGCAAAATAGCAATGCTGGTATATTGGTAACCGATGGTAATCACCGGGTTATCTGGGTAAACCATGTATTTGAGGAAAATGCCGGTTCCGAGGCTAATCTCATCTTTGGGATGTCCTACACCGCTATTATTAAATATTTTAGCCGCCTCGTACAACATGCCGAGGATTTTGAGCTGAAAATGAAGGAATTGCGTCAGAAAAAGAAGCCTTATTTCGGCTGGGAGATCATCCTCCGGGACGGACGCATATATGAAGTCAGCTATAATCCCCTCATCGATAACGGGCAGTTTGTCGGTAGTATCTGGCAGATAGTAGATGTTTCCAGGCATAAAATGCCCCGTTCCGAGATGGACCTCGCCCGCCGCCAGGCTGAAGAGGCCAGAGGCGCCCAGAAAGAATTCCTGGCCAGTATGAGCCATGAGATCCGGACGCCCCTGAACGTTGTTGTCGGTATGACACACCTGCTCGAGGAGACAAACCTGGACAACAAACAGCGGGACTATATTAATATACTTAAACACTCCTCAGGCATCCTGATGGGCCTGATCTCAGATATTCTGGACCTTTCTAAAATAGAAGCAGGTGAGCTCCAGGTGAATCAACGGGAATTTAATCTCATTGAACTGGTAAAATCTCTCCGCCATACTTTTGAACTCAAGATCGGCCAGCGGCCGGTAAAAATATCCGCTTCCATTGATACACAGCTGCAGACCTGGCTGGTCGGTGATGACATGCTGCTGAACCAAATACTCATGAACTTGTTAGGTAATGCAGAGAAATTCACGCGCGAAGGCGAAATAGCCATTACCGTGAAGCTACAATCCTGGCAGGAAGATAAGTGCTGGATCACCTTTAAGGTATGCGATACTGGTATAGGGATCCAGAAAGATAAACTGGAACTGATCTTCCAGAACTATAAACAGGCCGAGCAGGAAATCAGGGAAATCTATGGTGGTACAGGATTAGGTTTAGCCATATCCAAACAGTTAGTGGAACTCCAGGGCGGCAGCATCGTTGTCGAAGAAGCGCAAGGCTTCAGTACCTGTTTCTCCTTTACACTGCCCTTTATTGATACCCGTAAACCCTTTGTTACTAACGCAAGGTCAGGAAAAATGAAAAGGCAACCCAACTTTTCGACAGCCAAAGTACTGGTGATCGAGGATAACCCCATGAATCTCCGGTATATTATCAGTCTGTTGGAAAAATATAGTATTCAGCACCAGCTGGCCACTAACGGGCCGGATGCCCTTTATTTTCTTGATTCCCGATTATATGACCTGATTTTACTCGATATTCGTATTCCGGGTCTGAACGGACTCGAACTAGCCTCCCGGATCAGACAGGACGAAGCTAAACCGAACGTGGCTACGCCACTGGTCGCCACTACCGCCCTGGCAATGGAGAGCACGTTTACCCAGGCAAGACAGGCTGGTATTACCGATATCTTAACCAAGCCCTACACACCAGATCAATTACTACAGGTATTGAACAAATACCTGAATGATGACGAAACAGAATTAATAATGGAAGAGTCTACAAACAGTTCCGGATTTGAATTTCACAATGAACTGGACGTAAAGTACCTCAATGCTTTATACGAGAACAACATCTCTTACGCTGCTGACCTTTTTGAGATCTTTTTAAAAACGATCCTGGACGAAGTGGTGAAGATCAGAAAACTGGTGGAAGAACGTGACTGGGAACAACTCAAATTTCAGGTTCATAAGCTCAAACCTAACTTCGCCATGGTCGGGCTCACCTGGATCACCAGTAAAATGCAGCAGCTGGAAAATACGCTCAATAATAATCACAGCGCTCCGCCGGAAGAAGTAGACGCTGTATTTGCCGGTATTTCCAGAGATCTGGAAAAGTTCTATCCTATTATAGAACAGGAGTATGAGCGCATGAAACACATGCAGTAGTCAATTAGGAATCAGCGCATGATGAATCGACAATGCGGTGGCATCATTCGGGATGTATTTCCTGTCAGGTACTAATTAAATAATAATTTTCTATACAAATAGGAGAAGGGCGCCTCATACCGAAGCGCCCTTCTCCTATTATCAATAATTCCTGGTTCCTTTCACTCATTCCTAATTGAAATTGTCCAGCACATTCTTCACACTTGTGTAATAACTGCCGCCAAATAACAACAGATGTACCAGCAGCGGATATAACTGGCAGATACCTATACGCGACTGCCAGCCTTCTGCCAGGGGATACATACTCTGATACGTAAAGAAGAACCGCGTGTCAAATCCACCAAACAACCTTGCTGTGGCCAGGTCCATTTCCCGGTTACCGTAGTATACCGCGGGATCATACACGCAGGCTTTACCATCCCTGCCTACCATATAATTGCCTGACCAGAAATCTCCATGCAGCAATGATGGCTGCTCCTCGGGAAAGATCTGCGGGAGGTGTCTCCACAGATTTTCCATCTGTGTCACCATCTGTTTATCGATAACCTGCCGGTCATACGCTTCCTTCGTAAGCGGTTGCAGGCGATTGAACGCATAAAATACAGACCAGCTGCTGTAAGGAGTATTATATTGTTTGATATTTCCTATGTAATTGGCCTGTGGTAGGCCGAAGTGTTGTTGCGTATGCCGGTGCATACGGGCAAGGTTGCCGCCGAAGTTCTCCCAGAAATCAGGATTGGCGCCGCCTTTCTCCATGAACTCTGTGATCAGGAATACCTTGCTTCCCGTAGTACCCGCTGCCAGCGGCCGCGGAACAGCCAGTGTATTCGTTGCGTACAGGGTTTCAAGACTCATGAACTCCCGCTCAAACATGTCAGGATAGTTTTGCGTATCGGTCATTTTAAGAAATAACAGACCGTTGTCCGTATTCAACTTAAAATGTTCATTTATATCTCCACCGGGTATTCTTTCTGCGTAATTAATGTGTATTTTCATTCCTGACTGATGGGAAAGAGCAGATGTGAGCTCACCCATTAATATTTCATCGGTCATCATTCAGTAGGTTGATATGGATTTGAAAATAAGGATAAAGGGCATTATTATACGTATACTGATCATCGTTGCCGTTATACTGGCACTCTCTATTCAGATGGCATTCAGCGACAGGTTTGCTGAGTTTTACTTTCATAGGTTATACGTTTGGATCAGTTTACTAGTACGTCAGGTACTGGGGAAAGTACCATTTAGCATCGGCGACGTAATTTATGCCGCCTGGATCGTAACTATGGTCATTTATTTGTTAAAGATATGTTATAAAATTGTAAAAAAGCAATGGAAAGCTTTACTACTCCAGTTTCTGCAAGGTGTACAGGGCTTATTAACTGTATATCTGATATTTATGTTATTCTGGGGATATAATTATGAACGTAACTCCCTTGAAAAAGACCTGCATCTGCAGGTAAATGAATATACCACTGATCAGCTATACCGCCTGACAGATACTTTGTTGCAACAGGCAAATACCTATAAAACCGCCCTGGGCGATACATTGCATGCTACACACCCCGGTTCCGACAGCGCACTAATGTTTACAAAAGCAGTCAAAGCGTATGACGTAGCCGTGCAAAAATGGCCTGTCCTCCGTTATAAACACACCTGCATCAAGCCCTCCTTGTATGGACACTGGATCAATTACATGGGAGTGGGTGGTTATCTCAATCCCTTTACAGGAGAGGCACATGTGAATGTCACTACCCCCGGATTTCTCCAGCCCTTCACTATTTGCCATGAAGTGGCCCATCAACTGGGATATGCGCCGGAAGAAGAAGCCAACTTTGTGGGCTATCTTGTAGCCGGTAATTCACCTGACCCGCAGTTCAGATATGCCGCTAACTTTGAAATGTTCATGTACAGCGTCAGGCAACTGCGCCGTCAGGATACAACCCTGGCAGGAGAAATGTGGCGCAAAGCTGTACCAGGCATCAGGGCCGATATGCGACAGATCAGAGACTTTTACGACCGGTATAGTAGTCCGGTTGATGACTATACTACCATGATCTATGATCAGTATCTTAAGGCGAACAATCAGGAAAAAGGTATCCGCAGCTACAGTGAGGTTGTGGGCTGGCTAATTGCTTATTTCAAGATCAGATAAATTATGAATAAGGAACAACAAAGATTACAGCAGAATGGATGGAAGAAATGGGGATCTTATGTGAGTGACCGCCAATGGGGCACCGTCAGGGAAGATTATAGCGCCGACGGCAGTTCCTGGGACTATACCACACACGATATGGCCCGCAGTAAAGCCTGGAGATGGGGGGAAGATGGCATTGCGGGTATTTCTGATGATAAGCAGTTGTTATGTTTTTCTCTCGGACTGTGGAATGGAAAAGATCCTATTCTCAAAGAACGCTTCTTTGGTCTCACCAACGCGCAGGGCAATCATGGTGAAGATGTAAAGGAACTATATTACTATCTCGACGGAACGCCCACTCACTCCTATATGAAGATGCTGTACAAGTATCCGCAGCGGGAGTATCCCTACCAGCGCCTCGTTGATGAAAATGCCCGCAGAAGCAAGCAGGAAGAGGAATTTGAACTGATCGACACCGGCATCTTCGAGGATAATAAATACTTTGATGTATTCGTAGAATACGCCAAAGCCGGACCGGATGATATCCTGGTAACTATCACCGCTCATAACCGCGGTAATGAAGCGGCTGATCTGCACCTGTTACCTACTATCTGGTTCAGAAATACATGGGTATGGGGCCGTCATCCCTACAAACCATCCCTCTGGGCAGAAAATGATACCACGATCCGTATTTCTCATGAAAAACTGGCCGTGCAATATCTCTACCAGGAAGGGGGCGGAGAGATCGTATACTGTGAAAATGAAACCAATAACCGCCGTCTCTACAATGTAGACAGTAATACATTATACCCTAAGGATGGGATCAATGATTACGTCATACATGACATGAACACCGTCAATCCGGAAAAGAAAGGCACCAAGGCCGCGGTACATTATAACTTATTTGTACCGGCAAAAAGCCTGGCTGTTATCAGGCTACGACTCACCGATAAACAGCTCAGTGATCCGTTTGCCGACTTTGACGCTACCTTCCAGGCCCGTCTGGAAGAAGCGGACGAATTCTATAGAGACATACAGGATACGATAGCAGATGCTGACGAGAGGCTGGTACAGCGTCAGGCACTGGCAGGTATGCTCTGGAATAAACAGTTCTACTCTTATAAAGTACAGCAATGGATGGACGGGGATCCGGCAGGACCTCCTCCGCCACCCGAAAGGCTGAATGGCAGGAATAAGAACTGGAAACAGCTGAATAACGAAGACATTATTTCCGTTCCTGATAAATGGGAATTTCCCTGGTACGCAGCCTGGGACCTGGCTTTCCATTGTGTAACGCTCGCCATGGTAGACCCTGACTTCGCCAAACAGCAGCTGCGTCTTCTGACCGAGGAGTGGTACATGAACCCTTCCGGTGAATTCCCGGCGTACGAATGGGCTTTCGGGGATGTAAATCCGCCTGTCCATGCCGGCGCCACCTATAGGGTATTCAAACAGGACGCCGCTATCAACGGCCGCAAGGACTACGAGTTCCTGGAGACCGTCTTTCATAAGTTAATGATCAATTTCACCTGGTGGGTGAACCGGAAGGATAGTAACGGTAGTAACATATTTGAAGGGGGCTTCCTCGGACTGGACAACGTAGGTGCCTTTGACCGTAGCATGCCACTGCCCAGTGGCGTCAGGCAGGAGCAGGCCGACGCTACCAGCTGGATGGCAGTCTATGCCCTCAATATGCTGCACATTGCCCTGGAACTTGCCAGCTATAACAAGGTATATACAGGTATGGCCATCAAGTTCTTTGAGCACTTCATGTACATTGCCGGTGCGATGGCCAGCATGGGAGATGTACAGAATGGCCTCTGGGATGATAAGGACGAGTTCTATTATGACCAGATCCGGCTGCCGGACAACCGTGTAGAGCGCCTCAGACTCAGAAGTATGGTCGGGCTTATCCCATTATTTGCCGTTGAAGTCATATCCACCGAAACGTTAAAGAATAACCCGGCCTTCGAAAGACGTATGTCCTGGTTCCTGCGTCACCGGCCGGATCTCGCTCAACTGGTATCCCGCTGGTTCGAAGAGGGTAAAGAGAATAAACATCTGCTTAGTCTGTTGCGCGGGCACCGTATGAAGCGCCTGCTCAGCAGGATGCTGGATGAATCGGAATTCTTAAGTGACTATGGTGTCCGTTCCCTTTCCAAACAGTATGAAAAAGAGCCATTTATATTCCGGAATGATGGAGTGGAACTCAGTGTGCACTACCTCCCGGGAGAAAGTGACAGCTATACTTACGGGGGTAACTCCAACTGGAGAGGCCCCGTATGGATGCAGATGAACTTCCTGATGATTGAAAGTCTGCGCAAATTCCATTATTTCTATACAGATGATTTCAGGATAGAATATCCGACCCGTACTGGGCAGTTCTATTCGCTGAAGGAAGTTGGTACCAAGCTGGCAGAACGCCTCCTGAAGATCTTCCTGAAAGACGAAAATGGCAGAAGAGCGGTGAACGGGAATAATGAGAAACTGCAGACAGACCCTTATTTTAAGGATCTGATCCAGTTCCACGAGTATTTCCACGGAGATACCGGCAAGGGATTGGGCGCAGCACACCAGACGGGCTGGACAGGACTGGTGGCAAACCTGATCAAGATGAAAAATAACCCCTGATCAGGTTCATCGTTTCGCCGTCGCTAGTTCGTCGCTAGTTCGTCGCTAGTTCGTCGCTTGTTATACCCTGGTATACCCGGGTAAAAGCTATATCAAGATCAAAGGCCTGTTACAGTCCGGAAGTTCCAGTCTTCCTCCTGTAACAGGCCTTTTCCTGTTTAAGTATGCCTAGTTGAGAAGCAGCACATTGACGCTGCGTTGTAATATATTAAAGGCGATTTCTGCCATCAGGTTCTCTTTATCAAGGGTCGGGTTCACCTCTGTGATCTCAAAGCAGCAGATCTTCCTGTGTTGCATGAACTTAGAGATCAGGTCCTCTGCCTCACGTTCCCGCAGCCCATTGGTTACAGGGGTACCGGTACCTTTGGATATAGAGGAATCCAGGCTATCCACATCGAAAGAGACATAGATGTACTCACAATCGCTGAGGTAACGGAATACGGACCGGGCGATCTGCTCAGGGCCTTTACGGCGTACCTCGTTGGTCGAGATCACCTTCATGCCGTATGACTTGATCAGGTGTTCTTCCTCTTTCTCATAATCCCGAAGGGAAATGAACACAATATCTTCCGGTAGTATCTTTGGCGCAATTCCACCCAGGTTTTTGAGCTTATCCCAGGTTTTAAGGGTATTCTCATCCACTTCATGCACCTTACATTCCAGATTATCTTCTGCGATAGAAATGGCAACAGGCATGCCATGCATATTACCGGAAGGGGTGGTGAACGGGGTATGCAGGTCCGCATGGGCGTCAATCCAGATGGCGCCCAGTTTCGCTTTGGGCCGGGCCATTTTCAGTCCGGCGATAGTGGCTCCTGCTGTACTGTGATCGCCGGAAAGTACCACGGGGAACCAGTTCGTTTTCACCGTCTCACAAATACTTTTGCTGATCCTTTCATATAATGTCAGGGTCCCTTTGATTCTTTTGGCATAGGGAGATTCGATCGGTTCGAACAACAGCTTATTCTCGGTTTCTATGGCTTCGGTAGGGAAGTGTACAAAAAAATTGCTCATGAAATCCAACGCAGCTATTTTAATGGCTTCTACTCCCAGGCTGGCCCCACGGGTGCCTGCTCCGATTTCCGACTTCACCTCAATGATCTTGATATTTTTCATAAAAGAAAGTTATCCTGCTACCAAGCTACACGATTTTGGCAGAACGGTTGCCGCACCCTATTGTCGAGGCGTATATCCACTTGCGGTAAAAGCTAAATCAATTGCAATAAGGACGCTGTATCTTCAAAAAATCTTTAATCTTTTGCATAGAATAATGGATAACAATGAATTTTGAAGACGGTATTTTTTTACCTGACTATTAAAAAATAGCTTTGAAAGACTGATAAGTCATAAAACCCGTAAAACACAAATTCCATGGATTTTCAACTTACTGAAGAACACCTCATGATACAAAAGGCGGCACGCGATTTTGCCGTAAATGAATTGCTCCCTGGCGTAATAGAACGTGACGAAAAACAGATTTATCCCGCAGAACAGATTAAGAAACTGGGTGAACTTGGCTTCCTTGGCATGATGGTAGACCCGAAATACGGTGGTGCGGGACTCGATACCGTATCTTATGTACTGGCCATGGAAGAGATTTCCAAAATAGATGCTTCTGCCTCGGTATGTATGAGTGTGAATAACTCACTCGTATGCTGGGGCCTGGAGACTTTCGGTACGGAAGAACAAAAACAGAAATACCTTGTTCCCCTGGCAAAAGGTGAGATCACCGGTGCCTTTCTGCTCAGTGAGCCGGAAGCGGGTTCTGATGCCACCTCACAGCGTACCACGGCGGAAGATAAGGGCGATCATTACCTGGTGAACGGTACTAAAAACTGGATCACTAATGGTAACAGCGCCAGCGTATACCTGCTGATCGCACAGACCTATCCCGAAAAAGGCAGCAAAGGTATCAATGCCCTGATCGTAGAGAAGAGCACACATGGGGTGACCGTAGGCGCGAAAGAGAATAAAATGGGTATCCGCGGTAGTGATACGCACAGCATCATGTTCCAGGATGTGAAAGTGCCAAAGGAGAACAGAATAGGAGAGGATGGTTTCGGATTTAAATTTGCTATGAAAACACTGGCCGGTGGCCGTATCGGTATCGCATCTCAGGCATTGGGTATCGCCAGCGGTGCATATGAACTCGCCGTTAAATATGCGAAGGAAAGAAAGGCTTTTGGTAAAGAGATCAGTCAGCATCAGGCTATTCAGTTCAAGCTGGCCGATATGGCTACCCGGATTGAAGCTTCCAGACTATTATGCCTGAAAGCAGCGAGAGACAAAGACCTGCACCTGGACTATACACTGAGCGGCTCTATGGCAAAAGTATTTTCATCAGAAACGGCGATGTGGGTTACTACGGAAGCTGTACAGGTACATGGTGGGTATGGATATGTAAAAGAATACCATGTAGAACGCCTGATGCGTGATGCCAAGATCACACAGATATACGAAGGTACCAGCGAGGTACAACGTATTGTTATCGGAAGGGCTATCTTAGGTTAATCAACTACACTCATACAATTTATATGCATCCCGGGCCGATGGCTTCCGGGATGTGTGCTTATAGAAAGGCCGGGGCAGCCGGGAACGGATTTGTAATTCGTGGCTGATTGCGATACTTTTGCATCATGTCAGTCAACTTAACCGCATATCAGCAGATAAATGAACAGCTGAAGCCTTATAACGCAAAGCTGGTAGCTGTTTCCAAGATCAAGCCCGTATCAGATATTCAGGCATTGTATGATGCTGGTCAGCGTATCTTCGGAGAGAATTATGTGCAGGAATTACAGGATAAGCAACCACAGCTGCCCGCAGATATCGAATGGCACTTTATAGGACATTTGCAATCTAATAAAGTAAAATATATCGCCCCGTTTGTCAGTATGGTGCATGCGGTGGATAGTCTGAAGTTACTGGAAGAGATCAGCAAACAGGCCGCTAAGCATAACCGGGTGATCCGCTGTTTGCTACAGGTACATATCGCTGCCGAAGAAACAAAATTCGGTCTGGATGATACAGAACTGGAACAACTGTTGGAAACTTACACTGCGCAGAAAGACCGTTTCGCACATATCCAGATCGCCGGATTAATGGGGATGGCTACCAATACAGACGATATGCAGCAGGTGAAGAATGAATTTCATCACCTGCACACATTACAGCAGGGAATGAAACAACGCTTCTTTGCAGATACAGATGCTTTCACTGAGTTGTCAGTGGGTATGAGCGGTGACTATAAGATCGCCCTGGAAGAGGGGAGTACCATGGTGCGCATTGGCAGTATGCTCTTTGGTGCAAGATATTAACCGCTTTCATACGGCTATTACGCGGCAGATATTCTCTTACATAAAGCCGTCTTATGCTGATTGTATCATTAACTGATATAGTTGCATAAGACGGCTTCGTTATTCATAGCGGAAGGAGTGTGTAATAATAGTGCTAGTTCGCCAGGTTCTTTAATTTTTCCGGGTCCAGTACTGTAGAGATCTGTGTGATCCTGTTATCTTCAGCAGAGATCGTGAATACCTGGCAGCCATACAGTTTTTCGCCCAGATAAAACAACAACGCCGGCTGATGATTGATCATGGTAAATTCAAACCTGAACTTTTGCTGATATTTGTCGTAGACATGTACCAGGAACTGTGATACTTCCTGTACGCCCGTGCAGATCTTCTTCGCCACGTTGAGATTTTTACCACCGTCGGCATAAAAGACGATATCCTTTGATAACATATTCTCCAGTCTTTCCGTATCTCCTTTTCGTATGGCATGCAGATACTGATCCAGCAAGGCGGATGATACTGTCCTGCTACTCAGTGGTGCACCCTGTTTCCGCTGGTCGAGTTTAGCTTTCGCCCTGCTAAGCAGTTTACGGGACTGTTCCACCGTTCCGGACAACACATCGGCTATTTCATCATGTGAATAGCCAAAGCCTTCTTTCAGTATAAATACCGCCCTTTCTTTGGGATTGAGTTCTTCCATCAGTATAAGCATTGTATAGGAACCGATATCCCGCAGATGCAGCGATTGATCTGCCTCTTCTGTAGCTACCGGTTCCGGCAACCATACGTCTTCATAATTGACTGTTTTTCGCTTATTTTTTGCGTTGATCGACTGGTTGATCACACTGCGTATCAGGTACGCTTTTTCATTCTCTATACCATCCCTGTTGGACGATACGTAATTGGACAGTACGTCCTGTATGGTGTCTTTCGCATCCTCCGCCGAGCCGAGAATGTTATATGCATATGGGAACAGGGTGTATTGATAATCCTTCAACATAGTGATAGCGGTTGATCGTTGCTAAAATAAGATAGTCTTTTTTATGCGTATTCGCCCACTTTGTAATTGCCTGGAACAGGTCTGAATGTTTTGTTGATCCTGTTGTATGTATTCACAGTAGCGATGGCCATGGTGAGCGTTGTGATCTCTGCTGTAGTGAAATGTTCGGTCAGTGCATCAAAAGTAGCATCGTCAATGTCCTGCTGATTGACATTGGTCAGTGCTTCCGTGAATGCAAGGGCCGCGCGTTCTTTATCTGTGAAATAAGGTGTTTCTCTCCAGGCGATCACCCCATGCAGGCGCTGGTGAGTGTCTCCATGGTGTATGGATTCCTTGGCGTGCATGTCCAGGCAGGCAGTACAGCCGTTGATCTGGGAAGCCCTGTAATATAGCAGGGATAGTAACTGCTGATCGATGTCGCAGGTTTTCAGATAGGCGCCGATTTTTGTCAGACCCGCCCATAGTTCTTTAGGCATTTCCTGATAGGCAATTCTCTGTGTCATTATTATCGTTTTTAAATAGTTAAAAGACTGTTTACGGTAATATGACAGGTCAGGAAATCAAAACGTGACAGAAAACTAAAAAAACTTTTTGGGATGTTTTAAATTGACGATAACTGTGTCAGGGCCACAGGCGGCCAGCCCTAGTGCACAGGTAAGGGCGGTGTAAAATTTCATACGTTCAGCAGGAATTAAGATTAATGATTACTGATGAAGGTAATCAACTATTTTATTAAGTACCTGCTTGTCTCTAATAATCCTGTAGTGTCCTTCACCCCTGATCTTAAATCCTTCAACTTCCGGGTGCTGCTGAAGGAAAAAGGCGGATTGCGTTGGTGGAATGATCTCGTCATTTTCATCATAGATAAACAGCACGCCGTCAGTTTTTACGGACCTGAACTGCTGATGCATATCCATCGTAGAAAGATCATCCTTTAATGTTTCCTGTACAATGCCCGGAATGACCTTCCTTACTTTCTTGTTCAGTCCCATCTGATCATAGGCATCATCGAAGATAGCCGGAGCTGATATCGATGCTGCCATGATGATGAGTTTCGATATATGTACCTGTTCCCTGGCCAATGTAAGGGTGGCGGCCAGTCCGCCGAAGGAATGTCCTATAATGCCATAGATATCCCGATGCTGTTCCAGGAAGGCTCTGATCACATGCATCCACTGGATCAGGTTACTGTTTTTTCCGGTGGAGAAGCCATGTGCCGGCTGATCAAACGAAATAACCTGGTATCCGTTTCCTACCAGTATATCAACCAGGTGCCCGAAGTCCAGCGCGCTGCCTCCCCAGCCATGCAGCAGCAATATCTTTTTGCCGCTGTTTCCCCATGTATAGGTTTTGACACTGATCTGTTGTTTACTGAAAGCGTAGGCCGTCAGTGGTATATTGTTTTCCTGTGCTGCCTCCCTGAGTTGCAGATGGTAATGACGGAAGGCTCTCTTCGGTGGTTTACTGAAGAAATGAAGGAACGTCTTTGCAGCCATCCGCGGAGATATACGGGCAATGAGTGAAAAGGCTAACCGGTACTTTTTCATACTATTAAGTTACGAATTACGAATCAGGAATTTCACCTTATCAAACCTTCAATACGAATAACAACCATATGCTTGTTACCATCAACAAGCGCCTGACAACTAATACCTGTCAGACTAACCAATTCCTGATTTCCCGTTCCTAATTCTCTAATTCCTGACCCCGCTCTTGCATTTCCTGATTATGTTTTTTACTTTGGGAAGGTCAATAAAGGAAGCAAGGAAGTATGATACAACTAAATCTGGTAGTTATTAAAACTAACCGGCCGGAAGAACAGCTCAGATTCTACAGCACTTTGGGAATAACATTTGAGCATCATCGCTATGGCAAAGGACCCTATCACTATGCCAGCACATTGGAAGGACTAACATTTGAAATTTATCCACTACCTGAGAGCGTCGCCGAACCCGATACCACCACACGCCTGGGATTTACAGTGGAAAGTCTCAATTCCACACTTCAATGCCTGGAAGAAATGGGGGTAGAAACTGTACAGGCGCCTGCCAGTACGGAATGGGGCTATGCTGCCGTTGTAAAAGACATGGATGGCCGCAGAATTGAGCTGGTTGAAAAAATGATAAAATAAACTTTTGTTATCTTCGCATACTCTACTAATATTGTAGGATAAATGAAAACTAACATAAGTAGGTAAATAACAATATGAAGAAACTTTGGCTTTTATTATGCCTTCCGGCATTTATCTTCGGCACACAGCTTGAAAAATGGGACCTGGAGAAGGGTGTATGGCAGGCTAGCCTGCACAGGAAAGACGGTGCTGACATCGTTTTTAACTTTGAAGTAAAGGACAGCGCGCGTAAAAAACTCGTGTATGTGCTGAACGCAAATGATCGTCTGCTGGTAGATGATGTGAAGATCCAGGGAGACTCCCTCTTTATAAAGATGCCTTTTTTTGACTCCGAGTTCAAAGCTGCTTTCACTAAAGCAGGTCGCATCGAAGGTAGCTGGATCCGTCACCTGGCTGACAGGGACGTGAGCATTCCTTTTTCGGCAGAACATAATGTAAAACAACGCTTTGAGCAACATACGCCTGCAAAAGGCAATGTAACCGGTCGTTATGCTACCTGGTTCACTTCTCCTGGTAAGAGCGATTCTTCCTTCGCAGTGGGGGAGTTTAAACAACAGGGGAATATCGTACACGGTACGTTTCTGACACCAACCGGTGATTACCGTTTCCTGGAAGGGATTGTTGATGGCGATACCCTGAAACTGTCTACTTTTGACGGTTCTCATGCCTATTATTTCACTGCCCTGGTCAAAGAAAACAGCCTGGAAAATGGTGTTTTCTATGCCGGTATCGGTGATGGTAAGGAACACTGGTCGGCTGTGAAAGACGAAAAAGCGGCCCTGCCGGATGCAACGGCCCTGGCTTCTGCGAAAGAAGGCAGCGGACGTCCTGACTTCACTTTCCCGGATATCAATGGTAAAAAAGTAAGTTTTAAGGATAAGCGCTTTGAAAATAAAGTGGTGGTGATCACGATCATGGGGTCGTGGTGTCCGAACTGTATGGACGAAACAGGCTTCCTGTCAAACTGGTATAAAGAGAATAAAGCCCGTGGCGTAGAAGTGATCGGTCTGGCTTACGAGCGGACCACTGACTTTGAGAAATCACAAAAAGCCCTGAAGGGTTTCCTGAAGAGATTTGATGTAAATTATCCCGTGCTGATCACTGGTGTAACCGTATCTGATCCACAGAGAACAGAGAAGACCCTGCCACAGATCACCACTATCAAAGGATTTCCGACCACTATCTTTATCGACAGAAAAGGGAATGTAAGAGAAGTACACACCGGCTTCTCCGGCCCTGGTACAGGTGAACACTATGAGGCATTCAAGAAAGAGTTCAACAGCCTTGTAGATAGCCTGCTGTCTGAAAAATCATAATACTAACTACTAACTAACCCATTAAAAAGGAGGCGGTGACAAGCTTATAGCTGCACCGCCTCTTTTCTTTTATTGCTGGTCATCCGTTGTCAGTTAACTGCTGCTTCTTTTGCGTCTTTCTTGAAGCTTTTGAATGCCTCAATAGATTCATCCAGTAAGGCCAGTATCCTTTCTCTTACGTCATCTTTCAGGCCTGTTACTTCATGTTCAAAAATATACTTCAACTCGGTTAGTCCGTCTGCACCTCTGCCTAATATTTTCTTAACACGGCCCTGCAGGTGATGCGCGGATCTCCTGATCTTTCTTCTAGTTTCTTCACCGCTATCAGGAGCAGTCAGTAATCCGATAGCCAATCCTGCAGCGACACCAGCTAATGCTCCACATAAAATTTTCGCAGTGCTCATAACTATGATTTTTTAAGGTGTAACAAATAAGTGTACTTAGAATTTTCAAATATTGGGCCAGTTAGGCAGTTATTTCTCCGGTTTCCACATAATGTTTGAACCGCATGACATCTTTTTCTACCATCCGGTGAAAAGCGCCATTCAGCAGCCAGGCGAGTCCGGTACCCACATAACCTGCCGGTGGCCGGTAGGCGATCACCACTTCTATTTCTGTACCACCGCCCAGCGCGTCAGAGAATGTAACCTTCCCCGCTGTCGCTATATTGGAACCTGGCGCAGACCGCCAGCCGATCAATGCGCCTGCTTCATCCTTGATAATCTCCGCATCCCATTCCAGCGTACCAATGCCGCCGGGACCTTTTACCACCCAGTGTGAATGATAATCGTCATGCTCGGTAATCGACGCCAGGTGCCGCATAAAATGAGGCAGGTTTTCCAGTCTTCTCCAGAAACCATACACTTCATCCCTTGGTTTGGCCACGATGAACTTCGCTCTCACATTAACAGTACTGGTATGCCGCTCATCCGCCCGCCTTCCTGCATAGGCGGATATAGGACAGTTCCCTGATATTCCCCTGTAGAGCAGGTAACCGCCGGTTACCAGCTTTAACAGACTTCTGATGGGATGTTTGGTCACATTATTAATGGCTGAATTTGTCAGTAGTGCACCACCGACGATAGACGCAATACGCCCTTGCCTGCTTACATTCAGGACATTCGACTGCTCGTAGAGCATAGAAGCGCGGGGCTCGCCGTGTCCGTTTAAACTTTTGTATGTACTCATAAACAATGGGTTTTTAATCAGATAATGCGAAAATCCTGCTTGAATGAAAAGTATTTATAGTCAATTAGTTATAGTGCTTGGCTATTGTGGAACTGCGTATAAAATTGCCCATTTCACCTGAGCGTTGCCGGTCTTGTTGTCTTATTTCATCCTTACTTCCACCTCTTTCAGGATCTCACTACCCCACCTGGGGGCAAGTTCATCCTTGGGTTTGAAATCTGCAAACCGCTGTGCGGCCGCTTCCATCACAGGAGCTGCCTTCTTTTTTCCGCCTCCAAACAAGGCGGGTGTATGATAGATCACCAAGCCCTTCATCAGGTAAGCACGAGGGTTAGAGCTATCGGCTTCAATGGCCTGTTCAGAATAATTACGGCTTTCTTTTCCCAGGGATATGCCTCTGGAATTGTTCGCATTGATACGGGCAGATAGCCAGTACGCCATCAATGTAAGTGTTTCCGTGTTTTTGGGCTGCATTTCCAGCGCTTTCTTTACAAATGGCGCTGCTTTCTCGGTGGTGGGGTCAGCCTTTCCTTCCGGTGCCTTAAAAGAGGACTGTGTATAGGCCCACCCGGTGTAATATTGGAGCAACCATTCCTCCGGATGCTCCCCGGCCAGTTTAGCCAGCTTATCGGCTCCTTGCTGCCAGGTGTCAAAGTCGGCAGTAGTTTCCAGTTGCCTGATCTCCTGTTTCAGGCGCTTCTGCCAGTCGGCCGTTTGCCCCCTGGCTATAAAGCCTGTTGCCGTCAGGGCAAACAGTAGTGTAGTAAATAATCTGATCATAACTATGCTTTGAAGTGAGTAACCCTAAATACATGCCAACTCACTACACCGCATGGTACCACTAAGCATAATAACATACAACAGAGGCGTCTGGTTCTGTAATATTTCCATTTTACTCCCTATCTTGAAGCGATAAACTACTGACGTATGAAAAAACTATTCACGTGCGGGCTGCTGCTGCTCTCACTTACAGGAATGGCACAAAAGAAGGCGAAAAAAAACGGTTGGATACAGCTTTTTAATGGTAAAGACCTTACTGGCTGGGATATCAAGATCAAAGGCCATAACCTGAACGAAAACTATGGAAATACCTTCCGGGTGGAAGATGGGTTGCTGAAAGTACGCTATGACCAGTACGCCGACTTTAACGAGCAATATGGTCATATCTTCTATAACAAGAATTTTTCTGCCTATGTAGTGATGGTGGAATACCGTTTCGTGGGCGATCAGGTGAAGGGCGGACCAGGATGGGCTACGCGCAATAGTGGCATCATGCTGCATGGCCAGTCAGCTGCCAGCATGGGTAAAGACCAGGACTTCCCGATCTCTCTTGAGGAACAATTGTTAGGTGGCAACGGTAAAGACCCGCGTTCTACCGCTAACCTCTGTACGCCCGGGACCAATGTGGTGATGAACGGAAAGCTGATCAAAGATCATTGTATTTCCTCTACCTCGAAAACCTATCATGGTGAGCAGTGGGTAAGAGCAGGTGCACTGGTACTCGGTGATTCTGTTATTAAACACTTCGTGTTCAGCGATACCGTGATCGTATACAATAAGCCGCAAACCGGTGGTGGCAATGTTGCAGATGCTGATCCGACCCTGGTCACAGAAGGCCGGTTATTAAAAGAAGGATCTATCTCTCTGCAAAGCGAAAGCCATCCTGTAGATTTCAGAAAGGTGGAATTATTTGACCTGTCCCCTTATGTAAATGATCCGGTGAAACTGCAGGCTGTCTTGAAGAAGCTGCAGCAACAAGGAAGAAACAGGAAATAAGAATTGGGAATCAGGAATTAGGAATTTTTTATAACTACCGTCTCCAAATGATACCAGCAGTCTTTCCTGTTAAGATGGATACCAGCTGTTGACCACTTAAATTCTGTAGGGCTAACAAATTCCTAATTCCTGATTTTCTCAGGCCATAACGGCTCTCTGGAACGTAGTGTCCGGAATATTAAATTGCACAGCGCCATGCGGTGGTCTTGGTGGTTTGGGTGGTCTTGGCGGACGGGGAGGACCACCACGAGGAGGTACACAACTAGCCGCTGCCACTAATAAGCCCAGCACCATTGTAAGGAGTTTTATCCGTTTCATATTGTCCTGTTTGGATACCCTGTTACAGAAACAAATTGCATGCCGTTACTCTCTTCCACATTCCTACTGTACATAGACCACATGCGCCCATTAAAAGACCATTCATAAAGGAGTTGTAAAAGATGTACAGAAGTGCTTAAATTTATAACCTGCCGCACAAAATCTGCAGCCACTTCCTTTCATGTCACAACTCTCAGCACCCGGTAAACATCTTGCCGGATTAGACCATTTGCGCGCGTTTGCGATCACCTTTGTATTCGTTTATCACTACCGTATATTTAAACATCCTGACTGGATCGATACCATCGGTGGTTTCGGCTGGACGGGCGTTGACCTGTTCTTCGTCCTGAGTGGTTTCCTGATCTCCTCTCAGTTATTCGCACAGATCAGTCGTCAGGAGGAACTTTCCTTCAGGGAGTTTTTCCTCAAGCGTTTTTTCAGGATCATTCCTGCTTACCTGACAGTATTGGCGCTGTATTTTTTTATCCCCTTATTCCGTGAAAAGGAAGCACTGCCTCCATTGTGGAAGTTCCTCACCTTTACACAGAATTTTGGTCTGGATCTGAAGGAAAAGGGTACCTTCTCGCATGCCTGGTCATTGTGTATAGAAGAGCAGTTCTATTTCCTGCTGCCCCTCATACTGATCATGCTTGTACGCTGGAAGGCATTGAGGGCTGGTCCGTGGCTGATAGGCGGACTTTTTACAGCGGGTTTCGCCATACGGCTGTTTTGCTGGTATACATTCGCTGTGCCTGCGCAGCACGCAGATGACTATTGGGTGATCTGGTACAAATGGATATACTATCCGACATTCACGCGTCTTGATGGATTGCTTACGGGGGTGGCTATTGCAGCCGCCTTTGCTTTCCTGCCTGCTGTGAAACAAAAGATCACTGCACTGGGTAATAAACTACTGTTTATCGGGTTGATATTATTAACAGGTGCATGGTTCCTGTGTGAGGAACCTGCTGCATTTGCTCCTTCCATTCTCGGATTTCCGCTGGTGGCCATTGGCTATGGTGCCATGGTCGCAGGTGCAGTAAGTGAAAGCAGTTTTCTGTATAAACGAAAGCTCGCTTTTACAACTACACTTGCTACTTTGTCTTATGGTATCTATCTTTCCCACAAAGGCGTGATTAAACTCACACAGATGACGCTGGGGAATACAGGTATTGATCCTGACGGTACCCCTGCCTTTTTTATCTGTATCCTCAATTGTGTACTTGCGGCTTACCTGTTGCACCTCATCATAGAAAAGCCATTTATGAAGCTAAGGCAAAGGATATTGTCACCGAAAGTTACTGCAGGTAAGGGCTCTGAAAATCCAGTTTCTTCAAGCCCTGCTGTACTTCAGGACAACTCATAAACAGTTTCCATAATAATCCGCTGCGATAGTTCTCCATCATCACGACGATAGGTCCCTGATCAATGGCGAGGTATCGCTGCGGATACCAGTTGTCCGTCTCACTGAATGCATCATAGAATCCATATGGACCAAAGAGTTTATCACGCATGTCATTGTACCAGTGTACCATAGCCTGTTTGGAATATTCGGGTGTATAGGGCATGGAAGAAAGGGCGGCTGTAGGAGAAATGACGCCCAGGTCATTCTTTTCTCCGGGTGCATGTGCTGCATATCCTTTTACAGAGTAACTGGCGGTAAGTCCCCAGCTATCGGGGCCATAACCTTTATACCGCTTCGGATTCTGTATACACCATTCCCGGTTGATCAGTACATGGTTCAGATTATTTTCCCAGTAATCCGCATACCGATCTTTTAATCCATGCGGGTCGAGCCCCAGGTACGAGTAATGTGACCAGAATAATGGTCCGCCGTACTCCTTGGCAAAGTTGTGCGACAGTTTTAACGTATGCCCATATGCGTTAATGCTGTCCCTGATAGCGCCCTGCCTGGCCCAACCGTTGTGATAGACATCCGCGGAAATACCATGAGTAGGAGAGGCAGCTGCCAGTACATACATGATCAGACATTCATTATAACCGGTTACAGCAAAGTTCATCTCCCATTGGTAATTAGGTGACCAATGCCAGTACAGCACGTTTTTACCATTTCTGTACCAGTTGAAGTCGACATCTTTCCACAGTGTATTGATGCGGGCGGCCAGTGCTTTTTCTGCCTCATTGCCATTGGCGAAGTATTGTCTTACACAAAGAAGTCCCTGTAGCATAAACGAGGTTTCCACCAGATCTCCGCCATTATCCTTTTGTCCGAAAGGTTTTACTTTACCGGTCTCGCCATATAGCCAGTGAGGCCATGCACCATGAAAACGATCCGCCTTTTCCAGGAAGGAAACAATTCTGGTCAGCCGTTCCAGTCCTGCTGCCCGGGTGACATATCCCCGTTCAATACCTGCCAGTATAGCCATTACACCAAACCCACTACCACCCGAAGTGACAACATTCATGTCATTTTCCGGATAGTCCCCATCGACATGATACCGCTCCCGTGCCATACCACTGCTGGGTTCTGCACCATCCCAGAAGTACTGGAAGGTTCGTTCCTCCACAATGTTAAAAATGGAATCCGCCGATAGTGCTACGGTATCTGTAGCGGCGGCCGTACTGTCCTTTGCCGGCTGACGGGAGGAGGAACCTCCACATGACATCATTGCTGGTATCGCGGCCAGCAAACTGAAGAATAGTAAGTTGCTCATATCTGTAATTTAGGGCTTTTTGCCGAGAGGTGCCGGAGGCTGATGGAAGGGATTGTTATATATGGTAAGTCAGTGATTTTGCAAACGATTATTTCGGTAGGAATGTAATTTTTATCTACCTTCGCGCCGTAATTAAAAACAAAACCTGACAAACCTTGCGTCATGTAATATCACAGGCATATTAAATCCTACTACGCCACCTGCATCCTGCGGGACTGGCCTGTGAATTCTTTTTCTTACTAAATACAACCCTGATATGGCTATCTCAGAAAAATATGGCCGTACCTATCATTTTCCGTTCTCGCCCGGAACTACCAGCGATGATCGTATTCAGCATGATTATTGGCAGTGTATCACTGCAATACCTCAGCTGATACACACGGAAAAACTGGACGGTGAAAATAATTGCCTGTCCCGCTATGGTGTATTTGCCCGCTCGCATGTAGCGCCAACTACATCTCCCTGGACAGAAAGTCTGCGCCGTTACTGGCAACTTATAAAACATGATCTGGGCGATCTGGAGATATTCCTGGAGAACGTGTATGCGATACACTCTATTGAATACAGACAGCTGGATCATCATTTTTATGTATTCGCCGTACGCGAAAATGGCTGTTGGCTGAGCTGGGAAGAGACCTGCTTTTACGCAGCAATGCTCGATCTGCCAACAGTACCTGTTATTAAACAACTGTCTGCCCCGCAGCATAAAGCAGACTTTGAGCATGATATCCTATCTATTGTGAAAGGCCCTGGTAGCTTTGCCGCACATGATGCTGCTACCGGTGTGCCGGTTACAATGGAGGGACTTGTAACACGCAATGCCGCAGGATTCCCAGTAGCTGCATTCGCGGAGAACGTATTTAAATATGTACGTAAAGGGCACGTGAAGACAGACGTACACTGGACGCGCAACTGGCGCAGAGCGGCCCTGCAACATGAAGGAGGTAAGTATGTGGACAATCACAAATAACAGATCATGGTCGTACCTGGAGCAACAGTATGACTGGGTCCGCGATATGCAGCATGTGCCGCAGGACCCTATTCATCACGGAGAAGGCAATGTGGCCATTCATACACAGATGGTGCTGGATGCTTTACAACAGCAACCGGCATACAGTAGTTTATCTGCCCAGGATCAGGAAATACTCTGGGCGGCCGCTTTACTACATGATGTTGAAAAGCGTAGTACAACAATAACAGAAGCCGATGGGCGTATCACCTCTGCTGGTCATGCCCGCAAAGGCGAAGGGACTGTGCGGCATATACTCTATAGTGAGATACAAACACCTTTTCACATCCGGGAGCAGGTCGCCAAACTCGTGAAGTATCATAGTCTGCCACTGTGGTTACTGGAACGACAGGATCCTCTACGCACAATCATCCATGCGTCAATACAGGTCAATACTGCACACCTGGCGTTACTGGCACGTGCCGACATGATTGGACGCATCGCACCCGATAAAGAAGAGATGCTCTATCGTATAGACTGCTTCGAAGAATACTGCAAAGAGCATCAGTGCTGGGGAACCACCTGGCCATTTGAAAATGCAGACGCCCGTATGCATTTTTTAACGAAGGAAGATGTGGCGCCGGGTTATGTGCCTTATCACCCGCCATCGGTGAAGGTGGTGATCATGAGCGGACTGCCGGGAGCCGGTAAGGATACATACGTAAAAAAGCACTTTAAACAGCCGGAGTGGGAGATCATTTCGCTGGATGATATCCGCGTACAAATGAAGATCAGTCCTACTGATAAAAGTGGTAATGGTACAGTGGTGCAGGCTGCAAAAGAACAGGCCAGGGTGTGTCTGCGCAGCAAACGTCCTTTTGTGTGGAATGCGACGAACACCACTCAGCAGATGCGTGAACAGCTGATAGCGCTTTGCCTGCAATACGATGCACACGTGACAGTAGTATATGTCGAAGTGCCCTTCAGGGAACTATTCCGTCAGAACGGTGGGAGAGAGGCTATCGTGCCTGTACCTGTTATGCACAAACTGATAGGTAAGCTGGAGGTGCCTGATCTGACCGAAGCGCATGAGGTAGTGTATCAGATACGCTAAAAATAAAGAAGGCCGGTATAACTTTACCGGTCTTTTTTTTGTTATCTAAGATATACGTAACAATGAAAAGTCTGGTACTCCTGTTGCTCCTCTCATTCATAGTGGCTGGCAGTATTATCTGCGCAGCCTGGCATGCACCTGTTATGAATCAGGAGCCGGCTGCTTTTGCCGGGGCGGCAGCCTGTAAGTCCTGTCATAGCGATATTTTTAATACTACCCGCCACACAGCTCACCATTTTACTTCCGCTTTGCCCGATGATGCCCATATCAAAGGAAGTTTTGCTGATGGGAAAAATGAGTTTGTATATAATCAATGGATGGTGGTGCTACTGGAGAAAAAGAAAGCCGATTTTTTGCAGACGGCCTACATGAACGGCATTCCTACTGAACAACAGGCGTTTGGCATCGTAATAGGTTCCGGCAGAAAAGGACAAACTTATCTCTACTGGAATAAGAATAGCTTATATCAACTGCCCGTTTCTTATTACGCACCCGCCGACGACTGGTGTAACAGCCCTGGGTATCCGCTAAACTATATACGTTTTGACAGACAGATCCCTGCTACCTGTCTGGAATGCCATGCGTCTTATGCGGAGGCCCGCGAAAGAAAAGATGGGAGTACCACTTACAATAAGAGATCTATTATCTATGGGATAGACTGTGAGCGATGTCATGGCCCGGGCGCAGCCCATGTAGCTTATCATACGCAGCATCCGGATGATAAGACCGCGCATAGTATCATCAATACCAGGAACCTGTCAAGACAGCAGCGCCTTGATGCCTGCGCCTTGTGTCATTCCGGACTGAGAAAGCAGCTGCAACCTGCATTCTCGTTTGTCGTTGGACAAAAGCTGGACGACTATGCTGTGCCTAATTATGATGTGGATACTGCTGGTGGATTAGATGTGCATGGCAATCAGTATGGATTGCTTACCGCCAGTAAATGTTTTAAAATGGCGGCACAACTGGATTGTTCCTCTTGTCATAATGTGCATGTCAGTGAAAGAAATGATATGGCGACTTTCTCCCGCCGTTGTATGAGTTGTCATAGTGCAAATGGCATCGCACATGATAGTTGTACGTTCAAGCCACCTGACGGTGTGTTATTAAGTGATAATTGTGTAGACTGTCATATGCCCTTGCAACCGTCTAAGAAGATCACTTTGAAGCTCGCCAGTGCGAAGGACATCACACCAGACCTGGTGCGTACACATAAGGTGGGAGTGTATCCGGACATAACTGATCGGTTCCTGCAAAGGAAGACGCACTGATAAAAAAGGCTACGATACTATTATTTTCATTCGCCGGACGATGCCCTGGAAGCGTGTATTTTCTCTCTGTCATAGACAGTCCCGCTGAGCTGTTGTGCGGAAACATGGGCAACGAGTAAGGAAAAAACAACAGTAATGACTGAGCGTATGGAGGTTGTGCTTTATTTTGGTTGTAATTTAGTGGTATCAAGCGTCTTGGAAGGCGCGAAGATATGATTTAGCTTAACAATCTGTTAAATATTCCAGCTATTAAATCTTTCCGTTCATCCCATTTTCTTGCCTTTTGGCTTGTGTTGCCAATAAACAATCTATATATTAGCGCCACGTCAAAAGGTCTCAACTTTCTATTATTCCACTTTTGACTTAATTTATTAATAACGTTATGTTACTTAGATCGAAGAATCATGCAAGCCGGTCTCTGATGGGAATCCTGTGTTTCTCTGGTATTGGAATGGCTTTGGCCAACCCAGCTGCCGCACAGACAGGCAAGTTTCCATTGCAGGACCTGTCCGCTTTCCGCGAGCCCGGCCAGAGTTGGAGTATTACCAGCGACGCCTCCGCAAAACTGGACAACCCACATGTACTGGATGCTGTTGCAGGTACAGGGGTATTATTCAACATGCCAGATAAAAAACATCCTGGCAAAGACCTTTTCTCCAACGAAGAATACGGCGATGTTGATATTGAACTGGACTATATGATGGCGCCAGGTTCCAATTCCGGTATCTATCTGCAGGGCAGATATGAGCTCCAGTTGCTGGACAGCTGGGGTACCAAAGTGCCTAAAGCAGGCGATAACGGTGGTATCTATGAGCGTTGGGATGACAATCGTCCTAATGGTCAGCAGGGATATGATGGTCATGCGCCCCGTGTAAATGCCAGCCGTGCGCCAGGCTTGTGGCAGCATATGAAGATCTCTTTCCAGGCGCCTCGTTTTGATGCTGCCGGTAAAAAGATCGCGAATGCACGCATGTTGCTTGTAGAACTGAATGGTGTTACCATCCAGGAAAACGTGGAACTGATGGGGCCTACCCGTGGTGCTATCGGCGGTGGTGATGAAAAAGCTACTGGTCCGCTGCGTTTACAGGGTGACCATGGTGCTGTTGCTTTCCGCAATCTCACCATCAATAAACTGAGCGTTGCCCATCAGGGTAATGACAGAGACAGACAAACAGATCCGATCCTGGTTGATGCGCCGGTAAACACTTTGCTGCGTAGCTTCATGGATGTGAAAGACAACTATCGCATCGTACACAGTATCTCTGTTGGTTCTCCTGAAAAAGTACATTACACTTATGATCTGGATAAAGGAATGATCGCGCAGGTATGGCGTGGTGAGTTCCTGGATGCTACCCCAATGTGGCATGAAAGAGGTAATGGTTGCTCCCGTCCGCGTGGTGCCGTACAGTTCCTGGGTAAGTCATACTTCACGCTGGGTAAACTCGCTACACCGCAGACAGCCTGGATGACTGATACCACCGGTTCATCTTTCCGTCCTAAAGGATACGTACTGGATGACAGCGACCTGCCTACTTTCAAATATGAAGTGTATGGTTCCGCTGTATCTGATGTGGTGCGTGTACTGTCTGAAGGTCGTGGCATCAGCCGTCAGCTGACCGTGGCTACACCTGTAGAAGGACTGTATGCTAAACTGGCGGAAGGTGCGTCCATAGAAAATCCTTCAAAGGACCTGTATGTGATCGATGGAAAATCTTACTACCTGCAACTGCAGGATGCCGGTGGCGAAAAGCCTGTCATCCGCGATGGCGCCGGCGTGAAAGAACTCATCATTCCTGTACGCAGTAAACTGAGCTATTCCATCCTTTTCTAATTCCTTTCGACTATTACAAATGAAAAACATTTATAAGGCATTCATAAAAAAGACCGCGTTGTATTCGCTGCTGTTAGCTGCGGCAACCGGTGTTACTTCCGGGGTTCGTGCCCAGGAAACGCCTAAAGAAGAAGATTTTTACAAGATCCTCAAGGTAACTTCTCCGGAAGGAACCCTGCTGGAAGTGGGCGGTCTGACGGTATTGCCGAATGGCGATTTAGGCGTGTCTACCCGTCGTGGTGAGGTATATATAGTGGAGAATCCGACCAGCCGTAAGCCTTACTTCCGTAAGTTCGCTACTGGTCTGCACGAGATACTGGGCCTGGTATGGAAAGATGGTGCTTTCTATTGCGCGCAGCGTGGTGAGCTTACCAAACTGGTAGATACCAACATGGACGGTAAGGCAGATGTATATGAGACCGTATACGCATGGCCATTGTCCGGTCACTACCATGAATATAGCTTCGGTCCTAAACTGGCGCCTGATGGCTCGTTCTTCGTATCTGGCAACGTGGCATTCGGTAACCAGGAATGGTGGCGTGGTGAAAGCCGCGTGCCATACAGAGGCTGGATGATGCATATCTTCCCTGATGGCCGTATGGAACCATATGCTACCGGTTTCCGCTCTCCCTGCGGTCTGGGTATGATCAACGGTGAGATGTTCTACACTGATAACCAGGGTGACTGGTTTGGTTCGGGTGGTGTATGGCAGGTAAAGAAAGGTGATTTCGTAGGCCACCCTGCTGGTTTACGCTGGACCAACCTGCCTAACTCTCCGCTGAAACTGACACAGGAAAAGTTCTTCTCTCTGGTAGACGAAGGTCGTCCGAAAGATGCGAACGGTAACTACACTAAACCTGAGAATAGCACCACAGCACCTTATGTAACGCTGATGGATGTGAAAAAGAAGATCCCTGAGCTGCGTTTGCCAGCAGTAGTGCTGCCGCACGGTATCCAGGGTATCTCTAACTCTGAGATCGTACAGATCCCAGAAGGTTCTTTTGGTCCTTTCGCAGGCCAGTTGCTGGTAGGCGATCAGGGTCAGAGTAAGATCATGCGTGTGGTAATGGAGAAAATAAAAGGTGAATACCAGGGTGTTTCCTTCGACCTGCGTAATGGTTTCCAGTCAGGCGTACTGCGTATGGCCTGGTCTAAGGACGGTTCTACCCTGTTCGTGGGTGAAACCAACCGTGGATGGGGTTCTGCCGGTGAGGCAAACGAAGGTTTACAGCGCCTGGTATGGAACGAGAAAATGCCTTTCGAAATGAAGACGATCAAGGCAATGCCGGATGGTTTTGAGATCGAATTCACATTACCAGTAAATAAGAAATCTGCTGAAGACCTGGCGTCTTACTCCGTAGAAAGCTTCACTTACAAATACCATTCTGTATACGGTAGCCCTATGGTAGATATCAAACAGTGTCCGGTAAAAGGTGTGAAAGTATCTGAGGATGGCCTGAAAGCAAGGATCATTGTGGATAGTCTGCGTCTGGATTATGTGCATAACATCACCCTGGAAGGTGTACGTGAAAAAGATAATTCTTATTCACTGATCCACCCGACCGGTTACTACACCCTGCACAACCTGCCGGAAGGAGATAAGCTGCCTGTAAGCCAGGCAAGCACGTTCAATTCTGCAAAGGTAGCTGCTGCTGCCGCTGCTGAGAAAGCGAAGACTGCTGCAAAAGATCCTAAAGCAACCGCTGCTGCTAAACCAGCTGCAACACCGGCAAA
The DNA here is from genome assembly GCF_010093065.1 of Chitinophaga agri. Classification (NCBI taxonomy): domain Bacteria; kingdom Pseudomonadati; phylum Bacteroidota; class Chitinophagia; order Chitinophagales; family Chitinophagaceae; genus Chitinophaga; species Chitinophaga agri. The sequence goes on along the minus strand of NZ_CP048113.1, from coordinate 2,855,429 downwards.
AGCACCTACCTACGAAGAGGTAAAGCCGCTGCTGGCAAAATACACCTGTAATGCATGTCACCAGGCGAACAAACGCCAGGTAGGTCCTGCTTTCGCAGATGTAGCGAAAAGAAAATACACTGGTGAGCAGATCCTGAAACTGCTGGCGAATCCTAAACCACAGAACTGGCCTGACTATGCGACAGAAATGCCGCCAATGCCACAGGTACCACGTGCTGATGGGCTGAAGATCGCTGCGTGGATCAACTCACTGAAGTAAATAATACCTGAGTAATTCATTCGTAACAGGGGGTGTCTGTCTTTGGCAGACACCCCTTTTGTGTGTACGGACATGCCGGGTTATTGAGGGCCTGATAAGCTTACTAACAAGGTAGTAAAAGGTCACTTCAAGGGCACCAAAAGGGCACTTCAATATCCCCGGGATATTGAAGTGCCCTTTTGGTGCCCTTGAAGTGACCGGCTGGTATCAGTATCAGAAGGGGATAAAAAGGCTGGCAGTTTGTATGTAGCATGCGGTGGGAAGGTAAGTAGGGACGCTTGCGGCAGGCGTTGGGAGTACAATGCCAATAGAGAAGAGCGTTCGGGAGAGATAGGTTGGTGTAATTGTATCACAATCAATTATAAACTTAAAGCGAAAGGCCTCCCGGATATTTCCGGAAGGCCTTTCGCTAATTATTTTCTGATACTATACTGACAATCGTTTAGAACTGGTTCTTCCACATCATGCTTTCCACAGGTCTGATGGTACGGCCGTTGTATTTCGCATTTCCTTTCTTATTATAGAGCGTTTCCACGTCTCCTTCCACCACAAAATAGATCAGCTGTCCGATCGGCATGCCTGCATATACGCGTACAGGCTGTGCACAGGATATTTCAAGGGTCCAGGTGTTGCAGAAGCCTACGTCACCTTTACCGGCAGTTGCATGGATGTCAATACCCAGGCGGCCGGTGCTGGATTTACCCTCCAGGAAAGGCACATGTGCATGGGTTTCAGTATATTCGAGTGTCACGCCCAGGTACAGTGTGCCCGGCTGCAGCACATACCCTTCTTCAGGGATCTCAAAATGTTCAATTTCGTTATGGGCACGGGCGTCCAGTATCCTGTCCTTGTAAGTGGCCAGGTATTTACCCAGGTGCACGTCATAAGAGTTGGTGCCGAGATATTTCCGGTCATATGGCGAAATAACAATAGTGCCTTTTTCAATTTCCTCCAATATCCTTTTGTCTGACAGGATCATAGATCGGGTGTAATTAGTTTTGTTGTGTTAGTTAGCAGATGCAGGCCAAATGCGTTTTGCATTCAGCTTTTTGCATTAATTTGGCAAGATATGCCATTAATACGTACCATACAAATAAACCCGGCATGCCGGCTGGGTGTGTGGAGAATAGCAGAGGACGAAGCGTTTTTTCGTGAGAAGGTCAATATTTCTCCCGCCATACACCATCCCCATAAGCGCCTACAGCACTTTGCGGGACGGTATCTGCTGCAGGAATTATTTCCCGGGTTCCCGCTATCCAGCATACAGATCATGCAAAGCCGGAAGCCCTATCTGGAGTGTAATACCCTGCATTTTTCCATCTCCCACTGCGGAGATAATATCGCGGCTATTGTCAGTAGCGAAGGAGCGGTAGGTATTGATATTGAGGAGGTAAAACCTAAGATAGAGGCGGTTTCACATAAGTTTTTGTCGCCGGAGGAAAGTGCCTTTATTGATCCGGTGAATGCCCTGCCCCACAAGACCATCTGCTGGAGCGCCAAGGAGGCGGTGTACAAATGGTACGGGCTCGGGAGTGTTGATTTTAAGGAAAATATGCAACTTGCACCTTTCATTTTTCAGCCCCGTGGCTTTCTTACCTGCAATTTTAACAAAGCAGATAAAAATGCACGGCTATATTTGCAATATCTGTTGGAAGACGGACTGTGCCTGACCTGGACGAACGCGTCTGAAGAGCTCACAGTGACCGGCACCGCAGAGAACGCAGCTTCTGAACATTAAAGTTTTAAAAACTGGTATTTTGAAAATCTTCCTACTCGGCTTTATGGGCGCCGGCAAGACTTACTGGGGAAAACAGCTTGCGGAGCATCTGTCATTACCCTTCTATGATCTGGATGACGTGATCGTTGAATCAGAAGCGATGTCTATCAGCGACATCTTTGCGACTAAAGGAGAAGACTACTTCCGCCAGCAGGAAAACTACTGGCTGAAAGAATTATCCCGCAATGATAGTTTCATTATCTCCTGTGGTGGCGGAGCTCCCTGCTTCCAGGATAATATGGACATCATGAACAACAACGGCACCACTATCTGGCTGAACCCAAATCTGTCCCTGATCGTGGAACGTCTTAAGCGTAAAAAGTCTAAACGCCCGCTGATCCAGGACCTGGATGACGATGAACTGCTCGGTTTCGTAGAAAAGAAACTTGCAGAACGTGTCCCATTCTATGAACAGGCCCAGATCACCATTGCAGAATCAGAGACGATCTCTCTCGATTCCTTCACACAAAGACTTGATAATATCAAGGCCTGAGTGGAAGTAAGTACTGCCGCTGTCAGACAGTTCACCCGGCCTTTGTTATACGCATCCGCAGCGTTCATCAGTAACTATGCGTACAGGTATACATCGGACAATACCACCGTGTCATAACAGGTGCAATTATACTACAGCAGCAGCTACCGGGTGGCATAGAAAGGTGCCGCCAGCGGACGGACATCAATCATATACATAAACAAACATCCATCTATCAATGCATAAGGGATTTCTTATCATCGCAACGATATTAGGCGCATTAGCCGTAACACTGGGCGCATTCGGCGCACATAAGCTGAAGGAACTCGTTCCACCGGAGTCAGTAACCACCTTTCAGACCGGCGTTACCTATCAGTTTTATCACACCTTCGCACTTCTGGCCGTGGGTATCCTGTTCGCACACCTGCCGCAGGCATCTAATCTGTTGGAGTGGGCAGGCCGCTGCTTCATCATTGGGGTTATACTGTTCTCCGGTTCCCTTTATCTGTTCACCATGATGAAGATGACCGCTACAGTAGGTATACCAAGATCGGTAGGCGTGATCACCCCGATCGGTGGTTTATTCCTGATAGCAGGCTGGGTATGTTTGTTACTGGCGCTGCTCAAAAAATAAGTACTTTTTCTACGATCAATACTAACTATCCAGGGGCTGGCCGTAAAGGCTTAGCCCCTGTCATTTTAGCTCCGCAGCTTTTATGCCAGCAATGCTGACACGCACATAAAGCACCAATAGGATATTTTATAAACAACAAAGTTGAAACCATGCTCAAATATCTGATCATCATTTGCCTCAGTATAACCGGAACCGTGACTGCACAGGACATTGGCGGCAACTGGTATGGTGTCTTCACTACGCCACAGGGACAGAAACAACGTTTACAGCTGCAGGTACAGCAACATCGTACGAGCGGCCGTTTCATGGGGGTAATGATAAGTCCGGATGTTGCATATGACAGCATCGCACTTGATACGATCTATCTGAGCAAAGGCTATCTCAATTTTAGCATTAAGAGTATCAGCTTAAAATATACAGGCAACTGGAATGGTATCCGTAGCCGCTTTGAAGGATACTTTGAACAGGTAGGTAATAAAACAGCGATCAACTTCTCCCGAGAGCCGGTCAAAGACCTCAGTGTCGTTCGCTTCCAGGACCCTTCTCCCAATCCGGTATACGATGTGGAAGAAGTAAAAATGGTGAATCCGGTGGACAGGGTACTACTCACAGGTACCTTCAGCAAACCGGCTGTGAAAGGACCATTCCCTGTAATAGTGCTGATATCAGGCGCGGGCCCGCAGAACCGCGATAATGAAATGCTGGACCATCGCCCATTCGCTGTACTGACAGACTATTTTGTGAAACATGGTATTGCGACCCTGAGACTGGACGATCGCGGGACTGCTGAGAGTACCGGCAAATATGATTCTGCCAATATCTACAATTTTGCAGAAGACGCGAAAGCCGCGGTTAGCTGGTTGCGGAAGAATAAATTTGCAGACACGGACGCTATCGGTTTATTAGGATATGCGGAAGGAGGCGTGGTAGCACAGATCGTTGCCGCAGCTGATTCAAATATCGCCTTCATCATCAATATGGCAACGCCCGGACTGGAAGGCCGGGAAGCCTATAACCGCCGCCTCGTGCAAACCGCGCTGGCCTATGGAGAAAAAGAAGCCTATGTAAAAGGGTACGTCAGCAGCTACCAGCGTTACCTGAACGTACTGGCACTCACCACTAATCCTGCGGAGAGACAGCAAAAAGCCTATACAGAACTGGGCATGATCTACGATCATTTCGGTGATGCGACGAATACAGCCGGCAAACAGCATTTCATCGAAACGACCTACGCAGTGGACACGAAGCCCGAAGCATTGTCCCTGTTACAATATGACCCTGCCACCTATCTGGCAAAAATTAAATGTCCCGTACTGGCTATAAATGGGGAGGAAGACGTGGTAAATGATGCCACTTCTAACCTGAAAGGTATCGAGAACGGACTCGTCAAGGGTGGAAATGAACTGGTTACGGTAAGAGCCTTCCCCAATCTGAACCATTTGTTCCAGCGTTGTAACACCTGTACCCCTGAAGAATATGGCACGCTGGATGAGACAATAAACCCTGCTGTATTGGAGTTTATGACGAGATGGGTACAGTTGTTGTATTAGGAAGGAAATTAATAAATATTAATTACTAATTAATTTCTCAATATGTCAAGCAGCGTCCTTAATTTTGGACGGCTATAGTGTATGTCTAAAAATAAACTGAAAACAGAAAAACCGGAGAGTAAAAAGCCTCGTGGCAATGACCCCAACGTACTTAAACAGGAAAAAGAAGCAGAGGTAAAAGTAAAAGAACTTGTTAAGGACGAGAGAACCCATAAAGTCCTGGGGGTAATATGTCTGTTGCTGGCGCTCTACTGTTTTATCGCCTTTACATCTTATCTCTTTACCTGGGAAGAAGACCAGGATAAAGTATTTCGCTATTCCGCCAGCATCCTGCTGATGGATATGGATAGCGTGAAAGTGGAAAACCTCCTGGGAAGGTTAGGGGCCTTCGTATCCCATTGGTTCTTCTATAAGGGTTTTGGAATCGCTTCTTATTTATTTTGCTACCTGTTCTTTATCCTCGGTGTCAACTTCGTAGTAGGCCGCAGGGTATTTCGCATGTGGCGGAGTATTAAATATGTTCTTTTCGGTTTGCTGTTCATCAGTGCAACCGCTGCTTTCGTTTCTTCTTTTTCTGACTTTCCATGGGGAGGCGCGATGGGAGATGCGATCAATCACTGGATGATCGGATTCCTGGGTAGGGCAGGTACAGCATTGCTATTACTGGTTGCAGGATTGTCCTGGCTGATCTGGAAGTATAACTTCGATTTCAAATGGCTGGAACAGCAATTCAAGGCTACACCCAAACCTGTGGTGGATGCGCCATTTACACCTGAACCTGCGGTGATCGCGGTTACGCCAATGGGTAATAAGCCGCACGCTGCTGCCAATCCGGCAAATGCCGCCAACGCAGCCAATGCTGATACTGGCAGAGATAAGGACCCCAGAAAGAGAAATGCACTGAAAGATAACGGGGTATCTGTAATACCGCCACCTGCTGAAGAAGATGAACTGCCTGAAATGCAGCTGATCGAACGGGAAGATGCGTCTATCACACTGATCCCGCCTGCCAATACCGCTGTTCCGGTAGAAGCGATGGAGGAGGAGATAGACGAAGAACAGGAAGAAGATGCTGGTCCATTGTTATATATAGAAGAGACCGTGGAACAGACTGCTGCCCGCAATAAAAAGAAACCCAGCACAGAAGATGTCGCCTGGGAGATCAAACCATCAGTGGAAGAGGTGGAGGACGAGCAGGAAGAAGAACCTGTCAGACAGCCCCTTCAGCTGGATCCGTACGAGCCAACCCTTGACCTGCGCGACTATAAATATCCTACGCTTGAACTGCTGGATAACCATAGCACAGAGAAGATCGTACAGGATGCCGGTGAACTGGACAGGAACAAAGACCAGATCATCAATACACTGAAGAACTACGATATCGCTATCCAGAAGATCAGTGCTACGGTAGGGCCGACGGTGACCTTATATGAGATCGTACCGGCCGCTGGTGTGCGTATCTCCCGTATCAAGAACCTGGAAGACGACATCGCGCTGAGCCTTTCCGCCCTGGGTATCCGTATCATTGCGCCGATCCCCGGTAAGGGAACCATCGGTATCGAGGTGCCGAATGTGAAAAAGAGCATCGTATCACTCAGGAACCTGCTGGCATCCGAGAAATTCCAGCAAAGTAGCATGGAGCTTCCGATCGCTATCGGTAAGAAGATTGATAATGAGAACTTTATAGCTGACCTGGCGAAGATGCCACACTTGCTGATGGCGGGTGCAACTGGTCAGGGTAAATCTGTAGGTATCAATACGTTATTGGTATCCCTGTTGTATAAAAAGCATCCTTCCCAGCTGAAATTTGTACTGGTCGATCCGAAGAAAGTGGAATTGTCCCTGTACAAGCTGATAGAAAAGCATTTCCTGGCCAAGTTACCAGGAGAGGAAGATGCCATTATTACGGACACGAAAAAGGTGATCCATACCCTCAATGCCCTGTGTATTGAAATGGACCTCCGTTATGACCTCCTGAAGGAAGCGGGTACCCGTAACATTAAGGAATATAATAACAAATTTGTACAGAGAAGGCTGAATCCGCAGCGTGGACATCGTTATCTGCCCTTTGTGGTGCTGGTGGTGGATGAGTTTGCCGATCTGATCATGACAGCAGGTAAAGAGGTGGAGATGCCAATTGCCCGTCTGGCGCAGCTGGCCCGTGCCGTGGGTATTCACCTGATCATTGCAACACAACGTCCGTCCGTAAATATCATCACCGGTACGATCAAGGCCAACTTCCCGGCCCGTATCGCCTTTAAGGTGTCTTCCAAGATCGACTCCCGGACTATCCTGGATACCGGCGGAGCAGAGCAGCTCATCGGTCAGGGGGACATGCTGGTATCATTTAACGGTGAACTGGTACGTTTGCAGTGTGCTTTTGTAGACACTCCTGAAGTGGAAAAAGTAGCAGAGTTTATCGGCGAACAGCGTTCATATCCGGAAGCTTACCTGTTGCCTGAGTATGTGGATGATAAGGATATGGAAGGAAAAGAGATCAGTCTGCAGGACAGAGATCCGCTTTTCGAAGAAGCAGCCAGGGTCATCGTACAGAACCAGCAGGGATCTACCTCCTTATTACAGCGCCGCATGAAACTGGGTTATAACAGGGCAGGCCGTCTGATGGACCAGCTGGAAGCAGCCGGTATTGTCGGACCGAACCTTGGCAGCAAGGCGAGGGAAGTGAATGTCAAGACAGAAGCGGACCTGGAGGAGATTTTGAACGATATCGGCTGATAGTCGTACTTTTGGCTTTATATTAACTTTAGAATAAACCTAACGGCACAACATTTGTCAAATTAACAGCAAGAAACAAAACTTACGAAAAATGAAGAGAATTTTATTATTGGCCATGCTGACGGGCGGAATAGTAGTGAATGGCATGGCGCAGACCAAGGCACCCGTAGGTAGTCTCGGTAAGAACGATCCAAAGGCCAAAGCAATACTGGACGGAGTGAGCAAGAAATTTGCACAGTTGAAATCAGTGGTAGCGAATTTCGTGTTGAAGGTAGAGGGAGCCAATAATAGCGTAACAGACTCCAAGAAAGGTACCGTATACCTGAAGGGAGCTAAATATAAAGTGAACCTGGACGGTCAGGAGCTGATCAGTGATAATAAGACTTCCTGGACATATACGAAAGATGCTAACGAGGTAACAATCAACAATGTAGACCCAAATAGCTCTTCCCTGTCTCCGGCTAAACTGTTCACAAACTTCTATGACAAGGATTATCTGTACCGCCTGGAAGGTGAGACCACTGAAAAGGGTAAAGTGCTGCAGAACATTGAGATGACACCGACAGATAAATCAAAGAACGTATTCAAAGTGATCGTTTCTATCGACAAAAAAGCCCAGAACATTGCTAAAATGAAGGTTTACGAGAAAAACGGTAATCACTATACATATGAGATCACCAATTTTACCCCTAACGGGAATGTGACCGACGCAACCTTTAGCTTCGATCCTAAAAAATACCCTGGTGTAGAGGTAGTTGATCTCCGATAAAATATTGATGGATCTTCGTAACAGAAGACAAAGTAAAGCCTGGCTATTTTTGGCCGGGCTTTTTCCATTTTATTGTTACCTTTGGCAAGTTTAAATTAAAATTAAGCAATATGGCATACGACGTAATCGTAATTGGTAGCGGCCCTGGTGGATATGTGGCAGCTATCCGTGCTTCTCAGCTGGGATTTAAGACGGCAATAGTTGAAAGAGAGAGCCTGGGCGGTATTTGTTTGAACTGGGGCTGTATTCCCACTAAAGCATTATTGAAGTCTGCACAGGTGATGGAATATATACAGCACGCTAAAAATTATGGGATTAACGCAGGTGAAAGTTCCGCCGATTTTGATGCCGTAATTAAGCGTAGTCGTGGTGTGGCTGATAAGATGAGCAAGGGCGTTCAGTTCCTGATGAAGAAAAACAAAATCGACGTTCTGGTTGGTACCGGTAAACTGAAATCCAAAAATCAGGTAGAAGTAACTGATAAGGATGGTAAATCTGCGGTACACGACGCAAAATACATTATCCTGGCAACAGGTGCTCGTGCACGTGAACTGCCAAACCTGAAAATCGATGGTAAGATGGTAATTGGCTACCGTGAAGCAATGGTACTGCCAAAACAGCCTAAATCCATGATCGTTGTAGGTTCTGGTGCAATTGGTGTTGAGTTCGCATATTTCTATGCAACTATGGGTACCAAAGTAACGATCGTTGAGTTCATGCCGCGCATCGTTCCGGTGGAAGACGAAGATATCTCTAAAGAACTGGAGAAGATCTACAAGAAAAAAGGTATTGATATCATGACCAGCGCATCCGTTGAGGCTGTTGAAGCTAACGGCGAAGGCGTGAAAGCGAGAGTGAAAACTGCTACCGGTGAAGTATTCCTGGAAGCTGACGTTGTACTGAGCGCTGTAGGTATCGCTGCAAATATCGAAAACATCGGTCTGGAATCACTGGGTGTGAAAACTGACAAGGGTAGAGTACTGGTAGATAAATACTATCAGACAAACGTTGCCGGCGTTTACGCGATCGGTGATATGGTTCCTGGTCAGGCACTTGCACACGTTGCATCTAAAGAAGGTATCATCTGCGTGGAAGCGATCGCTTACGGTGAGAAGAAATACGCACATAAACCTGAGCCTATCGACTACATGAACATTCCTGGTTGTACTTACTGTGCGCCTGAAATCGCTTCTGTAGGTTATACCGAGAAAGCTGCGAAAGAAGCCGGTTACGAAGTGAAAGTGGGTAAATTCCCATTCTCTGCGTCTGGTAAAGCTACCGCTGCCGGTGCTACCGAAGGTTTCGTAAAAGTGATCTTCGACGCTAAATACGGCGAATGGTTAGGTACACACATGATCGGTGCGAATGTTACTGAGATCATTGCACAGACAGTGACTGCCCGTAAACTGGAAACCACTTATCAGGAAGTACTGGATTCTATTCACCCGCACCCAACTATGAGCGAATCTGTAAAAGACGCGATAGAAGTGGCTTACGGCGAAGCAATTCACCTGTAATAGTTAAAAGATCTTATAATGGAAAGAGCGTGCCGGCTGGTACGCTCTTTTCGTTTTATCAGGAATACTAATTCCACTTCCCCGCTTTCCCACAGCAGCTTCTGCATACTTTCCCGACATTTTCCTTCGTTAATCCCTGTTCTTTTATCAGCCATTCACATTTATTTTCTGAGTACCATAGAATGTTGTAATATTGAGACAGCGCAACTGAAATCTAAACAAAGAGCACTAAGTCGAACGAAAATCTATCACCGGCATGCCCGGGTTAACCAGCATTATTTAGTTGTTGAAAATCCGGCAAAGACGCGGTAACAACTAGCTTCCGCCTGTCTTGCGTTGACCAAAATTGAGCACATGAATTAAGTAAACTATCTGTCAGAACTAGCTGTATTTACTGATGAACAATGTTATTATTCCAAAGGAATAACCTTTCTGGTATTAGTCTTTTTTCCGGAGGATGAGTAAACAATGGATGACGCATAGCTGTGTATAGCTATCTGCTGCATTCGTGTTTCCCTTAGGAAATGGACGCGCTATCTATGGACCACAATAACTGTTGTCAGCTGATCAGCTAACCATAGCGTCATTTTCCAGCACCCTACATCTAAACGTATGCGTACACATACATTAGTGGCACTCCTTTGTCTGATGACAGGTGCTGGAGACACCCTGCATTCATATATGCTGTATTAAACTATATCGCATCTGCCCGCGGCTATATCATGCAGTAGCAGGCGGAGGTGCATGAGCACAATCTGTAAACCCAAAACACACACTAACATGCGTAAGCACGTATTTATTGCCCTATGTTGCCTTGCGGCAAGCACCTTTATTTTTTCCTGTAAAAAAGAGGCTGTTAAGGACGCTCCTGTTGCCACTGAGATCTCTGATGATGTAAAAGCAAAGATCTATGCAGCAGGTTTCGGCACTGACAATGTCAGGAAAGTAGCCGGTGGATATCTGGTAGAAAATGATATCGTACTCACCGACGAAAACCTGAACGTAAAGGTTAACAGTCCGTTCCTGAGAGTAGCGAACGATGAACAGTACCGTACATTCAATACCGTAAATACTTTTGGCGGTGTTCGTAACATTACCGTACTGGTGTCAGGATTGTCCACTGCTTTCATCACCGGCACTGATGAGGCTATTGCCCGTTACAATGCAGAGGGATTGAACATCACGTTCTCCCGTATCACAAGTGGTACCGCTGATATTACTATTCAGGGCTTCTATCAGGGGCCAAGCGGTGGTTTTATCACCCTGGGTTCTGCTGGTTTCCCTACAGCTGCTGGTAATCCGTACAACAGCATCCTGATGAACACACACCCACAGGCCTATGGTACCAATCCAAACGTTCTGTACATCGCTTCTGTTATCCAGCACGAGATCGGTCACTGTATCGGCTTCCGTCATACAGACTATGCTACCCGTTCCAGCTGCGGACAGAACGTGAACGAAGGTCAGGTAACCAATGGCGTTGGCGCTGTTCAAATTCCGGGTACCCCAGCAGGTGCTGATCCTAACTCATGGATGCTGGCCTGTTCCAATGGTGGTAACCGTACATTCAATGCAAATGACATTATTGCACTTACCTATTTATACTAGTTGATAAGGTCCCTTATCAGCAGATGCATGAGCAAATGACGATAGTTCATGGCAGTGTACTGTGTAGCAGTGCTGCCATGACTATCGTCTTGTAGTTTATAAAATGATCACTACAATGATGATAGCACCTTCATTCAATCCTCTTTTGCAAGTAACAGCGGCGTACAGGAGATACAAAAACAAAGCGGCGGTAATAACTGTCCGCTATTACCGCCGCTTTGTTTTATAAATGATAATGACTACCCAGAAGAGGATGCTATAAAACTATTCAGCCTTACATTCATACACAACAGAACTACATCTGTTCACATCTTTCAGTCCTTTTCTGTAAGACCTGAATCCGTTCCAGAAGCCTTTCAGCAGTCCGTTGCCGCCTGTCTTATACTTCTCGCTCAGGAGGCTTACATAAAACCCATCAAACACCATCGGATGTTTTCTCACGATTCTGATCTTATGCTGCTTCAGCAATGCTTCCATAGAATCGGGAGAGAAGTGATACAGGTGACGGGGCACATCATAAGCGGCCCAGAGCTCCTGATAATGTTCAGCGTCGGGTGAGGTGTAGTTAGGCACTGCAATGATGAGCGCACCTTCCGGTTTCAATAATGTCCTGATCTGTCTCAGATAATCATGCAGTGCATGTACGTGTTCCAGTACATGCCACATGGTGATCGCATCATATTGTTGTGTGGGAAGAGAAAACAGCTCAGCAGAGGGGAGTGGCTCTATTCCATAGAGTGTCTTTGCATTATTCCTGGCAATATCATCCGGTTCCAGGCCTGTTACCTCCCAGCCGATCTGTTTCATATAATGCAGGAAGGCGCCGGTACCACAACCAATATCCAGCAATGTACCGGTTTTCAGGCCAGTAGCTGCTTTCACCCAGTTTTGTTTAGAGCGCATGGTGATTTTCCGCACGCTATGATATAAACGGTTGACTACACCTTTTTTAGTTTCGGAATGTGAAATGTATTCCTGTGATTGATAGTAACGGCCTATTTCCGCACTCCCGGGAACATGCTGTGTAAAACGGCCGCCGCAATGTCCGCAATGATAAATGTCGAATGTTTCGCCCGATACCGTATGATCTTTGGCAGTAATTACTTTGTGTATATTGCCAGACCCGCATAGAGGACAGGCGTTATAATAGATCGAAGACATGGCCTAAAAATACAATACAATTACGAATTACGTATGACAATTGAGAATCAGTTGATAATTAGTTGTTTGTATGTTGAAAATTAGAAACTGAGTATGAGCGGTCAGGAATTGTGAAACATCAGGTACGGCTGATGGTAAATAATTTTTATACGCCTTTATGTTCGCCCCAAACCTTTCTCAATACATCCGCGATCTCCCCGAGTGTACAATAGTTTTCCACCGCTTCCACGACGATTGGCATCAGGTTCTCTGTCGTTCCTGCTGCCGCTTCCAACCGCTCCAGCAACGCCGCCACCACTGTATTATCCCGTTTTGCCTTCAGTGCCTGCAGCCTTTCCGTCTGCACCAGCCTGATACTATCGTCGATCCGGAATACTTCACCGGTAGCAGCTTCATTCACAGCAAATTTATTCACGCCTACAATCACCTTTTCACCCGTCTCAATTTCCTTTTGATATCTATACGCGCTCCTTGCTATCTCATCCTGCATGAATCCCTGTTCGATCGCCGCTACAGCACCCCCCATTACATCAATCTTTTCTATCAGCTCCCATGCGCGTGCTTCTACTTCATTCGTCAGTGCCTCGACGTAGAACGATCCTGCCAGTGGATCCACCGTATCAGCAATACCACTCTCGTATCCCACGATCTGCTGCGTACGCAATGCAATACGTGCCGCTGCTTCTGTTGGCAGGGACAGTGCTTCATCAAACCCATTCGTATGGAGCGACTGCGTACCACCCAGCGTAGCTGCCAGTGTCTGTACAGTTACCCGTACAATATTGTTATGCGGCTGTTGTGCTGTGAGTGTGCTACCGCCGGTTTGTGTATGGAAGCGCAGCATCTGAGCTTTAGGATCAGTAGCGCCCATATCTTTGGTAATATTTGCCCACATCCTGCGTGCAGCGCGGAATTTAGCTACTTCTTCAAAGAGATGGTTATGTGCATTAAAGAAAAAAGACAGGCGGCGGGCAAACACATTGATCTCTAAACCCTTCTCCAGTGCGGCTTTGAGATATGCTTTCCCGTTGGCGAGTGTGAACGCCAGTTCCTGTACGGCATTAGCGCCCGCTTCGCGGATATGATAGCCGGAAATAGAGATGGTGTTCCACTTTGGTACTTCACGGCTGCAGTAATCGAAGATATCAGTGATCAGCCGCATAGAAGGTTTGGGCGGATAGATAAATGTGCCGCGTGCTGCGTATTCTTTGAGGATGTCATTCTGAATAGTACCGGAGATCTTCCTGAGGTCTGCGCCCTGTTTTTTAGCCAGCGCAATATATAGTGCAAGGAGTATGAACCCGGTCGCGTTGATCGTCATGGAAGTCGAGATCTCCTCCAGTTTGATGCCTTTGAACAAGCGTTCCATATCCTCAATGCTATCGATGGCGACACCTACTTTGCCGACTTCTCCTTCAGACATGGGGTGGTCAGAATCGTACCCTATCTGGGTAGGGAGGTCAAAGGCGACACTGAGCCCCATGACACCCTGCTGTAACAGGTAATGATATCTTTCATTGGATGCTTCTGCTGTGCTAAAGCCCGCATACTGCCGCATCGTCCAGAGCTTATCCCGGTACATGGAGGCATGGATTCCTCTTGTAAAAGGGAACTCGCCGGGCAGCTCCTGCATCGGCACGGATTCCGTATATAAAGGAGCAATGGCGATACCGGCATCTGTTTTGATGTGATTTTCCATAATGTGTTTTTCGTGGAATAAATGTAGTAGTAAGAGCAATGTTACATAATTATTACGTTATTGCCGTTGAGCTCAAATTATTGATAATTTGCAAAAAGATTTTCTGATAAGCCATGTTTATTTACGTATTGTTATTACTCACATTCGCCCTGGCCTTGCTTAGCATTTTTCTGGTATTTGTAGCCTCCGGCCGTATGCTCAGACATAGCTGGTCATTATTGCTCGCGGGACTCTCATTCGGACTTTTTATCTATCTCTATGGTACCTGGATCTATCTGACTGTCGAAGCAAAGTGGGGATTTGGGATTGTATTCCTGTTAACCCTGCTCAGTGGATTTTTTCGCAGGAAAAAGAAAACAACTGCGCCGCGGCACTGGCGGGTAGGAGCTAATTTATTCTTCTTCGCATTGTTCACCACATTAAGCATTCTTTATTTCACCGGTACTACTGGTAAGGCGAGAGCCATAGAACTGGCCTTTCCGCTGAAGACGGGCCGGTATTTCGTGTTGCAGGGAGGGAAGGGGTTACCTACCAATCTTTTCCATTATAGTTTACGCGGGGCGGTATATGCAATGGATATTGTCAAGCTGAAGCCAAACGGCAGCAGGGCCAATGCTATTTTCAGCAAGCGCCTGGAGGATTATGAGATATTCGGAGATACCTTATATAGCCCCTGTAACGGACGAATTGTTAAAGCAATAGGGGAGGACCCGGATAATATTCCGCCTGATATGATCAGGGGGCCGCACAATACCAACCAGGTACTGATAGAAACAGCGAACAGCTATGTTTTCCTGGCACATCTGAAACAGGGTAGTGTCATTGTGAAGGAGGGGGATGTTGTGAAACAGGGAGATCCGCTGGGATGTGTGGGTAATTCAGGCTTCAGCTCAGAACCTCATTTACATATACAGGCGCATATGAAAGTACCAGGAGAGCCCTGGTTCCGGTCCCCGCCAAGATATATCCATTTTAATGGAAGAGGTTACCTGCTCTATGAGGTTATTCGTCCAAAACGGGTGGAAATGATACAGAAGTAAACGGTTAGAATAACCGTTTAGCTTCTGCATTCAATATCTGTGAGGTCAGTTCGGAAGGAGATGTTTCCGCCTGCATTAATATTTCCAGTATTTGTTTATTCAGTTCCATTGCAGTCGCATCAGGAGGCAGTTGGCTGGCTACCTGGTTCACGAGTGTAATGGTCTGTTCTTTCAGTGTTTTAACCGCTTCCCAAGCAGTAGGAGATACATAGATCTGCTGCGCAATATTATGCTCAAATTCGGCCTTAATGGTCTGTATGAGGCCAACATGCATATCCGCAACGGTCAGTCCCGGCTGGAAGATACGGCTGATCATATTTTGCAGGTTCATACGTTCCACCAGTAATACCAGGCGTTCATAGGCCTGCAGCTGTAAAGGCAGTACAGATTTGTCTACCGGTGCTTTAGCGGCATCCGGGGCAGGAACGTGAGCGGCATCCTTTGGTTTACGGATCATGTCTTTTACCATTGTGTAAAGGATGAAAATGGCACCTGCGCCCAGCAGAATAAAGAGTAAAGTACGATTTGAGAAGTCCATTCGGATTGATTATTACGATGCAAATATATGGAAATGAATTAATATGCAAAGATCCTGTAAAAGAGAAAGCTCCGGCATCTGGCAGACACCGGAGCTTTCTCTTTCGTGAATATCTTATCAGCCCAGTTGAGCAAATCCCGCCTTCAGTCGTTTCATACCTTCTTCCAGTTTGGCCATGGAAGTAGCATAAGACAGACGGATACAGTTAGGTTGTTCAAATGCGGCACCTGTTACCGTTGATACATTCACCTTGTGCAGGAGATACATACACATATCGTCGGAATTGCTGATCACATTGCCTTCATAAGACTTGCCGAAGAAGGCGCTTACATCAGGGAACATATAGAATGCACCGTCCGGCTCGATCAGCTTCAGTCCCGGAATGCTGCTCAGTTGCTCAAATACGAAAGCGCGTCTTTTCCTGAACTCTGCCACCATATCATGTGCAGTGGTGAGGTCGCCATTGAGGGCGGCTACAGCTGCTTTCTGGGTAATAGAGCAGGTAGCGGACGTGAACTGGCTCTGGATGTTTTCAGCAGCTTTGGCCAGCGTTTTAGGCGCTACCAGGTAGCCGAGACGCCATCCGGTCATCGCAAAGCCCTTACTCAGACCATTGATAATGATGGTGCGTTCCTGCATACCCTCAAACTGGGCGATGCTTTCATGCTTACCAACATAGTTAATATATTCATAGATCTCATCCGCCATGATGTAGATCTGCGGGTGTTTAGCGAAAACGTCTGCCAGCGCTTTCAGTTCTTCTTTGCTGTACACGGAACCGGTAGGATTGCAGGGAGAAGAGAACATGAACAGCTTGGTTTTCGGCGTGATAGCCGCTTCCAGCTGTGCGGGAGTGATTTTATAATGATTTTCGATACTGCATGGTACGAACACGACTTCACCCTGGCAAAGTTTCACCAGTTCTGAGTAGGTCACCCAGTAAGGGGTAGGGATGATCACCTCATCACCCGGATTGATCACGCTCAATACCGTGTTGGCAATACTTTGTTTCGCACCTGTAGACACCACGATCTGATCGGGCGTATATTCCAGTCCGTTATCGCGTTTCAGCTTATGTACCACCGCCTGGCGCAGGTCAGGAATACCTGCTACCGGTGTATAGTGCGTAAAGCCTTCATCAATCGCTTTTTTAGCGGCCTCCCTGATATGGGCAGGTGTATCAAAGTCGGGTTCTCCTATACTCAGATCTACAATGTCTATACCCTGGGCTTTCAGCTCACGGCTTAATTTAGCCATCTTAATCGTTTGAGGCTCGGATATCCTCGACAGCCTTTCGGCGAGTTCCATTTGCTTCATAAACAATAACAGTTTTGTAGGGTTAACTGGGACAAACCTACAATAAATTTGCAAGTGTCCTAGCACAAAAAATGGAAAGGAGTGCCGGAGATGCGGGATGTACAATGAAACACCGCATTAAAGAAGCAGCCGGGGCCAACTTTAACAGTGGCCCCGGCTGACTATATGCGGATATACGTAAATATTGAATTAATAGAGGCTGTAAAGGTTATTTACCTGTAATTTTCTTACATCGGTAAATGATTTATCACCCCACATTACAATGGTGTATACTCTGTTGGCAGTGAATGTCTGGGTAGGGCTGGTGTTCTCTACGAGCACGGAATCAGTACCTGCCAGTTTCACTTTAATATTGTTGGAATACAGTGTATTCTTAGGTTGTTTGAAAGTAAAGCTCAAGCCGCCGTTACCTGCATAAACACGGTTACTGTCTACTTTCTGATTGTCCAGGTACAGGTCTACAGCGCCGATGTTAGGGCTCAGGTGGAAGAAACGGAAGTTCACCAGATTATCTTTTGCGGTGGTGAAATCGTCTTTTACAGCGATCATGCTTGGTGCAGTTGAATCACCGAAGGCGATGAGTGTATTGTAGGTCAGTGAATCATAACGTTCCGTTCTGCTCACGAAGTCACTGGTCTGGCCTACTTTTTTGAAAGCGAATGTGCGTAAGCCACCATAAATGATATAACCGGAATACAGGAAGCCAGTGTTGATAGGGTTCTGATTTACCTTTTGTCCCTGGTCATAGAAATCCATTGGGCTGGCAGTGAGGATACCATTGATGATGGCAACACCTGCCTGAGGTCTTGTAGGAGTAACGTTATCAGATTTCAGACAGGAACTGAATGCTGTCACAGCGGTCACAAGGGCGAGTACAGCCCACACACGGATTGTTTTAGTTGTCATTGTGCTATCTTTTAGTGCAATTGATTTTTATAAAAAGGTTATTCAATGCTGGTGTAATCAGACCTGAACTTTGACAGGTCCGGAAGATGTTTTCTGCTGCGTTGTAGTTCGTACTCATAGATGATCTCTCCCAATGCCTTTAGAAATGGTTTCCCTGTTTCTTCAAACTGATAATGTTCGTCGTTCAGTATTCCGTCCCTGTTTACATATATAGTGGCTGACAGCATAAATTCCACCTGGTTAGTGAAGTCCGCTATATAGGCTGCATCAGTCAGGAATCCATATGCCCAGCCGGGTTTATTGAAACTACGTATGTTCGCATCATATCTGTTTGGTTGTTGTCCCCCAAACAACAGGAATTTCACATAGTTGTGGTGGAATTCCGCAGTGTCGTAGTGGGGATAGGCCGATTCTTCCGGCTGTGCTGACATACAATAATATAAAAACCTGTAATCTTCCTCCTTTAAACGGAATCGTTTTGATTTTGTTACAGCTTCCGGAAAAATTATACTGCGCAGTATATTATGAAGGTCGGCCAGATAGAGGCGGTTCTTTTGAGAAGCATCCATTGGCATGTGGACCAGTTCGTTCCTATTATTATAATAGGCTTTCCCTATTCTGTCATGTCGCGGAGAAAAGTTCAGCTGACTGAATCCTGCCGGTTGCTGGTAGATGACCTGTCCGTTCCGGCGGAAGGTGATCCCGTTCGTATGCCGGTTCTGCCCGGGCGTAATACCTGTAACGCCCACCCGGTGCAGGATCTGTACATCCGGATAGCCATTTTCCCATAATCTTTTATTAAAAGTCTCCTGTCCGATAAATTCATATAAGCGATTAAATGCATCATTATCGCTAACTAATAGTATTTTTTTTATATATTGCCTGACAGCCGGCAGGCCGTCTGCCGCTGAACTGTCAGTCAGTACAGCCGGGGAGATACCCGGCAGACTGTCCGTGTACATGGGGGTATGACTGTCCAGTCCTGCGATGCGCAGGTCATTCAGCTTTTCCAGCGCCAGGGCGGTGGCAGGTAGTTTGACGGTAGAAGCGGGGTAGAAGTATTGTCCCGTATCTACATGGTAATAGTGATCTGTGAAGTGGGGACGATTGGCAGCATCCCTGTCTATGCTGGTATAAATGATCTGTAAACCAAAGGCCTTCGGGTCTTTGAATATGGGGCCCAGTCGGTCGGAATGGGACTGAAGGAATGTGCTGAAAAAAGAGTCTTCGGATTGATAATGCCTTGTTCCCATATTTTTGTTAGTATTGCAGGCTGCAAAGAAGAGCGACAACCAAAGAAAAATACCACGGCGCATAATTGAAGATTAATTTTGAAGAAAAAGTAAGGGTTTATTTAGCTGAGTATCAATTATTTCCACCTTTTTCCTTTTCTGCCTTTGATCGGCTTTAATATATCAATTTAAATTCTATCTTTGCAACTCTTAAAAAATTTTTATAAACCCGAAACAATATGCAACTTAAAGGACTGGTTAGATTTTTTGCCGGTGCATTGATCCTTATCTCTGTGTATTATTTGTCGTTTACGTTCCTGGTACGTAACTACGAGAAGAAGGTAGTTACTCAGGCGCTGAATGATGTGAGTAAATCTAATCCCACTGCGGAGCAGAAGTATCCTGGAAATAAAGAGCTGCAGGCTGTTTATCAGGATTCACTGTCTGAGCTGGTGAAAGAGAGAAGACAAAGGATTCTGGATAGTGCCAGCAACAAAGAAATAGCGGGTTTTCCTTGGTACGTAACCTATGACAAGGCCAAAGAAAAAGAGCTGAACCTGGGGCTTGACCTTCAGGGTGGTATGAACGTCGTGCTCGACGTGAGTGTGGAGGATGTGATCCGCGCATTGAGCGGTCAATCCCGTGACGCGGCTTTTAACAAAGCCCTGGATCTCGCTGTACAGCGTAAAAAGACCAGCCAGTCAGATTTCGTAACATTGTTCGGGCAGGCATATGAAGAGGTACAGCCAGGTGGCCGTCTCTCTGTAATATTTGCCAACGCTTATCAGAAAGACATCGACTTCAATACAAGTAACGCGAAAGTGCTGGATGTGATCCGCCGTGAGGCAAGCGCAGCCATCAAAAACACCTACCTGGTACTGCAGAAACGTATCGACAAATTTGGTGTGGCTTCTCCAAACATCAGCCTGGACGAAAACAAAGGTATCATCTCTGTAGAGCTGGCCGGTGTTGACAATCCAGAGCGTGTAAGGAAATACCTGCAGGCAAGTGCTAACCTGGAGTTCCGTGAAGTATATAAGAATGATGAGCAGTTCATCGCTGGTGTTATTCAGCCACTGAACGAAGCTATCAAAGCTGCAGTAGGTGTTACGCCTGCTAAAGCTGCAACTGATTCTACCAAAGCTGATTCTGCTGCTGTTGCTAAAGCTGCCGGCGATACTTCCACCGGTAGCCTCACTGCTATCCTGGACAAGAACGGTGCTAAATCCGGTAAGGCAGATTCTCTGAAGACTGACGCTGAGCGCAGAGCTGAACTGGCAAGAACTGAGCCTTTCTTCAGCATCTTCTTCCCAAGATATGATCCAAGACAGGGTGTTGCGTTCGGTCCTACCGTTGGTATGATCCAGCCTTCTGACACCGCTACCTTCAGACGTTATCTGGAAATCCCTTCAGTAAGGAACGTATTACCTAAAGACCTCGTATTCGTTTACGGTGCTGAAGACAAGGAAAATAAACATGCGCCACTGCCGGTTTACGCGATCAGAGTAAACCCTATCAACCCAGCTCCCCGTGTAGGTGGTGAGAGAGTGGTAGACGCTAAACAGGACTACGACCAGAGCGGCCGTCCGGAAATCTCCATGACTATGGACCCGGTGGGTGCCAAAGAATGGAAAAAACTGACTGGCGAACTGGCTCCCGCTGATCCTTCCAACCCAGCGACCCTGAACTATGTTGCCGTTGTACTGGATAACATCGTTTATTCCGCTCCATCCATCCAGGGTGAGATCTCAGGTGGTCGTTCTTCTATCTCCGGTAGCTTTACGCTGGAAGAAGCAAATGACCTGGCAAACATCCTGAAATCAGGTAAAATGCCAGCGCCTGCTAAAATCGTTCAGGAACAGATCGTCGGACCAACCCTGGGTGCTGAATCCATCGCTGCCGGTGCTAAATCATTCCTGATCTCCTTCGTTGTGATCTTTGTGCTGATGCTGGTATATTATAATACCGCTGGTTGGGTTGCCAACATTGCACTGATCCTCAACCTGCTGTTCACTTTCGGTATCCTCGCTTCACTCGGCGCTACGCTGACAATGCCTGGTATCGCTGGTCTGGTACTGACCATCGGTATGGCTGTGGATACGAACGTAATCATATTTGAACGTATTAAAGATGAACTCAGCCGCGGTAAGAGCTACCAGCAGGCAGTAGAAGATGGTTACAAACGCTCCTACGCTCCTGTACTGGATGGTCACATTACCTCCCTGCTGACTGCCATCATCCTGTTCTACTTCGGTCTTGGTCCGGTACTGGGCTTCGCTACCACTCAGATCCTCGGCTTGCTGCTGTCTCTGTTCTGTGGTATCATGATCTCCCGTATCGTTACTGACTGGTGGACTAACAAGAAAAGACACTTCGAGTACTTTACGCCAGTTTCCCGTAAAATATTCAAACACGCTGCTTTTGACTTCGTAGGTAAAAGAAAGTACGCTTACATCGTATCATTCGTCATGATCGCTTTAGGTGCATCTTCGTTCTTCCACGGTTTCCGTCACGGTGTGGACTTCGACGGTGGACGTAACTACACCATCCGCTTCGAACAGCCAATGAAAGCTGACGAAGTACGTGATGTGCTCGAGCACGAATTCGGTACTGAGCCATATGTGAAAACAATCGGTACCAGCAACCAGCTGAGCATCACTACCAACTACAAGATCGACGAACAAAGCAGTGCTGTTGATAAAGAAGTAGTTGAGAAAATGTACAATGGTCTGAAGAAGTTCTATGAACCAGGTCTGACCCTGGAAGCATTCTCTTCTCCAAGATTCATCGTTGCTTCCCAGACAGTATCTCCAACTATCTCTGACGACTTACGTGCAGGTGCCGTTAAAGCAACTGTACTGTCACTGATCGTAATCTTCCTGTACATCCTGCTGCGTTTCAGCAAATGGCAATATTCAATCGGTACTATCTTCTCCCTGTTGCATGACGTGATGGTAACCCTGGCTGTATTCTCTTACTGCCGCGATATCGTTCCGTTCGCACTGGAAGTTGACCAGCACTTCATCGCGGCGATCCTGACCGTTATCGGTTTCTCCATGAACGATACCGTGATCGTATTCGACCGTATCCGCGAATACTTCCGTACAGGAGTTATGAAGGGTGCGAGCAGAGACCAGGTCATCAACAAAGCGATCAACGATACGCTGAGCCGTACTGTGATGACTTCCCTGACAGTGTTCCTGACCATCCTGATCCTGTTCATCTTCGGTGGTGAAGTAACCCGCGGTTTCGCATTCGCAATGCTGATCGGTGTACTGACAGGTACTTATTCATCTATCTTCGTAGCTGCTCCGGTGCTGGTTGACTTCGATAAGAACAATCAGCTGATGAACGAGAGCGAAGCACTTCCTGTAAAAGAAGCTGCTGCTCCGGCTAGCAAATAAGCGTTTAACTAAAATGTTTGATATGAAGAGCCCTTCGGTTTAACCGAGGGGCTTTTTCTTTACTGGTGTCCCGCCTGATCAGCTGCCCACTTTAACCGCTCAGGATAAACCGGTGAATGCGCCGTTGTCATCGCTGCCAGTTGTAACAGAATGCCCTCGTTGCTGTTTCTTAATAGAGAAGAACTTACTCCTCAATGCAACCATATGCCCAACATAACATCCAGGTACAGATCGGGCAATAAAAAAGAGACCATCCGCCCAGTGACAAATGATCTCTTTTTTGAATAACATAAGGTAAGCCTGCCTATTCTTTTGTCAGCAGTTTGATGAGCTTATCATCCGGTTCTCCATCTTCCGTCAGGATACCAAAGCTGCCCTTATAATCCCATACGGTCCATGCGATATTGTTTTTCTCCAGATTCTTTTTTACATCCTTATACCAGCGGAGCCTGTCTTTACGGGGAACACTGCTCAGACAGCCCCATTCTCCGCAGTATAGCGGTAATTTTAGCTTCTGTGCCACCTTCACAGCCGTCATCATCTGCTGTTCGATCACGTCCGCATTATATTCCTCCGTACTACCTGCCAGCAGGTTCCGGATAGTAGCGGGTTGCTGGGCCACTTCCTTCGGGGAAATGGTCGGACCCGGATAATGTACCGGTCCGCTGAAGTCTCTCTGCGCCGTCCAGCTGGCTTTATAATGTGTGAAGAAAAACGGATTATAGTAGTGGAAGCTCAGGATGATCCTTTTATCGCCAGCAGGCACTTTCAGCAAAGGAAAGGTAGCGTAGGACTGATACCTGTTGCTACCGACAATGATCACCCGCTTTGGTTCCAGTTCCCTGATCAGGGAGACGCCCTGGGCCAGCAGGTCATTCCACTGTGAGGCACTGTCGGCAACCGGCTCATTCAGTAATTCATAAGCCACCAGATCGGTTGGGTACTTCTTTAGCTCCGCACTCAGCTCCCGCCAGCATTGCAGGAAACGTTCCTGGGAGGCGGATTCGTTCCACAACCGGTTCTTCTTTCCATCAAAATGATGGCTGCGAAGGATGTGCATATCCACGATTGCCCGCATATGATATTGTTTACACCATAGGATGGCCCTGTGGATCAGCTTAAAGGCGTCCTGGTATTTTTCATCTTTGTAATCCCACAACTCTGCTTCTTCTACAGGAATGCGGATATGATCAAATCCTTTCTCTGCCAGCAATGCCACGTCTTTTTCTGTGAAATAATCTGCCTGGGCTACACCCCGGCGGCCGCCTGACTGCGACAGCCAGTGACTAATATTCACTCCCCGCTGGATGTTGAATCCTTCGGGCATCTTTTGGGTCTGGGCAAACGCTGCGGTAGAGGGAATGACCAGCAGACTCACAATCAGTGTAATAACAGGTAGTTTGTAGATCTTTAACATGACACAAATATTCAAAAATTAGTCTATAAGGGCAAGCTTCCTCGCTCTGATCGTATAGATTGCCGTCAAACAGGCAATGTTGTCAGGTAAATAATATCAGCTAAACAGGAATGCCACGTCATCTTCTGTCAGTTTCTTCACAAAGCCGGTATCTTCACTGATCAGGTCATCCGCTATCATTTTCTTCCGTTCCTGTAGGGCCAGTATCTTTTCTTCCACGCTGTCTTTACAGATCATTTTGTAGGCAAAGACCTTATTCTGCTGACCGATACGGTGGGTACGGTCAATGGCCTGTTGCTCAGCCGCCGGGTTCCACCAGGGATCGACAAGGTATACATAGTCTGCGGCCGTGAGTGTCAGTCCGACGCCTCCTGCCTTCAGACTGATCAGGAATACCCTGACCTTCTCATCTGCCTGGAACTGTTGTACCAGCTGCTGCCGCGTCTCTGCTTTTGTACTGCCATCGAGGTAGAGGAAGGGTAGTCCTTCATTTTCCATAGACTTGGAGATCAGTTGCAGCATGCCGGTGAATTGTGAAAAGACCAGTACTTTATGGGCACCGGTGTTCTCACTGATCTCGCGCATCAGCTCATCCAGCTTGACAGATTCGGTGACATGTGCCTCCTGTTCCACCAGTTGCGGCGCATTACAGATCTGGCGGAGCCTTGTTAAACCTTCCAGTACATAGATCGTGCTGGCAGCCATCCCATCTTCATTGATCCGCTTCAGCAGCTTTTCCTTATACATGTCACGGGTGCGGTTGTAAGCCTTGCGCTGTTCTTCTCCCATCTCGCACCACATGATGATCTCTGTTTTATCTGGCAAATCCTGTGCTATTTGTTCTTTGGTACGTCGCAGCAGGAAAGGATAGATCAGTTTGCGCAGTCGCCCTGCCTTTTCTGCGTCCGCATATTTGTCGATCGGGAGCGCAAATTCAGATTTAAAAAACGACTGATTTCCGAGCAATCCAGGGTTTGCAAAGTTCATCTGTGCATACAGGTCCATGGTATTATTCTGAATAGGCGTACCGCTTAATATCAGCCGGTTACGGCATTGCAGTAGCTGTAATGCTCTGGTGGTCTGTGACGCCGGATTCTTTATAACCTGACTTTCATCCAGCACGACATATCCGAATACCTGGCTGTTAAAGATAGCCGTATCACTGCGTACAGTGCCATAACTGGTGATGACCAGCTGATATTGTTTCCAGTTGTTAGCCGAATATTGTCTGTTACTACCATGGTACACAGTGTAGCGCAGGCCCGGGGCAAATTTCTGCAATTCGCTTTCCCAGTTGTATATCAGTGACGTAGGGCAGACTACCAGGTGTGTTTCTCCGGGATATTTCTCACTAAGATGTTGCAGAAAGGTGATGGTCTGCAATGTTTTACCGAGACCCATATCATCGGCCAGGCATCCGCCCCAGCGCATCGCGTCCAGTAGGCACATCCATTCAAACCCACCCTGCTGATAGTTGCGGAGTTGTGCCTGAATAGCAGCAGGCACCGGGAATTGCCCGGATGGCTGGGCTTGTAGCCGTTTCAGTTTTTCCAGTGTCTGTGCCTGCGCAGGTGTTTCTCTGGCTTCCAGCATTTCCTGGGCGACGGTGAAATGAAGACGGGACAGTTTCAGTCTGTCTTTATTGACCTGTCCCAGTTTCCAGAGAAGGTCCTGTTTATGTAGCCATTCGTCCGGTATCACACCGATCGTACCGTCTTTCAGTAAGAGGTGTGGTTGCCGGTGTTGTAATGCTTTTTGAATATCGGTCAGTGCGACTGGCACATCGCCATAGCGCACATCAATTTCCAGGTCAAAAGTATCTTTATCATCACTGTGCCAGCGTACATCCATAACAGGTATACTGGTATTGTAGCGGAAGTGCTTCAGCTGGTCCATACCGTACACACCTATGTTGCGGTCAGTTAGTTTACGGTAACACTTTACCAGCCACTGACTTTTTTCGGCATCGGCGAACGGCAGGTAGAAATAGCCGTTCCGCTGCTGCGCAAAGCGGGGATGCAGACCACGGATGAAGGTGATCATTTCTTTCTCTGCTTCCATATCCCGCCTGATCTCGTATTGCACGTCCCCGGCGGTTTTCAGCACGATGGGATCTTTGCTGTCTTCGATATGGAAGTCGCCATATTGCCATTGTGGTGTGAGTACGAGGAACGATTTATTCAGTTCACTCAGCCATATATTACATGCGGGAGGAGTATCCAGTATTTCCTTTTGTAACAGGATGCTCTTATTGACCGTGTATTGGGTGCTTAATACAGGTAATACATCGGCAATGAACTGTTCTTCTTCCCCTGCCGGAATTTCTTTTATACCACCGGGGAATTGTTCCAGTGTGATAGCGGCAGCAGGAGGGAGGATGAACAATTCACCTTCCTTACGCAGCAGAAAACCGTAATGTTCGAAGTTGGTAAGTGGTTGTACCTGACCATTGATCGTTACAATGGCCACTACGCGTAAAGCGCCGGTAGCGGAGCGTTTCAGCTCGAAGGAAAGCAGGGGAGGGAAATTATTGACAGTAGCCGGACGGGTATTTTTCATCAGCATACTGTCGTCGGTGATCATGGTATACCAGGGCAATACGGGCGTCAGTGGCCGCAATTGCTGAAGTGTGTGATAGAGGTATTGCTGCATACCTTCATGCACATACTGCTGCTGTGTGAGCGATCTCACCGGATGATCGCGGAATTTCTCTTTCAGCTGCAGTTCTTTATATACCATGGATTCCTGCGTACAGGGTTGCAGCAGATGCTGCACACCAGCAGGTAGTGTATTGAAAATAGCGAGTGATTTTTTATCATTAAGCGGTACCCGCTGACAGGTACGTCCGCTTACATCTTCTTTGAGCATACCTGCGCTGATCTTCACCGGTTCAGGGTGATTGGACTGCAGTTCGAGCAGCAGCACAGGGGTGACTTTATTTTTATTGTTACTGCCTTGTGTAATGGTTTTACCCATGTAATAGAATGGTTATAATGATCGGGTGATGGGTAAGGGATGATTAGGAGGCTGCGAGTGTAAGCAGCTGCTGATGCAATGCGAGTACCTGTGGGATAACCATTTCCTGATCATCATTGCGGATAATATAATCGCACAGCTTCATTTTGATATTGTCGTCAATCTGTTTGTGCATGCGGGCCAGTACATCGGCGCGGCCTATATTGTCGCGTTTCATGACGCGGTGGATGCGTAGCGGCTGGGGGGCGTATACGCCGATACATTTATCGAGGTACTGAAAAGACCCGGATTCAAAGAGCAGGGCCGCTTCTTTGATGACGTAGGGGGCTGTTTGCTGATCTGCCCATTCGTCGCTATGTCGGATGGTGGCAGGGTGGACGAGGGAGTTCAGTAACTCCAGCTTGTCTTTATCGTTAAAAACGATCTTACCCAATGCGGCGCGGTCCAGTACATTGTTTGCGTCATAGATCTGTGCACCGAAATGCTTTTTCACCTGTTCAATCAGCAGCTTATCAGTTTGCATGATCGTTTTTGCTGCATCATCAGCATAATACACCGGCACGCCGAGTAGTGCGAAGATCTTTGCAACCGTACTTTTTCCTGAGCCTATACCGCCTGTGATACCAATTTTTAACATACCGCCAAATTCCAAAAAAAATCCCAAACTCCGCGAGGGAATTTGGGACGCACTGTCGGAAGACAGCCATTATTTTGCTGCAGTTTCAGCTGCTTTCTGCTGTGCCTGGGTATATTCCATACTGATAGCAGAGCGCTCAACAGTGAAGTAGGTACCAGGACTAACTTCGATCTGCAGGGTATTGTTATCATTGATCTTTTTCACTTTACCGTGGATACCTGCGATGGTAACGATTTTATCGCCTTCACGCAGACCGCCGATGAAGTCTTTCTGCAATTTTGCTTTCTTGGTCTGAGGACGGATCATGAATAACCACATTACCAGGATCATACCCCCGATAAATATGAACTGGAAGCCAGCGCCGCCTTGAGCACCTGCTCCACCACCCGCCATCAGTAGAACGTTCAGCATGTTAGTGTACATCGTATTAAGTTGTATTTAGTTGTTTAGTTGTTGTTATTTCTGTTTCAGTATCGTACACTGAATTTTTGGTCCCTGTACCTGTTCAGGCTTTGTGTTAGCCCGGATCGTGATTTCCTTTTCAGTATATCCTTCTTTACCTGCGCTGTTGAACACTACTTTCATATAGCTGGTTTTACCAGGTTTGATAGGTTCTTTCGGCCAGTCAGGCACTGTACAACCGCAGGAGGAGGTAGCATCTGTTATCAGCAGGTCTCCGTCTCCGGTGTTGGTGAATTTGAAGGAGTATTCTACTCTTTCGCCTTCAGTGATATTGCCAAAATTGTGCGTCATCTCATCAAAGGTGATGACAGGTGTACCTTTTGTACTGGCAGCAGTGGCCGCAGTCGTTGTATCCTGTCCGGCACTTTTGTTGGCATCTGAACTGTTGCAGGCGCCAGCGAGGAGGCTACCGGCAATCAGATAAAAGAATATCTTTTTCATAATTGTATCGGGTTCGACCCAAAAGTAGCTATTTTTTTGTACGGTCTACCTTCTTTATCATATTGGCCTGATCGAGGTCTTTCAGGATATTATCCAGTATACCGTTGACGAACTGACCGCTCTGAGGCGTGCTGTACGCCTTTGCCAGGTCGATATATTCGTTGATAGTCACCTTGGTAGGAATAGTCGGGAAATAGAGGAATTCGCATACTCCCATTTCCATTAATAACATATCCACTGCGGCGATACGTTCAGGATCCCAGTTCTGTAATTTCGGCTTGATCAGTTCCAGGCAATATTCTTTCTTATCGAGCACTGTCAGCAGCAGTTCACGTGCATATTCCAGTTTCTCCCGGCTGATGAGCTGGAGGAAATTGAATAAATGCGGTTTATGCATGTAGTTAGCTACCAGGAGGTCCATCATTTCGGCATCGTCACCCCAGTGCAGGAAGCTATCTTCCATATGCTGAAGGAACAGCTCGTTTTTGAAGAGGAGCTCTTTATAGATATATTCCATGATCTCCTTTTCTCCCTGTTTGGTACGGGAAGGCTCCTGGATATATTTCTGATAGATATCTGTTGCTGTGAGAGAGTTGTACAGTTTACGCATCAGGTCCTGTTCAGGAAGATGCCTGAGTTTCCATTGTTCCAGGTTTACCTGAAACCCTTTGTCATTGATGATCTGGAAAACAAATTCATTCCCCGCTATTTTGGTATTTACCTGCAGGTCCGCAGCTGAGGGAAGGTGTTTGGATGCACGGGTCTGAGAGTCGATCTCTGCATACTGAGCTACCTGGGTCAGGCAGTATAATACGTATGTAAAGATCTGACTTGTCTGGTCCAGCTTCTCGTTCAGTAAACTGGTAGCGGTTCCCGGCTTAATGGTTTCCGGTTCCATTGTTTCCAGTGCATAGAGGGTCTGCATGACCTTCACACGGATATTTCTTCTGCTAATCATCTTATAATCAAGAACTGTATGAGGGCGCAAAACTAGGGAAAAATGGGCATAATAGGCGTTGACAAATAAGAATTACCAGGGATAATTGTGAAAGATTGACTTTATCTTGTTGATAATCATTGTATAATGTTGTGTTAAAGAGATTTACAGGAAAAAATATGACAATCAGGTGTGCTGATCGTGTCAGGAAGGGTGGGGGAAAGAGATGCCGGGAATGTGGTAATAGGACATATCGTCATTTTAATACCTGGCTGATTATTTTGCGGTGGTGACTGTATATCTGGAGAGGATGCGTATTATTAGCTAAAAGAATAGTACTTTTCAGGATAATACACTGGTGTAGTGAAATTCCACAGTTGAATATGCCGGCTTTCTGTGTTCGTCTGAAGAGGAATGAACAAGCGTCGAACCAGCGACGGCGAAGCACACCGGCCGTTACCCGGGGCTGGTGGATCACAAACGGGCAATTGCATACTGATTCTGTCAGGTTTTATCTGAAAAAATGGCATTTTTGTCAGTGCAGCTTAGCTGCCGGTGCGGAAGAACTGAAAATTTGACCATAAAATTGCCTTGGCACAATTATCGAAGTGCCAACAGCACAAAAACAAATCATCTTACCTTTTTAAAAAGTATAAGTATATGTCAAAAGATTTAAGTATTAAGCCCTTAGCTGACAGGGTGATCGTGAAACCCGCAGCCGCAGAAGAAAAAACAGCTGGTGGTATCATCATCCCTGATACTGCAAAAGAAAAACCACAGAAAGGTACTGTTGTTGCAGCTGGTCCTGGTAAGAAAGATGAGCCAGTGACTGTAAAAGTTGGCGATACCGTATTATATGGCAAATATGCAGGTACCGAGATCAGCATCGAAGGTGGTGATTACTTAATCATGCGTGAATCTGACATCTTAGCAATTGTTTAATCACAAGCGTTGAACTGACAGACAAAACCAAAACACTCAAAAAAAACACAAAGCTATTATGGCAAAGCAGATATTTTTTAGCACAGATGCCCGCAATAAAATGAAGAAGGGCGTAGACACCCTGGCAGACGCAGTGAAGGTAACCCTGGGTCCAAAAGGTCGTAACGTAGTGATCGAGAAGAAATTCGGTGCTCCGAGCTTAACCAAGGATGGTGTGAGCGTAGCTAAAGAAATTGAACTGGAAGACCCGATTGAGAACATGGGTGCACAGATGGTGAAAGAAGTTGCTTCTAAAACCGCTGACATTGCTGGTGACGGTACTACTACTGCTACTGTTCTGGCACAGGCTATCATCGGCGAAGGTTTAAAAAACGTTGCTGCTGGAGCTAACCCAATGGACCTGAAACGCGGTATCGATAAAGCTGTTAAAGTGATCATCGAAAACCTGGCTAAACAGGCTGAAAAAGTTGGTAACGACAACAAAAAAATCGAACAGGTTGCTGCAATCTCCGCTAACAACGACGCTGAGATCGGTAAGCTGATCGCTGAAGCGATGAACAAGGTGACCAAAGACGGCGTAATCACCGTTGAAGAAGCGAAAGGTACTGATACTACTGTAGAAGTAGTAGAAGGCATGCAGTTCGATCGCGGATACCTGTCTCCATACTTCATCACCAACAGCGAAAAAATGCACGCTGAGCTGCAGAACCCTTACATCCTGATCTACGATAAAAAGATCAGCACCCTGAAGGACATCCTGCACATCCTGGAAAAAATCGTTCAGAACGGCCAGCAGCTGCTGATCATCTCTGAAGATCTGGAAGGTGAAGCACTGGCTACCCTGGTAGTTAACAAACTGCGTGGTCAGCTGAAAGTTGCTGCAGTTAAAGCTCCGGGCTTTGGCGACAGAAGAAAGGAAATGCTGCAGGATATCGCAACCCTGACAGGTGGTATCGTGATCAGCGAAGAGCAAGGTTACAAACTGGAAAATGCTGACCTGAGCTACCTCGGTCGTGCTGAATCCGTAACTATCGATAAAGACAACACTACTGTCGTAGGTGGCAGAGGTGAAAAAGAAGCTATCCAGGCTCGTATCAATCAGATCAAAGCGCAGATAGAAGTAACTACTTCTGACTATGACCGCGAAAAACTGCAGGAACGTCTTGCTAAACTGAGTGGTGGTGTGGCTGTACTGTACGTAGGTGCTGCTACCGAAGTTGAAATGAAAGAGAAGAAAGACCGCGTAGACGATGCACTGCACGCAACCCGTGCTGCTGTAGAAGAAGGTATCGTTCCTGGTGGTGGTGTTGCTTACATCCGCGCTATCGAAAGCCTGGATACAGTTGTAGGTGAAAACGCTGACGAACAGACAGGTGTTGCGATCGTTAAACGTGCGATCGAAGAGCCACTGCGTCAGATCACTGCTAACGCTGGTATCGAAGGTTCTATCGTAGTACAGAAAGTGAAAGAAGGTAAAGGCGATTTCGGTTTCAACGCTCGTACCGAAGTATACGAAAACCTGCTGGCAGCTGGCGTTATCGACCCTGCTAAGGTGACACGTATCGCACTGGAAAACGCTTCCTCTATCGCAGGTATGCTGTTGACCACTGAGTGTGTGATCGCTGACAAACCAGAACCTAAATCTGCTGCCCCTGCTCCGCACGGTGGTCACGGAATGGGTATGGACTACTAATATAGTATCCAGAAAATATAAGGGAAAAGGGTGTTCGCTATCGCGGATACCCTTTCCTTTTTTAGCAGCTTCCTGTAACTTTAGGTCTTTTTCGCCGTTATAATTGTATGAACGCACATTTACGCGCCGCTTTTTATCTTTTATTTTCACTTGTCCTGATCACCGGATGCTCAAAAAATGAATATTCCGACACCTACAACGATGTCACCGATGGCGAAAGGATCATGCAGGAGCAGAACGCCGCTATCCAGTCATACATGATGGCGAACAACCTTTCCCTGGACCGTGATTTCAGTGGGATCTATTATAAAATAGAAAACCCTGGAGACCCTTCGGCCTTAATGACGCTCAATTCTATTCCCACATTGAATTATACCCGCCGTAACCTGAAAGATTCCCTGCTGGATGCTTCTTTCGGCAGTACCAATTTCGATGGCCGTGCCCTGAAAGACCATATCATGGGCTGGCAGATAGGATTACGGAAAATAGGTAAAGGAGGAAAGATATTCCTGATCATCCCTTCTCCGCTGGGCTTCGGTAACGTGTCCGTAGGTAATATTATACCTGCTAATACCGTTCTTGTATGCGACGTGGAACTCGTAGACTTTAAATAATCCTCTGTAATTAATTATCTCAATATTATAAATCCGAGCACTTCATGAAAAGATTTAGCATGAGACATTTGTTCCTGATCGGAGCAGCGCTGATGATGGTATTTTTTGCCGCTTGTAGTAAAGATGAGGGCGAAGCTTATGATCCAACACCACAGTTTAACAAGGATGTCGATTCAATTAAGGCATACCTGAAAGCACACAGCCTGACAGCTGTTCAGGACTCTTTAAGTGGTATTTACTACAATATCTCTGCAAAAGGTAATGGCGTTGACAGCGTAAAATACAGCAATACAAAAGTGAAGACTTTGTACACTGGTAAACTGTTGTCAGATGTAGTGTTTGATTCTACCGGTACAACTCCCCGTGAGTTTTATGTAGGACAGGTGATCGTAGGCTGGCAGTTTGCATTGACCAGGATCACCAAAGGCGGCAAGATCAGGGTATACCTGCCTTCTTACTACGGTTACGGCCGTCAGGCACAGAACGGCATACCGGCCAACTCGCCGCTGATATTTGATATCGAATTAGTGGACCTCACCAATCCTCAATAACAGGAAAGGGCCGGAAGGCCCTTTTTTGTTATTGAGGATTGGTGATTAGTAATGATATTGTAATACAATCCCACCTGAGGAATAATCTATCCCTATTTTCCCCTTACATTTGTCGAAATTCTACCTCGTGGCACACGAATGCATTTCGGTATTTGATATCTTTAAGATAGGCGTAGGTCCTTCAAGCTCACACACGTTAGGCCCCTGGCGGGCCGCCCTGCAGTTCCTGAAAGAAGTTCAGGCTACAGGACGAAAACTCAGTTCCATAGAACATGTCAGCGTTTTATTGTACGGCTCTCTTGCCAAGACCGGTCATGGTCACGGTACTGATATTGCGGTACAGTTAGGCCTCTGTGGTGATGACCCCGTAACGTTTGACGTTAATCAGATCAACAGTAAAATTGACGACATCCGTAGAAATAAAGTAATGGTCGTGGGTGGCACTCATCCCGTGACTTTTGATCCCCTGCAGGATATCACGTTCCTGTTTGATGAATCCTTACCTTATCACCCTAACGCCCTGACCTTCCTCGTTACCTTTAATGATGGCGAACAACAGGCTGCTACCTACTATTCCATTGGTGGCGGATTTGTCTTGAAAGAAGGTGAAACACAGGGTGGAGGTGCTGCACAGGTAGACCTGCCATTCCCAATTGATACTGCCCGTCAGCTGTTACAGTGGTGTATCAAAACAGGGTATTCCATCTCCGAACTCGTCATGGAAAATGAACATGCCTGGAGACCGGAAGCAGAAACCCGGGCCGGCGTGATGAATATCTACCGTGTCATGAAAGAGTGTATCTACCGGGGTTCTCATACAGCGGGTGAATTACCCGGAGGGTTACGTGTGGCCAGACGTGCGGCAGCACTGAATAAAAAATTACTGAAAGGACGTACCTACACTGATTATAATTCCTGGATCGACGCTATTCGTGCAGGTGGTAACCACTTCGCTTATACGCTGGACTGGGTCAGCTGTTTTGCGCTCGCTGTGAATGAGGAAAATGCCTCGTTCGGCCGTGTGGTAACAGCTCCTACCAATGGTGCAGCAGGCGTCATCCCCGCTGTATTACAGTATTTCATTACCTTCTGTGATGGCAATCAGGATGATAAGATCATGCAGTTTATGCTGACAGCCTCCGAGATCGGCAGTATCTTCAAAAAACGCTCTACTATCTCCGCCGCAATGGGCGGATGTCAGGCGGAAATCGGTGTGTCTTCTGCCATGGCGGCAGCGGCATTAACTGAATGCCTGGGTGGTTCTCAGCGTCAGGTACTGATGGCGGCTGAAATTGCCATGGAACATCACCTGGGGCTGACCTGCGACCCTATTGGCGGACTCGTACAGGTACCCTGCATAGAACGTAATACCATGGGCGCGATCAAAGCGATCACTGCTTCCCAGCTGGCGTTGCAGAGCAACCCGGAACTGGCGAAAGTATCGCTCGATGCGGTGGTAAAGACCATGTGGGATACGGCACTGGATATGAACAGTAAATACAAGGAGACTTCTGATGGTGGCCTGGCGGTGAATATACCGATCAGCCTTCCGGAATGTTAGATCATTGAGAACCAGGAACCAGGGAATTTGCGAACGCCATAAACAGCACGGCTGTTTATGGCGTTCGTTTATTGGCATTTGTTAATTGCCTGATAATTAATGTAGTCAGGCTAATCAATTCCTAATTCGTAATTCCTAATTACTCCGTATCTTGTTCCCTATACCTGCAATTGATATGAAAACTTTCTCGTGCCTACTGTTACTCCTGTTCCCCATTACCGCAATGGCACAATCATTCGGCGGCAATCCTCCTTCTGTAAAATGGCGTCAGATCAATTCTGATACCGCCCGTGTAATTTTTCCTGCCGGACTGGAACAACAGGGACAACGGGTCGCAAATCTGATCCATTATATGGATCGATATAACCGCGGCTCAATCGGGAACCGGAACAAGAAAGTGAATATCGTATTGCAGCATCAGACACTGGAATCCAATGGTTATGTCGCTATGGGGCCTTTCCGCTCTGAGTTTTATCTGACACCACCGCCGGCATCTGCTGATCTGGGTTCATTGAAATGGGAAGATCAGCTGGCAGTGCATGAATACCGGCACGTATTACAATATCGCAATTTTAACCAGGGACTGACCCGGGTTGCCTATCGTGTATTCGGAGAACTGGGATTAGCCGGTTTTGCCAGTGTAGCTGTACCTAACTGGTTCTGGGAAGGAGATGCTGTGACAATGGAAACAGCCCTGAGTATGCAGGGGAGGGGACGACTGCCTGCTTTCTTCGATGGCTTCAGGGCGCTCGCGCTTGAGAAAAGGGACTATAGTTATATGAAAGTCAGGAATGGCTCTTATGTAGACTTTACCCCCAATCATTATCCACTGGGATATCTCATGAGCATGTATGGTCGTGAACATTACGGCCGCACCTTCTGGAAAGATGTAACAACAGATGCAGTGCGCTACCGCGGATTATTTTATCCGTTGTCCCGGAGCCTGAAAAGACGCACGGGTAACAACGTGACTGGTTTCTATCGCGCGATGCTGAAAGAATATCAGCCGCGCTGGGAGACTTACGCCAGTAAAGAAAGTAAGCCAGGTACACCATTGATGGAAGCACCACCAACTGTTACAAACTACAAATATATTTATCCGGTGAAGCCAGGTGAATGGCTCATCTATAAAGATTCCTACAAAAAGCTGGCAGGTTTTTATCTGCTTGACAGCACTGGCCGACAGGAACTGGTGACCCGCCCGGGTATCCATTTCGATGACTATTTCAGTTATCGAAATGGACGGATCGTATGGACGGAAGCCCGTTTTCATCCACGCTGGTCCTGGAAGGACTATTCTGTTGTAAAGGTCCATGATATGGCAACCGGCCGTACTGGTACACTCACCCATACTTCCCGTTACTTTTCCCCTGATATCACTGCAGATGGTAAACGCATCGTGGCAGTCGCTACGGCCACCTCGCAGCAATATAGTCTGCAGCTGCTGGATGGACAAACGGGCGCTGTAATCAATACGCTACCGAATCCTGATAACTGGTATTACACTTATCCTAAGTTTTCTGCGGATGAACAATGGATCATCAGTAATGTGCGTAATAACAGAGGAGAAATGGCCATGATACGTCAGTCACTGGCTACGGGGGAGCGCGAATTGCTGACACCTTTCTCATTTACAGTCCTGGGTATTCCGGCCGTGCGCCATGACACGGTGTATTACACCGCTGCGTATAAGGATGTGGATAATATCTATGCATTGACGATGTCAGCTAAAAAGATCTGGCAGGTTACCGCACATCCAAACGGCGTGCTGCATGCGGCGGTGGATAGCCAGTCGCAGACGGTAGTATACAGTGCTTTCGGCACGAAAGGATATGCCTTGTATGCGGCGCCGCTGGCGCCGAAAGACTGGCAACCGATCGATACAGGACGTAGCTATCATAGTGCCTGGTTACAGCCTGATTTCCAGGAAGGGGGCAATATTCTAGAGAAAGTACCAGATGAGAAAAATGAGGTAAAGGAGTATGCGAAGAGTACACACCTGTTCAACTTCCACAGCTGGCTACCTACCTTCGACGATCCTAACTACAGTGTGACGCTGTACGGCGATAACGTGCTGAACACGGCTTCTACAGCTTTGGGATATACCTATAATCGTAATGAAGGAAGTTCCGGCTTCACGGGAGATTTCATCTATGGCGCCCTGTTCCCATATCTGCAGGCAGGGGCTAAATATACCTTTGACCGGTCTGACGTTTTTTCCGGAAAAGGCCGTCTATACTGGAAGGAGCTGGATTTTCATGGCGGGTTCACGATACCATTGACGTTATCTTCCGGTTTGTATAGCCGCAGTTTGTCAGTATCTTCGATGTATCATTATCTGGAGAGATTTCCGCAGGGAGCATTCCGTTTTACAAATCCGAGCATACAATATATCGGCAATACACTGGTATTCAATAACCAGCGCATCCGGGCCAGACAACATATCTATTCTCACTTCGGACAATACCTTGCTTTACAGTATAACCGTTCGCTGACCAATGTATTTGCAGAACAGCTTTTCGCAAGATTAGACCTGTACCTGCCAGGTGTATTACCAAGTCATAGTCTGGTGTTGCAGAGTGCCTGGCAGCAGCGGGATACGTCACGCAACTATTCTTTCTCCGATAATTTCGCCTATGCCCGTGGATATAATGAGCCGTTCTATGAGCACATCTATAAACTGGGCGCGAACTATCATTTCCCGATCGCCTATCCTGACTGGGGATTTGCACATATTCTTTACCTGATGCGGATCAGGGGCAATGTGTTCTATGATTACAGCAGGGCCTATAACTTCATCAGCAAGGTGAGCACGCAATATAGATCTGCTGGTGGAGAGCTTCTGTTCGATACCAAAATAGGCAATGAAATCCCTTTCACCTTCGGAGTGCGTTATAGTCACCTGTTTGACAAGGACCCTATTGACAACGCAACCCAAAGGTTCTCATTCACACTGCCATTACAGCAGTTGTTCAGTTATTAGCGAACGTTGAATTTGAGCTTGGGAGCTCTGTATAATTTATCGCCGGTGTATTTGATAATGATATTATCGAAATAGAATACCTCATTTCTCTCAAGCATCTCTTTGATGCGCTCTACCCAGAAGGGAGGGAGGCGGTCACCCTTGAAGTCATCGCCGACAAATTCGGTATAGAAGCCGGGTTTGCCGGTGGTATCATTCAGGTATGGTTCCCTTTTCTCGTAGGTGAACTGGAAGGATACAACAGGATATTTGTTATTCTTTTCGTCTCTCACTACCAGCGGAGAATCAAGCAGTTTAATAATCTCAGGGCGTGGAAGGGAGTCAGGAAGGAATATACCCCAGGTGGTACGGAAGCGGAGTGTGGTTGTTTTAGTACCGGTGGTACTGGTTGTAGTGGCAGGTTTTTTAGCAGCAGGTTTCTTAGGCTTGGCGGTTTGCGCTAATACCGGCATACTTGCCATGAACAAAAGGATTCCCGAAATCAGATAACATTTACGCATAGAATAAACAGGGATATAAAAAAATCGCCCGGAATAGTAACGTCCGGGCGATATTGAAAATTATAAAGATTTCAAACTTTCCGTAATGGCTGCGATCTTAGCCTCGGCATCAGCCTTCTTCTTTCTCTCTGCTTCTACCGCTTCTGGTTTGGCTCTGCTTACGAATGCTTCGTTGCTCAGCTTTTTCTCTACCGATGCCAGGAAGCCTTGCTGGTAGATCAGGTCTTTCTCCAGGTCTGCTTTCAGATTGGTCGTGTCAAGTTCTTTTTCTGTTTCCAGGTAGAACTTGTCTTTTTGTACGACTACGTTGATGCAACCGCCTACTGGTTCTTTGGTATACCTGATAGCTTTTGCATTTACCTGTTTGGACAGCAGGCCTTCGATTTTTGCGAATGCTGCTTCCTGCAGGGTATCAATGTGTACTACTATTTCATCTTTTACCTTGAGCTGATTTTTGGTACGTGCATCACGAATGCTGGTGATCACTTCCTTCGCCAGTTCACCTTCTGCCAGGATGTTAGCGTCACTAGCTGCCAGAGTAGCATACTGCTGGATCATCAGGTCATCACCTTCTGCGCGTTCTTTCAGTGCCTGATAGATCTCTTCAGATACGAACGGCATGAAAGGATGCAGTAATTTCATCAGTTCTTCGAAGAAGTAAACCGTTTTTGCATAAACACCTGCGTCACAAGGTTGCTCGAAACCAGGTTTCACCCATTCCAGGTACCAGCTACAGAAATCATCCCAGATCAGGTTGTGACAAACTACTTTCAGGGCTTCACTCAGTTTAAAGTCTTTAAACAGCTCATTCACCTGTGCTTTTACTTCATTCAGTCTGTTTTCAAACCATTGTACAGCAAAGTTATTATCAGCGTTTTCAGTACCTGGTGCCACGCGTGCTTCCCACATTTTCACCAGTTTCAGAGCGTTCCAGATCTTGTTACCGAAAGCGGCACCCTGTCCGAGAGTTGCCTCATCAAATAACAGGTCATTACCGGCAGGAGAAGTGATCATGATACCATAACGAACGGCATCCGCACCATATTTGTCGATAAGTTCCAGCAGGTCAGGAGAGTTCCCCAGCGACTTACTCATTTTACGTCCCTGTTTGTCTCTTACCATACCGGTGAAATAAACATCACTGAATGGTTTAACCTGTTTGTATTCCATGCCAGCCATGATCATACGGGCCACCCAGAAGAAGATAATATCCTGTCCGGTTACCAGTACGTTGGTAGGGTAGTAGTAGTTGATCTCTTCGTTGTCAGGCTGGGAAATACCATTGAATACTTCCATTGGCCACAGCCAGGAAGAGAACCAGGTATCGAGACAGTCTTCATCACGACGGAGGTCGGCAGCAGTGTAGGTAGCACCTTTCGCTGCGAACTGTGCGATCGCTGCATCTACGTTATGTGCTACTTCAAAGGTGCCGTCTGGTGCATAGAACGCAGGGATCTGTTGTCCCCACCAGAGCTGACGGGAGATACACCAGTCTTTTACATTCTCCATCCAGTATTTGTAGGTCGCCAGGAAGCGATCGCCCGGATGGATCTTCACATCACCATCTACTACGGCATCCAGGGCAGGTTTGGCCAGTTCCGCCATTTTCACGAACCACTGGGTACTGATACGGGGTTCTACCACAGTATCAGGGTTACGCTCACTGTAGCCAAGGCGGGTGGTGTATGCCTGTTCTTTTACGAGCAGACCCTGTTCGTCCAATGCAGCGATCACTTTTTTACGAGCTCTGAAGCGGTCTTCACCGATGAATACACCAGCAGCGGGGCTGAGGGTACCATCATCGTTCAGGGTATCCACTACTTCCAGGTTGTGTTTCAGTCCCAGGTTGTAGTCATTGATATCGTGAGCAGGTGTCACTTTCAGGGCGCCTGTACCGAATTCTTTATCTACGTAGGTATCGAAGATGATAGGTACTCTGCGGTTTACCAGGGGTACGATCGCAAAGTGGCCAACCAGGTGTTTATAGCGTTCATCATCAGGGTTTACGCAGATAGCGGTATCGCCCATGATGGTTTCAGGTCGCTGTGTAGCGATGGTGATCGCTTCGCCTGTCAGGTTATTTTCAGAATCAGTGATAGCATATTGAACATGGTACAGTTTACCCTCGATGTCTTTATACTGTACTTCTTCATCACTCAGGGCTGTTTTCGCTTTCGGGTCCCAGTTGATCATACGGGCGCCACGGTAGATGAGACCTTTATTGTAAAGATCTACGAACACCTTGATAACCGCTTCATAATAATGATCGTCCATGGTGAATGTCACCCTGTCCCAGTCGCAGGAGCATCCCAGTTTCTTGATCTGGCTATAAATGATGCCGCCGTATTTCTCTTTCCACTCAAATGCGTATTTGAGGAACTCTTCACGAGTCAGCTGTGACTTCTCAATACCTTTTTCGGTTTTGAGCATGTTCACCACCTTCGCTTCGGTAGCGATGGAAGCATGGTCAGAGCCTGGGACCCAGCATGCGTTAAATCCGCTCATACGGGCACGGCGCACCAGGATATCCTGGACCGTCTCGTTCAGGGTATGCCCCATGTGCAAGACGCCGGTGACGTTAGGAGGAGGGATCACAACGGTAAAAGGAGGGCGGTTGTCCGGTTTACTACGGAAATAACCTTTGTCCATCCAATGCTGGTACCATTTGCCTTCAATAGCAGCAGGCGTGTAATTTTTTGAGAGTTCCATGCTAGCGATATATCATTTATATAAGTGTGCAAAAATAAGAGATTAAGCGATTGGAAGCACGTCTGTTTTAGCGGGGAAGTTACCTTTCCTCACTTTTCAGCGTAAAACGTCCGGATACGAGAAAATCATGGCCGGGTATACATTGGCAGTTGTGCCTGCCGGTTGGGCTGCGTAGATTTACGGCACCTTAGGAAATGTTTCCATCCAGTGACCCCAAAAATATATTGTTATTAACCGAATCATCTGGGCTGATCTGTCGCCATAAACGGCTACCTCCTGACTTGCGGCGGATGGGGCGAAGGAGCTGATTCGGTTGATTGTCAAAGAGAGTGGTTGAATGTAGAATAATAACAATGGCTGGTCTGCATATCTGCAGTTGCCAGCCATTTTCTGTTTGTATCTTGTTAAGGGATTACTCCATTGCTGATATCACCGCACAGGTCTTTTCCACCATTGCCGGGGTAATATCCAGGTGCAGTACGATACGTAGCTGCGTTTCACTGATAGGAGAAACCAGGATACCTTCCTGTTTCAGGTGGTCGGCGAAGCGTTTAGCTGTCCAGCCATCCTTCACATCAAAGATGAGGATATTGGTTTCGACCGGCAGCATATGACCGACAAATGTTTTTTGCAGCAGGTATTTAGCAATCTGCTTGGCATTCAAATGATCTTCTGCCAATCTGGCAATATGGTGCTCCATGGCATAAAGTCCGGTAGCTGCCATATAGCCAGCCTGTCTTAATCCGCCGCCCAGTTTTTTCCTTACACGGCGTGCGGAACGGATAAA
This sequence comes from Chitinophaga agri, assembly GCF_010093065.1. Classification (NCBI taxonomy): domain Bacteria; kingdom Pseudomonadati; phylum Bacteroidota; class Chitinophagia; order Chitinophagales; family Chitinophagaceae; genus Chitinophaga; species Chitinophaga agri. Next base: position 2,813,600 of record NZ_CP048113.1, on the reverse strand, counting down.
CGCTGCGCTCCCCAGCAGGACAGATCCCATCGGGCAGCCCATTCCTTTGTTGAGGCAGACAGAAATGCTATCGAACAGCTCCCCGAAAGTCTTCGGATTTTCCCCGGTTGCCACGAGTGCATTGAACAGCCGGGCCCCGTCCAGGTGGAGTTTCAGGTTATTATCCCTGCACACGTTTTTGATGCGGGTGATCTCTTCAATATCATAGCAGCATCCGCCACCACGATTGGAGGTGTTTTCCAGGCAAACCAGGCTGGTAGTAGCTTTGTGCACGTCATCGGGGTTGATGGCTGCGGCTACCTGTGCAGCGGTGATCATGCCGCGGTCGCCTTCCAGCGCACGTACCTGGCAGCCGGCGTTAAACGCGATGCCACCACCTTCATAAATATACACATGTGCTAAGTCACTGCAAATCACCTCGTCACCGGGCTGGGTGTGTACTTTAATAGCGATCTGATTACTCATGGTGCCGGAAGGGCAGTACATGGCGGCTTCTTTACCAAAATATGCTGCCAGCATGGCTTCCAGCTGATTTACACTAGGGTCTTCGCCGTATACATCATCGCCGGTATTTGCCTCAGTCATAGCTGTCAGCATTCCGGGAGTCGGCTTAGTGAAAGTATCGCTCCTGAAATCAATAATCATCGTTGAAGAATTTGCAATGTATTGGACAATAAATTAGTGAAGTTAATAATCTGAAGTTGATTATTTTTCAATTGTTAAAATTTAATTAAAGCGTCGAAAATACCTAATAAAGGGCTATTAAATATCGTTTATATGGAGTACTTTGTTATAAGAAATTGATGGCTTGAAAAGGATTTGGCAGTGTGGGGTATTAGCACGATCTTTGCAGGCTAATTTGTTAAAACGATAATGTTAGAAGAGTGGAATAGGTTGTAAGATAATTATTTAAAATATCTCAACAAAAAAATTCTTTTGATGTTATTCAATTTATAAACTAATAAACTTTCAATATGAGGCAACTTAAAATTGCCACCCAGATCACAAACCGTGATTCTCAGGCGGTAGAAAAATACCTGCAGGAGATTTCAAAGATCCCTTTGTTAACACCTGAGGAAGAGACTGTTCTGGCGCAACGCATTAAGATGGGTGACCAGAAGGCTCTTGAACGTTTAACTACAGGAAACCTTCGTTTCGTGGTATCAGTAGCAAAGCAGTATCAGCACCAGGGCTTAAGCCTCAGCGACCTCATAAATGAGGGCAATCTAGGCCTGATCAAAGCTGCGCAGAGGTTCGATGAAACGAAAGGGTTCAAATTCATTTCTTATGCTGTGTGGTGGATCCGTCAGTCCATACTGCAGGCTTTAGCAGAACAGGGCCGTCTGGTTCGTCTGCCGCAGAATAAAATCGGCACTTACAATAAAGCTAACAAGGCCTACATGGCTTTCGAGCAGGAAAATGAAAGAGAACCGTCAACTGAAGAGTTGGCAGAGATCCTGGAAATGTCTGAATCTGAGATCAACAATATCTTCCAGAGCAATACCCGTCACATGTCCCTCGATGCTCCTGTTCACGAAGCAGAAGACGTAGCTATGGGTGACCTGCTGGAAGGTGGCGATATCACTGATGATGATGTAATGCGTGATTCACTGCGTGAAGAGATCCGCCGTGTGCTGAAATCTCTCAGCCCCCGCGAAGCGGAAATCGTCAACGCATACTTTGGTCTGGATGGAGAGAATGGAGCAACGATTGAACAAATCGGTCAGAAGTACGACCTGACAAAGGAAAGAATTCGTCAGATTAAGGAACGCGCCATTAAAAGGCTGCAAAAAGCCCGCTACAGCGGAGCACTGAAATCTTACCTGGGTTAATCCGGTAGGATGTAGGAGAAGAGGATAGGCATTTAGTTGCTATTCAAATCATAGATCTATAACTTTATATAGATGCACCGGCTGTAATTTTATAGCCGGTGTTTTTTATTTTATGGGGATACGTATTTTTGCAGACCACATCATTAAAGCGTTTTCCGCTAATTATCATGTGAGCCGGTACAGATACGGACATTCATAAACGATCATTATACCTTATTAATATTACATAGTAAGCATGGAAACTAACCAACAGGAACATGTACATTTATTGATAGTAGGTTCCGGACCAGCAGGGTACACTGCCGCCATATACGCAGCCAGAGCAAATCTTAAACCTGTACTTTATCAGGGTATTCAGCCAGGTGGTCAGCTGACCATCACCACAGAAGTAGAAAACTATCCGGGGTATCCTGAAGGTATTCAGGGGCCTGAAATGATGGTGGACTTCGAAAAACAGGCTGCCCGCATGGGTGCGGATATCCGCTTTGGTATGGCAACTTCTGTAGATTTCAGCAGCAAACCATATAAAGTAACAATAGACGAATCCAAAGTAATGACCGCTGATGCGATCATCATAGCTACCGGTGCTTCCGCTAAATGGCTTGGAATGCCGTCCGAGCAACGTCTGAACGGTAGCGGTGTATCTGCCTGCGCTGTTTGCGACGGATTCTTCTTCCGTGGTAAGGAAGTAGCGATCGTCGGTGCCGGTGATACCGCTGCCGAAGAAGCACTTTACCTGTCTAAAATGTGTAGCAACGTTCATATGATCGTACGCCGCCATGAAATGCGCGCGTCTAAAGTAATGCAGGACCGTGTACTGAAAACTTCCAACATCATTGTATACTGGAACACTGAAACCCAGGAAGTATTAGGTGAAAATAAAGTGGAAGCTGTTCGCCTGCTGAACACTGCCAAGAACGAAGAAACTACCGTTCCGGTAAGCGCTTTCTTCGTCGCAATCGGTCACAAGCCAAACTCTGATATATTCCAGGATTACCTGGAACTCGATGAGCAGGGGTATATCAAAACTGTACCGGGTTCCTCCCGTACTAATCTGGAAGGCGTATTCGCCTGCGGTGACGTACAGGATAAGATCTACCGTCAGGCAGTAACTGCTGCAGGCAGTGGCTGTATGGCTGCCCTGGATGCAGAAAGATATTTATCTGCCATGGGTTTATAATTAATTGGGAATTAGGAATTACGAATCAGGAATTGAGCTTCAGTTAATTGCCTGATTCGTAATTCCTAATTTCTTTTACAATAGTCATGTGATGGATATTGAGGTTAGTTATGCCGCAGGATGATGTTTCCCAGATTATTATTAACACCGAGGCAAGCCATCCTGCTTTTATATTCTAAAGGCTGCTCAATACCCAATTCTTAATTCCTAATTCCTGATTAATAATGCTTACAGTTGGACTCGAACAAGCCACTTTCCGCGCCTTTCATGGTCTTTATCCCGAAGAACGCGTGATTGGAAATGATTTTGTCGTAGACCTGTTTGTCACTATTCCCGGTACGCACCATATCGATACGATCTCTGAAACTGTTAATTACCAGGGACTTTATAACGTTGTTAAGAAGATCATGGCCATCCCGCAGCCGCTGCTGGAGCAGGTTGTATACAGCATCAGTGATGCTGTAAAAGAGAAATATCCTGAAATTAAGCGTGCTGTTATTTCTCTGAAAAAAATGAACCCACCTATGGGCGCTTCCGTACGTAACTCCATAGTAACGCTTGAAAAGAACTACTAAATAACCGCTTCCCTCCACAAACAGATTAATACATATGTGGTATGGACTGTCTGTAGATAAAGCGTTAAATTTAGTTAATTTAACATGTGTAAAATTCCGCCCTATGTTTAAGGTATTTACATTCGCTGCTTTATTGCTGGTATCCGCTTTCACCTATGCACAGACTGCCGATGAAATGGTCGACCAGGCAAGACAACTGGAGAAACAGATGAAGGAGCCTGCTGCATTGGCCCTTTACAAAGACGCGTTGAAAGTACAGGCTGACAATATTGCGGCCCTGGCAGGCGCCAGTGAACTGAGTGCCTGTGAGGGAAGCAGAGCGACTGACAAAGACGAGAGAACACGTAGTTATACAGAGGCTAAGAATTATGCAGAACAGGCTATCAAACTGGCACCTGAGAATGCCGAAGCCAACTATGTGATGGCTGTGGCGTTAGGTCGCGTCGCTACTACACAAGGGGCGAAGGAGAAGGTAGCTGCCTATAAAGAGGTGAAAAGGTACGCTGAACTGGCGATCAAGTTCAACCCGAATTATGCTAAAGCCTATTATGTGCTCGGCAAACTGAATTATGACATGGCCAATATGAATGCCCTGGAAAAAGCCGCGGCCAAAGTGCTGTTCGGCGGACTACCAGAAGGTTCTCTGGATAATGCCATCGCCAATTTCGAGAAATGCCGTAAGCTGGACGCTTCTCTGCTGGTTAACTACCATGATCTTGCCAAAGCCTATAAGGACAAGGAAGAGCTGGAGAAATCGATAGAGATACTGAGAAAGGCCGTTACTTTACGTCCCATTTACCAGGATGATCCGGCTGTTAAAGCTGCCTGTAAAAAGATGCTGGAAGCCATGGAGTAATGATCAGATGGATTTTGCTTTCCACCTGCCGCTTCGCAGGTAGAGGAAGCAGAGTACAAAGATGATGGTCCAGTAAAAGAAATCAGCCAGCCAGGCGATATATAGCGGACTACGCCACTGCTCTACTACAATACTACAATATAAGAGATACCCAATGACCGCGGCGAATTCGATGCCGAGGTTGATCCTTGTATTGCCGGTACCGGTCACCGCGCTCAGTACCACACCTGAAACAGCCATCAGGATGGTGCTGAGGGTAATGATACGTACAGATGGAATGGCTTCAGCGATCAGTGGTTTATCTGTTGTGTAGATCTGTAAGATGGTATGCGGAAACAGGTTCACCAGTATACATACGGTTATAGCACAGATCAGGCTGATGACCACGATCTTTCTGATCGCTTTAAAGACCAGTTCTGACTTACCCTGACCGATCACGTTGCTGACCATTGTGTTACAGGTGGCGGCCAGAGACCAGGTAAAGACACCAAAAAATCCGAAGATACTTCTTAGCATATTGGAGATGGCCAGCGGGCGCTCACCCAGGTGCTCGATGAAAATGAAGAAGATAAACCAGCTGCCGATGCTGAAGAGGAACTGTACGATCAGTGGAGCAGATATGGTCAGGATGCTGCGCATGATGGGCCAGGATGGCTTCAGATAGGTGAATAGCAGGTATTTTTTATGGTAACTCTTCCCGAACAGAATAGCGTAGGCGACAAACAGGCCAGTACCTTCCGCCAGCACAGAGGCAACGGCTGCCCCGTTCAGTCCCATTGCCGGTAATCCCAGTTTTCCGAAGATCAGTACATAATCAGAAAAGATATTGACCATCTCCTGGCATAAAGAGGTGACCGCCAGCACTTTCGAGTGACCACTTCCTATATAAAAGGCGTTCGCCATGCTTAACAGCATCAGAAAGGGGAGTCCCCAGATGCGGATACGTATAAAAGAGAGGGCGGCTTCGTATATATGCTGATTGTGCAATGTTTGGGAGAAGAACCAGGGCGCCAGGAACAGCGTCAGTGCGATCACGAGAAACGAAGACGCAAGTCCCAGTTGTATGCCATTTGAAAAAAGTTGCCCGATACCTGTTGTATTCAGCTGGCCGGCACGTCGGGCGATCAGTACCTGTAAACCATTATTCAGGCCATAGGCGACCATGTACATCACCAGATAATAAATACCTGCAATCCCGTTTGCAGCGAGCTCAAACTCCCCCAGCCGACCCAGGAAAGCTGTATTAGTCATATGATTTATCTGTGGAATAATGAGAGCCAGGCATATAGGAGCGGCGATTTTTATAATCTGCCGTGTGGATACTTCAAACTGCATAGGAGCAAAAGTCACGTTTTTTGGTTATTATTGTGCCATATCTAATGTATTAATAATGTCTGTGTCTTATAAAATTCATCCAGCCTTTGCTGCGGATGATGCTTCTCTGCTCGAGACGGACCTAACTTCCTGCCAGCTGCTTGTTCTAATAGGAAAGGGGACGTTCAGTTATGTGGTGTACAATCCGTCAGCGAAAAAGTTCCTGGCATTGAAATCTTATCATTTTCTGCCCCAGAAGACTGCTACCGCAGATCTGCAGATGATTGAACAGATATTCGATGCAGACAAGCTGCTGTTTACCAATTTCAACCTGGTACAGCTGGCCTTTGATGGCGTTAACAGTACATTAGTGCCGGAGCCGCACTATAATCCATCCCTGAAAAAGGACTATCTGCATGTTATTTACCCTGAACAGACCCAGGAACTGGTGCTGGCAGATGTATTGAGCGAGCAGCAGCTGGTGAATATCTATTCGGTGGACAAGGATGTAATGGGCTTCCTCAGAAAAGAATTTTCGACAGACAAAGTGATCCACGCTAATACGGGATTACTGAAGTCTTATCGTTTTGATAATGATTTCCTGGAACTCAATGGCGTCGCTTATGTTGATATTCAGCAGCATAAGTTCTCACTGACCATTTTCAGGTTTGGCAAACTGCTGATACAGCAGGACGTATCCAGCCAGACAGGACTGGACGTGGTATATCACCTGGTGAATATATTACGTCAGACAGGCCTCGACGAGCAACTGGTGAAGGTAAAGGTAGGAGGGGCGGTAACGTCCGACTCGCAGATCCATGAGGAGCTGCGCCGTTTTATACCTAAGCTGGAATGGATGCCGCGTTTGTCGGGCTTCTGGTACATTCCGAAAATGGAAGAGATCCCGGGCTATTACTTTAACAATCTTTATGCGATGGCGTTATGCGTATAATCGGCGGAGAGAAGGGAGGATTGCGGTTTCAGCCGCCAGCACACATGCCGCATACCAGACCTACAACAGATATTGCAAAAGGCGGACTATTCAACATCCTGGAGAACAACCTGGAGTTTGAATCACTGAAAACGCTGGATATCTTCGGTGGAACAGGTAGTATCAGCTATGAGCTGGCTTCAAGAGGAGTGACCGACCTGACTATTGTGGAGAAAGATCCGAATATGGCTGATTTCATACAGAAAACAGCGCAGTCACTGGAGGTGCCATTGAAATTGCAGCGTATGGACGTGTTCAAATATCTTGAACAGTGTACGGAGAAGTTCAACTTCATCTTTGCCGGTCCACCGTATGCCCTTACTACGATCGATCAGCTGCCGCTGATCGTGTTTGAACGCGGGCTGCTGGAACCGGAAGGGTGGTTTGTACTGGAACATACTCCGCGCAATAACTATAAGAATTACTCATACTACCGTAGTGAACGTAACTATGGTACGACGATCTTTTCGATCTTCATCAACAGGGAGGAGCTGAAAAAATAAACAGGCATGAAACGTATTTGCTTATTCCCGGGCACTTTTGATCCGATCACACTTGGACATACTGATATCATAGACCGTTCACTGGACCTTTTCGATGAAATAGTGGTAGGTGTTGGTGTCAATTCTGCCAAAACCCCCATGTTTCCTTTGGAACAGCGTATGGAGTGGATACGCGAGATCTATAGCGACCGTCCGAAGGTTAAGGTGATCTCCTATGAGGGACTAACCGTTAAAACCTGTAAGGAGATCGGCGCACAGTTTATATTGCGTGGTATCCGTAGTATCGGTGACTTTGAATACGAGAAGGCGATTGCCGACGTGAACAGGATGATGGATGAAAATATTGAGACGATCTTTCTGAGTTGCTCACCCCGTTATTCTACCCTTGCTTCTTCACTGGTAAGAGATGTATTGCGCTATGGCGGAGATGCTTCACAGCTGCTGCCTGCAAATATCCTCCGTCAGCTCAGATCATAACCATTTTTCACTTTTAATGCGTCTGCACTCATGAAACCGATATGGCACTCTCTGAATGTATCCCTTGACCAACTGAACGAAAGCGGTGCAAATACGATGTCTGCGCATCTGGGTATGGAATTTACAGAGATCGGACCGGATTATCTGCGTATGATTATGCCAGTCAATGAGCGTACAAGACAACCTTACGGATTACTGCACGGCGGCGCGTCAGCAGCACTGGCAGAAACAGTGGGTAGTGTGGCTTCTTCATTGATCATCGATCCGAAGAAACAGATCTGTGTAGGACTGGATATTAATGCGAATCATCTGAGGGGAGTGACTGATGGGTACGTCCATGCTATAGCAAAGCCATTGCATATAGGTGCAACGACACACGTGTGGGATATCCGTATTTGCGATGATGATAATAAACTGATATGTATCAGCCGGTTAACTGTGGCTGTAAGAGATAAAAAGGCTTAATGCAGTACGCATTAAGCCTTTAAAATTTATATCGCATATCCTTCTTTTGTGAAGACGTCGATAATATTCTGATAAGAGAACTTCATGTATTTTCCCAGGTGCTCCGGTTTAATCCACTGTATATCGATAATATCTTCTTCTATCTGAGGCACGGTTAGTTCGGTGCCGGTGAATTTCATCTTATACCAATAGGTATGTTTCAGCGTCCTTTTCTCTTTCCAGGTATAAAAATGGAAGGTTTCCCCGATTTTATGTTCTAAGGTCACATTGTGAAGGCCGGTTTCTTCGGCTACTTCCCTGATCGCGGCTGTTTCCAGGTTTTCGCCCGGGTCCTGTTTGCCTTTCGGGAGGTCCCATTTACCACGGCGGAACATCAGTAGTACTTCTTCCTCCTGGTTGGTGATCAGACCGCCGGCAGCTACCAGCACATGAAAATATGTTTTCACTTTTTCTACCAGGGCTGGTGCATCCGGGTGGATGAAAATAGCAGCTTCTGATTTTCCCGTCTCAAGGGCCTGTAATACCGATTCTACAGTAGCAGCGTCCGGTTCCGTATACAAGGGAGCATCCTTGTATTTTTCCGGAATACCCTGGTGAGTAGCGGTGATCAGCAGGGGACGTTCATTAAGATAAATAACAGTATCTGTTTGCATGTCGCAAATGTAAACTGTAATTAATTAATTTTGCCACTATGAGTACGATCAGCGAAAAACAGGTAGCAGAGAAACTGCTCCAGATACAGGCAGTAAAATTACGTCCTTCCGAGCCTTTCACATGGGCTTCCGGCTGGAAATCGCCTATTTACTGCGATAACCGTAAGATATTATCTTACCCTTATGTGCGCGACTATGTGAAATCAGAGTTATGCAATGTGGTATTTGAAACATTCCAGGATGCAGCAGTACTGGCCGGCGTAGCTACCGGTGGTATTCCATTGGGTGCGCTGGTAGCCGATCAGCTGAAACTGCCTTTTATATATGTAAGGGCAAAGGCGAAAGAACATGGTATGGGTAACCTCATCGAGGGTGTGCTGCAGCCAGGACAGCCTGTGGTAGTGGTGGAAGACCTGATCTCTACCGGTAAGAGCAGCCTTGAAGCGGTAAATGCGATCCGTGCTGCGGGTGGAGAAGTGATTGGTATGGTGTCTATTTTCAACTATGGATTTGATGTTGCTGTGAAAGCATTCGCGGAAGCAAAAGTGCCTTTCTATTCGCTGAGCAACTACAGTGCGCTGATAGAACTGGCAGTTGAGAAGGGAATGGTTTCTCCGGAAGAGCAGGCTACGCTGGAAGCGTGGAGAAGTGCACCGGACAAATGGAATGCAACACCAGCATTGTAAGCCATTCTTCCCAAAACGTCCTTTCAGTTAATAAGTATTCGTTATATTAGGGTTGTAAAAAGTAAATTATGCGTATCATCAAATTAGTATTGGTATTATTATTTGCGGGTATCGGCGTTACAGTGGCTCAGACTAAGAAGGGTACACTGGTAACAGCTAAGATCAGTACCCCAACTGTGCAGTGCGAACAATGTAAAAATCGCATAGAAAAGTACCTTTCAAGAGAAGAAGGCGTTCAGACGTCTAAAGTAGATTTCAAGAAAGGCATTACCACTGTGAAGTTCTTCAGCGATCGTACTAATATAGAGAACGTTAAGACTGCTATTGCGAATGCAGGGTACGATGCAGATAACGTAACTGCTAATGAAGAATCTTACACTAAACTGCCTACCTGCTGTAAGAAGCCGGAAGATGGTGGTCATAGTGATAAGAAACACTAGTACTACAGAACGTATTAAAAAGAAAGGCCTCGGTTGCATTGCAACGAGGCCTTTTTAGTTTTACACGGTTATGATCAGAAAAACTTAAGCGGCTGTTTTGTTTCGCATTTGATAGGAAAGGGCAGGTAGACGCCGCCTTTACCCACTTTGCAGTTTCCGGTTGCTTTAATGGTCACCTCTTTATTCATCAGGGCGCCCAGCGCATTCTTGAAGACATTGTCCATGTTCACTTCCAGTTTGACCGGAAAGTAAAAGGTGTCTTTGGCCGGAATAGCAATCATTGTATCCTGGAGGGAGTGACCAACGAGGTTGTCATCCATAAAAAGATCGAAAGAAGCGTCTTTTAATTTCAGTTTGAAATTATTCGGATTGTAATAAGCGAGGGTCAGCCTTACAATACTTTTGGAAAAGCCCAGATTGTCAAAGTTAATACCTGCTACTCTTACAAACTCAAGATCTTTCGCTTTCTCGCATGAACTTGCTACGCCCCAGATTGTTAGAATGATAATGCCGAGTCTTAAAAACTTCATGAAGATTTTTGGCAAACCTACGGCAAACCCCAGAGATGGCAAAAGCAGTGGCCGGGAATTAGGAAAGTTTTAACCTCTTTAAAATCACAACCTTAATATTTTACTTTAAGTAGACGGTTGTAGGCAAATTGAACAAAAAAGGTACTAATTAGTTTAGTAAATTTGCGCCTTCGTAACTTTTCGGTGAAATAGAAGCATGCTAAAGGGGCTAGTATATTTATAATGCTACTATGAGCTGTGTATCATAAACTTAATGGTACTTACCAGGAAATAAAACACAGACTAATTAACTTATTGAGACATACACTTTTAGCGATAATTTACCAATATAGACTACATGGCAGCTGACGCAAGTAAGAGGACATTACTCATTGAAACACAGTATTTTCCAAGTATTTCCTTCTACAAGGCTTTAACAAATCACGATAACCTGCAGATAGAGCAGCATGAACATTACCAGAAGCTGAGTTACCGGAACCGTTGCTACATAGCAGGACCGAACGGAAGTATACTGTTAAGCGTTCCGCTGGCGCGTGGAAAAAACCAGCGGACGGTCATGAAGGATGTACGTATCAGCAATGCTGACCGCTGGCAGGCATTACACTGGAAGACGCTCGTATCTGCCTACCGTCGTTCTCCCTGGTTTGAGTATTATGAGGACGAGCTGGGAGCATTATATGAAAAACCGGTATCATTTCTGCTGGACTGGAACAACACCTGTCTGGAATGGGCCAATAGAATTATTGGTGTTCAAATGCCGATAGCGTTCACCGAGGAGTATAGGAAATCTTATGAAGCTGATAGCCATATTACGGATGCCAGGGATGTGATCAGGCCGTCTGAAAAAGAGATTGGGGAGGACACCGTCAGGTATACTCAGGTGTTTCAGGACCGCGTTGGTTTCCTGCCCGACATGAGTATTCTGGACCTGATTTTCTGTGAAGGAAAGCGCAGTCTGGAGCTGATCAAATAGCGGTGAAATATGATGCGGATTACGTGATAAAAAACTGAAACGTAACGTTTTAGCATAATATTTAACCGTTTTAAAAAAAAAGAAACTTTTTGCCCGGCTAATAACACAAAATATTTAGCTTTGCAACCAATTTTGCTGGGTTCCGAACTGACGTAGGTGTGTAAACCAGGAGTTTTCCAGCGAGGGTTGTGATGGCTTTTTACTAATCCTTAAAACGTTTGATAGGTTTAAATGAACAGCACCTACACAGATCTCGTTAACCAAACCTTCGAATTTCCACAGGAAGGTTTTGATGTTCAGGATAACTACCTGGAATTTAATGGGGTGAATATCAAGGCTTTGATAGACAAGTACGGAACACCTTTCAAGCTGACGTATCTGCCGAAAATCGGTATGCAGATCAACAAGGCGAAGAAAATGTTCCAGGATGCAATTAAGAAGAACAGGTACGACGGCAACTACTACTACTGTTATTGCACCAAAAGTTCGCATTTCTCCTTTATAATGGAGGAGACGCTAAAGCATGGTATTCATATCGAGACTTCCTTTGCGTATGACATCGATATTATAACGAAGTTGTATGAAAGGAAGAAGATCAACAAGGATACGTTTGTTATATGTAATGGTTTTAAGACCAAGCCTTATACCAAAGCGATCGCTCGTCTGATCAATTCTGGTTTCCGTAATGTGATTCCGGTACTGGATAACAAAGAGGAACTGGAGGATTATAAGAAGTTTGTACGTACAAAGGATAAGACGAAACTCGGTTTGCGTATCGCAGCAGAGGAAGAGCCTACCTTTGATTTCTATACATCCAGATTAGGTATTCGCTCCCGTGATGTACTGGAGTTTTATATCGATAAGCTGAAAGGGAATGAAAGATTTGAGCTGAAAATGCTGCATTTCTTCATGAACAAGGGTATTAAAGATGATATTTACTACTGGAGCCAGTTTAACCGTGTGTTAAACCTCTACTGTCAGTTAAAGAAGATCTGCCCTGAGCTGGATAGTATCAATATCGGTGGCGGTTTCCCGATCAAACATTCACTGGGTTTCGATTACGATTACAATTACATTGTAAACGAGATCGTTGCCAATATTAAGTCTGTTTGTAAGAAGAACAAGGTAGCCGTTCCGCATATCTATACTGAATTTGGTTCCTTCACAGTAGGTGAAAGTGGCGCTGTCATATACAGTGTGGTAGGCGAGAAGACACAGAACGACAGAGAGAACTGGTATATGATCGATAGTTCCTTCATTACCACCCTCCCTGATACATGGGGTATCGGTGAAAAGTTCCTCATGCTGCCTATTAATAAGTGGGATCAGGAGTACCAGGAGGTACATCTGGGCGGGCTGACCTGTGATGGACATGACTTTTATACATCTGAAGAACATATAAATGCGGTGTTCCTGCCGAAAGTAGGTGGAGAGGAACCATTATACATTGGTTTCTTTCATACAGGTGCTTATCAGGACCAGTTAAGTGGATATGGCGGTATCAAACACTGTCTGATCCCTTCACCGAAACATGTGGTCATTGGATATGACAAAAACGGGCAACTGAAAGACTGGCTCTATGCCAAGGAACAAACTGCCCAAAGTATGTTGAAGATTTTGGGTTATTAAAAAAATGGGTTAGTAATCCACTGAAATACCCCGCGATTTTTCGCGGGGTTTCTTTTTGCCACAATTAGAACGCTAGCATTTCTTCCCCACTCAGGTCCGTTTTATTTTACAGATACAGCTGTAAGCGAAATAGAAAAAGTAATCTGTACGAATTCATTCCCCTGTGTTCGCTGTATTCAATTCCAATCTTAATTCCTGATTATTAATAAAAAAAATAGGCTCCCCTTATGCAGAAGAGCCTTTCCATGGCATAGGTTTACCATCAAAGCATAAAGGAAAATAAGACCAGCGAAGGGATAAAAGGTTGTGGTGTACAGGGAGATAAGACGCAGTCGGTGTATAGGGATATCAGTCGGTGTATAGGGATAATAGAACCCTGTTGTTTACATCACAAAGATATGACCGGCCTGACTCCTAAGAAATACCCGAAAGTTGTAATTTTTTTAACACTTCTTTATCATTGGGGGAAAGTGCTCACACGGAAGTGTACCCTGCGGACTTGACCTTAATTATCTGAGGGTGTCCCGTTATCGAGATAACTGATAGCCGTCTCACATTGCTTTTCAATTTCTACAAGACAGGCTTCCAGTAATTCCTTGTTACCGTCCAGATATTTTGATTTGCCTGAACGGGACAGTCCTTTCAGGATAATAAACTGTTTCGTCAGGTGCTGGCTCAGCAGGGAAGAATGTTGTTTTTGCTTCTGTAGGGTGCGTTCGTGTTCAGTAATAAAGATGTTCTTATAATGCGCCCCCAATACGCGGATCAGGAATAATATATAAAAGGCGGTCAGAATAGGATTGAACGTCAGGCTTTGTTCCGGCGTGAATCCAGGTGTACTGTATACACTAATATGATTCACCTGGATCCAGGCTACCAGTGACAGGTAACCGCAAAGCAGACCACCCAGTATGAGTGTAGCTCTTATGTCTGTCGCAATATAGCAGAACAGGATGCTGACGATCCATACCATAGAATATCTGGGAGACAGGTCCTGACTATTTAGAAAAGAACACGCTGCCGGGATGATCAATGTAAGGAATGCAGCAAGAATACTGATGGTCTTGACAGGCACACCTTTTCTGACCAGTAAAAGACAACTGATGAGTGTCACCAGGAATGCAGTGCTTAATAACAGTTCCGTTGTATTTCGTGTGTAGAGACCAATCAGGTATTTAGGGATCAAAAGCAGCAGATGGAAGAATACATAGTCAAACAACAGCCTCGCATTACACCGGTCTTTGGAGTCCGTTGTAACGTGTAACACCTTGCCAATCACTGCATTCCCTATTGTGCGGTAGGTGTTTAAAGCCATTAAATATATTTTATTCGTCAACTGCAGCATAGCCATACGGTTATATGAGCAAATTATCCTTTAAAAAGATTTTCACTCTTCAACGTTTGTGTGAATTATTTGAATGGCGGCTATGCCTTATAAATAAAAAAATCCCCTCCCGGAGGGGAGGGGATTTTCACACGTTATCCAACCCTTCTACTTATTCAACTACAATTGCTTTTGCTGCATCCTGCACTTTTTCTTTCTTCGCCAGCTGCAATCTGAGTACGCCATTTTCATATTTCGCCTGGATCTTTTCAGCATCCACCTGCTCATTTACCGTAAAGGAACGTTTGAATGAACGGAAGCTAAATTCTCTGCGTAATTGTTTCTGATTTTCGTCTTTCTGCTCGGGGGCCTTTTCTGCGCTGATGCTCAATACTTTGTTGTCAAGATTGATCTTAATGTCTTCTTTAGAGAAACCAGGAACCAGTAAGTCTACCTGATAGCCCTCTTTAGTTTCTGTGATGTTCACCGGAGGGTAAGCACCATAAAAATCATTGGTGTGAACGTCGTCTTTCAGGAATCTGTTGAAACCTGCATTATTAAAGATGTCTTCTACTAATCCGTTGAAAGATTTTACTGCAGGAGCCTGGTTGAATTTTACGAATGTCATAACTTATAATTTTTTGAGTTTGTTTTAAAATTTGAACAATTGGGTATATGCAAATGGAATACCATGGCATAAAAGCTGCTATTTTGCTATAAAACACTGTTATAGAAGAGACTTTTTGTCTGTATGTAGTTATTTTATATGACATATAGTCATATCTATTCAAGTTTTTCTATTTATCTGCTGAATGATTTAACTTTGTCAAAACTATCGAACAAAAAAAATTGTAGTTATATGTATCCAGCAGAACTAGTAAAGCCCATGAAGGCAGAATTAACAGATAATGGTTTTGAAGAATTGCTGACACCTGAGAAAGTGGATGAGATCTTAAAGAAAGAAGGTACTACCCTGGTTATGATCAATTCCGTGTGTGGTTGCTCCGCAGGTAGCGCGCGTCCAGGTGTATTACTGGCAGTTGCTCACAGTGAGAAGAAACCAGACAGATTAACTACCAGCTTTGCAGGTTTTGATCTGGCTGCGATCCAGCAGATCCGCGCTCACCTGTTGCCTTATCCTCCATCTTCTCCTGCTATCGCTTTATTTAAAGATGGACAGCTGGTTCACTTTATTGAGCGTCATATGATTGAAGGACGTCCTGCGCAGATGATCGCTGCAAACCTGGTGGACGCTTTCGCAGAATATTGCTAAGGACAAGTTTCCGGATCATAATCCTTTCCCTGTTGTCTGTTAATATATTGTTTACGCAATAGAAAAAGGGATTATGATTTGGAATTTGTAATTTTTACAGCTTACTTTGGTGGTTTGATTTTCCGTTTGACTAATTCGGCTTTGTTCATAGGAAAATTCAGATCACCAATTTTTTTTTGCCATGTATCCTAATCTATATTACGCGTTTAAAGACCTTTTTGGCATAGAAATCCCTGTATTCAAACTGTTACAAACATTCGGATTCTTTGTTGCTATAGCCTTCCTGGCTGGTGCTTACGTATTGACCAATGAACTGAAAAGAAGGGAAAAGTTAGGTTGGCTGAAAGGTGTACCTGAGACTATCATTACCGGCAAACCGGTTACTGCTGGAGAGGTACTGTTCCACGGCGTGCTCGGATTTATTCTGGGATTTAAAATACTCGGACTGGCACTAGACTGGGCAGAGGCTTCTCAGGACCTGCAATCATATATGTTATCTGCTAAAGGAAGTGTGCTGGGTGGTTTACTGCTTGGTGGCATTTTGGCCTATAGCAAATTCCGCACTGGCAAAAAACAGGAGAAAGCCACGCCGAAAGAAGAGACTGTTATTGTAATGCCCCACCAGCGTGTACCTGACATTATCGTAATGGCGGCTGTTGCCGGACTGCTGGGCGCCAAGATATTTCATAATCTGGAAAACTGGAATGACTTTTCACAGGACCCGATCGGTTCCCTGCTTTCCTTCAGTGGACTTACCTTCTACGGTGGTCTTATCGTAGCAGCGGTAGTGATCATTCGTTATGCTGTCAGGAAAGGGATTAATGTGTGGCAGCTGATTGATAGTTCAGCGCCGGCACTAATGCTGGCATATGCTATTGGCCGTATGGGATGTCACTTCTCAGGGGACGGTGACTGGGGTATCTATAACAGCAGTTATGTAACAGATGCTGCAGGTAAAGTCGTGCCAGCTGATCCTACCAGGTTCCAGCAAATGGTGCAGGCAAGTCAGCAATTCTTCTCCAGACAATATGCAAGTATCGAACATATTCCGCATGCACCTTTTCCTAAGCCTGCAGGACTGAGTTTCCTGCCGGACTGGTTTTTCGCATACGGTTATCCACATAACGTAATTAATGAAGGGGTTCAGATGGCTGGCTGCACAGGAAAATATTGCAGTGTATTGCCAGTAGCTGTTTATCCGACTGCATTGTATGAAATTATCGCCTGCCTGATATTGTTCGGTATATTATATGCCGTACGTAAGAGAGTGACCGTACCAGGTGTGGTTTTTGGTATCTATCTTATCTTCAATGGTTTAGAGCGTTTCTTTGTTGAGAAGATCAGGGTGAATACTAAGTATGACATCTTCGGATTTCACCCTACACAGGCTGAGATCATCTCCTCTTTAATGGTGATTGGTGGTGCAGGTTTGATCTGGTATTGCCGCAAAATAAATAAAGCAGCAAAACCAGCAGTCTGATTATGCAAAGACATCCAGTCCTGATACCCTTATCGCAGGAACATCAACGTCTCTTATTCGTTTGCCGCTATCTGAAGAATGACGCAGCAGCTTATGAGGGGTTCCCACTAGAAACCAATGCCAAGCTGGCCTACATTGTAAAAGTGTTCCAGGAAATCATGGTACCGCATATCCAGAAGGAAGAATACCTTTTCGAAATGTGTACCGGTCATCATCCTGAAATAGATCAGCTGATTCAGGAGCTCATCCTGGAGCACCAGCAGATCTCCCGTATGTACAGCGCGCTGACAGATAATACTGATATGATCGCTGCGATGGACGTACTGGCCCGCAGTCTTGAATTACATATCAGAAAGGAGGAAAGACTACTTTTTGAAAAGATACAATCCCTGCTACCCCATATACTGGAAAGTATCATATGGTCATAAGCAGGATCTTCACATCATATTATAAAGGCGTTGCCACCAGGCAGCGCCTTTTTTATTGTTATAATTTTTTTTCTGCAACGAAAGCTGATCTCAGTCGTCTTTAGTATAAGTTCCTAAAAACTTTATCAAACTTTTACCAATCATCCCTATTTGGGAACCGTTTGTGTAAAACTATGTACTATGCAATGCAAACTACCTACCTTTACACTGTAGTTGTTTAAGAAAGGTTCTGTAGTTAGAACGGTTCTATGTAAATAAATAGCTAGTTTAAAACCTATAATAAATTTAAATCCTCCTTATATGAAATCGACCACTACATTGTTGGCCTCATTTTTACTTCTGTGTAGCATTAAAACCATCCAGGCACAAAGTATCGAAACAGCCCGGATCTCCGGCCGGGTATTACAGGCAGGTGAAAAACCTGTAGAATTTGCAACTATTACGTTACTGAAAGCAAAAGATTCCTCCCTGGTAAAAGGCGCTGTCGCAGATATCGAGGGTAAATATGAGTTCGAACAGGTAAAACAGGGTAAGTACCTCATCGCCGCAGCTTATGTTGGCATGACCAAAGCTTACAGTAAACCTTTTGAAGTAAAAGGTAACACGCCGGTATCCATCGAGTCGCTCGTGCTTGGCGCAGATGCCAAGAATCTGAAAGAAATAAATGTGACAGCCAAGAAGCCGTTTATCGAGCAGAGAGCCGATAAAATGATCGTCAATGTTGAGAACAGCATCGTCGGCGCAGGTGGTACTGCCATGGAAGTACTGGAAAAATCACCTGGCGTCTCTATAGATAAAGATGATAATATCAATCTGAAAGGTAAAAGTGGGGTTGTTATCATGATTGATGGCAAGCTCACTAACATGAGTTCCCAGGACGTTGCGCAGCTGCTTAAAAGTATGCCCAGTAGCAATATTGAGCAAATTGAACTGATCACCAATCCTTCCGCCAAATATGACGCAGCTGGCAACGCCGGGATCATCAACATCAAACTGAAGAAGAACAGAATGGTCGGCAGTAACGGTAACGTATCTGTATTCGGCGCATATGGTCTGACGCCAAAATATGGTGGTGCATTAAACCTGAACCATCGTAATGAGAAATTCAATCTCTATGGTTCCTATAACTATAATCACCGTGAAAACCAGCAGCACCTTGGTTTGTACCGCACAGGTAGTATCGAAGGACGACCTACTGTTTTTGACCAGGACAATGAAAGAAAAAGAAAGTCAGACTACCATGGTGCTAAAGTGGGTATGGACTACTTCATCAACAAGAGAAATACTATTGGTGTGATGGTAGACGCAGGCTTCAGAAATTCCAGCGAACCTGCAGAAGCAGTTACTAAAATAGGTGATGGTACAAGAGTCGATTCTACCCTGAGAACACATACCAATATGGATGGCACCTGGAAACGTTTTGCGTATAACGTTAACTACAAGACCATTCTGGATACTGCTGGTAAAGAGCTGAACATTGACCTGGACTATGCACGTAACTCAGAAGAACGTGGAAATGATATCTTCTCTACTATCTGGGATGCTGGCGGCAAAGACTATATGCGTGGTGACTCTACACGTAACAGTCAGCCTAACAGCATCGACATTAAAACAGTCAAGGCCGACTATGTTCAACCGCTGCGTAACCAGGCAAAACTGGAGGCTGGTTTTAAACTGAGCTTTGTGAAGACCGATAACGATGCAAAATTTGACTCACTGCGTAATGGTAACTGGGTGTATGACAGAAACCGTTCCAATCACTTTATCTATAAGGAGAACGTGAACGCTGCTTACATCAACTATCAGAAACAGTTTAAAAAGGTAAACGTACAACTGGGACTGCGCGCTGAGCAGAGCAATATAGAAGGTAATTCTATCACGATGAACCAGGTGACTGATACCAGCTATTTCAACCTGTTCCCAAGTGTATTTGTAAGCTATGATGCCAGTAAAGACCATCAGCTGGGCTTCTCTTACAGCCGCCGTCTGCAGCGTCCTGATTACGAAGACCTGAATCCGTTTCAGATCTACCTTGACAGATATACACTGATCTCAGGTAACCCATATCTGAAACCATCATACGCAAACAGTATCGAGTTCACACATACGTTCAAACATTTCCTGACCACCTCTGTCGGATATACACATACAAAAGATAAGATCACACAGATCGTTGAAGCAGACAAAGACGTAGTAACAGGTGATACACTGAATATCCGTTACAAGTATCTCAACGTGGCGAAATCTGATATCGTGAACCTGAACGTGTCATTCCCGGTGACCATCACCAAATGGTGGAGCAGTTTCACTTACATGTCTGCCTACTATAACAAGTTCCAGACTGTCGTAGATAACCAGTCTGTGAATATTTCCAGCGGTGGTTTCATGGGCCGTACACAACAGACATTCACACTGCCTAAAGGTCTGAGTGCCGAAGTGAGTGTATTCTATCTGTCTCCGCAGATCGCTGATGAAGGACTGTTCAGAATGAAACATATGTGTGCTGTTGACCTGGGTTTCTCCAAACAGATCCTGAATAAAAAAGGAAGTCTGAAGCTGAACGTAAATGATGTGTTCAATATTCAGCGCTTCCGTGGAAACTTTGAAAATGGTGGCCGCTACACCGGTGTTAGCAGTAAATGGGAAAGCCGTCAGGTAAGACTGACATTCAACTACCGTTTCGGAAATACCAATGTGAAAGCAGCCCGCGCCCGCAAAACCGGCCTGGAAGACGAACAGGGCCGTGTGAAGGACGGGAACTAATCTGACCTGTTTTTAGGTATATATAAGGATGGATAGGACGTGACCTGTTCTCAGGTTGCGTCCTTTTTTTAAATGTTAGAGACTGATTGTTAGCTTATTGTGATTGAATAAATGCCTTTCTCCGCGTTTTGCAAAAAATATTCTCTCCCCGTGCAACCTTTTTCCAAAATAATGTCTTTATAATGCAAGCATCAGCCAACAACTTGAACAATACAGCCATAACAGACCACCTGGTGTCCCGGTGTAAAAAAGGAGACACACACGCATTTCGTGAGTTATACAACGCTTATTCTGCAGCAATGTATAATATCTGTCTGCGTATGACAGGGAATCAGGCAGATGCCGAAGATACCTTGCAGGAGGCCTTTATGCAGGTGTTTAAGAATATAGAACGGCTGGAAAATGCAGGTAGCGTAACAGCATGGATCAAACGTATTGTCGTGAATCATTGCTTAAGTCACCTGCGTAGAAAGAAAGTATATTTCGAGGAAGTGGACAATATAGATGTAGAAGAAGAAACGATCGTAGACGAAAATGATTTTGCATGGACGGTAGCAGCTATAAAAGATGCGATACACGTATTACCGCATGGCTACCGTACCGTAATAAACTTGTACATATTTGAAGAGTACTCACATAGAGAAATCGCCTCCATGCTGGACATTTCTGAGTCAACAGTGAAAACACAGTACATGCGTGCGAAGGATAAAGTGAGACAGATTATAAAACAAAGAAAATTAATACGCTGATGCCAGAAAGTAGTTTTGAAGATTTTGTCAGGCAACACCGTCAGGAATTTGAAGAAGCCGGACCCCCTTCGCGGATCTGGGCACAGTTAGAAGAGCAGCTGGTTCCCCGTAAGAAAAACAGGGTGATACAGATGATCGGCCGTCACTGGCTGAAAGCTGCCGCCATCCTGGTGCTGGTAGTCAATAGTGTTATGATCTACCAGTTTCTGCAAATGAAAAAATCGCAGCACCTTATTAACGTGTCGCCTGAAATGCAGGAAGCCAAAACATATTACACTTCGCAGATAGAACAGCGTCTGCAGACAATAAAAAGTTACCCGGCATCAGTGCTCGGACTGGACAGTGTCGGCCGTAAGGAACTGGAATTACGCAATGAAACTTATCAGATGCTGGAAACAGAACTGATGCAGAATCCGGGTAATGAAAGGATTAAAGCTGCAATGGTCCGCTATTATCAGATGAAGCTGGACCTGCTGGATAAAATATTAGAAGAGCTGCGGGAAAAACAGCCGGTAAGCCAAAAGCAATCAAATTATGAAAGAGAGATTTAGTATCCTGTTATTATTATTGCTTCCCATATTCACCTATGGCAAGAAAGGAGACAGTGAATTTAAAAAGGTAATCGTAAAGGAATTCAGCACGAATCCGAATACAACACTGAGCGTGGCCAGCAAGTACGGAAAGATCATCGTACATACCTGGAATAAAAATGAGGTAAAAGCCACCATCACCATCACTGGTTTTGGAAAGACTGTAGAAGAAGCGACTTCTATCGTCAACATGGTAGAGATCGACGTCAACAACAACGGTAATAATGCCAGTCTGCAAACGCAGTACAACCCTTCTGCCTCAGGCAGTAAGTGGTTTTCCTGGGGTGGTAAGAAAGACTCCAAGGATTATGTAAATATTGACTACGAGATGTATGTGCCCGAAAGACTGGCCAAACTGATGATAGACAACAACTTCGGAGATGTGATCACGGATGTGCTTTCTTTCCCGGCAAGTATGCGCCTGAACTATTGTAATTACGATATTAAACAGGCAGAGAGAATGCTGGAACTGAACCTGAATTACTGTGACCGCGGACGTATTGGAAAGGGTGAGAAAGTAAGCATCAGGGCAAACTATTCCAATCTTAAGAGTGATGCTATCGGAGAACTGACCGCCAGGTCCAACTATTGCGAATACAATATTGGTACTGTAGGCGAACTGACTACCAACGGTAATTACGATGAATACAACATCAATAAGGTAGGTGCCTTTGATGGAAGGAATACCTACACGGACTTCCGTTTTACAGAGTTGCAATCAGCAGTGACAGGTAAGCTGGTGTATGGAGATCTGTCCGTGAAAGCACTCAGCACAGGTTTTAAAGGCGGCGATCTGAGCCTGACCTATACTGATATTAAAATAGGTATACCGCAACGACTGGATATGCATATGAAGATCCAGCTGAACCAGGGAGATGTAGCTACAAAAGAGCTTTCCCTGAAGAATGTCACTAATATCAGAAAGAATTCGCAGGTAACATATTCGGCTTCCACTTCCGGCGCAGATGACCGGTCTGGTACACTGGTAATAAACGGCGTCTACAGTGACGTACAGTTCGAAAGCCGTTAGTCGCGGAATACGGATCGATTATATAACATCCTTCATCGTTAAATCTCATGTATGAAAACATTACGTTTACACTGGCTGTTGCCAGTATCACTAGTGCTGTTCACGTTCGCAGCGTCAGCCTTTACAATTAAAATTAACAATGAAAAGGTAACCGGTAGCGGTAATATCAGATCTGAATCCCGTGATCAGGGGCAGTTCAGAAGTATCATTACGTCCGGTTCCTACAATGTATATATCACGCCTGGCGCTAAAAGCGATATCAGGATCGAGGCAGATGATAACCTGTTACCGCTGATCGAAACAAAGGTGAGAGGAAATGATCTGGAGATCCAGACCAAAAAAGGATACGATATCAGGCCTACAAAAACGATCAATATTTATGTGACGATCGATCAGCTGGAAGAACTGAAATCAAGTGGAAACGGTGGTTTCTACAGTAAAGGTCAGCTGAAAGGTAACGATGTGAAGTTTTCCTTCAGCGGTTCTTCGAATACAGCCATCGACCTGAAGGCCAGTAACCTGGACGTGAGCGTATCAGGCACTGCCAAACTGAATCTGAAAGGAAATATTCCCGCTACGAAATACGACATATCAGGTACGGCGGATGTAGAAGCCCTGGACCTGCAGGCATCTAATGCGGAGGTGAATATTTCTGGTACCGGTAAGCTGGATATCGCGGCAGACAAGAAACTGAATGTAGCAGTATCGGGTATGGCGAAGGTGCGGTACAAAGGAACACCCGTGATCAATCAGAGTTCTTCCGGCTCAGCCAAGATCTCCAGGATCGAATAAAGATAGTTGTTGGCTGCTTGTAGCAGAATACAATGCAGCCTGTTACCGGAAGGCATTCCGTTGACGTACCCCGGGTATTGTCCCGGGGTTTTTTATTACTAGCAAGTAATGATCTATATTTGTAGCCCTTAAGTAATTAACAGATATAAAATATTTCAACATGCCATCCTTTGATATTGTTAGCAAAGTGGATACACAGACACTTGATAATGCGGTAAACACCGTGAAAAAGGAAATTACCAACAGGTACGACTTTAAAGATTCGCATGTAAGTATAGAATTGAATAAAAAGGACCTGGCACTGGTTATAGAAGTAGACAGCGATATGAAACTGGATCAGGTAATAGATGTATTGATCAGCCGTACGATGAGACAGGGGCTGGATGGTAACATCTTCGACCTGAGCAAGGAACATTACCAGAGCGGTAAGGTGGTAAAAAAAGACGTTCCTGTAAGAAATGGGATCAAACAGGAAGATGCCAAGAAAATTGTGAAGCTGATCAAAGATGCCGGTCTGAAGGTACAGGCGGCCATTATGGACGATATTGTGCGGGTAACAGGTAAAAAAATAGATGATTTACAGGAAGTTATACAGAAGGTAAAAGAAGCGAACTTAGGTATTCCATTCCAGTATGTAAATATGAAGAGCTAAAATTTTTAGCCTTCATGTGTTGTTTTTATAAAAAATATTTTACCTTTGCAACCTGTCTAATAATATTGGTATGAAACCAAGCATGGCATTCATCATGCATTACGAAGAATGAATATGCGGGGTTGCATCTGGTAACAAAAAGAAAATTAACAAATTCAGATGAAACAGGGAATCCATCCAGAAAGCTACAGATTTGTAGTATTCAAAGATATGTCTAACGGTACTACATTTTTAAGCCGTTCTACCGCTCCTTCTAAGGAAACTATCACCTGGGAAGATGGCAACGAGTATCCGGTAATTAAGCTGGAAATTTCCAATACTTCTCACCCGTTCTATACTGGTAAAAACGTATTGGTGGATACAGCAGGTCGTATCGACAAGTTCAACAAGCGTTACGCTAAGAAAGCCTAATCAGGCAGCTAAAATATTTTCAAGAATCCCATCGGCTTTTCGGTGGGATTTTTTATTTTTATCCCTATGGAGCGGAATTACATTCTTTTTGACACACCCGCACGAGAGTTGTTATATCCCTTCACTCACACAAGACCGGTGGCAGCCTGCCGTATTGGTATACTGACCATCCAGGAAAAATGGGAACGCTGGCTGAATGCCCCCACCAGTCACCTCACTGTTCCATACTTACAACAGAAATATCCGATTAAAAAAGATGAGACCAGACCGGCAGTCATGATCCGGGGCAATGTGCTGCCCAATGAGGCGCTGTTACAGGCTATTGCTGCATTGCAACCTGGTCAGTCTCTCTACAAAGAACAGGAATTACTGGCGAAAGTGACAGCAGGAAGTGATCCGGATGCAGCACCTATAGAACGAAAAGAGTATCTTGGCGAAATATCTGTTGTCAGGAAGCCCTGGGACTTCTTTCTGTTAAACGACAAGGCGATCCGTAGTGATTTTGCACTGCTGACTGCCGGTCGTACGTCTGCTCCACTCAGTGATACCAATAAGATCACTAATGCGGCAGATATTTTTCTGGAAGAAGGAGCAGTCGTATCGCATAGCATCCTGAATGCAGCGACCGGCCCTATTTATATTGGCCGGAACGCAGAGATCATGGAAGGGTGTCTCGTAAGAGGACCGCTGGCAATGGGAGAGAAGGCCGTGCTGAAAATGGGCACGAAGGTATACGGAGCCGCTACACTGGGGCCTGGTAGTGTCGGCGGAGGAGAGATCAAGAATGTGGTGATGTTCGGATATTCCAATAAAGGACATGATGGTTATCTGGGTGATGCGGTGATCGGAGAATGGTGCAACCTGGGTGCTAATGCCACCTGTTCTAATTTGAAGAATAATGGCAGTACAGTAAGGGTATGGGTGGAAGCACTGAACAGCGCGGAAGCTGCCGGTACCAAATGTGGCTTACTGATGGGGGACTATAGCCGGTGCGGCATTGGTTCCCTGCTGAATACGGGTACCGTGATCGGTGCTTCCTGTAATATATTCGGAGCTGGTTTCCCTCCTAAATTTGTACCCTCTTTTTCATGGGGGGGGGCGGATAAAGTAGAACGCTACCGGATAGAACAGGCACTACGCGACATCGAAACCTGGATGCAGTTCAAAGGACAACAAATGACAGAGACGGACAAGCAGATACTTGAATTTCTGTTTGCCAAGTTCGCGGACGATTAACAACACTTTTTAAAATCAATATAGCGATAGACATGAGAAAAAAAATCGTTGCTGGAAACTGGAAAATGAACCTGACCATCGGACAGGCAGAACAGCTGATCAATGACATTCTGCAGGCTGGCCTGCGTTTGAAAGATGGACAGGAAGTGGTACTGGCCACGCCTTTTCCATACCTGTTGAAAGCAAAGGCATTACTGAAAAATACGCCTGGTTTTTACCTGGCTGCGCAGAACTGTGCATCTGAAAAATCTGGTGCATATACCGGTGAAGTATCTGCTGAAATGCTGAGCTCTATTGGTGTTGACTATGTGATCCTGGGCCACTCGGAAAGAAGAGAATATTTCCAGGAATCCAACGCTGTCCTGGCAAAGAAAGTTGATCTGGCACTGGCAAATGGCCTGAAGCCGATCTTCTGTTGTGGAGAGCCGCTGGAGATCAGAAAGGCAGAAACACAGAACGACTATGTAGCAAAACAGCTCGAAGAAAGCCTGTTCCACCTGACCGAAGAGCAACTGAAAGATGTTGTTATCGCATACGAACCAATCTGGGCTATCGGTACAGGTCTGACAGCAAGCGCTGCTCAGGCACAGGATATGCACGCGTTTATCAGAGCACAGGTTGCTGCTAAATATGGCAGAGAAGCTGCATTACGCCTGACTATCCAGTACGGTGGCAGTGCAAAACCTTCTAACGCAGCTGAACTGTTCGCTTGTCCTGACGTTGATGGTGGTCTGATCGGGGGGGCATCTCTGGTAGCTGCTGACTTCCTGGCTATCGTTAGTCATCTGGGATAAATCCATAGTAAATTGATTACATAAACGGACTGGTAGCTTACCGGTCCGTTTTTTTTGTGCTTAAAAACACGTTTTTCTCAGGAGAACATGTGAACGGGATAGTAAAATGCTAAGAAAATGATGCAGTTAGAACATGTTCTGCTAATTATAATAGGCTTATTGTCAATGTTTTAATCATAAAAGCAAAAATATTTAGTATTAAAATGCTAAAAATATTAGTATTCTAATCAGGGTTTCCTATATTTGTAATGTCAATATTCAAGTAACCAGTACATCTTAATTCTAAAACTACTTGGTTATGCATACAAATAACAACATTGCATTTGAACAGGAGTATGATTACCTGTTGGTAGTAAGCCCGGGAACTCATATTGCTAACGATGTAGCCACGTTAAAGAAATTAGTAGCCCAGGAGCTGGGCATGTATGGAAGTCGCTTTTCTAACGCGCATATCAGTCTTTTCAGATCTGTTTTCCCTGAAAGATTTCAGGAAGATTTCGTTCATATGCTGGATGAAATTGCCAAACGGCAATCAGGCTTCACGCTGTATACTTCAAAGTTTGACCATTTTGAACATGGGCCCGACAAACGTACTATTTATGTCAATGTAGCCAATCCCAAACCCCTCGTTGAGCTGCATAAGCGAATACTCCATGAGTTTGATATAAAGCCGGGAACGTTTAAGCCGCATATTACTATTGCCAGGGCCATTACAACACCTGAATTCGATCGTGTATTCGACCATTTTTCCAATCAGGTCTTTGTACGCAGCTTCCAGTGTAAAAGCTTCATGCTGTTACGTAAGCCGGCAATCGGTGGAAATTATGAGCTTGTAAAGGAATTTATATTCGGTGATGAGGCTGTTCAGCAGGAAGTTAACCTGTTCAACTATGCTGCATAACGGATTGCATATATACTTGTTCTTATCGGCTTTTATCCCCTGTTTGTTAACCGCTCTATTCAATTTAATTTTTCCTTTTACCGGGCTGTTTGTAGTTTTGGTAGGTAACGACTGAGGTTGATTTGTATTACTTACCCAGCATCAACGCGTCAATATGGAAAAAATACACAAAGAGATCCTGGTAAAAGGAAAAGTTCAGGGCGTATACTTCAGAGCAAGTGCTAAGCGTACCGCAGACGATCTCGGTATTACCGGCCAGGTGAAGAATCTACCCGACGGCAATGTATTTATAATGGCCGAAGGAGAGGAGCATAAAATGGAATCTTTCATCGCATGGTGCCGGCAGGGGCCTGCTTTCGCTAAAGTGACAGAGCTGGTTATCACAGTCGCACCATTACAGCATTATCAGGCATTTGAAGTAATACGTTGATACAGTAATCCAGTTATCCATCTTATCATAAAGCACTCAAGCTAAGATTTCCCTCAAACAAACTACCATTAAAAAGGGCAGTCAGGTACATTCACCTGGCTGCCCTTTTTAATGGTATAAATGTTAATATCCTGGTTACTTCACCGCCAGCTTTCCACTCAAAGATTTCTCCAGCGCGGCTTTCGGAACGATGATCGTAATAGTATTGATCGCAAAATAAGGAATAGACACCTTGATAAATCCGTCAAAAGGGCCAGCCTTACTACCGTATGAGTTCTTAACAATGAAGAATTCCTTTCCCTTTCCGGTCTTGCCTATACCTGTGATATGCATGAGGTGATCATCCTGGGTGATCAGTCCGTCAAATAACTGCTGACGTTCTTCCTGAGAATAAGCTTTCTCTTCCACATCAGGATTAATAACACTGCTGCGCATGGAAGAATCTTCCACCGGACGCAATGCATACCCTTTACCTACCAGGAAGCCGCGGTTGCTGACATCCGCGTCCCATAGCACAGTATATCCTTTTTCTACCGCGTTCTTTGCGATGCTGATCATTTCATTCAGCGGTACATTGTAATATGCACCGTTGGATACATTGTCAGGCACTTCCACTACAAAAGGACTGTAAAACGGATGGTGTGTAAAGGAAGTAAGGCTCACATAGTCGTCCGCATCGAATTTCACGACCTCCTTAGCAAAGGTTTTAGGCGTATAGGAGTGTCCCTTATAGTTAAAAGTCGCCGGCGGGGCGCCCAGGTGTTTATCCATGATGGCAACAAAGCCCGTTTTCCAGTCAGCAGAAATAGGCTTTTTAGCCTTCAGGACGCTGTCAAGATAGGTTCTCAGTTCAGTCACCATATCTGCATGATCATGCGAAATACGGCCGGCCACAAGGCCACTGTATACTGTTTCCGGCACAATACCATACACGCTGACTGCATGCAGTACGTCATGTCCCAGGCCACCTTCATCAAATCGGGTATACCCCTGTCTATGGATATAGTTTTCCGCTTTCTCCAGGTAGATATTACGTACAGTGAACATTTCGGAGAGGTCCAGTGCCGGCTGACCGTCATGCAGACCTTCCGACTCTATCATAGAAGTGGTGGAAAAACACCAGCAGGTGCCCGTATTCGCCTGATCTTTTACAGGAGTATAGGGGTTATTCCTGGTGATCTTGATCTCTTCTAATGTTTTTATCTCCTGTGCCTGGCTGTGCATGGTAAAAACCAGCGCCAATAATGTAACGGATATTCTCATATGTCTGGTGAGGTTTGATACCTAAAGATAAGGGGTAAAGCCCTAAAAAAAGCGCTACTGCTGTATGAACGGCAGTAGCGCAATATAATGGCGGAAAAAGTAAGGTTAATGTTCGTTCACGTTGATATTCAGGCTGCCTTTTTTGCCTTTGATAGTCAATTCGTCGGCTTTACCAATAACATCGGCGTATTTCTTCAGTACATCGTCTGACTGACGTACGCCATTTATGGTCAGTACATTATTTTTCTTTTCGATGGTATATGCCTTATCTGTATCGATCAGTTTATCATCAGCCATCTGTTTGATCATATTTTTATATTTTGCAGAAGAGGACTCGTCAATCCTTCCATTTTCCTCATCCATCTCTGTTTTTTCGATCACACCATTTTTATTCTTGATGACGATCTGTTTTTTGATCTGTTTCTGCGACTGTTTGATCTCCTGTTTGGCTTTTTCTATTTCCTGGCGGGCGTTGTCCATTGCTTTTTTAAACTCCTCGCTGTTTACGGCGTTTTTAGCCTCTTCCATGCTCTTACGCACTTCATCGGAGTTAAGGGCTGACAGGGCGGTTCTGGCACTTTCTATGCCTATGCGAACGCTTTCCTGGATGACTTTAGGGTCTACCTGACCTTCGGCATTTTTCAGCTCTTTTTTGATGTCATCATTTACTTCATCCCAGTTGATATTTTTCAGGGCAGTGGTCACTTCCGTATTGATCTGGTTCCAGTCAATATTTTTCATTGCCTTATTCACTTCCTCGTTGATCTTGTTAAAATCAACGTTCTTCATGGCGTTGGCCACATCTGCGTTCATCTTGTTCCAGTCAATCTGTTCCATGGCTTTTTTGGCAGCTTCCATGCCGGCATTCGCGGCTTCCATACTGGCGTTGGCAATTTCCAGCTGTGCCCTGGCACGCTCTCTGGCTGTTTCTTTGTCGTTTTTATCAGCTGGCACAGTGTCACGCAGGAAGCGGGTGATGTTGACAACATGCGAGAGGATAGGGGTGCCGGCCACGCTTTTTACAGGTGAAGATAAAACGTTCTCTTTTGTGGCCTCCTTCTTTTCAGCTTTTTCTTCTTTGCGTGGCGGGTTTAACCAGGCAATGGATACAAGACCAACTGCAATGATCATGACAGCCAGTAATTTTTGCGTATAATTGATGTTTTTAGTTTTCATTTCCATGATGCGTTTGATGCGGTGAAATAAATGTTGTTTGTTGTCTGCCGCCGCCATGGCCAGTGCATTGACTGTTAACCGGTATTCTTCCAATGCTACCAGGGCTTTGGCATAATGCAACGGTTGTACCTGATGTTTCAGCACAATATCGTCGCAGCAGTGTTCCCTTTCCAGGCGGATGTTCTTGGAGATCCACCAGATAAAAGGATTAAAAAACAGAATGGTTTCAACGATGGATTGGAAGATATTCAGTAGATAATCATTGCGTTTGATATGCGCCAGTTCATGTACCAGGATCGCTTCCAGCTGTTCTGCTGTGAGATTGTTGAACATGGCGGCCGGCATCAGGATAACAGGTTTCAGAAAACCTATCATCACCGGTACCTGTATGTACTGAGAGATCAGCAGTTTGACCTTACGGGGAATGCGCAGCTGAGTTTTCAGTTTGTCCAGATGATGCGCCCATATTTCATCAATAGGGAACACCTGCTTCTTTCTGATCTGCTGTAGTTGCAGCAGGTCAGCCGTTAATTTGATGGTCATCACTGCCACGCCGGCCACATAGATAGCGACCAGGACAGGAAGCCACATTTCAAGTGTAGGGAACAGTATAGTCAGTTGCGACTGACTTCTGTAGATCTCTGGTACAGCTATCGCACCAGTCTGCCGGACGCCCGTCTCTATCATGATTTGTGCTGCCGCGTGCACCTTCCTGACTGCCTCGATCTGCTGCCATAGTGTGACCGAAAACCAGGTAAATATGCCTGCCAGTGAAATGTAAGACAGGTTATATTTGATGTTAGCTCCCGCCTGTGGCCACAGGTACAGCACAAGACGTAAACAGGCAAAGATGAAGAAGCCCTGCCAGAAAGAATGCAGAAGTGCCCAGCCGAAGGCCTGGATCAGATCTGCAGTGAAGGGGAGTTGTGCAGTCATGATAGTGGTATTAGTTGCGCCGGAGCGCCGGGTTTACTTTTTCTGTTGTTGCTCTATCTCATTCAGATACTGCTTGATCTTATCCAGCTCTTCCTGTGAAGAGCGGTGATTACCCAGTGCCTGCATGACCAGCTGGGTCGCTGATCCATTAAACACCGTATCTATCATCTTGTTCAGTAACTGTTGCTGTGTGCTTTCCTGGGAAATGGCAGCTTCATAGACATGTGTCTTGCTGCTGGTATCCCTTTTTAACAGCCCTTTCTCATGCATGATCTGCATTAGTTTAAGGGTGGTTGTATAGCCGGCGTCCTTGTTCTTTTCTAATATCTCGTGCACATCCCTCACTGTACCTGTGCCCTTCTCCCATAATATACTCAGGATCTCCAGTTCACTTTCTGTAGGCTTATAATTTTTAGCGGTACTCATTTATTTTCAATGATTATTGATCTACGAATATCTTCGTAAACAAATGTACGATAGTTTTCGTAATTGCCAAATCTGTGGGGGAGTTTTTTTAAAAAATTAGGAATTGCATTACTGTAAGTGTCTTCATATAAGACAATAAATATTTCTTTATTCGGGGTTGTACCGGACTTTCAATTAATTGAGAAAGGCATTTTGCCCATCTGCATGAAATCGTTCAGCAAGATGGACAAATATGCCTTTCAGAAAACATTGATTATTGGTAAGCTTCTTTAGAATTTACCTGCTTTCAGCCCTACATGTACAGATGGGCCGCTTAATTTGCTGTCAGTGATACCGATGGTATTGGAACCTGCAATGTAACGGTAAGATGCACCAATATCCAGACGGAGGAACTTCGTGATATTCACCTCAATGTTCGCGAATGGTTCTGCGACAAAGAATCCACTGGCATCACTTATATTGTTGTGATCATCCCAGTCACTGCCCCATTTCTCCCGGCGTCCCACGCCTCCGCCACCTAAGAGAGTGCCGGCTGTCCAGTGTACCAGTTTGTCGGAATTGTGAATATATTCCGCTACAAAACCGGTGTACCAGAGGTTGACATATTCCTTGTAACCACCTGTGTTCACTACCGGCATTTCCACATTATTCACCAGGGAGTAAGCGCCTGCTCCCAGCATGATCTTACCATTCAGTAATACCCCGCCATATCCGCCTGTCAGCAATCCAAATTTACCATCAATGGGTGTAAATTTAGCTGCAGGGACGCCATATGCGCCTATTGTTGTCTTACCTTTTTTGGAAGAGAATAATGTTTCAGTTGTGGCATGCTGTGCCCACGCCTGCTGTGCAACAAGCACCAGCAGCGCTGATAAGATCTTTTTCATAAAATTTAGCTTAAGATTGTTTGGAAGATGCCGGCCATGATGCTTGCCCATGACCGGCTATATTAGTTGAGAAATTACTCTATTATGCGTTCTTTGCTACTTACGGCCGAGGTGCCGAAAAAGCCCAGTATCCTGGATTTACCACCACCTGGTGTTACATTGATGGCATTACATTTTACGTTTTCCAGCACTTTGGCAAACAGGCCGCCGGAGTATAGCTGTTCCTCTACCTGTGTCAGGAAGAAATGACTCTGATAGGTAAGAGAGCGCAGTTTTACGATCACCTTTTCACCTTTCTGGAATGGCTTGTCGAAGTCCGTCACGGCTTCCTGTATCGGCAGAATGAATGACGCGCCATCTTTCACACTCTGATCAAAATATCCATCCACGGAGAACGCATCGCCCACCTTATGCTGCAGGTCATTTATGTAGGAACGCATCCAGTAATAATCCACGCCTCCTTCAATGTCCTTCGCATGAAACTTCGCTACATAACCATCTTCAGATACAAAATTCTCTTCCTTTGTCTGATACTCGTATGAGATGGAATCGATCGGTGTGATCCTTTTAATCGTGTCCACCGCTTCAAATACTTCAGTATTATATTCTACTCTCAGTCTGTACGCATGTCCTATTACGCCTACTGTTTCATTATCTCCCGGATCATAGTTATAGTATCCATCCTTAAATGTGAACAGGTATGATTTATTCGCTGTCTCATCCAGTAGCGTGATCACGGCATCTCCTATAACCGGCGCCGGCGTCTGATCTGTGTAAGGCAGTGATTTGGTGAACCTGATCTTCTGTACACCTGGTTCAGTAGTGATCCATGCATCCAGCACCGGATAGGAGGTGCCTTTTTGTATATCGAGATCTACCACATCCTCGCAGGCAGTAAAGGCTGCTGCTATCGCCAGTAATATGCCGAGTCTGATCTTTTTCATCTGTATTGTGTTTAAAGGATGTTAGAATATGAAATTGTAGGTGATGCCTGGGATGATTGAACCAATGATAGACAGGCGTACTGCTTCTTTCTTGGATGCATCGTCTTCATTCTGCCTGAAGTAGATCGTGTAGGCATTCCTGCGTCCGTATACGTTATACAGGGAAAATACCCATTCACCTTTCCAGCGTTTCAGTTGTTTACCCTTTACAGTCAGCGACATGTCCAGACGGTGGAAAGAAGGCAGTCTGTAGTTGTTACGCTTGTCAGTACTGTTGTACGGAATATCCCAGTCCTGGAACTCCAGCCGGCTGTCAGCAAAGGTGGCTGGTGTACCTGACGCATATACCCAGTTGGCAGAAAGAGATGTGCGTTTTGATAATTCGCGAGTTACAACCAGGTTCAGGTTGTGTGTACGGTCGTAGCGGTTCAGGAACCATTCATCCTTGCTGATACCTGTGGTCTGTCTTTCAGAGCGGGACAATGTATAGCTGATCCAGCCTGTTGTTTTACCTAATTCCTTTTTAGCCATCAGTTCCAGACCGTAAGAGCGACTGTGTGACTGCAGGAGGTCTCCCTCTATCTGCTGATTCAGCTGGAGGTTTGCATTGTCTATATAGTCCAGTTGATTCTCCATGTTTTTGTAAAATGCTTCTGCAGAGATCTCAAATACATTCGAAGGCGCGTCGTACACATATCCGAGGGTATACTGGTCAGCTACCTGCGGTTTGATATTGTTGGTGCTCGGTGTCCAGATATCCAGCGGGGTGGGAGAGGCGGTATTGGACAACTGGTGCATGAACTGTGTGGTACGTGCATAGGAAGCTTTCAGCGCATGGTTAGGCGATATCGCATAGCGGGCTGTTGCTCTTGGCTCAAGATAAGCATACGCCTTGATCACTTCATTAGCACCGTATTCCTTTGTACCGGTCAGTGTTCTGCGGATGCCCGGTGTCGTATCATTGTAGTAGTAGGCAGTACCCTTACCCAGGTATTGATAGGAAGATAAACGCACACCGTACTGTACACCGAACTTACTGCTTGGTTTCCACTCGTGATCTAAATAAGCCGCAGCTTCCAGACCATGTTGCTGTGTCAACTGCTTCACGGAAGTTTCATCGCCTTCGATACCCGTACCTGTACCTGGTTTGAAAGTATAGTAGATACCCTGCAGACCGAAATGCACACTGTTCTGTGTATTGATGTAATAAGTGAAGGCTGGCTTTACACCATAGTTGATGATGTTGGATGTCCATTTATAACGCTGGCTGGCCTCGCCGGCGCCTTTATCACTTTCATTGTTGAAGTCGAGACTGTAATCGTAGTTGCTGTAGAAGGTGGTCAGGTTCAGGAAGGTCTTGTTGGTGAACACGTGGTTCCAGCGTACCGTCGCTGTTTTATTCCCCCAGTTCATATTCACCTGTGTTCCGAAACCAAATACATCACGGCCGAGATAACCACTGGCAAACAGCGTATTGTTCTTATTCAGCTTGAAGTTCACCTTACCTGTCAGGTCATAGAAATTCAGCTTGGTATCTTTCATATCGCCCTTCAGGAATGGCTTCATCAGGATGTCGATATAAGAACGGCGGGCGGCGATGATAAAGGAAGATTCATCCTTCTTGATCGGGCCTTCCAGGGACAGTCGGCTGAATACATTGCTGATACCGCCATTTACGTTGAATTTCTGGTTGTTTCCGTCCTTCATGCGTATGTCAAGTACTGAAGAGGTACGACCGCCGTATTCGGCCGGAAAACCGCCTTTAATCAGATTGATACTTTTTACTGCATCCGGGTTGAATACGGAGAAGAAACCCAGCATGTGGGTCGAGTTATATACAGGGGCTTCATCCAGCAGGATCAGGTTCTCATCAGCAGCTCCACCACGTACGTTGAAGCCACTGGCGCCTTCACCTACCGTGTTCACACCTGGTAATGTCTGAATAGAACGCAGTACATCCACTTCCCCCATAAACGTAGGCATCTTCTTCATCTGTGCGATGTCCAGCCTGTTCAGACTTGTGGTAAGTGTATTGACCGCTTTCTCCTGCTTGTTACCCGTTACTGTAACAGTGCTCAGCTGACTGCTCGACTTCTCCAGTTTAATATCCAGGGTTTTATTGCCCTTCAGGGAAACGTGCATTTTGGTGGGCGCATAGCCAATATAGGAGAACTGTATATCATGATCGCCAGCAGGGAGCGTCAGGGAATAAAAACCATATTCATTGGTCACTGTACCCAGACTGGTGCCCGATTTGGATACAGAGATCCCGATCAGGCTTTCGCCGTTTTGCTGGTCTTTTACGTAACCGCTTACAGTATATTTTTGTTGTGCATGTACATAGGTTACCTGCATAAGCAGCAGGCATACGCCCAGCAGCATAAGTAATCTCGTCTTCATATAAGGTACTTGTAATTGTTTAATAGCGGATAGGTGGCTATAACATTTTTTGTTTACGCATATATGACGAGAAGATATAAGATCACCCCTATGTGGTAAATACGTATTTTTTAAAACTGGATAATTTAGTCCAGTATCTCACAATGGAAACCCATGCTACGGATGAATAGAATGACATCGTTCTCTGCTAAAGGCAATGGTCCTGGTATTATACGCATGACTTTATCACAGTCCTCAGTATCAATGGTGCAGTCGTTGATATTAAAATGAGCCCGTATCGCCTTTATAATCGTATGCTTGTCCTGTTGTGTACATATATTTGTACGGAATATTCCGACCACCATGACTATTATTATTAAATGTTATGGAATATTTTTGTGCAAAAGTGAGGGTCTCTGTCCGTATAACTGTTACACGAAAAGGATTAAAATTTATATTTAAAGGATTTTTATGGACATCCAGATCAGAAATGACGCCAGCGAAATAATCTATACTGACCAGCAGGAATTTCCGCTGGAAAAGCTGCGTTCCCCTTCTCTGATAGAAGATGTACAGTCGCTGAACTTAAATTTTGCTGATGGCGATTTCCAGGAGATCTATTTCGACGGCTATCATATAGCTATCGGAGGCGCCAATGTATACGAGAACCTCCACATCACTACTACAGAACATATCTCTACTATATCGTTAATGTTTGTACTGAACGGCGAATTTGAGACAGGTCCGGGAATGGAACTGGGCGACTTTGCCAAACGTCGTTACAAGTCATTGGAACATAACCTGTTCTATAATCCTACTATTGCAGAAAACACGGATGTGGAGAAACAGCGGAATTTTGAAATGATATCCCTGAGTTTTTCAAAGGAACGTTTTCTCGAACTGGCAGTCAATAACGGCAGGGTCCTCGACCAGCTGGCTGACAAGGTCGCCGGTGACAGGATGATATATCTGAACAGAAAGAACAATCCGCCCATCACGACCCGCATGATGATGGTACTGGAAGAAATACGCCGGTGCCAGTTCACCGGAGGTATAAAGAAGCTGTTCCTGCAATCCAAAGTACTAGAATTACTTGCCCTGCAATGCGAACAGTATGAACGTACAGAACAGATACGTAGTTCGGTGCAACAAATATCAGCTGCTGAAAAAGAGAAGTTGTACTATGCCCGGGACCTGCTGCTGAAAAGTATGCACACGCCTCCTTCTCTGGCTGTACTGTCCAAAATGGCAGGACTGAACGAGTTCAAACTAAAAAATGGCTTCCGTCAGCTTTTTGATAATACCGTATTTGGTTACCTCAATGACCACCGGATGGAATATGCCAGAAAAATGATCCTGCGCCAGCAATCTTCTATGACCGAAATAGCAGATGAACTGGGCTTCTCTTCCGTGCAGCACTTCAGCATCGCTTTCAAAAAGAAATTTGGGGTAAGTCCCAGCAAGATAAAATAGTATTCAGCCTGCCTGCATAGACGAACTCAGTCGGGTACCGGTTTAGTAGCTGTTTATACTTACTAAACCGAATGTGCACCAGTGGTAACTGGCGAATATACCCGGCTCCGGTGAGATAAAAATGTAAAGGGTGTTCCGCCGCAGCGGAACACCCTTTACTTATGTGAGTAGATTATTCTATTTTTTGGCCAGTACAGCAGCTGCTGTTTTTGCCTGTGTTACCTGCTCGGTAGCTGGCGCTTTTTTAACCGCCACCTTCGGTGCAGTACCATGTAATTCCGCCAGTGTAGGAGCAATTACCAGTGATACGATAGACATCAGTTTGATCAGGATATTCATAGACGGGCCGGAAGTATCCTTGAACGGATCGCCCACGGTGTCGCCGGTTACAGACGCTTTGTGTGGCTCTGATTTTTTATAGTAGATCTGGCCTTTGATCTCAACGCCTTTTTCGAAGGACTTTTTAGCATTATCCCAGGCGCCACCGGCATTATTCTGGAACATACCCATCAACACACCACTCACGGTCGCTCCTGCCAGGAATCCGCCCAGTACCTCAGGGCCGAAGATGAAACCTACGGCAATAGGGGAGATGATCGCAATACTTCCCGGCAGCATCATCTTTCTGATGGATGCCTGCGTGGAGATGGCCACACATTTATCATATTCTGGTTTACCAGTACCTTCCATGATACCTGGTATTTCCTTGAACTGACGGCGTACTTCCTCCACCATGCTCATTGCTGCTTCCCCCACAGCACGGATGGCCAGGGAGGAGAAGATGAACGGGATCATGGCGCCAACGAACAGGCCTGCCAGCACATCTGCGTGGTAAATATCAATACCATTGATACGTGCCACGCCTACGAATGCTGCAAACAGCGCCAGGGCTGTCAGTGCTGCGGAAGCGATCGCAAAGCCTTTTCCCGTAGCCGCTGTGGTATTACCTACGGCGTCTAGGATATCGGTTTTTTCACGTACTTCTTTAGGTAACTCGCTCATTTCCGCGATGCCGCCTGCATTATCTGCGATAGGACCAAAGGCATCAATAGCCAGCTGCATCGCTGTAGTGGCCATCATACCTGCTGCGGCGATGGCCACACCGTACAAACCTGCACAGGCAAAAGAACCGTAGATACCGGCGGCCAGTACGATGATCGGCAGCAGGGTCGATTCCATACCTACCGCCAGACCAGCGATCACGTTCGTCGCGTGACCTGTCGAAGACTGACGTATAATAGACAGCACAGGACGTTTACCCATTGCTGTATAATATTCCGTGATGAGGCTCATCAGCGTACCCACGGCCAGACCAACAACGATGGCGCCCACTACGCCGTTCTGTGTAATGGCTTTGCTACCGGCTTTCAGTTCGCTGGTGCCTTCTACGAAGTCGCGTTTCAGGTAGATCGCTTCCGCTGGCAGGATATAATATACCAGGGCAGCACTCGCAATAGCGGAGAGGATGATAGATCCCCAGTTGCCCATATTCAGTGCTCTTTGCACCACACCTGTGTTCAATCCGGCGTTGTCAGATATTCTTACGAATAAGGTAGCGATGATGGAAAATACAATACCGATACCTGCGATCAGCATTGGCAGGATAATAGGGGCTACGCCGCCGAAATTATCATTGGAAATGATCTCACTGCCTAATACCATGGTAGCCAGTACTGT
The DNA here is from genome assembly GCF_010093065.1 of Chitinophaga agri. NCBI lineage: Bacteria > Pseudomonadati > Bacteroidota > Chitinophagia > Chitinophagales > Chitinophagaceae > Chitinophaga > Chitinophaga agri. The sequence goes on along the minus strand of NZ_CP048113.1, from coordinate 2,774,482 downwards.
TGCCACATACGAACCGAACAGGTCAGCCCCCATACCAGCCACATCACCCACGTTATCGCCTACGTTATCCGCGATCGTAGCAGGGTTACGCGGATCGTCTTCGGGAATGCCGGCTTCTACCTTGCCTACCAGGTCAGCACCGACATCCGCTGCCTTCGTATAAATACCACCGCCTACACGTGCGAACAGGGCAATGCTTTCTGCGCCAAGAGAGAAGCCGGTCAGTACTTCGATCGTCCTGATCATTTCTTCTGTATTGGCGTTGGCGCCGAAATACGCTTTCAGGATGATAAACAATCCGCCAAGTCCGAGTACGGCGAGACCGGCTACACCCATTCCCATCACGGAACCTCCTGTAAAGGACACTTTCAGTGCGTTGGAAAGACTCGTACGCGCCGCCTGTGCAGTGCGTACATTCGCTTTGGTTGCTATCTTCATTCCGATAAAACCTGCGGTGGCAGAGAAAACTGCGCCTATAATAAAGGCGATGGCAATTGTCCAGTCAGAGTTGTGATTTGTAGCGCCCATATAGCCTAGCAGCAGTGCGGCTATAATTACAAAATAGGTAAGGATCTTATATTCGGCTTTGAGAAATGCCATTGCTCCTTCTGCAATATACTGGGCAATTTCTTTCATTTTTTCATTGCCGGCGTCCTGGCGGGATACCCAGGAACTTCGGATAGCGGTAAATAGCAAAGCTAGTAGTCCAAAACAAGGAACGAGGTAAACGATATTCATATACGTGGTTTTTACAATTCTATAAATATAACCTTTTATCGATTATTAATGATGGGGATTTGATGCCATAAATGGGGTGAAAATGGGCTAACAGGAGTGGTCCTTACGCAGCTGCAGAAAGCTCTTTCCGAGGAACTCAACAATATCTTCCGCTATCATGGCTTCTTCTGAGCATTCTGCTGCTGCGTGGTCGCCGGAGCGCCCATGCAGCCATACGCCCATTAACATCGCCTCTTCCGGTGGATAACCCTGCGCCAGCAGCGAAGTGAGTATACCCGTGAGTACATCGCCACTGCCCCCGGTCGCCATACCCGGGTTGCCGGTCGTGTTGAACCAGATGGAGCCATCAGGAAAGGCCATTGCCGTGTAGCGGCCTTTCAGCAGGATGTGCAGGTGTCTCTTAACAGCATGATCTGATAACACCTGCAGCCGCTCCATATCATTGGCCGTTTTGCCGAACAGTCTTTCAAACTCTTTCGGATGTGGTGTCAGGATAGAACCTGCAGGCACTTTATCCAGCAGGGCAGGAGACCCACCCAGTATATTCAGGGCATCAGCGTCTATAACCATGGGCTGCTGATAGTGGTCCAGCAGTTTTTCGAATGCCCAGCAGGTGCCGGCAGCTGTACCGAGACCAGGACCAATACCAATGGTCTTATACTTTGCTGCTGCCGCCGCGTTAGGAATATGATTGTGGAAACTGGAGCTGTGGTCTTTCTGGTCATCAATGAAACACATCGCCCCTGGTGCTGAGATCTGCATGATCTCATAGCCGCATTTGGGAATATGGCACGACAGCAGTCCCACGCCTGCACGCAGACACGCCTTTGCGCTGAGTACGGCGGCGCCGATCTTGCCTTCGCTCCCTGCTATTAACAGTGCATGTCCGAAAGTGCCTTTATGCGAAAATGGTTTGCGCGGACGGTAAATGTTCTTTATCTGGACGGTATCGGTGATATTAAAACGGGAAGGGGTTTGCGCAATATAATCCGGGGAAAGATCTATCGGAAGTATACATATTTCCCCTACATAACCTGCATTTTCAGGTAACAGGAATGCCAGTTTATAAAACTCGAAACTAAGTGTCTGATCTGCTTTGATGACAGGCGTGTGAAGAGAAGAAGCATCTGCCTGTAAACCGGAAGGAATATCGATCGCAACGATATGATGGGCAGCTTTGAGTTCATTCAGCTGATCGATGATGGCAGCGGTCCAGCCTTCTGCCGGACGACTGAGCCCTGTTCCCAGAATGGCATCTATGATCAGGGCATGTGCGTCAGGACGGGGTAACAACCCATTTTCCGGTATATCATGAATAGCAGATGGATATTGCTGCTGCAATGCCTGCCGGTTCGCTGTATGGTCCGCAGATGTTTTGGAACTATGGTGTAACACATATGCATGGGCGTCGTACCCTCTGTTACGCAGCAGGCGGGTAATGGCCAGTCCGTCACCTCCGTTATTGCCCATTCCGCAGAAGATATATACCGGTGTATCCTCGCTGTAATGGCGACAGATCCATGCCGTGCAGGCAATGGCTGCCTTCTCCATGAGATCAAGGCTGCTGATGGGCGTTTGAGAGATCGTGTAAGCATCTGCTTCACGGATCTGCTGTGCTGTGAATATTTTCATGGTGACGATGTGCCTGAGGGCATAGCTTATAAATATAAGCAAAAAAAAAACGACCACACCGTATTACGGTATGGTCGCTCTAATATTGTTTATTGTTCAGTCGATCGCTTAGAATGTGTATCTAACAGATGCACCACCAATTTCTTCTCCAACGAAGTGGGTACCACCGTTGAAGTTGAAGTAAGGCTTCAGGTCAGCGCTCACCAGTAACGGAATTTTCTTGAATTTGTATTCCAGACCTACGATACCGTCCAGACCAGCTGTTACGTAAGTACCATCACCATGTCTCCAGTAATCGTCATAGTTGTAGTCACGACGGTCATAGATACCCACGTGTGCACCACCACCGAAGTACAGGTGAAATTCTGGTTTAGGGAATGGAGCGATATGGTATTCATACAGGCCGGTGAAGGTTACGTTTCTTCTGTTACTAACATTCGTTGTTATCAAACCTTCAATCGCATGGGGACCTGTGAAGAAGTGCTTAATGGTACCGCCTACGAGCCATGGGTTCACTCTCAGACCTACAGCATTTTCATAACCAAAAGATCCGGAATTGCCCCTTCTTTGTGCATTTGCCGTCACTGCCATCATTGTGATCAGGCTAAATAATAACACAACTTGTTTCATAATTATAACTGTTTAAAAGAATTGCGTATAAGGTTTTTCAGGCTGTTTTATTTTCCGAATGTATACCTGACAGATACAGCGAAATCTGTAAGGTCGGAAGAGGTGTTGAAGTGGATAGCTGGTTTCCAGTCAAGACTTAGGTTTACTGGCAGCGAAGGAAATGTATAATCAATTCCTCCTATACCGTCTACGCCCGCTATAAATTTCATATTCCCATCCGTTTTGCGGGTTCCCAGATGTGCACCGCCTCCTATAAACCATCCGAAGCCCTGAATTGTTTGCGGGGACAGGTCAAAATGGTGTTCATAGAGGCCGGTCACTGTGAAGGTCCCGGAATACACGCCGGCTATACCTTCGACGGCATTCGCATCATTAAAAAAATAACGTGCGGTACCACCGAACGGCAAGCCCAGACGTAATCCCAATTGCGGATTACCTTTTGTTTGTGCAGTCACTGTGTGAACGCACACTCCAAGCAGCAGGGTTATGAACAGACGTTTCATAAATTATTGCATTGCTTCGCAATAACGGTGCCAAGATGCAGTTTATTATCTTCCTATTAAAAATATTTTTCATTTTACTATCCGCAGATAGCAGTATCCTAATAGTCCTGATGCCAGCGAAGCCGCTATGACGGCTATTTTCGAAGTGACCTGCCAGTCGGCTGACGTATAGGCGAGGGTGGCAATGAAAATGGACATGGTAAATCCGATGCCACAGGCCAGGTAAGCGGTTTGCCATGTACTGTTAGCCAGGATTAAAGAAAAAGCCGTGCAGATGATCAAAATGATTCCTACTGCACGGCTATCCTGTAAAAACTCGTAGATCGGTGATAAAAATTTCTTTATCAAAATTCGTCCTCCTCTTTTTTAGGAACTTCCTCCGCAGGCTTCTTCACGTCTTCCGCTGTACCTAACAGCTCGTATTTACTCTTAGGCCGGCGTTTGATATCCCAGTGGAAGTTTTCCAGCTGCATCTGGTCCAGCGGACGTTGCGTGAACGGATACATGGTACCTTCCGGATCTTTGATGAATGAAATGGTATTCAGTTCACCTCCCCTGAAGTAGATGTTGATCACACCACTCAGCGTTCTGTTCACACTGATGTAGGCTTTATCATCATCCTGGACGTAATAAATGCTTTCTGCATTTCCGTCCACATGCATCCAGTCAATGGCCTGTCCGGTGAAGTAGCCTGTGATCTGGTTGCCCTTGATCTGGTTATACATATTCGGGCCGGACTCTTTTACCATCAGACCATTCTGGTCCAGCAGCAGTTTGTCCGCCTTCTGATTCTTTGTGTACATAAAGATCGTATCTCCGCTCAGCTGTGTTTCGTTCGCCCACAGTACAGGGTTTCTGTAGAAACGGAAGATGGAATCCTTACCGGAATAATAGATACTGTCCGCCACACCCTGCAGGGAGTCGGAATAGATACGTACATGGTGCCATGCTTTGATGAACCGGATCTCGGTAGTATCGTTTGCATTGGAACTGGTATCAGCAGTTTCGGATAGTTGTGCTAAACCGGCGGTGTCTTTCGGTGTGAGCAACCTGGCTTTCAGGTTGTTCAGTGAATCTTTCGCCAGTGAAATACCCGCAGGTCTGAACACTTTCGAGGTATCTTTGGCTATTGCCAGCGCAGTATCAATATTACTGATAACCTGTTCTTTCACGTCGGCTACTGCCAGACTATCTTTTTTCAATGCTTCGCCTTTCTCTTTCAGCTTTGCCAGTGCGTTTTCTTTCAGTGGAACGAGCGCAGAATCCGGTGGAGCGACCATTACCGGTACCAGTTTGCTGCTGTCGCCTGCGGCCTGCCGTAGTTTTTTCGCAAAGGCACTGGTATCGTCCGGAAGCATCCCTGCCGGTATGTTCGGCAGCGCCGGTGGCCGGGCCTTTACACGGGCAGGTGCTTTTTCTGTTACTGCAACGGAGTCCGTGGAGGCCCTTACCGGAGCTACTGTGAAGGTATCTTTTTTGATAATACCGGAGTAGAGTGTGTCTGCGGTCATGAAGAGCGTGTCGTTATCGCGTTCCATGATAAGCAGCGGATGCTGGGTTGCCAGGATGGTCTTTTCCACCTGGTTTACGGTGCCGTAGTTGGACAACAGGGTCATTTTCTGCGCCGTGTCCCGGTATACCATATTACCAACAGCATAGGCCAGACCGGTACGCTTATCCATCGTGATCCTGTCGGCTGTGATGGTGGCAGTACTGTCTTCAATGGTGGGTCTGCTGTCGAAGTTACCCTCACCGGTTTCTGTATTATATTCTCCCGAGGTCGTGTACATCACCGTCTTGCCATCATTGATGGTCGTAGGAGCGATGATGGTGGCTATTTTCGTTCCGGTATTATACAATAAGGTATCGGTGGTCAGGGTGTATTGCGGATCGACCAGTAATACGTTATAATTGAAGTAAACGTCTTTGGTATCGGCATAGTAATAACCTTCCTGGCTGGTCAGCACGCTGGAGCCATTGACCAGTTTACCGCCTTTGACATAGGTACCGATGCGGGCATTCATGTCATACTGCAGTTCCGGACCAGAGAGTGTCACCTTTCCATCGGTCAGGCGTGCATTATCGCGCAGTGTGGCCATACGGGTATCACCTTCATAGTGAAGGTATTCTCCGTAGATGTGAATGCTATCGGCCTGGTTAATATGTATATGACCATAGGCATCCAGTACGTTGGTGGCCCTGTTGATCAACGCGCTGTCACAATAGAATAAAGTATTGCCCTGACGGAAAATGGCATTGCCTATGAACCTGTTCAGTTGTGCGTTTTCTTTCGTGAGTACATTCAGTTTATCAGACTGAATGATATGTATCACCTGGGTAGTATCATTCCGGGCGGATGTTGTATCCTGCGCTTTGACAGTGAACATACCTCCGAGAAACAATCCGGCCAGGACAAGCCCGCATTTTGCTAATTGGTGCATTTTCAAGATTATAGTGCCTTAGCGGTGTCAGATGGTATGGGCTGTACTTTTGATTTCTTTCCAAACAGTGAGAAATGCACATAACGTTTTGGATTTACGCGCAGGTCTTCCAGCAGTTTGTTCAGGTTACCGAGTGAATTCTGCAGATTGTTATACACTTTCTTATCGTTTAGCATCAGGCCTACAGAACCGTCTGTACTATTGAGTTTTGCGATCGTTTCATTCAGGCGGACAGACAGCTGGTGTAATTCTCCCAGTGTTTTATCCAGTTCCCCGTTGGCAAGGGCAGCAGTTGTTTTTTCTGCGTTACCCAATATGGCAGTGATCTTGTCGTTATTGTTTTTCAGATTGGCTGTCAGTGCTTCCAGGTTGTCGAAGGTCGCCGTCACTTTACCATGTTTAGGATCCAGCAGATGATTAAGGGATGCGGAAGTCTGGGTAAAGTTGCTCATCGTGGTGTTCAGGTGAGCGATCGCTTCGCGCAGGTTGCCTTTGGTACCCGGATCGAAGATGGAATTGACAGTCATCAGTACAGAATCTACGGAACCCAGGGTACCCTCCAGTTTTTTTACGAGCGGGTTGAGTTGTTCTTTCAGTGCATCTGTAATAGAGCCGTCTACAGCAGCATAGATGGTATCGCCGCTCTGAAGATAGGCATTGGCGTTACCAAAGTCTATCTGCACGGTCTTGGTACCCAGCAGGTCGCTGGAAATGCGTGCTACAGAGTTCTGAGGGATATCGATCTTTTTAGTGATCCTCAGTTCTACAAGGATCCTGCCTGCATTCTTATCCATGATCTCCAGGTTAGCCACACTACCCACTACCAGTCCGTTTACCTGTACGGTAGCAGAAGGCTGAAGGCCATTTACCTGGGTATATACAGCATAAATTTTCTTACTTGTTGAAAAAAGGCTTTTACCTTTTAACAAATTAAAACCCAAAATTAACAGCGCAATCGAGACAGCTGCAAGAACGCCCACTTTGGTTTCATTAGATACTTTAAGCATAGAATACGTTATACGTTGCTACAAAAATAATCAAAAAAGGTTGCGGGCAATCACAATCGGAGTGCCGGGCGTCAATACCAGATCTGATACCGTTCTGTTGAACAGCAGGCAAATATGCAGCTTTTCGGGAAAAAAGTAAGGTATATATTATTAAAGGAGATCGTGGGGTGGGTTAAATGTCGTGGTGTAACGGGGTAGGGCAGGGGCTTATCGGCTGGCTATACGGTTGTTGTCGGCACTAATGATGGACGCATTCCAGAAGCCGGCTTTTTTTGCTTTACTAAGTGCAGCGCTGGCTTCTTTTTCTGTTTTGAAGTTCACCCAGGTGTATTTATTAAGTGACTTCCGGTTGATGACTACGGTCTCTCTGATAATAGTACCACGAAGGTCTTTGAAAACAGGAGCGCTGCGGGTATATTTTTTTTCGGTGACAACTAACTGGATATCATATTTAAAGTTGACCTTCGGTACGCTCCTGGGGGTAGCAGGGGCTGGCGTTGCTGCGGCCAGCTGTTTTTTATCATTCCCCTGACCTACCAGCACTGCTTTCCGGAAGCCAAGCTGCTTTGCCTGACGCAAAGCAGCATTTACTTCTGTCTGGGACTTAAAGCTGCCCCAGATGTATTTATATTTATTGGTCCTGACAATCTGTTCCTTCCGGATGGTGCCTCTCAGTTTATTAAAAATAGAGGCGTCACGGGTGTATTTTTTGTCGCTGACCAGTAGTTGTATGTCATACTTATATGCCCTGCTGGGTTCTTCCCTGCGGGCAGCTACCTGACGGGTAGCTGGTTTAGGTGTAGTTTTAGCAGGCGTTTTGGCGGCTATAGCGGTGGCCGGTTTCCTGTTGCCGCTGCTGTTCTTGTTCGTCCTTGATCTCGGATTGTAAGTGACTGGCGAACCGGTAGAGCTGGATTCGGAAGCAGGAGATACCTGTTGTCTGTCTTCCGGCGCACTGTAACGGCCCAGTTCATCCTTATATTTTTTGATCGCTTTAAATATACAGCCGGCAGCTTCCAATTGCCCCTTGTCAGAGTTCAGGTAATCCTCTTCTTCCGGATTGCTGATGAAGCCCAGTTCCACCAGTACGCTCGGCATAGCGGTCGCCTGGAGTACCCATATCCCTTTTTCATCGCGTTGACGGGCGCCACGGCTGATACGGCCTACACCGGTAAATTCATCTTCAATAAGCGTAGACAGTCGGAGGCTCTGATCAAAATAGGCGTTACGGAGGGTGTTCAATAATATAAAGGTTTCAGGATCAGACATATCCAATACGGAATTCGCATCTTCCGAATTGGCGTCCAGCATGATTACAGAGCTTTCTTTCAGTGATTCTGTCTTGGCATTGTTCTTTCCGGTAGCCCACACATAGGTCTCGGTACCCTGTGCAGTACTGGGAGAGGTGGCGTAGATCGCTCTTTTTACAGGAACTTTCTTTTTGCCTTTCTTCACATAAACGGTTTTGTAACCGGTTACTTTGCGGGTAGGGCCGGCAGAGTTACAGTGAATCGAAATAAAAAGGTCTCCTTTTTCCCTGTTGGCAATAATCGCCCGCTCATTCAGGTCGGCACGGAGGGTAGAACCCAGGGCATTCCTGGTTTTACGTGTATAAACTACACGTACATCCTTCATATTCTCCTCTATCAGTTTCCCCAGTTTCAGCGCGACGTCCAGTACAACCCCTTCTTCGGTGGAGTATTTACCACGGGCTCCAGGTGTCTGGGCACTATGGCCCGGATCGATCACGATAGTCCTGAGGGGAGGATTTTGTTTTTTACCTATTGACGGTCGGTTCGTAGCATAAAGCAGGATCGTGCCGAGAAAGATGGCACATCCTAAAAAGATCCAAAATCGGTTCCAGCGCATGACTCAGTTTTTATATAATTTAATGGGCGTTAGTATTGTGTTAAATTGTGCAAAGATCGCAGCGTCCGCTTTGATCCATGAACAGTCGTTCGTATTTTGTCGTCGATAAATGACCGGATGCTTTGTTTGGCCTGGCACTCAAATTCGTTTTACAATTGATAATAATTTGTCTAAAATCTTGTAGGTTTGTGCCCGCTTAACACATGCACCTGAATTACAAAAATAATTATAAAAAGTTTTTACGACAGATATACCCGCTTTTTGTGGGTATCTTAATTGTCGTTCCTTTTATAATAAACGCAGTAGCAACTCCCGCGCCAAATGCCGGAGTCCGTTTTAACAAAAGTTTCACAGATACTGTGCCACGCGATACCAGTCGCCGGGCCGGTGATTCCCTTATTCCGAAAGCGCCCGCGCTCCCTGTACCTGCTGAAGAGCCTATTACTGACAGCTTCCCTGTCAGTACTGATAGCACCGGTACAGATAGTCTGTATGTGCCGAAGATCTCAAAGGACAGTCTTGAAGCGCCTATTACCTATAAAGCTAAGGATTCTATCGTACTCCTCGTGCCGGACAAACGTTTCTATTTCTATGGTACTGCTAATACCAAGTACCAGAAAACCACGCTGAACGCCGAACGTATGATGTATGATCAGGCTACTGGTGTAATGGAAGCAACTACTGCCTCTGATACTGCGGGTAAACCATATGGCCGCCCACAGCTGGAAGATAACGGACAAGCATTCGACTCTGATACGCTGAGGGTGAACATCGCGTCACATCGGGCCATGATCATCAATACACGGTCACAATATGGGGAAGGATATGTGTTGAGTCAGAAGACGAAACGTGAAGCTGATAACAGTATCTTCGGTTATAGGAATGGTTACACGACCTGTAACCTTGACACCCCACACTTCCAGTTCAATGCCCGTAAGATCAAGGTCATCCCCGACAAACTGGTGATCTCCGGTCCGGCAAACCTGGAAATTGAAGGGGTGCCTACACCATTATTTATACCTTTTGCCATATTCCCCATCACACATGGACAACAATCAGGTATCCTGGTGCCAAGTTATATCGTGAATGCGCAAAAAGGAATGGGCTTACAGAATGGTGGATACTATGTAGGTCTCGGAGAGAACTTTGACATGACCCTGCGGGGAGATATCTACTCCTACGGTAGCTGGATGCTGACTGCCAGCCCAACCTACCGTAAAAGATACCATTATAATGGTGGTCTGACGCTGAGTTTCTCTAACACCCGCCTGGGAGACCCTTCTGTAAAAGAAGAATTCAGCCGCTCACGCGACTTCCGCATCACCTGGAACCATAGTATGGACAGTAAGGCCCGTCCGGGTGTTACGTTCGGCGCCAGCGTGAACTTCGGTACGGCCAGCTTTAACACCTTTAACGTGTATGACTATGCCAGCCGTGTGAACAATAACCTGAGTTCCTCGATCAACTTTTCAAAGACCTGGCAGGGTAAGCCTTTCAACTTTACCTCCAGCTTATCACATTACCAGAACCTGAGCACCAGGGATGTAAATATCTCGTTCCCTTCTGCCACCTTCACCATGAATACGCTGTACCCGTTCCAGCCGAAAGAAGTGGTGGGCAGGGCTAAATGGTATCATAAACTGGGTATAGGCTATAATGGTACACTGAATAACAGCGTACAGTTTAAAGATTCTGTGTTTGGTAAGCCGAAAATGTTCGATGCATTACAATCCGGCGTAAAACATAGCGTGCCTATTTCCTTCTCCATCCCGGTGATGAAGAACTTTACCCTCTCTCCGGGTGTAAGCTATTCAGAATTCTGGTTTACTAAGAAAACGATCAGACAGTGGAATCCGAATAAACGTGTGTCGGTAGATTCACTCGGCGGTATTGATACCTCCTACCAGTCAGGCTTCTTCAGCGCCCGTCAGGCCAGTGCAAGTGTCTCATTGTCTACCGCTATATATGGTATGTACCAGTTCAGCAAAACTTCCAAGGTGAAGGCCATCAGACACGTGATGAGGCCTACGATCAGTGCAAGTTATGCGCCTGACCTGGCCGCTGCCGCATACTATACCCTGAAGTATAACAGGGACGGTGACAGCCTCAGACAATCTTACTTTACCAGCTCTTCTGTCGGCGTACCTTCAGAAGGCAGGTCCGGATCGATCTCCTTCGGATTGGATAACAACCTGGAAATGAAGGTCTATTCGAAGAAAGATACCTCCGCCAACAAGGAGAAGAAGATCAAACTGCTGGATGGTTTTGGTATCAATGGTTCCTATAACCTGCTGGCGAAAGAATATAAGTTATCTCCGTTCAGCCTCTATGCACGTACCAACCTGTTTGATAAACTGAACGTTTCGGCCAGTGGTACGCTGGATCCTTATGAGGTGAATGCAAGAGGTGTCCGTATCGACAGGTATGTATGGCAGGAAGGTAAGCTCAGCCTGGGTCGTCTGACACAGGCAAATATTGCCATGAGCACTTCCTTCACCTCATCCGATAAAAAAAGCAAGGAGAAAGAACAACAGATCAATAATATAGAGAATGACCAGAGCACAGATGCGGCCTTCCAGGCGCAACAGCGTCAGCTGGAGCAGGTGAGAAGGAATCCGGGTGAGTATGTGGACTTTGATATTCCGTGGAAAGTCGATCTGTCCTATAGCTTAAACTATTCGAAACAAATTCAGGCGGATTCCGGAGGATTGGTATCTTCCTTCCAGCAATATGTCTCCTTCAACGGTGACTTCAGTCTGACACCAAAATGGAAGATCGGTTTGAGCAGTGGTTACAACTTCTCCGATAGGAAGATCGCTTACACCAATATGTACATCTCCCGTGACCTTCACTGCTGGCAGATGTCGATCAACCTGGTGCCGATCGGTACTTACCGTCAGTTCAGCATCACGATCAGTCCGAAATCAGGCATCCTGAGAGACCTGAGGATCAACCGATCGCGAACGTTCTACGATTTGTAGCTACCCGGATAGCAAAAGATATAAAAGCAAGAGGGGCGTATATGGTATCATATGCGCCCCTCTTGCTTTTATATACAGTTAAGTTTATGCTGACTGATGTTGTTCAATGTGGTCCCACATGATCTTAAACACCTTTTCTCTTAATAATTCCACATCATCGGGTGTGAGCCCTGTTGTGCTGACGGGAGACAGAAAATGAAAGTCTATCGCATGTGGCAATGCATAGAAAGCTTTGCCGGGTGGCAGTATTTTACGGGTGTTAAAGATCACTGCCGGCAGAATGGGGCGCTGCGTTTCAATCGCCAGGGCGAATGCGCCGTCGTAAAAGGATTTCAGTGGCTGATCTGTCTTATTCCGGGTACCCTCAGGATAAAGGAGCATGTTTACATTGTGCTGCAGCACTTCCTTCATTTCTGCCACACTGCGTTTCCTGCTTTCCGGATCGTGCCTGTTCACCAGTACGGAGCCTACCTTGTACATAATACCCCATATAGGCACCTTCTTCATTTCTTCTTTCGCCAGACTTTTACTGGGCCCGGGAATCGCATACGTTGTAGCGGGTACGTCCATCATGGAATTGTGATTGCACACGATGATATACGGACCGCCAGCATCAAAATGTTTCCTGCCTTTCACACGCACGGGGCAGCATAGCAGTGGCATGAATATATACATCCAGCCACGGCCCAGGGCCATGAAATAACGTATGTTCCGGGGAAAAGGAAGCAGGGAGACCAGCCACATAGGCAGCAGCATGATCAGCATGGAGCAGATAAACAAGAGCAGTGCGTAAATAGCATACAACCTGGCCAGGACATTCTTAAGCCATTTCATAGTCGTGATAGTTAATCTCAAGTCGCGGTATTATTGTATAAATATAGCGACTATCAGCTATAAACGCGTATCTGTCCGAAGGTCTTTTTAACAGGGGCTCAGTGGGGATCCGGATGGGTTTGTTTCCAGTCGTGTTTAAAATAACGTCCCAGGTCTTTGATGTACCTGAAATAGTCGTATTCGGTATCAAAAGTGAACAGGAGTTCGTAGGTAGGCCGGTATCGCTCCATAAATGAGTTAAGTGCAGTAGAATCCAGACCCGTGAGCTTTTTCACCAGTGCCCTGTTAAACCGGTGGTCTATATATTTCTGGCGCTCCAGCTCTTCCAGTTCATTCCTGAACTTGTCCATTCTTCTGTTCTTACGCATGGTGAGCAATGCGTCGAGGTTTAACCCGACAACGGTACTTCCGGTAGTGATATAATCCGTATGAAAGTTAAATACCTTCTGGTACTCCATTCTGTTGGCGATAGAATCGGCCTGATAGCTCCTTATTTTCTCTTCTACAACAACGGTGGGTAGTGTGGTCACATCCACATGTATCTTTGAGTCAAACGGCCTGTTAGGGGGTATTTCTGTAACAGGGATCTTCATGGTGGCTTTTCCCTGGTAAGAGAAGCTGATGGAGTCCGCTTTATCCATTTTTAAACTGTAGCGTCCCAGTGAATCAGTTACAGTACCTCCACCTGCCGAATTCATAACACTTACCGATGGCATACCGAATCGTCCCGTACGGTCATACACGGTACCATATACCCTTATCTGCTGTGCGGAGGCAATGCTGCCGGTCAGGACAAGTATGATTATCAATAATGTTCTCAGTAGTAGGGTAGAATTACTCATTGCAGGCTCAATCTATGACAGCGAAAAAAGATAAGCAAGAATACAGGATAATATTAACATTTCATTTTAGATGAACAGGCTGGTGATAGGGATGGATGGCTTATCTACAACCTGTTTCGCCTGATCCGGCTGAGGGATTGCGGGGTAATGCCCAGGTAGGAAGCAATATCTCGCAACTGTACCCTGCTGGCTACATCCGGTTGCTTTTCCAGGAAGCGCTGATACCGTGCAGAAGAATCCATTCCAAGGTAAGCATTGCGTGTATTGATCTTTTCCAGCAGGGCCTGTTGGATACGTTGGTCCACCGCTGTTTTCAGCAATGGATAGGTAGCGTACAACGCCAGCAGGCGGTCCCGGTCTATGGCCATTATTTCCGCATCGCAGGCAGCTAAAATAGATTCATGCGCAGCTACCTGCTGATTAAAGCTGTTCAGGATCGTGCAAAAATGGTTTTCATTGATGAAATAGTGGGTCACTTCATTTCCGTTATCGCCCAATACCAGTATCCTTAATACTCCTTTGCAAACGAAGAACAACTGACGGCAGATATGATTTGACGGAAAGAGCACTTCCCCTTCCCGGAAAGTCTTTTGTTCAAATGCATCTGCGATCTCCTGCCGGTCTGCTGCTGAAAAGGAAGGCCCGAGTTGCAGGTAATGAAGTAGCTGGTTGTCCATGTAACAAATATCTGGAATTTGATGCATTTAAACCGTTTTTACCATTTGTTCAGTAGATCAATTTTGTCGCAGGCGACCTTTGATGTATCAAAAAAAAGAAAGTGTAATCATGGAGAAACAGACAAACAGACAGACATTGGAAGGCCAGCGTATAGTGATCCTCGGTGCCAGTTCAGGTATCGGACTGTCAACTGCTATCGCTGCAGCGGCAGCAGGCGCGAAAGTAGTGATCGTATCAGGCAATCAGGTGCGGATCAATGAGGCATTGAAACAATTGCCGGCGGGCAGTGAAGGGTATGCTGTGGACCTTGCACAGGAGGCAAATATTCAGGCTTTTTTTGATGGCATCGGCCCCTTTGATCACCTGGTATATACTGCCGGGGAAAACCTGGTATTAAATGAGATCGGCAGTACCGTACTGACAGATGCACAACGGTTCTTTAACGTGCGTTACTGGGGTGCCTTCGCGGCCGTAAAATATGGTGCTCCGCATATCCGGAAAGGCGGTTCTATTAACCTGACCGGCGGTATTGCAGGGCAGCGCCCCAATGCCGGATGGGGCGTCGCTGCCAGTATCTGTAGTGCCATGGAGGGCTTTACCCGTGCCATGGCGGTAGAACTGGCACCTGTAAGGGTGAATCTTGTAGCCCCTGGTATCGTAAGAACCAATCTCTGGAACGGTATGCCGGAAACCGACAGGGAAAACCTTTTCACAACCATTGGTAATGCGCTTCCATCAAAACGGATTGGCGTGCCGGATGATATTGCACAAACGTTCCTCTATATGATGCAACAGCATTTTGCCACAGGACAGATCATCACTGTCGATGGCGGTGGTGTATTGATATAGGCAGCACGTTGTAGTATACATTTCCTCCCTGGTATGCGCCGGAAGGGAGGAAATGTATTTAACTGAGCACACGTATTAACACATTCCACTGATATTTGCTCTCATCAGCCTAATTAAAGCACTTCTATTCATCAATAAATATTTGTAACATTGTTGAAACCCGAATCTGTCAAACCAAATCTAAATCGTAGCACTGTCAAACATTTCGCAGAACTTTTGTTGAGAGCCTGAAGTATACCTGACATTTCATAAATGCTGTAGTATGATGTATTGATCCTTATTGATACGGGAATGACATTTCCCTGTAATGCGCCATGTATCCTGCATGGTGATGCTGTTCTGCGCGAAAAAAAACGCTTATTTCTTACCCTAATCTTTCACTAAAAAACCAAAATGTAACATGAAAAACATGTTTTTCCCGCTGGTAATCCTGTTGGCTATTTGTTTTACAGCCTGTAAAAAATCTGCTGAAGGTCCTGATGCACCACAGACAGAGTATGACAACGCACAAAAAGTACGCGCCTACATCCGTGACCTGGGATTCCCGGATAGCGAAGTAGTAGAAAAAGAAAATGAATTTATTGCTGAAGGTGACATCTCTTTCCCTAAAAACATGGAAGTACCGAGCGGCAAGGTAAAGACAGAACAGTTCTATACCGGTAGCCTGGTATCAGCAGCTAATGTGGTGAACATCCGTCTCAAAGTAGATGCTTCTATGACGTCTATGAACTCAGAGATCTCTTCCGCGATCGCTCAGTGGAATGCTATCTCCGGCTGTTCTATTAACTGGACCATCGTAACAGGTTCTTCCTATGATGTACTGATCGTAGACAGTAACCTGGGTTCCGGTGTTTGTGGCTCAGGTACTTTCCCTTCCGGTGGCCGCGCAGGTAGTACGATCCGTATCAATAAAGCCTATATTGCCGGCAACAGCTTTGCACAGCGCGCCCGCACGATCTGTCATGAAATGGGTCACAACGTTTCTTTCAGACATACCAACTGGTCTTCCATCGGTGAATCATCCGCTACATCTGTTCCTGGTGTAGGTGGTACGGATGCTTCCTCCCTGATGAATGGTGGTCAGTGCGGCAGCGGCGCGACAGTGCTGTCAACAAAAGATAAACAGGCAGCACAGGTGCTGTATCCGTGATATCCTTCTCCTTCCTGTTGGATGATTTATACAAATCTTGGCACTATTTATACTTTTTACGGTTGATAGTGTAACCTATCACGGGTAATAGGTAGATTTGTATTATCAAAAAATGATCACCATGGACAAGAGAGAAACAATTCCGGCAGGCGGTACTTTTTATCCATATGTTATGGAGCTTTTTCAGAAGAAGGAAAAGGTAGGAATTTTATACGAAGATAGTGGTGTTACCCGTGCGAATGGATTCATCGAGAGCGTCTTTGAACGCGATGGTCTGCAATGGCTGAAAATGGAAGATCAGACGGAGATCAGGATTGATAAGCTGTATGCTATCAATGGGAAGTTTTCTTCTGACTATTCAGAATGCTAGCAGAAGTCGGAACCGGAAAGTAGGAATTAAGCAGAACAAAGTTCCTGACAACATAATAAAAAGCGCTCCTGGATATTGGAGAATTGCCCTCAAAAATTACACACTTTTGAGGCATTTCACCAGTGTCCGGGAGCGCTTTTGGTTAATATAACTGGCATTTGGTACAGGAAATTCCTAATTCCTAATTCTCATAATATTTCCACAGATATCCCGAAATCTTTATGATCAGTTTTTCTGCTTCATTATCATCCGTCCAGCGCTGATCCTTGTTGTTCTTCGTACCTACATAAAACACATATTCACCATGCGGTGCATTGACCAGGATGACTTCTGATCTTGAGGCATCTACCGAGCCTGTTTTATGGACTGCCTGCACGTACGGAGGGATCTGCGACAACCCTGTTTCATCATAATAGCCATGTGACATCAGCCGGTACATCCTGGCAGAAGCGTCTTTACTGATAACTGCACCATTTCTGATCTTTACCACCAGTTCCGCCATCTCACGGGGTGTAGTCATGCCCCATCCGTAAGTGGTCCTGAATGCTTCCCTACCGGGAGTGCGCGAGTTGACACGGGTCACTGTCAGGCCGTATTGTGCCATGAGTTCATTGATGCGTTGTCCGCCGCCAGCCAATGCCTGATTCCAGAGAGAGGTCGTGTTATCGCTGTAGGACATCATCAGGGCCAGCAGTACGCTTAGTTCTGTCTCTGTACTGTCTTTAAAGAACTGCATCAGTCCGGAGCCGCCATATTTGATAGAATCCCGGTAAATAAGTGGCTGATGATAGGTCAGCTCACCTTTTTCAATTTTGTCGAATACACCTACAAGGATAGGTACCTTTACAATACTGGCCGTAGGAAAGATCGTATCCGCATTGATATCCACATAGCGGCCGGTCTTCAGATTCCTGACATAAATGCCTACATCTCCCTGAAAGCCGGCAATAATATCCCGTAAACCTTTTTCCAGCTTACGGTCGGGCTGGGAGAACGCGCATACAGGTAGCAGGAGGAATAACAGCAGGTATCTGATCATGATATGTTAACGTTTTACTCAAGATAAAAAACAGGTCTGGTATTTTCACATATTTGCATGATCACCGTTTTATACATAATTTGTAGTATAAACCCCGGTTACCATGAAGACATTCCTTTCCTTTCTTTTATTATGCTGCTGCCAGGTATTATCTGCCCAGCAAACCGATCAGGATTTATTGGCATTGATCACCAAACAGGATAGCCTGTTCTGGGATGCCTACAACCGCTGTGACACAACGGCGATGGCTTCTTTTTTTACAGAGGATGTAGAATTCTATCATGACAAGGGAGGCGCTAATATCGGATTGGCTTCTCTGGCGGCTACATTCAGTAAGAACCTGTGCGGTAATAACAGCTGGCATCTGAAACGGGAGCCGGTAGAAGGATCGTATAAGGTATTTCCGTTGAAGAAAGACCAGGTTATTTATGGAGCGATATTGCATGGAGAACATGTGTTTTATATCGTGGAAACAGGTAAGGGACCCAGATTAGACGGACAGGCAAAGTTTACACATCTCTGGTTAAAGAGAGACGGACAATGGAAGATGAAAAATGTACTGAGCTATGACCACGGACCCGCTGTATATCATAGCAGGAGAAAGGTTGTACTGTTGCCGGCAGCATTGCTGCAAACATATGCAGGCAGGTATAAAGGACCTCAAACAGCCGATGCAGCAATATTTCCGAAGGATGGGCAGTTAATACTAAAAATAGGAGGGAAGGAGTTCAGCATCTTCGCTGAAAAGGAAGGTGTTTTCTTTGATAAAGAACGTGATCTGACATTCGAATTTGACAAAGAAAAGAAACTGACGGTAAAGGAAAATGGTGTAGCAGCAGAAGTGCTGAACCGGGTGAAGTAAGGATGTCGCTTTGAATATCTTCAGCCAAAGAGCGGGGTTCACCTCCCATATATAAATTCCGTACGATCGATACATGACGGACCTGTTTTATGGAATCAGGTCTTTGGGTATAAGTGTTAATTAACAGGGAATAGATCTGATAGTCTTCTGCAGTAGGTCGCTGCGCCCATGCACTTGAAAAGATTAACAGTAAAAAGGTGAGGGAAAGGAGGCGTTTGAACATAGGTGGATATTTACCTTAATGTACATCATATCTGCGGAATAGGGAATTGTTAATGGATTCTAAACGGAAAGACCTGTGCATAAGGGACTAGCACCTTTCAAAACATTTGATTAGATTTAGCCCCCACAATCTATCATGTATGAAAAAACTTGTATCCTGTCTGTTGTCATCTGTCTGCATCGCTTCGGCTGTACAAGCCCAGCGGCAGCAACAGTGGCAGCTGATCAAAGACAGAATTGTAACCCAATGGGCAGAAAAGGTAGATCCTAAAGCACCTTTGCCTGAATATCCACGTCCGATGCTGGTTAGAAGTAACAACTGGCAAAATCTCAATGGTCTCTGGAGTTATGCTATTACTGAAAAATCTCAGCCACAGCCATCTAAGTATGATGGTAGTATCCTGGTACCTTATGCGGTAGAATCTGCATTATCGGGCGTAGGACGTAATGTGGGAAAGGACAGCTTGCTGTGGTATAAAACCACGATCAGCATTCCTGCAGGAATGAAGAACAAGGACGTACTGCTGCACTTCGGCGCCGTTGACTGGCAAACCGAGGTATTCGTCAATGGTACCAGCGTTGGTAAACACGAAGGAGGATATGATCCTTTCAGCTTTAACATCACTGCATTCCTGAAGAAAGGTGCGAAACAGGACATTACGGTACGCGTATGGGACCCGACAGATGAGGGTCCGCAGCCAGCGGGAAAGCAGGTGGTAAAACCAGAAGGCATCTGGTATACGCCGGTAACGGGCATCTGGCAAACGGTATGGCTGGAAGCTGTTCCAAAGACATACATCGCTTCTACCAAACAAACACCGGATATTGACAAACACACCCTTACGATCTCCGCTGATGTACAGAACGTGCAGGCTGGTGATAACCTGAAAATAGAAGTCCTGGAAGGCGGTAAGGTGGTTGCACAGCAACAGACCGGCGCAAAGGAAACAGCGGTTATTACCTTATCAGATGAAAAACTGTGGTCTCCGTCCAACCCTTTCCTGTATGACCTGAAAGTGACACTCGTACGGAACAACAAGCCTGTTGATGCGATCAAAAGTTATTTCGCAATGCGTAAAATATCCATGGCAAAAGATGCTGCGGGTATTCAACGGATGATGCTGAATAATAAATTCCTGTTCCAGTATGGTCCGCTGGACCAGGGCTGGTGGCCTGACGGATTATACACACCGCCTACTTATGAAGCGATGATATATGATGTTGATCAGCTGAAGAAAATGGGCTTTAACATGATCCGGAAGCATATCAAAGTAGAACCTGCTACTTACTATGCTTATTGTGATAAGGTAGGTATGCTGCTGTGGCAGGATATGCCAAGCGGCGACAGAGGTAATGGCTGGGAGAACCGCATTGGTATCCTGGATAATCAGACCGACAAAGACCGTACACCTGCATCGGAAGGCTATTATCGTAAGGAGTGGACAGCCATCATGGATGCACTGCATAACTATCCCAGTATCGTAGTATGGATACCATTCAATGAGGCATGGGGACAGTTTAAGACAGTAGAGATCACTGAATGGACCATGAAGAAAGATCCGTCAAGACTGGTGAACAGCGCCAGTGGTGGTAACTTCTATATCACTGGTCATATCCTTGATTTACATAACTATCCGCATCCTGCTATGCCAAGTCCGGAGCTCTTTGGTGCTAAGCAGATCCTGGTATTGGGTGAGTTTGGTGGTCTCGGCCTGCCGGTAGAAGGACACACCTGGCAGAAGAACAAGAACTGGGGTTACCAGTCTTTCAAGACTTCTGAGGATATGTTCAGACGTTACCAGGACTTCACGAAGAGAATTGCCCAGCTGATCCCGTTAGGGCTGTCAGCAGCAGTGTATACACAAACGACAGATGTAGAGGGAGAGATCAATGGTTTTATGACCTATGATCGTAAGGTGGATAAGTTCCCGGTAGACAAACTGCGTGAGGATAATGCAAAGTTGTATAATCCCGCATTGGTGAAATAGTACTTATTTATTTATAGAAACAAGGCGCATCAGTTCATTACTGGTGCGCCTTCTTCGTTATACATCACCACCAGGCTGAACATGGCTGTATTGTCCTTAAAAACCGCTATTTGAGGATGTACATCAACAGGCAGGTGGTGGCGGCCAGCTATTAGTCCGTAAAGGCCCGCTTTTTGTCTTTTATACTGAAAAGAAGATTATGAAAACAGTAGCATCAATGACTAGCGGACTGGTAAGTGCTGTTGCGCTGACAGTGGCTCATCAGACATTAAAAAACAATGTGTCGCATGCGCCCCGGATGGATAAACTGGGCATGGAAGCACTGGGTAAGACATTGGATAGTGCGGGCATGGAGGTACCTGGTAAGAAGAAGCTTTATTATTCCACAATGATGGGTGATATCGCGGGTAATGCCGGTTATTATGCCCTGGTGGGTATGAACCCTAAGAACAGTATCCTGACGGGTGCTGCACTGGGATTAATGGCCGGCATCGGCGCCCTTGCGCTGCCAGGGAAGATTGGTCTGTCGAAAGAGTATAGCAATGAAACAGGAAAGACCCAGTTACTGACCCTGGGACTGTACGTAGGCGCCGGATTGGTCGCAGGTATTGTGCATAAGCTGATGAACCTGAAACGGAGGAATACCCGGGCGCAGGCGGCACAAATAGTTAAAAAGCTTAAAAAGCAAAAGTAGTGGCTGTGAGGTAGGACGGTCCTGTCCACACCGGAATAGTGATCGTCTCTGTACCTCCCAGGCGGGTTAAGGTGATGGCCTGTCAATCTGGTCGTCCGAAAGCATATTTAAACTTTGTTCTATTTGACGATGACTTTGAGGATCCATGGTAATCTGCCTGGAAATGGAAAAGTTAAAGAAAAATATAATCCATCAGACGAGTGAAAATTAAGCGTACTAACTTCAAGCATTATTATTACTTCATGTACATCTTCAAATAAATTATGTACATATCATGAGAGGTATTTAAAAAGGAATATTGACACTACTAAAGAAACCATTCTTTGCCAATAATATGTAAGAAAGCAGGAGGCTTCTAGTTAAGATGCCTCCTGCCATTTTATCTAATCCTTTACTTGACCGATAGCCCACAAGACGCAGACCGTATCTTATCAGCCTTCACTACCACATTCACCTTCCCCATCTTCTCACCAGCCTGCACAATAAACACCAACCTCCCACTAAATACCTTCATCCTCGGCTCCTGAAACGCCTCCAAACTCGTCGCATCCCCGTTCGCTACCGCCTTAAAACTACCCGCTCCCGTCACTTCAAACTGTAACAAATTCCCCGCATCCGGACAAAGATTCCCCTCCGCATCTACAACACTCGCCGTAATATAGGCCAGATCCTTCCCATCCGCTTTTAACACAGACCGATCCGCTTCCAGCTGAATATGATGCGGCGCGCCGGCTGTCTTCACACTTTCCTCCGCCACCGCTTTTCCTGCGACGTCATACGCGACTACTTTGATAGCACCAGGCTGATACACCACATCCTTCCACATCAAACGATAACGACTCTGATGACTGGATGTGTCCTTGGACAACCGCCCCATACTCTTACCATTGACAAACAACTCCGCCGACGGATAACTCGTATAACAGAACACCGGCGTCACCTGTCCTTCCCTGCCTGGCCATGTCCAATGCGGCAAGAGATGCAACGTGGCCTGCTGCGTATTCCACTTACTTCTATACAGATAAAACCGATCCTTCGGTATCCCCGCTAAGTCGAAAATCCCGAAGTAAGAACTATGCGACGGCCATTTGGAATCATACGGCGTTGGCTCTCCGAGATAGTCAAAACCCGTCCATACAAACTCACCTATCGCATAATCCAGATCATCTTGTTGTACAAACTCGTCATCCGGTACCTGCGACCAGGAACAGGCTTCAAAGTCATAAGAAGAAGACTGGTTATCATCATACATCTTATTCTTCGCAAACTCCACCGGGAATTTGTAGATCCCTCTGGAACTCACGGTAGAAGCAGTTTCCGTCCCCATGAGAAAACCTTGTGGCAATTTGGAATACGCCTCCGGATAACGCTGTGGCTTATAGTTAAACCCTGGGATATCTAACACAGCAGCAAACCCTTTATTGATCGCATCATCAAAGCGGTCCATGCCCGCGGTGACCGGGCGTGTAGGATCTTCGCGGTGACAAATATCCTGCAGGCGGCGGGCAATATCTTTCCCATTCGCAGAGCTCTGATCAGGCACTTCATTACCGATGCTCCACATGATGTTAGACGGATTATTCCTGTAATGATGCAGCATATTGACCAGGTCTTTCTCTACCCATTCATCGAAATACAAGCTATAGCCGTTCTTTACTTTAGGCGCTTTCCATTCATCGAATGATTCCACCATCAGCATGATACCCATTTCATCACACAGCTGCACCAGTTCAGGTGCCGGCATGTTATGCGTCGTACGGATGGCGTCACAGCCCATGTCTTTCAGCAAGCGTACCTGCCTGCGTAAGGCCGCCGTATTGATAGCCGCTCCGAGCGGTCCCAGGTCATGGTGATTACACACACCTTTGAACTTCCTGGGCACACCGTTCAGTAGAAAACCCTTTCCTGCCTTGTACTCGATGGAGCGGATACCAAATGGCGTTTCATACGCGTCCTTTAACTGTGTTCCTTCATATACCTGTGTGACGGCCTTGTATATTACGGGCGTTTCGGGAGACCATAATGCAGGATGTGCAACGGAGAACGATTGTGTCGCAATAGTGCTATCCGCCGGTAACGGCGTAGATGCAGATGCGACCACTTTCCCGCTGGCATCCAGCAGGTTTGTCTTTATAATAACCGCTGTTTTTTTACTACGGTCAATGGTTGTCTGTAGTCTCACAGTCGCGCTGTCTTTCGTAACAGCCGGCGTCGTGAGATAGGTGCCCCATACGGGGATATGCGTATCGTTCGTGACGATCAGGTGTACATTGCGGTAGAGACCTGCGCCGGGATACCAGCGGGAGGCCTGTTCAAAGTTCTCCAGTCTCACAGCCAGGGTGTTATTCCCTTTGGCATGCAGATAGTCCGTGATATCAAAAGAGAAAGAATTATACCCATAAGGCCAGGTACCTACCTTTTTGCCATTCACATATATTTCCGCATTGCTCATCGCGCCGTCAAACAGTAAAACGGCTCTTTTACCCGGCGCAAACTGCGGCACCGTGAACGAACGGCGATACCATCCGGCGCCGATGAAAGGCAGGCCACCTGTGCGACCTGCTTTCATACTCGCTTCCTGTTCTCCGTTCTGTACGATCTGTACTTTCTGTAAATCATTATTGCCGTCAAAGGGGCCCTTTATTGCCCAATCGTGCGGTACGGCCACTGTTTCCCATCCCTTGTCGTTAAACGCCTCTTTTACGGCTTCCGGATGGTCTCCTTTGGCAAACTTCCAGTTCTTCTCCAGCAGATACTCCTGCCGCGCCTGGGACATTCCTTTTACACTCATCAATACCATTGCCAGCAGCAACGGCGTTTTATATCTGTACATGTTCAACTAATTTTAACCAGACGGATTCTATTTCTATGTAATACGGGAGGGCCTGTGTACCCTGATTTTTCGCAGGCAGATTACTGATCTCTATCTTATCCAGTTCGCCGATACCAGGGAAAATGGCGGCTGTTTTAAACCACAACGGCATAAAACCAGGGTAGGGTCTTGGTAACAGTAACACTTCATCTTTCTTAAAGAGATCAATAGGTATTTCAATATCCCGGAAAGTATCGCTCAGCTGAAAATGTGCAGCAACAGCCGCCCCGTTATTGCCGACCAATGCAATCCTCGCTTCAGCCTGACTACTGTTAGTGACTCTCGCACGTACAACAACCATCTTCGCCCTGGATGAATTCTTCAACCGTACCTGTACCGCCCTGCTGATACCCGTGATCGTGTCAGTTTTAGTACCACGACCATCGAAACGGACGGCTAGCTGACCTGGCGTGCTGCCAGCAGTGTAGGCGTTCTTTGTGTATGAAGGCAGTGTGATGATATCATGGTCACTCGTAGCATTAAGTAAGCTCATTGTATAAGGCGCAGTAATAAATGTCTCCCAGGTATCCTGTTGCCAACTGTCCCACGCATGCGGATCACTGGTATGATGCCCAGGATAGGTGATAAACTGATCGCCCTGTTTGATGATCAGCCTGTATTGCAGTATACCTGTCAACTGCGCGGATGTAGGTATGGTGGTCTCATATCGGGAAGGGCCTGTCAGCTTCATTTCTGCTTTCAGCCATTCTCCTCCCAACCGGCTTCCTTCCACCCATACCTGTGCACTGCTATCAATACCGGCAATAGTGGCCCGGATCGTTAACGGCTGACCTGCTGATACTTCCTTTAGCGGCTGGTGGCTCACCACCAGGTCGGTCCGTACCGGTTGTGGCGCCACATATTCATGCAGGGCTATCACACCATTGATCTTCTTACCCGTAGCTGCCTTATGGCCTTTTTTTACTAACAGATAAGTCCCCGGATAAACATGTATACTTTTGCCATTTACAACGGGTTGCCAGGTATTTCCTTCATTTACCGCCGCAATACTGAAGTCATCTCCCAGGTCAGGTAAACTGATCTCCATAGACTGGCTATTCCACTGTACTCTTCTTACTTCCTTGGATAGCGAAGCTTTCTCAAAAGGATCCCGCAGTTGTAATACATCTGGCATCACTTCCAGTCGCCATACCCCACCTTCTACTTTATCAAGAAAGTAAGCGCCGGTGCCGCTGTACTGTACTACAGGAGAGTAGCCTGTACCAGCTACGTGTTCCAGTTTTGCCGCATCAGCAGGAATGGTGTTTGTATTACTGGTGTAATAAAATTCAGTCGGGGCTACCCATTCACTCAGCTGCGCTGCATAACTGATCCTGGTATTACCGAATGCACTATCTGCCGGATAAGTACCATAGCTTTTATTACGTGCTAACTGATGAAAGGCCTTACCTGCTATCAGCAAACTGATGGCTTTCTCGGGTGTATATGCCAGATTCAGGTAATGTGTCTGATACTCCGTATTGGCATAAGCCGTCGCCATCGGATCATACGCAAACTGTGTCGCCCATTGAAAGCCCGCTGTCCTGAAACTACGCGCCATCGCCGGATACATCACCGGTTGCAGTACATCTCCTGCATCAAATTCATACACCATTCTTGCTTTGTTGGCAAAGGCCGGTATTGTATCAAACGGGATCCTGTAGTGATCTACATTCGGCAGCAGATTCCCTTGCAACGTACGGTTAGCGACCAGCCCCGTCGGATACCACTGAAAGCTTACGCCATCAATATTCGCAGTAGCCACCGCACCGGCATAATATGGGGACTCACTGATATTATAGAATACCGGTTTTTTCCATCCGGTACTACGGATAGCCGCTGCCAGCCTGTTCACATAGCTCGTAGCACCAGCCAGCGGACCGCTATGATGCGGTTCATTGTTGATCTCTGTTGCAATGACATCCGGATCGTTCTTATAAGACAGCTTTGTATAAGGATTGACATGTACAAAGAACTGTTTCATATAGTTCTCCTGTGCACGTATAGCGGTATCATTTACCAGGGCTTTTTCCTTTCCGTAGATATAGGAGAAGCTACCGGTATTTTCATCCTGCTCCGGATAACCATTGCCCCAGAAAGCAATAGGTGTCAGCAGGATCTTAATATTCCTTTCCTTCAGTTTGCTGATGAGATAATCGAAAAGGTCGAGGTGATCATTTTGCAGCAGGTTCCCATTGGCATCTGTGATCTCTGTATCCCATACATGCACACGAAAAGCATCTACGCCGAGTCGTGCCAGATGATACACATCATTGTCGATCGCCTTTTTCAGATCAGCACCCAGCACTTTATGCGAACGGTAACCATATGCAAAGGGCGATGTATAATTCACGCCAAAGAAAATAGCTTCCGTCTGATCTTTTGTATACCGTAATACGCCTTTCTTGTCTACGTACACCAGCTGGCCAGTGACGGAAGCAGCGAAGAGGAGGGCGGATAATAATGCTGTTATTTTTTTCATTGTGCTGAAGATTGAGAGGATCGGGAATGGGAATCAGGACTTCGGTATTGAGCTGATCTTGCCTGCATACACAGGAATAGCGTGACACGCTTTATAGTCTTCGGAGGCATTTTCTGTTCATTCCTCATTCCCAGTTCCTGATTATTTGAACGCGTCCATCGCAAATGTCGGCTTACCGCTGTTATCAAAAGCACCTAACAAATAGTTCTGCCATTTGTTATACGCCTGTGGTTCCCAATAAAACGCGCCGAGGCCTTTGCCATCCGGTAAGTTATGGATTCTTGTATAAAGGTCCCTGATAAAGTAATTCGTTGCTACCGGTGATGTCGCCGGCATACCGATCTCACATATCATGATCTCCTTGTTGTAACGGGAGATCATATCCCGCATGTTCGCTTCACACTGCTGATTAGGCACCTGCCATGCAGCAGTAGCCGGATACAGCGACATACCGATCACATCGAAGTTGGCTTTATTTGCCACCAGCCCGTCAAACATCCATTTGAACAGCTCATTATCGTAACCGTTGGACAGGTGTACGATGACCTTGATGTTGTTATCTATCTCTTTCACCGCCTTGTAACCTGCATTGATGAGCAGGGCGAAGTTATCCATATGATCAGATGCTTTACCGAGCGGCCATAACATACCATTGTTGGTCTCATTACCTACCTGTACCCACGTAGGGATGATGCTCTTCTCTTTCAATGCTGTCAGCACAGAACGGGTGTGCTCATAGACAGATGTCTGCAGGGCGGTGATATCCTGACTGGCCCAGGCCGCAGGTGTTGTTTGTTGTCCTGGATCCGCCCATGAATCACTGTAATGAAAGTCGATCAGCAGTTGCATGCCTAATGCATGTGCACGTGTGGCTTTCGCCAATACATCCGCTGTGTTGTTATACCCATTCACCGGGTTCACCCATACACGTAGACGGATCGCATTCATGTTGATGTCTTTCATCAACTGCATGCCATCGGTCTGTTTGCCGGTGGTATCATAGAATTTTAATCCGGCAGCTTCCATTTCTGTGAGCCAGCTCACATCTGCCCCACGCACCATGTTTTCCAGGATGGGATTGGTGGTGGGAATGTTACCCGGCATGTCATATTTCCGGCAACTCATGGCTGCCATTACCAGGATGCCTGTTGCTATCAGTAGTCTTTTCATTGATTTCTTTGGCTTGATGTAAAACAATCGATGTTGCTTACAGTTTAGTGATCGTGTAAGTGTAATGGCCTGACTCACTCAGGTTCAACACTACTTTATAGTTACCCGCCACACCACCAGGTGCGGAGATGTTACCGCCATCCTGTACCAGTTTACCATCTGTAGGGCCGTAGTTCAGCGTCCATCCTTTATTGGCCCTGAACTTAAATCCACCGGAACCTTTCACCGCTACGGAAGCAGCGATCCACGTACCGGAAGCAACATCATAGGTCATCGGAATATCTGTTTCCCAGTTGTCAGCTATGGCGTCGCCGACGAGCGACCAGGTGGTCAGTGTCGTACTCCAGTCTCTCGAATTGACATTTGCCCTGACAAGGAAATATCCTTCACCGGGTGTAAATAAATTGCCGCCACCTTTTACCATTTTGGTATTGCTTTCATATCCCCAGGCCGGATCATTCCAGTTAGGGGCGGTCGTGATCTTGAATGTATAGTTGCCACTCGCGTTGTTAGGGAAATAGATATAGCCTTCGTATGCGCCTTTACCCGCTGCATCTGCAATGGTGGGTGCGGTACCTGCATTCCATCCCTGGTATTCTCCCGGTACCCACATCCGCGCGATATTTCCTGGTGCATAAGGGGTGACGGTGATCGTTAAGATGGCAGAATAAGTAACAGGGATGGTAGAAGGATTGGTAGAAGTACCATTCTGCCTTACTTCTCCTTTCATGCGTACATAGAGCGTGCCCGCCTTTCCGCCTTCGAGTCCGGTCTGTAAGGCGATGGCATTCAGTTCTGCGACGGTATAACGTTTAGCGGTATCTGCATTCATAATAAATGCTATCGCATGCGACAGCGTGTTGCTGGTATCAAACTCAAGCGAGTACGTCACATCTGCATGGATACCATAGCTGACTGTCGCCCAGGAGAAGGCGGCAGCGACGTCGTTCTTTTTGGTGCTGTCCAGTACGACTGACTGAATGCTGCTGCTGAAAGCGGGTGTACCTGCCGGCAGCGTATACACTGATCTGACTTCATCTTTCTTACATGCGGTAAAGAGAAGTGCCAATAAAATATAAGCGAGGAATTTTTTCATACAATTGTTTTACAGTTGACCCATTAATAGCCATCATTCTGAACAAGATTAGGATTGGCGATCCTGTCTGTAGTCGGGATAGGGAAGACGTTATACTTCTCCTGTACACCCGTACCTGCCGCTACGCCACCTTTGAACGGCCATACATAACTGCCGCTTGTCAGTAAGCCGAAACGCACCAGGTCTGTTCTTCTTTTGGCTTCCCAATAGAGTTCCCTGCCTCTTTCTGCGAGAATGAAATCAAGCGTTAGCTGACTGGCACTGATATCTCCGTTATTATTCCCGTAGCCTCTTCTGCGCAGCAGGTTCACATAGTTCACGGCTGCAGCTGTTGAGCCGCCACTGCCACCACGTACCACTGCTTCTGCATAAGCCAGGTATATTTCACCCAGGCGGAACATCGGGAAGTCAGTATCTGTAAATCTCCGGGTAGGGTCCGATCCCGGCTGACCGGTAGAGCTCATGTTTGTAAACTTCGGTACCGCATAGCCGTCGTTAAAGCTGGCCAGATCACTGATCTCCAGGTTTTGTCCGCTGGTGTAGAAGATGGCACGTTTATCTACTGTCCCGAATGGATCGGGGAACAGGTCAACGATCGCCCTGGTCGTTCTCATACCGCCCCAGCTTGTCGACATGCCATAGTCTGCTACGTTCATATTACCGCCGATCGATCCCAATACGATGAAACTGGTATTTCCATATGACTGGGATGTCACACCATCTGCCAGGATCGGGAAGATAATCTCATTCGTCTTGTCATTATCTGTTTTGAACAACTGTGCGTAATCTGCTGCCAGTGAATATGCACCGTTACTCATCAGCTTATTACAATAAGTGATGGTCTCTGTATTCTTTTCTGTACCGGTATACACCTTTGCGTTCAGATACAGCCTGGCTAATAATGCCCATGCGGCACCGCGATCGGCCCTGCCATATTCATTGGTACGTGGTTCTGGTAGAAGACCTTCCAGTTCCTGTAACTCTTTCTCCAGCCAGGTGAACAGGTCAGCCCTGGATATTTGTTTCGGCTGAAATGCACCTACCGGATCTGCTTCTGTTACAAATGGTACCTTACCATACATGTCGATCGCTGTCCAGTAATAAAACGCACGCAGGTAACGTGCTTCAAGACGGTACTCCTGTATATCTGCTGCCACATCCGCAGGAAAGCTGCTCATCTTCTCTTCGGTCGTCTGACGCAGGAACTCATTACACGCGGCCACTCCAAAGAATATACGATCGTATAATACTTTCACATATTTCCCATCAGGTGTGAAATTGAGATTATGAAAACTCAGCAGGTCGCCGTCGTTCCATCCGATCACCGCTTCATCTGTAGTGAGCTCCTGTAACTGCCAGTAGTTACGAAGGAATACGTTGGTACCGGTATTGTCGGTGATGATGTCTGACAGACCATTATCTTCATAGTGTTGTCCACTGAGACACAAACTGCCGTACAGTTTGGCCAGTACACCTTTTATTTTTACCGGATCTTTATAGACAGTCTCTGATGTCTCCTGCACATACGGCAGACGGTTCAGGTCTTTGGTACAGGAGGCCGTAGTCGCCATAATAGCGGCACAGGCAGTTATAATTGATAGTGATTTGATAGTCATGGTCCTTTGTTTCAAGGTTAATAAGCGATGTTGATACCCAGAGAATAGATGCGTGGTTTCGGATAAGGATTGTTGTCAATACCACCGAAGATCTCAGGATCCAGACCACTGTATTTAGTGATCACAAATACGTTCTGTACGATCGCATTTACACGCAGCGTAGCTGTATTACGGAGGATCTTACCGAAATTATATCCCAGCGACAGGTTGTCCATTCTCAGGAAAGACGCGTTCTCCACATAGTAATCGGAAGAGTACTGGCTGTTGCTGAATCCGGAGTTCAGGTAGTCGGCATTGACATTACCCATGTAACCCATAGATGTACGGATACTGTTGTATGCGCCACCGGCTGAACGGATGTTGTTGTATACATAGTTGCCGATGTTACTGCGCAATACGAAAGACAGGTCCCACTGCTGGTAATTGAACTGTGAGGTAAAGCCCATGGTCAGTTTAGGGTTGGCAGATTTATATCTGTAGAACATGTTGCTGCCTTCCCCTGGTTTTTCGTAGACACCTTCTACCGGTCTGCCATCAGGGCCGTACACCTGTTTATATACATAGAAGGTCTGCGGTGCATAACCGACCGTATTGATCTGAATACTATTACCGGTACCACCGGAGATACCACCTGTCAGGATGCCTTCAGAACTGGAGTCGGATACATTAGACAGTTTCAGGATCTTGTTCTCATTATAGCTGATGTTGAAGCCTGCTTTCCATGACAGTTGCTGTTTGTCGATCACTGTCGCATTGATCGCCAGTTCCACACCTTTACTTTCGATGTTACCGACATTGGTCAGCACATGGTTACTCAGGTTCGCACCCGCGGCCGTTGGAATATCTGCCAGGAGATCTTTGGTTTTCTTATAATAGAAATCCAGGGTACCCGTGATCCTGTTTTTAAGGAAACCGTAGTCTAAGCCAGCGTTCCAGGCAGCCGTCTGCTCCCATCTGATATTAGGATCATATGCTTCCGCACGATAGGTATAGTAAGGACCGTTGCCGAATGGATATTGTACGTTGTTGGCCCCCTGTGTATAGATAGGGAGGAACGGATACGCCAGGCCAATATCCTGGTTGCCAGTCACACCATAACCTACACGTACTTTCAGGTCGGAGAACAGGTTCACGTCTTTCAGGAAGGCTTCTTCCTTGATCTTCCATGCAGCCGCCACAGAGGAGAAGTTACCCCAGTGATTGGCCGGACCAAAGCGGGAAGAACCATCACGACGGAAAGAGGCGGTCAGCAGGTAACGGTCCAGCAACGTATAGTTGGCGCGTGCGAAGAAGGAGAGGAGCGTGTTACGGCTGGAATCTGCTACCGGCACATTGATCACATCACCGTTGGCATTTCTTACCGGATAGGCAGGGCTGCCCCGGAAAAAGTCCTGGTAGGAGTAACCGGCAGTGACATCAAACTTGCTGGCCAATGCCTTCAGGTCCTTGTTGTATGTTAGGTAGAAGTCAAAGAGCTTGTCTTTTCTTCTCTGCGAATACTGTGTCATGGACCCGCCTCTCTGGTAGGACAGCGCGGCGTAAGCCGGTACAAATCCATTCCCCTCAGTTTTGGAGATGTCATAGCCACCATTTACTGTCGCCGTCAGTGCCGGCAGGAATGGCAGGGTGTAATCCACCTTGATATTACCAATGCTCCTGTAGACGTCACTCAGGCTGGAGTTCAGCATCAGCTGACCCAGCGGGTTCTTGGTGGCCAGCTCTATTGGAATACCTGTAGAAGGGTTCAGCCATTCGAAGAAGTTGCCATACTTATTGCTGGAATACACCGGCTGAGTAGGATCGAATCCGATAGCAGCACCGATCGCACCCTCATTGGCAAACCTTGATTTCTGGAATACCCCTTTCAGATTGACGGTCACTTTCAGGGTGTTGTCAAAAAAGGTCGGGTTTAGGTTCAGGGAAGCCGAAGTCCTTTTGATGTTGCTGGTCTTCAGGATACCATCCTGGTAAGTATGACCGATAGACAGGCGGTAAGGCAGGCGTTTGATACCGCCGGACAGACCCAGGTTATAGTCACCACCGAAAGCCTTCTGGAATATTTGATCCTGCCAGTCGGTAGTAGCATTACCTACCAGGGCCTTCTCTTCGTCATTACCTTTTTCCGCGATCAGCGCTCTGAACTGGTCGCCATTGAGCACATCAACGGCATTTCTTCTGACAGACTCAGACAGGACGGTGTTGAAGGTCACTTTCAGTTTACCGGAAGACCCACTCTTGGTCGTGATGATGATCACTCCGTTGGAGGCCCTGTTACCATAAATGGCAGTGGCAGATGCGTCCTTCAGGATATTGAATGTCTCAATATCATTCGGATTGATCAGGCTGAGCGGATTGGACACGCCGGATACGCCTTCGCTGGTCAGTGGTACTCCATCTACAACGATCAGCGGATTGTTACTGGCATTCAGTGAAGCCCCTCCTCTGATCCTGATGGTACCACCTGCACCCGGTGCGCCGCTGCTTGGGGTGATGACCACCCCGGCCACCTTACCCGTTACCAGCTGGTCGGGCGTAGTGATAGCTCCCTGCTGGAAATCTTTGGAGCTGACGGTGGCAATAGACCCGGTCAGGTCTTTTTTGGAACGGGTACCGTACCCGATCACCACCACGTCGCTCAGGGTGGAGACAGACTCCTGCAAAATAATGTGTACTGTCAGGGAAGATGGTACCCTGACTTCCTGCTTTTTGAAACCCACAAAGCTCACGACAAGGGTATCGCCTGTCAATGCTTTGATGGTGAAGTGGCCGGCAGAATCGGCAATAGCTACAGTGCCTGTCTTTTTGACTGCAATAGTCGCCCCCGGGATACCTTCCCCGGCGGCAGACCGGAGCGTCCCTTTTACGGATTGCTGGGCAGCTGCTGACAGCCCAAAGAACATGGCAACAATAAGATAGATGATACCGTGGAATCCCCGTTTGCTAATTTTCATCGTGGCATTTTTTATTTTGGCCGTATTTTAGGTTCGCAAAGTAAAATAGCCTGCCTGGAGGGGGTTATTCTATCAGACATTTTTTTGGTTCTATTGATCTAATTTTGGCATTGTGAGTATGTTCCACGCTTTATCCCTGGCGTTTTTCCGCTTTTCCGGTCGTTGTCTGACACGTTCAGTCATGGCACTTCGCTATGCTTTTTTGCCGGTACTGACCCCGGCATGCCTGCCGGCATTTTGCCAGGCACCGGTGCTTCATTTCAGACATTTGACCAATGAACAGGGGCTGTCTAACAGCACGGTGGAGAGTATTTTCCAGGATAGCAGGGGCTTTATGTGGTTCGGTACCCGGGATGGGTTGAATAAATATGATGGTTATCAGGTAGTTGTCTATAGATACAGTGCGGAAGACAGCACCAGTATCAGCGACAATTATATTAAATACATCTATGAAGACCGCCAGCAGAACCTTTGGGTAGCTACTCAGAATGGGTTGAACCGCTTTGATGCCCGCAAGAACAGTTTCACCCGTTTCCGGCATAAAGCAGGTGATCCGCGAAGCCTGGGACACAACCAGGTGACTTGTATCTATGAGGATACGAAAGGTCGTTTGTGGGTAGGTACGGATGGCGGCGGACTTGACCTGCTGGATAGAAAAACGGGCACTTTTACCCATTACAGGGCCACACCAGGGGGCAAAGACGGTCTTCCTGACAACAGGATCAACGGGCTATGGGAAGATAATAAAGGGACTATGCTGCTAGCTACCGGAAAGGGAGTGGCATTATTCGACGGGGAGCGGGATCTTTTTTTCTCCCTTCCTCTTCCGGTGATAGATACCAACGCTATCCGGACGATCAAAGGAGATGATAAGGGAAATTTGTGGATAGGTACCGAAGAAGATGGACTTTTCTGTTTTCATCCCGGTACAGGCGCGTTTGATACCTATACCCACCGCGAACAGGATCCTGCCAGCCTGTCCACCAATCAGATCCGGGCTATCCTCTGTGACAGTAAAGGTCATCTCTGGACTGGCGGCATCAACGGAGGGCTTGATCTGCTTAACCAGGAACAAAATACATTTTATCATTATCAGAATGCACCGGAATATCCCAGAAGTTTATCTCAACGTACCGTATCCGCCATCTTTGAAGACAAACAAGGCATATTATGGGTAGGCACACACCGGGGTGGTATTAATATATATGTACCCGGCGCAGAGAAGTTCCCGCTGTATCAACAGGATGTCAAACAAAACAGCCTGAGCTACAATGATGTGAAGGCCTTTTGTGAGGATGATCAGGGACGTATCTGGATTGGCACAGATGGCGGTGGGCTGAACCTGTTCGATCGTAAAACGCAGACTTTCCGGCATTACCAATACAATGCATTTAAAAAGAACACCATCGGTTCCAATGAGGTGCTTAGTATCACCCAGGACAGGACCGGCCGGTTGTGGATAGGTACCTGGGGTGGTGGCCTTAATCTCTACCATCCGGACAATGAAAGTTTTACAAGGTTCCTGACCAATCCATCCGATCAGCAGAGCATCAGTTCCAATTATGTCCAGAAAGTGCTGGAAGACCGTAAAGGCCGGTTATGGGTCGCCACCTACTATGGCGGTGTCAATATCTATGATCCGGAGAAAAAGCAGTTTAAACGGTTTACAGGTAGCGGAGGCACCGCATTATCAGGCCGGAATGCCGTTTCCATGATCGAAGATCCTAAAGGACGTATCTGGATAGGTACGGATGATGGTGGATTGAATTGCTACAATCCGGCAACGGGGAGAATAACCCGGTACTTTACCACTGGCGAGAAAACGCCTGACCTGCGTGTACTGTTCACAGATCATAAAGGCAGGCTATGGGCCGGGCAGTACGGCCTGTATCTGTATAATGAGGCGGTTGACAGCTTTGCGCTATACACCAGTGACGCGGGATTGGGTACTGCCTTTATAAAAGGTATTGCTGAAGATAAAGGGGGATATTTCTGGATATCTACCGCTAAAGGCATTATCTCTTATCATCCCGAAAAACATACCTTCAAAACATATAACACCGGCGACGGACTGCAAGGTCTGGAGTTTGAAGCAAATGCCTATCTGCAAAGCCGGGACGGTTTATTATTATTCGGCGGTATCAATGGGTTTAACGCATTCTATCCCGGGCAGATCCACACCAACACCTTTACGCCGCCTGTTTATATTACCGATCTGCTGGTAGATAATCAGCGCATGTTGCCGGGTAGGAAAGGTTCTCCATTATTGAAAGATATCAGTATGACCGATAAGGTCAGTTTTAATCATACACAGACCTCATTTTCTTTCAGTTTTGCGGTACTGGATTATTCCGCACCGCAGAATAACCAGTATGCCTACAAACTGGACGGCTGGGACAGGGACTGGAATTACGTAGGCAATGAGAGGAAGGCGGTGTATACCAACCTGAATCCTGGTACCTATGTGTTCCATGTGAAAGCTACTAACAGCGACGGTGTATGGAATGAAAAAGATACTGCGGTCATCGTTGTCATTCACCCTCCCTTCTGGCGTACCTGGTGGTTTATGCTGTTGCTTTCTGCCCTGATATTATACATCATTTACCGCATTCTGGCGTTCCGCCGGGCCACTGAACTCAAAAAGATCAGTGAGAAGAAAAAGGAAGAAGTACATCAGCTCAAACTGCAATTCTTCACCAATATCTCGCACGAATTCCGTACCCCGCTGACACTGATATTAGGCCCGCTGGAAAAGATGATCAGGGATGCCAAAGACAGCGGACAACTGCATTATTTCAAACTGATGCAGAAAAATGCCTACCGTTTGCTTGACCTTGTGAATGAAGTGATGGACTTCCGGAAAGTAGAATCAGGCGTTTTACAGTTGAAGGTGATGCCCGCGAATCCCACGCTGTTCCTGGAAGAGATAGCCGAAGAGTTCAGGGAATGGGCCGTAGAAAAACAGATCCGTTTTACTGTCAGTACAGTCAATCCGCCGGCAGAAGCCTGGTTTGATAACCAGGTGCTGGAGAAGATCATTTACAATCTGCTCAGCAACGCATTTAAATACACGCCGGCAGGAGGGGAGATCACGCTGGAAATGCGGGGATCCATGGATGGCGTGCAACCATCATTTCCGCATGAACTGGTATTACAGAATGAGTACAACGCAGCGCAGTACCTGCATATCCGTCTGGTGGATAATGGCACAGGTATCTCGAAAGAGTCGATCAGTCATTTGTTTGAGCGCTACTTCCGTGTGAATGAAAATCATCTTGGATCAGGTATCGGACTGGCATTTGTGAAGAGCCTTACTTTTTTACATAAAGGCAGTATACGTGTGTACAGCGAACGTAAGCAGGGCACTGAATTCATTATCTCTGTTCCTTTTCATAAAGCCGATTACTCAGAAGGAGAAAGATGGATAGGCGACCCGGCGAAGACTGCCCGGCAACTGGAAAGCCTGATCTCTAATCAGCGTTACACCATTGCGCCGCCAGTCGAGACGGAAGCGGTCAACGAAACAGGTACTACAGCAGCAGCAACCATCCTGATCGTTGATGATAACAGTGAACTGCGCGAGTTCCTGAAAGGTGCTCTCTTACCATTGTACCGTATTATCGAAGCAGCCGACGGGCAGCAGGGATTCGAACAGGCAAAGGCAGCCATGCCGGATATTATCATCAGTGATGTGATGATGCCGGTGATGGATGGCATCGCCTTCTGTAAGCTGGTAAAGGAAAACCTGGAGACCAGCCATATTCCTTTTATCATGCTGACCGCTAAAACGGCATTGTCGTCCAATATCGAAGGCGCAGCATCCGGTGCCGATTTTTACTTCGGAAAACCTTTGAGTCTGGAACTACTGCTCATCACAATTAAGAATACACTGGAACAGCGAAAGAAATCGCGTGAACGTTTCCTGAAAGATTATTTCTATGAAGCCAAAGAACTGGTGAACTCCACGAAGGATAAAGAATTCATGGAGACCTTGCTGGAGAAGATAGACGAACACCTGATGGACCCTGATTTTGACATCAGTGTATTGTGCAGTAGTATGGGCATGAGTAAAACGAATCTCTATCAGAAAATAAAACAGCTTACGGGACAGTCTACAGGCGATTTTGTTCGCACTATCCGTTTGAAAAAGGCAGCGCATATTATGTCACATGAAGACGTGCCATTATCAGAAGTGATCCTGCGGATAGGTATTCAGACGCAGTCTTATTTCACCAAAGCATTTAAGAAAGAATTTGGTAAAACACCTACCCAGTTCCTGCAGGAACTAAAGCCATAATATAAAGCTAAAAAAGTATCACTGGTTTGAATGGTGGAAAGATTTAACTTGTTGGTTTACAGTTCATAGTGTACTTAGGTGGTCTTTTAGACGAACAAGCGACGAACAAGCGCAGTACTAGCGACGGCCAAGGGACGAACGGGCATTGGTGTCTGAAAGGCTATTTCTGGTATTATTTTATCAACTTATCTACCTGGATATAGGAGGGGCGTCCTCTTATCCCTGGCAGTAAATTTGATGCCTTATCTGTCTAAATCTTAGATATGGAAACCGTACTCAAACCTTTACTGGAACTGTTGCAGGAAGTATATATCGGTACAACTGAGCACTCGTGGGTCATTGATGCCAAACCTGGTCATGGCTTTAGCGCTGCGATTGCTACTATCAATGCGCAGCAGGCGTCGACCCCACTCGTAGAAGGCGGTACCACAGTTGCCTCGCACACAGAACACCTGCGCTGGAGTATTTATTTTGCACTGAAGTTTTATCAGGGAGAAAAACCCGTAGGTAACTGGGAAGAAAGCTGGGAAGTACATGCAGTAGATGAAGAACAGTGGGCAAGACTGCAAAGGGACCTGCGTGAGGCCTATGAGCAGCTCATTCTCGCTATCAAGGGTGTTAAGGACTGGTCGAACCCACAGTTAGTGCAAGGCACACTGGCCATGTTACCACATGCGGCCTATCACCTGGGGGCGGTTAAACAAATGCTCAAGTCAATTGGGAATTAGGAATTGAGCAAAAACAATGTTCCTGACGATATAGTAAAAGCACTCCTGCCCATTCTGTCGGGAGTGCTTTTTACTAGTATAAATGGCTTTTATCAGCGGAAATTCCTGATCACTAATTCTTCTCTCCCTGTGCCGTAGCAGCTACATCCTGCCATGCTTCCCATGTGGCCAGTCGCTCATTATACGCAGCGCGTACGTCAGCCAGGTTGTTACTGCCGAGGAAGAACCTTAATGGTGGTTGTTCGGCATCTACCACCTTGAATAATGCCTCCGGTGTGGCATTCGGATCGCCTCTTTCCAATTGCTGCAATTGCCCGAAGAACTGGTTCTTGAAATCAGTATAGACATCAAGCCCGGCAGCAAATTTCAGTGAATCCTTGCTGCCGAATTCCGTTGCGTAGGCGCCAGGCTCTATGATCGTTACATTGATACCGAACGATTTCACTTCCATGGCAAGACTTTCATGGATGGCTTCAAAAGCCCATTTGGAGGAAGCGTAATAGCCAATCACCGGAAAGGTGACATGTCCCAGGTTACTGGAGGTACCAATGATATGTCCGCTACCTTGTTTTCTCAGCAGCGGAAGGGCTGCCTGGATCACGGCAAGGGCACCAAAGATATTGGTTTCATACATGGCACGTACGTCATCAGCGCTGGCCTCTTCTATTGTGCCAACAAGTGAATAGCCGGCGTTGTTC
The DNA here is from genome assembly GCF_010093065.1 of Chitinophaga agri. Lineage (NCBI taxonomy): Bacteria > Pseudomonadati > Bacteroidota > Chitinophagia > Chitinophagales > Chitinophagaceae > Chitinophaga > Chitinophaga agri. Next base: position 2,735,243 of record NZ_CP048113.1, on the reverse strand, counting down.
AATACGATGTCGAGTCTGCCGAAGTGTGCATGTGCAGTGGTTACAGCAGCGTGTGCCTGTGCGGCATTAGTCACATCCAGTTCCAGTGTCAGCACATTATCTCCGTATTTTTCTTTCAGGTCGGCAATGCTGGGTAACTTACGTGCAGTAGCCGCGACTTTGTCTCCACGTTTTAATGCAGCTTCTGCCCATACTCTTCCAAAACCTCTTGAGGTACCTGTTATAAACCAGATCTTATTTGTCATATCCTTTGTTTTTAAGTTGGATACAAAGATCAGGCGTACTACTTTCCTGTACGTAACCGAATCGCGTGACTTTGTAACCAAATTGAGGATGGACGACGGAAGAGGAAAGTACTTACACCGGCGCATCTCTCTCCATTACAGATGCATCACCTTTGGCAGTGATCGATGTTCGGTTAGCGGCAGGTCCGGCCGTTTCATATTGAAGTGCTACCTAGGTCCAGGAGTTAACAAATAAAAGTGTATGTTTGATATTATTCCTATAGCTATGCTCAAAGCGTTATACAACTTTGTATTGTTGGCCTGTTTGTGCCCGTTATTTTCTTATGGTCTTTACCCGTCTCCGGTCGATACCGTTCCGCAATTACATCTCAGTGTGGGAAGTAAAAAAGCAGGTATCTGTTTTGGCAATGCGCCACTTTACTCCGGACTCAGATTCAACGTTGTCAATAGTGAGGTCAGGCGTACCAACGGACTGGATGTAAGTGTGTATAATCACGATGACAAGTCTGATACCGAGCATACGAGTAATGGTATATCGTTGGCCGTTATTTACAATATGGTAGTAATAAGCAATGGTATCAGCATCGGAGGTATTTTAAATCTTATAGGTACTGAAAACGGGATAGCTATCGGAGGTATTGCGAATATTCTGGATAAACAGAACGGGATAAGCCTGAGCGGGATGTTCACAAGAGTGGATACCGTGAATGGATTGGCGATCTCCTTGTGTGCGTTGACGTCGATGGATTTTAAGAAGCATAACAATAGGGTCAATGGGGTAGCTATCGCGGGATGGTTGTTAAATCTTAGTCAGGTGAACGGCATTGCATTGGCTGCTATGAATAAATCAGAAGTACTTAGAGGGGTATCTATCGGCGTGTATAATAAATCTGAGAAACTGAGAGGTATACAGGTAGGACTGTTCAATATAGCGGAGAACAATCCGAGATTATTCAGGCGTTTACCGTTCTTTAACATGCATTTAAGGAAGTAGCGGGCAGCCTATGGTACATTGCCCTGATTTTTGAAATCAACAGCAAAAGCGTAAGTTTCATGTTATTCCTGTAACCTATGTATAGAAAAGTATCTTTTTTGTTTGTGTTGACCTTTTTGTGTCCCATATTGTCATTTAGTCAACACACGTCCGATTCATGCCATTGGATTTTTAATAATTATCTCAGCCTTGGAAGCGCTCGTGCCGGCCTTGGTGTCGGTAATGCAGCAGTATATACCGGCATTAGAATTAACGCGCTCAACTACAAAGTGAAACGGACGAATATACTCGATATCAGTGTTTGTGATCGTTTGGAATGGATGGGACCACCCGCCACGCATGTGGCAAACGGTATATCATTGTGTGCGAGTATTTCTGTGCTGGAAAAGAATAATGGTATTTCCGCCGCATGCCTCGCTGAGGTGGCGCTGCATGAAAATGGTATCGCCGTAGCTCCGTTTGTTCTTAGTGATAAAATAAATGGATTGGGGGTAGCTGCTTTAGGTATGATTGATACTTTGAACGGTCTCTCGCTCTCGCTCGTCACTAAGGGTATCTTTCCGGATACGGCTCAGCTGATCAGCCGCGTAAATGGTGTCGCGATAGCCGCTATTGCTATTCGTCTGGGGAAAATCCATGGGATGACAATCGCGCCCATCAATAGAACGGATTGTCATAATGGATTATCGGTCGGTGTGTATAATGAGGCTGACAAGCAGAATGGAATGCAATTGGGGCTGCTCAATATATCAGCTGCGCATAACGGCGTGTCGATCGGCATATGTAATCAAACTAATAAGCTTAAAGGCGTGCAGTTTGGTCTGATTAACATCGTGGAGAATAATCCTAAAGGCTTTCGCATGCTGCCTTTCTTTAACATGCACCTACGGTCGTAGTGTATTAGATTAAATAAGGCATCCGTACAACAGATTTTCATTTATATATCACGTATTTTAATTATAGAAATAAAACGGTTAAGCAGTAATATGTTTGATATTAAAACAATGATGGCATATGGCATCTTATTTATTTTGGCATTTATTAATCTCTTCGATCTTCCATTTGTAATATTGAAAGGTGCTTGCTTCGCTACGGTATTGACATATGCATTTCTGGTAAATCGCTCTCTGATAACCAGACAGTATAATGCATTTATCATGCATTCTCTGCTGACCGCAGCTGTGTTAAGCACCAGTGGGTTGATAGCTGCTCATGTCTTAATGGGTACCATGATAATGGGAGCACTGGCAGTAGTGGTGATGCTTTTTTATAAACAAACCAGCGATGAGAAGGAAGAGAAGTATTAAATAAAAACGAAGGCAACTCATAATGCAGTCGCCTTCTTGTTTTTATATTTGCTAAGGTTACTTTGTCATCAATCCGGCTGGTATCTTTCCATCAACTCCCGGCATAGAGATCCGTAATATTTTGGCTAATACCGGGGTAATATCACGCAGGTTCATTTCTTCAATTTCCCCCCCTTTCTCAATGCCAGGTCCACACGCTAAAAATCCGGTACGTATCTGCCAGGAATCAGGATAGTAGCCATGTGCGCCGCCATGTCCCGGTTTCACGGCTTCCCCTTTTACCGCATTTCCGAACGAAGCACCTTTCTCACCACTAAGTGCCAGTGCGACTTCCGGATTACCGCCTACTTTTTTGATCTGTTTACGGTCAATGATACGGAACAGTGCCTGCTCTTCAGGCGACAATCCTGCCAGGATGTCTTTCACCTGCTGCAATGTCTTTGTATCCTTTTTATCTTTCAGGTACAGATAGCTGGAACCACCTACAGCGTAGAACTGTGCTTTCCAGTCGTCTTTCTTCACATCAGTGATCAGGCCCGCTTTTGCCAGCCATACATTCGGATTGACAGTTGTGTTTACATCCAGGAAACCGTGGTCACCGGTGACAATGAGCACGGTCTTTTCCCATATACCCGCTTCTTTCAGCGCATCGATGATCATGCCTACACTGCTGTCAGCATCTGCGACGGCAGCCATTACCTTATCACCGTGCAAACCCTCCTCGTGCTGATAATGATCAACAGAAAAGAAGTGGATGGTCATCAGGTTGGGCTGGTCTTTTTTGATCACGTAGGAAGCGATCTTCGCCACATTATGATCGTAGCCATATTCAATATGGTCCGCATTGTTGAATACATTATTTTTGAGATCAGCAATAAAACCTGCAGGCTTTGAATAGGCTTCCCGTACGCTGTCGCCCAGGCTACCGATATCCGGAATGTTATACATCACAGGTGCATCAGCAGATACCGGCCACAAAAGCGCGGCCACCTTCAACCCTTTCTGCTGCGCCTGACGCCATATAGTGGGTACTTTGATCGAACTGTCGTTCCAGTAAGGTGCATTGGAAGGACCATTCGGATTGAACATGTTATTGAAGTAGATGCCATGCTTCACCGGCCATACGCCTGTTACAATAGCAGTGTGTGCTGGATAGGTCATAGATGGAAACACGCTGTTAACGCGTCTCGCATACACGCCGTTTTCCGCAATCTCATGCAGATGTGGTGCTTGAAAGAGGGTGTCTGTGTAGAAGGTGGGACGGAGTCCGTCTATCGTTATTAATACCACATGTTGTGCCTGTTGGGCAAAGGTGCTGAGTGAGAGCAGCATCAGCATACCTAAAACAAATCCTTTTTTCATATTTTCTGATTTACTAGCCGGCGTTTTATATGACGCGCAAAGATATTCCACCCGATAGAGGCTTTGTATTAATTAATTATTACCTGGGATGAGTGGTAAAGTGAGAGCTGTTGATAGTCTGCGTAATAATGCGCTGCATCCACGGATAGTCTGGTAAAGCCTGTAGTTTTTCCAGCAGTGATAATGGAATGGCCTTTATACCAAGCAGGCATCCTGCTATTTGTCCGGCGATAGAAGCGTTGGTGTCAGTATCACCTCCCGCATCAATAACTGCCTGTAACATGGTTTCAATGCCCATCGTGTAAGCCCGCGTGGCTGCAAATATGGCAAAAGGAACAGAGTTTACCACATAGCCGTTATTACCCAGTGCGGCAACAGCTGGTATGGTGGGTACACCACTGTATGCGCTGATGGTAATGAACCGGTCTCTGACATTTGTATCGGGTAACTGTTGTATCAGCATATCCAGGAGATCTTCTTCTCCTGTCCAGGCTCCGTTCAATATTGCCCGCAGGGTTAACACGACCGCCAGTGCTCCTGCGTATGCTTCATCATTTCTGTGTGTGATGCGGCAGCTATCACGGATATCGTCTCTTGAAATATTATCGTAAAAGGCCAGTGGCATTATTCTCATAGCAGCGCCATTCCCTGCTGCATATTCTCCGGTCCTGCCTGCCTGGCTCCAGTGAGCGCCTGCGGATAATTCCTGTACGGCTTTTAATGTGCTGGCACCAATTCCGGCAATGCGCTGTTCGCGGTAATAGCGGACCAGGTGTTCCGCCAGTACTTGTGGACTAAACCCGCGTGCATCCGTCAGTGCTTCACACGATGCCAGTGTGAGTTGTGTATCATCTGTCAGCATCCAGGTGGGTGCAGTTGTCTCGACAGGATGCAGGTAGAACGTCTTCGGTTGTATGGGCGATACATAGTTTTCATAACCCGCGCCCCATGCATCGCCGATAGCACCAGTCAGCACTGCCGCTTCAAACCGTTCACGGCGTGTAGGTATTGGGCTTTTATTTGACACGATGTTATTGATTTAACCATGCCAAGTTAGCAGGAAAGTTCTATAGTTTCACCTATCGCTGGTAGATATAATTGTATGCCTGCCTCCGCAAACGCGGCTGTCGCTGCTGCTTTATCTATTTGTATAAAGCCGAAGGTATCATAATGCACTCCCAGTACTTGCTTTACATGCACGAGCCTGGCGGCTTCAATGGCTTCTTCTAATGTTTGCCACCTGCGAAGACAGAGAAGCAGGAATGACCGTAATAAGTAAGTTGCATGGTGGAATATTTTTATGATTGTCACATTCTCATTGAGGTATAAAAGTAACTAGTTGTATGGGTTGTCTTGTGTATAAAGAGATGTATATATGAGGCGATGTGGTGTCTGATTTAGCCGGCATTGTTGACGGTAGCCTGCAGGTGCAGCTGAAATAGTTATTAATTGTCCGAAAGTTCTTTTATTTTGGTGTAGTATTCAAATCCTGCATTGTTAACCCCAGAGACGATTTATTCCACGTTCACATATTGAGAGACCGTTATCATTATAAACCCTCAAATTAACAGCAATGAAAAAATTTCATTTGTTAGTCCTTTCCGCGTTATCAGTACTACTGGTTTGTCAGAGTTGTAACAAAACCATCCAGGAAGCCGCTAAGCCCGACGGCGCTGCCGGCATGAAAGGCGTTGTAGCCCTGGCTGCCTCCCCGCTGTTCACCAATGCCCTGCCATCTATTGACAATGGGAGTTATTACGATCCATGGGTAATCCGTGTAAACGGGTACTACTACTATTGTGGTTCCGATGGGGGCCGGCTATGGATAGCCCGCTCCGTTACATTGCAAAACCTCCTGCAGCAATCCAAAACTTACATTTACACACCACCCGGCGGTACCATGTATTCATCCAACCTATGGGCGCCGGAACTGCATTACCGCAGTGGCAGATGGTATGTTTATTTTGCTGCTGATAATGGCAATAATGCCAACCACCGGATGCACGTTCTGGAAGGGGGCACTGATGCCAATGATCCTTTAGCCGGCAGTTATGCGTATAAAGCACAACTGACCCCGACCACCGACCGCTGGGCGATTGACGGCTCTCCGTTTGACTTTAACGGACAGGCGTATTTTGTCTGGTCCGGATGGGAGGGTACCACTAATGTCTCCCAGTATATCTACATTGCCCGGATGAGTAATCCCTACACTATTTCCGGTGAGAGAGTGGAGATCTCAAGACCTGACTATGGTTGGGAACAGGTAGGTACCCCTACAGTGAATGAAGGTCCGACACCACTGAGCAGTGGTAACACCGTGCATATCATTTACTCCGCAAGTGGCAGCTGGACGAACGATTATTGCCTGGGAAGGCTAACCTGCACCAATGGTAATTTCATGTCAAAGTCTTCCTGGACCAAGCAATCCACACCTGCCTTTTCCAGGTTTGGCAATGTATTCGGCCCGGGGCATGCCTCTTTTGTAAAATCGCCTGATGGCATTCAGTCCTGGATCGTGTATCACGCGGCCAATTATGATGGCGCCGGCTGGGACCGGAGAGTGATGGCGCAGCAGTTTTCCTGGGACGGTGACACCCCTTATTTCGGATATCCGATAGAAAAAGGTATTCCTGTTCCATCACCATCTACAGGACCGGAATATGCCATGCCCATCGCTAATGGTACGTACAGGATCAAATCCAAGGTGACCTCGCAGTGCGTGGATGTGCCCAGTGGTAGCAATACCCCCGGGTTGCAGATCCAGCAGTGGACGGACTACAACAACACGGCGCAGAAATGGGTCTTCACCAGTCTCGGGAACGGTTATTATAAGATCACCAACGTCGCTTCCGGCTTAAACCTGGATAATGCGGGTGGTTCCCTCAATGCAGGTAATATCCTGATCCAGTGGACGGACAATGGGAACGTCGCACAGCATTGGAGAGTACAGGATATGGGGAACGGGTATTTCAAACTGATCAACCGGAGGAGCCTGCTGGCATTGGATGTACCTAACAGCAACCAGACGCCGGGCACCAAGCTGCAACAGTGGTACGAGAACCAGTATGATGCGGAGCTTTGGCAGATCATTCCTTAGTAATGGCTATGCAACAGCGGCTGTATGGCAAAGGCTGATACAGCCGCTGATCGTAATATATGCAAGGCTATTTACCTGCCGGGTCGTAGACAGCTACTGCTACTCTTGAATCGGCACAGCCGTAATACAGGAGGTATTTGTGCTGGAAATAGACCAGCCCCTCTATAAATACTGTTCCCGCAGGATATTGTCCGCTTTTTTCAAACGATTCCACCGGTACCATAAACGGTTTATCCAGTCTGGTGATCAGTCTGGAAGGATCTGTTGCACTGAACAACATCTGACCAGCGCAATAGGAATTGGCAGTATAGCTGGTATCGCTGTCTGCACCGGAACGGTTCTTACCATTATACAGCAGCACAATGCCTTTGTCAGTTAGTATAGCCGGAGGGCCGCATTCCGTCAGGTGACTATCAAAATAACCTTTCCGTGGAGAAGCCAGCTCTTTCAACTTACCTTGTTCATCTACCACGGGGACCCAGTCAACGAGATTATCTGACGTAGCTGCATACACATGATTTTCACCCCAGTACATCCAGTATTTACCATTGTGTGGCACGATCTGCAGCCGGCCATTCTTTAAAGTGGTCAGCACGGATGCTGATTTGGAGGCGATGTTATGAAAACGGCCATTATAGGCGTCCTGGAAAACAGGACCATGCTTCTTCCAGTGTTTCAGGTCTTTGGACGTGGCAGCTGCCAGCCGCGGCACTTTTTTATTCCATTGGGTATATAGCATCAGATAGGTGCCATCTTCTGTAACTGCCACACGAGGATCTTCACATCCACCAGTCCATTCAAATTCCCGCTGTTCATCATTATCCGGAAACAATACCGGTTTACCCAGACGTTTCATGCTGGTGCCATTACTGCTTTCTGCCAGTCCGATACGGGAGGTACGATGTCCGATCCCGATGCCTGACCGATCTTCTGCACGGTACATGACATAGACCCGGTTGTCTTTGACAGCGGCAGCCGGATTGAAAGTGTCGTTGCTTTCCCAGTCCACCGGCTCCTGCCGTAACGGGTCGTAAAAGCGGGTAGTGGAATCGGGTGCTATGACGGGATTCACGCCCGGAGGCCTTACGAAAGGACCGATCGCCCAGTCGGGTAGCTTTTGGGCGGAAGCGGACAGGCTGATGAATAGCAGGGCTGATACAAGGAGACGTGGGCTTTTCATAATCAATTAGGAATTACGGCTTCAAATGTCAGTCTGTAATTTAACAGACTGTTCTATTTAAAGATCTGGGTAAGCATATTAAACCTCCATCAAAATAATCAAAATTCACAAATAAGGAACCTATTGTACTGGCGGAAGCTTTATGGTCTGGTAAGACTTAACCATTCCCCATTCCTGATTACTTCTTTCTTCCTGCTATAATTTCCTGCTAAAAACCATTACTTTTATGCGGTCATGGCTCCTCCTATAGATAATGAAATTTTATTATTCAGGCAGATTGGGGAAGGAAATGAGATTGCGTTCCGTAAGGTTTACTACCATTATTACAGGCAATTATATGGTTTCGTGCTCAAGACTGTAAAGTCTGATCCTGTCGCAGAAGAAATTGTACAGGAGACGTTTGCCCGTTTGTGGGAAAATCGTGAGACCCTTGGTGAGAAAGGTTACTCAGCCCCCTGGCTGTTCCGTGTGGCTGCCAACCTGGGGTACGATTATATCAGGAAAGCCGCTAATGAAGCAAAATTCTTCCACTTATTATCCGCCACCCCCGGAGAGCCCTCCTCCAATAATGTAACAGACTATATAGAAGGTGTACAAAGTAATCACCTGCTGCATGAGGCGATTGACCGTTTACCCCCTCAGCGCCGTACCATTTTCCAGTTATCCCGCCTGAAAGGACTCAGCCATCAGGAAATTTCCCAATATTTGAATATTTCTGAAAATACCGTGAAAAACCAGCTGGTAACAGCTTTAAAGGCAGTCAGGCAGTTCATGAATGACGCCACCCGCATCTTTTTTTAATTTTTTTTAATGTTGAGTAGTCCCTCTGTTTCCTTCAAACGTTATTACAATTAAAGGGGGCTTATACTTCTTTTCAACCACAACCAAAATATGCCTGAAAATATACGCGAAGAGCGGATCATATATCTTATTAATCAGTACTATGCCGGTACTGCCAGTCCTGCAGAAGCCAGCGAACTCAGAACGTTCCTGCTGGAAGGGGCTGACAGGGAGCTGATAGTCGCACATATGGAGCAGCTGGCAGCAGTAGCGCCTGAAGCGACGCACATCAGTGATGAGCGGCTGGATACGGTGTTTGCATCCATTGCAGGAGGCCATACCCGCCAAATGCCTGTACGTCGGTACTTCTATGGAGTGGCCGCTGCGGTGCTTGCACTCGTGATAGCAGGTAGCATCTATTTTTTCCGGGGAAGCAATGCGCCTGTGAAATCTGGCACGGTAGCCACCGTCACTACCAGGGAGATCGCTCCGGGACACGATGGTGCTATCCTCACACTGGCCGGCGGACAACAGGTGGTACTGGATAACCAGGGGGATGGCGCGATCGGTGGGAGTGCCGGTGAAGGCATCAGTAAGAAAGGAGGGGAGCTGATAGTGGATGGGCAAAACAGTAGTAACAACGCACTGAATACGCTCACCACACCCCGCGGCAGGCAGTTTGCCCTCACATTGCCCGATGGCAGTAAGGTGTGGCTGAATGCAGCATCAGCAATTAAATTTCCTGCCGCTTTCCGGCAGGGAGAACGTGTCGTGTATCTCTCCGGAGAAGGCTATTTCGAAATTGCCAGACAAGCCGACGCAAAAGGAAACAGAATACCGTTCAGGGTTGTGGTCAACCAGCAAAGCACTATCGAAGTGCTGGGAACTCACTTTAATATTAATGCTTATGAAGATGAACAAAGTATCAGAACTACCTTACTAGAGGGGGCGGTGAAAATCAGCACAGCTTCACACACCGTTACACTTCAGCCGGGACAGCAGGCTGCCATTACCACTGATCGTATTGACGTAGAGAAACACGCAGACCTTGACCAGGCAGTGTCCTGGAAGAACGGACTGTTTATCTTCAACGGAAGGGCCGGTCTGCCGGAAGTGATGCGCCAGTTGTCAAGATGGTATGATGTACAGGTGGTCTTTGCGGGCAAAGTGCCGGACATCGCATTTACAGGGGAAATGCAAAGAAATTTAAGTCTGCAGCAGGTAACTAAAGGCCTGGCTGCCATGGGGGTCAATTTTAAAATCGAGGGACAAAAGATTACTATCTATCCTTAAACATGATGACCTGGCTTAAATAAAAACCGGAAGTGTTCCAGCACTTCCGGGGAAAGCCTCCGGTCTACATAATTAAACAACAAGTAGGTCCTATACTGCTTATTTGTCATTATCAACCAGAAACCGTTACAAAAGTATGTTTTTTTATGCTTTATGTAACCGGAACGGGCATGCCATGCCTGCCGCCAAACGGCGAACTTTCCGGTTATCACCACAAACAGTGAAGACAGTGAAACTGAATGTTCTTTTCATGTTCGCATTTCTAATGCAGGTAAGTGCCACGAGCTGGTCACAGGTCATCAGCTATTCCGGCAATAACGTTCCGCTATCAACGATCTTTGGTGTAGTCAAACAGCAAACAGGCTATGTCGTACTCTACAATCCTGACGTCGTAAAGAAAACGGCACCGGTAACGGTGAGTGCACACAACATGCCGCTGAATGAATTCCTTGACAGGATACTCACTCAGCGCGCGCTCGGTTATTCTCTCGAAGACAAAACTATTTTCATTACCAAACGTGCTGTTACCAACGCTCCTGCGAAGGAGAATACAGTAGCAGACATTCCGGAAGTGATCCTTCCTGCTATTAGTGGTTTCGTAAGAGACGACAAGGGACAGCTGCTGCCGGGTGTATCCGTAAAGGTAAAAGGCGCGGTGTTCGGTACTACTTCCAATGGTTCCGGCTTCTATAAGCTGAGCAGTGTGCATGATGATGCGGTGCTGTTGTTTACGTCTATTGGTTATGAGTCTGTGACCGTACCTGTGGGGATCTGCTGTAAAAAGATGGCTGTAAAGAACGTCGAGTCTACACTGAATGAGGATGGTAGTCTGATGTTAAACGTCACTTTAAAGCTGGCGGTAAAATCACTGAGTGAAATTGCGATCACTAACACCGGTTACCAGGAAATATCTAAAGAGCAAGCGACCGGTGCATACACAACTGTAGAAAGGAAAGACCTGGAAGCACAGATCAATCCCGACCTGGGCGCTGCGCTGGAAGGAAAGGCTGCTGGCCTGAGCCTGTATAGAGGGGAGCCTACCCTGAGAGGTCTCAGTACTTTTTCCAACTCTGTAGGGACCTATCCGCTGATCGTACTGGACGGTTTGCTGACAGAGAATACACTGGATATGATCAATCCTTATGACGTCGAATCAGTCACTATACTGAAAGACGCCGCTGCTGCATCTATCTATGGTGCAAGAGCCGCGAACGGTGTGATCGTCGTAAATACCAAGAAAGCCAAAAGGGGTCAATATAATATTTCTGTAAATGCAGACTACTTCATTACAGAACGTCCTGATCTGAGCAAAATGCATTACGCTACTTCTGCACAGATGGTGGATTATGAGAAGGATATTTATGCAGCTGAACTGCGTCGGTATACCAATGCTCAACAGCTGTTTAATGCCTATGGTAGTGTAGGTGGTAATACCATTAAATACTTTTCTCCACTGTATAACCTGTACAGAAAGGAAAGCCTCGGTCAGATCAGCGCGCATGACAGGGATGCCGCCATCGAAGATTTAAAGAACTATGATTACTATCAGCAGTTCCACGACAATGTGTGGCAGAATCAGGCGAGAAAGCGTTTCAATATTGCATTAAGCACAGGTTCAGAGAAGAGTAATACTTATTTCTCTATCAACTATGATGGCAACAACCAGCTTATTCGTAATAACACGGATGAGAACCTGAATGTATACCTGAAGTCCACTTTCTCTCCACGTCCGTGGTTTAATGCTACGTTTGGTGCGAATGGTGCATATTCCAAGATCGTGAGCTCTGAGAATACTTATACCAACTACACCACACAGCCCCGCTATACCCGCATCGTCGATGAAAATGGCAATAGTGTAACGCAGGAGTACGCCAACTTCAAAGATGGCTTCAGTTCTTCTGATGCAGTGAACGGTACTGTTATCGACCAGCTGGTGGGTAACACCCAGTTCAAGTCTTTCGATTTTAATCTGCTCAACGAACTGAATAATAGCAGAAGCAAAGAGCAGCAACTGCGATTGCGTACGTTTGCGGATGTGAATGCGACGCTGCTCGCAGGACTGAAGTATAGTCTGAAGTTCCAGTATGAAACTTCTAAAGGAGAGTCGTATAATTTCGCTGATAAGGATGATTACAGAATGCGTTATCTCTATAATGCAATGACCACCTACAATACGACTACAAATATATACACACACGAAATCCCTTATAACGGTCGTCTCTACCAGTTAAATAAACAGGCAGAAAACTTTACATTCAGACAACAGCTGGATTTTGATCGCTCCTTTACTATTGATGGCAGGCAGCATGACCTGGCAGCTATTGCTGGTTTTGAGTTGAGACAATCCCGCGCCCCTGTGAATGTAGGTGACCTGAGATATGGGTATGATCCGGTGACGCTGACTTCAGTTCAGACAGACTGGTACCGTTTGAACCAATCGGGGATTAACAGTTATCTGTTTGGCAATACTACACTGGGTTACCAACCAGGTGCTAATAAGACGGAAATGCGTCACCGCTTTGTGTCTTATTATGGTAATATCGCTTATACCTACCAGACACGTTATAACCTGACAGCCAGTGCAAGGGTAGACAAAACGGATCTTTTTGGTACTGATCCTAAATACAGGAACCGTCCTTTATGGTCAATTGGTGCAGGATGGAACGCTACCAACGAAGCATTCCTGAAAGATGTAAGCTGGCTGGATTTTCTGAAAGTACGTGCTACCTATGGTGTGAATGGTAACGTAGACCAGACTTCATCTCCTTATCTTACTGCGAGATTAAGAAGTGATAACCTGTTTACCGAACTGCAATACGTAGATATCCTGGGAATGCCTAATCCGAAATTGCGTTGGGAGAAAACAGAGACGGTTAACTTTGGTGCGGACTTCGCTATACTGAATAACCTGTTCAGAGGTAGCATAGACTATTACCGCAAATATAGTTCTGACCTGATCGCATTATCAGATCTTGATCCAACTGTAGGCGCGTCCTCTATCAGTATCAACAATGGTGCGATGAGTAACCGCGGTATAGAGTTAAACCTGTCTTCACAATGGATCAATAAGAAAGATTTTGGCGCGCTGTCCTCATTTGTGATCGCTTTCAATAAGAACCGCATAGAAGAGGTAAATAACAGTACTACTTCGGGTTACTCTTATATCTCATCTCCGACAAACTATTACTACGCCAATACGCCCTTTAACTCCGTATATGCATACCGATACGCTGGTATGATCAATGGATATCCTTACATACTGGATGAAAAAGGTGAGCCGAACGTGACTTTTGATGCCAATGGTAATCCCACTAATGTAAGACAGGTCAACAGCCCTTTGGCTAATGTAAGAGTCGGTACACTGATACCTAAGTTTAACGGGTCCTTCCGTCAGAGCTTCCGCTACAAAGGTGCGGAGATCGGTGCAATGCTCGCTTTCTATGGTGGTCATCAGATGAGAAGAGATGCGATGGACTTCTCCGGTACTTCCCAGCAGAACCGTCAGCTGGCTGACCGTTATACAGATGCGAATCCGAACGGTAATCCAAGGCTGGAACTTGACTACCCTGATGCACTGAAGAGCTATGCGGCTACACTTTCAAGCTACTGGCGCTATTCTGATGTGCAGGTGGTAAGCGCCACTTCTGTGAAGCTGCGTAACCTTTACCTTTCTTACACCCTGCCACAACAGCTGTGTAAGCGGCTGTATGCTAAAAATGTGAAATTCACTGCCCAGGCTAACAACCTCTGGATGTGGAGCAAGGCCGGTGATGATATGGACCCTGAGACAATGAGTCTTAACAGTGGTACCAGAAACCTGCCAACGCAGCGTTCATTCCTTTTTGGTGCAGCCGTTACTTTCTAATTTTAAAATCGTTAACGTATGAAATCAGGTATTCACTTTATATATATATTGCTTGTTGCAGGTTTATTGTCGTGCAATAAGTATCTCGACATCGTACCGAAAGGTCAGCAGGTAGTAGAAACAACGCAGGACTTTTACAACATGGTCAGCCTTCCTAACAGAGGGTATCCTATCAATAACTTCCAGTATCTCGTGGATGACCAGTGGATGAAAGAGTCCAATGTGATAGGTGTACTGAAGAGTATGGACATCATCAACTTCACTTTCGATACAACTGAGAACCGCGTCAACAGACTGCCGTCGTCTTCTCTTTACAACCAGGCTTATAAGTACATCAACAGATGGAACATGATCATTACGCTGGTGGACGAAAGTAAAGGAGATGAGAACATGAAGAAGCTGGCAAAGGCAGAGGCCAGGGTACATCGCGCTTTTGACCACTTTGTATTATTGAATACTTTCGGTCGTCCTTATGTGCCGGAAACGGCATCGACAGACGGAGGTATCTGTATTATGGATAAATATGACCTGGAAGCACAGCCAAAGAAATCTACTGTAGCAGAAGTATATGCTTTCATCGAGAAAGACCTGGATGAGTCCATTCCTTATCTGCAGGCGACTCCACTGGATGAATATCATCCTTCTTTGGCATATGCCTGGGCACTGAAAGCAAAAGTGCATCTGTTCAAACGTGAATGGGACAAATGTATAGCGGCTGCACAGCAATCTATGTCGTTTAACAATAAGATATTCGACCTGGTGAATTATGCGGCTACCGGTGGCATTACCAATCCTATTACAGCAGGTAATAACCCGGAGGTACTCAATTATGTTTACATGACTGGCCGTAATGAAATGAATATCGCGTACGTGAACATTATCAGCCCCGAACTGAGAAACCTGTTTGGTGCAACTGATACGCGATTCAATCTTTTCTTCAATACCACCAACCGTTCCTTCCTGGATATAGGTTCAAACACCGCTTACTGGAATGTGAAGTTTACCGAATACTTCACAGTTACAGTAGGTATGAGAACGCCGGAAGTACTGCTGATGCTGGCGGAATGTTATGCCCGTCAGAATAATCTGTCTGCGGCAATGGGCCTGATCAATGAGCTGCGTGCCAAACGTATTGTGAACGCTACAGAAGCACACCTGGAAACACCTGCTACCATCAGGGAAACGATGGAGATCATCATCAGTGAAAGAAGAAAGGAACTGTTGTTCGGCTTCAACCGTTTCTGGGACCTACGCAGGCTGAATACAGAACCCGAGTATGCTAAAACGGTCGTGCATAAATTCCCGCTTGTCAATACGACCGTACCGCAGCAGGAGTACAAACTGCCGCCAAATTCGTATATGTACATTATTCCTTTCCCACAGGATGTACTGAAGAAAAATCCTTCACTGACATTGAACACTAACGAAACACTTCCCTGGTAAGGAGAAGCATCTAACATACAAGTTCCAACATGAAGAGAATTACGATGGGGCTGTCATTACTCACCATGGTAATGGCAGTCCATGCCCAGGACAAAAGCAAACCGGCCGGAGATTCTGCTAAAGCCAGCAAGATCATGCCTTATGAGAAGGTCATCACAAAAGATGCTGTGACCCGTCAGGGAATGTTCACTGTACATCTTGTCGATAATAAATATTACTTCGAGATACCTGATTCATTACTGAACAGGGATATCCTGGTAGTGACCCGATTTGTCGGCACACCGGAGCTGTCAGGCGTATACGCTGGTGAAAAGGCCAATGAGCGCACGATCTATTTTGAAAAAGGCCCGGCCAATAAGCTGTTCATGCGTGTGGACCTCTTTTCCGTACGTGTGAAAGACACCACCCAGGCGCTGGCAAAGGCCGTACAGGCTTCTGCTGTAAAGCCGATCGCTGCCGCTTTTGATATCAAAACGACCAGCCCTAACGGGAACATGGTGATCGATGTAACCGACTTCTTCAAAAAAGAGAATGGTGCATTGTCCCTCGATCCTGAAGTAAAGAATGATATGAAGCTCGGTAGCCCTGCTGATGACCGTACATTTATCAGCAGCGTGAAGGCTTATCCGATCAACGTGGAGGTAAAGACCACCCGTACCTACTCTACATCAGGCGTGGCCATACCGGGTGCCGCTTTGTCCGGCTTCGTAACACTGGATCTGAATATTTCTATGGTATTGCTGCCTAAAGAGCCGATGCGCAAGCGTCTGTTCGATGAAAGGGTAGGGTATATGGCAAATAAATTTATCCTCTTTGATGAAGGTGCGCAGGCGACACAGGAGAAATACCTGATCGCGCGTTACCGCCTCGAACCTAAACCGGAAGATGTAGAAAGATATAAACGTGGTGAACTGGTTGAACCGGCAAAACAGATCGTGTACTACATTGATCCGGGTACACCAAAGAAGTGGCGTCCATACCTCATCGCAGGCGTAAATGACTGGCAGCAGGCATTTGAACAGGCGGGCTTTAAAAACGCCATTGTTGCAAAGGAATGGCCGGAAAATGATACGACGATGAGTCTGGAAGATGCCAGATTTTCTGTTATCCGCTACCTGGCCTCTCCTATACCCAATGCATATGGTCCGAGGATCAGTGATCCCCGTAGCGGTGAGATCATTGAAAGCCATGTGGGCTGGTACCATAACGTGATGAAACTGATCCATGACTGGTACATGATCCAGGTGGGTCCGAATGATCCGCGTGCAAGGAAGATGGAGTTTGATGATGAACTGATGGGAGACCTGATCCGTTTTGTGTCCTCACATGAAATAGGGCATACGATCGGTCTGCGTCATAACATGGGCGCCAGCAGCCAGACACCGGTAGAGAAACTGAGAGATAAAGCGTGGGTGGAAGCTAATGGGCATACCGTGTCTATCATGGACTATGCGCGCTTTAACTATGTAGCACAGCCGGAAGATAATATCGGTAAGGCGGGCCTCTATCCGCGTATCGGTGCATATGATAAATGGGCGGTTCAGTGGGGATACAAGCAGCTCTTCAATACTGCTGATGAGTATGAAGACAGCAAGATCCTGAACAAATGGATCGTAGACAGCCTGGCCGCTAATCCACGCCTGTGGTTTGGTGGTGAAGGTAAAGGCGAAGATCCGAGAAGTCAGTCGGAAGATCTCGGAGACAACGTAATGGTGGCCAATGAATATGGTATCCGTAACCTGAAAAGGGTCGTGCCTGAGCTGGTTAAATGGACAGCGGAAGATGGTGACATGGATGCCAATCTGGAACGCATGTATAAAGGCGTGGTCAGACAGTATACCAGGTACCTGTACCATGTGATGAAGTATATCGGCGGACAGTATGTTACCGCCAAGAGCACGGAACAGGCAGGTAATGTGTATGAGCGGATTCCCAGGGCTAAAGTAAAAGAGGCGATCAGCTTTATAGGACGTAACCTCATGGAACCGCCATTGTGGTTGTACGATAAGCATATCACAGCCCGGCTGAAGACAAACGAGATGGACGAGATCGCAACGCTGCAGAATAATATGCTGACCACTATCCTGAATGCCGGCTTCATGTACAACATGATGCAGAAATACGCGGATGGTGAAGAAGCATATACTGTGACAGCGTATCTGAGCGACGTGAAGAAGGCGATGTGGAAAACACCAACGGGCGATGCTGTAAAGGATATCTATTACAGGAATCTGCAGCGTATGTACGTGGAGAAGCTGATAATGGCAGTGAATACAGCGAAGCCTAAAGAAGGCCGACTGTTGAGCAACGTAGAGCGTAGTGATGCACATCTGTACGCAATTACACACCTGCAGCAGCTGAAAGCAGAGCTGATGCTCAGCAATGCGCCGGGCGCCATCAATCAGGCACACAAAGCGGTCATGATCAAAACGATTGACAAAGCCCTGAAGGGCGATGACAAATAATAGTATATAGAGTGATGAATGTAACGCCGGCGCTGGTTCTCCAGCCCGGCTTTCTTCATTGGTGTGAACTTTAATGAGGTACGCATTGTATTTAAGGCATAAGGTACCGGAGGGAAATTATACCACCTGCTGACTGACCGGGAAGTGAACAAAATAAGCGGGATTTATCTCGATATGAGGTATTTTTGTGTTACGTATGAAGCTGATTAAAAAAATTAAAGCGTTATTCAGTACGCCGGAAAAACCGATTAGTAACTATGCGGAGTTCTGGAAGTGGTTCCGGCAGGATGAACAGCGCTTTCATAGAACTATCCAGTCAGGAAAGGATGTCAACAGAGATTTTCTGGAGCCACTGTTTTCTAAACTGAAAGAGCTGAGAGAAGGTGTGTACCTGCTGGCTGGTATGCTGGACGCCAATACTGTGGAAGTGGTGTTCACCGCAGAAGGTAACTTCCGCCATATCTATTTTGTAGAAGAACTGATTGCCGCCGCTCCGCACATGTTGGGCTGGAAATTTACACCTTCAAAACCGCCCACCGCCATCAGTAATTTCAACCTTGAAATGGCCGGGTATACATTTTCCAAAGACAATCTGTCCTTCTATCCGGAAGAACAACCGGATTACCCCGATGAAATTAAGATTATCGTCATCCACCAGGACTTTACCGCGGAGAACAACAGGGATATTACCCTGGGTGTATATAATTACCTGGATAACTATCTTGGGGAGCTGAATTCTATTACTATTATTGACTCACTGGACGTAAAAGGTCCGGACGGGGCTGTACAGGAGCTGATACCGATCGAAAAACTGGAAGGATATCTGAACTGGCGGCAGAAAGAGTTCGTGGAAAAATACGATGCCGTACGCCATAATATGAAAGATGACATGTATGCATCCCTGAACGGAGAACTGGAAGACGGCAGACCGCTGGTGATGATCGTCAATAGTACCCTGCTGGACTGGGACGGGAAAGCATCGCACCCCTGGATCATCGACTTTACAATGGAGTATGAGGGGACACGGACAAACGGTATGCCCGATAAACCGGTGTACCAGCTGATGGATAAGATTGAGGATGAGATGGCAGCACAATTGCCTGATGTGGAGGGGTATTTAAGTATCGGCAGACAAACAGGTGGCAACAAGCGGAAGGTTTATATGGCCTGCAAAGATTTCCGTCTGCCTTGCAAAGTGTTTGATGCAATACAGGATAAATATGGTGAAAATATTAGTATGAACTTAAGTGTTTTCAAGGATAAATACTGGCGTTCTTTTGATAAATTCCGGGTCTGAGAAAATCAGGGATCAGGAACCGGAAGTGCCGCTTTCAATGTCTAATTCCCAATTCCTAATTCCTAATTTCTAATTTTCCCCGTACATTTATACGTCTTGCACTGTAAATTTAAAATTGTACGGTTTGTCAGGTGAACAATTATTATGGGATGCGGTCAGAAATAGTGATGTAAAAGGTCTTGAAGCATTATATAAACAATATAACGCCGCTTTATATAACTATGGAAAGAAATTTACCGGTGACACGCACCTGGTGGAGGACGCTGTGCAGGAAACATTTATCGCCTTATGGAAGTACCGGGAACGCCTGACGGTCAACTCCATGTTCCACCTCTATCTGTTTAAATCATTCCGTAACCATTTATTCCGTCTTCTCAAGGAGCAGCAGCATACCAGTTACCAGGAAGAAGAATTGCCTTTTTCCTTTGAACTGGGGTTTGATGCCCGGTTTATAGAAGGAGAGGACGCCGCTATGCTGTCCCGCCAGATCCAGCAGGCACTTACCCAATTGACGGCCCGTCAGCGGGAGATCATCTGGTTTCGCTTCTTCGAAGGCCGTTCCTTTGAGGAGATCGCTGAAATCATGGATATGCAGGTCAGGGCCACCTACAAATTATCTGCCCGTGCACTGGCTTCTCTGAAGGAAATTATGGGCGGACCCGCTATAGTCCTGTTGTTGTCTTTGTTAAGAGGTTGATATTTAGCCTGATATGTCCATTTAGCCCCCCACTGGATCCTCCTCTTCTTTCTCATTTTCCAGCTATTTCAAAAAAAATTAAAAAAAAATCAAGAAACGTGGGGCACTTTTAGTGTATTTCCTTCTTTTATATACAAACGCTTACCAAAATCGAATCACAAGAATGAAACGCTCCGTTCATTACTATGCCAGCTTTACTGCCATTCAACTGGCTGCAGACCCTTACTTCCTTGAATGGGTAAGGTTTCCTGATGCAGCTGGCAGCAGGTTCTGGGAGAATTTCATGCAGACATATCCGCAAAAGGTGGCTGATGTAGACAGGGCAGCTGCTATTGCACGTAGCATGTATGTCATTGCAGACATGCCTACTACACAACAGCAGGAAGATAGCTGGAAACGCATTTTACAGGCATTGCCACAGGCGCAGCCGGTTAGGCCGCGGCCAACAACGGTACGCTCCGCAACTCGCATCTGGATGGCAGCCGCAGCGGTCATCGCACTGGCGGTAGCGGTATGGATAATATTCCGTCCGGTGAACAATGAAATCAATATTGCATCTGTTTACGGAGAAGTAAAAGATGTATCCCTGCCGGATGGTACCAGGGTGAAACTGAATGGTAATTCCAGCATCCGGTACAGTGAACAGTGGAGCAGCAGCTCCCCCAGGGAAGTGTGGGTGAAAGGAGAAGCCTTCTTTGAGGTAAAGCCTGTCGCCAGCAATGATGCTTCCCAACGATTCCAGGTACATAGCGGCGATCTCGATGTACAGGTATTAGGCACGTCCTTTAATGTGCGCAACCGCAGAGGCATCAGTGATGTCATGCTCACTACCGGGAAGGTGATGGTTGCAGCAGCGGGCGAACAGCAACTGCTGTCCCGTCCCGGCGAACTCGCCACGTATAATAAGAAAGAACTGAAGAAGAAGATAGTGCCGGTCAGCAGCTATACAAGCTGGCAGGAACGGAAGCTGCAACTGGAACAAACCAGTGTGGCTGATCTGTTCGCAAGACTGGAAGACGACTGGGGATATCATATTCAACTGACCGATACCGCTTTACTTAATAAAAAGATCAGTGGCGATATCGATATGAAGGATAAACAGGTTTTAATTAACGCGCTTGCATTGATACTACACGCTGACGTATCACAAATGGGTGACTCAACCATCATAATCACACCCAACTAAGAAGCTAACGAACAGGGGACAAGTTTTTTAATCAAAATCACAACAGGGCATGATCAATCTGAAAAAGGTTGCGGCCTTCTGCTGCCTGCTATTTTGCAGTTTGCAGATGTTTGCTGCCGTAACCCGCCAAAATCAACCAGGAATCTCGCTGAAAGAAGCGCTTAAAAATGCCTCTTCAAGGTTTCATGTATCTTTTATCTATGAAGATGAACTGGTCACCAATAAGACAGCTGCCTTATTGCCCAACGCCAGTTTTAAGAATGTAGAAGCTTATCTGGATGTTATCCTGAAGCCATACCATTTGCAGTTCAGGAAACTGAGTAGTACGCAGTACGCTGTATATAGTAAAGCTGCAGAACCTGCATCAAAAGATAAATCAAAAACCAGCCAGGTGGTACCGGAGGAAGCTGCAAAGTCACAGGCAGCTCCCGGTCAGCCACCGGTAAGGACTATTCAGGTGGAGATCAGCCAGGGTGAAGATGAACAAAGTAATTTTCGTACCGTAAGGGGCACTGTAACAGATGAAAATGATGCCCCGATCACTTCCGCTACTGTAAGAGTGCCAGGTACAAATGTGATGACGCTGACAAATCCACAGGGTGAGTATGTGATCAATACGCCATTGACCGCACGTAGTTTGCAGGTGTCCTGTATTGCTTACGAAACAAAAGATATTCAGCTGTCAAGAACGACCTGGTATGATGTGAAACTTAAAGACAAAACCGGTTATCTCAAACCTGTTGAAGTCGTTTCTACCGGTTATGTGAACCTGCCTAAAGAACGTGCAACTGGTTCATTCGGTGTAGTGACCGCAAAAGAACTGGAGAAAATCCCAACCGCCAACGTGCTGCAACGCCTGGAAGGACAGGTGCCTGGCTTACAGATGCAGGTGACTGCCGGCGATAACAGTTTTGTATATGATAACGTTACGCCAGCTATCGGTAGTAATACCAGGACGATCGGCCAGAACGATTATGGTGTGAATATACGGGGTACAACCACCCTCAGAAGTGAAAGAATGCCACTGATCGTAGTGGATGGTTTTCCTACTGAACTGGACCTGAAAACAATGAACCCAAACGATATTGAGCAGATCACTTTCCTGCGTGATGCCGCAGCTGCTTCTATCTGGGGTTCCCGTGCCGCGAATGGTGTGATCGTGATCACTACCAAGAAAGGCAGGATGCGTATGCCATCGGTTAACTTTTCTGTAGGTCTTGGTACGCAGTCCAGACCTTCCATCAGCTATCTGCCGCTCATGAATGCTGCTCAGATGCTGGATTTTGAAAAAGAGATGGTAGATAAAGGTGTTATCAATGCCGCTACATATAACCCGTATACTTCGGGTATCAAATATTATGTGACTGAAGGTACTGACCTGGCTTTCCAGCTGCGTAGCGGAAGGATCACACAGGCACAGTATGATGCAAGAGCAGCACAACTGGGTGGTATAAACAACTATGGACAAGTACAGGATTACCTGATGCAGAGCGCGACCAGCCAGAACTATAATCTGTCTGTAAGTGGCGGTTCCGATGTGCATACTTATTTCGTATCTGGTTCCTATGCCAAAGAACGACCGAGTAACGTGGGTAGCTCCGGAGAAAGGATCACGCTGACCGCCAACCAGGAGCTGAAGATCATTAAAAAGATCACCTTGTCGTTGAGCCTGAAAGGTTCCTTCTTTAACTATAAACAGAATGGCCGTGGCGCCAGTGTATTGCTGAATGGTGCGAATACCTTTATGCCTTACAATAGCATTGTTGGTGCTGACGGTAATCATTCCAAATATTATTATAACATAGGTCAACACTATGCTGACTCACTGGAAAACCTGGGATATAAAGACTGGTCATACGACTACCTGAATGAATTATCCCTGGTGAATAACAGCGCATCCGATAATAACTACTCAGGTACCCTGAGCCTGAATATTCCAATCTATAAAGGCCTGACATTTACAGGCTCCTATGCAACAGAACGTGTGAACTTTAAGAATGAAGTATTGAACGATGTTAATTCATTCTACACCCGCAATATTTATAACCTGGGTACGCTTATCCAGGGTGGGCGGCT
Source organism: Chitinophaga agri (assembly GCF_010093065.1). Lineage (NCBI taxonomy): Bacteria > Pseudomonadati > Bacteroidota > Chitinophagia > Chitinophagales > Chitinophagaceae > Chitinophaga > Chitinophaga agri. Next base: position 2,711,956 of record NZ_CP048113.1, on the reverse strand, counting down.
GGTACACAATGTGCCTGATGGTGCTATCTTTATGAATAACTATACCACCCAGAACAACCATAGCATCAGAGGGCAGTTTTCCTTCAATAAGGGATTTGGTGGTATTCATGAACTGAATGCACTGGCTGGTGCTGAGACCCGCGAAACAAACGGTGGTGCTTCCACCTTCACCTTGTATGGCTACAATCCGGAGACAGGGATTCAGCAGGCGGTGAACTATGCGACTTATTACAACACTGTAGATGGTATCGGTTCTTTTGGTCAGGGCCCGACCCAGACTAATCGCAGAAACCGCTTCCTGTCTTACTTCGGTAATGCCGCATATACATTGATGGGAAGATATACCGTGTCAGGTAGCGTACGTTATGACGACTACAATAACTTCGGGCTTGACAGAAAATACAGGGCCCGTCCGTTCTGGTCAGCAGGCGCCAGCTGGAATATCACCCGTGAAGATTTCATGAAGGACCTTACCTGGATCACTAATCTGACATTGCGCGGTACGTATGGTGTGAATGGTAACATCAACCGTGAGCTGCGTCCTTTCACCAATATCTCCCTCGGTTCTTCCGACTTACAGACCAACCTTCCTTACGCCAGCATTACCGGTTTTGCTAACCCGGGACTTCGTTGGGAGAGCACGTATGTGACGAATGTCGGAATTGATTACTCCCTGTTCAACGGAAGACTGAGCGGTATGTTTGAGGTTTATAATAAGAACGGGAAAGATATTATCTATGACCTGGAGATCAATCCAACTTATCTCGGTTCTACCAACAGCTTGCAAAGAAATGGTGTATCAATGAATAATCGTGGTATAGACGTCGCAGTGAATGGTGCGATCATTGACAGCAAGCAGTTTGGATGGAGTCTGGGTGTGAACTTCTCTTACAATAACAACAAGATCACAGATAACCGTTTTCAGGCCACTTCGTCACTGTTCTCCAGCCTGTCCAATGCGGTACTCGATGGATATCCTAACGATGCCGTGTGGGTATACAGAAACGCAGGCCTGAGTAACACCGGTCTGACACAGATCTACAACGAAAAAGGAGAGAAACTGCTGCCGAATCAGAACCTGACAAGTGTGGATGCGCTGAAATATGCGGGTCGTCGTTCCGCACCTTACTATGGTTCTGTGAACAATACATTCCGCTATAAAAGCTGGTCACTCTATGCATTGATCACCTATAACCTTGGTAACGTGTTCCTGAAACCAGCTGTGAACAACTATCCAAGTGCAAGAAGATTCTTCTATACATTGACCAGCGACGTTGCTGACCGCTGGAGGCAGCCAGGTGACGAAGAAAAGACGATCGTGCCTGTAATGGGTAATGCTTATTCCAGTCAGGCAGCATTCCGATATGCATTCTCAGATGCCAATGTGCAGTCTGGCAGTTACGTTCGCTTCCGCGAAGTATCTCTCGCCTATCAGTTGCCGGAAGCGCTGGCAGGAAAAGTGTTTGCAAAGAATATCCGCGTAAGTGGTATTGTGCGTAACCTCGGTCTGCTCTGGAAGAAAAATGATCTGGGACTGGATCCTGACTTCGTTCCGACACTGGCAAGCAACATTATGCACCTGCCACCAACCAGAAACTACAGTCTGATGATCAACATTGGTTTATAATCACTGAAAAAGCCTGATGATGAAAAAATTAAATATAGCAGTTGCAGCACTCGGAACGATGTTCCTGGCTGCCGGCTGTTCCAAATATGTCGATATAAAAACCCAGGGTTCACTTATTCCTGGCCAGTTAGTTAACTATCGTTATCTCCTCAATAACACAGGTTCATTTGAAACTGGTGGTTACCTGCCTGACATCGCTTCGGCCGATGTGGATATAGTAGATAATGACCAGCAGGTAGGTGCATCCAGTTCTACCTACACCCTGTATTTCAGGAACTGTTATAACTGGCAGTCGCCGATCTATGAAAACTCACTGGACAGAGACAGGGACTGGGAAGCCTACTATAGCACTATCTATAATAGTAACGTGATCATCGCGGAAGTACCCGGTGTCGCTGATGGTACCGCAGAAGAAAAGGCTGCGCTGGTGGCCGAGGCATTAACACACCGGGCAGATGCTTATCTCAACCTGGTGAACGAATATGGGAAACCATATAAGGCAGCTACCGCATCAGCCGATCTGGGTGTGCCGCTACTGCTGATACCTACGCTGGATCAATCGCTGAGCCGCGCATCAGTTGCAGAGGTATACAGCCGTATTGAGGCCGATCTGAAAACAGCGGCGCTGTCGCTTCCACGTGCTACACAGTATAATACCATACCAGGTAAAGCTGCTGCATGGTCATTACTGGCCAGAATGTATTTACTGATGGGCAATTATCCTGCAGCGGGGCTTTATGCGGACAGTGCGCTTTCCCTCAAGTCCACATTACTTGATCTTACCACTGGTACAGTGCCGTTAAGGAGAAGCAATCCTGAGACGATTCTGGGTAAAATTGCAGGTACGTCATTTTCGTGGGCACCTACAACTTTGAGGCTCAGTCAGGAACTGCTTGACTTACTGGGGCCTGCTGATATGCGTTACCAGCTGTTCACGGCAGATGCTGCTTCTATGCTTGGTGCCGGGTATACTGGTCGTTTCTTCTCTTACGAAAGGATCAATTATGAGAACCGCAGCATCGGTACTTCTGTACCGGAAATGATGCTGATCAAGGCTGAAAGCCTGGCCAGAGCTGGTAATGCAGGTGCTGCAATGGACCTGGTGAATGCGCTGAGACAGAAACGTTTCCAGCCAGCGGACTATGTAGCGTTAAGCGCCGCCGATGCAAATGATGCCATCGTTAAAGTGGTACAGGAGCGCCGCCGTGAGTTCTTCTGTCGCTTCCTGCCCTGGTTTGACCAGCGTCGTCTCAAAGATGATCCGCTGTTCACAAAGACATATACACGTACCTGGCAGGGTGTTACGTACACCCTGGAGCCATCCGGTAACAGGTACACATTCCCGATAGCTCAATATTATATCAAACTCAACCCGGAGTTACAACAGAATCCTTAATCAGGGATCAGTGAATTATAAAAAAGGAAATCAATGAAATTATCCGGAAACATTTTTGTGCTGCTGGCTTTGTCCGCCGCGTTCAATGCAACTGCACAAACACACAAAGAGAGATTGGCCTACTCACCTGAACGCCCGGGTGTGGGAGATAAAGTGCATCTGACCTATCGCCCGGACAGTGCGATGCTGAAAACAGGTAAACCGGTTAAGGCAGTCGCATACTATTTTGATACGCTGTATCAATGGTCAGCGAAAGATCTGCCGTTGAAGAAATCAGCTAACAATGTATATGAAGCAGATGTCGTGACAGATTCTACCGTTGGTATGATCGCCTTCAAATTCAGGGCAGGTGAAGTAACGGATAACTATCATGATACTGGCTATGTGATCATGAATGCGAAGCCGGGTATGCAGTATAAAGGTGCTTATGCCGGTTGGGGGATGCTCCGTGCCACTAAATATGATATGGGGGTTCCGGGCTATTACAAGGATTTCCAGATAGGCGATACCGCGTTTTATTTCTGGCTGAACCAGGAAATAAGTTACCAGCAGGGGGCGGCCCGTCCGCTTGCCTATGCTTTTATAAAAGCGTATAGCAATATGGAGATGCCGGAAGGTGGCGCAACAGAATCGCTGCCGCGTGTACAGCGTGCTGCTGACTACCTGCTGCATGTACCCAATCACACGGAAATGGAATTGTATCAGCTGTCTATCATCGCAGAGCAATACATGAAGAACAAAGGACAGGCTGATTCATTACGTAATGTGATGCGCCAGCGTTATCCTAAAGGCATCGTGAACAAGAAAGAGGCATATCAGGCACTATCCCGTGAAAGAGATCAGAAAAAGAGCCTCGCCCTGCATGAGCAGTTTGTAAAGGATTATCCACAGGACTATGCCCTGGATAAACTGGCGGATATCAATTATGATCGTGTGTACAGGAATATATTTGCCAACTATATCGCTACCAATGACTCTACCTTGTTGCCAAAATATGCGACTACGGCTCCATTGAGCGCGTTGGCACTTGCTTACTATAAACTGATAGAAATACCTTACGATGACTGGAAGACAAAGTCGGCGAAAGAAGTATATCCGGCGGCCGCAAAGATCATGGAACAGGTGAATTACTTCAAATCACATCGTCCTGCATCGTCCTGGTATTTCTCTCCGGAAGAATGGGTAGAAGAATGTGACAGAATGTTTGCCAGAGATTATATTATCCACGCGGAGATTCTCCATGCAATAGGCATGGATAACGCAGCGATGGAACTGGCTGCTCAGTCGCAGGAACGTTTTCAGTATAGCATAGCGAAGCTGAACGAATTACAGGCAGAACTGTTCCTGAAAGCCGGTAAGAAAAAGGAATTATCGAACCTGCTGCATAACAGCGTACGTGTGAACCAGGCTTCCGGCAGAATATTCGAACTGCTGAAGAAAGAATACCTTGCTACACATAAGAATGCCGATGGGTTTGATGGATGGATCGCTTCTATGAAAGACGCACACACCATGGAGCTGATGAAAGAACATATCAGGGAAGGGATGATCAATCAGCCTGCTATACCTTTTAAATTGCAGCAGATGGATGGTAGTGAAGTATCACTGGAGTCCCTGAAAGGCAAAGTGGTGATACTGGACTTCTGGGCGACCTGGTGTGGCCCGTGTAAAGCAGCAATGCCAGGCATGCAGATGGCGCAGGAGCGTTTCAAAAATGATCCTTCCGTAGCGTTCTACTTCGTAGATACACAGGAAAGAGATCCACAGTATAAAGAAAAGGTGAAAGCATTCATCAAAGAAAAGAAATTTCCATTTAAGGTGTTATTTGATAACGGAGAAGAAGCTTACGCAGGGTATGCAAAAGCCATCCAGACGTCAGGTATACCTTTCAAAGTGGTGATCGATGCCAACGGTAATATCCGTTTTGCACAGGTGGGTTACTATGGTAGCCCAAGCGCGCTGGCCGATGAGATCAGCACGATGGTGTCTCTCGCACGGGAGATGAAATAATGGTTGATAAAACAAAGTAAAGAAATAATGGAGAGCAGTTCATCTGCTCTCCTGTAATTTTAGCACATATGAACTTTCTATATAGTTTACTGGTCACTTTACCTGCGTACTTCCAGCCTGCCAGCAGTGCTGTCGATACGCCTTATAAGTCTGTGCATGTGCAGTACTATAATGCAGACAGCAGTATCCGTTTTGGTGGTACGCTCACATTACCGGCTGTTAAAAAGAATTGCCCGGCAGTCGTGTTACTCTCCGGTACGGGGAAACAGGACCGGGACGGAACGATGGCCGGACATAAGATGTTCCTCACTATTGCCGACAACCTGACGAGGAACGGGATTGCTGTACTCCGGGTGGATGACCGTGGTGTAGGAGAGACGACTGGTCAGTATGAAACTGCCACCACCGCTGACTTTGCAAAAGATGCATTGACCAGTCTGCACTGGTTGATGAAACAGAAAGGCATCAACAGCAAAAAGGTCGGATTGATCGGTCATAGCGAAGGTGGTGCTGCGGCCTATATCGCTGCCGCGGAAAGCCATGATGTGGCATACATTATCACCCTTGCCGGACTGGCTACTCCCGGTCTGCAGGCAGTGAAAAGACAGAATGAACTGATCGTTAATACGGCCCCTATTTCTGATCAGAAGAAATACCGGTTCAACAGTATAAACGCCTTCATGTTTGATACGGTATATACCTACGCCCAGTCTCCGGATCTGGAGGCGCATATGCGTTCAGCATTCAGAATATGGCAGACGCAGGACAGTATCTATATGGCCACTCATCCCCAGGACCCTAACGATAAAGGACGGTTCTTTTTCCCGATGGAGTCATATGTCATGAATGCCACCGGTCCATGGTACCGCTACCATATCCGTTTTGATCCTGCTCCGTTCCTGGAGAAGGTACGCGTACCTTTTCTGGCTATCAACGGAGACAAGGATATCATGGTAGATGCGGCTACCAGTTTTGATTACATTCGTAAACATACATCCGGCAATCAGCATGTAAAGACCATTACTGCACCGGGACTAAATCACCTGTTCCAGCATTGCAACACATGTACGAATAGTGAGGTATATGAGCTGAAGGAGGAATTTGCACCAGAAGTACTGGACATGATGGTGAAATGGCTAAAGAGTAATTAGCAGTGATCTACTGGGAATAAATAGTTTGATAGAATAAGCCAGGCGCTCCGGACACTTAGTCCGGAGCGCCTGGCTTATTCTATCAAACTATCATTAAACTGTGATGTGTAGCCACTTTCTTTCTTCTGCAATATTCACCGTTTCTGGGCCGAAACTGTTGTACTTCTCCGGCTACTATCCGCTTTAAACCGGACGATAACTTTGACTGCGCGGCCACTGATCAGGGACTGGTCCATATTGATATTCTGTTTGATTACAAGCGGGTTATACGCTTTAAAGTGGGAGTAAGGGAAGACTGATAACAAAAATAACTGTGCTGCTATTTGCCAAATGGCAAATGTTATCCGGTGCCGGATGTGGACCTTTGGTGCATCGAAACAGATGTGAAAGAAATGAAAGCATTGTTTCAGACACATGTTTTTAACGCACAAAATTTACAGCACATGAAAACAGTACTGGTTACAGGAGCAAATAAAAGTATCGGTTATGAAACAGTTCGTTTACTGGCGGAGAAGGGCTACCGTGTTTACCTGGGCAGCCGTGATCTCAATAATGGTAAAGAAGCCGCTGCACGACTGAACGAAGATGGTACTAAACAGATCATTCCTGTTCAGCTGGATGTAACTGACCCGGCATCGGTTATGCAGGCCAAAGCATTTATTGCTAAAGACGCCGGAACCCTTGATATCCTCATTAACAACGCCGGTATCTTAGGTGAGTTTCCACAAACGGCTGTTGCCTCACCTGTGGAGAATCTGCGTAAGGTATTTGACACCAATTTCTTTGGAGTGATCACTGTCACACAGACCTTCCTGGAATTAATGTACGACAGCAAACAGCCAGTGATCGTGAATGTCACTTCAGGCCTCGCATCATTGACCTTACACAACGATCCATCCTGGGTCTATTATAGCTATAAGATAGCGGGTTATGGCCCATCTAAAAGTGCGCTGAATGCCTATACGATTGCACTGGCCTATGAGTTGAAGGATAAAGGTTTTAAAGTGAATGTAGTCGATCCTGGTCATACAGCAACGGACTTCAATCACCATACAGGAACTGGTAGCGTTGCAGATGCTGCCGCTTTTGTAGCTGATTACGCTGTGATGGAAGCAGATGGTCCTACAGGAATGTTTTTCAGTAAGGATATCGCTGCTGCCGATCGGGTAAGTTCCTGGTAATCATGGTAGCAGAGCGTTTTCTAGCCGGCAATGTATTTATTGCCGGCTTTTCTTTTATGTGCAGTGATCTGAAAACCGATGGATCAAATAAGGGGATTTTTCCTGTTTTTTCGTTTACGCCGGTCATTTACTTTTGACATGCAACAGGAAGCAAACATTATCCCCCATGAATAAAGAAAAATTCGGTTTCAACACCCTTATCAGAAAAAGCCTCGCTGTCATAACAGCTGCATTCAGTACCCTCAGCAGCACAAACGCGACCGCGAATCATCACTATGAAATGGAAAGTGATAAGAACATAGGCGTTGAGATGCATAAGAATGTACTAAAGCCCAAACTGGTGTTAAAGCTGAATGTATCAAATCCGGAAAACAGTTTTGTATTGATGCACCGCTCTCATAGCTCGCACCGGTCACATTCATCACACCGCTCGCATTCATCACATTATTCCTCTTCCTACAGCTCGGGGAGTTACTCATCATCCTCATCTTCTTCCTCTTCTTCAGCAAGCTATAATACCCAGCCCTCTCGTAGTACAGCCGGTTCCGGATCATCAGCACGAAAAACAACTATTTTAAATAGCGGTGCAGCCCGTCGTCCTTTGGTGTATACGCCTAAAGTAGACGCAATGACAAATCATGCGACCGTTGAATATGGGCAGGAAACAGCGGAGCTGCAACTGGGAGACCGCATATTGAAATGGGGATGTCAGGGGAATGATGTGAAGCAGCTACAGCAACTGCTCGCCCGTTTTAGCAGCGATATGCCTGTGACAGGGTTGTTTAAAAACCAGACGAAGCAGAACGTGATCCGGTTCCAGAAGCAGCATAACCTGGTGGCCAATGGAATTGTGGATGCAAAAACACTCAACGCTTTAAGAAATAAATAAAATGGAGCTGCAAGTAATGGACAATCGCCTGACCGCCATTGTCGATCTGGAGGTATATCCTGAACCCGTATTGTTTAAATGCCTCTATTGGTATACTAATAACTACGAGGTGGAAATAACGAAAGTCAGCACGGTTCAGTTAAAGTGTACGATAGCCCCGAAAGAGGCGTCCGCTACTACAGACTGGGACTACGTCATCTCCAGGCTGAGGAGAGATCTCGTGGATTTTAAATTACGGCAGATCGTGTCGGACGAAACAAAGACGATCAGAGAACTACTGATCGCTAAAGCATTTGCATATTATGACCAGGAGGACCTGCCTGCATCAGGTGTGACTGACCCCGTTGGATTTGATCCTCAAAGTATTTAACTATGGAAACAGTGTTCCTGCAGGAACGGCAGACCCGAAAATTCAAAGACAGCCATCACTATACTGCTGATACCGGCTATACATTATTACCATTCCGCTTTCACCGGCTGCCGGATGAAAGAGAGATCCTTGTCAATGAGATCGGCGATTACATGGTGCTGCCTGCCGGCACATGTGCACGCATTATTGAACGGAGAATAGACAGCACGCAGCCGGAAGATAAGGTACTGTATGAAGATCTCGTTGCCGGGTTCTTTATTACTGAACAGCCGGTCCCTGATCTGCTGGAAGTGATCGCTACCCGCTACAGGACTAAGAAATCCTTTCTCGACCATTTTACCTCACTGCATATTTTTGTTATCAGTCTGAGATGTGAACATACCTGTCATTATTGCCAGGTATCGCGGGTAACCAGTGACAGGAATAAATATGACATGAGCCGCGCTCATATTGATGCAGGGATAGACATGATGATGCAGTCTCCAGGCCGGAATCTGACAATGGAGTTTCAGGGTGGGGAAGCGCTGCTGGCATTCGATAATATTGTATATGCTGTTGAAAAAGCCAAACTAGCTGCGGTAAAGCATGGGAAGCAGCTGACCTATGTGATCTGTACCAACCTGGCACCGCTCACAGATGAGATGCTGGCCTATTGTAAGGAAAACAGTATACTGATCTCAACGTCCCTGGATGGTCCCGCTTTCATTCATGATAAGAACAGGCATAAGCCCAATGCCAGTAGTTATCAGCTGGCCGTTGATGGTATCCGCAGATGCAGGGAAGTGTTGGGAGAAGATAACGTATCGGCACTGACCACCAATACAAGACGCTCCCTCGACTATCCTGTGGAGATCGTAGACGAATATGTGGCTTTGGGATTCCGTAATATCTTTCTTCGTCCGATAAGCCCCTATGGCTTTGCCACAATGAGTGCTAACCGGAACAGGTATGAGACAGGCCGCTTCCTGGAGTTTTATAAAACAGCGTTGGATAAAATTATTGAACATAATCTGAACGGATACTTTATCCGGGAAGATTATGCTGCGATCATACTGAAGAAACTACTAACGCCATTCCCTGTGGGATATGTTGATCTGCAATCGCCCGCCGGGTTAATCAACAGCGTGATCGTATTCAACTATGACGGTGCAATATATGCATCTGACGAATCCAGGATGCTGGCCGAAATGAAAGACTTTACTTTCAGACTGGGCATATTGGGAGAGACTTCTTACAGGGAGGTCTTTTACGGAGAGAAAACACAGGCACTGACAGATGTCATGGTGAACGAGTCCCTCCCGGGATGTTCAGCATGCGCCTTTCAGGGCTATTGCGGGGCAGATCCTGTCTTCAACTATGCCACACAGGGCGATATGTACGGCTACAGGCCGGACAATTCATTCTGTCAGCGGAATATGCAGATCATCGAACATCTCATCACCTTGATGGAACAGGATAAAAGGATTGAAAAAGTATTTAGAAGCTGGATAACAGGTAAAAGCTGATGTTACTGAAAACAAAAGGTATTCCACATGGTATAGACCGTCCTGTAGTCGGACGGGTGACTTTCTCCGCCACCGGCAACGCGGAAATACTGATCAGTGATGCGTACAGTCATGAGACGATGAGGAGGTATAAAGCAGTGCTGTCCGGGCTGCCTCCCCTGTATGCTGATTCCTCTCCCGGTGTCTTTTCCATTGCGGATACCAGTCATCTGCATGAAGGGGATATTGTTGTGGCGCATTCCGATGGTGTGGTGAACACCGCCTATAGGGTGAACTCTGCACATAACTTTTTGCTGTTTACAGAAAGATGTAACAGTAATTGCCTGATGTGTTCTCAACCTCCGAGGGACAGGGATGACACAGATTATCTCTATCAGCTGCATAGCCAGACTATCCCGCTTATTCCGAAGGATTGTCAGGAACTGGGTATCACTGGAGGAGAGCCTACCTTACTGGGCGACCGGTTCTTTAAATTACTGACACAGATCCAGCAGGAGCTGCCGGATACAGAAGTACACTGCCTTACTAACGGACGATCATTTGCCTGGCAGGGCATGGCTGACCGGATGGGAGAGATGAACTATTCCCGGCTTATGTTTGGGATACCGGTTTACTCAGATTATCCTGCGCAGCATGACTACATTGTACAGGCAAAAGATGCCTTTCATCAAACAGTCAGGGGACTGTATAACCTCGCGAAGAAAAATGTAAGGGTGGAGCTGAGAATAGTGCTGCATCAGCAAACTATTCCGCGACTGGTCAAGCTGGCAAAATTCATTTATAAGAATCTTCCATTTGCGGAGCATGTCGCCTTTATGGGACTGGAACACCAGGGGTATACGCCTCATAATATCCGGAAATTGTGGATCGATCCCGAGGACTATCAGCAGGAATTGTCAGCAGCCGTACTTTATCTGGCTGACATGGGGATGAATGTATCTGTTTACAATGCACAGTTATGTGTCACACCTGGTGAGTTGTGGGAGTATACCAGAAGATCTATCTCCGACTGGAAGAACGTCTATCATGAGGAATGCAGCAGATGTGTGATGCAGGAGAAATGTGGCGGCTTTTTTGCCTCGGGTATGAAAATGCATAGCAGGGGTATACTTGCTTTTAACTGACCACCCATTGGCACCTGTATGACAGGTACTAATGGGTGGTGGTGCCTTCTCATTATCTGAAATCAGTGGACAATGTCACTTCTTTATTTGCTTCGATACCTGCCTGTAGCATCTGTACCTTGTAGTTGGCGAACTGCAGGGCATCTGATCCTAATAGCAATCTCAATGGCGGTTCACTCAGTCTGGAAGTACTGATGATCACAGCAGCTACCTTTTCCGGATCGCCGATCTGTTTGCCAGGTATATCTTCCTGGTGTTTACGTCTTTCCTCGGCCAGTTGTGTATAATCTGCCAGCGGATGTGCCGGATGTGCGATGGAGTTGCTGCTCAGGAAGTTCGTACGTACGTAACCAGGTTCTATGATGGTCACATGAATACCAAAGGGTTTTACTTCCTGTGCGAGGGCTTCGGAAATGCCTTCCACGGCAAATTTAGTACCGCAGTAGATACCCCATCCGGCACCAGCGATCAATCCGAACACAGAAGAGATATTGAAGATATGACCTGCACCGGTTGCCCTCATATGAGGTAATACCGCGCGTGTGACGTTTAAAAGGCCGAATACGTTCACATCAAAGCTCGCCTGTACTTCCTGACTGGAAGTCTCTTCAATCCCTCCAATCAGCCCGAAACCGGCATTATTCACTAAGTGATCAATAGTGGTGAATTTGTCAGCAGCTGCTTTCACCGCTGTGCGTACACTTTCTTCATTGGCCAGGTCAGCCTGCAGTGGCAGGAACTGTGCCGAGGTGTCGCCTACCGCTTTTTTAAGGTTGTCCAGGTTACGGGCAGTGGCAGCTACCTGGTATCCTTCCGCCAGTAATTGTTTTACCAGTATAAGTCCTATGCCCTGAGAGGCGCCGGTTACAAACCATGTTTTTCCTTGATTTCCCATTGTTTAAAATTTTATGATACAAAGGAACTAACATTGGTCCGGAGTGTATTTATTCAAACCACAGGTATATTTGCGAGTTTCAAATATTCACACGGCCATTGCCTTCTCGCGGAACCGGGAGGGAGACATACCCGCTTTTTTACTGAAGAAGGAAGTAAAGGCTGCCTGTTCTGAGAAGCCCAGCACATAGCTGACGTTTTTAATATCCCAGTCCGTCTGTGTGAGCAATACCTTTGCTTCATATAGCAGCCGTTCCTGGATGTGTTCCCTTAGGGGCTTGCCGGTCTGGTTCTTTACCAGCGAGTTCAGATAGTTGGGATGGACATGCAGTTGTTCTGCAAATTCAGCAGCTGTTTTGATCTTAACAGGTGTATCTGCTCCGTCTGTCTGGAAAGCGGACTCCAGCAGGGAAAGGAAGCCATGTATATACCGGTAGCTATCGGGAACGGCTACGTCCGCCAGGTTTTTCCCCGCCCGTTGTGCTTCGAGTAGTATCAGTTGCAGATGCAGGAAGATCGCTTGTTTTTTGTCTTCATTTTGTCCTTCTTCTTCCGCAAGGATCGCTTCAAAGTATTGATTTACTTTAATAGACTGATTATCTGATAATTGTACAACTGCCTGCGCTGGTTTAAAGTAGGGGTATTGCCTGAAGAGCTGTACGAGATGTGTGGCCTGTTCGAAGTAGTGGGGGTGGATCAGACAGAAATGTCCGCCTGTTTCTGCGGATGTCGTTTGCCAGGACATGATCTCGTCCGGATGCAGGAATGAGATGTCTCCGGCACTCATAAAATACTGGTGTAAGCCGACGGTCAGTATGCCGGTGCCGGAAGTGATATGGAAAATCTTATAGAACTGCCGGCGGTTAGGCGAAATATAATCCTTTACGGGATGCTGCTGCCGGTTCTTAATGCTGAAGTAGCTGGCATCATACGGATACTGTTCCACATTTAGGAACGGGACCTTAAAGTTCACCTGCGTAAATGCTTCCAGTTCCAGCCGGGGGATGTTTGATTGATCCATAAGGCAAAGGTACGCGATTCCTGTGCCTGGCAGGTATCATTATCAGGTATTACTGACAAGATACTGCCGGGCACAGGTATTTCTCTCTATCTCCAAAAATATTCTGATAAATACTAAAACTGCGGATGGCATGCACCAATACCTGCTAACTTTATTTGTATTACCACATCATGGAACTTTTGCCTTTTTCTTGTAGTACCGGGGAGCGTATCATGCGCTCCCCTTGCTCTGTAGGAAGGGCCCTGTATTTTCAGCAGGAACATCCCATTTCTCTCCACTATCAGCTATTTCATAGGTTCTGAAAAAATAGCTACTGATCTAAAGCCGGCTTTGTATAGTATTTCCGGCGTAATATGAATGCCACCTTTACCAGGGCTATAAGCGCAGGTACTTCCACTAAGGGGCCGATCACACCCGCCAATGCCTGACCGGAACTGATCCCGAACACACCTACGGCCACGGCGATCGCAAGTTCAAAATTGTTACCGGCAGCAGTGAACGAGATCGCTGCACTCTGAGAATAATCGGCGCCAACCGCCTTCCCGGCAAAAAAACTAATGAAGAACATAATGGCAAAGTAGATGACCAGCGGTAAGGCAATACGTAATACATCCATTGGTAATGCTACAATGACGGCTCCTTTAAGGCTGAACATGACTATAATGGTAAAAAGCAGGGCTATTAAGGTGACGGGAGAAATGAAAGGAATAAATACCTCCCGGAACCATTGCTCCCCCCTGATCTTTAATAACAGATACCGGCTGATGATGCCTGCTGCAAAAGGAATACCCAGGTAGATCAGCACACTTTCAGCAATCTCTTTGAGTGTTACACCGATTGAAATTCCTGTGTACCCGAACAGGGGGGGTAAAATGTCTAAAAAAACATAGGCATATACACTATATAGAAATACCTGGAATATACTGTTCAATGCTACCAGTCCTGCGGCATACTCCCGGTTGCCGTCTGCAAGTTCGTTCCATACGATGACCATTGCAATGCAGCGTGCCAGCCCGATAAGAATAACACCGGTCATATACGCCGGATAGTCATGCAGGAAAATGATAGCGAGCAGGAACATCAGCACCGGGCCTATTATCCAGTTCAGTAACAATGAAATGCCGAGTACCTTCACATTGCGGAATACTTTTCCGATTTCTTCATATTTTACTTTCGCGAGCGGTGGATACATCATCAGGATCAAACCTATCGCTAAGGGTAAGTTGGTGCTACCTGAAGAAAAGGAAGTAATGAAGGCAGATGAATCAGGAAGGAACCAGCTGATGCCGATACCGATCACCATGGCCAGTAGTATCCATAATGTGAGATAGCGGTCTATATATCCAAGTTTTTTCCTTCCACCGGCCGGATGACAATTTTGATCGCTCATGATCAGGAAAAATGATGTTCTATAAAGTCTTTTGAATACTGTTTGATCTGTTCGCGGACAACCCTGAACTGCTCCATGATCTCGGCTTCAGTACCTGTTGCTTTTGCGGGGTCCGGGAAGTTATAATGGAACTTCTCCGCATTGCCGGGGAAATACGGACAACGCTCTTTTGCATTATCGCACACGGTGATCACATAGTCAAAATCAACATCCCTGTACTCGGTGATATTATTGGATGTATGTGCGGAGATATCAATGCCGTCTTCACGCATGGTAGCGATCGCACGGGGATTCACGCCATGTGTCTCTACACCGGCACTGTATATTACTGCCTTCTCCTGTGCGAAATATCTCAGGTAGCCTTCCGCGATCTGGCTACGACAACTGTTGCCGGTACAGAGTACCAGAATTTTCTTCATATAGCTGAATTGTGGTTCTATTGTTTAATCGCAGCATCCGGGTGCGCAGCAGGATTGCTCTGCCGGCTTTTCTGCATATACGGTAATACTGTAAATGCCTGTCCCGCTGTTCCTGAACTGACTGATTTCTTCAGGAGAGAGGTAAGCAGACAATATATCATCCGGGACCATAATGGCCTTCTTTTTTTGTACGGTTACACTAGTAAAGCCATTGCTGGTGATGAGACCCAGATATTCCGCCTGTTGTATTGCGCCTGATACACAGCCGGCATACATCTCAGCCGCCTGCTGAACGGCAGCAGGTAGTGTTCCTTCCAATACGATATCAGAGATGCTGAAATGTCCTCCTGGCTTCAATACCCGGTAGATCTCCTTAAATACGCCGTCCTTATTAGGTACCAGGTTCAGCACACAGTTGCTGACAATAACATCAGCTGTGTTAGCCGTTACCGGCATTTTTTCAATATCTCCCTGTCTGAACTCCACATTATTATACCCCAGCTTATCTGCATTCGCCCTTGCTTTTTCAATCATCGCAGGTGTAAAGTCAATGCCGATCACCTTACCATTGTCGCCCGTTTCATGACGGGCAATAAAACAATCGTTTCCTGCACCACTACCCAGATCAATAACGGTATTGCCCTTCTTTATCTGTGCAAATTGCGTAGGCAATCCGCATCCAAGTCCCAGGTCCGCATCTTCAGTGTACCCCTGCATCGTCGTATAATCATCACTCATGATATTATACACCTCCGTAGAGCAACCACCGGCGCCACAGCAGGACGCCTGATTCTCTGTCTTGTCCTGTAAGGCAATTTCACTGTACTTCTGCCTTACCATCTCTTTTATTTGCTGGTCAGTAGACATAACATGTAAGATTAAAGTGTATTATTGTAATATTACGATGAATAAAAGCAAAAAAAATCAACAACACTTATTACCCATCAGGTTCACGTCCTGGAAGAAGCTGTTGAACAGCGCCTTATACTGTTGCCATACATCCGGATTGATACAATAGCAAACACTCACTCCTTCGATCGTCCCTTGTATAATACCTGCCTGCTTCAGCTCTTTTAAGTGCTGTGAAGTAGTCGCCTGTGCCAGCCCCAGTTCCTCCACCAGATCGCCGCATACACAGGCATTCTTCCTGACAAGGTACTGTAGTATGGCAATACGTGCCGGGTGCGCCAGCGCTTTCGCCATAGCAGCCATTTCATTCTGTTCTTTTGTAAATAGATCTGTCTTTGATGTGCCCATAAATACCTCATCGCAATATTACGATTAATAAATGAGAATACAATAGCGGACTAAAAATATTTCTTTTTGCATAGTCAGCCCTTCCGGGGCATGTTGGGGGACCCGTTCTACATATGCTCTCTGAATTCAACTGGTGTATGCTGACTATGTTTGCGAAAGTATTTGATGAAATTAGTAGGCTCAAGAAATCCCAGCTGATAAGCAATTTCTTTAATAGTGTCCGTAGAGTGAACCAGTAGTCTTTTTGCTTCCAGCATAATCCTGTCGTCGATCATCTGCTTGGATGTTTTACCAAGGACTTTGGAGGTGGCCTGTGTCAGGCGTTTCTCAGTAACGCTCAATTCAGACGCATAATAATTCACCTGCTTATGTATCCTGAAATGCGATTCCAGCAGATCGCGAAACAATAACACATAATCCAGATCTGCGCCCTTTTTTATTTCCTTAAACCCCTGTGTACGCCGTACCCTTTCGGCTTCCAAAATGAAATTGTGGAGCAGATTTCTAAGTATTTTACCCTGATATGCATCAGGTGACCGCATTACCTCTGTTTCCATCAGCCCCAGTAATGTATTAAAAGCAGTATGTCCCCCGGACAACCTGATAGCAGAAACACCAAACAGATCATTGAACAGGATCGTCTCTTTCAGCATCCGCATATCTTCATCTGTAGAACTAAAGAAAGCATCTGTAAATAAAATGCCTTTACCCTTTACATCGGCCACACTATCATAAAAGTGTACAATATCCTTATTCAGGAACAGCAGCATATTATCCTCAATATGCACGGGTTCAAAATCTACCATATGATCGAACCCGCCTTTCTTATACCATAGAATATGGTAAAAGGATGCCCGGTGTGGCGTAGTCAGCACCACCTTATTTTTATTATAAAGTTCCCCCAGTGAGATCAGTTCAAATTCCACTGGTAACCCATCCTTAAACTGGTAACTGGCTATATCCGTACCTGCATTTGTGCGACGCCCCATATAGTAAAACCTGCTGTTAAAGCAGCAATGTCGTAAGTTTTATCCAGATCACAATATGATCACTAACATACGTTCATAGATCTATAATTGTGAACCCGCAATGATAATAAACCACACCTAAAAACGCGACTTCCCAAAAGTATCATCTAAAGTCCTAAATTTACCTTTACCCAATCCCCAACTATCCGGAACTTTGTGAAACAAAAAATCAATTATAACATGTCAAACATTATACTCATCGGCGCCAGTGGATTCGTGGGCTCAGCTATCTTAAACGAAGCACTCTCAAGAGGCCACCAGGTCACCGCCATCGTCCGCCACCCCGAGAAAGTCACCACTACCCACTCAAACCTGAAAGTCATTGCTGCCGATATACAGAACGCTGCTGCTCTTACCGACATCATCAAAGGCGCTGATGCTGTCATCAGCTCATACAATCCTGGCTGGGGTAATCCGAACATCTATAACGACACCTTAACCGGCTACAAATCCATTATCGACGCTGTTAAGCAGGCAAACGTTACACGTCTGCTCGTAGTAGGTGGCGCAGGCTCCCTGTACGTTAAACCTGGTGTTACCGTAATGGACACCGGCGTGCTACCGGAAGCCATTATGCCAGGTGTAAAGGGCCTTGCTGAAGTGTATTATAATCAGTTAAAACCATTAACAAACCTGGACTGGGCATTTTTCTCCCCTGCAGGCAATATTGCCCCGGGTGAACGTACCGGCAACTACCGCCTTGGTAAAGACGATCTGATCGTAAATGACAAAGGCGAAAGCAACATCTCCGTAGAAGACTACGCAGTCGCAATGATCAATGAACTGGAAACGCCTCAGCATCATAACGAGCGTTTCACTATCGGATACTAGTGTAGTTAGGAATTAGGAATTATAATGCAGCGAAGATATCAGTGCCGTTAAATGATCACATTCCTAATTCCTAATTCTTTCCGTTTCATCCCCCCTTTTTTCCACTTCACCCAATTCCCCTCCTGATCCCCCCTCATTCCAACAGATCTTCGCTCCGGCAATACGAAAAATCTGCCTTAATCAGGAATATGAGTAACAATAGAATGCCGGTACTGCTCGCGTCCCTCTCTATATGGACCATCTTAAACGCTTGTCAGTCCGGTAAAGCCAATGAAGGCGCAGCGCAATCTATGCCGGTTCCGGAACTGCCGGTGCTGACACTGGACACTACTACTGCGCTGACCGTACGGGAATATGCCGCTAATCTCGAAGGAAAGGAGAATGTTGATGTGCGTACACAGGTAGAAGGATATCTCGAGAAAGTATTTGTAGAGGAAGGTAGCTTTGTGACTGCCGGCCAGCCATTATTTAAGATCAACGACAGGCCTTACCAGGCACAACTCGAAAGAGATATGGCCTCCCTGCGTGCGATGCAGTCAGCCGAAGCAAATGCAGCACTCGAAGTGGAAAAAATGAAACCACTGGCTGAAAATAAAGTAGTGTCAGATATCCAGCTGAAAACCGCTCAGACCAATTTACAAACTGCCAGAGCAAACGTAGAACAGGCCAGGGCTGCTATAGCAGCTGCACAGGTGAATGTGAACTTTACGCTGATCAAAGCCCCGGTAAGCGGCTATATAGGAAGGATCCCCAAAAGAGCAGGAAACCTGGTGAACAGTTCAGATGCCGCACCATTAACCACTTTATCCGATATCAGTAAGATCTACGCCTACTTCTCCATGAGTGAGAATGACTTCATCCGCTTCAGCAAAGGAGCGACCGGATCTACTTTACAACAACAACTGAAGCATATGCGCCCTGTATCGCTCGTACTATCTAATGGAGATGACTTCTCCGAAAAGGGACGTATTGAAATGGTAGACGGACAGTTCAACAAAACCACCGCAGCGATCAGCCTGCGTGCTACTTTCCCTAATCCCGCGGCTGTACTGAGGTCTGGCAATACCGGTAAGGTACGTATCGAACAGGTGAATAATGGAGTGGTACTGGTGCCGCAATCTGCCACCATGGAGATGCAGGATAAACTATTCGTGTACCAGCTGGCAGACAGTAACAAAGTGAAAAGGCAATCCATTGTCATTGCCGGTAAAAGCGCTGACAATTTCATTGTGGTGGATGGTATAAAAACAGGTGATAAGATAGTAACCGCAGGTCTGGAAACAATCACCGAAGGTGCTGTTGTGAAACCTGCTGCAAAGAAATAACAAAGCAATAAGCCTAAGAATCTATGCTCAATAAAATTATTCAGAGACCAGTACTGGCTACTGTACTGTCTGTCATCCTCGTGATATTAGGATTAGTGGGACTGAGCCGGCTGCCAGTGACCCAGTTCCCCGACATCGCACCACCCAGTGTCGTTGTTTCCGCTACCTTCCCCGGTGGTAATGCCGCTACTGTACTACGTTCTGTCGTAACGCCCATCGAAGAGGCGGTGAATGGCGTGGAGAACATGACCTATATCCAGTCCACTGCCAGTAATGACGGTACCGCTACTGTCAGCGTATTCTTTAAACTGGGTACTGATCCCGATCAGGCAGCTGTGAATGTACAGAACAGGGTCTCCCAGGTAACCAGTCAGCTGCCAGCCGAAGTGATACAGGCGGGTGTCTCTACCACCAAACAGCAGAACGGTATGATCATGGTACTCGACCTGTATAGTGAAAACAGGCATTCGTATAACGAAACCTTTTTGCAGAACTATGCCAAGATCAATGTGGTGCCTGAACTGAAACGTATCTCAGGTGTCGGACAGGTACAAATATTCGGTGCGAAGGACTACTCCATGCGTGTATGGCTGGACCCTGCGAAACTGGCTGCGCATAATGTGACATCTACCGATGTCCTCAACGCTATCCAGGATCAGAGTCTGGAGGCAGCTCCCGGTAAGTTCGGCGAAGGCAGTAAGGAGCCATTGTCTTATGTGATCAACTACACCGGTAAATTTAATCAGCCGGACCAGTTTGAAAATATCGTAGTCCGCGCAGATGCGGACGGTTCTGTTCTCTACCTGAAAGACCTCGCGCGTGTTGAACTGGGGGCGGCTAACTATACTACAGACAACCGCCTGAATGGAAATGATGCCGTTACCATGGCAGTGTTCCAGACAAATGGCTCCAACGCTAATGCGATCCAGCTGGCTATTGAAGAGACAATGGAGAAGGCGGCCAAAACTTTCCCGAAAGGGATCAAATACCATACGACCTTCAGCACCAAAGAACAGCTGGATGTTTCTATCGAGCAGGTAAAACATACCCTGATCGAAGCATTCATCCTGGTATTTGTGATCGTGTTCATCTTCCTGCAGGACTTCCGTTCCACCCTCATCCCTGCTATCGCGGTACCGGTATCACTGGTGGGTACCTTCTTCTTTCTGCAGATGCTGGGTTTCTCTATCAATATGCTGACGCTCTTCGCACTGGTGCTGGCCATTGGTATCGTGGTGGATGATGCGATCGTCGTCGTGGAGGCGGTACATGGTAAAATGGAACGTTCACACCTCGGTGCAAGAGCTGCTACTGTCTCTGCATTAAGTGAGATCTCCGGCGCTATTATTTCCATCACCCTGGTGATGACCGCCGTTTTCCTCCCTGTAGGTTTCATGGAAGGGCCTACTGGTGTGTTCTACCGTCAGTTTGCCTTTACATTGGCCGTGGCTATCCTGATCTCCGCATTCAATGCATTGACACTAAGTCCTGCGCTGTGTGCATTACTGCTGAAGAACAACCATGCGGACCCTTCAGCTAAGGGGAAGAAAGGTTTTAAACAACGGTTTTTCTCTGCTTTCAATAAGGGCTTTAATGCGGTGACCAGCAAATATACCCGTGGAGTAAGATCGCTTGTCCGTTTCAGGTGGATCGGATTAGGGGCACTCGCTGCTATCACGGGGGTTTCCATATGGCTGATGAACAGTACGCCGAAAGGATTCATTCCGAATGAAGACGGTAGCTTCGCGGTGATCTCGCTCAATTTACCAGCTGGTGCAGGTCTTGACCGTACAACGGCTGTATTGAAACGTGCCGATAGTATCATGCGTAGCATCCCGGCAGTGGAATCGGCTACGACGATCTCAGGATTCAACCTGCTGAGTAACAGCTCCGGCCCTGCGTATGCCCTGGGCTTCATGAAACTGAAACCTATACAGGAACGTGGGGACGTACAGCAGATCGATGCGGTAACTGCCCTGATAGGAGAGAAGTTATCTGCGATCAGGGAAGGTACTTTTGCGGTCTTTACTTTCCCGACCGTACCTGGTTTCGGTAGCTTCAATGGTCTGGAACTGGTGTTACAGGACCGTACCGGCGGCTCAATCGACAAATTCAGTCAGACGGCCAATCAGTTCATTGGTGAGATGATGCAGCAACCTGAAATAGCTGTCGCATTCACCATGTTCCGTGCCGATTTTCCGCAATTCCAGCTCGAAGTGGACGCTGTCAAAGCCAAACAACTGGGTGTCAGTATCAGTGACCTGATGCGTAACCTGCAAACTAACTATGGTAGCAGCCAGGCATCCGACTTCAACCTCTTTGGTAAGTATTACCGTGTGATGGTGCAGGCCGATCCTGAAGCCCGCAGTGTACCGGAAAGTCTGGAAAGCATGTATGTGAAAAACGATAAAGGTGCCATGGTACCGGTGAATAACATCGTCAAACTGAAACGGGTGTACGGTCCTGAAACCATGAACCGTTACAACCTGTACAACTCCATTGCGATCAACGCCATCCCGAAACCCGGTTACAGTACCGGTGATGCGATCCATGCAGTAGAGCGGCTGGCGGCATCTAAGCTGCCTGCGGGGTATAGCTACGAATGGACGGGGCTTAGCCGTGAAGAGAAACTCTCTGGTAGCCAGATGGTCGTGATCTTCGCGCTGGCGCTTGTCTTCGTATACTTCCTGCTGGCTGCCCAGTACGAAAGTTATATCCTGCCACTGGCGGTACTGCTCTCGATCCCAACAGGTATCCTCGGTGTGTTCCTGGCTATCCGTGCGGCAGGTATTGATAACAATATCTATGTGCAGGTAGGCCTGGTGATGCTGATAGGACTGCTGGCTAAAAATGCCATCCTGATAGTTGAATTTGCTGTACAACGAAGGAAGGCGGGTAAGTCACTGGTGGCTGCTGCTATCGAAGCGGCTAAACTGAGGCTACGACCTATCATCATGACGTCCCTGGCATTCATCGCCGGTCTGTTACCGCTGATGACCGTTAAAGGCCCTTCCGCACAGGGTAACCACTCTATCAGTATCAGTACTGCCGGAGGTATGCTCACGGGCGTGATCCTGGGCGTATTTATCATTCCTGTGCTGTTTGTGGTCTTCCAGTACCTCCAGGAAAAGGTTTCCCGTAAACCGCCGGTTGATCCTTCAACAGATCATGTGAAGTTACACCATGCTCAAATGCAACACTAATCAACAATGAACAGATACTTATATATCATAGGTCTTGCGGCTGTCACCGCTACCTCCTGTAAGGTAGGGAAGGAGTATACCAGACCATCGGTGGATATGCCTGCGCAGTTTCGCGGACAATCAGCTGCCGATACGAACAACATCGCCGCACTGCCTGTACAGTCGTTCATTAAGGACGCTGCGCTCCTCAGACTGATCGACAGTGCCATTGCGAAGAACTTTGATGCACAGATCGCACTCAGGAACATCGAGTCTGCCGGTGCTTCTCTGAAATCAGCCCGCCTGGGCCGCCTCCCTGACCTGAGCCTGCAGGTACAGGGTACGCGTAACTGGCCTTCTAAAAACAGTTTGAACGGCTCCCTGTCAGAACAGTTCATCGGTACCCGTTACATGGATGACTACAACGCCGGTCTTTCCCTGTCATGGGAGGTGATCGCCTGGGGTAAGATCAGCCGGTTAAAAGAAGCTTCCCTGGCAACTTACCTGCAATCTACCGAAGCGGCCAAAGCGGTGAGGACACGCGTGGTAAGCGATGTCGCACAGGCCTACTATAATCTTCTCATGCTGGATACACAGCGTGAAGTGGCCTACCGGAACATGCAGCTGACCGATAGTACCCTGCGTATTATCCGGTTGCAATACAATTCAGGTATGGTAACCAACCTGGCCATCGAACAGACCGAGGCCCAGCTCCGTGTAGCGAAGGCGCTTATTCCGCAGATAGAACAGCAGATCGCTGTACAGGAGCATGCGTTGAAGATGCTGACGGGTGAGATGCCCGGCACGATCGTCAGGAATAAGCTCCAGGATATCGTGACTGACACCTTGTTATCTGCCGGTGTTCCAGCCACGCTGCTCTCGCGCAGGCCAGATGTGCTAGCGGCAGAGATGGCGGTTAAAACAGCCAACGCTCGTGCCGGCATTGCGGAAGCTGCCATGTATCCGGCGCTGAACATTACCGCAGGCGTAGGCGTAAATTCATTTAAGATCAATAACTGGTTAAATATTCCGGGCAGCCTTTTTGAAACAGTAGGCGGCAGTATCACCCAACCTGTATTCAGACGCAGGCAATTAAGAACAGAATGGGAAACAGCTAAGATAGAATGGGAAAAGAGTGCGATTGAGTTTAGGCGCTCCGTCGTTACTGCTGTACAGGAAGTGAGTGATGCGCTGGCAAAAATGGACAAGCTGAAAGAGCAGTACACTTTTACACAGCAACGTGTCGACAGATTGGAAATTGCTACGCACGATGCCAGCCTGCTGTTTCAAAACGGTATGGCCAACTACCTGGAAGTGATCACGGCGCAGAGTAATGCCCTGCAAAGTGAACTGGACCTAGCTGCCGTTAAACGCGATCAGCTCAATGCAGCCATCGATCTCTACCGCGCGTTAGGCGGCGGTTGGAAATAGAGCGCTTGCAGGAAATTGGCTACCTTCAGTACTTCATTAGGAATTGGGAATTAGGAATCAGGAATGGTTGCTTTGTCAACAGCCTGTATCCTCAGTCCTGGTTCCTAATTTAATTTCTCGTTCCAAATGGTAAACACCAAAGCAGACAAGGATAAACTCTTCGATAAATACTACCGGGTATTAGTGATCCCGCTGGCTTTTATACTATACATGTTCATTTCCTACGTGATCAACCCGTTCAGCAAATACTGGGAATACGTTTCCAGACTATCTGGTCCCAGAAGGACACTTGAACTGTTCTTTGCACTGATCATCTCCTGGGCAATTGCAGAGGTAAGTCTCGCTGCTGCCAGGTGGATGGATAAATGGGTCCCGTGGGAAAGACAACCATTGAAAAGATTCGTCTTCCAGACAATAGCGGTGTTAATAGCTGTGTTTGCGCTGCTGAACGTACTTGAGTATACCTTGTTCTACTGCTGTGCGCCGCCGCAGGAAGAGTTGGACAAGATCGACAAAGCAGAACAATGGCCGTTCTATGTTATCTGTGGATTGGTATCCATCCTGATCAGTGCTGTGCATACCGGTAACTATCTGTTGAAACGCTGGAAGACATCCATGCTGGAAGCCGCACAGTTGCAGCTGGATGCTGCAAAATTAAAGGAAACAGCTATGCAGGCTCAGTTACAGTCGCTCAAATTGCAACTCGACCCTCACTTCCTCTTTAATAATTTCAGTACACTGTCTGCCCTGATAGAAGAGGAGCCACAGCTGGCTAACTCTTTCCTGGAAAAGCTGTCCAGGGTGTACCGCTATATGATCGCTAACCTGAACAGCGACGTGATTAGCCTTAACCAGGAACTGAAATTCATTCAGTCCTACATCTTCCTGATAGAGATCAGACATGGCCACAATGTGAACATCCGTGTCAATGTCTCTGATGCGAACAGGATCAGTGGTATACCTCCCATTACACTACAACTGTTGATAGAGAACGCGATCAAACACAATATCGCTTCCGCACAGCAACCACTCTATATCACTATTTATGACGAAGGGGATAACCTGATCGTTAAAAACAATATTCAACTGATACCGCACACCCTGCCTTCTACCGGACTGGGGCTGGAAAATATCAGAAAGCGCTATGCACTGCTCTTTGAAAAGGAAGTAGCGATCGATGATACCGGGAAAGAATTTCTCGTGCGCTTACCATTGGTTGATCTCTAAAAAGAATAACTATGCAGGTAGTCATAATTGAAGATGAAAAACCCAACGTTACACGACTGAAGAAAATGCTGACCGATGTCGATCCTGGCATTGAAGTCATTGCCGTACTCGATACCATTACAGAAAGCGTATCCTGGTTTCAGCAGAACGAACATCCCGATGTGGTACTGATGGATATCCGTATTGCTGATGGGCTAAGCTTTGATATTTTTCCCAGCATCCGGTTCCAATGCCCGGTCATCTTTGTCACCGCTTATGATGAATATGCTGTCCGTGCCTTTAAAGTGAATAGTTTAGATTATCTCTTAAAGCCAGTTGAACGAGACGACCTGCAGCAGGCACTGAACAAGGTAAAGGCCGTAAAACAGCAACCCGATACGGATGGCCTGATGAAGCACCTGCTGGAACTGCTGAGTAAAAAAGAGGCTACTTACCGTACCCGCTTTATGATCCCTTTTCGTGATGAATACAGGACCATTCCTGTCACTGATATTGACTTCATCTGCTATAGCCTGGCAGGTACCCATCTCGTCCTGAAAGACTGTACGCATGTGCCTGTCAGCCTCACCCTGGAAGAACTTGAAGAGCAGCTGGATCCACAGGTCTTCTTCCGTGTCAACCGGCAGCATATTATTCAT
This sequence comes from Chitinophaga agri, assembly GCF_010093065.1. NCBI lineage: Bacteria > Pseudomonadati > Bacteroidota > Chitinophagia > Chitinophagales > Chitinophagaceae > Chitinophaga > Chitinophaga agri. Next base: position 2,686,060 of record NZ_CP048113.1, on the reverse strand, counting down.
GCGGACAGCATCGATAAGATACAGACTTATTCCACCAGCAAACTGCGCGTTGTCCTGAAACGGGATGCTGAAAGAGAGATCCTTATCAGCAGAGAGAAGGTACCCCTGTTTAAACAATGGCTTGACAGGTAACAAACATCAACTATCTCCTCTCGCGCGTTGAATCCAGTCTTTCTCTACTTCTTAGCTGCTGTACATGCCGGCGTCGGATCTGTGCAGGCCCGCGAAAAGAGTAGTAGCGCCGCCAGTGACGGAAGAGAAGCCGGAAATGATCGGAACAGACGTATGGCACCATGCCGTCTGCGCCATCGCGACGGGGGTGGTCTATGAGGCATTAAAAAACCAGAATAGATGATGCCGGATGTACCGGTATCACCGGTACATCCGGTGCATTAATGATATTTTTTCTGCTGACCGGGAGCAAACGGCTTGGCGGATTTTGATCCGGTAAGTTTTTTAGCCTGGCCTGGCGGCATACCATGTGGATGCCCTTTTGGTGTAGCTTCGTAAGCGCATGAGGAAATGGTGAATACGACCCATAGACAACACAATAATGCCATCAGTACAGATCTGCTTTTAGTACGCATAGTGTAATGTTTTAATACTTCCTTATTGTCAACGGGCAAATATAATACCAGACTACAATCATGTAGCCGATATCCCTGAAATAAGGACTATTCCCTGCAGCTATTTCCTTTTTTTGGTTGTTTTTTGAATAGCAATAGTCTATCGTTTCGGCAAAAATCTGAGTACATTCCTGGAAGAAGGGACAGAATAGGAGATAGCGAAAAACAACCGGCCGGGAAGATGATATTCTAATATTTCATATGTATATTTGTAGTGTCGAGACAGGTGTTCGAACTGGCAGTACCTCCCTATACAGATCGTTCAGTCGTGTACGCAGATACACTGCGGTGGTGGCAATGATATTTGTGATTCCCTTTCAAATTATCGTATGAAAAAGCATTCAGGCCGGTTGTTGTTTACATTCTTCTTCTTGTCATTCTCTATGACTGTCTTCTCTTGTGGAAAAGTAAAACGTGATGAGGTGCAGTTACTGGGAAAACAGCATGACCTGATAAGCGATGCCGCAGATAAAGATGCGCTTACCTACCATTCCTCAACGCCCGATACGGACGATAATAAGCAGCGTTTCAGAGAACATCTGGAAACAGCTGTTACGCCTGATGTGAAAGAACTGTTCACATCAGGCCATGTGATGGGCATAGATAATTCCGTCCTGATGTCTTTTACCTGTGAGCAGTCAACCATCAACAGGATCATCAGAAAGAACGGCATGGAATTGTCTACGGATACTACTGATAAAGGATTGTATATAACAGGTTGCCCGCAGTGGTGGAACAAGGACGCTATTGAAAACCTGGTGCCTTACAAAGCAGGTGAGGAAGATGGTTTCTGGCAGTATCTCTGGTATAATCCTGTGACAAAGCAGGCATTCTACGAAGAGTTCAGTATGTAAGGACACCTGGCACTATTCAATTATCCATCTACTATCCCATTTACTATCATTGAAGAATGATCTAACTGTCAGGTGTTTTCTTGCGGGACATCGCCGGATAGGCGCCGTACATGTTTTTGAAGGTACGGGAAAAGTTATAGTCATTGCTGTATCCCAGTTCGTCTGCAATATCAGCCACGGTCATGTCTGTATTCTCCAGCAGATACTTTGCACGTTGCATCACCTGTTCCAGTATGAAATCACTGATCTTCACGCCAAAGGTTTTGGAGAATGCCCTGCTTAATGATTTCTCATTAATGAAGTGTTTCTTCGCCAGTGAGCGCAGGCTATGCACATGAATATTCGGATAGAGCATCACTTCATTTCTGATCAGCATCATCGTTGTAGCAAGCGCTGTTTCCGCACTTAATGCGGACACCTGCTTCTCCTGGTATTCTGTCAGTAGTTCTATACTGACCGTCCTTAATGCATAACCAGGCATCTGCCCGCCCATCAATGGTTCAGATACATGATCGAGATAATGCATCATTGCAGGACTGATCGTCACAGGTGGTGGTGTACTGTTTGTTGTATCATGCATGGATGCAGGTATGACGGCCACTTGTTTAGCACGTATCATTTCAAGTAACAATTGTAACGGGGCTGTACCTTGTGGGGGTTGGTTTTCAGTTGCACAAGCTTCCAGTTCAAAGTGCAGCGCCGCGAATACTACCAGTTGCATACAGGTTAAGTGATTAACAGTGATTAAGTTACGTCATTTAACTGCAATCCCGGCGGCTATCAACGTAAATAATCTTTTTTCATATGTAGGTAGCAGTATTGTATGTTAATAAAAAAGGCGTTCACCAGGGTGAACGCCTCCAGTTATCTTGTCAGCATACTATCTGAACATGGTCAGTGTACCCTGCTGCTGCATCTGTTGTTTTTTACTGTCTGTATAGGTAACTCTCCATACATATGTGCCCGGAGGCAGATCAGCTCCCCTCATTTTTCCATCCCATCCGGACTCCGGGTCTGTCGTTTCATAGATCAGTTGTCCCCATCTGCCGAAGATGGTCATCCGGAACTCCGTCACATCATCCTGCATACGTGCCTTGAACAGATCGTTCTTACCATCGCCGTTCGGACTGAATGCGGTAGGCATGTAGATAGCACAGTCATTCATTCCCCGCTCAACAGTAATATTTCCTTCTACCATACAATTGTGATCATCTCTCACCCTGTAATGGTAACTACCTGCATCAAGATGATGGAAACGATTGTCGGTCTGTGTGGCTGTATCTGAAATACTATAGTGATAGGGCGCAGTACCTCCGGAAGGACTGAGAATGATCTGACCATCTCTTACGCTGCTGCAGGAGAGCGGCTTGGCTATCGCGTCTTTCACCTGTAAAATAAGCGGATTCGGTATGTTGACCGGCTGCATTTTATAACAGCCCATACTATCCGTTACTTTCAATGTATAATAGTTCGCGCGCAGCTCACTGAATACGGGAGAATCCTGCTCAGGGGACTGATTGACCAAAGCATATTTATAGGGCGGCTTACTGCCACTTACATTGGCATCGATAGCAGCGTCTGATTCTCCGTTACAACTGATGGGCGTGACTTTCGGATCAATGTTTATATCCCATTGTCTGACCTCTATGCTTTCCGCTCTTGAATAACCTTTCGTTGTGTTAGTGACCGTAACAGTATAAACGCCTGCCGGCAATTGAGCAACTTCCTGTGTAGTATATCCGCCTGGTTGCCAGCGGAAGCTATAGTTGTCTTTGTCATGGGTATTCATTGTTACGGATACCTTTCCTGCGCTATGTCCGTAACAGGTATTTTCAGCATGTACATCAAAGTTGAGTGTCTCTTCGATCATGGAGATGTTGTCAAGGAATGTTACAACATAACAGGTATCATCATAATCAGTTACATAAGGTTCGAACCGGAGATGTGCGTAGGTTTTTTTGGGCTTCAGTACTGCTGTGAATCTTTTCCATTTTCTATCGTAGTAAGCACCTGAGTACCAGATGCGCTCCCCTATATCCGCTTCAGAGTCAGCCCCTAATATGGCCAGCGCTGTTGAAGTAGCCGCTGTTCCATCACTTCTGTCATCTTCAGGCATTAATGCCATATCAAAAGAGATCAGATATGCTTTACCCGCTTCTATCGGTTTGGATAACTGCTGACCGATCGATGTCCATACAGCATGACCTGCAGATGTATTGTTCTCAGAGGCAGCCAGTAATGCAGCATAGGTCTTACCTTCCGAAGGTGGTATCTCATTACTGGAACCCATCGGTAACGTATATGCGATCAGGTTGACAGACCGCTGATACCATGGTGGTGGTATACCATTTATCGTCGGTTGTCCTTCAAACGAAGGATTCTGCAGATAAATTGGATCTGTTTGTGACCGGGCTGCTTGTGGTAGCGTGATCAATAAAGATACGATAATGGTTTTCAGTATGTTGAAGTGTACACTGAAGGTTTTCATAGATTATATTACGGGTATAGGTAATACAAACTTACATAAAAACCATGACAATGCACGCTAAAAGGCCATACTGTTCTGCTTTTTTGTTCAATTAAAAGAGCATGTTACACCCCTTAATTCTTCTCCCATACTGTTACAAAACTTCCAGTGAGTTGATATGGAAGTACTTCCGCAATGGCACCATCCCATTTTTGCAACAATTTTATTTTTTTGGTGAAGAAAGAAAAAGGAAAAACATCGTCAATAAAGTTTGTTTTACCAAAACGTACGATCCTAAAGTGTGTTTTCCTGGCCAGTCCTTCCAGTGATGTTTTACTGAAGAACTGCACATGTGTGAGATCATCTGCATCTGATTGAACAGTAGTACCTTTGTACCCCATTGCGCCTTTTACTTTCAGGATACACCTCCATACCCAGTTATCTTTCTTTTGCAGGGCAATAACGGGTTTGGTAACGAGCACCTCCCTGGGACCCATACCGTTAGGTACGGTGACGATCAGTACACCATTGTCTGTCAGTGACTGGTACAATACGTCCAGTAGTTTTTCTGGCTGATTAAGATGCTCCAGTACTTCACTGCATATCACTGCGTGATAGCGTTGTCCATCAGCCACAAGGGCTTCTGCGCTGATAACGTCAAAACGGACATTGGTATTATCAGTGAGTGCTCGGGCTTTTTCAATGGCTTTCTGACTTACGTCAATACCATATACATTGAAGCCTTCATTACCCAGACCACGTGCAATGATGCCGTTGCCACAGCCCACGTCCAGTACAGTTGCGCCTTCAGGTAAATGTTGTTTCAGTGTGCGAATAATAAACTCTAAACGCTTGATGTCGGCAAGTCTGTTGTATTCCATATGCATAGCGCTTAATGATTAAATGTGTATCTGTTAATGAATATTCATCTGTTGGAGTGTTGCGGTATGTACGGGGGCGTCAATTAGTTGTCATGTGTAAGTTCGTTACGCTTAGGGATATCGCCACATCATTTACGGACATCTTTACCCTCATTTGCGGACAAAAATTGAGCGGTAATACAGGTATCTGGTTTTTCAACCGATGGCAATAAAAAAGAGACTGTTATGCAGCGATAACAGTCTCTTACAAGTGCACGAAGTCCGGCTATTTTATCTGTGCGATTTCAAAGTGCATGCCGTCTTTCCGGGTGAAATGTCCTCCCCAGTAAAAGCCGTTCCCGTTGGCGATCTGTACCAGTTCCCTGACAGATCCTTTTTGTCCTACCAGGGGTGGCATCGCACCTAATGGATTCCAGGCAACATTAATATCGAATGCAGACCCAAAAGAATGATTGCTGAGTGTTTTTCTGCTACCTCTTATGAAGCGCGGTACGAATGAACCGCCCCATGTAAGTATCAAAGGTAAGAGTCCCGCATTTTCCCAGTCCTGCCATAGCCGCACCAGCTGGTCGCCTGCTTTCCTGTGAAACTGTACCCTGTCCGAGCCCTTGATATTGGTCAGTTGCGGAATAGATAACATGACGATATTCCTGCTGATCCAGTCATCCGTGATCCTGATATTTTCAGCGTTACCAGGGAGCGGGTGAGATTCATACGAAAACCGGCCAAATACAGCGGCCCTTTCGTCATTTGATACCAATGGCTTAAAGGCAGGTGGTTTGGGGAAATCCGGGCCGGATTTGTCGTCTCTGTCGTCCACAATGCCGTCGAAGCCTAACTGCATAGCGACACCATATGTTTTGTTGCCAACAACACCATCCGGCTGCAGGTCGTGTTTGCGCTGGAACGCCATTGTTGCCAGTTGTACTTCCTGGGAAAATATCCCGTCGGCTTCTCCTTCATAGAGGTGCTGCCCGATCAGGAAGAACTGCCAGTTCGTTACCATAGGACCACTACTGTTGATCCTGATGAGTTTGAGTGATTCCATCATGTTGGAATGGGGGCTTTGGTGATATAATGGGGTTGTGGTAATGTGCGTGCTTACATATGTATGTTGGATGTACTTACTGAGGTTGAAAACAATACTCCTAAGATACAATTTTTTCACCGCTTTGTTTATCAGCAGCCGGTGATTTTGTTCACATTATCTGTGATACACTGCCGTCTCATTTCCCTCATACACCTGTAAATTCCAGGCGCTTAAAACCCCCGTTAATATGACCATTCATTCTGTACGTTCGTGGTACATCTATCTCTTTTTCATCCTCGTTGTTGCCGCTTGTAGCAAAGAGGAGCAGGCACCCGTTCCTGAAAACATTATTGCCGTTACTGAACAGTCGGGCAATACCCCTTCCGCTGCCGCTGTACCTGTATCCTGGTATCAGCTGCAGTTTAAACTGATCAGGGAGACCCCTGGTTTTACACCGCCGGTCGCAGCCAGAGCGCTGGCATATACCGGTATCGCCCTGCATGAAGCCGTGGTATGGAGCGACCGCTATGGTCATTCGCTTAGCGGACAACTAAACGCCCTGAACTACGTACCCCGTCCTGAAAGAGGGAAACAGTATAACTGGGAGATCGCCGCAAATAGTGCGCTGTCTGACATCATCACCAGGTTATACCCTACTGCCAGTCCTGCAAATGTAGCCCTCATCAACGCACTGGACAGTACGAACAGACTGGCTGCTGCCAGCGGCTGTGACGCCAGTGTCATGAACCGTTCTGTTGATTTCGGGAAATCAGTGGCTGCCGCCATTTATGCCTGGTCAACGACTGATGGTGGTAAGGACGGGTACCTGAATGGGTTCCCAACCGACTACGTACCTCCGGTAGGACCCGCATTCTGGGTGCCCACCCCGCCCGCATTCCAGCGTGCCCTCTTACCTTACTGGGGCAATAACAGACTACTGGTGAAGCCCCGCTATCCGGAGACGGCTGGCATCGCCCACCCCGCTTTTTCTACCGATACTGCTGCTGCCTTTTACAAGGAAGCCTATCATGTGTATCAGAAAGTGAATACCCTGACGCCTGAAGAGAATACCATTGCGCTTTACTGGGCAGATGGTGGTGGTACCTTTACGCCTCCGGGACATTTACTCGCTATCACTGCACAACTGATCACTGAACAGGGACTTAGTCTGACAAAAGCTGCCACCCTGTTCGCACAGGCAGGCATCAGCGTGAACGACGCTGGTATCGTATGCTGGAAGTATAAATACAAATACAACCTGTTGCGCCCTATTACCTATATCCGGCAATACATAGACGCTGCCTGGGGCCCGCTGATCGTCACACCGCCATTTCCATCCTATACTTCCGGACATGCCAGTTTCAGTGGTGCCGCCGGTACTGTGCTGGCAGGCTTCTTTGGCAATCATTTCTCTTTCACCGATAACCAGAAAGTACCGGAAGGCTTCGCCCCACGCGCTTTCAGTAATTTTCAGCAGATGGTGGATGAAGCAGCGGTTTCAAGGATCTATGGCGGCATCCATTATGAATTTGATAGTGAGATCGGTGCCCGGACAGGCGAGGAGGTAGGAAGGAGAGTGATGGGACTGAGGTATTGAGTGTAATTCAGTACGTCTATATTCTCATCATAGCGCCTCTCCTGTAACAGTCTGACTGTTAGTTCATTGGTTATTATTTATCCGTTTTTCTTCTATATTTTACATATACTTTTATGTCACCTGAGGGATGGTAGTTATTTTCACCGCGGAAAAGCCATATCAATCCAATTCTCAAAAGGACCATTTATTTACTCATCAAATTTCCCTCAAATGAGAACGCTATTATGGGCACTGTGTGCCTTGTTTATGTTCGCCTGTAACAAATCGTTACCCGAACAGGAAATTCCATCGTTACGAGCCGATACGAAAGCTGTAGTACCTGTCTCCAAATCCACCAGTAAGAAGATCTTTATCCATTGGATGCCCTGGTTTGAAACACCGGCTTCCAGGGGCGCCTGGGGTTACCACTGGAAGATGAACACCCAGAACCCGGATATCATCGTCAATGGAAAGAGACAGATCGCTGCTTACTTCTATCCTAAGACCGGCCCTTATGCTTCCGCCGATCCTGATATCATCGAATATCAGCTGTTACTGATGAAATACGCCGGTGCAGATGGTGTGTTCATTGACTGGCCGGGTACCAGACAGCGATACGATTATACGGACAACCTGGCCAACTCCAATGCGCTGATCAGTAAGCTGAATGCTGTTGGCCTGCAATTCTCCATCGTGCATGAGGACAGGAACTGGGACCCTGGTATGGCCGCAAATGCCAACGCGGACTTCGTGTATATGCAGAACAACTATTTCAATCAGGGGAACTACCTGCGTAATGCTAACAACGAACCGGTCGTCCTGAACTTTGGTCCTATCACCTTCCATCAGCCGGCAGAGTGGAACACGATCCTGAATGGTATTAATCCCCGTCCTAAGATCGTTCCGCTGTTCGGGTTCACTAATGAAGTAGGTAGTAATAACGCCGGAGGCGAGTTTCCCTGGATCTACCAGGAGCATCCGGGTGTAGTAGACCGTTATTATACCCAGGCTGCGAGCTTCCCGTTGTCTATAGGCGTTGTTTATCCAGGCTTCAGGTCATTCTATCAGGCTGGTGGTGCTGACGGTCCTACCTGGCAGATCCCGCACAATGGAACGGCGACCTTTTCCACCATGCTGGACAAGGCACTGGCGTCCAGTGTACAGATCATTCAGTTTGCTACCTGGAACGATTATGGCGAAGGCACCATCATTGAACCGACAGATGAATTTGGCTTTTCATTCCTGACCGTCATGCAACAAAAGCTGGGTGTGCCCTTCGGTTTGCATGAACTCGAAGTCATCTACCGGCTGTACCAGTACAGGAAACAATATGCGGGCAACGGTAGCGTGCAGCAACAGTTAAATCAGGTGTTCTCCTTCCTGGCGGATCTGCAGGTCGCCAATGCAGAAAGCCTCTTAAACAGTATCGGTGGTGGCACTGACCCGGGTAATCCTCCGGCCAATGGTGTACTGATCAGGAACAGGTGGTTAAACACTTACCTGTATGAACAGAACGGGCAGGTACGTTATAGCACCGGCAACACCGGTAATCAGTATCGCTGGATACAGGAGACGGTCAATGGACATATCCGTTTTAAGAACGCCGCTACGGGCAATTACCTGAACATAGAGCACCTGTACAGCTATGTGGAGAGTAGTAATGTGCCTGATACGTTTTACAGCAGTTACTGGGCTTTGGAAAGCTATAATGGGTATACCCGCCTGAGAAGCGAGTGGCAGAACACTTACCTGAACCTGGAGAATCAGAGTGGACTGGCGCAGTGTACCAATGTACCTGCAAACTTTGAAAGCAGTCAGTGGACGTTACAGCCCTAATATCGTATATATGGAGGAAAGGCCGTGCCACCGCATCGTGGCCGGCCTTTCCTGTTATGTTATTCAGAACGTAAACTCTTGATAGGATTGACCAGTGCAGCCCTGATGGCTTTTATGCTGATCGTGGCCAGTGTTACGATGACCATGAGCAATATAGACAGTACAAATACCACCCAGCTGATATTGATCCTGTAGGCGAAGTTCTCCAGCCATTTATTCATCAGCAGCCATGCCAGTGGCACGGCTATCACCGTTGCCAGTGCGATCAGTTTGATAAAGTCGGCCGAAAGCATCGCCACAATACTGGATACAGACGCCCCCATTACTTTCCGGATGCCTATCTCCTTGGTACGCTGCTCCGCTGCATAGGTGATCAGTCCAAACACACCCAGGGAGGCGATCACAATGGCCAGTATAGCAAAAGAGATGAAGATCTTTCCGGTACGCTCTTCTGACTGGTATAACCTGTTAAAATCATCATCCATGAATGAATAGGTGAACGGTTGCCCCTGCATCATGGGTCTCGCGTGGTACAACTGTTCTATTTTACTGATAGTTTGCTGAAGGTCCGTGGTATTGACGCGGAAAGCCATCCTTGCAGTGAATTCACCCAATGTGAAGATAGCAGGTGGGATCTTATTCCGTAAAGAACCGGCATTGAAATCTTTGACAATACCTATTACCGGCATTTTCTGGTCACCTCTATACAGGTACTTGCCGGTGAAATCAGTATACCCCAGCAGCCGTGCCGCTGTTTCATTGATGATCACCGCATTGGTATCTGTTGGCATATCCGGTGAAAAATTCCTTCCGCTTGCCATCTTTATGCCCAGCGTAGCAAAATAATCGGTGTCAATGTACCACTCGTTAATCCCCATCACCTGTCCTTCACTTCTGGCGGCATCCTTTGAGTATACATTCGTATTCGTATTCGCTTCGGTAGGCAACGTGTTTGTCATCGTACCTGCCGTGACGCCCGGAAGCTTCAGTACGTCATCGCGAAATCCTTTGGCGTGTATCCACAAAGACTGTGTGTTGCCCAATACCAGCACCTGCTGACGATCATAGCCCAGTTGCTTGTTCCGGATGTAGCTAAGTTGATGATAGATGACCAGTGTACCCACAATGAGCAATATGGCGGTGACAAACTGGAAGGTGACCAGACTGTTCCGCAACCAGCTGCTTTTAAAGCCGGAAGATAATTTTCCTTTAAGAACTTTCACCGGTTCGAATGAAGAGAGGAAGAACGCCGGATAACTGCCTGCCAGCAATCCTACTACCACTACGATCAGTAATAACAGCGGCAGCAGCCAGGTTAATGAAGTCACGGTGATACGCAGGGATTTTCCTGACAGGTCGTTCATATAGGGGAGTAATAATGCGGCGATGACAATAGCGATCAGCATAGCACAGCAGCTGGTAATAACAGATTCTGCCAGGAACTGTATGATCAGGCTGCTCCGCTGAGAACCCATTACCTTACGCAGTCCTACTTCTTTCGCCCTGCCGGCTGACCGGGCAGTGGACAGGTTCATGAAGTTCACGCAGGCGATCATCAGGATGATAATAGCCGTAATGATGAAAATATAGATATACTGTATATTCCCGGATGGTTCCTGCTCACTGACCAGGTCTGAATAAAGATGTATCTTTCTGACAGGAATGGTGGTATATCCGAAATGACCACCTTTCTTTTCCAGGTCAGCAAGACCACTCCCCGTGAGCTTTCGCAGCTGGTCCTCCATATACTTTTTGGTGGCTATCCTGAGGTAACCATTCAGTTGTTCCTGTGTGGCGCCGGGGCGTAAACGTACGTAGGTGGTAAAGTTATCCGCCATCCATTGTGGCTCTCTGCTGTACTCCTGCTCCGCCATCGCTTTTAAAAAGTGAAAGTGGATATGTGCCTGGGAAGGAACATCTTTGATCACTCCCGTGATCGTATAGTCGTAGATATTATCTGTATGTATAGATTTACCGACAATGTCAATGCTGTTGAAGTATTTCATCGCCATACTCTCTGAGAGGACAATTGACTTAGGTGCACGCAGGGCGGTTACGGGGTTACCTGCTATCATCTGCAGACTGAACATATCAAACACGGTTGAGTCGGCAAAACAGATGCCATCCTCGATCAGGGTCTGATCGCCCTTTTGTACCAGTATATGGTCATGTTGGAGCAGCCTTACATACTTTTCCACCTGGGGAAAATCCTGTTGCAGTACGCCCCCCAGTAACGCAGGGGAATACCGTTCCCTGAAAACACTTCCGTTCACCAGGAAGTCCGCATTGATACGGTAGGTCCTGTCGGCTTTTTCGATATAGGCATCATATTTTAGTTCATCTGTCACGAACAACGCGATCAACAGACAGGTGGCCAGTCCGATAGCCAGTCCCATAACGGTAATGGCAGAGAAAGCCTTGTTCCTCCAGAGGTTACGTGTAGCGATCTTATAGTAATACTTGAACATGTGTTTTCATTTAGGGAATAATCCTGGCTAATATACACTGCAGGGACCCCAACAGAATGCCAATTTATGAAGATATTGATAATGAGTTTATTGAGTTCGTCCGGGGCCGCCTGACTGTCCGCTTTTGATATAGTCAGTGTCCGTTTTCAGCCGGGGCGGTCAGGTATAGAAATTGCGGGAGAAGATTTACATGAACGGGTTGCAGAAGCCTGATTTTCTGAATATCTTACTTAGACACATCTTTCATAAAACCCAAACCCTTGTTATGAAGAACACAAGAAGACACTTTTTGCACAAAATTACTGCTTCCGCCCTCGCATTAACCGTGATCCCCCGTCTGGGTATGGCAGGACTGCCTGATATGACAGAAGCCCCGTATGATGGACCGGTATTGCGGGTGGCCATTATGGGTTTGGGTGGATATGGCACCCGGGTAGCCGAGGCGATGAAAGATTGTAAAAAGGCGAAGCTGGTAGGCGTGATCAGTGGTACGCCTTCCAAGGTCAAAGCCTGGCAGGAGAAATATGGTATTCCGGAGAAGAACTGCTACAACTACGATAACTTTGACAACATCAAAAACAATCCGGATATCGATGCCGTGTATGTCATTACACCCAATGCCCTCCATCATAGCCAGGCGATCAGGGTGGCCAAAGCTGGTAAACATGTGATCTGTGAGAAGCCGATGGCCCTGAATGCAAAAGAAGGACAGGAAATGGTGGATGCGTGTAAGAAAGCGAACGTCAAATTACTGGTAGGCTACCGTATGCACTTTGAACCACATACGCTGGAAGTGATCCGGATGCGCCAGGCAGGAGAGTTCGGGAAGATCCTCTTCTTCCAGGGACTATGTGGTTTCAAGGCTGGTGATCCCGGTCAGTGGCGCCTGAACAAGGAACTCGCAGGCGGCGGCTCCCTGATGGATATCGGTATCTATGCACTCAATGGCGCACGCTATATGATAGGTGAGGAGCCGGTATGGGTAACTGCCCAGGAAACCAAAACAGATCCACAGAAGTTTAAACCCGGTGTGGATGAAACGATCCAGTTCCAGCTGGGATTTCCCAGCGGGGCAGTGGCTTCCTGCCTATCTACCTATAGTATGAACAACCTGGATAAATTCTTTCTGAATGGTGATAAGGGATTTGCAGAAATGCAGCCTTCTACCGGTTACGGGCCTATTAAAGGGCGTACCCACAAGGGAGAACTGAATCAGCCTGTCGTGGTACATCAGACCTTGCAAATGGAAGAAATGTCTGACATTATTCTGCATGGCAAGCAACCTGTGGTGCCGGTGAATGGAGAAGAAGGCGTACGTGATCTGAAGATCATGGACGCTATTTATGAAGCAGTAAAAACAGGGAAGAAAATAGCTTTGAAATAATGATGCGCATTAAAAAGCAGCCAGCATAAAGTTCTGGCTGCTTTTTAATGTAAGTTTGCTGTGTAGACACGGAGAATGAATGTAACGCTCTATATATTAAACTGTTTTTTATGACCCTCACAAAGACGATCAGACTCAGCCTGTTTGTTTCCTGCTTCGCGGCATTTATAGGAAACGCCAGTGCTCAACTCAGTACGCCAGACACTATTAAGACCGGCAAAGGTCCGCTGGTTATCCAGCCCGTTGAACATGCCAGTGTGGTATTAACGGTAGATAAAGCGGTTATCTATGTAGATCCTGCCGGTAATAAAGACCTGTTCAAAGGACTGGCCGCACCTGATTACATCCTCATTACAGATATTCATGGTGACCATTTTGATTCTACTGCCATTGGTAAACTGAAAACTGCCAATACAAAACTGATCGTACCACCGGCTGTAGCAGACAAACTGCCTGCCGCGTACAAACCATCCGTTATTGTATTAAAGAACTTTGGCGTTACTACACAGGGCGCTATCACCATCAATGCGATCCCGATGTACAACCTGCCTGAGACGGCGGAATCAAGACATCCGAAAGGCAGGGGTAACGGCTACATCATCACCGTGGGTGGTGTACGGGTGTACCTTTCCGGCGATACCCAGGGTATCCCTGAAATGCGTAACCTGCGGAACATCAATGTGGCTTTCGTTTGTATGAACCAGCCTTACACCATGGATGTGACCGAGGCGGCCAGCGCCGTACTGTCATTCAAACCAAAGATCGTGTACCCTTATCATTACAGAGGTGCAAAAGGTCTGAGCGATGTGGATGCCTTTAAAGAGAAAGTAGATGCCGGCAAGCGGAATATAGAAGTGCGCCTGCGCAACTGGTATCCGAAGCTATAACAACAGCCGGATAAGGTGAAAGCCCTGTAAGACATCAGCTGGTGTTTTACAGGGCTTTTCTCATGCAGGAAAAATATCCATCTCATATGGAAATACAGTCATTTCCCGGCAGCACGCTTTGCCGCAACTTTGTACCATACAAAACAACAACACAATGACAACAACATCCAAATGGTATTTAGGCGGTATGCTCCTGGCAGCAATGACACTTATGATGAACTTCGCAGCAGTCACCACTGCCTTCGCTCAGAAAAAAGTAACTAAAAATATAGTGATCGTACATGGTGCCTTTGCAGATGGCTCAGGATGGAAGAAAGTGCATGATATACTGGTGAAGAAAGGTTACCATGTCTCTATTGTACAAAATCCGCTGACCTCCCTGCAGGATGATGTGGATGCCACCACCCGTATCCTCGACAAGCAGGATGGTCCTGCCGTACTTGTAGGTCACTCCTGGGGCGGTACCGTCATCACACAGGCCGGCACGCATGATAAAGTAGCTTCCCTGGTATATGTAGCCGCTTTCCAGCCTGATAAAGGGGAGAATACTATCCAGTGGGCGACTTCCATGCCTCCGGCTCCTGAAAATGGTATCCTGGCCCCAGACGATAAAGGCTTTGTATACTATGACCAGGCTAAGTTCCATGACGGCTTCGCCGGTGATCTTCCCAGATCAGAGACTGACTTTATGTACGCTTCCCAGCAACCGATCGCTGGTGCCAGCTTTGGCACGCCGGTAACAGCTGCTGCCTGGAAAACAAAACCCAGCTACGCAATCGTGGCAACCGAAGATAAAAGCATCCTCCCGGAAGTAGAACGCAACATGTACAAACGCTCCGGTGCCAAAGTAACAGAAATAAAAGGCAGCCATGTAGTGTTCATCTCCAAACCTGAAGAGGTGGCGCGTGTGATCATAGCTGCGGCAGAAGGGAAGTGAAATGGAATCAGGAATTGAATATTAATTTGTAACAATGTAAATGACAGTGCGCTTTCAATCATTGAAAGCGCACTGTCATTTATATGTGGTACACTGTATATAGCGGCAAAGTATTATGGTAGCAACTCCTCGTTCCTAATGCAGATCACCCCCATGCCTTTTTAAGCGAGTTCCTATACGTCTGTGGAGAAGTCTGTATAATATTCTTAAAGTACCTGCTGAAGTGGTACTCATCTTTAAAGCCCAGGTCATACGCTATTTCCTTAACAGGCTTGTCAGTCAGGTAGAGTTCGCGTTTCGCTTCCACGATAATTCGCTCCGCGATCATATCGGTAGGTGTCTTCTGATAAAACTCCTTCACCACTCTTCCCAGGTTTTTAACAGAGGTGTTCAGCAGTGCCGCATAATCACCCGCACTGTGTTTCTCCCTGTAATACTGGTCTATGTAAGTCTTAAAGGAATGTACTAATACTGATTCTGTACTCTTTTCACTGAAGGGCTGTTGTACATCCGTCTGTGATTTTTTGATTCTCGTCACGTTGATGAGCAATATCTTCAGGTAGGAAATGATCAGGTCATGCTGTGCGAGGCCGGGCACCTGCACTTCCTGTTTGATCTGGTCCATGATCTGAAGGAACATCGGTCGTTCATGTTCCGGAATGTTCACCAGTGGGGATTGATGAATGTTATTGAACAGGATACCGTCACAGGCGACTTCCCGGTGATGTTTGATGATACAGAAGAAGTCATGATGGAAATGCATCACGATACCCTTTAAATCGTCTCCCCTGATCTGAAAGGGCTGAAAAGGAGCAAAGAACATCATTGACCCTGCTGCCAGATCATAAGCCGTAAAATCGGCCTTTAAAGTACCGTTTCCTTCCAGTATCCATATAATGGAAAAAAGGCCGATCTTCTGCACTTCGCTGAAGCCGGCGTCCATGTTGAAATCTTTCATCGTGAAACCCAGGCTGCCATCAACCGGGTTCGTAATGTCAGCAGATATTGTCGTTGTCATAAGTGATTGCTTACCTGTTCTCCAGCCAGGTCAGAAATATCTGTACCTTTTCTTTATTGATCAATAATTTGTCAGGAGTAGGAATACTCAGGTTCACCAGTAATTTCCTGGCAAAGTAGTGTTCCACTTCCTTGATCGCATGAAAGTTGACCAGGTACTGCCTGTTCACCCGGAAGAACTGATCGGGCGACAACTGCGCATGTATCTGATCTAACGACTGATTGACGCTGTATTCCTGCTGATCAAACGTCCTGATCATCGTCGCTTCATGTTTGATATAAAAATACGCGATCGTCTCCGTCGCGATATTAAGGTACTTGTTGTTTTTGAAAACGAGGAAATTTTTCTTTCCCGCAGGCGGGGCTACTTTGGCCAGCAGGTCATTCAGCTGCGGCAGGGGATGCTGTGCATGCTGCTGAAAGAAGTTCTTCAGTTCATCTACTTTTTTAAAGGCATTTTCAATATCCAGCTGTGAAAAAGGTTTCAGTACATAATCCACGCCATTGGCTTTAAATGCCTCCAGCGTATACTCGTCAAAGGCGGTACAGAAAACTACCGGACAGGATACCCTGACCGCTTTAAAGATGTTGAAGCATAAGCCGTCCGACAACTGTATATCCATGAAAATAAGATCAGGATGCGGTTGCTCAGACAGATATGTTACACTGCTTTTCACACTCTGCAATTTCGATACAATGGTTGCTTCCGGCCTGATCTTCGTGATCAGTGCCGCCAGCGATGCCGCTGCTTTTACTTCGTCTTCAATAATCAGTATGTTCATAGATGACCGGTAATTTTACCTTAAATACTTTATCTGTTGCTTCAATAATAACTTCTTTGTCCAGCAGGTGATGGTACCTTTCACTGATGTTGCTGAGGCCAACATGCATAGATACTTCCGACTCCATTTTCGGTTGCAGGTCATTCTCGGCAACGATGAAATCCTTTTCCACATACAACCTGATCTCCAGTGGCTCCTCCAGTGATACCACATTGTGTTTGACGCAGTTCTCAATGAGCAGCTGTAATGTAAATGGCGGAATCATTGAATTATTATATGCCGGAGGGATATCGGTCTTCATATGGATACCATCTTCAAACCGTGCCTTCAGCAGGAACATATAGGCAGAGATGATCTCCAGTTCCTCTGACAGGTGGATCAGGTCCAGCTTACGGCTTTCCAGTGTAAACCGGTAGAACTCCGATAATTTCAGTACGAAATCTACCGACTGTTTGTCGTTGACCTCGATCATTGTCTTCAGTGTATTCAGACTGTTAAACAGAAAGTGAGGATTGATCTGCTGTTTCAGCAATTCATATTGTGCGCCCAGGTTATCTGACTTGGTACGTTCCAGTTCTATGCTTACCCGCTGGTTCTGATAGTTCTGATACAGCAGGTGCAGGAACATATAGAACATCAGGTTGATAAAGATCCCTCTGACTTCCACCATCAGCATCACAGGACCGAAACTCAGTGTTTCCACCAGCATCTGTTGCGCAAATGCCAGCAGTAACATTACACCTATCCCCAGTATCAGGCTTTGTAACAGTCTTGTCACAGAGATGCCCCTATAGATATCTCTTTTGGAATAGGTCGGCAATGTATAAATGTTATAATACCATACAAATAAGGCAAAGACAGCGGTGATCACCGTGTTCACCAATGCTTCCCTGGCATTGAAATGGTGTTCCGCTATCTTCGGCACAGAGGCCAGCAGTCCGAGTGAAATTGAACTGAGCCAGATGATCAGCGGGGATACTCTAAATGCGCGTTTCTTACTCACTGTAATGAATTGGCTTTAAGGAAAAACGGTTGCTGTAAGGTCAAAGGTAGGTTATAAACCACACACATGCCTTTCTTCAAAGGTAGTGCCCTGGCAGATGAACAGATAGTACGAATCAGGGAGGCAGACAAATCAGGAGGAGAAGTGGACAATTTTTAGCTTTAAAACACCGGCGGCATGGGTATAGCCTCCTTCGGCGCCGTCGACGAAATGGATATGTTCGTCTTTATAATCGCGTACATAGCAGGACATCACCGATTCCCTGCTCACATAAAAGGCATAATAGATCTCGCCTGCTGCTTCGAGTTTATTCAGCTCCAGTACCAGTTGCCGGCGTTGCACTTCCGTACCGGTGATCACGGTATTGATCTTTCCATCTATCACGAGTGTATCTGACATTTCAATGAGGCGTGTCAGATATGTCCGGCCGGGCCTGGTGCGGAAGTAAAGCTGCCCAAGTATGTTGGTGAGCCAGGTCTGCAACAGACGCAACATTCCTTTTCTGCCAAATTTGGCCCTTAGTTCCAGTCCCAGTTTAGCAAACGTACTTTTCAGCCGCAACTGTGTGATAGAGATCGGCTGCCTTTTATCAGGCGTGCCATAGATCCTATCTATATGTGTAATGACCTGCTGGAAAACCTTTGCCTGTTTTTCTGCTGCTGTAGCCACTACGATCAGCGATACGACTTCATAATGATGTTCCGGTGGTTTGATCTTGTCCCAGCGGCATTGCATTCCACTCAGGTCTATCTCTTCACCGGCGGATAAATCTCCGGACAACATATAGTCTTCGCCTTTGATCTGCCTTTCGGCGTAATGTAGTCCGTCACCCAGTATAACCGGGATGTGGAAGTTGCCGGAGCTGGTGAATTTGGTCACCCGTAAAGTATGCCCGGCAGCATATATTTCGCTCACCGGTACAGTACCGATCCGCAGGTCCATAGCAAAGCTCTCCTGCGTATTGTTTTTATACAGCAGGAGCGCTTTGATAGCCGCCTCTTTGATAGCGGGGGGCACGATAAAGGTGGCTCCATCGCCACCAAAAAAGAAAGGAACGGTAATATTTGCTTTGAAGCTGATATTCAGCACGGCTACGATGCTACCTGTAGCCACCAGGTTGACAGTCTCGTGCAGGCCTTTTTGCACGACTGCTGTAGAGCCTTTGATGTCTGTAATGATCACATGCCAGTCTTCCGGTATGCGGTAAAAAAGATGCTCTTCCATCAGCAGTTCGCTCAACGGAATATGGTTTACCGGTAACCTGGTATAAAACTGATCATTGTTGACTGTCATAAGCTGCTGCTGCCCCTTTCTGTCTGAATATTATAAGTGTAACCGGAATTCCATGATCATGGCAGGGCCGGTCTTCCGGTCTTTTATCTGTGTGCCTGGTACCTTTTCACCACCATCTGTATACACGTTAGTGGTTTGTTGTATGGATGTTACAAAGAACTGGGCGCCGAAACTGGCTTTACCTGGTATTACCTCAAAAAACGGTCCGATACCTGCAAGTTCACAGAATGCATGTCCCTTGATCTTGACATATTGCTCTTCAGCACCTGCCGGAGAGACCATGGACTTGATACCCATCGGGCCCCAGGTGGCGCCAATGATCGGTTGGAGGAAGATGGACCTGGATACAGGGATCATATACTGAACGATAGGCCCCATCAGTACATTGAGGCCTCTGTTGTATACCCCTGCGCTTTTTTTGCTGGCAATACTGAGTGCTCCGGTCACACTCAGGCCGACAGACAATTTGTCTATTACATGATAACCAGCTTTTGCGGAAAGCTGTGCAGCCGTACCAATGTATTGTCCCATCGGTGTAACGGAACCCGTGATTCCCAGTCCGCCGCCTACCCACCAGGAACCTTTATTGATCTTTAACGTGTACGGAATACGCTTTTTCATACTTTGTGCAGGATCAACGTTCTGTGCCAGACTTACAGTAATGGTACTCAGCCAGCATACGGCGGTAATAAATAAGA
Source organism: Chitinophaga agri (assembly GCF_010093065.1). Classification (NCBI taxonomy): domain Bacteria; kingdom Pseudomonadati; phylum Bacteroidota; class Chitinophagia; order Chitinophagales; family Chitinophagaceae; genus Chitinophaga; species Chitinophaga agri. The sequence goes on along the minus strand of NZ_CP048113.1, from coordinate 2,666,321 downwards.
GGGATAACCCTTTTGCAGGGAATCGTTTGCGCGTGTTTTTCATCGGAATTGATTCGAGGTTGAAAATAGTATTGAGATAAACGCCAGACTTCCCCGTATACAGCGGAAATAAAGCCGGCAAAAGCCGTTGTTTATAATTATGTCATAATCTGTGCTTCAGATATATTGAATATTGCTAATCAGCAGGTGCTTGTCTACGAAGGAAAAATGCGAAAGAACCTTTCACATGATAAACTCATTCTTGGTTGATTATTGATGACGGCCCGGGGCTTGAATAATTAATCTGACTTTACGTGTCTGCTTTACTGTAAGCAAATGTAAATAACTTCTTTGGAAAAGTTATTCGGATTATTCACATGTTGAAAAAGTGATATAAGCATGAAAAAGGGGGCATTGCAGTAAGAAATGCCCCCGAAGGAAAATACCGTAATGAATTAGCTGCTGTTTGCCTGGCAAATGCCTGGTGTGATTATGTCTATCTGATAACGGTGAGTGGCTGCGTAGACAGTACTTTACCATCTTTGGATATGGTCAGTACAGCAGGCGATCTGTCATCTGCGCCCAGCAGCGTAAATACACAGCTATAGAGGTAGCCATCATTCCTGAACTCATAATGATGATTACCACCGGTACCCTCATAGAATACCTCGCCATCTTCAATCACCAGGTCGGGCTTTTCACTCATTTTACTTTGCAGGCGCCAGGAGGAGTAACGGTAATTATTATGTCCCAGATCATCTATACGGATGCGGTGCGTTTTCGTTTCCAGCAGGTAAGTAGGTCTGTCGTATTTTTTTACCGTATTATAGAGTTGTTTTTTGTCATCTTTAACCAGTGCTTTCTGTTTTCTTTTTTCAATCGTTGACTGATAGTTCACAGCTATCAGCACGCCATCATCATCCAGCCATACTTTTCCCTGTTCCAGCATGATACCACGCCAGCCCATCGCTGTCCAGTCTTTTTCGGGCCGGGAAGACACGATCATTTTGGTCAATGACTCATCAAATATCTCATTATAGCGTGCGAGGAATTCCTCCTTGTTATTAACAGGCGGAATAGGGGCGTCGCGTTTCAATGGAAATTTAACGCTCGCAGCCAATGCTTCCTTATTTTGCTGTTTAACGTTGCTGATGAAATTAGCAATGACCTTCTGCTGTTCAGTGGTCATCTCCTGCGCTTGCGCGGTAAGGAATGTAGCGGCCAATACTAAGATGGCGATCAGTTTTCTTCTCATAGTTACTTTGATGGAGATTAGTTAGAATGGATGATTAGTTCGTATATGGGAGTTTGTTCATTGCAAGGTAATTCATTCTCTTATTCCGGACTTAGGAGATATTGTATTTCAGATATGAAACCCCGTGCATGATTATCAGTGAATAAAAGAAGGAACCCTGTGCCCAATAAATGCAATTCAGGTGCCGTATTTACAGCTCATGCCATGCCGGAACCGCCAACGCCCTTACAGGTGCTTTGCCAGTTCTGTAATGCCTTCTTCCAGCTGTTCTTCGGATAGTGCACCATAACTGAGCCGTATACCATTCACGGGTGTGTCAATGCTATAGTTATCAGGCGTAATGATCCTGATACCTTTGCTGAGCAGCTTGTCACTTACATGCTGCCAGTTGATGCTTTTTTTCGGTGTAAGCCAGAACGCCAGTCCTCCTTCGGGTATGCTATAATCAGCCCTGTGTTGCAGGTGCTTTTCCAGCAGATCCGCCGTCACATCTCGTTTGGCTTTATAGTGAAGGGTCGCTTTTCTGATATGTCGCTTGATCGTGCCGTCTTTGATCAGTTGTAATACGGCCTGCTCCATGATATTATCGCCCTGTACGTCAATGATCTTCCTGAGTGCGCCGACCTTTTCAATAAACGGCTCACTATTGCCGACCAGGTAGCCGATGCGTAATGCGGGAGCCACTACCTTACTCATGGTACCGATATAAATATAACTTTTCAGTTCCCGGAAGCTGGATAGCGGAAGCGTAGGCCGGTAGCCAAAACAGAATTCATTATCATAATCATCTTCCATAATGGTAAATCCGTAGTCATTGGACAGCTGGATGAGCTGTAAGCGCCTTTGCAGACTTAACGTCACCGTGGTAGGGTACTGTCTGTGCGGAGTGGTATAGAGCGCTTTTATCTTCTTTCGTGACTGCAGATGGGCCATCACATCTGCTATTACCAGCCCTTCTTCATCTACCCGGACAGGTAACAGCTTTGCCCCGGCATCAGCCGCTGCTTTCCAGGCGGGTTTATAGCCGGGATCTTCTACCATGACATGATCCCCTTTTTCAATCATACAACGGAATGCGAGGTACATCGCCATCTGGCTGCCCCGTGTAATACAGATGGCATTGTCAGTAATGCCCAGTCCGCGTTGGTGATTCAGCATATGTACGATCGCTTTCCTGAACTCCGGGTCACCATATTCATCCGCGTATCCCATCAGCTGCCACCGGGCTTTCCGGTTGAACAGTTGCCGGTAGGCCCTGGCCAGTGCGGCCACCGGCGCGATCTTACTATCCGGATGACCATCGTCGAACTGGATATGGTACCGTTGTCCCTTAGTGGTTTCCGGTAATACTGGTGTGGATGAAGATCGTCGGGCGCCTGACAGGGACGGTAGTGTTTCTGACACGAAAATACCTTTCCGCTCTTTAGATACCACCCATTCTTCATTGATCAGCACATTCAGCGCTTCTACCACTGTATTCCTGTTGATGTGCAGGAGCTGCGCCATGTTCCTGCTGCCTGGCAGGGCGTCGCCCGCTTTCAGGCGACCGGAATGGATATCCCTGATGATGGCATCCGCGATCTGGAGGTATATCGCCTTATCCGACTGGGGGGCCAATTGTATCTCGAGTTGCCAAGGTCTTAACATCTGGACTAGCTGTTTTTGTAAAAACTGTATCAGTTTGCTGGTCCAAAGCTACACTACTTTTGTCATGCAATCAGAAAACATCAACATAAAAATATAAACTATGTCTAAAACAACAGCCACACCAGCAGCTCCTGATCAGTCAGCAAAGGAGGAAAAACAGGCATTCAGTTCAAAGGATTTTCACCGTACGTATGCCAGGCCAACATTCGTAAAGCCGTCTCACCTGATACACAAAAATGTTGAGCGTGCAGGTGAGCACGATCAGTTTTCTACGGAAAGAAAACATCCGGTGTTCTTTGTCGATCTGCCGAGCAGGAATGTGAGTATGACCATCGGGGGACTGTTACCCGGTCAGCAGACCAACCGTCACCGTCATACCTATGAAACCGTCCTGTATGTCATTGAAGGGAAAGGCTGGACAGAGATCGAAGACGAGCGTGTGGAATGGGAGGCAGGAGATGCGGTGTACATTCCTTCCTGGGCCTGGCACAGGCATCAGAATCTCAGCGATGCATTACCCGCAAAATACATTGCCTGTGAGAATGCTCCGCAGTTGCAGAACCTGGGAGTGGCATTGCGGGAAGAAGAAGGAAGGGATCTGTAAACCACTTAAATGTAAAAATGCATGGATCATGTTTTATTGAAAGGCGTCATAGCCTATGCGATCACGCCGTTTGACCGCCAGGAGAAGGTAGATATTCCGTTGTTTCAGCAGCTGGTGGAAAGGCTGGTAGTATCAGGCGCGCATGCCATTGCTCCGCTGGGGAGTACAGGTGTATTACCTTATCTCACGGATGAAGAGAAGGAAGCAGTGACGGAAGCGACCATCAGACAGGTAGCAGGCCGGGTGCCAACATTGGTGGGCGTTTCCAATCTTACGACAGAGAGAACTATTTACCATGCCCGGTTTGCAGAGAAAGCAGGTGCTTCGGCAGTGATGATCATCCCAATGAGTTACTGGAAACTGACCGACGATGAAGTCGTGGCACATTATGACGCGGTAGCGTCCCGTATTTCGATTCCGGTGATGGCGTATAATAATCCGGCGACAGGAGGGGTGGACATGTCTCCTGCGCTCTTAAAACGCCTGCTGGAGATACCGAATGTAACCATGATCAAGGAGAGCACCGGGGATGTGCAACGTATGCACTACCTGAGAAGAGAACTGGGAGAAGAGGTGGCTTTCTATAACGGTTCCAATCCACTGGCGCTATCTGCCTTTGCAGCAGGTGCTACAGGTTGGTGTACCGCTGCGCCGAACCTGATACCTGAGCTGAATACGGCCTTATTTGACGCAATTCAGCAAAATGACTACAGTACTGCCAGGGAGCTGTTCTATCAGCAGGTGGACCTGTTAAAGTTCATCGTCAATACGGGATTACCCAGGGCGATTAAAGCAGGGCTGGAACTATATGGCGTGGAAGCAGGCGAATTGAGAAGTCCGCTGAAGCCGCTCACAGAAAATGAGAACACGATCTTAAACACTATTATATCAAACATTAAAAATTAAGATAACATGGAAAAAGCAGTTTTTTATCATGCAGGTTGCCCGGTTTGTGTAAGCGCAGAACAGGATATTCTTCACCTGATCCCTGCCGCGCAGGTAGAGGTAGTACATCTCGGATCAGAGAAGAGCAAGGTAAAGGATGCGGATGCAGCAGGTGTAAAGTCGGTACCTGCGCTCGTATTGCCCAACGGTAATGTACTGCACATCAATTTTGGTGCATCCATAGAAGACCTGAAGTAGCCTTTATCTATATCGTACGACAGGGCGTTCCGTCACAAACGGGCGCTCTGTTCTTCTGACTTGTTGCTGATGTAATGCCGGGAAGTGTGCGGACGCTTCTTTTTAGCTGATGGGTAGTTCTTTTACGGTTTGTTTCCCTGGCAGGTCTGCTGCTACTATCACGATCTTTCCGCCTGGCGGCAATGTGGTTGCCTGATAGTACCAGTCTATGCCATTCCTTCCTAAAACCGCAGGTCCGCTTTCAGTGATCACACCATCGGTATCTACTACCTGGACCTTCACTTCGGCAACCCGGAAGTCGTCTTTTGCTGTCACAACAACAGCCGTATCTTCCAGGCGAATTTGCTGCACTTCGGGAGAGCGGTATGCATCTTTCACGGCCATGTTATAGGCATTCTGTCCTGGCCCTGCCAGTGACGCATAATAGGCCTTTATCGCAGGGTCATTCATCATGTCTCTGGCCAGGTCCGCTGCTATGCGCATTTTATGCCTCGCTTCCAGCTGTTTTTGCGTTGGTTTTTTATTGGACGGGCGGCGTTTTTTCGCCATAATGATCTGTCCATTCCGTTCGTAGATGGTGACTTGTCTGCCTATTGTGCCCCGGACGAGCTGCAGCAGGATATTGTCTTTAACAATGGCCATAATAGTTGCTTTTGAGGTTGTTTATACTAAGGTACTACCTGTCTCCTAGTATTTGTCTGGTATTCATATAAATTGAGTACTAGTACGTTATTTAAAGGTCACTTATATATCCTTGAGATATTGAAGTGACCTTTAGATGATATATTGATGATGGGAGAGATTGAATATCTGATTACTAACAGGTGCTAAAAAAGCAGGGGGTATATCAAATGCTATTGATACACCACCTGCGGTAATGAGCAGCGTATGTTATTCCAATAAGTCACTTTTAACGCGCGTGCTTCTCCAGCAGGTTGGGTAGGTTTTTCATTCACTATAAAAATTTCATCCCACGGGAAAATTTTACATCAGAAAGTGTAAATCTGTCATGGCCAGTGTTCTTACTACAGGGTATTTTTGTCCTGATTGGATTTTAATTTAACGCTGTTAGACAAAAAGTTATGGTCTTGTTAAATTTGATCTAAAAGACGTTTTTCTCAGCACGGCCGATTTAATTTCTCGTATTTATTAGAGAGACACTACATAATGAACGTCCGGGAATGTCCACCGGGCATATAGATAGGAACAAGGGTGATGGACACATTTTTTCAGGCAGTAGAAAATTAAAAAGATGAAAACATTTATTGGACGACAAATGATCAAACAGGCAGGTAGTTATTTATTCCTGATGCTCTTAGCACCGTTCTGGGCATGTGGGCAGTCACATACCGACATCAGCAAAAGCAATACATTCAAAGAAATGGAAAAGGCCGGTGCGGCAAAGGCAGCTACCAGTAAAAGTGACACGGCAACGTTTGCTGCCGGTTGTTTCTGGTGTGTGGAGGAACAGTTTAAACAGTTAAAGGGTGTGACCAGCGTGACCTCTGGTTATACCGGTGGCACCGTGCCTAATCCGAGTTACAAACAGGTGTGTACAGGACTGACGGGGCACGCGGAAGCCTGCAACATCATCTACGATCCTTCAAAAATTTCCTACGATGAACTGCTGGCTGCTTTTTTCGTATCGCATAATCCCACCACGCTGAACAGGCAGGGGAATGATGAGGGTACACAATACCGGTCTGCTATATTTTACCACAACGCTGAGCAGCACAAACTGGCTGACTACTACATTAAACGGCTGAATGAAGAAAAGGCTTACCCCGATGAGATTGTAACTGAGGTAACGCCGTACACGAAGTTCTACAACGCCGAAGATTATCATCAGAACTATTATGAATCGAATGCGAGTGTGCCGTACTGCCAGTTTGTGGTAAAACCGAAGAGAGATAAGTTCAGAGAGGTTTTTAAAGGAAAACTGAAACAGGAATGATGTTTGATAAAATCCATATACAATGAAAGCAGGTTTTGTAATTATGTTTTTTGCCCTGCTGCTAACGGCTTGTCAGGGTAATGCACAAAAGAAGAAAGATATGAACAAGGAAAGCAATCCATACTACTCGCGTACTGATACGACGCACCTGAATGTAAGCAATGCGGAATGGAAGAAGATCCTGCCGGCCGATCTGTACAATGTATCCCGTGAACAGGGTACAGAGCGCGCTTTTACCGGTCAGTACTGGGACAGCGACACCAAAGGCACTTATTACTGCGCTGTGTGTGGTAATAAGCTGTTCCGTTCAGATGCAAAGTTTGCAAGCAGCTGCGGCTGGCCCAGCTTCTTTGAGCCGGTACGTGAAAACAGTGTGATCTACAAGGACGATAATTCATATGGTATGCATCGTGTGGAGGTCGAATGTGCGAGATGTAATTCTCACCTGGGGCATATCTTTGATGATGGTCCGGCGCCTACGCATAAACGGTTTTGTATGAATTCCGTGTCGCTGGATTTTGAACCGGGACTGTGATGAGATTGATAAGTTAGTTTGGCCGGCATGAAAGTGCCGGCTTTTTTTATTGATAAGAAGATAAAAACAGGCTTACCACCCAATTCAGGCATTTGCTTAAAAGTAGTGTGGCAGATTGATCAGGAGTGCTTATATTAGTCTTATGCAGAGAAAAACAGTACTCATCCTTGGCGCTAACTCCGATGTAGCAAAGGCAGCCCTGCTTCGCTACGCAGATAAAGGCTTCCGCATGATAGCCGCTTCCCGCAGTACCGATGAACTACAATCGTTTGTTAGCCAGCACCAGCGCCTGAAAGAGCTGGTCACCATTTTATATTTTGATGCGGCAAACTTCGATAGTCATGCTGCTTTCTATCAACAATTACCAGAGAAGCCTCATATTGTTGTGTATGCGGCCGGTTATCTCAAAAACAATGAAGACGCGCTGCTCGACTTTCCCGGTAGTTTCCGGATGATGCAGGTACATTATGCAGGCGCCGTCTCTATACTGAATATCATTGCGATGGATAAAGAGAATGTCCGCCTGGAAAGGATAGTCGGACTCTCTTCTTTGTCCGGTGTGCGCGGAAGGAAGAGCAATTTTATTTATGGTAGTACGAAGTCTGCTTTCACACAATACCTGGCAGGGCTGAGGCAGTATCTGTTTAAGCGGAGGATCACGGTGAATGTGATCGTAGCTGGTTATATCCGCAGTAAGATGACCGCAGGACTTGCGCTGCCTGAGTCGCTGATGCTGGAGCCGGATTTCATTGCAAGGGCAGTGGTAGAAGCGGGCAATGGGTTTATTATAGTACCCGGATTTAAATGGAAGATGATCTATACGATACTGAAATGGATGCCTGAACAATTAGTGGCTAAGTTGCCCTGACGGTATGAGGTGATCACCCCGATTTTCAACATGAGCATGGCCCCTTTGGCGGAATGATATGTCCGGTTGAACGGATCACTTGTTCCATTGTTATTTTCATACACGTAACTTTCTCTCATGAAACACAGAACAGAAATTTGGAAGATAGCTGTAGCCATCGTGCTGCTCGCGGCATTTGTAACAGCGATAGTATTAGAATTTACGCCGGCAGGACAACAGGCCGCGGACACCTGTATATTCGGCGCACCATAAGTCGCATCTGGTATGTATACCTGGCAGTGCGATGATGAGATAAGCTTATATTTGCTGAAACTTTAACCCCTGAAAAATTATTAGCTTATGCACAGATTGCTGCTGCTGGTCGGCTTATGCTGCTTTCAGCAAACTATCGCCCAGGTCAGGGAGACCAGGCCGCCCGCTACCCTGAAATCTATCTTACTGGCACAGTTTAAAACCACCTGGACCCAACAGGAATGGTTCGTTCCTGTTGCTAAAGGTATAGAAGGAATTACCGCCAGACAGGCCTCCTGGAGGCCGGCCGATTCGGTTCACTCCGTCGGCGAACTGACCCACCACCTGGTCTTCTGGAATAAACGCTTACTTGATCAGTTTAATGGAAAAAAGGAGAGCGCTTTCGATGGTAACAATAATGAAACCTTTGATGCTTTTACCGAAGCATCCTGGGCCAGTACGGTGCAGCAGCTGAAGGAAGTCATGGATGGCTGGGAAAAGGCGATCCAGGAGGCCGATGAAGCAAAGCTGCAATCCTGGTACGGGAATATTGCGAACATGAATACGCATAATGCCTATCATACCGGACAGATACTGTATATCCGTAAACAGGCGCATAACTGGGACGCGGAGAAAGGCGTGAAGTAATCAAAAAAGCGTCATCCGGGTCGTTCCGGATGACGCTTTTTTGCTGGCAATGTATTATCTATAAGGTCAGTCGTACGCCACCCATCACCCAGCGACCGGGCATCTGTGCACCGGTAAGGTCTGCATATGATTTATCGAATACGTTATCCACTTCAGCAGATACGCTCAGTTTGTTTTTGATGAGGAATACATCTGCTTTCACATTTGCTATGAAGTATTCTTTAGTAACAGCACCTTTGATATTGGCGGCAGACTGCGGATCTCTCACTTTATACAGCCCATTCACATTGATCGCAAAAAGCTGATTGCGGTACTGTAACATACCATTCAGCAGGAAGCGTGCATGTGAGGAAATATAGAAGGACGATTGTCCTTCCCGGATATCGGAATACAGCCAGGTGGCGCCACCGGTAGCAGAGAACGTATGTTTAGCATGATAGGTCTTTGACCACTGAATATCAGCTTCCAGACCACTGGTGACCATCTTTGAAATGTTGGTGGCCAGGGAATAGGTACCGGTAGGGGAGAGATTGCCTTTGTAGGGCATATTGGCGTAAGGCGTCGTGGTCCAGTCGATCAGGTCATTATACCTGCGCTGGAACAGGGTAGATGATACACGCAGGTGTTTACCAAAGTAGTCGGCACCTGCTTCGTAACTGAAGGAGCCTTCTGCTTTCAGATCAGGGTTACCGATCTTACCGCTGGTAACCAGTGGCTTATTATTATTGTTGTAACGCTCGGTGAAGTCCGCGTTACGGATAGTCTTACCCGCGCTTCCTCTCACCTGGAACCTGCCTGTCCGGTAACTGGCGTTTAACTGAGGAACGAGTTCGGAACCACTGCCTTCATCCCAGTCGAGGCGTATCGCCGGACTAAGCGTCAGCGCATTCCATAATGTCGCTGTCATGGAGGCAAAGCCAGCCGCCTGATTTACGGTATGGTTACCCCTGTCGTTAGAGACGATGTTTTTTTGCTGGAACTGACCGCCGGCTATCAGGCTGATATGATCACTGAATTGATGCTCATAGATAGCCAGTGACTGAAACAGTTTGCTACGGTTGTCATTGGCAACAGAAACAGGATTATACACGTAGTGGTCGTTCATATTCTTGTAACCAGCTGAAAGGCTGAAAGCATGCTTATCCTTACGATACTGTAAGTTTAACTGCTGCCACCAGGTAGAAAGCTGCTCACTCGCCGTGTCAGAGGCAAAAGTGGTGTAGAAGTTCTGTGCGGCGAACTTCCGGCTGTCATAGCTCAGGCGGTAAGACAGTTTCCAGTTGTCCGACAACCGGTAGCTGGCCGATCCGGAGACGGTGTGCAGGTGGAAATAACCATCAATGCCTCTTAACGGCTGACCATCCGCATTGTTGGTTTGTCCGCCGATGTTCACTGCCAGCCGGTCCGTGCTGTAATAAGCGTTGGCGTTGGCATTAAACAGGCCGTATGCACCACCGGTTACCCCCGCAGTGATCTTTTTGCCGGGCGTGCTGGCAGCATTATGTGCGAATGTTTTTGTGATAATGTGTATAACACCGCCTACGGCGTCGGAGCCATAGATAGCGGAAGAAGCGCCTTTCAGTACTTCGATATGATCTATTTCTGCCGGATTTACGGGTATATAGCTGCTGAAATGGCCTGTATTAGGGTCGTTGACGCGTACCCCATCCACGATGACCAGTACCTGCTGGAAGGTACCACCACGGATCACAATATCGCTACCCGCCCCCATAGGGCCCTTGGATTGTACTTCCACACCAGGTATATAGCGCAGTACCTCGTCGATGGAGTGTACCGGCATTCTCGCAATATCTTCACCCTTGATAACAAATAGATTTCGTCCCGTTTTGGAGCTAGCCACAGGATTGACAGTGGCGGTAACGGTTACCGGATCCAGTTCACTGATTTTTTCCTGAGCATGCAGTGCTAACGAGCATAAGATACTGGCAGCCAGGGGTAAGGTTGATTTCGAAAACATTGGTTCGTTTTGCTAATGACCGGCAAATGTACAGGAAAAAACAGCATTAAATACAGCGTATGCTTCCAGTACATTTTGCCGGTCATGATAGCTTCGGTTGCCTATAACAACCAGAACGTCTGACTGAAGGCCCCGTTTACAGCCACGTCCCAGGCTTCTACACGCACCCATTTCCGGCCAGCCAGTTTGCTGGTGAACCGGAAACTTTTCTCTCCGAAAGCTTCTGTATCTGTCAGGGCGATCTTCTCCCGGTATACCTTTTCGCCATCTCCGGAAATGATCTCGACAAAATTCATGGGGAAGGTCCAGCGGAGCTTCAGGTCAATCGTGGCCAGTCCGCCGGCAGGCAGTTGCAGGCTGTCGCCCGACACATGTCCGTTGATCTGCAGGGAAGGCATCAGGACTTCCCCGGTGCTGCCGAAGAAACGTCCGTGCTGCATGGTATTCAGCACAGGCAGCCAGCTGTCTTTGTAGGCGGGCAGCTGGTCCAGCATCAGGTAGTTGACGTTCATGTGCGCATACATTTCGTTGTGCGGCGTGATGGTGAAGAGGTCAGCTTCACACATGACCGTCTTTTTAACACCCCAGTTGTTCATATCATCCATGAGATCGAGTACACGTTTGCCCAGGCGAGGCTGGGAGAGATCAGCCGGCATCGCCTTCCAGGCGGCACCCATAAAGCGGTCGGACTGGAAGAAGGCTGCATGATTATAAATATCAGGCGTATTCACAGAACCCTTGGTACGCGGATGTGCCGTCCAGGCCAGTCCCTGTTCATCTTTCAGTAGCTGTAACATCTCTTCCTTATTGCCTACATGATATACTTTACCGTAACCAGGCTTGTCTTCCACATAAGGTTGTTCCGCTTTGCGGGACATCACCCAGTATACCGGTTTTGGGAAGAAATTCAGCCAGTGACCGCCGAAGAACTCATTGGGTTCCTCTCCGGGTAGTAACAGGAATGATCTATCGGATTGCTTTTCACACAGGTCAAACAGTGCTTTCAGCTGTGGCAGGCGTTTGTCATCTGGTCCACGGGGATCAGCTGTATAATGGAACTCCGCCAGGTGTACAATGTCGACACCCATGTCTTTGAAGACCTGGACAAATTCCGGATGTTCCGGCACCCGTTTGCCAGCCATGATGACGTTCATCACGAACTCATTATGGAAGTGACTGGACATGGTTTTAAAGCCGGGTAACTGCACATACCGGTCATTGTGCGTAAAGGCTTTCACAGCAGTGAAAGGAGCGGTATCCTGCTCCTGGCTGAGGAGGCAGAAGAAGTTAAGGCGTTGCTGTGTGCCGGGAGGCGCGTTGAACCAGGGTACGAAGCGCTTGTCACCCTGTAGTTCCTGCCGTATGCCGATGCCATAGCCATTGACCATGTGGCGGTATTGATTGCCATACCAGGTGAAGTCCAGGTTGAAAGCTTCATCCAGCGGATAAAAATACTGGTGTGGGGGAGGGAAGACCGTCATGGCGCCCTGTTTGCCCGCGGCGGTAATAGCCCTGTATTTCACCGCCAGGTGACGGGCAGTATCACTGGTGGTAACAGCAGCCTGTTGAAGACTATCCCTGGTATTCATCCAGGATATCTGTTGCCAGTCAGGTGTTTTGCTCATCATCCCGGCATCAAAGACAATGGCCTTCGCCTGTGCCTCTGTACTGATCACCGCAGCGACATTGAATAACGGGCTTCCGTTATAAAACGTCACTTCCAGGTTACCGGAGAACTTTCCGGCCGAAACAGGGCCTATACGCGCGATTGTGCGGCTACCTTCCGTCCTTACAGAGACAGCAGTCTTTTTGATCGTCAGCGGATAGCTGTTATAGGGCCTGTCAGGCACTTTATCAAAGAAGATGTTCCAGCCATTCTGTGAGAGCAGATCTCTTTTGCCTACCGTTAGTACAAATGCGGGATCTATACCAGCAGAGATCTGTTGCCCGCCGAGCGACAGGGTTTTAAAAAGCGGCTGGGCAGGAGTGAGATCAAGTACGACCTTTCCTTTTGTTGCATTGCCTGCGGGCCAGGTGATCAGTAATGACTGGCCCTGTTGCGTAACTACAGCACCGTTCGCTTTATGATAGTCTTTCAGGTCGACCTTTACCTGTGCTACGGCGAAAAGGGCCATGAATAGTGGAAGAATGGGTAATAAGAGTACCTTCATGCGTGGATGATTCGTGGGTTTAGTTGCTCAAGATAGGGCATCACAGATGGAAGTGCAAGGATTCATTTGTGTATTCAGCGCCAACTTTTCATGCTGTTAACAGTTGCTAAGCATGGTGGTTCATATGCTTTATATACCTGCCCATGTTTGTGCCAATATGAGGTGAGTGATCAAAACAGTCGCATTTGTCTGAAATATTGTAAATTTCGCTGGAAGAAAACGATCCCTTCATAACAACTACCTTATCTGATGCCATCCAATGATTCCCAGCAAAAGCAGCAGCCATCCGTTAGCCGTGCTGCCACCGGTAGTGATCATTCAGCCGCCGTTTCCAGACCCGCCGTTAGCGCTGTTCAGCCAAAGCCGGTACTACATGCATCGCGCGAGACGCAGGCAGCTGTTTTGCCTGAGCAAAGTGAGCCGGTGGAAAGGTTTGTATTACAACGTGTATCGCAATCGCCCGGGAATGCTAATGACACTGCCCTGCCACCTTTTCAGCTTGCCCGGCAGCCGGTAACAAATAATGTGTTACTACAGTTGCGTTATGCAGAAGGAAGGTTGGTAACCCAAAGGAAGGAAGGCGTTGGCCCGTTGAAAAGTAATGTTTTTCAACTGGTCACAAAAAAGAACAAGGCTTTTAACAATGCTACCGGGGAGAAGAAAGGAGGGAAGGAAGAGAAACCCAAAAAGAAAAAGAAGGAACCGGAAAAGGAGGAGTATAAACAGGTCGATGGAACTAACTACAATGAAAAACTGCAGGAGAGCATAGAAAAGCAGTTCCCTATTGCCTTTATTGTCAATACTATACTTCCATACACAGAGGCTGACAGTATAGAAGCGTTTATAACGAATGTCATTAATGGTAAGGATATGGAGGAGATGGTCAAAAGCGGACGTATCGGGATAGTGATAGGGTTGAACGCACATAAAAAGAATGCGAAACAGCTAACGGAGGCGATGGAAGCCGTGCAGGAAATCATTAATAAATTCAATATTCCTATTGCAGTCGTATCGTCCACATTCGGCACAAAAAAATTCCCGTATGGTACGATGCGGAATAATGTGCTGCATAGTGCGGAAACCCATTTGTTACTGCAGACATTCATCAGGAATAATTATCACCCTTACGTATCAATACAGGATGCAGATACAGCACCCAGGACAGTGCCTTCAGGAGAACATATCTTTAAGTATATCGAGAAGACACTGGCGTTTACGGATGAAGATGTTGATATGGCAGGAAGCGACGAAGTGATAGAGACAGGGGAGAAGATGGAGGAGGATTATATGCCACTATTCAGCGACAATACAGAAGATGAGAACAAGGTAGAGATGCAGTCATTGCCGCCGCTTCGTCCGCTGATGATCACCGGTGGATACCGGCCAACGGAGACGTTAATGGAGGATACCAAATCCAGGGTGGAGAAGAGAATAGGTCAGCTTGAAAAACAGATTAAGGCACTCAATCAACGAGGAAGAGAACTGGTCGACGAACGGGAGAAGAAAAAAAAGGAATTACAGGAAGAGACAGAAAAGAGGGAACAGCAGCAGACATCAGGCGGGAAAATACCAGAGAAAAAGATCAGTGGAAAGACACCACCTCAAAAGGTCGTGAAGAAGGGCAATGAAGGAAAGACACCATCCAGGACACCATCCAAGGTACCTGTCCGGAGAACAGTCCCTAAAAAGGGAGAGAAAGAGAAGGATGAAGTTAAAAAAGCGCCTGAAAGATCTCCCGAAGAGAAGCGTATATTAAAGGAGTTACGGGAAGTGAGAAAAGAAATAAAGGAGGTAGTCATGGAGAGGGAAAAGCTTGAAAAAGAACTGGCAGGAAACAAGAACGGTTTAAAGAAGTTAAATGATGAAAAGAAAGCAACTAAATTCCGGTTGGAATTTGAGAAGAATATTAAAGAAGACATGCGGATGAGAACTGGTTTATCAAGAGTGCATCCGTTATTACCGTACGCCCCCGAACCTAATTTATTCCTTGACGGTTTTTCAGTATTGCTGAATAAGGACCTGCCGAAGGAATACCAGCCGTCTCAGGCAATAAGTGACAAAAGAAAAGATGTGCTCATGTTTGGGAAAGATGGTGCAGAGTACACGGATCTGGGCAGGAGATTACCTTCCTTTGGTGCTTTTGAGTTGGATAATTATTATGGAAAGAGACATGAAGAAGCAGAAGAAAATATTAAGATAGATAATATTGAGCCTTTTATTGGCCTGAAGGAAGATAAAGAAGACAGTATCCCTGAAATGAATCAACGCCCACCTATATTTGGGCATAAGCTGCTGGACGAAAGTAAAGAAGACGTCATATCGCGGTTAAATATGGATACGCAGAATAACCGTCATCCGCTAAGGGGAATATCTTATCTCACAGACTTCGAAGGCGCCAGTATTCAGACAGACCTTTCACGTATAGCATATACCTCGTTAATAAGTGGGAAAGTGCCGCAAAGCCATGGACAGCTCACATCGGTAGTAGACAGGCTTGTTCAGGATAAAAGCGCTAAAAAGGGACTGAAGTTATCAGATTTTCAGGGTGAGTATGATGGTTTCAGCGTCAAGAGGAAGAAAAAGGCGTTTAGTGAGGTGTTCAATCCATCGTTGGTTAAGCCCAATAAGAAGCGCAAGCTGGATGTAAGTAAACTGGGTAATAGTGATACCAATAAAATGAGTTTTGCATTATCAACGCCCTTCCCCTCTACCTCTTCTTTTAGTAGTATTAAAATGGGGATACAAAGTAATCAGCAGCAGTTTTCATTTTCTTTGACGGCATTGAGCAAACAGACAGAGCTACGCAGGTATATGGAATTGCTGCAAATACTCAACAATGACAGGGGCACTCCATTAGATGGAGATTGCCTGTATAATGCCATTGTACAGGCTCAGACGGGTAAGTTAGATCCCGAGGCTGCACAGCAGATCAGAAATACTACAGTAGACTGGATGCTTGATGAGCGGAATTTAGAAAACGTTGCCACCTACGCGTATGAAAACGGCGTTGATATCTTTGATCTCATTCGTGTGATCAGGACCAAAGGTGCCTGGACAGGCAATGCCGGCGACCTGGCGCCCAGATTAGTGGCGGCGGCCCTTGGCATTAACCTGCGTATATATGTAAATGGAAATCCCACCATGATAAGACCGTTGTCAGGAAGTGGGAAAGGTAGGGTATCACTGGACCTGGAGGATAATCACTATTCCGTCCATCATAAGAAATAATATCGTGGAAGCGGACTATTCGTGTATATGCTGATAACAAAAACCAGTGAACAGTCAGATGGACCGTTCACTGGTGTAAACGTTTATCTGCTACTATTACGCTGCATTGGATGCCGAGCCCTTTCTGTAATCGCTGGGGCGCATGCCTGTCCATTGTTTAAACAGGGTCGAAAAATATGACGGCTCGTTATAGCCCAATGTGAAAGCTATTTCGGCGATTGTCATTTTGGGGCAACTGGACAAAAAGTACTCCGCCTTCCGTTGTAATTCCCGTCTGATATATTCTTTAATCCCTATTCCCATCTTTGCTTCAAATAACTGGTTAAGGCGTCCACGACTCATGAACATAAAGCTTTTACTCATTGTGTTGATCCTAAGATTTGCGCCTATATTGCTATCAATATGGTCTTTGAGTCTTTTAAACGGATCAGGTATGCCACTTTGCACGTCTTTCGTGAGTAGTGCCTCAAAATAGTGGAACAGGAGGTTGCGCACCTGTAAATCCAGCCACACGTTAAACTTCTTGGTATGCTGGTCATGGTTGAAGATCGTTTGCAGCACATCACACACGTCGAGTAAAAGGTCAAATTCCGGCAACGTGGTGCCTTCGTCAGACTGTTTACATTTTCTGTCATAGATCTCATGGAATTCCTGATTGTCTTTGATAAAACTGTCCAGGAATGCTGTTGAAAAAGATACATAGACGGCCTCATATTCCCCTACGGGAAATTTTGCTGTATTCGCTCCGTTTGCAGGGATAAAATACATTCTGTGCTCCTGTTCTTTCAATGTAACAGATCCTTTTCCTGCCAGTGTGGCTGCTACAACGCCACGTAAGGTCGCATACCAGCATGATATGGGCGTTGTGGTGAATGGAATGATGTCAATGGATTGTGTCAGGTTAGCACGCAGACGGCAGATGATAAAGGAGTCATTCGCTATTATTTCCATGCGGAAATAACCAAAATCACCTTCGATGATCTTCACTACACTACCTTTAATGCAGCCTTCCATACCATTTTCTATAGTTCTGACACTCTTGATAAGATGTTGCTGATGAGGAGCAAGAGTGAACTCCATCAGTCCAGGCTTTCTGTGCATGATCAAACATTTGGGTTCTGAAATGTCGAGTTGCACTTTCAATGGTTTGGTAACATGGGTGATTAAGGAATTTTTATAACAGGCTCCAGTCGCGGAACTGACCGTGGATTCAGTATCACTTTCCATACGGTGTATACGATTCCCAATGCGTCCGTAAAGAGTGCTGCTCCTGCCAGTGTAACTGTTAGGGCAGGAAAATCACTGTGATTAAATAAGATCCCTCCCGAAATGATGACAATGGAGGATAAAATACTGATGGCAGCGTAGCCTGTAGCCATTTTAAACATGAACCATCGCTGAACGTAGGATTCGTTCTGATTAAATGCTTCTCTGGCCTGACGCAATGCCTCGATGTCCCGTGCGGAACTGATCTGTGAGTTTAACATAATGGTGGTTTGTGATTAAGACGCAAAATTGGGGGATGGCGAAGACAACCATTTATAATTTTGTAACAAATAAATTCAGCGGCTTATTTTTTTTGTACGATTGTCTTAATGAGGGTAGGGGTGTCAATTTAAGAAGTCATTTTCAACTTTGCATCTGATGTTCTGCTTTTTACATTTACGATATGCCTGAAAGTACAGGTCATACCCTTCCGGGTGGTGTCTATTAATAAGAAAAGCCGGAGTAAACGCTCCGGCTCTTCTTATTATATAGGGCAGTCCCCGCCTCCAGGTCAGGGACCACCGTCTTTTTAATATCCGGGGTTCTGTTTGAACTGCGGATTCGCACCCATAATATCGCGGCCAATGGGGAAGATCGCTGTATGGTCATCTGCATCGGGCTTTTTGTCCCACCAGGTACCCGTGTTGAACACCCCCCATCTGATCAGGTCTGTACGGCGACGGTTCTCACCCAGGAACTCACGGCCCCATTCATCCAGCATCTCCTGGTCATTCAGCTGACTGCCATCTGCTTTATACAGGCTTGGTGAGCCAGCAGGGTAGTTACGTGTACGCACGGCATTCAGTAACGTGGCGGCGCCTGCTTTATCACCCGCTCTGTATTTACATTCTGCCAGTGTATAGTAGATCTCGGATAAACGGATCTCTGCATAGGCAGATGTCAGCCTGTTTGGATCAGGCGTTGGGTACAGCGGATATTTCAGGAAGAACACACCGGAGTTATGGTCAGCATGATTCATGTTGGATTCCTTATCAGTTACCGGCTGACCAGGCTTTGCATCCAGGAACCAGCCCACCTGATCACGGATAAACAAAGGATAAGACCCTTTATTACCACGAACGGTATCCGTAACCGGGTTACCATTCACTGTGCGTTGGAACGGCAGGTATCCGTACAGGAACATACCTTCGCGTTTACTGCCACCCAGGTTCTTATATAGTTTCAGCCGGTAGTCATCAGGATAGCGCTGGAACTTCACAAATGGTTTACCCAGTTGATGGGTGTATTCAACACTATCTACGTTTCTGCCCGGCTGGAGTGCGAAGCGTGGGTTAGACTGTCCGAAGTCAGTAAAGCCGCAGTACAGCGGGGCGGCGTCATAGGTCATTGCCCAGAAGTACATGCCTCCGTCATACTGCCAGTGTGTGCGCGACAAACTGGAAGGGAAGCCGTATATCAACTCTGAATTCAGCGTTGTATTAGTATAGTCAAATGGGGCATCCCAGCGGGTATCGAGCTGATAGCTACCATATTTCCCATCGATGATGTCCTGGCATATCGCCGCACAATCACTGAAACGTTCTTTTTTAACATAGACTTCAGCATTCAGGTACAGGCGTGCCAGTATAGCGGCAGCACCGGCCTGTGTCCACCGGCCGATACCTTTCTCACCCAGCGTCGCCCGCTGCGGCAGGTCGGGTAATGCAGCTTTCAGCTCCGATTCGATGTAATCGAATGTTTCTTCGGGAGTCGATTGCGTGTGACCTGTCGTGGTGTTCTTCACATCCTTCACGATCTCAATGTTCCGGTAAAAGTCAAATGCTCTCAGATAGAACCACGCTCTCAGTGTCCTGAGTTCTGCCTTGAAATCTGCCAGTTCCGCCGGCGTGATGTTCAGCCTACCCGGATCTGTGATGGCTTCCATGTCCTGCAGGGAGTTGGTCGCCAGTACGATGCCCTGGTAGAAGGCTGTCCAGGCGCCGTTGGTAAAGCCATCCTGTGTGGTCCAGGTATGGTAGTGCATACGCGCATAATAACCTCCGTCCTGCCAGTCACCCTGCCGGTTGTAAGTGCCTATCTCATCTGTTGAGTTTTCTCCAACCGCATACAGGTCATTCCCCTGGATACTCCAGTAGGCATGTTCAAACGGACGTAGAAAGTCCCTGATCACGTCATCCCTTCTGGTGAGGAACTGGCCCTGGTCCACTCTGTCATACACCGTTTCGTCCAGTTTTGTACAGCCGCCCAGCAGTAAGCCGGTCACCAGTGCGGCGTTTGTGATATATCTTTTATAATTGAATTTCATCTCAGTTCGATTAGTAGGTTAGAAGGTTACCTGCACACCCGCCAGTACCTGGATGGTAGCCGGATAGAAGTTCAGATTCTCGTTTACGCCTGGCGTGATACCATTCACACGGTACAGGTCCGGATCACCACCGGTAAAACCGGTGAAGGTATGCAGGTTGCTCGCCGAGGCATATACCCTGAACGCCCGCATATATTTGGAGTTGAGGTCATGACTGTAACCCAGCGTGACGTTATCCAGTTTGACGAAAGAACCTGATTCCAGGAAATAGTCTGATGCCAGGGAGGTCGTCGCTGAATTGGTCAGCTTTGCATACTTACTTTTCGGATCATAGGCTGATCGTAAGGTGTTGGCGTCAGACTGCGTAGCTGGTGTGCCGATGTAGAACGCCTGCATGTTGAACAGTTTGTAACCGAAATTGCCTCTGAAGAACAGGTTCAGGTCCCAGTTCTTATAGCGGAACACATTACCGAGGGAGGCCGTGAATTTCGGCAGACCGTTTCCAACAAACTGTTTGTCGTCCGCGTTGGCCTGATTAGCTGGCGCGATGGTACCGTCTTTCCTGTATACCAGCAGCGCACCGTTTTCATCTACCCCTGCTGATCTCAGCATATAAAAATCACCGATACGGTGACCTTCCTGCAAACGCTGGATATTGCCGGGAGATCCTGGGGAAGGTAATCCGGCTACATCCTGGAATGGTGCACCCTGGTAGAGTTTATTGGAGAAAGAGACGAATTTGTTATTGTTGTAGGCGCCGGTAAATGATATGTTATAACTGAACGCTTCCCGCTGGATCGCTACACCACTTAACTGTACCTCCAGGCCTGAGTTCTTCATGGTACCCACGTTTGTGAACGTCTGTGACTGTGGGTTAGGCGGAAGCGGTACGTTATAGTTACCCAACAGGTCTTTGTTTGTGCGCACGTAATAGTTCACGGAACCGGATAAACGGTTACTGAACAGCTCAAAGTCCAGACCAACGTTGAAGTTAATGGCTTTTTCCCAACCCAGGTTCGGATTCACGTTCTGTGACGGACCGTATACCTGGTAGGTAGTACCATTGAATGGGAAGTAGCCATAGCCGCCGTACAGCAGTAAAGACTTATAGTTATCAAAATCCTGGTTGCCCGTTACGCCATAGTCGGCTCTCAGCTTCAGGTCGTTCAGCCAGCTGATCTTATTTTTCAGAAAGTCTTCATCTGAGATGCGCCATGCGGCTGATACGGCCGGGAAACTACCCCATTTGTTACTGGCGCCGAACTTGGAAGAGCCTTCCTGTCTGAGACTCAGTGTCAGGATATACTTATTATCGAAGTCATAGTTGATCCTGCCAAAGAACGCTGCCAGGCGTGAGTCATTCCGGGTGGAGGATACGGCGTTTTGTCCGTTACCCTTGTCACCACCGTTCCAGGTACCGGAACCGAGGTTGTACCACAGGAATGTGTCAAACGGGAAATCGTAGTTATTGGCACTGAAAGCCTGGTAATCAAAGTAGCTGTAGGAGTAACCCCCCAGTACTTTAAAATGGCTTCTTTTCAGATTGAGTGCATAGTTGATCGTCCATTCGATATTCTGCTGATTGTTATCCTGTTGTTCCTGAGACGCGTAGTTGGTTTTGGTCGTCTGGTTGGAATGAACGATCGTAGTCAGCGTCGATGGTCTGAAGTTCAGGTTCTTGTAGGACGACCGGATATTGGAGATAGTCAGCATGGAACTGAGGTTTTTAAGGATATTTACCTTAAAGGAACCGCTGATGTCCAGTTGTTTGATCTCCGCCTCACTTTTGATGAGCCGTGCATTTTCCACCGGGTTATTGGCGAAGAAGCCGGTGTTGATATAGCGATAGCCGGAGCTGTCGTAGATCGGTATAGTTGGGTTGATGGTGATCGCGTTATTGAAGTTGCCCTGGTCGGCATTGCTCGTCTTCATGTACCTGGGCGCCACATTCAGGGTCACTGAATAGACGTTTTCCTTTGAGGTATGGTTGACATTCAGACGGGCGCCATATTCTTTTTTAGAAGCCCGCAGGTCGATACCATCTGCATTGCGATAATCCGCAGAAGCAAAGTAATTGTCATTCGCGTTACCGCCGGAGATCTGTAACGTGTGTTTCTGTGCGTAGGAAGGAGAGCGTGTCACCGCTTTCATCCAGTCCGTATTACCACCATAGTCTATTCCTCTGGGAGAAGCCGCCTTGACCCTGTTAGTACGGAACTCTTCCGGTGTTAAAAGGTCTGGCGCCATCGTGAGATAGTCAGCACTCACGTACCCGTTGTATATCAGTTGGGAACTGCCGGTGCCCTTTTTCGTCGTGATGATGATCACCCCGTTACTACCACGGGTACCGTAGATAGCAGACGCGGCACCACCTTTCAGGACATCGATCGATTCAATATCATTCTGGTTGATATTATCAATGTTACCACCCGGAACGCCATTGATAACGTACAGCGGACCGAGGCCGGCGCTGCGTGATGATACACCTCTCAGCTGGATGCTGGGGGAGGAGTTAGGATCGGCAGTGGCAGTATTGGAAATGGTTAATCCGGACACCTTTCCCTGGAGGGACATCAGCGGGTTGTTAGCCGCGACAGATTTCAGGTCTTCCGCCCTAACGTGGGTGATAGCGCTGGAAACCTCTCTTTTGTCCATGGTGCCGTAACCTACACTGACTACCTCTACCCCTTTCAGTGATCGGCTGGATTGAGCCAGTTTAATCACCAGGTTATTCTGATCAGTGATGGAAATAGTCTTTGGGTCGTAGTCAATGGATGAAAAGACCAGTTGGCGGTCGGCGGCTGTTACCGTCAACCTGAAAGAACCATTGGCATCGGTGGTCGTACCGGAACGTGTTCCCACAATTCTCACAGTGACCCCGGGTACCGGATTTGAAGCAGCGGAATCAATTACCTTTCCTTCAAGGACCCTGTTTTGTCCGAATGCCTGAGAGGTGAGGGCAAAAGTCAGGGTAAAACAACATAATAACCGTAGAATTTTTAGTAGCATAATGGACCGCTTAAATAGTTCATAAACGCAGAAGTGTCATCGTTCATCGCTGCAGCTGATGATTGGTGATGCCCCATGCCAGTCATGGCATTTGAGTTGGCGGAGCAAATTAGTGCACGAAACAGGCGCGTCATCCGGAGGCGGGACAGTAAACGGAAAAATCTAACCTTTTAAGAGATGTTTGATTTGATAATCAATATATTAGTGCGCTGTTTGTATGGAAAAATCTAGAGGTATATGAAAAGTTTTTATCAGGTGAACAGCAAGAAAGTAGTCTTTTTAATAGGCGATACTACGTTTTTAATGGCGGGTTGATTATTTTTCGGACAGGAACAATGACCAGAAAATTGTCATCAGTAAGGGGGTGTTATATTACTTCAATGAGGTCTCATATCGTTATGAATAAGATATTACTTGTCATATTTTTTTTATTAGGGAGTTTGCATGTACGATCACAAAACAAGAGATCTGATAGTCTGTTAGCCGTTTTGAAATCCGAACTCACCAGGGAGCAAGCCTACGATCACGCGAAAGAGGAGCGGATCAAT
The DNA here is from genome assembly GCF_010093065.1 of Chitinophaga agri. Taxonomy (NCBI): domain Bacteria; kingdom Pseudomonadati; phylum Bacteroidota; class Chitinophagia; order Chitinophagales; family Chitinophagaceae; genus Chitinophaga; species Chitinophaga agri. Next base: position 2,642,991 of record NZ_CP048113.1, on the reverse strand, counting down.
CGTTTACGGATCCGGTTATTTCATACAGAAAATACAGATGGGGCCAGGCAGTATGAACTTTGTTCAAAGATCTTTGAGGAGTATCGGTATTTCCGGTTCGATTCTGCTTTTGTGTATGTGAAGAAGATGATCGCGATTGCCGGGCAGTTTCACAAGGAGGGTGAGCTGATCCGTAGTAAGCTGCTACTTATAGGGATACTGTCAAATTCGGGTTTTTATAAAGAAGCCTTCGAAATTACCGGCGCCATCAATATTAATGAGCTGTCAGATAGTCTGCGGACGGATTATCTTATCCTGCGGGCGCGGCTGAATGCCGGTATAGCAGAATATGAGAATGATGCGCATCTGGCGCCTGACTACCGCAGGCAATCAGAACGGGACTTCCGGGATGCTGAGCAGGTGACACCCTCTAACGCTTTTGAGCAGACGATAGATCTTGCCTTCCTGCCAGAAAGGGCCGCGCATCCGGAGCTGACGCCGGACTATTTTTACGATGCCATTATCAAACAGCCATTATCTCAGCATGGGATTGCGATGGTAGCAACCCGGGTAAGTTATGCCTATACCGGCCAGGACCGGGTGCTTTTTCTCGCGCTGGCCGCCATCCATGATATCCGTTCGTCTACTAAAGAGACCCAGGCCACCTTCTTACTGGGCCGGGAGCTGTTTGAGCAGCACAGGACGGAAGACGCCTATGTATTCATGCAGGAAGCAGTACGCAGTGCCCGGTTTTATGGTGCGCGCAACAGGACCGTGCAGATTGAGACGATCCTGCCATTGGTCGCAGGTAAACTGATCAATGACAAGCAGCACGAAAGGGACAAATTGCTGATAGGGCTGTTGCTCTTCCTGATCGTGGCCGTCGTATTGTTCTTCCTGCTGGTCATTTACCGGCGGCAGTTCTTACGGATCAAGGCAGACGAGCAGCTGATCAAAGAGAAAAACAAGCAGCTGGAACATCTCAATGAGAAACTATGGGAATCTTCCAGGATCAAAGAGGAACTGATAGGATTGGTGCTTAAAACCTGCTCCTCATATATAGAGACCCTGGATAAGATCAAACATCAAACACTGCATAGCATTAAACTTGGTAAGTATAAGGATGCCAGCCAGTTTTTAAATACCATTCAGATCGATGAACAAAAAGGACAGTTATATAGCATGCTCGATAGTGTGTTCCTAACCATGTTCCCTAATTTCATTGCCTCTTTTAATGCGTTGCTGAAAAAGGAGGATCAGATCTGGCCTAAATCAGGAGAGACGTTGAATGCCACACTCCGGATATTCGCGCTGATACGTCTGGGCATAAACGAGCAGGAAGCGATCGCCAAGATACTGGATTACAGCGTCAGCACGGTGTATACCTATAAGACCCGGGTGAAGTCCCGGGCGCTGGTGCCTGCGAATGATTTTGAGCAGCGCATTATGGAGATTGAGTTTACGGATGGCAGTTACTTTGGGTAATGTAGGATCATCCTCTGATCATGGGCAGGTACTTTTCCCTGTTTTCGATGATCACCCAACCAATGATCACCGTTATCGTTAATACGATCGGGAGTCCTGAGGGTGCCATGGTAATATTGGTTAACAATATACCCACCAGGACTGGCAGGAGTATGATCGCTCCCAGTGCCCTGGTCTTTCTGAAAATCAGCAGTAACCCTCCCAGTAATTCAACAGCGCCGACTAACGGCATTAGCCAGCCTATTTCCATGAATGCGGCCCCTGCCTTTACCATCTTCTCAGGCATGTCCTTCGGCATTGGCATATAGTGGAAGAACTTATCAAGACCTGCATTGATGAACATGAGGCCTGTTAGCAGACATAAAACGAAAAGGATCTTAGTTTTCATAACCAGTGTATTTATTGATACCGTGCGGTTGCAAACATACTTGCAACTAATTGGTTCCCGAAATTATTTTGAATAAGGTTGCGGAATAACAATGATAATATTAACGGCTCCCTGTATCTGAAAGTTCACAGGTCTGCACTTTGTTCAGTTTAAGGGGGAATGACCTGAGCGTGGAGGCGTTTTAGGGTGATGGATCCGCTCTTTCCGGTAAGAAAGAGCGGACTTTTATGTTACAGCCGTTGGGCACCCGCAGGTACCTGACCCTGTTTAAAGGCTTTCTGTTGTTCCTTATCCCCCAGTTCCATGCTGAAATTCTCCCATTTGCCGTCAGCATTTAATACCGCACAGCTCCATGGGCCTTCTTCGTCATCACCGAACTGCCATAGAATATGATAGCCCTCTTCATTGGTAAAACCTTCATCATCCGCCTGTAAAATCCCTTTCACTTTTTCCCAGATGAAGGATTGAGCAGCAGTGACAATGGGATAATTCTCTTCTTCCAGTGCCAGTGGCAAAAGTCTGAATGCGTAGATAACAGTCACGCGGTCAAAGAAGTTGTTTAACCATTTGGCAGCTGTTGCCGGTTGAAAATCCATGATCGTTTCCCTGAACTCATCCAGTTCTTCTTTGCCCATGCCATCCGCCTTAACGGCATCCCGTTCTACCACGGCCAATACTTTATCTTTTTCGTTCCTTAGTTCAAAGCGGGTCCATTTTTCCGGCAGTTCATTTTTAAACGCACCTATCTTGCCCGAAACGCCTTCATCGTTCAGCGCTTCTAAAATGTCATCTAAATGAATATCTGGATTCTCAGTACCCAGGATACGGATATAATAACTCATACCTGCTAAAGTAAAATGAAAGTTGTTCTCCGCCAAATGCCGGAGGTGATTGTTGCGGAGACGCCTGGCGTAACAGCGGCCTCCTGTGGAAATGGCAACGCCGGAAAGATATACTTTCCGGCGTGCTGTAAGGGACGTATTTTCTATAAATGTCTTAGCTGGTACTTTCTTACTGAGAGGCTAACCGTCAGCAGGAAGATATTCAGTGCGGCGATAATTGCTATATACAGGGCATGGTGATCATGGTTCAAGGCGCCGAGGTAGTCAACGAGCGGTACGTGCTGGATGAGGATGTAAGTCATTAGAAAGAACAATATTTCGAATAACTTTTTTCCTTTGCTGACAATGCCCAGGCATACGGCCAGTAGTACAATGCAGATGGCGCCGTTAATGATATCGATCACAGCTGGCAGGTTCAGGGCAAGGAGGTACCGCACTATTAAAGGTAACGCCAGTACAACCGCCAGTATGATACCTGCCAGTATCTGCGCCGGCAGCATGCGTTGCAGCGGTTTGTAGGAGGCGTAGGTGAAATAATGAATACCGTTGGCCTCTTCTTTAGTGGCGAGGTCCGACCATCGGGTGACCTGCAGGAACCATAGTACCGGAAGCAGGTATAAGTGTGAAATAGTGACCGGTGCAAACAGCATGCTGGCCGACAAGCCGATGATCACTAACCAGTACCACTTCGAGCCTTTACGGATCAGCAGCAATAGTTCTGTTTTAATGAATGGCAGTATGCCGTAGTCGCTTACCAGTGGCGGTAGCAAGGCCATATCAATACCCAGTGGTGCTGATACCGGTTCATCTCCTGTTGCCTTTTTCTGCTTACTGATCAATGGCCTGGAGTCAAACCGATGGAATAAGAACGATGAGCAGTAAGTAAGTGCAATAGCGATCATGATCCAGATGCCTCTGCTAAGCAGAAAGAGGCGGGTGACCGTGACGCCATTCCACTCAAATATTTTTATAACCGTTGCTTTCTTACCGGATATAAAGCCCAGGCTGACATTTTCAATATGCTCGTGAAACTGTGTATTGACCAGCGCTTTGATACTATTGGTCAGTATGCGTATACCAAAGGGATCGGTCATGATACCGAGTGTATCATTTTTTTGTGTACTTGCATTGCTCATCAGTACACCAAAGAGGAAGAAGAAGGCAATGTACTGGAGTATGGGCCTGCGTACTACGATCACTTCGATCACAATTGCCAATGCGGCAATGAGGAACATCGCAGGAACAACAAATAAGAGGAATGGTATAATGAAATGACCCGGTATAAAAGGTGAGCCATCGGTGCGTATGAAGAACAGCACGATGCTGACCATAAATGCACAGCCGGTAATGGTGAGCAGTACCAGCAGATTACTGAGCATTTTACTGAGCAGGTATTCAAAATTGGTGATGGGGGTAGTGGCAATAATTAGTCCTACTGCTGTATCAATATCTTTTTTGATGCCACCGTGTACCAGAAAGAAGCCATATAGGGACAGCATGATGGTGGTCATCATGGCTGAAACGTGGCCAACATAGGCGGAGTTATATACTCCTCTGAAACCAGGTATGTTCAATGTTGTATAGGAGGCCGCAGGCGGAGGTACAAAAGAGTATGCTGCGTAAAAGCCAATAGCCAGCGCAATAAGGAAGGCGTAGCTACGTGTGCGTTGCAGATAGTCGGCTTTGATAATGCTGTAAATGTATTTCAAGCGCTTAGCTGTTATTTTGGGTTAGGAACAAATATGCATCTTCCAGTGTGGCAGTAACCGGTGTTGCGCCAGGGTGGCCGGCTTTGCCGATGAACCGTACGCGTGTTTTATCCTGCTGCCGGATGGTGTCAATCACCTGCTGCCGTGCGCGGAGGGTGTTCACCTGATCATTACTGACGACTATTTCAAATACTTTACCATCTACCAGTTTTATGATGTCGGCCTGTGGCGCTTTATTCAGTAGTATCCCATCCTTCATGATCGCTACATCATCTGCAATGGTTTCAATGTCGGATACGATGTGAGAGGAGAGTATGATAATGCAATCGTCCGCCAGGTCAGCAATAAGCTGCCGGAATCTGACTCTTTCTTCAGGGTCTAATCCGACGGTCGGTTCATCAAATATCAATACTTTAGGATCACTCAGGAGTGCCTGAGCAATGCCTATGCGTTGTCTCATACCACCGGAATAACTACCTATAGGACGTTTCGCGTGGGCAGTCAGATTCACACCTTCCAGCAGCATATCTATCCGTTTATGCAGGTCTTTGCCGCCGACACCTTTCATGGCGGCTATATAAGCCAGGAACTCATATGCATTCAGGTTGGGATATACACCAAAATCCTGGGGCAGATAACCTAATATTTTCCGGATGCTGTCCGGATTGGCAACGATATCCACTCCATTGAGCAGCAGGGTGCCGGTGGTTGGTTTGCTGATAGTGGCGATGATCTTCATCAGGGTGGATTTGCCTGCGCCATTCGGACCAAGCAGGCCAAGTATGCCCTTATTGATGGTAATGGAATAATCGGTCAGGCCGTTTTTCTCCTTGCTGTATTTTTTAGTGAGGTGTGTAATCTCTAAGCTCATAGGTACTGCGGTTGATAAAATTTATTGTACGGCGTCTGCCGGTTCTTGAGCAAAATAGGAATTTATACGGTGTAATAGTGGCCGTTGTGGCGTTGTTGTTACAAAAGGCCGTATTGGTGTGACGAAATGGACCGGTCAGCTGCCGGAAAACAGAAATGCTGTACCAGGAACATGATACAGCATTTCTGTTTTATAAGATTGCTATCTGCAAATATGCAGGAAGCATCTGCTTCATGTATTTACAGATGGGACTATTCAACAGTCACTTTTGTAGTTGTCTTCGCGTTACAGTCGGCAGCCATTGTTAAACCAGATATATTGAATTCAAACTGGAATTTAATATCAGAAACAGACTCTTCTGCGATCTTCTTGCTGATATTGTAGGTCATTGTACCTGTACCATTTCCGATACCATTTGCGTTGCTGTTCTTGTCTGTCATATTTACATCCATGCTAATGGTTTGTTTGAGGTCGAATATCGCTTTATCATCTTTGATCTCCTTCAATATATACTTTATGGCGATGATCATTTTCATATTCGCTTCCGGTATAGGGATGTTCATTGGCATTTCCTGGTCAAATGAATCGCCGATCTTCAGTTCTTCCTTTGGATATTTGATATTTGCCTGCATAGTGGTCACCGTTTGACGGAGAGAGGCTTTCAGCGCATTATCTATTTCGCCTTTGATCGTATCAATCGCGATCTTTCCGTCTTCCAGCGCGGTGCCTTCTATGATGGCATTGGCAAAAGGATTAGTATTCTGAGTGCTTTCCTGTCCGCCTACAGTCTGGCTAACCTCCATCTTGTCGAACGTCATGAGCAGCGGTACTTTTTTATCAGCCCGCTCCGCACCCGCTTTGGTGGTAGTACCCAGTACCTGATTCATTTTCATAATAATAGGCAGTTGCATGCCACTTGCCTGTATCTGGGCTAACATGGCGGAGTCCCCTTTGACATTCATTTCCATGTCCATCAGGTTGACAATTTCCGTCTTATACGTTTTGTTAGGCGTGAATGCCATTTTAAGCAATACCTTCTTCTGTGCAGAACTAGCCTGGGTAATGCCAATCAGGAGCAACAGCAAGAGCGATCGGTAATAATTCATTTTTTTAATTAGATTTTATCAAAGATGAAGAATTGTTTGGGATTTTAGATAAAATCCTTGCCGTGATAAGTGCTTGTCTTCACGGGGGGAACAGCCAGGTGAAGGGAAGGGGGAATAAAAAAAGCGCCGTAAATTATTAGTTTACAGCGCTTTTTTATTCTAATTGATCAATTGTCAGCTGTTCCGCAGCTACTTACTTCCTGATGTACGTCAGTGTTGTACTTTCGGTGCGGGAATACGTTTCCTTGCCATCAGGTCCGAATATTTTATAGGTGCTGTTACGTGTAACAGGATAATTGTCGGCGTCATAGGTATAGGTAGCAGTATCAAGATACCTGTAGTCGCCGCTAACTGTTTCTTCCTTCACGATGTTGTTGGCGGAGAGTTCTGATGCTACTTCTTCCACGTCGAACAGGTAGAAGTCTGCCTGTTTTGCGATATGATTCACCTTATCGTCATAGGTGTATACGGTAGTGGTTGTATCGGTAGATTCTTTACCGTCTACAATGGAGATCTTATGTTGCCTGGTCACATTACCTTTTGCATCCCATTCAAACACGGTTTTCCTGTAGAAGCCCAGGTGTTTTTCAGCAGAGGTCTTTTCTGCATAGTACACAGCTGCTACACGGCCAGCTGCATTGTATGCGACACTATCGAACTGGTTTAATGAGCCATCACTATCATCGTAAAAATCAACAGATAATACTTTCCCGGCGTCGTTGTACTTGTAAGTCATCGCTTTATTCGTAATGGCGTTAGCGGTTGAGCCGGCCAGTAAAGAGGTGATCCTGTTATTTTCGTATATAGGCTTGATGAACAAGGAACTGTTCTCATCCAGCATTTCCAGCTGGTACAGCGATATTTGTCTGTCTGCATTATACTGAATAGAGATCTTATCGGTTGCAGAGATAGATGTCGCCCACAGCTTCATGCTGGTTTGTTCAGGTGTAGGGTTGGTTTCGTCGTCTTTACAGGCAGTAAACAACAGTCCAAGTGCGACAGCACTCAAGAGTAACTTCTTCATAGGTTTATTATATATCTGGTTAAATGTGTATGCAGTAAAGGTTAAGGGTTTAAAACACAGGTAACAATTGGTTTCCGTATTTGTATTGCGTTGCAAATATATTAATTATTTCAAATATCATTAAGATTTTTTTGCGGGTGAGATGGCGAAGGTGTTGTCACCTTTCCTCAAAGTTTGTAGCAGATCCTTACAGATTTTCGATATTGAAAGTAATGCGTTTAGGTCTTGCTGGTGTAGCAAATGCAGCACTGCAGCGAATAGCGTAAACGGTCGCACGGTGGCGTGCGGTGATCAGTTCTTTGACATAATGGTTAGCAGATGTCAGGGTACGCAATCTCAGGCGTCCGGAATCTCAGGCTCTACCAGTTTAGCGAGCTTTTCCAGTGATTCCTGCCAGCCGAGGTAGCACATTTCAGCAGGAATGGCAGCGGGTATACCTTCCTGGGTGATCTTTATATCGGTGCCAGCGATGGTTTTCTGCAGCCATATAGTGGTGATCATTTCACCTGGCAGATTAGGGTCATCAAATTTATCGGTGTATTTCAGGAATTCGTTTGGTTTGAGTTCAAGAAAAGTTCCACCAAATGAATGACTGTTACCGGTAGAGAAGTTTTGAAAGGACATTTTATAGGTACCTCCGGCGACGGCATTCATTTCATGAACGATGCAGACGAATCCATAAGGAGGTAGCCATGAAGCGATGGCGGGTGCTTCTGTAAATGCGCGGTATAATTTTTCAGGAGATGTTTTGAGCATTCTGTGTAGTGAGACAGCGTTGTTTGCCATAAGATGTTGTTTTGTTTCCTACTCGTCTGGCTTTTCGGTTTCGCCCGTTTTTAAAGTGGTTGCTGCTCCACTTATGTTTTACCTGGCGTGTTTGATCATTAGCGCTGATATGACAAAGGTGGCGGGAAAATCTGACGTTGACGGTGGCAGTATCCGACATTTTGAGGGGGGATTTGCGACCACACCAGGTACTTACACGACCGGGGCTTATACTATCGTAGCAAGAACAGCGCGCCGGGAGAACTGCTGGCAACGGCTGACCCATATTTTCAGGAAGAAGGAGACGCTAACTCCTGATCTGAATAAAACATTGTAAATCAGTCAGAATGTGCCGTTTTTTTGTTATATTCACTACATGTCAAAAGCAAAAGATGTAATTGTAACGCTTTCCAAAAAGCACCCCCAAACCGGTGAACCCGCTCAGGCCGGACATTCCTTCGTTATTGGAACATTAGGTAAGAAGACAGGATTTTATGAGATTGAATCGGAACAACTGAATAAACATAAGAACGAGGATCTTCAGCAGGAGCTTTATAAGCTGTTACACCCGCAGACTCATCATTAACTGATGAAATTATAGTTGCGTTATGCCTGATCTCACAATATGTTGTTGTGAGATATTTTTCTTATTGCCTGCAGGTTCGGCTGATTATGCAGCTGTTACCAGCAGACAGGCAGTGTTGTGCCATTCTCTCTGTGTCTTGTAACCAAACCATTCACCTGTAAATGAACAGGCGGTCCCGTCCTTCATTTTCATCTTTCCAGGTAACTGTAAATTTTCCTGTTGAAAAAGCTGCTGCGTTGAAGCAGGTTTTTTGACTGGCAGCCTGTAATTAACACAGCGGAAAGTGTGGCAGGCGCGATGCAGGAGAGTCGTGTAGGCATAGGGTATAGTCATGTGTACCTATGAACCGTGGGGCTTTCAGCCGGCAAGCGCCAATTAAGATAATCTGGTTGCTCCGGACATGTATGTAAACAGAGACGAGTTTGTGATTATAGCAGGATATGCCTTTAATACAAAAAGTGCTGACATCAGGGACTACGACATAATTGGTCCTGAACCTTCCCGGTAATGGGAAAGATACGAATAACTAATTAGGGTTGTTATATATATACTATTATAAATCAATGTAAAATAACATGCGTCGCGTCCTGGAGGTATAGGGTGGACGAAAGATGGGAAGCGGCTCAGGGCTTGTTTGGAGGCGTTGTCTCCTTTCCCTGGCAACGGATTTTCCCTGGCAGGTATAAGGCGGTCGTCAGCGCAACCTTGGAATAGAATGGGATAGCGATCATTTGCAATAGTTTTATACCTTTGCATCCCAATTGAAGATTATGCTTGAAAATTTGAAAATAGGAATATTAGGAGGCGGTCAGCTGGGCGGTATGCTTATCAGGCATGCCATCGATCTCGGCCTCAGCATTTCAGTAATGGATAAAGACGCAAATGCGCCTTGTGCCCGTTATACGTCTTCTTTTACCTGTGCGGATCCGAAATCGTATGAAGCAGTACTGGCGTTCGGAAAGGACCTGGATGTGATCACGATCGAGATGGAAGCTGTTAATATCGACGCTTTACTTGAGCTGGAGAAGCAGGGGAAGAAGGTTTTCCCGACTCCTGACAGTATCAGGGTGATCCAGGATAAGTATACCCAGAAACAGTTTTTGTTGTCGCATAATATACCCGTAGTACCAGGGGTGGCGGTTGATAGCAGGAATGATCTCCATAAGTTAGAAAATAAGCTACCGGGTTGTCTGAAAAAACGTCGTGATGGCTATGATGGTTACGGCGTGATGATGTTGAAGACAACTGCGGATATCGCCACCGCTTTTGATGCGCCATCCGTGCTGGAAGAGTTGGTAGATATTAAGCATGAAATCGCAGTAATTGTAGCAAGAAATGAACAGGGTGATGTAAGGTGCTATGATCCGGTGATGATGGTCTTTTCAGAAGAGAAGTTTGTACTTGAATCCCAGGTGGCGCCTGCTCAACTGCCGCAAGGAATGCAGGAAGAAGCTGTGGCCCTGGCTGAAAGGGTTGCCGATGCGTTAAAGCTGGTAGGGATTCTTGCGGTGGAAATGTTCATAACCAAGGATAATAAGATCCTGGTAAATGAACTGGCGCCAAGACCTCACAACAGTGGTCACCATACGATAGAAGCCAGCATAACATCGCAATATGAGCAGTTGCTTCGTGCTATATTAGGTTTGCCGCTTGGTGATACCGCGCTTCGTTTACCATCTTTGATGCTGAATATACTGGAAACAGAGGCGCTGAGTGAAAACAGGGCGGAAAAGTTCCGTTCCCTGTTGGCTATATCAGGTGCACATGTTCACTGGTATGGTAAAAAAGGCATCAGGTTAGGCAGAAAAGTGGGTCATATTACTATTGCAGACAGCACAATGGAAAGCGTTGTTGCGAAGGCTGCAACCATTCGGAAAATTTTAAATTAAGATATATGAAACAGGTAGAAGTAGGCATTATTATGGGCAGTAGTTCTGATGCGCCTATTATGCGTCAGGCAATTGAGGTGTTAGAGAAATTCGGCATAGGTTACGAGTTTAACGTTGTGTCGGCGCATCGCAGCCCGCAAAGAATGTTTGATTATGCGGCTACCGCAGAAGAGCGTGGTTTGAAAATCATCATTGCAGGTGCCGGTGGCGCAGCGCATCTTCCTGGTATGGTGGCAGCTATCACGACCTTACCTGTTGTAGGTGTTCCCATCAAGTCTTCCAACTCTCTGGATGGCTGGGATTCTCTGCTGTCTATTGTACAAATGCCTGGTGATATACCTGTGGCTACCGTAGGTGTTAATGGTGCCCGTAACGCCGGTTTACTGGCCGTTCAGATGCTGGGTATCAGCAACAGTGAACTCAGACAAAAACTGGCTGCCATGAAGAAAGAAAATAACGATAAGGTCGCTAAGCAGAATGAGACCCTGGATCGTTCCTGATACACGATGACAACCTTGCCTTTTGTCCTTGTCTAAAACGAAAAACCCGTCTCAATACTATTTGAGACGGGTTTTTTAATATCATTGATAGGTGCAGGCGGTTTTAAGCGCTCGCTTTACTACCTATCGCATTGATCTCACTATCCACGTCCTGTACGATCTCGTGAATGTACCTATTTAACCAAGATTTTCGCCATCATTCCCCATTTTTAGGTTATTGTCAGGCCATTTAATCGCTGAGCTTTGCAGCAAATTTATATGTAATGTCAGTAAACAAACAGAATATCAGTACAGTGCCAGCAGGCTACACAGCGGTGACGCCCTGGATCATATCCCCTGATACAGACAAAATGATTGCATTTTTAACAGCAGTTTTTGATGGTGAGGAAGTACCCAATAGCAGGATAACCCGTGACGATGGAAAGATCATTCATGTGGTAGTAAGAATAGGGGACGCGATGGTGATGCTGTTTGATGCCCGTGAGGGCTGGGGAGCGACGCCTACCTTTCTGAACCTGTACGTTAAAGATGTAGAAAAAGCTTATCGGAATGCTTTGTCGCTCGGCGCTACGTCCGTCACAGCAATTACACCGCTTTGGTTTGGCGAGAAGGTTTGCCGGGTGTTAGATCCTTTTGGTAACCTGTTATGGATTAACGAGAGAACAGCGGATGTTGATTTCACCGATGCGAAAGTTGCTCAACGTGCTGCCAGTCCCGAAGCGATCAATGGAATTGCCTATATTCAACAGTCATTGGAAGAGGCATTCAAAATACGAAGGACGTTCTTAGCGTGCTAAATGTTATGCTGGATTAGTTCAGTCGGGTGGAGGACACTTTTGTTATATAAACATGGGTGTTCTCACCTCGCATTCACTGACATGATATCTATTTTCTCATATGAAATAGCATGACAAAAGGCCATGTACCTTTGCATCAATAACCTTTCAAATTAATCATGAGAACCATTCCTGTTTATCATCAATTTAACGAATTACATGAGGTAACTGGCTCATCACTGAGAACGAGTAATGTTGGTTTTCATTGTTTCAAGATGAGCAGCGTCGATGAAGATATGAGGTCATTACCTGCCTACCGTTCAGATTTTTTCACGCTGGCGCTCAGTTTTGGGTCGGAAAATTTCAGCATTGATATAAATGATCGGCATTTCGATGATCTGGAAAGCGCATTAATCTGTGTTGCACCCGGGCAGGTGACCAGCTTCCGAAAAGAAGGGAATTGGTCTGGTTTCTGCACTTTTTTTAAGGCGGAGTTCATGCAATTCAAAAGTGAGCTGAATTTTTTGGAAGCATTTCCTTTTTTTAATATTCAGGAGGTCAATCTTTTCCGGATCAATGATACAGCGTTTCAGCACCTGTCTTCCTTTTATCAGCAAATACTGCACGAGCAGGAGGAAGCGGGTCACTATCATACTGAGGTCATACGAGCTTGTTTTCAGGCCATATTATGGCGGGTCCGCAGAGTCTATGAGGCCAACAGTATCAAACAAGCTTCGGATAAAGCATCACTGATCATTACATCTAAATTCCATTACCTCGTCAATAAGTTCTTTGCCACTAAGTTCATGGTGGAAGACTATGCCGCGATGCTCCATATTACACCGAATCATTTAAGTCAAACGATCAAGGCGGCCAGCGGAAGAACAGCCAAAAGTTATATTTCACAACGACGGGTAGAGGAAGCGAAATACTTGCTAAAGTATACGGATGAAGATGTTTCCAGCATCTCTTATCGTTTACATTTCTCGGAACCTACACATTTCAATAAATTTTTCAAAAAGGAAACGGGGCATACGCCACTGGATTTTCGTAAACAGCACAGTAAGCATGGAAATTAAATATTGCACATTCTACAGTCTGGCATAAACCGGCCGTACGCATGACGGAATTATTCTTTTCTTCGACTCTATTTTGTTTACAGTACATTAATTGTTATTAAAGAAAAAACTAAACAGGGAAAAGGCTCATGTTTCTATTCTAACCGAACCTGAACGCGCTGCCGCTACTTCACTATTTCCCTAAAATATGCGTCTCGCTCCATTCAGACAGCATAGTTAATGCGGGTCGCAATGATTCACCTTTTTCAGTAAGGGCATATTCTACCCTTGGAGGTACTTCGGGGTAAGCTTTTCTGGTGATGATGCCATCTGCTTCCAGTTCCTTTAGTTGTCGCGAAAGTACTTTTAATGCGATGTCAGGCATTGTTTTACTTAAAGTACCGAAGCGCATCGGCCCTCTCAACAGCAACCAGATGATTGGAGGTTTCCATTTACCGCCTATTACATCGATAGTGGCAGTGATCGGACATTCAGCAGCGCCGTGTGTTAATATTTCAACTTTTTTTTCTTCCATGATTACGTCTGGGTTCAATTACTACCAAAATGTCATTACGTGACAAAAAGGTAACTACTTGACAAATGTACAGCATTGCTCTAGCTTTGAGTTCTAAACAATGGAATTTTATGAAAATTATTATTATTGGAGCGGCAGGAGTAATTGGATCAGCTATTGTCAGCGCGTTGGAAACAGCACATGAGATCATTAAAGTGGGTCTGAAAAGTGGCGATATTCAGGCTAATATTTGCGATCCGGCCTCTATTGATGAGATGTATAAAAAGGTTGGTTCTTTTGACGCAGTAATATGCGCAGCTGGTGATGGGTATTTCGGGCCATTTTCAGATATGACAGATGAAAATTTCAGGATCAGCATTGATGGTAAACTCATGTCTCAGGTAAATTTGGTTCTAATCGGCCAAAAGTATATTTCGGCCAAAGGCTCCTTTACACTGACGTCTGGCAGTTTAGCCAATGATCCTGTTCCATTCGGATGTTCTGTGAGTACAGTAAACGCAGCTATAGACGGCTTTATCCGCTCAGCAGCGATAGAACTACAGAATGGTATCCGTATTAATGCTGTAGCGCCGGGAGTGGTGGAGGCAGCTCCTGCATATTTCCCTTATTTCCCGGGTAATATTCCGGCTTCTATGCATAGAGTAGGGCAGGCTTATGTGAAGAGTGTCCTGGGTGCGCAAACCGGACAGACTTACCCTGTAATAGGATAAGATACCTGGACACAAACGTACGAAGATATGCTGTGGTAAATTGCTGAAAGCATTGTCAGCTCAAAGGTAAATACACAACACGGCAGCTGCATCTTTCTGAGATGCAGCTGTCGTTTCCGTTACCCGATGGGTAGATAAATTTTGAATGTGGCGCCTTGATTATCCGCAGTGACTACTTCAATAAAGCCATTGTGATTTTCAACGACTTTTTTAACTATGGATAGCCCAATACCTGTACCTGGATATTCACTTTTACCATGGAGTCGCGAGAACAACTTAAAAATCACGTCGGCGTATTTCATATCAAAGCCGATACCGTTGTCGGCAACCGAAAGGCATATGTATTGCTTATCGTTTACAGAAGTCTCAGCTGCAGTTATCGTGATACGAGGCACAGCATCCGGTTTCCTGTATTTAATAGCATTACTTATCAGGTTTTGAAATAGTTGCTGCAGCTGGCGTTTATGCCCTTGTATTTTGGGAAGCTGATGCGTCCGGAGAACTGCACCGCTTTCTGCAATGTCTAGCTCCAGGTCTTCCAGTACCTGACTTAACAAGACGTCTATATCAACCATTTCGCGTTCCATAGGTTGGTGACCCAGATGCGAATACACTAACAGATCGTTTACCAGCGCGTCCATGCGAAGGCTTGCGCTTTCTACCTTACTAAGGAGATACGCTTCTTCATCGGCCAATCTGGATTCAAGTCTTTCTTTTAAGCGGTTTGCAAAGAATCTTATTTTACGAATTGGTTCTTTCAGATCATGAGACGCTGCATGTGCAAATTCTTCAAGATTAGTATTTGTACGGGACAGTTCACTGTTGATTTGCCGGAGGGCGGCATTGGCTGCTGAAAGTTCATTAGTTCTTGCAGCTACCTGCAGTTGCAGTTTGCTTTCATTTTCCCGTAGTTGTTGTTCTGTCAGTTTGGTAGTCGTAATGTCACTAAAGAGGATGGCAATAGTGTTTTCCCCTGAAGTGCCAATGGCAAAAGCAAATGTAGAATACCATTTATTGGTGAAGGCGTTGTACTCTTCAAAGCGAACGGGCTCCCCTGTTTTTAAGACACGGTGATATGTCTCAAACCATACATTTTCAGTATTGGGGGTTAGTTCATGGCCGTATTTGCCGACAGCATCCTTAAGGCCGGTATGTCGTTCAAAAGATCTGTTAACCTCAAGGTATTTGAAATCGACCGGTTTTCCTGCATCATCGTAAATTAATTCAATGATGATATAGCCTTCGTCAATTGAGTCAAAAAGGGTATAGTATTTTTGTTCAGAAGCCTCCAGTGCAGCCTGTGCCCGGGCTGTTTCGAGAGCTGCCCACGTTCTTTGGGCAGTTTCTTCTATCAGTGCAATTTCACTTTTATTGAAGTGATATGCATTTTTATAATGCAGAAACAGGATACCGAAAAGTTTACCATCTTTTGTCAGTGGTACATTCACAGTTGCGCCTAATTCCAGTACGGCGTGCGCCTCTTTTTCCCTTTCACTTAAAGAGGGATCATTGGCGATATCACTTCTTACGACTGTCAGTCCTTTTTTCAATGTATCGAGTAGGGCAGGACCGTAATCATCATAAAAGTAAATACCTTCAATACCCTGAATACCATTGGTGTAGTTACGTGTTACCCGCACCCGTTGGCCATCACCATAATCCTCTGCGTAACCTACCCGGTGTGCTCCAAAATATCTTCCAAGTGTACATGCAGCCTCATATTGTATCTGCTGTATATCTGTCAGGCCTCTTAATGCTTCGTCTAACTGAAGACGAAACGCGATCAGGTGTTCATTTTTCTTTCTTTCTGATATATTCAGGATGTATGCGATACCCTCAGATCTGGAATCTTTATAAAAGGTGCCTGCCAATAGTACATCCACTTTGCTGCCATCTTTACAAAAGAATTGCTTTTCGAATGGTGCAAAATATCCATGTTTTTCCAGTTCATCCAATCCTTTTTGTGTGATATTCGTCCATTCGGGGGGCGTCATATTAGACCAGCTGATATGACCGTTCTCCAGATCTTGCCGGCTATATCCGGTCATATCCAGGAATGCATCATTTGCCTCTGTTATCTCACCATCCAGGCGCCATGTAATAAATCCGATAATATTGGAATTGAAAAGCTGCCGAAAACGTGACTCACTCCATTCAAGCGCCTGTCGTTGCTGTACTTTTTCCAATGTTTCTGTGCAGACAACAAGTACCCCTTCAATTGTATTATCCTGATTTATAACAGGGCTCATACTGTAGGTCCAGTAGATATCCTCAATTCTTCCGTTCCTGCTCATTGGAACAGGTACGTCTTCAAACCAGTTAGCCCTGCCTGTACTCATTACATCCACTATCTGTGGCCCTACCAGTGGCCAGATCTCTGCAAACACATTTTCTGCCATGCCGCCAAGTGCACCCGGATGTTTGCCTTCACCTTCCCTGCCCAGAGACGGTTTATAAGAATCATTATAAAAACAGATATGTTTTTCACCCCAGAAAAGAAACATGGGAAAACGGGAATTAAGCATGATTCCCAACGTGGTCCGAAGACATGGCGGCCAGTTTGCAATCGGCCCCAGCTGAGTGGCCGACCAGTCTAATTCATTGATCCGTCGTTGCATTTCGCTACCAGCCTCCAGAAAAACTGGTATGGAGGAATGATTGTCGGAGACGGGTGATGTCATAAGATGCATTTTGAAGCAATGAATATAGTATAAGTTCTACTAAGTCAGTTATCACCGATCAAAAGATCCTATATTTTCCTACTGTACAACCATTGGGAACACCTTGATTGTAAAGTGTATGGATGTAATACGAAAGTCAGATTATCCCAGAGTACGCTACATATGGGTATGCGTTACCGGAAAAGTCTTCACTAAATTTTATATTTACCAAACGGGATAATTACATGGAAATTTGCCCGGTAAGTAAATCCGTATTCAATAAGATGCAGGAACTAAGCGCCTATATTAAATCAAAGGTTACAATAGACGATATCGATCTTGAACAGATCATGAGCCGCTTTTATGTTAAGTCCGTTAACAGGGGAGACCTTTTATTGAAGCGGGGGCAGATTGCAAATGAGTACTATTTCCTGCATAGCGGTGCTTTAAGGTTTTTCTTTGCGGACAATCACGAACTGACGGCATGGATCGTTCAGCCCAATGAATTTTTCACGGAGATATCCAGTTTACATCCCGGGTTGCCCACGCGATTCAATATCGAAGCAGTGGCATCTGCTGAATTATATTGTATCACTAAACAGGATATGGATAGACTATATCAGGAGTTGCCTATATGGCAGGAATTCGGGCGCAAGACCTGGGAAGCTATGGCAGTCAGAATGATAAATGAAATTATACGTTTTCAGACAATGACTGTGGAAGAGCGGTACCTGGAATTTCTCGAAAAGCCTGGTTTTATGCAGCTCATTTCTGTCAGACAGCTTGCCTCTTATCTGGGCATAACACCGAATGCCCTAAGTAGGATACGTAAAAATCTGCGTTAAGATGATTATCTACCATTTGGTAGTTTTCTGCATGTTGATGGTTCATAGTTTTGAGTTCAAATTATGAACTCATTATGGATAAGGTTATTTTAGTTGCCGGAGCCACCGGCGACCTGGGTAGTAAGGTATGCATTGAATTGAAAAGGAGAGGCGCCGTTGTCAGGGCGATAGTACGGCCTGAAAGTAAAAGCGCTAAGATTTCCCGTTTACGGGACATGGGTGTGGAAATTATTCAAACGGAGCTGTCTGACATCAGCGGACTCGTTGCTGCGTGTGAAGGAGTATCCTGCGTTGTATCTGCTTTAGCAGGGTTGCACGATGTCATTGTTACCGCACAATCCCACTTACTACAGGCTGCTATAAAAGCAGGAGTGCCCCGCTTCATTCCCTCAGACTTCTGCACCGACTATACGAAACTTCAGCCAGGCGATAACAGGAACTTTGATCTTCGAAAAACCTTTCAGTCAATTATCGACCAAAGCGACATACGCGCTACGTCCATTTTTAACGGGGCATTCACTCATGTGTTAAAATATGATATCCCGCTGCTCAATACAAAAGAACACAGGATCGAATATTTCACAGGTAAATTGGACTGGCGAATTGATTTTACTACAGTAGATGATACCGCCGCATATACTGCAGCTGCTGCTTTGGACGACTCCACACCACGCTATTTACGGATTGCGGGAACGCAAATCAGTCCGTTAGAACTGGCAGACGTTGCAAAGCAGTTGTTCGGGAGCAGCTTCGACCTCAGGGAGCGGGGAACATTGGAAGCGTTTTCCTCTTATATCAGCCAAATTCGCAAGGAGCAGCCTGAAGGGGAACATGCATTATACCCGGTGTGGCAACAGATGCAATATCTATATAGCATGTTTGCTGCTCAACATACTGAAATTGACAATAACCGTTACCCTGGCATTGCCTGGCAGTCAATAGCCACCGCTTTGAATTAACTCCCCATTGCAAAACAATTTATATGAAAGAAATATATGAAGATGACCAACTGATCAAACAGTGGGATGGCTTCACCAATCATATGGCAGCTGTCAACGGAACAGAACTGCACTACGTTGACGGAGGACAGGGCCCCGTATTGATCTGTCTTCCGGGATGGCCGCAAACATGGTATTCTTATCACAGGGTAGCGCCGGATTTAGCCAGATACTTCCGGGTTATCGTGGTAGACATCCGTGGTATGGGTAGTTCAGCTACGCCATTAACAGGCTATGACAAGAAGACAATGGCCGCAGATATCTACGAATTAATTCTTCAGCTTGAGCTGGGACCAGTCAACGTGATCGGACATGATATAGGAGGTATGGTGGCATGCAGTCTTGCTTTCAATTTCCCACAAGTAGTATCACGTTTGCTGCTGGCAGACGGTCTGCATCCAAACGAGGGCATGATGCAAATGCCGCTGATGCCTGCACAGGGAACCTTCGGGGATAAGATCGACAACCAACGTCCATATACGTGGTGGATGGGTTTTAACCAGGTGAAAGAGCTTCCGGAGAAACTACTGGCCGGAAGATATCGCTACCTGCTGGACTGGTTGTTTCATTACGTGATGACAGACGATTCCAAAATGTCTGATTTTGAGAGAGAAGTTTATGCTGCTGTATATGACTCACCTGAGCGAATACGCGCGTCTAATGCCTGGTATCAGACGTTTAATGAAGATATTGAGCATGCAAAGGCTTACCGGCAACTAAAAATGCCGGTATTGGGTATCGCCAGCAATGTCTCATATGGTTATTATCAGTACTCATTACCCTTGATAGCAGAAAATTATAAGTTGGTGCATCTCCCGTTAACCGGCCATTACATTTTCGAGGAAAATCCACAGGAAGTTAGTGAGATCATACTGGCATACTGCAGCTAGCTCTCCCAGTCTACCTGCTGTGGCACGCCCCTGTGATCCGTTATCACGACCAGTACCTGATTGCAGGGGCTTCCATCAAGATCGAAGGTATAATCGAAAATTGCGAAATAGTCATCACTATCCGGATATAATCCGATGCGTTTGAGTTGTAGTTTCTGCAGCAGGTACACGGATCTGTCATCAAAGCCATTGCGCTCATACTGTGCCTTTTTCGCCGGGTCGTCTTCCATGTTCAATAAGTCTGCGTCCTCCAGCTCCTCCAGCATATCTGTGATGTAAGGATGCGTTTCGCCAGCTCTCTCAAAGAAGTCCTGGTAGATGTATTTGTTTGTTTGCTCTCTATAAAGCGCCAGGTTCTCCAGAAATGTATGGGTCGTGTTGGCCAACGTCTGATCTATAGCTTGCTCAATAAAATTCATGTCAATACTGACCGGCTTTTCCAGCAATGTAATGTCCAGTGAATAGTATTCCTCTAGATCAGATATGTTAATATCGCCGAAATAAGGGAAGTTGTATAGCATAATTTCAGGGATGTAGATGGAGGAGTAATAGCCGGTAGAAACTAAGGGCTAAGAGTTTTTGAAATGCATAAAGAAAGCCTGTAAGTGTTGACTTACAGGTTTTCTTATGCAGCATGGAGGTAAGCTTTATACAGAGTGTAAGCGGTTTTTTATACGAAGTAAAAGGAACTAGTTTTTAGGGAAGCCCGCATCGGCCTTCACTTCTCTTATTTGTTGCGTATGCCTGGCGTTGTGGGCAGCGATGAACAATATCATCTGATAGGAATCCAGGCTTCCAAAAGGCATGGTGAGCACATGGTTGCGCAGGTCATCAGCGGTTGACTTAACATAAGCGGTAAGCTTTCCGCGACTGTTTTTTAAGCTTTCCAGTGCTTCATTCATAGACTTGAAAGATGAGTTTTCAGGTTTGAGGTTGTCGGATGTTTTCCGTTTCTGTAAGCGGTCTTCTACGCCTTTGACAAGCTGCTCATCTGTCATCTTTATTTCGGAACGCTTCTCAGGATTAGCGGGTTGCCTGATACCGGCATCTGTCGCTTGCCACAACATCTCTTCAGTAGTGGCAATATGGATCACACATTCCTCAACACTCCACCGGTCGGGTGAAGGTTTATATTTCAATTGTGCCTCACTAAGTCCTTTCACTTCCCCCAACAGGTCATTCTCGGTGCTTTTCAATAAATCAATAGCGGCTTTCCGTTCCTTTTTGGTAAGGGGGCTATTGGGTGCTATAAAGGCAAATGTTGCCAGGATGACTGCAAGAAAAACTGTCTGTTTCATACTTGAAGGGTTGTTGATGAATATTAAGACAAAGTTAAAGCCTGCGCCGGATTTTCTGGCGGGGCAGAAGAGACAGAAAGAGGGGTGATCCGGCCAAATAATGGATCTGGTCTTGGCGATATGGCATTGCCGATACTTCATAGGCGGCGTCTACATTATTGGTAAAGGTGGTCGAGTGGGAGTCACTGCAATAGTTAAGGCTATCAATGACACCAGACTGCTGGCTGAAGAGAACCCGGCCACGATCTCCATAAAGACCTACTAAACTCATGAGACAAGACTGTTAATATTAAATTGATCATTTTATGTAGTTTTCTTTGTTGTGTGTACCTGATTTCTATTTTTTACCTACTTTCATGATATTTTGAATTGCATATGGAAAATTGGAAGGACTTACAAAAAGCTTTAGTTCAGTTTAGAAATGAGCGCGATTGGGAGCAATTTCATAACCCTAAGGATTTAGCCCTCGCCTTGTCTGTTGAAGCTGCTGAGCTTAACGAACTGTTTCTGTGGAAAAAAGCAGAAGATGCTGATAAAGAAAAGATACAGGAAGAACTTGCGGACGTATTTGCTTACGCGATTCTACTGGCAGAGCGGTACGGTTTAAATATCAACCAGATCGTACTGGATAAAATCAGGAAGAATGCTGAGAAGTATCCTATAGATAAAGCCCGGGGCTCAGCAAAAAAATATGATGAACTCTAACCTCTGAGTTTCTTACAAAGTTTAACCTCTAATTATGATTGTATATCAGGCAACTAAGGCGTCCTTTTCAGAAGACGTGCTAAATGACTGTATAGAAGCCAAAATATTAAATTTTTTCAAACAAAACCTAAATCGTACAACTGGAACTCAGGAAGTACTTTCCTGGCGAAACTCCATGCAATATATGGACAAGGTTTTGAATGATGCAGATATCCCGGAAACTTGTGGTATTTCGATAGAGTTTCAGATTCCACAAACCTCAAATAGAATTGACTTTATACTCACAGGCAAAGGGGATAATAATAAGGACTATGTTGTGCTTGTCGAATTGAAGCAGTGGTCTACGGCTACATTGTCATTAAAGGACGCAGTAATAAATTCCTTTGTAGGTGGTCGTATCAGAGAATGTACACATCCATCCTACCAGGCATGGACGTATGCAAGCTTACTTGCAAATTTTAATGAGACGGTTGAGAAGGACGATATACAGCTAAAATCCTGTGCATATCTACATAATTACGTGGCAGACGACGTTATCTTACATCCTCATTATCAGGATCATATTGACAAGGCGCCACTGTTTTTAAAAGGGGAAGCTCAGAAACTTAGAAATTTCATTAAGCAACATATAAAGTATGGTGATGATCGTAAGATCATGTATAGAATTGACCAGGGGAGAGTAAGGCCGTCAAAAATGCTCGCTGATAGTATGGTGGCAATGCTTAACGGCAACCGGGAATTCATTATGATTGATGATCAGAAGATAATCTACGAAACGGTATTGCAGCTGTCGGCACAGGCAAATATTAATCAAAAGGAAGTATTAATTGTCAAAGGTGGTCCTGGAACCGGGAAATCAGTTGTTGCAATTAATTTGTTAGTGGAGCTAACAAGCCGTGGATTATTAACGAAATATGTATCTAAAAATGCGGCGCCTAGGGCCGTATATGAGCAAAAACTGACGGGCTCACTTCGAAAGAGTGTAATCTCGAATTTATTTGGTGGTTCCGGAGCATATATTACCTCGAAGGCTAATCAGTATGACACACTTATTGTAGATGAAGCACACCGGTTAAATGAAAAATCTGGATTATATGGGAATGAGGGTGTCAATCAGGTTAAAGAGATTATCCATGCCTCTCAATTCACCGTGTTTTTCATGGATGAAGACCAGCGAATCCATTTGAAGGACATTGGATCCGTAGAGGAAATATATAGGTGGGCAAAACTTGCGGGCGCGAATGTTCAGGAAATGGAATTGAAGTCACAATTTCGCTGTGGAGGTGCGGATGGATACATTGCCTGGCTGGACAATGTTTTACAAGTTCGTCAAACAGCTAATGATTCCTTAGAAGGTATTAATTATGACTTCAGGGTATTTGACTCGCCGGTAGCGCTTAAACATGCCATTGTAGAGAAAAACCAGATTAATAATAAAGCTCGTATCGTCGCTGGTTATTGCTGGGATTGGAAGAGTAAGAATGACCCGACCGTCAACGACGTGGTTATACCAGCATTCGATTTTGGGATGAAATGGAATTTGAAGGTAGATGGAAGTCTCTGGATAATCAGTCCGGATTCAGTGAATGAAATTGGCTGTATTCATACTTGCCAGGGACTGGAGGTGGACTATATCGGGGTAATTATCGGGGATGATTTTATAGTAAGAAATGGGCGGGTTATTACGAATCCACATAAGCGTTCTAAGAATGATTCCTCGGTTCGTGGATATAAGAAGATGCTTGAGCAGGATCCGGTTGAGGGAGCAAAGCTCTTGGATAAGATCATTAAAAATACTTATCGGACTTTAATGACCAGGGGAATGAAGGGTTGTTATGTTTATTGTACGGACAGGGAAACTTTGGCCTACTTTAGTTCAAGGCTGGGTGGAGACTTTCATGACATAGGATTCTAGGATTTATATTAGCTGGTATAGATCGAAGAAATATTATAGAAAGAATCCGAAGGGTAGGATTTAATATGGTCAGAAATATGGTGCCTGTTTTGTTGCTGGCAATACAATGAAAAGGTTGTAGAATACAATATGATTGGAACGGGGAGAAGCATGAGGTTTCGGGTTTTGATTCTACAGAATTGATATCTTATAGATTGACGCTTAATAATATCGATGTCGCTAAAGATGATGTTGTTAAAGCCTGTAATGAATTGACGGCCAAAATACAGGGTTGGAATAAAAATATAGATAGAGAGATAGAAGCTTTTTTACTCTCTGCAAAATAATGTCAGAAATAGATGTACAGGATTCTCATATTATGGTGATAAGGTTGCTTTGTGCATGAAGCGTAACCCTGCCGCCTAGAAGACAAAACTGGCGCGGATAATCACTTTTCTTTCATTTCAATCCCTCTTCGTTTGTTCACTACAAAAAATCAACTATAAAATCGGTCAAAAAATAAGGGCCGACCCTAAAAGCCTTTTTGACTTTTTGGTCAGCCCCAGACAAGTGACAAGAACTGATCTACTTCCGTGCTTATTCAGTATCAGGTAATGGCTCACCAGTATACCCGTTAAGTACATACTGTTTCAGCTGACTGATAAATCCGGGTTTCGAGGTATATTCCATGACTTCCTGCGGACCTGCACCCGGCGTCTGTCCAAAATTATCAATTGCAAGAATGAGATCACCTCCCAATAGCTGAACAGGTATAGGTTCCTCTCCACCGGCATGGCTGGCATAGAACCATTCTGTAACGGCATTAATGTAATTGTAGAACTCAGCGATGGTGTAGGTTGGATCGGGCTGTGGGTTGGTGGTACCGGGAGGGTTCCAGTTCACAGGGTCAGGATCGATAGCCATGTCCTCTTCCCAGATCATACACCATGTGAAGGTGGCCGCCATCAATACTGCACCTGCTCCGGAGGCTGCTCTGATCCCCACTTTTACCATGGTGGAGGCGAACCATCTCCAGCCCATCGCACCAATAGCAGTACCTATTTCAGCCATTGTCATACTGCCGGCAACGCTCAGGATCTCACCTACCGGCAGCCCCAATGCTTCTCCCAGGCATTTCAGGATACTGCTGCCGCCGCCGCGCAAATTCGCTTCCGGTTCAGGAGGTCCTTCCAGGTACAAGTCATTGATAAGCTTAGCGGCAATGATCAGATGGGGATCGTTGTCGTTCGTAATACCGAGATAATACTTCAACGAGTCCAATCCATTGGCTTTCCGTAAAATTTCAACACTGGCGTTTAACAATGCCTGGTATGATGGCGTATTTTGGTAAGCCGGAGAGAAAACATCTCCCAGGGAGAGGTCTTCGGCGGCGGCAAACTCGGTGTTGAAGGCATCGGAAACTGTCTGATCAGGCAGAACAGCTTCCAGTGGAACATTAGCTTGTGTTACAGGTGCTAAAGTTACCTGGTCGGCGGTCTCTTTGTTACAGGCAAGTAAAATCATTAATAGTAACAGAATCGGGTACAATGATCTTTTCATCATAATTGGTTGAGGGGGGTGAAGGGTTATATGTATGATTAACGGTATAATATAATGCATTTTCCCAAGATTTTACCTCTTCCGGTATTATCACCTATAGTCTGCTAGTGCCCAAGAAATAGGGCCACCGTGATGGTGGAGGTTTTGCAGGAATACCAGTATCTTCCTGATCAACGGGGTGAAGGCGCAATTCATACGATGGTTATTTTTATGTATTCTCTGTAATACTTAGGATTTCTTTTTTTCAGGATATTAAAGGGTTGGATAAATAATAACCAGGCCCAGAGCAGGCTCAGACGACTATAAAAAGGAAAGAAGCCGTCTCAATAATAATTGAGGCGGTTTTTTCTTTTGTATAGCGCTATACACGTAGTCATATATGCGGAGCCTTAATTTTATCCAGTAAGAATATATGACGGGCTTAGGGAGGTGGGAACTAGTTTTTGGGCTCTTTCGGCCCTTTCTTAGGCAGTTTTCTTCCTTAGATTGTGCGCCAGAGCCAATAATCCGGCCTCAATAGTCACTTTTTCAATGCCTCGTAGCATAAAACGTTTAAAGTGATGATTGTGCTTGATATTACCAAACACAGGTTCAACATCATAACAACGCTGTTTACGTTTAGCGATTCCTCGGTTGGTCTTAAGACGCTTATCGGCCTTATTTCGTAGATAATTTAGATGATGGTTAATTGTTATAACCCGGTTGCCTTTTCCTTGATGACATTGTTCTTTTAATGGGTGGATTTGCAACAAAATAATGGACAAATCATTAAGCTGTTTGTTTGATAATTGATTTTCCAAATTCTTCGGGTGTCATATAACCCAATAGGGAGTGTATTCTTTGTCGATTATACCAGATCTCTATGAATTCAAACATTTCTCTTTCAGCCGTCTCAAAAGACTCATAAACCGTATTAAAGCCTGTTTCTGACTTGAGGATCTTAAAGAAGTTCTCACTTACGGCATTATCCCAACAATTGCCCCTACGTGTCAGTCTTGACATGTTTACACTTTTAAGCCTGCCATTTAAGGGGTGGCTGATTCTCCGTTGCCAGGCGTAATGCCTGTAATTTGTAAGTATCCGGTAGACAGCACCTATTTAATGACTTTGGAGAGCGTTACTTTTGCTTCGTGATCCAGATATGAGGTAGGAGCTCTTTGATTCTGTTGATAGGATGGTCGTTAATGACCGTTAAAACGTCCTTTAGCCAAAGGCTGGGATTAATGTTATGTAGTTTACAGGTTCCGATCAGGCTGTAGAGCATTGCAATTCGCTTTGCTGATTCATGGCTCCCGGCAAAGAGGTAATTCTTTCGGCCTATAACAGTCGCTCTTATAGATCTCTCAGCCGCGTTATTATCTGGATGTAGCTTTCCATCATACACGAAGGCACAGAGTTTATCCCAGCGTTTTATACTATAGGCAAGGGCTTTTCCTATCGGGCTTTGTGGAAGTACCTGCTTGTATTGGTCTTCCATCCAGCTTCCTAATTTCTTCAGTATAGGTAAGGATTGCTTCTGTCTTGAAGCTGCTCGTTTTTCATTGTCGTGATTTAACGCCCTGCTATCGCGTTCAATCTGATAGACGAGCTGTAACTGTTCCAATACATATTCTGCTCTTTCCCGGTCGCTGTAAATAGCGTCAGAGAAGTACCTTCTTGCATGAGCAAGACAGTGGATCAATGTTATATTATTGGTATCAACGATGCTATTATATGCAGAGTAGGCGTCTGTTTGCAGCGTACCATAAAAATCTTTCAGCATTTCTGCGGGTCCTTCCCGGCCACGCCCGGGTTGATAATCAAAGACAAGCAGCTTGTTAATACTATCCTGATAGAGCCAGTAATACCCCCGATGAGTGCTCCCTTTCTTATCCTTGTCGAGCACTGGTACCGATGTCTCATCAGCCTGCAAATAGTCAGCGTTGAGTACTTCTGTTACCAGCGCTCTGTAAATAGGAGTAATTAACGCAGCTGTCTTAGCAAAACCATCACTCAGCGTTGAGTATGGTAGCTTTATACCATCTCTTTCCAGACGTTGTTGCTGGCGATGCACGGGGAGATGATCGCAGATCTTCTCAACAACCAGTTGAGCCAGTAAGCCTGGCCCCATCATCGATTTTGTAACCGGTAATGTTGGTAAAGTTCCAACAATGATTTTTGACGACGTCTCATCCGCAGATGGGAGAAGGTACTTGTTACGGATGTAACGGACTACATAAATTTCGGCGGGTTTGTATTCCAGCACTTCAGTTTCAGTGGTGCCAATATGTTTACTACCAGCTGGTATATGGTCTGGATCTATAATTACATCTTCTCTTCGTAAGTGAGATGGTATGGTATGACTGCTATCTCTCCTCTGAGTCGCATCTTGTTTTACAACTTTCACATAAGTCACCTTCTTTGCATCTAACACGTTGCAAACAGCAGCAGATTGTTCTGTTGGAATATCGAGTGCCAGTTGATTCTTATCTGCGGGAATAAATCGCTCCTGGCGAACTCCGAAAATCATCTTCTTGAGCTGATTCAATTCATGCTGCAGCTGCTCAACCTTGTTGATGGCAGACTCATAGAGCTGTTTGTAATCATTATCTTTTGCTGACGTACTCATTGCAATTGCAATGTTATCAAATGGAAATCGATTATTTGTTAGCGCGATGTTAATGATCGGCAGATTGTCGAAAATACCTCCTGCGGTACTGGATTTTATCCATCTGAATGCCTTGCAGAATAAGCATCAATTGTGTAGAAGTAAGCGAGGGTTGTACCCCACCTGGTTTAGGAATCTCAAATGTTCCCTTCTCAAGCCGCTTGTAATAAATCGCAAATCCATCTTGCTGCCATTGAAGTAGCTTGATATGTGTAGCTCTGCGGTTAAAGAAAATATAGACATCCCCGGTTAAAGGATCCAAATGCATCTGTTGATTGACAATAGCCGCCAGTTTGTAAAAGCTACTACTTATCATGATTGGCTGAGTATACAGAAAATACCTGCATGAGGATGAGAGTGCCAGCATTTATTTACTGTTTAGTAGCTCTTTTAGCATGTCTGTGTTGACCGCCGAATGAAAAATTATCCTGTTACCTGATAAAGATACCATCTCCGCGAATGGAAGTGCAATATCTGGTATACTCGCCTTAGAAGGTGTCAGCTGAATGAAATGTTTTCGTCTGGGAACTTTTGCAGGAGTGGCAAACTGCTTCCTCCAGTTCTTGAGCATGGAGACCGTGATTCCATGATTATCACAAAACACTTGCATCTTTACGTTTGATTGGCTCCATTGCATCGCGATATTCTTCTTCTCCGATATTGTAAATGAACGTATCGTGGAATTATTGGTTGGTTGCATACAGGGCATATTTAAACAACGCAAACATAAACCCTCAGACTTACATGCCGAAGATGCTGTCTACCGGAACCTTACTGTAATTTCCCGGTTGACCACTTAGGACGCGAATCTGTTGTGAAGTAAGAGAATTTCTGCTTGTCAATTGACTGTCAATAATAGTGGTAGAAAGGGTTAAAACCTGTGAAATATTGACAAGCATAAATTAAAAATGGCCCTGTAAATCAATTGATTACAGAGCCATTACGTGCCCAGTAGCGGAGCGCTTTCGAACCAATTGTTATTAGTTATTATGGGGTTAGTACTATAAGATAGATTTTGACGGCGAATCTATTACCGGGGATTGCTGCTAAGGTGCTTGAATTTTTCAGTATATGAAACCATATTATCTGGTAGCAATTGATGATGCATTAGGAAACCTTGAATTGTATCATCATCCAATTCGTGAATACTGTATTTGTGAAATTCTAAAATATAAGATTTTATGTTACGCTTAAATTTATTGAGCATGCCCTTACGCATAATTACAACAGGATGTGTGAAATCTCCATAGTATGATAAATCTTTTGTATCGATTACCATAATATTGGTTACTTGTACTTCATCTCCATACTCTTTTTTGAACCATCCGCAATGACTATTCATTTGACCCGCTTCATGTTTTGTGATTGATTCTCTTTCAGCTTTTACTTCACTCTTGCATTCAAAAAGGATGAATTTGTCCATGACACCTCCCCATAAATTATCCGGTCCTTTTCCTATTGTCTGATCCGGTCTTTGACATACAAATCCTAGCATTTTGCCTAATTCATCTAGTGCTCGCTCGAAAACTTCTGCCGGTTGGCCAAAGGAGAAATTATCTAAAATATTCTGGACCGCTAGTGACACTTCTTCGTATGAAACATATTGTTTAAACCAGTCTTTAATTCTTTTTAGCCTCTCACCACTGATATACTCCATTTTTTTATAGGCTATTCCATTTAGAGGTTTCATGAGACTTGTATTGTTCGAAAATGCAGATTCTTGTAGTTTTGCTGAATCGGTTTTCGATACGAAGTATTTATAACGGGCCAGTTGCTGAAGGTACCAACCTCGCTCTTCTCGTTGATCGTTATCGGAGAAATTATCCACTATTTTTTGCATAATTTCACAGGCCTTATCTGGTCTTTTCATATAGAAGGCGAATTCGGCATCTCTCTCCAGTTTCAATATGTGATACAAGTTTTCTTTAGGTGGATCGGTTTTAATTTTATTCATTTCCTCTATATAGAACTCCTTCCAACCCTCGTCTCTTGAAAGACATTGTTTGATAAGGTCGTTTACAACTTTCATCATATTGTTCTCATCAAATTCTTTACTTGCCTCATCTGAAATTTCCAGTCCTATCTCGATCTGTTTACGTGTCTGGGTTGAGAATAATTTACTTGTACGAGAAGTTCTAACGAACTTTACTAAATCAGGACCAATTAGTAGAATTACGCTAAAATCCTTTTCACCTCTAACACTTCTTCCCAACCCCTGTTCTATTTTTTGTGCAACCTTTATATTAATCAATTCGCTATTCACCCGGCACATTTCCTCATATCTATCCAGTAACGAAGTCGAGATAGGCAATGAGTCAATAATTAATAGCCGACACGCGTCATCAGGGAGATCTATTCCATCATACCTATTAGCAATAACTAATGTTTCTCGAGCACTTCCACTTTTAAGCAGTTTTACGTCTTCAAAAATTGATTTTGTGGATGCTACTTTTGCTCCCAAATCTCTATAATGATCTGATTTTTGAAAGCTTGGTACCAAGGATACAAAGCCGACTTTCCTTGAATCATTTGGGGGAGCAACAGCATTAATTATTCGCGTCCTAGTAAATTCTTCGTTTATTAGGTAAGGAAGAAGTATCATTTTTTCACCTGACCATAAACTCCCTCCATTGGTTAGCGGATTTCTTATTGCGTCAACATCAAATCCCAGTCCTTTTATAAAAAAGGAATCATCCTGAGTTGTTGCTGACATTAGTATTCGTTGTTCTGCTTTATTAAAAGAGTTAAATTCATGTAATGGAACAAAATATGGAGAAATTTCAATTTGACTGCCTGTTATAAAGGCTTGACAGTCGGCGATGCGATCTCTTATGATGGGCCATACAAACTTTACCTCGTCTAATTCCTTGAATTCATTTAATATAGACAGTACTTCGTCTTTTCTTTCTATCCACGCCCAATATGGTATTGGCATAATAGAGTCATTGTCACCATCTTTTATTTCAAGCCAGCGGCCTTCACCTTGCTTATTAACATCTTCATCGAACAGAGCTGTGAATTTTTCGTATGCTTTATTAGAGCCGCGTTTTAAGGTTATAGTGAAAGAACTTTTTATTGCGTCTATGCATGCGTGTGAATCATCTAGAATTATATTTTTTATGGGAGTGTAGTTGTTCCCGATACCGAAAATACTCTTACCGTTAAATAATTTTTGGATATGAGTTATTAAAATACGTTGACCATCCAAGAATTCTGCTGGAACCCCGTCATCCCCAATAACGCAAAATGGAATCCCAAATTTTGCTGCTTCAGCACATGCCTGCTGTACGAGATAAACATTCGGGCAAACGTATAGTGCAGGACCTAACCCGTTATTTAACTTCGAGAGAAGTATTAATAGGCCTATGAGTGTTTTACCTTCTCCTGTATGAAGTTTAATAATCAGGTCTTTATCATTGACATGAGATTGATACCACGTAGATAAAATTTTCTCCTGTCCGGGTCTTAACGGTCCCGTTATGCTGCTGCGATCTAAGTTTTTATAAATTTCAATGGGATCAGTTTTCTTTTCGGGTTCTTTTTTGCCTAGTTTCTTTTTAAAATCTACCATACATCTATTTTTAAGGGGTTTAGTTTTTCGATTTCTACGAAATTTTATATGCTTATAATCTATATATCCACTTCAGACGGAACTGTTAGATCAACAGTTAATAGTTGATCTTATAGCTCCCCGAAGTCTTTATGTATATTGGACGAATTTAAGTTAGGTGAGCTAGTTGTAATTTCTTTTATGATAGCCCCATTTTTCTTTGAACTGCTACTTTCAATAAATAATTGTTGTGTTCATTTGTAAATGATCTAGAAAATAGCCTCTTTAAAGGTTCAGGTTGATAGTTAGTTATAAAGTTTTATTCGGGAATATGAAAGTTGATATAAAAACGCCGTGATTAGTTATTTAAAATCAAAATAAGACAACAGAGCAAAGATGGAAACTTAGCGATTACGAATTTAAGTATTTCGCTTTAATGGAAAAACAAACTTCTATGGGGAAAAAACCGGTTTTTCAAGTCTATTATGTTTAGTATTGAGAAATAGAAAATAAGACAGGAAATGGGGCTGAATCTCTGCTACAAGAGATGAACGATAATCGAACCTGTTATGGATTGACAATCAATTAATAAAAAATAGAGGGAAATTACATAAAATAGGGAATCCGCTACTAGAGCGGATTCCCTATTTTTCGTGCCCAGTGGCGGAGTGTTATTGAACCAACTGGTTCTGGTTATTAACAGTTTACATTTTTCCGGTGTGCGAAAAATTACGCCTTTGACCTCGATTATTGTGATACTAGGATTTTTCGGCAACTAGTATTCGCGGTTTAAAATATTGGAATATTGAATTGGAGGTAGGTGGATGAACAACAAATCCTTCTTGGGATATGGTTGTCAAATCGATGGGTTTAATCGGCAGTTCTTCCTTATTCATCAATTTCTTTATTCGCTGCGTTACCCTCTTAGTCTTATTACCAAGGCAAGCAAAACCATAAACAATCAGATAATATTTACTTTCCGTCGAAAGAAAGATTTCTGTGTTTTTAAAGCCATTATTTTTCAAATGATTCCGAACAGTGGTGATCTTTTGATCTATAGTATCAGACTGATAAACTAAGATTCCATAATAATCAATACTGTCTCCCTCGAATATCATTACCTTCCTACCTATTGTTGGTACTACAGGATTATCGGCCTTCAATCTTCATTTCAGTTACGTTTTCTCTATGCAGTTTTAGCATCTCGTAAAATTGTGATTCAAACTGTTGAATCTTATTTTGGTTGTTTTGATTCTCAATCTGCTTCTGCAACTGATCTTTGTTTTCTGCCAGCTCCAGCATAAAGAGTTCTCTTTGCTGAAGATTGGCTTTGTACTGAATGTAGAACGCGAGCCCCGTTACAATTACACCGGCTATGGTGATAAATGGGTTCATTAAACCTCCAATAGTATCACCAATTTGACCAGTTTGCAAAAAGATAAGATCTGTGCTGGCAGCAGATCGGGTAAATATAATGGGGGCGAAAAACGAGCCTATTACAAGAATTATTGCAATAATAATAAGGAGACGCACCTTCCAGTTAATAGGGTTTGTATGAAGATTTGAAGTATTTCTGGTTGTTACGCTTGTGTTTATACTACTCTCTACCTCTTTTTGCCGATAGAGTAAATAGCCGCAGATAATTAATAGTAAAATGGTTAAAAGAGAGCTTAAAATTATGTAAGTAGTCATTGGTTTGATATATGGGAATTGATAGTTCTTTGGAGGCCAATATCACAATATACATTTTTAATTTAAACGATTGCATGTGTTCGTTAAATAAAATCATTTGAGTCGGTGGTGATAAAGCGTTGGAAAAATCATTAATTTACATAGCTATAACACTAGTTACTGTACTATGAATAAAGAATTCAATAATGCTTATCAAGGATTATATGAGACATATAGCTCGTCTGTAAGCATTGACAGCCTAACCGATCATCGAAAGTATTTGGGGAGTGAAATGTTTTCCCTTGGCGGTGAGCGCATAACAGAGGCAAGCTTAATACAGGAGTTGATTGATGCGATAGACAAGTCAGTTAATGCCAGGCATCTAAGAGCAGATGCCCGGTATTTCTTGCTTGTGAATTTTCATCAACTTATCATCAGGCCAGTACTCGAAGTTTTAGGAACATCCAGAAATAACCTTTACCCAAATAAAGAGTTCAGGGGATTTATAGATGATATCAAATCGGACATTAATACAATATTGCTTAACACGGTGACGAAGTTCGGGGAGGATATTAGCGGTCACGCAATTATGGAGGCTATAAATCGTATCTGGACACAACTTCGTACAACAAGAATTGAAATCTGGGGATAATGAATGAAGATAAGAGAGAAGCCGTAAATATCGGCATTACAATTAGCTCGCAGCTAATAAGTGCTGCGTTGGCAATGATTACAGTGCTGGGGGCTTTTGCAGTTTTTATAATTGACAAAAGAGAGGTTCATTTTTGGTATTATTTTTTAGCTGGCTTGTCCTTTATTTCCTTTGTGGCAAGTATAGTTGCTGGTGGGAAGGGAATTAATAAGGCAAGGGTCGACGGCTATAGTGGAAACTGGTATATTCACACCACCAAAGATGCATTTAACTGGCAGGCTCTCTTCTGTTTAGCAGGGCTAATTTTTTTTATAACAAGCATTTTTATAGGTAAGGAGAAATCAACACATCCTGATCAGGCCATTCAGCAGTTAACAAGTCAGATTGATAGCCTTAGAACAAGACAGTATAAAACGGAAAGAACAACTATACAATTGCAGACCGAGTATTTGTCGTTAAAAGAGGCAGTTGATAGCATTAGGATTAAGAGCAAAACAACGGACACCAATTATAGCAAAAAAAGTGCTAGATCAAGTATTAACTAGTACATGTCGTGCGGCATTAAAAATATACATCCTATCATCTTAATACGTAGTATTATCTTAAAATAATAATAACGAGTTTAGCTACTTTGTAAGTCTTGATAAAAGTATTTTTTCTCTAATTATTAGGCTATACATTTTTTAGAGGTTTAAAGCTATTTTGCAGTGCTCGATTACCATCGACCTTATGTTGTTCAATGTATTCTTCGTAATAATCGAGAAAGTTTGCCTTGAATTTATGTTGGGGAATATAGGCAGTGCCAATTGACTGCTGCTCTATTATTGTCTGGCTCTTCTTAACCTCTATTAAATCTAATACCTGCTTGTTATGATTCTTTTCAGTTTGGGTCTTAGGTTTGGCATAAGTAAATACTCCTAGTCCTGGTCGTTGTCCAGGTTTCCGCCCATAATCATAAAAGTAGATTCTTTTGTCCTTTGTTCTATTTAGGTAAGATCCTATTTTCATATCGTTGTGGCTTTTGGGTTATAGGTTTACGATGATCAATGTGCGTGCCGTGGCACAGTGTTGTGGTCTTAAATGAACTGTTTCCAGGGAGAGCAGAAAGAAAGAGGTAATAAGAGGGGAAAAGGGGGGAGAAGAAATTTTCAGATATTTTTCCTGTACTCCTGTCAGGACTGACAAGTTTACATTTTTAGATCTGCCATTTAAAACGCGCCCGATTTTCGGCTGCTGAGAGTAATGTCTGTAATTTCCCGATTGAGCATTTAAGACGGGAATCTGTTGTGAGTTTCGACAATTTCTGCTTGTCATGCTGCTTGTTGTAAATTCTGGTCATGTTGACCCACTATTCTGGGATGTTGACCCACCTGCGAAGCAGGCAATAAAAGTAAGAGCTTGAGGCTGTGTAAAAATACGATGTGTTACTGATTCTCAGATGCCTTTTTTCTCCTCATAGAGTCTCCCTTTAGTTCAATACGATGTGCATTTGCTGTCATTCTGTCAAGGATTGCATCAGCTAACGTTGGATCGTTAATGTACTCATGCCATTTAGAGACCGGTAGTTGTGATGTGACGATGATGCTTTTCTTACCATAGCGATCTTCAAGTAGTTGGAGCAATGTAAGCCGGATTTCCTGTGTCATTGGCGTTAAGCCAAAGTCGTCCAGCACGATCAAGGTTTGTCGTTCCAGGTGATTGAGCAGTTTAATGTAGGATCCGTCAAGTTTAGATAAGGTGACCTTCTCAATAAGACGGTTCATGTTCAAGTAAGTTGTTTTATAACCCTGAAGGCATGCCTGATGCCCTAAGGCACATGCCAGGTGGCTTTTTCCGCAACCAGTTGCGCCTGTAATCAGTACATTCTCTCCCTGCTGTAAATAGCGGCCCTCACTTAGTAGTGCGAGCTGCTGTTTGCTTAAATTGCGTCTGGGACTACAATCTATTTGTTCAATGGTTGCTGGCAGACGCAGCTTGGCCAGTTTCAGGTAATATGCGGTCTTCTCATTAAGACGATTTTGCTCTTCTGATTGTACCAGATGGGCAATCATGTCATGACCTTCAAGTTGTTGATTCATGGGTAGGTCTAATTGAGTCTGATACGCCTGGAACATGCCCTGTAGGCGAAGTGATTGCATTTGTTGGAGTGTTTGTGCCGTGTTCATTTTTGTTTATTATTTACTGATTATTGATAGTGGTCTTTACCTCTTATATTATCATGCAGAGGTATAGATGATACTTCTGAAGCAGGAACCGATTTATCCATTCCTCTCTCAAGGATGTTTTTAATGAGCGTATAGTTTACGCGAGTGCCAGTCAATGCTCTATTGCAGGCAGCCTCTAACCTGTCTGAACCATATTTCTTCTGCAGCATCAACATTCCAAAGCAGGCTTTGTAGTTCTGCTCGATATAGATACTGTTTTGTAAGGTTCCGGTAGACAGCATCTTCGGCATGTAAGTCTGAGGGTTTATGTTTGCGTTGTTTAAATATGCGCTGTATGCAACCATCCAATAATTCCACGATACGTTCATTTACAATATCGGAGAAGAAGAATATCGCGATGCAATGGAGCCAGTCAAACGTAAAGATGCAAGTGTTTTGTGATAATCATGGAATCACGGTCTCCATGCTCAAGAACTGGAGGAAGCAGTTTGCCACTCCTGCAAAAGTTCCCAGACGAAAACATTTCATTCAGCTGACACCTTCTAAGGCGAGTATACCAGATATTGCACTTCCATTCGCGGAGGTGGTATCTTTATCAGGTAACAGGATAATTTTTCATTCGGCGGTCAATACAGACATGCTAAAAGAGCTACTAAACAGTAAATAAATGCTGGCACTCTCGTCCTCATGCAGGTATTTTCTGTATACTCGGCCAATCATGATAAGTAATAGCTTTTACAAACTGGCGGCTATTGTCAATCAACAGATGCATCTGGATCCTTTAACCGGAGATGTCTATATTTTCTTTAACCGCAGAGCTACACATATCAAGCTACTTCAATGGCAGCAAGATGGATTTGCGATTTATTACAAGCGGCTTGAGAAGGGAACATTTGAGATTCCCAAACCAGGTGGCGTACAATCCTCGCTTACTTCTACACAATTGATGCTTATTCTGCAAGGCATTCAGATGGATAAAGTCCAGTACCGCAGGCGGTATTTTCGACAATCTGCCGATCATTAACATCGCGCTAACAAATAATTGATTTACATGTGATAACATTGCAATTGCAATGAGTACGTCAGCAGAAGATAATGATTACAAACAGCTCTATGAGTCTGCCATCAACAAGGTTGAGCAGCTGCAGCATGAATTGAATCAGCTCAAGAAGATGATTTTCGGAGTTCGCCAGGAGCGATTTATTCCCGCAGATAAGAATCAACTGGCACTCGATATTCCAACAGAACAATCTGCTGCTGTTTGCAACGTGTTAGAAGCAAAGAAGGTGACTTATGTGAAAGTTGTAAAACAAGATGCGACTCAAGGGAGAGATAGCCGTCATACCATACCATCTCACTTACGAAGAGAAGATGTAATTATAGATCCGGACCATATACCAGCTGGTAGTAAACATATTGGCACCACTGAAACTGAAGTGCTGGAATACAAACCCGCTGAAATTTATGTAGTCCGTTACATCCGTAACAAGTACCTTCTCCCATCTGCGGATGAGACGTCGTCAAAAATTATTGTTGGACCTTTGCCAACATTACCAGTTGCAAAATCGATGATGGGGCCAGGCTTACTGGCTCAACTGGTTGTTGAGAAGATCTGCGATCATCTCCCCGTGCATCGCCAGCAACAACGTCTGGAAAGAGATGGTATAAAGCTACCATACTCAACGCTGAGTGATGGTTTTGCTAAGACAGCTGCGTTAATTACTCCTATTTACAGAGCGCTGGTAACAGAAGTACTCAACGCTGACTATTTGCAGGCTGATGAGACAGTGTGCCTTGAAGTAACATGAAAAGTTACATGCTGTTAGATTGATGGTGGCAGGCCCACCGTAAGGGATGACAGGCATACCTTACAAACCACCCTATGATGCTTTGGACGAAAGGAAAAGGTGTTGAGCGATAGGGGAAAAGGCAGAATTAATCTGTCAGGTAAGATTTAGTGAGCTGAACGAAAGTGAACTGCCATAGTAAAGTATCGATATCGCACTTATTCTGTCGAAAGCAGGTAACAGTTTCTTACCTACAAATTAAGTTTAGCGACAGTAACCTGGTGTTGGCTAGATGACAGGCGGTACATAGGTAGCAGGACACTAAATCAGGCGATTTAATGGAACAAGGGAATTTGTACAGGAGTGCAAAGGGAACAATTCAAGCGGAGACACCGCAAGGTTAAATACCAATATCCTGTACAGAGGCGGACTAAGTCGTAGTACTATTGAAGCTGCTGTAATGGCTGTGGAGGGAAGGGCTTAGCCAGATTAGTTTTATAAAACCAACAACAGTAAAATGGATGATTGATTATTATGAAACAAAGCAACATCCGGTGACCAAGAAAATGGTACTGGATGCTTACAAGAAAGTAAAGGAAAATAATGCAAGTGGTGGAATCGACGGAGAAAGTATAGAAGATTTTTCGATTGATGCGTCAAAGAATCTATACCGGATTTGGAACAGAATGACATCTGGATGTTATTACCCGCCAGTTGTGAAAAGCGTTGAAATTCCAAAGAAATCTGGCGGTGTGCGTATTCTTGGCATACCTACAATATCAGATCGCATAGCTCAACAGGTTGTGAAAAATTATCTTGAACCTATCGTGGAAGGCAGCTTCCATGAGGATAGTTATGGATATCGTCCCGGTAAGAATGCACATCAGGCCTTGGAGAAAGCCACTGCACGGTGTGGTTATTATAGTTGGGTGGTTGATATTGATATTCGAGCGTTTTTTGATAGTATAGATCACGAACTGTTGTTGAAGGCAATCGAGTGGTATACAAAAGAGAAATGGATTCTAATGTATATTAAGCGATGGCTTAAGGCTGGAATTATGTGTAACGGAGAAGTTAGACGTGGGGAAAAGGGCACTCCTCAGGGAGGAGTAATAAGCCCGCTACTAGCTAACATCTTCCTTCACTTTGTATTTGATAAATGGATGGAAAAGAATCACTCAAACATGCCTTTTGAACGGTATTGTGACGATGCAATTATACACTGTACGACAGAAAAACAGGCAAATTTCATCAAAGGTGCAATTACCAGGAGGATGATAGATTGTCGGTTGATGCTGAATGAGGAAAAGACGCGTATAGTTTACTGCAAAAATCATATACATACTGAAGCACATCGAAGTGTAAGATTTGACTTTCTGGGTTATACTTTTCGACCATTAGGCAGACCAACTAAGAATGGCTGGAAACTTATGTATTTTCCGTGTATGAGTGACTCGTCTAAAAAAGCAGTTAGGCAAAAAGTGAGAGAGGTAGTAAGAAGACGTTTCCAAGGCACGATTTTGAACATCGCAAGGATACTAAACCCTAAAATCAGGGGATGGTATCAGTATTATTGTGTATACTCAAAGTGGACAACACATGGATTGTGGTACTGGCTAAATCTAAAATTGGTAAGATGGATAATGGAAAATAGAAAGCTTGGAAAGGGACGGGCGCATAGATGGCTTGTAAGAGTCTACGAAACCAATCCCCGATTATTTGAACACTGGTCATTTATTCGCCCATATTAATTGTATTGCTAATCTGGAAGCGCCGTGTGATGGGAGACTATCACGCACGGTGCTGTGAGAGGCTTGGGCTGAAATGCCCTTGCCTACTCGACTCGGTACCAGTGCTTGACAAGGATAAGAAAGGGAGTACTCATCGGGGGTATTACTGGCTCTATCAGGATAGTATTAACAAGCTGCTTGTCTTTGATTATCAACCCGGACGTGGCCGGGAAGGACCCGCAGAAATGCTGAAAGATTTTTATGGTACGCTGCAAACAGACGCTTACTCTGCATATAACAGCATTGTTGATACCAATAATATAACATTGATCCACTGTCTTGCTCATGCAAGAAGGTACTTCTCTGACGCTATTTACAGCGACCAGGAAAGAGCAAAACATGTATTGGAACAGTTACAGCTCGTCTATCAGATTGAACGCGATAGCAGGGCGTTAAATCACGACAATGAAAAACGAGCAGCTTCAAGACAGAAGCACTCCTTACCTATACTGAAGGAATTAGGAAGCTGGATGGAAGACCAATACAAGCAGGTACTTCCACAAAGCCCGATAGGAAAAGCCCTCGCCTATAGTATAAAACGCTGGGATAAACTCTGTGCCTTCGTGTATGATGGAAAGCTACATCCAGATAATAACGCGGCTGAGAGATCTATAAGAGCGACTGTTATAGGCCGAAAGAATTACCTCTTTGCCGGGAGCCATGAATCAGCAAAGCGAATTGCAATGCTCTACAGCCTGATCGGAACCTGTAAACTACATAACATTAATCCCAGCCTTTGGCTAAAGGACGTTTTAACGGTCATTAACGACCATCCTATCAACAGAGTCAAAGAGCTCCTACCTCATATCTGGATCACGAAGCAAAAGTAACGCTCTCCAAAGTCATTAAATAGGTGCTGTCTTCCGGATACTTACACTGTTTTCAAGCATTATGCCTGCTGCCTGATGGGTCGATGTCCCAATACGAGCTGCCTGTTGCAACAGATCCTCGCGGTTCCATCCTTTGATCTGTTGCATACGCTGGTGATGAGGCGGCATATGTTCGGCCAGTGTTGTATATGCTTTATTGTGACCGTCTCTTCGATGTAGTGCAATGCGTTGGTGATCCAGATAGACTTCCACCGTCCGTTGATCATAAAGCACTTTAACCTTTTTACCGACATGGGCATAGGGAACACTATAGTACCTGTGGTCTTCTGAGAGCTGTACGTGATAGTTACGCTGAACAGTGAGTTGCACTACTTTTTTGGCACTAAACGGTTGGGGCGGTAGTGGCTTCAGAGAGGATTGTTCCTGCTGTTCAAAATAATGCCAGCGACTGTAAGGCGTGCCTTTATAAGGTTTATTATTGAGTAGCAGTAATTGTTCATGCACAGCCGCATTAAGTGCCTTAAGACTGGTAAACTCCCGTTTCCTGAGTGGGCCGTATACGTTGTTATAAATGATATTTACCGCTTTTTCGACCATCGCTTTATCACGTGGGCTGTATGGTCTGGTTGCGCTAAAGGTAGTGGTATAATGCTCACTGAGTTGCGTACAGATATCAGTAAACAATGGTTCATAGCGATTTGGCTGCTTTACTGCGGTTCTTAGGTTATCACAGAGAATCGTATTAGGAGCT
This sequence comes from Chitinophaga agri, assembly GCF_010093065.1. Classification (NCBI taxonomy): domain Bacteria; kingdom Pseudomonadati; phylum Bacteroidota; class Chitinophagia; order Chitinophagales; family Chitinophagaceae; genus Chitinophaga; species Chitinophaga agri. The sequence continues at coordinate 2,602,075 of NZ_CP048113.1, read as the reverse complement.
CCTCCATAGAATAACAGCATAGCGTTGATGCAATGAACGAAGTCGGCTGTTTGCTGGCTGCGTACTGCCTCACAGAAGATAAGTCCGCTAAAAGGCAGAATTGCGATAAACACTTCGCATTCGACCAGTTCTCCGGTAGCAAGATCAATATAATGGAGCTTTTTACCTGCGAAGTCGATCATGATCATATCAGCTATGGAGTACTCCATATGCATCGTCACATCCAGTTTCTTCAGATACTGGTTAAGGTGATGACAATAATGGCTGTAAGCGTATCCATCAGGATGCTGCTGTAAATATTCCCGCCAAAGCAGTTGACGGGTGACTCCAACTTTACCTAATTCTCCCTGGGCGTATTTCAAATGGACAACCAATTGTTCAAGTCGATGCATATCATGAACGGTATTGTCATTGGTATACGCCTTTTCAGCAAGGGTCTTATTATCCGGAGGCTGTTCCTGAGTAGAATCATCAGAGAGTAGACACAGATATTTACGCACGCTATTGCGGCTAATACCTATGCGGCGTGCCATTTCCCGTATTCCAACTCCATCATTATGAAGTTGTAAAAGCTGTCTTAATTGTTCCATTGCAATGGGCGTTTGTGCCATGCTCCCACATTTTTAGGAGCAAATAATAAACAAAAGCCCTTACTAATGACTGTCCGCAGGTGGGTCAACATGCCAGAATGGCAATCCGAGCTGTGAATCCAACACAGCAACCCAGGTGGGTCAACATCCCAGAATTATTTGGCAACTAGCTGTTTTATTAATAATTATGGGTGGGTCAGCATCCCAGAATGGTGGGTCAACATAAATCAGAACGGTGGGTCAACATGGTCCAGAATCTACACTTGTCAATTGACTGTCAATAATAATGGTAGAAAGGGTTAAAACCTGTGAAAAATTGACAAGCATAAATTAAAAATGGCTCTGTAAATCAATTGATTACAGAGCCATTACGTGCCCAGTAGCGGAAAGTTTACGAACCAGTTAATTTTGATTATAAGCAACTTGAAGATCATATGGAATTTGAACAATATTTAAAAACAGGATTTTTCCCCTGTTCTTATTTTGTCTTTGTATGACCTTAATACCTAAATTCGTTTAAAATTTTTGACCTCAAAGAAATTATTGTTATGGAAAAAATCCAAGCAATTAAGCCAGGCCCCAAACCTAAAAAGCAAGATGGTAAAGATGATAAGAGAATATGGGTCGATCCTCCGAACAAACCTAAACATCATGATTTAAAACCTCACAAACATAAGCCAAAGGATTAATACTGGGACATTACAGAGGAACAGCCATAAATATGACGCTTATATCACAGCGTGATGGTTGGATAAATATTGGAGAAACCTGGTTATACACTTCCTTCACAGCTTGAGCAATTAATAATTGGATCAAATTAAAATTTAACATTATGGCTAGATGTACTGCGCCAGTACGTGGACATCGTACAGCGAGTGCAGCAGCAGACTGCCCCGCATGTGGTAATCGTTATCGCAGCTATAGTTCGCCCTCATCTTATTCATCATCTTACTCTTCGTCGGAGAAATTCAGTAGCCGAAGCAGCGGAACTACAACTGCAAAAAGCACTAAGCCACGTTGGTCGCGAGCCGGTTCTACCATTATGTACACACCTACTGAGGTGCGGACACTCACACCTATTCGTGAAAATGTTGAAAGACGATCAACCATACCAGAGCTTCGTGATGTTTTTCTTTGCCACGCATGGGACGACCGAAAAGGTCCTGCCAAAGAGCTTCACGATCTGCTTGAGTCTAAAGGAGTCTCTGTTTGGTTTAGTGAAAAAGACGTCTTGTTGGGTTCACCTTTGCTTCGCGAAATTGATAAGGGATTGGTGAAGTCACGAATAGGAATCGTGTTGGTAACTCCTTCGCTATTGCAGCGCCTCAAGGGAGAGGGAATCGCTGACAAAGAACTTTCGGCTCTGTTGGCGCGAGATCTACTTGTTCCAATTGTACATAACACAAATTATGAAGCCCTACGTGAAGTAAGTCCCTTGCTTGGTTCGCGAAGTGGTCTTAGTACTTCAGAGGATACGATGGTAGAAGTTGCAGCCAAGATAGCGGAGTTGGTAATCGTCCTTTAGCTGTGTTACAGTGTTCTCTTAATGATAAACAAAAACGCCGGAGACATTATCTCCGGCGTTTTGCTTGTAGGTGAGGCTTCAATAAGAGATCAATTTTAGCGATTCGAACGCTCAATACTGATTGATATTCGGCAAATACAATATCTTTTGATGAAAATCAAATTAAGATTAAGTGTTATGTTATTACGGCCAAAAATCTCAAATTCCGAAAAATGTTGTATTTACCAAGAAAAATTTAACGTTTACGAGCTTTTTTTTATCACAAACTGCTTTTTCGTACATTCGCTTTATTCCATGCCGCCTCACTCCACGTAGAGGTACACCACAGTTATAAGATTTTATCACCAAAATTGTCAATAGAATGCTCGAATTCTTGCAAGAGAATATCTACAAATTAATGTTTACAGGTTCCGCAGCGATCGTTATTGGAGTAATAGCACAAAGAGTTTCAAGTAAGAAAAAAAACGGCGAGAAAGAAAAAGGTCAAGAAGAGCCATCACTCGTTATATCACCATCGAATTCTGGAAACACTGAAACTGTTATATCGCCGGTTTTTAATTTTACTAGCCAAGATCCATTAATTAAGCCATTGAGTCGAATGGACAACGACGGGAGTGGACAAAGTTTAGAACGGCGAAAGGCACTGACGAAGATTATTTTTATTGATGACGATACTAAGTTTCGAGTAGTTCAAATTTTGAAAAAATCTGGTTGGATAAATATTAAGGCGATTAAGGATATCAAAAATATCGATGATCTTGTCATTAGGGATGCCGATATTGTTTTCGTTGATATTCAAGGTGTAGGTAAAGCTTTAGATTGTAAAGATGAAGGACTTGGACTTGCATTAAATTTAAAGCAGAAATATCCCTCTAAGAAGATCGTAATATACTCAGCAGAAAATACTGGAGATAGGTTCCATGAAGCGCTAAGGAAAGCTGATTCGTTTCTACCTAAAAATGCAGAACCATTAGAATTTCAGTCTTTGGTAGAACAGTATAGTAAAGAAATTTATCCTAATGATTGATAAGTATATTACGGAAGAAAATGGTTCTGTTTTGTTTTCAACATTACCTGTCAGTTGCAAAAACTGTATCAGTTCGGCAGAAGATGGTTCGCAAACAATTGAATCATGTGATAGTTTTAAAGAGAAACGAAGGATCGCAAAAATTCAAAATTGCAAGGCGCTTACTTTCGCTTGTACAAATGAATATGACCTCATAAAGAGTTCGAGGATTTTTAAAGAAAAACTTGCTATATATGACGAGTTGAGAGATGAGATTAACCTGATGAAAAAGCAAATACAAGAAGAATACAATCAACCAATAAAGCGACTTATACACAACCTTACATCAATTAATGCGCACTCAATACAAGATCTGTACAGTTTAATACCACAGGAAACATTGACGCAAAATTATCTCAATCAAATCAAGAACATTGAAAGATTAATACTCGCTCAGCCTGATGAAGCAGCAAAGACATTTCTAAGAATTGCGAAGAACAATGCATCGATGAAGACGGAGTTTTCTGTATTTAAGAAACTATACGAGACGGACCCTATTCTTCAGCCACGGTATCATCCGGTTAGAAAGGTTATTTTTAATTTGCTATATATCTTCTTTCCTGATTTTACAGACCAATATATATACGTAAATGTTCAGGAGAATTATGATAAATTATATATAGACTATGAGTCAATGCATGTTGCATTTTATCATTTAATCGAGAACGCAACAAAGTATGCTAAGCCAGGTAGTACGATTGACATTAGCTTCTCAAATAAAGAGAAAGAATTTTCGATAGATTTCAGAATGTTAAGCTTAAAAATTGAGGAGGATGAGAAATTGAAAATACTTGAGGAAAATTACTCAGGAAGTCAGGCGAAAAAAGAAGGGAAGTCAGGCAATGGCATTGGTCTACATTTAGTAAATAAAATTCTTGAAATGAATCGCGCTCAGTTAATAGTTCTTAATAATGTCGATAAGTCTAGTAAATTTTTGGGTGGTGTGCCTTATGAATGGAATATTTTTAGAATAATCTTTCGCATAGATGGTAGTGATAAATCAGCCTCTTGAGGTAATCTTTTATAATTATATCGATTATCACATAAATTGGAATGGCTGTCCTCTGTCAGCCATTTTTTTATTCATTTTTATCTCGTTCTGGTAAATGTAGGAAGTATTGACTGACGTTAGGCGAAGGTAATTTGTATCCCTACGGGCCCCGATCGGCAAAAAACAAATCATTGGTTCGATCTTCGCAGAAAAGCTGGTTTTTTCAGATAACAGACTCTGAGCCACAGCACCAAACGTCATCCTCGAGCTAATCCTTGAATCCGGATTCGAACCTGTTATTGTTTGATAATAAATAACTTATGAAATGGCTATTATGGCTTAAAACAGAAAACCCACTCAAAGAGCGGGTTTTGTACTTTTTGTGCCCAGAACTGGATTCGAACCAGCACACCCTTGCGAGCGCTGCGACCTGAACACAGTGCGTCTACCAATTTCGCCATCTGGGCATCTTTGATTTCCGTGTCAGGGAGTGCAAATGTACGCGTTTTTCTTAATCTGCCAAATTTTATTTAAAATTTTTCCTCTACGTAGTCATAATTGTTTGATAGATAAGCATTACGGCTATATTTATTTATTATAAAATGAAATAAATATAGCCGTAATCTCAATTCAACTTACTTTAAAACAACCAAACGCCATTCATCATCGCCACCCCACTCGTTGTTTCAAATGAATTAAGGTAACTGTCGGGTGTCCGTCTCCACCATTGTCCCCACATTAGTCCATTGGTGTTTCTGTACGTCCAGGCTTCTGCTGCATTATAATTCAGCCACGCAGCGTAGGTGCTCTGCAAATTATGATCTTTCACAAATCTGCATGCCCAGCGGGCGAAGATCGCTTTGAACCCCTGACAGTCATCACAGTCATATTCGTCAGGCAACAGCCCTTGTGCATTACACATATTATTCTTCGTGTAGTCCATGGCTTTTTGCCCCATCGCCTTGAAATTAGCAGAAGGATAGGCATTGTGCAGCATACTGCAGGCGCCAATGAAAGTACCCTGCGTATAGCTACGGGAGCCTTCGGTGATCGTGCCTGCTGCATTGATCGCGCCTTTTACTTCGCCGGTAGCGGAAGTATATAGGCGACTCACCATCCAGTCGGTGATCATCTTTGCTTTATTCCGGTAATTCACATCTCCGGTGACCTGGTAGAGGTACATCGCACAGATGGCCGCAGGCGCATTTACACAGGCGTTTTTAGTGTTGTTGGCTGTTGTCCACCATAGTCCGCCTCCCAGGTTGTTATCCCAGGCGCGGTTCCATACCATGTCAAAGTTGTTTTTCGCCATATCCTTCATGCCACCATCATTGGTAATGAGAAAAGCACGTACGCACATCAGGGCGCCCCAGATGACGTCATCATTGAAGGTGTTGGATGTCCATAGCAAACCGTAGGCATCCCGCATGCCATTATACAGGTAAACGATCTTATTTCTGAGGTCTGCATCATTGTTGATGGTGTAGGCATCTATCAGGGTCTCAATCGCTTCTGCCTGCCGCCAGAAGTCCATTCTGCCGGTACGGGTGACATCAGAATAGTAGTACGCTTTGAACGACGGACCATAGGTGCCATACTGGTTATAAAATGCGTTGTTGTAGCATTGCATTGCCAGCAGGGCTTCGGATCGTACGGGCTGTACGGCAGCAGCGCTGACGACACCCTGGGTGGTCGTGGCCGTAGATAATTTTTCAGGATCGCTGATCTCCTTTTTTACGCAGCCGGCCATAGTAAGGGCCAGGAGTAGTGCCGCAATCGGTGGAATTTTCATGTTTTTCATTTTTATGAATAAAGGGTACTCAAAGACGTGGAAATATTCGTGGAATCCGGGTTTTCGATCTGCTCCCTAACAGGACAGATAAACACAGAAAAATACTTACAAGGGGTATAAAAAAAAGCCGTCCACCTACGGCGGACGGCTTTCTGCATATTTTCAGACAGCTTATACAGCTATATTGAATTCTCTCAGGGTGTCGTTCAGACTGGTTTTCAGGTCTGTAGACGCTTTACGCTGACCGATGATCAGTGCACAGGAAACCTGGTATTCACCAGCAGGGAATTTCTTGGTATAAGTACCCGGAATTACCACGCTGCGTGCTGGTACACGACCTTTATACTCAATTGGTTCCGGACCGCTTACATCGATGATCTTGGTACTCTGGGTTAATACCACGTTCGCACCCAGTACTGCTTCTTTCTCTACGATCACACCTTCCACCACAATACAACGGGAGCCTACAAAGACCCCATCTTCGATGATCACCGGGCTAGCCTGCAGGGGTTCCAGTACACCACCGATACCTACGCCACCGCTCAGGTGAACGTGTTTACCGATCTGTGCGCAGGAGCCTACTGTCGCCCAGGTATCTACCATGGTACCCTCGTCAACATAAGCACCGATGTTCACATAGGAAGGCATCAGGATCGCTCCTTTTGCAATGTAAGCACCGTAACGGGCAACTGCATGAGGAACAACACGTACGCCCAGGTCTTTATAACGGGATTTCAGTTTCATTTTGTCATAGAACTCGAAAGGACCGACTTCCATGGTCTCCATTGGCTGAATACTGAAATACATCAGAATGGCCTGTTTCACCCACTCATTCACTTTCCATCCATTCTCCCCTGGTTCCGCCACTCTTGTTTTGCCTTTGTCAACAGCCTCGATCACACATTTTACTGCATCACTGTACTGTGATTCCTGCAGCAGACTACGATCGTTCCAGGCCGCCTTTATTAATTCTTGTAGCTCCATCGTTGAAATTTTTTGCAAACATAAGCAAAACATGTTAGTAGTTGCAAGCTGGCAGCGATTCCTTACCTTTACAACCCTTTAAACATTGCTATGAATATTGCCTTCGATGCGAAGCGGGCCTACCAGAATAATACCGGACTGGGAAACTATAGCCGCACACTGATAAGTTCTCTGGCTACCTATTATCCGCAGCACAATTACTATCTCTATGCGCCTAAGCTGACTACGCTGTATAAAACGGAGGCTTTTGCCAATATGCAGTCTGTCCTGCCCGAAAAGCGACTCCACCGCTGGTTCCGTAGTGCATGGAGAAGTAAATATGTGGTAGGAGAGCTGGCAGCGAAAGGGATGGATATTTACCATGGACTAAGCCACGAAATCCCTTTCGGCATTCACACCAGTGGTGTGAAAAGTGTTGTTACCATGCATGACCTGATATTTGAACGTTATCCCGGACAATACAATCCGATAGACGTACAGACATACCGCCGGAAAGCTAAATACGCCTGCCAGTATGCAGACAGGATCATCGCTATCAGTGAACAAACGAAGCAGGACATTATTCACTATTATAAAACACCGGCAGAAAAAATAGACGTCGTATACCAAAGCTGTGATGAATCATTTGCAGTGAACCACAGTGTAGCAAATATCCGGCAGATGAAAGAACAGTACGGGCTGCCAGCGGCTTACTTCCTATACGTCGGCTCGGTGATAGAACGTAAAAATCTGCTGGGAATTATCCAGGCCATGCTGCATTTGAAAGGAGAGGTGGACCTGCCGCTGGTCGTTCTGGGTGGTGGCAGCAGTTATAAGAAAAAAGTTAAAGCTTTTGTGGAAAAGCATGGTATGGCAGACCGGATTATCTGGCTGAATGAAAAAGCCCGGCTTGCAGATGCCGACGTACCTTTACTGTACCAGGGAGCCGAAGCATTGATATATCCTTCGATCTTTGAAGGATTTGGTATTCCTATTCTCGAAGCGCTCTGGAGCCATACACCGGTCATTACCTCCGCAGGCTCCTGTTTCGGTGAAACCGCTGGTGAGGCAGCGTTGTATATAAATCCCTTACAGCCGGCGACTATCGCCGATGCTATGAAGAAAGTATTGCGGGAGCCCGCATTAGCAGCAACAATGAAAACAAAAGGATGGGCCCATGCCCAGTTGTTCAGCCGCGAAAGATGTGCTGCCGGCGTAATGAAAGTCTACGAAAGTTTATAAGTTATGATGGAGTTTGAAAATGATATGACTGCGTCTCTCCAGGTGCTACGTACCGGAGGACTGATACTCTACCCCACGGATACCATCTGGGGTATCGGCTGTGATGCAACGGATGAAGAGGCGGTGAAGAAGGTATATGCACTGAAGCAACGGCCCGAGGCAAAAAGCCTGGTAATTCTGCTGGCAGATGTAAAAGACCTGCTGAAATATGTGTCGCACCCAGCTCCGGATATTGCAGATATCCTTGCCGGATTTGACAGGCCGACAACCGTTATCTACGAAGGTGCCCTTGACCTCGCTCCGAATGTCATCAACAGTGATGGTACTGTGGCTATCCGTATTGTAAAGGATACCTTTTGCCGCCACCTGATCAAACGTCTCAGAAAACCGCTGGTCTCTACTTCTGCCAATATAAGTGGTGCGCCATCACCAGCCACCTTCGCCGATGTATCGGCCGAAATCCGTAATGGAGTTGATCATGTGGTGTCCTGGCGTCAGGATGATACCACCCCGGCAACCGCCTCCAGGATCATTAAGCTGCTGAAAGACGGCAGTGTTCAGGTGATCAGATAAAAAAACCTATTTTTGCCGTTTTATTCGTTTATGATCAGCAGAAAGCCTATAGATATTCCCTGTACTTTGCAGGAACGAAAAGTGTTAGAACAGATAGCCATTGCTGCCCGGGAACTGGGTACGCCATGCTACCTGATCGGAGGCTTTGTGCGGGATAAGATACTGGACAGACGTACTAAAGATATGGATGTCGTATGTGTAGGAGATGGCATCGCCCTCGCGCATAAAGTCGCTGAATACTTTGATAATGCCAAAGTGAGTTTCTTCAAAACCTATGGCACCGCCCAGGTAAAATGGAATGATCTTGAAATTGAGTTTGTAGGCGCCAGAAAAGAAAGCTACCGCCAGGAATCCCGCAACCCCGACGTACAACCAGGCACCCTCAGGGATGATCAGCTGCGCAGGGACTTTACTATTAATGCACTGGCAATCAGTCTCAATGAAGCCGATTATGGCAGTCTGGTAGACCCATTCGGCGGTATTGCTGATCTGGAAGCAAAAATTATCAGAACGCCCCTGGAACCGGCACAGACATTCATCGATGATCCGCTTCGGATGATGCGTGCCATCCGCTTTGCCTCTCAGCTGCAGTTCACCATCTCAGACGAGGCCTTCAGAGGGATCAAAGAAAACGCGGACCGTATAAAGATCATCTCCCAGGAGCGTATCAGCGATGAGTTTAATAAGATCATGCTGTCTCCGGTGCCATCCGTAGGGCTGGACCTGCTCTACAAAGCAGGTATTATGAAAATAATACTACCGCAGATGGTAGACCTGGTAGGAGTCGAGACGGTAGACGGTAAAGGTCATAAAGACAACTTTTACCATACCCTGCAGGTAGTGGATAATATATCACGCAATACCAAAGATCTGTGGTTGCGCTGGGCCGCGTTATTGCACGATATAGGAAAGCCTGCCACTAAACGCTTTGAACAGGGACATGGCTGGACATTCCATGGGCATGACGCGGTTGGTGGGAAAATGGTCACCCGCATATTTACCAAGATGAAATTGCCCCTGCATGAGAACATGCGGCTGGTAAAGAAACTGGTAGAATTGCACCTGCGCCCTATTAGTGTTACGAAGGAGAATATAACCGACTCTGCTATACGCAGATTACTGTTTGATGCCGGCGATGATATAGAGGGCCTGATGATGCTCTGTGAAGCCGATATCACTTCTAAGAATAAGGCAAAAGTAAAGCGCTACCTGGAGAACTTCGAACTGGTACGCCAACGCCTGAAAGACGTGGAGGAGAGTGACCGTATCCGCAACTGGCAGCCGCCTGTAACCGGAGAAATGATCATGGAGACATTCGGATTGTCGCCCTGCAGAGTGGTCGGTGACCTGAAAAATGCTATCCGTGAGGCGATCCTGGATGGGGTGATTCCTAATACCTACGATGCAGCCTACGCTTTTCTGCTTGAAAAAGCGAAATCTTTGGATTTGACTCCAGTTAAATAAAAATGTTAATTTAGTAGTGTTAATCAATGTTAACACTGCCCGTTTCGGGATTAGGTGTGATGTTTGCGGATATCCCCTTGGCCTGAAGTACCAGATTATTAATAAAATCCTTTATTGGCATGCCTGTTTTGAAATTCAGAGTTTACTGGGAAGAAGATGAAAGTGTGTATAGGGACATTTCCATTAAGCCGGACCAGACATTTTTACAATTTCATCAAACTATTTTACAGTCATTCGAATTTGACAATAAACATAAAGCGACTTTTTTCCGTAGCAATGATAACTGGCAACGGGGCAGAGAGATCATTCTTGAACAGGATGGCGCTGCACGGAAGGTTGAACCGTTATTAATGGAAGATACGCCTATCGCCGCAGCTGTAAAAACACCTAACCAGAAGTTCATCTACCTGTATGACTATGCGAAGAACTGGACGTTCCTGGTAGAGCTGATCGGTGTGTCAAAAGACGAAAACTCAAAAATTGCCTATCCTTTCTGCACCAGAAAAGAAGGTCTGGCACCAAGTCAGTACGGTACCAAAGGTCTCGTTGGCGATAAACTCGTTGAGATGGAAGAGAAATATGACCTCAATAAAGAGGGCATGAGTGAAGACGGCTTCGGAGAAGAAGGGGAAGAAGATGATAATAACGACAGTGATGACGACGGCGGTGGTGAAGATCAGGGCAACGACGATATGTACTAACTAACCAGGGATTAGGAATTAAGAATTAGGAATATTGCGTTATCAGGCTGCATTCCAATTGCTAATTCCTAATCGCTATTCCCTAATTTTTCAAATTGTATTGAAGACAATAATTATCATCGCTGGTCCTACAGCAGCTGGTAAAACTGCCAAGGCAATAGAAGTGGCCCAACACTTCAATACTGCCGTAATTTCTGCAGATTCCCGCCAGTGTTACCGGGAAATAAGCATCGGTACCGCTAAACCCAGCCCGCAGGAATTACAGACCGTCCCCCATTATTTTATTAATTCTCATTCTATACAGGAAGAAGTCAATGCCGGTCTTTATGAAAAGCTGGCGCTTGATTATGCTGCTGAAGTCTGGAAAGACAATGACGTCGCTGTTATGTGCGGTGGTACCGGATTATATATAAAGGCATTTACTGAAGGTATTGATAATATTCCCGCTGCTCCGCCGGAAGTTCGTCAGTCTATACAGGAACGTTACGAGCAGGAAGGAATGTCATGGCTTCAACAGGAAGTACAGGAAAAAGATCCCGGCTTTTATGCGATTGCTGAAATACAGAACCCTCATCGCCTGATCAGGGCATTAGAGGTCTTATACGCCACCGGACAATCTATCACGACTTTCCGTACAGGGAATGTGGTAAAACGTGATTTTAATATCATAAAAACGGCTATCACACTACCAAAGGAAAAGCTCCATGACAATATCGCCCGCAGGGTTCAGGTGATGGTAGCTGAAGGACTATTGGATGAAGTGCGCGCTGTACTTCCCTACAGGGAACATAATGCATTGCAAACGGTCGGCTATAAAGAGGTCTTTGACTACCTGGATGGCAAGATCTCCTGGGAAGAAGCTGTAGAGCAGATCATTATTCATACCCGTCAGTATGCCAAACGACAATTGACCTGGTTCCGGAAGGACCCCGCCTTTACGTGGTTCGAAAGCGGTACGGGATTGCTGGAAGAGGTGGTGGAAAGAATTAAGAATTCGAACGATTTTCGCTGATACTAACATTGAAGCAATAGTTAAGGTATAAAGAAAAGCCTGAATAAGGAGGAGGTTATCCCACCTGTATTCAGGCTTTATTTATTTAAAAATTGCTAACTAATTATCTAGAACTTCCAGCCAAAAGTTGCATTGACATTTGTTGATTTACTCCTGATCTGAGCTGGTGCCGGAGTAGCATAGTTGTCAGCCGGATCAGCATTTTCAGCCAGTACATACGGTTGATCTGTACGGTTATTACTACCATACACCAGGCCCAGGTCCATGTAGAAACCACGATTCCTATAGCCAATACCACCAGTATAAAACTGACGTTTGCCATCAATCGCACCATTCTGATAAGGACTGCCATACAGTGCATAACCCAGTCTGAATGCAACAACATGCAGTTTCAGTTCTCCACCTATACGAATATTGGATGCACCTTTGTACGTCGCTTTAATAGCATCATTGCGGAAGTCGGAATCCTCCTTATCAAATGACTGATCATTACGGAAACGCATTTTCATAGATGCATAGTCCATATACTCATAGTCAAATGAGATGAAGCCTGTTGGCTTCCTGGTATCTGCTGAAGGACTGAACAGGTAAGTCGCACTTAACACTCCTTTCCATGGTGTTCTGATCGTATATTTTGATTCGTCCTCAAATCCGTTGTTAGTATCAGTAGAAGAGTAGTCAAGTACACCAAATGTCTTGGTGGAAGTGGTCATATCAGTCCTGTAGGTATCAGTGAAAGTCATCCAGGACGGTGTATGGAAAGTAGCACCCAGACTCAGTGGTCTTACGGGTCTGAAAATAGCACCGAGTTTCGCGTTAAAACCTGTACCTTCTGATTTCAGGGTTTCTGTTACCGCGAAATTATTCAGGTCTGTAGGTGTCGCGTTCAGGTTCGTTTCTTTCCAGGTCTTGTCATGCTTATAGGTGATGGTAGGAACGTTCAAACTACCACCGAGGTACAGTTTGTCATCGTAGTTAGCACCGAAGGCAAATGAGAGCTCATTGGAACCGCCTCTGGCATTGACCATATTTTCCTGCCTTACGTGAATGCTGCGGTCTGTCGCCTGTGCGGCAGAATAAAAGGCACCATCCCACTGACCATTAACCGGAGGATAAGGAGAGATCAGGCCTGTGCTGTAGGCAAGTGCAGAAGTGTGTGCCAGTGAACCGATCGTCTGGTCACCGCCCAGTTGTGCATCGGGATTCGTTACACCAGCTGCTTCCGCATCCAGGTAGTAGTTGAGCGACAAAGATGAGTTTTTGGATTCACCGGTGTAATAGGTACGCTGGTTATAGTTCTGCGTACGGTTTAAACCAAATCCAAAGCTGAAGTTCTGCCATTTACTATCCGGCTTTTTCCTTTTGCCACCATAGATCATGGTGATATTGGAAACAAGCGGGATGAACTTGTTGTCACTATCAGTGGTACCCAGGTAAGTCCCTGAGTTGGATATATTCTGCAGACCTACTGTAAAAGAGAAGTCGTTTGTCCTGAAATAGCCGACGGAAGCCGGGTTCACATACAGGGAAGATGGTTCGCCCCCAAGCGCACCGAGTGCACTACCTATAGATTGCCCCCTTGTCGTACCGGCAGGTGAAGTTGTGCTGAATTTCAAAACATCGTCTATCGTCTGGGCATGCAGGGCCAGGCTTGTCCCTGTCAGTGCAATGGCGAACACCATTCTTTTAATCATATAGTAGAATTAAGGGTAAGGGTTAAAAAATACCCTGGCTTTTGACCAGGGTACATTTTAGTAATAATATCAATGATCAAATCATTTTTAGTATTAGTTTCTGGTCCGGCCGGCACGACCACCACCACCGCCGCCACCAACGGAACCACCACCGGATCTCGGTGTGTAGGAAGGAGATGGAGAAGGCGTGTAGGAACGTTGTGGTTGCTGAACCGGCTGGTAAGATCTTACTGGTGGATTGTATGAACCGGAACCTACCGTACGACCACCTGTGCTACCTCCTGTCGGACGTTCTCCTGCTGAAGGGGTGAAAGATCTTCTTGGTGTGTAATAACCATCACCACTGTTACGGCCACCACTGTTATTATCGCCTGTTACAACACGGCCTCCCGGACTGGAAGAACGACCCCTTCTGGAAGGAGTGTAATCTGTTCCTGAAGTACGGCCACCCGGATCAGTTGTTCTGCCACCGCTAACTACCCTGGTAGGATAGCTGCTGCCAAAACCTGTACGGGTGCGGCGACCTGGATAATAGCCGCTGCCATAGTATCCACCACCGTGGCCACCCCAGTATGCAGGGTAACCGTAGTAGCCACCATAGTATCCGCCGTAATAGCCACCGTACCATGGGTTGTACGCCCAGGAGTTCCATGGGTTATAGTAACCGCCGCCCCATCCCCAGCCATAGCCGAAGCCAATGCTCAGAGATGGTCCCCAGGAACCATAACCATAGTAAGGATTACCCCAGCCACCGCCATAGAAGCTGTTCATGCCCCAGGCGCTGCCGTAGTAAGGACTACCATAGAAACCAGAATATACATTCGGTGAATAATAATCGTAGTATGAGCCCGTGTAATTACGGTTGAACATGTTGATACGACGTGAATAGTCTCCCGGGTCCTCATCCTCATAAGTTACATAGGAGCCCTCACCATTCGTGTCAGCATAGCTAACGCGATCATCATCACGATTATTGCTATTACCATAGTCGGGTTTTACTCTCGGTGAATAATACACGTCGTCCGGCGTCTGCGTGGTTTTATATGCTGAAGAGCAGCTGCTTAAAGCAAGCGCCGCCAACAAAGCAAGGTATGGAAGTGATTTCATTGTCGGAATTTTTTAGCCTGATTACTATAGTAAATTTACACTAATTTTAACTCAAAGAAAGGTTAATGCTACAATAATATCTAACCACTCATAATATTTTAGCAAACTGTTTGCACGTTTCTGATTTTCATGTAGGTTTGTGACATTTTACCTTTTGGTAATATATTTAGTGCAAATATTAAGCCAAATTGATATATTGTGCTAGAGCGAATTATAAATATCTGAATTATAATATGAGTAAAGAGATCACAGCCCGTTCTGAAGATTATTCACAATGGTACAATGATTTGATTCTGAAAGGTGGTTTGGCAGATTATTCTGCAGTGAGAGGTTGTATGGTAATTAAACCATATGGCTTCGGACTCTGGGAAGGCATGAGAGACGTGCTGGACGCCAAGTTTAAAGAGACAGGACATCAGAACGCATATTTCCCCTTATTCATCCCTAAAAGCTTCCTGAGTAAAGAAGCGGAACACGTGGATGGCTTCGCAACTGAATGCGCCGTGGTAACCCATCATCGTCTGATGAAGGACCCGGAAGGTAAGGGAATGGTTGTTGATCCAAGCGCAAAACTGGAGGAAGAACTGATCGTTCGTCCTACTTCTGAAACAATTATCTGGAATACTTATAAAGACTGGATCCAGTCTTACCGTGATCTGCCATTGCTGATCAACCAGTGGGCGAACGTTGTACGCTGGGAAATGCGTACCCGCCTCTTCCTGCGTACCGCAGAGTTCCTCTGGCAGGAAGGTCACACCGCGCACGCTACTGCTGAAGAGGCTATCGCGGAAACAAAACAGATGCTGGAAGTATATGCTGATTTCGCTGAAAACTATATGGCACTGCCGGTAGTAAGAGGGGTAAAATCTCCTGCTGAACGTTTTGCAGGTGCCCTGGATACCTACTGTATCGAGGCATTGATGCAGGATGGTAAAGCCCTGCAGGCGGGTACTTCCCACTTCCTCGGACAAAACTTTGCCAAAGCGTTCGATGTGAAATTCTCCAATAAAGAGAATAAACTGGATTACGTATGGGCTACATCCTGGGGGGTATCTACCCGTCTGATCGGTGCGCTGGTAATGGCACACAGTGATGATGATGGTCTCGTACTGCCTCCGCGTATCGCACCACTGCAGGTAGTGATCGTACCTATCTATAAAGGTGATGAGCAGAAGAGCAAAATAGATGCAAAGGTGTCTGAACTCATGGCACAGCTGAAAAAAGCTGGTGTGCGTGTGAAATATGATGATTCCGATAACAACCGACCAGGTTGGAAATTTGCGGAATACGAAATGAAAGGCGTTCCTGTTCGCATCGCATTAGGTGCACGCGACCTGGAAAACAACGTCGCTGAAGTAGCCCGCCGCGATATGAAAACAAAGGAAAGCCTGTCTCTCGACGGACTGTCTGACCGTATCGTAGCACTGCTGGAAGAAATTCAGCAACAGCTGTATAGCAAAGCACTCGCTTTCAGAGATGAACATATCACTCCTGCTGACACCATGGAAGAGTTTGAGCGTCTGCTGGATGAGAAAACCGGCTTCATCTCTGCACACTGGGACGGAACAACTGAAACAGAACTGAAAATCAAAGAGATGACGAAGGCAACGATCCGTTGCATTCCGCTGAACAACAAACTGGAGGCTGGTACCTGTATCCTGACAGGTAAACCTTCTACTCAACGCGTTCTCTTTGCTCGCGCATATTAATTAAAAGACTCGCCGGCAGTACCAGCTACAGCAGTACTGCCGGTTTCTTAATCAAAATCCGACCCTTCTTGATGCCTAAGGTCCGTTATATATTCTTGTGGTGGATGTTAATGGTTCTGAGCACAGGTTCTAATGCTGTCGCTCAGGGGCTCATGGTCCGTAATTATAACGTAAAGGATGGTCTCGCCAACGCAACTGTTTACGCTGCCGTTCAGGACAAGGAAGGATTTATCTGGTTTGCTACGCCTACCGGCGTCAGTAAATTTGACGGCAAGCGCTTTCGCAACTACTCTAAAAAAGACGGCCTTACCGACAATGACGTCGTAAAACTCTCCGCCGATTCAAAAGGGCGCGTCTGGTTCTCTACTTTGAACGGATTACCCTCTTTCTTCTGGAATTACACCATCCATACCGGTAAGAATGATTCCTCCCTGCATGTCGATACCCGCGGCCAGTACATGCAGTTCATGTTTGAAGATTATGCCGGCTTTATCTGGTTCCTTAATTCGGATAACAGGATCATCCAGTACAGCGGCAGAAAGACCACCTACGATAAACTGGGCGCCAAGCCTACTGACCTTTTTTACTTCCTTCGTAACGATACCATTTTCAAACCCCTGCAGCCATACTTTAATATGGCCAGTCTGAAAGATGTCAATAATCCCGATCAAAAGATCGTTTATAACTGCCCGTTTCCGCTGACCAGCCCAGTCATACAACGGATACGTAAAAATCCGGTGATCGTTATCGATAACAATCTCTTTACCTACAGTAAACAGGAAGCGCTCTGCTTTTTCAATGGTAACGACTGGGGGATCCGTGATGAGATCAGCAACCTCTGTATCGACAACGATAACCTCTGGATCGGAACACCCAGATCGCTCTATTTTCTGAAAGACTTTTTCAAAGGCGCCAGAAATCCGGTCCGGTTATTACAGAACCACTACATCACGTCCCTGCTCAGAGACCACGATGGTAATATCTGGATCACAACTTTCGGTGATGGTGTTTACAATATCCCCTACAAGAACTTTTACTTCAATTATCTCGACAATACCAACGGACTGTATTCCCACTCCATCTTCAGTATTGCCAGAGATCCGAAGACGGGCACCTTGCTCGTTGGACAGAACGCGGGTGTGCTTAACACCATTGATAGTAATAACCGCATCCGTCAGTTCAATCTGGATACCACCAGTGGCAGGAACAGTATCCTCAGCATACTGCCATACAAGCAAAATGAAATGCTGATCGGTGCTGACAATGGATTGTTCACGTTCAATACTGTGCAGCAAAAAGCTTCCCTGCTGAAACGGATCAAGACATTGAAAGATGTAGATATTAGCCCTAACGGAAAGATCCGGGTGGTCACCAAAGACCAGGTGATCTGTGACGACTATAGTGTGGGCATAGAAGATGATCTGATCACATCTATTGCCAGTATCAACGACTCCGCTTATTACGTAGGCACCAACGCCGGATTATTCTATGGCAATGATGCGCTTCGTACATTACGCATACCCGGCACTGATTCCGCTCTCCATAAAAGCGTGAAAGACCTGAAATGGATTGACGGCAATCTCTGGATCGGAACCAGTGATGATGGTATTTATGTACTGCGGAATAATACGGTGATCAGACACCTGAGCACCGCCGATAAACTGGTCAGTGACATCTGCCAGCAGTTATACTATGATGGCCTGGACCGGCTGTATGTCTCTACGAATAAGGGGGTATCTGTTATAGACGTCAACACACAAAGCCTGATCCGCAATATTACTTCGAATGAAGGACTGATGAGTGATGATACCCGTGGTGTATATTACCAGCAGGGTATCCTGTATATCGCTACTTCCAATGGCCTGAGCTATTTCCACGACGATAAGATGCCAATGGACACCGTTCCTCCGGCTATTTACCTGAACCATGTACGTTACGGCGACAGTACTTACCTGCCAGGTAAGAAGTTTGTGCTGATGTATCAGCGGAAGGCATCCTTTGAAGTGGAATTCGGCGCTATCGCCTATGACCTGCCTGACCTGGTAGAGTACCAATATAACTTTTCCAGTGATACTTCCAGTGGCTGGATCTCGACGATGTCGAATATCGTGCCCTTCCCTGACTTGCAGCCAGACACCTATCAGCTGCAGATCAGGGCCAGAAAATACAGAAGTAACTGGAGCCAGCCGGTCCTGATCTCAGTGACGATACTGCCGCGCTGGTACCAGCAGTGGTGGGCAAGGGGTATCGTGATACTCCTGGGGCTGACGCTGGTTGCTTTCATCCTGCGGGATGTGATCCGGAGGATCCAGCGGGCAGAAATGCGCAAGACCGAATACAACAGGAGGATCGCCGAACTGGAAGCCAAAGCGCTTACCAACCAGATGAACCCTCACTTTATCTTCAATTCCCTGAATTCAGTGCAACACCTGATCATGGAAAAAGAAGAGAAGCAGGCACTGAACTTCCTGGCTGATTTTGCCACCCTGATGCGGCAGATGCTGAATAATTCCCGGAAATCGCATATTTCCCTGGAGGAAGAGATCGCCTTTCTGACCCGGTACATTGAACTGGAGAAGATCCGCTTTGCCAATGTGTTCACTTACCAGTTTGTATTACAGGATGACCTGAAAGATTATACGATATATATCCCTCCGATGATCATCCAGCCGATCGTGGAAAATGCTATCAAGCATGGACTGGCGCCTAAAAACGGCAGCGGCAGACTGGAGGTGAAACTTGTACTCCGGGAGGATATGTTATACTGTTCCGTGGAAGATGACGGCATAGGCTGGGACCGCGCAAATGAGATCAAAAGCGGCCGCCTGGTAAAGCATGAATCCACTGCTCTGAGCGTGATTAGAGAACGGTTGCAGATTATAAAATCTTTTAATGGAAATGTTGGAAAGTTGGAAATAATTGATAAATTTAAGTCTGGTTTCGGCAATAAGGAGGGTACCCTGGTTGAAATACTGATTCCCATTGTTAAGATGTTATGAGTAATATTAAAGCTGCGATCGTAGACGACGAAGTCCGCAACATCCATATTTTGCGAAATATTCTGGAGAATTACTGTAAAGATGTTACGGTAGTGGGAGAGGCGCAGAACATTCATGACGCGGCGGAAATGCTTAAGAATACCCAGATCGACGTCTTGTTTCTGGATATTGAAATGCCGCCTCATAATGGTTTCCAACTATTGGAAATGTTCCCTGTCCTGAACTTCGAAGTCATTTTCATTACAGCATTCCAGGAATATGCATTACAGGCGATCAAATTCGCCGCCTTAGACTATCTGCTCAAACCTATCAAGGTTAGTGAGGTGGAAGATGCTTTGGAAAAAGTAAAGAAAAGCAAAAAAGGACGCCTCAATGAACTTGCGTCTATCCTGAAGGACTACGTTAAAAATAATGATAACGCTTTCTCTAAGATAGTTATTCCGGTAAATGACGGCTACAATGTGATTGACCTGAAAGACATTATCTATTGTGAAGCCTTCGATAGCTACACCAAAATACAGCTGATCAACAACGTGTCTCACCTCATCTCCAAATCATTGAAAGAGTATGAAGAGATGCTGTCCGATAAAGGTTTCTATCGCGTACACAAATCCTTCCTTATCAATATTCACCACATTGTAAAGATCATCAAAGGTCTGGGTACAGCCGTGGTAATGAGCGATCAGAAAAACATTCCTATTTCTTCCCGTAAGAAAGATGAGTTTTTCGCACAATTGAAAGGTGTGATCAACCTGTAAAATTAATAAGGACTTATTATCTCACTCAATAAAGGCGCTGTAATGGCGTCTATTGGCATTTATAGCGGCGCCGCAGGGTGCTGAAAAAAAGATAGTCCCGGCATCTCACCGGGACTATCCATCCTTAACCTATAAACCTATATGAAATCCTAAAACTCTTGTCCGTTAGCCAGATCGATATTGTAGTAGTATACACCATTCAGTTCAGGGTATACACCTTCCAGCTGTACTTTTTTCTCTTTATCCAGTACCTTTTTCAGGTCTTCTATTGATGCTATCGGCTGACTGCCCGCTTTCAAGATGATAAAGCTCCTCTTCATATTCGTCTGTTTTTTCAGTATGCCGCTGCTGATGTTATCTACATATACACCACCACGTACACCTACTCTTGCTGCTTCCGCTTTATTGAGTGTGTAAAGGTCAGCACCCAGTGCATCCAGTACGCTGCTCTTTACGATATCGGTTGTTCCATCTGCGTTTTTCAGTACGGTAGACTGTGTGTATGCCTTGCCGTCACGGATATAGCTGATGCTGATCTTGTCACCTGGTTTATAACGTGCGATCTGCTCTGTCATCTGTGGGATGGAAGGCGTTTGTACACCATTGATACCAGTGATGATATCTCCTTTCTTAATACCTGCAGCTGCTGCAGAACCAGTTTCTACCACACCTGTTACCGCTACACCATTGATATCTCTTCTGATTCCTGCCTCTTCCCATCTTTCTTCCGGAATACTGGTAGGATCCTGATAATAGATACCCAGGTAGGCACGTTGTACGTTACCATACTTCATCAGGTCATTCACTACCTTCTTCACCAGGTTCACCGGAATAGCGTAGGAGTATCCTGCGTAAGCGCCGGTAGGAGAAGCGATGGCTGAGTTGATACCGATCAATTCACCAGCTGTATTGATCAATGCGCCACCACTATTACCCTGGTTCACTGCGGCATCTGTTTGGATGAAGGATTCGATGGCATTTTTTCTTACCTGTTTGTTGATACCGATCGTGCGCGCTTTCGCACTCACAATACCAGCCGTAACAGTAGTTTCCAGGTTTAACGGATAACCTACCGCCAGTACCCACTGACCGATCTCCACATCATCAGAATTACCATACAGCAGATAAGGAAGATTCTTTGCATCGATCTTGATCACTGCGAGGTCTGTGTTTGGATCAGTACCAATCACTTTCGCCTTATATGTCTTGTAGTCATTCAGCGTTACTGCTATTTCATCTGCATCATCTACCACGTGGTTATTGGTAATGATGTAACCATCATCAGAGATCAGGACACCTGAACCGGAAGCCATCTGGCCGGGGATGTAATACTTACGGCCACCGCCTTCTCCCTGGAACTCATCTCCGAAGAAATCATCTCCGAAAAGGTCCTGCAATACGCTTCTCCTCCGCTGCAGGTTGTTAGTCACCTGCTTCGGATTGATCTTCGTCTTAATATGGACTACACCTGGAACAGCGATTTTTGCTGCCTGGCTGAAATCAGTTGGTGGTGTCGCGCTTTTAGTGCTCGCGCCAGGCATGTAGCTGGCATAATTAACAGGGATATCCTGAGATCCATTTTGATAGGGGCCCGTCTGCCGGGGTTGGTACCTGCTGTACACATAGAGGCTGGCAACAGCAGTTGCCGCGCTGATAAGAACAGTTGCCGCAATTTGCCCGAATTTCATATGTTTCGTTGTTTAATTTTTTGAAAGTTTTGTATAAGGAATGAATAACAATTTACATGCCTTGTCGTACAAATTTAAGGGGTGCACCAGTCAATGTGTTTAACTCCGTTTACTTTAACACATTTTTATATGAATAGTTAATATGATCTTAACGCCGGGGCTGACAAATTGTTGTTTTTCATGACAAGATTATGTCTGTTATCTCTCAGATCAGTCATATTTGCAGTAGCTGTTCCCGTATAGTGTCACAGGACACGGCTGGAATAAATACGGGCAGCTTTCCGGTAGAGAAGGCTGCCCGTACAGGTATGAAAGTAGTAGGGTTATAAACCTGTCAGGAACTGCATGGTGTCCACACCGTCCGCATAATCGGACAAATCAGGATGCTGCGCACTGCCGAAAGGCGTGAAGCCATGTCCTACGATACATTGCAGGTCATTGCTGGCTTTCAGTTCTTCTGCCAATACGTTCTTATCCGCATAATGGCTATAATGCAGCACACTGAGTGGAGAGAAGAAGGATGGCGACTGCTGCAGGATGATATTGTCATTGGCCATATACATCGAGCCATTGAGCAGGATCAGCGCCAGGTTATAATCGTAGTTATTCTTGTATTTGTGATGGTCCGCCAGGTGTGCGTATTTACGCAGGCCTTTGATCAGTGCTTCAAAATTGTATTCATCAGGTACGAATATCTTGGTCACATTCCTGCATCCCAGACCGAAATACAACATCACATCATCTGCCAGCGCTTCCAGTTCCTCCGGTGTTTCAGTGCCGTCCAGAATGGCAACAGACGTACGGTTACGACGGATGATATGCGGATACTGTGCAAAGTAATATTCGAAATAACGTGCGGAGTTGTTACTGCCGGTCGCAATATAGGCATCACAATTCTTCAGCATATCCTGTACAAGGGTCTGCTGTGCATACTCCGGATACCATTCCCTCATCTTATCAATGACATGCTGCATCAACACGGTATCTTTGGAAGACAGCTTCAGGCGTACCTGATGGCCGCTCAGGAAGCCGCACAGCCAGTCATGGAAGCCTACCAGCGGAATATTGCCGGCTGCTACTATCCCGACTGAACGGGGAGTAGAAGCGCCTGACGGATAACCGGCCAGCCAGCTGTTAAGCCGGGCTTCGTCCAGATAATAACGGCAAATATTTTGCAGAGATAAATCTATAAACTCGTGGGTGAACCAGCCGTTAGCCTGAAATGCCCGGTCTTTCACAGCCTGTAACGCAGGATCGTTCCCTGACAGGTATTGACCTAAGCGCACTAAGGCTGCTACTTTTTCTGTACTGCTCATGAATCTGTATAAATAATTAACTTTTTAAACCTAGATATTCTATTTTTGTCTGCAAAATTAATGGCTTACTACTTAAACAAAAAGTTTATACTATGGCAATCAAGATAACAGACGAATGTATTAATTGCGGTGCTTGTGAACCTGAATGCCCAAATAACGCTATTTATGAGGGTGGCGTTGAGTGGGCGATGGCTGACGGTACTTCCATTAAGGGCCAGTACGTGATGATGGACGGTTCCTCTCTGGATGCTGACCAGCGTAACGCGCCAATTGCTGTAGACAATTATTACATCGTACCTAACAAATGTACAGAATGCCAGGGCTTCCATGAAGAGCCTCAGTGTGCGGCAGTATGTCCTGTTGACTGTTGCGTTCCGGACGAAATGTACCAGGAGACAGTAGATCAGCTGCTGGCTAAGAAGGAAAAATTACATATGTAATATCATATATAGGAAGCATAAGGAACTACCCGGTAACTGGTCATCGATAATCATCGGCACGCATACCGGCACCTGAAGGGAAGAAAGGATCAAAACTTTCTTCCCTTTTCTTTTAGCCTAAAAAAAATGCACATCCACTATTTTTCTATTAACTTTATCCGCTTATTATTAAATTATATATGAAAAAGAACATCGCCCTGGTAGCCGGTGGATACTCCGGTGAATATGTAATTTCCGTTAAAAGTGCAGCCGTAATAGAGAAACACCTTGACAGCAGCAAGTATAATGTGTATAAGATCTCTGTTACCCACGATGGATGGAACTACACAGGTCCTGATGGTCAGCTGATCGCGGTAGACAAAAACGATTTCACCCTGACGATCAGTGGGAACAAGATCATCTTTGATGCTGTTTTCATAGGTATACATGGTACGCCAGGTGAAGACGGTCGTCTGCAGGGGTATTTTGAAATGCTCGGCATTCCGTTCACCAGCTGTGGCATGGTCACTTCTGCACTGACATTCAATAAAAGCTACTGTAACAAGGTGGTGGCCTCCCTGGGCGTTGTAAATGTTTCAAAATCAGTACATATCTTCAAAGATCAACCTTTCGATACCAATGCCATCCTGCAGGAACTGGCGCTGCCTGTGTTCGTAAAGCCCGCAGAAGGTGGCAGCAGCATCGGTATGTCTAAAGTGAATACTGCGGAAGAACTGGCGCCAGCTATTGAAAAAGCCTTCAATGAAGACGTACAGATCCTGATAGAAGAGTTTGTGAAAGGTAGAGAGATCACCTGTGGTCTGTATAAATCCAACGGACAATTTACCGTTCTGCCGGTTACTGAGATCATCAGCAGCAAAGAGTTTTTTGACTATGAAGCGAAATATACCCCAGGTATATCCAGGGAAGTAACGCCTGCGGAGGCACCGGATGAAGTGGTTGCCCTGATCCAGGAAACCGCTAAAAAACTGTATAATAAGCTGAATTGCCGTGGTATTGTCAGAATGGACTTCATCTGGGAAGAGGCGAAGAATCGTCTGTTCTTCCTGGAAGTAAACACGATGCCGGGACAATCGGAAAACAGCATCGTTCCTCAGCAGGTAAGAGCTGCCGGTATGACCCTGCAGGAGTTTTACGGCACATTAATTGAAGAATGCCTGAGGAAATAACTGGCCTGAGTTCATTTTAACGTTAAAATATAATCTGTGTTCAATTCAATCACTAAACGCTCCTTCGGCATTAACCTGTTGGTAGCCATAGGGATATTTGCCGTTCTGGGGCTACTTTTCTTTGCTTTACTGGGAGTGATCACAAAGCATGGAGATACCCTTACCGTACCTGACGTTTACAAGAAAAATATACAGGAAGCCACTATGATCCTCGAAAAAGAAGGATTTGGTGTGGACGTAAGAGATTCTATTTATGTGGATAGTCTGCCCGGACTCGCTGTATGGGAGCAAACGCCTGCCAGAGGTTCCGTTGTGAAAGTAGGTCGTACTATCTACCTGACTGTTAATAAGGTAATTCCGCCAATGGTACAGATGCCGGACCTGACCGGTCTCACCTTCCGGAGTGCCGAGATGACCCTGCACAGTCTCCGCCTGAATGTGGGTGATACCATTTACAAGCCGGACTTTGCTACCAACACCGTCCTCCAGCAGCTGCTGAACGGTAAGCCTGTAAAAGCAGGCAGGGACATTCCTGAAGGTAGCAATATCACCCTTGTTCTCAGCAGTGGTACCGGTAATACTGAGAACCCTGCTCCGGACCTGGTCGGTATGACCTATCTGGAAGCCAGAGAAACACTGAGTGCCAGCAACCTCGGCCTGGGTACCGTGATCATCGACCCTTCCGTGACCGATACCGCGAATGCATTTGTAGTGAAGCAGATCCCGATGCGTAAGAACAGCCTGAACGAACTGAATATGGTGCGTGCCGGGGAAAGTATAGATATCTGGCTTTCCGCTACCCGCCCTTCAAAAGATAGTGCTGCTGTCGCACCGCCTGTAGAGGAACGCTAAGTGTTCGGGTAATACCTTAATATTGCTTTACAAATCAAAAACCTTTAAAAATAACAGCCATGGAAAATATAAGCGCAGCAGAAGTGAAACAGCGCCTCGATAACGGTGAAACGCTGAACCTCGTGGACGTAAGAGAACCGCACGAACACGAAGATTTCAATATCGGTGGTAAACTGGTACCATTGGGAGACATCCGTGCCATGCAGGTAGATGAGCTGGAATCACTGAAAGACCAGGAAGTGATCATGTATTGCCGCAGCGGTGGCCGTAGCGGACAGGCAGCCATGATCCTGGAAACTATGGGCTTCTCCAATGTCAAGAACCTGACTGGCGGCATGCTGGCCTGGCAGGATCAGTTCGGTAAATAATCCCGTCAGATAATATTATAGAACAAAGCCTTCCGGCGCGTACTCCGCTTTTCGCGGAACTACTGCCCGGAAGGCTTTTTTATTCCCATAACCTATTCACATTTAACTTAATACAACCCCTCCTTTTTATGTGATGGCAGGCTGCTGATCAGCATACGCTCTTATCACCATAAGGTTACTTCAAGGTCACCTCAAGGGCACTTCAATATCCCCGGGATATTGAAGTGCCCTTGAGGTGACCTTATAGTGACGTATTAATACCCATTTAGTAAGCTTATCGGTTGATGTATGTATGCTGAATGAAAAAATATAAAAGCGAATCATTATTTTTGACCGGCTCCATTGCCTAAAACCCATCCACGAGTATGAAACGTTCACTCCTGACATGCCTTTGCTGCCTTTCACTGCTTACCACCATCTTTGCCCAGACCACTGCTGAAGCTGATATTGTCATTTACGGAGGTACGTCTGCCGCTGTTACGGCTGCGGTACAGGCCGTTCGTCTGAAAAAGTCGGTCATCGTCGTTTCGCCTGATACCCATCTGGGTGGATTGTCTTCCGGCGGACTCGGTTTCACAGACACAGGTAACAAAGAAGTGATCGGCGGACTGGCACGGGAATTCTACCATCGTATTTACCAGCAATACCAGTTGCCCGGCACCTGGCAATGGCAGGAGCAATCCGCTTATGGCAATAAAGGTCAGGGTACCCCGGCTATTGATGGGGCTGAGCGTACCATGTGGATCTTTGAGCCGCATGTAGCAGAGAAGGTTTTCGAAGACTTCGTGAAAGAATACAGGATCACGGTCTACCGTAATGAATGGCTGGACAGGGATAATGGCATCAGCAAAAAGGGAAACCGTATCACGGCGATCAAAACCCTGAGCGGAAAGACCGTGCGTGGTAAAATGTTCATAGATGCGACCTATGAAGGAGACCTGATGGCGGCTGCCGGTGTGCCTTATCGTATAGGAAGAGAGGCGGTCAGTGATTATAATGAGCAATGGGCGGGCATACAAACAGATGTATTCCAGCACGGCCACCATTTTAAAACACCTGTCAGTGCCTATCGGACCCCGGGCGACCCTTCCAGCGGATTATTACCCTTTATCTCAGATCAGCCGCCAGGTGAGAAAGGTGCCGGAGACAAGCGGATACAGGCTTATTGCTTCCGGTTATGCCTCACAGACCTACCTGCCAATCGCATTCCTTTTGAACGGCCGGAAGGGTATGATTCGACCAGGTATGCCTTGCTGTCACGCGTGCTCGCCACCGGCTGGAATGAGGTGTTCAATAAATTTGATCCTATCCCCAATCATAAAACAGATGTTAATAACCACGGACCTTTCAGCATGGATTATATCGGGATGAACTATGACTATCCGGATGCCTCTTATGAAAGAAGAAAAGCTATCATTGCAGATCATACATTATATCAGAAAGGATTACTGTATTTTCTTGCGACTGACACACAAGTACCGGAACCCATCCGTAGCCGGATGAGCAAATGGGGGCTGGCAGCAGATGAATTTAAAGGTACAGGTAACTGGCCGCATCAGCTCTATATCCGCGAAGCGAGACGGATGAAAGGGTGGGGGACTATGACGGAAAATGAAGTATTAGGCAGGGCTCCGGTAAATGACCCTGTAGGAATGGGGTCTTATACCCTGGATTCTCATAACACACAGCGATATGTCAAAGAAGATGGTACTGTGCAGAATGAAGGAGATATCGGAGTGGAAATACCAACGCCCTATCGCATCAGCTACCGTTCCATTATACCGCAGCAGGCCGATTGTGAGAACCTGCTGGTACCGGTTTGTTTGTCCTGCACACATATTGCCTATGGTTCGGTGAGAATGGAACCAGTGTTTATGATACTCGGACAAAGTGCTGCTACCGCTGCTGCACAGGCGATTGACAGTAAAAGAGCATTGCAGCAGATCAGCTATGAGCGTTTGAAAGCACAGTTACTGAAAGATAAACAGCGTTTATAACGCCTCTTCGAAGAAGGCACAGCTACCGCCGGTCCAGCGCTGTGGTTGACCCTGTGTTACACCTATCATTTTGCTTTTACTGATCCTGGCAAGATTGTGTACAAGTAATGGCGCAGGGCTGTTATCAGGCCATACGTACATCATTCGTATTTCACAATACGCAGGGCCTTCAGGTGTTTCTATTGCCGGCGCGTACTGCACTTTATGTTGCAGTATCCAGTTCTCCGGATCGGTGATCTTATCGATATCTGCCAGCGTAACATCTATTAATACGCCTTGTCCTGCGAAGGAGAATAATGGCTTCAGTACATAATTTTCCAGGTCAGATGGTATAACAGGTAGTTCATTCAGGAACCAGCTTTTAGGGGCATATTCACTGTGTATGAAAGGCAGGATATACTTACTGATACGGTAAAACCAGTTTGGGTGTGTGATCCATTCCACATCCAGGTCCTGGAACAGGTTGACGTGTTTATCCAGCTTGTCCTGCTGCCTGTGCAGATCATCAAATATCACGCGGTTGTACATGCGTCTGATCTGAATTTTTCTGCCGTTATTTTCGTAGTACAGTTTCTTTCCTTCCTGTATCAGTTCTGTGATACAAACAGGTTTGATGCCCAGTTTCCGTTCTGTATAATAGAAATCGATCCTTGTTTTCTGTTCATCGGGCTTTACTTCCAGTAGTATCACTTCTTCCGGTTGATAATGACCCACAATCACTTCTTTCAGCAGCTGAAAGTAACTGTCCCCATTGAATCCGTTAAAGAAATTATCTACCGTATCAGGAATGCTGAAATGTGTTTTGAACTGCCGGGCCATCAGTTCCTGGAAGGCATATAACGAAGGAAATCCCTGTAGTTCTATTAGTCTGGGCGTGAGCGTTCCATCATCATCACGGCATACTGCAAAGTCGATGACCATGAAATGCGGATGATCATTTTCATGTGGTACTTTGAGATGGTGAGGGATGGCATCGCGCGTCAGTTCTTTAAAGTCGGGACGCATGATCACGGCGATGATCTCATCACATGCCTGCTTTAATTGCGCGGTCAGTTGTGCCGGAATGAACACAGGCGTTTCCGCTACTTTGAATACAGCGGCTTCACCTGCTTCCGAAGCCATGCCATCAAGGAAGTCCTGGTATTGCTGATGCGTGAACTGATGGTTATATGCGGTGCGTATGGAAGGGATCATAATTGTTAATTGAAGTCCAAAGGCCGGTACAAAAAGACACGCTTACACTTCAATATTATTGCCTGAAACGGACTGTTTAAAAATAGCATTATTGAGAAATGCGGGAATAAATTCATCATGGGTCAGCATGATCTTGTCGGGATCGGAGAGCTGTTCCAGCATGCTGTAATATTTCTCTGCACCATAGTTGGTGATCACCTGGTTCTTTTTTTCCTGCTGCATCAGATACATGCGCATACCCGTGGCATCGGCTTCGGGGTGGAACTGTGTTCCTATGCAGTAGTCGCTGAAGCGGATCGCCATCGTGGCTCTTTCCAGTGGGACATGTGGCCTTTCTTTTTCAATGGCGAGCACCTGTGCGCCAGTTGCGGTCAGTTGCTGCTGATCCAGCTCTATGACCTGCCAGTTACGGCTGTCGACAATGAAATATGGTTCCGGCAGTTCACTGAACACCAGTTCGCCTTCGCCTGCTGAAGTTTTATGTACGGGGAATACGCCGAATGCGGGCGACCGGCGCCGGCATACATTGCCTAACTTCAGGTGCCGGCACATCAGCTGAAAACTGTGACAGATCAGCAATATCTGTTTCTTATCTGCAGCGGTTTGATTCCACTGTCTGAGATCGTGCATCAGCTGGAAATAACGGGCTTCCCATTCGCTGCCTTCACTGTCCAGGGGACTGCCAGGGCCGCCGGTAGAGATGTAGATATCGTAGGAGAGATCTGGGATCTGTTGCGCTATCCGGACTTCATACTCATGAAATACCATGTCCAGCTGATGCTTTTCTGCATAACCGGTCAATATTTCTCTGATGCACCGCATGCCCTCATTGGGTACCTGCTCGTACATATCCAGGACGGCAACTTTCCACTGCTGCTTATTCGGACTCATACTGCAAAGGTACAGGTTTAGCAGTCTTTGAGAAAGCTCTCTGTGATGAAGTCTGTAACAGATACGAGATCATTGCTCCCGGCGAAGACTTTCAGCTGCTGGTCAGCACCGGTACCGCGCTCCAGGATATCCAGGGTACGCTGCACATAGTGGCGGCTGCCCAGATCATCAACGACATCGTCAACGAAGTCGAGCAGTTCATGGATCAGGGCTCTGGCGTTGACTTCCTGTTCTTTACCGAAGTCTATGAGGTTACCATCAATGCCATAGCGGGAGGCACGCCATTTATTTTCATTGACCAGTGCGCGGTTGTAGATGATGAAGTTCAGGTTCTGCATCCGCAGTTTATAGATCTTTGCACAAACGGCCTGGAACAGTGCGGCGACCGTACAGGTTTCATCTACGGTTAACGGCACGTCACAGATGCGAAATTCCACGGTATTGAAGAAAGGGTGTACACGCAGGTCCCACCATACTTTCTTGGGATTGTCGATACAATTGGTTTTCACCAGTAGCTGAATATACCTGTCGTATTCTTCAATACTGGCGAAGTAGTCGGGGATGCCCGTGCGGGGGAATTTATCAAAGACTTTCGTGCGATAGGATTTGAACCCGGTATTACGGCCTTCCCAGAAAGGGGAGTTTGTACTCAGGGCAAACACATGCGGAAGGAAATAACGTACGGAATTGGCGATATGAAGGGCCATTTCCCTGTTTTCCATGCCCACGTGCACGTGTAGTCCGAAGATGAGATTGGAGCGGGCGGCATCCTGCATTTCAGTCACGATCTCGAAGTAACGGGGATGATCTGTGATATGCTGCAGCTGCCATTTGGAGAAGGGGTGAGTGCCGGAAGCACCTATGCTGAAACCCAGTTCACCTGCGATGTTGGCAATGGTTTTACGCAGCATGGATACGTCCTCACGAGCTTCATCTATATTGGCACATATCTGTGTACCAACTTCGACCACCGCCTGGTGAAACTCGGCTTTTACTTTATCTCTGAGCACCCTGTGGGCCTGTTCTACGATCTTTTGTTCATGGGAACGGAGTTCTCTGGTTTCAGGGTCCATAACCATGTATTCCTCTTCAATACCGAGGGTGAAGTTGTTGAGCATGAAAATTTAATTAGGAATTAGGAATTAAAGATCAGGAACTGAACATAACTGTTCTGCACATTCACATGATGGTTCCCTTTTTAATTCCTCTTCCCAAAGTTATTCTTTCTTTTTGGTCTTTGAGCAACGTGCTCTTTTATGCTATTTAATTTTCGGCAGTGTACGACTTAATGAGTGTATGGGGACATATAAACAATTAGGAACCAGGATTTTAATATACACCTTTGTGATACGCAATTCCTGATTCCTAATTCCTGGTTCCTGATTTTTTATGTCTTATTTCTCTTCCTTCTTCTTGGCAGTCTTCTTCACCGTCGTCTTTTTCGCCGGTGTTTCTTTTTCTTCTTTCGGCTCTTTCAATGCCATAGTATCTTTTGGTGGTTTGGCGGGAGAAATGGCAGTTGGCTTTTTAGCGGCCGCTTTCTTTGCACCAGGTACGATAGCTGTTTGCTGACCGTGAACAGCCTGTTGCAGGAAATTGCCCCAGGTAAGGTTGTCAGTACCTTCCGTTTGCTGTTGTGCACGTTGGATGGCATAGATAGCAGCTGTTTCCACCACCCACTCAAAGTTCTCTGTACCGATCACTTTTTCATTGGTTTCAGGTGCCGGGTTCCAGAAGTCGATCACATAAGGAACGCCGTTACGGATAGCGATTTCCACCGAATTAAAATCATACCCGAGGTATTGATTCAGGCGGGCTACCTGGTCGGCGATGGTATTCAGCAGGGTACTGTCACCACTATCTTCTGTGAGATAGCGCTGATTTTCCGGCTGATAAGGATCATAAGGGATCACACGGACATATCTGCCACCTATACAATAGCAGCGGTAGTAAGATTCGTATTTGATCTCTTCCTGTAGCATCATGACCAGTTGTCCTGTACGCGCATGTTGTGCAAAGAACTCCTCACGGTCATGTATTTTATACACATGTTTCCAGCCTCCGCCATTGTAAGGCTTCATGTAGGCAGGGAAACCGATATGTTCGAAGATAGCGTCCCAGTTGAAGGGGTATACCAGGTTTCTGAAAGACTGGTCGGTAGTGTTGAGTGGCAGGTCTCTGGAGGGGATGAGCGCTGTTTTGGGTACTTTTACGCCGGTGCGGTGGGCGAGTTCATTATTAACGAACTTATCGTCCGCGCTCCACCAGAAAGGGTTGTTGATCACTGCTGCTCCGTCCAGGGCCGCCTGTTTCAACCAGGTGCGATAGAAGGGAACGTCCTGTGAGATACGGTCAAGGATGACAGCATAGCCGGAAGGGGTACCTTGTATCACTTTGTCAATGGATATTGCTTCTGCTGTGATTCCGTCTACCTGTTTATCATTCACACGATCAATAAAAGCCTGAGGAAAGCCGTTTTCCTGGCCGAAAAGGAGTCCTATTTTTTTCATCTGTAATGAGTTTTACTGTTTGGTTATCCGTCGTTTACAACAGCCGCCGATGAAAAACAATATTCGCGCCAACAGTCGGGGCACTATTTGATGAGGGACAGGTAGTAAGGCAGCATTTCCAGCCAGGTAGGCCAGTCGTGTGTCTTATTGGGCCTTACGTCCAGCCAGTGCATAATGCCCTTTTGCTGCAGGATGCCGGACATGGTCTCATTCTGGCTACGGGTAATGTCTTGTTCTGCCACACCCAGGATGATCCCCATGCGCCATAATGCTTCATGCGGGTTCTCAGGCATAAAATCGACAGGGTTATTAAAATATACATTGTCGTCATAATGGCCATTCAGCCTGGACCTCACGTCAAACACGCCACTGAGGCTGAACAGGTAGGAAACCCGCTCGGGGTAACGGAAGGCAAAGTTAGCGGCATGATATCCGCCAAAGCTGCAACCTGCTACTGCAATACGCTGTATGCCTGTTTCTTCGGTCACCTTTTCCAGCACTTCATGCCGAAGCAGCTGATCGTATCTCACATGATGGAGGGCTCTTTCTGCGGGATTTACATGTATGTTATACCAGCTTTGGGCGTCAACAGAGTCGGGGCAGTAAATTCTGATCAGCTGATTGTCAACAAACCATTGCAGCGCCTGGATCAGTCCTCTTTCCTTATGCTCGTAATGCCTTCCCATAGAAGTTGGGAAGAGGATCAGCGGATAGCCCTCATCTCCGTATACCAGCATCTCAAATTCATGGCCCAGGTGCGGCGAATGCCATTTGTAATGTTGTTCCAGCATCGTTATAAATATAATGAAAAAAAGTTAACCGCCCCTGCCTGAAGAATTGATGTTGTCAGGACTTGCATAAAAAAGAAAGCGCCCGCCATTGGCGGACGCTTTCCCTGACTTAATATATTGGGTGCAGGTTAAAGCGGACAGGATCACTACAGGTCCAGTATCTTATACACCATTTGGTAGTGCGTATTGACATTGGATGTCAGATTGCCGGCAACGGTCATCTTTTTATTCTCATCCCTGGCAGTTGGCCTATTGGCTGCATCATAGGTATACACATTGGTGTAGGTCACTATGGTATCGCCTTTCGGATATCTGATCGTTTTTGTCAGTACATTATTGGCGGAGGACCAGCCTGCATTTTCTTCCTGGTTCAGGATGAAATGGGAAAAGGAACTACCGAGGTAGTTGGGTCTGTCATCATAGGTATATGTAGTAACAGTCACATCTTTGCTTTCTACATTGCGGTAGACAGGTGTAGAATAACGGGTGGTTACATTGCCTTTAGCATCTCTTTCCAGTACATCTTTCCTGGTAAGCAGGAAGGGAGCAACAATGCCGTCTATTTTATAATGATATACCGCAATGACGCGCCCTGCATTATCATAGCCCAGGCTATCATAACCATCCACCAGGCTGCTATAGTAGGAATACAGTCTGATCTTACGCATGCTACCTGATGTATCGTATTCCATCTGCTTGGCTATTCTGCCAAAGCTCAACTGGTCTTCAGAGGCGTAAGTGAAAGAAATCCTGCCGGTAGAGTCGAACCTGATCATTTCAGAATGATAGTTCTCGGGGTTATTATTCAGGTCTTTTACAGTGACACCCACCACTCTTTTATGTTTATCGTAGTCATAAGACACATCATATCCACTTTCGGTATTATTCATACCAGAAAATACTTTTTCTCCTTGCAGGCCTTCGTTTTTGCTGCATGCCGATAGTAACAAAGTAAATGTAAGTGTAGCGAGTAGAAGTCTAATCATGGGCAAGTATTCTTATTAATCCAGATTCTGATATTTGACAGCATATTTTGATGATTGATTATACACCTCAACGCCGGCATAAATGGTTTTTCTGGTGCGTCGTATTTTGGAAGGATATTTATCACTGTCGTAAGTGTATACGTTCGTGATAGTTACCACGGAGTCACCTGCAGGGTAATAGGTTTCCTCTGTCACAGGATTGTTAACAGACGACCAGGTAATACCATCTTTCAGATCAAACAGGTAAAGTCCTCCTGGTTGATGCATCATTGCTTTTGCATCATCATAGGTGTAGACAGTTGTACTGAGTGTATCCGTTTCTCTTCCACCTGCCATTGCCAGCATATGCCGGGCAATGACGTTATCCTTGTTATCTCTTACCACCACATCCTTGCTGTAGAAGGAAAAAGCCGAAGGACCGGTTTTTCTGCTATGGTAAATAGCGGACAGCAGTACTTTATCTGTTTCGCCAGCATACACCAGACTATCATAGCTCAGTTTCTCTCCGGTAGTAGGGGAGACCTGGTTGATGGTGAGCAGCTGGCCGGACTGATTGTAAGTGTAGGTGCTTGTCAGCAGAAGGATAGAAGCATCTGCCGCTGTATTGGCATTTACTTTAGCGATCCTTGTATCGTAGTTGCCGGAGGAATCATATGCGGGAGCCTGCCTCAGGTAGAAGCTTTCTCTTGTATTACTCTGGACAAAATAGTTGATGAAGGTGTTGGAATAACTGAGAATGGTGAACTCGCCAAGATCGTCTTCATTGAAGATCAGGGTCATAGCTTTATTGTCGTGGACTTCAAGGGACGTTTCAGCAGGTTGCCCGTCCTTCTTGCAGGATAAAAACAGGGTGGCAAATAATACTGCTGGCAGCATGAGTCTCCTCATAGGTAAAAGGGTACAGTTTAAGATAATGATTATGCTTTTAAAGGCAAATCATTGGCAAATATATATGTATTTTTTTATGTGTGTATGGGGTGTTGGGGGAATTTCGGGTTAATTTTTGTTTAGTGGAGAGTTCTTAAAGGTAAGTGACTCAGAGTGAGGGAATAATGGGGGTGAATACATGTTGTACATTTTTGTGCTAGTTGTAGTCAGTCATACTAATAATGGTTAGAAAATCCTATATTTGTGGTAGATCCCATTAGGCGAATTGTTTGTAGATGCCCAACCTATGTTCACCTGATATTTATTTAATCAATAATCAAAGTTAAAAAATGGTTTGCAACCCTATTAAGCGAAGCGCATTGCTTTTAGCGCTTACTATTGTTTGTTTTATAGCTTGTAGAAAGCAGGATACTTTATCCCAGTCACAACACCCGGGCACTGCTCCGGAAAAGAGATGTGAGTGTGAGAATGAAGTCGCATTTAAAGACATTCCCGGAGAGGTCGTTTATTTAAAGGATAAGAAGGGCGATGTGAAAGTGACGCTTGTCAAGAAGAATGATAAATACATTCTTGGAGGAGACATTGTATATTCCCAGGAACAGGTGGATCGTTTACAAAGGCAGATAGATAATAGTGACAGCACTGGCAGGACAGGGCAATCTTACATTGCCAAGTTCTGGCCTAACCGCGTTGTTTACTACACGATTAACCCCAGCTTGCCTAATCAGGCCAGGGTGACAGAAGC
The DNA here is from genome assembly GCF_010093065.1 of Chitinophaga agri. Lineage (NCBI taxonomy): Bacteria > Pseudomonadati > Bacteroidota > Chitinophagia > Chitinophagales > Chitinophagaceae > Chitinophaga > Chitinophaga agri. Next base: position 2,566,054 of record NZ_CP048113.1, on the reverse strand, counting down.
AATTACGCATTGGCAAACTGTTACCAATCTTACGTTTGTCCAAAGAACGAATCAGGCTAATTATATAGAGTTCTTTGAGGGTGATGGTTGTTATTCAAACTCGGTAGGTATGATGGGTGGACGTCAGGTAATTTCTATGGGAGCAGATTGTACAAAAGGAAATGCCATACATGAAATCGGCCATGCGATTGGTTTTTATCATGAGCAAATGCGTGAGGACAGGGATAACTATATTGTAGTGAAGGGCGGTAATATTCAGGATGGAGCGGAGCCTCAATTCTACAAATACTACTCCCAGGCAGGCTTGCCTGGATTTCAGATTGGCACCTTTGATTTTGGTTCAGTCATGCTGTATGGTTCAAATTCATTCTCTAAAAATGGTCAGCCGACCATAACCCGGTTAGATGGGTCGACTTTCACGGTGCAGCGGACCGGATTGTCAATCGGAGATATTGAAACATATAACTATATGTACAATCGTCCGGGTTTTCTTAGAGACCGCGATAATTATCAATATAACTCCGGCAGCGATTGGTATGAATACACGTATGATGTTTACGTTGCTGTTTATTCAGATCTGACGTTTACAACCCCTCAGCCACAGAGTGTACCATGGAAAATACGTGTTAAAAAAACGACTGTTTGGAGTAATGCTACGTCGCCTATTATTGATTATTATGATATTACAGTACCGGCAGGAACGAGTAGATTGAAGATTGGGCAGGATCTCTACAGAGTAGAATATATAAGTGGTAACAACTATACTTATGAAGAGTTCTGGCAGGTTGATCAATATATTCCATCTAAGCCTTAATCATAAAGTCTGGATAGAACAGGGCATCTAAATAGCGAAGGGCTAAAAAGTGTTTAACTTTTTAGCCCTTCGCTATTCACTTCAGTTCCGGTTATCTAAATATATAACGGAGACCGAGCTGACCCTGCCAACGAGCAGACTGTAAACCGAAATCATCGATTGTTGCTACAGTTTTGCCATCATTCTTAGCAGGCGATTTGAAGTTAAATGTTGGAGTAGTTCCATCAGATGCGAAACCGGTAAAGTCAATCAGACCGTAGTTGTTGTAACTCATACCTGAACGGGTAGTATACATACGACCCCAGTTATTATTGAGCATGTTACCCAGGTTGAATACGTCGAAGGAGACTTGTAACGTATGACGTTTCCCATTTTTCTGGGTGATGTAAATATCCTGTGCTATGTGCAGGTCAAAAATGTGTGTGAACGGAGTTCTCAAACCGTTCTTTTCCGCATATTTACCTCTGTTTTTGCTCAGATATTTGTCGTTATTGATGAATGCATCCAGCGCAGCCCATTGTTGTTCAGGAGTAACAACCACATCTACGTTATTAACCTTGGTAGTATAAGATACCAGATTGATCTCAGATGCGGTTTTTGGGATGTATATCAGGTTCAGGCCTCTGTCGCTGGAACCGTTATTGTCTCCTACGATGTTGTAGTTACCATTATCTCTGTAACCGTAACCAAATCTTTCACCGGATTGACCAGTGTAATATAAGCTAACAGTAGTACCGAAATGTTTCAGGTATTCTTTTTTATAGGTAACGGAAGCAATGATTCTTGAACCGAGGTCAAAAATAGAATTACCCAGGTCTATATCGTTACGACCTCTGATGTTAGGAACTCTCCACTGAGACGAGTTCTGAGAAGACTGGCCATCGTTGATGCTCTTGGAACGACCGTAAGTATAGGCAGCCATTGCATTGAAACCACTATGGAAGGTCTTCTGCAACTGAGCAGTCAGGTTGTAAGAATAACCTTTACTGGTATTATCCGCATACATGATGTCCGTATAGTTACCCAATGCTGCTTTACCAGCATTTTTCCAGATAGGACGGTTATCAGCACCGTTACCTGTTACAGTTTTACCTGATGGAACATATGACAGGTTATAGTATACAACGTTGTTGATATTCTTTGTGTAGATAGCTTCTAAGCTACCGATCATACCCCAAGGTAATTTCTGATCAACAGCGATGCTGGTCCTGAATACCTGAGGGAATTTGAAATCCTTCGCAAACATATCGATCTTTCCAGACGGAGAAGTGGTGATACTTGGCTGTGCAAACGGATCTGAAATGAAAGGGATAGGGTTGTTGGTACCGCCCGTAGCTTTTGTGGAGTCATAGTTAAGTCTCATACCACCTAATGTAACACCATTGTTGTTGTAGATACCACCTAACCATACATATGGAATACGGCTGGTGAAAATACCTGCACCACCACGGATCTGTGTGGTTTGGTCTCCTTTCACGTCCCAGTTAAACGCAAAACGTGGTGACAAAAGTAGCTTAGCATCAGGTTTAACACCTGTCTGAGCACCTTTGATATCCCATTTGCCGGCAGCGATTACCTGAGGCAGGACGTTTGTATTAAAGTCTGTATTTACAGCAGGGTCAGTCAGCAGCATAGGCAGGTCAGCACGAACACCCAGAGACAAACGTAAACGGTCATTTACCTGGTAATCATCCTGCGCGTACAGGCCGAGTTGTAATGCTTTAAATTTAGCCGCACCATTGGTGTTATCTCCGGTTGTTTTATCTACAGCAGAGAATGAACGATTGTACTGGGTAGGAGATTTGCCCTGCATGAAGTCATCCAGCGTAGCGAAAGTATAAGAACCATAGTTCTGACCAATAAACACATTAGTCATATTATAGAACTCGTTGCTAGTACCAAGGGAGATCGTATGCTTTCCTCTGTATAATTCCAGGTTATCAGTCAGTGTCAGTACGTCCTGTTTCAGCAGGTTCGCTGCAGAAAATTCTTCAGTACCAAAGCTGATCGCTTCTCTTGTGATAAACACAGATGTATATGGTGAACCAGTAATGCCACGGTCGTCTCTAACAAAGTTTGCACCCAGTAATAATGAGTTTGACGCTCTGTTACCAAACTGACTTTTCAATTCAGCAGTAGTTGCGTTAGTGGTAGAAGGGAAGGAAATTCCTTTGTTAGAAAAAGTAATAGAGGTTGCACTGGATTTGCCTGGACTCAGGCTTTCACCGTGAGTATACTGGTGGCGGATAGTGAATTTGTGATGGTCGTTGATATTCCAGTCAATCCTTGCGAAAAATTTACGGCCATCCAGCGTGTTTTCAGTGTTTTCATAACCACCTGGGTCATAACCATCTGCACGCAGTTTCGCCTGAAGCGCATCCAGTTGTGCCTGAGACGCTGGTGTAGGACGACCGTTTAGGTAAGTCTCATATGCGAAAGGCTGTGGACGGTTTTCTTTCTGCCACTCAGCGTTGATAAAGTAGAATAATTTATTCTTGATGATTGGACCACCTAAACGTGCACCGTATGTTTTGGAAGAGAAGTCAGCGAGTTTAGTACGTTTTGCTTCGTCTTTAGTCGGCGTTTTGCCTGCCAGACTTTCATTACGTACAAAGTAGTAAGCAGAACCTTCTACCTCGTTAGTACCGCTTTTGGTTACCGCGTTGATCGCGCCACCAGCGAAACCGCCCTGTTTTACGTCAAAAGGAGATACGTTGATGTTGAACTGGTCAATGATGTCAATGCTGAAAGGAGAAATGCCGATCTGACCACCATTGGTACCATTTTCTGCCAGACCGAATACGTCATTCTGTACCGCGCCATCTACGAAAGTTGCGTTGTACTTGTTACTGGTACCGGCAATAGAGATCGTCTGGTTACCGCTACCGTCTTTAGTCAATTTGGCTTGAGGCGTTAAACGTACGAAATCAGTCAGGTTCCTACCTACAGAAGGCAGGGCTTCCACCTGCGTGCGGTTCAGGGTAGTCTGCGCACCCTTACGACTGGAACTGAACACAGTACTTCTCTGTCCAACCACGGTCACTTCTTTAATGTCTCTGGCTTTTTCGCCAAGGCTGATGTTTAATCTGAACGGCTGACCCAGTGCAAGGAATATGTCGCTCTGAGTAAATTCAGTGTAACCGATAAAACTAGCAGTTACTTTGTAGGGACCGCCAACGTTCATGTTGGGAATACGATAGAAACCTTCCGCATCGGTCGTTGTTCCGTACTTGGTACCTGAGGGCTGATGGATCACAACAACAGTAGCCCCGGGCAACGCTTCCTTCGAGGGGCCGATAATCTTACCAGTCATGCTACTGGTCGTTACCTGCGCAAACGAAGTAATTGTGCTGAACAGAACAATGAATGTAAATAGTAGTCTTCTAAATCCCATATAAGAGCAGTTTGATTTATGATGCAAAGGTGATAAATAAATTTTTACAGAATTTAACTTGAAATTAACAAATTGTTAAGCGATTGACCTTATTTCGGTTAGACGATACAATTTTGGATAGTTGTTTGTTTAAACAGGCTTTTAATCGAGTTTGTTCAACAAATCGCCCCGGAATTTCTAAAAGATCGAATGGTAATCTTTTACATACCTAAATGAAGGCAGCGCACGCTTCAAAATCTGCCATTTTGGCTACTTTACACTGATATGTATATAATAATATATGTATTGGCTTACCTTTTGGTAACCAGAAAGCAGGGGAACAGTTCTTATTTTCCCATAACTTTGCACATTAATCTTTAATAAAGGTCTATGTTAGATACAATAGAATCAGCCATAGAAGATATCAGGAATGGTAAGCTGGTAATCGTGGTGGATGACGAGGATAGAGAGAACGAAGGGGATTTTATCACAGCAGCCAGGAATGTAACGCCAGAGATCATCAATTTCATGAGCCGTTATGGCCGTGGTTTAATATGTGCGCCGCTCGTGGAAGAACGCTGCGATGAGCTTAAGCTGGAAATGATGGTGCGCGATAATACTGCTTTACACCAGACGCCCTTTACCGTATCTGTTGACCTCCTCGGTCACGGCTGTACCACTGGCATCTCTGCCCACGACCGCGCCAAAACCATTCAGGCCCTGATAGACCCTAATACCCGTCCGGAAGAACTGGGTAAACCAGGTCACATCTTCCCCCTGAAAGCAAAAAGTGGTGGTGTACTCCGTCGTACCGGCCATACAGAAGCAACCATCGACCTGGCCAGACTGGCCGGATTCGAACCTGCTGGTGTACTGGTGGAGATCATGAACGAAGACGGTTCCATGGCCCGCCTCCCGGAACTGCGCGAAATAGCTACGAAGTTTGACCTGAAGCTCATCTCTATAAAAGACCTGATCGAGTACCGTCTCGAAAAGGAGACCCTGATCGAAGAACAGGTAAGTGTTCATATGCCAACAGAATATGGTGACTTTGAACTGGTTGCCTTTAAGCAGCTGAACTCCGGTGAAACTCATATGGCCCTTAAAAAGGGCAACTGGGAGAAAGGCGAACCGGTTCTGGTACGTATCCACTCGTCCTGCGTGACCGGTGATATCCTCCATTCCCTCCGCTGTGACTGTGGTGAACAGTTGCATAAAGCCATGGAAATGGTAGAGCGTGAAGGTAAAGGCCTGATCCTTTATATGAACCAGGAAGGCCGTGGTATCGGATTGCTCAATAAACTGAAAGCCTATAAGCTGCAGGAAGAAGGCCGCGACACCGTTCAGGCTAACCTGGAACTGGGCTTCAAAATGGACGAACGCGACTATGGTGTAGGAGCACAGATCCTGCGCCATATGAACATCTCCAAGATGCGCCTCATTACCAACAACCCTCGTAAAAGAGCCGGTCTGAAAGGGTACGGCCTGGAAATCGTGGAAAATGTAGCCATCGAGGTACATCCAAACCCTCATAACGAATTCTATCTCAAGACTAAAAGAGATAAGTTAGGACATGAGATCTTAAGAGGATAGTCGGGAAATCAGGAATCGGGAATTACGACTTCAGCTTTCTGCATATAAAATAAAAGGCGTCCACTTATAATGGACGCCTTTTATTTATTATGACATTGCATGTCAATTTCGAACCAATCTTCGCTGCACTACAACTCCTAATTCCCCATTCTCTTTACACTGTCTTCCTTCTCCCGCTCTTCCTGTCTGGCGGCTTCCGCTCTTCGCATCGAATCCAGCATCCTCCTTCTGTTACGCTCATTGAACAGCTCAGAGAACTTATTATACTCACGTATATAAGATATCCCCAGACCTGCCTTGTTACGGTTCACCAGGTTATATACATCATAATCTGACTTACTAAATGCATTGATACGGAGACGGCCTTCCGGTGTCAGGAGGTATTCTGCACGGAAGTCTCCCGCAAAGCGGTTCGCATTGGCCGAAGTATTGGCTTTACCCCAGTCATAGTCACCGCCTACATACAACCTGATCCTGTTGTTATACAGGTTACTGGTCACACCCGCACTTACCTGGTTACGGTCAAGGGAGGCATTGTCCTGATTCCCAATATTATAGGCGCGATAGTTGACGTTTATACCGATACCGCTGTTCTTAAGCAGCACGCCGGTGATATTATTCAGAATGGCAGATGCCTGGGCACTCAATGCTTGTCCCACACTGTTTTTACCTGTGGTAGCCACGTTTGCACCGCCGGCCGAGTTAGGGTCTTCCGGCAGGAACTGATTGAACAGCAGCAGTCCCGCCATCTGCTGGAGCGCCTTGTTCTGGTCCTGGTTGATCTCACGCAGCTTAGCCGCTACGCCGCTCTCATAGGCCAGGGAACCTACATTCGGCAGATTGATCTCGTAGGTAATGTCTGGCTTCATCAGCTCATTACGCAGGTTGATCAGGATGTCCACACTTTCTGTACGGGTAGCCAGTTTGTCACTCGCCGTAGATGCGGTACCTACCAGGTTGTACAGACTGACTTTGGGTAAATTGTATTTCGCATGGATGTCCACCTTCGCTTCTGTCGGATCGCCGTTCCAGGTAATGGTACTGTTCCTGTCGATTTTAAACTTCCAGCTGGTCAGCCTTTGTAAGGAGAAGATATATTCACCACTATTGATCTCGTAATTACCGAACATGTTAAAATCTCCTTCGGTATTAACCATGATCTGCAGATTACCGGTACCATTCGCCGTGATCATATCACCGGAAGCGGCATCCATGATCACATCGATCTGCGCATCTGGTGTGGCTGAAATATCCAGCTTTACATTCAGCTTGACGTTATCTTTCTTCTTTTTCTTCTCTTCTTTCAGCTCCGTTCCATAGGTCTTAAATGTGATATAGTCGGACCGGCCGATGTCTTTACTGTCAGATAATGGCAGATAGAAGTGTGTGCCTTTGCCCGGTCTGGCCTGTATACGTAATTGCAGATCCTGGAGTGGTCCGGAGAAATACACCTTACCATCGGATATCACTTCTCCATAGAACAGGTCACTGTCTGCCGCACCTGTATTCAGGAATACGAAGTTGCGGGCATTCACGTCAAAGTCGAAGTTCAGGTTATTAAAATGGTCATGCGAGATATAGCCGCTGGCACTGGCCTTACTATTATTCTTATCAACGATCGTAAAGTTGCCAAACTCGATCAGGTTGTCATCTATATTCACGTTGAGTTTTGGAATGGTATAATTTGTACCCAGGTACAAGACCCTGACGCCTACATTATCTGCCCGCAGGTTACCTCGTACGGATGGTACTTTGGTCGTACCAGCTACTTTAAGGTTGCCGGTGAGGTTGCCTTTCAGCTCCGTCACATATTCATTCACAAAACGGTCCAGTACACTAAGGGACGTTCCATTAAACTCCACATTGGCTTCCAGGCGGTTATTGGTTTCCGATACACCTACCAGCCCTTCTGCGAAGAAGTTCTTACCCTTGTTCTCTGAACGCACGGCAAAGGTGACGTCATCTGTCTCCTGCTGATAACTGCCTTCAAAAGTTACGAGTCCGATAGAGTCATTGTCTATGCGTAATTCACTGGTCGTGATATTAGCTTCTACGGCAAGATTATGTGTAGGGTCGGAGATGTCGAGCCTGCCATCTGCAAAACCTTCTATACGCATGCTGGTCACCTGGGAAGGAATGACGTCCGCCAGATTCAGGTTCTTCAGGTTTATGAGGAATCGGGACTCATCCGGATTGAACTCATTGGTTTCCACCGTAATACTTTGTTCATTCCTGGTTACCTGCAGGTTGTTGATCGTCAGGAAGTCTTTACTCCAGTAGATCTCATTACCCGGAGTGACATTCCATTGCCGCTCATTGACGGTAAAGGCACTGTTCAGGAAATTCACTTTTATACCTTCGGCCACCGTTACCACTCTGGCATAGAAACCGTCGAGGGTAGAGGAGTCCCCTGCCTGCAGGTCTACTTTGATATAGGAAGTGTCCTTGCCGGAATTAGCCAGGATCAACGGATGTTGCAGCCACACCTTATCGCCGGAAGAGACTTTACCTATACTGGTACTGATATCGATCTTATTGAAGTTACCGGTACTCTTCAGCTGCAGGTCCTCAAAATGGAAGTTCCTGTAAGAGGCCAGTGGCACATTCACGTTCAGGGAAAGTCCACCATTGATCGTGTTCAGCGCTCCCTGTATAGTGGAATTGTCAAATCCGGAAATATCTTTGGTGAATCCGCGGATCAGTTTGTCTACGTTACCAAGGTTAAAGGCAAAGGAGAAATTCTGCCGGATACTGTCTTTAGGGGCAGTAGGGAAATAGCTGGGATAATATTTGTTCGCCAGCAGCTGAAATGCGGCTGGTAATTGCATGAAACTATAATTACCTTTCACATAACCGCCGATCTCACTACCCTGTATCGCCAGTACCTTCTCATTATTTTCAACGTGTGTGGATACATTCAGGGAGTCAAATTCCAGTCTCCGCTGATCTTTGAACAATGACACATTATAAACCCTGGCAGACCCATTAAAGTTATCAATATTGCTACCCGCAAAGTTGAGTGCCAGTTGTGCCTGTAAGACGATGGAATCTTTGGTCAGCTGTAAGGCACGCAGGTTGCTATGACGGATGTCCGCATCAAAATCAAACACCGGCACCGTTTCATTGAAGTCGATCGTACCGGCAAAGTCCATGTCGAGATTAGGGTCATTGGCTATCAGGGAACCATTGAAGAACTTACGGTTCATGTCCCCCTTCGTCTTGATATTACTGTAGGAGTAACCGTTCACGGTGATCTGCTGTACATCTGCGTCAACCGCTGCTTTCAATGTTTTGAAGTTAAAACCTTCCCCGTTCAGCTTCGCATTGAGGGATATACTGGTCAGTTCGGGTACGTCCAGCAGTTTTCCTACATTGAAGGCGTCGGTGGTCAGACTACCTGAATACACCGGTACGTCCCTGTTTGTCTTGAAGTTAATATCCGAGTTCAGGTTACCCAGGTTTGTCTGGAACTTACCGTAAGCAACGAAGTCACTCACGAATCCGGTAAAACTTCCCGCAAAGCGGATATTGGTCAGCCGGTCGAGTTGCAGCGGTTCGGTATTCTTTAACTCAGGCGCGATACTGATGATATCAGCACCCGTTGTGATCAGTTCATCCGCATGGAAATCAATGGAGGTGTTATTAATATCCGGTAGTCCACGCAGTTCAACACCTCCCAGTAGCCGGGTGGTAGTACCTGCCTGTAGTTCTATATTGTTTGCTTTCAGGTTGCTCACCGGACCTCTTGCATCACCGTTCAGTAAGATCTCTTTTTTCCAGTCGGACAGTATCGGTGCGAAATAGGCGATATCGTCAGAATGCAGCTTACTGTTGACGATATGTGCGCGCATATACACCGCATTCACATAGTCGTTCATGTCACTGATATCTGCATACTGCATGGTGTAATAGTCCCTGAGATGGCTACGGTTGGTCAGCAGGTCCATGTGAGAGAACTCCATTTCCACCGGTGACATTTTAAAACGGGCGGTCAGTTTCTTTACCTGGAACCCACTCCGTTCCTTTGTACTCATCGTAAGATCACCCAGGATGCTGTCTTTGACTATACTGGTATTGGTCAGCGCCAGGTTGATATTATTAAAGCGGATATGATTCGGTGCAAAATAACCTTCATCTACTGGCGTAGGGTCTTCCAGATCATCCACGCCTAATGTACCGTCTTTGATGGAGATCTCTTTTACCAGCAATTTCCAGTTAGCGCTGTTCCAGCGTAATGCCGGGATAGCAGCTGTGTCTGCAAGTTCAGGTGCAGGTGGCGCCGGTCTCTTTTTACGGAGAGGGGAGGCGGGATACCGGGTAATGATAAACGTAGGTTTATCAAGCGTCACTTCCTGTATGTCAATGTTATGCAGATTCAGGTCTATATTCTTCGCATCGAGATAAATGCGTTTAGCCGCAATACGCATATCTTCACCGATCCAGGCGTCGATCTGATTAACACGTACATTACGCAGGTCAGTTTTACGCAGATCGAGGGATACGCCGCCACTGCCTTCCTTCTTCCTGTGCGTGGTATCTGCCGGGACACTGAATTCATCTATGATAAACTGATAGTTCCATAAAGAATCATTCCTGTGCCGTATCAGGTTCACATCCGCATCTTCCAGACCGATGAATTTCAATACCGGCTTCTCCTGAAAAAAGAACCAGTCAGTAATACGTAACTGCAGTACCCGGGCATAAAGCAGGGTGTCTTTATGGCGGTCTTCGATCAGCGTACCTTCCAACCGCAGACTGTTGAACAGCCGTATATCGACATGTTCTATTTCCACCTTTGTCTTCAGTTGTTCAGATAACCGGCTTGTCGCTTCATGCACAAGGAAATTCTGCACGACCGGAATATTCACAAGGACGCCTGTCAGAATAACAAGCCCGAGTAAACTCAGGAGGATAACAAGTAATATTTTACGTACTTTTTTCAGGCAGCGAGATTTAATCCGGCAAAAATAGTTGAATTAGTCCATAGTCCATAGCTGAATAGTCTGTGGGAACAACGATTTATTGGTCCGGTAGTGTTGATGGCATTCCAATGAGAACGCAGGAGCCGCGCTGCTAGTCTGTATACGGGGAATTATAGCAATGATTTAACAATTTATTGTATCGGCTTTACAGTATAACCTTGTTTGCGTAACAGCTCAATTACACCAGTATTACCACCCAGATGTCCGGCGCCTACGGCAAAGAAGGTAGGTGCTTTCGCAGCTTCACTGGCAATGATGGGCACCCAGTTGCGGTTCCGCTGGTCGAGCAGAAGATCTTTATACTGGACCATATCCTCAGTCTCGGCCATCAATACGCTGAGCGCATTAATATCCTGTGCCTTGTATGCTTTGATCATTTTACTGTAGATCTCCTGTGTTTTTACAGGGTCTCCGATCGTTTTGAGGATCATCTGCGCCTCATCTTTATCAGGGATGCTGTCGAAAATGGCCACCTGGTCTGTCGCTTTCTCCAGTCCATGTACCGGCAACTGTTGGGTCTGGGCTATTTTCATCAGCTCTGCTTCGCAAGAGGCGGGGTGCTGACAGCTGGAGGTAAAGTGCTGTCTTGCTACCAGGGATAGCAGTACCAGCGGCTTGAACCTGTCGAGTGCCGCGATGTTGGTATGGAGTGAATCCTGGCACCAGTCAGCCAGTTGCTTGTATTCCGCTTCGCTCACCAGTGCTTTGAGCGAATAGCCTTCCGGCATCATCAGGGACGATTGCAGGGACTGCATCTCTTCCTGGTCCGACATATCGATTTCGAGGTATAATGATTTGACTTTCTTTAGTGCATCCTGTGTGGCCTGCGAAAAATGCAGGTCTTCCGCACAGATCATATGGATGGTGCCATACAGCCAGGAAGGACTTTTGAGGTCTTTACCGGAGATCTCCCACAACAGCGAAGACTTTTCTCTGGCTTTTTGCTGAGCATTGGCGGTTAACAACGAGAAACTGCAAAGCAGCAACGTACCGATCTTTTTAAGTAACATACCTATTGGTTTATGAGTAATGCATTCAATACCTCGAGATCTTTTTCCGTATGCTGGGCGGAAACAATGATCCGGTTGATGGCCGGGCTGTCCGGACGCGGATACCCGAATGAAGAGATCATAACGTCATGGTCCAGCAGGTATTGCTCAATGCCGTTACGGCCTTTCAGCAGAAATACAGGCAGATGAAAAGGGTTATACAGATAAGGTTTATCTGCTGTCAGCCTTTCAAAGTACTGTATCTGCTGCTGCAACAGCGCCCGCTGTTTTGCATGTAACGGAAAGCTTTGCAGAAATGCCCACGCATTGGCAGGCATCATCGGCGTTGCTCCTGTGAACAAAGTAGTTCTTTTGATAGCAGCAATATCCGCTGCGTGGCCGGCTATCACTCCTCCCTGCGCACTATAAGCCTTTGCCAGTGAAGCTGCCACGAGATACCGCACTGCCGCATGTTGCGGTAAACGGCTGATAATACCATTGCCTTCTTCTGAGACAATTCCTATGCCATGCGAATCGTCCGTTACGACCAATAGCTGTCGTCTTATTGCGCTCAGCCAGCTGAATTCGTTAATGGTACTGGTCAATGGATTGACGCCATCTGCAATGATCACGAATGTATGATCAGGATGTGCATTTACTTTTGCTGTTGTTTTGACAGCCCATTCTGCCCAGCTCTCTGTCGGTATGGCCGGTTTACCAGTCCACAGGGACGGATGTGCACCGGGTGCGTATAGTAGTTCGCCTTGTGTGGCTGCATATTGTGCCGCTGCCTGAGAAGCGAGGTAGCCTGATGAAAAGGTGGCAGCCGACTGTTGCTTTAATAATACAGCGAGCGCATGCTCCAGTTCTTCGTACAGCTCCAGCCGGGTATTGGCAATCCTGGATGAAATGAACACGGTACCATACCGGTCGATCCCTTCTTTCAGCAACGCCTGGAAGTCAGGATGACTATGCAGTCCCAGATAAGAAAAACCGGAAAAGAAGAGATATTCTTTTCCGGCAATATGGGTCGTACTGGTGGGCGTCGTATGGGTGAACTGTGCCTGCATACGTGTATTACTCAGCTTTTGTTTTCAGAATAAAGTAGTATTCACCGGACTTTACCTTCATGTCAAAATGTGTCTCATCCAGTTTGGTGACAGTGACCAGGTTCTCAGAAGAACGGAGTCCATTGGCGCCGGTAACAGATATCACTTTACCGTTACTCAGCAGTTTATATTTGCCTGAATCTGGTTTGTTGTCAATAGTGGCGATGAACAGGTTATTGTCAAGAAACTGATAATACACATTCGTATAATAGCCTCTTTTCAGATCGATCGCCTGTGTGATCTGTGTGTTATCATATGCATTGTCAGCTGGCACAACAACATCGTATACACGCCATTTCTTGTGTATGAGCAATTCGTTTGTACGGCTGCTGTTACAGGCGCTGAGTACAACAGCCACTATAGCTGCAAAAATGGTTATCCTTGTTTGGATCTGCATCGTTATTACTGTTTTTTTCCGAACATATCGTTGTTAAAGTCCTGCGATTTCCCTTTAGGAATGGACAGACTCTGCCAGTCGTCTTTTTTAATCATTTTACCAATGTACACAATTTGTCCTACATGATAGGGGATGTGCGCCAGCTGCCTGTTAATGGCGTCAAGCACTATGTGCGGCTCGCTACGTATATACACGGTTTTCTCCAGGTCTGCTGGTGTCAGGGCGGCAATTGCATCCAGCATACAGGTCCATCCGTCTTCCCATAACTGCCGGATAGCAGCGACTGATGCATCGTCTTCTTCAAATTCCGTGTCTCTGTTACGCCATGGTTTTTCTCCATCGCTGTGGAGAAAGTCTGTCCAGCGGGACCGCATGTTACCACTCATATGTCTGATGATCAGGTAGATGCTGTTAGGCGCTCCTTCCGGCTGCCAGTGCAGCTGCTCTCCTGTAAGTACGGCAATGGTCTGGTCACCCAGTGATTTGTAATAGTTCAGCCTCTTTAAGGCACTATCCAGAAATATCTCTCCTAACATAACAAATGATTTAACTGGTTGTTAATAGCCGGCAGCACTGTCATCACCTCTCTTATCGCCTACTGCTTCCAGCTGACCTCTTTCATTGACCTTTATGAGTTCAACACGGCCTATCGGACTGCTTCTTTCTATTTTGTAGCCCATCCGTCTCAACTCGTCCAGCGGTGTCTGATCAAAGTCTTCTTCTACGACTACTTCATCCGGCAGCCATTGGTGATGGAACTTTGGTGCATCTACTGCCTGTTGCGCTGATAAGTTAAACTCAAGGAGGTTTACCAGTGTCTGGAAGACGGATGTGATGATCGTAGAGCCGCCTGGTGTACCGGTTACAATAAAAGGTTTTCCTTTTTTCAGTACGATCGTCGGCGTCATGGAGCTCAGCATACGTTTGCCGGGAGCGACTGCGTTAGCTTCTGCACCTACCAGTCCGTACATGTTAGGTACACCTGGTTTTATACTGAAGTCGTCCATTTCATTATTGAGGAAGAAGCCGGCTCCACCCACTACTACTTTGGAGCCATAACCGCCATTCAGCGTAGTGGTAACTGATACCGCATTTCCTTCTGCATCCATCACGGAAAGGTGTGTTGTCTCCTTACTTTCATATACCATACCGGCAGTCACCTCTTTACTGCTACCTGCCTTTTGGGGATCATAATCTTCCATGCGGGCATGCAGATAATCCGCTGATGTCAGCTGTTTTACCGGAACTTTTACGAAGTCCGGATCACCCAGGTATTTGGCTCTGTCAGCATAGGCGCGGCGTTCCACTTCTATCATCAGCTGCATAGCTGATACAGAATGAAAGCCCCATGCATTCAGCGGATACTTCTCTGCCATTCCCATCATCTGCTGTAAAGCCACGCCTCCGCTGGAAGGTAAGGGCATGGTTACGACCTGGTATGCTTTATAGGGAAAGGTAACGGCGGCCCTTTCTTTGGCTTCATACGCCTTCAGGTCAGCAGTAGTGATCAGACCATGTCCGCGTTGCATTTCAGCTGTGATCAGACGGGCGGTCTCTCCTTCATAGAAGCCCGCGCGGCCATTATCCCTGATCCTTTTCAATGTCGCTGCAAGGTCTTTTTGTATCAGGGTATCACCTGCTTTCCATTCCCTGTTCCTGACAAAAGCGTTGCCCTGGGTATTTAAACGTTTAAAATTATCCTGATTCCTGTTCAGTGCATTGGCCTCCCGTTGCGTGATCACATAGCCCTTTTCGGCCAGCAGGATAGCAGGTGCGATCAGCTGCTGCATGGTTAGTCTCGCGTAAGGCAGTGAAGTATATAGTCCTGCTACCGTACCTGGTACGCCGCATGCCAGATGTCCATCCTGGCTCAATGCCGTATTGGCATTACCTTTTTTATCGAGGTACATATCCCTGGATGCCGCTGCCGGTGCTTTTTCCCGGTAGTCAATCGCGATATCTTTACCGTCTTTCAGATGTGCGACGAGGAACCCTCCTCCGCCAAGATTACCTGCGGCCGGGTACACAACAGCCAGCGCCAGCTGCGTGGCAATGGCAGCATCTACGGCATTACCGCCCTGTTGCAGCATCTGAAGTCCCGCCTGACTGGCCAGCGGATGTGCCGATACCACCGCCCCTTTTGAAGCAATGACCTGTTTCTCAATTTTGTAATGATATGCGTCATTCTTCACGGGACGCTGTTGAGCATAAGCCACACTGGTAATGGTAATAGCCAGTAATATTAAAACACTACGCATGTCTATGGGTTTTTCCTTAAATGATCGTGAATGGAATATTTGCAAGTTATTATAAAATGCGCTCCCAAATTAGTATTTTACAGGTAGACATAGGCCCGTGACGATATATGTAGCGCATCATAACCAATAAGAACAACTCAAAGCACCATAAACCCGGATAACCGACATCTTTTAAACCTAAAATCTAAATCAGACCCTATGTTACACTTTGTAACCCGCCTGCGAAGCTGTGTGCTTCCCATTCTTCTTTTTCTATGCATGTCAACAGCCGCTTATGCCCAGACAGGCACCATCACCGGTACTGTTACAGATGGCAAAGTGCCGCTGGCCAATGCTACTGTACATATTGAGCATTCCAATAAAGGTGGATACACCAATGCGCAGGGACGCTTCTCTGTCGAGATAGTGCCTGGTACGCATACGGTGATCATCAGTTATGTGGGATTTGTCCCGCAGCGAAAAACAGTTACCGTTGCCGCGGGACAAACAGTCACCGCTGATGTGGTACTTGCCGCCAGTACTACGATGAATGAACTGGTCGTACTGGGTTCCCGTAACCTGCCACGTACACAAACAGAAACTCCTGTGCCTGTTGATGTCATTGATATCAAGAGGATCGCTGCGGATGCCCCACAGGTGTCAATTAACCAGATACTCAACTACGTAGCACCCTCGTTTAGTTCCGGTACGCAGACGGTGGCCGATGGTACAGACCATATTGATCCTGCTTCTCTCCGCGGGCTTGGTCCTGATCAGGTATTGGTGCTGGTAAATGGTAAACGTCGTTATAATACGGCCCTGGTTAATGTGAACGGTACGTTCGGTCGTGGCGCCGTTGGTACAGATATGAATAGTATTCCAACAGCCGCAATTGACCGTGTGGAGATACTTCGTGATGGCGCTGCCGCACAATATGGTTCTGATGCGATCGCTGGTGTGATCAATATTATACTGAAAAGTACGGTCAACCGACTGACTGTCAACGTCACTACCGGTGCTAATGTGACGGCCCAGGCGGATGACAATATCGACGGACAGACCGTTCAGACGGGTGTCAATTATGGTATTCCTGTCGGACAGAAAGGTGGTTACATCAATTTCGGAGGTTCTTACGACTACCGTAACTACACTAACCGCTCAGGACCGTGGGTCGGGGCGATCTACAGAACATATCCCGGTGGTGTGGACAAGACAGACTCTTTTCTGGTCGCCAACAACATTACCCGCAATGATATCCGTATGCGTGCAGGGCAGTCCAGGTTGCGCAGTGCGCAGTTGTTTATGAATGCCAGCATACCGCTGGAGAATAATGCAGAAGTGTATTTCTTCGGAGGAGTCGGTTATCGCAATGGGAACGCTGCCGGAGTATACCGGTTGCCACATGATAGCCGGAACATCATAGAAATATATCCGCTGGGATTCCTGCCGCAGATCCAGAGTGATATCTACGACCGCTCTTTCGCTGGAGGTATACGGGGTAATATTGGTGACTGGAAAGTGGACTTTAGTAACACCTACGGTCGTAACGAGTTCGGCTTCAAAGTGGAGAACTCGCTGAATGCTTCGCTGGAAAAGGCGTCTCCCACACGCTTTACCTGTGGAGGGCCGGTCTTCACCCAGAACACTACCAACCTCGATTTTTCCCGCCGGCTGGATGTGCTCCAGGGTGTGGATGTTGCTTTCGGTGCAGAACACCGGTTTGAACAATATCAGCTGGTAGCCGGGGCAGAGAACTCTTATACAGATTATGGCCGCGCTACCAGGATCGGCACAGATGCTAATGGCAATGATATCCTGATACCGGACCCTCAGGGCGCTATTAACACTATTTTCGGTCCTGACGGTTCTGCAAGACCTGGTGGTGCGCAGGTATTTCCTGGTTTCCGTCCTGAAAACGCGATCAAGGCGACCCGCAGCGCTATAGCTGGTTACCTGGACGTTGAAGCAAATTTCTCCCGTGCCTTCCTGCTTGGCGGTGCGCTGCGTTTTGAAAATTATAATGACTTTGGCAGTACCTTAAATGGTAAACTTACCACCCGTTACAAGCTGAGTGACAAAACTGCTATCAGGGCATCAGCCAGTACGGGCTTCAGGGCGCCATCCCTGCATCAGCGGTACTATTCTTCCACATCAACATTATTCGTAGATGGGGTGCCGTATGAAGTAGGTACTTTCACCAACGACAGTCGCCCGGCACAACTACTGGGTATTCCGGAACTGAAACCGGAGAAATCAAGAAGCGTCAGTGCAGGCTTCACCGGTAGTTTCGGAAAATTCAATCTGACCCTGGACGGTTA
Source organism: Chitinophaga agri (assembly GCF_010093065.1). Lineage (NCBI taxonomy): Bacteria > Pseudomonadati > Bacteroidota > Chitinophagia > Chitinophagales > Chitinophagaceae > Chitinophaga > Chitinophaga agri. The sequence continues at coordinate 2,548,242 of NZ_CP048113.1, read as the reverse complement.
CTTCACCCGAATTAATGATCGTATCGTGTATACGGACCAGTTTTCGGGTAGTAATGCAGATACTGCATCAGCGATCGATAAGGAAATATACCAGTTACTGTCCCTTGCTAATGCCAACAGGGCGGCTTTCTTCGCGAATGCCATCAACTCGGAAACGAAAGGGATAGACCTTGTACTGACTTATAGCACCCGACTGGGAACAGGCACCTTCCGCGCTGACCTGTCTGGTACCTATAGTTATACGCAGCGGGTAGGTGATATCCAGGCATCTGAAAAACTAAAGGGAAAAGAGCATATCTACTTCAGCCGGGCAAGCCGCATTTACCTGGAAAGAAGCGTGCCCCGTGAAAAAGTGAACCTGACATTATCCTATAATATCGGCAAGTTCAACGCCTTCCTGCGTAACGTGCATTTCGGCAGTGTGGAAGAAGCAACCAATGATCCTAACTTCTACCAGACGTTCTCTGCAAAGGTGGTGACGGATGTGGCTGTTGGTTATAAGCTGACGCCTGCGCTTAAACTAAGTGCCGGATCAAACAACGTATTGGATGTATATCCCGATCTGGTAACGAACCCAGCCAATACCACAAATAATCAGTTCAGGTATTCCAGGAGAGCGACCCAGTTTGGTTACAATGGACGTTTCCTGTTCGCAAGACTGGAACTGAATTTATAACATTGTGAATATCAAATATTAGTCAACACAATAAAAAGGCACGAAAATCGCTTATACAATTGTGTAAGCGATTTTTGTTACCTGCACTTTCTTTATATTAGGATATTTGTATATATTGGGTAGGGCTTTTAGAGGGCAATACCAGCATTGTAGGCCTGGTGAACATATTTCTATGACTAAATACAGCAGATTACTTTCAGGATTATCATTACTATCGCTGACAACAGGCGCCTGGAGTTGTACGGATACCGTAGCACCTAACAGGCAACTATTGCGCCAGGTGATGCGTGAGGAAAACGGCAGTATACGCTGGAAGGTATATGGTTTTTCAGACGATCCCAATAAGGAGAAAGTTGAGGTTTACTTTACCAATGGTAAAGTAAAAGAAGTGTTTTTCCGCCATTACGGACATAAAGAGGGACCGGGTACTGTCTTTTATGAGAATGGTACCTTATCTGAAACCGGCCACTGGCATGAGGACAACCGGGTAGGAGAGTTCCGCTATTACCGGCAGGATGGTAAACTGGAATGCGTCCAGTATTTCGGTCTGATAGGAGAAAGTATAGAACCCCGTTAACCCATCCACACAATCTCCGCGTATAAGTCTGCAATTGTTTACCTTAGGTAAATAAACAGAAGCATATTATGCGCAAATTCCTGCTATCATCCCTTATACTGCTCATGATACAGATCGGGTATGCCCAGACACTGCCTACTCCTGATCAGTTTCTGGGTTATGCGCTCGGGACACAATTCACGCCCTATTATCGCGTATTAGCTTACTACGAAGCTGTCGCCGCTGTGACACCCAACATGCAGCTGATCCAGTACGGTACTACTTACGAAGGCCGTCCGCTGATGCTGGCGATCCTTTCCTCTGCCGAGAATACCGGCAAAATCGAGCAGATCAGACAACACAACATTGACATTGCTAATGGCACCGGGAAACCTGCCGCCGGTGATCCTGCCATTGTATGGCTTAGTTATAACGTACATGGTAATGAGGCGGTATCTACAGAGGCCTCGATGATCACGCTGTACATGCTGGCGAACAAGGCCAATACACAACAGCAGGAATGGCTGAAGAATGTCGTAGTACTGATTGATCCCTGCCTGAATCCTGATGGAAGGGAACGTTATGTCAATTTTTACAACCAGGTGCATACCCGTTATGCAGATCCCCTGCTGTTTGCAAGAGAGCATAACGAGCCGTGGCCGGGAGGTAGGGCCAATCACTATTACTTTGACCTGAACAGGGACTGGGCATGGCAAACGCAGGTCGAGTCGCAGCAGCGTGTTGTTCAGTATAGCCGCTGGATGCCGCAGGTGCATGTAGACTTTCATGAACAGTCGATCGATGCGCCTTATTATTTTGCGCCGGCAGCGGAGCCATTTCATGACATCATCAAACCCTGGCAGCGCAGCATGCAGATGTTGATCGGAAAGAACAATGCACGTTATTTCGATCAGGAAGGCTGGCTGTATTTTACGAAAGAATTTTTCGATATGTTTTATCCCAGTTATGGCGATACCTATCCTACCTACAATGGTGCTATCGGTATGACCTATGAACAGGGCGGCGGCGGAAGGGCCGGTCTTGCCGGACTGAAACAGGATGGTGATACACTGACTTTATCTCAGCGTATTGCACATCACCGTACGACAGGTTTATCTACTATTGAAATTGCTTCACAGGAATCAGCACAGTTGCTGAAAGAATTTTCGAAATACTTTTATGATGCGGTGCATACACCGGATGGCCCCTATCTGTCATATGTAGTGAAAGCAGCGGGGAATAATGAAAAACTGGCTTCCCTGGGGGCTTTGCTGAACAAAAACGGGATCCGCTTCGGATATGGTGCTGCTGTAGGAAAGGCTAACGGATTTAACTATTTCAATGGCAAAACGGAAAACTTCACTATCGATAAGGAAGACATGGTGATCAGTGCCGCACAGGCCAGGTCTAATTTGCTGAAAGTGTTGTTTGAACCTGATTCCCGTTTATCCGATTCAGTTACCTATGATATCACCGCATGGTCGTTACCTTATGCTTACGGGTTGCAGACATACGCGTTGCGGCAGTTACTCACACCAGCAAAGGATAGTTTGCAGACAACTGTAAACACAGCACTCGTAGCTACCCGTCCCTATGCTTACCTGGCACGCTGGAACAGCATCAAGGACGTGCGTTTTCTTTCCGCATTACTGCAGAAACGTATTCGCGTAAGATATGCAGAAGGTGATTTCATGGCAGGTGGTAAAACATTTCCGGCCGGCACACTGATCATCACCCGTTCAGGCAATGAGGCCGCCAACGGACAGTTTGACGAACAGGTCGTGCATCTTGCCAATACCTATAAAACAACCCTGGATGCAGTTGCCACGGGGTTCGTGGAAAAAGGAGTGGACTTCGGCTCGGAAAAGGTCCGTTTCATCAAGCCGGTCCGGGTAGCTGTAGTAATGGGCGAGGGCGTCTCTTCCCTCGCGGCAGGAGAAGTATGGCATTTCTTTGAGCAACAGATCAATTATCCACTGACAGTCGTGGATATAAAGCAGCTACCTGCTATCAACTGGAAAGCCCTGGATGTGCTGATCCTTCCCGATGGTAACTACAGGTATCTGTCAGATAAAGACATCTCCAATAAGCTAAGGGACTGGATCAACGCTGGTGGTAAACTGATCGTTATGCAGGAGGCACTGGCGCAGATCGCCTCACTGGACTGGGGTATTCACCTGAAGAAAACGGAAGAAGACAAGGAGGAGAAAAAGGATGACTACACACTCCTGAAGTCTTATGCCAACCGTGAAAGGGAAGGAGTAAAACAGGCTATTCCCGGCGCCATTTACAAAGTACAGTTAGATAATACCCATCCGCTGGCTTTCGGCTTTCCTGCGGTTTATTATACCCTTAAACAGGACAGCAGGATATATGATTATCTCGAAGATGGCGGCTGGAATGTCGGCATCATTAAGAAGGATAATTATCTCAGTGGGTTCGTAGGTACGGAGACGCGTAAGAAGCTGAAAGATGGTTTGCTGTTTGGTGTAAAGGAAATGGGAGAGGGCAGGATCGTGATGATGGCAGATGATCCGTTATTCAGGAGTTTCTGGGAGAATGGGAAACTGTTATTCGGGAATGCGTTGTTTATGGTTTGGTAGACATAATAAGGATAAGTGTTTTATCAGAAAAAGCCTGGCAGATGTATCATGCTGCCAGGCTTTTTTCTATGTTTCGCTAAAACCGCTTGATATTACACCCCAGTGCCGTCGTAGCATTCACTTTCACCGTTTTCCCTGCCAGCATTTCATTGATCGCCGTATGCAAATGCCGCATCTTCACTGCTTCTGCATTCCCCGGATTATCATCAATAGCGCCTTTATAAACCAGTTTTGCCTGCTGATTGAAGAGATAACATTCCGGCGCATGATTCGCCTCGAAAGCATCCGCTAATTCCGCTTTTTTATCGACTACATAATACCAGTTATACTGCTGACCATTCGCATATGTTTTCATCGCCGTCAGCACGCTTTTTTCATCAGTACCAGCGATATTGGAATTGATCAGCACCACGCCGATGTTATTGCTAAGCGCATACTTACATATTTCCTGTGTCCGCAACTGATTGCGCTCAACGTATGGGCAGGTATTGCCGGAGAACATTACAAGCAGACCATTATTCATCCTGGCTTTATTCAATGTGATCTCTTTACCCGAGCAGTCCTGCAATACCAGGTCCGCCTTAGGCAACGGCGCGCCTATCTCCAGTGGGAGATCAACAGGGGAACGCATGGCCACAAGCCAGACGCTGATCAAAAGTAGACAGTTAAGTGTTTTCATAAATATAGGTTTCAGGTTAACTACATCCCTTTTATACATGTTGGCATAAAAGGTGAAACAATGCCTGGAACCGACCTGAGATTCCATTACAAAGATACAAAATATGTGATGTTTTTATCTAATTTATGCCCTTTATTCTTCACATCTCTTTGCCCAGAATCCTCCCACGGGTAAGGATTTCAGCCTTTTCGTCCTACCATCGCTCTTGCAGGTTTATACCCATTGACATCCAATATTTTGTATCGTAAAAAACACGGCCAACCTACATCCGGAATGTACTATTCTGTAGGCACCATTCAGTTTGTCTGCGCATGCATTGGGTTGAAAACCATCTGATTACAATGCCAGCTTCCATCTCCTGATCTTTCGACCCCGTTATTTCAATGATCATAGTTTTACTCAAACCAGTAGCCCTTCTTCAGGCAATTTACGGTGAAGGGCTGCAGGTACGTTGCGAGAGTTTTGCCGCCTGGCAGTGTACATGTGTATTCGCAAGCGTACTTTCCTACCATGTGTGAAGTTTTCCGTATTATCAGGCTTTTATAAACCTGACATTGTTCAGTGTAAAGGATTAGCGGGTAAATTATTTGCTGTCACAACTGCCGGTACAACAGGAGAGGGGGCGCTTCCTGTGATGGGTGCTGCCTTGGGCTGTGACCGATATCACGATATCAGCAAGTATTTCAACGCGGTTTTCAACAAAGTACACGGGCTGTTGTTTCCACGTCACAAAGGGTCGATATCGCGTCGCAGGCTGTCTTTGTTCTTAAGTTTTCAGATCAAAACCTTTACTTCACTTCCTGCGGCAGATCCTCTTTCCGCATATTTGCAATTTCTTTCAGGATACGAATACTCGCATTGAGCTCAAATCCTATCAGCAGAATAAAAGAATAAAAATACACGGATAACATCAGAATCAGGATCGTTCCAACAGATCCGTAGATCTTGTTATAGTTGCCAAAATTATTCACGAAGAATGAAAACAATATTGTCACCAATATCATCAGCACCGTAGCAAACGTCGATCCTGCAGTAATAAACTTCCATTTCTTTGTTGTTGCCGGTACGAACCGGTAAATGACTGACAACATAGAGAAGAATAGCAACCCTATGAGCACCCAGCGCGCTACATCAGCCAACGACAGGATCCGCGGATCAGTAATACCCAGCCGGTTGAATACAAAGTCTAGTACGGTGCCTTGCGCGATGATCAGTATGACAGTGAGCAACAGCAGCAGAATGAGAATGACGGTTAGTTTCAGCGCCATTAAACGCTTCTGCCACCACTTCCGCCGGCGGAAGCCCGGAAGCTTTTTATTGAACGATCTGGCGATCCCCATCACCGCATTCGAAGAAGCAAAGAATCCCATGACGAAGGCAATAGACAGCAACCCGTTACGGTGTGTGTACAGGAAGTCATGGATCATGTCGCGTATGATGATGTAGGTATTGTAATTAGGAGTAACATCCTCTGCCAGTTCATACAACGTTGCCTCTACATTTTGCATAGGGATATAGGGCACGAGGGTGAACATGAAGATAAAGAATGGGGGAATGGCCAGCAGAAAGTTGAATGAGATAGCTGCTGCCCTTTCCCCCAGGCTCTGATTATGCATTTCTTTCAGAAAGAATTTGATCACATCATACAGCGGCACTCCCTCGAAACCTGGCAATACCAGCGTTTTGCTGATGCTTACCAGTTTACGGAAAGGTCTGGATGCTAAGATGATCTGTTCTGGTCTGAATGGCATTGTTTATGACTGGTTATATACCCCTCGCATTGAGCGCCTGATGGAATGCATGCGCATTTTTCATGTGTTCAGCGTAGGTAGCAGCAAATGCATGATATCCGGAGAAATCAGCCTTCGCACAAAAATAGATATAATCAGTTTCCGGTGTATTCAGTACAGCTTCTATTGATTTGATGGAAGGCGTACAGATCGGACCCGGAGGGAGGCCGGTCACCTGATAGGTATTGTAAGGCGATTCGAAGGCAATATGCCCTTCTCTGATCCTTCTGATAGAGAAGTCCTGTAAAGCGAATTTCACGGTCGGATCGGCCTGCAGACGCATACCTTTACGGAAGCGGTTCAGGTACACACTGGAAATAAGTGGTTTCTCATCATTTTTGTTGGTCTCTTCATCCACAATAGAGGCCAGGATGGTCACCTGTACCGGTGTCAGTCCCAGTCGCTGGGCAGCCGCCTTACGGGCATCTGTCCAGAAAGCAGCAGATTCCTTTTCGATCTTTTTGAAGGCATTCTCGGCGCTGGTGTTCCAGTAAAACTGGTAACTGTTCGGCATAAAGGCACTCATTACCGTGTTGGTGTCCAGCCCGAACTGACGCAGGTATACCTGGTCGCTTAACAGGGCACGGAAGGTGGCGGAGTCTGCTTCCAGGTTAGAGCAGATCTTTTTTACCAGGTCCTGCTTGGTCCGCAGTTTAGTAATGGTCAGGGTAACAGGCGTCTGACGACCGGAACGCAGCATTTTAACGATGTCAAAATTGCTCATGCCCCTGCTGATCTTGTACTTACCAGCTTTTACACGGTTGGGATAACCCAGTTCCTTCGCTACCCAGTTAAAGCTGGTGCGGCTGCGGATGATCTCCTGTTCTTCCAGTCCGTCTAACACTGCTTTATAGGTACTGCCAGTACGTACATAGAAGAATTTGCTGTCGCCAAAGGCTTTTGTATTAGGTCCAAACACACGATATCCTACGTATACCAGCAGGCCGGCCAGAATTGCAGCGGCAGCCACCAGCAAACGTTTCATCCATACATTCTTAGTCTGACTCTTTTTTGCGTTGCTTTTTTTTGCCATAGGATGGTATTCAATAAAAAACCTCGCTTTTAGGGCGAGGTTCTGAAATAGCTTAACAGCGAGAATTATTTAGATTGCTGTGCCGGTGCAGGTGCTGGCAACGGAGTACTAGCCGGAGCAGGTGCCTGAGCAGGAGGTACAGTTACATTCTGTTCCATGATAGATTTCCTGGTGTCAGGAGCAATACCTTTTGTAACGAACAGGGAAGATGTCAGGCACAGTACGGCAATGATGGCAGACAGTATCCAGGTACCTTTTTCGAGTACATCGGTAGTCTGGCGTACACCCATCACCTGGTTACCAAATCCACCTAATGTACCACTTAAACCACCACCTTTTGGGTTTTGTACCAGTACGAAGAAGCCCAAAAGCACACAGGCCAGGATGATTAAAATGCCGAAAATCAATAACATAGTATTATAAGTTAGCTTTTTTCTGTTAGTAACTGAAGTTCCTTAATCTTTTGCGCAAAATAAGCGCTTTTGTTGGGATTAAGCAAACTTAATTTTTGATATATGAGTATTGCTGTCTGATACTGCTGCTGGCGGGCCCAGATCTCTGCGAGTGTCTCAGAAACAATATCATTATTAAGGGTAATAGAGCTCATCGCCATCTTCTCAACAGCCTCTGATACTTCCGGATTTGCATCCTCATAACTGCGATGCATCTGTTCCTGGTACCATTTCTTGCTGGCTTTCTCCGCAAAGGTGTCTTTCATCTCTCTCAGCCAGGAAGTGAAGCTCTTCATTTCTGCCGCACCTTTATCACTCAGTGTCTCTGCATTTACAGGATCTTTCAGGCGTTTGTACGCGAAATAGTCATCACTGTATAAAGGCTGGAATGTCAGTGCGCCTTCTGCCGGAGCGGAAGTGTCCAGTGGGTATATCTTGATCGAATCTGTCTCGTCTGAAGGTCTTGATACCGGTTCGGCAGGAGTCGCTGCCTGTACTGGCGTCTCTGTTACTGCGGCTGCCTGAACAGGTGCTGCAATAACCTCTTCTTCAGTGACCGTGATCTCTTCTTCCTGCGCCATCACTTCCGCTGCGGGGACTTCCGCAACAGGAGATACAGCTTCTGCTACGGGTATATTGATCTCCATTACCGGATTGGCCATCTGTTCTGTGGCGATCGTTGCTGCCGTAACCGGCGCTTCTGGTATAAATGCAGGGATCGGATCAGGTGCAGGTGTCTCCACAACCGGTATTTCCGTGATCGCTTCCGGTATTGGCGCCGTTACTACGGGGGCTGGCGTCACCAGTTTAGCTGCGGCTACCGGTACTTCAGGCGTCTCTGCCGGAGCTGGTATGATCTCTTCAGCTACTGGCGCATTGATGGGTGCTGTCACTGCCTCCGGCTCTGCTGTAGCGGGTAGAGCCGTTGTAGCAGGTGCTAGAGCGGGTGCTACCACCTCTGCCACTGGTTCACTGACAGGTACCGGTACTTCAACCGGTGCCGTTTCCGGCTGCGTGACAGCCAACACTTCCGCTGTCTCAACCGGCGCTGTTACCGGCTCTGCAACGGCCATGCTTTTCTCGTCTGTTGTGACAAAACGGTAGAAGTAATGCATGTTGTTGCTGTACTGCTGTGCCTTCTTTACTGCCGGTGACAGCAGGTTCTTATGTACCGTATATTGCTTGCGTGCCAGCAGCAGACGGGCAGCTGTAAAGTACGGATAAGTAGACACCAGCCTCTCCAGGGCGGACTCGTCAACCTGTTTAATATCAGGTTGCTGGAATATGTGTTGGACGATCCTGTTTGCGGTCATATCTGCTAAAATATGAAAAAAAGTTAAATACGAAAGTTTTTGTAATACTTACCAGTTAGCAAACGCTTTGTTGAAAATATCATCTACGATCTGCGGCAGAATAGTATTCTCCAGCAGCCCGTTTTCTACTGCACTTGGCAGCTGGGAAGCCGAGAAGTCAGCCGAACGGGTAAATGCTTGCGTATAACCTTTTTTGTCGCCTATTCTTTTAACAAATGTGATGTTAACCGTCACCGTCAGCCTGGAAGTAGCTGCCTGGTCAACATTCGTTACCGCGGCATTGCTGAAGGAATAACTGGTCACTGCTCCCTTGAACTCGTAATCTGCTCCTTCCTCATTGATCTGTACCAGTTTGGTCTGTGCCTGTACCTTCGTACGTAAACGTTCTGTCAGGTTCTGGCTCATAGTCGGATTGGTGATAGGTGCCCTGTTCTCAATGAAACGAACATTCACTGTTTTGGCGCCTGGTTCGATACTCGCACCGGTAGCGGAGTATTTAACAGAACATCCTCCCAGTACCAGTAATAAGCTGATGGTAACTATTCCCTGAAGTAATCTGATCATCGTGCTTGTATTAAGGCTGCCTGCCGGGAAAGGTATGCCCGGCAGACAACCACTTTATTCATTAATGTTGTATTCTTTCAATTTTCTATACAGCGTTCTTTCGGAGATACCGAGGTCCAGTGCTGCATCTTTCCTTTTGCCCTTATGTTTTTTCAGGGCTTTGACGATCAGTTCCTTCTCTTTGTCGGCAATGGATAATGTTTCTTCCACCTCTTCGTGGTGATCTATCTTGTTATTATCCTGTTGTAAAATGATCGGCTGCGGCGATGAAATAGCGGTTGGTACCGATACTGCTGCTGTTGTTACTTCCTGCTGCGGATGGAAGCTGTGTAATACGTGATTATCCTGGAAATTGCCGGCATGTGCGACAGCAGGGTTCTGCAGGATGTCGAAGAACATCTTTTTCAGTTCTGTCACGTCTTTCTTCATGTCAAAGAACAGCTTGTACAGAATATCTCTCTCGTTGGCAAAGTCGCCGTTACTTTTAGCTGCTGGTGCCGCGATCATAGGCAGTCTGGAGGCTTCCGTCACCTCTGGCAGGAACCTTCTCAGTTCGTGTGCATTGACGAGTTTGTCCTGGGTCAGCACAGAGATCTGTTCTGCCATATTCTTCAGCTCACGTACATTACCTCTCCATGGATAATTCACAAGAATGTTACGTGCTTCGTCATCCAGCTGGATCGCCGGTGTCTTATAACGCTCTGAAAAGTCAACACAGAATTTACGGAACAGCAGCGGAATATCCTCTTTCCTGTCTCTCAGGGCGGGTACCCTGATCGGCACTGTATTCAGACGGTAATAAAGATCTTCCCTGAACTTACCCGCCTGGGTATGATCGAGCAGGTCCCTGTTGGTCGCTGCCACCACCCGTACGTCTGTTTTCTGCACTTTGGAAGAACCTACCCTGATAAACTCTCCTGTTTCCAGTACGCGCAGCAGGCGGGCCTGCGTACCCAGTGGCATTTCCCCGATCTCATCGAGGAAGATGGTACCACCGTTCACTGTTTCAAAGTATCCTTTACGGCTGTCTACCGCGCCGGTGAAGGAACCTTTTTCATGTCCGAACAGCTCCGAATCGATCGTTCCCTCCGGGATAGCGCCGCAGTTGACGGCAATAAATGGATTGTGTTTACGGGCACTTAGTGAATGGATAACATTTGAAAACGCTTCTTTACCAACGCCGCTTTCCCCGACTATCAGCACAGTAAGGTCCGTATTAGACACCTGTGCTGCTACCTGCAATGCATAATTCAATGCAGTCGAGTTACCTATAATGCCAAACCTGTTTTTAATGGACTGTATGTTATTATCCATATCATCCTCAATTTACCCACTTACAGGCCGTCAGGCACTGTAAATAGTGCTGTGATCCAATTAATTTGTCTTTTATGCTCTTCCTGTCGAAGTTCCCAGTAATGTGCCGGAAGTACAATCATCTACCTTCACCCATACATACTCACCCTTGCGGAAATCCTCTTTCGGGAATACCACTACTTTGTTATGATCTGTTCTGCCGAAGAGGTGCTCCTCTGAACGTTTGGATACGCCTTCAATCAGTACTTTAAACGTTTTACCAACATCCTGCTGCATACTCCTGAGCGTTTGTCCGCGATGGAGTTCCACTACTTCCGACAGTCTGCGTTTCTTCACTTCCTCTGGTACGTCATCCTGGTAACGGCGTGCAGCCAGTGTACCCGGACGTTCAGAGTAGAAGAACATGTAGGCCAGGTCGTAACGGGCATAGTCCATGAGGGTCATGGTATCCTGGTGGTCTTCCTCTGTTTCTGTACAGAAACCGGTGATCACGTCAGTAGATAATGCACAGCCAGGCAGTACCTCGCGGATGCGGTCTACTTTTTTCATATACCATTCCCTGGTGTAGGTACGGTTCATCAGTTGCAGGATACGTGTACTTCCGCTCTGCATAGGCAGGTGGATGTACTTACAGATGTTCTCGTATTTCGCCATGGTGAACAATACCTCATCGGTAATATCTTTCGGATGAGATGTACTGAAACGTACTCTGAGCAGTGGGCTGATCAGTGCTACGGCTTCCAGCAGGTTAGCGAAGGTGGTAATGTCATTATTATCTTCCGGATTGACCCAGTAGTAGGAATCTACGTTCTGGCCCAGCAGGGTAACCTCACGGTAGCCTCTGTTGAACATATCGGTCGCTTCCTGTAGAATGGATGCTTTGTCCCTGCTACGTTCACGTCCGCGTGTAAACGGTACTACACAGAAGGAACACATGTTGTTACAGCCACGCATGATCGACACGAAAGCAGTAACCCCATTGCTGTCCAGTCTTACCGGTGCGATATCGCCATAGGTCTCTTCACGGCTGAGCAGTACGTTTACGGCTTTCTGACCTGTTTCTGCTTCTTCAATGAGGGCGGGCAGGGTCCTGTAGGCATCAGGGCCGACGACCATATCCACCAGTTTCTCTTCGTCCAGCAGTTTGGCCTTCAGTCGTTCCGCCATACAACCAAGCACGCCTACCAGGAGTTCCGGGTTACGCTGCTTGATGGCGCGGAACTCATTTAAACGTCTGCGTACGGTCGTTTCCGCTTTCTCGCGGATAGAGCACGTATTCAGCAATACCAGACTCGCTTCCTCCACATTACGGGTAGGACCAAATCCCTCTTCTTTCAGGATGGATGCCACGATCTCACTATCGTTGAAGTTCATCTGGCAACCATAACTCTCTATATAGAATTTCTTTGTATAAGTCTGTGATTCTTCGGCCACTGGCAAGTAAGCCTCGCCCTGGCGACTTTCGTCATGCACTTTTGTAACCTGTTCCAGCATCCTTTTCTAGTAATTTTAGGATAGCAAAACTAAGCAATTAAATCCGAAAATGACAGAATGGCATGATAGGTAGGATGGCTACTGGTTACAGCCCTTTTTCAAGCAGGAAACGGGTGAGGGCAGCGGGACTCTTCAGTTGCAATTTCTGCATAATATTTTTCCGGTGTGTTTCGACCGTGTAAATGCTCAGATAAAGATGCGTAGCGATTTGCTGATTAGTAAGTTGCTGATTAATAAGCTGTAATATCTCCTTTTCTCGCCGGGTGAGGTTGAATTCCCGGAAAGGTGGCGGTTCCGGTTCCTGCATCCGGCTCATTTTCGGAAAACAGTTCTCTCCCCTCGACACCTGGCCGATGCTCTGTAATAGTTCATATTTATCACACGTCTTCACCAGGTACCCGTTCGCTCCATAACTATGGGCCAGCGATACCAGGTGAGGATCATTGTAACTGGAGAGAATGATAGTCCGGATCTTCGGCATTTCCTGCCGGATCTGCTTCATAGCTTCCAGTCCGTTGAGTATTGGCATATTGATGTCCAGAATGGCAAGATCGGGGTGAAGCTGCTGTAACATCTCTATTAGTACCTGACCGTTCGGAGCGATGCCCTGTACGGTAATGTTGGGTACCTGTTCCAGCAGTGAGCGGATGCCATCTGCAAAAAGGGTTTGATCGTCTGCAAGGACGATATTAACAGGAGGCTGCATGTTGTGGAATTACGGGAATATGAATGATAAAGGTTGTACCTGAAATGCCTGAATCAATGTGCAGATTTCCTCCCAGGGATCCGACCCTGGTTTTTACGCCGGCAAGACCGATCCCTGTTGAACTGCTGGTAAAGGCCGGCAGACCGATCCCATCGTCTTCTACCAGTATTTCCAGATAGTCAGGATAATAAAGCAGCTGAACAGTGGCTGCCGATGCTTTTGCGTGTCTGATAATGTTTGTGGTAAGCTCCATGACAATCCGGTAGAGTAACAGTTCCTGCCTGGGATTAAAACAGGGCTGGTATTTATTGGCACAGAAATGAAAAACGACTTCGGGTGAGTTCAGCAAACCAAAATAGGACTGGAGGATATCTGTAAGTGGCACATGTCCGAAGTGAGGAGGAATCAGGTTGTGGGCGGCTCTTCTCACATTCACACTGGTCTGATCTATCAGCCGTAACAGATAACCCGCCTGCTGTTCATCCTGTGCGGTCCGGTAATGCAGACTTTGCAGATTGACCCGGATGGCGGCCAGGTTGCTTCCGATCTCATCATGTATATCTTCGGCAATCCTTTTTCGCTCCGCTTCCTGGATATTGACTTCCTGGGTAGCCATCATCGCCTGCTGCTGCTCCAGTTGCAGTAACAATTCATGTTGACGCTTTGCATAAACATCCAGCCGCTTTATCATAACAACGATCCATAACACGACGATCCCGCAACAGGTGGCAGGTAAAATACCATTTGATAACACATAGCTGCTTACTGGGTAGGTAAGCTGTAATGGAAATACGATCGCCAGTTCCGGATTGGCCGGTACTGAGGGGATTAGTTGCATCAACAGTTCCTCGCTCATAGTACAGAGAAATAAGAGGATATAAATAGTAAACTTTGATAGCTAATTGACAGATTTTCTATTGGGGTGGTGCTGAAAAGTTTGTCCCTGAATCTTACCACAAGTCTACAAAAAAAAGTGTTGCCACGGTGAAATCTGCCGCCCTTATTTTAAAAAATAATATGACAAGCCCGGATTATATGATCCTCATAATCAGCATAGAAGTGCACCAGTCTTTTCATGAGCAGGTACACATCTACTATTATACCGCATCTGAAAAAGAGTGACGGCTATAAAAAGAGTTTCCAGCGGGCATTTTCGAACCACTGTTTAACACATTGTTTGGCCGTCGCTAGTTCGTCGCTAGTTCGTCGCTTGTTATATCAGACTATAAGAAAGTCCCTTCAGGGGGCATTCAGGACAAAAGTGCTACGTGTTACGATTCATCACAGTCTAAAAAGACCTGCACCATAATTATGGGCAGGATAAAGAATGCGGATATTCGATAATATATAGAGTCTGTGATACTCTTATTCTTGATAAATAATAATATTATTATATCTTTAGCGCCTCACATTTATAATATTTTAATCTCAAACTATGGAATTAGGCGCACAAGGTGAAAAGCTCATTAAACATTTCGAGAAATGCCGTCTGACCTCATACCAGGACAGTAAAGGTGTTTGGACTATCGGCTGGGGTAACACTGTTTACGAAGACGGAAAAGCAGTTAAAAAAGGAGATGTGATCACACAGCAACGCGCTGACACGCTGTTCGCAAATATTAAAAAAGGCTTCGTAGCCGATGTTAATAAACTGACTGCCGGTATAAAACTGAAACAACAGCAGTTCGATGCCCTGGTTTGTTTTGCGTACAATGTAGGTAGCGATATGAATAAGAACGGTATCGCTGAAGGGCTGGGTGACAGTACCCTGCTGAAAGTGGTGAAGGCCGACCCCAAAGATCCTTCCGTTGTAATAGAATTTCTGAAATGGAACATGTCAGGTGGCAAGGTGCTGGACGGTCTGACCCGAAGACGTAAAGCTGAAGCTTACCTCTACATGAGCGGCGAGGTAGAATACTTCGATTATTAATTGATATTACCCGGTAGGTTTTACCCGTTCCTGCCGGTCCTGATATAGATGGTGCTAACCAGGGTATGCCCCACACAACTACTCACCAGTATAGTGACAAGGCATACTCCGGCGGCCTGTCTCTCCATGCTGGTGCTGTCTTCCTGATATTGTTATTCTCCTCCTGTCATTACCCACTTCCCCAATGAATTGATTAATTTCGCCTGCCGTTGCTGCCAGCGACGCAATAAACAATATCCACTTATTTCAAGTGAATCAGCATGGTGAAAAAGGCCTTTCCGGTGTACGACGTGGGTACGCTAACCGGATACAAAGATGATGATATACAGATCAGCAGGTTCGCGCCTTACCTGAGTGTACATGAGAATCTGCGCGAAGCGCATAAGCATAACTTCTATCACGTCACGCTTTTTACAAAAGGAGCGGGGACACATACCATCGACTTTAAAACATTTACAGTAAAGCCTTACCAGATCTATTTCATGATCCCCGGACAGGTACATGGATGGCAGTTTGAAGGGGAAGTAGACGGGTATATCATCAATTTCTCTGTGAGCTTTCTTCAGTCGCTGTTGCAAAAGCCGGATTACCTGGAACAGTTTCCCTTTTTCAGCGGAGATGTGGAGGAATCTGTGATAGATCTTCCCGAAAGCCTGCATGGACCGGTGACCGCGATCTTCGAGGACCTGATCTCGGAGCGTGAACAGCGGGCCCGCCTCTCTGTCGATATGATCCAGGTACTGATGCTGCAGTTGTTCATCCGGATCGGACGTGTCAGTTTTGAGCGATCGCCCGTACAGACCAATACGTACAATTATATACTGCTGAAGAATTTTCAGAAACTGATAGAGAAGAATTATACGACACTGAAGTTGCCGAAGGATTATGCAGAACTACTGTTCATTACCCCCAATCATTTGAATGCGCTATGTACAAGCACCCTGGGGGCCTCCGCGGGTGAGCTGATCCGTAACAGGATCATCCTGGAGGCTAAACGCCTGCTGGTAAACAAGGATTCTACGATCACGGAGATTGCCTACCAGCTGGGTTTTGCTGATAACTCCTATTTCACGAAATTTTATAAGAAATACACCGGACAAACACCGGAGGAGTTCAGGAAAAGCTTTCGTTACTGAGTCTTAATGGTTAAAGCGTCAGCAATACCGCCGCTACTGCAAGGATAGCTGTTAATGCCACTTCGATCCAGATTTTGCGGGCCATCCGCTGTTGTTGAACGTGCGCGTTCGCTGTTGTGGAATGCATAATTGTGGAATTGTTTGTTAGTCAGTCTGCTGTAAGTAATTTCAATATACTAAAAATTCACATCATCCGCAGCAAATCAGTACTTTTTAGTATATCGCCAGCCTGTGCCGGGCAGAGACCCGTAGTTTCTGTACCTTCAGCGGCACAACATTAGCCCTTATCATATGAAAAAAGACCGCGCTATTCTTTTTGCCTGATCGTTCGCCCTGGATTACAGTCCCGGCCTTGCGTAGCGCTAAAGATGTAAATCACAGTTTTCAGGGAGCACAGGATCACGCATAAACGATTACCTTTACGCCCACTTTTATATGACTATGAAGCGATTAATCATTAGCCTATGTTGCAGCCTCGCCCTTGTAATGAGCTGCTTCGCCCAGGACGGAGAACTGGAACTGAAGAACATCCCGGATACCATGTTGTCCCCCACCCGTGTGCTGGAAGTGCCTGATCCGTTTGATGGTATAAAAACGTTGCAAAAGTTATTCCCCGGGAAATACTACGATCTTAAACATTCTTCAACCTACAGGGATCAGCTGATCAACTGGGAATGTAAGTCCTGTAAGCCGAAAGGATATAATGATACGAATGAGGATGAGCCGTATAATTTCCCCTATGAGGCGGGTACCGCTACTCGTTTACTTAATGTGATCAGTTACAAAGACTCCGCCGGTACGCAATACAAGATGCTCACCTTTAATCATTCCGAGTACGATGCTGATGGTGCGCAGACCGTTCGTTTCAGGGGGGGCACATTGGGTATTGCAAAGTTCTCATTATCGGGAAAGGTATGGTCCCTGAAGTTCTTCCAGCCGGCTGTAGGCGCCTACGGCGCCTTTTCCCAATGCCCGAAACCGGCACCTGTATTGATAGGCCATGACCAGTACGCCTTTATGCTGCAATCGCAGAATGGTCCGGGTGGCGGTCCATTCCGGACTACATTATTCCTGATTGCCGGTACTGGCGGTACCTACAAGCAAGTGCTTGCGGTATATGGTGCAGAAAGCACGGAAGGTGGCGATGACGAAGAGCTGTCTTCGTGGACCTGTACTTATAATGCTCCTGAAAGTGACAAACGTTTCTTCCGCGATATCATTGTCACGATGAAAGGAACATACGTAGCCGGAGATATTGAGAGTTTGCCGGAGGAAGTACAACCTTACGCGAAGACCAGGAAGAAAGGTACTTTCACCCTGGTGAGGCGCTATGTCTTTAAATGGGGGAAAGGTTATGTGTCGCAGGGTCCTGCCGGTGTAACCGTCGACTAAGAAATTGAACGGCCGCCGCCAGTGCCTGCGCACTGTCTGTAAGGCCGGTATCTATGATCAGGTCCGGACTGGCTGGTATCTCAAACGTATCATTCAGTCCGGTCAGATTATGGATCTTGTCTGGATGCCCATCTGGTAGTAACGCCTTCTTGTATAATCCCTTCGGATCTCTGCTGATCAGTGTCTCAATATCACATGTCAGCCAGATTAAAGCTGCATTGTATTTTTCGCTGAGGTTGTTCCTGCCTTCTTCATACGGATTGATAGCCGCAATGATGACAAAGTCATAGTTCGCAGCAATAGAGGCCGCATAAGCCCCCAGCCGGGCTACGTTTTCCAGCCGGTCAGCTTTACTGAATCCCAGGTCTTTACACAGCGTTTGCCTGTATACGTC
Source organism: Chitinophaga agri (assembly GCF_010093065.1). NCBI lineage: Bacteria > Pseudomonadati > Bacteroidota > Chitinophagia > Chitinophagales > Chitinophagaceae > Chitinophaga > Chitinophaga agri. Next base: position 2,530,210 of record NZ_CP048113.1, on the reverse strand, counting down.
TCCGTCTATCAGCTTGATGGCAATATTTTGTTGTAGTCCCCATTCCAGCAGTGCTGCTGACAGGGTGGTTTTGCCGGCACCTGAAAGGCCGGTGAACTGAATGATTTGTCCCATCTGATTATTTTATCTGTGCGCGTAACTGTTCATACGCAGCATGGCTATCTGCATAAAAATAACTGGCATCTGCTGCTGCTTCTGCTTTAAATACATCACCCGTATATTTGCTGTGGTATTTAAGGCGGTTATTGAGTTCTTCTGCATCTTTTATCGCAATACCGGAGAAATCACTGAATGCCTTCATCATATCCTGTACACCATCAGCGTAGTCGAAGAAACCATTTAGAGGGTGATGCAACGCGTGGATGGCCTGTAGCTTTAAATAATATTCATACAACACCTTCGCCGTATACCGGTTAAAGTCGCCTGCAAACTGTGAAAGATCACCTGCTTTCAGCAACTGAGGAGAGATCATGCCTGGTATGGCCTGCAAGCCCCTGCGTTTATCATGAGAGGCGACGACCTGGTCGGGCCGGCGGTACAGAAAATAAAAGGGCGTATCCGGATACCATGCTCTCAGGAGTTCATAGAAATGAATATGCCAGCTGTCGAGTTTAATGATATAATCCGTCTCGCTGAAATTCCGGTGCTGTCCCATCAGGCTGACGGCCGCTTTAAACCAGCTTTCCCGTTGTTGTGGTGGGAGGTCCGGCTGTTTTTCCAGGCTGCGCAGTATCTCATCCAGTAAAGGGGCTTCTGCTATCACAATATTTTGAGGTGATGTGGAAAACGCCTGTGAAAGAAGGGTGGACCCACAGCGGGATACATGAAAGACAAACGCAGAAGGGGAGAGATGGGAGAGCGCTTTACAGGCATCCATCAGGAAGTCAGCAGTAGAAATGCTCTTCAGCGAAGACCGCTCTGCCTGTCTGTGCCTGCATACGGCAATGGTTTCATCAAAAAAAGGATGGTTCATACGGTAGTAGCCCAGGTCCAGCCAGTTGATGGTCCATTGTTGCTGTGCATAGCTGAGTTTATAGGGTATCCAGTTACGGATAGGCGGTTGCTGCATTAGTTTTCTGCTTTTAAGCTGGCAATGAGTTGCCGGGCGGTATCTGTATCCATTCTTTCCAGTTCTGCGATCATAGCGGCACGCGTAGCAGCGTCCATCCTGGCAGCGGGCGTATTATCAGCAAGATCATAACCATGCGCAGCAAACAGCTGATCACTCCATTCATTCCGGACGCAGTCCATGATCAGGTGTACCCTGGCGGTATACCCCTTGTTCACGATACCGTGTGTGCAGCTGAAATCCATATACCAGCATTCTCCGGCGGGCAGATGCAGTTTTTCGTTTTCCAGGGTGAAGTACACATCCGGATTGGTTACGATCGGGATGTGTATCCTGAAAATGCCATTCCGGTAGCCGCATCCCTGATCTTTATGTGGTTTGATCTCGCTGCCTGGGGACAGTGACAGGAGTCTTACGGCCTCCTTTTCACATTGCCAGGAATCGATGATCTCTCTGGCGTACGGCATGGCCGCCAGTACTGGTGTATCCTGGTAGACAGCGTCCGGATGTGCCAGAATATCCTGACTATTGCCGGTTGCGGAACGTAAGGAAATACTTCTCCATTCCCCGTCGTAATCCCGGGTGTTGAAGTGAAGGGGCCAGTCCTGCTGTAGCACATTTTCCAGTTCTGTGCACAGCTGTTGGTGGTTGTAGGTATGGGAGAACCTGATGTAATTCATTGGAAATGTTAAGGTAAGGCTAAGGTAGGCGATTAAATTGATTTTTGCAGCCGTAATTATTAAGGTATTTTTAAATGTATTCAGATAAGCGCCTAATATAACCACCATCTCAGGCGGGAACTGTCAGTAGCCTTCCATTTCCCGTCCCGGATGACATACACCACCTGGCGCTATCAACAGGTTCTTCACAGATGGTATCTGATTGTCTGTTTCGTTTGCCGTGTATCATTCTGTAATCAGTAATGACGCTGTCATTAGATATCGTGATCTGTGAAGTTAACCGCTGGAAATCTATTTCTGCGGATGGCAGATGGCCGTCCCAGGAGAACTCTAATATAGGGTTTACATGGTTCTGTGCGTATAATTCCTTAAATAGATAGCGTTCTTTACCGTTGTAACTCATACCTGTACGGCAGGTTATCAGATAAAAATAGTCCTGTAATTTTCCAAAAGCAATATCACCATTTTCCCAGCAATAGTTGTAAATACCATGGCCATACAGTTGTACATTGGTGGGATGTCCTGCTGATGTTGTCTCAAATAGTATCAATCCATTGGATGGTTCATCAGGATGTAAGATGCAGACCATGTAATGATCGTGGTGGCGATAGTATTTCCCCATGATAAGGCTATCACTTAAAGGCGTCTTCTTCCGGGAAGGACTGGCTGTGTCCAGCAGGTTTTCAGCCACAACATAGGGAATGATCACTTTTTCTGTCAGATACCCGGAATCGCCGGAAAAGATAGCTCCAGAGGCTTGATCTTTTTTTGCCAGCGGTTTATTTTCACAGGATGATAATACAATAATAGGGCTTATCAGATAAGCCAACAGGGATAGTTTTTTCAACATACGATCTGCGCTGTTATTCTTTCAACAAGGCGAAGATAACTTTTAAAGCATTAATTTTTCTTCCAGGTATTCGTGTCCCAGCCTTCCGGTTTGGCGGGAACAGAGTTCGTGAACCGGATATTATTGGTAAGGTCGCCGGACAGGTTTGTGATAATTTTATTGGTGGGATTGATGATGTGTACTTTGTCAAAAGTAACGTTCCGGCTGTCTACTAGTGTCATCAGTGAATCTGGTGTATAGATCCGGGCGTTGGAAATGATAATATTGTCCGCATCTATACTCTGTACCAGCTTACTGCAATGGGCCTCTACGTTTTCCAGCCGGAAATTGGTCATAGGTGATTCGGGTATACCATCCACCCGTACGAGTGCCCTGGCACTATCCACCACAATATCTTTAGCGAAGATATTCCTGTATACTGGTGTTAACTGGTTCACCGGCAGCGCAGGTAAGCGGTCGGCCAGTGCGCCTACATACATCCTTGCGCCCAGCATGTCCCATCTGAACGCATCCAGCCGCAGGCGCATGCGGATACGTTCATAGTACAGGTGTTCTCCACCACCTCCGCGCGGACGTCTGGTCTTAAAACGGAGTCCTACTTCTGTATCATCAAATACCACATCATGTACGTACAGGTTCCTGATCATAGCCGCGGTTTCACTGCCTACGGTAATACCACCATGTCCCTGACGTGCCAGACAATGACGGATCACTACATTTTCGGTCGGCTTTCCTATCCGTAGTCCATCTTCTCCGCGGCCTGCCTTCAGCGTAAAGCAGTCATCACCACAATTTAAGGTACAATATTCTATCAGCACATTCCTGCTCGATTCTATATCGATACCATCACCGCTGGGAATACCCACAGAATTGACAGTAATGCCCCTTATAATGACGTTGTCACAGTAGATGGGTACTATATTCCAGAAGGGGGTATTTTCCAGTTGCAGGCCCTCTAAATACACATTTTTACAATTGACAGCAGAAACGAACATCGGGAGGTAGACCGGGCCGCCGTTATGTCCATCATAAATGCGTTCTGTTACGGGTTTATTGGCCGCTACCACATTTTCTATCACATCCTGCCGCATTACCTGTTTCCTGACAGGACAGCTGGCAGGTGGTCCGACCAGTTTCCCTTTACCTGTTACGGCAATGTTCTGTTGTCCGTTCGCATAGATACAGGCGCCCAGCGACATCACTTCCACACCTTCTGTACGGGTGAATACAACCGGCAGATAATCACTGATCTCTCCACCAAAATGCAGTACCGCATTTTCTTCGAGGTGCAGCTGCACGTTGGATTTTAATGTGATACGACCTGAATGCCAGTTGCCCGCCGGAATATGCACGGTGCCACCGCCACGTTTGCTAACAGCGTCAATAGCCTGTTGGATCTCTTTTGTTTGTGAATCGCCCTTTCCTTTGATCGTAACAGCATACTTCGGAAATACAGGTTTTTTGAATGCCGGTAGGGAGAAAGGAGCATGAACCGGGGCGATATCAGCGGGTAGCCTTGTGGCGCCTACTTCATCGATCGTGGGAATATGTACCTTCACCTGGGCAGGGGCCGACAGGCTGAAGCATAACAGGGTAACTGCCAGTAGCTTTTTCATAACCGGAATTTGCAGGTAAGATAGGTAATTATTATTGTTTATTTGACACTTGTTTGTTGGGCGGTGGAACAGACCGTTGTCTGTAAAAGAAAACTCCTCCGGTTGTGCCGGAGGAGTAATGGTATTATAGTCGTATACTTTCAGGTCTATTGTCTTGCGCTGATCTCCTTCTGCAGATAGGGCAGTGAGAAATATTTTTGTTGTACAATATACTCCTGCAACCCGTTATCGTATACATCCAGATTGTCGATCAGATTTGCCACGGACCATTTCGCCGGATTAGCCGCTGCATATTTTTCATTCAGTGGCATCCAGGTATTGATAATATAGGATGCGATCTTACGCTTCTGGTCTTTGTCCCAGTAAGTACGCGGCTGATTATGTAACGCCTGTTCTGCATCATCTGAATACAATAATATCGCATATTCATATAGCGCAAAGGCCATCCTTGCCTCGTTGGCATCTGCATGTGCGGTGATCCATTGCAGCAATCCTTCCCGGATCTGCAATTGCCCCTTACAGTCCTTTACAAAGATATACTCACATACTTTGATGATCTCATTGTCATCCGCTCTGCCGATATCATGCATCGCCACATCATTTAGCTTCTGATCTGCGGTGTAACCGAAATGTAATACCAGGCTTTTAATGAACAAGGTATCTTCCGCCAGCAGGTATGCCAGGTCAGCTTTATTATCATTCAGCAGGTAGCGGTTCCTGGCTATCTGCACCTGAGAGAGGTTGAATACATAATGTGTACTATCCCGGAAGGTGATAAAATCACCCAGAAACGGCATGGAGAAGATAAACCGATGTGCTTTTGACACCATGACATTATCTTCTGTATAATCAAATTCATCGCCATTTTCCCTGGCCAGCAATGTGATAAACTGATCATGCTGTTTCGCGCCACAATAATTTGTCTGTAAGGCGCTTTCTCCGAAGATCTGCCTGATCTTCTGCTGGAATGCTTCTTCAGACAGCGTAACGAACTTATTATCTTTCAGTGCAGCTGCCAGTAGCGGTATGGCTATGTCCACATCTGTAGCGGTATAACTGGTCCTGTTGTGCTCATCTTCCAGGTGCTTTTGCAGCTCCATGTGTTTTCTGATTGCCGCAGCATTCATATCGTATAGTTTTTCTTCGGGCTTTATCGTGTCTGCTTTACTATCATTGATGCTACTGTCTGTGCTGCTGTTCGTTTCCGACGACTGGCAACCCATACAGTACAAGAAGGCCATAATGACTAGAAGTTGTTTCATGTTTCTTTATTATAGTCTATCGTAATCCAATATGGAAGTGATTCTGATGCACGCTGAACGCTGCATTTTTCGTGCCTTTTATCCCTGATTTGTAGGCGTAGTTGGTATTGAAGCCCCACTTGCCGGCAATACTAAGGATATTTTCCAGCGCCTCCACAAATTTTTCTTCATTTGCGTAGCTCAGCATTGCCTTTGACCATAACACTTCTCCGGCTTCCGCAGTACTTCCCGGGTAACGGAAGTCAATATCATCACCGTGTACGTGTCCCTTGTGTCCCAGGTTACGCTGATCGCTGGCCGACATATCATTGAAATATAACATGCCGGTGTAATTATTCTTAGGCAATGAATACAGGAAGCCGAGTGTTGCTGCTGCCACTTTTGGATCGGAGTAGTTATCATCTCCGCCATCCCTTCCGCCGAAACGTCCCCAGTTAGGCCCTGTATCGGGGAACGGCAGGAGTTTTTTGGCATTGACGTTCCTGACAATGGTAGCCGTTAACTTACCGCCCACATACACATCGAACTGATATTGTTTAGAGGCGTCATTCTTTTGCACCAACTCATATTTAAAGGCATCGACATCAATTTTGTAGCGGTTGTTATCTCCATCGGGTACAAGTCCGTAGGTACACTCTTTCACCTTAAACAAAACAGACGTGTTCTTATCGAATGCTTCTTTTTTCTCTGAATAGGCATCTGAGCCATTGCTCTTCACCACATTCTTACCAACTTTGATGCTGATAGGGTTGACGGCTGTTTGTCCGTTGGATTTCTCCTGTAGTCCTTTCCATTTCCAGAATGCCATAGAGGAGAGTACCGCGATCTTCACATCTGATACGACCAGATCCGGATTGGTAATAATATCCGCGTTCTCCCTTTTGGTATAGGTATTGGCATATTCATAAGCGGTACGGCCGGTCAGCTGGATCAGCCCTTTCCCGCGGAAGTTCCAGCCGTCGTTCGCCCCGGTATTACCCAGTTCCTTTCCTTTCGCCGCATCGGGGCCATAGATATAATTGGCAATGTTCTTTTCGTTTTCTTTGGTCACACCAGGGATGGCTGGTTTTTGTACGGGGCGCCCCCATAATTCCGCTTTCTGTTGTCCTTCCGGTGTGCGAAAAGGGGGGAAGTGATCATCCAGTTCCTTCCAGTAATAGTTGAAGCTTTCTCCGCCCTGCATGTGCAGTTTGGGACCCGATTCTACAGATACCTGTGCAAAGAAATGGGCCTTATTCCAGCAGGTATTCATCCCGATCTCACGCATGTATTTATTGTAGGTATCTGCGACCGTTTTCAGGGTGGCGTCATCTGCCTCTTTAAAGACCTTTTTCAGCATCGCAGGTGTAATATTTTCATTACAACGTGGACAGCCGGTCTTATTCTCCGTTTTCTCCAGTGCTTCGCCCAGTACGGCAGGGGCGATATCTTTCGCCATTTTATTCAGATTATCAGCCGCTGCGTCAGACAACTTCACATGCTGATAAAAGCTGACGTTCTTCGGATTGAAGGTGTTGGCATCCGCTACTTCTTTAGGGAATTTAAAGCTGTCTCCATTCTTCTCTTTGATGATAACAAAATAGCTGCGTAGTCCGTCGTCTATCTTTTTGTTGCCGCTTTTCAGTTTGCCGGTATCCAGTTCTACTTCCAGCAGTTCCTTGTCGTCCGGCTTACCGTGTAGCTCCATCACCATCTTATCTTCCTGTTTATAGCCATTATGCCATACCTGTAAGGTGAGTTCGTCCCCGGCGAGGTTTCGGGTTTGCCCCCGGATCTTTATTTTCTCTCCGTATTTATACACTTTATAGGCAGGGTAGTTGGTGCTGTCAAAGAAGTTCACACTGACCACCTCTTTCGCCTTGCTGATATAAACATATTTCCCTAGTTCGCTGCCGCGCAGATTACTTTGTTTTTGTGGAAAGAGGAACGTTTTACCATTAGCGGCGACTGTTTTCATATTGGCAAACTGTATCCCGTTCGGTTGCGACTGAATAGCGAATAATACATCGTATTCATCTCCCTCAAAATAGAGTTTACTCAATGCTGGTTTGAGGTCATTGGTATTCAGATCAGCATGCAGCACGCCATTCGCATCAAACTTACAGTTGGGTATTTCTTTTATATAATTGAAGTTGGTACGGTCAGCTTCCAGGATATGGACATTTACCGTCTCACCGGCAGCAGGAGGGCAGGTAATGACGATCTTTAATGTCTCATTCCAGCCGGCCTTAGGTTTGTACACACTGTCTTTATCTCCAAAATACCAGGTAGTTACTTCGGCCATATCTGCATCTGCCTCCAGGCTTTTGGTCTTTCCGTTCAGTGTAGCGGTGACCACCACCTTACCTTTCTTCGTTGCATAGATGCCGGTTGCCTTTGTGCTATGGCTACCAGCAGGCGACCAGGTAACCGGTCCGTCCAGTAACGCCTGGTAAGGCATGAGGGTTTGCGCTTCCAATGTATAGCGTTTCCCCACTACCCACTTCGTTCCACCACTTTCCACCTTTATACCGGTGATCTCGTTTTTCTTCACTGCAAACCGGCAGTCATCTTTCTGGTCGCGGGAGGAGGGGACACCTTTTTTCGCATCCCAGGCATCTGCTTTCATCACATAGGCTTCGACCACATAGTTCCCTTCTCTGGTGAAGTGATCACCGCTGAGCGTAATGGACTGGCCGATGCCGACGTCTTTTCCGTTCAGTTGCCATTTGATGCCGGTGGTCTCAAATTCCTGCAGCTGGGTAAAGTAGGTCATCTCTGTGACCTGAAAGCTCATGGAAGTCCCTGGTCGTACTACTTCTGCTGCCGGATTACTTTTGATGGCAACAACACCGTTCCCTTCGGATGTCAGGTCTCTGGTAATGACCTGTCCGTCCATACTGACAATGACTTTATAGGCAGCGGCCCCGTTGGCTGGCGTGAAGGTGATCGTGTCTTCTCCCTGTTCGCCGGCGGCAATAATGTTCCCCTGACTATCGGTAACCTGCATGGTCACCAGTTGCCTTTCTGCGGGTAAGGCAGGTGTGATCTCGTATCTGGCGGCAATGTTAACCGGTACACCCCTTCTCACCCGGTAATCTTTACCCACCAGGCGTCCCATACCGCTACCGATTTCAATATCATTTTTCAGTTTATTGATGGCTACAGTTACATCAATCGTACATTTTGTATCGGTACCTGCTGTACCATATGCCATGACCCGGTACTTGCCTGCTGCATCGAAGTTCATCTGTAGTTCCGGACCTGTTTCAGCAAAGCTCATCGCTTCTGCTTCGAAACTGTGTCCTTTATATATTTTCCAGCTGACCTTTTCTTTATCTGCCTTCGCCGGATTATAATAATCTTTGACCGAGAAGACCATTGATTCGTTCATACGGGCGGTGAGCACGGGTATGGATGTACCACTGCTTACTTCCAGGGAGGGTGTACGGGAGGCGATCTTTCCGGTGATGGACTTTACTTTTGGTATCTCCTTGTTGTTCGCCGGTTTAGGCGCCATGGGGTTAAGTGCTGTCAGTGTCTCTACTTCTACATTATCAAAATGTGTACTGTTAACCGCTGCGCTTTGCCCGTGGAAGGTGATGGAGATACAGGGCGAACCGGATACGGAGCAGATAGCCTTGCTGCTTTCTGTCAGGATCTTACCGCCGTTGGTGAGTGTTACTTTTTCATAGAATCCCTGCCACTGGGTGATAGCGGGACTACACGAGCTTCTGGTAATGGAGCAGGTGCCAAAGGTCTTTGCCTCCAGTGGTTGCCCTATATCTTTATTACTGGCAATAGGTTTGGCACTGCCATCTACATCGTTGATATAGTCACGGTCATTAGCGGATATTTTCAGCCTATCAGGGGAGCCGCCGAAGTTGCATTGGCATGTGGCTCCCTGTACGACAAAATGTTTATCGGCCATACTACAATCAGTTTATGCTATGATCATCGCTATTGACGCAGTTTGCCGTCAATGAGATCTGTAAATATTTTTCCTGCCGGTCGGCATCCCATTGTGCCTGCAGCGATTGTACAGGACCATGGATCCGGTGGAAGGCATATTGTATATCCATGGTGCCGCGTCCGTTTTCCTGGCGGCCCGACTGACGCAAATTGTTGGTCATTCTGTTGCCTGTCTGTGTCGCTTCATACATCACGGGTATTTCAAATGGGAAGAGATGGTAGGGCACCCTGAAGCCGGTACGGTTGCCGGCGAACTGCACATGGAAGAATGCGGCCAGGAAAAGATCATGACGGATAGCGCTGATCAGGTTGCCTTCTTCCGCGAGGGTATCACTGGTGGCATCAATATAGCTATGAGCATCTGGTCCGGTAAAGTATTGCTTCAGGCGTTCTTTTTTGTCCTGCCAGCGTTGCAGGATGGTAGCATGGTTCAGTATGCCGGTCATATTTCCATCCTGTCCGATCTGTACCTGTAACGGATACAAAACATTGCCGCATTGTGCTGCCAGATCAGCAGCGATATAATCGGCTGTCTCTTCATCATTGACGCGTACTGCTGACCGGGAGATCTGGAAGTAATGGTTCCTGTCATCATCAACCGTCATGCGGCAGATCTCCATATTAAACTTCAGCTGGGTAGTCGCGCTACCCTTATAGGTTAACATTACCGTATAAATGCGGGGGGCATGTACGGTCACTTTTCTTGCTGCCTTGCCAGTAAACATTTTTCTGACTGAAAACAGTGACATAAAGGGTTAATTTTTACAGTTATTGAGGATAGTATCTCTTTGGAAGACATCGCCTGATTTTACTTCTATTGACCATACTCCGCGGAGGGAATCGGTCGGACAGGCTTCATAGCGGTATTCACCCCGATAATCCTCCATTTCCTGCGACAGATCATTATGTGTGTCCCAGAAATCGTCTTTACCTTTCGTGTAGCTTTCCGTATTGCCGGAGTGATTGAAGAACTGTATAAAGTACCTGGCGTAATGTCCTTCTACAGCGGCTTTGTTCACAATGCTGTCGCTATAGTGTTTAATCAGGTGCTGCAGACTGTCAATATTATCAGGTGCATTTTCTATCAGGGCATACTGGTACCACACGGGCTTTAATTGCAGGTCGATATCAGCCATGCCTTTATGTTCCAGTTTAGGCAGATAAATAAACTTTGTCGTGGTATTGCTGTTGTTGCAGCTGCTCCATATCAGGATGCCACATAAGAGGATCATACGTACGCTCATTTTCTTTTATTTTTCCTTTCGGCAGCGCCTTCAGTGATGTTACCGGTGAACTCTTTTTCAAACCGTACCCTGGTCAGAAAAGGTTTATATCCCCTGACGTGTTGCAGGAGGAACCAGGCCCGGAAGCCGGCGCCGTATGCATAGAATTTCTGCATATCCGGCAGGTCCAGACCGAAATGGTCCCAGAGCAGCACTTCATATTTAGCTTTATAGTTATTGCCGGTGATCTTAAATGCAGTCAGCGTGACCTTATAACACCACACGTCATTGATGGCAATGGTCAGTCCTTTCACCAGGTTGTAATCCCTGCTATAGGGAAAGGAGGGATGTCCGTAGGGGTGTTGCTGGTTATACCCCGCTTCTTTCCCGTAATAGATCTTTTTATCCTCCATGGTGCTCAGGTCACCACCGGCTTTTTTAATACGGTCGGCCATTTCATCTTCAATACCGGTACAGAACCTGATGGTGGACGGATTAGCCTGTACAGCGGCCGTCAGCGTTGCATTCTCATAAACGCCGCCTTCATTCCTTTCGAACTTGTCGATCATGTTATGGATGTTGTCGTTCAGTCCCCCTCTGGCCATGAGATCGACCATATCTCTGAACTGTCTGAACAGACTGGCATCAGAAGATGTGCTGTTGGAAAAGCGCATGAGCGCACCCGTGTCCAGCACCTGTTGTTCATTGTAAATGCCTTTGTTTGCTGTATCCGCATTAGCAAACTTTGCATCCGTAGCAGGATCAAATCCTTTGTCCAGGTAACTGGCCTTGTAGCTGGCCAGTTCTCCGGCGCTATATACCGGTTTGGCAGGTTTACCTTTGCCATAGGCCATATCATTGGCGATATCAGCACCATCCTCGTTGAGGCCGGGTACGCGATAGGCATCTACGACGAGAGGAAGGTAGATCACCTGGGAAGTGACCTTTACATTAGGGTCTGGCTTACGGAAGAAGGCATAGACACTGACTTCTTTGTCCTGGCTATTACCGGCTACGGTGATGGATTTATAGGCGATACCCTTCTCTGCGCGGGTAGTACCTGTTTTAAAAGGTTCAATGTTTTTGCCGCCATCAAATGAGTAGGCCCAGTGTACCAGCATCAGTTGATTATCGGGTACCTGTTCACTGAAGGCAGTCGCCTGGAACTCGTAGGTGTTATGGTTGACCACACTCTTTGGCCCCGTCACCTTTAACACTTTGACAGGGGTAGCTGCGTTCAGTGTGACCGGATCATTTTTGTGAAATGTGACACCGTCCTGTTTACCGGCCATTCTGATACGCTTACCTGACCGGAGGGAGGTTTCTCCAGCACTGTTCCACCGTATATTTTCACCGTTCTCCCTATATTTTTTACTGATGACAACTATGTTGCCAACATTATTTTCGCTCATGGTACAAGATTGGATCAGAACAATTTTGATTTCTCTGCGCTTTTGATGGCGACGGACTTGCCGGAGTTGATGGTCATCTCTTCTTTGGAGCTGTCTACCTTCATTTCTTCGGCGGTCTTCTCAATTTTCTTTGCCTGTACATCCATGTTTTCCATGGCTATTTTCGTAATGTTGGTGGCGCTTAGCCGGTAATCATTGACAGTGTACTGGCTCATACTGTCGCCTGCGTTATGGAGGATATTCATACCGGCGGAGTGGGTCATGTTCATGCCGGCGGCATTCGTGATATTCATGCCGGCATTGACATCAATGCTTTCTCCTGCCTGGATCGTGATATTACGGGCGTTGATACTGATAGTCTCGGGAGCAGTAATAGAAATATTCTGTCCGTTAGTATCCATCACGATCAGGTTCCCACCTTTATCGGCAATGGTGATAAATTCCTGTCCGCTGGAGTCGTCCAGTTTTATTGTATGACCGCTGCGGGTACTGATCACTTTCACATTATTCATCGTATCGCCAAAATTGGTTTTGGCGTTGCCGTTATAGGCCGATCCGGTAACAAAAGGAGCTTCCGGATTACCACCTTCAAAATCCACCCATACTTCTTCCCCCACTTCGGGTATAAAGTAAAAGCCTTTATCACCGCCACCATGCGGCTGCATCAGGCGTATCCAGGGGGAAGTGCCGTTCTGCCAGCTGAACCGGACACGGATACGTCCCAGGCCCTTAGGATCAAAATTCTCTATTACGGTAGCGCTTTGTGCTTCACAGAAGGGAATATTGTCCAGGTCGAGATACGGCGCAGCAGCAGCCAGCGGCATGCCTTCGAAGAGATTATAGTATTCGCCGTTCCCATCACAGTGATGTTCCAGTGCGGTGATCATATATTCTCCGTGGTCTTCAGTAGAGAAGATATTTTCCTGTATGCTGATGGTATCGCCTAAACGGAGCGCGGTACATTTACTACGGCCGTTGACCACGACCATCTGAGCCATCTGTGATTGTTTCTGGCGTTTAGCCAGTATGGCCAGTTCTTCCTTCGCATTACCGCTGAAGGCATAAGGCACTTTGTATTGTGAAGGTTTGGTATATAGTTTATCGCTTTGGGCCTGCGCATGCTGGGTGAGACTGTCTATTCCGCCGGTTGATACACTACTGGTATTACTTTCCATAAACGAATACTGCCGGTATTCCAGTCCTTTCAGGGCGACTTTATTTGGCAGGGTACGTAAGGTAAGACTGAAATCGACCAGGTTGACCTGGTGATAGAGGACCGTTTTCTGCGGATGATATTTCCCGAAGATGATCTGCTGACCATTATAGAAGAACCATTCGCCATAGCGTTGGGCCAGGCGCTGCAGGAACTTATATCCGCTTTCCCGGTACTGCACGATATACTTCAGTTTGCCACTATACACAGGATTGATCTCCTGGCCACCCGGATGGGCACTGCTGGCTTTCAGAACGGTACTTACAATAGTTGAGAGGTCCTGCTGTTCATATGACTGGATATGCGGATTACCGTCCAGTAATATCGTCGGACTGGAAGCCACGACGGTACAGTGGCCATTGATGCCGTTACTGGATTTTCCGAAGGTAACTGCGGTGACAATACCATTAAAGGAGAGCGGTTTAAGGTCGTTACTGCCTTCTATTGCCTGAACGGACATACGTACTTCCTGCCCGAGAAAGGATTTACCGGAAGATACAGGGTCTTTGCCCGCTTTCAGCAGCCAGTCATAACCGATACTGAATGTGAGTTGGTGATGTCCCTCTATGGATTGGGAGAGGTGGATTTCATGAAATTGCCGGAATTCCTGATCTCCTATGGACACTGCGGTTTGAGTGTATAAGGCCATTCGTTTTCAGATTGATATGGTATGTGGTTAACTAAATAGGTTATTCGTGCAAACAAAGGATAAATATATAAAATATTGGGGAAACCGGTGTTGGAACTTTTATCGCGGTGGGAAAGGAGGGGGAATGGTTGCTGCGCCAGTGAGGGCCTTGAAATGACGCTCACTGGCGGTATGTTTTCAGGTAATTAATCACGAAAATAAATGGAAGGGTATTCTTTAAAAACGGCGGTATCCCAGATGGCTCCACTATTTTCTATTACAGTACGATACACTTTTCGATTATTTCCCTTATAAAATTGCAGTCTGTCGAACATAGCGGCGCCTTCCTGTATAACTGTTATTGACGCACCACGAACCAATTGCAGGCTATCATTTTTCCAGATGTATGCATCTTTGGTATGGTCACTGAATACACCACCTATGTAGAAACTAATGACCTGTTTAGTGGCGGTATCGTAACATAGGTTGCAGATGCTCAGGTCTTCCCGGTAGCGTAGTTTTCCTTCATTGTTGCTTAAAAATACATATGGTGACATTTGGCCGTGCATGTTAGGATGACCATAAATGAACAGGTCATTTTGGTGATCCCTGTTGATGTCCATGGTATCACAATAGGCAAATAATTCGGTATAAAAAGGAATGGTGATAGTTGCTTCGCCTTCCTGTGAGAGGCGGAGCAGGGAGTCTGCAATCGCGAATACTTCGATCTTCCGGTTATTGATGGCGGTGCGGAGAACGGCGGTGTCACCATTCCGGGTCACATGGCTTTGGCCGGGCGGTTCGGTCTGATGCAGCTTATCTTCGCTGTTGTGGGTTGTTGGTGCGGGAGCAGGTTGGGTACAGGCACTCAGCGAGAGTAAGAACAGGAGTATATATTTCAAGATAGCTGATTTAGGCATAAGGGTGCTTTCAGGAAGGGGTGAAAGCTTCTCCTGAGAGCGTCACCGCTGACACCCGCTCATACATCAAATGTAATGATTTTTAATAGTTGTGTTATTGCTGGTTAACAGGTGGTTTTGTATTGCATGGTTTAGGTATGTCTTTAGTAGGTTGTTTGCTCTTGTGAGGATTAGGTTTAGTCTTCATCAGGTAAGCTTTCACCTCCGTTTCTCCTCCGTCTTAAAACGGAGGAGAAACGGAGGTGAAAGCTTACCTGATGAATGCTTGACAAAAGGTAAACCGAATGTTTGTAACAAGTTGTACTAGTGGGGATGGACTCGCCGTGGTTTAGGCTGTATTGTTATCTTGCAGCCCCAATACCGATGAAAATGAAGAAACTCCTGGCTGCTGGCCTGCTGTTATTACCCCTGCAGGTGTATGGTCAAACCGGGCTACCGCCTTGGTGCCCCGGATATGTGGAGTGTGCCGAGGGTTGCGGGCAGAAATCCTGACTCCTGTTATGCCAGCGTATTATGGAAGATTTTTGAGCGGGAAACGGGACTCGGACCCGCGACCTTTAGTTTGGGAAACTAATGCTCTACCAACTGAGCTATTCCATAAAAGGCTGAATTTGAATGGAATCTTCTTCGGTGAGTGTGGATAGTTTCCTTTTACCAATAATATGATACCCAAAAATGTAACCCAAAATATTGTTTGCGGTAGGTGAAGTAGTTTATAATATACTTTTTTCACTGACTCAAAGGTAATGATGAAACGTTGAAAATGCTATATAAAGCAATAAGTTTTATGTATGAAAATGCGATATTCTGTATATATACAGGTATTTCTGAAATGTTGAGTAGGCCATTTTTAGCCCGTTATTATACCTCCTTTCGCCGGATGTATCTATCCATCATTTGAAATGGAAATTCCTAATAAGGGCGGGGGAACCAAGGTTGAGGTGTGTATGGGGGAGGGGAGAAAGGCTCCCTCTTTGAGAGAAGGTATGTAATAGATGTTAATGCAATATGCTAATGATGTTCATTTATTTAGTAATTTCCCTACTTACTTGTTTATTATATATCAATAAATGTTATTCTTATGGGGCTTGCACACGGCTTTAATATTTCCTCAGATGTCAAAGAGATAGCGAAGGAGTTAAAAGAAGGTTACAAACTAACTGATTTTGAGGCGTTAACATTGGCATTAAAAGCAGAACAGAATGAATTGTTAAAACGTGCTTTCGTTATATCTTCTACAGATGCCCATCCAACAGGATTAGAGGCAATAGCGACAGCCCTAGGGTATAAAAACAGATAGTGCGATTTGCATTAATGAACATTATTTGCTTAATGTCCCTATTTGTATACGCTCACTCTTCATTGGGAATCCAAATGAAATTTAAGCATGCTAACAGAAAATAAAGTAAAGGAGCATCTCAGTATCGCTTATGTCAAAGCTGTTGCAGCCGCTTGCAATTTCGCGTGCGAAGATACAACGACAGATTTTGACAGTGTTGATGTTACGATAACATGCAATGGCTGGCTGGTTCCAGGCTCTTCAACAGTAAGATCACCAGACCTGAAAATTCAATTAAAGGCGACGGAAAATTTAACTTTGAATGCTAATAGCGATTATCCTTTTTCCCTACCGTTAAAGAATTACGATGATCTGCGTGCAAATGTTCTTTCGCCTAGAATTTTAGTTGTTCTACATTTACCCAGCAATAGGATAGATTGGTTATCACATTCTCCTAATGATTTGATAATAAGAAATTGTGCTTACTATGTGAATCTCAATGGGCTGCCAGATAGTGCAAATACAACTAATGTTACGATATATTTGCCGTCAGTAAATATATTTTCGCCAAGCACATTAACAGATCTAATGATAAAGGTATCTAAGCAGCAAAGAATATGACATATAACCAAAAAATATTGGATATAGTTGATAACGTCAGCTTCGCGACTTTGCAACAATATTTATCGCTTAGAGGATGGAAAAAAATGCCAACAAATAATCAGTCAGTAGCCATTTTTTTCTCCCCCAATGACGATTCGAAACTGGATATAATGCTGCCGTTATCCCGTGAATTTGCCGATTATCGGCAGACAGTATTTTCTGCAATAAGGAAAGTTGCTTTATATGAGAATAGAGACGAGTGGCAGGTAATCAATGATTTGATTGCTCCCCCGGCTGATATTGTTAGATATAGAGTTGACGATGAATCAACTCAAATAGGACTTATTCCATTAAAGACAGGGTTTGAATTATTAGAAAGCGCAAAAAAATCGTTGCTTTGCTCGGCAAGTGATATAATAGTTCCATCTTTATATCATAAACGTATCGCTTATAAATCAGCATTGCAATTTATCGATGCTTGTTTTCTAGGGCAGAGTGAACGAGGTAGTTATGTTGCTTCTATTGTTTGTCCTTTCATAAAACCGTCTGATGATGAAAGACCTGTACAACTATCCCTTTTCTCATCAGAAGATGCCTTGGTTGAATCTCTTACTCGTAAAGTAACTAAGCGTTTGATGACTTCGATAGAAACGGTAAAGCGAAATATCGAGCAAGGGTCTTTAGATAATCTAATTAAGGCGGATAACGAGAGTCTTATCAGTGGTAATTTTTTGGAATCGATAGTCGAACTAAATGAGCTAACACAAAATGCAAATATCGAAATTTTGGCGAGTTGGGCCCCAACAATTCCTCCTCCTACAAATGTGCCTAATTTGGTATCATTAACACGTGATTATATTGAACCAATAAAAGAAATTATCGAGCGTATGAGACCCAATGTAATAGAAACACAAGGTGATTACGTAGGGAAAATTTCCCAAATTCGAGCGAATCCTGATATAAGCAATAGGCAAGATGGAGAGATCACGTTTAGGTTTATAAGTGATGATGAAAAAGCTGTTAGTGCAAAAGTGATCTTGGAAGGGAAGAATTTGCATGAAGCCATGCTGGCATTCGAGGAAGGTAAAAATATAAAAATAACAGGAAACTTAAAGACACAAAACCGGCAGCGATACATTGATAATCCGGCATTTAAAGTAATTGATTAAATGGTTAAAGTTATATCATATAGTTACTGTGTGTAAGTTGTTTATATAACACGGAATATCGCCATGAATTGGGGCGTACTTTGAGTCGCAAGTATATTTAGACGTTTGATAGGTGACGACGTAATTTGAGCTGACTCACACTGCACTATTCAAAATCTAATGTATCTAACCTAAAATCATTTGTTTCTTCAACGAATGGATAAATTGAATGCAAAGTAATATAGTCATCTTTTGTTACGCTTATTAAATTTTTATATCGAATTGAACTTGGATAGGTTCGTATATTTATAGTTGGAGACGTCTCAATTACTTTTGCTTTTGAATTTTGATAGAGTACAACTTTATCAAAAAATTCAACAACACATCCTCTTGGTACTATACATGTTGAGATTGGCCGATTCGATTTGCTTGGAAAGGATTCAAGTGTAGGTAAGTCATTAGTTCTGGATTTGAAATATAAATCTGTTTTATCGTCTTTATTTAGATTGATATTGACGAATCTTCCATCCTTTAAAAAGAAGAAGCCTGTTCCTGAACTATTGAAGCAATAGCTGATGTCATCTTTTCTAATATTTGATCTTTCAAGAAGTTGAGACACACCGAACTTTGATTTTCCGAATTCAGTTATTCTTTTTCTTTCGGTAAATTCATCAAATTTGGAGTATGCTGGTTTCTCTTTGATCGGCGTTGTTTCATTTACAAAATATTCAAATGAGCTGGGGGCATCATAGTTTATTACGTCATAGCTAGACCAACCAGTTCTGATAGATTTGTTAGCGACTGCTTTTTCTTCTACGCGAAGTTTGTTTCTTTCATTTAAAAAACTGCCATGGAAAAGGCCATCATTATTTGCTGATATTATTACTTCACCTGATTTAGCATTAAGGTTTGTGACTTTTACATCAAATCTCTTTTCAGGCTTCGAGGGGTGTAAAGTATATTTATCTTCTTCTGGATTTAACAATATTTCATAAAGACCTTCTTTACACCCTACATACATCCTCATTGCATATAATTTCATATCAAGCACGGGCATTGAAGGTATCTCCGAAATAACTTTGAAATCTTCCTCGTTGAATTCTATTAGAAAGTCTATTTCTTCAGTTGCTTTTTCCCAGAGTTTAGCGAATACATTTCTAAGTTGTCCAACGCCCCAAAATAAGTCGCTTTGCTTATTCGAAAGATAGTCATTGCGTTGGAAGGAAAGCCTCAGTAAATTTTCGAATTCAGGATATTTACTAACTAATCTCCACATTATCTTACTAAGCGGAGCAAAAACAAGTCTTCCATCAATTAGCACAAGGAAAATGTGACCACTGTATATGTAGCTGTCGATCGCGTTGACCTCAATAGAAAATTTTATTGTTTTCATAGTTGAGCTTTTAGTATTTTAATTCTAATTCTTTCATCAATAATAGCTTCTTCAAACCACCTGTCAACTAGCTCTGTACTTGGTTCATATTGGCTTGTGTCAACTGGGTAGCCATGCCATGCATCGATCGAATTATTCGGGGTAGGAAAGAAAGAGAGTCGTTCATCATTACTGCCTTGGATAACTTCACCTTTATTGAGAATTGAAAACAAACCGCAATTCTTATCGCAATGCCACACCGCTTCGTCAGAAACCCGAAAAGCCTCATACTGCTCGTTTTGTTTTAACACCCATTTGGTTTTATGCAGGTTATTATTAGCAGATTTATTGTGATAGGTAACGGGTTTATAATAGTGTTTTCTTTGAGTAGGTCCAAAGAGTCCTTGCTTATTTAGTTTTACACTTGGGAATTTATAACTCATAGTTCAGTGGTATGGAATAATTGTTTGGTAATGGAGATTTATGTGATTTTAATATCTCCTGCT
Organism: Chitinophaga agri; assembly: GCF_010093065.1. Classification (NCBI taxonomy): domain Bacteria; kingdom Pseudomonadati; phylum Bacteroidota; class Chitinophagia; order Chitinophagales; family Chitinophagaceae; genus Chitinophaga; species Chitinophaga agri. Next base: position 2,510,478 of record NZ_CP048113.1, on the reverse strand, counting down.
TTCAACAGCAAGATAAGGTATAATATCGGATGCTAAAGCAGTGATTATTGAGTAACTGTTTCTATAGGTTGCGGTTCTTTTTGGGTGCCCTTTTTCTTTATGTCTTCTTCCCGTCTTCTTTCTAAAATATCTTTGCACTGTGGAACTCCTGAATTGGTTCGTTGCCTGCTTGAAATAACCTGACCTGACAATTTTTGTTTTCTCTGTTTTAAAGGAACTTTGCCAAGGGTTTTGGCTTTTAGGTGCCAATCGAGTCTTGTTAGTGCATTTAGTATCTGCTCGTTTATTGCATTATCAATCTGATCAATACGTCTTTCTACTTCTGTGTAGCTATATGCGGAAATCCATCCGTCCAACGTATTCTTCATTCTTGTTAATAATGTTAAAACATCAGGACTTTCTGTATGTAGATTACATAATTTATTAATTCTTTGGATAAAGCGTTCAACACTTTTAACACTTGGATATATAGAGGTTCCGTCGAAAGCGACGGATAAAAAAGAAAAGCTGTAGTCGGGAAGCTTAACTATTCTGGTTTTTGAGCCAGGGTTATTGTCTAGTTTGTGTAACTCTAGTTTTAGCTGTCCTTCGAGGACTTCACTTGCTATATTCCATGCTTTGTGAGCTTCTTCAGAATCTTTGCACATGACGATGAAGTCATCTGCATAACGGATCAGTTTAAATCCTTCATTGATCATCCGTTCATCGAATGGTCGCAGATAAAGATTAGAAAAAAGCGGTGAAAGGGGATTTCCTTGAGGAATACCATTATTATGAAATAATTTCCGGTGTCTAGACTCAATCTTGTCAAGACCGTCTATTTTTTGACTAATTCCCTGAGTTATCAAATCATTTAAACTGTCATCTGTAAGATGGGAAAAAAGTGTGTTAAGGAGCTCCATCCTATTAACCGATGGGAAGAAGTCTTTTATGTCAGCTTCTAAGATTGTAGTGTATCCTTGATTGTAATATTCAACCATTTTCAAGACCGCATCTTTTACCCCCATCTTTTTTTGATATGCGAAGCTGTAGTCTTTGCTGAATGACAATAATGGGTTTAAAATATCCTCTAAAATGATTGCTATACCCTTAAGTACCACTCTATCTCTGACTTCAGGAATTTGAAGGGGTCTTAACTTGCCATTGTCTTTGGGAATTACATAAGCTCTTGTCGGAGAGAACTTGTATTCCTTAGTAATCAGCTGCTTTGAAATGGATGGGATTTTTGTTGCTAGATTAGCTTTAAAAATTGCGATCGTCTCGCCGGAAATTCCGAATGATTCGAGGTTATCCTTATTTATAAATCTCCAGGCTTTATCTAAGAGAAATTCTTCTGGAGCTAATTGTTGTAGTAGCATATAGGCGAATAGATAGCTTCGTTTCCTATTATTTATTGTAATGTCCTTAGATTGATAGAAATATCAGCATGACAGCATTACGGTAAGCTAGAACAGATAAACTTGATGCAATAGAACAGAGTCCTAATTAACAACACAAGTCTATGAAGTCCTTGGGCAATCGTGCCAAAAGATGACTTACGCCTTCTCGTGACAAATACCATCTTTGTTTGTTCACAAAGACTAGAATTGGATGGGGTACTATCGATCGCGTTTTTTGAGTCTGTCGAGTACCAGTAGCAGACTGTAAACGATGTTTCATCTGTAAAGGTGAGGATTTTTTTGAATCAACAAAATTTTTTATCCACAATGACCGATTGCCTGTGCGCGCCCTCTTTAAAGGCTCCTGCTTCCACTATATCTATAGGTATGCCGTCATGCATAGCGGATTCCATCAGGTTACACATGGAACAGATAAACTTGATGCAATAGAACAGAGTCCTAATTAACAACACAAGTCTATGAAGTCCTTGGGCAATCGTGCCAAAAGATGACTTACGCCTTCTCGTGACAAGCTCTCATGAGGCGGACTGATGCAAAAACTAGACCAAAAAAGAACAAAATATCATACTGACATCTTGTCGTGTCTTTGTGGCAAATTGACGACCGTTTGTCATTAAAGGGTAAGTGAAATTTATGGTTAGCTATCCACTCTTTGAATGAGAGGCTCTGTAGAAGGACGTTATATGCCATATTTCATCATAACTGCCCAGAGATTATTATATTTCTTCGGTAAGGACTTTTATTATCATTTCTTTCTTGGCGTTCGATAAGTTTGAGTATGTATAGTCTCCCTGATAAAGATAATGGCAATTAAACTTCCGAATTTTCCTGTAATAAGTTCCAATTGACCAGTTGCATTCATGACATACACTATCGCGAAAGCGAGTATTAAATGCACTAATATGTTGGTCCAGTTTTTTCAGGAGATTTTGCTCTCTGGAAATGATTTTCCGTTTGGGTTTAGCATGAAAAAGATTCCTTAATACGTCTTGACGGTCTCTGTCTAATTTACGTACCAGTTCGAAAAATCGTCCATCACTATCTGCCAAAAGATTACTAACAGAAACACTTCCCCAGTTTTGTATTGAAACCGGAGTTCTGAGATTCCAATCACATGTGGAAAGAATTTCTTCATAATCATGAATACAATTTATGATTTTTAGAAGCTTCTTAAATAGAAGAGAACGAGCGGCATTGATATGCTGCTCATAGATATGACTGGCACTATTCAGTTGATCATATAACGTTCTAAAGGACATTGATAGTTCTTTACCCTTAGTTGTGCTTAAAATTTTCCTTGGATGTCTATCAAGCCACTCCTTATCAGGAGTCCATTTCGGATATGTTTTTCTGCTTTTCCGCTTTGTATTCTTCATATTCTCTTACAAAATCATTTACTATACCGTCCATTACTGTGAAAACCATGCTAACCTCTGCATTGGAGAGATTAGAGCTTGTATTGCCTTCATTTGTCGATGGTCGCATTTTCCGATAGTAAGTTGGAAGACTCCATGCACATTCATGGGAGGTTATTTCACGAAATTTCAACGGTAGTTCCGTTAGCAGTAATTTCATGTCATACAGTAGATTGCCAGGATTTTCATACTGCTGGTGATGTTTTCTTTCTGTCATGATATTTTCTGATTAAGTGTTGGTTTGTAAATCTCGTAAGAGGATGTGGCCTGCGGGTTTAGCCATATCTGGGCCAGAATCGGATAGTAGTCTTCTGGCAATTATTTGTATTTTAACACGTTCGTCGTGTGTTAAAGCTGAATTGACATTCATTTTTCTATGATTAATTATATCCGGGATCTTTAGCCTGTTATAATATTCTGTATTTGACCAGCCGAGTTCCGCGCATATCTGTTCCCTTAAAATGCTTCTAAGAGTCAATGATCTATATTCAATATTGTTGAGGACAGAAGATAGTGGCATGACTTTACCCATATACCGATAAGAATCTGGTAATTCAGTTTTGTAAATGGAAGTTGATGGAATGTACAGGGCGTGATGGGCTAACCTTGAAGAAAATAAAAATGGTGCAGGTTAGTTCTTATCGTGCTGAAGGGCTGCGACACCCTACTACGGGACAAGAACGCCTACACCAATGCAAGTATAGGCGATTTACCTCATTCTCTCCGTAGTTTTTTGAAAGGTCGCAGTTTTCAGCAACGGAAAGCAAAGCAAACACGCTTATAGTATTTTAATTCTATGAATATGCTATTAAGATGTATTCATGTCATAATTGCTATTTAGTAAAGATAATAAAAAATATTAAAACCGGACATGTCCGGTTGATAAGTTATTCACATTGTTCGTGCTTTACGAAAAATAGCAATGGAAACTAAGCCTCATGCCTCGGATATAGATATGTACGTTATACAAAGCGTGAAGAAACGCCGGGAAGAAGCCCAGTTAAAGCAGATAGATTTGTCTCAACATCTGGGTATGGCTGATAGCTTCGTTTCAAATGTTGAAAGTAGTAAGCGGAGAGATAAATATAATATTCGGCATTTAAACGAGTTGGCAAAAATCTTTAACTGTTCTCCCCAGGACTTCTTGCCTAAAAATCCGCTTTAGTCAACTCATTTATAAAAGTAGATTATAACCTACTTTTCCTTGTACTAATTGGCAGATCATCCGATTTTGTGATAAAAAATGTAGGTTATAACCTACATCATAAGAAATTTTGAACAAATTGACTTTCTTATTTATTTTTCGGAGCTTTGTGCAGCGCTAAGCGATCACGCGCAACGCAAATCTCCTTCACCGATGCATCGGTTCGAAAGCGCTAAGCGTCACGCGTTAACCCTATTAGGTAAAAGGGAGGTTGGCGATAGTTCGTCCCTATTACCCAACAAAAACAGTAGCTTCAACTGCTGAAATAGTCAAAATAAGCATCTTCATATAGTAGTTTGCAGAATAGCCAATATTGTCGTTTATAATCAACATTTCACACAGTAGGAGTGTATTGCGTTTGATACTCAATAGCTATTACCTGTACCCAATTCCCTTACCTTAAAGATCAATTATGTTACCTGCTTTAATTCATTTTTGGCAGCGCTATAGCCTTTTTCTGAACACTAACGTAGTTACGTATAGTGGTTTCTATCGTGCTATGACCCATCAAATACGCGACATCTGTTATCGCCATTCCTTGCTGAACAGCCCTTGTGCCAAAGGAATGTCGGGCGACATAAAGATCTCTATTCTCAATGCCTAAAGCCGTCAGGATGGGCTTTAAAATACGTTTTCCTAACATCCTGTCATCGATGGATAGTCCTTTCGGAGAAAGGAAAACAAAGGAGTCAGGGTTTTTGTCAATAACATTGGGCTCCAGGATTGTGATTAGTTCATTTGTTAAAGGTAAGTATCTTACGTTCTCCGTTTTGGTTCCTTTAGTGATTCTGGCAGCATGATTGGTGCCTTTTATAGTACGGGCGAAGGTCTCTGAGATTTCTACCTGTTTGCTTTCAAAATCGATATGCTTAACTCGCAATCCTATTGCCTCAGCATTTCGGATACCTGTTAAGAAAATAAATTTCAGGAATTGATAATAATGTGAGTGTTTATAGGCAGATCGTTTCGGGCAAAAGGTATCATTTTCTACCGCCTGTAATAATTTGCCGATTTCTTCCTCGGTTAGCGGTTTCCTTCGCTCATTAGCTTTCTTTCTGCCTGATTTTCGCCTATTAATGTGTAATAGGGGATTGAATGAAATGACTGCTGTATCTTGTAACCATGTAAAGAAACTTCGTAGGAAATTAAGCCTTCTATTGTAGGTGACTACTCCCCAGTTCTTTGCGGCCATTTGGGCTGGTATATCTTCAATAGGAACATTCTTCCAACTTTCCAGTAGACGCTTTGTACATAGATAGTCGAAAGAGTTATCAATGTTGACATTTCTGATTTGTACCGTCCAGTCTTCGAATTTACCGGCTAAATCGTGTGCATAGATAATGGCCGGCTTGGGAGGAACGGATGTAGCAGGAGTGGGGACAGGCTTATACTTTTCTAACGAACTATCAAAACAGCCTTTAAGTATATCCAATTTAATTTCCGTTTCCTTAACGGTAGCATGGTGCATATTCTCTGGCAAGTATGCATAAGGTAAGCTCAAAGCGTATCTTTCTCCATTTAAACGCAAGCGTAGTCTAATTCTTCCTCTGAAATTTTCAATACTGATGCCTCCTCTGGAGGTTTTTTTTTTGATGCCCATTCTGATACCCAAATTGAAGGTAAGAGGGTACATTGGGTTATTAATTGGAGCTAGGCTCAAAACTAAAAATCCCCCTGAATGCTACTATTCAACATTCTGGAGGATTTCATCTGAGCGGGAAACGGGACTCGGACCCGCGACCTTTAGTTTGGGAAACTAATGCTCTACCAACTGAGCTATTCCCGCTTACATTCCTAAAATTTATGCAATATTCTCCACATAACAAAACTATCGGCAACTACCTGGGCTGGAAACTGACAGCAGGTAACATCATTGCCCCCAGTCCGGCTTTGCAGATTAACGAATAAACATGCCTCCGTAAAAATGGATAAATGATGGCAGGACCATTCAGATATTTAAAGGCATCTGCTGGTAATGCCGCTTCCTGTATTTTTTCAAAATGTCCTGCCATCTGCGCATTGATTTCAAGTACGGCTTCTCCGTTTTTAGTTGCTTTTAATTTTCATTATCTGTGAACCAATAGATTGCGACAGCTAAATCAATAAGCATCTCTTACAAAAAGGAACATTTACACAATGAGCAGCTGTATTATTGAATGTGGAGTCGATATCCACGAAGCAGTCAGTAACGAGAGGTACATCATAGCGAAGATTTTGATATCTTCATTGACACAATCACCGGGGCATTCTCCCGACCTGTACCCTAAAATATTCGGTACTTCACATAACACCTAACCCCCCATTTTATGACCCGAAAATGGACGTTCAAAAAGATCTTAAAAACAATCTGGGTAACTGCAGGACTGCTCTTTACCCTCTGGCTGGCGTATGCTGTGCAGGCACACAATGTTCCCAAAGAAGACCTGCAAAGCAGCCCGGCTGTCAGCGTATACCAGGAAGACCAGTTTTACCTGTTCGCTCCGGCCACACCCTCCCGGAAGATCTTGTTTTTCTATCCGGGTGCATTGGTCGATCCTGTGGCCTATGTCCCGCTTTGCCGGAAAATAGCAGATAGCGGCATGAAGGTCTATCTCATAAAAATGCCGTGGAGGCTTGCTACCAGGGGATATACGATTCCAAAGGAATTGGGATTGATTGCTGATACCAGCCTGACTTATATCCTGGCAGGCCATTCTCAGGGCGCAAAAATGGCGGCGCAATTTGTGTATGAAAACCCTGGAGTGATTGATAAGTTGATATTGATAGCGAGCTCGCATCCACGGGATATTTCTATTGCAGATAGTAATATTCCTGTAATGAAGATCTGGGGTGACAAAGACGGGGTTGCTGATGAGAAGTCGATAATGGCCAATAAGGCAAAACTGCCAGCTACCACTCAATTTGTACACATCGCTGGTGCTAATCATGCGCAATTTGGTTATTACGGTTTTCAACTGAATGACAATCGGGCTACGATCAGCAGGGAAGCACAACAGGCGGCCACCTTGCAGCATATGCTGGCGTTCATTGGGCGGTGAGTATACAAACAAAAATCCCGGAATGTCAGCACACTCCGGGATATCCTTTAATATCTTCAATAACTTATGCCAGTGAAAACTTCTTCGCCAGCCAGCTCTCTTTCAACGGCTGCAGCCAGTTCTGCTCCAGTTCTGCTTTGGTCAGCACCGTATTATTCAGGTACAGCGTATTCTCATCGATGAATCCTTTCTCCAGCGCATAAGGCACCTGCTGCATTGGCAGCAACTGGATTTTCTCTTTTACTACAAACGCCAGCAACAACCTGTCAAACATATTCACTTCATATTGACGCTCAATGCTTTTGATGATGCGAACGGAGCTGTCAGTGCTGCATCCGCTGACAGCCGTCATAGACTCATCAGCCATCAGTATGATCACCTGGTTAAACAGCAGCTTGCCCCAACCCTTTACAGGGGCGCCATGCGCCTGCCAGTGGGCTACGAATTGATCCAGCTGCTCCTGTATCTCTGCGGATTCCCTTTCCTGGAAAGGGCGGTTACTCTGATATATCCAGACCCGGGAAGACGGGTGAAAGTCTGCCGGTAGTAGTTGATTGATTTCCTGTTTCATAGCCCAAAATTACCAAAAAAATGACTTCCACCTGCTGATGGTGGTCAGCCTGCGTGCCCATCCAGTCTTTTGCGCATGTATGCTGCGGTAAGCACGGCATTGCTATCAGGGCTATTGGACAGATTATCAATGATATTACGCTGTTCAGTAAGCGTTTTATTCTGGCTGAGCTTCTTTTTAGCCTGCAGGTCATCAATAGCAAGCTCAAAAGCCACTATTCCATGGAGCATCTTATGCTTGAATGCATCCGGAAGGTCACGCCATTGCTGCATATAAGCAGGCTCATAGTCCTGGATGCTGTTTTCCAGTAGGTGCATTACCTCCGCTGGTGCCGTAATGATCCTGGCTTGCCCGTATGCATGTACGGACAGATAATTCCAGGTAGGTACCTCCTGTAACTTTTCATAATTAGAAGGAGAGATGTAGGCATGTGGTTCGCTGAAGATCACTAGTGAACGACCCTTTTCGAGGCACTGCCACTGATCATTGGCTTTGGCGAAATGCCCGGTGATAAATATTTTTTCTTCCCGTTCGGAAATATGAAAGGGCAGGTGAGTGGCAACCGGCACATTATCGATACTGTGAATGATCGTGCCAAAGCTGAAACGCTGCATGAAGGCAACGATCTCCTGCCGGTCGTCCATTTTATTAAGTGAAGGTATATACATGTTCCTTGATTAAGCGGATAGCTGTCATTGTTTTGACATGCCAGCCAGTAGAAATTTTTCAAATGAGTCGTCTGTCCAGGAAAGCTGTCCGATCACTTTAAAAGGCGGAAACTCGGGAAATGTTTTAAACGGTTTGAACTGTTTAAAGCTTTTGAACGGCTCATATTCCGTATACCTGTTAGAAGCTTCTTTACTGGCCCCGATAATTTCTCCTTTTTGGTTCCTGACCAAACCTTTGTCATACCAGCCAAGGTGTTTACCATTAAAGCCGTATATATTGTCTTTGTCAAGATAGGCGACTGGCTTGCCATTGTAAAGGTAAACAGGCATATCCTTGTCAGCGGTATCTATGTAGGCGATGGCTTTGCCATCTTTATTGAACAGCCCTACTTCCTGTGCACGGACAGCACCAAAGGAAAGTAACAGCACAAAGATGTACAGCAGTTTCATAGGTAGAATTTAAATAAAAATCCCCTGAAATAATTTATTTCAGGGGACAAATATGATGACATAGATTTAAACCATCTGTTGTGCGATCATTTCTGCAATATCCAGCACCTGCACGTTATCTTCTTTTCCCTGTTCTTTTACGCCATCTGTCAGCATCGTCATGCAGAAAGGGCAATTTGCAGCAATGACAGAAGCGCCGGTGTCCACCGCTTCCCTGCCTCTTTCAAAGTTGATACGCGTAGTACCTTTCTCTTCTTCCTTGAACATCTGTGCACCTCCGGCTCCGCAGCAGAGTCCATTGCTTTTGCAACGTTTCATTTCTACCAGTTCTGCGTCCAGTGCTTCCAGCACTTTGCGGGGCGCTTCATAGATGTTATTAGCGCGTCCCAGGTAGCAGGAGTCGTGATAGGTGATCTTACGACCTTTGAAAGAGCCGCTTTCCTGCATGCGGATCTTTCCGTCATCGATCAGTTGTTGCAGGTAAGTCGCATGATGTATCACTTCATAATGACCTCCCAGCTCAGGGTATTCATTACGTAAGGTGTTGAAACAATGTGGACATGCCGTGACGATCTTTTTAACCTCATAACCGTTCAGCACAGCAATATTATTCTGCGCCATCATCTGGAAAATGAACTCATTGCCTGCCCTGCGCGCCGGATCGCCGGTACAGCTTTCTTCCTTACCCAGGATAGCGAAACGGACGCCGACTTTATCAAGGATAGTGGCAAAGGCTTTGGTAATTTTCTGTGCACGTTGATCAAAACTGCCGGCACATCCCACCCAAAACAGAATTTCAGGTGTTTCGCCATTGGCGAAGTATTCGGCCATCGTTTTTATTTGCATGTTATATCAGTTATCAGTTTAACGCTTTTATCCATTCATTTCGACCGCCCATTTGTCCCGGTCGTCCGGACTCATTTTCCAGGGGGCCATATTATTTTCGATGTTGCTGAACATCATATTCCATTCCTGCGGCGCACTGGATTCTTCCATCACCAGGTGACGGCGCAGTTGCAGGATGATGTGCAGCGGGTTGATGCTGACCGGACATTCCTGTACACAAGCATTGCAGGAAGTACAGGCACGCAGTTCTTCTTCGGTTATATAATCGCGGAGGAGTGTTTTGCCATCTTCTGTGAAGGAGCCGCTTTTAGCGATCTGCAGACCGATTTCTTCGGCACGGTCGCGGGTATCCATCATGATCTTACGAGGAGACAGCTTCTTTCCCGTGATATTAGCCGGGCAGGCGGCTGTACAGCGGCCACATTCTGTGCAGCTATAGGCATCCAGTACGTTCTTCCAGGTCAGGTCAGGTACATCTTTGGCCCCGAACTTAGGAATGTCGGCGGCAGGTGCTTCTGCCGCAGCCAGTTCAGGTTGCAGCATCAACTGCACTTCTTTCTGAACGGCCGGCATATTTTCCACCTTGCCTTTAGGACGTAAATCGGCATAATAGGCGTTCGGGAACGCGAGTATAATATGCAGATGTTTGGAGTAGGGAAGGTAGTTCAGGAATGCAAGGATCCCGAGTATATGCAGCCACCAGCAACCCCGTTCAATGCCAATAAGGGCACCGTCCGACAGTCCGCTGAAAAGTGGTACAAAATAACCGCTTACCCAGAAGGTACCGGTATTGATATAATGTTCATGTCCACGCAGTTGCAGGGCCTGATCGGCGGTGTTCATTGTCAGGAACAGCAGCATCAGTACGATCTCTGTGACCAGGATATAATTCGCATCAGAACGTGGCCAGCCGTCCAGCTCGTGTTGATTCAGGCGCTTCACCTTTACAATATTCCTGCGCACCAGGAAGATCGCGCAGCCAATGGTGACCAGGGCTGCGAGTATCTCAAAGCAACCAATCAACACCGGATACAGGCTGCCCAGTAACGGTGCAAAGAGCCGGTGCTTACCCAGGATGCCATCCAGGATGATCTCCAGGATCTCAACATTGATAATAAGAAAACCCGCATATACGAAAAAGTGCAGGACAGCAACAAGGGGGTTACGAAACATCTTCTTCTGTCCGAATGCCAGTAGTAACACGTTCTTCCAGCGTGCGGCAGGGTCGTCGTTCAATGATACGTCCCTGCCAAGCAGTATGTTCTGCCTGATCTGCCTGGCTTTTCTGTAAAATAGGTATACAGCAATGCCAAAGGCAATTACAAATAAAAGCTCCTGAATTATATGCATACGTCAGATTTGACTTCCTAATTTATAGCAATGTAACGAAAAATAGATGATCCGCCATCGACTACTCTTTGTTGACTATGGACTCTTTTTCCTAATTTTACCCCGTTAAATGACTAACATGGAAACTAAGAATGTGATCCTGACCCAGGATGTGATAGAGAAGAAGATCAAACGTATCGCCTACGAGATCTACGAACATAACAGTGATGAACAGGAACTGATCATTGCGGGTATCTGGGACAGGGGAATGATCCTGGCTGAAAAAATTGCTGCGATACTGCAGGAGATCTCTCCACTGCGTATCAGGTTATTACGCCTGGACCTGAACAAACAGCGTCCTGAAGGAGTAACGCTTTCTGAAGATATAGATTTCAATGACCGCGTGATCGTACTGGTGGATGACGTCGCCAATTCCGGACGTACTATGTTGTATGCATTGAAGCCTTTCCTGCAGTTCCTTCCTAAAAAGATACAAACGGCTGTACTCGTAGACCGTAAGCATAAGTCATATCCGCTGTCAGTGGATTTTGTAGGTTATTCCCTGGCCACTACCCTCCAGGATATGGTGATGGTGGAAATGGAGAATGAAGATATCAAGCTGGCCTACCTCGTATAAGCTGACTACTCTTATCCATCAATAAAAAGTCCCGGTACTTCCTGTAAGGTCGTACCGGGACTGTCTTTATACAAAAGATTATTTCAGTTTCATATCCTTGATGATGTGCTGTACACGCTCATCCAGCGCCCTGGTAGCTGCATCAAAACCTGCTGCATTTTCCAGCGGCTGATTAACGCTGAAGTAGAACTTGATCTTAGGTTCTGTACCAGAAGGACGTGCAGAGATCTTGCTGCCGTCTTCCAGTAAGAACTGCAATACGTTGGACTTCGGCAGATCGATAGGTTTAATATCGCCTGTTTTCAGGTCTTTTACCTGCTGCAGCTCATAGTCGTATAAAGTAACCACTTTGGAGCCGTTGATAGTGCTTGGCGGGTTCTCACGATAGCCACGCATCATGTCAGCAATTTCCTCTGCTCCCTTCATACCTTTTTTGGTAATAGAGATCAGGTTTTCTTTATAATAACCGTATTTAACGTAGATATCTATCAGTTGTTCATACAGTGAACGGCCCTGGCTAAGTGCATAGGCAGCCATCTCACAGATGAGGGCTACAGAAGCGATCGCATCTTTGTCACGCACACTGTCGCCGATCATGTAACCGTAAGACTCTTCACCACCACAGATGAACTTTTCTTTACCTTCTTTCTTCCTGATCAGATCAGCGATCCATTTGAAACCGGTCAGTACGTTGTAGCAGCTCACGTTATTACGTGCTGCGAATACATCGATCAGATCAGAGGTCACCACCGTTTTACAAACGTAATCGGTATCACCTGCCAGACCTTTCTGTCTGCGGCCTTCTATAATATAGTTGAACAACAGTACAGCTGTCTGGTTACCATTCAGCAGTACCCATTCTCCTTTCAGGTCTTTAACAGCGATACCTACACGGTCAGAATCCGGATCGGTACCCAGGAGGATCGCCGCATCCAGTTCTTTTGCTTTCTTCAGACCGATGCTCATCGCTTCTGACTCTTCCGGATTAGGATATACTACTGTAGGGAAGTTACCGTCCGGAGTAGACTGTTCTTCCACCACGTGTACGTTGGTGAAGCCATAACGTTTGAGGATCTCCGGCACCAGGGTGATACCGGTACCATGGATCGGGGTATAAACTATTTTAAGGTCGTGTTGTGCTTTGATCACGTCGGGTTGGATGCTCAGGCTTTTCAGTACCTGGAGGTACGCCTCATCCACATCTTTACCGATCGGGATGATGTTGGCTTCTCCGCCTGACCATTTCACTTCATCAATTGAAGCGATCTTTTCTACTTCACGGATAACGTTCTTATCGTGAGGAGGTACCAGCTGTGCACCATCGTTCCAGTAGGCTTTGTAACCGTTATATTCTTTTGGATTGTGGGAAGCTGTCAGTACAATACCTCCCTGGCAACCCAGGTGACGGATGGTAAAAGACAGTTCGGGGGTAGGACGGAGGCTTTCAAACAGGTACACCTTGATGCCGTTGGCTGCCAGTACATTAGCTGCTACTTCAGCAAAATAGCGGCTGTTGTTACGGCTGTCATGGGCAATAGCGAGCTTGATCTCTCCGGTGAAGGCCTGTTTGAGGTAGTTGGCAAATCCCTGGGTAGCCATACCAACCGTGTATTTGTTCATACGGTTAGTACCCACACCCATAATGCCGCGTAAACCACCTGTGCCAAATTCCAGGCTACGGTAAAATGCATCGGCTAGTTCATCGGGGTTTTCCTGTTGCAATTTTTTGACCGCAGCTACGGTATCCGCGTCAAATTGGCCATTCAGCCACTGTGATACCTTACTTTCAATAATATTATCCATAGAACGATTAAGGTTTGTTTTCTTATTATATCAAAAACAAGTTTGTAAATTAAAGCTAAAATCCGGACAAAATAAAAACCGGGTACAGAACTCTGCAATTTTCAAACCAAGTATTCTTTTCGGGGAAAAAGGAGTTGTTGATAAATAGAATTATTCCACACCTAGTTAAAAATTGTGGCTATTGGTTAATTTTGCGCCCATGAGGCGGTACGAAGATTCTTACAAACAAAAAGGATTGCGCAGACAGCTGGTTGATAGTATCCGACAGAAAGGCATTACTGACGAACAGGTATTAACAGCTATTAACAATATCCCACGGCATTTTTTCCTGGACACGGCATTTGAAGGCATAGCCTATGAAGACCGGGCTTTCCCCATCGGGGAGGGCCAAACCATTTCTCAACCCTATACTGTTGCCTATCAATCTCAGCTGCTGGACCTGAAACCCTATGAGAAAGTACTTGAAATAGGAACAGGCAGCGGCTACCAGGCTTGCGTACTGGCAGAGCTGAAAGTCAACGTATTCACTATTGAACGTCAGAAAAAACTATTTGACCTGGTAAAGCAATTCCCGTTTAAGTCAAAATATCCTACAATCCGCTTCTTTTATGGCGATGGTTATGAGGGCCTGCCCACCTATGCGCCTTTTGACAAGGTGCTGGTGACGGCCGCCGCCCCGCAGATCCCGGAAAAACTGTTACAACAGCTCAAGCCCGGGGGAAAAATGGTCATTCCGGTAGGTGGTCATGAAGTGCAGCGTATGCTTCGCATCACCAAGATCAGCGATACGGAGTTCGACCAGGAAATGTTTGATAACTTTTCTTTTGTGCCCATGCTGGCAGGTAAGACTTTATAGTCTGGTGTCAGCAGGCTTTTTATCCTTTTCTCTTTCTTTATCGTCAGTATCCTCTTCAGGTATCTCCTGTTTCTTCTTCTTTTTGAACATGTCAGGGTCCATCTTGCCAAACCGGTAACGGATGTTCAGTCTGATGAAACGGGTGGTCCTTTTACGGGTATAATCCTGTATAAAGGACGCGGTCTCATAGTGTGAGCTGTAATTCTGTGTGTTCAGGATATCTGATATATTCAGGGCAATGGCAAGTGCATTGTTTTTCAGCATCTCCTTTCTGATACCCAGATCAATCCCGTTCATGGCTTTAAAGGTACCCTGTGGCTGCACCCTCGGAGAACGGTAGTGACCATTGACCTGTACACTCACCTTAGCAGGCAGCCGAACATTGGAATTCACCGTCACCCCATAGGTCACATATTCATTATTAATGTTGGCCCCGGTCAGTTTACTGTATTCCATATTCAGGTTCGTGGTCACATTCCACCCCCTGACAATATGCAGATTATAAGTGAAGTTAGCACCCCAGTCCTTATCTGTCGCCAGGTTCATGGGCCGGGTAGTAGTTACACCCGTCGCCGTATCCAGTAAGCTGATCCGGTCAATGTCGTCATTTGCCTGCGAATAGTAAACCCCTGTGTTCAGATAATCTTTGGTGTTCGGGAAATACCTGGAGTAGTTCGTTTCAAATTTATGGGTCAGCGATGGCTTCAGCTCAGGATTACCTGTACGAATGTTCTGGGGATCTGAGTTGTTGACATAAGGCAGCAGCTGGTCAAATCCGGGTCTGTCCACCCGGGTGGAATAGTTAAAGATCAGGCTCTGGTTCTCATTATGTGGCAGATTGTACTTCAGGAACACGCTTGGGAACAAATTGAGGAAACGGTTGTTCACCGAGGTATCCTTCGTATAGGAATATCCATGGAGATAGGCTTGTTCTACACGGGCGCCCACCTGGTAACCCAGATTCCCAAGCGCATTGGAGAAGTTTACATACCCCCCGTAAATGTCTTCTTTATAGTAGTAGGTATTTGACAGGGTAAGGCTTTTTTCAAATTGCTGGGTGGTCTGATTGAACAGCTGTGCGTCGTAATCATTGTCGTTACTGCGCAGGGTCACCTTGGCGCCTGTCTCGAATTTACCTTTCCTGCCTACCGGCGTTGTATAATCAGTCTGGATATTCCAGAACTGATTCTTCGAAATACCCAGGTTACGTTGGATGTCGTTGTCGTCAGGTGTAGTGCCGTTGGCAAACTGATACAGGGTATTATAGTTACTGTTGTTCCGTCCCCTGTTATTGCTGTAACTGATATATGCGGTCAGTTCTTCGTTCTGTTTGTCGGTCGTATGCCGGAAGTTCAGACTGGTATTATTGTTAGGATTACGGCTGCTGCTATTGTTATGACGTTCCCCTGTTTTAATGGAGGACTGCTTGATATCCATATAGTTCAGCAGGATATCATCGGCACTGTTACTGGTATTCAGGTTCAGTCCCTGGGAAATGGTAATAGTGTTGTAGTCATCAAAGTAATAGTCCAATCCGATACGTCCGCCATTACCCGCACTGCGGTTCCTGTTTTTGCTGTCCTGGGTGAAGAAGGCGGTACCAGCACTATCTGTGATCAGGTTCTGTCTGTTGCTGTAGCCGTATCCCCGCTGACTTTCATACCGGCCGTTATAATTGGCGAAGAAGTTGAACTTCCGGATACGCAGGTTAGCATTGGCGCTACCATTGATCTGCCCACGGGTAGCAACGCCCCCGCTGAACATGACGTTGTACCCGATCGCTTTATCCTTTTTGAGCACGATATTGATAATACCGCCGCCGCCCTGTGCCTCGAACTTGGCAGAAGGATTGTTGATCACCTCTACACGGTCTATGGTAGATGCAGGTATCATCTGCAGGGCGGTCTTTGCATCTCCGAAAGGGGAGGGCTTACCATCAACATATATAGTTACACTCTTTCCCCTTAAGGTAATATTGTCATCAATATCAACGTCTACGCTGGGTACATTTTTGAGTACGTCAGTACCGGTTCCACCTTCTGCGGTGATCATACTGCCGGCATCAAATACCTGCCTGTCTATCTGCATGGAAAACGCAGGCTTTTCTGATTTGATCTCTACGGTGTTCAGCACTTTGCCAGCAGGCTGTAGCCGGATAGTGCCCGCAAACTGTGTAGGCTTGTTAGGAACGATCTTCACTGCCTTTACAAGTTTATCGTACCCCATGAAGGTGATACGCAGCACGTAGTTGCCGGTAGCCACATTGTTGAAGGTAAAATCGCCGTCAGGCTGAGTATACATACCTGTTACGACAGATGAATCTTCTGTATGTAACAATACGACGGAAGCATATTCGACGGGTTTTCCGGTAACGGCATCTAATGCTTTACCAATCAATTTTGCGGAATTCTGACCGGTTTGAGCCATAGCTGTACCGGCATAGCATAGTAACGCTGACAGCAGAATACGTTTCAGCATGCAGGATAAGGGTATTGTTTGAGACCTTAATTATTGAGACCAGAACAAAAATATCTATCTCATATTTAAACTATTGCTATTTATGATGAGTGGTCAGTTGCTGTGGTGTAGGGCAATCAATAGTTGGAGTAAACCAATCAGGAAGCCAAAAATAGCGCCTGCCAGTTGTGCGATGCGTAGTTCGCGGCGAAGGGAGGTCTGCACCTGTGTTTTTACCTGGCTGGCGGAGATGCTCATGATCTTTCTGCTGACCAGCTGTTGTACATCGAGTTCCTTGGCAGTATGTTGCAGATACTGATCAATAATTTCAGGGAACATTTTATCCAGTTCGTCAACGAGTACGGTTTTTACCTGCTGAATGGTACTATCTCCGATGAACATTTTAAAAACAGGCATGGCTTCCGGTAATTTCTCTCTGAGGAAAGTATCCATATGTACTTCCACAACGGGTATCATACGCTTTATTTTCTCTGGTTCGGTAAGCTGGTGGCGGATATCATCGAAAGAGAAAAGCTGATCGGCTACGAATTTTCCTATCTGATCAGCAAATTTCTGTTGTCGTTCTGAAAACGCCCTGAATAACAGGCTGATGGCTATCTTATTTGTAAACCAGCCGGTTAGGGCCGTTAGGAAAGGAATAAGGTACAATGACATAGTGCAGTGTTTGAAAAAAAGTTTACAAAGAAAACAGAAAATATTTGGAAGATCGAAAAGATCTTTGTTATCTTTGCATCCCGATCAAAACAAGACGGTCACAAACGGTGGTTGTAGCTCAGTTGGTTAGAGCATCAGATTGTGGTTCTGAGGGTCGAGGGTTCGAGACCCTTCATCCACCCGGTATAAAAGGCAGCGCGTAAGTGCTGCCTTTTTTGTTATCCCGATACCTGTTCCTATGCCCAATACACAAGAATCAGACAAGTATTATCACGACCTTGTGTTCAATGCTGAATGCGGACTACCAGGTAGATATGTCGGTAAGCCTAAAGTCTGCACGACTGCTTCCATTGCGGTCTGCAGGTACATTGAACACTTCAGAACACGTTATTCTCACAAATAATATTATTCTTATTTGGTAAATAAAAAACTTCTGCTATCTTTGCACCCCGATCGAAACAAAACGGTCACAAACGGTGGTTGTAGCTCAGTTGGTTAGAGCATCAGATTGTGGTTCTGAGGGTCGAGGGTTCGAGACCCTTCATCCACCCGGTATAAAAGGCAGCGCGATAAGTGCTGCCTTTTTTGTTTTCTCTCCGGGAACGTTATTAATCGTTTCATTCTGAATTTGTAAGTAATTCCCGAATGCAAATAGACTGCGTTGTGAGGCTGTAACTTTCATATAAATAACTCCACTATGAAAATGAGAAAGCACTATGCCGTAGCCCTTTTGATGGTCGGAATCACCACACCCTCAATAACCACCCTAAAAGCCGGCAACAACGTCACCCCACATTCAGTAAATCAAACTTTTGATCTCTGTAGCGAAACAGCTGCCTGGGTATCTGCAACAGCCTATGTCATGGGCAGTTATGTGAAGTATAATGGTCGCTTGTTCCGCGCCAGATCCTGGACACAGGGAGATACACCAAGAGGTTTTGGTGTCTATCCTGATGGACCCTGGGAAGATCAGGGCACATGTTTTTGATTTGAGTAAGATTGTAAAAGGAGCGGTGTACACCATTACACGGCTCCTTTTTATGTTAGCCATGAAGTCACTGCTCTTTGCCGCCCTGACCGGCCTCTCAGAAAGCCTCCCGGTATAGCTGAAACGGAAAGGGGTGCCTATATTTACAGCGCCTTGCTGAATTCCTTTTTTAGGAAGATATCTTACCTTGTGCCGCAAATCACACCCAACCTATGTTTAAAAAATACAGCATTGTGCTGTTGCTTATAATCCTGACGCAATGCCTATATGCCCAGCAAAAGATTGTCGTTTATTTTCCCTTTGCCAGCGCCGGCTTATCCCAAACAGCTAAACAAACTTTACGGTCAGTCAGTCCTCAGCACTTTAACACCTTACTTTCCGGTCATACCGATACTGTCGGCGGCGTTGCCTATAACAATAGCCTCGCGGCGGCCAGGATAAAAGCGGTTGCTGCTTATCTGAAACAACTTTATCCCGGTATAAAATTTACCACTCACAATCAGGGCGAATTATCGCCGGTGGATCATACGGACTCGCTGAACCGTTGTGTCGTGATCTCCCTGGAGGCCCGCATAGGTGCGCCCGCTGCTATTGTTGAAAAGACATCATCCGGGAATAGCGCAACAACCCGTCTGACTGCTGATCCGCAGCCGCTAGCGGGAACAAGTGCCCCAGCTGAATCTATCCGGCGTTTACCAGAAAAGTTCAGTAACACGAGCGGCGAATCATCTTCAGGAGATAACCGGCGACCTTCCACGACCTTTCCGGCTAAGCGCCCGACCGCCATGGCCGATATAAAGGCCAAAGCTGATAGTCTGCAGCTTGCCAGCATCCCAACAGAGAAACTGGACATCCCTAATCTGCTTTTTGTCTCTGATAAGGCCATCCTGGAGCCTTCTTCGGTATATGAAGTGGAACGCATTGCCAAACGCCTGTTGCAGAATTTCCCTTCTCACCGGTTTGAAATCAGGGGCCATGTTAACTATCCGACATACATCATCATGGGACCTAACAGCGCTCCTTTCAAATTGTCAGTGGACAGGGCAGAACTGGTCAGGCAGATGCTGATCGACAATGGTGTGCCTAAGGAAAAAATAACGGCGATGGGTGTAGGAAATAAGGAACTTTTGTATCCGGACCCGAAGACCAGGGAAGAAAAATTAAAAAATATGCGCGTAGAAGTATTAATTTATCAGCTTAATAAGTAACGATCCTAACGCCCAACACCCCCTATGGAAACAAGAGAAGCGTTGAAGGCAAAGGCCTACGCGAAGCTATATGAAGAAGAAGCTGCGAAACAGAACATTTTCAGTAAAATCGCCGGAAGGAAGCCCCGGATCAGGTCTACCGGCGACATTGCATCATGAACATCAGCTATTACGTAGAGCACTACAAACGCCTGCATGAAAGAATGGTGATGGTACAGGAGCAGAGATAAAGATCTTGAGAAAAAGCATTATGTTTGGGACTATACTTTGTATTGTTATACACGAACTGTCAGACATCTTTGCCTTATACTTATTATGCTAACCAGAGAGGAGCTTAAAACCCGCTGTTATAATATTTTCTATGAACAGGAATATGCTTTTGAGGTCGAACCCACTATAGAACCTACTGAACGCTATGTCCATGATTACAGTTATCCTATTGCTACAGGTAGTAGCCGTATTATATTCCGGGAAAGCCTGCCTTACCGGTTGGGACGCCTGTTGATCGTCCTGTTTTTCTCTGGCCTGGTCATAGCAGGTGTATTTAATACTAATGAGGAGCAATCTATACAGACAATGGTCACCGGCGTTGGGGTTTGGCTGTTAGTAGGAATTTTCTACTGGCGATTGTTTATGAAGATCAACCTGGAATGGGATATGGAAATATCGTATGCGGGGATGTCACTGCAGGGCAGGTCTTTTACATGGGAACAGATCCTGGGTACTTATTTTCTTCGCAGAAAAGGTACCAGTGAGGGAACCAAACTCGTATTATTACTTGATAACGGTGAAATCCTGCACCAGGAGATCCTGCACTATACCGGGTTCATAAGGGATGCAAAACGCGCGGTCAGCTCCAGTATCCGGCATTTTAACACGATGTCACAATAGCAAGGGCATCCGCTGCCAGCAGCCCTATGTAGTATGTAATGAGGGCAGTTCAGGCACACCAGGCAGTTGGCCGGATCGCACTGCGGAATGCTTTTTGTTCACTATTGTCCTAAACAGATGATATGGCAACAACAAGAAAGTCCGGCAGGAAAAGGCGTGCTACCACGAAGAAGGGAAGTACCCGTAAGAATAAGCTCGGCGTAAAGAATTCATTGGTGAATAACATCAATGCCCGAAAGAAACGTGGTCATTCACGGTCTAAAAAACACTCAACAGTCAGCAAAAAGAATTATCAGAAAATGCAGGAACACTGGGAATAAACCCGTTATTGCTTCCTGTTATTTATTACTTTGTGTCGTCATGCAGATACAGGAAGCTATTCGGTTTATCCATCATAAAGTATTGTCAGCCGCGTCTCCTGTCCGCTGGGCTGACCTCGGTTGTGGCAGCGGTACATTTACAGCCGCGCTCGCGCATTATTTACCCGCTGGCAGTACTATCTATGCCGTAGATAGGGAGATACCGTCTAATGGGAAAATAGAGTTGCCTGCCGGTGTCCAGGTCGAGATGATACAGGCGGACTTTATTGAAGAGGCGCTGCCCTTCGCCGCATTGGATGGTGTCATCATGGCTAATGCATTGCATTATGTGAAAGACCAGCCTGCTTTTCTTGAAAAGCTGAAGACGGTATTACAGGTGAATAGCAGCATACTCATTGTAGAGTATGATACAGATATCCCCGTTCCTGTGTGGGTGCCTTATCCCTTAAGTTATATCTCACTGGAGAGACTTTTCCAGCAACAGGGATTTTCTCATGTCTCTAAAATGAGAGAACGGCAGTCTGTATATGGTAGGGCCAACTTATATACTGCCCTGATTAGCCGGTAATGTCATTACTTTTTTGAGTGACGAATGAAATATGATTTCATGGTAATATGATTCGCTTTTAACTAGTTCTCACCTGAAGCGAAACATATTTTTTTTCATAAATGGTAATTCGTTTTTATCCGTAACCAGATAGATCTCTGTCGTCTTATGGCAGGAGAAAAAGCAATCGTCCCTTCCTAAAGCCTTATTCTACTGTCTGGTTACCCACGCGTCTATCGGTAATTTACTAATCCACAGTAACTTGTAACCTGATTCATCCGGATGATGGATCGCCATATGCAAACGATAGGTTAACAATTATGCCCCATCAAATAACCCATAACTGATTGTAGTGTGAAGATAATTTTTCTATGTGGTTCTCTTGAACCTGGCCGTGATGGTGTGGGTGACTATACAAGACGGCTTGCCAGCGAATTAATTCGTAAACAGCATGACGTCGCCATAGTTGCTTTGAATGACAGAAAGCTGCAATCTCTGTATCTCGGAACTCAAGTGAGCAATGAGATCAGCGTGCCTGTTCTTCGTATACCTTCGTCAATGACCGAACGTAAACGATTTGATTACGCACGTGATTACATCAGCCAGTTTGCACCGGATTGGGTAAGCCTGCAGTACGTACCTTTTTCCTTTGAAAAAAGGGGCCTGCCCGTGCTGTTTAATAGCCGGCTGAAAAGCCTGGGAGCCAACATCAAATGGCATATCATGTTCCATGAACTGTGGGTAGGTTTGTACGGGTACAGTGATTTCCGTCTGAAAGTGCACGGCTTTATGCAAAAGGTGCTTATCCGCCAGATGCTGCTGACGCTTAAACCTGAGTCTGTGACCACTTCTATCGGTATCTACAAAAAGAACCTGGATTGGAAAGATGTCAGTTTGATCCCGCTGTTCAGTAACATACCTATTACTAGTATGCCAACAGCAGAAGGCAAGTCAGATAACCTTACCGCTATTCATTTCGGCTCCTTTACCGGCGCGCTGGATGAGTTTCGAAAACAGGTAGCATTTCTGACGGCGATCGGAGAAAAAACCGGCCGTACGATCTGTCTGAAGATACTCGGCGATGGAGGGACCCATAAGGAAAAAGCGATGGACATTTCTAAACAGGCGCTGGGGGAAAAGAATGTCATCGACTGTGGCTTTTTAACAGCTGATGACGTTTCCAATCATATGCTGCAGGCGGACATCGGTATATCAAGGGCTGATTATGCACTCTTCGGAAAAAGTGGTTCTTCAATGGCTATGCTTGAACATGGGTTGCCGGTATTACTCAGAGGGGAGCGTCCCGACGATGATATGACCGGACTGGACTTCCCTTTTAAAGAGCAGTTAGTATATGCCGATGATGATGCCGGAAAGCTGAAAAAGAAAGAGCCTGTTTATTTTGTTAATCAGGTATCCGAAATATTCCTGGACAGTCTGCAGGAAAAGCCACATGGCAACCTCGTACTGGTCACCAGACAGTAATTCATAAAAGAGAAAGGCGGTCACCTGACCGCCTTTCTCATGTTTACTTCATCGATTTGAAGAAGGAAACATTCCCCGCCATATCAACCTTCACGATTAAAAGTTCACTGCTCTTTCTGAGTACCACGAAGTAATTATCGGCACCGTCAAACGCTGTATCAAACATCGTCATGTCCGTATCATTCACTTCATTGTCATCATACTCAAGCACGCTGTCTATCTTGTAGTCCTTATACTTTTTCTCTATCTCACGCTGTGCATTTTCGGGTATATCTGTAAATGCCTTACGTTCAGTCGTACCTACCAGTTGGTTATGTATATCGTAGTAGGCTCTTTCACGCTGGCCGTTCAGCGTGAACGCTACTTCATCGAAATAGTTCGTCTTCTCGTAACGTATATTAGTGGCCGCCGGGAAGTCCTCGTAGAACTGGCCTTTAGTGAAATCACTGACAGTGTTCCTGTCCGCTTTACGTGCTTCTTTGCGTGCTTCTTTTCTGCTTTTTCTGTCTTCGTTGTTACCAGGGGTATTGTTTGCAAAAGTTGTCATGGCTGACAGTAACAAAACACCCGCTGTGATAAGTGTCCTTTTCATGAGTAGTTCATTTAGTGTGTTTCTGGAATGCATTACAAAGATACCTGTGTGATGCAGGCTGGATGCTACGGATTCGGTCAACGGGCATTTCGTGTCGGTCAGGAAGGAGGTGCGATTGTTGGAGCGATAATATAGTCCGTAATCTTATATTTGACAGATCAAAAAGGCCCGGGGATGCCTTCCAATCCTCTGATAACACCCGATGAAATATCTTTTATCCCTGCTGTTGTTCGTACTGCTTAGCGCCTTGCCCCACCGTATTGCAGCACAGGAACCCCGGAATCTTTTAAGTCAGTTCACCAGACCTCAGATTGCCGCAGCATTATTGCCGGCCGGACAATGGCATCCTTTTCCTGCTGATGCGGCTGCCTGGAACAGGTTGCTGCCCGATTCTGTGCAACAAAGCATTATTCGCCTGGCGGAAGGATATCTGAAAATACCTTTCGTGGCGATCCCTGCATCCATGATGATGGAATATCAGAAGAACGGAGACCGCTCCCGATATGAAGAAATGTCTTTCAGAAAGAGAGATCAGCTGTTTGCGATGGCTGTAGCTGAAGCGATTGAACAAAAAGGCCGTTTTCTGACGGCTGTTATTAATGGTGTGTGGTCTGTTTGCGAAGAAAGTTACTGGGGGGCTCCCGGACATCTGTACCTGCAGAAAGCAGGTATTGACCTGGTGGATGTGGAAGATCCTTCCGTGGACCTGTTTGTCAGCGAGACTGCCACTGTACTGGCACTGACGGACTACCTGCTGGGCAAGCAGCTGGATAAGTACTCTACGTTGCTGCGTAAACGTATTTACTATGAAGTGAACAGGAGAATGCTGACGCCATTGGAGAAAGACAGTGACCGCTATTTTTATCTGAAAAAAGGTACAAAAGAATATCCTATCAATAACTGGAACCCCTGGGTGATCAGTAACTGGATGACCAGCCTGTTATTGCTGGAAAAGAACAATGACCGCCGTATCAGCGAACTGGAACATGCCCTCCATCTGCTGGATCATTATATCAATTTTATCGGGGAGGATGGAGCTGTGGATGAAGGGCCTGTATACTGGTCCGGCGCTACAGGACGTGTATTCGATGCGCTCACTATACTGGAGAGTGCCACCAGTGGTAAACTGAAGATCTATGATGCTCCGATCATCAGCAATATGGCAGCTTACATTTACAAAATGCACATCGCTGGCAACTACTATATCAACGTAGCCGATGCCTCTCCTGTAATACCCACTGACGGGCTATTGCTGTATCGTATGGGCAGGAATATGGGCGATCCTGTAATGCGGGATTTCGGTGCCTGGGCCTTTCACCGGTATCCCGTCAGGAATCCTGTTAACGGCGATTTCGCTAAGCCCCGCATGCTTTTTAATATGCAGGCCTGGAAAGATTGCTCCGCGAGCGAAGGGAAAGAACCTGTGATACCAGATGTATGGCTGGAGAGTATTCAGCTGATGGCGACGAGGGCAGATAATGGATTGTTTGTAGCTACTCATGGTGGTCATAATGGTGAAAGCCATAACCATAATGATGTAGGAGATTTTATTGTATATGCAGCTGGCCAGCCGGTAATCATTGACGCGGGACTAGGCACCTACACTGCAAAGACTTTTTCGAAGGAACGATACCAGCTCTGGTATAATAGCTCAGCTTATCATAATCTGCCCACTATTAATGGTATGCAGCAAAAGGAGGGCAGGAAGTTCGGCGCAAAAGAGGTGCAATACCGAAAAGATGACAGTGGCGCCGTTTTGCATATGGATATCGCTGGTGCCTATCCGGCAGAGGCGGGTGTCAATCGCTGGGTAAGGGAGGTGAGGATGGATAGAAAACAGGGGATAGTGACTGTTGCAGACAATTTCTCTTTGTCAGATGCCCCTCATCAGCTCACCCAGACATTCATGACGGTATGTGGGTTAGATCTATCAAAGGCTGGTATCATACGCTTTAAAATACCCAATGGGCAGATGGTTGAATTAAACTATGATCCTAAGCTATGGACGCTGAAAACGGAGCAAATGGACTGCAGGGCACCCGATGAGAAGCGGCTGACTGATAACTGGTCCCGCCAGCCGATCACCCGGATTTTACTGGTCTATAAGGGAGAGGCTGCCAGTGGTACATATACGTTCACTATCCGGCAGGGACTATAAAGGGAAAGCGCGTCCACCGATGGTGTAACGCGCTTTCCCTTATAGAAATAAATTTATGCTATTGCAGCCTCGTTTTCTTTCGCAATTTTCACCTTTTCCTTTCTCAGTACACGTGAGTAGAGAGACAGTTTAGGATCGAAAATGAAGGTAAAGAAGAGCTTCGTCCAGGACTGATGTGACAGCAGGGAGTCGTAGAAAGCAGGTGCTTTACGTTTGATCTGCGGTAGCTTGTTCCATGGAATGGAAGGGAAGTCGTGGTGCTCATTGTGGAAGCCCACGTTGAACGCTACTGTATTCAATGGACCATAATAGCTGTATGTTTCCTGTATAGGGTCCAGGGTCAGGTAGTGCTCCTGGATCCAGCGTGCGCCCAGTGGGTGCAGACCTACAGAAAGACAGAAGCTGATCAGCATATAGATCAGGGCTTTCGGTCCGAAGAAAGCAACGATTGCCACGTCAAATGCCAGCTGGATCACCCAGTTAATGGCTACCCAACGGTCAAACAGGGAGATATTGAGTCTCGCTGTACGGGTGATCTGGAACACCGGGAAAAACAGGAACCAGAGCATTTTATTGAAAGGGTTGTTACTTACCAGTTTCGCTTCCCAGAAGTCAGGCAGATCAGCATCCAGATCATGCTCTCCCTGATGCGCATGGTGCTTCAGGTGATAACGCTGAAAAGATACAGAGCTGGCAAAGATATGCGGAAGGTTGGCGATGATGCCTGCCAGTAAGTTTGGTACTTTACCTTTGAAGATAAGACCATGGCTGGTTTCATGGATCATCACCCACAACGCGTGGCTGATGAAGGCACCCACACCATATGCTACGAGGATGATCAGCCACCAGGAAGCGTCACGCAGCCAGTATGAAAGGCCCACCTGAGCTGCCACCAGTCCAATGATCACATATATTGTATAGGGGTTTTTCCCTATAAGTTCTTTTACGTCAGGATGTTCTTTCAGAATCTGTCTAACACGTATGTGATGCGGATTCGGCTCATTACTCCACGTGAAGTCTGTCGGTTTATTACTCATATTTTTAGCTGTAATTCTTATATTTTGAACGGTTTCATAGTATGGTCAGGACCCCTTACAGTGTCGCCCGCCTAATAGATTGAAATCTCGTTACAAGTTGACGAAATTATTTCAAAAAAGGTACAGGACTTGCAATTGACGGAATAAAATTATGAATTTTTTATCATTCCGGGTAGATGGCGAATTAGGAATTGGGAATCAGGAAGGGGCAATTGGTTGAAGAACCAGGCTGCTGCTATAAAATAAGGGATGAGGCTACACGTAGAAGAGCATATTGAGGAGTACGCTGCCAGAGCGGCTAACAGTAATTTTGGCTGTTAATATAATATCAGAAATGGAAAGGATTCCCTTTAGGATACATCATCATTTGGCCGTCGCTAGTTCGCCGCTAGTTCGTCGCTAGTACTACCTGAAGCCGTTATTTGATACTAGTTGATTGTATATCAGGCGTTTGTTGTCTTACACCCAGGATCTGGGTAATACTTTTTTGCCATTTCCTCTGACTGTCCCCTGAACAAAGCACAAAAATGGCAATTAATCTTCCGCCATCTTCAGGTAAGCGGCCTCTGGTACCCGGGAATTGCCCGGACAAAAAAAAGCCTGCCCTGCAAAACAGGACAGGCCTTTTTATCAATCTTACCTTATTTGAACAGGTTGATAGTTGCGCCTATTTCATAGGTGCCATCAACATAGGTTTTGATGCCACCTGTCTGTGTGGTATACATAGCCTGTATACCTACAGTTTTCAGGATGTTGACACCAATACCGGCCGTCAGACTTTTTGAAGTATGATACATAGCCATTACGTTCGCCACATCATTCAGGAAAGATACGTTCACACCTGCATCCAGGATATTGTCATATCCACGGACACCGCGGTAGCAGATCTTCGGCTCGATGGAGCTGACAGACTCATTCACTGCGAAGCGGTAGGATGCAGCGGTAAAGAAGATACCACCGCCATCAACAGCTTTATTATCGCCTGTGAAGAGACTTCTCACGTTCGGGATAGCCGCCTGCAACGTTAGTTTGGTGTCGGTATAGGCCATACCGTATTCCGCCTCAAAATAGTTATCGCGGCGGTTGAATCCACCGATGGAAGGATCATTCGGATCACCGTTGACAGCTTTGGTGTCAAGGCGTTGAACGTTCCAGGCCAGCGACAGACCGAAATGCAGCTGCTGATCAGGATTGGTCAGGGGCAGGTGGTAAGCGTAAGTCATTGCCACACGCGTCCTGTTGATCAGACCCGCCACATCATTGAAGACGTGTACGCCACCGCCGACCCTGTTACCCATCGCTGCATCTGCAGAGAAGAACTTTGTCGTAGGCGCACCATCAATACCGGTCCACTGGCGGCGGTAGGCGGCATTGATATGTACACCTGCCTCAATACCAGCCATTGCCGGATTACTCAGATACTGGTTCTGAAAATACTGGGTGCCTGAAGGCTCCAGCAATGCCTGTGCATTACTGAGAGATTGTGCACCTGCCTGTTGGCTAATGCCAGCAGCCAAGAGGCTGCTGACAATTAACGAACGTATTTTTAGTTTGTAATTCATAATGATTGTTATTACGGGGGTTATCTTCTGTCTCTGATAATCGTGATATAACCTTTTGCTGTTTTAGCACCGCCCTGAATTGTCAGGATGTAGTAGTAAGTACCTTCGCCCAGCGGACTGCCGTTCAGGGTACCATCCCACTCATTTGCGTAATTCCTGCGTGTGTAAACCAGACGGCCTGCGCGGTCGTAGATCTTCAGTTCATTATCAGGATAGCTGTCCAGATTACGGATCACCCATTTATCATTCACACCATCACCATTTGGCGTCAGGAGGTTGGTCGCTTCCACCTTGAAGTCTTCGACTACATTCAGCGTGAATTCAGCAGTGTTACTGCAACCTGCAGCGTTGCTTACTGTCACACGGTAAGTCGTGTTCTCCATTGGTCTTACTACCAGTACCGCGCTGTTCTGGCCACTGATAATGCCAGTTGCGTTATCCCATTTGAAGATAGTACCACCGGTCGCGGTCAGGTTAACCACATCTCCTTTAGAGATGGAGTTGCCTTTATCGCTGGTGATGTCTACCTGGCCCAGGGTAGCTACAGTGATAGTGAATGAACGGCGCAGCGTATCTACACCACCGTTAGCTGTACCGCCGTTATCCTGGATAGTAACAGTAACAGTAGCTGTTCCGGTAGCTGTAGGTTTCAGCTGATAGGTAACCTGACCTGAAGTTGAGCTAACGCTCAGCTGGTCGAAGTTAGCTGGTTTATCAGTGCTGATCCTGAAGGAGAAGGTCTGTGCAGCCTCTCCTGCGGAAGCGCCGTTCAGGTTGATCGTGTGGATGTCGTCCGAAGGACAAACAGTCTCATCACTGATCGGATCGAGGCTTGGAGCCAGATTCACCGGCAGTACTTTCACAGTAACCGGTGTTGCTACGCTGGTGTTCAGTCCGTCGCTGACTGTAACAGTCAGGGTGACAGTGCTGTTTGCCTTAGCGTTCAGTTTCGCCTGGTCTTTCACTGTGATGTTGCCATTCGCGTCGATAGCGAAGGCGCCATTAGAATCGTCAGTTGCAATAGTCCAGTTCTGCAGGGTGCCTGCCACTTCAGTAGCGGTTACAGTACCGACAGTAGCACCTACTGCACTTCTTTCCAGCGTTTCAAATGCCAGACCCGTTGTAACAACAGGAGCTGTTACGTCGTAGGTCAGACTGAGGATGTTGGATGCTGTGTTTACATTACCAACAACGTTCACCACTGTACCGGTTGGCAGCTGGATGGTTACAGCACCGTCAACAGCTGGTGTTACCACTACTGTGTAAGTGATGTTATCTGCTGTTTGCAGACTGCCAGCAGTACCGTTGGTAACGGTGAAGTCGGCGATGGCCAGACCGGTCACTGCTTCGTTGAAGGTAACAGTTACAGTGAATGGTGCATTTACGCGGGAAGCCGCGGTAGTAGACAACTGTACTGAAGGAGACGCAGTGTGTACCAACACGCCGGTAGTGTTACCGATGTTGTGCAGTGTCACATCCGCATCGTTGGTCGCTACATCCTGGAATGTACCGCCGTTCAGGGTGATGGTGCCTACAGTGATGCCATCCAGATCCATATCGCCCGGACGTACGATGTAGCTGAAGGTAACTGCGTTAGCCGCTGTACCTGTGTAGCCAGCTCTTACTGTACCGGTGCTCAGGGTGACTGTCAGATAAGGAGTGCCGCCTGTTGTAGCTGCTGTGATGTTCTCACTGAAGTTAACAGTGAAGTTCAGCACGTCTCCTGCTTTGTAATAACCATTGGCTGGAACAGTTACGGCCGTTACAACCGGAGCTGTAACATCGTTTGTAACGGTGACAGTATTAGAAGCGAGGTTCGGGTTGCCACCAGTGTTAACTACTCCGTTAGCCGGGATCTGTACGGTGACAGCGCCATCGGCAGTTGGTGTTATAGTGGCGGTGTAAGTGATGTTGTCAGTACTTGACACGTTAGATACTGTACCGTTTGTAGCGGCAAAGTCGCTTGCTGTCAGGATCGTTACTGGTTCGCTGAATACAGCTGTTACCGTGAACGGAGCGTTCACCAGTGTGGCTGTTGTGGACAGCGTCACAGTAGGATTGGCAGTGCTTACTTTAACATTTGTAGTGTTACCTACGTTGTTAAGTGTCAGGTTCGCATTGTTATTAACTGCATCCTGAACGGTTGAACCATTCAGTGTCAGGGTACCGATAGTGATACCGTCCATATCCTGGTCACCATCTACTACAGTGTAGCTGAAGCCCAGCGCGTTTGCAGCTGTTTTACCTGTGTAGGTAGCATTGACAGTGGCTGTACCGATGATGATAGACAGTGTTGGATCATTACCTGCAGGAATGTTTACTGCGATGTCCTCGTTGAATGTAACAGAGAAGTTCAGTGTGTTACCCTCGTTGTAGTAACCATCTGCCGGAACTGTTACGGAAGTGACTACCGGACCGGTCGCATCGTACGTCAGGTTCAGGGTATTGGAAGCGGAGTTACCGTTGTCTCCAATGTTCACAGCGACGTTAGCAGGCACATTCAGGCTAACCGCACCATCCGCAGTTGGCGTAACCAGTACGGTGTAGGTGATGTTGTCTGTAGTAGCCGGCGTGCCGACAGTTGCATTGGTGGCAGTGATGTCAGCGCCAGTAAAGCCAGTAACAGCCTCGCTGAATGTGACAGTCATATTAAACGGAACGTTCACCAATGCCGGAGCAGTAGTAGAAATAGCTACCGTCGGATGTGTGGTGTTTACCCGGACGCCCGAAGTGTTGGCAGTATTAAACAGTATCAGGTTCGCATCGTTGGTGGCCGCATCTCTAATGGTAGCTCCATTCAGCGCCATCGTACCTACTATGATACCGTTCATGTCTTCGTCACCATTCACTACCGTGTAGGTGAAGTTCAGCCCGTTTGTACCGTCCATACCAGTGTAGGTAGCGTTTACCATAACGGACCCGATTTCAAGCGAAATGGTTGGAACGCCACCTGCGGTGTTGACACTGATATCACTGTCGTAATGAACGGTGAAGTTCAGCGCCTGGCCAGCATGATAATAGCGAGGTAAAGGCACACTCACTGATGTTACTACCGGAGCAGTACCATCGAAGGTTCGGTTCAGGGTATTGGAAGCGGAGTTGCCGTTGTTTCCGATGTTAACGGCTACGTCAGCAGACACATTCAGACTAACCACACCATCCGCAGTTGGTGTAACCAGCACGGTGTAGGTGATGTTGTCTGTAGTATTTATTGCACTCAGTGTAGCATTAGCCACTGTGATATCACCCGCTGCGAAACCTGTTACAGCTTCGCTGAAAGTGATCGTCGCTGTGAACGGTGCGTTCACCAGTGAAGGAGCAGTGGTTGACAGGGTTACTGTCGGATGCGTTGTGTTCACAAATACGCCGGTAGTAGCACCAACGCTATTGAGAGTCCCGTTCGCATTGTTGCCAGCAGCATCTTTCATCGTACCACCGTTCAGAGACAGTGTACCTACTTCGATACCGTTCATGTCCTGGTCGCCGTTCACTACTGTGTATGCGTAGGTCAGCGCGTTTGTACCAGTACCACCTGTATAGGTAGCGGCAACAGTGGCAGTACCGATGGTCACACCCAGTGAAGGGGTACCGGTTACGGTGATGTTTTCACTGAAGTTAACAGTGAAGGTCAGCACATCGCCTGCTTTGTAATATCCATTTGCAGGAACACCTACTGTTGTTACTACTGGTGCAGTTGCATCGTAATTGACAGTCAGTGTATTGGACGCCTGTGATGGATTACCACCCACATTCACTGCAGCAGATGCCGGCAGGTTTACTGTAGTGGCAGCACCGTCTGTAGTTGGAGTTACAGTAACGGTGTAGGTGATGTTATCTGCTGTTTGCAGGTTGGTAACATTGCCATTTGTAGTGACAAAGTCGCCAGCCACCAGACCTGTCACTGCTTCGCCGAAGGTAGCGGTTACAGTAAATGCACCATTTACCAGTGTAGCTGGTGTGCTCAGTATAGCAGTTGTATTCGTCGTATTCACTTTTACGTTGGCAGTGTTGCCTACGCTATTGAGTGTCAGGTTCACGTCGTTGGTAGCCGCATCTTGAATGGTCGCGCCATTCAGTGCCAGTGTACCTACTGTGATGCCATCCATATCTTCCTGACCATTCTGTACGATGTAGCTGAATGTGATGCCGTTTGTACCGGAAGTACCCATGTAGGTAGCATTCACGGTAGCCGCACCGATAGTCAGTGACAGGGTTGGGTTACCACCTGTTGTGTTAACAGTGATGTTCTCATTGAAGTTTACAATGAAATTCAGCTGTTGTGTCGCTTTATAATAGCCATCTGCCGGAACAGTCACGGAAGTTACAACCGGAGCTGTAACATCGTAAGTCAGGGTCAGGGTATTAGATGCGGAGTTGCCGTTATCGCCGATGTTAACAGCTGCATCAGCAGGAACAGTCAGACTTACCGCGCCATCCGCAGTCGGTGTTACCAGTACGGTGTAGGTAATGTTGTCTGTAGTGCTAACTGCACCTAATGTTGCATTGCTTACTGTGATATCGCCACTTACGAAACCTGTAACAGCTTCGCTGAAGGTGACAGTCGCAGTATAGGCGGCATTAGTTGGTGAAACTGCATTCGTAGAGAGTGCTACTGTCGGATGCGTGGTGTTCACTCTTACAGCCGAAGTGTTACCCACGTTGTTAAGTGTCAGGTTCGCATCGTTGGTAGCTACGTCTTTAATGGTTGCACCATTGAGGGCCAGCGTACCTACTGTGATGCCGTCCATGTCCTGGTCGCCATCTGCTACGGTGTAGCTGAAGTTCAGACCATCTGTACCGTTTGCGCCTGTATAGGTAGCATTTACTGTAGCAGTGCCGATAGTCAGTGACAGGGTTGGATTACCACCGGTCGTATTGATGATGATATCATCATCAAATCTTACGATGAAGTCAAGTGTCTGACCTGCTTTATAATAACCATTCACAGGAACAGCTACCCCTGTTACAACAGGTGCAGTTGCATCGTATGTGAAGGTGTAGGTGTTAGACGCCTGGTTACCGTTATCGCCAATATTGACTACTGCGTTAGCCGGCAGACTCAGGTTATAGTTACCGTCGGCACCTGGTGTAACCAGCGCGGTATAGGTGATGTTATTTGTCGTCTGTATGTTACTGATCGTGGCACCTGCGATGCTGAAATCGGTAGCTGTTAAACCTGTTACAGCTTCACTGAAAGTGATGTTTACCGTAAACGGAGCGTTTACCAATGAAGGCGCTGCAGCGCTGATAGTCACCGTTGGATGGCTTGTATTCACAAACACACCGCTGGAATTACCAACACCATTCAGTACCAGGTTCGCATTGTTGCCGGCAGCGTCAGTAATTGTACCGCCACCACCAAGAGATATGCCCGCACCAAGTGTGATGCCGTCCATATCCATGTCGCCTGCTACTACTGTGTAAGTGAAGGTCAGGGTGTTAGTACCTGAACCTGCACTGTAAACAGCTGGTTGAACGCCACTGGTTAAGTTTACAGCCATATATGGTGTACCACCTGCAGTAGTTACGTTCACCACCTCGCTGAAAGTAACAGTGAAGTCGAGTGTTTGTCCTTCGTTATAGAAACCATTAGGAGTAATACCTACGGATGTTACTACCGGAGCAGTAAAGTCAGCAGTAACACTTACGGTATTGGAAGCCTGGGTAGGGTTGTCACCGATGTTGACAGCCGCAGCCGCAGGTAATTGTACTGTAACGGCACCATTCGCAGCAGGAGTGATGGTTACTGTATAGGTGATATTGTCGCTTGTCTGCAGGTTATCCGCGGTACCATTTGTAACAGCGAAGTCGCTTGCATTCAGGCCAGTCACCGCTTCACTGAATGCAGCCGTTACGGTGAATGGAGCATTCGTGAGTGTAAGCGGAGCAGACAGTGTAACCGTTGGGCTGGTCGTGTTTACTCTTACCTGTGTAGTATTAGCTACATTATTCAGGGCTGTGTTGGCGTTGTTACCTGCTGCATCTCTGATTGTTGATGCATTTGGTGTAAAGCCGGTCACCTGGATACCGTCCATATCCTGCTGGCCGCTCTGTACCGTATAACGGAAGATCAGGCCATTTGTGCCGCTCATACCAATGTAGTCGGCAGCAATAGATGTTGATCCAACAACCAGTACGATACGTGGTGTGCCGGTCACTACAACGTCTTCGCTGAAATTAACAGTGAAATCCAGGTTTTTACCTGCATTGTAGTACCCATTTGCTGGTACATCTACAGATGTTACAGTTGGAGCAATATTGTCGAATGTACGGTTGATCGTATTAGATGCCGTATTCGGATTACCACCGATATTCACAACAGTACCAGCTGGCAGGCTAACACTTACCGCACCCTGTGCCGTTGGCGTAACCAGTATGGTATAGGTGATATTGTCGGAAGTGGCAGGAGCACCTGCCGTTGCATTGGTCAGGGTGAAGTCAGCAGCTACAAGACCAGTTACTGCCTCGCTGAACGTAACAGTAATGGAGAACGGTGCATTGAGTATTGCATTAGCAGCACTGCTCAGCGTTACTGACGGGATAGAAGTATTTACCCGTACCGCTGTAGTAGACGCTACACCGGCCAGTGGCATAGTCTGCACACCAGCGTAGCCATTACCTGCCGCATCTCTGATAGCGCCGCTGTTCAGGCGCAGGTCAGGTTGTACCGCAATACCATCTGCATCATTTTCTCCTGCCTGTACGGTATATCTGAACGTCAGTTCATCTGTACCCGTACCGCTTATATAGGGTACCTGTACGGTGGTCAGTCCAATGATGATGTTGATATAAGGATTACCTGCTGCATTGGTGACATTCACTACTTCACTGAACTTCACTTTGAAGTCCATGTCCATACCAGCACGGTAGTAACCGTTCGCAGGAACACTTACACTGCTAACAGCCGGTGCGGTAGCATCTACTGTCCACGTATAGGTGGCTGGAGTGGTAGACAGGTTACCTGCCTGATCGACTGCTCTCACTGAGAAAGTGTGACTGCCATCTGCCAGACCTGTATAGGTTCTAGGGCTTGTAGCTGCTGCATAAGCGCCACCGTCCAGTAACGCCTCAAAAGTTGCGCCTGATTCGCCTGTGAAAGTAAATGTAGCATTGCCTGAAGTGGTCAATGCCGCAGGATTAGCTGTGATGACAGGAGTCGCAGGAGGCACGTCATCATAGACAATGTTCCGGCTTACCTGTAATGCATTGCCTGCTTCATCAATGAACCTTACATCTACTGTATGCGAAGCGCTTGTAGCAGGTATTGTAAGGTTCTTGCTTGTGGCGAAAGTCTCATTGGTAGTATAGGATCCACCATCAATGGAGAACGACATTCTGTTAACTGATGTAGTTACATCACTTGCCGTCAGTGCCAGTACTATATTTGGATTATTCGTATATCCTGCTCCGCCATTGATAGTGAAACTACCGGAAGGTGCGTCCTTGTCAATGGTGTAAGTTGCACTGCTCATTGGAGCATTTGTAACTGTAGGAGTGATACCAGTTGCATTGGCGTTGAGTCGTATTGTGCCGGAATTATTGCCGGTAGCCACATATACATTGTACTTGTTAGCCTCCGCAGTCGGTGCGATGCTGCTGATGCTGGCACCTGTAACGCCGGTAGTGGTCAGGGAGAATGAGCCGACGCCTATGCCGGAAGGAGCAGCACTATACACCACCTCGAAGCTGAGGCTATTAGCTGCAGTCGGATTCGCCGTCAGGCCTTTGACCTGCATGATCTGCGTGGTCTGAGGTGTTAGCTGTACGATTTCCTGGTCTACACCATCAGTAGCGAAGATCTTACCACTCGCCATCGGCTGTACGCCGCCGGGATAGGACCCGGGGGAATTATGCAGATTGGTGTAAACAGACGTAGCGGTTGTAAAGCTTGAATCGTTCCACCTTATGATGGAACTTGCAGTAGAAGAAACGATCTCGGTAGCATAGATACGATCAAAGTTATCTATTGCCAGTCCTGAGAAGGCACGGCCATTAGCTATGATGCTATCAGTTGTGTAAAAGGGAGCCTTCACTTTAATGATACCACGAGCTTCGGCGGGGAAGTCGGCGAAGTAGATGTTATTACGGGAGTCTACAGCGATCGCTGACGGATAGGGCGGCGCTCCAAGAGGAACACCTGTAGCATACACGGTTGTACCCGCGGAGTTTTCATTTCCGTGGGGGTACCGTCTTACTGTATACCTGCCGCCTTCGTATTCCAGGGTGAGGAGGTCATCGTTATTATCGATGGCTAACCCTGTGATATATTTGCCATTGTTGCCTAATATTTTGGTAGGAGCATAGGAGGGATATGTCAGTTTGACTACTTCCCAGCCTGTTACCGCACTATTCATACTGGTAACAAATACGTCACCACCTGAATTGACGGCGATGCCATATGGGGCTGTCGGCGGATCAACATCTATGTTCTGATAGATGATGTTACCGGCGCCAGCACCGCCAGCATATTTTACTACATCATATTTCCCCGATGCGTTACTTCGCACCGCGAAAAGGTCGCCATTTTGATTGCGGGCGATCCCTGTGTAGTAGTATCCGGTTTCGAGTGCGCTTTTGTTATATTGCGCGTAACCCGTGACACCGGATACAATGAAGAATAGTACCAACAGTAGCCTGTTGATACATTTTGTAAATGTGTCACTCATAATTGAGATTGTTAAATACAGAGAAAGGGATTTTGCCAACCAGACATTGATTCGTTATGAATCATCTCAAAATCTTTTGCATCATAGCGCATACCTGTCCCCTGGTCAATAATTAACTTATTGATTTTATTACCAGCTGTACTGATCTTTAGAATGTTAGCTGAAGGCAGCGCAAATCCGGATGCGGGGTAGAAGTTTTTCGCTCCTCTCGGGCCATCTATGATAGTGGTCCTAAGTAATTGTTTTACCGTATCCCAGTCTTTTTTGAGGGCGTGGGGCAACAACTCCCTCCATACCAGTCCGGCTTCATATCCCATAAGGGCGTAAATGTTGGCCGGTTGTTTTGCGATGCTTTCAAACTTCTTTACAAACTGCTGGTTGGCCGGCCGCTGGTCCTCACGCATCCACATCATGGAGGTGTAAAGTTCCAGGTCTATGTGTTTCACATCTTCCAGTACATCATCATAGGCCATCGTTTCATTGATCAGCAACGGTATCTTTTTATGGAACCCGCTCTGTATCCATTTTTGCAGAAATGCTGCACCCATGGTGCCTGCGAAGATGGCATGCACATAGGAGGGGCCGTCCTTGGCGAGTGTTGCAAAGAGTTCGTCCAGATCCAGTTTTTTAGGATCGTTAGGGTCCGCTGGTAATACAGCCATTTTAACCTGCTTTCCGCCTGCTGTTGCCGCGCCTTCCCTGAATGCACTGTGCAGGTGATAACCTGCCTCATATGCCGGCGCAATAATATAACCGCCATCCCCGAATTTGCCCTGTGCCCATTGTCCCAATGCATACTGTGATTGCCACAGCTGATGCGAGGCATAAAATACACTCTGGCTCAGGTAAGGGAAATGTGGAATATACTCGCCCATATCAAAGAAGAAACCCGGGCGTTTTGTATTTTCCACCAACGGAATGATCTCCGGCATGATCTTATAACTAACCAGACCGGAGATAACATCCACATTGTTGAAAAAAAGCAGCTTTCGGACCGCATTAACAGATGCTTCAGCGCTTCCCATATGGGTATACTCTGATGTAAACTGCACTGTTTTCTGTCGCGCGGGATCAAGGCCCATACCAATCAGCCATCCTGTTACAAGATGGGCAGAGTAATAGGGATATACACCGGAATAGGGAGTAAGGAATCCAATAGAAAGCGTTGATGGCATAGTCTGTCTAATTAGTTACGGCTAGGATAAACGCCTTCCATGGCAATGATGTAGTATATTCCCAGGTATGGCTGCATGTTATTGTGTGGCTGGCTGCCTCCTGCAATACCAATGGTTACAGAACCACTAACAGCGCCTGGAGCCAGGGTTGTTGTATTGTCTTGGGTAGTATAGCCTTTAATCTGTTGTGCAGCTGGACCAGAGCCAAACGATGGCAATACTGACGGTACTAACGCAGCACCTGGGGTATTACTTGTACCAGCAGCTGTAGAAGCAGACGGAGTAGCAGTCAGGTTAGGCTGAGCAACGTGATTGTGCGCAGGCATTTCTGTGATGATCAGCGAGTGCGTCGGTGCGCCGCCCATTTCACCCATATTGTATGCAGGTAATCCAGGACCCTGGCCAGGACCGATTGGTACACGACCTCTGAGATCAGGTAATGCGAAGGTGGTTTGACCATTACCACCATACGTGGTGCCTACGAGGGAAAATAGTGCAGTATTCTGTGCAATTGAAAGGATCTGGCCCATACAAAAAGCCCAGCCCCGCGGTGGGAAGTTACCGGCAAAAAGCAAAATAATCGCGATGTACGGTTCTGTCATTTGATTGTGTTTATTGAATTGTTTACTAATTAATAAATAGGTGGGTTTGTTAAATCAGGGAAGTCGACAACAGCGCCATTTCTTTTAGCGGAGAGTGCGGCCATAGGACCGATCAGACTATTGGCGGCTGCTGTATACACAGGCGGCTCCTGTTTGGATGGCTGACTGATGACGCTTACGAACGATTGTAAAGCCATTGCACATCCATCGTTGGCGACCTTTTTGAAACGTTGCAGGTCTGCCTGTTCTGTGTATGGAAGAAGATAAGGTTTGCCTGCATCACATACCTGTGTGGCAGGGTGCTGGTCTTTGAGGTAAATACTATTAAATACATCTACCCAGTTTCCGTTTGTCCCATTAACACGGAAACCAGTGGAAATGGGCTGCTCATGTGCAGCTTCCATCTGAAGGGATAAGGTCTGGCCTTTTTTAGTGGTCAGACAGATGGTCCTGATCTCGCCCCTTTTGATAAACAGACGGTCATGCCCTTTTTTAGGATGCGGATTATTCACTACATAATCCTGCTTTTGTGTCACCACCTGCAGGGAAACGAATGGATTGTCCTTCTCCACACCCAGTATTCTGCCAGCAGCAATAGCCGGATATACAGGGTAGGAGGAGGCTGTCTTTTCGTTTTTAGCAGCCAGCACGTCGTGACGTGCGCCAGCCTGGATAGATTCCAGCGTACCGAATGCGCCCTCTTTTGCCATATTGGTAACGGCCAGGAGGTCGGAGCGATAACTGTTCTCGTCCAGGGTAAAGTACTGCAGGCCTGTTCTTTCGCTGATACGAACGATGTCTTTGTGCTCTTCGATAGTAGTACCCATGATAGCGCCGCAGGCTACGTGTTTGCCTGCCAGCATGGCTGCCCTGGCAATCTCATAGTGCAGTTGCCACGGTGCAGCGATAATAACGGCATCAATATCCTTTCGGGATAATAAGTCGTTATAGCTTTCCTTGTAAACTTCGGGACGAGTGTACGCAGCGTCGTCGAACAATTGCAGCCCGGCACGGATAGCGGCCGGATCGGTGTCACAGATGGCCCTGACGTCAATATCTTTGTGCATCAATGCCTGCGCAAGATATTGCTGTCCCCAGGGACCCATACCTATAAAACCGGTGCGTAAACGGGAACCTGTTCCTGCCGTCAGATAGGATGGCAGAAATGTAAGCACAGGGGATAAAATGGCGGCATTCTTCAAAAAATGCCTTCTACTGGTTGTATGCATAAGGAACTATTCCTGTTTGTTTTAGGGCTTTCTTATTTTGTAACAGCTGATTAGGTTCCAAATAATAGAAGAAATGGCGTCTCTCGTTTTTCTGTTCCTAGAAACGTTCGGTTTTCAATAGATTAGGGTCAAAATTATGGTTGTGGCAATATGTTATATTATAAGGGGCAAAGATATATGTTCTTTTTTTGAGAAAAGAAATATTTTTTTTATGAGTATTATAGGGCATATGAATTAAAACACTAAATAGGAGCGCTAATTAAATCGGGAATTGGCAATCAGGAATTGGGAATTTACTATGGTGCGAGCTTGCTACTATAAAGGAGCGCCCCTGGCCTATAATGGCAGGAGCGCTCAGTATCTGCTAAAGCCGTTTGGTAAGGTTACGGCTAATTCTTTCTGTATCCGGCTTTGTTCACTGTCGAGCCTTCCACAGGTTTATAATAGTCCTGCGTATTTACACGGGCAGCGGTAACTGACGGAAACTTTTTATTTTCCTCTTCTCCGGTACCTTCAACAGCATCTCCACCGACTTCCACATACACATAGTTCCTGCTGCCAATATTCACGCCACCGTTAGGCGATATAAATACGTTCCCGCTTACGATCTGCTTACCCTTCATGCCGGTATATCCGTTAATACGGAGACTATTTCCCTTCGTTCCTGAGATGGTATTATTTGTGATCTTCACAATGGCATTCTCCGTACCTCTCATGCTGATACCGTCACTTTGGTTATTGATGAAGAGATTATTGCTGATGATATGGGTCGCGCTGTTCTCTCCCGAGCCATAGAACTGACAAAATTCTCCCCAGCCGTCATGCACATAGTTGTCACGGGTGTTGGTATTGGTCGTGCGTCCGCCAATAAGAATCCCTCCGTTATGTGCGGCATTATGCTGTGTCCCCCAGTTCGTCACCTCATTATTGTGGATTTCGAGTCCATCAATAGCCGCCGTCTGTATCCCATCCAGCCCACTGTTCCTTACCAGGTTATTATAGATCCTGACATTCTCCCATTTGATAGGTTGTACGTAGTCATGCCCTGCAGCAAACCGGGAAGGGGATTGATAGAAGGGTTGATTAATGGTATGGTCCCAGTAAGTGGCCGTATGGCCTATATACATGGCTTCATTCTTCGTGTCCGTGATGGTCAGGTCATGTATTGACAGGTTGCGGATGGTTGAACGTGGGTATGCCGTACTGGGGTCGCTTTTAACAGGGTCTGTTTTAGCCACAATTCCGTTGCCTCCATTTCTAATTATCAGAAAGCAGACTTCTATATTGTCTGTCTTATTACCTATCTGCAAGGCACGATAGGCTTCGCGGGCAGGTTGTACCGAACCATTGATAATAAACTGGTTCCTGTCCGACATGCTGCCCAGCCGGATGTAATGACAATTGTTCAGTTCAAATGCGGCAGACCAGCTGCCACCGTTCCAGTCTGGTTCGCCGACGGTAAGCGGGGTATTCCGGTAGTTGCGGATGACAATAGGTTTAGCCGCCGTGCCGCTCATATTAGAAATGAGTACAGATTTAAAATTGCCTTTCAGCTGAAGAACGTCTCCCGGGCGATAGGTGTTATTTTTATTGTCGATAATCAGTCGTCCATTCTTATCCGCAGTCAATGTATGTTCTTTGGCATAAGTGGATACCGTGTCTATCAGGGATAAAGGGGCCGTATAGTCGTCTGGAGTTAGTACAGGTCCCGTAGTAAAACTAACTACCAGACGCAGAAGGGTTGCTACAATCATAGTATGTGTAAAGTAGCGCAAAATTAGTGTAATTAACAATTGTTCATCAATTTAACTGCTCTCCGGATGCATCTTTGTTGACTGGGGCTGGCTTAGTTCCTGATTATTAATAACTCCCGAATGGTGTATATTGTTGTATGGTTTTTGGATTGCTGATCCATATAACGCTTTATGAGCTATTTTTTGTTAATTACGCTGATGTATGGCAAAGCAAAGCGCAGGCATATTACTCTACCGTCGTCACAATAAACAGCTGGAAGTCTTTTTAGGGCATCCGGGAGGCCCTTTCTGGGCTAAAAAAGACCTGGGCAGCTGGTCGGTCCCGAAAGGAGAATATTTGGAAGGGGAGGAGCCGCTTCAGGCTGCTATCCGCGAATTCGAGGAGGAGACGGGTTACCGGCCAACAGGCGGGTTTATACAACTGACCACCATCCGACAGAAAGGGCATAAGACGGTACATTGCTGGGCGGTAGAAGGAGCGCTGGATGCTGACAGCATTGTAAGCAACTACTTTGACCTGGAATGGCCTCCCCGTTCAGGGAAGATGCGGTCTTTCCCGGAGATAGACCGCGGGGCCTGGTTCACACTGGAACAAGCGAGGGAGAAGATCCTGGAAAAACAACGTTCCTTTATAGAAGAGCTGGCAGTGCTTATTGATGAATAGTCTCTACAACATCCACATTCTGCTGGTTTAAATGTAGCAGCCTTACCCCCCTTGCCAGTCTGAGACACTGTAATACTGCACATTCAGTCTGGCTTGATTTTTTTGTATGGCTGTGTATGGAAAACAATACAGCAAAAACATTGAAAATCACGAGTAGTGCCTTCGATCATGAAGGTGTGATCCCGCTGAAGTACACATGTGAGGGCGAAGAAGTGAATCCACCACTGCAGATAGAACAGATACCAGAGGGAACTAAAACACTTGCTATTATCATGGAAGATCCAGATGCACCGAATGGTACATTCGATCACTGGCTGGTATGGAACATTCCTCCTGCTTCCAGCATGATAGGCGGTGATTCGGTACCCGGTATCTGCGGAAAAAACAGTGGAGGGAACTGTAACTATTACGGACCTTGTCCGCCCTCAGGTACGCATCGTTATTACTTCCATGTATATGCCCTTGATGTGAAACTTGACCTGGATGGCGGAGCAGATAAAGCGGCGCTTAAAGCGGCCATTGAAGGGCATGTAATTGCGGAAGGAGTGTTGATGGGAACGTATGGTAAAAAGGGATTGTAATCCATGTTAAACTGCATTTACGAACGATGACGATCATTGTTCGTAAATGCAGTTTGTGTATTACAAACTCTCCTCACTTGCCTGTTCATTGATCTTACTTTCTGCGATAATGGTCAGCAATGCATCCGTCTCTTTTTCCTCTGTCAGAATACCTCTTAACAAGTCGGCAACTTCCGTTTCTCCCAGGGTGCTGGCCAGTGTCACCAGACTACCATAACAGGCGATCTCATAATGTTCCACCTTTTGTGCGGCAATGATCAGTGCCACATCCCGCTGTGCGGAACCTTCCTCTGTTTCATCAATTACCTGCCATCCCTCATCAAAGAGCCCCTGAAGTCCCATACTGGGTTCTCCTTCCGCAGGTATGCCCAGCATGTCAAATACTTTTTCTACTATTCTGACATGCTCCTGCGTCTGCTGCTTATGTTGATCAAATGCCTGGATCAGTTCCGTATT
This sequence comes from Chitinophaga agri, assembly GCF_010093065.1. Taxonomy (NCBI): domain Bacteria; kingdom Pseudomonadati; phylum Bacteroidota; class Chitinophagia; order Chitinophagales; family Chitinophagaceae; genus Chitinophaga; species Chitinophaga agri. The sequence goes on along the minus strand of NZ_CP048113.1, from coordinate 2,467,214 downwards.
GGTGGCTGCGGCAGTCATGGTAGACAGTACATTGACCAGGTGTTGTTCTGACCAGTAGATCTCCTGTAGCATCGTGGAGAAGAATAACTCCAGTCTGGAATTTGTAAAGGTGTTAGATTGTATCTGCATAACTGAACGTTTTTTGAGATGATCAATTCGTGGACAATAATCACTAAGCAGCAGGCCAAATACTATACCAGTGAGTTTTACATGAAAGGTAAACGTAATGCGCAGGAGATCCCGGCGGCCAGGATGCGCCAGACCTCCTGGCCACCCCCCAGTACGCCGTAGCATCCGCCTGCTGTTCTGCACCGTTTATAAGCTCAATACGATCGCGACCAGCCTGATGGCTGGACTACCACATATAAAGGAAAACCCTATGATAAATTTCAGTGACGCACAATTCGTATTAGTGGCGGCTTGAATGGATACCCGACCGTTTAGCCCTGTGGGAGCGGGCCAGCGTCATGATCAGCCAGCTTATTGCTTTACAATTTGATTACAGAGCTGATTGGGGCCTAAACCTCAAAAGGTGTATATTTGCATGCTTCCCATTAGATCAACTATACTACTCCCATTGAATAACTTATTGTAATACAAGGAATTGTACTGAAGCGAGCGCCAGTGTTCGTCAAAAGTGCTGTCCTGACCCTTATTCCGTCCACCGGACTGACGATCTATTGTCATACCGACCGGAAGAGGTATCAAGTATTGATTTAATCAGATAATATATGGATAAGCTCAAACTGAAATTACAGGAATATTATCAGCGCTGCCAGCGGCAGGAAACGCGGACTAAAACCGGTCGGGATCAGGTAGATGGAGCGAGTGTGCCGGATATGGAAAATGATATTTTGCTGCAGTTCGGCTTGCCTGCCTCCAAGCGTTTTGTGCAGATTCTGCATGACTTTGTCAGTCAGCGGGAAGTGAATGATCATATGCTTGACTATGTGAGTAAGAAACTGAAGACTGCTGCGCGCAAATATCTGCTGGCTCCGGTTGTGTCTGACCAGGAACAGCTGGAGCAGGCAAAGGAGCAAAAAAGGACGCCATACGACCTCCTGCCTGAACTGGGTTACCCGGTAAATGACTACTCCGTTTTTCTGATAGGCGAATTACTGTATCGCAGGAATGTGATCGCGGCAGATGTGCTGGATGAACTGAAGAAAGTGCAATACGCTGACGCGTGGGACGATATCCAGCTGCTGAGCCGGATCGTCAACTATAATACCCATGAATTGTATCATCGTATGAAAGGACATGACCTCCGCTTTATAGATGATTTCGCTCAGCAGACCCTTAAACAGCAGCATGCAGGCACCGCCGGTAAAGCTGCACTGCCTGCTTCCGAGGGTTATACGCCAAACCTGCGCATGGTTAGCAAGCTGCAGGTGGAAGATATCCTGCTGGACGAGCAGCAAACGCCGCGTATTATCGGTAAACTGAAATCGGGTAGCCGGTATATTCGTGTGACCATGGTGATGAAGCTTTCACAGCTGACACAAATATTAATGGCCAGCGGAGAACTGGGTAGCGAGATCAATCTCTTCATCAAAAAGCTAATGTCAGGTAGTAAAAAGGATAAGTCTGCTGCCATTGACGTAAGGGCTGAATTCGGCCAGATTTTGCAGCTGGACGACTGCTACCTGGAGGTCTACAAGCCACAACATCTGTCTAGAGGCAAATGGGTAGAGACAAAGGATAATCTCTATTTCATTGACAGGATACTGTCCCGGAGGGAGTATGATAAGAAGAGCAAGGATGCCGAGATCAGGGGCAAGATCGAAGAATGTCTGGAACTGATCGGGGGCTCTTACGGCTATTATCAGCGAATGAAAAAACTAGGTATCACGGATGAAGAAGCTAAGCTGAGGGCGGGGTTGCAGGATGAGCTGTTATTCAAGCTGTCTACTTTTCTCCATAAGCTGAAGGATTAGCTCAGCTGTATTTAACCATCTGTTTATTGTGGATATGCCTGTTTTTAAATGATTTGTGGTAATAAGACTGTTTTTATTTCGGAATATGGAAAAAGGTCTCGTGAAAACGAGACCTTTTCTGTTAGTTGGTTTTTGATTTAGAGTGACCACTATAGTCTTATTCATGGTCATGTAAAGTATATTTAGCCTATATTATTCCCCCTCTAATACTTTGAGCCATATTGCAGGGTGCTGCTAATAAATTTTGCTAGTAATCTCTATGTAAGTAATATGATGAAATCGTTGTGTGAGGTGTTGATTTTTGTTCCCTTACCACCCAAGCCCTCATACGCTTTATATGAGAGGCCTGGCAGTAAAGGACAACGTGCTTTTGCTTTTATCGATACAAACATAACCCGAAAAAAAAGTTGAACTGTTAATTTCAGGTTAATCTAAAAGTTAACCCATTGTTAACAAAGAAATTAGCATGACTGGCTGCGTGTTACAGATCAAAATGACAGGTGCCTTATCAATGATAAATGCTGTTTGTCAACTCCCGGTAGGGCGCATACATGTGATGGATAAAAAGGTTCTTTCCATCAAAGATATATTTGCTATCATACGCTGCATCCGGGTACAGTATAACAGGTGTTCCTGCGGGATGATAATTGTGACTGCCTGTAAAAGGAGGCGCGCTATAACCCGGAACAGCTCTCTTCACCAGTTTTGACAATCTTTTCCCCAGCATTTTCTGCATACGACGGCTCGCCTTTTTACTACTGCGGTCGAGTCTATTATACATGCTTCCTATGACAAGCCGCACGAAGAAATTTTGTTTTTTAAGCGCTCTTTTTACACCCATGAAAGGATTTGGGGTGTTGAAGTCATTAGTGGTCTGTAACGAGAAAGGCGTTTCGGGTACCCAGTCTCTCGCATTGACTACGCGGAAGCCCCAGCCATCCCGGGTAATGTAATCATAGTCGTATGCATAGTACAGATTGCCAGGTTTAGGTGCTGCACTGCAATAGGTTTTATAGACAATATCCTTCGGAAACTCCGGATCGTCCAGGTATTGCAGATAGGAGCGTAGCAGAAAACTGATGGCACCACCCTGACTGTGGCCGGAGATCAGGAATGCATGGTATCCTTTTTTATAGTAGGTTTTAATATGTGCAACAATGTCGGGTGCCATACTGGCCAGTGCGAGCGTCCAGCCGGCATGTACATAGGCTCTTTCATCCTTCGCCAGCCGGTATTTAAAAGTTGTACTGTCATTCAGCTGGAACTGTCCTGTTGCGGGAATCATACCTGCGAAGAAGTTCTCCATCCATGATTCTTTGTTACCCACTGTTCCGCGTATACTAACGATGGCCACACCATCATCCCGCAGCCAGAGATCCCATCGGTTATGTAAGCCGGTTTCAGGTGAGCGGTACACCAGCTGCGCGTTTGCAGGAGGTATAAGATGTGTGTTTGTCCAGGGTGTGTCTGCATGCAGGAAATCTATGCTGAGCATATCAAGATATTCCTTTGCGTCAAAGCCTGGCTTAAGAGGTTGGGCGGAAGAGTTTTGGGATAGCAGTATGCAAAGGCAGCCGGTGAGTATTAACACCAATAAATGATGGGGGGCTTGCCAGCCTTTCGGTATCCTGTTTACGAGATTGTTCATATCCTGGCATGTTGTATAAATAAAAATAGTCCATAGTGTTGAACTATGGACTATTTATTTATCAGCCGGAGCCTTGGATTATTGCAAGATCTGTTCTGTGTGTCCCAGTGATCCGTCTTCACCCATACCCTCCACAATAATGCGGAAACGTCTTGTGAAGTCGTTGTTGTAGAAGGATACCTTTGCAGTGTGTGTCAGGGAGTCCGCTATCAGGTTTGGATTCCAGTAGAGGGTCAGCCTTTTATCCTGCAGGATGTGGATCTCTTTACGTACAGTATAATCAGGTGCGTAAAACTCCTTCACGATATCGTAACCTGCTTTTCTGTATTTTTCGAATCCACGTGTATCCACATCGTTCTTGCTGTCACCACCTTTTCTCGTGTATACAGCGATCGCACCTGAGCTACCACCGAAGCCACCTACGAAAGTAGGACGCAGTACTTTAATGAATGCCACATCGCCTATGTTAATGTTGCTCAGCATGTTGATGTTGGTAGGCATTTCATTCAGGAACAGTACCGGAGGACCACCACGCCATTGCATCGTAGGACCCACGACAGGATCAGCCAGGTTAACCGTCAGACCAGGTACTTTAGACTGCAGGTACTGGAAGATACTTAGACTACCTGGTTCATCCTTGGTCAGGTCGAATGCATAACCATCGCCTGCGCTGAACATACCGGTTGCGTAACGGGCTTCAACAGTTTCAGTTTTACTGAGGCGTTTTTCACGCACGTTGATCTCTTTCAGGAAGATCGGTTTGTTACGGATAGATCTGCTTACTGCACTGTTCTCAGCAACGGTAGAGAGATAGGTGCTCAGTACCCTGCTTTCTATCTCCACATTATTTCTGAATGGATAAGGCAGTGTCACTGGTTCTCTGGATTCGAAGAAGTGTGGTTCGAATTTCACAGACACATCTTTCCATGCTTTATTCGGATCGTTCGCACGGTAGAATACGTTGATGGTATCCACGAACTGCAGACGGTCTACAGCAAATTCACCTTTGTCATTAGTAGTAACGGAAGAGAATGCGGTAGAGGTATCGATCGGCTGTTTCAGGATAAAGTCTACTTTACCATTAGACAGTGCAGATGCACCTTTGTTGGTAGTAGCGATACCTTTCAGCAGCAGACCCTGTTCGTAAGGATACTTGATGTCAGGCATGTAGTTATGCAGCACTTTCTCCCAGGTGAACCTTCTCCATCCGTTCGTCATCATCACCAGGTCGAGACCTGCAAGGGTAGAAGGATCTGCATCTTTGAAATATTGTGCAGGATTAGCGATATATCCTTTCAGATCAGAAGTCAGCAGCAGGTTAGAAAGAATATTGTTCTCATCCTGGTCTTTAACAATGTTGTCCGCATCTGTGATCGTAACGGACAGGCTTGTTAGCATGGTGTCCGGGATCTTGATCTCAAGCGTGTTCTTCTGTCTTGGCTGTGTATTGATGGCCATGTTCTGTAAACCAAGAGACAGGAAGTCGTTCTTTCTTACAAAAGCCAGCCTTTCTGCCATTGGCACGCCATCACTGTTGAATACAGTCAGCTGCAGGATACCGGAAGGTAATTCCTTGGTCGGGATGAAGCCGCTCATCTGACCTTCACCTGCATTCAGTTTTGCCTTGTACACGATGTGCTGCTGCATCTGCGCAACGATCATCAGGTTATTGTACATCGGGTTATCTTTGGAGGCAGGAGTGGTCGTGTAGAATATACGGGCACCTTTGTTGAAGACTTTCATGCCGACACCGGTAGTTTTCACTACAGGCAGCAGGATCGTTTTCTGCAGGCCTTTACTGGTCTGCATCAGGGCCTTGTAGGTTTCACCCGCAGCCGGCGTCAGTTCAAACATACCCATACCATCACGGGTGGTCTTCAGCTGTGCTACTGTTTCACCTTTCAGGTTCTGGATGATACCGTTCGCTTCCTGTGGGAAACCCTGCTGGTCGATGGCTTTAAAAGCCACACGGCCGGGAATACCAGCGATCAGGTTACCGCCTTCGGGGAAGAAGTTTACCGCAAAATCGGTAGCAGCCGGCTTCTGAGAAGGGCCAACCGGTTTAGACGGATCGAATATTTCAATGCTTTTGTAGAAGAGATATTCCGAGTCAAAGTTCAGCATCCACGCGGTGTAGGCACGCAGCTGGTATTGACCGGCTTTCTGGCTCTCCGGCAGTTCAAATGCACCGGAACCGGTAGCACCACCAATGGAGATCAGTTTTTTACTTACCACATTTCCTCCTTTATCAACCAGCTCTACGTATAGGTTGGTAGCAGAAAGTGATGGCTGGCCTTGTAGCAAAACATACGCTTTGAACCACATGGTTTCCCCAGCGGCATAGTAGTCTTTGTCCAGTTGAAGGTAAACCTTTTCCTGGGGGAAGCGTTTGCTGTACAGTTCCAAGGCTTCGGTGATTTTATCCTGCCACTCGTCCGCAGGATAAAATGCAAGGGCACCTGTGATCCCCAACATGCATGCTGGGAGGAGCCACTTAAAGCGTTTTTTTGTTTTAGAGAACACAGATTGCATGTGGAACAACATTTTGCGACAATATAGTATCAAAAAATATAATATGCAAAATAGCGTGAAAAATTAATATATGCAAAAAATGTTATTGATGCAGAATAAATTAGAATATCCCGGCTTTGATTTATTATTGCGGCGGGAATGCGAATATTGCATGACTGGATTTGTAATATCATGATAAACAATAGATTAGTAATTATTGGTGGCGGAGCAGCCGGTTTTTTCTGTGCGGTGAACGCCGCACGTCTTCATACTCAATTGGAAGTCATACTGATAGAGAAAAGCAGTAAACTTTTATCCAAAGTGAAGGTTTCAGGCGGTGGAAGATGTAACGTGACCCATAATGCCCCCGATATTTCATACATGTCGAAACGATATCCAAGAGGACAGCATTTCGTGAAAAAGACCTTTAACCGGTTTTTTGTGCCTGATACGATCAGCTGGTTTAAGGAAAGAGGCGTGTCACTGAAGGCAGAGGCGGACGGCAGGATGTTTCCCGTTACAGATAATTCCCAGACGATCATAGACTGTTTGCTGAGGGAGGTTGATAAATATGGGGTAAAGATTAAAATGAATGCCGGGGTGACTGCCCTGACCCGGGAAGGGAAGGTGTGGAATGTTGCCCTGCAGGACGGTAGCTCATTGAAAGCCAATTATGTATGTGTCGCTGCCGGCGGTTATGCCCAGGTAGAAAAGTTTGCCTGGTTACAGGACACAGGGCATCAGATCGTGGCTCCTATGCCATCACTGTTCACGTTCAACATGCCTGGTAACCCTATTACGGCACTGATGGGGGTGAGTGTGGAAGAAGCACATGTGAAAATAGCAGGTACGAAATTACAGGAGCGCGGTCCGCTGATGATCACGCACTGGGGTATGAGCGGCCCCTGTATCCTGCGCCTGTCTGCGTGGGGGGCCCGTGATCTCGGCGCCATACAATATCAGTTTACAGCGATCGTGAACTGGCTGCCTGCATTTAACGAGAACAGCCTGCGCGACGAAATGCAGGATCTGCGGTTTTCACTCGGTGGACAGAAAATGCATCATAAGAACCCTTTCGGACTGCCACAGCGGCTCTGGCATTTCCTTTTACAACAGTCCGGAATTGGAGAAGATGTACGTTGGGCAGATATGCCGGCAAAAGACCAGCATAAACTGGTGAAGCTGCTGACAGCCATGGAGTGCCCGGTCAAAGGGAAGACAACCTTCAAAGAAGAATTCGTAACCTGTGGGGGTGTGCAATTGTCAGAAATAGATCCTGCCACCATGGAAAGCAGGCTGGCACCGGGATTGTTTTTTGCCGGAGAGGTCATGGACGTGGACGGTATCACCGGCGGATTCAATTTTCAGCATGCCTGGACCAGCGGATGGATCGCAGCCAGCAGTATAGTACAGAAAATTAATAATGAGCACTAACAATTAATAATAAGTACTAATAATTAATAATAGTAAATGCCAGGGTGCTTTATAATATATAAGACACCCTTTTAAATTAACAGGCGAACCAGTTCCCGATTCCCGGTGCTACAAATAGTGTATGCCTGGCTCATAATCTGTATCCAGGGCATGCAGCAGTGTCTCAAAGTCGCCCGGATTTTTAACGAAGTCAGTCTTTGTCATATCCACCATCAGTACACGAACAGGATGTTGCCTGATATACTGCATATACATATCGTGTACATTACTCAGGTACTGATCTTCTATCTGCTGCTCATATGAGCGGTTCCGGTGTTTTATATTCTGCTGGAGTTTGGCCACCGGTGCATTCAGGAAGATGAGCAGATCGGGTTGTATGAGCTGAGGGTTGATAATATCAAACAGCTTCTGGTAGAGTGCGTATTCTTCTTCTTTCAGGTTGATCTTGGCAAATAACAGGCTCTTGATAAAAAGATAATCTGAAATCACCAGGTTACTGAACATGTCCTGCATCTGCAGCATGTCTTTCAGCTGTTTGTATCGTTCGGCCATAAAGAACAGCTCCAGTGGGAAAGCATATTGCTGCGGCTTTTCATAGAATTTAGGCAGAAAGGGATTATCTGCAAACTCTTCCAGGATCAGTTTAGCACCAAAGTGAGCGGATAGTTTGGTGGCCAGTGTTGTCTTCCCTGCGCCGATATTCCCTTCTATTGTAATGTAGTTGTATTTCATGTGCCGGTTAGATAGTTTAACGTACGCCTTCGTATTTTCTGGCGGGGAGCTGGTCTGTACAATGTTCCAGTAATTTACGGACTGACTGACGGAGTAGCGGATGTTCCCAGTCGGGCAGTATCTCTTCCAGAGGGACCAGTACAAACTGCCTGAACTGCATCTGTGGGTGCGGCACCTTCAGATCAGGCTCGTTAATGATCGCATCATTATAGAAAATGATGTCAATGTCAATCACCCGTGCGCCCCATTTCTGCCTGCGTACGCGGCCTATATGATGTTCAATTGCCAGGACGGTATGCAAAAGCGTTCGTGCATCCATTTCGGTTGATACCAAAAGGGCCTGATTCAGGTAATCCGGTTGGGCTACATCGCCCCAGGCTGCCGTTTCATAAAGGGCGGATAGCTTTTCTACCTTACCGACCTGCTTCTCTATTTGCGCTACTGCCTCCCGGAGGTTTCCGATACGGTCTCCGAGATTGCCACCTATAAGTAATATTGCTTTATTCATGTATCTTCAACGGCCCAAAAGTAGACATATTCTTTATTTTTGGAAAAAAGGAAGACGACCTGTCTGTCTTTTAAAATTAAATCCTCTATAATGCGTAGCTTTTTTAAAATTTTCTTTGCCACGCTGCTGGCCTTTGTAGTGATCCTCATATTGGGAGTGATCCTGCTGATGGGCGCAATAGGTAGCGCTATCAGCCCCGAAGTTGTTACCCTGTCGCCTAACAGTGTGCTGGTCCTGGAGACCAGTCAGCAGTATGCCGAACAGAAAGTATCCAATCCGCTGAATGCCCTCATCCGTCAGGAACCGAAAGAAGTGCCTGGCGTATATGACCTGGTACGTCTCCTTAAACATGCTGAAACGGACGATAACATAAAAGGTATTTATCTCAAGGCCGAAGGCAACGGCAACGGCTTTGCCACCAGTGAAGAGATCCGTAATGCACTGCTGCAGTTCAAACAGTCAGGCAAATTCGTCTATGCCTATGGCGAGGTGATGGACCAGAAGAGCTATTATATGGCTTCCCTGGCCGACAGAGTATATGTACACCCGAAAGGGGGCGTGGAATTTGGCGGTTTCTTTACCCAGCTGACCTTCCTGAAGGGGGCACTGGATAAACTGGAGATCCAGCCACAGATCTTCTATGATGGCCGTTTCAAAAGTGCCACCGAGCCTTTACGTGAAACAGAAATGACCGTAGCAAACCGTATTCAGACGAACGCCTATCTGGGTGAGCTGTATGCTAACTTCCTCAAAAACATCGGTATTGCGCGCAAGATCGATACCGCCACCCTCCACCGTTATGCCAACGAAGGCCTGATCCAGGAAGCAGGAGACGCAGTGAAATACAAACTGGTGGACGGTCTGAAATACAACGACCAGGTAATGGACGAGATCAAAGCCAGACTGGGCCTCAAGGGAGATGAGGAGGTGAATTTTGTGTCTCTTTCCAAATATACCAGCGCTACTGACCTGACCGAAAACAAAGGTGCTGACAATAAAATCGCTATCATCTATGCAGAGGGTAGCATCGTTGGCGGAGAAAGCGAGAAAGAAGCTACTATCAGCAGTGGCCATTTCGTTAAGATCATCCGCGAGGCAAGACAGGATAAAGATGTCAAAGCGATCGTGTTCCGTGTGAATTCACCGGGAGGCAGCGCGCTGGCTTCCGAATCTATCTGGCGTGAACTGGTGCTGGCGAAGAAAAGCAAGCCAGTGGTCGTATCAATGGGCGATTATGCCGCATCCGGTGGCTATTATATCTCCTGTATGGCAGATTCCATTTTTGCACAGCCGAATACCCTGACCGGCTCTATCGGTGTATTTGCTGTATTGCCTAACCTGCAGGGATTCTTTAAGAATAAACTGGGTGTGACCTTTGATGGGGTGAAAACAGCTCAGTATGCCGATCTGGGGAATACTTCCCGCCCACTGACAGAAATGGAGAAGAAATTTATCCAGAACTCAGTAGACAGCATTTACAGCACATTCAAGGGACGTGTGGTAGAAGGTCGTAAACTGAGCGGTCCTGTGGTGGACAGCATCGCACAGGGGCGCGTATGGAGCGGGATCCAGGCGAAAGAATTAGGTTTGGTGGACCGTATCGGTGGTATCAATGATGCGATCAGATGCGCAGTTAAACTGGCGAAGGTGTCGTCTTACCGCCTGCGTGAATATCCTGAAACAGATGCCTCAATTTCCCGGATGGTACGTAGCTTCGGCGCCAGTGCGAGCGTAGAAAATGCCATGAAGGCGGAGCTGGGCGACCAGTATAAATTGTACCAGCAGATCAGGGAAATGAAAGAAATGAGCGGAGAGGTGCAGGCGAAACTGCCTTACCTGATGGAAATCAGATAAAGGCTGCTGTACAACTAATTAGCTATTGGCAGCAGGACAGGAAAATGCCTGTCGGCGTACTTAAAATAATATTAAACCTGCCGCTTGCGGCAGGTTTTTTTATGGAAATGGGTAAAACAATAGTAGTTTTAGGCGATTTTTTAAGAACAGATCCAGCGAAAGTAAGTATGGCGGTTAAATATAATCAATGGAAGGCGCTGTTAGCGATGTCCAAAGCAAGTCTGATAGGAATATTAAGAAGTCCTTCAGCGGTCATTTTCAGTCTTGGGTTTCCGCTGGTATTCATCCTGGTGTTTGGATTTATCGGCGATAGCGGTGTGTCGGTAAAAGTAGGCGTGGATGCGGCCACAGATACGACCAGCTATCTGTACAGGCAGCTGGCAAAGGAGAAAAGCCTGAAACTGCAAACCGGCAAACCGGCTGCGGAGATGGAAGAGGACCTGAAGAAAGGGCATATTACCGCTATTATCCGTATCACTTCACAAACTTCCAGCGGGAATACACCTGCCTGCGATGTGAAGGTGCAGACCTCTACAGCGGCAGTAGACAAGATCTCTCTGTTTAATGCTATTCTGACCGGGGTCATATATAAGGCAGATGACAGCTATTATCCAAGGCAGTCCGTGGCGAAACTGGCCCCGGTGGAAGTACTACCCGGCCGTCGTTACCGTACGATCGATTTCATCCTGCCTGGCCTGCTCAGCTTCTCATTGCTGAGTGCTGCGGTGTTCAGCACGGCCTTCCTGTTCTTCAACCTGCGACAGACGCTGGTATTAAAACGTTTCTTTGCCACACCTATTCGTCGCTTGTACATAGTGCTGGGTGAGGCACTTGCCCGTCTGGTATTCCAGGTGGCAGGAGCCATTCTGATCATCGCTATTGGTTACTTTGCCTTCGGCTTTACACTGGTGCATGGATGGAGTACATTCCTGGAAATGCTGTTATTAACGGCTTTCGGGGTGGTCGTCTTTATGGGCTTTGGGTTTGTGGTGAGTGGGATCGCTACGAGTGAAAGCACGATCCCGCCTATTGCAAATGTGATCACTTTGCCGCAGTTCCTGCTGGCAGGTACCTTTGTACCTGTTGATTCTTTCCCTTCCTGGTTACAGCCCATATGCCGGATTATGCCGCTGACCTATCTGAATGATGCATTCCGTAAAGTTGCCTTTGAAGGACTGCACATCTGGAACGTAGGCTTCGAGCTGGGCGTGATCGCTGCATGGGGTGTAGTGGTATATATTGTGGCTGTGAAGGTATTCCGTTGGGAATAACCAGGAGGACAGCTTTTCAGAAAGTGGGTCAGCTGACCCGGAGAAACCAGTAACAGATATGCGATTTATTAAATTATTGCTGCTAAGCGGCCTTGTTTTCGGAATACTAATATTCCTTACCTCTCTTTTATTCCCATCTAAGGCCATTGTTGAGCGTTCCGGCGTGATAGACGCGCCGTTGTCCGTGGTATATGGTCAGATCAATGACCTGAAGACCTGGCCTTCCTGGAATCCCTGGGCAGCGCCGGATGTAGCACAGAAAATTAACTATACCGGACCAGCGACAGGAAAGGGTGCTGGTTATACCTGGTCGGGTACCCAGCATGATAAGCCGGTTACAGGTACTGTGATGATCCGGGAGAGCAATCCTGCCAAAGGCGTGTATTGTGATCTTACATTCAGCAGTATGAAACCGATGACTGCGGCATTCGAGCTCAAGCCTTCGGCGGACGGAAAGGGTACGGCTATTCAATGGCGCCTGGAAACCGAACTGGGGTTATTGCCCTGGTGGAAACTGAGAGGGTTCCTGGCAGATAAACTGACCGGTCCTCAGCTGGAATCCGGGCTCACGCAGCTCAGGACGATCTGCGAGAAGAAGTAGGATACGGTACAGCCGTGCTTCCTAATTATTATGGGCGGTAGTGATGTTTGATTGAAAGAGTGTATTTTCATAGAAATTACTGATCAGTAAAACAAACATAGTACTATGAAACACGTTCTCTTATTCTTTGCATTGCTGGCAGGTACCAGCAGCTTTGTATCCGCACAGGAGAAGGCTCCGCAAAGTCCACGCGTGACTGCTGAAGGAAAAAATGTAAAGATCACCTACGGCCAGCCATCCAAAAGAGGCAGGGCTATCTTCGGTCAGCTGGTGCCTTATGGCAAAGTATGGCGTTTAGGCGCTAACGAGGCGACGGAGATCACCTTTGCGAAGGATGGCAGCTTTGGCGGTAAAGCGGTAAAAGCGGGTACTTATACTTTATTCGCTATTCCGGAAGCGAATGAATGGACATTCATTCTGAACAGCGAACTGAAACAGTGGGGTGCTTATAAATATGAGGAGATCAAGGGCAAGAACGTACTGGAAGTAAAAGCGAAAGCTACCAAAACCAGTGCACCGGTTGAAAAGCTCACCATCACTGTACCAGCCAGCAAGGTAGTTGTTGAATGGGATGACGCGCATGTTGAGGTGCCTGTGAAATAAGACAACAGCATGTAAGCTAAAATAGAAAGCGCCTGCTTATTCAGCAGACGCTTTTTTTATAAAAAACGAAACAACAAAGGTGATTAGTAGGTGATGTTAGGGAAGTCTTTCTGCGCCTGTTCAAACTGAGCTACCCAGTCCTGTCCGCGTTCGTCATTAGGGCCGAATGCATCCAGTGCCAGCTGTTTCAGATTGGTTTTCGCCGCACCGCTCCAGAAGTGAACAAATTCACCCATATTCATGTCGCGTGTATATTCCTTGCCCAGAGAGATAGTTCTGGTAGGGAACTGCTTTGATAACAGGGTAAAGAAGCCATTCAGCACATCTTTGCCTCCGTGGTCGCGATAGATAGGATAGAACCAGTTCTTAAACCATTGTGTGCCCGCTTTCGGGTAGTTGTCAACCGCATTCATCTTATCATTGTACCAGCGGGTTGCTTCTTGCTCCCATCCCAGGTTCTTATACACATCATACTGATAGATCTCCATCCATTTACTGTCGTGCCAGATAGCCATGGCCGGAGAGTTGTGAGTGCCTTTGGAGGCGCCTTCCACAATATGTCCGACTTCATGTGCCACGATGTCGAGGTTCCATCCGGTACTGTCTGTCCATGGGTTGTTTGATCCTACATCGATCATATTACGGTTGTCATGGCTGGCATCAAAGAAGGTGGCCGGGTGACCGCCGCCGTACTTGTTGAAATGCAGGATGACAGAGAGACGTTTGTCTTTGTCCTGTCCGAAGTTACCGTAAGTTGCCTTGGTGTATTTCCAGATGGCGGTCATGGTTCTTTGCGGCCAGGTGATGTCTTTAGGCACATCGTCATCGTAGTAAACGCCTACTTCATCATTGTAGGAGACCAGCTTTACCAGCTGGTTGTGTTCGAACCAATGCTCCTTCCAGGTGGAAGAAGGAGCATTGGGATCGGTTGGATTTCCTGTGAGTTTTATAATTTCCTTTTCCTGTTTGCAGGAGGCGGATAAAAGACCCAGGAGCGTCAAACTGAAAAATAGCATTTTCATAGGAGTTTAATTATTTCCAGCCTGGGTTCTGTACCAGGTTCGGATTAATCAGGATCTGGGTGTTAGGTATAGGGAACAAGTAGTCTTTGTCAGTGAAGATGCGTGTTTCGATCAGTGTTCTCTGATAGAACTCACTACCATTGCCGTTCATATTCATACCATACACCGGACCGTTGTTAGTTGTTTTAGCGATCTTCCAGCGACGCGTATCAAAATAACGCGGGCTTTCAAATGCCAGTTCAACTCTTCTTTCCGCACGGATCGCATCACGAACAGCATCCTGTGAGGTTGGCGCAGGGATCATACCCTCACCAGCACCATATTGTGGTACACCAGCACGGCTACGGATCTGGTTTACATACTTCATGATGTCAGTGCTACCCGGAGCAGATTCGTTCAGGGCTTCCGCATAGTCCAGGAATATCTGGCCTAATCTCAGCATCAGTGCACCACGGGAGTTATCATTCGGCATTACATCTTTCCTTACAATATAACCGGTAGGAGATACGTCGGAAGTACTCTGGCTTCTGCCGGAGTTACCGTTGAATTCCATGTTGGTGATGATCGGATTGGAACCTTCCTGGAACAGCCAGTAGCTGTTATTGTAGGTGATACCTACATAGAAACGCGGCTCTCTGTTCACCCACTGGTTGAAGGTATTTCTTGCAGCGTTGTCGAAAGGCGCTTTAAAGGAAGAGAAACCACTGGCTACATAACCAGACGCAGGATCGGAGATCAGACGGCCGTTTGCCATGAAGTAAGCGTCTACCATTGCCTGTGTCGCACCGTGTGCACCCGCACCGTGCTGGTTAGCTGGCAAACCTGCGTGGAAAGGCGTTCTGTCATAGCGCATGTAGCTGCCTGAGTTAGAACGTGCATAGATCCATTCCTTATTCCACTCTACCGTAGTTACCTGGCGGCAGGAGTTGTACGCAGCAGTGAATGCGTCAGCACCGGTAGCAGTGAACAGGTCATACTGGCTTGGTACGTAGGTATCCAGGAATTCTTTCGCAGCAGTAGCGGCTCTTGTCCACTTTGCAGCATCATAAGAGGTATTTACCAGGGGCGCACCGTCACGGTTCTTGAAGTTTGCATAGTCGGTGTTACCGTTCCACAGCGGACTTGCAGCCAGCATCAGGGCCTGTATCTTGTAGGCTTTAGCCACGCCACTGGTGATCCTGCCATATTCAGTACCACCTGCAGGGATATCAGCGCTCAGGTCAGCAGCTGCTTTATCCAGTTCCGTTACAATAAAGTTGATACAGGTATCAATGTGTGAACGGCTCAGCTGAAGGTCAGTGGCAGGTGTATTGATATCTACCGGCTCTTCGCCCAGCATGATCACCGGACCGTAAGTTCTTACCAGGAAGAAATAATACATCGCACGTAAGGCACGGGCTTCCGCTTTGTATTGTTTTTTCATGCCGGCATCTACTTCTACGCTGTTCGCACCATCAATGTTCTGTATGAAATAAGAAGCATTACGGATCGCTTTGTAGAAGTTAGTCCAGTAGGTGGCTACGTTGCCATCTGTGCTGGCCCATGCGCCGGTGTTCATGTTATTGGTATAGTTGAACGACCAGTTGTATTTGGATTCATCAGAAGCCGCATGCCATGCACCGGAGTTCTCATTACCTGTAAAACGCTGTTCCAGTTCGTTTGGCAGTGAATAGTATACGTTTGCCAGGAAGTTGTCCGTATTGCTTTTTGACTGGAATATATCATCTATGGTCAGTACGTCATCCGGTACCTGATCAAGATACTTCTTACAGGAGGTGATACCTAGTGCTGCTGCAGCAGCGAATATTAAGAATACTTTTTTCATTTGCTAGTGTTTGACATTGTCACATATCCCGTTATACACGATACCGGGTAATTCAAAGCCTGGTTTAGAAGTTAGCCTGCACACCGATGTTTACAGATCTTACGTTCGGGTAGTTGGTACCGTTGTTGGTGTTCAGCTCAGGATCCCACAGTTTGAATTTGCTCCAGTAGAACAGGTTCAGACCCTGTATATATACACGTGCATTCTTCATACCTACTTTTCTCAACACGTTCTTAGGCAGGTTGTAACCCAGGTCAGCGGTTTTAAGACGGAGGAAATCAATGTCTTTTATCCACCAGCTGGAAGTCTGAGAGTTGTTCTTGTTAGCTGCGTTACCATAAGCGAGACGAGGGTAGAAGGCGTTCTGGTTAGGGTTAGCTTCTGTCCATCTGTCTTCTGCGATAGCAAACAGGTTACTTCTTTCCGGACCGGTGCTGTTGTTAAATGGAATCATACCATCGCCACCCAGCAGTCTGTCAGCACCTGCAACACCCTGGAAGAATGCGCCGATGTAGAAGTTTTTGTAGGTGATATTCAGACCGAAACCGTAGATAGTAGTTGGTACATCACCATTACCGATACGTTTAACGTCGTTCGCATTAATAATACCGTCGCCGTTTAAGTCAGCATATTTAATATCACCAGGGTGTACGGTACCAAAGATGGACT
Source organism: Chitinophaga agri (assembly GCF_010093065.1). Lineage (NCBI taxonomy): Bacteria > Pseudomonadati > Bacteroidota > Chitinophagia > Chitinophagales > Chitinophagaceae > Chitinophaga > Chitinophaga agri. The sequence goes on along the minus strand of NZ_CP048113.1, from coordinate 2,450,599 downwards.
GGTTCGCATGTTTGTCGATATCTGACTGATCAACGAACAGTCCTTCTGCTACATAACCGTAAGTAGAGTTATAGTTAGTACCGCGTTTTTCCATATAAGGGAAAGGCTGTACCGGCTGATCGTTTTCAATTACTTTATCCCTGTTGTAAGAGAAAGTCGCACGACCATCGATCGTCAGGTCTTTGGCGATCTTCACCGGAGTTACATCGAGGGTTACGTCGATACCTTTGTTCTCGATGATACCCAGGTTACCCCATGGTGCAGAGTTCAGACCAATGAAAGTAGACAGGGAAGCTCTCTGCAGGAATACGCCGGAACGTCTTTCTTTAAAGAAGTCTGCTGTCAGGGACAGGTGATCGTTCAGTGTTCTGATCTCGATACCTAAATCCTGTTTGTGGGAGGTAGCCCAGGTTACATTGGAACCATAGTCAGTGATGACAGTACCATCTCTGCCGATAATGGCGCCATTCTTACCGAAGTCCATACCCACATCATCTCCATTAGGATTCGTAGCAACCAGTGTCAGGTAACCGAAGCGACGGCCACCGTTACCGCCATCACCTACTTTACCATCAGAGTAACGGAGTTTGAAGAACTGAACAGATTGTTTCGCGTTTTCGAAGAAGGCTTCATTAGAGATCACCCAACCCACACCAAATGATGGGAAGAAACCGAATTTCTTGCCTGGTGCGAAGTTTTCGGAACCATTGTAACCGAAGTTCACCTCTGCAAAGTATCTGTCATCGTAAGAGTAAGTACCTCTACCTGCCAGACCCATGCTGCGGTAGGGGAGTGAGCTGGTTACGTCACCGGCGAATGCCTGCACTTCTTCACGCTGATTGTACAGGAACATGGCAGTCAGGTGACCTTTGTTACCGATGTTTCTGTCATAGTTCACTGCACCCTCTACGTAGAACTGACGGTTAGAGTTGTTTCCACGCTCGTACTTCAGGTCATCACTACCATTAGAGATCAGGTTCAGGTTGATGCTGCCATCTGCGTTGTAAGGACGCGCCTTGTTGATCAGGTACGCGCTTCTGTTGCGGTAGCGGCGGATCTGGTGTGTATTATATACGTCAAATGAGAATAAACCGTAAGCAGATAATCCCGGAGTGATCATTTTCAGGTCCTGAGAGATACGTGCATTGGAATATACCTGGTTAGAGAAGGTGTTCCTGTAACCGGTCTGTGTGATCTGCGCATATGGGTTTGGCTGTGCACCCTGTGAGTTCACACTTGGCACCAGGTTACCCGGATACATGATCGGATAAAGCACAGGGTTGGTCTGCATCACGTTACGGAACGCGTCTTCAGGTCCAACATCAGGCTGGTTCATAGAGGAAATATAGCCCTGGATACCGAGATCAAATTTGGTGGTCTTGGTCCAGTTCATATTTACGTTGGAAGTAAAGTTGTAACGTTTGTAACGGGTAGATGCATTATAGCTCTGCAGGGCGTCTGTGTTCAGCAAGCTCGTTTCATCGTAGTAGCCGAGAGACACATAGTAAGCAGATGCATCAGTACCACCACGCGCGCTGAAGTTAGCACGTCTGTTCTGGCTCACGTCTTTGAAAAGCGCGTCCATCCAATCCACATTCGGATATAAGTTCGGATCTTCTTTCAGAATAGTGGAGTTGATAGTATTGTTGGAGTACTCTGGAGTCAGGCCGGTATTACGCTGTGCTTCGTTGCGCAGCATCATGTACATCACACCGTCCGTCAGTTCAGGTACCTTGGTGAAAGAAGTGATACCATGGTTATAGTTGAACATCAGATTGGCTTTGCCGGGTATACCTTTTTTGGTGGTAACGATCACAACGCCGTTTGCACCCGCCACACCATATACAGCGGTAGCAGCCGCATCTTTCAGTACCGTGAAGGAAGCGATATCTTCCGGATCAAAGGTATTGATATCACGACCCTGTACACCATCCACTACGATCAGCGGAGAGGCATTGTTACCAGACTTGTTAAAGGTAGAGATACCACGGATCCACAGGTCAGCACTGTTGGAACCAGGTAAACCGGAACGCTGAACACCTACCACACCAGCGATACGGCCAGCGAGTGCAGCACTCAGGTTAGCTACCGGTTGTTTCAGGTCTTCCACTTTTACTGAAGACTGTGCACCAACGAGGCTGATCTTTTTTTGTTGGCCGAAACCCACTACTACTACCTCATTCAGGGAGCTGTTGGTGGCTTTCAGGGTAATATCAAAATCAATTGTTTTGTTGATTACAAACAGGTAAGGTTCATATCCCACAAGACGTGCTACCAGGGTATCACCTCTTTTTGCATTGATAGAGAAGTTACCTTTTTCATCAGTAGGAACGCCAGCCTTGGAAGTCTGGTTGATGATCATAACGCCAGGCATCACAGCTCTCAGCTCATCTTTTACGTTACCTGTGATGGTGATCTTTTCGGCTTGTTGTGCGACAACCGCCGTAGTGACTAATAGACCCGACAGGCATAGGCCACCCATCGTAAGAGACTTTTTAAAATTTCCAAGCATAGTGCTTTGTTTGGTTGATTATGGAAATATTATCAGGGACAGATCGGTCATGATGCTACTCCGATAAGACTTTTTTTTTGTTATTGTTGTGGTCTTCTGATCACGCGCCATTCAGCCAGCTGGAAGAGACCACTTGTACCACCTTTCAGCTCAGAGATCGCAAAGCGGTAGTATTTGAATTTCTCACTATTGGTGAATTCATAACGTACAGTTTTCCTTCTAGCGTCGAATGCCTGGTTGGTCTGATTGTCCAGTTCTGTCCAGGTAGCCTTATCGTTTGAAGCCAGTATTTTCCAGTTTTTCGGATCTCTGCCATCCGCATCGTTTGCAGAGGTCAGTGTGTATGCATCCAGTCGCTCTGCTATATCATATTCCAGTTGAATGTAGAAGGTCGGATCAAAAGAGAAGATCAGGAACTTGGAATCGAGGTCATTGTCGATCAGTTTCCTGGAACCCTCGCCAGCGTTAGCACCACCAGAGTTCTCAATGCTTACGGTCATGTTGATGGCCAGTTCAGTGAGGTCTTTTTCGGTTTCCGGATCAGGAGGTAGTAATTCATAGACGCGTTCTTTCTTTTTGTCGCATCCTGTAAGCACCGCCATTATCAGCGCAAGGAAGACCAGAGCTTTAATGTTGGTTAGTTTGTAAATCTTCATGTTCATATCGATTTTGGCTTGAATTGCTTGTTTTAGTCAGCATTGTTCATTAAGGCGCATAAGAATCCTGTTCTGTTCCTGTCGTGTGTGGACACGATAGGGCAGATGACAGCCTGTCCCCGTTTGTACAGAGACGTTCACAAGAAAAAATAATTAAGCATTACTGCTTTTGTTCACTTACAGAGATATAAGACGACCTACTTCCCCCATTTGTGGCTGATTTAATTTTTATAACGACGAACTAGCTATTCCTTAGGGATAGAGTTATTATCCGGCATAGGCTGATAACACGCTATCTTTCTACTTTTAATTTTGGTTTTGCCTTCTCTCTCAAAAACTGGAATCTCTCAGCACCAGGGACCAATTCATTGATCTGCATTACTTAATCTAAAAACCTTTCGATAAGTGAACCTGCGTGTTTACCTGACCCTATAAAAATAGTAGGATTTATTTACCAAACCTGTTAATGGATTTTAACAGAATGTTAACGGACTTTTAATGATCATATAATAATACTGATTAACAATTGTTTATGTATTATCGGAGTGTTAAGTTTTGTTAAAAAAAGTTTAAAAACAGATAATTTATCATATATGCAGCACTACATGTTAAACAAAAAACCGGCACGATCTGTATAACCTGAAAGACTATACTGACCATGCCGGTGCTGTTAAATATATGTCATCAGCCGGGTTTTATGCCGGGTGCATCATTGTCTGGATACGTGCCTCATTGGTGATGACCTTTGCCTTCAGGTCACTCAGGATAGAATACAGGCCGAAATACGTTCTGTTCACATACAGCGAGTGTCGGGAACCCCTCGCTACCTTGGACTCTCTTACTTCCTTCAGATTGGAGAGGTAGTCCATGTAGGCATATATTTCCGTGAAATAGGACTCATTGCCAAAGTCAAATTCCTCCTGGGTGAACGGAAGCGTCAGCAGATCGATCATACGCTGGAACAGCCCTGAGAAGAATACCACTTCTTTTTCGGTATCACTCGGATGGATCATTTCCAGGTTCGTATAGATCTCTCTACGCCTTACTTCATCTTTCAGTACCTCTTTATTGGTCAGCAGGAAGTAATTAACGTAGAAGTCCTCCGGAATTTCCTTGATACAACCAAAGTCAAACACACCTACAGTACCATCTTCCCGCATCAGGAAATTGCCCGGGTGCGGATCGGCATGTACCTGTTTTAGCGCATGTACCTGGAACTGGTAGAAGTCCCACAGTGCCTGTCCGATCTGATTACGTGCTTCCTGAGACGGATCACGTTCCAGGAATTCTTTCAGGTGGAACCCTTTGAGCCAGTCCATCGTAATGATCCTGTCACTTGAGAGTTCCGGGTAATATACCGGGAATACAAGATTTGGAATATGCGCGCATTTCTCAGATACTTCTATAGAGCGTCTTATCTCCAGTTGGTAATCAGTTTCTTCCAGCAGCTTTCCTTCTATTTCCTGGAAGTACTTGTCCATATCCACTTCTGTCATTCCTACGATACGCATGGCGAAAGGCTTTACGATACGTAAGTCGGATTTAACACTGTTCGCCACTCCCGGATACTGGATCTTCACCGCCAGGTCCTTCCCCCATTTTACGGCCTTATGCACCTGTCCGATAGACGCTGCATTAGACGCCTGCATCTCAAACTTATCATATAGCTGGGAAGGAGATTTGCCCAGTGTCTTTATAAATGTATTGATCACCAGCGGGCCGGAAAGGGGAGGGGCACTGTACTGAGACATGGCAAAACGCTCTGAATAAGCCTTTGGCAGCATGCCGCGGTCCATACTAAGCATCTGCGCAACTTTCAATGCGCTTCCTTTCAGATTGCTGAGGGTGTCGTAAATGTCCTCTGCATTGTCGGCATGCAGCTCTTCTCTGCTAATAGAAGGATCAATAAGTTTCTTTGTATAATGTTTAAGGTAATTGGTACCTACTTTTAATCCCGTCGTAACAAATTTGCTGGCACGTTCAACTTTTCCGGTAGGGATATTAGTTTGTTCTTTCATCACCGTATTATTTCCTTGCAAACATGAATTTTCCAAAGTCCAGTATGCTGTCAAGCGTATTGGAACTGATCAGCTGGAAGCTCAGATTAACGGCTTTTTCGATGGCAGCATCTGTCATTTCAAAGCGGTCACTGTCATCTTTTGTCCAGTAACGCAGTACAAACAGGGCCTGTAACCAGAAACCGTGTACATACTGGTCAGAAATGTACTTACGTTCCTTGATCTCACCCGTCTGATAACCTTCCAGGATGAGTGCACGGATATAGTCATAAAACGCGATACGGAAGGCTTCCAGTTTGTCCAGGTGCAGACCTGGTACCAGGTATTGCTCTTTCTGCTGTAAAATATAACTTCTGTTTTCGCGTAATGTCTGTACCCAGAGGAAATAAAAAGTCAGCAGTTTCTCCCGGGCAGAATAGTTCTGATAGATCTCGTCCTCCTTCAGCTTGTCCAGTGTCTCTTCCAGGAAGGCGCGCCAGATGTCTTTCTCCAGTGCATCAAATGAGGAATAGCTGTCGTAAAAGTTTGTTTCTGAGATCTCCAGCTGCTGACAGAAGGTATACACAGAAACAGGCTTTTTACCATTTTCCAGCCAGTAAGTTTTATAAGCGTCGCGTATGAGTTTTTTATCCATGATCCAGGGTTTGGCGTGTAAGTAAAAACATGACGGCAGATTAGTGCGTGTAGCATAATCCGCTATTACAAATTTACGCCACAAACGCCGGATTAAGATCATTCCGTCCACCCCGAACGTTAATTAAAACTTAAATTGGCTATCTTCCTGAAGCGTTGATTTCGTGCAGGGACGTCCTGCCTTTGTCATCAACCAGGAATACCTGATCAGGATGGTGCATCATCAGGATAAATCTGATGGCGGAGGCGGTTTTCAGCTGCTGTACCGTTCTTCCCCCGTTTTTATTGTTAAACTCATAGACGGTCGCTCCTGTGGTCTTATTGGCCATTACCAGTCGTTCGTCGGATAGCATCTTCCAGGGGCCGGTATGCGGCTCGGCGGTAAAGTTGCTGGTGATCACCCTGAAGCCATCCTTATCATCCAGGACCCAGTAGCATCCTTTTGCTGTAGATACCACCAGTGTAGTGGCCCTGACGGTTTGATAGATGGCCAGGTTATCAATGGCGGCCGCTGTTTTCAGGATCTCAGTCTCTCCGATCGAATTGAACCGGTACAGTCTGTTGCCGTACCAGGTGAAAAATGGTTCATTACCATAGAGTTGCAGATCTACTGTATTTTTAATCCTTTTAGGGATGATCACCGGCGAATTGTCCTCCGCATTATAACATCTGACCTGCTGCAGCTCCTCATCCTGGTGAAAATCGCGTAATATTGCCTGTCCGTTCTTTTTATCGGTCATCAGGGTGATGACCTGTTCATCTTTATCTGTTGTGATACCCTGCATATCCCCATGAATGGAATAATCGGTTGTATCCAGCACGATCGTTCCTTCAAACGGTTTTTCTGCAGGCAATACCAGCTTTCCCAGGTCTATCACTCCACGATCTGTTTGCAGGAACATGGTCTGTCTATAGTAACGGTTGTCGCCACTGACCGGGAAGTAGGGATAAAGCATGACTTTCCGTTTCCTGTCTAAATTATCTGCCAGGTGTTTCGATTCCCAGGAGTAATACTGCTGACGGCCATTCGGCAGCATCCGCACCACAAACAGCCGGGTTTCTTTCATACCTACAAACACCAGCTGGTTATTGACGGACGTCGCGCCACACCATTCAATGTCTTCCCGCAGTTTGAAACTATGCTCCATGTTCATCTGTGCATCCGGATATTTATTCCGGTGCAGGTAGCGCTGAATATCGGATGATAACTGCTTATCTCCCGGCAGCACTTTTTTCAGTATTTCCAGCTTCTCTTCCTTTCCTTTTTCAACCAGCGGACTTATTACCTCAAAGGCGATCCTTGTGGTGGTATCTTTGGCGGCATCATTCATATCAGGCCGGAAACCGATCAGGGTGTCCAGCAGGGTTTCCAGTTGGACAGGCGCTGTTTTTTCTGTGTAGACCAGTTCGATCTTTTCCGCTAACCTTTCTTTATCCAGCTCATTGCTGATTTTCAGGTACCTGTTCAGGCATTTCACCCCATCATAGTTCATCTGCCAGCCCTTCAGGAGGGTCTCACAGGCGGCATCAGGATCTTTGCGTTTATCGTGCTGTATACGTGCGGCATCCAGAAAGTCCTTTTTGCGCAGGGACCTATCTGTCGCCAGCTGGTAATATTGCTGCCCACTACCTGTCTGTGACAACTGCATCAGCAGGTCTCCGGTCTTCTCAAATTTCTCCTGTTCCTTGTAGATCCTGATGGCATCCAGCAGTAATCCGCCCTCCTCATAACATCTGGCGGCTTCCAGTGGCTGCTTAAGATGGTTGAGATAAAGGGTAGCCGCTTCATGATAAAACCTGCCCCATTCCAGTACTTTGGCTGCCCGGTTCAGGTCGCCCAGCAGATGTGCATAGATGTAGGCCGCCTGCCGGTGGTTACCATCTTCTGTCGCTTTCTTTGCCTGTTCCTCATATTTCTGCCGCAGTCGTGTTCCATGGTCATCCCCAACGGACCATCCGTCTACGGGTCTGTTGCTGAACAGTGAACCCATATTAAAGTCGGTAGATCTTTCTCCTAACCGTGCCGAAGGACTGGCCGTTCCTCTACCGGCCCCATTGTCCTGCAGGGGAATCGCAAACTTTAAGGCTTCTGACAGGTTCGTATCAAATAACCGGAGTAATCGTTCCAGTTCCCGGTCTCTTTTTGTCTGTAAGTTTTTCAGATCATCAGGACCATTCCGTTTACGGGAACGGCCGAATGTATGGCCTCCATCGCCTTCACCACGGGAAAAGCCGCCACGTCCCATACCCATAAAGGTGCGGCCGCCGAAAGAAAACAGCTTAGCCAGGCCGGCTAAGATGGCTGCCAGCATGATACCCAGCGGATTGTACCGGAAGAAGGAGGGAAGTTCCCTGTCAGTAAATGACCGTCTGTCTTCCGACGCAATATGATCGTCAGTCAGGGGTGTATCGTCTTCTGGTAATTCATCCAGCGGCCGTTGTTCGTAGATGCCCAGCATGTCACTGATCTCTTCCTCCTGCGACCTTGCCACACCAATGCTGGTAAGTGGCGCCAGTAGTGGTAATCCCGGATGTGCATGTCCCCAGGAGCGTTGTACCTCGCTACCTGGTGTAATGAAGGAGGAAAGTGGTCTTTCATCTCTTGCTTCATAACCAATGAAACCAATCCCCGGATGCATTACCTGGCGGTGCCATATCAGCAGCTCCTTCATTTCTTCCGCAGTAACGGCAGGTATGATCTGTGCATTTACCGGAATAAACAGGTTGTCGTTAATCACACCATATGCATGGATGATCTTATCGGGAGCAGGAATATCATTTTTAAAGATAACCAGCAAGCCTCCCGGTTCCACGGTGTTTTTATGTGCAGGCAGCAGTAGTCCGGTGAGATGCTGTAGTGGTATCTGCCATTCATTCATCTCACGGAACCATTGTTCCGGTGAGTTGCCTCTCAGGAAAGCGGCAGCTGTTTTATGCCGCGTTTGTATATCAGGTTGCAGCTGCAGTAGCATATTGCTGAATTACGTTTATAAATGGTCTGAAATATTTCTCATGGAAGTCCATGACGGTAATGACCTCCACTTCTTTCGGCCGGAAGTAGGGATTTCCGCAGATAACGCCATCTGATGCCCAGCAGGCTGTCTGTGTCTGTATCACCAGTGGTATCGCCATTTCCGGGATTGCTTTGTCTGAGCTCCGCAGGTACAGCATATGCCGCGCTTTGTCAAACCATAGCTCACTGCCGTCGGGCCAGTTATAACGCAGCAGCGGTGGCCGGAGGTCTTTTAATTTCAGTTTCTCCGCTGTCAATACGATATCGCGCGCTTCAACAGGTCCGTGTGTCAGCACAAACTCCATATTGTTGGGCACAAAGGTCAGCTCATGTTTACCATTGATGACGAGATTCCCCTTCTTATTTATCTTAATGGATTTGAGTGCCGATATGAATGTGAAATATTGCGGAGCTACTGGTGGAGGCACATAATACTTCAGATTCGCTTTTCTTTTCTCTTCATCAAGTTCCTTTTTAACGACCTCCCATGTCCGGGTTTGATCAGCGGCTAACAAACCACTATACACATCCAGTGTCACAAGGTCTGTTTTCCATCGGTTCCTGGTGAATATAAACTGGTGGGTCCTGGTATCATACAGGTCATCAAACAGCCTTTCCGGTGTGGCAGGCAGCGTCATACTGACCGGTATTTCGATCAGTTCAAGCGTCTCGGGCGAGAACTGATACAGTTTGATGTTCCGGCTATGTTTTTCCTGGAAGGAAAAGACATAATGTGCGCCGGTATATCCGAAGTAATATTTTTCCGCATAGGCTTCGGGGAATAGGGACATGATCTCTGATCCGCCTTTTTTCCGGTCCGGCCAGAATACCAGTTGCCGTTGTTCGGTCAGTGCCAGATAGCCTTCCTGTCCTGATGCACTTCTATTCGAATGACGATAGAGACTGCCTGCTGCCATCAGCAGGGGCAGTGGGGACTCCTGGAGGAATTTCGGTACGTCCATTACAGTAGGCGTTCCCCTGAAAGCATCTTTCGCCGGTGCTTTTTTAGGTAATGCTTTGGGTGGGTCCAGGTTGATCTTTGACGTACGCAGTAGTTTCCGGTGGCCGGACATATACCTGTATACCAGTACGTCCGCCTCTCTGCTGACAGTGATCAGAAACCCGTTCACTGTTCTTAACGCAGCAAAGGCCTGCTGGAATGCAGGTTGATTAAATAATTCCTCACTGGTGATCAGGAAGTATTCATCACTCATCGTGAGCGGATGCGTCATATTGAATGCCGTTAATGCCGCTGCGCTGTTCAGGGCAGGAGACAGGCGGTGCATCGTTCTGACAATATCATCTTTCTCTGTAAGGTCAATGGGTTGAAAAGTGTCACCCGTCAGCGCAAACGCATGTATAGCCGCAGCGCGTTTGTTGTCCAGCGCGCAGGCCAGTCCGGTAGCTATTGCCAGTATATGCGGAGTTCCCCACATCCGGATACTTTTATCGATCAGGATATACCGGTGTGGTGGCTCGTTGTCAGGCACTTCTTCCCGGCGCAGATATAGTGCTTCATTATTTGCCAGCCTTGCCATGAGTACGTCATCTTCATTGGCCAGTTCACTGATCAGCAGTCTGTCTATCGTGCCCTTATTGGTAATATCAGCAACACCACCTACGGTGATATCTCCGGCGTGCGGCATATGTGCTGGCAGGTGTAATGCCGCCAGCAGGCGTTGGGTGAGCAGGGCGATATACGCCGTCCGGTCATCTTCTGCCAGTAGCTGCAGTAATGACAACTCCTTCGCGTCCGCAGGCAGCGGCAGCTTTTCCGGCACTTCGATCGGAGCAGGAGGAGGTGGTGGCGGAGGCATGATAGCAGCCTTTAACGCCTTTTCCAGCGCGTCACTGTCGGGATACTGTTCCAGGATCATTTTCAGGAACCCGGCATCCGTTCTGGCCTGTTCAATCTTGTATTCTTCAGCACGTTTATTAAGAGAAGGCAGCATGCCTGTTTCCCGGAACATTGTCAGCATTTCGTGCGCCTCTTTGGGAGACATTTCCGCCGGCGTACATGCAAAAAGTGTTTTGAATAACAGGTGCCGTTCATCTCCCTGCCAGTATCTCCTGGGAAGAGCATGCAGGCGTTGTACAAAACTGGTGATCGTTGCCGTCAGCTCTTTCAGTTCTTCAAGTGGCAGCAATTCTGACCAGGTATCCCTGCGCATGATGGGGCGTAAAAGATGTAACTGTACAGACTCACGGGTGAAGTGGGTAGTCGCATGCTCCTCATCTGTTTTGCCGATGGCCATGGTCATCAGCAGAACAGACAACGGTGGAAGATGCCCCGTCATTGACTGCAGGTCATTCAAAAGTTCCTCCCAGTAGCAAATAGTGATAGCAGGAACCGTTGTCTCAACAACGAGGCTCCCTGTTCCTTCTTCCTGCGCCCAGCGCCAGAAGTAGTTGGTTGTTGACTCAAAATATGCTGTACTCCAGTCTTTCTTATTCATTAGTCAATGTTGGTAAGGCGTATGGCACTCCTGGTAGCATGTACGAAACTACTCCCCGGGATCTTCTCCCAGCGGCCATCGCGATGATAGCGTATAAAAGTCCCGGTCTCCTGTTTAAAATGTGCCGCAATGAACACGCCTGCTGCCGGTGGATCGAAGTCATATCCCGCAGGCAATAACAGCTGATCATGCAGCGTGAATGCCTGACCGGGTATCGGCGGAACCGGCGTGCCCATGATCAGTACTTCCCCTGACCCGCAGGCAGCGAAGACCAGTCCCTGTAACCTGATCAGCGGAGCGCTATCCGCATAGGCTTTCCAGTGTTCCAGGGAGGTGATGATGCCCGCCGGTTCTGTGTGCTGTGCGGAAGGTGCCAGTTTTATAGTAAATACACCTGCTGTCGATCCTGGTAAGGCAGATACCGGCAGTTCCACTTTTATAAAAGAAGCCAGCGATTCCCAGGTCATTCTTTTCAGTGCATCATGCGGTGTTTGTTTACCGGGGAGGAATAAACGTTCCTGGAAATCGGCCAGGTAGGTATGTATGGCAGGCAACTTACGTAACCGTATATCATTTGCGTCAGGTGGTATCCCTCTTACCCAGATCTGATCACCGGATAGTGACACCAGCAGGCCAGGCCAGGTACGTATACTGCCAAGTGATTCCATGTTGTCTGCTGACAACACAACGATCATTTCTTTCATGCTGTTTGCATTATCTTCTTCCATAGTCCATCTATGGGTTCCTGTACGTAGTTGCGTTGTGTCGCATTACTGATCCATTCACAGCGGCTGGTGATGCTGCGCAGCCTGTCCTTGATCTGTGCACGGGACGCCGGTGTAGCAGCAGGATCGTCCCATTGCTGATGCAGCTCTTCCACTTCACTGTAAAGTGTTTCTGCATCCGGCGTACCACTGTTGTTCGCGCGGGGATGTTCCTGCGGATGTGTGGCGGCTTGTGCGATCACGGTGTTGACGATGCCGGCAATGATCTCCACCTGTTCTTCTGTATCCCAGATGTAACGCAGGACCCAGAGGTCGGAGAGGATGGCTGTCGTTCTTTTACAAAGCAGGGCGCTGGCTGCGATCAGGCGCTGGAGTTTCACCGCACGTCTGTCTGAGATCTGTACACCCGCATTGCGCAGCTGCTGTATCAGCATAATGTAATCCGGTCTTACAGCGTTCAGGTCCACGGTGGTGGTGAGCTGCTGCAGGGTGCGGAGGTCCGCCGCGGGGATACCTTCCTGTCCATTGGTCGCGGCCTGTTCCAATCCCCAGCCTGCCTGCAGTACGCTATTCAGCATGGCGGGGTCCACGTTGGTACAACGTACACGGAGCAGGAACCTGTCAAACAATGCCTGGAGAGCTTCATCTTCAGGCAGGTGATTGCTGGCGCCGATGAAGATCAGGGCCGGCAGTTCGCGTGTTTCTTTACCTCTGCGGAAGATCTTTTCGTTCAGCGCCATGAGCAGGCTGTTCAGAATAGCACTGTTGGCGTTCAGCAGCTCGTCGAGAAATACGAGCGATGCTTCCGGCAACATGCCTTCGGTATTGGTAACCAGCTCGCCGTCGCGTAGTTTACGGATGTCGAACGGGCCAAAGAGTTCGTTGGGTTCTGTGAAGCGGGTGAGCAGGTATTCAAATGTCTGCACATCCAGCTGGCGGGATAGTTCACGTACAATGGCACTTTTGGCGGTACCCGGAGGACCGAACAGGAACAGGTTCTCTCTGCCTGCTAGGCAGATACCCATCAGGTCTATCACATCATCTTTTCCTACGAATGTGCCTTTCAGGCGTTGCAGGATACCATTCAGTTTGTCTACCAGCGGTGATTCAAAGGTTACAGGTTGCATATGTTAGTTATGAGCAGTAAGGTCTATTTTAAATTGCGGCCAGAATTTTGCACTGTATGCGCCCAGGGCTTCCGCTACAAGAGGAAGACAGGCCGGATGTGTGCATTTGTCAAAGTCTTTTGCCAGGATGATCCTGTCTGTGTACATGCGTGTCAGTGACGGGTGTTGCAGTACGGCCGACAGGTCTGCTGATACGACGCCCGGGATAGCGGCCGCCGATAGTGGCCATTGTAATGTCATGGCCTGTAGTGTAACGACCAATGGATCTTCCGGAGAGATGCCTTTTGCCAGCAGGAATATATCCGGCAGGTAACGTAAACACAGATCAGCGGAATAGATAGCCGCAGGCGTTTGCACCCCAGTAAAAGGAGGCAGGTGCGCTTCGATGTCCGATGCATCCAGGTGTCTGAGTAACAGGAACTGTACGGTCCTGTACAGATAACCGGCTGCCCATATAGCGGCCTCCGGATCATACGCGGGAGCTTGTCCCGGCACTTCACTGACGTCGTCCGTATAGTGCTGCTCCAGATGGATCCGGGCGACCCGGAGATCGTCCGTGTCAAATGGCTGGAGAGCGGGAGCTACGATGACTTCTCCTTTATTGATCAGTGATGATATAAATTCGCTCAGTGTCATTGTATAAGAATATGGCGTACCGGCTGCGGCGCTAACCGTCGCTGAAAAATATTTAATAGTCAAAGGATTATGTGAGTGCGGATCAGGGCAATTGCCTGTGACCTGATAGTCCCGGTGAGGTCAACATGAACAATCATTCTCCAACATACTATCATTACAAACCGAAGATAACGACTAATGTATTTATATGCAAATATAATGGTATATGGATAATGGCATTATCACGCCGGGTGACGCTTATCAGAAAAAAGACTTAAATATGATGGCCGGATTGTTATTTGTGATATCTATTTTTAATTTAGGGAATTAAATTATTGTGATCATGTACAAGAAAACGCTTACAACAGCCGCAGCTGTTGTGCTCTCTGCCACGTTATTTGCGCAGTCGAAACCGGAGGATACAGAAGTATGGGAACCGGTACCAGCGGTTGTTACACCCGGTAAAGTAAATACAGATGCGCCTTCCGACGCGATCATCCTGTTTGACGGTAAGAACCTGGACCAGTGGGTATCTGTAAACGATACGACCCAGGCAGCAAAATGGAAAGTCGCAGGTGGAATATTTACAGTAGATAAATCTACCGGCAACATTCAGACGAAAAGATCCTTCAATAATTATCAGCTGCACCTGGAATGGCGTGTACCTAAGAATATCACCGGTACAGGGCAGGGCAGAGGTAACAGCGGTCTGTTCCTGGCTTCCACAGGTAGCGGTGATGATGGTTATGAACTGCAGATCCTTGATAACTACAATAACAAAACATATGTGAACGGTCAGTCGGCGAGCATCTATAAACAAACGGCTCCACTGGCAAATGCTAACCGCAAACCAGGTGAGTGGCAAACGTATGATGTGATCTGGACGGCGCCACGTTTCAACGCTGATGGCTCCGTGCAGTCTCCTGCCCGTGTAACTGTATTCTTCAATGGTGTACTGGTGCAGAACAATACAGAGCTGGCAGGTCCTACAAGATATATCGGCAAGGCGTCTTACAATAAGGCACATGGCCCTAGTCCGATCAAGCTGCAGTCTCACGGCGATAAGAGTGAGCCACTGAGCTTCAGAAATATCTGGATCAGAGAATTATAGTATTAAATAGTCGCTATAAAGACAGTCAATCGCTTTCGCCTAGGTGAAAGCGATTTTCTTTTGTCATAAACTCATTGACCGTCGGCATTACCCGATGGTATTTTTTACTGCATGTAGCAATATTTATTATTGATTATCAGTTATATTATAAGTGCGAAAAGCAGGGGCAACAATAGAATTGTAAAATATCCGTTTATATTATGATTTAAATATATATTGATATAGATTTGTGAAAGGGAAGTATGCAGCAATTAATGTGAATTATTCGAAAAGCATCAATCATTATACATCATCATCATTAAATTCCAAATGTCTCATTCTATGAAAAGACAAAACCTCACTTTCGCAAAAGGTAAATCTACACTGTTATTAATGTTCTTAGCTGCTGGTATCTCTTTCGGCGTAACTTCCTGTTCAAAGGATGATAAAGACGAAGCTACTCCAGGCGTGACTAACGAGAATGCCGCCGTAATGGTGTCACAGTCTGTAACCTCCCAGGGTGGTCTGGTTACGCAGATCGAAGCTTCAACATTGACGGTATCTGCACTGGAAGCAAGAAAAGCAGAAGGCGGAAGACTCAGTGATTTCTGTGGTAAAACAGAAAAGGACACGGTGGCATTTTCCGGCAATGGCAATGGAACCAGCTTTAGTTATGCCCTATACTGGAGTTATGGTCTTCAATGTCTTCAGGATATTCCATCTGCATTCAATTTCGAAGCAAACGGTACTATTTCACTGGGTATGGAGAAGTTCTCCAGTTCAAGCACTTACGCTTCTCAATATACGCTGAGAGGTCTCGGCGCGAACAGTGCTAACTGGGAGATCAGTCAGAAATATGACGCTACTGGTAAACTGGAATCAAAGACTACTGACATGCCGTCTTACACCAGTGAGATCCACTATGAATCAACTGATATAAAGGTTAGCAAAACTACTCACATGATCGTATCTGGTACTGCTACTGCGAAGATCTCTGGTAAAGACAGCAAAGGCAATGCATTCAGCTACAGTGGTATGATCACTTTCAAAGGCAACAAGAAAGCAACTTACGTAATAAGTGGCGGTGGTACCTTTGAATTACAGTGGTAATACTGAACGTTATAAAAACACAAAAGCCGTTCGCTTTATGCGAACGGCTTTTGTGTTTTTGCTTCCGCCGATAATTAATTATTCGCCAGAATATTGAGAGAAAAAGGCTGCTCAACTACTGGTGTGGGACTAACCAGTCCCTGTGCTACTACTGTGTAGATCTTACCTGCTTCCATCACAATACCATCACGGGTGATCACAGTTTCTCCACTTGAAGCATTATTCAGTTTCAGTGAATAGGTACCTGCATCTACTTCTCTGAATTCACTGGCTGATTTAAAACCTGCACTGCTTATAACTGCGTTATTATTCAGCAGGAAATTTACAGCAGGTGCATCACTGCTGGCATGTACAAAACGTACTTTTGCCTTACCGCTTGCAGGCGCGCCCAGATCATCTTTCGCAAGGATACCTACAGTCGCGTTACCATCTGTTTCGCCGGCAGCGAACAATGAGTAACTGCCGCCGTCAAAGTCAACAGGAGCAGAGAGTACAGTGCTACCTGTCACGGTTGATTTGAAATCAAATCTGGCATCGCCGTCCTTCACATTCAGATAACCGGTAGCTTCACCATAGCCGATGGAAGATGAATTAAGTTTACTGGAACCATTGTATACATCTACAGGTCCCGCATCCGGTAAAACGTTCACAATTTTGACAGTTGCATCAGGGTCAACAGTAGTATCGTCATCATCTTTACTGCATGATGAAAACGCAAACATTCCTGTCAGGGCTAACGTGGCTAACAGACCCTTGCTGGCATAATTCAGAGGTGTCATAACTTTGGAGCTTTTAAAAAATGAACAATGATTTTATACCCTTAAAAACATAAACTGTGCCATTGGAAATTTCTTAGTACCACGTTCCCCGCAATACTCCACGTTTATGGGTAATTTTACACATCTTGTCCTGTACACCCTGTTTTTTATTCCTCAGATGATGCACGTCTGTTGAACCGTAGAATTTACGTACTTTAGCAATAGAAGGATAACGCTCCATCCACCACATTCCATATCATATGAGCATCACAGCAAGTGTAATAAAGAAAAACAATATTCATATCTGCGGAAAACAGGACGCATTACAGACTATCATCTTCGGCCATGGCTTTGGTTCCTCACAGACCGCGTTTGCCGCACTGGTAAGAGCCTTTGAGCAGGACTATAAAATTGTATTGTTTGATAATGTTGGCGGTGGTAAAGCTGATATTGATGCTTTCAACCCCTCACGTTACAGCGGTATACAGGGATATGTAACAGACCTGTCTGATATTATTAAGTCTTTACAGTTATCTAACATTATTTATGTAGGTCATTCGGTGAACGGAATGATTGGTTTGCTGACGGCTAACAAGTACCCCGACTACTTCGATAAACTGGTACTGCTCGGTAGTAGTCCGCGGTATTTGAATGATACGGAGACCGCTTATACCGGTGGATTTGATATGGAAGCACTCACTGGTCTATACAATGCAATGAGTACAAATTACTATGCCTGGGCCAGTGGTTTTTCAGCACTTGTGATGAGAAATCCTGACCAGCCGCATTTTGCAGAAGCTTTTGCCGCGACCTTATCTGCCATACGTCCTGACATTGCATTATCAGTAGCAAAAGCTATCTTCGAGATGGATCATCGTGAAGATCTGGCGCATTGTACTATACCGTCCCTCATTATACAGACCGCCGATGACGTGGCCGTACCAGTTGTAGTGGGCGATTACCTGGAACAACATATTCCAGGTAGCAGGAAGGTCGTAGTGAACGCAACAGGACATTTTCCACATATCGTCGCTCCGGAAGAGGTGATCAGTGCCATCCGTACTTTTATATGACTACCAATAAACAACGCACATAGTGGCAACCTGGGAAAGAAAAGCGCTTACATTTATCAGCCAGACAAATGAATGGGACAGGCGGGGAGACATCCGTTCCTTTTTATCTTTCAGTGTAGCGTTACTCAGAGAACTGACAGGGGCCTATATGTCCCTGCAACTGGATTTTGAAGACAATTATACTGCCCGGGTGAAGGATGCGAGTCCCTTTTACCTGGACGATCTTATATTTAACCCCGGGCCTATCCAGCTCCTGATGGAAGGAGGTGGACATCGGCCGGTCTACTGGACCGGGATACCTGAGAAAAACGCATTTGAGGACCTTTTTCAGGCTCTTTCTTCTGCCGTACTACTACCGGTACGTCAGGGCGGCATAAACGTCTTAATCATCCTGGGATGGAGCGAAACGCGGCATTGTGAACCGGTCTTCAGGGAGTTCATAGAGGTGGTACGTATCCGGATAGAGGAGGTTTGTCGCCAGACACAGGTAGAACAGGCTGCTGAAGCGGCCATTACGCGGTACCTGTCAGTGCTCAATACCCTGCCCGAAGCCCTCGTCTTTATCGGTGCCGAAGGGCATAGCGGCTGGATGAATATACCTGCCGCAGGCCTGCTGCAGCTGCCGCAGGGAGGGGAGCTGGCGCCAGCGACCGTATCCGGAGCTATGGCAGCGCTGATCCAGCGGGCACAGAACAGGGACGAGATCATGGGAATGGCCATGCAGTTGTTCGCCTCGCCCGACAGCAGTCTGGAAGCTATGATTTGGATACTGCCTGACGGGAACTTTGAGGTGTCGTGCATGCCGGCCATGGGGAAGGGTAAGCTGTGGCGTTTCAGGAAGTTACCGGTTGAATTAGAATGATTTAAACACCTTTTTACAGCATAAAAAAGAGCCGTCTCATGTATCACATGAGGCGGCTTTTTTTTACCCCTGTACAGTCGCTGATGAAGCCGGTGCCTGTAGCACAACTGATATCCTTATTTACCGGTCATCAGGAGGTCACCAAAAGGTCACTTCAAGGGCACTTCAATATCCCCGGGATATTGAAGTGCCCTTGAAGTGACCTTTTGGTGCTTATTAGGTATAGAGATCAGCACGGTTCCAGAAGAGGTGCTAAAGGGCACAAAAAGAGCGTTCCTCCGAAGGGGAACGCTCTTTTCACGGGTAGTATCATGAATCCGTTAGTTCTTAATACGCTCAGTCTCGTCCAGCTGCCATTTGTTATCGTAGAAGCCAGCTGTTTTCACTGCCTGCATATTTCCTTTCAGCAGGTCAGTGCTGAAGACCATATAGTCGGGAAAACCGCTGCCACCTGCGAAGTACTGGTTGGCATCTGCTGCACGCATACCTGCCAGGCCAGTACCAGCTACCACCGCAACGGATGCTGTTTTGCTGTCTGCTCTTGGCCACATGAAGTACGCTGCGAAATTATCGCCTGCATATTCCTGCTGACCCACCGTTACCTTACCACGGGTGATCTGTACCGGCGCCTGTTGCAATAACTGATTCCAGGCTTTATTCGTAGTAGCATTACCATAAAGGATGATACCGCGGTCAGGGTAGTTAGCTGCTTTGAAGTCTTTATCTGCTACGATATCAACTGCACCATTACCTCTGTAATACCAGGTTTCGGCATCATAACGGGCTTTACTTACGGACCATTCATTTTCAGCCGGTGTACCTCCTGTGCTGTATACGAATACCATGCGATGGTTGAATGCTTCCTTGAAAGTACCGTTACGTACAACGCCCTTGTCGGTAGCTGCTGGTGCAGTACCGATCGCCCACTGGTTGCCATGCTGTAAGTACAGCAGACTGTCACCGGCATGACGGGTGTAGCTGATTGCAGGATTGCCGTCCAGTGCGATGCGCAGGGTATTGCCCACAGGAACGTCCTTCAGGTCAATAGCCAGTGTCTGGATATTGGAGGTGGTTCCTGTAACGGTGTTGCGTGCACTGTTCCTGCTTAACTGGATACGGCTGTATTCCAGGGTATGCTGCTGTTGCAGGATGCGTACCCAGTGGTGTACCGCTGAAATGGCGGGATTTGCCGTGGTGAAGTCAATTTCATTCACGCTTGTATCTGCCGGGATAGTGTGCCATTTGAAGTACTCGTACAGCGGACCCCAGTCAACACAGGTATCACCGTACCAATGTTCACCACCCGGATATTCATAGTAACTGAAATCTTTATGGAAATCGGCCAGGATCTTTTTCATCTGTCTGGCGTAATCTACGGAGACAACCTTATCGCTGTCACCATGCAGGATGTACACACCACCTGCCTTGTAGTTATTCGCTAACTTGAAGACGTTGCTTGGATTGCTGGCTCTCAGTAATATCTGCTCGGTGCTGTTACGCGGAGAATCGGGGATCAGTCCATCAGCAGAGCCATAACCCATCAGGGTTGGGTAGCCGGAGCATGGTGCAATAGCTGCCCATTTACCGGCAAAGGTTGCGCCCAGGTACCAGGTGCCATGTCCGCCCATAGAGTGGCCTGTCAGATAGATACGGGACGGATCAGGATGGAAGGTGTTCACGCCGATGTTGAGTACTTCCAGTGCATCGAGACGGCCCCAGTCTTCCCAGTTAAAGCCACGCGGACGGCGGTTGGTAGGAGCTACCAGTACACCCCAGTCTTTGTATTTATACGCTCTTGCCTGGTTGATAGCCTGTACTTCAGCGCCGTGTACGGACAGGAAGAAGGCCGGTGCTTTACCATCAGGATTTGCCTGTGGAGATACAGCGTAATATTGTACGCTACCATCAATATCGCTGACAAATGTATTACTGTAATGGTCTTTGTTAGTAACAACCGTTAAGGGGAATGTTTTTGTATCGTTCACCTGTTTGCCTTCCAGCGTCAGTGTACAATTGTAGCTGCCGTCTTTTGCAGATGCAGTCGCATCGAATTTAAAACCAACTTTACGGGTAGTAAGCGGTGCGATGTCGGGTAGAGAAGTAGTTACATTTACGCCATTTACCTTCGCCGTGACAGACAGTCCTTTTAACGCCTGTGTAGTTGTATTGACAACAACGACGGCGCCCCAGAGGTTACTGTTGCTGTTACCTTTTACGACGAACGGCATCGTAGAGTCAGCGATGCTCAGGTATACCGGTTTTTCAGGGAACATGAGTTTCGCTTTAATACCCTGTCTGCCCCAGCTGCGGCCGGTACGGATATAAAATTCGTTGTTACCCTGACGTAACTGCACAGGGATGTACATCCAGCCGTAGCGGTACATATCGCCCGCATGCGGGGTACCATTTACATATACCATCTGGTGCCCTGCGATGTTCAGGATAGCCGTTTGTGCTTTAGGCGCATTGTAGGAAACATAGAGATAGCCATTGTTGATCTGGCGACCGGTAAAGGCACCATCTGCAGCAGCTGTAATAGTTTGCCAGTGCTGTGCAGCACCTTTCTCGTCAGCAAAGGAGGGAGCGCCGTTCTGTGGCGTTTTCAGCTGACCGTTACAAAGTTCATATGCCAGCTGATCTGTGAACAGGGCCGTTCGGCCATACTGGTGACAGGGACCGCTGATCAATCCGTCTTTAAATTCATAGGTCTGTTGGGCAATAAGGCCGTATCCCGGCACTAGCATTGCCAGGAGCAGTAGTATCTTCCGCATATAAATTATTTGCATACAAAATAGACATCGTGCTGCAAATAGCTGCAATATATTGACGGATGGAAAGGATGCGGGAGGAATGGTATATCCTGCGGGAAGTACCGCAGACATTACATTTTAGCT
Organism: Chitinophaga agri; assembly: GCF_010093065.1. Classification (NCBI taxonomy): domain Bacteria; kingdom Pseudomonadati; phylum Bacteroidota; class Chitinophagia; order Chitinophagales; family Chitinophagaceae; genus Chitinophaga; species Chitinophaga agri. The sequence goes on along the minus strand of NZ_CP048113.1, from coordinate 2,429,057 downwards.
GGTATTTTCCCCTTAATAACTGATATGATTTTAGCCGGCGTCAACAGGGACGGGTATGATCACCTTTAACGCCTTCGGCAGGATAGTGGCCGTCACCTGTCTGATCCTGCCCATATATTCTCCGTCTATCTGGAAATGCGCTCTTTTACGTGTACTGATAGTAACCTGGCGGGCCTGCAGCACCTCAGTTTTAGCAGGGTCAAAGGGTCGGTGCCTGAACAGCATTTTCAGGAGTTCGGGAATAGATAGTCTTCTCAGGATCACCACTTCAAACAAGCCGTCAGTCAGGTCTCCATCCGGATTGATGCAGGCGCCGGTACCATACATGCGTGCATTGGCCAGTACGATCATATGTGCGTAGCGGGTCAGACTGAGTTTATTATTCTCGATATGTACGGCCAGCCGTTTGCTCTGCCATAATGTTTTGAAGGAGGAGAGTGCATAGCCGAGTTTTCCCCGGATACCCCGTTGCTCGAAATTCTTTACCAGCAGGGCATTGAGACCTACGTCGCTAAGATGAATGCAGATGTCATTATTTACCCTGATCAGGTCAATATCTTTTACAGTGGAAGGCTGTTCATTGCATATCAGTGCAAGCACCTGTTCCCAGTCGGCCGGTATACATAGTTCAGCTGCCATGCCGTTGGCAGATCCCGCGGGCAGGATGCCCATGGGAATGTTTTTATGCAGCAGGGCTTCAGCTACCATTTTGACAGTACCATCTCCGCCAACAGCGATCACACGATCGGGCCCCGTTTTTTTTATAGCAGCTGAAAGTGACTGCTCTGGCCCGTTCAGCAGGAAAAAGCTGACGTCTTCCGGTCTGTCGCGGAAATAATTTTTGATAATTGTTTCAGGATCGGCCTTCTTTTTGCCGCCTGAAACTGGATTGATCACAAAAAGTAGCCGGAGCCGCATAGGTGATGTTTGCGCCATGTGCTTTTACTCGTGGTTATACTTTCCTGTTATTGCAAAATAAGCGCCTGAATGTCTGCATGGAATAAAATTCTACATTGGCTGGGTTTGGAAGCACGCACACATATCAAAGTTTATCATGGTGTGGGCGGTACCGAGCAACTGGAAATATTTGGTCATGTACTGGACCGTGGACCTTTGCCACGTACACATTACAGCCGGTTTTTCCTTGTCAATACCTTTGCCCTGATACGTTTGTTCATGGTAAGGCCCAGGAAGGGCGCTACAGTGGAGCTGGTATGGGAGGGGCAAACCATTACGGGCGTGACGGAAGGGGATGGTTTTTTTCACTTACAATGGAAACCGGATGTGATGCCTGATCCGGGAGATCATCCTGTGGAAGTGCGTATCGTGAATGTGGAGGAAAGCCCGGTAACGCGTGTGATGGGTGTAGTGATAATTCCACATCGCAGTCAGTTTGGTTGTATTTCTGATATAGATGATACTTTCCTTGTCTCACATTCTGCCTCGCTTTTTAAAAGGCTGCATGTATTGTTTACACGCAATGCCCGTACACGTAAGCCTTTTGAAGGTGTAGTGAATCATTACCGGATGCTGAGTGATGCGGATAATAAAGGCAGAATGCCACGGCCGTTCTTTTATGTATCCAGCAGCGAGTGGAACCTTTATGCGTATATACGTGAGTTTTGCCGGATGCATGGACTGCCGGAAGGCGTGTTTTTACTGAGTCAACTGAAGCCTTTATGGAAATTACTCAAGAGCGGACAGCAGAAACATGTGACCAAGTTTACGAGGATCAGCCGTATCCTCAAACACTATCCGCATATGCGATTTGTATTACTGGGAGACGATACACAGGAGGACCCGCAGATATACGAAGCGATCACCAAACATTTTCCGGCACAGATACTCGCGGTATATCTGCGGCATGTACGTGACAGCCGGTATGCAGCTACAAAGGAAGTTACTGATGTGATCATGGCCAGAGGCATTCCCTGCTGCTATTTTAAACATAGCAGTGAGGCAATGGACTATTCAAAAAAGATTGGACTGATTACATGATTAAAAAGAATGAGATTATTTATGAAGTATGTTTGCGCGCTGTTATTGACATTGGCCTGTTATATCACCTCCTTCGCACAATACAGTGATTCTGTGCATTACTATGCGAGAGCAGCATCTACGGGTTCCATCAATTCTACACAGGATGGCAGGTCATACCTGTTGAATAATAACTTTAAGATAGGTATCAGTAAAAAGAAAATAGCACTGAACGGAAGTGGTGGATGGATCTATGGTAAGCAGGATGGCGTTATCACAAACAATGACTTTGCGTCATCACTTGATTTCAGTCTGTTGCGCGGTGTAAAACAGATCTATTACTGGGGACTGGCCAACTATGACAAGAGTATATCCCTGAAGATCAATGACCGTTTTCAGGGTGGCGCTGGCATTGCATATAATGTAGTGGATAAGAAGAATGTCTATATTTCCCTGAGTGATGGAATATTGTTTGAAAACAGTGATCTGTTCCTGAAGGATACTATCCGGGATGTGTATCATACTTTCCGTAATTCTTTCCGGGTGATGTATAAGTTTGTGATGTTTGATATTGTGACACTTGACGGGACACATTTCCTGCAAAACTCGTTCTCACTGGGAAGTGATTATAATATCCGGTCTACGTCCAATCTATCAGTGCTGCTGAGGAAATGGCTGAGTTTTACAGCGACGATGACGTATAATAAGCTGAACAGAACGGGGAGGAAGAATTTGTTACTGAGTTATGGATTGACGTTTGAACGATACTTTTAGGAAATTGGGAGCCAGGTATCGGGAGTTGCCATGCAGCGAAGATGGAGCATGATATAAGGAAGGTGTATTGTATTGTATACACAAAATAAAACAGGGCGCTTCAGTATATAGAAGTGCCCTGTTGTATTATTGTAAAGAAATCATTACGCTAAGAAATCAATGAGGATTTAAGACATCACATGCGCTTGCAGCATGGCAATTCCTAATACCTCATTTTTCATTCCTGATTAATGCTGCTGTTGTGGTTTTCTCCGCTGTTGCTGTCCATTACCACCACTGTTGCCACCACCATTGCGATTACCGCCACTATTTCCTTTTGCGCCTCTTGGGTTCACTACACCCTGTCTGTTCCTGGAAAATCCACCTTTGTTATCTCTCGGGTGTTGTGGCTTGGGCTTCTGCTGTGGAGCAGGCTTTGGCGCTGGTGTAGAAAGGCTGTCACCATTATGGAATGGCTGCGCAGTGACTACGGGTATTTCAACAGCGATCAGTTTCAGGATGTCTTTCAGGAATGCTTTTTCCTCCGGTTCACAGAAGGAGATAGCGATACCGTTAGCGCCTGCACGACCGGTACGACCTATACGGTGTACATAGGTTTCAGGAACGTTTGGCAGTTCGTAGTTGACAACGTGCGTCAGTTCATCGATATCGATACCTCTGGCGGCGATATCGGTGGCTACGAGTACCCTTGTTTGCTGCGATTTGAAATTATTCAGCGCACGCTGACGGGCATTCTGTGATTTATTACCATGGATCGCTTCCGCCGTGATCTCTGCCTTATTCAGATCTTTTACCACTCTGTCAGCACCGTGTTTGGTACGGGCAAATACGAGTAGTGTTTTGATAGATGCATCTTTCAGAATATGTAGCAGCAGGTTGCGTTTATCATTTTTGCTCACAAAGTAAACGGACTGTGTGATCGTTTCCGCTGTAGATGATACAGGGGTTACTTCCACTTTTGCCGGATTACGGAGAATGGTTTTAGCCAGCGTCTGGATCTCAGGCGGCATAGTCGCAGAGAAGAAGAGGGACTGACGCTGTTCAGGCAGTTTGATGATCACACGTCTTACGTCGTGTACAAAGCCCATGTCCAGCATTCTGTCGGCTTCATCCAGTACAAAATACTTTATATCCCGAAGGGTAATATAGTTCTGACTGATGAGATCCAGCAGGCGACCAGGTGTAGCGATCAGGATGTCAACGCCTCTTTTGAGGGCTTCTACCTGACCATGTTGTGACACACCCCCGAAGATCACGAGGCTTTTCAGATCGAGGAACTTACCATATGCGGTAAAGCTTTCGTGGATCTGAATGGCCAGCTCACGGGTAGGTGTTAATATCAGCGCCTTGATGTTACGAAGGCCTTTACGAGGTTGTTGCTGCTGGTCTTCATGCATTAATTGCAGCAGGGGTATAGCAAATGCGGCTGTTTTACCGGTACCGGTCTGGGCGCAACCAAGGAGGTCTCTCTTTTCGAGTACATATGGGATGGCCTGTTGCTGAATAGGCGTGGGGGCGGTATAGCCCTCGTGCTCGAGTGCCTTCAAAACGGGCTCTATAAGCCTTAACTGTTCAAATGACAAAATCTTTAATTTTTGATGATCAATAGTGGTAAGGCTGTCAGCGGTGGAACTGGTCCTGATGAATGCTGCTGACACTTTACCCGCCTTACTCGCAAGCCTGCACAATGTTTTGAAGGTAACTGCAAAAGCAGTGAAGGAAGAGAATAAAAGTGACGCAAAGGTACACTAAATAAATGATATGCGGTGGCATGTTTTAGGGATAAGTGACTATCTTGCGTAATTATGAGCAACGGACCAACAGTATTGATAGAACAAGCGAATAGCCGCTATACGATGTATGCGGTAGTAGAGCAGGACGAACGGACAGCTTATTTTTACCTGTATCCTGCTGAATTGCAGAGCAAGAAATACCGGATGCGGGCCTGCTGGCTGCGCAATCTGCAACCTGGCCCTGCCCAAAGGGACAGTGTAGCCATGGCAAATGGTGATGCGCCTATGCTGGAAGCGCAGTATTGTAATCATCCGGAAGGAAAGGAACCATTACAGGCAGCACTGATATCCATTGTATGGATGCCTGAAGAAGACGGCGCTGCTGTATTGTACGATGGGGAAATACTCGGTGTTATTCCCGGATGGAGCCTGTATGCAGAAGATCCTGCGGCCTATGCGGCAGATTGTATAGGCGCAGATGGCAATGCGATTGTATTCCCCCTGGGCGCGCCTGGCAAAAATGAACAACATGCGCGTGTCGCAGAAGCGATACGCTTCCGTCAGACATGGGAAGATACGGAAACGCCACAGTGGCCGGTGATACAGCAGCAGTTCATTAGTGCGTACGAAAAGCAATTCGGAGAAATAAAACAATACTTTGCTATAGATAATAACCAATGGCCGCCAATGGCACTTGGTAAGTTTGAAAAAGATAACATCGTTTACTTCCTGACGATGGGGGTGAGTATCCGCTCTATGCCATGGGTGTCTTACCTGTACAATGAGACAGCACCTGCATACAGGAGAATGGAACTGGCGCTGGCTGTCAGCAAAGACGATTACACCGAGGAAGAGATCATGAAAATGGCAGAAGGTATCTCTGCCATAGCGGATATTCCATGGAGACATATCAGCTGGCTGGGAGAGGGGCATACCGTTGGTTCCAGTAAACTGCCGGCACCATTTGAAAGTCTGGTGTTATCTGCGGCACTTTACACGGGTGAAAGTATCGACATGCCGGAAATGTATGGGGATAAGGTCAATCTTTTCTGGGTGAGTCCTGTTACATTGTCAGAAAGAGAATATGCGCATCAGAAAGCCAACGGCGGGTATGAACTATTGGAAAAGATGATCCAGGAAGATATTACGCATATTGTGAAAAAGAGAGACGCCATCGTCTGAGGAAAAGCCCGACCGGCTTCCACGTATTTTTGCCGGAGGAACTGGCTGTAGCACATACATCGGATAACCAATGCCGTAGCAGTAATTCTTTGTCAGCTGTGAAAACCGGAAACGACCGCCTGTACGGACAAAGAGTACGTTCATTTACACTGTATACAATCGGAAACGACAAACACGCTTATAGGAAATGTACATCAAAAAACTCACGAAGCTGGCAGCATGTATGCTGCTGATAGGCGGAAGCGCGCTGAGTGCGTCTGCTCAGGGATTCAGGGATGGTAAGATCTGGCTGAATGAAGATGGCAGTAATTACTTCAAGTTCACACTGGTATCTCAGGTATGGCTCAGAAATACGGATCTGAACCCCGGTTCCACGATCAACGGTTATGAGAAGAATAACTTTACCGATATCGGTATCAGAAGGGCCCGTTTCCAGGCTTTTGGCCAGATAGCGGACAGGGTATTCATCTATTCTCAGATCGGTATGAATAACTTCAACTACTCTTCTGACAGAAAAGCGGGTTTCTTTATCCATGATATCATGGGGGAATATGAGATCGTAAGAAAGCACCTCTCTATGGGAGCAGGGCTGACTGCCTGGAATGGCCTGAGCCGTTTTTCTGCACCGTCAGTAGGTTCTATTCTGGGGCTTGACGCGCCATTATTTGAACAGAGCACTAATGATGTTACTGATCAGTTCCTGCGAAAGCTGAGTATCTACGCTAAAGGTAAGCTGGGTAAACTGGATTACCGGGTAGCAATGAGCAGTCCGATGTCGCCGCTGAAAGCAGCAGGTTATTCTTCTGCAGTAGGTCAGTTTGCTACGTTCTCCGCCAAACCGGCCAAGATGCAGGTGCATGGGTACTTCCAATGGCAGTTCCTGGACCAGGAAGCCAATACGACCGCTTACACTACCGGCACCTACCTCGGTACAAAACGTGTATTCAATATAGGCGCAGGTTTTCAGTACCAGCCGGATGCGATGTGGCGCGCCGGTAACAACAATGACACGATTGAAAGTAATCTGCAGCACTTTGCGGTGGATGCTTACTATGATGCACCTATCAATGCCACTACAGGTACGGCTATCAGCGCTTATGCATCTTATATCAACTTTAACTGGGGCAAGGGCTATATCCGTAATCAGTCGACCATGAACCCGGCAACCGGTAATAATAAGCCGGAGATCCTCAATGGCAGCGGTAATGGCTATCCTTCCTTTGGCACAGGTAACCTGTTGTACGGCCAGGTGGGCTATAAGTTCAAAAACAACCTGATAGGCAAGACCACCCTGATGCCTTACGTGTCTCTGCAGTATGCACATTACGACAGACTGCGGGATAATATGGCTTACTGGGATGGTGGTGTGAACTGGTTACTGAAAGGACATACCTCGAAACTGACTTTGGCGTATCAGAGCCGTCCGGTATACCAGAGTGATGCCGTGGCGCCGGATGCGTTCAAGATTGACCGTAAGGGGAGTTTTGTGTTACAGTACCAGGTGTTCCTGAACTAATTGAATATTAGAAGCATATAAGATAGCCTGGTATACCTACCGGGCTATTTTTTTATCCGGCAGGTGGTTGCCCTGTTTTTCGTAAATTTGCACTCCATTTTTATAAATAAACTACCTTGGTAAAGATCGACAATATTGTGCTGCCTGATTTCCCGCTGTTACTGGCGCCTATGGAAGATGTGAGTGATCCGCCTTTCAGAGTGGTATGCCGGGAGAACGGGGCTGACCTGATGTATACGGAATTTATTTCCAGTGAAGGTCTGGTGAAGGATACGGAGAAGTGTCGCCGGAAACTGGCCATTTTTGACGAAGAACGTCCAGTAGGGGTACAGATCTTTGGCGGAGATGAAGATAAGCTGTCGATGGCCGCCAGGATTGTAGATATGACGCAGCCGGACCTGCTGGATATCAATTTCGGTTGTCCGATAAAAGGCATCGTTGCCAAAGGAGCCGGTTCAGGCGTACTGAAAGACATCGACCTGATGGTACGGCTGACCAAAGCCTGTGTAAATGCCACTAATCTGCCTGTAACCGTGAAAACGCGCCTTGGCTGGGATGAGGATACCAAGAATATTGAAGAGGTGGCAGAAAGGCTGCAGGATGTCGGTATCAAGGCCCTGGCGATACATGGCCGTACCCGTACGCAGATGTACAAGGGCGTGGCCGACTGGGAACTGATCGCTAAAGTGAAGAATAACCCCCGAATACATATTCCCATCTTCGGGAACGGAGATATTGATAGTCCGCAGAAGGCACTGGAATACAAGCATCGCTACGGGGTAGACGGTATCATGATCGGTCGCGCTGCTATCGGTTATCCCTGGATCTTCCGGGAAGTGAAGCATTACATACAGACGGGAGAGCTGTTACCTGCGCCAACGCTGCAGGAGCGGATAGACGTGTGTAAGCGTCAGCTGGAGAAATCTGTGCAATGGCGCGGCGAAGGACCTGGTATATTCAGTATGCGTAAACACTATTTTAGTTATCTGAAAGGACTGCCTGATTTTAAAGGATTCAGGAGCCGGTTGGTGACACCGGTGGAGTCAGCGGCCGTAGTGGATGTACTGGATGAGATAGGACGCGTGTATGCTGGATTTGAGTTTGAGCATAAGCCTATTCAGCTGGTGAATTATCATGAGAATTGTGCGTTGTAAGAGGATGTGAATGATGGACGAGTCCATGTGGAGGTGGTGTTTAATGGATTTTTGGAGCTTTATTATTGCCAGTTATTTCCTAAGAATTGCAATAGCTGGTTAGCCAGCACATAGACCTTCGTGTTATTCTTTTCCGGGAAGTAATGGTCCTTATGCTCATCTGCTTTTCCTGCGTTAGTGGCTGCCACTTTTATCTGTTTAGCGAATGTCTCCTTATTGTAGCCACCTGGTAGTAGCTTATTTAAATTCGTCTTTAACTGTCCGGGAGTTTTAACATTGACTGGAATCGCTTTTAACAGATGGTAATGTAACCACACTTCAAAACAAGGATTACTAATGGCTATATCCCAGTTTGCATCTGTCGTGCAATGCTGATGCAGCTCATTTATATCCCGCCTTGGCCATTTATCAACGTCCAGTACAAACCATACAAGATCTTCCGGCTCTATGCCAAATTTAGTATGGTAAGTAGCGATTCTTTCCTGTAGATATTTTGCGGCAGATTTACCGCCATCACGTTCCACAATTTCAACTTTTACTCTTCTGTTTAAATTATTGAAATAGCGAAAATATTCGTCTTCTCTTTCCCCTTCAGCTACAATGATGAATTTCCGGCAATCTCTGTGTGGTGCTCCCTTTTTATATTCCCTATTCTTTCTCGGCATATTTATCCCAGTTAAGATCTTTTAAATTTCCCAGAAAAGGAATGGCGCCGAATCTGCCAGATAGATACCCTTTACGGATATCAAGATCAGGACGCACATTGAAATCACTCAAAGGATAGAAATGACTTTCTCCGTTTTTGTTCTTTTCTGCAAACCATATTTCATCCTGACGGAACAAGTCGAGATCGAGTAAGTTTGATTCGTGGGTAGTGATGATGAGTTGACCTTTTTTATTGGGAATTTGTTGCACCTTAGTGATAAAATCTTTTAATAAAGAGGGATGTATACTTTGATCGATTTCGTCTATAATCACAGTGACAGGTAATGTCACCAGGAAGTATATCAAAGGAATAAAGTCAATCAGCCTTCGGGTGCCATCTGATTCTTCCCATAATTCAAAGACAGCCTCTTCTCCTCTTTCGTTAACATGACATGAGATTATCTTCTTAACAACAGGAATATCATTCTCCATCAATGCAATTGCATTGCATGTCGATCCAACCGGTAATATTTCTCCGCTTTGAATATCTTTTAATACTTGTTCCCTCTCAGGGATGTTATCTTCTCCAAAATAAACATTTAAAGGGATGGACTGAACATCTAATGTATTTATGCCAGTTTCAAAACTAAAAATCGTTTCATTTATAAATGTTTTGAAATCCTTATTTTTAAGGAATGTATTGATAAAGTTGAAATTCTTGCTTCCCGGAAAAATTATCAACATTGCTTCTGTGATCCACTCAAATGCTACCGTTATTTCCTTGAACTTTTTATCTTTAGTTAAGTGAATAAAGAGGTTACTATTCTTTAAGACATCTTCTTGATAAAACTCTACGCGGAGTTTTTCTTTGGAGGATTTAGTATATTTCGGAGATAGTTTTAATGTTTGTTTTCCTTTATTATTTACAGTGCGTTCAAATATAAGTTCATCCTCTTTTTTGCCATAATGTAGTAGATATAGCCATTCTTCTTTAACCACTCCGGCATTGTAAGACAAGCCATAAGCATATCCTTTTTTGCCTATGATGAACTCAACTTCAAATGTGGTCAGTTGTTCTTTATTTTGTTCATGCCGGAAATAGTGGTCATGTGTAATAATATCAATATTACCTCCAAGTACCATTTCACGGAAGAGAGATAGTGCCCGGAACAGATTACTTTTGCCTGCTCCATTAGCTCCGTAAATAACAGCACTTTTAAGTAATTCAATGTTCGGGAGCTTAACTACGTGGTCTGGATGCCTCCTAATATCACCGGCAAGCATGTTAAACTCAGTCTCTTCATTAAAAGAAAGAAAGTTTTCTACGGTGAATCTGATTAACATAATAGTATTTTTACGTAATATATGTTATAAAATTCAGGCTATTTATCATAATTACCAAAAAATACATTGTTTATAACGAATATTTCGTTGCAGATTGCTAGATAGTTGCCTTTGCTATTAAAAAATATCTTCATACCTTTGCCCCCGTTTATAAACACTATTTCAGCCCAATAAGCACCCTGAAGATCCTCTATACCTAACCCCGGCTAAGACAAACAGTATCCGCAGGCTCCTTCCGGGACTGGAACGCACACAGGAGATATCCCTGTCAAAATCAATTTATTACTTTAAAAACGAAAGAACATGGCCTACATTATGGTTGATGTGGAAAGCGATGGCCCTATTCCCGGTGATTATTCAATGATCTCATTTGGTGCGGTCAGAGTAGACAATACATTGAATAAGACATTCTACGGTAAACTAAAACCCATTTCAGAGAAGTTCATTCCGGAAGCACTGGCGGTATCCGGGCACTCAAGAGAGGAAACCCTTTCTTTTAACGATCCCCGTAAGGTGATGGCTGATTTTAAAGCCTGGATCAACAAAGTGGCAGAAGATCGTCCTATTTTCATCAGTGACAATAACGGTTTCGACTGGATGTTCATCTGCTGGTACTTCCATCACTTCCTGGGTGAAAATCCTTTTGGTTTCAGCTCCCAGAACCTGGGTAGCCTGTACAAAGGCATAGAACTGGATACGTTTAAAAATTTTAAACACCTGCGTAGAACGCGACATACCCACCATCCCGTGGATGACGCGAAAGGTAACGCAGAAGCCCTCCTGACAATGAAAGAGGAAATGGGGCTGAAAATTAAGCTCTAGGCATTCTTAACATCAAATACGGCAGATCGCTGTATGTACGCCGGAACGGCTGCATGCATGCGGTCTTTTTTATTTAACAATAAATTCATACGTTATATAGCCGGATAAAATTTTAAATTGAGTACCTCGCACAAAATTTTGATGATGGGTATATTACGATCCTGCCTGTTACTGGGTGGTTTAATGGCTGGTAGTCTGATAGCAACAGCACAATCAGAAGATGATTTATCGGTAAAACTGATCCGCGGACCTTACCTACAGGCTGCATCAGATCATAGTATCACACTCCGCTGGCGCACGAACGTGGCTACGCGCAGCCGTGTGCTATATGGCGCTGCATCCGATGAAACAGCGCAGCAGGTGAATGATTCCGCCCTGACTACAGAACATATCGTAAGACTCGACGGCCTACAGCCACATCACCGCTATTTCTATAAGATAGGCGATTTTAAAAAGATCTTTCAGGGAGATAGTGCCAACTATTTCTACACCCTGCCTGAACGTGGGAAAGAAGGCGTATACCGTATCGGCGCATTCGGTGATTGCGGTAATAATTCTGTTAACCAGCGTAATGTAAAGAACGCCGTACTGAGTTACCTCGGACAGCACTACCTGGACGCCTGGATACTGTTAGGCGATAATGCCTATAACAGTGGCACAGATGCTGAATTTCAGGCAAAATTCTTCAACGTATACAAAGACGATCTGTTAAAGAGATACCCGATGTTCCCGGCGCCAGGTAACCATGATTATAATGATCAGGATTTCCCCGGCGCTGTTGAAACAGCACAACGTACACATCAGACTGCCTACTACCAGAACTTCTCCATGCCCACCAAAGGAGAGTCAGGTGGTGTGGCTTCCAATACACAGGCGTTCTATTCCTTCGACGTCGGTAACATCCACTTCCTGTCGTTAGACTCCTACGGAAAAGAAGCAGATCAATATCGTTTGTATGATACTCTCGGCCCGCAGGTACAATGGATCAAACGTGATCTGGAAGCCAATAAGAACAGACAATGGGTGATCGCCTACTGGCACCATCCTCCGTATACAATGGGTTCTCACAACTCTGATACTGAAGATGAACTGGTACACATCCGGGAGAACTTCATCCGCATTTTAGAGCGCTATGGTGTAGACCTGGTATTGTGTGGACATAGCCATGATTACGAGCGTACCCGCCTGATCAAAGGACACTATGGTATGGAGGAGACTTTCAGCGCTGCTACACATAACCTGAGCCAGTCCTCCGGTGCATATGATGGTGCTGACAATTCCTGCCCTTATGTAAAAGACGCCAGCAATCAGGGTACTGTATATGTACTGAGCGGCTCTGCTGGTAAACTCGGTGGTACACAACCCGGCTATCCGCATAAAGCCATGCAGTATGCCAATGCCACTGATGGTGGTGCCACACTGCTGGAAGTACAGGGTAACCGCCTTGACCTGAAATGGATCTGTGCAGATGGTGTGATCCGTGACCGCTTTACGTACATGAAAGAAGTGAATAAACACAATGTATTACACGTAAAAGCGAAAAGTAAGGTGACCCTGACTGCTTCCTTTACGGGTAGCTATCAGTGGAGTGAAAAAGGACAACAAACACGCAGTATTATTGTAGCACCACGTGCTGGTAAAACTGAATATACGGTGACAGATAAAGAAGGTTGTCTGAAAGACACATTTACGATCATTGCTAAATAATATATATGAGACGTAAGCTGGCGTTCACCTGTGTACTTGCATTACTGTCAATAGTGGTAGTGTTCACTTCACAAGGCGAACGCCAGTCTGCAATCGCAGAAAATACAATTACATACTTTAAGCGGCAGCAACCGCTGTTTGCCGCCAGCACGCTACAACTCCGGCAAAGTATAGCTACCCTGAAAGCAGGAGATAGTACCTCCCTGTTTGCGGCCCGTCAATCGCTGCGCATCTGCAGGATACATTATAAGGCGATCGCTTTTTTCCTGGAATATTTCTTTACCAGTGAGGCTTATGTATTTAATGCTCCTGCCAAATATGAAATAGAAGAGCCCTACATCGAATATGAAGAACCTGTAGGTTTACAACAGCTGGAAGCGCTGCTCCACGACCCGCACGTGTTTGACCGTAAAAGCGAGCTGGAAGCACAGGCCACCGTGCTCGTACAAACTGCACAGGACCTGCCCGCATTATTATACAAGTTCTCCGTTACAGATCAGCAGGTAATGGAAAGTATACAACAGGAGCTGGTACGTATCATGGCGCTGTACATCACCGGTTACGATGCCCCCCTGTTGAAAAGTGGTATCCCGGAGGCGGCTGCTGCATTAAAGGCGATAGATACGGTACTGATGGCCTATACGGGCGTACTGAAGAAAGACAGTATCGGATATTATCTGCGGCAGGGGATTGACAGACTGGACGCCCATCCTGACTTTGACAGCTTTGACCGTTTAGCCTTTCTGGTGAATGATGCTTTGCCGCTGCAAAGATTACTGCTGCATAAACAACAGGACCTGTTCAGTCCACAAACTTTGCCACAAACCCAGTTCCCACATACCAGTATGAGCGGTGATACAGCCCTGGGCAGAAAACTATTCTCTGAGAAGGCATTGTCTGGTAATTATACCCGTAGTTGCGCTACCTGTCATCAGCCGGAGAAGTATTTCACAGATGGATTGTCCAGGAATACTGTCATTACGGGCAATGGTATGCTGCCGAGACATACCCCGGGGTTACACTATACTGCCTACCAGTATTCACAATTCTGGGATGGCAGGGCCGGTAGCCTGGAAGAACAGGTATTGCAGGTATTGCATAGTCCGCAGGAAATGGATAGCCGCGATGATACACTTTTACAGCGGCTGCACCGGCACCCGTCCTATCATTCCCTGACATTGCCACAGGTACAGGCGGCCCTCGCAGCATACCTGCGTACGCTGGCTCCGTTTAATGCTCCCTTTGACCAGTACATGGCGGGAAACAGGCGGGCCCTGACTGCGGAGCAGCAAACGGGCGCCAATATCTTTATGGGCAAGGCACAGTGTGCTACCTGTCATTTTGTGCCGTTATTTAACGGCCTGATCCCGCCACTTTACAACCGGACAGAATTTGAAGTGCTGGGAACGCCTGCAAATGATGACCTGTTACATCCGGTGGCCGATTTTGACAGTGGCCGGCTGGCCTTTTTCCCGATACACTTTTACAGGGGTGCCTTCAAGACACCCACTGTGCGTAATACGGCGGTGACCGCTCCCTATATGCATAACGGGGCATTCCGGACGCTGGAACAGGTAATAGATTTTTATGATAAAGGCGGTGGAAATGGTATCGGACTGTCTGTGCCCAACCAGACCTTATCCGCCGTGCCCCTACAGCTGACAGCAGCAGAAAAAAAGGCACTGATCGCTTTTATGGAGGCGCTGACTGACAGATAAATACCCCAGACCCCGCTATAACACTTTGAAAGATTAACATTTAAGCATAAATTGCCTCCCATTATTATTTTAAATAATAGTATAAGAATCAATATCATCTCAAACAACGGCATAGGCGTATACGAGTTCGCTGATTCAGAAGAATTTATGTCTGTCCGTAAAACCGTATTGTAAACAACAAAGATCTATGAACAGTTTTTCCTGGAAGAAGATCATCCCTCATGTAATTGCGATTTCCGTCTTTCTGATCGTTGCATTGGTCTATTGTAGTCCCGCCCTGGAAGGGCAGGTGCTGCAGCAGACCGATATTGTGCACTGGAAAGGTATGGCGCAGGATGCCTTTAACTATAAGGCGGTCCACGGGCATTTCCCTTTATGGAACACGCATTTGTTCAGTGGTATGCCTAACTACCAGGTGACCATGGATACAAAAACACTCCTGCCTGACTTTGGCCGTATGATACAGCTGTATCTGCCTAAACCCGCGAGTTATTTCTTCGTGGCCTGTTTATGCTTTTACATCCTCGGAATGGCCTATCGTGTGAATGTACTGGCAGCAGTACTGGGTAGCCTTGCTTTCGCCTACGCAACATATGATCCGATCATTATATCCGTAGGTCACGAAACCAAGATGCTGGCGATTGCCTACATGCCTGGTTTACTGGCAGGTATGGTATTGATCTTCCGGAAAAAGTATATACTTGGTCTGGCGGTGGCTGCACTCTTTGCTACGCTGGAAATTGGAGCAGGACACCCGCAGGTGACTTACTACCTGCTGATCACCCTGGGCATCATGACCGTAGGATATATCATCAACTGGGTGATGCAGCGCGATTTCAAACACCTGGTCATCTCTTTATCACTCGCTATACTGGCAGGTCTGATCGGTGTGGGTAATACTTCCCAGAGCCTGCTGACCACCTACGAGTATTCCAAATACACCATGCGTGGTGGTAAAACAGTAGATCTTTCTGAGGATGGTAAACTAACGCAGACTAAAACGAAAGGCCTGGATGAAAACTATGCTTTTCAATACAGCTTTGGCGTAGGAGAGACCTTTGTACTCGCTATGCCTGGTGCATTCGGTGGCGGATCCGGTGAACACCTGGACGCTGATTCCAAAGTTGTTGAAAAACTGACCAGTCAGAACATTCCGGAAGCGCAGGCCAGTCAGCTGGCAACCAGCCTGCCAAGATACTGGGGTGGCGTATCGCCATTCACGGCAGGCCCTCCATACAGCGGTGCAATGATCTGTCTCCTGGCAGTAATAGGATTTTTAGTTTTAGGCATCGGTGAAGCCGGTGTTTCTGTCAGTAATGTAACCCGCTGGTGGATCCTCGGTGCTATCGTCTTCATGCTCTTCATTTCATGGGGTAGCTATTTCATTGGATTCAACAAGGTGTTATTTGATCACCTGCCGCTGTTCAATAAATTCAGAGCACACTCACTGGCACTGATCATCCCGCAGCTGCTGTTGCCACTGCTGGCTGTACTGGCAGTTGACAAGGTACTGTATGCGGAGAATGCGAGAACATTACTGCAACAGCATTTTAAGAAGATCATCTACGCAAGCGGCGGTGTCATTGTACTGGCTGTACTGATGTACCTTTTCAATGATTATAAAGGCGCCTATGATACACAGATCATGGATAGCTTCACGCAACAGGCAGGTGCTGATCTGGCTCGCCAGATCCTGGATGGTATGATCGCGGACAGAAAGGCCATGTTTGGTTCCGGTATCTTCCATCTGTTATGGATCTGGGCGGTGATCATCGGTCTGTTCTACCTGTACATGAAAGATAAGATCAAGCCGGCCATCATTGTGGGTGTGTTCATCGTACTGAACACAGGCGACCTGCTGGTAGTGGCTAACAAATACCTGAATAAACAAAACTACCAGGACGCTTCCAGCTACCAGGCGGGTAACTTTGCGCCAACGGCAGCTGACCAGGAGATCCTGCAGGATAAAGACCCTCACTACAGGGTATTAAACCTGTCTACAGGTGATCCTTTCAATGATGCGATCACTTCCTACTACCACCGTTCTGTAGGTGGTTACCATGCCGCGAAACTGCGTATGTACCAGGATATCATTGAGAACCAGTTTGCTAAACCAGGCGTAGGCCTGAATATGGGACTGCTCAATATGCTGGATACCCGTTACGTGATCACCCGTTCCCAGGACCAGCAACAGCCAGCACCGGTTGTACAGCGTAATCCGGATGCCCTGGGCGCTGCCTGGTTCATCAAACATATCAGCTATGTAAATGGCCCTATTGAAGCGATCAAAGCCCTGGATCATCTGAACCCGAAGGATACCATGATCATGGACAATGCCTTCAAGGTGGCAGGTAGCGAGCAGCCGGTATTTGATTCCTTGGCTACCATTAAACTGGTAAGCTACGAGAACGATGCTATTAAATACGCGACCAGCGCTAAGAGCAATCAGTTTGCGGTATTGAGTGAGGTCTACTATCCGGAAGGATGGAAGGCTTACATTGACGGTAAGGCAACAACTTACGCAAATGTGAACTACATCCTGCGTGGTATTGCCGTTCCGGCAGGAGAGCATAGTATCGAGTTCCGATTTGAACCTGCTTCCTACTACACGGGTCAGACGCTCGTGTATATCGCGAATATCCTGCTGTGGTTAACAATTGCAGCCAGCATCTTTGTGCTGTGGAGACAAAGCAGACAAGCAAAAGCATAGTCAGTATCACTGATGATGATAAACGAAAAGGCCGCCTTGATCAACAGGGCGGCCTTTTCATTTATCCCTGATCCAGTATATTTGTGTTCACGTATCTGAAAAGCAATTAAAATGGCACAATTCAATGTCTCCGATCATGTCGTTCTTGAGGATGAAAGAGTGATCCTGCGTCCACTCGTACTCGCTGATGATGACCACCTTATACCGTTTGTCAACACGGAACCGGAGATCTGGAAGTTCTCTACTGTGCCACCAACAGGTCCCGGCGGTATGCGGGAGTATATCCGTGCGGCCACAGAAGCCCGGAAGGAAGGGAAAGAGTACCCCTTTATTGTATTTGACAAGCAGTTACAGCGTTACGCGGGTAGTACCCGCTTTTATGATATTCAGCTGAAGAACAGTATGTTGCAGTTAGGGTACACCTGGTATGGGAAAGACTTCCAGGGTACAGGTCTGAATAAGCATTGTAAGTTTTTACTGTTGCAGTATGCTTTTGAAAGGATCGATATGGAAAGAGTAGAGTTCCGTGCTGCGCATACGAATGAAAGGAGTATTGCGGCGATGAAGCGTATTGGTTGCACCGTGGAAGGTATCTTACGCAATTGTGCCGCCAATGCAGATGGCTCCAGGAGAAGCAGCATCATATTAAGCATCCTGAAAGATGAGTGGTTCGGTCATGTGAAAGATGGTCTGCATAAACAACTGTAACAGCCTGGCGCAGCAGTAACTATTATGTTAGTCCTGCTGCCTGATAAGTTATTATGAAAAATTATCAATTAATAGTAGTTTTGCATCCTGTGTGAATCATGCGATGAGATAGGTTTTTGCCTAAACCCTTTATTCTGACTGCAATAGCTATTAATAGACAATATCCTCCATACCTGTCTGCCGGAAAATTCCGGTCTGTAGCACGTGCCTGCCTGTTACTACTGAGTATATTTCTGCCGTTGGCAGCACTACAGGCGCAGGACATCGGTATCCGTAATCCATCCCTGGAAGGCGTTCCTGCGCAATACCGTGCACCAGGCCAGTGGCTTGTGGTATCTTCTACACCTGATGTACAACCTGGTATTACCGGTGTTACCCAACCGGCGTCTGATGGTGCGACCTACGCCGCTTTCCGGGGAAGTGCATACTGGCTGGAAGCCATTGCTCAGAAACTGAATAAAGATATGCAGCAGGGAAGGACGTACCGGCTTTCAATGGACCTGGTCTTTGCCCGTGGGTATGACTCGGCCACCTGTTACGGGGCACTGGCTATTTATGGGGGTGTAACGCTGACAGATACACTTGAACTGTTATGGCAGTCAGGGCCTTTCTATAATACTGAATGGAAAAGGTTCACAGCGGAGTTTACACCACACGCCGATTATCCCTATATCGTAGTAGGCGGCGATGTCCGCATCGCATGTAACAATGATTATGGTATTGCGCTGGCAATTGATCATCTCGCGGATACGCTGCGTGAACTACCGGTGGTGACCTATAAAGAGGAACCACCCTGCAAGGGGATGAGTAACGGACGTATAGTGGCCAGTGCTACAGGTACCTACGCACCATTTACATTCACCTGGGAGCCGCTGGGCGTTACCGGCAGCATACTGGATAATGTACCTGCCGGCACTTATGTACTGGTGACCCACGCCAGGAATGGAGTAGACGTGCGTGATACGATCGTGGTGCATGAAACTGAGTTTAACGGTAATGCGACGATCATCCCGAAAGGCTGTGCAGGGGAGTCACAGAATAAGATCCTGCTGCATACAGAAGGTGGCACCGGGCCATATCAATACATGTTGAACAGTATGCCCGATGTGAAGTTGTCGCCAGAGTTTGATCAGCTCTATGCCGGTACATACAGTATTGTGATCCGGGATGCAAGGGGCTGTATTGATACATTACACAACCTCCTGATACCAGAACCACCGCCTTTCTCTTCGGATAATAATATCGTAACAGGCATGAGCTGTGCCGGGGCTAATGATGCAAAGATCATCTTTACTCCCGAAGGAGGTGTACCCCCTTATACGTATTCCCTTCCGGGAATAGTGGCAATGACCGATAGTATCGCGCGTAATCTGAGCAGTGGTATGTACACTTATCATATCACGGACGCGCAGGAGTGCACGATCAGCGGTAACATAGATGTTCCGGTAGCCACGCATCCCTGTGCGATATATGCACCCAACGCATTTAGTCCGGATGGTGATGGTATCAATGATGTATTCAGAATAAAAGTCTTTGACCGGATCAGTGATTTCAGACTATCGGTATACAACCGCTGGGGCCTGTTGCTATATACTACTACTGACGTGACAAGCGGATGGAGGGGAGATTATAAAGACGTTCCGTTACCGGCAGGCGCCTATCTGTGGATGGTGACCTATACAGCTGGTAAACAACAGCAGATGAAACAAACAGGTACCGTTATTATAATAAGGTAGCCGGCAATTCCCGCAGGTCTTACCGGCCACCATGAGGTATTATTCTAATCCCCTGTGTTGCAGGAGATATTTTACATCCGGCTCTCTTTTACGGAAAGCGGTGTACAATTGCATCGGTTCTTCCGTACCCCCTTTTTCCAATATATGCTTTCTGAATGAATCAGCGGTAGCGGTATCGAAGATGTTACCTGCTTCCTTAAATGCGGCAAATGCATCGCTGTCCAGTACTTCAGACCATATGTAGCTGTAATATCCGGCAGAATAGCCGCCTGCGAAAATATGCTGGAAGTAGGTACTGCGGTATCTTGGTGCGATCTGTGGGATCAGCCCGATCTTGTCCATCTGTTCTTTTTCGAACACCAGTGGCATGATGTTATTGCCTGCCGGTAACGTATGGTAAGCCATATCCAGCAGGGAGGCAGCGAGATATTCTACTGTGGCAAACCCCTGGTTGAATTTGGAGGCTGCTTTCATTTTTTCTACCAACGCATCTGGTATCAGTTCTCCCGTTTCATAATGTTTAGCGTATTGTGCCAGCACTTCTGGTTCAAACGCCCAGTGTTCCATGACCTGTGAAGGCAGTTCTACGAAATCGCGCGGCACGGAAGTACCTGACAGTGTCTCGTAGGTCACATCTGACAATAAACCATGCAGGGCATGTCCGGCTTCGTGGAAGAAAGTTTCCGCTTCATCCGGAGTCAGTAGTGCCGGCTGCGTAGGCGTTGGTCTGGAGAAGTTACACACGATGGAGATGATCGGCGCAACACGGCCATCTTTCCCGATGGACTGTTTCCTGTAAGATGTCATCCAGGCGCCGCCACGTTTGGAGCTGCGCGGATGGAAGTCCAGGTAAAGCAATCCTACCAGTTTACCATCTTTCCCCTGTACTTCATAAGCAGATACTTCTTCGTGATAGACTGGTACATCCTTCAGCAGGTTAAAGCGCAGGCCATACAGTTGCTGTGCGGTGAAGAATAAGCCATCACGTACATTTTCCAGTTTGAAATAAGGGCGTAATGCTTCCGCGTCATAGCTGTATTTTTCTTTACGGACTTTATCTGCGTAGTATGCCCAGTCCCAGGCTTCCAGTTGCTCACCTTTGCCTTCCCTGTCCATAACGGCCTGCATTTCTGCGGCTTCCTGTTTGGCCACGGGTAAGGCGGTTGTCCATAGTTGCTGTAACAGCTCATTTGCTTTGGCCGGTGTTTTGGCCATATTCTCTTCCAGGATATAGTCTGCGTGAGAGGCGTATCCCAGTAATTGTGCTTTCTCTGCTCTTAACGCGGCCAGCTGGGTAACGATCGCTTTGTTATCCCTGTCATCATTGTGGTTACAGCGGTTGATGTATGCCTCATATATTTCCTGGCGCAGGTGCCGCTGATCAGCATACTGGAGGAATGGCATTACACTGGCGTTGTGCAGGGTAAAGCGCCAGCCATGTTCCTTTCCCGCGCTTTTAGCGGAGAGGGCGGCTGCTTCAATGAGTGACGCGGGTAATCCTGCCAGGTCCTTCTCATCAGTGATCATCATTTCATAATGATTGGTCTCAGCAAGCAGGTGCTGCCCAAAACGTACGGTCAGCAGTGACAGTTGTTTGTTGATCTCGCGGAGCCTGGATTGTTCGTCTGCCGACAGGTTAGCGCCACTGCGTACAAAGTCCTTGTATGTTTTTTCGAGCAGTCTGGCCTGTTCACCGGTTAGTTCCAGTGCATCCTGTCTTTCATATAATGCCCTGATCCTGCTGAAAAGGGTTGCATCGAGATAGATGTCGTCTCCGTGTTTAGCCAGCATCGGGGCCAGCTGACGGGAGATGTTCTCCAGTTCGGGAGAGGTATTGGCAGATGTCAGGTTGCCAAATACAGCACTGACCGTGCGGAGTAGTTTACCACTCTTTTCAAACGCTTCCATGGTATCTGCAAAGGAGGGAGGTGTTTGCAGACTGGTGATCTGTGCGATGTTCTTACGGTGTTCCTCCATGGCAGCTTCAAACGCTGGCAGGTAACGGGCAGGTACAATACTATCAAAGGGAGGAAGTCCGTAAGGCGTGTCAAAGGGTTGCAGCAACGGATTAGGGGTCCTGAACAGGTCATACCTTTTCTCCGTTAGCGGCGTATCGAACGCGTTACTGTCCTTCTCTTCGGTCAGTACAAAGCCGTGGCGCAGGTAGAGTGATACCGCCGTATCCTGCTGATGGGTTGTCCAGAGATAGGCGTGGTCAAACTGTTGTTCGTCCATGAATGCCATGAACCTGTCCATCAGCTGTTTTCCGAGCCCATATCCACGAAAATCGGGCTCTATGATAAAATACCTTAGCTGCACAGTTTTACTCCGGCTAAGGGCCATTAAAAAGCCAACAATCCGGTCCTTATACTCACAGATCCATACCCGGTCGTTCTGTGGATCATACTGGCGTGAAAACTCCAGTAATCCTTCCAGCACATAGCGCTCGAAATTAAAGCCATAACCCAGCTCCTGGTTATAGATCCTTCCGTGCATGTAGGCGACATAACCCAGGTCGCCGGTACGGAGAGAGGTTCTTATAGTAATATCTTGATGTTCCATATAATCGTCTGTTAGTCAAATGTAATCAGGAATTAGGAATTAAGAATGAGGAATTATGCTGCTGCAACTGCCGGTTGTCTGAACGCCGGTAGCAAAAGGCTAATACCTGTCTGTAAAGGTTGAATAACCGGCGAGCTGTCCATCTTCAAAATACAAAATACGAAAGGCTAACCAATTCCTGTTCTTTGTTCCTGGTTCCTAATTCGTAATTTAGTCTCATGCATTCTACATTCGTTTTGTACATCGGCTTATTACTGGTCATCCTCCTGCTGGTAATGCTTGCCCAGCGTTTAAAGATCTCTTATCCTATCGTGCTGGTACTGGGTGGACTGGCATTGAGTCTGATTCCCGGCCTGCCGGACACCTCTATAGATCCCGAGATGATCTTCCTGTTATTCCTGCCACCCCTGTTATATGATGCGGCCTGGAATACTTCCTGGAAAGACTTCTGGAAATGGCGGCGGGTGATCGGCTCTTTTGCTTTCATCATTATTCTGCTGACATCCACCGTGATCGCTGTTGTGTCTCACAGCCTGATCCCCGGTTTTACCCTTGCGTTAGGATTCCTGCTGGGGGGGATTATCTCTCCACCGGATGCAGTATCAGCTACGACAGTGATGAAAACGCTCGATGTGCCCAAAAGACTGGTCACCATCATAGAAGGGGAAAGTCTGATGAATGACGCATCCAGCCTGATCGTGTACCGGTTTGCGCTCGTCGCAGTACTGACTGGCTCCTTTACTTTTCAGGAGGCCGCCGTCAGTTTTTTTGTGGTCATCATCATGGGGATCGCCACGGGACTGGCTGTCGCACTGGTATTCTATGCTATTCACCGCTGGATGCCTACAACGGCCAGTATTGATACTGTACTGACGTTTGTGGCGCCTTATGTCATGTATATTGTTGCGGAAGAATTACATTTCTCGGGTGTGCTGGCCGTGGTGAGTGGCGGACTTTTCATGTCCAGCAGGCAACAGTCCATTCTCAGTCACCTGAGCCGTTTACAGGGTATTAATGTGTGGGCAACCGTTGGCTTTGTACTCAACGGGATCGTATTTATGCTGATCGGACTGGAGCTCCCCGTCATTGTCAATCAGCTGGAAGAAAGTTCACTGATGCAGGCCATCTGGTACGGTGTGGTCATTTCGGTTGTAGTGATCATTACGCGTGTGCTCTGTGCACTGGGCGCATCTGTTTTCACGATTTTCATCAGCAGATTTATTAAGACTGCCGACAGCAGCCCCGGATGGAAAATGCCATTCGCCTTCGGCTGGACGGGCATGCGTGGCGTGGTGTCATTGGCCGCAGCCCTGTCTATACCGATAATGGCAGGCGGACAGCCATTTCCCCAGCGTAACATGATACTGTTCATCACCTTCGTTGTAATACTGGTAACATTGGTGTTGCAGGGGTTAACGCTTCCCTGGGTGATCAGGAAGTTGCAACTGAAAGAAACCGACTATAAGATGTCCGATGTTGAACAGGAAGTACTGATCCGCAAGAAACTCTCCTATACGGCATTACAACTGCTCGATAATGAATATAAAATAGATGTGGAGGAAAATGAGCTCCTGCGGCAACTACGTGCTACCCTGGAAAATGATTATACCTTTCTGGAGAGTTACGCAGCAACGCATGCAACTGATGGTAACAGGCGCAATGCTATCATGCGTTACAGAACGGTATTCAATGAACTGATCGGCGGGCAAAGGGAGATGCTAAAGAAACTGAATCACAAGGAAGAATTTAATGAAGAACTCATCCGCAAGCATTTCTCCCTGCTGGACCTTGCAGAAGAGAAAGTTACACGGCAATATGAGTAAAATTAGGAATGCGGAAATAGGAATTCTCCGTTTTTTTCTGTTAACTACTTCTAACCACTGTTAAATACTGTTAAGCATTTTATGGTGAAAAGTGTTCTCTTGATCTGCTGAGACTATTTACTGTATTGGATTTACGTGGTCTGGCTTGTCTCAATATGTGTCAGTCATGATCAGATGTGCCTGCTCTTCCAGATTAAACTTAGGAAGTAATAACGGCTCAAAAGAATAACACTATAGCGAACAAGGTATAGCTGATATGGAGAATGAGCATGTACGCTACATGTGAGTATTTAACAAAATTTTAAATCCAAAACCCACAGTCATGATTAGAAGATTTTTTGCCGCTGCAATACTGGTAACTGCCTTTACAACCGTAAAAACCTATGCGCAGGAACGGCCGGCTGACAGACAACACAAACCAAAGCATGAAGGCCTGTTTCAGAAATTAGATACAGACGGAGATGGTAAGATCAGTAAAGCAGAAGCTGACAAAATGGAGAAAGGGAAGTTAAAAGAAAAATTCGGTGAGATCGATACCAACAGCGATTCTTTCATAGATAAAGAAGAACTGAAAGCTTACCGGAAAAAGAATGGTCACAGCCAGCATCGTCAGCATACCGCCTGGTTCCAGCAACTGGATACAGATAAAGACGGTAAGATCAGCAAAACAGAAGCTGCTAAACAGGATACCGGCCGCTTTCAGTTGAAAGATAAGTTTGCGCTCATAGATGCTGACAAAGATGCTTATCTCACTAAAGAAGAACTGATGGCGTATGGCAGGAAGAATGGACGTGGTCATCATCCCGGTGGTCAACGTGGTGACTTCTTCAAAAAATCAGATACCGACGGAGACGGTAAGATCAGTAAGGCAGAAGCGGATAAAATGGACAAGGGCCGCTTTAACCTGAAAGAGAAATTCACCGCCATCGATACCAATAACGATAGCTATCTCACTAAAGAAGAGCTGATGGCGTTCGGTAAGAAAAATGGTCATGGGCCGCGTCCCGGCGTGAAACATGAAGGTCCTTTTCAAAAGCTGGACACAGATAAAGATGGTAAGATCAGTAAAGCAGAAGCCGATAAACAGGAGAGTGGCCGCTTTAATCTGAAAGAGAAATTCAGTGCGATCGATGCGAATGGTGATGCCTATATCACTAAAGATGAGATGACCGCATACAGAAAAAGTCAGTGGGAAAAGAGAAGTGAAGCTACAGGTAAGTAGTAGCGAAAGGATAACAGCGCATGTCTTCATGGCGGAGCATGCGCTGTTACATTACTGTTCGCTTCTATGGATCAGTTGCTGTACGAAGGCATTATATTCATCGCGTATCGGTAGTTCCTCATTCACATACAGGCCCCTTCTTTTCACAACTACCTGTTCCCCTGTCTTCGGATTAACACCTTCCTTTTCCACGTCCGCCCAATATATACCAATACCTCTTTTCTGCCAGGAGGGCAGGTCATTGAAGTTGATATGGTAGCGGAACAGCAGTTCATTCTTATCTGCTGTACTCATTTTTTCGATAGTCTGTGTGGCAGTCTGGCGTGTATGATTATCCTTACGCAATTGCCAGTAACAATGTGCATTCAACGAATTTCTGTGTGCATCTTCATTCCGCCACCTGAAATAATCCACGACCAGCTGCTGATTAGGCAGTTCGCAGAGGCGGCAGTCAAAGGCTGCCATACTACCCAGTTGCAGTGAGAACTTGGCACTGGCCTCTCCTGCAAGAATAGAAGTATACTTCCGGTGTTTACGTCCGAAGGCGCCTTCCTGCAGGTGAAATAAAAGCGAGATCTCATCACTTTGTGTATAGCCATATACGACGTTGAATCCGCTGTTCATGAGGTGTTTTACCGTTTCAACCATATAGTCGCGGAAGCGTATATCAAAAGGCGCGTCAAAAGGATGCACCTCTTTCGTCAGTTTGGTAAAACCTCTGCCATCAATACGGGCTACCATGTACATGCCCGGCAGCACACAGCTGTCATGCGCGGTCTCGTAGATACGCATCTTACTGTCCAGTTCATCAAATTTCATGATCCCATGTTTTTATTGTGAAACCATTTTCTTCTAATTCGACGTAGTGTAACTCATCGAATCCTTCTTCCATCACGGGTATTTCCAGTTTTTTGTATGTGTTCAGCACCCCGATCTTTGGTATGAGGGCTTTACCCGCGCGCTGATTGTTCCGCTCCAGTGCGTCGGTGAGACTAGATCGGAAATAATAGCCTTTTACCCTGAATTTATGCTGTTTAGCAAGCGAAATATACTTTTCCCTTTCGGCTTTGGATGGGTTGGTATTGTCAACTACAAACGGTTGAGAACCTTTGACACATGCTTCCAGGAACAGGTCTTCCCGGTACCTGCTTTTCAGTAGATCAAGCGATATTCTGACATGCGTTTGAAGAAAGTGGGCAACGTAGAACCCGGTTTTTCCGGTAGCCTGTATCCCACAGAAAATAATTGCTTCCATGATATAGGTATTGGGGTATTAATGTACGTAAAAGCTTCCTGCCGCCGCTCTTAGCGGATAAACCGGACGATCGCTACATCATCAGTGGCCCGCATATTGAATTGGTGTTCCAGCGCTTTACATTTCATATTCAGCATTTCATCCGTCTCTGACTTTTCCTGATCTACGAGCAGGAACCGGATGGGATCTAACTCCGCCACAACCGGTTTAATCGGGGTAAAGGATGCTACACCATCAGTGGAGATACTAATATCCCTGATATGCTGGAATGTGAGACGATACTGACGCTGATACCAGCTGTCGAAATGTTCGGCCAGGTGATAACCGATATAATCCGGCTTATTGTCCTGATCGAAGATGCTGATATTGCCGTTAATACAGATAGCGCCATCGCCGACAATTAGGAGTACTGCCTTGTCTATCTTCTGGTCATATACCAGCAGAATAAGGGTGGTCATCAGTTCATACCGTTCCAGTTGTACCTGATTCCTGATGATATTCAGTTCCTGGAACAACTGACGGGCAATATCGGCCAGGTGTTCTTCCGCAGATACATTGACAAGCGAACGCAAGTCCGCATAGCTTTTCGCTTTTACGATCTTTCTTAACAATTTGCCGGTCAGTGTTGAAATGAGATGGCTGTCTCTACCCATTGTACTGCCATCCATCACTGCGGCAACAAACGTATGTGGGTTAATGTTGTCGTAGAAAAGATAATCCTCACAATTGATCGGATGATATCGTCCTCTTTGCAGTGTTGTATATATCTTCATAAAGCGCCGCAAAAATAGTGATTCCCCCGGGTAAAGTAAATAATTATGTCCGGATAAAATATTCCCTTCATTGATTCGTCTCTTTCCGTAGTGTCGTTCCGTCATGAATGCGTCAAAGTATGTGAAGTACAGATTTTACTGTTACCGTGATACTCAATAGATTAGTAAGTTGGAAGTCAATAGATTAACTGGTTTGTTCGCCCTGTCTGTTCATAGTGTTATGATTGTGGCGGGAGGGACGGAATAGGTCGTTGATCACCCGATGTAAAGAAAAAAGCATTAATTAGTATCCTATGCAGATCCGGGAATATATACCAGTCATTACCCTACGCCCCTTTATCCGCTCTTTCTTGATCATAGAGAGCGAATATGAGGTAAGGAATGACGTATTACCCGACACTTCGCTGGTAATGGCCTTTCGTCTGAAAGGAGCTGTGAACGCCAGTGATGATGGTGTATTGGCTCCTGCTGTATTGGGAGGTCTCCGGAAGACTGCCCGCTCTTTGTACTATGCTGGCAACACCGCTAATCTGCTGGTAGTATTCCGTTCTGCCGGCGCCGCCGCCTTTTTCAGGATGCCTATGCATGAACTGTTCGGTGCCTCTGTATCGCTGGATCATTTCATTGGCCGCCAGGCTTTAGCAGATATCCGTGAGCAGTTAATGGAAGCCGCCGATCGTGCCACACAGGTTGATCTGATGCAACAGTTCCTGCTCAGATTATGGCGGCAGTCACAGCCTGACATGCTGGTACAGACAGCTATACAGCGGATCACTGCACATGATGGCCATCTCAGAATAAAGGAGTTACTGGACGGATTGCACATCAGCCAGGATGCTTTTGAAAAAAGATTCAGGAAGATCACTGGTGCTTCTCCGAAACAGTTCTCCTCTATCGTCAGATTAAGATCCGTCATCACAAAAGCAGATGACACCACATTAACGGAAGTGGCGTATAATGCCGGGTATTTCGATCAGTCCCATTTCATCAAAGACTTCCGGGCGTTTACCGGAAAAACACCACGCGCGTTTTATCGTTCGTCCCTTTTCTGGTAGTTCCTGTTATTGGGGGTTTGTATGCACGTCGAATAGATGTTGTCCCGCAGATACATTATCTATCTGGTAGTATCCTTCCTTGTATACTGCTTTTATTATTTTTCCATCCATCTTCACCTGCGCATCCGCTGAATTGAATGGTAAACACACACGTCCGTTCGTATTGCCCGGCAATGTAAGCTGCAATATGAAATGCCCTGTTTGATTTTCAAACCTCACCTCAATGTCTCCCCGGATAGTGCGCTGTTTCATGCTGACCTGTGCAACAGCGCCAGGCTGTGGTCTGATCAGCACCGTCGCATATCCTGCTGTCAATGGCTGTATACCTGCAAGATGTCTGACTATATAGTTTGCTGGTGCTGTACCCCATGCATGATTCCAGTCCTGATTGGGTTTATAGGATTGTCCCCAGGCTTCCATGGTCATGGTAGCACCTTCACGGAGCATATTCAGCCAGCTTCTTTTTTCTGTAGATGTTAACAGCTGTTGTGCATACACGGCGTCATCACAGCTGCTCAGTCCATCCAGCAGGAACTGGGCGCCATATACGCTGCATGCCATGCCACGCGAATGTATGAAAGCCAGGACAGGGGCAACTTTCTCTTTCGGCACTAATCCAAATGCGAGCGCAAAGAAATTAGCGTGCAGTGAACTGTGCGGAATGAGTTCTCCATCTCTCACCAGGTTCGTCTGTGCATCAAAGAACGCATACTGAAACGCTTTATGTACTCTGGCGGCTTCAATACTGTAGTAATTCGCCTCCGTCACATGTCCCAGTGCTTTGGCTAATTTAGCCATCGCTTCCAGTGCTGCATAATAATACGCATTCACTACCGCATTATAATCTGAGAAGACAAAACCATCTGTTTCTCCTGCAACCGCTGGTCCTCCGAAACCCGGTGGCGGCCAGTCCACAATATCTTTCAGGTGTGGATTGGCATTGAATGGTGTGTAGTGAATAGCTGCGAGGAATTGAGGTGTCTGTTTGCCGGTACGGGTACTGATCAATCCATCTTCTCTCGCCAGGTCACTCAGCAATTTTGCTTTGAGTGCAGGATATAATTTCCTCACCAGCTGGAGGTCGCCGGAATACAGGTAGTCATACCATGCAATCAGCACATTCTGTAAAGACCATTCTGTGGGCCAGGTAGGATGATAGATCAGGTAATCCAGTGTTCTCTTATTCATCACAAATTCCGCATCTGTCGCATAATGAGACAGCTGGTTGATCAGTGCATCTGCCTCATAGGGAATACGTTCCCGGTCGCCATCCACATAATAGCCGGTGAAGGAAGTTGCTTTAACCGTGTATTTACACAGATCCCAGAGCGTATTGAGACTACTGTCTGAACACGTAAACGTGCTGGCCTCTTCATCGAAATCACTGGTGACAAGATAACGCGATACACTGTCTGTCGTATAGCGATCTTTTGCTGTTGTTATCTCCGCATATCGAAAAGGGAGTACCTCTCCGATATCCGCAGGCATCAGGATGGCATTCTTTTCTGTATTTCTTTTGTCTGATGGTATTGCTGGCTGATAGCTATGTAAGCCCTGACGGAGTGGTAATTTGATCATCCGGTAACGTACTGTGCCCGGAGGGGTTCTGTTAATATGTCCGTCGGGTGTAAGTGCTTCACCCAGGTGGATGATTAGTGTGTCATTTGTATGTGGAGCATTGACAGACAGTTTTATCTGACCGAAGCCGTCTTTACCAAAATCATACAATGTACTGGTATCAACCTGTTTGACGAACGTCGGTACCTGATGTGTTTTTCTCAATACAAATGAGGGAAGTGCTGCATCTTCCAGTTGTGCGCCCGTGCAAAATGATCGTATGTCTGAATAGGCACTGGCTTTACCGGTATTATCCCAGTAACGCGTTTTCCAGTAATAGACAGTAGCAGGTTGTAATGGTGTACCACGATATGTCAGTCCAATGTTCCTGTCGCTTTCTATGCGCCCTGAGTTCCATATATCAGCAACGTCATTTGTTAGTAGCTGTGGCCGGCTGGCCACCAGTACCTGACAGGCGGACTGATATTTCGCAGAAATGACCCACGAGAATACAGGAAAGCGGCTATTGACCTGACAAAACTGTAGTTTCCCACCTGATAGCCTCGCCTGTTCCAAAGAGAGATCAGTGAGTAATCCCTGGTCATACACACGATCCGCATGTAGTAAAAGATCGACTCTTAATGAAGAGGGGGAGGGCGTTTGTTGCGCGGAAGAGTAAAGGAAGCTGAGCGTAAATAATAAAATACCTGATGAAAATTTCATTAGCATAAGGGAACATAATTCATAGCGTGATTAACAAATAATATTTTGTTGTAAAGGCAGATGAGTGCATGACAATCCTGTCTTCACAGCAAAATACTAATTATTAACTATTCCGTATGAATTTATAATTCTCTTTTTACTTACCTGTGTCCAGCAGTCTTCTGTGATAATTGATCTGGCCGAGATGATATGCCAGGTGCGTCGCCAGGTGCATCAGCATATATCCTGTAGTGGTCTTTCCGTCAAATACCACAATAGGGTATTCCTCTTCCAGCTGTGTAGCTGTAAGTCCCGCCAGGGTGTGGTCAACAATTGTAATTGTGTCCGCTATTTTTTGCAGCAGTTCGGAGCGCGGTACATCTTTCACGGAAAATTCCGCTTCCCGGTCGCGTATATATCCAGACATGCCTAATTGCGCACCGATATAAGTATTCAGATTTCCTACGAGATGCAGGCAGAGATTTCCTGCTGAGTTGGCAATGTTGGCGTCGGTTTTCCAGATAGCAGTTTCCTGTTGATATAAGGAAATTTCAGATTTGAGCTTAATCAGATCCCGGTTGAAGAGTTGCCTTAATATTGTGATTGTAGCCATATGAAAAATTACCTTTATGCAAGATACGTTTTTTTCTACGGCATGTTGCATTAATTGGACACTCTACGGTACAGGTAGCCTTTCACGATATCTGTATTATGTATCTCTTCCGGTAAGGGTTTCTTAGTAGAAAATAATGCGCCCTCAACGGTTTTTTGCAGGTACTTCTGGTTCCAGTGCATGATGGCCAGCTCAGGAGTGTTACCCCAGCCATACACGCCATACTCGGGTCTTTCGCCGAGGAAACAGCAGTAGTCATCGCCGTCCTTCACCAGGATAGGTTTATATTTTGTAACAGCATCAGGCATTTCCGCCGAATTGTAATCTACAGGGATAATTTTAATTTCATGTGTTGTTTCCATAGCACTATTTTTGCCATAAATAACACCAAGAAATATGCCATGCCAAGCATGAAAATGATTACTTTTATTCCATTCAATTATATTGAAAAATTATTTAAGATAAATAAGCAGTAAATGAACGGTGCGATTTATGTCCGGCACGTATCTGTAAAAGATGCTACGCAGGTATCAGCTTTATCAGCAGAACTAGGTTACCCCACATCAGTTAAAGACACCATCACTTACATCCAGGCTATCGACAAAAGTATCTGTGATGTAGCCTATGTCGCAGTTAACGGCGAGACCGTGTTAGGATGGATTCATGTACTCTATACCATTCGTCTCGAATCAGGGCCGTTTTGTGAAATCGGCGGACTGGTTGTATCCCGTAATGCTCATGGAAAAGGTATTGGTAGATTACTAGTGGAGAAAGCTAAGAAGTGGTCTGCAGAAAGGAACATTGAAAAACTGCGGGTACGCAGTAATGTGATCAGGGATGGCGCGCATGCTTTTTACCTGAAGACAGGTTTCGTGGAATACAAACAGCAGAAGGTGTTTGAATACACAATAGAAACCGCTGTAGAAGAAAGAGTAGAGAAGGCGATGGAGAAGAATCCGGAATTAGGAATGGGAAGTTAAGAATCAGGAACCGAATTAGTAATTGGGGATTTTTGTCTGTAAATGTTTTCCCTGAATTACATGTCTTCCTCATCATTGGTCTAAAGATCTTACACAAGAGGCGCTGCATAATTGTAGCGCCTTTTTATTTCACGTACCTCGAAGAAGCTTATGTAAAGATTCTTTATTAGACAAAACTGTTATGGCAGGGAAGGTGCGTTAAGTCGCAATTCCCAACTCCGAATGCTTAATTGCCCAACGCTATTGCTTTTGGAAATAAGATATTATTCTCCATGTGTCAGCACAATATGCCGGATGAGTGTATCCACTTCCTGATTTATGAAGTCTTTCTCAGCAGGTAAGGCACTACTTTGTGTAACTGCATCCAGCTCCGCGATCAGGTCGGCAGTTGTAATGCCAGCCTGTGTAGCAGCTTCTTCCAGCGTAATGTTACCACCACAGCAAAAGTCAATATTATATTTCCCGAAGATGGCGGCTTTGCGGTAATCACCTGCGGCAATGGCGCCCACAGTCAGTCCGCCGGTTACTTCCGGTGTATGTGTTGTATTCATCTTTATGTTTTTAAAA
Organism: Chitinophaga agri; assembly: GCF_010093065.1. Lineage (NCBI taxonomy): Bacteria > Pseudomonadati > Bacteroidota > Chitinophagia > Chitinophagales > Chitinophagaceae > Chitinophaga > Chitinophaga agri. The sequence continues at coordinate 2,396,222 of NZ_CP048113.1, read as the reverse complement.
GTGTGTGAAAACGAGGTGTAGTATATAGCGGTATCTTATTTATTTAATACCTTTTTATCTTTTATTATTCCATAGTTAAATACGGTTATCCTATACTTGTTCAAATCAATCTCTGCGAAGGAAAGTGAGTCGCTGGTCAAGCTCTTCCTGGAGATCACCGACCCTGGTCTTATTCAGTACGTTGGTTATATCCTTTCTGATCTTTGTAAACTCATGGTGAAGCGGACAGGGATACTTATCGGAGCATTGTTTTAATCCGAGACCACAGCCGGAGAAAATACTGTCACCATCTACGGCTTTCACAATAGTGGCGAGTGATGTTTTACGGGCGCTGTTATCCAGGTAGAATCCTCCGGTAGGCCCTTTGAGTGACTGCACTACGCCCTTCCTGCCAAGCTCCTGCAGGATCTTGGCAATGAAATACTCCGGAGAATCAATCCCCTTTGCAATTTCCTTGATACCTATCTTACTGCCATCTTTCGATTTCTGCGCAATAAATATCATAGCACGAATGGCATATTCACATGTTTTTGAAAACATCTTTTACGTTTATACTTACAAAGATACGCTGATTTCAAAATAAAAGACAAAAATATCTTTTATAAACTGTTCCTAAATGGCTGAGTGGCTTGAAATGTACACCAGAATCCATAAAAAATAAAAGACAATTTAGTATTTTAATAAAGGGGAATGCCTACCTTTGGTCTGCAGAAACAGTATGCTCTTCTGCAGAAACTTCCGGAAATCATCTACGTAGCACTACTTTCTGACACAACGCCTGTTATGGAAAGCAAACAGACACATTAGAAGACACTCAGTTATATTTTTTATCATGGTTAATCTATTCATGCGGGTATTACCTGTCTTATTGACGGTAATACCGATACCGCTATTTGCCAATATCCGGGGACGCGCTTTCTTTTCTGCTGACTCAACAGACGGGCTATTGTTTATTTTACTGCTGCTGGTGACCATTCTGCTGGTCGTGGCTGTTTCCCTGAAAGTGCGTACCAGTATCATGCGCGAGAAAACAGATCAGCCGCCTGCACGCTTCAATGCGACCACAATTTCTGAATATATCAGCGCATTAAGCAGTAGGCGTATTGATGCCTATCTTGCACTGAAGAAAAAGAAACAGCAGGAAGGTGGCGGTACCATAAAGTCCCTGCTCTTACTAGTATTAACCGGTGGGTGGTTCGCCCTGCCTGCTACCGCGCAACAGGTCGACGCGCGGCCTTCCTCCCTGCTACAGGAAACAGGTATCATCATCACACTCATCCTGCTGCTGGTGCCGATCGTGGCAGGTGTTATTCTTATGGCCGTAAAGGTCTCCGCACTGATCCGCCGCCGGAACAGGGAAAGGAATGAGGAAGAGATCATGGCTTTTACGGAATATCTTATTTCTCCCGACGATCCGATCATTGAACAGGCGCTGGAACAACGCAGAAAAGCGCTGGCTTATCAGTTAAGCAATAAAGAACTGGCGGGTGAGAAAGAGGCAGAGGATGCAAAAGGACTGGTGGGTAATATCAACATCCATAAAGGTCTCTCCATCGTTGCACAGAAGCAGCGCGCAAGGGCCCGCCCTTCCATTGATCCGGAGCTATCACGTCTCGTCATGTGGTACCTGGGCTGTGCTGCATGCTGGCTGGTATTTGGTACTACAGCAGGCGAGTACGTCGGTATAAAATTCGTGCATCCTGATGTCGATCATTTGAGCTGGCTGAGTTTCGGCCGGCTGCGTCCTGTACACACCAATGCTGTCTTCTGGGGATGGGCCTCCCTGGGGATGCTCGGTCTGGGTCACTATGTAGTACCACGTGTCAGCAATGTGCCGCTCGCCAGTATGAAACACGCATGGTGGTCGCTGATCCTGATCAATGCAGCAGTTGTACTCGGTACGATCAGTCTGATGGCTGGTATTAACAACGGTGGCGGCGAATACCGTGAATATATCTGGCCAATACAATTACTGTTTGGTATCGGTCTCGTGATCACACTCAACAACTTTATCAAAACTATCGCGGCAAGAACAACGAAAGAGATCTACATCTCTAACTGGTACATTGTTGCCGCCATCATATTTGCACTCGTGATCTCCGTAGTGGCTTATGTTCCCTTCTGGCAGGACGGTCTGGGCGAGACGATCGTACAGGGGTATTATATGCATCAGGGTGTAGGCATGTGGTTTATGATGTTTACGCTGGGCATTGTTTATTATTTCCTGCCACAGCAATTAAATAGATCTATCTACTCCTATAGTCTCGGCATCCTGGCTTTCTGGGCACAGATCCTTTTTTATACACTGATCGGCACACACCATTTTGTATTCAGTGCAATTCCCTGGTGGTTGCAAACAGTGGCCATTGTTGGTTCTGTCGGTATGATCATTCCTGTGGCTGCGGGTACTACCAACTTTATCATGACCTTCCGCGGTGGGTGGTATAAAGTGTCCTCCAGTTATACGTTACCCTTCTTCCTGGTAGGCATTATCTTTTATTTTACCGGATCATTGCAGGGCACTGCGGAAGCCTTCCGTACAACTAACCTGATATGGCATTTTACTGACTTCACCGTTGCTCACTCACACCTGACCATGTACGGCATTGTCAGCTTTTTCCTATGGGCAGGTATCTATGCGGTAGTGCCCCGGTTGTCAGGTAAGGAAGCACCACAGATAACGGTGGGGGCGCACTTCTGGCTTGCACTGATCGGATTGATGTTTTATACCGTCCCACTTATGTATGGCAGTACACTCAGAGGTATCATGTGGATGCAGGGAAAACCATTTATAGACAGCGTGATCATGATGGCGCCTTACTGGCTCTGGCGTGCAATAGGCGGTAGCCTGATGTGGTTGTCTCACCTCTTCTTTGCATACAACCTGTATAAGATGATCCTGGGTGATGATACGGCTGAGGCAAAAGGGCCTGCTATCGAAACATTAAATCAATCCTATTCTGAAATAGAAACAACGCTGTAGTTATGGAGTTTTTTGATAATCATAAAAGTTTGTACAGGACAGCGTTCCTGTTATTTGTTATACTCACCCTGTTTGTTGCTATTATACCGGCGATGAATAATCAGCGTAACAATGCCCCGCTGCCGGAGGCGCAACCATTGAGTCCTGCGGCTGTAAAAGGGAAAGCATTATTTGTCAGCAATGGCTGCGTAGCCTGTCATACGCAACAGGTACGTAATGTAGAGATGGATAAGAAATGGGGTGGCAGACCAGGTATTGCGGCTGACTATGCCGATAATCATCGTACTGATTTCTGGCGGAATACAGCTACACTGATGGGGACGGAACGCACCGGTCCGGACCTGACGGATGTCGGTAACCGTCAGCCAAGCCTGGATTGGCATCTTACACATCTGTTCAATCCGCGGATAGTAGCACCTGCATCTGTTATGCCTGCATATCCCTGGTTATTTGAAGAAAAAAAAGAAGCGGGCAAAAAGGATGTTGTAGTGAAAATACCTGATGACTATAGAGTGTCCGGTACCGTCATTGTAGCGACGCCGGCTGCCCTGGAACTGGTCGCTTACTTACAGGAGCTCAAACAGATAAAACTGCCTGATGGTACAGAGACCCCGTCTTTCCTGTATGGAAAGAACGCTGCCACTGCTGCTGCGGATGGTGCTGCAGCCGGTGCGCCGGATGGCACGACACTGTACGCCAATAACTGTCAAAGCTGTCATCAGCAGAACGGTGAAGGACTGAAAGGCGCCTTCCCTTCATTGAAAGACAGCAAGATCGTACTCGATCCCACACCGCTGCAGTTCGCTACTATTATCATGAATGGTTATGATGGTCGTGTGAGTGAAGGCTTTGGTATTATGCCGGCTGTTGGCACGAATGCAAACCTCACCGCCGAAGAGGTCACTGCTATCATGAACCATGAACGTACCAGCTGGGGCAATAATGCACCCAAAGTCACCGTAGAGCAGGTGCGTAAGTTCCTGGAAGAGATCAAAACAACAACACCTGCTAAGTAACCCTTAAAAAAGACGATGATGAAGAAGCACATATTTTCGGCATTGCTGCTCACCGGTGGCTACAACATAGCGATGGCATGTGATGCCTGTAAAAAGAAGCAGGCTGTTGTACCCGGCGGACTTACACATGGCAGGACGCCCGACAGTCAATGGGATTACGTGATCGTACTGGTCATGGTCGTGATCGTGTTGCTCACATTATTCTATTCTGTGAAATGGTTGATACGTCCGGGAGAAAAGTCGGCAGATCACATCAAACAATTTATCCTGAACAACAGTAGCTATGAAAGATAAGAGTACTATATACATATTCATAGATGACGATCAGAAACCGATTGCTATTCTGGAATCTCCCGTTAACTTTGAACTGGATACAACCAGGCTGGTGGATGGTAAACATACATTGAAGATCGTCAGTCGTGATCCCGCCGGAAAAGAAGGTATAAGACTGGTTCCGTTTGAAGTGCGGAATGGTCCGGCTATTTCAATAGAAGGGATTGCGGAGAACGCTGTAGTGGACGGGGTGGTCCCGGTGATGATCAATGCCTACGGAAAAGGGGATCAGCGTAACTTCCTGATCATAGGCAGTGAGACGCCACAGAGCATTCCTTTCTGGGTGTTTGTGCTGCTGATCGCTTTCGTGGGATGGGCAATTTATTACTGCGTTACCTCACCGCTGGAGTTATTGAACAAGTAAATTATTATTATGGCAGATGTAGAGAAGGGACCGCAATTAACGGACATTCAGAAAGAAGAAGATATCAGGCAGCTGGTACATACCTTTTATGACAAGGTAAGGGCTGACGCTTTACTGGGGCCGGTATTTGAAGACGCTATTGCTGGTGAATGGGAGCCGCATCTCCAAACGATGTGCAACTTCTGGAGTACGATGTTACTGTATACCGGCAGGTACAAAGGGGACCCGATGACCAAGCACATGCCGATGCCTATTGATCCGCGTCACTTCGGTCAGTGGCTGACACTCTTTACTGGTACAGTCGATAGCCTGTTCCGGGGCGAGGTGGCGGATAATGCGAAGGCGAGGGCCAGTAACATTGCCAGGATCATGCAGTCCATGAAGGGCTTTCCGCTGAACAATAAACAATGAACCATGGGAGACAACAAGCCGATCAAACGTAGTCTCTGGCTGATGCCGTTGTCAAGAGAGCATCACGCCGGACTGCAATGCGCCTGGAAGATCCGGGAGGGGTTGAAGTATGGAGTGGAGACGGACAGGATATGGCGGTATATTCTTTATTTCTGGGAAAATCATCTCTCGTCGCATTTCAGGGCAGAAGAGGAGTTGTTGTATAACACTTCTGATGATGCCTTGTGCAAACAGGCATTGACAGAACATGCCGCCATGCGCGAACTGATAGGGCTTATTAATGAGGACGGGGATGAAGATGTCAGGCTGTATAAACAGTTTGCTGACTCAATGGAAGCACATATCAGACTGGAAGAACGACAGCTGTTCCCGCTGCTCGAGGCTACCTTACCGGCGGCGGAGCTGGCGGAAATAGGTGCCGTTCTCGCCGGGGAACATGGTACAGTTTTCAAAGATGAGTATCCCGACGAGTTCTGGATAAAAAGTTAAAAAGAACCAGCCGGAGTGGTAGTCCCTGCCTGTATTATACAAGTGGGTTCGCAGGCTCCGGTGGTTGTTTATAGCGGAAAGGAGATGACAAGGTTTCAGTAATGGCGTTACTGACAGTATATATCACATCTTCCAGTATGGCTGCGGTAAATCCACTTTCCAGCAGCAGCTGAATGATCCACCGTGCGTCAACAGGACCATAAACGCACTCCACACGTAATATTTTGTCACAGTCATCCAGGTCGAAATTGGCGTCATAACCAGGTTGTATTTTGTGTATCTGTTCCAGGATAAGGGAGGCATCTCTCCTGGTCTGCACATTGGTTTTAAATACTTCTATCATATACACAAAAATTGCGGGTTGTAGGTATGCTTCAGGTGCTGCCAGCGGGCAATAGTTGCCGGTATGGTACCTGCCGGCTACAAAAATATGTGAAACCTATTGGTTGCCTGGGTCGTAAAAAGGACATTGAGGAGGGGGAAACGGGACATTTTGGGTGGACAGTCGTACCTGGGTAAGTATTGGGCAGGTGTTCAGTATGTTTTAGGATGTCTTCAGGTGAGTTCCAGGTAAGCTTTCACCTACGTTTCTCCTACGTCTTAAAACGTAAGAGAAACGTAGGTGAAAGCTTACCTCACTAATACTCAACCGAGCCCAGAATGTATGTTGTTAACTGGTATCTCTATAAAAATGTCACGGTCTGATGAAGCCCATTCCGAATGCCGTACCTGCCCCCAGCAGGGCGCCAGCGGTGACATCGGTGGGGTAATGCACGCCCAGGTACATGCGGGAGTAACCAACAGCGCCAGACCACAGGAAAGCGGGTGCGATGACATACCATTTCGGGTAGGCCCTGGCCAGTGCGGTGGCAGAGCTAAAAGCGGAAGAGGTATGCCCGGAAGGGAAGGAGGTGGACGAAGGCTGATAGACAGCGGTAAGATGTGTATTGGAAATGAACGGGCGTGGCCGTTTTACAAGTTTTTTGATCAGGGTGTTGAGCAGGAAGGTCGTGGCGGTGCTGCTGGCGACATATAGCGCATTCTGGCGCATGTCCGGGTTGTGGTCGATGATACCCGCTACCAGCAGTCCGGCCGGAATGGCCACGTTCACATAGTCGTTGGTGTTGGAAATAAGCAGCCAGCCTTTTGTTTGGGAGGGTGTTCTTTTTGCCGCCAGATATTCCAGGGTCCTGTCGTCAAAACGTTGCAGTCCGGACTGCGCAACGGCAGTGGAAAGGGTGCTTGCCAGTATTAGCAACATGATGTATAATTGTCTCATATCCAGTCTTATGTGATTAGTAATTACCTGCTGATAAAGATGAAAATACTAAATAAATGCGGGTAAATACGTATAGTGATCCCGGAGAAATGGTTAATTTTGAAGAAAGTCTTTAACCAGATATGATGATACTTCAATTCGTAAAAAATAACAGGGAAAACTTACTGTACGGCACATTGCTGGCGGTACTGTTATTTTTACTGAAATGGCTGGAGGTCCGTCTGGTGATCATTGATCATGCCTTTGAGGTGTACGTGGGAGCGATCGCCCTGCTGTTCACCGGGCTGGGAATCTGGCTGGCCCTGAAGCTGGCCCGGCCGAAGGTTGAAACCGTGATTGTCGAGAAAGAAGTGTTTATTGAAAAGCCGGCTGTTTTTTCTTTGAATGAAGCAGCGCTGAAAGACCTGAACCTGAGTAAAAGAGAGCTGGAAGTGCTGCAGCTTATGGCAGGCGGATGCAGTAATCAGGAGATCGCCGACCAACTATACCTATCCCTCAATACTATCAAGACCCACTCGCTGCGACTATTTTCCAAAATGGATGTCGAAAGAAGAACGCAGGCTATCGAAAAAGCTAAGCGTTTGAATATCATTCCCTAGTGATATCAACCTTTTGGGTGAAAAATCAGTTTTACAGGAAAATCACCCTAAAGTATGAACCTTGAAAGGCAGGGATACTACATATTTGCTCCCATCATTTAATCTTGAACTTATGAAAAAGAACGTACTGATCTTTGGTGTTATTGCTGGTCTGATCGTTACCGCTATGATGGTTGCTTCGACCCTGGCCTGTTATTATAATCCTGATTTTAAGGGGAACGAGCTACTGGGATATGCGGGCATGCTGGTCGCTTTTTCCTTCATTTTTGTGGGTATCAGGAACTACCGGGACAGATACAGTCAGGGTGTCATCACTTTTGGGAAAGCATTTAAAGTGGGATTTTTCATTGCACTGGTAGCATCGACCTGTTATACGGCTGTCTGGCTGGTGGAATATTATCTGTTCATACCCGATTTCATTGACAGGTATGCCGCACATCTGATTAGACAGGCGAAAGAGGACGGGGCGACGGCTGCGCAGCTGGCCGGTACGGAGAAGGATATCGCGTTTTTCCGTAGCGTATATCAAACGCCGGTTGGGGTGATCCTGGCTACCTATACGGAAGTACTGCCGCTGGGGACAGTAGTAGCGCTGATCAGTGCATTGATCTTAAAGCGCCGTACAAGCAGATCATCAGGGGCATCAGGCAATTAATGGCGCATTTCTTGTAACAGGTGGAGCAATGAAAGAACATTATGTATTGATAAATATTAAATGTTTTCATTACCTTGGAAAATTTTCCGGTATTATAAAAAAGCATTACTTGTATGAAGAGTCCTGTTACAGGCGGTAACCGTGTCGAATTAATCACAACCTTTCCGACCGAATCAATTGTAAAGATCTATGAGGATAAACTGAACGTAGATACCCGTCGTTTTTTCAAAGGGGTACCTGCCGTGGAATTGTATGAGTGTACGGAGACGGGCTACCGGTTCTATGCACCGGAAGGCATACTGGGAGATGGTCAGTTCTACGCCGACCTGAATAAAGACAACGAGGGTTATTATCCTACCAATAAATGGGAGCACAAGTATGCGATCAGCCAGATCAAACCTGGTGAGAAAGTACTGGAAATAGGCGCCGGAGACGGCTTCTTCCTGGAACAGCTGAAAAAGGCGAACATTGATGCGATCGGTCTGGAGCTGAACCTGGATGCTATTGCAAAAGGGGAGAAGAAAGGGCTGCGTATGTACAACGAAATGATTGAAGATCATGCGGCTGCACATCCGGATACATATGATGTAGTATGTTGCTTCCAGGTACTGGAACATATCTACCAGGTGAAAAGTTTCCTGGACGCAGCGATCAAGGCGCTGAAAAAAGGTGGTAAACTGATCATAGGGGTACCTAACAACAACCCTTATATGTTCAAACAGGATAAGTGGCAAACACTGAACCTGCCGCCACATCATGCAGGTTTATGGAACAGGAAGGCATTCACTGAACTGCCGAAGTTCTATAATATCACGCCGCTGGACATCATTGTTGAGCCGCTGAGCAATACAAAAGAATATGCGAAACCATGGTATGTGGCACAGCGTAGCTATTATAAAGAGACGAGTCCTGTCCTCGGCGGACTCATGTCCATCGTGCCCCGTCCTATCTATAAGCTGGCTGTAAAGGCTTTATCTCCATGGATCGACGGTATTAATATCATCGCAGTATTCACGAAGAATTAGTGCATGACAGGAATGTCCTGAATACCCCCTCAGACTGTCGGATCCACACATGATATCTATCAGAAAATGCTGATATGTTTGCATCATAAAACTTACAATTATGAAAACAAACAAGATCAGCATTTTCTATTGGGTAGCAACTGGTATTTTCTCTCTGATGATGCTGGCGGACGGCCTTGCCGGAATTGCACATGAAGCAACAGGAGTGGCTGTTATGAAACATCTTGGTTATCCCGAATATGCTATGACCATCTTCGGCACCGCTAAAGTACTGGGTGCTATCGCTATTATTCAGACTAAATTCAAGACGATCAAGGAATGGGCCTATGCAGGTTTCGTGATCAATTTTATTGGCGCCTTCTGTTCAAGAGTGGCAGTAGGGGATCCTGCAGGAGAGCTGATTGCACCTGTGGTGGCCCTGCTGATAGTCGCTGTGCCTTATTATGCCTGGAAGCGATATGATGCTGCAGGCCGCACTTCATCCCCAAGGGTAGCAGTGAGCTGATACCATCATCCGGCATACATACTGCTAATCCGGAAGATACTTTTCAGGACAGCAGGTATATCCCGGAGGCAGGCAGGATGAACGTTCACATACGCTTATGCAGGCAATATCAGCAAAGGCACATCACTGTTCCAGGCAAGCTGTTTAGAGACACTCTTCTGAAAAAGCGTCGCCAGTATTCCTTTCTTTTCATGCAGGGTAATGATCAGTGCTACATTGTTGTGCGCCGCGAATTCGGTGATCCCTTCAGTTACATTGCTGTTGTCGAGATAATGGAACGAGGTATTGTATTTGTCTAGCAACTGATGCAGGTGTGAAATGTCCTGCCTGGCGGTTGCTGCATCCTCTTCCTTACCGGCGATGTTAACAGCGAACAGCGATTCAGGCTGCAGACTGTTGAGAAATGCAACCAGTCCGGGCAATGCCTTCCCTTCTCTGAGTACGTCGAAGTCCACCGCTAATAATACCCGTTGCGGAAGTACCATCCGGGCATCTTCCGGAATGATCACCAGCGGGTAGCTACAATTTTCCATGATCCGGATGCTATGGCTGCCTATCAGGAATTTCTCAAGATTGGATTTATCTGCAATACCTGCCACAACCAGGTCCACATTTTCTTTTACAACTACCTTTTTCACTGCTTCTTCCAGGATGTCATCTTCTGCCAGTGTACTGATAGTAAGCCCACCAGCTTCAGGTTCCAGGCGCTTACGTAATAGCTCCAGTTGCGAAGTGCTGTCTTTATAAAGCTGATCAGGATTGGCCTGTACAATAGGTAATTCCGGTGTAACAGGTACGTTTGCTACCGGTTCTAAACTCTGGTAGGCGTTTAGAATAAGTATACGTGTGCTGTGTAGTTGTTTTGCCAGTTGAATAGCGTAACGGGCGGCCTGTAGTGCTACATCGGTAAAGTCCGTGAGGATGAGTATCGTTTGCATGCGATCAGGTTTTGATAGTAAAACAGGCATAAAAATCAGGCCAGTGTTGGCATGTTCCGACGGAGAAGCGTGCTTTTAGTGTTTAGCCATCATATTCTTCATAGCAGGGATAAATAGTACGTCAAATAGTATTACCCGGCATATTTATCCAGGCGTATTACGAGACCTTCATCTCCGTCCAGACTGAGGGTATTTTCTACCACACTGCCATTGTTCTCCGGGAAGGTGGCAAGTTCCACGATACCCGAAAAAGTGAAATGCGGTGGTCTGAAATAGCAGGGCAGGTGCGTGAGATTCAGCACGATCAGGAATGCCGGATGTCCTTCATCCTGCCTGATGAATGCCAATACCTGGTTGTCAGCGTATACAGGTTTATAATCGCCTGCATGCAGTGAAGGTTCTTTTCTGCGAAGTGCTATCAGTTGCCGGTAAAGCGTCAGTATAGCAAAAGGGTCTTCCTCCTGTGCCTGTACATTTACCCGCTGCCAGGTCTTAGATAGACGTAGCCAGGGAGTACCTGTTGTAAAACCGGCATTGGTGCTGGCATCCCATTGCATAGGCGTACGGGATGGGTCGCGGCTCAGGTTCTTATCCGGCATATTGAGTCCCTGCGGGTCCTGTACTTCGTTAAACGGGATAGCTACATTACGCATCCCTATTTCATCGCCGTAGTAGATCGTCGGTGTACCACGCAGGGTAAGTAACAGCATAGCGGCTACACGTGCCTGTAGTTGTCCTACCCGGCTGGCAATACGATGCTGGTCATGATTGCTCAGTACCCAGTTTGGCCACCCCTGATCAGGCAGGGCGCCTTCATACTGGTCAATAGCGATGGCCAGCGAAGATGCCTGCCAGGGCAGTGATAACAGCTGGAAATTGAAAGGCAGGTGCGCGCCTTTGTTGTCTACCCCGTAGTACGCCATCAGCTGCTGAATGGGAAGATAGATCTCACCGATCATCACACGATCTCCGGGAAATTCTTCCATCACGGCCCGCATTTTACGCACTACTTCATGCACTTCCGGCTGATCTGTGGAATATACAGGCAGTTGTTGGGAATAAGTCCCCATATGAGGTTCATAGTCAGGATTAACAGGGTTATTCCTTAGCTGCTTGTCCTTTATCATGTGCCACATTACATCCACGCGGAAGCCATCCACGCCCTTTTTAAGCCAGTATCGCATCACGTCAAGCATGGCCTCCTGCACTTCCGGGTTACGCCAGTTCAGGTCCGGTTGTTCTTTCAGGAACGCATGGTAGTAGTATTGCTGGGTTGTTGCATCCCACTCCCATGCATCACCACCGAATACGCTCAGCCAGTTATTAGGCACACCGCCATCCGGGAGGGGATCGTGCCAGATGTACCAGTCCCTTTTCGGATTGTCAATGGAAGAGCGGGACTCCAGGAACCAGGGATGCTGATCGGAGGTATGGTTCGGTACCAGGTCCAGTAATAACTGCATGCCTCTTTTATGTACTTCTTCCAGTAGCCTGTCAAAGTCCTGTTCATTGCCAAACAGGGGATGGATACCCGTGTAATCTGCAATATCATACCCAAAGTCAGCCATAGGAGACGGATAAATGGGAGAGAGCCACACAGCATCTATTCCCAGCCATTGCAGATAGTCCAGTCTGCCGGTAATACCATTCAGGTCGCCCACACCGTCACCGTTACTATCCTGGAAAGAACGTGGGTATACCTGGTAAATAACTCCTTTCTGCCACCATTTGTCGTAAATCGTTGCCATTGCTGATGAGGTTTTGATGATACGCTAAGTGTTCACAACATTTTTGCCAGAAATATACCCGCCGGGATCAGCAGTGGGAATTAGGGGACCAGGGACCGGAAAGGAGGAGTTGGCGCCAGTTATCTGATTGACAGGATATTATTGAATAGTGAAGTGGACTTGGCGGACAATTCTTATCTTGCCGCGAAATTAGCCTCTCACGTTATTGACCGGACATACAAAGTCTATATTAAAACACACAGCATGCGTAAAACGTCTATTTTTATCTGTTGCCTTTTTCTGTTGAAAATGGCAACTGCACAGGAACTGACATCTCCCGACAAAAATTTCCACCTTACATTTTCCATAAAGGATAACGGAAAGCCTACTTATCAGCTGACCTACAAAGGGAAAGATGTGATCAGGCCCAGTCACCTGGGGCTTGAGCTCAAAGGGGATGCCTCTTTCATCGACAGCTTTGAGGTAGCCGGCAATAAGACGAGTTCTTTCGATGAGACCTGGAAGCCAGTATGGGGTGAAGTAAAAGAGATCCGTAATCAGTATAATGAACTGGAAGTTGACCTGCGTCAGGTATCGACGGACAGGCAGCTCATCATACGTTTCCGCCTGTTCAATGATGGTCTGGGTTTCCGCTATGAATTTCCACAGCAGCGACACCTGGCTTATTTCGTGATTAAGGAGGAGAGAACAGAATTTGCCCTGGCAGGAGATCACAAAGCATTCTGGCTGCCCGGCGATTACGATACACAGGAATATAGCACCGTGACATCTGATCTGTCAGAAGTAAGAGGCAAAATGAAGGATGCTGTTACGCCCAATGCATCACAGACCACTTTCTCACCCACCGGATTACAAACACCGCTGATGATGAAGAGTAAAGACGGTCTGTATATCAATATCCATGAGGCTGCACTGATAGAATATGCTGCGTTGTCACTCGAACTGGATGATAAGAACTTCATCCTGAAATCAGTGCTGACACCAGATGCTGTTGGTGACAAAGGATACCTGCAGGCACCCTGTAAATCGCCCTGGAGAACCATCATTGCAAGTGACAAGGCTGGAGATATCCTGATGTCCAAACTGGTATATAACCTGAATGAGCCGTCGAAATTTGCGGACGCAGCCTCCTGGATCAAACCAGTAAAGTATGTAGGCGTATGGTGGGAAATGATCACAGGAAAAAGCACCTGGGCCTATACAGACATTGAGAATGTACAACTGGGGGTGACGGATTATTCCAAAACTAAACCGAACGGTAAGCATGGTGCGAATACAGCCCATGTCAAGGAATATATTGACTTTGCAGCGGAACACGGATTTGATGCGGTACTGGTAGAAGGATGGAACCAGGGATGGGAAGACTGGTTCGGCAAAACAAAGGATTTCGTATTTGACTTCATCACCCCTTACCCCGACTTTGATGTGCAGGAACTGCACCGGTACGCGGCTTCCAAAGGTATTAAGATCATTATGCATCATGAGACCTCTTCCTCCGTACGTAACTATGAACGATTCATTGATACAGCATATAAGTTCATGGTAAATAATGGATATAATTCGGTGAAAAGTGGTTATGTGGGCAATATCATTCCAAGAGGGGAGCACCACTACGGTCAGTGGCTGGTGAACCACTACCTGTTTGCCATCACGAAAGCAGCACAATACCGTATCATGGTTGACGCACATGAGGCTGTGCATATGACCGGTCTTTCCCGTACCTATCCAAATCTCATCGGACAGGAATCTGCGCGTGGAACAGAATATGAATCATTCGGCGGTAACAATCCTGATCATACGACCATCCTGCCGTTTACGCGTCTTATAGGTGGTCCGATGGATTACACACCAGGTATCTTCGAAATGGATATCAGCCAGTACAATCCTGATAATAAATCGAAGGTGAACAGTACACTGGCCCGTCAGCTGGCCCTGTATGTAACGATGTATAGCCCGTTGCAGATGGCGGCCGACTTCCCGGAGACTTACCGCAAGTACATGGATGCTTTTCAGTTTATCAAAGATGTAGCGGTAGACTGGGATGATACTAAAGTTCTGGAGGCGGAACCGGGTGATTATATCACCATTGCACGCAAGGCAAAAGGTAAAAGTAGCTGGTTTGTAGGCAGCACCTGCGATGAGAACGGACGAGTGTCTAAGATCAGCTTTGATTATCTGGACGCTGGCAAGAAATACATTGCGACTATCTACAGTGATGCAAAGGATGCGCATTATGCGAAGAATCCGAAAGCATATACCATCAGGAAGATGGTGGTGACCAGCAAATCAACATTATCACAGGCCTGTGCACCAGGCGGCGGCTATGCTATCAGTGTAGTAGAGGCAGATGATGCCGCCATAAAGGCACTGAAGAAGAAATAAAGTAAAAAGCCCGCTGCTACCAGCGGGCTTTTTTAATGTCTATTTTAATAACGTTCGTTTTACACCATCTATCTCCATGATCAGGTCCGCGCCATAGGCACTGGCAGGCGTCTGATACCCGGGTTTATATTCCCCGTTGATAATTTTCCTTGCAATGACCAGTATGGTGAACGCCGTCAGCGAATACGCTTCAGGTGTCTCCATACAGGCTTCCACACACGCACCATTTTTATTGATCACTTTTCCACGGATATGACTGGTAGCTTTATCGCGGATATTTTGATCGGGTCCGGCAGACTGCATTTTGAGTATACCCATGATGATGCTGCGCATGAAGGATGTTTTCAGTAGCCAGTTAAAGACGGACTGCCCTTTCAGGAAGTACCAGGCAAACTTATTGATGGCAGTGTAGGTCGTGATATTGGGAATGCCGGTGGAATACCAGGCGGTGCTGATATCTCCCCAGGGAATACTCATGACAAATACAGGTTTCCGGTAACCGGGGAAACGCACAGACATGCCCTTTTTACCCATCGGCTCATAGACAATCTTACCAGCTTTACGGATTGCGCCAGGCGTACCGAGTTTGTGCAGGGTACTGATGGAGGTACCACGGGATAATGCGCTGCCTATGACAGCAAAGGAGATCGTCAGTTCGTGGGCATCAGGTAGCTGTTCTTTCAGATAGAGAGCAAGACAGTCAGTAGGTACGACGTCAAAACCAGCGCCGGGCAATACCATGATACCACTATTCTTTGCCGCCTGATCATACCCCTGCAGCAGCTCAAATACATCGAGATCTCCGTTGAGATCAATATAGTGGGTATGGGTAGCGATACAGGCGTCTATCATCGGCTGTGCCGTGATGTGATAGGGGCCGGCGGCCTGGATGACCAGGGCAATATCTTCAAGAGCGTTTTTGAGGGCATTACTATCATGCAGTTCAACAATGCGGAAAGGTAGTTGCAGTTCTTTTGCCAGGGCTTCTACAGCAGCTTTGTTCCTGCCGGCGAGGATGGGTTGCAGACCATATTGGGCGGCATAGCGGGCTATGAGTTCGCCGGTATAGCCATTTGCTCCATAGAGCAGGATATTGTTACGTTGCATGGGGGAAAAATACAAGATAACCCGGAAACTACAAATAATAGTTTCCGGGGATATAATATCTTATAACACTCTCTCCATCTGTATGTTGCAGCGTTCGTATGGTGAAGTATGACCGATCACCCGTTCAAATCCCAGTTTGTGATACAGGCTGATGGCTGGTTTGAGGATGGTATTACTTTCCAGGTATACCTTTTTTGCACCCAGTGAACGGGCTTTTTCCAGGATGGCACTGCCCAGTAACCAGCCAATGCTTTTGCCCTGAGCAGCGGGAGATACTGCCATCTTAGCCAGTTCATAGTCGTACTCCGGATCGTTCATTTTGATCAGGGCGCACACACCTACTGGTTTATCTTCATATAAAGCAACGAGGATATGACCGCCTTTGTCCAGTATATATCCCTGCGGATTATCAAGCGCTTTATAATCGGCTTCTTCCATCTTGAAATAGGTCGAGATCCATGCTACGTTCAGGTCTTTGAATGCCTGCTGATAGGCGGGAGTGTAGACGACGATCTGCACTTTCCGGCTTTCCCGGTCCTTCTTTTGCTCCTGTACACGGCGCAGCAGACTTTTCTGTTCCAGCAGGAATTCCCATTCGCCAATGGCCTTCCAGAGGTCGTGACGCGTATCGGCGGAGATTGCCTCAATAGCATTATTTACATCTTCGTATTGGGCAGCGATCTTTTCGGTGATCTCCTTTCCTTTGGCTGACAGGCTAACCATGTTGCGGCGGCCGTCGGCTTTATCCTTCTTTTCTTTCACCAGGCCCTTATCCACCATTTCACTGATGATCTTACTCACGGAAGGGTGGGAGTGGCCGATCTCTTTCGCCATAGCGGTGATGGTCTTCGCTTCTCCTTTGGACAGGACATAGAACACCGGGAACCATTTGGGGTTCATATCAATGTCATATAACCCGTAGATCTGTGTGGCATCTTCTGTGATCATGTCGGTCAGCTGGCGAAGTCTGCTGCCAAGTGCCAGTTTGCCGATAGTGTCGTAAAAGCTCATAACTGGGAGATTATGTAAATAATTATGTAACTAGTTACGCAAATATAGGCAGGTTGGTTTAATTAGTTATAGAAAATCTTTTTTAGGCCTTTCGGGGCAATAAAAAGCCTGCCGGCAATTACACCGGCAGGCTTATATTAAGCGCAAAAATGAAAAGACTTAGAACAGGTTATCGATACTCCATCTGTACCTGCTGACACATCCAAGGAGGGCGGCAGCGCCAGCACAGGTCCATACAGAATAGGATAGTGGGGGTTGAACGCTTAATTCGCCGTAATCAGTGCGGTGATCAATGCACCGATCACGGCGCCTCCTATACCAAATTTGATTGCCCGGGAGTTACGCTTTTTACGTTCCTCTTCCAGCATTTTCCTGGAGTCTTCGAGTAACCGCTGTGTTTCAACGAGGCTTGTAGTGGCTTTATCGAGTGAGGAAGAGATGCCCTGCAGACTCAGGCTTGTTTTGTCCATAAAGGCAAGCGAGTTATTAGTAACGGAATCCATCTGCTGTTTCAGTTGCTGATAGTAGAATTCCTTTACCCTGAGCATGGTATCCTGCTCGTGTATCATATGCTCGTAGCTGTCCATGATACCTTTGAAGGAGGAGTTGTTCTGGCGTGTTTTGTCGTAAAACTTCTTATAGATGCTGAGGGTGTTCTTGTTTACAACAAATGCAGTATCACATTGAATCAACAGGGTATCCCCCCTGTAAATACTGTATACATTAGTGCCGGAGCTGTCTTTAAATGTTTTTAGCGTACCCTGGCTATAGGCTTGCTGCATGGCAAGGCAACAGCAGATGGCAAGCAGCAGCTTGTGGTGGATAGATAATGGTTTCATATGTCTTATGTCTGTTTACAGGGGTTTGACAACTATTGGTGGAAGACTGTCTGTCGCTTTCAGTTCCTGCTGGAAACCTTGCACTTTCTCTTTCAGAATAACGATGGAATCTTTTAGTCTGGCATTGGACTTAGCTTCCTCTATTTCTTTTTTGGTATTAAGAATAGAGACATTCGTCTGAATGTTTTTGATGTAGTATTTAAACTTATCTACATCACCTTGCAGAGAGTCCAGTCCTGCACGCGACGCATTAATGTAGTTCAGTGCAGTGTCAATATTTCTTTGGGAGGCTTCTATGTTTCTCTGTATTTGTTTTAACTGGCTTTTCTCAAAGAAAGTAATGACTGCGTTGATAACAGTAAAGGCAAGAACAAGATAAATGACTATTCTTAATGGCTTTTCCATTGAACGGGGATTTTTGGGGCGTAAATAATATGTTATGATGTAAACCGGGGTTACGGACAGACTATGAAGTTAAAACTATTATTCAAATGATAGAAATTTAATTTATCATAGGAAAGCCCCTGCTACAGGGGCTTTCACTACTAAGCGAACTTACGTGCGCCATAGATGTTCATCTTCTCCAGTAGTTCAACGATGGAGTTGATTTCCAGCTTCTTAAAGATCCGTGTCTTATAGGTGCTGACTGTGGTCAGCTGTAATTTTAGCTGAGCTGCTATTTTAAGTAGCGGCAGCCCCTGCGAGAGCAAATTCATGACTTCAATTTCCCGGGCAGAAAGCTGTTCCAGCGGATTGGTAAATGCAGGTCTCAATGGTGCTATACGCGGACGTCCTGGTACCAGTGCGGAGAGGGCCAGCATAATATCTTCTTCTGTGGAATGCTTACTGAGATACGCGTCCGCTGTTTCAAACAGACCATCCACCATCACCTGTTTTTCCTCGC
The DNA here is from genome assembly GCF_010093065.1 of Chitinophaga agri. Lineage (NCBI taxonomy): Bacteria > Pseudomonadati > Bacteroidota > Chitinophagia > Chitinophagales > Chitinophagaceae > Chitinophaga > Chitinophaga agri. The sequence continues at coordinate 2,377,634 of NZ_CP048113.1, read as the reverse complement.
GGGAAGAGAAGAGCAGCATTTTTGTAGCCGGATATTTTTCCCTTACCATCCTCATCAGACTGGTATCGTTCCCGGGCAGGTGTTTGCTTAATATGAGCAGGTCAAATGATTGTCGTTGCATAGCAGATATCATTTCGGCTGTTGTTTCCATCATCAATACGGTTACCGGTGCGGGTAGCATGGAAATAATCTGAGACAGGCCACAACGCTTGATGGTGGGTTCATGGGTAATCAGGATATAGTTCATTCACTATGGATATAAATAGGTATATGGTTACTAGCCGGTTTTTGGCATATCCGTCAAAGTTAGAATAATTTGTTTTGTAGTGCCCGGCGACAGCGTGTAGTAATAGTACTACAAACATGTCAAATATTTACTATGCATCTCTGTAGTTGGTATGAGTTACTTTTGTCCCGCAGAAATATCCTTTTTTAAGGGAGTTCTGTGTAGCTACCAAAGATACTATACCGAGAATACGATTAAGATACTATGTTGTTGATAAGAGAAAACTTACAAAACCCGATCCTGTGAACAGGAAACCCGTGATGTAAAGAGAACCTTAGACGGAAAGAGAAATGTAAAGGACATACCTGACGTGTATCCTATGTGCCTGTACATGCCGTTATTATCGCAACACAATTCTACATACTTGCAGGGACCTGATGTTCCTGATAGGAAAACTATTTCCGTACGGAGACAGCCGGCGGAGATATTGATTCACTTATTCAATACAGATGGATAAATTTTACAAAGCAAAATTTGCCTTTTTGTTACTCCTTTCTGGCTTATTCACCACACAGAAAAGCCATGCCGAAGGATCAAAGGATTTGTATCCGGCCGGTGCAGGAGGCGGGCGCGCATGCCTCGTCTCGTCCAGCGCAACCAAAGGCGGATGGCCCCTTACCACCACAGGTGTCCACTATGCATATATGCTTGCAGGTGAGACGCTTGCTGCCGCCAGTAGTGCCCAGGGAATTGGCTCAGGGCAGATCATTTTTACGGCACCTGATGGTACCGTGTATTCTTCCACAACAGGATCGGCAACGGTGGGCAACATTGCCAACAGGACACAGGAGCTGGCTGGTCCCTGGTCGGGATCAGGTTATACGCCTTTCACCCGTGTGGTCGGAGCCGGTCAGACAGGTTTGTGGAAAGTAGAACTGCTCTCTACAAGCCCCGCCAATAACCTTCAGGAAGGGGTAGGCGCCAACTGGCAGGCAGACGCCGCCTGGACCCAATCTCCCTCCAGTAGTGCGATCTGTGCATGGGATATCACTGTCAGGACCAGTGGTGGTGTAATAAAGCCCGGCAGGGTCTATACCAACGTACTGAACATGTACGTGCAGTATGGTGATTACCGTGGTAAGCTATGGGTACTTACAAAAGATGGTTATGTTTTTAAAGTAAATAACAACGGCTCCAATGGACTTGGTTTCGTTGGTTTTGTCAATAACAGAGGTCTGACTAAATCAGGCGCTGATAGTGACCTGCCATTATATAAAAGTGTCGATGGTATCAACCTGGGTACGAATGTTTACACCTGGGACCCGAGAAAAGATGATGGTACGATCAGTGTAACGCAGAAAATGTTTTACCAGGCGCCTGATAAAACAATGCCAGCGACGGCACCCATGGCAGGCGGAAAAACAGTCTGGCTGAATCCGGCAAGAGTCGTACCTACGATCTCCAACATTGCTGTGGACGGCGTGGAAGGAACTTCCGGACAGGTAAGCCGTAAAGGTGCCTATATCACTTTTAACGCCAATACAACCGGAACGTATCGTATTACGTTACAGGGTACAGGGTCATTTGTGACCAGAAAAATGACGGGTACAGCACTCGCTGGCCCTAACAGTGTTTTCTGGGATGGCAAGGACGGCGCCAATGTGTCGCCTTCATTAGGTACTGCCAATGTTACGGCTAATGTACAGTTACAGGGTTCTGAGATCCACTTTCCTTTTATCGATGTGGAAGACAACTTTAATGGTCTGATCATTGAGCAGATGGCAACTGATAATGTGACTGTGGAATCAGACATCGTATACTGGGCGGATTCTACTTTCACTGTTGATGCTACTGCCAGTAATCCGCTTATTAATGGTAACGAAGGAACAGGTCTATCCAGTAACACAAATGGCCATAAATGGGGCTCCAATTTCGGTAACAACAGAACAATGGATACCTGGACCTATGTGCTGGGTGACATTGCTTCCAGGAATACTTCACTGAATATCGTTCAGGCTGATCTGGCGGTGCAGGGTATCACTACTACTGTACCAGGCACCACGCAGATGTACGTAGGACAAACTGTAAGCTATACGGTTACTGTTGTCAACAATGGTCCCAGTGATGTGACCGGTGCGCCTTTTGCGATAAAGGCACCTTCTAATTTCGCTATCGGCAGCCTCTCCAATGTGACATATTCCACCGGTTGTGGTAGTGTTGTCAATCCTGCTGTTGATGCTTCCGGTAACTATGCTGCACTCCTGGACATGCCTAATGGCTGTATCATCACCTTCACAGTTACGGGTACGGCTACTGCAAGTGGTGCTATCAATCTTGAGAGTAGCATCATGCGTCCGAAAGACGTAACTGACCCCGATGCAACCAACCCGGATGCATCCGTACCTCCCACTGATCCGCATGTCGAATGTAAGAACGGCGGTACGACTGAGACCTGTAATAATATTAAATATAACACCAGTGTAACAGCATTGCCAAGCGCGAACGTTGTTGTCACCAAGACAACCACTGCTACCACTTATGTTCCTGGTAGAACAGTGGCATATACATTTACAGTAGCGAATAACTCCCCTACACCCGCTACAGGTGTGCATGTTACAGATAATGCACCTGCCGGTACTACAATTACCGCATGGACCGCTGCTTTCACCACCGGTACGGGTACTTTACCTGCTGCAGGTGGAACCGGGAATATCGATCAAACAATAGCTACATTGCCGGCTAATGCGGTGGTTACCTACACGGTAACGGTAACAATTCCTTCCGGCTTCACCGGTAACCTGCAAAACACGGCCAGCGCAAGCTCTCCGGATGATCACACGCCTGCTGATAATACCAGCACAACACCGGCGATCACCGCGGCTCCTGAAGCAGATATACAGGTAACGAAGACGACGGCCGTTACTACTTTAGCTCCTGGTGAAGATGTAGTATATACCGTGACCATTAGCAATAACGGTCCGAGTGATGCGATGAATGTGAATTGGATAGATAATGCGCCTACCAACACCACCATTGTTGCCTGGAACGTTGTAAGCACGGTGGGCAACGTGACATTGTCTGCAAATAGTGGTTTGGGTCAGATTAATCAGACCATTCCCAGCATGCCAAGCGGTTCATCTGTAACTTATGCTGTCACCGTAAGAACTTCGGGTACTTTCTCCGGTAACCTCGTCAATACGGCGTCTGCGAGCAGCCCCGCTACAGATAATACACCTGCAAATAATACTGCAACCACCACACCGATCGCTGCGAATCCAAGAGCAGATGTAGCCATCAGTAAAAGCACTGCCGCTACTTCTTTTGCTCCTGGTGAAGACGTGACCTACACTATCGTGGTGACAAACAACGGCACATGGGATGCGCCAGCTGTGCACGTAACGGATAATGCGCCCGTGGGCACTATTATTAAATCATGGACGGCCGTTGCCAATCCGGCGACAATTACTCTGCCTGCTACGTCCGGTAGCGGTAATATCGATCAGACGATTGCCAGTTTACCAAATGGTGGACAGGCTGTTTATAGCGTAACAGTATCTACGCCATCCAACTTCACAGGTACGCTCAGCAACACAGCTGCAGTCACCACTACTGCAACGGATGATAATACTGCCAACAATACTGCTACTACAACACCTATCAGCCCTGCGCCAAGAACAGATGTTGCAGTAGTTGCTACTTCCACCGGCACCACCTATACACCGGGTGAAGAATATACCTATACGGTTAAAATCACGAATAACGGTCCAAGTGATGCGAAAAACGTTCACCTGGTAAATAACGCCCCTGCCGGTACCGTTATTAAAGAATGGGTGGCTACTGCTACAGGTACAGTAACCCTGCCTGCTGTAAGCGGTGCTGGTAATATCGATGAGATCATTGCCAGCCTGGCTCCAGGTGAAGAGGTGACTTATACTATAGTAGTAACGACTTATGCCAATACAACTGGTAACCTGAGCAATACTGCGACGGTAACCAATGATGTAACGGACAATGTAACAGCTAATAATACCAGCACCTCCAGTTTAACGCCGGCTCCTAAAGCGGATATCGTTGTGGTAAAATCTACTACTGCGACTACCTTCGCGTCGGGTGAGGATGTGGTATATACTTTCACCGTTACCAATAACGGTCCAAGTGACGCAGCAAACGTAGTCGTGACTGATAACGCACCAACCGGTACAACTATCACTTCATGGTCTGCCGCTGTGACAACCGGTTCAGTTACTTTACCGGCAGCTTCCGGTACTGGTAATATCAGCCAGACTATCCTGAATATGCCGAATGGTGCAGTTGTAACATACACCGTTACTGTAGCTACACCATCCAGCTTCACCGGTAGCCTGAGCAACACTGCTGCTGCAAGCAGCGATGCCACTGACAATACACCTGCTAATAACAATAGCACCACACCTGGCATCACGCCGACATCTAAAGCAGATATCGCTGTAGTAAAATCAACTACCGCGACCACCTTCGCACCTGGTGAAGATGTGGTATATACTATTACCGTAACGAATAACGGTCCAAGTAATGCGGCCAATGTAGTCGTGACTGATAACGCGCCAGCCGGTACGACTATCAAGTCCTGGTCTGCTGCGGTCACCACCGGTACCGTAACCTTACCAGCTACTTCCGGTACTGGCAATATCAATCAGACTATCGCGAGCGTGCCAAATGCTGCTGTAGTAACTTACACTGTTACGGTGGCTACATCTTCCGGCTTCACCGGTAGCCTGAGCAACACCGCTTCCGCAAGCAGTGATGCGACTGATCCGGCACCTGCTAATAACAGCAGTACCACGCCTGGTATCACACCGGCATCCAAAGCGGATATTGTTGTAGTAAAATCAACTACTGCAACTTCCTTTGCGCCTGGTGAAGATGTGGTGTATACTATTACTGTTGCCAACAATGGCCCAAGTGATGCAGCAAATGTAGTCGTGACTGATAATGCACCAGCTGGTACCACTATCAAGTCCTGGACTGCCGCCGTCACTACCGGCACTGTAGTATTGCCAGCTACTGCCGGCACTGGTAACATCAGCCAGACGATCGCCAATCTCAGTAGCGGTGCACTGGTAACTTACACGGTTACTATTGCTACGCCATCCAGCTTCACTGGTAATCTGAGTAATACTGCTGCTGCCACCAGCGATGCAACGGATAATACACCTGGTAACAATACCAGCAGTACACCTGGCATCCCTGCTGCTCCTAAAGCAGATATTGCTGTAGTGAAAGCTACAACCGCGACGACCTTCGCTCCTGGTGAAGATGTAACGTACACGATCACCGTTACCAATAACGGTCCAAGTGACGCAGCAAATGTAGTCGTGACTGATAATGCACCAACTGGTACCACTATCACCTCCTGGACTGCGGCTGTAACAAATGGTACCGTAACTTTACCAGCTACTTCCGGTACTGGTAATATCAGCCAGACTATCTTGAATATGCCGAATGGCGCAGTCGTAACATACACCGTTACTGTAGCCACACCATCCGGCTTCACTGGTAGCCTGAGTAACACTGCTAACGCAAGCAGTGATGCCACTGATAACACACCTGGTAATAATAGCAGCACTACAACCAGTATCACACCGGCGCCTAAAGCGGATGTGTCTGTAGTGAAGTCTACTGCTGCTACTACCTTCGCTCCTGGTGAAAATGTAACATACACGATCACTGTAAGTAATAATGGTCCAAGTGATGCAGCAAATGTAAAAGTGATCGATAATGCACCAACCGGTACCTCCATCCAATCCTGGTCTGCCGCCGTTACCAACGGTACCGTTACCCTGCCAGCTACTTCCGGTACGGGTAATATCAACCAGACCATCGCGAAGGTGCCAAATGGTGCTGTTGTCACTTACACAGTTACAATCGCTACGCCATCCGGCTTTACGGGTAATCTAAGCAATACAGCCACTGTCAGCAGCGATGCTACTGACAACACGCCTGCTAACAATACCAGTACCACCCCAGGCATTCCTGCTGTTGCTAAAGCAGATATCCAGGTTGTAAAAGCAACTGCGGCTACTACTTATGTACCGGGTAAGGATGTGGTGTATACTATCAAAGTAAGCAATAACGGTCCGAGTGATGCTGCTGATGTCAATGTAAAAGATGCCGCACCTGCCGGTACAACTATTTCTGCATGGTCGGCCAGCGTAACAACTGGTACTGTGACACTGCCGAATGCCAATGGTACCGGCAACCTGAATGAGACTATCGCTAAGATGCCAAATGGTGCCGCGGTAACCTATACCGTAACATTACATGTAAATGCTAATGTGACCGGTAACTTAACTAACACTGCATCTGCCACAACAACTGCTATTGATAATGTTCCGGCTAATAACAGCAGCACAACGCCGCCTATTACCGGGACTCGTCAGGTAGACCTGGTTGTGGTTAAAGCAACTGCCGACGCTGCGCTGGCAAATTATACGCCTGGTACAGCAATCGACTATACCATCACTGTCACCAATAACGGCCCGAGTGATGCACAGAACGTAACAGTGAAAGATGTTGCACCTGCTGGTACGACGATCCGTTCCTGGACTGCCACTGTTGTATCTGGTAATGCAACACCTGCTCATATGAACGGCGCCTTCGGTCTGGACGAGGTGATCAACACCATGTCTGCCGGTAGTGTTGTGAAATATGACCTGAAACTGGAAACGCCTTCCTCTTTCAAAGGTAGTATCAGCAATACCGCTGTTGTTGGTAGTGACGTAACGGATGCAAATCCTGCGGATAATACCAGCACGACCAAAACACTGATACCTGCCATCAGTGCTGATGTAGAAGTAATGAAGACACTGAAGGATGCCGCACAGACCACCTTTAAACCAGGTGATCAGGTATTCTACTATATCACTATAAAGAACAACGGTCCTTCTGATGCCAGCAATGTGAACGTGAAAGATGTGGCGCCTGCTGGTACCAATATCTTCTACTGGGGAGTGAACATTCTGAATGGTACGGTAACCCTGCCTAACAGAAACGGTAACACTGATATCAATGAAACCATCGCAGTATTGCCCGCTGGTGCCGTGATCAGATATGAAGTAGGTGTGCAGGTACACGCTGATCATACTGGTAACCTCACCAACACAGCGACTGTGAGCAGTACAACGCCTGACTCGTCAACTGGTAATAACACCAGCACCAGTCCTGCATTAACTGATGCTGCGAAAGCTGATGTAGCCATCACGAAGAAACTTGAGGATGCTACACAGACCAGCACGATCGCAGGTAAACCACTGGTATATGTGATCACAGTTACCAACAATGGTACTGACGCTGCTGCACTTGTACACGTGAAAGATGTGGCGCCTGCTGGTACTACGATCGGTGTATGGACGGCTACTGTCGTAAATGGTGCTGCCGACCTGAAAGATGTAAGTGGTACCGGTGACCTGGATGCTGTTATCACCAGCCTGCCTGCTGGTGCAGTAGTAGACTATCATGTTACTGTGCTGTTGCCGGATAACTATAGTGCTGCTATGATCAGCAATACAGCGACTGCAAACAGTCAGACCGCTGATCCGGTAACGACTAATAACACCACGACGACACCTGCACTTCCTGTAACGGCAGCAGCAGATCTTCAGATCGCTAAAACCACTAGTGAACAGGCATATGTGCCAGGACGTACAATTGTATACACCATCGATGTGACCAACGCGGGCCCGTCAGCCGCTCAGCACGTAAACGTAAAAGATATCGCTCCTGCTGGTACCACTATCAGCGCATGGACCGCTACCGTGACCAACGGTGCTGTAACACTGCCTCATAGCAATGGTACCGGTGATCTGGATGAAACGATCGTGACCATGTCAGCCAATACGGCTGTACGGTATAGCGTGACTGTATCCGTACCTGTTGACTTCAGAGGTGATATCTCAAATACAGCTACTGTAAGCAGCACGACAACAGATAAAGATCAGACGAACAATACCAGCACAACTGCAGCACTGAAGCCGATTGAGGCTGCCGATCTGGAAGTGACGAAACAACTGAAAGATCCTTCTCAGCAGCACTTCGTGGCTGGTAATGAGGTGGTTTACCTCATCACGGTTAAGAACAATGGCCCTGCACCAGCTACCAAAGTAAATATCAGAGACCTGGCACCTGCCGGTACTACGATCGCTGCCTGGACAGCTACGGTGACCAATGGTACCGTAACACTGCCAAATGCCAGTGGTACAGGCGATCTGAATGAGACGATCGCACTGATGCCTGACCAGTCTGTGGTAACTTATGAGGTAGTGGTGAAAACACCTGAAACGTTCCAGGGAGCGCTGGTGAACACAGTAGATGTGAGCAGCGAAACCAGTGATCCGGCGCCGACATGTGCCGCTTGTACAGCTCCGGCTGTGGCTGCGGAACCTTTACCAGAGGCAGACCAGGATGACTATGGTGATGTAAGGGCTGATAATCCGGTGACTATCCCGGTACTTAAAAATGACAAGCCAGGTGATGTGGCTACTCCGCTGAATCCTAAATCGGTAGAGATCGTACAGCAACCTGCGCATGGTACTATTATCATTAACGAGGATGGCACAGTGGTATACACACCTGAACAAGGTTACAACGGTCCGGATTCCTTCACGTACAGAGTGCAGGATGAACATGGCAGCTGGAGTAATGTGGCGACTGTAAATATGAACATCGTTCCGGATGAGATCAATGTGCCAAACGTCATTACTCCGAATGGTGACGGAAGCAACGATAAGCTCGTGATCAAAGGACTGAACAAATTCGTGCAGAACGAGATCGTTATCTACAACCGCTGGAATAACGTGCTTTACAGAAAGCAGAACTACCAGGGTGAATGGGATGGACAAGGTCTGAACGCAGGTACATATTACTATACTTTGAAGGGGCTGGACGCCAATGGACAGTGGCATACCTACAACGGTTATATCATGCTGCTGCGATAACAATCAGCAACACAAGGCTGCCGGCGCCTGCCGGCAGTCTTGTCATTAAGCTGCCATCTCCCCTTTAATCAGTAAATAAGAGATTATGACTAGCAAGTTTTACAAGATCATTTTACCTATATTATTCTTCCTATCATTCCAATCGGCACATGCGCAGCATGACGCGCAATTCAGTCAGTATATGTTCAATGGATTGTACATCAATCCTGCATATGCTGGTTATAAAGAACAGTGGAACCTCAATATGTTCTACCGTACGCAATGGGCAGGTCTTCCCGGTGCTCCGAAAACATTTTCTGCTGCTGTTGATGGCGTCGTGAATGATGGCCGCGTGGGTGTTGGTTTGCAGCTGGTAAATGACCAGTTGGGTGCTGAGAAGAACACTGCCCTTTACGGTACATATGCTTACCGTTTACCCCTGGATGCTGATGGGAATAAACGCCTCGCTATCGGCCTGAGTGTGGGTTTTATCCAGCAACAGCTGAACCTGAGAGCCCTGAATCCAGCCTCCCAGAATGATGCCCTGCTGATGAATGCGAAAGGCACTTCCATGATGCCGGATGCAAGAGTGGGTATCTTCTATAACAGCGAACGTTTCTATGCAGGCGTATCTGCGGATAATATCATCTCCGGCTCTTTCCAGAAATCCGACAAACTGAGAACATATCTGCCCCTGAAACCAAATATGTTTTATACCGTTGGTTGCCTGGTACCGCTGTCAGAGAATATATCCCTCAAGCCTTCCATTCTCGTGAAAGAGGATTTCGCTGGTCCTACCAGTGCTGACCTGAATGCTTTTGTGTTGTTCCATGAAAAACTCTGGATCGGTGCTTCCTACCGTACTGCGGTATTCAACAAGGATAAGATCAGTAATTCTCTCAGTAAGTCAGGTGCTGTTGCCGGTATGGTTGACTTCTTCATCAACGAGAAGTTGCGTATTGGTTATGCATACGATCAGACTACGAATGGAACAGGCGCGAACAGCTTTTCTACGCATGAGGTGTCGATCAATTATACCTGGGCCAACCCTAAAGCAAGGATGTTGTCACCACGATATTTTTAATCGTATCCCTTATCAAAAAAGATATCATAGTAGCATATGAATAAGAAACACTACACCCTTCCTGCACTGTTGAGCACCTTGCTGGTAACGGGAATGCTGCATACGGCAAGTGGGCAATACGTTATAAAGGAAGCGAATGAGCAGGCTATGTTGTATAACTACGCAGCAGCGATCCCATTATATCAAAAGGCATTTAAGAAGAAGGAGTCCATAGCAGCTGTCCGTGGGCTGGCTACCAGTTACCGCCTGCTGAAAGACTATCCCGAAGCAGCTACCTGGTACGGGAAGCTGGTAGCGATGCCTGAGCATACGGCGGCCGACGAACTGTACTACGCAGCTGTACTGATGAACACTGAGCAGTATAGCACTGCCAGGGAAGTACTGAATGGTTACCTGGGCAAAACACCGGATGACAAACTTGCCGCAAGTATGAGAGCAGGTTGTGACAGCGCTGCACAGTGGTTGTCTGCACCGGTAAGAGGCGACCTCGAAAACCTCAAAGGGCTGAACAGTGAATGGTCCGACTGGAGTACCGCCTTCCGTGACGGAAAGATCGTATTTGCTTCTGATCGTCCGTATGACGCTGTACGTCATGATAAGCTGTTTAACGTCAGCAATATCAAAAGGAAGTACTATGGCTATACTGGTAATAGTTACCTGCACCTGTATGAAAGTAATGGACTGGACAGTGGTACCACCAAACCACTGGTAAGAGACGTGAACGGCGATTACCACAGTGCGGACGCTTCCTATACTGCTAACGGTGAAACATTATACTATGCAGTGACCGAACTGGCACAAAAGAAAGGATCCCTGTTAGGTAAGGAACAACCGTATACCCTGAACGTAGAGATCCGCGGACAGCAATGGGATACTGCCAGCCATGCCTGGAAACAGTTGCCAACTGTTCCTTTCAATGAAATATTCAACTATTCCGTGGGTGACCCGTTCATTACGGCTGATGGTAAAACACTCTACTTTGTAGCCGACTACGGCGATAAAGGGAATGGTGGTACCGATATCTACTACAGTACCCGGGATGCAAATGATCAGTGGCAGGCACCGGTGAACATGGGCCCTGAGATCAACTCAGCAGGCAATGAACGTTCTCCTGTGATCGATGAGAGCGGCGTACTTTATTTCTCTACGGACGGTCGTCCAGGTATGGGCGGTCTCGATATATTCCGCGCAGTGAAAGAAAAAGGTACCTGGTTAGCCCGTAACATGGGTGCGCCGGTGAACAGTGCACAGGATGACTTTGCACCGAGCTATAACGGTACCAATACGATCTATTTCTCTTCCAACAGGCCGGGTGGTAAAGGTAGTGATGACCTGTACCGATTTACACCGGCGAAAATACTGGTATTCAGTCTGGAGGGTAAAGCACTGAATAAAAAGACCAGTCAGCCACTGGCAGATGCGGAAGTCGCCCTGGCGAATAAAGAAAATGGTCGCGTGTACAAAGCGGCAACAGACAGTGAAGGTAATTTTCATTTTGCATTGGATAGTTTAACAGCCTATGTGCTGGACGGGCAGAAAGCCCTTTACAAGCCAGAAATGGGAGTTGCGGTGACTACGAAGGGATTGACCGAATCCGCCGTATTACACCGCGACCTCTATCTGGAAAAGATAGAAGTTGACAATGTGCCGGGCAAGCCTAAAGATCCTGTACCTGCGAAAGGGGTGGGGCCGGCACGTAAGATAGACCTTACGGGTAAGTTCAATGCGCAGAATATCTATTTCGACCTGGGTAAGGCGGATATCCGTCCGGACGTAGCGAAGGAGCTGGATAAACTGATCGCGGAACTGAAGGCACATCCTTCCTGGAAAGTAGATATGTCGTTCCACACCGACAGTCGTGGGGATGATAACTCTAACCTGAAACTGTCACAGCGTCGTGCGAATTCTACGCTGAACTACATCCTGCATAAAGGCATTGATAAGATCCGCCTCACCGCAAAAGGTTATGGTGAAACAAAACTCGTCAACCGTTGTGCTAATGGCGTGACCTGTCCGGAAGCTGAACATCAGGCTAACCGTAGAGCTGAGTTCACCGTGCTGGAACAATAATGACCTATCCGTGATCCCTATATAGTGTTGTGTGTATTGCCCCTCAAAAGAGGGGCAATTGTTTTTTTACAGATGTACAAGGAAATGCCCCGTTTCTACATTGCCGGTTGCGCCCCTTATTGATAGCTTTACGGCTCAATAACTCTCCGGCTGATGGATATCCATATCACCCACATAGATACCGCCTGTATCCTGCTTGAAATAGGTACTTTTAAGATCCTGACTGACCCTACACTGGATGGTCCCGGTGGACTTTACTACCATGGTTTCGGCGCGGTGTCCCGTAAAACCCAACAGCCGGCACTGCCCGCTGACGGACTCAAAGATATTGACCTCATTCTCCTGAGCCATGACCAGCACAAAGACAACCTCGATCATAAAGGCCGCGCCTTTACCACAAACTTTCCGTACGTCATTTCTACGCCGGCCGCTGCCCGCAGAATGAACAATGTGACAGGTCTGGCGACCTGGGAGACGCATACCGTGCGTACTGACAAAGTGCCTGGTCTGCGGATCACTGCCACCCCTGCCCAGCATCGTCCTGGCTGGATCCCTGCGTTTATATCCGGTATGGTAACCGGCTTTGTGATCGAATACGACGGGCAGCAAAACGGTGTGATCTACATCGCAGGTGACACGGTGTATTTCAGCGGCCTGGAAGAAGTAGGCCGGCGCTACCAGATAGATACTGGTATTTTCAACCTGGGCGCTGTACAGTTCCGGTACCTGTCAGGCTTCGGAGCATACACCATGGACGGGAGAGGACTCATAAAGACGGCAGCAGCGTTACGCCCGTACAAGATCATTCCGGTGCATCATAGTGGCTGGACACATTTCAAGGAACAGACGGCTGCCCTGCTGCAAATACTGGCGACTGATCCCCTGACCCGTAACCGGATGGTCTTACTGCAGCCGGGGGAAAGAACGCTGATTTGACCTAACTTTAGGTAGATATACTCAATCCCCTTTTATGGCAGAACAGAAAACCAAACCAACCGGGCAGTCAGTGGATGATTTCCTGTCAGCAGTAACCGATGAACAGGTCAGACAGGACTGCCTTGCACTGGTCCGTCTCATGGAAAAGGCCTCCGGTTTTAAAGCAACAATGTGGGGGCCTGCAATCGTCGGCTTCGGAAAGTACCATTATGTTTATGACAGTGGGCATAGTGGCGATGCCTGCCTGGTCGGTTTCTCTCCCCGTAAACAAAATATCAGCCTGTATCTGATGCCTGGCTTGGCTGAGAATTCCACGCTCCTGAATAAGTTAGGCAAACACAAGGCAGCCAAGGGGTGTCTCTATATCAAAAGGTTATCAGACGTTGATCCTGATGTGCTGGCACAGCTGATTAAACAATCGGTATCTTATCTGCAGCAGAAGTATCCGGATAAATAATTTGCGCCCTTAGTATACCCGTTGTATAGGCTAATCCCGTTTGTCACTGTTGTAAAATGAACGCAGACAAGCATATAGCGCATTTAATATTTATTAACAGTCTTTGTAATTTTCATTTGTTAGATTAGCGCTCAACCAACCACTTACCAATTATCAACCATGAAAAAAACATTTTTGCTCTTTGCGGCCTTGTTACCTATGCTGGCAAACGCCCAATCCAAAAAGACATTTACGATCACCGGTAAAATAGGCAAGCTCAATCCACCTGCCAGGGTGTATTTCGACTGGACCGATCTCCTCAACAACGGGGGTAAGGAAGATTCCGCTGATGTTGTCAATGGTACTTTCACCTTTACCGGCGAACTGGAAGGCGTCGCTACCTGCCGTATGGCGCTGGCGCATAACGGTGATGGAAAGATGAAAGCCGTATACACCGGTGATGCCATCTATTTTAACTTCGGTCCGGAGAAGTTTACCATTACCTCTAAAGACTCACTGGCAAACGCTGTTTTCAAAGGTTCCAAGGTGCACGCGGAAGAAGACGCCTACAACAAAGTGATCGGCGGTACTGTGATGACCATCACCAAATGGGCCAATGCGGAGTTTTCGGCCGGTACACCTGAACAACGTGCTGACTCTAACTTCATGAAAGAGGTAGACGGCCGTTTCCGTAAACGTCATGCTGACAGGAATGCTGCCCAGCTGGTGTTTGCGAAGGAACATCCTAATTCCGTGTTTGCACTCATCGCATTATCAGAAGTAACAAATACCAGGAGAGACATGGACGACATCATTCCTGTATACAATGCTTTGAATGAAAAGTACCGCACCTCCAAGAAAGGAAAGGAACTGGATCAGCGTATCAAATCTGTGAAGCTGACTGCTCCCGGTGCTGAAGCACCCGACTTTACCATGAAGGGTGTGGACGGTAAACCGGTTTCTCTGAAAGACCTGAGAGGTAAAACTGTATTGCTCGAGTTCTGGGCAAGCTGGTGCAGCCCATGTCGTGCAGAAAACCCAAATCTGAAAAAGCAGTACGAAATGTATAAAGAGAAAGGCTTTGAGATCCTGGGTGTTTCCCTGGACAGCGATCAAAAGAAATGGGAAGATGCGATCGCAAAAGACGGTATCCCATGGATCCACGTATCTGACCTGAAAGGTTGGGGTAATGAAGCGGGTATCCTGTATGGTGTATCCGGTGTTCCTGCTGGCTTCCTGATCGGTCCTGATGGAAAGGTGATCGGTAAAGATCTGAGAGGAGAGTCGCTGAATGCGAAACTGGAAGAACTGTTTAAATAATCAGCAATAGAGAATCAGGAATCAGGAATTCCCGATCGTAGTAGGGAGACTGGTAGTAATACCGGTCTCCCTATTTTTATGGCTTAACTAGCGAGTCGGACAACTACTATTATCAGACTAACCAATTCCTGATGCACCATTCACTATTCCTGGTTCTCACTGGCTTATTGCGAGTAAATACCACGCCGCATGCGGTAACCATTGTTCCGCCCACCGCCAGTCGTAGTCCTTCTTCGTGACGGCATAAGGAAGATTGAAATCAATATCGTTTTCGTTTTCCAGGCCCGAAGTGATTCCATTTACAATGCCCCCGGGTGCATTCGTATACTCAAATGTTCCAAAGAATCCATACGCCGGATTATTATGTCCGGTACCCTGTAGCATACAGGCGTCAAACGGATTGAGCCCCAGTATCCAGTTCAGCTGATCCAGTGCAAAGTTCTCCAGACTGTCATGAAACGGCTTATCATCACGGAATAGCTGTGCAGCCATCCTTGCAGCTGTCGCCTGTGAACCAAGCCGTGCGTTTTCCCCCTGCCACCATGGAGAGGCCTCACTGCCATGTGGGAAGAAGAAGCTGGTTTTCCTGATACCGGCAGTGTCTTCTGTGTACTGGCGGCTGTAACCGAACGGATTATTTACTTCTGATGTGAGTGCCAGTTCATATTGCAGGTATTGTTTGATAGCAGTCTTCAAAGCTATCTGTAAGTCTGCAGGTGCCAGTGGATAGAAATACAGCAGACTCACGATCGGTAATCCGGCGTCAGAAGGGTGAAAGAATGGTCTGTCCTTATCATCGGCCCGGAGATAATGCTTGTATTTGTTATTGCTGACAAGACGTGCTTTCAGCTGGTTAGCCCGCTGAATGGCTGCCTGCAGATAACTATCCTTACGGGTGGCTTTGTACAGTTCTGTCGCAGCGGTGAGTGCACAGTAATCATCTACGATGTTTTCCTTACCATCATTGGTCATCAGTGCATTTTCCTTTTCCAGGAAGGTAAAGGCATCTTCTGCGGCTTTCAGATAATCTTTACTGCTGAATTCCCCGGCCGTATCGTAGGTAGCGGCAATAGCCAGTGCTGCGACAGAGAGTCCGGCGCCGGAGCGATAGCTGCACTGATAGCTCCGCCAGTTGTTAGATGCTCCACCGGTACCGCTGCCGCTACCAAAGGATTGTTCTTTGGATTGTTTGATGCGATAGCCTTTATCCTCCGGACGTATCACACGGTCTTTAGCCAGTTTACCCGGGCCAGGCGCCGATACAGAACGGTAAAAAGAGCCGTTGGGTGTTTTGAGCCGTACGAGATAGTCGGCGCCATACAGTGCTTCGTCCAGGATACGCCTGGTATATTGACGGTAGTCAGTACCCGGTTTGGCTTTTAGCAGCTCATATGTTTTTAGCAGGCTCCATACTGTCAGCGATACCTGCTGTGGATTAAAATAGGTGGAGAAGGATAAATGTGAGAGATGTTTGCCATAATCTCCGCTGGCATCATACCAGCCGCCGTGGGCGTCAATGGGGTCTCCATTCTGGTTAGCCAGCTGCAGATGGCGGTCCGCCTGGTCAAACAATCCTGTACAGCGCTGTCCTTTGAAATAATAAATTACATCAGACAGGGTGGACTGTTCCAGCACATTTTTGCCGATGGTGAAAGGATAGGACTGGACAGATTGTCTGCCAATGTTTGTTTTGAGATAATAAGTCCCTGCTGTGGTATAGTCGCTGAAGTCGATCGTCCAGAACAGCCAGTTTTTCCATTGATCTACCGGACCGCTGTATACCGTTTTACAGGTGTATACCTGCCGGCCGGTACTGGCGTCTACCAGTGCTGTACTGCCAGCGGTCAGTCTGGTAGTGGCCAGCAATACCGCATGTTTGGGTTTACTGAATTCATAACCGACGTGGTTTGTAACGATCTTAGTCGACTGTGCCCGTGATATGCCAGGTAGCAACAGGAGCACAGAGAGGAGAAGGGTAAGTAAAGATCTCATGGTTTTAACTTGATTAAAGAACAGGTATCAATGTCTGCGGATGATACAATAACGTTACCCTAATATAATAGATCGATCCGGTAGAAACCTGTTTTTTTGAGGCGTGATCCTCTTCAGTTAAAATCATGGGGTACCCTCGCCGGGGGCAGCTTCATCTGCACCGGGCGGAGGCACGGTGTTGGCCGTTATACGGCCTGTCAGGCGGATAATAAGTAGCAGTTAGGACAACTGGCTGGAGCGCATGATCTCCCGTAGCTGAAGGGATGCGGCATTATTTCCCAACCTGGCGGCTTTTTCAAAATAATACTTTGCCCAGCGCTGAGAGATGCCGACGCCGTCGCCATGTTTATAGCAGAGCCCCAGGTTATACAAAGCCTTCGGGTCATCTTTACCAGCGGCTTTTTTGTACCAGTAGATCGCTTTTGCCACATCTTTTTCTGTTCCCTGTCCGTAGAAATAACAGAAACCCAGGTCACGCTGCGCTTCAGTATCGCCCTGGGCGGCAGCCAGCTGGTACCAGTACACCGCTTTTTTACCGTCCTGTTTTACCACTTCTCCCGAATGATAGAAGAAACCTACATTGTACTGAGACTCCATATGTCCCTGTAAGGCAGCTTTCATGTACCATTTGTAAGCCACTGAGATGTCTTTCTGTACGCCCCATCCGTTGTCGTAACAGGCGGCCAGATAGAACTGTGCTTTTTTGTGACCCTGAGAAGCAGCTGAGAACCAAAGCATAACAATGTGTCGCCAGTTCTTGCGCTGGCTTGTTGTTTCAAAGGCAAGGTGATAGCCTAAAAGGAATTTTCTATTTTGTTCCAGTTTTTTAACGAGCGGTGTATCACTTTTCATATCGCGTCAGTTGGGATAAAATACGCCATAGTTATAGGTTAAAGGCAGCATCGACAAAGGCGTCACTTGTCTGTGAAATAAATTTAGTGATTATTTTAACCCAGTGTATCAACTATTTACCTAACTAACACGAACATGTTAAGCAATCTCCGGGCTCGTCTTAATATATTTGTGTAATTATTACATTTTTTATCCTATGGAATCTTTTAGTCGTGTGAGTCGCTCCACCGTACCGCTATTGTTGTTGTCTTTGTTAGCCAATGCCCAGACCACTTCAACAAATAATGAAGATAGTACCCGCAGGCTGAAGGAGGTCATTGTGACCTATCAGGCTGGCAACAAGACGCCCGTCACCTACCAGGACCTCAACATGAAGGTACTGGACGAAAAGAATACCGGCCAGGAGCCTTCTTTTCTACTATCAGAAACCCCGGGTGTCACCGTGTATTCCGATGCCGGTAATATGCAGGGCTATTCCTACTACCGGCTCAGAGGCATGGACCAGACACGTATCAATACCACGCTGGACGGTATGCCGTTAAACGAGCCGGAAGACCAGGGCGCTTACTTTTCCAACTACCCGGATATCCTCAATTCTGTCAGCCGCCTGCAGATACAACGTGGTGTTGGTACTTCCAAGAACGGCGCTGCCAGTTACGCCGGTAGTGTACAGTTGTTTGGTCCGGAAGCAGGAGAGACCGCCAGTACCACCATTGGTGCCGGATATGGCGCTTATAATAGTTTCCGGGTATTTGCTGAACACCAGAGCGCCATCAGCAACAGAAAGTCATTGTATGTCAGGGCCTCACAGGTCTATACGGATGGATACAAATACAATGCGTTCAATAATTCGCAGTCAGTGTTTGTCAGCGGCGGACTGTATTACGATAAAAGTACCTGGAAACTGAATGTCATGGCCGGGCATCAGCGAAATGGCATGGCCTGGCTGGCCGTGGCCGATACCCTGATCGCCAGGGATCGCCGCTCCAATGCCAATACCCGCGATGAAAAAGACCGTTTCTTTCAGGGACTGGTACAATTGCAAAATGTCTGGCGGCCCACTGCGCATGCGACCATAACTTCCAGCCTGTATTACACCTATCTGAAAGGCGGGTATGATTTCGATCTTAATAATTTCCTGGGATTGAAACCCGATGGTAACCTCTTTAACTATGGTTTCCTGTCACACTTCGGTGGCTTTTTCAGTAACTACGCCCTGACCTGCGATCGTTTCAAATGGACCTCCGGCGTACATGGAAATCTGTATACCCGCAGGCATACCGGTACTGACAACTGGCTGGGCGAACTGTACCAGAACCGTGGCCATAAGAACGAGATCAGTGCTTTCAGCAAAATAGAATATGCCATCGGGAAATTTAATCTGTACGGTGACCTGCAATACCGGTATACAACCTTCGACTATGAAGGCAGTGTGCCGTTTGAAAAGATGGACTGGCACTTCCTGAATCCGAAGGCAGGTGTGAACTTTACCGCAGGATCCGCTGTAACAATGTATTACAGTATCGGTCGTACCAGCCGGGAACCAACACGTAATGATATTTTCGGCGGAAATGATGATCTCACAGCCGACAGTACCGGTAAGGCCATGATCTATAACCAGGATGCCGAATCGGTTACTGACCATGAACTGGGGATTCGTTTCCGCAGGAATAACCTGGTGCTCGACCTCAACGGGTACTACATGAACTTTGATAATGAGATCGTGTTAAACGGGCAGATAGGCCCGAACGGACTACTGCTGACCAATAAAGTGAAGAGTAGTTATCGCGCCGGTGTCGAATTACATGCGGCTTATCAGCTAAAGACATTTACCTTTACAAATAATTCGGCCTTCAATCACAGTCGTATTAAAGAGCAGACAACAACTTTTACACCGATACTGACACCCGCTCTGATCTTCAACCAGGAAGTTGCGTGGCAGCACAAACGTACAGTTCTCGCTGTATCCGGAAGGTATCAGCGTCATGCCTATATCGACTTTGCCAATGAAGCCATGGCCGACAGTTACACGCTGATGAATGCAAGAGCACAATATATACTTGGTGGATGCACGCTAACACTGTTCGTCAATAATATCACCAGCGCTAAATACTATAACGATGGTTATGTAGAAGCGGATGGTACACGTAAATACTTTGTACAGGCGCCGCGTAATGTGTATGTTGCATTTAAATACAGTTTCTGATGACGTTCTTTGATGTACAGCACATCGCTTTTAGTATACTGGGATACAACGTCAGCTACATAGAACTGATAGGCACGGTCTTCGGACTGATATCCGTGTATTATGCATCCAGGGCGAATGTACTGACCTGGCCAACCGGTATCTTTAATGAGATCGCCCTGTTTGTCCTGTTCTTTCAGGTACAGCTCTATGCCGATATGTTACTTCAGGTTTTTTTCCTCGTTGTGACGATCTTCGGCTGGTACAACTGGCGGCATACAACCGAAACGTTACCGGTAACCCGTATGACGCGTAACATGACCGGTATCCATGCAGTTGTCTTATTCGCGGGTACTGTTATCATGGGAGTGACTATACAACAGTTCCACCGCTGGATGCCCGGGTATTTTCCTTTGCCGGCTACGTATCCCTTTGCAGATTCTTTTGTGATGATGGCAAGTATACTGGCTACTTTCCTGCTGGCAAAGAAACGTGTGGAAACCTGGGTATTATGGATCGTGGTCGATATAGTGAGTATCGTACTGTATCTTATTAAAGAGATTTATTTTTTATCATTAGAGTATATAATATTTTTGGGGCTGGCCACCTTTGGCCTGCTACAATGGAGGAAACAACTGAAATATGCGTAAAGGATTTGTTTTTGGGAAATTTATGCCTTTTCACAAGGGACATGAAGCGATGATCAGGTTTGCCCTCTCGAATTGTGATGAACTGTCTGTATTGATCTGTTGCAGTAACCGGGAAACGCTTCCGGCACGTGTACGTCAGGTCTGGCTGGAACATACATTCCGTGAGGAACCCCGTGTGAAAGTACTGGTATATCAATATGACGAAAGGATATTACCCAATACATCTGAAACATCAGCCCTCGCTTCCGAGTTATGGGCAGCTCAATTTAAGATCATCTTCCCGCACCATTCACTCATCGTGACTTCGGAGCCTTATGGCGAACTGGTGGCCGGCTTTATGGGTATCACCCATATCCCTTTTGATATGGATAAACGCAAATACCCGGTATCTGCATCAAGGATCAGGAACAACCTGCCCGGAACATGGCAATACCTGCCGGATACAGTGAAATCCTCCCTGGTAACCAAAGTGGTGCTCCTCGGTACCGAATCAACAGGGAAAACAACGTTAACCGGCAGACTGGCCACGCATTTCAACGGTACGGCTGTCATGGAAGCCGGCAGAGATCTTGTCGCAGATTCAAATGATTTTAGTATCAACGATCTGTATAATATCGCTACCGAGCATGCCAGACGTATTGACATCGCAGCAACGGCTAACAGTCCACTGGTGATCGTTGACACCAATATCCATATCACGCTTTCCTATGCAGAGTTTGCCTACAACACAGCCCTGTCTGTAGACAGGGATATCTTCGAAAGCAACAGGGCCGATCTGTATATCTACCTGAATGCAGATGCACCTTACGTGCAGGATGGTACCAGGCTGGGAGAAGGGGACCGTAACAGGCTCGATGCCTCACATCGCAGGGTACTGGACAGATATGGCATTACCTGTGAAGAAGTGACCGGTTCTGACTGGGAAGAGCGTTTTGAGCAGGCCGTCGTACTGGTAGAACAACTCATGCAAAGAAAAATAACCAGCTGGTATCAGCTGGCAGAAAAGCCGTTACCTGCATAAAGTAAATAAAGGAAGGGACCGTATCAAAGACGGCCCTTCCTCAATATGTACCTTTTTTACCGACTTTTGTATAAATAATGCTGGTATATAGCCACTACTTTTGCGGTATATAATCTGATAATATGGTACACTACAGGCATCTCGCAGATCTGAACCGGGCAAACAATTTTCCCTTACCGGAAAACCCCTTGCTCAGCATCACCCGTTGTGATAAAACCTGTACGATCGGTGACCGGGAATTTACCAGTGACTTCTATATGATCGGGTTCAAAAAGCTGAAGGCCGGCGTGTTCAAATACGGCCGGACGAACTACGACAACCAGAGCGGTTCCATGTATTTCAGCAGCCCCCGCCAGATCATTGAAATGAAAGGACTGGAATTTGAAGAAGATGGCTTTCTGTTATTCCTGCATGAGGATTATCTGAACGGACATCCACTGTATGCAGAGATCACAAAGTACCACTTCTTCGACTATGAGGTCAATGAAGCGCTGCATTTGTCGCCACGCGAAGAGCAGATCATGTGGGAGCTGTATCACAAAATAGAAACAGAGTATAACGGCACACAGGACGAATACAGCCGTAACATCATCCTCGGACATATCAGTTCCATGCTGCAGTATTCCCAGCGGTTTTACAAACGCCAGTTTATCAACAGAGCAACGTTATCCGGAAAGACTGTTTCCCGCTTCAACGAAACACTCGCCAATTATTTTAAGGAGGGTAGTATAGAAGATAAAGGATTGCCTACGGTCAACTATATGGCGGAGCAACTACATCTTTCGCCCCGCTATCTGAGCGACCTGCTGAAACAGGAAACAGGTAAGACGGCTATCGAACTGATCCACATTTACCTGATCTCACAAGCGAAGAATCTGCTGAGATCCGCAGACCAGCGTGTGGCTGAAATCGCTTACCTGCTGGGGTTTGAGAATCTCCCTTATTTCTCCCGTTTATTTAAAAAAGAAGTGGGCATGAGCCCTAACCAGTATAAAAAAATGGCCTGATAACAGGCCATTTTCTTTATGGAGTGATCTTGTAAAGTCCTGCGCCATGCGGATGGATCTCCGGTGCAAAGCTACCTGTGAATGTCCCCACCACTTTTCCTGTCCAGAGGTCTGTGACAGTATATTGTCCCGTAATACCAATAGTTGTCAGATCAACAGCAACAGCGGCAGCATCCTTATCTGCTTTATTGAATACTGCCAGGTATTTAGCGGATTTTCCAGGTACATCGGCTGTCCACGCTGCCTGCTCTTTGTTATTGAAAAGCGGGCGGTTATTCGCACTGTTATTTAATACCTGCAATACATTTTTATTGGTGATCAGCGACAGTGTGAATGCATCATTGTCCGGCAGATTACCACCGAACATCAGCGGTGAACGGAAGATCGTCCAGAGTGTCATCAGGGTATACTGCTCATCTTTTGTAAATGCACTCATGCGTGGTTCTCCTCTTTCTGCACGGATACCGATGCGTCCCAGTGGTAACATATCTCCATCAGGCCATGCGCCTGCTGTACGCCATTTATTCCAGCGATCAAATACCTCAAAATGATCTTTCAGGTGAGGCCAGTTGTCCCAGAAATCATCCACCGTACGCCACATATTAGCATGCTGTTGTACGTGCGCTGCCTGTGCAACCGGCGTTTCTCCCGGTGATGTACTTAATACAATTTCACGACCGGTACGCTGAATAGCTTTCCTGATCATCTCGATTTCTTCTGTGAAATAGATAGGCGCGGAGAGGTCATCGATCTTGATGAAATCCAGTCCCCACGAAGCATACAGCTCAAACAGGGAATTGTAATATTCCTGCGCGCCTGTTTTGCCCGGAACAACGGTGTACATATCATGCAGCCATTTACACTGGTGTTGGTCACTGTAAATATCGGCAGCTGTTACATTAGTGCCTTTGACCGGCAGTTTCCTGTTAACCGCCACTACCGGTACTCCCCGCATGATATGGATACCAAATTTAAGTCCCTTGCTATGCAGATAATCAGCCAGTGGCTTAAATCCTTTTCCGCCTGCGGCAGATGGGAAACGATTGATAGCCGGTTGAAAGCGACCATATTGGTCAATATTGTAATCAGGATCTTTCTCATTATAGCCATGTGATTTGTCATTAGCCACATACCAGCGAATGTCCACTACAATGTACTTCCATCCGTACTGTTTCAGGTGAGTAGCCATGTAGTCGGCGTTCGCTTTCACTTCGGCTTCCGTTACCGTCGGACCGTAACAATCCCAGCTGTTCCATCCCATTGGTGGCGTAGCGGCCCAGGTGTGAAAATCCTGCTTTTTTTGTGCAAACGTGGTAAAGCCTGTCAGTAGTAAGGCCCATAAAAAAAGTGATTTCATTGTTCTACTTTGTTTTGATCCTGATAATTGAGAATGAATACGCCGGCATCGCTGCTTGAAACTGCGGCGCAACTGTGAGCGTTGACACAACAGGTACCACATCTTTGGCAGATGGGCGCCCCTGCAGCACGGTCAGAGAGGCTTGCGTGCCGGCAACAGACAGTCCGCCGAGATCGATATCCGACGTAATATTAAAAGGTGAAATATTGACCAGTTTAATGATGACATCTTTTGTTTGGTTATCGCGTACGACCGACATGGACACCCGTTTATTCAATGCCGGCTGCTGATCAGAAAGTGTCACTGTGCCATGCAGATATTCATTGCCTGTATTCGTGCCAAACAGCTTTTGTACATAATAACCTGTGGTCGGCTTTACACTGGTGTTATTAAAATAGATCAGGTCAGGGTTCCATTGGGTATGCCCTTCTCTGGCCAGTAGAGGGGCGTAGGAAGTCATACTGACCACATCCCCGTTCCTTTCCACACCTGTAAGATAGATCGCTTCTGATAGGGCAGTTTCCAGGTTCACCTGCTGCCCCGGCAGATGTGCGGCATATTCTCCAAGATATACCTTCGCATGGGAGCGATCGTATTTATCGTAGAAGTCCTGGTTGTTGATGAACCAGCCGGCGGTTTCATAGTAATGTTCATCCACCATAGGGACTTTCAGTTGTCTGGCCAGTGCCCAGCCTTCTTCATAGTCAGTACCTTCGTAAAAGGGACCTACGGTACCTATCACCGTGATCCCGGGATGTTTTGCCTGCATGGCTTTAAAGATCATGGTAAATCTTTCTTCGAATACATCTGTGATAAGGTCTTCATTACCGATACCGATGTATTTCAGATGGAACGGCGCCGGATGACCAGCTTCCGCCCGTTTTCTGCCCCAGGTGGTATTGATATCGCCATTGGCATATTCTACCAGGTCAAGTACTTCCTGTACATAATCGTCCATTTCGGCCATAGGGATACCTCCCTGCTGACCGCCTCCGCCAACGCCGGAATTCTGACAGGGTACGCCTGCGGGTACCACAGGCAGAGGTTCGGCACCAATATCTTCACAATACTGGAAGTATTCGAAATAACCAAGTCCGGCCGACTGATGATACCCCCATAGATTACGCTGAGGCTTTCTGGCTTCCAGTGGACCAATGGTATTCTTCCAGCGGTACATATTGCCAAGGCCATCACCATGCGCAACGCATCCGCCCGGGAATCGTATGAAACGGGGGTGGATGTCGGCAATGGTCTGAGCGAGATCAGGCCGCAACCCGTTCTTCCTGTTCTTGAATGTCTTTTCAGGGAAAAGAGAGATCATATCGAGTTCCAGCCGGCCTGTTTGTAATGGTTGTAATTCCAGGTGCGCATCGGGCGCATCGGCATTCGCCGTCAGTGTAACAGCGGATGATTTCCAGTTGGAAGAACTGAGCGTAAGCGTAGCCTGTGAGAGGATGGCACCCTGTTTACTCACCAGTTTTACCAGTAGTTTGTTTCGTTGCTTACTGAATAATGACAGCCGGTATTTATCGCCCTTTTTAACAGCAATACCGTCAAAGCCTGTATTGGTCAGTACTGCCCCGGGTACCTTCGTATCAAGTACGGCATAGAAACGGTTATTGGCGTGCACGGGAGCGGTGGAATCAATAGAAAAAGCCGTCTGTTCACCCTGGAGCGTCCAGGAATGGGTATGGGTCCATTGTTTATCACGCCCTTCTTTATCAGAAAGCGCATATTCAAAGTCCCGGTTCTGGATCAGCTCAGCATACAAACCACCATCCGCCGCATAGTTGATATCTTCAAAGAATACGCCAAACAAAAGATCGCTGATCGGCTTTGCTTTTTCCGGCTGGATACTGATAGCAGCGGTTACATTTTTAATACCGGCAAAGCGGGCGCTGTCCTGTGCAGATGACTCACTGTACTGGGTGATCTTATATTGCTTCCCTTCATATGTCCGGATCAGCTCACTGGCTACTTTCCAGGGTACACGGTGTACCTGTCCGGTGGCCTTTCCGCCGGGCAGGTCGACAGCTATCTGATTGCTGGTATATGTTGCCGCAGGAACTGCTGCTGCCGGCGTATAGGTAACGAAGTCTTTGGTGGTCGTCTGATAATATTGCCCTTCACTGGTTTTGTAAACGATACTGTAATGCTGCCGGGTAGCATCATACCAGATGACGGGCGCCAGTACATTGTTGCCGCCCTTCATGAGGGGGTAACTCTGGCGTTTCCAGTGTATCAGGTCGGGAGAGGCCGCGTGGGCAAAGACATGCTCCCTGTCATTCAGTCCCCATACACAATGCCAGTTGCCATCTGGTCCGATGATCAGGTAAGGGGCGATCATCTTTTTTTCCGCACCCCAGCGACCATAATCACTTTTAAGATAACCCCATTCATTGCCAATAGGGTACCATTGCTGCTGGTCCCTGCTCCAGGCGAAATGAAGGCCGTTGTGGTGATTGTTCTTCTCTGTGGCGTAGGAGAAAAGATAGACAGAGTCCGGATCGTATTTAGCCGAAACGCTATGCGTTATGCAGGTAAATAAAGCGAGATATAACCAGTGTTTCATTATTGTGGAATTATAAAGCGAATCCCAAGATAATGATAAAGTGTTAAAATGACAATTAAGTGATAGTGGCTTCGTCCTGTCTTTCGATAAGACCATCTATCAATATGTCTGCAACATATTTTATCAGGGGCTTATATGTATACGCCGGACGATAGCAGAAAGGTAGTCTGAAACAGCTGTTTATACACGCTTACCTGCCTTCCTGATCCCCGTCTGATCTCCATACGAACAGGGTACTTTTCGGTCACTTCAAGGGCACCAAAAGGGCACTTCAATATCCCCGGGATATTGAAGTGCCCTTTTGGTGCCCTTGAAGTGACCGGATGATAAGCCGATCAGGTGGGGTTTACATCAGGCTGTTTAGCTGTAAATGAAAGGGTTGTCCACCGTTGGCGGACAACCCTGACCTATACCTGGCGCATGCCAGGCCAATAGCTTGTTGAAAATAGAAGGGAGCTATGTTTTTCTTACACGACCGGGCGGGGCCTGTAGTATCTCAAATAGAAGAATAGATAGCCCAGCAGGAGGTTTATACCCGCCGACTGCCAGAGGTATCCGTACATGATCAGCCAGAACAGCAGGATGTACATGATAAATGCTACCAACAGGTAAATATTCATCTGCAGACCCGTCAGGTACAGCCAGCCTCGGAACAGCAGCAACGTGCTGACCGCATATAACGTGAGCAGTGTGGCCTGTAAGGGCGATTCCAGTATAAAAAGCACAAGGATCTCAGGCGTCAGTAATAAGAGGTACCGCAATACCGCGTAGCCGAACAGCTGTTTACGGCTGTAGGGAAAGTTCCGGGCAAAGGGAAGCATCATACCTTCAAACCGGTGTTCCTGGTAGACCAGGTACAGGTGAGCCGTGACTGCTGTAAGCACGACCAGTCCTGCTACCCGCAGATCATGCCGGTTATTGCTGGCCAGTGCGTATACGCCGCTTGACAGGCAGAAGAGCGACAGCACTTTGGTGATGATGCCCCCTGTCTTTAGCCGGTGTACGATCTGGTAGAGAAAGAGACTGAAAAAGGGGGTAGGCCAGCGAACGGGCCACCGGAAGGCGAGCACCTCTGGTACGCCGGCTGACAGTTTGTTGGCCAGTCTTACGTAGATCACGGCGCTGACTGTCATTAGCAACACGAGATAAATGAGTGTAAGGAAAGGGTACAGGTAATGATGATGGATAATGCCGAATACCACCGCCAGCAGCCCGTATAAAGTCAGCGGTAGCGTAATGACAAATTGCATCCACCACCAGCTGGATAGTTGTCTGAACCAGGAAAGTGACGTGCTGCTGTAGAACAGGAAGCCGTTTTCCGGTAAGGTCAGCTGTGCCGCCACATATTGCCAGCTCCGCACGGTATATAACAGCCATACCAGGAAGATCATACTGAGGGTGACCGGGCTGCTGATAAAAGTGAGCATAACGATCAGCTGGGAGAACTCAAACAGCTCATGCGGCATCGTACCAGCAGGTGTGATCAGGATGGTATAGCTCACAATGATGACAAAGAAAGACAGCAATAGTCCGGCGTTGGCCCGGTAAAAGCCGGTTGAGAAGATCCTGATAAGGACACGGGTAAGCGGTGAGATCATCCGGGAAGCTGTTTTACGGTTTGGTGGGCTGTTTCCAGTATACTACTGACAGGCAAAGCTGTTTGTTCTATTGCCTGATGCGAGGAGAGTATAAATGATGTACCCTGTGTATTGTGTTTTTCCCTGATCCATCCGTAGAGCATATCGAGGGATGCGGCATCCAGTGTGATCAAGGGCTCATCCAGCAGGATGAGGGTAGGATGGCCCAGGAAGGCGAGTACCAGCGACAGCTTCTTTAGCATACCGCTTGAATAGCCTCCTAACGGCTGATCAAGATACCCCTGCATCTGCATACGCTCCAGATAGGCGGTTGCCTGTCCGGGAGGAGCTTGTTTAGCAGTGGTGAAGAGTGAAATCATTTCTCTGCCGGTAAGGAATTCAGGAAAGAGGGGCTCTGCTTCCGCGAAGTTGACGCTTTTTCTATAGGGGACCGGCTGCTGCCTGATATTGATCCCTTCCAGGAGTATATCCCCGGAGAAATCAATAATTCCTGCGATAGCCTTCAGCAGGGTACTTTTACCAGAACCATTCACTCCTTTGATCCAGTGAATACCACTATTCAGGTGAAGCGAAGGAATATTCAGTACGGGCTGGCGGTGGTATGATTTTTTAAAGTCCGTAATCCGCAGCATATGGTTGGGTGATGGCCGGCAGGACACTACCGGTACTGTTGTTGATGAATAGTCGCTCTGCTCCGGATCATTCATTACGATTTAAATATAGTATGAATACCGTGCGGTTGACCAATATGCGGATGGTGATTGGATCATTTTAGGAAACATTTAACCAATTCATCGGTATATATCCCTTTCTGTCGGAATTACATTGTGTCCGGGTGCAGGATATCCTTGCTTTGCCGGTAAATTATTCTTTTATGGAAATATTACATCAGGGCAATATTATCATCCATGTGATGGCGGCCAGCATCGGATTACTGACTGGAATAGGGGCGTTGATGGTGACCAAGCGACGGGGGAAACATACGCAGTTCGGCCGGTATTTTATGTACGCGATGATCATTGTAACAGCCACGGGGCTGGCAGGAGTATTCATCTTCAACCGGAACATGTTCCTGCTGGTGCTGACACTGACGGCGGGGTATAATTGTTTCAGTGGTATCAGGGTCTTGCGCCGGTTGGGTAAACCGCTGGCGATGCTGGACTATGTGGTACCGCTTCTTGTACTCGCATTAACAGGCGGTTATCTGCATTATATTCAGCAGTCCGGTGTGTACTGGTCACCGGTGATCATCTATTCCGGACTGGCTTACCTGGTATTGGTGACGGTATACGATCTGTCCAGGGGACTGCTCCCGGTTGCCACGTTAAAACGGGCCGCCATTTATGAGCATGTATACAAGATGATGAGTGCACTGAGTGCCCTGCTATCTGCTTTCGGAGGGACGATGCTTCCGCAGTTCAAGCCTTATAGTCAGTTTATGCCCTCTGTGATTGGTTTGACTTGCGTTATTGTTATCTTTATCAGGTTAGGCGGCAGAAAGTTGTCTTTCCAGCGTAAACCCGTACTTCAGACACATTGACTATGCGTGCTGCAATAAGAACGTTGCTACTCTGCATCCTGATAGGAGGGGCATTTGGCAGCTATCTCTACTTTACTTTTGATCACAGGATTATACGGATATTCGTATCCGTTATATCCAGTGTGTGTATAGGTTCGCTGATGATGCTGGTCATTTATTACCGGCAGTTTTTTATCTGCCGGATATCTGCCGAATGGCAGAAGATCACCATAATGATCATGTTGCTGATAGCGGCAGCCCTTATTGGAACAGAGATCACGGTAATGTTATACGGCCGGATAGCTGGTACAGGGTATCAGCCATTCAGCGCAGGTAGTATCTATATACTGAACATGCTGATCGTGATGGTGACGGCGATACCGATATACATCAGTGAAGAGTGGAAGAACCATGCGAATGCACGGATACTGCAACAGCAATACCGGCTGTTACAGCTCGAGCAACAGCAAACGGCTTTTGAACTGGAGCTGCTGCGTGCAAAGATCAATCCGCACTTTTTATATAACATGCATAATACGATCGCAGGACTGATACCTGAGGATCCTGCGAAGGCGGAAGAGCTGGTGCTGTTGTTGTCGAAGTTCTTCCGGTTCACGCTGAACAAGGATAGCACGACCTTCCACAGTGTGCGCGATGAGCTGGATATCATTACGACCTACCTGCATATGCAGCAGATAAGGTATGGCGACAGGATGCATTATCACATAGAGACAGCACCCGGCGTACAACATATACAGCTGCCCTCTTTCATCCTGCAACCGCTGGTGGAGAATGCGATCAAACATGGTATAGAGACCCAGGCTACTGATGGGTTTATTCATGTACGTATGCATACTGAAGAAGAGAAACTGGTGATCGTCATTGCAGATTCAGGGCCTGGGTTTCCAGCTATACCGGGAACGGGTATGGGATTGCAGATGGTGATGAATAAACTGAAGCTGCTATATGCAGATAATTATACTTTAGAACTTAATAATACTCCAGATAAATATGTCCGGCTCGTTATTCCAGGAAACAATCACCACGCTGCTGGTAGATGATGAAGCGATTGCTATTCACCGGTTGAAGAAAGCCTTACAGTCTTATCCGCAGATAAAGATCGTCGGAGAGGCAATGGATGGTGCTGCTGCGGTGGCAATGATGAATAGTCTTCAGCCGGAGCTGGTATTCCTGGATATCCGCATGCCTGCCTTTGATGGCTTTGAGGTGCTTGATCAGCTGACCTATGCACCGATGATCGTGTTTGTCACCGCTTATGAGGAATATGCGATCCGCGCTTTTGAGAAGAACTCATTAGACTATCTGCTGAAGCCTGTGGAAGAAGACCGGCTGGATATGACGATCAGAAGGGTGTCACAGCGTACCGGCAATGAGGTGGCATTATTATCAAAGATGAAAATGATGTTACGGGAGCAGCAGGAAGAAGCGCGTATCAGTACGATACCGGTAAAGAAAGGAGATAAGATCTACCTGGTACAGGTGAATGATATTGTTTATCTGGAAGCGAGAGAGAAATATGTGGTCGTACATACGGAGGGAGAAGAGCAGTTAATCGATATATCACTGACCTATCTTGAGGAGCGGTTACCAGCGGTATTTGTGCGGGTGCACCGGAGTTTTATTGTTAACAAACTGAAGATACGTGAGATACAGAAATATTTTAAGGGGACGTTTATACTATTGATGAATGATAAGCAAGGTGCACGGATAAAAACGTCTAACACATATAATGATACGGTGAAAAGCAAGCTATTGCTGCCCTGAGGGCAGGGCTCCGGGTACAATCTCCGGAGCCCTTTTATATTATTCCAGACCTTCCTGTAAACTATTCTTCAGATCAGTTACATACTGACTGACAGAAACAGCCCTACCTGATTGTGGGTCCTGTACCGCACAGTTATTCCTGATATAGCTTTTTACATCGGCCAGCTGCCAGATGGCACCACCTGTCATACCGGGATAGTCTTTTCTGAAGCGGATCATCTCTGCCTTGATATCAGCAGGTGATTTACTGTTGTGTACCGGTCCGCAGTTACTGAAAGCGCCACGGCAAAGGAAGATCGGATAGATAGGCAGGCCGGTGTTAAGCTTCTGCTGCCATTGGCCCGGCACATTGTTTCTGCCACCGTCATAGCACTGGAGATACACCGCATCGATGAGTCCAGGTTTGGATCGGCAGATCACGTCCTTCCAGAATTCCGTTTTACGGAACGGGCAGAGGGTCATCCGCATACCGAGTTGTCCGATCATCTCGCCCAGTTGAGCAATGGAGAGACTGTTGTAGACGGATTCATCATCAATGCATACTGCATCAACACCAATATCTTCTTTAAATATTTTACAGATATTATATAATGTGCTGTTCGTACCAATGCCGGTTACAATGCCCGGAACGGTTTTGCTGGCGTCATACCAGTCCTGTATGTAGTCATAGGTATTTGGCGGCTGATTGAACCATCTTCCTTCCAGCAGGATCTCTATGCGGCTAACGGTAGAAGGAGCCTGCTTGAGAGAAGCGACCCTTTGCAGCCATTCTTTACTACCTACATATTTCCCATCATGGATGATAGGCTCCTTGTGATCATCACCGGAATATACATCACCATTGGAATGGATGTAGAAGCTGGAAAGGATGACGGTAGTGAAACCGGATGTTTTTAATTGAGCATAGGTGGTATCATCACCAGGATAAATACCACGGCCGAACATGGTAAGATTAACAGCTGCTACAGGAGCAGGAGCATCACCGTGGGTGGTAGTATCGGTTGTTGCCGGCTGGTGTGCATTGACCGGCATCAGGAAGCCGGAAGCCAGCAGGCAGAAGGATAGGAACAATGTCTTCATAGTATCGTCTTTGTATTGTTGACGTAAAATAGTAAACTTGTTGAACAACACGGACGACTGCACTGTTAAGCATTTATGAGCGGTCTGAAGCGGATATTAAATGGTCGGAAATTCATATATTAAGCCAACTTTAAAACACATTTGTATGGATGCAGCCAACAATTCCTACCAGCCTATTGATTGTAATTATTATGATCGTCTGGAGGCCTGGGCGACAATGAGGACGATGTGTCTGATCCATTTCCGGGATGAAGCGGGGGAGGAGCATGAGGTGAACGCCCGTATTCAGGATGTGTATGCGCTCAACAAGGTAGAGTACATGCGTATGGACAATGGTCTGGTGATCAGGTTGGATAGCCTGATCGCGGTTAACAATATACCTTTGCCGGGGCATTGTTAATAGTAAAAAGAAGCTTTGATAAAAAAGGAAAGGCCTCAGTTTAAACTGAGGCCCTTTTCACTTGTCGCAAAATTAAAAGCAGCGTTTCCGTTTGTCACGTCGTCCACTGTTGTATACATCATCATTATTTCGCTATTAAAGCCGTCAGCTTTTCTTCCAGCAGCTTCCCCTTCAGGTTCCTTGCTATGATCTTGCCGTCGGGACCGATCAGCACGTTCTGTGGTACAGCGGATACTCTGTACAGTTGTGCTATCTCATTCTTCATGAACTTCAGATCGGATACATTGTATCCAGTGAGCTTGTCTTCAGCGATCGCAGTATTCCAGTGCTCTTTGCGTGCTTCGAGTCCCACGTTGATCACAACCAGCTGTTTATTATCGAAAGGTTTAACGATCTGTTTCAGTTCCTGGGTTTCTATTCTGGAAGCGGAGTTCCAGCTACCCCAGAAGTTCAGCAGTACATATTTTCCCTTGAATGACGAAAGAGATACTTTATTACCTTCCGGATCTTTCTGAGAAAAGTCAGGCGCATCAGTACCGATAGCACCCAGTTTAGACTCCTGCAGTTTCTTCAGGAATGCTTTACCTTTTACGGTTTTTCTGGTCTTTTCGTTCAGCACTTTGTAAAGTGGTTCCACGTCGTTGTGGTCGATGAATGCACCAGCGTATTCTTCCAGGATATCCAGGCTGATATACATTTCAGGATACTGAATGATAAATTCTTTCATCCTCGTTTTCCTTTCTTCCATCGTCGCACGGAAGCGTTCCATATAGTTCCTCTTTGCCGCTATGCCGGTTGCACTTACGTCGGAGAACATGGTATTGGATGATTCAGCAGTCAGGGCATCGAGCTTTGCATTGATGTCAGACATGTATTGCAGATATACTGCGTAGTCATCCTGCGACTTACATCCGTTTGATTCAAAATTGGCGATGTCTTCATCTGAAGTCAGCCACATGCTGGCGCCAGGTTCGACATACACATGCGCTACATTTTTCGCGCTGAAGAAATTTACTGGTTCACCGTTCCTACTTACCATCAGCAGCGCATTTACCGGGTAAGGCACGTACTGCATAATTTTAAATTGTCCCTTTTCTATATCTGCAGAATCATATACAATATCTCCATCTACTGAATAGCCTATATAAACTTTTGCCGGAGCTGGAAGTTTCCCGAGTTGTCCTCTGATGTAAAATGGTGCCTGCGCAAACATTGGCATAGATATCAAACTCGCTACGAGAAACATCAAAATTCTGTTCATCTGTATATCCTTTATAAAATGCTATATGAAATGTTGTAGATAATCAAAAAGACAAATGCGCATTATCAATTAAATTATTCGTTTCCTATATGACAACAAATAATGCATGATATGCGTACAAGCGTTAAAGAAATTTTTAAAGTATTTATTTTTCGTAGGGGCGACCCCGGATTTCAGAAAGCCCGCTGAAAAAGGTGCTCCGGGATCGTAACTGCTTTGGTCTCTGCCGGTTAAAAGGGGAGAGGGACCCCCTATATCGGGAAAAAATATTTCCCGGCCACGGTGACCGGTTCGAGTAGGAAAGTTATTGATAATCAGTGTTTGTGTTGCTCTTTTTGTGTATTTACCCCGTTGACAGAGAAAAAAATTATCCCCATAAACAATAAATGCTTATTTTATATATAATTATTTGTTAAATTGTATCTGGGTTCTGAAAACATTTTATCAATATAAGCCTAGGTCTATGAACAAGAGAGCACTTTACCTGTTATTTTTTGCTGTTGTTTGCACGTTGTCTGTAATTTTTGGGAAAGCAGCGGATGCGAAAATTAAAGCGACTTTTACTGAGATCGGATATCAGAAAGATGCAGATTACTACTACACTTTTTACATAAATCTTTCGAAAGAAGAAGTTACTTCACTTGCATATATACAGGTACAAAACAATGCAACCGGACAGCTGTTGAAGCTGGATAATTTTAAAGGAACTGTTAGTTACTGGAAAGGTTCTCAGTTCACGATCAAAGATTCTGCTACTGTGTCTTTTTATGATGGAGACAAGCTGGTGACAAGGAAACTCACCGGTGTGATTGAAGGTGGCATGAAGATGTAATCCAGACTAAACGAAATTAGCGTATAGAAAAAAGCTGCCGGACTACTGGCAGCTTTTTTTATGCTTTTTACAGTTATTACCATTGAAGGCTCAGCTGCACATATCTTTTGTACGGTGTTAATGTGCCTATTTCTTCGCTGTTGGAAAATGCCTGATCGTTTCATCGAAGACAACGATCTTTCCGTTCGCTATCTTAGCATCATTGACAATAGCGAGTGAGTCTGTTTTCCCTTTTTTATCTATCCAGGTTTGTTTGTACCAGATAGTCACCCATTCTTCTTTTTTGTCTTTAGAGATAACGGATTCCCAGTCATCCACATCCAGTTTTACGCTGGCATAGTTGGCCCAGGATTCCTCCAGCATGGCCGGCAGACTATCATGCCTGGCTACCTTACGGAAGTAGTCCATATTGAAGTATACACTGTCTCCGAAATAGGAAGCACATTCAGAAAGGTTCTTCGTTTCCCATGCTTTCAGCATTTTCATGACGAGCAGTCCGTTTTTCTTATCACCAGGTTGCCAGTCCTTGTAGGATTCTCTCATTTTATAGGGGTAGTCGAGTGCCGCATCGGTAGTAGTGACAACAGTATTACCTGTATCAGTGTAACCGCTTTCAGATTTGCCTGGTTGCTGATTGCAGGCAGTGGCCAATGCAGTAATGCATAGCAGGAGCAGAACAGTTTTCATGTTGTGGTATTTAAGAAGTGACAGATTGCCTGGTGTAAATGTTGCGTGTGCCCGAAGGTGGTTGATCTGGAGTAACAGTCAGGTTGTATTGCCGTTCACTAGTGTAATGCCAGTCTCAGATATATTGAGTATGAATTGATTGTGAAGCTAACGAATTAATATCGGATGCCGAAAAATATCTGCAAAGCCTGCCAGCTGCTCCTTTTAAAAAAGCGCTTAGCATATTAAATCCGCAAAATTTGCTTAAGTTCAGGCTTGAATTTAAAAATATCATTATGCGTCTCAGACTCAGATATTGTATGCTATTGTTGGTGAGCCTTCCGGTACTGGCTCAGAAGCCTAAGACAGGATTAAGTTTTACCAGTAGTAAGCAGCAGCAGATTTCAGTGTACAAGGGTACCATCATTGTGAACGGTAATAAGACCTTTCATTTTGCAGAAGACAGTATCAATTACGCCAGTAAACGGAACCGCATTGAAGAAGATAAGGGAAATGTTTTCCTGTTCCTGGACGTGAAGGCAGGGCCAAAGAAGAACAGGCTGTATGTATTCAGCATTAACAATTCCGTTGCGGATTCTATCCTGACAACTGTTAGCTCAGATATTAAGGACTGGGACCATGACGGACTGCTGGAATTTGGTGGTAGTGAACTAGCGGAGCCACATCCTTCAGCAGATTCGATCTATTATCTGCCTGCGAAGTTTTACGAAATCAGGAAAGGCAGAATCGAATATGATGCGGAATATACCGAGAAAATTGATAAAAAGGTAAACGGGACATTTATTGCCAATCCAGTGGGCACGAATGGAAGGAATAAAGCGATTCCTAAGCCGAAAGGCCGCCCGTAGGAGGTATTTGCCAGGATCTAATCGCCCTTCAGTTGTTCGCAGCTGAAGGGCTTTTGTTTTGCAACAGAGAACTAAAAGGCGCCCGGATTGTTATCAATCTGATAGTTACACAAATTAAATCTACAACTATGCCGAAATATGTAATTGAACGTGAGCTGGCGGGAGCCGGCCGGCTTACTACCGATGAACTGAAAGGCGTTTCCCAGGCATCCTGTAATGTATTAAGGAATATGGGGCCGGAGATCCAGTGGGTACAGAGTTATGTTACGGGTGATAAGATCTATTGTGTTTACATTGCTCCTAATGCTGACATGATCCGGGAACATGCGCAGAAAGGAGGTTTTCCTGCTAATGCCATCAATGAGATCAGGACGATCATTGATCCTACGACGGCAGAATAATTCTCCTGAAGGTTTTAGGTAGTATATAGTTTGCGGCCCGGAAGTATTATTCCCGGCCGCATTTGTATATAGTCATACATGAGTGCAGGGGCTGGTGAAGCTCAAAGTATGATCAGGCTTGTTTCTTTAACTGACCAATCAGGATATTACTTCAGCTGATGTTTCCTGATTGCCATATATAGCTATATTCCGTCCTCTCAGCTGTTCATCTTTGACCCAGTATCTTCCCAATCTTCTTAGTTCGCCTCCGCATTGCTGCCAGGCCAGTACGATCTGGTCAGACTCCACATCGGTTTTCTCCGGTATAAGTAACGTAACAGGATGTTGCATAGTGATGATAAAAGTAGGTAAAGATACAAAAGTTGCCGGACGGGCCTGACTGTTAACAGTATGCTAAACCTGTGGGAGGCATTAAATCTTTTTAATTAAACACTGTCAAATAATCATAAAAACCAACAATCATGAAAAAGATAATAGCAGTATTAGTTCTGACAGCCATGGTTAAAGTAGCTTCAGCAATGCCTCCCATGCATGGAGGTGGATTTAGAGGTGGATTTTATCCCAGGACTACAGTAGTTGTAGGCGGTGGGTTTTATAGTCCTTATTTCTCACCATTCGGTTTTTATGGCTACCCTTACGGGGCACCGTATGCGGCGGCACCTTATCAGCCGACCAAACTCGATATACAGGTCGCAAATATCAGGAATGATTATGCAGACAAGATCGAGTCTGTTAAGTTAGATAAAGACCTGACAGGTAAGGAACGCCGGTCTCAGATCAGAACCTTTAAACGGGATCGTGATCAGGCGGTGCTGGAAGCTAAAAGGAACTATTATAAATCATAAGAGAGAACAGGGGACACCGCAACGTGAGTTGCGGTGTTTTTTTTTGGAGAAGCGTTGTTGCTGAACGAGCTCTCTCCGATACTTTTATTTCAGTAGAAACCTTACATGTGTCGGTTTGAACAAAGAACTGATGTGTGATAAAAATACGGGCTAATTTAATATTCCATTCATCTCCGTCAGGATGATCGGTTGTCCGTCCGTCACTACGATCGTGTGCTCATGCTGGGCCATGTAACCACCCTTATTACCCACCATCGTCCATCCGTCACTCAACTCTGTGGCATAAGTAGATGTAGTGGAAATAAACGTTTCAATCGCCACTACTGAATTCTTTTTAAAGCGTCTAAGATCAAACCGGTTCTTATAGTTCATCAATTCCCCTGGTTCTTCGTGCAGCCCTCTTCCGATACCATGTCCGCCCAGGTTTTTAATCACTTTAAAACCTCTCTTTTTAGCTTCCGTTTCCATCAGATGTCCAATATCGGCGATCTTAACGCCCCCTCTGATATGACTGATCGCTTTCTGCAATATAGCTTTTGATGCGTCTACCAGCTTTTGGTGTTGGTGAATATCGTCACCCAGTACAAATGACCCGCCGTTATCCGCCCAGAACCCATCCAGTTCCGCGGAAACATCAATATTGATCAGATCTCCTTCTTTCAGGATCCTTCTGTCAGAAGGTATTCCGTGACAGAATTCATTGTCTACACTGATGCAGGTATAGCCCGGAAATCCGTAAGTAAGATAAGGTGCTGACTTGGCACCGAGGTCAGATAAGATCTTCGCACCATACTCGTCCAGTTCTTTTGTGCTCATCCCTGGCTGGGCATAGGTCCTCATTTCTTTTAAGGTATATGCAACGGCTTCGCTCGCTTTCTGCATTCCCAATAACTCGGATTCTTTAGATATTGACATATGTTGCTGGCTGTTTTATAAGTTGAAAGATACAATGTCTGTTTTCATTATTCCAAAATAAGTGTAATAGGCCGTTAGACAAACAAATGGGTTTGCATAACGAAAGTGAATGCATGCGCCGGCCCGATCACTTGATCTGACCTTTTAGACACACCAGATTGTGCCTTTAAACAAATGATCCCATCATGCAAAGATCGACCTTTGTACTGTAAATATAGGATGATGGTTATTATAAATCAGATCACTGGTCTGCAAAAGCCAATGATCCTCTTTAATAATTACAATAGTAGTACCGTGGGGTGGGATGAGGCACCTGCTATTTCCTGCCGGAAGTGAATCGTCCCGTTAGGTAATGATCACCGCTACCTGTTCGTGCATACGGTTATAGACAAGATATTTGTAACTCTTCTTTGTTTCTTCAAGAAATTCCCGGAATGCCCTGAACTCGCCTTGCATCCAGCCCGGATAGTTAAAATATTCGTCAAACACGATCACAGTACCTTCCACGATATTATCTTTTAACAGATCGAATATTGTTTTAGTTGAAGAATACAGGTCGCAGTCTATGTGGAGATAAGCAACCGGCTGATCATACTTTGCTTTGAAGTCAGGCAGCGTCTGGTCAAACCAACCTTTTACAAGGGTCACGTTTGGCGCAACTGTTGGCAACTGATTCAGTGCAAAATGGCCTTTGGAGAAACCGTCACGCCAGAACTCCGGAAGACCTTCAAATGAGTCGAAACCAAATATGCTGGTATCTGGCAGGTGTGTGGCAATGTGGTTAATCGTACTGCCAGAGAACACGCCAAACTCCAGTATCAGGCCATTGGCGATCTGTATATGACTGATGGCCGTATCATGCACAAGCAGATGATGATCTACGGAAGGAACATCCCACATATGTTCATCTATATAATCTGCTGTGGTGGACAACGATTTCACTGAGCGAGCAAACGAAATATCCCTGGCGAAGGTTGCCTGTATTTCGGGTATGAACGTGACTGCCCATTGCCGCAGGATTTTATGAATACGTTTTTTCATGGTTAGTTTCCCGGATGACAAATTAGATGTTGGCCAATAGGTCTATGTACTGATCCAGCAGGTACACCTATTGGCTTGTTAAAACTCAACGGCTGTATTAATTAAGGAAATGCCTTATTTCTTCGACGGCGACTTCGGGTTGTTCTTCCGGTACAAAATGGCCTGAGTTGTTCACTTTGATAACTTTCACATCTGATGCTTTATTAGGCAGCACAAATCTGAGCCAATCATAACCCGGGCCCCCAAGTCCCAGGACTGGCATTTTCAATACTGCATATTTCTTGTAGTCTTCAACATCCTTGGTAAATGTCTGATACCACGCATTACCCGCACGGATGGCCTCTCGGCTATTATATGCGCCGGCATATACCGCACGATCCAGTTCGGACATAGCGGCATCGTCTTTTAACAGGTAATGGAAGATCGCTTTCTGGAAAATAGCTGCACGTCCTTCCAGGAGGTCTTCAGGTAAACCATTCAGCTGGTTAAATGCAAACCACCATACATAGGGACGGGCAGGATCAAGTGTGTCCGTGGGCGTACCCATAGCCGGGAGCATAGGCATAGCCGTAAAGGTCTCATCCGGATGTGGAACATCGATCATCACCAGCTTTTCTACCATATCCGGATGGTTGGCAGCCATACTAAAAGCTACCTGAGCACCGATGTCGTGGCCTGCCACATAGGCCTTTTGGTATCCCAGCGATTTGATGAGCTCATATACATCGCCGGCAACGGTTTTTTTATCATAGCCTGCTGCGGGTTTGGAGGAGCTTCCCATCCCACGGTAATCTACTACCATGACGGTATAGTCTTTCTTGAGTGAAGGCATCATTTTGTGAAATGACCACCAGGTTTGTGGCCATCCGGAAAGCAACACTAGCAATTTACCTGTGCCACCAATCACATAGTGCATTTTTATCCCGTTCACAGCAGCATATTTATTGGTGAATCCGGGTAGTTGTTTTACCAGTGCTTCGTCAGCGATCTTGCCGCTATTGATATGTGCGCCATCGTAAACATGTCTGGTGGCTACCTTGGGGCCTCCCTGTGTAAAAGCAGGATGCGGCAGCATTAAAAATCCGGCGAGTGTAAGCAACATACTACTGCTGAGTAGTTGTTTTGTAAAGAATTTCATACGACTGTATTTAGCCTTGAACAATATGAAGGGTTTATCCTTCCTGTGCAAAGGTCTTCAACAGCATACGGGCGAACATTGACAAATGTTAAAATTCTTTATTGATTAATATCAATGAAAGATGACTGATCTATTATCAGCAGATGTCCGGTCAGATGATTAATCAAGCCAGGATCTGGCTTTGTTCGAATTCCATAGTTATTGTCGTGCCGCTACTATGCACAAAGTTGATCTTTCCCCTGAGCTGGCGTACTAAGCCTACCATCAGATTAATGCCGAAGGTTGAACAGCGTAGCGGATCAACGTTTGG
Organism: Chitinophaga agri; assembly: GCF_010093065.1. Classification (NCBI taxonomy): domain Bacteria; kingdom Pseudomonadati; phylum Bacteroidota; class Chitinophagia; order Chitinophagales; family Chitinophagaceae; genus Chitinophaga; species Chitinophaga agri. The sequence goes on along the minus strand of NZ_CP048113.1, from coordinate 2,336,315 downwards.
AGGCATCCCCGGACCATTATCGGAGATCGTCAATGCTACTTTATTGTCAGCGCAATGCAGACGGACATGGATGACCAGATGCCGGACAAAAGGCGCGGCATGTTTAATTGCGTTGGTGATAGCCTCATTGATGATCAGGCCAACAGGAACTGCCTGTGAAACATCCATTTCTGCACAATCCAGGTCAGCATTTATCTCAACCTTATCACGGACAGAGAAACTATCCTGTATGAAGTCAAGCAATTCACCCACATAGTACGTCATATCAACACCTGAGAAGCTCTCTGACTGGTAGAGCTTCTGGTGGATGATGGAAACAGCCTGCATCCTGTTTTTGCTTTCACGTAATGCCTGCTTGGCCGTTTCGTTGCTTAAATGCAATGCCTGGGAGTTTAACAGACTGATCACAATCTGGAGGTTGTTCTTGACCCGGTGATGTACTTCCTTTAAGAGCCAGTCACGCTCATCCAGCAGCTGTTTAAGCGTAATGTTCTGCTGGTTGATCTTAAACTGTTGTTCCCGGAGCTGTTCATTGGAGCGTCGTTTGACGTTATATCCCCAGAAGCTGACACACATTAACAACAGCGTTAGTGCCCCTACACCGTAGGCGAAGTTCTTTTTGATGGCTTCATTATGCAGTTGCTCTTTTTGGTGCATTGTTTCCAGTGTTAACAGTGAGATGTGTTTGGCTTTTAACACAATATCCTGGTCTTTCTTTTCCGTTTCGTATTCCAGGTGTAACTGTTCCAGCTGGCGGTCATGCTTTATATTCGTGATAGAATCAGTCAGTATTTTATAGCGTTGATAATGGGCTATTCCCGAGAAATAGCGTCCCCGGGCAGAGTCAAGCTGGAAGCGATACAGTTCGATCCTGCTTCTGATGATAAATGTTCTGTCGGACTGTCTGAAGAATTCAAGTCGCTCGATATTCTTTTCCATCCTGGCAAAGTCCTTTAATCCAAAGAATAAACTTACACCAATGTCAGCAAGCATGATCCTTGTAGCTGCCTGTATGTCCGCATGTTCAACAAGTGCACTGGCTTCATGGAACAGCCGCTGTGCCTGATCATAGGAATGCTGCTGTGTGTAAGTGCCGCAAAGGCGCGTTTTTAATATAGCGAGCAGATCACGGTTACTTTCCGGGCAACGCTTAATTGCTTTTTCAAGCAAGGTGAGTGCTTCCCTGTACCTGCCCAAGCTGGTATACCCGACTGACAGTTCCGCTGCTGCAAATAATTCCAGTTCCAGGTCAATCTTCCGGGCAATATACATGGCCTTTTCGAGGTAGTAGCAAAACTGTGCCGGATTCTTCAACGCACTGTAGCTGGTTGCCAGGTCATGATAGATATTAAAAGCGACCAGTGTCGTGTCATGATATTTTTCTGCAATTTTCATTGCGGATAACAGATGCACGATCGCTTCCCGTGTGTTACCCAGACGGCTGGCGGTAGCTCCGATAAGATGATAAATGTCCTGCAGTCGTTCATAGTGTAACTGCTGATACAAAGCAAGTGATTGTTTCAGAAAACGCATTGCTTTGAGCGGGTTGCGGCCATAGTTGAGCAGGTCTCCGTAATACTTGAGGGCGTCGGCTAATTTGAGGGTGCCCGGACTGATCTTCGTCAGCAGATCAAGATACAGACCATAGTAGTGCGTTTTTTCTTTCAGGTCTGCTTCCGGGTCAATTTGAAACTGGGTTGATTTTTCAAGATAAGCATCAGCTATTACCACTGCCTGATTGGTTTTAGGCACCTGTGCTAATGCCTGGTCGATATATGCTTTTGCCTTATCGGTGTTTTTCAGCTCTCTTGTTATCTGAGAGAGTAATACCAGACTGCTGATCATGCCATTCACTGACTTAGACCGGCTACTAATTGTCAGCGCGTCATTGGCATACAATATAGCAGCGTTAAGATCACCGGCGGCTTCTCCCGGCCTGTTGACATAATAGCCGGCGAGCTGTCTGAGTACTGCCGCCCTGGTACTGTCTTCCCCGGTTTTTTTAAGTTCCCGCAACAGGTCATTTACAACAGCATCCTGCTGGGCATTGAGCCTGGAAGCACTACAGATAAATATCAGGAATGAAATAAAGATCAATCTGCTGGCAGTGGAGGCGCGCATAGTTCTCAAAGTATGGTATAAAATTTACATGCATTTGCAATGTGTGCTGACAAAAGTTAAATACTGCAGATTTAATTGGCAGCAGCAATAGGAAACTGTTTATATAGTTACCTGCTTTTCATTGTTCAGCTGCGAATATAGCCATCAATGGACTAATTATATGTCCAACATTTGTTGTAGGGGCTTTTTCGGATAACACGAAGGGCCGCCTTTTTACAAGAGCGGCCCTTTTATTTGATATCACATTCGTCATGCTTACAGCTTGCTTTCATCAATAGCAAGCTTACGAAACCTTGTGTTACATTATGCCAATCTGTTTTAACAGGATCGTGGCCGCTGTGTAACAATGAAAGGATTTTATCTTCCCGTTTTCCAGCAGAAAGAAGTCCGCACACGGCGTATTGATGGTTTTTCCGGTAGCAGGGATGGTGCCTGATGGTAACATAAGCGGCCCTTTGTGGGTACCGTTTAAGGTAAGCTCTACCATCACCATATTCTGCTCGTCCTGCACATACACTTTTAACAGCTCCCGGTGCATATCAGGGAACGCCTTGGCGTAGATATCAACGGTTAAACCGATGTCTTCCCCGTAGTATTTTTTTCCGGCTGAAACGTCCCAGAAGTAGCCATCTGGTGTGAACATGGAGGCAAATAATTTCGCGTCCTGTACTTCCGCAGCCTGGTAAAGGTCACGGACAATCTGTTCATTGGTGGATTGAGTTGCCATAATTACAAAGTTGAATGGTTTTAATAGATGATATATTGATTTGTTATTTGTTCACTGTATCCAGGAAGGCGTGCAGTGATTTAATCTTACCATTTTCGACCAGCATCAGGTCCATGCCTTTAACAGCTGCCGGATGAGCCTTGTCTCCATAGTTCCAGAAGAGACGAACTGCATTATGATTAGCATCGATCCTTGCCAGAGAGAAGTTGAAGGTGTTATGCTGTTGCTGGAGATGACCAATGAAGTCATTAAGCTCTTTTAAACCGGTAGAGATGTAAGCTGCATCCACAAAGACAACATCACTGGCATAAAGTGTTTCCAGCCTGGTCAGACGGGTAGCCGCATCTCTGGTGTTCCAGATCTGCAGATGTGTGGCTGCCAGCTGCTGTAACTGTGCCTTGCTGAGTGTATCATTGGCGGCGGGCTTTTCAGTACTTGCAGCGGGCGACCATAGCCTGATAGCAGGATGTTTTTTCTCGTAACCTTTTCCATTCGGGTAGGATACAAGTTCCATTTTAGCACCCCACGGTGTCAGAAAGTATACCCAGGTTTCACCTTCAGTGTCTCCCACAGGCATCGTAAATGGTTCGCCCAGGAAGGTTACCTTTTTAGACTTGAGATACGCGACGCTTTGTTTAATATCCGGCGTATAGAACGCGATATGGGTTGCGCCGATATCGTCGCCACCAGGTTGTTGCTGGCTGCCTTCATTTTTCTCATAATAGAACAGCTCAATGTTGGCGCCATCTCCGGCTCTCGTCATTTTAATAGTAACAGGTCCCGTACCGGCGTGCATGTGGTTCATGTTTTTCCAATTGCTGTCCAGTGATACCGGGCCAATTTGGGTGACAGCGGTAAAGCCCAGCACATCAGAAAAGAACTGAACGGCCTGTGGCAGATCAGGGACATTGATACCGATATGGTCGACGCCTGACAGGGTCGCCTTATCCTGCGCCCGTGCCGTAATGGCTGGAAATGTTGTTGCAAGTACGATGGCGAATAAGGCCAGTATTTTACCGGCGTACTGGCTAAGTCTGGCATCTTTTACTGTAGTAGATATTATCTGTGACATGATGGTTGTTTTATTTATTACTAATGATTTTGATAACACAAAGTTGGAATATCGTGCGTTGTTCTACATTGACTTTTAGTAAGAAAAGACATTGATAAATGTCAAGAGAACCGCCTGAAGGTTGGTGACATTACCTGGTTAAAGGAATGGCTACACGCAATGTCGGCCTCCAACCTGCCGGACGATTCTTCGCGGCGGTTTCAGAAAATACCTTCAACTCCATCAGACCGCCTCCCGGTAAGAAGTAAGCGACGCCAGGACCATAGCCGAGCACACGTTCCCGGGTATCAGTAATTCCATACTGTGTGGCATAATAATTACTGTGACCATCATACCGGTCCTGATTGAACTGGTGTAAATAGTAAGCAGCCGCTTCGACCTTCAATCCTGGGAGAATGGTATAATCCACGGAATAGTTGCCATTATAGAAAGTGCCTGGTTGTGCTTTGCTGTCAATAATGCGGGTGTTATAATTGAATTGGTTACGTGCACTGACGCTGAGCTGTTTGTTCACCAGAAGGGTAAAGGCATGATACATACCAAAAGAGTACAGGTGTGCGGATGGATTAATGGCATAGGCGTCATTAAAGGCGCCGGTAGGTATGCTTACATCCAGTTCTGTACGGTGAGAGAAGGCTTTCCCAAATAATTTGCGGTCAGACCATTGAACGGCTACGCCTGTAATAATGTCTCCCCATACTTTCGGGTTTGCAGCGGGGGCGCCGGTATTGATACTGGATGCGCTCACCTGTGCCACAGGAACTATCACGGTGAAGCCCAGATTGCCGCCGAGTGCTTTTACCTTTGACAGGCAGATGAACTGATGTAACGTGACGAGGGAATTGATCTTTAGATCAGTAGCCGCTTTGTTACCGTATTGGTCGTAGATGCCACGAGTCTGGAAGGCCTGTACATATCCCTGGTAGAGGAAACCGGGCTTGCCGGCGATACCGTCGAAAACGTTGGCTAGTCCCAGGTTGGTGGGTGGTAATGTTGGCGCCTGCGCATGCATATGTCCTGAAAACGCCATCACGGCAAAGACAGATATGGTAAGTGTTCGTATGGTTAGCGGAGAAATGACGCTTATTTTAGTCAAGATGCCGGATAGTGAGGCAGTGATATATCTTTTCATGTTGCAAACCTAAATCGCCCATATGCCCGGAAGATTGATAAAAGCCAGAAAAAAGTATTGACAAATGTCAACGTCGTTGTGCGTATTAATCTGAAACTTTGCCCTGTACTTAATGGTCCATTGCCACAGTGGTTAGAACAGGATGCTTCTCGTCCGTAGGTGCGATGTTCAGCGGAGAGTCGCAGGTGACATCAGCCAATGAAGGAACAGCATTAGGAAAGTTTACTATTTTGTGTGGAAATGAATAAGGAGAGACCTTCTCCGGATGGATGACACCATGTCTCACGATAGCATATGAAAGAGAATATACTCATTGTAGAAGATGAATATGTATTAGCCAATGACCTGCGGCTTATGCTGGAACAGGCGGGCCATAGCATTTGCGCTATAGTAGACACGATCGAAGACGCTAAAGAGGCCGTCCGGCAATATCGTCCTACCTGGGTACTATTGGATATATTACTGCATAACGATGCCATGGGAACCGATCTTGCCGTATTTCTCACAGAAAGGAACGTCGGATTTATCTATGTGTCAGCAAGTACCAATCAGGAGATACTCGAGCTGGCGAAACAGACACATCCGGATGGTTTTCTGGTAAAACCGGTGAGAGAAAGGGACCTGCTGATGATGCTTGACATTGCGCGTAATAAGCATAGACAACACACAGAGGTGATTGCTCAACGTGAAATGTCAGTGCAGAATCAGATACGTCAGATCATTGATAGTAATCTGGAGAGCGCTCACACTCTGGAGCTCGTTCCGGCTGCATTTCAGTCGCTTGTGCCGTTCGACTTCATGTATTACGAGTTCTTTTATCCGGCTACAAATCTAACAAAAGGGAATAGCTTTTTGAGAATAGGATTTAACGAATACCAGGTTATTTCCAACCAGGACCTACCGAAAGTGCTCAACAAGCCTAAAATCTCGGTACAGAGACAGGCTTTGCGACCGTTTGTCGCTGACGATATCCATAATCAGCCGTCTTTTGATGCGTTACTGGAAGTGAAAGGACTGGAAAATGCCCTTCATCACCGGTATGATATACGGTCATACCTTCCCTTCGTTATTACTCTTGGTAGTATCGGCGTGCGCCTGGCCTTCTACAATAAGCGATATGACGCCTACAGCGCTGCACATTTATCATTATTATCTGCCGTACAACGATCATTGACCGACCTGTTTTATAAACTGCACAATTTCGATACGAGTTTTGCCGGAGGTTCTGGTAGTAGGAAGAAAGTGGCCCTGTCCGCCTCTTTGTCGGCTGATCAGCATTTCAGGCACCTGATTGGCAATAGCCCCGTATGGCTGAGGGTACTGGACGATATGCAGACAGTCGCACATACGCCTGTTTCAGTACTGGTACTCGGTGAAAGTGGTACAGGCAAAGAGTTGGTGGCCAAAAGTATTCACGAGCTCTCTTCCCGGCGTGCCCGGCCTTTTATCGTCGTGAATTGTGCTACCTTACCGGCAGCGTTAATAGAATCAGAGCTGTTCGGACATGAAAAGGGGGCGTTTACAGGCGCTTCAGATAAGCGGATCGGGAAATTTGAAATGGCAGATGGCGGTACCCTGTTCCTCGATGAGATCGGAGAAATGCCCATGCCTTTGCAGGGTAAACTGCTACGCGTTTTGCAGGAAAAAGAGCTTGAATATATCGGAGGTAGTAAAACCGTAAAGGTGGATGTGCGTGTTATCGCTGCTACAAACAAGCATCTTGAAAAAGAAGTAGCAGAAGGACGTTTCCGGCTCGACCTGTTTTTCCGGTTGAATGTATTTCCGATCGCGTTACCTCCCTTGCGAGAAAGAAAAGAAGACATTCCCTTATTAAGCGTTTCCTTTCTTGAGCAGATTGCCATACGGATCGGACGCCTTCCTGCGCCCGTTCTGAGCGCAGCGGCCACCAGGAAGCTGCAGGCCTATCAGTGGCCTGGTAATATCAGGGAACTTGAAAATCTAATGGAGAGGTTGCTGATCAGATGTAAGAACAACACGATCAGCGAAACGGATCTGCCGGAACTAAAGAATACCATGATGCCTGAAGAACAGGAAGATCAGACACTTTCCAGGATGGAAGCAGAACATATAATTACGATCCTTAAGAAATGTAACGGGAAGGTATTTGGTGTTGGTGGTGCCGCTGAAATACTGGGACTTCCAGGCAGTACACTCGCCTCCCGGATAAAAAAATTAGGTATCAAGAAAGACACTTATTTCCGTCAGTAACCAGGCGTACTGCAGAAGGTAAGAGCGTTTTTAGCAACCCGATTATGATGGTCACCATGGCGATGTCATTTTGCTCAGAGAATGCATATTGCTTCATGGAAATCAGTGAGCGCTTATTATTGGCCTGTACCAGTTGTCTCCTGCCGGCGCCTGGTGATGCTATGCTCCGGTTTCGCATCTTTGTCAGCTATTTAACATCCCCGCCAGTTTTTACGGATACGGCTGAGCGTTTCCGGTTGTATACCAAGAAAAGAAGCGATCATGTTCTGGGAGAACCGCCTGGAGTACTCCGGCCAGTTAGATAGCAGATCAGCATATCTTTCCTCGGCATTCATACTTAGCGCTGTATTGATCCGCAGATGACTGAACGCCAGCTGACGGGAGTGGTCATAATCCATAAACATCCGGATGGCTGGTATTGCAGTGCGCAATGTATCGAGGCCCTGACGATTTCCGATGAGCAGATCGGTATCTTCAATTGCTTCAATATGATAACTGCATGGGCGATTGTTTCTAAAGCTGTCGTTATCTCCCAGCCAGTTGTTCTCTGTACTGAAGTAAAGAATGGTTTCCTGTCCTTTTTGATTGATGGAATACGTGCGGGCGGCTCCGCGTATGATAAAGCCCAGGTGTCTGCAGATATCTCCCTCCTGGACAAAGTACTGCCGCTTCCGCAGGCGACGTGTCCCAAGTGTTTCCATCACCAGGCATTGCTCATTGTCACTGAGCTTCATGCCAGTATGAATGGCTATCATGTTGAAAAAAATCGCATAGGACCTGTTCAAAGAGGAGGTAAATCCAGGCTTGGCAGTAACTACAGACATATCTGAGCGAACAGTCTGATGGGAGGCAACATAAAGTTTAGATCCTTGCATATATCATTTTGACTACCAGGGTACGAAACGGGTGCCATATTAGGAGTGTGCTGATAACCATTTTGTTATGCATGAATGAAGCAACCGCATTACGAAATATCAGAAAAGTTCGAACGATCAGGCGAAAATCTGCTGCCGGTACTACATCGTTTCCATTCATACTTTTTCTGACACATATAAGCGCTTTCCCGCCTAAATTGTGCGCAATTCAACCAAATCGCTATTTATGAGAACGCTGTTTTTATTGATTTCATTTGTTATTGCACATGCCTGCTATGCCCAGGATGAAGGATATAAAACCCCGCCTAAGGAAATTGCGGACCTGCTGCTCGCTAATCCTACTCCCGCAGTGAGCGTCGATGGTCAGGGTAACTGGATGTTAGTGATGGAACGCAACAGTTATCCATCAGTAGAAGAACTGGCCCAGCCGGAACTGCGTATCGCCGGACAACGTATTAATCCGGGCAACTTTGCACCGAGCCGACAGACCTACATCAATCATTTCAAACTGAAAGACCTTCATGCCAACAGGGAATTTGCCGTTACCGGACTGCCTGCAAACATGCTGGCTGGCAATGTGGTGTGGAGTCCGGATGAAAAGAAGATCGCCTTTATCAATACTTCCGCTAAAGCGGTTGACCTGTATGTGATCGATATTGCTACCCATAAGGCTACCAGGGTAAACAAACAACCACTGAACGTGATCCTGGGCGATCATTTCATCTGGATGGATGATCATACCTTACTGTATAAAACCATTCTGCAGCCGGCTACTGCTGCTCCTGCCAGGTCATTAATGCCTGCTGGTCCCACCATTCAGCAGAATCTCGGTAAGGTAGCACCCAGCCGCACTTACCAGGATCTGATCAAATCCCCTTATGATGAAGAGCTGTTTGCTTTTTATGCTACCACGCAACTGGTAAAAAATGTGAATGGCACGGAAACTAAGATAGGAGAACCGGCTATCTATAACGCCTATAGCTTATCCCCTGATAAAAAATATCTGCTGACCCGTACTATCAACAAACCTTTTTCGTATCTGGTACCCGCATATGGATTTAATGCTTCCATTCGTGTGACCGATCTTACCGGTAAGGTGCTGAAAGTAATAGCAACGTTGCCTTCTACAGAATTATCTCCTGCTGGTTATGATAATGTGCTCAATGCCCCACGTTTATTCGAGTGGCGTGATGACGAGCCAGCGACCATTACCTGGTGTGTGCCGTTAGATAGTGGTATTTACAAAAGTAAAAAGGATTTTCACGACGTTGTGTACGCACTCAGCGCCCCCTTCACCGGAGCGGCCAGCGAGTTATTTAAGACCTCCTGGCGGTACAGCGGTACCAGCTGGGGAAATGATAAGCTGGCACTGGTAAGCGAACGCCTGCAAAGTAAACAGGCTATACGCCTGAGCCGTTATAACCCATCAAACGGCCAACTGGAATTGCTGATGGAACGCAATACGACCGATGCATATAACAATCCAGGTACACCAGTAACAGAGAAGAATAAATATGGCAGGCAGGTTATCAAACTGATTGACAACGGTACGAAGCTGCTGATGAATAATACAGTAGGCAGTTCTCCTAAAGGCGACTTGCCATTCCTCGCTAAATTCGATCTGACCACAAAACAGAACGAAATTATCTGGCGTTGTCCGGAAGGAACTTTCGAAATGGTGACGGATGTGATCGACGCCGAGAAACTGGTCTTGCTGACCCGCCGCGAATCACAGAAAGATATGCCAAACTATTACATCAAAAACCTGGTATTGCGCGTAGCCGACAGGCCCATTACTGCTTTCGCGAACCCCTATCCGCAACTCGAAGGCATCAGTAAACAGAAGGTCAGTTATAAAAGGGCGGATGGTGTAGACCTTACGGGTGACCTATACCTGCCTAAAAATTATGATGCTAAAAAGGAGGGGCCGCTGCCGGTGTTGATATGGGCCTATCCGAGAGAGTTCAACAGCGCAGCAGATGCCGCACAGATCAGGGGTTCTCAATACCGGTTCACCATGGTAAGTTATGGTGGTCCAGTATTCTGGGTAACGCAGGGCTACGCCGTGCTTGACAATGCTGAAATGCCGATCGTAGCCACCGACTCTTCCAGGAAGCCGAATGATAATTTCATTGATCAGCTGAGAATGAATGCGGAGGCGGCGATAGATAAACTCGCCGGAATGGGAGTAGGAGACAGCAACCGTGTAGCGATCGGCGGACATAGCTATGGGGCCTTTATGACGGTGAACCTGCTCGCTCACACGAACCTGTTTAAAGCGGGTATCGCCCGCAGCGGTGCGTACAACAGAAGTTTAACGCCTTTCGGTTTTCAGAATGAGGAGCGTACCTACTGGGAGGCGCCGGAATTGTATAGCGCCATGAGCCCATTCAGCTACGCTAATAAGATCAAAACGCCTTTGCTGATGATCCATGGTGAAATGGATGACAACCCGGGCACATTCCCAATTCAGAGCGAGCGTTTATTCAATGCCGTGAAAGGACATGGTGGTACCGTACGCTATGTGGTGCTGCCTTATGAAGCACACGGATATAAGGGGAAGGAAAACCTGCTGCATATGCTGTATGAGCAGCATGCCTGGTTGGAAAAATATGTGAAGAACGCAGGCAAATAAGAACGGTGCTTTTAGTAGCATATTTTAAGCCCGCTGTTACTTAATAGAAGAAGGAGGACGGTATGATTAAGCAGGTAATACTTAATTATACCGTTCTTTCATTAATGCATTGTTGCATAAGGCCAGGTCCTGGATCGCCAACCTCTCTTTTCTATCGTTCGTATGTTATTTGCGTCTTTCAATGTTAACAGATAATCATACAGATATGTCAGCTCCTGATCATTGCTATCTCCGGTGAAGGGCTCAATATACACGGCATTGCCATAATTACTTCTTGACTTTTCCGGAGAATCATCTATAATGATTATTTGCTCCAGCCGGAACCCCTTCTTTTTCACTTTCTCCAGCTTTTTTTCGAAGTAATATGCATCCAGCGTATAATCTCTTTTCATGGTGCACCTGCTTCTGCCCCAAATGAGCGCCCATTCCACATCAGGTGGTGTGATTGCTTTCACGATATCAGTTACATATTCATCACTTGCAGAACTCCATATCCCTAATGTAAAATGCGGGGATATATTTGCCAGGAACCGTGCAACTCCGGGACGCTGATGAATATAGAAAGCATCAACCTGAAAATCCGCAGTGATGGTCAGGGGAGCAGTGGTCGCATGTATCAGCGTTTCATCAAGATCAAGTATCAGTAGTTTGTCTGATTTGTCGGGCATAGCTGAAGGTATTCAGGGATCATCATTAGTATGAACACGTGCAAGATACTTACTAATGTTGACAATGGGTCCCTGGCCCACCACCATACATGGCTACCTTCCTATTGGCTGACACATGATATTTTCGGATTTAAATTATTTACCAGCAAAATTATTCTCACTTTTGCGGTTAAAATAACCGTAATTGATACTATAATAGTCGTAAATGAAAATAGCGATCACTGATAAAGGGACTGGTATTGCAAAGGAGTTTGCCCGCGCTATCGGTGCCGTGGCAGAGGGGCGGTTCATATATATTCCTGAAGACAAGGGGCTGGGGTACATAACCGGCTTTGGCTGGGGGAAAGAATTGCGCATGATGATCCGGAACTATTACCTCAGAGAGGAGGTGTATATTGAACGTACAAATGAGCTGGCAGAAGGGCAGGAGGACATCGTTTTTTTATTAAGTGGCATTCTCCCATCGATAGTGCAGCCGGATGAACGACTATTGCCGGAACAGGCCAATATCCTGATCTGTAAGCATGCTGTTTCTTCTGTCATCGCCATGCCTTCAAATACGAGTTTCGGTAGTGTGACAATTGCTGTTGCCCGGCAATATCTTCAACAGCTCTTTGGTCAGATAGACCATCCGGTAGTGTCAAGTGTTTTAGCAGCAGGAGATAATTTTGTATTTGAAACGGGGATCTCTGCACCCATCATTCATACGGCCGGCGCAATGCTCGGGCAGCCTGTTCCGGACGGTCTGGAAAGCTATTATTACAGGTTGAAGTGTGAAGAATTGCTGTGTCATGTATTTGCCCTGCTAATGCAACGGGCCGAAGTGCCCGCCAGTAATATGCATGTCGATGATATTAAAGCGATATATAAGGTCAAGACCCACTTACAATCACGTCCTGAAGAACCACCAAACATCACCTCACTGGCGAAAGAAGCGGGTATGAGCGAGCCAAAATTGCGAAAGCTCTTCCGGCAGACCTTTGGCAAAGGTGTTTTTGAGTATTATCAGGCCGGCAGAATACAGGAAGCAGCAAGGTTGTTAAAAGATGGAAGGCTGACAGTCTCAGAGGTCGGCTACCAGCTTGGTTTCACAAATCTCAGTCATTTTTCCAGGGTCTTTGAGCAACATATCGGTGTTAAACCCAAGAAGTATTCAAAAATGTAGTGAATGACGCCGGCCCAGGTTTAAAAGTAGCAGCGCCTTCAGGAGTAGGATGGCGCTGCTGTTTTTAAAATAGGTTATTTCTTCAACCACTTTTTATATTCTTTCGTTTCTTTCAGGTCATCAAAATGGCTGAAGTATCTATGGTGCTCAAGTGTTCGCTTCACGATCTGCCAGGCCTCTTCCTGCCGACCAAGTCGTAACAGGATACGGGCCTGAGAGTCATAGATAAAATACTGGCTTTCGTTTTCCACGCAGGCGGCTGCACGGTTAACAAGTGCCAGCGCCTCTTCTGTGTGCTCCTTATCCTCATAGATCGTGAATATTTCCCATGCGACCGCATTGGCTACTATACGGATCACCTCTCTGTGAAATGCACCCATATCGGTATTATGCAGTATTTCAGCTGGTAGCAGGGAGAGTGCCTTTAAACCTGTTTCAATACAAAGGAGGCTGTAGCGGCGTTTTTCTTCCGCTGAGAGGGTGTTATATAAAGCGTCCGCCGACAGGTTACTACATGCATTGGTTATCAGGTAGTGGGTATATAATAACAGGTATTTATCCTTTACCTTTCCCTCATTGAAATTAGCCAGCACCTTGTTGTATACGGAGATTGCCTTTATGGGATTACCTGCGTAATTGAACCACAGCCTATTGCCTTCTTCGATCAGATCAGCGGTCTCTTTCCATTTTTTGGCGGCATCGGTATCAATGATCTCAGTTGCCGTCCAGTTCTCCCGTAGATCCAGTTCGACTGCTGGTAATCTTTCTGCGATCCTCAGACGATCTGCTATCTGAAACGAATTACCTTTCAGATTCAGGGAACGTAGATTTGGCAGGTGGTAGATTTCTTCCGGCAATGATGAAAGCATATTATCACTGAGATCAAGTATGCGCAATTGCTGCAATGCGCCGATACCTTCCAGATGTGCAGCCGTCATCGGCTTTCTTAAATGCCCAACCATTCTTCCATCCCCATAATCTGCTTTTTCAGCCTGCAGATCTAAGAGCTCCTGTAATCTTTCAGGGTCATGCGACAGATTAGCCGCTATCTCTTTGAACTTTTCGGGAGTCAGGTCTTCCAGCCACCTGCGGTAAAGATCTATCTTTAGTTCCTCAAGAGAGGTAATATGGAAGAACCCTTTTAACAGACTTGCTTTAGGCAGCGGACTGCTGGCATACTTATAAATGCCTGATGCATGCACTATCCGCAGTTTCTTTAACCCCGAAAGGTCTGGTAATTCATTTACAAAACAAAGGCTACTGTCCAGGTACAGCTCTTCCAGTTGTGTCAGATTAGCCAGTGCTGCTGGTATGTGTTTGATAGCGTTCATGTTCATGAACAGTCGTTTCAGTCCCGTACATCCCAGGATGGCTTCCGGAAAGTCAACCGGCTCACTGCCCGTACATTGTTCGCATCTCAGCTCTTCCAGATAGGGGAGACCTGCCCTGATGGCAAACCCCGGGCAGCCTGACACATTCAGGACGCGTAAGGAAGTCACATTACCCAGCGTGGTGGGCAATACCAAGTCCCTGTTCCTGGATACGTCCAGCACTCGTAAACGCTTCAGACTGATCAGCTCTTCCGGCAACGTTCTTAAACCACAGTTCTGAAGATATAGCTCTTCCAACGCTGTCATTTCCGCTATTTCCGGAGGCAATGATTGTATGTTGTTGCCATTTAAGGTCAATTTCTTCAGCGACTTCAGTTCTGTAATGGGCGGCAGGAATCTCTTTATTGCCTGGTCGCTCAGATCGAGTTCCTCTACATCTGACCAGGTAGCTTTTGTTTTATCAAGTGCCCGTTGTATGAGCTGTCTTGCCGTTAGTGCATTTTTTAATACCGGCGCCTTTTTAGCTTTCAGTAATCTGATGAAAGCCTCCTTGTCAAACTTATCGTTCTGAAGGACAGCTGGTGCCATGATCTCCGGAAAGTCGGCGATGGTGTAGTCATACCTAAAGAGGTCATGGGTATCCTTGAAGTAATTTATCAGCACTGCACCTTTCGGCGTGATGGTCATCTGATGGTCAGAATTTAATACATACGGTACCGTTGTAACGCCTTCGATCGTAATGCTGCCAGCGTTATAATAGCCATCCAGCACGTATTGAATATCCGCATTTCCGGCAATATGGATGAATTCATTTTCACTGTAAATGACATCACATTTGACATCTCCAGTCACAAGTAAACAAGGATAGGACCCATCACCCGGCAGTATGTTTCCTTTGACTGTCAACGCGCCGTTAACGAGTATCAGCATGTCTTCCACATCCGTCGGTTGTCCCAGGCTTTCCAGGACAGCCTTTGCCCATTTTTCACTCAGATCTTCATCTACAGACAGGTTACCTTCGAAATACAATACCCGGTCAAAAGGAATGTCTGCTATCGGACCATAGTTACTCATATCAATTTTTTCCTTCGCGGCTTCCAGTGTGATTATCTGTGGCTGAGCGGAGAAGGCGACCGCTTCGGACAGCTTAGCTGCTTGTTTATCCTGAGCGGCTGGCAGGAACTGATCCCTGAGGATGTGTTTGCCTTTATTAATGTAGCTGGAGATCTTATTACTGTCGGCGTATTCCTCTTTTTTAACCAGTTCAGGTCGCAGCACAGTGATCTCATTGTATGCAATATCTGCGCCTTGTATCTCATAGTCTCCAACCACAACACCATCTACCTCACCTTTGAATGTGAAGGAATGATCATCGGCAAAGATGGCTACGGCCTGGGTGTTTCCCTCTACAGTCAGTTCTCCATGATTGTAGTAGCCGTAAATGGTCTGGTCGGCCGTCAGGTTTCCTTTCACGTAGAACTCGCCGCCTCCCTTGTTGATACTTTGTGCGTGAAGATTGCCGGTCACCAGCAGATGTTCTCCGTTATCCATATCCGGCTGGAATATCACTCCTTTTACGGTTAGATTGCCTTCTACGATAATGCCATATATATCCTCTTTGATGGCAGCGCAATGTTTATAGGTATCAAGCGACCCGCTGAATACTACATCACCTTTATACAGCATATAATTACCGCCGTCATCATACAGGCCATTGATGTATTTATCAAGCTGATATTGCTGCACTGCTTCTTTTTCAGAAATGATGGTATAGTCACCGGGCGATAACGTTTTTCCATCCCGTATAACTTCCTGATAGCCTTTCCCGGTCTTCTCCTTTACAAGCTTGTCGTATTCCTGTTGGGCTTTAATGGGGTCTGGAAGATCCTTTTGTGTGGTTTTACCCGGGGTACCGATCTTTCCGTATCGGGTGCTAATGGAGTTGGCATGCAATGATATTTCCCAGAATTTTGAGGATGTCCCTTCCTGCATTTCGAAGTACTGGAGCATTTCTTTGATAGGTTTTTAAATAGTGATATCTTTTATGGTCAATGCAGGCTTTTACAGCCCGCAGATGGCGTGTTTTTTATGGAGTTTTCACAGGTACTTATTTCACGCAATGAAGATAATAAAAGTAATATAAATAACTAATTGCATTTATCCAGGCTACACTTTTTACCATTCAGGCTAACTTTTAATGGCAGTCTTTACAGACCTTTGTGATGTGGAAGAGGCAAAGCAACTCTTCCGTATTTAACGGTAATTTTAATTGCATCCAGGCCATGAAAACAACACCTTCGCCAATCATATATAAAAGTATTTCTGAGTTCATGCGTGATCTCGACATGCCTAAACCGCTGCATCCGTTGGTAGCACTGGTGAACTATGACAAGGAGAAAGGCAGCCGAAATATGGTCGGGCATAGTTTTCTGCTCGATTTTTATAAAGTCTCTTTCAAAAAGGACTTCAGCGGCCAAATAAAATACGGCCGGGATTATTATGACTTTGAGGAAGGCGGTATGGCTTTTTTAGCGCCGAACCAGCTGGTGACGATGTCCGGCGAGGAGAGTTGCCTGGACGGTTATATCCTGTTATTCCATGCTGATCTGATCCGGAATTATCCCCTTGGGAAGCATATTCAGCAGTATGGCTTCTTCACCTATGCGGTCAATGAAGCACTGTTCCTGTCAGACAAGGAGAAGAAAGTGATTGCCGGACTGTTTGAAAATATTGCGGATGAACTGGATAATAATACAGATGCTTTCAGCCAGGACGTACTGGTCTCTCAGATTGAATTGTTGCTTAACTACAGTAATCGTTATTATAATCGTCAGTTCCTTACCCGCAAAGCCGTGCATCATGATCTGATCACCCAGATGGATAGCTATCTCGATAACCGGTTTGCGGAGCAGTCGGGAGGTATTCCCACCGTACCCGAGGTGGCGAAGCACCTGCAGGTCTCACCCAGATACCTGACTGATATGCTTAGAACCCTGACCGGGCAAAGCGCCCAGCAGCACATTCACGACCGGTTGATCGAAAAGGCTAAAATGATTCTGAGCACTACCCGGCTCACGGTTGCTGAAATTGCCTACCAACTAGGTTTTGAGCATCCGCAGTCCTTTAATAAATTATTTAAGCGCTACACCAGTCTTGCGCCGAACGTTTTCAGGAAATCATTTAATTGATCAGTAAAACATAGGATCAGCTATTCGGGTGTAACTGTTACACCGGAACAGGATATTCTTTTCCATTTACACATCAGGATCATTTATCTGTAAGGCTACAAATCGCGGTAGCTTATGCGGAGCGCTGTTCCTATTCCCATTACTTTCTTCCACACGACAGCACATCCTGCTTAAAACTTATCATATAAAAAATATAACACAATGAAACAGCATGAACAGCAATTGGATAATCTTAATAGTGCAGTAACGATGAAGGCCATCCGGCTGCATGAATTCGGTGGTCCCGAGGTACTACGTTACGAGGATGCACCAGTACCGGAACTGAAGTCGGGAGAAGTACTGATTCGCGTCCATGCGATTGGTATTAATCCTCCCGACTGGTACCTGCGTGATGGATACAAAATGTTGCCACCCGAATGGAGACCTTCGATGCCTTTTCCTATCATTCCCGGGTCAGACGTATCGGGCGTTGTAGTGGCTGTTGCTGCAGGGGTAAATACTTTCTCCATTGGTGATGAGGTATTTGGCATGGTCCGTTTCCCGAGTTTTGGCGTGAGTGCCGCATATGCGGAGTACGTGGCCGCACCTGTATCCGATCTTGCGCATAAACCAGCTGGTATGGACCACATAACGGCAGCAGCCACTCCAATGGCCGCGCTCACGGCCTGGCAGTTTCTGATCGAACTGGGACATGATGTGCAGAATCCGCTTCAACCGGAAAGACATCATCCTGTGCCACTTGATGGGAAGAGAGTGGTTGTCAATGGTGCTGCCGGAGGTGTGGGGCACTTTGCGGTACAATTAGCGAAATGGAAGGGCGCACATGTGATTGCCATTGCATCAGGTAGCCATGCGTCTTTTCTGCATGAACTGGGAGCGGATGAATTTATCGACTATACGAAGTCTGCTCCTGAAGAGATCCTCAATGATATTGATCTTGTCGTTGATACACTTGGTGGTCCAACCACCGGTCGTTTCCTGCGTACCCTGAAACAGGGAGGTGCTTTATTTCCGGTATTTCTGGGTTTTTCTGATGCGGCGGAGGCAGCAACACGTGGTATTACTGTTTCCATGACACAGGTACGTTCTGACGGCAGGCAGCTTTCGGAATTAGCACGACTGTTTGAAAAGGGAGCGATCCGCGTGGCAATTGATAGCACATTCCCGCTGCCCGATGCACGGAAAGCCCACGAACGTGCCGCCCGCGGGCACATCCGTGGTAAGATAGTACTTACTGTCGCGTGAGCAGTCAGTTAAAATACCTCCGGCTTCTGCGCTTGTTCGGATTATAGTTATTTTTGCTTCCAATAAAAAATCAATAACCTGTATTTTATGATGGAAGAAAGATTAGCCAGCATGGAGAAGGAAGTATGTAGACTCAGACGTTATTCGTTTATGCTCACCTTACTTTTAGTTATCACCGGATTATTTGCCTTTACCAGATCTGGTATTGAACGATTCAGGGAAATCAACGTCGAACGTATCAACGTAGTGGAAGCGAATGGCCAGTTAAGAATGGTTATTTCTAATAAGAGTCGCTCCCCGGAAAACCTGTTTTATGGAAAACCACTGAATCCACCTATTCCGGGCGGTACCAGGCCAGGGATGATCTTTTTCAACGATGAGGGTACAGAGAATGGAGGTTTAGTGTTTACGGGTGCTGCTGACAGCACTGGTAAGTACCAGGCATTCGGACACTTATCATTCGACCAGTATAATTCAAACCAGGTGCTGTACCTGAGTTATCAGGATATCAATGGTGACCAGAAAACAGGCTTGCATATTGATGACTGGCAAACCCATCCAATCTGGCCGGAATGGCGTGCTGTGTATAAGAAAGCACAGCAATTGCCCGACAGTCCGGAAAAGGAAGCGCTGTTAAAGAAATTAATGGTACCCAGGGAAGGGGTAAAGGCTGTCGCTGAACGCGTCTTTGTAGGGAAGGATGATACGAAGACGGCTATGGTAACATTGGCTGATCGTATGGGTAAGCCGAGACTGCAGATGTTGGTAGACTCTAATGGTACTGCCAGACTCAACTTCCTGGATGAACAGGGTAAGGTCACTTACAGCTTACCTAAATAAATAATTATCGCTTTAGTAAGATGGTATAATCAGGTAGTCGCTACTTGTTATACCATCTCTTTTTAGTGATGACTATTGTTTGCCGGCTAACTTTCTCTCACAGTACACACGGATAAAAGTCTCCGCTGTTTTCATCGAATATCCATAAGATATCGTTTTGCAGCTGATTGAGTTCCTCCCACGATATTTCTCTTTGGGTACCATCGGCCTTTTGTACAGTATTGTTCATATCCTTATGTAACGTTGATATTACTTTTGACCCGATTGACGGTCATTCTATCCAGCTAATGTAGGAGAATAACCGAGCTCCCGGAGGTCGCTCTTGAGCGTTTCCCGGTCTTTCGGCTTCCCTGGTAGCCCAATCGATGGGCTGTTCTCTTCAAGCGGCTCATAGTAAGTCGCATATAAAACCCCAATTTATATGCGACTACATTCGTGTAACAGGAGCCACCTCAAAGACTGCTCAATGCTATCTGTAATAAAAGTAAGTCAAGGGAAGAGTAAAAGATCAGTCAGGCTAATATACAGTATTTTTTACCAGACCCACAAAATCCATAGCAATACTTGTCAGAACAAAGACGGATAGGGGTGCGCCCGGCAAGCAGCCACCATGTTGAATGACCTTTCCGTACTTTCTCGGATTGTCGATCATACGCGATGTCATGCGGCGTTTTGATTGTCAGGTAATTATGCTCCTAGTTTCATCCGGTCGGCTAATTCCTTTTCAACGTCAATTTCGGTTATTTTTTGCTTTCCTTTTAATACAAGGTCCATATGTGCCCTCGGTTTGATAGTAATTTTTTTATTAGTGACATTGATCGTCCCAAACCAGCCGCCGATTACGTAAATATTTTCCTCTCCAAACTTCCATCTTGCCGTCCTGCCAGTACTTTTGTCATGTATGGTGAAGAAGATCTCTTCTGCTGTTCCTCCTAAAATAGTTCTCGTAGAAATAGCAAATACTATTTTATTATTCTCCTTTGCCTTAAAAAGGGTTTCAGATAATACACCTATTTCTTTCGCCTCACGAACAGCCTCCCTGATCTTTTCAGTACTGAGTTTGTCTAAGTGGGCGATGTCCAACAGTCCTTCCTGGAGTGCATGTAAATATAGCGTATGCTGCTCCTCCGGATCAGCTTTGATTAACGCGGCTTCTTTAAGCACTGCCACTCCGTAGGTAAACCAGTTTTCTGCAACGATCGTTTTTTTTAATGCCTCCTCTCTTGTATTTCCAATCGATATGTACAGGTGATGATAGCCAGGGCATTTGAAGTCCTTGCTGATCAGTTGCCGGAGCACAAGATCTGTATACCGGCTCAGATAAAATAAACGCTGTGGCAGCTGGTAGCTGAAATACATCCTGATATCCCGTATGAGGGTAGTAGCTGCCATGACTCTATCCATTCTTTCCTGGCGCTTGCGTTCCGTCTTATTGAGCATATCCTGTTGCGCGCTAATTGTCTGCTCTTTTGACACCATCTCCAGATATTCTGGTGAGATCTTTTCCTTTATTGCAGACAATACCCGTCTGAAAGCAGCAATATCAAATACATCTCCCTTCTTAAGCTCTGGCTGCAGGATGTCCAGTGCTGCCCTATACTTGTCAATTAAAATATGCGCCAGCGCTGTTTCAGGAATATCTTTGTAGCTGGCCTCTATATCAAATCTATGGCTATGTTCCAGGGATGCGGCTTTCTGAAAATGCTCTGAAAATTCAGGAGCCTCCAATTTAATACTGATGCTTTTATATCTCCTGTTGATATTGGAATAGGGGAGTGTGGCATAGTTGGTATTGAATTGTACTTCCATACCAACTATGCCTGCTGATATATACATGGGCGGATATGCCAGGTCAAGTGACATTCGTTCAAAGGAAGATTGAAAGCCGGATACCTGTAATGTATGTTCAATGAGTCTGTTAAAGTAGTGTAGATTACCTTTTAATCCTGCGCCTGATGTACCGGCAGTACTCGATATTAAATGTATTTTCATAGAAGATAGTCGTCAGTCTCGTATTTAATCCCCTTGGGAGTCATTAAGTATGTACGAAAGTATCATCTATTTATTAAATGATCACTATGAAAGTCAAATATCAAAGCCCCAAACTCAGCACATCAATACTTCGTTTAATAACACTTCAACAGCAAGTAGTAAAAATTAAATAACTTGTGTGGAAATACAAATGCTCCATATGTTTGTTAAACCAATCAGTAAGTTATGGCAAAAGCAACATTACAGGAATTGTCCGGGAAACTTTTTTCGGAGTCAGATGGTACCTAAATTCTCAAAGATCAAGGATACGCTGATAAAGGATTTTGGTGTTACAGATACCGCACAGGTCCTTGAGGTACTTACCAGATATGTGAGGGAGGGAAAACTGTTACACTGGCGTAACTTCCTGATGACGGATATAACTCGTCTCATTGGACAGGATGATGTAGGTATGAAAATACATCGGTCTTTTTGTAAACAATGATAATACTTATATCCTATGAAAAAGTATGCGTTCCTTTTCTTTGTATTATGCTCGTTTTCGTGTCGGAATAACTGTGCGCAAATTCAGCGGAGAGATGTTATTATGGGGCAATATTTACGGGTGAAAGATAGTCTGCCTGTAGAGCTCCCTGAATACAAAACGTTTTCTATACTGAAGGCCTATCATGACAATGATACAAATTATTTGAACGGGGCAGTTCATGAAATAGAAGATTTACGATCGTGTCTGGCCAACAGATTAGCGGACAGTAAGGTATAAATAGCTATTGTTACAGCAGTCGCCCTTCCGGATGACAGCGCCAGTGCCGAAATAGAACCGTGGCTGTATATAGCAATGGATATTTAACACATCCCGATACTTTTTTGTCTATATGAAAATAATGCAGGTAATGCAGGACAGCGAATAAATCTTTGTAAGGAGTATCTTTTCACATTAACCAGTGCTTAACAAGAGCTTATATGATTATGTGCTTACTTTTGCAATGTCCCTCGTGAGGTTGCTAAAGTATGATGTATGAAATTATCTATTGCCTTTGCCATCTTTACAGTACAGTGTACCGTAGCCTTTGCTCAGTCCACTGATACAGAATCCCGCAATACCGTGAATGCGCCGGAATCTATTATTATCAGGCTAAATCCCGCATTACAGCAAAAGTATCAATGTACATTTCCAGTCAGAGACGTTGAAGTGATGATTGCCAATGGCGATACCAGTCGTCTGGGTTTCGTACAGACAGGCGTTACTAATAAACTCAGGGAAGCGCGTCCCGACAGGCCTTTACAGCAGTACATCCGTGATTATATTCATGACGGTTACAGTGCGCAATATGAAAGCGAAGCACCACATCTGTTACTCGTCATTAAATACTTCCGTATAGGTGAACGTACAGGGATAGGTAGAGAAAAAGCGTTCGTACGTCTCAAAGCAGATGCTTTCCGGTCGGACGATCAGCTGTCTTACCAGCTGGCCTGCACGTTTGATACGGTGCTGGAAAGAAAGGGCGCCGATGTCACAAAGCGGTTTAGCCAGTATATCGGCGAGGCCATTGATCTTTTGATGGTAGCAGCAGATAAACAAACAACGGTGAACCACAAGTATGCCAGGGAAGAAATCAATAAAAGAGAATTGCATCTCTTTGATGCCCCCGCATATAACATGGACAATTATACCGATGGTGTATATCTGAGCTACAATGAATTTATTAATAATGCGCCCTCTGTGAAAGCATTTAAGCCGCTTTTCGAGGCTAACTGGTCTAAGGTGTTCTCTCTTAACCAGGACGGCAGCAAGACCCTCATTCCGGCTCCCTGGGGCATGTGTTACAAAGGACAGTTATTTGTATATATACAACGCAACCTGGTACCGCTGTCCCGTGATGGCCGTGCTTTCCTGTTCCGTCAATACCTGCACGTAGACGAACGGAATAAAACGGTAGCAGTAGCATCTGCTGCCAGAGCAGGTTTCCTGGGAACAGCACTGCCTACCCCTATTTTTAGCCGTGAAATTATGAGCGTGACAGATATCCCGCATATCGAAGGCATTTTGCCTGAAGCCACCACGATTGATCCATTCAGCGGAAAACTTATGTTTTAGTTAGAATAGTAGATTTGAACAGTGAAAAATGATCGTACTTATTCTGTATGCAGCTGATGACGAAAGGCATGAGGCGCATACAGGATGAGTGCGATATTTGCATGCGATAGCCATTGCTGCACTTCGTCGCGCATTTTGTCCGTTTCATCGCTTTCCTTCATGGCCATATCATCGCCTGCCGCTACATTCGTGCACGAAAAAAATAAGTAACAGATGAACGTAAGGAAAGCACCACTATTGCTACTGCTGGTATTTGTAATGACTGGCTGCGGTATCATGAATCCATCTACACAGGTGGATGTACTGAAAAGCTACAAGTATGATGTTGAGTCAGTAACTGATCTGAAGATTGCCGGCAAGGCGCCGGAAAGTATCCTGAGTTCCGGCAATGGCGCCATCGCATCATTACCGGGAATTGCCCTCGCCTTATTGAGAAAAGACCTGCCTTTGGGCGCAACAGTCAATATGAAAGTAAGCAACCCTAACGGAAAGGTGGCTAACATAGGTGCGTTTAAATACCTGATAGAAATTCAGGGTAAGCCATTTGTTGAAGGAGAAGTGAACGAGGGGATCAGACTTGAAAACAACGGAACTGCCAGCATTCCTTTCAGGTTTTCTGCTAACCTTTTTGGTGTTAACAATGATGATAAAGGAATCAACAAGTTATTGACGGATATGTTTACCCGTGAAGGCAGTGGATTTGTGGTGTTGAAACTGAAACCTTCTGTAAAGATCGGTGGAAAAAATATCTACTACCCGGGATATATAACTGTTGATAATGACCTGCTGAAAGCAGTTAAAGGATTATTAAAATAACATAGCGGCTGAGTGGCAGCTGTTGCTTCCGATAGCGGATCTCAGTTGCCACCCGGCCGTATGATCTGAAAAAGCAGCCACCTCTTTATCTGAGATGACTGCTGTATATGGCAAGCGTACTTACTGTATGATCAAAGGCAGTATACGTTGCATACCATCGCCTGTTATCCTGACGAAGTATTGCCCCGGAAGTGATCCCGAAAGGTCCAGCAACTGTAATTGTTGTTGTGTGGTGCGTACATACCTGATACGTCCCTGCATGTCCAGCACCTGTACAGTCACCTGTTTATCCAGTGGTTTGTCAAACTTCAGATATACCTGTCCGCTGCTGGGATTAGGATATGCCTGGATACTGACGCCGGAGAGTGTGGCTCCCGGTTCGTTCTGTGGAGGCAGATTCCCAAGCCGGAATGCGTTGGCGGGAGAATAATAATATCCACCGGAAAGGGAAGAACAGCCAGCTGGTGTTTCAATCAATACTTTGTAGTCTCCAGCTACAGCAGGCGTTATCCACGGCTCAGGTGCTGAGACTACAGCACCATACCTATACCAGGTAAAGAAGTAACCTGCGGGTGGGATACCCGTGGGGAAGGCTTCTCCTCCCGCAACGGCCGCCACCAGCGTATCTGGTCCCTCGACGCCAGGGATACGCCTGATCTCCGCATAAAATGCAGGCGTAACCGTCACATCCACCTCAGCAGCCCCCCGGAACTGGAAACAGCTGTCATACACAAATGCTGTATATTTCCCTGACTTGTCCACAGTGATACTGGCAGGGCCGGGCAAACCATTCCATTCGATGATATCGACCTCCGGAGAAGTGATGACCTGTAAAGTAACGGCATCTCCGCAGGCGTTAGGCGTTTGTTTAATACTCACTTCCCAACGGGGTACCGGTGGAATGGTCACCTGTCTGCTTACAGTGTCCGTCAGTCCTCCCAGTGTTGTAACCGCCAGAGACACTGTATATGTTCCCTCGATGAACTGATGCACCGGATCGCGTACGGTACTGGTCTGCTGGTCGCCAAAGTTCCATTGGTAGCTGATAATGGAATCAGTAGTATTCACTATAGGCAGGAAGGCGAGTTCCTCACCGCTACATCCGCCCTGGGTGTAGCTGAAATCGACAGTAAGTGCATCTGGTTTTTGGTAAACCAGCGGAGCAGAAATATCCCTGCAACCCATCAGACCTGTTACTTCCACTTTGTATACACCGCTGACCGGCCGGGGATAAACGGGAGAAGACACCCTGAGGAGCGTGTCATTCCGGTACCACCGGTACTTATATATGGGCAGATATTTATACTGCGGATAAGCCACCAATGTATCGCCCGAGGGGGATCTCCGTACTTTTATACTCGCTTCAACCGGGTTCTGTAAGGTTATCACTACGGTGTCCCGGGCGCGTATCATGCCTTTGCTGTCTTTCAGCGTGACAGTATACCTGCCGGAGTGCGCCACCTTAATAACCGGCGCACGTTGCCCTGTGCTCCAGGTAAGGGTATACCTGCGTTCCGCGGCGCTGACTGTAGCGATCAGCAGCGCATTGTCTCCACAATCGATTGTCACTGAACAGGCATTGACCGACCAGCGTGCTGCTGGTTTATTGCTGGCGTTAGCCAGCGTGGTCTGGCATAAGAATAACGTGAGGAAAAGTAAAGTTTTCATCATGACATGATAAGAGGGGTTTGATGAATAAGTGTCTGTCTTAATTCAGCGGTTATATCAGGTTAATATGTGGGACTGGCGTTAACTGCCCTTGAACGGTACAAAATATGTTACTAAAGCCCATCAAATTTTAAGCCAGCATATCAGTTGTTTATGCCATCTTTTTTTATATTTTTAACCGTGAAACAGACAATTAATTGTCATTGAGTTGTCACATTGCAGCCATTGGAATCATTTAAAAGTGTCAGCTATTAACAGCGTAGGGTCGGGGACTAATAAACTTTTACATCACATGCATCACAAGATAATTATGACCGTTTTCCGGATGGTCATCCTGTTCCTGCTTGCTAATTTGTCAAGTGTGGCGCAGGATGTGAGCCGCATGACTGTCGCGGACTTTTACGCCTTGCCGATGTCCGAGTTGCAACGCCTGCTTTATACGCATCCTCAGGATGCTATAAAAGCAAAGATCTTTATCACACTGGGACAACACTGGGAGGATAAACCCGGGAGCGTCAAAGAAGATATTGACAGTGCCACAAAATATTTCAGCGAGGCAGAAAAGATCATTGTGCAGCGAAAGCTGGGTGAACTGAAGCCGGACATGGCCATGAGCTGGGGGAGCCTCCATTACCACAACGGCTCTCCCGAAAAGGCGAGGGCGGCTTTTCTGAGTGGAATTACATTTTGTAAAGAGACAGGCAATAAAGAACAGGAAGCCACTCTCTGGATAGAAATGTCTAAGAATGACGGGGACAATACGGCCAGATTGACTTACCTGGAAAACGCAATGGCCTTGTACAAATCCCTGAAGAACCGCCTGAAGGAAGCGGAAACCCTCAAAGAAATTGGAGATGTACACCTGAATCAGGGAAAATACGAACAGTCCGAACAGGAACTCAATGTAGCCCTGTCTATATACAAGGAACTGAAGTATGAAAGGATCTATTATACGTATGATCTGCTGTCGGCTGTAACACACTGGAAAGGAGATTTTGCCAAGGCACAGCAATATGCGATGGCGGCTATAGAGAGCGCGGAAAAGGCGGGTGACTATAATATGCTCGGTTTTCTGTACTGGCGACTTGCTACCGCTTATCAGGGTGCTAACGATTACGCCAAAAGCCAGTATTATTTAAAACAGTCATTACTTCTTCAGCTCCATAATCCCGCTGCTGCATTAACTTATCATATACTTAGTGAACTGACAGATCAACTGCTCAAAGACCATAAAGTTGACGAAGCGTTAAAGTATTTACTATTGGTGAAAGAGAAAAGACCACCGATAAGTAAAAATGAAAAGATAGACCTTTCATTCTCGATCGCTGACTGTTACCTGGCATTAAAAGACTATCCCCGTGCGGAATCTTACTATATGCAATATGTAGACGAACTGGATGACGGAACAGATATAAACCGGAACCTCGCCAAGATCACCCAGTTCTACTTCGATCGTCAGCAATTTAAGAAGGCAGCTGTCTACCTTGACCGCATGGTGACACATGTTCCCAGACACTGGAACCTGAAAACGACCCGGGACATCAGCCTGCTGCAATCCAGACTGGATTCTGCCAATGGGAATATGCTGTCCGCCCTCCGGCACCTTCAACGTTATAACGAACTCACCGACTCCGCTTTTACTTTGGAAAAAGTAAAACAGGCGGAGGAGATGCAGGCAAAGTTTGATGTGGCCAGTAAGGAAAAAGATAATCAGCTGTTAAGAAAACAAGGTGCGCTTCAGGAGAAAACACTTGAAAAAGCGACACTGGTCAGAAACGTGATCATGGCTGGTTGTATAGTGCTGGCGTTACTGCTGGGATTATTACTGAACAGATACTGGAGCAAGATCAAAACAAATAAGCTGCTCCAGCATCAGCAGACCGAAATACGTGATGCTAATAATTCTCTCGAAAGAGCACTCGGAGAAAAGAACAAACTGCTGTATGAGAAGGAATTCCTGATAAAAGAGATACATCACCGGGTAAAGAATAATCTGCAGCTGACAATGAGCCTGCTCAACTCTCAAAGCAAATATCTGAGTAACGAGGACGCTATCCGCGCTATCAACGACAGTCAGCACCGACTAAAATCAATATCGCTTATACATCAGAAGTTATACCAGACAGAGGAACAGGGACTCGTTAATATTAAAACATACATTTATGAGGTCCTGGATTATCTGAGAGACAGTTTCAGCTCCGGTGAACGTGTTCGCTTTAATCTCAATGTAGAGGATGTGGAGCTGGATGTAGGCGTTGCTATTCCGCTTGGACTGATATTGAATGAAGCCGTGACAAATGTCTTTAAATATGCATTTCCGGATACCCGGCGCGGGCTCGTTGAAGTGAGTTTGGTCATAGAAGATGATCAACTGTTTTTTGCTGTGAAAGATAATGGTGTAGGTCTGCCGCCAGACTTTGATCTGAAATCCCGCCGGTCACTCGGTTTTGAACTGATCGATGTATTGAGTGCACAGCTGGACGGCGATCTGCGTATTGATGGGAATACAGGCGTTCAGCTCTATCTGAGTTTTAAGATCGATACGGTGTATCAATAGGACGATAAGCATCATTCATTTATTGCAACAGCTAATTTCATCCCTGGGGCTTCAGCAATCATACAGCCCATTATCTGTTCCCCTGCATCCATTACAATCACTATCCGCAGTTTAACCGGATACTATATGACATCGTCCGGAAAACAAATTCCAGCCTAACCAGAACACCTGCCGGGGCGGTATAGTCGCTCACCTGAGATCATTAGAGCGGATGAGCGTTCCGGATACCGTTACCTTTATGGAGCATAACCTACAACTCCTATGACAGCTATCATCCCCAACTCATGACAACAATCACACGGGGAAGCTCAAATTCTCCTTACCTTTATACCGCACACTCAAACCCGATCTCATGAAGACACTCTTCTTCTCTGCCAAACCTTACGAAAAACAATTCTTCAATCATCATAACACCCATCATAATCTCGAACTGGAATACCTTGATACGCATCTTGGGCCTCACATCGTCAACGCCGTTGATGAGAACACTTTTGCTGTCTGTGTTTTTGTCAACGACCGCCTGACCCCTGAAGTTATCGAAGCCCTCGCAGCCAAAGGCGTAAAGGTCATTGCCCTGCGCTGTGCGGGGTTCAATAATGTACACCTCGACACAGCCCGGCAACAGGGTATCCGCGTATGCCGCGTTCCCGCCTATTCCCCCGAAGCTGTGGCCGAACATGCAGTTGCCATGCTCTTAACCCTTAACAGAAAAACGCACAAGGCCTACAACCGTGTCAGGGAACAGAACTTTTCACTCAACGGTCTGCTGGGGTTTAACCTCTACGGTAAAACGGTTGGCGTGATCGGCACTGGTAAGATCGGTCGTGCCTTCGCCCGGATCATGCTGGGTTTTGGCTGTAAGGTCCTGGCCTACGACCTCTATCCGGATGAGGGACTTGCACAACTGGGTGTGACCTATGCTCCCTTTGAAACAGTCTTGCAGCAGGCCGATATCCTGTCTTTGCATTGTCCGTTGACACCCGACAACCGGTACCTGATCAGTGAAAATACCCTCGGAATGATGAAAAAGGGCGTCACTATCATCAATACAAGTCGCGGTGGACTGATCAATACCAAAGATGCCATTGAGGCGCTTAAAACGGGTAAAATTGCCTATTTAGGCATAGACGTCTATGAGCAGGAAGAAAAACTGTTCTTCCATGATCTTTCCGGCGCTATTATCGAAGATGATATGATACAACGGCTGATGAGTTTTCCGAACGTGCTCGTTACCGGTCACCAGGCTTTCTTAACAAATGAGGCGCTGGCGCAGATAGCAGATACCACATTGAGTAGTATCGCAGCATTTGCGGCGGGAGAGACGCCTGCGGCAGACAGGATACTGGTATGACAGGAGACTATTTTCAGTCATCATTATAAGAACGAAAGAGCCGGCAGATCATCGTCTGCCGGCTCTTTCGTTTTATACATTTCACACAGGTTATTTTCCTACGGAAAATGTAGCAGTCAGCTGCACCGGTTGATCACCCGCCTGAGCACCTTTCAATATGCGATAGTCGCCGGGTTGATAATCATGCGGCATTGGCTGCAGATCAATATTGAAGTCCTGGGACTTGCCTGGCGCTACGGAATGCATCATAGCCGTGAACATCACGCTGTCAAACATGGTGACTTTATCCCAGTTACCGCCATTGTTGAACTCTACTTTGTAGGGATCACCGAAGGAGATCTCCTGTGCAGCATTGTTGGTAATGGTCAGTTTAGCTTTCCCGACTTTCCCGGCTTTAAAAGTTACAGGCGTTACCGTCATGGTAATACTGTCGGAGATGCCGGGTGTGTTAGAGGGAGCAGGTGTTTGCATAGCAGCATGATTAATGGTGTCTGCGGAGGTGCTGTCAGCCGGCACATTGGAGCCGGAATTAGTACCAGTACCGCAACTACCAAGGATGAACGCAGGGACAATTAAGTAATACAGTGAAATACGCATAAGCAGGTAATTTGACGACTATATTACGAAAAATATCCTTTCAACACTATTTGCCTAGTATCGGGCAACTCCTAAGGTGGATAATGCCAGGCCTGCTTTGGTGAAAAATTTGGTGGTGGCATTCGCGCCTTTATGTATTCCAACAGTAAAGCGGGTGTTGGTTGCACTTACGTATGTATAAATGATGCCACCACTATCGCCGGCGTCACTGGTATAGTCTGCGCTGGTCAGGTTCGTAAAGACAACACCAGAGGCGTTGGTTGTGCTGGCATTGGTGCTGATGATATTGCCGGAAGATGTGCCCGTGGTGGCGCCCCTCAGGTTCACCAGTGTACCTGTTCCCGGTAGGCTGGTAGAAACAGATAGTATGGTAGCCGTGCCGCACAGTGTATTGCTGGGGGTATAGTTGGTGGTGTCGTTCACAGGAACGAAGGCAGCATCCACTGAACCGGAATTGTTAGACTGGGAACAGTTACCGATCACCGTACCGCTGTAATACAGCGCATCACCAACAGATACGACGTGTCCTGCTGTTACCACTCCTTTCTTAGAGTCCGAGGTACGTCTTGCTCTGAAGCTGAAGGAGCCGTAGCTGGTACCGGTGCTGTTCACCGCTGCCTTACATCCGGGATCCAGTGTCGCTTCCAGCTTGATCCTGCCGTTTGATCTCCTGAATTCAATAGCGGCTGAATGCAGGATATTGCTTCTAAATGCTTTGATCTTGTCATCACTGAAGTTTTCCAGTTCTACCACTATTTTGTTCTCTGCATCTGACAGGTACCAGGTAGTAAAGTCGGAAATAGCTACTCTGCCTGCTTCCTGTTGTTTAATCCTGTTCAGATTGTTCATAATACCGGTCAGCTCTTTATAAGAGTATTTCGCGGCACGAACGATCACTTCTTTACTGCCGGTAATGGTCGCGATTTTCTCGCTGGCAGTAGCGAGATCTCCGGTTACATACACCACCAGCTTGTTCTGCTCATTGATGAATGCACCGCCATAGTAGTCAGGCAGGCTGGCGATTGCTGCGCTGTTGTCTTTGTCGCCGGATAAGCCAAATGATTCGTTGATCCTGTTGTAGTACTGAATGGCCTGCCATTGCGGATTAGCATCGCGTTCAGTGAATGTTTCCACGCCGGAATGTTTGCGGGGCAGGTCCTGTGCTTTTTCAGAACAGGAATAGGTAAAGAACAGGGTGGACAAAACAATGCCCAACAGTGCCAGATAGGTCTTCATTTTCATAAAAGAAGGGGTTTTTATAGTTAGAAAAATGTCTGCTGAACAGATGACTGATGCTATTGTTAATTGATATACAGTTTAGTCACCGTAACAGGTTTCCGTTGCTGTTAATGAGAGTGGTGCGCTCATGGTTCCGACGATAAGCATGTATATAGGTTGACGTTAGAACAAAAGTAATTTGATCAGCTATACGAAGGAAAGAATATTGTTTTCCAAAATAGCAAGCCGTTGTGCACAGCGGAAAGTAATTTCAGAACGTTGCAGTGAGTGCTGTGGTGCTGCTGCCGGAAGATGTGTATCAGTGAGTCAGGGTAGGTGCTGCGAATAAAAAAAAGCAGCCTGTATGAACAGGCTGCCTTGATAAGAAAGTGATCCGCCAGGCGGTCATATTATTTGATTATTTTGCGTCACTGGTCTTTAACTGCCATTCCGGACGGATAAAGTGACAGGTATATCCGAAAGGATGTTTCTGCAGATAGTCCTGGTGCTCTTCTTCTGCATCCCAGAATTCGGCTGCAGGTACTACCTGGGTAACGATCGGTTTGCCATATATATGAGCTGCATTCAGTTCACTGATGAGCGCTGTTGCAGTGTCTTTCTGTTCATCGTTCAGGTAGAAGATAGCCGAGCGGTAGGAAGTACCTATATCATTTCCCTGCCTGTTCAGTGTGGTAGGGTCATGGATCTGAAAGAAGAACTCGAGCAGCTGGCGATAAGACAGCTGATTCGGGTCAAACTCAATTTTGATACCTTCAGCATGGGAACCATGGTTGCGATAGGTGGCATTAGGCACTTCCCCCCCGGTATATCCAACCCTGGTTTTGATCACACCAGGGACTGCACGGATGAGTTCTTCAACTCCCCAAAAACATCCACCGGCTAATATTGCAGTTTGATTTGACATAATCTTCGTTTTATTAGTATTAGCAGCATCATTTATGCCAGGGAAATATGGACGGCCAATTTAGCAGTTTGCGGCCTGATTAGTACTGATTCTGCCAGTCTGTCAATAATAATTTGATGCCAGTTACTCAATTGTCATAGCGCTCCTCATCTGCTCCGGTCAGAAAGAGCTTTCTGAATCGCTTTGTTTCATCTCCGAATAAATAGGAGGTATCCTTATTTGTCAGGAAGAAGTAGGAACCAGCATTGATATTCATCCGGTAGACTTTCCCGTTGATCGTTACCTCTCCGCTCATCTGAGGGTAAAAAGTAAGGTAACGATAATGAATATCAGGGCCGTTCACTGGTTTAAAGCCTTTGAGTATACTTTTGATCTGAGTGGTGTCCAGTCTCCATTTCTTTATTTCAATGGCCAGCGGGTCGTTGTTATCAATATTACTTTCCGCAGCGTCTTTTGTAAATATCCCCAGTGCGATCGGGATCGTGTCATTGATAAGAATGCCCGTATCTCTGATCTTACTGGAAGTGTTCGTTCCTGAAATACTATTAGTATTAAGGTCAGCAACCTGTATTGTATCTGAGATCGTGGCGCTCGCGCTTGCCGATTGTCCGGGCACGTTTTCCGGGTGGGTGCAATGTGCCCCCAGCGCTGTAATGAGTATAAACAGAAGATATTTTTTCATATGAAGTGCGCGCTAAAAGCAACATAAACCGCCACTGCATATCGCATCGTAGGGAACTGATGGCGCATATATTTAACAGGTATCGGGTCAGGTGCTATTTGATAAGCGTGATCTAAGCTACATTATTTTAGCCTAACCTGTATAAGATTTGACAGCCGTAATGCGGCATCCCTGTTTATATAAGGTCCCCTGTTCTACACTTTTTTCACCTGCCTATTCTTTACTGAATTATAAAACCCGCGCGGAGGCGGCTGCGTACAATTGCATGCACGGTTAATACCAGGCTGCTGCCTCATTATCATTGAACACACCAGGGCAACAGCCTGACAACGGCTCAGGGACGTTTACCGGATACTGCTGTAGTATCCATCACTACTAATGGTTTTCCTTTCTCAACTACATAGGTAGCCAGTTCTGCTCCATTATAGTTGCCAACGTTTCTGGCAGCATGTATGGTTCCCGCAGGAATGAATAATACATCTCCGGCTTTCAGTACCACTGGAGCCTTGCCCTCAACCTCATATTCAAGAGCGCCTTCTATCACATAAATGATCTCTTCTCCCGGATGCTTGTGTTTACCAAATGCTGCGCCAGGGGCAAAGTCAATACGTG
Source organism: Chitinophaga agri (assembly GCF_010093065.1). NCBI lineage: Bacteria > Pseudomonadati > Bacteroidota > Chitinophagia > Chitinophagales > Chitinophagaceae > Chitinophaga > Chitinophaga agri. The sequence goes on along the minus strand of NZ_CP048113.1, from coordinate 2,302,571 downwards.
CCTGCACCGTTTCTTTGCCTGGTGTACTCAGGTCATGCCGCTGCAGATCCGTACGTTTAACTGCTGCCTGCTGCGCGCTGGCCCGTCCGGATATCAGTAATGCGGCAAGGCCGGCAACCAGGGTTATTGTAAGTATGAAATGCTTTTTCATGTGTATGTTTTTGTGTGAATGTTGTTGTTATGATTGATGATGTAAAGATATTCCGTAAAGGTGCCTGCAAACAAGCACGAGGTCCGTGAACCGGACAGGATGGTCCGTGAGTGAGACAATCGGGACAGCGAAATTACCGGACGCATAGCAATAATAAAGCCCCGGAGCAATGTCCGGGGCCGGGGTTAAACAGGTCGCAACAGATGTGTTGCTTACCCTACACGCGCGGAAGATAAAGGGATCGAACCTTTGTCGGATAGTACCGCGCTCAGTTTTCAAAACTGGGCCATTACCACTCTGGCAATCTTCCATCAAAGCGGAGGACAACGGAATCGAACCGTCGCCGGTTATTCACCGGAACATCTTAGCAGGATGCCGCAACAAACCAACATTTGCCTATCCTCCGGAAAGCATGAACGTAGCAGGTTTTTCACCTGCAATCCCGTTAGGGATCCTGCTATTTCCTTCACTGGCACAGTACTGTACTTTACGTTCATCTTTGTCCTTCTGGCGGGACTCGAACCCGCATGCTGCAAGCACGGGCTTTTAAAGCCCTCATGTATGCCATTTCCATCACAGAAGAAGTCATTTTTTTATGATATAAAAAACCGGTTAGCAAATACTGCATTACAAGGATACAGGTGAGGTATGCGCATATGAATACTGTACCTGTAATGAATACACGTAGTTAAGAAAATAAGTAGCCTGACTGCGTGATGCGTATCACGTAGCATGTCGCTGAAACGCTTATCAATCCTGGAGACTGCCCTTGTGAAACCGGTTAACTAAACACAGGGGCAAAAGAAAAACGCCTCTTGGAATGACCAGGAGGCGTTTAAATATTGTTATATGATAACACTATACGTCTACCCGGCAAGCCGATGAACTGCTTGACGACAAGGATAAACTATATAATGTGATTGTTTTCATGGTGGCAAAGCTAGGAGTATTTTATTATGCAGCAAAATTTTTATTAGACTTTTTTTGAAAGTAATAAATGGTCCGGGGTATACGCTTAATCCATACTTCCGGCAATGGAGGATAAGAAGAAAGAAGCGCCCCGTACCTCACCACAGAATGGATTGAAATTAACAAATGATGGATTGATCTACGCAAACAACGCCCTGCTTCCGGGATGTAATTTTGCTGTAACAAATTACATCAGCATAAAACGAACAACAGATGAGCACACAAAAGATCGCACTGGTAACAGGAGGCAGCCGGGGACTTGGCCGCAATACAGTACTCAGTCTCGCAAAAGACGGTGTACATTCCATTTTTACATACAATGGAAGTAAAGATAAAGCAGATGAAGTGGTGGCATTGGTAGCTGCAACAGGTGCGAAAGCCGTTGCGTTACAACTCGATACTGGTAAACTCGCCACGTTTGATCAGTTTGTCAAAGAGGTACAGACTGCACTCACTGCATTAGGCGCGGAGAAGATAGATTTTCTGGTCAATAATGCGGGTATCTCTCACCACAATTCCATTGAGAAGACAACAGAAGAAGAACTGGACCTGCTCTTCAATGTCAACTTCAAAGGGGTGTTCTTCCTCACACAAAAATTACTGCCTGTTATCAATGACGGTGGTAGAATAGTGAACATCTCTTCCGGCCTTACCCGTGTCAGTGTACCGGAAAGCGGTCCTTATGCTTCTCTTAAAGGAGCAATAGAAGTACTGACACGCTATATGGCGAAGGAGTTCGGTCCGCGCAGAATTACGGTGAATACAGTAGCACCGGGCGCTATACAAACTGATTTCAGTGGTGGCATTGTAAGAGATAACCCGGAAGTGAATAAAATGGTGTCCAGTATGACTGCCCTCGGCCGTCCCGGTGTTCCGGAAGATATCGGGCCAATGATCGCGTCCCTCTTATCCGAAAGTAACCGTTGGGTGAATGGACAGCGTATCGAGGTGGCGGGTGGTATGGTATTGTAAATGCACGCCACCAGGTGCCAGCCTAAAAGCGTCGCCTGTATCTGCTGATGCAGGCGACGCTTTTAGGCAATACGAATCATCTCACAAGCGTTACGGACATCAGCCCGATCACTACATCATTTGTCAGTGTTTTTAGCCGGATCTCCCTGAGTGCTTTCTGCGGATCAAGCGGTATATCCAGTATGGTACCGGCGCCTCCCTCAACTGCATAATTGGAGAAACCTTTGATCTGAGTGAACTGGTTAAATGTTCTGCTGATGGCCCCTGATCTGAAATACAGTCTGTATGGCTTTGGTGCGCTGGTATAGAATGCTGCGTCATCAGTAAAATAGTCCTGCTCTATAGGCCACCATGTCTCCGGATTGCGTAACGGCAGTCTGTCCATCGTACCGTCCTCGTAGTAAAATAACACCTCCCCATTATCCATGCGTGTCTGCATTGGATTGGTACTGCCAGCCATCAGCAGATATGCATGTGCGGCTTTACCCGTTAGCGGAATACGCAATGAATCCGGATAATTGTCCCATAGGGAGGTAAATGCGATGTTCTTCGCTGGTACCCCTGGTGTTTGCAACGCAATGCCATTGGGTAGGAAGAGCGCATGCCGGCTACCCGCCACTACCCGCAGTCCCGTATCATCAATGACTGCATCTGTGAGCGGATAACACCAGTTGCCTATTCCCTGCCAGGGCAGCTGTAAGGTAGGACCTTCTGGTCGCGGATGCAGATACTGATTGCGGAAAATATGCGTAACAGTATCGTTAAAATAGGGCGTCAGGTCCACTTTCTCATACACCGTGGCAGGTGTGATCTTCCCTGTCCAGTTGACAATCATTTGCTGAGAACTGCCACCGGCATATTCAAATCTTACCAGATTACTGCCCGATGCTACATGCGCTGCAGGGATATAGATCGGTTTACTCAGGCCTGTATCGAGAGTAACCACCTCTGTGTAGGCCGTGGCCCCCTTGTTCATCATCAGCGTACCTTTCACAGGCGCTCCGTTATTTTTTAACTGTAATACTAATCCTGGTGTATACTGTTCGTGTGCAGCGATGATCTGTACATGCGCCTTCAGTGTTACATGTACAGGCAACCACCATGTCAGCATACCCTGACGTACCTTACAGAACACAGTTTTATATGCGGAATGATGATACCGGTAACCATTATCAGGAACAACTGTACCCTGTGGGTCTTTCATGGCAAGCAGCCGGGCGTTGTGAAACGTTGGCTGTAATGGCTGACCAGGTAGCTGTATCATCTCTCGTACTGTATCGGGCGCCACTCCTTCCCATTCAATACGTACCTCATACCGCGGATATTTCCCGGCTGCGATCTCAATCCAGGGCAGTCCTACGGACTCTCCACTTTGTTGCCAGGCAGCTTTACGTCCATTGATGGTGATGCTTTTAATTGCATCTCTATAGGCGGGCAACTGGAATCGCAAATGCATTTGTTTGCCGAAGGAAGGTTGCAATATGTACGTATCTGTATTTCCTTTCCGCTTAAAATCAAAACTGATATGAGGCAGTTGTAATGCTGCAAATTTCCAGGCAGCGGGCAATCCGGGTTTTATTGTCAGCGTATCATGCAGTGCATCCGGCCTGATACCGAAAAGTCCCTCTGTCAGCGACCGGGCTGCCATCCCTATCGGATCAGCAAAGTCTCTGTATAATTCTCCCCGCATCGCATCATAAAAAGATAGTTGCTCAAATCCTCCCGGACTTGCACTCAGGTACATTGTTTCAATCAGGATGCTTTCCCAGATTTTATAGGCTTCTTCCGGTCTTCCTCCCTGCCAGTAGGCAAGGGCGGTATGCAGCACTTCTGCCAGTGCTACGTTGTTCAGTGACCAGTCGTAGGGCTGCCAGTTGGTGGTCGATAAGGTATAGAGATCCCGATGGGGTAATCCGTCAGCTATAACAGGTATATGGGGTATCTCATTGTCAATATACCGTAATGCCTGATACGCCCTGAATGCATCCGGTACATCTGCGTCTATCGCATGGTAGATGCTCCATAGTCCTGGTGAGGTATGCAGGAGTTGTGATCCGTACAGGTCTTTATACTCTGCGTACCATCCGTATTGTGGAAGCCATAATTGCTGATTGATAGCCTGTACTATCTTCCGGGATTCCTGTTCATACGCGGTGCCATCTTCTCCCAGTAATTTTGCCAGTTGCGCGGCTAGTTTGTTCGCCCGGTAGTTATAGGCAGAGCTATGTGTGACGCCGCCTCCGCTGTATTGCAGGGCATCACTTGCCCAGATCGCGGCATAGGCATCGTACAGGCCATCGCCATCTTTATCAAAGTTCCGCTTTTCCCATGCGAGGTGTCTTTTGATGGCAGGCCACATTTCCCGCAGGAAGTTCCTGTCGCCGGTATAGTGAAAATGCGTCAGCAGCTGATCGAAAAACACCAGGTTCATGTCATAGTGATGTGGTCTGGTATTATCATTAGGATTACGGGAAATATAACCACTACTGAAAAGTGCGTTTCCCATCTTTTCCTGGTGTCGCGCGAGATGTAGCAGTGTATCCATGACAACAGGAGCTGTCTCCGGCTCCAGTACCTGCGATCTTACATAACTCCTGAAATGTAGCGCCGCACGTTCCGGCCATCCCAGCGGATCGGCAACATAGGCACCTCTCCAGGCATTTAAGCGCATTCGCCAGGCGACAGCGCCATGCAGATAGGTGGGTTGTTCCCAGATGCCATCAGCTGCGACTGCCAGGGCGCCGCCGAGCGTATTGATATAGGGATCAGGTGTGTTGACTTTTACGCGTCCGGCCAATGCCTCCCTGGCTGCAGCTGCCTGAATGAAGCGATCGGGCAGGGACTTGTAATCTACCGGAGAGAGGGAGTCAGGGCGCTGTATCACGAAGAACAGTTTTTCCCCCGGTGTCAGCGGATGAATGGCCATCAGTACCGGTTGGCTACCCGCGGTTGTGGCAGACAGGCTGCCGGGTGTTTCCTGTTGCTGTGCGTTCCGGGTGGTCAACGTGGCCGCAGACGGGAAGATGCCCATCAGCGCTTTTGCGCCTTTTGCATATGTCAGACGGAAGGTATGATGGTGAATGCTATATATGTTATCTGCGCAATAGGCTGGTTGCAGATAGAATGAAGACTCCGGATCGGCCCCAATGTCACCGTCACGGGAGAACTTCCTGCCGGTGGCACCACCGAAGGTACAGACCAGCCGGATATCTTTTCTGCTGCCTTTGAAGAAAGTGCGTACTATGATCCCTTCGCCGTCAGCAAGGGCCATGACTGTCAGGTGCAGTATACCATCTCCCAGTAGCGTATCCTTTATAGTATACTCCATTGCCCCCGGCCGGTAACGGGTGCTGATCTGTTGAGCAGCCGTCAGCCATTTACTCTGCTGGCCATCAATAAGCCCGAATTTCAGGTTTCCACCCATTCCGGGCATGTATAATGCAAATTCAGGAAGATCGCCTGCTTCGGCCCTAAAAGCGGTATTGGTGCCATACAATGCACGGTTGAAACGCCGCGTACCCTGTACTTTTACAAAGTCGGCCCCTTCTGGCCGGTAATGCAGTGCACGGGTGATGCCATGCCAGGAACTTCGTTGTCCGAAAGACACTTGTGTGGATAGTAAAGTCAGCAACGTCAGGAAGTATAGTCTGAACCGGATCATTTTTCAAAACAGGAACTTAATTGTTAGGGTGGGTTGTTACTATTGAAAGATACACATTCAATCCGGGACGGGTGTCCTATACTTTCGACAGGTGCGTACATAGCTGCTCCGCATCTCTGTAATAGCATACCACCCCGCTGATCTTCTCTTCGTCAAAGCTCCATACATCGGCGAAGGGCATGGTCTCAATGGTCTGGCCGCTGCTGCTTATACAGATAGTGCCCAGGGCGATGACCATATGCCCCTTTTCAATGAGATGTGCTACTGTCTTACTGATACCGGCGCCAGGTCTGTAGAATGTGGAGATCTGCCTTAGTATACCTTCTCTTCCGAACGAGTTGCCTCCCATACAGTGTGCAGTGTATACATGTATGGGGTTGGATAGTATGGTGATCAGTTTTCCTATGTTTCCTGTTTCCATAGCATTATAGACTTCGGTAATGTGCTGTAACGGAGAATGCATGTTGGCCGATTTGGTAATCTTTGTGTAAGTTCATTTCCGGTGCACAATTACTATACCATCCATGACATATATAGTACTATCTGATCAATCCCACTGTTGATGCGGACATGATAAGAATAACTCCCCCCGGCTGTTTGGTGAAACTCCGAAGTTATCGGAGTCCTCCATGAATTCTCCAAATTCACCGTATCTTTAGAAAAGACCATTATTAGTGACGCAATTGTGTTGTAGCAATTCAATGAGGTGATCAGCATCCGGTTATACTATGACGACGATAGAGGGACAAGTCGCGTCGGCCTTTCAGCATGATATTAGAGAACGATCTGACATTAATCAATCTATACCCAAAAAACTATACCGTGCGGACTAAACTTTTACAATGCTTTCTGGCAACGCTTTTGTCGTTGTTCTTTGTTTCCGGACAGCTACGTGCCCAGCAGGCACTTGACAGACGCATAGACAGTCTGAAGCAACTGCTTGATGCTGCCACTACTGATACCGGCAGGATAAGCCGGCGCCTGGCACTCATGCCCCCTTTATTATTGAAATGTGACTTAAACGGTAACACCCCGGAAGATTCCCTTGCTTTTTTCCAGAATACAGCGTCCTGTCGTCAGCTGGCACAAAAGCTCGACAACGGTCGCGGTATAGGTGGCAGTTTCCTGTGGGAGGCCAACTACTACTTCAACAGGGGAAACAGGGATAAACGCAATGAACTCATGCCCCAGGCATTCGCCGCATTTCGTGCAGCAAAAGATACACAGGGCCTTGGCACAGCGTATTACTTTAAAGCGGAAATGGGTGCCGAGACCGATGATAAGCAGGCAAGGCTATTGTTGTACGATTCGGCTTTGATATATCTGAGAAAAGCAGGCGACCGTCAGCGGGAAATGCGTTGTCTGAAAGGGATCGCCAGTATTCATCTGGTCATGGGGAAATATGATCAGGGTATCAATGAACTGCGATCCGTACTGGCATTGCAGCGGCAACTCGGAGATACAAGGATACATTATACCACGGACCTGCTTGCGCATGCTTCCTACATGAAGGGTGACTATAAAAAGGCACTCGAGTACGCGAACTTTTCATTGCAGAATTGTCTTAAAACAGCTGATACTTCCCTGCTTTTTACTTTCTATCAGCGCCTGGGCATCATCTATAGCTGGATGTACAGTTATGAAAAGTCTTATTATTATTTTGAGAAGGCCCTTGGATCAATGAAACCAGGAAATGTCGAAATGATGAGAAACGTAGAGGTGTCACTCATATCAGGTATGGCTGAAAGCCTGCTTGAGCGGGGACACGCATCCGAAGCAGTTGCACTCATCAAAAAGAGGTTCGCTTCATTTCGCCCTGAAGAGGTAGCACGGCTGGGTATCCTGCAGCTGGTTTATCTCGATGTCTACTATTCCGCCGGATTATATGCAGAAGCGCAGAAAGCACTGGCGCTGATGTTACGTAAGAATGATGAATGGGCATACACCCCGCTTGACAGAACATTATTCCTGACGAGAGCTGCCCAGTTGTCCTACAAGCTTGGCAAGTATAATGATGCGGCCCTCTTTGGTGACAGCGCGTATAAAATGGCGGCAGACATCAGTGCCAGACGGTATATCATGGATAACAGGGAGATCTTTTATAAGCTGGATTCGATAAAAGGCAACTACCTTGCGGCCCTGAACGCACATCGGTTGTATAAGGATGCGTCAGACGCGCTGCAGGCAGATATCAAAGACAAACATTTAGGTGAAATGCTGGTACGATATGAAACTGAACAGAAGAATACTGAACTGGCCAGTTTATCAAAAGAATCCCGGCTGCAACAGGCAACGATCCGGCAAGGTGTCGTCCTCCGGAATGTGATGCTGGTGGCCTCCTGCCTGTTATTACTGCTGTTACTACTGGCATTTAACCGCTATTATGTGAAACGGCGCGCTAACAGACTATTACAGGATAAGCAGGATGAAATTAACCGGCAGAATATCATCCTCGCGCAGAATATAGAAGACGAGAAAAAGATCACTGCCGAAAAAGACAAACTCCTCACTGAAAGAGAATGGCTGATAAAAGAGATCAACCACCGCGTTAAGAATAACCTCCAGGTTGTCATGAGCCTTCTCGATACCCAGCGCATCTACCTGAAAGACGAAGTGGCCCTCAACGCTATCAATGACAGCCAGCACAGGGTGGAAGCGATCTCCCTGATCCATAAGAAGCTATATCAGAGCAACCGCCTGAATACAAAGATCTCCATGCCTGCATATATCCGCGAACTGACCGACTATCTCTCTGATAGTTTTGGTATAGAAGACAGCGTCAGCGTGCACCTTTCTGTTGTACCTGTAGATCTGGATGTGACGCAGGCAGTGCCTTTAGGTCTCATCATCAACGAGGCATTTACCAATGCTGTCAAATACGCCTTTATCAATGGGAAAGAAGGAGAGATCAATATCCATATGGAGAAGACGGATAGCGGTAATATCCTGCTGCAGATCAGTGATAACGGAATTGGCTTCCCCAAAGACATCGACTGGCGGAATAGTCAGTCACTGGGTATGAGTCTCATGCGTGGATTAGCCAAACAGATCGACGGGCATTTCGAACTACTGAACGGCCACGGTACTACATTGAAAATTATCTTTGAAGGAACGCAATCACTACAGGCATGAAGAAACAAATATTGATAGTGGAAGATGAGTTTATTGTCGCGAATAATCTCAGGCTTTTATTGCTGGAAGCCGGCTTTGAGGTATGTGGTATCGCTGATTCTTACCAGGAAGCGCTGGACATGCTGGAGCTACACCAGCCCATGTTTGTCCTGCTGGATATTTTCCTGAAGGGAGAAAAGAGTGGTATCGACCTCGCCGCCGTGCTGTCAGAAAAAGGCATCGCTTTTATCTATCTTTCTGCTAATGATAACCAGCAGGTGCTTGAAGCTGCTACTGTCACACAACCGTACGGCTTTCTTGTCAAGCCATTCCGTAAGAAAGATATTCTTGCTACCCTTGAAATTGCCCAATACCGCCATGCGCATGGCGTAGAAGCCCGGCTCAGAAGAGAACAGTCCCTGCAGGTCGATCTGACTAATATGCTCACAGGAACTGCTGTATTGACGGAACGGCTCCGGCAGATGGCCACCCGCTTACAGGATGTGATCCCTTTTGACTACGCATTGTTTGGACTGATCCAGCCCGGCGAACAGGCCTTCCGTGCCGGCAGTTATTTCCGTATCGGCTTTGATGACTATCAAACCATTCAGCTTCCCGATCTGAAAAATCTCATCGGCGCAACGTCGGAAGAGTTAAGCGCCCTGTCCGATGAGGCTACTATATCGCCTGGTGAAGTATTCAATGAGGCAGACTTTGAATCACTCAGCAGACGTGTACCTGTTAAACGGCTGCTCTCAAAAAAACTCGGATTGAACAGTCACCTGGAAATACCACTTTCCATGACCCGGAAAGGCATGTTCCTGTTCTCTTTCTACAGCCGCCGTTCCGATACGTATACCGCCGATCATCTTGAGCTGTTAAGGCGTCTGCAGCCATCCCTCCAGTTAGCAATGGACCGCCTGCTGGCATTTGAAGAAATTGAGAAACTGACGGAACAACTGAAGCGGGAGAATATCTATCTCCAGGAAGAAGTGAAGACCTCAGCCAACTTCGAAGAGATCATTGGGACCAGTTGTAAAATGGTGCAGGTATTTGATCTGGTCAGCCAGGTGGCGCCGATGGATACCAACGTGCTGCTATTGGGGGAAAGTGGCACCGGCAAGGAACTGGTGGCCAGGGCGATTCATAATCTGTCGCTACGCAAAGATAAACTGCTCATTAAAATGAACTGTGCCACGCTGCCTGCCAACCTCATAGAAAGTGAGCTCTTTGGTCATGAGAAAGGCGCCTTTACCGGTGCCATGGAAAAGCGTATCGGGAAGTTTGAACTGGCGCAGGGTGGTACCATATTCCTCGATGAGATAGGGGAACTACCCATTGATCTGCAGGCTAAGTTACTCAGGGTGTTACAGGAGAAGGAAATAGAACGCATCGGTGGCAACCAGACCATTCAGGTCAATGTACGCATTATCGCGGCTACTAACCGTAACCTGGAAAGGGAGATCTCTGCCGGCAAATTCCGTCTGGACCTCTACTACCGGCTGAATGTCTTTCCCATCCTTCTGCCGCCTTTACGTGAACGCACGGAAGATATTCCCCTGCTGGCCAGTTTCTTCGGACAGAAAATGGCCAGGAAAACCGGTAAACCTTTTCTGGGTATCAAAGCGGAAGCGTTGGAAGAGATGCTGCAATACCATTGGCCGGGTAACATCCGCGAAATGGAGAACCTGATTGAACAGGCTCTCGTACTGAATGACGGCCGGAGTCCGTTACAATGGGGCAGATCACTCCTCAGGGAACTCACTGTCCTGCCTTCCCCGGATCACTCCGCAAATATGTCATCCCAAAGTCTGGACCATATCAGGGAGCTGCAGCAGGCAACAGAGAGAGAGTATATCCTATCCATCCTCCGGAAGACCAACGGCCGCATCCGCGGTACCGGTGGTGCTGCCGAACTCCTGAAATTAAAACCAACCACGCTTGAATCCAGGATGGAAAAACTGGGTATCAAGAAGATGCACATCCTCCAGGGTAAACCTACCGGTGTCTGAATCTCCGGAATTTTCGGAGGCGTTTATGCGCGATACTCCGAAATTTTCAGAGGCAGTTGTTGGAGCGAATAGCGGGAGGTCGCCTGAAAGGCACGCTCAGCAAGGGATAAAAGTTGTATGATGTTGTCACTCATTTTGGCACACAAATCGAACTGCATAGGCTACACATCAAACTATTATTACCATGCAGTATGCTAACACCCAACACGACCATCTGGTAAGGGAGCTCCGGTACACGGGCCTGGCTCCTGTGACAGGCAGGAAGTCGGCTTCTCCGTTAAAACATGATATTATCGGCGATAGTGACGCTATCCTCCAGGTAATGAAACTGGTTGCACAAGTGGCGTCTTCTCAGAGTTCTGTACTGCTCCTCGGAGAGACCGGTACAGGAAAGGAACTTATTGCGGAGGCTATTCACCGTCAGTCAGAACGCCGGGATCGCCCAATGATCAAAGTCAACTGTGGCGCATTACCTGCTAACCTGATCGAGAGTGAGCTGTTTGGTCATGAGAGAGGCAGCTTTACCGGCGCTATAGAAAGGCGTATCGGCAAGTTTGAGATGGCGCAGCGGAGTACACTCTTTCTGGATGAAATAGGGGAGATGCCGCCCGAATTACAGGTTAAATTGTTAAGGGTATTACAGGAGAAAGAATTTGAACGCATCGGCGGAAAAACAAGTATTAGTGCAGATGTACGGATCATTGCCGCTACTAACCGTAACCTTGAAAATGAGATACTGGCCGGCCGCTTCCGTATCGACCTGTTCTATCGCCTGAATGTCTTTCCGATCACCCTTCCCGCGCTTCGGGAAAGACGCACTGATATTCCTGCCCTGGCAAATTATTTCCTCTCCCGCTACTGTGCACGTGAGAAAAAGATGATCAGTCATATTCCCCCTGGCTACCTGTACACGTTGATGAACTATCACTGGCCGGGTAATATCCGGGAACTGGAAAACATCATTGCACGTAGTGTGTTGCTAAGTGGTAGTGAGGACCTGATAGAATGCCCTGTTTTTTCGACATTGCAGAATAATAATCCGCCTGCAATGTCCGATACCATCAAAACCATCACACAAAATGAAATTGATCATATACTAAAAGCATTATCCATCTGTAATAACAAGATCCATGGACCCGGAGGTGCCGCTGCCCTGCTACATATCAATGCTTCCACATTATTGTCACGCATGAAGAAACTAGGCATTAAAAGAAAATTCTCCGCCTGAAAAAAGTTACATCAGCACTTGCAGGTACCATGATGAAGAATATATGTAACCGACCTGATACGCTGTCCCATTCCGGGATATAGGTAATGCCGGGATGCCGTTTCTTCTGGACATCATGACTGCAGCCTATAGCCAATCTGTCGCGGGACCAATAATGAGCATTAAAGGAATCGTACACGCCGTTGTACCTATACTGTGTTGTTTCGGCCGACCAGCCTCCGGACTGCCGGTTATATTACCTATGTGTCCAACAAACACGCACTGAAAGACATTGCAGCAGCCTTTATATAATGAATTCAATCCTTCTCGTCAGGTGAAGGCGGTTACCACTTTACCAAACATGCGGATGCGAGAGCCGTGTTTGATAGTCTGCCAGGTTCGCCGCAGGGAAGATGAGATCCTGAAGAAAATGAGTGAATGGCTGTCCACTTCCGGTGGGCAGCTTTTTCATTTTTACCGCCTGTGGGAGGTAAGTACCTGGTTTATAACTGATCTTTTGTAATGTATATCATAATAGTTATACTTTTGCCCTGTTCAATAATGCCTATATCAAACTGTCGCCTTACCTATGAATGTTCGCAAAACGCTGCTCATGCTGCTATGTATGGGTATACCCGTTTTAGCTTTCTCCCAGTCGGATACGACCAGGAAGAAAGTTCCCCTGTTTAAAAAGCCTGCTAATACGACCAAACTGGAACTCACTTTTGCTCAAAGGGAATATTACTCGCAGAAATACGGCACTCAGATCGTGTATATACCCGGTGTCAGGATCAATGATGCCCGTCCGGTACCTGTTGACAGACATGGAAATATACTCCGCCGCTACTATACGAAAGCGCCACTTGCCAGTGAGCAGCTGGACCTCATGAACCAGCAGCGCAGGCGGGGTAACTATCAGCTGGTGACCGGCCTCGTAGGAGGTTCGTTCATCTTCTTCAGTGGCGTAGTCGCCGCTGCCAAAACAGAGAAGTCGGCGCCCATGTGGATCCGGATGGGAATAGGCGGTACGATGATGTTTTCTGGTATTGGCCTGAAATGGTATCATAGCAAACGGGCAGAAGGACACCTGCGGGAATCTTTCAACATCTACAATGCCCAATACTACAAAGCACCAGCGCAGGATACTTCCGCTAAGGAGGGGATGGCAGCCAAAACAGCCCGTACAGGTACACCTGAAACGGCGGAAGAGAAGCATGAAGACCCGCAGCAGGATCTTTACCCTGAATACAGAGATACTGTGTACTATGTGAAGCTGAGAAATACACCGCAGAACTCAGGAATGGTGGGTATTGTACTTACGCCACTAACGGTGGATCTGAATAAGACCAACTTGAATTTTATGGCCGGTATCGGTGCGTATTACACATACAGAAGTGACGTGGGGATCTCTGCCCAGTACAACTTTGCTTACGTAGATAATCTGAGTGGTGAGAATGGCGCAACAAAACCATCCGACTGGCAGAGCTATGGTATACCGCTTAAATATAAAAAGGCCACCCGGCTGGATCTGCAGGTGAAAGTGCCTGTACTGCGGTTTATGAGGGAAGGAGCCTATCACCTGACGATGGGCAGGAACTCAATGGGTACGATAGAGACAGGTCGCGTGCAAGGAAAGGTCATGCGTGCACTGACTGCCAGAATGGGATATATTATTGATAACAGGATCCAGGAATATAGCGTCAATGGTGGTATTCCGTACCAGACGACGACCCCTGGCTATCAATATCCCGGGGCTGAGTATCCGGAGCAATTCAGCAACCTGCCAACTTCATCTGCGATGCTACAGTCCGGCATTATTACACTCGGCGTGGGCTGGAGCACATTCTGGGATATGAAGATCAAGCTTAATGATCCGGATTATCATGGACGCAGACGGGAGTCTGCACAGAGCGACCTGTATTTCGATATCTTGTATGCACATCAACTAAGTTTACAGGATATGGTCTACTGGCATGATGTGCGGGATAACTGGACCCAGGTACACGAAAGTATCCCGCAGCGTATTAATCTCGATGGTACGCCACTGAGGAAGGTGGGCGCAAGAATAGGCGCGCAGGTGATCAGTTGCTACAGAAGGAACTTCGGTCTGAAGATCGGTGCAGAGGCGGGGATGAACCCGGGACTGCGTATGCCCGCAATAAATGATCAGCTGTACTTTCGCCTGACCTGGGGACTCGTATTCGGAGGAAGAATTGCTTCAGTTAAATAACAGTTGCCCATGCTTAAGAATACCCTATTCCTATATCTTACCCTCATAGTTATCACTTTGACCTCCTGTATCAAGGAAGAACCTGACTGCGAAGGAAAGGACAAAGTGATCGTTACAACAAACAGTCCGGTGATGGTGGGTGATACATTGAAGTTTACTGTCGCTGGCGTCAGCAACATATACAAATGCATATGGACGGGCCCCAATGAATTCAGATCAGCATCGGTGAATCCGGAGATCCCTTTTGCCTCAGGATTTGAGTCCGGAGTATACAAGGTCGATGTGATCACGGAAGGAGGTTGTATCTATTCGATGGAAACGGCACCGGTTGAAGTAGGTAGTGCGGAGGCGCCCTGTCAGCTGGAAGACAAGACACTCAGGATTGGGAATGCACTTGCTTTCCTGCCAAGTGCAGGTGACTATGAAAACGACTATTACAACCGGTATGAGATGACAGCTTCCGTATTGGGCCTGATGTGGGTGCGCATGAATTTGGGCGTACAGGATGGGAAGATCAAGCCCGGCGTTTATATCACCGGGTTGTTTGACGACGAGCATATCCCACAGGGACGCGCCATCGTGGAAGTAGGTGACGGACGCAGGGTCTGGACCATTGCTGAAGGAACCCGGGTGTATGTCTCCGGTGGTTTCTATAACGTCACTGCTATACTTTGCGATGCGCAGGCGACGGCAGGGGATGGGAGCACCACAACCGTCAATCTGCATATGAACACCTATTAAAGTATGATATGATACCTGAGAAAGGCCGTCCGTTGTAAATCCGGGCGGCGTTCTGATCTGTGTCTGATCTCGTTACGACATCGTTACCAAAAGGGCATCTCAAGGTCACCTAAAGGGCACTTCAATATCCCCCGGATATTGAAGTGCCCTTTAGGTAACGTATAAGTGCCTGGAAAGTAAGCCGATCAGAACCCGTTTTGCCCAATATTGGTACCTATTTTAGGCTGTATATCAGTAGATTATGATCGTTGACCCACATGGCCCAGGCAGTTCCCAACCATTGTTACGATAGGCAGAAAGGATGTCCCCATACAGATACCATTCAAAAAAATAAACTTTGAAATATCTAAACTAACCCTATATTTGTTAGGTAGACCAGACTAGAACAAACCAAGTATCAGACCAGGGGTGGGACTGATAATCAGCTGTTTAATGCTGAGTGGGAATGTTATGCAGAAAAAGAAAACTGAAATCGAAATGCAAAGTTCACGTTCACAAAATGTAGCGTTCACGTTTCATGAGAATGCCAATTAGCGATTATACCTGTCATTAAAAAGAATCTTTACTAAACACTTTATGCTTCACGTTATGCATGCAAGAAATGCTTCGAAGAGGCTGTGGATGCTATTGTCTTTCATAGCCATGCTGACCGGCGCGATGCCCGTTTTTGCCCAGAGCGGCAAACTTACCGGTACTGTTACTGACATCAAAGGGGAGCCGCTTCCCGGCGTATCGGTCAAACTTTTAGGGACTAAAAGCGGGACTGTTACTGACATTAAAGGTGCCTTCACACTGAATACAGATGCTACCAATGGTACAATTGAATGTAGCTTTTTAGGATTTGAAACACAGACAGTGCCCTTTAATGGCACTGCTGCCATCAGTGTTAAGATGCCACAGGCTACTGCCAACGTAGATGAGGTGGTGGTGGTGGGTGCCCGTATGAAGAAATCGGACCTGACCGGTGCGGTTGTTAACGTAGATTCGAAGAAATTACTCGAACGTCCTGCTACCAACATCAATCAGGCCCTCCAGGGGCAGGCTGCTGGTGTTTTTGTGAGCGCACCAACCCGTCCAAGTGATGATGCTACCATCAGGGTGCGTGGTATCAATACCATCAATGCAGGGGCTTCTCCTATCTACGTGGTAGATGGTGTGATCATGGAGAATAACCAGGGTGGTTTCAACGCGGTAAACGTAAATGACGTAGCGTCTTTACAGGTACTGAAAGACGCTTCTGCCACTGCACTGTATGGGTCCCGGGGTGCTAACGGTGTGATCGTGATCACTACCAAGAAAGGCCAGCGCAGAGGTGGAGACGGCCTTGTTACCTATGATAGCTGGGCAGGTGTATCCGACTTTACCAGGATACCTAAGACCATGAATGCGGAGCAACTGTTCGCACTGCGTACCGATGCCTATGCCAATGGTTACCTGAAAGACAATCCGAATGCGAACCGCCAGGATTACATTGACAACACCCTGATGAAAACGAACATCGCTTTCTCTAATCAGGAGTTTGATACCTACAACAGCCGCAAGAGCTATAACTGGCTGGATCAGATTGCCAGCAAGGGCTTCCAGCAGAATCATGCGGTTGGTTTCTCTGGTGGTTCTGATCGTGGTACATTCTATCTCAGCCTCGGTTATGCCGGTACGAAAGGTGTGATAGAAACTACCAAACAGAATAAATATACCGGTCGTTTCAATGCGGAATACAATGTGAAAAAATGGTTGAAAGTAGGTACCAACACCGGCTTCACCCGTACCATCGATAACATGCCATCTGATGACGTGTATAACAAGGCTCTGAATGCGAATCCGCTGTTGAACTATGATCCATACCGCGATCCTGCTACCCGGTATACCTACGACTACCTGACTATCTACTACCGTTCTCACGGTGAGCAGAATAATAATGACTATAACCCGTTCAACTCATTGTACGTACAACGTGACCGTTCCCGTAACCGTATCACCAGTGCGAACTACATTGATATTACGCCGGTTAAAGGTCTGGATATCCGCTCCAGCTACTCCATGGATTATGGTACACAGGACTGGTTTGAATTTACGCCACATAATATCCAGGAAGCGATCCGTCAGTATAACGGTGATGCGCGTGCGAAACATGAAAGATGGAGCGATACTTACTGGCAGTGGGATAATACCATCACTTATAATACTACCATCGCCAATGATCACCGCATCTCTGCACTCGTAGGAACCAGTGCCAGCAGACGCCAGTCTAACTACACCAAAGCGCAGGGTGACCGCTTCGCGAGTGATGACCTTGGGTACAATGACATAGGCGGTGCGGCCGCCATTGAGAAATCCGTACTGGGTTCTGATTTCTATGCATACACGTTGCTTTCTTACCTGGGTCGCGTTACCTACAGCTACAAAGATAAATATCACCTGACTGCCACTGCCCGTTACGATGGTTCTTCCCGCTTTGCTGCCGGCAACCGCTGGGGGGTATTCCCTTCTGTATCTGGTGCCTGGGATGTGATCAAGGAAGATTTTATGAAAGACCAGTCGCTGTTCAGTAATCTGAAGCTGCGTGTAGGGTATGGTGTGGTAGGTAACCAGGATATCAACAACTACGTGTTCCAGACACTGTATGGCTCCAAAATTGACAACGGCAATGCCCTGATCGCTAATGATGGTCTTCGTGGCAATCCGGATATCACCTGGGAAAAACAGAAACAGAGCAACCTGGGTGTTGACATGAGTTTCTTTAAATCAAGACTGAACATCACTGCCGACCTCTTTAACATCAATAACGATAACCTGTTACTGAAACGTTCCCTGGCCAGCACTACAGGCTACAACCAACAGTGGGAAAATATCGGTAGTGTGAACAATAAGGGTATTGAGTTCTCTGTAAATGGTGATGTGATCCGCAGTAAAGATTTCAACTGGAACATCGGTGGCAACATCTCTTTTGACAGGAACAAGGTAACAAAACTGTATGGGGATGCTACTGTGATCTATAACCTGTACGAAAACGCTATTCAGCGCGATAACAACATATTCCTCGGCAGATCCCTGCATACGATCTATACACTGGAATCGGGTGGTATTGCACAGGAAAGCAACAGGAAAGACTGGGAAGGCATCAACTACAACGGTAAGACCGTTAATCCGGGCGACCTGTTCGCTAAAGACATCTCCGGTCCGAATGGCGTACCTGATAAGGTGGTAGATCAATACGACAGAACTGTCGTAGCAAAAATGGACCCTAAGTTCTACGGTGGTTTCTCTACTAACCTGTCTTATAAGGCATTCGCCGTGAACGCGAACTTCACTTACTCTTATGGTGCTAAAAAGATCAGCAGCTACTATGAAACGCTGATCAACAGCGTAGGAGAGAGCATGGCTTCTGTTGACCTGCTGAACCGCTGGACGCCGCAGAACACCAATACCAATATTCCGCGTGTGATCGCTAATACCAGTTACAACCGTTACAATCCTTCCGACCTTGACTATGCGATACAGAACGCTTCATTCCTGCGTCTGTCTGCACTGACACTGTCTTACAACCTGCCGGAGAAAATGCTGGGCCAGTGGAAACTGAACAACCTGCGTGTGTATGCAACTGGTTCTAACCTGTTCTGTATTACCAAGTACAAGGGTATGGATCCGGAAACAGGCGACTACGGTTATCCTCCGGTAAAAATGTATGTATTTGGTCTGAATGTAGGTTTTTAAACTTCAATTGTTAGATTATTATGAAACGCACTATAAAACTCAGCTTCGTAGCGGGATTAGCGATGTTCTCTGCCTCCTGCAGTAACTTCCTGGATGAGCGGAGCACCACAAAGCTGGATGAGAGCCAGGTATATTCTGATGTAAATCTGGTGGAAACAAGTCTCAAAGGTATTTATGCCAACTGGAAGGCAGTCCGCACAGATGAACAGGGACTGATCATGATGATGGGTACCGATGAGATCCAGCAGGGCGCTTTTCAGATGAAAAGTGATGCGCAGAAGGGGGGGCTGGACCGTTATGATGGTAACCTGAACTCAAACCTGAACCATATTGCTAATCAGTGGAACATCCGCTGGCCGATGGTCAATGAAAGCGCAAAGATCATTAAAGGGCTGGGTACAGGCGATGTAACCCCAGGTTCGCGTGAAGCAAAGCTGCTCGGCGAAGCTTCTTTCGTACGTGGTTTTCTCGATTTTCAGCTCGCGATGTACTGGGGAGAGATTCCTATCCGCGACCTGAGCCGTGAAGGGGAACTCGGCTTCCGCCGTCAGCCGCTGAAAGACGTATGGACATTTATTATTGCTGATCTGCAACGCGCTGCGGATAACTGTCCGAAGACCAATGACGCCGGTCGTGCGACCGCTGGTGCTGCATGGGCCATGCTGGGCAAGGCCTATATGTCAGCTCCTGTTTCTACCGGCCTGCGTGATTTCGCAAAAGCAGCTGCCTGCTTCGAGAAAATGATGGCTGATTATTCCCTGGTACCTTACAAAGACCTGTGGGATTATACCAAGCCTAATACAACAGAAGCCATCCTGGAATTCCAGTTCAGTCCTGTATACCCGAATAACAATAAAATACAGTTCCAGATAGGTTCCCGCGCTGTACAGGCTTTCTTTGGAGACGGTTGTTTCTACTCCGGTTATGATAAGGTAGTACCTACACAGTATGCCTATTCATCCGTCGACAGTGGTGGCATCTGGGAGCCGGGAGACCAGCGCAGGTTCGAAAGTATCCGGTACGATTTCACTTATTACGGTGAAACACCTACCTTGGATCCTATCAGATGGGAAGATCTTGGTAATGATTTTGATGAACTGCTGCCACACGTGAAGAAGTATGAAGATTTCCGTACTGACAAACACGCTGATAACAAGATCAATAATATGTGGAACTCCGGTAAGAATATCCCTGTATTGCGCCTGGCAGATGTAAAGCTGTCTTATGCAGAGTGTCTGAATGAACTGGGTCGTACACCTGAAGCGATCAATATAGTCAATGAGGTGCGTACGCGTGCCTGGGGTGGTGTGCTGCCGGATGAGAGAAAATGGAAGACCCTGTCGCAGGATGCGTTCCGTACTGCTATCATGGACGAGCGTATGCGCGAACTGTTTGCAGAAGACTGGCGTCGTATAGACCTGATCCGTACCGGTAAGTTTGTCGAATACGTAAAAGCACGTAACAAATGGACAAAACTGTCAGGTACCATTAAGGACTTCAATACCATATTCCCGATTCCGGATACAGAAATGAAACTCAACGGTGACATCACACCGGCTGATCAGAATCCAGGCTACAATTAATTTTTTATCTATAAAAGAAGCAGGCCGCTGCGCATAGCAACCGGCCTGCTTTTATCATTATTATGAAAAAGTTATTACAGGTCTCTCCGCGTTTGCTACTAGCGGTGTTCATGCTTCTACTGTCTGGTGTTATACATGCAGCTACACCGGTAGAATGGAAAATTATTTACGACAAAACCAGTAAGACCGTTCGCCTGCAAAATGCTGCCGGCAATGTAGATCTTCAGCTGTTCGCTTCCTACAAGTGGAACGGAAAGCTGATCACTACAAAGGACTACGCCAGCAATGCGCTGGCGGTAAGGCAGATGCGCAACGTATCGGGTACGGGCGCACTGGTGCAGGTGACCTATACTGATGAGCAATTGCCCACACTCGTGCAATCTTTCTATCAGTATACAGGTAAGGATTATTTGCTGACTGATTTTACTGTGGTGGCCCGCTCAGGGAATGTTGCGTCTAACTACATGGCGCCGGTGAACCTGACCGATCTGACCCCGGCACTGGGCGCCGGTGAAAAACGTGCGTTGTTCATTCCTTTTGATAATGATAAATGGATCCGTTTTCAGTCTCACCCGCTGAACTTCTCATCGCTGACCAGCTATGAAGTAACCGCAGTATTCGATGGTACTACCCGTCGTGGATTAGTGGTCGGTTCAGTAGAGCATGACTTCTGGAAGTCGGCTGTTACGATGAATAAAGCCGATAATAGCAATGCCTATACACTCACCTGCTACGGTGGTGTGGCGGATGAAACGACCCGTGATCTGTTGCCCCATGGTGCACAGGAAGGACAAACGATCCGCTCTCCAAAGGTACTGGTGGGCGTGTTTGCAGACTGGCGTGATGGTATGGATGCGTATGGCGCTGCCAATGCGAAGATCGCACCCCGCAGGCCCTGGAAGAAGCCTATGCCGATAGGCTGGAACAGCTGGGGTGTATTGCAGTTCAATCTTAACTATCAGAAAGCACTGGAAGTATCTGACTTCTTCCATGACAATTTACAGCCTGATCATTTCGCCAATAAAGACGGTGCGGTAGTGATCGGACTGGACTCAGGATGGGATAGCTTCACGGAAGAGCAGCTGAAGGATTTTGTCAAACATTGTAAAGCCAATGGTCAGATAGCTGGTATTTACTGGACGCCTTTTACGGACTGGGGTAAACGTCCGGATGCTAATATCAAAGAAGCGCCGGAATATGCATTCAAAGATGTATACTTGTATGCCAATGGACAACCACAGGATATAGACGGTGCATATGCGATTGACCCGACCCATCCCGCGATAGAAGCCAGGATGAAAAAAGTATCCGAGCTCTTTCACCGCTGTGGTTTCGAGTATGTGAAGGTGGATTTTATGGCGCATGGCGCGATCAATGCCGACAAGTGGTACAAACCGGAAGTGAGATCAGGGATAGCCGCTTATAACTATGGTATGCAACTGCTGGATAAATATTTCGGCGATATGTATATTAACCTGTCTATCGCGCCTATCTTCCCTGCGCAGTATGCACAGTCCCGCCGTATTGCCTGTGATGCATGGAATAAAATTAAGGATACAGAATATACATTGAACGCAGTATCTTACGGCTGGTGGATCAATCATATCTATCAGTTCAATGATGCCGACCACGTTGTGCTGCAGCAGGCATCAGAAGGAGAGAACCGTGCCCGCGTTACCTCGGCTGTTATTACAGGACTGTTCATCACTGGTGATGATTTCAGTAAGGGTGGCAGTGAGGAAGGAAAAAGAAAAGCAAAACAGTTTTTAACCAATGCAGAAGTAAATGCCGCCGCTATGGGCCGCAGCTTCCGTCCGGTAGAAGGTACTGGTGAAAGATCAGAAGACCAGTTCGTGCTGACCGATGCCAAAGGTAATACCTGGTATGCCATTTTCAACTATACCGAAGATCCACGCAGTATACAGCTGCCATTAGAAAGACTGGGCCTTGATCCTGCAAAACAGTACCGTGTACGTGACCTCTGGTCGCACACCGATGTGAATGCAGGGCAGACCTTTCATATTCCGGCTAAAGACGTTCTTTTTTTGAAAATCAACAGCCGCCGGGCTGGTAAATAAATTGTATCCATGAGCAAGAAGCTATTGTCCATTTTGTTTTTCCTGGCTGTTATAACCCTGGCAGCCAAGTCGGAAACAATCCACATCGCCACAAGAGAAACGGAACTCGTATTGCAGACAGCACAAAACGGTCGTCTGTATCAACTCTATCTCGGGCCCCGTCTCGCTGTGCCGGATGACTACAGTCTCCTGACAGCTAAAATGAAGTCCCGCAGTGACGGACAGGCCTGGGAAGCCTATCCGGTGTCGGGCACTGAGACCTATTTCGAACCGGCATTCGGCATCCGTCATAATGATGGTAACCAGGCCACTGTGTTACAGTATGTATCACATACCGCAAAAAAGGTATCCGATGATGTGACAGAAACAACCATCATCCTGAAAGATGTGTTATACCCGGTACAGGTAAAACTGTATTACCGCACTTTCGCCAAAGACAACATTATCGAGTCCTGGACAGAGATCAGTCACACCGAAAAGAAACCGGTGAACATCAGCCAGTACGCTTCTTCCATGTTATACTGGAAACGCAATCAGTACTTCCTGACTGAATTCAGCGGCGACTGGGCGAAAGAGGTCAATATGAGCACGGTGCCACTGAGCTTCGGCAAGAAGGTAGTGGATACCAAGCTGGGCGCCCGTGCGAACATGCATGTATCTCCTTTCTTCACAGTGGGCCTCGGTGGGGCACCGCGTGAGAACGAGGGAGAAGTGCTGATGGGTACCCTGGCATGGACAGGTAATTTCCGTTTTACATTCGAAGTAGATAATGAAAATAACCTGCGGGTAGTATCAGGTATCAATCCATATGCATCCGATTATACACTCGACCCGGGTAAAGTATTCAAGACACCGTCTTTCATCTTTACATTAAGTGGACAGGGCACAGGTAAAGGTAGCCGCGACCTGCACAGATGGGCGCGTAATTATCAGTTGAAAGATGGTAAGGGCGATCGTCTGACCCTGCTGAACAACTGGGAAGCGACCGGTTTTGATTTCAATGAGCAGAAGCTCCATGACCTCTTTACAGAAGCGAAAGACCTGGGAGTAGATATGTTCCTGCTCGATGACGGATGGTTTGCTAACAAATATCCCCGTCACAGTGATACACAGGGACTGGGTGACTGGCAGCCTACCACTGCCAAACTGCCGAATGGTGTGCCAGCCCTGGTAAAAGGTGCGAAGGATGCAGGCGTGAAGTTCGGTATCTGGATAGAGCCGGAAATGGTCAGTCAGAAGAGCGAGCTGTTTGAGAAACATCCTGACTGGGTGATCCTGCTGCCTAACCGGGAGCGTTATTATTTCCGTAATCAGTTGGTACTGGACCTGAGCAATCCGGCGGTACAGGAGCATGTTTTCGGTGTGATAGATCACCTGATGACAGAAAACCCACAGCTGGCTTATCTGAAATGGGATTGTAACAGTCCGATCACCAATATATATTCTCCGTATCTGAAAGATCGCCAGAATAACCTGTATGTAGATTATGTGCGTGGTTTGTACAAGGTACTGGACCGTATTAAGGAAAAGTATCCCAATCTGCCGATGATGCTTTGCTCCGGCGGTGGCGGACGTACCGACTATGAAGGTCTGCGTTATTTCACCGAGTTCTGGCCAAGTGATAACACCGACCCGGTACAGCGCCTGTTCATCCAGTGGGGCTATTCTCAGTTCTTCCCGTCCAAGGCGATCGCAGCACACGTGACCAGCTGGAACCATGATGCGAATATTAAGTTCCGCGTTGATGTGGCCATGCAGGGTAAACTGGGTTTTGATATCAATGTAAAGGGCATGCGTCCGGAAGAGCAGGCATTCTGTAAGTCGGCAGTGGCCAACTACGAGCGCCTGAAGGATGTTAACTATAATGGCGACCAGTACCGTTTGGTATCACCATATGATGGTAACCACACTGCCATGATGTATGTAAGTGAATCCAGGAAACAGGCCATCGTATATGCCTATGACGTATTCCCGTTGTTCTCGGAGAACCTGGTGGCAGTAAAATGCCAGGGACTGGATCCTGCTGCTAAATACCGGGTGAAGGAAATCAACCTGATGCCGGGTGCACAACCGGATGAGGCATTCAATGGAAAAGTATATTCCGGAGATTACCTGATGAAAATAGGGCTGGATTTGTTTACTTCTACTAAATTGCATAGCCGTATACTGGAACTGGAAGCTGCAGAGTAACCTCCTTTGTCGGATTAACACAAATATGATGCAGGAATGAAGACAATTTTGGAAAAGATACAGGAGCTGGACGAGATCCCTTCTTACTCCAAGCATGAGCGGTTTGTGGAGGGTATTGTGAATGCGATCAATGAGAAGATCATCTCTGTAGGTGATCCGCTGCCTTCTGTGAATGCCATGATCTCCGGACTGGGCTATGCCCGGGAGACGGTGATCAAGGGCTATCGTGAACTACAGAACCGCGGTCTTATTGAGTCCAAGAACAGGCTAGGCTATTTTGTTTCAGATGATAATACGCGGCAGTCGCTAAAGATAGCGCTGCTGATGTATACCATAGACACCTTCCAGGAACAGTTTTATCGCAGCTTCAGAAATGAACTGGGTCCGGATGTACACCTGGACGTATTCTTCCATCATGGTAACATAGAAGTATTTGAGACCGTCTTCTCAATGGTGAAGAACAGGCATTACGGTATGTATGTGATCTCTCCGATCCATCATCCCCGTACCCGGGAGCTCCTGAATACCATCCCTCGTCAGAAACTGCTGATGTTTGACCGGTATGAGCCGCTGGAGGGAGACTTTCACTATGTGGTGCAGGAGTTTGAGAAGTCCTCTTATGCTGTCTTTGAGCAGCTGGCCGACGTGATCGCGAAATATGACCGGATGGTCTTCTTCCATAATCCGGATTCCCTGTTTCCGCCTGAAATTGTCAGGTCATTTGAGCATTTTACAAAAGAATACAATATCAAAGGAGAGGTGCAGCGGGAGTATGAACCCGGTTCAGTACAGAAAGGAGTTGTATATTACGTGAACGAGAATGCGGAGCTCTGGAACCTGTTGAGAGACTGCAACGCAAAGAATATACAGCCGGGCAGGGATATCGGCATCCTTTCCCACAACGACGAGCCGGTGAAAGAGCTGGTCGGTAATGGTATTACTACGTATTCCGTTAGCTTCAGTGAGATGGGTAAACGGGCGGCCCGGGCGGTCGTAAGCCGGGAGCCGTTGCAGGAGGTGCTGCCTACAAAGCTGATCAGACGTAATTCCCTTTGATGATATATGAATGTCGGTGCGTTATTGAGTTTTCTGCTGGTGACCCTCCTGGTTGCACTGATCTCCTGGTATAAAACCAGGAGGGAGAACCTGCAGACAGCATCCGGCCTTTTCTTCGCTAACCGTAACCTGGGATTCCTGGTGGTCGGTGGCGCTCTTTTCTTTACCAATATCAGTGCGGTACAGTTTATCGGAGAGAATGAACTGGTGTATACTAATAACATGAGTGTGATGGCATGGGGGATGTCTTCCATCCTTGCCATGCTGCTGGTCTCTGAGTTTATCATGCCAGTCTATCTGCGCAGCGGGATCTCCACTACACCCGATTTCCTGGAGGAGCGGTACGACACCGGTACCAAACGTTTTGTATCTGTTATTTTCCTTGTCAGTTATATTGTGAACATGCTACCCTCTGTATTGTACAGTGGGGCGATTTCATTTAATGGCCTGTTTCGCGTATCTGACGCCCTGCACCTGGACTACTGGGCTACGATCTGGATACTGGTATGGCTCATTGGGCTCATCGGATGCCTGTACACCGTACTGGGTGGATTAAAAGCAGTGGCTATTTCGGATACCGTGCTGGGAATAGGCATGTTTGCCGGAGGGATCTTACTGCCATATGCCGCCCTGAAGTACCTGGGACATGGTTCCGCCGGTACCGGGATGGATATGCTGCTGGCTGCCCGGAGAGATCATTTCAATGCGATTGGCGGTCCGCATGATGCCGTGCCTTTTCCGACCATCTTTACCGGGATGTTCCTGGTGAACCTTTACTACTGGGGCACAGAACAGTATATCGTACAGCAGGCCCTGGCTTCGCGGAGTCTGGCAGAAAGTCAGAAGGGAATTGCAGTGGCGTGTGTGGGAAAGATCATTTCTCCGTTGCTGCTCAATATACCCGGGTTGATCGCAGTACTGCTTTATCCGTCAATGACCAATACAGCGGAAGTTTTTCCTAAAATAGTGAGTGATGTATCCTCGCCGGTACTGACAGGTTTTATAGCTGCCATTACCTTTGGCGCCGCCCTGACCACCTTTAATGCGGGGCTGAACAGTACCAGTACGCTCTTTGTACTCAATCTCTACAAACCATTCAAGGCATGGCGGCAGGAAGAGATCAGTGAGCGGCAGCTGGTAAGGGTCAGCAGGCGTTTCGAACTGCTGGTTTGTTTGCTGGCAATGACCATCGCCCCTTTTATCGTTTTTGCCCAACAGGGACTGTATACCTATATTCAGATGGTTAGCGGCCTTTTTAGCGTCCCGATTTTCACGATCCTTATCATGGGCCTCCTGCACAAGCGAATGCCCGCTATTGCGGCTAAAATTGGCCTTACGTTCTTTATTGTTACCTACTCAGTATCCCAGTTACTTGTGGATACTGGTCTGCACTTCCTGCATGTACTGGCTGTACTGTTTGTCCTGACAGTTATCCTGATGATAATAGTAGCTGCATTTTATCCCCGGAAGGAACCTTTCGTACAGCAATGGAACAATGTGGTGGACCTGCAACCCTGGAAACGCCGGCATGTATATACGGCGCTGCTGCTACTGGGAATGGTAGCATTGTTTGTGATTTTCTCTCCCTGGGGCCTGGCCCGTCCGTAGTGCCGGCGCTTCAGGCATTGCTTTTGTTCTCTTGTAGCCCAAACCCTGAATAATGATGGAAGATCTCTGGTATAAAAACTCCGTTATCTATAGCCTCGACCTGGAAACATTTATGGATGGCAATAACGACGGCATCGGCGATTTCGCAGGATTGTGCGACCGCCTGGACTATCTGCACGCGATGGGCATTGACACGGTATGGCTGGCCCCGTTCCAGCCTACTCCCAATAAGGACAACGGGTATGATATCCAGGACTATTACGGTGTTGACCCCCGGCATGGTTCCAGTGGCGATTTTGTGGATTTTATGCACAGAGCGAACCAACTGGGTATTAAGGTGATCATCGACCTTGTAGTAAATCATACTTCTGACCTTCATCCCTGGTTTAAGGAAGCCCGCTCTTCAAAAGATAGTCCCAAACGGGACTGGTATGTATGGTCGGACAAAAAGCCGTCCGACTGGAATGAGGGCATGGTATTCCCCGGTGTGCAGCGTGCTACCTGGACACTGGATAAGCAAAGCCGTACCTATTACTTTCACCGGTTCCATGAGTTCGAGCCGGATCTCAATACAGACAATCCACAGGTGAGGGAAGAGATCTTCCGCATCATGGGCTACTGGCTGCAGATGGGCGTAGCTGGTTTTCGGGTAGATGCAGTACCGTTTGTACTCGAGTCACCTGCACCCGGAAAGAAGAAGAGTAAAATGAACTACGATTATCTGAAAGAAATGCGTCGCTTCCTGCAATGGCGAAAAGGAGATGCGGTATTACTCGGAGAAGCCAATGTATTACCCAGGGAAACGATGAATTATTTCGGAGAACAGAATGACGGCATCCACCTGATGTTTAACTTCTTTGTCAATCAGTACTTGTTCTATGCACTCGCGACCACCGATACGAAACCACTGATAAAAGCGCTCGAACAAACAAGGCTGCAATCCGCCGTACCACAATGGGCACACTTTCTTCGCAACCATGATGAGCTGGACCTCGGCAGACTAACTGAAGCGCAAAGAAATGAAGTGTTCAGCCGTTTTGCACCCGATGAGAATATGCAGTTATATTTCCGGGGGATCCGCCGGAGACTGGGCCCTATGCTGGGCAGCCGCCAGCAGAATGAACTGGCATACAGTCTGATGTTCTCTTTGCCAGGCACACCGGTACTGAGATATGGTGATGAACTGGGAATGGGGGACAACCTCGCACTGGATGACAGGAATAGTGTCAGGACGCCTATGCAGTGGTCCGGCGATTACCAGGCCGGCTTCTCGAAGGCGGACAAACTGATCCACCCGGTTATCGATGATGGCTATTACTCCTATACACATATTAATGTGGAAGCCCAGCGAAGGGACCCGGGCTCGATGCTTAACTGGATGACAGCCATGATCAGACTGAGAAGGGAATGCCCGGAGATAGGCAAGGGGACGTGGGCAATAGAGGATACCGGCTTTGATCATATACTGGGGATGCGCTACGAGTGGAATGGCCGCCGTTTATTCATCTGGCATAACTTCAGCGACAATCCACAGGAATTGGTGTTTTCAGCGAAGAAGGCCGGTACCCGCCGGCTGATCGATCTGCTCAGTAATATTGAGAGTATAGAAGATGATAAAGGCAGGCATACCATTACACTGGAAGCATATGGCTACCGCTGGTTCCGGGCAGGCAGCTGACTGTATCACCTCAGTTTCGTCCGGCACCCGGCTTTGATCACATGCTCAATCGCTGCCGGAAATATGGGATCTATAACGGAAAACCCTGTATAGGAGTGGCTTTGGGCCTGAAATCGCATTGGTATCTGCATCCCGTTCGCAGTCCTTATAATTATCTTTGTTCGTTAGCGTTTTTTTGTATTTTCAGCCTGATAATCTGATTCAAAATAACCAAACGCACTATCCGGTGAAAAGTATCCTGCTTCCACGTGCACTATACTTTACTGCGTTTTCAGTGTCCATTTAATTTATTCACTCTTAAAGGGTTAACCTATGAGCAAACCATTTTATCCGGCTGTTCGCCTGGCAACAGCGCTCTTTATTGTATTGCACCTGTTCGTACTGCCGGTACAGGCCCAGTTATCATGGCCTTCCGGACAGTTATTACCATCGTTTCCTGCTACAGCCCAGACCCAGGACCTGTTTATCTTACGCGAGAGTTCCACCCGCTGGGAAGGAGAGGGCGCGTCACTCGGCCACAAGACCGGCAGACTCGAAACAGACGGCTGGCTTTGTCAGACGGGTATCGACAAGGCCGATGAGCACATGATCTACGGCCCTTATGATATGAGTATTCCTGCCGGCCCCAATGTCGCTGAGTTCAGGATGAAAGTAGACAACAACACCGCTAATGATGATCCTGTGGTAGATATCGACGTCAGGAATGCGACTACCGGTCAGATCCTGGCTTCCAGGGCAGTTACCCGCAGGCAGTTCCCCATTGCCGGTGATTACACCAGCATCACACTGCCCTTCACCATGCCGGCTAATAACCAGTCCATAGAGCTGCGCGTTTACTGGCGTGGCACTTCCTATACGAAGGTAGACTGGGTGGCAGTGCAGCAAAACGGTTCTTCTGCTGAAATGTACCTGTTTGCCTCTCTCAAAGGCATCGTGAACCGGGTACAGCCCCGCCTCTTTTCCTATGAAGGAGATGCGTTTGCAGAAGGACAGTATACCTGGCTGCAATCCCTCGGATTGAACTGGACCGAAACCAGTAATAAATGGGACCTGATCACCAAATACCGCAATGAGATCTCGGGTCTGATCGTATATGATCCTTCCCAGATACACACCGTGAACCTGGCCACTGTACTGGCCAAAAACAGGAATGCCCTGATCGTATCGCCGGTGTTGCTGTCCCGGCTGACCAGCGCTCCTTACAACCTGCCTATCCTGGTTGATCTGCGTGGGCAGTTCACCAGCAAACTACAGGTCTACCAGACCATGTATAACACCTACTGGCCTAACGTGGATAAACGCGTTCTGATAGGTTTAAATCCTGATGCACATAAGGCAGCACTCAGAGAGTATGCTGTTGCGATCGGTGCTGCTACCATCTGGCTGGACCCTGATGTGGCCGGAGAAAGTGAGCTGCTGAACAGCTTCCTGAGTTCCATGCCGGCTGGTGCCAACTATATGGGCTGGTGGCCGGAAGAGGCGCCAGGTGTACAAAGAGCTTCACAGTATGGTATTGCGACGATAGCCAGTGACTGGTCTACCAATCTGACCGTACACAGTGGTATGTCAAGAACGGTTATACCTAAGCCCATCCCTGCAAAACCGACCCTGCAGAACAAACTGTATGTGGCGTTCATATTGAGTGATGGCGACAACCTTCAGTATGTAGAACACCTGATGCGCAAGCTGTGGAATAACCCGGACCGTGGTGCTGTGCCGATAGGATGGACGGTATCGCCCGCTATGCTGGACGCCATGCCGGGGGCATTGAACTATTACTGGCAAAGTGCCACTAATAATGATAACCTGATCTCTGGTCCTTCTGGATATGGATATACCTATCCGAATAACTGGCCGGACCAGACGCGCCTGAACCAGTTTGTTGCCAAAACAGAGGATTATAATAAGCGGGCCGGATTCCGCGTAGTGACCATCTGGAACACCATTACAGGAGGTATTAATCAGCATGTAGGACAGACCTTCGCCTCCTTTGCGCCTTCTACTTTAGGATTGACCGCGCAGAACACAGGTGGCGGGTTGACCATCTACAATAACAGTATGCCCGGAATGGCATTGTCCTGTAACTATTGTACCAGTGAACAGGCCATGAAAGACCATATTGCTTCAGCTGCCGCAGGATGGAATGGCGCTTCTCCGCGTTTCATCATTATTCAGGCACAGCCATGGACAAATGTTACGCCTACAAGCTTCAAAAACGTAGCTAATTCCCTCAATGCCAATCATGTGGTGGTAAGGCCGGATCATCTGTTCCAGTTGCTCCGTGAGGCGAATGGATTGCCAGTGGATCCACAGTAAAAGTATGACGGACGACTATCATAAAAAAGCATGTAGTTCCTCATTGGGACTACATGCTTTTTTTATACGGGTGCTGGTATGTACTGCTGGCTTGTGTTATTGCCGCGTGTGGGAGTTTTTGCTTCTACCGTGTTGGATACATCCAGCACACCACCGGTTTTGCGGCTGTTTTCTAAAAATAACTCAGCCATTTTTTATGCGCCTGATTCGCCTGCTTGTATTTACTGAACCACAGACTAAGCGGATATAACAAAGCGATCACCAGTACCCATACGCCGTACACCACCGGTAGGGAAAATCCGTATCCTTTCAGTTGGTCATTGGCCGTGACCCAGGTAGTAAGGTCTACCATGCTGGCAGCACCGTGTCCTGAAAGTGCCGCAGCCAGTACACCCAGACCGTGTATCAGGGGGATGTGCAGCAGGTAGAAGAACATCGGCACCCGGCCAAATACGGTCAGTGCAGCCGTTAACTTATTGAGTGGTCGCTCGGCATACGCGAGGAACAGCAGGGATGGGCCTGTGGTCATCAGTATGAATAGCAATGACGGCGGATACTTGGTCGTATTCACGAAAGAGAACAGCGTTAGTAGCCAGTTGTCCTGCACAGACCACGGTGAACGATCTCCGTAGATATTCATCCAGCGTAATACGATAAACAACAGTATGCTGCCCAGTCCCAGGTTACGCAGCCATTGCTTTCTTTTTTCAGGTGTCACTGCTGGTGTGTAGAGACTACCCACACAATAACCGAAGGTAATGATGCCCAGCCATGGCAGCACCGGATATCCGATGATCGGATGGAAGGGACCGAACTGAAAGCCAGCAAAGTTAGGGTCATGTAAGGCTGACCAAATGAAAGCAGGAATGCTGTCACCAGGTACATGTACATTATCAAGCATATTATGTGCAGCGATCAGTAATACGCCCAGTGGTAGTAACACCTTTCGTGGTAATTGTACCAGCAGGGAAAGCAGTATCATGGCGATACCAAAAGCCCAGATCACCTGGAGTATAAATACCGGGTAATGCGGATTGAACGTCCATGCCAGTGTGACGAAGAACAGTTCAACAAACACCAGCCAGAGCCCTCTTGTGAAGAGAAAATAGGATAATGCTTTCTTGCCGTTCTTCGCGCCATACATACAGGCAGAGATCCCGGCCAGCAGCATAAAGGTTGGTGCGCAGTAATGCGTGATCCATCTTGTCAGGAAAATAGGTCCGGTAGTGTGTTGCAGATCCGTAGGATCATACACGTAGGAGTAGGCATGAAAGTAGTCACGTACATGATCCAGCGACATGATGATCATGATAATGCCCCGTAATAAGTCAATAGATTCGATACGGCGGCTTTTGATGGCCGCAACACAGGTGTCCATGAAGAAATTGGTTTAGGTGAATGGCGTATCGTAAAATTAGATAAATCTTTACACTTATCACTGCCCATTCCCCAGTGTGCTGTAATTCACCGGTATCCAGATGAATCCATTTCCCTGTGCCCGCAGGTGTCCCACGCCCGGAAAAGAGACATGATCGGCTGCCACCCAGTACCCCTTTGCTGCTGCATCTTTAAATGCTTTGATACGCTGTGCAGCTGCAGCTCCAGGATCTACATCAAACGTGATGGTAACCGAAGGTGACGGTAACTGTACCGCCGCCGCATGTATAATATCACCGACGAACAGCATACGCTCTCCTTTACTTTCCAGTGAGTAAAAGGTGTGTCCCGGTGTATGTCCCGGTGTGGCCAATGGTGTAATACCAGGGAGCAGCTCCTGCCCGTATTCAAAGTTTTTTACTTTGCCGGCGGCCATGTAGGGACCAACCTTATCTGCCGCTTCCTTAAACCATTTCTGTAACCTTTCAGGTGCATGTTTCCTGCTTGTCTCACTCAGCCAGAAGTCCGTCTCCGGCCGGCTGATATATATGGTGGCATTAGGGAACATCATCTTGTCTCCCAGCATTAATCCCCCTGTATGGTCTGTATGGATATGTGTGATGAGGATGGCGTCAATCTGCTCAGGTGACACACCGATCTTCTGCAGGCTCTCCGGAAGATGCCCTAATGTAGGTCCGTATAATTCTGCTGTCCCGGCATCTATCAGAACAAGTTTACCACCTGTTCTGATCAGGTATGCATTGACGGACGCTTCTGCTGTGGCCGTCTGGAAACTGAGTGCCGAAAGGCTGTCTATTTCCTTATCACTTACATTAGTCAGCAGTTCATGTAAGTGAATAGGCACTGTGCCATCGGAGAGCGCGGTGACCTCATAATCACCTACCTGAATACGATAGTACCCTGCCTGCTCCAATGGCGCCTTTAACTGTTGTGCGTGCAGCGCATGGCTGATAGTGATAAGTGCCGCTATGATGGCGGTTCTCCAGATCAGTTGAAAGTGTACATTCATGATGTTATATTTTTTCCGCAAAGGTGAAGGTGTACACCGGAAAAGACAAGTACGCAGCCCGTTATGACATACGCATAAAATTATGCGTATGTCCGGTTTCGGGAAGGGAGTGTATCTTTGCTGGTAAAATGCGCCGTGTATGTATGAGCATAAAATACCGAAAGATCTGAGTTGCGGAATGGCAGTGACAATGGATATTATCGGGAGTAAGTGGAAGCCCTGTTTATTGTATAATATCTATAAAGGGATTAACCGCCCTGGACAGTTACAGGCATACAATCCGAAGGCGTCCCGGCAGGTATTGAATCAGCAGCTGAGGGAGCTGGAAGAGCATGGTATTATCACCAGAGTAGTGTATCCTGAGCTGCCACCTAAAGTAGAGTATTTCCTCACAGCAACAGGTCGTTCGTTGATACCCCTGCTGGAAGCAATGGAAGCCTGGGGGCGCCAGTATGCTACCGTACATACTGATACACCGGAAATGGCTGTTCAAAGTATTAATTGCTAACTTTACGCCATGAAGCCTGGCATTTTTATCAACAGTACCGCTCTCCTGGATGACTCTGTTTTCGAGAGTACCGTCATCTTTATCACAGAGTATAATGAAAACGGAGCCATGGGGTTTGTGGTCAATAAGGTATTCCCCCGTAAGCTGAATGAGCTGGAGGAGTTCAGACAAGGCATGCCTTTCCCCTTGTACGAAGGCGGCCCCGTTGACCAGGAACACCTGTTCTTTATACACCAGCGCCCTGACCTGATCGAAGGAGGGGAGCATGTAAAGGATAATATCTACGTGGGGGGCGATTTCAAAACTGCCGTGCTATATATCAATACCGGTATCTTAACAGCGAAAGATATCAAGGTCTTCATTGGCTACTGCGGCTGGGATCATAAGGAGTTGAATGACGAGATCGCAGAAGGTAGCTGGGAACTGGTCTTCAGCGGTAAAATATTTGAGGACTGACATAAAAAAAGTGGGATTAATTAATCCCACCATAGATATAATACATTCGACTGCTTCATTTCTTCTGCCAGGCGTTCCACTGTTTCCGTACCCTGATCTACGATATCCGGACAGAAAGTGTATACCTCTTTTGCAAATGCCTCCATGTCGGCTGGCTTGCGGATGAATTGCGCTTCTACCATGTCACGGTCAGCGCCTATGATCTCGAAAGGAAAGCGACTGTTCCACTCTTTTAGTTTATTAATGACGCTGTCATTGCTGATACTGTAGTTGGCGCCATCGGTACGTCTGTACTTTAGAATGTCAAACTGGTCACCGGATTTCAATACAGCAATTTTATCCGGTTGATATCCGAAATGTTGCTCCGCCCTGAAGATAAAGTAGCCGCGTTTGCGAAAGCTGTCCTTCAGGCGTAATACCAGCTCGGCGGATGTTTGTCCGTCGTGATTAAATAGCAGTCCATCAGGATATAAGGTGTCTATTTCAATGTCAATACCCAGATCATCCACATAAGCTACCATTCTGGTGAAAGAAGAGTCAGTTTCTTTCCTGAGATCGTCAACGATCGCATGATCAAAATGAATGGAATCGGCTAGTGTGTAATCCTTGTTGGCAGATTGCTTGTTGTTGTTGTCAGATGAAGAGCAGGCGCAGAAAGTAGTCGCCAGAAAGATAGTGGTTAATAGCATTTTCATAGTAAAAAAATAGGTTGGCACAAAAATAGAATAAATATTTTATGCGTGCTGGATAATAAAGTGAACGCCCCGTCTGTCAGGTGAATCAACAGACGGGGCGTTTACTTTATTTGTGATAATAGACTACTTTGTCACTACTTCAATCTTTCCTCCTTTCTTAAACAGCTCATCCGGCACAAAATATCCTTTGATCGTTTTACCATTTACTTTAATACCAGTCATTTTGCGGCCTGTTCCAGCGTGGGTAATGGTCAATACTTTGCCTGTGCTGGTCTTCCATTTTACCTCGTCAAACAGCGGTACCGTTACCAGGTATTCGGGATCGGTGGCAGAGAAAGTATACAGACCAGCTGCTGACAGTACATACCAAGCGGACATTTCACCTGCATCATCCATACCACACAGGGCAATCCCATCGTCTCCCACACCATACAGCGTATTGAGGATCGTATCAATGATCTTCTGGGATTTCTCCGGTTTATTGATGAAATAGTATGCGAATGGAGCTTCATGGTCTGGCTGATTACCATGACAATACTGGCCGATCATCGTCTCTACATTCCTCGCGATATGCTTCGGATTCCATGGCACGGTGAACAGGGAATCCAGTTTGGCTTCAAAAGGTGTTGCACCGCCGTACAGCTGTATGAGTCCTTTCATATCATGTGGAGCAAAGAAGGATACCTGCCAGGCATTAGCCTCCCTGTACATGTATTCATAGTAAGGGTACTGCGGATCAAAGTTTTTAATCCACTCACCATTTTCCAGTCTTCCTCTCATGAACTTAGTGGAAGGATCAAACATGTTCCGGTAGTTTTTGGAACGTGCCATCAGTATACGATAGTTGGCTGTGTCTCCCAGTTTCTTTGCGATCTGCGCCAGTGAATAATCATCATAGGAATACTCCAGTGTCTTGGATACCCCGGCTTTTGCCTTTGTTTCCACATGTGGGTTCTTCACATCCGGATCAGAGATATATCCCTTTTCGATATACTCTTTTACAAAGGGTCTGGCGCCTTTATCGACATTGGCATTCCTCAGCAATATTGCATAGGTACCTTTGATGTCGAAATTGTCTATACCACGCAGGTAGGCGCCGGCTATAGAGGATGTACCATGATCGCCATGGAAGAAGGTAGGAATAAATCCTGTTTTATCACCTACTTCTTTCATCGACTTGATCACATCCAGCGTGACATCGGGAGAGATCATACCCAGTAATACATCTTTATTCCTGTAAGTATCCCACAAGGAAGGCTCCGTGTAATAGTTGAAGTCGGCTTTTGCCGTATTGCCTTTTGCATCATGAAACTCGCCGTTGACATCACTGCGTAATGCCGGCCAGAGGAATGATCTGTACAGGCAGGAATAGAACATGGTGCGCTGCTTGTCTGTGCCGCCTTTTACTTCAATAGTGGACAGCAGCTTTTCCCATGTATTAGTGGCCGTATTACGAATGTCTTCAAAAGAGCGGTTACCGATTTCCTGTTCCAGGTTCTGTTTTGCATTTTCAGCACTCACAAAAGAGATACCTATCTTCATTTCGACAGGGCCTTTATTGCCATCTGCCAGATGTACGATCGCATATCCTTTAGGATCGCTTTCTGCCTTTTTCTCCAGCTGAGTGATCTTTGTATTCAAGACAGCATAGAAGTAAATATTGGAGCCGGCCCGCTGATACCCCTGTACGGCATTATCACCTATCTGCTCGATCTTCCATTCGGAGATCCTGTTATTGGACTTCGCCAGATCAAACAGGATCTGTTTGTCAGCGTCATCTTTAAATGCATACTGATGATAGCCGCAACGCAGGGTGGAAGTCAGGCGTACATCCACGCCATAGTCATCCAGGTATACCTGGTAATAGCCTGGTGCTGCGCTTTCTTTCTGGTGTGAAAACCTGGACTGGAACTTCTCTCCGGGATGGGAGAGGGGCAGCACAGGAATGTTGCACAGGTTCCAGTGACCTTTGTTGGTATGGGTAAAGCTGTAGATAATGTTATCTTCATACTCATAGCCTGCGCCGGAACCATATTCCGTCATCGGACTTAACTGCACCATGGCATTAGGCAATGAGCTCCCCGGAAAGGTGAGTCCGGCCCATGATCTCCAGCCGTCGGGCAATGTATACCCCAGGATCTTCGGATCAGTTAACGGCGCTGTACCAATGAATGTGTTAACGTATTTCGTATACGCCGGTGTCGTCTGCGCCCTGCTACTCGTCGGGACCAGTGAAGATAGCAATAAAAGGGTGCTGAGACCGTTGAGACCTTTTCTCATGACAGTGAAAGTTGTTTGTGGAAATATTCATATAAAATGGACCTGTGCCGGAAAAATAGATGCTGGAACACACAATTCCTAACTTTTTTTTAGAAACTTGCAGAATGCTTTTATGAAAGGTAAGCATCATCACTTTGTTTTATTGACCTGTACCCTTTAATATTGCTCAGATGAATTTTAAAATAGGCATCATCGCCACTGGCCCTATGCTCTGGGAGAGAGACCCTTCAATGACTAAATGGAGACTCATACATCTTAATACACCGGATATCGAGATGCCGCTCAACAAATGGATGACGCCTGAGCGGATCGCTGAAAGAATGAAACAAACCGGTACTAATGAACTGGAGAGGAACAGGGAAGCAGGGATAGGTACTTTTCAGGATGAAGCTATTTTGGCGTGTCTGAGGGAATTGACCAATTCCTGATTTCTTCCCTTACTTCCGCCTGATCCGGCTCAGCGTCTCTCTCGACACCCCCAGATAAGATGCTACCATATGCAATGGTACCCGCCTGAATACCTCTGGAAATGCCGTCACAAAATGCTCATATTTTTCCTCTGAAGTATAACTGAGGTTCATGTAAATGCGCTCATAGGAAGCGTTCAGCGAATCGGTGATGATGGCGTCTGAATACGCCTTAAAAGCAGGAATCGCCTGTCTTATTTTGGTGAGGCTGTCGGCTGTCCAGCAAATGACCTCGGTGCTTTCCAGCGCCTCAATATAATGTTGGGAAGGTATCTGCCGCATGAAGCTGTCATGATCGGTGGTCCAGCTGTTTTCAGGAGCGAACCGGAGAATCGTTTCCATCCCGTCATCCCGCAGCCGGTAGGTCTTCAGCAGTCCTTTGGCAATGAATGTTTTATATAGACACACTTCTCCTTCGTTCAGCAGGAGTTGTCGCCTCCGTAATTTTTTCATGACGGCCAGCGAACGCATCATGTCCAGTGCATCACTGGTAATGGGCGCCTGAGAAGTGATATAAGCGGCGAACTTTTCGAACATCTTGATAGGTAACCTTTCTGATTATTGTGATTGAAGTTAGCGAAGTTAGGTCAAATGACACCGTAAAATTGTGTCAAATGACCTTGGTCCGACGGTCATAGCCAGCGCAACTTTGTGTTGTAAATGTGGCTTTCATCAAATCAATAACAACATGAGGATATTTGTAACCGGTGCGACCGGTTTTATCGGCTCGGCGATCGTTCAGGACTTAATCAAAGCTGGTCACGAAGTGCTCGGGCTGGCTCGTAACGACGCGGCGGCTCAGGCCCTTGTAGCTGCGGGCGCCGCAGTACACCGCGGTTCCCTGGAAGACCTTGAAAGTCTTAGACAGGGGGCGGCCGCTTCAGATAGTGTGGTGCATACAGCTTTCAATCATGACTTTTCCAGGTATAAGGACAACTGTGAAGATGACAGGCACGTTATAGAGGCTCTGGGCAATGCATTAGCGGGCACTGATCGTCCGCTGGTCGTTACCTCTGGGACTGCTATTGTCGTACAGGATCGCTTTGCTGCAGAAGAGGATCGTCCTGCCAGTGCGATGCATGTACCCCGGGCTGCTTCCGAAGAAGCCGCGGCTGCCCTTGCTGCCCGTGGCATAAATGTATCTATTCTGCGGCTACCGCCTTCCGTGCATGGTGACGGTGATCGTGGATTCGTGCCTGCCCTGATCCAGGTAGCCCGTGAGAAAGGTGTTGCTGCCTATATAGCGGATGGAGCAAACCGCTGGCCCGCTGTACATCGCCTCGATGCTGCCAGCGCTTACAGGCTGATACTGGAGAAAGGTGAAGCGCGTCCTGTGTTTCATGCAGTGCACGATGAAGGGGTTGCTTTTAAAGCCATTGCAACAGTGATAGGCAGTCAGTTGAATCTGCCAGTGGTCTCGATATCACGGGAGCAAGCAGCGGCTCATTTTGGCTGGCTGAGCATGTTCGCCGGACTGGACGTTCCTGCTACCAGTGTACAGACCCGGGCGTGGTTAAACTGGCAGCCCACCCAACCAGGGCTGTTAGCCGATCTGGAACACGGTACTTATTTCGGTAAATAACTAATAAGCCGGAGGATACTTACCTCCGGCTTATTAGTTTGTATATCTATTCTAGGTAAAATGTTCACTTACAATGCAGTGATCACCTGACCCGTACCGGCTCCCAATATACTCTTATGGTACGCGTTTATCACCTTTTTCATGGGTACAGGTATGTGTCCCGGGAAAAAGGCAAAGTACGCTGGCGACTCTTCCACTACAGTAGGACATACGGCGTTGATCCGCACACCGTGCTCCAGTTCAATAGCAGCTGCCCGTACGAAGGATTCTATTGCGCCATTGGCTGCTGCCGGATTGGCACCGTTCAGTACAGGGTCTTGTGATAATACGCCGGAGATGAGTGTAAAGGAGCCTTTGGGTTTGATATAATGTTGTCCGATCAGTACCAGGTTGATCTGCCCCATTAGTTTACTGTTGATGCCGACGCTGAATTCCTTGTCAGTCATTGTTTTCAGCGGACCGAAATGTGCATCGCCTGCTGTGCTGACCAGTGCATCAAATGGACCTGCCTGCTCAAACATACGCTTGATAGCTTCCGGTGATGTGATATCTGCCTGTATGTCTCCGCTTTTAGAGCCTACCCTGATGATCTCGTGTTCTTGTCCCAGTGAGGTGGCTACCTGTTTGCCAATAGTGCCGGAAGCGCCGATGATGATTATTTTCATTGAATAAAAATTTGCGTTAATGAGTAATTTTTATCAAAGGTATATCACTCACTTCCTGCACTGATAGGACAATCATCAACTCCTGCCGCACTTATCTCAAATTCTTCCGGAACATATCAGGTGTATGTCCTGTCTGCTTTTTAAACAGCCGTATAAAGTAGGAGACATCTTCATAGCCTAAGCGCCACGCTATATTATTGATCTGTTCATCAGTTGCCAGCAGGTATCGTTTAGCTTCCAGTATAATATAATCATTGATCACTTCCGAGCAGGTCTTATCGAGCGTCTGTTTGGTGACGGCATTGAGTTGATAGGGAGAGAGATGCATGAGTGCAGCATACTGGGCTACCTGCTTGTATTCCGCTATGTGCAAGGTGATGAGGTCCAGTAAGGTGTCCAGCTTTTCCTGGATATGAAATTGTTCTGTTTCCAGGGAGTCATTGCAGGTAGCACGTATCAGTTCAATGAAAAAGATATCCATATTAGCATGGATCACTTCTTCGTATTTCTTCTGGCGGCGTACATATTCTCTGAAGATATATTTTAATACACCGGAGATGTTGTCAAACTTATCTTCGTCCAGCGGGTGATAGTTAATACCGGATACCTTGCGCAGCAATTGCCGTGAATGCTGATCATGTGTAGCATAGAAGCCTTCGCTGAACTGCATCAGATAGCCTGTAGCACCCGCTTTGAGAAACAGTTGATGCACCTGCCCGGGGCGTATAAAAAACACGGTATGGTTACCAACAGGGTAGGAGACGAAGTCTATCTCATGATGTCCTTCTCCATTCCTGATCACCAGCACATAAAAGAAGTTGTGCCGGTGCAGCTCCTGCTGCATATCCTTACCATCCAGTAACGATTGTACATCCCGTATGCTGAAGTGTTGTGAGTAATCCTGCTGATATGCGGTTAGAATATGTCTGATAGGTATCCGATCCATTGAATGTAAGCTGAAAGTACTGAACAAATACGGGAAAATGTCCGTTCAAATGTACTCACTTTTCTGGTCCTTCAGAAATGCCAGGGCCATAAACGATAGTTCCGACAAATATTCGCCGGAACTGTCTATAATAAAGTGTTGGTCAGTACTGCGCTGCGTATGTTTTGGCGAATGTTCCCAGTTTAATGGAGCCGTCTACCGGAGCGCGGCTGGCAAAGAGATCCGCCGTCAGTTTACCACCAGGGAAGCCTGCGCCCGGTGATCCATACGATGGCCGGCTGGTCATGCAAAGATAGGGAAGGGCCGTTCCGGTAGCCAGGCTAGCGGCAGTGTTTCCCGAGTTTGTATGCAATATCTTCGGGCGTCAGGATATAATCAGGATGATCGTTAGCGATGAGTGCCTGCGGCATCAGGGGAAATTCAGCTGTATAAGGCTCCTGTACTATCACCAGCCCATGTTTATCTTCAATTGCCTTGGCGCCTTCTATGCCATCATATCCCGCACCGGACAGCACTACACCTACACTTTTGTTTGCCGCTTCTTCTGCGAGCGATATAAAGAAGTGATCAATTGCTTTATTGATCTTTTCAGATGCCTCGCGCGGACGTACCTGTAGCTGTTTATCTTTTATTGTCATCACCAGCCCTTCTCCCAGTACATAGACGACACCTTTCTTCAGATGGGTATTTTCCTCTACCTTCATAATGGGCATACCGGTTACAGTATGTAAGATCTTTCCGAGATTACTGGGCATATTAGCCAGCAGATGGGGAATAATGATGATCGCAGCATTGATATCAGGAGGAAGTTGGTTAAAAATGATCTTCAGAGGTGCCAGCCCGCCGGCTGAAGATCCGATACCAACTACATTATAGGTATAACTCATTCGACAGGACATTTTTGGGGTGATTATAATGCACATGCGGACAAAAGATCCGGTGTGTATCCGGTTATTCTTTATCCGGTGCTATGTATCGTATTGGCTAATATCATACCAGAAAACCCTGTTTCCCTGAATGCGCCCGTTGATATCTTTACGCTAACTTTACGGCTATTGTATAAACGATAAAAACAGACCATATGAAAGCAGCAGTGATCACACAGCCAGGTGGGCCAGATGCCTTACAGTGGCAGGACTATACCAGTCCGCAGCCAGGGAAGGAAGAGGTATTGATTGAAGTCAAAGCAGCTGGCATTAACCGGGCAGATGTCGCACAGCGGCAGGGGAAGTATCCTGCACCAGCGGGCGTACCTGCTGATATACCGGGACTGGAGGTGGCCGGTGTGGTCATAAGTTGCGGAGAAGGAGTGACCCAATGGAAGCGGGGAGACAAGGTGTGTGCATTATTAGCCGGTGGTGGTTATGCTGAACAGGTCACTGTAAAGGAAGGTCAGTGCCTTCCGGTTCCTGAAGGGTACAGCTTTGCGGCAGCGGCCAGTCTGCCGGAGGCAATATTCACTGTCTGGTCTAACATCTTCCAGCGGGGCGCACTTCAGCCAGGAGAGACGCTGCTTGTACATGGAGGCTCCAGCGGTATTGGCGTAACTGCCATTCAGCTCGCACATGCCCTGGGTAGCAAAGTGATCGTCACTGTAGGATCAGCGGAAAAAGGAGCCGCCTGCATCGCATTGGGCGCTGACCACTATATCAATTATAAAACAGCCGATTTTGAAGAGGTTCTCGCTACCGAAGGCATAGATGTAATACTCGACATGGTTGGTGGAGAATACTTTCCTAAGAACATCCGTGTTTTACGGGAAGAGGGGCGTCTGGTATATATCAATACAATGGGAGGTAACCGTGTTGAACTGGATCTGGGGCTTGTGATGCGCAAGCGGCTTACTATTACCGGCAGTACCCTGCGCGCCAGGGAATATGCCTATAAGAAATCCCTCACTGCCGACATTCATCAACGCGTCTGGCCTTTACTGGCGGCCGGCAAATTCAAACCGGTTATCTACAAAACCTTCCCTTTCCAGGAAGCTGCCGCTGCCCATCAACTCATGGAAAGCAGCGAACATATTGGTAAGATCATCCTTGTCACCACTGATGCCAATAGCCGCTGAGTGTAGAAACAATGCCCTTTTTTGTTTAATATTCAGATGAAACTATTCAACAACGGCTATTTCCTTCTCAACTCCATTAACTCCAGCAGGTCATCTACCGTAAACGCATTCGCCGGCAGTTTCCCTTCAGCTCCTGCCGGCACTGGTCCTGTAAAATAGATCTTCAGGCCAGGGGATGTCCTGCATAACTCGTGAGAGAACGTAAGGAAATCGGTAGCATTCACCGGGTTCGTCATACCCGTTACGATCAGGTCAGGATTACAGGTACTGATCACACGGGAGAGGCTGTTGTGAGGTACTGACTGTCCGAGATAGATCGTCCGGAAGCCTCTTGCGCGAAGCGCATAGTTATAAAACAATAACCCTATCTCATGTAACTCCCCCTCCGGCAGAAACAAAAGCGCCAGGGCTTTTTGCTGACCTGCAGTACGGGTCAGCGACTCCGTCGCGAGGATGATCTTGTTGCGTATCAGGTTGGAGATAAAGTGTTCCTGTGCAGGATTGATCGTGCCTGCCTGCCACATAATACCAATACGGCGGAAATAAGGGAAGATATGATTGACGATCGTATGCTCGAATCCGTGTTTCATCACCAGTGCAGAGAAGGTGTTATGAAACAGGATCTCATTCATTTCGATAAGACTCAGCAGCAGACTTTCATCCGTTGTTTCCTGTTGTCCGAACAATCCTACCGCAGCTGCCTTTTCCGCTATCTCTCCCTCACTCATTTCACTGATGATGGAAATCTTGTAGCCATGCTGATTCAACAGGCTGATGTTCAGGATCTTCTTTAATTCCTCATTGCCGTAATAACGGATGTTTGTATCCGTTCGTTCCGGGTTAATGATGCCATATCGCTTTTCCCAGATCCTAAGCGTATGGGCCTTGATCCCGGATAATCTTTCCAGGTCTTTTATGGAATACTTCTCAGCTGCCATAATCACCGTTTTTCGGAGTGCAAGGTAACATATTAACAGACTGATTAAACAAAGTGCAGCTCATCGTCCTCTCCAAAACTAATATTTTATACCTGGTATTGGCCGCGATAGTACCAGTGAAATTATATTATAATATTGATAATCAATACCTCAAGTGCCAGAGTCTGCCTCAATAGGAAGCTTATCATCGCCAAAATAATTTTGTTTAATTTTTTATTTTAAAAGTTA
The DNA here is from genome assembly GCF_010093065.1 of Chitinophaga agri. NCBI lineage: Bacteria > Pseudomonadati > Bacteroidota > Chitinophagia > Chitinophagales > Chitinophagaceae > Chitinophaga > Chitinophaga agri. The sequence continues at coordinate 2,258,054 of NZ_CP048113.1, read as the reverse complement.
AACAATACATTTGTTTAAGAAATCAGTTAAAACGTGAAACAAAATACAGCCAGAACTGCTATTGTCATCGGTGCCGGTTTTTCCGGTTTATCTGCCGCTATTAGTCTGGCTGATAAGGGATACGACGTGACCCTGGTAGAAAAGCATGATCAGACAGGAGGTAGAGCCAGGGTACTAAAAGAAGGGGGCTTTTCATTCGATATGGGGCCCAGTTGGTACTGGATGCCGGAGGTAATGGCTGATTTTTTCAAAAGGCATGGACGGTGTATAGACGACTATCTCGATCTGGTGCGGCTGGACCCTTCCTATCAGGTTATTTTCGGTGCACACGAACAGGTAGATATGCCTGCCTCTTTCAGTGAGTTACAAAAGGTGTTTGAGCATATTGAACCCGGCGCCGGTGCCCGCTTGAGAAGCTTTATGCAGGAAGCGGAATACAAATACAACACGGCAATGTCTGCTTACGTCAGCAAGCCAGGCCTTCACATCCGCGAACTCTGTAATGCAGAAGTAATCCGTTCTTTTTTGCGTATGGATATGTTGCAGTCTTTTAGTAGTCATGCGAGAAAGTTTTTTAAAGATGAACGACTACTGAGGATCATAGAATTTCCGGTACTGTTCCTGGGCGCAACGCCAGAACGTATCCCCGCTATGTACAGCATGATGAACTATGCTGATATACGCCTTGGTACCTGGTACCCTGTGGGTGGGATGTATGAACTTGTAAAGGCTTTTACTCAACTCGCGGTTGAAATGGGCGTAAAGCTTCAGCTGAATACAACTGTCAACAGTATGGAGGTAAATGATGGCTGTATCACAGGTATCATAACCGATCAGGGGCGTTTTGAGGCAGATGTGATCGTATCGGCGGCGGACTATCATCATACTGATCAGCAGTTGTTGCCATCAGGTTATAACAACTATACCGCCCGTTACTGGGAAAAACGTGTCATGGCGCCTTCCTGCATCATTTACTACCTGGGCGTGGGCCGTAAGTTGCCTCGCCTGCGTCATCACAACCTCTTCTTTGAAAATGATTTCCGCGCGCATGCGGAAGCAATATACACAACACCTCAATGGCCGGAGAAACCGTTGTTTTATGTATGCTGTCCGTCTAAAACAGACAGTACTGTTGCTCCGGATGGTATGGAAAACCTGTTTATCCTCATACCTACCGCTCCGGGACTCACAGATACACCTGCTATCAGAGAGCAATATCTCCAATATGTGCTTGATAAGACAGCTGCTTTTTGCGGTGAATCATTCCGCGATGATATCGTTTATTCCCGCAGTTATGCGTGCAGCGATTTTATGTCTGATTACAGTGCCTTCAAAGGCAATGCATACGGACTCGCTAATACATTAGGACAGACAGCCTTTCTCAAGCCTTCTATCCGCCATAAGACAATCAACAATCTATTCTTTACAGGTCAGCTTACCGTGCCGGGTCCTGGTGTGCCTCCGGCCATCATCTCAGGACAACTGGTAGCAGATCATATATCTAAACAAAAAGCGTTTAGCCATGAAAGCGTTATTTGACAGTGTGAGTGCCGCCTGCAGTAAACTCACTACGAAGGCCTACAGCACCTCTTTCTCCCTTGGTATACAATTGCTCGCCAGGAAGTTTCATGCACCTATTTATGGTATATACGGGTTCGTGCGGTTTGCTGATGAGATAGTAGACTCGTTTCATGGCTATCCGAAAGAAACGTTACTGAATGATTTCAGAGAACAAACCTATCGCGCTATCAGGGAGAAGATCAGTCTCAACCCTATTCTAAACAGTTTTCAGCATGTAGTACATCAGTATAATATAGAACAGGAGCTGGTGGATACATTTCTGGACAGTATGGAAATGGACCTCCACCAGCATTTTTACACAAGGAGTATTTACGAAAAATATATCCTCGGTTCGGCTGAAGTTGTAGGACTGATGTGCCTCAGGGTATTCACTAACGGAGACCATGATCTATATGAGCAGCTAAAATATCCGGCGATGAAGCTGGGGGCTGCTTTCCAGAAGGTGAACTTTCTGAGGGACGTGCGTACCGACAGCCAGGAACTGGGCCGCCATTATTTTCCGCAGGTCAATCTCAATAACTTTTCCTGCGCAGAAAAGGCCGCTATAGAGGCGGAAATTGAAGCGGATTTTAATGAGGCACTGGCCGGTATCAAGGCATTACCACTTTCTTCTCGTAAAGGGGTATATTTGGCATATGCGTATTATAAAGTATTGTTTAACAAGATCCGTAACCTGCCTCCACAGAAGATCATGACTGCCCGCGTCCGTGTGGCCAATAGTCATAAGATCGGCATTATGTTACAAACAATGTTACTGCAACCCAGATAACATTGGATGATTGAACGGATGATAAAAAAAACCGGTTATGCAGTTATTATTCTATATCCTGACCGGGCTGGCTGCTTTTGTTGCAATGGAAATGGTCGCCTGGTTTACTCATAAATACATCATGCACGGTCTGCTATGGTCGCTGCATAAGGACCATCATCGCAAAGACGATGGCCGCTTTTTTGAAAAGAACGATTTTTTCTTTCTCATCTTCGCCATACCAGGCATGCTACTCTTCCTGTTGGGAACGTTATATCATCTGCCTTACCTTATTGCTGTTGCCAGTGGTATTACCTTGTATGGCGCCACCTATTTCCTGGTGCACGATATCTTTGTGCATCAGCGTTTCCGCTGGTTACGTCACACCGATAATTTTTATCTGCGTGCGTTAAGAAGGGCACACAAGATGCATCATAAACATATCGGCAAGGAGGAAGGAGAATGTTTCGGGATGTTATGCTTTCCCGCGCGTTACCTGATAGATGCTATAAAGAAAGAGAAAACATATTCCTGAGATGCAGTACACTTACCTGGCCATAGACATAGGCTCCCTGATCGTTCCTTTCATAGCCTCCTTTCATCCAAGGCTGAAGTTCTATCAGCAATGGCCCTTTCTGTGGCCTGCTATGTTATTTCCGGGACTGCTTTTCATTTGCTGGGATTGTTTTTTTACATCGGCAGGGGTATGGGGCTTCAATCCGAAATATGTGATGGGTGTGTACTTTTTTAATCTGCCGCTGGAAGAAGTACTGTTCTTCCTCTGCATACCTTATGCATGTCTTTTTTCATATCACTGCATATTTAGTCTGTGGCCGTCATTCCGCATGTCGCACAGGGCATCCACCGTCATATCCGGCCTGTTACTGATGATCGGTGTAGCAGGCGCTTTCTGGTTTTCAGCACATATCTACACATTCGCCACACTATTGCTCATGTCGCTGTTCGTTCTCTGGACCGGCTTCCTGACTAAGCGAAGCTGGACCGGTCGTTTCTATATCTGCTATGGCCTGATGCTGTTGCCATTCCTGGTAGTGAACGGTCTGCTTACCGGCTCATGGATCGCGGAGCCGGTAGTATGGTATAATCCGCTGGAAATAGCTGGTCCCAGATTAATGACTATCCCGCTGGAGGACATTGCATATGGTCTGCTCCTGATCGGTGTAGAGGTGGCCATGTATGAATACCTGCTATCTGTCAGAGGGGCCGCTGTCAGGTATGAACATCCGGCTAAGGCTGCCGATAAAGTACATCCGCTTACATAACCGCCTCAAAGGCATATTTTGCCATACTCCAGAATTCATCTAACGCGATAATACGCGGTTTAAAGAAAGAAATGACCGTGGGCCAGTCTTCCTGCCGCAGTACGGATATATTATCTACCTGTTTACTGATGGTGCTGACCAGGCGTCCGTATTCATCCGTCGTCTCCTTTTGCCAATGCCAGTCATCTTCATCCAGCGTAGCCTGAAGCATGGTCTTATGCAGAAGGAACTGATTGTAAAACTCCCGGTGCAGTGTTATATCTGTGTGGGAGATAACGATGGCAATACTGGCAGTTTGGTTGTCAGCGTCCATTTTAAAGCTGATACCCGGAATGCCTGTTTTATAGTTGGACCAGCTGATGATCTCACCATCAGCTGAAAGTATTGGCTTCATATACTTGCCGAATGTTGTCCAGAATGCCTGTTTAAGTTTGGAAACTTCCTGTTTAGAATACATGTATCACATTAGCTGTTCACAGCTTCAAAGATAGATCACTATCTGTTGGTTTTGTCACAACGGAAGATGTTTTTTGTGAGCAGTGTATTGTTGAATGCGTTCTGATGCGGGATATACAGCCGGTCATCACATAGAAAAACTTCCCATCATGTGGCGCGTTGGAAAGAAATTCTCTTTGTCATAGGTTACAAACAGAAATCTGAGTTCTTTTCCGTTTATCTGATAATAGGTTTGCCGTATGGCATTCACGGGAGTTGTGTTTTTTACGATCGTACATTCCTTCTGGGTACCCTGGTTAATGAAGCAATTACCTATAGGACTGTATTTCCCCTCACGGTAGCCATATATCTTAAATTCGATATCGTCTACTACAATAAATCCGCCGGGAAGCTTTTGCCTGACCCTTGCAGGGAATAGGTCTTTAAAGACGATCTTTCCGTCGCCATCCGTATAAGCGACTAACGTATCCTCACTGTTATAATATCTGTACGCCACTTTCATGTGTGGCATTGACTGTCTGTCTTCATCTACCACATGGATACTCGTCTCTTTCCCATTATTGGTATCACTGCTCCTGATGGATGGAATGTAGTTACTTACATCGTCAGTCAGTATCAGTGTATCCTTTCTGGTTTCCCACTTACCATCCGCCTGGTACCACAGCAAACAGCTTGCACTTCTATTGAATTTATACGTGAATGTGTGTTTACGATGGATGACCAGTGATGAGAAATCAGTCCCCATCAATGTGTCATAGGCCGTCAGCGCTGACGTATCGATCATCACTTTGTAGGTGCCGGGTTGCACCTGACAGAAGGATGGTGCATTTACCAGTAGCAGTGCCGTTATAACAATGTATCTCAGTATCGTCGTAAACCGCATATTCAATTAATAATCAGAAAGAAAATCAAAATTTATATTGAATAAAACCTGAAATCAGTAAGGTTTTATGGATTGTTGAAGTAGTTGTTTATACCTCAAATTTAAGCAGAAAACCCGGGAAAAAACTTGCGGGAAATACTGAATTGTACGCTGAACAACCGCGTCTTTTCCGATCTGTTTATATTCATCAGGTAAGCTTTCTCCTCCGTTTCTCCTCCGTTTTAAAACGGAGGAGAAACGGAGGAGAAAGCTTACCTGATGAATACTAAACCGAAAGTATACTTAATGAAGACTGATCATTTTTTAAAAGATTAACGGTAATCCGTTACTTTGTTGCCGGAGGCGCTGAAATACCATCGCGGGACACTATGGATAACCAACAATCACCTACAGCCAGAGATAGAGAGAAACATCATGAAGATAGTCATTTATTTGGTCAGCCGGCAGCACTGCAACATATGCAGCAGGCATTGGAGGACCTCTGTTTTCTGCTCAGCAGGGACTATCCTTTTAAGGCCGCCCTGGCATTGGTGGGTAACAGATATCAGCTCGTGAAACGCCAGCAGCAGGCGCTCCAGGGCATGGCATGTTCGGATGTTCAGCTCAGGAACAGACGGAACAAAGAATTATCAGCGGCTGACCTGAAAGGAAAGGAAGTATTACTGGATGCGTTCAATATCCTGATACTGCTGGAAACGGCGTTGTCGGGTGGGTATATTTTCAGGGGACTGGATGGTTGTTTCCGCGATATATCTTCCGTACACGGTGCTTACCGGAAGGTCAGTCAGACGGAAGAGGTGTTGCGACTGGTAGGGGAGGCCCTGCAGCAACTAGGTGTCACAAATGTCACCTGGATCTTCGATGCGCCGGTGTCCAATAGTGGAAAGATGAAAGGTATGTGCTATGAGATCGCTGAACAGCGCGGCTTTCACTGGGACGCGCGACTGGAGACCTCTCCCGATAAATACCTTATTGACAGCCACGCTGTTGTATGTAGCGCAGATGCCTGGGTACTGGATGATTGTGTCGCCTGGTTCAATCTGGGTGCCTATATCATTGCGCAGCTGCACGACCGGGAGCTACGTATAGTGCAGTCCGGCGCCTGAACAGGTTAACTGAAAAAGGCCGAGTCTTCCAGGTACTCTCTCTGCAATACCCACTGACGGGGTATGCTTTCTATACCGGCAGATAGCACGACGATACTACCCACGATGGCAGCGATCGTATCCCTGTCGCCAAGGCCGGATACCGCTGTCCACAGTGCTTTTTCATAATCATACAGGTGGTGCGCACAGCACCAGAGGGCAAAAGGAACTGTATCCTGCGCCATGAGTTTAATGCCATTTCCCAGGATAGCTGTCACTGTCCTGATGTCATAATGTGCCGGCAATGTTGCGGCTTTCCGGATCTTATATTTCAGATCGCTTTCGGGGGTATGATGGCTTATAAAATCAAAGAAGGCAGCAGGGGTTAATGTACCGGCCGGATGCCGGGCGCATATGCACGCAGCCAGCGCCACTGCCACTGCACCGGCAACCGCCTCCGGATTGAAATGGGTCACTTCTGCCGCGAGGATCGCCTGTGCTGTTACAACGGCTGCATCTTCATGAAAGGCCGCACCTATCAACCCGGAACGCATCGCAGCACCATTCCCCATAGAGCCCATACCATCAAACAGCTGCTGACTCACTGTTTTCCAGTGTTGACCAGCAGCAAAGGCTTTCAGGATAGCATGTGCCGTACCACCATAACCCCGGTAAGCGTCCAGCAGGTAATTATCTGCAAATATCTTTGCCAGCGCATCCTGGTCTATTTTACCATAGCTGACTAGTGTTCTGTAAATACCAATGCTCATCACAGTATCATCAGTAAATGGCCAGGTGCCTTCCTGCAGCGTTTTATGATGCAGTCTTTCCATGATAACGTCCTCTTTGCCGAAGAAGGTTTCTCCGAAAGCATCGCCTACAGAAAGACCTGTCAGTGATATGTTGGCACGGTGAAGATCGGGTGTATACATAGTGTTCGCAGATAGCAGGTGCCAAAAGTAGGAAAAAGTACCATAAAACGGGGAAACGCTTACCGTTCAACAAAAACTATAGTACCGATAGCTCCTGCACAACCTCTGCAGATGTACGGTTTTTAGGATATGTCCCTGGACGGGAAACTCTCTTTTGAATTATGATTTTATTTACTATTTTACACGTAAGCCTGCCTGAAAGCCTTTGTAGTAGCACGTTTGGGCTTACGTGGTGAGAATGAAACAGTTAGCCGGAGACCTATATCTATCTTTTGAAAAACGTCCCTATAATATATAAACCGAATGCCAAGATTTTTATTGCTACCATCGTTGCTGTTATTGCTTCATACCCAGTCATTTGCACAATTCGCTGACGCCGGTACCGGTCATCTGAGAGATGCTGTGTGGTGGATGGACTGGTCAGGTATGAAGATAGAGAACGGCGCGACCAGAACATTTATCACCGCAGATGGCCTTTCTGTGACCTTCACCCTCTCGGATGTAGCCGGGACGCCTGTTTCCCCAAAAAAGATGAATACCTGGAATGGTGCGTTACTGAAAAGCTTATACGATTTCACAGATACAACCATTCAACCTGCCTTATGGACACCTAACAACTTCTTTAACAGTAGCTTTACGATAACTGTCAGTGCTACACGTCATGGCAGACCAGCACCTTGTACACTGGTGGCAGCTGATGCGGAAGCGAGCAGCACTCTGGAATCGCTGGTACTGACCACATCTGCCGGCACCTGGCGTACAATAGAGTTCTTCAGGACCTCTACACAGGTGAATAATCCGCTGGTGGGCTGTGGTACGGCAACTGCCACCATTTCCGATACCTATGGCGGCACACCAGGTATCGGGCAACTGCCCGTTATTGCTGCTGATATTCCGGCTGTTACATCCTTCAGACTGGATGTCGGTCTGCTTCGTACCGGCCATGGTAGCAGTGCTGTCGCATTGGGTATCATATCGCAGACAGATGAAGGTGACCTGCCTGCCAGTTACGGGTATGCTGCTCATCAACTCGTATATGCCACGCAGCAACCCTGTAATTATGCAGTTCCTTTTCCGCTCACCAACCTGCAGTCCGCATTATACCTGGGCAGTGTACCGGGTGATGCAGATCCGGCCGGTATGACAGAGGATAATCTGCATGGCCCGGATGAAGAGGCGCTCAGTGCTTTTCCCGACTACACCGGAAACGGCGAATATACGTTGACGTTACCACTGCATAATTCAACAGGCAGAAATGCATACATCAGCGGATGGTTCGACTACAACAGGAACGGTGTATTTGAGAGGACGGAAATGGTCACAGCCGTGGTGCCTGCGAATGCCACCAATGCTACACTAAGCTGGACAGGATTGCCAGATGGTTTTATCAAAGGAAGAATGCCACAATATGGTTTTCGCTTCCGGATAGCAACCGACCAGCGGTCTGTCAGCACACCTGCCGGCTTTGCACCTGATGGGGAAGTAGAAGACTATCTTGTCACTATTCAGGCGCCCTGCGCTGCGAATATCAATACACTGTCCAACATGGTGCTCTGCGCTGGTAAGCCTGCGCAGCTCAACGCCAGTGGTGGCGTGAAGTATCAGTGGACGCCTTCAACAGGGCTCTCTGCCGATACTATTCCAAATCCGCTCGCTACGCCAATGGTCACCACTACTTATACTGTAAATGGTGTGGACGCTGAGGGGTGTCCGGGTGCTGCCAGTCTGACCATTCATGTAAATCCATCTCCTGTCTTTAATAAAAGAAGTGATACTGCTATTTGCGCCGGTAAATCAGTACAACTATATGCTATCTCTGATATTCCCGCGACCTATAGCTGGTCGCCCGACAGTTCACTGAGCAATGGCATTATCAGCGATCCTGTTGCTACACCTGTTGTCACCACCTCTTACACTGCTACCGCCACAACCATCTATGGTTGTACGAGTAAGGCCGTGATCAATGTAGTTGTGAATCCGGCACCGGAAATGAGGGTCATTCCTGATACGCCTGTAGCATGTCTCGGACAGACCATCGATGTTGTCTGTAAAGGAGGCGATGTATACAGGTGGTACACTGACAGGGATTCGCTGTTAGCGAATGGCCCGATGATCACAATTGCGCCTACCTGTGATTCGCTTTTTAAAGTATACATGGAACATCATACCTGTGCGGTATCCGATACGTTCATGGTGCCTGTGAAGGTGCATCCGTTACCGGTAGCCGGTGTTGTGAAATCGGGCGATATCGACTGTGCGCATCCGGAAGTTATACTGGAAGCAACTGGCGGCCGCTACTATAGCTGGACGCCTGCTGTTGCTATATCCAACAGCCTGGTGGCCAATCCCGTGGTGTCTCCCTTAAAGACTGCCACCTATGAAGTGACGGTCATGGATGAAAATGGCTGTACAGAAGTAAAAGCGATCACGGTGAATGTAGACGTTGCATTGTCGTTTACCCGTTATCCGGTACCTTCTGCATTTTCACCGAATGGCGATGGCCGTAACGATTGTTTCGGACTGAAGTTCTGGGGTGAGACAAATACATTTGAGTTCAATGTATTCAACAGGCATGGAAATATGGTCTTCAGTACGCGGTACCCCGGCGACTGCTGGGATGGGACTTTTAAAGGCATGGCACAGCCGGCAGGTACCTATGTGTATATGATCAGGGCTAAGACCGTATGTGGGGATGTGCTGCGCAAAGGAACGGTAATACTGGCCCGTTAAAATAATTGAGGCTATCTCAATAATGAGATAGCCTCTTCCTGTTTATAGTGCTGGTTAACTTACTCGTCAATGCCTAAGCGTTTCGCGCATTCGGCTTCTTTAAAATCTGCTATCTTAAATGGATTTCCTTCCGCAGTAAATACATATTCCAGTGTATTCAGTCCGCTGTCGGGTGTAAATAACAGATACAGATATTTCATGGTAGTAGCGAAGAAATAAACCGGCATTTTATTCTGCTGCTGTTTACTTCTCACATCCATCACACCGGTGAAGGCAGGCCCTGTTTTACAATACGCGGACAGGCTATTATAATACTCCCTGCCCATCTGCTGATACGCCGTATCTTTTGTGTAATCGTACAGATACCATGCTGACTCCATGATCTCTCCGTTCAGTTCATATGCTGCCGCCGTCACGTGCTGTCTGCGATAGTCATATATCATCGGCAGCAGTCCGTATTGTCGCCATAGCCTGTTCCATGTCCGCTGTACTTTCGCGGCCTGATCTGCATCATTATCGATACACAGCAGTGATGGCAGGTAAGCATCATAGGCGGTAATGGTGGTGTTCTTCACTTCGCCTGTGTACATATCTGTTCTGCGGTACCAGATCGCGGAATCACTTTCTTCGGCATCATACTGATTGATGGCAGTGATCGTTTTCTCCCACATATCTTTCAGCTCCGGATCTTTGAACAGCAGCCATGTTTTTAGCATCGATTCATAATAGGCACTACCGCCGGCTCCGATACAACTGATGGTTTCTAGCCATTCGCCGGTCTCGCAGTTAATGACATTACCGGTGAGGTTGATGGCGGAGCGTCTTCCGAATACAGCTGCAGTGGCTTTCTTCGCTGCCTGATAGTATTTCGGGTCCCTTGTATAGTAACTCAGGATGCCCATTTCAAGCGTATAGGCAGCTGCTTCCGCAGTGTTTACTTTTTCTCCTTTGACCTTGCCGGTCTTCAGGTTTATCCAGTAGTAGGGTATACCTGTTGGCGATCTGAAAGCTGGTAATAACCGGTCACCCACCTCTTTTGCACGTTCCAGTATCTTTGGCTGATGTGTGTAGGCGTACATGGATAATAATCCCCCCAGTACGCGGTTACTCACGTCAAATGTCTTTACGTTAACGTCTATATTAAAACTGCAGCTATCGCTTACGAACTTCTCAATGTCTCTGGCTTGTTTCTGCAAACCCATTACTTTCATGGTGCTGTAGGCGTCGATCTGCGCAATGCGTATCGGTTGCTCATACCAGTCGGTATAGGTCTTCGTCTGTGGCAATAACACATCATGCCCCCATGCGTATCGTTTATAGGCCTCCCAGGATCTGGCAAAATCCTGCTTTACGCTATTCGATAGCTCCGCATACTGGGCTTTCATAGGCAGATAACTGATCATGGCTGTGGCAGCCATAATGCATTTTTTCATCGGGTGCTAAATTATAATCTGCGAAAGTAATAAACCGCTCATACTATTGCGCTAACAAATATATTTTTTACGGTATAACGATCTAGGACATCCGCTGATGCTGTTCGCGGTACTGAGAAGGTGTTTGCTGATAGATACGCTGGAATTGTTTATAGAAATGTCCGAGGTTGTTAAATCCGCAGTCGTGACAGATACTCTTAATAGGAGAGTTGGTGATGGCTAACTGTCTGGCAGCAAACTGCATACGCAGTTCCGTTATCAAAGTGGAAAGCGTTTTATTATATGACTTGCGTACGGTCCTGTTCACATAGTCTATGTGCCGTCCACAGATAGATGCAAAGCCTCTTGCACCGAGACGGAACAGATCTGGCTGGGCAGGGAACTGCTGGATCGCATTATTGAGCCAGGCAGGAATATCCTGGTTATCCGGTTGATTTTCAGTAGGCAGTAACAGTTTGAACAAAGACAGCAGGAAGCTGTCCAGGTAGATGGCGGAGTCCTGATGCTTCCACATCTTTTCCGCCAGATGCGTAATGCTTCTTATCACAGCTGTGTCCAGGGTGGCCTGATAGGGCAGTGGGCCTTTCTTCCAGAAAAAATCTTCTGAGCCGTTGAAGTATCTTTTACGGAAATACTGCACGGTTTTCATGGGGAAGGCCAGGTTCATCATAGTAAAGCCCTGACGACCGGAGCAAAAGGTATGTTGATCCTCAGGTCGCATCATCACCAGATCGCCGGTGTTGAGGGGCATTTTTCCCTCATTGATAAGATGCGTACCATTGCCATGTTCTATCCAGAAGATTTCGGCATAGTCGTGATTATGAAGAGAGATGTCATCCCGTGAGCATATTTTAATGCGTGACAGATGAAAAATCTCGTCTCCTGTAAGGAAGTGGCGTAGTAAGAACCTGGTAACTTTCATAAATGTCCCCTGACGGGCTAAGGTAGGAAAATTTTATGCAGATGTGCCTGCCGCGGGTGATCAATAACATTGGATTAACCGCGGATAGTCGCTTTTAGTGCGGGTGGGTATAAAAACTATTGTTTTTCAGACGCACTGGCGCAGATATTGTTGGCTGATAGGTCATTTTGGTTGTAAATACGAACGGTGACGGTGACACGTGAATACGCTGTAAGCGCTTACGATTAAAAGAGTTATCTTTATTAGTACATATCTTTTATTAACCCTGTAGATTGTTACGTATGTTAAGCATGACGAGAAAAAATATCAGGATCAACCCTGATTTTACGAGAGTAATTCCCCGCTTTTTCAACTCCGGAAATGAACGGTCGCTACAGATCATTAACAAAGTGGTGGATATGGAGGAAACGATGGTATGTGAAGTCCTGGACGGTGTGCTTAAAGAGTTTTCCTGCAGGTATAAAAACATCCATGACGTATTTGATAATCATTATTCCCGGATCAGTCATCTTGTACCGTCTGGTATGAAGGTAACAAAAGAGCGCCAGCATCTGCTGGGCGCTTATTTCACGATGGAATACTCCCTCGAAGCCGCCGCACTGTTTAATCCTTCTGTGGTGGAGGCGCCTGACCAGTCGGGTTTGCAGCCAGGAGAGAAGCGGGTGATCGTCAGCTTCCGCGCCACAGGAGAAAGTCATATCTCTTCTATCGTATTCCGCCAGGGAATTATTGATAAAGATTGCAATATTACCCTGGATGAACCGGCTAAATTCCTGCAGGAGGGGAAATTAGCGGGGGAAAAACGCAACGATAAAGAACACTTTGCCCGTCAGCTTACACAGTTACGGCTGCCGGAAGACCTGCATGTAGGCATTCTGCATCAGCTGACAGATGATTTTACCTACTCAGAAATAGACGTGATCCTGCGTAACTCCCTGCGGGGTATCAAAGATCCCACTGATCAGCAGGCGATGAAACAACACGTACTTGAACTGGTAGATGCCTGTTATGAACTTCATTTTTCACATCATACCACGCTGGGAGAAAGGGTCATCTTTCCGGTTACATATACAGAGAAGAACGGCATTGAAGATGCCCGTTTTGTGAAGTTTATTGATGAAGAGGGTTCCTGCACTTATTATGCTACCTACACTGCCTACGATGGCACTTTTATACTGCCAAAGCTGATCAAGACCTGCGATTTTATTCATTTTGAAGTGCATCCCCTGTATGGAAAGGGGGCGGTCAATAAGAACCTGGCGCTCTTCCCGAAGAAGATCAACGGGAAATATGCGATGTTGTCCAGGATCGATGGCGTGAATAATTACATTATGTTCTCCGATGACCTGTACGACTGGGAGGAGCCGCAGTTGCTGCAACGTCCGAAGTATCCGTGGGAATTTGTACAGATCGGTAATGCGGGGTCGCCGTTGTGGACGGAGAAAGGCTGGCTGATCATCTCACATGGCGTGGGACCTATGCGTAAGTATTGCCTGGGAGCGGCACTGTTTGATCTCAACGATCCTACCAGGGAACTGGGCCGCCTGCAATATCCATTGCTGATGCCGAAAGAAGATGAGCGTGATGGCTATGTGCCGAATGTGGTGTATTCCTGCGGGGCAATGATACATGAAGGACAGGTATTCATTCCGTATGCGGTATCAGACTATGCTTCTTCCTTTGCCAGTGTACCATTAGATAAGTTACTGAAAGCGCTGCTGAAATAGTCAGCGCTTTCCCAATATCCTTTCATAGACATCGATGTAACGGGAGACCATTGTCTCCTGACTGAAACGGGACAGAGCGTGTTCGCGGCAGTCGTTTCTGCGAATACTCTCTGCCTTTTTAACGGCGATCACGGCTTCTTCGGTAGTTTGTACAAGAAAACCCGTTTCAGCGTCCGTAATGAGCTCTTTCATCGAACCCCGCTCAAAGGCGATGACGGGCGTACCACATAGCATAGCCTCTGCGACGCTTAATCCGAACGGTTCATTAAACAGGATAGGATGTAACAGTGCTGTAGCACGACCCAGTATGTTGTTCCTGTCTTCCGGACCTACATTCCCTTTATAAATAACAGTGGTATCATCAATCTCAGGTGCTATTTTCTCCCGGAAATAGGCTTCGTCCTGTATCAGTCCGCAGATGACCAGTCGCTTACCCGCTGCTTTTGCAATCTCAATGCAAAGATGCGTTCCCTTCTCTGGATGGATCCTTCCAAAACTCAGCAGATAATCATCCGGCGTAGCCGTAAAAGAGAACAACGCTGTATTCAGTCCATTGTAGACGGTATCGATGTAGGTCAGTGATGGATGGCGGTCGCTGTTACTGATCGACACATAGTGTGTGGAGTCATCGTACTTTTTATAAACGGGTATAATATCGGGAGAGGAGAATCCGTGGATGGTGGTCACCATCGGGGTGTGGATCACCCGGGACCATGTCAGCGGCAAAAAATCAAAATGATTATGTATTAGATCGAATTCTCTGGCCCTTTCCATCAGTGCGGAAATATGCAGGCATTCCCATACTTTAAAATCGCCGGGTATATCACCCAGGGGATGCTCTCGGACGGAAGAGAGTTTTGCATTGGTAATGGAATCGCCTGAAGCGAATAGGGTAACATCCAGTCCTTTGCTGACAAGGCCTTCCGTCATGACGGAAGCTACCTGTTCCCACGGCCCATATTGCCGTGGGGGAGTGCGCCAGATGATAGGCGCCAGAACAGCTATTTTCATTTATCAGTGTAATATTTGGCGACGGCGAAATAGGAGATCCAGAAGGAGAGCGTACTTTCGGCACCCTGGTTTTCATTGACACGGTCAGCTTGCAGGCCGTCAGCACAACCACCCGTCTGCTCATCGTACAATGGGAGACCTAATGCATTGGCCCCCATAAACCATTGCCACGATTGTTTCATTTTATACAGGTACTGCTGATCATCTGTGACATGCAGCGCCTGCTGATAGAACAGTACCATGGCCATAGCGTCCAGTGGCTGCTGGTCAAACAGGGCCGTGGTACCACCTTTGCTGCACCAGCCATTGTTACCCACAGGATACAGGATATCATCATGAAAGACCTTCGACTCCAGGAAACTGATCGCTTCCTCCGCAATGTGCAGGTAGGCGTCCTGTCGTGTGATCTCAAAGGCATGCAGTAAGGCTAGTGGAATGATGGCGTTATCGTATGTCAGCACCTCTTCGAACCAACACCAGCTATCATCAGTGTACCTGTTATACTCATGTACGAGTTTGTCGGCCATATGCACGATACTATTGATCAGCTGTGTGCCTGACGCGTGTGATCTTGCAAAGGAACATACGCCGATGAGGCTATTGGCAATACCCCGCAGGGAGATTAGTCCGTCCAGATGAGGGGCGGCCTTCAGGAAGATGTCTTCCGCAGTTCTGATGAGCTGTGGGGAAGGGCCATGTTCCACCAGGTAACCAAGGGCCATCATGGTGCGGCCATAGGCATCTTCCGAACTGCCGTCAAATATGATCTGCTTGTCGTAGCGCATGAAGTTGTGAAAATAGCCGTCATCCATCTGCATATAATGAATGAAACTCAGGTAGACGGACATCAGTTTCAGCGCTTCCGGATAGCGTCCATGCTGCCATGCCATGGCTGTCAGCAGGAGAGCGCGTGAGTTGTCATCTGTACAATAACCTTCTTTCCTGTTAGGGGTAATACGCAGCGCATGCTGAATAATGCCTGTTGTGTCTGTCATATTCAGCAGGTGTTCCGGATGGAACGGTGGCAATGCCGTTTCCGGTGGCATGTTTACCGTTTCCGGGAAGGGGACTGCTGTCTGTAAATGCGATCGCATGTAATTCTTTTTGGTGAAACAATACATGGCGGTGGTTACAGTGCTGCCATATTATTATCGTATGTAGGATGTTGTTTTTTGATCAGTTCATAGAACAGCATGGCATGTTTACGTGCCACCGTGCTCCACATGGTACTCCTGGTTTTCATAAACGCTTTCTTACCCATTTCCTGGCGCACGTGTTCATTGCGGAACAGGTAAATGGCATTTGCCGCCAGTGCATCTTCATCACCGGATTCAATGATGATCCCGGTTTCTGCATCCAGCATTTCTTCCGCCAGTACAAATGAATTGGAAATAATGGGACAACCGGCACTCATCGCATACATAAATGTACCGCTCATGGCCTGGTTCCTGTCACGCGAAGTGAACAGGTAGATGTCTGTCAGAGACAGATAATTCAACAGTTGCTGGGTAGGAATAAAATCATTTACCAATTTTACATTATTGGTAAGATTATTTTCCCGGATCAGTTGCTCCAGGCTTTCGCGGTAAGTATCCCCTTCTGCTTCCAGTAGATTGGGGTGGGTTGTACCCAGTATGAGGTACATGGCATCTGGAAATTCCGCAGCTATTTTCACCATTGCCCTGATACCTGTCTCAATGCCTTTGTTTGGGCTGAGCAGACCGAAGGTGGTGAGGATCTTTTTATTTTCCAGGTGCAGCCTGTTCCTGAGTTCAACGCGGTTAGCGGCAGGTGTGAAGTGGGTACCATGCGGGATGATCACCAGTTTGTCTGCCGGAATATTGTATTCTTCTGTCAGCAGATGATGCGAATGTTTCGTCATGATCATTACCTTATCCGCCAGCATACAGATGCTTCTGACCAGCTTCAGCCTTTCTACTTCAGGGTCGGGTAGCACTGTGTGAAAGCGTATGATGAAGGGTTTTGTGAGCAGGGAAAGGAAGGCGAGGACGTATTCACCCATGTTTCCACCAAACAGTCCGAATTCATGTTCAATCACCACCATCTTAATAGCAGGATTCCTGTTGATCGCCTCTGCACCGGCAATACAGGAGTTCAGTCTGCAGCCATCCATGACCATCGTAACCGGAGCAGCATAATTTTCTGTGTTGGCCCGTTTATCTAATGCACATATACTGATCTCAAACTCATGTTTTAACAGATGTGTGAGTTCATTTGTCAGGTCTTCCGCAAAAGTGGCAATACCACATTTACGCGGTGAATACGTACTCACGAAGAGTATCTCCGGTTTCATGTCGAATGTGTCCATATGTAATTTTTTAACGCTGTATCAGATATAGAACTAACATTGGGTAAGGGGCAAACAGGGCATTGGGATCATTAACGGTGTCTTACTTTGGGGAAATTCCTCCGTTCGTAGATTGCAAAAAGCGAACCAGTCAGATTTGGCACCAGTATTCTGATATTTTTACTATTTTTCTGTACTAAAACTGACCCTATGTCGAAACAAACCAGACGACAATTTTTATCTGCTGCCGGTAAGACGGCTGCGGTGACCGGTATGGCAGGTATGACAGGAGGCGTTGCGATGGCAGCAGCCGCGCCCGTACAGAAGGTATTTGTACACCACGTTTATTTCTGGCTGAACAACCCGGAGAGCCAGGAGGACAAAGCAAAACTCATTGCTGGATTGCAGAAGCTGGCGAAAGGCGCAAAAACCATCCAGCAGCATCATATTGGCGTACCATCCACGACTAACCGCGACGTGATAGAGCGTTCTTATCAGGTATCGTGGCTACTGTTCTTCAGGAACAAGGCGGAGCAGGATATTTATCAAACCGATCCTGCACACCTGAAATTTATAGAGGAGTGTTCTTCCGTGTGGAAAAAGGTGATTGTATACGATTCTGAAGATATTTAACGATATTTGAGTAGAACAGCACAGTTCCGTCCTGCGAACAGCGGACGGGCTGTTTGCAAATCAGCCGGGATCTGTCCATACCAGCCAGAGGTCTAACCAATGCCAGCCTTGATCTTACTTGTAAAAGCAATTGTATTATGCTGAAGAGAATCATAGGACTGCTGTTCCCCACAAGCCCGCCGGAACCTCATGCCTTCCTTAAATCTACAGGGAGCAGGATCATGGTGAATGTACAGGACTGTACCATTATTACTTCTAACTATTACGAGGAAAGAGCTGACAGCGACGGACTGGAAGTGCATATGCTGGATGGCCTTATAGGACATCGTAGTGATGAGATGAGGGCCCGGGAGATCTGTTATCTGTCATGCGCTTACCGCCCCGATCAGCATACGCGGATGGAGTTGCTGAGTCCTTACATCTACAAGGACCGCATGACGGTCAATTTCCTGCTGGAAAGGCATAAACAGATATCGATCTATGTCAATCCTGTTGACTGCAGAGAGTATTATTTCGATCTTGAATTTATGAACGCTTAATCCCTGACGTACTTATAGACAAAAAGCGAATAGCCTCAAGGCTATTCGCTTTTTGTCTATAAGTACGTCAGGGAGTCTTCTATTGCATTCCGTCCATCATACCCTGGTTCCCGGCACCTGAACTCTTCCGTTTGAACAATGAAGCATCTACCTTACCGAAGCGGTATGCGATGTTCAGTTTGATCATCTGAGGGTTTCTCAGGCGTTCGTAGTTCTGGATGAAGTAGTCGCTGTAAGAGTACTGACTGGTCTTACGGGAGCGGAATATATCACTAACAGCCAGTGTAGCCGAAAGCGCTTTGGTTTTCAGGAAGCTCTTTTTCAGTGCGATATCTATACCATAGAAAGAACGGATATAACCCTGAGAAGCGCTCTGCGCTTCCATACCTGGAGGACCGCCACCAAAGCCGGTATTAGTATTGATCGGGAGATTAGTTTTGGACTGATAGGTACCTGTCAGCTGCAGGTCAAACGCTTTAGGCAGTTTGAAGTTACTGTTGATCTTTCCGAATACGCTCCAAAGTGCATCCTGTTGCGCGGCAGCATTAGCCGCTGCATTGATCCGGGAATTGTACAGATTGATGTTGGTGGACATATCCCACCATTTGGTGAAATAGTTCTGTACTGTGATCTCAGCACCGGTCGTATAGCTGCTGCTTGCGTTGATATAGGTATTGATCAGCGCCGTGTTACCAGTAGTAGCGTCAGTCTGACGGTCTATGAAACTGGTGATGGTATTATCTGTGTGTTTGTAGTATACAGATCCCAGGAAGGTATGGTTGCCTTTGAATGTCTTCAGGTAAGACAGTTCGAGGGACTGTGTGAACTCAGGTATCAGACCCGGATTACCCTTGGTGATATTCAGTTTGTCAGTAGAGTCGGCAAATGGTATCAGCTGGAAGAAGTTCGGACGGTTGATACGGCGGGTGCCACTCAGTTGTATTTCCTGGTCATGTTTCAGTTTCTGGCTCAGGAAGATGGTAGGGAACAGGCTGACAGGGTAGCTGTTGCTGAACTTTTCACCAGTGCGGATCAGTTCACCATCGTACCTGGAGCTCTCACCACGCAGACCCAGTTTATAACTGAAGCTATGGATACTGCTGCTGAAGGTCGCATAGGCGGCATAGATGCTTTCGTCGTTCTTATAGTTGCTGGTGTTACCGGAAGTGAGGTCATATGAGTCGCTCGCTTCGTTGAACAGGTAGTTATAGTTGTTGTTCTCGATATGACGGAGGTTCGCACGTAAACCGGCTTCGAGTTTGCTTTTAGCGCCTAACGGTTTTACGTAGTCGGACTGTATCGTGATGTTACGCATCTTACCGTCACCATTGATCTTTTCACGTTCATTGCTGGTGACAGCACCACCTTTGATATTGTAGTAGTCGGTTGTGTAATCGGAACGGTTGGTATTCTTACCACCGAAGTAGTTCGCATCAATTGTGAGTTCTTCACCTTCGTGAGGGAAGAGGTGTTTCATGCCGAGTACCAGACCGTTACCATTGAACTCACGTTTACCCGCTGTATTTCTGCGGGAAAATGCTGTCATCGCACCACCGTTATACATGGTGTCAGAGTCGATGTCGAGTATGCTGGAAGGCTTGAAGGTACCGTGTACTTTAATACCAGAGATGGACAAGGTGGTACGGTTGGTCATGAAATAATCAAGACCCAGGCGGCCGAACATAAAACCACCATTGGTTTTAGATGTGTTCTGCTGCAGGGTATGGATATTCGGATCATCTGCGATGTCCAGCCTGTCGGTCTTACCGGTAGTACGGTCGCGCATCTGGTTGATCATACCGCTGGCAGTCACGTTAAATTTGCCCTGACGTAAGTTGAAGTCACCGCCGCCATTGATGCCGCCGCGTTTGTCGACACCCGCACGGAGATTACCATTATAACCAGTTTTACGGTTCTTTTTCAGTACAATGTTCACGATACCGGCGCCACCGCCTGAAGCGTCGTATTTGGCGCTCGGAGCGGTCATTACTTCCACACTTTCGATCGCGTCCGCAGGGATCTGGTCGAGGGTGAGGGTAGTAGGACGGCCATCAATGAGGAGCTGTGGCGCTGCATTACGCATGGTCATATTGCCATCAATGTCCACATTTACAGAAGGCACGTTCTTCATGACATCCTGTGCAGTACCACCGGCGCTGGAAATATTCTGCTCTACGTTGAACACCTTTTTATCCATATCCACTTTCATCAGCGGTTTGGATGCGGTGACGGTCACGCCCTGCAGCTGACTAATGTCCTGTGTCAGTTTGATATTCCCCAGGTCTTTATCAAAAGACGGCATCGTACCAGGGGCCGGCTTTTTAGACATAAAGGAGACGGTCTGCGCATAAGGTTTGAAACCGGTAGCTGATATTTTCAGGATCAGCGGCCCCATAATGGGCAGCTCTTCCAGGTTGAACTCACCATTGTTCTGCGTAATAACGCCTTTAATAAGGATATCTTTACGGGTATTGGTAGCAGAATCTACTCTGTTCTGGAATACAATCACAGAAGTATAAGGCATCGGTTTACCCTCATTATCGAGGATCTTACCATAGAGGCGGCCGATGCTGGGTGGTTTACCTCCCGCGAATCCGCCAGGTGCGCCGCCGGGGCCTCCCGGCCGCTGCTGCGCAGATACGTAACAAGAAAAGGTCAACATGGCGAACAGCCAGAAAAATCTTTGCATAAGTAACATTCTTATAAACACAAAACTAATAGCGTACTTCCATTATACATAGCAAATGAGACAATGACAGGAAATAACGCGACAAAAAACGGGAAATACAGCGTTGGGTATAGCCACATGATAAGCTCCGAAGGGCTTATCTGGTGCCGGTAAGGGCGGCTACAGTTTCCCTGTAGTTATCTCCTACAGGAAGCTCCATTGTGCCGATAAAAACACTGTTCTTGCGAATAGCGGTAATATGAGCGACAGCAATAATATAGGATTTATGTATACGGATAAACCGGGCCGGGGGCAACTGTTCTTCTACCTGCTTTAGTGGCATACGCGTCACGACAGGTTTGGCAGCGCCGGTCAGGTGTATCCTGATATAGTCTTTTAATGCTTCTATCCAGATGATATCGGCGATATTGATCTTCAGCAGACTATAGTCTGAATTGACGAAAAAGAATTCCGGTGTGGTGCCAGGAGCCGCTGGTATCTGCTGGTTTTTCAGCTGGTATAGTTCTCTGGCTTTATTACAGGCTTTGATAAATCTCGGCAGACTGACCGGTTTCACGAGATAGTCGGTGACATCCAGTTCAAATCCTTCCAGTGCGTATTTTTCATAAGCCGTAATGAGGACGATCATAGGTTTGTGCGACAGGCTTTGTATGAACTGCAGCCCCGTCAGCCCAGGCATCTGGATATCGAGGAAGATCAGGTCAACAGTAGTTTCCTGCAGCACTTTAATAGCTTCGAACGCATCCGCACATTTGGCCACCAGTTCAAGGAAAGGTACCTGGCGGATATTATCTTCCAGGAGGTCAAGGGCAAGCGGTTCATCGTCAACAGCTATACAGCGTAAATGCATAGAAAATTAGGAATTAGGAATTACGAATTAGGAATTGGTTAGCCGGAAACACCGATATGCCTGCTTTGTCTGCAAATGGGCCAGATAGCTATTTTCCTGAAGCATCGGAAGCATTTCCCATGCTTGAGCAACATGCAAAGTTAATGCGTAATTCATTTAATGTAAATGTAATTGCAAAGATACCACAAACCATCCGTCCTTCTTATTGATCAGCAGCTGGTATTCATCTTTGTACAACAGATTCAGTCTGCGTTTCACATTTGTGAGTCCAATGCCGGAGGTTTTATCTTTGATCTCGGTGAACTCCGGATTGTATTTGTTCCTGACGGAAAACTGTAGTAATCCGTGGCTGGCCCGCAATTCAATATCTATACGCGCATCCTGGATGAGTCCTGTTCCATGCTTAAAAGCGTTCTCCACAAAAGGGATCAGCAGCATGGGTTCTATCTCATAACCCTGTTCCGGCAGCTGCATAGATACGTTGACCTGCACTTTAGCCCCAAAACGCTGTTGCTGGAGATCAATATAACTCTGCAGGTAATCGGTTTCCTTTTCCAGCGCGACCGTGTCTTCATCAGCTTCATACAGCATGTAACGCATGAGCGACGACAGTTTGATAAGAGAGGGCTCCAGCTGGTCAGATTGCTTTCTGGCCAGTGCCACCATGTTATTCAGTACGTTGAACATAAAGTGAGGACTCACCTGCGAGCGCAATAGGGAAAGTTCTGTTTTCAGATTCTCATTTTCCTTCGCACTGGCCAGCTTGTCCGCATTCATTTTATCCCTGATCATCCGCCAGGCCGTACTACAGGCCAGAATAAACAGCTGGGTGAAGAAGGTGAACAGGATGGTGGGCTTCAGATCGAATTGTTTGTGTGAGATGAATGCCTGCACGAAGATATATTTGAAGTATACCTGCGAAGCGAACAGCAGGAGCAGCACGCCGGTGAACTGCAGGTATCTTTTCCGGTAGATCAGTTTGGGGATCAGCACAGCAGCGTTCAGATAGAAGAACAGGGTGAGGATAATGGCATTGATGATGAAATGGAAATGCCAGAAATGCTCGTCCGGGTCAGGGCCGCGATGCTGATCGGGTGAAGGGCGTAAAAGATAGGGCAGCGAAAAAAGTGTGATCCAGGCGACAGCATGCAGGAATACCTGCGCCCATTTCCTGGAATACCAGGCTTGCCTGGTATCGTTAACAACTGTAGTCATCCGGTTTATTAGCATTAATCACCTCAAAAGAACCAAAAAAATTAATATAACCCGGAAATATTGAGATGAATATGGTTTTTTTTGCGGCAAACTGGTTCTTTTCTTTATATTGCTGTCTATTAGTGAGTTAGAAAGACAAGCATATCCAAACCCCAGGAATAACCTTTAATTAATCCGATATTATCAGCCCGGTGTGTCAAAATAACTATGAATTAATGAAGACCGGTCATGCAAATGACCGGTGGCAGGCAGTAGCAGATGCTATTGAAGAATGGCTGCTGCATAGGCAGGCGGCGACCGTGTCTATCCTGAGTGCCCCGCATGATAAGAAGGAAAAGATGAAGTCACAGGTATATAAGCAAAGTTCATTTTCAGATTGCGGGTCCGAACTAATGTCCAGGCAGGTGTGGTCGGTGCATAGTCCGCAGATTGTTGAAGAAAATGCACATGTGACATCAACTCTCGCCCTACCCATTATTAATTATGTAAAAGTATATTTAGAAAATATTTTATTTAATTTGATCGATGATGCAATGATGTGCACCCGGACAGGTATGTCAACGGAACTAACGGTGTGTACCTGGAAGGAGGAGGGCCGTATCGTATGGGTGGTAGAGGATAATGGCATAGGGATTGACCTGAAAAAACATCAGGAACAGCTATTCCGATATAAGAAGAAGTTTCACCGCGGTTACGAAAGCAATGGCACAAGCCCATATAAGATCAGAAATCAGGTTAGGACGTTTGCAGGCAATATTGAAGTCAAAAGTGAAATAGAAAAAGGGAGCAGCTTCTACGTTTATTTTAATAACCGCGAATACACCTTACAGCAAGATGAATAAAGTTAAGAATGTTTGCATTGTTGATGACGATGAATTATTTCAGTTTGTAATGCGACAGCACTTTGAGCGCCTGGACCTGGTAGAGCGTGTCCAGAAGTTTACAGATGGGGAACAGGCCCTTCAGTTTATTAAGTCTCACCTTGACCATCCGGACGAATTACCGGACCTTATCCTACTGGATGTGAATATGCCGTATATGGACGGCTGGCAGTTTCTGGCCGAATTTGTCCGGCTGACCATACCCGCTGGCAAACATATCCGGGTATATATCCTTACCAGTTCTACGCATGAAAGCGATCTGCAACGGGCAAGAGAGTTTCCTTCCCTGTCCGGTTACCTCGTTAAACCAATCGGAAAGAACATGATCCGTGAGCTGCTCGTCGGCGCGGAACAGCTATAGGCTATTTACTGTATCAAAATCAGGATGATATCTGATGGCCGTCATCCTCCTCCTTGCCGCTAAGGCGCATCTTTGTCGTACAAGTACTGTCAATCATGAAAATAGAACAGCTTTACACAGGTTGCCTTGCGCATGGGGCCTATTATATTGAGAGCAATGGCGTTGCTGCTATCATCGACCCATTACGCGATATAGCCGCTTATGTCAGCAGGGCCGCAGCCGATAACGCCGTGATACAATATGTGCTGGAAACGCATTTCCATGCCGATTTTGTATCCGGTCACCTCGACCTGGCAGCTGCTACAGGCGCCACCATCGTATTCGGTCCGGGGGCACAACCAGCCTTCCCGGCACATATAGCAACTGATGGGGAAATACTCACACTCGGCGATGTAAAGATCAGGGTACTACATACTCCCGGTCATACTATGGAAAGTACCTGCTACCTGCTTCTGGATGAAACCGGGCGGGAAACGGCCCTGTTTTCAGGAGATACGCTTTTCATCGGAGATGTGGGGCGGCCGGATCTCGCGCAACAAGCCTCCGGAAAGACCAGGGATGAACTGGCAGGGATACTGTATGATTCCCTCCGCACGAAGATCATGACGTTACCTCCGCATATTACTATCTATCCGGCACATGGGGCAGGAAGTGCCTGTGGAAAGGTGATTAGTCAGGAGCGTACTGACACGCTTGCGGGACAGTTAAGTACCAACTACGCTTTACGGGAGGATATGACGAGGGCGGAGTTCATACAGGCGGTGACAGAAGGATTAACACCGCCGCCTGCTTATTTCCCGATGAATGTGAAGATGAATAAGCAGGGGTATAAAAATGTGGAAGAAGTGATCGCCCGTGGCGTACGTCCGTTGTCACCGGCCGACTTTGAAGCGCTATCCGAAGAAACGGGTGCTATGATACTGGATACCCGCGGACCAGAGCAATTTGTACAGGGGTTTGTACCCGGTTCCTTCAATATCGGACTGGATGGCAATTTCGCCCCCTGGGCAGGTACACTGATACCAATTGGAGATAAACCTATTTTATTTATTGCAGATGCAGGCAGGGAGCTGGAAGTAGTGACCCGCCTGTCGCGGATCGGCTTTGATAATACGATCGGTTACCTGGAAGGAGGGTACAATGCCTGGAAAGCAAGCGGCGGCCCCACAGATGGTATAGTGGTGGTGACGCCCGAAGAGCTGGCCGTACGTCAGACCTGGCTGCCGGTGAATATGCTGGACGTTCGCAGGAAGAATGAATTCAACATAGAGCATATTGCTGGTGCCATTAATATTCCGCTGGAGTACATTCATGAACGGGTAGACCTGGATAAAAAGAAACTGTATTATGTTTATTGTGCAGGTGGTTATCGCTCTGTTATATTCATTTCCATTATGCGTACGCGCGGGTATCACAACCTGGTGGATGTGAAAGGAGGGTTGAAAGGCATCCGGGATAACGGACATTTTCTGCTGACAGACCATCTGGAACCATCGTTCCGATAGATGGGCTGGCATGTGTCTTGTTTAATCATCAGTATAAAATCTGCAACACATGAAAACATTTGGTCTCATTCTTATTATTGCTGGTATTGCCATGATCATCATCCGTGGCTTCTCTGTAAAACAGGAAAAAAAGGTAGTGGACCTTGGTCCGCTTGAAGTGAATAAAACTGAAAACCGCTGGATAGGATGGCCTACCTATGCAGGTGGTATCGTGGCAGCTGTAGGGCTGGTACTGGTCATCAGTGGCCGTAAAAAATAAGGCATCAGATAAGCGTACGAATGGTTATTTTTGAAGACAAAAAGTTTCGTATGCCTGAATTAATGAACGATAAGCTACAGGTAGTTGTTGCAGAGAAAGGAGCGGAGTTACAGCACATTGTCCGTAAGGACCTTCAGCAGGAATACCTGTGGCATGCCGGACCAGAATGGGCGAAAAAAAGCCCTGTGTTATTCCCGATAGTGGGAACACTAAAGAACAATACTTACACATATAAAGGAAAAAGCTACACGCTTGGCCGCCATGGCTTCGCCCGTGATAAGGTGTTCACGGTGACTGAGCATACGGCTGATCAGCTGACTTTCACGCTGACCGATTCGGAAGATTCATTAAAAGTATATCCGTTTCATTTCCGCTTTCATGTGATATACACCCTGCATGATACTTCCCTGAAAGTATCGTATGTAGTGGAAAATACGGGTAAGGACACGATGTATTTCTCTGTAGGTGCACACCCGGCATTTAAGGTGCCGCTGACAGAAGGTACTTCCTACGAGGATTACTATCTGCATTTTAACCAGGAGGAGAATGACGGTGTATGGCCATTGTCCGATGACGGCCTGATAGAACTGACGCCTGAACCATTCCTGGTGAAAACGCATCAGCTGTCACTGAAACATTCCCTGTTCTATAAAGATGCACTCGTGTTTAAGACATTGGCGTCAAACATTATGGAGCTGAAAAGTGATAAGTCACCCCGCGGACTGAAAATGCAGTATGACGGATTTCCTTATATGGGCATCTGGGCAGCAAAAGATGCGGACTTTGTATGTATTGAGCCCTGGAACGGAATCGCTGACAGCGTAAATGCAACCGGCGATATCACCGGCAAGGAAGGCATTCATATACTGGAAGCAGGTAAACGTTTCGAGAGAAGCTGGACTGTTACTACTTACTAAGCCAGTATGATAAAAAAGTAACGGGGTGTCGGTCTGACCGGTACCCCGTTTTATTTTAGCTCTTCTTCCGATTGTTCCTTTTTTCGCTGGTAATAACGTCTGGACTTATCGGCTGTACCACAGCTGGTAGGACTACACCAACGCTTCTTGTTGTTTTTAGTCAGGTCCAGGAAGATCCAGCCGCAGGTCGCACACTCCTTAATACGCACATGTTCAGCTGTAGTTAACACATCATAGGCCGATTTCATGACTATCCACAGCGGGGCCATGAGGTCCGTATAGTCCTGTTTGAGGGTGGCCTGTAAGCCCTGGTCAGCAGGAATGAACTGCAGGCGTGAAAGCGCACCTGTCAGCGCTTTATTGAATTTCTCCAGTACACCCGGGGCTAGTGTAGCCCCATCATCTTCTGCAATACCGGAAAAGAACTGGTACAGCATTTTCCTGTACTTCTTTAATTGCTGCAGGGCAGTACCCGCAGTTGCTTCGTCTTTGGCCGCATATTGAAGTAACGCCTGCCGTTGTGCGTCTTCCAGTATATCTACTTTTTCACACCAGGCGATAACGTCTTTATAGCTGCCGAGATATTCGTGCAGGTTGATGCCCCTCCATGCATTTACCGTATTGATAAAATGAAAGCAGAGGGCGCCGCCATCGAGGGGCAGGGTAGCTATGGATCTTTCTTTACTCATGTGCTTACTCAAAAATACGGCATTTGCTTTGATTACTATCAAAAGTAAATTTACTGGTAATAAAATTTCCTTATTTTTATACCAGTAAACATGCTTTAACAGGTAAAATAAATAGAATGAATGCTGAACGGAATGCCCCACAATGGTTGATCATACTGGCCTTTCTGGCTATTTATATCGTTTGGGGTACGACCTACCTGGCAGTTATTTATGGTTTGAAGGGATTTCCGCCATTTATGCTTTCAGGACTGCGTTATGTGATAGCGGCAGTTCTGTTGCTCGGATGGTGCCTGTTAAAGAAAACACCCTGGCCGGGATGGTCAGCGGTCAGGGTATGTGCTATCAGCGGTATACTAATGCTGGTAGGAGGGAGTGGGATGGTGGCCTGGTCAGAGCAATACGTGACGTCCGGACAGGCTGCGATCGTGATTGCAGCGGAGCCTTTTGTATTTCTGCTGGCCGACCGGAAACGCTGGCGGGAATATTTCAGTAGTCCTTTTATTATTACGGGCCTGTTAGTAGGATTTGCAGGTATTATATTATTCTTCGGAGGAGGAGATAGTGGGGCGCAAGCGGCAGCAGGCGTGTCTATGCAGTGGATCGGATATGGTGTCATACTGATAGGAACGATATGCTGGGCAGGAGGAGCATTATATGCAGAAGGGAAGCTGAGCAGACAGGTGCCGAATGCCATGAGCAGTGGTATACAGTTGCTGGCGGCGGCGATGGCCAGTAATTTACTCAGCATAGTGACAGGAGAGTGGTCGCATTTCAATATACAGCAGGTACCGGCAGTGGCGTGGGGCGGATTATTATATCTTGTTTTCTTTGGCTCCCTCATCGCCTATATGGCATTTACCTGGCTCATAACAGTGCGTCCGCCTGCACTGGTCAGCACCCATACTTACGTTAATCCCGTAGTGGCGGTGCTGATGGGCTGGGCTTTTGTAAATGAAACGCTCAGTAGTATGCAGCTATCGGGTATGTTTGTGATCCTGGTAGGTGTATTGTTAACTAATTTCCCCAGCTACAAACTATCTTTCAGGCGGCAACGGGTCTGATCATTTTTTGAATACCTTTGTCCGGAAGTTAATTAAAGGAAGTAAATCGCAGCAAAACTTTAGGAAAATGAATTTTAACCTGGACAAAATCCCTGAACGTACAAAACAACCTCGTTCATTTGGTATTACAATGGTGACTGACAAGGGCCTGAGCCTGCAGGATACAAAAGACTTCCTGACCGTAGCTGCGCCACACGTGGATATGGTCAAGCTGGCCTTCGGCACCGCATACGTTACACCCAATCTTGATGAAAAGATCAAAGTTTATCAGTCTTATAATATCCCCGTTTATTTCGGTGGATTACTGCTGGAAGCGTTCATCATCCGCAACCAGTTCAATGACTATATCGAGGTAGCTAAGAAGTATGATATCAATTACTTTGAAGTATCGGATGGTTCATTGTCTATTCCGCATGCAGAGAAATGCGGCTATATAGAAAAGCTGGCGAAGCTGGGTACTGTATTAAGTGAGATCGGTTCAAAAGATAAGGACCGTGAGCATATTACTCCTCCCTACAAATGGATAGAACTGATCAAGACGGAACTATCTGCCGGGTCGCAATATATTATTGCGGAAGCAAGGGAAACAGGTACCGTTGGTCTGTACCGCGACTCCGGTGAAGTGAGGGAAGGACTGGTGCAGGAGATCCTGACACAGATCTCGGGGGAGAAGATCATCTGGGAAGCACCTCGAAAAGACCAGCAACTGTATTTCCTTGAGCTGATGGGATGTAATGCGAATCTGGGGAACATCGCATATAATGAAGTGATTTCCCTGGAAGCGATGCGGGTTGGATTACGGGGTGATAGTTTTCATTTTTTCCTGGAAGGGATCAGGTAAGTGATTAAAAAGGCCGGTGATGTCCGGCCTTTTTTAATATATCCAGCACTGATATGTCACTACCATTTATGGCAAAAGCTTTTCTTTTTATTTTCTGTAATGATCTTATTTCAGGATTGTTTCGATCTCGGCTAATTCCGCTGCATCAAACTGTACCTTGTTCAGCGAGCCGAGGTTATTATCCAGCTGATCTACTGAACTTGCCCCTATCAGCACTGTTGTAATACGCTGATCTTTCAGCAGCCATGCCAGTGCCATCTGCGCCAGTGTCTGTCCTCTTCTCAGTGCGATCGCATTCAGGCTCTGTATCTTATCCAGCTTGTCTTGTGTGATCTGGTCCGCTTTCAGGAACCCACTTGGTTTGCTCGCTCTGGAGCCTTCCGGAATACCTTTCAGGTAACGGTCGGTCAGTAGTCCCTGTGCCAGCGGAGAGAACGGAATACATCCCACGCCATTGGCTTCCAGCACATCCAGTAGTCCTCCTTCCACCCATCTTTCAAACATGGAATATTTAGGCTGATGGATCAGGCAGGGTGTGCCCAGTGATTTTAACACAGCCAGTGCTGCACTTGTCTGTTCTGCGGTATAGTTGGACAGGCCCACGTATAATGCCTTACCCTGACGGACGGCAGTATCCAGCGCGCCCATCGTTTCCTCTATCGGGGTATCCGGATCAGGGCGATGAGAATAAAAGATGTCTACATAATCCAGCTTCATACGACGCAGACTCTGATCAAGGCTGGACAGCACATACTTACGGGAACCCCATTCTCCATACGGACCAGGCCACATATGATAGCCGGCTTTCGTAGAGATCACCAGTTCATCGCGCAGATTCCCCCTAAAGTCTTTCTGTAATATAGCGCCGAAATTTTCTTCAGCAGATCCAGGTACCGGACCATAGTTGTTGGCCAGGTCAAAGTGGGTGATACCTTTATCGAACGCACGACGTACAATTGCACGGCCGTTCTCAAAATTGTCTATAGACCCGAAGTTATGCCAGAGGCCCAGTGAAATAGCCGGAAGACGGATCCCGCTTTTACCGCAGCGGTTGTATATCATACTATCGTACCGGTCACCTGCAGGAATATAAGCACTCATAATGTGGTTTTTTTGGACGTACAAGATAGTGCTATTTGTAACAAAATGCATATTCCCTTATCCGGGCAGGGAAGTGCCGGTCACTATTAATTAAAAGAGTAGCTATGTGCTGCGTTAGACGCTCTGGAAGTAACTGTTCATATAATCACTGGGTGACTGCTGCGTGACCGATTTAAATACCCTGTTAAAGTTGGTGATACTGTTAAAACCACAGGTATATGCAACAGTAGCAATATTATCATAACTGCCGTCTGTCAGTTTTTTACAGGCTTCATTGATCCTGACCTCGTTCAGAAACGATACGAACGTATGCAAGGTATGCTTTTTAAAGAAGCGGCAGAATGCCTGCGGTGTCATACAAGCCTGTTTGGCAGCATCTTCCAGCGTGATTGGCTTGTCATAGTGATGCATGATGTAATTGTAGATATTCCCTATACGGATACCTTCATGTTCACTGACAGGCTGTGCGCGCTGACCAGAAGACAACGGGCTAATATCCGGGCAACCGGACAACTGCTTCAGTAATTCGATGAACTGTAACAGCTGCTCCGCACCGGAGCTGTTGGTGATCTTCAGCATACGGCTGGAAATATCAGTTGCATGCTCAGGCGGTACTTTAAACCCGGACTGGTGCTGCTGGATGAAATTCTTCAGGACCTTGATCTCAGGCAGACTGAAAAATCCGGATAGCTCTCCGTCAGGATTAAAGAAGATCACCAGTGCCACTATCTTCTTCCGGCTTTTGGGCTGAAAATAGGACGCCTCACTTTTAAAGATATGCGGCTGATTGGCACCTAACCAATAGATCTCATTGGAACGGAACGGGTGCATATTGTTATCGGCCACTAAGGTACCTTCACCCTGCTGGATCCAGGTAAGCTGGATCTCCTGGTGCCTGTGCAGATGTGGATAGAAATACGGCAGTACATCCTTTTGTACAATGATGGACTTGTCCAGCGGAACAGGTATGGTAAACTGTAACACTTTCATCGGTAGCAATTTTAATAGTAAGCGCAAGTTGGCTTGCCGGAATGTTTTTACAGGTTGTTGTTCTTTCTTACGTGCGATTACAAGCGACTTTGGTTAATACTTGTATATTAATGAGTGTGAAACTTACAATTATTACTTGTGTACCAATATTACAAATTTTAACCCGGATTCTGCAAAAAAATAACACATTGGGTCAAAAAAAGGTTAACTCCCGGACTATATGAATAGTAGCCCTGAAAAACAGGTTAATATCAGGTAATAATTGATTACTATCAGATAGGTAGTCTTTAGTCGTTTCTGATACTTTTGACAAAAATTGTTCTTCTATGGCTATTGAATGGAAAGGAATATTTCCCGCATTTACCACAAAGTTTACAGCCGCTGATGAACTGGACCTGCCGTTGTTCGGAAAGAACCTGCAAGCCCAGATCGCTGCCGGTATTGATGGTGTAATTTTAGGCGGCTCGCTGGGTGAGGCCAGTGTGATCACTACCGCTGAAAAAGAAACCCTGACGAAGTATGCAGTAGAACAGGTCGCGGGAAAGATCCCGGTTGTCATGAATATTGCAGAAGGATCAACCAGTGAAGCGATCAGACAGGCGAAACTAGCTGCTTCCTGGGGCGCTAAAGGCCTGATGCTGCTGCCGCCTATGCGTTATAAAAGCGATGAACGCGAAACAGCCGAATACTTCAAGGCAGTCGCTGCGTCAACGGAGCTGCCTATCATGATCTATAACAACCCGGTTGATTACAAGATCGAAGTGACGCTCGATATATTTGATCAGCTGCAGGCATACAGTAACGTACAGGCTGTGAAAGAATCAACCCGCGATGTATCTAACGTTACCCGTATGATCAGCCGTTTCGGAGAGCGTTTCAGTATTCTCTGTGGGGTGGATACACTGGCCATGGAAGAAATGATACTGGGTGCTGACGGTTGGGTCGGCGGACTTGTATGCGCTTTCCCCGCTGAGACAGTGGCTATCTATAAACTGACGAAAGCCGGCCGTATTCCGGAAGCACTGGCGATCTACCGCTGGTTCCTGCCATTGCTGGAACTGGACCTGCATCCTAAACTGGTACAATATATTAAACTGGCAGAACAACAGGCTGGTCTTGGTAGTGAAATCGTAAGAGCACCGCGCCTCGCACTGGTAGGTGAAGAACGTGCAAGAATACTGAAGGTGATAGATACCGCCATCGCCAACAGACCAGTACTTCCGGAATATCTCACACTTGAACCTTCATTGATTGTATAAAATGCAGATAGATGATACTATGCAGCGGGCCGCAGCTGCTTTTGAGGAATACCGGTATACCACGCCTGCCGCCAGGGCTACCTTCCTTGAAACGATTGCTGCGGAGATCAATGCACGAAGAGAAGCGCTGATCGAAACGGCGCATGCAGAGTCGAATCTGCCTGTTGCCCGGCTTAACGGAGAGATCACCCGTACTACTTCCCAGCTACAGCTGTTTGCTACGCTGATCAGAGAAGGAAGTTGGGTAGAAGCGGTGATAGATACCGCCCGACCAGAGCATACACCTGCCCGTCCTGATATACGAAGGATGTTATTACCGGTAGGGCCTGTGGTTATTTTTGGAGCAAGTAATTTCCCTTTTGCTTTCTCTACGGCAGGAGGAGATACAGCGAGCGCACTGGCAGCAGGAGCAACCGTTGTCATCAAGGGACATCCTGCACATCCGGGTACTTCACTCATGATCTTTGAAGCGATCACCCATGCGATCAGTAAAAGCGGGATGCCTGCACATACGGTACAGCATGTGACAGGAGACGGGAATGCCACCGGCCGTGAACTTGTGATGCATCCCCTCACCACAGGGGTAGGTTTCACGGGTTCCTTCCAGGGAGGTAAAGCCTTACTGGATTACGCCGCACAGCGGACCGTACCTATTCCTGTATTCGCAGAAATGAGCAGTATCAATCCGGTGGTCTTTTATCCGGATGCCCTGGCTTCACAGACGGCGCAGCTGGCGCAGACCTTTGCAGCTTCCATCACCCTTGGTATGGGGCAGTTCTGTACCAATCCGGGTATTTTACTCGGACTGAAAAGCGAGGCGCTGGAAGATTTCATCAGCCAGCTGGGGACTGCTATCGCAGCAGTTGCTCCACAGAAGATGCTGCACCAGGGTATTTGTGAAGCATACACTAAAGGGCGCAGCCATATGCTGGAAACTGCCGGTGTTACTTTAGTCAGCGAATCAGCACCGCCGGCTGCACTCGAAGCCTGGCCTTCGCTGGCACGTACGACCGGTAAGGCGCTGCTGACAAATCCTGCGTTGAAGGAAGAACTGTTCGGACCATATTCACTGATGGTAGTGTGCGCAGACAAAGCTGAACTGGTGGCGGTATTGAAAAGTCTGCACGGTCAGCTGACCACCACCATTGTCGGCACACCTGCAGATACCGCACAGTATAAAGACGTCATTACGACACAGTCTACGCTCGCAGGCCGCGTCATTCTCAATAACCCACCCACCGGTGTGGAAGTATGTGCTGCCATGGTACACGGCGGACCATTCCCCGCTACTACCGACCAGCGTTTTACTTCCGTCGGAACAAGCGCTATCCGACGCTGGGTAAGACCTGTATGTTTTCAGAATTTTACGGATGATATGCTGCCCGATGCATTGAAAGCAGCGAATCCCCTGGGCATATGGCGCCAGGTGGACAACCAGTTTGTACGATAAACACCTACCACCCTATGTCAGATCAACCAACATCTTTCCGGCGGTCCTTCGGACTGCTGGACGCTACGATGATTGTAGCCGGCTCAATGATCGGTTCAGGTATTTTCCTGGTAAGCGCCGATATCACCCGCACTGTAGGCTCGGCCGGCTGGCTGGTGCTGATATGGATCATTACAGGGCTGCTGACCTTAACAGCGGCCCTGAGCTACGGAGAACTGAGCGGTATGTTCCCCCATGCCGGCGGACAGTACGTCTATCTCAAGGAAGCTTTTAACAAGCTGACCGGCTTCCTGTTCGGCTGGAGTTTCTTCACGGTGATACAGGCCGGTTCTATCGCTGCCGTAGGTGTGGCTTTTGCCAAGTTCTCCGCTTATATGTTCCCGGTGTTGAGTGAGAAGCATATTGTGGCCGATCTGGGATTTATCACCATATCTGCTGCACAGCTAACCGCTATCCTGCTGATCGTTTTACTGACCTTTATCAATACGCTTGGTGTAAAGGAAGGTAAATGGATCCAGACGGGCTTTACACTGGCAAAGATCGCTGCATTACTGGCCCTGGTGCTATTCGGATGTTTCGCTGCCAGGAAGCATATCTGGGATGCCAACTGGGCAACAGGATTTAGTATGCAGCGACTCACACAGGATGCATCCGCTGTTCACCTGAGCAGCTATGCGGGTGCTGGCTTTGCGGTGATTGGTGCAATAGCCGGAAGCATGGTGGGAAGTCTCTTCAGCAGTGACTCCTGGAATAATGTCACCTTCATAGCCGGCGAGATCAAAAAACCGGAACGTAACATCAGCAGAAGCTTGTTCCTGGGTACCCTGATCGTAACAGTGATCTATGTAGCGACTAACCTGGTGTATCTGGGTGTATTATCGCTGAGAGAGATCGCGTTTGCAGAGAATGACAGGGTAGGGGTGGCTGCTGCCGTTAAGATCTTTGGAGAGAAAGGTACCTATATCATTGCCGGGTTGCTGATGGTATCCACTTTCGGATGTAATAACGGACTGATACTCTCAGGTGCGAGGGTGTGTTATACCATGGCCAACGATGGCGTCTTCTTCAAACAGCTGGGTAAGCTGAACAGGAACGCCGTTCCCGCCAGGGCGTTATGGATCCAATGTGTCTGGGCATCCCTGTTATGCCTGAGCGGTAAATACAATCAGCTGCTGGACTACGTTATCTTTGCCGTACTGATCTTCTATATTCTTACCATTGCCGGTATCTTCCGGCTGCGCAGGACAAGACCGGAGCTTCCAAGACCATATAAGGCGTTTGGCTACCCTGTTTTGCCATTATTGTACATAGTGTCCGCCAGTGTCATTTGCGTGGCGCTATTGGTCTATAAACCGCTTTATACATGGCCCGGACTGTGTATCGTATTACTGGGTATACCGGTGTATTATGCAGTATGGAGCCGGAAGGCATAATTTACTGCTGACCGGCATACTGTTCTGGTGCGATTGCTGTGTTTCCATGCAGGTGTACATCATTGGTCTCTTCAAAAGTCTTTCCATCTTCATACGCCACGGCGACGAACACCGAGAGTTTTTGTCTGGCGGGGCCTTTGAAGGTACCTTTCACCGGACTACAGTCGTTAAAATGACGTCCTACAGATAACTTCACATGTTTATTGGTTACCCAGATATTGTTGGTCGGATCGATCCCGGCCCAGCCATATCCGGGTATCCAGGCTTCCACCCAGGCGTGCGTGGCGCCTTCTCCGCGCATACCGTCTTTATTCGGACAGATATATCCGCTGACATACCTGCTGGGTATTCCGCAGGAACGGAGTATATGCAGCATCAGGTGTGCGAAGTCCTGACACACACCGGCACGGTGCTGCAGGATGTCGTCCACTGTTGTTTCTATATTGGTGATCCCTTTCAGGTACTTGAAGTTCTTGAAGATGTATTCGCTGCAATGCTCAGTGACAGTAGCAACGCTTTTACCCGGTTGCCCGATCACCGTAATGATGTTATCAATAGCACGTTGCGTTTTGATCATATCAGGACGTGCCAGTTCCAGTAACTGCAGGCTATCCGTCATTTCCTGCTCCAGTTGTGCGAAGGTAGAGTGGAAGTTCAGCTGTAACTGAGAGGAGGCTGTTGTACGTACCAGCAGTTTGCTTTCTATGGTCATTATCTTATGCGGCGGCAGCAGATTAAAGTTCCCTGCCTTATTGCCCCAGTAATCAGTGAACGTCTGTACTTCCGGCTGTCCTGTGATGAGCAGGTCATGTTGTAATATCTCCTGGTCCTGACATTTATATGGGAAGACCCTTATTTCATTTACGCTTTCTTTGACCGGTCTGTCATACTCGTACCTCGTAATATGATGTATTCTGAAAATAGCCATATGCTGATTTATGCGTAAGAGAAAAACTTTTGACTGAGAAGGGTAGTGAATTGCAGGAGATCATGTCGTAAGGTATCCAGGAACGGCTGTAGCGTTTTATTGTTGAGATCATCGATCTCCAGGTGTTTCACCTTACCATACAGTCGTCCGAAATTCCTGATGAGCACTGCATTTTCTTCAGAGATATGTCCTTTGGTCACATCCTGCAGGTGCCTGTCAATTCTACCCAGCGAATATATAACCGAATGTGCAAAATCTTCATTAAATAATACCTGGTGCAGTACATCATGTGTGTACTGATAGGAGCGGTATGTCTTGAGATGCAGTTCATAGCCGGATAAAGACATCAGCAGATGCCGCCAGTGCATGATATCCTTGGCATCGTCTACCCGGTACTGATTGAGCGCATACTGTTTATCGGTCAGCACGATCGTCTCCATGCACCGTTCGATGTATTTGCCCAGGTTCATAAATCCCCAGCCGGTTCCCCTCGCCATGGTAATATCAGTAATGCCGGTATATAGTACGGAATGACGGGTAAAGAGATCGAGGATGTCGGCCGCTTCATAATTGGACAGCCGGTTGTCTACTGATGGCTGGTTGATGAGATGATAGAAGGAATTGACTTCTTCCCACACTTCTTTGGTAATATAGTCCTGGATACCTCTGGCATTTTCCCTGGCCTTGCCAATAATGGATTTCAGGGAGTTATGATTGGCCGTATCTGTCAGTAGTTTCTTCAGTGCAGCACCGCTGTTGTGCGTGATGGAACTGATCTCTTCGGATGATGCGCTGGTGAATGTTTCCAGTACAGGTTTCCATGTGAGCGGACCATTCACGTCTTTATCAAGTGATAGCAGATTATGTGTGGACGTAACGCGTAGTAAGCTTTCGGCCCGCTCCATATAACGGGCGAGCCAGAATAGTGAATCAGCAATCCTGCTTAGCATGTATAACAATCATTTTAGGTTCAGTCTATAATCCAGGTATCCTTACTGCCTCCGCCCTGGGAGGAGTTGACGATCAGGGAGTCTTTACGCAGGGCAACA
This sequence comes from Chitinophaga agri, assembly GCF_010093065.1. NCBI lineage: Bacteria > Pseudomonadati > Bacteroidota > Chitinophagia > Chitinophagales > Chitinophagaceae > Chitinophaga > Chitinophaga agri. The sequence goes on along the minus strand of NZ_CP048113.1, from coordinate 2,220,305 downwards.
CGCGTAAGTCCGCCGGGTACGATCCGTACACCCTGTGGACCACAAAGCGCATAGGGGCGAAGGTCTACATGTCTCGCCTGGAAAGTACCATCTATGAAACAGGGAACAGTTGACAGCCGGATAATGGGCTGCGCAATAAAACTACGGGGATCAGCTTCGATGGCTGCCCTGGCATTCACCCATTCCTCCGGCGATACCTTATTACCCATGACCATACCATATCCGCCGGATTGGTTCGTACGTTTAATGACCATGTTGGTATAGTTTTCAAATACGTAATGCCTCGCATCCGCATTACTCATTTCGTAGGTAGGTACATTGGGTAGTATCGGCTCTTCATTGAGGTAGTACCGGATCATAGCCGGTACATAGGCGTAGACCGCTTTATCATCTGCTACGCCATTGCCAATGGCATTGACAATCGCAACATTCCCCAGACGGTAAGCGCTCATTAGTCCGGGAATACCGAGTGCACTGTCTGGACGGAACATGAGCGGGTCCAGGAACTCATCGTCGATCCGGCGGTAAATGACATGTACCTGTTCCAGCCCGTCTGTGGTCTTCATGTAAACCTTATGATTGTTGACCAGCAGGTCTCTGCCTTCAACGAGTGTGATCCCCATCTGGCGTGCCAGGAAGGTATGTTCGTAATAGGCAGAATTGTAGATACCGGGTGTCAGGAGCACTACCCGCGGGTCAGACAGTTGCCCGGGCCCCATTTGCTGTAAGATCTCATGCAGGAGCAGCGGATAGTTACTTACCCGTCTGACATGGCTTTCGGCCAGTAGTTCGGGAAAGATCCGTTTGGTCACTTCCCGGTTCTCCAGCATGTAGCTGACACCGGAGGGCGTACGGAGATTATCTTCCAGTACATAAAAGTGTCCGTCTTCTCCCCGGATAAGGTCGATACCAGAGATATGGACATAGATATCATGGGGCACTCTAATACCAAAGACTTCCCGGGTGTAATGGGGACAGGTGGCGATCAGGGAGGCCGGCACTATCTTATCTTTCAGGATCAGCTGTTCATTGTAGATGTCTTTGAGGAACAGGTTAAGGGCCTTCAGCCGTTGTTTGATACCGGCTTCGATATGCGCCCATTCCAGTCCGGTAATAATGCGGGGAATGATGTCAAAAGGGAAAATACGTTCGATGCCGGCATCTTCACTATATACCGTAAAAGTGATGCCCTGGTTCATAAACAGTTCTCCCGCCAGCCTGTCTTTCCTGTGCAGGTCACTGACGGAGAATTGTTTCAGGGTGGCCATGATCCGATGGTATTGCTCTCTTATTTGTTGCCGGTCACACATCTCATCCCATATACCGGCGCCGTTCTCGTAATGTTCAAGTAAAGGTGGCAGGCTCATACCAGTGGATTTAACGGGTTAGTAAGTATAAGGGTATTACCCTCAATTTAATGTTTTGAGGTGAAAAATCAGAGCAGTTAGGACAAAAATGCAAAGAAATATCTGGTTGAGCCTATTTATAAAGTAATTAGATGTGTGAAATGGTTATATGATTTATATTTAAATATGTTGATCAGCTTCGCTGTTTTCCCATTTATACCCGGTGGCATACACTGTTTTCAGGTGATTGCCTGCACCTTCTTTCTGGAGCTTCTTCTTCAGGTTTTTGATATGCGCGTAAATGACATTATGATCATCCCGCATACCAGCAATGTCTCCGGAAAGTTGTTCGGCCAGTTCCTGCTTGGACAATACCCGGTTTTTATTGCCAATAAAATACAGCAGCAGGTCAAACTCTTTTCTGGTAAGGGGTACAGGTGTTTCATTCACATATACCATCTTTGCCAGGAGGTCAATGCTCAGTGCGTCCTGCCTGATAACATTGGAATTGTTATACTTTCTTCTTCTGATAACAGCGAATATCCTGGCTGATAACTCAGGTATGTAAAATGGTTTGGTCAGATAGTCGTCTGCGCCACGTTTGAGCGCACTGATCTTATCCTCATATGATTGCCGTGCGGAAATGATGATCACTCCCTCGTGCTTGTCTCTATTCTTGATTTCCTCCAGCAGTTTGCATCCATCGCCATCGGGCAAGTCCAGGTCCAGTAAAATACAGTCATATTCATACATCGTGATCTTAGCCTGAGCCCTTCTGTAGGTATTTGCATACTCACATATATAATTTTCGGCTGATAAACAGGAGATCATTACCTGCGACAAAGACACATCGCCATCAATGATCAGTATTTTCATGCCACAATATTATTCCTCAATTCTAAATCAATTCTGAATTTTGAGGAGGTACAGGTACCTGTCACAGAAAAAGTTCCCGGTGCGTCATGGGGCAACTATCCTTCTGAGCTGGTAAAGTCCGCTGTGGTAAATGATTCTGTAGGAAGTATGAATGCCATGTTGCCTGTTTTTTATATGCTTCACTATCTCCGCTGATAGTTGTTTTTTTTTCCTGATCCGACCTGCTTAAGTAGTGTATGTAGTCTTTCTTTGCAGGAAATTTTACCACAGCGTGAAACAGATATACCTAATTCTTACTTTGGCTTTCATCAATATTGCCGCATTTGCACAAAGCGGCCATATTAAAGGGAAGATCAGTTCTGCAGACGGACAGCCTGCTGCATTTGTAACAGTTGGCTTGAAAGACACCAGGAAGGGTGCCGTCACCACGGAAGAAGGTGTGTTCGTATTGAGAAATATTAAACCGGGCCAGTATGTCCTGATCATCTCCTGCACAGGTACTAAAACCCTGCATACACCGGTTACTGTCGTCGCCGATCAGACAGCAGATGTATCGTTGTCACTGGAAGCAACTTCCGCCCAGCTGAATGAGATCGTCGTGGAAGGTAACAGGACGCGCACCATCAATAAACGTCCTGTAAGCATTGGTAAACTACCTGTAGCAGCGATCGACCTGCCACAAGGGGTTGCGGTGATCGGACATGAGGTGCTTGAAGAGCAGCAGGTGCAGCGCCTGAGTGATGTCGTGAAGAATGTAAATGGTGTATATATGGCCTCCACCCGTGCCGGTACACAGGAGGCGTTTAATGCAAGAGGATATAGTTTTTCCAGCAGCAATATGTTTAAGAACGGCGCCCGTGTGAACTCCGGTGTGATGCCTGAAATGAGCTCCCTGGAAAAAGTAGAAGTACTGAAAGGCAGTGCTGCCATCCTCTATGGGAATGTTTCTCCGGGCGCAGTACTGAACATGGTGACCAAACAACCGTCATTCAGTTTTGGTGGTGAGGTGAATGTACGTGCCGGTAGTTTCGGTCTGCTGAAGCCTGCATTTGATGTATATGGCCCTCTGTCATCCAAGGTCGCCTATCGTATAAACGGTACATTTGAAACCACCGACAGCTATCGTGATAAGGTACACTCCAAACGTTATTATGTCAACCCATCGCTGCTGTTCAAACTGAATGAACGTACAACGCTGCTTGTACAGGGTGACTATCTGAAACATGACTTTACGCCTGATTTCGGTATCGGCTCCCTGGATAATACCAGGATAGCAGATGTGCCACGGAACAGCTTTTTCGGTACACCATGGCAGTATGCACATACACAGCAATCGTCTGCCGGTGCAGCTATTAAACATCAGCTGAATGACAACTGGTCGCTGAATGGTACCCTTACCTACCAGCGCTATAGCAGGGATTATTATGCAGTGGAAAGGATACAGGCAGACGCCAATGGCAAATGGGCGCGTCCGCTGAACAGGGCCTTCAACTCAGAAAACTACTACCTGGCACAGGTTGACCTGACCGGTAAGTTCAGGACCGGTGGACTGGAACATAATGTACTCGCAGGTGTAGACGGTGATCGTTATTATACAAAAGCGTTCTCTTACAATCAGCCGACTATTTACGATACCATTAATATCCTCCATCCTGAGCTGTACACCGCTCGTACGGATGTACCCGATGCATCCAGGATCAAAAGTGTGACCACACCTATCAACCGTTTCGGTGTCTATGTACAGGACCTGATCAGGATCAACAGCAAACTGAATTTCCTGGCGGGTGTAAGATTCTCTTATCTGCAGAATGAAGCGCCTACCACACTCGATATGAAAACCAATACCACCTCGCAGACGAAGGCAAAATATGACCATGCGTTCTCTCCGCGTTTAGGACTGGTATACAAACCAATTGAAAGTACAGCGCTATTTATAAGTTATGCTAACTCCTTTACACCTAACAACGGTTTAGACATTGACAGTAATGCGCTGAAGCCATCTGTGATCGACCAGTATGAAGCAGGTATCAAGAACGATTTCCTGGGAGGTAAACTTTCTGTGAACGTTACTGCTTATCAGATCAGAAATAATAACTATGCGCAGACCTCGCCTTTCCAGAAGGACGGCGTTACGCCTAATAACAACGCCAACCTGAAAGCGCTGATCGGTAAGACCCTCAGCCGTGGTGTGGAAGTAGATATCGCTGGTCATCCATTACCAGGATTGGATGTAATTGCGGGATATAGCTACAATAATATCACGATCGAAAGCACCAGTGGTGTAACAGGTGGTGCGGTAGAAGGAGAACGCCTGGTAGGCAATCCGAATCATACCGGTAATGCAAGTGTGTTTTATACTTTACAGCAGTCTAAATTGAAGGGGCTGAAGTTGGGCGTAGGGTATTACTATATCGGACAACGTTTCGCCGGATGGAATAATACCATTAATCAGACCCAGAAGTATAACCGCCTGATCTCTGTGCCGGGATTCTCTACCCTGGACGTGAGTGCGGGTTATTCTTTCAAACGTTTTGGTGTAATGGCGAAAGTATCTAACATCACTAATACGTATAATTATTACGTGCACGAAAATTACAGCATCAATCCGATACCGCCGACAGCGTTTACCGGTACGGTGTCTTATAAGTTCTGATAGTCATTGATAGTATATAACAGAAACAGCCGGCATATTTACGCCGGCTGTTTCTGTTAAAATCCTGTCCATATACGTTAATATCTGTCATGACGGCCATATCCATTTCCGTTAATTTTACTTTCGTCATATACACCTGTAGAAAAACCCTTAGTCCCCTGTAGCCCGATTCCACTGGTCAATTGTTAACTGTCGTCATTAAAAAACACATTCATGAAAACACATGTACTGTTATTGCTATGCCTGTTACTGACGGGCAGCACTTTCGCGCAAAAAACTGTCTTCATTCCATCGGAATTTTCTTCCGCCCCGTTGAATACCTGGTCTTACAGCAAGTCATATCAATCAACCAATTTTGTTGTATTCTGGGGCAATGTCGTGGGTACGAATCCAGCTACCTATTCCGATGTGAACCTGCGGTTCAATCCGCAGTCCGTTTGTGATACCCTGGAAAAGATCTACACTAAATTTGTCACGCAGCTGGGTTTCTGTTCTGATGCGCCGACCACTAACCTGGGTAAGTACAAGATCATCATCGTAATGAATGATACCTGGGGTTCCGGTGGTCCTTCCGGCTGGGCATTTGGTGGTTCCTATGGTAATACCATCGGCGCCATGTGGGTACATCCCAATGCCACCCGCGATGGCGCCGTGATCAGTCATGAGCTCACACATGCACTGCAGGGGATGATCTCTATCCAGGAGAATACAGTAGGCGGCGGTTATGTAGGCTGGGAGCCGGCCGGCTTCTTCTGGGAAGCGCATGCCAATTACATGCGTACGCAGATGTACCCACGTTTTGCCGGTGATGACCTGCCCCGCTGGATGGGTACGCAGAGCTTTCACCTGAGCTCTACCCGCCATCACTATGGTACATTCAAATGGCTGTATACTATTCAGGATACAGACGGTATTACAATGGTGAACAGACTATGGAAAGAGTCGCTTGCGAATGAACATCCGTTGATCACGTACCGCCGGCTCAAAGGCTGGAATCAGTCGCAGCTGAACGATTTCCTGTATAACTATGCCAAACGGGAAGTGACATACGATTATACCAGCAATAACTTCGGTAACATCATGAGAAGTGCCAGGGAAGCCCTGAAAACGTCAGAGCCGCATTATATATGGCGCCTGTATACCATGCTCACACAGATCAGCGCTACTACTAACCGCTATGTGGTACCTGATGCCTTCGCCCCGCAGGACTATGGCTATAACATCATTCCTTTATATACCACCTGTAGCTCCCGTAATGTAACGGTTAAGTTCAAAGGACATACGGAAGTGAATAGTACCGCCGGCTGGAGATATGGCTTTGTTGCGACCAATGCCGATGGTACGGTATCCCGTTACGGGGCATTGAGTAACGCGAATGATGGTCAGATCAGTTTTCAGATGAACAGTAATGAGACAGGACTATATCTGGTAGTCATGGGAGCACCCACCACGCATACTTCCTATGTATGGGAGCCTGGTTTTCCTAAGATAAAAAGATATCCCTACGAATTAAGGATCGCGAATGCTGTTCCGGAAGGCTATCAGACTAACTTCCGGGCTGCCTATAAAACAAATGGTCATGTACATACCAATGGAGGTGGATGGGTGGCGAATACAGCTACTGTAGCAGCGACGGCTTATGTAGGACCCAGAGCGATCGTATTAGGTAACGCTAATGTATCTGGTAATGCCAGAATAGACGGTACTGCCTGGGTGGAGAATGCAACGGTACAGAACAATGCGGTGATAACCGGTAATGCCAATGTATGGAACGGCACCGTTTCTGGAAGTGCCAACGTAAGTGAGAACGCTATCCTGAATAACTGTACCATATCAGGCACCGCTATTATAAAGGGGAATGCGATGGAATGGGGTGCTGCTTTCGGATCGGGGGTGACAGTAGGAGGGGATGCAGAAATCCCCAGCTGTAGTACAGCAGGCGTATATCTCCAGGTGCCACATACAAATAATGGCCGTAATAACTGTGATGGACTCACGGCTTCTCATACTTCCAATGTCGATGTGAATGCCGGTTATACCCAGTTTACCGATACACAAATGGCTTTCTCTGGTAGCGTGGCCTGTACCGCTGCGGCAGCACACATACCTGTGCGTGCACAGAAAGAGGTGGTGGTATATCCTAATCCGGCATGTGAGCAGATCAATGTCAGTCTGCGCAATTTCTCTCCTGATGAGGATGTACTGATCACACTGTACAATAGTGCCGGTACCGTGGTGCTGAATAAGCGAATAAAGGCTTCGCCGAATTTTACGTTAAATGCGGATGCGGAGAAACTGGAGCCTGGTGTGTATATATTGAAGATCAGTGGAAAGACGGTGTTTACCAGAAAGGTTGTTATCAGCAGATAAGTAAATTGTTTTATAAAAAAGGGCACTCCCTATTCATTGGAGTGCCTTTTTTATACGTTTGTCTCTTCTCCGTTTTAAGTTGTATATTGAGTCGATTATTGCTACCGGCTTACATTATGCCGGATAGTGCATCCTAATCTGTTACGCCTATGTTAAACAGGAGTCAGCTTTTTATGATATTGTTGTTGCCTGTATTATTCATGGCGGGACGTATTCATGCTCAATCGACCCAGACGAAAGAGGCAAATAGGGGACAATTAATATTGATAAATACAAAGTCAGGGGCAGTAAAACTACAAACACTGGAAGTTGGAGACTATTATCATCTATGAAATTATTATTTACACCACGCATCAGCATATCTTTACGAATAGCGCTTCTCACCGCTTTCGCTGCATTTGCAGGACTTACCTGTGCCAGTACCTTTCTTGATCCTGAACCTGTATACTGGGATTTCTTCGGTCAGGCGGTGATTGTGTGTGGTGTGCTTTATCTCACAGCCAGTCTGCTGTTTCTGAAGGGGAAAACCCGTTGGTTCTGGAGCTTTATGATAGCTGGATTCATCACACTGATAGCCGGTTGTATCATCTACTGGTTATTTTACGGCTTCGCAGCAGCACACGCGGAATGGAAGTATGTGGGATGATTGATGAATGAAACCAATGTTAATTAGAATTGGCATGAGACCCTCCTTTTTTTTAGTTTTATTAGGCACCTGCACGCTGATATCCTGTAATAACCCGTCAGGTAACTATAAGATTGTCACAGATACGATTCATCTTACTGACACGATTACTGAACCGGCGTTTACTGATGCTCCGGCTGACGAGGATATGTCAAATGATGCTTCCAACACAGACACCTGCAATGTGGGAACCACTGATAAATCTTACAGGGAAAAAGCACTCAGACCTGCTACCTATATCGTGAATGACAGTATCAGGATGGTGTATATTGAGGATTCCATTAATGGCGTTCTGTGTAACTTGTATATGCGGTCCGAGGTGGAGCAACTTGACGCTATTAGTACGCCCAGGGATCTCTCTGCAATACCAGTCATTACTGCAGGTAGCAGGCTGGTACTAAACATCAATGGAAAGGTCATACAACTGACATCCGCTATTGATAACAGTCCTGTCCTTGTACCTGAACATCTGGGTGCATTTATCTATAATGACCGTAATTTTATCGTGATCAGAATGATGGTATTCTCTTTCATGCGTAATACATATTACGACAACCTGGTGCTGGAACTCGACGGTGCTGGACAGGTGATCGGACAGCATGTGGTGGGTTCACATTGTGATGTGAGGTTTCAGAAACTACTGGATGCTATTTCCCCGTCACTTTCCGCGTCAGCCACTTTTCAAACACCACCACCAGGTTACTCTCCACAAACGGCTTTGTGACAAAATCATCCATCCCTGCCGCTATACACTTCTCCCGTTCCCCCTTCACATTGCCCGCCGTCAACGCGATGATGGGCACATGCACCCGCGTACTGATTTCCCTGATCCGCCCTGTCGCCTCATACCCATTGACAATCGGCATCTGTATGTCCATAAAGATCATATCGGGCATCTGCTGCTCACAGCTCTCCACAGCTTCCTTTCCGTTCTTGACTTCAATGATATGTGCTGCCGGAGCGATCTTCCGGATGATCGTACTGGCAAGCAGCATATTGATCGGATTATCTTCTGCAATCAATATCCTGATATTCCCTTTTATTTTCTTTGTTTCAATATCCACCTGGTAGCTGTTTTCAGTATCTCCTTTTATGTACAGATGTGACAATGCATGGAACATTTCCTGCATTTTGATCGGTTTTAACAGCCGTTGATTCACATGCAGTTCCTCACTGGCCCTGATCAGCTTTTCATCATCCGCAGAACTATGCAGCAGGATGATGGCCGGTTCTTTTTCCAGGTCTCCGAAGTTCTCTCTGATCTTGCGGATGGTCTCAATACCATCCATCACGGGCATATGGTAATCCATGAGAATAACGTCATATTGTTGTTTCGTCATCAGGAACTGTAAGGCCTCTATACCATTCGCGGCTTCATCAAAAGTAATGTTCCGCAGCTGAAGCATTTTGCGCAGAATGATGCGGTTGTTTTCATTATCATCCACAATGAGTACATGCTGTACCAGGTCAATCTTTTCCCAGGAAATAGGTTCTCCGTCCTCCGTTTTGAGCGTCAGGTCAAAGAAGAAGGTACTGCCTTTTCCCGGTGCACTTTCCAGCTGTAGATGACTACCCATCAGTGCCAGGAGTTTATTGGAGATACTGAGTCCGAGACCGGTACCACCATAACGTTTGGTCGTGGAGATGTCTTCCTGCAGGAAGGCTTCGAATATCTTCTCCTGCTTGTGTTTCCGTATGCCGATACCCGTATCACGCACCTCAAACCGGATGGTAGTACGGTCGCTGGAAGGGTAGGCGATTGGCTTTATCTTTAATTCAATCTCTCCTTTTTCGGTGAATTTGACTGCATTCCCCAACAGATTTAATAAGATCTGTTTGAGCCGCACCATATCCGCCCACATAAATCTTGGCAGATCAGTAGATACGTTCAGCAGCATTTCAAGTCCTTTCTGCTGTGCCTGAAAACTGAGGATGTCGCTTGCCTGGCTGCTGAACTCATAGATATCACTTTTGCCGATGTCCAGTTCTATTTTGCCGGCTTCTATTTTGGAGAAATCGAGGATGTCGTTGATGATGCTTAACAGGGAGTTGGCGGACTGATTAACGATGGCTATATATTGCTGTTGTGTATCGGTCAGCACGGTTTTCATCACCAGGTCCGTGAATCCGATCACGCCATTCAAAGGCGTGCGTATCTCATGGCTCATATTGGCAAGGAACTCCGACTTCGCCTTGCTGGCGTGTTCTGCCTGTAACTTTGCTTCTTTGAGGTCGCGTTCTGCCTTTTTTCTTTCGGTGATATCTACCGCTATTCCCAGGTAACCAGTGATGACGGCATTATCCCGGATAGGAGTGACCACCATGGAGACAATGATCGCAGAGCCATCTTTCCGGATGTAAGTCCATTCGCGACGTTCTGAGCCCTCCAGGTCAGGAACGTGCGCAAACACGCGGAAGCCCTGAATAGCCCTGCCATATTGTTTAGACAGTTCAATACTACGGTTGGCGATCTCTTCCTCGGCATGCAGTATCTCCCAGGACTGTTTCCCGGTCAGCTCGTCTGCATGGTAGTTTAACAGTCGCTCCGCGCCTTTGTTGAACAGGGTGATAATGCCCTCGTGATCTGTGGCAATAATACTAACTTCTGAAGCTGATTGCAGCACATTTTCCAGCATCTGCCTGGATTGCTGGATCGCAATGCTTGCCTTTTTCTTTTCATCAATATCCTGGAACGTGCCATATAATCTTTTGCAGACGCCGTTTTCAAATTCCGCCTGACCAATCGTGCGCACCCATAACATTCTGCCGGTATAGGTCCTTATCTGCAGTTCTGTCTGCCAGGGAGTACCATTGGCAATTGCCTCCGATACTACAGTATCCAGTATGATCTTATTTTCTCCCTGATAGAAGACCCATGCATTCTCAGGCGTCAGCTGGTAATTAAGCGGTACTTCATGAATTTCACGGGTCACATTCGACCACTGCAGCTCCTTTTTATCCAGCTCAAATTCCCATCCTCCGATGCGGGCGACGCGGTTTGTGCTTTCCAGCAATTCTTTGGTGCGTTTCAGATCAGTTTCCAGTTCGTGCCGTTCTGTAATATCTGCAGCGTTCCCGATCACATAGGCGTTGCCTTTTCCGTCATTGATCAGCACATTGTTGAACAACCAGATACGGATGTGTCCTTTCTTGTGCTGTGTATGCATCAGCCCCGTCACTTTCCCCTGTTTTCTGATCTGTATCAGGTATTCACCCAGCGCATGATGGTATTGGCCGGGTACCAGGTCATAAAGGGTCATACGTGTCAGCTCTTCAATGCTGTAGCCCACGCTGTCGGCACTGGCTTTGTTGACGTAGGTGATCTTGCCGCTAAGGTCGTGCCTGCACATCATACCCAGTGAATTCTCAAAGAACGTACGCGCGTTTGTCTCACTTTCTATCAGCTCCTGCTCTTTGATCTTTTCATTCGTAATATCCCTGCCCATGGCAAAGATGTTGCCTGTTAACGGCTCTGGCGTAGCTACCCATTGAATATACCTGTATCCGCCTGCTTTTGTCCTTACCCGGTGATGGAAGAACACGGTGGATTCGCCCGCGCTCATGTGTTCCAGTTCTTTAGCTGTACCGGTTGCATCCTCCGGATGAACGAGGTCCAGCACAGACATGCTTTGCAGGTCGGCATCCGTCCAGCCCAGCAGGGTAGTGAATGCATGATTGAACTGGCGCAGCCGGCCATAGAAGTCTGCTACACAGATAAGTCCCTCTGAGAGGTCGAAGAGTTTGGTGAAATATTGTTCTTCCGTCTTCCGCCTGTTCGCCTGTATGGTTTCAGTGATCTTCTCCGCGATAATAGACAATGCCTGCCGCTGTGCGCCTGTCAGCGCAGCCGGCGTGGTATGCATCACATAGAAAGCACCCAGCATCTGTCCCTTATTGTCTGTAAGCGGAAAGCCTGCAAACGCCCGGATATGTGGAAATTCAAGTACCGCTTTATTATCACGGGTGAGCGGATCGTTTAGCGTATCCGTGACTTCGGTGAATTGTTGTTTGTGGAAGATCTGCTGCATGAATCCCCAGCCGATAGCGGTTTCACGCACACCAGGTACCGGGGTGGCAGAGATGATCAGCTGCGCGTCAATGCCGGCAATACAGATAGCGGCAAAGGGAAACTCACAGACAAGTGGCGCCAGTTCGGTGAACTGGTCCAACGCCGGTTGTGGCATCAGTTGAAGCAGCCCGTATTCCTGGAGTGCTCTCAATCTTTCTTTCTCACTGTTTGGGGCAGCATTCTCATTCATATGACATGGAACTATAGATGCAATATAACTAGGAATTGGGAATTAGGAATTAGGAATTCCCTGCTCTTCTCGCCGATTTATGTTAATTTCTGCACACCATTGGTGAAAACCTGTAATATGCCATTCATCCCCATCGGGTATTTTTGAACAAAGGGTGATCAACCAAATCGTTAAACAGAATCAAGGAACACGTGAAGAAAACATTTTTTTGCATAGACGCACATACCTGTGGCAATCCCGTCAGGTTGGTAGCCGGTGGAGGACCAGTACTCCACGGAAATAATATGAGCGAGAAGCGGAACCATTTTCTGGAGGAATATGACTGGATAAGAACAGGGCTGATGTTCGAACCGCGTGGTCATGATATGATGAGTGGCAGCATCCTTTACCCGCCACATGATCCTGCTAACGACGTAGGTGTTCTTTTTATCGAGACCAGTGGCTGCCTCCCTATGTGCGGACATGGTACGATTGGTACGATCACCATTGCGCTGGAAGAAGGACTGATACAGCCGAAAACGCCAGGTATTGTGCGAATGGAAGCGCCCGCAGGATTAGTCCTCATCGAATACAGGCAGGAGGGTAAAAAAGTAAAAAGCGTCAAGCTCACCAATGTAGCTTCCTACCTCGCCGCTACAGATATCGTCGTGGAATGCCCGGATCTTGGTCCGCTAACTGTGGATGTTTCCTATGGAGGGAACTATTACGCCATCGTGGACGTACAGGAGAACTTCCCCGGATTGGAACACTACACAGCTTCTCAGCTGATCGGCTGGGCCAGGGAACTGCGTAAACGCATCAATGAAAAGCACACCTTCATACACCCGGACAATCCTCATATAAACGGCTGTTCTCACGTACTGTGGACCGGCGCGGTCATGGATCAGACCTCCACAGCCCGCAACGCTGTCTTCTACGGAGACAAGGCCATTGACCGCTCTCCCTGCGGTACCGGCACCTCCGCCCGCATGGCACAGTGGTACGCCAGGGGAAAACTGAAAAAAGGTGACCACTTCATTCATGAAAGCATCATTGGCTCCCGTTTTATCGGCACCATCGAAGAAGAAACCACAGTGGCAGGTGTGCCTGCTATACGCCCTGGTATCGAAGGCTGGGCCAGAATATACGGATACAACACGATCACAATAGATCCTGAGGATGATCCATATGCATATGGATTACAGGTGATTTAAACAGCAATATGGAAGTACTCATTATCGGCGGAGGAATTATAGGCCTGAGCAGTGCCTTTTATCTGCAACAGGCAGGATATACGGTCACCGTGATCGACAGAACGGATATGCAGCAGGGATGCTCCTATGGTAACGCAGGGTACATCTGCCCCAGTCATTTCGTGCCACTGGCTACGCCGGGTATCGTCAGACAGGGACTCAAATGGATGCTCAACGCTAAAAGTCCTTTTTACATCAAACCCAGTCTCAGTCGCAGCATGATCAGCTGGGGATGGCAGTTTATGAAGAGTGCCACAAAGGAACATGTGGAACGCGCTGCTGTACCATTGAGAGATATTGCCCTGCTGAGCAAACGCCTGTATGAGGAATGGACACATATTCCCGGACTGGATTTCTCCTACGATCCGCAGGGAATGCTGGAACTCTTTAACTCAGAAGAAAACGCGCATCACGCGGAACACACCATAAAAGACGCACATGCGCTTGGCATAGACGCCCGTCTTATAGACAGGGCCACCCTGCAGCAGATGGAGCCTGATACGGCTATCAATGCACTTGGGGCGGTTTATTTTCCCGGTGATGCACAGCTCTATCCCAATCAGCTGATGCACAGTCTGATGACCTATCTGCGCAGCCGGGGCGTACAGTTCAGGGGAAAGGAGGAAGTGACCGGATTTATCAATGAAGGTAATAGGGTCAAAGGCGTAAGAACTGCTACGAATGTGTATGCTGCAGATCATATTGTGGTGGCTGCCGGCGTGTGGAGCCGGGATCTTGCAAAGGAACTGCAACTGAAGATCCCGATGGTAGGTGGTCGCGGCTACTCAGTGACGTTAGAGGATGCGCCATATAAAGTAAGGCACTCCGTTATCCTCAGTGAGGCCAGGGTAGCTATTTCTCCCATGAACGGGAATAAGATACGCTTTGGTGGTACCATGGAGATCACCGGACTGAACGCACCTCCGCGTATGCAAAGGGTGGAAGGCATCCTGGAATCCGTTAAACGTTATTTCCCGGCATATGATATTCCTTTGCCTCCGGCAGATCAGGTATGGTTCGGTTACCGTCCCTGCAGCGCTGATGGCCTGCCGCACATCGGTAACCTGGAACGCTATCCGAATGTAACAGTCGCTACAGGGCATTCGATGCTGGGTATCAGTCTGGGTGCCGCGACCGGTAAGCTGGTTGGGGAACTGGTGACCAAAGCACCCGTATCTATGGACATCGCTCCGTTTAAAGTTGAACGATTCAGTTAAAAGTATTAATGATGAAATTTATTTACTGCCTGTTAACAGCCGGATGTCTCATTGCCGGCCGTACCTTCGCGCAGGAAAAAGACATGATGACGCTACAGCAGCACTATGATGCTGATAAGGGGAGCCTCCTGCGTTTCTACCGGATAGCGTATTCACCGGAGAGAACGGAACGGCTGAAAACCTTTAACACGGACTACCTGCTGCAGCTGAACGGTATTTCCTTTGATAAACTGACGGTCGGGGAACGTGTGGAATATGTGCTGTTTAAAATGAAGCTGCAGGAGGAACTGCGCCTGCTGGAAGTAGAAGGGAGTGAGTATAGGCAGGTGGCAGACTGGTTTCCGCTGGCCGATAAAATATATGCAGCCGAAAAGCTCAGAAGGCGTGGCACAAAACAGGATGCCCAGGCGCTGGCAGGTACCCTGCGGGACATGTCGGTAGCGTTGCAGGCGAAAGCTAAACAGCTGGGCAGTGCAAAAGGGATTAACATCAACCTGTTACGCAGCGGAGCCGCCGTCACCAAAGGATTGCAGGATGCTATTCACAGTATATACAACTTCTATGATGACTATGATCCCATGTTCACCTGGTGGGTGCCCGCTCCCTATAAACAACTGGATAGTGTACTTAAAGCCTATGGAGATAGCTGGCAGCAACAGATAAAGACCCTGCCGGGTGGTAAGGATGATGGCAGCGGTATTGTCGGTTATCCTATTGGAAGAGAGGAGCTGGTGCGACAGCTGCAGAATGAGCTGATCCCCTATTCTCCGGAAGAACTCATCGATATTGCTAATAAGGAATTTGCCTTCTGCGATGCGGAAATGCTGAAGGCAAGCCAGGAAATGGGCTTCGGAAAGGATTGGCACAAGGCCATGGAAAAGGTGAAGAACACGTATGTTCCAGCTGGAGAACAGCCAGACGCTATCATGAAAATATATGATGAGTCTATGGCCTTCCTGAAGGAAAAGCAGCTTATTACCATCCCGCCGGTGGCAGAGGAGACCTGGCGTATGATCATGATGACGCCGGAAAGACAGCTGGTGAACCCCTTCTTTACAGGCGGCGAAGTGCTCAGTATCTCTTATCCGACCAATGACATGGACGAAGCCGATAAGCTGATGAGCATGCGGGGCAATAATCCGCATTTCTCCCGTGCCACGGTACACCACGAACTATTTGCGGGGCATGCACTGGAACAGTTCATGAACAACCGCTATAAGACGTATCGTAATTTCGAGACACCTTTCTGGGTGGAAGGATGGTCATTATACTGGGAAATGCTGTTGTGGGACCTGAAGTTCCCCCGCTCTCCGGAGGACCGTATCGGTATGCTGTTCTGGCGGATGCATCGCTGCGCACGTATCCTGTTCTCGCTCAACTACCACCTGGGTAAATGGACACCGCAGCAATGTATAGATTTCCTGGTAGACAGGGTAGGGCACGAGCGGGCGAACGCTGCCGGTGAAGTACGCCGGTCATTTAAAGGCGATTACAGCCCTTTATACCAGGTTGCCTATATGATTGGCGGTTTGCAGTTCATGGCGCTTAAGAAAGAGCTGGTTGACAGTGGTAAAATGACCTATCAGCAGTACCACGATGCCGTGATGAAGGAAAACGCGCTGCCAGTGGAAATGCTGCGGGCGATACTGACGGATCAGCCGATAGGAAAGGACTTTAAAACGAACTGGCGTTTTTATAAGTTATAGACGGTTTTACATCTGACAAACAACCATATCACCATACAGGGCCGGGTGTATCAATAAATGTTGATACACCCGGCCCTTTTATATGTCCTGTTTTTTATACAAAAAGGGCACTAAAAGGTCACTTAAAGGTCACCTCAAGGTCACTTCAATATCCCCCGGATATTGAAGTGACCTTGAGGTGACCTTTAAGTGACCTGTAGGTGACGGCGAAGTAAAAAGATCAGGAGGGACATTTTTGCGCATAAAAAAGAGGGTGTATCAAAAGTAGTTTTGATACACCCTCTCTGTATAAGGGCCGCGTATGCGGGCGTAGTTATTTGAAAGCTATACCGATACCCAGTGTGAACTGGTTGGTCTTCCAGTTATACTGAGGCGCAGGAATATTATTGATATTTGCTACCCCCTTTACATAACGGGCAATGAAACGAACGTTTGCCACATTAACCTGTGCACCACCAACGATACCGATGTCATTCTTTTTGAAAGCATCGAGGTTACCTTTTATCAGGTTCTCATCAATGAAGAACAGGTTGCTGTATTGAGCACCAAGGTTGAAGGTCAGCGCAGGGATTGGTGTGTAACGTACCAGGATGGGAACAGTAACAGCACTGATCTTAACTTTTTCTCTGCCTTGCGTGTTATGATAGGTCACGTACTTCTGTGCAAAGTCATTTCCTTTTTTAGCGGAGGTCTGTGTAAAAAGCAATTCCGGCTGGATACCCCACTTCTTGTCCTTAGTCAGGTTAAATTCAAAGAAGGCGCCGCCCTGAAATCCTGGTTTGGAGCCAGGATTAATGCCCTCTCCCTTGATGTTAGAGACTAATAAAGTCGCCTTCAACCCGTAATTTACACGTTGTGCATTGGCTGCAGTTCCTGTAATTACTGCTAGGATTCCTGCCAGTAATAATCCTTTTTTCATAGATACTATTTGACGATTACAGATGATCAAAAATGAATTACGTAGCTTGTCCGCAATTCAGGCTAAAAAATTCGCGGGCAAACATACGTAATTCATGCTAGATCATAATTAATATGTCCCAAAAGTTTTACCCGAGGTTAGATGTCGTTTAGTGCCAGGGGTTTAAAGCAGGGTGCCAGTAATAGGACAGAACCCGTGTTATTATCGACGAATAGCAGAAAAGTATCTTTTACTGCCTGGCGGACGCTTCCCTTCATGTCACTATAATTATTATCTCTCCATAATGACATTGTTAATAATAGACGCACCGCAATTCCCAATTCCTAATTCTTAATTCCTAATTTTGGCCGAATATGGATCATCTTATCATAGCAATTTTCGCCCTGATCTCCTGTGCCGCCCTGGGAGCGGTTATCAGGGTTGTCTCCAGGAGTCATCAGTTAAAGACCAGCAATGCCGTTCTGGAAACACAGTTGTCTGCCCTCAATCAGTCAACAGGTATACTCCGGAAGGAAATACAGGATAAACAATCAGAGATCGATCAGCTGAATGCCCGTTTGCAGATCATGCAGGAAGAAACGATCCGCATAGAAAGTAACGGAGAAGCCCGTTTCAGGGAAGCGGAAAACCGGCTGCGTGAACAGCAGGAGTTTATCGACCGTTCCAACGAGCAACTGAAGGAAGCATTTAATGCTATTTCTTCTGAAGCGCTGAAGCATAATAATGCCTCTTTTGTGGCCCTCGCCAAGTCTGTTCTTGAAACACAGGTAGTCGATGCAAAAGGTGAACTGGAGAAACGTCAGCAGGCCATTGACGCACTTGTAAAACCGCTGTCGGAGACACTCAACCGCTTTGACGAAAATATGCGTCAGCTGGAGAGCAGCCGTCAGCAGCAGTATGGACAGATCAATCAGTTCATACTTGGTGTGCAGCAGAGTACAGAGAAATTACAGAAGGAAACTCACAGCCTGGTGAGCGCCCTGAAAACCTCGCATATCAGAGGACGTTACGGAGAAATTGCACTGCGAAGGGTAGTGGAATTTGCAGGCATGACGGAACATTGCGATTTCAATGAACAGGTATCTGTCAATGGAGAGGAAGGGGTGTTACGTCCTGATATGATCATTCGCCTGCCGGAAAAAAAGACCATTGTCGTAGACTCAAAAGTGCCGCTGAGCGCTTATATGCGAGCCTTTGAAACAGAAGATGAGGAAGAGCGTAAGGTACTGCTCAATCAGCATGCTGCTGCTGTACGTGAGCACCTGAAACAGCTGAGTGCCAAGGCGTACTGGAGCCAGTGGCAGCACTCACCAGATTATGTAATCCTTTATATGCAGATCGAATCTTCATTCGGTGCCGCCCTGCAGGCCGATCCAACACTGATTGAAGACGGTATACGTAATAAGGTCGTATTTGCCACACCTACAACGCTGATCACCTTACTGCGTACCGTAGGTTTCGTATGGCAGCAGCTGCATGTAGCCGAGAATATTGAGGATATCAGGTCTGCAGGTATTGAACTGTACAACCGTACGAATGTCTTATTAAGACACTTCACTAACATCGGCGGTAGTCTGAAAACCGTTGTTAACCACTATAACGATGCCGTGGCATCACTCGAAAGCCGTTTCGTTCCACAGGCACGGAAATTGTATAATCTGGGGCCGGCGCTGAAGCATACGCTGCCGGACGTGAAACCGGTTGAGTCAAGCGTGCGGCAATCCGGACTGCAACAGGAAGATTTTTTACCGGGTGATGAGGAGGGTACCTTGTAAGGCAATTATTGATTACTTTGTGGGTGATTTATTTTTGTTTTAAACACACACCACGTAATTAATGGTTCACTCAATGCAAGGTCTGAAAAGAACGATGGGGATGTTATGCCTGTCCCTGTGTTCATTACCCATGCTGACACATGCGCAGCAGGCGGAAACAATCACCCGTAAAGGCTATACGCTCGAATACACAAACAAGTCGCCCGATTTTGATACCGCGGTGGGCAGGCGTTTGATCGAGACTTTCTTTACGGTATATCCACAGCAGGCAGCCCGCTACAACAGGAAGACAGCTAAAAAAGTAGCTTTTATTATTGATCCCGCTTATGATGGCGTAGCTGCTACCAGCGGAGATGTAGTTACTTTTAATCCTGCCTGGTTCCGCAGCCACCCTGGTGATATTGATGTCGTAACGCATGAAGCGATGCACATCGTACAGGCTTATCCTGCACATGCTGGTCCCTGGTGGATCACCGAAGGCATCGCCGATTATGTGCGTTATACCATGGGGGTAGATAATGCCGGCGCAAACTGGTCATTGACGCCCTTTAATGAAAAGCAGCACTATACGAACAGTTACCGCATCACTGCCCGCTTCTTCGCCTGGCTTGTAAAACACAAGAACAGGGACATAGTGGGGAAACTGGATTCCGCAATGCGTAGCAAAAAATACACAGATGAGATATGGAAGGCGCTCACAGGTAGCACCCTTGACGATCTGTGGAAAGAATATGCCGCTAACCCGGTGATTTAAATTTTTGAAGGTCCTGTCCCTTTTGGGGCAGGACCCTTTATGCGCTGTCGCCCGGTGCAGTGACAGCGTTTTTTTAACTATAAAGGATGAAAGTGAAAGCTACTTTTAAAAGAAACCTGCTGATAGGATTTGGTGTATCATTGTTACTGCTCGTCGTGAGTTCAGTAGCCTCTTTTTTTAGTATCCGCAATCTCCTGTCGAGTTCCTTCCTGGTAGATCATACCAATACCGTGATACTCAGACTCGAAAGCACACTGTCCTATATGAAGGATGCTGAGACCGGCCAGCGGGGTTACCTGCTGACAGGAGATGAAAACTTCCTCGAACCTTACAGAGGTGCGTATGACAGCGTACAAAATAATCTCAATGCATTAAAAGAGCTGACAGCAGATAATCCCGAACAACAGATCGGTGTGGAGCAGCTCCGTCTACTGGTGATCCGCCGTCAGTCACTGCTGAGAGAGTCGATCAATAACCGTAAAACGGGAAAGGCCATCAGCTTTGATACGCTGCAGAGTGGCAGGTATATCATGAATGATGCCCGCACATTGGTCAATACCATGGAACAGCGGGAAAAGAAACTCCTGGCTGTCCGTACACAGAACCTCAACCGCATTTCCGGTTATACACCTGTTCTCATTGTCATTGCCGCTATATTAGCCCTGCTCATTACTTCTGTTTTCTACGTACGTGTAAAAAGGGACTTTGAAGAACGTTCCCGCCTGCAGGATGCACTGGAAGAAAAAGACAGGGATATCACCCGCCGTATCAATATCATACGGGGGATTGCAGAAAAAATATCTGCCGGCGACTATAGTATCCGGGTCAATGACGAAGAAAAAGATGGACTGGGCAGTTTGTCCGTGTCGCTGAATAAAATGGCCCAGTCACTGGAAAGTTCCTTTAGTCAGCTGGCCGATAAGGAATGGCACCAGACAGGTATCGCAGGATTATCAAACACGATGGTAGGAGAGAAGAACGTGGAGATCCTCGCTTCAGATATCGTAGCGTTCCTCGCGGAATATACACATAGCCAGGTAGCTGCCTTGTACCTCACGGGCCCTAACGAAAGACTATACCTGACCGGCAGCTTTGCCATGAGCAAAACAGCCAACCGGATTGAAATTCCAATCGGAGAAGGACTGGTAGGGCAATGTGCCGCCAGTGGCAAAACCCTGTTACTCTCTGACATTACCCCTGAAAATATTACTATCAGTTATGCCAGCGGAGAGATCCGTCCGCGTAATATCGTCACTGTACCTATCCGCTATGAAGGATATGTAAGAGGTGTGATAGAACTGGCCGCACTGATCACTTATACGGCGAATGACCTGGCTTTCCTGGAGTCCGTCACGCATAATATCGGCCTCGCCATCAATACTTCTGAGAACCGCCGCCGCGTGCAGGAATTACTGGAAGAGACACAGGCGCAATCAGAAGAATTACAGGTACAGCACGGAGAACTGGAAAACATTAATACAGAACTGGAAGCACAGGCCCAGAAACTGCAGGCATCCGAAGAAGAACTGCGCGTACAGCAGGAAGAACTGCAGCAGGCCAACCAGGAACTGGAAGAACGTTCCCGTTTGCTGGAAGACCGTAACCAGGTTATCGTAGAACGTAACCTCGATATACAGAAGAAAGCAGAGGAGCTGGAGATCAGCACTAAATACAAATCTGAGTTCCTGGCGAATATGTCGCATGAACTACGTACGCCACTGAACTCTATTCTGTTATTAAGCCGTCTCATGGCTGAGAACATGGAAAAGAACCTGACTGATGATCAGATAGAATCAGCGCAGGTGATCCAGAGCTCCGGAAAGGGACTGCTTAACCTGATCGATGAAATACTCGATCTGTCTAAGATAGAAGCGGGTAAGATGGACCTGGAATATGCACCGGTGCCCGTGCATGAGATCTGTGCAGACATGGAAGCCCTGTTTGCACCGATTGCCCGTGAAAAGAACCTCGCACTGAATGTACAGGTAATGGCAGATGGTCCCGCACTCATAGAAACAGACAAAATGCGCCTGGAACAGATCCTCAAGAACCTGTTATCAAATGCATTGAAGTTTACAGCTAAAGGATCGGTCACCTTACAGGTAAGTACGGTTGCGCAGGACCCTTCTGTGGTGAGATTTACCGTAAAAGATACTGGTATCGGTATTCCGGCGGAGAAGCAACAGGTCATCTTCGAAGCGTTTAAGCAGGCCGATGGATCTACCCGGCGTAAGTACGGTGGTACCGGACTCGGATTATCCATCAGCCGTGAGCTGACGAAATTGCTCGGTGGAGAGATCCGCCTGGAAAGTGAGCCTGACCATGGCAGTGAGTTTATTGTGACAATACCTGTTCGTCCGCAGGAAGTAAATGAAACGCCTGCACCAGCAGCTACCCAGCAACAGGCAGAGGAAGTCTACAAAGAAGCAGTCAAGGCAAAAGAAAAGAAAGACGATTATATCGCGACAGAGATCCCAACGGAGATTCCGGACGATCGTGACAATCTCAAACCAAACGATAAAATTATCCTGATCGTAGAGGATGATACCAAGTATGCAGGGATCCTGCTTGACTTCACCCGTAAACGGGGATATAAAGGTATCGTAGCTGTACGTGGCGACCATGGTATTGAAATGGCGCAGCGTTACCGGCCGGCCGCTATCCTGCTGGATATCGTACTACCCGTACAGAGTGGATGGCAGGTGATGGAAGCACTGAAATCTAATCCGGTTACCCGTCCTATTCCTGTGCATATCATCTCATCCCTGGAAGCGAAGAAGGAAAGTCTGCAGAAAGGAGCAGTGGACTTCATCAACAAACCACTGGCACTGGAACAGATGCCGAAGATCTTCCAGCAGCTGGAAAATGCGCTGACAAGGAATCCTAAGAAAGTGCTGATCGTGGAAGAAAATCCCAAGCACGCAGAGGCGCTGGCCTTCTTCCTGGAAAACTTTAACGTCAGCACGGAGATCACTGGTAATATATCAAGCAGCGTAGCCGCTTTACATAAGAAAGATGTTAACTGCGTGATCCTGGATATGGGTGTACCTGACCAGCATGCGTACGAGACGCTGGAAACAGTGAAGAGTAACCCGGGACTGGAAAACCTGCCTATTATTATTTTTACAGGTAAGAACCTTTCCCGTGCAGAGGAGAACCGCATCCGTCAGTATGCAGACTCTATCGTGATCAAAACCGCACATTCCTATCAGCGAATGCTGGATGAAGTAGCCCTGTTCCTGCACCTGGTAGAAGAAAAGACAGGACAGCAGAAGCCTGTGAGAAAGCAGCAAATGCCATTGAAAGAAGTATTGCAGGGTAAAACAGTGTTGATCGCGGATGATGATGTGCGCAATATCTTCTCGCTGACCAAAGCGCTGGAGCAACATAAAATGACGATCATATCGGCGCTGGATGGTAAAGAAGCGATGCAGCAGCTGGAGAATAATCCGCAGATAGACATCGTACTGATGGATATGATGATGCCGGAAATGGATGGCTATGAAACGATCCGGACTATCCGTGATATGGCGAAATACCGGCATCTGCCGATACTGGCCGTAACAGCCAAGACCATGCTGGGCGACCGTGAGAAATGCATAAAGGCGGGTGCGTCAGATTATATCTCGAAGCCGGTGGATATAGACCAGCTGGTTTCGTTATTACGGGTCTGGCTGTATGATAGTGCGAGCCGTTAACATTAAAAGACAAAGAATATACAACCGCATGGGATCCTCTTCCAAAAAAGTGCTGATCATTGACGATGATACAAGAAATATCTACGCATTGCGTATGGTATTGAAAGCCAAAGGATATGAATGTATTACCGCGATGGATGCACAGACGGGGTTACAATTACTGACCGACCAGCCGGATATCGGGGTGGTCCTGCTCGACATGATGATGCCGGAAATGGATGGCTATGAAGCTTTAGAGATGATACGGGCGGATCAGCAACTGGCCACTATACCCGTTATTGCAGTAACGGCACAGGCTATGGTGGGGGACCGGGAGAAATGCCTGGCAGCCGGGGCGTCCGAGTATGTATCCAAGCCCATCGATCAGGATATCCTGCTGGAGCTCCTGAAAAATAAATTCAATATGTGATAAAGCCCAAATATTAGTTATCTTTCACCTGTGAAACAATGCATAATATATGCGTGTTAACATGTAATTAACTCTTTTGCGCTGCTGGAAAGCGGATATTTACAGCCGACTACTGTTAACTATCCCAAAACATCTCTGTATGCAGCAAATGGATGATTCGGCAATGCTACTCGCACTTAAAGAGGGCGAAATAAAAGCCTATCAGTATTTCTTTATGAAATATTATAAGCCGCTCTGTCTGAAAGCGCGTATGATGCTGAACAACATGGAAGACGCAGAGAAGTTGGTAAGACATCTTTTTGTGCAGGTTTGGGAAGAGAAGTTATATTTGGAAATAGAACATTCGGTAGGAGGCTATTTTTACAGGCTGGTGCACAACAGTTGTGTGAACATCCTGAGAAAAGGCTCCTCTAATAACCGGTTATCGAATGACCCGGGGTTCTTACTGATGCAGCCGGTATTATTGCCTTTACAGGACTTCACGCTGCATCGGAGAAGGCCAGTGATGTTGGATGTTAGCATGGGAATCAGTTTATCTATGCCATCAGAAGAAGGATTCCGACCGGATCTGTCTACTATACTATTATGTATTCAGGAGTTGAAAAGCAAATGTACTGACGCCCTAAAATCCCTGATACGCCGGATAAGATGAGTAGTGCCAACGAAAACCTATTGCCCGTAATGAGTAATCCCACATGAGTTACAACGAGGAACATATCTTTCAGCTGATACTCGAGAAATTGAGTGGCGACATCAGCGATGAGGACAACCGTTACCTGGAGCAGATTGCCCGGGTAGATCCGAATGTACGCCGTTGTCTTGAAGAATTGGAAGGTGCCCGCGACACCGTAGGCCCCGATTTTATGAACGATCTTCATAACGAAAGGGCCTGGAGCAGTGTATTGTCTTTATTGCATGCCGATGAAGAGAAAAAAGGTACACAGAAAGTGCCTGGTATCGCCGGCACAACCCCTGTCGTTGCTATTGATCCTACTGTTACAGCCCGCTCCCGCAATACATGGTGGCTCGCCGCCGCGGTAACCATACTGATCGCTGCTGGTGGATATTATCTGCTGGACGGTCGCTCTGCTTCCGTAAAAGGGGATCATGGTACTGAACTGGCTGCCGCACTTCCTGTTTGGGGAGATGTACGTTTGCTGCTGGAGGATGGTGATACCGTTCGCCTGACAGGTGACGTTGCTGCCAACATCAATACAAAAAAGGCCGTTCTGCACCCAAGTGCGGATAGGCTGTCTTTCCAGCCGCGCAGCAGTACCAGTGGGTGGAACACATTGTTCGTACCAACCGGTAAGGACTATAAAGTAGAATTGTCAGATGGCTCCATCGTTCATCTGAATGCCTTCTCCCGCCTCAAATTCCCTTTCTCATTTGATGGCCATCACAGGGAAGTATACCTGGAAGGGGAAGCCTATTTTGAGATCGCCGAGAAAGCGGATCAACCCTTCATCGTACATACCCCCAGCACCTCTGTCACTGTACTGGGTACCTCTTTTAACGTGAACGCGTATTCGGAGTCGCTCATCACAACGTCACTGGTATCCGGACGCGTAATGAGTAATACCGGCGATGGCGACATGCTCTATCTTACGCCCGGTGTGCAGGCAATATACCGTAATGGCTATCGCCAGGAAGAGGCGCCTTTTGATGAAAATATCACGCTGGCCTGGAGAAAAGGAGAATATGCATATTATAATCAGCCACTGGGGACATTGGAGGCTGTATTATTCCGCTGGTATGGCAAGCGGTTGACATTTGAAGACCCGGAACTGGCCAGTAAGATGCTAACGGGTGTCATAGAACGGGATCAGCCGGTCACTGAATTTCTTGAAAGCCTCGACAAAACATCCGGCATAACCTATCGTATTACGGAGGATAAGATATATCTTAGGACAAAATAAGCCACATCTGTTTCGAAAGCCACCTATAATATCCGTACCATAAACGTATGAGATGGTAAAGCATGTTTGTAAGGCGATCAGGATCCTATTGGTATTGTGCTGTCTGCTGTTTCCGGTTACCTTACTGGTAGCGCAGGATGCAGCGGATAGTTCCAGGATATCTATTTCCGGAAAAAAAATTCCACTGAATGAAGTTTTTAAACGTATCGCACGGCAGACGGGCTATTATTTCGTATTTGATAATGCCATTATAGACGGAGATGAGCGGGTGGATCTCTCTTACAAAAATGCGTCTCTGGAGGATGTACTGAATCACCTGCTAAAGAGCAGGCGTGTCAGCTGGATCAGGCAAGGCAAACGTATTTATCTGCAGGTAGCTGCAACCGGGAATAAAACCACAGCTGCGCCGGATGATAGACCTGTGGTCACTATAAGAGGGCGCGTAACAGATGTTAACGATCAGCCTATTCCGGGTGCCACCGTTCTCCTCACAGGCACCTCCCGCGGTGTTACCACAAACGCCGCCGGCGAGTTTGAACTATTTAATATTCCTTCACCGGCATCCATACATATTTCTTCGCTGGGGTATCGTACCATAGATACCTTGCTCCATAGTGTACGCTTACATGAAATACAGCTGGCCGATGCGACGAATACGCTCGACGCAACCGTCGTGATCGGATATGGGTCCAGCAGTAAACGCCTGCTCACAGGAGCTGTCAGCAGAATGACTGCCAGTCAGCTGGAAACACAGCCGGTCACGAATGTACTCTCCGCATTGCAGGGACAGATCCCTGGTGTACAGGTCACTACTACCAGCGGACTACCCGGTGCACAGGTCAAACTGTTTATCCGTGGCCGCAACTCTATTGCTGCCGGCAATGATCCGCTTTTTATCATCGATGGTGTGCCCTTTGATATTACGCCACTTAATACTACAGAAGATCTATATGGTGCTGCAGGGCGCATCAGTCCTTTTAACAGTATCAATCCTGCAGACATAGAAAGTATTGATGTGCTGAAAGATGCAGATGCTACTGCCATCTACGGTTCCAGGGGCGCGAATGGTGTCGTGCTGATCACCACAAAAAAAGGGACTCCAGGTAAGCGGAAGCTGGACCTGAACGTACGTACAGGTATCGGCGTTTCCACCGGTGAGATGTCTATGCTGAATATCAGCGACTATCTGGCCATACGGAGAGAAGCGTTTGTGAATGATCGCGTACAGCCGTCGGCTGCCGGTGCTCCCGACCTGATGTTGTGGGATACGACGCAAAATATCAACTGGTCTAAAAGGTTAATGGGTGGAACTGCGCCCATTACGAATGCGCAGCTGACCTTCTCTAAAGGGAATAATTATAATACATTTCTCGCAGCGGGTAACTTCCATCGTGAAGGCTCGGTACTGCCAGCCGACCTTAGTTATCGCCGGGGCGGCATGCGTGTCAGCTTTCAGCATCACCATCCTGAACACAGGCTGGAAGCGAATGTGACGGCCAGTTTCCTGGCCGATAAGAACAAGACCATCGCCAGTGATATCTTTACCTTTTACAATCTGCCGCCGAATTTTCCGCTGTTTGACAGTACCGGACATTTCTACTGGGGGTCGCAGTTTGATAATCCGGAGGCCTATCTGGAACAACGGGCCAGCAGCCAGACTAATAACCTGCTGGGGAACATGGTGTTGCGCTACCGCGTGTTGCAAGGCCTTATCCTAAAGACCAGCCTGGGTGTGTCAGACATTCGCATGAAGCAGTTTTTTTCTTTCCCCCAGTCTTCCCAGCATCCCAATAATGCACCTACGAGTTTCATCCGCTCTGCCCAGAACAGAAGAGAGTCTTTCATCGTAGAGCCACAGGCCGATTATACGGTCGGTATTGGAAAGGGTCACCTGCATGCGCTGGTAGGTGGTACCTGGCAGCAAACCACCAGGAATGGCACGCTGGCCATCGGACAGGGATATACTGATGAAACCGCCATGCATACACTCGAGGAGGCTGATACCATTATCCGCCGGCCCAATACCTATGCCCTCTACCGGTATATCTCCTTCTTCACCCGCTTCACCTATGACTGGCAGCATAAATATCTGGTGAACGTCAGTTACCGCCGGGATGGTTCTTCCCGTTTTGGTCCGGGAAGGCAGTTCGGAGATTTCGGTTCCGTCGGACTGGCCTGGGTGTTCACAGAAGAGCCATTCTCCAAACGCATGTCCTGGCTAAGCTATGGCAAACTGAGAGCCAGCGGAGGTATCACGGGCAATGATCAGATCACGGATTATCAGTACATGCGTAACTATGGCGCTGGTAGTAGCTACCAGGGAGATAATACACTGTATCCGCTGCGTATTGCGGATGACAAATACAGCTGGGAAGAGAATGTTAAAATGGAGGCAGCGATCGAACTCGGTTTCTTCCAGGACAAA
This sequence comes from Chitinophaga agri, assembly GCF_010093065.1. Taxonomy (NCBI): domain Bacteria; kingdom Pseudomonadati; phylum Bacteroidota; class Chitinophagia; order Chitinophagales; family Chitinophagaceae; genus Chitinophaga; species Chitinophaga agri. Next base: position 2,192,062 of record NZ_CP048113.1, on the reverse strand, counting down.
CTCTTCTTCTCCGCAGCTAAATACTGTAACCGTAGTAGCAACCAGCTGGTAGGGTATCAGTTGCCAGGGGTAACGGGCTTTACCAGCTATCAGGCCAACCTGCCCGCCGTTGTTGAAAATACCGGCTGGGAATTTGAATTACGCAATAACAATATCAGTCATAAGGATTTCTCCTGGACCACTACCGCTAACATCTCTTTCTTCAGTAATAAACTGAAGAAATTCCAGAGCCTCGCTGTATCTTCCTATGCGAATGCCTACGTGATCGGACAGTCACTGAATATCCTGCGCGGATACCATTTCACAGGTGTTGATCCCCAGACGGGCATCGTGCAGTTTGAAGATGTCAATAAGGATGGTAAGTTATCGGCCCTCACTGATAATGTGACGATCGCCAATATAGATCCTGCGTATTATGGTGGTATTCAGAACGATTTCCGGTATAAGCAATTCAATCTCGGTATCTTTTTGCAATTCATCAGGCAGCAGGGGGTAATGCCTGCCATACGTCCGGGAGAATTTGCCAATCAGCTGACCGAAAGTTTGCAGCGATGGCGTCAACCGGGTGACATTACGCATATACCCCGGGCGTCGGTTACCGCTGGCAATCTGGCTTTTGACCAGAGTAGTAAGCTGGTCTCATCCAACGCCGTATACCAGGATGCGTCTTATCTGAGAGTGAAGAATTTATTTATTTCGTATACCCTGCCGGAAACGGTGATGAGGAAATTGAAACTACAGTTGTGCAGGATATATGTGCAGGGGCAGAACCTATTTACGCTAACTGGTTATCAGGGGGCAGATCCGGAAACACAGATGATGATGCCCCCGCTGAGGGTTGTGACCAGCGGTGTTCAGTTAACATTATAAGCGGAGGAGAGATGTCGTATCGCGTATTGTATTTTATTGTTTCTTGTTTACTACTGACAGTTTCCTGTAGGCAGCTGATCATGGTGGATTCACCGTCGGACGAGATCCCGGCGGAGGATGTCTATACCAATGACCGGCTCGCAGATGCTGCGGTAGCAAACCTGTATTTTCAGTTGTCAGATTATTTCCCGAGTAATATCCTGCCCCTTATCAACGGCATGACAGCCGATGAACTGACCACCCTGAACAGCAGTCAGCTGAAATATGTGAACAATGCGATCCCTGCAGAAGATATGCAGATACTGGCCAGCTGGAGAAAAATATACCAGATCATTTACGGCGCGAATGCCATGATCGAAGGTATTGAAACACATACCGGGCTATCCACAGGAAAGGCACGGCAACTCAAAGGCGAGGCAAAGTTCCTGCGTGCCTACTGTTACTATTATATGGTCAGCTGCTGGGGCAGGGTACCCCTCGTCACGACGACTGATGTCAATGAAACGGCATTGGCATCACAGGCTGATATTGACTCTGTATATAAACGTATCATTATTGACCTGTCCTATGCCAGCGCTGTACTGGCGCCTTATTATGTAGCAGGAGAGAAGGTGAGGGCCAACAAATGGTCCGCTAAGGCACTACTGGCGAGGGTCTATTTACAACGTGAGAGGTGGGAGGATGCCATTACCGTTGCTTCGGAAGTGATCAACTCAGGAGATTATACCCCGCTGGTCTCACCAGACAGCGTGTTCCTGCGTAACAGCCGTCCGGCTATTTTACAGCTATGGCGTGACGAAGGATATACTTTTATCGGACAAACCTTCCTGCCTGTAAACCCGACGGGTAGTTTGTCTTTTTATCCGTTTACGACGGACTTCATGCAGACGTTTGAAACCGGTGATAAGAGAAGGACATACTGGACCGGTTCCTTTACTTATGGAGGTACATTGTATCATCATGCCTGCAAATATCGTAACAGGACAGCTGCGGCTCCGGGAAGAGAGGAGTATGTGATGTTACTGCGGATAGAAGAACAGTACCTCATACGTGCGGAAGCACAGGCCATGTTAAATAATGTAGGCGCTGCCCTTGCGGATCTGAATGTACTGAGGTCGCGCGCCGGCTTGCAGCCATTGCGTGCAGATACCATGCGGGATTCCTGCCTGATATACGTCGATAGAGAACGCCGGATGGAGCTCTTTACCGAGTGGGGCGATCGTTGGATCAGTCTGAGTCGTACGGGTCATCTCGATTCTATCATGCACGCATTAAAACCCGGATGGAAAACGACCGCCGCATTATACCCTATTCCACAGGAAGAACTGAATAGGAACCCCCACCTTCGTCAGAATGATGGTTATTAGTCGGGTAATTGTATCGCAAAGATATGATCTGCACTATGCACGATCAGTTTATCTCTCTGTACAAAAAGCTGATTGATCCTGGTACGTGCAGGTATATTCAGATAGTAGCTGCCTATATATTTTCCTGAACTGATCTCATACAGGTCGATCACTGTATGTGCGCCGAAGAGGGCGTCTTCATCATTATCCGCTTTTAACTTCGCCTGTACATAAAGAATGCCATTGTCGGCGCAACTGAACCCATTGACCATCATGTCCGGACCTGCATTCATATATACCTGCCCTGATTCGTCTTTATTAGTGGCCAATGTGAATCTCGATGTGGCGAAGGTATCAATAGTATGACCATTATTCACTCGCTGTAAGGTGCTGTCAAACGTGAAGAAACGGTTGCTGTAATAATAGATGTAAGTGAATAGGCCGGTGCTTCTGTCATACGTCAGTGAACCATCTGTACTCATGCCGCCATCCCGGTGTAATTCGGAAAGACTGTTTTCAGTGAGTATGCTGTCATTATCCAGATTCACCCGTATAAATAACTGGTCTTTCTGTTCGATGTGCAGTTTACGTAGTACGAAATGTTTACCATCGCGTAATGCATAGCCCTGAGAAAAGCCACCTCTTGAGAAGACGGCATATGTGTGCCGGCTGGTATCTGAAAGGTGCATACTATAGATAGATGGTATGTTATAACCGAAGACAATAAAACGATCATTGCAACGCTGGGAGAAGAAATATTCGCTTACTGAGTCGCTGATCGATGCAGGTACTGGTAGCCGGAGGGTATCTATGCCTGCATCAGCTTTTAAGGTAGAAGCAATGACCATGGACGGATTGCCTGTTATGGAAAAGTAGAACAGGCTATCATCAGCGCCTATGATATCGAGTATGTTGTTACCGGTAGGGATCTTCGTAATGGTGCTCAGTGCGGATGGTTGCAGATAATCGCGTTTGAACCCATTAGGTTGTTTGTTGGGAGCAGGCGCAGTAAGTACTAATATGACAACAATAAGAAAAGCCGCTACAAGTAGCGACAGTAAGGTATAGATGTGTTTTCTCATAAAGGTTTAATAGCAAAGCAGGAAGGTTGTTGTAAACCCTTCCTGCCTTAATAGGTAATCGGCTAGCTTTTTCTGATGATGGTGGTAACACCAGTCAGGCTTACTGCACATTGTACATTGTTGGCGCCTGTGCAATAGAGTATTTTTACCTGGTTTACAGTACCGTATACAACTGAATCATCGTTCAGCAGCCATTGGGTATCTTCCTGTAATTTACCTGCAAAGGCAGTACCTGCTGCGCATACGGCAGCGAAAAACGCTAAAGAAAGTGTCTTTTTCATGGTGTGTTTTACTTAAATAATTGATATGCCTACTCTGTTCTGAAGGTTTTCGGCTCCCCCTGTATTAAACGCCGTTTTGTTTCAGAGATCAGATAGCAGATTGTGTACGTAATTGTCTTGCGTGTAGCAGTACCCCAATAGTTGATAATACGACGAATACAATATTAAAAACAATGTGCGCATTCCATGATAAATGCTGTAATACGCCCCCGCACGAACATGGAATAAAATAACTAAGCTGTAGCATAGCTATCAGATAGAACGTAAAAAGACTCATTAGAAAAAACGACAGATAAAACCCCAGTAGACGTGTGCGGGTATATAATAGCAGTCCCGCAATGATAATTTCCCCCAATGGCAATGCCCAAACAATTATAGGTGCATATAGCGTGATGAAAGGCGATTGTCCCAGTTGCCGTCGGAATGTGCTATAATCCAGCAACTTACTGATACCGGTATATATAAAAAGGAACACCAGTAAGGCTGATAAAATATCGGATAACAATTTTCTAGACATAGGATATAACGCTTCTGTAATATAGGATATTTTTCTAAATCATATAAGTATTTTATCGGAACAGATCGCGTGTGGGTTGGGACGATATGTGTGTACTTAAAGTGTGGATTTGGGTATAGCGGGAAAGTGTTCCTGGATGTAATCAAGGAAGTTGGTCATCAGCTGTTGGAGATCAGCCTCCATGTTCTTCAGTTTAGCGCGGATATGGACCTGGTGGGTGCGGATGTTATCATAATTGATAGCATTGATATCGGGTTCACTGACCCATGCCTGTTGTAATGCCAGTTCTCCGCGGAGGGCTTCAAACCGCGTGTCCTGCTGGAGGAAGGTGGTATGAAAATATTCCAGCCTGTCCAGCAGGGAGCGGTCAAAATGATATTGCAAAATGTGGGCGAGCTGCGTCTTCAGCGCAATATTGCGGTTTTCGAGCGCCGCCAGTTGTTTTTTAAATGCCGTTAATTCATGCAGCAGTTCTTCCATTACTAAAACTATCTTATCTGATGTAAAGATAGGTTGTTGTTGAACTGTAGCACAGGACCCGCATCAGCGGAAAAACTGATTTTTATCATTAGTTCACCAGGTTGGCGAGTTTCTGCTCATTCAGAATGGTGATCACACCCTGTTTTATTTCCAGCAGCTTTTCATCCCGGAAATCACCCAGTGTACGGATCATCGATTCCGTCGCAGTGCCTGCGATCGTGGCAAGGTTCTCTCTGGAGATATCAATAGAGAACGGCTGATCAGTCACGTGATGGTATTTCTTCTTGAGGAAGAGCAGGGCTTCTGCTACTTTTTTACGCAGGGAACTATAGGCCAGGTGCAGTAGCTGTTGTTCTTTCTCTGTAATGTTTTTGGCCAGCAGGCGGATAAACTGCTGCGCTACATCACGGTTGTTATTGATCAGCGTTTCAAAGTCTTCTCTGGGGATAGCCGTCAGTTCACATGCTTCCAGGGCTTCTGCGTTTTCATGGTAATTGCTGCCTTCGAGTAAAGCAACGTACCCGAGAAATTCTCCGGCACTGTATAGATTGACAGCGAGTTCTTTACCATCGTTGTTGACCTTATAGGTCTTTACGCGGCCTTTCTGGATAAAATAGAGACTGGTAGGACGGTTACCTTCCTGGTAGATCAGTTGTTTTTTCTTGTACCTGTCGGTGTTGCCCTCGTCCATTAGTTTTTTCAAAGGATTGGTGCCTGTCGCTGTTAACAGCAGTTGTTGTATTCCTTCCATATCCGGAGGTAAAACCTGTTTTTTTAGTTCTGACTTCTTTAATCTGCTTTCTACTGCATTGAGAAGGTCTGTACCGCTAAATGGTTTTGTTATATAATCATCTGCACCCATTTCCATTCCCTTACGGAAGTCTCCGCGTTCGCTTTTGGCGGTCAGGAATATAAATGGAGTGTCTTCGACTTCCACGTGTTTCTGTAACAGGTGAAGCACGCCGTAACCATCCAGCACAGGCATCATAATATCACATACGATCAGGTCGGGCAGGTGCTCCAGTGCCATTTCCACGCCGGTTTTCCCATTTTCAGCCGTCAGGACCTTGTAGTTGGCAAGTTCCAGTATTTCTGCAGTATTCTCGCGAATATCGTCATTATCTTCTATCAGCAGGATCGTTTTCATTTATAGTACTATTCCTTTTAGTTATAGTTGCCGGAATGTGACGATGAAGGTCGTTCCTTCATTCAGGACACTTTCACAGGTGATGTTCCCATTCATAAGTTCTGCATACCTGCTCACAATATGTAATCCCAGTCCGGTACCCTGGATATTGCTGACGTTTGCTCCTCTGAAAAAACGTTCGAACAGGTGTTGCTGATCCTCCTGGGAAATGCCGATACCTGTATCTTTCACCTTCAATATTACATCATTTCCGGTTTGTTCGGTAGATACCTGTATAACAGTATGTTTCCCAGAGAATTTGATGGCGTTGCCCAGCAGGTTCAACAGGATATGTTTCAGCAGCGAGGGGTCGAGTTGTACAGATGTGGCGCCGTTGTGCGTGTACTGAATACGCTGACCTTCCTGTACAATGTCCTGCATCTCCATGATGATGCCATTAATATGTTGCTGGATATCGAAGGTACTGGTACGCACCTGGACACCGCCTTCCTCAATTTTGCCCACAGACAGGAAGTCGTTCAGCACTTCCGTCAGCAGTGTGACGGAAGAGATGATACGCTGGATGTGTTTAGCGCGCTTGGGTTGTTCGGTTTCAGTGGTGTACTGGTTGACCAGGAATGCAGACGACAGGATGGTGCTGAGTGGTGTACGGAACTCATGCGAGGCCATGGACACAAAGCGGGATTTCAGTTCGCTGAGTTCCTTTTCTTTATCCAGCGCCGTCATCACTTCCTGTTTGGATTGTTCCAGTTGCTCGAGGGCGGTGGTCAGCTGTTGCGTACGTTCACTGATCTTATGTTCCAGCTCATTATTGAGCTTTTCTATCTTTTCTTCCGCCTTTTTCCTTTCGGTGATGTTGTTAATATAGGCGATCACAAAAGAACCTTCGTCATGCCGATATTGACTGAGGCTGATCTCTACGGGAAACTCGCTACCGTCTTTTTTAACGGCAAAGAGGTCCAGACCAATACCCATAGGGCGGCTTTGCGGGTGATGATTATAGTGATCACGGTGTCCCACATGCCTTTGGCGGAAGCGTTGCGGCATCAGCTTTTCAATATAGTCTCCCATCAGCTCTTCCCTTTCGTAACCAAACTGCCTAAGGGCAAAGTCATTGATCAGCACGATCTGCCCTTTTTCGTTGGTTACCAGGATGCCGATACTGGCATAGTTAAAGAGGGCTTCAAAACGTTGCAGCTCTTTATTATATTCTTTTTTGTAAATGCTATTGCCGGAGAACATAGTCATCAGCTTATTGGTCCACTTCTTCTTCATAGTTGATACTTACCGTTAAAGAATATGCGGTAAATATACTCTATAGGCTGTAAAATTCCACCTAAGGAGCATGCTCTCATATGATGACCGTCATCCGGATGACTGATAATGCTCACTTTTCCCTGACATTTCTTTCCAGCCAGTGGGAAGCCAGCAAGCTCCAGGCCAGTCCGGCTTTATTATCAGGGCGCAGGCCATAGCCGTGTCCGCCTTTGGCATACATATGCAGCTCTACGTGGACTTTTGCCTCCCGTAAAGCCCCGGCCATTACCAATGCGCTGTTGGCATACGGATCATCAGCAGTGGCAAAGAGGAAGGTAGGGGGTGTATGACCGTCTACCTGCAATTCCGGCGTAAGTGTATGGTTGGGACCCTGGTCAAGATAGGCAGGGTAGATGAGTAAAGCAAAATCGGGGCGGGCAGAAGCACTGTCGCCTGCATCTATGGGAGTATACGTCTTTTTATTATATAACGTGCTTGCTCTCGCGCTCAGGCTACCACCTGCGGAGAAGCCCAGTACACCTAGCTTTTCTTTCTGCAGGTTCCATTCACCCGCCCGGCTGCGTACGATCCGGATGGCCCGCTGGACATCCTGTAAAGCGCCTTCCTGCTTCTGTGGCACCCGGTATTGCAGTACGAAAGCTGTATAGCCCTGCTCATTCAGCCAGCGGGCTACCTCATAGCCTTCCAGGTTAATAGCCAGTATCTGGTATCCGCCACCTGGACAGATCACTACCGCCGCTCCATTAGCCTTGCTTTTTTCCGGCAGGAACACCTGCATGACCGGGTCAGTAACATCTGTTAGTCTGATGACGCCCCTGCTAGTGTCTTTTGTCGGAACAGCTGCCTTCTTTGGCGCAGTTTCTCCGGGTACGGAGCCGGGCCACAGGTGAATGATGTCTTTTTCGTTTGTTTGTGCAAATGTCTGCATAGCAAATAATGAGAGTGACAGCAGATAAAATACCTTTTTCATACCGGGAAGGGTTTAGGCAACAAAATAAATAAAAGTGCCTGCATAAAAAAGTATCACCGCAGAAAGCGGGATAGGAAACTTCCGGTCGGCAGGGGGGAAAAAGAGGGGTTAATTTTGGGGCTAATATTCAGGGCTAAAAAAAAAATAAGATTGGGGCTAAAAAACTGTCAGACAATTAGTACGTGGGGTTAATCTGGGTGTAAAATTATAACGTTAGCGCATATCCGTCAACCGTAGTTCTACGCATTTTGCAGAATGCGGGGAAATACGAGCGATCCATTCATTCATTGTAATAGGGATAGCTGACTGATTGCCAGCTGTTTAATGTTTAAGACATGGCGCTGTCTGTAATTTATTAATAACCAGTGTATTAAAGAGCGTTTCACTGCCGTCTGCGCACGGTCATGATTTGGTATATTTGTAATGACTCAAAATAATCATCGTACCACCGGGTACACAATCCACTATTCTATGAAAACAGCACGTTTCATTGTTTTACTGTTGCTCGGCTGTATGTCTGCAGCCTACTCCCAATCGCTCACGGATGTCATTACCAGTGCAGAATGGGATGTTATATTTCCACACCGCTTTAATCCGGATGACCGCACCGGTAGTGGTACATTACCCACTACTGCGGCGAAGGATTTTTACTCTTATGCCAACTTCACCGAGGCGGTAAGAAGAATGGCGAACATTAAGATCATTGCTGAAAGACGTTGTGCCACCAATCTGTATAAACTGACCCGTGTTGACAAGACAACGGGTGCAGCTGTGATCATCCGCCAGGATGCCGGCTTTAATACGTCTACGGGGACCATTATCCGCGAAGAAATTGATTACGGAACATTTGCTGCAGAAGGAGACCTTACTGCCCGTAAAAGGGAGCTAATGGCTTTTCTGGCGAATATTTCACAGGAAACGACAGGTGGCTGGCCAACAGCACCCGGCGGACAATACGCCTGGGGACTTTACTTCCGTGAGGAAGTCGGGTATGAAGGTACGACCAATATCGGCTACCGTGAGACAAGCACGCAGTATCCACCGGCAGCAGGTAAGTCCTATCATGGTCGTGGTCCGATCCAGTTAAGCTGGAACTACAACTACGGTCAGGCCAGTGAGTTCATCTTCGGCGATAAGAACGTGCTGCTCGCTAATCCTGAGAAAGTGATACAGGACGGCATCATCGCTTTTCAGACCGGCATCTGGTTCTGGATGGCACAGCAATATCCGAAGCCTTCCTGTCACGATGTGATGGTGCCGGGTAAATGGACGCCTACAGCAGCACAGACAGCAGGTGGCATTATCCCCGGATTTGGCGCCACTGTTAACATTATCAACGGTGGAATTGAATGCGGTAGTGGTACGGAAAACACAAAGGTGCTTGGTCGTATCGGGCACTATCAGCGTTATACGGGCATCAAGCAGGTGAGCATGGAACTCAATGGTGGCAATAATACGGCGAACTGTGGTTGCGCCAATATGGCCCGTTTTGCGATCGATAACGGGGAGTGTGCACAGCTCACCGGACTGACATTTACGTCACCGGCAAACGGAATTGTCGGGGTAACAGCCTTATCACCCGTAACCCTTACGGTGACGAAAAATGATCCCAGAAATGAGATCACGCAGGTATTTATAAAAGTGGGCGGACTGCGCCTGGCTGGTACCAGCGTACAATGGACGCCTGCAGGTTATGGGCAGCATACGGTAACAGCCGTGGGCCTGCGCACGGGAAAAGATTCAGTCGTGACTACGATCAGTTTTACCATATGGAACAGTCAGACCTTCGAAGGTTGTGCATCCCTGCCAGCATGGGATGCTGCCAGGATCTACGATGTGGCGGGTAATATCGTGCGTTACAATAGCGTGATCTATCGCAATCAGTGGTGGGCAGGCAGTGGCGATGTACCCGGTACTAACAGCACCTGGGCAGTACTAGGGAACTGTAATGGAAACGGTGGTGATGGCGGAGGAACAGGGCAGTCCTGCGGTGGCGTAGCCGGATGGACTGCCGGCGGTGTCTATACACAGGGTAGCCGCGTTGCCTATGGTAACAAGATCTACCAGGCAAAATGGTGGACACAGGGCGACCAGCCTGATATCAATACAGGAGATGCGAAACCATGGACATTTATAAGTAACTGTCCGGCAGGCATTGCTGGTAGTATAAACATGGCTGCTGTAAAGGCGCTCACAGTGACAGATGAGACATTGAAAGCGTATCCCAACCCGGTGACGGGCAACACACTGACCGTCACAGTGAATGGTGCCGGAAAAGATAAATTAGTGTTGTCCCTGCTGCATGCAGAAACGGGGCAGCCGGCCTTGCAACAGGTAGTACTTCCGACAGGTAACGTGGCACAGCAGGTATTACTGGATATCAGTAAGGTGCCATCCGGCGTATGGATACTGAAAGTTGACAGCGGCAGACGTGGTGCAGCGGGTACCAGGAAGATCGTGCGCATACGTTAAAACATTAAATTTTTAAGGGAACTGTAACCTAATGGGCTTCTTGTACGTTTAGGCTACAGTTCCCTTTTTCCTTTGGAAGGAGGGCGTAAATTAACTTTCATGAGATCATTTAATTTTATTCTCCTGGCTGGTATTGTCATGGCCGGATGTAGCAAGAAGACAAGTGCACCTGCAACAGATTGTTTGAGATACGCACCTGCTAATGTTGTGCGTATTGAAAAGGCTGCAGCAGGGAAGGATGGTGCCACTACTGTTCATTTCCAGGTAAGTGGCGGTTGTGGCCAGTTTAACAAGTTTATAGAGAAGAACAACGGTAATACCCGTACCATTACTGTAGAAGCCGTGTACAAAGGCTGTATGTGTACGATGGATATGCCGATCCGTACAACTTCCTACAAATTCAATGAAAAGAAGGCAGGCACTTATTATCTGCAGTTTGTATCCGGAGAGAATGAATTCGTAACAGATACCGTTGTGATCAAATAAAAAGATATCAGCAGCGCCGGTGGGGCGTGCTGTGTTTTAAGTTAAAAAAGAAGGGATGAGGTGCGAAACCTCATCCCTTTTCCTCTCCATCTAAAATCCCGAAAACTAATAATTAAATCCTTTCCTTTTGTACATCCAGATGTTTCTCCATCCATCACCCTGTTGTGCCAGTGTGAGTTCGTCGGCAGTCAGTTTTACGATCACGTAGGTGACTTTATTGCCCAGGATGATATCACCACCTGTTATCTTCAGTGTTCTGTTTAGCGTATCCAGTTCAAACAGTGCTTTTTTAGCACTGCCTGCATGTGTAAGGCTGTAGTTCTTGGCGCCATTGAGATCGAACGTCATCTCATCTGCCGCCACGCCCTGTTCCGTCAGGTAAGCGATACCATTCTGCCACCATTCCGGCGCAGTAGCACCACCTGAACCATTGCCGTAACAGATACCTCCCGGGATATCTGTTGCCCATACCCAGGTCTTACCAGCCTGCTCATTGGTGAGCAGTTTCCACAACGGACTGGCGAAGTACTCAGGGTCGTTGTTGGATACGGTGATCCTGGCAGAGTCGGCGATCGGTCCGCCCTGTGTATAGAGCGTATAACGGATGGTATAGTCGCCTGCAAAAGGCAGGTTGATCGTATCTTTTTTATTCTTAGAAAAGCCGCCGGTATATTCCCAGAATGGGATGTAGCTACCTTCTGTGAGGCTGTTCAGCATAACTATATTGTCGTGTCCCTGTTCCTGGGTAACGGAAAATTTCAGTTGCTCCCTGGTGACGCCAGGTCCTTCCATGCTTTCTTCATCTTCCTTCGTGCAGGAAACCAGTACCGCAGATAACGCGAACAGGGATAAGGTGATAAACTTTTTCATGATACTGTTTTTAGTGGAATGATTCAACATTAGTTAGCCCATCCTGGATTTTGTTTGTATACGCCACTTGACAGGCTGATCTCCTGTTCCGGTATTTTGAACAATCCCTGTGTTTCCGGACGGAAGGTCACATTGAACTGCGCGTCTGTGCTACTGTTGTCGATCGCAGCTTTTGCAACGGTCATACCCTGACGCAGCAGATCCCAGTAACGTAATCCTTCCAGTGCAAATTCCAGTCTGCGTTCTTCCATGATCAGTTTCTTACCTTCCGCAGTAGTCAGTGTTTTTCTGCTGGTAGTGTTCAGGAATGCCCTGTCACGTACCTGGTTGTAATAATGCTGTGCCTTAGCGAGATCACCATCCAGGTTCAGCTCTGCTGACATCAGCAATACATCGGCATAACGGATGATCACGTCATCGAAATAGTTATCGATCTGGAAGTTTCCCCCCTTGCTGTCAGCGTTACCATCGTTCAGCGGCATGTATTTTTTCCAGAAGTAACCAGTATACTGGGACTGGTCGCCGACAGCGTAAGCCGTCAGGTTTTCGTCTTCAATTGAAATGATGGAAGCGTTTCTCCTGGTATCAGCACCATCATAGGCATTCCATAATTTAGCGGTTACCGTACCAGCGCCCCATCCTTTGTAATAGGGATTGAGTACCTGACTGCGGATACCAATATCCACCTGCATACGGTTGCCATTGTGCTGGTCCCAGTTACCGAGCCCTTTATGTGTGAATTTGATAGACCAGATCGTTTCTTTATTGTCTTCACCTGCGAAGGAGCTGCCGGAAGCCTGCCACAGGCGTGGGAAGCTATCTACCAGGCCATAACCGCCTGCATTGATGATGTTATCGAGGTAACCGATAGCCTGTGACTTTGTGACAACACCCGCCAGGTCATTCTGATTATAATAACCGGTATAATAGAGGAATACACGGCCAATCAGTGCCTGGGCGGCCCATTTGGTCACCCGTCCGTAATTAGACGTAGGGATGCCTGCGTAAGCAGTAGCAGGCAGGTGTTCTGCTGCATACTTCAGGTCTTCTGCAATGAGTTTATAGGTCTCAGCAGGAGTAGCCTGTGGCATGTTGTATTCTGATACGGTCAGTGGCTTGGTGGCTACTGGTACATTACCAAAGAAACGGGCCAGGTCGAAATAGAAGTATGCTCTCAGGAAGCGTGCTTCTGCTGTATAGGTGTTTTTCAGGGTACTGTCGGCACCCCAGTTCACACCGTCGATCTTTGACAGCAGTACGTTGGCCCTGTAAATACCGGTATAGTATTTCTGCCATACCCCCAGGTTCATATTGGACGCCTCCTGGAAGCGGTCCCACTGTTTCCATACCAGGTCAGAAGTACCACCACCACCGAAGCAGTTGTCACTGGCCAGTTCCGATACGAGGTGGATATTGTCATAGTCACCGATGTTCAGCTGATTGTACACAGCGACCAGTGCCTGTAATGCCTGGTCGGGCGTTTGATAGAAGGAGGTCTCTGTCTGTTCATCGATAGGAGAGCGCTCCAGGAATTCCTTACTGCAGGCAGTAAAGAGTGAGATGGCTATTATGGATGCAAATATCTTTTTCATGTGGAATGATTTACCGGATTAGAATTTAACGCTCACACCTACCAGTACTGATTTAGGCTGCGGATAGGTACCCAGGTCAATGCCGGAAGCCCAGCCTGTAGGACCATAACCTACTTCAGGATCTACACCTTTATAGGGGGTGAAGGTGAACAGGTTGGTAGCAGAAACGTATAATCTCAGTTGACTCAGCGGCACTGCATGCAGCAGCTGTTTGAAATCGTATCCCAGGTTCAGGCTCTTTACACGCAGGAAAGAAGCGTTGTGTACGTACAGGTCGGAAGAACGGATCCAGTTCTGGTTCAGTTCAGCACCATCTGTTACACGAGGAAGGCGGTTAGAGCTGCCTTCACCTGTCCAGCGGCCCAGGATCTCGGTAGAGTAGTTACTGAGCGGACGGGAGAAATCATGTGTACCATCCCAGATCTGATTGCCATGTGTACCATACAGGGAAGCGGAGAAATCAAATCCTTTATAACCCAGGTTGATATTGATACCGTAAGTGAATTTAGGATATGGATTACCGATCTGTGTCTGGTCTTTGCTGTCAATGATACCATCGCCGTTCAGGTCCTGGAAACGTACGTCACCTGGCTGTGCGTTCGGCTGGATCTTCTTACCATCTTTGGATACGTAGGCATTGACTTCCTGTTCATTCTGGAAGATACCTGCGGTTTTATATCCATAGAAATAACCCATAGGGAAACCTACCTGTGCGCGGTAAAACTCAGGCATGCTTGGGTAAGTGATGGCTGTTGCACCATTGATGATCTTTTCCTTATTCGGAATATCGGTGATCTCATTGCGGTTGATGCCCATATTACCATTGATACCAACACTCAGTTTATTGAACGTATGGTTGTAACCGAGAGAGATCTCAACACCCTGGTTACGTACATCACCACCATTGATCAGTACTGTAGATGCGCCTGACACCGCAGGTACATTTACAGGTACCAGCCAGTCTTTGGTTGTTTTACGATAGATATCTACGGTCAGATTAAAGTCGTTCAGGAAGTTCGCATCAAAGCCGATGTTCGCCTGTTCGGATGTTTCCCACTTCAGATCAGGATTGGATATTTTGATAGGGGCAGCACCGATGTAAGGGTTGTCGCCACTACCGAAATAGTATCCGAGATATTGTGTGGAAATAGTAGACAGGTACTGGAAGTAGCCGGTAGGCAGGTTACCGTTCTGTCCCCAGCCGGCACGGATCTTCAGGAAGTCCAGCCAGTTAGGTTTGAAGAAGTCTTCATTGGTCGGTACCCAACCCACGGAGAAGGATGGGAAGTATGCTCTGCGATTGTTCGGGCCAAAGCGGGAAGAGGCGTCAGACCTGACTACCGCGGTGAACATATATTTATCCGCATATGAGTAGCTGAGACGTCCGAAGTAGGAATAGATGGTGGCAGCGCTGTCAGCACCGTAGATCCGCTGGGTACTGTCAGTGGTACCATTGTCAATCACAGCGTTGTCAAGACCGGTTTTGGTCAGGTCCTGCTTGTAGCCGTAAAGGTAACTGGCTTTGGTTTCGTTTGCATTCATACCAGCGAGTACGCCGATGTTATGTTTACCGAAATCACGCTGATAGTTGATGGTATTGTCCCAGTTCCAGGAATTGGTACGGTAAATACCCTGTGTAGCACGTGAATGTTCATTGATCACATTAGTAGACAGGTTATATATCGGCGTATAGCTTCTGGAATCAGTGCTGCTCATATCGATACCAAAGTCAGTACGGATCGTCAGGCCTTTAATGGGAGATATCTGTAAATAGGTATTACCCATGATACGGTTGGTCTTATCCTTATTCTGGTTCTGATAGTCCATCAGTGCAACCGGGTTAGCTTCTTCTACATTAAAGGAAGACTTAGCGTAGTTACCAGTAGCATCATATACAGGAAACAGCGGACTGGTACTGAATACAGAGCGGATAGCATTGTTGTAGATATTACCTACACCGATACCTCTTTTGCGTGACTGTGTATAGGTCAGGTTCTCACCAAAGATGATGATGTCCTTATACATTTTATGCTCACTGTTCATGCGGAAGGAAAGCCTGTCAAATTTGGACTGACCGTTCACACCGATGATACCTTCCTGTTCGGTATAGGCAACGGAAGATGAGAATACAGAAGTCTCATTACCACCGGCAAAGCTCAGTGAGTGGTTCTGCATAGGAGCGTTCTTATTATAGATCGCCTCCTGCCAGTCGGTACCCTTACCAAGTTTGCCCAGTTCGTCCATGGTGAAGTAAGGCTGGCCGCCGGAGTTGATGGCCATCTCATTCATGATCACACCATAGTCGTGCGCGTTTAGCAGGGAGACTTTGTGGGATGGATTTTGCGTGCCATAGTAAGCGTCGTAAGATATCTTCATGGAGCCGGCACGGCCTTTACGGGTAGTGATGAGTACTACACCGTTGGCTGCTCTTGCACCATAGATCGCGGAAGATGCCGCATCTTTCAGTACGTCCATGGCAGCAATATCAGAAGCATTCAGGTAGCTGATGTCGTAGGTGGGTACACCATCCACAATGTAGAGCGGATCGGCATTACCTACAGTGCTCGTACCACGGATACGTACTTTCATACTTTCACCTGGTTGAGCGGAAGTAGCTGTGATCTGTACGCCGGGAGTCTGACCCTGTAAGGCCTGGTCTACACGGAGGGCGTGGTTCTGTTCCAGTTGCTGCGTGTTCACGTGATCGATAGCCCCCGTCACCAGTTTTTTCTTTTCGGTACCGTAACCTACTACCACGATCTCATCCAGTCCGGTAGCACCTTCGCTGAGATTGACAGTCATTGTGGACTTCCCTCTGGCGGAGAGTACCTGTTTGGAAAAACCTACGAGGGATACTTCGAGAGAATCGGAGTCGCTCACCTGCAGGTTGAAGCTGCCATTGCCATCGGTGATCGCACCGTTGTTGGTACCTTTGATACGTACGCTGGCGCCGGGAAGCGGGCTATTATCTTTTCCGGTAGTGACTTTACCGGAGAGTGCTCGTTTAGGAGTCTGCGCCATTGCCACGTTGCCTGATAACATGGTTAATAGCAGCGTGCTGCTTAAACCGCATGATACGGGGATCATGCAGGCAGTCACAAAATCTCTGATTTTGTACGCAGTTTTCATAATGTTAGAATGTTAGTTACGGGATGTTTTTATCTGATGGTATACGTGAATTACATTCACAACGTGTTAATACTTAAAAGTTCTTTTCTATCATTTACGTGGTTAGTTTTTAAGTGAAATCTTCTTTGCTGTACCGTCATACCTGATTACGATGGCATTCGGGTTGTCAAAATCCATGCTCACTGGTTTATCTTTACCTGCTTTCACAATGCGGAACGTACGCTGTTGCAGCATGCCCGGGAATGTACCTTCCCGTTTGCCGATAGTCAATGTTTTGTTCGCATCATCATAGCTGAAAGGAATTGTACTGTATTGTCCTTTTTCATAGTTATAGTTGACGCCCTCGTCTTCATAGAGGGAGAATTTGCCATTGCTGCCGGTATATACGTACAAGGTGATCGTATCAGCCGGACGTTGTGCGGTATACTGCATAGCAGGGCCGAACGGAATGATACTGCCGGCTTTAGCGTACAGGGGGATCCTGTCCAGCGGCGCATCCGCGGTAATATATTGTCCACCTTCCGTATAAGTTCCGTCATACAGATTGTACCAGCCGGTATTGGCAGGGAGGTATAACCTACGGCTGCGTGCCTTGTAAGTATATACGGGATTGATCAGCAGAGAAGGACCAAACATGAACTGGTCACCAATGTGCTGTACAGCAGTGTCTTTACCGAAATCCATCACCAGACCACGCATGATCGTATAACCATTATGGTAAGTATGACCGGCCAGGGAATAAATATATGGCATTAGACGATAACGCAGTTTGTCATAATACACCATTGAGTTAAATTCCCTGCTGTTATCCGGTGCGATATTAAATGGTTCGCGGTAAGGATATTGACCGTGGGAGCGGAACAGCGGACAGAAAGCGCCGTACTGGAACCATCTGGTGTTCAGTTCTCTCCATTCTTCCAGGTCGGCTCCTTTAGGGTCCGGCCGGTCGTATTTATCTTCTACATAGAAACCGCCGATGTCAGTTGTCCAGTAGGGCATACCAGACATACCAAAGTTGAGACCTGCAGGGATCTGGCGGGCCAGCTCATCGAAACGGGCAGCGATATCACCGCTCCAGGTAGCTGCTGCATAGCGTTGCATACCAGCATAGGCGGAGCGGGTGAGGATGAATACGCGCTGATCAGGTTTTTCCTGGCGCTGACCTTCATAGATACCTTTTGCATTCAGCAATGCATAGGTATTGAAATATTGAGTGGATGGCCCTAAAGCAGTTGGGTTCATCAGTTGTTTACGGTAGTCTATAGTAGCGTTAGAGAGTACGTCTGGTTCAGTAGCATCGAGCCACCAGGCATCTACGCCCTTACTGAACAGATGTTTGCTGAGTAACTGCCAGAACAGCTGACGGGCGCCCGGATTGAATGCGTCATAGAAGGTGGATACATAGCCCTGTCCGATCCAGTCTCTGATACCATCATTGATACTCTGTTTGTACAACCAGCCCTTTTCATCAAACAGTTTATAGTTAGGAATGTCCTTATAGAATTTAGGCCATGCCGAGATCATAAAATGTGTGTTGTAGATATTGTGCAGGGAGTCGATCATGCCTTTTGCATCAGGGAAGCGTGCCGGATCAAAATCCTGGCTACCCCAGGCATTTTCCTGCCAGTAGGACCAGTCCATTACGATATTATCGAGCGGGATCTGTCTTTTACGGAACTCCTGGACAGTGCTGATCACATCCCGTTGTGTCTTGTAACGCTCACGGCTTTGCCAGTAACCCAGCGCCCATTTTGGTACGATGCTGGCTTTACCGGTGATGGTACGATAACCAGTAATGACATCATCCATCTGCTGACCATAGACAAAGTAGTAGTCTATCTTTTCTCCTGCTTCAGAAGTGAAGGCGGCTTTATTTTGTAAGGTCGCCGGAGTAGGGGAGAGATGTTTGACAGCCACAAATGCCTGATCAGATTCAGGGATCCATTCAACTTTTATTTTGTGTTGTTTACCCTTGTCCAGTTGATGACGGAATACAGAAGGGCCAGGGTTCCAGCCTTCTCTCCATTTGTCGAGTTTCAGTTCGCCGTCAATCCATACCTTAATATAACCGGAAGTGGTCATGTAGAACTTTTCCAGGCCGCCGGTGAGAGAGGCGATATTGCCTTCCCAGGTGATCACACCTTTACTCATAGGAAAGCCAGCCGGCATTCTTTTCAGGTCAGGAAGGAAGGTGAAGTCAATAGCCGATTCCTGTTGCTGGAGGAAGATGCTGTCAGGTTTATACCGCATGGCATAGGTCGCAGTCAGACCACCTGACTTGCCATTCTTGTCAGTCAGCTGCAAACTGCTCAGCTGTTCGTATGGCCTGTCGTCACCGAAGCGGGTGATGGAGTAATTATCCCAGAGGATACCGTATTGTTTGCTGGATAAGAGGAAAGGGATGACAGCGACAGAGTTGTATTGTGTCAGGTCCACATCCTGGTCTTTGTAGTTCATCAGACCGGTCTGGTGTTGTCCCAGACCATAGAATGCCTCTCCCGCAGGCGATTCAAAAACCTGTTGCAGTTTATAGAGGGGTTTACCGTCTATGACTGCCGGAGTGAAAGTCTTTCCGCCTCCCTTTTTCTCCTGTAATATAATATTGCCTTTCAGGTCGCTGAACACCACTTCACCGGAGCGCAGGTCAACGCTGGCCGTTAAGGTGCTGGTTTTCAGTGTGACATGGTTGTTTTTCTCTTCACTTGACCATTTCACTTCCCTTGTACCTGTAACGACGGCCATCAAACTGGGGGTAGCAGAAATAGAATCGGCCGGGCTGGCGGTTACCCTGATGATATTATCAGTGATGACCTGCAGTTTTACCTGCTTTACTCCTCCGGCGGTTGTCTTTTCTAACCTTACCAGTAATCCGTCTTTAAGCCTTTCGATGTTTCCTGCATAGGCGAGATGTAGGCAGAAAGTAAATGCTACGACCGAAAAAAGTCTTTTTTTCTTCATATCGATGGAATTGTCTGATTGCGATTTGTTGGCTGCGAATGGTATATTATCACTAACGTGTGCTGGCAAATTTAACAGTCCGGTATAAGACCGGGGGGAGGGGATTGTTTTAGATTAGGGTGTCAAATGTTAACTAAAAGGGATGTAGGGTTGGGGAATTTGTTAAAAGGAGGGGTATTATTTGTTAAAAGAGGCGGTTGACAGGGACATCTGTGAGGTCAGATAGAGGAGATGATGACTCAGGGACGCTTATCATCGCCGAAGAGGAAGACAACTGGGTTGACAATATATTAGCAAAAATTAAAAGCCTGCCGGTCTGACCAGCAGGCTTTTTCGTTAAAGATGTGTATTATCCTATTGCAGCTTCCTGCAATGCCCGGATATCCAGTTTCTTCATCTGCATCATCGCCGTTACCGCTCGTTGTGCCCTGGCCGGATCTTTATCCTGCAGTAGTTCCTGTAAGCCTTCCGGTACCACCTGCCAGGAGAGGCCAAATTTATCCCGCAGCCATCCGCACTGATCGAGGGTACCACCCTCAGAAAGCGCATCCCATAGCCGGTCAACTTCCTCCTGCGTTTCACATTTAATAAACATCGACACAGCAGGGGTGAAAGAGTAATGCGGACCACCATTCAGGGCAATGAACTCCTGGCCGTCCAGTGTAAACTCCACCGTCATTACCTTTCCTTCCTGCCCCGGCACGCCTGGCGGATAACGGCTGATCTTACTGATGGATGAGTTCTTAAAAAGCTCTGTGTATAGTTTTGCCGCTTCTTCCGCCTGACCATCATACCACAGGAAAGGAGTGATCTTTTGCATAGTGATTATTTTTTTGGGTGTTTTGATAGCACAAACTTACTGATACAGGGATATTCAGGAGCGGTGTAAAGAGGACTTCCTTACGGGGCAATCGGGACGGGGGATGTGATAGCTTGAAATACCATCAATTACCGGTAATTTGCAGCAAGCCCTGAGATATGGAAAAGACATTTACCCGCATAGCACTCAATATACACCGGCGTCTGGCGCTGGAGGCAAACCCTGTCAGCATCGTAGAACTTGCCGATGGTGGTTATCTGCTTAACTTCAATAAGGACCCGCATGTCATACGTCTGGATAAAGAGCTCCGTCAGGTCTGGAAGAAAGATCTCCAGGCACATACTGTTGACTATGTGAACTGTCTTATTACCACAAATCCCGCTGGCAACCTGATGGCAATATCCGGTCATGAAACGATCCGCATACTGGATGGAGAGGGAAATCTCACATGGGTATTCCCTCATGAAGGATGGGGTAATTTCCTCGGTTCAACCTGTACGTTCTCTGCCGATGGGAAACTGATCTGGTTTATTGTACCTGCCAGTTCCGCTCTGGAAAATGACATACTATATGTAGTACGTATGTCCGACCACAAAGTGCAGGATACGTGGATGATGGAAGGTAACCAGGAGTATAGTTATGTGATCTACCCGACACCTGATGAGCAGGCGGTGATTATAGAAGCGGCCGCAGGACAGGATGACAATGTGCTTTACCGCGCGGCTTTCAGTGGAGGTAAGATCGTGTGTGAAGTGCTGGATGAGGTATGGGACAGGATTGTAGGCACGTTCTCTCCGGACGGGACAGAAATGGTGACGGCGCCGCACGTGGAGGGCGCTATACAGATATATAGCTATCCTGACATACAGGAGATAGCCCGGTTGGAGGAAGATCAGCTGTTTGATGGCAGGAACGAGTATCCGTCTCAGGAAGATAATGACTCCCTGGAATACGTCGTATTGCATATCAGTAACAAGACCCTGCTGGCGTTCACCCGCTTTGGCAGGCTGATGCTGATCGAGCGGGCTACTATGCAATGTATCGGGGAATTGTTACCTGAAGGTTGTGAGATCAGGGCATACGACCTGGCAGGACGGCCTACCAGGGATCCAAAACAGATCGTTGATTACGCCGGAGAGATCGTGACCGTTTGTGTTAATAAACAACGCCAGTTACTACTAACCCATAACTCAGGAGAAGTAAGATTGTACAATCTGCCGGAAGAATTGTTTTAGCGCCTGCCTGGTTCACCGGCGTAGTTGCCTTTAGGGTAGCCTTCGGGTACTTTTACTTCGAAATATTCATCGAAATCCTTCGGATCAGTTGTCGCATATAGCTTGTTAAGACTGACGATAAAGGAAGTGAGGTCAGGAGCAATGGTATCCCGGTCGTTATCCGCATGCCAGAATTCGATCAGTTGTCCCCTGATACCGGTGAACACCCCTACAGTATCATAACAAATATAGTCACCGCCACCATTGTCAAACAGTGGTATCCATGCCGGATGCCACCAGTTTTCCATCTCAAAATCAGTTCCTATCATGCTGGTCAGCTCTTTGGCCGATTCCAGCGAATGTTCCAGCGAGAGGAACATGGAGTTGTTAACAAAGGAGGCATGTGCGTCTTCGCGTTGTCCGTTTTTCCATTGATACAACGCACAGAGATCAACAGGTAGGGTAACATTATATTTTTTTTCCAGGGCGCCTATCTCGGCTGATGATAAACCAGGTTGTAAGGTCGCATAATAGTCAGCGCGTTTGGTGCTCAGGTAATGATCTAGTTTGTTCAGGAGTACCTGCATAAGTTCCGTTTTAAGTGTTCTTATAGGCTGAAGGCAAAACGCCGAATTCCAGTTTAAAATACTTTGCAAAATACTTAGGATTATTGAATCCTACTTCATAAGCTACTTCAGCTACCGTAAGCTGACTCTTACCCAATAACTGCGCCGCCCTTTTCAGACGGATAGAGCGAATAAATTCCAGGGGAGTCTTCCCGGTGATGGACAACAGTTTTTTATAGGCCGACACGCGACTCATATGCAGTTCCCGGCTCAGTTCCTCTACGGAGAAATCAGGGTTAGAGATGTTCTTCTCTACGATCTGCAGGGCTTGTTGAAGGAAGCGTTCATCCTGTGACGAAATGGCTATTTCCTCGGGATGCGCTTCAATATGCTGCTGGAAAGTCTTTTTCAATGATACCTGTTGCGATATAATGTTCCGGATGCGGGACAGGAGCACCTCATAGTTGAATGGTTTGGTGATATAGTCTGTGGCGCCGTTATCAAGTGCCTCCAGCTGATCTTCTTCGGCTGCGCGGGCAGTCAGGAGAATGACGGGCAGGTGTGCTAAACGCTGGGTTTGCCGTATGCGCCGGCAGAGTTCCAGGCCATCCATCTCCGGCATATTGACATCACTGACAATTAGATTAGGGATGGTTTGTTGCAGGATCTCCCAGCCCAGTTTCCCATTAGGGGCATCAATGATATGAAAATGCATGCCCAGGTTGTCCTTCAGATAGAACCGGAAGTCTTCACTGTCTTCAATTAACAGCAGGACTGGCTTTTTACCAGTGTAGGGAGCGGGCGTATGGGCAGTGGTAAGTGCTGTTGCTGGCAGTATATTGGTGCTGACAGGTGCAAGGGTGACTGGCTGGGTGGTCAGTCCCTTAACCGGCAACAGGATAGAGAACGTGCTACCCATGTCAGGAGTGCTATCCACGGTGATCGTACCACCATGTAGTTTGACAAATTCACGTGTGATGCTCAGGCCAATACCGCTTCCCTGATTCACCAGTGAGCCGGGAATGTCATGCTGAAAGAATCTTTCGAAGATACGTTCCTGTTGATCTGCTGGTATGCCGATACCGTTATCCTTTACCATAATGGCCAGCGTATTACCATGTTGCAGCTGCATATCCACAGAAATATTGCCCTGTTCAGGCGTGAATTTAAAAGCATTGCTCAGCAGATTGAAAATGATCTTTTCTATTTTGTCTGGATCATACAGCATATGCAGTTCCCTGACGCTGCTATGGAAGTCCAGGTGTATCTGTTTCTTTTCCGAAAGATCGGAGAAAGAGGTGGTCAGTTCTTTAATGAAGGAAACAATTTCCCCCTCGCTGGCGTGCAGCTTGATCTCCTGCACCTCCATTTTACGAAAGTCCAGCAGCTGGTTCACCAGATTCAGCAGCCGCCGGGCATTGCGTTGTACGAGCACCAGCTGTTGCTGGATATTCGCCTCTACACCTTTCCCCAGGATTTTTTCCAGCGGCGTGATGATCAGGCTTAAAGGTGTCCTGAATTCATGGCTGATGTTGGTGAAGAAGCGGATCTTTAAGGCGTCCAGTTCATGGACACGTTGCGCTTCCTGTTTTTCCTGTTCAATGCGGGAGCGCAGTCTTTCTCTTTCCAGTACAACCCTTCTGGCCAGGATCAGTGCACCAATGATCAGCAGTACATAAAGGATAAATGCCAGTGGTGTTTTCCAGAAAGGAGGGAGGATGGTAATGTGTAGTTCCAGTGGTGCCGGTGTCCATATGCCATCGTTATTGGATGCCTTGACGCGGAAGGTATATTCCCCCGGATCAAGATTGGTGTAAGTCGCTTTGCGTAAGGTACCATCGGCCGTGAGCCAATCATTATTGAAGCCTTCCAGCATATAGGCATACTGGTTTTTTTCCGGATGGAAATAGTTCAGTGCTGCGAATGCGATGGAGAAGACGTTTTCCCTGTATTTCAGTGTGATATGTCGTGTGCCGGTAATGGACTGTGTCAGTAATACACGGCCATTGATCTGCTCACCAGGTTCCATGCTTTTGTTGAAGATCTGGAAATCGGTCAGGACTACCGGCGGAATCGTGGTATTGATGGCTATCAGGTGTGGATTGAAGATATTGAACCCATTACCACCGCCGAAGATAAACTCTCCCTTACGTGTTTTGAGCGCTGCATTTTCATTGAACTCCCTGCCCTGAAGACCGTCTGACTCATCGTAGTGTTTGCAGCTGATCTTATAGGTGGGCGTGCGTTGCAATAGCTTGAGATTTGTGATGCCATTGGTCGTACTTATCCATAATGTGCTGTCACTGTCTTCAAGAATGTTGAGGATTGTATTATCGGGAAGACCATCTTCTTTTCGGAGTATGTTAATTTGCCGGGTTACAGGATCATAGACATTCAACCCCTCACGGGTGCCTACCCATATCAATCCACGGCTGTCTTCATAGAGGCAGATCACATTGCGGTTACTGAGCCCTCCGGCTTGTTTGTCAATGCTGCTGTAATGAGAAAATTTACCCGCATTGTTCATGATGTCTAATCCGTCGGCAGTACCGATCCAGATATTGCCGGCTTTATCTTCCAGCAATGACGAGACATAGGGGGATCGGATAGAATTAGGTGCACCATTGGGGTAATGGATAAAGTGGCCGGTAGCGCGGTCAAGTATATTGAGCCCTCCGCCGAGTGTACCTACCCACAGTCTTTTTTGGCTGTCTTCAAATATTTCCCATACGCTGTTGTCACTCAGACTGGCAGGATCGGCTGCATCATGTTTATAGTGGATAAAACGGGAGCCGTCAAAGCAATCCAGTCCACCGAAATACGAACCGATCCAGAGTTTCTGCTGCTGGTCTATCCACAGACTGACAATAACATTCCCACTGGGGGAATTTGAATTAGATGGATCGTGTAAATATTGTTTATAGGTATTGCGGCTGCGGTCGTAATAAATAAGGCCTCCACCATTGGTGCCTATCCACAGGTTACCTTTTGTATCTTCTGCGAACCGGTTCACATCATCGTAGGGGAGACTGTTGGCAGTGAATAGTTCATGCTGATAAAGCGGGAACTTGACGATATTCTCATGATAATAGCAGATCCCCTTTTTATAAGTACCTATCCATATAATACCTGTGTTGTCACGATAGAGCGCATTGATGCTATTTTGACTCAGGCTCTTAGGATTTTCACCATTGCTGACGAGATATTCAATTGTTTGTCTGTCTTTATCAATAATATTAATTCCACCATGATCCGTTCCTATCCAGATCAGGCCCTGATTATCCTGTACAACACCACGTACAATATTATTATTGAGCCGCAGCGTCCCGGTGTTCTGATTATAGTGTGTAAAGGAGGCCGTACGCTGATTAAAATAGTAGACGCCCTGTACATCGGTATTACTAAATATCCATAGATCCCCATCAGCATCCGCCATCATCTGATAGTCCTGCTGACTACTACGGCCGTTCTGTTCAGGCAGCGTCGTGTGGAACATTGAAAGGCGTGTACGCGCATCCAGCTGCTCGAGATACCCATTTGTATGCAATATCCAGATATGACCGGTATGATCCTGTGCAACGGCAGCAGCAGCGTTACCATTCAGTGCGATCTTTTTTGTGTGGTGTGTCGTTGGGTTGTAGGTGAACAGGCCGTTCTTTGGCATAACAAACCAGTAAGTACCGGTGTTGTCTTTCATGATCTGGCTCACGGAATCACCCGGTATGCCGTATTGCTGGAGTGTAGTGCGTACGTTGCGCTGAAATGTACCATTTTCGGGATGGTAGATATTCTGTCCGTTGCGATGCGTGATCCAGAGTAGTCCCTCCGGGCCTTCCATCAGGTTGGTGATGAAGTTATCAGATATAGATGTAGTGTCACTGAGTGCCTGCCGGAAAACTTTTAAATTATAACCATCAAAACGATTCAGACCAGATACAGTACCGAACCACATAAAGCCCTGACTGTCTTTGAGAATGCAGTTGATCTGGTTGCTGGAAAGTCCCTGTGTCAGATCTATCCGGGTTAATTGGTACTGTGAAGAAATGCTTTGTCCTCTCAGCAGCATTGGCAAACACACCAGCAGCAATAAAATGAATTGTCGTTTGATCACTTTTGTAATTAACGCGGATATTAGATGTCTTCAATTAAATGTCGATCCTACAATATAGAACCTCTGCCGTAAATAAAAAAAGAAAGGTCGAAAGAATTCGACCTTTGTGCTAAAATTCCACGTTATGGTACTCAGGTCCATAAAAAGTTTAGCTATCTATGCTTAATATTATTTTAACTGAATATAATGTAATTATGTCGGATGTTCTGCTAATGTTTCTTTGGCTGATCAGCTATAAGCCGGGACCCTGTTCACTTTGCTCACTTTGTTAGGGTCAACTTCACCTGTTCCCGGTAATATATGATGACACAACAAATGTAATGCCCCGCTAAGTGATAACCAAGGTTTTGTTCTCTTTTTTTGCGCAATCGTTTGCATTCACCCGCTAAAAAGGCTAAACTTGCTTATTAACGGATAATTTTATTTCTTTCACGATATGAAAAAGACAGGTCTCTCTTTATCGCTGATACTCGCGCTGGCAGCAGGTCAGTTACGCGCACAGCAGACAGGTAAAACGTTAAAGCTATGGTACAAGGAACCAGCAGTCGAATGGTCTCAGGCACTTCCATTAGGTAATGGCCGGATGGGAGCAATGGTATTCGGAGGCACGAAGGATGAATTAATCCAGCTGAATGAAGCGACATTGTGGTCAGGAGGTCCGGTTAGTAAAAGTGTAAACCCGGAAGCGGCGAGTCACCTGCCTGCTATCAGAGCAGCATTGTTCCAGGAAAAATATCATGAAGCAGATAGTATCCTGCGTAAAATGCAGGGTGTTTATTCTCAGTCATTCCTTCCGCTGGGAGATATCCGTATTCATCAGCAGCTGACAGATACAGTGGTATCGCAGTATTATCGTGACCTGAATATTGCCGACGCTACTGCGACCACCCGTTTCACCAGCGGGGGCGTGAACTACTCCCGCGAAATGTTTATCTCCGCACCCGATCAGGTGATTGTTATCAGACTGAAGGCCAGCAAAAAAGGCGCCCTCAGTTTTAAGGCAGATCCTTCCAGTCAGCTACACTTTCAGAATACAGTGACCGGTGCGAAGGAAATTGTCATGAGGGGAAAGGCGCCTTCTCAAGCTGATCCAAGTTATGTGAATTATAATAAGGAGCCAATCAAATACGAAGCGCCAGGCAGTTGTAATGGTATGCGTTACGAACTGCGTATGCGGGTGATCAGCCCCGATGGCAAAGTCACAACAGATGCGACGGGTATTACAGTAAACAATGCCACGGAAGCCATTTTATTGCTGACAGCGGCGACCAGCTTCAATGGATATGATAAATGTCCGGATAGTGAAGGACTCGATGAGAAGGCAATTGCTGGTGGACAGATGAAGAAAGCAGCTGTATTGTCATATACGCATCTGCTGAAACGTCATATGCAGGATTATCAGCAATATTTTAACAGGGTATCTTTGCACCTGACCGGTGAGGATCGGTCAGCCCTGCCCACTGATGAAAGACTTCGTCGTTATACTGCAGGTGGTAAGGACCTTACATTGGAAAGCATGTATTTTCAGTTCGGCCGTTATCTGCTGATATCCTGTTCACGCACCCTGGCAGCTCCGGCTAATCTGCAGGGCGTATGGAATAAAGAGCTGCGCGCTCCGTGGAGCTCTAACTATACCATTAACATCAATACACAAATGAACTACTGGCCGGCGGAAGTCTGCAATCTGAGTGAAATGCAGCGTCCGTTGTACAAACTATTGAAAGAATTATCTGTAACCGGTACCTATACAGCACAGGAATTCTATAAGGCAAGAGGTTGGGTTGCCCATCATAATACAGACATATGGGCCATAGCTAATCCGGTGGGTGATAAAGGTAAAGGAGACCCGCAATGGGCAAACTGGATGATGGGAGGTAACTGGTTATGTCAGTTCCTCTGGCAGCATTACTGCTATACCGGTGATGAGCAGTTCCTGAGAGATACCGCTTATCCTATTATGAGATCGGCTGCGCTCTTCAGTCTGGACTGGCTGGTAAAAGATCCTGCTTCCGGTTATCTGGTAACGGCACCAGCCACTTCTCCGGAGAACAAATTTTTACTGGCGAATGGCACACAGGAATCCGTATCTGTTGGCAGTACGATGGACATGACTATTATCCGCGAATTGTTCACCAATGTGATCAAAGCCGGAGAAGTGCTGAAGATCGATAACGGGCTAAGGGACTCTCTGCAGGTCGCTGCTGACCGCCTGTATCCATTTAAGGTGGGAAAAGATGGTAGTCTGCAGGAATGGTCTACAGACTGGCCTTCCGGAGAGGTAGAACATCGTCATATATCCCACCTTTATGGCTTATTCCCGGGTGATCAGATCTCTCCATCAGCCACGCCGGAACTGGCGAATGCTGCCAAACGCACACTGGAGATCAGGGGCGATGGTGGCACCGGATGGAGTAAAGCCTGGAAGATCAATACATGGGCAAGACTGGAAGACGGTAACCATGCCTATAAACTGCTGCGTGAACTGCTGACACTGACGGGTAAAGGTGCCGTGGATATGCATAACGCGGGTGGTACCTATGCGAATCTATTCTGTGCGCATCCCCCGTTCCAGATAGATGGTAATTTTGGTGGTACGTCAGGTATGGCGCAAATGTTACTGAACGGACAGAGTGGTATGATAAGGTTGCTGCCTGCATTACCGGACGCCTGGGCGACGGGGGATGTAAAAGGTTTGAAAGCTTTCGGCGCACATACCATCGATATGAGCTGGAAAGAAGGGAAGCTTGTACGTGTGACGATTTATGCAAAGAAGGCCGGTACCTGTTACCTGTTGGCGAAGAACAGACTGAAGGACTCTGCTAACGCGCAACTGGCACCAATGAAACCAAAGGATCCGTCAGCGGGCTACCCGTATGCGCTGAAAACAGTAGCGGGTGGTGTGTACACTTTGCTGGCAGCAGAATAAACAACAGCTTGAAAATAACATAGCATGTCAGATAAGAAGCGATTAGCGTTAATATGTGAAGACCCGGCCAATCTGTTTGATATGGCGAAGACGGAAGATCGTAAACTGCTGCATACATTGACAGCAGCAGGATGGGAGGCCACGGCAGAGGACTGGAAAGATGAAAACACAGACTGGACGAATTACGAAGTGGTGATACTGAAATCGCCTTATGATTATCACAACCGGTTGAATGAGTTCAGGGCATGGCTGCATAAACTGGCCAGGGCAGGAGTGCAGTTGCTGAATCCTGCGGAAATGGTGTTATGGAATGCAGATAAACACTATCTGCAAGAGATCGCAGATGCAGGGTTTGATATTATTCCTTCTGTGTTCCTCGAAAAAGATACCATCACTGATCTGGTTGAACTGTTCGACAGACTAGGGGCAGAGAAGATCATTGTTAAGCCCTGTGTCAGTGGTGGCTCGAAGAATACATTCACCCTCGTGGCAGGAGAGACGGATCTGCATCATCATCCGTTAAAGGAATTATTGCCGAAGGAAGCATTCATTGCACAGCCTTTTATGAATGAGATTCATGAAGGTGAGTGGTCTATGCTGTTCTTTGGAGGGGCATATAGTCATACGATCGTGAAAAAGCCGAAAGCCGGTGACTTCAGGGTACAGCCCCAATATGGGGCGAGTATTCATGCGGTAACGCCGGCGCCGGCAGTGATTGGAAAAGCGACTGAACTGGTGCGTCGTTTCGCGGGCGGTGCGTTGTATACCAGAGTAGACGGTGTATTGGCGGATGGTAAGCTGATGCTGATGGAACTGGAGCTGATAGAGCCATTGTTGTATACGGCGTTTGATGAGGAGAGTTTTGCCAGGTATATAACAGCGTTGGATAAGGTACTTAAGTGAACATATTATGCATGAATACGGGCAGCCAGACTGTTATTAGCAGTCTGGCTGCTGCATTTCAGCGGGTAGTATTTCTGTATATTTGTTGTAGTTAATACCTTCTATCCTATCATTTTAATACAGACATTTAACATAAAATAGAGGCAAACTACATGAACAGCACTATAGATTTTTTCAGTATCGATTATCTGCAGCACGGCACACCTGCGCAACAGGAAGTGTTTTCTCTATTGAAGGATAGTTATATACTGGAATTATTGTCTGCCTATTCTCCTGTGCTGGCGGGGACAATCCCTATTGCGGTTGATGTACCCGGAAGTGACCTGGACATCCTTTGTTCATTTACAGACAGCGTGGTATTTAAACAGACCGTTACGGCGCTGTTCAGTGACGAGGCAAATTTTTCAGTCAGTGAATCAGAAATATATGGTCACGCTTGTGTAGTGGCTAATTTTAATAAAGGAGGTTACCCTATCGAAATCTTTGCACAGGCGATTCCTGTGCGCGAACAGATGGGGTACCGGCATATGGTGATTGAACACTGGTTACTACAACAGCACGGAGACCCTTTACGACAGGAAGTGATTCGTTTAAAAAAAGAAGGCTATAAAACAGAGCCTGCATTTTGTATACTGCTGGGTATTGAAGGAGATCCTTATCTGGAGTTGCTGAAACTGGAAGCGATAGCGTGCCCATAGATCCCGTTTATCCACCGATGCAGGACGTTCTCATAGTTAGCCTGCCTGACATGTGCAAAAATTTAATTATCATGTGCGTCCAAATCTTATGTAGCATCCATGATCGAGAAAATTGTCGTTTTGTTCAGCCGCCCTTACCCATTACCTGACACCCGTCGCAGACAATGGGTCATGACCATCTTGCTCAGTGTGGCTGTTTTCCTGTTTTTATTCTTTCTGCGGCCGTTTAATGGTCAGCGTGATACGCTTTCTGCCATATTGGGTGGATCAGCAGACGCCGCATTAATATCTGCCTTTTTGGGTAGTCTCGAGGGGGCAGCTACCGTATTTGCGGTCGTAAGTGTTTATTATGGTGTGCTGTTCAAAGCATTTCCGGGCTATTTTAGTGAGGAGCGCTGGACAATAGCGAGGGAGTCTTTATGGACAGTAGTCATTATTGTGGCGATTGCCCTGACTAACATAGGCGTGATGATGCTGACGGGGCAGTGGCATTATTCCTGGAAGGAGGCCTTCCTCATGGTGATGTATACGGCAGTGATCGGGACCGCCCCGGCTACTACCAGTGTCATTATTAACCAGGCTCGCCTGTTACGCCGTTATCGTCACAAAGCCGTGGCTATCAATCAGGTGATCCAGGCAGCGCCTCCGTTACCTGTTGAAGAGACGATCGCCATTCCCGTTACACCAACATTGTCTTTTATAGCTGAGAATGGGAAGGATACGGTATCAGTAGCACCGGCTGACCTGCTGGCTGTTACCTCTGCCGACAATTATGTCCGTCTCTTTTATATTGATAGTCAGGAGCTAAGTCAAATTTTGATCCGTACCAGTCTGCAGAAAGTAACTGAGGTCGTGGCAGCCCATCCTAACTTCTGGCGTTGCCACAGAACGGCTATTGTGAACCTGTCCCTTGTAACCGGGGTTAGTGGCACAGCACAGGGATACCGGCTACATATAGCCGGACTGCCAGACACTGTTCCTGTATCCCGGAGTCTGAATGCAACGCTTAGAGAGCGCCTTGCCAATCGTCCGGCAGTGCTGTCCACCCCTGTGAGCTAGGTGGGAGGTATACCATTGCTCCCAAATTGTGCAATTCGCCCCAAACCCTGTGCAGTTGGCCACTTCTGGAAAAAACATTTCCGGCTTCCTGCTACTTTTACATCAGTGCCGGATAACCCGGGACGTGTATAAAAGTATAACGACATGAAAAAAGGCTTCTTTCTGCTCACCGTTTTATTGCTGATCTCTCAATTCCTGAAAGCACAGTTTGATGATAAATTCTATTTCCCTAACAAAACCTGGAAACCCCTTGACTCCTCCCTGCGGGTAGAAGAAGTTAACCTGCCTGTCGATTCTGTTATCCTGAACGGACTATTTATCACACCTGCAGGGAGTCCTAAAGCCACTATATTATTCTTTCACGGAGCAGGGGGGAATGTGACTTCCTACCAATACATGATAAAGCCGCTGGTACTCGCCGGCTTTCAGGTATTCATGATCGACTTCCGGGGATATGGTAAAAGTACCGGTAAGCCGTCTCATATTAATATCGCAGCTGATGGACAGCGGGTACTGGATTATTTGCTGGAAAGAAAAGAGGTGAAGGGAACAAAGCTGCTACTATTTGGCGCCTCCGTTGGCACACAGGTAGCTGTAAAGCTGGCAAGGGATAACGGGGCAAAGGTCACGGCCCTGATACTGGACGGTACGGTGAGCTCTTTTACTGATCTGGCAGCCGCCTATGCCCCGGCTGAGCAAAAAGACATGATCAGGCAGTTCCTGACCGTACCCTATGCCGCCAAAACAGATATCACGTTTATAAAAGCCCCTGTATTGTTTGTGCATTCAAAAGAGGATAGGGAGGTGCCATATGAGCAGGTGGAAACAGTATATAATGCTGCTCCGGCAGCCAAAACCTTATATGTTTATAGTGGCGCACATCTGGCGGCGATGAAAACAAATGCCGACGAATATATGCGTCACATTCAGCAACTGCTTGACGCTGCTCATTGAACAAATTGGCTGGGATGCACATGCTATTGCCAATGACCTATTAAGCTAATCTGAAGAATACGCATAAACATGAAAAAGCCCCCGGTAAAGTCTGATGTCCCGGGGGCTTTTACTGTATGTGAATGCAGGATTAACGTATCCGTACATATGTTTCCACGATCACGTGATCGATGTTCAGGCTGTCAATTTTCTCTACGCCTGTCTGTACGATCGTATCCTTACCATATGTCATCCTGAAAGAAAAATCCTTGTTCTCCCATCCCCGCGCGCTGCAATACTCCAGATGTTCGTTATACGTATCGCCCACCAGCGTATAGGTACCACTACCTGAGCCATACACCGCTTTTGCCGTGTCTGCACCATGCTGCAGGTCATGTGTAAAAAATGCAAAATAGCTATCGTTAAAGATCTTGATAGTTTCCTGTCCTTCTACAGGACCAGTGATCGTCGTATCACCTTTCTCGATCCGCTTGGCATTGATCAATTTCCAGGTGCCGGAAACAGGAGATCTTTCACCTGCTGCCGCAGCGGGTGAAGTTGTCTTGTTGTCACAGGATGTCAGCAATGTCACTGCCATTGCGAGAAGTGGAATCCATTTCATGGTGAGATATTAATGTTTGCTCCAAGATATAATAAATGGGGTGAAATCTTCACAGATCAGGAAAACTATTTGCTACAGGTGTATAGGGTATGTTTCGCGTCAAGCGTTACAAGAAAAGCTTTTCCGCTGATAAGACTGCTTACACTGTCCAACGGCACAGTTTTTTAGGCATGTCAGGTATGATGATGACAGAAGAACAAAAAGACGTTGCACAGCTGTTCTACCGGGAAGCATTAGGGCTGCTGGTAGAAAGCAAGCTTGATTTTATGCTGGGGGGCGGATTTGCCCTGTTCAGTTATACAGGACTTTACAGGGATACAAAAGACCTGGATATTTTCTGTATGCCAACGCAGTATACCGAGATACTGAAACTGTTCTCTTCGCATGGTTACCAGATAGAATTAACCGATGTAAGATGGCTGGCAAAAGTATTTAAAGATGATTATTACATTGATATCATCTTTAGTAGTACGAACAACATCTGTGTGGTAGATGAGAGCTGGTATGCACATGCTACTGAAGCAGTAGTGATGGACCATGCCGTGAAGCTCATAGGAGCGGAAGAGATGATATGGAGTAAGGTCTTTATACAGAACAGGGAACGCTTTGATGGTGCGGATGTGAATCACGTGTTCTTACGTTATGGGAAACAGCTGGACTGGCAAAGATTGCTACACCGGCTCGATCCACACTGGCACCTGCTCCTGTCACAAATACTGAACTTCCAGTTCGTTTATCCTTCCGACTATGCGGATATTGTACCGCGCTGGTTGTTTGATGAACTGATGAAACGTGCGCATGAACAGTACGACCTGCCTGCATGTGTTGAAAAGGTATGCAGAGGTCCGCTCATAGATCAGACACAATATGCGGTCGATGTTACCGACTGGCACTATAAGGGGATGACTATAAAAACGGTTTGATATGGATGCTGAAAACAAGAAAGTAAGGATTGCTGCTGTAGCTGATATTCATGTTACAGATATGGACAAGAACAAATGGACTGACTATTTTAAACATGTTTCAGGTAACGCGGATGTCCTGCTGATCTGTGGTGACCTTACTAATACAGGAGATGAGAACGAGGCAAAGATCCTGGCTGATGAACTGAAAGCATGTACAATACCTGTAGTGGCTGTGTTAGGTAATCACGACTATGAAAAAGGCAGGCAGAAATTAATCCGGCAAACATTGCAAAATGAAAATGTACATATTCTCGACGGGGAAGCGGTCGTCATCAACGATGTTGGATTTGCTGGTGTTAAAGGCTTCGGTGGTGGTTTTGATAACTTCATGTTATCGATGTTCGGAGAAGATGCCATGAAGGCCTTCGTACAGGAGGCAGTAGATGAAGCGTTACATCTGGACCGCGCCCTGGCCAGAATAGATCAGCAGCATGAACATTTAAAGAAGATCGCTGTATTACACTATTCACCTACCCAGGAAACTGTTAAAGGAGAACCGGAAGCTATTTTCCCTTTTCTGGGTTCATCCAGACTGGCAGAACCGCTCACCCGCCGGGAGGTAACTGCGGTCTTTCATGGTCATGCACATATGGGGACGCTGGAAGGTACATTGACAGGTGGCGTACGCGTATACAACGTGGCAAAGCCTGTCCTTGTAAAAGCCGGTTATGAGATGCCTTACTATATACTGGAGGTATAATTATATCTAACTTCCCGGAGATAACAAACGGTCTGTAGAGCAAAGAGGCCTGCTATATGCCGGTCTTTTATGTCATATCATTTCTGTCAGAGGAGAGTGCAATGATCTCTTTTATCTTTACATCCAGCCTGTTTAACCCCTCTTCCAGCTTTTTAGTGTATACCAGGTCCATTTCACGATATTCGTCCTTAATCAGCTCTATAAGGCCCTGTACGGAGGTCAGCGGACCACGTAGCTCATGCGCCTGTATAAATGCGATCTTTTCCAGCAGATCGTTCTTACGTTCGATCCTGAGCCGGTACAGGTAGGCGTCCGTAATATCCTTCATGACGGTAGTAACGCCGATGATCTCATCCCGCTCATTACGCGCAGGATTGAACGTGATCTGCCACCAGGTTTCTTTTACGGAATATTCCCTGCGGAAATCGATGGTGATCGGTTCTCCATTGAGCGCCGTATTGAACCCATGATAAAAAGACATTTTATTCGATTCGTGCACGAATTGATCAATGGCCAGCTCGGGTTCTATTTTCCTGCCATATTCTGCGATGGAAAGATCAAGTGCTGCTTTGTTAAAGTAGATGATCTTCATCTCTTTGTCCAGCAGGATAAATGTATCCGACAGACTTTCAAAGAACGCCTGTAACCTGATGCCGTATTCCATGAGCTCCGCCCCGGATCTTTTCTCCCTTTCATGCTGCACGTCCAGTTCTTTTCTGAAGCTGTAGCTGGCAAAGAAGATATAAACGAGTGCTAGTGCATAACAACCAAACAGGTCGATCGTTTTGGCCGTTTTACTTTCGTAGAAGCCACCCACCGACCCCTGGAAATAGAATTCTGTAAAGATCAGTCCAGCCGGGATCAGCAAGCTTAAGATCATCCACAGGATATATCGTTTTCTGGAGGTGACATTCAGTGCCAGCTGAAAGGTGGTATAAAATAACAGCAGACTCGGACCGTCAATGCCGGCATTCAGGTAATAATTGCAAATCAGACCACTGTAAACCGATATGACATACCAGACGATGATCCTCCGGTAGTGCCTGAATTTACGCGAGAGTATGTAGTAGAACACCTGCAAACAAAACAACCCGCTGACCAGCAGTGCAGCCTGCATTTCATGGATGAGGAGATTGACACAAATGAAGGT
Organism: Chitinophaga agri; assembly: GCF_010093065.1. Classification (NCBI taxonomy): domain Bacteria; kingdom Pseudomonadati; phylum Bacteroidota; class Chitinophagia; order Chitinophagales; family Chitinophagaceae; genus Chitinophaga; species Chitinophaga agri. Next base: position 2,155,917 of record NZ_CP048113.1, on the reverse strand, counting down.
GGAGAGAATGACCATTGTGATCACACAGGTCATATTGAATATCCGGTGCCCGAAGGAAAACTCACGTTCACTCCCGAGCAACAAGGCACGGAGGGTGAAGCCTTTTTCCATAAATGATCGGTTTCCTGTAGGCATAATGGTTTATTCGGGCGAAAAGATAACGAATTAATTAAATATACATATTAACAATTAGACAAATGAGTTGCTGTTTTTAAGGAAAATACCTGAAATCAGGGGGGGACTATTTCAATATAAGCACGGGTTCCTGGGCATTGCGACAGATCGCGTCGGAAATGCTTTTATGGGTCAGATAATAAAGGAAGCTGTGTTTACCTGGTAATGAAATGATCAGTTGTATATGACGCTGCTGGATGAAACTCAGAATACCATTGATGATATTTTTATCGTTGCTGTAGCAGATCTCGTGCGGGTAATTTTGTAGTCTTTCATGTATATGCTGCTCGGCCGCTTTCAACTGGTCGTCCGGATTGAGATATCTTTCCTTGTGATCTACATTGAGTACCAGTAGTTTACTGTTTTTCCACTGGCGTGGGATCTCCAGTGTTCTCACTTTGTTCAGGGAATCCAGCATGTTGTAGTCACAAGGCACCAGGATGTTCTCTACCGGTTTATATGTGTAGGTGGATGGTACGATCAGTACCCGGACAGGACTGGCTTTTGCGATAGAGATCAGGTTACCGGCAATAAAGCTGCCGCTGGAATAGCGGTAGTTGTCACTGCCCAATATGATCATCTCAGGCGATTCTTCACGGACCACTTCCATGATAGCCCGTAACAGGGGTGCCTCGCTGACCATGGCGATAACATCCACACCGCGCGTTTTCAGGGATATTTCCCGGGAAAGGTCTTCCATGCGGGTTGCAGCCTGTTCCCGCTCTCTGGCCATGTAATGAGGGCTTACTGGTGCATATTCAGCGGAGACCACTATATGGTCGAATACTGTATCGTAAAAGGTTTTGAGCAGGATGATCCGGTTGTATCCGTATGCCCTCGTCCATTCGATGGCAAAATTCACGGCGTTGTCTGAGGTAGCGGAGAAATCAACGGGAATCAGTAATGTTTTCATAACGATTTCATTTTTCTCTTATACTAAGTTAAGTTTGTCCTGCTTAAATCAGAAAAAAATATGCTGGTGTCTGTGGTTCCGGCTAAAGGCGCCTCCCAGGCTATTTTATCGCAGCGTAAATAAAGTGCAGATTATGAAGATATACCAGGAAACATTGCTTTTACGGGAAAGAAGAAGAGGATTTCACCTGATCACCACAGAGGTGCTGCAGGCCATTCCGCAGCTCAGGGAGATCAAAACAGGCATGTGCCAGGTCTTTATCCAGCATACTTCGGCCTCCCTCACCATTAATGAGAATGCTGACCCGACAGTACGACAGGATTTTGAAATGTATTTTAACAAAGCCGTACCCGAGAATGATCCTGACTACGCACATGACTATGAAGGCTCCGACGATATGCCTGCGCACCTGAAAGCAGCCATGCTGGGTAGTTCAGTAATGATCCCCGTCCGTAACGGTAATTTTGCACTTGGTACCTGGCAGGGTATTTATTTGTGTGAACACCGCAACGCCGGCGGTAACAGGAGGCTCGTGATCACACTTTGGGGAGAATAATAAAAAAGATATTTATAGCATGATGAATATATACAGCAAGTTGTTACCCGCCATATTTTTGTTGCTGGGAACAGGCGGCTTAACCATGGCACAGGATGTCAGGGCCGATGTACAACATTATAACATATTCCTGACCTTAAATGATCAGACTGATAAGATCAGTGCTGTTACGGCCATCACTGTACGTTTTACCCAGGATGTCCCTGAGCTCTCCCTTGATCTCGTCGGCCGTTCCTCCAGAGACACAGGCATGGCTATATCGGCTGTGACTGAAGGAAAAGTGAAGGTGCCTTTTAAACAGCATAGTGAAAGTGTACGTCTGACAGTCCGCGCGAAGAAGGGAGAGATACATACCTACCGTATAGCCTACAGTGGTATCCCTGCAAACGGGATGATCATTTCTACCAATAAGTTTGGCAAACGCACCTTCTTCACTGATAACTGGCCTAACCGTGCACACTATTGGCTGCCTTCTATTGATCATCCTTCCGATAAGGCCACTGTTGAATTTACCGTCGTAGCGCCTGCTCACTATACTGTGATCGCCAACGGTCTTAAGAAGGAAGAGACTACACTACCCGGACAACTGAAAAGGACCCGCTATGCAGAAACCGTTGTATTGCCTACCAAAGTATTCGCAGTAGGCGTAGCGGATTTCGCTGTAGATCATTCCGGCGATGTAACAGATATTCCTGTATACAGTTATGTATTCCCCGAAAATAAGGTACAAGGCTTTCAGGATTATGCCAAAGCCGTGGAAATACTACAGTTTTTCATAGACAAGATCGGACCTTATGCCTATAAAAAGCTCGCTAATGTACAGTCTAAGACGATGTTTGGAGGGATGGAGAATGCCAGTACTATTTTCTATGAGGAGGGATCTGTCGGATCAAAATTCATAGAAGAGTTGATCGCACATGAAGTAGCACACCAATGGTTCGGTGATGCTGTGACGGAATCCAGCTGGGAGCACGTATGGCTGAGCGAAGGATTTGCGACGTACATGACACTGGTGTATATGGAGCACAAGTACGGTACTGATACATTGAAGGAGGAACTCCGCACTGATCGTAAAAAGATAGTCAGCTTTGCTGCGCGCAGACACACACCTGTTATAGATACTTCCCGCCAGGGTGGGTACATGCAGCTGCTGAACGCTAACAGTTACCAGAAAGGAAGCTGGATACTGCACATGTTACGCCGTCAGGTAGGCGATACTGCTTTCTGGAAAGGTATCCGCGCCTATTTCGCTGCCTATAACGGCCGTAATGCCAATACCCAGGACTTTAAGCGGGAAATGGAAAAAGCCAGCGGCCAGGATCTCGGTACCTTCTTTCAGCAATGGCTGTATACGCCTGGCATGCCAATAGTGTCTGTGCGCAAAGGGACCGAACCTCATACCATGATCATAGAGCAGAAACAGGATAGCCTGTTTACGTTCCCTCTGGAGTTTAAAGCAACCGGCAGTTCAGCATTACAGCATATCACCATCAAAGACCGTATCACGGTCGTGCGTGTACCTGGTGCAGAAGAGATACAGATAGATCCGGAGATCAACCTGCTGATCAAAGACGACTGGAAATGATCACCTGACAGCACCGGTATTGTTTCAGCCATCATACCGGTGTTGTTCCTACTGTCAATTAAAGCTGCTGTCGTAAATCCGGCAAAAAGTCTGCAAATGGAATAAGACAAACAGTATCTTTGTCGGGCATTTCAATTCCTGACCCATAAAGTACTTCATTACCTTGTTAAAACGATCCTCCCTACTGCTGTTACTGGCAATGCTTCTCGATATGACTGGCTATGCCCAGCAAACCTATTTATTTGTCGGCTCCTATAATGACGCCAAAGAGAAAGATGGTATCTATGTCTACAGTATGGATATGCAGAGCGGCCAGCTGCAACCGGCCTGCACATTCGCAGGCATGCTGAATCCCTCTTATCTTATTCTCTCACATGATGGTCAATACATCTACGCTTGTAGCGAAACCAGGACGGCGGGTATGGGTACTGTCAGCAGTTATGCATTTGACAGCAAACAACAGAAGATCAGATTCCTTAGTAAACAGGGTAGCGGGGGAGATAATCCTGTATACCTTGCTATCGATAAGACGGGTCACTGGCTGGTAAACGGGAACTATACAGGCAGTAGTATGGCTATACATCCATTGCTGGCAGACGGAGGGATTAGCCCGTCTGTGACCGTTTTTTATATAAAGGATAGTAGCATTACAGACAGACAGAAAAGCGCACATATACATTCAACCGTCTTCTCACCGGATTATAAATATGTTTTCGCTACCGATCTGGGCGCTGATAAGATCAGGCGTTACCGCTTTGATGCAACCGCTGACCAGGCGTTACGGGAAGACAGTTTTATACGCGCAACGCCCGGGAGTGGCCCCAGGCATTTTACATTCCATCCCAATGGACAGTTCGCGTATTGTATCGAAGAAATGGCCGGTGCGATATCTATCTACCGCTATCAGGATGGACGACTGGACAGCCTGCAGCGTATCCTGACACACGACGATCGACCACGCAGTTATTATAACAGTGCCGACATACATATTTCCCCCGATGGATTATTTCTTTATGCTTCCAACCGCGGTGAAGAAAATAATATTGCTATCTATCGTATTCAGCCTGACGGGCGCCTTACATTTGTGGCATACCAGTCTACATTAGGTGATCATCCGCGTAATTTCCTTATTGATCCTACCGGCCAGTTCCTGATCGTTGCTAACCAGATCAGCGGAGACGTCATTGTATTCCGCAGGAACAAGCAGACAGGTTTACTGACCTATACCGGTGTCAGGGTGCAAATGACCGGTCCGTCCAGTTTACAGATAAAAACATATACCAACTGATCCCTTTCCCATGAAACTTTTATTACCGCTGCTGTTGCTGTTTACGACAGGCAGCATCCGTGCCCAGTCTGTTGAAACCTTCGCCGATAGTATTCGGCAGCAGTACCGTATTCCCGCTCTCGGCTTCGCCGTTATTTCTTCTGACAGTGTGTTGGTCTGCCATACCACCGGTGTGCAGCGTTTTAATACCAGTTATACAGTCAAATCAGATGATAGATTTCATATCGGTTCCAATACCAAGGCCATCACCGCTTTTATTGCGGCTCAGCTGGTGAAGGAAAAGAAGATCCAGTGGAACACAACCATCCTGTCGCTCTTCCCCGAACTGAGATGGCGCACCCGTTATGTCTACGATACTGTTACACTGGCTAACCTCCTTACTTTCAGGGGGAAATTACAGGGATACACCTACAATACACCTAAACCTGCATTTGAAGACCTGCATGGCAACTATGCACAGCAGCGTATGCAGCTGGCGGCCGACTTCCTGACGCAGGAGCCGATGAAGACTAACAACGGATTGACACCTTCCAACGTGGACTATATTGTGGCCGGACTGATGCTGGAAAAAGCATCAGGAAAGTCCTATAAAGAACTGGTGAATGACCTGGGAAAACAGTTACAGATCGATTTCCGGTTTGATTATCCTAATCTAAAAGATACACTCCAGCCGTGGGGGCATGACGCCGACCTGCGTCCTTTACCACCAGCAGAGAGTTACAAGATGAACTGGCTGCTGGCGGCAGGAAATATTAATGTACGACTGGATGAATATACCCGTTTTATTCAGTTACAATTAAAAGGGTTGAAAGGAAAGAGCAACCTGCTGCCGCAGAAGACATTTGAGCAACTGCTGTTTGGCATGCCGGTATTTTCCTATGGTTGGTTCGGCAACATCGATGAGGTCACCGGGCATCATATTGCCACCAACGAAGGGAATGCAGGTGCATTCATCACTAAAGTGCAGGTCATCAGGGAAGCCGACCGGGCATATGTGGTCTTTACCAATGCGGCTACTGCTGAGACACAGGAAGGTATTGCAGTATTGCTGAAAGAGCTCTCTCTGCGTTATGGCAGATAACTACGGCGAAAGCGTATATTTGGCTGATACGAATCAATATCAGTTATGGAATATGTTTCAAATCCGGCATTGGCCGGCATGCAATTACCATTTGAATGGAAAGGGACGCCAGTTGATGATAAAGGCCGGTTTGCAAACTATGAGTATCCGCATCTTTACTCGCTGACAGATGTGTTGAAATGGAAGTTGTCACGCAATCCGCAGCGGGCTGAGAAGAAGGCGGAAGTATGGCAGCCTGCTATTGACCATAACGAAGATTTTCTCCATAGCCAGGAAGATTGTATCGTATGGCTGGGACATGCGTCATTCTTTATCCGGCTGGCAGGTGTTAACATACTGATCGACCCGGTGTTCTACAATGTGACGATGGTAAAAAGGGTCGCACCATTTCCGATTGACCCTTCCCACATTAAAGGGCTGCATTATGTCCTGATCTCCCACAATCACCTGGACCATTGCGACCGGCGTAGTCTGGCACTGGTGTCGGCAAACAATTCGCAGGCCATTTATCTCACCGGACTGAAAATGGAGGGACTGCTGCATAAACTTACCCATAGTGAAAAGATCCAGACAGCTGGCTGGTATCAACAGTATCAGACGGATGATCGTATCCGTGTGTATTATCTGCCAGCCAGGCACTGGACAAAAAGAGGACTCAGGGATGAGAATAGTCAGTTGTGGGGTGCTTTTGTATTGCAGGGCGGCGGAAAGACGATTTACTTTGCGGCGGATTCAGGCTATGGTGGTCATTTTGCAGATGTGGGCCGCCTGTTTCCAGTAATAGATTATTGCATCATTGGCATTGGAGCGTACAAGCCGGAATGGTTCATGGCACAAAGCCATGTATCTCCTGTGAATGCGGTACGTGCCTTTAATGATATGCACGCCCGTGTGATGATCCCTATGCACTACGGCACTTTTGACCTCGCGGATGAGCCAGTCGGAGATCCTATTGCTCACCTGTTACAGCTGGAACGGCAGGGGTCGATCCATGGAAAGCTGGAACATAGGGCAATTGGAGAAAAATTACCGATATGAGCAGGCATTCATTTGTTTTCTTGCATATTTCGCATTTTCTTTACGGCTCACGAAGTTCAAGATGTTCGAAACGCATATCAGTGACGTGGAGTTGTTGCAGCTGCTAAAAGAAGATGATACCGCTGCTTTCGAGATCCTGTACAACCGTTATTGGAAATCATTGTATACCAGGGCTTGCCAGCGTGTAGATCCCGATGATGCCAAGGACCTCGTACAGGAAGTAATGCTTAGTCTCTGGCGCAGACGTCAGGAGATACCGTCATTTAAGGAGGGGGAATTTACCAAATACCTGCACGCCGCTATCAAGTACCGGGTGATCAGTCACTATGCCTTTAGCACGGCTGAAATTAAGAAATTGTCCTTTTTTGATATACTGGACAGCCAGGAGACCAATGACCTGCTGGAAACAAAGGAATTGTCGGCTAATATAGCCGCCGCCGTCGGCCAGCTGCCTGCGCGTATGCAGGAAATCTTCCGGATGAGCCGGGAAGAAGACCTCTCTATAGCCGAAATCGCCAGAAGGCTTAATATCTCCGAACAAACGGTTAAGAACCAACTAACTGACGCCCTTCGCCGGGTACGCAACTCGTTGAAGGAGCGTTCTTCCGGGGAGTGGGTGTTCCTGGTAGCCTACCTCTTCTGCCAGGTTAAATAATTACCCTTTAATGGCTCGCGGTCCTTTCATTTATCAGTATCGGCACTAACTGTGCTGGTACTGCGTTCATCTTACGTTGTTAAAATAAGATCAACGCCCTACCAGCACAATTAGATCGAGAACAGAACAAACCACATATAAGATGTGATCAGCGCTGTCCGGGTACCAGAAATGGTACCCGGACAGGTATGCCTATATAGTGAAGGTACAAGCGACGAACAAGCGACGAACTAGCGACGGCGAAACGGTGGACATGTTCCGGAAGCATCCCCGAAAAAATATTTTCCTGGAGACTAGTACCAAACCCTCTTTTTCCGGATAAGCTATTAAAACGTCCACATTTTGCAAACTGAGAAACTGAAACGTATCCTCCGTCAATACCTGTTGGGCCAGGCAAAGGAGAAAGAATCCACGGTTATTGAATATTGGTACGAATCCTTTGATAATGAGCCAGTAAACACGTTAAGTTCCCAGGAAGAGGAAAACCTTCGCCTGGAGATATGGAGGACTATACAACCCGAGATACATATCCGGAAAGTCCACTATCCCAAAAGGAACCTGGCTGCCGCGGCCGCTGTAGCGTTATTGCTTGCCGGCAGCATCACTGCTTACCTGCTGACCAGGAAGGCGGTGGATTCCCCGTACACCACTATTTCTACCGCTATAGGAGAGAAAAAGACCATTCAGCTGACTGATGGTTCACGTTTGCTCCTGAACGCCGGTTCTACCGTCCGTATTCCTGCTGATATGACCCGGGAAAGAAAACTGGACATCGTGGACGGGGAGGTGTTCTTTGATGTCAAAGGCGACCCAGCAATACCGTTTATCGTGCAGAGCGGCCCGCTGACGACGACGGTATTAGGTACCTCTTTTAATATTTCTGCCTATGCTTCCCTGAACCGTGTAAGTGTCGCAGTAACGCAAGGAAAGGTAAGTGTAGCCCGGGAAAGCGGAAAAGCGGCTACGCTGATAAAGGACCAGGCTCTGACCTATGACCGAAAAAAGGACAGTACGTACCTGGAAACCCTGGATCGTAATATGCTGGAATGGCAGCAGGGGACTCTTGTGTTAAATGATGTTTCCTTTAATGATATGGTGGTACTGATGCAGAAGAACTTCGGTATTACGGTGACCACCCAGGTGCAGCGTATCCGCGATACCAGATATACCACAGAACTGTCTGCCACGATGGAACCTGTGAAAGCCGCGGAAGTACTGGCTGCCATTCATCGTCTGAAAATAAAAGTGACCGGCCACGAGGTACTATTATATGAATAAAACCAACAGAACAGGCATTATCACGCCAAAAAACTATATGCAACCACTGTGAGGTGGCGCCAACTACTGTAACACTCTAACGACTAAACTACGTATGAAAAAAATTGCCACGACCTTCAGAAGACGGGCTTTGTCCATCGTCTTCGTGTTACTCAGCGTGTCTCTCATTCTGCCAGCCTACGCAGGGAAGGGACAGATCCTGAAAGAAACTAATGTTACCATCCGGCTTAAAAGCGGATCACTGGATGCAGCTATACAGGAACTGCATTCTTCCACGAAAGTTACGTTTGCGTACGACAAACAACTGTTAAGATCTATTTCAATACCGGATTGTTCTTTCTCTAACCAAAGACTCGACGTAGTGCTGGAACAGCTGCTACGTAACAAGCAACTGGGTTTTGGAGAGGTGAATAATATAGTTGTCATCAGCCGTGCAGATGAAAATATCGCGGTAGCTCACATCAGAACTGACCGTGAAGATATCATCGTATCAGGCGTGGTAACCGACGAAGCCGGTAGCCCGATGCCGGGTGTCAGCGTAGCCGTACGCGGTTCTACTACTATGACTTCCACCGGCGTTGACGGTAAGTTTAAACTCATTGTGCAATCGCGTGAAGCCGTGATCGGGTTCAGCTTCATTGGTTACGAAACAGCTACAGTGACTGTGGGTACACAAACGAATCTGCAGGTGCGTATGAAGGTGGCCAGTCAGTCACTGGGTGAAGTAGCAGTAGTTGGTTTTGGCACACAGCGCAGAGTGAGCCTGGTAGGAGCACAGTCAGAGATCAAGCCGGCAGAGTTCAAACAACCTACTGCCAATATCAGCACCATGCTGGCAGGACGTATCGCCGGTGTGGTAGGTGTACAGCGTTCCGGTGAGCCCGGAAGAGGTAGCGCCGACCTATGGATACGTGGCATCTCTACTTTCGGGAATGGTAATAATTCTGGTCCGCTGGTATTGGTAGATGGGGTAGAACGTTCTATCAACAACATTTCCCCGGAAGATGTGGAATCGTTTACAGTGCTAAAAGATGCGGCAGGTACTGCTGTATATGGCGTACGTGGTGCAAATGGCGTGATCCTCATCAAAACCAAAACTGGTAAGATCGGCAAACCGCAGATCTATCTGGACTATAATGAGGGTGTAAATACGTTTACCCGTCGTCCGAAAATGCTGGACGGTATCTCTTATATGCGTCTCGCAAATGAAGCACTGACCACCCGAAATCAGCATCCAAAATATACAGAAGAATACATCCAGCATACTATCGATGGTAAAGATCCGCTGCTGTATCCGAACGTAGACTGGATGGATGCAGTGTTCAATAAGTATGGTCATACCCGCAGTACGAATCTCAATGCCAGTGGTGGTGTGGAGAATGCACAATATTATGTATCGCTGGGTTATTACAATGAGTCAGGTTTTATGAAGACCGACGAACTGGCGAACTATAATTCATCCATGAAATATAACAGGTATAATTTTACCTCTAATCTGAACCTGCGTGTAACTAAAACAACCAAACTGGATGTGGGACTGCAGGGATATTTTTCTAACGGCAACTATCCGGGTATCTCTTCTGGTGATATCTTCCAGAGTGCCATGGATGCTGCTCCTGTAGCATACCCTGTTATGTATCCGGGTGGATTTGTACCTGGTCAGTCATCCAACGGAGGCTTTCGTAACCCATATGCAGACCTCACCAGAAGAGGTTATACGAACGAGTTCCGCAATCAATTGTATTCCAACATCAGAGGTACACAGGACCTCGATGGCTTAACACGTGGCCTGAAAGCCAGTGTGATGTTTGCGTTTGACTCCTACAACCAGAACTATATCATCCGCTCCAAGAGAGAAGATACCTACTATCCAGACATGACGAATCCATACAAACCGGATGGCTCACTGAACCTGGTAAAAACATATACCGGTAACCAGTACCTGGGATTTGATAATAGTCCAAACAACAGGCAGACCAGCCGTCGTTTCTATACGGAAGCATCATTGAACTATGACAGAAGCTATGGTAAACACCGCGTAGGTGGACTGGCCCTGTTCTATTCCAGTGACAGAACGAATGCACTGGCGGGTGATTTCATTAGCTCTATTCCTGAGCGGTCGCTGGGGCTGGCAGGTAGGGTGACGTATTCTTATTCAGATAAATATTTCCTGGAACTCAATGCTGGTTACAATGGTTCTGAGCTATTTGCACCAGGCAACCGTTTTGGTTTCTTCCCGGCAGTAGGTATAGGCTGGATCGCGTCAGAAGAGAAGTTCTTTGAGCCGCTGAAGAAAGCGATCACCTTTCTGAAATTCCGTTACTCCAATGGTAATACCGGTCTGGGTAGTGCGGGCGACAGGTTTCTGTATATCACTAATCTGGGTACTTACAATGATGCTTATAAGTATGGCCAGGTGCCAACATTTGTAGGTGGTATTAACATCAACCGTTATGCTACGAATGTAAAATGGTCAGTATCTAACAAGCAGGATCTGGGTATCGAGTTCCGTACGCTGAATGATCAGCTGTCGGTGATTGTAGACCTGTTCAGGGAGCATCGTACCGGTATCTTCCTGCAACGTGCTTCGAGCGTGGATTTTATGGGACTGGAAAACCAGCCGTATGCGAATCTGGGTATTGTAGATAATAAAGGTTTCGATGCATCATTGGTATACGATACACGTTTCGGGCAGGTGGATGTGAAACTGAGGGGTAACATCACCTATACCAAAGACAGGCTGGTCGAAGATGACCGTCCGCCACAGAACTACCCATGGATGGAACACAGAGGTAACAATGTACTGGCCCGCTACGGATATATCGCAGATGGATTATTTGCCAGCGAAGATGAAGTGAATAAGAGTGCTGTACCGGGAGATAAATCTAAAGTGAAACCGGGAGATATTAAATACAAAGACCTGAACAATGATGGTATCATCAATAGTTACGACGTGGCAAAGATCGGTCGTGGTGATGTACCCAGTACCGTGTATGGCTTTGGATTTGACCTGGGTTATAAGGGCTTCAGTTTCGGTTTATTATTCCAGGGTGTTGCTGATGCAGACAGGATGCTGAGAGGGTCAGCGATCATACCGTTCAATGGTGGTGGCGGTGTGACCAATGCATATGCGATCGCTACAGACAGATGGACTGTGGATAATCCCGATCCGAATGCATTCTATCCCAGACTGGCATATGGCGAAGCGGAGAACAATAATAACACACAGGCCAGTTCCTGGTGGATCAAGGATGTAAGTTTCATGCGTCTTAAATCAGCGCAGCTGGCTTATAATTTCCCGGCAACATTGATGAGCAGAACGGGCTTACGTGCCGCATCGGTATATGTGCAGGGAATCAACCTGTTTACCTTCAGCAAGTTCAAACTGTGGGATCCTGAGCTGAACACGGATAATGGGTCTTCCTATCCAAATATCAGAACGATCTCCGTGGGTATGAATCTGAAATTCTAACGTTACAAGCAACTGATCATGAAAAAGCTATTATATACATTCCTCGTTTTGGGACTCATGTCCACTTCCTGCTCAAAGTACCTGGATCAGGTACCAGATGATAGGCTCACTATTGAAGAAACTTTCAGGACCTGGGGAACCGCGGAGCGATTCCTGGCAGACGTGTACCGTCGTGTGCCGGACGAATTTGGTCAGCGTGACGCCGGTTCTGAAAGTAATCGCGGGGTATGGACCGGTGGTTCTGACGAAGCAGATTTCGTATGGGGCTTTGTAAGGTCTAATGATATTAATATTGGTAACTGGGATGCGAACTCAGGTTTCGTAGGCGACTACTGGCGTAATTTCTATCGTGGTATCCGAGCAGCGGGTGTATTCATGGAGAATGCGGACAAGATCACAGATCTGTCACCCGATCTGATCAAAAGGTACAAAGCGGAAGCGAGAGCGCTGAGAGCGATGTATTATTTCTACCTGATCCGTATATACGGACCAGTGGTCATACTAGGCGATCAGGTGCCGGCCGTGGATGCGAATATCCAGTTGCCACGTAACTCCTTTGATGAGTGTGTTACCTATATTACGACAGAGCTGGAGAAAGCAGCAGCAGACCTGCCGACTGTGCAGTCCAGAACAGAAGACTACGGTCGTATCACAAAAGGTGTAGCGATGGCATTCCGCGCCAATGCACTGATGTATGCAGCCAGTCCGTTATACAATGGCAATGCAGACCTGGCTGATATGGTGAACAGAGATGGCAAGCAACTGATCAGTCAGACATATGATGCGAATAAATGGAAAGTAGCGGCAGATGCGTATAAGAATTTCCTGACCACCTTTGTACCAGGTACCTATGATCTTTACCGTGAGAATAACGCAAGTGGTGCGTTCGATCCGTATCTGTCCTGCCGTAACGTGATACTGAAAGACTGGAACAAGGAAGTGATCTTCGCAAGACCAGGTAGTTCTATTGGTCCAAGGCAATATGAGCTGACACCGTACCATAACGGGGCAAGTTCCCGTGATGTGAAGGGTAGTGGTGGCTTAGGTGCGACGCAGAACATGGTAGACGCATTCTTTACGGCGAATGGCAGAAGCATTGATGATCCGCAGTCAGGTTATAGAAAAGAAGGGTATTCTATGTTCCAGACGCCATATGATACACATGAGAAAGAGATCTACAATCAGTGGGTGAACCGGGAACCTCGTTTCTATGTGAACATTACATTTGACGGCAGCACCTGGCTGAATACTTCCTTCGGAGAGATCACGACCCGTTTATATAACACAGGCAACTCGGGTAAACAGACTGGCGGCGGCGACTATTCACCGACAGGCTACATTGTACGTAAGGCGATGGGTATGGGTAAATGGGATGTGAACGACCGTTCCGTAATACTGGTACGGCTGGCAGAGATCTATCTGAGCTATGCGGAATGTATCAATGAGGCAGCACCCGGCAATCCGGAAGCGCTGCAATATCTGAACCTGATCCGCGAAAGAGCGGGTGTTCCGCAATATGGTTCAGAAACACTGCCGGCGCCAGCAGGTGGGGAAGCGATGAGAGAAGCGATCCGTAAGGAGCGCAGGGTAGAGCTGGCGTTTGAGAACCATCGTTTCTTTGATGTACGTCGCTGGAAGATAGGAGAGCAGACACAGAACGGACCAATGTACGGACTGAATATAGGTTCCGACCTGCCGGAGTTCCTGAAGGTAGTCGTGTTTGAAACACGTGTGTTTAACAAGCGCCACTATTTCTTCCCGATACCGTCTAACGACGTAAATAACGATAAGGAGCTGATACAGAATCCGGGTTGGTAATCACATTATGCCATTTATCATGCTAACATATTCAACAACAATGAAGCGTCTCAACTTTCTGTTTACCGTTGTGGTGATACTGATCAGTATCTCCTGCAGCAAGAGCAATGCACGGGGGCCTGTGAATGAGGAGACCCCTGTACTGCCGCCAGTATCCTTTACCTCAAAAGATGCGACGGCGGCGTTTAACACCTTCAATCAGTATTTCTATAGTACGACAGATAAACTGTATTATTCAAATACGGAGAAAAAGGATATCGGCGCCATCTGGACACAGGCTGTTTACTGGGACCTGATCATGGATACCTACAAGCGTACCGGAGATGCCGCACATCGTAAGATGATCGATGATCTGTACCAGGGAGGATATAACCGTTACGATAAGTATAACTGGAGCAACAAGGTAGTATGGTTCATCTACGATGATATGATGTGGTGGATCATTTCACTGGCCCGCGCTCATCAGATCACTGGCAACCAGGAATACCTGAACCGGTCTATTGAGGGATTCCAGTATGTATACAGGGAATCTTATGATAATGAGAAAGGCGGTATGTGGTGGGACTTCAATCACACCGGTAAGAATTCCTGTATCAATTTTCCTACCGTGATCGCTGCGATGACATTGTTTAACATCACGAAGGAGACGGCGTACCTCGATAAGGCAAAGGACCTGTATAGCTGGTCGCTGGCTAATCTGACAGACAGTACGACTGGTCGTGCGGCCGATAACAATATCAGGGGTAATAAGGGTTGGTCTGATTACACCTATAACCAGGGTACTTTCATTGGTGCTGCTGTGATGTTATATAAAGCGACAGGGCAGACTTCTTACCTGGAGAATGCAAAGAAGGCGGCAGATTATACCCAGCAGCAAATGTCCGATGCGGATGGTATTTTACCGGCAGAGGGAGACTGGAATGAGCAGGGTGTATTAAAAGCGATCCTGGCGCATTACCTGCTGACGTTGGTCAATGATGCGGATCAGGCACAATATCTGCCATGGATCAGGAAGAACATTAATACGGCATGGGGAAACAGAGATGTAGCGAGAGGTATTATGCACAGGAATTACAAGATCCCTTGTCCGACAGGTATTGTACAATCCTATGAGGCAAGTAGTGCAGTTGAATTTATGCAGGTTTGCCCGCCGGAAAAATAAGTGAGGCTAATAGTTCAAAATAAAGAGGGTGTCAAATGTCAGCTCCACGGCATTGGCATCCTTTTTTTATTCCTAATTGTCTTCACTGATGCGCATGATAAGCTTCTGTCCTTTCGTTTCATTCTGTTCCAGCATAGCATGTGCCTTTCTCACTGTCACGACGCTAAAGTCACCCAGTACATTTATCGGAGAAGGCGTGATGATCTCTTTCTCTACCAGGTTCCTGACGCGATCAAGCAGTTCCCCATAATAGGAAAAATTGCCTTTCAGGCTATAGGCATAGTTGGATATGTTGACAATGACAGCGCCAATGTTAAAAAGGTTCTCTCTTGCATGTTCTGTAGAGAAAGAGGTGACATCTGCGTAGGTGCCATTGAGTCGTATGATGTTGCTGCATAGTTCAGACATACGGTTACCCACGAGGTCAACTGTGTAATCAAACAGCTGGTTGTTATTGCCCTGGATGATAGCGGAAATGACATTCGGAGATGTATAGTCGGCGATCTGCTTATCACTAAGACCGGCGTTGATCAGTTGTTGTCTGCTGGCAGTATTGCCAGCGGTAGTCACAATTTTATCGATACCCTGGGACAGGAGTAGTTTGATGAGTACGAGGCCAACGCCACCGGCGCCACCACTGATGAAGACCGACTCTTCTGTCGATATTTTAAGGCGGTTACAGCATTGCAGGGCGGTAAGTGCACTGACGGGCAGGGCGGCGGCCTGTTCAAAGCTGATATTGGCCGGTTTCCCGGCTACAATCTGCTGAGGAACGCTGATGTATTCCGCATAGGTGCCATTGGACCCCATGCTACCGGAAGCGCAGAATACAGCGTCGCCCGGTTCGAAGTGCCTGACAGATTTACCTTTCGCTATTATGGTGCCGGAGCACTCCCTGCCAAGGATGGGAGAGTGTATACGTTTGCTTTCATTGGCGCCGGACCGCATCTGATAATCGATGGGATTAAATGCAGTAGCAGCGATTTTTATAAGTACGTCATTATCATTGATCTGGGGAGAGTCTACGTCAGCCAGGGTAAAATTATCTGAACTACCTAATTGTTTGAGAATAATTGCTTTCATGTGATGCATTGTTACATTCAACTGGTTGATAGCGGTGTCTTTCTGAACAAAAATAGAAAAAGGTAAATGAAAGGCCAATTAAGCGCGTCCACTGGCGATGCATACTGAGGACTGCAGTTTCAGATATTGGGCCGGAGAAAGGCCTAAAAAGTGGTTGAAATCATGGATCAGGTGGCTCTGATCATAATAGCCGCCTTCGTGCACGAGTTCGAACCAGTCGATCGTGTTATGTTGGGACAGCTCCTGCAGCCGGTCTAGTATCTTTTTAAAACGTTGATACCGGTTCATTTCCTTCGCACTATAGCCGAGGTACTTTTTGTATTTCAGCTGGATGTTCCTTTCGCTTTGTCCCTGTTTATCAGCGATCTCTTTGACCGGATTAACAACACCACCGGCGTCGCTTTTGTTGACGATGTCTTCTGAACCACTATCGCGTGACCGGAGATAACCGGCGGAGAAGTCGAGTATACAGTCCACGCGCTGCTGCATGTCAGGCAGGGCTTTCAGTTCCTCCCACAGGGTGGCAAAGCAGTGTTCACCCATTATATCGTCGGGGTGTAACAGGAAGTCGGCATATGACCGCAGGTGTTTGCCGAAGAAACGGTAGAAGGCGTCCAGTTTGAAATTGGCCACCAGCATTTCGCCATGGGCGGGTATGGTATACGCATGGGCGAATTTTAGTGGTCCAATGACGATGCTCTTGTCGATCGGGAGTGTATGACCATCAGCAGGACTGAACTGTATAGGGGCGCCGAAGTTGAATACCAGGATAGTCTGGAAGGTAGGGGATAGTAACTTGCTGACAGCCGATGCCTGCTGATTGAGCGTATAGTAGAATGGGGCAAAGACCTGTTCCCATTCCGCGGGGACAGGAATATGACCGGTTATATAAGCGTCAGTTGTCTGCATGGGACAAATGTATGAAATGATTTGTGTGGGAGGATATATTTGTCTGTTACCATGTATTATCTTTGGGATAGATCAACCTGCTATGAAATTTTTAGAAGCTGCTACCCGAAAAATGAGGTCCTGGAAGGGATTATTGTTCACTACATTATTTTACCTGTTTTTTACCTTGCTAGGCGAAGGCGATGACACCTTTAAACAGCAATGGTTAATGGCCCTGATATTTTTGCCGGGGATACTCTTCCCTTTACTTACGTGTGATTATAGGAAACTGGCGCCTGCAGGTAGTCGTATTACCATGTTAATCATTCATATCACCTTGTCAATTGCCATCTATTTATTTGGTGCCGGCATATGGTCGCTAGGAGTGGAATGGCGATGGGCAGGTGTCGTGGCAGGAGTATGGGGATCATTTGCATATCGGGTACTGACGCACTATCTGTTGGAGATGGAGTTATCCATGGTACAGATGTTAATTGCAGGATTACTGAGTGGACTGTCATTTGCGCCGCCGGGGATATTTACGGAGCGTGGCTGGGCAGTGGGATACGCTGTAACCTTATGGACGCTGGTGAATGGAGGGATGATGCTTTATAATGGGAGAGAGCGGCAGGAGCAGCTTGCACAATAGTTGAATACCCTTACGATGAAATTATTAGTAGCCAGGATGCCGAGGCTCAGATTTATAATCGCAAGTGCATTGCTTTATTTTATGCTTTGCTGGTCAATAAATTGGTGGAAAGAGGAGAAGATCTTGTTTGCATTCCTGATGATGTTCCTGCCAGGATTGACATTTCCTTTGATAACATGTGATTATAAACGGCTTGCCACATATAAATACAGTGGCTTTATTAAAGTGCTTCACCTCGCCTGCTCTGCCGGGATATATCATGGTTGTGTATGGATCTTCTCCGGTGAGCACTCTGTTTTCTATGCTAATGTGCTGTCAGGGAGTGTAGGTTCCCTGTTGTTTATGTTGTTGACGAAATATCTTTTACGCGTGAGGCTGACCTGGATACAGATTTTGTATGCGGTGGTATTGAGTGGGTTAGTTATGATCAATGCGACAATGTATGGAACGAGTGCCATAGGACTTGGAGTAGGGGTGATGTTGTGGACGTTGGTCAATGGTGTGTTGCTGTATTATTGCCATAACACAACTGTTGAGAAAAGGCTTGCACCAGTGAATATGGACAGGCAGCAGTTCTTTCGTATTTATCTGAAGGCGTTAAAAGTGGCGTTGGAAAATGATCATATTGATCATGGATATCTGGTGAAAGGGCCGGATTGGTATATGGAGGAGGGTATCGTTGCTGATATGGATGCGTTCATGGAACAGGAGTTAGCGGATGATGATTTTGTAAACCTGGTAGAATATTATTTTGATGCGATGTCCCATAACCTCCCGGATGTAGGAAGGCTGAGTGTAGAGGATGCGCGCGTGTACATCATCGAAGAGATGACCCGGATAAAGGCTGAATATAGATTATAGTGTGCCAGTTGGGTAACGATCCCACATCTCTGGTTTTTCAGACCAGCGCATAGACCATCTTTGCTACAGGCACGTATACGTGTATGTTGTTTACAACTGAGACCCTGTTCAGCTGTAATAGTGTGTGTCAGTTGGGTAACGATCCCACATCTCTGGTTTTTCAGACCAGCGCATAGACCATCTTTGCTACAGGCACAAAAAAACGCCCGCCTGGAATAACCAAGCGGGCGTTCAATGCGTTTATGTTTAGCATCATACAATAGCCTGGTTCCTTCCGACACGGAAGAAACTAAACGCGATGTTGTATGATATTACTTGTTTCATGAAGGCAAAGCTATATAAGTTTATAATATAAAAAAAATTATTTTATCGTAGTGGCCGAAAAAGTATACAGGCGATAACGTTAATACCGGTTTAATCATAATACTTATAAAGTATTTCCTCACCGTAGTATTCTTTTGCTTCTTGGCAATTTGTACACATGCACAATGTAATTCTCTTATAAGGGAAACTGCTTATTGTATTAATAGTATTCAGGGCCTGAAGGAAGACGTCAAAAGCGTGTTTTTTTCTTGCATGTTGGCAGAGATACCTCCATCTGATGAATCATCGTTGGTGTCTTCACATCCTTATCGCAGTGACATACGCGCGGACCTGGCTATCATGAGCGGCAATGAACACCGAAGTGGCTTTTGTATATCTTTATTTGGCACAAATTGTATCATTTATGGCATTTGTGCCAATCTCAAACAATCTTACATTTGTGTTGTTCAAGCAGTTATATGCCGAAAAAACGTAAAAAACTTATCGTCATCGTACCTATGCCAGGTACTTACATGCTGGACCTCGCCGGCCCACTGGACGTCTTCACCGCTGCTGACAGAATGCTGAATGAGACCGCTGCCGCCGGTGATATCGGATACGAGATCCTTTTAGCCTCTCCACTCAGCACAAGAAAGATTGCCACCAATAGTGGCATCGAATTTACCTGTCCGGTAAGGGTCGATGAGATTGGCCGTCAGATAGATACACTGATAGTGGCTGGCTTTTCCATCCGTAACTTGGAAACAGGTAAGAAGTTCTGTGACTGGCTGCACGACGCCTATCCTGGAATGAGACGTATCGGATCTGTATGCGTAGGGACCTACGCACTGGCAGAAGCGGGCATCCTGGATGGTAAACAGGCCACGACACACTGGGAGTTCAGTCAGGACTTTCAACGCCGTTATCCGGATATCAGGGTGGATACCAACCCCTTTTATACACGGGATGGAAATGTGTACACGTCAGGTGGCGTCGCTTCTGGTATTGACCTCGCACTGGCGCTTGTGGAAGAAGACTATGGAAGGGATGTAGCGCTGGCTGCTGCACGTAAGCTGGTGTTGTTCCTGAAGCGTACCGGCTATCAGTCGCAGTTCAGTACGCTCATGAAGACGCATGCCATGGAGAACTCCATTGCCGGTAAACTGCAACCGTGGATGATGCAGCACCTGAAGGATGACCTGACAGTGGAGGAACTGGCGGAGCACAGTAGTATGAGCCTGCGCAATTTCAACCGGGTGTTTCTGAAAGAGACAGGTATGACGCCTGCCAAATTCGTAGAGAAACTACGCATTGAAATGGCCCGGAAATACCTTGAAGACAGTGACCTGAGCATGGAGCAGATTGCAGAACGTTGCGGACTTGGAGGAGTGGTATCCATGCGGCGTACGTTTATGCGGCATATGATGGTATCGCCCAGCGATTACCGGCGCACATTCAGAACATCATTACAAACTGTTGATTGATCACTTAAAAAATATATTACGATGAAAGTAGCGATTAATGGATTCGGACGTATAGGTAGAATGACACTCAGAACTTTACTGGATAAGAAGGAAGTGGAAGTAGTGGCTATTAATGACCTTACAGATATCGGGTTGCTCTCGCACCTCCTGAAATATGATACATCGCACGGGAAGTTCCCGGGTACTGTCACACACGATGATAAATACCTGGTGGTGAACGGGAAAAAGATCTTGTTGCTGAATGAACGATCACCGGAAAAACTGCCATGGGGCGAACTGGGTATAGATGTCGTTATAGAATCTACCGGTCGTTTCACACAAAGAGAGTTAGCACAGCAGCATATCACCGCTGGTGCTGGCAGAGTATTGATCACCGCTCCAGCAACTGGTAATGTCAAGACGATCGTGGCTGGTGTGAATGATGCGCTCATTTCAGATGAAGACGAAATCTTATCTACTGCCTCCTGTACGACTAACTGTATCGCGCCAGTATTATATCTGCTGGATAAAGAATACGGGATTGCTTCGGGTTACATGAGTACTGTACATGCGTTTACAATGGATCAGATGTTGCAGGACGGACCGCATAAAGACTATCGCAGAGCGCGTGCTGCCACTCAGTCGATCATCCCTACTACGACCGGTGCTGCGAAAGCGATCGGGGATGTGTTACCGGCACTGAAAGGTAAAATGGACGGTTTCTCTTACAGGGTACCTGTGATTGATGGCTCTATTGCAGATATGTCATTAAATCTTGTGAAGCCTGCTTCCGCGGCAGAAATCAACGCACTGTTCAAACATCATGCGGACACTACACTGAAGGGTGTGCTGGAATATACGGAAGAGCCACTGGTATCCGCTGACATTCTTGGCAATACACATTCTTCTATAGTAGATGCTTCGCTGACACGCACCATCGGTAATCTGGTGAAGATTGTTGCCTGGTACGACAATGAAGTAGGTATATCCAACCGTATCGCCGAACTCACCGTGCAGCTGGCACAGCGTCTTACGCCGGCACAGGCATAACACTGCAGATCACGAGGATGCCTGTACGATCAGACTGGTGTTCAGGATCTTTCGTTCGAACTCCTTCACTGGCTTTTTACTCTCTATCAGTTGCAATAACAGGTTGGTGGCGATCTGCCCCATTTCAAAAGCCGGTTGCCTGACTACTGTCAGGGGCGGATGCAGCAATTCTATCAGATCAGAATTAGAGAAACCTACCAGGGCAATGTCCTGTGGGATGCGTATGCCTTTACTTTTTAACACCCGCATACAGTTGGTGGTCAGCTTATCTGACGCCGTAAAAATAGCATCAGGTCGTGGGCGCAGCTTTAGTAGCTGGCTCACGGCCTGTTCTACTTCCTGCAACTGTAAACCGGCGTAACGGCTATATTTGATGAGCGCCTTACCAGGTTTCACTCTTGTATGGGCCAGCGCTTCACGGTAACCCGCAATACGTTCCCGGCTGATAGACAGGTTCTCTGGTCCGGCAATGACCGCGATATGCTTATATCCTTTGTTGATCAGATGTAAGGTTGCATCATAGGCGCCCCTGAAATTGTCTACCATGACCTTATGCGTCTGTATTTCCTCTACAATACGGTCAAAGAACACAATAGGAAATCCTCTTTCATGTAAGGCTTTCAGATGATCAAGATTTTCTGTTCCACTGGATACAGAGATCAGCAGACCATCGATCGAACGGGATGCAAGGTACTGCAGTGTCATTACTTCCTTGTCGAAAGATTCATGCGTCTGGGAGATCATAACATTGTACCCCTTGTCCTTCGCTACTGACTCAATACCATTAATGGCCTGGGAAAAAAAGCTATTGGCAATTTCTGCGACGATCACACCGATAGAACGGCTTCTTTTTTCCTTGAGACTGAGCGCAATGGGATTCGGATGATAATTGATCCTCGTGGCATATTCCAGTACCAGCTGTTTGGTGGCAGTACTGATCTCGTGACTGTCCCGTAAGGCACGGGACACTGTAGAGGTAGATAACCCCAGCGCAATGGCTATATCTTTTATAGTGGCAGCTTCAAATTTCATAACGTAATGAGTAAATATACTTATAATTTATTTTATACTATATTAGTGTCATTCTAACACGTATGAAAAACGCTTTACTGATGAAGAAAAAGCTGCTCTTTATTGTAGTGGGTTTGTGCCTCCATGCCCTTTCTCATGGCCAGCAGCGCTCCCTATCCTGGGTAGCTGATCTGGGGAATGGCTCCTATAAAAACCCGGTGCTCAATGCCGATTATTCTGACCCTGATGTTTGCCGGGCAGGGAACGATTTCTATATGACTGCGTCCAGTTTCAATGCAGCACCCGGGTTACCCATCCTGCATTCAAAGGACCTGGTCAACTGGCAGCTGATAGGACACGCCATATACCGCCAGCCGCCATTTGCTCATTTTAGTAAGGTGCAGCATGGCAATGGTGTCTGGGCCCCTTCTATTCGTTATCATAAGGGAGAATTTTATATCTATTACCCTGATCCTGATTTTGGTATATACCTGATCAAGGCAAAAAATGCCGCAGGTCCATGGTCCGACCCTGTGATGGTGAAAGCTGGAAAGGGACTGATAGACCCTTGTCCGCTGTGGGATGATGATGGGAAGGTATACCTGGTACATGCCTTTGCCGGCAGCCGTGCTGGCATTAAGAGCATCCTGACCCTCAACCGGATGAACGAAGCAGGTACAGCTGTTACTGATGAGGGAGTACTCATATTTGATGGTCATCCGGCACATCCCACACTGGAAGGCCCGAAACTGTATAAACGTAATGGGTACTACTACATTTTCGCTCCAGCGGGCGGCGTAAGTACAGGCTGGCAGCTGGTATTGCGTTCAAAGAATATTTATGGCCCATATGAGGAAAAGATCGTAATGGACCAGGGTAAAAGTGTTGTAAATGGGCCGCATCAGGGGGCCTGGGTAGATATGCCTTCAGGGGCCAGCTGGTTCCTCCACTTCCAGGATAAGAATGCCTATGGCCGCGTGGTACATTTACAGCCTATGCAGTGGATCAATAACTGGCCAGTAATAGGCATAGACCCCGACGGAGATGGAAAAGGGGAGCCAGTTATGACATGGAAAAAGCCGCTGGCTGGTATGCCGGTTATGACACCGCCAGAGTCCGATGAATTCAATGGCGCATCCCTGGGGCTGCAATGGCAATGGCAGGCAAACCCGGTAGCCACCTGGATGATGACCTATCCTGCTAAAGGCATGCTGCGTTTATTCTCCGCAAAAATGCCTGACTCCTCCCGTAACTGTTGGCAGGCACCTCATCTGCTGCTGCAAAAGTTCCCTGCCGATACCTTCACTGTTACCACAAAATGTTCCTTTACGCCCAATCCTTCCCTGGAAGGCGAACGAACAGGTCTGATTATATTCGGGGTGGATTACGCGAGTATTTCACTCATAAAGAAAGATAATGCCCTGCAACTGGTGTACGCGTCCTGTCTGAAAGCAGACAAGGGCGCAGAAGAAGAGCAGGAAGTACTGAAGCCCATCACTGGCAACACCTGCTGGTTCCGTGTGAAGGTGGGCAGGGATGCTGTTTGCCGTTTTAGCTATAGTCTGGATGGGGTACAGTTTACCGATGCAGGCAAGCCATTCACAGCACAACCGGGAAGATGGGTAGGAGCGAAGGTCGGTATCTTCTGCACGCGTAATACGCAGATCAATGATGCTGGTTTTGCAGACTATGACTGGTTCAGGGTAAATTAGGAATTAAGAACCGGAAATTATGGGATAATAACCTACTTTATTTTTAGAAAAGCGTCCAGTAGAAACTGGTCTGGGCGCTTTTTACTTTACATGACAACCCTTTTGGCACCATTTCCAATTCCTGATCCTTCTTGTTCGCAAACGTTTGCGTAAATAAATCCTTCCAATCCTTTCCGTATTAATGAATATCGGCGTAGAATTGTTTCGGGGTACCGGTATGATGAACTGAGAAAAACAGTACCACTCGTATTGCCACTGTAGCAATATTGACAATCCGTTGCGGACTTAAAATACCCAATTTTAGAAGACATATAACAACACGTTACGTTATGAAAAAACTGCTATTGATCTACTGGCTTTTGCTGGTCAGTGCCGGAGCTGCATTTGCTCAAAACCACATAATTAAAGGGCGGATATCCGACGCTGCTACCGGAGAACCGCTTGTTATGGTAAATGTGCAGCTGAAAGGTTCCACAACAGGTACACAAACAGACGCCACCGGCGCATTTTCCCTTACCGTTCCCGATTCAAAAGCCGCTGTACTGCTGATTAGTTATCTGGGATATCAGACAGTTACGCAAAACATTAATGGTAACAGTAACATCGTAGTAAAACTGGAAAAAGATAATAAACAACTGGATGAAGTGGTCATAGTAGGTTATGGTGAAGTAAGGAAACGTGACCTGACAGGTGCCATCACTTCTGTGAAAGGAGAAGAACTGAAAAAAGTACCATCTACCAACGTAATGGAATCCGTACAAGGTAAACTGCCAGGCGTTGACATCACCAAAAGCAGTGGAGCCGCTGGTGCAAAGGTGAATGTTACGGTGAGAGGAAACAGGTCTATCCGTGCGGACAATGGTCCGCTGTACATCGTTGATGGTGTACAATATGAAAATATCCAGGATATCAACCCGAATGATATCCAATCTATGGAAGTACTGAAAGATGCTTCCTCTACCGCTGTTTACGGCTCAAGAGGTGCGAACGGTGTCATCATCATCACTACCAAAAAAGGCGTATCCGGAAAACCACGTGTCAGCGTGAATACATACGCTGGGCTCTCTCAGGTAGCCGGTTATCCTGCTATGTCTACAGGTCCGCAATATGTAGCGCAGAAACGAGAAGCCAACCGCACTACCGGCAGATGGAAATCAGAAGCCGATGACCCATTGATCTTCAACGCTGCGGAAGTAGCCGCTATACAAAATAACCTTTGGACAAACTACGCCGATCTGCTGATCCATGATGGTTTGCAACAGGACTATCAGGTAGGTGTCTCCGGTGGTTCCGAAAAGACGAAAGTTTATCTGTCCCTGGATTACTTTGACGAGAAAGGTATCTTCAAGCTCGATCACCTCAAACGTTATTCTGCCCGCTTGAACCTCGACCAGACAATAAATGATTACCTGAAAGTAGGTATGCAGAGTCAGGTGACCTACTATAACCAAGACAACCGTCGCGATCCGCTGAATCAGGCGAATAAGATCGTACCGCTGAATACGCCATACGATGAAAATGGTAACCTGATCTTATTCCCGAATATGGGCTCTATGATCAATCCGCTGGCCGACGAGCAACCTAATGCTTACCAGAACAATGCCCGCATCACCCGCACTTTTGTGAACGCATATGTTGAACTGGCGCCGTTCGCCGGGTTGTCATTCCGCTCCAATCTGGGTGTGACAGTAGATAATGCCCGTACCGGGATCTTTGCTTCCAAAAATACAATAGAACGTTCTACCGCTTCTGCTTCCCGCTCACAGTATAACAGCGGCAGCAGACGTTACATCAGCTGGGAGAACGTATTAAACTACACAAAGAAACTGGGCGATCATACATTCGGTGCGACAGGAGTTGCGAGCTTACTCTCTGATCAGCGTGACTCCAGTTTCCTGCAGGGGGAAGGACAACTGCTGCCTGCTCAGTTATATTACGCCATGCAGAACAACGTGAGCGGCATTGCTGTTCGTTCAAGCTATATGGCTAATAAACTGATCTCGTTCACCGGGCGTATCAACTATAATTACAAAGGTAAATACCTCCTGTCGCTGACAGGCCGTTCTGATGGTAGTTCTAAACTGGCTGCAGGCAATAAATGGGCATTCTTCCCTTCTGTAGCTGGTGCATGGCGCATATCTGATGAAGGCTTTATGCGCGGACAGCGTCTCTTCAGCGATCTGAAGGTACGTGCGAGTTATGGTATCGCTGGTAATGATGCAGTGCCGCCATATGCTACCGCCAGTTACCTGAGCAAGATCCCGTTCTCGTATGATGATACCAATTCCGCACTGGCATATGGTATCGGCAGCCAGATCGGTAACAAGAACCTGAAATGGGAACTGTCTGCCACTACCGATATCGGTGTGGATATGAGTTTCCTGGATGGCAGGATAGGAGCAACGATCGACGTGTATGACACAAAAACAAGGGACCTGCTGTTGCAGAGAACACTGCCTTCTTCTTCCGGTGTGAGCACCGTGATACAGAACATAGGCAAAACCAGGAACAGAGGAATAGAAATTGGCATCAATACAACCAACGTAAGAAGTAAAGCTATCACCTGGACATCCAATATCGTTTTCTCCAGAAACAAGGAAGAGATAGTAGCTCTGGCTGACGCTAACACCAATGATGTTGCTAACGGATGGTTTATCGGTTATCCGGTAAGAGTGTTCTACGACTATGAAAAGACTGGTATCTGGCAGACCAAAGAAGCAGATGCGGCCGCGAAATTCGGTTACAAACCGGGTGATATCAAAGTAAAGGATCAGGATGGCAACGGCGTGCTGAACTCACAGGACCGCGTTATTCTCGGCAGACAGGTGCCTACCTGGAGTGGTGGCTTTAATAACGACATTCGCTTCGGAAGCTTTGATCTGAACGTATACGTGTTCGCCCGTATCGGACAGTGGATCAACTCAGAATATTCCGCGAAGTTTGATCCGCAGGGATTGGAAAACAGTGCTCCGCTGGATTACTGGACGCCTGAGCATGAAACCAATGCTTACCCTCGTCCCAATGCCAGTGTGTCCAGAGATGGTACACCGTTCATCAGAACACTGGGGTACAGAGACGGCTCATTTGTAAAGATCCGTAACATCTCCCTCGGTTACAACCTGCCGGCATCTGCACTGAAAACGCTGCACATGACCAATCTGCGTTTCTATGTCACAGGAAAGAACCTGTTCACTTTCAGTAAAGTGAAAGACTATGATCCGGAGAGAGGTGGTGACCTGAGCAATCCGCTGACGAAAATGTACGTAGCTGGTCTGAACGTAGAATTCTGATTATTCAAATTAACCTGATAAAGCCATGAAACGCTATATAAATCTTTTTATCATACTCATTACAGGTGCTGGTCTGCTGGCCGCATGTAATAAACAACTGGAAGAATATAACCCGTCCGGTCTGACTGTTGACCAGGTATTCAGTACCCCTGAAGGTTTCGAAACACTTGTAAGCGCAGCCTATTCCTATAACCGCTGGTGGTATGGGAAAGAAGAGGGGTACAGCATTTCCGAAATGGGTACCGATCTGTGGACCAGTGGTACGGGTGATAAATACCCGGACCTCACACAGTATATCAATCTGCAGGCAAGTAATGGTGTAATGAGTGGATTATGGAGGCAACTGTACGCTGCCGTCAACCTATGTAACACCGGCCTGGGAAGAATTGGGAATGCTGGTTTTGCAGAGGATAAACGTATCATGCGTGACGCAGAACTACGTTTCCTGCGTGCTTTTTACTATTGGCATATCGTTGAAATGTGGGGTGGCGTGCATTTTACTGTTAAAGAAACAGAAGGAGTGGAGACCACTGCTAACCGTACACCGGTAGATACGTTCTATGCACAGATATTCAGGGATCTGGATGTCGCTGTAAAGAATTTGCCTGTAACTACAAGCGATTATGGTCGTGTGACCAAACCTGCTGCACAGGCATTTCTGGCGCGTATGTACCTGACCCGCGGTATGAACGACCGTGCAGCAGCACTGGCTGATTCCGTGATCAGCAATTACAGTTATAGCCTTGTACCCAAATACGCGGACCTGTGGCGTATGGATAACCTGCAGAACAAAGAGATTGTATGGGCCGTTAACTATATGAAGAACCTGGTGTTTGATGACAGACTGGACGCAACTTTATATCCTAATGGTCACTCCCGCGGTGCACATAACGGTCACCTGATGTTTACCATGAAATATGATGACCTGCCAGGTATGCAGCGTGATGTGCTCAATGGGCGTCCCTTCAACAGGTATATGCCGACACTGTACCTGCTCGATCTGTTCAATGAAAATGCGGACGCGCGTTACAACGCCACTTTCAAAAGTGTATGGTTGTGTAACAACACAAAAACAGCACCTGCAGGAATGAAGCTGGGAGATACCGCTATTATTTGCACGAAATATGCGGTAACAAATGCTGATACAGCCGGTAAGAAATACCGTGTGTACGATAGGAATATGTGCTACTATGCAAACGGCGGAGGTAAAGACCGTACCCGCTATGTTTCCCTGCAGAAGTTTGATGATCCTACCCGTGCCTCAATGAATGAGGAACAGAGTCCAAGAGATGCCTATATCATCCGGCTCGCCGAGATGTATCTGATCGCCGCAGAGGCACAGATCAGACTGGGTAATACCGGCAAGGCAGCAGACTATATAAATGTACTGCGCAAACGCGCGGCATTACCGGGACATGAAGCTGAAATGCTTGTATCCGCTGCTATGATGACGGTTGAATTCGTGCTGGAAGAAAGAGCCCGTGAACTGGCCGGAGAACAGCTCCGCTGGTTTGACCTGAAACGTACCGGCAAACTGGGCGCGCAGATCGCTGCTCATAACGCAGACGCAGCGAAGAATTTCCAGGCGTTCCATAATGTACGCCCGATACCGCAGGACCAGATCGATGCGGTGACCAACAAATCCGAATTTACACAGAATCCAAACTATCAGTAATATCATTAAACCGAAAGCTCATGAAGTTGTATCTATTGGCGCTGCTTTTTCCTTTGATCAGTTGGATACCGACAGACGATCCGCCGCGTATTTTTATGATCGGAGATTCTACCATGGCCGATAAGCCCCTGGCCGATAATCCCGAAAGAGGATGGGGACAGCTGTTCCCGCTGTTCCTGCAAAAAGGCGTAACGGTAAAAAACTATGCTGTGAATGGCCGCAGTACCAAAAGTTTTATTAATGAGCATCGCTGGGATAGTGTTTTGGTACAATTAAAGGCTGGCGACTGGGTGATTATCCAGTTCGGGCATAATGACTCCAAAAAGGATGACTCCACTCGTTTTGCGGCTCCTAAAGGCGCTTATAAGGATAATCTGATACGTTTCGTGAAGGAAGTTCGTGCAAAAGGTGCGAATCCTGTACTGGTCACACCAGTACAACGCAGAAAATTTGATGAAAAAGGCACTTTCGTTGATCAGCACGGGGAATATCCGGGTGTGGTGCGTGAGATAGCTGCCAGCTATAAAGTACCGCTGATCGATCTGCATAAAAGCAGTGAAGCGCTACTGGTACAGCATGGAGTGGCTGGTTCGGAAAAATTATTTAAGACAACACCGGCAGGGCATTATACGGCCCTGCCTAATGGTGTGACCGACAATACTCATTTTAATACCTACGGTGCGACCCTCGTGGCCGGACTCGTAGCCAGGGAGATCAGGGAGAAGCACATCGGACTGGAAAGGTATCTTGCACAAACCGAATTTGAAGGGAAGTACCGCTTTGATCTGCCGGAGATCTATGAGCCACACTTCAAAAGAGATACCCTGATGATCACGGCATTCGGCGCGAAACCAGACGGAGTGACATTGAACAGCAAAAGCATCAATGACGCCATCACAAAAGCCAGTGCGAATGGTGGTGGTGTTGTGATGATACCTCCGGGTTTATGGCTTACCGGCCCGATCGTACTGAAAAGTAATGTGAACCTGTACCTGGCGCCTAATGCCCTGTTACAGTTTACGACCGACTTTGATCAGTATCCCCTGGTAGAGACAACATATGAAGGGTTGCGGGCAATGCGTTGTCAGGCACCCGTATCTGCCGTAAATGCAGAGAACATCGCTATTACCGGTAAAGGAATTATCGATGGCGGTGGTGATGCCTGGCGTATTGTCAAGAAAGATAAACTCACTGAATCCCAATGGAAGAAACTATTAGCCTCCGGAGGCATCGAAGGAGAAGATAAAAAGACCTGGTACCCCAGTGCGAAATCACAGAAGGGGTCGCACACCAAGCTGGCAGGTGTCATAGCGCCAGGTAAAACGCTGGCGGATTATGACGATATCAAGGACTTCCTGCGTCCGAATTTGCTGAGCATCACCAGCTGTAAATATGTGTTACTGGAGGGTGTTACTTTCCAGAATTCACCTGCCTGGTGCCTGCATCCTTTATTGACGGAACATATTACTTTAAGAGATATATATGCTAAAAATCCATGGTATGCTCAGAATGGCGACGGTGTTGACCTGGAGTCCTGCCGTTACGCACGCATCGAAGGCTGTACGTTTGATGTAGGTGACGATGGCATCTGTATCAAGTCCGGCCGCGATGAACAGGGCCGCAAACGCGGCGTTGCTACAGAAGATGTGATCGTCAATAACTGCACGGTATATCATGCACACGGTGGTTTTGTAGTAGGCAGCGAAATGTCGGGAGGCGCACGTAATCTGTATGTCTCCAACTGTTCCTTCCTTGGTACCGACATCGGCCTGCGTTTTAAAACTACCCGTGGCCGTGGTGGTATCGTAGAGAAGATCTACGTGAATAACATCAACATGAAAGATATACCTGCAGAAGCGATCCTCTTCGACATGTATTATATGGCCAAAGACCCTGTGCCATTGTCAGGAGAAAAGCGTGATGCCCCAAAGGTAGAGTTGTTCCCTGTGACAGAAGCCACGCCACAGTTCAAAGATTTCCATATCACTAATGTCGTATGCCACGGTGCTGAAAAAGCCATCTTCATACGCGGACTGCCTGAAATGCCGATCAGCGATATCTATCTGAAAGATATCACGATCAAAGCAAAGAAGGCAGGCGATTGTATCGTTGGGAGCAATATCAACATGACCAATGTAACGCTCATTACTACCGATAATGGGAAGATCAATGTGCAGGATAGCAAACAGGTGAAACTGGACATTAGTAAAAGATAATTCATTAAAGTATACGGTATGAAGAAACTATTGCACACGCTTCTATTGCTCCTGCCCGTAGCTGTTTCTGCACAATCAGCAAAGATGGCGGAAACGATGATACGGATATGGGGGGACTCATTGCAGCTGGCCGGCAGACATGCACACTGGACATATGATCAGGGTGTTGTGCTGGAAGGATTTACCGGATTATGGAAGAATACCGGAGATGGTAAGTACTTTCGTTTTATCCAGAAGGGATTAGACCACTATATCGAGAAAGACGGATCAATCAGAACATATAAGTCAGAAGATTACAACATTGATAATATCAAGAATGGTCGCTCACTCCTGATGCTCTACAAGGTGACTAATGAGGAAAAGTATAAACTGGCCGCCGACAAACTGAAAGCGCAGCTGGATAAGCAACCTCGGACAAAAGAAGGGGGCTTCTGGCACAAGAAAAGATACCCATATCAGATGTGGCTGGACGGTCTGTATATGGCAGAGCCGTTCTATGCAGAATACGCAGCCATGCATCATGATGAAGCTGCCTTCAAAGATATTACCCGTCAGTTCGTGCTGATGGAACAACATTCCCGTGATGATAAAACGGGTCTGTTATATCACGGATATGACGAGTCCCGCGCACAACGTTGGTCCGACAAGAATACCGGACGTTCTCCGAATTTCTGGGGCCGGGCAATGGGATGGTACGGTATGGCACTGGTAGATGCCCTGGAATATTATCCTGCGGCACATCCAGGCAGAGATAGTCTCTTAAAGATCCTGAACCGTATGGCAGTAGCTGTTAAGAAATACCAGGACCCTTCCAGCGGATGCTGGTACCAGGTGCTGGATAAGGCCAGTGCGAAAGGTAATTACCTGGAAGCATCCGCCACCTGCATGTTCGTGTACACACTTGCCAAAGGTGTCAGATTGGGGTACCTGCCTGCTACTTACAATACGGTGGCTGCAAAAGGTTATGAAGGTATCATGAAGCGGTTTATCCGCACAGCACCTGAAGGCGGCGTTAATCTGGAGGGAACGGTGAGTGTAGCGGGGCTAGGTGGTGATCCTTACAGAGATGGCAGTTATGCATATTATCTCAGTGAAAAGGTAGTGACGAATGACCCCAAAGGTGTAGGTGCATATATGATGGCTGCGAATGAAATGGAACAGGCGGCTATTCCTAAAACGGGAAAAAATATCACCGTTACAATTGATAACTTCTTCAATAACGAATTCAGAAAAGGGATCACTGGTCAGCAGGAATCATGGCACTATGTATGGAATGAAAATGACAACGGAGGCTTTTCTCTCTGGGGACATATTTTTCATAACCGGGGCGCTGTAACAACTACACTGACTGAAGCGCCGACTGCTGCGAGTCTTGCAAAATCCAATATACTTATCATGGTTGATCCTGATACAGAAAAGGAAACAGTAAAACCCAACTATATGACAGAAGCACATGCCACTGCTATTGCCAACTGGGTGAAGCAGGGGGGCGTGCTGGTCGTATTGCAGAATGACGCGGGCAATTCTGAGATAAAAACCTTTAACACGCTGACAGATAAATTCGGCATTCACTTTAAAGAAGACAGCCGCAATCACGTGGAAGGCAAACAGTGGGAGCAGGGCGCGCTGTTTATCCCTGCCGGCAATAGCGTATTTGCAAATACAAAGAAAATATACATCAAGGAGATCTCTACACTGGAGCTGAAACAGCCAGCCAAAGCACTCTATACAGATAAGGGAGATGTGATCATGGCCACTGCTAAAGTGGGTAAGGGTGCTGTATTCGCCGTAGGTGATCCCTGGTTTTATAATGAGTACCTGGATGGCCGCCGTTTGCCGGAGTCCTTTGAGAATTATCAGGCGGCTACAGACCTGACTGAATGGCTATTCAAGCAGGCGTCGCACAAATGATTACTAAATATTGTCGATGGTAGTGGTGCATTGACGCATTAAACAAGAAATATGCAATTGAACAAACAGTTTTTGAAAGGAAAGGAACGTCCTGTATTGCCCGAAAAAGTATTGCAATTTGGTACGGGCGTACTACTACGAGGATTGCCTGACTATTTCATCGATAAGGCTAATAAAGCAGATCTTTTTAATGGTCGTATCGTAGTAGTGAAGTCCACTGATAAGGGAAGTACGGATGCTTACAGTGAGCAGGATCACCTCTATACGCAGTGTATTCAGGGTATTCAGCAGGGCAGGAGGGTGGAAGAATATGTTGTCAATGATGCTATCAGCAGGGTATTATCTGCCACAGGAGAATGGTCTGACATACTGGCTTGTGCTACCAATCCGGACATGGAGATCATTATTTCCAATACGACGGAAGTAGGGATCACGCTGACCGATGATGATGTGCATGCAGCACCACCTGCATCTTTTCCTGGCAAACTGCTGGCATTCCTCTTACGCCGCTATCAGCATTTCGGTGGAGATATCAGCAAGGGAATGGTCATTGTACCTACAGAGCTGATTCCTGATAATGGAACGAAACTGAGGGATATATTACTAGCGCTGGCACATCAGAACGAGTTGGAAGGCGACTTCATAAACTGGCTGAGCACTGCTAATCATGTCTGCAACTCATTGGTGGACCGTATCGTTCCTGGTGCCCTTCCTTCGGCAGCACAGGCTGCGGTGGAAGCGCAATTAGGGTATCAGGACAAACTGATGATCATGTGTGAACCGTATGCTTTGTGGGCAATAGAGACAGATAGTGAACGGGTGCGTCAGCTATTATCATTCTCAGTAGCGGATAGTGGTGTTGTACTGGCGCCCGATATTAATATCTTCCGTGAACTGAAGTTACGCCTGCTCAATGGGGCACATACGCTGACCTGCGGGCTGGCCGTGCTGGCACGATTCGAAACAGTCAGAGATGCAATGGAGGATGCTGCCATGGAAAGCTGTATAGCTGCCCTCATGCAACATGAAATAGTTCCGGCTATCACCGATGTGACAATACGTGAAGATGCTGCACTGCGTTTTGCGGGTAGTGTACTGGACCGTTTCAGGAATCCGTACATTGAGCATCGCTGGCTGAGCATTACCATGCAGTATACATCCAAAATGAAGATGCGTGTCATACCTATACTGGTGCGTCATTATCAGCGGCTGGAAGAAGTGCCGGCCCTGATGGCACTTGGGTTTGCGGCCTATCTGCTGTTCATGCGTGATGGGCAGGTTACTGATGATCATGCCGGCTATTTTAAAGAGAAATGGCAACAGCTGGAACCAGCCGTACTGGTACAGACCGTGTTGAGAAACCAGGCGTTGTGGGGCATTGATCTGGCGCAACTGCCAGGCTTTGCACATGCTGTTACCGTCATGTTAGGAGCGTTACTGAACGAGGGGGCATCCTCACTAGTCAGAAGAGTATCAGAAGAAACAACGATCGCATAAATAATCAAGCATATGACGGGATTGAAAAGGAAAGTCCTCAAAGTGCATCCGCAGGATAATGTAGTGGTAGCGCTGACAGACCTGAAAAAGGGAGAGACAGTACAGGACAACGGCCAGGTATACACATTAGCAGAAGATGTACCGGCAAAACACAAATTCACAGAGACAGCGTTGAATCCGGGTGACCCGATCACCATGTATGGTGTATTAGTGGGTCGTGCAAAAGAGGCATTGCCTGCCGGTGTAAAGATAACTGTAGGGAATGTAAAACATGCCGCCAGTGACTTTCAGCTGGCAAAAGCGCGTAAAACAGCCTGGCATATACCAGATGTTTCCAAATGGAAAGACCGCACATTCGACGGTTATCAGCGGGCAGATGGCAGTGTTGGTACCGGTAATTACTGGCTGGTGATACCGATGGTATTTTGTGAGAACAGGAATGTGGAAGTACTCAGAGAAACACTGATGGAAGAATTAGGATATGGCCGTCCAAAGAAATATGCAGGTTTCGCGCGCCAGCTCGCACAGCAATACAGGGAGGGGGCAGATGCCGCCGCTATCCTGGAAACAATATATACAGAAGATACAGGCGATAATACCCGGCGGCGTCTTTTTGAAAATGTGGATGGTATTAAATTCCTGACACATGAAGGTGGCTGTGGTGGTATCCGGCAGGATGCACAGACACTTTGCGGACTGCTGGCCGGATACATCACCCACGCGAATGTAGCAGGTGCCACTGTGCTTAGTCTGGGGTGCCAGAATGCACAGATCACCATGCTGGAAGAGGAGATCCGTAAGCGCTCGCCTCAGTTCAGTAAACCCTTGTATATACTCGATCAGCAGCAAACCGGAACGGAGCAGGCACTGATCACAACAGCGGTAAAGCAGACGATGGCCGGACTGATCGAAGCCAATAAATTAACCCGTCAGCCAGCGCCGTTATCAAAACTATGTATCGGACTGGAATGTGGTGGTTCTGATGGATTTTCGGGTATCTCTGCTAATCCTGCGATCGGTTATACATCCGACCTGCTGGTGGCATTGGGCGGATCAGTAATCCTGTCAGAATTTCCGGAATTATGTGGCGTAGAGCAGGAAATGAGCGATCGCTGTGTAGACGAAAAAGACGCATTACAGTTCATTGATCTGATGCGTGCCTATCAGCGTCGTGCGGAAGAAGCAGGTTCGGGTTTCGATATGAATCCTTCGCCCGGCAATATCAAGGACGGCCTCATTACAGACGCTATTAAATCGGCTGGTGCTGCAAAAAAAGGTGGCACATCCCCTATAGCTGCCGTACTGGATTATCCACAGCAGGTAAGCAAACCAGGGCTCAATCTGCTCTGTACACCGGGCAATGATGTGGAGTCTACGACTGCTGAGGTGGGCGCAGGCGCCACCATTGTACTATTCACTACAGGTCTCGGGACCCCTACTGGTAATCCGGTGACACCTGTGATAAAGCTATCCAGCAATACAAAACTCTATCAGCGCATGCCCGATATTATTGATATCAATACAGGTACTATCATCGACGGAGAAGAGTCTATTTCCGAAGCAGGAGAACGTATCCTGAACTATGTTATTGATGTGGCCAGTGGTATCACAAAGGCAAAGTCCGTTATTAACGGCCAGGATGATTTTATTCCCTGGAAAAGAGGGGTGTCACTGTAATCTGCTAACCATTAAAAAAACTGTCTATAATGAAGAAGTTCCTGGATGAACATTTTCTCCTGACAAACAATACCGCAAAACGGCTGTATCATGACTATGCAAAGGAGATGCCCGTGATCGATTATCATTGTCATCTTCCGCCTGCGCAGATCGCTGCTGACACGACATTTGGTACGCTTACCCAGGCATGGCTGTATGGCGATCACTACAAGTGGAGGGCTATGCGCACAAACGGTATACACGAAAATTACTGCACTGGTAATAAGTCTGATTGGGAGAAGTTCGAAAAGTGGGCCGCCACGGTCCCATATACCCTGCGTAATCCGCTGTATCACTGGACACATCTTGAATTGCAACGTTATTTTGATATATATGACATACTGAGCCCTGCGACAGCAAAAGATATCTACTACAATGCCAGTGCACAACTGGAGACGCCGGCATTCAGTACCCGCAACCTATTGCGTAAAATGAACGTAGCATTGGTGTGTACAACAGACGATCCGGCAGATACGCTGGAATATCATCAGCAGCTCAGACAGGATGGATTTGAAGTTCCTATTCTGCCGGCCTTCCGTCCTGATCAGGCTATGAATGTTGATGACCCTGAAAAGTATAATAGCTATCTCGGTAAACTGGAGGAAGCTTCCGGCATAACTATCGACACATATGCAGATCTGCTGGATGCATTGAAGAGCAGACATGATTTCTTTGCAACACAGGGGTGTTCTGTATCTGATCATGGGATCGAGGAAATTTATGCAGAAGACTTTCAGGAAAAAGATATCAATGCTATTTTCCTGAAGGTGAGAAGTGGCAACAAACTGACCTTACAGGAAGCACGACAGATCAAGTCTGCGCTATTACTGCAACTCGCAGAATGGGATTGGGAAAAAGGATGGGTACAGCAGTATCATCTGGGTGCATTGCGGAATAATAATTCCCGCATGATGCATTTACTCGGTCCCGATACTGGCTGGGACTCCATTGGCGATTTTTCACAGGCGAAAGCATTGGCGAAGTTCCTGGATCGTCTTGACAGCCAGGATAAACTGGCGAAGACAATACTCTATAATCTGAATCCGGCTGATAATGAACTACTGGCAACGATGATCGGTAACTTCAATGATGGCTCAGTGGCCGGGAAGGTGCAGTTTGGTTCCGCCTGGTGGTTCCTGGATCAGAAAGATGGCATGATCAAACAGATCAATGCATTGTCAAATATGGGATTGCTGAGCCGCTTCGTAGGTATGCTGACCGATTCCCGCAGCTTTTTATCTTATCCGCGTCATGAGTATTTCAGGAGAATAGTATGTGAACTGTTTGGCCAGGAGGTAGAGAATGGTGAACTGCCAAATGACGTGGAATGGATAGGAAAGGTAGTGAAGGACATCTGTTATTACAACGCACAGCAATACTTTAACTGGAAGGAGCTGTCGGTAGAAGCGGGTGTTGCCAGATAAAAATTACCCGCCGGAAGGCGGGAACAGAAATAATCCACTGGTCAGTATAAAATAGGCTTTGTCTGCATGTATTGCTGAAGCTGTTTTATGGAAATCCGATCTGTATTCGTCTTGACCTGATGCTAAACAGATGTTGCCTATTTTATACTTCCTCCGGGACTATAGAGAATTGTTTCTCCGGGAACTCATCTCGTGCTTTTTCTCCAGGTCTTTATCTGAAACGTACTAAAAATATATCCTTCACTTAAGATCCTGAATATACCTGAAGAAATCACTTCCGCAACGGGGTTACCGTTACGGAAGTGTAAACAACTAAACAACTCTCACTTTTATATTAACAATTCGCACAAGCGTAATTGGGCTTTTTCAGTGGCTCGCTCGCCGTCGTTTCAAACTTACCGGTGATGGGCGAAGACACACATGGATTCTCAAAAGATATCAGGTCTGCCAGTCCGCTCTGTACCGTGTGTTCTGCCTGTAAGGCATCATAATCGCCGTTGAGAATGAGTGTGCCGTTGAACCGGGAACGCACACCCGCGATCAGTGTAGCCGGTGTTGCTGGTTCTGTCAGCAGGTGGATGTACGATAATCCGTACGTATCCAGTCCATCCGTCAGATAGGCGTAAGTGGCGTCTGTCTCACTATGATGCTGCAGGTCGTTGACCTGACTGTAGGGAGACAGTAGAATACCTGTACGATGCCTGCCGATCGCATGGCTGACAGCTGCGACAGTTTCCAGAATGAAACGCACCCTGTTGGGAATGCTGCCGCCGTATTTGTCGGTACGCTGATTGGTATCAGGGTGCAGGAACTGGTCCATCAGATATCCTTGCGCTGCGTGTAATTCCACTCCGTCGAAACCTGCTTCTATTGCCTGTGTTGCTGCCTTTACATATTGCTGGACCATTTTCCCTACCTCTGAAGTTGTCATCGCCCTTGGTGTAGCGTGCGGCTGCCATCCTAACGTTTCCGTCCATATTTCTCCTCTCGCCGCGATAGCTGAAGGAGCGATGATATCAGCCTTTGCCGGCATATTGGCAGGGTGTGATATACGCCCTGTGTGTTTGATCTGCAGGAAGATCCGGCCGCCGTTTTCATGTACTGCCGTTGTTACTTTTTTCCATCCTTTGATCTGGTCCTTGCTATATATTCCCGGCATGTGCGCCTGGCCCATACCATTTTCTGCAGGACCGGTACCTTCTGCTATGATCAGACCGGCTTTGGCTCGCTGGCTGTAGTAATTTACCATCAGTTCATTGGGAACGCCCGCAGGAACCTGACGTTTTTTTTGTGAGGCGGGCGCCATGACCACCTTGTTAGAAATGGCATAATTGCCTATAGTAGCGGATGATAATAATGTTGGGTACATGGGTCTTTCAGTTAAATAATTCCAGAATGATTGTTCCAAAAAAGAGTAAAAAAATATCAATGCCTAATGCTATGTAATATATGGTCAGCCATGTGCTCCAACATTGCTTTATCACCGAATAATACGTCCATTAACCAGATTGAACTGAAGCTTGCGTAGAGGAACTGTGCCAGTGTGGCCGGATCTTTTTCTGTTGGTATCTCATTCATCTGTCGCGCCTTTTCCAATAGTTCCTGTAATACGCTAATGCTTTGCCTTGCCTGTTCCTGTACTATACTTCTTATGCTTTCATCCATTGAAGCCAGTTCAAAAGATGTCTTCACCATCAGGCAGGATTTCCCTTCTTTCCTGTTATGGACCGCTCTACGTATGATACTCTCAATAGCCGAAAGTGGTGTTACCTTCTCACAGCATTGCTTGTAGTCAAACAGCTTCTCTTTCGCGTAGTTCTGCAGACACTGTTGAAAGAGGGCGTGTTTGTCGCCATAAGTATCATATATACTGGCCCGGTTCAATTGCATACCCTCACAAAGGTCCTGCATGGACGTAGCATTGTATCCCTTCTCCCAGAAGAGATCCCTTGCTTTTTCCAGCTTTTCCTCAGGATCGAATGCTTTATTGCGTGCCATGATGCAAAAATAGAATAATAGAATGAATGTTCCAAAATATTTTTAGAACGACCGTTCTGGAATAGTGGAAACGGGGAAATCAATCTACAAAATAACCTTATATATCTGCGGTAGGGGCTGACAATCATTATAGTACAGTCTGTATAGGTGGAAGGTTCACTGGTAGGGCTTTTAGGCGGGAAAGACAACTATAGCCGGGATCTGCACGAGCCGGCATGGTACCAATTTTGCCTGATATCAGTCGTAACGGTGTAGACACGTTAGCTGATACATCTTTAATTGTTAAACCAAAAAGGAACACATGAAAAAGCTCACTTTTATTGCCGCTACTATGCTGGCCGCCTGGATGTTTCAGGCTTGTAACTCCGGAAACACAGAAGCCAAACATGAAGACGCTGTAGACAGTGCTCAGGCAGTAAATAAGGAAACA
Organism: Chitinophaga agri; assembly: GCF_010093065.1. Lineage (NCBI taxonomy): Bacteria > Pseudomonadati > Bacteroidota > Chitinophagia > Chitinophagales > Chitinophagaceae > Chitinophaga > Chitinophaga agri. The sequence goes on along the minus strand of NZ_CP048113.1, from coordinate 2,115,720 downwards.
GCACCTGTAGATAAGGAATCATCAGACTTTGCCGTAAAAGCTGCCGATGGTGGTATGTTAGAAGTACAGGCAGGTAAACTGGCGCAGGAGAAGGGTACTAATCAGCGTATCAAAGACTTTGGCGCATTACTGGTACGTGACCACTCCAAGGCAGGCGACGAACTGAAAGGACTGTCACAAAGTAAGAATATCACATTACCTGATAGTGTAGGGTCAGATTATAGTGAACATCTGAGAGATATGAGTAAATTATCCGGTAAGGAATTCGACAAGCATTTCATTGACATGATGGTCAACGATCATGATAAGGATGTGAAAATGTTTGAAGATGCCTCTCAGAGCCTGACTGATCCGGATCTGAAAACATGGGCTGGTAACACGCTGCCTACCCTGAAGGCACACCAGGATACTGCGAAGGCGATCCAGGAAGCCATGAAGAATGCAAAGAAATAAGGCAGCGTATAGCATTTGCCTCATAAAATAAGTAGTTGTTAGTTTCCGGTGACTTGTTGTGATGGTTGAGTTCGAGAATGTCGCTCCTGGAGGCTAACAACTCTTCTTTTTTATAAATAATTCTCCACGTTGCAACTTGTGTTTATATTTGTTTGGACGAGTGGAGAGTTATGTACGCAATAGTTGATATAGAAACCACAGGCGGACACGCCAGTGCAAATGGCATTACAGAAATAGCCATTTATATTTACGACGGACGGGAGATCCTACAGCAGTATGAAACGCTGATCAATCCTGGTCTGCCTATTCCCCGGTATATTCAAGCTCTGACAGGTATTACAGACGAAATGGTAGCAGTAGCGCCCACCTTTGATGAGGTGGCTGCCGATATTTATGCCCTGTTGGAGGATAAAATATTCGTAGCACACAACGTAAATTTCGATTATTCCTTTATTCAATATCATCTCGCTAAGGCAGGTTATCAGCTGCGCAGTAAAAAGCTGTGTACTGTCAGACTGGGCCGCAAGATCATTCCTGGGCTGCCTTCCTATAGCCTGGGAAATCTGTGCAGATCCCTGCAGATATCCGTTACACAACGTCACCGCGCATCTGGTGATGCAGCTGCCACGGTACAATTGTTCGGGCTATTGCTGCAGCAGGACACCACAAAAGCCATCGCACATGCCCTGAACGCTCATTCCAAAGAGCAGTTCCTACCTCCGAATCTGCCTCCTGAGCAGGTCACTGGTTTGCCTGGTTTGCCAGGCGTATACTATTTCCATGATCAGAAGGGGAAGGTGGTGTATGTGGGTAAAGCCAAGAATATCCGCAAGCGGGTGAATAGCCATTTTACGGGTAATAGCGCCGGCAGAAAGAGACAGGAGTTCCTCCGTAATATTTATAGTATTTCGCACGAGGTGACTGGTACGGAACTGATGGCACATATCCTGGAAAGTGTGGAGATCAAGCGGCTATGGCCAATTTATAATTATTCGCAGAAATATATCGAGTTCAGGTACGGCTTCTATTGTTTCGAAGATCAGGACGGTTATCTGCGTCTGGCTATTGAGAAGCGTCGTAAATATTCCTTACCACTGCATGCATTCCCATTACTGGTGCAGGGACATCAGATGCTGCGGGGACTGATCAGAGAATTTGATCTTTGTCCGCGGTTATGCTTCCTGCAAAAAGGTACCGGTATCTGTTCCCCGATACCCGATCATACCTGCCGCGGTGCCTGTGACAAAAAAGAAGCACCTGAAACCTATAACCTCCGCGTGAAGGCTGCCATTATACATATGCAGCAGCAACAACCTTCTTTCGCCATTATGGGGACTGGAAGGGATCCATGGGAGCAAAGCTGTATCCTGATGGAAAAGGGACGTTTCTATGGCATGGGTTATATTCCGCGGGATACTGCCATTACTGAAGGGATACAGGTCAAGGAATGGCTGACCCAGTATCCTGAGAATGAGTACATTCTGAACCTTATTCATTCACATGCCGGCAACCACGAAACAGAGCTTTTGAAGTTTTCTTAGACGAATCTGTTATAAATCCCTTAACCTAAAGTATTTTTGCGGACCTGAATGCAAAACTGGCTGTTGATTTCCTTGTCAACGTCCTGTAAGTGAAGGCTTTCATCTAATCATTTTTACTAGGTAATAATTTATTCATGTCAGAGGCAAATTTTCAGATTCCCGGTCAGACGGCTTTTTATAAGGGAAAGGTCAGGGACGTTTACACCATTAATGATAAACTGCTGGTAATGGCAGCAAGCGACCGTATCTCTGCGTTCGATGTAGTGTTACCCCGTCCCATCCCTTATAAAGGTCAGGTACTGAACCAGGTAGCTGCTATCATGCTGAATGCTACCAAAGACATCGTTCCAAACTGGGTAAAGTCCGTTCCCCTGCCAAATGTTACAATTGGCCTGAAATGTGAGACTTTCCCTGTGGAAATGGTCGTACGCGGTAATCTCACAGGTCACGCCTGGAGAACTTATAAAAGCGGCAAACGTGAACTGTGCGGTGTAACTATGCCGGAAGGCCTGAAGGAAAATGACTTTTTCCCTTCTCCTATCATCACACCGACTACCAAAGCACATGAAGGTCATGATGAAGATATCTCCCGTGAAGATATCATTGGTAAGGGCCTCGTAAGTAAAGAAGAATACGAACAACTTGAGAAATATACCCTTGCCCTGTTCGCCCGTGGCAGAGAACTGGCGAAGCAACGTGGTCTGATCCTGGTAGATACCAAGTATGAATTTGGTAAGATCGGTGATACCATCTACGTAATAGATGAAATTCATACCCCCGATTCGTCCCGTTACTTCTATGCAGAAGGCTATGAGGAAAAACAAAAGAATGGAGAAGCGCAGAAACAGCTCAGTAAAGAGTTTGTACGTGAATGGCTGATGGCTAACGGCTTCCAGGGTAAAGACGGACAGCAGGTGCCGGAAATGACGGACGAATTCGTCAGCACGGTAAGTGAACGTTACATCGAACTGTTCGAGAACATCACTGGTCAGAAATTTGTAAAGGAAGATGTTTCCAAAGCAGTTGCTGAACAGAAGATCATCGAAACACTGAAGACATTATAAGCATATTGACGACACCGGGGAGGCATGAACTATGCCTTCCCCGGCTGTTAGTGACGACGGATATTTGACTATAGACTAATATGAAACACCTGGCCACGCTTAACAAGTATTTTGTAAAGTACAAATGGAGATTCCTTACAGGTTTGACCTGTACGATCGTGTCCATTGTATTCAGTGTGTTTCAGCCGATCATGGTCAGGCAGATATTTGACCTGCTGGCGCAGAACCTCGATAATTATAACCTGCTCAGTGATACCGGACTCAAAGCCGCTTTCCGCAGTGAATTCACCAGCGTACTCGCTTTCTACGGTATCAGTATTCTCCTCTTCGCATTGCTCAGCGGATTCTTTCTATATCTGCAAAGGCAGTCGCTCATTGTGATGAGCCGCTACATTGAATACGACCTCAAGAACGAAATTTACCAGCACTATCAGCTGCTGGACCTTAACTTCTTTAAAATGCACCGTACCGGCGATCTGATGAGCCGCATTACGGAAGATGTATCCAGGGTACGCATGTACGTTGGCCCCGCTATCATGTATGCTACGCGTACGATCTTTATGATCGTGATCGTTGTATACCTGATGCTGGACGTCAATCCGATGCTGACATTATATACCTTGTCGCCACTGCCTGTACTTGCAGTGATCATTTATTATGTGAACCATATCATTCACAGAAAAAGCGAACGTATACAGGCCGAACTATCCAATATCACGTCTATCGCACAGGAGTCCTATTCCGGTATCAGGGTGATCAAATCCTATGTGCAGGAAGAAGACAGTATTAAACATTTTGAACAGGCCAGCGAAGCCTATAAGATCAGTTCTGTGAGTCTGGCTAAAACCGATGCGTTGTTTCAGCCAAGTATGGCTCTTATGATCGGGCTGAGTGTGGTTATTACCATATTCATTGGTGGTATTCAGGTGATCCATGGCAATATCACAGTAGGGAACCTGGCCGAGTTTGTCATCTATGTGAATATGCTGATGTTCCCCTTCTTTTCCATCGGAATGGTGGCATCGATGATCCAGCGTGCTGCCGCGAGCCAGCAACGTCTTAACGAATTTCTCAATATACAACCCGCTATTAAGGATAATCCTGGTGCAACCGACCTGGACATCAAGGGAGAAGTAGTGTTTAAACAGGTATCATTTACCTATCCGCATACCGGTATCCAGGCCATCAAAGACTTTAATCTGACAGTAAGGCCCGGAGAGAAAGTAGCGGTTATCGGCCGTACCGGCTCCGGTAAATCTACGCTCGCCCAGCTGCTGATCCGTATGTATGATCCGCAGGAGGGACAGATCCTGCTTGACGGTCGTGACATCCGCCAGGTGAAACTGGACAGCCTGCGTAGCCAGATCAGTTATGTGCCACAGGATGTATTCCTTTTCTCAGATTCGATACAGAATAATATACGTTTTGGTACGCCCGAAGCAACGCCTGAGATAGTAAGGACTGCTGCCCGTCAGGCATCAGTTGAGAAAGATATCCTGGGCTTTACAGAAGGATTTGATACGGTAGTAGGGGAAAGAGGCGTCACACTCAGTGGCGGACAAAAGCAACGTATCTCCATTGCAAGAGGGCTGATAAAGAACCCCAATCTACTCGTGTTTGACGATTGCTTATCGGCCGTAGACGCCCGTACCGAGAAAGAAATTATTGGTAACCTGTACGCGTATCTGAAAGATAAAACCGCTATAATCATTACCCACCGCATATTTGCACTCTTCGAATTTGATAAGATCATTGTACTGGATGAGGGCAGAATAGTCGAAACCGGTACGCATAGTGAATTATTAGCATTGAATGGTTATTACGCGGAACTGTACGCCCGTCAGCAATCCGGCGAAGAGGAGCCTATAATAGAATAGTAATCATATTCTTATATATACCTGTGAATCAGTAGGTAAAGGAGTATTCTATCATTTTTCAAAATCATTTAAAATTATTTTGATATTTGTAAACTAATAGTATATTTGTTTCTTATTGGAAAAAGGATTTGATTCGTTAACAACTTAAATCTATCAACTGTGGCGTACGAAAATACCAATCAGCAGGAAAGAAATAATGACAGTATCTTTTCTAAACGATTGAAAGCGGGCAAAAGAAGAACATACTTCTTTGATGTAAAGACCACTCGTGGAAATGATTATTTTCTGACCATTACAGAAAGCAAAAAACGCTTTAACGACAATGGTTATGACAGGCACAAAGTATTCCTGTACAAGGAAGACTTCAACAAGTTCCTGAATGCATTGACAGAGACCATCAATTATGTGAAAACTGATTTGATGCCCGACTTCGATTTTGATGCCTACAACCATGACTACGTACGTGATGACGAAGATGGCGAAGGTGAATCTTCTGTAGAAGCGGTAGTGGAAGCTGCTGTTGCTTCAGCTGCACCTGTTGCTGCATCTGCATCTTCTCACACAGAGGATGTAGATAAATGGTAATTTTATTTTAGATCATTTTATTTGATGATATATAAGACCTCCGGTTTCTCCGGAGGTTTTTTTATGCCCATGCCCGTTCGCCAAGTAGCAGGTATTCACCGTACTCCATTTGTTCTGAATGAAAGCCTTCTATCACTTCCGGCCAACCAATTTCTAATTCCCCGATTCCTAATTAAAAAGGGGCCCGTTTCCAGAGCCCCTCATCGTTATTCAATTATACAATCAAACTTATTTTTTCATCTGTTTCCAGGCATTGATCAGCCCATTCGTAGATGCATCATGGCTGGTCACCTGATCAGCACTTTCCAGCTCAGGCAGGATCTTATTAGCCAGTTGTTTACCCAGTTCAACCCCCCACTGATCAAAGCTGTAGATGTTCCAGATAACACCCTGTACGAAGATCTTATGTTCGTACATTGCTACCAGTGAACCAAGGGTTCTTGGCGTGATCTGTTTTACGAGGAAAGAGTTGGTTGGTCTGTTACCAGTAAAGACTTTATAAGGCAGCAGTTGCTTGATCTCATCTTCTCTCAGGCCGGATTTCTCCAGTTCTGCGCGCACTTCCGCTTCCGTTTTACCGTTCATCAGCGCTTCTGTCTGTGCGAAGAAGTTAGACAACAGTTTTACGTGGTGGTCGCCGATCGCATTGTGGCTGATAGCCGGTGCAATGAAGTCGGCGGGAATGATACGGGTACCCTGGTGGATCAGCTGATAGAAAGCGTGTTGTCCGTTAGTGCCAGGTTCGCCCCATACGATAGGACCTGTTTCATAGCTTACTGGTTTACCGGTACGGTCTACATACTTACCGTTACTTTCCATATTACCCTGCTGGAAGTAGGCGGCGAAACGGTGCATATACTGGTCGTACGCCAGGATCGCCTCAGTAGCAGTGTCAAAGAAGTTGCCGTACCACAGGCCGATGAGGGCCATTATAGCAGGAATGTTCTTTTCCAGTGGTGTGGTGCGGAAGTGGTTATCTACCGCATGTGCACCTTCCAGCAACGCCTTGAAATGATCAAAGCCTACCGTCAGGGAGATGCTCAGACCGATGGCGGACCATAAGGAATAACGGCCGCCAACCCAGTCCCAGAACTCAAACATGTTAGCAGGATCGATACCGAATGCTTTAACAGCTTTTTCGTTGGTAGAAAGCGCCGCAAAGTGCTTGGCTACGAAAGCTTCATCTTTGGCACAGTCCAGGAACCACTGACGTGCAGTCAATGCATTGGTCATGGTTTCCTGTGTAGTAAATGTTTTAGATGCGATCAGGAAGAGCGTTTCTTCCGGCGTTACTTTTTTAAGCGTTTCAGCAATGTGTGTACCGTCTACGTTGGATACGAAGTAAGGCTGAATACCTTCTTTCCAGTAAGGTTTCAGGGCTTCAGTCACCATCACAGGACCCAGGTCAGAACCACCTATACCAATGTTAACGATGTAACGTATAGGCTTACCGGTATATCCTTTCCATTCTCCGCTATGGATACGCTTTGTGAAGCTTTCCATTTTATTCAGTACGGCCTGTACTTCTGGCATTACATCCTTACCCTCGAGTGTAACCGGCTGGCCGGAGAAGTTACGCAGTGCGGTATGCAATACGGCCCTGTTCTCGGTAGCGTTGATCTTTTCTGCACTGAACATGGCTTTGATACCTTCCTCAACACCGGTTTCTTTCGCCAGTTGCAGTAAATATTGAAGCGATTCTTCTGTGATGATGTTCTTTGAATAGTCGAACAGTATATCTTCAAAAGAAAGAGTGAACTTGTTGAATCTTTCTGCATCCTTTGCAAATAGCTCGCGCAGGTGCGTTTCCTTCATCTTGGTAGCATGCTGCTCCAGCTGTTGCCAGGCTTTTGTAGCAGTAGGATTAATCGTTGGGAACATAAAAACGCATTTTATGGTATCAAAAGTAATAAAATAGTTACATAGTCGTAGACCAATAGGCCGGAAAGAAGAACCAATATTAAAGATAACCCGTTCAGGAACTGTCAGCTACGGTTTCAGTAAAATATACAAGGGAAAAGCGTATAAAGACATGGATCATGACAATCTCCTGTTAGTGATCACCCGCCAGATGCTGCTAAGCACAATGATAACCATTGCGCTGATACAGGCATAGATAATGGGAGTTGCTGCGCTGCCACCGGCTGACTGCCGTTTTATAATAATACCATAAAGCGCCCAGATGGCCACTAGTCCGACGATTATATTATGCCTGCGTATAATCAGCAACGTTGCTCCGGCAGTACATAACAATATGAGAAAAATAGTCCCCGGCACACTCATGCCGTTCCATCCCAGGTACACCATGAATACGGCGACATTTGCCACTGTCGCAATGCAGATCCAGCCAAGATAAAGACTGAAGGGTACATGTATAAGTAATTTTTCCGTCCAGGAGGTAGCGCGGGGCAGGGAAATATTAAAATTCAGGTGAATAGCCAGCAAACATACCAGCAGGGCCACCATCAGCAGTACAGACAAAGGGAGCAGCTCATAATGCCAGGCGAACAGCCAGCAGGAATTGGCCATACAGCTGATCAGCCACCAACCACGTAACCGTTCCATAAATACGGTCAGTTCACGCGTACGGCCTTTGGAAAAAGCCAGCCATAACTGATAGATGACAAAGCCAAGTAATGTCAGGTAAATGAGGCCCCAGATTGAGAAAGTGATACCAGCTGGCGTAAAGAGATTGTCGTATTTATCAGAGATTGCACCCGTATCCTTGTTATTAATGATACCGAGGCTGGCCAGCGTATTTACAACAATCACCATTATGAACCCTATCGTATTGAAAATTGCACTGTTTTTATAATAAGGGGTTTTATGGGTGGTCGTCATAGATAGAAAAAGTTTTTAATTGACTGGGAATTAATATGCTAAAAGTCCCGCAAATATTGTTCCCCTTTTTCCTTACATTTGCGCCCATTATGACAGCAGAACAACTCAAAGCTATGAGGGACCGTCTCCATGTCCTGGGAGGTTTTCTTTGACGTCCAGGACCGCATAGCCAAAATAGAAAATGACAAACAATTAACGTTAGCCCCCGGCTTCTGGGACGACAACGCCAGGGCTACGTCGATTCTGAAAGAGATCAAAGTGAATAAGTTCTGGGTAGACATGTACGAAAACGTGCAGACGTCTATCGAGGATAGTGCTGTACTACTTGACTTCCAGAAGGAAGGCGAAGCCACCGAGGAAGAGGTAGAACAGGCTTACCAGGCTGCCACTGTGGCTCTTGACGAATTGGAATTTAAATCAACACTGAACGAACCGGAAGATGAGATGCCGGCAGTGCTTACGATCAACTCTGGCGCCGGTGGTACCGAAAGTCAGGATTGGGCCGAGATGCTGTTGCGTATGTATCGGATGTACGGAGAAAAGCAGGGTTGGAAAGTATCCGAGATCGATGTACAATACGGGGATGGCGCTGGTATTAAGTCAGCATCCCTGGAATTCGATGGCAGCTTTGCCTATGGGTTGCTGAAAGCGGAAAGCGGGGTGCACCGGCTGGTGCGTATCTCTCCGTTTGATGCCAATGCCCGTAGACATACTTCTTTCGCTTCCATATTTGTATATCCACTGGTGGATGATACCATTGAAATCGCTGTCAACCCGGCCGACCTGGAATGGGAGTTTTACCGTTCAGGAGGTAAAGGCGGACAGAACGTGAACAAGGTGGAAACCGCCGTGCGTTTGAAGCATATTCCTTCCGGCATCATTATCGAATGTCAGCAGGCTCGTACGCAGGGTGAGAACCGTGAAAAGGCGCTCACAATGCTGAAATCCCGCCTGTATGAAGAAGAACTGCGCAAACGGGAGGAACTTAAAAATGCCGCCAACGCTAATAAGCGTAAGATCGAATGGGGATCACAGATCCGTTCCTATGTATTCCATCCTTACAAGATGATCAAAGATCATCGTACGGATTATGAAGTAGGTAACGTACAACCTGTAATGGATGGCGAACTGGAGGGTTTCATCAAGGCTTACCTGATGATGGCCAAAGGAGAAGAATAATGTAACTTTGCCCATATGCCATGTGCTGATAAATTGACTTCGCTCAACTTATCAGCACTTTTGCATATTATATGGCACGTTGAAAAACAACAGACAAGTAATACAACAGCCCGTCAGACCCGTGCAGCAGACGTGCCGCTGACATTCATGACATGCCGGCCCAGCCAATTGCCAGAGAAGAGACATTCAACTGCCGCGCGTTATGACGTTACAACATTAGCAACTATACTTACAGATAAGTAGTAGAAACAACAAGATCGAAAACAAAAACATCTGAGAATGCATAATGCTTATTTCCAATTCGCTGCACCTGCCAATGAGCCAGTGTACAGCTATGCACCAGGTTCCCCCGAAAGGGAAGCGCTGAAAAAGCAACTGGCTGCCTTCAAAGCACAGGTTTTTGATATCCCGATGTATATCGGTGATAAAGAAGTGCGTACAGGTAAGACTATTGACATCCGTCCTCCTCACGAAATAAAGCATAAACTGGGGCATTTCCACGAAGGTGACGCCAGCCATGTAAAAGACGCTATCGCTGCCGCCCTGGCTGCCCGTACACAATGGGCCGACACCCCATGGGAACAGCGTGCTGCTGTATTCTTGAAAGCAGCTGAACTGATCGCTACCAAGTACCGCTACCACATTAATGCGGCTACCATGCTGGGTCAGAGTAAGAATGCCTACCAGGCTGAAATAGACAGCGCCTGCGAATTCATTGACTTCCTCCGTTTTAACGTTCACTACCTCGCTGATATATATAAACAACAGCCTTACAGCCCGCAGGGTATCCACAACCGCCTGGAATACCGCCCGCTGGAAGGATTCGTTGTAGCCATCACGCCTTTTAACTTTACCGCTATTGCCGGTAACCTGCCAACTTCTGCTGCCCTGTGTGGTAACGTAGTGGTATGGAAACCTGCATACACACAGGTGCTGGCTGCTCACGTGATCATGCAGGTGCTGAAAGAAGCGGGCCTGCCTGATGGTGTGATCAACCTGATCTACACAGATGGTCCTGTACTGGGTGAGATTGCATTCAGTCATCCTGATTTCGCTGGTATTCACTTCACTGGTTCTACCGGTGTATTCCAGCAAATGTGGAAGACGATCGGTACCAACATCCACAAATACAAAACCTATCCACGTATCGTAGGTGAAACCGGTGGTAAGGATTTCGTCCTGGCACACAAGTCGGCAGATGTTGACATTACCGCCATCGCACTCGCACGTGGCGCATTCGAATACCAGGGCCAGAAATGTTCCGCGGCTTCCCGCGCTTACCTGCCTTCCAACATTGCGGAAGCAGTAAAAGCAAAACTGGTAGCTGAACTGAAAACCATGAAAATGGGTACCACGGAAGATTTCGGCAACTTTATCAACGCCGTGATCGATGAGCGCTCTTTCGATAAGATCGCTAACTACATCGAGAATGCAAAGAAAGATCCGAAAGCGAAGATCATTGCTGGTGGTAACTACAGTAAGGCAGAAGGTTACTTCATCGAACCTACTGTCATCGAAGTAACTGATCCGCGCTATGTAACCATGTGCGAAGAGATCTTCGGACCCGTGCTGACCATCTATGTATACGAAGCAGATAAGTTCGAAGAGATCATGGATATTGTTGACACAACATCTCCATATGCACTGACTGGTTCTATCATTTCTCAGGACCGTTACGCTATTGACCAGGCAACTAAAAAACTGGTGAATGCAGCTGGTAACTTCTACATCAACGATAAACCTACCGGCGCAGTAGTTGGTCAGCAGCCATTCGGTGGTGCACGCGCTTCTGGTACAAATGATAAAGCCGGTTCCGCATTGAACCTCTACCGCTGGTTAAGTGCAAGAACGGTGAAAGAAACACTGGTACCGCCGACCGATTACAGGTACCCGTTCCTGAAAGAAGACAAATAATCAGGAATTGAGAATTAAGAATCAGGAATTGCAATGCAGCGAAGACCAGTGTTACAGATTAGGAGAGCAGCGTGTATGTATATTCATTGTATTCGTTAATGATCATCCTTAAAAATATAAGAGGGCATTCGCTATAGCGGACGCCCTCTTATATTAATATCAGTTAAATTAAGCAGTACCGTAAACTGTAGAAAGACTATTACTATTACTGCTCAATTCCTAATTGGAAATCCTCCTCAGCGCTTCCAGTGCTTCCGTCACATGCTTCGGGCCATCCATCAGGTTATTGAACACATACGTGATCACACCCTGCTTATCTACCACATAAGTTACTCTACCCGGAATAAACAGCTTTTTCGGTACGCCAAACAGTTTACGCACCTTGTTCCCCTCATCCGCCAGTAACGTGAACGGCAATCGGTGATGCTCGGCAAACTTCTTATGGGAAGCCACATTGTCTCCGCTGATACCGATCACTTTGGCTCCTTGGCTGGTAAATTGCTCATAGGAATCGCGGAAGGAACAGGCTTCTGCCGTACAGCCCCCCGTTTCGTCTTTAGGATAGAAATAGATGATCAGCGGCTGCTTACCAAGTACAGCACTGATATCAAATGGCTGACCGTTCTGGTCCTGCAATGTAAAAGGAGGTACTTTGTCGCCAGCTTTCAGCTGGCCCTGGGCTTTACCAAATAAAATCATAGATAGGATTATAAGTATGGTTGTTATTTTCTGCTGCATATGTGGCGATAAATGTACGTACGAAATAGAAAATAGGACGGAAACTTTTCTGACCGGCTATTAATCCCTATTTTTGACCCTTTAAATCCGCAAACTTTGAAGACCATATTGAATGGTACCCAGGTGGCCATAACGATAGACAGGCTTTGTCACCAGTTGATTGAAAATCATCTGGATTTCTCACAGAGTGTGCTGATAGGCTTGCAGCCGAGAGGGATCTACCTGTCAGACAGGATCTATCACACCCTGAAAAAATTACTGCCCGGAGTACATATCAATTACGGGAAACTGGACATCACTTTTTACAGAGATGATTTCAATACGCAGTTGCATGTACCCAATGAAACAACGATTGATTTTTCCCTGGAAAATAAAAAAGTGATCCTGGTGGACGATGTATTGTACACCGGTCGTACTACCCGCTCGGCACTGGACGCCATGCTCGATTTTGGTCGTCCGTCTGTAGTTGAGCTGCTGGTACTGATCGATCGCCGCTTTACACGCCAGCTGCCTATTCAGGCTGATTATACAGGTCGTACCGTAGACGCTATCATCTCCGAGAAAGTGAAGGTGCGCTGGTCCGATCGTGATGGTAAAGACGAGGTCATCCTTGAATAACCGGCATAGATGGATGTGCTGAATTCATCACATCCTGATTTTGATTTTGGGATTTGTAGTCAGGTCATTTATATTTGCATCTTAAATGTCATTATCAGTAAATCATCTTCTCGGAATTCGCGGTCTGCAGCGCCAGGATATTGAACTTATTTTCCAAACAGCTGATCAGTTCAAAGAGGTTTTACAAAGACCGATCAAGAAAGTTCCTTCGCTCAGGGATACCACCATCGTTAATTTATTCTTCGAAAATTCGACCCGTACACGTATTTCATTCGAGCTCGCTGAGAAAAGGCTGGGCGCAGATGTAGTGAACTTCTCTGCATCAGGCTCCTCCGTTTCCAAAGGTGAAACGCTCATTGATACGGTCAACAATATATTGTCTATGAAAGTAGACATGGTAGTAATGAGACACTCCGCCAGCGGTGCGCCTCACTTCCTGTCCAGACATATTGATGTACCTATCGTGAATGCTGGTGATGGTATTAATGAACATCCTACACAGGCGCTCCTGGATGCTTTCTCTATCAGAGAAAAGCTAGGCAGCCTGGCCGGTAAGAAGGTCGCTATCTGCGGCGATATCATGCACTCCAGGGTGGCACTCTCCAATATCTACTGCCTGAAGGAATTAGGTGCGGAAGTGACAGTGGTAGGTCCGCCTACACTAATACCGAAACATATGGAAACAGCCCTCGGTGTAAATGTCAGCTATGATATCCGCGAGACACTGGCATGGTGCGATGTCGCAAACGTCCTCCGTATTCAGCTCGAAAGACAGAATACGCCACTGTTCTCCTCTCTGCGGGAATATTCCCTGGCTTACGGTGTGAACAGAAAACTGCTGGATAGCCTGCAGAAGGAAGTTGTGATCATGCACCCTGGCCCCATTAACCGTGGCGTGGAACTGGATTCCGATGTGGCTGACTCCGGTCACTCCATCATCCTGAACCAGGTAGAAAATGGTGTAGCCGTACGTATGGCAGTGCTATATCTGCTGTCAGGAAAGAAATCCGGTAAACTGGTAGAATAATTATCTTATCGTAAAAATACATAGGGTGAAAGGCTTAGGCTTTTCACCCTTTTTTATTGTCTGGAAGTCCTGCCGGGGGATTGTGTCGGGAAGAGGTGCGCAGCTAAAAATTAGCATTCAGCCCCAGCGTAAATGAGCGGAAGAAAGGATATTGATAACCAATATTCGTTGCCTGTTCAGGATCATAGTATTTGATCCGCATTTTATTGATCTCCCATAGGTCCTGCCCGGAGAAATAAACCCGTAAACTGTTAATCAGCGGGTGAGCTCTGTCAAAGTGGAAAGTATAGCCCACCTGTAGGTTTTTAAGGCGAATATAGGATGCATTCATCACCCAGAAGGAACTAGACACCACATTCTGATTATAGCCGGCATATAGCCTTGGAAAGGCTGCATCCTGATTAGATGGTGTCCAGTGGTCAGCATGTATCAGCCAGGGCTGTTGCCAGCCATTCACAAATGGCATAGCATATTTACCCGGCATCAGCACTTTCCGCGCGCCGATTCCCTGAAAGAAGATGGACAGATCAAATCCTTTGGAAGAAAAACCCGCATCGAAACCATAAGAGTAGCGCGGCTGAGAGCTGCCCAGGTAGACCAGGTCGCCATGATCATCTTTGGTGTGACTCCCCCCGTCAATTTTCCCGTCGTTGTTAATATCGGCATAACGGATGTCACCTGGTCCTGTCGTCGCTTCCTGGTAAGCATGCCCCGCTACATCTGCTGGGGCCTGGAAGTATCCTGCTGCCTGATAGCCAATGATCGCATTGTAAGGCAGTCCGGGAAGTCCGCGGTTGATGCCATTCAGCCATGCAGAAGGCCCACTCACCCTTAAGATCTTATTCTGATCATCGAAAATATTCGCATTCACCCAGTAACTGAGCGGCCCACGGTTATCTCTCCAGCCAATATTCAGCTCCCATCCCCACGAACGCAACACAGCATTATAAAACCCGGGTTGCAGCCAGTTTACTTGTGGGAAGGTCTGTTCCGCGATCTGCATACGACCGTTATGCTTTACAAAGTAATCTGCATTGATATTTAGTCTGCCTTTGAACAACGTGAGATCAAGCCCCGCATTCGTTGTTGTAACTGTTTCCCAGTTATTATTCCCTGGTATGTATCGCTCATTATCTTCGTAAGCCATCAATGGGTAGGATGTAGGATGCAGTATCTGATCGCGATAGTTAAAATCATTCAACCCGCTGCGCCAGTTGAAGTTACCCAGCATGCCCCAGGACACGCGTAACTTGAACTCATCAAAGAAAGAGAACGCTGAAGCAAACCATTTTTCATTGTTCAGCCGCCAGCCCGCAGAGAAGGAAGGGAACAGATGTTCCCGCTGCATTTTCTTCTGTTGTGTACTGTTGTACGTCAACTGGGCACCTACCAGGTTCGCTTCTAATAAGTAACGGTCTTTGTAGTTGTAATTGATACGGGTGAATACAGATGCCAGCGAACCCGCGCCTTTAAAATGCCTTTGCTCCGTTTGCTCAGGATGATTAAAAGACAACTGTGCCAGTTCATTATCAGTCGCATTTGCTGCTGCTCTTACCCGCTGATGCTGATAGTGACTCTCATAGGCATAACCGCCAAGAATATGTACAGTGTGGGCTTTCCCTGCGGACAGGTCATAGTCTGCCAGCAATTGTAAACTATGCTGTACCTCCATGAGATATCCTCTTTTCAATGAGTTGGGATCATTGACGCTATTTACATATCCATCCCCGTTATAGAAGTTAACAGTGCGCTTTCCAAGTCCGTCATGAGTAGTGGTCAGCTGCGGACTATACACCGCTTTCAGTGTAAGCCCCTTATATAAATTCTCTGCTTTCAGCGTAAAGACCGCATCCGTATAGGAAGTCCCTTCGTCACGTTTACCTGCATTTTTCAATAGCGCAAAGCCATTGTACCCTGTGGTATAATTCGTCGTACCAGGCACGTATATCGGCACATTCGCCGGTGACTGATATAAAAAGTTAAGAATGCCGTAATTACCGTCTACGCGCCAGCCAGGTGAGAGAGTGTTACTTTTGGCATACTGCAGACTGGTCTCCAGACTCAGGACATCGCTGAAGCGGTTATTGAAATTGACCTGTATATTAGTACGGGAGGTTTTATCCCAGCCGGTATTGAATAATCCCTGTCTTGAGAATTGTCCCATGGAGATTAGGTATTGATGATCATCATTACCACCTTTTGCTGTGATCGTATAGGTGCTGGTAGTACTGTTATTACGGGCAACGTTACGCAGCTGATCAACATCATCGTAGTAGTTAAAGTTATGGGTACCGTCCAGCCGGGGCAGGAAGTTAATCTCCGGGTCCTTCATCAGACTAATATCCTGTGCGGACCAGACAGGTGAGAGTCCCGCATTTTGTGCTGCTTCATTCTGTAATGGGGCGGCCTGCCAGGAATGCATTCGTCTGGGAAGGGAAATAGGGCGTTCAATACCAAATAGGCTGCTGTATTCGACCGTCAGTTTCCCGCTTTTTCCCCGCTTGGTCGTGACCAGTACCACACCTGCCGCTGCCAACGGGCTATAAATAGAGGCAGCCGCAGCGTCTTTTAGTACAGAAATAGATTCAATATCATTAGGGTTTAGCAGCGAGATTGAACCAGGAGCTCCATCTATGAGCACCAGGGGCTCGCTGTAATTACCTGAGGAAACACCCCTGATCTGCAGGTTAAATCCTTCCTTGCCAGGTTGTCCGTTGTTACGGGTGACCAGCAATCCGGGCGCTGTCCCCTGCAGGGCGGCCATCACGTTTGTGACTGGTCTGCTTTTCAGCCGTCGGCCTTCCACTTTGGTGATAGCCCCGGTGATATTGGCTTTTGTATGCAGTCCATAGCCTATAATAACCAGGTCATTGAGTGTTTTGGTGTCGTTTTGAAGAATGATTTCCAGGGTTTTACGTTCACGCAGGGAGACTTCACGCGGTTCATAGCCAATGAGGGAAAACTGAAGGACGGCTTGTCCGTTGGTGACAGCCATGCGGAAGCGACCATTTTCATTGGTGCTGGCACCATTGTGTGTGCCTTTTTCCCGGATAGATACCCCAGCAAGTGGGTGTTCACCATCAGTGATTAGCCCTGTTATGACAAACCGTTCAGCTTCGGGGCTAACCGGCCGGCGTATCGTACCGGGCGTAACAGTTGTTTCCTCGTCGGGATACACGATAATTTGTTTGTTTCTGATCTCGAATACATAATCGCTGCCGGCAAATAGACGGCGTAGTACCACCGTCAGTGGTTGTCGTCGCACGTCCATGGTGACGGAGCGGGCGTTATCGAGTACGGTGGAAGATATAGCGAAGGTGAGGCCTGTCTGCTTCTCTATCAGGCGAATAACCTGCCGCAGACTGGTCCTGGATACTTTCAGTGTGACCTTAATTGAATCTCCATTCTGGAAGGCAATGATGGTGGAAGGAGCGGGGTTGGAATAGGATAAATAGGAAAATGACAGCCCCAGGCATACTAAAAAAAGTAGTATGCACCAGCGCCTATAGTAAGTCGCCTTACGGAATGCTCGTGTCGTAACCTGCATTTTCCTCCGGACGACTAATAAATTTCTACCAGGCTATCTTTTTGTACTGCCTGTACCTGTAATGTTTTAGACAGAATGTCCAGTACCTCGGTGAGAGATTCTTTATGGAAAGTAGCCAGCAATTTTTTGTCTGCCAGGCCTTCCCCTTTGAGAACAATATTAACCTTATAGTAATCTTCTAGTATTTCTGCCACTTCGGAGAGCGGAGCGTCTACGAAGGTCAGCTGACCTGTTTTCCAGGCTATAGGATTATTGTTCCGGTGATGACGTGTACTGATCGTGGTACCAGCCAGGAGCATTTCTGCTTCTTCACCGGGTGTGAGGATGACAGCATTTTTACCGTTCCGGTATATAGCTTTCACCTTTCCGCTTTGAACGAAGACTTTCACACCCTGTTTGGTCTCTTTTACATCAAAAGAGGTTCCGAGCACTTCAATGTCTACGTTTTTCAGGTGAACGGAGAAAGGTTTCTCCGGCATATGCTTAACATCTACGAATACTTCACCCTGTTGTACAAATATGTCCCTGCTGTTCTTCTGAAAATTGCGGGGGTACTTCACACTGGTATGTGCATTCAGATATAAGCGGGTGCCGTCCGGCAGTAAAAGACTATCTGTATTCTGAGCGGTTTGTTGCGCTATATAGGCAGGCTGGCGGTAGATGATCACCGCCGCAGCGATCACGATAGCAGCAGCGGCTGCTGCCCACCATGTACTGGTACCCAATGCTCTCGCCTTGCCTTTGGATGGTGTCGGAACGGCCTGTACCGGTGGAACAGTAACAGTAACAGGAGGTAGACTTGTAGCTGTCAGTTGTGCATCCAACAGTTGCCATTGATGGGCGATATCGTAGGAGCCAGTAGCTGGTAAAACTTCTCCCTGCCACAATGCTTTTGTTTCCAGGAAGATGTCCAGATTAGCAGCATCTAGCTGCAACCATTCATCCAGTGAACGTTTGTGCTCCTCATGCCCTGGTTCCTCCAGGTAGCGGATAACGACATCGATATCAGGTTGCTGTTTCATCTCTTAATATTAATACAATCAAAAATACCCTTACCATTAGTCCTTTTAAAAAAAACCTTTTCAGGAAGGCTATCCGTTTTCAGGTTTTACTATATAATAATATATATAGGTGCTAAACAGATAATATAAAGTAAAGTTGTCCGCTTACTGCTGGTTTAACAGACCAAGTCTGATTTTTTTCAATGCAGTGGTAAGATGCGTATAGACGGTGTTGATGGAAATGTTCAGTTGCTGGGAAATTTCGGTAGGAGACAATCCTTTGAACCGGCTCATTTCAAATACCCGGCGGCATTGGTCCGGCAGCTTCTCAAGGATAGATAAATACTGGGCTTCCAATTCTTTATGTTCCAGCAGGAGGTGTTCTACAGTCGATTCCGTAGACGTGAACTGCTGCTCTTTAGTGTATTGCTGCTGTCTCTGGGTCTTTTTAATACGGTTCAGGCAGGTATTTACCGTAGCCCTGGCCAGATAGTGCTGGACAGGCGCACGCTCGTCCAGATTATCAGCCGTGCGCCATAGATTCAGGAACACGTCCTGCACAACATCCTGTGCTTCGTCCTGGTCACGTAAGTATCGCAATGCGATATTGAACATGGAAGGTGAAAACTGATTGAACACAATTTCGAATACCTGTTTATCCCTGTTCCGGACCCCATTAACTATATCTGTATTGTTGAGCGGCAGCATCCTGTAACTTATCTTTTCTAATCTTTTTTATAATTGCTATTTGCAACAGACTAAAGTCGGCTATCAAAAACAGAACAAGGCAAAATTAGTTTATTATATCTATTAATTGGTCAATTGACTGACCAACGGCATTCATAACCAGAGATTTCAGAATCTTAGAAAATAAAATCCGCCACAGTAAAGGCTTTTCGGCGAAAAAGCCGAAAAGCTAAAAAAAAGACAAACTTTTTTTTCAAAAGGACTAATGGTAAGGATCAAGTTGGATGTATTGTATATGTAGACAGTGAACAAAGCGGCACTTTGCAGGCGCCTGCTAAACAAGTGCGGTTTAAAGAGTTTTTTATAACCATTTCGATATTGTAAGAAACCTAAAACCAATTTGTATGAAAACGACAAAGTTAGGCCTATCGGCACTTGTCGCCATGGTTATTGGAGCATTGGCCTTCAATTCCTTTGACGGGGGAACCATTAGTGGCAAAGTGACGCCGGTAGACGGAGCCGACGAAGTCTGGGCTATCTCAGGCATGGACACATTGAAAGCTCCAGTTACCGACGGCGCTTTTTCAGTACAGCCTGCGAAAGCAGGAACCTATACCGTGATTATCGACGCTAAAGATCCTTATAAAGACGCCACCCTTAAAGATGTGAAAGTCGAAGACGGCAAAGTAACAGACCTGGGGGAAATAAAGCTGGACTAAAACACCGCTTTAGCGTTAAAACTTACAACTCCTAAGCATGATAGGAAAGTTGAGACCTGTAACAACCGGCCGGCTCTTCTGGGCCGGTTTATTTTTTTCTTTAAAGTCCAGAGTTTCAATTCGAGGATGTTGTCATTAAACGTATTTTGGACTATTATAGTATTGGCTGAACACTTTTTTATTAATGGCTGGCCTTCACATAACTCTCTTCTTACTGCGCTTACTTTAGTTCCTGCTGAATAGTTAACCAGCATATTATCCGAAAATATAGTGACTGATCAGTCGTTCATTGATCACCAGACCTACCACCGTTGATCACCATTTGAATTGATTATCAATAGTAAATAGTCCTATTTGCCTCCGTTACACTCCCGTCAACGCTGGCTATTCATTAGCTGTAATATCATCTCCAATATATATGATCAGCACCTCCCTGATGCCCATCACTGCAAATAATACGTCTGCAACATTATTTACATTGATTACCAACTTGTTTTCTTTACATTAACCTTCATCGACTTTCTCTTTGTACTATCCCTAAATAGCCCGTCAACACATTACCCGGAAAAACAACATGACCATAGGTCCCTGCCATTATAGCTGTCAGGTATAGCTGGATGCCCCTTTCCTAGCTACAGATGCTGCCTTTGCCAATAACAGATACAACAATGTTAGTAAGGATTTCAAAGCGATCCTGAAGAAAGTACACGAAGCCGTCGTTTTCGCTTCACTAAGGGTCGATGTCTGGTTACAGGCTGTTATCAAATACCACGCTTCCCGCTTCCGCCCAGTATAATGTGCGAAAAGATGCAGTACATTCCCGCATGACAACATTTTTTCGGTCCGGTCAGCGGTTTCAAATATCTTAGCGGTGTACTGGTATATCTCAAACAGATCCATCCACAATTCGCGTTCCTCATTCCTAATTCTTTCTTTCCCGCTATCTTTACGCATCTGATTCATAAATCTCATGCGTACAGTTATTCTTCTATTGATTTCCAACACTTTTATGACCTTCGCCTGGTATGGCCACCTGAAATTTGAAAACGTTCCGCTCTGGAAGGTCATCCTTGTCAGCTGGGGAATCGCTTTCTTCGAATACTGCTTCATGGTGCCCGCTAACCGCTTTGGCGCACAGGAAGGATTTACCGGCTTCCAGCTGAAAACGATCCAGGAAGTAATCACCCTAACGGTCTTCAGTCTTTTCGCCATCTTCATCCTGAAGGAACCATTACGCTGGAACTATCTGGTGTCCTTCGTATTCATTCTTGGTGCGGTCTACTTCATGTTTAAAAAGTAGACATTTTCACCTTTTATCACATTTTCTTTTACGGCTATATTTAATCACTATTTTTGGCCACTGTTTAATAGACAAAAGCAATGGTTAAAGGATTCTGTTTAACACTGATTTCAGGACTATTCGCCGCTACCACATGGGCACAACGCTCTCCGGTCATTAATGCGGCTGACATAAAACTGCAATTCAAAAAGTTAGATACGCTTGGTAGCGTGTTATATATCGCCGCTCATCCTGATGATGAGAATACCCGTTTACTGGGATTCCTGGCGAAAGAGAAATTATATCGTACCGGATACCTCTCTCTCACCAGAGGGGACGGTGGTCAGAACCTCGTTGGTGACGAACAGGGGGAACTACTCGGCCTGATCCGTACACAGGAACTACTGGCTGCCCGCAGAATAGACGGAGCAGAACAGTTCTTTACCCGTGCACTCGATTTTGGTTTCTCTAAAAACCCTGCAGAGACATTCACTATCTGGGATAAAGAAAAGATCCTCGGAGACGTGGTCTGGATGATCCGTAAATTCCAGCCCGACGTGATCGTATGCCGCTTCCCACCAGATAGCCGTGCGGGCCATGGTCATCATACTGCATCGGCAATGCTGGCAGAAGAAGCATTCGAAGCTGCCGCTGATCCTGCACGTTACCCCGAACAACTGAAGCATTTAAAGCCCTGGAAGGCGCACCGCATCATGTGGAACACCTTCAACTGGGCTGGTACTGTCGATAATTCTGATGGTAAATTATATGAGCTGAATGTGGGCGCCTTCAATTACCTGCTGGGTAGGGGATATGGTGAAATAGCGGCCGAAAGCCGTTCCCAGCATAAAAGCCAGGGCTTTGGCGTTCCGGCTTCAAGAGGTAGTTCCTATGAGTATTTCGCGCCGATAAAAGGTGGTAAACCTGTTTATAGTCTGCTGGATGGTGTCAACACCTCCTGGTCCCGCATCCCTGGCGGTAAAGCCATCGGAGAGAAGGTGGACAAAGCACAGGCAGCCTTCAACATAGAAGATCCCGCTGCTTCTGTTCCTGCCCTGCTGGACATCCGCAAAGCGATTCAAGCCCTGCCTGATGGCTACTGGCGTACACAGAAACTGAAAGAAACTGAAGACCTGATAACGGCATGTGCCGGTCTCTGGATGGAAGCCTACAGCAACAGCCAGACCGTTGTTCCGGGTCAACCGATGCAGGGAAGTGTACAGCTCCTTTGCAACAGTAACACGAATGTCACGGTAGAACAGATCACTTTCGGTGGAAAAGACACCACCTTCAATAAACTGCCGCTGGAGAATAACCGTCTGCGTACCATCGCAGAGATGATGACACTGCCGGCTAATCAGGAAGAATCGCAGCCTTACTGGCTGCAGGCGCCACATCCGATAGGTATCTATACCATCAGGGATGCTATGCTGGTAGGATATCCGGAGAATAAGCCTGCACTTGAAGCCGTTATCAGACTGCGTATCAATGGGGAACAGCTGACAGTTACCAGGCCTGTGCAATATAAATTTACCGATCCCGTTAAAGGTGAATTATATGAGCCACTGGTAGTGGCGCCGCCTGTAGTCGCAGCGCTGAACAACAACGTATTTGTCTTCACTCAGACCCAGCCACAGCCGGTACAGATCAAGCTCCGGGCAATGGGCGCAAAGAATAGGGGAACCGTACGTTTACAGCTGCCTGCCGGCTTTACCAGCCAGGAAGCAGAACAGCAGTATGAACTCGCTGCAAAGGGAGACGAAGCGGTTGTAACCTTCCATATCGCCCCACTTAAAGTAGCCGGTATCAACCGTACGGATACACTACGTGTTGAAGTACGCAGTGAAGGTAAAGTATACACGCAGAGTGTACGCACGATTGCCTACGATCATATTCCTGACATCACTATCTTCCCGGATGCTACTGCCCGCCTGGTTACAGTAGACCTGCAGCGTAACGGCCGCAAACTGGGATACATTGCCGGTGCTGGCGATATGGTGGCTGCCTCGCTCAGACAGGTAGGTTACGAAGTGACCTTACTGGATGAAAAAGAGATCATGAACGGTGACCTCCAGCAGTATGATGCTATCATAGCAGGTGTGAGAGTCTATAATATCAATCCACGTATCAAATACTTGCAGCCGCGCCTCATGGAATACGTAAAGAACGGCGGTACTTACCTGGTACAGTATAATGTAAGCTCTCCACTGATGACCACTGATATCGGTCCTTATCCGTTTACACTTACCCGTGACCGTGTGACTGATGAAACTGCAGCTGTAACTATTTTACAGCCACAGAGTGAAGTGATGCATTATCCTAACCATATCACCGACCACGATTTTGATGGCTGGATACAGGAGAGAGGACTTTACTTTACACAAATGGCAGATCCTGCCTATCAAAAGCTCTTCGCCATGCATGACAAAGGGGAGGAAGCATTACAGGGTTCCACACTGGTAGCGGATTACGGCAAGGGAAGATATGTGTATACATCCCTGGCCTTTTTTAGGGAGCTGCCAGCAGGTGTGCCAGGCGCCTACCGTTTATTTGTCAATCTTATTTCTAAAAAGAAATAGACTAAAAATATATCAAACCATCCCATGAGCAATAAACGTGAAAGTGGATCGAGACTCACTATTATGGCCGTCTTATGTATTATAGTCGGACTGGTCATAGGTTTTGGGATCAAAAGAGTGCATATTGGCCTGCTGATCGGCCTTGGATTGGGATTGCTCAGCGGAAACATGCTAAAGAAGAGGAATTAGGAATTGGTCATTAGGAATTATATTTCATAAGTGCCTGCAACGTTATCAATCATCTTTTTGTAAAAGAATGAGGAACAGTAGTTATCATCTGGGGATATAACATTTTTTCAGATAAACCAATTCCTAGTTCCCAATTCCTAATCTCACAACACCATCTGTTATGAAAGAAGAAGGCTCTTACAATTACTGGCGCCTCTGGTATGCATTTGTCATTGCCTGGCTGGTACTCCTGATTGGAGGATTTTATTTGTTCACTAAAGTATTTTCATGAGCGTAGCTGATTGGATCGTACTGGTGGTTACACTGGTCGGTATCATCCTGTATGGCGTATGGAAAAGTCGTGGTCAACGCGACATGCAGGGTTATTTTCTGGATAACCAGTCCATGCCCTGGTACATTGTGCTATTATCTATTATCGGTACCCAGGCCAGTGCCGTAACATTCCTGTCTGCTCCCGGGCAAGCCTATACTGACGGCATGCGCTTCGTGCAGTATTATTTTGGTTTGCCGCTGGCAATGGTAGTCTTATGTATCACCTTCGTGCCCATCTTTCATAAACTGAAAGTATTTACTGCCTACGAATATCTGGAGCAACGTTTTGACCTGAAAACCCGTACGCTGACATCCGGGTTGTTCCTGCTACAGCGTGCATTATCTACAGGTATCAGCATTTACGCACCATCTATTATCTTATCCTCACTATTGGGCTGGAATATCTACCTGACCAATGTGATTATGGGGGGCTTACTCATTATTTACACGGTATCGGGGGGAACGAGGGCGGTTAGTTATACGCAAACTTTCCAGCTGGCGATCATCTTCGCCGCTATGTTCCTGGCAGGTTGGATGGTGGTGCATATGTTGCCTGCCGATGTCGGGTTTAAGGAAGCATTACAGGTGTCCGGTAAGATGGATAAGCTGAATGTGATCGTCACAGACTTTAACTGGAAAGACAGGTATAATATCTGGAGCGGTCTGATAGGTGGGTTCTTCCTTGCGCTGTCCTACTTCGGTACGGACCAGTCGCAGGTAGGGCGGTACCTCACAGCCCGTTCCGTTAAGGAAAGCCGTCTGGGGTTGTTGATGAACGGACTGGTGAAAGTACCTATGCAGTTCCTCATTCTATTGATCGGTGCGATGGTGTTTGTGTTCTACCTGTATTTCAAGGCGCCGGTATTTTTTAATGAGGCGCAGATCAAAAAAGTGCATAATTCAGAAGAAGGTGCAGCTTTCAGGGTGGTAGAAAATAAATACAATCAGCTTGCGACAACCAAAGAACAGCAGGTAAGGGAAATGGCAGCAGCCATTAAAGGTGGGGATGCAGCGGTGATCGCAGAGAAGAAATCTGCATTACAGGCCACGGAAGCCCGTTCTGCTGCTACCCGTGAGGAAGCGATCACCCTCATCAAAAAGGCAGATCCGGCAGCAGATACAAATGATACGAACTATATCTTCCTGCATTTTGTGGTGAATAATTTACCGAAGGGATTGGTCGGACTGCTGATCGCAATAATATTTTTGGCGGCCTGGGGGAGTATTGCAGCTGCACTGAACTCACTGGCTTCCACGACTGTGATCGATATCTATCAGCGGTTGTTTAAGAAGGAGGAAAGTGATGCACATTATTTATCTGTGTCGCGCTGGTGGACGGTGTTTTGGGGCATTTTCTGTATCGTGGTAGCGCAGTTTGCGAGTCAGCTGGGTAGTTTGATCGAGGCTGTTAATATCCTGGGATCGCTGTTCTACGGCGTGATACTGGGTATCTTCCTGGTAGCATTTTATTGCAAGAGAATTGGCGGATCTGCGACATTCTGGGCGGCTATTATTTCTGAAGCAGGTGTAATTGTTATCTATCTGCTGAACATTGTTTCCTTCCTCTGGCTCAATGCTATTGGCTGTTTGCTGGTCCTGGGTATCGCTGCGGTCCTGCAGCTGGTAATTGGAAAGAAGCAGCGCAAAGTACTGGTATAAAATAAAGAAGCCCGGCAGTTTGCCGGGCTTCATGCTTTGTAAAAAGAACAACTTATAAAGAAGCGATAATCTTCTGATTGATCACTACATAGTCATCATTTTTTGCTGCTTTAGCCAGCTCGATCGCTTTTTCAGCAGTTGCTTTAGCGGCTTTCTTATCGCCAGCTTTAGCCTGTATACGTGCTTTCAGCGTAGCGATCCAGAAAGCGGTCGGATTTTCCTTTACAGCTTCTTCGGCCCATGCCAGTGCCTGTTTCAGGTCACGGTTGGTTTCGTAGTAGTAGGTAGCTGCCTGGAAGTAAGGTTTTTTATCACCTTTCATTGCAGCGTCCAGCTGTGCCATGATCTTGCTGTCAACTTCAGCAGCCAGTTCAACGGAAACCATTGTTTTTTCCCAGATCAGCATCATTCTGGTAGAATTTGCTGTTACATTGTCGAAATTGATCATGAAGTTTTCAACAGAGAAAGGCAGTTCGGTAGGTTTCACTTTTACGCGAACAACATCATTTTCCGGCTTGTAAGCAGCAGGGCTGGTTACATCCAGGCTTTTTGTCAGGATCACAGTCCACTCGGTTTTGCCAGGTATAGTCAACAGACCATATTTACCGGCTTTTACATCGGTACCGCCAAATTTGATGTCATCTCCAAAGGTGATAACAGTTGCGCCATTGGCACCGGTTCTCCATACTTTGTCGAAAGGAACTAAGTCGCCCATCACTTTTCTTCCTTTGGTAGCAGGACGGGAATAATTTACTTCAACAAAAGATAATGCGAAGTCCTGGTGGATGGTTTGTCCAGGGCTCGGAGCCGGCATTTTAACGCCCTGAGCGAAAGACAACTGTGCACACAGCAATAAAGAACAACCTGCTGACAGGTAACGGAACAGAGATTTCATATGTGTTTCGTTTGGTGGTTTAATAAGTTGCAAAGATGAGGCAACTTTATCATACCATCAACCCACTTATCATTCAATTATTCCGTTTCTGAAAGCGTGCATGACCAGGCCGACGATATTTTTAGCGCCGGTCTTCTCCAGTAACTTCTGGCGAAGACCTTCTACCGTGCGTGGGCTGAGGAATATTTCCTTGGAGATCTCCTGGGTCGTATGTTCGTTACAGATAAGACGCAGGACTTCCAGCTCGCGGTCGGTGAGCTGCACTTCATTTCTGAAGGTGGGTTTAAAGTGTTGCTTGTTCTTGTGCATGACTTTCTTGAGCAGGGCGAGGTTTACATTCTCATTGAAGTAAAAGCCCTTTTCGTAGGTTGTGCAGATAGCTTCATAGATCTCTCCTGGTTCTGCATTTTTGAGCAGATAGGCGTTAGCGCCATTTTCGATGAGATGTACAATGAAGTTGTCGTCTTCATACATGGTTAGTACGATCACTTTAACATTTGCGTATTTCTCGCGCACTTTTTTGGTGGCTTCAATACCGTCCATATTGGGCATCTTCAGGTCCATCAGGATAACGTCAGGTTGTTGTTCTTCCATTATCTGCAGCAGGTGCGCCCCATCTTCAGCTTCAAATACAACACTTATGTTCTCATATGGGGTGAGGGTATTAATAACGCCGCTGCGAAAGATCTTATGATCATCGGCAATGGCCACCTTAATGTTGTTCACCATAGGGGGAGGCTGTTTAAGTATTTTGATAGAAATGTCCCTTGTGTCGCCAATAGTATAATGTGACAGGAGCGGGGAATAAAATCCACGTTTATACTATTGGTAACTATTTAACAGGACAAAGCTAGAAAAATTCGTCTTATTCGTCAGCGCTTTGATAATTTTCCACTTTGATTTCGGCGTTAGTGCCACTATCTATACCCGGAAGGTAAGCAATAGTGCCGCCTATTACGTTGAGGCGGCTTTCAATGTTTTTCAGTCCCAGACTGCCTGTTTTCTGACGGGAATTATCGAGCGAACGGAGCAAAAGGCCATTGCCATTGTCCATTACATTGATCGTCAGGCCATTACTGTTACATCTATAGGTTATTTCGATCTGAGTAGCCTGAGCGTGTTTAAGAATATTATTGATGAGTTCCTGTACAACGCGGTAGATATTCAATGCTTTTTCTATGTCAACGTGGTGTGGGTTCCCTTCGTCCTTGAACGAGATCTTTACCTGTTTGTTCTTGTTCATCAGGTTACAGAACGAGTCAAGGGCCTTGGAAAGTCCCAGGTTTTCAAGCGCTTGTGGGTGGAGGCTTTGCGAGATGAAGCGGAGATGCTGTATGATCGTATCTGTAAAGTCTTTGGTTTCCTTCAGATGTTCCAGTTCTCCATTACCGGTTTTTAATAAAGGTTGCAGTTGGTTCAGATTGAGTTTAAGCACGGACAACTGCGCCCCCACTTCATCATGCAGATCTTCTGCGATACGTTTTCTTTCCTGCTCCTGTCCCTGGAGAATCGCCATCAGTCGTTCTTTTTGTAACTGAAGGTCTTTATCACGGATGGCCAGCTTGTGTTGAATTACCTGTTTCTGCTGAAGGATGACTAATACGATCACCAGGATACTAAGTAATAACATCACTGCGGTCCCGATAATAAGCAGGTCTGAAAAAATCATGAACGGATCTTTTTTACTTTGGTGAGACCAATATACAAAAGGACGAGCTGAATAATGCCGGCAATAAATGTAATTGCGAGCGTCAGCCGGGTAGAGCCTTTTACACCCTGGTAGCCAAAATTCATTAAGTTATAAGCAAGGGAAAAGAGAAAATAACCACAGTGATAAACGAAAATTCCGGAATTGTACCAGAAATCGGGTAATGAATTAATAAAAACAGACTGTTTAACCAGTTCATCATCACGTAGCAGCTGATAAAAGAAGATCGCACAGTAGATCATCAGGATAAATGTCTGTGCAGATATGGCATATGAGTTGAATTGGTTCGGTCCCTCTATAGTCACATAATCCAGAATGACAAAAGCTAACACCGGGAAGATCATCCCCAGGATTGTATTTCGTACGGTCTTGTATTTGATAACTGCATGAAAGTAAAGAGAGAGTATTACGAACGCAATGAAATACATCGTGTTATAAAACCAGAGATTATTACCCCATAACTGCGCGATTAATTTTGAGCCGCCGGCAAAGATGATACTGGATACCAAAAAATAAAAAATCCACTTGCTACTTTTATTGAGTTTGCCGAAGTGAATTATAAAGGGGATCAAAAGCAAGCATTCGATCCCCCACATAATGTAAAACAAAATCAGATGAATTGACACTTAGTTTGGGTTTAATTGATGAACCACTCACGGACAATCAGCAGGGCAAGGCAGACCGTTATCCAGTGCTCCACCTTCGTCTTCATCGCTACCTTTCGCTGCCGCTGTGGCCATGAAAGAGTTCACCTCTGAAGGTTGTTGTTTTTTCTTATACAGGATGTTTTTTCCTGCTTTGTCTACGGCATAGATGACCATTTTCTTGTCGTCTTTTCCATCGTGGTCGCTATCGTCACCGTAATAAATACGTAAACCGGCGATATCTTCCTGACAGCTAAGGAGTTCAAGTAATTTTTCCTTACCGAAGAAATAAGCCTGAATGAACTCATTGCCATGCTTTTTGTGTTTCTTTCTGAAGTAATTGTCCCTTAATCTGTCGGCTTCCTTTCTGGAGATGAAGTCGCCCGTGTCTGGGGGGAAATGTTTAGGAATGTCCATGGTTGTGCTGTGGTTTTAAGTTGATGGTAAAATTATTACAAATAATCACTTGACAAACTTTATGCGTATATAACATCTTTGTACCATGTTGTGTTGTGTAAATGTATAAATATATTGTAAATCAGTAGCTTAGAGTTAGAATGCTACCGCATTGACCGCAAGCAGCCCCGTACATACCGATGAAAAATGCGTAGAACTACGTATTCTTATAAAACAGTAGGATAACGCTTGTCTGCCGGAAATAACTTTTCAATCTTTGCACTGTGAGTTATGGTTAAGTTCTTTGACTCATACGAGCAATAGCAAATGGGCCTTTCTACCCGTGTTTGTTCTTCCTTGCTTAGACATGCAGAGAAAAAAGCGGCTACACCATATCGGCCAGAACGAGGTTAAGTATGTTAACCCCTTCTTTTAATTCTTAAAGCTTTGAGCTATGTGTTATCTGTTAATCGGAAACATTTCTGCACTGATGTCTGATGATTGCATGGAGCCTCTGGTAAATGCGCGTTTACGTGTATACTTACCAGATGGCCAATACCCCAAAAGAAATAACCCCAAAACGGATATTTTTTACGGGCCAGGTCAATTAACAAAAGCACAGGTGGATGCGAAGCGTGATCGCTTACTCGCTGAAGCCAGACTGGACGAACGAGGAAATTTCAGACTGACCTGGGAACAACTACATCTTTTTACGGAACCACTTGAACTGGACATCTGCATACACCACATGCCCGAACAGGCAGACATCAGAGGGTTGGAAACCAACTATCATCTGAGTACCGTAATACCGCAATGGACACGTTCAGGACAGCGATACGTCGCTGCTTATGCATACATCATTCCAGTGGAAAGCTGGAATCAAATTAGGGCCAATTATGGTACCTGGGTAATTGCCGGCACAGTAAGGCGGCTACACACCAGAGAGGGACAAACACAACTTAGACTCGAAGCGTACAATGCCGGAAACCATCGTCTGTTAGGATGTGCGCGTACCGATGAACAGGGCCGGTATCAACTCCGGTTCAGCAAAAAAGAACTGACCAGCAGCTTAATGTTGGTTGGTGAGCCAAGGGAACAACTGGGCCCGGATATCTATTTTAAGGTATATCGCGATAAGCAGCTGATTTGGGAAGAAGACCCCAGAACGGCCATGATGCCAGGACGAAAGTCAGTTGCCCCCTGTAGTACGATCAACATCAACATCAGGGAGTCCACTTTCAGAAAAATATCGGGTTATGTACCTGGTTGGCTGAGCAACTGGGCTGTGGCCGGACGAAAGTCATCACTGGTAGACCATTAAATAGTTTAAGTGCTATTTAACCTATATTATGTATTGTAAGCCCCAGTCTTTCGTTTGGTAACCCGCACATACACAATTTCATTACATTAAAAAGCTACTCTTCTGTTCTTGAAGAGTAGCTTTTTTTATGTATTCCGTTTATTCCTAGAAGTTAGTATTCACAATCAGACCCGCCCTGTCGGCATTCACAAAGTCCATTGGAATTACGCCATACCGGCCATGTGCTGCGCTGGTAAAATAGGTGTTGATCCTCGGGTTAATGTTACCGGAAACAGTGGTAATGCTCGGAATACTGAAGATCAGTGATTTGTAACCGCTGGTGTAGTTGATGTACAGTGTATTGTTGCTTTGGGTGAAAGCCTCCGTGAACAGGTTCGTCACGTTGGTCCATTTAGCATTGTTATCAGGTACTACATACTGGTCCTGGATCTTCAGGGTTGCATTACTGTTGCTGATGGTGAAAGTGGTATTGTCAGCCCAGTTGGTCGCTTCTATACCTTTAGGCGTGCCCGTTGCACCAAATCTTCTCAGTAATACGATCTTACCTCTTACCTGGCCCAGGGTCGGGATAGTAGCGCCGGTAGACCAGAAACTGGCATACTGCTGTACATACGTGTCGAAGGTTTGCTCAAATGTACGGGTGTTGTCAGTTGCGTCATACTCTTCTTTTACGCTCATAATAATAGTCTCCTGCGGATGGCTGGTCAGGAAACTGGTACACGCCTGCAGTACATCATCGAAGTTCAGGTTCTGATAGATAGATCCGTGGTGAATGGCAAAGGCATTACCAATGTGACGGCAACGGATGTCCAGGTAGCGTACACCTGCTTCCAGCTGCTGTGCAATGGTCAGGTCTTGGCATTTTGCGGTTCCAGCTACTGGTTCTGTGCGTGCACCACTGTCGTGGGTACCTGGGATAGACAGGGCTGCAAGACTGGTATTGTCAGCCAGGCCGCTCATCCAGCTGTTCATCGCTACAGCGGTAGCCTGTGCGGTTATGGCTACCTCATTGTCAGCACGCAGGGCGGGTTGTGAAACTTCCTCTTTGGAACATGCAGTAAAGAATACAGTGGACAGCAACAGGCTGGCAACGGGCATGAAACGTTGTGTTTTCATCTTGTAGTTGTAGGTTTAAGGTTTATATGGAGTAAAGAATTTCCAATAGGATTTCACTCGGCTACAGGTCTTCACATATTAAAGACACACCATAAATACTTTCCAACTATCCCGAAACCGGAGTTAACAATACGGTAATAATAGGGATTATTTCCCAGATCTTATTTAGGAGAGAACCGGGGATGGAAACGCTGTAAGGTATCTCTCAGGTACTCTCTGTCCAGATGGGTATAGATCTCTGTGGTCGTAATACTTTCATGGCCCAGCATATCCTGTACGGCACGGAGGTCAGCGCCTCCTTCTACCAGGTGGGTGGCGAACGAATGGCGAAACGTATGCGGGGATACCTGTTTTTCAATACCTGCGGCTGCGACCAGATCTTTAATGACCAGAAAGATCATGACGCGGGTAAGGGCGCTGCCCCGGCGGTTCAGGAAAAGTATATCTTCCTGTCCCGGCTTGACCGGCACATGTACCCTGACCTCCTCCTTATATATATTGATGTACTTGACAGCATCACTACCGATGGGTACCAGTCTTTCCTTATCGCCCTTACCAATCACCCGGATAAAGCCGGCATCAAAGTGAAGCTGGGAGATCTTCAGATTGATCAGTTCACTGACCCGGAGACC
The DNA here is from genome assembly GCF_010093065.1 of Chitinophaga agri. Classification (NCBI taxonomy): domain Bacteria; kingdom Pseudomonadati; phylum Bacteroidota; class Chitinophagia; order Chitinophagales; family Chitinophagaceae; genus Chitinophaga; species Chitinophaga agri. Next base: position 2,083,199 of record NZ_CP048113.1, on the reverse strand, counting down.
GCAGCTGTACATTGTTTCGATAATGGCCCGGTTCCGCTGACCTTCGGGGGTACCTGCCTTTATCTGTGCGATGATCATTTCTATTTCCTCAAAGCTGAGTACATCCGGCAGCAAACGGCTGGTCTTAGGTGCTTCCAGCAGGAGAGTAGGGTCCTTCTTTACAATATCCTCCAGCAGCAGGTAGCGGTAGAAAGCCTTTATACCAGAGATGATACGTGCCTGCGAGGTGGCAGTCATACCCAGAGTGGCGATCCATTGGACACATTCCTGCAGGTCGGACAGGGCTACCTGGTCGGGTGATAGGTTTTTGCCGACAGAAAGCAGGTACTGCGATAGTTTCTCTACATCGCGGAGGTAAGCCTCGATGGAGTTGGCCGAAAGTGAACGTTCCAGTTGCAGATAAGACCGGAACCCCCTGATATATGAATCCCACATGATGAGCAAGATAATAAAGATGAATGCTAAAAAACAAAAGGCCGTCCGCTTTTGGCGTACGACCTTTGATATTTTTCACCGGCAGAGGGCTGCCGGTTAGTCAATTAGAATTTTTCCAGACCGGAGAAGAAGAAGTTACCTTCGATCTCTGCGTTCTCGTCGGAGTCAGAACCGTGAACGGCGTTACGGCCGATAGATTCAGCATACTCTTTACGGATAGTACCTTCAGCTGCGTTTGCAGGGTTAGTAGCTCCGATCAGGGTACGGAAATCTTCTACTGCGTTGGCTTTCTCCAGGATAGCAGCCACGATGTGGCCACTGCTCATAAATTCTACCAGTTCGCCATAGAAAGGTCTTTCTTTATGCACAGCATAGAATTCACCAGCTTTCTGAGAAGAAAGACGGGTCATTTTCATTGCCACGATGCGGAAACCAGCAGCGTTGATCTTGTTCAGAATACCACCGATGTGTCCGTTTTCAACGGCATCCGGCTTAATCATTGTAAAAGTTCTGTTGTTAGCCATATATTTAGAATTCCTAATTAACTAATTTTGCGCGCAAATGTAGCTAGAATTTGTTTAGTGATAAAAAAAAAGAGAACTTCGCACTTCATTTTTTGTCAGGAAACGGTTACATTTTATTGTTAATATAAAAGCAGGTCAAACTGCATATTTAAAGGTTAAGAATGAAGAGGATAGAGGAAATTAAGCCCTTGCTGGAGACCCCTAAAAGAGTGGTAATAACAATGCATCAGAAACCCGATGCAGATGCAATGGGCTCGTCGCTGGCCTTATATCATTATCTGAGACAGAAAGGGCATGATGTAACCGTTATCTCCCCGACGAACTATCCCGACTTCCTGATCTGGATGCCGGGCGCCAAGGATGTAATTGATTTTGAGTCTATGCAGGAGAAGGCGTTCAAGGCACTGGAAGGTATAGACCTGCTGTTTTGCCTGGACTTTAATGCATTGTATCGTACCAAAAGCATGGAGCCTTACCTCACAAAGATGGCCTGCACCAAGATCCTGATCGATCATCACCTGGAGCCTCAGCCAACTTTCGAGTACGGCGTCAGCGATACTACTGCTGCTTCTACCGCGCAACTGGTCTATGAAACGATCTATAAACTGGGAGACGGTGACCTGATCAATGAGAACATGGCACAGTGCATCTATGCAGGAACAATGACCGATACCGGCTCTTTCCGTTTCGCATCCACCTCTGCCAGGGTGCACCGTATGGTGGCCGATCTGTTTGACCGTGGCCTGAAACATGAGATCATTCACTCAGCCATCTATGACAACTTCCTGGAAAACCGGCTGCGGTTCCTGGGACATAGCCTGCTGAACCGAATGGAGGTATATTATGAATACAATACCGCTATGATCGCTATACCATATACTGATCTGAAGCGTTTTGACCTCCAGACCGGTGATACAGAAGGAGTTGTGAACTTCCTGCTGTCCATCCAGGGTATTAAGCTGGCGGCATTGATCATAGACCGTCACTCTGAAATAAAATTATCTTTCCGTTCCAAAGGAGATTTTGACGTAAATACTTTCGCAAGGAAATATTTTGATGGCGGCGGACACTTCCACGCTTCCGGCGGACACAGCTCTGAGACACTCGAAAAAACCATACAACATTTTATCGAAGCCATTAAAGAGAACGAAGAAGCATTACAATAAGTTATTCAATCCTACTAATACAGTCAAATGAAAAAGAACAAACAGTTGTTAGTTGCAGCGTTAGGCCTGTTTTTGGCTAGCTGCGGTGCCGGTGGTGGTGCCAAAAAAACTCCAGGTGGCGTGGATTTCGTTGTTCATAAGTCAGGAAGCGGCGCGCAGCTGAAGCTGGGCGACACTGTACTGTTGAACATTATCCAGAGCCTGAACGATTCAGTTATGATCGAATCACGTAAAGTTGCAGGCGGTCCTGTTCCGTTCGTGATCACTAAATCCCAGAATAAATTAGACCTGATGGATGGTCTGGTGATGCTGAAAGAAGGCGATAGCGCAACTTTCACTATTCCTATCGATAGCTTACCGCAGAAACCACCAATGGCTAAAGCAGGTGATAAATTGAATTTGACTTTCGTAGTAGTAGGTACTTATACTAGCGCAAAACAGAAAGAAAAAGACGATAAGGTTATCAAAGAATACCTGGATAAAAATAAACTGTCTGCTACACCCACTCCCGAAGGTGTTTACGTAGCTGTATCTCAGGAAGGTACAGGCGAAAAACCTCAGGCTGGTGATACCGTTGTAGTACACTACACCGGCCGCCTCACTGACGGTAAAGTATTTGATTCCAGCCTGGACACTACTTTAAGACCAGGGGCTCGTATCGAGCCAATCAGATTCCCGCTGGGTCAGGGCTTCGTGATCAAAGGTTGGGATGCTGGTATCGCTTCTCTGAAGAAAGGTGCTAAAGCTACCCTGCTGATCCCTTCTACTTTAGGTTACGGTCTGCAGTCCAGTGGCCCTATCCCGGCTAACTCTGTACTGGTATTCGAAGTACAGCTGGTAGACGTTGTGAAAGGTAAACCAGGTGCGGGCGCTGCTCCAATGGCTCCTGCCGCTCTGCAACAAGGTCACTAAGAGAAAAAGCAATTAACTGCTGATAAAGAAAAAGGATGTTCGCTACAGCGGACATCCTTTTTCTTTAATTGGTAATTAGAAAATAGTAATTAGTGATTAGTAACTGGTGATGAAGCCGGACTATTTACGCATATCCATCTACCATGACTTCATACATCTTCACCTTCAGCTCCTCCAGTGATATCTCCTGCACGAGGTTCCCATCCTGTGCATAGGAAATGGTGCCTCTTTCTTCCGAAACAATGATAGCAAGGTTATCACTATGCTCTGTAATCCCCACAGCGGAGCGGTGACGCAGGCCGATACGGGTAGGCAGATTTGGATTTTCAGACACGGGCAGGATCACTTTTGCGGCCAGTATTTTATTGCCCACAATGATCAATGCACCGTCATGCAGCGGACTTCCCTTACAGAAGATGCTTTCTAATAATTTGGCATTGATGTTACTGTCAAGTGCGATGCTGGATGCGGTATCAAACTTTACACGGTAGGTATTGGCGATCACGATCAGTGCTCCGGTACGGCTGCTGGCCATGCGGGCTACGGCTGTGATGACTTCGTTAATGATATTCTCTTCTTCTTTATAGCTTTTGAACTTATCGGGCAGGAACAGTTTGGTAAAGAAGCTGTCTTTACTCAGTGGCGCCTTCTTTCCCAACACTAGCAGGAACTTCCTGATCTCTGGCTGGAATATGATGATGATGGCGATGAGTCCGACATTGATAAAGCTCTGTAATAGGGTGCTCAGGATAGGCATGTGTAGCTGTTGTACAATAAAGTACGCCAGGTATATCATCAATAACCCCACGAAGATATTAAAGGCCAGGCTTCCCTTCAGCAGGCGGTACAGCTGTATAACGAGGAATATTACTATTACCAGGTCCAGTATGTTCAGCCAGTGAAAGCGATATCCGTAAAAACTAAACAAGCTTTCCATAGATCGTAAAAATAACAAATATTTATATGCTATAGCGCATTCATATACTGTGTGATCTTCACAGCTTCTATGGCTGCTTTCACATCATGTACCCTTAGAATATGCGCGCCCTGTTGCAGCGCCAGCGTATGCAGGATCGTGGTACCATTGAGAGCTTCAGCAGGAGAGCTGTCAAGCAGTTTATAGATCATCGATTTCCTGGAGATCCCCACGAGTAGCGGGCATTCCAGCATATGTAAAACGTGTAGTTTTTTTAACAGGGTATAGTTATGGGCAAGTGTTTTACCAAATCCGAATCCGGGATCGATAATAATATCTTTGATACCCGCTTCCAGGCATTCCGCGCGTTTGCGCACAAAATAGTCCAGCACGTCCTGTACCACGTCTTCGTAATGCGGCTGTTGCTGCATGTTTGCAGGTGTACCCTGCATGTGCATGGCAATGTAAGGCACCTGTAGTCTGCCCACCGTCGGTATCATGGCAGCATCCAGGTCTCCGGCACTGACATCATTCACGATGGCTGCGCCTGCATCAACAGTCTGTTCTGCTACATTCGCGTAATAGGTATCAATGGAGAGGACGGCTTGTGGGAAATGCTCTTTTAGTATGCGCACAGCAGGTACCAGTCGTTCCAGTTCCGTATCAGGACCGACAGTGACAGCGCCCGGGCGGGTACTCTGTGCACCGATGTCCAGGATCTGCGCACCTTCGGCTATCAGCTGAGCGGCTCTTTCCAGTACAAGATCAATATGCTGCGTTCTACTGCCTGCGAAAAATGAGTCTTCTGTAATGTTGATAATACCCATGACAACTGGTTTGGACAAATCAAGCAGCTTACCCTGGCAATTGATCGTAGTATATTCGCCGTTCTTCCCTTCCATTGTATCCTTTTGCATTTTATTGATTATTTTGCTTCACAAAAATAGAATAATGTGGTGATCTGCAACTATGTATATCAACACCGGTAAAAAAAGTTATCCATGAAACTTCTCCTGAACCTATTAAGAATTATCGTTGGCGTTTTGTTTATTTTTTCTGGTCTGGTCAAAGCGAATGACCCACTGGGGCTCAGCTATAAGATGGACGAGTTTTTCGAGGTGTTGCATATGACATTCCTCTCTCCTTATTCACTGGCTTATTCTATTATTATGAATACGCTGGAGATCGCACTGGGGGCTGCGTTGCTGTTAGGCTTCCGCATGCGTCTTGTGTCCTCCCTGCTGTTGATCATGATCGTATTTTTTACCTTCCTCACTGGTTATGCATTATACAGTGGCGAGATTAAAGAGTGTGGTTGTTTTGGCGACTGTATCAAACTGACGGCTTCCCAGACCTTCTGGAAAGATGTCATCCTGCTGGTGATGATCCTCATCCTCTTTATCTATCAGAAACAAATTAAACCGCTGTTCGGCAAAAAGCTAACATTCGCACTGGTACTGGTTTCCGTTTTATTCGCAGCTGGTATACAATGGTATACACTTGAACACCTGCCGATCGTAGACTGCCTGGGTTATAAAGTAGGTAATAACATTCCTGAAAAAATGAAATTGCCTCCGGGAGCGCGTCCGGCAGAATACGAAACAGTACTGATCTATGAGAAAGATGGTCAGCAGAAAGAGTTCACTGATGCTAACTATCCATGGTCCGACAGTACCTGGGTGTTCGTAGACCGTAAAGATAAACTGGTAAGAGAAGCAGAAGGAGAGGCGCCTATTAAGGATTTTATCCTGACTGGCCTGGATGGTGGTGATCAGACGCAGGCAATCCTGTCAGAATCAACACCTATCTATCTTTTCCTTGTAAAGAACGTCCATGAAGCAGGTAAGGGCTGGGATGCAAAAATGCATGCACTGCAGGAACAGGCGAAAACAGGAAAGATCTACATTTACGGTGTTACCGCTTCCTCTAAAGCAGATATCTCAGCTTTCTCCACTGCACATGGATTACAGTTTCCGTTTGTTCAGATGGACGGAACCGCGATCAAAACAGCTGGTAGAAGCAATCCCTGTCTGATCCTTCTGGAAAAAGGCACGATCAAAGGCAAATGGCATTATAACGATATACCATAATCCGCATGTTCAAATTTCTGCTGCGTAAACTCAGTTATGGCGTACTGGTATTACTGGGAGTAGTGATACTGGTATTCTTCCTGTTCAACGTACTGCCGGGCGATCCGGCTAGGTTGACCCTGGGGCAGCGCGCGGACGTAACATCGCTGGAGAATGTAAGAAAGGAACTGCACCTGGATAAATCCTTACCGGTGCAGTTCCTTTTATATTTAAATGACCTGTCGCCTGTTGGCATACACAGTAACGCTGCTGCGGAAGACAATATGCATTACCTGACACTGGCCCATTTGCAACACGGCCGGCTCCTGGTACTAAAAACCCCCTACCTGCGCCGTTCCTATCAGGGGAAAAAGGATGTATGGGAAATATTGACAGAAGCATTGCCTGGCACCCTGGTGCTGGCAGCAGCAGCGATGTTGTTTGCTACTGTCGCCGGTATCGGACTCGGGATATTATCCGCAGTAAAACAAAATACTTGGATGGATACAGGGGCGGTCTTTGCCAGTGTAGTCGGCATTTCTGCGCCCTCATTCTTCATGGGCATTGTCGTAGCCTATCTCTTTGGTTTCGTGTTAAGCGATTATACAGGCCTTCATATGACGGGTAGTCTGTTTGAGACCGATCCCTTTGCAGGCCGCATCCTGAGTATACGCCATCTCATATTACCCGCTGTTACGTTGGGAATACGTCCCCTTGCCATTATCGTACAACTGACACGTAGCGCTATGCTGGACGTCCTGAACCAGGACTATATCCGTACGGCATATGCGAAGGGATTATCCCAGCGGGCGGTCGTATTCAGACATGCCCTCCGGAATGCCCTGAATCCCGTAGTGACGGCTATTACCGGCTGGTTTGCCGAACTATTGGCAGGCGCCTTCTTTGTTGAATATATCTTCGGATGGAAGGGCATCGGCAAGATCACCGTGGACGCCCTCGAAAAGTTTGATTTCCCCGTACTGATGGGATCTATATTATTTACTGCCGGCATTTTTGTGGTGATCAACCTGCTGGCAGACCTGCTCTACACGATCATAGACCCACGTATAAAATTGTAAGTCGCTTATTAATAGCGGCTTATCCTTATTCTGAAAAAACTTTCCCTTTTTTTGTAACAAAGTATTTGACGGGTCGTCTTCTTTATGTAAACGCTCTGTAGCATCCGGGAAGGAAGGAAAAGAGATCAGCAGATGGAGGCAACAACGCAAGTCGTAACTTAGAACAAGGAATCTGTTATTTATGTCTTTAGAAATCTTTCTTTCACAGGTAGTTCCCGTCAGGCAGAAGCTTTACCGCTTTGCCTACAGACTACTGGAAAATGAGGAAGATGCAATGGACGTAACACAGGATACCCTGCTCAAGGTATGGCAGCAACAGGAGCGGATGCCTGACTTGCAGAATATGGAGGCATGGTGTATGCGTATCGTGCGGAACCTGGCGCTGGACAAAATGAAGGCGAGGAAATACAGGCGTTCAGAGGAGCTTGATAGAGCCAGTGAAGTACCGGCATTGCACGAGGCGAATCCGCATACGGCTACAGAGCAACAGGACGTGATGCGCAGGGTACACCGTGTGATAGCTGCGTTACCAGATAAATACCGTACGATAATACAATTGAGAGATATTGACGGGTACAGCTACCAGGAGATCGCAGATATCCTGATGATAGAAATGAGTGAGGTGAAGATCAATCTGCACCGTGCACGAAAAGCAGTACGCGAACAATTACAAAAACAGCAAGTGTATGGAGTTTAACAGGATCAGGGAATTATTAGACCGTTATTGGGATGGTACCTCCTCATTGGAGGAAGAGGAAGTATTGCGTAATTTTTTCAGCACAGACAGGAAGGACCTTCCCGCTGATCTGAAGGAAGTGCAGCCCTTATTCGGTTACTTCGCAGCGGAAGCAGACATTCCGGTACCTGCGTTTCCTGACATCGCCACACTGATCGCACAGGCGCCTCCGAAAAGGGTGGTAAGAACAATGGCATGGCATCACTGGATGAAATATGCCGCTATATTACTGATGGCAGTGGGTGTGGGCTATTCAGCCAGGCAGTTCCAGATCAGACATGAGACAGTGCTGGCAGAAAGATCAATGGAAGAAGATACCTACGATGATCCGAAGGAGGCATTTGCTGCAACACAGAAAGCACTGGCCTTACTGTCCCGCAATCTGAACAAGGGTACATCTCAGGTACAGAAGCTGTCTTACTTTAACGAAGCTGCGGAGAAGATCCGCGCAAATTAATTACGGCCATTCTAAAAATCTGACATAAAAAGAAAACTTATGAAACGCTTTTTGTTATTGGTGCTGCTCATTGCTGGCACCGGTCTGCCTATCTTTGCCCAGCAGGGTAGTGGCATCGATCGTTTTTTTGAAAAGTATGAAAATGATCAGACCTTTACCCTGATCAGTGTAACGCCCAAGATGTTCAGCATGTTCAGCAAACTGGATATCAATTCCCCTGATGGAAAGCAATTCCTGCAGATCGTGAAAAGGATCAGGGGGCTGCGCCTGCTGGCCAAAGAAAATGCCAAGGGAGGAACGGCGTTGTTCAAAGAAGCTTCCTCCATGCTGAGTAAAGACTTTGAGGAGCTAATGACTGTCCGGGATGGGAAGGATGATCTCCGCTTCCTGGTAAAAGAGAACGCGAAAGGCAATATTGCCGAACTGATCATGCTGGTGGGCAGCGACACCGAATTTCTGGCCATGAGCCTGATCGGCGATATCGACCTGGCCGAGATCAGTCAGCTGGCTAACGGCATGAATATCGAAGGATTCGACAAATTAAAGCACATTAAAAGATAACCCGTTTAATCACCACAGATCAACCCATCATTATGAAATACATAGCTATCATTGCAATAGTTCTCTTGTTCGCCGTAAGCCCTGCTCTGGCACAGAAAAAATCGCTTCGCGCCTTTTATCGTGAGTACCGGGGTGAATGTACCGGCGTGAGAATAGGCGTCGGTCGCGTTCCTTTGAAATTAGCCAGCTGGATCATTCCCGCCAATGGAGACGAAGATACACGCCAGATAAAGAGGGTACTGGGCAGGGTGCATAAAGTGAAAGTCTATACATTGGCAGGCGCCAGCAAAGATCTGATAGATATCACTGCTATCAGACGTTTGAAAGAAACACTGATCAGTAAGGACGGATTTGAATCGCTGGTAGAAGTACGTCATGAAGGCGCAATGGTTTACATGCTGAACAAGGGGAAAGATGATGAGTTGGGGAATGTGGTAATACTGGTGCAGGACGAAGCGGATTTCGTGATGGTGAATTTGCGTACGAAGCTGCATACCGATGATGTGAATGCGTTGATACAGGGATTTGTGAAAAGCTGAGACGCAGGAAATAGCCGTATAGGCTGACGATAATTATTCGCTGTTCAGCGTAGATCGGCATTTGATTGGGTAATATGGTTATGCTTTTCACCATGGCGGACGTAGTGAAATGCAGTTTAATTCAATAGCAGTACAATCACTTATTGTATAACTAAGCGCGTTCCCGGCTCGTAACCGGGAACGCGCTTAGTACAGGCGGCGCATCTTTTATGTGCCGTCGTTATTCATCAATCATTGCTACCGACGTTTGATAGCTTACGCACCCATTAGGTCATCCTGTTTTTCTACCACGGCCTTCTGTTTCAGCACCAGTTCTTTAAACCGGCCTTCATCCAGCACAACATCGTCCTGGCCAAAGTGACGCAACAGATAATATCGGTCATTTTCTCTGCCTTCAGTATGTAACCACAGCGCTTCGAGGTTCAGTGCAGGGAATTTCAGTACCCTCATTTCGCCTTCAATCTGTTTTTCCCGTAGACTGGATTTGATCTGTTCCATACCTGTTTCTATGCGGTTCAGGTAATCATCATCTGTGCTTACCTGCAGTACATGAGGATCTTCTTCCGTCGTAGCGAGATCGTACAGGGCTACCGGTTTACGCTGATCCAGTTCTACTATGCGCAGTGAGCTTGGTCTTTCCGGGATGGCGATATCTTTATCGATATCTTTCAGCCCGACCACGTATGCGTGATGCGCAAAGCTCAGTTCCAGTTCAGCAGCGGTTTTATCGGCCTTAATATTGGGACGTTGTAAACGTACCAGCGGGCGAACCTCCGGAATGGGTTTGAGCAGTTCAGGTTTGAATACGAGGTCTTTGATCCACATAAAGTAAAAATGTTTTTTCGTGATGTAACTGTGTGTCCAGGTGCCACTACCCTGGTAATTGGTGGAGAACTGACTAACAGTGAGTATGCTTTTACCATAGATAGGATCATCAATATGGAAGTACTTGGTGTTAAAGATCTTAGAGACACCATAGATCGCCATAAAGTGTCCACCGCCACCAGACCAGCCGATACGTGTGCCTACTACCAGACCGGCATCGATCTGTTCTTTCACGGCTTCCCAGCTCATGGTACCATATTTCAGTTCTACAAAGTTTTTGGTGCGGGTGAGTGCCTTGTCCAGATACCAGGGCACGTTGCAAGGGCCTGGAACGGGTGATGTACAGCAGGTTTGTCCGAGTTCGGAGGAGGCAATTTTACATTGCGTCCAGGGGTTCAGCAAAGCGGAATAGAAGAAAGACACGCTTTTTGAAGTAGCTGCCCAACACCAGTTGGATTGTGTCTGTGCCTCCATGTTAAAATTGAGTACAGTGCTTGAGTAGAGCTTGTCCCAGATGGCTAACTCCTGTACAAAAGGTTTTTGAATAACCTGTTCCTGAAAATTGGTGAAACTCATGATGTAAAATGTTTGGGGTTAAAAAAGAAATACTTGTGTGGTGGAATGGTGAGAGCAAAATTATCGGCTTGCGGTATATCTGAAAAGAGTATAAATACCCGATTTTATGAGTAGTAGTTCGCGGCAGCGGGCAGGGCAGGAGGTTAGGGCAGTTTAAGTAATTGCATAGTGGGAACGTCTTCTGGTGCAGAACCGGCAGTATTCACCTGAGTGTTCCTGTAATTTACTGGTAATACGTGCGTTATAGGGGGGCTTCCTTTATTTGGTGCTTAAAGTGCTGATTAGTACTCTGCTATGGTCTGGCATCCTTATTATAAAGCATCAATACCCGTGTATTTGTCCGTAGGTCAAGGGAGGGATTAGGGTGTAATAAGGGTATAATGGTAAGATCTGGTAGTAGAAAGGATGCTACCCGGGAACAGTATAGCTGGTGATGGAGCTCACTATGTAAGGGCCAAACAAAAAGGGCGTATCATATTGATACGCCCCAGCATTGTATAAAGAGGTAAAAATTATCTTACGATAACTTCCCTTACTACCGGTTCTCCCAGCATTTCATTCACCAGTTTGATAATACGGTCTTTTGAATAGCTGAGTTCCTGTTTGAGGGGAGCAACGGTTGTAGCGATGTGCAGTCTGCCATCTATCAGCTGTAAATTCTCTGTATAACGGGAGATCGTTCTGCCCATCAGCTGCTCCCAGTTTTCCTGTATGCGTACTTCAGTCAGCCTCGGTTTGAGACGGCTTTTCGACATAAAATCTTTCAGTGCATCCTCCATTGATGTAATTCCGTAGCGCATTCCGCAAAGATACGTATTTCATCCTTATTGCATCTCGACTAATTGAAAGTTATCTGCATTTTCTTTGAATGCGGTTAATATTCTGGCAGCATGGGTGTCGGTGATGAAGACCTGTCCGTATACCGGACTGCTCACAAGGTTGATCAGCCGGGTCACCCGTTCCTGGTCAAGTTTTTCGAAAACGTCATCCAGTAGCAGGATAGGAGCAAATTTCTTATGTTCTTTAATGACTTCGAACTGTGCGAGTTTGAGCGCGAATAGGAAACTCTTCCGTTGCCCCTGTGAGGCGCTGGTTTTCATAGGATGATCATCCAGCAGGAACTGAAGGTCATCTTTATGAATACCGCCGGAGGTGCGTTGCAGTTGCATGTCCTTATAACGGTTAGCAGCAAGGAGGGCGGTGAACGACTGATCGTGCAGCCCTGACAGGTATTGAATATTGACAGTTTCGTGTTTACCTGCGAGATAATCGTATAACTGTTGTACCTGGCGGATAAAACCAGGGAGGAATGCACGTCGCCATTCAAAGACGGGTGTACCATGGTGTACCAGTTGCTCGTCAAAGATGTCCAGCAGAGCATCCTGACTGCCGCCCTGTCCATTCATTGACTTGAGCAGACTATTCTTCTGTGCGAGTATTTTCTGATAGGTGATGAGGTGTTCGAGATAACCGGGGTGCAGCTGGCAAAGTAATGCATCGAGCCATTTACGGCGTTCTTCACTACCCCCCAGGATAATTTCGGCATCATCGGGAGCGATCATCACCGCTGGATATTTACCGATATGCTGAGAAAAGCGCTCGTAGTACTCCTCATTGAGGGCAATTTCTTTTTTGCCTTCCTTGAGTGTGCAGACGATCTTTCCTTCATTGCCTTCCCGCTCCATCACGCCTTCCAGGCGGAAGCCGCTGGTCTGGTACTGGGTGTTCTGTGCCTCGCTGCTGGTGAAGTAGCTTTTGGTGAAGCATATATAATATATAGCATCCAGCAGATTGGTCTTGCCAGAGCCGTTACGCCCGGTAATACCGATGATGCGTTTGTCAAAGCTGAAACTTTTTCCTGCGTAATTTTTAAATTGGACGAGAGATATCTTTCTAAGCGATAGCAAAATAACCTTCTGATTATCAGTTATGAATTAAAAATAAAATTATTGTAATCCGCGCTGGACTGGAAATCAGGGCCTCATAAAAGGCTGTTTCCCGGCAGTACTTTTCTGCAAAGTTGCAAAGTATTTAGTTTTTAGGATTTTCCTGTTATATTTGCGGACAAATTAAGAAACAGTGGCTACAAAAACAGACGTAAAGACGAAATTCACCAAAGAGACATATTTGTACTGGTATGAATTGATGCTCTTGCTGCGCCGCTTTGAAGAAAAAGCCGGCCAATTGTATGGGATGCAGAAGATTCGTGGTTTTTGCCACCTGTATATAGGACAGGAAGCAATTGCTGCAGGTGCAATGACAGCAACTAAACCGGATGATAAGTTCATCACTGCTTATCGTGACCACGCTTTGGCGATCGCGAAAGGAATGACTGCTGACGAATGTATGGCTGAGCTGTATGGTAAGGCAACAGGTTGTTCCAAAGGTAAAGGTGGTAGTATGCACTTCTTTGCTCCTGATAAAGGTTTCTTCGGCGGTCATGGTATCGTAGGTGCGCAGATCGGTACTGGTGCAGGCCTGGCATTCGCAGAGCAATATAAGGGTACAGATAACGTAGCACTTTGCTTCTTCGGTGATGGTGCTGCCCGTCAGGGTATGCTGCATGAGACATTTAATATGGCTATGCTGTGGAAACTGCCTGTAATTTTCATTTGCGAAAATAACATGTACGCGATGGGTACTTCGGTAGAACGTACTTCTAACGTGCTGGATATCTATAAGTTAGCGAATGCCTACGATATGCCTAGTGCTACTATCGATGGGATGAGCTGTGAAACGGTGCACGAAGGTATCGAGAGAGCTGTAAAACGCGCTCGTGCCGGTGAAGGTCCTTCTTTACTGGAGATCAAGACTTACCGTTACCGTGGCCACTCTATGAGTGACCCTGCTAAATACCGTACTAAAGAGGAAGTAGAAGAGTATAAAGATAAAGATCCTATCAACCAGGTACTGGCTACTATCCAAAAGAACAAATGGGCTACGGATGCTGAAATCGAAGCTATCAATGAGAAGGTAAAACAGGAAGTTGAACATTGCGTACAGTTCGCTGAAGAGTCTCCATGGCCCGCAGATGATGAACTGCTGAAAGACGTTTATGTTCAGGATGATTACCCGTTCATTGTTGACTAAATAATATAGTGAAGGTTAGCGATCCCGGCCGTTTTAATATAACGGGTAGATTCGCTAACCTTTTTTATATTTGCGGGAATTTACAACAGCCTAACCTGTACCGTAATAAAGAAATAACAATTTAACGACCACAATTACAATGACCGAAACAACAAATAAGACCGCAGCTGAAAATACTCCTGTTTCTAAGGAATTCCAACTGGAAGACTCACTCCACAAGGCGGAAGACTTCTTCAACAAGAATAAAAACAGCATCATCATAGCCCTGCTCGTAGTAGTGGTAGTAGTTGGCGGTACTTTTGCCTACAGCAAGTTCATCAAAGGTCCTAACGAAGTGAAGGCGCAGAACATGATCTTCCATGCACAACAGTATTTCGAAAGAGATTCTTTCCGCCTGGCGCTGAACGGTGACGGTAACTATGAAGGATTTCTGCAGGTGATCGATAAATACGGTAGCACCAAAACAGGTCAGTTAGCAAAATATTACGCTGGTGTGAGCTACGTGAAACTGGGCGAATTCCAGAAAGGAATTGATCAGCTGACAGCTTTCAACGGTGGCGACCAGATCGTACAGGCAATGGCTTACGGTTTGACCGGTGACGCTTACATGGAACTGGGCAATACCGAAAAGGGTATCGAATTTTATAAAAAAGCGGGTGCGCACAGCGACAACGAACTGACGGCTCCAACTTACCTGTTCCGTGCAGGTATGGCCCTGGAAAAAGCAAATAAACCTGCTGAAGCAATCAGTCTGTACAAACAGATCCGCGACAAATATCCTCAGACAACTGAAGGCCGTGAAATGGATAAATACCTGGCGCGCCTCGGTGAAGTGAGCAATAACTGATATTAATTCAGATCATGTCAATACATAATCAAAGTTTATTGAACGATGCTGGCATTCTCCATTCAGAGGATGCCAGTGTTGTTATAGTGTATACCGAATGGAATGATACGGTCATTAACGAACTGGTAGCCGGCTGTGAAAAATCGCTGGCCGAATACAACGTATCAAAGATCTCTAAGGTGATCGTACCAGGCGCATTTGAATTGCCATTCGCCTGCAAACAATACTGGGAACGTACAAAAGGCACGCATAAACAACCTGGCGCTATTATTGCGTTCGGATGCGTGATCAGAGGCGAAACGCCGCATTTTGACTATGTATGTAAAGGTGTTACAGAAGGTCTGATGCAGTTAAACATTGAATTGCCTGTTCCTGTTATCTTTGGCGTACTGACTGTCGATAACATGCAGCAGGCCGAGGAAAGACTGGGGGGCATACATGGCCATAAAGGGGAGGAAGCTGCCATCACGGCGCTGAAAATGATCTCCATGATGCGTCAACTGTAAAACAGCTATAGCCCCATTATTGCTCCATGTGATGTTCATTGTTGATACCGTTTCAGCCGGTATATTTCTATTCCTGTAGCCAGCAGCTGGCCTGCGGCTTTTATTTAAAGAACTAACTCAATGAACGTACAGCTTTTTATTCCATGCTTCGTTGATCAGCTGTTCCCGGAAACAGGCTTCAATATGGTGAAAGTACTGGAAAAACTGGGATGTAACGTTAATTATAATCCCAATCAGACCTGCTGCGGACAACCGGCCTTCAATGCCGGTTACTGGGATGAAGCCCGTGCCGTTGCCACTAAGTTTGTAAAGGATTTCCATACTACTGATTATATCGTAGCACCAAGCGGTTCCTGTACAGGTTTTGTGCGTAATTACTACAGCAAACTGTTTGACAATTCCGCTGCACACAATGAGGTAAAGATGCTGCGTAAGAACCTCTATGAATTCACAGAGTTCCTGACAGACGTCCTTCATGTAACAGATCTCGGTGCCACACTCAACGGAGTAGGGACTTACCATGATGCCTGCGGCGCCCTGCGCGAATGCGGTATCAAAGAAGGACCGCGTAAGCTGTTGTCCAAAGTAAAAGGACTTGAACTGAAAGAAATGAATGAGTCTGAAACCTGCTGTGGTTTTGGTGGTACCTTTTCTGTGAAATTTGAACCTATCTCTATCGGTATGGGCGAACAGAAAGTGAACAACGCTGTAGCCAGTGGGGCCGACTACCTCATTTCGACAGATCTTTCCTGCCTGATGCACCTGGATGGTTACATCCGTAAGCATGACCTGAATATTAAAACTATGCATATCGCTGATGTACTGGCCAGCGGCTGGTAAACAGCAATTTTAAATCATCAGATAATGAACTACTGGTTAGTTAAATCAGAACCATTCAAGTACTCTTGGGACCAGTTCGTAAAAGACGGAAAAACCTTCTGGGATGGCGTGCGTAACTATCAGGCACGTAATAACCTGAAAGGTATGCAAAAAGGAGATCAGGTATTGTTCTATCACAGTAATGAAGGTCTGGCCGTAGTTGGCATCGCCAAGGTAGCGAAGGAACACTATCAGGATCCCACCACGCCTGATCCGAACTGGGTAGTGGTAGACCTGCAGCCTGTGAAGCCTTTCAAAACGCCGGTAACACTGGCGCAGATGAAAGCCGAAAAGAGACTGGAAAACCTTTCGCTGATCCGTCAGGGCCGCCTGTCCGTTTGCGCCGTTACTGAGGATGAATTCAACACCATTCTTGAAATGGGTGATATGAAGAAATAATTTGTGGAATTATCCATTTTACTGCATCTTCCTGTTATAGCATTATTTATCACTAAATATTGTCCTATGACAGGAAGATGTTTCATTTTAAAGAATACCCCTATCCCTGTATCTGTTTTAGTATGTAGCTTTAGCTTGCTGTCAGCGTGCGGGCATAAAGCCGGACCTGCAGCGGCTGATCCAGCTTATAGAAATAGCTATAAAGCGATGGAGTTGAAAGCACCAGACAACTTCACTGATGGGGCGTCGGCACCGGATAGTTATAACGAACAGGAAGCGATACATCACCCGGCAGATGACGTAACGGCCGCCGAAGCTTCAAACAATACGGGTGCATTTACTGCACCTACGCTGGCTCAGTCAGCGGTTATCCCCAGGAAAATTATTAAAACCGGTACAATACGGTATTCTGTCAATGATTACAATAATGCCCGTAAGGAACTAAGAGAAGTAGTAGCCCGTTATCACGGAGATATTATTGATGATAATGAGCAACGCTCAGAATTTACCTGGGAAACGCGCATGGCGATCCAGGTGCCGGTCGAGAAGTTTGATAGTTGCCTGGAAGCGATATCCGGCAATGCGCAGACACTCATCGTAAAGACGGTATCAGCTGAAGATAAGACGGCTGAATATATCGACGTGGCAGCCCGCATGAAGGCGAAGAAGGAAGTAGAATTAAGGTATCTGGAAATCCTGAAGCAGGCGAAGTCCGTGAAGGACATCCTGGAAGTAGAGGAGCAGCTGAAAAGCATCCGCGAAGAAGTAGAAGCGTCACAGGCACGTCTGCAGTACATAGATCAGAACGTGGCGATGAGTACCATTAACCTTTCGTTCTATCAGGTGTTTGCCAATACCTCACCACAGGGCCCGGGCTTCTTCTCACGTATCTCCTTTTCTATAAAAGATGGATGGAATAATGTCCTGAGCTTCCTGATCGACCTGGTAGGTATGTGGCCTGGTATGCTGGCACTGGCAGCGGCGGTTATTTTTATGCGCAGATATATGAAACGCAGAAGACAACGGAAGGCGATGGCCGTCTAACGGTTAGGTATATTTTATAAAAGGTCTGTTCTGACAATCCATAAAAGCGCAAAGCCTGTTAGTCTTTCGACTACAGGCTTTGACATTTCTTATACGATATACAGTTACACTAATAGTCAGCCAGTGCCTTTAGTGCTTTTTTACGTTCCAATGCACGGTGATGTTTGTAAATGCCTTTGGTCACAAAATAACCCAGTGAGGCGCCCAGCCAGACATCGCTGCTCCAGTGTCTTTCCTGGTACAGGCGGGTAGTACCCGTCATGATGGCGATGGAATAGGTCACCCATGGCACCCACGGATGTTCTTCTCCATACGCCTCCGCCAGCGCCGTCGCGACTGATGTTACGGTCAGCATGTGGCCGGAAGGGAAGGAGGTATGTTTTTTATCCATGGAGAATGGTGCATTGTATACAAAAGGATCGTCGTAGTAGGTCGGACGGCCGCGTCTTACCACTGATTTGGTGAAGGTATAGATCAGGGTGGAGATCAGCAGGGACTTCGCAGTCATCAGCGAGATATGTTCCAGTTTCCTGTCTTTGGCAATCACACCGGCGAGGTACATACCGCCCACCAGGTAAGGAGAATAGGCATTACCAAATGGCTCTACCTGACCGGTTACGCTGTTCCAGAAATTGGTGTGGTTACGTCCGAAGAACTGTTTCACTTCGTAGTCAACTGCCATGAGTCCACCAGCAGTGCCCAATACGATACCAAGTCGGGTGAAGTCCTTTCCTGTCCAGTGTGCAGGGCGGGAAACAGTGTATTTCAGGTCTCCCCAGATGCTACCAAGATAGGCACCGTTAATACGGTAACGGATAGTAGTATCAGCGGCTGTTAAGGTGTGAACCTCCTTTGTCTTCATACTGTCAGTAGAGGGGACGTTGGTAGTGTCCGTCTGTGCGTCTGCGTTCAGGTGTAGTAACAGCATGCCGCACAGCATAAGCGTCTTTAGAATCTTCAATTGCTGCTATTTAATTATCCGATAAAGTTACGGTAAATGTTAAAACCCGTATATTTAAAAATCAAAAATGTCTTGTACAAATGAAGCCTAGATTGGTAGTTTTGACAGGCGCCGGTATTAGTGCAGAGAGTGGATTACGTACGTTCCGCGACAGTGACGGCCTATGGGAAGGATATAATGTATATGAAGTGGCGAGTCCGCAGGGATGGCAGAAGAATCCCCAGCTGGTGCTGGATTTTTATAACATGCGTCGTCAGGATGTGAAGGCGGCCTTGCCAAATGCGGCACATCTGGGCCTGGCGGCTTTGCAGGAAAAGTTTGATGTAGAGATCATCACACAGAATATAGATGATCTGCATGAACGGGCGGGATCGAAGAAAGTGCTGCACCTGCATGGAGAGATCTTTAAGATGCGCAGTGTACTGGATGAGCATCGTAGTTACCCGGTTACCTGGGATATTAATATCGGTGACATGGCGCCTGACGGCGGACAGTTACGTCCGGATATTGTATGGTTTGGAGAGTCGGTACCCAGGATCTCGGAGGCTGCTGCTGTAGTGCTATCCGCAGATATATTTGCGGTGATCGGGACTTCGCTGGTGGTGTATCCCGCTGCGGGACTGGTAGATTACCTCGAGGATGGAGTGCCTTGTTATGTGATAGATAAGAAGCTGCCGTCTATGCAGGAAAGAAAGAACCTGACGAAGATTGAGAAGCCGGCGACGGAAGGGATTGAGGATCTGATAAAGGCGCTGGAGAGTTGGGCGGGATAGCATCAGAAATCGGGAATTTTTTATACTTAGAGTTTCCGCTATACAGTAAAGGGCGCTCCTGATAGCCAGGAGCGCCCTTTACTGTATAGCGGAAACTTTTATTAGCGGTAGTTCCTAATTACTCAAAGCTTTCTTCAAACCTGATATTAAACTCTTCCAATTCTTTCAGTACCGGATTATAGATCTCTGGTGAAATAGGAATATGCAGTCCTTTCAGGGTAACTTTTTCCTGGAGTATCAGTTTGGCTAGAATACCTAATGGCAGACCAACCGTTTTTGCCATTGCAGTGCGTACGTTGTCTTCACCTACAGAGATCATATAGCTATGCATGCGGGTGTTCATACCACGTCTTTCAAATTCGATCTCATGGGTCATGACGATCATATCTTTGTCAGCAGGCTCCATCGCTAGTTTAGATTCGATGATATGCTGGAGGACGGAGGCATTTGTCTGCTCGCCGAGATGAATAGTTTCACCGTTCAGCAGACCAAGAAATTTCAGCTGACGCAGGATTTTTGATTTTGCGCTGATGCCGAGATAGTTGGCTATATTCTCTTCATGACTGATGGATGGGTCACTGTCCGTTTGCTGACTGGCCCATTCATAGTAGGTCATATTATCGGTCTGTATTTTTTTAGTATCGTCAGTGAGACCCAGCTTCACAAGCGTGCTCCAGCCTTCGCAGAAGTCAGGATAGCGGAGTGTCGCCCGCATAAAAGTGGGCACTTCATCCAGCTTGTACGCGCTGATGTAGTTCAGCGAATCACGGTTAGGGTAGTAGGCTAGTTTGCCCAGGCTCGGAATATGGATCGTTTTAGATTGATCGAAGAGGTGCTGGTAACCAACTTCCTTCACTTTACCCTTATCGCGGTAGGTAGCGCCGGAGTTACCGGCCAGTACCACGTTACGGGCATTCCAGGAGATCTTGTACTGCCATGGGTTGTCGTTACTTTCAGGTGATACAAGTCCACCGCAGTAGGAGCGGAACGCAGAGATCTGACCACCTTTCTTTTCAATGGAGTGGATCAGTTTCATAGCGCTCATATGATCGATGCCGGGATCCAGTCCCATTTCATACATAAAGAGCAGGCCTGCGTCTTCAATTTCTTTTTCCAGCTTTTTTACTTCGGGATCGATGTAAGAGGCGGTGAGCAGATTTTTACCGAACTGCAGACAGTCTTTCGCTACGAAAATATGTAATGACGGTGGCAACAGGGAAATAACGAGGTCCGTTTCCTGAATCAGTTTTTGCCTGGAAGCTTCATCCCGGATGTCAATAGCTGCTGGGGTTACATAGTAAGACTTGCCGGTTTTTGATTTAATAAGCGCCAGGTCATGATCGGCAACAGTGATATGCCATTTTTGCCGTGGAGCATTTGATACCAGGTAGTCGATCAGGCTTGTAGCCGACTTACCGGCACCAAATAAGAGTATATTCTTCATATTAATTTGTTCATCTTTAATATGGTAACAGAACAGGGATTTAACATCGGTCATCCATCTAATGTTCGAATTTTCAGGAAAATTCGTTTTAACCAGTCGTGTTTTTAGTTAACTGTCCGTGACCGTCTGATTTTCACCGGATTAAAAACAAAATCTTTGCCAATATTTTATTTTCCCAATATTCCTTTTTTCTGTTATATGGAATATTAATTGAAGGAGTCAACGCAAAATAAGGATTAAATAGTCTATCTGTAGAAATTGTTCTTAACGCATAGTCTATTTGTAGAATATGACAATTCCTTTTTTATTCACATTCTATGACAGAAAGGCCGGAATACGGCTTAAAATGGCTATATTTGCGTCTATTTATTTTTTAAGGGAATTAATTGTAAACCAACAATATAATGTCAGAAAATACGGAAAATCAGCAAGACGGCAGGATTATCCAGATCAACATTGAAGAGCAGATGAAAACGGCCTACATAGATTACTCTATGTCAGTGATCGTGGGACGTGCTCTTCCGGATGTCCGGGACGGTTTAAAACCGGTACACCGCCGCGTGTTGTTTGGTATGAATGAGTTAGGGAACAACAGTAACAAAGCTTACAAGAAATCAGCCCGTATCGTGGGTGAGGTAATGGGTAAATTCCACCCGCATGGTGACGCCTCCATCTATGATACGATCGTTCGTATGGCCCAGCCGTGGAGCCTGCGTTACATGCTGGTAGATGGTCAGGGTAACTTTGGTTCGGTGGATGGTGACATGCCGGCGGCAATGCGTTACACGGAGATCCGTCTGCAACGTATGGCAGAGGCAATGCTGGAAGATATCGACAAGGAGACAGTGGACTTCACCCTGAACTTTGACGATACCCTGGAAGAGCCAACAGTACTGCCTACACGTATCCCTAACCTCCTGATCAACGGAGCGTCAGGTATTGCGGTAGGTATGGCGACCAACATCATGCCGCACAACCTGTCAGAGGTGATAGATGGCCTGATTGCATACATTGATGACCGTGACATTACTATTGAAGACCTGATCAAGCACGTAAAGGCACCGGACTTCCCTACAGGTGGTGTTATCTACGGTTATGAAGGTGTGAAACAGGGCTTTGAAACAGGCCGTGGCAGGGTAGTAGTACGTGGTAAAGTGAACGTAGAAACTACCAAAGCTGGCCGTGAACGCCTGGTGATCTATGAACTGCCTTACCAGATCAATAAAGCAGCACTGCACCAGAAGATCGCGCAGCTCGCAGATGATAAGATCATTGAAGGTATTTCCGAAGCGCGTGACGAAAGTGACCGTGATGGTATGCGCCTGGTGATCGATCTGAAACGTGAAGCGATCGCTAACGTGGTGATTAACCAGCTGTATAAATATTCAGAGTTACAGACATCTTACGGTATCAATAACGTGGCACTGGTAAAAGGTCGTCCGCGTGTACTGAACCTGAAAGATATGCTGGCTGAATTTGTTGACTTCCGCCATGAGGTAGTTGTACGCAGAACGCGTTTCGACCTGCGTAAAGCGGAAGAAAAAGCACACATCCTACAGGGTTACCTGATCGCTCTGGATCACCTGGATGAAGTGATCGCGCTGATCCGTTCATCCCGTACACCGGATGAAGCGAAGGAAGGTCTGATGACCCGCTTCGAACTGAGCGACATCCAATCCAAAGCAATACTGGAACTGCGTTTACAACGTCTGACCGGTATGGAGCGTGATAAGATCAAAGAAGAATACGACGAGGTAATGAAACTCATCGCTTACCTGAAAGATATACTGTCTGACGAAGGCCTGCGCTTCAAGATCATTAAGGAAGAACTGGAAGATGTAAAGAAACGTTTTGGAGACGAGCGTAAAACTGAGATCCAGTACCTGGCGAGTGAAATGCGTATGGAAGATATCATTGCAGAAGAAGACGTGGTGATCACCATCTCTCATCTGGGTTATATCAAACGTACATCTGCCTATGATTACCGTCAGCAGAAACGCGGTGGCCGTGGGGCGCTGGGTGGTAAAACACGTGAGGAAGACTATATCGAGCACCTGTTCGTGGCGTCTACTCACCATACCATGTTGTTCTTTACTGAAAAGGGGCGTTGTTACTGGCTGAAAGTATACGAGATCCCTGAAGGAGAGAAGAGTGGTAAAGGCCGTGCGATCCAGAACCTGATCAACCTCCCTACGGATGATAAGATCAGAGCGATCATCGATATCAAGGACCTGAGTGATAAGGAGTTTATCAGCTCTCACTATATTGTACTGTGTACAGCGAATGGTATCATCAAAAAGACATTACTGGAAGACTTCTCTCGTCCACGTCAGAATGGTGTGAACGCAATCACGATCAACGAAGGTGACCAGTTACTCGAGGCTAAACTGACCAACGGTAACAGCCAGATCATGATGGCCATCAAGAGTGGCCGTGCTATCCGCTTTCCTGAGAATACCGTACGTGACACAGGCCGTGGCGCTATCGGTGTAAGGGGTATCGAGGTAGACAACGACAAGGACGAGGTTGTTGGTATGATTTGTGTAAATAAGGATGATGAATCCCGCACTGTACTGGTAGTTTCAGAGAAAGGTTTCGGTAAACGTACTGATATTGAAGAATATAGAATTACCAACCGCGGTGGTAAGGGTGTAAAGACTATCAATATCACAGAGAAAACAGGTAGCCTGATCGCTATCATGGACGTAACTGAGAAGGATGACCTGATGATTACCTGTAAGTCCGGTATCACGATCCGTATGGCAGTTGCCGATATCCGTGAAGCTGGCCGTGCTACCCAGGGCGTACGTCTGATCCGACTGGATGATAACGACGAAATCGCTGCTGTCGCCCGTCTGGATGAGCAGGAAGAGGATAAGTTTGCTGAAGAAGGTATGGAAGGAAATGAGCAGGTAGATGGCTCAGCAACACCTGGAGATGCTCCGGCTGGTGCAACGGAAGATGTAACGCCTGCAGAATAATTACCAGGAAACCGCAATTTCTTAATGCGAACTAATGGTTAACCTGCGGTGGATTGTATTTATTATGGTTGAAACAGGCATTAAAATCTAACGCCATACTTATAGAAAACAACAAAATATTGAGCAACATGAAAAAATTACTGGTATCATTTATCTTTTGCGGAGTAGGAATGGTTGCATTCGCGCAACGTGCGAAGGTGAACAGTGCGGATGACGCGCTGGGCAAGAAAGATTATGATAAAGCAAAAGCCGATATTCAGGCAGCACTGGAAAATGAAAAAACTAAAGGTGAGGCTAAAACATGGTATGTAAAAGGAAAGATTTTCGAAGAAGTAGCTACTGAGAAGAAAGATCCTGTACAGGCAATGGAAGCATTCGAGGCCTACAAAAAAGCCCTGGATATCAATGCTAAACTGCCAGAAGCTTTGCTGGAAATGAACCGCCGTATGTTTAACCTGTACGCTACCATCGGTAACGCAGGTTACGGTAATCTGAACGACCAGAAATGGGATTCAGCGTTCGTTCACTTCAAAGACGCTTTTGCTGTAGCTGATTACTACAATGGTAAAAATCTGGGTGGTACTATCCCTACAGATACTTCTATGGTATTCTACGCAGGTTACGCTGGTAACCAGGCTGGTAAAAAAGACGAGGCGCTGCCATTCCTGAGAAAGGCTGCTGACCTTCAGTTCAAAGCCGAGCCTGCACTGTACGTGATCCTGGCGCAGACCTACGAAGAGAAAGGTGATAACGCTAACTGGCTTAAAACTATCGAAGAAGGAAAAGTAATGTTCCCTAAGGACAAACGTTTCAACGATATGGAGATGCTGTACTACTCCAAAACCGGTAAAACCAGTGAGTTACTGGGTATGCTGGAAAAGAAGATCGCTGAAAATCCAAACGATTTCCAGACAGTACTGGACTACGGTATCCGTGTAGACAACCTGGCTAATCCACGTGCGGATGAGAAAGGTGAAGCAGCAAAACCAGCTAACTACGATGAGCTGATGACCAAAGCTGAAAATGCTTACAAAAAAGCGATCGAACTGAAAGCTGATGATGCAACCGCTAACTTCCAGTTAGGTGCACTCTATTTCAACCGTGCAGTAGGTTTCAACAAGGAACTGAATGCAATGGACAGCAAATCTCTGAACACGCCTAAAGCAAAAGAACTGCAGACTAAAGTAACTGGTCTGATGGATCAGGCACTGCCTTTCTTCGAGAAAGCGGATGCTAACTTCTCTGCAGCAGGTAGCCTGGAACCTAGCGACAAACAGACTTACGAAAGCTGTCTGTATGCGCTGCAGAAGATCTATGCTATCAAAAACGAAACTGCTAAAGTAGAAGCAGTGAAGAAGAAGCTGGAAAGCCTGTAATCAATCATATTGATACATAAAAAAGTCCCGGTCCATAAAGGCCGGGACTTTTTTTCGCATATAGGTGATTGTTACTTATTCGATATGAAATGATACGTCCAGAATGCCGCCAGCAAAATGAACAGGATCACGATCACAATGATGCCCAGTTGTGTAAAGTAAGTGATCTGGTGTTTACGGCGTTTGCCGGTACGCAGGTTACGTAGCATCTGCAATTTCATCTGCCGTAACCATACGGGAATTTGTTCTTTCTGTTCAAAGGCAGATAATCCTTCCACGGCCTCACTGCACATTTCACAATCAGCCAGATGAAGTTCCACTTCATGCAGCGCTTCGCCTGTTAGCCGGCCCTGTACATAGTCCAGCAGCTGCTGTTGCGTAGGGCAGGTCGTCGTGGTGAAAATATCCTGATATTCTTCGTTCATAAAATGTTTTCTCGATAATTATTGTTCTGCATATCTCCCTCGTTAACCCTGCTTCCCTAAAAGGAGTTTCAGGTTACGTTTTCCATTCTGAATATAACTCTTCACCTGCAACAACGTATATCCCGTTTGATCGGTAATATCCTGGTAAGATAGTTTCTGCAGATAGAAAAGTTTGACACAGACACGCTGTTCCGGGTTTAATTGCTCCAGTGCGGACTGCATATTTTCCAGCAAGTTATCTTTCTCCACGAACCTGGCTTTATCTTCTGCAGGTTCCGCAGGGTCATTGAGATGCTTTTCACTGACTTCTTCCTGCCGGATCTGACTTCTGTGACGCAGCTGCATCAGGCAATGATTTTTGGCCACCTGGTAGATCCAGGCCCGGAAGTACTGGACCTTATGCTTGTTGATGTCCGCCAATACTTTTAAAAAGATCTGTTGTACACTGTCTCTCGCATCCTCTTCGTTTTTAAGGTATTTCATGCACATACCCAACAGCAACACTGCATACCTGTCAAACAGGATGCCTATCCAATTGCTGTTCTCATCGGCTTTGAACCGTTCCAGCAGTTCCTCATCTGTTAATTCCTGACTATTCTTATAATTCACTGGATAAAGATAAAATACTTATAATATTAAGATGCATTACCCAACGGGATTCCATAAAAATTGCCGGCCAATTAAAAAAGCCCATAGAAGATCCCTGTACAGGATATCTATGGACTTGTATGATATGTGAGGCTGATGCACTCAGCAGAACGATCTATAAATTGTCAAGGGCCGCCTGGGCTTTGTCCTTCATACTGCCATTCATGCGCACTACCTCTTTGAACATACGGCGGGCCTTGCCGGTTTGTCCCTTACTACGATAACATACGGCCAGCTGGTAGCGCGAAAGTTCACCGTATCTGCCGGTACTACCTGAAAGATGTTTATACCGGGAAATGGCCTCATTCAGGTCTCCCTGCTGGTGATACACCATGGCAGCTTTATACAGGAATTCATCCGTACTGCTGGAGGCAGCGGCAGGTTTGTCATCATCCTTCTCTTTCTTTTCCTTTTCCTTCTCCTTTGCCACCGGCTTAGGTTCAGGTTTCTCCTCCGTTTTCTTTGCCACAGCCGGCGTATCCTTGTCATCTGGTACGATCCTGGCCTCCGTCTGTTTAGGAACAGGAGAAGCCTGTTTTTTAGCGCTGTCCTTATCCTTGGTTACCAGCGGAGTGGCGGCTGGTTTGGCCGCCGCCTTCACAGAGTCTTTTATCGGAGGTTTAGTAGCCGGAACTGCTGGCGTTGGTGCAGGTGGTACAGCAGTAGCCACTGGTATTGCCACAGGTGTGGTAACAGGACGGCGACTTACCGTATCCGGTTTCTCCGCACGGGCAGGTGTGATAACGGCTGCCTGTACAGCGGCCGGCGTTGCTGCAGGAGTAGTGATCATCGCGGCATTACTGGCAATAGCTTTCGTTACCGCCGGTTTAAACTTGCCCTGTTGCTGTATCAGGTAGATGATGCCGGCAGCAGCGGCGATCCCTGCTACTGCCCAGAAGTAGATCAGGAAACTTTCCTTTTTTTGTTCCTGGCGCTGATAGCGTTCGGCTTTATGTGCATGGGACACCTGTTTGATGCCGTTCCGGATGAATTGCTGCATACTTCCGGCGAGCGGCTGGTACTGGTCCCTGTATTGTTGTTGCTGGAGTACCTGCAATGCATCAAAACAGAGGTCGCAATCCACCAGGTGTTGTTCTACCAGGTGTTTTTCGACATCCGTCAGACGACCGTCCAGGTAACGGGGAAGCTGGTCCCTGTTCAGACAGCGGATGTTACTGAAGATCTTCAGTATTTTCTCATTGTTTTCCAAGTTACTCATAGGTTTCATTCATCAATAAGGACGCCATTTTTTGCTTTGCCTGTTGTAGTAACTGCCGGGTCTTCTCGACAGTATACCGTCTGGTTTCCGCCAGTTCTGCAAATGACTTATTATTCACGTAAAATTCTTTCAGAAAATATTTTTCTTCATCAGGTAGTTTCTCAAGTGCACGCACAAAAGATGCAGCGAGCTGTTGTTGCTCTTTCATATTCGTGGCTGCTTTTTCGACCCTGCCTTCGACCTGTTGTAATTCTCTGGATGCCGTACTTGGAAAAAATGGATTGTTCCGGTCTGTCTGGGCCTGTTGCGCCCTGATCGTGTAGTGTATCCATTCATTGGCTTTCGGGATACTTTGGGTCTTCAGACTATTGCTCAGCCGCTGGAGCAACGAGGGGTAGACTTCCTCGGGAGCGGTGGCGGGTCCATTATTGAGATGGGGTAAACAAACAGCGACCATGAGGTGGCTGTAACGTTCCATGAGCACACCTTCTGCTTCCTGATCTTTCAGCTTTCTCGCCCGGGAAATCAATTCCTTATCTGATAAATTAGTTAACTGCTGTAGCATAGTGTTACCTATATTTACATATAAAAGACAAAAAAGTTCATTTTGTTGTCTTTTGACATATAATTATTTTAGACAATTAATATGCCATATGCTATTACTGTTGTTCCGGTCATGCCTTTACGCGCGGAGCAATCTCACAAAAGTGAAATTATCTCACAAGCCTTGTTCGGGGAATGCAGTGAAATTATTACCACCGGTACAGATGGCTGGGTGAAGGTAAAATGTCAGTATGATGGGTATGAAGGCTGGGCAACTGTCAATCACCTGGAAACGATCGATTCGACCCTTTTTAATGCGCCCTATACTCATTATACCGCTTCCTGGATCAATGGGCTAATGTTGAACGGAAAGCCGATGCAGGTCCCGTTTGGCTGCGTGATAAAACATGGCACAACGGACGTGGTGAACTGGGGAAAATTGACGGTACAGTTTGAGGAGGAACCGGCAATAATTGGTAAGGAGAACTTAGTAAATTTGGAGGCGTTGCGGAAGGCTGCCTTTCTCTACCTGAATACGGCGTATCTGTGGGGGGGGAAGTCTGTCTTTGGCGTAGATTGTTCCGGGTTCACGCAGACGTTATTTAAGACGCTGGGCATTCCCTTGCTAAGAGATGCCTATCAGCAGGCTACACAGGGTACTACAGTAGATTTTCTCCAGGAGGCGCGTTTCGGAGACCTGGCTTTCTTTGACAATGCAGAAGGGCGTATCACGCATGTGGGCGTTTTACTGAATGACCATGAGATTATACATGCTTCCGGTAAGGTACGCGTAGATCCGATTGACAACCAGGGTATTACCAATATTGACACTGGCGTACGAACGCACAAGCTGCGGATCATCAAGCGTTATTTCTAATAGCACCTTATATAAAAAGAGAAGCCCATAGCTGCTGCTATGGGCTTTTTCTATTACGGTTATCCGTTCTGATTATTTCTCACCGAAAGTTTTGTTGTAAAGCTCAATGCTTTCCATCACGATACGTTCAGCAACAGCTTTATTCTGGAATTCAGCCACCTTTACAGTTTTGTGTTCCAGTCGCTTGTATTCTTCAAAGAAGTGACGGATCTCAGCAGTAAAGTGAGGCGGCAGTTCTGTAATGTCATTGATGTGTGCCACGCTCATATCGTTAGCAGCAACAGCGATGATCTTGTCATCTGCCTCACCATTGTCGATCATCTGCATTACGCCGATCACTTTTGCTTCCATGAGACACATAGGAACCACGTCCACCTGTGAGAGGATGAGGATATCCAGTGGGTCATGGTCATCACAGTAGGTCTTAGGGATAAAACCGTAGTTAGCCGGGTAGTATACGGAAGAATAAAGTACCCTGTCGAGTTTCAGCAGACCGGTTTCTTTGTCCAGTTCGTATTTAGCGCGACAGCCTTTAGGAATTTCAATGATCGCATTTACTATGTTCGGCGCTTCTGATCCTGTATTGACGTTATGCCATGGATTGTTCGTCGTCATCATCAACTTGTTTTTTTTAAATGATTTATTTGGCACCCGCTCTGCTTTTATTCTGCATTGCAAAGATATAACGTCGCAAAGTCTTTCCGTGGGACCCTGGCAACTGATTTACCGTATGCAAATGTGGAATTTAGAATATAAGCCTGCTGGCGCGTGCGCAAAAATAAGGAACTCAACTGTAATTTCGCAATTACTGCAAAATAAACAGTTATGAATTGATTTACAATAATTTATTTAACAGAAGGGAGCGGAGCTGCAGTGTCCTGTGGAAGCATGGTTGAGTCCAGTGGCGCGCTTGCCGGTGGCAAGTAGTTTGGAATAATACTTTCGAATGTGAGAGATATTTTCCAGCGGCCATTTTCTTTCACTAACTGCAATCTTTCTTTCTGCTGCGAAGAAGAGTTCAATACAGTAACGGTTGCTTTGTCACCATTCTCTTCCGTCTCAATCACCTTTATACCAGCTTTCTTTATTTTTTCCCTTTCTGAGTCGTTACGACGGGCATCAAAAAAAGAGTATAGCTGAATTACCTGTTGCGATTCTTTGGTTGCGTAATCCCTGGCAAGATCGAAGTTCGATTCCTGAATGGCGTGCATAAAATTGAGTGCTACCTCCTGCGGAGAAGCACTTTTTTTGCAACTGCCAAGTACAGTACCGAAAAATATTACCAAGGTGAGAATGCGCAGATAACTGGTCATGCAATTGTTCATTATAATACAGTTAACAAAAATAGGAGGAAAGTAGAAAATTACAAAAAGCAGCGGGGCCGCAGCCTGTAATTTTTCAGCTTTAGTACCTGTTTTTGAAAATTGTTGGTTTCCCTGTAAACCGGTATAGGCAAGAAAGTCTTTTAACAGTTTACGTTTAAAGCCGTGAACATACTTAAAAGGCTGTTAAGGAAGTGTTAATTGTTAACGCCCTTCCTACTCCTTGTTTGCGTCATACGCGCGTATGATAGCCTTTACCAGCCTATGTCTTACCACATCTTCCTCATCCAGCTGCAGGTACCCTATACCATCAATGTTTTTGAGGATACGGGTAGCCTTTTCCAGACCAGACTTCTGATTTTTAGGCAGGTCGATCTGTGTAAGGTCACCAGTGATGATCGCTTTCGCAGAAGCACCGATACGTGTCAGGAACATTTTCAGCTGCAGTTCGGTGGCGTTCTGCGCCTCATCCAGGATGATGAATGCATTGTCGAGTGTACGTCCGCGCATATACGCCAGCGGAGCGATCTCGATCACGCGGTTGGTCATGAAATAACTGAGTTTGTCAGCAGGGATCATATCATCCAGTGCATCATACAGTGGGCGCAGGTATGGATCGATCTTTTCTTTCAGGTCGCCGGGCAGGAAACCCAGGTTTTCACCTGCTTCTACGGCCGGACGGGTCAGAATGATCTTTCTCACTGCCTTGTTCTTCAGTGCTCTTACTGCCAGTGCCACAGCCGTGTACGTCTTACCGGTACCGGCAGGTCCGATGGCGAAAATGATATCATTCTTGTCTGCCAGAGAAACCATTTTCTTCTGGTTCGCTGTTCTGGCTTTTACATTACGCCCATTAGGACCAAAGACCAGGATCTCATTGGCATTGCGGTCTTTGAAATTGTCGACTTTCTCTTCGTCACCCAGAATCTGTTCAAAGTAGTTCTCGCTCAGGTTGCCGTTACGCTCGAGATAAGAAATGATCTGGCCGATTTTTTCCTGCGCTATGGTTACTTCTTCCGGAGCGCCAGAGAGCTTGAGCTGGGTACCACGGGAGAGGATCTTTAACAACGGAAACTTCTTTTTCAGCAGATCCAGTTTTCCATTGTTTACTCCGAAGAACTCGATAGGGTTAATGCTGTCTAAACTGATAATTGATTCTGTCAAGTGCTATTTTATTTAGAACGTTTGAGGTTGCAGTATATGATGTGTGTAAGGCAATATACCTTAAACACCCCATATCTGGAAACCTATAGTTTGTAACCTTTGTCTGACGATTTTACTTCAGCTGCGCCTCCTGATATAACCTTCCTTCATACGCTAAAACTAGCAGGAGATATATGGATACCATGCCAGGATGAGCAGCTATATATCAGCAGCGGCAAGAACCACGCCAAAGCCCCTTGCTTTCTGCCAAAGATATTCATCCTTTTACAGATGCCGAAAACGGGAAATCCACATAAGTGGAAAACAAAATTAAGGCCTTAAATAATACAAAAGGCTGTCGTCCTGCCAGATAGTTATTAAGAATAGACATTTTTAATCATATATTGAGTATTTTTAAAGGGATTATCGTTCGGGATTTATGATGAATGCCATTATGGGTAACGCGCTGTCGGGCATTGTGCCAGCGTTGTTACTGGATCTGCACGGTAACCTCTTGTATGCAAATAAACAGGCGTCAGGGTGGCTGCAGATACCGGAGGGGGAATTTCATCCGGCAGGAAATACAACCAGTTTACATTTTAATGATGTCATCGGAAAGAATGCAGGAGTGTACTGGCCAATGCTATGTCACCTGCTCAACATGGGCAAACCCGCCTGTGTAGAGATGTTATGCTATAACCACCTGTGGGCCCGCTGGCAGCTGACCGCTGCTGGTAACTATTACCTGCTCTCTGGTACGGACATCTCCGGAGGTCGCCCCGCCGATACGGCGTCCGTATTACAGGCATTGCCGTTCGGGTTACAGCATTTCAGTCAGGATGGTATCCACCGCTACGCCAATGACCTCCAGCAGGAAATATGGGAGGGGGTAGATCCGGTGCTTTCGATGCCGGGATATTGTCTGTTTGATGAGCCGGTATTCCTGGAAACCGGTCTGGTGGAATTGTTCAGTGCCGCACTCCGCAGCGGACAGCCCATCAGCACGGAAGTGCAGCTCGGTTACAGGGAGCATGCCATCAATGGTGTGACCCGCATCCTGCCTGCATACTACGAAGCAACCGTCTTTGCCGTGAGCGACCAGCAGGGAGGCGTATCAGAGCTGGTCATGATGACGTGTGACATTACAGAAAAGCAGCTGTCGCTGCTGCAACTCCGTAAAAGCGCCCGTCTGCTCGACCTGATCATAGAACACCTGCCTATAGGATACATACAGATCGACCACTTTGGCTATATCCGCAGGATCAACCAGACCTTACGAGAGTTTTTCCAGTACGAAACAGGGAAGGATGAAGCTCCTTTCAATATGATGAGTGACCCGTTTGCCCGGTTATACGGACTGGACGAACTGTTCATGTATGTAATGGTGCATAATAAGACCCTGCGCATAGAAAAACAGCTCGACTTCTCCAGGGACAGCCGCTGGACGGCCCAAAGCCGCGAAGTCTGGCTGGATCTGACCGTGTTCCCGTTGCGGGACCCTGTAGACCAGGAACAGGTGGTCATCATACTGGTCAATGATGTTACCGATAGAAAACAGAAGCGGCAGATGCACAACCTGTTGCAGAGAAATACTGAACAGCTGCACCTGTTCTTTGATGCCGTGGATATGGGATATGCCACTATGGAACAGGATGGTACCCTTTCCTTTGTTAATAGGAAAGCAGAGGAAATGGCCGGCCGACAAGTGTTTCCCGGAGAGAATATCTTCAGTGTTATGCCGGAACTGGGGAATGCCAGTCCGTTTAAAACACGCTTCTCCGCTGCACTGTCAGGTAATGTCTCCCAGTCGTTCAGCAGTTATTTTCCCCGGCGCTATAAATGGTACGAATTCCTGATCACGCCGATGAGTGATGGCACCGTATCCGTTTTTATCCGCGATATTACGGATAGCCGGAATATGCAGAAAGACCTGTTCCGCGCTAATAAGCAGCTGAATAAACTAAACCGTAGCCTGATCAACCAGAACCAGCAGCTGGAAGACTTTGCGCACATCACCTCCCATAACCTGCGGGCGCCCATTGCCAATCTGAAAGCACTGATGCAAATGCATAACGATTCGACGTTACAACACGAAAGGGAGCAATACCTCAGCTTAATACAGGAAGTTATACGCAAGATTGATGAAACGCTCAACGACCTGGTAGACGTAGTGCAAATCAGGAAAGATGTGGATGTAGAACGTGAAGAGCTTATATTTGCAGAACGTCTTCAACATGTGAAAGACGTTTTATACGTGGATATCGAAAAAAGCGGCATACAACTCACGACTAATTTTGAGCATGCGCCCTCGCTGGAATTTCCGCGCCCGTACCTGGACAGTATTCTGCAGAACCTGATCACCAATGCTATCCGTTACCGTACGCTGGAGCATAAACCCCGCCTTCATCTCAGTAGCTGGCGGGAAAAAGGGTATACTGTACTGACTGCTGAAGACAATGGTCTGGGCATTGACATGGAACGTTTCGGACACAAGCTCTTCGGCTTCAGAAAGACATTTCATAAGAATAAGGACGCAAAAGGCATCGGCCTTTTTATTACCAAAACACAGGTGGAAGCGATGGGAGGAAGTATTCGTGCAGAGAGTTCACCCGGTCAGGGAACGAAATTTATTATTACCTTTAAATCAGAATAAATCCCTGTATGCAATTGCACAACATGATTTTTATCGTAGATGATGACCCGATTCATCAGCAGATCGCTAATATTATGATCAAAAGACAGGGGATAGGAGAGCAGGTAAGGGCTTTTTCCGATGCACAGGATGTGCTGGATTATCTGCGACAGTATTCATTTGAAGCGGAACAACTGCCTGACCTGATCTTACTTGATCTTAATATGCCAGTCATGGATGGGTGGGATTTCCTGAACGATTATGCCGGATTTTACAAAGACCTTGCAAAACAGATCGGCATATTTGTACTCACATCTTCTATTGACGATAAGGATCGTAAAAAGGTAGATAACTACTCCTTCGTGAGGGGCTACCTGACAAAACCTTTGTCCAGCGAGATCATTACCAAGCTACAGGCGAGCTAATGCACTTCATATAGGGAAGATGGTTAGGAAATAATCAGGAAGCAGGAATTCAGTCTACTAAAGTAAGTTAAATTATAGCAAAGCGCTCCAGACTACCAGTCAGGAGCGCTTTGCATTTATAAGAGGTCCTAAGTGATCAGCCCAGTTCCTAATTACTAATTATGCGTGTTTCAGCGCTTTAATCGCTGCTTCCGGATCTTTTGCAGAGAATACAAAGCTACCCGCCACCAGCACATTTGCGCCTGCATCCAGTATAGTGGCTGCATTATCCAGTGTAATCCCTCCGTCTACTTCAATCAGTGCATGCGCTTTGTGATGATTGATCATCTCACGTGTCTGACGGATCTTCTCCAGACTTTTCGGAATGAAGTGTTGCCCGCCGAAACCCGGATTTACACTCATGATCAGTATCAGGTCAATATCATTGATGATGTTCTCAAGCAGGTGTACAGGGGTATGCGGATTGAGCGCTACGCCCGCTTTCATGCCCAGCCCTTTTATCTGCTGTATATTCCGGTGCAGATGCGTACAGGCTTCGTAATGTACCGTAAGCAGATCGGCGCCCGCTTTTTTGAATTCCTCTGCATACTTTTCCGGTTCTTCTATCATCAGGTGTACATCACAGGTCTTAGTTGTTGCCTTCCTGATCTGAGAAATGACCGGTAAGCCAAAACTGATATTCGGTACGAATCTTCCATCCATTACGTCCAGGTGCAACCAGTCTGCTTCGCTGCGATTAAGCATTTCCACTTCTCTACCCAGTTGAAGGAAGTTGGAAGCCAGCAGGGATGGTGCGATAAATGTGTTTCTATTTTCCAAAGCCGCTCGTTTAAAGATTAAGGATCAGGTCTCCGTTACAGAGACTGCTTCATCGTTACGAATATAACTGTTTATTTTTTTAGTTTCTCCAGGGCTGCTTTCGCTTCCGGGTAATCCTTCCTGAAGGTCAGCGCCTTGATATAGTCATCTATCGCGTTATCCTTCCTGCCCAGCTGCTCCAGGCACTGTGCCCTGTTGTAATAGGCTTCTGCATTATTGGGAGAGGCCTTGGCAGCCAGGTCAAAGTAACGGAGCCCTTCTTTCCAGTTCTTTTTGCGTACGTTGATCGTACCCAGTGCCAGATAGGCTCTTTCATCATCCGGATCGGTGGTGATGCTATTCCTGTAGGCCGTGATGGCATCCGCGTCATTCCCTGTCTGCTCATAATACTGCCCCAGGGCAATGAAAGGTTCCGACTGAATGGTGTCCAGTCTGGCAGCCAGCTTATAGTATTTAGGCGCTTCCGCTGAGCGTCTTGTCAGCAGCAGATCTCCCAGCTCCATAACAGCATCATAGTCACTGGCCATGCCGGCATGTTCAACAGCGGCGGTCAGGTGTGTAATAGCCAGGGTTGTATCCCGGTGTTCTTCTGCGATCCTGGCTTTCAGGTAGTAGGCCTTATCGTAGGTACCAGGCGACTGTGCCAGCACAGCTGCGACACTATCGGCGGATGTATATTGTTTGTCTTCTATCAATGCGGTCGCCAGTCTGTATTGCAGATAAGGATAGCCAGGGGCTGTTTCCAGCGCTTTCCGGAAATGTGCAATGGCCTGCGGATAGTGTTCCAGTACCAGCGCCGCTTCTCCGGCACCCGCCCAGAAGTCGGTTACCTGTGGTTTCAGTTCGGCGGCCTTCTCAAAATCCCGCTGTGATAAAGCCGGATCGGTATTGAATAGCACCAGTGCCCGGCGGAAGTACAGGGCTTCGTTATTGGGAAACTGCGCGATAGAATCGGTCAAAGGCAATACCGTAGGGGCATACAGGGCAGAATCAGCATTGTCGGTCACAGCTTGATCACCCTGCTTGCCGGAATGGCAGGAAAAGAAAAAGGGAATTGATAAGAGGAACAGGTATTTCATAAGACAATTATATAAAAAATGCTGGAAAGTGCGTAGTTATGATAAAAAGACGAATGGCCGACCTGTCGGGTCAGCCATTCAGATCGATCGTCTTTACGTGCCGGATCAATTGGCGGTCAGCCATTGTTTCAATGCATTATAATCAGCAGGCAGCTGTACGGACACTTTTTTAAGTGCATACAGTGACTGTACTCTTTCAGGTGTTACTATCTTATCCTGCAGGGAGGCCGGAGCGGTATCTGCGAACTTAACAGGATGCGCTGTTTCCAGAAAGACACCGGCTGTATTTTTATCCAGTCCTGTGTCAGCCAGGTATTTCTTGAGCCCCAGATAACCTACTGCACCATGCGGATCCAGCATGTACTGGTCGTCTTTCCACACCTGTTCCATCGTGGCGACGGTCTCGCTGTCGCTGAAGGACATGGCCGTCAGCTTATTTTTCAATGCAGGCAGGCTATTGGCAAATAACTCGAGGATGCGTACAAAGTTGCTCGGGTCAGCTACGTCCATCGCATTGGAAAGCGTAGCTGTAGCCTTGCCTGGTGTATACGCTCCTGTTTGCATAAACCGCGGCACGGTATCATTCACGTTAGTGCTGGCTACGAAATGTTTTACCGGCAGGCCCATGGCCGCCGCCATCATACCTGCGCAGATATTGCCGAAGTTGCCGCTTGGTACAGAGAATACCACATCCGGATATCGGGTCACCAGCTGTTTGTATGCCAGCAGGTAGTAGAACATCTGTGGCAGCCAGCGGGCAACGTTGATAGAGTTGGCACTGGTCAGCATCACGTGCGACTGTAATTCTCCATCGAGGAAGGCGGTCTTCACCATACGCTGGCAGTCGTCAAACGTACCATCTATTTCGAGGGCAGTAATATTGCCATTCAGTGTGGTCAGCTGTTTCTCCTGCAGGGTGCTCACTTTACCGGAAGGGTAGAGGATCACCACGCGCACCCCTGGTACGTTGTAAAAACCATTGGCCACTGCACCGCCAGTATCGCCGGAAGTAGCTACCAGCACTGTTACCGGACGCGTATCATTTCTTCTGAAATAACCCAGGCAACCAGCCATAAAGCGGGCGCCTACGTCTTTAAATGCCAGGGTCGGACCGTGGAACAGTTCAAGAGAATAAATATTATCCTGTACTTTTTCAACAGGGAAAGGGAAGCTGAGCGTGTCAGCAATGATCTGCCGCAGTACTGCCTCGGGAATCTCGTCCCCTACGAAAGGCTGGATAGCAGCATAAGCTATATCGAGGTCATTTTTATGAACGATGTCGTCGAGGAATGCCTTGTCAAAAGCAGGAATACGTTCCGGGAAATACAGGCCCTTATCGGGCGCCAGTCCCTGTACTACGGCTTCTTCAAAAGATACTACGTGTTGTTTATTCTGCAGACTGAAATATTTCATTAGACTTTACACTTTTGTAATTTTCACACCTTCCCTGTTTATTTGCGAAACATGGATTTTATAATCCACTCCCAGCGGAGCATATACGGTATCCATCATGGCGGCCACTTTGCGGGCCGTTTCTTCCCCTCTGCTCAGCATGAAAACAGAAGGTCCTGAACCGGAGATCCCACCACCTAATGCGCCTGCCTCTTTACATTTTACTTTCAGTTCGTAAAAAGCAGGGATAAGGATCGCACGTACCGGTTCTACGATCGCATCTTCCAGTGAGCGGCTGATGAGGTCATAGTTTTCCTGATAAAGACCGGCCACCAGGGCACCTACGTTACCCCACTGACGGATCGCATCTGTCATCAGTACTTTTTGTTTGAGTATTTCACGGGCATCAGAAGTCTTTACTTCTATCTGCGGATGTATAACGGTCACCCATAGGTCGGCAGGTGTATGCAGACCGGTAATGTCCAGTGGTTTGTAACTTCTTACAAGCGTGAAACCACCCATGATAGCAGGAGCCACATTGTCGGCGTGTGCGGCCCCACTGGCCAGTCGCTCGCCTTCCATGGCAAAACGGACCAGTTGTTTCTGTGTGAACGGATTGCCCAGCAGGTGATTGGCACCTACAACTGCACCCGCAGAACTGGCAGCACTGGAGCCGATGCCACTTCCGGGAGGAATGTTCTTGAAGAGTTCCAGTTCGATACCTGCTTCCGGCTGACCATACTTCTGCAGGAGTGCCTGTATGGCTACGCCGCATACATTCTGTGCAGGATCAGTAGAGAGAGCAGCGCCATGTACGGCAGTAATCGTCACACCAGGTTTGTCACTTCTGCGCATGATCATTTCATCGCCGGGTGCATCCATTGCCAGTCCTATTACGTCAAATCCGCAGGCCACGTTGGCGACAGTGGCAGGAGCGAATACTTTTATGCAGTCTGATTCCATGAAGAGAATAAGTTTTAATTAGCAATTAAGAATTAGGAATTAGGAATTGAGCTGAAGGAATTGTGTTTCTGAATTGCACGGTCACGACTATTGAATGGTTTTTTAACAAGACATTCTTGTCATGAAGTCTAATCCCTCATGCTTAATTCCTCCTACCTAACTGATTTTATCTCGCTGATCTGATAATGTCAGCAAATATACCAGACGCCGTTACATCTGCTCCCGCACCGGCGCCTTTCACGATCAGCGGCTGTGCAGCATAGCGGTTGGTAGTGTACAATACGATATTGTCTTTTCCTTCCAGTTTAAAGAACGGATGGTCAGGTGCAATGCTCTGCAATCCTACAGACGCTTTACCATTCTCATAGCGGGCCACGAACTTCAGGCGTTTGCCGTCCGCATCGGCCTTTTCGCGCAGTGACAGGAAATGGTCTGCATGTACATCCAGCTGTTCGTAGAAAGCATCTACAGAAGGAGCCTCCAGCGCTTCTTTCGGCAGGAAGGAGTGGTTAGTGATATCTTCGAGTTCCATCTGCACACCGCTTTCACGTGCGAGGATAAGGATCTTACGCATCACATCCACACCACTCAGGTCGATACGTGGATCTGGTT
The DNA here is from genome assembly GCF_010093065.1 of Chitinophaga agri. Lineage (NCBI taxonomy): Bacteria > Pseudomonadati > Bacteroidota > Chitinophagia > Chitinophagales > Chitinophagaceae > Chitinophaga > Chitinophaga agri. The sequence goes on along the minus strand of NZ_CP048113.1, from coordinate 2,044,005 downwards.
CAGTGTAACCTTCGTCCTGTGCGGCTTTCACTACCTCCCGGAAGGAAGCGCCGTTTACAAAGTTGTTAAACACGAAGTTCAGACTACCACTTAACACTGCTTCAATGCTGTTTACTTTGTCACCGCTGCGGATCAGGTCATTCAGTGTATTGATCACTGGCAATCCTGCGCCCACATTCGTTTCAAACAGGAAGGAAGCATTGTATTTACGTGCGAGGTCTTTCAGGCTTTTATAGTATGCATAGTCTGAAGAACAGGCAATCTTGTTACAGGTCACTACCGATATACCATGTTGCAGGAACTCTCCGTAGATAGCTGCTACGTCCTTGCTGGCGGTATTATCAACAAATACGCTGTTACGTAAGTTGAGCGATTTTATTTTTTGTGCAAATGCAGCCATGTCAGATGGCTCTCCAGCATCCAGCGCGCTTTTCCAATCGTGCAGGTTGATGGCTTCATGGCCGAAGGCCATATTACGGCTGTTGGCGATGCCGGTTACACGTACATGTAATCCAAGTTCGTTCATCAGGAACTGGTGCTGCTGATTGAGTTGTTCGAGGAGTTTGCCGCCCACATTACCGACACCCGCGATGAACACGTTCACCTGTTTGAGTGGTTCTTCGAAGAACGCTTCATGTATGACGTTCAGCGCTTTTTTTACATCCCCTTTATTGATCACGACAGAGATGTTCTTTTCTGTAGAACCTTGTGCGATAGCGCGTATGTTCACACCGTTACGACCCAGTGCAGCAAAGAGTTTACCGCTGGTGCCATGGTGATTTTTCATTTTATCGCCTACTACTGCCACGATGCTCATATCTCTTTCGACGATCAGCGGTTCTATACGTTTCTCCAGTATTTCCTGAGAGAACTCGCTGTCGACCGCTGTCTTGGCTTTCAGCATGTCAGCTTCATGAATACCTACGGTGATAGAGTGTTCAGAAGAACTCTGCGTGATCAGGATCACGTTCACACGCTCAGTCAGCAGGGCTTCAAACAGGCGTTTGGAGAAGCCGGGGATGCCCACCATACCACTACCTTCCAGTGTCAGCAGGGCTATCTTCTGGATGCCGCTGATACCGGTTACGGGGTGTACATGCGTTTCGCCGTCCTGAGAGCGGATGAGGGTACCATAATCATCAGGTGCAAAAGTATTTTTGATCCATATAGGGATACGTTTATCCATTACCGGTTGTATGGTAGGAGGGTAGATCACCTTAGCGCCGAAGTGAGAAAGCTCCATGGCCTCTTCGTAGCTGATATGCGGGATAGGAATAGCCTGTGATACCATGCGGGGATCAGCAGTCATCATACCACTTACATCGGTCCATATGTCCAGTACTTCAGCATGTAAAGCGGCAGCAATAATAGCCGCGGTATAGTCAGAGCCGCCACGGCCGAGGGTAGTGGTCTCTCCATCACTGGTGGCAGCAACAAAGCCTGGCAGTACGAAGAAATCGGCAGTCTGCTGCTGGTAATACTGGGCTGTCTGGTGATTAGTAGCCAGGAAATTAACGGCCGCGTTGCCGAAGTTATTATCAGTTACAATGAGTTCGCGGCTATCCTTCCAAACAGCATTGAGACCGGCGGACTTTAATTTTTCTGCCAATAAATAGGAGGACAGTAGTTCGCCGAAGCTCATGATCTTATCCAACGACCGGGCACTCAGTTCACCTACCTGGAAGATACCATCGCACAGTGTTTCCAGGGTGTTCAGGCGTTTTTTCACCTGACTGATGATGCCACTTTGTACAGTGATGGGAAACAGGGTACGGATGGTGTCAAGGTGTTTTGATTCTATCTCTGCTAATACGTTTCTATATTGTTCCTGTCCTTGTCCTGCAAGCTGGCCACATTGTATCAGTTTGTCGGTAATACCGCTCATGGCTGAAGCTACAATGGTGAATCTTCCGTTGGGTTTCTTGTTACGGATGATATTGCAAACCTGTTCTATAGACTGGGCGCTTCCCATGGAAGTTCCGCCGAATTTTAATACTTGCATGTGTGATGATGTTATTACGTAAAAATGCCTGATCCCTTTCCGGGTGTACCACTCGTTGTGGTCGTTGGACGATATGTGAATATTAACCCCGCAGCGGGGTTGTAATAGATGTAATTGTAATAGTGCTGAAGCCCGCCCCGGAGATGGTGCGAGATGCAGAAGTGAAGTATGTGAATATTGGTAGCACTATTTGAAACAATTTACTTTTCGCAAACAAAAATGCGCAATTAGTTTCGAATTAACAAATGAATTGTCAAAGTTTTGAAATTATTTAAAATTGACCCGGGGAAATTGAGAAAATTTCCGGGTAACGGGCCGGGCTGGACAAGTTTGTGATAGTTGGATCGCGGCTAACGAGTGATTAATAAGCACAGTATAATCAGTAAAATGTTCATTGTGAATGATTTATTCTCTTATCTACCTGTAATCATGCATTCTTGGTGATCACTTATGCTATCTCCCCAGGCATCTGGGTAGACAGTGGAGCTACAAGCGACGAACAAGCGACGAACTAGCGACGGCCAAGCGCTATACCTGATGCGCTGCTATCTTATTATTCCTATATTTGTCCTAACCACGTTAGACATGCCTTATTTCCGCAATTTCACATATTATATAGATAAGCGCCGCTGGAAGTACTGCTTCCTGCTGGAGGGAATCGTTAGCCGGTAGTACTTTCCCGGGGTTTTATTCCCATCCTGCATACCTGTCAGCACCAGGGTATGTGCCTGTCCCGTCATATCACAGCGAACATATCTGCCGTTGACAGCAACGCAGTCACCAAAACATTATATTGTCATATAATTGTCATTCAATATTCCACGGTCTGTTATGCCGGGTAGCAGACTGAAAAACCATCCATCATGCCGCATTATCATAAACTGGGGAACGTTCCTCACAAACGTCATACGCAATTCCGTAAGCCTGACGGTACTCTCTATTCAGAACAGTTGTTTTCGACAGAAGGTTTTTCGTCTAATTCCACACTGTTGTATCATTGTCATCCACCAACTGAGATCGTAAAGGTGGATGAGCCCTACAATGTTGCGCCACGTGTGGCGGAAGAGAAGATGTTAAAGCATCGTAGTTTCCAGGGTTTTAATATTCAGCCACAGGATGACTATCTGCAAAGTCGTAAGCCGGTGCTGGTCAACAGTGATTGTCATATTGTACTGGCAGCGCCACGTCAAAGTATGACCGACTATTTCTACAAAAATGCAGATGCCGATGAACTGCTCTTTATCCATGAAGGCGCCGGCGTATTGCATACACAGTACGGACAGCTACCTTTCGGGTATGGCGATTACCTGATGGTACCACGCGGTACCATTTACCAGATAAAATTTACCACGACTGAGAACAGGTTATTCATCGTAGAATCATTCAGCCCTATCCGTTATCCGAAGCGATACCTGAGTCAGTACGGGCAGCTGCTGGAGCACGCACCCTATTGTGAGCGGGACATCAGGCAGCCACAGAACCTGGAAACGATCGATGAAGCAGGAGATTTCCTCATTCGTATCAAGAAGAAAGGCGTGATGTATCCGATACATTATGCGCATCATCCGTTTGATGTAGTGGGATGGGACGGCTGCGAATATCCGTTCGCTTTTTCCATTCATGACTTTGAACCTATTACTGGTCGCGTACACCAGCCGCCACCAGTCCACCAGACATTTGAAGCACATAACTTTGTGGTGTGTTCGTTCTGTCCGCGGTTGTTCGATTATCATCCGCAGGCCATCCCTGCACCCTACAACCATAGTAACATCGATAGCGATGAAGTGCTGTATTATGTGGATGGTGACTTTATGAGCCGTAAGCATGTTACCAGAGGGATGATCACGCTGCATCCCGGTGGTATTCCGCATGGCCCGCATCCTGGTGCTGTAGAAAAGAGTATCGGAGCGAAGGAGACGAAAGAACTGGCGGTGATGGTAGATACATTCCATCCGTTGCAGATCACGCAGGAAGCGCTGGAGATAGAGGATGAACGATATACAATGAGCTGGGCGGAGTAAATAATCAGTATCGTTTTCCGGCTAAAAATATACTGGCTTAGTTATACTTGCTGACATCCAGTGCGTATATCTGAATCAGTATATTTTTTGCCGGAGAATATATCGGTCTTTAAGCATCACATACATTACAAGGGAAGTCATTCCGAGGTAGCTATCGGTGTAATGATAGTTCCTGTGTTTAATCTACATAAGGGTTCATGATCCCATCCGGATAATACGCAGCTTTATTCCAGAATTGCGCAGGATTGACACCCGCCCTGATCTCATTGCTATACACCACCTTACTTTTTTTCGGATCGTCCTTATCTATGTAAAGTAATTTTGCCCTCATCAAAGTGGTATTCTCCCCCTGATACGCAGGTATTATAAAACCCCAGCCGGCATTAGGTTCCAGCTCCACCTGGTGATAACTGTTCCCGCACCAGCTATTCGGCAGATATTCGATATCCCGCCATTGTCCTTTAGCATCCAGTGCCTGTAGTGTCATGTAAAGAAGGTGATCCTGTGCATTGAACCGTACGGTATCGCGGGTCGTGTTACTGATAAACAACGGCATACCTGCAAATTGTTGCTGGAAGGTGTCTATCCTGGTTGTGTCAATAGTAACAGCGAGCTTATTGTCAGGTAAGCCTGGCGTAGTTATCTGCTTTGGAATATTGTGCGCCCGGTAGTCTTCATCCCCTCTTTCCGGGGTGGAATAAGCCTTGAAATAACCACGGTTCATGTAATCAATATTGAGTGGTTTCAACCCATGGGTTTTTCTCTCTGATTCCTGCCACACGATTTCTCCTTGCTTGTTAACGTAAGTCAGCTTACCGTTTATTCCTGCCATCAGCAGGCCATCCCGGAAACCTCTTCTGTCAAAGTGGTCCATTTGCGGCTTCATGATCACATGCCCTTTAAGATCGCCAAATCCATACAGTACTTTATCCTCGTCCACCTCATGAGCATCCTGTGTTTCTGAAAAGAAGAAATGGTTACCGGTGATCGCATATATATCCTCATAGTTTGCTGCTACAACAAAGCGGCCGGTAGTATCAATGATACCGTGGCCGTTCTTATTACGTACAATAGCAAGTCCGTTCATAAATCCACCCTCGCCAAGTCCAGTAAACTCTTCCTGGCCTACACGTTTGAAAGACCTGTCTAACAGGATATAGTGATTGCGTCTGTTACTGGCAAACGTTCTCCCATTGGCAAATGGTGTAAGGGCGTTGCAATCTGGTCCATCGCGGAACACGACTTCTCCTTCCAGGTTGATATAGCTATACTCCCCCTTACTATATGTAGTCGCATTGGCTTCCTGCTTGATTTTGGGTGAGTATATCCTTCCAATTCCTTCATGAAAGCTGCCATCGATATGCGTTGTATAATCACTCGGTTTGCTGAAAAGCACATTCCCATTCACATCTATTACTGCATCAGCACCGCGTGCTTTGTCACCTTTAGCGTGCTTATGTGTCACTGCTATGCCGTCAGTAAAGGGCCGGATCTCATCATATTTTCCAAGGGGAACCACCATTTTTCCGGTATAATCGACCACACCTGTTTTTGGATATCTGTCGTCTGTTTTAATTGAAAATGGCATTTTTACTATTGCAATGTCACCATCAAAAGTGTCGATCGTTTCAAAGACAGTATCAACTAATAATTGCTTTGTATGCAGATCAATGATCCCGCGTTTGGCTGTTGTCGTGGTAACAATAGCCTTACTGTCATCTATATAGACAAGCTCCCCGTAAGCGCCAGGTATTGAAATCTGACCGGTTTTGTTTATTAATGACGGGCGTCCGTCCTGGTACACAATAGCAGTACCACGTGAAAATGGCTGGGCATAGTCATATTGGGGTGGTAGCACAAACCTCCCTGTTTGATCAATAAAGCCGTACATTCCGTCCTTTCTGACAGCAGCCAGGCCTTCTGAAAAATCACTACCATTAAGGAAGACAGGCTTGATCACTGTTTGGCCCCTGTTATTGATGTAACCAATTTTATCATACTGTGTGATCTTAAAAAGTGGGTGCGTTTGTGCGTAGATAAAATTGACCACCAGCAAAAACGGTATAGTAAGCATTTTCATTTTTCTCATGGTATAGGAGATAGGATAGTGTAATTATGGCATCAGTGATGCGATAGTCCCTTTATTAATATATGCGCCAATTTACATGTTTAATTGGTATAAATCCTGCCGGCTGGCGGGATTTATACCAATCAATCATATAAGATTGTTATAATGAAGCGTTATTTTTTCCGGAAATTTTTCTGCAATGATGAGCAGCTGTTAATCGCATTCATAACTATTCTTCAGTATTCACACTGATCTCGTCTTCATCTTCCAGCCTGCTCCCTTTATCTTTTGCAAATTCTTCCGGCGTCTGCAGGGTATTATCTTCGTCAGGCTGCAGGAAAATATCATCATCTCTCTCTTTTTTACCATTGGTTGAGATATGTTCGTTATGTGTGTTATTACCGGGTGATTGTTGTCCCTGTTTAATATTTGTCATATACTTGTTTTTGAAAAAGTGGCACCAAATCTGTGCCATGCTGATAACCACTATCTTAATTTGTAGTAAAGAGTGCTCAGCAGGATAGGGTATTTTTACGGTGGTTATAAAACGTATAACAGGTGCCGTAAAAAGTACAGGTATTAACATAGTCAAAAATCAAACGAAATATGGAATACAGGCAATTAGGAGATAGTGAGCTGAAAGTATCTGCCATCACTTTTGGTGCATGGGCGATAGGTGGCTGGATGTGGGGTGGTATAGAGGCAAATGATGCCGTGAATGCTATCAGGGCATCAGTTGATGAAGGTGTTACCGCTATTGATACAGCACCGATATATGGTCAGGGACTGAGTGAGGAACTGACCGGTGAGGCATTGAAGGGACTGGACAGGACGAAGATACAGATCCTGACTAAGTTCGGTATGCGCTGGGACCTGGCTAAAGGCTCACTGGCATTCAACAGTAAAGACAACGAAGGCAAGGCGATCGATATTTACAAGTACGCTGGAAAAGAAAGCGTGATTGAGGAATGTGAGAACAGTCTGAAGAGACTGGGCACTGATTACATCGACTTGCTGCAGATCCACTGGCCTGATGTTACCACACCGATCGATGAAACATTCGAAGCGGTATTACGCTTGAAAGAGCAGGGTAAGATACGTGAGGCAGGCGTGTGTAACTACAATGTAGCACAGATGAAGGAGGCAGAGGCCGTGTTGAAACTAGCTTCCAATCAGGTACCATTCAGTATGGTAGAAAGAAAGATCGAAGAGGAGGTGGTGCCTTATTGTATAGAGAACAGAAAAGCGATACTGGCTTACAGTCCGCTGCAGAGAGGTATCCTCTCCGGTAAAATGCGCCCGGGGCATCAGTTTGGGGAGGGTGATACCCGTGCCGGCTCCAGATTCTATCAGCCAGATAACCTGAACCGTATCAATACTTTCCTGGATCAGATCCGTCCGATGGCAGAAAGTAAGAACGTGACACTTGCGCAGCTGGTGATCCGCTGGACAATCGACCGTCCGGGTATTACAGTGGCACTGGTCGGTGCACGTAATGCGGAGCAGGCGATACAAAACGCAAGAGCGATCAATGTGAAGCTGAGCGCTGAAGAGATCAAGTTTATCAATGACAGGCTGTACCAGTTACAGCTGGCATAGAACGCATAACTGTTATCCGTCGCCGGAGCAGTGAACAGAAAGCGGGCCGTTCCGGAAGGAGGGGCCCGTTTTGCGTCAATCATGAAAGAGGCTGTATCATAATAACTTTTACCCAAATTTATTCGGGTACCTGATGGAGAATTTTTGTCTGTAGGAAACATCAGCGCCATCGAGTTACTTATTATACAGCCTCTTTTTTTGCAGAACTGACTTTTATCATATGCCGGGGTTGCACGAACAGTACTTTTGCAATAACCTATACTAAACTCCGGACACATGACACATGCAGAGATCGTAAAACGCGTCGCATGGAAAGACCTCAGAGATCTCTCTATCAGGGACATGCTGATAGAGAATAACCTGACATTACCCTGGTTGTTTTCCTCCTGGCTGCTGGCGTATGGAGGCTATTACCTGCTGGCATTGCCCTGTTCCGCCTTCTTTTTCCTGACAGGGTTACGGCAGGTACATAATGGTTTCCACAATTCCCTGGGAACGAATAAACTGCTGACCTGGTTCACGCTCTTCTCTAACAGTGTACTGATGATGGCATCTATTCATGCGGTGAAGTTCAATCATATCAGGCATCACAAGTACTGTTTGTCAGATGATGATTATGAAGGAAAATCAGCTGGCATGAGCTGGTATGGCGCTATTCTATATGGCCCCGTGCATATGTTCCTCATACATAAGGTGACATTGCAGCTGGGTAATAGAAATTATGTACGGAATGTACTGGCAGAGTTGCTGGCAATAGCCGTATTTGCCGGTATCGTGTTTTATTTTAAGATCCCATTTTTAATATACCACGTAATTGTGATGTTCTTCGGCGAATTGCTGATGGCATTCTTTGCTGTATGGACGGTGCATCACGATACGGAGGAGCATCCGGAACTGGCCAGAACGCAGCGTGGTGGCTGGAAAAATAAGATTACATTCAGTATGTTCTACCACCTGGAGCATCACCTTTTTCCTGCAGTACCAACGATCAAACTGCCAGAGCTGGCCAGGCGTATTGACGAGGCGTTGCCAGCGCTCGAGAAGAAAAACACATTTTGATCTTATTCACCAAAGACCTGCTGGAGGAAAGAGAAGGCTTCCGGCGAATGTAGTGCGTTGGTAGATACCATGGTCATCTCGGCGGTTGCGGCAGCACGCGTCCGCATGGCCTGTTCGTAGGCAGCAATGGCACTGCGTGTATCGGGGTGATCATTGCTGGTCAGGCAGAGACCCAGTTCCAGTGCATCAAGCATGGCCATGTTGACACCTTCACCGGCGTATGGCGGCATCAGATGTGCGGCATCGCCTAACATCGTCAGGTTAGGCAGGGCATCCCACGTCTGATCAAAAGGCATGCAGTATTGCGGCCTGGGAATGAATGCAGCAGCAGCATGCTCAAATAACTCATCCCATATATCATCCCAGCCGGTAAAAGTAGCCTTGAACCAGGCAAGTACCTGCACTTTATCGGAGAAATCAATACCAGCTTTTTTTACCCAGTCTTCTGCTGTTTTACAACCCGTATAGAATACCAGGCTACCATCTCCTTTGGAACTCACGATCAGTGTTTTTTCATCACCGAGAATAAAGAGTTTTCCGCCGTTGAGTAACTGGTGTACGCGCGGACTGTTTTCCGCAGAGTTGTAAACGGCGCCTTCTACCATGGTAACGCCTGCGTAGAAGGGTTTAATATCTGTGATGTAGGGGCGTATGCGTGAGTTAGCACCGTCGGCCGCAATCACGATATCTGCATAGGCTGTTTTACCGTCTTTAAAGTGAAGTTGCCATCCATCTTTTTCCGGAGTGAGGGAAAGGAACTGACAGTCCCATATAACAGTACCAGGTTGTAGTGATTCCAGCAGTATTTTTTTCAATGGTCCGCGGTCTATTTCCGGGCGATAAGCTTCGGCAGGACCTTCATGCCGGTCGTTATCTTCTTCCAGTATATTTCCGTGTTTGTCAACGACACGGAGGAAGTCCGCGCCAGGGCGGAAGTTGGCTTTGAAGGCATCCATAAGACCAGCTTCTTCGAGTGCCCGAAGTCCCGATTCATGGTGGAGGTCGAGGGTCGCGCCCTGTGCTCTGGCGTCTTTATTGACGTCGCGTTCATAGACAGTAACGTCTGCATTTCTCATCTGGAGTATTCGGGCCAGGGTAAGGCCACCCGGGCCACCTCCAACGATGGCAATTTTTTTGTTACGAATGTTGTTCATACGAAGTTGTTTGAAGTAATATTTGGTTATAGCAGTAACCCTTTCGCCACTGCTTCGCAGCAGTCGGCGATGACTTTGTCTGTGATGATCTGTTTGGGTCGCTGCAGGTGTTCGAAATATTCGTTGATAAGATCAAAGAGCGGCGCGAATAAAAGCGCTCTGAGTACCTGTACGGGTAGCTTTTTGATGGTGCCAGTATTGACGTGCTGCATCAGGAACTGATGAACAGGCGCAAAGAAATCGCCCTCTTTGATGCCTCTTTCCAGATAGGCTTTATTGAGCAGGGGAGAGGATTTGCCGTATTGCATTAATGCATAATGGTGGCTGTTCTCTTTGAAGTAATTAAAACTGTTTGTCCATATTTTTTTTACTCCTTCGGCGAATGACATGTCCGTACTGAAGTTTTCCAGCATGGCGTTTTCGTACGAGGCGAGTACTTCATCAATGAATAGTTTGATCAGAAAGTCTTCTTTGTTTTCGTACTTGATGTAGATGGTGCGGGGTGATACATTAGCGGCTTTCGCCAGCTTTTGCATACTGAGGTTTTCCAGGCCTTCTTCTGCGATGATCTGCAGGGCGATGGAACGGATCGCTTCTTCTTTTTCGATGTTCTTTGGTCTCATGACAATGGGTATTTATTCCCCTGATGACACAAAGGTAAGTAAACGTTCATTTACTTACTAATTTTTTATTTGAAGGAAGGGGGATGGGTAGAGAACGGAGTGAATGCTGCTTCGGTTGACCCTGAGTAGACCTTCGGTCAGGTATCGGTATAGTAGGCTTTAGGTAGGCTTTCTCTTCCGTTTCTCCTCCGTTTTAAAACGGAAGAGAAACGGAAGAGAAAGCCTACCTAAAGCCTACTACAAAGAAGCTAATAGGAGGAAACCTACCCGATACCTGGGCGGGTTAAGAAAGCGGTTTTGCCGAAAAAGAGTCGGATAACTGCCGTGTGTCTGCCTCCGAAAAGTCGTAACTTTATGTAAAAGACATCCGTTATATGGGTTGGAAACGGTTATTTTCTTTATCAAATATTACTACGGGGATAATGACCCTGTTCCTTGTTTTGATGCTTGTCAATCCTTCAGTGAAGGCGGCTGTCATGCAGGGATTGATGAAGGTGGGCCTGTTCCAGCCGGCGGTACCGGAGGAGGATGCGGTAGCTAACAGTATGGCGCCGGACCTGGCATTGACTGATGGCAATGGTAATACGTTCACGTTGTCTTCTCTGAGGGGGAAAGTGGTGTTCCTGAATTTCTGGGCTACGTGGTGTCCGCCCTGCCGTGCGGAAATGCCGGCTATCAATGCGCTGTATAAACAATACAAGAACGACAAAAATGTGGTGTTCCTGACGGTAGATACAGATGGAAACTATCAAAAAGCGAAACGTTTTATAGACAAACAGCGTTATGAGCTGCCGCTATATGTGGCAGAGAGCAGGATACCTGGTGAGTTACTGGGCAATTCCATCCCAACAACCGTGATTATCGGCAAGACCGGTAAGATTGTATTTAAACAGGAGGGGGCAGCCGATTATGGTAACCAAAAGTTCATTGATTACTTCGGCCAGTATATCCGGAAATAGCGGGCAGTTATTTATTTGGATTTGATATACCGAAATACTAATATTGCATTAGCAACTAATTTATGCTTCACCTGCATACATACCATAAGATTTCCGATCAGCGTCACAGAAAGTACTATTTTCTGATGGCTACGCTGGCCATGGATTCCGTTCTCTCCTGAGCGCAGGTATGATACTGCCTTTACGGGCGTTCTCTATTATTTCCAGTGTTATTTATTTGTTTTTGCGCCCATTTGTGGTTCTACCTGTCATTTCTGCAATGTGCTGAAGCATTGTGTTAATCATACTATTCACGTATAGTCAAAAACCATCGACTCATACACCAAAACTTTCTAAAACCAATCCATTATGCATACAACATCAGATGCTGCCGTTGCGGCTGTTCCTGCGAACGTGCAGGACTTTTTACCATTAAATGGTACAGATTACGTTGAGTTTTATGTGGGAAATGCCAAACAGGCGGCCCATTATTATAAAACGGCGTTCGGTTTTCAGTCACTGGCTTACGCCGGTCCGGAAACAGGGGTGAAAGACCGCGTTTCCTACGTGCTGGTGCAGAACAAACTGCGTTTTGTGCTGACTACGCCACTGCAGCCTGATAATGCAATAGCAGATCATATTCAGCTGCATGGTGATGGTGTGAAAGTACTGGCGCTTTGGGTGGATGATGCCCGTTCTGCATTCGAAGAAACCGTGAAAAGAGGGGCTAAGCCTTACCTGGAGCCTGTGACAGAGAAAGACGAGTTTGGTTCCATTGTTAAGAGTGGTATTCACATCTATGGCGATACTGTACACTTGTTCATCGAGCGTAAAAACTATAACGGTGCGTTCCTGCCAGGTTTCAGAGAGTGGAAACCGGCCTACCAGCCAACAGAAACCGGTTTGTTATATGTAGATCATTGTGTGGGTAATGTGGGCTGGAACGAAATGAACAAATGGGTTGATTTCTACGAGCAGGTAATGGGCTTCCGCAATCTGCTGTCTTTCGACGATAAAGATATTTCTACGGAATACTCCGCACTGATGAGTAAGGTGATGAGTAATGGCAACGGCAGGGTAAAATTCCCGATCAATGAGCCTGCTGAGGGTAAAAAGAAATCCCAGATCGAAGAGTACCTCGATTTCTACAAAGGCCCGGGTGTACAGCACGTAGCTATCGCCACCAATAATATTATCCATACGGTTACTGAACTGCAGAACAGGGGTGTTGAGTTCCTGACTGTACCAGAGTCTTACTATGCCACCCTCCTTGACAGGGTAGGTCAGATCGATGAGGACCTGTTGCCTTTGAAAGAGCTGGGTATCCTGGTGGATCGTGATGATGAAGGATATCTGTTACAGATCTTCACCAAGCCCGTGCAGGACCGTCCGACCGTCTTCTTTGAGATCATCCAGCGGAAGGGTGCTAAATCCTTCGGAAAGGGCAATTTCAAGGCGTTATTCGAGTCGATCGAACGTGAGCAGGCATTGAGAGGAAACTTGTAGAAAAAGGCCGGTAAGGGCCTTATTTAATTAAGAATTGGGGAAGCAGGATTAAGCCTGGTGTGTGACATAAGAGCAAACTGAATGTCGTTTTTCAAAAACGGATGCCTGTTATAAGTCATCCGTTTTTTTTATTATATATCGAATCCTTTATTTAGTCCCTGAAAAGCCAGCACACTTAACCACCTGCACAACTAACCAATTCCTGATTCTGAATTATCATTATCCCCTCTTCATGGTATTGGAAATGTTCAGGAATTTAAAATAATTTGCATAAGAGATCGTTTTCTTATGAGAGTACAAACATTGTTCGGAGTTTTATTTTTGCTGGGAGGAATTTTTCAGATGATTACCGCTGTATTGATCTACCAGGGCCAGCGCCACTACATTTTGCGTTTCGCTAACCGCAAGGTAGGTATGGTTATTTACGCGGTTTTTGCTTTGTTACTGTTCTATCTCGCATATACAACTTTTAACGCGCAACCTCCGGAAAATGCTCCCGTAAGATAGTTTTTAGATGATGTGAACTTGTAAAATTGTGTTAAAATATCTATGAAGCAGGTCGTTTTAGCAGTTTTAATGCTGGTGGGAATGGGAAAAGTGCAGGCCCAGCAGCAGCAATCTTTTCTGGATAACCAGAAGATGTTCCCAAAAGTAGGAGCTGCCTACAGGGATAAAGAAGAACAACTGAGAGAGGAATTTAAGAAGAAGGGGCTGGACTATCCGGCTAAGTATATCTTCATGCGTTCTTTTAAGCTGGATAGTGAGCTGGAGATCTGGGTTAAAAATAAGGCTTCGGATACGTTCCGCCTGTTCAAATCCTACCGTGTTTGTACCCTCTCAGGTAAAATGGGGCCTAAACGTAAGGAAGGTGACAGACAGGTACCGGAAGGGTTCTACTATATCAACGATTTTAATCCGAACAGCAGCTATCACCTGTCACTTGGTATCAACTATCCGAACTTTGCAGATAAGATCCTCAGCGACCCGAAGAAGCCGGGTGGTGAGATCTACATCCATGGTAGTTGCCTGACGATCGGTTGTATTCCACTCACAGACGATTTTATCGAGGAAGTATATATCCTGGCAGTGAATGCAAAGAATGCGGGACAGGATTTTATTCCGGTGCACGTATTCCCGGTGAAATTTGGCAATGTACGTTCCATGGATTACCTGGGTAACTTTGCCCTGAAAGACAATTCTTCCGAAAAATTCTGGGTGGACCTGAAATATGCATACGACTATTTCGAGACCCATCATAAGCTGCCAGTGGTTCTGGTGGATGAAAAAGGAAAGTATATACTCTGATCATTCTCAACAAAATGGATAGAAAGGGCGTTTCGTTTAAGGCGGAACGCCCTTTCGTTTTTTTACATTTTCCGTATTTTAACCTTCCGTTTAATTATTTTTTTATGATAATTCATTTTTTTTTTGAAACTTAGGGCGAAAGGTCAAATCAATTTACTATTATGAACAGAAGAGAAGCCATCCGGAACGTTGCCCTTTTACTGGGTAGCGCTATTTCCGCGTCCACGTTATCAGCCCTCGAAGGCTGTAACCCGAAAGGCCCTGCTAACTATGCCTTGCAGACGCCCGAGACCAAAAGTATTTTGGCCGAAATAGCGGAGACGATCCTTCCGGAGACAAGCACACCGGGCGCGAAGGCCGCTAAGGTGGATGAATTTATCGTTAAGATGCTGAATGACTGTTATAAGCCTGAAGATCAGAAGGTTGTGCTGGAAGGCCTGAAGAAGGTGGACGAAGCGAGTGAAAAACAGTTCAAGAAATCATTTGTAGACCTTACCGCGGAACAAAAGAACACTGTTCTGACAGCTGTTGATAAGGAACGTGTTGATTACAATAAACGTGAGAATAAGAAAGAGGGCGATCCCACCCACTATTTCCAGATCCTGAAGGAACTGACCCTGACCGGTTATTTCACTTCGGAAGCGGGTGCTACCAAAGCACTGCGCTATGTGCCGGTACCTGGTAAATTTGAAGGTTGTATCCCTTACACCAAAGGAGAGAAAGCCTGGGCTATGTAAGCCTTTTCCGGGGTAGATGATTTATAGTATCAACAAAAAAACAAGAATTCCATGAATCTGAATACGAAAGCACAGGAGCAAAATACCTTCGATGCCATTGTTATAGGCTCCGGCGTAAGCGGTGGATGGGCTGCAAAAGAGTTCACCGAAAAAGGTTTCAAAGTATTAATGCTGGATAGGGGAAAGAAACTCGAACATATCAAAGACTACGATACGGCTACCAAGAACCCGTGGGAATTTGAACATCGTGGCCGGCTGACAGTAGAACAGCGTGAAACGCATCCTAAACTGAGCCGCGACTATCCATACAGTGAACACAACGAAAAATACTGGATTAACGACTCCCAGAGTCCATATAATGAAGTAAAGCGTTTTGACTGGTACCGTCCCGATATCGTGGGTGGAAAATCCATCATGTGGGGCCGTCAGTCTTACCGCCTGAGTGATCTTGATTTTGAGGCGAACCTGAAAGATGGTATCGCTGTCGACTGGCCTATCCGTTACAAGGACCTGGCGCCCTGGTACGATTATGTAGAGAAATTCGCAGGTATCAGCGGTCAGGCAGAAGGATTGCCTCAGCTGCCGGATGGCCAGTTCATGCCGGCAATGGAAATGAACTGCGTGGAGAAAGATCTGAAAGCGAAAGTAGAGAAGGCATTCCCTACCCGTAAGATCACTATGGGACGTGTAGCTAACATTACCAAGCCATTACCTGGCCGTACACAATGTCAGTTCCGTAACCTGTGTAGCAGAGGGTGTCCGTTCGGCGCTTATTTCAGTACACAGTCATCCACTTTACCCGCTGCAACAGCAACTGGTAATCTGACGCTGAGACCAGACAGTATCGTTAACTCCATCATCTATGACGAGAAACTGGGTAAAGCGACCGGCGTGCGGGTTATTGACAAGCACACCAAACAGATGACCGAATACTATGCGAAAGTGGTTTTCGTAAACGGTTCTACACTGGGTACCACCTTTGTGTTGCTGAACTCTACCTCCAGCCGTTTTCCAAATGGTTTGGGTAATGACAGCGGTGTGCTGGGTAAATACCTGATGGATCACCACTTCCGTACAGGTGCTTCCGGCCGTGCCGAAGGCTTTGATGATAAATACTTCTTTGGCCGCCGTGCAAATGGTATCTATATCCCACGCTACAGGAACATTGGTAATGACAAACGTGATTACCTGCGTGGTTTCGGTTATCAGGGCGGTGCCAGCCGCGGAAGCTGGGCACGTGGTATTGCCGAAATGGGCGTAGGTAAAGACTTTAAAGACATGCTGTCTGAACCAGGCAGCTGGAGCATGGGGCTGGGTGGTTTCGGCGAATGTCTGCCTTACGAAGATAACCAGGTAACCCTGGATACATCTGTGAAAGATGACTGGGGCCAGCCGGTACTGAAGTTTGATGCTGAGTTCAAAGAGAATGAAATGAAGATGCGTAAGGATATGATGAACGATGCTGCAGAAATGCTGGAAGCAGCTGGCTTTAAGGATATCAAGACGTATGACAACGGCTCCTATCCGGGTATGGCGATCCATGAAATGGGTACTGCACGTATGGGTCGTGATCCGAAGACTTCTATCCTGAATGGCTTTAACCAGATGCATGCCGTGAAGAACGTATTCGTGACCGATGGTGCGTCTATGACTTCTGCTGCCTGCGTAAACCCTTCACTGACCTACATGGCAATGACGGCAAGAGCGGTTGATTATGCTGTGAAGGAAATGAAGAAAGGAAATATTTAATTCGATCAGATATCAGGGAATAAGGGGTTGGCGTTTATATGCCGGACACCATATTCCCTGATTTTATTTTACACCGATGCATCTCAACATTAGAGCAGAGAAAGAGAATACCTATGATGCGATTGTGGTGGGTTCAGGGATCAGTGGCGGATGGGCAGCCAAAGAGCTGTGCGAAAAAGGCCTGAAAACACTGGTACTGGAACGGGGCCGCAATGTAGAGCATATCAAGGATTACACTACAGCTATGAAAGCGCCGTGGGAGTTTCCACACCGGCTGAATACCACACTCGAACAACGGGAGAACTACCCGATACAGAGTCAGTGCTACGCGTTTGACGAAGCCACCCAGCAGTTCTGGGTCAACGATAAAGAAAATCCATACAATCAGATAAAGCCATTCAACTGGCTCCGTGGGTATCATGTAGGCGGTCGTTCCCTGATGTGGGGCCGCCAGGTGTACCGCTGGAGCGATATCGATTTTGAGGCGAATGCGAAGGATGGTTTCGGTGTGGACTGGCCGATCCGCTATAAAGATGTTGCCTCCTGGTACGACTATGTGGAGACATATATCGGTATCAGCGGTCAGGCGGAAGGGCTGCCACAGTTGCCCGATGGTAAGTTCCTGAAGGCAATGGAGATGAACTGCCTGGAGAAACATGTTGCTGCCAGGATCAAAGAAAAGTTCAATGATCGTATCATGACCATTGGACGTGTAGCGCATGTGACCGAAAAGCACCATGACAGAGGTCCCTGCCAGTTCCGTAATCTGTGCGCCCGTGGTTGTCCTTTTACAGGCTATTTCAGTAGTAATGGTGTGACCTTACCCGCCGCCGCAAAGACAGGTAATCTGACCTTGCGTCCTGATGCTATCGTACTGGAAGTGATCTATGATGACAAGAAAGGAAAGGCAACCGGGGTAAAGATCCTGGATGCGCAGAACAATCAGACGATAGAATACTACGCGGATATTATTTTCCTGAATGCCTCTACACTGGGTACTGCTTCTATACTGCTGAACTCCGTTTCCAACCGTTTCCCGAACGGCTTTGGTAATGACAGTGAGCAGGTAGGACATAACCTCATGGACCACCACTATGGTGTTGGCGCCGGCGGTGAGTATGATGGTTTTGAAGATCAGTATTATAGCAGCGGACGCAGGCCAAATGGTATCTATATTCCGCGTTTCAGAAACATCAGCACTGCGACGAAGCGTACCGACTATGTAAGAGGATTTGGTTACCAGGGTGGCGCTGAGCGCGGCCGTGGAAGCTCTTCCGAGGGTATCGGCATTACGCTGAAGGAGTCGATGTCTGAACCAGGTAAATGGAATTTTGGTATCGGTTCATGGGGAGAACATCTTCCGTATTACGAGAATAAAGTAACGCTGAATAAAGACAAGAAAGATAAATACGGCCTGCCTACACTCAATATCGACTGTTCTTTCAAAGAGAATGAGATGGCTATGCGTAAGGATATGGCAGAAAGTGCGAAAGAGATGCTGGAAGCTGCGGGGCTGAAAAATGTGGGTACGTATGACAGCATGCCACCTCCTGGACATTGTATCCATGAAATGGGAACCGCACGTATGGGCCGTGATCCTAAGACGTCAGTACTCAATGGCTGGAACCAGGTACATGCTGCGAAAAATGTATTTATAACTGATGGCGCATGTATGACATCATCCGCCTGTCAGAACCCTTCAATTACCTATATGGCATTGACCGCAAGAGCGTGTGATTATGCTGTGAAGGAGTTGAAGAAGGGAAATCTGTAGTTTGTTGAAAATTGAACAAGAAAGCCTGCTGGTGTATTCCGGCGGGCTTTTTTGTTTGGGTGAATATTGAATCACGGTTAATTATCGATGATCTACAGCGTGCGCGATTCCGGCAGCAGCTAGGTGATATAAAGGCAGGCAATTATCTGTGTTTTGCTGACAGGCCTTTGCCGATGGTCACACCTTGTATTTATATTATAAAAAAGGTTCCAAAGTTATCCCTCAATATGAGGGAATTAATAAAGAGCTCCTGGAATTTTCTGATACGGGAGATGAGCGTATACAACCGGTTATTGAGGTAGTAAGGGAATTGACGAAAGACATCCGGTAAAGATCATCCTGCTAAAAAAAAATTTATTGGATTTCTGCAAATATGATCCGTTACATTATATTTGCTTTGCAAACTGATACTAAACGAATTGTTAGCCTTAGTATGAATGTGTATCGGTTTGTTGATGTATATTGCTCTTGCAGCGCATCTGATGTTAACCAACACCTGTTTATTTTTCTCCTTTATTTTAATGTATTTCGATCGCTGATCAGCGCTGGCTTGTGTCTGTAGTTATCTGTATTGTCATTGCTGTAAGCAGTTTGATACAGAGGAGTGACTGTGCCATTTGATGGTTAGTGCCAGCTGATTTTATATACAGTGGGTATGCTGTGTAGTGCATGTCAGCGAAGTTGTGTCAGCGATGAATGTTAACCGATCACACGCCTGTAATCAGGGGGTGTGTTTACATATAATAATTGTTAACCAGTTCAGCTTTTAAATTGTCAATAATGAATGTCGGCATCTTCATCTGTAGTTGTCTTACCACGCTGTATAGCGTTATTGGGGTACGTTATGTGGAAGGCTATCATGAGCGATCAGATAGTGTGGTACAAAAAATAAACGTGCTGCCGGATAAATATTTGGCAGTAGTACAACATACATCCACCCGTGTGGAGAAGCTGCTGGACAGGCGTACAGACAAGCTCTTGCGTCGCTTGCAGAAAGAGGAGCAGCGTATGAAAGCACGTTTATGGAAGATCGATACAGCTGCTGCTAATAAGGTTTTTAACAGGTCTATCGATAGTCTTGGACATCTGCGTGCGATATGCAGGTATCGGAGAATTGATGGTCCGTTCATGGAGACTGGCTTTCCAGATAATCCGGGAAGTATGGTGATATTTCCTGCGTATAGTAGTGTGTTATCAAAGGTATCTGAAGAGCAGTTGTCTACTGTGATGGAAAGCATCGCTTCTCTTCAGTCTAAGTTCTACCACGTGGATCAGCTCAAAGCATACATCCGGTGGCGTAAGAAAGAACTGCATGAACAGTTGCTGAAGTATCATCTCTTCTCAAAAGCGCTTAAAAGGATGAATAAAGAGGTATATTATTATAGTCAGCAGGTACATGAATATAAGCAGCTATTCTACGATAAGGAGCGTGTAGTAGCGAAAGCGATGGAATTAGTAACACGGCTTCCTCTATATCGCGATTTTATACAGAGAGGGGGGCCAATTGCGGACTTGTTTTATCCAGGATTTACAGTGAACAATACTGTTGATAATCTGGAGGGAGTTCAGACCCGGACACAGGTAGCGCAGCTATTAGAGCAGCAAATGGGTAGTGCTCCCACAGGCGGACAGTTTATGAACCAGCAAATGGAACAGGCAAGGGCGCAGCTGCAGGCGCTGAAGGGAAAATATCCGGATCTTGATAATGTCGAAGATATGCCTGGTTTTAAGCCGAACCCCATGAAGACGAAGCGTTTTCTGCAACGGCTAACGTTTGGAAGTGATATGCAATTTCAGCAAACCAGCCGGTATTTCCCCGCTACTGCTGATCTTGCAGGACAGGTAGGTTATAGGTTTCATAAAAATGGAATGGCTGGTATTGGTGCTTCGTATACATTAGGATTGGGTACAGGATGGGATGATATTGTTATCAGTCATCAGGGAGTAGGAGTGAGGTCTTTTCTCGACTGGAAGCTGAAAGAAATTTTTTTTGTGAATGGAGGGTTTGAGGGGCGTTATGTACAGACGATTATGCATGCCGGTCAACTAAGAGAGTGGAGCGGGTGGCAGGGAAGTGCGTTGCTGGGTATTCGTAAGCAATATAAAATAAGCGCCAGGCTCAAAGGGAATGTTATGTTATTGTATGATTTCCTGGCGAAGCGGAATACACCACCAGCAAGTCCGGTTAAGCTAAGGCTGGGATATAGTCTTTAACAGAGAAGTTAAACTGATCGGGAACGAAGAGAAATGTATTAATGAAACTGTGAAAAATACAATGTGTTTTCATAATAATACTGTTGATACTATTTTCCCTCATCACCCCACAATCTTCCCAACCGGTACCATTTCCGGCCTGATTTCGCTATTTTACCCTCTCAATCAAGTTTTACAGGCTCAATGAAAAAGGTACTATTCATGAGCGCAATGGCTTTGCTTACTTTTATAGGCAGTGCCAGCGCGCAGTCCAAACACACATTCGCCCTCGCGAAGAAGGATTTTCTGCTGGACGGCAAACCTTATCAGATCATCAGTGGAGAAATGCATCCTGCACGTATTCCGAAAGAATACTGGCGCCATCGTATCCAGATGGCGAAGGCGATGGGATGTAATACCATTGCTGCTTATGTATTCTGGAATTACCATGAACAAGAGGAAGGTAAATTCGACTTTACCTCAGAGAACAGGGATATTGTTGCATTCATCAAAATAGCACAGGAAGAAGGTATGTGGGTTATGCTGCGTCCGGGTCCCTATGTGTGTGCAGAGTGGGAGTTTGGTGGACTACCACCTTATCTCCTGAGAATACCGGACATCAAGGTGCGTTGCATGGACCCAAGATATATGGCGGCTACAGAACGATATATCAAAACGCTGGCTGAGCAGGTAAGATCTTTGCAGATCACCAATGGTGGCCCTATTGTGATGGTACAGGTAGAGAATGAATACGGCAGCTTCGGTAATGACCGTGAGTATATGCTGAAAATAAAAGACCTGTGGATCCAGAACGGTATCAATGTACCTTTCTATACTGCTGACGGCCCTGTACCCGCTTTGCTGGAAGCGGGTAGTGTACCTGGTGCAGCTATCGGACTGGATTCCGGAAGTTCTGAAGGTGACTTTGCCGCGGCTGAAAAACAAAATCCGGATGTACCCTCCTTTAGCAGTGAGTCTTACCCTGGCTGGCTGACTCACTGGGGAGAGAAATGGGCCCGACCTGATAAAGCCGGTATTGTGAAGGAAGTGAAATTCCTGATGGATACCAAACGCTCCTTTAACCTCTATGTGATCCACGGAGGCACCAATTTTGGATTCACTGCCGGTGCCAATTCCGGTGGTAAGGGCTATGAGCCGGACCTGACGTCTTACGACTATGACGCCCCTATAAATGAGCAGGGGGATACCACTGCAAAGTACATGGCACTCCGTGAGCTGATCGGTTCCTATACAAAAAAGAAATTGCCTGCTATTCCAAAGGCCATTCCAACCATTACTATTCCTGACATACAACTGAAGCCATTCACCAATGTATGGGAAAACCTGCCCGCCGCGGTGAAATCCGTACAACCGAAGACTTTTGAAGCCTACGGACAGGACTATGGTTTCATGGTGTATAAAACGACGCTGGTAGGACATAAGAGTGGTAAACTGGATATCCTCGAACTGCATGATTACGCTACGGTATTCCTGAACGGGAAATACGTAGGTAAGATCGACCGCAGACTGGGTGAGCACAGTATTGAACTGCCAAAGTCTGAAGTGAAAGATCCGGTACTGGAGATCTTCGTAGAAGGTATGGGCCGCATCAACTTTGCACAGGCCATGATCGACCTTAAAGGGATCACTGACCGTGTAACGCTGAATGGTATGACCTTAATGAACTGGGAAGTCTATGGCTTACCAATGAAGGGCGAGTTCGTACAGCAACTCCAGGCATCAAAGACGGGTCAGGTGAAAGAAGGGGAGTTTTTTAAGGGCTCATTTACCCTGACAAATACCGGTGATACTTACCTGGATATGTCCAACTTCAAAAAAGGCATGGTATGGGTAAACGGACATAATCTTGGCCGCTACTGGGAGATCGGTCCGCAGAAACGCTTATTCTGTCCGGCACCATGGCTGAAGAAAGGTGAGAACGAGATCATCGTACTTGATCAGCATCAGCTGGAAGCAGCTACTATAAAAGGAGAGAAGAAACTCGACTAAATAAAAAAGGGCAGTGTTAAGCTGCCCTTTTCTATTTGTCTGCTGTTATTTTTTACGAATCCTTGCAACAAATCCACCGCCCTGCACCATCTTAATGGTCAGGGATGATTTACTGTCTGCTGTCCCCGATTCCATCTTACAGTCTTTCGCATTTCTGTCAGCATTGATCCCATCTTTCCAGCTGTCTATCGTAAACTGTCCTTCACCCAGGAACGACAGATCTATCTTCATTTCACGCGCCGTCCAGTTGGTCATTGCACCGATATACCAGTCACCGTTTGGCGCTTGCCTTGCCATAGCTACATATTCGCCTACTTTTGACTGCAAGGCAATGCTTTGTTGCCATACTGTCGGTACGGTTTGCAGGAAGTTCATTGCTACCGGTTCATGATAGTAGTGCGTAGGCAGGTCACAAAGCATTTGCAGCGGACTTTCATATATCACATACATGGCCAGCTGATTGCAACGGGTGCCCATGGTCAGCGGTTCTGCTGGAATGGCGGACCAGCTGTCCTTCTGGACGTTCAGCATGCCACCGGGAGTAAAGTCCATCGGACCTGCAGCCATTCTGATAAAGGGAATAGTGGTCGTATGCGAGGGTGTTATCCAGTCGGCGAATTTGCTGATCTCGTTTCCCAGCACGCCCTCGGAGGTCAGGACGTTTGGATAGGTGCGTAACCATCCGGTGGGTTTATAGGCACCATGGAAATCGACCATCAGCTGACGGGCAGCGGCCGCCCTGGACACTTTTTCATAGTAATTGACCATATCCTGGTCATCCCGCTGCATAAAGTCCACTTTAATTCCTTTAACGCCCCATTCCCGGAACTTGTCCAGTGCCATATCCAGTTGTTTGTCCAGCACGAGCCAGCTGGTCCAGAGCAGGATGTTGACATTTTTTGTTTTAGCATAGTCAACAAGTGCTTTCACATCGATACCCGGGCTAAGTTTCATCAGGTCACGGGTATCGCACCAGCCTTCGTCCAGCAGCACGTATTCTATACCATATTTAGCCGCAAAATCGATGTAATATTTGTAGGTCTCATTGTTAATGCCGGCCCGGAAATCAACGTCGTAAATGTTGTTATAATGCCACCAGTCCCATTGTACCTTACCGGGTTTCACCCAGCTGTAATCTCCTGTTGCTGGCGGGGCAAGCTGATATACCAGCTGGTTGACCAGCAGGTCGCCGTCCTGACGGGCGATCATTACCACTCTCCAGGGAAAGGATTGTGGTCCCTGAACGGCAGCAATATAGTTTTCACGGCTGGTCACCTGCTCGTCCCTGTCGCTGGTTACTTTTTTCTCCTTCGGATAATAGGGGAATACCGCTTTTAACTGGCCGCCGCCCTGTCCGCGTAACCACATGCCAGCGTAGTTGAATAGTCCGGATTCCGTAAACAGTAATTTGGTGCCTTTTACTTCGAATAAGGCGGGCAGACTAGCCAGTTTCTGCTCGTCAATGCTGTCAAGCCTATACTGAATGTATTTACGTTCGTTATGAGAGAACATGCCGTCCTCCTGTGGATACCAGGCACGCCCATCTTTGTCCATATTGAAACCAGCCTGTTCATCCAGCACTTTATACGGCTTTTTGCTGCTGGTGAGCCAGTGCCAGGCGATCCCATTATCATATGCCCTCCACTCCAATGCCAGTCCGTTACTGAAATCCAGGTGGAGCTCGTTATACCTGTCGATAATCGTTTTTGATTTCTGCATGATCACAGGCGTAAGCATGCCATCATGAGCGCTGGATGTCGACTTACTAACCTTCCAGGTGGCTGCCTTGTCCGCATCTGTCTTAAATGACACGACGGAAGGCGCGATCAGTTCCTTGTTATCCTGAGAGAGGCTGTAGGTAATAGCAGTTCCTACTGTGACGGTCAGTGTGACTGTTTTATCTGGCGATACAACGGTGTATCGCTGCTGTGCATGGATGCCGGAAAGGCAGAAAAATAATAATCCCGTTATGGACAGGCCCTTGTACTTCATTATCAGTGGAAATTTTAGTGCTTCGTTCGTATCGTTGTCATCAGTTAGCTAACAGTGCCGCTGCTGCCCATAAAACAGGCGCCTGACCATGCAGATCGCCGGTAACGCGGGAGCGGTTCAGATAGTACTGCTGATCGTTCCTCTTATTGGTGCCTTCACATACGTCTTTGATATCGCCTGACTCATTGATGTATTTTACCAGTGTCGTCCAGGCATTCTTAGCAGGAAGGCCATATTCTTTCTCATCCAGCCAACCCTTTTTCACGCCGGTGACAAGTGCAAATGTGAACATGGCCGTGCAGGACGTCTCTGCAAAGGAGTTCGGATCATCCAGCAACTGGTGCCACATGTAATTCTTATCCTGCAGTTTCTTCAGGGCAGCCATCATTTTCTTATAGCTTTCCATGATCCGTGCACGGTCTGCGTGGTTGCCGGGCAAGGCGCTGAGCAGTTCAGTCATGCCGGCTGCCACCCATCCATTCCCACGTCCCCAGAGGAATGGTGCATCCGCGGCATGGAAGAACAGCCCTTCAGGTTGCTGGATAGCATCCAGGTACACCACCATTTCATGGGCGGCACGGTCCAGGTATTCTTTATTACCGGTCGCTCGGAAGGCCTCAACCTGCAGGATGGTGATCATGTACATGTCGTCGATCCACATCCGGGTTTGCCAGGAGAGTCCTTTGGACTGTAGTTCCTGTTGATTTGGTTGCGGATTCGCCGGCAGCTGCCACTGCTGGTCAGCGAAGGACTGTCCCGCATCCAGGTATTTTGCCTCATTGGTTTGCAGATAAAGTTCGAGCGGAATAGTACCAAAAACGCTGTGATCGACGTGGTCTGGTTTAGGTACCAGACTTTGGGATTGTGCGAGAAATGGTTCATAACGCTGGATTAGCTTGGTGGTAAGTTCTTTGTTACCGGAGGCTTTCGCAAACTGGAGTGCTCCGTACCAGGTGCATACCTCCGGATAGGTAATGGATTGAGGCGGTCCGGGATTGCCAAAGTTGGAAAATGGCCCGGCCACATAATGATTGGCCACAAATAATCCGATTGCAGCCGGATCAGTCCCCAGCGGCCAGTCTTTGAAGATCTTCTGAGCAGATACAGTGCTGCACGGCGCCAGTAGGCCTATTAGTGCGACGATTGCCAGGTGTATTCTCAATTTGCGCATATCATGCTAGTTATCAGGGTTGTAAATAGTAACAGATTTTTAACGAACGATTCCGTAAAGTAATATATTAAAATACTGTATGCAAGATGTGCGCTGAAAATTTATGGGGTGAAAGGGAATTTCGGGCATAAAATGTTAACTTAGGAATATAGCGTTTGTATTCCTCCATTCATCACTCCTAAATTGCCTCGTTATGGGAACAGTGCGTGACATTCTAAGGGTAAAGGGCCATGCTGTTTACTCGGTTCAGCCAAATGATACGGTATTTGACGCGTTAAGCGTGTTAGTGGACAAAAATGTGGGTGCACTGGTGGTGCTCAGTGACAATGACAAAGTAGTCGGGATCTTCTCCGAACGAGACTACGCCCGCCGGGTTATTCTGAAAGGCAGGGCTTCCAGGGAAACATTGATCAGGGAAATTATGACGGAACATCCGTTTACAGTGACGGAAGACGATAGTATTCAGGACTGTATGGTAAAAATGACGGATAAACATATCCGCCATTTACCCGTTACAGATGACCAGTTAAGGCTGGTCGGCATGATTTCTATTGGTGACGTTGTAAAGTATGTTATCGACGAACAGCGATATATTATCGACAACCTCGAAGGTTATATAAAGGGTACGCGTTAACCGCCTACCCTTTGTTGTTCAGCACCGGCATCTCTGTCCCGGGCCGCTTTGATATTACTGTTACCGAAGTTCCAGGTAAGGGCAAAGTTTACACGTCTGTTCTGCCAGCGGTTATTGATATACATATCAATGTTGTCAAACCGTGCGCTGCCACGGAACTGTTCCCTGTTAGTAATGTCAGATACGTTCAGCTTTGCCACGAATTTCTTGTTCATGAAAGATTTCTGCACGCCTGCGCCGATAGCGAAGGACGATCTGATCTTGTATACACCCCAGACAAACGGACTTTCGTAGTACCCGTTCAGTTCCAGTTTCCAGTCCTTCGGTAATGTGAAGGTATGCGTGGTCTGATAATTCAGCCCCAGGGTGTTGGTCGCCAGGTTCACTGATGTATCCTTGATGTCATATGCCGTATGGTTGGCATTGATGTTATTGGTGATGTTCCACCATTTGAATGGATCGATCGGGATGGTCAGGGTGATACCGTATACATAACTCCGCTCAAAGTTCCTGTCATAGAAGGTGGTTACCTTGGTGGTATCGTTCTGTATCATATATTCCAGTACGACGTTTTTGGTCATTCCGTAGGAAACTGCCGCCACATACTTCTGTTTGAAAGTATACGTCAGCTCTGCTTTATGTGTATATTCC
The DNA here is from genome assembly GCF_010093065.1 of Chitinophaga agri. Taxonomy (NCBI): domain Bacteria; kingdom Pseudomonadati; phylum Bacteroidota; class Chitinophagia; order Chitinophagales; family Chitinophagaceae; genus Chitinophaga; species Chitinophaga agri. Next base: position 2,016,819 of record NZ_CP048113.1, on the reverse strand, counting down.
GGCAGCATGTAAGGATTCCCTTTGAAGTAATTGTATTTATCAATGTAGTAGACAAACGGATTCAGGTCGCCATAGTTAGGCCTGGAAATACGCTTGGAATAGTTCACCCCGATCTTATGTGATTCACTTAGTTTCTGGTCTACGGACAGGGTAGGGAAGAAGTCCAGATAACTGCGTTTAACGTGCGACTGCAAGGTCACAGAGTAGCCGTCAGACTTTGTTTGCTCTGCACGCAGGCCCGCCTGGATGTCTGTATGATGGATCTGCTTTTTGAGCATCACGTAGGCGGCATATACTTTCTCCGTGTAAATGAACTGATTGCTTTGCGTAATGGCACGTTCATATTTACCATTGACCAGTGAGTCATACCTGAGATTATTGTCCGTTTTAACAGCAGCGATCTTAAACCCGGTCTCCAGTTTGGTGTTCTTGTTGAACGGATGTGTAAAGTCGGCCTTCACGCTTTTAATAGTGACAATATTGGACGGCATGTTGCGGATAGCATGGTGGTTCAGCCATGGATTAACGGCGTAGGACATGCTATCACTGAGCATCATATTGTTATCATCGTTAAATCTGGCCCAGTCGGCATCGATGGTGATCTCCGTACCTGAAGTATCCAGCTGCCCCTTGTAGTTCAGATTGAATGATACATTGGAAAAGTTGTTCCTGATCCGGGTATTTGAATAAAGTGTGGAATCAACTTTTCCGTTGCTGGAAATAGGGTTGCGACCAATACCATCATTCTGGAAAAAGTTGTTGTAACCTCTTACAAGCACTCCAACCGTATGTTTTGAATTGAGGAAGTAATCCAGCCCAGCCTTATAGTTATTATTTTTAAACCGGCGTCTGTTGAAGAATTCGGTAATGAGTTCTACCGGTTGGTCACCATCTATATTCCTTCTGATGTAACGGGTCTGGAAGAATCCCCTGTTCCCGTTGTTATAGTTACCGAAGAGGTTGAATTTTTCGGTACGCCAGTTCAGGTTGATCCCTGTATTATAGAAGCCATATTTACCGGCACCAACACCCAGATTAATGGAGCCGTTGATCCCGGTGATGACAGTCTTTTTGGTCTTGATATTAATGATACCGCTTCTGCCGGCCGCATCGTATTTGGCGGAAGGACTGGTAATGATCTCAATGGTAGAGATATTTTCAGACGGCAGACTTCTCAGCAGGTTAGCCAGTTGCTCGCCGGACAGGTAGGTGAGTTTGCCATCCAGCATGACGGTAGCGCCCTGATTGCCCTGCAGGATAATATTGTCATCCTTGTCTATCTGCACGCCAGGTGCTCTTTTCAGCACATCCAGCGCAGTACCGCCGGAGGCAGCCAGGCTACTTTCCACATTGAGTACAGTGGCACCGTTTTTACGCTCAATAAAAGGCTTTTGAGCGGAGACAGTCACGCCTTCCAGTGTTTTGGAAGTAGGGGACAATGTTAATGCCGGCAGTTGCACCAGCGTATGATGCGCGTCGATAGTAAAAGCGGAGGTGCTGGCGTTGGTATAGCCCATTAAGGTGACCTGAATGAAGTATTTACCTTCTTTTATTTTTTCAAAGGAGGTGTTCCCGTCCTGTCCACTCAGTTCTCCTTTTACAAGAGAAGAGTCTTTTGCATGACGTAACAGTACATTAGCGAAGGGAACTGGTTGCCCGTTGGTCTCCGTAGTCTTAATTGTGATCTTTCCTGATGCTTGCTGGGCATAAATCGTCCCCGTTCCAGCTAACGCCAGAATGACAATTAGTAATATCTTTTTCATAAGTTTTAAATCTCAGAGTGGTGACAAGGCTGGGTCGATGCGGGCGTGATCCATTCTGATCCGGTACAGAGCAGATAGAATGGGAGCATGTCGGGGTTGGCACCCGTCCGTTCCGTTCGCAGTTGACGCAAAGCCCTGCCCTCCAGTGCAATAATGGCCAGGATACCCAGGGTTATAATAATAAAAATGGATACCTTTTTCATGCAGGTCGTTTTTTAAAAGACGGCCGTAGGACGAAAAGGTTGCAAAAAGGTAGGAAAATTTATTTCAGTACGCGCTGAATTGTGATGAGTGATCGTTGTTCCAACAGGACTGACCTGTCTTTACTCAGTTCTTCCAATAGTCCGTTCTGGTTATAACGTACGGTTAGTAATTCCAAACCTTCGTTATATGAGATTTTAAAATCATCATGTAGCTCTTTTATCAGCTGCTCGATCTTCTCCGGGCTATTGTCAATACAGCAAGAGAAACTAATGGCAGCATTCTGCATCAAATTTATCTTGATCTTGAGCTTGTGGAAGCGTTCATAAACGTCACTGATCCGGTCTTCGGTGATGAAGTCAAAATTGCGGGAAGTAATGGTCAGTAATACCTGATTTTTCTTCAGTACTATGATGGGCGGTAACTGCTTTGTGTCAGTTTCTTCCTTGATAACAGTACCTGGAAGATCTTTATTCAGGAAACTCTTTACATAGAGAGGAATTTGTTTATTCTGGAGTGGCTTAATGGTCTTCGGATGGATCACCTGTGCTCCATAGAAAGCCATTTCGATTACTTCACTATAGGTGATCTCCGGAATATTGATCGTATTGGGAAATAACTTCGGATCTGCATTTTTCAGGCCTTCCACGTCTTTCCAGATGGTCTGGCTTTCTGCGTTCAGCATATTGGCAAATACCGCAGCAGAATAGTCACTGCCTTCACGACCCAGTGTCACGCTTTCATTCTGGTCAGTGCTGCCAATAAAGCCCTGGGTAACCACAATATTTGTGTTTTTGAACAGCGGTACTACTTTCTCCTGTACATGCTGGCTGGTAACTGCCCAGTCAATATTTGCGTCACGGAAGGTGTCATCTGTACGGAATACATCCCGCACATCCAGCCAGGTGTTATTGACACCCGCCAGGTTGAAGTAGGCACTGACGATAGCGGTACTCAGTAATTCTCCCAGACTCACCAGCTGATCATAGTAGTAGTCGAACGCTCGGTCGGGTTTTTCACCCAGTGTCCATTCCGCTTCTGTAAAGAATTCCTGTAATTGCGCGAAAACAGGATTTTCGCGGGTACCCAGTAACTTTTCTGCTACTTCCAGGTGTTGCGCTTCAATGTTATGCAGTAACTGGGCGGCTATTTCACGCTTACGCAGATAGAAGTTCTGCGCCACCTTTTCCAGCTCATTGGTCGTTTTACCCATTGCAGATATAACGATCAGGATCTGCTGATCCGGGAATGACTGTACGATTGTGGCTACCTGTTGAATACGTTCAACGCTTTCTAAACTTGCACCTCCAAATTTGAAAACCTTCATATATGCTTAATCTTCCGTGAAAAAATACGCGGCAAAGTAAGACAACTTTAAATTTGTTTTAAAATTTGTTTACCGGAAAATGACAGTTTCATTAAAAACTGTCTCTTTTCGGTAAATTAGCTGACGAGACGAGAATGCCAGAGGCAGCTCCCTGTTATGAGAAAACTAATCCATTATATATGAACAGAAAAGTAATGACCCTCGACGAATTTACTATCCAGGAATTAAGGAATTACCCCGGCGCTACAGGACAACTGTCTGGTTTACTGAGAGATATAGGGTTGGCGGCCAAACGCGTGAATGTTGAGGTCAACAAGGCGGGTATTGCCGATATCCTCGGAGAAGCTGGCAGGATCAACGTGCAGGGCGAGAAAGTTAAAAAGCTGGACGAATTTGCCAATGATCAGTTCATTAGTTCCCTGAGAAGCAGTATTTACTGTTGTGGTGTCGCTTCTGAAGAAGAAGAGAACTTCATCGCCTTCGATGACGAACACTCCAGGAACTCTAAATACGTTGTGCTGTTAGACCCCCTGGATGGCTCGGGGAATATCGATGTCAACGTTTCCATCGGGACTATCTTTTCCGTGTATCGCCGACTGACCCCTACCGGTTCTGTTTGTGAACTGGAAGATTTCCTGCAGCCTGGCTATGTCCAGATTGCCGCAGGCTACATTATTTACGGATCGTCCACCATGCTGGTGTATGCTACCCGCCGCAGTGTGCAGGGCTTTACACTGGACCCTTCCATCGGAGAGTTCTGTCTGTCACATCCCAACCTGAAATGCCCGGCTGAAAGTGATATCTTTTCAGTCAACATAGGTTACTATCACCTCTATGAGGACAAGATCCGGAACGCTATCGACTATTTCCTGGCCAAAGATGCTCATGGTAAAATCTACCGCCATCGTTTTGTGGGCTGTATGGTGGCAGAGGTACATCGCACGCTCATCCAGGGGGGGATTTTTATGTATCCGGCTTTTGGAAAATATGCCGGGGGGCGTTTACGTTTATGTTATGAGTGCAATCCCATGTCGTTCATTATGGAGAAAGCAGGCGGACTGGCAATGGCCACAGGCAGACAGCGGCTGCTCGAACTTAAACCCTCAAAACTACACCAGCGTGTGCCGGTATTTTTAGGGTCTAAAAACATGATGGATGTATGGCAGCGAATAGTCAATAGTTAGAAAAAAAGATAAATATGAGCTTTTGGTATAACTATTGCTAAACCTGCACTAGTTATATTTGTCTAATTGTATATTTATTATCTATTACCATACACATTATGAACCGGAAGCTCACTTTTACTGTATTCGCTTTTTTTCTGACATTTCATCTCTTCGTATTTTCCTGCTCACGGTCAGCCGTGCCTTCTAAAAGCAATACTGCCGTGAAAGAAGGTCCTGCTCCTGTTAGCGAAGAACCGACAGGTGCCGGCAATGCCAAACTGATTAAAGACATCCTCTATTATACCAATGAGTTCAGAGCGAGTAAAGGCCTGCCTCCACTGAAACTGGAATCATACTGTTCACTGCTGGCTCAAAAGCACAGTGATAATATGGCCAGCGGTAAAGTAGGCTTCGGGCATGATCAGTTCGAGATCCGCAGTGACGCGGCAACACTGAAATTCAAAGGCGTTTCCGGCGTAGCAGAAAACGTTGCCTATGGTAACCTGGACGCAAAAGGTGTAGTAGATGGCTGGATTAAAAGCCCTGGTCATAGAAAGAATATGCTGGGAGACTATAATATGATTGGTATTGGTACGGCTGAGAAAGGACGGATCATTTATTTCACGCAGTTCTTTGTAAAGAAATAGGGAGAATTAGGAGTTGTTGCTTCTAATTGCCTGATTATAAGTAAAATATTAAGGCGCTTCAACAACTGAGGCGCCTTTTTTGTTGGCTGAAAGTCTCGCGCTTATCTGTCTGATAAAAAAAACATTCTGCGGACCAATTCTTAATTCCTGCATCCTAATTCCTAATTATCTATCTTAGTGTCCTATGGAAAAGAGGAAGATTATTGAAGTAAAGGACCTTGTCAAAAAATACGGTGATTTTACAGCAGTTAAAGGTATCAGTTTCGATGTGTATGAGAACGAGATATTCGGATTATTAGGCCCCAATGGTGCCGGTAAATCTACCACCTTAGAGATCATTGAGACGTTAAGGGAAAAGACCTCCGGTAAGGTGATCGTGGATGGATATGACCTGGATAAAGACCCGGAATCCATCAAGAAACTGATAGGTGTACAATTACAAAGCTCCGGCTATTATCCGGGACTGAACCTCACCGAACTGATCGATCTTTTTTGTGGTTTGTATAACCAACAGGTAGACCCCAGGGAATTACTGGCCTCCTTCAATCTGGAGGATAAAGCCAAAGCCAAATACAAAGAACTTTCCGGCGGACAAAAACAGCGTTTTTCCATTGCTACAACGCTGATCAATAAGCCTAAGATCATATTTCTTGATGAGCCGACCACCGGATTAGACCCACAGGCCAGACGTAACCTCTGGGACCTGATCCAGGAAGTACGCTCTCAGGGTACTACTGTCGTGATCACCACACACTACATGGACGAAGCGGAGTTTCTCTGTGATCGCTGCGCAATAGTAGACAGTGGTAAGATCATTGCACTGGAATCGCCTGATACCCTCATCGACCAGCTCGTGGCAGGTGGTTTCGAGCGTAAAAAAGAAGTGAAGAAGGCCAACCTGGAAGATGTGTTCATCCACATGACAGGAAAGGGACTCAGGGAAGACTAATTAGATTCCTCATCATTCTCACATAACTGAACATCCATGGACCTGGAGCAACTGAAATATCCGATAGGACGATTTGAAGCACCTGCTGACATCAGTAAGCAGGCATTGAAAGGTTTTATTACCGATATCCGGTATTTACCTTCACTGATAGAGATCGTAGTGCAGACGCTTGATGCGGCCCAGCTGGCCACTCCTTACCGGCCTGAAGGCTGGACCGTCGCCCAGGTGGTACATCACCTGGTAGATAGTCATACGCAGGCACTGACCCGTTTTAAATGGGCATTGACAGAAGATAATCCAACCATCAAGGCATATGACGAAGCTGCCTGGGCCGAATTGCCTGATGTAGCGAAGACGCCTGTAAATGTTTCCCTGACGTTATTACACGCTTTACATACCCGCTGGGTCAACCTTATGGAGAACCTGACGGAAGAACAATGGAACCGCACATTCGTGCATCCGGAAAGTGGTAAGACCATTGCCCTAAAGACACTGGCTGCCACCTACTCATGGCATGGTAAACATCATCTTGCACACGTAGAGAAACTGAAAGAACGTAACAACTGGCATTAATCACAAAAGAACAACCACAATGGCATCATTAGACTGGAAGACGTTAACTTCGGAATACCTTTTTAAAGACAACTGGCTGACTGCCCGCCGTGACAAATGTGAAACGCCGCAGGGCAAAATAGTGGAACCCTATTATGTGCTTGAATACAATGATTGGGTGAATTGTGTTGCTGTCACGGATGACGGCCGTATTATCATGGTACGTCAGTTCAGACAGGGTATCGGTAAAACCGTACTGGAAATACCTGGTGGCACAATGGATGATACAGATCCATCTCCTGAATTTGCTATGCGCCGTGAACTGCTGGAAGAAACAGGGTATGACTTCGAAAAGATTATTTCACTGGGTGCAGTAGCGCCTAACCCGGCTTCCAGCAATAACCTTACCCACATGTTCCTGGCTACCGGCGGAAAGAAGGTGCAGGAGCAGGATCTTGACGAGAATGAAGAGATCGAACTGGTATTAATGGAGCTTGAGGATGTAGAAAAGCTGCTGCTGGAGAATCAGATCTTACAAAGTCTGCATGTGAGCTGTCTGTTCTATGCGTTGCTTCGTTTGAAGGAGCTGAAGATACAAAAGGCTTAGTGTAAGCTATTAATGATCGGAACCGGGTATGTCATGTATTTGATCTACCCGGTTCCTTTTTTTGTAAACGTTACATCACCTCCGCCACTACGAAGAAGCTTCCACATACCAACACCAGATCATCTTTATGCGCCTGCTGCTTCGCCGCCTGGAATGCCTGCTGCACACTCTCATACGCATGCCCTCTCAATCCACTCTCATGCGCCATCTCCGCTAATTCCTGCTGATCCATCGCCCTTGGCAGCTGTGCCTTACAGAAATAATAAGTCGCAGCTGCAGGAAACAATGGAAGTACCTTGCGGACTTCTTTATCCTTTACAAATCCTGTCACAATATGCAGATGACGATATACCATATGCTTCAGCTGCTGCACGATCTCTGTGACGCCAGCTTCATTATGCCCCACATCAAAGATGGTCAATGGATCATGCGAAATGATCTCCCAACGACCCCTTAGCCCCGTCAGTTTCTTCACGTGTGCCAATGCAGTGAAGACCGTCTGCTCCGGTAATTCCCATCCTGCCTGTTGCAATACCTTCACCGCCGATAACACGCCCATAATGTTCTTCATCTGGTACTGGCCAGTAAGATCAGTATGGAAACGCTTCATGTCGCCGCTATGCGTATGCTGGACGCCCAGGCTCAGATGCCCCTGTGAGAACTCCGATTCCTGTAACAGCCATTCCCGGTCTGCAAAATGGATAGGCGCGCCCAGGAAGGCCGCTTTATCAATAAATACAGACTGGATCTCCGGTTGAGTCTCAGAGATCACTACCGGCACATTCGCTTTTATGATCCCTGCTTTTTCCCCGGCAATTTCAGGTAGCGTATTACCCAGGATATGCATATGATCATAGCTGATATTGGTAATGACAGAAAGCTCCGGCGTGATAACATTGGTAGAATCCAGTCTGCCGCCCAGGCCCACTTCAATGATCGCAATATCTACCTGCTCAAGCGCGAAGTATTCGAACGCCATCGCTACGGTCAGTTCAAAGAAGGAAGGTGCCAGCTGTTCGATAGTGGGTTGTATCTGTTTGACAAATTCCACGACAAACTCTTTAGACATCATTTCTCCGTTGATCCGGATACGCTCGCGGAAATCAAGCAGGTGAGGGGAGGTATACAACCCTGTCTTATAACCAGCCTGCTGGAAGATGGCCGCCAGCATATGACTGGTAGAACCTTTTCCGTTAGTGCCGGCGACGTGTATGGATTTGAATTTGTGTTGAGGATCGCCCAGCTGTTTGCAAAGCTCGAGCGTGTTATGGAGGTCCGCTTTTAAGGCACTCGCACCTACCCGGGTGAACATGGGTAGCTGTTGATAGAGGTAGTCAACCGTTTCCTGGTAGTTCATATACATTTGGTATGCCGGAACAAACACAATGTTTGTTCCGGACCCCAAATGTAAATTAACTCGTATAAATATTGGTAGTAAAAATCATTAGAAATTAGTGCCCGGGCAACCTACCTTACCTTCGCCACGTTTGATAGGAATGATACGCAGCGCTATGAAACCGTCGAGGCGGTTCTTGTTCTTTTGAAACAGATTAGACAACATGGTAGAAGAACCGATCACCAGGGGGCCCAGACGCAGCCCTACACCTGCATCTACCTGTCCGCTGCGGTTAACGGTTAATGGCAGATAACCACCAATGTAACGGGCATCGTAACGCGGTGTTACCTGGAAGTAGGAGATCATGTAGGTCTTGCTCGGATCAAATTTACCGGCGTTCAGTGCCATACGTCCGCCAGCGTTGATGAAGAAACGTCCATCAATGTTATAGTCTGCCGTAATGTTCAACGCAGCAGGCGTGTTCATACGGAACTTATCTTCAGAAGGAAGCGCTGTAAAGTAGGTGCTGATACGGGTATAATATTGCTGCCAGCTTTCCCCTTTGCGTACTCTTAGGTCACTGGTGTTCACATTTTCCGTACGCAGGTCGAGGTCTCTGCTGCCAGGATTTTTCTTATAGGTAATGCTACCAAGGTCAGTGATCGATACGCCTAAACGCAGCCTGTAATCGTCTGCTTCAGTGTTCCATTGACTATCATCATATCCGGTCAGACCGTCTACCGTTGCACGCCATTCGTATGTAATACCCACGTCCATACCCACGCCCATATTACCAAACAGTTTATAGTTGCTCAGTGCCGGATTCTGCCAGTTAGCCAGCCCATCACTGTACCCAACTTTGAGTGTACCATCATTGATCTCGCCATTCGTTCTTGAATGCATAACAAACGTAGCGTTATCTACCTGCGCATAACCAGCAGCCACACCAGATAAGAGTTTCAATGTTGCACCGGCTTTAAAGACGGTATTACCATCATCTTTCAACACACGTGCATAGCTGAAACCAAATTCATTCCACCAGTGGAAACTACCATTCGCCCAGGGCATATCGTACCTTTTGTTGGCAAAAGCCGGGTTCGGGAAGTCCTGTGCAAAGAAGTTGGCAACATCTGTCGTAATATTACCGCCGTTTGCCATAGAGCGCACGCGCCAGGTAAAGGCTACTGCACTTAATTCATCAATTGAATAAAGTACAGAAGGCATCATGACATCCACATTGCCCCAGGCCAGTTGCTTTTTGGTAGAGGCTGCGGCAGTATCCAGGAAATAATCACGGTTTTGTTTCAGTGCCTGCAGTGAATCCGGTGGATGTAGCAGAATAGAGCGCGGGAAACGAATATAGGTATTACCTGCACCACCCTGTATACCTGCTATATTAACGTCCCATTTATAATGGGTGCCGGCAGCACTGGCAGGGTTGTTAGGCACTCCATGGATCCCCGCATAATGGCTGTTGGAATACCCTCCAAGGGTAAACTGAGCCTGCGCTTCGTAAGCTCCTAAAGTAAAAGAAGTGGCAATAAATAACAGTCGTAGATGTCTTAACAGCTTTACTCTAAATGGCATATGCAGTAATTAGTTGGCAGTTCGGTTTCTCACCAATAACGCAAATATCTGGCCGTTTATTGGCGGTCCCTACAAAAGAAAATGGGAAAAGATCAGCGATCTTTTCCCATGCAAATATATTCAAATATATTATTGTACTTTAAAATAAAATCTTATAAGTGCGAACTGTACTTCAGGTGCATCAGCATTCACATTGTATTTCAACTGAGAGGCAGCACGTTTAGCGATGTCGATCAGGCGTGGGTTATTCAGCGTTGATCCTTTCAGGGAGTGCGAGGCCGCTATGACATTCCCCTGCCTGTCCACCTTGATACTTACGGCGATATAGCCAGACTCATCACCTTCGTAGGTCAGTGATGGTTTGCTCAGCAGCGTACGGCCATTAAGACGGAAGTCGGAACGTCCTCCTCCTAAACCACCACCTGTGTAACCGCCGCCGTCCGGATTACCATTGATCTGGCCACGGTCGCCTGGTTTGCCGGTATTGCCTTCACCGGTAGCGTTATTACTGCTCTGTGCGTTATTGCCGCTATTGGAACTATTTGAACTTCCCCCCGCATATACGGCCTTTGGCTTCGGTGCCGGAGGTACAGGTGCAGGTGGATTATCAGAATGCTTTTTAGGAGGTGTTTTAGTTGGCTGAGATTCCAGGTTCTTTGTCTCCTTTGGTTTCTCTACCGGTTTTTCCGGTTTGGTGATCTCCGGTGCTTCCTCATCGTCCTGTGTGGCAATGTCTTCCTGTGTTGCATTGTCAGCCGAAGGTACTGGCTCGTTCTGAGGTGTGGACGCACTGGCCTCTCCGCTGCTCGGCGGATTCGGATTCAGTGGCTGCTCATCACCCATGCCCTCATCCGAAGTACCCAGATTTACTTCCATACCAAGGTCCTGGTCTGGTAACGGGGGAGGTGCTGAGAATCCTGCCAGTAGCAGCACTACTAACACTAATGCGTGTACGGCAATTGTGGCGCCGGCTGCTTTTAAATTCTTTTCTGTATTGTCTTCTTTTTTCGGCATACCCAAAAGTAAGGATATTTTTTAAAGTGTATACAGCCTCCGGGCCTTCCGGCTGCTTTCTTCTTACCCTCGCTCAGCAGCGTGCTGCTAACCCGCTGAAAGTCAGTTATCCCAGTTGTCGGCCGTTGTAACCCGCCTGCTTACTATCTAACTGTTTTTCATGTACAATTATTATTGCCTGCATCAACTTTAATCACCTAATTTTGTACCATCTTTAGAGCTTCAGGGATGTCACCAATTTTCTCTTTGTACAAAAAGGCCTATGCTGGCCTATCATCTTCTACCTGGTTGTTAGCCGTGGTTTTGTTAATCAATCGCAGTGGCGCAATGGTTATACCTTTTATGACGGTATACCTTACCCAGCAACTCCATTTCTCCGTTCCTGAAGCAGGTATCGTCATGGCCTGTTTCGGCACGGGCGCGATCTGCGGATCGTTCATTGGTGGCCGTCTTTCAGATAGGATCGGCTTTTACCCCGTACAGTTCTGGAGCCTGTTACTACAGGGCCTCATTTTTCTGGTACTTGGACAAATGCGCACCCTGCCGCAGTTCTGCGTTTGTATCTTTGTCCTGAGCTGTGTAGGCGATGCCTTCCGGCCTGCAAACGTCGCAGCTACTGCTTTTTATAGCTCCGTTGCCAACCGCACCCGTTCCTACTCCCTTAACAGACTGGCTTCTAACCTGGGGTGGTCTATCGGACCGGCACTGGGAGGCATACTGGCCGGCTATAGTTATCACCTGTTGTTCTGGGTGGATGGCCTGACCTGTATCGCCGCTGTGCTGCTTATGCGCATACTGCTGCCACCGGTAAAGGCTGTTCCAAAAGAGACAAAAGAAGTGGAGGCAGTGACTGTGAAAGATAATTCCAGCGTGTACAAAGACGGCATCTACCTGACCTTTGTCCTGCTGATCGTAGTATTCACTACCGGCTTCCTGCAATTGTCCACTATGGTACCTTTGTACCTGAAATCGGTCGTACACATGGAAGAAGCCCATATCGGCATGCTCATGGGACTGAACGGATTACTCGTCGCATTTATCGAAATGGTACTGGTCTATAAAATAGAAGGTAAGATGCATAGTCTGCTGTTCATCACACGTGGTGTGGTACTGGCCGGCATAGGATATCTGAGCTTCAACCTGCTGCCTCCGGTGGCCGCTACTGGTCTGTTCTTTATCCTGTTTTTCACGATAGGGGAAATGCTGAGTATTCCTTTTATGAACTCGTTCTTTGTAACAAGAAGCAGTGAGTATAACCGCGGACAATACGCAGGGCTGTATACGATGTCCTTCTCCATCTCCAGTATCCTGGCGCCGACCCTGGGCTCCTACATGGTAGGGCATTTTGGCTTTGCTGCCTGGTGGTATTGTGCCGGCGCATTATGTGCGCTTCCCGGATTGGGCTTTTATATGTTGTATAAGAAAGTAGCTGATAAAAAGGAAGTAGAAGTACTGGTGAAAAGTTAGTCGTCAGGGCTGATAATAATAAAAGGAAGGCATCCATGATACATGAACGCCTTCCTTTTATAATGACTAACAGTGATGCTTAGTAGTGTGCGAAGTCTTTCTCATAATCACCTTTGATCCGTTCGATCGGCGGATTAAAGTAACCATATTTCAGGTGAGGGAACTCCTCCTGGATCAGGTCCTGCAGCTGTTTGATACCCATACATTCACCCGGATCTGTAATACCCAGACGACCCAGGTACCAGTCAGGATCAATATTGAAGTTTCTCCACTGGATCATCTTCAGATCGGTATCCCTGATCAGTTTACGCAGTGCTTCATACTCATCCACGCTATCGGTCATACCCGGGAATGTGAAGTAGTTAATGGATGTCCATCCGCCGAAATCCCGTACTACTTTCAGACTTTCAATGATATCTTCGAATACGTAGTTATTAGGACGGTAGTACGGTGTATAGTACTTTTCCTGTACGGAGTTGGTACTTACGCGGATACTGTTCAGACCTGCTTTACACAGTTCTCTCACTGCGTCCGGCTTACTACCGTTTGTGTTGATATTGATACTTCCTTTCGGGGTATGCTTGCGGATCTCAATGATCGACTCGCGAATGGTCTCCCACATCAGCAGGGGTTCACCCTCGCAACCCTGTCCGAAGCTCACGATCGGGAATGGTGCTGTCTCCAGGTGAGGTACTGTATATTCCACGATCTCTTCCGCCGTTGGTTTGAAACGCAGACGGTCCTGTGTTGATACGATCGTTTCTTCTTCCGGCTGGAAGGAAATACAACCGATACAGTTGGCGTTACAGGCAGGAGAGGACGGGATCGGGCATTCCCAGCGACCCATAAAGTAGTTACGGGCAGCCGGACAATGATATGTCAATGCGCAGTTATCAGCCAGGTGCTGTACCAGCCTGTTATGCGGATATGCTTCCAGCAGCTGTTTTACACCCTGCTTCACTTTCTTGTCGTCAAATCCGGCACATTCCTGACGAATGTCCTGTTCGATACGCGTAGCAGGTACGTAGAATTTACCATCCAGCCAGCCTACTGCCGTATAGCAGAACAGTGGGAGGGTCGGTGCATCCGGCATCGTTTCGTAGGCAGCCAGGTAAAACCCTGTATGCGCCGGTGGAATGAAGGCCGCTACTGCCCATCCCTTATCACAAAGCCCCATTTCTCCGGTCTTCGCGTTGAGACCTATGCCACGACGACCAGGCAACTCGTACAGGGAACCGCCTTCCGGCAGTTCTATCCATTCCTCCGGGTCAATCGGGTAGGCATCCCAGCCACTACGGCCGGTTGTGAGCATGGTCGTATCTTCAAATATATTTCCTTTACCGTCAGAGTAAAGTATGTATGGAGACTGTTTCAAATGATCAGATAGTTTCTTGTTGAATTTGTAATATTGTCTGGTGCGTTATCAGATCCTGCTTTTAAAAAAAGCGTTCATTTCTTCTGCGGTCACCGCACCTACCTCGTCAATCACTTCTACTTGTAATACTTTATTGTTTTTGAAGTCTATTGTGAGCAGGTCATTCCGCAAAATTACGTTATTCAGTTGGTTCCAGCCAATCAGCTTGTCCGAAAAGGTGCCTGGCAGTAATACGCCCATCATATCGATCTTTACAAAACAAGGCAGGAATATCTTGTACTCCGCCCATCCAATGTAGGCAGAGGCCAGGCCCGTCAGGAACAACAGACCACTGATCAGTGGCTGCATATGCGTCAGAAAGTACAGCGAACCGGTAAGGCTCACAAATGCCTGGATCAGGCGGGCAAGGCTGTTCGCAGCCTGTACATTGCGGAAGCGTTTCATTATAAACGGGAATACCAGACTTCCCATACCCAGTAAGATAAAGAAGATCGCCATTCCCCAGTTAGGGGTCGGACCATTATAGGCGCCGATTCCATTCATTAAAAAAAGGATGCCTGCCAGGCCATGCATAACAGGTTGCAGGCGAAGGCGTGTAACTGTATTCGGGTGAAGGATCCTTATCTTGTATTGTTTCATATTATCATTCATCAGCAACCATGTTTGGAATTAGGAATTGATCAGGAATTAGGAATGTATGCTTATAAGAGACTGGATATCCTATCAATACTTTGCATTTTCCAATATCGTGTTACAGTAACGCTATATTGAAACGTGTTACATATTGTCAGGCTAAACCAATTCCTGATTTTTAATCCCTAACGCCTGATTCATTCGACAGTATCATCAGATTGCACAGCTTGAACAGCACCCTTGCACCCACATTCGCATCCCACTCATCATGAGAAGTGCTCACTTCATTCAGATCAAAGCCAATCAGTTTACGGCCGCTTTCAATCACCTTACGGAACAGATAATACAGCTGTTCCGTTTCGAAACCTCCCGCTACTGGCGTGCCGGTACGCGGACACAGCTTCGGATCAAGTCCGTCAATATCAAAGCTGATATACACCTGTTGCGGAAGGGTCGCTATAATATCATCGCAGATCATCTTCCAGGTGTCTCCTTCGTACTGACGGGCTTTGATGTCCTTGTCAAAGAAGGTCACCACTTTCCCGTTACTGTTATTAATATAATCAACTTCTTCTTCGCAGTAATCGCGGATACCGATCTGTACGAGTTTCGTCAGTTGCGGCACCTCTAATAATGCATTATACATAATGGAAGCATGAGAGTATTGAAACCCTTCATAACCATTACGCAGGTCGCAATGTGCATCTATCTGCAGAATGCCAAAGTCTCCCTTTTTCTCGCCGATCGCTCTGAAATAGCCCAGTGGCGTACTATGATCGCCCCCTACAAGACCAACCAGTTTACCGGCGTTCAGGAGTTCCATCGTTTGACGGTACACCCACTCATTCATGGCAACCGTACCGGTATTAACATCTACCAGGGTCTTTTTAAGAAATTCATTTTCACACACATCTCCGCCTTCTGTCAGAAATTTGAGGTAAAGTTCTGCTTCCTTACGGAGGTAATCACTGCGCAGCAACAGTTGCTTGTCGATATCGCGCATGAAAAATCCATTCTTCCAGCCATCTTTTACATCTGAATCATACAGGTCCACCTGCAGAGAAGCCTTGAATATCTGCTCAGGTCCTCTTGCTGTACCATGTGTGTAGGAAACTGTCACCTCCCAGGGTACAGGTAATAATACCAGCTTCGCTTCCTCTTCAGTTGTAGGCAGGCCGAAGATGTTGTTGGACAAGAGGCTTACCGAATTGGGATCAAATTGAGATAAATCCGCCATGATAATGTAATTTGATAAAAAGAGCCCGCCCTGAAGCGGTCCCGTAGGCATCAACCGTTCATACAAACGATTTTTCCGGCGCAAAGATAGTAATTTATGATGCTTTGACCATAAGATGCACTCCACAGTTGGGTCTGTCCAGCTTTTTACTATTTATATGATAAAGATCATGTTCTCTTTTATGTAAAAAAAGACACTTGAAGTTCATTTTGCTGTAATTTTGCTAGCGACAAAGAGGGTATATCGACGTAAAACAAAGTTGTATGGCTCTTGACTTTGATTAAGGATGCATTAAGGAAGAATCTGAATTATTTGCGATATGAAGAAATCTAACATTGTTCTGCTGGTACTGATAGCGGTGGCTATAGGGGTTATTGTAACTGTAGCAGGCGATTTCAGTACTTATGAAACATTTGCTACGGCCAGACAGAAAGAAGGAAAGGAATTTCAGGTAATTGGAAAGCTGGACTCTACTAAGACAATGGAGTATGATCCATTGAAAGATGCCAACCTGTTCCGCTTTTATGTAGTTGATAAAACAGGCGAAACCAGACCTGTCGTATTCTATGGTACAAAACCAACCGACTTCGAGAAAGCTGAGAGCGTAGTGCTCACAGGTAAAATGTCAGGTGAAGAGTTCAAATGCAGCAAGATACTGATGAAGTGTCCTTCTAAATACAAGGATGATCAGGTGGCAATGGGCAAAATGTAGTATATAATTATATATATTACCATTTACCACTCATAGATAATATTATTCATTTTCAGTCCGCAGATGCTTCGTCTGCGGGCTTTCAATAATACCAGGTTTGGATACAAAATACATAGGGGAGCATCTGTTGCCCGGACAGATTGGACATTTTTCAGCGGTTTTGGCTTTTATCGCGGCAATGGTAGCTACCATCAGCTTTTTCATGTCGGTACAGTCCAAAGAGGATATTTTAAAGGAATCCTGGAAGAAGCTGGCCCGCTGGGCTTTCATTATACAGGCCTTCGCGGTTTTCGCGACCTTCGGCAGCCTGTACTATGCATTATACAATCACTATTTCGAATACAAATACGTTTGGCGTAACTCTTCCCGCGACCTGCCGGTAAGCTACCTGCTCTCCAGCTTCTGGGCTGACCAGGAGGGTAGTTTCCTGTTATGGTCCATCTGGCACAGTGTACTGGGACTGATCCTGTTACGTGTCGGTAAGAAATGGGAAGCACCTGTCATGGCTACCGTATCACTGGCGCAGGTATTCCTGAGCAGTATGCTCATCGGCATCTATATATTAGGATACCGTGTGGGTAGTAACCCGTTCCTGCTGCTACGTCTGGCAGAGGAAAATCAGGGACTGCCATGGGTCGCTAATGCGAACTACCTCGATTTCATAAAAGACGGTAACGGGTTGAACCTATCCCTGCAGAACTACTGGATGGTGATCCACCCGCCGGTGCTGTTCCTCGGGTTTGCTTCCACAATCCTGCCTTTTGCTTATGCACTGGCTGGTGTATGGACCCGAGAATATAAAGAATGGATCAAGCCGGCATTGCCATGGGCACTGTTCTCCGCAATGATCCTGGGTACCGGTATTATGATGGGGGCCGCCTGGGCATATGAATCCCTGACCTTCGGTGGTTACTGGGCATGGGACCCGGTGGAGAATGCTTCCCTGGTACCATGGCTCACGCTGGTAGCGGGTATACATACCCTGCTGGCTTTCAGGTCTTCCGGTGATTCCCTGAGAATAACCTTCTTCTTCTTCTTTATCACCTTTATGCTGATCCTGTATTCTACCTTCCTCACCCGTAGTGGTGTACTCGGAGATACTTCCGTACACTCCTTCACGGACCTGGGTATGAGCGGACAGTTGCTGGTATACATGGGCGTATTCGTGATTCCTTCCTTTGTACTGTTGTTCATGAGATGGAAGGAACTGCCAAGATCACCAAGGGAAGAAAGTACCTACACCCGTGAGTTCTGGCTGTTCATCGGATCGATGATCCTCATGATCTCTGCTATCCAGATCACCTTTACGACATCTATTCCGGTTTGGAACAAGATACTCAACGGACTGCACCTGAAAGGGCTGTTCGGACTGAAGCAGGATATTGCACCTCCTTCAGATAACGCTTTCCATTTCAATCAGATACAGATATGGGTGGCGATCGTATTAGGTATGCTGACCGCCATTTCACAATATCTGAAATATAAGAGTACACCGAAAGGCTTCTTTATGAAGAAGATCGCTGTGCCGACTGTTATCAGTCTGGTGATCACAGGCCTGATAGGTATCTTCGGCAATATGACCTATGACGCTTACGGCGCAGGTATGCAGGTCGCTGTTTACATCATGCTGTTCTCCAGTGTGTATGCGATCGTAGCCAACGGTGCGTATATCATTATCGGCCAGAAAGGTAAGATCAGGGCGGCGGGTGCTTCTGTAGCACACGTTGGTTTTGGTATGATCCTGCTGGGTATCCTGGTGTCTTCTGCCAAGAAGGAAGTGATCTCTATCGACAGGATGAGAATGCTGGATGGCGGATTCTTTGGAAGCGAAAGCAAGGAGAATGCAAGAGAGAACCTCATGCTGCCGAAGAACTTCCCGGTACAGATGGGCGATTATCACGTGACTTACGCGGGAGATTCCCTGGCAGAAGGAGATGCCAAGACTTATTACCTGGTGCGTTATGAGCGCCGCAATCCGGAAAATGGTAATATTACCGAGAAATTCACCCTGCATCCGGACGCGTTCCTGAGTAATAAGGGACAGCAGCAGCTGACGCCTAACCCGGATTCAAGGCATTATCTGACAAAAGACATCTTCACCTATATCACGGCAGTACCTATTAAGGATGAGAAGAGTGATACGGCTCAGTATACGACACATACCGTTGCACCAGGCGATTCCGTGTTCTTTGCCAATGGTTATATGATCCTGGAAGGTATCGAGCCGCAGCCGCAGAACAGAAATTATGTGGCGCAGCCAAATGACCTGGCAGTAGGTGCCCGTCTGAAAGTATTCACGAAGAATAACGAACAGTACAATATGATGCCGATCTATGCGATCCGTGACAGCAAATATGATGTGACAGTCGCAGATACCGTATCGCCATTATCACTGTATGTTAAGTTCTCGAAAATTCTGCCTACAGAGAAGAAGATTCAGCTGCAGGTGAAGGAATCGGATACATTTAAAGATTATATTGTGATGAAAGCCTTTATATTCCCCTACATCAATGTGCTTTGGTTAGGTATTCTGGTGATGGTAGTTGGGTTTGTAATGAGTATAGTGCAACGTGTGAAAGCGAACAAGGCAAAGGCAAAAACCATTCAGTCATAACGCTTTTATTCCCGGAGGCAGGTGCCAGCTAATCCTGCCTCCCGGAATAAAACAACACACAAACTCCCATGAAAAGCAGCTGGCTGAGAATATCCCTGATCGTCGTTGCTGCCCTGATAATCGTATATTATCTTGGCCCAAGACCCGCCACTCCCCGGTACGATCCACTATTACCCACCGTACCACAGCAATCCCCCGCACTGGATCAGTATATCCGTGACAAAGAGCAGGGACACAAGCTGAAACCTGACAATGAAGCCCGGATCGTCTGGTATGACTCCCTGCATCGTAAGACGCCTTACAGCGTGGTATATCTCCATGGATTTTCTGCCAGTCAGGAAGAAGGCGACCCGGTGCACCGTCATTTCGCGGAAAGATATGGTTGTAACCTGTTCCTGTCCCGGCTGGATGCCCATGGCCTGGATACTGCTGAACCGCTGCTGACGATGACCGCCACCGGTCTGTGGCAGGACGCCAAGGAGGCACTGAGCATTGGAAAAGCTTTGGGTGAAAAGGTGATCCTGGTAACATGTTCCACGGGCAGTACGCTGGGGCTGAAACTGGCAGCTACCTACCCCAATGATATATTTGCTATCATCAATATGTCTCCGAATATCGCGATCAATGATGATATGGCATTCCTGGCTAATAATCCCTGGGGATTACAACTGGCGCAGTTGGTTTGTAACGGAAAATACAGGCAATCGCCGTCAGAGACGCCGGAAATAGGTAAATACTGGTATAATAAATACCGGCTGGAAGGAGTAGTGGAGCTGGAAAGTCTGCTGGAGACAACGATGGAACCAGGGCTGTTTCATAGTATCAGGCAGCCTGTACTTAATCTCTATTATTACCGTGATGCGACCCATCAGGACGGGACCGTAAAGGTGTCAGCTATCCTTGAGATGCATAATCAGCTGGGTACGCCCCCGCAACTGAAAGAGGCGGTAGCCATCCCGAATGCTAATGCACATGTGATCGGTTGTTATCTTACCTCCGGTGATGTGCCTGCCGTCGAGAAGGCTATACAGGCCTTTGCTGAAAATAAGCTGGGGCTGGTGCCTGTGAGATAAAAGATAAACACAGAAAGCCTTATCTTGCTTACAGACAAATTCAACCACTTCTAACGTACATTTCCTAAAAACCAGGGTTGAGTTGATAAGCATATCCGGCAAACATTAAAGACCAGGGAAGTAGGGTCTGCGATCACGACAGGTGATAGCAGGCCTATTTTATTTTGGTAATATCTTGTATGTAGGGTGAATATCGCTTTTACTAAAAAGGCGGACGTATCAGACATGTTTGTGATACGTCCGCCTTTTTTTCATGTCCTGATCGGCTTACTATGTTATCATCTATAGGCCACTTCAAGGTCACTTAAAGGGCACTTCAATATCTAGGGGATATTGAAGTGCCCTTTAAGTGACCTTGAAGTGACCTGTTGGTGCCCTGCTGGTATGAATAACAGTTGCAGTTTTGGAGGTTGAAAAATGCATGGCAGGTGGATAGGATACGTTGTGTGAACTACAGGTAAACCGTAATGATGTTGATTGCAGCCTTAGGATGCAACTAAGTGTTAATCAGCGGCTATTCTGTTCCATTTTAATACTGAGTAAAGTGTATTATATATTTGATAATCAGAAGGATATGAAAGTTTGTTTTCTGTTGTAGCAGGTGTGTAGAGGTGAATAGAAAAATGGCTATAAATATTCAAATATTATAAGGTAACGAATTGAAAACCAGTTTACAGTAGATTTTTCTTCATTCGTACAGCTGCTAGTCGAAGGAGAGGGCAGGTGTTGACCCTGAGCAGCTGGATAGCCGATAAAGCGACTGATTGACATGACACTATGAAAAAACCGGCTTAACCACGGGTTAGTTAGAATTTAATTTCAACTAATAATAGGTGATGATAAATATTTTGCGTAATATAGTAGTAGGGAATATCAGCTATCTACGTGCTACGATCCTACTATACATTCCTTCCTTAATTTACATAATTGGCTGATTATTAATCCATACTATCGTTTACTTAAAGTTTAATTTCAATTAATTTACAGAAGAGGCTTTTCTATGAATACGCTTTTCCCCGGCGGCCAACTGGCATACGTTAATATTTTAATAATCTTATTTATTCGCTTTACAGCTCACGTGAGCTATCATTTATTTAGCATATCTTTAGTATAATTTTAAGATTACATTAGGAGTTTATGCGTCGTCTCACCGCTTTCATCATCCTGTTTGCCGGCTTTACATGCTTTGCGGGCCTTAGGGTAAATGCCCAGGAACGTCATGGGGCAGATAATATAGCAGTGAGTGCGATTGTAGTCGGTTCTGACACCATTCCTTACATCACCTTACAGATTTTCGAAGTCGTAGAAAAGCTACCCAGGAAGTTCCGTAAACAGCGGGAAGCCTGGACGCGCTTGCGCAATGCGGTATATGTCACCTATCCTTACGCTAAATCAGCCTCCCGGATATTGAAAGATGTGAATGCCCACCTGGCGACACTGCATGATAAAAAGGAGAAGAAGAAATACCTTGCAGAAATAGAGAAGAAGATGAAGGCTGAGTTTGGCAACAAGCTCGAAAACCTGTCTGTTTATCAGGGCAAGGTGCTCATGAAGCTGATCAGTCGTGAGACAGGGGAGAACTGTTATGAGATCATCAAAGAGCTCAAAGGCGGGTTCTCTGCCCGTATGTGGCAAACAGTTGCCTTTTTCTTCGGCGGTAACCTGAAGAGTGAATATGATCTCCAGGAGGATAAAGACATTGAGGTCATCGTGCAGGAGATCGAGATGTACAGAGGTTCACGTGCGTATAACTATTAACCCTTCTGGTCAATTGATCATTATGGCTGACCATTTCTCATTTTAACAATCCCTTCTACATAGGTCCCCCGCCTTTCTGGCAAATCTGCCGTACATTCATGTATGCATTTAAGATTTCTGATAATCGCATGTCTGCTTATATGCGGAACTGCAGCTATGTCACAAGACCTGAGTTCGGTACCTGGCGTACCGCAGAACGCCCTTATTTTCGTTGACAGTATACTGAGTAAAAAGGGAATGGAGGGACTGGATCCCAGCAAGATAGCCCTGATAGATATTGTAAAAGGCAAGAAGCTGAAGGAAAAATATGGTCCGGAGGGGGAGAACGGTGTCATCTTCATTGAGACAGTGGATTTTGCCCGGAAACGCTATACCCGGATGTTCGCAGAAATATCACCTGAATATAAAAAGCAGTTGGAGAAGGCCGGCAATGATAGCTCTTTTCAGTATCTGCTCGATGGGTCACTCATCAATACCAGCAAGGAACAGATGCTAGCAGCCCTGCTCAGGAAAGATATTGACAGTATTAACGTGATGTTTAACGGCGAGTTAAACGGTAAGCCGACGGGAGTTGGCTGTAGTAACACGAATATCCCTATGGTGATGATCCGCACCAAGACGAACTAAGCACTATCTTTGCACTCCACCAAAAGAAAGGACATATCTGATGAAAGTAGATATACTGGCTATTGCTGCGCATCCTGATGATGTGGAGCTGGCTTGTGCAGGTACCCTGATGGTACATGCAGCACAGGGGATGAAAGTAGGCGTACTGGACCTGACAAAAGGAGAGCTCGGCACGCGTGGTACCCCTGAAATAAGGGCGGCGGAAGCTGCGGACGCAGCTGTGGTAATGGGATTATCTGTAAGAGATAACCTGGGACTGAAAGACGGGTTCTTCCGTAATGATACGGAGGAGCAGATGAAGCTGATCGCAGCGATCCGTAAATATCAGCCGGAGATTGTACTGGCGAATGCATTTGAGGACAGACATCCTGACCACGGAAGGGCCGCCCGTCTGATAGCAGACAGCTGTTTTCTGGCAGGTCTGAGACGAATTGAAACCGTGGATGAGAAGGGTACGTTGCAGGCCCCCTGGAGGCCTAAACAGGTCTTTAATTTCCTGCAGGACCGTTACGAGACGCCTGATTTCGTAGTAGATGTGACACCTGTGATAGAACGTAAAAAAGAGGCAATAAGGGCTTATAAGACCCAGTTCCTCGCACCAGCCGCGGATAATGAGCCGAAGACCTATATTTCTTCTCCGGCATTTTTCGAAAGTGTGATAGCGAGAGACGCCACTTTTGGCAAGATGGTAGGTGTACCTTATGCGGAAGGATTCAAATCGGTGAAGATGCTGGGTATCAGGAGCTTCGGCGATCTGATTAACAATGTAACCTGACGCTGTGGATGTTTAACAACATCTGTGTCAATGAAATGTGGAATCTACCTGGAATTTTGAGGTAAAATACTATTATAGCAAAAAGGCTTTCGCAGTGTAGCGAAAGCCTTTTTTATGATGGTTGTCGGTAGTCGTTTTACGATATCCGGTAGATTTATGATGGTCATTATGACAGTCTTGTTCACGAGCGGGCAACAAAATAGGAATTACCAATTAATTATAATTCGTAATTCCTTTTTTGTTGACATCCACCTGCCTGAGGTGGAAGCGTATACCTGAGTGTCATGCGGGTGTTATCCCCGCAACGGCAACTAATGAAATATTAGTGAATTGGCAGAGAATAACATTGATAATCAATCAGCAAATGGGATAGATTTCCCATTCTACGATAAATTGACCGGCATAACAGTGCCTGCTTTCTGTTAGGAAAGCACTTGGTTACTGGATACGGCACTATTTGCGCATTAACCATTAAATGAATAGATCTTGGGTTGCATCAAATTCATCATGTTTACCTAAACCGTTTTTAATTAACGGAATGAGCGCAATACCAATCGTAAAGATCACTAAGAGTACGTTTTTAAGTTTCATAGCCTGTCGTTTTATTTTATTATTGAAATTTGGGTACTATATATAACTAAATAACGTGCCAAATTGTTCCGTTTGCCTTCACTTTATGTTAAAAAAGTATTAAGGACACTTATTTTTAAAGAAAAAATAGTGGAATACCAGCAGGAGAGCAGTTTTTGGGGGCATATAGAGAATTTCAATGAAGGGGTAGTTGAAAATCTATTTGATTAATAATGAACATACCCGCAATTTTGCACCCGGATAACCATACAGGACATATAGAATCTATGTGAATGTAATAGTGGTGCTCTCACTGGGAATATATAAAAGCAATATAACGTAAATAACAAATCATATACGCACAATGAAGAATGTAACATTATCTTTAGGAGCACAGTTTCCTGAGTTCAAGAAGACGGCAGTAGTATCTATCGAGAAAGGTAAAGAGTTCTACGAACTGAGCTCTGAGGAACTGAAAAATTCCGGTAAATGGTTAGTGATGTTCTGGTGGCCAAAAGATTTCACTTTTGTTTGTCCTACGGAGATTGCTGAATTCAACAAACATTACCAGGATTTCGTTGATCGTGATGCTATCTTAATTGGTGCTTCTACTGATTCCGAGTTTGTACATGCTGCATGGAGAAGAGATCACGAAGATCTGCGTGGTCTGCAGTTCCCAATGCTGGCCGATACTTCCAAATCACTGGCTGAAGAGCTGGGTATCCTGGAAGCTAATGAGAAAGTAGCTTACCGTGCTACATTCATCGTTGATCCGCAGGGTATTGTACGTTGGGTATCACTGTATGACCTGAACGTAGGTCGTAGCGTGAAAGAAGTACTGCGTGTACTGGATGCGCTGCAGACAGATGAGCTGTGCCCATGTAACTGGGAAAAAGGTCAGGCTACCCTGAACGCTTAATTTTATTGAAGGTCCATAGTCAGCGTCCTGTTTTGGGAGGACAGTCCGGCTATGGACTTTTTATTTTCTACCGATATTTGAAAAATAATTATTATGTTCGCAACTTCAAATACAGATACGGCTGTACAGTTACTGGAAGCAGTAGGGCTGAGCAGTGAGCATCTTTCCGATCGCTTACGCAGTCTGGCTAACACAGATGCCCGTTATCTGAAAGATCTTAAGATAAACGTTACCAATTCATTAGCAGCGTCTACACTGACTAAAAAGGAAGCATTCCTGCTGGGTCTGTCTGTAGCTGCCAATGAAAAACATGTTGCCCTGCAGGCTGCTTTTGAGAAGCAGGCTACACAGGAAGGAGCTACAGATAAGGAGATTGCTGAAGTCTACAGCTGTACTTCCCTGATGAATGCAAACAACGTGTATTATCGTTTCCGTCATTTCGTTAATAAAGAATACTATACAGTTACTCCTGCCGGTATCCGTATGAGCATCATGGCAAATCCGGTGCTGGGCAAAGAGTTCTTCGAGCTGGTAAGTCTGGTGGTTTCTGCACTGAATGGTTGTGAAATGTGCGTAACTTCGCATGAAGAAGCGTTACTGAAACATGGTACTTCGCAGCAGCGTGTGCTGGAAAGTGTGAGATTGGGCGCTGTGCTGAGAAGTCTGATTGTACTGCTGTAAGGCAGCAAAGTAGAAGCATAAAACGGCCCTGTTGTAAAAATAGATCGCTGATTTTGTGTTATTTTCAAAATGTGGATATCTTGATATTCGAGCAAATCTGTCAATGGATTTCTTTGATATTCAATATTTTACGAGGCGTGAATTGTACTTTACATTTACACAATTCGTAATTGTTAATAAAATCGCACATTAATAATTTGCAAAAGCGATAAAATTTAGCGACTTTTGCAATCCAAAATTTTTCTATCATGGCAAGAGTATGTCAGGTGACAGGAAAGAAGCCGATTACGGGTCACCATGTTTCCTTCTCTAATATTAAGACAAAGAGAAGATTTCTGCCTAACCTGCAGAAAAAGCGTTTTTTCCTGGCGGAAGAGGATCGCTGGATTTCTTTGAAAGTATCTGCTGATGGTTTAAGAACCATCAACAAGAATGGTTTGTATGCAGTAGTTAAGGACTTGCGTGCAGCTGGAGAAAATATCTAATTGTTAGCATTCAACTTTAATTGTATACAAAATGGCAAAGAAAGGTAACAGGGTGCAAGTGATATTGGAATGTACAGAGCATAAGACCAGTGGTCAGCCTGGTACTTCCCGTTATATCAGCACCAAAAATAAGAAGAACACTCCAGAGCGTCTGGAGCTGAAAAAGTACAATCCAATCCTGAGAAAGGTAACTGTACACAAAG
Organism: Chitinophaga agri; assembly: GCF_010093065.1. Classification (NCBI taxonomy): domain Bacteria; kingdom Pseudomonadati; phylum Bacteroidota; class Chitinophagia; order Chitinophagales; family Chitinophagaceae; genus Chitinophaga; species Chitinophaga agri. The sequence continues at coordinate 1,990,541 of NZ_CP048113.1, read as the reverse complement.
AAATTAAGTAATAATTGATCGTTAATGTTGAGCGTTAATGTTGAGCGTTAATCGGTAGCATGTTGATGCATTCGGTCGCGATTAGCAATTAACAGGTAACTTCTGACGATTCACTTTAACTTTTAATTTAAAAATATTATGGCAAAAGCAGCATCTAAGAACTCGAAAGTAAAAGACGCGAAGGCAGCAGCTGAATCCAAAGTTTGGACTAAAGTTATTAAAGCTGTTCGTTCTCCTAAAACCGGTGCATACTCTTTCAAAGAGGCTATCGTGCACAAGGATAAAGTTGTGGAGCACATTAACCAGAAGTAATTCGGCTTTACCAATTATACTATAAAAGCTGTCCGCCGCTGGCGGACAGCTTTTTGTGTTGAGTTAAGATATGAATAGTTATATCCTGCAGGATAGACTGTCTCTTCACTGTTACACCCCAATAGTCAATACTCATCTATTATGGAGTATTTTCTGTAACTTAACGCCTTAACAATCGACTACCGTCAATATAATATCTTGATGCCGGTGCGTCGGTCGCAAAAGAATAACCATGAGTTTTTTCAATAAGCTATTTTCAAGGGAGAAGAAAGAAAGCCTGGACCAGGGATTACAGAAGACAAAAGATAGTTTTCTCACCAAAATAGGTCGTGCCATCGCAGGTAAAGCCACCGTTGATACAGAAGTACTGGACAACCTGGAAGAAGCGCTGGTATCTGCGGACGTTGGTGTGGATACGACCGTGCAGATCATTGACAGAATAGAAAAGCGCGTATCGAAAGATAAATATCTCGGCACCAGCGAGTTAAACAGGATCCTGCAGGAAGAAATTGCAGGTTTGCTGGTAGATGCGCCGGACAGCGGATTCCGCGATTTTGATATTCCGGCAGGCAAGAAGCCTTATGTGATCATGGTAGTTGGTGTAAATGGTGTTGGGAAAACGACGACTATCGGTAAACTGGCGTATAACTTTAAGAAAGCCGGTAAGAGCGTATTGCTCGGTGCTGCTGATACCTTCAGGGCCGCTGCGGTAGATCAGCTCACCATCTGGAGTGACCGCGTAGGTGTACCGATCGTCAAGCAGCAAATGGGGTCCGATCCGGGAGCCGTTGCCTTTGATACCGTACAGAGCGGCGCTTCTAAAGAGGTGGACGTTATTATCATTGATACAGCAGGCCGTTTGCACAACAAGGCCCATCTTATGGAGGAACTGAGCAAGATCAAACGTGTAATGAAAAAAGTGATCCCTGATGCGCCACATGAAGTATTGCTGGTACTGGATGGTTCAACCGGACAGAACGCACTCGAACAGGCCCGTCATTTCACGGCGGCAACAGAAGTAACTGCGCTCGCCATTACCAAACTGGATGGAACCGCCAAAGGGGGTGTTGTACTGGCGATCGCCAATCAGTTTAAGATCCCGGTGAAATATATCGGTATCGGTGAAAAAATGGAAGATCTCCAGGTGTTTAGTAAAGAGGAGTTTGTAGATTCACTGTTCAGTATTAAAGACTAATAAGACACGCCGGTATTTACAGATATTGAAAGAGGCCCCCTGAGGCCTCTTTTTTTATGGCTATGTTTCCCGCAGCTGATCTCCGGTTGGCAGCGGCATTATTATTGCGGTGTTTGGTTGACTGCATTGATTGATCTGAACTAAGTTAACTTACCACCTCCGGTGCAAGGTCGGGGCGTATCTATTGTTTCACGTACTCATTAATGTATCTTCTTTATGCATTTAACCTCCATAGATCGCGTAGAGAGTATTTCAGCTGAAGTATTCCGAAAACAGTATTATGAACCACGGAAACCAGTAGTGATCACGGGGCTCAGTAGAAACTGGCCGGCCTATCAGAAATGGACCTGGGATTACTTCAAATCGATAGTAGGGCACCAAACAGTAGGATTGTACAACAATGAGAGGGCAGGGGCTAAAACCCTGGTGAATGGGGCAGATGCCTATATAACGTTCGGGGAGTACCTGGATATGGTCAAGAAAGGGCCGGTACAGCTCCGTATCTTCCTGTTTAACATTTTCCAGCATGCACCCGAAATAGTCAATGATTTCACCTGGCCGGATCAGCTGGCGTCAGGCTTCCTGAAGAAATACCCGATGTTATTCGTCGGAGGGGCCGGGTCAGTGGCACACATGCATTATGATATTGATCTCTCTCATATCTTTCATACACAGTTCGTTGGCCGGAAAAGGGTATTGCTGCTGGAAAACAACCAGGCGCCCTATATCTATCGGATGCCCTTTACGGTAGAAAGTGCCGCCAGTTTCCTGAACTGGCATGAGCACCTGGACACAAAACAGTTTCCGGCACTGGAAAAGGCGAGGGGACTCACCACCATTCTTGAACACGGAGATATGCTCTTTATGCCAGGCGGCTACTGGCATCATATGGAATATATAGACAGTGGTTTTGCTATGAGTTTGCGGGCACTCGATGAGACCCTGCTGGGAAAGCTCAATGGGCTGTATCATATTGTAGGACTGCGCGGTATGAATAACCTGCTGATCCGCCTGGCGCCTGAATGGTGGTACCATTATAAAAGGAAGATCGCCAGGAGAAGAGCTGAAAGGCTATTGGAAGAAGTCAGCTGATGGTGGCTGAAAAAGAGGATGTTATATTGATTTGATCATATATTGCGGCTTGTCAAAATATTGTTTTAACATACAATTCGTAATTGGTAATTGACAATTCGCAATAAAATCTTACCTTTGCAATTCTTTAGTTAAATAACCCCCACTTAGGCTCATAGTCACATAACAGTAAGTCTCGCTGTTCTCTTCAATTCGTGTCTGGATGTCTTCGTGGCGGTGAGCGGACAAGTCTCAGGCTTGTTTGCCAGATTAAAATATTCGCGCTTGAAGACAAAAACTTTAAAGAAAGATAAGGTTAATATTATTACGCTCGGCTGTTCAAAGAACATGGTAGATTCTGAGGTGCTCAGCGGGCAGCTACTGGCTAATGAAATCGACGTAGTGCATGAAAGCGCTAAGAAAGATCACAATATTGTCGTGGTGAATACCTGCGGCTTTATTGACAAGGCCAAAGAAGAATCTATCAATACCATCCTGGAGCAGATCGAATTAAAGAATCGTGGTCGTCTGGAAAAAGTATACGTAACCGGTTGTCTCAGCGAGCGTTATCGCGGAGATCTGGAGGCGGAAATACCTGGCGTAGATGCGTGGTTTGGTACCATGGAACTGCCACTGATCCTGAAGAAATTTGATGCTGACTACAAGGCAGAGCTGATCGGTGAGCGTCTGTTGGCGACGCCGACCCACTATGCTTATCTGAAAATATCAGAAGGATGTAACCGTACCTGCTCATTCTGTGCTATTCCGTTAATGCGCGGAGGACACGTATCACGTCCAATTGAGCAACTGGTAGCAGAGGCAGAGAAACTGGTGAATTCTGGCGTAAAAGAGATCATGCTGATCGCACAGGAACTGACCTATTATGGTCTGGACCTTTACAAGCAGCGTAGACTGGCTGATCTCCTCAGGGCATTGGCACAGGTGAAAGGTCTTGAATGGATCCGCCTGCATTATGCTTATCCGCACAAATTCCCCATGGAAGTGCTGGACGTAATGAATGAATTCCCGAATATTTGTAAGTATATTGATATGCCGCTGCAACATGCGGCTGATAATATGCTCAAATCCATGAAACGTCAGATCACACGCGTCGAAATGGAGGAGCTCATTACCGCTATTCGCGAAAAAGTACCTGGCATCTGCCTGCGTACAACCCTGATCACCGGTTATCCCGGTGAAACACTGGAAGACGTTGAAGAGACAAAACGTTTTCTCGAGAAGATGCGTCTGGACAGAGTGGGTGTATTTACATACAGTCACGAAGAAGGTACCAGTGCACATGATCTGGAAGATAACATCCCTGCAGAAGAAAAGGAACGCAGGGCACAGGATATCATGGAAACACAACAGGAAATCTCCCTGGAGAAGAACCAGGAAAAGGTTGGACAGGTGTTCCGTGTTATCGTAGATAAAAAAGAATCAGGCCGTTACCTGGCACGTACAGAGTTCGACTCTGTTGAAGTAGATAATGAAGTGATCATTAATACCAGTAAACGTCTGAAACCCGGAGAATTTGTTAATGTCAGGATCACCAAGGCATACGATTATGACCTGGAAGGTGAACTGGTGTGATCAGTACCAGTGATTGTCCATTAGGGTTGTTAACCGGCATTAGAATTAAATTTTAAGAGTTAATCAGTTTAACAAACTGAGATAGTATACCAAGGCTCCCGACGGAGCCTGATCAAAGCAAATCAATGACTACATTTGAAACTTTAGGCTTACAGGAGCCCATTTTAAAAGGAATCCAGGACCTGGGATTTATCGCACCTACGCCAATACAGGAAAAAGCTATTCCTGTGTTATTGGGTGGAGACAGGGACTTTGTAGGTTTGGCCCAGACGGGTACCGGTAAGACGGCAGCATTTGGCCTGCCGCTGTTACAGCAGATCGACGTAAAACAACGCCATCCGCAGGGATTAATTTTGTGCCCAACACGTGAATTATGTCTTCAGATCACCAACGACCTGAAGAACTTCAGCAAACACCTGGGTGATGTAAGTATCGTCGCTGTTTATGGTGGTTCCAGCATCGTGCAGCAGCTGCGCGATCTGAAAAGAGGAGTACACATCGTTGTAGCTACTCCTGGTCGTTTACTCGATATCATCGAAAGAAAGGCCGTTAACTTTGCCAATGTACGCTATGTTGTACTGGATGAAGCAGATGAAATGCTGAACATGGGATTCCAGGAAGACATCAACAATATATTATCCAATACGCCTGAAGAGAAAACCACCTGGTTATTCTCGGCTACAATGCCTCAGGAAGTACGCCGCATTGCGCAGAAGTACATGTCAGATCCTTTCGAACTGACCGTAGGTAATAAGAACAGCGGTAACGCTAACATCGAACACGAGTATTATGTGGTACGCCCACGTGAGAAATATGCGGCACTGAAACGTATCGTGGATTTCAACCCTGAGATCTTCGGTATCATCTTCACCCGTACTAAGATCGAATCACAGGAAATCGCAGAATCACTTATCCGTGATGGTTATAACGCTGATGCACTGCACGGCGATCTGACCCAGCAGCAACGTGATAAAGTAATGAAACGTTTTCGTGAGAAATCATTACAGGTACTTGTAGCAACTGACGTTGCTGCCCGTGGTATTGACGTTGATAACGTAACACACGTAATTAACTACGAACTGCCTGATGATGTAGAGAACTACACGCACCGTAGCGGTCGTACTGCACGTGCCGGTAAATCCGGTATTTCCATCGCGATCATCACCGGTCGTGATACCGGAAAGATCCGTCAGATCGAAAGAGTGATCGGTAAGAAGTTCACTAAAGTGGATGTACCAGATGGTTTCGCAGTATGTGAAAAACAACTGTTCGGCCTCGTTCATAAAGTACACAACGTAACTGTAAACGAAGAGCAGATCGAACCATACCTGGAGCGCATATTCGAAGAATTTGCATCCATGAGCAAAGAAGAGATCATCAAACGTTTCGCTTCCCTCGAGTTCAATCAGTTCCTGGAATACTACCAGGATGCGCCTGATCTGAACGTGAAAGAAGAAAGAAGATCAGCTGAAGGTGGCGACCGCAGAAGCAGCGGTGGCAAATTCACCCGCCTGTTCATCAACCTGGGTTCAGTAGATGATTTCACCCGTGGCGATATGTTACGTTACCTCTGCGACACAAGCGGTGTACGTGGCAACAAGATCGGCCGTATTGACCTGAAAGGTGTTTACTCCTTCTTCGAAGTGGAAAACGACGTGGTAGGTAAATTCCAGGAAACTTTCAAGAAAGCCGAATACAATGGTCGCAGCGTACGTATCGAAATGTCACAGGATGGCGATAAACGTCGTTCCGGTGGCGGTGGTCGTCCTCCACGTGAAGGTGGTAGCGGCAGACGCTGGGAAGGAAGCAACAGCGGTGGTGCCGGTAGTAGCCGCCCTGGTGGTTTCAGAAAAAGATACTAGTATTAGTCTGAATAGCATTACATGTGAGTCCGTAGGAATAGCTGGTCTGTTTCTACGGACTTTTTCTTTTAATCAGGAATTGGCAATTGAGCCATTCAGGACATCCATTTTTATATAAAGTAGTCTTACCGGTTCGACGGAAAGGCGTTTTACTTAGCGAAAAGTATTTATTATAAATAATTCCTGATTCCAATCCTGATTTCTTTCCGGTCTGATACTTGCGGATGTTACTTTTTAAGCTATATTGTTACTCTTAGCAGTACCCTATTATGACAGCATCAAAAAAGTCGAAGTTACAGCCAGTTGTACCCTTTTCCCTTTTCTCCGCCAGAGACGTAGAGTTGTTTCAGGAGGGCATTCACGCGCACCTGTACGAGAAATTCGGTGCGCATACACTGGAATATGAAGGCGTGAAAGGAACCTACTTTGCTGTCTGGGCCCCCAATGCTGCATATGTTTCCGTAATCGGTGATTTCAACGAATGGGACCATTACAGTCACACTTTGTACCCTAGATGGGACAAGTCCGGCATTTGGGAAGGTTTCGTTCCACACGCGAAAAAAGGCGCCTTATATAAATATTTTATCCGCTCTAATTCCGGAGAAGAACTGCGGAAAGGTGACCCTTATGCCAATTACTGGGAACTGCGGCCGCGTACTGCATCCGTTGCCTGGCAACTGGACTATAAATGGAAAGATAAACGCTGGATGGAACAGCGTAAGAAACATAATAGTCTGGAAAGCCCTTTCAGTGTGTATGAAGTGCACCTGGGGTCCTGGCGCCGTCCTGATAAAAATGATCATGAAGTTTTTTATACCTACGCTGAAATAGCAGCAATGCTGATCCCCTATGTAAAAGACATGGGTTTCACCCACGTAGAGCTGATGCCGGTCATGGAGCATCCTTTCGATGGCTCCTGGGGCTATCAGGGTACGGGGTATTATGCGCCTACTGCAAGATATGGTTCTCCGCAGGACTTCATGGCCTTTATAGACGCCTTTCATCATGCAGGAATAGGTGTTATACTGGACTGGGTTCCTTCACATTTCCCGTATGACGCTCATGGACTGTACCGGTTTGACGGGTCGCATACCTATGAGTATGCGGACATGCGCAAAGGCTATCATCCTGACTGGAACAGTTATATTTTCAACTACGCCCGTAACGAGGTCCGTTCTTTCTTGTTAAGCAATGCTGTGTTCTGGCTCGATAAATTCCACGTAGACGGGCTGCGTGTCGATGCGGTAGCATCCATGATACACCTGAACTACTCCCGTGAAACAGGCGCCTGGGAACCGAATGAACTGGGAGGAGAGGAGAACCTGGAAGCGATCTCATTCCTGAAACACATGAATGAAACGATCTATAAACTGTTTCCCGATGTACAGACCATTGCGGAAGAATCCACTTCCTTCTATGGTGTGTCACGGCCTGTTTATATGGGTGGACTCGGTTTCGGCATGAAATGGATGATGGGCTGGATGAATGATACGCTGGCTTATTTCAAGCGGGATCCGTTCAATCGTAAATGGCACCAGGATCAGCTCACCTTCAGTATTGCCTATGCATTTACGGAGAATTTCATGCTGCCCCTCAGCCACGATGAGGTAGTCCATGGTAAGTCTCCCATGATGTATAAAATGCCGGGAGATGACTGGCAGAAACTCGCCAATCTACGTCTGATGTATAGTTATATGTTCACCCACCCTGGTACCAAATTACTCTTCATGGGAGATGAATTTGGCCAGACGACAGAATGGAACTATAAATCAGAACTGGACTGGCACCTGCTGGACCATATTTCACATCAGGGGCTCCAGCAATATGTGAAAGCCCTCAATCACCTGTATACATCCGAACCGGCATTATATATTAAGCAATTTGAATACTATGGCTTCGAATGGGTTAATGTATCCGACCATGAAAATTCCATCCTGGCTTATATGCGTAAGAGCTATCATTCGAAGGAGGATATTTTAGTGGTGCTCAACATGACACCTATGGCCCATGAGCAATACCTGCTGGGTATAGACGGAGAAGGACAGTGGAAAGAAATATTAAACAGCGATGATACCCGCTTCTTTGGCAGCGGTGTTATAAATACAGGCGTATTAACCGCCGGAGAGAGCCCTGTAAACGGAAAATCTCATGCACTTCCGTTACGTATCCCGCCATTAGGGGCATCTATTTTCAAAAGAGCAAATAGCTAGGAATGTAAGTGGTTAATAATACGTGCATTGATGATATATAGTAGATTTTACTACTGTGAATGCTTCCAATGGTTACAAAGACACGACCATTACGGGCGTGAAGGTGGAGAGAGGTGATAATACGAAAGTACAGGAGATCAAGCTACATAAATAGGCAAACAGGTATAAGCAAAAGATGACTATATACTGCCGGCGCAACATTGTTGTGCCGGTTTTTTTTTATACCTACTTTTGTTACAAATTAATCCTATGAGAAAACTGAGTGTATTTTTAATGTTGCAATTCATGGTGCTGGCCGCTTTCGCACAGATGCCGAAAGTGCGTGTCAACAAAGTGGATGAGCAGCAGCGTAAACAGGGGGACTGGCAGGAAGAGATGCCTGAGGTCCGCGGAGAACCCGGGTATACCTGGGAAGGTAATTATGTCGATAACCTGAAAGAAGGTATATGGAAAAAATATGCCTTATCCGGATCACTGATCGCTGAAGAAACCTACAAACACGGACAGCTGAATGGCTATAGCCGTTATTTCTATCCTAATGGTAAGATCAGTGCAGAAGGTTCTTTTGTTGCGATGGATATCAACGGAGAGGTAGACTATTTCAGAATTGTGGATCCTATCAGCGGGGATGAAAGATTTGAAGAAGTGAAAAGAGATGGTAGTTCCCAGCGTCACGGTCTGTGGAAAGTATATGACGAAGAAGGTAAGATGATAAAAGAATACTACCGACGTGGAGAACCAGTGACAGAGGAAGAATTTACACGAGCACCCGCGAAACCGGCAGCTACACAGAAGCCTGCCACACCACCACCGCCGCCTGCTCTACCTCACCAGCATCAGAAGAAAAAAGGCACTAAAGGATAATTATCCGGTCATGTAAGAAAAAGGTCTCAGTTAGAAGCAAAGGGCACTAAGAAGTATAAGGGACTGTAGCAGATATAAAGGTCTCAGTAAGAAGAGAAGAGCAGCGAATCAAAACATTTTTAAAGCAAAGAACCAATCATCTGAGGAGAAATACTTTTGCTCCCTGGTCATTATGGCCAGGGAGCTTTTATTTTATGCAGCATTTTTCTTGCGGCTGAGGGACATGTTCCAGCCGGGTTGCTGAAGAAATGGTGTTCTGTCAAACCAGGTCAGCCAACTGAAAGTAATAACTGTGGCAACAATAGAACCTGCGGTAACATCTTCCAGGAAATGCTGACTCATATACATGCGGGAATAAGCCACCGATAAGGCATACAACAGATAAAGAATGCCCATCTTTTTATTCGGTGTGATGTACGTCAGGACAAGTGCGATGGTAAATGCACATACTGTATGACCAGAGGGGAAGCTGAAATTGTTTGACAGCACTTCCACATCCGGCACGTAATAGATTGGCCGTGTATGATTGGCGAAGTAAACGCTCGGTCTTGGCGCGTTAAAAAGATTCTTGAGAGACACGTTGACGATAGTGGTCACAATGAGACTGGAAGCCATTAGCAGACTGCTACGATAGCTGACGAAGAGCAGTAAGAGGCAGACGACTACGGCCGTCACACTACTACCTAATTCTGTGGCATAGGGAAAGAATACATCACCCATTGAGAAGTGTAGTCCGTTGATGAAAAAATAGATCTCTTCTTTTGAGAAAAGTATTTTCATCAGTAGTACCAATATGAGTAGGATGCAGTAGGGCAGTAAGAACGCAGATAGGCGCCGGGAGTTGGTAGTAAGTGTTTGCAAAGGAAAGTTGTTTTAACAATTAATATACTACACAAAAATATAAAAAAGGAACGCCCGGTAAGCATTTATACTTACCGGGCGTTCCTGATAGTGGAAAGAGAGGAGGTGTTTGTATTACACCGAAGAGTTTGTGTTATCTTTTTGTCTTTTTCTATGAGCAGCCTCACCGCCTTTTTTACCTATTTCAGCCATATGCTGTCTGTTTCTGCTGACAGCAACTCCGCCTTTACGTCCGGCTTCCCGGGCTTCGGCAGAATTAAACTCGTGAGCAACACCCTGTGCATGCGCAGCGCGGCCGCCTTTACTGGCTATAGCGCGTTGCATAGCTGCATCCATGGATGCGAAACCACGTTTATCTTTGCGGCTTGTAGTTTTCTCTTTGTCTTCTGAGGGAGTTGATTGTTTGTCTGCTGATGATTCTCTTGATTCACGGTCTTGATTGAGGTTTTCCCTTTCCAGTTTGTCCTGCTCTGTAAAGTGATTGCTTTGTTCTGCAGCCATAAGAATGAATTTGAAAGGTTAAAAAATGGGTTCCATCTAACGTAGGAAACAGCATTGAATTCGTGAAAGTAGGCACAACTATTATGCCGCGTATGGAATATACGTTGTCTAACCTATTGTATAACAACTTTACACGTTTAAATTTCTCACATTTTTAGTGATAACGTGGAGTAGAGTTAACAAACTGTTGCGTGAGAACGACAACCGAAATTAAATAATATAGAAAGTGAATGAAATGTTAAGAAACGGCATATTGGAGCAAGTAGTGAACACTTGGTAACTTCGCATTAACATAAAGCTGAGCCGTTCACCAGCTTAGATTCTGTTCATTTTGTTCATTTTGGCTATACGACGTTTGTATGCTTTGTGTGTAAGTTATAACATGTTAATTTTGGATAACTCTAAAGTTGGCATAGGTTATGAAAAGGCACTAAGATCTCAATCTACAGTGCCCTTTTTTTTTGTAAGGGTTTAAAACTACAAAACCCAAATTCTGTGAAGAATTTGGGTTTTATAATCAGTAACACATACTACTGCTGCACTATCGGATAATCAAATTTTCAAATTTCCTGTCTACAACAATATTAACTGTATTCTCCGCAAAGTTAGCAGGAGTAAGGCTTACAGCCTTTCCATCCAGTATGTATTCCTTCGCTTTGAACGGTAAACCATGTACTGTAATGTTATGTTTTCTGTATGCTGCATTATACTGACCGAAATATTTTTTTCTCAGCGCAAAATGATTTTTATCTGATGTCTGCTTGAAACGAATGTCATTATACTGACCATTTTTATAGCCATAATGATCGCCGGCATCTTCATACAGGAAACTGCCTGTTTCGGTTGTTGAATAATAAACCTGCAGGATCATCTCTTCTGTGTCGCGTTGTTCTACATGCTGGATCTTCGGATAGTTCGGAATTACGGCCCCCGCTTTCACGAATAACGGCATTTCATCCAGTGGAGTAGCTACTTTAATGATCTGTCCGCCGGTATATAACTGGTCGTTCCAGTAATAATACCATTGTCCTTCCGGCAGGTATACTTCCTTCTCTTTCATATCTGGCTCTGACACATGACTGACCAGTAATGAGTCTCCCAGCATAAATTCATGGGTACGGTCGTAAGTCTGCTTATCATGCTGTGCAACGAATGCCAGCGGACGCAACATTGGGGTACCATATCGGGAGTATTGCCAGAAAGTGGTATATAGGTAAGGCAGCAAGGTATATCGCAGCTGTATGAACTTCTTTGCCACTGTTTCGTATTCTGCTCCGAAACTCCATGGTTCCTGGTTAAATCCGGTTTCATTACTGGCCGAGTGTGTACGCATCAGCGGATGGAACACCGCCAGCTGTATCCAGCGTACGTAGAGTTCGCCGCTCGGCTCACCTATAAAGCCGCCAATATCGCTGCCTACGAAGGAAATGCCTGATACTGACATACGCTGAGACTGTACAGATGCCAGCCACAGATGATCCCAGCTGGATACGTTATCGCCTGTCCAGAAAGATGTCCATCGCTGTGCGCCGGCATAACAGGAGCGTGAGATAACGAACGGTCTGTTCGGCATCAGGTACTTTTTCATACCTGCTGCGGTCGCTTTACTCATCAGGTGTCCGTACACATTATGTGCCTTACGGTGGCTCACTGCTTCTCCGTCATAGTCATGACGTACATCCTCAGGGAACGTTCCCATTTCAAACACTGCGGGTTCGTTCATATCATTCCATACACCTCTGACACCCACATCTACCAGTTCCTTGAACAGTCCGGCCCACCATTTACGCACTTCCGGATTGGTATAATCAGGGAATACGCATTTACCCGGCCATACATCTCCTTCCATCAACGCGCCGTCCTGGCGTTTACAGAAGTAGTTATGCTGCATGCCCTGCTTGTATATGCTGTAATCCGGATCCACCTTGATGCCCGGATCAATGATGACTACTACTTTGAAGCCCTGATCTGATAGTTCCCTGATCAGTCCTGCTGGTTCCGGGAAACCTTCCTTGCTCCAGGTGAAACAGCGGAAGCCTTCCATATAGTCAATATCCAGATGGATCACGTCACACGGTATCTCACGTTTGCGGAATTCAGCGGCGATCTCTTTCACCCTTTTATCCGGATAATAGCTCCAGCGGCATTGCTGATAGCCCAATGCCCACAAAGGTGGCAGCTCAGCTGTACCGGTAATGCTGGTATAACCTTCTGCTACTTTCAGCAGCTCTGGTCCGTAGATGAAATAGTAATTCATTTCTCCGCCTCTCGCCCAGAAGCTGGATACATTTTCTCTTTCTTTACCGAAATCGAAAATAGTGCGGAAAGTATTATCGAAGAAGATACCATACGCCTTGCCACGGTGTAACCCATAGTAGAAAGGAATATTACGGTACAGCGGATCTGTGTCTTTCTGGAAACCATAAGCGTCCGTGCCGAAGTTCTCCATACGCTTGCCATACAGGTTCAGATCTGTGGGCTTATCTCCCATACCAAAGAAGTACTCATCTTCCTGTATCTGCTTGCTGCAATAAACGATCTTACCGCCTTTCTGCAAATAATATTGCCAGTGGAAGCCCAGTTCGTCCTGGTTGATGATACATCCTTCCAGGTCAGTGATCGTCAGTCGCATATCATCTCTGGAGATGTAAATGCGCAGGGCCTCTGTATATATTTCGAAGTTTTCTTCAAATTCATGCAGACCGAAATTCACCGGCGATTCTTCCAGCCGGTCGCTCACTGCATACGAGAAGTCCCTTTGGAAGTTACCGTCTGCAGCATATCTGAAACGAATGATCTTGTCTGAGATGATCCTGACTTCCAGGATGGTTTCTGTTGTATAAAAATAGAAGTAGTTACCTTCCTTTTTCCAGTCTTTAATAGTATCCGGGTAATGTTTCGCCGAATATTTCCCCGATGAGGTTGTTACTTGCATAGATCGCTTTTAAGTTTCCCTTTCCCTGTCACCACCCAAATTAGGCAAAAAATATTGTTTTAACATGGTTTAGCGGTGGGGGCTGTTAACCAGTCGTTTACTGGTAAAAATAACACATTCGCTAAAATACCAATGTAACATATTCGTGTATAAACTATCTTGAGTTTAAATGTACTTTTTGCTTTAACCTATTTTTTTCCGGGGGTGCTTTTCCAGTACCCCCTTTTTATTATACTGCTGTCACATGCGCATCATGCCTATTTTCCTGCTACCGGCCAGCCAGATAAATGTCCGGTAACTCGCCAGTACATGAAACTTCGCATGGATCATCCTGCTCCATGTCAGCCCGCCATCATTGGAAATGTCTGTACCGGAAGTGCCGGTAGCAATATAGGTATCACCCTGAATATGTTGCACACATGAACGGTATCCTGCGGGTGGCCGAACGGCCTTTCGCCAGCTCTTTCCACCATCTTTTGTGATCAGGCAGTTATTTGTTGTAACAGTATCTTTCGTGTAATCTCCTCCCACGGCAACGCCATGTACTGCATCTGCAAAGGCTACAGAGAATGCACCTTTACCCGGTTCGCCCTGTGTGAAGTCCCAGTTAACAGCTTTCCATTCATCCCATCCTTTGATGAAGCGACTGTGTTTTCCTCCTGTAACAAAACAGGCCTGTCCATCAGGAAGTATACGTAAACTGGTATTGCTGGCTGCAAAGATGGCTTCGCCTTCTTTCGCAGCGGGTGATGTTGATGCCGGATCTGCCTGCCATGTCTTACCGCTGTCTTTTGTGCGAATGATGGTGAACTTCCCATCTACCGGGTCGCCTATGGCCATTCCTTCAGCCGCATTTTTAAACGCCATTCCGTCAAAGAAGATACCTTTAGTTGTATTAGTGTAGACTTCTTTCCACGATTCACCGCCGTTTTCCGTGAGCAGGATGTGTGCTGGCTCGCCTGCATTCAAGACCAGCGCACGCTGATCATTAAATGCCACCAGTGAACGCCAGTCACAGGTATCGTAGCCCGGAATGCTGTTCCAGTGCCATTTTCCTGTGCTGTCCATGCGACCTACCTTACCCTCGGTACCTCCGGCCCAGGCCACGTCCTGACTGATAATGCTTAATGCCCGGATGCTTTTAACCGGTATCGTACTATCCACCCGGACGCGATAACCGAGCTGGGCAAAGACCTGAAAAGAGGCGAGTAAAAAAGTAAGGGTAAAAAAAAGTGTTTTGTTGGGTAAAACCTTCACTGTAGCTGTTGTTTTTTGATTATGCATCTTGTTTTCCGGTTTGAATGGGTTAGGTTGCAGGAAGAAAAATACAAAATCATTAGAAAGTGTGCCGCAGATTTATATATTTGCAAGCACTGCGTTATGTGGACTCAGTATTTTTATAACCTCTATTACTAAATAGCATTGCAATCGCGGGCGCAGATGACGAGGACCTTATTAATTTTTTTCCTATGTACCTTATCCGTGTCTGTGTTGAGAGCACAGGATAAGCCTTACATTTTCGATTCTTATGGCGTTAATGAAGGATTATCTCAGAATTCTGTCTATGACATCCTGGAAGATAACCAGGGCTTTATGTGGATCGCTACACATGACGGCATAAACAGGTTCGACGGGTATGGTTTCAATGAATACAGGTTTAATCCTAGTTTACAGGAACGGGCCGGACAGGGGAAGGGAAACCTCGTAGTCCGCAATAACAACGGTGGACGTGCATTGATTAACCGATTTGCCCTCAAAGGGTATAAAGGCTACTCTCTTTACCGAAACAGAAGGCATCAGCTGATGCTCACCCATAACTATGGTATCAGCGTGTATGATGAGTACAAGAACTCTTTTGAGACGGTACTTGAAGACACGATGTATGAAAACAATGGTGAGCGCGATAATGGCAATAAGTTCAGGATATTAGGAGAGGATTCGCTTACTAACAGTATGTGGGTATGGCGCCCATCCAAAGGCATCTACATACTTGACGATTCCACGTATGCAAAGAAACGCGTTATCCTCTATCCTAAACCCATGTTACAACGGGGGATTGCCGCAAATGCCATGTATAAGGACGGTAATACGATCTGGATGAACTTCGAACCGGGTGAACTGCTGGCCATGAACACCAAAAACCTGCGGCTCACCACTTATTGTCTTCCCGGTATCACTTCTCATACCGTATTAAAGAATCTTAACAGCGATTCGCTCATCATTGCCTGTAAAGGCCATCTTATCATCTTCAATAAGAAACTCAACAAATACACAGATATACCATTCGATCAGCGTGATCCGAAGGATGCCAATTTCAGCCCATTATGCCTCGAACTGGACCAGAAAGGTAACATCTGGATCGGTGGCACTGACGGCATCATGATCTATAACATCAGACGTAATGAGATCGTAACACGTATCGTGAGTTTCAACGGTTCCGAAACCCGCTCATGGAACGTGGTCACCTATCTCTACCGTGATGCGGCTGATAATATGTGGGTTGGCACGGATGGGGATGGTATCAAAAAATATTCTCCGAATAAGAAGGTGTTTAATCTTTATAGTTCTCCTGCCACCACGCATAATATGGTCAGGGCCGTGTACAAGCATGATGACGGCAAACTCTATGTGGGCCTGCTTAACGACGGATTAGATATCTATGAGAAAGGAGGGAAGTTCCTCGAACGTATTCCTGGTGACAACGGCAAACATATCTTCCCTGCTAAAAATTTAAATGCGATCTGCAGAGAAGATTTTGAACGTCTGTGGTTCCATTTTTCAGACATGCACATTGGCCTGTTCAATGTACACACCCGCAAATTTGAAGACCTGACGAAGTACGTATCGGCACTGGGTTTGCCGCCGCAGGAGGACATGTATCCATTCCTGTTCAAACGTACCAGCGGAGAAGTATATTTCAACTATGGCCGCTATCTGTTACAGGTCATGCCAGGCGATCGTGGTGGCTATAAAGTAGCGATCGTTCATGAGTTCCCTGATGAGATACTCACCACTTATTATGAAGACCTGCTGGGCAATAAATATGTCGGCACCAAAGTCGCAGCATACGTGAAAAGGAGCGGTAGTGCCAACTGGGAGATCATTACATTGCCTCCGGGTACGATCGTAAAATCTATCAGCAAACGCGCCGGTAAAGAGTTATTATTAGCCACGTCCAAGGGACTCTTCGTGCTTGATGACAATAACCACCGTAAAAAACACTACAATAGTTATGACTATCCTGCGCTGATCAATGACTATCTTTATGGTGTGCTGCTGGACGAAAAAGACAGGATCTGGGTGAGCCACAATAAGGGTCTTTCACAGATCAATCCTGCTGATGATGAGATTACGACCTATAACTATGAAGATGGGTTACAATCAAATGAATTCAACACCGGGGCCTTCTTTAAGTCTGTAGACGGAGAGTTGTTCTTCGGTGGTATCCGCGGTAGTAACGGATTTTATCCTAAAGATTTTAAAAAGAACACTTCAAAACCCAAAGTGGTGATCATGCGTATGGAAGTGCTGGACAAACCGTATGAGTCCGATACTGCATTATCATTACTGAGAAGAATAGAATTGCCTTATAATCACAACACTATCGCTATTGAGTTCGTACCACTGGAATACACCAATCCGCTGAAGAACAAGGTACAATACAAACTGGACGGTGCAGATGAGGACTGGGTGCAGGCGGGGGCCTTCAGAATGGCACGTTACACCAATCTGCGACCCGGCACCTATACTTTCAACGTAAGAGCATCCAATAACGACGATATTTTAAATTCAACGCCTACCACACTGGAAATCACCATCCGTATTCCTTTCTGGCAGTCGCTCTGGTTCAGATTCCTGCTGTTGCTGCTGCTGTTGGGAGTCGCTTACTATTTCTCCACGCTCTACCTGGATTACAAGATCCGTCATGAGAAGCTGAAACTGGAGAAAGAACAGGCGGTAGATCAGGAGAGAGCGAGGATCTCCAGTGATATGCACGATGACCTGGGATCAGGGCTGTCAACGATCCGTTTGTTAAGTGAAATTGCGAAGCGTAAGATCACCGATACCTCAGCCACGAAGGAGCTGGAACGTATATCAGAGGCGGCGGGAGAGCTGGTAGACAAGATGAGTGAGATCATCTGGGCGATGAACTCTTCGAATGACTCACTGGAAAACCTGATCGCTTATATGCGTAGTTTCGCGGCCGATTTTCTGGAACACGCACACATCACCCACCAGTTCTATATTCCGGAAACTATCCCGAACATTAAACTAAGCGGTGGTACCAGGCGTAATATATACCTGGCAGTGAAGGAATCCTTACACAATGTGGTGAAACATGCCCAGGCATCAGAAGTAGTGATACAAATAGAGATGCACAAGAACATGACCATTATGATCAAAGACAATGGCAAAGGCTTTGATCAGGAGAAAGTGAGATTGTTCGGAAATGGTTTGAAGAACATTCAGAAGCGAATGCAGGCGGTCGGAGGTCATGCTGATATCACATCGCATCACGGTACGATAGTTTTGCTAGATATCCCGTTAATTTAATATAGATTTGTAACATAACATAAACGTGGGATTACGTTGACCTCTCGTAAACATAACAACTGATTATCAATGACTGTATACTCGAAAAAGAAATCTCAGGATAACATGGACATCATTTCTGTGGCGATCGTTGAAGACAACCATGATATCCGTACAGCCATGGAATTGCTGATTAATGGCTCTGATGGGTATGCTTGTATTGGCGCTTTCAATAACGCGGAGACTGCAGTAGAGCAGATCCCTGGTTTATTGCCAAACGTAGTGCTGATGGATTTTAATCTTCCTGGCGGTATGAATGGGATTGAGTGTATAGCCCGTTTAAAAGGTGAGTACCCGGATATGCATTTCATGATGCTGACGGTATACGAGGATGATGATAAGATCTTCCAGGCACTGGAAGCCGGCGCAAGCGGTTATATCCTGAAAAAGACACCACCAAGCGAGCTGTTAAGCGCTATCAGGGACCTGCATGAAGGTGGTTCCCCTATGAGCTCACAGATTGCCCGTAGGGTAGTGGCCTATTTCCAGAAACAGGCGAAGCCTAACCCAGCACTGGAGGCATTGACTTCCAGGGAAAAAGAGATCCTCGACCAGCTGTCCAAAGGATTCCTATACAAGGAAATCGCCAGCAACCTATTTATCAGTATTGAAACCGTACGCCGGCACGTACATAATATTTACGAAAAACTGCACGTGAGAAGCCGTACCGATGCAGTTAACAAATATTATAACAGATAGCAGTTATTTCTACTTATAACAAGAAAGGGCGGAAGATCATCATCTTCCGCCCTTTTGCTGTTTACTGATAAATTATTTTGCCGGATTGTCAGAAGTCCCCATTGTACCAAATGCTTTGCGCACAAAATGCACTGCAAGCACCATTGAGGCGATCAGTAAACAGGCCAGTTTAAATAGCAGCCCTGTTTTCATAGGAAATAGCGTATTAAATGACTGAAAATTGTTATTTCATCATCTGCCAGGAGTTAAATTTCTGAACAAGCTTGATGAATCGTGCGCTGAGCTGGCTCATGGAGCGTTCTTCCCTTTTAATCATGAACGTGATGAGCAGCGCAATGGAAAGCACTGTTGCCAGTGTGATCAGGAATGAAGTTTTCATAGTTTAGGACAGGTTTTATATTCAAAAAGATGACTAGTTTGTAAATATAAAATATTTGTCTATATAAAAAGTAATTGGCCCGAAAACTTTTGTGTGATATTGTTTTTCTTATTAGGTCGATATTCGAAGAAAATATATTTGTATTATCTTGGCAAAACCGGTGCTGACCGGCACTAAACTGGCAAGGCCATATCAGGGCCCTCAATTAACTGTTATTCATTTATTTAAGCATATTGTATAACTAATACTTGGGATGATACGCTGAAACCTGTATTTTTGCCAGCAACCGGATTTTGCTAAAACTTTTAGTAAATTCGCTTCCCGGACTAGATGCCCCGGTAAAATGGACCCTGAGAATGGTGGCATAAATGGTGCATTGATAGTCCGCTTGTTGTAACAAACTGTAAATTGGAATTTCTATATAATTATGGCTACTACGGATAAGAAAGATCTCTCTGCTGCCTATACCGAAGATTCGATCCGGTCACTCGACTGGCGTGAGCATATCCGCCTGCGTCCGGGTATGTATATTGGTAAGTTAGGCGACGGCTCAAGTATGGACGATGGTATCTATATACTGTTAAAGGAGGTTGCTGACAACTGTATTGACGAGCACACCATGGGCTTCGGCAAGCAGATCGAAATCAAGGTGACTGAACATAACGTGACGGTACGCGACTACGGTCGGGGCATTCCGTTGGGTAAGGTGGTGGATGTGGTAAGCAAGATCAACACCGGCGCCAAGTACGATAGTAAAGCTTTCCAGAAGTCTGTGGGGTTGAACGGTGTCGGTACCAAAGCAGTAAACGCTTTGTCCACTTATTTCAGAGTAGAATCCTATCGTGACGGACGTGTGAAAACGGCTGAATTTGAACGGGGTATCCTGGTCAAAGAACATAAGGAAGCTAATACCAATGAACCGAATGGTACCTTCGTTACCTTCACACCTGATGATACCGTTTTCCGTAACTACCGCTTTATTCCGGAGTTCCTGGAAAACCAGATCTGGAACTATTGCTTCCTGAACGCTGGTCTCACCGTAAGCTTTAACGGCAAGAAATATCTTTCTAAAAATGGGCTGTTAGACCTGCTGCAACGCAAAACTAACGAGGATGAGCTGCGTTATCCGATCATTCACCTGAAGGGAGAGGATATTGAAGTAGCTGTTACCCACGAAAACCAATACGGTGAAGAGTATTACTCTTTCGTAAACGGTCAGCATACTACCCAGGGCGGTACGCACCTGGCTGCGTTCCGTGAGGCATTTGTAAAGACAATCCGCGATTTCTATAAAAAAGACTACGACGCTACGGACATCCGTGCGTCTATCTGCGCTGCGATCTCTATCAGGGTACAGGAACCTGTATTCGAATCCCAGACCAAAACCAAGCTCGGCTCACTGACCGTATTTGAAAATGGTCCTTCAGTCAAGGCTTTCGTGCTGGACTTCATGTCCAAACACCTGGACGACTTCCTGCATAAAAATCCTGCTACCGCAGAGGCTTTAAAGAAACGTATTGAGCAGAGTGAACGTGAGCGTAAAGAACTGGCCGGTATTAAAAAACTGGCCAATGAAAGAGCGAAAAAGGCCAACCTGCACAACCGTAAACTGCGCGACTGCCGTATCCACCTGAACGAAGAGATCAGCGGAAAAGATAAGAACGATCTGGAAACCAAACGCCTCAACACGACGATCTTCATCACCGAAGGTGACTCTGCAAGTGGTTCCATCACCAAGTCCCGTAATGTGGAAACCCAGGCGGTATTCAGTCTCAGGGGTAAACCACTGAACTGCTTTGGTCTGACCAAAAAGATCGTATACGAAAACGAAGAATTCAATCTGCTCCAACACGCACTGAATATCGAAGAAGGACTGGAAGGCCTGCGCTACAACAGGATCGTCGTGGCAACTGATGCCGACGTAGACGGTATGCACATCCGCTTATTATTGCTTACCTTCTTCCTGCAGTTCTTCCCTGACCTCGTTAAAAATGGTCACCTGTATATCCTCGAAACGCCGCTGTTCCGCGTACGTAACAAGCAGCAGACTATCTACTGCTACAGCGACGAAGAACGTTTAAAGGCTATCAGGAAACTGGGCAATAAGCCAGAGATCACCCGATTCAAAGGTCTTGGTGAGATCTCTCCGGATGAATTTGCCAACTTCATTAATGATGACATGAAAGTGGAACCAGTCATCCTTTCCAAGGACACCCATATACAGAAATTGCTGGAATACTATATGGGTAAAAATACACAGACCCGACAGGAATTCATTATCAGCAACCTGCGTTATGAGAAAGACCTGGTAGACGTAGTAGTAGAAGAAGAGCGCAAATAAATCAGCATTATCACAAAACCAATGGCACTGCTACATATCGTTTTCGGTGAACCATCCGCTACTGCACTGAGTGCTGCTTTTGAGCTGGATGAACAACTGAAGGGAGACATCGTTTACTTCGAAGATGACCTCTCAGTAGGTCCTCTTTTTATCCTGGACACAAAGGATGGTCAGACCGCCCGCAAACAATGGTGGATGCAACTGGCAGGTATACAACCGCAGCCAGTGCCTGAACTCATACCTGAAGCCCTGCAACAGGTGCCTGAACCTGAAGAGGAAAAAGGGGATCAGGTAAAACTACGCCAGCTGAAAGCCCTGCTGAAGGGTGAACCGGAACAGGAAGTCTATATCTGGGCCGGACAGAATGCCAGAGATGTATGTGGGTACTACTGGCTGGTGAGTCAGCTATACGACTTCCAGGGACGTATCCATATTATCTATCTGAATAATCTTCCTTTCCTCAATGAAAAAGGAAGTGTGTTCTATCCTACTCACCTGCATCAGATCCTCGCAAAAGAATTTCTGAAAGCAAAGAAACTGGCCAGACCGGTTTCTCTCGCGGAATTTGAGATAGATGGTGATGAATGGAGCAGGATGATGAATGAAAACGCCGGTATCCGGCTACTGGAAGGTGGTAAAAAGATCAAGGGCGAGCCGTCGGCTTTCTATGATAAAGAACTCGTACAGCAAAGTACCGCAGAATTTCAGAAAGCATCGAAAGTGGTAGGCCTGGTAACCGGTAAGCTGAAGTACCCGGTAATGGACCAGTTCCTGGGATGGAGACTCAAAGAACTCATCAAACAGGACAAACTCGAGAGCAGGGGAGAGCTGAAAACGATTAAAGATTTTGAAGTAAAAATACCTTCCGGAACAACTAACGCCTAACAGCAGATCTATGGTAACAGTAACGCCCGTTAAACTTAGCGGAGAAGATGAAAGAGGCAGTAATTACGAATGGAATACCGACAGAAGCGGCGATTTTATTCTGTGTTACAGAAAAGCTGGTAGCAGCAGCGGACAACATTACCATGAAGGAAAAGCTGCGTATAAAAATCCGGAAGTCCTTTACCTGTTGACAGGCAAAGCCAGCATAGACTGGTGCCCCCTGAACGGAAACAGGATAGAGACCATTCAGATCGAAGCGCCTGCACGCATTGAAGTGCAGATCAATTGCTGGCACCAGCTGATAGCTGTGACAGACTGCTGCTTCATCGAACTTAACTCCCTCGATGACGTACGGAAAGATTCCATCCGCATCTGGAGAGACGAATTTGAAAAGATGATCAATAAATAAGATTATGAGCGACATCGATAATACACAACCGACAGACGAATCATTACATAACATCCTCCATCTGGGGGGCATGTATGAGAACTGGTTCCTCGATTACGCTTCCTACGTGATCCTGGAGCGTGCTGTACCCAGCGTGGAAGATGGTTTGAAACCCGTTCAGCGTCGTATCCTTCATGCGATGAAGGAAATGGACGACGGCCGTTTTAATAAGGTAGCCAACGTGATTGGTTCTACTATGCAGTTCCACCCACATGGAGACGCTTCTATCGGCGATGCGATCGTTAACCTGGGTCAAAAGGACCTGCTGATCGATACCCAGGGCAACTGGGGCGACGTACGTACTGGTGATGACGCAGCTGCTCCCCGTTATATTGAGGCGCGCCTGTCAAAATTTGCGCTGGAAGTGGGCTTTAACGCAAAAACCACCCAATGGCAGCAGAGTTACGACGGTCGTAAGAACGAACCGCTGGCACTGCCTATGAAGTTCCCTTTGCTGCTTGCGCAGGGCGCAGAAGGTATTGCCGTTGGTTTATCTACCAAAATATTACCGCACAACTTCATAGAACTGCTCGAAGCATCTATCAAACACCTGAAAGGAAAGAAATTCGAGATCTTCCCCGACTTCCCGACCGGTGGCATGATAGATGTGGCCAACTACAACGAAGGCCGCCGTGGTGGTAAGGTACGCGTGCGTGCACATATTGAAGAGAAAGACAAAAAGACCCTCCTGATCAAGGATGTACCCTATGGCGTGACGACTACCGCACTGATGGAGTCTATCGTAAAAGCCAATGACAATGGTAAGATCAAGATTAAAAAGGTGGTCGATAATACCGCTAAGGACGTAGAAATTGAAGTGCAGCTGGCGCCTGGTATCTCTCCGGATATCACCATCGATGCACTCTACGCATTCACCGATTGTGAGATCTCCATCTCTCCGAATGCCTGCGTGATCATCGAAGATAAACCACGCTTCCTCACCGTAACGGACCTGCTGAAGTCTTCTACTGAATTCACCCAGGGCTTGTTACAGAAGGAACTGGAGATCAGACTGAGCGAACTGCAGGAGAAATGGCACTACACCTCACTCGAAAAGATCTTCTTCGAAAAAGGTATCTATAAGGAACTTGAACAGAAACATAAAGACTGGGAAGCTGTGATCGTAGCGATCGATAAAGGCTTCGCTCCCTATAAGAAAAATCTGAAGAGAGAGATCACCCGTGAAGATATCCTGAAACTAACGGAGAAGCCGGTACGCCGTATCTACCGGCTCGATATCAACGAACTGAACGAACAGATCAAAACCATAGAAGCGGATATCAAAGCCGTAAAGCATGACCTGGCGAATATCGTTGACTTTACAGTTGCTTACTACGAGAACCTGTTGAAGAAATACGGTAAAGGCCGCGAACGTGTGACCGAAATCAAGACCTTCGATACCATCCAGGTACAGCAGGTGGCGATCGCCAATGCAAAGATCTACGTGAACAGGGCAGATGGCTTCATCGGTACTTCACTGAAGAAGGATGAATTTGTCGCCGACTGTTCTGACCTTGACAATATCATCGTATTCAGAAAAGACGGTAAGATGATCATTACCAAGGTCGCCGATAAAGTCTTTGTGGGTAAGGATATTATCCATATCGATGTATTCAGGAAGAATGATGAACGTACTACCTATAACATGATCTATGTGGATGGCAAGACGGGTATGAGCTATGCCAAACGCTTTAATGTAACCGGTATTACGCGTGATAAGGAATATGACCTGACCGTGAAAGGTGAGAAGAACTCCAAGGTGCATTACTTCTCTGCCAATCCGAATGGTGAAGCCGAAGTAGTAAGCATCCGCCTGAGTCCTAACTGTGCTGCCCGTAACAAGGAGTTTGACCTGTATTTCGAGACCATCGCTATCAAGGGCCGTAACTCCCAGGGTAACCAGGTAACGAAATACCCGATCCGTAACGTCAAGTTCAAAGAGAAGGGCGTATCTACCCTGTCAGGCCAGAAACTCTGGTACGACGCAGAGATCGGCCGTCTGAACACCGAAGAACGTGGTGTCTACATCGGTTCTTTCGATGGTGATGATAAGATCTTTGTAGCATTCAAAAATGGTACGTATGAACTGACCAACTTCGATCTGATCAACCGTTATGATCCAAATGAACTGGTATACATCGAAAAGTTCAATCCTGAGAAAGTAGTATCCGCTATCTACTTCGATGCTGACAAGAAACAGTTCAACGCTAAACGTTTCAGGATCGAAACGCAGACGATGAACAACAAGTTCCTGTTCATCAAGGAAGGTGCTGGTAACTACCTGGAAATGGTCACTACCCACTCCGAACCGGTAGTACTGCTCAAAACAGGTAAGAAACGTAATCCCGATGAAGAAGAAGTGAACCTGGCCGAGTTCGTGGAAATCACTAACTACAGAACGGTCGGCACACGCCTGACAGGCGAAGAACTGATCAGCGCAGAGCTGGCTTCTGAAGAAGAAGAACCTGATGAAAGCGGTACCGCACAGGGACAGGGAGAACTGTTCTGATAATATCTTATCAATCCATATAGCCGTCCCGCATAACGCGGGACGGCTTTTTCATTCGCCAGGAATAGTCCCCCGGCTTGTATTTGCCGCATAAAAAAAGGACGCATCACTTGTTACCGATGCGCCCTTTAGTTGTTATTGCTTTTTACTTTTCTGCTGCTGACTTTTCAGGATCTCTTTGTTAATGTCCTCCGCAGTACGCGGATTGGTCATCCGTTTCTCTTTCTGGTTCATCGGCTTGCTGACCGGTACCTGACCCTGCGGCAGTGCGTCGTGGAAGACCTTTTCGATGTGCACCCATTTGCCTGTTTTCCATTTGAAACCTTCATAATCCAGGTCAGGAACGAAGGTGGAAGGCTTGGCCGGCTGATTGGTTTCGGAGATCAGGTGATCGTACACGATCATATCCATTTGCGGGTTATAACTCAGACTGATCGTCGCGTCTTTTTTATACTCCAGTATAAAGCGGTTGCGTGTCCTTTTAGGCACAGTGTCTTCTGCAAAACTGAAGAACGGTCCGCCAAATACCGGCTCGCCATCTTTAAAGCTCAGCATATCGATCATCTTCTTCTGACTGCGGATGTTATTCGCATCCCAGCCAAAGAGCGTGTAATAGTCCTTGTTGAAGTAGCGGCGGTGCAGCACCTTATAATACATACAACCATACCAGGCCTTATTACTGGTGATCGTATCCGGATTATTGATGTAATCTGAACGGTCAAACAGCGGGAACAGTTTCAGGTTGCCAGAGTCGGTTCTCATCTGTATCGCGCCATAGTGATGATAGAAGCTGGTTTCCTGTTCCAGTCCCCAGGAGAAGATACGGAAAGAGCTGTCTGATGGATACTGAATAGAAATAGTGGTCAGCGAGTCGAACTTAAAATAAAAGGAACCAGGTGTTTTCAGCGCCTGTACCAGTTTTGGAATAAAGCGGTCATTCGCTACCTGTCTGGCACCTTCGTCTCTTCCGCGGAGGATGGTTTCCGAAAGAAGCTTCAGTGAATCCTGCTGTGAACGCATAATAGCCTCGTTAGCAGCACTGATCCTGACAAGCTGGGCTTTCAGGCCGGTAGCAGTGAGGATGGAAGAGCATAACAATAGAAAACAGACTCTGATCATAATCTAATTTAAGATGAAAACTACCCGCTTATTACGTTATATGATACAAAATTATTGTATGAGCGCAGAAAATTCCAGCAGTCCGTTACAGCGGTAATCCATCTGCGGATGAGGGAATGGCAGTTCAGGTTTGGTAGAAGGGATGAACACGGTGGTCATGCCCTGGTTCTTACCGAACTGCATATCACTCAGGGTATTACCTACCATAACAGCTTTGGAGAAATCTATTTCCGGGAAATCTTTTTTCGCCTGCATCGCCATACCACCATTCGGCTTACGGCAGGGGCTATCACTGTCAATATCCGGGCAATAGTATATTTTATCTATCCTGCCGCCACTGGCTGTAATCGCTTCCAGCATTTTTGCATGGATGGCCTCCAGGCCTTCTGTTGTCAGCAGTCCTCTGCCGATACAGCGTTGATTAGTGACCAGTACGATCCGGCTGAACTGCTTCGCGAGTTTGCTTAATGCCGGCAGTACACCCTCCTGAAAACGGAACATATCCCAGCTCAGTACATACCCGTTCCTGATCTCATTGTTGATCACGCCGTCTCTGTCGAGGAACAGTGTCCATGAAGCATCGATCTGCATATGTTGTTTGTTGGCTTTTATGAGCGGAAATCTGTTTGTACCTGCTCATAATCAGCCGGTATTCCGATGTCTATAAAATAGGTATCGCTTACAAAGCCGAATACCTGATTATTTTTTACCTGTGGTTCCAGCACTTCTTTTTCAAAGGAGAACTGCTGTGGCAGACCCAGACTTTGCAGGTATTCCCTGGAGGTCAGGTATACCCCGCCATTGATCAGTCCTTCTTCACAGTATTTCTTTTCCAGGAAAGCGGTGATACGTCCCTGTGCATCAAGTTGTACACTGCCGTAGCGTTCAAACTGTTTCATCGGTTTTAAGGCCAGTGTCAGTTTGCTTTGTACCTGCTGATGGACCTTGTAAAAGTCCGCCAGAGACACGTCAAAGAAGGTATCTCCATTGACAATAAAACACGCATCTCCCTTGATATGGGAGATGGCATTCAGGATAGCGCCGCCGGTACCCAGAGGTGCAGGTTCGGTCGCATAGGAGAGTGTCAGCGGCAGGTTGGCCTGTTCGCACCACTCGATCACCTGTTCTGATTTATATCCCAGGGAGAGTACGACATGCGTAATACCCTGTTTGATCAGGTATTGCAGCAGGTAATACAGGAAGGGCCGGTCATTGACAGGCGCCATACATTTAGGTTTGTCGGCTACTACGCTGCGCAGACGCGTGCCTAGTCCGCCGGCGAGAACAATACACTCCTGGATCATGGGAAGAGATTATTTTCAACGATTTCGCAGATGATATGTCCCACTGTGATGTGTGACTCCTGAATACGTGGTGTATCAGTAGAAGGCATGTTCAGCAGATAATCGCTGTCTTCCTTCATTTTACCACCGGAATGTCCTGTCATGCTGACGATGATCATGCCTTTGGCTTTCGCTACTTTATATGCTTCGAGGATGTTCACCGAGTTACCGGAGGTAGAGATACCCACCAGTACATCACCCGGCTGACCGATACCACGCAGGATACGGGCATAAACCTGGTCATACCCGTAGTCGTTGCCGACAGCGGTCATGTAGGAAGTATTACAGTGGAGTGCCTCTGCGTAGAGCGGCGTTCTGTCTTTATAAAAACGGCCGGAGAACTCGGCGGCAAGATGCTGGGCATCTGCTGCGCTGCCACCGTTACCACAGAACAGGATCTTATGGCCCTGTTGCAGGCTGCTGGTGATTACATTGGATACCTGCTGTATAGTATTGACAAGGTTCGCATCTTCACAGATGGCCTGCTTTACGGCGATGCTTTCCTGGATTGTTTTGATGATATTGTTGCTCATAGAATAAACTAGTTGTCGTTTGTAGAATTACATGCACCAGCTGTTCACACCGTTGTGCGTGAAGTGATAACGTTTTACCTGTCCGCCGAAGGCGTTCAGTGCTGCTACCACATTGTAACGGGTATTGCCAGGGCAATAGAAGATCATAAAGCCACCACCGCCGGCGCCGGATATTTTACCGCCGGAAGCACCTGCACGTTTCGCTGCCTCATAGATCTCATCCAGCTGGGTGTTGGTGATGCCTTTAGCCATATTCTTTTTATGCTGGAAACCGAAGTCGAGGATGTCACCGATCTTATCGATGCTGCCACGCAGAAGGGCTTCCTTCATCATGACAGCCTGTTCTTTCAGGTGGTGCATGGCTTCAATGCTGGCTTCTTTTTTCTCGTGTACGTTCTTCTGTTGTTCGGAAATGATGCTACTGGACAGACGGCTGGTAGAGGTATAGTACAGTACCAGATTATTTTCCAGTTCATCAAGGTATTTTTCCTTGATGCGCAGTGGATTTACGATCACTTTGTCATCGTGGTAGAACTCCATGAAGTTCACACCGCCGAAGGTTGCTGCATACTGATCCTGTTTACCACCAGCCTGCTTCAGGTCTTCTCTTTCGATCACATAGGCGAGGTGGGCCATATCGTATTCACCCAGCGGCAGTTTCAGCCACTCTGCAAAAGCGCCCAGCACTGCCACCACGAGCGTGGAGGAGGTGCCGAGACCAGAGCCTGCGGGAGCATCTACAAAGGTGGTCAGTTTAAAGCCGGACGGAATACCATAATCCTGGTGGATACGGTTGATCACTCCTTTCAGTATCTCCAGTTTACCATCCAGCGGAAGCGGGAAGGTAGCATCGCATACCAGTGTCTCGTTCCTGTCAGCGCATTCGAAGTATACTTTCTTTTCGGCGATAGGCTCGATGGCTGCACGGGCATAGAGGGAGATAGTGGCATTGAGGATTGCGCCACCATACATATCAGAGTAGGGGCTTACATCTGTTCCGCCTCCGGCCAGGCCCAGGCGTAATGGTGCTTTGCTACGATAGATCACAGTAATTCCGTTTTTATAAGTGCTGCAAGATAAAACAATTGCGCATGCATATTTCGCGATCTTGTTTAAAAGAAGTTAAAATATTCTATATGTCTTATCCGCAAAAAAATAACCGGAATGACCTGAAAGGCCTTTCCGGTTAGTGAAACTGAAATATTTTCTTATTTGTTGCTTACCAGTCTGTTAATTTCACCTGCCAGCCGTTCCCAGGAATATTGCTTTTTCTCCCTGCGCACAGCTTCGGTCATATCGGCCTCCCTGTTGTTGACATAGTATTTTTCAATAGCAGTGGCGATATCCGCAGGATCTGGTTCGCATTGAAAGCCAACGATATCATCCGGCACCATTTCTATTAATCCGCCTACACGTGTGACTATCATTGGTTTATCGAAATGATAAGCGATCTGAGAAATACCACTTTGCGTAGCGCTTTTATAAGGTTGCACGACCAGGTCGGCAGCACAGAAATAATTCTTTACAGCGGTATCAGGGATGAAGTCTGTATTCATGGTCACCCGGTCTCTTAATTGCAGAGTATCCAGCAATTGATTGTAGGGCGTCAGGTCTTCATAAGCTTCGCCAGCGACGATGAGGTGAATATCTGCTTTCTTCATCCGTTCATCGGCCATGGCCTGTATCAACAGGTCAAGCCCTTTGTACTTGCGGATGAATCCGAAGAACAGGATGTATTTTTTATCCTGTTGCAGTTGCAGCGTTTCTCTTGCCACTGATTTTGATACGGGCGTACCGTAGTTGTCATAGATCGGGTGGGGGATGAGTGACGCAGGCTTACCGGGTTCAAATTTCCTGAGATCATCCAGTACGGACTGACTCATGGCAATAAATGCATTGACCGGTTTCAGGAAATATTTAGTGAAGGCTACATCTCCGGGTCTTTTCTCATGTGGTACCACATTATCAAGAATGGAAACGACTTTGGTATGTTTACTTTTACCGAGGCGTAATAATGTACCCAGACATGGACCCATAAAGGGTAGCCAGTATTTGGTAACGATCAGATCCGGTTTCCATTTCCGGATCATCCGGCCGACCTTGATCCAGTTCAGCGGATTAACGGAATTGATCAGTCTGCGGATCTTCAAATGCGTTGGCTGCGGAGCATCCGTAAACTGACTCTTTCCTGGAAACAGAAAAGACGGGTACTGCACGGTGAATGTCCAGATCTCTACTTCTGCATCCTTCTGTAGTTCTTCTGCCAGTCGTTCATTATAAGCTGATAATCCGCCTCTGTAAGGCCAGGCGGGTCCGAGAAACAGGATTTTCTTTTTACCCATCTGCTAATTATTTAGTAAGATCAAGGATTGATTCCACGAGGTATTCATTCCTTTCGGGCGCGTTCCTGGTCACCAGTTCAGCGATGAAGCCGGTCAGGAACAGCTGGGACCCTATGATCATTGCCAGCAGGGCCAGGAAGAAGATAGGACGCTCGGTCATCTTAAACTGGTCGTAGGCAAATTTCTGAAAAGCCAGGTACAAAGCGATCACGAAACCTATAATGAAGGAAAGGGTGCCCAGTGCGCCAAAGAGGTGCATCGGACGTTTTCCGAACTTGCTGATGAACATGATGGAAGCCAGGTCGAGGAAGCCATTGATAAAGCGTTCCAGACCGAACTTGGTTGTACCGTATTTACGGGCACGGTGTTCGACCACTTTCTCACCGATCTTCCTGAAGCCGTTCCATTTGGCGATAACAGGTATATATCGGTGCATTTCACCGTACACTTCTATACTCTTGATGACCTTGCGGCGGTATGATTTAAGTCCGCAGTTCATGTCATGCAGCTTGACACCGCTCATGCGGGTGGTGGTGTAATTATATAGTTTGGAAGGGAGGTTTTTAGTCAGGGCGCTGTCGTAGCGTTTCTTTTTCCAGCCACTTACCAGGTCAAAGCCGTCATCCTTGATCATACGGAATAGTTCCGGGATCTCGTCAGGGCTATCCTGCAGGTCTGCATCCATGGTAATGATCACATCACCCTGCGCGGCTCTGAAGCCTTCATTGAGGGCGGCGGATTTACCATAGTTACGCTGAAACTTGATACCTTTTATGCTAGGGTTAGATGCGGCCAGTTGCTGTATGATATCCCAGGAATTATCAGTGCTGCCATCATCGATCATCCACACCTCGTAGGAGTAGTGATGCTCCTGCATGACACGGTCAATCCAGGCAGTCAGTTCAGGCAGTGATTCTTCTTCGTTTTTTAAGGGAACGATTACGGAAATATCCATATTTATATAACAATGTGTTTAGAATGCTTGTCTATCTAATTAAGTGCCAATCTACGCAAATTGCTTTTTACGGATAATAGCCGCCAGTATTGCAGATATCACAAAGTCAAGGAATAATCCGGTAAAATAGGATAGCATGCTTGCTATGAAGGTAATGTGGTAGTCCTGTTGCTGCAGCTTGGTCAAGGCATCGTTAAGATCAGCATTGTTGATACCAGCTGCTTTATTCGCCTGTCTCATCGCCTCAAAATCTCTGATATCAAGTGCTTTCATGCGGTTTGGTAACTCCGGATCGACGTAGTTGACAACGACATAGGTAAGCATCGTGCCAATCAGCGTAGCTATCACGAAGGTGGTAAAGATAGGCTGCAATGCATCTTTGAATCCTATAAATCCTCCCAGTTGCTGTTTCTTTTGCCATCCGGCCAGCAGCGCGAATACCGCACACATACCAAGCTGGATAACGCTGAACTTCAGACTGAAAAAAGTACGTTCATCGACTTTGTACAGGGTAAGACCGGTAGCAATGACCGCTGCACCAGCGATCAGTCCCCATTTGATACCGGGATTAGGATATGTTGCATTACTCATACACGAATGACTATTTTAAAGTTGGGCATATTGGCCGTTAATGATTCCTTTCACACTGCCTTTCAAATCCGCGCCAATATACGCTGAATTTTTAGACTTGCTGGCCAGATGCCCGGTGGTGAGTACCCATTCCTGTTCAGGATCAAATATGGTCAGATTGGCAGCCGCTCCTTCAGAAAGTGACAATTCCGGCAGTCCGAAGATCTTCCTTGGCTGAATAGAGAGCATATCGATCAGTCTTTCGACAGATACTTCCGGCAGGTACTTACGATATACGCCGAAGGCACTTTCCAGGCCGATCATTCCATTCTTTGCATATTCAAATTCTACCTGTTTGGCATCCCAGTCCTGTGGCAGGTGATGGGTGGCAAAACAGTCGATCACACCATTCTTCACTGCATCCCGCAGGGCCTGCACATCTTCAGCGGTGCGCAGCGGCGGGTTCAGTTTCAGGTTGGAGTCGTAGGAAACCAGGTGGGCATCGGTCAGCGAGAGGTGATAAGGCGTCACGGAACAGGTCACTTTAATACCCTTACCTTTCGCGTCAGCGATGAGTGCTGCTGATTTACGTGTACTAATGCCCGTAAAGTGGATACGGGAGTCGGTATATTGCGCCAGCTCGAGGTCGCGCTGGATAATTAATTCTTCGGCAATGCCAGGTTTTCCCGGCATACCCAGCTGGGTGCTGTAAATACCCTCGTGCATCAGACCGTGTGCGGAGATGCTCAGATCGTCAGGCAGCTGGATAATTGTACCATTAACCGCCTTTACATATTGCAGGGCCTTGAGCATGATGCCCGGAGACTGGATCGGCTTCAGGCCGTCGGAGAAAGCGACTGCACCGGCGAGCTTCATTTCATACATCTCAGCCAGGGAAGTACCTTCCAGGTTCTTGGTCACGGCGCCGATCGGCAATACCTGTACCGCGCTGTAACGGGTGCGGCTCAACACGTATTCTATCTGTGCTTTTGTATGCAGGGCCGGCTGGGTGTTAGGCACGATCATGACGGTGGTGAATCCGCCTTTTGCAGCAGCGTCAACTCCACTCTGCAGGTCTTCCTTGTATTCCTGACCCGGATCGCTGAAATGAGCGAAAAGGTCTGTCCATCCGAGGGATACGTGCAGATTATCTCCCGATACCACCCGGGCCTGAGCAGCGGAAATGTCCTTTCCGATCTGGCGGATGATGCCGTTTTCGATTAAAATATCCTGCTGCTGTCCGTGAAATGGGGACGATGGTGCGACTACCTGAATGTTTTTGAGTAATATTTGCATGCTTTACTTGTGCTAACTGTGTCTATACCTTTTCCTGGAAAAAATACCGGCTGCAAAAGTAAGAGAAATTCGTATTAGGCCGAGCAAATCCATACATTTTACTTTCATTTTATAGGAATAAACGCCTGTAGCAGGAGATAGCAGCCGCTGCCGGACCAGGCCAGGGTTGGAATTGAAAATTATTATTGCTACTTTGAGGCACTTTTACGGGCGCCTATGTCATACAGCGTATTGGAGGACAATGAATTATTACAGAAAGTCAGGCAATCTGACGCAAAAGCCTTCGACGAAATTTACCAGCGTTACTGGCGTAAATTATACGCTATAGCATTCTATCATCTGAAAGACAGTGAGGCCGCCGAGGACATTGTACAGGAGATCTTTACCAGCCTGTGGGCTTCCCGCGAACATGCCGGCATCCAATACCTGTACACCTATCTCGCTACGGCGACCAAATATGCCGTTTTCCATCATTTTGCCCAGCCATCCACTAAGACCGCTTCCCTGGAAGAACTGTTATCATTACCAGTAGCAATGCCCGATGCCGAAAGCAGGTTGCTCAGGGACGAGATCAACCGGGAGATCAACCGCCTGCCCGAGAAATGTCGCCTGGTGTTTCATTACAGCAGGGAGCAGGGAATGGGAAATAAGCATATTTCCGAGAAACTGAACATCTCGGTGAAGGCGGTGGAGAAGCATATCACCAGGGCGTTACGGCAGTTGAAGGTGCAGCTGAGGCATATGATGCTGTAAGTTAATCAGGGAGGAGGAATTGGCGTCCATAGCCGGACTATTGACCAATAGCCTGATTATGTGAACTGCGTAGGTTTCTGTATTATTGTTATAAGTTTTGTAAAACCCGTTTTTCAGGAGAAAGAACATTCCACGAGCTAATTGCTGATTCTCAATTTCCGATTTTTTAAAATCCCTCATATAACGTTATGAAAATCAATTTCAAACCCTTATTGCTATTATTATTGGCTGCGTTCATCGGCGAGTGCGTCTTTGCACAATCAGGCATCTACGTCGGTGGGCATTTTCGCAGAGAGAGGAACCATACGATCGCTGATCTGAAAGCCTCAGGATTTACCTATGTCATCCTGTTTAACGTCACCGTAGAGGCCAACGGTGATCTGACGACTGATGGAGAGACCATCTGTACAAATGGTACCTATGTATTTGGTGCCACTAACCCGAATTACATTGCTGATGTCAATGCACTTAAAACGGGCGTTACTTCTATTACCAGGGTAGAAACCTGCATCGGCGGCTGGGGAAGTCATTCATACACCAATATCAGAAACCTGGTGAATAGTCAGGGCACCGGTACCGCCAGTATATTATACCGTAATTTTAGTGCGTTAAAAGCTGCTATACCATCCGTAGACGCCATCAACAATGATGATGAAGAAGCCTATGACGTTAATTCGGCTACAGCGTTTCATGTCATGCTTGCCGACATCGGGTATAAAACGACCCTGGCGCCTTACATGAATAAGACCTACTGGCAAAGCCTGGCCACCAATGTCAACAATCAGCGTAGCGGAGCCGTTGATAAGATCTATTTGCAGTGGTATGAAGGTGGTGCAGGCAACAATCCCTGTAACTGGAATATCAACAACATCGAATTGCATACCGGGGATCTGTACTATGAAAATGCCACCACAGTCATTGATAAAATGAGCAGTGCCAGAAACAACTGCAACTCCAAAGGCGGATTTTACTGGGTGTACAACGACAACAATATCAACCTGCGGGAGCTTTCCGGCAGAGTGAACACCATCTTCGGTATCCGTGTTAAGAATCAGCAGGAAGTGGCCAATTTCTATAATGATTGTGATTACAAGGGATTTGCAAATGGCCTGGAGGCAGGCGATTATGATCTGAGCAGGTTACAGTCACTGGGAATAGGAAATGACCAGTTATCCAGTCTTACCGTAGCCGAAGGATTTGAGGTAACGGTGTACGAAAACCTGAACTTTACCGGCGCTTCCCGGACTTACAGGGGCAATGTCAGTTGCCTTGTTGCGGATGGCTTTAACGACAAAACTACTTCCTTACGTATCAGAACAACCGGCTCAACGGGCTTAGATGGTACCTGGCTTATTCAGAACCGCAACAGTGGTAAGTATATGGACCTGGCAGCGGAGCGGGTACTGGAAAATGGCGGAAACATTCAGCAATGGGAATATGCAGGTGGTAATAACCAGCAGTTTCAGTTATCACATCTGGGCGATGGTGCCTATAAGATCACCGCAGTAGCCAGCGGAAAAGTGGTAGATGTAGACGCCGTAAGCAAAGATGAAGGTGCCAATGTGCATCAATGGGATAATGTAAACGGGTTGAACCAGCAATTTGTATTCGTCAGCAGCGGAGATGGTTACTATAAGATCATTCCGAAGCATAGCGGCAAACTGGTGGAAGTAGCGGACGCCAGCTTCTCGAATGGCGCCAATGTTCGCCAGTGGGGAAATAACAGTCAGACCTGCGGGCAATGGAGATTAGTGCCCATACCTGCTTTACAAAAGATGACTGTCCCTGGAAATACAGCATTCGTATTGTATCCTAACCCTGTTACTGAGACCCTTTACTTCTCTTCTCCCCAAGTCGCAGGTGCCCGCATATCTGTAATCAACATAAACGGACAACACATCATCAATACGGTCATGCTGACTAACAGTATTGATGTATCTGCGTTGACGCCGGGCGTATACACGATCGTTATCAGGCAGCATGATCAAACAATAGTGAAGAAGTTCGTTAAGAACTAGCATAAAATGTCCCGGAAGAGTTAGGAATTGGCTTTAATTGCCAGACGATTGATTACATGCTGGCTCCAGGAACTGCATAGATATCAGATAATATCATCCTTCAACTGTATCACCTGTTATCCAGTTGAAAGGACATTCTATCAGCTAATTCTTAATTCCTAATTCTTAATTCCTTATTTTTTTTCTCCCCAGGGTAGGGTATTCCCTATTTTCCTACACTATATAACAGGGAGCCCTTACTTTATGACCAAAGAACAGCTGACGGATTTAACTGCAAAGTACCTGAACGGTACCGCTACTGCCGACGAAAAAGCCTTACTGGAGAGCTGGTATTATTCGTTTGAACAGGAGGAACTGACCATAACAGTAGCAGAGGAGAAGGACATGGCACTGGAAGCCCGGATGAAAAGCCGGATAGACCAACGGATCGCACAACAGCAGTCACGCCCGTCTTTACTGAAGCATCTCTCCCGATGGAAGGTAGCAGCGACCGGTATCCTGCTGGTTACGGGAGCACTGCTGACGGTGTTCTTCAGCAACAGGCACGTTTACAGGGCACAGCAGCGTCCGCAGTTTGTGACACTGAAAGACGGGAGTAAGGTATGGCTGAATGCTGCTACCAAACTGGTATATACTGATCTGCCGTTCTTTGGCCAGCGCAGGCTGGACCTTACAGGGGAAGCCTATTTCGATGTAGCAAGTGATCCGGAGAAACCCTTTGTGATACAGTCAGGCAACATGACGACACAGGTACTGGGCACTGCCTTCAATATCAAAGCGTATCCGGATGAACCCTTCTATATCACCGTAACAAGTGGGAAGGTGAAGCTGGAAGACAGACAAACAAAGAATGTAACAGTACTGACATCCAACAAACAACTAAAATATACGGACCGGCAATCGCCCGTACTGAAAGAGGTACAATCGGGTACGGCACATGCCTGGACGAGCGGACAACTGGAGTTTTATGATCAGTCTTTCAGAGAGATTGCCCGCACCATCAACAGAAAGTATAATGTAAGAGTTGTATTTGCCAGCAATGCACTGGAACAGTGTATGATCACTGCCAGTTTTGAAAAAGAATCAGCCGTTTCGCGTGTAATAGATCTGTTGTGTAAGATCAACAACGCCACTTACACCTTTAGTGCCGACAGTAGTGTTGTAACGCTGGAAGGGGAAGGTTGTCAGTGACCATCGCCACGGATTGTCATGTAATTAAGGAAGTCGAAAAACCATCAGGACATACATATGCCGCAGAGTATTAACAGTACATAAACATGTAAAACGTCCCTGCACCGTAGTACAGGGAACGCTTGCACAGGGTATTTCATGTCGCCAAACCTGCATACCCTGGATTCACTATTTACTAACAATAAATCGTACTAAAGTTATGGAAAAAACAGCGCATACACGGGTGCCGTGTATCCAATTCTTATTATTTCTCATGCGATGTTCTGTTTATATTTTGATAATCGCTTTTACCTGCTCTTTCTCCCTGTTCGCTAATAGTACGGACGGACAGGACATCAGGGCCGTAAAGGTGACACTGGTTGCCAGTAACATGAAACTGTCGGTCGTCCTGGATAAGATCCAGCAGGCGACGCCCTTCCGGTTTGTATATAACTCATCACAGATCAAGGCTGCCGCACCGGTAAGCATACAGGTGACCAATATGCCTGTAGATAAAGTACTGGCACAGTTACTGCATTCCGCCGACTTTAATTTTGAGCAGAACAAAACCCAGATCATCATTACCAAAAGAACGGACAATGTGATCCGCATACTGACCAGCGACAATGAAATGCTGGTCCTGCCTGCGGATACCGCTATCACCGTAAAAGGTAAGGTGAAGGATGATAATGGACAACCACTGATCGGTGTGACAGTAGGTGTGAAAGGAAAGAACAGGGGAACAACGACTGATCCCAATGGTAATTTCACGATCAAGGCGGAACCAGGTGACTCTCTCATATTCAAGACCATTGGTTATTCTCCTGTAACACTCAGTGCTTTCGCTAACCTGAGTAATATCACCCTCGCTACCAGCACCACCAGTCTGAATGACGTAGTGGTAGTAGGTTATGGTGTACAGACAAGACGCGACCTCACCGGTACTATCTCCACAGTGAAAGGCGCGGATATCAAAAACCTGCCGGTAAGTGATGCAGCCCAGGCCATCCAGGGACGCGTAGCAGGTGTTGATATCGTTCGTTCCGACGGATCTCCCGGTACTACACCAAGTATCCGTATCCGCGGTACAGGTACGATCAATAACTCTGAACCTTTACTGGTGATCGATGGTGTACCTGCCACTACTTCCGGCCTGAGTGATATTAACAATAACGATATCGCTTCTATGGAAGTACTGAAAGACGCTTCTTCTTCTGCGATCTATGGTACCCGCGCCGCTAACGGTGTGATCATCATTACCACCAAGAAAGGTACTTACAATGAAAAGCTGAACACGTCTGTCAATATCTATCGTGGCATGTCCAATGTACGCAGGTACCTGCCGCTGCTGACGGCCCCGGACCTGGTGACGCTGAAGAAAGAGCGTTATACCAATGACGGTCTGTCCATACCGGCTATCTGGCAGGACCCATATTATAGCGTACAGCGTACGGACTGGCAGAAGGCCCTCTTCAATACGGGGCATGTGACCAATGCGGACGTGTCTATCAAAGGTGGTAGCGCTTTCTCCAATTACCTGTTCTCCATGGGGTACTACGATGAGAAAGGCCTCATCACAAATACCTATTTCAAAAGATACACTGTACGTATTAACTCAGAACACCGGATCAACAGCCGCCTGAAAGTAGGAGAGAACCTGCAGCTGACTGCCCGTAAAGGCAATGCACTGGATACCTACTCTTCACAAACCGGTCTTGTATTCAGCGCCCTGCGTTTCAATCCGGCCATTCCTGTAAAGGATGAACTGGGCAACTATGGTTCCGCGCAGGGTAGTAATGAACTGGGTGATATCAACAACCCATTGTTCACCGCTGAAACAACAGAAGCCTGGACGAAGAACTACCGTATACTGGCGAATGCGTTCGCAGAAGTGGAGATCGTCCGTGACCTGAAACTGCGTCTGAACTACGCATTCGATGGAACACTGAGCAACTCCTTCAACTTCCTGCCTAAAACGCTGACACAGGTGC
The DNA here is from genome assembly GCF_010093065.1 of Chitinophaga agri. Taxonomy (NCBI): domain Bacteria; kingdom Pseudomonadati; phylum Bacteroidota; class Chitinophagia; order Chitinophagales; family Chitinophagaceae; genus Chitinophaga; species Chitinophaga agri. Next base: position 1,951,193 of record NZ_CP048113.1, on the reverse strand, counting down.
GTACACGCGATGATGCGGAATTAACACAATCGAACACCAGCACCAACCAGCACCTGGGGGAGGCATTCCTTACCTATAATAAACTACTCGCACAGAAGCACCAGCTGACATTGACCGGTGGTGTATCTTATCAGAAATACACCGGTAACTATTTCAGTGCACAGCGTAACGGCTTTGATGATGAATCACCGTACGTACTGGTACTGGACAATGGTTCGATTGTATATAATGCAGCGGGTAACTATTATGCGACGAACATCCTGGCCTCCAGTTTCGTAAGAGGCTTCTATAGTTTTAAAGGCAAATACCTGCTGACCGCTACCATGCGTGCGGACGGTTCCTCTAAGTTTGCACCGGGCAACCGCTGGGGTTACTTCCCGGCTATCTCTGCCGGCTGGCGTATCTCTGATGAAGCCTTCTTTAAAAACAATGTGGACTTTGTCAGCAACATGAAACTGACTGGCGGATGGGGTGTGCTGGGTAATCAGAACGTGACTGAATTCCAGTACCTCGCTACTATCATCAAGAACCGTAAATACAACTTCGGTGATAACCCTTATACCGGTATCTGGAATAGTAGTCTGGCCAATACGGCTATCACGTGGGAAAAGGCGCATATGACGAACATCAGCCTGGAAGCTGGTTTCCTGGACAATGCCCTGAATGCTACGATCACCTACTTTAATAAAAATACTATCGACATGCTGGTGCCTGCTGCCAAGCCGGACCTGCACGGTACATCTACCGTACCGGATGAGAATATCGGTCGCCTGAACAACCACGGCTGGGAGTTTGAAGTATCTTACCAGGGTGGTAAGAAAGCGTTCACTTATTTCGTAGCCGCCAATGCGACGCTGCTAAAGAATGAAGTGACCCGACTGTACTCCAGCAATTCCTATATCGGTTCATCCAACTATGGTCGTCAGAACCAGGAGATCTCCCGTACCTATGAAGGGCAGCCGATCGCTTCTTTCTATGGATGGAAAACAGATGGTCTTTATCAGAACCAGGCACAGATCGACAATGATCCTTACATCGCCAAAGACAACAGGAAAGGAAATATCAAACCCGGAGATGTACGTTTTGTAGACATCAACAATGATGGCGCCATTACAGAGGCCGACCGTGTGTACCTGGGTAACCCTAATCCGCGTATGCAATATGGTTTGCAGGCCAGCGGTAACTTTAAGGGCTTCGACCTGAGCCTGTCCTTTACCGGTGTAGCAGGATTAAAACTGTACAATGCCGATAAAATGCAGGGGCTTGATCCGACCTATTCCTATAACTACTATGCAGAACAGCTGAACCGCTGGCATGGTGAAGGTACCAGCAACAGCGTCTCCCGCATGACGCTGAATGATAATAACGGTAACTACCGTACTTCTGACAGGTTCATTGAAAAAGGTAACTATTTCGCGCTGCGCAATGTGTCACTGGGTTATACTATTCCTGCCAAAGTATGGGGTAGCAGATCAACCACCGGTATCCGGGTGTACGTGGCAGGGCAGAACATGTTCATCATCACGAATTATTCCGGTCTGAACCCTGAACTGGGTTATACCGACGGGAATAAACAGAGAGGGGTGGATGTGGCTACCTATCCGCAGGCAAGAAGTATCACATTTGGCGCTTCAATGAATTTTTAAGTTTCGTTTAACCAGCTGATCATGACAAAAAAGAACCGTAATAAACTTTTAATAACAGCCGCAGTGTTATTCACGTCTATGACGTCCTGCGACAGCCTCCTGGATGTAACACCGAAAGGTACCTATACAACCGCTACTTACTGGCGCTCACAGTCAGATGCCATAAACGGTGTGACAGGTATCTATAACGTATTACTGGAAGAGGACTTCACCGGGCATGCGGAATTTACCTTTGATGATCCTTCGGATGATCAGTATCGTGCCGGTGACCACTCAGAAGACGTGGCCATTGAAAACCTGACCTATGATGCAGGTAATGCACAGGTACGTTTTGGATGGAAATGGAAGTATGAGATGATCAATCGTGCGAACAGTGCGTTGATATACATTCCGAAGATCGCCACGATGGATGATGCGATCAGGAACCGTTGTCTGGGAGAAGCGCGCTTCCTGCGTGCGTTTGCGTACTGGCGACTGATGCTGATCTATGGCGAAGCACCAGTGGTCTCGGAAGATGATGTATTGACCGGTAATTATAATAAACCAAAGGTAAGCATAGATAGTCTGCGGAGTATGATACAGACGGACCTGCTCGCGGCGGCCGACCTGTTACCGGATACCTATGAGAGTGCAGACAGGGGCCGTTTGACGAAAGGATCTGCCTGGGGTCTGTTATGTAAACTGTATATGTATTGGGAAAAGCTGGACCAGGCCATCGTTTATGGTGAGAAGGTGATCAACAGCGGCCGGTATGACCTGGCGCCGACATATGTAGCCAACTTCACTCCTGAGACCAGTAATAATGATGAGATGCTGTTTGCTGTGCAGACCAGCGATATCTGGGGCTATTCAGACTTTACCACTTACTATACCCCACGCGAGTGGAATGGCTGGAACTTCCATCAGCCACTGAAGGAACTGGTAGATGAGTTTGAGGCGAATGATCAGCGTAAGGCCGTGTCTATTATGTCTCCTGGTGATAAGATCAATATAGGTACCACCATCGCTACCTATAATGCGAACATGTCAGAAACGGGTTATCACTTCCGTAAGTTCTCTTACTGGAAACCTAACGGAGGACTGAACTATTCGCTGAAGACACCATTGCTGAGAAGTGCGGACATCATGTTGCTGGTAGCAGAAGCAAAAATACGGACAGCCGGTGCCGGAGCAGGAGATGCGGAGATCAACAAAGTGCGTAAAAGAGCAGGACTGGACCCTGTAGCTGGTGCGGGAATGCCAGCGCTGATCCATGAACGCCGGATGGAATTAAGTGGTGAGAATGAACGACATCAGGACCTGATGCGCTGGGACAAAGCACAGTTGATCGACATCACGACCTATTATAATAAGCCAAAATATGGTAAGGATAATAATATTCTCGTGCCAGCGCGTACCTTTGTGCGGCCAAAGCATTATTATTTTCCCTTGCCTCAGACTGAAATCGACAAGAGTAATGGAGTGCTGATACAAAACAGTAATTATTGATCACAACTAATAATCGTCAAACGGGAGGTGAAAACAGCCGGTAGCCAGTATCGCCGTTTTCCTTTAAAGTAGTTTCTTCATGCAATTTAAAAAGATCATTGCAGCCTTACTGCTCAGCACAGCCGGATTACCAGCTGTAGCGCAGTTAGATAAGGCCGCTACAGAAGCGTTCGTAAAAAGAATAGTGAAAGACAGGGCCACTTCTTTTATCTGTGAATACCTGCCTGCGGACAATGGAAAGGATGTATTTGAAATAGAAAGTAAGGGCAGCAGTATTGTGCTGCGTGGTAACAACGGCGTGAGTGTAGCGTCAGCATTGAACTACTATCTCAGAAACTATTGTAATTCTATTATTACCTGGAACGGGACCAATCTGCAACTGCCGGCAACATTCCCTGCCGTGAAAGTGAAAGAGCACCACACCACACCATATAAGTACCGCTATTATATCAACTACTGTACGTTCCAGTATAGTATGGCCTGGTGGAACCGGGAGAGATGGCAGCAGGAAATAGACTGGATGGCCATGAACGGCATCAACATGCCGCTGGCGCTGACCGGAGAAGAAGCTATCTGGCAGGAAGTCTATAAAGAGATGGGCTTTACGGATGCAGAACTGGACAAATTTTTCAGTGGTCCTGCTTATTTCTCCTGGCTGTGGATGGGTAATATTGATGAATGGGGTGGTCCGCTGCCGCAACACTGGAAAGATAGTCATAAGGCTTTGCAGCAGGAGATCCTGGCGGCAGAGCGGAGTATGGGGATGACACCGGTATTACCTGCATTTACCGGACACGTACCGCCGGCATTTAAAGAGAAATATCCGAATGAGATCGTGAAGCCAACTAACTGGGACGCCGGTTTCCCGGATGTATATATACTCGATCCGAACAGTCCGATGTTTGATAAGATCGGACAGAAGTTCCTTGCAGCACAAACCAAAGCGTTTGGGACAGACCATTTTTATTCAGCAGATACGTTCAATGAGAATGTGCCGCCTACCAGTGATTCAACCTACCTGGATGCGATGAGCCGTAAGGTGTATGAGTCGATGGTAGCTGCTGATCCGAAAGCGGTTTGGGTGATGCAGGGATGGATGTTCCATTATAATTCCAGCTACTGGCATCAGCAGCAGATCCAGGCATTACTGAATGCCGTGCCGAACGAGCATATGATCGTGCTGGACCTGTATAGCGAAAGTCATCCCGAATGGAAGAATACCAGTGCGTACTACGGTAAGCCATGGATCTGGAACATGCTGCACAACTTCGGTGGTAACACGGGTATGTGGGGCGGCATGGACGCTGCTGCGCACGATCCCGCAAATGCATTACACGATCCTGCTTCGGGCAAGATGTATGGTATTGGTCTGACACCGGAAGGTATAGAGCAGAACCCTGCCTTATACCAGCTGATGATAGACAACGTATGGAGAGATCAGCCGATCAATGTAGATGAATGGCTGCAATCGTATGCAAGGCAGCGTTATAATACAGAGAACGCGGCGATCAACGAGGCCTGGCAGATACTGTATCATACCGTGTACAGTGGTGGTCCTACGGAAGGCGCGCCTGAGTCTATCATTGTGGCAAGACCGACACTGGATATTGCCGCAGAAAGAGTGAAGACAAAACTGAACTACGACTGGCAGAAAATGCTCCCGGCCTGGGACCTGTTCATCAGCGCAGCAGCGAAGGTGAAACCAACGGAAGGATTCAGATATGATCTCGTTGATGTGACCCGTCAGGCATTAGGCAACTATGCCAGTCCGCTGCAACAGCAAATAGCCGCTGCCTATCAGGCAAAGGACCTGGCCGCATTCAAAAAGTACAGCACACAGTTTATCGGTCTGCTGGATGACATGGATGCACTATTAGGTACACAGGAAGGCTTCCTGTTAGGTAAATGGGTGAGTGATGCGCGCAGCAATGGTATCACCGATGCAGAGCGTGATCTCTATGAGTTCAATGCGAAGGACCTGGTCACTTTATGGGGTGATAAACATAGTCCGGTGCATGAATATTCCAATCGTCAGTGGAATGGGCTGATTAAAGGCTTTTATAAGCCCCGTTGGCAGCAGTTCTTTACTTTGCTGGAGTCGAGCCTTAAAAGCGGACAGCCGGCCGATTTAAAGGCATTTGAAACAGCTGTGAAGGAGTTTGAATGGAAGTGGGCGAACGGGCATGATAAATATGCGGTGAAGCCACAGGGAGACGCGGTGAAGAAAGCGATACAGTTACATCAGAAATATAGAAAGTTCATGTAAGAAAGATTTTTCTGTTTTAATCTAGGACAGGCCGCCCCATTCCTGGGGTGGCTATTTTTTTGCGTGTTATTTTATCCATGGGGTATTTAACCTGTCGTAGGCGGTGGTAACGAATGCTCCTTTACCGGCTACGAGGTATAGTCTATATTCTTCGGGCATATCCGGAACTGACAGGTGTAAGGTAGCTCCCGACCCTACATGCCGCATATAGACAGGGTATCCACCACTATTAACCTTACACAGGTACCAGTCAAAATGAAGCGCCGGATCAAAATAGCCGTCCAGGTTCCAGGTGCCTTTTTCAGCTACCAGTGCATGATAGATGAGAACAGCTCCGGGCTCGGTGATCTTTGTCGGTTTCAGTATTTTAATAGCAGGCAGAGTAGCACCTTTGAAGGCAGGGTTCCATTTTTGAGCCAGTTGTAGTGCAGCTGGTTTATAGTTTCCCTGGAGATCAGTCAGCCCGTTAAATGTGATGAGGTCTCTGGTTTGCATATCCTGCCAGGCATCAATATAGACGGGGCCTTTTTTGTTGCCGGCTATATAACGATCTACCCCGATACCGCTGGGAAAAAAGGGGATCTCTCCACCAGCTTTGACGAGATTACTATCTGTATTGCCGGTGAGTCCGATAGCAGATAATTCCGGAATTGCATCAGCAATAGTTTGCACCGTAAGTGCAAACTGCCGGCCTGCGGGAAGGTCTAATGTAACAGGTCTTTCCGGATCGGCAGCTTTGATCTGCCGCACCAGCTTTTGCAGCCATTGTATATACAGGTCCTGGTGATATAGCAGGGATGGTTTAATGTACATACTGTCGAGTTCCTGCCAGTAGTTGTTACCCAGGTGCCATCCGATGATCTGTTGGTTGTCTTTATTGGCATTGACAGTTTTCACTACGGATGTGATGAAGCTTTCAGGCCATTCTTCATTTCCGTTTATTCTTTCAGGTACAGGCATGCGGAAGGCGTATTGTATCTGCATGTGCAGCTTTTCAGCAATGGCAAAGATATTATGGTCATACACCCCCGGACCGTATCGTCGGATAGTATTGATGCCCAGTTGCCGCATCTGTGTGAAATCAGCCGCGATAACCTGTCTGGTTAATGTATGACGATTGCGGAGCCACGGAATGCCTTTTGAATAAACAACGCCCCGGATCGTGTCGCTCAGGATCGCGTTCCTCGGGGATGGCGAAGTATGGACGGCAGGTAACAGGACGCGGGCGTTGACAGGTCCGCTACTGTTTTGCTGCAGGTTATCGATCAATGATAACGGAGCTGCGGGGTCCATCAGTTCCCAGTCCAGTGCACCTCGCTGAGCGCCGGGCATATTCTGGTCATACCGGCTGTTAAATAATACCGTCCCTTTAATTTCTGTAAAACGGTTGCTCATGTCAGCAAAGGCGTCCTGTAACCAGCCGCTCTGTCCCGGTTCAGTGGCGAGCGACCCCGCTTCTGCTATCATGACGGGTAGTCCGGAGCGGAAGAGTGGTTGCGCGTGAAAAGGTGCATATAACTGGCTGAAACTATACCATTTCCTGTCAGGGTTCATCCTGCCGTAATTAAGGATGGTAACGGCCAGCCAGTCCACGTATTCCCTTCCCGGGAAGTATTTCCCGACCGCCGTTGCTTTCCATGGATTCCATACCCAGATCACATTTCTGGCGCCTGCCTGTAAGAAATAGTCGTGTACATATTTCCAGGCGGCTATATAATCAGCAGGCGTGTTGCCACCGGCATTCGACCAGGGATAGGCGGGATTGTCCGGCTCATGAGCGAACCGGAGGAAGACGGGGCGCTGGAGATGGATCATCGCCTGTACAAACTGAGACAGGTAATGATCAAATTCCCCTTTGCATATACGGGCCATGACCTGTTGTTCCTTTGCTGCGGAATGCCTGCCGGAGGTATCTTCAAACAGCGATGCCCAGGGTTCCCAGGTGATCATCGGCACAGCATTCGCTGCAAAGATAACCTGCATCAGTGAATCGTCGGGTAAACAGGCCGGCGTGTCGCCCCATGGGATGTAACAGGACACGATATTGAAAGGACTGCCTTTAACAACGTTGTAATGTTTCAGGGCAGCCATAGCGGTATTGCCGGTTGTATCCAGCGGACTGAATATGCCGGTATAAAAGACAGCTTCTTTGTATGCCGGAGGTGCCTTATCGCCGCCGGGAAGTTGCCTTTCCTGGTAGATGAGCCAGGCCGTACAGCAGCAAATGAGCAGCATCAGTGAGAGGGCGCACTGGCGCATGATCACATACGCCGCATGCCTGAATTTCCAGAGACGGATCTTTGTTGCATAGTAATGGTGATAGAAAAACTCCATCGTTGTTTGCGGGGCGACATCTGTGATGCGTCCTTTCCAGATACCTGCCAGAATATTGAACAGCATAATGACGCAGTTCACGGAGGCGATACCTGCCATCACCCATGCATAGGGGTTCCAGTCCAGCCATAAGCCGTAGATGATCGCCACCAGTGATACCAGCAGTATGCTGGCATTGGGAATAAAGAGTTTCCAGCTGGTGCCTTCCTTATCATCTTTGGGCGTAGGAATATAGGGCACCTTTTTCCTGATGATAGTATATATAAGACCTAACACGTATATCCACCAGGTACCCATCAGCAACAGGCCGCCTACAATATGAAAGCCGCTTTCCTCTTCCGCCATCACCCATCGTTGTACGAAGTGACGTACCAGGATGGTACTGGTAACAAAGGGCAGGCTGACGATACCGAAGGAAAGCAGATCGAACTGACAGGGAATAATGCCGAGCGTTAATGACAGTACCGGTACCAGGAAGTTAATGAAGAACATCAGTCCTGATAAATAGTGAAAAGGCAGGGTGCCGTAATGCAGTTTTTGTCGCCAGGTAAATTTGCTGAATAGTTTGGGATAGGTGACCATCAGCAGTTCGAAAGTACCACGCGCCCACTTCAGCTGTTGTTTATAATACGCAGAGAGTGTGGAGGGGACAAGTCCCAGCGTCAGTACTTCCGGTACGTACACCGACTTCCAGCCTTTGGCATGTAGCTGCATGGCGGTATGCATATCTTCCGCGAGCCCGGCTGCATGTCCGCCGATGGAATCCAGTGCAGCCCGGCGGAAGGTGCAGTTAGCGCCGATTGCCTGTACGGTGCCATAGGTGTTCATGGCCATCATCATCGGGCCATAGAACTGAAAGGTTTGTTGAGCAGCGCCTTTGGCAATGATATTATCGCCGACGTTGCCGTATGCCTGTACGATCTGCACAAAGCCAATGCTGGGATCATCAAAATAGGCAATGACGCGGTCGAGGAAGTCAGGTGAAGGTACGTGATCGGGGTCCATTACAACACACAGTTCACCGGTGGCGTATTGCAGGGCATTGTTGATATTACCGGCTTTGGCGTCTTTGCGGTTGTTCCTTGTTAAGTGGCGGACACCCATTTGCCGGCACATTTCTTTCAGGTACGGGTCGTTTGCCTCATCACATAGCCAGGTGGTATGGGGATAGGTAATGGCCTGCATAGCGGTCAGCGTTTCCAGGATCATCTCATACGGCTCACCGGCACAGAAGGTGGTCAGTATATCGACGGTTGGTCTTGCTTCAGAAGGGGGCGGCTGTGGGATGGAAATGCAGAAATAGTGGTACCATTCATGCAGTATTTTCAGGCAGAAGTACAGGATGCCCGACATCAGCAGCCAATACAGTGTTTTATTCCCGATGTTGGCAGCATGGAACAGGTGGTACAGCAGTACCCCCATACTGATCATACCGGTGATGATGATGGACCGGAGGATGAGCAGTTCAGTTCTTGTAGGCCGTAGTATGCGGGCCGGTGTTTTTACTTTTGTTTCCAATTACGTAAAAGGGTGTATTGGCGGTGGTTACATTTCCATAATTATCATAAACCCATGAATAAAGGCGGTAGGGGCCTTCCTTCCCCGGGGAGCGGAATGTGATCCGGGCGCTGTTATGCGGCGTAATATCGGCGGCGTATTCGAGCGGGGGTATTACGTTGTTAGGATCGAAATCTTCATCAGTGACTTTCCATACAATGCGGAGCGGGGAACTGTCAGCGTTGGTCAGCTGCAGTTCAGCGGTTTGTACAGTGTCGGGACGCAGAAAGATATTGTCTGTTGGCTTCTTCCCGTTCAGCAGCAGCAGATCGACTGCCGGAGGTGGGTGAGGTGGGGTCTTATTGGCCCAGAAGTATTCCATTTCCCTGGCAATAGCTGTTTTAGTCCCGTTTTGATCCAGTATGCTGTACCACGTTGGAGTGGTTTCTCTTTTTTGTCCCCAGTAAAAGGTCATTGCCCCCAAAAAACGGGGATTGTTTACCGGGAGGTAGTCGGCGTATAGTTCGTGGTAATGTTTAGCCTTTAGGGTGCTGGAAGGTTCAATGGGGGCACTCCAGGCAGTCGTACCGGATTCCTGGGGAGAGTAGATGCCCCATTCAGTGATGAGGAAAGGGCCACTCCACAGCCAGCTGTTTATAGATAGCTTACGTTCCAGTTTCTTAAGGTCACCGAAGGTATTGAAGGAGATGAGGTCCAGCTGCGTCACTTTCAGGCGGAGATTCAGAATATTCCGGAACTGATAATTGACCATGGTGGTGGTAACAGGATGGTCGGGGTCTTCCTGGTGTATCATATCCAGGAGTGCATTATAGATCGTATAGAACCTGTTGTAATTCGGTTTATACGGGAAGTCCACTTCATTTCCCAGGCACCACATGAGCAGGGCCGGATGCGAGCGATACCGTTTAATGACATCACGGAAGGCATTATACTGGGCGGCGACTTTCCTGTCGTCCTGGTAAAATGACGACATGTATTTACTTTCCGGTACATAAAAGCCGGCAATCACCGCGAGCCCATGGGCAGCAGCTTCGTCGAGAATGGCCTGCAGGTTGGTGGTATCCCATGTACGGATGGTGTTACCGCCTATTGCTTTCAACGCGGACATATTCGTGTACCCGGCGCCTCCTTTTACGATGAATGGAGCGCCGTCCCTATACAATACGTACTTACCATTTTCCCTGGATATATGCACTTTTCCGGAAGACCTGACCGTACTTTTATCATTACATCCATACACGAGGAACAGGAGGATACAGGGTAACAGTAAGCACCGTTTGATTCTGTTTGGTGTCATTCGGGAGCTGATAAGTGTTTTATAGCAACTTCAAGCATTCACTGGTGCTATAAATATAATGAAAATCATCAGGAAAACCATAGTTAGATTGCCGGGCTGCTGGCAGACTGACAGGCACAAATGGTTCTTCACAACCCGCGCGATCATGCCGATGAGCTCACTGGTTTGCAGGGAGATCGTACGCCGATTTGCAGTGACAGTGTAGCTGCTTGTAAACGCTGATAGGTATTGTTTTCTACAAATAAGCGGACCGGTGCCGGTGTTCGGTCTATTCATTGCTGCTGGTACGATATTTTGAATGCTATTGGTGTAGAACAGTGATTCTTTCATCAAAGTTTATTGTATGGACAGCAGAAATTTGTATACCCGTCGCCAGGCTCTTGGAGGCATTAGCGCAGGACTGGCGTCGCTGATGGTTGCCACACCCGGACTCGGTGCAGCGGGAGCACCTGGTGCAGGAGGAGTGGCAGCAGGAGGGATAGAAGATCCTACAACCAAATATCCCAAACCGCCATTTAAGGAACAACAGCAACCCTGGCCGGGACTGGCGTCTAAAATGGAGCCCAGACCCGACCACGGTGAAACCAGTTATAAAGGTGCTAACAGACTTGCCGGCAGGAAGGCGCTGATCACCGGAGGAGATTCCGGTATGGGAAGAGCAGCAGCTATTGCTTATGCAAGGGAAGGTGCTGATGTCGCCATCAACTATTTACCGGCAGAAGAAGAAGATGCAAGGGAAGTGATCGAACTGATCAAGAAAGCCGGACGTAAAGCCGTCGCTATTCCCGGTGACCTGCGCGATGAAGCCTTTTGTAAAAAGATGGTAGACGAAGCTGTACGTCAGCTGGGTGGGCTGGACATACTGGTGAATAATGCTGCACGTCAGCAAACGCAGGCGAGTATTATGGATATCACCAGCGAGGCCTTTGATGCCACGATGAAGACGAATATCTATGCACCGTTCTGGACGATCAAGGCAGCGCTGCCTCATCTCAAACCAGGAGCCGTGATCATTGCTACATCAAGCGTGCAGGCATCAGACCCGTCAGCAGAGTTGTATGATTATGCACAGACCAAAGCAGCCACTACCAGCTACGTAAAATCTCTTGCGAAACAACTCGCAGAAAAAGGGATTCGCGTGAATGGAGTAGCACCTGGTCCTATCTGGACGCCGCTGCAGGTAAGCGGGGGCGCGACAATGGAAAAGCTGAAGAACTTCGGAGGAGATACGCCCTTTAAACGTCCCGGTCAACCGGCTGAACTGGCTTCTATTTATGTGCAGCTGGCAGCCAGTGACAATAGCTATGCTACCGGACAGATCTACGGTTCTTCCGGGGGACACGGGCAGCCATAAGACGATATCATTAAGACAACATCCTATTATCTCAACAGGGCCGGTAACTACCGGCCCTTATTGATTTGTTGCAACAATTCGCGTGAAAAGACGGTGTTGCAGATTCGATAGGGAAAGAAGGTAGTCGTTTAAGGGGAGAGCGGAACCTGGATGTGAATGGGGTGAATGTGTTGGAGAAGGGGTGAAGATGTAACCGTAATTATTACAAGAAATCTGTTGAAAGCGACAAGTGAAACTATTAGCAAGGACTATACTATGCGCGGGGATCGATGTACCTTGCAAAATTACCATAAGACTAACTGGATGCGCATGAATCGGACTGCTCTCCGAACAGTTTACCTGCTTTCTTTTTTATTGATATGCTTTAATATTGGTGTGGTGGCCCAGAAAGGTGATGATCTTACCAGACTGGCCGCGCGTGTTAAGACGGACAGACTTGACACGTCATTGATCTCGCAGTTATGGCGACAGGGCGAATACTATGCCGCCAAAAATAACGCGGGCCCAAGGGAAGGCGACAGTCTGCTGATGGTAGCGGAATACATACGCACGATCAGTGAAAGGCATCAATACCAGCGAGGTAGGGGGCTGTATTTGCTGATGCAGGCAAAAGGAAAGAGGTTCTCAGGAAAGGCGGCGGAGGGAAAAGTGGAGGCAAAAAGTGCACTGGAAATGCTCAGTGCCAATGGCAGACCGCTGGAACATGCGAGTGCACTCATAGAATGGGGAGGAACGTTTTCCAACAGCATGGCAGATCTGCCGGAAAAGATAAGGTTCTATTCATCGGCAGCGAACATTTATCATCAGCAACACCATGTTTTAGAAGAGGCCCGTATACTCGAATTTGTGGCGGATCTCTATCATATTCAAAGACAATATGAACAATCGATTAAATTACTGAATGAGGCATTACGTCTCTATAAGTCGATCAATCACTCCCGTATACAGGGCGTATATGCATTGATGGGGGCAGTATACGCTGAGTCAGAAGAGTTTCTGAAGGCATTACGTTATAATCAGCTGGCAGTTTCGACTGCTGAAGAGCTGGGGGATACCACGACAACGTTGATGACGGCTATCTATAACCGGCTTGGTATGAATTATTTCGATATCCGGTCGCTTCATCAGGCAATGGGATATTACCTGAAAGGGCTCCGCTCTGCGCGCAACACCAATGATTCTCCGGCTATACGTAATCTCCTCTTGAATATTGCACAATGCGACCAGTTTTTAGGTAATTATCAGCAGGCACTGGATACTTTGCAGGTCGCTGACAAGATCCATACAATGATGGACTTGCCGGATACTATATTTTCTAATATGCTGTCGATGAGAATTCATCTACTGATGGATGATGTCAACCGCGCCTCACCTTATTACAGAAACCTGCTTATGTTTTATCATCAACGTATGATCAGCGGGGTACAAAAGCAGATGATACGTGTGGCGCTCGCTCAATATCTTCAGGCTTGCGGGCGGTTCGGCGCTTCGTATCCTTATCTGGATGCCTTTAGAGAGGATCGCGAGCGATATGGCAGTACTATTAACCGGACGTTGATATATGAACTTTGTGCATCCAGAGCTGATTCAGCAACGGGTAACATGAGTGGTGCACTTTCTCACTATCAGCGATACAAAACATTATCAGACTCGCTGGCGGCACTGACCACCGGCCGCCAGATCGGGCAGCTACAAATGGCCTTCGAAACAGAGAAAAAAGATAAGGACATTTTGTTGCTGCAGCGCATGAATAGTATTCAGCAGGAGAGTCTGCATCGCGAACGGACTATCCGCTATGTGATCATCGGCGCCGTAATACTGTTATTTGCCTTTTGCCTTGTACTGTATAAGGCATATGGCATGAAAAAAGATTCCAACCGGAAACTGGAAAGTCAGCAGGTGCAGTTAAAAAAACTATTGGACGAAAAGGAATGGCTGCTGAAAGAAATTCATCACAGGGTGAAGAATAACCTGCAAATGGTCATTAGTCTGCTGAACAGTCAGAGCGCCTTTCTGGACAACGACGCTGCTATCACGGCTATCAGAAACAGTCAGCACCGTATGTATGCGATGTCGCTGATACATCAGAAACTTTATCAGACCGAAGGATTAAGCACCATCAATATGCAATGGTATGTCAGGGAGCTGGTGAACTACATGGAAGATTGTTTCGATACATCCGGTAAGATACATTTCAACCTCGCGGTTATCTCCGCTGAATTTGACGTTGCACAGGCAGTACCTGTGGGACTAATACTGAATGAAATAGTAAGTAATGCGATAAAGTATGCGTTTCCGGGTGGACGTGGCGGTAATATTGTGATCAGCCTGGAGCAGGAAAAGAATGAGTATATACTGAAAGTGGCAGATAATGGGATCGGATTACCCGAAGATTATGATATCAGTACCAGTCAGTCACTGGGTATGAGCCTGATCTATGGGCTGAGCCAGCAGCTGGATGGCGTGTTGGAAGTACGCAACAACAAAGGTCTTTGTTTTGATCTGCGGTTTGCAGCAGGCTGTCAGTTCTACACCAATCCCGATCTGTCAACAGATCCGGCAGGTGTGTCTGTCAGGCACAGTCAGGTTGTTTAATATCAGCCCCTCCCATATTTATCTTTCTTCGCAAAACACCCCTTAATTCCGTTTCATAAACAAATCAGTACCGATGTGTAGTTTAGTTACATAGTTACGCATATATTTGTAGTCAAATGGCTACTAATGGTATTGTCCTTTTAATTAACTACTATCATGAAAAACAATACAGATCCAAGAGTTGATCAGTTCCTGGCGAAAACCAACAGATGGAAAGAGGAAATGACTTTGCTGCGAAAGATCATACTTGACATTAACCTGCTTAGGGAGGATTATAAATGGATGCATCCCTGTTATACATTTCAGTCCGCCAATGTGGTGCTTATTCACGGATTTAAGGAATACTGTGCATTGTTATTCCATAAAGGCGCGCTGTTAAAGGATGCTAAAGGGCTCTTAATTCAGCAGACAGAGAATGTGCAGTCAGCCCGTCAGCTCAGATTTACAGACATCAGCCAGATCAGGGAGCAGGAAGCGGACATCAAGGCCTATATAAAGGAAGCCATAGCCCTGGAGAAGGCAGGTGTGAAAGTTGCCATGAAAGAGACGGCAGATTATGCCGTACCGGCAGAGTTTCAGCAACGACTGGATACTAATGGGGCCCTGCAGAAGGCTTTTAACGCGCTGACGCCCGGCCGGCAACGTGGATACCTGTTTTATTTCTCTCAGGCAAAACAGTCTAAGACGCGGGAGTCGCGGATAGATAAATACCTGCAGAAGATCCTCAATGGAGAGGGGCTTGATGATTAATATTGATTAGGCAGAAGATTATTTACCTTCGGGGGAATTGGCAGTCAATGAAAAATTCCCGCGATATTCCGCTGCATACTTTACCGGCGCTCCCTTTTCTCGCGTCCGATCAGCGGACGGCATTCGGAGAACACTGGCCCAGCCACCGGATCGATTTTTATGCTATCATCTGGTTTATGGAGGATAGTGACGTACATTTTATAGATTTCGAATCTTACCCCATAAAGAAGAATGCGGTATACCTGATCGGGCAGCACCAGGTACATTCCATTCCGTCCAAAGTGCTGCCTAAAGCAAAAACGATCGTCTTCTCGGCCTCATTCTTCCATCGTATAGAAGAGCCGTTCCTCCGGCAGCTATTCCTGCCTTTCGCCAATGATGGCATAGCTATCCCCGATCAGATGTGTGGACCATTAGCTGAGCTGTTCAATCTGATCGTACTGGAGAATAACGGACCGTCCGACCTTACGTTGCTCCTGAAATATACTACCGTTTTTCTGTGGCATCTTTACCGTTTTGCCAATCATCAGTTAACAGTTACCGCAGGAGAAGACAGCCGCATCATCAAATTATTCTACCTGCTGGAAGAACATTATACAGAGGAAAGATCTGCCAGCTTCTATGCGCAGCAGATCGGGCTGACGCCTAAGAGGACCAATGAGATCCTACGGGAGAGGACAGGGATGACCATCAGTCAGCTGTTGTACCAGTTACTGCTGATAGAAGCAAAGCGTGCATTGTTTCATGGTAAAATGTCCATCAAGGAGATTGCCTATCAACTTGGTTTCACCGATCAGTCATACTTCGCACGGTTTTTTAAAAAGCATACCGGCATAACGCCGGAGGAATTCAGAGAAAAGGAAAGTCCCCGCTTCCGGATACCATCTTAACCATCATGTTCAGATTGTGCTAATGGTCGTGCAGATTGTGCGGCACTTTTCGTTGTTTTTCAGGGAACTTTAGTCCCTTATCAGCTTTTGTTTCACACAATAAAAACTAAATAGATGGGACGTTTAAAAGATAAGGTAGTCGTAATTACAGGAGCAGCAATGGGACTTGGTTTGGCAGCCGCATCAGAGGCTGCAAAGAATGGTGCAATATTATCCCTGGTGGATTATAATGCGGAATCCCTGGAGAAGGCGAAAGCAGAATTGCTGAGTAAATACCCAGATATAAAGATATTAACTTCGGTGGCAGATGTTTCCAATGAAGCTGCTGTAAAAAAGTATGTGGACGATACCGTGAAGGAATTTGGTACTATACACGGATTTTATAATAACGCAGGTATTGAGGGGCGGCAGGCACCAATGGTGGAGTACGACCTGGATGTGTTCAGGAAAGTGATTGATATTAACCTGATGGGTGTTTATTATGGGTTGAGGTATATCATTCCGGTGATGCAGCAACAATCGTATGGCAGGATCGTCAATGTGGCTTCAGTAGGTGGTATAAGAGGCGTGATGAATCAGACAGCCTATGTGGCTACGAAACATGCAGTTGCCGGTATCACGAAGAACGCTGCACTGGAATATGGCAGAGATGGCATCCTTACGAATGCGATCGCTCCTGGCGCTATCCTGACGCCAATGGTTGCGGAGGCGTTCAAACAGGTAAATCCTGCGGATCCGAAAGCAGCAGAAACAATATATGCACAGGCGAATCCTACTAAACGTCTTGGTTTACCCGAGGAAGTAGGTAAGCTGGTGGTATTCCTGCTGAGCGACGATTGTAGCTACGTGAGCGGACAGGTAATAGCCATTGACGGCGGACAATCAAACAGCTATGGTAATGTGTAATGAGTCGTAATACTGGAGGTAGCCGTCTCGCATAATGCGCGGCGGCTTTTTTATTCTGGCCTGCTGTTGATGTGATTTGAGATAATGCTTCTGTTTTTCAGTAACTTACTACAGTAAGACGATACTGTTTACTTTCAAAGTTAAGTTATGAAAGGATCACTTTTACAACAGGACAACTGGCCTGTATTGAAATTTGACGAACTGAAAGGTACATTGGCGGCGGTCCATCTATGGACGCAGATAGTGGGAAAGATCCGTCTCCGGAAGATGCCCTGGTTAAATCATTCGTGGCATGTGACATTGTATGTGACGGCTCATGGACTTAGCTCAGGCAGTATGCCGTATGAGCATGGGATCTTTCAGATGGATTTCGACTTTCAGCAACATCAGCTGATCATTACCACCAGTAAAGGGAACCGGGAAACAGTTGCGTTGGCGCCAGGGACAGTGGCAGACTTTTACAAAGAGGTGTTCAGAAAGCTGTCGGCGGCGGGTGTAACGCTATCGATCTACACAACGCCTAACGAACTGGAAGGGGCGACCCCTTTCGAGGAGGATCATGAACAGCGTCCGTACGATAAGCTGAAAATGGAGGATTACTGGCAGGCGCTGGTACGGGTACACAATGTACTGACGCGTTTCAGGTCGGGCTTTACTGGTAAGTGTAGTCCGGTACATTTCTTCTGGGGTGCTTTTGACCTGGCGGTTACCAGGTTCTCAGGCAGGGATGCGCCTTTGCACCATGGTCAGGCACCTAACATGCCGGCGGAGGTGATGCAGGAATCTTATTCAAAGGAAGTCAGCTCCTGTGGCTTCTGGTCAGGCAGTGAGCAATATCCGCATCCGGTGTTCTACTCTTATTGTTATCCGGGTAATGAGGCATTCGGAGAGCAGCCTGTTCAGCCAGCCGGCGCTTTTTATAGTAAAGAGATGGGGGAGTACCTGCTGCATTACGATGTGGTACAACAGGCAGATCATCCTGAAGAGACGTTACTGGCCTTTCTGGAATCTACTTATGAGGCATGTGCCAATACGGCCAACTGGGATCGTGAAGCACTGGAATGTGACCTTTCTAAATATGAAAAGGAATACGGCTGTTTTAAGCAGGTATAAGCCGTTTTGGAGAAGAATGATCCTTAGTAGATCTTAAGGTGGCTATTCGGCCTGAAATCTACTGGTTGTTACAGTATATCAGTGCATATAGAAAAAGTACTACATTTACCAGGTCGTAATGATGCAGGTCGCCATTGCCGGTTCCGATAAGGTGTTAATTCCCCAAAATCAATATATACATGATGAAGCTAGTTTTGTTCGTGCTCATACTGCTCTCTCAAATCAAAGCCTTTGCGCAAACAACAATAAAGTCATCTACAGCATATTTAGGCGAAACACCACCAGGTATGACGCCCGTTAAATTTGCGCCTGGCGTTATATCATTGCCGGATCAGCATGAATTTGGTTCCGTCTTTTCGCGTGACGGACACGAATGCTATTATGCTGTTGATATAAAGGGCAGGGCGGAGATCAGGTACATGCAGCTGAAGAAGGGACAATGGACAAAACCGGTAACAATACTTACTGATCCTTTATTTAGTTATAATGACCCTATGTTGTCTCCGGATCAAAACAGGCTATACTTTATATCTGATCGCCCAGTAGTCGGATCGGCCGATAAAAAGGATTACGATATCTGGTATGTGAAAAGAAAAGGGGATCGCTGGTCAGCACCTGTTAATGCAGGCAAAGCTATCAATTCCGGCAGGCATGAATACTACGTATCTTTCTCAAATAGCGGCACTATGTATTTTTCATCCAATAGCCATGCGAACGAGAAGAGAACGGACAACTTTGATATCTATGCCGCTTCCTGTGTAAATGACGAATTCGGGCAACCTGTTCCTTTGCCGGACGCCATTAATACGGTAGCTTATGAAGCAGATGTTTTTGTAGCAGGTGATGAATCCTATCTTATCTTTTGTGCTGCGCGTGCTGATGGATATGGTGCGGGGGATCTTTACATTAGTTTCAGAAAGCGTGATGGTACATGGACGAACGCAAAGAACATGGGAGACAGGATCAATACCCCGGGGCACGAGCTGTGTCCTTTTGTGACGGCAGACGGAAAGTATTTGTTCTACACCAGCAGCAGGGATATTTACTGGATAGATGCCCGCGTTATAGATACCTTCAGGTAACGTTGTGGTTGCCTAAACGAAGCGGGATGATTCAGCTATGCTGATGTGCCGGTCTACCGGCCTACTTTGGCTGCTTTTTATATCTTTGCATTTTTATTCTAACATTTCCCTGCTATGGCAAACCCATATGTATCCCTGCTGCGCACAGCCTGGCGCTACGCGCGGACAGAGAGAAAACGATATGTATTGGTATATGCGATGTTCGTTGTCTCTTCAATTATCAACGCTTTATATCCGGTGCTGCTGGGGTGGTTTATCAGTAAGATCCAGCAGGACACACAACAGGTCCTGCATTATGCCTTCTTATACGCTGCCAGCTATTTTGTGCTCAAATTTATTGAATGGTGCTTTCACGGTCCTGCCCGTATCATGGAACGTGAGCTCGCGTTTAATCTAAGCCGTAATTTTTTACAGGAAAGGTATCATCAGGTATTGCACCTGCCGGTAAAGTGGCACCAGGACCATCACAGTGGTGCTACTATTAATCGTATACGTAAAGCGTACGATGCACTGAAGACCTTCTTTGATCATGGCTTTATGTACCTGCGGGCCGTAGGGAAGCTCATTTTTTCAGTTGTCGCTATTGTATATTTTTCACCTTTATTTGGTACGATCGGTATTTTGCTGGGCGTGATCACGATCTGGGTACTCTTTAAATTTGACAAGCCCTTCATCCGTACACTGGATGAGGTCAACGAAAAGGAGCATGTGGTGTCTTCCACCTTGTTCGACAGTCTGTCTAACATTATGACGGTGATCACCCTGCGGTTGGAGAAGAGTATGGAGACCGGTCTGTTATCCAAGGTACATAATATAATACCACCGTTTAAAAAGAACATCCGTGTAAATGAATGGAAGTGGTTTGTAGCAGATATGCTGATTACGGTCATTTATTGTGTGGTAGCAGTGGGTTACATTCTGCAATACTGGAAGCCGGGAACGGTATTTTACGTAGCGGGACTAGTTACTTTACTGGGATATGTCAATCAGTTCACCAGTGTGTTTTATGATTTTGCCTGGCAATATACGGATATTACGCAGTATAACACCTATGTACAAACGGCGGCCAATATTGACGAGGCATTTAAAAGACAGCATCGTCCGGATGCACCGACGGACCTGCCAGATACATGGCGGGAGATCAATATCAAAGACCTGAGCTTTTCTCATCGTGACGCATATGATAGTGAGCACGCTCCGCAAAGTTTACACCAGTTGAATATCAACATACCCAGAGGTAAACGCATTGCGCTGATAGGAGAGAGTGGCAGTGGCAAAAGTACGCTCCTGTCGTTGCTCCGTGGATTATACGATCCGCAGCCCGGTATGCAGCTTACGGTAGACGGGAAATCATATGAACTGGATACGCTCAATGAAACCGTGACGCTTTTTCCGCAGGAGCCGGAGATATTTGAGAATACCATCGCCTATAATGTTACACTTGGTCTGCCATTCAGTGAGGCCGATATTGAGGAGGTATGTGAAAGCGCGCATTTTACGGAAGTGATCAGGCAACTGCCACTGGGACTGGAATCGGATATCCGCGAGAAGGGAGTCAACCTTTCCGGAGGGCAGAAACAGCGGCTGGCACTCGCGCGTGGGATACTCGCTGCACGTGAGAGTGAGGTGGTATTGCTGGATGAGCCAACGAGTAGCGTGGATCCGAAGACGGAAGTCATGATCTATAGTAAGTTGTTCAGCGCATTTGCAGATAAAGCTGTAATATCTTCAATTCACCGTCTGCATTTGCTGACGCATTTTGACTATGTATATGTGCTCGAACAGGGAAGGATTGTAGCGGAGGGCACTTTTGAAGATTTACGGCAGAACAGCCCTGTTTTCCAGGAATTATGGAAACACCAGAAGGAGACCATGGGAAAGCATTTCCTGTAAGAATTATAAAACAAAGGTCTGGCAGGAATGCCGGACCATGCTTGCTTAAACCTACAACTATTACACTATTCTGTAAAGTCAGTTTGTGGCCTGCACTGATCCTGCTGATACTCCTGTTTGTTTTTACATGGGTATTAAAAATGGGCTGTTCCACATGGCGTGATCGTCACTAAAGGGTTATCTGGAAAACTGGCACATTATTTCGGCTAGTGATATGAAGGGGAACATTATTACCAGTGAATGACCTGGTATTGTAAACCGAAAGAGATGTTTTAGCCGTTGTAGTTGAATTTATTCCGAGATAATTAAAGATAACCGTAATGCGAGATGCAAGTCTTAATGATTTTATAGCAAATTTTGAATATAGACTCAGGCAGATATTCTATGAGTCTAATGATATCAACCAACTAAGCCTGCAGCGGGGTTTACCTGATCATATGTGGAAGGATATCATGGATATGGTGCCATTATCGGTCGCGATACCAACTGAATATGGCGGCCGTGGTTGTATTGTAAAAGAATGTTTATCCCTGCTGTCAGCCGCTTCTTACGAGTCCTTACCGTTGTCCTTAACTTTTGGTATTAACATCGCCTTATTTCTGGAGCCGTTAGCGAAATATGGGAATGTCGAAATCAAGAAGGAGGTATTTGACAGTTTCCTGCACAAGCAAAGTATGGGTGGATTGATGATCACGGAACCTGATTTCGGCAGTGATGCACTGAATATGGCGACTGCCTATCGTGAACTGACAGATTCGTTTACTGTGAAAGGGTTGAAGCACTGGCAGGGATTGACCGGTCAGGCCAATTTTTGGTTGATAGCGGCGAGGAAGGACCTGGGAAATGGCAATCTGTCAAGAGACATAGATTTTTTCCTTGCGGATAACAGTGCGCCGGAGCAGGAGGTCATTGTTGAATCTTATTTCAATAACCTGGGTTTGTACATGATCCCTTATGGATTGAACAGGATTGACATTGAAGTGCCGAAAACGCACCAGCTGATCAAGAGAACAACTGGCATTAAGATGATGCTGGACATACTGCACAGGAGCCGGATGCAGTTTCCGGGTATGGGAATGGGATTTATTAAGCGTATGCTTGATGAGGCGATGGACCACACGAAGAGCAGGATGGTAGGCGCCAGCAATTTATTTGCAATGGACTCTATTAAGTTTCAGTTGTCCCGTATTCAGACTGCCTTTACAATTTGTTCGGCCATGTGTTATAAGAGCAGCAGCATGAGTGGCATTGAGCATAGCCTTGCAGGCGAGGGACTGGAGGCAAACAGTATGAAGGCGCTGGTGACAGATCTCATGCATGAATCGGCACAGTTATGTCTGCAGTTGTCCGGGGCCAACGGGTATAAAATAAATCATATCGCAGGACGGGGCATTGTAGACAGCAGACCCTTTCAGATCTTCGAGGGGTCTAATGAAATGTTATACACCCAGATTGCGGAAATGGTCATGAAAGATATGAAACGTGGGCAAGTGAGGAACCTGTATGCTTTCTTGTCAGCATTCAGGCTCACAAAGCGTTCCTCCCCTTATTTCAGGGAGCAGCTGGACTTTCATATCTCAGAAACACTTACACAGCGGAAACTGGTAGACCTGGGTAGGATTATCAGCCGGCTGATTTGTACAGATTATACACTGGAAATGGAGGATGTTGGTTATAGGTCGGATCTTGTACAGAGTTGTATTGGCAATATGAAGGTGGACATAGCTCACCTGATATCCAATCTTTCAATGGAAAATATAGCAACACCGGTAGATGACTATCTGGAGGGGAGTGACTGGCTGGACTTCATTAAATAGCAACAGCTAAATATTGGGTCCGTTGCAGGAATTCCTGGAGATATTGTTTGATGAGGTACACGAGTTTCTTATGAAACCAGTCAATGGTTAACAGGTCTCTGTTAGTCGCAATGTACTCCCGTGCTTTTTCTTCCAGCTTCATCCGCAGTTTGTCCATATATTTCATCGTCGATGACTGTACCAGATGTTCGTTTTTTCTTCTGTCAACGTATTTGATGGAGAAGAGGAACTCCGCGTAAACAGCATTCAGGAAGGAGAGTGCTGTATTGCCAAAGACGTTTAGAAGATTTTCATCTCTGTTGTACATATGTATTAGTTTATTAGTGTGAAAAAGGCTGTCTTTTCAACCGGAAATGAATAGTTATCATAAATGGTCGATAGCGTCTATCAGTAGCTATGTGGGCTTAGTAGGAGGATATTGCCGGAAATATAAACTGAAGGAGGGTAACAAAAGGTATAGCTACTGCAACGTGGTCAGATATGAAATAAAAGAGGGAAAGAGAGATGCTCCCTTTCCCCTTATCAATTTACCATTGATTATTATTGTAAGACCTTGCTGGTCTTTCTTCTCTTGGTCTGGCTTTACTAACAGCGATTGTTTTTCCTTCAACGGATGATCCATCCATTTCCTGAATGGCCTTTTGTGCTTCCGCATCATTAGGCATATTAACAAAACCAAAGCCTCTGCTGCGGTTAGTAAATTTATCAAAGATTACATTAGCTGAATTAACTACGCCGAATTTAGAGAATTGATTTATCAGATCCTCATTTGCGACATAAGGACTCAGATTAGATACATAAATATCCATTTCTTGAGATTTTAATTATTAAAATTAGTTGATTGAGGTAACGCAGGTGGTAAAAAAGAAGGCTAAAAAGGAAACTTACTTACTAAGTGCCGGTAGACTCAAACATTTGATCCGCCTAAAGGTAGGTATTATTAATTCCCCTGCCTAATTTATTTATTTTCCGATGTTATGGATGTGGACGATAGTGGGCAGTTTGATACAAATGTGTTCGCAACAATATGGATTTGTAATCGTACCTTCCATGTTATGGAATACAACGAACAAGACCAAATAGCCACATTTGATAAATGTGTTGCTTTCCTGAATGAGGTAGGTATCCAAACGTCATTTCGAAGCATAGGCGAGGAGAGTTTCCTGCCAGGGCTCCTGATTGAAAACGGTAACATTGTTATTGATAAAGATAGTTTGCAGCATCCTGGAGATATCCTGCATGAAGCGGGGCATATTGCGGTAGTGCCTTCAGTGGACCGTCCCCGCCTGACTGCAGAGACGATCATTAAAAGAAAGGACCGGGAAGCGGAAGAAGTAATGGCGATAGCCTGGTCATATGCTGCCTGCATGCATCTGGGAATAGATCCTGCTTATGTTTTTCATATCGACGGTTATAGAGGTGGGAGCCATGATATAATGGAAAGTTGCGGTAAGAATGAGTATATTGGTATGTTTATGCTGCAGAGTGTTGGTATGGCAAAGGCCGGGAAAAAAGGCCGGGGAGGGATCTCAAATCCGCATATAACGAACTGGCTGCGTAGATGATCCTTTTCCCGGAACATCGGCTTATTTGAGCCCCCGTCAAGGGTGCCTGAGAAATTATATACAAAGGGGTGTCGCATTGTGTGGCACCCTTTGTTGTTTAATGTGTTATGTGCAGCTGGCAGTGGTGTTTTATATCCTGTCCGGCCGGTTGCTTACAGATGGAGGGATCATTATTTTGATATTTTATATTGATAATCAATTCGTTGAAAGGATTTATTTTTTTCCTTTCAAATACCGACTTTTGCATCTGGAAGGTATTCGCCTGCCATCTTAAAATATACTACATCATTGGACCAATCAATCAGTTTAAATAAGTTCATCAGTGATACCGGCTATTGTTCACGCCGGGAAGCCGACAACCTCATTACACAGGGCAGGGTACTACTAAATGACCGGCCGGCTTCGCTGGGTAACCGGTATAAACCCGGAGATACTGTTGAGGTAGATGGCAGTCTTATTACAGCTGCCAAAAAAGAGAAGCGTATCTACCTGGCGCTTAACAAGCCACCTGGCATCACGACCACTACTGAGTTGCACATCAAGGATAATATTATCAGCTTCGTTAATCATCCCCAGCGAATATTCCCTATCGGTCGTCTTGACAAAGACTCCGAAGGGCTCATCTTCCTGACCAATGACGGCGACATCATCAATAAGATCCTGCGCGCTGCCAATAATCACGAAAAAGAATACGTGGTGAGGGTGAACAAGCCTATCAATACAATGTTCCTGCAACAAATGTCGCAGGGTGTTCCTATTCTGGATACCCGTACGCTTCCCTGTAAAGTGCAGATGATGGGACGTCAGACGTTCCGTATCACCCTTACACAGGGACTGAACCGGCAGATCAGGCGTATGTGTGAATACCTTGGCTATACGGTGATAGGGTTACAGCGCGTACGTATCATGAACGTTCGCCTTGACAAACTGCCGTTAGGTAAATGGCGTTACCTGAGTGATGCTGAAGTTGCACAGCTGAAAGACAGCGTGTCCGATTCCAGTAAGGTGTCAGATGACAGTAGTGCGTCTGCGCGGAAAAAGAAGACGGCAGCACCTATTCCGGAAAAGGAAAAGGCGCCTTCCAGGTTTAACAGGACATCCACGCATAAATCCAGGGGCACTGCTGAGACAAAGGAACAGCCGAAAAGTGGTAAGGAACCGTCCAAATCAGGTTTCAACGCGGGGACTAAATCTGCTGCTCATAAGCCTGATGCAGGAAAGTCGGCGCCTAGGGACGGCAGGCCACAGTCTGGCGGTAAAGGAAAGCCACAGGAGAAGTCCTGGAAGAAAGAGGGGCCGGCGGCTAAGGATGGTAAGCCACAGTCTGGCGGTAAAGGTAAAGTACAGGAGAAGTCCTGGAAGAAGGAAGGCCCGGCACAGAAACCAGCTTCATCACGCAGAGGAAAGCCTGCTGGTCCGGCAAAGCCAGCAAAAGACGCAGCCAGGAAAAAAAGGAGATAGGACTGATAACGTATAACTATAACGCCCCGGTACCGCTTCATTGCGTACCGGGGCGTTGTATTAGAGGCGATGACGGTTTTAAGACGATTTACCGGCCTCTTTTATCCTTCGCCGCCAGGTATCATTTTGATGGGTAGTTTTCTCTTCTTTGAGGGCTGCTATTTCATTTATGAGGCTCTGTAAGTTTGCCCCTTTCCTCCGATATATTTCCATGACATCACTTTTGCTCATCTCTATTTCAAAGTACTTCGTTTTGCCCTCACTGATAGAGGTAACATATCCAATGGAGTATTTACAGTAACCTCCATAGAAACCAAGGATATCTTTAATACCTTCTTATGATAACGCTACGTAATTAATGAGCAAAGGTATTGGAATATCCTATGGCATAAATAACACAGGCGTTGTAGCTGTGCTGGCCTGTTATCTCACCATGATTCATTCATAGCGAACCTGTTTATTGATAGATCACTTAACCTTAATTTAATATAATAAACCTTTACCCAAGCTCTATATTTGAGCACCATATGCATGTTGTTCAAGATATAGACAGTTCGTTGCTGACAGCTTTGAGAAAGGGTGATGAATTTGCGTTCAGGGTACTGTATGAGCGTTACTGGACAGAGTTGTACACGATGGCCTATCGCAGGCTGGGTGATGAAGAAGCTGCAAAAGATATTGTTCAGAATATATTTGTTAATCTCTGGACGTCGCGGAAAGAGATCTTTATTGCAACCAGTCTTGCTCCTTATCTCAACCGTGCTGTACGTAATAAGACTATCAGCTTTTATAAAAAGAACCTCGCTTCCCTGTCAAGAGAAACCTATTTCCAGCATGAGCAGGTACAGTATACCCCCGAATCAGACCTGGAGGCCAAAGAGCTGGAAGCAGTTATCAATAATGAAATCTCTCAGATGTCAGATACAATGCGCCGGGCATTTGTATTAAGCCGGCAGGAGAATAAATCTATCCGGGAAATAGCTACAGAACTATCACTCTCCGAACAGACCATCAAAAATAATATCTCGCAGGCGCTTGACCGGTTACGTAAGAAAACACAGTTGTTCTATTCAGAACCAGCCAATCTTTTAGGCATTGCTGTCATTCTGTTAACAAAGCCGTAACATTCTGATAACATTCGGTCGAAGTACTTTTTTCGTTCGGCGTGGTTGAGTTATTATATGGACGATAATAACAACTATTTGCAGGACGACCAACTGGACAGGCAGGCCAAAGCATGGTATGATCAGACAGATGATGCACAGCCTTATGATGCATTCGGTAGTAGCATGCGTAAAACGGAGATAGGTAATGAGATCTATGACCGTATACAGCGCAATATTATATATAGAAGTAAACGTTCCTTCCTTCCTTTGAAAATAGCAGCGGCAGTACTCGCGCTCATCATCAGTACTATGATGGTGTATAGACATTTTCAGCATCCTGTTGTACCCGCAACACCCACATGGACAACAATTAGTTCCGGCGAAAATGAAGTTAAGAACGTCACCTTACCAGATAGTAGTGTTATTCGTCTGCAAGGCAATTCCACTATCCGCTATGCAACGGCTTTCCTGGCAGGAACGGCGCGTCATGTAACGTTAGAGGAAGGAGCGGCCTTCTTCGATGTGCACAGGGATGCCTCAAGGCCTTTTACTGTGTATACAAAGGGTTTTCGTATCAAGGTACTGGGTACCTCTTTTAATATCTCTGCATACAGCGACCGGCCGGATTTTAAGATAGATGTGGTAAGCGGAAAGATCAGGGTAGAGCAGGATGGTCCGTCAGGTACGAAGATACTGGCAAAGGGAATGGCACAAGACCAGTGTCTGACCGTTGATCTGGCTTCGGCTGATTACAAGATAGTGCAGCATACAAATGTTGTTAATTCCAAAATTAAGCCCGTTAGTACAATCAGGCACCTGACACTGCAGCAGATCGCTCGGGTACTGGGAGATAAATACAACCTGTTCGTACAGTTAAACAATCCGGATAATGACACATCCACTTATGTTGTTGACCTCGGTCAAAGATCCCTTGAAGGAACATTAAAGACGCTGACGGAGCAGACAAGCTTTAGTTATACGATCGTGAATGGCCAACATCTGATTATCCAACCAAAAACAGCAGGACACATGGAATAAGCGGACATACAAATAACAAAGCAAAAGTGGTGACACACTTTTGCTTTGGCAAGAGGTCATGAAGCCACCTCCTGTATTTTAATTAACTAACTGATTAAAAAATTAATTAAAACATCACAAGATGCAATTTTTTCTGCAAAGAATGATAAAACGCTTTAGGGGTTTTATTAATTCTCACTCCTTTATCGCCCATATAGCTGTAGTGTTCCTTCTTCTGGTCATTGCCGGCAGTACATCTGCACAATCGACTGACGCCTCTATCTCCGGTAAGATCACCTCCAGGGATGGCAGGGAATTGGCTGGCGTATCCGTCACTGTACGGAATGAGTCTACAGGATTCCAGTCTGTAACTATTACAAATAAGGAAGGTAAATACTCCTTTATCCAGTTGCCGCTGGGAAAGCCTTATACAGTGAAAGCCGCATTTGTGGGCTTCACTTCACAGATCAAAAATCAGTTGTCTGTTAACCAGGGCGATAACCTCATCATTGATTTCGTGATGGGGGAGTCCGTGAGCCATCTGAAGGAGATTACCATCAACGCGAATACGTTGACTAAAAGAATCGACCGCCTGGGTTCCAGTACAGCCATCACGGCACAGAATATCCAGCAGTTGCCTGCACAGAACAGGAACTTTAACAACCTGTCTGCCCTGGCGCCTACTACGAATGGTACAAATATCAGCGGACAGCGGGCATCCTCTACGAATTTCCTGATAGATGGCGCCAGCGCAAGGAACAACCTGACTTCCGGTGCACTGGGTAGCGGACCTTATTCCCTTTCCCTGGAAGCTATCCGCGAGTTTGAGGTGATCACCAACGTATATGATGTGACACAGGGCCGTCAGGGTGGCGGTGCTGTAAGTGTGGTCACTAAGTCAGGTACCAATACACTGACCGGCAGCGTGTTTGATTACTACCGTTCTGATTTCCTTGCCAGCCAGTATGATATCCGCGGGAATAAGCGTCAGCAGCAGTTTACGACTAATCAATATGGTTTCAGCCTGGGTGGTCCTATCATCAAGGATAAACTGCATTTCTTTACCGCTTTTGACAGACAGGACGAGAAGCTACCTTTCTATATTGCAGATCTGAAGGACGATAACGATGTGATCGCAAATCGCATTAGCAGGGGCGCGCTGGACACATTGCTCAATATCGCAAGAACGAAATATGGACTGAGTAATAATCAGCAGGTAGGAGAGTTTCAGCGTAAGACACTGGCGAATACCTTATTCATCCGACTGGACTGGCAGATCAACGCAAAGAACCGTCTGACTATCCGTAATAACTATAGCGACTGGAAGAATCCCAATAGCAACAGCGATAACTCGACTATCAACTTGTTTGAAGTGTGGGGTAATTTTAAGTCAAGAGAGAACAGTACGTTGGCATCTCTGCGTACACAGTTCGCGCCGAACTTCCTCAATGAGCTGAAAGTACAGTACCAGACAGCCACACGTAACTATTATCCTAACAGCGAACTGCCTGCTGCCAACATTCCGCGTGCAATTGTTACCGTACGTTCATTTCTGCCGAATGGAACTTTCGGTAATACAACCGTGCAGCTGGGAGGACAACGTTTCTTCCCGGAGAGCAACCTGGAGAACCAGGTGCAACTGGTGAATACATCTTATCTGACGAAAGGGAAATACCGTTTTACCTTTGGTACGGATAATACGCTCACCTACCTGGATACCTATATTTCCAGTGAGCAGAACGGCCGTTTCATCTTCAATAGCCTGGAAGACTTCGCTAATCTAAATCCATCCCGTTACGCGAGAGAGGTGCCTTTAAAAGGGATACCATCCGTGCAGCAATGGGTTGTGAATGGTTCCGTGTTCGGACAGGTGCAGTTTGAGCCGGTAAAGCATGTAGAAGCATTAATCGGTTTAAGATGGGACATCACCGGGTACCTGAGTCAGGCAGACTATAATCCTGCCGTTGACAAAGCCTTCGGCTTGCGTACTGACAGTAAGATCACTGATGCCGGTAAAATTCAACCGCGCTTACAGTTAACGTGGGATGTGAAAGGTAACAAAACCGATATTATACGTTTAGGTGCCGGCATGTTCTCAGCCTATCCGGTAAACTATGCACAGGTAAATAATATTCAGAACAGCGGTACTATGGTCGCTTCTGTCGATGTGTCGCGTCCGGCTAGTGGTCCCAGTCTCGTGCCGGTACCTGACTTCCCTTCCTACAGAAAAGATCCTGGTACTGCTCCCGGCCTGATCTCGGGCGTTCCTACCGTCTCTACCATTAATCTGAATGATCCGCATCTGAAGATGCCTTCTATCTTCAAAAGTAACCTGAGCTATAACAGGATCTTAGGTGACTGGCTGCGTGTAGGGGTGAATTTCCTTTATTCATACACCAGCAACAATTATGTATACATTGATCAGAACCTGGTGGACCAGCCGTTTTTCCGTTTGTCAAACGAGGCTAACCGCGCAGTGTTCGTGCCTGCCAATACGATCACGGCTACTGGTACCACTAACAACGTATTGGGTAGGAAAACAAGTGCAGTAGGCAGAACACTGATGCTGACGAACGGGGCTAAGCTGAGACAGGCAGCGATGATTGTGGATGCGAGTATCAGGTATTATAAGGATGGCTATTTCAACGTAAGCTATACCCTGAACGATGCAAAAGACAACTCATCCTATAATGGTAACGTTGCCAATACCTCTACCTTCAGACCTGTGAAATCTGATCCGCGTGATATGACAGAAATGAACTACTCAGATAACCAGTTCAGGCATAAGCTTGTCCTGTATGGCGCCACACCAAGTCTGAAAGGTTTCGTATTTGCAGGTACTTTCAGAGGTATCGGCGGTACCCGTTACTCTATGACCGTAGATGCAGATATTAACGGCGACTTTGTGGGTGGTCCTGGTGACGATAATGACCTGGCCTTTGTATTCGACCCTTCGAACCCTAACACGCCTGCCGATATTAAGGCGTCAATGGAGAAGGTGCTCGCGAATCCGGAGAACCGGGCAGTAAAATATATCCGTAACAGCCTTGGCAAAATTGCTGACCGTAATGGTGGTTCTAATCCGTTTGCAGGTACCTTTGATGTGAGATTGCAGAAAACTTTCAAAACATTTAAAACACAGGGCTTGACCTTTAGTGTTGATGTTTTTAACGTTGCTAATCTCCTTAACAAGAACTGGGGTGTAAACTATAACCTCGGTAACCAGAGCCTGCTTTTTGTAAACGGATTTGATCAGGCTACGCAAACATATAAGTATCGTGTAAATGAGAACGTGGGTGTGACCACTAAGAACGGTACACCATATCAGGTACAGCTGGGAGCTCGCTATTCATTCTAAAGTAAGTTCAATTGAAAAATATGGATACCCGCAGAGATTTTCTTAAAAAGGCAGCACTGTTATCTGGCAGTGCTGCCCTTGGCAGTGCCATGCCTCCGGCAATACAGCGTGCACTGGCTATTGATCCGGCACTCGGCAGCACCTTTTATGATGCTGAGCACGTTGTATTCCTGATGCAGGAAAACCGGTCTTTCGACCACCTGTTTGGCTCATTACAGGGAGTACGGGGTTTCAATGATCCCCGGGCTATCCGCCTGAGCAATAAGAACAAGGTATGGTTACAATCGAACAAAGAGGGGCAGACCTATGTACCGTTCCGTCTGAACACGATGGACACCAAAGTGCCCTGGATGGGCTCTACACCACATGGATGGAGTGATCAGACAGATGCCCGTAATGACGGCAAGTATGACCGCTGGCTGGATGTAAAGAAGACCTCCCGGAAAGAGTACGCTGATATACCATTAACCATGGGGTACTGCGACCGTGCTGATTTTCCCTTCTATTATTCACTGGCAGATGCTTTCACAATTTGTGACCATAACTTCTGTTCCAGTATTACCGGTACTCATCCTAACCGTCATTACTGGATGACAGGCACTGTGCGCGAAAAGAACGAACCTGCGGGTATTGCGCATCTGTGGAATGTCAGCAACTATGCAACGCCTGAACTGGACTGGAAAACTTATCCGGAACGCCTTGAAGAGAATGGCATCTCCTGGAAAGTGTACCAGAACGAGGTAACGATGGGTTTCGGCATCAAGGGAGAAGAAAACGACTGGCTCAGTAATTTCGGTACCAATGTACTGGAATATTATAAACAGTATAATATCCGGCTGCATCCTGGTAGTGTTACCAATCTCGATCTGAAGAAAGAGAATATGCTGCAGGAGATAGCGCGACTGGAAAAAGAACCTGTATCCGATGCGATCAGTCTTAAACTGGCAGCAGCAAAGAAACTGCTGGCCAAAATAGAGGAGGAGAGGCAACAGTATACAATGGATGCATACCACCACCTTACCGAAGCAGCGCGTCAGCTGAATGCCAGGGCCTTTACTGTCAACAGTAAAGATCCTCACTATCATGAGCTGACTGCTATTAAATATGAGGAGGATGGTGAGCATAGAGCCCTTAATGTACCAAAAGGCGATATCCTGTATCAGTTCCGCGAAGATGTGAAGAATGGTACGCTGCCTACCGTATCCTGGCTGATGTCACCTGCTAACTTCTCTGATCACCCTGGCGAGCCGTGGTTTGGTCCGTGGTACGTGAATGAAGTGATGGAGATCCTGTTGCAGAACCCGGAGGTATGGAAAAAAACGATCTTCATTCTGACCTATGACGAGAATGATGGTTTCT
This sequence comes from Chitinophaga agri, assembly GCF_010093065.1. Lineage (NCBI taxonomy): Bacteria > Pseudomonadati > Bacteroidota > Chitinophagia > Chitinophagales > Chitinophagaceae > Chitinophaga > Chitinophaga agri. The sequence goes on along the minus strand of NZ_CP048113.1, from coordinate 1,918,378 downwards.
TTGATCATATACCGCCATATGCGGTACCGAATCCCTATAAAGAGAACAGCGGTAAAGTATCTGCGGGTATTGATCCGAAGATGGACTTTGTGACCAAAGACCAGCAGACCAATCCATCCGCCGTAGCTGACCGGATCCGTGAAAGTTCTATAGGTCTCGGATACCGGGTACCGATGATCATTGCGTCCCCCTGGACAAGAGGTGGTTTTGTTTGTTCTGAACTGTTCGATCACACTTCTTCTTTACAGTTTTTGGAAAACTTCCTCGCAAAGAAGTTCAACAAACACATCAAAGAGGAGAATATCACACAGTGGAGAAGAACGGTTTGCGGAGACCTGACGTCTGCATTCAGACCCTATAAAGGAGAGAAGATCGCAAGCCCGGAGTTTCTTCATAAACAGGCATTTATGGAGAAGATCTATAGTTCCAAATTTAAACAAGTGCCGGCTAACTTCAAAGCGCTGACCGAAGGGGAAGTAGATCAGATCAACAAGGACCACTTACAGTCGCCCTACTTCCCTAAGCAGGAGAAAGGTACACGACAGGCCTGTGCAGCGCCGTATGAGCTGCTGGTGAATGGTCAGTTCAACAAAGCGAAGAATACCTACAGTATTGGCTTTAACGCAGATAATACCGCTTTTGGGGAACGTGCTGCCGGTGCACCGTTCATGGTGTATGCTATGCAACCTTATCAGCATGAATCGCTGCGTACATGGCAATATGCTGCTGCCCCCGGTGATACCCTGTTAGATGAGTGGGCACTGAATGATTTTCAGGATGGTCGTTATCATCTCAGGGTGTATGCACCCAATGGCTTCTATCGTGAGTTTGCGGGCAACCGGAATAATCCGCAGCTGAAGATAGAGACGCTTTATGAAAAGAGCAAGAAGAGCAAGTCGGAACTGACAGGAAGTATCATGGTGAATATTACCAATTATGATACAAGGGCTGTTGCCATAGAGATCAGGGATAACAGCTATAAGAACGGTACTGTGAAACGCACAGTTGCGCCACAGGAGACGGTAAAAGTAGTACTCAACCTGGCAAGAAGCCATCAATGGTATGACTATACGGTCAGTGTACCTGGTACGGATATGTTTGAGGTATTTGCCGGGCATGTGGAAACTGGAAAGGTAAGTCAGACCGATCCTTTGATGGGAGGAATGGTGTAGGTGATAAAGATGCGGCCATTGTCCTAATGTGAGAAATATCAGAAAATCAATGTAGTAAGAGGGGGCTTCCAATGTAATATTGGAGGCCCCTCTTTTTGTATGGAATTTTCTGGCAACCGCATCTTATGTTTGAATTGTAATTTATACCATGAGAAATTTTTTCTTTTTGCTGTTATTATTTTTTGTGTTAGGATCGTGCAGCGATGAATATCGATACTGTAATTGTAAAACGACAGACGAGCAATTGCATATTTACAGTGATGTCATGAACGAGCTGGTGGAAAGGAGATTTTACAATCTTTACCTCGGAAAGGATGAAGAAAGGATCTTTAAAGCTCAGGTAGAGCAACCGGCAGATAGCGTCAGCATCCGGCGGGACGTTATTCGCCTTCAGAATGAGATTTATAGAGATACATTAAGATTATGCGTTCTGTACCTGGATACGATAATGACACCACGTTTCAATAATCAGGCATACTATGAAGCGGATACGGGCAAGTACAGTAAACAATTTATAGATATCATTTCGAGCGTCTCCGGTAATACACAGGCCGTTATTGATAGTTTGAACCAGGTACAGACTAAATATGGACCCGCTGGTTTTTCTTTGTGTACATCGAGACTTTTGCCAATTACCGAGGTAGATAAACACTATGCTGATTGTGAGATAGGGATCTTGCGCATATCTAAGCTGGTGATGAATGAGGAAAGGACCAGGGGCATTCTTTATTATGAGTTCAGATGTGGTCGCCAATGTGGTAAGGGAGAATTATTGGTTATCGAAAAATATAATAACCGGTGGCATATTCGTGAGAGCGTGAGGTCATGGGTCTCTTGAATGGACCCGGTTGGGAACGGTATGCCAATGATAACGGACATTCATTATGTCGCTTCTCCTTTGAGCCAGATAGTTTATTTCTGACATATACTTTTGAGATATTTAGTTCGCTATTGTTGTATGGGTATTGATTTACAGTTATTTATATTTTTATTTAAACAATTTTGTCTAACAAAATAAATATTTAACCATATTTGCATTCTTAGAATGACATAGTTGTTAAAATCCAAAACAGTCCTGTGGGTTTAATCATAAGATCGCTGAGTTATCTTCACCCGGATAATGCGGAGCTTTTCCACGACTTGAACTTTATTTTAAATGATGGAGAAAAGGCGGCATTGGTGGGAATAAATGGCGCTGGAAAATCGACGTTACTGCGTCTCATTTCAGGCGCGCTTCAGCCGACATCCGGAGAGATTAGCTGGTCCGAAAAGCCGTGGTATGTACCTCAGCATTTGGGAGAGTTCGATGCATTGTCTGTTGCGAAGGCGATGGAGGCGGATACAAAACTTGGAGCGTTACATGCCATTTTAAACGGTGATACTGACCCCTGCTATTTTAACGCCCTGGATGATGATTGGGATATTGAAAATAGCGTCAGGAAGGTTCTTGAAAAATGGGGACTAGGTAATATAAATGAGAACCGGTTATTAGGAAGCCTGAGCGGTGGTCAGAAAACACGTGTCTTTCTTTCTGCTATGGACATGAACAGCCCGGACCTGATTTTATTGGATGAGCCTTCTAATCACCTGGACGTGAGAATGCGCGCGAAGTTGTATGATATGATCCTCCACAGTAAATCTACCATGCTTATTGTTAGCCATGACAGAAGATTGCTCAATCTTATGAATAAGACATTAGAGCTAAGCGAAAAGGGGATTGAAGTATTTGGGGGCAATTTTGATTTTTATCAGCAGCAAAAAATGGAAAAAGTAAATGCACTGCGTGCGCGTTTGAACGAGCAGTCCAGGGCATTGAAAGAGTCAGCGCGCAAGGCCGGCGATATGGCTGATCATAGGGCACAACAGGAATTGAAGGGTCGTTCGTATGGATTGAGCAATTCAATACCACAAATTATTGCCGGTGGCTTAAAAAACAAGGCTGAACGTAGTACGGCAAGAATGTTAAATGCACATGAGGAGAAGATAAGCACCCTTCTTCATAATATTGAAGCGCTCAAAGCACAGATACAGGAATATGAAACATTGAAAATCGATATTAGAAATCCCGAAATAACCCCGGGTGAGCTATTAATAGATATAACGGATATTAACTTCCGGTACACTGAAAGCGCATTATGGAGTCATCTCAGTTTTCAGATCAGGTCCGGTGAACGGGTAAGGATCGAAGGTGAGAACGGGAGCGGGAAAACCACCTTGCTAAAGATCATCACGCGCGAACTGAAACCGTGGGAAGGTACCTACAGCAGTGCTGACTTCTCGTATTTTTATCTGGATCAGCAGTATGCTATGCTTGATCCGGAAATGACCATTTATGAGCAGATGCAGGAGTATAACAGACGTGGATTAGTAAGAGAGGAATTAGAAGAACTGCTGGTATGTGCACAGTTTGACCGGGAGAGTTTCGATAGAAAATGTGCTGGATTGAGCGGGGGGGAGAAAATGAAATTATCACTGAGCTGTTTACTGGCCGGTAAACAGGCGCCTGAAGTATTGATCCTGGATGAACCAACGAATAATCTTGACATTCAGAGTTTAGCAATACTTACCCTGGCAGTGAAGAATTTTAAAGGTACTTTGTTAGTAATTTCGCATGACGAATATTTCATTGACGAAATAGGAATTGATTACAGGATCAGTTTAACTTAAAAAAATGCCGCTTAAAAATACAGGCACTGAACAGCTTATAAAAGATACCGCAAAACAATTGCTTTTTGCGGAAGGAAAATTGCATGCTACGACCCAGGAAATAGCAGATGCAGCAGGCGTTAACAGAACTGCATTACATTATTATTTCCGCTCGAGAGATCAGCTGATTGCTGCCATATTTCAGGATGCGATGCAGGCACTGAGCCAACGCCTAGACGAATGCATGGTATCTGAAGGAACTTTTAGAGCTAAGACGGAGAATATCATTGAGGTGTTCCTCAAGGATATGATCGCTTTTCCGTATCAGGAAACTTTTCTGATCACGGAGATGAATACTTTTGGTAAGAAGCTGATCACTAATATTCAGTCAGACCCTGTAAAATCTTACTTAAAGGAAGCAGCTGAGGAAATGGAGAGGGGGAATATCGAGAAAATGAATCCCATCCATTTTCTGATGAACTTGTTTTCTCTTTTGTCTTATCCATTGATCATGGCACCGCTTTATAAAAAGATGTTCAGGATATCAGCGAAAGATTTTCAGAAGCTGATAGATGAGCGGGGAAAGGTTATTATGGGGATGTTGTTTAAGGTTTAGTAATTAGCAAGTATTTCCCTGGATGTGTGGATGCTTTGCGCGGGAAACGCAGTTGGTAGTTTTACGTAGGACAGTTCGACTACCTCGTTGACTGTCAATTCGTAAGAAGCGGTAGATTTCAAAAAATTAGTATTTTTAAATTTTGAAAGATGAAAAATATTATTACATTTGCATCCCGTCGATATTATCAACGGATACCGGTTTCGGGACGTAGCGCAGCCCGGTAGCGCGCTTGCATGGGGTGCAAGAGGTCGCTAGTTCGAATCTAGTCGTCCCGACAAGCACGAAGAGGCTGTCTCAAAAGTAAGAGACAGCCTCTTTTTGTTCGGGTACGTTAAAGGCAGGTAGTCGTTTAAGCTATTCTGCGGGCCTTCCTTTGATTTTGATACAATCTATTTGTTCTTTATTGCTTTCTGTAGTTCAGGCGCGGAATTAATACATTATGATTTTTCATGCAGACGGCTTTTGATCGTTTCCAGTGTAGCAGGATTGGCCCTCTCAAGTAGGAACATAATGTACTCCACAATGTCGCCATTACCTGCCCAGGGGATCATGCTGCTGAAATCATTCTATGGTTTTTGGGTCAGCCAATACAAGCAGTAACTCGGTTAGCCAGCTATCCAGCGCCTCTTCTCCGGTTGCCAGTAGCAGGTGTGCAGCCATTGCAAACCGGAGGAATACGTTTGTTTCCTTAACAAAAGCATTACCGAAAATATCAACCAGCTTATCAATTTGTTTGTTCTTCGTAAAAAGCGCATAATGAAAATATGGCGTATCCTCTTCTTGCGGAGAAATGTGTAGTATTCTCCCCTTCCTGCATCAGTGATTTTTCAGTGGCTTCGGTCTTACCGGTACGTATCAGTATGAATTGTGCGATCCGGGCTGTTTCTCAATGCTGGTCAACAGCCCATTCCATAGGGAGTGGTAATGCGGGTTCAAAAGATTTGATAAGTTCCGTAAACAGGGCTTCATTCTTCCCTATGTAAAACAAACTCAATATCTCAAAGAAGAACACACGAAGGCGTGCCTGTACTGCCGGTAAATGATTATATAGTGGTAGCATACGCACCAATATTGCGGCTACTTGTAAGTAGATTCGTACACAAATCCACGTTGCCCTATCTCCCTCCAGATCTCCTGTTCGCTTGCGGCTGCAATAGCCTCATCTTCAGAAAGCAGGCCATGAATGGCAACAGGTAGTTTTTTGCCGCCGCCAAAGCCCGTCTTGATCATTTCCCAGTTTATTTTTCCAGTTCTACCTGTAATAATAAATCCTTATCCTGCCCATTATAAAGTCGTTCCATCTAATAAAAATTCGCTTTTAAATTGTACAGCCAAATTACGAAAATAGCCTGATTTGTCATGCAGGTTGGCTGGCTTGCAATTTCTCAAACCTACCAGATACCACCTGTGCCTTAAAACCCGCTAAGCGCCTGTCCATCTAATCCGATTGGAGAAAATCCATTTCCTTTCCTCCACTCATATCCGAGTTTTAAAAGTCGCAGTGCATACTGCTTATCTTTTTCGGTACGAATGTAAAAACTAATCCATCCGGTACCTTTTAACATATGATGGTCTTCTACCTGTCCTTCCTGTATTAACATAGCCTTCAGCCGCCGGTTGAGCGGCATATCCAGTAGGCCGTTGCTATGTAAATGACCTATTTCTTTGTGTTTACAATCGAACTGTATACCGCCATATTTATGAGGGTGGCTAATCACGCCGGGCCACTGCTGTACTTCCCCGGAGATCTCATCCATCCAGTTAAGCAGTTCCGCGTGTGTAATGAATATATATAGCTTCAGCCAGGCGTCAAATACCAGTGGAAGGCCTGGTACGAATTTTAAGAAGCCAAGATAGTTGACAACGAACTGGAACATTAGTGTTGCTCGCTAAGTGTTTTAATATGTTCCATTACCCTTAGATGAACATTGCGGGTAATGCTTTCAGCCCATATATCATAGTACCACACAGGGAATACATGCAGCTTGTACCAGCTATTGCCAGTGAGTGTGGTGGTGCCGTCGCCATTATCTTGCAGGATAAACTGGCCTTTCAGAATATCGATATGTCCCATGATTTCAGGGTCACGCGGCTGTTGCGTAATAGCGAAGGTGAGGTTGCGTTCCTCGTCGTAGGCAATGATCTTTTCATCAAATGTATAGCCATTGCTGAAAATGCATTTGCGTTCCGCTCCTACATAATATCCAGAGGCCGTTGCCTGCACAGGGCTTGGCATGCCGATTCTGAACAACCAGTATTTGTCGGACGTTTCTATTTTTTCATATGCCACAACATATTTCCAGACTTCAGATGGCGGCGCCTTTATAACCATCGTATCAGCTACCATATTTTCATAATGATGATGTATGCGAACGTCGGCGAAGAAACTAACGAGCAACAGCAGGAACAGACTTACGTGCAGCGTATCATTACGGCGCTTAAAGATACTTCTGCCTCCAAATACACCAGTTATCACGAATCCAATAATCAGGGGAGAGACAATGAGCAGACATATGAAGCCTTCTCCCAGGAAGAGAGCACTTAATGCGATGCCGATAGCGGCGTTTAACACCGCTCTGCCAATTAACTGTCTGGTGCTAAGCTGCTTATCACGCCAGAACCAGGCACAGATAAATCCCATTAGAATAGGAAGCGTCACAAATTCAGAGAAAACAAGTGTATTGACATCAATTACAAATAGCTTGGTAAGCCACATTACACAAACTGCAAAGACGTTTGAAATGAGGTAGCCTTTCATCGTATAGCGTTTTATACCTCAAATGTATTAATTATTCCAAACTTTCAGAAATTATTGAAAATAAAATACTTTGTATGGCTGATAGTGCTTGATTATCATAGGCCAATGGCTGCTGGAAAATATCAATTAGCTGTCTGTTGTTCTTTTCTCATCATGTACATATTCGGGAATGTCAGCTGGCTGGAGAAATGTCAAACGGCACCATCGTTAGTGAAACGGTGCCGTTTGATATATAATATTTGCTTGCAGTTATTATTTATCCATAACAATATAGGCAGGATAGGATGTACGATCGGGTAGATCAAATGTTTCATCATAAGGTTGTGCCCCCGTACCATTGTTGTACGATGCCACACGCTGTACACCTGTTGCGGTGCTTCCTCCCGTGCCATTTACAACGTTCAGTATATTACCTGGACCTGCAAAACGGGTAATACACATCTTTTCAAGTATCACATCGGGACTATTAGGTAATTCAAAACCATTTTTCTTGTTTACGTGGCCGTCAGTTCCCGTGAAGACTGCATAAGACCCCATTCCTATGCTGCGATGTTCTTTTATAGTGTTAGCGATTTTGAATGCAGCATAACCATCTACACGGCCTCCCTGACTGCTCCAGCTTGCCTGATTGGGCGCATCGTATGGCGGTTCGTTCTGTAAGAAATAGGTTCTGCCACGTTCGCCCAGCCATAATACTTCATATTCCTGATAATGTTCGGCAAACAGGGCATACAATGTAACATCATCACCTGTAACAATAAGTCCGTTCCTGCAGCGATCTCTTACCCAACGGGCACTACCGCCAGGTTGTGAACCATGGTCAGCCCGCCACAGCCAGAAGTGGTCGCCCACTACATGATTGCTGTTTATCTGCATGGAAGTATGGATCTGGATGTTTTTTGCCTGTACGCCGCCTACCCTGCAGGTAATATCGGTGAGCATGATTGGATTTGCAGCATGATCTGCGTCAGCTCCTTCATTACCTACTCTGACCTGGTATGTTGTACTATTGAATGAATCCATCAAAAGGCCGGCAATGATAATACCGTCCTGATCATCAGCATAGATACATCCCCAGGTATTTTTCTCCGTGGGTTCCAGCGTTACCGATGCGATACCTGCGCCCAACAGTATGGCATCTTTTCTATTCACCTGGATGGGGGCGTTCAGGGAATAGTGTCCTGGTGTGAAGAAGATGTTTTTGCCAGCTCTCAGCGCCCTGTTTATCTCAGCGTCCGTGTCTCCTTCCCGCGCGATATACCAGTTGGTAAGCAGGTCCTGCACCCTGCCTTTACCCATATCGGTCGCTGACCAGGAAAGGCCGGTTCTGTCCCTTTGCCAGGCCGGCACAAACACTTTATACTCACCATCACTATCTATGAAAAGGAAAGGTTTTTCCCTGATAACAGGTGTTACCGCAATAGGGGAGTTAGCGTTGTCGGCTTGTGGTGGATTGACACAGCCCTGCCAGACCATATTGTAGGAACCTCCCATCACACCTGATCCTGCCGGGAAAACGGTATTCCGCGTATACCATTGTTGTTGTCCTCCCCAGTTAGGCCTGGATGACGTATAATGAGCGTCAGCGATAAATCCGCCACTACCCCAGAAATTATTGCTGCCAATATCTGAGATATATTTAGACGTGCTTTCAATCTGCATTCTCCGCGCACTGGTCGACTGGGAAACTGTCCAGGAGAAATCCCGCATTACGGTCACATTTTCTACAGAACGCCAGAATGTACAGGTGGCATTTGCTCCACCTGAAAGATGAGGTCTGGTGAATATAGCTCCCAGTTTAACATCTCCCGGTACCTTACCTAAACCACCGATATGAGAATAGAAACCCAGTTCTATCGCATTAGCTGCTGCAGATGATGCCGAACCGGTACCACCTGGATCGTAGGTCTGACCATTTACATTGGACTTGAAATAATATGCCTGACGCTTTGTAGTCCACTCGCCATTTGCTCCGCCGAGACCAATCGTGCCAAAATGCGCATTCATTTCGTCCCGCGCGGTTTCGGCTTTCTCATATTTCCTGTCATAGAAATACATATTATCACCAAAGAGCTGTTGCTCTAGTGAAACGACGATAGTGATGTCATTACGGGTGATCTTATAATAATTTTCGTATTTATCTGGATGGGGCCTGTTATCTGTAAATGTTAGTCGGGAAGTCGAACCTACTTGCGCAAAATCAGTTGCCAGCCGGCTGCCACCCCTTCTAATTATATAGTTTCCGGAAGAGCCGAATGCTGACCACGACAGGGTCATGCTATGCTTCTTCTTATTGTAAATGATCTTATGTGCTATTGTAGTCTCCTCCTTTGTTGCATCAGGGGAATGAAAAGGTACAAAGCTGCATAGCAGCCATATCAATGCGGTGAATGCGGTAATTATTTTTGTAGCTCTCACGTGGTGTAATATTAGATTTTTAAGGTTTCCCAAGATGGTAAATAATTTTCTAACATGTTATTATAAATCTTCAGTTTTATATTGAATTTATCTAGTCAGCCAGTGCTGTATATAAAAACGCCGCTCTAATCATAGCGGCGTTTTTATATACAGATGCGTCAACTGAGACATCGTCTTTACTTTCCAGCGCATCGCAGGTGCTGCCACGGCAGATAAGCGTTAACTAAACATTTTCGTTACCAGGGTATTGATCAATTCCCAATCTGTATGTTTAACTGGCGGACCCTTTAATATACCCAGCTTTCTTTGAAATGCAGCTTTTCTTTCTTCCTGTTCTTTTACCAGTGCCTCTTTATTGATGCGGGTAGCTCCCCAGTCTTTTTCTACGGCTATCCGGACCTGTACATCCATAGCGTCAAAGAAGCGCTTGCCGAAATCTTCCATTTCATGTACAAACAGGTCGTATGCCATTTCTACTTCTCCGTTTTGCGCCGTCCATACAGGAATATTCTCTGGCGTCACATGATCGGCCTGCCAGACAATGGAAAGATAATCACCGTTCCTGAAGAAACTGATGCCTGGGTCGGATGCCAGATAGGGAGCGGTCAGCGTTCTGCTATATATCCATTCAATGGTCTTATCATATTGTTCATAATCGGTTTCTGCATGCATAGAGGGATCCGCGGATAATCTGTCGAACCAGTGCATAGCAGCTCCATAAAACCGGTATAAATAATGATGATTCCGTGAAATGGTATAAAAGGCGTCTGGTACAGGTGCTGCAATGGATTCGAATATGCCCGTCCAGTCGTTTATCAGCCGGTCAAGCTGATAAACGACATATGTAGAATCGTCTGTATCACCGCCAGCCAGCACTTCAGGGGTGTATTCGTAAAGCGTAGCCTTATTCAGATCAAGCCAGTATTCACCTTCTGTGAGTCCCTGCCAATGTATAGTAGTATCAGTATCGTCGTCCCAGGGAATGATATTATCCGGATGTCTGAGTTTGAAGTTAATGAGCGCCATAGAGAATATTAAAAGTCAAAGTACCGGCAAGGTAGTATAAAAAGTGCGGTTGCGTTATTTTGGCTTCATCTATCTGCATTTTGGCTTACTCCGGTTTTTCCATCCGGCGCAACTTTGTATCACAAAACCAATAATAATGAAGTCAATATTTATTACCGGCGCATCAACAGGATTAGGAAGAGCAACCGTTCAGTTATTTCACCAGAAAGGTTGGAATGTTATTGCTACTATGCGCAGACCGGAAGAAGAAAAAGAACTGGCAGCACTGGAAAATGTCACCTTACTGCCCATGGATGTGACCAACCCGGCGCAGGTGACGGAGACAGTGCAGCAGGCAATTACACTTGGAGTAGACGTGGTGTTCAATAACGCAGGTTATGGTCTCATGGGACCTGTGGAAGCAATGACCAGCGAACAGATAGAACGTCAGCTGAACACGAACCTGTTCGGCGTACTGCGTGTCAGCCAGGCTTTCGTACCTTATTTCCGGGAAAGAAGGAGTGGATTGTTCATTACTACAACTTCGATGGGGGGCTTATTCGGATTCCCTTTCGGGTCCATCTATCATGCAACCAAGTTCGCCCTGGAAGGGTGGAGTGAAAGCTTTTCATTTGAAATGGGCCTGTTCAATGTAGGGGTTAAGACGGTTGCTCCAGGAGGCATAGCGACCGATTTTGGTGGTCGTTCGATAGACTCGGCGTCACTTCCGGCGTATGACGAAGACATGAAGAAATTATGGGCCTTATTTGACGTGGAAAAGTTCTCTACGCCCGAACAGATCGCCGCCGTAGTATACGAGGCCGCTACCGATGGAAAAGACCAGGTAAGGTATGTGGCAGGTGAAGATGCGAAGATTTTATATGAAAGACGCCTTGAAGTTGGAAGTGAAGCTTTCAGGCGGGAAATGCGCAGCAATATATTGGGTATTTAATTCCGTAAATTAGCATGATGAAAAGAGCCGCTGCTGTTCCGCATAAAATACAGACTATTGCCGCCTTGCACCGGTTGTTAGGCGTATCAGGTCCATTGCATCCGCTGGTAAGCCTGATCGACAACAATACGATCGCTACCGCAGTGGATCAGTTACCGGAAACGTTTGTACTTGATTTTTATAAGATATCTTATAAAAAACTGATGACAGGCCGGATGAGTTATGGACAAAGCTATTATGACTATCAGGAGGGTGGCATGGTATTCACTGCTCCTCATCAGATCATCGCCATTGAAAAAGATGCAGCGTTCTTTGGTGTAACATTCCTCATTCATCCCGACTTTCTGCGCAATTATCCCCTGGCTCAGCGCATCAGGAACTATGGTTTCTTTTCCTACGAAGCAAATGAGGCATTGCATCTTTCTGAAAGAGAGAAGCAAACCATCCTGGAAGTGCTGGAGCATATCAAAAGAGAACTGAATAATCCTATTGACGACTTTAGCCAGGACCTGGTAATATCCTACCTGGAAGTGCTGCTACACCATAGTAACCGCTTTTATAAACGGCAGTTTGTTACCCGGAAAGCAGTGAATCATGACCTGCTGGCACGCATGGAACAATTATTGAATGAATATTTCGATACAGCAGATGCTATCAGTAAAGGGTTGCCTACGGTGGAATTTATAGCCGAACAACTTCTGTTGTCACCGCGTTATCTGAGCGATATGCTACGCTCGCTGACAGGGCAGAACGCACAGCAGCATATTCATGAAAAACTGATAGAGAAAGCAAAAGAGAAATTGTCTACGACCAGTTTATCAGTGAGTGAGATCGCCTACGAACTCGGATTTGAACATCCGCAGTCCTTCAGTAAATTATTCAGGAACAAAACCAGTCAGTCTCCATTGGAATACCGCCAGTCATTTAACTGATATCAGTGGTCCTACAGGTGGCGATGTCCGGTATGCAATCAGAATTAAATTACTAACTTACACCTATATATCCTTAGAAAATCCGCTATACCCGAATGTCCTACTTTACAGATATAGAAACCGCCGGTGAATATACTCACTCAATAAAGATCACCGACGACGACCTGTCTCTCCTGCATGATGATATATTTAAACGTTTCCCGAGGCTCTCTCAGTTGGATATCCGGTCTTCTAAACTGACTTCGCTACCATCGTCTGTTACGAGTTTACAGCGCCTGAGATATTTAAAGATCGCTAATCAGGAAATGGACCTGAATACTGAGTTGCCGAAGTTACGTGCGATACCGGGGCTGGCATTACTTGCGATAACGGAAACCAGCACCTTGCTGGAAGCAGATAGTCTTGCTGCACTGAGTGCGTTACAAAGCCTGCAGGTACCACTAAAAAATATACCTGACGTGGCAGATCTTGAACGTAAGCTGCCGCAGTTGCAACAACTGACGTTACGGGGAAGTGCATATGACCTTGCTACAGCGATTACACCAGCGCTGGCAAAGCAGCTAAGCCGGCTGGAACGGCTCAATCTGCAGACAGATTATCGATGTCGCAATGTACAATGGCCAAATAGGCTGAAAGACGCAATCCAGGCAGGAAAGCCAGTCAACCTGCTGCTGGAACAGAAATATATCTTCGGACGAGATAAGGAGATCAGTCAAAAGTTGTCCAGGTATAACATTCATATAACCAGAGATGAAAATGCGGCAGATGTCATGGCGGTTCTGAGCCCGTTGGCCATGCACAGATCCCCGCACTATATCAGAAAGGGCATTCCATTGATCACAGTGGATCATCTGCATGAGGTGATGCTGGACGAGGAGCAATATCCACTGAGAAGGAATACAGATGCTATGGTGAATCGTGCATTACTACGATCACTGATCAGCCGTAATACAGACGATTGTCTGAATGCCCTCTTACAGATAGAGCAGGAAGGCGCTAACAGGATCATCTTATCCGGATTGGCTGCTGTATGGCGTTCGCATCCCGACAGAACGATCCGTAAGATAGCAGGAGAATTGTATCAACGCTTCGGTTCATTCGATTTCAGGATATGGGCGAATGCGCATAATGCTACCTTTTTTGATACGCCTGTTTACAGGAATAAGTTCCTGGACCGTATGTCAGGTCATCCTGCGGTGGATAAGATTATTTTTATGCTGACAGCTGTCAGTATTAATGGTTATATTTTCGAAAAAGGTACAGTGCTTCCCAGCCGTCATAATGAAGTCAGGCGTAAAATGCCTCCCAGGATCTACGTGCCTTCTCTGGACATGTACTATAGCGATCTGGAAGATGTTCCTGAAGAAGCAGATATCTTCACCACGGTGGAGCGCTGGTCTTTTGATCACTGTAATGTGAATTGGGAGAAAGTGTTGGGCAGAATTGCCGCTTTACCATTTATAACCGAACTGCATGTTGAAGGAGTGGGCAGGGATTACTATCAGGCTTTGCAGCGATACGGCGGTTCCTCCATAGAGCTGTTGAGTAAAGGAAGGGTGACAGTACAATGAAAACAGGATTATAGCATCCGCCGTTCATAAACAAAAAGAACCGCCTGGTACAAGATCGTACCAGGCGGTTCTTTATAACCAACTGTAAGCAATTATTTCTTAACAGCTTTCAGGTCGAAGCCGATCTCAACTTCTTTGCTGATCACCCAGTTTTCAGGGCTACCTTCAGTTTTATAGTTGATACCCCAGGCAGTTCTGTCGATGATGAACTTTGCTTTAGCAGTAACGTCGCCTTCAGCGATAGTTACCTGTGCAGGGAAAGTGATGTTCAGGGTGCTGTCCTTCAGGGTCAGGTTACCGCTGATCAGGTTAGTAGCGCCAGGCAGCAGGCTTTTTTCTTTCGTGCTGTCATAAGCGGTTACACCTGTAATAACGAATTTCGCAGTTGGGTGGTTAGCCGCATCAAAGAAATCCGCGCTTTTCAGGTGACCATCCAGATCTGTAGATTTTTTGTCTTTTTCAGTAACAGAAGCTGGATCTGTCGTCAGGCTGTTCAGGTTTACTTCAAAACTACCACCGGTCAGTGCTCCGTTCTCAACGTTCAGACTACCGTCAGTAACTTTGATGGTACCAAAACGAGGCGCGAAACCGCCTTTGTGAGTAGCGCGCCATTGAACAGACGTAGCAGTAGTGTCAATAGTGTAAGCTACGCCGGTGGCTGCAGCTGCTTCTTTCTTTTCTTCGGTTTTCGCCTGATCAGTAGAGGCGCCACCACAAGCTGCCATAGTCAGCAGCAGGATAAAAGCAGGTACTGTTTGCTTCATAGATGTCTAAATTTAATTTAATTAGTATATATAAGCCTCTAAATTAGTTAATTGTATTCAACCAACAAGGGCGATGAATGAAAAAGGAACATTTAACCGTCAAAAATGCGATAAGATATGGTCAAAACAACTGTGTAGGGGGCAGCTTATCACCTATTGCCTTATCGGCTGTAGTTAACGCATCATAGTGTGCCTGTATATCATTGTTCGTGTATCGGTTGTTACAATACCCACATGTGCCCTGCCACAGTTTGGGAATATAAGGTAGTGATTTTTACACTTATATAAGGAAAATGCTGTGTAAAAGAATGATCGAATCAGCACCCGTATCCCAGAAAGGGAGATATGCGCACGCCCGGTATATTACTTTGCTCCAGTGCTTCTTTCAGTTTCCGGGTAACAGCCAGCGATCCGACCTCCACCCATACCCGTTTTACGGAAGGGTCTGCGTTGATAATATCGACGCAGTTATATGTTTCCTTTGATGATACCTTATAGTAGCCGGATCTATTGCTTTCTGAAGGACGATCATAGATCGTCACCGGATGGACATCTACCTGTTCTACGAAATAAGGTGCAAGGAATGTTATCAGGTCTTCCCTTACGATAGTATATACTGGCGAATGCAGTATAGGTCCCCATATACCCTGTTGAATCGTTCGGAATGTATCGTCGGGCGTTTTGTATAAATGCATCGTTTGTCCCTCACTATCAACATGCCATATACCAAACTTGTCCTCATTTTCAAACAGGTATTGCGGCCATTGTATGTCATCCTCTTGTTCTTCTTCTATGGGATTTATGTTCATCGTTTTTGTGTTTCTTATTGCCGGATACATGATCGTATCTTTTACTGCTCGTCGTCCGGAAGCAAAAGAAAGGAGCAGTGTCTTTTTTGTGCGGATCATTAGCAGATAATGGTTTGTGCCACAGTCACAGCGCTTAAACAGGTGTCATATGCCAGGGGCACCTATCCAACTATCGTTACGGATGAATGGTCGCAAAATTATCAAAATCAATGTAGAAAATATACAATACTTATGGCTGGTAAGCGGAAAATTAAATATTTTGGCCCTTTTTATGCATAACTTTCCGCATGAGACCTATTATTGCGACTACCTGCTTGCTGCTGTGTTCAACCTTCACAGCGGTAAGGGCACAAACTGAACAGAATGGCTGGGTGAACCGGCAGCTGAACAGATTTTTTAATGATACCACCTCCGCAGCCGAAAAGAGTTTTCGTATTTATCCAACCCTGGGGTATGCTCCGGAAACCGGTATTGAACTGGGAGCCTCTTCTCTCTGGCTATTCCGTGCGAAAGGTGATAGTACGAACCGTCTCAGTGAAGTACAGGCATTCACCTTTTTTACTTTCAAAGCGCAGTATGGACTGTGGATAGACAATGCTATCTACGGAGATAAAGATAAATGGTTCTTCCTGGGGCGAACACGTATCCAGCGTTTTCCCCTGTTGTATTATGGTATAGGGCAACATACAGAAGGAGAAAATCCTGCTGTAGTCGATGCCAATTACATATTGCTCAGACAGCGTGTATTACGGAAAATAAGCCGCAACCTGTTCTTCGGCCCCGAAATAGATTACCAGCATCTATACAGTGTGGACTTTAATCAGCCGGAAGAAGGAGAGCACCATCTGCTACCTGCCGGTAGCAATGGTACGACGAACCTTGGATTTGGTGCAGCATTGGTTTACGATAACCGTCATAACGTACTGAATGTACGCAAGGGCTGGTTTGGCGAATTATCTTATCTTGGTTATCATCCTTCATTTGCCAGCGACTTTCAGTTTGGCAGCGTCAACCTGGATGTGCGTGCTTTCCATCCAGTAAAAAAGAACAACGTTTTAGCCTGGCAGGTACTGGGTAACTTCATCAGCGGAAAGGTACCATTCAATCAGCTCGCATTAATGGGAGGGGATATGATGATGCGTGGTTATTACCAGGGCCGTTACCGCGATAAAAATATGCTGGCAGCACAGGTAGAATACCGGATGTTGCCATTCTCTTTCAGTAAACGATTTGGTGCTACGGTCTTTGCTGGTACGGCGGCTGTCGCGCCGGAGCTGAAAGCTTTTCAGCTGGATAAAACACAGTTTGCAGGAGGGGCAGGACTACGTTATCTCCTGTTCCCTAAAAAGGATATTTTCCTGCGACTAGATGTAGGTATGACCAGGGAAGGTCCTGGTTTTTACTTTTTTACCGGAGAGGCATTTTAGTGTACATTTCAGACACATACAACGCATCAGCAGGCAGCATGTCTACAACATAGATGCCTGCTGATGACCGGTTATTTCCTGGAAGGAAATTTATCTGCTATCAGGTTCAGATTGATACCATATTCCATATAGGCTTTTAATCCATCCAGCACAGTTGTAAAGCCTCCGGTCAGGTCAATGATCTCCCGGATCAGTGCCTCACCCTGTTTTTCAAATCCATAATTCCTGATCACTATATAGGTATGCCCATCTGCTCTTTTGGTAAAAATAAAATCTACCGCTGTCGCCGGTGATCCCCAGGTAATAGCGATCAGCTCATCTGGAATAATATCTACTACGTGGACCTCCGTAGATACATTATACATCTCCCATTCCCATATAATAGTTGCTCCCTTTTCCAGTTTACCACTGCCTTTGGTAAACCAGAAGTGTCGTGTCTTCCCGGGATCAATAAATGCATCAAATACTTCACTGGCAGGTTTCCTGATCAGCATCTGTGTCTCAATACATGGACTCCGTTCATTCATAGTATTAGTTTGTGGTTATAAGTATCTGATTATAGCGTACTTACTGAAAGGTATCCATTTGCCGGCAAACTAATAGGCAAATGTGCTTTTGACGCTACCCGGGTGGCCAGCAACTGGAATAGGAATAGAAGTAAAATCTTAATTGATTGTAAGATAACTTGTTAGTGCTACTGTTGGTGCCCGGTGGCAGGTATTGGTAAATTTTTTTTGAAAGGAGGACTCCTCATCACTGCTGCTGTTTGCAGGCGAGGTAAGCCGGATGCCCGTTTTTATCATGCTTATAATATAACTCATTGTTTTACAACAATTGGTATGCCCGGTAGCTGAAATAGGAGTAAATGCCTTTTCAGCCACCGGGCATGCTTTTTTCGTGACATTTCATGTCTTTTTATACTGGCGTTCCCGGGTACCCGGTACCCGCTGTATATCCCCACTATACCGTCCTTAGGGCTAAAACGACATTTCCGCAGGCAGGCAAATCGCTTCCTGATCAGGGTCTGGTGAGGGCATAAATGGGAGGACGGGTGTCTGAAAATTGGCGTAACGGGTATATCTTTGCCCCCATTTATCGGAACCCGGATCATGAACGATACCCTTATATACGACTATCACTATCCTTCGCAGTTAAAAAGGGCTGTCAGTGGAGAAGAGCTGTTTCTGTCACAATATAGTGAGGTGGAGAAGCGCGAAGCTCCCGTGTATTTCCAGGGAAGATTGCAGCAACCGTTCATTACGGCCCGCTGCCTGCTGACCCTGTCCAGGGTGGTACAGTCCAGCTTTAATATGTCAGCAGCTGAACTGTCGCAGCTGAAAGATCCGGTAGTGACCGCGGGTAACGAAAGGTTACGTTTTGAAGGTTTTTCCCATTGTGCGGGTGTATATGCGAGACTGGACATTTTGCCGGATGGCCACGAAGGTACGTTCCCTGAGGCCGGTACGACGAATGTGGACTTTAATCAGCCTATGCTGACCTCATTGAACAGCATCACGCAGGGACAGACGGTCTCACTCTCTGTTGGCAGCAGGGAAGTGATGCTTGAGGCCGGCAAACAAAAGATCACGGAGCGGAAGGTGCCGCTGCCGGTCAGATGGATCAAAGGGTTCGCCAGTGTACAGGTATGCCTGTCTGAAGCGGAAAGGGTGCATACCTTTAACCGCGTACAGGCGTTACAACTGTTTCAGAGTATACCTAAAGGAAGTGTAAAAGCTGACCACTACCTGACTGTCCGTGGTGGGAAACCGGTTTTCTCGCCGGTAAAAGGACAACAGGCAGTCTGCGTAGGTGGTGTACACCGCCTGCGACTGATCGAGCTTTTATTGCCCCTGGCAGATCAATTGCGTGTATACGCGCATCCTGCCATGCAGGCTACCACCTGGCAATTATATTTCGGAAGCATTTGTTTCACGCTCTCGCTATCCCGGGAAGCATCGAGGGGATTTTCCGGTGAAGGGGCTGTACTCGACGCCCTGATCGCGGATGTCCCTGATGCCTGGATCGAGGCGGTCGACAAATACAGTTATACCAATCAGACATTTAATCCAACTATGCTGGCAGTGAATGAAAACATCCCGTTCCCAGTAGCCGACAATGTTACCGCGAAGCTGGCCGCTATGGGATTACTGGGATTTGATACTGATGAGAACAGCTTTTTTTACAGACGTTTGCCTTTTAAATTAAACCGTATCCTTAGTTTGCACCCGCGCATGAAAGATGCAGAGAAGCTGGTTTCAGAAAAAAAGGTTGTCATCATCAGCAATGATGGTCTGAAAGTAGACGCAAGAGTGGAAGGCAGTGGTGTGACCCATACAGTTTTACTGGATGAGAAACAGGAGAGGTGCACGTGTACCTGGTACAGCCGTCACCAGGGAGACCGCGGCCCATGTAAACATGTATCGGCAGTTAAAAAATTTATTTCAGGCAATTGATACGCCTATTAAACGAACGAATGAACATTATGACTATTCAGGAGCAGTTATCCCATATCGTATCGACTACCGCTTCAAATAAAATTATTCCGTTTCTGAAGTCCCTGTCGCCCGACGAAAGAAAGGCCATGGTACCAGAACTGAAAAGACTATCCAAATTCTACAGTGAAACGATCACTGATGATGAAAACACCTTTCGCTCCCGTGGTACCGAAGAACATTGGGCAACACTGGCACCCGCCTTCTTCGTATGTTACGACAGAAAAGCATTTGAAAAGACATGGCTTGGGGGCAACTATATCCTCCGGGAAGATGTGATTTACACCTTGCTGGCATTTTACACACCCGACTGGTTTAGCGACTATATTAACGGACTGGCCAACAGGGATTACATTCCTATCAGCTATAGCTTCCTGATGGAACTCGCTGATAAAGGCTATGTACAACCCGGGCCGGAGATCATTGCCCGGACAATTCCCTATGCAAACACAGTTACCAAGAAGGCAGGACGCATCTTTTCCCTGGCACCCCTGGAGGAAAGGCCGGTAACGCTGGATGAACATATCTGGTACCTGTTTTCGTATGAAAATCCGATCAATTCAGCTAAATGGACAGGGAATCCTGCTCATAAACACCTCAGCTGGATGGAAGTATTCAAGAGATATGCCGATGCGGGCCGCCTTAGCAGAGAAAGATTACTGAAAGAATCCCTTGCTGCTTCTGCCCGGAATTTTAATAAACTGTTGTCAGGTTGGTTTGTAGACCTTTTCAATTATCTGCAACCTACCGACGAAGAAATCTCAGGCATGCAGCCGGAGCTGATCGCTGCATTGTCCTCCCCGCAAAGTAAGGCCCAGTCCAATGCACTCAGTGGACTCCGTAAACTCATCAAACAACCTACATTCGATATACCTGCATTTCTGCAATACGTGCCGGGATTATTGTCTTCTTCGACAAAAGCAGTGCAGACTGCCACACTGGGCATATTACAGAAACTGGCCAGGGCCGATAAGCACCAGCGAACTGCTATCTGTCTGGCAATTACCAATACATTTATCAGCACGGATAATGCTACTCAGACTAAAGCTGCGGAGCTGATCGTCGCTTATGGCGACAGGGCGTCTTCTGTGCTATCGGACGCTATTATTGCCGTAGAAGGTTCCTTGCTGGCCGGCCCTAAATCTATGCTACGTCCCTGGTTACCGGAAGAGTTGCATATAGAGGCGAGTCTGCAGGACCTGGAAACGCCGGCAGATACTTCCCTGCTACAGCAGGAGAGAAGTATCGCTCTCCCTGAAAGTGCGGAAGAACTGATCTTCCTGATCAGTCAGGCAATGGAAAACAAAGAGCACTACCACTTCGAACAGATCATTTCAGGCGTACTGAAACTCCATACACACATCACCGCCGCACATATATCACAAATGGAGCCTGCTTTCCAGCGGGCATTTAAACTGCTGTCCAGTGGAATGACCGGTAATGCCGGCCTGTTGGACGATCTCCTGGCCGTTTTCCTGATAGAGTACGGATTTGTACTGGAAGATACCTATCCTGCCGAAGCAGAAGGCTTCCGTAAACTGTATGAGAAGAGCATGCCAAAGAGCAGGGAGAAACTGATCGAATGGTCCCGTAATAAGCTACGTGTGTTACTGGCAAAGGGCTGGACACAGTCAGATAACCTATCACACAGTTATGAGGTATATCACCAGCTGGTACTGACGGCTATTCAACAGTTACAACAGCAACAGTATCTGCCGCTTTTATCTATGCCGACCCATGTCGGAGGCTGGATAGATCCTGTAATACTGGTAGAGCGGCTGCTGGCTTACCAGTCAGCAGAAGTAACGCCTGGCGTAATGGATCTTCAGGTAGCTATTGCCAGGGTCGTACTGGAAAATACGGAAGATGCCCTGACCGCAATTGATGGCTTGACGTCCGAATATAAAAACCTCATGCGTTTCCTGCTCGAAGAGAATGCGATGCCGGCCGGGCCATTTGACACCCAGTCTATATGGGTGATGGCCGGCCTTCGAAAGTCGCCTGACACGATATATGACGCCTTCCGTGCCTTCCCGTATGCCACCATTCACCGCGCTTATCTCACAGGACAATTCGGATGGACTACACGGATTGAAACATACCAGGCATATGGCAGCTTTAATCAGGATACCAGAGAATACGACCGCTATGAAGACCAGCGTTCCGTGCTGCGGATCATTTTCCCTGCAAGTCCTAATGTAAAGGTCTCTGAGCGTAGTTATGGAGGTGAAAGTATTGTCTACAATGGGGTTCATACGAATCTGCTTTTACCGGAATACATGAACATGGGTAAACCAGCTCTCATCGACCATGATATACTAAGACTACTCTCCCTGTCACCGGCCAATCCTGATATCCTGCTGACACACTTTATCAATAATGCTATGACCAGCTCCGGACTGGATGAGGTGCCGGAACGAAAAGCGACCCTGCAGCTGCTGGAAGCGCTGAATCTCATAAAACCTGTCTTCCAGGAAATCACTTATCTCTTCCTGGCAACGGCCATGTTAAATGCGGATGCCACCAACCGCTTTATGGCTACGGAAATATGGGTAGACCGGGTCCAGTCTGATACGATCGATAGTGAAAAGCTGGGTGAGGTGATAGGTACCCATGAGCAGACGGAGTGG
Organism: Chitinophaga agri; assembly: GCF_010093065.1. Lineage (NCBI taxonomy): Bacteria > Pseudomonadati > Bacteroidota > Chitinophagia > Chitinophagales > Chitinophagaceae > Chitinophaga > Chitinophaga agri. Next base: position 1,896,183 of record NZ_CP048113.1, on the reverse strand, counting down.
GCACCGTTGAAAAGAATGACCGACCTTGTAACAGGCCGTATGCAGAAGATCAGTACACGTCATAACAAGGCGCTGGAGCAGTTGTTGATCGCCTGTCTGGTTAAATTGCCTGTAGCGGGTATTAAGGACCTGAGAAAGCTACTTGAATCCTTCCATGAAGTACTGGTGATGAATGGCGCCAATGTAAAAGAGAATGAGTTGCTGACGGAGAAGCTGAATGAATGGAAGAACTCAGCCTCATTGAAGAAAGTGACGGCGGCTATCCTGAGCCTGTAATAAAAATTATGTCTTCTGAAGCTGCCTGATAAACGAGTACCCCCGTTTCCAGGGTATCTTTGTCAAGCAACTTCAGCAGACATGATGACCCATCAATGACCTTTCCTCAAACTAACGTATTCCATCCCACAGGAACCGGAATTTCTCCCGGTACTCCTCTGCATAGTATACCCCCGCATCTTTAGCCGCATCCAGATGCATGCGTGCCTTCGCTGCATCATAGCAGGTTTCCGTCAGGTATACCATCGCCAGGTCGACATGTGCCTGTGGCCAATCATCAATGGCTTCATACAACAGGGTCAGTGCCTTCGCCAGATCGACCTTTACGCCCAAACCGTCCATATACAGGCAGGCCATCCGCCATTTTGCGAATGTCGTGCCATTTGCGACAGCCGTCTGATAATGATAAACGGCCTGTTCATAGTCGTTCTTGGTTTCGTAGATATGGCCGATGACATGGGACTGGTCATCTCCGTATGCAGTCGCTTTGGTATACCATGGGAGTGCCTTGTCAATGTCTATCATGTTAAATTCCGGTTTATAGTACATGTCGCCCAGGAAAGCGAAGGCATCAACATGCCCTGCATCTGCAGCTTTCTGAAACCAGTGAAGCGCCGCCGGTACATTTACAGGTGTGCCTCGGCCATAAGCATAGCACAACGCCAGATTAGACATGGCATAAGGCTCATCCATCTCAGCTGCCCGGGTATAATAAGCGAATGACTTGTCTGCATCTGCATAAGCTGGTACAACTTCATAGATATGCCCAATATTGGTATATCCTCCTATATACCCTAATTCAGCTGCCTGCTGGAAAAGAGCGATTGCTTTCTCATAATTCCCGGCGTCGTTGTGGTCCTGACCTTCTTCGTTTAACTGTAATGCCTTTTGTGCGAGTTCAGCTACCTTGTCCAGGCGCTGAATTTCTTTTTTGGAGTACCAGTCCCGTGTAAAGGGATCCGATTCTTTAAAGGCCTCTGTTGACGTCAGCTGACGGGTAGTGCCATCTTCTCTGATCACTTTCACCCCTTCCGTCTGGAACCCCAATGCTATTCCGTAGGGTAAATATCCCAGTTTACTATTTATACTGGTATAGGACGCCTTGCCAAGGATCTCTCCCTCACCATTCACCAGTCCCCATAATTTGTTTTCTTTGTAGGCTAGGATACCAGGCTTCAGCCATTTGAAGTCCTGATAGGCAACAGGTAGTATCCATTGATTTTTCGGGCTCACCCCAAATAATCCTGCTTTTTTATTTTGTTTGACAACCGCGTATAACGCGCTATCCGCTCCGCTATTTACATCTCTCAGTGCCGCGATCTGCTCATACTCACAAGGTAAGATCCAACCGGTATCTGGTGCATACAGGCCTTTTCCAGCCGCCGATTCAACGATCAGCGCATTTAACAGGTATTCCGGATATATCTGCCGATAACCGTAGTCCAGCAGCATATTGGCCTGCTCGTCAAACAGCGCGCTATGATCGTCTTTAGTGACGATATAATACTGCCCGAAGCAGTTAATAGCAGTAACGGGCTCCGTTGTCAGCTGTTTGAACTGATGAGTGTAATAAAGTAGTTCACCGTTATGCGTGGTGATGGCGTAATACGTGAACCGGCTATCATCGACCGCTGTGATCTCCTGTACATCCTGGAATGGAAGCTGTTCATTACCTTCCATGTCGATAATCCCCCATTGTCCGTTTTGCTGCACGGCCACATAGGTATCGGAGAGGATATGTCCGTCCTCATAGATAGCCGATATGATGAATGTACCGCTGGTGTTGATAATGCCGAATTTTCCATTGCTGACAACTGCCGCCCGGTCATGCTCAAAATCAAAGGCATCATCAAATAGACAGGGGAGTATTTCTGTTCCTGATCTGTCGATATAACCTGCTTTTCCGTTTCTTGTAACTACAGCGAGGTCTGCACCATACGGAAAAGCATATATGTCGGTATAAATAGCAGGTATCACGATGGCGCCATCCGGATCTTTTAATCCTTTCAAACTTCCTTCTTCGAATATTACCAGCGCCTCTTCGTCACCATTCAAAACGGATGAAAGTACCTCCCATCCATAATTGTAAAGAGGGGCGTTCAGTAGCTCCCGGAAGGTTTTATAATAGCTGCCGCCTTCTGAGAAGTAAGGCGCCTTATCGAGTAAGGCAGGATCATCTGCTTCGATAGCCGCAACAATAGCGTTGTTATTTGACTGAATGTATGCCAGCAGGGCTTCAGCCTGCTCTGCGTGTGGGTCGCCGGACATATTGAATACATCCCAGGCATCCAGGTAGAAAGTCGCATGGGTGATCTTTCTTCTAAAGTAGTTAAAGATCTTTTTCTTTGCCTGCTGGAACGCGGCAATATCCTTTATCAGGGCATGCTGGTGCGTTTCGATGAACGCATACAGGTCGTGAAAGGCTTTGGCACCAGGCCAGAGGGGGGCATAAACTCCACCATCTTCAGGATTATAAACGTTAGGGGCGATGGTGGTGGGGCCGGCAAAAAGCGGATGAAAGAATAGCGGTAGCTCATATTTCCACTCCATCATCAGTTGTACATGCTCGTTGCCCGTGCCGTATACCGCCAGCGGCAGTGTTCCTGCATCAGCTGCCGTGGTAGTAACTGGTGTATAATCCAGGTTATACAAATACATCCTATGTGACATGATCTATCCGTGCTTTGATTTTATACAGACAAATGTATAGGAAAATGTTTTTAGACGTGATCCCGAAAATCGGGTAGTTTTTATACTATTTGCGGGGTTTATCCTGCGCTAAGGCGAGCTGCATAAATTGTTCTATCTCATCTATCATTTCCTCTGTAAAACGTTCTCCTTCTTCACCTACTACAAAGGCATCCAGTGCAGCCGCGATCTGTAGCGTTTTTCGCATCACAGGCGGGTCCGCTTTCGTACGGACGGTCCCATTATGATAGGCAAACCATGGCTGCATGGCGCGTTCCGGATTCCCCGGATAGCTGAGCCAGTGACAGAAGCCGGGTGCAGGCTGGTTGATAAAAGGATCGTGATTTATGAGGTCCAGTTCTGCATCGCCTGCTGCACATGCGTTCCATTGTTCTAAGGTGATATAGCCAGGGTGCGTTGCATCATAGTCCGTTCCCCGTTCTTCCGATCTTGTAATGGTGAGTTCATATGTCATAGTTATAAGGTTACTTTATTTCTGTTAACACTGTAGTTATCAAAATCCGCATGATGCCAGAACTCTTTCAGTCCCATCTTTTCATATGCTTCGATCTCTTCTGCATAGATCGGATATAATCCTGCAATGTTGATCTTATAATCAGCACCTATTTCTATGTCCGTATAATCTTCCCTGTCCAGTATACTTGGCGCAAACACAAGGAACGCGTCCATGCCGGAATCTTCGCTGATCGGCGTACCGAAGTTAATCGTTTGTCCATACAGGAATGGACAATCTCCCCGCAGTTTGCCGGCAATATAAGCGCCGACATGCGCCCAGGAATCATTAGCCGAAGCCACACATACACACAATTCCGGACGGCCCAGTTTCCAGTCAGGATGTGATGCCAGTGACAACCCGTAAGTAAATGCAGTGATGTATCCTTTTTCAGGAATGTCCCGGTATACGATCGCAGTGACAGCAGGAAGTCCGTCTTCCGAACTGTTTTCACTATAAAATTCAGGTTCAGTCTGGAATAGATTATCCAGGTGTGCAAGGTACCGTGCCGCCGGATTGTTGGCTGTTGATTGGTCTGTCATCAGATATTTATTGGATGGGCGTCAAGATAGGTTTTTTTCTTTTACTGAAGCAAATGTTATGGTGTACATTTAGGATATAAAATCCACCAGTTATGAAAACGATCATCCGCTCTTTGTTCCTAGTCCTGCTGACCATTTCAGCAATCGCACCTGCCTATGCGCAATCACCTGTTATTGGCGCCTGGAAAGCCTTCTCGGGTAATAATACTTCCATTATGCTGATCACCAATGGTTATTTTACCATCACTTCCTATGATGCGTCCGGTTTTAAAGCTACCCTGGGTGGTACCTGGGAAGGGACGAGTGACAATGGCGGTACCACGCACATTGAATTCAATTCCGCTGATTCTTCTCAGGTAGGCACTAACCCCGATGCCACCGTTAACTTCGAAGGGGATGATCTCACGCTGACTTTAGGCAATGAGAAGATGACGTGGACAAGAATAGATGACGGTAACAGTCCGATGACAGGCGTATGGCAGATCACCGGAAGGGAGAATAATGGTACAATGAATGTCATGCAGCCCGGCTACAGAAAAACCATCAAGGTCCTCACCGGTACCAAATTCCAGTGGATCGCGATGAATACGAAGACGGGCCAGTTCTTTGGAACAGGTGGCGGCTCTTATACATTTGAGAACGGCGTATATACAGAAAAGATAGAATGGTTCTCAAGAGACAACAGCAGGGTAGGTGCTACCTTAACATTTAAAGGTGCTGTTACCGGCGATAAATGGGATCATAGCGGCAAGAGTTCCACAGGTGATCCTATCCATGAGGAATGGACACGCAGATGAGTTTGCACCTAATATGAAATCTGTGTTAATAACCCACGTTCGTATTGCATGACGATAGGTACACGTCTATTTTCGCGCTTATGAAACCTATATTTGCCAGCATTACATTGTTGCTACTACTGTGCTGTTTAACTCACAAACAGCTGTTCGCCCAGACCACGCAGGCGTCCATCGCCGGCGTCGTTGCAGATGAAACAAAACAGTTGATTCCCGGCGCTTCTGTGCTTGTCCGGAATGAATCTACTGGTTTTAGTAGCCGGACCATTACAAACTCAAAGGGCGAGTTCTCCTTAAAGGAATTGCCGCTCGGTGGACCATACACCGTGACTATCTCTTTCGTCGGCTACAGTGAGCAGAAACTGACCGGTTATTCCCTTAACCAGGGAGACGTTATCAGGATCAATGTAGCCATGAGATCAGCGGCTGTAGGCATGAAGGAAATCACAGTTTCCGGTAATGCACTGAAGAACAAAACTGAGAACTTCGGTGCCGCTACCACAGTAACTGCACGTGATATTGCCCGCCTGCCTGTGAACGGTCGCAACTTCTCGTCTCTCATTGATCTCTCTCCTTTAAGTAATGGCAGTAACCTGGCTGGCCAGCTGGGCTCTTCTACCAATATTACGATAGATGGTACCAGTGCCAAGAACCCGACTTCGAGCAGTGGCACGAATACCCGTATCGGCGGACCGTACGCGTTGTCGATGGAAGCGATCAGGGAGTTCAAGGTGGTGACCAACCAGTACGACGTAACGTTCGGCCGTAGTGGTGGCGGTACCATTAGTACGGTAACCAAGTCAGGTACCAATACTTTTTCCGGCAGCGCATTCCTGTTTTACAGAGCCGATCAGCTCTCTTCTAACTATGACATCCGTGGTGCAAAGCGTGTGAATGATTTTTCTACCAAACAGTTTGGTTTCACCTTATCGGGACCAATCATAAAAGATAAAGCGCACTTCTTCGTAGCATGGGACCGTCAGGCGGACGCCCGTCCGTTACAACTGGCAGATATCCAGTCTCCCGCAGATGAGAAACGGCTGAACGTTACACAGTCTACCCTGGATAATTTTCTCACCATCGCCCGGGGTAAATACGGTGTATCCAATGACAGACAGTTCGGCTCTTTCGACAAGAAAAGAAGCACCGACGCGATCTTTGGCCGTATTGATATTCAGCTGAGCGAAAAGAGCCTCCTGACCCTGCGTGATAACTTTATCAGTGACCGTGCACCACTGGGTCGTGATGATAATAGTGCGATCAACCTGTATGAGGTATATGCGGATGCAAAGGCGATCAACAACAGTATCCTCGCTACACTTCGTACGGTGCTCAATCCGAGGCTCACGAACGAACTGAAGGTACAGCACCTGTATACATTCGAAGAGAGTTCTCCGGGTAGCCAGCTGCCGGCGCAGAATATTCCGCGTGCCATTGTGGAACGTGTACAGTCTAAGATCAACGATAATGATGTCTTCACGACTATACAGCTGGGCGGACAACGTTATTCTCCTGAGCATTTCTACAACCACGTCGCACAGATCGTCGATAACGTATATTTTAATACCAATAAGGCGAACTACACCTTCGGTGCTGACATCATGTACAGTCACATGAACTCTCTGTATGGTAGTGAAATGAACGGCCGTTTCTATTTCACCGGTCTGGATAATTTCAACAACATGAAGCCGTACCGGTATGCACGTGAAGTAGCCCTGGCAGATGACCCGAGCGTAAAGCAAAACATCATTGCGAGCGCCCTGTATGCGCAGATGCAGACCAAACTCTTTCCTGGTTTTGAAATGATCGCCGGCATCCGTGCGGACTACACTACTTACCTGAATAAGCCGAATTTCAATCCGGTAGTATACAGTGAACTGGGACTACGTACAGACCGTTCATTGAACACTTTCCAGATCCAGCCGCGCGTTCAGTTCAACTGGGATATCAATGAGAAACATACCGATTACCTGCGTTTCGGTGCAGCAATCTTTGGCTCTGATATCAACAACTATGCGATGATCAATAACATGTTGTTTGACGGTACAAAGGTACTGACGGTTGATCTGCAGGGTGAGAATGTACCTGCACCGAACTTCGTCGAGTACCGTAAGAACCCTAAGTCTGCACCGGGTAAAGAGCTGTTTGAGCAGCTGGGCCTGGACCGTCAGGGTACGATCAACATGAATGGTAAAGACGCCCGTATACCGGTAGTATACAAGGCGAATGTTTCCTATAACCACTTCTTCAATGAGCGCTTTAAAATGGGTATCACCGCGTTCATGACACTTGCCCGTAACAATTACATGTATGTAGACCGCAATATGTCGGATCAACCTTTATTCCGTCTGGCAAATGAAGGCAACCGCGGTGTATTTGTTCCTGCAAATAGTATTGACACCACCAATGGTGCTACTAACTGGATGAAGGGTCGTAAGAGTGATAAAGTAGGCCGTGTACTGGAGCTAAACAGTGAAGGAAAGGTGAACCAGTTTGCGTTTGTGATAGACGCTACCTACCGTTATTTCAGAGATGGGGAAATATCTTTCAGCTATACCTGGAACGATACCAAAGACAACACATCCTATAACGGCGACGTAGCCAATACGGCCACGCTGTCACTGATGGTGAAAGACGATCCGCGTGACCTGCGTACGATGTCTTATTCCGATAACCAGTTCCGTCATAAAGTGGTCTTCTATGGTACACTGCCTTCCTTCTGGGGCTTCAACGTCGGTATCCGTTATTCCGGTATTGGTGGTAGCCGTTATTCGCTGGCAGTGGGTGGTAACGTGAACGGTGACTTCGTTAACTCTAACGACCTGGCTTTTGTATTTGATCCGAAAGACCCTACTGTAGCAGAGAAAGTACGTAAGGGGGTCCAGCAGATCCTGGACAATCCGCAGGCAGCAGAGAGTGTGAAAGATTATATCAGAAAAAGTACCGGTAAGATCGCTGAAAGGAACGGCGGTGTAAATGGCTTCTATGGTATCTGGGATATGAGGATCGCGAATAAGATCAGGATCCATAAATCACAGTTCATAGAGCTGTCGGCCGATTTCTTTAACGTCGCCAATATGATCAAAAAAGACTGGGGTACGATTAAGACACTGGGTAAACAGAATATTTATTCGCTGGCCGATTTCGATCCCGATGCACGCGCGTATAAGTATAACGTGAATGTGAACTCCGGGGTGATCACGCCATCAGGTAATCCATGGCAGATCCAGTTTGGTATCAGATACGGATTCTGATCGGAAGATAAATACATGAGAAAAGGGCAGTCCGCTTACCGCGGCTGCCCTTTTAGGTTTACACAATGGATGAATGACTACTTAATACCGAGTTTCTGTTTTGCTGCGGGCATCAGATCCTCACAGGTAGCCGTTATAATAATATCTTTAGAATTGTCCAGTACACATACAAAACCTTTTTCAGCTGCCAGATCGGCGACTATTTTCTTCGCTTTTGTAATGATAGGCAGCGTTAATGCCTGTTCTTTTTCAGCCAGTCGTTGTTCCATGCGTGCCCGGTACTGTTCAATATTCGCTTTCGCTTCCTCCAGTTGCTTTAGTTTCAGTTCTTTTAAATCCGGCTTGAGCGTTGCCTCCATCTCCTGGTACTTTGCCACCTGGGTCTGAAAATCTGTGATTAATTCCCTGCCGTCTTTTTCCATTTCATTCTGATATACCTGCAATGTATCAAATGCACGTTTGGCTTCCGGCATACTGGTCACCAGTTGTTGCATATTGATATAAGCCATCTTCTGAGCAAATCCCGTCGCAGACACAAACGACAATAAGGCACATGATGCCAGCACAATAGTAGATTTCTTTAACATAAATTGGTTATAGGTGTTACGTATAGGTTACACTGTAAAAGTGAAGAAACGTATTCTAAAAAAAAGTTAAAGGATTGATAAAGGAACGTTAACTAACATTGTCCTGGTCGCACAAAAAAGGCTGCCCGCTTTTGACGGAACAGCCTTCGCTTGTGTATGTTTTGCGCACTATACACTAATTTTGAAAGCAGCAGCATATTTCAGGCCGCTGTTTTCCTGTATGTTTTTAGGTATGCGGATGGTCAGTTGTCCATCTTTCAGTGTCCATTGCAGTTTTGCTTTGGTACCTAAAAGCGTGATCTTACTAATCTTCTTTATATCCTGTACGGCGAAAGTGACGGTTGCCGGCAATTTCACGTCATCTGTTTCAGAGAGATAATAGCCATAGATGGACTGCTGGTCTTTGGATCGTGTGAAATACACATTCTTATCAGAATAAGGAGCTACTGGTGCAGAGCCGTGTATACCTTCTCCGTTGATGTCCATCCATTTACCCATGTCTTCCAGGCGTTTGTAGGCATCTGGTGCCCAGTCGCCCTTTTCACTCGGTCCGATGTTCAGGAGGAAGTTACCACCTCTGGACACGATCTTTACCAGCAGGGAGACCAGTTGACGGGAAGGTTTATATTCATCCCGTGGGCTATAGCTCCAGGAGTAACCCATGGTCATACACGTTTCCCATGGATAGGGCAGTGGTTTATCAGGGATAGACTGTTCAGGAGTGGTATAGTTTTCAAACTCACCCGGCACGGTCCTGTCTACTACGATCAGTCCCGGCTGATGCGTACGCGCCATCTTTACGATGCGGTGCATGTCCAGGCTTTGTTTGCCGTCCGGCCTTACCCAGCCGCCATCCAGCCACAGAATATCTACGGAGCCATAATTGGTCATCAGGTCCTCGATCTGGTTGTAAGTGTAGTCATTGAAACGCTGCCAGCGCTCAGGGAACTTCTTGATGTCATAGTTGACATGTTCATCTTTCGGTGGATAGTATTTCCACCAGAAGTCCTGGCTATGCCAGTCCGGTTTGGAGAAGTACGCGCCTATCATAAAACTGTCCTTACGGAAGGCGTTGAAGATCTCTTTGGTTACGTTAGCCCTTGGATTCTTTGAGAACGGTGTATTAGGACTTGTGATCTTATAATCAGTTTCTTTTGTATCGAACATGCAAAAGCCGTCGTGATGTTTGGTCGTAAATACCACATAACGCATACCGGCTGCTTTAGCGGCTTTCTCCCATTTTTCCGGATTGAATTCCACCGGATTGAAGTCATATTGCAGATGTTCATACGCCGTTCTGTATGTGTTGTAATCTTCACTATACGGGCCTTTTCTGACTACCCAGTCTACAGGACAGATACTCCAGCTTTCTACCTCTCCCCAGAGCGTATAGGTACCCCAGTGCATAAAGAGGCCAAAGCGCTGGTCCTGCCATTTTGATAGTTTTCTGATGACCAGCGGATCTGTTGGCGCCTGGTAATCCTTCGACATTTCATGTACCCCCTCTTTCTCCTGGGCTGATACCTGCTTCCCCATCAGCATGCATGTTACTAATAGTGGGAATACTCCTAATGATTTCCTCATGTATAGACCTGTTTAAATAAGTATTCAGTTGCCGCTGTAAGATCCGGAATAGATCTGTACACGGTACGCATATTTTAGCCGATGCTGATGAACTTTTAGCAGATTTGATGTGGAAAGCAGTAAAATGATTGAATTATTGCCTGAATGTAAGGTCGAAGTTGATCGTAACGATTTCTCCGGTAGTAAATTTACCGAACAGGAATGAAGGTGGGTCAATTTCGAAATCCCGCATGTCTATCTGCTTGCTACCCCTGATATTGATACTACGGTCTTTGTTAACTTTTGTTGCTGCCACCAGGTCAATATCCCTGGTTTCTCCTGCTACAGTCAGACTTCCGGTACAGGTGATCAGCGTGCCTTGTTTGGATACGGTCGCTTTGATCAGATTGAATGTGATAGTCGGATACTGCTTTGTTTTCAATGCCTTGTACGCAACAGCATCCAGCCCCGTTCGTTCACTTTTCAGGCTCTCTGCCGGCATCGTGAAATTAAGTAACGTCAGTCCTCCGAGCTCTCCGTCTTCATAAAATGTGAAGGTGGCATTACAGGCAATTTTAGATGTTTTCATCTCCCAGTCATGCATTGTAGAAGTACCCGCGATGGATAGATTAAAGTCGTTTCTCTGCTGATACTGCACCTGGGCAAAAAGTTTACAGGTAATAGGGTGGATAAACAACAACAGTGCGATCGATTTGAGTAATGTTTTCATAATTCTGTTTACTAAGATTTGATGCTGCAAATTAGCGGGCCGGGCTGGGGTGTATCATGACGGTCGTCAGTATGCCGGCTGATTATTACTTCCCGGACAACTGACTAAAATGAGTAGGCGCTTACGTGAGTCCAGTCGATATATCTTTATGCAGTTCGGCCGAAAAGCTATATTTTGTAGTTATCAATCAACCAAATCTGTCATTGCTTATGAAATCCCCGCTTATCACACTGTTAATACTAGCGCCCCTATTGACCACGGCACAGCTGAAAAACCTCGATAAACAGGTGGCTGGCGTCAAAGATTCAGTTGTCGCCTGGAGACGCTACCTGCATCAGCATCCCGAGCTGTCCAACCGCGAGTACCGGACAGCTGCCTATGTCGCTGCCCGTTTAAAAGCGCTTGGCCTCGAAGTGCAGACTGGTGTTGGCAGGACTGGTGTGGTCGCGCTGCTCAAGGGTGGTAAACCTGGTTCGGTAGTCGCCCTGCGGGCAGATATGGATGCATTGCCAGTATATGAAAGGGCGAACCTTCCTTTTAAATCTGTCGATACAGCCGACTATCTTGGTCAGCAGGTACCGGTTATGCATGCCTGCGGTCATGATACCCATGTGGCCATGCTGTTAGGCGCAGCCACCGTACTCACTGCGATGAAGAGGGATGTACCAGGAACGGTTAAATTTATCTTTCAGCCCGCCGAAGAAGGGGCCCCCGTCGATGAAGAAGGAGGCGCTCCCCTGATGATCAAGGAAGGGGTGATGGACAATCCAAAAGTGGATGCCATTTTCGGCATGCATATCAACTCCCAGACACCCGTCGGTACTGTTAAATTCAAATCAGGAGCAGAGATGGCCTCCAGTGACTGGTTTGTAGTAAGGGTGAAAGGCCGTCAGTCCCATGGCTCACAACCCTGGCACGGCATCGACCCGGTCGTTGTGGCCGCACAGATCATCCAGGGCTTCCAGACGATCGTGAGTCGTCAGGCCGAACTCACCAAGGCCCCTGTGGTGATCACCGTAGGGAAGATCCATAGTGGTGTGAGAAGTAATATCATTCCGGAGGAGCTGGTCATGGAAGGAACGATCCGCACGCTGGACACCCGGATGCAGGCGGATGTGCATGAAAGAATGAAGCTGACTGCCACTAAGATCGCGGAGGCTTCCGGTGCCATCGCTGAGGTAAGCATTGATACAAAGACCAAAGTGACCTATAATGACCCGGCCCTGGTAAAGCGAATGTTGCCTTCCATTGAGGCAGCTGTTGGTAAAGACAACGTGAAAGAAGCCGACTGGACAACAGGAGCGGAAGACTTTTCCTTTTATGGAGATAAGGCTCCTGCCTTCTTCTTCTTCCTGGGAGGGATGGCGCCTGGGCAGGACGCGTTAAAGGCGGCCGCACATCATACACCGGATTTCTATATTGATGATACAAAGCTGGATGCAGGGGTGAAGATCTTTTGCCAGCTGGTGTTTGATTATAAAAATTAGGAACGGGGGATCAGGAATCTTTTATAATAAATGTCTTACGGTAAATGAGGAGCACTCCTGGCATAATGCCAGGAGTGCTCCGTTATAATGCGGAAGACTATTTAAAATGAATTCCTGATTCCCAATTCCTGATTGATCAATAGCTTACTGCCTTACCTGCATTGATCTGTCCATTGCCAAAGAATGGATCTCTGCCAGGAGCGCCATAGTCGTTAGACGACTTGCGTAAGATCAGTTCAACCAGTATAGGATTGATCTTAGGGTATTTCCCATACAGCAATGCTACTACTGCACTTGCGTGAGGTGCCGCCATACTGGTGCCGGCAGACCAGCCATAGGAGTACTCATTGGTCGCTTCATCCCAGAAACCGATATTGAATATGAAATTGAACACATACTCATAGTAAGTGATACCGCCTACGGTCACGATCGACGTATTTAGCGGGAAGTCATAGTTACCGCCAGGCGCACCGTACGAGATGAAATTCTTGCCGTAGTTTGTGAAGATAGAAGGACGGTACAACGTAGTGTCAGGATTGATACCCCATCCCAGCGGACCGTTAGATGAGATGGAGATCACGCCCAACGCAGCAGCAGGATAGGTGATAAAGCGTTTTTCCGTGTCGTAGTCGTATGCATCGTTACCTGCAGCCGCTATTAATGTTGTACCGTGGAGGGTAGCATATATGGTCGCTCTGTTGATGGCGATGATCAGGTCTTTAACATCCCTGTCATATTGTACCACATAGTCATCGGAAGGATCGTCAGGCGTGCCGTTATCATCTGTATATGTCTTGCGTGGCAGTTCCCCACCAAGGCTCATATTCGCGACATCTGCACCATTTTTTGCAGCATAGAAGATACCATCAATGATGCCGCTGAATGGTCCGCTGCCTGCATCATCCAGTACTTTCACGAGGATCAGTTTTGCTTCAGGAGCTACGCCCACTACACCGGTATTGTCATCAAGCGCAGCGATGGTACCTGCAACGTGTGTACCATGGCTAAAGCCTTCAATACCGTGATACTGTACTTCTTCGCCTTCGATAAAGTTTTTGGTGCGGATAATGTTGGGCTTGATCTCAGGGTTTTCCAGCAGGAAGCCACCATCAAGCACTGCTACTTTAGCGCCTCTGCCACGATAGCCTTTCGCCCAGGCCTGAGGTGCTTTAACGGATTGAAGACCCCACTGGAGCGCGCTGAAAGGGTTTGTTGCCAGGGGATTGCTGCTTTTTCCATTGGCCAGTTTGTCTACCGGCCTGTTGGTACGGAATGTTTTTTCAGGTAAACGCCAGTTCAATACAACGTCTACTGCTACAGACTGTACATCTGGGATCTGTCTTGCTTTTTCGGGGAAAGTGGGATCGGGGGTCTGTACCCGGATCAAACCCAGTTCCTGGTTCGCTGACTTCAGTTTGAAGTTCTTTACACGCAGTTTGCTCAGGCTTTCCGTAATGCCTTCAAGTTTAGCGCCTTCTTTGGCAATGATGAGAAATCCTCTGTCCTGATGTTTTTGGGGGTTCAGTACGCCGTCACGAACGCGGAGGATCTTGTCGTCTTTTGTACAGGAGGCTACAGTCATCAGCATCATAATGGGGAATGCTAGGGCCAATAGTCGATTTCTTTTCATAGCGATTTTTGTTTAAAGATGATGGAATAGAAAAAATACAGAATAGAAGTACGGACTGGAAAATATCGAAATGGTGCTCTTTGGTTGACTTAATGCTAAATTGTAAAAGGGTTAAGTGAATGTAAATAAATTATTTAGAATTATCAATAACCCCGGGACATGTTTTTGACATAAAACTATCAGCATATTTGAATTACAGATAAAGTGTGGGGAACTGATATATAGATTTTTATTCCTCTGATGCTGCGGTGACCAGGGAGGGTATCAGTAATCAGTAGTTGGGTTAGCGTGAAAAGTGGGATAGCCGCCTTTCGCATAATATACCGCGTAATAGCCTTGCAGGTAACAGTATTTAGTGTGTAATAGGCTCATTACCAATACCTAATTCCTATTTCCCAATTTTTAAACATCTATTGACTATATTTGGCGATTATTTGGCTGGAATATTAATCAACTTAAGAAAGTACATGTACGATATTTGTTGTGTAGGGCATATCACGTTGGATAAAGTAGTGACCACGAAATCCGTGGTACATATGGCTGGAGGCACTTCTTTTTACTTTTCCAATGCCATCCGTCATATGGATGTTAAATACAGACTGGTAACCGCGCTGGCGGAGAGTGAAATGGGCACAGTAGCTGAACTGAGAGAGAAAGGAATAGAAGTAGATGCACTGCCCAGCAAGCACACTGTCTATTTCGAGAATATCTATTCTGAAAACCAGGATCACCGCACGCAGCGCGTATTGCAGAAAGCAGACCCTTTTACCATAGCAGCACTGTCTCACACAGAAGCGCGCATCTTTCACCTGGGGCCATTGCTGGCCGACGATATTCCTGTTGAGCTGATCAGGTCTCTTGCCTCCAGAGGTAAGGTGGCACTGGATGTACAGGGGTATCTGCGTAAGGTGGAAGATCACAATGTATTTGCGATCGACTGGCCTGCCAAACAGGAAGCCCTGCAGTATATACATACACTGAAAGCCAATGAGCACGAAATGGAAGTGCTGACAGGCCATAAAGATGTAAGAACAGGCGCCATGACACTGGCTGAATGGGGGGTAAAGGAAGTAGTGATCACCCTGGGAAGCATGGGCTCTGTGATCTATGCGGATGGTGTTTTTCACCGTATCCCGGCCTATGTGCCAACCATGGTGATAGATGCTACCGGTTGCGGCGATACTTATATGGCCGGTTATTTATACCAGCGTAGTAAAGGTGCATCTTTCCAGCAGGCAGGTGAGTTTGCAGCGGCAATGGCTACCCTGAAGATTGAATCTTCAGGACCGTTCACCGGTGTTAAGCAGGACGTACTGGATCTGCTGGCTGCCAGTAGAGAGAAGATCTTTGCAGAACTCTAGGGAATTAGGAATCATAAATTGACTAATTCAGGTACGCTATAAACTAACAAGCGCTCCCGGCTAATAGCCTGGGGCGCTTGTTAGTTTATAGCGTACTTTTATTGTGCCTAATTCCTGATTCGTAATTCGGGATTTTTTATAATTTACGCAGACTAAAAGCTCCACAGTATGAAAAAGCAATTGTTTGCGCTACTCACGGCCTGTCTGCCGGTACTGGCATCTGCCCAGGACCAGCAGATACCCACTCCGCAATGGCGTCCTGTATACCATTTCACACCAGCGAAGAACTGGACGAATGATCCGAATGGACTGATCTACCTCAACGGGGAGTATCATCTTTACTATCAGCATAATCCATACGAAAATAAATGGGGGCATATGAGTTGGGGCCATGCCACCAGTAAAGACCTGCTTAACTGGAAGCACCTGCCAGTAGCCATTCCTGAGATTGAAACAAAAGACACTACTACGTGGATCTTCTCGGGATGTGCGGTCCTGGATAGTAAAAATACCAGTGGCTTTGGTAAAAACAATCAGGCACCCCTTGTCGCTATCTACACGGCAGATCTGCCCAAACAGGAACGGGAGCTCCAGTATGTCGCTTACAGCAATGATGGTGGTACCACTTTTACCCAGTATAGCGGCAATCCTGTTCTTGATATTCAGAAGAAGGATTTCCGTGATCCCAGTGTGATATGGATGGAAGAACAGCAACAGTGGGTCATGACCGTCGCTGTTCCGCATGAACACAAACTACAGTTCTATGCATCTAAAGACCTGAAAAAATGGGAGCTCCTCAGTGAATTTGGCAACCAGGGAGACGTTCGTAAGATCTGGGAATGTCCTTCACTGACACCGTTATACATAGATGGTGATCCTGCCAGAAAAAAATGGCTGTTGATGATCTCTTCCGGTAATCCGGATGAATCAACCGGTATGCAGTACTTTACCGGCGACTTTGATGGTAAGACCTTCACCAATGATAATACACCTTCGCATCAGCAGTTCGTTGACTATGGCAGGACATTTTATGCGGCGATCCCATACAACAACCTGCCCGGTGGCCGTCAAATGATGCTGGGATGGCTGATGCCATTCGATACACCGACCTATCCGTGGAGAGGACAAATGTCTATCCCCAGAGATCTTGCACTTAAAACTACGTCCGAAGGCGTACGCTTATACCAGCAACCTGCCGATGTACTCTATAAACAATTACAGACATTGCCCGCAGCAAACAAGCTGGTATTGCCGCAGACCACCATTCGCAGTAATGAGATTTCCCTTGTTAAAGGTGGCAAATTCAATGCGAATGCCAACTGGGCAGACGTGACCTTCACACCAGGTACGGCGACCCGTTTCGGGCTTAAACTGTGCCAGAACAAAAACAATAAAAGTGAAATAGCACTGGCCTATAATACTTCGCAACAGGAACTGTCGGTAACGGTGACTACACCGGGTAAACAACCTGTTGTCATTGATAAACTGGCTGTACAGCCGGAAAATGGTAAGCTCCGCCTGCAGGTGCTGTTTGATAGATCTTCCCTGGAAGTCTTTGTAAATGGTGGAGAAAAAGTCCTGACCACATTAGTATTCCCGGATGCGAAAGCCACCGGCTGGTCTGTATTTGCGCAGGATGGTGATGTGAAGCTGGAAACCCTTAAAGCCTGGGACCTCAGCAAATAAGCCGCTTAAAAGTATCAAATGTCTTTGTCGCATATAACCAGGAAGGTAGCCGATCTGGTGGAACACATTTACCAGTCAACCACTATTTCTTAATTACTGTTTTGAAAATAAAAGAACCGGTACTTTCTAAAGGTACCGGTTCATCTGTATGAGGAGGAGGGATTAGACACGTTTCACTTCCAATGCATCCGTACTTTTGATACTCCGCAATCTTTTCAGATAATATTTTATCAGCGACTTCCTGATCTTCCAGATCCTTTGCAGGCCTGAAACAGCTTTATATCGCCTGTCCCAGAATGTTGTATCGTACGTTGACCATAGTTTAAATCCTGCGTGTATATCCTTGCCTAGAAAATCCCATGGTTTAGGTGTACCGGTGAACCGTAGAATGGTGTTTTCATTGTACGCAGGCATATCGTGGTCCGGTGTCCATGCACTGTTGAACCGGTCGTCTACACGATGGAATGTACCATTACAGATATCATTCAGGACACTTTGATCACCTTCGTGTAACCATGCAGGATAACGCAGACAGATCTTTTCGGCCTCATGGCAGATATCCTTTTCTTTCCATATTTTCAGGTTCAGCAGCAGCACGCCTGCATGGAAACAACGTCCATCCCTGCAGACGCTGAGCTGACCAGGTAATAACTTCCTGTCCTGGATGTTTTTGTAAGGGCCTGCAGGTACCGCTGCCAGGAAATGATCATCAAATCGTATATTGTCCAGCGTGAGTATGTCCAGCAGGACCAGCAGATCGTTTTCCAGGCAGAGCACATATGCTGCATCCAGCAGCTGAGGGATCAGTAAACGGCCATAGCTGGTACGCGAACCTTCCACGGCATTCAGGTGTCCGAACTGCTGTGCGGCATCAAAGTCGTAGAACCGTGTCCGCCCGTGATAGCCTTCTGTCTGTAATAACATCAGGATATTATTCTTATGGCGGTTCCTCACATTGTAACAGATAAAATGCAGGTCAAGTTGTGTGGTGTCAGAACAGTTTCTCACAAGTGAGGTAAGCGTAGCGCCTAGTCCCTCAAACGCTGGAATGTCAATTACAAATGCAATGTGCATGGTTATGAATTATAAGGATAAGTATAGTTTTTCCTGGCTTTGTCTCTTCAGCTGGCGGCTTATGGGTCAACACAGTGTATGTCCTTCGACGGCTTAACATGAAAATACTTGATATAGCTGCAACACTAATGCAGTAAGAAAGGATCCGATAATGGACACCCGGGTGTAACGAAAGCGGACACTCAGCCGGATGTCAGCTTGTTTAAAATATTGATTATCATTTAGTACATTCATTGGCATACTTTTCAGTTCACTATGATCATTCAACTCAGATGGCTATGATCCGCAACTACTTCAAAATTGCCTGGCGCAACCTTAAAAAAAGCAAGGGATACACTTTTATCAACGTCGGCGGACTAGCCACCGGTATGGCAGTCGCGCTACTGATCGGTTTGTGGATATGGGATGAGGTGTCCTTTGATAAGTATAACCGGAATTATAACCGCATTGCGCAGGTCATGCAGCACCAGACTTTCAATGGTGAAGTCGCTACCTGGCAAACGACGCCCTACTATCTCGGTGATGTATTGCGGGACCAATACGGTGATAACTTCAAACAGGTGATAAAATCTTCCTGGGATCTGTATAAGGTACTGGCAGTGGGTGAGAAGAAGTTGCGCAAGGTTGGTCGCTTCATGGAAGCTGGTGGTCCGGAGCTGATTGATCTGAGGATGAAGAGCGGTGTGCGTGACGGATTGAAAGACCGGGCGTCGGTGCTGTTGTCCGCATCGGCCGCAGCCACTTACTTCGGCAATGATAACCCCGTTGGCAAGATCGTCCGCATAGATAACAAAGCGTCGCTGATCGTAAAAGGTGTGTATGAAGATCTACCTGACAATTCACTGTTCGGGAATCTCGATTTCATCGCCTCCTGGGATGTGCACATCGATAAATACATGTCCTGGATCAAGACCGTTCCTGATCCATGGGGTAGTAATGCTTTTCTGGTGTTTGTACGATTGGCTGATCATGCTGATCTCAATAAAGTGTCCGCCCGGATTGCCAACGCAAAACTGGACAATGTGCGCACAGAAGACAAACGCTTTAAGCCAGTTGTGTTCCTTCATCCGATGAGTAAATGGCACCTGCGGCAGGAGTTTAGGAATGGTATCAATACAGGCGGGCGGATCCAGTTCGTCTGGTTGTTTGGAGTGATCGGTATCGCAGTGTTATTACTGGCCTGTATCAATTTTATGAACCTAAGTACCGCCCGATCTGAGAAGCGTGCGCGGGAAGTGGGTATCCGGAAGGCAGTCGGTTCTTTCAGACAACAACTGATATGGCAGTTCTTCTGCGAATCAATATTAGTAGTAGCTATCGGATTCATTATTGCGGTCGTACTGGCGCAACTGGCGCTGCCTTTCTTTAACAGCATTGCCAGTAAGAAGATGACGTTGCCATGGGGTAGTCCGTTCTTCTGGCTCACGGGCATTGTCGTGGTACTGGTCACCGGATTTATCGCGGGGAGCTACCCGGCTTTCTACCTGTCGTCTTTCCAGCCTGTCCGCGTATTGAAAGGCACCTTCCGCACTGGCCGTAACGCCGCATTACCCCGGAAGATACTGGTTGTATTACAGTTCTCTGTGTCATTGGTACTGATCATTGGGACGATCGTCGTATTCAGGCAGGTGAACTTTGCGCGTAACAGACCTGTGGGGTATACACGCGAAGGATTATTGTCTGTTGAACTCGGGCTCACCGATATTCACGATCACTTTGATGCAATACGGTCGGAGCTGAAAAATGCCGGTGCTATTATTGATATGGCTGAGGCAAGCACGCCTGTGACAACGGTCTGGCAAACAAACGGAGACCTCCGGTGGAAGGGAAAGGACCCTGCTATGACGGTAGATATGCCTACACAAACTGTATCGCCTGAATACGGACAAACGATCGGCTGGCAGTTTGTTGCAGGCCGTAACTTCTCTACCGACTATGGTTCGGATTCTACCTCATTTATCCTGAATGAATCTGCGGTCCGCCTGATGGGACTAAAAGATCCGGTAGGAGAGACGATCTACTGGGACGGTCATCCGTTTACAGTGGTTGGAGTGATAAAGGACCTGGTAGCGGAGTCACCCTATGATCCTATACGTCCATCTATGTATGTCATGAATAAACAGTTCCTGGGTATTTTGAATATCAGGATCAATCCGGCGATGAGTACACACGAGGCCCTATCGAAAATAGCAGAAGTGTTCAGGAAATATAGCCCGGAGCAGCCGTTCGACTACCAGTTTGTAGATGTGCAGTATGCCAGCAAGTTCGGGAATGAGGTGAGGATCGGTCAACTCACAACTGTCTTTTCCATACTGGCGATCCTGATCAGCTGTCTTGGCCTGTTCGGTATGGCCGCTTACATGGCAGAACAGCGTACCAAGGAGATCGGTGTACGGAAAGTAATGGGTGCCTCTGTGTTCAATCTGTGGGCCATGCTGTCAAAAGACTTCCTGCTGTTAACCGGACTGGCACTCGTGATCGCAGTTCCGCTGGCGTATTATGCTATGCATACCTGGTTACAGCAGTATAGCTACCGGTCGGATCTGGCCTGGTGGATCTTCCTGGTGGCCGGTGTGGGCATATTGCTAGTGACGTTGCTGACAGTGAGTTTCCAGAGTATCAAAGCCGCATTGATGAATCCTGTAAAGAGCCTCAGGGCAGATTAAAATAGCCGCCTGTAAATGAAGAGCGTCCGGTAACAGTGCATAACTGTCGCCGGACGCTCTTTATTTTTGTTGTCCCGTGTCAGGAAAACGGCAACGGCGCAAAGCGAAAATAATATCAATCGTGGTCCAATACTCCGTGTTGCCTGTTCGTCGCTTGTTCGTCGCTAGTTCGCCGCTAGTTCGTTGCTTGTTCACCCTGAATAGCAGTGATGGACATTGGTGATTGTATATCAACGTCTTATACGGCTCACAGCCTCGTTGGGGTGATAGTTTTTTCACCTCTTTCCCGTCACACTATTTTCGTTTGAAGAGGAAGGTTCCCCATAAGCCGGGAGACAATGTAGCCTCTGACGGCACATCCGAAGTGATGCCCGTGGATTTGTTACTCCAGTAGAGGCGGGAGGTCGTCTCGCCGTTGCTGCCTCTTAAAATGCCTATATCCCCCTTAATTTGCTGTCCGTCTCCCGGTTGGATATCTAGTGCCGACAATGGCACAGAAAGCTCGAAATTGCCCTCAGAACCGGCAAATTGCAACTGACCGGTGATATTGTCCACCTGATCGAATGTAATGGTACGGGAAGGAGAGGAGAAAGGTACCTTATCTTCCGCCTTCGTACCAGGAACAACGGCTTTATACAACAGGGCCTGTGGCTTACCATTCACGACACTTACCAGCAGCCGGTAATCGCCTGCTACCGCTGTGCGTCTTGCCGGATCGGCTTTCGCATTGGTACTGCCGATCATAATATCCAGTGCCCCACCGGTTTTAAAAAGTGCCAGTGGCATCTCTCCGGAATTATCTGCCAGCTTTGCGTTGCCGGTGCGGAAGGCTGCATATAACCTGCCGTTTGATACCATCAGTGCGCCGGTGACATCGTAGGGTTTTGAGTTGGTATTGAAGTTGCCTTTCACACCACGTTTGTCAATATCAGCCCAGGATGCCTGCGCCCAATCGTTCAGTTTACCGTCAACCACCGGTTTTTGTGTGCTGATATTTACCTGTAATACTTTCTGTGCACCCGCCTGTGCTGTTGCAACAGGCCCCGAAATGGCTGCAAGACTACGGTTAATGGAAGACTGGTTCACCGTAATATTCATATCCGGTAGCCGGGTGATACTTTCCAGTCCATCCAGTCGCACGACGGCGCTGCGTGCACCATCCACCAGATACACCTTGCCGTCTGCTGTCGCTGTGATACCTGGCCAGAAGTTTTCTTCGCCGAGTGTAATTTTATCGAGTGACATATTACGTTTACCAGTAGGCATACGCCATTGCTGTCCGCTTCTCATGCCTTCAAATAAAGTGGCCACAAACAAACCATCTGCTGTGAAGATATATACGTTACCGTGATTACCATTGATAGCCCACAGTGGGCCTGCGCCGGAGCTCTTCACTTCAAAGAGCCCGCCCAGCAAACGCGTTGCACCGATGATCTCTCCTGGTTTGTCTGCTTCCGGTGCATTATGGGAAGCGTGTAGTCCCGGCCATAGGTTTGGATAGCTCCACATAGGCACACCGTTCTTGACACCACTAAGGGATAGCTGCGCATATGGTTTCACACCTAATGTGATCACGCTCCAGCCGTCCGGTCCGTCCAGCACCTGATCTCCGCCGGAAGACGCAGGGGTTTGTACGCCAGTTGCCAGTACCTGTCCCTTCGTAATGTCATACATCGGTACACCTGCTTTTGACACGCCGGATGGCGCAAACCGCATAGCTTTATCGTTGATGCGGGATATACAGAACGAGAGGTCCGGCATGATGGTCACGCCGCCGGTCACGGCTTTCTGGTATTTCACTTCACCGGGCTGTGCCTGTCCATCGCTATTCAGGTCCTGCCAGATGAAAAACGCCTGGGCGGAGTTTCCTTTAGCGTTCAGGTCCACACCCTGTGGCCAGCCGGATGTAAATGCATTCCCTTTCAGCACGTCCCATTGAGACGCCTGACCCATAGCGGCTACTGGAATGGCTATTCCATTACGTTTAATAAAAAGAAAAGCGGTGCTCCAGCCGTTGGTCGGGCTACTGTTGTAGCAGTTAGTGAAGTATTGTTGTCCGTTGTAATAAAGCGGTGTCTCGGGCGCAGCGCTACGGAAGGCCAGGGACAGATCGTTCCCGTCAGGGCGGTAGTAAATCTGTTTCACAGCCGAAGTACCGGTTTGCCAGTTCAGCGCAAATTCCATAGCGCCTTTACTTTCTTCGGTATAATAGAACCGGCGCTTATCCTGCGGGTCGAGGGTGCCGCCACCTCCATATTTTGGTGGGCCATAAAATGCACGTATCAGTTTTCCTTCAAGCGACCAAACGCTGACCCTTTTGGGCAGGAAGTCGTTCTCCGTAACCCATAGTTGCTGTTGTGCATCGATGGTGATACCTGCGGGATTGTTCATATGCTGTGGATCGTACGGTCCGGCAGCAGGTGCTCCCGGGGAACCGATCTGCCGGATGAACTTTCCTTCCGGAGAAAATACTTTGACCGTGTGACTTTTACCACGATCACTGATATAGATACGGCCGTTATTATCAAGTGTGAGCGCGACAGGGGCTTCCAGTCCGCTGCTGATGATTGTCTGCCCTTTATTATCTGGCAGGGAGCCAGCGAAGCGGATCAGCTGATTACCGGCGAGTAAAAGTAACCGGCCGTCTTTATCATAACACATGCCGGTGGGCGCGTTGGCTTTGATACTATCCGTCAGCTTGCTTTTAGCTATATCGGCAATCAATATACGATTCTTACCGGCCATGCTGATCAGGGCTATGCCATTGTTCACGGCAAAACCTGTAATCGTCTCTTTCACTTCGTCCAGAGGAATAGCACCGATAGAACGTTTTATGACCTGTTTGACGTTGTAATCATTCTTCTTTCCTGTACTCAGCGCGTTCAGTCTTAACTCTGCCATGCCAGACTGTTTATCGGTTTCCCAGGCAGACACTACATAGATATCATTGCCAGCAATAGCCTTCGGACCATTATCCGCAGCAATGAAGGGGGCGGCTGTCCAGGCACCACCTACCCAGTTACGTCCGCCGCGTTTACGGCCGTTCATATCTACCCATGCCAGGCCGTCAGGACCTTCGGTGACGTAACAGCCCAGCAGTACGGCCGGTTGTCCGGTTGGAGAGGCTTTGGCCGGTACGAACAGGGCGGCCTGCGGCGGCGTATGGTTAGCGAGCCATGCACCGGTATGGTCTTCGGTTCGCCAGGGGGGCGTACCGGGTGAGTAGGTGGCCATTTCATAATAGGCGTGGATAGCGCCTCTGATCAGTCCGCGTACCTTGTACTGTCCTGGCGACACCATTTTACCGGGTACATTGTACACCCCGTGTTTGGCGCCGTCGGCATCCCTGCCCAGGTCATCCAGTCCGTCCCACTGTACGGTATTATTGCCTGCGGGAAAATAGGTTTCGGATATCAGGTTCCGCACCCTTGTACCATCACTGTTTTCAATAACAAGTGTCACGTAACCGGGTTGTTTCAGCGTAAACTGAACAGGAATGGCGGCAGGCGATTGCTGTGAAAATGCATAGTGACCTACTGAAAGAAGTAGTGCGAATAAAGACAGGTGTTTCTTAGTCATGGCTGGCATGGATTAGCTTTACAGAGATGTGCAAAGATAATGCTAGATATAATCAGGAATCAGGAATCAGGAATTGGGAATTATTGATACTAATTGTAAGTCATAATAGCAAAGAGCGTTCCCCGTTGGTGTAAGGAACGCTCTTAGTTTATATTAAGACATGTAGTATAAAAAATTCCCAATTTCTAATTAACTATCGGGATCCTGCCTTCCTGCTGTATCTTTCCCAGCATCAATATCTTCATCAGTTCCGCTTTACTCTTGGCACTCTGCGCTACAGGACCTTCAAACAGATCTTCAATTGTCTGATGCCAGAGGGCCAGCCAGGTAGAGAAATGCGCTTCTGTGAGCGGTGTCTTTGCATTCAGTGCGGTATGCTTCGCTAACGGATTGCCTTTGAATGAAGCCTTGCCAAATAGTACTGTTTCCCAGAAGCTGTGCATGACAGGCAGGTGTTTTTCCCAGTTTACTTTTGCTACTCCATCGAAGATATATCCGAGTGCCGCGTCTTCCCTGACGCGTGAATAGAATGTATTGACCAGCAGTTGTACGTCTTCAATGGTAGTGATATCGTGTTTCATAGTATAATGTATATGTCTTTAGTACAAAAGGAAGGCGGTGGCAATGACCAGCAGGTCGACGATCACGCTTGCCCAGAATACAGGGACGGTGATCCTGGTGGGCATGGCCGCGAGATTGGTGGTCTCGGTTACTACGAATGCGACCAGCGTAGGGATCCATAGTTCAAATGGATTACCACGATGTACGACGATGAGTAGCGTGATAGGTACCAGTACACAGCCCTGCATGAAGAAAGAGAAGGCCAGCCAAGCAAACCGGTTCACCTGTTGTGCCTCCGCGTAACGCATGAATTTTTGCCACAGTGTCAGTGCCTGCGCTTCGGGTGTGTAAGTTTGCGCCTGTGCGCTGGTGTAACGTTTTGCGATTATATTGCCAGCGTTGTTTTTATCTTTTAAGTTGATATGAAGCGTTTCCATAAATGTGTATTTTTATAACACAAAGGAACAAATCATTCAGACCCGGGTTTATGACCTGGATCATAAACACAAAAAATGCTGGATTACGAATTACTCATACAGGCAGGTGGCGTCATACGTGGATATAAAAAGGGAGAGACGATCCTGGAGGAAGGCGGTCATGCCAGGTTTTATTACCAGGTAGTCGGCGGAGAAGTGAAGATGGTCAATACCGGTGAGAACGGGCAGGAATTTATTCAGGGCATTTTTAAAGAGGGGAACAGTTTTGCAGAACCACCTTTGTTCCTCGATGTGGCATATCCCGCATCTGCGATCGCGCTAACTGACTGTGACGTGATCGTGCTGGAAAAGACGAAGCTGCTGGACTTGCTGTCGCAGCATTTCACGTTACAGCTGCAGCTGGTGAAGAGCCTGTCTGAACGTATCTATTTTAAGTCCATGATAGCGAAGGAGATCAGCCTGTATGATGCCAGTCATCGTATTATCACCCTAATAGATTTCCTAAAGGAACGGGATGGTTATTCCGGTAAATTATACCCTGTCAACCTGACGCGGCAGCAAATAGCTGATCTGACCGGATTACGGGTAGAGACGGTAATAAGAGCAATTAAGTATTTGACAGAGAAGGAGTTGGTGCAGAAGGGACGGAAGATATACCGGTAGGTCCTGCTGTTTGCAGGTCGGTCCATTTTTCCGCTATATCTTTTTGAATCTCAGTTCGGTATGAAAAAGGAAGGTATCAAAGTGGTCGGCTCCCAGCTCTATTACTGGTATTTGACATACTGCCCTTCCAGTTTCCTGTACAAAGATGCACCCTTCTTTAATATCCGCCGTGCCGGCAATCCACTGTAAAACGCCAGTGCTGCGTGTAGCCCAGTTAGTAACCGGTATATCTATCTGCAGGGAAAAGGTATCTGCTACCGGTTGAATGGACAGCACAATCGGGCTGGAGGAGGGACTGAGATCATCCAGCATATTAAAATTAATATCATACTGCGGCGTGGTCTTATCTGCCGTTGCCTGCCAGCGGCCGGTCAGCTGTTCGAAGGTGACCACTGGTACTGTTTCGAAGATATATTCCCCTCTGATCAGCCGGAGCACTTTATGCAGTAGTTGGGATATGGCAGGATCGGTCATGTCGGGCAACTCAGCTAGTAACCTGCCTGCTGTTTTTTTATCTATTGAAGGATCACTGGCGAGATAGTGGCTAAAGAGTTGTTGCCGCCAGTGATAGCAGTATTGTTTATCGGCCTGTTTGATGCGTGTGATGATATGTCCCAGCATCTTTTCCATCTGGCCGGTAATGTGTTGTGCTGCCAGAATGCTGTTCAGGTCTGCTTCATAGTATCCCCGTAGTTTTTTTACGAGATAGGTGTATAATTGCCTGTCATCATCGTACGCTGCTGTAGAACTCTCTTCCGTCAGCAATAATAACAGGAGGTCACAGTAACTTTTGGCCGTCCATATAGTTTGTTCTTTATAAGCTATACGCGTATTGTTTTCGTTCATCAGCGACGTTTTGTATTGAATACCTCGAGTGCTTTGTATACAGCGTTGTGGAGGATGGTCAGGTGATTTTCTTTAGGCATGAAGACAAACTGCGCATAAAGGTTTTTCTTTTTGGAGGCCTGGAAGATCGCGCCGAGCTCACTGGCAGCATCCATCATCTGCTCATGTTCCTGTCCTACGGCGACGAATATATGTGTCGGTACATCGGGTGTTGCTGCAAACAGGTAAGGAGCTTCAGTCAGCAGTGATCCGCCATTCCACCAGAGGCTGGGGCTGATGATGGCATAATTCATAAACAGGCCCGGATGTTTCAGTAGTATTTCAGTGGCGAGTAATCCGCCAAGCGATTGTCCGATCAGGGTAGTGGTGTCATTGACCCGGTATTGTTTCCTGATCAGCGGTTGTATTTCTTTTTCCAGGCAGGAGATGAAGTTAGCAGATCCTCCCGTGGTGGGGAACTTTTTTTTGTCGCCCGATATGGTTGTGGGGAAGGTATAATCTCTTTTCCTGTCGGTATTAACGATACCTACAACGATACTCGGCGGGAGTGTATCGATCATGGTCAGAAACTGCGTGAGTCCTGTGATGTGCAGGAAATCTTCTTCCATACCACCGTCCAGCAGATAGATCACAGGGTAGGTCCTGGATGTATGCTGATAGTCCTGGGGCAGATAGATATTCAGTTGCCTTTTTTCATTGAGTATAGCCGATTGAAAATGCTGTACGACACCGATAGGTAGTGGTGTGGTCTGCTGTGCGGATGACCGGAGCAGCAGGAATAACAGGGGCAGCAGCAGGGTATATAGTCGCTTCATAGAAATCACAAGGTCGTACTAATATATGAGGTTTTTAGTTTATTTACAGCAAACAGTGGCAGTTAGCTGTGAATATTTTACAAACAGCCGCAGGATGGATCATCCGTAAATCGTTTCATGAGTACGTATTGGCCATTGTCGTTTTCGGGGCGCTGTTGTTACCCGATCTGTGGCGTACTTTTTACAAAGATTTCCAGAATGGTCGTCAGGTGAAGCCGATCAGCACCTGGACAATAGAAGAATATGCGATGTGCTGTACCAGCACTTTATGGGAAGTCGTATTCAGTTATACACCGCAAAGACAGGAGCTATTGGATATACGTACAGAGACCCGTTTCGGGGTGTATACCGCCATTGCGGCGGGTTCTTTCGGTATGCTGTTTTGTTTACCTTTCCTTTTTTCCAGTTCAATGGAAGACCTGGTTGGGGCGGGATTTCCTTTCCTGGCGGGCGTTATAATGGCCAGCGCCGGACTGGTGGCGCTTTTGACGTCGCGAAAGTGAAAATCGGGGCAGCGGTGGCGTAAGTTCCGGGTGTGGCGGTTCTTCCACTGGCACAATATTTAGACGCTTATACAGGTATGCTGTTAGAAACAGATCGCTGAAACCTGATGAATAAGCTCGCACTGATAATTTTATTGTTTTTAGCCCTGCCGTGCTGGGTAGCTGCACAGCATAAGCCCCGCCCGTGGGATGACGAGCCGGACGAAGATACTGTGCCGCACAAGGATGTGATAGACGTTTTTAAGAGCGTGGTAAAATACAAGGCCAAACCGCCTAAAAAAGGAAAACGCAGGATATACTATTCGTTGTTGCCTGCCCCTTCCAATATACCGGGTGGTGGCGTGGCATTGATCACCTCTACGAACGCCGCCTTTTACCTGGGACCACGACGTACGACTAACCTGTCTAACGTTTCGTTTTCCCCGTCCTTTTCTTTCAAAGGGCGCTTTTCGTTTGCGTTAAGGTCTAACATCTGGATGCTGGATAATAACTATAATATGTCTGGAGATATCCGGTTTATTATCAATCCGCAGTATACCTGGGGAGTCGGGAATGGCGTACCGGAGGAGGAGAAGCAGTTGCTGGGCAACAATTACCTGCGGATATACGAGACGTTTTACCGGAGAGTTACCAAAGAGTGGCTGGTAGGGGTTGGTTATCACCTGGACTGGCATTCCAATATCGGGATCCGTTCCAATGACAGTGTACAGTTACCCAAATTTGTAGGCTACAAATATGGTACTGACGGCCGGCAGACGGTTTCTTCCGGCGTTTCCCTGAACCTGTTGAAAGATTCCCGTCAGAACTCTATCAATCCACAGTCAGGACATTACTTTAACGCCGTTTTCAGGGTCAATCCTCAGTTCCTTGGGAGTAGCGCGTCCTGGCAGTCACTGTACCTGGATTACCGGAAATATATTCACCTGGGTAATGCCAGGGAACAGAACGTGCTTGCCTTCTGGGGGTTCTACTGGACGTCACTGAACAGTAAGACGCCCTACCTGGATTTACCCAGTATTGGTTGGGACCCTGCCTTTCGCAGTGGCAGAGGGATGGAGCAGAACCGGTTCCGCGGGAAAGGGCTGATAGACCTGGAAGCGGAATACCGCAGGGATATTACGAAGAATGGCCTGCTGGGGTTTGTGGTGTTTGCCAATATGAATACGGTCACCCATCCGGATGGGTATAAGTTTACCCCTTTCCATCCTGCAGCAGGCGGCGGTCTGCGTCTCAAATTCAACAAGAAATCCAATACGAATATTGCCTTGGATTATGGCTTCAGCAGGTATGGTAGCAGGTTTAGTATTAACCTGGGAGAGGCGTTTTAACGTAACTCTACACAAAACAATATAAAATTAGAACGTTTGAGAACGCCGGCATTATTGGCGGAATAAAGATAGAGATTAAGACGTTCCTGCTTTGTATCGTGGATTAAATAAACTGGTGTCTGCTATTCAAACGGATACATCAGATAAATTAATAGATAAAATTAAAAGTGAGCGCAATCCTCAAATTTCGTCTAACCTGTGTAAGGCTATAACAAATTTCAAGGAGGAGCACGACGATTTTGATTTATATGTAGACTTTAAATGGGCAGCATCAGTTGGTTTGCCTTCAGGTTTTGCAGTTCAACATCAAATAAAGATACAGAAAGACTATTTTTCCCGAATTGACGATGTTGGAAGGGAATTGAAGAGCTCTGAGCAACAAGAATTAGAGGATGTTTTTATGGCCACGGTTGAGCATCTCGCCGGGGATATGGGGAGTGATAACAAAAGATCTGGCGAGGTTGTTTTGAATTTATATAAAGATAGTGAGGTTATCCGCGCCCGCATTATATTAAATGCAGAACACTACAAGATGGCCGATATTTCCCACATGACTGCTGATTCATATTTAAGGATAAAAGGCAAACTACATCCAGGTAATCAACCACGACTTTTTTCAGAAATAAGTTCGTTCGATTTAATTTTACCCTGACTAGTGTATTTGAATTCTTACCTGTCCCTAAATTCCCGTTATCTCTTTATCTTGCATCCTATGAAAAATGTCCTTTTAGCCAGTACTTCTACATTACATGGAGAGTCGTACCTTTCTTACCTGCTACCAGTGATGAAGGAGTTGTTTGCCGGTGTTACGGAAGTGATCTTTATTCCTTACGCCCGTCCGGGTGGTATTTCTCATGATGCATATACCGAAAAGGCAGCTGGTGTTTTTGCAGCAGCCGGTTTTACGCTACGCGGCTTGCATACATTCACACAGCCAGCGGATGCGATCAGGAACGGACAGGCTTTTTTTACGGGCGGAGGTAATACCTTCCTGCTGGTGAAACAATTGCACGATCTGGGACTGATGGATGTATTACGTACAGAAGTGGAGAAGGGCAAACCATATATGGGCACCAGTGCAGGTAGTAACATCGGGGGTGTGAATATGCAGACGACAAATGATATGCCGATCGTATATCCACCTAGTTTCCAGACGATGGGGCTTATCCCGTTCAATCTCAATCCGCATTACCTGGATCCGATCCCCGATCTGCCACATATGGGGGAAACGAGAGAGACGCGTATCAGGGAGTTTCAGGTACAGCAGGATCTGCCGGTATTAGGATTAAGAGAAGGCAGCTGGATCAGGATAAAAGATAAACGGATCACGCTGGAAGGAGCTTTGTCCGCAAGGATCTTTGAG
Organism: Chitinophaga agri; assembly: GCF_010093065.1. Lineage (NCBI taxonomy): Bacteria > Pseudomonadati > Bacteroidota > Chitinophagia > Chitinophagales > Chitinophagaceae > Chitinophaga > Chitinophaga agri. The sequence continues at coordinate 1,865,236 of NZ_CP048113.1, read as the reverse complement.
AAAGATAAAGAGGCGTATGAGCTGGAGGTAGGTAAAGAGATTGTATTGTAGAAAATAGTTTAATGGTGTGGTGTTACCTTCAATACAATCTTCCCTCTTACATGGCCTTCCTCATTGATGCGCTGTGCTTTTTCCGCCTCTTCAAGTGGTAGCACTGCTGCAATCACCGGTTTCACTTTCCCTTCATCTACCAGTTTCGCGATAGCCGCCAGGTCGTCTGTATCAGTGGTCGTCATCATTCCGGTAAGTCGTATTCCTTTTTCTTCGAACACTGCATGGTTCTCCGGTTTCAGGGTAGTCACCAGTGTGCCGCCGGGCATGATATAACGTAAGGAATGCTGCTGTGTTTCGCCACCGATGGTATCGATGACCAGATTGACACTGCTGATCGTGTCTTCATAACCTGGCTGATGATAGTCGATCACTTCATCTGCGCCCAGCTCTTTCAGAAAAGCATGGTTCTTTTCAGATGCAGTCGCCATCACATACGCGCCTTTCCACTTGGCAAACTGCACGGCAAAGGTGCCTACACCACCCGAAGCGCCATGTATCAGTACTTTCTGTCCGGATTCCAGATGTCCATGGGTAAAGAGGCATTGCCAGGCGGTCAGTCCTGCCAACGGAATAGCGGCCGCATTCACATGATCAATGGAGTCCGGCTTACGGGCCAGTTCGCTTGCTTTTACACAGATATACTCTGCGTAGGTACCATCACGTTTAACGTCAGGCCGGGTGTACACTTCATCTCCTTTTTTAAAGTCTTTGACATCTATGCCGGTTTCTTCTACCACACCAGACAGGTCCCAGCCCGGCACGAAAGGCAGATTGCGGTCACCCATATGTCCTTCTCTGATTTTCCAGTCCACCGGATTTACGCTCGTTGCATACACCCTCACCAGGACTTCATCCGTCCTGATGTCAGGGATTGGTACTTCTTCAACCTGCAATACTTCCGGCCCGCCGAATGAATGTATTTCAATTGCTTTCATATCCTGCATTTTATGTGTTTTACAAACGTCGATTCCAGCGTATTGGCACGAAAAACTATGCCACGTAAGGCAGGCAGAAGCATTGGAGTAAGTTAGTAAGACAATCCTGCCGTATTATGCAGATACGTATTATCCGTGAGCTGATGCAACATAAAGCCCGCCACATCTGCCCGCGAGATCTTCATTTTTAGTTTTTTCTCTGTAGCCGGAGATTCTTTTTTGTAGATGCCAGTCAACAGGCCATCTGTAAGACTACCTGGCCGGGCAATGCATTGCCTATTTTGTGATAATAGACAAGTTGTCTATCAGTTCTTCGGATTGTTTTCTGAACTGGAAGGGAGACGTGCCGGCAAATTCTTTAAAGGCGCGTATGAAGTGGGACTGATCCGCATAGTCATTTTCAAAAGCAATATCGGACAGCTTATTATAATCGCGCTGGCGGAGTAGTTGCATGCTAGCCTGGAACTGTGCGATCCTTGCGAAGAGTTTCGGTGTTACGCCTACATGTTGCTTGAACTTTCGTTCAAAGCTTCTCTCGGACAACTGTAATTCCTCCCGTAGTATTTTCACTGAGATATTGCCGTTGGCCTCTCTGATGCGTTCCAGTGCATGGTACATAGCCTTGTCAGCATATTGGTCATGCCGGGTAAGCTGTGCTAGCAGGAAGGAGCAGATTGTATCTATTCTGTCCCCGCAAGAAGTGAGATCGGTCAGTTGGGCGGACAGGTGATAATCTTTAGCGCCCGACAGCAGATCAAGATCCAGGCAACTATCCGTGAGTTCATTGGCATTGAGTCCAAAGATGGTCTTGAGTGCATGCGGATAAAAGAAGATGCCAATGGTGTTGAAACTGCCACTGATCCGGAGCTCGGCATGGCGGGTGGCTTGTCCGTAGAGAATGGTACCGGGCAATTGTTTGTTATTCTGAAACAGGACGCCCTGCCCGGGGTGCTGGAAAATAAGTCCGGGACTGCCGTCCGCAATGGTGCGGAAAGTGGCGGCGGAAACGTTGGTATCGTGACTTTCCATTACCCAGAAATACCGAATATAGTCTTTCAGGTATGCCGGTGGGGGTATTTGTCTGAATTGCATATCCTGTTGAGTTTTCAGCTTAAAGGTACCTGCTATTTCCAATATGGCAATAGGAATGTGATGACAAGTTATCATGCAGGAAATAGCCGCTGGTGCGGAATGTTTTATAAATTGGCGTATGGAATTACAAGAAATCAGGGAACAACTGAAAAAATACCTGGAAAACGGGCCGCTTTCCAATGAAGAAGGGGCGCAACTGGTGCGCGCGCTGGATGAACTGATCGAGAAAAATGAGCTGGGGTTACTAGTTGGTACCCGCTATCAAAAAGATGGTACCGAGAGAACGCTGACGGAAGCTGAAGTAGAGAACTACTACTGGGAGATCTTCATGTATTACGAGGAATCTGATGAACATGAGCATGACCACGATCATGACGAACACGATGATACGACACCACATATGGTCAAATGGTGGTGGGTGTATTTTATCCTGGCTGCGATAGGTTTTTTTGTGATCTGGAAACTGAATCAGGGACTTCACAGATAGAAACAGGTGTTGATTGTCAATTGATAGTGGTTCATGTGGAACGTCTTTAGAAAATAATCAGGGCCTGCGCAAAAAGACTACGCACATGCTCCACATCTTTACACTGACAATAATAAATAAGATGTTACTAACGATTACAACGAGACATACACCCGCGACGGACCTGGGCTACCTGCTGCACAAGCATCCGGCGAAGGTGCAGGAGATAGAACTGGCGAAAGGGAAAGCACATATATTTTATCCTGTGGCAAATGAGCAGGAATGCACCTGCGCATTGTTACTGGATATTGATCCTGTTGGGCTGGTACGCCCCAACGGTGGTCCCGCTGGCAATGCTTTTGCATTGGAACAATACGTAAATGACCGGCCATACGTTGCCTCTTCCATCATGAGTAATGCGATTTCAAAAGCATATACTTCTGCACTGAATGGCAAGTGTAAGGATAAACAGGAACTGGTGGATCTGCCATTACCACTGGAAGTGAAAATATCAGTGTTGCGTGTCAGCGGTGGTGAAGTCGTATTACGTAAGTTATTTGCGCCGCTGGGTTATACGATTGCGGCAGAACAGCATGCGCTGGATCCAAACTTCCCCGGATGGGGCAAAAGCAACTACTTCAATGTCACCCTGACAAATACGATCACATTGCAGCTATTATTGTCCCATCTGTATATTCTGCTGCCAGTGCTGGATAACGACAAGCATTACTTCATCAACCGGGAAGAGGTAGATAAACTGCTGGTAAAAGGGAAAGGCTGGCTGGAGATACATCCGGAGCGTGAGCTGATCACAAAGCGTTACCTCCGCCATAAGTCCACGTTGCTGAATGATGCGATGACAATGCTGATGAAGGATGATCTGCCGGAAGAGATCCTGAATGGGGAAATCGCCCGTGAACCGGAACTGCCTAAGCCTACCTTACATGCATCCAGGTTACAGCAGGTATGCGAAGAGCTGTTAAGTACACCCGTTAAATCGGTTGTAGATCTGGGTTGCGGAGAAGGGAAGCTGCTAAAGCTCCTGCTGCAATACCCGCAACTGACGCATATTACCGGTATGGATGTGTCGTCCCGCAGTCTGGAAATAGCCTATAGCAGACTACGATATGATCAGTTGCCAGATAATCAGAAAAAGCGGCTGAAAATGATCCTGGGTTCGCTGGTATACAGAGACCGCCGGATAGAAGGTTTTGATGCAGCAGCCCTGGTAGAAGTGATTGAACACCTCGATCCCGACAGACTGCGTGCACTGGAGAAATGTGTCTTCGGATATGCAGCACCGGGTAAGCTGATAGTGACTACACCTAACAAGGAATGGAATGTCACTTTTACAGAAGACGAAGGACTGCTGAGGCACCGGGATCACCGTTTTGAATGGACACGGGCACAATTCGCCCAATGGTGTGAGAAAGTAAGTGCGACATATGGGTATACGTATACTATCAAACCTGTTGGAGAAGAAGCGGAGCATGTTGGCGCGCCTACACAGATGGCTGTCTTCGTAAAATCGGCTGTCACAGAAGAAAATTAAAACCTCAATATTTGTATAAGCGACTAAATGGATAATATGAAGATAACGGTGCCTGAGCTATCATTGATCGTACTAGTGGGAGCCACAGGGTCAGGGAAAAGCACTTTTGCCAGGCGATGGTTTGGCAAAGGTGAAGTGATCAGCAGTGACAGCTGCCGGGAGATGGTGAGTAATAGTGAAAATACGATGGACGCATCAGATGATGCATTCGACCTGCTTTTTTATATTGTCGGTAAAAGACTGAAGCGCGGATTGCTGACAGTAGTAGATGCGACCAATGTAAGGTCGGAAGACAGAAAGAAACTGGTCGCACTGGCCAGAGAGTATCACACATTGCCAGTAGCGATCGTATTGAATATGCCGGATAAAGTATGTATTGAACGCAATGAAATGCGGACGGATAGGAACCTGCCTGCACATGTAGTGACGAGTCATATCAGTCTGTTACGCCGGGGGCTTGGCAGACTGAAAGATGAAGGGTTCAGAAAGATCTTTGAAATGCGTAATGAGGAACAGGTTGCTGCTGTAACAGGCATAGAGCGGGAGCCTTTGTGGAACGTCCGCAAAGCTGAGCATGGTCCTTTCGATATTATCGGAGATGTCCATGGTTGTTATACCGAACTATGTAGCCTGCTTACAAAGCTGGGGCACACAGTGGACGCAGCTACGCATACGGTGGATGTACTACCGGGCCGAAAGCTGGTCTTCCTGGGCGATCTTTGTGACAGAGGACCGGATAGTCCGTCGGTATTTAAGCTGGTAATGCGGGCGGTAAAGAGCAATCAGGCATTATGTGTACCCGGCAATCATGACATGAAACTGCTTAAATATCTGCGGGGCAATAACGTACAGTTGTCGCATGGACTGAAAGCCACTGTAGAACAGCTGGGAGGAGAGGACGACAGCTTTATCAGTGAACTGAAACAGTTCCTTGATGGCCTGATCAGTCACTACGTACTGGATGGTGGCAAGCTGGTAGTAGCACATGCAGGACTCAAGGAAGAAATGCAGGGAAGAGGCTCAGGCGCTGTGAGAGAATTTTGTCTCTATGGTGAAACAACCGGAGAGATCGATGAGTTTGGTTTGCCGGTAAGGTATAACTGGGCAGCCGGGTACAAGGGGAAAGCCCAGGTAGTGTATGGCCATACCCCCGTGTATGAACCACAGTGGTTTAACAATACAATAGATATAGACACTGGTTGCGTATTTGGCGGAAAACTGACCGCCTTGCGCTATCCTGAAAAACAACTGGTGAACGTGCCCTCATTGGCCACCTACGTGGAATCTGCACGTCCCCTCCGGATACCGGGTACGGGGAACAACCTGCAGCATGATCAGGATGATGTGCTGGACATAGAAGACCTGATGGGCAAACAGCTGATTGAAACACGTCTCCTTAATCTGGTGACCGTTCGTGAGGAATATACCACGGCTGCACTGGAGACAATGAGTCGTTTCAGCATCCATCCCAAATGGCTGATCTATCTGCCGCCAACTATGTCGCCTTCTGAAACCAGTACATTGCCTGACTACCTGGAGCATCCGGCAGGTGCGTTCAGTTACTATAAAAAGAACGATATCCGGCAGGTGGTATGTGAAGAAAAGCATATGGGGTCAAGGGCCGTGGTCATCGTTGCGAAAGACAGTACTGTTATAGCCAGCCGCTTTGGTATAGACGATGGCGCCGTAGGCACCTGCTATACCCGTACAGGTAGGGCGTTCTTCACAGACAAAACGATGGAACAGGCGTTTCTGACAATGGTACAGGAAGCACTGACCACCCGCAACTTCTGGGATGAGATGGAGACCGACTGGGTATGCCTTGACTGTGAACTGATGCCCTGGAACGCGAAAGCGCAGGGACTGCTTCAACACCAGTATGCGGCAACAGGTACGGCGGCCGTACATGCCATGCATGCAGCGGTGGCGACGTTGCGGGAGACGGAAAATCCGGGCATCGCACCCCTATTGCAGGATTATAGTGCAAGAGCCGAAATGTGTGACCAGTTCAGGGATGCCTACAGACAATACTGCTGGGAAGTAAAATCGCTGACGGATTATCAACTGGCACCTTTTCATATCATAGCTACAGAAGGCAAGAGCTACTTTGACAAAGACCATGTATGGCATATGGACACCATCGGCCGTTACTGTGGTGGAGACGGCAATCCGCTGTTCCCTACAGCGTGGAAGCTGGTAGACCTGGATGACGAAGACAGTGTTACAGCTGCAGTCCGCTGGTGGGAAGCCCTGACAGAAAAAGGAGGAGAAGGTATGGTGGTCAAGTCACGGTCTTTCATTGAAAGGGGTAGCAAAGGTTTGTTGCAGCCGGCTATCAAGATCAGGGGAAGAGAATACCTGCGTATTATATACGGCCCTGAATATACGGTGGAGGGCAATCTGACCCGGTTAAAGAAGAGAGGGCTGAGTGGCAAACGCTCGCTTGCATTGAAGGAGTTTGCCCTGGGTGTGCAGGCGGTGGAGCATTTTGTAGCAAAGGAGCCATTGCGGAAAGTACACCAGTGCGTGTTCGGATTGCTGGCATTGGAAAGTGAGCCGGTAGATCCGAGGTTATAAACTGAATATGATAAACGGCTGCTTCAGAGAACGAAGCAGCCGTTTTATTTAACCAGGAATTGCTTGGTTATTATAAATTTACATATTTATAAATAAATTATTAATCAGTGTTTAATGACGCCTCTTGTATCTCTACATGCGTCTTTATACGGCTATGCGCCAAACCAATTCTTGATTCCTGATTTCTAATTCCTAATTTCTTCTTTATTTTGTGCCTCCGCTAAAAAAAGACGATGCACGAGCAGTGGACAGAGAGAGAACGGTATGAACAATTGTTCAGGGACCATTATCAACCATTATGCCTTTTCGCCTATAGCTACCTGAAAGATATGGAAGCAGCAAAAGACGTAGTGCAGGATTTCTTTTTCCGTTGCTGGGGGAAGCGGGATACCCTACCTACACCAGATAGCTTCGAAAAATACGCCTTCCGCTCTATTCGTAATGGTGTCATTAATTACATCAACAGCAACACTACCCGTACCAAACATACTATCGCTTCTGCTGCCCCGGAGACCTATGATCCGCAGGGTGAGCATGCCATACTACATAAAGATGATCAGCTGAAGGCCGGATTATTACAGGCCATACAGCGCCTGCCGGAACAACGGCGCAGGATTTTCCTGCTGAGCAATGGCGATGGCTATAAGTACAGCGAAATTGCCGCGATGCTGGAAATCTCTGTCAATACCGTAAAAACCCAGTTGCGCAAAGCGTATGAGACGTTGAGAGAAGAACGTGAAAGGCTGGAAAAGCTGCTTATCTCACTGACAATCATTAAAATATTCTATACCACCATATTTTTTTAAAAAAAGTGACGGAGGACAGTCACCCTTTTTTATACCTCGCCTGTCATAATAGTAGTAGCCCATGGACAACAGTAAAAAGAATATCGACAACGATAAACTGCTCCGTTATCTGGAAAATGGTCAACCGCAGGATTACACTGATCTGAATGATGCAGAGCAGGCGTTGCTGCGCGACTATATGTTCATGAAAGAGCAGCTGGATCTGAAGGAGTGGGCGAAGGCTGACATAGCCGAAGGCTGGGAGGCGTTGACGCAGCGGCTGACGCAGCAGGACCCTGACTGGACAATGCCGGTAAGACGCAAGGTCCGCCCAATGTGGAAATACGCTGCTGCAGCTGCAGTATTATTACTGGCGGGGGGGGGCTGGTATTATTTCAGAGCTGCAGACCAACAGCCACGACAAACAGCTGTACAATCAACCGAAAAGGAATCGCCATCTGCCATTACATTGCTGACAGCAGAAGGAGAAGCGATCGTACTGGATACACTCAGAAAGCTCAGCGGCACCGCCATAGCCAGTAATGAAGCACTGATATATGAGCAGGGTCAACAGACCGCAACGCATATCTCCTATAACACACTGATAGTACCCAGAGGGTATACCTATCACCTGGTGCTGTCAGATGGTACAAAGGTATGGTTGAATGCGGACACCCGCCTACGGTATCCATCTGTGTTTCCGGCTGACAGCCGTGCTGTGACGGTGGAAGGAGAGGCCTATTTTGAAGTCGCAGCCGATGCAGCACGGCCATTTACAGTGCAAAGTGATCATGCATCAATAAAAGTATTAGGGACAGCTTTTAATATAAATACGTACGAAAATAACATCGCAGCAACACTGGTACAGGGTAAGATAGTAGTGCATCATAAGGGGGACAGCACTTACCTGCAACCGGGAGATCAACTGACAAGCAAAGCACCGTATGACAATACCCGGGTACGTAAAGTAGATACAGAGATCTATACGGCCTGGAAAGATGGAGAACTGATATTTTCTGAAACCACACTGGAAGATATCTGCCACCGTCTTGAGAGAACATACAACTATAAGATCTTGCTGCCTGAAGGAGAGATCAGACATCGTAAGATCGAAGCCAACCTTCCACAATACAAAGAAATCAGCACCATAACAGAATTACTTGAGAAAATGACAGATGTTCATTTTAATGTCAACCAAAAAGAGAGAACAATTACAGGTTATGCAGTAAACAAGTAGCACAATCAACAGCAAAAAAAGACGGGTCCTGGTTGCAACAAGACCCGCCCTAAGTAAAACCTGATCCTTGTCGGAAACAAGGACTGGGGTTCTATTATCTAAAATCTCGCTAAAAGTAATGAAAAAAAAGTATTGTTATGGAGGCCATTTTAGGCGGGGCGCAGTATGGCTACTGCTAGCAACTGCTCCGGCCGGGCTTTTATCTGCACTAACCCTTTTACCTGTCAGTGTGCATGCACAGGCACCTACCACACGGAGCATTACACTGGACGTGAAAAATATGTCCGTTCCTGCATTACTGAATGAAATACGCAAACAGGCCGGTCTGCGCTTTATCTATGATCAGGAGGAGCTGAAGAAGCTGCCACCTGTGACATTAAAAGTGAAAAACGCCACCCTGAATGATGTACTGCGTGTCGCATTAGGCAACTCCCGCCTTTCCTGGAATATGGAGAATGGTGTGCTTGTCATCAAACGTAATCCACAGCCACCTGCTACCCTACAGGAAGATACGCCTGCTGCGCAGCAGGTGACCATCCGAGGGGTTATTACCGACGATAATAAACAACCCCTGGGTAAGGCCACCGTCCAGGACCTGAAAGCTCATATTGGTGCCTTTACCGGCGAAGACGGCAGCTTCGAAATCACTACCTCTCCAGACGCCATTCTGCAGATATCCTACATAGGTATGGAACCACAGATGATCGCCTTAAAAGGACGAACGAACATCCGTGTATCACTTGTGTCTAAAAGTACAAAAGAAGTAGTGGTAACCGGTATCGTTACCCGTAAGAAGGAAAGTTTCACAGGTGCTGCTGCTACTTATACCGGCGCAGAACTGAAAACAGTGGGTAACCAGAACGTACTGCAAAGTTTGAAAACACTGGATCCGTCGTTTGTTATCGTAGAAAATAATGTGATGGGCGCCAACCCCAACGCACTGCCAAATATTGAAGTGCGCGGAAAGAGTAGCCTCATCTCTGTACAGACACAATCAGGAGCGAACGCCAACCAACCATTATTTATATTAGATGGTTTCGAAACGACCCTGCAGGTAATCAATGACCTGGACATGAACCGGGTAGCGGCTATCACTGTATTAAAGGACGCTGCTTCTACCGCCATGTACGGTGCCCGCGCTGCAAATGGAGTGGTCGTGATAGAAACGCTGAAGCCAAAGCCAGGCGCCATGCGCGTAAGTTATACCTATGACCTTCGTGTTGAAGCGCCTGACCTGACCAGCTACAACATGATGAATGCAGCTGAAAAGCTGGAGTATGAAAGGCTGGCAGGCCGTTACAAAATGGACCCGACAAAGGCGCCGAACTTTGATGATCAGAATATTCTTGACCTTCTGTATTCCAGAAGACTTGCACAGGTAAAACGCGGTGTAAATACCTATTGGCTGAGTGAGCCACTGCGCACCGGTATGACCAATGGCCATGCGTTATATGCCGAAGGTGGCGATAACCAGATGCGCTATGGGGTAGGTCTGAACTACCGTGATAACAATGGTGTGATGAAGGGTTCTGGTCGTAATACCTGGGGCGCTAACGTAGACCTTCAGTATCGCCGGGGTAAACTGAATATCAGCAATAAATTGTACATCAACGGTTATCGTGCAGATGTTTCCCCGTATGGCTCCTTTTCTGACTGGGTGAAAGTGCTGCCTTATTTTGAGAAAAGACAGCCGGATGGTACGATTAATCCTTACCTGGATATTTACAGAACGTCTTCTAATATCACTGATACCGCAGGTAACCCACTATATAACGCTACCCTGAACAGCTATGACTATGAAAAGTCGCAGGCACTCACTGAAAACCTGCAGCTGATCTACGACATCAGTACGGCTTTACGTGTGAGCGGTGGTATCAATATCACCAGCGGCAGCACTGATTATAATACTTTCCTGTCTCCATTGAATACGCAGTTTATCGGTAAGTCAGCCGAGAATAGAGGCTCCTACGATTTCGCTAATCAGAAAGCCTTCAACTACAATAGTAACGTGATGATCTCATATGGTAAACTGATCAATAACAAACATCAGCTCAACATGAACCTGCGTGGTGAGATCAGGAACGACCAGTTTAACCGTACGGCCTTTACGGCTACCGGTTTTGCACCAGGGGTACCGGGTAATCCTGCTTTTGCTTTTGGCTATGAGCCGGACGGTATACCAGGGTATTCAAAGACAACCACGCGTAGCGTAGCAGGACTATTTATTGCCAGCTATATGTATGACCGCCGCTTTCTGCTGGACGGATCATTCCGTATAGATGGTTCTACCTCTTTTGGTACCAACAATAAATACTCTCCGTTCTGGTCAGCAGGTATCGGTTATAACCTGCATAACGATGTGTTACTGAGCGATCTGAAATGGATCAATATCCTGAAACTGCGTGCGAACGTGGGACTGACCGGTAACCAGAACTTCCAGGGACTGTCTTCTGAAACAGTATATGCGATCGGCGCTGCCAATAACCAGTTCGGACAGGGTTATGAGATCCGCAGCCTGGGAAATCCGAACCTGAAATGGCAGAACTCTTTTTCAGCAAACATCGGTACTGATATCTCTGTACTGGACAACCGCATCTCTCTGACATTTGATTATTACCGGAAGAACACTGATCCGCTGATCGCTATCATTACCACACCATCTTCTACCGGCATCAGTGGTTATCCTTTCAATATCGGTTATCAGCATACCAAAGGTCTGGAGTGGAACCTGAAAGCAACGCCGGTCTCTGTTCCACAGCAGAAACTGTATGTGATGCTGGGTATCATGGGACGCTATCAGAAGAGTACGTACGGTGGTTTCCTGAATATGCTGGATAAGGAAAATGATCTTGCAGAGGAAAATAATTCATTGCAGCGTTTCAGGGACGGTTATAGTCCTGATGCGATGTGGGCAGTACGCTCCGCAGGTATAGATCCCGGCACCGGTAGAGAAGTGTTTATCAAAAAAGATGGCACGCAGACATTCGATTATGAATCTGCGGATGAAGTAGTGGTGGGTAATGCACAGCCTACAATGGAAGGTATTGCCAGCATTAACGTACGGTGGAGTGCATTCACTTTTGGTGTGAATATGAGATACACCTTCGGCGGAGATGTATTCAATCAGGCATTATATGACAGGGTGGAAAATATCTCTGTATTCAAAGTGGCAGAAGAGAATCTGGACAGACGTGCCCTGTATGAACGCTGGAGGCAGCCGGGAGACGTGTCCCGCTTTAAAGCCATCAATAACTTTTCATCAGTAAGAATGACCTCCCGCTATGTACAGCGTAACAACTTCCTGGCAGGAGAATCCATCAACGTCAGTTATGAACTGTTGAATAAGCCATGGATGCGGCACGCAGGTCTGTCAGCATTGCGTTTCTCCGGATATAGCAATGATGTATTCCGTTTGTCCACTATCAGGAGCGAACGTGGTACTGATTATCCTTTCTCTAATTCCTATTCCTTTAGCGTAAGGGCCACTTTCTAAAAGTAATATCATGAAAAGATCATGCTGGATCTCTGCGATTATAATATTGTTTTCAGGAGGATTATTCTCCTGTAATAAATACCTCGACGTTAAACCGGAAGACCAGTTCGTTGAAAGTGGCGTATACACCACTGAGAGAGGGTTTACCAATCACCTGAACGGCATCTATCTGGACCTGGGAGACGAGCGTTTATATGGTGGCAATATGACAGCTACACTATTGAGCGTGATGGGGCAGGAGTATAATGTATCTGCCAATGCGGCTCATACCTGGTACCAACACGCCAACTATGCATATACCAACTCAGTGATGGAAGCATCAATAGATGCAATATGGACCGATGCATTTAAGGCGATCGCATCGACTAACAACCTCCTGGAGAACATGGATAAATACAGGGGCGTGTTAAGTCCGGCGAAAGATTCTCTCATCCGCGGAGAAGCGTATGCGCTCAGGGCATACCTGCATTTCGACCTCCTTCGTTTATATGGTCCTGTATACTTGATGGATTCCGTCGCCACCGCTATTCCGTACATCACCCACGCGGATATTAATGTGCGTCCGCTCCGTGAGGCGAAAAGTATAGTAGATAGTGTATTGCAGGACCTGGACCGTGCAGAAAGCTGTCTGCGGAATGATCCGGTTATCAATAACGGTCCGCAGCGCATACCAGGTGTTGTAGAAGTAGATTTCTTCAGTCAGCAGCGCAATGGCCGTATGAACTACTTTGCGGTGAAGGCACTGAAAGCAAGGGTGATGCTGTACAGAGGAGATAAGACAGGGGCACTGGAACAGGCTAAAGCAGTGATCAATGTGGTTACGCCACTGTTTCCGTGGACTACACTGAAAAAGACGATCGGTAATGCCGATTTCCCTGACCGCACGTTATCGACAGAACACCTGTTTGATATCTACAACCCGAAGTTATATAATGTATATCAGCGTTATTTCTCGCCGGACCTGTCAGATAATAGTATTCTTTCTGCTCAACCCACAAGATTGAACAATACTTACGAAGGACTGGAGTCTGACTACCGCTTCACACCATGCTGGGTGATACCAAACGTGGGTACAAAGAGCTATCGTTGTTTCTACAAATATGCAGACATGACGAATAAGGATAGTTCTCAGCTTTTCCGTTACCGTGTGCCGATGTTACGCCTTAGTGAGCTGTATTATATCGCGGCAGAGTGTGAAACGGATGCTGCCGCTGCATTGGGCTACCTGAATACGATCAGGTACAACCGCGGTTTGGCGGACCTGCCGGCAACAGCTATACTGGAAACAGAGATCAGGAAGGAGTATCAAAAGGAGTTTTATGGAGAAGGACAAATGTTCTTCTATTATAAGCGTAAGAACGCGCCCACTGTTCCCAGAGGAGGGTCGGCAACAGGAAATATTACGATGTCAGCAAAGACCTATGTAATGCCATTCCCGAAAAGTGAAACAGATTATCGTTAATCTTCTTACTAAAGATATCATGAAAGCATTCTATATAGCAGCCTTATTGTTACTCGCGATAGTTAGCTGCAAAAAGGAAACGATCGATTTTTACAGCGGTGAATCGCTGTTGTATTTTGATAATTCTATTAATTACGGTAATCAGCGGAATACACAACGTATAGATACCGCGTTGTTCACCTTTTCGCTCGCCCCGGAAACAGTACTAGACAGTACACTGAATGTAAGGGTGTCTGTCATGGGCAGACAGGCAGATCATGACCGACGCTTTGCCGTTAAAGTAATAGATAGTCTGACTACGGCGGTAGCAGGCGTACACTACGAGCCATTGCAAAATGAATATATAGTACCGGCGAACAAGTCGGTGGTGTATATACCCGTGCGCTTCCATCGTACAAAGGAAATGGCATCCGAACAGTATCGTTTACAGTTGCAGATACAGCCTAATCAGGAGTTTGACACGACACTGACGCAACCGCGGACGAAAGACTCTGTTGTGGCTACCGCTACGCTGACATTATTTATTGATGATCAGATTGCTAAACCTGCCAGATGGCTGGATGGTTACCTGGGTACTTTCTCGCGTAAGAAGATCTTACTGATCTGCGAGCAGCTGCAAATGACGGTAAACGATTTTATAACAATAGCCGTGGCAGAAGCGGTTTATATCGGTAAGGCAATGCAGCGGTATCTGAATCAGCAGAGAGACGCCGGTAATATTATCTATGAAGAGAATGGGACCGAAATGATCATGGGCGAATTATCCCAGTGATTGTAGCGGAGACAGTAATTGATTGATCATTATTTTACCTCACTAGCATGAAGAAACTATTCTTATATATTCTCATCGCATTTGCGCTGGGCAGTTGCTATAAAGACAAAGGCAACTATGACTATGTAGACATTAACGTGGTAGATATTTCCGGGGTGGACAGCATGTATACTGTTAATTACGGAAGTATATTGTCTATCAAACCAACCCTTAACTTTAGCAAGGATGACGGTTCAGACACCAGTGCATATAGTTATATGTGGATGGCATCGCTTTATAGCAACGGGCATACAGATGACGTAGATACATTATCGAGAAGCCGCGACCTGGAAGCAAGGATTACGCTGACATCCGGTAAGTACAACATGATCTACCGTGTGACAGATAAGAAGACCGGTGTAACGTTTCAGAAATCATTCCTGGCTACGGTTATCACGAGTGTATATGAAGGATGGATGTTATTGTCGGAAGTGAATGGTGGTAGCCGGCTTGATATGTTGTCTAAAGGCGCAGACGGGTATAAACCTATTTACGACCTGCTGGGTACTATCGATGCAGGCCTGACACTAACAGGGCTGCCGGTGGAAGTGAAGTTTGCCAAGTTGACCAGTGCTGCTTCAGGTCATACTGTATATGTAAGTACAACTGGTGGTACCAACAGGCTGGATGGAGAAACCATGAAATTTAAGGCACCTTTCCAGACGGAAGTTTTCAGTGTGTTACCTGATGGGTTCTATACCGAGAAGATCACCAGTCGCACAAATGGTTCCGAATATGTACGAGGTAGCGATAACAACATGTATTACTATATGTATACATTCAATATTTACTTCGGTTTGCCGGTGAATGTGATGTATGGTAAGACGGCTACATTTAATGTTTCAAAGTATGTGGGTTACTATGACAATGTGTCCAACTCAACAAACGTTCACCTCCTGTATAATATGGACGAGAAACGTTTCGTAAGACATGTGTACAGTTTGCCGAACAACTGTTCCGACATGCCAGCAGGTACGCTGTTTAACTATACTACCGGTAAAGACCTGCTTTACATGGAGACGTGCCGTTTCAGCGGTGGTGATACCTATGCTATCCTGGATTCCGCACATACAAAATTCTATCTGGCGAGGATCAATATTGCTTCCAATATTGTACAGACATACTATGATGAGATGCCTGCTACAGATCTGGCACATGCGGAGAATTTTGCAGTTAGTCCTGACCTGGGATATGTGTTTTACAATGTTGGCGGTAAGCTGTATGAATATGACGCGGGTCTGAAGCAGAGTAAGCTGATGATAGATTATGGAGATAAGAAAGTGACCTTCCTGAAGTTTGATGGTTTCCAGGGGATCGGATTGACCGCAGCCAAAGCTTACTACAACAAATTGCAGGTAGGCGTATTTGATCCGTCACTACCCGCTGAACGCGCAGGCAGCTTCGAATTATATACTGTGCCAGCAGTAAATGGTAATCTGGTATTAAACGAATCCTACACTGGTTTCGGCAAAATCAAAAGCATTACTTACAGAGAACGTTAAAAACCGCATTTATGAAAAAAATGATTTTCCTGCTGGCAGCGCTGGTAGGTGTGAGCGCTACGTATGCCGCGCCGTCACCGGCTATGGTTAGTGGTAACTGCGCATTGCCCAAGGTTACGGGCATGAAATTGTACAATGTCCGTGAAGGTAAGCTGGTCGAATTTGCCAGCACGACCCTGGATCCTCAGCATAATTTTGCATTTGCTATTCCAGGACCAACCGAAGGCTATTATTATCTGGCGATGTCGGTGGATGAGAAGGCCAGCAAAAATTATATACGCGTCTACCTGAAGTCTGGTGAGCAGGTAGAGCTGGATATACAGGATGACCGTGGTAAATACAGCATGCTGAAGGGTGGGGCTGAGAATAAACTATTATACACCTGGCAGCAGATGATCGCCCCTTTAAAGAGCAAGAATATGTTGGGCGATACATCTACCTACCGTTCAGTGTTTCCCGCATTTGAAGCATTACTGCCATCTGTAGCAGCATTCAGAAAGACCGTGCATACAAGGAATGCGGGCTTTAACAGGCTGCTGTTAACAACGATTGAGGCAGATCTTGATGGTACTGCATTCGGGTTGTTACTGATGCCACGAGCTGTACACCCGGATAAGAAGCGCCTGCCTGCTTATTATGCGCCTATGCTGGAACCTAACCGCTATTGCGCAACAGATATCCTGCAACTGGGAGAAGGGGTTGAGTTGGTACAGCGTTATGCCATGCTGGCGGCAGAGAGAGTGGATAGTATTACCCGGGAGAACCGTCTGAAATTGTTTACGTCTGTGATCTGTAATGATACACTGAAAGGCGTATGGCTGGTGAATGATTTCAGACAATATAAATCACTGGAGAAGTTTGATTCAGCAATGGTGCCCTATAAGCAATACCTGGTGACGGACAATATGCAGAAGGCGCTTTTCGAAACGCGTAAGAATCTTAGTACGTTCAAGAAGGGTACCGCAGGATATAATTTTGCTTTCCCGAGCATTAACGGAGATACCGTTACTCTCGCCAGTCTGAAGGGGAAGGTGGTCCTGGTGGATATGTGGGCTACCTGGTGCGGTCCATGCAAAAAGGAAATTCCTTATATGAAGGAACTGGAAACCGCCATGCATGGTAAGAGCGTGGCATTTGTAAGCATTTCTACCGATAAACCTGAAGACAAAGAGAAATGGAAACAGTTTGTAAAAGATAATAAAATGGGAGGCATTCAACTGTATGCCGGTGTTTGGTCGGACATGCAAAAATTCTACGACGTGAGCGGTATACCTCGTTTTCTGGTGTTTGACAAACAGGGAAATATTGTCTCTGTAGATTCGCCAAGACCTTCTATGCCTGAGTTGAAACCATTATTGGAGAGTTTGCTCTAGTCGAAATAACAACAGAATGAAAATAACAAGGGCGTCTGCTTCTGCGACGCCCTTTTACTCTTTTATATGGGATGCTGTTTATGGATGCAGGATGCGGGTTACTACTCCTTTGCCCGTGCTAAAAGCTGCTTCTACCGTTCCCGGACTGGCGCCCTGGTATAATGCTTCACCTGCAAAATAGACGGTGTTTTCAACGGGCGTGTTTAATACCACCTGTGCGGCGGGTGTAGCAGGAGTACTATAGCTGTAGGACCCAGTTATATGAGGGTCTGTTGCCCAGTTGGAAATGTGGTAGTTAACCAGTAGTTCCCCTAATGTACCAGTACTTTCATTACACAGGATGGCCAGTGATTGCAGGGCCATTTCCAACAGCTCTTCTTTGCTCTTTTGCAGATGTGGAATAGCCGGAGGTCCACCCAGCCAGCCGGTAAGCACATATGCTTTGTCGGGAAGCTGAGTCCACCAGGTCGGGATAGGGGCTTCTCCGAGTATAAACCCCACCTGTTGGGCATGTTTCTCCCAGAATGGAGCACGGAACTGCAGGACCGTCTTTATCACGGTGCCCCAGCCTATCTGTGCTGCGGCGGTCATATAAGCCGGCAGGGCGGGAGAGAAGGTAATATAACCCTGCTGTAAGATGCCTAGAGGAACGGTTACAATGACCTTCCCTGCTGTGTAGGCATCACCCCGCGTCGTCGTAACAGTTACCTTACCAGCAGTCCATGCCACTTCGCTGACAACGGTACTGGTAACAATACGGCCACCTTTTTGTATACAGGCATCTGCGAGGAACTGCATCAGCGCCGTGTAACCTTTATCTATGCGGAAATTTTTGTCACTTTCACTGGTCCATTCACGATAGAGGGCTTTGACACTTACTTTATCCATACGGGCAAGATCATACCCCTGTACAAACCGTTCTACACCAATTCTGAAGGAAGAATGCGTTTCCTGAGGGTAAAAGTGATCAAGGAAGTCCTGCATGGTCATATCGGTTTCGATACCGTCCATTTTTTCCAGCAGACTGTCCCAGTCTTCGATCATTTCGTATTGTGGGTCCCAGTGTCCGTCCCGGACTTGAAACATCTTGCCGTAAATGTTGTAGTAGGAGAGCCCTGCGTCTTTCAGCAGACCTAAAGTGATGGGTAGTTCACCGTGTACAAATTCAGCGCCGGTTTCAGCTTCTTTGATGCCATCCCGGTATATGGTCTGGATCCTTCCGCCAATGGTGTCCCGGGCTTCCAGCACCGTTATTTTATAGTGAGCGGATAGTTCCCGGGCTGCGAGCAGGCCGGCTGCGCCAGCTCCTATGATAATGATTTCATCTGATGTATGCATAACCTGTCTGTTCAGAAATAGCAAGTTATGTCATTTGGCGCTTATCTTTTTAATACTTTCTCTATTTCAAAAAGGCGCCTTCTCAGTTCTGATAGTTCTTCCTCGAGCAGGTCTACCTTTTCGCTGAGCAGGTACTGATGGTAGTCAGGAATAATGGAAAGTTCCCGTAATTTTGGAAACAGGTCATTTTTAAAGAAATATAACCCGGTCTCTGATCCCCTGAATTCATGAGCTGTTTTGGTCAGATGATTGTAGAGGCAGTAACGGAGGCCGTCGGAATTGAAGGTCCACGGGCTGATATACAGCAGTTCCCAGTTAGCGATCCTGAGCATTTGCAGTGCTCCTTTGGCATCCACGAACTGATATATAGTGGATTCAACGAAACCATTGGGCTTTAAGGTATCCGTTGTCATGAGAATATAAGCGTACTCCGGAAAAGCAGTAATTGATTCGAGATTGTGTAGCGGACTATAACTTCCATCCCTGAATATTGCGTAGTATCTGACCATAAATTGCTTTCTGTTTGAATATTCTACCACATAATCTGGCACAGGTAGTGAACAATAATGACAATAAGACTTAGTATGAAAATAATATATTAAATAGTAAAATCCTGTATTAAATATAGAAAACCTGGAAAAAAGCAGCCACAGAATGGGATGGACGGCATGCCCTTGTCCTTAGCATGCTGATTTTAAATAAAATGATTTTACCTTTACCGGATTAACAAAGACTAATTTATGCGATACTTTTCTTTACTGGTTGTTGCGGGGGCCATGTTTTTGGGCGCCTGTAAGAATGGTAATAATACCCCGAAAACTTCTAAAGAATTGCTGGAACAGGCCCAGCAAAACATGAATAGTGGTGCTGGTAAATTTACGATCGATGGTCCTGCGGACTGGAGAAAGGTAGACACGACGCTGAATGGTATCAAGGTGACTTTCCTTATGTCTCCTGTTGTTACGGATGGCTTCAGGGCTAATATAAATGTAGTGAGTGAGAATACAGGCAAACTGTCGCTGGAGGAGTATGCCGCGAAGAATCATGAGACCATGTCGAAGTACATGGGTAACTTTACAATCATCGGTCAGGGAGATAAAGAGATTGGCGGACTGCCAGGTAAATGGCTGAAATACAGTTCACAGCAAACGGGTGGCCAGGATGTGGTGGCGCTGAACTACACGGTTGTGAAAAATGGTATCGCGTATATCATTACAGGAGTGATGAAGAAGGCTGATGAGGCAAAGGTGGCACCTGCAGTGGAAAGTGCAGCTGCGACATTCAAAATAGTACAGTAAGTATAATCGTCAACGTCATTTATAAACGGGAAAGACCAGACAGTTTTTGTCTGGTCTTTCCCGTTTATAAATTGTTACGCTATTGAGTTAAACGTTTTATAAAATAGCCCTTGTCAACTGATTTTTTACGCTGTTCAACCAATACTATGGACCGGAAGAAATGTTGGAGCATCCAGCTAACAGGCTTCGTATGGGGGATCATAACGCTGACACGGAGCAACCCCGTAAGCCTAAAGACTTTCGTTACCCGTGCGGTTGCGGGGTAAAGTGTCAGCAGGACAGGTGGCCAGTATTACCTGGGCATTCTGTAATATTCTTCCCAGGCTGTCAGAACTTACACGTTCCCCTGTTTTATCCGGATAGATGGCTTATCTTACAGCAAAGCGCTGGCTGAGCTGATGCTGCAATCTAAAACGCCGGCAGAATACCCTGAATTTGACCGGTCGGCGGTAGAACAATAAATGTCGTTATGAAAACTGTAATCAGAATTTTCCGCAGATTATTGCCGGTTATCCTGTTCATCAATGGTATTGGGATGATCAATGCCCAACCCACGCCCTGGCCACTACGTACAAGCGAGACCAAACCCTGGATCCGCTGGTGGTGGATGGGTAATGCAGTCGACGAAAAAGAGCTGGCGTCCTCATTAAAAATGTTGGGAGACGCAGGGTTTGGTGGTGTGGAGATCGCCCCTATATATGGCGCAAAAGGATATGAATCCAGATATGTGGATTTTCTGTCTCCCCGCTGGACTAACCTGTTACGATATACTGTAAACACCGCAAAGGCCAATAATATGGGGGTGGACCTGACCACCGGTACCGGTTGGCCTTTCGGAGGGCCACAGTTGACGCTAAAAGAAGCTGCCGCACGTTTTTTCGTACAGCAGTATGAGGTAAAAGGTGGGACCCGCTTTTCAAGGCAGATAAAAATACAGGAAAGTAAACAGCAGGGGGCAGTACTGCAGGCAGTTACTGCTTACAGCGGTTATCAGCGTATATCCCTCATGAGTAAGGTAGATGCCTCGGGAAACCTTCAATGGACGCCTCCCCGGGGTAACTGGCAGCTATACGCTCTTTTTAGCGGATGGACCCGTCAACAGGTGAAGAGGGCGGCTCCCGGTGGGGAGGGTTATACACTGGATCATCTCTCTGGGACCGCATTGCCTGTCTACCTGCACCGTTTTGACACCGCCTTTGGTCATAAAACACCCGGCGTACGCGCGTTTTATAATGATAGTTATGAGGTATATAATGCTGACTGGACACCTGCCTTTTTCTCGGCATTTCTGCGGGAGAGAGGGTATGATCTCAGGTATTATCTGCGTGAGCTGATCAGTGAAGACAGCACGGACCTTGTAGCCAGGATAAAGTCTGATTACAGGGAAACGATGTCGGCATTGCTAATGGACAATTTTACGCATCCCTGGACGACATGGTCGCATGGTTATGGTAGTCTGAGTAGAAACCAGGCGCATGGTTCACCAGGCAATCTCCTGGACCTGTATGCCGCTGTGGATATTCCGGAGTGTGAAACGTTTGGGTCTACTTATTTTCCGATCCCTGGTCTCCGGAGAGATAGTGGTGATATCAGAAATGTAGATCCTGATCCTGTTATGCTGAAGTTTGCTTCTTCCGCCGGTCATGTGGGTGGTCATCCACTGGTTTCCTGTGAGACATTTACCTGGCTGACGGAACACTTCAAGACATCCCTTTCGCAATGTAAACCTGAGGTGGAACAAGCCTTCCTGGCGGGAGTGAATCATGTGTTCTATCACGGTAATACCTTTTCTCCTGCTGACGTATCCTGGCCGGGATGGTTGTTTTATGCCTCGGTCAATTTTGTGCCGGCCAATAGCTGCTGGCCACATCTGAAAGGGCTCAACAACTATATAGAAAGGGTACAGTCAGTATTGCAGGCTGGTACCGCCAACAATGAACTGCTGATCTACTGGCCGGTATACGATGTCTGGTACAACGCCAGGGGGCGAGACATGGCCCTGAAAGTACATAGTATTGATGAATGGCTGCATCCTACCCCGTTCTATAAACAGGTAACTGCGCTACAGCAAACCGGTTATTCCGTAGACTTCATCTCTGATAGGCTGTTATCAAAGGCGGCTGTTGGCAATGGACGTATTGTCATCAGTAGAACGGCTGCTCCTTATAAAATCCTTGTCATTCCCAAAGTGACGTTTATGCCTGTGCAGACCTTACACCAGATTATCGCATTGGCAGAGCAGGGGGGGACCGTCATCTTTGAAGCATTGCCACAGGATGTTCCTGGTTTCGGAAAGCTGCAGGAGCATAGAAAGGAATTTAAACGTTTGTTGTCAACGCTTTCTTTTAAGCCGGTGAACGGCAAATGGCAAATAGCAGAAAAAGGAAAGGGCAAACTCCTTCTCACCGCTGATATTCAGGAGGCGCTCCGTCAGGAAGGCATTGAGCGGGAGAAACTGACAGACGACGGGTTGAAGTTCATCCGCCGGAAAGATAAGGACACTACCTGGTACTACATTGTAAACCATACGGCAAGGAAAATAGACCGTTTCCTGCCATTGAATGACGGGGGCGTAGCTACCTGGTTACTGGACCCGATGACTGGCAGAACGGGAGTTCCGGCCGTCAAAGAAGAAAACGGCAAAAAAGCGGTGCGTATACAGCTGGCATCCGGTGAGTCTATCCTTGTACGTACCGGTGCTGGTGCCGGTAACATCGGTAATAATGCCTGGAACTATCTTAATACAGCAGAAAGTCCGGTGACATTATCAGGCAACTGGCAACTGACTTTCACTGCAGGTGGGCCTTATAAGCCTGCTGACCGGATACTGGACGGCCTGGTATCCTGGACGGCGCTTTCAGATACAGCCGCAGACAGTTATAGCGGTTCCGCCGTTTATACGAAAACATTCACCCTGCCAGAGAAGAGTGCCGCTGAGTACATCCTGGACCTGGGAGAGGTGCATGAAAGTGCCCGGGTAACGATTAATGGCCAGGATGCGGGCATCTACTGGGCTATTCCATTTACCGGCAGAATAGGTGCCTATCTGAAACAGGGGGTCAATGAGATCAGGATTGAAGTGGCCAATCTGATGGCAAACCGTATCAGGTACATGGACCAGCATGGTATGTCCTGGCGGAACTATCATGAGATCAATTTCGTCAATATCAATTATAAGCCGTTTGATGCAGGAGGTTGGGCGTTACAGCCTTCTGGCCTGGTCGGTCCTGTTACTATTACGCCTTACGGTCAATAGGCTGAGGAGATACGTTGCAGTGTCAGGTGACGTCCGTCCGCCATTACTGACAGTCAGTCTGCGCTCTATGGATGGTTGGTTTCTCATTTGTTTGAATTTTGTAACTTTGTTGTATGGCAGAAGTACAAACACTTGAAGAGTTTTACCGGCAGAAGTTCAACTGGCTGCCTGAAAACCTCCAGCAGGACATCGGACATTTTAATGTATTCAGACTGGAAGATTTCCAGGGCGCCCACGCAAAGACGTTAAAATACAGCCGCCGGGACTTCTTTAAGATCAATATAGTCAGAGGAAGGAATATTTATCACTATGCGGATAAAAGCGTGGAGATCAATGGTAGTAGTCTGACGTTTTTTAATCCGAAGGTGCCTTACACCTATGAGAGCCTGTCGGAGACGAAAACCGGATATTTCTGCATATTTAAGGAGGGATTCTTCACAGAACGTATGCGTGGCAGTATTCACGAGCTGCCGATGTTCGCGCCTGGTGGTAAACCTTCATTTGCGCTAACGGAAGAGCAGGACCAGCATGTCAGCCAGATCTTTGAAAAGATGCTGGCAGAGATCAATTCCGATTACCGTTATAAGTATGATCTGCTTATGAACTATGTTACGGAGCTGATCCACTATGCGCTGAAGATGGAGCCCCTGGATACAATATATAAGCATCCGGATGCTAAATCAAGGATCACTGCCATATTCACAGAGCTACTGGAGCGACAGTTCCCTATTGAAACGACAACCCAGCGGTTCACATTGCGGTCGGCCAAGGATTTTGCTGACCAGCTGGCTGTGCATGTCAATCATCTTAACAGGGCCATCAAGGAGACAACAGGCAAGACTACGACAGAGCATATTGCCGACCGGCTGGTGGCGGAAGCCAAAGCCTTACTGAAACATACTAACTGGAATATCTCAGAGATCAGTTATTGTCTCGGGTTTGAAGAACCGGCCCATTTCAACAACTTTTTCAGGAAGCTGACCAATCAGACACCCTCATCTTTCAGGATTGTTTGAATTATGCAATCATCGGTTTGAATGATGTAATTGCAGCGTGCCCAATGCGCTGTAGTTTTGCATTATTAAAACAAGAAACGATGAGCAACAACAGAGTATGGTTCGTAACAGGTGCTTCCAAAGGACTGGGACTTAGCCTGGTTAAACAGTTGCTGGCAGCGGGACAACAGGTCGCAGCAACATCCAGAAGGGTAGAAGATTTGATAAACGCAGTAGGTACAGATACAGAAAATTTTCTTCCACTGGAAACTGACCTGGTCAGCGAGGCCAGCGTGGAGGCAGCAATAGCTAAAACCGTCGCTACATTCAGCCGGCTGGATGTAGTAGTTAACAACGCGGGGTATGGTATTGGTGGAAGTATTGAGGAACTGACAGACCGGGAGACCAGGGATGCATTTGATGTCAATGTATTTGGTACGCTGAATGTGATCCGTAAGGCGATGCCACAGCTGAGAGCACAACAGTCGGGACATATTATCAATATCTCCTCCATTGCGGGTATTGCACCGGCGACAGGCTGGTCTATCTATGGTGCCGCAAAACATGCCGTGATCGGGCTGACAGAAGTGCTAGCCGAAGATGTGAAGGAGTTTGGCATCAAGGTGACAGTGGTCGCTCCGGGAGCATTCAGGACCAGCTTTCTGACCGAAGAATCACTGACACTGGCGAAACACCCTAATCCAGCTTATACAGCGATCAGGAGTTCACATGAGAAATATAAAGCGATGGATGGCATGCAGGCCGGAGATCCGGATAAAGCTGCGGCGGCGATGATCGCAATCGTGAATGAGCAAAAGCCACCGGTATACCTGTTATTAGGTTCTGATGCGTATGAACGCGGAATGGCTAAACTGGAATTATTGAAAGATGCTTTTAAAGAAAAGGAAGCATTGACAAGATCAACCGGTTTTTAACAATGTGATATATGACTATAAGCAAATAAGCATCAACTGACAGACAGATGCAGGTAACAAGTAACGGCGGTGTTTATACACAGCCGTTTTTTATTTTAACATCGACATGGTGAGTCGGATAATATCGTCGAATGCCTTTTTAGCAACTCCGGATTTACTCAGCTGGGCCTATGTGGCATATGTAATCCCTCTGAGCATCTATACAGCTGAAAGTGTCTATATGCTATGTTTGTTGCGTCGGGCGACAAGATATGTGGGCGATCCGGGAGGTACGGATGAATCATTTTTGGACTAAACTTCTATACTTCTACTTTCCGTAAAAACAGCTTATCAGGTAGCGTTGTATCAATCTGGCAGACACAGGCACTGTAGTAACACTGCCATTCTGTGCTAACAAAAGGTTTAATCAGATGGGTCGGCTCAGGAGCAATAGGGCTTTTTATTAATGTCCATAAAATAACACGAAAATTATTCGCTAAAATGGAAAATCATGCGAAGCTTTTTCGGATAAAATTCGTAATTTCATAACTCATCAAAGAAAAGGAGGTATTCATGCAATCTACAGAATATTCATGGAAACCTTCGGTTGGTATCGCCTAACCGGGTTGCTCCATAAAAAATATCTGGGACGCGGACGCGTCAAAAGTCCTTCCGGTTATTCCGGAAGGCTTTTTTTTTAGATTATACAATATCTTCTCCACTCGATCGTCACACATACCAGCAACCTGACACTGCCTTACACCTGCACGTAACCGCTTTATTTTTAAAGTAAATTTGGCCCAACGCAGTTCAAAGGTCTGCCGCCTGCTATATATTTGCTACTGATATGAAGAAGACCAACAAGCCTGTCGACACAACAGGAAAAGGAAACGCCGGATTAATGTCTCTGCTGCGCCCCTACAGAGGACAGCTATATTTGCTGATTTTCATGGCCCTGGTCAGTAACCTGCTGAATCTGGTATTACCGGCGTTGACGGCAAAGGGAATAGATGCCTATTCCGCCGGTACGCTTGATATGCGTAACCTCATCCTGGAATTTGCCGGCGCTGCCTTTGCTATTTTCATCTTTACCTACCTGCAGAGCATGATCCAGACTTATATGTCTGAAGGAGTAGCCCGTCAGCTCCGTACCGATCTTGCTGCCCGTATTTCGCGACAGGACTACGCCTATATCCAGCAGGTGAATCCATCCAAACTACTTACGAATCTGACCGGAGATGTGGACAGCATCAAGTTATTCGTTTCCCAGGCGGTCATCTCTATCGCTTCCTCAGTCTTTATGATCGTTGGTTGCTGTATCCTGATGATAAGGATGGACTGGAAGCTGGGCTTGACCGTATTATCCGTAGTGCCTTTTATCGCCTTTGCATTTGCGGCTGTGTTGAAGAAGGTACGTACCACTTTCAAGAAAAGCAGAGAAGTGGTCGATAAGCTGAATAAAACCATTAATGAGAGTATTACCGGTGCTGCGCTTGTCAGAGTAATTAATGCCCAGCAACAGGAGTATGACCGATTTATTGCCCCCAACGGAGAGTCTATGTCTTTGGGAATTGCGGTTGTACGCCTTTTCGCCGGACTGGTACCCGTGATCAGTTTCCTGGGTGGTATGGCCACCCTCTTTACGCTGGTACTGGGTGGGCACTTTGTAATCGAAGGAGAGATGACATTGGGTGACATAGCGGCCTTCAACAGCTATATCGCCCTGCTGATATTCCCGATCATTGTAATCGGCTTTATGAGTAACCTGATCGCACAGGCCTCCGCCTCTTACAAGCGTATCGCAGAGGTCCTGCACGCACCTGAACCGGATGAAAAAGGGACGGTGACCACTCCTATTAAAGGAGACTTGTCAGTGGAGAATATATCTCTCTCAATGGATGGTAAACCAGTTCTGAAAGATGTCACCTTCTCTGTAAGGGCCGGCACCCGTACCGCTATTATCGGTCCTACTGCTGCGGGTAAGACACAATTGCTGAATGTTATTGCCGGACTGCTCAAACCTGACAATGGTAATATTAGTTATGATAATCTTCCCTTACAGGATTACGATAAAACGGCCCTGCTGCAACAGGTGGGACTGGTTTTCCAGGATAGTATTGTATTTAATATGAGTCTACGGGAGAATATCGCGTTTAATGAAAACGTAAGTGAAGCGCTTATGAAGCAGGCCATTGCTACCGCTGAACTAAAAGAATTCGTGAGTAATCTGCCACAGGGACTGGATACGATCGTTTCTGAAAGAGGTAACAGCCTTTCCGGCGGGCAAAAGCAGCGTATCATGCTGGCGAGGGCGCTTGCTATTAATCCACAGATACTCCTGCTGGACGATTTTACCGCCAGGGTTGACAATAACACAGAACAACGCATTCTTGAAAATGTACAGGAGAATTACCCGCATCTTACTTTGATATCTGTAACACAAAAAATAGCCTCAGTTGCGCATTTTGACCAGATCATTCTGCTGATGGATGGTGAGGTGGTAGCGGCCGGTTCACACGACGAACTGTTGCAGACATGTCCTGAATACGTTCAGATCTTTAATTCCCAACGCAGCACCAGTAACTATGAACTACAACCTGAATAATACAGATACAACAGAACAGCAGCATACTTCCGGTAAACGTCTTCTGAAATTACTGGCTTATATTAAAACTGAACACCGGGCATTGATCGTAGTGTTTGGTATCATGATCATCAGCCAGGGATTATCGATCACGGTGCCTTTTGTTGTAGGCTACACCATTGACCACTATGTGGCTACGAAAGACTTTTCCGGCATCCTGAAATATGCAGGCATTCTTTTGGGGATGTTCACTGTCAATCTCGCTTTTTCTTACTGGCAGACGAAGATGATGGGCAGTGTAGGGCAGCGGATGTTGTATATGCTGCGCAATGCGCTATTTGTAAAAATACAGGAGCTGCCAATCGCTTTTTTCAATCAGAATAAAACAGGAGACCTTATCTCCCGCATCAATAACGATACAGATAAAATGAACCAGTTCTTCTCTCAGTCGCTGGTTCAGTTTGCGAGTGGTATCATGTCAATGGTCGGTGCGGGTATATTCCTGTTATCGATCAACTTTAAACTCGGTATTGCCACTTTGGCACCGGCTGTGTTTCTGCTGCTGTTTACCCGGGTGTTGTCACCACTGGTGAAGAAAAGGAATGCTGCCAGTATGAAGAGTACCGGTAGTATGAGTGCGGAGATACAGGAGAGTCTGAGCAATTTTAAAGTGATCATCGCATTCAATCGCAGGGATTATTTTCGTAAGCGTTTTGATGAGGTAAATCAGGAGAATTACGGTACTGCTAAATCAGCGGGTGTGCTAAATAATATTTTTACACCAGTGTTCTCTCTCTGTTCACAGATCGCTATGCTGGCGGTACTTGCCTATGGTATCTACCTGATATCTACCGGAGAGTTCACCGTGGGGCTGCTTATCAGTTATCTTTCTTTCTCTTCCTATTTTTATAACCCAATCCGTCAGCTGGCTATCTTATGGACAAACTTCCAGATGGCAATGGCAGGGTGGGACAGGATCTCACAGATCCTTGAACTGGAATCGGACCTTAAAGTGTTACCCGCAGGTCCGGTAAAAGAGAACGCTCCACTGATCAGTTTTCAACACGTACACTTTGGATACCCCGGCGGCAAGGAGATCTTACACAATGTAAGCTTCAACCTGGAACAGGGTAAGACCTATGCGTTGGTTGGTCCTACGGGAGGTGGTAAAACAACTACTGCGTCACTGATCGCCCGTCTGTATGATCCAACAGCTGGTGAAGTGCTGCTCAACGGGCGGGATATCCGTTCCTATACACCAGAGGAACGTACTCGTAAGATCGGCTTCATCCTGCAGGAACCTTTTCTCTTCTCAGGCACTATCCAGGAGAATATTGTGTATGGCAATCCTGTTTACGCAGATTATACCGCGGAACAACTGGATGCGGTGATGGAAAAGGCCGGATTAAACACATTATTGGCTCGTTTTGAAGATGGACTGGCTACAAATATTGTGTCTGGAAATGACGGGATCAGCCTTGGACAAAAACAGCTGATCGCGTTTATGCGTGCTGTGCTGCGTGATCCTGACCTGTTGGTGCTGGACGAAGCAACGGCTAATATTGATACCGTGACGGAGCAACAGCTGGAGGCTGTATTACAAAAGTTGCCAGCACATACTACCCGTGTGATCATTGCTCACAGACTCAACACGATTGAAAACGCGGATGAGATTTTCTTCGTTAATAACGGAGAGATTGCCAGGGCGGGCTCGTTCAGTCACGCTATGAATATGCTGGTGCAGCATGAACGTAATACCTGATCTTATCGCTGGCAGATATATACAAAAAGCAGAGAGGCTGTTCATCATACAATGAACAGTCTCTCTGCTTTTTGGTTGCTGACACTAGTTGTTTAGCCCCCCAATCCGCTGAAAATACTGAATGTGATCACACCCAGTACGATAAGGGTGATGAGAACATACAGCCAGTCTTTTTCCATAGCAAAAGCCAGTATAGAGAAGGCAATCCGCGTGATAGGTGTAGCCAGTAGCACAACAACACCGAGTTGTATAATGGCCATGCCATCAAAACGTGCAATGCCCTGTAGTATCCCCGGCATATGTCTTACATATTCTGGCGCTCCGACGAATTCCGTGTAGTGAGGCGTGTTGCCGCCATTCTTGATCAGGTAAATTACACCACCGATAAAGGCGATGATGCTGGATGTAATAACGCCCCAGCGTAATTGTTGTCCGATGAACATTTCCACATCTCTTTCCTGCCAGAATGATTTAGAGAATAAACTTTTCATTGTGTTATAATTTACCTGTGAAACCATTATATATCATCTCCAGTGCCAGTGCGCCGATCACAATACAGAACAACAGACGCAATTTGCGTGTATTCATTTTCATCAACAGGCGGGAGCCGCCGAACGCACCTGCGAGTACGCCGAGTACTACAGGCATCGCAATTGCCGGATCAATATAACCACGTTGCAGATAGATGACTGCACTTGCTGCTGCTGTTACACCGATCATAAAGTTGCTGGTAGTGGTGGAAACTTTAAAAGGAATGCGCATCACGCCATCCATTGCCAGTACTTTAAGCGCACCGGAACCAATACCCAACAAACCAGATACCACACCCGCTACGGTCATCAGTGCATAACCACCAGCTACACCTCTTACTTTATACGGCATTTCCTGTCCGTTTACAGGATAGGAGCCGTTTAGGCGCATTAGATCAGCCAGTTTACTATTGCTGAGATTATCGCCATGCTCGTTCTTTTTTCTGAGCGTCATTGCGGCAGAAAATAGCAGTACGAATCCAAACAGTATAGCTACGAGGTGAGTGGGTGTGTATACAGCCAGGACAGCCCCTATGATAGCGCCTGTGGTTGTAGCTATTTCCAGGAACATGCCAATGCGTACATTGGTAATACCTTCTTTGATATAGGCAGCCGCAGCACCGGAGGAATTAGCAATGGATGCTACCAGAGAGGCGCCAACAGCATAGCGGATATCGACATGAAATACAAGTGTCAGTAGTGGGATCAATACAACTCCTCCGCCGAGACCGGTCAGGGAGCCCAGCATACCCGCCATGAAGGCGCCAACCAGGAGAATGAGTGTGAATACAAGAATAGACATGACAATAGTTATTGATTAGAAATTGTTTTCCAGAATTGCTTTGACGGTGTTAATGGCAATAACAGCCTGTTGCTCCCGGATGGCATCTGCCAGTTGCACATGCAGGTCATGCGTGCGGGCAAACTGTGACACATGTGGAGCCTCCCGTTGCCGGAAGGTGGTCACAATAGCGTTGGAGAAGGTCTGATACAGGTCAGCCAGCACACTGTTATGGGATGCATTGGCTACTGCTCTGTGAAAGCGGATATCTGCGTCAGCACATGCTTCATAATCCTCTTGGGTGATAGCCTGCCATCTTTGCTGAAGCAGATCGTCCATAGCCTCAAGATCTGTGGATCGGCGGTGAACAACGGCGAGTTGTACTATTTCTACTTCCAGCAATTGCCTGACATGATTAACTTCCTGCATATTGGCCCTTCTGAGACGCTGATCCAGGGGTTCGGTATTTTCGGCAGGGGCACACACAAAGGTGCCTGCTCCCTGTTGTACCCTTAGAATACCGGCATTAGAGAGGGTTTTAATAGCTTCCCGGATGGTGGACCGCCCCACGCCATACTGCTCCATCAGGATGGGTTCGGGAGGGATGAGTTCACCAACCTTATATTTTCCCAGGGAGATTTCCCGCTGCAGTTCAAAAATGACTTTGTCTACAAGTTTTATTGGTTTGGTCATTCTTTTAAACGTCTGATGTTTGGCAAAGGTAAGATGTTTTATTAAACGTCTGATGTTTAGATGGATGTTTTTGTTGGAATATTTAGGGGTAGGAGGTCAGGATATATTGCAGGCGGAGCAGTTACGGTTGGTCAGGTTATCAGCGGCACACATTGGATTTTGTATTAAGCTGTTTATAGCCAATAAATACGAGGTAACGGGTCGAGTTTTGCTTACATTTTTAATACCTGCGTAACAAAAAAAGGGACGGTCTGACCATTGTCAGACCATCCCTTTTTATTAAAAGAAATACTAAAGTTGCGTTTATCTGCTCGCCTCTACCAGCCTTCTGTTTGCGGCTTTCACCTCATGTTTGTCCGCCTCTGTCAGCAGGTTGCTGGCTTTTACTTTATCAGGCACACCTCTGATATCCCATACTATACCAAACAGACCTAGGGTACGCAGCACATAATAGGTGATATCGAACTCCCACCAGAAGAATCCCTGACGGGTAGCGCTTTGATAGTAGTGGTGGTTGTTATGCCATCCTTCACCCAGGGTAATTAATGCCAGTATTGCGCTGTTTTTGGAGAAGTCACCTGTTTTATAACGAGGCTTACCCCATTTATGCATCAGGGAGTTGATGGTGAAGGTACCATGGTACAGGATGATCGTGCTCAATACAAAACCGATCAACACGGTTGAGAGACCTGCATTCCAGTCAAACCAGCCGGTGCCGTTCACTTTGTTACCAATAAAATATACAGCAATGGCAAGTACGATACCTGGAACAGCATGGTATTTGTTCAGCCAGCGTAGTTCAGGCTCTTTAAAATCTTTGATGAGTTCGTAACGGGTTGGTTTAAATTCAGGCCCCATGATCCAGCCCATATGAGCATACCAGAACCCATAGATATTTGCAGAGTGAGGGTCCTCAGGAGTGTCGCTGTGCTTGTGGTGAACACGATGGTTAGCGCCCCACCATAATACACCTTTCTGTAAACTGCTCTGTGCTCCGCCGGCCATGATAAACTGGAATATACGCGACGTTTTATACGTTCGATGCGAAAAATATCGATGATAACCGCCTGTTACGAAGAACATGCGTACTACATATAATACACCACATAAAATCCAGTCAAATGCTGTCACGTGTGTAAAGATCGCCAGAATCGGCAGCAGGTGCAGTCCCAGAAAATCAAATTGACGCCACCAGTTAGGTCCTTTCCTCAGTTGTTTTTCAGAATTCATAATGCAAAAGTATCCCTATTCCGAACAATAAACAATGATCATGATCAGTGAATTGTAATTTTACCAACTGCTGCCTGCGCCTCCTCCACTCGAGCTACCGCCGCCCCAGCTGCTGGATGAGGAAGATGAAGAGGAGGATGAGGAAGATGATCCCGAACTGCCTGAACTTCCGGAAGATGGCCGGGGTATTACATAAGCTTCCTGCTTGGTGAACTGACAATTTTTACAGTCATAATATTGGATGCCTTCTCCTTCGCGGCTACTGGTGGCCCTGCGTATCACCTTCTTTTTACCAGGCACCAATGTCACTGCCTTACATGAAGGACATTCCTCTACATCCGTATCCAGACGCTGATAACCAACTGTTTTCTTCTGGCCACAGGATTTGCATCTCCATACATCATAAATAATAGAACCAACCTTGTCTTCTATCAATTGTACGGGGTTGAGTGATGTCAGTTTTTCACTTTTCTTTAACATTACCATGGGCTGATAACATCCTTCGCATGTATACGGCTCGTAGCGTATATTATTTAACCTTTTTTTAAACCATTTAGAAAAAACAAGGAAAGGCAGTGGAAAGAAAATGGCCGTCAGCCAGTGGTTGGCGTGCGCGAGATTCCATGCATTATATTGCGTCTGTCTGTCGGCGTCTTTCAGTACTATCGCTGCCCGCACCTGAATGACCAGTGTGCGGTAGATATGATAAGCCAGCAGATTCGCATACATTGCCAGTGGCAACATCCACCAGCGATATACCACATTTAAAAAATTGACAAGCACAAGCATCAGGACGAACGGCAGCGCATATATCCAGATGAGGTGAAGGATGTTGCGTTTAAAAAGTAATATCGTAGTTGTTCGTTGTTTTGGTTTACCGGGTTGTATGACGAATATCGTACTGAGGATGGCATAAAAGGCATACAGTACCAGTGTACCCACTCCCATGTCATCTCCCTGTTCCTTATACGTATAGCCGGTTTGTGCGTCTTCTGCGGGATATTCTTCTGTTGGTCCAGTACTGTCGACAGCCATGGCCGCATCGCCATACGTTTGATAGAATGCATCTCCATTTGCCGCGCCAACAACACTATCTACTCTTGCCTGTAGTTCATCCATCTGTGCCGTGGAATCTTTGCCGGCGTCAGCCAGATTATTGTCACCTGATGATTGCAGTACTTTTATCACTGCTGTCATACCTTTCACCATACCTCCGTCCAGATCATTCTGTTTGAAGGAAGGCAGCATTTCTGACTGCTGTATACGGAAACACACCACATCAGGGAGATCTCCTTCCAGTCCATCACCGGTTTCAAACTCAATGCGATGTTGATCATTGACCAGCAGGACCACCAGTCCGTTATCCTTTTTCTTACTGCCGGGTTTCCATAACCTGAAAATGTCATGGGCAACATCTTTAGGTACCTGTTCACCGATGGTTTGTAAAAGCACGATCGCTATCTGCGCACGGCCAGACTGGTCCAGCTGGCGCATCTGGTCGTTCAATGCCTGTTCGGTTACATCACTGATCAAATGGTCCGGATTACTTACGTAATCATTATGCTGCATAGGATCAGGGATCTTTTCTACCGCAAACTGAACATTCTTTTCTTCTTTACAGGCGCCGAGCATCAACAGGAGCAACAAACACAGGCGCCATCTTTTAAAATGAGCCATAGAATTGTATGTATTCTTTCCAAAAATAATAAACAGGATTTGCAAATACGATAAACAGTACATATTGTGTAGAATATTACCCAGTTCAGTAGTTTTCTATTGCTGTTTCCGCCTGAAAAACACTATTTACGGGATGGCATGAAATTCCATCTGTTAATATAAGCGGTTCACCCGCATTCCACTGTAAATGACCCAATGCTTATAACTATGGCTAGTGCGATTACATCTTCTTTTAACAGGTATATGGAAATGGTAGGCGACCAGGTCATCTTTACCGGCCGGTTTGCCAGAAACATTTTCCGCGGAGGATTTGAATGGGGCGAGTTTGTCCGTCAATGTTTTATAGTTGGTTACCTCTCCGCTGGCCTGGTTGGTATTACCGGATTTATCATCGGCTTTGTAATGACATTGCAGACACAGCCTACATTGAAAGATTTTGGTGCAGAGAGTTATGTGCCTGGTATGATATCCATTTCTATCATCCGTGAGATAGGACCTGTGATCATCGCACTGATCTGCGCGGGTAAAGTGGCTTCGAGTATCGGTGCTGAGCTGGGTTCTATGAAGGTCACAGAGCAGATAGATGCAATGGAGGTATCAGCAGCTAATCCTGTACAGTATCTGGTCGTAACACGTATCCTTGCCTGTACGATCATGGTACCCCTGCTTACTATTATGGCCGACGCACTGGCGATGGTCGGGGGCTGGGTAGGCGTCAATATTCAGGATAACGTAAGTGCCACCCTCTTTTTCAGGAAGTCTTTCAATGCACTTGAGTTCAGCGACGTAGTGCCTTCGGTTGTTAAGACTTTTTTCTTCGGTTATGCGATCGGTTTTGTGGGATGCTATAAGGGATATCATTCTTCACGCGGAACAGAAAGTGTGGGCCGAGCGGCTAACTCCGCCGTAGTGAGCGCCTCGCTCTGGATCATTCTGATTGATGCGGTAGCTGTTCAGATAACAAACCTAATCTATTATTAACCCTCAAGCAACGACGTATGGACGATACATTGGTACAGGAAAAGACAATCACTGGGGAAACGGCTGACGAAGTAGTGATCCGTATTGAACACCTGCAAAAGTCTTTCGGAGATAATAAAGTATTGAAAGACATCAACCTTGAACTGCATAAGGGTGAGAACATAGTTGTACTCGGGCGCTCCGGACAGGGTAAGTCAGTGACGATACAGTGTATCGCCGGTTTGCTGGAACCCGATGAGGGCAAACTGGAGGTACTGGGAAAGGACATCAGGGAAATGTCCGTCGATGAGCTGAGAGACATTCGTATGAAGATTGGTTTTCTCTTTCAGAGTGGCGCATTGTACGACTCAATGACGGTACGGGAGAACCTGGCATTTCCGCTGACACGTGTACTGAAAATGAAGGATGAGGCAGAGATTGAAAAGCGGATTAAGGATGTATTGGAAAGTGTAGGACTGGAAGAGGCGATCGATAAACTGCCCTCTGACCTATCGGGCGGTATGCGCAAAAGAGTAGGGCTGGCCCGTACACTGATCATGCGTCCGGAAATTATGTTATACGATGAGCCTACCACAGGACTGGACCCAATAACGTCCAGAGAGATCAGTGAGCTGATCATCAAATTGCAGGAGAAGTATGAAACCTCTTCCATTATCATCACACACGATATGGCCTGTGCGCGTATTGTGGCCGACCGTATTGTTGTGATGAATGACGGTGAATATATAGCGACTGGCACCTTTGACGAGCTGGCAAAGTCGCCGGATGAACTCATTAATAACTTTTTTAAATAAATTAGTATGCAGCCGAAATCAAAACAAAAGATCAAGGTCGGCATTTTTGCAACTGTAGCTTTTGCCCTGCTGTTAATCGGTATTTTTGTCATCGGCAGAAATAAGAATATGTTTGGCAGCACGTTCCTGATCTATGGTACTTTCAAAAATGTTGGCGGTTTACAGGCCGGAAATAATGTTCGCTTCGTAGGTATAGATGTGGGGACAGTAGAGAGTATTGATATCCTGTCCGATACCACCGCCCGGGTGGCATTACGTATTAAGGAGAAAGTCCAGCCTTTTATAAAGAAAGGCGCAATAGCAGGTATCAGTTCTGATGGGTTGATGGGTGATAAGCTGATCACTATCAGTTCCGGACGTGAGAATGCGGCACCTGTGGAAGACGGAGATACCGTACATGCGGTGGATCCACTGAATTACGACGAGGTGCTGAGTCGTGTCTCCGGAGTGGCTGCCAATGCTGAAGTCATTACAGAGCAGCTGGCGGGTATTGCCACACAGATCAACCAGGGCAAGGGTAGTATAGGCCGCCTGTTGTATAGTGATAGCCTGGCTACCAGTCTGGAGGGAACAATGACCGAGGCAAAGAAAACGGTCAGGTCCATACGTAAAGGTTCGGATGGTTTTGGCGAAAATATGGAAGCTTTAAAACATAATTTCCTCCTTCGGGGTTATTATAAGAAAAAAGAGAAAGCAGCAAAGAAAGAAGCTGAGAAAAGAGAGAAAGAAGCTGAAAAAAAGCAAAAAGACCGGAAAAAGAGCGGAAACAGCGACTCCGCAAGCCTTAATCTGCCAAAAGAGGGATAAAGACGATTGGTTTTTGCAAATATGGCCGTCTGGGTATTGTACCAGGCGGCTTTTTTTTTACTATTTTAGTCGCTTACAAGATAACGCACTTATGAAAATACTCACGTGTACCACTCCCGGGCAATTTGAATACGGTGAAGCGGATATGCCTGTGCTCACAGATAATCACGCCATCATCCGGATCAAAAGGATCGGCATCTGTGGTACTGACCTGCATGCTTTTGAAGGGACACAACCCTATTTCTCCTATCCCCGTATACTGGGCCATGAACTGGCCGGAGAGCTGGTTTCATTTGACACTGCTCCCGGATTTGAAGTGGGAGAAGCGGTAACATTTATTCCTTACTTTAATTGTGGTACCTGTATAGCGTGTCGCACCGGAAAACCCAACTGTTGCACCCAGATCAAAGTGTGTGGTGTACATATCAACGGGGGAATGTCAGAATACCTGCTGGTGCCTTCTGCGGCACTGGTACATGGTGACGGCCTCAGTATGGATGCCCTGGCGTTGGTAGAGCCACTTGCCATTGGTGCACATGGGGTACGCCGGGCAGGAGTGACGCCGGGCGAATTTGTACTGGTACTCGGCGCGGGTCCTATCGGACTGGGTATTATGGAGTTTGCGCGTATCGCCGGCGCGCAGGTGATAGCATTGGACATCAATGAAGCCCGCCTTAATTTCTGTAAGGATAAATTAAATGTACCTTATACAATTAATGCCAGACAGGAAGATGTTATGGAAAGGCTGCGGGAGATCACCGGTAATGATATGCCAACTGTGGTGATTGACGCAACCGGCAGTCAGCAGGCGATCAATAATGGCTTTAACTATATGTCGCATGGCGCGAGATATGTGCTGGTGGGTTTACAGAAGGGCGAACTGATAGTAAGCCATCCGGAGTTTCACAAAAGAGAAGGTACCCTGATGAGTAGCCGTAACGCTACCCGTGAGGATTTTGAACATGTGATCAGGTGCATGAAAAACGGACAGGTAGATCCTACTACTTATATCACCCACCGGGTGAAATTTGAAGAGGTGAAAACTGAATTTGAGGGTTGGTTAAATCCGGCAAACGGAGTGATCAAGGCAATCGTTGAACTTAGTTAAGAATTAGGAACGGGGAATTAGGAACGGGTAGTCTGAAAAATGATATACATCGCGGTTGACATTACAGATGGTATTTTAAATCGGATAAAATATTATGTTGAGTCAGGAGTTTGGAGCAATAATCCCTAAATCTTAATTCCTAATTCCCAATTATTCTTATATTGTCTGGCAAATCTTATTGTGAATGGAAGAATTAACCGCTGGCAAAGGATCGAGAGTTCAGCATGCACGTTATGGCCCCGGTGTCATCATTGACGTTAAATACGCACAGTACGTTGTCACATTTATGGATCAGGGAATTATCGAAGTAGATAAAACTGATCCGCTGTTTGAAATATTATACATGGAAAACAGAAGTACCGAAGTTGAAACGGTATCTGCTGTTGAAACATCGTTATTAAAGATATTACGCCTCTGGAGTGATGTCTCGGAAGTAGTTCCGCTGGGAGACAGATGGGAGGGTGGTACAATGATCCTGCAGCCGAAAGATCCTTCATTGAAGCCCAAAGAGATACCTATTGAAGCGTTTTTTCATAAAATAGTAATGGTACGCGACCGCCTTCGGGTGCTCGAGCAGCAGATAAACAGTCATAAACTGCTGAGCGACGAAGACAAAATAAATGTACAGCAGTATATTACCAGGGTCTACGGATCACTGACCACCTTTAATGTACTTTTTAAGCAGAAAGAGCACTGGTTTTCAGGCGAAAAAGGTGCCAGGGAAGACTAGCCTGAATGAAATCTTTTTGCAACCACATGGCCTTAATTTTGTTATATTTAGATAACGTACAACTGTTCTTCCTAAACAAAATGCCGTATGAAAGATTTTACATTAGATTTCGATCTGAAGGGAAACAACTACATTGTTGTTGTCCAGCCGCATGAATCAATGGGCATTGAGCACTACAAGGCCGTTCTGGATGAAGATCATTCCATTGATTATCTGGTACAGACCGGTGGGTACTTACAGCCTAACGCAGACTATGCCGCGGATCCTCAGTTAGTAAATGCAATTGCCACACGTATACTCCAGGTCGTACATGTGGAAGACCGTGGGAGAGGGGCTACGTCGTATCTCTGATTTTATAAGGGGCTATGATACCATGTAGTTGCGATCATTAGGCCCATGTGGAGAAATGCCAGTATCAGATCTGTAGTTGTCGCACTATTTGTACTCCTCGCACTATCTAAACTGAGTGCACAGTCGAAACGACCAAACATTATCTTCATTCTTTCGGATGACCATACCTACCAGGCCATCAGCGCTTATGGTAACAGGCATGTGCAAACGCCGAATCGACAGGATTGCCCGGGAAAGGGTGTTATTCAACCATGGTCACAAATTCCATTTGTGGTCCCAGCAGAGCTACGTTATTGACAGGTAAGTACGGCCATAAGAACGGTTATCCACTAAATGAAAAATGATTCGACAATACACTGCTGACCTTCCCCGGTATTTTGCAGCAAAAGGGTTATCAGACTACATGGATAGGTAACATGCACCTGGGAACATTGCCCCGGGGATTTGACTACTTCCGCATTTTGCCCGGTAAGGGTAAATACTATAATCCGGACTTCATCTCGTCACCCAATAATACTGTGCGGATGAACGGATATGTCACGAATATCATCACTGATCTGTCTGTATCCTGGCTGAATGTCCGGGATACAAGCCGCCCTTTTATGCTCATTATAGGCGAAAAGGCAACCCGCTGCGAGTGGCCGCCCGACCTACCTGATCTCGGTGCATATGACAATAATATAAAAGGGGGGAAGCAGCGGTTAAAAGCGCTGATGGAAGCATACAATAACAAGGAGGCGATGTGACTATAACAACGTAAACGGCAGGTCTATATTAAACACTGTTCCCTTATTTTCCTGTGATCTTACATGGATATTCCCGCCGTGTTCCGTCACCAGCTGCCTGCATATATGCAGGCCCAGTCCATTTGAAGGCTCCTGGTTGAGTCCTTCACGACTGGAACTGGTGAACTGGTCAAAAAGGTTAGGAAGCAGTGCTTCCGGTATTCCTATACCCGTATCTTCTATGGATATACGGACCCCGCCTCTGTGCCTTCTCATTCCCAGCGTGATGCTGCCTTCAGCAGGCGTGAATTTAGCGGCATTGTGAAGCAGATTGTCCACCACCCTTTGCATTTTGCCCGTATGGATATTTGCCCGCAATTCCTGTGTTGGCAGTTCGAGGGTGATACTTCTGTTGAAGCCTGATTGCTGTAGCCAGTTATCCCGCACATCCCGCAGCCATTCATTCATACAGATACAATCTGTTTGCAGATGGTCAGTCTCTCTTTTCTTAGCTGCCAGTAGCAGTTCCTCAATGATCTGGTCCGCAGTTTCACAGGCATCCTTGATCCAGTAAATATATTTGTTCTCCTGTTCGGGCGTGTAGGGATATTCCTCCATCAGATGG
Source organism: Chitinophaga agri (assembly GCF_010093065.1). Classification (NCBI taxonomy): domain Bacteria; kingdom Pseudomonadati; phylum Bacteroidota; class Chitinophagia; order Chitinophagales; family Chitinophagaceae; genus Chitinophaga; species Chitinophaga agri. The sequence goes on along the minus strand of NZ_CP048113.1, from coordinate 1,824,718 downwards.
GTAACAGAACGGATACCTGAAATAGGATTACGCAGATCATGTGCTACTATGGCGAGGATCTCGTTTTTGAGCTGATTGGTCTTTTCAATCTCCCGGTTTTTGTCCTCAATAGTTTTTATCTTGATGAAGTAATTAGCATGGTATGAATATATGAGACGTGACACAAAAACGAAGCAGGCCATGATCATCCAGAAAGCTACATAATTGAGCGCACGCGTGTCCGCAGATACCTGGAACACATCAAAGAACAACATAAACGTGACAATATTTGCCCCGGCAACAAGTAAGAGATTACGGATTGGGAATATTAGCAGCACCCCCACAGTGAGTAGTCCAAGCAACAGCATTGTCATTGTGTTCTTCGGATTGTGCTGCGCAATAAAAGTCAGCGCCATGCAACTGCCTGTAAATAAAAGTGTATAGAATATGCTGATAAAATGGTATCGATTTTGATGCTTTGGATCGGGATTTTTCCTGATAAGAAACAGGAGTGCGGCAAAAAACACAGATACAATGATCATGCAGTTATTCGTAAATACGTATTCAGCAAATTGTTCCGCAGGAAGCATCGTCTCATAGGGGATGATCCAGGACGCCACTCTGACAGCTATAGTTATAATAGCAACAATGAGTGCAATAAATGCAGTAACTTTAATATTCTGCAGTTTAGTATGTTCATTAAACTCCTCCCGGTATATTTTTTCGATGGGGGAGAACAGGTATAGTCTCATCAGCTTAACATAGTAGGATACGTGTTCGCCCTAAAGATACCTGTTTAGATTTATAAAATCATTGTTGAGTCTACCGTCCTTGTCCCCGGAAGTTCCGTGAAATGACCTTTAGAGTGAATATTTTTTATTGAAATGCCTTTTAAAGAGTAAACCTAAGCCATCAAACATGCAAGAGTTCACAACTTTAGAGAATCCGGATGAAGTGGTCCGTTATCTCACAAACGCACTGGGTAAAAGTAAGGTGAGGCAAATACGGTTCGGTTATCGCCTGGAAAATGAAGAACCCGCCATCAAGTTCAAAATCTGGTTGCGCTTTCCTTACAACTTATTCGCCCGTAAGAAAGTAGAAGAAAAGGTGGAAGAGGAGATGTCCCACATCCGCATATCTTCTGATCCTGCGAAAATATTGTTCCAGGTGGAGTAAACATTTGGCATATTTGGCTAAATTAAGGAACTAATACTGAATCCCATGGCAGTTAAATTATCCACCATCAGGCAGGCCTTCCATTTAGTGAAGAACATTGATTTCGAGCAACTGGGGCGTTTATCAGAGAAGATAGATCTGCCGAAAGTAATGGCCACTGTAGGAAAAATGAATGATCAGCAGCTGGCTGGTCTGATGCGCATGCTCCAGAGTAACGGCAGCGCGAAGAAAAAAGAGTTACCGCCTGTTGACGGCGACTTTTATGACCTGAGCGGTATGCTAAGTCCGGAGGACCGTGCCCTGCAGCTGAAGGTGCGTGAGTTTATGGAACAGGAGGTCCAGCCCATCGTCAATGAACATTGGCTGAAGGCCGAATTCCCTTTTGAACTGTTACCCAGGCTGGCAGCGCTCAATATTTGCGGCGCTACCTACGACGGTTATGGAGGTAGTAGCAAATCCTTCCTGATGGAGGGGATCGTGACGATGGAAATAGCCCGTGTGGACTGTTCCATGGCCACTTTCTTCGGTGTGCAGAGCGGGTTGGCAATGGGTTCCATCTATCTGCTGGGATCAGAGGCCCAAAAACAGGAATGGTTGCCGGGTATGCAGCGGCTGGAAAAGATCGGCGCTTTCGGACTGACCGAGCCGGAAGTCGGATCGGGGGCTGCCGGCGGACTGACTACCACCGCTAAACGGAATGGTGACACCTGGATATTGAACGGACAGAAAAAATGGATAGGTAACGCCACCTTCGCTGATGTCCTGGTGATCTGGGCAAGAGACGTCGATGATAATGAAGTCAAAGGCTTTTTGCTGAGGAAAGATACGCCCGGCTTCAGTGTAGAGAAAATGCATGATAAAATGGCGCTGCGTATTGTGCAGAACGGCATTATCACCCTGAAGGACTGTGTGGTGGAAGAGAAAGACAGGCTGGAACATGCCCTTTCATTTAAAGACACGGCTAAAGTGCTGCGTATGACCCGTGCAGGTGTCGCCTGGCTGGCCGTGGGATGTGCAAGAGGAGCTTATGAGAATGCGCTGGCGTATACGCAAAAGAGAAAACAGTTCGGCAGGCCGATCGGCTCGTTCCAGCTGATACAGAACCATTTGGTGGAAATGCTGTCAAACCTGACCGCTATGCAGACAATGGTATATCGTTTATCTGAACTACAGGACCAGGGGACGCTGGACGATGAGCATGCATCTATCGCAAAGGTATTCTGTTCCCTGCGGACCCGTGATATTGTAAGCCGTGCGAGAGAGGTGATGGGAGGAAATGGTATCCTGCTGGAATACAATGTAGCACGGTTTGTAGCAGACGCGGAAGCGATCTATTCCTACGAAGGGACCAAAGAGATCAACTCACTGATCGTCGGAAGAGCGATCACCGGATTCAGTGCATTTGTTTAAATAGCGCATGATATGCTGCGCAATGAATGTTAGCAGCTTTAAATAACACAAAACGGCAGTCAGGAATACCTGGCTGCCGTTTTACATATAGTTACTGTAAATAGCTTTTAAATTGATTTACCGAACAATGGCTTTAAAGCAAACCATCCGAGGGCCGGAAAGAAGTGCATAGGCACGGCCAGTCCGGGGAATAACTCAGGCATTTCCTGTTCCAGTGGCAGTTTAGCGCCGATCGGTCCGAGGATGCTGGCGAATGTCAGGACTACAAACAGCAGGTTGAACACCATATCTGTTTTACCTTTCAGCACCAGGCTGAGTAACAGGTAGCCAATGGCAGCTACGAACGCGCCTGCTAAAGTGTATTTGAAGATGCTGGCCACGCTGGCAATATTCACAAATCCTTCTCCTACTGTTTCAATATACACTTTCTGATAAACGATAGCAGCTACTCCGGAAAGTACACCTACCAATACAGCAAGTAATACGAGCAGCAATATTTTTTTAAGCATATCTCTTAATTAAGGATTAGGCCTTTACAACAGGAACTGCGATAGTAACGGTTACCATGTCAGAAACGTCGCCACCTGGTTTGCCAATATGGAAGTCATTACGGTTCACTTTGAAAGTACCGTTGAAAGTAGCATTATTGCCAGTGCGTTTGAAGGTAAAAGGAATGGTAAATTCCTTCTTAACTCCACGGATCTCAAGATCACCGGTCACCTGGTAGCCTGCACCTGCTTTTACGATCTTTTTGGAGGTATATTTAATCTCCGGATATTTAGCCGCATCGAACCACTCGTCGCCTTTCGCATGTTTGTTCATCAGGGCGTTACCGGTATTGATGGAAGCTACGTCAACAGATACGCCGAAGTTGGATGCAGCGAGATTCTGTTCGTCGAAAGCAATTGTTCCTTTAAAGGTTTTAAAGATACCACTTGCTTCGTTGGTAGAGAAGGCAATATTGTATTTGCCGTTGATGTTCCATGCCTGTGCCAGAACGGCGAAGGCAAACACTGCTGCTGTGAGCAGCAGTGTTGATGAAAATATTACTAATCTTTTCATTGCCGTAAGTTAAATTATTCTTTTACGAATTCGCCGCTAGCTCTCAGGTTTACGTCTTCACCCAGCATAGTAGCAGGAGCTTCTGTAGCGAAACCGAAGTCTTTACGTTTGAAGGCACCAGTGATGGTAAAACCAGCAACGAGCTTTTTGCTTTGTGGGTTTTCCTGAGTACCATTGTATACTGCATTCAGCATAACCTGTTTGGTTACACCATGGAAAGTCAGATCACCAACCAGCTTGTACTGATTACCGTTCACTTTCTTAAAGGAAGTGCTTTTGAAAGTAATGGTAGGGTATTTTTCTACATCAAAGAAATCTGCACTTTTCAGGTGTTTGTCACGCATGTCGTTCTCTGTGTTCAGGCTCGCTACATCGATGCTGATGTCGAATTTAGCGTCAGAGAAATCAGGTTTGGTAGCAGTGATCTTGGCATCGTAAGCTTTGAAGTTACCTTCACTGTCAGACAATGTCATGTGTTTGATGCTATAACCCAGTCTTGCGTGTGCTTTATCTACGGACCATGTTTGTGCGAAAGTTGTTGCAGAAAGTGCCAGTAAGGAGGCGATGATGGTGATTTTTTTCATGTTTGCTCTTGTTTTAGAATTTAAAATTATGTCTTTTTTCTGAGAATAGATGTTTCAACATATATTGTTGAGAAAATCTTAAACTAGTTTAATGATTTATGTTATTTATCATTTCTCACTACCTTAGATATTCATGATAATACTACTTTCAGTAGAGAGTTACTTTCTTTTAGAAAGCCAAAGGTAGGTGGCAGACACATGCTAAACAAGAACGTTTCGCTACAGCAACTTACTTACCTTTTAGTAACAATCGTGAAAATCAAGTGCTTATGAGTAAAAAAACACCGGGAAAAATCTGGATAGGTGAGAGCTGTCCGATCAGACAGGTGCTGGACAGGTTCGGCGACAAGTGGTCCATCCTTATTATAGAACTCTTGTCCCACGAGGGTAAGATGCGTTTCAGTGAGATTGCACATACGATAGGAGACATCTCACAGAAGATGCTGACAGTTACGCTGCGTTCACTGGAATCGGATGGTTTAATTATAAGACAATTTTATCCGGAGATACCTCCCAGGGTCGAATATGAACTGTCTGACCTGGGTAGAAGTCTTGTGCCGCATATACAGCAGCTAACAAACTGGGGCCAGGAACATATGGGAAAGATCATGCAAAACAGGAAGCGCTTCGAAGAGAAGCAACAGCGGAAGCCTTAAAAGATAATCGCCTTCGTGCGAGGTAATACCTTATCTATATATTATAGCGCTGCAAAAAAAAGGACAGATTGTTTTTTTGCTGGTGAAAGAAATACCCCTTATCTTTATTCCACAAATTTAGTGGACTAATAAATGCCTCTTAGATCAGATACATATCAATTACATACTTCCTGCTTTCCAATAAGCAAAAGGTGTCCTTATTGTTGTTGCTGACTATCTCTTTGCTGTCCTTACACCACACTGGCAGCGTCGTCTCACTTTCTACTTTTTAATCCGGTGAATACGGGTTATATTAAATTACTACAGCTTACTTAAATTATTAAACCTACACATCTATGTCTCTCTCTTATCCAACCTTCACACTCGGCAACACACTTACTGAAGAACAACAGGCATTTTTTGATGAAAATGGCTATATCCATTTCTCTAACTTCCTGACCCCGGACGAAGTACAGCAAATCGTTGCTGCATCTGAAGAAGTGCAGCAAAAGTGGATTTCCGGCAATGTAGAGAAGGTAAATGGTGTTCCCGTTAAATATGGGAAAGACCTGAATGGTCAGCCAATCGTCCAACGCTTTGCTTTCATTAACCAACATACTACTGTCCTTTCAGATCTGTTGAAGGACAATCGGCTGCTGTCATTGCTGCAGCTCATAGGCCCCGGCGCCCGTATCGGTGAAAATGAAAAAGACGGGATGGTACTGAATCACTACGTGAACGGCCCTGAAAGTACATTTACACAGATGGGGTGGCATACGGATGGCCTGCGGGATATATTCCTGAGCGGAAAACTGAACCCGATGCTGAACGTGGGGATACACCTCAGTACCCTGCGCCCGGAGAATGGTGGTCTGCGGATCATTCCGGGGACCCATCGTCAGGGCTTATTCAGTATGCTGTTCAGAAAGAGGTATTTTATAGGCCACAAGCCGGATAAACATGAACTGGCCATTACTCCTAATGCCGGCGATCTTACTGTACATGATGGCCGTTTATGGCATCGCGTGGCGAAGTCTGGTGTAGTGGGAGAGCAGAGCCGCAGGCGGGTAATATATGTGCCTATCATTGCCGGTAAATATGAGCCGAAAAATGAAAATAGTCCTACCTTGCTCTATCAGCGGCTGGCAGGGGTCATTCTCAAATAATCCATGAGTTATTACTTTTTTTATACGGTAAGACGAATCTTTTAGTAAGGTTCGTCTTTATATTTTTGGGAAAGGAATGATAGTAGTCAGTCACCTATTATAAGTAATAGTTACTGTTTGTAAAGGTTCGCGGCAATATTCTCTACCAGGCCTTTGGGTACTATCCGGGTCAGAAATGCTGTCAGTACGTTCGTAAAACCCGGTATCATCTCTGCTTTTTTCCTGAACATGCCTTTGATAGCCGCCGCTGCTACCTCGTCGGGTGTCATACCGTATTTGTCAGCTGTTTCTTTAATGGCCTGCATGCCCGCACGGTCAATGAAGTTTGTTTTTACAGGACCGGGACAAAGACAGCAAACAGCTACATTGGTGTCTTTCAGTTCCTGCCTTAAACCCCGGGAGAACAACAGCATGAATGATTTGGATGCTGCATAGAGCGTGAGTGTCGATACCGCCTGATAGGCGGCAGTACTGGATACGTTCAGAATGTAGGACTGTGGCTGCTGGCGGAGTATCGGTAACAGGTGGTGACACAGTGCTACTGGTGTTTCCGCATTGACCCGTATCATTTGCTGATGGTCTTCCAGTGAACGGTCCTCAAAATTACCCCATACGGCATAGCCGGCATTATTGATCAGGATAGAAATGGGATACTGTTCTGCCTTGCACCACTCCGCTACCTGGAGTGAGCTATCCGGGCGGGAAAGGTCTATCGCCAGCCAGGCTACCTTTACCTGGTATTGAGCGCTGAGTGTTGCGGCAGCAGCAGCCAGTTCCTGCTCCGAACGTGCGATCAGCAACAGATTGTATTTCCTCGAAGCAAGATTGTGAGCCATCGACAGACCAATACCTTTACTGGCCCCTGTAATAAGTGCATATGTCATCCTGATAGTAACGTTTTAGGCGGACTAAATATAATGTATAAAAAGAAAGGAGTGTGTGAAACGTCTGGAAAAGGAAAAGGGCGGTAAGAATACCGCCCTAAATTTTTTAACCATATCCTATGAAAAACCTGAACCAAAGATACTGGAGACAAGCCAGCCTCCAACCGTATTTTGGTAAAGGGTATATTTTATCTGGTTAACGTTAGAAAATACCTTCCGTTAACCAAAAATTAACATCTTTGTAATCGTTTGATCTTTCCTTTCTCTTGCCAGTATTGCAAAGCGTCCAAAAAAAACTTGTTTGAACAAGTAATTCTTTTGGGAACGTCACCTGGTGAGAAGCTGGAAATAAAACTTGTTTGAACGCGGAAGATGCACCTGACCCTGTCGTAGACCTGTCCTTTGTTAATGGTGGCATACAAATATAGTAATCCGCTTATTTAAAATATTCACAGACTGTTAAAAGAATACATTAAAGCAAATATGTTGCAACACGCATATTTATTATCTTTGGGTTATGAAGATTGAGCAAGCTATTAATCAACGCAAGTTCAAGGACGATTATCACAAGATCGTAGTGAACCTGTTGTATACGGGTAACTGGCTGCGTGACGCCCTTGGAGCGAACCTGAAAGAACACGGACTGTTACCGCAGCACTATAACGCCCTGCGGATCATCAAAGGACGCCATCCGGAGCCTGTATCAGCCGGTGACATCAAAGATGTCATGCTCGATAAAGCCAGTGATGTGACTCGTCTGCTGGATAAGCTGGAAAAACTGGAATATGTACAGCGCCGCCTATGTCCGCACAACAGGCGTAAAATGGATATCAGCATCACACCCCAGGGCCTCAAGTTGCTGTCCGACCTGGATGTACTGATGGATACCTTTTATGAGGACCTGGCAGACAGGATTACAGAAGATGAAGCTGCTGTACTCAGCGATCTGCTTGATAAAGTACGGGGATAAGGATAAAACAATATCTTTGTCCGCATGCGGAATCTCTTCTATCTGTGTCTTTCCATCATACTGTTCTGCTGCGGACTAAGCGTCAACGCAGCAATGACAGAATGCCGTAAAGACGGTATTGAAGAAGCGTCTGCCCACCCATATCTGAAGCCATATCTGAAAGTACTGTCGTGTGACCATCATCTGCAACATAACAGGAACTCCCAACTGCCTGATGTAGTATGTACTGCTACCCGGCACTCATTTATCGTTTCCGTTAAAACAGATACCCGTGAAGGCACAGGGACCGGGAAGGAATTGTTCCTTTCACGGCTGATGATATTTACCTGTAAAGTGCAGGCAGCCCGCCTGTTGTCCGACGTTCACGCGATCATCCGGTCGCTGATCTACCCCAAGCATATTTTCTGGTGAAGTAATTGACGGATCTGATCTTTTGCCATTCCGCCTGCCTGTTTTTAACATCTGCAGGGGCTTTGGCGTTATTCAACTATACGCAACTCACTAAACCGGACATAGCGAAATGATACATCTACCACCTTTGATTGCCGACCTGGCTTTGATCTTAATTGCGGCTGCTATCACTACACTGATCTTCAAAAAACTGAAGCAGCCGCTAGTGCTTGGATATATTGTGGCCGGACTCCTGGTAGGACAACATGTATCCCTGGTACCGACCGTATCTGATGAAGAAAACATCAAGATTTGGTCAGAGATCGGTGTAATATTTCTCCTTTTTAGTCTCGGACTGGAATTTAGTTTTAAAAAACTGATCAAGGTCGGAGGCTCCTCTTCCATTACCGCCATTGTAGAAGTGGTGTTTATGTTGTCGCTGGGGTACTTCGTCGGACAACTAATGGGATGGTCCAGTATGGACAGCATCTTCCTCGGAGGCATCCTCTCTATTTCTTCAACAACTATCATCATACGCGCTTTTGAAGAACTGGGTATTAAAGGCCAGCAATTTGCCGGATTGGTATTCGGTATACTGGTCGTGGAAGACCTGGTAGCGATCGTACTGCTCGTATTATTGTCTACACTCGCTGTCAGTCAGCAGTTTGCCGGCGGAGAAATGCTCAACTCTGTCATCAAACTTGTCTTCTTTCTGATTGCCTGGTTTGTAACAGGTATCTTCTTCATTCCCACACTGCTTCGTAAGACCAAAAAGCTGATGAATGAAGAAACCCTGCTGGTCACTGCCATAGGTCTTTGTCTGCTGATGGTGGTACTGGCTACACAGGCCGGATTCTCTCCCGCACTCGGTGCTTTTATCATGGGTTCCATTTTGGCGGAGACTACACAGGCAGAAAAGATCGAACACCTCATTAAACCGGTAAAAGAGCTCTTTGGTGCCGTTTTCTTCATCTCAGTAGGCATGTTGATCGATCCTGCTATGCTGGTGAAATATGCGGTTCCGGTGGCCATCATTACATTGGTGACTTTAGCTGGCAAAACCATCAGTACCTGTATAGGTGCATTGCTTTCCGGGCAGCCGTTAAAGACTTCTGTGCAGGCCGGTATGAGTCTGGCCCAGATAGGGGAGTTTTCTTTTATCATTGCGCAGCTGGGATTATCCTTAAAAGTAACGAGCGACTTCCTCTATCCGGTAGCAGTTGCGGTATCGGCTGTGACAACATTCACCACGCCTTACATGATACGCCTGTCTGCCCCCTTTTATGAGAAGATCGCCGCTTTGTTACCACATCGCTGGAAGACCTCTCTGAACCGTTATAGTGCAGCGGCACAAACCATCTCTGTAGTAAGCGACTGGAAACAATTGCTGCGTAATTATTTTGTCAATATGACCATCTATGCGGTCGTGATACTCGCTATCACCTTATTGTCATATTACTATCTGGTGCCACTGGTGAACATTAAGATCAACGGATATAACTGGGGCCGTGTGGTCAGCGCCATTATTACACTTGCACTGCTGATGCCTTTCCTGTGGGCGCTGGCATTCCGTAATATCAGCAGCAAGGCATCTGCCAGTATATGGGAACAGAAGAAGTACCGCGGACCGTTATTACTGGTGCGTTTGTCCAGAATCGTGCTGGCCGTCTTCCTGATCGGCTTCTTTATGGACAGGTTCTTCTCGTATTCCATCGCATTACTGGTAACAGCCGGTATTATAGCACTGGTATTCGTGCTAAGACATAAGGTACAGACATTCTACAATACGATCGAAGAACGGTTCTTTTCCAATTTCAATGCACGTGAAGCGAAAGTGGGTAATATCAATAAGTATGTACTGGCTCCCTGGGATGCTCACCTGGCCGTCGCAGAGATTCATCCCCTGTCGCCAGTGGCAGGCAAAACTTTACTCGAATTAGCTTTACGCGAAAACTTCGGAGTGAACATTGCGTTAATCAACAGAAGCGGACAGAAGATCTATGCACCGGATAAATATGAAAGACTGTTTCCTGGTGATGTTATCACGGGAATTGGTACCGATGAACAACTGGAAAAATTCAACAGTTTTCTCGAGCCATTGTCTGTAGATGCTGACTCGCAGCCGCAGGATACGGATCCGATCGCTTTGAGGCAATTCCTTATTGGCAGAAAATCACGTTTATCCAACAAGACTATACGTGAACTCGGTATACGTGAACGCACCCGTGGAATCGTACTGGGCGTGGAAAGACAGGGGAGAAGGATACTCAATCCTGAGTCAGGAATGCACCTGCTGGAAGGCGATATTGTATGGGTAGCCGGTAGCGGGAAAAAAATAAATGCATTTATAAAAGAGCAACAGGGTGCTAATTAAGGACCTGTATTAGTGCAATATATATGCAGCAGGGCAAGTCTGAAAGGCTTGCCCTGTCTTGTTTTTAGCAGATGCGTTCTTATTAGTTTACGTTTAGCAGTGATAGTAATAATTTGTTTTTTCATACTTTTTTTATTGTAAATTCAATCTATCTGTCAGTGAGCTCTTTTTTTACCCTCAAATAAAAACCACTTTAGTATGAGAAAGAAAACCCAGTCAATCTATGTGCGTCAATTTTCTTTTCTGTTAATCGCATTGTCTATGTTCCTGTTTGCCTGTAGCAAAGAGAAGGCAGCTACGGAAGTTCAGCCTGAAGCCGACAACCTGATAGGTTACCTTGAAAGATTAGGTTTCAAGAAAGAGAACATCCAGCTCAAAGGAGACACTTACGTTATCGATGGTGATTTACTCATCACAAAATCCGAACTGGCAAAACGTGCCGCTGATGAAATCAAAGCTGATGGTACTCCCAACACAGAACACTGGAGAGGTACCTACACTATCAGCAATACCTACAATTCCAACGTCAGACTGTACATCGATCCTGCAGTACCTACTGCATGGAGAACGGCTATTCAGGGTGCTGTCAACAACTGGAATGCTGTTAATGGTACCAGATTAGGGATGTCAATCGTGACCTCACAGGCCAACTCTGACACCAGGGTTTTCATGGGCTTTGAATCTGCCAACTGGATCGCCCGTGCTTACCTGCCTACATCTACCAGACGTCCGGGTGTAAGTGTTGAAATCAACAGCAATTACAACAGCCTGGCCGCTAGTCAGAAACTGTTCGCCATCACACACGAACTGGGCCACACCATTGGCTTCCTGCACACTAACCAGAATTCAGGTGTGTTTATCACTGGTACGCCTAGTGTTGATGCCAACTCTGTAATGAACTCTTTTGTATTGCCATGGAATGGATTCACCGCGGGTGATATTCTGGCAACGCAGATCCTGTATCCACAGTAGTTACAGGCCGTTTATACAAGGATTTGAAAATGAGAGCACCCGGCAGGCTATCGCCCGCCGGGTGTTCCTTTATTGCTGTTGATGGTTACCATGTCCATTCCAGGTCCGTTACAACCGTTTCATCGCCTGCTGCATATCTTGTGGTGATCTGTGTAGGATACGCTGCTTCATTATACGCATAGGCATAATGGTTGATGATACTATTGCCTCCGGTAGCCGGTGTGATCGTTTCTGTGATGATGTTATTCGCGGAAAGATTTACTGCTGCGATGTCTACCAGGTAAGCCAGTGAAGGGATACTCTGCTGGGCGTTGGGATGATTATCGTATGAATAGGAAGTTGTTGAACTCAGTGTAAAAGGTAGTTTTCTGTTTACTCGTCCCATGTTCTCGATGGTTAGGATATTGCCTCTATTGTCCCATGTATAGTACTGGCAACTGTTATTCTCAAATGCTATTCCATCCGGACTATCTCCAAAGGAATAACGGGCGCTGATCCTGCCTTCGTTATTGTATGCAAGTGAATCATATCCGTGTACTTCTCCACTCAGATAGTATACGATCCTCCTGATGTTTCCCTTTGGCGAATACTCATATGCAGCAAAAAGGGTAGGCGCGTGCGACGCTTCATCATCAGTTATATATGTCCTTATCAGCCGCCCGTTCTTATAAACAGGAATGCGTGTCGTAGTATAACTGCCTTCGTCTGTCTTATAGGTTGTGAGCAGTTCAGCCACACTTTTATCTTCATTGTAGGAAATAACAGTCCTGTCTGTGGCTGTCGTAATGCCGCGCAGGCGCATTTTTCCTTTATCTTCTGTTGTACGGAAGGCACTGACAGAGACCCCTGTCAGGATTAAGGCCGCGACAATACAGCCTTTTGTAAAGTTAATTGGCATAAGTTGGCGTTAATACGGTACGGAATAAAACTCTAAAGATTCACTATGACAATACGGTCTTCGAAGATAGTGCTTATATCCTATGTACGACGTACTATTAAAGTTGGATTTAAGTGTCGTGTACTCAATGCCTATACGCCTTAATTTATTATTAAATATGAGATGACAATCCTATATGATTATTGAAATGCCAGAAAACTTTGCGAACTTACGGCGGCAAAACAGAATGACTACGCAATGATGGATAGCCTGCGCCATTTGAAGGATGAAGATGTTTTAGTATTGTTAAATGACCTGCTCGAACAGTATGGATATGACTTCACTGACTATTCGTTCGCCTCTGTGAAACGCAGGTTGCAACGTGTATATACTGCCGACAGGTTCCCCAGTTTTGCTGAATTCCGGTATAAGGTGAAGACTGATCCCGACTATCTCATTCATCTCATGGAACAGATCACGGTCAATGTAACCGAAATGTTCAGAGACCCTCATTTCTTTCAGGTGCTCCGTAAGCAGGTCTTGCCAGTACTGGCTACCTATCCGCTGATCAGAATATGGCATGCCGGTTGTTCTACCGGAGAAGAGGTCTACTCAATGGCTATTCTGCTGGATGAACTGAACCTGCTGCACAAGTCTGTGATCTATGCGACTGATATTAATGAGAGTGTGCTGGAAAAGGCCCGTAAAGGTATCTTCCCGTTGCAGCACATGCAACAATATTCGCAGAATTACCTGGCGGCTGGTGGTACACAGGAATTTTCAGGTTATTATGCTGCCAATTATGAATATGCGAAGTTCTCAGAGCGATTACGGGAAAAGGTCATCTTTGCCGCACATAACCTGGTGACAGACCACTCCTTTAACGAGTTTCAGCTGATCATCTGCAGGAATGTGCTGATCTATTTCAATAAAGACCTGCAGGATAAAGTCCTGCACCTGTTCAGTGACAGCCTTGAACAACTGGGTTTCCTGGCATTAGGCGCCAAAGAAACGCTTAGGTTCACTACCGTCGCCCCATTATTTAAACCCTTTGCTAATAAAGAAAAGATCTGGAGAAAAATCTCAACATAACACCCCTTCCCAAACTCCTTGTGATCGGAGGCTCTGCTGGCAGTCTGGACGTACTGATGCAGCTGCTGCCTGCACTTGCCCCGGCATGGCCACTGGCGATGATCATCGTCCTACACCGTAAAAATGATCATGATACATTGCTGACCGAATTGCTGTCAGCCAAAACACTATTGCCCGTAAAGGATGCGGAGGAGAAGGACGTGTTGATGGCAGGGCGTATTTACGTGGCGCCTGCGGACTATCACCTGTTAATTGAGCCCGATGGGTCGCTGACGCTGGACGCCTCTGAAAAGGTGCACTACAGTCGTCCCAGTATTGATGTAACGTTCATGTCAGCCGCAGAAGTATTCAGAGAACGGCTATATTGTATCCTGTTGTCAGGTGCTAACGTGGATGGAGCAGAAGGACTGCAGACTGTCCGGGAACTGGGTGGATTTACAGCGGTACAGGACCCCGCAGAAGCGGAAGTGGCTTTCATGCCCAGACATGCCATGAACACAGCAGCTGTAAATAAAGTATTAACAATACAGGAAATGATCCGTTTTGTAAAGGGGCTTAGTTGACAATTTCGCTAGTTACCTGTTTCTGCTCCAGCGGTAATATGATGATAAATTTAGCGCCTTCATTTTCCTTACTGCTCGCCCCTATAATCCCCTGATGTCTTTCTACTACCTTTTTCGCAATAGCAAGTCCAATACCCGTACCCTCATATACCTCATGACTGTGTAGTCGCTGAAACAGCGTAAAGATCTTGGGCAGGTACATTTCATTGAACCCTATGCCATTATCACTAATAGTAATGCGGCAGTAATTGCCTTCCGGATGACTCTCGCCATCAAATTCCCTGGACTTCACCCGGTCTGCATGGATATGGATACACGGTGCGACACCCGGACGACTGAATTTCAGCGCATTGCTGATAATATTCTGTAAGGCTTGTCTGATCTGGCCGGGAATGGCCTCGAGCTGCGGAAATTCATTAGTGGTGATCTCTGCACAGGCATCTTTGACAGATAGTTCAAGGTCAGCTAATATCTCCCGGATAATAGCATTGATGTCTACCGGTTCGAAAGACACGTCCGCAGATAGTCTGGAATATCGTAGCAGATCATTGATGAGGCGTGTCATCCGTTCAGACGAGCTGACAATACGTTCCATATACTGCATCGCATCCGGATTACCACCAATATGCCGGTCACGAAGTATAGTGCCGAACAGCTGGATCTTACGTAAAGGCTCTTTCAGGTCATGAGAGGCGACCGAGGCAAACTGCTGTAGCTCGTGGTTACTGGCTTCCAGTGCCTCATTCATTTCCTGCAATTCATGGGTACGTTCGATCACCCGTTGCTCCAGTATTTCGTTTGCCTGTTTCTGATGGGCAATATCCGTGAATGTACCTACCCATTTGACAATATGTCCGTCCTCTTCCAGGGGAATTGCCCTGAGCAGGTGACAGCGGTAATGATTATGCAGCCGGTGATGGAGATAAACCTCCTGTTCCAGTGGAAGACCTGCTTTAATCGCTTGCTCCCATACGGACATTGCTTCCCGTTCCTGATTATAGGTAACAGGGAACTGACCCAGTGAGGGCGAATAATGGAACCAGTAACGGTTGGCATATTCCACGGCACCATCAGCCCTCGCCGTAAACGCCACCTGGGGTAATGATTCGAGAATAGAATGTTGTTCCTGCACCTTGGCATTCAGGGCTGCCTGGGCACGTTTACGCACCTCCACTTCCTGCTGAAGGGAGGCATGCATCACCTGCAACTGCCGGTTTTGCTCATATAACCTGATGAAGGTCTTCACCTTCATCAGCAGAATGTCCGGATCGACAGGTTTTGTGATGTAGTCCAGCCCTCCGGAAGCGTATCCTTTGGCTATGAATTTTTTGTCTTTATTGACTGCGGACAAAAATAGTATAGGAACGTCCTTCGCTTTGCTGTACCCCGAAATTGTTTCTGCCACTTCAAAACCGTCCATACTAGGCATCTGCACATCAAGGATGATGAGCGCATAGTTATTGCGAAGGATCTTCTTCAATGCTTCTTCACCGGAATATGCCGTATCAACTTCAAAATCATGTAGTTCTAAGACTTTTCTGAGAGATAGGATATTTTCCGGCTTATCATCTACAATTAATATCATTCTATATTTAATATAACTGGCTATATCCATACCTCAAAAATCGTTCCGCCCGGGTTTAATAAAGAAAAATGCGGAGGTGTGAATGTACGAATAGCTATTATTGCACTTCGTTTTTTCACTCCTCCGCATAGCGGCATTTATTGTATAAAAACCTGATCTTTACTGCTTTCCCCCTCCTAAGGCCCTGTAGAGGGTAATAGTGCCGAGCAGCAGATCTTTTTTACTGCCTGCCAGGGCAAGTTCTGCCTCAAGCACACTTTTTTGGGCAGTGATCACCTCCAGGTAATTGGCGTACCCTGTAGCGTAAAGGTCATTAGCTGTGGAAACACCATCTTTCAGCATCTGCACTTCTGCCGCTTTAAGCTGGAAGGCTTCCTGCCCGTTCTTTATTTTTCCTAACGCCGTAATAACTTCCTGATAGCCGTTGATCACACTTTGTCTGTATTGATAGAAGGCGGTCATACCCTGAGCCGTAGTGACGTTATATTGTGAACGCAGCTGTTGCTTGTTCAGCAGCGGAGCCGAAATACCACCCAGTAAGCCGTATGCTACAGAAGCCGGTGCATTGAACAGTAAACCGGCATTAAAGGAATTGAGGCCCACATAAGGGGTGAGGGTAAAGGAGGGAAGGAAGGCCGCTCGGGCTGCCTTTATATCTGCTTTCGCTGCCTCCAGTTCCAGGGATGCCTGCTGGATGTCCGGTCTGCGTGCCAGCATACTGGTAGGCACACCCGTTTTGGCAAACGGGGGCAATGGAGTCGTCAGCAGGGAAGAGTCCCTTTTAATGACTTGCGGGAAACGTCCCAGCAGAGCGTTCAACTGATTCTCCAGTTCCAGCGTTTGCTGTTTCAATGACAGTGCCATACTCTGGGTGTTGAGCAACTGTGCATTGAACTGCTGTACGGCCAGCAAGGTGGCACGGCCGGCTTCCTGTTGTATCTGTACAGTCGCCAGGGCCCTCTCCTGCAGGACTATATTCCGCTGTATCACCTGCTGCTCATAATCCAGCACCATCAGCTGATAATACATACCTGCTATCTGGGAGACCAGCTGTGTCGTTACCAGCCGCCGGCCCTGTGCACTGGACATAAATCGCATCCAGGCGGCTTTCTTGCGGCTGCGCATCTTCCCCCACAGATCTATTTCCCACGAGCTACGCAAACCGATGAAGTAATCAGGTGTAGGTCCTGGTATTCTTTGTTTATCGTCAATGTTAGGAGAGAGGTTTGTATCGTAGTTACCCACACCGTTCAATGTATAATCTCCCCAACGGTCAACACCGGCACTTACCACCGCATTCACTTCCGGTTGCCATGCACCCCGGGCACCCATCACTTGTGCACGTGCTGTTTCCATTCGCTGGGTGGCCACAAGCATATCGGTATTGTTACGCAGTGCCGTGTCGAGCAGCTGTTGTAACAGCGGATCAGTAAAGAACTGCCTGTAAGACAGGTCAGCGATGGAAGTGCTGTCGATCGTGGTGACGGCACTATCGGTATTAGTGGTTACATTGTTACTATCCAGTACCGGATTGTTAAACGCAGCAGGTGTCTCCGGGCTCTCCGGGAAGGTCACCTTCGCTGGTGTGTAACAACCGGACAGGCCGGCAGTCAGCGTACCCGCTATCAGCAGGACTGTCATCGCGCCGGCTACATGCTTTGGTGACTGACTAGCAGATTTTTTCTTGCCAATAGAAGCGAACAATACATAGAGACCCGGAATGATCAGTACACCGAACACGGTTCCTATAAGCATACCACCGGCTGCTGCTGTACCAATGGAACGGTTACCCATGGCACCTGCACCATCTGCAATACATAGTGGTATCAGACCGGCAATGAACGCGAATGATGTCATCAGGATAGGACGCAGACGGGACACTGCACCTTCTTTGGCCGCTTCTAATACAGAGCGTCCCTGTTTGGTTCGCAGGATCGCAAATTCCACGATCAGGATGGCGTTCTTACCCAGCAAACCAATCAGCATGACCAGCGCTACCTGCGCATAAATATTGTTTTCCAGTCCGGCGAGTTTCAACGTCATGAATGCCCCGAATATACCTGCTGGTAATGAAAGGATCACCGGCAGTGGTAGCAGGAAGCTTTCATATTGCGCAGCAAGGAGCAGGTATACGAACAACAGACACAGTGCAAATACATACACCGCCTGATTGCCGGATAATATCTGTTCTCGCGTCATACCACTCCATTCAAACGCATAACCGCGGGGTAATGATTTTGCAGCTACTTCATCAATCGCCTTGATCGCATCGCCACTACTGTAACCCGGAGCGGCATCACCATTGATCATCGCAGCTGTGTACATATTGTAACGCGTGAGCTGCTCAGGACCGTAAACTCGTTCCATCTTAATGAAGTTGGAGAACGGTACCATCTCGCCGGCATCATTTTTCACATACAGATGCATCACATCTTCCGGTTTGGTACGATAGCGTGGAGATGCCTGTACCATTACTTTATACATCTGTCCGAAACGGATGAAGTTGGAAGCATAGAAACTACCCAGGAGGGTCTGCAGGGTAGACATAGCATTTTCAATGCTGACGCCTTTCTTAGCCGCCATTGCCTGGTCCACATGGATCATATATTGAGGGAAGTCAGGATCAAAGCTGGTGAACGCACTACCAATTTCAGGACGCTTTTTCAGTTCGGCGATGAAGTTGTTCGTGACATCGGAAGTTTGTCTGAGATCACCACTACCCGTACGGTCAAGCACACGCAATTCAAACCCACTGGAGTTACCAAAACCAGGTACGGTAGGAGGTGGGAAGAATTCTATACTTGCATCTGCGATATTCCTGGTATCTTTTTCCAGTGCTGCAATGATCTCTTTCACAGAACGTTTACGCTCTTCCCATGGCTTGAGGTTGATCATACCCATTCCATAGGATGCTCCCGCCACATCATTCACAAGGCTGAAACCAGCCAGCGTGGACACCGATTCTCCTTCCGGTAAGCGGGCTGCCACCTGTTGTACCTGGTCAAGTACAGCTTCCGTACGGGCTACTGTAGCACCAGCAGGGGTGGTCACGTTCACATAGATCATACCCTGATCTTCCGAAGGAATAAATCCGCCTGGCAGTATGGCACTCGCACCCCAGGTTGCTACAAAGAATACAAGCAACAGGACGAACGTGACCATTTTACGACCAGCGATATAGCCTACCAGCCTGGAATAGCCACGCTCTGTTTTATTATATCCGAAGTTGAATTTGTCGAAGAAACGCTGTAACATATTCTTCTTTTTACCCGGTTCACTATGATTATGACGGAGCATGATCGCACACAGCGCAGGTGTAAGTGTTACCGCATTGATACCCGATATCACGATCGCTATGGCCAGTGTGAGAGAGAACTGACGGTAGAATACACCTACGGGGCCAGACAGGAATGCTACCGGTACAAATACAGCGGACATTACCAGCGTGATGGCGACGAGTGCACCACTGATCTCTCTCATAGCGGCCATTGTCGCTTCCAGTGCAGGCAGATGGGTCTCCTGCATTTTCACGTGCACCGCTTCCACGACGACGATCGCGTTATCGACGACTATACCAATCGCCAGTACCAATGCAAACAACGTTAACAGGTTAATAGAGAATCCCAGCATCTGCATGAAACACAATGTCCCAATCAGGGCGACAGGCACGGCCAGCGCCGGGATCAGGGTGGAGCGGAAATCCTGCAGGAAGAGATATACCACGATAAATACAAGGATGAAGGCTTCTACCAGTGTCCTCAATACTTCATGAATAGAGGCATCCAGGAACCTGGATACGTCATAGTTGAAGTTGTAGCTCATACCAGGAGGGAAGGAGGTCGCCTGCAGCTCCGCCATACGTTTCTTCACATTGGCAATTACTTCCTGTGCATTGGAACCCGGCCGCTGTTTCAGCATGATGGAAGCGGACGGTTTACCATCTGTTTTGGACACCATGCCGTAGCTGAGTGCTCCGAAGGTCACGTCTGCCACATCTTTCAGTTTCAGCACAGAACCGTCAGCGTTCGCTCTCAGGATAATATTTTCATATTGTACGGGGTCAAAGAATTTACCGGTATAGCGTAATACATATTGTAGTACCTGTGGATCGTTATCCGCGCTTTCTCCTGTTTTACCAGGTGCTGCCTCAATATTCTGTTTACGGATGCCGTTGATCACCTCATCGGCCGATAAGCTGTACGCCAGCATACGGTCAGGCTTAAGCCATACGCGCATCGCATATTCCTTCGCACCCATGATCTCTGCAAAGCCTACTCCGTCAATCCTTTTCAGCTCCTGCAGCACGTTGATATCGGCAAAGTTGTAAATGAACTGTTCATTGAGCGTACTGTCCTCACTCATAACGTTGAGGTAAAGCAGCATACTGTTCACTTCTTTTTCCGTGGTTACACCCGCTTTAATAACCTCTTCAGGTAACTCATCGATGATAGTAGCCACACGGTTCTGCACGTTTACGGCTGCCTGGTCAGGATCCGTGCCCACGTTGAAGAATACCTGTATGAGGGTGATACCATTATTACTGGAAACGGAAGACATGTAGGTCATACCAGGCACACCATTGATCGCTCTTTCCAGTGGTGTAGCCACTGCTTTCGCACATACTTCAGCATTAGCCCCTGTGTATTTTGCTGTCACCGTTACAGAGGGCGGAACGATGTCGGGAAATTGTGTAACGGGTAAGGTAAATAACGCCAGCAATCCAAGCAGCACAATGATCAGGGAGATCACAAGAGATAATACCGGTCGTTTTATAAAAGTATCAAACATAAAACTGAGAAATAAGAATGAAAAATGAACACCTGACTGAAGAGCCGGCATAAGTTAAAGGCACTGATGAAGCAGCAGCGGGATGTGGCAGGCGTTCATGCAAATGAACTTCTGTAAAGCATGTCCTGGCAGACATACCTTCAGTCAGATGCATAGTATTCCCTTTCAGGGGAGTACCTGCCACAGAGAAGAGTGCTTACAGCGCTTTAATGCTGTCCAGTGTAATAGCAGCAGGATTGATCTTCATGCCATCCCGCAGATTGCGGACGCCTTCGTATACTACTTTTTCTCCTTCACTAAGGCCGGACTGCACGATGTAACAATTCGCCAGGCGGGGGCCTGGTACGAAGTTTTTCATTTTTACCTGATTCGACTTGTCCAGAACGAATACATAGTTTTTATCCTGCATTTCAAACACGGCTTTCTGTGGCAGGAGCATAGCATTGCTCATTTCATTGCTCAACATTACTTTACCGCTGGCGCCGTGTTTCAGCAACGATTGCGGGTTAGGGAACTTAGCCCTGAAAGCGATGGAACCGGTGGTTTCTTCAAATTCGCTTTCGATCGTTTCTACATTACCCGTGTAAGGATAGTCAGTGCCATCTGCCAGGATCAGTTTTACGGCCGCCTGTGTATTAGCGCCATTAGATCGGCGGTGCTGGAGATATTCTGTTTCAGAAACATTGAAATACGCATATACTTCCTTGATATCTGAAACGGAGGTCAGCAGGTCGCCTTCCCCGATCAGGCTACCGGTCTTGGAAGGTATCCTGTCAATATAACCATCAAATGGAGCCCGGATAATTGTATAGGACAGTCTGGTGGAGGCGTTCGTCTCAGCGGAGCGTGCTTCTTCAATACGCGCCTCTACAGCTGCGAGCTTGGCTTTGGCAACTTCCAGCTCACTTTTCGCGATGACTTTCTTGTTCACGAGGAGGGTCACGCGGTCTAGTTCCAGCTGTGCGCCTTTGGCTTCAGCGACAGCACTGCTAAGCGCTGCTTTGGCTTTTGCCAGCTCAGAGCGGTATTCTTCATCATTCAGGGAGAAGAGGAGTTGTCCCTTTTGGACTTTCTGTCCCTCATCCACATAGATCTTATTCAGGAAGCCATTCACACGGGCACGTATTTCTACATTACGTACCGCCTGAATATCGGCAACGTAATTTTTGTGAAGAACGGTATCACAGAGTGACAGTTGCAGGACCGGGTAGGTATTTAATTCGTTCTCATTGTTTACGTTCTCCGCGCGGGTGATACAACCACCCAGGGCCGCACTGATGGCCAGTATATATATAGTCTTAGAAGTATGCATGATAGGAGTGAATAGTTTTTCAGGACCGCCATTCGACGGTCCGTATTACCAGATACATACAGCTTCAGCCGACAAGCAAACAATGATTGTCAGCTGTTTACAGCTGCATGTTATTTGTAAAAAACGGGTGACGATGGGAAAAGGTCAACTATTCAGAAGGGCGTATACCTTGACAGGAAACTATAATAGGCAGGCAGAAAAGCATGTTGCTGCTGATACACACCTGTCTTGTTTTCCCGTGTAGGTATATAGAAAACCAGGTTATGCTCCAGTTGTGAGAAACGGGTCGTATAACTGGATTGTTGGGTTGTACTATTGAGATAAAATCTTTTCTTGCGGGGGACCTTGGTCGCTTTAAAGAAAAACGGCGCATTGATATCCTCCGGTTCTTCTATGCCCAGGTCTTCACTATCTATACAACGGAGGTGAATGGTCTCATGGTCAAACAGCCGCTCAAAACAGATGCTTTTAGCCTTCAACGGTGATTTCGCCTGCACGACAGCTGTGTGACCTGTCGCAAGGCCACATATCAGCAGAATGTACAGTAAAAATCTGCGCATGATATGCCTGTTTTTGATATCCATGAATAAAGTTCGCTCTTAGTTGGTACCACAAATATAAAAATGATGACCGCTTAATCCAAATGTGGAATTGACGAACGGTAAAAATTTATTATTTGTTAATAGCTTCAGCTTCTTCTCTTGTGAGTTTTTTCGTTGTAAACGAAAAGTTAAAAATAAATTGTAGTATCAGTGCATCGGGTAAAAATACCAGGTAATGCATTACTATAAAAAACAGTACGAGAGATGCCATTAACGGCACCAGGATATAGGGTAAAAGCATCATTTACCGCAAAATAGGCAAAATCCTATGGATGGGCCTTCTTGTTCAGGCATGTTCCTTGTTTCATTTTTTATAACGTGCACATTATGAGACGTTATAAATAAAGACAGATTAATAAAAATTAAATAAGATTGTATGAGACCCATTATTTATTTTCTGCTGATTGGTGGTATGGCCTGTAACGCACCCATAAAAAATGACCAGGGCGCATCAGATTCCAGTAATTTACAAGAGGAAGCTACACAGAGCGCATCGGCCAATCCGAGTGAGAATGCAAGCGGCGGTACTGTAAATGCTGGTAGTGCGCCGGCGCCTGGTGAGGAAGAGTCAAATGTAAGGAAGGGCGGTAATGAAGCCGTATCGAGAGTACTCCGTTTTAAAGACCATAAATATGCTATTGTTGTAAAAGGGGATGGTGCAGGCAGGTCTATTACCATCGCAGACACAGACACAAAGATCGACTCTCTGAAAGCCGATAGTACTACCCTGCACGATATCAAGGGCAGTTTGCAGACAACCGCCATCGAGGACCTGAACAACGATAAAAACCCGGAAATATACATGTTCACCTATTCCGAAGGCACTGAACGCACAGGCAGTGTATACGGCGTCACTTATGTAAATGGCAAAGCTATAAGGATCTTTTCCGGTGATGCCGACAACGCTGATCTGAAAGGATACCGGGGCAGGGATTCATTTTACGTACAACAGCAACGCATCGTCCGTTCATATCCTGTCTATGGAGAAACAGATCCTGACGGTATTCCTTCCGGTGGCAAACGTACGATCAAATATATGCTGACCAAACAGTCTAACGGTTATATGCTAAAGGAAACAAAATAACCGTTATAGTATAGTATACGCATAAAATGCTATCCGGTACAAAAGACTTCCATATCAAAGACAAAGACAAAACAAAAAAGACAAAACATAAAAAACAGACTCAGTAAACTCAACACAAACACTAAACAAACAAAACATGGATTGCGATACCGAAAACATATTATGGGGCCTTGCAGGATTGATCCTGGGGGCCTCATTAGTACGCATATTCGGCGTTTACTTCAGCCGTTACTTCAGAAGGGGCCATGTCAGGCTGCAGCAAAAGCGCCTCATCCTGTATGGCTATGATACCCAATATTCCCTTATCAGGACCGGCTATACAATTGCACAGGCGGAAGTACTGCTCAAATTCTACAATAATGCCGCTACGACAAGAACAGTCACAGATATCTCCATCGCCGGACGATTCAGTCTGACTAAGTTCATCGTCAAATTTGAGGGAAATCCGCTCCCTCCGGGCATTAACGTAGAAAGCAAAAAGACGGTAGAACGCCGCTATGGAGGCCTCATCATTCCCGGCACCAAAGTCAACCTCCTCAGACAGGAAGACTTCAGTGTAGTAGTGAATTACAAAGTTGGCGACCGTACTTTCCAGGAAACCTTCCTCCCCGAAGAACTCGAAGTGAAAGACCTTCAAATGGGAACGGTTTTGAATTAATGAGGAATATAATGTCTGACAACTATACATAAGCATAGCATAACATAGTCCAGGGTACCACAAGAACCGTAGCAATAACCAGGACCATATTTTATTGATCGCCAGTCCTCATACCATAGTCGTGGCTTAAGACGAAGACAACCACATTTCCTTCATTAATAACCGATACACTAATTACTGAACAGATCTTGCGGTGTGCCCTATAGCATACCATTTAATTCCTATGCTCATACCCCGCCCGATCAAACACCACCAGGTAAACAACAAGGCAACAAAGCATAAAAAAGCCGGACAGGTAAAACCCATCCGGCAAAAGAAATAACGACCACCAGGAAGACTTATTCCACAGGTTTGAGATATTGCGCATGCGCATATCCCTCATCTCCGCTATTCGTCCTGATCAGCCACCATTGATCACTATGTTTACTGATCAGCGTAACGATCTCCGCATGCGCGGCCTTACCAATAATCGGCTGATCCGTTCCCGGACCCTTCCGCACATTCAGATTGGACGACTGTGTCACCACTTCAAGCTTCGCGCCCTCCACGGCCGTCGCCACCTGTATATCCATCACCACATCCCCTGTAAGGAAATTAGGATCAATCTTCCCGTAAATATTCCACAGCGTATCCTTTACATTTCCGTTAGGCGCTTCGCCCCTGATATGCAATACACCATCCTGTTCAGCGATCTGTAAATCGCTGGTACCGGAAGATCTGGCAGTATCTATCAGTTCTTTGTATTTGTCCTGTAATGACATAACATTGAATTTAGCAGATTATTTCACTTTCAGACCAGACGCATCCACTTTCTTCGGATGTAAACCGTCCAGTGCTTTCTTCAGCGTCTTCCATTTTGCAGCAGACAGTTCACCCGTTACCGTGATCACCCCTGCTTCAACTTTAACATCAACACCAGGGAAGTCTTTGGTAATATCGGCAACACCTGTACGCAGTGCCTGGTCCTCCGGATTCACCATCGCAGCATCAGGTGCAGGAGCAGCAGGTGGAGCAGGAGGAGTGACCATGATGTTGTTAGTGATGCTTTTTACACCGTCAACACCCGCCACGGCGCTTTCAGCAGCAGCTCTTGCTGATTCATCAGGTACATTACCCGCCAAAGTAACGACACCTTCTTTGACGTCAGCAGTTACCTCGGGCATGGAGCTGAGTTGTTCCGTTACTTTTGCCTGTATCTGTGTATCAGAAGGTTTGCTTTTACAAGCTACCATGACAGCCAGTGCCAGACAAAGGAATGCAGTGCTCAATTTACTTTTCATAATTATCAATTGGGGATGGTTAAAAATTTTTCGGGGAAGAGTGATTATCTGAACATCTTTGTCAGATCATTCAGGTCAACATCGCCATCACCGTCTTTATCAAGACCCAGTTTACCACCGATGTTGCTGATAGTGCTTTGCAGGTTACCGCCACCTAAGCCGCCCAAGGCGCCGCCCAGGTTACCACTCGTAACAGAAGCCAGAATATCCTGGATATTGAAGCCATTGCCTGTTCCCTGGCCACCGCCTTTCATTGCACCCAGTACAGCCGGGATCAATGCAGCAGCAATGCTTGCAGCAGTAGCCCCATTGATACCGAACTTCTCCATGATATTACCGGCAAAGTTCTGCTGGATGTTCTGTGCAACGGGATGATCAGCAGATTCCAGCGCGCCTTCTACCTTGTCAGTTTCGCCGTTCTCTTTCAGCTGACTGAATGTAGAAAGGATAGAATGCTGTGCTTCAGCGATCACGCCATCATTGTACTGATTAGGTACTTCCGGATTATTGATGACAGATTGCAGACCGCTCTGCTGGATCAATTGCGTTAATTGTTCTAACATAAATGAGTTTTATAAGATAAATAAGATCGACAAAGGTATGGAACAGGTTGGAACCTTATAACAATCTTATCCACAGGAAGGTTCAGTACAAATATTTTACCAAAAAGAATCATTGATAAGTAATCATATATAGCCGCGAAGGTAATTGGGTCGTTAGCCTGCACAAATCACAGCCCGTTCAATGCCTGATTCCACATTCCTGATCATGTAACGGATGCTGATAATAATAAAAAAGCGATGGCAGTTTCACTGCCATCGCTTTTTTATTATTATCAGCATCCGTTACATGAAGCCCAGCTCCAGCCGCGCTTCTTCACTCATCATGTCTTTGTTCCATGGTGGATCGAAAGTGAGTGTTACATCTACGTCGGATACGCCTTCAATGTCTTTCACCTTTTCATCTACTTCACGAATAATATCGCCAGCTACAGGACAACCCGGCGCCGTCAGCGTCATGGTGATACCGACGCGGTTATTTTCACCTATTCTGATTTCGTATACAAGGCCCAGCTCCAGGATATTCACCGGTATTTCCGGATCAAATACTGTGCGCAGCACCTCTTCGATCCTGTCGCGTAAAGTCATTTCATTTTCGCTCATAGTTCTGTGCCGTTTTTTTGTGATTGAGATTTTGCCTCATAGGCGATAGCGTATAGCTTAATCTGTTTGAGCATGCTCAGTAGTCCGTTGGAGCGGGTGGGAGAGAGGTGACTGCTCAAGCCGATGGCGTCTATAAAGTATATTTCTGCTGTTGCGATCTCTTTAGGTGTATGGCCGGAAAATACCGTGATCATCAGACTTACCAGTCCTTTGGTGATCACTGCGTCACTGTCTGCCGTGAAGTGCAGCAAACCATCTTTCATTTCTGTGTGCAGCCATACCTGCGACTGACATCCTTTGATGAGATGCTCAGGCGTTTTATATTGTTCGTCTATCAGCGGCAGTTCCTTACCCAGTTGAATAATATGCTCGTATTTATCCATCCAGTTCTCCATAAAGGAGAAGTCTGATATAAGCTCGTCCTGTTTTTCTTTGATGGTCATAATCCTGTTATCTTAACATAGTAACGGCTCTTTTGATGCCGGCTACTAATCTGTCTATATCTTCAAAGGTTGTATATACTGCAAAGGAAGCACGCACAGTACCGGGTATACAGAAGAAGTCCATTACCGGTTCTGCACAGTGGTGGCCGGTACGGATAGCGATACCCTGTTTATCCAGCAGTTCACCGAGATCATACGGATGAATATCATACACCAGGAAAGAGACCGCACCGGAGCGGTGTTTCGGGTTACCGATAAAGCGCAGGCCTTCGATCTGGCTGAGCTGCTGTACGGCATATTCCACGAGTTGTTCTTCCCAGGCATGTATGTTTTCAACACCGATCTGTTGTATGTATTTGATCGCCGCTTCCAGCGCGATCGCGCCGCTGATATCAGGCGTACCCGCCTCAAATTTATAAGGCAGTACGTTATAGATCGTCTTGGCGAATGTAACGGTTTTGATCATATCGCCACCGCCCTGATAAGGAGGCAGGCGGTCCAGCCACTCTTCTTTACCGTAGAGCACACCGGAACCGGTAGGACCATAGATCTTGTGACCGGAGAATACGAGGAAGTCTACATCCAGCTCCTGTACATCCACCGGCATATGCTGCACAGCCTGTGCTGCGTCGAGCAATACAGGAATGTTGCGGGCATGTGCCTGGGCAATAATGTCGCGTATAGGATTAACAGTGCCGAGGGAGTTGGATACGTAGGTAACAGCGATGATCTTTACTTTATCAGTCAGTAATGCACTGAACTGGTCCATGAGCAGTTCACCCTTTTCATCCATTGGGATGATCCTGAGTTCTGCGCCACGGTCTTCACACATCATCTGCCAGGGAACAATGTTGGAGTGGTGTTCCATAGCGGTTGTCAGTACCACATCGCCTGGCTTGATCTCACCGCGTCCAAAGGAGTAAGCGATCAGGTTGATACCATCCGTGGTGCCTTTGGTAAAGATGATCTCTTCCGGTTTGCGGGCATTGAGGAAGGTGGCAATGGTCTTACGTGAATTTTCATAAGCAGCAGTTGCCTCCTGGCTCAGGTGGTGTACACCACGGTGTACGTTACTGTTGATGCGGGTGTAGTATTCTATCAGTGTATCCAGTACAATTTGCGGTTTCTGGGTAGTTGCCGCATTATCAAGATATACGAGAGGTTGCCCGTATACTTTTTCCTGTAACAGCGGGAAGTCCTTTCTGATCTTTTCTATGTCTATAGCCGGAACAGTGATGTCTGGTACCTGTTGCATAATACTCTGTTATTTATCGTTCTTCTCTGAAGCATCAGAGGTCATCCGGGATAAACCTGGATGACCTCGTGCAAAGATCGGAATTTCTGATCGAATTAGTTATTGATAGCGCCGGCTACATACTGGCGGATCTTTTCTGCGAGGAAATCCTGTAATGCCGGTATGTGTACCTGGTCGGTAATGTCAAATGCGAAAGCATTTACCAGCAGAGACTTGGCCGCTTCTTCACCGATACCACGGGAACGCAGGTAGAAGAGGGACTCTTCGCTGAAGCGTCCTACGGTGAAACCGTGACTACACTTCACATCGTCTGCATATATTTCCAGCTGTGGCTGAGAGTTGATATTGGCCTTTTCGCTCATCAGCAGGTTATTGTTCTGCTGGAAAGCGTTTGTTTTCTGGGCATCCTGGTGTACATGGATCTTACCGGTGAATACACCGTTGGCATCGTCCAGCAGTACGCCTTTGTACAGCTCATTACTGTTACAGTGTGGCACGAGGTGATCCACGAAAGTGTGGTTATCAACGTGCTGGGAGCCTGTAGCCAGGTAGAGGCCGTGCAGATTTGTTTCCGTATTACTACCGGTCAGCGCTACGCTGAGGTTGTTACGGGTCAGTTCTGCAGACGGCAGTGTAAAATTGAAATGATGATAGCGGCTGTCAGCTTTCTGCGTAGCAGAAGTGTGATAGATGTGGCGGCTGTTTTTGATGGTGCTCTGGATGTTATAGTGCCAGAGTTCTGCATTTTCTTCCAGTACCACTTCGGTCACCCCGTTCACAAAAGCGATGGCCTCGGTGAGACCTACAGCGCTTTCGATGATCTCAAGGGTGGCGCTCTTATGCAGCACTACCAGGTGGCGTGGCTGAATGAAAGCGTTTGCGGAAGCCGTATATACATGAATGATATGCAAAGGTTTATCGAGGGTAGCGTTTACGCCGGCTTCGATGAACAGGCCATCAGCAAACAGCGCCGCGTTCAGTGCAGCGAAAGGCTGTGCCTGCAGGTGCGGGTGTTTGTCAAACCATGCCTGCAGCTGTGGATTACCAGCAGCATCGCTCAGTTTGGAAACGGTGATCTTACCGCCGGTAGGCAGGTTAGAGAGATCAGCCTGGAGGCGTCCGTTCACCAGTACAGCGCGGTAGCTGTCCAGTTGCGGAATGCTGGCAGATTTTAACTGTTCAGCGGTTACCGCGCCCTGTTCTTCCTGTGCGAGGGTAAAAGCATCTTTCAGAAAGCGCTGTATGTTAGTATAGCGCCATTCTTCCGTTTTGATAGAAGGCAGACCAAGTTCCTTGAAGCGGCCGAAGGCCAGCTTACGTGCAGGCATGATTGCGTTATCGGCATCCACTTTCTGCTCCGGACCGGGTACCCCGTTGGATATAAAGTCGTAAAATGATTTGTCGCTCATGGTTCTTTTTGCGTTATACAGATTCTTTCTGGTGTACCTCTTCTTTCAGCCAGTCGTAGCCTTTTTCTTCCAGTTCCAGTGCCAGTTCTTTGGTACCGGTCTTGACGATCTGACCATTGTACAGTACGTGTACGAAGTCAGGCACGATGTATTCCAGCAGGCGCTGGTAGTGGGTAATAACCATAAAAGCCTTATCTGCATTGCGCAGTTTGTTCACGCCCGCAGCAACGATACGGAGGGCGTCGATATCCAGGCCGGAATCAGTTTCATCCAGGATCGCTAATTTCGGATCGAGCATAGCCAGCTGGAACACTTCATTCCTTTTTTTCTCACCACCGGAGAAACCTTCGTTCAGAGAACGGTTCATCAGATTGGCGTTAAAATCTACCAGCTGCTGTTTTTCTTTGGTCAGCTTCAGGAACTCTTTAGATTCCATCGGAGCCAGACCATGGTAAGTCCTGATCTCATTTAAGGCAGTCTTGAGGAAGTGCAGGTTAGA
Organism: Chitinophaga agri; assembly: GCF_010093065.1. Taxonomy (NCBI): domain Bacteria; kingdom Pseudomonadati; phylum Bacteroidota; class Chitinophagia; order Chitinophagales; family Chitinophagaceae; genus Chitinophaga; species Chitinophaga agri. The sequence continues at coordinate 1,794,506 of NZ_CP048113.1, read as the reverse complement.
CACACCTGGAATTTCTACCGGATACTGGAACGCCAGGAAGAGGCCTTCACGGGCACGGTCTTCCGGAGAAAGATCCAGCAGGTTCTTTCCTTCGAAGATCACTTCGCCTTCTGTCACAGTATAATTTTCACGACCCGCTAACACAGAAGACAATGAGCTTTTTCCTGAGCCGTTTGGGCCCATGATAGCGTGCATTTCACCTTTCCTGATTTCCAGGTTGATGCCTTTCAGGATCTTTTTACCGTCTACTTCTGCGTGCAGATTTTTAATCGTCAGCATGATTGTATGTTTCTCTGTTGTTTTTTGCTTTGTAAATTGTTTAATTATCCTACGCTACCTTCCAGTGTGATAGAAAGCAGTTTGCGTGCTTCTACAGCAAACTCCATTGGCAGCTGGTTCAGTACTTCCTGGGCGTAACCATTTACGATCAGGGCGACTGCCTTTTCGGTTTCTATACCACGCTGATTCAGATAGAAGATCTGGTCTTCCCCGATCTTGGATGTCGTTGCTTCGTGTTCTACGGTAGCAGTACTGTTCCTCGATTCGATGTACGGGAAGGTGTGTGCACCACAACGGTCGCCGATCAGGAGGGAATCACACTGGGTGAAGTTACGGGCATTTGCTGCGCGTGGTCCTACCTGTACCAGTCCACGGTAGGTATTGTCGCTGTTTCCTGCGGAAATACCTTTGGAGATGATACGGCTGCGGGTGTTGCGGCCCAGGTGGTAGATCTTGGTACCGGTATCAGCGATCTGCTTATTACGGGTAACGGCTACTGAATAGAATTCGCCTTCGGCATCGTCGCCCTGCAGGATCACACTTGGATATTTCCAGGTGATAGCAGAACCGGTTTCTACCTGTGTCCAGGAGATCTTGCTGCTCTTACCCTTACAGATACCACGTTTGGTAACGAAGTTATAGATACCGCCATTACCGTCTTTATCACCAGGGTACCAGTTCTGTACGGTAGAGTACTTGATCTCTGCACGTTCCATGGCGATCAGTTCCACGACTGCAGCGTGCAGCTGGTTTTCGTCACGTCTTGGAGCGGTACAGCCTTCCAGGTAGCTTACGTAGGATTCATCATCAGCGATGATCAGGGTACGCTCGAACTGACCCGTATTTTCCGCGTTTATACGGAAGTAGGTGCTCAGTTCCATTGGGCAGCGTACGCCTTTAGGAATGTATACAAAAGAGCCGTCGGAGAATACAGCAGCATTCAGGGCGGCAAAGATATTATCAGAGTGAGGAACGACAGTACCCAGGTATTTTTTAACCAGGTCAGGGTGGTTTCTTACTGCTTCACCAAAGGAGCAGAAGATGATACCCATTTCGTTTAATTTCTCCTTGAAAGTAGTGGCAACGGAAACGCTGTCAAATACAACGTCCACAGCAACGCCGGCCAGTGCTTTCTGTTCATTGATAGGAATGCCCAGCTTTTCGAAGGTGGCCAGCAGTTCCGGATCTACTTCATCCAGGCTGTTGAGCTTTTTCTTTTGCTTGGGAGCTGCATAGTAAGAAAGCTTCTGGAGGTCCAGTTCCGGCATCTCGAAATGCTGCCATTTCGGGAACTGCATCTTTTTGAAAGCCTGAAAACCTTTCAGACGCCATTCCAGCATCCATTCAGGTTCTTCCTTTTTAGCAGAGATAAAGCGGATGGTGTCTTCATTCAGACCCACTGGCGCCATCTCCATCTCGATGTCGGTGGTGAAGCCAAACTCATATTCCCGGTTGGCTATATCATCTATTATTTCGTTGCTGTTTCTCATTTTCCGAGTTAATTAAGTAATGCAGAAGCCTGTTGGTAATAATAGCTCATTATACCGCGAAGCTCTCCCCACAGCTACAGGTACGTGTAGCGTTCGGGTTGTTGAAATAAAGCCCCTTGCCGTTGAGACCATCGGAATAATCCAGCTCAGTGCCATACAGGTACAGGAGGCTTTTCATCTGCACCACAATTTTAACACCTTTATCTTCGAAGGTCTGGTCACCTTCCTGATGCTCGCTACTCTCAAATTTCAGCACATATTCCAATCCTGAGCAACCGCCACCTTTCACGCCTACGCGTACAAAAGTACCGGGAGCATGGTTCTCCTTGACCATAAGGTCTTTTATATATTCACCTGCTTTTTCTGATACTGTTATCATATTGCTTCCTTTTATACAGATTTCACCATATTGTGACAATGTAAATGGTGAGATAATTGTCTGATGTTCCGTTAATTCTTAGAAACTGGTATCTCTGAACTATAGATTATCATTCACATTTACGGCAGGGAGTTTTTCCCCGATCCGCGCATCCCCCAGCAAAGAGATCATTCTGTCGAACTTATTCTTATATGCCGTAGTGAAGGTTTTTGTTTCCTGGTCATATAAATGCTCCTTCATGATGGGTACTGAAAAAGGTAATACCCACGCCCGGAGGGCCTTCGCTACCGAATCCATTGCATTTATACCCTGCATGGCCTGGGATCCGTCTCCCCAGCACACCAAAGCTACAACCTTTCCCGTTAAATACGGATTTCTGAGCTTGCTGGTCATTTCCAGCCAGTCCAGCGCATTTTTCATGACGCCAGTCATACTGCCATGATAAAGCGGCGTGAGCCATACGTGGACATCGGCCTTACAGAAGGCATCACACATGGTTTTAACGGAATCGGGCATCTCACCCTTTGGATATGCAAAGAACGGAATATGGCCGTCAACAGGACTGAACACTTCCGTAGAAAATCCCTTTTCGCGGAACTGCTCTTCGAAGTAGCGCGCTAACTGATTGGCAGTCGTATGAGGGCTACTGTCCATTGTGCCGTTGAAGATCAAGACGTTCATTTAATATTCCTCTGTTTTAAACTGTTGTTCTGGCAACAAATTTTTTTTACTCCTACAAAATTACGACATTTGAGAATAAAACAAGTAATAACTTGGAAAATTATAGACCCATCACAAAAGCGACGGCAGACAAGTTTCTGCAGTTACTGAAGACGAAGGGGCCTCAATCGGCCGCTACGCTGGCAGCCGCATTAGGTATAACAGGAGAGGGCGCCCGCCTCCAGCTCTTAAAGCTGGCTGAAGAAGGGCTTGTGGTGTCGGCTACCACCTCAAAGGGAGTAGGCCGGCCTGTTCAAATCTGGGATCTGACTCCCCTGGGCCATGCCCATTTTCCTGATACACATGTCGAGCTGACTTTACAATTAATTGAAACCATTCGCCGTGAACTCGGCGAAGCCGCCCTCGCAAAGGTAGTGGCCGCCCGTGAGTTTCAGCAACAGGAAAAATATATGAATGCGCTGGCTAATATCTCCGGCGTAGGGCAAAGACTCGCACAGTTTGCCACCATCCGCTCTTCCGAAGGCTATCTCGCTGAATGGAAGGAAGAGGAGGACGGGTTCGTTTTTATTGAAAATCACTGCCCTATCTGCTGTGCAGCTACCCAGTGCGCCAATATCTGTGAATCTGAGCTTAAAACCTTCCGCGCACTCATGGGTGAACAGGTGGAGGTGAAGCGCGTAGATCATATTATCGCAGGTAACCGCCGCTGTGTATACAAGATCACAAAAAACAAAGACCTGGCGGAAACCCGCTAAAACAATATCATTGCAGTTAAGTATTTAATAATGGGTGTATCCTGACTGGATCCGCCCATTTTTTTTGCCGCCCTGTTTGCTGCCCCTGCTTTACTATACCGCTTGGCCGTCGCTAGTTCGTCGCTAGTTCGTCGCTTGTATATCCAATCCGTAATAAAGCAATCCACTCCCTGCCATCACAGCTGCCTGATGTAAAAAGAAGCCGCCTTTCCTGCTACTGACGCTGCCCGGCATAATAGTCAGTATAATATTAGTAAGGACTCAGATTCCATGCTGAACAATGTAAATGCGCGACGACATCGCGTCACGAAAGGTCGATTTGGCGTCATAAACCGCGTGCTTCAGATATTTAAATATTGTAAGGTGCTGGAAATAAATGATTAAACACCGGAGGGATACCTGAACGCTTATTCAGGAAACAATTCAGGTGAAAGCTACCTGGATACTGAGCAAAATCCACGTTACCGTCATAATATCAACACGAATGTGCCCGCTATGATCAGCGCTGCTCCGATTAATAGCTTGATAGTCAATGTCTCATGAAGGAACAGGGCTGATAATATGATGGTCAGGGCCACGCTCAACTTGTCTACCGGCGCCACCTGGGAAACCTTGCCCATCTGCAAAGCCTTAAAATAAAAGATCCAGGAAAGTCCGGTCGCCACCCCTGATAATACCAGGAAAATCAAACTGAACCTGGACAACTGATGTATGCCTTTGCCCTCACCTTTCACAAACACAATGCCCCAGGCCATGATCAGAATAATGATCGTCCTGATAGCTGTCGCCAGATCAGTATTGACGCCCCCGACACCAATTTTTGCAAAAATGGCTGTCAGCGAAGCAAATAAAGCAGCAAGTAAGGCATACCACCACCACATAACTAATAAATTCGTTTCCCAAGAATATTCAAACTCCTTTCAACGCCATCAAGCACCGCAATATTGGGTAAATGCGCCCATTCCTTAAAACCCAGTTGCTCAAACAATTTCAGGCTCGGCACATTGTGCGCAAAGATGAATCCAAGCAGGGTATGGACCTTAATAGCTGCACACTGCTCCATGGCATAAGTCAGGATCTTCTTGCCATAGCCCTTACCCCGGCTGTTCTCATGCAGGTAAATACTGATCTCCGCAGTGCCATCATACGCCGGCCGGCCATAAAAAGACTGAAAGCTTACCCAACCTACAGTGACGCCTTCATCTTCTACCATCCATAACGGACGTTTCTCTGGTGAATGGATGTTAAACCAGTGTAACCGGCTTTCTACCGACACCGGTTCTGTATCCGCAGTAACCATACGGCCTGCAATAGTGGTATTGTAAATGGCAACAATTTCCGGAAGATCCTCCAGCGTGGCGTTCCTGTAATTCATGAGTGTAACTCGATTATATAGCTGCAAACGTAATAAAAAGCGGGTGATTCCCTGAGTGGAATCATCTTTTTTCTTTTTTATTGTGCATGACGTCCGCCAAAGATAATGCCGTAGCCCATCTTCGCATAGATCTTGTCAATAACGTCATTCACTTTCGGACCTGGTTTGCTACCTATTTCGAAAGTGAAATGGTGTCTCCAGTTACCGATCATCTTTATTTGCGGATAACCGTCTGCCACCAATGGCGAGGCTATGCATGCCTTATCGTCCCTTACAGAGAGGCGTCTTTAGAACTGCATATCATATTTGTAGTCTTTCTGTAGCAAACTGGTAATAAACGCATCCACAAATTTTCCTTTCTGGAAGAATGCCTGTCTTACCTGGCCTTCCTGTTCAAACCCGAGTCGTTTCAGCAGGCGATAGGAGTTAATATTGGCAGGATCCACATAGGCTTCGATCCTGTTTATCAGTAATTCTTCAAACCCATATTGCAGCAGACGGTGTATACTGTTGATCATGATGCCCTTGCCCCACCACGAGGGAAGCAGGTCATACCCCAGTTCCATCTTATAGTGGGTCCGGTTGATGTGATGAAAGCCGCAGGTGCCGATCAGTTCATTGTGACCAGTGATAGTGATGGCCCAGCGCATACCCTCTCCACTGGCCAGCTTCTCGCGGAAGAAAGAGATCAGTTGCACTGCTTCTGACACATTGACGAATCGTTCGATGTCCATAAAGCGTACAACCTTCTCATGCGAGAAGAGGGTGAACAGGGCCGCGATGTCCTTTTCATCAATGGCCCGCAATGTGATATCGCCGGTTGTTAGCGTGGGTATTTCCATGACTGTTTATTCACTGACAGGGTCCGGTGCCTTCTCTTCCTTGACTGGCAGCGTTTTTTTCTTTAAGGTCACATCCCCCAGCAGGATCGCCCAGGGCTGCATGTATTCTATATGTTCAAATACGATCTTCATGATGGCAATAAATGGGATAGCGAGGAACATGCCAGGAACACCCCATATGAGGTTGCCGGATACGACACCGAGGATCGTCATCAGGGCGTTGATCTTCACTTTTGAGCCCATAATACGCGGTAGCAGGACGTTACTATCCAGGAAATGCACGAGTAATAATCCGGCTCCAACCTGTATAGATGCCGCCAGTGAACTGTTTGTCAGCGTCAGCAGCATACAGATTACCGTGGCCACATAAATACCCAGATAGGGAATAAGGTTGAACAGGGCAGCCATAATGCCGAGCAGTGTGGCATATTTTACGCCAAAGATCCACAACATGGCGCAGTTCACAATAGCCACCACCACCATTTCTATCATCAGACCGGACACATATCCTTTGATAATGGATCGGGTCTGCATCACAACATCCAGCAGCTTTTCCCTGTGTTTTTCCCTGAACAGGCGTATAAGGAACGTGATGATCAGAGAACGGTATAACAACAGGAAGAAGGAATATAACAATACGAAGACAGTGAAAATCAACAGGGAAGAAAGGGAGAGTAACATCCGGCTCACCACGGAAGTAGCGGTACCTAATGTCCCCATCGCCATTTGTTCGAGGTAGTCCATCTGACGCGCCGCATCAATATGGAACTTTACGTTTATCCATGTCTGTAATGCATTGAGTGAATCCATTAACTGTTGCTGCAACTGTGGGAAATCCGCCACAAATGACCCCATCTGTGTGGCGAGCAGCATCAGCACGCCCAGTAATAATATCACGAAAAGAAAAATGACGGTAAATGCTGCCATCCCTCTGGAAAAACGCCATTGCTCCAGCTGAGCTGCCATCGGCAGTAACATGATAGACACTAATGTGGCAAAGGCTAGTGGCACGATCAGCTCATGGCCCAGACGGGCAATGTATATGATCAGTAAGATAGATAATAGGGTAAACGCCAGCCTGGCATTAAACGGCAGCTTTACTTCGTTCATGGACAGTTTATTTCCCTCAAATATACAAGCAATTGGCAATTGGAATCAGGAATTAGGAATTTTTGCGAACAGCGGTCTGCCATTAAACTAAAAAAGCGCTCCAGACATTCGTCGGAAGCACTCCTGAGTTATTCATGAAACCAGTGTAAACGGCCTAATGCTTAATGCCCGGTTGCTGGTTCAAATGAGTTGCCTGAAATGGGGTATATAAATTACGCTTTCATTGGGACCTATCATCGATATAAAGAAATGTGTGCCACTCATTTTAAATACGCCTTCCTTAATATATCTGTCAATGAACTCGTACATCGGGATGCCGGCAGTGGCAAAGTCAGTCGGTACCGGCAACGTGATGTAATGCCCACCTGGCATACGCTTCTGCATGAGCCTTTCAAACTGTATCGTTTGTAACAGTGCAGGTGTGATATCTTTGGTAGGGATCAGGATACCGGCATACATGCTCATTCGTTCATAATCAGTGACCGGCACTGAGTCCAGTGTGCTGGTAATGACTTTTGCATTGATTAACTGGTGGGTCTGAATGATCTCCCGCATCCGCGCCTGTTCACGGTTCATCTTCATGATCATCTGTGCCACAGGATCCTGGCCACGGGACAATAGTGTATAGAATAAGGTGCTCTCCGGTAAGTGATCACTCTCGGTTCTTTCAAAACTGAATAATGGCGTGATCAGTGATCCCTGTTTCGCGAAAGTGTGTACAATATGATTGACCAGTTCCAGCGTACGCTTTTCATTGGGCAACGTATCTATTTTCCTGAAACTGCGGGGGCTTTTGTGAAAGTATTGTGTGAAAGCCTTGGTGTAGGCGGCAACGGTAGCATACCCAGTCATGTCGCCGATCTCGCTGATGTTGTAACCGCTATGCCTGAGTAAACCAGCGGATACTTCCAGCCGGTGGCGTTTTACATATTGCCAGTAAGGCTCGCCGGTAATGGTGGTAAAACTGTGGTAGAAATAGGAATAGGAAATGCCCAGGTAATCAGAAACGTCCTTCATTTCGAATGATTCGGACATATGATCGTCTGCATAACTTAGCGCTTTTAGGGCCATCAGCTCCATCTCACGAGCCTGAGGGTTGTGGTTCATAAGTTTGTTTGAGTTTGAGGTATTACACGGTTATAGTAGGTTTTTCTAACATTCCAAGCTGCCTGTGACTTAAATGATAATTTACATATTAAATTAATCATTAACCGATCATATCGAATGTAAGATTTTGGGTGGATATCACGAAAAAAACGTTGGGTGATAGCCCGCATTGAGTACTTTTTGTGAGCAGAAGACAGAAAATTGATTACTTTCGCCGCCGCCAAAATAAGATATTGACAATTTTTATCGAATTCCGGCGTTTATTAGAGAATTAGTACAATTATTGCAATTGTTCCCCCTGTTTACCTCTTATGCCTGCTGAAGTACCTCTGGGATGTACCGGAGGATTAAACATGATCATTAATCAATCCCCTTAATTGATGCCAAATCTAAGTTTATTGAAGAATCGTTTGTCTCGTGCTGTATGGAAAAGAGTTGTTGTTATTTTATTAGTATGTGCGCCTTTCAGCGCTTTTAGTCAGTACTGGCAGGCCGGTGGTTTCCTTGGTATCACCAATTACAGCGGAGATCTTACACAGAAAAGGGTGGACATGCGTTATACCCGTTACGCCATTGGCGCGCACGTGAAGAGAGATATCAACCGTTATCTTACTTTACGCGCAGGGCTGACCTACGGTCGCATAGCCGGCGCTGACAGCACAAATACAGATACCATGTTGCTGAAACGTAACCTGAGTTTCCGTTCACCTGTCTTTGAAGCTCAGGTGGGCGTGGAGATCAACTTCCTTGACCTTGATGAAAAGAAGATCACGCCTTATATACACGGCGGGATAGGCTATTACAGCTTCTATCCGACGACCAAAGATGCGAATGGGAATACAGTTAAACTCAGGCCGTTGTCAACAGAAGGGCAGGGGATGAGCCAGTACCCGACACGTAAGCCATATAACATCCGCCAGTTCTCTATTCCGTTCGGAGCGGGTGTGAAGTTACTGCTGACCGACAACTGGATCGTCGGATTTGAATTCGGGTTGCGCAAGACATTTACCGATTACCTCGATGATGTGAGTCTGACATATATTGATAGAAACAGTCTGCTCCGTTCACGTGGGCAACAGGCCGTTAACTTTGCATATCGTGGTGATGAAGTAACCGGTAACCACGTTACACCGGGTACGTACCCTACAGATGGCACTACCCGCGGTTCTGATAAATATAATGACTGGTACATGTTCACAGGGCTCACACTTAGTTATCGCTTTGGTGGAGGAAATGGCTATGGAGGCCACTGGAAAAAACAGAAAGCATCTGATTGTCCAAGATTTTTTTAAATGAGGCACTCGGAATTACTATAATAAACTTCTTCACACAATACAAAAAGCGCGCTCCTGGCTATTAGACGGGAGCGCGCTTTACTTTTATACAGCCGCAACCGGAGCGGCTCAATTCCCGCTGCCTTATTTCCGGCCCCCGATTAATTTTAAGCCACATTTAATTTTTGGCATACTTCTTGAAATTTATCTGGCAGACGGAACAGAAGAAACCGTCGCCAACGGATACACTTATTAGTCATTAAAAAGAATACACATACTAGATATTTAAAAATACCGTTTAATAAAAACACGAAAACACCATCATCTTTATTTATCAAATTATTTCATTCAAACGGATAACTATTCCAATCTAATTATCTAATTTAATTCCATCAACTACAAAATCGAACAACGTATGAAACAGATAGTATTAGTATTACTGCTGATAGGGGGAGGTATACTCGGTGCGCAGGCTCAGGGAAGAAGGGGACATGGACACGATGGTCATCATGGTAAAAAATACAGAGTACACCAGGGTCGTTGGGATGATTGTAACAGAGATTACAGAGGCGCTTACTATGGCTGCCGCCCGGCACCTGCAGTAGTATATGTACAACCAGCACCTGTAGTATATGTACCAGCTCCACCGCCACCTCCACGTCCGAGAGTTGTGTATCAGCGCTCGCCGAAGGTAGTGATTGCTACCGGTCCGATTGTAGTTGGGCTGTAAAATAATTGTTCCGCATGCCGGCGGTTTCCGGCAGGAAAGTGCCTAAGAGCACCTTCGTCGCTCAGCGACTACGGAATTAAGGATGACGAATTACGATTGTGTGTATCTTTGCACCTATTGTAATTCGTCATTCGCATTTATAGCATTTAGAAATATGGCATATAAGCACCTGAAACACTTCATAGACACATTAGAAAAGGCAGGAGAGCTAATAAGGATCAAGACTTATGTAGACCCTAAGCTGGAAATAGCTGAAATTACCGACCGGGTAAGTAAATCGCCCAACGGAGGTAAAGCACTGCTTTTCGAAAATACCGGATATGATTTCCCTGTACTGATCAACTCAATGGGTAGCTACAAGCGCATGTGTATGGCGCTGGGCGTTCAGGAGCTGGACGATGTGGCTAATGAAATAGAATCCCTGGTTAAATTATTATCTAAACCGAAGGAAGGGCTGCTGGATAAACTGGCTATGTTACCTAAACTGGGGCAGTTCGCTTCCTGGATGCCGAAAGTCATCAGCGGAAGAGGCGCCTGCCAGGAAGTGGTCATGAGCGAACCCGATCTTAGCAAAATACCTGTGATGACCTGCTGGCCTAAAGACGGCGGACCATTCATCACCCTCCCCGTTATCCATACCAAAGATCCTAACAACGGTACCCGCAACGTGGGAATGTACCGTATGCAGGTATTTGATAAAACCATGACCGGCATGCACTGGCATAAACATAAAGTGTCAGCCAAGCATTTCATGGAATATAAAAAACTGAAAAAACGCATGCCTGTTGCTGTCATCCTCGGTGGTGACCCGGCATATACCTATTCCGCTACCGCCCCGCTGCCAGAGAATGTAGATGAATACATGCTGGCGGGTTTCCTGCGTAAGCAGAAGGTAGAACTGGTGAAATGTATCTCTCAGCCTGAACTGGAAGTACCTGCTGACGCGGATTTCGTGATCGAAGGATATGTTGATCCGGAAGAAGAACTGATCTGGGAAGGTCCGTTCGGAGACCATACTGGTTACTACTCCCTGGCTGACTGGTACCCTCGTTTCCATGTAACAGCGATCACCCACAGGAAAGATGCGATCTATCCTTCTACCATTGTAGGTATCCCGCCTCAGGAAGATGCCTGGATCGGAAAAGCAACCGAAAGGGTATTCCTGGCGCCTATCAAAATGACCATGGTGCCGGAAATGATCGATATGGAAATGCCGGTAGAAGGGGTGTTCCATAACCTGGTGATCGCCCAGATTAAGAAAGATTATCCTGGTCAGGCCCAGAAAGTGATGAACGCAATGTGGGGTGCCGGACAGATGATGTTCAATAAGATCCTGGTGGTAGCCGATGAAAACACCAGCATCCAGCACTATAAGCAACTGGCCCAGTATGTATTTAAACACCTGAACCCGGCTACAGATATTTACTTCAGCCAGGGTCCAATGGACGTACTTGACCACTCCTGTTCTAAAATGGGCTTCGGTGGAAAGATGTGTATTGATGGTACCCGCAAATTTGAAGAAGAGATCCAGGTCGACTTACCGGTGACTGATCATGCTTTTGATCGTAATGTTGTGCTCAAGCGCTTCCACGAGATCAAAGATATCAACGACTCCCTGCTGAAAGAAGGTATACCATGTCTCCTCATATCAGTAGAGAAAGGCCGTCCGCTGCATATTAAAGAACTCAACGAACAGTTATATAACCTGCCGGAAATGAGTGCGATAAAGATGGTACTGTATGTTGAACATACCGTTGATGTACAGGACCTGCCTTCTGCACTGTGGCGTTTCTGTAATAACCTGGACCCTCGTCGTGACAGCTTCGTCGTTCATCCTCCTGTTCCTGGTCAGATCGGTAAAGTAGGTGCCGGTATCGGTATGGACGGTACCCTCAAGACCCGCGCGCTGGATAATTTCGAACGTGACTGGCCAAATATCATCGTCGCAGATGATGCTACTATCAAGGCGATAGATGAGAAATGGGCTTCACTGAACATCGGACCATTCATAGCTTCTCCTTCTCATAAATATAAACCGCAGATGTATGGAGAAGAAGCTGTCGTTCCGCAATAGTTCTTTCCTCCTGCTTTTTTTCCTGTGCGCTGCCGGTAACGTGGGCGCACAGGTGAATCCCGCTGATGTCAGGTACCTCGGTAAAATGGAAGGGTACTGGACGATGAAGACCAAGCTTGGTATCTATGCCGAGAAATGGAAAAGGGTGGATGAGCATTCCTGGAAGGGCAGGACCATGCGTATTGAAGGAAATGACAGTACAAAGATGGATGATATGCGGCTCTTCCTGGAAGGAGATGCCATCTATTTCTCCATCGTCGCAGTGAAAGACAGTGTAGGTGAGCCTGTCAGGTACAAACTACGTGTATTGAAAGCCGTAGGTTTTGTTGCCGAGAACCTGCAGGGTTTCTATCCGCAGAAAATAATATACCGCTGGAAGGATGAAACGCACATGGATGCGCATTTTGAAGGCAAGCAGGGAAAGACCACCCGTGAGATCATTCTGCAATATACTAGGAGATAACACGCCTTTAGGGCCGATTTCCCTATTGCGTAAATCAAATTCCCAAATGCATAAAACAATAACGCAAAGCTGGTATAGCTTTGCGTTATTGTTTTACATACTAAGAACAGTCTGCAAATTGTACTTCGATTTGAGTTGGTCGTACAATTATTCAATCCGCCGCCTCCTGATCACAGGAAGCGGCTTTTTTTACTTATGTATTTCCGAAGTGAAATGGAACTCGATAGCGGGATTGTTTGCACGCTCCGTATTCAGGTACCACTCTGACTGTGCCAGGTATACCAGCAGTCCGTCCTTGTCTTCCACAATATTAGACTGTTTGAAGCGGATGAACTCTTCTACCTTCTGCTTTTCACCAGTGATCCAGCAGGCTTTGTAGAAAGGCAGGGTATTGAACTGACAGGAAGCACCATACTCCTGCAGCAAACGGTATTGTATCACTTCAAACTGGAGGTCACCCACACAACCGATGATCTTACGGTTACCGTTATGCTGTGTGAACAGCTGTGCAACACCCTCATCCGTTAGCTGACGTAGCCCTTTTTCCAGCTGTTTTGTCTTCATCGGATCCTTATTCACCACCTCCTTGAACAGTTCAGGAGAGAAGCTTGGGATACCGGTGAAGTAGAACTTTTCGCCTTCTGTCAGGGTATCACCGATCTTGAAGTTACCTGTGTCAAACAGACCTACCACATCACCCGGGTATGCATCGTCCACAATGTTCTTTTCACGGGCCAGGAAGCTGTATGGGTTGCTGAAACGCATGTCTTTCTCAAGACGTACGTGCTTGTAGAATTTGTTACGTTCAAAACGGCCGGAACATACGCGCAGGAAGGCGATACGGTCACGGTGACGCGGATCGAGGTTAGCGTGGATCTTAAAGATGAAACCACTGAATTTATCTTCTTCCACTTTGATCTCACGGGTGCTGGCTTCACGGTCACGTGGTACCGGCGCGATTTCCACGAAGGTATCGAGGAGGTCTTTCACACCGAAGTTGTTCACCGCACTACCGAAGAACACCGGCGCCATTTTACCCTGCAGGTAGTCCGTGTTGTCAAAAGTATCATAGACACCTTCGATCAGTTCCACGTCATTCCTTAGCTGGGCGGCATCCTGTGGGCTGAAGTGCTCATCTACGTAGCTGCTGCTCAGATCACTGAGTTGCACCACGTCCTCGTCTGTCGCCTTCTTATTCGGCGCAAAGGAAACGAAGCTTTTGTTATACAGGTTGTATACGCCTTTGAAGTCTTTGCCCATGTTGATAGGCCAGCTCAGCGGACGTACACGGATGTTCAGTTTTTCTTCCAGTTCGTCCAGCAGGTCGAACGGGTTCTTACCATCACGGTCCAGTTTATTTACGAAGATGATCACCGGCGTATCACGCATACGGCATACCTCCATCAGTCTTTCGGTCTGCGTTTCCACCCCCTTCACGCAGTCGATCACCAGTACCACACTGTCCACCGCTGTCAGGGTACGGTAGGTATCTTCTGCGAAGTCCTTGTGACCAGGGGTATCCAGCAGGTTCACCAGCATATCCCTGTACTCAAAGGTCATCACGGAAGTCGCCACGGAGATACCACGCTGGCGTTCTATCTCCATGAAGTCAGATGTCGTATGTTTCTTGATCTTATTTGATTTCACAGCGCCTGCCGTCTGGATAGCACCACCAAAGAGGAGGAACTTTTCCGTCAGGGTTGTCTTACCGGCATCGGGGTGGGCGATGATGGCAAATGTCTTTCTTTTATTGATCTCGTTTGCGTACTTCATATTAGTTTGTGACCGAAAATGTGTGCAAAGGTACGGAATTGTCACGTTTAATCATTAATTTACATGTATCTATGATTGCCACGATCAAAATTTTGTGGAACAGCCTTAAGATGGCGGTTCTGGAGCTGAAGGTTAACAAGCTTCGCACGTTTTTATCCCTCCTGGGTATCACTATCGGTATATTCTGTATCATCGCCGTTCTCACTGCTACTGACAGCCTGGAAAGAAATGTCCGTAATGAGGTCCAGACCCTGGGCAGCGATGTGGTATACATTCAGAAATGGCCCTGGGACGGTGGTCCGGATTTTCCCTGGTGGAAATATGTAAACCGGCCGCTGCCGAAGTACCAGGAACTGACGCCTATCAAGGATAAAGTACAGAGTGCCGGGCTGTCGGCCTTTGCATTCTCTTCCGGTGGCAAAAGGGTGGAGTATAAAGACGGGTATATGGAAGGAACGGAGTTGTTTGCCGTAAGTGGTGATTACGAAAAGATCCAGGCACTGACATTCATTTCCGGTCGTTTTTTTGCCGGTAAGGAGAATGAAACCGGGGCTAATGTGGCTATCCTGGGTGCCAATATCTGGGAAGGGCTGTTCGGCACCGCCGAGAAAGCCATGGGCAAGACCATTGCGATTGCAGGTCGTCCCTGCCGGGTCATCGGCACCCTCAAGAAAAAAGGGGCCAGTCTGGTAGATGGCATCAACTATGACAACTGTGTAGTTGTACCTTACATATATGGCCGTACCATTGTAGATGAACGCCGCTATGCGGATCCGTTCATCCTGGTAAAGGCGGCTCCCGGTGCGTCAGTATTACAGCTGAAGGACGAGCTGCGGGGTGTGATGCGCAGTGTTCGCCGTTTGCGCCCGAAGGAAGAGGATGACTTCTCCCTGAACGAGATCACTGCCGTAACCGGCGATCTGAACAAGGTATTCGGTATGGTGAACCTCGGGGGCTGGCTCATTGCCGGTTTTGCACTCATCGTAGGTGGTTTCGGTATCGCCAATATCATGTTCGTGACGGTAAAGGAGCGTACCAATATCATCGGACTGAAAAAAGCCATCGGTGCCCGTAAAAAGGTGATCATGATGGAATTTCTGATTGAATCGATGATCCTGTGCCTGCTGGGAGGGCTGCTGGGTCTCTTCCTGGTATGGATGATCACGCTTGCCGTAAATAGCCTGCACTTCTTTGAGTTCACACTCACTATCAATAATATTATCCTCGGCGTATCTGTTTCTTCCATCGTAGGCATTATCGCCGGCTTTATTCCGGCATACCTGGCCGCTAACCTGGATCCGGTAGTGGCTATCCGGAGCAACTGATAAGGCTATAATTTATTACCTTTGCGGGCATGTCTGTAAAAATACTGGCCATAGAGTCATCGTGTGATGAAACGAGTGCTTCTGTACTGGCCGATGGAAAGATCCTGTCTAATTTTATTGCCAATCAAACCATCCATGAGCAATATGGTGGTGTCGTGCCTGAACTGGCATCCCGTGCTCACCAGGAGAATATTGTCCCTGTTGTCGACCAGGCACTGAAAGTGGCCGGCGTACGCAAGGATGAACTAAATGCGATCGCCTTTACCCAGGCGCCGGGACTGATCGGTTCCCTGCTGGTGGGAAGTTGTTTTGCGAAGTCTATGGCCCTGGCCCTGGACATTCCACTGATCGCTGTGCATCACATGCAGGCCCACGTACTGGCTAACTTCATCGGTGATGAAAAGCCGTCTTTCCCTTTTCTTTGTCTGACCGTGTCAGGTGGTCATACCCAGATCGTACGCTGTGATAGTCCCCTGCAGATGAAAGTGATCGGAGAAACGCTGGACGACGCTGCCGGTGAGGCATTTGATAAGAGTGCAAAATTACTGGGACTGCCGTACCCGGGCGGCCCATTGATCGATAAATACGCCCGCGAAGGCAATCCGGACAGATTCAAATTTCCTGAACCCCAGATTCCCGGATTGAACTTCAGCTTTAGTGGTCTGAAGACTTCCATCCTGTATTTCCTCCAGGAGCAGCAGGCCAAAGATCCGCAGTTCACCGAAAACAATATGGCGGATATCTGCGCTTCCATCCAGCACCGTATTGTCAGCATCCTGCTGAACAAACTGGCCAAAGCCTCCAGGGAGACCGGTATCAAACAGATCGGTATTGCGGGCGGGGTGAGTGCTAATTCGGGTCTGCGTACTGCTTTACAGCAATATGGAGAAAAATATGGCTGGAAGACCTATATCCCGAAATTTGAGTATTGTACCGACAATGCTGCAATGATCGCCATGACAGCCTGGTATAAATATCAGGCAGGAGAATTTGTAGGACTGGACGCTGTACCGGGAGCAAGGGCCGGTTTTGATCATCAGTAACTGCCCATGGCCAATCACTATTTCCAATTCAAGCAATTTACTGTCAACCAGGAGGCCTGTGCGATGAAGGTCTGCACAGATGCCTGTCTGCAGGGCGCATATACGGCTGCCTATCTCCACGGCACGCCAGGTATACATCGTGTGCTGGACATAGGCGCCGGTACAGGACTGTTGTCCCTGATGCTGGCACAGGAACTTCCTGATGCGGCTATTACCGGTATTGAACTGGACCCGGCGGCTGCCGGGCAGGCGGAGGCTAATTATGCGGCTTCCCCCTGGCAGCAGCGTTTGCAGGTGGTGGAGACTGATGCGAAGCACCTGCCTGTTGGTACCCCCTATGACTTTATCATCACGAACCCGCCGTTCTATGAGTCTGACCTGAAAAGCAGCGATCAGCTGCGTAATCAGGCGATGCATGCGACAACGCTGGATTATAGTGACCTGTTGCAGGTAATAGATCAGCAGCTTTCCCCAACGGGACAGTTTTCTGTGTTGTTGCCGTATATCCCTTTTGCAGACTTTGTGTCACTGGCTCAGCAGGCGGGCTTTTTCCTCCGGGAAGTATTACACGTCAAACAGAGTGAGCAGCATGGCTATTTCCGCAGTGTGGGCATTTTCAGCCGGGAGGCAGGTATTTGTGATCAGCATACGTTATCCATCCGTGAAGCAGATAAAAAGACCTATACGCCGGCATTTATTGCGTTATTAAAGCCCTACTATCTCTTCCTGTGATACAGTGTTATATGAGGACGTCCACTACGCGGCAGACAGTCCATTACAGCAATTACTCATTTCAAATTCCTCATTGCTGCTTACTCTTCCACATAATCCTGTAAATACGCAAAGCGCTCCGTCAGCTTTCCATGATCCGCAATCGTGGCATTCCGGATCGTTTCACTGTCCGTTTTTTGTAACTCGTCAAAGACGTATTTCATCAGCTGGTCTCCGAAATACTGAGAGGCATCTCTGGGCAGTTCATTAGGAAGGTTGCTCACACACATCATATCAAGCGTATCCGGCAGGAAAGGCGCCGTTTTTTCACGGGTTTGCCGGTCTACACCATACACAGGATCTTCAATACTGGAATCGCCCAGATTCGAGGGAATAGAGCCATTTGTATCATCTGTAATATCGGCAATGACCCTGATGCGGAAATTGTCTTTCGCCAGGTCATTCCAGGTGAACAGGGGAGGGATACGCTCATCCCAGTAAATACCGTTCATGAGTATGTCCGAGCATGTCACAAAAGGCAGAAAACGGCAGTCGTATGTTTCTGGATGGAGGTGGAAGTCTTCCCTGCTGTAGGTCTTATCGGATTTACGCAGGTACAGCTCTCCGGCTTTGAGTTGTGTGTAGACAGGATATGCGTATTGATTGATCAGGTATTCTTCCGGTGGAATGTATTTGATACCCAGCAGCCCCATAACTTCCAGGGTACCCGCGGCAACACGGCCGGAGCCGGTGATCACAATTTTCAGTGGCGGTAGTTTGGCGCCGAAGTAATGATTGATCAGTTCTTTAAAATCGTGACAACGGTGTACGGGGATGAGCTGATAGGCGCCGGTCTTTTTACCATAGGTGAGCAGTCCGTTATGCGCGCCGACCACACCGGCAAAGAAGCCAAATCCAAGGATACGTGCTCCATCCGCATGTACCAGGCATTCATAGTCGATCAGTGTAATGTTCTTTTGCAGGATGGTCTGCAGCATGTGCCTGTTATGCGGCTGTTTTTTACGGGTATGTGAGAAGAACAGGTATTTTTTTCCGGGGATGAGCAGGCTGGCAGGTACTTCCTTGATACCGAGCAATACGTCACATGAAGAAAGGTCTTCGGACAATGTTATGCCGGCGGATGTATATTCATCATCTGTAAAGCAGCGCCATGAAGAAGGTTGTACCGTAATGTTCACCTCCGGATAGTGTTTTTTGATCCACTGGCATTGTTGTGGCGTAAAGGCGACCCTGTTATCGTGTGGTTGTTTCTCTTCCCGTATAAGACCGATGTGTAGCATAACTGGGTTTTGGTGTAACCAAATATAACACATATTCGTATTCCACGGGAGTGCCTGCGGAAGTGATGCAGATACAGAAGGCAAGGCGTAAAATCAGGCATCCCCTGACAGCATATTGAACACTGTCAGGGGATGCCCTTTGTTTGTATGAACCGTTGCTTATTTGAGGTGCAGTTTTATTTCGTTACCCGCCTGTAACATGGCTGAGCGTGTAGAAGGAACTGTAGCGATAGGATTCAGCAGACCGTAGTCGTGAATAGTACCATCGTATCTTACTAATGTTACCGGTACACCAGCAGCATCCATTTTACGTGCATATGCTTCACCTTCGTCACGCAGTACATCGTTCTCTGCTACCTGTACCAGTGCCGGAGGTAAACCTTTCAGCTGATCCAGCGAAGCCTGTAACGGAGACGCATAGATCTCTTTTCTTTCAGCAGGGTTAGTGGTATAATTATCCCAGAACCATTTCATCATGTTTTTGGTCAGGAAGCGTTGTTCTGCATACTGGTTGTATGAACCGGTTTCGAAGTTCGCATCAGTTACAGGCCACAGCAGTACCTGTAATTTGATAGCAGGACCATTCTTATCTTTCGCCATCAGGGCCACTACGGCGGCCATGTTACCACCTACGCTGTTACCTACCACAGCCAGACGTTTGCTGTCTACATTGAGCTCTTTACCATGAGCAGCTACCCATTTAGTAGCAGCGTATGCCTGGTTGATCGCTACCGGATAATGTGCTTCAGGAGAAGGTGTGTAGTCTACAAATACAGCTACTGCACCGGAAGTTACCACGAGGTCACGTACTAGACGCTGGTGTGTAGGGAAATCTCCCAGTACCCATCCACCACCGTGGAAGAACATAAATACCGGCAGTACACCTTTTGCACCTTCAGGGCGAACGATGTGCAGTTTTACGGTCTGACCATCTTCAGTGATTGTTTTTTCGCTTACGGTGATGCCGGAGATATCTACCTTCACGCTCTTCTGTGCACCTACCAGTACTTCACGCGCATCTTTAGGAGATAATGTTTCTAATGGTGCACCGCCGCCTGAATTTAAAGCGTGCAGGAATGCTTTCACATGTATATCGATAGCCGGATCGTTGTCTGGATTTACTGACTGGGCAAAAGCACCTAAACTGAATATAGTAGCAGCTGCGAGAGATAATAATTGCTTTTTCATTTTCTGTGTGTTGATGTGTTCAATTAATTTGATAACACAAAACTACAGCAGTAAGCCGGTTCGATCAATGTACGAATAACGACAGTTATTGCACTTTTTCCCCTTCCGCGTATTTTTTTCTGAAAAGCAGGGGAGAGGTGTCGGTCTGATTGGTGAAGAGACGTACGAAATAGGCAGGATCTTCGTATCCGAGCTTATAGCCGATCTCTTTTACCGTCAGGTCTGTGTGGATCAGTAGACGTTTAGCCTCTAGTATAATACGGTCTTTAATAATATCGTTGGGGCTTTTGTTACTATGCCTGGATATTTTCTTACTGAGTGCCTTCGGTGTGATATTCAGCATGGAGGCATATTCCGCCACATTGTGATGTTGTATATAATGAGACTCCACCAGCTGACTGAACCTGCGTATAAATTCCACTTCCTGTGAGGCGCTGTTATCGGCCAGGTCGTGCGCTTTCTTCCACATCCTTGTAGAACGGATGATCAGTTGTTTAAGGAATATCCTGATCATTTCTTCTGTATTGCTCTCCTCACTGGACGTTTCATTTTTTATTTCTTCCAGGATATGTCTGGTCTGACGTGATGTCTCTTCGTTGAGGAATACCACCGGTATATCATATACGTTATTATATAGTAAGCCGTCACAGGCGACCTCTTTATCGTGGATCTGTATACAATAGAAATCACGGTTATAATAGAGAAGGGTACCATTGCCTGCACATTTGTACCATTGTCCGTCTTTAATAAAAAACAGGGCATCCTGTTCCAGTTTATATTCTTTAAAGTCAACCATTACCTCCGCCCCGGCTTCCAGGAAGAGTACTTTGATAAAGGAATTATACGCTTCGTATAGCGTATCATTAGCCGCTTCAGCGTCAAATTCAATGAATCCGAATTTCCTGGAGAAGAATTGTTTGAGCACATTTTCCATATGGCAAATGTATCGTCTTTTTTAAAGCTACGGAGCAGGTGATATGCAGGTAGCCGGATAGGTATGGTTACTGCGCCTGAATAGGGGTAGGGTGTCCTAACAGCGAAGGCTGTAGAGCAGGCGGTGCTACCACAAATTTTTATAATAATAGACGAAAATACTATACCTTAGCGCCTGTCGTAAACACAATGCACAGCGAAAACCCCTGATAGAAAGACCTTAATACCTTGAAACAGTTAGTTAAACCATAGGCTAACAAACAGTTAAGTATAATGAGAATTGCAACATCAGTATTGACCATGGCATTCGTATGCCTGACAGGAATGTCTTTTGCTCAACGTGGCCCTAAACCGCCGAAGGTGATCTATCCGGAATTTGCTTTTGACTCCCTGACAGCAAGGGAACAGCTGAAAAGGGGAACCGGTACGATCCAGGGCATCGCATTTACCAAGGAGAAGAACAATATGGGGTTCAAGGCGCCATTGGGTAGCCGCATCTATGCTACCAATACTAAGATCGTGCTGTTTCCCGTAACACCGTATTTCGAAGCCTGGCGTGAACTGCGCCGGAAGAAGGAAGGGAAGAAGACCTACGTGTACATGTCTAACGAGGCATACCGGTTTCGCCTGGAGACAACCACGGATAACTACGGTAACTTCACTTTTACGGAAATGAAGCCGGGCAGGTATTTCTTGCAGGCGATCGTAGGCTGGTCTACTACACACGCCACAAATGTATACACGGGAAGTGGTTACAACGGGTACGGACGTACAGACTATTATACTCCTCAGTACTATAGCGTCAGCCACTCCGACAGGATAGAAGAATATGTGGAGATAAAGGAATCGGGAGAGGTTGTACGGGTGAAGCTTCACTAGGTTACGTTGAAATTAATGATGAGTAATTGATAATTAGTAATTAGCTTTATTAGCATGTAACAGACTTGTGGCTAAGTAATTGCTGATTATTAATTACTCATTGTTAATGCTTATGAAAATAGCTACTTACAACGTCAATGGTGTTAACGGACGTTTACCCATACTGCTTCGCTGGCTGGAAGAGGCTGCACCGGATGTGGTTTGTTTGCAGGAACTGAAAGCGCCGCAGGAGAAGTTTCCGGAACAGGCGATCAGGGATGCTGGCTACAATGCCATCTGGCACGGACAGAAGAGCTGGAACGGGGTGGCTATCCTTGCCCGCAATTTACAGTTGGAAGAAGTGCGGAGGGCGCTGCCCGGCGATCCTGAAGATGTACATAGCCGGTATATAGAAGCGGTCGTGAATGGTGATTTCCTGCTCGGATGCCTTTATCTGCCTAACGGAAATCCGGCGCCGGGTCCTAAATTCGATTATAAGCTCAGCTGGTTCAAACGCCTGATCAAACATGCTAAAGAGCTGCTGGCGCAGGACGTGCCCGTTATTCTGACCGGCGACTACAATGTGATGCCTGCAGAACTGGATGTCTACAAACCAGAACGCTGGGTAGATGATGCACTGTTCAGACCGGAGACAAGGGCTGCTTTCAGGGAGCTGGTGGAACTGGGATGGACGGATGCGATCCGCAAGTTATATCCTGATGAGAAGATCTATACCTTCTGGGACTATTTCAGGAACGCGTATGGGCGTAATGCAGGCTTACGCATTGATCACTTCCTGCTTAGTAAACATTTTGATAAACGTCTAAAGGCGGCGGGTGTAGACCATCATGTCCGGGGATGGGAAAAGACCAGCGATCATGCGCCGGTATGGATTGAGGTGAAAGGCAAATAACCCTTATTTGCTGACCGCCAGCATATGTATTTCCAGCACAGTACCGTTAGGGTCTTTATAGCCAGCTATAAACTCCTCATTATTAAGTAGCAATACCTCAAATGCTGTCGTCTTTCCGGTGTTGTTATCAGTAATGGTCAGCAGTTTTTTCGTAGGGTCATACTGCCATACCCCGTATTCCTTTTTCCCTTCTGCGATGGATAATACCCGGTAATCTTTGTAAAAGAACATTCTGTCTTCCAGCTGCTGCTTTGAAGGCGGTTGTTTTTTACCGTTGTCTCCATAGTACTGAAGTTTCCATTCCCTGGAGAGCCTGTTGCTGAAAGTGGTATCGGACTTGCGCTGGGCGTAGGTAGCGGTCAGGCCGAAGAGGGAGGCGAGCAGAAGTATGGTCTTTTTCATAGCGAGACAAAGGTAAACCAATTCCTG
This sequence comes from Chitinophaga agri, assembly GCF_010093065.1. Taxonomy (NCBI): domain Bacteria; kingdom Pseudomonadati; phylum Bacteroidota; class Chitinophagia; order Chitinophagales; family Chitinophagaceae; genus Chitinophaga; species Chitinophaga agri. The sequence goes on along the minus strand of NZ_CP048113.1, from coordinate 1,771,473 downwards.
ATTCCCGATCCTTAATTCCTTGTTATCTAAAGTTTCTCGCACCCGGTATTTTTATAGCCGTTTCTGCTACCTGCCTGCTCATCTCCGTTTCCAGTAATTTATTGAGATTATAGCAATGTTTTACGACGATATGGACCACTTCGCCTTCCCGTTGCAGTTTACCCTCCACCATCAATAATTTTGACTGTAGTATCTCTTTTCTGAACTTTTCGAAGAGTTGATGGAATACCACGAGGTTCATACAGCCGGTCTCATCTTCAAGTGTAATAAAACAAACACCTTTTGCCGTACCTGGACGTTGTCTGACCAGTATCAGTCCAGCGACCTTCACCGGCATGCCATCCCGGATGCCGGGCAGGTCGCTGGCGGCAGAAACGTGTAGCAGACTGAGTTTCTCTCTTGTAAAACTAACCGGGTGTGCCTTCAGGGAGAGGGATGTGGCGTTGTAATCCTGAACGACATGTTCAGGGGCGGACATTTCCGGCAGGGTGACCGGTTGCTCTGTAGTGCTTTCAGAAGGTTGTCCGGTGAACAGTCCCGTGGGACGGTCATGCAGGGAGGATATTTCCCACAGTGCCCTGCGTCTGTCAAGTCCGATAGACCTGAATGCATCTGCGTCCGCCAGTTTTTCCAATGTCGTCTGTGATACACCTGCCTCCCGCAGGGTGAGAATGTCCTGGAACCCGTTTTTTCTTGCAGATAGTAAGACCTGTATATCTTCCTCCCGCAAACCAGTTATCTGCCGGAAACCAAGCCTTAGCGGGCAAAGATGGATCTTCTTTTTGCCGGTGTCATTATTGTCATCCTCCGGGTGTATTGCGGTGATGTCATGCTGTGTACGGGCTTCCAGTGTATTATCCCAGTATGAATGATTGATATCTACCGGTCGTACTTCCACTTTATTGGCACGTGCATCGCTGACAATCTGTGCGGGCTGGTAAAACCCCATCGGCATACTGTTCAGCAATGCGCAGGCGAATACATCCGGGTAATAGCATTTGAGGTAGGAAGAAACATACACCAGCAGTGCAAAACTGGCGGCATGACTTTCAGGGAAACCGTAACTACCGAAGCCTTCCAGTTGCTTGAATATACGCTTCGCAAAGTCCGGCTCATAGCCACGGGCCGTCATACCTTCTATTAGTTTCTTTTCAAATTTTCCCACCACACCTTTGAGCCGGAAGGTAGCCATACTACGCCGTAATTCATCTGCTTCTGTGGGTGAGAAGCCTGCTGCTACAATCGCTATTTTCATCGCCTGCTCCTGAAACAGCGGAACGCCTAAAGTTCTTTTTAAGATCTCTTCCAGGCCTTTGGGGTAGTCTGGTGTTTCTTGTCCATTACGCCTGCGCAGATAAGGATGTACCATGTCTCCCTGAATAGGACCGGGCCGTACGATGGCCACCTCTATTACCAGGTCATAAAAGTTCTCCGGGCGCAGGCGGGGTAACATAGATTGTTGCGCACGGCTTTCAATCTGAAACACACCGATCGTATCTGCATGGCTGATCATCTCATATACATAGGGATCGTCTTCCGGTATATTGGCCAGTGTATAAGCTTTATCATGGTGTTGTTTCGCCAGGTCAAACGCTTTCCGGATACAGGTCAGCATCCCCAGTGCCAGTATATCTATTTTCAGAAAACCCAGGGTATCAATATCATCCTTATTCCATTCGATACAGGTACGGTTTTCCATACGTGCATTGAGTATCGGACACAGGTCGGCCAGCTTACCCTGTGTAATGACAAAGCCTCCTGTATGCTGGCCCAATTGCCTCGGAAAGCCCATCATTTGTCTTGTGAGTGCCAGTACTTTTTTCAGATGCGGGTCTTCCGGGTTCAAACCATGTTCCGCAATACGATGTTCGTCAAACCATTCATCACTATACCGCCAGATTGAGGTAGACAGCCGGTTGATCGTATCCACCGATAATCCCATTGCCTTACCCACGTCCCTGATGGCACCTTTCTGATGTTGCTGTGTGACCGTCGCGACGATCGCGGCTCTGTCCCGTCCGTATTTGTTGTAGATATACTGCATAACTTCCTCCCGGCGCTCATGTTCAAAGTCAACATCTATATCGGGTGGTTCATTACGGGCAGAAGAGATAAACCGTTCAAAGAGCAGGTCAAATTTGGTAGGATTGACGGAGGTGATGCCGAGACAATAACAAACCGTTGAATTGGCCGCTGAGCCACGGCCCTGGCAGAGTATACCCTGCTTCCTTGCGAAACGTACGATGTCGTATACTGTGAGGAAATAAGCCGCGTAGTTCATCTCCTCCATAAATGAAAGTTCATATACAATAGCCGCCGAGATCTTTTCGGGAATTGTATCTCCAAATCTTTCACGTGCGCCTTCCCAGGCCAGGAAGGTCAGCTCTTCCTGCGGAGTGCGGCCTTCAGTGGTGAGTTCTTCGGGATATACATATTGCAGACTATCCAGGGTGAATTGACAGGCATCTGCAATGAACTGTGCATGGCGTACGGCTTCCGGATATTGCCGGAACAGCCGGTGCATTTCATGAGCTGGTTTCAGGTATCTTTCTGCGTTCTGGTGTAAGCGGAAGCCGGCATTGTAGATGGTACATTTTTCGCGCACGCAGGTCAGTATATCCTGTAACTGGCGCCGTTCCGGCTCATGATAATGTACATCGTTGGTAGCGACCATTCTGATATTATACAATGCAGACAGCTGTGCTACCCGGTACATTTTCTTATGATCATCACCCAGATAGGAACGGGTAATGGCTATATACAGGCGATCGCCTAATGCAGTGCTGTACTCATTTAAAGCGTTCTTAAATGAAAGATCGAAATCAAATTTCGTATTCAGGTGATCAGGAGGTATGACAATGAAAATAATGCCTTCCGCATGTTCAAATACATCTTTTTTGTAGAGATGACAATCTCCTTTTTCTGCCCGCAGATTTCCTTTGGTTAACAGGGAGGATAACCTGCTGTAAGCTGCTTTGTCGGTAGGGTATGCCAATAGGGAGGGACCATCCAGCAGATCCAGTCTGCAGGCAGGAATAATACGTATACCTTTTGCTTTTGCTGCTGCATGTGCACGTACGATACCAGCCAGTGTATTGCGGTCAGTGATAGCAATTGCCTTATAACCATAAGCCGCAGCCTGTTCCACCATCTCATCAGGATGGGAGGCTCCGCGGAGGAAGCTAAAATTACTGGTTACCTGTAGTTCAATGTATTCCATCATATCACTTGTTCTCTACGCAAAAAATCCATGAATAAACCATTGTGATTTCTTTTCGGCATAATGTCCTGATCTGAATAACCAATACCGTTGTCCGTCTTTATCTTCTACGGTGTAGTAATCCCTGTGTTCCCCGCCATCGAGCCACCATTCCCTTTCTATGCGTTCCGGCCCGTCTGCTTTCCTGATCTCATGCAGTTTTCCTTTATAGCGGAATAACATCGGCGGATAATCCGGTATGGGCGCTGTGACTTCAATAGGGGCTGGCTGGGCGAGTAATTGTACCGGTCTTGGTTTATCTGTTCGCCAGGTAGTAGCCGGTTGTTCTTCCAGAGAGGGTGTTTGTTTGATGGCACGTTCCGGCCAGTAGTGTTCCTGTGGAAGATAGCGGTGAATATTATCTGCTCCTATTTTTCCGGCCAGTCTGTCCAGTAAGGCCGCTACAGAAGGATTGTTCAGCCCCGGGCCGGCAGTCCATAAGGCTTCCTGCGCAGGTGCAGCTTCTTCTGTTTTTTCGGCTTCCAGTGTAAAAAGTTCAATACCGAGCGCAGGTTCTATTGCCGGTATTTTTAATTCAAAGAGTTTAAAAAGGTGCGCCGGATTATTAGAAGCCCGGTTCGTGCCGATCGTTACCTGTACCATCCTGTTGTCAGTACGGTATCCTTTCAGGGTAGCGGTTCGTAATCCCTGCCCCTCCTGTTGTAAGCGTGCACATAACTTGTCCAGCAGTGTTTTGATGGCTATTTCAATACCGGTAGCAGTACGTATGGGCTCCAGGCAGGGAAGGCGTTCTACGTAGGGAACAGCAGGATATAACGGCTGTATGGACTCTATTTCATACCCCAGTGCCTGTGTAAGCCTGGATAATAATGACGGGCCGAAACGCCTGCGTAGTACCCTGCCGGGCATATTCATAAAGCTGCCGATCTGGTGTAGTCCCAGTTTATGTAACCGTTCCAGTGTATCGGGCGACAGGCGTAAGGCGGCTGGGGGCAGCGGATGCAATGCGGCAGCCTGTTCACCGCTTTCTATGATAGGTTTGATCTTGCCATAACGGCTCACAGCCCAGGCAGTGCCGATCGTGTCAGCCATAGCGCCACGTACATCATAACCAATTGCACGTAGTTTGGTAATGATCTCTTTCAGGTATTCTTTTTCGCCACCCCACAGGTGTGCACATCCACTGATATCGAGAATAAGTCCGTCAGGCAGATCAACAGCTACGAGCGGTGTATAACGGATACACCATTCGCCCAGTGCATGCAGTAACTGGGCGTCTTTTTCCGGTATGGCATCGAATGCCTGCAGACCAGGTACAATGGCCTTGGCATCGGCTACCGGCATACCTGGGCTGATACCCTGTGTTTCAGCAGGTATACTGGCAGCGGTAATTACCATCCTGCCATGTATGGGCGCTGCAAACACGAAAGGGACGTGTTGCAGTTCAGGCTGCCGGCGGATGAGCCAGTCCGTCGCTAAGTGACGAAACCATATCGTAACAAAACGTGCGGACATATCACCCTGTTTTTAACTGATGTTCTGATATGACCGCGGCCGGTTGTTCCTGTATAGGACTGAAACGACCTTCTGACCATTCCATTTTCCAGGTACCGTTGCGGCCATTGCGTACTTTGAGTAGTTCAACCTGCCAGCGGGGATATCCTACACCAGGCATATCATTTTCTATGGCACTGGGTAAGGAGGTAATGTGCCATCTTGCGACACAGGCAGTAGTGCCGGCATTTCTGGAAGAAGTACGCAGAATAAAACCGGTCACCTTACTTTGTTCTACGGCCAGTTGTAATCTGCGGGACTGTGTAAAACCGATTTCAGGAATTTCAGCTATGACAGCGGCAATACCCTCACATTTGAGGGCTTCTTCTAATGTCCAGAGAGCGTCTTTTGTTCGCTGCAGATCAATGAATATTACCTTGTCCGGTTCTATGCCGAAAGCTTTGAGAGAGGGAGGGAAAAGTGTTCTGGCTACGCTTATCCAGATGCAGGCACCACCATGTTGCATCAGATGTCCGGTAAGTGCACTGACAAACCCGGACGCTGCTGCTGCCTGTTCAGTAACAGGGCATAAAAATTCATGTATGACGCCAGTTGGAAAAACTGCATTCGGAAAAGCAGCATTTATGGGTCCCAGGTCAATTACAGGCGTGTTTTCCTGTTGTGTAGACCGGAATCCCTGCATACGGAGAATATCCCGTTGCAGCTGGGAAATAATATCTGCTTTTACTCGCATAAGCTGACGACTGATTACGAACGATTAGTTTTTGACAACTAATATATTTAGCAATATTACTAATTAAATTAGTAAATCGTCAGCTATTTTTAGTTTAATCAGAAATTATGTAAACCCGGAAATTTTTTAAATGTTGCCATTTATTACATACATGCTCACTACATCAATCATCAATGCAGCCCTGTGATAAAAAGGAACGCTATAACAGCAGCTCAATTCCTGATTCCTCATTAAAATTAAATCCTGCTAGGTGCCACACCATACATCTTTTTAAAAGCAAAGGAGAAATGGGAGAGGTCTTCAAATCCCACATCAATATAGACATCAGAAGGCGCAGCACCTTTTTCTTTTATACGGAAATAGGCTTCCTGTAATCTTTTCTGCTGCAACCATTTTCCAGGAGATGCATTAAATGTTTTTTCAAAATCGCGCTTGAATGTAGACAGGCTTCTGCCAGTCAGGTAAGAGAACCGGTCGAGGGAAACGTTAAAATGAAAGTTTTTGTTCATGAAGCCTTCCAGGTCAATTTTCCCGGGTTCGGAAAGATCGAAAAGAATGTCTTTTAACTGCGGATTTGTTTGCAGCAATAATGCGATCGCTTCCTTTACTTTCAGTGACACCAGTATTTCATTGCCTGGCTGCGCAAACTGATCGTAGGGTTGCAGGGAGTTCATGTAATTTGTCAGCAGGGCATGCGGGCGGATACTGATAATGGGCGGTGTCTGCACATGCTTTTCCGAAGTAAAACCATATTCTTCACTGAAGCTGCGTAGTGTTTGCTGGTCCAGATAAACGGCTATGTTCTTATACTCTCCTTCTGCAGGAGGGTATTTGATGTATTTAATGAGCGTGTTCCTTTTATTTAACCGGAATTCCCCCTCATGGAACACATACTCTTTTTCACCATCGTTCATGACGAATTTGCCAGCTACCTGATAACTGAATACATGTTCAGAAACAAACTGTTCTCCGTCTTTTGTCTTATTGAAATAGCAGGAATAGCTGATCTTCTGTACTGGTTTATTATCACTCATATTGTGCCGGTTAAAAGTAAAAAGGGCATAGCTGTTATCATAACAGCTATGCTGATGATATTGATCATTAAGCCTCGTCAGCGTCCGTAGATTCGCTGACAGCCAGCCAGCGTTCAAATTCAGCCTGTCTGAGGGCATTTACCTGCTGGAGGAGGCCGGTCGCGTCACTACCCAATACCAGGTGTACAGGTGGTTCCGGATGATCTGCCAGATTCACCAGTGCGGCGGCTGCTTTATCAGGACTGCCTTTTGGGATGAATTTCCCGGATCTGAAGATTTCAGTCCGCTGTCCGATGGTAGACTCATACCCTTCTATGTCTGTCGCATAGGTCATAGAGTCACCGGCCCAGTCTGTGCGGAAACCGCCAGGTTCCACTGCCGTTACTTTAATACCCAGGGCATCGACTTCTTTTGCCAGGGCATCCGCAAAGCCGGACAGTCCCCATTTGGCACTCTGGTAGATACTCAGTCCGCTGCTGGTGATGCGGCCACCTATAGAGCTGATCTGCAGGATCCTGCCAGCCCGTTGCTTACGCATATAAGGCAGTACAACCCGGGTGATCCTGATCGGTGCATAGAGGTTCGTTTCCAGCTGGCTATGTACCTGTTCATCGGTAAAGGCTTCGGCAGCACCTATGATGCCAAAACCGGCATTATTCACCAGTACATCTATTCTGCCGAAACGGGCAATGGTAGCTTCGACTGCTTTACGCACCTGTTCATTGTCAGTTACGTCCAGTTGCACCGGCAGGATGTGATCACCATATTGCTGTACGAAGGCGTCCAGTTGCGCGGGATTTCTTGCTGTTGCAGCTACCAGATCCCCTTTTGCTAATACGGCAGCAGTAAGACTTTTTCCCAGACCTCTTGCGCTACCTGTTATAAACCATACTTTTTGCATAACCTTCCTGTTTTGTAAGACACAAAATTAGGCACTGGTTGACCAACCGGCTTTGTTATAGAGGTCAATTTGCTTTGTTATAAAGGTCAGGAAAAATTATTGGAGGGTACCGCATGATTTCTTCTGCTGTTCCTTTGCCCCAAAGAATAGCCTTACGCAACGGGCAGGAAAAGCTTTAATTTCGTTTCCTGAGCTGATAAGTACTATGATCGAAAATACCTCTTTAGACGACTTCTATCAACGGTCAAACGCTGAGATACCTGACGGCATCGCAAAGGAGACAGGGCATTTTAATGTCTTTGAAACGGAGAAACTGTATGATCATACGACAGGTAGCCGTGTGATGCCTTATAGCCGGCGGGATTATTATAAGATCAGCCTGATCCGGGGACGTAGCAGGGCTGAGTATGCTGACAAGGTGATAGAAATAGCAGACAATGCACTGCTTTTTGCGACGCCGAGAATACCTTATCACTGGTTGCCCCAGGATAGCCAGACGGGGATGTTCTGCATTTTCACAGCTAATTTTCTTACGCGGCAGCATGCAGGTGTTGCACTGGATGAACTACCGATCTTCCGGCCAGGTGCACTCCCCGCTTTTGAACTGACGCCGGAGGCGGTCACCGAACTGGAATACATCTTCCGGAAGATGTTGCGGGAGATCAACGGTGACTATGCTTTTAAGTTTGATCTGTTACGGAACCTTTTACTGGAGCTGATCCACTACGGACAAAAACTCCAGCCTATGGCCGCCCTGACATCCACACATAATGCGGCTGACAGGATCTCGTCCCTCTTTATGGAACTACTGGAAAGACAGTTTCCGTTGCAGGCATCACACCAGCGGCTGGAACTACGTACGCCGAAAGAATATGCTGACAGGCTAGCCGTACATGTGAATCATCTTAACAAAGTACTGAAAGCCAAAACAGGTAAAACCACTACAACAATTATCAGCGAAAGAGTGATGCAGGAAGCAAAGATGTTGTTGAAACAAACTGACCGGACGATCTATGACATTGGTTATACACTGGGGTTTGATGACCTGGCTCATTTCTCCAACTTCTTTAAGAAGCATGCAAAGATGACGGCCGTAAGTTTCCGGTCATAACTTTTTTATAAACAACTGCTCCGGAACGTTAAAGTCCGGAGCAGTTGTTCTATATCAATACTTACCCGTCTTATTTATATTGATAACCTCCATAGAAGTTCACCGGAGACCATGCCGGAATAGCTTTAGGCAGTACAGGCGCAATCGCTTTGAACTCACCTTCACCATATACGATCTTACCATCTAAAATAGTCAGCAGTGCATGAATGTTCTTAATCTGCTCAGCATCTGTTTTCAGGTAATTATCACTTAACACAGCGAGGTCCGCCAGATATCCTTCTTTCAGTGTACCTCTGTCGTTATGCTGATTGATCAGACTCGCACTACCTTGTGTATACAGTTTTAATGCCGTAATACGATCAAGTTTGTTCTGTGCGTCGGTGTAGTCATGTCCGCCGATAGTCTTACCAGTAGTCAGCCAATACAACGATACCCATGGATTATAGCTGGCCACCCTGGTACCATCAGTACCGGCGCCTACTTTGATACCCATATCCAGCATTTTGCGGATAGGCGGTGTATTGCGGGCGGCCTGTTTACCATAACGGGCCACGAAGTTCTCTCCCTGGAATGCCATACGGTGCTGAATAGAGATACCACCATTGAGTGCTTTGATACGTTGCAGGTTTTCTGCTGATACTGTTTCTGCGTGATCGAAGAACCATGGCAAACCATTCAGGGGCGTTTCCTTATTCACTTCTTCAATGACATTGAGGAAGCGGGTGATGGATTCATTATAGGTTGCATGCAGGCGGAATGGCCATCTGTTTTTCACCAGTACACCTACCACTTCTTTTAGTTGTGACTCCATGGCAGGTACTAACTCCGGACGGGGTTTCAGGAAGTTCTCAAAATCTCCACCAGTAGCTACGAGGTTCTCACCACCGCCTTCTACAAAATATTCTGTCTCTGCTTCTTCACCATGCTGGTGTTCAATATCCACCATGCTGATCCATTTTTTATAGTCCTGTAGTTCTGTGCCTCCTTTCTGTGCAAAGAGGTAATAGGGCAAACGAACTGTCAGCTGACCTATCTTAAATAAAGAATCAGTGATACCATAATCATCCGGGAAGTTCTGGAAACCACCACCTGCGTCCATTACGCTGGTCACACCGAGTCTGTTCATTTCGCTCATGAAGCCTAGCGTGGAATTACCTTTTTCTGTGGGAGTCAGTTCCGGGAGTTTCGCCAGGGTGGAATAGAGGATAAAGGCATTCGGTTCAGCAATGAGTAAACCAGTGGGCTGTCCGTTGGCATCTTTCTGTATTAGTCCGCCGGTAGGATTCGGGGTATGCTCATCTATGTTCAGCGCTTTGATACCTGCTTTATTTAAGTAAGCCTGTGCGTACAGGTACAAAATGAAGGTAGGCGTATTGCCGGTAGCAGCATTGATCTCTTCGAGAGTAGGGAGGCGTTTTTCTTCAAACTGGTATTCGTTCCAGCCGCCTACTACTCTTACCCATTGTCCTTTCGGTGTCCTTGCCGCCTGCTCTTTCAGCATCTGCAATGCTCGTTTGAGTGATTTTACACCGTCCCATCTTAACTCAGTATTATAGAATCTGCCGGCTCTGATCACATGCAGATGTGAGTCGTATAATCCGGGAATGATCGTCCGTCCATTTGCACTAACCACTTTCGTATTTGCTGCTTTCAGTTTAAGAATATCAGCGTCATTACCTACAGCAATAATTTTATCATTGGCAATAGCGATGGCCTGCGCCTGAGGTCTGGCGTCATCCAGGGTTACAATGTTCGCATTGTGGATGATCAGCGTGGCATTTTGCTGCGCATGCACCGAGAGGGTGATCCCTGCCAGTAACGCCACAAGTGGTAGCATAGTTTTTTTCATGTGTTGTCGTTTAAATAAAGCTATAAGAGCGAATCCTGTTCTACGACACAAAAGTACTACGCAGTAAAGGTCAGGACAATTAAGGATAGTGTGAAAAGTTTGTCTGATTTATCGAATGGCAAGAAAAACGATGAAATGTACAAATGAAGATAATGAAGTGTTAAATTTTCAACTATGAGCGTTTTGTTTTATGGGAGATGGATAAAATACTATGTTGCGGGCCACGTGTTCCTCACTGTGGAATACGCCGGACAATTAAAGGAAATAGGACCACTGTATCACGCTGCACACCACTATTTTTATCCATGCGGTACATAGGAACGTAATTTGCCATTCATTATATATACGTTCCGGTGGAAATCCTTTGTCATAAGTGAAAGAGCAATGAAATACAGTAGTATGAACAACAGCTTTAAACCGGTATGATCTATAAAAGGGTACCTTAGCAATGAGGTACCCTTCTCTTTGATATGTGCAATAATATCATGGAACAGGGTGTTTATCCGATGTCGATATAAAGATTGATCTGCTATGCTGAAAGACAAAAGACATGTATTGGTGACGCTGATGATAGGGACGTCCATGGCGGCTATTGACAGTAGTATCGTAAACGTATCGCTTCCCGTCATACAACGGCAGTTCGGTGTTGATCTGAATGAAGTCTCTCTGGTGATCACCGCTTATATGATCACGTTCCTGTTGTTCATCCCACTCACAAACTGGTTAAAGAACCGCGTAGGATATTACCATCTCTATATGGGCAGCATCCTCCTGTTTACGTTGGGTTCCTTGCTATGCAGTATCTCCGGTAGTATACAAATGCTTGTCTTCTCCCGTGTTATCCAGGCAATAGGGGGTGGGTCAATAGCACCTACTTCTCTGGCTATTCTCTCAGAGAGTTTCCCTAAGAATGAAAGAGGCAGCGCTATTGGCTGGTGGGGTATAGGGAACGTGATGGGACCTGCCCTGGGGCCAACGCTGGGAGGGGTATTGACAGAATATCTGGGCTGGCAGGCTATCTTCTATGTGAACCTGCCTATAGGTATCATCGCGGTGTTAATGAATATGCGGTACCTGGGATTCCTGAAGACACGTAAACGTTGTAATCCGCCCTTTGATTTTAAGGGATACCTGGCTTTCGTTTGCTTCATCGTACTACTGCAGTTCACGTTGACGAGTACCAGCGATAAGTATGGCTTTACCTCCTGGCAATTTATAGCAGGGGTGGTACTGACTGTCTTTACATTATGGTTGTTTATCCGCACCTCCCGGCGCCCGCAGGCATTACTGGATCTCTCCGTCTTTCGTATCGCTGCTTTTAACAGGGCCTTTATCATCGTGGCACTACGCTCACTGGCTTTGTTTGGCGGGATGTTCTTCCTGCCTTTCCTGTTACAGGGATACCTTAAATATACAGAGATCCAGAGTGCACTGCTGTTGTTACCGAATGCGCTGGTCATGTTGCTGACAAGACCTATGGCTGGTAAGATGGCGGATGCCGGCATGATCAGGAACATCTCTATCTTCGGTATCTGCCTTGTATCGGCATCCTTCTTCCTGTTTGCACAGATCGATACAAATACACCGGTGTGGTTCATTATACTGGCGATGGTTGTACGTGGATTAGGCATCAGCTTCCTGATCGCACCTGTATCCACCGCCATGCTGAATGCTGTCTCTCCTGCACAGACAGCCACGGCAACATCTCTTAACAGCCTCATATTGCAACTGGGCGGGTCTATTGGTATTGCCATCAGCGGATCTATGCATACGTACATTTACGACCATTATGTCGCCAAGGGATATGAGATCATGCTCGCTGAGCATTATGCGTTAAGAGACGGTTTCCTGTTCACCGCCGTATTAATGCTGGTCACGTTGATACCAGCATCCAAACTTCCTCATGCTGCTGCAGCCAGGCTCAAACGTTCCAAAACAAAACCGGCACTCGGTTAAACGGCTTGAGGATTAGCAGCTACACCTGTGTGTCTGAATGAACGCACATTTACCTTTCATTAAAAGTGTACCTATCGTTTTTTTACGCTGGTATCATTTTTTCATCCTGTCTCAAACTAAAAGACAGATGAAAAATCCATTATTTCAAAAGACACACTGGTTTGAATATCTGGGCTACGGAGCACTGGGTGCTGTATTCTATTGTATCCTGCTGTTCTTTCATTTGCAGGCCGGAAATTACGAGTCTATGTACCTGGTGTATATAGGGAACGCTGCGTTCGGTATTGCTATCCTGTTATACAATCTGAAGCTCATCTACCGGAATTATGAGAAGAACCGTGCGATATCTATGCTTATAGCGGCTCACCTGGCTACAGCCACTGGTACGGTGCTGTCCATGATCTTTGGCAGCGTGCTGATGTTAGCTGTTTACCCTGAGCTGTTCTCGTCTACACCATCCATACTGGGACCCGAAAACGCTCACTCGGGCACGGCAGCTACACCGGAAGGCTGGTTGTTCATGGTGGTGATCAATGCATTGATCCTTAATTTCAGTGTAGGATCATTTATTTCTATCGTGTCTTCTTATGCAGGCAAGATCAACCAGACAAAAGATAAACCTGCTCACCTCGGTACCAGGACTTCCAACGGCAGAACGACCAATGATGCGTAACACAGGTATTGTATTTGATAGCATTAATAAAACTGAATCTATGAATGAAAATTCTTCTACAGGTAATAAGCCTGCCGTTAACGTAGGTAACACAGAACGTATGATTTCAGCAGTGGCGGGTGGTTTTCTGCTCTACAATGCCATCAGTGGTAAAAACGCCCGTATGTTGAAAGCTGGTGCAGGTGCTTTCCTGTTGTACAGGGCACTGACTGGCAACTGTCCCGTGTATAGTATGCTGAAGAAGAAACGCTTGCCTGACCCGGTAAGGAACATTAATGTCCGGGTGTCGATGACCGTAAATAGGCCGCGGGCAGAAGTCTATGCCTTCTGGAGAAATCTGGAGAACCTGCCGCTTTTTATGGATCATGTGAAGGCAGTTACACCGCTGGGTGACGGACACTACCACTGGGAGGCGCAAATTCCGGGATTACCTGCTTCATTGAAGTGGGAAGCTGCCATTATCAAGGAGGAGGAAGGCGAATTGCTGGGCTGGAACTCCCTGCCAGGCGCCGATATTGATAATGCAGGTAAAGTGACGTTCGCGGATGCCGGAGAGAACGCAACAGCCCTGCATGTCGTGATCACCTACAGAGCACCGTTGGGCGCTGCTGGTAACGGCATTGCCAGACTGCTGAACCCATTGTTTAAAGCGATGATCAGGGAAGAGCTTCGCAGCTTCAGCCAGTATATCGGAAATGGCGTAGTTCCTGCAACGCAGGAACAGGCATCAGGCAATGCAGCCTCCACGATGTAGCCCGGCTGTGCTGAAGATGCCTGCTCACAAATATTTTCTTTAGCGTAACGAATCTAAAAGCAAATCGGGGACACATATTGATGTGTCCCCGATTTTGATATTACTTGCTGGCACAATATGCTATCCTTCACAGCTCTTACATGTCACCAGACTGTTCACCAGTTCCTTTGACACGCTCTGGCTACGTTGGTAGTACAGTGTTTTTACACCTAGTTTCCATGCTTCGATCAGCAGTCTGTTCACTTCTTTCACCGGCAGGTTGGAAGGAATGTTCAGGTTCAGGCTCTGTGCCTGGTCAACGTGTTGCTGACGGATCGCCGCCTGCTGAATGATCTCCAGCTGACTGATCTCCTTGAAGGTCTTGAACACATCTTTTTCGTGTTCTGTCAGTTCTTCCAGGTGTTGTACACTACCATGGTTCAGCATGATGCTGCGCCAGGTATCTTCATTGTCAATACCTTTCTGCTCGAGCAGGTCCTTCAGGTATTTATTCTTACGCATGAAGTTACCTTTCGACAGACCAGCTTTGAAATAGTTACTGCTGAATGGTTCTATACCAGGAGATGTCTGACCCAGGATGGCAGAAGAAGAAGTGGTTGGAGCGATCGCCATCAGGGTGGTATTCCTGCGGCCATATCCTTTCAGCACTTCTGGTTCACCATAGATCCACGCCAGTTCTTTGGTCGCTTTGTCAGCTTTATCCTTAATGTCTTTGAAGATGATAGAGGTCAGTTGTTTTGCCTGCATACCTTCAAAGGCAATCATGTTCTTTTGCAGGTAAGAGTGCCATCCCAGTACACCCAGACCGAGTGCACGGTGACGTTTTGCAAACTTGTTGGCAGCAGTCAGGAAGTGATTACCTTCTGTTTTGGTAATGAACTCCTGCAGTACGGCATCCAGGAAGAAGATAGCCAGTTTCACCGCGTCTGTATTCTTCCACTCATCGTATAACTCGAGGTTCATGGAAGAGAGGCAGCAGATGAAAGACTCATCTTCTGTAGAAGGCAGCATGATCTCAGAACAGAGGTTGCTCGCATTGATAGCCAGGTTCAGGTCTTTATATACCTGTGGCTTGTTACGGTTTACATTGTCTGTAAAGAAGATGTAAGGTAATCCTTTCTGCTGACGGCTTTCCAGTACTTTCGCCCAGATCTCACGTTTTGCCATGTCGCCGTCGATCATATCCTGCATCCAGTAGTCAGGTACACATACACCGTAAAACAGATTCTGGATGGGATGTCCTATATCCTTAATAGATAAGAACTCGGAGATATCATCATGGTCGATGTCCATGTAGGCAGCGAATGCACCACGGCGTACACCCCCCTGAGAGATGGTATCCATGGCAGTATCAAACAGCCGCATGAAACTCACTGCGCCACTACTTTTCCCATTATCAGTAACCGCGCTACCACGGGCACGCAGTCCGCCGAAATAAGCAGAAGTACCACCACCTATTTTCGTTTGCATGATCACTTCACCCAGCTTGTGTGTGATACCCTCAATATTATCAGGTATATGCACGTTGAAGCAGGAGATAGGCAACCCGCGTTCTGTACCCATGTTGGCCCAGATAGGGGAGCTGAGGCTCATCCAGCCTCTTTCTACCATTTCTACAAATGCTTCTTTTAATTCCGGTTTATATAAACGCTGTGCGGCAGCTGTACAAATTCTGTCGATTGCTCCTTCAACGGTTTCGCCTTTCAGCAGATAACCTCTGTTGAGGACTTGTTCACTTTCCGAGTTCTTCCACCACAGCTTAGGCAGTTCGTATTGATCCGCCACCCCTTCGAGCTGTGTTAATGCTGTTGTCTCCATGTCCAGTTATTTTTCCGTTTAGTGTTACCAGTTAAAATGTTAGAACAGATCAAGCGCAGAAATGCTCTTGTCGTGTTTAGTGTAGTCTACCGGACGTTTTGCAAAGAAATCGTCCAGGCTGTTTGCAAATACTTCTTCCTCAAACCACAGCATCGGTTTATTATCCTCTGTAGAAATATCAAACAGGGTTGGCAGGTTGATCTTTTTCAGACTGTCATCCGCACGGTATTTCATAAAGTTGATGAGGTGCTCTTTCTTCACTATATCAATCTCACCTTCACTGAATATCCAGTCCAGAATATTGCTTTCCACTTCAATAGACTCTTTTACCAGTCTGTTCACTTTCGCAATAGTCTCTTCAGAGAAAATATCCGGATATTCTTCCCTGATCTTGTTGATCAGGTAGATGCCGGCATTCGCATGGATCTGCTCATCCACAGAGGTCCAGGCAATGATATTACTCACATTCTTCATCAGCCCCTTGAAACGGGTGAATGACAGGATGATCGCAAACTGGCTGAAGAGGCTCACGTTCTCTATCAGGATAGAGAACAGGATCAGCGAAATGGTATATTCTTTCTTATCAGTGGATTTTGCATTGCTCAGGGCATCAGATAGATAGTCGATACGCTGACGGATCACCGGCACATCTACCAGTCTCTCAAACTGGTTATTATATCCCAATACCTCTACCAGGCGGGAATAGGCTTCCGAATGACGAAATTCACATTCTGCAAAGGTAGAGCCCAGACCATTCATCTCCGGCTTCGGCAGGTGATTGTACAGGTTACCCCAGAATGATTTTACAGCTACCTCGATCTGTGCGATCGCCAGCAGACTGTTCCTTACTGCTGTTCTCTCTGCAGGGTTCAGATGGGAATGGAAGTCCTGCGTGTCTGCCGTGAAATCAACTTCTGAGTGTACCCAGAATGATTTGTTGATAGCCTCGGTAAACTGTAGCACTTCCGGATACTCAAACGGCTTATACTGTAATCTCTTATCAAAAATTCCCATACCTAACTTATATATTTTGCGTTATTTGTATTCGAACATAGCGGCCGCTGTGGAGGATCATGTAAGTCCCTGAAGCGGCATGGGAGAACTGGAAAGGTGTGATATATGTTAACTACTTTTCATATGCTCTCAGAGTACAAAAGTGACATAGCTGAGGGGTTTTTCAAAAAAAAGGAACTAACAGGATGTGGAAAACTTACTGAAGTCAGACTGGTATTGAATCGTGGAAAATGGTAGGGGCGCTGACCCGCAGAATGAGGAAAAAATACTACTGATGAGATTAGCATTACTGATTTGCAGTAGTTTAGATATATGGTATGCAATGCACGTGCCAGCCTGGGAACACTACCGGCTATTGGCAACAAAAGTGTTTGTTACCAGTAGCCGGGTAGGATGTTGATATGATAATAAATCAGAATGTCTCTTCCACCATTTCCTTGTTTGCGACAGCGCCCGCGAAGGTACCGGTCGCCACAGCGTTAGATACCGAACGCATCATACTCGCATTGTCCCCACAGGCAAACACGTCCTTCACCGTCGTCTTTTGCATATTATCTACCCGCAGGTACCCCTGCTCCGTCAGTTCACACCCCAGTTGTGCGGGAATATCACTATGCTGGGTGAAACTGATACGGGCATACAGTGCTTTCAGGGGAGCGGTGGTGCCATCTGTAAAAACAAGTTGACTGATATACCCATCCGTATGCGCTACTTCCCGGATCTCTTTTTCCACGATCGTGATATTACGGGCCGCCAGCTTATCCACCTGCTCACCACTTAATGTGGACGGCCCATTGGTGAAGATAGTCAGGTCTTTTGTCCAGTTGGAGATCAGTTTGCCAAAGTCAAACGCCATGTCGCCATTGGCGAATATCCCTGTCTTTTCATTTCTTACCTCATACCCATGACAATAAGGGCAATGGATCACCGAGATCCCCCAGCATGCTGCAAAACCAGGAATAGCTGGCTGATTGTCCGTAATACCGGTCGCAAAGATGAGTTTACCCGCTGAAAAGGTTTCTCCCGTGTCAGTAGTAATATCAAACCCGGTGGCTGTTTTTATACCCGCTGTCGCCAGGCCGGTATAAAAGGTCACCGTATCATATCGTAATACCTGCTCCCTGCCGATCCGGGCAATATTGGCCGGTGTATTCCCATCCTGGGTGAGAAAGTTATGAGAATGCGGCGTCTGTCGGTTACAGGGTTTCCCACTATCTATGATCAACACTTTCCTCAATGCACGTCCCAGCGCCATCGCTGCGGATAATCCGGCATAACTGCCGCCGATGATGATGACATCAAAATTCCTGTTTCCTGTCATGATTACTTTTCCTGTTAGCTGTACTTAAATAATTTGCCGGCCTGACAAAGGTACAGTAAAAAGACATATACTTGCAACTTTGTTGCAAAAGTATTAGAGGAATATCCTGTTTTATTTGACAATTGTCCTATTCTCCGGCCGGCCTGACAGATCTGTTCACTTCGTGATCTGCTGAGGTCTCAGTTCGTCCGGATGCTGCCTGGTGAAGTTCTCCCATCTCTCCCTGGAAGGCGTCGTAAAAAGGTCTTTTAATACAGACAGGGGGACACTGTCGGCTGGTTGAAAGGAGGGTGATGTCATATATTGCTGCAAACTGTATAATAGTTGTCTGGCTGCCACCCGGCGTGTCGTATCCGACCGCAGGTCTGCACTGCTGACAATGATCCTGCCCTTACCCACCTTCGCTTCCAGGATCAGCGCCAGCTTCCGGTTCATGAACCAGGTATCTATCGGCTGTACCAGTGGACGAAAGCCCTTCGGGAAGTCTTCCAGGTGCATTACCTGTGACTGGTTCACCAGCTCCCACCATTGCAGATCACTGTGGTCGTCCGTCGGGAAATACCTGAACGCCGGATGGTTTTTATGCAATGAAATGCCCAATGTATGTGGTGGTCTCATTTTAAACCATGAGGTGTTCCAGAATACAGGTGTAAAATGCTGTACGACCTCTTTCCCTTTCACCACTTTACCTGCGGCATGCATGAATACAATGCCTCCGTCCTCGAGGACGCGGGCTGCCTTCGCGTCAATCGTATCAGTATAATGAATGTCGCCCGCCACCATAGGCAGTCTTTCAGGATATACCCAGATCTGCCAGTTATTTTCATACACAGTATTATTGATCTTTACCGTCAGTGTCAGCCTGCTGGCTTTCGTGATCTTTTGCAGAGAACAGCGTATACTATCCACAACGGTATTACCGCCTCTTTTGATCTGTGTAGCCGGAAAGCGGCCCTGTTGGACCAGGTTATCCGCATCATCTTTCATCGTCCATGAGACAACCGCATGCGTAAGATCCTTCGGGCCGTAGTGATAGATCTCAACCGGTGTTACAAACGCTTCGTCATTCGTGTAGGTGAACCTACTGATACGTGTCAGTGGAACTGTCTGGTTGCAGAAGTGGCGCCATTCCTTTGCGGTGATATACCCCTTTTCCTGCCACAGGGCGTTGAGTACACCTACCAGCGCGGTCCCCTGTCCGGGAAAGTCCTGTAGCCCTAATAGCTGGAAACCTGCTCCATTCGGCGTGCGTAATGATTTTTCAATTTCCTGTTTATAACACAAGGCCTGTAACTTACCGGATGCCATCAGAAAGTCTTTCGCCTGATGTCCCATATCGTGCAACTGCAACTCTTCCTGGAACAGTTCGAAATTCTTTGCCCTTGTAACACCTGTGTATCTGCCCATTTCACTGAAGTCGGGGAATGCACACCATTGTCCCATTTCATGTGTAATATAGGGGATGTTGAAAGCATCCGTCTTCTCGTGATAGTCGCTGACCGTCTCTGGTGCGATCGTATGCCAGTTCAATCCTCTCGGACCGGATTTGATCATATAATCGACTCCTGTGTACAGTGGCCAGCTCATACCTACGGAAGCGGCCGCATATATGCGGCGCGGGTCTTTCGCTCTCCAGTGTGTAATGAACGTGTCGAGATATTTGGCCTGATGTCGTCCTGCAGGTTCATTACCGGCTGCGAACATACAGAAGGAGGGATGGTTACCATACGCTTTTAACAGGCGTTCGGTCTCATCATACAGGTATTGATCTATGAACCGGCTATCTCCAAGTGAAGTGCCATGATTAGGCCAGGTAGGGCCTTCTGGTTGCAGATAAAACCCTGCTTCATCTGCCGCAATAAACGCTGCTTCCGGTGGGCACCAGGAGTGGAACCGCATATGATTCAGTCCGTGAGATTTCGCTACGGCGAATAGTTTCCGCCAGTCTGCCACCTGCATCGGTGCATAACCTGTCGATGGAAATTCGCAGTTGTTAACGTCACCACGCAGGTAGATCTTATTACCATTGACGAGGATAGAACGACCATTCACGGTCACTTCCCGCATACCAAACGATACTTCTTTCCGGTGTTGCCCTGCCGCTAATTGTATACTGGCCGAAAGCCTGTACACTGCCGGCGAAAACTCGTCCCAGCGCAGCATGCCTTTTCCTATGGGTAACGTCGTTTCCAGGTATGCGGTGTCGCCTGCATTTGCCTGCATACTAACGTACACGACCGATGTCTTATGTTGTACAGCGGTATTATTACTCACGGCCTGCACAGCGACCCTGCCTGTCGCCGGAGAATTAGTTGTATTAACAATGGCCAGTCGGATAACCGCTTTTTGCGCAGCCACATCAGGATAGACCTGTATATCTGCTATATATACAGCTGGCAGGGCCCGTAACTCCATCTTACCCACGATCCCGTTCCAGTTGCCCTGCGTGTGGTCAGTGACACTATGTGAATCTGGTCCGACGTTTATCTCTTCCAGGCGGTTGTCCATACGGACAGTAATCGTATGCGGACCTTCAGATATACTATCAGGAATATTGAACAGGTGTGCCGCTACCAGTGAATTACCCTGACCGACTGCCACATCATCTATCCATACCATTGTACGGATATGACAACGCTCCAGGAAGAGCTGGAGGCGTTTGCCTTTATACGCTTTGGGGATGATGATGGAGCGCTGGTACCAGGCGACCCCGGTATAATGTTTAACTGGCGTGAGCCAGAACGGGATCTTCAGGTGGTCCGGCTCTCTGTAACGTGCCAGACTGGGGCGGAAGAAAAATGAACTATCGTAAATAGACCCGGTCCATTTTGTTTGCAGGGTGATGTCATTTCCCTTACCGTTTTCCGTCATCGTACCGGGCAACTGTATACTATCTGTCAGTTGCTGCAGGAACCATTTTTCCTGTAGTCCCTTGTCTGCGCTGTCTATGGCAAAACGCCATTTGCCGGACAGGGAGATATGCTGTGCGTGCACCTGCGTGGACAGGATACATAACAGCAGACAAACCATCTTTGTGAACGGGTTACAACAAGTCAGCAGTGTTTTCATTATACGTGGATAGTTGTGTGTCGGGTATTGAGCTTATGTTACCAGGTGGCATTGAGCCGGGCCAGTTCTGCCGCGGTGATCGGCATGATGGTACCATGGCGTGGATGGAAATCCAGTGAGATATTTTCGTCTATCGCCCGGAAGTTTTTAAAGTCAGTGGTCTTTGTAAACTGGTACCTGCCGCTGGTGTACATATCATACATCAGGATGTAGCCGCTGCCATCATTCAGCTTGAATGTGCCGGCACCTTCCACCGGTTTATCCGTTTGCTGCACATAGTCATTGCTTTGCATTGTATAGCCACCCGTCAGCCTGTCGGATACAGCTATCTTAATACCCGGACGTCTGTCTTCGGTTTTAAAGAACAGGTAGTAATGACCATCTTTTTTCTGGATGTCCCCATCGATGCAGGCGGCGTTATCAGGATTAAAGAACAGCTGCTTCATCTCACCCTCCAGGTTTGTGAAGTCTTTATTGGCATAGACATACACGATCTTATCGGGCGCATTCCCATATTTTACAGAAAAATAGAGCATATACTTCTTAACGCTATCATCGTAAATCACCTGTGGCGCCCATACACGTAACAGACTATCCTGACCGGCATACCTTTTTTGCAGGTTGATAGCAGATGACGTCCAGTGGATCAGATCAGTCGATTTCATCATCACCAGTCCGCGGTTACTGTTCCAGCCTTTGGCAGATACCATGTCAGTGGCCACCATATAGTATGTTTTACCGTCGGCGCCACGCAGCATATGAGGATCGCGTACGCCACCGGTTTCACTGATATCGGCGGAGTTGATGACGGGTTTATTGCCATTCAGTGCCCGGAAGTGATAGCCATCATTGCTGACTGCAAAACAGATCTGTTCTTCTGACTTATCATTACCGGTGAAGTAAGTGAAGAGGTAAGCGCTGTAAGCAGCCGGTTGTTTCTTAGCACGGCTCTTTTGTGCGGTGGTGGAAATGGTGATACCGAGCATCAATGCCAGTAATGATAATGTGCGTATATAGCCATTGGCCATCCGGAAGGACAAGTGTTGAGAGAACTGCATCATGGAATTTACTTTGACAGACGATCCTGGTTTAAATAAAATTACTGTCGAATATACAATAATTTATCCTGAAATAAAGAAGGCGCCGCAGTTTCCCGCTGGCGCCTTCTTTATTTCAGACATATTTATTATAACAATTCAGCCAAAGCTTCTTTGGAGAATCCTTTCAGTTCACCTGTTCTCTCTTCTTTAATTTTTGTTACCCAGTTCGGATCAGCCAGTAACGGTCTGCCAACAGCTACCAGGTCGAAATCGCCTCTGTCAAATCTACGCATCAGTTCTTCCAGTGAGCTGGGTTGAGAACTTTCGCCTTTGAAGGCAGCCAGGAACTCACCGCTTAAACCGACAGAACCTACAGTGATGGTAGCTTTACCGGTGAGCTTTTTCGCCCATCCTGCAAAGTTCAGGTCCGAACCTTCAAATTCGGGTTCCCAGAAACGACGCTGAGAGCAATGGAAGATGTCAATACCGGCTTCGGCGAGTGGCTGCAGCCAGGCTTCCAGTTCAGCAGGGCTATTCGCCATCTTACTGTCGTATGCATATGGCTTCCACTGAGACAAACGAATGATCAGCGGGAAATCCTCACCTACACGTTTGCGCACTTCTTTGATCACTTCCACTGCAAAACGGGTACGTTCTGCCAGGGTCTGACCACCATATTTATCGGTACGCAGATTGGTATTGGCGGAGAAGAACTGATCGATCAGGTAGTTATGTGCGCCATGCAGTTCCAGGGTATCAAACCCCAGTCTTTTTGCGTCAGCAGCTGCATCGCCGAAAGCTTTGATCGTGTCAGCAATATCTTTTTCTGACATCGCCAGGCCGTTGGTGTTGTCTGGTCTGTTGATGCCGGAAGGACCTTCGAAAGGCGTCAGTGGTTTCCAGCCGGAGTGGTGATTGTCCATCACGCCCATGTGCCATATCTGGGGCCCCATAGCACCACCGGCGGCATGTACATCATTAATTACTTTCTGCCAGCCAGCCAGGGAGATCTCACCATGGAAACGGGGTACGTTGGCATCGTTGGAAGAAGCAGGACGGTTAATGACCGTACCTTCAGATAGTATCAGACCCACTTCACCGGCAGCGCGACGCTGATAGTACGCCGCCACGTTATCTCCGGGTACGCCGTTTGGTGAAAATGACCTGGTCATAGGGGCCATTACGATCCTGTTTTTTATGTTCAGCGTCTTGAGGCTGAAAGGCTTAAATAAGCTCAGATTACTCATGTTTGTATACGTTTGTGTGTGCGTTATCAACGAATATCTGATGCAAAGATATCGGAGATTTCCGAAATGCCAATTCTATTTTAGGCAGCCGCAGGCTGCCGGTGGGGGATAAATGTCTTGTTATCCGCTACCGGTGCGGGAAAACGGTAAATGTTAAAAAAAGTGTAACGCGGCGACAGGTAGCGTACGATCTTCCTGGCCACCGGATAACTAAAGCATCTTCAAACTTTGAATTTTACAAAAAAATGTGTAGTTTGGTGTAGAGGAAAGAACACCCCAAAACAACATTAGAAAAATCCTCAGACGGAAACAGTTAACACCCCAAAAACTCACTTCAAATGAACCTCTGCTCATCTTCGAGTACGTATAACTATTACGTGCAAACGCAATTATTTATGTTACAGCGGTATTATTATCAGTCGTATCGTGGTAATACGCCTGGAACTCCGTATTTTCAGCACCCTTAAAAACGCATTGTATGAAATCAACAGAAGAACTGAAACGGGACAACGAAGTTATCCGGGACCTGCTGAAGAATGGAATAGAAGCGCTTTTGATGAAGATACCCGGCGTGCATCACATCAGTATCGGTTTAAAGGAAACACAGGGACGTGTCACTGACCAGCTTTGCATCAGGATCTACGTTAGGGAAAAGAAAGACCACAGCAAAATGCAGGCCCATGAGGTACTGCCTTCCGAGATCAATGGCATTCCCACAGACGTGAACGTTATCCCGGGCTTCAGCGCCTGTATAGACGAGAACAGGTACCGGCCCGTAAAAGGCGGTATACAGATCACTAACCGTATCATCATCCGTGATGAGAATACCTTCGGTACGGAGGTCGCCCATGGTACGCTCGGCTGCCTGGCCAGAAAAAATGAGGATGGCAAACTGGTCCTGCTGAGTAATTGTCATGTACTAATGGCGAATGATGCGAAACCTGGCGATAGGATCTACCAGCCTGCGCCCGCAGTCATTCCGGAAATGAACAACAAAGACCTGCCTTTCCATCCTACTGACAACGAGAACGTGATCGGCACGATAGTCAGGGCAACTATCAATGAAAGTGTTGATGCTGCTATCGCAGAACTGGATGATGCGCATCTCGCCAACGGCGCCGGTAATGAGATCAACGGTTTAAGTGTGAACGGGGTGCCGCGTTATAATACGATCATTGGAGAGGGAGAAGCGCTGGCGGGTCAGATCGTGTTTAAAGTGGGGGAAGTATCGGGCCGTACAGAAGGCAGGGTAGTGGACGTCAATTACCCGGCCACCACATTCCCCATCGAAGGAAAGACCTATACGTTCAAAGGTCAGATCGCCATTCAGACAGTTGATCCTGCCCATCGTTTCTCTGAAAAGGGAGATTCGGGCTCCGCCATCGTCGATATGGAGAACAGGATCATTGGGCTGCTGTTCGCCAATAATGGGAATGCACAACCGCAGATGACGCTGGCAAATCATATCGCTGACGTGGTCCGGCAACTGAACATCAATATAGTTAAGAGTTAAATATGGCCAATAACAGCACCGCGTAAGCCGTGTTACGGGTCATCCTGTAGGGCATCCATCATCCTGGACTGATAAAGGCAAACGCCGGAGGTAGTATTATCTCCGGCGTTTGCTATTTAGTGCCGGTTGCGAAAGCATTGCATCATAAGATACATCGGTATGGTTCGACTCCCCAATGGAACAGGCCGGAAGGGTATGCAGATCATCACCTGATGCCGTTACGAAAAGGTTACTTAAAGGGCACCATAAGGGCATCTCAAGGGCACTTCAATATCCCCTGGATATTGAAGTGCCCTTGAGATGCTGTATTAGTACTCATTTTGTATGAATATCAGTCCGTGTAATAGCAGAAGTTGGTATCTTTATCAGTAAAACCCTCAAAATCAATTTATATGGCCATTGTTAAAGACAACCTCCTCCTGCAATTTGTATCCGGTACGATCGGTAAACAGGTTACCATTTACGAAAGAAAGGGGCAGATCATTATGGCGAAGAAGCGCCGCCCGTCCGCGAGAAAACCCACTAAAAAACAGCTGAAAGCAAGAGATAAGATGAAAACTGCCGGAATACGTGCGAGTGTACTGCTGGAAGATCCGGAGCTGAAGGCGTATTATGCAACGCTGGCAGGCCCGGGACAACATGCCCATAACATCGCAGTTAAGGATGTATATGATTCGCCTGAGATCCAGCAGATCAGCGTAGAACGTAAAGAGATAATAGTGATGGCAAAGAACCATTTCCGTGTGGCAGAAGTGCATGTACAGGTCATAGACGCCGATGGCGTGATCCTCGAACACGGACCAGCCGTTTTAGGCAGGAATGGTATCGAGTGGCATTATAAAGCGGGTAAATTACCTGCCGACAGCAGGATCATTGCGACAGCGATCGATCTGCCGGGAAATGAAACGACAATTGAACGCGTAGTAAATTAGAGATCAGGAAGGAAGAATGAAGTTGGCTGTTACCATTTGGCCAGGACGCTCTGACACAGCCTTATAATACCTTGTTGGAGGATGACAGCTGTTAACAGGAAATGCAGTGCTGTCAGACCTGCCTGCCTCATTTCCACTTTCTCATTCCTGATTGATCTTCACCAGTCCCAAGTCAGGCTGTGCGTACTTATACACTTTAAAATAAAGGGTGGTTTTCGTCTGATATACGCCTTCAATACCCGATAGCCGCGTAACAAATTCCAGCAGGTGCTCATTGTCCCTGCACATCACATTTACTTCCAGGTCATATGCGCCGGATGTCATCGCCAGAAAACTGACTTCCGGCATCGCGGCTACCTGCCGGGCAATGGCATCTTTCAGGGTCGCCGGACGTACATACACCGCAATGTGTGCATACGAATGGAAGCCTACCTTTTCAGGGTCCACCCTGCCAACAATATTAATGGTACCTTCTTCTATCAACCGGTTAAAACGGGTACGTATCGTGCCAATAGAGACATGCAGCTTTTCAGCGATCACAGTAAAGGAAATCCTGCCATCCTGCTGGAGATAGGTCAGGATAGAGAAATCAAGATCATCAAGAGGCGTCTTATCGGCTGATTTAGTCTTTCCCATTTCTCAGGTTATATAGGAGTGAGGAGTTAAACGGGTACTTGCAGAAATGTTAGAAAATACCTGCTAAATGTACAGATTTTTCAGTAAATTATGGGTACCGTATAAAAAATGCACCTATAACCCAAACTCCCCAAAAGCATATGAAGTACGAACGGGTTCGAAATTTCATCAACGGCAACTTTAAAGATGTTGCTGCCTCACGGACGTTGCCGGTTACTTCTCCGCTGGACGGAACGTTACTGGCAGAAATGCCCTGTTCTACTGCTGCTGACCTGGAAGAGGCAGTGCGGGCCGCTAAAGCTGCATTCCCTGCCTGGAGCAGAACACCGGTGAAGGAAAGGGTGCAGGTATTCTTTCGCTATAAATATCTGCTGGAAAAACATGTAAAGGGACTCGCTGCACTCATCAGTGAAGAGAATGGTAAAACAATGGGCGAAGCCATAGCAGAGGTAGAGAAGTGTATCGAACTGACTGAATTTGCCACCTCATTACCGCAGCTGATCACAGGAGAAGTACTGGAAGTAAGCGCGGGTGTGGAGTGCCGTACATCACATGCGCCACTGGGTATCGTTGCGTCTATTGTACCCTTTAATTTCCCGGCGATGGTACCCAACTGGACGATTCCCAATGCGATCGCTTTAGGGAACTGTATGATCATGAAGCCGTCTGAAAAGGTGCCGCTCAGTCTGGCTATCATCGCGAGTCTGCTGAAAGAAGCAGGACTACCCCCCGGTGTCCTGAACATTGTCAACGGAGATAGCGAAATTGTCAATGCGATCTGTGATCATCCTGATATAGAAGCGGTATCTTTTGTAGGCTCTACAAAGGTGGCCAGGATCGTTTACCAGCGGGCTACACAGCACCTCAAACGTTGCCTGGCGCTGGGAGGGGCGAAGAACCACCTGCTGGTACTGCCTGATGCCAGACCCGGGATGACTGCCCAGAATGTAGCCGCTTCTATGAGTGGATGTGCCGGTCAGCGGTGTATGGCAGCATCTGCTATGATAGGTGTAGGACAGGTAGACCATATCGTAGACCTGGTGTGTGAAGAAGCCAGGAAGATCGTGCCCGGACAGAACCTGGGCGCTGTCATCAGCAAAGAATCAAAAGAACGGATAGAAAAATATATTACCGAAGCGGAGGCACAGGGCGCCCGGATCCTGGTAGATGGACGCGGCGCTACCGTGGCGGGTAAAGAGAACGGTACCTATGTCGGCCCTACCGTGATCGATTATGTAACTGCTGATATGGCCGTAGCCAGGGAAGAGATCTTCGGCCCTGTTATCAGTATCATGCGCACAGCGACCGTAGATGAAGCATTGCGTATCGAAAATGCCAATCCATATGGAAACGCCGCCTCCGTCTTCACGCAGAATGGTGGCATGGCACGTTATATCGCCGAAAGGGCAAGCGCAGGTATGATCGGTGTGAATGTGGGTGTGCCCGTTCCCCGTGAGCCATTCTCCTTCGGCGGATGGAACGAAAGTAAGTTTGGCGTAGGCGATATTACCGGAAAAAGCTCGATAGCATTCTGGACAAAACTGAAGAAAAGTACGACCAAATGGAACCCCGAAGAAGGCGTTAACTGGATGAGTTAACATTCATGACTGAAAAATTGGCTACTTATGCCGGAAGCTAAGACATTATCTCATGCACAGGAGATCATTCAGGATAACCTGGATTACACGCTGTTCTCCTGGAGCAAACAGAAAGGTATCAGCCCCATTGCCGTGAAATATGCGGCAGGGGTATATCTCTATGACTATGATGACAAACGTTATCTGGACTTTTCATCAGGCCTGATTAACGTCAATATCGGCCACGGTCACCCAAGGGTGACTGCGGCCGTTCTAAAGCAGATGCAGGAAGTCAGCTATGTGACGCCGGGATGCGTGACGGAAGCGCGTGGGAAACTGGGACGTAAGCTGGCGGAGATCTCTCCCGGTAATCTGAAGAAAACATTGTTTACAGTTTGTGGCGCAAGTGCGATTGAAAATGCTATTAAACTCGCCAGGCTCTATACCGGCAAATATAAGATCATTGCCCGCTACAGGGCTTTTCACGGGGCCTCTTATGCTGCTATGACTGCAGGCGGGGATCCCCGTAAGTTTGCCCACGATGCACAGCAGGCTCCCAACTTCGTGCATGTCGAAGACCCTTACTGTTATCGCTGCCCCTTCGGACAGGAAGTAACGTCCTGTCACCGGGAATGCGTCAGTCATATAGAACGGGTCATTCAGTTCGAAGGACCGGATAGTATAGCGGCCATTCTGATGGAAGGAGAGAGTGGTTCTTCCGGTTGCATCAAATACCCACCTGATTACCTCACAAAGGTCAGGGCGCTCTGCGATAAGTACGGAATACTGCTCATTGCTGATGAGGTCATGAGCGGCTTTGGCCGTACGGGTAGCTGGTTTGCCTGTGGGCTGCATGGAGTCGTGCCGGATATGATCGCTACCGCCAAAGGGATCACTGCAGGGTATATCCCCCTGGGTGCCCTTATCGTCAGTGATAAAATAGCGGCTTATTTCGACGAGAAAACACTCTGGCTGGGACTGACCTATTCCGCACACCCCGTAGCCTGCGCAGCGGGGGTAGAAGTGCTGAATATTTACGAAGACGAACATCTCATAGAGAACGCCGCTGCCATGGGCAGGTATATTGACATGGAGGTGGAGGCGATGAAAAGACATCACCCGTGCATCGGCGACTTTCGTAATACCGGTTTGCTGGGGTGTATAGAACTGGTAAAAAACCGGGCTACCAAAGAACCAATGGCGCCCTTCAATGCAAAGCCGGAAGAGATGGCGGTCATGAACAGGGTCGCAGCCCGGCTGAAGCAACTGGGCATGTATGCATTCGTACGCTGGAACTATGTGTTTATAGCACCACCGCTCAGTATCACAAGAGAGCAGGTGGATGAAGGACTGGCCATGATAGGTGATGCTTTGACGATTGCGGATGAATATGTAGTCTGACATCGTCATGCCGCCGCCGGCTGACAAATACCTATAATCCGGAAATACATGAGAGAACACCATGACATCCACCAGGATGTACCCCACACGGATCTATATAGCGAAGACTTAGCGCCGGTACCCGCGTCCGCCAGGACCTGGAATACGTGGAACTATGCCAGTCTGTGGATCAGTATGAGCCTGTGTATACCAACCTATATGCTGGCCAGCTCACTGATTGAAGGTGGGATGAACTGGTGGCAGGCGATACTGACCATCTTTGCCGGCAATACCGTAGTGCTCATTCCGATGATCCTGAACGGGCACGCAGGTGCGAAATATGGTATTCCCTTTCCTGTGTTCGCAAGGGCCAGTTTCGGTACCAAAGGCGCGAACATCCCCGCCATGCTACGGGCGATCGTTGCCTGTGGATGGTTTGGTATCCAGACGTGGATAGGTGGGTATGCTATTTATCAGATGGCGCAGTTATGGATACCTGGTCTTGCCACGTTGCCCGCGGTTTTTCCTGCCTCCTTCGGACTGGCCACCGGTCCTGCGATCTGTTTTCTGCTCTTCTGGCTGCTCAACATGTACATTGTCTACCTGGGGATAGACAGTATCAGAAAACTGCTCGTATTTAAAGCGATCTTCCTGCCGGTAGCCGTACTGGCTTTATTATATTGGGCGATCAATGCGGTAGACGGCGGACTGGGTCCCATCCTGGATCAACCATCCCGCTTCTCTTCCAACGCAGCCTTCTGGGCATTCTTTATTCCCGGACTGACAGGCATGGTAGGATTCTGGGCCACTCTCTCGCTGAACATTCCTGATTTTACCCGCTACGCGGTAAGTCAGCGGGCACAGATAAAAGGACAGGCACTCGGACTGCCTCCTTCCATGACCTTATTCTCCTTCATCGGGGTAGTCGTAACGTCCGCCACGACGATCGTATATGGTACGACTATCTGGGACCCTGTGGTGCTGGCAGGTAAATTTGAGCATAAATTCCTGGTCAGTATTGCTATGATCGCAGTCGCGATCTCTACATTAGCTACTAATATTGCTGCGAATATTATTAGTCCGGCAAATGACTTTGCCAACCTCGCACCCAGAAAGATCAATTTCCGTACAGGTGGATATATTACCGGCATAATCGGTATCCTTATTTTCCCCTGGAAACTAGTGGCTGATCCTACCGGATATATCTTCACCTGGCTGGTCGGTTATTCCAGTCTGCTGGGGCCAGTAGGCGGTATTATGATCGCGGATTATTACCTGATAAGAAAACAGCAGCTGGTAGTGAATGAACTATATTCCCCGCGGGGACGTTATAGTTTCTTTAATGGTTATAACCGTTATGCCCTGATCGCTCTTTTGTTAGGGATCGTGCCTAATATTCCCGGGTTCCTGACCACTATAAAAGTGCTCCCTCCGGATGCCATACCCGCCTGGATCACACAGTTATACAGCTACGCATGGTTTGTAGGATTCTTTGTATCAGGTATCAGCTACTACCTCATTATGCGTTCATATACCAGTATCACTACTACCGGAACAAATAAACAGGAGGTCAATTATGCAACTGCTGATTAAAAACGGAAGGATTATTACAGCCACTGACGACTACTATGGCGATATCATCGTGTCCGCAGGACAAGTGACCGCTATTGGCAGAAAACTGTCGGTGCCCAGTGCGAAAGTGATAGACGCCGAAGGACTCTTAGTCATGCCGGGAGGGATAGACCCGCACGTACACCTGGATATGCCATTTATGGGTACTTTTTCCAGCGATACGCACGAAACCGGTACACGTGCTGCTTTGCATGGTGGTACAACTACGGTGATAGATTTCGTGTTGCAGCAGCAGGGACATTCATTGCGAGAAGCGCTGGATGAATGGAATGAAAGGGCATATGGTACTGCAGTGGGCGATTATAGTTTTCATATGGCTGTGACTGATTTCAACGCAAATACAAAGGCAGAGATCAGGACGATGATAGAGCAGGAAGGCATCACGTCATTTAAGACCTTCATGGCGTATAAAGGCGCCCTGATGATCGACGACCGGCAGATGACCGGATTGATGCAGGAGGTAAAACAGCACGGTGGAATGGTTACTGTGCATGCTACCAATGGCGATGTGATAGACTACCTGGTGGCCAAACACCTGGCGGAAGGAAAGACAACGCCCCTCTATCATTATCTGTCACAACCGGAAGTCACCGAAGCAGAGGCAGCTGCCCGCTTCACCGACCTCGCCAACTATACCGGTTGCCCGGGATACATTGTACACCTGACCTGTGAGGGAGCTCTCAATGCCGTAAGGAACGCGACCCGCAGGAATCAGAAAGTTTTTGTAGAGACCTGTATCCAGTACCTGTTACTGGATGCGTCGAAATACGATAAAGGATTTGAGAGCGCCAAGTGGGTTATGAGCCCGCCATTGCGCGAAGCGAAAGACCAGGAAACACTTTGGGCCGGCATCAATCAGAACCTTGTCAACATAGTAGCAACAGATCATTGTCCGTTTATGTGGCAGCAGAAGCTGATGGGAGAACATGATTTTTCAAAGATCCCTAATGGTCATCCTGCTATTGAGAACAGGATGGAACTGCTGTTCAGTGAAGGCGTGAATAAGAACCGGATCAGCCTCAATAAATTCGTGGAAGTGGCCTGTACAAATCCCGCAAAGATCTTTGGTATGTTCCCGCGTAAGGGGACGATTGCCATTGGGAGTGATGCGGATATCATTCTCTTTGATCCGAATGAAAAGCATACTATTGCTGCCGCCACACATCACATGAACGTAGACTACTCTGCGTATGAAGGATGGGAGGTAACAGGGAAGGTAAAGACCGTATTGCTTCGTGGAGAGATCGCTATTGATAAAGGAGAATGCCTGGTACCCAGGGGATACGGGCAGTTTATCAAACGAAATAAAGTCAATGGAAAGATCTGATAGTTACTACTGATCATTTATTACCCTAAAACAGCACCCCATGTCGCGTATCATCACATCCGGCCTTATTCAAATGAGTTTGCCCATCACAGAAGGAGAGGGAACGATCGAAGAGATCAAGGAGGCTATGATCCGGAAGCATATTCCCCTCATAGAAGAAGCAGGCGAGAAAGGGGTACAGATCCTTTGTTTGCAGGAGATCTTCAGTACACCCTATTTTTGTCCGGGTCAGGACAGCAAATGGTACGCATCCGCAGAGACCGTACCCGGGCCTACAACAGAAAGGATGGCGGCTTACGCGAAGAAATATAGCATGGTGATCATCGTGCCTGTATACGAAAAAGAACAGGCGGGTGTATTGTATAACACCGCTGCTGTGATCGATGCAGATGGTACCTACCTGGGCAAATACCGGAAGAACCATATACCCCACACATCCGGTTTCTGGGAGAAATTCTTCTTTAAGCCCGGCAATCTGGGCTATCCTGTTTTTGAGACACGCTATGCGAAAGTAGGTGTCTATATCTGTTACGACAGGCACTTCCCGGATGGCGCCAGGATACTGGGGCTGAATGGTGCAGAGATCGTGTATAATCCTTCCGCTACAGTAGCAGGACTATCACAGTATCTATGGAAGTTGGAGCAACCGGCGCATGCCGCTGCCAATGGATATTTTATGGGATGTATTAACAGAGTAGGGGAGGAAAAGCCCTGGAACCTCGGCAGGTTCTACGGATCTTCCTACTTCGTTGATCCCCGCGGACAGGTATTTGCCAGTGCTTCGGAAGATAAAGATGAATTGCTCATCGCCACTTTCGATCTGGGCATGATAGATGAAGTCAGAAGTGTGTGGCAGTTTTTCAGAGACAGGCGTCCGGAGACATATGGTAAGCTGACAGAGTTATAAGTTTCATTTAAATCACAGATATGGCAGTACGAAATAACAGGTTGACTGCTGAAGAATATGCACAGCATTTCAGTGATATACATCCCCCATTTGAGACGCGGGATGCAGCGATGGTAGATGCCAACCGTTGTCTGTTCTGCTATGACGCACCCTGTACCAAAAGCTGTCCTACCGGTATCAACGTTCCCAAATTTATCAAACAGATCACTACGGATAATATTAAAGGCGCCGCCTTTACCATCTTTTCTTCCAATATCATGGGAGGTGGATGCGCAAAGGTATGTCCCGTGGAAAAATTGTGTGAAGGTGCCTGTGTGTATAATCTGATGGAAGAGGAAGCGATCCCTATTGCCCGTTTACAGCGGTATGCCACAGAGCGCGCGATAGCGCAGAAGTGGCAGCTGTTTGAAAGGAAACCAGGTATTGGGAAGAAAGTGGCGATAGTAGGAGCTGGTCCCGCCGGACTGAGTTGCGCGCATGCGCTGTCCAGGGAAGGAGTGGATGTGACGATCTTTGAAAAGGAAGAAAAAGGCGGCGGACTGATGACCTACGGGATTGCGGCGTACAAAGTGACACCGGAGTTCTGTTGTGATGAGGTGGATTTCATTACGTCATTGGGAGGGATCGATATTCAGTATGGGAAGGTATTGGGCCAGGATGTAACGTTAACTGAACTGCAGCAGGCATATGATGCCGTGTACCTGGCTTTTGGCGTAGGGATGGCAAGGCAGCTCTATATTCCGGGAGAACAGCTGGAAGGCGTGGTAGATGCGATCAACTTTATTTACGATATCCGTAACAGTGGTTATCCGGCGGTACCTGTTGGCGACCAGGTAGCAGTGATCGGCATGGGGATGACAGCTATCGATGCTGCTACACAGGCTAAACGACTGGGTGCAAAAGAAGTGACGCTGGTATATAGAAGGACGCAGCAGGAGATGCCCTGTACGGAAGCGGAGATGAATATTGCCCTGCTGGATGGATGTAAGATCGTCTGGCTGGCGGCGCCTGCGGAGATACGGGGGGAAGAAGGCAGGGTGACGCAACTGGTATGTCATGCAGTGAAACTGGAAGCAGATGCCGGCGGCCGCAGGCAACCAGTGATCACAGATGAAAAGATCGTGCTGCCCGTAGACATGGTGATCAAGGCTACCGGACAAATGCCCTTTGAACAACTGATACATGACTGTCAGTTGCAGCATAACAATGGAAAGATCGCAGTTACGGATAATGGGGTGACGAGCATCAACGGCGTCTTCTCCGGGGGAGATTGTGTCAATGGCGGAAAGGAAGTAGTAGATGCCGTTCAGGCAGGAAAGGATGGCGCGAAGGTAATATTAGCTTATCTGCTGGAAGGGGGAAATGCCCGTAACAGCCTTTAAACTTTTCTTATGGCAGACATTTCGGCAAATTTTCTGGGTATCAGATCGCCCAATCCCTACTGGCTGGCGAGTGCGCCCCCTACGGATAAAAAACTCAATGTCCTGCGTGCCTTTGAAGCAGGTTGGGGAGGGGTGGTATGGAAGACACTGGGCAGCCAGGTAAAGAATGTGTCTTCCCGGTATTCGTCTGTCGATTACAACGGTAGTCGCGTAATGGGGTTTAATAATATTGAACTGATCAGTGATCGTCCGCTGGATATTAACCTGAAAGAGATCGCGGAATGTGTGCGGTTATTTCCTGACCGGGCCATGATCGTTTCATTGATGGCAGATAATAACAGGGAGAGCTGGCATGAACTGATCAGGAAAGTAGAGGATACCGGTGCACATGGACTGGAGCTGAATTTTGGTTGTCCGCACGGCATGACGGAAAGAGGAATGGGAGCGGCCGTGGGGCAGGATCCTGAGATCGCTGGCAGCGTAGTAGCGTGGGTCATGGAAGCAGCAACGATCCCGGTCATTACGAAACTGACACCCAATGTACACTCTGTTGTACCTACCGGACGAGCCGCTGTGCAGGCAGGTACACATGCATTATCACTGATCAATACTATTCAGTCTGTAACAGGGGTAGACCTGGATACATTTATACCTAACCCTAATGTCGGTGGGCAATCCACCTTCGGTGGCTACTGCGGTCCGGCGGTAAAACCTATTGCGCTGAAAATGCTGACTACGATCAGTCAGGACCCTGTTACCTCGCGTGTGCCGGTATCGGGTATTGGTGGCGTCAGCACGTGGAAAGATGCGGCTGAGTTTATGCTGCTCGGGGCCACTACAGTACAGGTATGTACGGCTGCCATGCGTTACGGATTCCGTATTATAGAAGACCTTTGTGATGGACTCAATAACTGGATGGATGAGAAGGGCTTTCGCACCATTGATGATTTTATAGGGCGGTCAGTTCCAACGCTGACGAGCTGGGATGAACTGGATATCAACTATCATATCGTGGCGCATATTAACCAGGAGAAGTGTATTCATTGCGGCCTGTGTTACATCAGCTGTGAAGATGGTTCCCATCAGGCCATCAATCTGGCTTACGGTAATCCGTATAATACCTATACCATCAAGGAGGAGGAATGTGTAGGATGTAATTTGTGTAAACTGGTTTGTCCGGTAGATAACTGTATTACCATGGAGGAACACAGAAAGGGAGATGAGTACCTGAACTGGAAGGAGTTTCAGCGGAGGGGACTGCCGCTGAATGATCATTGAGGAGACTTTTTTATCCTATCTGCTGCTAACAGTGTTTACAGCGTTAATAACAATGTACCGAATGAATTTACAGGGAAAGGTATAGCTGAACTGCTGACGATCCTGTCGGATGAGTGACACCAGACAGGTGAACATTGTTAGCTGATATATCTCTGTTATATTGATCGAAATAAAGTATAGATTATTTCAGCAGTACCGGATGGTGACACGTCCGGTACTGTTTTTTATTTACTGCCCATCCACAAGGGCTTTGATTTGATCACTTTCTTATACACTGCGCAGCTATCGTCATGCGCCCCTGGTAACATCCCGATACTCATCAGGAATTCATTCACGATCTCACCACCGGTAAACTTAAACGTCTTTTTAAACAACTTCACCCATTCTTCTTTTGTTTTAGGATGATGGGCGAGCAGCCATTTTTCAAATGAGCCGTAGTCCTTTTGCAGTTGGAGGATGGTCTTCGCATTTTCAATAGCAGCATTGATCTTAAGACGATTGCGTATGATGCCAGGATCTGCCATCAGTCTTTCTCTGTCTGCTGCTGTATAGGCGGCTACTTTTTTGATATTAAAGTTACTATATGCTTCTCTGAAGCTGGCTTCCTTACGCAGGATGGTTTCCCAGCTAAGACCCGCCTGGTTGATCTCCAGGATCAGACGACAGAACAGTTCATTGTCATCATGGATAGGAAAACCATACTGATGATCATGATACGCTTTATGAATTGCCAGTTTTTCTGCTGACATGAATGTTATAGCGGTGCAATATGACATGTAGATGGCGCATTAAAAATTTTGAACAGGCCGGAAAGTTAGTTATTTATATCAAGTATTTGCTAATTTATTTAGTATTTGTTTGACTCCCGGAAAATTGTGCACCAGCCCTTCTTTTATTTGGATGTAGCAACCCGTGGCATGTTTTATGCTCTTAGCAATGTAAAGAAATATTATGGAAAAACATGCGTTTCAGGGAGATGAAGGACAGGCAGGCGGCCACCATCAGCACTTTACGATCAATGGACTGGCAGAAGAACTGGGTGTAACAGCTGCTGAGCTACAGAAGGCTGTTGAGATAGTAGGAGATGATCCTGTGAGAGTAAGAGAGTTTATCCGCCGTAACCACACAGAGATTGATGATACCAATGAAGTATAGTCATCACAACAGCAGGTAGTGCCCCGGGGGCCACATTTTTACCGCAATATTTAAATTCGTTATAGTTCATGGTTACAGAAAGGTAAACAGTTAGTTAAAAGTTACCTTCATAGCCACACACAACTATCCTGATCACTGGGATGAATGTGTGTGAGTTGTTGCCAGAAGACGTGCCGGTGTTTTGTCAGCCGGCAAAAAAGGCAGCTCCTTCTGTAAATGGAGCAGCCCTTTTTTACTGTGTATTCAAACGCTGTTTGCGACAGCAGATTCCACATTTGTGCTGTTAAGCGGGCGCGTTATTGCAAATGATATTGTAATAGCAGTACCGTGTTCCCCGCTGATCTCGGGCGCTGCATCCATATCTTTGGCTAATCCCCGGATCAGTTTTAATCCCAGTCCGCGGATCTTTTCCCTTAGTTTTTCTGGTTTGATGCCAATCCCATTATCTGCAATACGCAGTTGTGCATGATCGCCGTTTGCAGCAAAAAGAATACTGATGGCATGGCCTGCCCCCGGTTGAGGGAAGGCATATTTAATAGCATTTGTGACAGCTTCATTCACGATGAGGCCAAGTGGGATTGCCTGCGATACGTCGAGTGCCACTGCATCTACCTGCACCTGGAAAGAGACGTCATTCTTTACATTATAGCTTTGCCGGAGGTATTGTATCAATTCTGGCAGATAGGTGTTCATACTGACAGAAGAGACATTCTCATCATGATACAGTTTCTGATGAATGAGTGACATGGCATGTATCCTGTTCTGACTTTCCTGTATAGCCAGGAGGGCATCGTTCTGCAGGTAGGTAGATTGGGATTCCAGCAAACTGACGATTGTCTGCAGGTTATTCTTGACACGGTGATGTACTTCTCTGAGCAGCCATTCTTTTTCTTCTACCAGTTGCTGTAAGATGGTGCTCCGCGCGATCGCATCCAGACTGGCTTTTCTTTTTATGCGGTATTGGTTGTATAATAATCCAACGATGATCAGCAGTAAGGCAATGCCGCCGAGTGTGATCCTGGCAGTCATAGCAGACCGTGATAGCTGTTCTTTTTGCAACTGGCTATCCTGTTTGAGCAGCCGGATATCCTGGTCTTTTTTCTGTGTTTCATATTTTATAGAGAGTTCATCTAATGCCTGTTGCTGATTATGACTGAACGTTGAGTCAGCATAAGCCTGCGCTTCTATAAGGTGAGCGATAGCAGCGGGATAGTTGCCCGTAGCTGAGTCCACCTTAAACAACAGTTTGTGGGCAAAGCCAAGATTTGTTGGTGCGGTTTTACCATGTGGGTGACTGAAAATCAGGTTCGCGTATTTTCTTGCCAGTGCATAATTCCCTTTTTTAAAGTAGAAGTTGCCTAACATTACATATGCCAGCAGTGTTTCTGAATAGCTGAACTGCGGAGGGAAGCGTTTAGCCTGTTCGAGGTACCGCAGGTAGTATTTAAATGCCAGTTCGTCATTGCCCAGTAACTCGTACGTAATCGCCATTTCAGATGACAATATCATCTTGTCCATATCACTGACAGGGGGATGTGTCCTGCTGAAACTATCGATGAACCGTAGTCCGTCAGCAGGTCTTCCCATCGCGGCTAAAGTGGCCAGTTTATTGACAGCAGCTTTATACCACACTATTTGTGTCTCTTTGGATAAAGAGACATTCAATGCGCGGTCATTCCAATACAGGGCCTCTTTATAGTTATCCATATCATTCCTGATAGTGGCGATGCGGAGGTAATACAGTGGTGCAAATGCGGTGTCTCTTGTAGCCGCCATATAGTTGAGTACACGTTCATTATGCTGCAAAGTTGCTACTGCATCAGCTTTGATAAGTGTGATATAGGAGAGTACATAGTAGCAGTATTGATGATGCAGATAGCCGATCTGCTCTTCTATCGCCAATGCCCGAAGTACTTCCTTTTCAGCTATATCAGGGTTGTGCTGTAAATGCTCCAGGGATGATAAAAGTAGGATCCTGTATTCAGGTATAAGTAGCTGATGTTTATGCGATAATGCGAGTGCTTCATTCAGCAGGTGCTCTTTTTGGGGATGGTGGACAGGGAGTGCATCTGCCTGTAATATGAGTGATGAACAAAGTAAGAAGGGATCTTTATGACTCCTGCATAGCTCAGCTGCCTGCGTGTAGTAGGCCTGGCTTTTGTCAATATTCATTTCCTGCACAGCAATTCCTGCCAGCAGCCAGTAGCTTTGTAATTGCCAGAAGGTGTTGGTTATATTGCTTTCCCTGTGTAAGCGGGAGGCATATTTGCCGGCGGCTGTCATGTCATCTTTTGCAGCTCCCGGGCGGTGCAGATAATAGTTGCTTAGCTCTGCCAGCAGCTGCAATTTTTGACTGCCCTGCAAATGATCCAGTAACTGTACAGCCGCGGTTATTTTGCCCGAGTCGATCAGTGCCTGACCAGCATAGTCCCTGCCGGTCTTATACCCTTCATTGTAGGGTGTCAGTCTGCTGAGCTGGTAAACGGCAGCAGCAAATAACATCGCGCTATCTTTGTCTATCTGTCCCTGACTCACGCCATATAGAAAATTGCCGGAAGATAGAACAAGGAAGCGCTGCATGTCACTATTATAGGATGCCGGCACCGGATTGTTCAGCATCTGTGCCCGTAGCGAGGAGCCGGGAAGCAGTAACAGGCAGCATATGAACAGGGGAATTAGTCGCC
This sequence comes from Chitinophaga agri, assembly GCF_010093065.1. Classification (NCBI taxonomy): domain Bacteria; kingdom Pseudomonadati; phylum Bacteroidota; class Chitinophagia; order Chitinophagales; family Chitinophagaceae; genus Chitinophaga; species Chitinophaga agri. Next base: position 1,731,815 of record NZ_CP048113.1, on the reverse strand, counting down.
TCATAGTATTTTGGATCCATTATAGCAGCGCCACTAGATGGGCGGTTTATTAGCCCAGAATAGCCGTTTTTTCCCGGGCCACATTGCCCAGCGGCTGACTGATTTCAAAAGATATTGTAATTGTTGTTCCGTTATCTCCATTGATGTTTAACTCAGCTTCTATGTCTTTTGCCAGTCCGCGGATCAATTTTAATCCCAGTCCGTGGGCCCTGGCCGCCAATACTGCCGGTTTGATGCCAATACCATTATCAGCAACATAGAGTTGCGCCCTGGTATCTTCCGCTAACAGGGCGACACTGATAGACTGACCGGTGGCACCTCGTGGGAACGCGTATTTGATGGCGTTGGTAATAGCTTCATTAACGATCAGGCCTAGCGGGATAGCCTGAGATACGTCCAGCTCTATTTCGTCTACCTGCACGTTAAAGCAGACATTGTTCCTAACGTTATAGCTCTGCCGGAGGTATTGTATCAGCTCAGGCAGATAGTTGCCCATATTAACAGAAGAGACATTTTCATCATGATATAGTTTCTGGTGAATGAGTGACATGGCGTGTATCCTGTTCTGGCTTTCCTGTATAGCGAGGAGGGCGTCATTTTCGAGGTAGGCGGATTGTGATTCGAGCAGGCTTACTATTGTCTGCAGGTTATTTTTTACACGGTGGTGTACTTCCCTGAGCAGCCATTCTTTTTCGTCCAGGAGCTGTTGCAGTACGGTGTTCCTGGCAAGTGCATCCAGGCTGGATTTTCGTTTGATGCGGTACTGGTTATATAATAGTCCTACGATGATGAGCAGTAAAGCGATCCCACCGAGGGTGATCCTACCTATCATGGAAGAGCGTGACAGCTGTGCTTTTTGCAACTGGCTATCCTGTTTAAGTATACGGATGTCCTGGTCTTTTTTCTGGGTTTCATATCTTACCGTCAGTGCATCCATTGCTTTTCTTTGGTTTAAGCTATAGACAGAATCCGTGTATAGCTGATATTGCTGAAGGTTGCTGATAGCTGAAGCATAATTGCCTGTTGCTGAATCCACTTTAAACAATATCGTGTAAGCGCGTGCCAGATCTGCGGGAGACGATTTTACCAGCGGGTGCGCGAGTATGAGTGATGCATATTGTTTTGCAGCTCCAAATGCTTTCTTCTTCAGGTAGAAGTTTGCTACCATACTATAGCCCTGCATTGTTTCTCCATAAGTAAAATGAGGGGGAAAGTGTTGCGCGAGGTCCAGGAACTGCAGGTAGTTTTCCAGCGCCATCTTCTCATTACCTAACTCCTCATACGACGCAGCTGTCTCTGCTGTGAGTAACATTTTATCCAGATCGTCCAGGGGCGGATGAATACGGCTGAAACTGTCTGCATACTGAACAGCTGCAGCAGGTCGATCCATCCACCTGAGCACAGATACTCTGTATATAAAGGCTCTGTACCATACGAGCTGCGTTTCTTTTGTCAGCGGAACGCTGAGTGCCCGATCGCACCAGTATAGTGCTTCGTCATAATTCTTAGTGTTTGATTTCAGATTTGCCTGCCTCATACAATATATGGCGGAGAACGCAGTATCTTTTGTGGCCACCATATCATTCATCACCATCTCAGTGTATTTGAGTGTGCCGATAGCGTCTGCCTTTACAAGGTGTAAGAAGGAAAGTGTATAGTTACCAAACTGGTTGTGCAGGAATCCGATTTCTTTCTGAATTTCCATTAAACGTTGTACTTCTTTTTCGACCAGGGCAGGGTTGCTCTGCAGATGCTCAAGTGAGGATATTGATAACGTTCTATGCTCCAGGATGGGTAAATGGTGTTTTTTGGCAATTGCGGTTACCTCCCGGAAGATATTCTCCTTTTGTGGAGCGCCCGGAGGTAATGCGTCTGCCTGGTATAGCAGGGTGCGGCCAAGTAATGGCTCATTGCCTGTTTTCCGGCACAGTGCCACCGCCTGTACGAAATATCCCTGGCTTTTTTCGAGGTCTCTTGCCTGAGCGCCGGTATTCCCCAGTAACCAGTATGCCTGCACCTGCCAGAAAGGATCGGTGGCGTTTGTACTTTCCTGTAGTAGGAGATTCGCATATTTGCTGGCAGCTGCAAGATCATCTTTATCAGCACCTGCCCGGTGTAGATAATAATTGCCTAGTTCCGCGAGCAGCTGTAGTCTGGGTGTGCCCTTTATACTATTCAGCAGTTGGGTAGCCTGTTCGACCTTACCTGCGTCAATCAGTGCCTGACCAGGATAATCCTTTCCAGTCTTATAGTCTTCATTGTAAGGTGTTAATTTGCTAAGCTGGTATATGTCACAGGAATAGATCATAGCACTGTCTTTATCAATTCGTCCCTGACTTACGCCATAAAGGAAATTGCCTGTCGACTGGACCAGAAATCTTTTCATATCGTCACTGTAAGATGGAGGCACGGGATTGTGCAGTGTTTGCGCGTGTATCGGAAAATGGGCCAATAGCAATAGCCAGCATATTATCGTGCGTCTTATCATGGCGGGATGTTGGTTTGTGGGGAGCAAAATACGAAATGGCCGGAAGTTACGACAAAAAAGCAGATCATGATAAATTCCGGGGTAGGATAATATAGGCAGTATTATAATTCTGATAGCAGTATATGAGTTATTTTAGTTGTCCTATTGGAATAGCTGGGTTACTTTTGAGTAGCAAAACAGCGGGTAATAACTGCGCCTGCTGATATAACATTAAGCAGTAAAATCACCTGGTATGAAAGTATATTTAACAGCCATCGTAAAAGCAAGGCCCGAACATAGAGACACCGTATTATCTGTATTGTTGAATATGGTGGAACAGACCAGAAAAGAGGAGGACTGTCAGTTGTATGATCTGCATAACAGTACGGACGACAGGAACGTATTCTTCTTCTATGAAATATGGGAAAGCCAGGAGGCCCTGGATGCACACAATCAGCAACCTTATATACAGGAATTCGTGAAGATCGCGGGCGAGTTATTACAGGAGCCGCCTGTTATCATCAAGGCGGATATTTTATTCCAGTAGAAAAGGATCATTAGCGATAATATGAAGAAAAGGTGTTGCAAATAGCAGCGCCTTTTTTCTTTTTCTTCCACTTTGCAAAAAAAAGAATATCTATCTGATACTTGAATGAGGTACGACAGCTATATTATGTAACGCACCTATATAGCGGACGCTTGTATAGTTCCGTCTGATGGAAGGATTTTCCGTTAAATGGAATAGGTGAGATCGGCTGTATTCTTCTATGTTGCTGTGTTTCAATGTTTAATGCAGGGGGTGATTTCCGGCACCGATTTAGCGTATTTCATACACGTCGAATGAGGGGCAGGTAACACGAACAAACAGAAAAGCATTACACAAGCATAAAGTTTTTATTCAATCATATCCTAGTTAGTAATTTTTTTATTAGTGAATCACCATCGCGTAGGCTATATTTGCCGCGCAAGAAAATTTTAACCATATCATTTAACTACAACATGAAGAAGAACCGAACCTACTTCGCGCAGGCGATGATCTGCGCCGCTATGCTTGCAATGTCCGCTAGCTGTAAGAAAGAAGCTATTTTCGAAGAGAAACTGAATGCGGAAGATAATCTCGCTGTAACAGCATCCGCCACCGGAAGGGAATTTACATTAGTTGCCGATGCAACGGGCCGTCTGGCTGTTGACAACTCAAACGGTTATTACAAACCGGGTGATATTCTTAATCTAAAGGGTACGTTTAAGGTGGTCCAGTTTTCCAACATGAGTGGAAGCGCGTCTGCTCCTATAGTAGTACGTAACCTCAGCGGAACAACGGTAACTATTGGTAACCCTGCCTGGAACGGTGGAGCGTATGGTGTAGCGATTGTATTCTGGAACTGTCATTATATGAACTTCGGCGGACAGTCAGGAAAATCCAGTGTTGTGATCAGCGGTTCTACAACAGGCTCGAAAGCCTCTTACTATGATCTGCAGCTGGGTAACAAGACCGACAACATGGAGATCTCCAATCTGACCATTCAGAATGGTGGTAATGGTATCGTGGCCAAGACTGATCCTGTAAAGGGAGATGCCAGTACTGCTTATCCTAACACTACCATGTCTAATCTGAAGATCCATGATCTGCTGATCAAGAATACCACTAACGAAGCAATGTACATCGGCCATACCGCTACTTACTGGGACCTGACGGCGAATGCGCCTTACTATGGTTCGGTATCTGCAATGTCTTCCAGCCATCAGTATGTACAGCCTGTTATCTGGCGTGACGTGAAGATCTATAACAACACTGTTCAGGACATAGGTCTCGATGGTATTCAGACAGCGGCGATCGACCAGCTGGAAGTATATAACAACGAAGTGAAGAACTGGGCATTGCAGAAAAATAGCTCGCACAACGGCGGTATCCTGATCGGTGGCAGAACAACCAATACAAATGTGCACGACAACTATGTGCATCACGGATGGGGTGAACTGCTGCAGTTCTATGGTTCCGGTGCAGGTGGTGCTACCCACATTATTCGTAATAACCTGTTTACTAATGGAGAAGGTGAAGGTGTGAGTCTGAGAGGTACTGCAAATGCGATCGTGCAGTTTACCAATAACACAGTGGCCTGGACAAGAGGTAACAATCTTCGTCTCAATGGCAGCACAGGCATGACTGGTGCGCAGATCATTAACAGCAACGCATTCATCAGACCTATTAACGGTGTGACAACCATTAGCATCAGAAACTATATCTATGCGGAGGTAGGCGCTACCTTTAAAGAAGGTACCAGTACACTGGTGAATAAGAAGTTCCCGACAGTACAGTCTTCAAAAGTGGATATCAATAATTACTACCTGCCACTGACAGGTTCTCAGATGGGAACTGCGGGTTACAGGAAGTCATAATCTTATTATATTGTTTATTTGGGAAAGCCCATGGAATTTAATCCATGGGCTTTTTTTTATGAGGGGTGTTGCAGGTAAAAGTCAGTTAATGATTAAACTGTTTCAAGTCCCAGTTTACTTCTGGCAGCAAGTTGTTTCCCGTGATTGACGATAGCCATGGCGTATCTGGTCTGCTGTCCGTTCCAGTAAGCAAGTGCATTTTCAAGATCGTCATTGTCCGCCAGGCTATTGGCGAGTACGATGGCATCCCGGTAGGCTTTGGCCGTGCCGGAGGCAGTGTGTGGTCTTACCACAAAGGCCGCATCACCGAGTATCACCACGCGTCCCTGGTACATTTTCGGAACAGCCAGATCGAAGATCACCTGTAGAAAAGGATGTGTGGTCTGATGGACACGATCGCGCAGTATGGCGGGTAGTTGTTCATTGGCCAGCAGGTGCAGTTGTGCAATGCTTTCTTTATTCATAAATCCGGCAGGAATACTGTACTGCCTTTTGTATCCATTCTTATCGACGAGCAGCCGATCTAATTTCTCCTGCGTCTTATTCAGGTACCAGACCCAGTTATACAATCTGTCGCCCCTGGTCAATTCGCCGTTAGGGCCTGGCACCATATAAGACAGGATATGGGAGTTCTCGTAAGGATAGAGTGAGAATTTGTCAGAGAAGAAAGCGGCATCTTCCCTTGTCATTTCATTTTCCGGGATCAGTCCTCTGTAGGCTACATAGCCGGCGTAATGAGGGTGAATGCCGGGAAGGAATTGTTTTCTGACAAGGGAATTATAGCCATCTGCGCCGATCAGCAGTTCTGCTGTCACTGCATGTCCGTTCTTAAAGGTGGCAGTGACGGAATGTATTCCCTGTGAAATATGTTCCAGTTCGTATCCGAAGTGATATCTGTCAGAAGGGAAATAGTCCTTTAGCTGTCGCCAGATATAATTCCAGGATGTAAACGCTGTGTCATTCTGGTACCGGAGCACAGGCTCTCCACTTTCATCCAGTATCTGCCGTTGTCTGGCAGGAACACCAAAAGATGCTTTGGGGGCAATGTTATGTTCCATCAGGTAATCCATCATTTCCGGCTGGATGACCAGTCCGGCCCCCCTGTCTTTCATACCTGCTGAAGAGCGTTCATATATCTCTACATCGAAACCCTGTTGCATAAGGGCTATGCCGGTAGTGAGGCCCCCTATAGAGCCACCTATTACTATAATTTTCATGATCAGTTCAATTGTTTTTGTGTATGTTGACTGGTAACAACATTGATGATTGCCAGGGCGCCCAGCAGTGTCATGAAGGTGGTAGACCAGCTCCAGCCACCGGCATTCCAGAGTACGATCGAGAAATAGGTACCGAGCGCACCACCAACAAAATAACTGGTCATATATACCATGTTAATCCTGCTGTTCGCCAGATGATCCAGTGAATAGATGATGGCGATGTTAGTCACCTGTGTAGCCTGTACGCCGATGTCCAGCAATACAACGGTCAGCCATATACCGGCAATTGAACCCGGGAAAAGTTTCAGTATTACTATGCTGATCAGTGTCAGTGCCGTTGAGAATATCAATGACCTGGAATGGGTGCCTTTGTCTGCCAGTTTACCGAACAACGGTGCAAGCAGTGCGCCGGCAGCGGCCAACAGGCCAAACATACCGATAAGGGAGGCAGAGTAATTAAAAGGCGCTTCACTCAGATAAAATGTCAGGGTTACCCAGAAGGCGCTTAAAGTACCAAATGCAAGCATACCGGTGAGTGCCGCACGACGTAACGCCGGAAATCTTCTCAGTTGTTCTATCGTTGATTTGAGCAGTCCCGTATACGTGCCATTAAAGCGTTCATGCATTGGAGGGAAGTCCGCCTGCATCAGGATGGCTGTGAAGAACACCATAACGGCAGACAGCAGGTATACATATTGCCAGCCCAGCCAGTTGGTGATAAATCCGCTGAAGACCCTCGCGACGAGTATACCCACAAGAATACCTGTGAAGATCTGTCCGACTATCCTGCCCCTGTTTTCTTTTACGAGGCTTGCTGCCATAGGAAGTATCACCTGCGCGACTACGGAGAAGATACCTATCAGCAGGCTACCTACATATAATAAGGGAAGTGTCGGTGCGAAAGCCATGATGAGTAAGGAGGCGAATAATCCGATCTGCAGATAGAGGATCAGTTTCTTGCGTTCTATCATATCACCGATAGGTGTCAGAAAAAAGAGACCTATGCCATAACCGATCTGTGCAAGTACGGAAATGATACCTGCTTTTTCCGTGCTGATCTCAAAAGAATGCGCAATTGCATTTAATATAGGTTGACTGTAATATACATTGGCTACGCTGATACCAGCAGTTGCCGCCATGATGAATACCTGTGTTTTTGTTAGAGATGCCATTTTAGTATATTTAATTGCTTCCTGTTTTGTTGTCTCTAAGACAATACAAAGGTGGCATCTCTACGGGCCCTTTCCAATGAACTGAGACAGGAAAATAGGGCTAACTGGTTTAAGAAAAAAAGTTGAACTGGATTAACTTTTTTTCGCAATCCGTTTATGGCGAAGCTTTGAGAGGTATTCAGTGGTCATTCCGAGGAACGATGCAAGGGCATACTGTGGTACTTTCTGTACGATATTGGGATATCTTTCGAGGAAGATCTCATATCGTTGCTCAGCAGATTTTGTCAGGTTAGTAATGACCCTGCGCGCCATGTAGGCCGCGGTATTTTCTGCGAGTATCCGGAAGAAAGTTTCGAAAGCATATCTGCTCTTCTTGAGCCGTTGTTCTGCTTCATAGTCAATCTGGAGTATCAGGCTATCTTCCAGTGCTACGATGAACATGGTAGCAGGCTGCTGAAATATATAGCCATTGTAGTCGGAGATCCACCAGTCATCGATCGCAAACTGTATCGTATGTTCCTGTCCTTCATCGCCAATAACATAGGCTCTGAAAGCACCTTTCACCACATAATATCTGTGTTTGGCGAGAAAGCCGGGTTGTTCGATGAACTGTCTTTTCTTTATTTTTACCGGTTTGAAGCTACTGCAAAACTCATTTAATTCTTCTTCCGTAAAAGACATGCGTTTGAGCAGATGCTCCTTAAAGCTGTTATAATCTGACATGAGTAAGTTGTTTTAGGCGATCGGCTGTATACTCTTTGCGATCAATAATAATACTGCGCGCTGAAATTAGGAAGAAAAGCGGCAGGATAATAGCCGGGTGAGGATAATGGCAACATTTCCGGGGAGTATTGCATATAATAAAGAATCTGTCGTAAAAGTGCAATAAATCACATTAAGAATTAATATATATTGTGGGCATTGTACCTATACGAATTATCAGCTATGAGACTATCAGTTAAAATATTATGGATCACAGTATTGGGCGGAATGGGCGTTTTTGTCCTTCTATTGCTCTTGATCAATTTCCGGGTGATCGGCAATATGATATCAATTGAAACACTGGAGAATCCGGAGTCTGTGCTGGCCTCTGAAATAATTGGGGAGGATGGTGCCGTAGTAGGCAAATATTATCAGAGAGACCGTTCCTATACTAATTATGAGGCTATTGGGAAGCATGTTATAAATGGGTTGATCGCGACAGAGGACCCGGACTTTTATGATCATAACGGTATCATTACGCGAGATATATGGCATATTCCTTTTGTTCAGCAGTGGATAGGTAAAAGGCATGGTTCACGGTCGCTCACGCAGCAGCTGGCTAGCAGATTATTAGGCAATAACAGCGATGTATCTAAGCCCTTTAATGATGCTAAAAGCAACTTTCAGAACATGCAGACGTGGTTGCTCACCGTAAAACTGGAACGCCATTTTACCAAACAGGAAATTATTGCGCTTTACCTTAGTAATCGTCTATTTGGCGATCAGGTAATGGGTATTGAGAATGCAGCGCACATGTTCTTTAATAAAAAGCCCGGTGATCTATCTCTGGAAGAATCTGCCGTGCTTATTGGTATGTTAAGAGGGGGTTACCTTTACAACCCATGCCGCAGTCTTGAAATGGCCAAACGCCGTCGTGATGTCGTAATTTACATGATGCAAACATACAATTATGTCTCCCCGGAAACAGCCATCGAAGCCAGCAGCAAACCTATTATCCTCCGGTATCGTAATATCGATGATGATGGCGGGATTGTTCCCTATTTCCGGAACACCCTGCGTGAAGCACTTGAATCATGGTGTAGGGAGCATAAAAAAGCAGACGGTTCAGCATATGATCTTTACCGGGACGGTCTTCGGATCTATACGAAAATAAATCCGCAAATGCAGTCGTACGTGGAGCGGGTAGTATCTCATGAACGGCAGCAGTTACAACAACGGCTCGCTGATCAATTCAATATTAAGTCGGATAGTGTCTGGAATAAATGGCCGCAGTTTCCCGAAATATTTACAAAGGAATTGAGGCGTTACCGGGAGGAGACAGCTAGCATTTATAAGACATCACTATCAGCTGACAGCAATGCAAGGCCCGTCTATATTATCCGCATTACGGACCGGTATGGGAATATTTTATAGATGCTCAGGTCTTGCCATGAGATTTTATAATCAAAGCTCTCAGGCGTTCTTCGTGTTCATCACCCCAATGGCCCAAAGCGGAGATAACAGGAATTAAGGTCATCCCAAAGTCGGTAAGGTGGTATTCAACCTTCGGAGGAACGACGGGATGGATTATCTTAGACACCAGTTCGTGCTGCTCCAGCTCATTCAGTTGCATATTCAGCACCCTCCTTGAAGCATCCGGGATTTTACGTTGTAATTCACTGGGCCGCCGGTATCCTTCGTTTATAAACCATAGCAATCTTATCTTCCATTTCCCATATAAGATCTCCCCGATCAGGTCGAGTCCGCAATGCAGGTTCGGTAAAGTTTTTCTCTCGTACATAACAGCAAAAATAGCTCAATGTTCCGGACCATCAATAGGGATAAATTTCTCCCTATCTGAATCGTATTTCCGTACTTGTATGAAGTGAAACTATGTTCCAAATTTGTACAAAAGTTCAGATATGCAAAACAGAATGCAGTTCAATAACGAATTATCAGGCAAGATCGCATTAGTGACAGGTGGTACTAAGGGCGCAGGCAAAGCTATTGCCGAACGACTGCTCGACGCAGGTGCTACCGTTATTATCACAGCGCGAAACGCACCGGCACAGGCAAATGATCAGCTCCATTTTATCGCTGCCGATCTTAGCACATCGGCAGGAGCCGGGAAGGTGGCACAGGAGATCCTGTCGTTGTTCGGCAGACTGGATATACTGGTTAATAATCTTGGAGGTTCGGAAACACCTGGGGGCGGATTTGCTGTGTTAAGTGATGATGACTGGGAACAAACGCTTCAAACAAATTTACTGGCGCCTGTGCGATTAGACAGAGCATTTCTACCGCAGATGCTGGAACAGAAAAGTGGTGTGATCATTCATATTGCATCTATTCAGGGGAAACTGCCTTTGTACGATTCTACGCTGCCCTATGCGGCCGCAAAGGCAGGGCTTATTAATTACAGTAAGGGCTTGTCAAATGAAGTATCACCTAAAGGTGTAAGAGTGTTGACAGTATCACCAGGCTGGATTATGACAACCGCTTCCAACCGTATGGTAGCACGCATTGCGGAGAGTTCAGGCACAACGGAACAGGCGGCCACGCAAAGCATTATGGATGCATTAGGTGGAATTCCTTATGGAAGACCTGCGCAACCAGCGGAGGTAGCTGAATTGGTTGGTTTTTTGGTGTCGCCGCGGGCAGGCTACCTGACGGGAACGGAATATGTCATTGACGGTGGAACAATTCCTACTATTTGATAATTGCTAAAATATGAATACAATGAGATTACCAAAAGTGATAGCTGATTTAGTACATGCGCAGGGCAGGTTTGATAGTATGGCCTATGCAGACTGCTTTTCCGAGACTGCATTGGTGCATGATGAAGGTCGTGTGTATACGGGAAGAAAGGAAATTCAGCAATGGATAGCCGAAGCAAATGAAAAATATCAGGCCATAATGCAGCCAATAGCATATGAGGAGAATGGCATTACATCCATGCTAACGGCACAAGTGTCAGGATCATTTCCTGGTAGCCCTCTGGTGCTGTACTATCATCTCGAACTGACAGAAGGGTTGATCAGTGCTCTTAGGATCACGGGCTGATACATATCACCTCGCCGGGAGCAATTCATGTTGATTGCTGCATTCCAGCGGGGGATTTCCTCCTTACTCTTGAAACGGTTGTGAAATTTGCAGGGATCTCGAATCTCATCTGGTACGCAATCTCACTGATAGAAAAACGGGTCGTCAGCAGCAGACTTTTCGGTTTGTCTGTTATGTATGCAGGTAGTTGGTCCATAAAAATAGTTTGTATATTGTTGTCGTGTATACTATATTTGCGACAACAATATACATGATACGATGAAACAATTGACTTTTGCATCACTGCAGGTGAAGGATCTGGAAGCTTCAAAGGAGTTCTACACCAGCATATTAGGATTTGAAATCGGAGACACTAATCCACAGGCCTGTATCTTTACATATAATAAAGGGCAGGCCAGTTTTGCCATCCGAACGCCGCTTGAGCCACTGGAAGACAGGGAGCTGGGCATTGGAGTGGCATTGTGGTTTGCAGTTAATGAAAATGTGGACGAAATGAGAGCGCTGTATATTAAAAATGGCGTAAGTAATATAGGGCCGATTATTGAGACGCCATTTGGCAGGGCATTTCATGTGAAGGATCTGGATGGGTATAAACTCACTTTTCTCCAGGAAAAGTAACTGCAGGGTAGCGCACGCAGGTCCGGATTGCAGGAGATATTACCTCGAAGATCGCATGAAAACAGATGCGGCAATATTTTGATTTAAATTTGTCAAAAATGCTTCAACGTCAATATGCCTAAAGAGATCGAATTTCATTTTAAAAGTCCTAATGATAGCCCTGGCTATTTGCTCGGACAGGTAACCATGCTGTGGCAACGTAAGCAAAAAAAGGTGTTAGATCCTTTGGACTTAACGCAGACACAATTTGCATTGCTGGCAGCATTGGGTTGGCTTTCGAAAAAGAGTAATGCCGTTACGCAGAGCGACATCGCCAATCAAAGTAATGCGGACAGGATGATGGTATCGAAAGTATTACGAACCTTGGAAGAGAAAGGGTTTATAACGCGGGCGGAGCACGAAACGGATACAAGGGCGAAAACGATTCGGCTAACGAAGGAGGGAGGTGTCGTTTTGCAAAAAGCATTGATTGAGATAGAAAGAGCTGATGTGGAATTTTTTGCTTCCTTAAGTAACAGACTGCCGGCATTCAATAAAAATATGGTGAGTCTGATTGATACAAACAGCGAATAAGCATATGGCTGATACTTCGTTAGATATGCCGGAGACAGGATCTCCGGCATTTTCTGTTATGGCTTTGCGTGAAGCATATTGTTGTGGCTAAAGCTTTCTCAGTTTTATGTTCTTAAATGCAATCCCTTTATTCCAGTCCTGCAATGCGATCTTTCCACTGGTCTGTTTGCCAAATTCAGGGAATACTTTAAATCCTGAATTAGCGACCGCATCTTTCCACTGCTGGGTGTTAAAATCCTGTTCGGCAGTGAGTACGCCATTCAGATAAAATGACACTTTACCATTTTCCTGTTTGATTTCTGATTGATTCCACTCGCCTGCAGGTTTGGGAGTAGCCTTGTTGAGCTGTGGCGAAAAGCCATATAAACAACCAGGACGTTTATTCTCAATCACGTAATCATGATGGGACTGTTCGAGTAGCTGGTACTCTGGTCCGGAGGCCCATGCTGTAGGGATATCAGCGCGCTCTGTTACATTCACAAATACACCGCTGTTCCCGTCTACGGATATCTTCCAGTCAAATGTCAGGTCATAATTGCTGTAGGAACTGTCTGTGACAAGGTCGCCAAGCTCTTTACCCGGTCCGGGGCTGCAAACTAACGCGCCATCTTTTACTTCCCATTGACTGGGTTTATCTCCCCGGTTATAGAGATGCCAACCGTGTGTTGTCTTCCCATCAAAAAGCAATTGCCAGCCATCGGCAGTCTCTTTGCCGGAAAGCGTGTTGTCTGCCTGTGTACCAGCGCAGGCGGTAAAGACTACTGACATCAATGCAAAAAGATAATGTTTTCTGTTCATCGGCATGTATTTTATAAGAGACCTGTATAACTGTTTGCCAGTGTGGAAAGGATGGGAAACGCTTTACTTGCCGGGGCATGTGTTTCATTGTCTCATCACAATTACTTTGACCCGTGTGTGAGACATTCGTACGTCTGGCAATAAATAACGACTGCAATAATATACGAAATGAATCTATTTTGCAACTTTTGCAATAATTTTTTCTTTTGTCATTTTGGATATATCGCCTCTCAGGATGTATTATAGTTTGAAATATAAATACTTGTATCGGATTTTCGTTTCAGATTTATTTATGTCTTATCCTAAAATAGTTCTTTGTTTAGTTAGGATGTGATGCGAGTTGTGCAAAATTGCATATTTTTGCAATGTTGTTCAGGGGTATCTCCCTGGCGTATCTGTATAGTCAATAACATCTTAATACAAATGATTAAAGAGCAGCGGTTTCAGATTATCTTAAATGAGTTAGCCCAAAAGGAGCAGGTAACTTACGGGGATCTGGCTGAGGTGCTTAAAGTATCGGAGGATACAGTTAGACGAGATATTGATAGTTTATACCAAAATGGGCTCGTTTCTAAAGTAAGAAGAGGTGCAATGTTACCCTCCCCAGCGCCGGTAAGTTTTCAGGATCGTGCTTTATTCCTCCAGGAAGAGAAAAATATCATCGCAACGAAGACATTGTCCTTTATAAAACCAGGTATGACCCTTTTTATGGACGGCGGGTCGACGATGTGTGTCATAGCTAACAGGTTGCCTTCGGATATAGCGGTAAGAATTATCACACATAATATTCCCGCTATACAGTTACTTACCCAGCATAAAAATGTTGAAGTGATCGTTCTTGGAGGAAAATATGATACTGAAACTGCTACCTGCACAGGTATAACCACTTGCCTGGAGGTCAGGAATTATGTAGCAGATCTGTATCTAATGGGAATTTGTGCGATTAGTGACAAGTTTGGTGTCACCGCGACCTTCCAGGATGACGCGGACGTTAAAAGAGCCATGCTGAGCAGATCCAGGCAGACGTTTGCCATCGCCAATAGTGCTGTCCTTCAGCAAAATGAAAGTTTTCATGTTTGTGAAATGAAGGAACTGGAGGCAATAGTTACCGACCTGGAAAGTAATCATCCCGCCCTCGACCCTTTTAGAAACCAGGGGAGCAGGATAATTTAATACAATCAATATTTATGAAAATTGATCATCTTGCTATCTGGGTAGATAACCTCGAATTAATGAAGAATTTCTACCTGACCTATTTCAACACTACATGTAATGAGCGTTATCATAATCCTGTAAGAAAGTTTACTTCTTACTTTATTTCTTTTAATGAGGGAGGCGCCAGAATTGAACTAATGCATCAACCTGATATCGACGCTGTTTTATCCCAACAGGGTAGAAATAAAGGATTAGCCCATTTTGCTATTACGGTAGGTAGCCGGCAGGAAGTAAACGATCTGCTGGAAAGATTAAGAACGGATCATTTCAGGATTACAGGTGAGCCAAGAGTTTCCGGTGACGGGTATTATGAGGCCGTATTTTCAGATCCGGAAGGAAACGTGATTGAGCTATTGGCCGATAAGTAACATTTGCTGCTCTTACTTTTTTATCTATTTTTATTGCCAAACCTATATCAATGAGTGGAATTGAACATGCAATAACTGTGGTGGCAGAAGCGATGATCAATAAAGGGACAGGCCGACGTCCCGAGGTCGATTTTGGAGGGATCTATACCCTTCGTATGCAGACGGCGTACAATATCTTAGGGTGGATCTGTGCCTGCATAGCTTTTATTCCTGTAGTGGTTCTTTTCTTTGAAATGCCTGCTAATACAGGTGAGTGGCTCGCTTTTGGGTTTCTTTTTTTCTCATTTGGGTTTATGGCAGCACGCTGTATTTTATATTATCGTAATCATAAGGTAATCTTTGATAAGACCTATATTGAAGTGACTAGTCCACTGCGGAATGTTACCACTTCTACCTGGGATAAGATCGTCAGGGCAAAGTACAGCTACAATGCTGGACTGCTAACACTGACGGATATGCACGGTCAGCAGCTGAAAATAAATCACCACCTGATAGGGCTCGCTGCATTTGTTAATCTGCTGGAAAGTAAAACCGGCCTGCGGACGGCCATAGAAGTGAACAGGCGATAAATACCATTAATGCTCGTTACTACCAGTAAACCCCGATCTGTCTATTCCTTCGATGCTAAAGGAGCTTTGATTTAATGTCCTGTTTAGTATTATCAGGTTCAATGCTCCATCATAAGGCTGGTGGAACGATCGCAGTTTGGTAAAATTTACCTATTTTTTACTCAAAAGTACAACATTCCTTATACCAGGGAATTTACCTTCGTATAAAATGCCGATAAGATGACGTTCGAAGAATACTGTACCTTGTTTGAAAGCATCATTCATACAGATCCGGATAATCAGCTGGCTCCTTATGATTCCGCTGAATATGTAGAATATACCAGATTAAATTGGAGCCGGACGAACCGCTGGCTGAAAAGAGGACATTTGTCTGATGAGTTGCTGGCCGTTGTCCAAAAGATTAAAATACCTCAGCATTGGATTGTCATTACAGAGCCCTGGTGCGGAGATGCCGCCCATAGTATTCCGTTTATAAAGATGGTCAGCGATACGAATCCGCTTATAACCGTTTCCTATGAGTTAAGAGACAGTGAGCCATTTAGAATTAATAACTATCTCACTAATGGTAGCAAGTCAATCCCTAAAGTGATATGCACGGATGGATCGGGAGCAGAGGTGATGATATGGGGACCCAGACCTCACGATTGCCAGCTATTGTACCGGCAGCTGCTAGCGGATAAAGTACCCTACGAGTTGATAAAGACAGCATTGCAACAATGGTATAATGTCAATAAGGGTATGGACATACAGCAGGAAATAGCGACTTTACTGGCCAACGGAAATAACAAGTACGTCTAGTAATTTAATGATTGTAATTCAGTCATTTAAAAGGGTTATAACTTTTTAAACATAGCTCTTTTAAATGCCTAAATTACAATCATCTAAACCTGTTTGCGTATTTTCCGATGTGTGTAATAAACGTATAAGAAAAACCGTCTAACGTCTTTGTGTGTTACTTTAGTGCCGTTTATTTGTGCATCAGTACATGGTCGATCACATGTATAACGCCATTGCTTTGATAAACATCTTTAATAGTAACCATTGACATGCCACCTTTCTCATCTTTTAAAACAAGCTTATTACCTTGCATCCAGGCCCAGATCTTTCCTCCTTGCACGGTTGTTAGTTCTGCTTTGCCATTACCCTGCTTAATCTTTTCAGCAATTGTTTTACTATCGAGCTTTCCTGCTATTACATGGTAGGTAAGTACACCCTGAAGCATCGACTTGTTTTCCGGTTTAAGCAGTGTCTGTACAGTACCTGCAGGGAGTTTATCAAATGCTTTGTTAGTAGGTGCAAAAACGGTGAATGGGCCATTGCCCTGAAGTGTCTCAACAAGATCAGCTGCTTTTACTGCTGCAACAAGTGTAGTATGTTCTTTAGAATTTACGGCATTTTCAATGATGTTTTTGGAAGGATACATAGGCGCACCTCCAACTGTGACAGTCTTTTCCTGTGCCTGGGAGGTAGCTGTAATGATCGTTGAAAATGCTATTATAGCAAGTACTGCAATTTTTTTCATGATTCAGTTTTTAATTTGAAATGTTATGCTTTTATGTACGCGTTGTTGCAGTAAATAGTTTTCAGAAATGATGAATCAGGAAGCTATATTTTTAAAATGCCGCCGGAGAAAACCAAAGTTTTGCGTTGTGCGTATATGCATTAATATAGGTGTCGAATATGAAGGCGGATAACTGTCTGGCGATACATACATCAATGTCTGGGTTGTTAAGTGGAGTTCCAATTCCCGGACGATTTGACAATTGAGTATAAACATTTCAGAAAGCGTTAACTAAAGTCGTTGGTGTTCCCTTACAAAGTTATAAGCAGGTCAAGAAGGACCGTGATAGTATTGAAAAAGCGGAAAGGTCGGAGTAGTTCTCCGACCTTTCCGCTTTTTTGCTTGGTAGTGAAGTGTGTTCGAATCAATTGGTGCTGATCATTAAGAAAACTTACGTTGCTTACGCCGTTCACAGAAATCGATGAGATTATTTCCTGGCATTGAATGATCATTGGCTGCATGTTGCATCGGTATGGTTCGCTTTTACAACCAATCGCCGTTGTCGTCTTCCTGCTTCTCTACCTTTACACGCAAGCTGGCTGCGATGAACGGTAGCAATGTAAGTCGCTCGGCAGAGGCAGCACCAAAACAGCCACGCATCGCTGCTCCGTATCCCAGGCGGTCTGACCACACCTCATTGGCAAATTCTCCATTCGCTATCAATACTAATTCGTTCCTTCCACTGGAGTAGCCGAGGGAGATACATCCGTCATTTAGTCTGGATTCTTCAGGTAGGCCAAACAAGGCTTGCATATCTGTACCTTCCGGCAAAACGCCATTTTCTATCCAGCTGTTACTATCGGAATATACCCAGGCTTTGACACCATAATAATTCTGTACCTCATGTATTTTATCGCTCGTTATTGGGAAAGGCTTTTTCAGTCTGCTGATCTCTTCTTCTCCTAATTCCTGAATGCCGGGCACATCGCCTTCCATAAAGTAGACCCCACCGGTACCTATCTCCAGCAGATAGGCTTTATATTCATCAGGTAATGACACACTATATGTGGCTTCAAATTCATCCAGCTCCTGCACTGTGGCCGTAGACAGGATATAGTTCTTCTTGTATTCCTCCAGTTTATTGAGACTCGTCTTCGCTAATGCGCGCTGGCGAAGGGATAATATATATTGCTTTATCGCGATCAAATTTTCGGCATGTTGTACAACCAGCGGATGTAGGGGATTCTTAAACGAATGCCGGATATGCTTTTCTTCTGCAATAATCGCGTCCAGCAACTCCTGCTTTGCCTGCTGCCGGCGCCTCATGGCGACTGCTTTTTCGTTGTCTGACTCCTGCAGCCACTTTATAAACTGTTCATCATTCTTATACTCCTGAAAAAGCTCAAATTTCTCATTATATTCGAGCCCTTCTGTTATAACAGCATATGCCTCCTCGATACTGCCGAGCTTTAGCAGGACATCCACATAGGTATGTTTTATATAGCCGTGCCGGTGCCAGTCAGCGTAGCCGTACGCCACCTGCAAAACTTCCAGGGCCTGGTGTAGCTTATCGGTTTGCTGCTCGCCAAAATAGGTGTAATATGCCAGTTGATTAGCATACAGCACCAGCTTGTCTTGTTCCCATTCGCTTAAAGTTGGTTTTTCCGACAAATGGTTAAAACACCAGGCAGCCTGTTGCAGAAAAAGCGGCTTATATTTTTCCACTATGGCTTTATCCTGTTCGTAGGCCAATACTATGTTCAGCGCATTGAACTTAATGTCTTCAATAGTGGTACGCGCAAAGGAGTCCGCTAATACGCGGTTTGCACCGCTCATCTGCGTTGGCTCATCTTCCGGATCGCGCATATTGATATACACTGCCGGTTCCCCCGTTGCTCCATACTTGTCTTCAAACTGCATGGGGAATAGCGCCCCCATTGTATCTACATCCGCAACAGTTTCCTCTATTAACTCCAGCGGAACGTTTTGTTTCGCTCTGATCGCGTTGTAAATATTATCCAGGTTAACATTGGCGGATATGTATTTCCGTCTTAGGAGCTTTATTTTTTCTTGGTTTGTCATAAATGTCTCGGGTGTAATTATAGGGTATTTTTATACAAAACTATGTGCTTGCAAAATATAAAAACAATTAATATATCTGTAAGAATTTTCTCCGCCGTAGTTGCAGATCACCAAAAATAAATTTTGGTGAGTGAGCATTACATGACAGGCTATAGTCTGTTGTGTGCACAGTGCTCCCGGCGCAATAACAGCTGCCCAACCCACCTACTTCTATCATATGTTGAAAAGCAGATCTGGTAATGGCTTCTTTGACATCAGCACTCGTCAGACCTATACCATTTCACAGTTTTGTTAAGATGGCGTCATCAGAAAGGTGCTTGCCATTCCTCTTTGGTATCTTTCCTTCCAGGAAATTGCCCCATGGCACTCACACTCACATACGAATTGCCCGATTTGGATAATAGACCCTCATTTCGGTTATGAAAAAGCTCAATTAGGTTAATTCAGGAAGGCTGGAACTATGCAATTTTGCAATCATAACAACAAGTTGATTATGAATATCATTATCACGGGCTCCTTGGGCCATATTGGAAAACCCTTAGCCACCCGGCTTGTGGAAAGGGGACATAGTGTAACGGTCATCACCAGCAAAAGTGAGCGGCAATCAGCCATTGAGGCATTAGGCGCCAGAGCAGCAGTGGGATCTTTTTTCGATCTCGATTTCCTCACCAGGACCTTTGCCGGAGCTGATATTGTCTACCTGATGGAAGCCTGGGAAGGCATAGGCAGTATTTATGACAAAAGTGTGGACTTCGTAGCTGCATTTGATAAGATTGGTAATAATTATAAAATAGCAGTCGAGCAATCCCGCGTTAAGCGAGTGGTACACCTAAGCAGCATTGGAGCTCATACAGATCGGGGCACCGGCAGCCTTTACCTGCACAATAAAGTGGAAGGCATCTTAGATAAATTGCCCGAAGACGTTTGTATTAAATACATCAGGCCCGTAGGATTCTACACCAATTTGTACAGGAACCTTGATTCGATCAGGAATCAACATTCTATTGTTTCTACTTACGGAGGCGATAAAAAGGAGCCCTGGGTAGCGGCAGAAGATATTGCAGCACTGATCGCTGAGGAGATGGAGAAGCCTTTTGACAGTAGGACTGTACATTATGCGGTAAGCGATGAAATATCTCCAAACGAAATTGCCCGGATACTTGGGGAAGCCATCGGTAAGCCGGAACTTAAATGGAATGTAATTCCTCCGGATCAAATGCTGAGTGGCATGTTAGCTGCGGGCATGAACGAATGGATCGCGAGCGGATTTATTGCCATGCAGGCAGCACAAGCAAGCGGTTCATTATACGAAGACTTATATCGCTACAAACCTGTGCCAGGGAAAACGAAGTTTACGGACTTTGCTAAAGAATTTGCGCAGGTCTATCATCAGCAAATTAAATAGCATGAAAAAGGCATTAATTACCGGTGCGAACAAAGACATCGGCTTTGAAACCGCACGCGCGTTGTTGCAACATGGCTACTACGTATATCTTGGCAGCCGGAATTTAGAAAATGGAAAGGCAGCTGTAGAAAAGCTGAAAGCCGTTGGTCTGGACCAGGTAGAGGCCATTATGTTGGATGTAACCGATGAGCAGTCTGTTCAGAATGCGCGTGAGACGATTGGCAGCAAAACGGATATGTTGGATGTGCTCGTTAATAATGCGGGCATCAACGGTGGCTTTCCGCAGTCTTCATTAGAGGCAGGCATTGAACAGTACAAGAAAGTGTTTGATACCAATCTTTACGGCGTAATTCGTGTAACACAGTTTTTTATTGACCTGTTGAAAAAATCAACTGAGCCACGAATTGTCAATGTCTCGTCTAGCGGCAGCTCGCTGACTTTACACAGTGATCCGACCTGGAAGTACTATTCGCATAAAGCGGCCTTATATCAGTCCTCTAAGGCAGCACTAAACATGTACACCATTGATCTCGCTTACCAGTTAAAGGATACTTCATTTAAGGTCAATGCAGTTTGCAACATTCTTTTACCATCAATGGTTCCCAGCTAATGATGATCATTAAAGGTAATGACGCAAGGCTACGTCTTACTGCGGGCGATGCTGTCGGCCAAAATGACTGAGTATCAATCCAACATATCTTTAATGCTGTATACAGATAGGATTAATAAGTGGACCTTGACATCTTAAAACGGGGCTGTCTCAAAAGTAATTGGGACAGCTTCTTATTTTTATGGAGTTTTTTTAATAAAAGGTGCCTTTTTGCTAACCATATGATGCTTGTTGTGTTATAAGGAGTATGGCAAGAGCCAAGACATTATCAGTTGTATTTAAAAGCAATCACCAACATCAGGGTATGCTATTACCACCAGATCTAAATGATCTGATTCCAGCCAATCATCCAGTCAGAACCGTGAATGAGATGCTGGATAAGGTGGATATTACAACGCTGCTGCAACAGTACAAGCCAGGAGGGACAAGTAGCTACCATCCTGGAATGTTATTAAAGGTCCTGGTTTATTCCTACATTAATAATATATACAGTAGTCGTAAAATAGAAGATGCCGTTAATCAGCATATACATTATATGTGGTTAAGTGGAATGAGCACCCCTGACCATAATACTATTAACCGCTTCCGCGGCAAGCGTCTTCAGAAAACGTTACAACCTATTTTCACCCAGGTAGTATACTGGATATCTGGTTCAAAGAGCAAATCCAGCGATTACTGAAGGATGACAGCTTTATGATTCGTTTTGCAGATGACTTTTTGTTGGGATTTACCAACAAGGAAGATCCATTACGAGTGATGGAGGTTTTACTCAAACGGTTAAGTAAGTACGGGATGACCCTACATCCAGACAAGACCAGATTAATAGACCTGGACGATGATGGAGAAGGGCATCCCCGTACAACGTTCGACTTCTTAGGTTTTACTTACTACATAAGTAAAAGCCGAAATGGAAAACGTATCCTTAAGCGTAAAACAAGCAGTAAGAAACTGAATGCGGCATTGAAGCGACTTAGTGACTGGATCAAGTTCTATAGACACAAGCTACCCATAGCAGAACTTATAGCATCACTGAACCAGAAACTACGTGGCCACTATGCCTACTGTGGTATAACATTCAATATCAGGAAGCTGCATACGTACTATAACCGGACTAAACGCTTGCTCCATAAATGGCTAAACCATCGAGGAGGTAAGCGTGTCTGGACATGGGCTAAAATAGCAAAGCTAACGATGGAATGGATACCCCTTACAAGACCGAAGGTATATCACAGTTATCAATCATCGAAATCATAAACATAGGAACCGTGTGCAGGAAAGCTGCTCGCACGGATCTGTGGGGGAGCGGGGAGGTAACGATCTGCTCTACCCGGAACCGCATATGCTTGATTATAAGTAAATTACTTTCCGCGTTTTAACTATTTTACAGACAAAGCTGACGATTACAATGATGTAAACATCTTAGCGTATACTGACAGTGCGTTCGATAGGAGTTTCCCTTACTGGTTTGACTCTCATCCCGCCGTTATCGTCATATTCACGTTGGTATTCTCGTTGAAACCCTTTCATCTGCAGCGTTTCATTATCAATCCAGCGAATAATCTTTCGTCATTGTCCAAA
Source organism: Chitinophaga agri (assembly GCF_010093065.1). Taxonomy (NCBI): domain Bacteria; kingdom Pseudomonadati; phylum Bacteroidota; class Chitinophagia; order Chitinophagales; family Chitinophagaceae; genus Chitinophaga; species Chitinophaga agri. The sequence continues at coordinate 1,709,480 of NZ_CP048113.1, read as the reverse complement.
GGTCAATTTCCTTTACTTCCGGCAATGGCAGTATCATGGGATTCGTAAAGTCAAATATTTTCATAAAGTATGGCCCGCCCCAAATACGCCTTATTGTGGCTAATAGGTTTCCGTTAGGTGACAAATGGGAATTCGTCCAGATGTAACCGTCCGTCTTGGAAGAATAGCTTGCCATCTTTTTATTAGTCAGGTCGATGACGGTTTGTCCTCCAAACAAATCTTCTGCGCAGACCATGTATTCTGTGTTGTTTGTTTCTAGTCAAGAGTAAAGGATCTTGTCTTCGTTGACCAAGAAGTCAAATATTTTTTCATTGGTTGATTGCTGGTAAATCTGAGCTCTTGTTATGGCATATTTCTGATCGTACAACGTTCGCTTCTAATCTGAAATTCCCTGATGGAGAGATAAACGTTTCACCATCGGCCTCCTTTATTCTTTGATCAAAAGTTTCTTTAAGACCAGCTCTTATTTCTTCAATATAATTCATAGAGGATAATACTTCGGCTAAGTTAGTCTAAATCCGTATTTGCGTATGAGTTATATTTGTATGTGAACGAGTTTTTTGATATAATAACATTTCAGGAATAGAACCTGTTATATGTTGAATAAGAGCTGGTTATGGAAAGAGGGAATTATGCCTAAAACAGAAAATCCGCTACTAGAGCGGATTTTCTGTTTTAGTGCCCAGTAGCGGTAGTTTCTCCAACCAATTATCCGGAATACCATCAGTTATTAAGTTAATTAATTCTTCTATTTTTTTATCAAGAGTGTACTTTTGTTCTATATTAACCAGTGCGCAGGTTTTGCCCGTATAAATTGCTATAAGGCTACTGATGAACTTTAAGGAATCGAAGTTTGGTCTCTGCTTAGAAAAGGTTATAGTTGGATTACTAAAATATTTCCTGAGACAGGTTTTATCTGGATTTCCTTTCTTCTTTATAGAATTTGTCAGTGCTAAATATAGCTCAATTTGCACCCTGTAGGGCTGGTATAACAATATAAAATTGAAAAGGGGCCTCTCAAACTTACGATAAGCCCCGTAAAAGAAAACGGTTATAAAGGTTATATATATTGCTTAGGAACCAATTGAAAACCAAAACCTTGTACTTTGACGTAGGTCAGACATGGAAATTCAAAATGGGGACCGGCCAATAACAACCGTTCTTCTGCGGCTTTGCTCAACGTATCCCTTCGTGTTTTTACAGCCAGGTCATGGTCAGCGTCGGTAGCAAAGCCGACCTCAGGATATATCACCTGAATAGCAGGCAGATTCAATATGTCTGCACAGAATAGTAGTTTTTCCTCAGAAGTGGTTAGAAGAAAACCCGTTTGCCCCATCGTGTGTCCCGGCAGTGGTACTGAAGTAATTCCCGGTACGATTTCTTTGCCATCATCAACCAGCATCTCATATGGTGCCAATGCCTCACGGGCATCATCAGTATTGGATTTTTCCTGCTCACTTAATTGAGGGTTATTGAACCAATAATCGTATTCAGTTTTAGATAACCAGACTTGGGCATTAGGAAATGCTTTCTTTTTTTGCGGATCAAGTAGACCATAGAAGTGGTCACCATGTAAGTGAGTTATCAATATGATACCGATATCTTCTGGTTTTTTTCCGATAAAGGCCAATGCCTCCATTAATTTTCCGGTTAGGAGCGGAGCCATTTTAGTGCCCATACCGGTATCGATCAATACAGGCTCATGTTCTTCTGATTCGATCAAGAAAATACTGGTTGTAAGAATTAGGCTTTCTGGTCTGAAAGCTTCAATTAAGGTTGATCGAACACCTTCTTCTGGTAAGTTTGTAAAAAATTCTTCTCCCGCATTAAAATGACTGTCTGAGAGTACCGTCACCTTTCTGTTCCCGATAGTCCATTGTAATGTGCCTGGCAACAATGGAGTTTGTTTAATAACTGTCATGATTTCTTGTATTTTTGGTAAAGCTATTAGGAATGCCGTAGATTTGAAATAAGGCACTTTTTAGTGTATTACTTACCAAATGGTGAAATATGGAGCAGGAACCATCAGGCGAAGAAAAAAAAATGTCAATATTAAGTCAAATCACAAATCTTGGTTATGAGAGGATCGTGGTTGATGAGGATTGTGTCCTCCATGAGGCACTGATGTTGCTCGCTGACAAATGGACTCTTCCTGTATTACTATCTTTAATGCAGGGGCCAAAGCGAACCAGCAATCTGCTAAGAGAGGTCAATCCTGTTTCACCAAAAATGTTGGTGCAAACTCTCAAAAAGTTGGAAGAGGCGGAGTTGATCCAGCGAAAGGTTTACCCGGTAGTTCCCCCAATGGTTGAATACAGTCTAACAGAAACCGGGTTGGGTCTCAATCAGGCACTATCGGAATTTTTTGAATGGTCAATCAAGAGAGCATCAAAGAAGAAGAAAACCGCTGCTGTGGCATCTTCTGCTAAGGTTGATCAAATTGCCAAGTAGAATATCTCTACTTTCAGTTGAACTGGTCGTTTTAAACTACTTAATTTTGTAATACAGATAACCTTGCAGTATTTCAACCTGAATATTCCTTATGACGAAATAATCGAGAAAATCTATCCGTATAGAGATTATATATTCTATTATGGATTATCCGAAGCTGGGCTGGCATATTTAGAGCAATTAAATATGTCATGACAGGCAATTTCTACGCAGACTTCCCTCAATTCAAATTTTATATAAAGAAGGAGGATGTGTTAAGAGCAGCTACTTATCTTAATATCGACAACGAAAAAGAAGTGGAGGAGTTGCAGAAGAATTTTATGATAAATTTGAAGAGGGGAAAAGTATATTTTATCAATTTTAGCTGCTAATATATTGGCTCATTGTTAGTTATTAGAACAGCCTTTTTACAAAATTCATCTTGGATCTGATAAGCAGGCCCAGCGCAGACCTTGACAATCTTAAAAAGCAAAAGGTCGGAAATATTCCGACCTTTCCGCTTTTGTGCACAGTAGCGAATCATTTTCGAACCAAATGATATTGATAATTGAGAAGTTAAACGACTAAAAGGCATGTTAGCAGTATAACTTATCATTTTTCGTATGTGAGATCTGTTTTGGGTGCTTTAGGTACCATTCAATAATTCCTTCAATGATCCTATCATAAACGTCGTGCTCCAGATAGGGGCTACTCCCTTTTGATATTTTATTGAGATCTTCAAGTAATTTCCGAGTCACTTCTTCGTCAAATACCTGCTCATCTTTTCTTGGTTCCAACTCATACCTAATTCCATTACCTTAGCCGTGATCTTCGCCCCTTTGGATATCAAATATGTTGCACATGGAAGGGGATCTGAAAAAATATTGGTAAAGATCTTTGCAAGCGGCGTTAGTCCGAACCTATCGACTTGTTCCAATCTTGCCCCAGCATCTACTAATAGTTTAATGCTGTCCAGCCTTCTATGTGCACAGGCTTCTAGTAATGCTGATTCGGTAAATGTGCCGGCTACTTTGTAGTCAACATTATCGACTCCACCAATTATCTTCTTTAAAACGTTAATCCGATTTAAGTAAGCAGCAACAATAAGAGGCGTTTCTCCTAAGTCATTTGTTGCATTTACGCCAATTTCATCCAGCACTGCTAATGCTTTTTCTTCATCGAACTTTTTTCCATCATAACCCAGATAGTTCTTAAAAGTATAAACAGACTTTTTTGCCAGTATAAATCTTGCAATTTTTTGGCTCGTTTATGTTTCACCTTTGTTATGTCAATAACGACAAGCTCGTAGAGCGGCTCTTGCCTTTTTTGTCCGGTAGTGAAACACTTTCGAACCAAATTATATTGATAATAAATAAGTTGCGCGAATAGATTTTAATAAATGACATCAGTTATTATTCTTCCCATTTCAGTGACGGTGAGCGATCGCCATGTTTAACGTAGTATGTCAATGCCTGTTCTGCAAGTGCCAGCGGCACACATTTTTTTTTAGGAAAGCCGCCTGCCTGCCCACCGGTTACGAGGGTAATTTCTTCTTCATCTGAAACACACCCCGGGTTAATCAGGTTGAAGAATACTTTATCCTCTCCAACCACTTGGGTTACGACAAATAGTTCAGGGCCACCGCCTATTAGCATAAATCCATTAATGTCACCTACGATTAACTGTGTTACGTTTTTCCCGTTTAGAGTCTGGAGGGCAGTAACGGCTTCATCGCTTTCCTTGATATCTTTGTCATTGCTATAATTACGATTTTCGATCCAGCTATCAACACTAAGTTTCATATGTATAAACCGATAAGACTTAAAAAAATGGCCCGAGATGTGACTATTTTAACGTATACTGACAATGCGTTCTGTGGGAGTTTCTTTTACTGATTTGACGCTCATCCGACCTTTATCGTCATATTCATATTCATACTCTCTTTGAAACCCTTTCATCTGAAGCGTGTCATTGTCAATCCATCTAATGATCTCCTCGTCGTTACCAATCAAGGCAATCTCCTTTATTTCAGGCAATGGTAGCGTCATTGGATTCGTAAAGTCAAATATCTTCATAGAAAATGGTCCGGCCCAAATACAACCCATTGTGGCTAATATTTTTCCGTTAGGTGACAAATGAAAATTCGTCCAGATATAACCTTCGGTTTTGGGAGAATAGCTTGCCATTTTTTTATTAGTCAGATCAATGACGGTTTGTCCTCCAAACAGATCTTCTGCGCAGACCATGTACTCTGTGTTGTTTTTCTTCAGCCAAGAGTAAAGGATTCTGTCTTCGTTAACCAAGAAGTCAAATATTTTTTCATTGGTTGATTGCTGATAAATCTGAGCCCTTGTTATGGCATATTTCTGATCGTATAATTCGTTTGCTTCTAATCTGAAATTGCCAGAAGGAGAGATAAAAGTTTCAGCATCGATTTCTTTTATTCTTTGATCAAAAGTTTCTTTAAGACCGGCCCTTATTTCTTCAATATAATTCATATAGGATAATACTTCGACTAAGTTAGTCTAAATCCGCATTTGTACATAATAGATATTTGTAGGTGAATGGATTGTTTGGTGTAACACAATTTCAGGAATCGAACCTATTATAGGTTGAATAAGAAGGAATTATGTTAAGGGGAATATGCACAAAAAAAATCCGCTACTAGAGCGGATTTCTGTTTTTTGTGCCCAGTAGCGAATCATTTTCGAACCAGGTCAGTCTGATTCTTAGTAGGTTGTGTCAGTGACGTTGATCGTAGTTTTAAAAATCAGTATCTTTCTACAGAGATTTATTCACTATGGCCAATTTCATATCATCTAATTCCCTAAGCCGCGCTTGTTTTTTCTCTAATTGAGAATTAAGGTCGGCTATTTTTTTATCCTGCCTTTTTACCTTATTGCCTGCATCCCTGGCATCCTGGGCATTGCTGTAAGCTTTGTTTGCTTTCTTTTTTGCGTTTTTCGCATCGCCTATATCACCATTTGTAGCCCTCGATGCCTGTTTACTACTTGCATTAGCACTGCTTTGCGCATCAGAATTTGCATCTCCCGCTTTGGTTTGATAACCAGGCATGTTATTTTTAGCAATGGTAAGTTTAGACGTAAGTTCGGCAATATCATTGCTTACCGATACATATTCTTCGTTCAGCTTAACAGTATCTGAAGCGGTTTTATACTTTTGTGAAAAAACTGATGAGGCATAAAAAATCAGTAAGCTGGCGATTAGAAAAGCTTTTGAATGTTTCATTGTTTGATATTTTTTTAGAAATGAAAAATTAAAGTTCTAAGAATTCTTCTCCCTCCTGTATCCTTTTAATCGTTATAATATAGATACCTGGAAAATCTCCGTGGAGTGCATGAACATGACCACTCTCTGTAAGTGCATGTACCAAATAGTTAAAGGAGCTTTGTCCGTAATCTGTCCGATATTTTCCTCCTTTGCAATATCTGTAATAGCGAGAGTTTCATGGTTTACGAGGGAAGTGGGTACCATAAAGGCATGATATTGCCATAATCGAAAGAAATATGCGCAGCCTTTCGATGTAAAGACTAGTTTTTACGTTAATTAAAGATCAAGGAAGGCAGTAGTAAGAATTGAAATTAGTGTGTCGGAGAAGTTGGAGCGTTTACTATTGCTATTGAATACATGTAAGATACGCTATTAAAATGGATAGTGAGGAATTTGTTTCAATACACCAAGCTAATCAGTAGCCGTCTCTTCCCCGCTGGGTCATGAGTGAAGACATTTTTAAATCTGCCATTAAAGATGTGTCCAATTCTCCATTGGTACCGTTACGACTTAACGAGTGTACGCGTCCCCGGTTAGGTTGCCACCCACGCTATCAATTATTTTTTGGCTCGTTGAATGCCTGCGTTACCAACACCGCCGCCTACTGCTAATGAAAGAATACTTTTCCCTGGCTGAAAATCCGCCTTGTTTAAGCAAGCCTGTGCTGAAAAGAAGCTCACAGGAAACGCGGCCACCTGTTCATCCGATATATGTTCTGAGATTGGGATCAGTTCTTCCGGCTTTACTACAAGATATTCCTGCCATACACCATCAACATATATTCCCTGAATCTGACCATCAACTGTAAAGCAGGATACGATTACGCTGGTTCCGGTAGATAGCTCATCATTATCTTTGACAATAATACCGACAGCTTTATTTCCAGGTATCGCCGGTGAGCGTCTGGCTGGCAGCCGTCCACTCCGAACGGAATCATCAACAGCGTTGACAGCAGCATATATAATCTTCGCGATTATGTGTCCTTCAATATGCGTTGGTTGGGATCTATCCATCAAAGACAATAAGTCGTATGGTCATGGATTTGTGAATTCGATTGTTTTCATTAGTTGTGCTGTTAAATGGATATGACTAAACTACCAATGCAAATGTAAGATCCGGATATGTTTTAAAAATGTATCGAATACAGAGAATTATGGATGATGCAATGAATTATATGGATGAATAGTATTAGAGAGTGAAAATGATATCTTTGGGGGGAATCAGGCCAAGAGCTGACCTTGACAATCTTAAAAAGCAAAAGGTCGGAGACCTCTCCGACCTTTCCGCTTTTGTGCCCAGAACAGGATTCGAACCTGCACACCTCGCGGCGTTGCGTTCTAAGCGCAATGCGTCTACCAGTTTCGCCATCTGGGCAATCACTATCCACACCATTCAATCTCCCGTTAAAATATCTCTTTTTTCACAATCAACGAAATTTCCCATCAACATTTACGTACTCCCACCACCGTACACACCTCATTTCCTCCTTTCCACCTTCACTATGCATAAGCATCGACAGATACCCGCTGCAGCAGCCGCGCATTTAATTATTATCGGTATTAGTAGGATCGCCCAGCTTTATTACCCAGGCAACAGGCCTTATTTAACGCTTATTACGCCTGCCAATACCTCCCGAAGAAGCCCTCACTATCAATGTTGTCTGCAACGATTTCATTTCGGGTACATAATCTTCGGCCTGCCTGATGGCTTTGAGCAATATATCCGCTGCTGACCTGCCGATATCTGCAACCGGCTGTTCTACCGTCGTCAGGGCAGGATCTATGACCTCTCCGCTGGGCTCATTACTAAACCCGACGATACCGAGCTCCGAAGGGATTGTGATCTTCAGTTTCTTGGCCACCAACATCAGTTGAATGGCCACGGGATCATTTACACAGAACACTGCGTCCGGCCGGTTCTTCATGCTTAATAGTTGCTTTGCAGAACGGATAGCATCCTTTTTTGACAGGTCGCAATGCACAATCAGTTCTTTTTGAAAAGGCAGTTTGTATTTCTCCAGGGCATCACGATAACCCGATAAACGATTACGCGTAATCAGTAATGCCGGAGGGCCTGCGATATGCGCAATATTACGGTAACCATTTTTGATCAGGTGTTCAGTAGCTTTGAGCGCACCTTCATAATCATTTACCAGCACTTTTGACGTATGCATTTCATCACATACGCGATTGAAGAAAACAACAGGGATGCCGTGTTTTTCAAACGCCTTGAAGTGATCAAATTTCCTGGTTTCTTTCGTCATGGAAATTAATACGCCATCGACGCGGTTGGCCAGTAGCACATTTGCATTTGCTACTTCTGTCTGATAGGATTCCTGCGACTGGCAGATGATGACATTATAGCCCGCCTGTGCGGCTACCTGTTGTGCGCCCATGATGATGGTCGGAAAGAAGTAGGTGAGGAACTCAGGGACAATAATACCGATGGTATTACTTTTACTCTTTACAAGACTTTTTGCCAGCAGATTCGGCTGATAATCAAGTCGCCTGGCCATTTCCTGTACAGCCGTTCTTGTTTGCGGATTAATATCACTGTGTTCATGCAGGGCTCTGGATACGGTTGATTTCGAGATGTTCAGCGCTTTGGCGATATCTACAATGGTGGTCATGTGTTTTTTGTGCTGCCGCATATCGGCTGCAGATACATCCGGCAACGTGAAATAGATATTGCAATCCTTACAGTAATAACGTTGTTTCCCCCTTACAATGCCGGACTTTGTGATGGCATGCACATGGCAGCACCGGATACATTTTATCATTCAGGCAATTTTAAAATGAAAATCGACTATCGGAATCGTTTGCGGTAGATTCCGTTTCCCCACATCTTCCGTTGTTTGAAATTCTTCGATAACATTGTGTACCACTTATGATTCACTGCTACAAATGCTTTCGTTATGAAAAAAACAAGCCCCTTGTTTAAGGTCCTGCTATTTATCCTTGTCCCGCTTTTTACCAATGCACAATCACTGGTGCCCATTATCTCAGGTAAGGTAATGGATGAAAAAGGACACGTATTACCCGGTGCCACCATTGCCGTAAAAGGTACTTCCAGGGGCACCGTCACCAACAACGCAGGCCAGTTTACGCTCAGGGAAGTACCCGATAACGCATCCCTGCTGATCTCGTTTCAGGGGTATGAACCTGCTACGGTGGGGATCCGTGGACAGTCCGCGATCATCGTTACGCTCAGGCCCGATGTCAGTAAGCTGGGTGACGTGGTCGTGGTGGGCTACGGTTCCCAGAAGAAAATAGCATCCACAGGTTCCATCGCATCCGTAAGAGGTGCGGATATCACACAGACACCTGTTACAAATGTGGCACAGGGCCTTGCTGCGAGAGTACCTGGTGTGCAGATCACGCAGAACAGTGCTGCGCCTGGTGGCAATATCAGTGTGCGCATACGCGGCACCAATTCCATCAATGGGTCTTCTGAACCGCTTTATATCATTGATGGTATCCAGATATCGAATAGCGGCGGCGTAGGCGACGTAAGTCCCTTATCTACCATTAATCCCAATGATATTGAATCAGTGGAAATACTGAAAGACGCATCTTCCACGGCGATCTATGGTGCAAGAGGTGCCAACGGGGTCGTACTGATCACCACCAAACGTGGAAGGAGTGGTGCCACACGTGTACAACTGGATATGTACAGGGGTGTACAGAATATTACCCGCCAACTATCCATGCTCAATGCCGCACAATTTGCAAAACTGGAAAATGATATCTATAACTCGCCGGTCTATCCTGATGCGCCATCCCTGGGTGAGGGTACCAACTGGCAGGACGTAGTATACCGCCAGGCTTACCTGCAGAACTACCAGGCGTCTGTCAGCGGAGGATCAGATAAAACGCAGTTCTCGCTGTCGGGCAATTACTTCAATCAGGAAGGTATTATTATTTCTTCGGATTTCAAACGCTATTCGCTAAGGACGACACTGGACCATACCATCAGTCAGCATTTCAAGGTGGGGACCAGTGTGCAGACCAGCATCACCGTCAATAATAACATTCCCACGGGAATTAATTCCATCGATGGTCCGCTGGTGACGCAGAGTATTGTCGGTGCGACACTGGGAGCACCACCTACGCTCGTTCCTTATAAAGAGGACGGTGCCGTCTACCCGTTTGCCGATCAGTTCAATAGCCGCTACCGCGAGATAGCCAATCCGGTGGGACTGTCCCAGATCGTCAACCGCAATACCATCCGGCGTACGCTGGCAAATGTATATGGCGAGGCAAAGATCCTCAGCGAACTGACCTATCGTGCGTCCTTTAATGCGGATATTGGTAATACCCTGAACGATTACTATTCTCCGCTGTACATCCTGGGCAAAGCAGAGGTCAATGCCAATTCAGGTACCGCGTCAAAGGGAAATGTCAATGTCACAAACTGGCTGCATGAGAGTGTGATCACCTATAATCAGAATGTCGGTGACCACTCACTCAAATTTACCGGCGTATATGCTATCCAGAGCAATATGTACAACGACAATTATATCAATGCAAACGGTTTCCCCAATGACGCGACGGAGAATGAAGCTGTACAGCTGGCGGTGAACCGGACCGTGAGCAGCTACCGCTCAAAAGAGTCGTTGAACTCCTATATGGGACGTATCAATTATGGCTACGCCAATAAATATTTCCTGGACATTACCGCCCGATATGATGGGGCCTCCAAATTTGGGGAGAACCACAAATGGGGCTTCTTCCCCGCGGTTGCTGGCGCATGGCGTGTCATTGAAGAACCTTTTCTTAAAGGAAGCCACCTGTTCAGCGATCTGAAGCTGAGGGCCAGCTACGGCCGTACGGGTAACGCGGGTGCCATCTCTCCCTATCAGTCACTGGCGCTGGAAGGTTCCGGCAGCAATTACCAGTTTAACCATATCTACACGGTCGGTATCAGTCCCACGGGTATCCCGAACGCGGACCTGCGATGGGAGAAATCCACACAGGCGAATATCGGTGCGGACGTCGGTTTTTTCGAAGACCGGCTCACCATCACCGCCGACCTTTATCATAAGAAGACCAAAGACCTGTTATTTGTCAAGAATCTGCCCCTTTCTTCGGGTTATACGTCTATTACGGGCAACTTTGCCAGTATCCGCAATAAAGGCCTTGAAATCGCCGCTAATGCGAGAATACTCACAGGCAGGTGGCAGTGGAGCCTGAACGCGAACATGTCCGTCAACAGGAACGAACTTTTAAGTCTGGAAGGCGGCGTGAATGAATATGTATTGAATCCCTACAGCGTACTGCGCGTAGGCCAGCCTCTGGGCATCTTCAAAACCTATGTGTTCAATGGGATCTACCAGACGGGTGAAACCGTTTTACCCGGCAGTGGTAGCAGGACCGGCGGAGTGAAGGTGGCTGATCTGAATAAAGATGGTCAGATCACCGGGAGTGACCAGATCATCACCGGCAATGCAAATCCGTCTTTCATTTTTGGGATCTCTTCAAATATCAGCTACCGCAATTTCGACCTGTCCGTTTTTATGTCCGGTGTGCAGGGTAACAAGATCTTCAACTTAAGCCGTTATACATTTGAAAATGGTTTGGGTGGAAGAAATGTACTCGCCGGAATGGCGGACAGATGGTCGCCCGATAATCCAAACAACGAATACGCCAGTGGCTTCCAGGGTGGCAGACTGCCTGTGTCCGACCGCTTCGTGGAAGATGGCTCTTATATCAGGATGAAAAATATCACACTGGGATATAAATTGCCTGCTATTAAGTACATCACCGGCGCCAGGATCTACATCAGTAGCAATAACCTGTTCACTATCACCAATTACAGCGGTTATGATCCCGAAGTGAACTCCTTCGGCGGTTCTAATACACTCATCGGTATCGACAACCTGGTATATCCGATGGCCAGATCATTCCTCGTTGGATTACAGGTGGGACTTTAAAAAATAAGCAATATGAAAAACAGACAATACTTCATCAGTGTAATATCCCTGTTGCTGGTGCATGTCGCCTGTAACAAGCTGGAAGAAACACCTTACTCTTCTATTTTTACGGACAACTTTTACAAGACGGCATCAGATGCGGAAGCTGCCCTCACAGCAGTATACGGTCCCATGGTGAGCCTGTACAATACCGCCGGCACCGCGGCCTCAGATTTTAGCGCTGACCAGATCTATCCGCGCCCGGTTGTTGGCAGAGATACTTACACCCTGTTCAGCTATGATCCAAACTACACGACACAGAAGAGCTTTAGCCGGCAGGCCGAATCACCACAGCAGATCTGGCAATCGTGTTATGCAGGTATTGAAAAGGCCAACTGGGTGCTATATCGTGTGCCGCAGACAAACATGGACACCGTGCGGAGAAATGTTATATTGGGCGAAGCCTTTTATATGCGTGCTTTCTACCTGTGGACGCTCACCAAAAACTTCGGCGATATTGTTGTGAAAATAACACCCAGTATCAATCTCGATACAGCCATTGTAGGTAAAACCGCGCAGGCAGCTGTCTTCAAACAGATCTACCTTGACCTCGACCAGGCAGTGACCAGGCTTCCCGTTTACAGCGTTAATGTTCAGAAAGGACGGCCATCGAAAGAAGTGGCCATGGCGCTGTATGCGAAAGCAGCGCTGTATGCCCAGGACTGGTCCACCGCATTGGATAAGGCGAAACTGGTATTGGGTTCGGGCAGGTATAGTCTGATGACGGATGTGCTGGATGTATATAACGTCGCAAAGGAAGATGCTGCGAGACAGGAGAATATGTGGGCATTTGAATGTGAAACGACGTCTCCAGGCTTCTCAACACAGATCATCAGTCTTTACGGACCTAAAAATAGTGACGGCCCTCAATATGCTGTTACTTCTTTCGGATCCGCATTTGCCTACCAGTCCTTCTTCGATTCATTCCATCCTGATGACCAGCGGCGAAAACTGCTGGACACCAACTATGTCAACAAACTGGGACAAGTAGTGTTACAGAAAGACATAACACCGATCACTACGAAAGGTGTACTGTTGAAGAAATTCATGGATCCCAATTCCGTTGGTGCCAGTGGTGCTGTCAATATTCCGATCCTGCGGCTGGCAGATATTTATCTTGTCGCCGCAGAAGCAGCTGCACAGCAAAATGGTGTTACCGAAGATGCCTACGGTTACATTAACACGGTGAGACGCAGGGCCGGATTATCCGACTTAACGGAAGGACTGGGTAAAAACGAGTTTATTGCTGCCGTGTTGCAGGAACGTAGCTGGGAGCTGTTTGGTGAAGGTGATCGCTGGTACGATCTGACCCGTACCAATACATTTATGCAGGTGATCCCGAAAGCCGTCAATAATGTTTTCCCTACGAGAACGCCACAGACCAAACACCGCTTTTTCCCTATCCCGCTCGATGAGATCAATGCCAATCCTAAACTGGAACAAAACCCTGACTGGAAATAAACTAAAATACTTATGACAGGACGATTTATTTGTTTACTGATATGCATACCATTTTTTCTCTTTGGACAACGACAAACGGATTATAGTCTGAACAGTGAATGGGTGTTTGCAACCGACCCGGTAAAAGTCGGTGAAATGCAGGGCTGGCAGGAGAGCAGCTTTCCGTCGGCCAACTTCGATAAAGTGACAGTGCCACATTGCTTTTCTACCGACCCGCGGTATTTCTTTTACACGGGCACTGCCTGGTATTTTAAACAATTCGAAGGGATTGCTACTGGCAATGATCAGGTGTACCTGCACTTTGACGCAGTTTTCTATAAGTCAAAAGTGTGGCTGAATGGTGTGCTGCTGGGCACACATGAGGGTGGTTATACACCGTTTGAGTTTGATATTACTGCACAACTGAAGAGCAAAAATACCCTGGTGGTGCAGGTAGATAACTCATGGGATACCACCACCATCCCCGGCGCAAAGACCGCCATGCCTTTTGCTCAGGCCAATCAGGCACAGGGCTATCCCTGGATCAACTATGGTGGTATTACAAGAAAGGTCAGCCTGATCACCCGGCCGGCCACGTACATCAGTAACACGAAGGTCCTGGCAACGCCCGATCTGACGAAAGGGAATGCCGCTATCCGTATAAAGACCTTTATTCAAAACAGGGGCGCTACCTCCGTCACGACGAAGGTCAGTGCCGCCATCTCTCAAAGTACGCTTCGCCTGACTTCACAGGCTATAACGATCCCATCTGGAGAGGCGACTGTTGTGGAGCTGACTGGTACTATTCCTGCAAAAGAGGTCACGTTGTGGCATCCGGATGCCCCCACTTTATACAAGGCTGTGGTGACATGCGGAAACGATACCGCCGCCACGAAATTCGGCATTCGTAAAGTAGAGGTGAAAGGAACGAAACTGCTTGTAAATGGTGAGCCAGTGAAAATGGGCGGCTGTAACAGACCGCTTGACTTTCCTGGTTATGGCTCGATGGATCCGGACATGGTATTGGAAAAAGACCTGACCATGATCAAGAGTGGCAGTATGGAATTGTCGCGTATCAGTCACTACCCCGTGTCAGCTGCGCTTTTGGACTGGGCCGATGAACATGGTATGCTGATTATTGAAGAAGCTGGAAACTGGCAAATGACGCCGCGCCAGATGAGCGATACGGCTATGCGCCGCAAGTTTCAGTCGCAACTACGTGAGATGATCGAACATGACTGGAACCATCCCAGTGTGATCGCCTATAGCGTGGGGAACGAATTTCAGTCGCAATCTGAAGAGGGAAAAAGCTGGGTGCGCGACATGAGTGCTTTTGTAAAGTCGCTGGATGATTCACGTCTCATCACCTTCGCCAGCATGATCGTCTTTCGTGATTTTATAAAGAAGCCGGAAGATGAAGCATCCCAATACGTTGACTTTGTCAGCGCGAACATCTATGGTGATCATTTACGGTTACTGCAACATATCCATTCGCTTTATCCTGATAAACCAGTTTACGTGAGTGAATTCGGTCTCCGCACGGATGGCGTGAAGACAGAGGAAGAGCGCGTTGCCTACCTCAGGAAAGCGATGCAGGATTTCAGGCAATGCGACTATGTGATCGGTGCTTCCATCTGGACCTTTAATGATTATTTCAGCCGTTTTCCCGGCACCAACAAAAATGGTTACCGGCCCTGGGGACTCGTTGCACCTGACAGATCACCACGTGAGATGTACAGGGTATGGCAGGAAGAGTTTGCGCCGGTCACCATCGAACTCCTAAATAGCAATGCCGGACGGGCGAATATCAGTATCACCGCCCGGAATGATTTCCCGGCGTACACACTGAAAGGTTACAGGTTAAAATGTAATGGTATCGAATATCCGCTACAGACGTTACGTCCCGGCGAGCGTATGCAGCTCGATATACCATTGGCGGGCGCCACTGCAGAAATAGCCCTGATCAAACCGGGCGGCTTTGTCATTATGCAAAAAACCCTTAAATAAATGATAAGATCAGCAAGTACAGAGAAACGTTCTTGTCCACTGGTAACACTGGAGGCAGGATTGATCGTAACGGGAGGAGGAATGTCAGGTATCTGTTGTGCAATAACCGCAGCCAGAGAAGGATTGGAAGTGGTATTGGTACAGGATAGGAGTGTGCTGGGTGGTAATGCCAGCAGCGAGGTGCGTTTATGGATACTGGGGGCCACCTCGCATATGGGTAATAATAACAGATGGGCAAGAGAAGGAGGCGTAATAGACGAGATACTGGTAGAGAATATGTACAGGAACCCGGAGGGCAATCCTGTTATCCTCGATGCTATTTTGCTGGATAAGGTAGTGGCCGAACCTAATATAACCCTACTACTCAATACCGCGGTATATGAGGTGGAGAAAAGCGGCAATACGATTACTGCGCTTAAAGCCTTTTGCAGTCAGAATCAGACGGAGTATAAATTAAAGGCGCCGCTCTTTTGTGATGCTTCCGGTGATGGTGTGGTCGGCTTTTTGTCGGGTGCTGCATTCAGGATGGGGGCGGAGCCCATGGAAGAATTCAATGAGCTGTTTGCGCCGCCGGAAAGCTATGGGGAACTGTTGGGACATTCACTCTATTTCTATTCAAAGGATACGGGCAGGCCGGTGAAATTTGTGCCCCCTGCATTTGCGCTGACGGATATTACTGCGATTCCCCGGTTCCGCCATTTCAATGCGCAGGACTATGGATGTAAACTGTGGTGGATTGAATACGGCGGCCGTATGGATACCGTGTATGATACAGAGAAAATTAAATGGGAGCTTTGGAAAATTGTATATGGTGTCTGGAACCATATCAAGAACTCCGGTGAGTTCCCGGAGGCAGAAACACTCACATTGGAATGGGTGGGTATGATCCCCGGAAAGCGGGAGAGTCGCCGGTTTGAAGGAGACTACATCCTGAGACAACAGGATGTGATCGAACAACGTGTACATGAAGATGCCGTGGCCTTTGGAGGATGGAGTCTTGACCTGCATCCTTCTGATGGTGTGTATGCTGATCAGCCGGGTTGCACGCAGTGGCATAGTAAAGGTATCTATCAGATACCCTATCGCTGTTTGTATGCCGGCAATATCTCCAATTTGTTCCTGGCAGGGCGTATCATCAGCGTATCACATGTGGCCTTCGGTTCTTCCCGTGTGATGGCTACCAGTGCCTATGTTGCACAGGCAGCAGGTATGGCCGCGGTGCTTTGCACGCAGCTGGGTTGCGCACCTGCGGCATTATACAGGGATGGCCATCTGCCTGCACTGCAACAATGGCTGATGAGAAGCGGACAGTTTATACCTGGCATCATTGCTAATGATACAACCGATCTGGTACAGGATGCAACGATAGTAGCCAGTAGTGAACTGTTCCTGTCTGTATTGACAGCAGATACGGCACCCGCACCATTGGATATTGCCGTGGCGCAGCTGCTGCCATTACAGCCCGGTGTGATACCAGCATTCAGTCTGCATGCCTACAGTGAGGTGCCTGCTGTGTTGCAGATCGAGATAAGGATCTGTTCGCGTAACGGTAGCTATACGCCAGATGTAACACTGGCCACATATGACTGTACGATCCAGCCTGGCAGGAACTGTATTCAGCTGGAGCCGGAGGTTGAAATTGACCAGGCGCAGTATGTATTTATCATCCTGCATAAAAATCCATTGGTCAGTATCAGCAGATCGGCCCAGCGCATCACAGGGATACTTTCTGTTTTTAACACGATCAATCCTGCTGTGTCCAACTATGGCAAACAGTCAGCACCTGACAATATCGGGATTGACAGCTTCGAGTTCTGGGTGGCACAGCGTCGTCCGGCCGGACAGAACCTGGCATTCCGGTTGAAAGAACCGCTGCAGGTGTTCGGTCCTGCCAATATCCGGAATGGTATAGCCCGTCCCACCACGCAGCCCAATGCCTGGGTGGCTGATCCTGATGATCCTTCCCCCGCATTGACGCTGAGCTGGAAAACAATAAAGCATATTAAAAAGCTTATCTTATCTTTTGATACGGATTTCGATCACCCGATGGAATCTGTGTTGATGTCACATCCCGAGCATGTGATGGTATTCTGTGTACGGGACTATGCCATCTATGATGATAAGGGTAACAAAGTATTTGAGAAAAAAGGAAATTACCAGACAAGAAACAGCATTGCGTTCCACGAGGCTGTAAGTACCACCAGTCTTACATTCCGCTTTACCCATCCGTCAGCCCATACACCGGCGGCGGTCTTTGAAATTCGCGTGTATGAAAATAATTAACCTCTTCACAATATGCCTGTTGCTTTACATGCCGCTGCTGGCGCAGGAAGTATCCTTAAGATCTGACCGGTTGCAGATCCGGTGGCAGCAAACGAAAGACGGGTGGAAGATAAGTGATTGCCGGTATGCGGATCAGTCAGTAGCCCGTCCCTCCGGTGAATATACATTGCTGTATTCGGCAGAAAAGCCACCTGACACCAGTGGTATCCGTTTTCGGCGGATCAATGGACAGCCCTGGCCTGACACTGCCTATAAATATCAGATCAATGCCTGGAAACAGGCCACTACACCGGTAGCGTTGAATACAGCCGGACAGGCAGTTCATTTTTATCCGGCAGGCGCCAGGCAGTTATCACCCGCTAAGGTTGCATTCACCTGGTCTTCGGCTATGGCAGACTTGACGGCTATCTGGTACCTCGATAGTGTATATACCGGCGATATCCGCGTGGAATTGCAGTTGCAGTGTAAAAAGACCGGGTATTTTTCACTGGCGAGTCCCACACTGGTTAGTATAGACGACCAGGATATGGCGTGGGCGGTAATGCCCGGTTATTTTCAGGGGAATGCGCTCCAGGAGAATATGGTGCTTAGTTACGCCTATGGACAGGGAGTACCGGTGATGCCGGTATTGTACAGGGAACGGTGCGCCAGCTCGCTATGCCCTGTCATTACAACGAAGGGAAACATTTCGCTGGCCGTGATCCCGGATCCCGGACTGGGAAGAGACCCGTGGCAGCATGATCACAATACCCACCAGCAGTGGCTACTGGGCCTTTCACACAGGAACAGGCGCTCCCAGTTATCACCCACTTTGTACTACCCGGTGTTGGGAGAACCCCACTCCTTAAAACAACCGGGCGATAACATCAATTACAGGTGCCGTTTTAGCCTTGTTCAGGGAGAATGGAGTAATGTATTGACGCATGCGATTAACGACATATATGGATTTAGAAAGGGCCTTTCATTGCGAAAGAACACCCGGTCACTGAGTAGCAGAATGGAGCAGATGCATCACTACCTGCGGGACCGGCGTACCTCGTTATGGAACATTATGCAGTACAACGGATGGAATATAGGTGGGCAATCCTATCTCGGTGGGGTCGTGGGTGCCAACCGGGATGCTATCAAAAATGCTGATTATGGGGCCATGTGGATGCTGGCCACCACCAGTGGCGATCCTTATCTGAAAGACAGTGTGCTGCCTTACGCACTTAATTTTAAACTCGCTCAGCAACAAACCGCTCCGGGATTTTTCAGGGGCGCGGCTACAGGACAATATTATCTTTCCCGGTCTAAAGTATTTACAGAGGAATGGGGTGATTTTGTGGAGCCTGTCAGCCTGACCTACTACGTCATGCTTGATATAGGTAACATACTATTATTTGAACCGGATAATGACACACTTAAGGGCCGGCTGTCACTGGGCGCGGACCTGCTGATGGACTGGCAGAAGGCAGATGGGAGCTGGGAGGTGGCGTACGATCGTCATACCCAGCAGCCACTGTTTACTGATATTAAAGATCTGCGCCCGACATTCTATGGATTACTGGTGGCTTACAGGATACTGAAAGACCAGAAATATTTACAGGCTGCCAGACGGGGCGCAGACTGGCTGATAGACAACGGTGTCGACAAAGGACATTTCATAGGCGTATGCGGTGATGCGAGGTATGCCCCAGACTTTGCTACCGCGCAGACAGCACAGGCGCTGCTGGACCTCTATGACATCACACATGATGAGCGATACAAAACTGCTGCGATCCGCACGGCACAGCTGTACCTGACGTCAATTTACACGCATCCGGTACCCGATAACAGCATAAAAACTGTTAAGGGGGTTGAACGAAAGGACTGGCAGATCTCACAGGCAGGTCTGAGCTTTGAACATGGAGGTATTATTGGTTCTGCGAATGGTGCAGGACCTATTATGCTATGCAGTCATGCAGGTATGTTTGTGCGCATGTTCCGGTTGACCGGTGATAGCCTGTTCATTGATATGGCCCGTGCTGCGGCTATCGGCAGAGACGCATTTGTAGACACGACTACCGGCGTTGCCACCTACTACTGGAACGCGATGAATAAGGGAGCCGGTCCCTATCCGCATCATGCCTGGTGGCAGATCGGCTGGATCACTGATTATCTCCTGGCAGAAGCGGAGTTACGTTCGAATGGAAAGGTGGTATTTCCAAGAGGCTTTGTGACACCAAAGGTGGGGCCACATGAATCGTATGGGTTTGCCCCGGGAAGGATATATGGCCAGGACGCAAATCTCTGGCACCAGGAAGGATTTGTCACCTGCAGTCATCCTGATATTGAATACGTCCTTGCGGAAGGGACCGATGGAAAGCGCCGTTTTGTGATACTGCTGAATGATACCGGCACACCGGTAAGTGGTCACCTCAGCTTTAAACAGGCAGGTACTGTCACTGATATAAGCACCGGAGCCAGGGTGAACAGCACAGATGTCATGCTGGATGGCTACGGTATGAAAGTATGGATGATACAATAATCAATTTAAATTATTCGGATGGCGCAACTCGATCTTATTGTTATGGCAGTTTTTGCCTTTTTGATACTTGGCATAGGTATGATGTTCACGCGTATTGGAAGCCGTAATTCATCTGCGTTCTTTGAAGCAGGTGGTGCTACGCCATGGTGGATCAATAGCATCTCCCTGTTCATTAGTTATTTCTCAGCCGGTACGTTTGTGGTCTGGGGTTCTATAGCCTATAAGAATGGATTTGTTGCAAACGGTATACAGCTGACGATGGTATTCGGCGGCGTGCTGGTGGCACTGTTCATTGCCGCCAGGTGGAAGCGTACGGGCGCGGTTACTGCTGCTGAATATATCGGGAAGCGGTTAGGGGTCCGTACACAGAAATTTTATACGTTGCTGATCATGCTGCACGGGTTGTTCACCACTGCGTCTGTATTGTATCCCGTAGGTAAGATGGTGAGTGTGGCGACACCACTTTCCCTGAACACCTGTATATTGATCATTGGAGGTGTGATCGTATTATATACTTCGGCAGGAGGCTTATGGGCGGTATTGGTGACAGACGTTGTGCAGTTTGTTATACTGACAGCTGCCGTAATGATCGTGATCCCAATGGCGTTGAAGGAGGCCGGCGGCGTGCATGCATTCGTGGATAAGGCACCGGATGGATTTTTTAGTTTTTTTAATGAAGAATATTCGGTTGGTTTCTTCCTGGCTTTTCTGGCTTACCAGACAGTATATATAGGCGGTAACTGGGCATATGTACAGCGATATACAAGTGTGTCTGATGAGCGGAATGCGAAGAAGGTTGCCTGGTTGTTCACCGTATTGTACCTGGTGAGTCCATTTATATGGATGCTGCCTCCGATGTTGTACCGGGTCATTGATCCCTCACTTACCGGGCTGCAACCGGAAGGGGCTTATATGATGCTTTGTCAGCGGGTGTTACCTGCCGGATTGATCGGGTTGGTCCTGTCGGGGATGATCTCGGCCAGTGCCAGTAAAGCCAATACGACGATCAATATCATGGCGGTTGTATTTGCCCATGATGTATATAAAAAAGTGTTTAGCCGCAATGCATCTGAAAGGTCATTGGTATATGCTGCGCGTTTTTTCACTGTGCTTTTTGGTGCGGTAACGATCGGCATTGCTATGCTGGTACCATTGATCGGGGGGATTGTGGAAATGGTATTAAGCACGGCGGCGATAGCGGGAGGGGCCTTGTTTGCACCAGTTATCTGGACGTTATATTCCCGCCGACAGACGGCCATATCAGTTGTTACAGCGTCCCTGTGTGGGCTGGTGATCAGTCTGGGACTGAAGATATTTGGCGATAAGCTGGAACGTGTGTGGGAAACGGCGTTGGGAGTGGGAATACCGATCGCGGTCTTGTTGCTGTGGGAGGTGTATTATATGATCACGCAACAGGAGGTGGCAGCCGTATTCTTACAACCATTCGCAACACGAGGTGCCGAAAAACATACCCAGGATGCCGGGAAGCAGAACAGGTTTGCAATGAAGGTCATAGGTGCTGCGATTGCAGTAGTGGGAGGAGGAATTGCAGTACTCGGATGGGCGGCGGATGGCGGGAGTGTAGCATTGGTGACAGGCTTGGTGATTGCAGGCTGTTCATGGCCTTTATTGAAGATGGCATGAAGATAGACCGCACGTTGAATTAGAACAGGATATACGCTGTTCCTAATTCAAATGACAGAATCGGCTTTGAGGTATGAAACGCATCAGTTGTGGTATGATCCGTGGCAGATTCAACCGGCTAATGGTGTAGCTATAAGTGGAAACAGTGATCAACTCAGATTTTCTGCAAACACCAGGTGGTCATACATCTTAGATTTTGCACATTTGTTGTTTTAATAGGCTCATGTAGCCTGGCATTGAGGCTGCCGGTATATTGAAGCAATAACTCCTCATTGACTAAGAAACGTTCGCTCCCGTCGGGCAGGAGATAACGGCCATTACCCAGATCCTGTACGAGGGATTCTATTCCGATATCAGTGGCAAGTCTGGCGAACAGATACCCGCCCGGTTTCAGTACGCGCCACATAGAGTGGAGCATATCATGGAAATGTTCCGGGCTTTGAGCGAAGTGTAGTACTGCACTGCTGATAACCAGGTCGAAGTAGTTGTCGTCAAAGGGAATGTTTTCGGCGGCAGCGATCACAAAGTTTTCGGTAGGGTTAGCAGGAGCAAATGTTGCGGATAACTGCTGAACGGCTGAAATCGCATCAGGATTAGGGTCGATGCCATAGACATCATGACCATTCTGCAGGAAGTAGATGAGGTTACGTCCGCCGCCGCAGCCAGCGTCGAGGATTTTTTCACATTTATCGTAGGTGCCTTTGAGGAGTTGGTCGAAGAGGTAGATGTCTATATTGCCGAAGAGTCGTTGAATGTTTGATTGCATGGGGCAAAGGTAATGGGTGCTGATGTTCTTTCAAAGTCGCTTCAGATATTGGCTGGTTGAAAGGTGAGTATGAAACAAGTTTGGATAAAGGGGGAAATGTTCAGGTGGTAGATTGATCTGCGCAAAAGTTATCCGGGCAGGCGAATAGTTGACAGATTGGAAAATGATGTTTAGCTGCAATAAAACTGAAACACCAGTACCGGAGATCTTGCCTCCCGATTTTTTCCGTCCGTCCGGCAACGGCAGTATTTTCGGAAAACATCATACCGATTATAAGTAAATTGCTGTTACTTAGCGGCTACGATCAATCTAATTACCTTCTAAAATCTGATGAGCGTAACGATTTCATGGAAATACATAGCGCAATTTTGAAAAGTATAGGAAAGCATATTTCGCTTTCCAGGGAAGAAGAGGAGTATTTTATTTCCCTATTGGTATATAAAGAGATACCAAACAAGACAACTATCATCACAGAAGGTCAGCTCTGTAACAAGCTGATTTACATAAATACAGGTGTTCTAAGGTCCTACTGTCTCGATGGAAAGGGGAAGGAATCGACTATTATGTTTGCGATGGCAGATTGGTGGTTAACAGACATGTATTGCTTCCTGAATGAAAAGCCAAGCATGACCTTTATAGAAGCCATTGAAGACAGCGCTGTTTTAATTTTGAGTAAGTCCGATTTTGACCAGTTGTTTACTGTTATTCCCAGGTTTGAGCGTTTTTTTCGCATTCTGATGCAAAACGCTTACACGCGGGAGCAATTACGCAGCATAGAGAACCTGACACTCAATGCGGAGGAACGTTATATGCGGTTTATCAAAAAATACCCACAGGTTGTCAGCAATGTCTCACAAAAGCAAATCGCCTCCTATCTGGGTATCACCCCTGAGTTTTTGAGTTTGATCCGTAAAAGACAGCTTCCGGGGAAATAACTTAATCTACCTTAAGTCCGGATTCCAGAATTCTGATTTCTTTTGTGAAAAAAAGAAACATGCTCATCTTAATTGCTGGTCCCTATCGGAGCGGGACTAATGACAATCCGGAATTAATGAAGGAGAATCTCAGAAAGCTGGAGTCATTTGCATTACCCATATTTAGGAAAGGACATATTCCATTCATCGGAGAATGGATGGCATTGCCATTGATCCGTCTTGCCGGCTCTCAGCAAACGGGTGATGAGATATGGACAGAGATCCAGTATCCTGTTGCACACCGCATGCTGGAAAAATGTGATGCTGTGCTTAGAATTGAAGGTGCCTCCAGGGGGGCAGATGAAGATGTAAGAAAAGCTAAGGAGATGGGATTGAAGATTTATTACAACGTGACGGATATTCCGGATGAAAATCTCTGATTTATTTGAAATTTTCATCTACCTTTCCGCAGTTAGTTAGTCCCTCATTTTGTAGGAAACCGTCTTATATGAGATAATGGATGCACTGCTAAATGAGCTTGCTCTGATTCACGCCAACAACTCTGGAAAATTATATTTGGAATGGAAATATTAATCATTACGGGTCCTCCTTATTGCGGAAAAGGTACACAATGTGCAGTACTTGAGACAATTTCAGGCTTTAAACATATTTCTACAGGAGACAGGGTACGCCGGGAAAAGACCGAGATGACTGCCTTTGGTGAAATTGTGAAGAGCTATGAAGAAAATGGGAATCTGGTGCCTGATGAAATTATGCAGGGCCTTATTGCTCAGATCATCGATGAAAATTTAGGTGAAAAGGGAATTATTCTTGATGGTTATCCAAGAACAGTCTCACAAGTCGATACAATTTTGGAAGTACTGGCAGAGAAGCACCTCAACGTAAGCTGTGTGATTAATATAGTTGTTCCCAAGGAAGAGTTACTGGTAAGAGCCACCAAAAGGGCAAAAGAGTCCGACAGGAAAGATGACCAGGATCCGGAAATTCATTTGAAACGCATTGAAATATTTGAAACACAAACAGGTCCTGCGGTTGAATACATGCAGCAGAAATTTGACGTTGTAAATATTGATGGTCTGGGTACAATCGGCGACATTACTGAGGCCATACGAACAGCGATTGATGAACGGATTTAACTGCCATCAGATGACAAAACAGTTTTTGAAGTGTCGGTCAATGAGTTGAGAAGTTTTGTCAAATGGGTGGAATATAGCATATAATGAGTGTTAGAATATGCATATAGCAGGCCCTAACCCGGGTGATGATCAGGAAAGACAAAGCAGGAGCGCCGGAGATCATATCTCCGGCGTTTGCTATTTCAGGGTGATTATATCATGAAAACCCAGTCACTGTCTGCATGCCATTCATCTTCCACATTGCTTTCACCGCAGCAACAGGCGCCCAATCCTATTCCCCAGTCCCAGTGATGAACTGTAAAAACAGATGGCAGTTGGTAACAGTCATGCAGGGGTTGCATGCCGATCACCAATGTTTCGCCATAAGGCTGATCCATATATTGCAGGCGCAGCTGAAGACCCACTTCGGCTGGACAAAGCCTTAATCCGGCATGCTGTGCAGCTTTAAAAATATCTTCATAACAGGTACCATCCGGTAAGCCGAGTGACCGAAGGGTGATCATTGTCAATTGGATGGTTTGCAGTGAGTTGCTGGTCGCAAAGGAGTCTTGTTGTATAATATACAATGCATCGGGATCCAGCCCGTATCTTCCCTGTGAGACTGGTTCTATAAACCTGCCGTCTGTATTGCAGGGATCAAGATTTTTCATGTCCGCTACAAGTTCCTGATTGATACCAATATTGATGGTTTTCCAAATTGATTGGTTTGGCAGTATCGTCATTATATAGGTGTTAGGTTTGTTACGTATAGCCAGCTATGGCATTCAAGTGATTATTTATCAATAGGTATCAGGTTATTTATACAGGTGCTGGTCCTGCAAATAATCAATACCGCGTTTCTTTAAATAGCTAATTCCCCAATTGCTCACAAATTCATACAAAGGTCCAAGTGAATTACCATCATCGGATAATAAGTATTCTACCTGTAAGGTTTTGATGACAATATATTTTTCGTGATGAGGTTATCACGTTCTAATTCTTTTATATTGCTGGCTAAGCATTTTCTCTGACACTCCCGTCAGGTTGTCTCTTATCTCTGCGTAACTTCTTTTCTTAAAAGTATGAAGATGCGATAGAATAAGCAGTTTCCATTTACCACCTATGGAGCCCAATGTAACATCTACAGGACAGGTATATGTCTTATCATTTAATTGTATCATAGCTTTCTATTAGTTAACAATCCACCCTACTTTTAGGTAAGTTATTGACTCACATAATTTAACAGGCTAGTTTTACCGGAAATAACAATTAAAAATATGGAAAAAAGGCTAGCTATCCTGAGTTCCGCTCTGCTTTCGTGGCTTACATAGAGTGGGGTACTCGGATAGCGGTAATAAATTCACAGGAGCATGTAAGCAATGAGGATGTAAATATCCCAATGCCTAAGTGGGGGTGGGGCGAGACTAAGGGGCCGTATATTCCGTAGGCTGCTTTGTTAAGTTAGGGTAATGAGTCACCTCCTGTTTGTCTCTTTCAACCGGAAACAGCATTTCATCCACGATCGTTCCCTGCCCGGCTACACGGCACCAGCCAGCCGTACTTTTATGATAAACTTCGAGCCGGCGTACTTTAATGCGGACATCCTGGCCATCAACTACCAGATGTACATTTGCCAGGAAATTGACGACCGCCGTATTTCCATCGTAGATACGTATAAACTCATGGCCCGGTAGGGATACTACAGATTTGAATACTACTTTCTGTTTTATTTGTGCGGCTTTCCATTCGCTGAAGGAAAAGGAGATATCTCCCTTAGGACCTACCGCGATGAAATCGTTACAATCTATACGGGTGCCGGGCTTGCTTTCATGCATCAACTGCCGGACTGCCTGTCGTTCCTCTGGGAAGCTGGTAGTGTCTGTTTGTGCATACAGGCTGTAGCAGGAGAGAATGGCGATGGAGGCGGTCACTATTTTTTTCATGAGAATGCGTATTTTCCCCAAAAGTAAGCCGTTCTGCTACCTATAAAAGTAAAAATAGACGAGCTACAGCAAAGGTGCGGTTGAATCCGTTCATCGACGATAAAATGATTTTGTGACACCACGAGGTGAGCTTGGTCGAACAAGATCCTGAAATGTTACGGCATTTCGTATATTAGTATAAACCTCAAGCGGATGCTGCAACTGCCTTTTTTCTTCTCCCATGAGCGCAAATGGCGTTATGCCCGGCATCTGTGTTTCTGGGTCCTTTGGTTTTTATTTCAGTTACTGCTATACTCTTTTACTCCGTCGGCGATTTTACAACAACAAACGTTCTGGCGGCGTATTGTCATTACTTTTCCGGAAGCTTTTCTATTTCTTCTTCCGAGCATATTCCTGGCCTATTCGCTGATGTACCTTGTTATTCCGAAACTGGTATTGCCAGGGCGCTATGTGATGGCGATAATAGGTTCGCTTGTGCTGGTGCTGCTCACCGCTACGTTTGCGGCTTTTTTGTCAGTAACCGTAGTTGATGCATTCAGGCACCTGGTAGCCGATCGCTTGTCTCCGGTATTGGCTAAAGAAGCGCATCCTCCTTTTTATGTCCAGATTGGCGTGGCCATGTTGGCTGGACTCCGTGGTAGTATTACCATTGGAGGAGTAGCAGCGGCTGTTAAATTGTTAAAATGTTTTTTTGAGAAACAACAGGCCGCGCTGATATTGGAAAAGGAAAGAACAAAAATAGAACTACAGATGCTGAAAGCGCAGTTGCATCCGCACTTTCTTTTCAATACACTTAATAATGTATACTCTCTTACGCAAGACGTTTCTGCGAAAGCATCTGGCATGATCATGGGGCTTTCGGAACTTTTACGGTATATGTTATATGATTGCGATAAACCAATAGTGCCATTGGACAAAGAGCTGAAAATGACCCGTGATTATCTTGAACTCGAAACAGTTCGTTATGATCATCAGCTTGACATATCCCTGCAATTACCTCAACAGGGTGGGCATTTGTTCATAGCGCCATTGATCCTGTTACCCTTCCTTGAGAATGCATTTAAACATGGTGCAAGTAAAATGGTAGAACAACCATGGATCAGCATGCATATCAATATAACGGGTCTGGAACTAAGCATGAAACTGATCAACGGCAAATGTGCCAGCGCTCACACTCCCGCAGCTGGCATTGGTATTATGAATGTCCGGCAGCGTTTACAGCTGTTGTATCCTGGAACACATGATCTGCAGATAGACGACCTCGAAGAAATGTACATTGTTAATTTAAAGATGACACTGGATATAGCCAGTTATGCCAGTGAAAAGCCGTTTGCTTATGGAGCCGCAAAAGAAATTTAAATGCCTGGTGATAGATGACGAGCCTCCAGCCAGGGAGGTCATTCGCCGGTATATCGAACAGATCCCATTTTTAGAAATGGCAGGAGAATGCAGTAATGCTTTGCAGGTTATTACGGTACTGCGTGAACAGCAGATTGATCTGCTCTTCCTTGATATACAGTTACCGCAGATGAGTGGTATGGAGCTGATCAGGACGTTGCAACATCCACCTAAAATTGTGCTCACGACGGCTTATGACCAGTACGCTGTGGAGGCGTTTGAGCTATCCGTAGTTGACTACCTCGTAAAACCGATCCGGTTCGAACGCTTTTTAAAATCTGTCATGAAGGCATTACCAGAAAAAGAGGTACCGTTGACCAGTGAGCCAGCGTTAGCAACCAACCACGGATTTCTGTATTTCCGTGCGGACAGAAAAATGGTAAAGGTTTTTCTGAATGATATTCTCTATGTGGAGAGCCTCAAAGACTATGTAAAGATTCATACGGTTAAGGGACCGGTAATCACCAAGTATGCGCTGGTAGCCCTCGAGGCCATGTTACCAGCAGCAGCCTTCCTGCGAGTGCATCGCTCCTTTATTGTGGCTATCGATAAGATAGAATCATTTTCCGTGGAGGAAATCCAAATTGCAGGCGGTCTTGTGCCGATCGGAAAACTTTTTAGGCAGCAGGTACTTAAAACCCTGGATATGGGTGCCTGAGTCCCGAATTTGGTCGACGATAGAACATTTGAATCGATGAACACTAGTTGTATGACTTAGTTAACAGATTATCTGTGAAAACCCTGTAAAAGATGCTGCGGCGCCCATTAACTTCGCATGGTATACTCCTGCTGGAAAAAAATGTGTAACAGTATTTCATAACTACAAGAACATGTAATAGCTATTACACATTAACAATGATCACCCTACTCTAAATCTATTAGCGATTTCTTTTCGCTAATGAAATGATACCCCGTTGGTCTATCTTCCAAAGACGGCTAACAACAGTATCAATTTCTCTTCCAACTCTGAGGTGGTAAGATGTTTTAGTCTCAAATGTCGAATCTGTCTCATAAAAATCTGCAATTAAAGTATCTTTCATTATATAATCTGCATCACAAAAACTAGCGATCTGCATTTTGCTTATCTCATTCAATGTTCTCGTGTTAACCGTAATAATAAATCTGTCTCCACAGTGACCTCCAAAACAATCGATGTAAGCCACCGACACACTATCATTAATTTTATATACGCCAAATCAGGTTACATAAGGAGCCCGTTTGAGATATAATGAATCAAAGCTGAAATATCGGTTTAACTGTGAAATTGGAATTTCCTTTCGTTCCGCAATAAGTTGTAATATCTGAGTACTGCTATCTTCTCCCTTACTGACTGACCTAGTATATTTATTCAATAATGTGTTCGGCATATTTTCCTTGGGGACACTGTGTCTTTGAAAGTTGCAGGAACATAAGGTATATGATAAAATATAAACAAATAACATTGTGCTATCATGATATTTGTCAAATATTGTCCTACTCATAAGATATTCACTTGTAAAAAAACTAAGAATTTTAATCTGATCTATGCTGTTACTGTAGCATCTTACGCGAAAATATAATAATGTAATGACGTTCTTAATGTTCCTTTCCAATTCAAGTGGTTAATGTGTCCTGAGGATTCCATGAATGGGTACGTCATCCGGTTAGTATCAGTCAATACTGAATACATTGGAACAAAAGCCATGGTGCGATTTGAATAAGAGGGAATTATAGAAATAGTGAATTTTGCTGAGAGGGGTAACAGATAATTATTCCTGAGGGAAAAGGATTTTCATGGTAGGATATGCTGCTTAAACTCCGCTAGCAGACGGGTACCCAGGTCACTACATTGCGCGACATCAGTGTAGGCCTATATAAAAGAGCTATGTAATTCTTCGGCAAAAATCCTTTATGGTTAGGAACGGGCAGCTTGCTACGCTCGATTTTTCGACCGGGATGTTCATATACCTTGTAAGAAGCATAGATAATTGAAGATTGTGTCCTATATTCGTGCACAGTTAACTCTATAGAAAAGTCCTGAAGGGAATAGCGATTGGGTCTTGTTAATCTTGACGCCTTCTTAAGGTGTGATGTCCACGGTTTTACCCGTTACTTAGTCAATTCCAGGTAATATCAATTGCAGCGATCTGAATAAAGAACTAGTTTTCAATGTCTGTACAATAGTGACAGCCCTTATTTGATAAGCTACCTGGCTTTTCCTTTTTTAGGGTGAGCCATTATTTGTTAAGAATAATGGTGATTGTTGGCATCGCATGCCGATGTAGAATCTGCTTATTAACGGACAACCCATTCGCATCCTTTCTTATTTAATCAATTACATAAAACCCCTATCATGCAAAGATCAATTTACTTGTGCCGCATACTGTTTGTATGCATCTTCATTTCATTGCTGGCTGCCTGTCATAAAGACGATCTCCCGTGGCCTGGTCCCGGTAATAAACCCTGTAATTGCGATGCCCAGAGTTTGTCAATATGGTATTACAATCAACCAGGCCAGTTCGTGTTTGGCCGCCAGTACCAGTTCTTTAAAACATATAGCTGGCAGGAGTTCTATTATTCTATATTCATTCTTGCTGACAGCCCAACGCCGGTTTATCCGCATAGTTATATGAATGGCGGCCGCATGGGCAATAAAGCCTTTCTGCTGGACTCCACTAGCAAGGATACCGCCTTTACTGTCATTCTGAACAGCAAGGGACAGCCGGTAGAGACCTTTTACACCGATCCTATGATAGGCGGGTTCACTTGGCATAAGACCTATGCCTATAATAATAAAGGGCAGCTGGTAAGTTATTTTAATCCTGAACAGAACTGGGACTATACCATCAGGTATGACCAGCATGGGAATGTGAAGCAATATCTACGTAATAATAACAGCACCCTGATGCTGGAGCTGACCTATGATTATTCTAAGCCTATCACCAACGGCGTATATTTTATCGACAGTTGGTATGGTCACTTCACAGAACTGGAACTACTGCGGCACATGGGGCTGTTGGACATGCATCCGCATCATAAACTCATCAGGGCAAATAATGCCTATCAGTACCCGGAGTATGACAGGTACTTCTTTGACCAGCAGATCAATAGCGATGGGTATGTGACCAGCTATAATACCACGCTGTGGTATCCCAGCGATACATTGAGCGTAAGTGTGAACTGGCATTGTGCAGGTCAGAGCCAGCAGGCTATGGCAAAACATTAGTGATAACGTTTTACCTGAATGTGCAGGATGCGCCCTGGACATTCAAGACTAGTCAAATTAGCGGAGTTTTACTTTTGGGATTTGCGTTTCCGTCATTGAGCAGATGATTTTTTAAGTGTTAGATTAGGGTTTATATTCATTTTTATATTGATCGCATCGTTTTCATATTGATTATAAAAGACGTATCCGAGATCTCCAGTTAATATAAAATAGCAGATCCGCTATTAGGGCGGATTTGTTATTTATGTGCCAGTAGCGGAGCCTCTACGATTGTGCTGTGTTAGGTCCGTGGGGTGGGCATTTTTTTATGAAATACCTCGAAATTACCTTACAGGTAGCCAATCCTGTCAGACAAGGTTTGGTGAACCATCGGAAGCGCGTCTTGCGTAGTTGTCAGAGATGATGGCACGAAGCGTAGACAGCGACTGCTGAAAGTGTGCTATTGAGCCTCGAAACGCTTCTGTATATTGAAGCTTTAGCCGTTCTAAGCTAAGGCAACATCAAACCTGCGCAATAGACAAGTGGGACGATTCGACAGGGGTCCAAGAACATGTCAAAGGCAGACCTGGGTGATACAGGAACACAGGAGTGCATAACGTCTCCAAACGGAAGTCGATTCATTGGATTGACTGAACAAGAATAATCCACCGTGCTTACAGGCTCTGTGTCGTCACCTTGTTAAGCGCTAAGAAAAGATGATATGGGGAGATATCCGAACCGGGAGAAATTGGAGGTAACGAAAAGGACGAAGGCTGTCTTGGCATCCTCATAGTACCGTTAGAAGGGTGGGAATTAGCTTTATCAAAGCCACTTAGTAAGGAAGGGCGATGTCTGTTTACGGAACTACCATCTTAGTAACACTAAATGTACCAGAGACATGAAAGAAGTGTTATAGTAGAGACGCACATAGCGGCCCGGGCAGGGATGTATCCGGGAGAAGCGCTAACTAACATCCAGGCTGGGCAAATCCCAACACCAGGCAGTAGAAGAACTGTCCAGAGAAGTGAGCATGCACCTAAAAAGCGGAAAGGTCGGAGATATCTCCGACCTTTCCACTTTAGTGCCCAGTAGCAGAACGTTTTCGAACCAACTTGTGTTGATTTTGAATAAGTTGAGTGCATAAGCTTTCTTAAGGATTATAAGTATGTCAAGATATGAAAGCCCCCGGGCATTCATTGGCTCTTTTACAATTGCAGCCAAACTATAAAAAAAGCTCTTTTGATATTGATAGGTTTGGTATACTGTTATTAAGGGAAGGGGATTGATTTTAAGCCTTTTAGGACTTTTTTCTTAGGCTATGTAGTGGCTGTGTCTGTTAATCCCTCTTGACGTATTTACATAGCAAAAGGGAAAGTAACTATCACATGCGAGTCTTACAACTCCATTCTAAAAGTGGATATTCAATGCTGCTGCAACAGCTATTAAGAAATCCATCTGAAGTGAGTTGTCTAATTTAAACAGAAGGTTCCCATCCGATTGAAGTTCCAGTACCTTTTTTCCTCTATCCCTGCAATCAATTCATCCTGAAGTTTCACGAGGTAGTTTTTATGGACAAAGTATACAAAGAATGGTTCTCACAAATTAAGTATAAAGTTCAGCAGGCGCAGTTGCGGACTGCTAGTAATTTCAATACTATATTGATAAGTTTTTTTTGGTAAATATTACTTAAATACAATGTAAAATCCTGATATATTTTGCGTTTTACATTGTATTAGTAATTTATTATAATACAACATGGCATATTTGCTATTTTAATAGCAAGTCCCCCTATGTCAAAGATGTTGTCTAACCCCGGTCTAACATATACCGGAGAATGCTGGCCCTTTTAACAGTGATGAAAGCGTTACTTACCATACCTTGGTATGTATTGCCATTAGGAGATACCTGTTTCAGGTCTTTTGAGATTTTTTTTGCGAAGACTGTTTGCATAGAAATAGAATAGATCAACAGAAAAGTATCTCATTTTGAGGATAGCAATATATAAACATATTGTTTTACATGTATAGAATGGCGTAATGTCTGTTCTAAGATAATTGATAATTCAAATCAACAAGGCAGAATGGGGACGGAAGAAGAAAAATACAAAGTAGTTGGTATTTTCTGCTAATAATATTTCGACCAACTTTACTATTTGGAACGCTTTTAAGTCACTGTCTATGCTAAACAAAGCAATCACCCCCGGCAATCACACTTGTGCCTCAATACGCTGTCAGATTGTTTTGTACGGTAAACAAATAATGACTATCTGTCAAAAACTACAAAACATGGCAAAATTCAACACAAAAAAAATTAAGATCGTGTCTATCACATATAGCATAGACGATCATGAATTTACGGCTACTCCAATAGAAAAAAATGAGATCAAAAATGTGCTGCCCAAAGAAGTTGCTGCTTTCGGCCAGTGTATACCGGGAGATGTAAGATGTAAAAACGGTGTGGCGCAAAGATGTTTTGATATCGGCAACGGCCAGTCTGCATGGATGAATACTGACGAACCATGCTAAAATCTTTTTACTAATCCCAAAACATTACAATGAGATATTGTATTATCCTGTTCATTTCCTTTCTTCTCTCCTTTTCAGCTCAGGCCCAGGTTTCGAAGACATTTACTGTGTGCGGAGAGTTTTTCACGTATACAGCAACCACACAACCTGACAAATCCATACGGGTTAATATAGCAGATAATAGCAATGCCGCCAGACAAAGGACATTTCCATATATTGGAACCGATGTAGAGACCTTTAAACGGCTTTTTTCTTCAGAATTCAATAAACTCCCGTCACTTACCTGTGGATCAGTAGATGCTGCGAAACTGAACAATGAAGCCAATATTCTCTGGAATGATCTGCAGAGACGTTCACTCGCGTCACTACCTCAAAGCTATTCAAAAACGCTTGCGATCGGTAATGGCAGTTTTACTTATACTGGCACGTTTGACACAGATAACTCCATTAAAATTACTATTATTGACATCGCAGATGCCACAAAGAGGGTAGAATATAATTACTCAGGAACAGATGTCACTTTTTTCATGGCTGTATTCCAACGGAATTTTCTGCGCATCAATGGGTTTACCTGTACTGATCCTGAAAAGGACCTGATACTTAAAGAAGGTAATAATCTGTGGTTCCAGCTCATTGCCATCAGGCCCTTACAACAACCAAGTGCCGCACCGGAAGCTGGCAGGCTGAGTATATCCAGTCAGATAAAATTTTATATTTCTTATATTGACAGTGCTACGAAAAAAGAAAAAATCGTTAGTTCAGAGGACATCAGCGTTCAGGATGTTGATATCGAATTTAATAACGGTTATATAGAAAATATCTCAGCCACCATCCTCATCAACGGACGGCCCAGAACTTATATTAACATATACGGGATTGGCTTCACCTCCGTTGAAAATCAAAATAAGCTAAAGTCAATCCGCTTATATGAGAGAGGCGCAAAAGCATTTCCTGACAAAAAGCGCATGACCCAAGCACAGGCTGCATTAAAAGGGGGCAATCGTACCTACATCATCTTGGGTGAATTGCTGGATTATAAGAATAGACTGGAAGTAGACAGAAGAGACTATAGTCCTAAAGATACCTCAATGACACTTTTCGGTGGTCAATATGCTACGCTTTATAAAGAAGAAACCAATAAGTTATTCGAAGCACGCATTTATAGTGATTTTGTGGGCCTTCAGGACGATAAACCTAATGGCCTAGTGCAGACGGATGTCGAAAAAAGAATTAACATCAATACTGCACAATGGCAAACAAGAAGGTGGATATTCCCTGTGGTGAAAAGTGTGGGGATTTTCCAGTATATCCTGCCCAGCAT
Source organism: Chitinophaga agri (assembly GCF_010093065.1). Classification (NCBI taxonomy): domain Bacteria; kingdom Pseudomonadati; phylum Bacteroidota; class Chitinophagia; order Chitinophagales; family Chitinophagaceae; genus Chitinophaga; species Chitinophaga agri. Next base: position 1,674,718 of record NZ_CP048113.1, on the reverse strand, counting down.
TACACTGTCCAAGCTGGAAGAACATAACAAACACTACATCCTAGGCGATCTTGATTCGATCAGACAGCATCCGGGCGATAATGACACGGCATCATTAGCGAAGAATTCTCATCGGTATGCCACACCACTCGGATTATATCAGCGCCAGAGCTTTAGTGCTGGTTTCGACTTAAATGTGTTGTTTCTCGCCAATCACAATCTTAAATTCAATATTTATCTGAATATCGGTGGCCGGCTTGGCATTACGCCTGTCGCAGATTCTCTCACAATACTAGAAGGGTCAACAGTCACCAAAACAGGCCTAGTAAAGGAGTATACAATTAACACCTTGCAGATAACCCCGCAACTGAAACTAGTCTTTCTGCCAGAAGAGCGGTTTAACTTATCCTTGTCGTATCGTGCCATCTATATCAAGCCTTTTGCCCCCGGCGTGGAACTCCTGGGATTTACAAAAGACGATCCACAGAAATATATGCTACAGCGGAACAAATGGCTGAATACTCTGGAGCTGTTGATGTCCTTCAATGTGAATAAAAATGGGGACGGAAAAGTATTCGGCAGGGCAAGATTCAATTCAGAAATTGCCAATTACCAGAATAATTTTGCACAAATTCAGATCGGGTATTCAACTTATATCTTTGGAAGAAATAAGTAATTAAATAAGAATGGAAGTTGTAGAAGGTTCCATTCTTATTTAAAAAGTAATCAAACTATTGTCCTAGCGGGGTACATATAAAAGTTCTGCGGAAAAGATAATGTCATGTATCTTTTTGCGTAATATAGCTAAATGTGCCCGTCAAGGGTATGATATTTAGTGTTATCGGAACATTAGAATGTGGGAAGCGGGCATTCTGAAATTCTTTACAACTAGGGCCACTAATGCTTCTGCTGAATCTTTTAATGCGAAAGTAAAATCTTTTAGGAACGCTATGAGAGGCAGGGGGATGTGAATTTCTTTCTTTTTGTAAGGTTCCGGTAGACAGCATCTTCGGCATGTAAGTCTGAGGGTTTATGTTTGCGTTGTTTAAATATGCCCTGTATGCAATCATCCAATAATTCCACGATACGTTCATTTACAATATCGGAGAAGAAGAATATCGCGATGCAATGGAGCCAGTCAAACGTAAAGATGCAAGTGTTTTGTGATAATCATGGAATCACGGTCTCCATGCTCAAGAACTGGAGGAAGCAGTTTGCCACTCCTGCAAAAGTTCCCAGACGAAAACATTTCATTCAGCTGACACCTTCTAAGGCGAGTATACCAGATATTGCACTTCCATTCGCGGAGGTGATATCTTTATCAGGTAACAGGATAATTTTTCATTCGGCGGTCAATACAGACATGCTAAAAGAGCTACTAAACAGTAAATAAATGCTGGCACTCTCGTCCTCATGCAGGTATTTTCTGTATACTCAGCCAATCATGATAAGTAGTAGCTTTTACAAACTGGCGGCTATTGTCAATCAACAGATGCATTTGGATCCTTTAACCGGGGATGTCTATATTTTCTTTAACCGCAGAGCTACACATATCAAGCTACTTCAATGGCAGCAAGATGGATTTGCGATTTATTACAAGCGGCTTGAGAAGGGAACATTTGAGATTCCCAAACCAGGTGGGGTACAGTCTTCGCTTACTTCTACACAATTGATGCTTATTCTGCAAGGCATTCAGATGGATAAAGTCCAGTACCGCAGGCGGTATTTTCGACAATCTGCCGATCATTAACATCGCGCTAACAAATAATTGATTTACATGTGATAACATTGCAATTGCAATGAGTACGTCAGCAGAAGATAATGATTACAAACAGCTCTATGAGTCTGCCATCAACAAGGTTGAGCAGCTGCAGCATGAATTGAATCAGCTCAAGAAGATGATTTTCGGAGTTCGTCAGGAGCGATTTATTCCCGCAGATAAGAATCAACTGGCACTCGATATTCCAACAGAACAATCTGCTGCTGTTTGCAACGTGTTAGATGCAAAGAAGGTGACTTATGTGAAAGTTGTAAAACAAGATGCGACTCAAGCCAGAGATAGCCGTCATACCATACCATCTCACTTACGAAGAGAAGATGTAATTATAGATCCAGACCATATACCAGCTGGTAGTAAACATATTGGCACCACTGAAACTGAAGTGCTGGAATACAAACCCGCTGAAATTTATGTAGTCCGTTACATCCGTAACAAGTACCTTCTCCCATCTGCGGATGAGACGTCGTCAAAAATTATTGTTGGACCTTTGCCAACATTACCAGTTGCAAAATCGATGATGGGGCCAGGCTTACTGGCTCAACTGGTTGTTGAGAAGATCTGCGATCATCTCCCCGTGCATCGCCAGCAACAACGTCTGGAAAGAGATGGCATAAAGCTACCATACTCAACGCTGAGTGATGGTTTTGCTAAGACAGCTGCGTTAATTACTCCTATTTACAGAGCGCTGGTAACAGAAGTACTCAACGCTGACTATTTGCAGGCTGATGAGACAGTGTGCCTTGAAGTAACATGAAAAGTTACATGCTGTTAGATTGATGGTGGCAGGCCCACCGTAAGGGATGACAGGCATACCTTACAAACCACCCTATGATGCTTTGGACGAAAGGAAAAGGTGTTGAGCGATAGGGGAAAAGGCAGAATTAATCTGTCAGGTAAGATTTAGTGAGCTGAACGAAAGTGAACTGCCATAGTAAAGTATCGATATCGCACTTATTCTGTCGAAAGCAGGTAACAGTTTCTTACCTACAAATTAAGTTTAGCGACAGTAACCTGGTGTTGGCTAGATGACAGGCGGTACATAGGTAGCAGGACACTAAATCAGGCGATTTAATGGAACAAGGGAATTTGTACAGGAGTGCAAAGGGAACAATTCAAGCGGAGACACCGCAAGGTTAAATACCAATATCCTGTACAGAGGCGGACTAAGTCGTAGTACTATTGAAGCTGCTGTAATGGCTGTGGAGGGAAGGGCTTAGCCAGATTAGTTTTATAAAACCAACAACAGTAAAATGGATGATTGATTATTATGAAACAAAGCAACATCCGGTGACCAAGAAAATGGTACTGGATGCTTACAAGAAAGTAAAGGAAAATAATGCAAGTGGTGGAATCGACGGAGAAAGTATAGAAGATTTTTCGATTGATGCGTCAAAGAATCTATACCGGATTTGGAACAGAATGACATCTGGATGTTATTACCCGCCAGTTGTGAAAAGCGTTGAAATTCCAAAGAAATCTGGCGGTGTGCGTATTCTTGGCATACCTACAATATCAGATCGCATAGCTCAACAGGTTGTGAAAAATTATCTTGAACCTATCGTGGAAGGCAGCTTCCATGAGGATAGTTATGGATATCGTCCCGGTAAGAATGCACATCAGGCCTTGGAGAAAGCCACTGCACGGTGTGGTTATTATAGTTGGGTGGTTGATATTGATATTCGAGCGTTTTTTGATAGTATAGATCACGAACTGTTGTTGAAGGCAATCGAGTGGTATACAAAAGAGAAATGGATTCTAATGTATATTAAGCGATGGCTTAAGGCTGGAATTATGTGTAACGGAGAAGTTAGACGTGGGGAAAAGGGCACTCCTCAGGGAGGAGTAATAAGCCCGCTACTAGCTAACATCTTCCTTCACTTTGTATTTGATAAATGGATGGAAAAGAATCACTCAAACATGCCTTTTGAACGGTATTGTGACGATGCAATTATACACTGTACGACAGAAAAACAGGCAAATTTCATCAAAGGTGCAATTACCAGGAGGATGATAGATTGTCGGTTGATGCTGAATGAGGAAAAGACGCGTATAGTTTACTGCAAAAATCATATACATACTGAAGCACATCGAAGTGTAAGCTTTGACTTTCTGGGTTATACTTTTCGACCATTAGGCAGACCAACTAAGAATGGCTGGAAACTTATGTATTTTCCGTGTATGAGTGACTCGTCTAAAAAAGCAGTTAGGCAAAAAGTGAGAGAGGTAGTAAGAAGACGTTTCCAAGGCACGATTTTGAACATCGCAAGGATACTAAACCCTAAAATCAGGGGATGGTATCAGTATTATTGTGTATACTCAAAGTGGACAACACATGGATTGTGGTACTGGCTAAATCTAAAATTGGTAAGATGGATAATGGAAAATAGAAAGCTTGGAAAGGGACGGGCGCATAGATGGCTTGTAAGAGTCTACGAAACCAATCCCCGATTATTTGAACACTGGTCATTTATTCGCCCATATTAATTGTATTGCTAATCTGGAAGCGCCGTGTGATGGGAGACTATCACGCACGGTGCTGTGAGAGGCTTGGGCTGAAATGCCCTTGCCTACTCGACTCGGTACCAGTGCTCGACAAGGATAAGAAAGGGAGCACTCATCGGGGGTATTACTGGCTCTATCAGGATAGTATTAACAAGCTGCTTGTCTTTGATTATCAACCCGGGCGTGGCCGAGAAGGACCCGCAGAAATGCTGAAAGATTTTTATGGTACGCTGCAAACAGACGCTTACTCTGCATATAATAGCATCGTTGACACCAATAATATAACATTGATCCACTGTCTTGCTCATGCAAGAAGGTACTTCTCTGACGCTATTTACAGCGACCGAGAAAGAGCAGAATATGTATTGGAACAGTTACAGCTCGTCTATCAGATTGAACGCGATAGCAGGGCGTTAAATCACGACAATGAAAAACGAGCAGCTTCAAGACAGAAGCACTCCTTACCTATACTGAAGAAATTAGGAAGCTGGATGGAAGACCAATACAAGCAGGTACTTCCACAAAGCCCGATAGGAAAAGCCCTTGCCTATAGTATAAAACGCTGGGATAAACTCTGTGCCTTCGTGTATGATGGAAAGCTACATCCAGATAATAACGCGGCTGAGAGATCTATAAGAGCGACTGTTATAGGCCGAAAGAATTACCTCTTTGCCGGGAGCCATGAATCAGCAAAGCGAATTGCAATGCTCTACAGCCTGATCGGAACCTGTAAACTACATAACATTAATCCCAGCCTTTGGCTAAAGGACGTTTTAATGGTCATTAACGACCATCCCATCAACAGAATCAAAGAGCTCCTACCTCATATCTGGATCACGAAGCAAAAGTAACGCTCTCCAAAATCATTACATAGGTGCTGTCTACCGGATACTTACTTCTTTTTAATGACAATCCCCCAAGAATTCAACTTGATCCCTCTTCCCCCCAAGAATTCAACTTGATCCCTGATAAGCAGGCCCAGAAAGGATCTTGACCACCTTAAAAAGCAAAAGGTCGGAGAATACTCCGACCTTTCCGCTTTAGTGCCCAGAACAGGAATCGAACCTGCACTCCCTTTCGAAAACAAGATTTTGAGTCTAGCGCGTCTACCAGTTCCGCCATCTGGGCAAAGCAACTGTCCTTCAGTTGCGGGTTGCAAAAATAGACAAATAATTTAAATCACCAATATTTTTTTTAAAAAATGTACCCAGGCCTCAAAAGCACTGTAAAACGCACCAGCAGTCTCGAAATTCCGGCCCACCAGATCCTGTTCCCCTATCCAGAAGTAGATCCTTACGAAGTCCCCCACATCATCCCTATCAATTGGCAACAATAATCTCCAGTCATTCCCGCAATAAAGCCCGTTTCTTACCAGCTGGCACTCCACCTCCATGGGGCCCTGTATACCGTCCGTATAGCCAGGTATTTTGTTGATATACCCCGCGTCCTGTGCCTGATCCCAATACACAGGTTTCTTCTGCTTCGCTCAGCAAATTGAAGTCATGGTCCCGGATACCTGGTTAGGAAGTAGGTATGCTGCAGGAGAGGAATGCGGGAGAATATCTGGCCTGTCGGTCCAGTGCCGAAGGAAATCAGCAGGAGAGTAGTGTAGTAGCAGGGTGTTCAAACCAGATCACTTTAAAGTTGCCTTTGTCGGCAGGATCGAAGCCCCGGATCTGTTGATCGGCATCGTATAAGAACTAAAGGATGCTTGTTGGTCGGTCAGTTTGTCAAAAAATTCCGCCCTGATCGTAATGCAAGTGGATATACAATGCCTTCAAATATAACACTATAATCCGCTCAAACTGTTCGAAATATCTTGATATTTGCGATATGAGCAATGATAAGGCAGCGCATCATAGCCCTGATCAGTTTAAGTGGGGCGGCGTATTATTAGCGATAGGAATTGTATTCGGAGATCTTGGTACTTCTCCTTTATATACCTTTAAAGCCATCATCGGTAACAGACAAATATCTGAGACACTGGTGATGGGCGGTGTATCTGCTGTATGCTGGACATTGTTCTTCCAGACGACCCTGAAGTATGTCTTTATCACCATGCGGGCAGATAATAACGGAGAAGGCGGCATCTTTTCGCTGTATGCCCTGATCCGAAGATATGGGAAATGGGTTTTATGGCCCGCTATTATTGGTGGCAGCTTTATGATTGCCGATAGTCTTATTACGCCGCCGGTATCTGTTACGTCTGCCATGGAAGGATTGCTTGTATTAAACCCTGATATACCGATCATGCCGATCACGATCGTTATTCTCATCATTTTGTTTCTTCTCCAGCAGTCTGGTACCAGCCGTATTGGTGTATTCTTCGGACCAGCCATGGTGATCTGGTTCAGTATGATTGCCATATTGGGTATTAGTAATCTGGTGGGGAACCTGTATGTGCTGAAAGCGATCAATCCGATGTATGCTTATCGGATGGTGGTGGAATACCCCGGCGGACTATGGGTATTGGGTGGCGTTTTCCTGTGTACAACGGGAGCGGAAGCGCTATATGCGGATATGGGACATGTAGGCCGCCGTAATATACAGGTGGCCTGGGTATTTATCAAAGTGGCCCTTTTACTGTGTTATTTCGGCGAAGCGGCCTTATTGCTGAAGTATAACGGTCAGCACCTGGATGTGGTGGATGCCTTCTATGGACTGGTCCCTAAAAAGCTCCTGATCCCTGCCATTGTGGTGGCGACGGCTGCCACTATTATTGCCAGCCAGGCACTGATCTCGGGGACATTCACTCTGTTCAATGAAGCGATCAGGCTAAACGTCTGGCCACGGCTGCGTATTGAGTTCCCGTCCGACATGCGCGGACAGGTATATGTACCTACCGTGAACTGGCTGCTGATGGTTGGCTGTATTGCCATGGTCATCCATTTTAAAGCATCCTCCAACATGGAAGCGGCTTTCGGTCTGTCAGTAACACTCACCATGTTGATGACCACTATCCTGTTAAGTATCTACCTGTATACGCATCGTGTTCCGAAGCTGGTTGTACTCCTGGTATCCCTCTTATTTGGATGGATCGAAATAACCTTCCTTGTGGCCAATCTTAGCAAATTTGCACATGGTGGCTGGATCACATTGCTGATAGGACTGGTATTGATCAGCATCATGTATGTATGGTATGCCGGAAGAAGGTTCAAGATCCGTTACCGACAGCTTATTGATATCAAAAGATATGTGCCTGTACTGAAGCGGCTCAGTAATGATACAGATATTCCTAAGTACGCTACACACCTGGTATATCTTACTATTGCGGATACACCTGAGCGTGTCGAAGAGCGTGTCATTGACTCCATCCTGCATCATCAGCCTAAAAGAGCAGATCTCTACTGGTTCCTGCATGTGGACGTAGATGATAAACCTTATACGGCCAGTTATATCTCACATGTGATCGAGAAGGACGAGATCATACATATCCGTTTTAAACTAGGTTTCAGAGTAGTACCCCGCATTAATATATTATTCAAAAAAGTGGTCGCGGAAATGAGGAAGACCAGCGAGATCACTATTGAAAACAAATACTTCGATCCGGAAACCGGCAATCTGCTCGGAGACTTCCGCTTCGTGATCCTGAAGAGTTTTCTCTCCGTCGAAAACAATCTTTCCCTCTGGGATAATATCGTCATGAGAATACATTTCCTGCTGGATTATCTGAGCCTGCCGGATGATAAAGCATACGGTCTCGACTACAATAACGTGGTCATTGAACGTACACCTCTTGTGCTCGGAAAGACGGAAAACATTACCCTGAAACGGGAATTTGAAGGCTGATCCCAGGAAATAACAAAGTACCTTTAACGCATGAAATCTGTTTTAACTACACTCATTATAGCCGGCAGTCTGCTTTGTCAGGCGGCCAATGCCCAAAATTCATTTAAAGTAATACCCCTGGGAGTGAAAGGCGGCACCGACGAAAGTAATCTTTCGGCTTATATGATCGCCCCGCAGGGAAGTGACGCGTATGTCTGCCTGGACGCAGGTACTGTACACTATGGCATTAATAAGGCAATACAGGCCAATCTCTTCCAGGGGAGCGCTTCCGAAGTATTGAAGAAGAATATAAAGGGTTTCCTGATCTCCCATGGTCATCTGGATCACCTGGCGGGCATGATCATTAATTCGCCGGACGACAATACGAAGAACATCTACGGACTGGATCACTGTATCGATATTCTAAAGGATAAATACTTCAGCTGGAAAAGCTGGGCCAACTTTGCCAATGAAGGTGATAAACCAGCCCTTGGTAAATATCAGTATACCGTGCTGACGCCAGGTGCTGAAGCGCCGCTGCAAAACACGGATATGCAGGTAACGGCTTTGCCGCTCAGTCATTCCAACCCTTACCAGAGTACAGCCTTCTTCGTTAGATATAAAGATGCCTATATACTTTACCTGGGCGATACCGGAGCTGATTCGATAGAACATTCGGATAAAATACATCTGCTCTGGCAACAGGCAGCGCCATTGCTGAAGACAAAACAGTTAAAAGGTCTGTTCATTGAGGTGTCTTTTGCAAATGAACAGGCCGACCGGCAACTGTTCGGCCATCTTACGCCCTACTGGCTGATGTCTGAGCTGCAGGACCTGGCCTCACTTGCAGGGGCAGACGCGCTAAAGGATTTTCCGGTAGTGATCACACACATCAAACCTGGTGGCAACCGCGAACAGGTCATTCCTGCGCAGTTAAAGGCGTATAATCCCTTACATGTCCAGCTGATCATTCCCGAACAGGCTAAATTGCTCACTTTTTAACGAATGTCCTGAAATGATGCGCATTGCGATGAGCTGCTGAAGATTATGGAATGTTTTTATCAGCATCTGGCTGTGGTCGCTGAATAATTATGTCGTGGACCTTTCATTGTGAAATATCAGTTCATTTGTATCTTAGCAGTATAAATATGCCCTTATACCTATGTATGATACTGTATCCGTAGATGATGCAATTGACAGAGGAGACGGAATGGTAAAGTACCCAGTGATGACCATGTTGTTCGTACCCACCCTGATCAGTGTTTTGCTGGCGCTTGTACACTTTATACCCGCATGGGTAATATTGGTGGCGCTGTTAGTGTCTTTTATCATTGCCTGGCTGATATATTGCTTCATGGTGACCAGATGGCGAATCTGGGCATTGGAGCATGTGCGGAACGTACATGAACTCAGAATGTCGGCCATTCAGGAAATGCTATGGCCGGAAAATAGTTTCTTTGGGAAATGGGAATGGCACACGCAGGCATACAGAGAAAAATGGCTGGTGCTGCAATCGAAGTTCGATCAGCCAGATGTATTCGAGGACGATTTGCGTATCCCTGCAGAGACGATCATCTATTACGCAAAAGCTAACAGTTATGTCCTGTTATCCATCATGCTGATCCCGCTGGTATTTGGCATTTACCTATGGATGAATGATAGCCGTATCATTGGTGGCATCATGATGCTTGGCGTGGCATACCGGCTGTTTAGAGAATATAAACAGGCTAAAAATAAGGATCCCCAGATTATCATCAATAACGAAGGTATTCAAACGATATCCACCCCATTTTTTCCCTGGAAGCATATACATGATGAGAAGATCGTCATTCAGCGCGCTGCCAGAAACATGCGCACGTATCTGCAATACGAATATCCGCAAGGTGTCGCATCGCTAAAGATAGATGATTACGGTACTGATCGCAGGAGGCTGGCGCGATTACTGAAAGTCTACCGGGGTAGAAGCAAAAGCAGCATTTAATAATAACCCTTCATACCAAAAGACGAAAAAAAGGGCGATAGATGGCGTGAAAATGGATACATCACCTAAGAGTTGATCGGGGAAGTAGGACACGTTATAGACAAAGGTGCATGTGTAGAGCTCTGGACAGAAGAACATGGTATCGACGCCGGAAAACAACGGCAGGAGGATCCGGATGCACTTTGGACTAAAATCAATGTGGTAAATGAGAACGTTAGAGTACGCATCAGGTAAGCGGCGTTATCATACCTGGGCCTTACCGGAAGGAAAAGGTATCGGGCAGATACCGTGTTATTGTCATCAGTTTAATTTTAACAAGGAACAGGAAAAGCAGTATAAAAACTAAAACGCCGGAGAATATACTATCTCCGGCGTTTTTAGTTATATTTTATCACTAAAAGCTATACAATGGCTGATCCTGCGAATATTGAAAAAAATGAAATAACAAGCACTTTCGTTTGCGCTTTAAGTACCTTTGCCCCGGTTATCAGCATACAAGGTGATATTAAATCAACGTAAACCATGAATACATTTAATTTTAAGGCAAAAGTAGCAACGGCAGAGAAAAACGATCAGGACGGATTCTTTATGGTAGGACTGGCAGATGATATGTATGATTTTGAAAACTATATTTTGCTGCAGAAATCATTTGCCTATAGCGAGCAGGATAAGGAAATGGGCATGGACGGTCCTTATTTCGAGCTGAACGGGCAGGAAAATGCGGCCTATAATGTCTGCACACAGGTTATTCTCAGGAACGAAGAGATCATATTTGTCCTGGATACTACTGTTACAGAAGACCTGGAAAGGGTGGTCGTTGATATTTCAGATGTGGAGGAGGAGATCGGTTTCAGAGAATATTTACTGGAAATAATGGGAGACCGCCTACTGAATGAATTGCAGTAAGATGTAATGGCATACCGTCGCTTTACAACGATATAATGAAAACAGGGAGTTGCCGCAGCACAGTTAATATTGCTGTAGCAACTCCCGGTTTACTATTGTTTATTTGATCAGTTTTACCCTGTCCGCTACCGCGTCAAACATCCCCAATAGTCCTCCCGCCGCGTGGTCCTCATCCTTCTTTTTCAGGTTCATATATACATCATAACCACTTGCATTAAAATAAACGGTCAATTCCTCACTGGCAACTGACACAGAATCTATTTTGGCTATCTGGTTGCCAGTTGTATCCTGGATGGCGCCAGCCAGTTTTCCTTCCTTATTTTCCAGGTGCATGATCATCCGGGAGTCTCCCTGGGGAGTGCCCTTGACCAGCACATTCCATTTACCACTAAAATAGTCTGCACCACTTTTTGACTGGGCCCTGGCACAGGAAGAGAGTGCTACGATAAACGCGCATGCAAGAAAGAATGTTTGTACAGTTTTCATAAACGTTGGAAATTTGGGTTTTATAACGATTTAATCTGCCATTTTAAAGGTGGTATTCATGACTACCATCAGCGATGAACCCGGTGCTGCATCTTTGTTTTTGAATACAAGATAAATGTCGTGAAATCCTTCTGTTGGTGTCACTGGTAACTGTGATGGCTTGCTGCTGAACATAGATCCACCAGGGGCGTCTCCTATGAACGGTGTCTGTCCCAGTAATTTACCATCCGGATGGTCCATATGCAGTTCAATGATACCACCAGCTGCATTGAGCTGTGCTTTAGGGGCCATTGCCATGAGGTCTATTCCTGTTATGCCTGTGAGGTCAATATTTTTTAATCCGATATAACTTCCCGACTGTGTAGGTATGATAAAGCTGTTGCCACTAAAACTCATCTTGGTTGCATCTTTTACAATGTCGTATTTCGTCGGATTGATAACCGGATTCCGTAACGTGATCGAATCGATGGATGTTATACCTGGCAAGCCATTACTACCTTTATCCGTATAGGTGGCATTAAATACGAACATGCCACTGCCCTTATCGCCTGCGGGTATTTTGGCCGTGTAGGTACCGGTAACAGGAAGTGATTTATTAACAGGCTTCGGTTTCGACAAACTGAGGATATACCTGATCATTTCCGCGGCGTCGTCGGCTGACAACTGTGGGTGTCCTGGCATGGCCACATCTCCCCAAACACCTTTACCGCCGCTTATCGTCTTCTTCACCAGTTGCTCAAGTGCGCTGTTATTTCCCTGATATTTTTTGGACACGGCAAAATAAGCGGGGCCTATTGACTTCTTATAATCAGTATGACAAGCCCTGCAATCACTGGCCGTCAGCAATTTGAGCCCTCTGGTGTAATTAGATGAAGCAACAGGCGCCTTGTGTCCTGTCTCTGCAACAGGATTGTCCTGTCCGGGTAACACATAGTCTATATTAACGAGTATATCTGTGGGTTTGATCCTGCCTCCTGATAAGGTGCCATCTTCCCTGTCTTTCACATCTACGTGATACTTGTATGTTTTGCCAGGCGTAAAGAAGCTTTTATTGTTTTTGCCAAGGTCAATGCTAACGCCAGGGGCTTCATTACCTGCTGTTAATTCAATAGACTGTGTGGCCACAGCGCCCTTTCCATCAGAGACGGTCAGGCTCGCCTTATACAAACCCGCTTTTGAAAAGGTGACATTGGCGTCAGCACCAGTCATTGTTTTGCTATAGCCATTTTTAGCGGTTATTTTCCATACATATTGAAGGGTGTCTCCATCCGGATCAGTGGTGCCATTGGCCGAAAGATGGAGCTGTAGCGGAATAGCGCCACCGAGTTTGTCCGGTGTCAGCTGGATCACAGGTTTTCTGTTGCCGCCATTGTATTCAATACGAATAAGCCTGGCATCATCATTCGCAGAGAACCAGCCTGACCCGTATTCCAGCATGTACAGGTCTCCGTTATCAGCGAACTCCATATCCATCGGATTACTGAATTTATACCCCGGCATAAATCTTTCCATGGAGACGTAGTTGCCGTTCTTATCGAGGGTTACGGCCATGATCCATCCTCTCATCCATTCATATATCAGCAGTTTTCCATCATAGTAGGAAGGGAAGGGGCGCGCCGATTTGCTGAAATCCTCGCTATGGAACACCGGACCAGCCATCGCACTTCTTCCGCCACTGCCTAATAGCGGAAATTCCTTTGATGCGCCATAGGGATACCATATAAAAGCTTTCTGTGCGGGTGGTAACTCGGTTAATCCTGTATTATTGGGGGAGGTATTGATCGGTTTGGCGGCATCAAACTTTCCGTTGGCCGTATTGGTGGCGAAATTCACTTTTGGGTAGGCGATATTGTCGCCTACAAAGTAAGGCCAGCCATAATTCCCCGCTTTTCTTGCCTGGTTGATCTCGTCATGACCAGCAGGACTACCCAGCGAGTCAGGGTCGTTCGCATCAGGACCAATCTCTCCCCAGTATAAAAAGCCGGATTTTTTATCTACAGATATTCTGAAAGGATTTCGATCTCCCATGATATAAATTTCCGGGCGTGTCTTCGCTACTCCTTTCGCAAACAGGTTGTCTTCCGGGATGGTATAAGAGCCATCAGCCTGTGGTTTGATACGTATAATTTTACCCCTTAGATCATTTGTGTTCGCAGACGATTTCTGCGCATCCCAGGGCGCTCTTAGCTCACGTTCATCAATAGGCGCATAGCTGGTTGCCCGTGGACTGGTATTATCTCCGGTAGACAAGTACAGGTTCCCCTTGGCATCCCAGCTGATAGACCCTCCGGTATGACAACATTGTTCCCGCTGGGTAGGTATTTCCAGCAGTACCTTTTTCGATTTCAGATCAAGTATATCACCATTCAGGGTATATCTGGTAAGGATGTTCTGTGATTTGGACGGATCGGAGTAATACAGGTAGATCCAGTGATTGGATGCAAATTCAGGGTCTTTATTCAATCCCAATAATCCATCTTCAGCCTCAGATTCTTTGCCTTCCCTGTCTTTGTACTTAGTACTTACCGGGATAGTGGCAATGGTTTTTAGCTGTTTCGTTTTAAGATTATACAACTTCACGGCTCCATGACGCTCGATGAACAATATACGTCCGTCGTTTAGTACGGTTAGTTCCATTGGTTCATTTAGCTTCTCCGCGAGTACGACTTTGGTAAACCTGTTTTCCTCCGGCTTTGCCTTTGAATAGTCCAGGGTGGCCGGAGCATCCGCATTCATAGCATATGCAAGCCCCGCATAGAGATGCTTTAAAAACAGGGGATCAGAGAAAGTTTCATCGGTATGTCCCATATTGGTATAGAACGAGCGACCACCGTCGAAGTCATGGTACCAGCTGATAGGGTGATTGTCACCGTTTTTACCACCGGTATAGCTTCTTTCATCGAGTTTAACCAGGGTATGTATACCCGGATCTATTTGTTTGAAATTGTAAAATTCGTCTGTATGTTCAAATGTATCAGGCATTTCCCTGGTGGCAAAGCTGTTCTTTTCCGCGACGTAGAATTTCCCCTTTTGCACATTATTGGGCATGGGATGGTCGAGGAACCACGCACCGGCAAGTCTGCCGTACCACGGCCAGTCATATTCGCAGTCTGTCGCTGCATGAATTCCCAGGAAGCCCCCACCTGCCTGTATATATCGTTCGAATTCCTGTTGCTGTGCTTCATTCAGCACATCACCGGTCGTATTCAGAAAAACGACCGCATTATATCGTTTTAAGTTGGGAGTTTTAAAAAGTGAGGCGTCTTCTGTAAAATCTACGGCGAAGTTTTTCTCCGATGCCATCCTGGCAAAAGCGGCCTTACCAGGAGTGATAGAGGAATGCCTGAAACCTTCTGTTTTAGAGAATACGAGTACGCGGAGCGACTGGGCATTGGTACAAATCGATCCGAAAGTTAAAAAAGCTGATAAAAGAACAAAAGCCGATAGATCTTTCCTGATCATGATGTTGATATTTTGTGGTCATGTGTAATAGTGGGCCTTGCGTCATTATAGGGGGGTAAGTACAGAATTGCATCCTATTGGAGCAGGTGCAATGATATTGCCTGACTGTTCAATAGACACATATTGAGCAACCGCTTTTTCATAACGTATAACTGACGGAATAAAGCTAAGCGGAGTTTATCAATCAGCAAAATTTATTTCGTCGAAATGACAGATTACATAACTTTGGAAACGGGGAGGTTATATAAGCATTTGACAATGAATTGGATAGTAATATGTTCTCACACACATTAAAAGGGTGAAATGGCCAAAAAGGAATTTGAAGCAGCTCATTTCGATGAACAACGCTATGTAAAGAATGTAGCAGTTGACAATGTGATTTTCGGGTACCATGACCGCGAACTGAAGGTCTTATTGCAACGGCCTAATTTCCTGTCAAAATGGACCGTAGCGGGCGGTTATATACTCAAAACAGAGTCGATTGAAGAAGCAGCCCATAACATCGCTTTTATGAGAACGGGGCTGAAAGGACTTTTCCTGGAGCAGTTCCGGTCATTTGGTAATCCTGCGCGCACGAAAGACGAATGGCAGGAGATAAAAAAAGTGTTTGAAGGGGCGGGCGTAACACCACCTCCTGATTCCTGGATTCAGGACTACAGTGTGTCGATTGCATTTTATACGCTCACAGCGTTTTCGCTGGTTAAGGTGCAAAAGGCAGCGATTGATGAGGCCATTGACTGGTGGCCGGTCTCTCAGTTACCCGCTATGTTGTTTGATCATGCGTTGATCGTAGAAGAAGCACTAAAGGCATTACGCCGCGATATTTATCATTATCCTATCGGCTATGAGCTCTTGCCTGAGAAGTTTACACTGCCTGAAATTCACAGCCTGTATGAGACTATTTTGGGTAAGGCCCTCGATAACCGCAACTTCACCAGGAAATTAATGTCAACCGGTATCATAACAAAGCTCGATGAAACGCGTAGTATTGGCGCACACCGGTCTCCCTATCTATATAAATTTGAGAAGAAGAAGTATGATGCTGCATTGAAGGAAGGTATCTTCCTGGGATTTTAACCGAAGCATGTTAATCGCCTGGTCTGAATAGTATCAACTACCAGGTCATCGATTGCTTAAAATCTTCTCATTAATCATAAGCATAGTAGGAAGCATGCCCTGTTCCGATTACCGGACGGCTTTCTTTATCTTCGCACCTCCCTAAACCTTTGAAACCTTTATGCGTCTGATCCCTTTATACCTGCTACTTTTTTGTATGATCGTGCCGGTTACAGCATTCTGTCAATCCCCATCCGGCAGTGAAGCCCTGATCAAAGTATTTGAGAAAGTATTGAAAGAAAAGCGGGACCAATGGGCCAAAAGCAATTACAACAGTATTGTTTTTGTGCCGGATGTCGACCTGAAGCAGGCAGCAGTGTTCCGCCAGTTAAAAGTGACTAGTTTTGACAGCGTTTCTTATTATATGCCTACACAGGATA
Organism: Chitinophaga agri; assembly: GCF_010093065.1. Lineage (NCBI taxonomy): Bacteria > Pseudomonadati > Bacteroidota > Chitinophagia > Chitinophagales > Chitinophagaceae > Chitinophaga > Chitinophaga agri. The sequence continues at coordinate 1,658,358 of NZ_CP048113.1, read as the reverse complement.
AGTCCAGTAAGTTTCTGCATTTCTTTCCCGCACCTGTAGATAGTGTATATAGCAATGGCGAACTACAGCTGAAGTTCCCTACCGGTGGTTTTTCCATGATTGAAGAGATGAATTTATCAAAGTCGCTTACTTTCCGCGGAGATACGATTATCTACCGGACTGACAGTGCCAGGTCTGTAAAATACCCCGGGACTTATGGCCTTCGCATCATGAATGATAAAAATTCTAATGTAAAGGCAAGGTTGTCTTATGCCTGGTACCTGCCGGAGGGCTATGAGTACATTTCCTATACGAGCAACAGAAAGGGGTATTGGCAGCGGGAGGGCAGCCTGATTCATTTTGTGGCAGACTTTGACGAGAACAACTTTATTTTCGATATCCGCTTCCGGAAGAAGCATGCACAGCCTGCTATTCTCCTGGGCCGGACAGTGAAATATGCCAAGACTATTACAGTAACAGGAGATACGGTACGCCTCTTCGTGAACGATGCTGAGAAGGAAGACGGCGACATTATTTCGCTTAATCTGAATGGGGAATGGATCGTAAAAGGGCTCGAGGTGTCCAAATCAGGCGCCAGGATCATTGTTCCTTTAACGCATAAAAAGAACTACCTCATCATGCACGCGGAGAATCTTGGTTCCATCCCTCCTAATACGGCCGCTATGCAGATAAATGACGGTACCAAACTACATGAGATCATACTTAATTCCGACGCAGGAAAAAGTGAAGGTATCTTGTTCGTACGACCTTAATCATGTAAGTTATGTATTGCCCGTTATCATTGAGAGTTAGCTTATCTCCTGGTACATCTCCGTTCGTCCGGATGCTGGCAGGGAAGATGTACCAGTTGCGATGCCTGGTCATTTGCTGAAAGCTGCAAATGCTTCCAGATATTTGTCTATGAACTCCTCCTTCCGCTTTTGCCGGTATTGCATAATAAACCGGGGATGTTCGAGCGGAACGATCTTTTCAAAAAAGCGTTCTTTCTCATTGAGCTTTTGCAGGAATGCTGCATTCTTTCCTGTGCCGAAACAATAGCAGACCCGCATATCTATACCAAATTCCAGCTGCTTTCTGATGCTTTCCACCATAAAGTCATACACTGCGTCTGTGAGTGCTTTGCTGTCGTAATAGTTATAATTGATCTCCGAACCGTCAGGTTTTACAGCGGTAAATCCCAGCGGGGAAACGGAAGCGAAGTAGAAATCGTGATAAAAGGCTTCAGGACCGCCATACGCGTCGATAACATCATAAACGAATACCGATGAAGGTTCGTGGGGCTTCAGGCCCTCTATAGGGATCCCAATGACCTCTGCAAGCCTTTTGGTATCTGTGAACGGAATGCCGGTAGCGCCAGAACCGAGTCTGCCTGGATTGATCCCCATGATCACCCTTCGCTGATCGTTATCACTATAGTATTTCCTGTAGAACTGCTGCATGATATTCATGACCTGGGGCTGTTCGCGGAATGGGTTCATGATCCGTATGCCGGGAGGTAGCGTGCCCGTATACTGGAGGTGGGTATTGAAATCAATGACGTGATCGGCAAATGTCTGCTGCTTCATTCTTTAATTTGACTTGTAAAGATAGGGGTAAATGGCGGATCTGTTATTTAGAGATCCTCCAGGCTAAATGGTAGCCGCCGGATACGCTTTCCTGTGAGATCAAAGATGGCGTTACACAACGCTGGTGCAAAAGCGGGTAGCCCTGGTTCGCCTACACCTCCGGGACTTTCATTATTCTCCATGATATGTACGGATATCTCAGGGATCTCATGGATACGGGGCATCGGGTAGTTATTGAAATTCTGCTCGACAGCTTTACCATCTTTGAAATGCGTGGCATGCATTACAGTAGCGCCCAGTGCCATCACAATGCTTCCTTCTATCTGGGCGCGTATAATATCCGGATTCACATACCAGCCACAATCTATCACCGCATATATTTTGTCGATCTTAATTTTATTGCCCGTCTGCCGGGATACTTTTACGACCTGGCCCACCATACTGCCGAAGCATTCGGTAATTGCTACGCCGCATCCGTCATGTGCACGGCGGGTCTCCCAGTTGCTGATGGCCGCCAGTCGGTTGGTCAGTGCCAGACAACGACTACCCGTGAGATGGCTTTTTCTGAATAAAAGCGGATCGGTAGCGGCGAGGTGTGCCAGTTCATCTATAAAGCTCTCACAGGCAAATGAGTCTATATTCGCACCTGGCGCGCGCCACCACATAGTAGGTATAGGCGATCTCGTAGAGATGCCGCCGAAGCTATAGTGGGGAATGGATGTATAATAATCGCCTAACAACCCAGGGATCTGACCGCTGTTGACAGTAGCCGCTTCGGGTACAGCATCCTTCTCCTGACCCGCACTTATAAACTGTGAGGCCGTGATGACCTGTACGGCAGCGATCTTTTTTTCTGCAGATATACCACCTCGGCACCTGTGTACTGCGCCTGTCCGGAAGGGGCCCATACTCATGTCATCTTCTCTCGTCCACAGGACCTGTACCGGGGCTTTGACCGCTTTTGAAAGCAGTGCAGCTTCCAGCGGATAATCTGTAAAGGCTTTTCTTCCAAATCCGCCGCCCAGAAAGGTCATATTGACCGTGACGTTTTCGATAGGGATCTGCAGTCTTTCACTCAGATTTGCCTGTATCCAGTTGGCCTCTTGTATAGGTCCCCAGATGGTTATGCTGTTATCTCTTACATCAGCCGTACAGTTAAGCGGTTCCATACAGCTATGGGACTGGTAAGGGGTTTCATAAACAGCTTCTAAGACCGCAGGTGTATTCCTGAATGCAGTTTCAAAAGCAGCCGACGGAGGAAGTTTGTAAAGATCGGCATGCATCCGGGCATACAATTGCTCAGAATCAAGGTGTTCAAACCCGCTATCGTCCCATTCAACGGTCAATAGTTTTCGTCCCTGCATGGCTGCCCATGAAGAATCTGCTACTACAGCCACTTCTTCAAACAGGAAGCCGAAGACATCCCGCTGTACTTTCACGACGTATTTAACACCCTTTACAGATTTAGGTCCGGCGTCATCGAAGCTTTTTACTTTGCCCCTGAGCTTTGGACTGCGCGTGACAACTGCATACAGCATACCAGGCAGTTTCTTGTCCAATCCGAATATCGCACTGCCGTTGATCTTTGCAGGAGTATCATTACGGCGTAAGGGTTGCCCGATAATTTTATAGTCTTTCCGGTCTTTTAAGGCCACTTTCCCCGGAGGGGGCAGTTGGGATGCATCTTTTACAAGCGGCCCGTAACCAAGGCGTCTGCCTGTATTCCGGTGTATGACGTATCCGTTTTCGGCATAACATTCTGCGGGATTGACATGCCACTGATTGGCGGCGGCCGTAATAAGCATTTCTCTGGCAGTAGCGCCAACGCGTAATAACTGCTGGTACCATCCGCGTATAGAGAAGCTGCCTTCCTGTGGCTGCGGACCATACTTCCCGGGATTAGCAGGGGCTGACTGGACGATGACCTGGTCCATATCTACTTCCAGCTCTTCCGCAATGATCTGTGGGATGGCCTGCCAGGTGCCTTGTCCCATTTCGGACCGGTGATTGAAAATAGTCACCTGCCCGGTGGGAGTAATAGATATCCAGGACATGAGTTCCTGTCCGGCGGCCAGTACTTCGTCTGCGATAACCACATCGCCAATAGTTTGTCCTAATGCGGGCCAGCGCAGGCCAATAGTCAGCGCGATACCGGATAAGCACGCATTACGCAGGAAATTTCTTCTGGAGGACTGTTGATGTTCCGTCATAGGAAACTATTTTCAGATGAGACGATATAATGTGGATCTGCGTCCATGTTAAATGTATGCATTTATGGGCAGGCGATCGCTCCTGATTGACCATCAGCCGAAACAAGTGTATGAATGGCTGTATTTAAGGGGTGAGTTGTCCGGTGGTCTGGGTGGTGCTGCTACTGTGAATGCGGCAGTTTTGTTCATTCCAGCTCACAGCGCATGGTCGTGAGTAATTTGCTGAAACCTGCTTTCTCATATGCTTTTACTGCTCCGGTGTTTTCCTCATATACTTCCAGCCGTACTTCTTTTACCCCTTTTGAAAGTATCCATTTCTTCAATTCTGCGATCAGTTGCTGATTCAGTCCTTTTCCTCTGTATTCCGGTACGACGAACATAAATCCCAGGTGGGCATATCTTGTATGCTTCAGGTAGAGTTTTGCCTGCCGGATATGGGCGTATCCACAGGCCAGTAAATTGCCGTCTTTTTCCAGTACGAGCACTTCAGCATCGTCACTTTCAATCAATTCCTGCAGGTCATAATAGTAGATCTTCCCTTCCTGGAGTGTCTTGTCAAATGGTCGCTCGGCTTCGACGAGGGCTTGCAGGAACTGATGAAGTGTGGGTAGATCGTTTAATGTGGCGCTTCTTGCTGTTACTGCATTCATTTGGTTTCCGGTTTTAGGGTGCAAAATGGATTTAAAGGTAAGGTTTCCTGTGGAAGGTTCTTGCTGAAGAGAGCTATGAGTGCAGAGCATATTGATTAGTGAGAGAGCACGTTTATAGCATATGGGATGACAGGGTAGGAGAGGTAGTAAAGAAAAAAATTATAAATAAATTTCGTTGTAATTAAAAAAGTTTATACATTTGCGTCCCTGACACGGAAACAAGGATGCCCAGATGGCGAAATTGGTAGACGCACTGTGTTCAGGTCGCAGCGCTCGCAAGGGTGTGCTGGTTCGAATCCAGTTCTGGGCACAAAAAACAGAAAAACCGCTCTAGTAGCGGATTTTCTGTTTTTAGCATAATTTATTTCATTCCATAACTCCTTCATATTCAATCTGTAGTCGGTTCGATTCCTAAAATGGTGTCTCAAGAATAAAAGATCCGCCCGTTATTTCTAATCTATTATCTCCAATCGCAGGTATTTAACCAATAAGTAAGTATAACAAAAGGAAAACCTATTTATTGTGAAGGCATTGAAATTCTCCTATGGTACCCCATCTTCCTAATACATTTTAAAGTATTATAAATAATATAAATCGTTTCTTTGCTGCTCATTCTTGAAAATCCTGCAAATAGCGTATACCCTATATCTAACAAATGAAACAGCAGACACAGATAATATTGACCATTTGCTTTGCCTTTTATCTAATAGTATTTTTATTGACTGATATATCGCTGACAGGCTTTTGGACTGATGTTATATTTTCGGTTTTATTGTCATTCTTGGCCTTTAGAATTGTATTTAAAAGCAAAACAAAAAAACTTTGGTTGACAATTATATTGAAAACAACCAACGTTTTTTGTCTCCTAATTATATTTGGCATTTTGGGAAGTTTTATGAATTTTTTTTTCATAGATACTTTCAAACTTCGAAGCTTTTATTATCAGTCGGTTGACGGAAGGCTATTTAATGCCTATTTCAAACCAGTAGGAGCTTATTCAGGTGGTTATGGTAACTTTTGGATTACAGAGACACCTAAATATTTCCCTTTAATTGAATGGGGAGTTTATTGGAACCGAACAATTCATCATGACTTTAATGACGATATGTTTGACGGTAGCCCAATAGACAACTATGAAGTAGTTCGCGGCTACATTAAAAGCGAAGTGATTAACGAACAGGAATAATTTATAATAGAGGAATACGGATTGCCAAGTAAGTAGCAACAACTCCGCTTTGCTCACTGTCAAATCTAAAACCTATTTGCATAGCGCTTTCATAATTAATCTTAATTGGTTCGAAAACGTACCATCAGTGAGCACAAAGCGGAAAGGTCGGAGGGAATACTCCGACCTTTTGTTTTTTATAGTCGTCTGAGCCCGCCCAGGGCCTGCTTGTCAGCTCGATGACGACGTTACCGGCCCGATCACCTTGCAGTTCACGAGATGGACCCGCCATTTTACTAGTTGCCATTTACAGTTTAGGTATATGTAGTCAGTTTAAGATAAGCCTAGAAATATCGTTCGTTTTTATGGCGGCGTTGATGCTCGTATTCTATGAGATCCCATTTTTCACCTTCTGCTATCGCTGTACTCAGACTATAAATTCGCTGTGCGAGGTGTTCAGTGTGTTTAATAAATTTTACCGGTGTCGGCAAATCTTTAATCATGTGATAAATTTCGCTAAGTTTCAATCGTTCAAATTCCATTGCAGAAGTATAGTCATAATTTGCGTCCCATTTTCCGACCCAGACAAGCGACCTGAATACTTCAAAATCGTCGTTGATATGTAGAAAATACGCTACGATGGACAAGTAAATATCTCTGATACAACTGCGGCTAATGTCCAGAATGATGTTGACGATTTCCGGATCATTATTATATTTCCGAAGCATGTCTTTTAAGAAAGCCTCAACCTTCGGTATGTCTTGTTCTGTCAAATACTGAAAGAAGATACAGGCAACATGTCCCAATGGTTCGAAATCTTGGTTATGCTTATATTCTAAAATAATCCTTTCTATATTTACAGCTGCGTCTGAGTAGTTCCAAATTTTACAAAGCAGTGTTGTATGGTCATCGTGATTGGAAAACTCTTTTATGTCTTTCAGATAGTCAAGATAATCGAATAGGATGCGACTATCAACTTCATATAGTGCAAAAAAACCACTTAAAAAATGGTCGTATCTGTAGTTAAAAGTATAACTATAAGGATGATACTTCATGTAAAAATAGAGACCTTTACACTGCTCGGAATACGTCTTCACCAGCTTCGTGTTTTTCTCAAAAAAGTCTTCACGCAGCTCAAAACGAAATTGATCGCCCCATTGTACTCTGGTATAGAATAAGAGCAGTACCTTCTCATGTATGTCCTCATCAAAAGACAGGTATTTATCGAGGTTTGAACTAAAAACGGGATGAATATGATTGCTCTCAGCGAAAAAGCGAATGAGCTCCTGTGTCAAATACTTCGTGACAGCAATAGGCTTTAAGTGGTTAAAATATTCATTTAACCAATCATTGGAATGATAAAACTCCCCCTGGCTAATGATAGGATATATTTCATTGTACTTTTCACCTAATATAGCAGATGACGTTTCAAATATGGCCGAGGCTTGAACTTGTATCTTATTGCCATCAGCAACAATATATTGTAAGACCATTTTTCCGAGTGTAGGGTCATTTTCAAGTATTTTACTCACCCAAAAATCCAAGGTGTGCTCTAGTCTGTTAAAGTGCTGTCTAAAAGGCAAGTTTTTTAACAACAGGTCATACATGTATTTAAACTCATCGATCGTATTAACAACTAACTTGCCGATTTTTTCTTCATTCATTTGCCATGTAGTCTCATGTTTTTTGAAAGGGTTTTGTGCATCCAAAATATCAAAGATGATGACAGCTTCGTTATGGAAATGTTGTCTGAGGTTGTTTAATTCATTGGTAGGTTGATAATAAGTGGACAGAAGGTTGACGTATCTAAGCACCAAATGACAATGTTGGAAGTCGTCGGGACTATAATAGCTCATTAGTATGTCCGAACAGTATGGCTCATCATAACGCAATACGGTGATGCTGGTTCCGGGAATATCAGCAATATAGTCCTCTATAACTTGCCTGCATAGGTAGGAATATGTATTGAACAGAGCGTTGATGTCCTCCCAGTATTGTTGTCTGCATGTTGCGACAGCTGGCGATATTTTCCATCCGGTTTCAGTTTTTATATAAAAGAACTTCCTTCTTAGATTTGATAGGAGCACTTTCCTAAACAACGGAAAAAACAGATGGCTGTTACCCTTTCCTTGTTGCAGATTGGAAAGTAAGTAAAAGTAGATAGTCCTTTGCCGACTGAGGCCATCTGGCAAATCATTTTCCCTTAAGCAAAACCGCCATGCCAGTTGATCTAACAAGGTTTTAAATGCCTGAGGATCTTTCTCCGAATATATCACAGATAATGCTACCGCAGTCATACATTCAGTTGCCGTTCCGTGCGCGATAATTGGGAGTAAAATAGTCAATATGGGATAATCCGGATGAAAAGATTGAATTGAGCTTTCATTGGTCTTAAACGGGCTCTTTGCATCATCCTGCTGACAGTAGTGTCGATTAACGAACAGGAAAGCCTGGTCAATAATGCTGGTCCCAAATACTTCCAGAAATCTCGTGCAGTGTGCGACATCCTGCTGGTGTTTATTAAAATATCTTATGAGAATGCCATTTATATTAGTGAGGGCGTCTTTCTCTCCGAAGGAATCATATACGGGCCCCATGATGTCTTTGATTGTTGAAAATGTTGTATGGCAATACTTTGAAAGTAACGTTTCAAAATCTAATACCCTATCCTGGATGAAGGCTTTATAAAATGCATAGGTTGCGAGTATCTGCTCCGATATGCGGACTATATTTTGATATACCTGCACAAGCTCTGCTTCTTCTAACTCAAAGACTATATCAAGAAAACGGTCATAGGCTAGGTTGAAGTTTTTAAGAATGCTATGTAATTTTTCTGATTCAAGATCCAGTGAAGAGAAAAAAGAGATAATCCCTAATGATTTGAGCATATCCTTATCCGCCAATATCTTCCTGTCATTGATAATCGGCTGAAAGTATTCTTCATAGATCTGACTGGCATCCTTGAGCAATTTTGCGTCTGGCTTGTGAACAATAACGCCGGAAGCCATAATGGCAATCCTGGGAATACCATTGCTGATGTCGATAATTCTGTTCACATAAGGAGATAGTTCATGATCGCTATTCAAATCAGCGATCATCATGGCTATGCTTTTTTTAGGTAGCCGGCCTAACTGAAAGACACCAGTACTAAGAAACTGGCAAGCTGAAATAACCTGTTTTTTAGCATAATTTCGAACCGTTACGACTATTTTAATGAACGCTCCATCGTTGATCTCAGAAGAATAGATGATATTGATGAGATTACTGATCTGCCTGTTAGCATCATCCACGAAGAAAAGATACTTCCCGCCGCTTTTGATCATTCCCCGCAAGTCTTCGACTATACTACCAGTTTTAGATACGATATAGTAGTCATGAAACGCTAAATTGCTCTTTAAGAAAAGATCGATTGCTTCTAAACTTAACTTCGATTTACCTACTCCCGGGCGACCTGTAACAATGATAACATGATGTTGTTCGATCATTTGCACCAGGGAATGCAGCTCACGTTCCCTACCAACTAAAGGATTGTCCAGGGGTGTTGCCAAATTGCGTTTGTTGTAAAACTTAAGAAAGTCTATTTTGTTTAATACCTGACCAGTATCAAAGGGTATGTTTAGGTGCAGATAAGCATAGTACCTACCTTCGCCTGTAAGAAAGAAGACCAGATTATCAATTCCAACGAACCTGACTTTAATATTTTTCACTTTTACATGGGCCCTTAGCATTTCTATCTCTGCAATGTCGAGACTGCTGTTACAGCAAATAACAAGGATGACTACCCGTTCGGCTACAATACCTATATTGTCGAAGTGTAGACTTGCGTCAATGTCGGCTTTTAACTTCTCCAGGAACGATCTTTTATTTGCTGATTTATTCTTTGTTGTATACTCGGCCACAATGTATGTGCCATCCTCCTGGACAATAAACGCGTCAGGTTTACCTTTGCGGGTTTTTTCTTTCCCCTTTACCGTGCCAATACCATGCAACTGACCGCGATATTCATGAAATAAGAATGAGTTACAGATAAGCTCAAATCTGGCCTCATTAATATCAACGAGCTCTCTTTCGATTTGTGTATATATACTCATTATGATGCATGCTATTTACTTAACAAATTGTTTCGCTGTTTCAGGGATTCTTTATCCGGGGAAAGGTTTTCACGATATCCAGTCTTTCGGTCAAATGGCTAATCTATCACAATTTAACAAATAGATTGCTGTATGTGACATCATTAGTTAGGTAAAAAGAGTATCGGGTTTCCTGGCAGCAAGAGCTATATAGTGGTTATTTGGGCTAAATATAGCAGGCATTGTTCTTGTCATGATATTAAGTCAAGTTGGGGATATCAGAAAAAATTTCGATTTTAGATAAATTGTTTTTTTAACCCAGATCGACATTAGATGCTTAAACAGATCTTATTTTTCATCATCATCTGCGGCTTTACCAGCAATTCGTACGCGCAATCTAAAGCACTTATCCTGACGGGCAACGGTAACGTACCCGTACCAAAGGGTATTTATCCGCCGTGGGTGCATGAATTTCATAATGAGGAAGTGATAAAGATCCTTCATGGCATAGTTGATGTAGACACTACCTCGGATCTTTTAAATTTAAACACCCGGTACCTAAAACAATACGATCTGCTGATTTGTAATTCCCTGTTTCTTGATCCCACGAATGATGAGTTGAAGGCTGTATATGATTTTGTAGCAGGAGGAAAATCGTTTATGACATTACATTGTGGTATGCTGAATTTTCTGAATTGGGACAGATATGAAGAATTTATAGGAGGGATCTTTATAGGAGGACCATCCACAGATCCTTCGGTATATCGTGTTTATACAAGCAATGAAGAACTCTGGGGATATAAGTATAGGTTCAGGGATTCTTCGGAACATCCAGTATCCAGGGCTGTAAAAGATTTTGACACTGAAGATGAGCTCTATTACTTCCAACCGTCTACGACGAATATCGAAGTGATTGCCAGGGCGGAGAATCACCCCGTGATGTGGTGGCATCCTATAGGAAAAGGCAAGGTAATGAGCCTTACGCTTGGTCATGATATTCGCGCCAAGAGAAATCCGGGGTATCAGGAGTTGTTGAAGAATGGTACAAGATGGTTAATCGGTTATCCGTTAATTTATTCGGATAAAATTCCGGTTATATCTGATAGAGAGCTCATATACAAAGATTTCGTTAACACATCAATAGTATTGGATAGCGGTTTGCTTATTCATTCAATAGACAATCCGGATTCGTTGTACAAAATTACATCAGGAAAAGATTTAGTCCTTGATGGAAAAGTGGGATCCGCCCCTTTTAACATCTCTGTAAAAAATAAGAAAGGACATGTTACGGCTAAAGAAGTACTCCTATCGATAGTCAGGGATGGTACCGGTAATATAGCCGGTTATTATGGTAATTCTATACAAGGTACCGCCTCGGAAAACACCAATAAAATGTTTGATATACGGAATATTATTGATGGAGATGCCGGGAGCAGGTGGTCCAGCCGCAATTGCGAACAGGCGGAGGTGATACTCGACCTTAAGAAAGAATATTCATTAGGCAGGATGCTTATTAACTGGGAAGCCTCTTACGCAAAGCATTACGATGTCTTAGGATCTGTTGACGGTAAAAAGTGGACCATCATAAAATCCGTTGTTGACGGTCATGGGGGAAAGGAAGTATTTGATATCTCTTCAACAAATGTTAGGTTTGTGAAACTGAATTTGAAAGAAAAGGCGACAGGGAAAAGAGGATATTCGATTTATGAGATGGAACTGTTTACATCTCTTAAACGCGGAGAACGCTAAAACTCATCTTCAATTTTACTTGTTCCCGGTGGGAATCAACGTACTAAAAATCGGTAACAACTGGTTCGAATTTGTACCTGCTATAACACATTGAATAATTTACATAAATTTACCGCAACCATTAGCCATTACGATGAAAAGACCCGACACAGTTCCGGCTAACGCGAACTGGAATCCCGAAGACAACCAATGGGAACTTGGACAATACAACTCAGCAAATCAAAAAATAAGTCGCTGGCAGGCATGGCATGCAGACGGACACCTAACCGGTACTATCGATTACAGGGACGGTCATCCTCCCTTCAGGTGCACTGGTTATCATCCCGATGGCACTGTTTCACAGGAAGGCGACTGGTACGGCGGCCACCAATGGAAAGGTACTTACCGCTGGATTAAAAGCGAAAACCCTTCTACAGAACCCTTTCCGGCAGGGGATGGCCATGACAACCCTAATGTATGGATCGTCGAATTCGACTACACGGAGGAAGAAGCTGTCTATAACGCTCAGCGTTATTTCAACAAGGAACGCCAACCGGTCTCCGTCATGGGGGAGCCTTTACCTCCCCGGCCTGCCAGTGTACCAGCACGCGCCCATTTCGTGCACAGTTCTCTTACCCATAATCGAAAAAGCTGCTGGGTAGCCGGACAGATCAACGGATCAACAGGAAAGTTTATTGATGATTATGAGGAATGGGATGAGCTGGGCAATCTGATCGTAAAACGTGTATACCACCACACTACTTTCCAGGTGCTGGAAGAACATCAATACCGCAATGAACAACGCTATCAATCCATTATAAATGGCCCCGGCGATCAAACGCTGACCAGCTATTTTTATGAGAACATCACCCCTCCGGTCGTTAAAGAAACTATACGTGCCGTAAATGAAAATAAAGATCGTACCTACACCTTCTTCGACCAAACCGGTAAACAACTCTACTCGTTACGAATAGAGAAGATCGGAGAGCAGCACACGAAAAGGTATTATAACGATATCCTCTCTTATGAATCCGACCTCACAGGTGACAAGATCAATGTACATTATTATTATCCTGACGGTAGTGTGATGATAGCATACGTATCGAACGATAACGATAGCGGTAGATGGGAATACCATGAAAATGGAAAAGTGGTATTGACAATAGTCGTGGATGATGAAGGGAAATTTAAAAAAGATGCTGCGTGTTCAGCGTTTCTTACCCCGTACGCAGATTTTACACCAACCACCGCTGAAACCGACTTTGAATTGTCTGCCACTGCCTTCAAAAAGCAACACGCAGTACAGGAGAAAGAGCAACGGTTGGCCGCATTGCCCGTACCGGCATTCCTTGAGAAAGAACTGAAAAAAATTGAATGGACAGAAGTGGACGTGGCAATGTATGGAGGGGATAAACTTCCTGTCTATATCAATGCCCTGTTTGCCGGGGACGAAGCAGTAGCGTCGATAGCTGCAGATCACATCTGGTTGGAAATAGAACACCAGGGCAGCATTTACGAAGCGACCTATAAGGTGGCTACAATCATCGCCAGGTGTCGCCATCATTACAAAAATGTCCCTGTGATCTATTCCCGGCTGATGAACTTCATCTTTTCCATACTGGCGCTTCCGGGTATCGAAGATTATAAGAAGTTTTATAAACAGCTGGTAAAAGCTTTTTCAGACGCACAGCCGGAACTGCTGGACAGCGCTAACGATACGAATGATGCCGTGGCCTTAAAAGCGTACTACATGCTATTGCATGCAGGTCGGGAAAGTAATTCGACAGCAACATTCTTCCACCAGCAGTGGACAAATCAGGAGAACTCTTTTACTAAAAGAAGCTATGCCTTGTTCACACTCGGCGAATTGTACCTGCGCACGAAGCAGGAAGAAAGGTTGGTCCGCGAGTTTTCCGCCTTGCTGGATACAGCCAGTGATAAGTTCATCAGGCTCATACTGGCGCTACAACTTGTGATGGCTACTAAAAAGCAGGCACAGGATAAATGGCTGATAGAAATAGTTAACGCCTTTGCTGATCCCGTTCCTTTTGAGGAGAACTTTAATGCACTGCATCCTTACATGGGAGATTATGATGCACAGGAATACATGCTGATGGTACTGGACTTTGCAAAACCAGATGTGTTGAGAGAGAATATTGTACCCATTATAGAAATGCTGCCACATGTAAATTCGCTGAAACAGGCAACGCTGCTGGATGCCATATGCACGATATTGTTCCCTACAGCATCAGCATTCAAAAAAATTAGTCCCATTCAAAAACAAGCCTTGTTTGCAATGGCGGAAGTAATGGACCGGGATGTCGTTTTCGTGAATCACAAAGAAGTACTGGACGCCTATGGATTGCCAGGCACGACGTTGGCATTACAGCAACTGGCAGCTAAATAACATTACTTTTTCTTGTCTAAATCCATACGCTTAAATGATATTAACTCAGCGCGGAGGGGTGAGCGATCCATCTCATGTATATAGGGCTGAAAACAAATTGTTTCAGTTATAATATATGCCGGTGATATGCCCACGCTATCTGGCAATATTCATTAAACAGTAAAAAGGGCGTCTCATAAGTTGGAGACGCCCCTTTTACTGTTTGATATCACTTAACCACAAACGGTTGCGTAAGTATTATTTTACACTATACGCTTAATGCCGGAACTACATTATGGACGAGGATCCAGCTGGATATTGATAGGTTCATAACCATTTCCCGGCAGGATCTCAAACATCATTTCCGCCCAGGGATGTCTTCTGTTGCCTGCAGCTGAAATAAATGCTCTTGAAATAAATACCCGGTGCTGATTCTGAATCCACCAGTTCTGTATCTCACCGAGCCTCCAGATATCGGTTCCGTCTTCGTGCACGATGTTATACCGGAAGCTAACGTTACCTCTGAATACGGCAGGGGTAACCCTATCCTCACTGTAGAATACAAGATACTGGTCCCCGACTTTTACGTCATTCCAATAGGAGTCAAAATAGAAATGTGGTACTATATTATTTGCTTCAATCTTTACATAGATCTTCTGAGGGACCAATACTGCGGCACGGTCATTCAGATACTGTATAATATAGCTTCTGACTTCGTCTTTCTTTACCGGATCTTCTATCATCTCATACAGTGGTAACAGCCCATTTTCTCCGAAATCTATCAGTTCCGCATTGTCCAGTGTCGAACTTCCCTGCCAGCCGGTGATGTCAATAGTTGGTGTTCCGGTAGTGAGATTCACTGTTCCCAAAATTGCTTTTGAAGGCTCTCCGCCCACAGTTCTGAAATGAAGGCGCTGGTTAATATTTGAATTTTTTTCTTCTTCGCTGTAACTGTAGTTAAGTCCGGCAGTTATATTAAAAAGCTTTTTTAATCCAACGTCGAGACCTATCTCAGAAGATCTTGTTCTTTCACTGGCTATCGATTCAGATTGATACTTTACTTCCAGTTTAGCGCCCAGTATAACATCAGTTAGCACATGGGTGCCATAAGCAGCAACGATCTGAGCCGGGGTTTTACTCTGGATGTCCGCCAGAAAGGTGGGCTGTAGATACTGCTTCAACAGTGCTATATCAGCATTAACTTTTACTCTTTTTTGCTTGATCACCAGATCATAGCTGCTGTAAATAAACTTTGTATTAAAAGCATCAGTGCCGCTAAATGACGTTTCCACAGAAGCCTTAAAGAGTGGAACGTCCACACCGGCTTTCACTTTTGTGGATTTTTTTTCGAGGTAAGATTTTGCATTCTCGCCTGAAGTTAAAAAGCCTTCCTGCGTACTGGAAAGATCCCACTCAACCCGGAGTGGTTCGGCGCTTCTTAATGCATCTACATTAATCACTGAGAACCTGGATGCACTGGAATTGGCATATTCTCCGGTCGCGTCATAACCGTATCCTAAGAGATCGTTTTTTCCATCCCCGGCAGAAAGCTGAGTGACAGGACGATCTAGGGTTTCTGATTTGGATAGCTGCTCTTTCTTGGCGCAACCTGTAACGGCCAGGATGCCTGCAAAAGTTGCAAGTTTAACTGCGTGTCTGAATTGCATGAGGGAATGTTAATAGGGTGAAACTATAGGTTATTGTTGGAGGATTTACAATAGGTAATACCGATCACCTGATGGCAATACATTGCTACATATAGGATATTAATGTGATCAACTAGTGCTTAGGGAATCTGAAGTTTTACTTATGGTATGTTTGGGTTTGGGTTTAAGTGATATCCCTCAAATTTAAATATTTTATTTTGAGTTTTGCAAATATTTTAAGGCTGGTAAGAACGGCATATCTCAACCTGATAAGTTGGCAGTTACAGTAGGTAATATTCCGGACTGATCCTTCGTATAATATGGTTTGAATGCCTCGTATAAAGACGTTCGGTTCAGTTATTGTACAATTGTCTTAAAAGAGTATATCGCTAATCAGCAATGCACTTATATGCCTGAACGTAAACCGTCATATCTCAGTTTTAATAAGCAAAGCTATTCATGGCGCCGCGATATTGATTACAGGAAAAATCCTGCGTTGTACAGGATCGGAAAAGGAGAGCAGGGAGTACTGATCTGTGAGCCATATAAAAGCGAGATTTTACCCTACTGGCGTTTTAAAGATCGATCTGCCGCCAGGGAAAGTAGCGACAAAATACATGAGTTATTTCTCGGTTATCTGCAAGAGGATGACTTTGTAGGGGCTGATATGGCAAGGAAATTCCTTCAAATGGGATTCACACGCGCAAGACGTTACACGAATTATAAGGGAGGGGTTAAATATGATAAGTCCCAAAACTATCGACTGAATGAAAAGGGCACCGGCGATCCCGAAAAAGCCATCGCAGCTGCCATATTCTATGAGAAATGGAAAATGGCCGAGCAAAACCCTCTTTATAAAGAGAAAAAATTGAAATGGAAACAACGTGAGGAGTGATCACAAATTCCAGAGCAACGCTACTATTAAAATAAGAACATTGCCCTGGAACGAAAATCTGACTATCAGTGTTATTATCGACGACCTGCCAGCTAGTAGTTACAATGAAGCAGTGCAGGAGCGTTTAGAATGCCGATGTAACTGACGCTTCTTTATTCAGCAACTCCGTAACTGCCTGATGGAGCTGTGCTTTGGTGAATGGCTTTCTCAGAAATGCGTCAGCGCCATTCTCCAATGCCACATCCTGGGCGGCAGCATCCACACCAGAGATCATGATCACTTTTATCGAAGGATGTTCTTCTTTTACGAAGCCAAGGAAATCGATACCGAAGCCATCGGGCAGGCGATTATCTAATATGATTAAAGAAGGTATCGTGTGTAGAAGATATTCCTCAGCTTTAGCAATGCTTTGCACATGTTCTACTTCCGTTCCTGTACCTTCGAGTAGTATGTTTAACAACAGGCACAGGTCTCCTTCGTCTTCAATGATCAATACTTTGTGGGTTTTTGTTTTCATACTTAGGTTTGTTATGGTGAGGGAATGTAAAAAAAGCGTGCCAAATGGTAACATGCTGACCATCCAGGTCCCGCAGGCATAGATGCCGCAATGTATCTGCCAGCATAGCTAAATAACAGAAAAGTTTAACAGATAACGACCCGTTGATTCCTCCCGGAGCAATAAGTTGAATGTTTTTTAAGTGTATTAGCCATCTCATTGCTATAAAGATCTCCCTCGCTAAAGTGATGTTTTTCAATAGCTGTTCCTTTCCCTAACATGTGTCTTAAGTGAATTAAAATATTTGTGGTTGTCTGATAATCAGCTGTTTGTATCAATATTTGTTTGTTTTATTGCCTGATATTTCTATAAATTTGAGCATACGGTAAACAGCCTAACCAACTGTTTATCCTGATCCGGGGAGTTCTATCTGTACGCTGCTCTTGCCCCGGCACCCACGATTATGAAACTATTGTATACGCATTAACCATAAACAATCGCACCTATGGCTTAGAAATCCTTACATGAGCTAACATCAGATCAGCCACCTTAAAACCAGTAAAAATCCACAAAATGAAAAAAGTTTATCTCCGGCTTGCCGCTGTGGGCATGCTATGTATTGCATTGTATGCATGTAAAAAGAACATTTATGAGTCTGATAAGGCTGAGCACACGGGTACAACGGCCCGGGCCAACGAATCTGTCAGCATCTGGACAACTACCGGCAGCCAAAGCCAGCTGCTGCAACAGCAAGGTAATGTCACATTCGGTCCGGATGCAGGAACGGCTGCTACAACGATCACTGTAAATGAAGGCACTACCTACCAGACGATCGACGGGTTCGGGTATACGCTCACCCAGGGGAGTGCTAAATTAATCAGCAATCTATCCGCAACGGCCCAAAGTGCATTGTTAAATGAACTCTTCAGCCCCTCCAGTGGTATAGGTATTTCAGTAGTCCGCATAGGCGTAGGCGCCACCGACCTGAGTGACTATTCCTACACCTATCGTGATGGTGCGGCATTCAGCTTATCCGGCCCGGACCTCACATACACCATTCCCATACTGAAAAAGATCCTGGCCATCAATCCGGCGATCAAAGTACTGGCTACGCCATGGACGGCGCCCAGATGGATGAAAACCAATGGCTCATTTATAGGAGGGACCCTGAAAGCTGAAAACTACGAAAGCTATGGCCAATACTGGCTCGATTATATGAACGCCATGAGGGCACAGGGTATCGAGATATGGGGCATAACTCCTCAGAATGAACCATTAAACCCGCATAATGAGCCCAGCATGACGCTTACCAAGGAAAACCAGCTGGGATTGATCAATGACTATATCGGTCCGAAATTAAGAGGCGCTGGGTTCAATTGTAAGATCATCTGTTATGACCATAACTGCGATAACACCGAGTTCCCGATATATGTAGCTAATAACAGTTCCTATGTGGACGGCTCCGCATTTCACCTGTATGGGGGCAGTATCGCTGCTATGACCACGGTAAAAAATGCGACCAATAAGAATGTCTACTTTACAGAACAATACACCGATAAAAACGGTAGCTTTTCCGGCGACCTGGCCTGGCATATCCAGAACGTAGTGATCGGCTCTATAAACAACTGGGCCAGGACTGTACTGGAATGGAACCTGGTCAGTGATTCCCAGGGTGGCCCGCATACACCAGGTGGCAGTACCGTGTCAATGGGTGCGGTAACGATCGACGGTACTACCATTACCAGAAGGGTAGGGTACTACATCATCGCACATGTCTCCAAATTTGTACAGCCCGGCGCTGTTCGTATCTCCTCCAATAGTGCGGGGAACATCCAGACCACCGCATTCAGGAACAGTGATGGCTCAAAGGTATTGCTGGCCTTTAACAACAGCTCTTCCAATGTCTCTTTTAAAGTAAAATGGGGCAGCCAGTCATTTAACTACACGTTACCCGGCGGAACGGCGGCTACTTTCAAATGGTCTGGTGCTACCACGACTACAGCGCCTATCGGGCAAAACATCACCCTGAAAGGGTTTAACAACCAATACGTGAGCAGTGAGAACGGTACACAGCCCATGAACTGTAACCGCCCAACTGCATCAGGATGGGAAACCTTTACTGTCGAAGATGCCGGTGGTGGTAAGATCGCACTGCGCTCTCAGTCCAAATATGTATCGTCCGAGAATGGCACACAGGCCATCACCTGTAACCGGCTGACTGTCGGTGACTGGGAAAAGTTTGACTGGGTCGTGAATGCGGACGGCAAGATCTCGCTGAGAGGAAGCAACGGCCTCTATATCAGCTCTGAGAACGGAACGCAGGCAATGACGTGTAATCGCCCATCCATATCCGGCTGGGAAGCATTTGGTGTTAATCAGTGATCCGGTCCATTACAACCTGTTTACCCACCGCCGGCTCCCTGCCGGGTGGGTAAACTACCTCTTATGATATGAAATTTATACTACTCAAAGGCTTACTACTTTGCTGTTGCGGCATCGTCCATGCACAGCGCCGGACTCCGCTACTGGAAGTGGAGGCTGCAGGTGGTTATCAGACGGCTGATCTGCGATGGTCAATAGCCGGTGCAGGCAGCGGACAATCACCCGATATTCTCTCCGAACTAAAATGGCGGGCAGTGAGTGGCCCCCTGGTTACTGCTACGGTACGGCTGCCGCTCAGCGGCGAATTATTCATCGGAGCAGAGGGATCAAAATGCTTTATCACAACAGGTACGGCTACGGATACTGATTATGCGGACGATGATCGTCGCCTGCCTACCTACCACGCGCAGCTGGATAGTGATGCCGGCAATTTATCCGCCTTCCGCCTGTATGCAGGCTACCATTTTCTGCAACGCAGGCGTATGCGTATGACTGTATCGGCCGGATATGCGGAGAACAGGGAGGCACTGTTCCTGCTCGATCATGCGGCTTATGTTCCCGGACAGAAAAATCTCCGCTGTACCTACGATACCCGCTGGAAAGGGATGACCGGAGGCATTGCAGGCCGATATCAGGTCACCTCCTGGCTGGACATAACAGTGGAGGTGCTGTATAGCCAGATGCGCTACACCGCACTGGCTGACTGGAACCTGATCGCTGCTTTTCAGCATCCGGTCAGTTTTCAGCAACAGGCCAGCGGATTCGATGTAAAGGCGGCTTTAGGGGCTGTTTTCCGGCTTAAAGGCTATTTGTCAGTGTTTGTATCAGGAGTATATCGCCGGGCTGAAACAGGGAACGGCACGGACAAATTGTTCCTTGAATCGGGAACTGTACAGACCACACAGTTTAATGGTGCATTCTCCAGTGCAGCCAGCGTGACGATGGGTACTGTTATCCGGTTTTGATACGGACAGACTCACCACGTTTGTCATGTCTTCCTGATCAGGTCCGTCCAGCTTGCCTTTTTATTCCTTTTAGCAACCACGCCCTCCATCTCCAGCAGATTTTTGACCCGGGTGGCATATGCCCAGCAGGTACCCTGGCGCATACCTGTTTTCTCCGCGATCTGATAAGAAGAGATGTGCCCTTTGGTCGTAAATACCAGATAGACGATGTAGAATGCCTTATTGATCGGGATCCGGTTATTTTCAAAGATCGTGTCATGCATCGGTGACTCCTCATACGCACACTTGTTGCACCGCCGGCTGAAAGGCTTACGTCCCTTGCTGTAATTGGTATAGCCACATTTCCTGCAGGCAAATCCATCACTCCATTTCAGATCGGCCAGGAACTGGTAACATTTTTCCTGATCAGGGTACTTCTGGCTGAACTCTTCGAATGTCAGCTCCGCAGACGTGATCCGCGCATCCGTGATCTTTTCGATATTTGTTTTCAGTGCCGCATTATCTTTTTCCAGTAACCTGTTCATACGCGCGATCTCCTGCGCCTGTTCCTGTATCTCCCTGGACTGGATCTCCAGCTGCCTGGTACGGGCGGCTACCTGCTCTTCCAGCTGCTGATTGACGGATGCCTGCAACTTCAGGTTGTGCTGCATATGAAAGAAGGCGTCATCCTGGGCCTGCTTTTTCTCCTTCCTGAAAAGCCTGACCTGATCGCCGATGGAAAAGGAGAACAGCACCATTTCCAGGACAAAGCCGAAGACCATACTGTAGTGTCCCACCACTCCTGATACCCCTTTCACAAAGCCTAATACTGTGATCAGTTTTACAATAGCCCCAATGAAGAGGAATGCATTGCCCAGTACAAAGAAGCGCGCCGGCTTAAAGCCTTTGTACCAGATGATGAAACCAGAGCAGAACGCCGCAAATAGCGGAATGAGATCCAGGAATTTATAGATAAACCATTCTTTGCGGAGCAACAGGCAAACCGCGAAATAAAGTGTCCGTATAATGATGATCCAGTTGAGCAGCCGATACAGCGCGGGGCTCTGTCTTTTTACCCTTAGCAGCGTTCTGGCAAAAATGAGTGCGAACATACTCATACAATACAGCGAAATACCGTACATATATTCATTCAGTGCCGGGGCACCCGGCCATATGAACTGAAACGCAATGCCGTCTGTACTCATTTCATACACCCCGACGCTCACGATATACAACACATAATAAAGATAATGACTGAGCCTGGTGGCCAGCAGCATCAGCAGATTGTATAAACAGAAAACCAGTATCATACCATAGAACAACCCATAAGTGATATATTCTACCAGTGCATAGTTAATGAACCGCTCCACCGACCTGTATACCATGATGAAGTTGATCTCATTCAAAGATTTGATCCTGACATAGTATACATAAGTACCGGCCGACAGCTCAGGTATCAGGAACTCAAAGTTCTTATGCCGGTAAAGCCGCGCTGCAAAGGGTTGACCTGCCCCGGCATGTGCAGCCGTATAAACGCCATTGACAGCAGGCAGATAGAGCGTGATGTCATTGATGGTCTGGTCATAAAATTCGATCAGGCGCTGATTTTTTACCGCAGGACCCGAAACAGTTAGCCGCACCTTGAACCAGTACGCTGACCGGGTGTTAAAATTCTTCGGATAGTAATACGGATTAGGCTGAAATGCGCCGGTGGCATCCCTGGCCCTGACCTCACTGAAACTTATCGTGCCAGCGCTGTCTTCCAGCCAGTGGATCTCATCATAGGTAAATATATACTCGGCAGTGTTGTGGTCAATATGCGCAGGCCGTTGTGCCTGCAGGCATGTCAGAAAGCAGCAGCAGTAAATAACTGTCAGATACAGCGTGGAACGTACGTAGAAGCAGGCCATTTTGATGAACGGTGGAATTTTGGTTGAAGATCAAAGGAAATCCATTTAATCCTTTGCATCTTTTAAAAAAGGGAAAATAAATAAACTATCTGTACATAATCAAAGGGCCTTCCGGAAGTATTGTCCATTTTATAGGTTATCAATGATCGTGTGCGGATACATTTACCGCCGCAGCGAGTTCTGCTACATTTATGATAACTACTATTCTTCATCATTAAACCCTAACAGCAAATGAGATCACTTCTACTCATGGCAGTAGCATTGTTGTGCAGTACTGTATTGTCTGCTCAGGACTACTGGAGACCCCACACAGACGGCGCCAGGATCATTCCGGATAAAGCCGTATCCCGCCTCGCCTTTCCGGCTGAATTTAAATTATTCGATCTGAACATTGCTCCTTTCAGGGCGCAGGCATTTAAAACTGTTGGTAATGCTGCCACGCGTACTACTGTTATTTCCCTGCCCAACGCCGACGGACAGATCGAACAGTTCGAGATCACAGAGGCATCTAACTTCGAACCCGCCCTGCAGGCACGGTTTCCGGAAATAAGATCCTTTTCTGGTAAGGGGATCACTGATAAATACGCTACCTTAAAACTAAGCGTGTCCCCACAGGGTATTCAGACGATGGTCTTCCGTACGGGTAAGGAAAATGAGTTCATAGAACCTTATTCCGCCGATCATACGGTGTACACGGTGTTCAAAAAAAGACCGAACTCCCTGCCCTGGAAATGTTCTACACCTGAAGAACGGCTGGCCACTGACATCAGCCGCCAGGTACCCAACGTGGCTGCCCGGTCAACCGGCGATGCCAAAACACTGCGACTGGCACAGTCAGTAACGGCTGAATACTCCAATTACTTTGGTGCGACCAGTGCGTCGCAGGTAGGGTTGGTGCTGGCTGCTGTCAATGCAACCCTGACCCGTTGTAACGGTGTCTATGAAAGAGACCTGGCCATCCATCTGAACCTGGTGTCCAATACGACCAGTGTATTCTATTATGTGGCTAGCACAGACCCCTATTCAAATGCCAGTTCCGGTGCTGGTGGCGCCTGGAACAGCGAGTTACAGAATACGCTGAACTCCGTAATAGGTGCGGCTAACTATGACATCGGTCACCTGTTCGGTGCATCCGGTGGTGGCGGTAACGCTGGCTGTATCGGTTGTATCTGTGTCGATAACTCAAAAGGAAGTGGTTTTACTTCTCCTGCGGATAACATCCCGCAGGGCGATAACTTTGATATCGACTATGTGGTGCATGAAGTAGGACACCAGTTGGGCGCTAACCATACATTCTCTATGAGCAATGAAGGTACCGGCGTTAACGTGGAACCTGGTTCCGGTATCACCATCATGGGCTATGCTGGTATCACCAGCCAGGATATGGCCAATCACTCTATTGATATCTTTCATGCGGCCTCCATCGCGCAGATCCAGAGTAACCTCGCTACTAAATCCTGCCCGGTAACGACCAGCATCAGTGGCAATAACGCTACGCCTGTCGTAAGCGCTGGTGGTAACTATACCATCCCTGTCAGCACGCCGTTTGCCCTGACGGGTTCAGCGACGGACGCTAATCCCGGCGATGTCCTGACCTACTGCTGGGAGCAATACGACAACGCTTCTTCCTCCCAGACAGGTGCAAGTAGCGTGGCCAGTCCTACTAAAGCAACAGGTCCTAACTGGCTGACATTGCCTGCTACGACTTCCCCGACGAGATATTTCCCTAAACTGGCCACTATCCTCGCCGGCGGACTGGTATCCGGTCCGCTGACAGGTGGTGACGCGGGTGCCAACACGGAAGCACTGAGCTCGGTGGCAAGAACGTTACGCTTCCGGTTAACGGTCAGGGACAATGCACCCTACAGCTCTACAGCGCCGGTAACGATCGGGCAGACCAACTTCGCAGAGATGACGGTGACTGTCAGCAACGCGTCCGGTCCGTTTTCAGTAACGGCTCCCAATACCGCTGTCTCATGGGCTGGTAACTCCGCTCAGACCATCACCTGGAATGTAGCAAATACCACTGCTTCACCAGTTAGCACGGCTAATGTAAAAATATCGCTCTCTACAGATGGTGGTAATACATTCAACACGCTCGTGGCCAGCACACCGAATGATGGTAGCGAAAGTGTCATTATTCCTAATACAGCAACTACCACCGCCAGAATAAAGGTAGAAGCAGTAGGCAATATCTTCTTTGATATCTCCAATACGAACTTCACTATCGTATCCGGCTCCTCCTGTGTGTCTCCTTCCGCTTTGTCTGATTCCGCTGTCACCGCAACATCTGCTGTGGTGAAATGGGCTGCTGTAAGTGGCGCGGTATCTTATGATGTGGACTATAAGGCAACTACATCTGCTACCTGGATCAACGCCATCTCAGGAACAACGGGTACTGCTGTTGGCTTAACAGGTCTGGCCGCTGGTACGACCTATGACTACAGGGTACGGACGCGTTGTACCAGCGATAGCAGCTCTTACTCTGTTGCCCAGTTCACTACCACCGCCAGCACGACCTGTGGTGCGCCGACTGGTCTGACCAGTTCTGCGATCACCACTACTGCTGCCACCATCAGCTGGACGGCTGTAAGTGGCGCCGTGAGCTATGATGTAGACTATAAACCTGCTGCATCTGCTACCTGGATCAGTGTCGCGTCTGCAACGACTGCTACTTCAGCTGGACTAAGCGGACTGACATCCTCTACTGTATACGACTGGAGGGTGCGGACCCGCTGCGCAGATGGTAATGGTGCCTATGCTGCCGCACAATTCACTACGGCAACTCCGCCAACATGTGCGAACACATTGGATACATCTACCAATGGTACAATAGCAGGTGCTGCCACTATTCCGTTCAATACCGATGTAACAGGTCTTATCAGTCCGACCGGCGACATTGATCATTATAAGTTCGTGATCACCACAACGGGTACCATTACCATTACGTTAGGTACCCTGCCGGCTGACTATGACCTGAGACTCCTCAACAGTGCAGGTACACAGCTGAACATTTCTCAGGCAGGTGGTACCAGCAGTGAAACGATCAGCAGAAGCGTGACGCCTGGTACTTACTATGTACAGGTATTCGGATACAGTGGTGCTAATAATGCAAGCTCCTGCTATACGTTACGCGTGCAGTTAGGTACTGCCAGCCGTAGTACTGATATGGTTACCAGCGATGTGCCGAAAGTAGCGGTATTCCCGAATCCTGCTAACAACTTTGTGAACGTGAACCTGACAGGTTTCAAAGGCAGGTCTGAGGTAAGTATCTTTGATGTGAACGGCCGCGTAGTATTGCGTCGCGAACTAAATCCGGTGAATGCGCAGCTGGATATCTCTGCATTACCTGCAGGTGTCTATATCCTCAGAGTGAAGAACGGAGTGAAAGAAGTGAGTAAGACAAAGGTCATCAAGCAATAAAAATACGTATTGCCTGTAATATTAAACGGCCAGTACCTACCCGGTACTGGCCGTTCTCTTAGAAACGGGCTATTAAAAAGATGCGTTTGAAAGCATATACCATGGGAGAGGAGGTGTAATACTGGGCTATCCTGTCCCTGAACACGCTCACGAATACAGCTTGCAGCGGCGCTTCCAGTTGCTCCATATAAGGTACCAGCGCTGAACCGGAAATGAAATCATATAAAGTGTCAATAGATGCGGCAATGATCGGATAGACTTTCTGATATACCACTACATCCTTCGCTCCATTGTTAATCAATAGTGTCGTATAGTCATCCAGCGATAGTACTGGTGGATGGTGTATGGCGTTTTTCAGTACTTCAAAGAACGGTTGCTCGTGTACCAGTTTGTAAAGCAACTGATTCAGTACATTCTCTTTCTGTGATGGCATCTGCACGGCCAGCTGGCCATCAGGAAGTAATTTCGATATCAGATCAGGGAACAGCCTGGCGTGATCGTCCACCCATTGTAAGGAAGCATTTGCAACAATCGCATCCCACTTATCCGGTAAGGTCAGTTGTGCTTCCACTGACCGCTGAATAAAGTCAATGTTCTCCTGCTGCGGCACTTTTGCCAGCATCTCGGCAGAGGAATCGATACCGGTCACCTGGCTGCCGGGAAACCTGTCGGCCAGCACTTTTGTCAGCTCTCCTGTGCCACATCCGAGATCGATCATCCGCATACCTGGCTTCGAATGAATATGACCGATCAGATCATAAAATGGCGCATATCTCTTCTCTTTAAACTGGTTATATACTTCGGGATTCCAGGGCATACTGCTGATTTTTAACTGCGATAATAGATATGAATAGTGTGTTATTGCTGTGCATCCTGATCTCCTGTTAAAACGCTACCGGCGCCTCAAAGCTGACCTTCTCCCTGCTCACCGGATGTATAAACTCAATATACGCAGCATGCAGGTACATACGCTCTGCCGCTGTGCCATACAGATCATCCCCCACGATTGGTGCATTCAGCCCTGACTCATGTGCGGAATGCATCCGCAACTGATGCGTCCTTCCTGTCAGTGGCCAGAAATCAATCTTCGTCATCGCTTCATACCGTGCTACCACTTTCCACTTCGTCACGCTTTTTTTACCTGTCGTAAAACAAACGATCTGCCTGGGCCGGTTGAACAGATCCGCTGCCAGTGGCAGATCGATCTCACCTTCTGAATCCTCAATCACTTTAGACAGGAGCGCTGTATAACGCTTACTGACCGTACGTTTCAGAAACTGCCGCTGGATGTGCCTATGTGCTTCCGGCGTTTTCGCCACTACCAGCAGACCGGAAGTATCCATGTCCAGCCGGTGAACGATAAACGGTTCTGCATCTCCCAACAGGTGCTTTAACCTCGTATATACAGAGTCCTGGACATTCACACCGGGCACGGACCGTAATCCGGATGGTTTATTGACGACGACGAAGCTGGCATCCTCAAACAGGATATTGAGTGTATTGTCGCTTTCCGGTGCTGCCAGCAGCGGATTATCATCCACCGGTATGCCTTCAAGCATGTGCTCCAGGATCGGCTTACACTTGCCCGTACAGGCCGGATAGAAATGTTTATGTTGCCTGATCTCCGATTTAGGAGCAGCACCCCACCAGAATTCCCCGGTAGCGATCGGTTTGTAGCCGTTGGCAAATGCGTATTGCAGGAGCTTGGGCATGGCACATTCGCCTGCAGCGGAGGGTGGTTTGCCAAAGGGTGTCAGACGGAAGATCTCCTGCAGGCTCTTGCTTTTACCATCTTTGTTCAGGAAGACATATTGATCGAACAACTGCTGTTGCAGGGCTGCCGATCTTTCTTTACGTTCATTTTTCAGCGCATCAATGTCTGCCTCTGCCTGTGCCAGTTTTGAGTGCAGCCCTTCGAGGTGTTGTTCCCATTTGTCTGTCAGGGTTTTCAGCAGATGCTTATCATACAGGCTCTGTTTCACCAGGTCTGCTTCTGCAGCAGCATATTCCTGCTCATTCAGGCTTGCTCTCAGCTGATCCCGCAGGCTCTTCCTGCTGGCTTTATTATCTTTCACCTGTTGCCGGAACGCCGCTATTTCCTGTTGGGAGGTAGTGGTGGCCTGTGCTATATCCCGGTGGAGGCGCTGATAGCCCTCATCCGCTGTAAGTGCGGTCACCTGGGCATTGATGGTATTGATGATCTCTACGCCTTTCAGGAAGAAGCTGTCTTCCACCAGCATATCAAATACCGGCGGCACAAATTTTGGATGGTCATTCGTACCGGCGAGTTTACCGGAGAAGGCGGATAGATAGCCCAGCTTTCCCGCCTGATCCTGTATGACGAGCACGCCAAACATTTTCCCGATGGCACTGCCGTCCTGGCTGGCATCCAGTCCGAAGTTGTGCTCCAGGTCTGTTTGTGTCTCCAGATAATGTTGCAGTTCAGCAGCCGCCAGGCGTGTTAAAGGATGCGGCTCATAATAGAATGGAAACGTAAACCGCTCGGGTAGTGCGATCTGCGCTATCGAGCTGTCCAAAAAATAAGATACCTTACCTTCACTATTTTCTCCCAAGTTTTTTGCTTTATTTAGGGCGCAAAGTTACCACTTCTGCCGAAATAGATAAAATAAGGCATACCAGGAGAGATACCCAAGACGGCAGCAGCTTTTATACAATTACCGGAAACTAAAATACCAGGTATGAATACTACTGACACACACAACCAGCGGATCGCAAAAATGACCTTCGCCTCCGTTTACCCGATGTACGTCGCCAAGGTGGAAAAGAAGGGGCGCACAAAGGAAGAATTAGACCAGGTCATTGAGTGGTTAACAGGCTTCGACCGGCAAAAGCTGCAGGAGCTGATTGATGAGAAGGTGACCTTTGAGACCTTCTTCCAGCGTGCTACCCTGCATCCAAATGCGCACCTTATTACCGGTATGATCTGCGGTTACCGCATAGAAGAAATAGACAATACCCTCACCAGGCAAACCCGGTACCTGGATAAGCTGGTGGATGAACTGTCGAAAGGCAGGAAGATGGACAAGATCCTGCGGGTGGCGTAGCAGGGAGCATTGGCCGGGTCAGCCGTAAATGATGATGTCCTTCGGCCTGCTTGGACTACAAAGTGCTGCTTTCTCACGGTAGATCTCACAGGATTCATCGAGCAGTAGCTCAGAACCATCCCTGAAATGAAGCCGGCAACGGCCTGCAGGAATTTCACCCTGTGATTCAGGAGCGATCCGTTCTACGTTGTTTATATTCACGGCGCATTCGCCGGTAAGGGAATAGGTAAGAATATAGCAAGGATTCATGGGGGTAAGTTTTTGGCAGAAGATAAGATAAGAAAAATCCGGTTGAAATTGTATACCCCCGGGAAAGATTATGTTTGTTATGGCCTGGTGTGGGCGGCTCACGACCTTTGCCTGCAGGATCGCCCCCGGTGCCGGTATTTTATGCTGACCATACTGATCACCCGGGTTATCGCGTCCACCAGCGCGGGCTACAGCACCCTGAAGGCGGCGGTTGGCTGATCCGGCAAAGTCTTTTACATCAAAATAATGGCTGATCTGTCATCTTTGACCCTGTAACAAATAAAAACGCCGGAGTGTCCTACCTCCGGCGTTTTCATACAGTCGTTTCCTGCTGATCATTCACCCGCCTTTTTATAACGCAGCTGGATGTGCTGCGATCACTTTACCGCAGGTCAGCATGTTCTTAGGATAATAAGGATTTTTGATCTCTTCCTGATCACTTACCCAGGTAACACCTGTCATCGGACATTGCTGATAGTACAGGGTCGCATTGGACATCGGGATAATACCCGTCAGCTGCCAGAAGCGCTGGGAGAAAGTGCTGAAATATTTTCTTTGTTTGTTCACGTTCTGTGTACCCGCCATGCTGGTCGCATCTGCCAGCAGTCTGGCTTTGGTCTCATTGAATACTTTCTGCGAATCAGCCGGCATACCCGCTGGTCTGAACTTTTGCAGTGCCTCGGTCATGGTGATCGCCGCTTTCTTTGTCGCAATGGAATCATTCGCTACCAGCGCATCTTTGATGGCCAGGTAAGACGCTGACAACGGCTGATTGTGTTTAATAGCACGTTTGCTTTGTGCGGACAGTGTGGCAAAAGGCGCGAACGCAAGCAGCAGCAGTAACTTCCTCATAGTCGGTTCGGTTTAGAAATTTGTAGTAATGCTCAATCGGGCGCAAAGATAGTTTTCTTTTGCAGATGGTGAGGGGAAATGTCAGACCTTCACTTCTTTCAGCAGCATACGTAATTGCCTGATTGCGCTCTTTTCATATGCATCCTTCAGAGAGATGATCGTCGCTGTCCGGATGACATTCTTATCCTTGATAGGTATCGTCGCAAAGCCCGCTCCTGATACAACAGGCTGGATATGTATCGTATGGTATTTGCCTGTTTTCACCAGGTCCAGCATCGTCGGAATGTCATTGACCTCGATGGTGAACTCAGGGTCCAGTCCCTTGCTGCTGAACATCTTACCGACAAAATGTTTCGTATTATATCCCTGTGTGGCCAGTACCAGTGGCAGTTGCGCGATCTCCCGTAATGTAACCGCCGTTCTGCGGGACAGGGTGGATCTGGCGGAAGTGATGAGTGTCATCGGTGAACTGAAAAGTTCCTCCGATGTAAAATGAGCCGGTAAGCTGAAGTCCTTAAAGATAAGCAGAAGGTCCAGTTCAAACCGCTCCAGCATGTCTATCAGGCTGTCCGACACGCCATAGACGATCCGTATGCTGATGTTGGGATACTGGTTGGTGAACCGGATCAGTGCCTGTGTGAAAATGTTCCGCAAACCGTAACTGACGCCGATAAAGATCGTTCCCGTATTGAGATCGTTCAGGTCCTGGATCAGCATCATACCATCGCTCGCTTTTTTGATACTCTGAGAGGCGTAATCGGAGAATAGTATTCCCGCTTCAGTCAGCACGATCCTGTTGCCTATCCGGTTGAACAGCGGCATGCCTAATTCTTCCTCCAGTTGCTTCACCTGTTCTGATAATGTACTCTGACTAATATGCAGATGACGGGCCGCCTCCGTAAAGTTCAGCAGTTCAGCCGCTTTCAGGAAATATCTCAGTTGTCTCAGCTCCATAGAGAATCGGTTTTACCGATGGACTGCATCGGAAAATAACGTTTTGCCAATGTAGGGAATTCCCCAAACTTTGCAGCAGTAAATATGAAGCATACAGTTATACCTGCGGAAATAGTAAAGTCGTCCTATGCTGATCTTGCCGCCATGGGGCTCGCACAGATCCTTTTATGGGGTGGGTCTTACTTTCTCCTGTCCGTGCTCTCGGCACCCGTCATGCAGGATACGGGATGGTCTCATCAGATGGTGTACAGCGCCTTGTCCCTGGCGCTGCTGATCTCCGGACTGGTACTGCCTGCAATAGGACGTATCATAGACAGATATGATCATAACTACGTCTTACAATATGCCGGTGTGGTGATGGCGGCGGGACTGCTCTTACTGGGCCTTGCACAGCATTTTGTGGTCTACCTCCTGGCCTGGACCATCATCGGCATTGCCATGGCGATGGGGCTATATGATGCACTGTTTGCTTCGCTGGGCAGGAAGTACGGAACCGGTACAGGCAAGGTCATCGTCCAGGTGACACTGATCGCGTCACTCGCACCCTCCATCTCCTGGTACCTTCTATCGTTGTTACTGGAGCACTTTCACTGGCGTACTGTCTGTTTTATCTACGCGGGTATGCTGCTGCTGACAATACTGCCGCTTTATAGATCTGTATTTCATCAGCCAGCAGAACGCCGGGAGCAACCAGTGGTCTCCCTGCAGCAAAATGTGCCTCAGCAAACGGCTCCTGATGGCAGTCTCTTTTATTTACTGCTGATCAGTTTTACCATCGGCGCAGTGGCGGCTACCGGCATTATCATTCATCTTATAGATATTCTGGCGGATAAAAAAATGGCGATGACGGCTGTGATAAGGACAGCCGCCTTTCTGGGGCCCAGTCAGGCGGGTGTCAGGATACTGGATCTGCTGTTACCCTCCAGGTCATCGCTGCATACAGCAGTAGTGGCAGCGATGGCGATACTGGCGGGTATGCTGTTGTTGTCAACAATACCACAGGTGGCGGTATGTGGTGTGATCATACTCGGCATGGGTAATGGGATGCGGTCTATTCTGCGCGGGACTTTACCGCTGGAGATCTTTGGACGGGATAACTATGCGCTCATCATTGCCAGGCTGGGACGTTTGCCCCTGATAGCGCAGGCATTGACGCCATTTATCACGGGCTGGTTAATTCAGCAATACAGCGTACAGGTGTTCCTGTATGTTTTTTGCGCGTTAGCCTTTATCAATATAATATTGTGTTGTATTATCATTAAACAGACTAATAAAAATGGGATACGCGTTTAGACAAGCACTCATGACAGAACAGGACCAGGTTTGGGAAATCCTGCAACAGGCTATTATACGCAGACGGGAAGATGGCAGTCAGCAATGGCAGAATGGTTACCCTAATCCGGATGTTGTCCGCGAAGACATTGAGGCAGGCGTTGGTTTTGTGCTGACTGATGACGGTGTTATTGTGGGGTATGCGGCAGTATTGATCAATGATGAACCTGCATATGCGAATATTGAGGGCAAATGGCTGACGAATGAAGATTTTGTTGTTGTACACAGGATCGCGGTGTCACAGCATCATCTCGGAAAAGGCTTGTCCGGCAGGATGATGGCATTCATCGAAGACTACAGCGTTCGTAACCAGGTATACAGTGTCAAGGTAGATACGAATTTCGATAATATTGCCATGATGAAGATATTTGACAGGTGTGGCTATACCTATTGCGGGGAAGTATATCTGAAAGGCGCCCCCAGGAGAGCTTATGAAAAAGTACTGTCCCGCTCCGACGTGTAGCAGTTACACCGGACGCATGTTTTCAATCATATAAATACAGGAAGGTTCGGCCTCTCCGGACATGTGCAGCTGCTCCCTGATGTGTGGGAGGATGTATAGGTCCGGGGAGTGGTCTGAATCGTCGTATTATCTCAGGTCAATAGTAATTCCTTCAGGGTTTCCTTCCCTGGCAGATCAGTTGCCAGCGCAATGATGCGGCCACCAACAGGCAGGGCGGCGGCTTTATAGTACCAGTCTACACCATTACGGCCTAAAACTGCCGGGCCTTTCTCTTTGATTACTCCATCCGCATCGATCACCTGTACCGTCACTGCCGCTACGCGGAATTCGTCCTTTGCAGTTACTATCACGTCTGTATCTTCTAACCGGATCTGCTGTACTTCGGGAGAGCGATACGCGTCTTTTACCGCCATATTATAGGCATTCTGGCCTGGTCCAGCCAGTGAGGCGTAATAGGCCTTGATCTCGGGATCATTCATCATATCCCTGGCCAGATCCGCTGCTATGCGCATTTTGTGCCTGGCTTCCAGTTGTTTTTGTGTTGGTTTTTTATTGGACGGGCGGCGTTTCTTCGCCATAATGATCTGCCCATTCCTTTCGTAGATGGTGATTTGTCTGCCGATGCTGCCCCGCACAAGCTGCAGGAGGATATTGTCTTTAACAATTGCCATAATAGTCAATTTTGAGGTTATGATAACGAAGGTACTTGAAATTCATCAGGTAGTCAATGTAAATGAGTATTAATACGGTATTTAGTTATCATGTATATATCAATAGGATATTGAAGTGATATATAAACGACGTTGAAGTGACGGGAAAATATGAAGACCTGATGCTTGTTAAAGCATCAGGTCTTCAGGTATTGTACTTATTAAAGAGAATTAAAAGTGGAGCGAACCGGACTGAGCTTGCATGGTTCAGTATTGCCAGTTCCTGATTGTTATCTTGCCGGTAACGGCTGCGGCGTTGTCGTCGGACCTTGCACCACCAACGTGCCTTTGTCGGTGATCTTCATTCTGTCAATGAACACCACACGCTGGTCTCCTGTGGAGGACGTCCTTCCGTGATATACACAGAACATTTCTTTCCCGTCCGGAGAATAGGTGATACTATTGTGTCCCGTGCCAGTTACGACACCACCTTTCTCTACGTTCTTCTGCAATACCGGATTATTAGCGGCCTTTTTGAAGGGGCCTAACGGGCTCTTTGCAGTAGCATACCCAACGGCGTAGTTTTTTCCGCCGAAATAGTTGGCAGAATACATCATGTAATAGGTATTGTCCTTCTTAAATGCCACGGAACCTTCTGTCCATCTGCGGTTCACTTCTCGGGAGGTAACAGAGCGGCTTTCCCAGGCAGCCTGTTTATCACTCATTTTAACTGGCGGACGCAGTAGCAATACAGGTTCACCTATCACACCGCTGAAATCAGGTTTTAACTCCACACCATACACCCAGCTTTCTTCTACTTCCTGGAACCAGCCCTGCTTCTTTGCCCATTCCGCCACTTCGCTCTGTACCGGATGTTTATAGCAACAACGGGAGTAATACAGGTAGGCTTTACCATTATCATCGAAAAGGACATTGGCGTCAATAACCGGATACCCCGGATCGAATACCGGGCGTTTATACAGATCAATGAACGGGCCGGTGGGCTTGTCAGCTACGGCAACGCCAATGCGGAAGTTCTCTTCATCCTTAGCAGGATTCTCCTTCCATTGCGCACTATAGAACATGTAAAACTTCCCGTTCCTTTCATAGACTTCAGGTGCCCAGTAGGCGCCGTCCCACGCTGCAGTAGAATCACTCCATCCGTTGGTATTACTGGCAAAATAGACCTGCCCTTCGTTTTTCCAGTGCACCAGATCAGCAGAGGAATAAGCGCCATAACCTTTGCTGGCGGTACCACCGGTACCATACATGTAGTATTTATCACCTTTGACATGCAGCACATACGGATCTCCGAAAGCGACCTGCAGCGGGTTCTGATAAGTATTGGCCGGGGCCGTTGCGGTAGTCTGTGCACAGGATGTACTAGTCTGCAGTGCAGTGAGCAGTAAAGACAGACCAGCTAAGGTGTTAATGAGTTTTTTCATTCGTTGGTATTTATAAAACTGATGCGGGTGATGGGTTTACATAGTACAAGGTATCTTTTATGTATAACAGACCGCAGTCGCTAATATACACAACGTTCTTTTAATTTTCTGTTTGTTCCTGTGGTCGGGAAGATGCCGTTTCCATACAGCAGATAGCGATATCCGCAGTAACACCGAGGCCCGACAGCAACTGAAACGAGCCGCTGGTAAACGACACAACCGGAGTGGTGTCACTCCGGTTGTACATCATAGTAGTTATACCGATATCAGCTGACCAGTATATAGCCAGCAGCTGCTTGTCTATTGTCTGGGCTTAGGAGCCAGTAAAGACTTCAGCAGGCTTTTCAACGTACTGTATAAAGTACCTGCGCCTATCAGCAGTAACGGTATGCCAATCCATGCCCACCAGGAGGGATAATCACGTTTTTTATACCATTCCATGCGTTCACAGGGTTCACTTTCTGCATGCAGGGAAGGGTTTGTGGGATCATACCAAACATCGGTTTCCCATTTTGCGGGCAGGTGATTAATTGTAAAATGGCCTTTATAGTCCGTATTATCTACCGTATATACGTAGTTGAAGGTATAAATGTCAGCGCCTTTGGAGCCTTTTATGAGTTTGATGTTGGTCTGCTCATACTGCTCATCTATCTTACCTATTGTCTTCACTGAGCGTTTACACAGTTGCTCGTATTTTAATCTTTCTTCCTTTGATGCGCCTGACATTCCCTTGTCTGTCAGCTGCCAGCCAGCCCATGTCAGTACGATACAGATGGCTATTTTAATAAGTGTGTTTTTCACATTCATAGGTATATTGAACTTTTAATTGTTATTGAGAATGGGATACAGGATCGCTACAATATTATGTCAGTACAAATATTAATAATTTTTCACATTGAATGAAGTGTTATCGTGTTTATTGAGTAGTATATATACTCGTATCAGTAGTGTAGACAGGCTGCTGAGGCCAACGACAGCTTAGGTAAACGGGTGATCTTATATACCCTTTAAATAGTAGTATGCCCCAAAAGCCGCATCAGCAGGGCTTTCCGCGTTCACAAAGCGTTAACAAAACACGAGGCTCAATTAGCAACGTGAGTTAGTACTTTTGCTTATTTCTATTGCCTAACTAGAGTTATGTTCCTGAATGCCAAGGTAACACGTCGTGTTGCCACCAGCTGTGCTGTACTTTGGATGTTGCTGTTCCTGTGTGTTGCTGCACATGGGCAGTTGACAGCTGATTTTACGCCAACGAAGACGAGCGACTGCGAGAATCTGATCACTAAATTTATCGATAACTCTACTGGTACCCCTGTATCCTGGCAATGGGACCTGGGTAACGGATTCACCTCAACAGAACAAAGTCCCAGTGCATCCTACACCACACCAGGTAACTACAACGTAACACTCACTGTAAAGAATGCTGCCGGCAATACCAGTACTGCTGTAAAGACCGTTACCGTATGGGAGAAACCTGTACCTGACTTTACGGCCGGTCCTGCAAAAGGCTGTGTCCCTTTTGACGTCACCTTTACAGACAGATCCAATCCCGTGAATGGTACGATCAGTACCTGGAGCTGGGACTTCGGAGATGGTACGACTGCATCCGGTAATAGTCCTGTGCATACTTATAATAATGCATTATCACCCACCGTGACACTTACCGTTACTAATAGTAACGGATGTACGGCATCAAAACAGATCAGTAATGTAGTCGACGTATCAGCTGCACTCACGGCTGATTTTAGTATATCCGACAAGTTCCTTTGTACAGCGCCCGGTGTGCTCACCGTGACCAATGCTGCTGCGGGTCCGGGTAACCTCACCTGTGCCTGGGATTTCGGAGATGGCAGTAACGCCGCTGGTGCTGATCCGGGTACGCATACATACGCTACGAAAGGCGTATATAAGGTGAAGCTGACAGTAACGAGTGATAAAGGCTGTACGGCCACTAAGACATCGGAAGAGATCAATGTAGCCAACTTCACATCAGACTTTCAGGTGCCCGCCAGCAGCTGTGATAATAGTACGGCTATCTTCAATGCGATGAATAGTCCGCTGGCAGGTAGTATCACCTGGAGCACAGACAAGGGATACATCTACGGATCTGACGTCACGGCTTCCTATCAGCCGGCAGGAGCAGGCACTGTGAAAGTGACCATGACGGCTAACTATGGGCAGTGCCAGGAGACTGTAACGAAGGACTATGTGGTGAAAGCTTCACCTGTAGCTGATTTTACCACCGACCAGCAGGCAATCTGTGATGTGCCTGCTACTATTAAGCTGACGGATAAATCGCAGGGTGCTACCAGCTGGACATGGGACTTTGGCAATGGTCAGTCGTCTGCCCTGCAACATCCTTCTGTTGTGTATAATAGTCTGGGGTATTACAATATACGGCTCACTGCGATCAATGCAGCAGGGTGTTCCAGTGTGACTGACCGCTATGTCAATGTAGTAAAACCGGAAGTCTACGTCTACACCAGCGTGGCACAGGGATGCGAGGGCATGTCTACTGCATTCAGCAGCTATATCAGTACCAATGATTCCATCGTCGGCTTTGAATGGAATTTTGGTGATGGCAGTCCGGTATCGACGGAAGCTACACCCTCACATACGTATGATCATGAAGGCACTTATCCGGTAACGCTGACCTATACAACTGCGAATGGTTGTAAGGGATCAGTGAACCTCTCTTCTTATTACGCGATCAGGATCTACAGAAAACCAAAGCCTGACTTCTCTTCTCCGGAGGCGCCGCAGATCTGTGGTAACAACTGGGTACATTTCAATGCTACGACCGATGTAGGGAATGAGTGGGCATGGGACTTTGGTGATAACTCCGGTCCTGGTTATCTGCAAAATGATGTACATAGCTACCGGGCACCAGGTACTTATGATGTAACATTGACGGTCTCTAACTATGGATGTAATACGACCATCACTAAACCGGCCTACATCACAGCCGTCAATCCTTTTCCGCGATTTTCCATGCAGCCTGTCGATTGTAATAACCGTACTGTGATGACTTTTGATGAGCAGTCAACAGGAACGATTAACAGCTGGACCTGGAACTGGGGCGATGGGAAAGAGAATTCCTATACAACGAA
This sequence comes from Chitinophaga agri, assembly GCF_010093065.1. Taxonomy (NCBI): domain Bacteria; kingdom Pseudomonadati; phylum Bacteroidota; class Chitinophagia; order Chitinophagales; family Chitinophagaceae; genus Chitinophaga; species Chitinophaga agri. The sequence goes on along the minus strand of NZ_CP048113.1, from coordinate 1,620,768 downwards.
GACCAGTCCTGTTACACATCAGTTTGATAAAACAGGCATGTACATGGTCAGGCTGACGGTGACAGATGGCACCTGTACCAGTACAGACTCGCTGAACATTCATGTATATGCGCCATCACCCATTACCATTACATCGGACAAGACCACTATGTGTACCAACGAAACAATGGTGGCAGGTGTAACAGCCATGGACAGGTCTATCTATAGTTACTCCTACGCCTGGTATGCTTCTGATGGCACTCCTGCTGATTGGTACAACTACAACTTCGAACAGGCCAGTTTTACAAATATGCAGCCCGGTAAGGATACGGTCCGTTTTATAGCATATAATCTGCAGGGATGTCCGGATACCAGCAACCGCGTCATAGTGGATGTACATGGACCGGCAGCCGCGTTTCTGGCGCCTGATCTACAGGAATGCCGGGGTACAGCGCTGACATTCACTGACCAGACAGATATTTCGAAGGGAAAGCCTGTCAGGAGCTGGAGCTGGGATTTCGGGGATGGTAGTCCTGCAAAACTATTCACTGCACCACCTTTCACCTATACGTATGACAGATCCGGCTATTTCTATCCGAAGCTGACGGTGACAGATCAGGATGGTTGTACCAGCACGGCCGCAGGGCCTTCGGTGCAGGTGAACGGTCCTAACGCTGACTTTATGCCCAGTGCCGCCTGGATACCTCCGGGTGGTGACGTATCATTTTACAACTACACAACGGTAACAGGTGGTACGGCTACCTATACATGGGACTTCGGCGATCAGACTTCCTCCACGGAATACAGTCCGAACAAGCATTATCCTGACAAGGGGCTATACACGGTTAAACTCATGGTAAAGGACAACAATGGCTGTACGGATACTGCCCGTCAGCAGATAAAAGTATCCAGCGTGATCGCCGCGTTCACCTTTACGACGGAGTTCGTCAATAATAGTGGCTGCCCGCCGGTAATAGCGCGTTTCACTAACACCTCTGTCAACTATACAAACACCTACTGGGATTTCGGAGACGGTAGCTTTTCTACCATCAGTGATCCCTCTCATACATACACCCATGCAGGGAAATATACCGTCAAACTCAAAGTACAGGGAGGTGCCGGCACTGAGGATGAATATGAACAGGAAGTAGAAGTGAAAGGTCCGTATGCGACGATCGCTACTTCTGCGAATGGCGGCTGTCTTACCAGGGAGATAGCATTCACGGTTGACGCAACTGCGGCTGTCAATTTCGCATGGGACTTTACAGATGGCATTGTGATGGAGACGACCGATGCGGTTATCAGGCATACCTTTAAAGAACCCGGCATCTATCATCCCCGTCTTATTCTATCTGACCAGGCAGGTTGCAAAGGTACGGCGTTCCTGGAAAAACCTATTGTGATAGACAAACTGGATGTACAGCTGAACGCTGCGCCGGCATTGATCTGTGATAAAGGGTGGGTGTCATTTACGCCGGTGTTCAACAGTTATTCCATCGACGGATTAAAAGAGACAGCAACATATAAATGGACGTACGAAACGGGCGTGCCGGCTGAGCAGGATACGACTGCAGAACCCCGTTTTTACCTGGATAAGATACAGCCATATACCTTTACATTGACAACAACGACTGCCTATGGTTGTGTGCAGACCGTCAGTAAAACGATACATGCTTATTCCAGGCCGGAGCTGACTATTACAGGTCCTGCACAGGCCTGTCAGGATGCTCCGGTCACCCTTGGTGGAACCGTCACCAAAGAGAACGATATTACCTGGAAATGGGATTTTGGCAATGGCAATACAGGTACTGTGCCGCTACCTGCGGACCAGTCATACACCACCGTGGGCCCGGCCGAAGTGACCCTGATAGGGATGAGCAATGAAGGATGCAGTGATACGGCGCGCCATAGTATCAGTATCCTGCCGAAGCCAGTAGTAAACGCTGTCGCAGGCGCCGACTTTATTTGCAAAGGGAATACTACTACGCTCAGTGCAGGCGGAGGCGTTAGTTATGAATGGTTGCCGGCACGGTACCTGAGTGATGCGCATATAGCAGCACCCGTAGCATCACCGCGAAGCAGTACCACTTACCAGGTAACGGTGACGGATGCTAATGGTTGTAAGGAGACGGATGACGTTAGTATACGAGTAGTGGAACCATTCACGATACAGGCTACACCAGATACGGTGCTATGCCTGGGACAGGTGTTGCCACTATGGGTAACAGGCGCGGATCATTATGTATGGAAAGGGGAGGGACTGGATAATGCTACAAGTCCTTATCCGAAGGCGACGATCAATGCGGTGGGCAACTACACCTACCAGGTGACCGCTTACGATGCAGATGGCTGTTTTACAAAAGATACCTCCCTGGCCGTGCGTGTGCATGCGTTACCGACTGTGCATGCAGGTGCGGATCGCATCGTAATGGCAGGAACACCTGTGAGACTGGGCGGAGAGAGTAGTCCAGATGTGGTGAAATGGGAATGGACACCGGCGGAATACCTGGATTGTGCCACCTGTGCCACACCGGAGGCGATCCCTAATCTTTCCACGACCTATATGGTAACTGCGGAGAACAGGTATGGTTGTAGTGCGACGGACGAGGTGTTTGTGAAAGTGACCTGTGACAAGGGCGCGGTATTCCTGCCAACCGCTTTTTCGCCGAACAGGGACGGAAAGAACGAATGGTTTTATCCGAAGGGGCGGGGAGTGAAGGAAGTAGTGTCCATGCGTATGTATGACCGATGGGGGAGCCTTGTATTTGAAAGAGATCATTTCCAGATAAACAGTGCCACGGCTGGCTGGGATGGTACCTGGAAAGGGCAGATAGCACCTGTTGGCACTTATGTTTATGCTATTGAGACGATGTGTGAAGATGGAACGACGTTCCTGTTCAGGGGGGTGGTGACGGTGGTCAGATAGCGCAACCTTATTATTAAACAGGGTAGTATACATACAGGAAAGGCCAGGAATTTTCCCGGCCTTTCTCTTTATAAAGAATCGTTGTTATTGAGCTTTGTCCAGTTTGTACAAGCGGCCCTGATCTGTCACGGCATACAGTGCGCCATCAGTTCCCTGTGTGACATCTCTGAAGCGCTGGCCTTCGCCAGCCAGCAATCTTTCTTCACCGGTGACCTTATTATTTTCAATGACCAGTCGTACGATATGCTGACCACTTAACGCACCGATGAACAGGTTGTTTTCCCATTCAGGTACCTTCTTGCCGCTGTAGAAGGTCATACCACTGGGAGATACTACCGGATCCCAATAGTAAACAGGTTGTTCGAGACCTTCTTTCTGCTGGATACCTTCTCCTACCTTCTGGCCGCTATATTCGATACCGTAGGTGATGGTTGGCCATCCGTAGTTTTTACCAGCCTGTACGCGATTGATCTCATCGCCACCTCTTGGGCCATGTTCTCCCTGCCAGAGTTCTCCGGTAGCAGGATGAATGGCTAGTCCCTGAGGGTTACGGTGTCCGATGCTATACAATGCAGGTAAAGCCTCTGCACCGAATGACGGATTACCGGGAGCGGGTTGTCCTTCTTTGGTGATATGAAGGACTTTCCCAAGCGCCGCCTCTACGGATTGCGCCAGGGGGCGGGTAGCGAGGTCGGAGCGTTCGCCGGTACTTACGAAAAGATTGCCCTGTGCATCAAACACGATACGGCCACCATAATGGAGGGTACCGTTGTATGCAGGGAGTGCCCGGTAGATAACGGTAGCGTTCTCTATCGTTTTTTCATCACTGGATAATCGTCCTTTGGCTACAGCGGAGACTGTGCCACCACTGACATTTTCTGAGAAAACCCAGTATACCATCCGGTTACTGGCAAAAGAAGGGTCAAGTGCTAAACCCAGCAAACCGCCCTGGCCATTGGCATTGACAGCAGGTAGGCCGGTTATCGGTGCACTCAGCGTACCGGTTTGTGTAACGATACGCATGGTACCACCTTTCTGGGTGACGAGCAATCTTCCGTCCGGAAGGCTTTTGACGCCCCAGGGGCTGGTGAGTCCGGACGTAATAATGGTCGTATCCAGTTTCGTGGTTGTTCGCACACCTCCGGCCCGGGTCTGGCCCTGGAAAGCAGGCTGATAGTTTGTGTTTGGATTTTCCGTTTCAACAGGAGGATACGTAGGATCGTTTACGCCATCCGGGTCATCTGAGCAGGCATGCAAAGCGAGCGTAGCGCTGGCAGTAAGAATCAAGAGTAGGTTTTTCATTGCTTTGAATGTATTATGATAGAAAAAGGGTTATCAGTACGCTTGGGTACAGCATAATACCCAGCATTTTTTGTGCCTTACTTTCTCGGTATACATTGTTTTCCTGTCAGTTGGTCAGCCACCTGCTAGCATACTGCTGTGATCTCAGTCGCACATGCGTCATTTTATGATCTTTACGGTCCACTCTTTCGTCGCCTTTACCAATAACGGCATTACGTCGTTTTTCTTGCCTGCTTTAAATGAGTGGTCAGCTCCTTCCAGTTTTACCAGGGTCGCTTTTTTCAGAGAGCTGCAGACAGTTTCGATCAGGTCCCAGGTTGCCAGCGTGTCTTTAGTGCCCTGCAGGAACAGCATGGGAGACCTGACTTCTTTTAAATGATCTGCCCGGTCAGTCGAGGGCTTGCCGGCAGGGTGGAGCGGAAAACCATAGAAAATCATCCCCATTATGTCCTTGCGATGGTGGGTGGACAGGTATTGTGAGGACATGCGTCCGCCAAACGATTTACCCGCTACGAACAGGGGCAGCGAAGGAAAGAGTTCCAGTGCTTTATCAATAGCAGTAGCTATTGTCAGCTGTGCAACAGCAGGGGAGTCCGGTCTTTTCTTTTTTTGTTCAGTGAAGGGGAAATTAAAGCGTAAGGTGCCAATGCCAGCTTCCGCCAGTGCGGTCGCCAGCGTTACCATAAAGGAATGTTCCATATCAGCACCCGCGCCATGGGCCAGGGTCATCATACAGACAGGCTTTTCGGGCGTCATACATATAGCAGATACATCGCCTGCCGGGAGAGACAAGGTGAGTGACTGAGATTTGATAGCCATCGTTCATTCGTTATTTAGCTGCCAAAGATAAACATGCAGGGGCATTTCTGGTCATAGGGACGGATGGCGACCATATATCATCCATTTTACCCATCTGCCAGCCCTGCAACCATCATAGTAATATAAATTATCTATATTCGACCGTTATTTTACACTATCGCCCTATAACAGCCGATACAATGTCTGGTAATAAACGCTTTAACTATATATTTCTTCTTCAGCTGATATTTTCACTTATATGCACGGCAGCGGATGCGCAACAGGTTGTAAATCTTAAAAACCCTTCCCTGGATCCTGAAACCCCCGGATCATCGATCAAAGCAGCGCAATGGGATAGTGATGCACCTTATCCGGTAGTAGGGCCGGATTTTACCTTTGACTCATCAAAGCCGGCTTCGGAAGGGCGGTATTTCATAGAACTGTTCAGCTTATATACACGTAATTCATATGCTACTCCGCCGGGAAAGCTTGAATTCTGGTCACATGCTATTGGTCAGCAGTTAGATGAAACGCTTTATGCAGGGAGAACGTATGAAGTATCCTTTGATCTGAAGACATCTACATACGATCCGTATCCGAATCTGCACCGTCCTTTCTATGGATCTATGGTCATTATGGGTAGCGCGGCAAAGGGAGGTCCGGAGGTGAGGTTGTATGCTTCGGGCAGATTTTACCATAATGAGTGGAAACGATATACGGCAGTATTTACGCCGCCGGCGGATATTGATTACTTCCGCATCACCGCTGTATCTGTGGACGGGGATACGGCGAATGTCGTGACTGATATTGATAATCTGTCTCCGATAACAGAGACCCTAAAAATGGAGATCACGACGGGGAAATCCTGTCCGGAAGGGAAGGAGGGATTTGTGCGTGTGGTGATACCGGATGCGGTGGATACGTATACCTATTTATGGATGCCGGGTAATTATACGACAGCAGAAGTGAAGGGACTGGCGCCAGGCATTTATCACCTTACCGTGAGAGGCGCCTCGGGTGCTGTGGTCAAAAAAGATGTAGAAGTGGCCGCGTATGACCTGACTGCAACGAAGGCCGTCACAGATGTGAGTTGCAGTGGGAAGGGAGATGGAGCGATCGTGATCACAGCCGTAGGAGGGCAACCGCCTTATACCTATCAGCTGGAGGGAGCGCCGGAAGTAGCGTCAGGTACCTTTAACAACATGGTACCAGGGAATTATCATATAGTGGTGAAGGATCAGCTATGTACCACGACTGTGCGCGCAGATATTACGGAACCTTCACTATTGACACTGGAGCAGGTGCAGACAAGAGCGGTGACCTGTAACAGTGCCTCCGACGGGCAGATCATACTGGCAGCATCAGGAGGTACACCACCTTACAGGTATGGCGTACAGTCGGGTATCCCGCAGCCGGACAGTGTTATAAGGCTACTGGAAGCAGGCACCTATCAGTATACCGTAACAGATGCGCATGCGTGTATGGTGAGTGGAGAAGCCGTGATCACGAAGGAGTCGCGTGCCTGTGCGGTATTTGTACCCACGGCATTTAGTCCGAATGGCGATGGTCAGAATGACGTGTTCCGCATAAAATTACAGGATGCTATTACCGACTACCGGTTGGCCGTCTATGGTCGCTGGGGCCAGCTGGTGTATGAAACACGTGATGCGGGCGCCTCATGGAACGGCCGTTATAAGGAAGCGCCGCTGCCGGCAGGAAGTTATGTGTGGACGATGACCTATACGGATAGTAAAGGTCAGCTGATGCAGCAGCAGGGAACGATTATGCTGATCCTGTAAGCGCGGCCACGGACACTTACCGGATAAAGATATTTATCACCCGATTGAATATGCCAGGAATGGTTACTACCCGGAATTTTAACGCCGGGAGTAACAGTGTATACTATTAAACTTTGTATCTTCACTAACTCTTACTCCATTTTATCTCCGTTTTGTTTACTACCACTCTGAAGACCAGCTTTTATTAACCTCAAAAACGATACTCATGAGTGAACCAGCAACAACGCAGTCAGCTACTGCGAATCCTAACAAAGCGTTATGGGAAAAAGGTGATTTTACCCGTCTTGCAGTAACGATGCGGGAAAGCGGAACAGCCCTGGTGGACAAGCTAGGTATTATACCTGGAATTGATGTGCTGGACGTGGGTTGCGGGGATGGTACGACCGCTATTCCGGCGGCCAGACTGGGCGCTAAAGTACTGGGAGTGGACATAGCCAGGAACCTGGTGGAAGCAGGCAATAAACGGATACAGGAAGAAGGACTGACCAATATTTCCATCAGGGAGGGAGATGCCACAAATCTTGAAGGTATTGCAGATGCAAGTTTTGACATGGTGGTAAGTATGTTCGGAGCGATGTTCGCACCTAAACCATTTGATGTGGCGGGTGAGCTGGTAAGGGTGACAAGACCCGGCGGACGCATTGTGATGGGCAACTGGATACCAGGTGATCCTACGCTGGTGGCACAGATCTTAAAGATCAGTTCTGCCTATACCCCGCCGCCGCCGGAAGGGTTTGTGAGTCCGATGCTATGGGGCGTGGAGAGTCATGTGACCGAGCGGTTTGGAAAAGCGGGCATTCCGCCCGGGGATATTTCTTTTGAAAGGGATACGTACACTTTCAATGCACCGTTCCCACCGGCATCATTTGTGGAGCGATTCAGGCAGTATTATGGTCCTACGATGAATGCATTTGACGCTGCAGCAAAGGATGGAAAGGCGGCTGATCTGCAACAGGAGCTGGAGGCATTATTTATGCGGGAGAATACCAGTAAAGACCCGGAAAAGACGACTATTCCCGCCACTTATTTACGGGTGACGGTGAAACGCTGATAAAGGATGAGGGCCGGAGATGATCTCCGGCCCTTATCTTTTTGTGCTTCCGCTGTGCATCCCGGGAGAGATGACCTGCTGTAGGAACATACTTTTCAATGCGTCCGCACAACAGGAATAAATGGCAAACGAATTGAGGGATGTTTGTAGAACAGTTGATGCGGGTGACGCATGAACACAACAGGAATGACCATGGAAGACAGCCAGCATCGTCAGGGGAAACATACACAGCAGTATGCAGATACGCCGAAGCACATGGCGTTGCGCGCTAAACTGGCAGATGAAGTAGCCAGTCAGGGGATAAAGGATGCGCGCGTGATCGAAGCCATCCGCCAACTGCCCCGGCACTTGTTCATGCCCGCTGAGATACGGGGCCGGGCTTATGAGGACAAGGCACTTCCGATAGGAGAGGGACAGACAATTTCGCAGCCTTATACAGTGGCTTATCAGACGCAGTTATTATCAGTGCAGCCAGGTGATAAGATACTGGAAGTGGGGACAGGCAGCGCCTATCAGGCAGCGATCCTGGCGGTGACGGGCGCCAGGGTATATACAATAGAGCGGCAGAAAAAATTATATGACCGCAATCAGCGATCCCGTTTTCTGCAACAGTTTCAGGGCATTCATTATCGCTATGGAGATGGATTTCTGGGGTGGCCGGAAGAAGCGCCATTCGATAAGATATTGATCACCGCAGCGCCGGAAGAAGTGCCGGCATCACTGATCGGACAACTGCGTGTCGGCGGACTGCTGGTGGCCCCGGTAGGAAAACAGGGAACGCAGCAGATGGTGCGCATTACCAAAGAAGATGATGGCCAGTTGAACACAGCGTCTTTCGATTATTTTTCTTTCGTACCCATGCTGAAAGGGAAGGCCTGAGCGCCTGCATACACGAACGCGCAGAAATTATGAATTGACAGGTAGAAGTTATATTTTGAGCTGATTCCATACTCAGGAGAACGATAGTATCCATAAAGCTCATATTTACAATCAATTCTACATGCGTCGGACTAAAAAGTATTTAATTTCCACCTTCTTTGTTTTTGGCCTGTTGCAATTTACAAACCTTCATGCGCAAACTAATGGCGACCGCGTTATCGCAGGTGATCTGGCAGATCCGTCGATCATAAAAGTAGATAGTGTGTATTATGCAACTGGTACGTCCTCAGAATGGGCGCCATATTATCCTGTTTATAAATCCGCGGACCTGAAGCACTGGGGCCAGGTGGGATATGTGTTTGACAAGGCGCCGGAGTGGACGGTAGGATCGTTCTGGGCGCCGGAGTATTATAAGATCGGAGATACCTATTATGTTTATTATACCGCCAGGCGGAAGTCGGATAACCGCTCTTATATTGGCGTAGCGACCTCCCGGTATCCCGACCATGGATTCACCGATCATGGTGTGATCATAGCACATGGGAAAGAAGCGATCGATCCGTTTATCTACAATGACGGCGGACAGCTTTACATCACTTTTAAGGCCTACGGACTGGATGACAGACCTATTGAACTGTTAGGCAGCCGGTTATCTGCTGACGGTCTTAAACTGGAGGGAGAGTTGTTTTCCCTGCTGCAGGATAGTGCCCGTATTGGCATGGAGGGACAGAGCATCCTGAAGAAGGATCAGTATTATTATCTGTTTTATTCAGTAGGGAACTGTTGCGGCGGGGGATGTAGCTATGCCGTACATGTAGCCCGTTCGGAGCACATCACGGGGCCATATCAGCTATTCTCCGGCAATCCCATTCTCTTTGAGAATGACAACTGGAAGTGCATGGGGCATGGTACGTTCACTTCAGATGAGAAGGGAGACCTTTATTATCTGCATCATGCCTATAACAAAAAGAGCAGTGTTTTCACAGGTCGTGAGGGGATGTTAGCCGCACTGAAATGGGACGGGGCAGGAGGCTGGCCTACATTGACAACCGTACCCAATCCTGCACCTGTAAGATCGGATGTGTATGATGAGTTTAATGGTGCGCAGTTAGCACCATACTGGCAGTGGGATTTTCGTCATGCGACACCTGCTGTGCAGTTGACAAAGGGCGTATTAAAACTTTCAGGAGAGCAGACAGCCGATAATCTGACAGGAGTTGTATTAACAGTAAGACCAACCTCTGATCACTTCGATGTTACAACCACGGTAGTGAACAGGAATAAGGCACTTAAAGGGCTGGTGGTATATGGAGATGCAGGTGCTGCGATCGGGGTGGGCGTTGAAGGCGATAGTGTGAAAGTATGGAAGGTAACGCATCAGCAGCGGGTGACCGTAAAAGCCGCGCCAGTCTCTTCATCCGCAGTGGGATTGAAAATTGAAATGGCGGGCGACAAAGGATTTGACTTTTTTTATCAGACAGGCAAGGGCGGATGGACCCGGCTGTCATCAATACCGGATGCCGGGTTTCTGCCACAATGGGACAGGAGTCCACGCCCGGGGCTGCATTGCAAAGGAAGTGTGAAGGAGAACGCTCAGTTTTCTTTTTTCAGATTGCAGAATAAGTAGTGTCATCCATTGCTTTTATGGAGCCGTCTTTTTATCTATCATGCATCTTCCGCTATTAGCCGCAGCACATATTCCATCTGTGTGTCCTTGTTTTGCATAAAGTCATTAAAGGCCGGCCATACTGTATGATGGGGGATAATCCCTCTGCCTTCAGGTTGGTCGGCTTTTACAGGGGCATCCTGTATGACATGCACAATGGAAAATTTGGTTTTGATCTTTGAATGGGGAAGTTCGTATATCAGTGGCATATGTCCGTTGTGGCAATAGTATCCACCTACCGTTTCTACGCCGACGATCGTGACATTGCGGGCATAGGCTTTTACAAGAGAGGCGAAATGGGACCCCGCAGAAGCGACATGTTCGTCTATGAGCAGGTAGAGCTTTCCCTTAAATCCCGGGCTTTTGGGATGGTATACAGGATTGTATTTACTATTCTGTATGTTTTTGTCACCACGTAATGCGGGGAAGTAATCCTTCAGCATTTGTTTCCCTTCTACCTTACTGGCAGCGTCCATTTTCACAGCAGTAGAGATACCCCAGAAATGATCTTCATATGGAATACCGTTATCAAAAATGGTATAGGCCAGTACGTTCTCTTTAAAGCTCGAATCGGTGAGATACATCATTGGCTCTTCAAAGGTAGGATCGCTACCGCCGGGGTTCCCACGCACATCGATGACCAGGTGCGGGACGTGACCACTATCTAACGTACGGAATACACTGTCCAGGAACCTGGCATATATGGGAAACGCAGGATCTGTTGCATCGTACGCCATAGAGAATATCCGGATGTTCAACAGCCCGGTTTCCGGATTGATCATCCTGAAACTGTATTTCGGCTGGACGTTATAGTCTGTGATGCTATCTACCGGAGCGCTGTGACGGACGAGGAGATTCGCTTTACGTTCTTCCAGTGAAATAGCCGGTACTGTCAGCGTTTGTTCCTGTATGCCACCGGGAGAGATATACTGAATGGTGAAGCTGTCCTTTAATCCGTATTCATACAGGTATCGCAGGCCGTAGCTACTGTTGACGCTACCAGATTGCTTTTCTGTGATTGTCAGTCCGTCGGCAGTCAGGTATTTATAGAAAGACTGCATCAGCTGTTTATCGGTAATACCGTTGATGCTTACTATCTTCGAGCCAACAGGGATCGCCGCATTTTTACTGTTAAAGATCATGTTCCCCTCGATGTATTTAAGCGCGAACGGGAAGAAGGCGCGTTGCCGGTTGAGATAACTGACCAGGTCAGCGTGTGGCTCTGTATAGTTATGGCAGCTGCCTTCGAAATCAGTCAGCTGCAGGATGATCTTAAAAAATTCGAGGGTAGGCATTGGCTGTCGTACTTCTCTGAATGCCCATTTGTAGATGCTATCGATCTTTTTTGTGGTGCGATAGCGATAAAGGCCTGAATTAGCCTTTTTCCGGATATTGAGGAACAGTTGAAGGTCCTGCTTCATTTCGGCGGGAGATAGTTGTCTGTTGTAGACGGAAAGGCTGTCGGCGTTGCCGGATGCGGCAGGAGTGGTGGACTGTGCCCAGCTCTGTTGGAGCCATAACAGGAAGAACAGTACTTTTTTCATGGGATTTTGGGGTTATTGTGTAATCTACGAAAAGAATCAGGTTATTTGGAGAGCGGTTTCTGGTAAAAAGATTAGATATATTTTTTTTATATCGGGGAAGTTTATACATTTGCGTCCCTGACACGGAAACAAGGATGCCCAGATGGCGAAATTGGTAGACGCACTGTGTTCAGGTCGCAGCGCTCGCAAGGGTGTGCTGGTTCGAATCCAGTTCTGGGCACAAAAACGACAAACCCGCTCGTAGAGCGGGTTTGTCGTTTTTGCATATACGGCCTACTTTATAAACAGTTGATATTGAATCCCAAAAAGTTCGATTCCATCTAAGTTTTTATTGCCAATGTTATATCACCGCTTCGCATTGGTCTCTCAAACTAATCTTACTTAGCGTGGCATAATTGATCAGTAAATTCTGAGCACAATACGGGAGTATTTTATAAACTCCATCGTGTTAAGTTCTTATTGTTACGCCACCTCATAACAGGGCGATTCACTTAAGCTATCGATTAAATGAATCGGAATATTATAGGTGACAACTCAGAACTCTACTACCTGACATTAGGATCTTAGGATTGGTTAGCACCTTTATTGTAAAACCTGGAGTAAGAACCCTTCACTTCAATTTATATCCAGCTAATCCATTAAACATATACGAATTTTACTATACGTCCCTATAGCTTGACATCTTCCTCCATAATTCGTACATTTATTACTTAAATTTATATATGGCTGATTATAAATTCGACAGATCCGCATTCAGAATGATGAGCTTTAAAGAAGCAGATGCTGCAAATGTCTACAATAAAAACATTTCTTATCCAGAGCGTTTACGCCAGGCATATTATCTGATTTCTCAGGCATATGGGTTTTCTATGGCTGACCAGCCGAAATTGGATAGAAGTTATCATTCTAGCAGGAAACTTAATAATTAATGGGCACCATCTTCAACGATGATTTCAGGGATTTTATTCAAGCTATGAATCATCAAAATGTCGAATATATTTTAGTGGGCGGTTATGCTGTCATACTACATGGCTATAGAAGAGTTACGGGTGATATGGATATTTGGGTGAATAGAACAAAAGAAAATTATTCAAAGCTTTCCAAGGCCTTTTCAGAATTTGGTCTTCCTCTATTTGATATGACTGAATCAAAATTTCTTGATGTGGATGTTGCTGATGTTTTTTCTTATGGCCGTCCCCCTGTAAGTATAGATATAATAACGAAATTAAAAGGTGTAGAATTTGACGACGCTTTTTCCCAAGCTCAGATTTTTAATGAGGAAGGTTTAGAAATCAGATTTATACATTTAAATAATCTAATAGAAGCCAAGAAGGCAGCTGGCAGGCATAAAGATTTGGACGATATAGAGAAATTGACAGGTGGCGAATAGGTCGTATTAAATTTCCTGTATTTTACTATAATCAAAACCATTCGGTTCCCAAGTATTCCGATATGAAGTGCTATAAAAGCAATACCTACTTGAACAAAGGGGGCTTCTATGGCAATTTCGCTTCCTTTGTAAATCAATAACTTTTCAAAACCATCCTTTGTTTGCATTCTATCCTGCTCAAACATTGCAACCCATATTTTAAACAATAATTTTATGGGTCAATAATAAGCGCGTAGTTCACTATACAAGCTTAGAAATTCTCATCTTCCGCCGTTCTACAGTTTTAAACTATCAACTAATCTAATGTGATTCCCGATTCTAAAATAAGCCTATTTAGCTCACTCTTTAAAGGTAGGCAAGATGTTTTCGCCTTGCGCTGGGAAAACAGTGGCAAATCTGGTTACATACCGGCTTATCATTTTGATCCTTACCGTTATAAGGTGCACAAAATGAAAGGAGGTACACTTAGTAATTTCCCCGAAAAGACCCATCAACCTTTAACAGAAGCACAGATATACCAACATTTAAACGGAAATCACCTTATAGGCATATATCCACTTTTAACAGACAATACATCCTGGTTCATAGTAGCAGATTTTGACGAAGAAAAATGGATAGATGATAGCCGCAAATTTCTTTCCTTTTGCCGTGAAAAAGGAATTCCTGCTTATCTGGAACGCTCCCGTTCTGGTAATGGTGCACATGTCTGGATTTTCTTTGAACAGCCCTATCCTGCTATAAAGAGTCGGAAAATAATGTTATCACTGCTAACAGAAGCTCGTATCATTTCAACATTTGATAAAAATTCTAGTTTTGACAGACTATTTCCAAATCAGGATATGCTTTCCGGAAAAGCATTGGGTAACCTCATAGCACTACCTTTTCATAAACCGGCTATGGATAGTGGAAATAGTTGCTTCATTATACCCGAAACCATGGAACCATACCCGGACCAATGGCAATTTCTTGAAACGATACATAAGGCACAGGTAGCAATACTTGATAACCTACATGCCGATATAAGCGCTACTACATTGTCAATAAATACAATACCTAGTCAGGGCCTAACTATCACACTAAATAACGTTATCACTATAGACCGAAACAGCCTCCCCATCATTCTAATTAATTATCTGAGAGAGGAATTGAATTTTGCCAACACAGAATTCTTCATCCGGCAGAAGACAGGTAAAAGCACATACGGAAGCAAGCGCTATTTCAGATTCATTGAAGAAACAAATGATCACATTATCATCCCCCGTGGCTTTACCAGAAAGCTCCTTGAGTTTTGCAAAGGCAATAATATTACATACAAATTGGAAGATAGACGTAAGAAATGGTCTCCGCAGCTTTACCGCTTTGAAGCAACGTTGCGAGATTATCAGCAAAATGGTGTTTCCGCTACAGAAAATAAACATTTAGGGGTAATAGTAGCTCCTCCTGGCTCTGGCAAAACTTTAATCGGATTAAAAATAATTGCCAATAAACAGCAGCCGGCACTTATCGTAGTGCATAGAAAGCAACTAATGGAACAATGGGCAGAACGCATTACGACCTTTCTTGGAATTCCCGACCACGAGATAGGAAAAATAGGCCAAGGAAAACATAAACCAGGAAAGTTGGTAACACTGGCAACAATTCAAAGTCTGGCTAAAGCCATAACCAATCAATCTATTAACGATCTTACCAGTTCATTCGGAACTATATTAATTGATGAATGTCACCATATACCAGCCGAAACGTACCACAGTACCATTCAGCAGTTCAATAGTTATTACCAGTACGGGCTTACTGCAACTCCTTTCCGTAAATACAGTGATGGTAAACTCATCTTCATCCATTTAGGTGAAGTTATTGCAGAAATAAACAACCAACAGATAAATAGCTCTACTCAACCAACAATAATTATACGAGAGACAGCTCTGGATGTGCCGTTTAACCCAAAAGTTGACAGGTTTGAAACCTTGTCCAAAATCATTGTACATGATTCGACAAGAAACAATTTGATTCTTAAAGACATAATCAAAGAACTGAATAACAGAAAGCGTGTCGTTGTGCTAACCGAACGTAAAGAACAGATCGATTCATTACATCAATATCTGAAACAATCCTATGAAGTTATTACCTTAAGTGGAGATGATAGTGCTACCAGCCGTGATTCTAAATGGATGCTATTAAAATCTGGGAATTATCAGGTATTGATTACCACAGGCCAGTTTTTTGGAGAAGGAACAGATTTGGATAACGCCACCTGCCTTTTTCTTGTTTATCCATTCTCATTTGAAGGAAAACTCATTCAATATATTGGTCGGGTGCAACGATCAGAAATAACACCTGTAATCTATGATTACCGCGATATCAGGATTGATTATTTGAACAAGCTGTTCTTAAAACGAAATACCTATTACAGAAAGCTATTTCGTCAGAGATCATTGTTTGATGATCCGGTCGACGAAATTGCTCCAGTAATCACAAGTGACACACTTACCATAGAAAAAGAAATTAAAGTACCTCTGGAATCCCTTGAATTCAAATACGGCGCAATAGGTTTTACGTATATCTATAAGGACCCTAACGAAAAACTTGAATTTGAAATAGCGCATGACGATATCAGACCAGAGTTTGAAGTGCTGAAGCCCTATTTTGTTAAAGTACTGAAGACCCGAAATATAACTGTTTCTATATATGCGGAACTGGAAAACGGAACGCTAGTATCTCAATCAGCGGACTCCGTCGATGTAAAGAGAATCAATAAAGAAATCATTGATGGTGTACGATTCAGATTTGTTACAAAAGCAATCCTCAATAAATCATCTTCACATGAACGAAATATATTGGATATAACCCAGCTACAAGCCGGACAACCGCTTTATCAATCCGGAGAAGAGTTGATTACAGATATATTGAAGAATACCAAATTTAAGCATCATCAACAACTCCGCTACCTGGCCATTTTAAATTTATGCTTGTCAATAATTCATAGGTTCTACCACTATTATTGACACATAATTGACACATAATTGACACACAGAATGACACACAAAATTTGTGGTACTTCTCTAGCAATTCCGCACCCGAAATTCCCTGAAGAACATCATCTTATCATCGTACCTTCAGGATTTACAGCTATCTGCAATGATTATAGTAAAGTATGCCTCCGGGCAGTTAGAAAAAGAAAACGCCTAAGTTCTCTAACTTTCATGATCAATAATAGATCACAATGAGAACTAAGAAATCACAAGTCAATAAGGAGGAGTACATGTTTTCCCTTTTACCTCTGCGGTATTAAAGGCCGAGATCAAAATCAGTATGGATGGTGTTGGGAGAGCCACAGATAATATTTGCATCGAGCGATTTTGGCGTAGCATCAAATATAAGAACATCTATCTCAATGCTTACGACAGCACACTGGAATTATACAAAGGTATTCACAGGTATGTGGAATTCTATAATTGGGAACGAAAACATCAAGGTCTGGGATATGTTACTCCTGCTGATGTTTATGGCGCTATTGATAAGTTATCCACATATTCACAGCAATTCACAAAGAGAAAAAAAGTAGCAAAAAAAGAGAAAGTTTATAATAGTAGTAATAGATTTGATTCTTTAATTAATAACCCACCTATTGCTGTCTAACAAATGGGGAGTACCTAAGGGCAAGGGTGCGAAGCTCATGGTTATTACTGACGCTAATAGTCTTCCACTCTCCGTGCACACGTCTTCTGCTAGCCCTCATGAAGTCACCCTTGTCGAAGCTACCATCGATCAAACTTACACGGTGGGACGACCCGGAAGACTTATCGGGGATCTTGCCTAATGACAGTGATCCGCTCGATCAAAGGCTCGCGTTGAAAGTTGTTGAATTGATTGCTCCTCATAAAAATAATAGAATTAAACCTTCGACTCAGGATGGACGTCAACTTAGCGAAGATGGAAAACTGAACGTTTCTTTGCCTGGCAGAATGCTTTCAAGCGTGTAATAACATGATATGATAGATGCGTGAACGGTTTCAGGCTTTTGTTCATCTTGCTTTCGCTTATATTATATTAAGAAGGCTTACAGCCTATTTATGAAATAAGCTCTAATTATTGCAGCGTTTTTTGGGTCAAAAAAAAGACAGGGATAAAACCAACCGATTCTGATACATTTAAAGGGCTATCGTAAAAGTCCAATGGTGTTCCTATTGTCCAATATAGCATTTTATGAGTCTGTGCGGTGTCTTTAAAAAGCGGTTGACATTTACAGACAGGGCATTATCATCAGAATGGGTCATTAATACCGGTTGCCTGATGGAAGTTGCTATCCTGTTGCGGAAATCTTCTAAGTTAAGGAGGCGAACTTTCGTTGTTCCCTCCAGGGGGCCTGCGTTTTAAAGGAAGAGCTGGAATAAATATTTAATGTTTTTGTATAATTTAAACCATATTTAATAAATTAACCAATTTGGTTAACTGGTATAGCCCGCCGTTTTTTTGATTCTTTCCGTACGGGCGAGGTGGCGAGGCTTGAAAATAAAAATGGTTGCAATCCCCCAAATGGTGATGAGTACTCCCATATAGTTAATGATATTTTTATTTGTAAAATCAGCCAGGAAAGCTATGTCTACTGTGCTATGAAAGACGGCACAAACCAAAATGCTTGCTTTGGAGGAATTGTATAGCCAGGTGAGTAAAATACTACCCGTAAGGAGACTAAACAACCAGCCGAAAGTGCCGCTAATGCCGATGTCCAGGAAGCCGGGGCGATACAGGAATAGCGGCAAGTGCCACAAAGCCCAGAATACCGTCAGAATAAGGCTTGCAGTCAGTGCACTGAACCTGCTTTGGAGTTGAGGCAGGGCAAAACCACGCCAACCTGCTTCTTCACCAAAACCGAAGAAAAACAGGTTGTAAAGGAAGAATTGCGGGAAACTGAAAGACGGAAACTCCCTGGCCACGAATAAACCTGATAAACAAAACGGAGTTTTATGGAGAATACAGTCAATCAGTGACGCCATGATAGCCAGCAGAAAGGGGCTTAGCAAGGCTACCAGGAGGTACGTTAAGGGTTTAAATCTAAATAGTTGTGTACTTAACCTTTTGATACCATTTTTCTTTTCAATGATATAGGTGGTAATAAACGACGCTATTATTGGACCTGATCCGCCAATGCCGTGATTAAAAGGAAGTACGGGTAAACCCAAAATACCGAAAGCAGGACTATATAGCGGGAACCAGATAGTCCAACTAATGAGATATGCCAGGGAAAAATAAATGATCAATGGTTTCATTCTTTTGCTGTTGTGCTTTTATCCCGTTTAACTTCGGCACAGTTAAAAGGGATTGCAGGTTTTTGGGAGCTTGCTACGTTCTGCGGGATGGTGCATGAACACTTACATCATGTTGTAAAAGAAAGGAATTTTTTTGAAAGTCAGGGTTACTAATTTTTCAAAGGCCTTTTAATTTTAACTGCATTACGGGTGGGGATTTATATACAGTAAGGCACTGGTGTTTATTCTTTTTACCCAAATTTGAATTTGTGCCACATCCTGTGCACAATTGCCATATCCATATAAAATATTTTTTATACGAAAGGTTAAGAACATTGAGATTGCTATGGGTAAGTATCCGGTAGACAGCACCTATTTAATGACTTTGGAGAGCGTTACTTTTGCTTCGTGATCCAGATATGAGGTAGGAGCTCTTTGATTCTGTTGATAGGATGGTCGTTAATGACCGTTAAAACGTCCTTTAGCCAAAGGCTGGGATTAATGTTATGTAGTTTACAGGTTCCGATCAGGCTGTAGAGCATTGCAATTCGCTTTGCTGATTCATGGCTCCCGGCAAAGAGGTAATTCTTTCGGCCTATAACAGTCGCTCTTATAGATCTCTAGCCGCGTTATTATCTGGATGTAGCTTTCCATCATACACGAAGGCACAGAGTTTATCCCAGCGTTTTATACTATAGGCAAGGGCTTTTCCTATCGGGCTTTGTGGAAGTACCTGCTTGTATTGGTCTTCCATCCAGCTTCTTAATTTCTTCAGTATAGGTAAGGAGTGCTTCTGTCTTGAAGCTGCTCGTTTTTCATTGTCGTGATTTAACGCCCGGCTATCGCGTTCAATCTGATAGACGAGCTGTAACTGTTCCAATACATATTCTGCTCTTTCCCGGTCGCTGTAAATAGCGTCAGAGAAGTACCTTCTTGCATGAGCAAATTTCAGCGGGTTTGTATTCCAGCACTTAAGTTTCGTAAGTATCCGGTAGACAGCACCTATGTAATGATTTTGGAGAGCGTTACTTTTGCTTCGTGATCCAGATATGAGGTAGGAGCTCTTTGATTCTGTTGACGGGATGGTCGTTAATGACCATTAAAACGTCCTTTAGCCAAAGGCTGGGATTAATGTTATGTAGTTTACAGGTTCCGATCAGGCTGTAGAGCATTGCAATTCGCTTTGCTGATTCATGGCTCCCGGCAAAGAGGTAATTCTTTCCGCCTATAACGGTCGCTCTCATAGATCTCTCAGCCGCGTTATTATCTGGATGTAGCTTTCAATCATACATGAAGGTTCGGTTCCCGGAATGTTATTGTATCAAACAACTCGTTCACATACAAATGTTCCTCATGCGCAAACACGGATTTATACTAACTTAGCCGAAGTATTATCCCGTATGAATTATATTGAAGAAATAAGAGCTCGTCTTAAAGAAACTTTTGATCAAAGAATAAAGGAAGTCGATGGTGAAACGTTTATCTCTCCATCAGGGAATTTCAGATTAGAAGCAAACGAGTTGTACGATCAGAAGTATGCCATAACGAGAGCGCAGATTTACCAGCAATCAACCAATAGAAAAATATTTGACTTCCTGGTTAACGAAGACAGAATCCTTTACTCTTGGCTGGAAACAAACAACACAGAATACATGGTCTGCGCAGAAGATCTGTTTGGAGGACAAACCGTCATCGACCTGACTAATAAAAAGATGGCAAGCTATTCTCCCAAAACGGACGGTTACATCTGGACAGATTTTCATTTGTCGCCTAACGGAAACCTATTAGCCACAAAAGGGTGTATCTGGGGAGGGCCATACTTTATGAGAATATTTGACTTTACAAATCCTTTGATACTGCCATTGCCGGAAGTAAAGGAAATTGACCTTTTGGACAATGACGAAGAGATTATTCGCTGGATTGATAATGAAACGCTGCAGATGAAAGGGTTTCAAAGAGAATATGAACGTGAATATAACGATAAAGGCTGGATGAGCGTTAAACCATTAAGGGAAACTCCCATCGAACGCGCTGTCAGTATACGTTAAGACTTTTACATCATTGTAATAGTTAACTTTGCCTGTAACATAGTTAAAAGCGGAAAGTAATTTACTGAAAATCAAGCATAGGCGGATTGTAAATGCTCCGCTACTAGGCACTCGACATCCTATAATTTAAACATGGCCTGGGTCGCTAGATGATCGACTGTCAGGCCAAATTCGTAACATCATGCTTGAAATAGTGTTAGCGTAGTAACCTACTCTTCAAAGCACTTACTTCTTCCTCCCATTCTTCATCTCCTTCCCACAATTCTTTCAATTCGGACTGTTTAATAATTCCACTTACAGCAATTACTGCAAGCTCTCTTAGATTCATTGGTACAGGTTGAGATTTCAGCAATTCAATAACTTCTGCAAGGTTGTGACTAACTTCCTCATAATCCAGAGGAATTTTCCCATCCAATATGCAAATAACCTCTGCAGCAGCAATAGCGCACATATTTAATCCCGCGTCATTCGGATTGTCAATAGAACCCTGTAGTGTGACTGTTAGGAAATCGAAATTAGGTTGTTCTGAAAAATCAATCACCCAATCACCCGCATCATCATTTCCAAAGCTACCGTTAGCCCATGTACCCATATATAATAGTGTTAAATGTATAACGAGTAGCGAATATAAGGCCTTATTAAAAATTACACCGCATTTTTAATGCCCAACTAACCTTACTACCAGGAAAGCATAAATGATGGACTATTATTGTTATAGAAATAATTTTCCAATAATCACTCCCAATTGGTTCGAGAATGATTCGCTACTGGGCACCAAAACAGAACATCCGCTCTAGTAGCGGATGTTCTTTCTTACGTATATTCCTGGGTCATCTATAATCTATTCATTATCAAAATACAAGGAGTTCGATACGACGGTTCAAGTTAATTTCTTGTGTTCTACTGCTTTACTTTTCGTATATGCTAACTAAAACTTGTTCTAGCTGGTCTAGCTTATTGACTTTACGTAAAAGCAAAAATATTTTTACAGATATGATTGTGTAGAAACATTGTACAACAATAAATACAATCGATGCCACGCTATAAATAGGCGGTATATTTGCCATTCGACTCAACATGTCATCGACAGCAGTATACGGCAACGGGAGCATTCCATCGGGTGGAGTAGGCGCTTCACGTAATCCAGGAATTGCTTTTATGTGGACAATAGCAGCGGCCATTAAGCTATAAGCCAGTAAGGCATTAAACAAGATAAGCCAGATCTTGAGTCTCATCGCATAATGCTTCTTTTCGGGATATGCATAACCCCAAATAAAAAGCAGAATGGTTAATGTCATCAACAGGCATATAGAACCTAAAACCTGGTAAGTATCTCCATCCGTAATAGCTATCTTACCCCATATCCAAACAGGAAACAGCATATAAAAAAAGTCTGGCAATTTCAATATTGGGCTAATGGTGTAAAAACCTAATCCAACAAAAAGCATACTAGCCAGAACAATGCTGTACGTAGATATTTTTCTCCTGAGGGCATGCGGAACTGTACTCATAAGCCCCAATATATAGTAAATTTCATAAATAAGTTTGCATTAGGGTTTCTTTCTATGTTTTTATTTTTACGAGTGCACTTAGTATCCATGAGCGCTATGCAATCCAGCTAGTCACCTGTAAGAACGTTTTTAAATAACTATGGTCCCATTGTCTTCGGTACAACTTTAAAGAATTAAAAAGGTGCAATCAATTTGCTAGTAACAACATCAGTTGGTTCAATAATTTACTGCTACTGGGTACGTAAAATAGGAAATCCGCTCTAGTAGCGAATTTCCTATTTTATAGTAATCCAAGATCTTGGATAAATCAGTTATAATCAATCTGAAAACGGTTTGATCCATGTAAGTATCCGGTAGACAGCACCTATGTAATGATTTTGGAGAGCGTTACTTTTGCTTCGTGATCCAGATATGAGGTAGGAGCTCTTTGATTCTGTTGATGGGATGGTCGTTAATGACCATTAAAACGTCCTTTAGCCAAAGGCTGGGATTAATGTTATGTAGTTTACAGGTTCCGATCAGGCTGTAGAGCATTGCAATTCGCTTTGCTGATTCATGGCTCCCGGCAAAGAGGTAATTCTTTCGGCCTATAACAGTCGCTCTTATAGATCTCTCAGCCGCGTTATTATCTGGATGTAGCTTTCCATCATACACGAAGGCACAGAGTTTATCCCAGCGTTTTATACTATAGGCAAGGGCTTTTCCTATCGGGCTTTGTGGAAGTACCTGCTTGTATTGGTCTTCCATCCAGCTTCCTAATTTCTTCAGTATAGGTAAGGAGTGCTTCTGTCTTGAAGCTGCTCGTTTTTCATTGTCGTGATTTAACGCCCTGCTATCGCGTTCAATCTGATAGACGAGCTGTAACTGTTCCAATACATATTCTGCTCTTTCTCGGTCGCTGTAAATAGCGTCAGAGAAGTACCTTCTTGCATGAGCAAGACAGTGGATCAATGTTATATTATTGGTGTCAACGATGCTATTATATGCAGAGTAAGCGTCTGTTTGCAGCGTACCATAAAAATCTTTCAGCATTTCTGCGGGTCCTTCTCGGCCACGCCCGGGTTGATAATCAAAGACAAGCAGCTTGTTAATACTATCCTGATAGAGCCAGTAATACCCCCGATGAGTGCTCCCTTTCTTATCCTTGTCGAGCACTGGTACCGATGTCTCATCAGCCTGCAAATAGTCAGCGTTGAGTACTTCTGTTACCAGCGCTCTGTATATAGGAGTAATTAACGCAGCTGTCTTAGCAAAACCATCACTCAGCGTTGAGTATGGTAGCTTTATGCCATCTCTTTCCAGACGTTGTTGCTGGCGATGCACGGGGAGATGATCGCAGATCTTCTCAACAACCAGTTGAGCCAGTAAGCCTGGCCCCATCATCGATTTTGCAACTGGTAATGTTGGCAAAGGTCCAACAATAATTTTTGACGACGTCTCATCCGCAGATGGGAGAAGGTACTTGTTACGGATGTAACGGACTACATAAATTTCAGCGGGTTTGTATTCCAGCACTTCAGTTTCAGTGGTGCCAATATGTTTACTACCAGCTGGTATATGGTCTGGATCTATAATTACATCTTCTCTTCGTAAGTGAGATGGTATGGTATGACGGCTATCTCTGGCTTGAGTCGCATCTTGTTTTACAACTTTCACATAAGTCACCTTCTTTGCATCTAACACGTTGCAAACAGCAGCAGATTGTTCTGTTGGAATATCGAGTGCCAGTTGATTCTTATCTGCGGGAATAAATCGCTCCTGACGAACTCCGAAAATCATCTTCTTGAGCTGATTCAATTCATGCTGCAGCTGCTCAACCTTGTTGATGGCAGACTCATAGAGCTGTTTGTAATCA
The DNA here is from genome assembly GCF_010093065.1 of Chitinophaga agri. Taxonomy (NCBI): domain Bacteria; kingdom Pseudomonadati; phylum Bacteroidota; class Chitinophagia; order Chitinophagales; family Chitinophagaceae; genus Chitinophaga; species Chitinophaga agri. The sequence continues at coordinate 1,596,774 of NZ_CP048113.1, read as the reverse complement.
TTATCTTCTGCTGACGTACTCATTGCAATTGCAATGTTATCACATGTAAATCAATTATTTGTTAGCGCGATGTTAATGATCGGCAGATTGTCGAAAATACCGCCTGCGGTACTGGACTTTATCCATCTGAATGCCTTGCAGAATAAGCATCAATTGTGTAGAAGTAAGCGAAGACTGTACCCCACCTGGTTTGGGAATCTCAAATGTTCCCTTCTCAAGCCGCTTGTAATAAATCGCAAATCCATCTTGCTGCCATTGAAGTAGCTTGATATGTGTAGCTCTGCGGTTAAAGAAAATATAGACATCCCCGGTTAAAGGATCCAAATGCATCTGTTGATTGACAATAGCCGCCAGTTTGTAAAAGCTACTACTTATCATGATTGGCTGAGTATACAGAAAATACCTGCATGAGGACGAGAGTGCCAGCATTTATTTACTGTTTAGTAGCTCTTTTAGCATGTCTGTATTGACCGCCGAATGAAAAATTATCCTGTTACCTGATAAAGATATCACCTCCGCGAATGGAAGTGCAATATCTGGTATACTCGCCTTAGAAGGTGTCAGCTGAATGAAATGTTTTCGTCTGGGAACTTTTGCAGGAGTGGCAAACTGCTTCCTCCAGTTCTTGAGCATGGAGACCGTGATTCCATGATTATCACAAAACACTTGCATCTTTACGTTTGACTGGCTCCATTGCATCGCGATATTCTTCTTCTCCGATATTGTAAATGAACGTATCGTGGAATTATTGGATGATTGCATACAGGGCATATTTAAACCACGCAAACATAAACCCTCAGACTTACATGCCGAAGATGCTGTCTACCGGAACCTTACTGATCCATGATGCTAATTTTCGTCTTCAATGTTTATGGAGGCACTGAAAATAAAAAGAGAATGAGGTTATCCTTTTTTTTTGAGTTTAGATATCAGGCGCCTGGAATTAACCCTTAAAAAATCATAGTATAAGGCGATTAATAAAATACCTGTCGCTATATAAAAACTATGATACTGAAATTTTACAAAGGAAAACCCACCGAGGATGCTGCCCATGAGAAAGAATAAGATAATGATAAATCTCAAAAATATATTTTGTCGAAGCAATATATCTTTCTCAGGGTACTTCAGCAATGCTGCAGATAGATCAATACCCAGTCTGTAAACATTCCCGTAAGATGTGTAGTTCTTACAACAGCACCGGATATGACTGACACCAATGCATTCTGCATCCCCATCGCAAATAAAAGCCCGCCTGCAAAATATTCTGTCATAACAATAGTGTGATCAAATGTATGTCCAAAATATCCAACAAAGCAGAGGATAACTATTTCTATTAAAATTGGTATTATATACGATTCCCGTTTATCCCGACCAACCCTTGAGACGTGAAGGCTGGAAAAAAAAGCACCCGACAAAAACAAAAGCAACCAGATACCGATCATGCGTACAGCACGAAAATCACCTTCTGTAAACTTCAGCGCCACTAGAGCCGCGTGTCCGGTCATATTGGTGGTAAGTACAAAAAAGCCCAGAAAGCCTGATGCATTCACAAATCCGGCTGTTGTGCAAAGTAATATTGCCAGACGCATATTTTGCCGAAAACTTCGTTTCTTTCCCCGGTATCTGAACATCCAATCTATATTTTTGCCATAAATGACGATCACCATCCTTCATCAGATCCTCTGGCATCCTTGTTTTTAACGATTATTTCAATACCTGCATTTTGTATGCTCTGAGAGGGTAGTTCATTTATCTATACTTAATCCAGCAATTAAATAACATATCAACATCACTCTCCACTAAACGATATGCCGCAGGAATACGCTCATAGGAGCTTTGATAGGTGACAAGGCGGGTACCTTGTGGTCTTTGTTTAAGAACTCCATATAAATAGTCGGTATAATAATAGTACAAGCTTTCAGAATGATCAATATGATTATCAATATACAGGCTCTCATCAATTAGATTTTCATAAAACGAGTTGTAATAATAAAAATGATCAAATGCTGAATAATCCAGCTGTGTAAAGTTTGCGTGAATGAAAGTAACATTCGCAACTGACAATTGTTGTTGAACCTGATTAGCTATACCTACAAGACTTCCCCTTTGCTCCACTCCATAAAAATTGCAATCAGGGTGATGATAGCCTGCACTCAGGCAGAACTTACCGACACCGGATCCAATATCCAGAATTTTTGCGCCTGGGGTCGCGGCTAGAAATCTGCCGGCTCTTTTAGCTATTTCAATCGACGTCCAATGCAATCTCGACAGGCTACGTATATCATCCGGGTACAATTCATCAAAATTATTATTATTCGAGAAGACTTCTTTCAATGTTGTTTTATCTGTAATCATAATAGTTTGCGATACGTTGACACCAGGGAAGGCTTACATGTAAATTGATCCAATTGTGCTCTTTGGCATAGTAAAGTTCGCCTGTGTAGTTCCCAATATTCCTCCTGCAAAACTATCGACTTAAAGTTTCATTAACTTTGCAAGTAATCAACTTAAAAGTTGATAAAAATCAATTTTCAATATTAGACTTTTGTTGATATGAGCTTAAAAGGTATCTTCCCGATAGATAAATGGATTTTCCGTTCCAGGTCAATACTGGAAAGCTTAACTGCAGAAGAAACAGAAAGGTTTTTATCAGCTACCGTGGAGCAATGTTACCGGAGAGGGCAGATCATCTTCAGAGAAGACAGTCCCGCTTTTGGTATTTACTATATAAAAGAAGGGAAAATCAAAAAATATAAGCAGGACAGGAACGGCAATGAGCATATAATATATGTGGCCAATGCCGGAGAATTTATCGGATATCACGCCGTATTATCAGATAACCATTATCCGGACTCTGCTGCTGCTCTCGAAGACTGTATCATTACCCTTATTCCGAGAGACACTTTTCTTTTAGCAATAGAATCCTCACCAAATTTATCCAGGCACCTGTTAGAAGCACTCAGTCATGAATACAGCGTACTTGCGAACAATCTGTCGATCGTAGCAAGGCACTCTGCGAAGGAGCGCTTAGCAATATCCCTGGTTGTTTTGAGAGAAAAATACAAATCGTCTGAAAATGATACGGGGGATATCTGCATCACTGTTTCACGGAAAGACCTTGCCAATCTGGCTGCCACCACTGAAGAGAACGTAGTGCGGATGTTAAAAGACCTTAAAAAAGAAAAAATTATAAGTACAATAGGCAGGAAAATTATAATCGATGATGTAAAGTCATTGATAAAAATGACGAACTACCAATAACTCACGCCATATAACACTCCTGCGGTAACTGTGCATAGGAGTGGGAGTCATTTGCCAGCACATACCTCCAGCTGTATAAACCTCTTTGTTTCTCAATTTGAATATGCATAAGCTGTTTTCTGACCATTTGCAGCGTGGAAGGTGTTACCTTCTCTATATTTTAGAAACATCTTTTTTGTGAACATCAACTTGATGGAACCAGGACTATTGTGCCACAGGCTGGCGCTGTTCCGCCTCCATGTTAAAAATAGAATTCGGATATTTCTTCATGAACTTTTCCGGCGTCATACCCCGGTCGTGGTTTTGTGCATCCACCTCCGCCTGTGTAATCATGCCTTGCGCAACCTGCATTTCAAAACACAGCCGATAAAGGGTGCTGATAAACCCATCCAGCGTGGGGCCGTTTTTAAAGTAAACGTCGACGTGTTCTGTTTTTATACTTGACACTACTTTTCCGTCTTCGATATCACGGATAATTGGCGATGCACCTTTTGCTAAATGTATCCTGACGATAATTACCTCATCGCTCATTCCGTGCCGGGTCACACCTTTCACTTTTGCCATGTTGATGCTATCCGTCAGGAAGAGTACCTCCTTCCCTCCGTATTTAGCGTATACGGCATGAGTAGCCAGTTGGTTATAAAAAGCTATCTTGAAACTGGTTTCAGGATAACTGAATTCATATTTTGAACCGTGAATAGTATAGGAGATATTATTGCCATCCATCTGGTAGCTGCTTAGCGCTTTTGTATAGTGATCCGCACGCTCGTAAGCTAACTTTTGCGCTTTTACAGAAAAGATATTAATGAACAGTATTATCGGAACGAGAAGATATTTCAAGGTATCACTTTTTAGTTTACTTACTAATTTCATCGGCTTCCAGTTTGCCCTCTTTGGTAATGTAGTATATCATACTGACATCATAGCCGGTAATCACTTCAAAAAAAGCATCATAAGTAGATTTATCGCGGAGCTTCTTTTTATCCATATAAGTGCCATTCACCACCCAGCCTACCTGAACATGCCTTCGATTAGCCGGCTTAAACGGCTGCAGTTCATACCGCCGTTTGGTTTTGTAATTATATATTGCACCGTTAGGAAAGTCATAAGAAGCATGGGGGGCCGGACCACGTCCAAAATACTTTCCTTCCAGCAATATAAAATAGTCCCCGGAAAAGTGAACGATCGTGGAGATATTGTTATCATTCAGTAACCGCTTTCCGGTAGCGTCTACCAGATCGGAAATTACATGATTGTCTACTGTTTCGTTTAATACGGCGATGCCGATACCTGGTGGAAATTTGTCACGGTTTTCCGGATCCAGACCAGGTCTTCTTGCACCAATGCAAGCTTTGAACGCATCATTGTCCAGGATTTTCTTGTTGTTAAGCACGAAGTAATTAATGTCGGTGTACAATTTATAAACCCTGTTATTGCGCTCACCCTGGTTAATGTCAAAAATCATAGAAGACACTAAATGATTGTCTGTTTCGGCGTCGTCATACAGGCAACCTGTAACCATTCCGTTCGTTGTAACGGCTGCCTTCTTTGTGGGAGTTACCGTATTTGCTTTATTGGCGGGCATTGTTACCGCGAGTTCCGTAACGCCCTTATCCGCAGCCCTTTTGTTTTTAAGTGCTGTTTCCTGCGCCTGTTTTTCCGCCAGGGCCATCGCGGCGTGTTCAGCAGCCTTCACGTCCGCGCGGCGCTTGTCTTCCGCCTTTCGGGCAGCAGCTTCTTTTGCATCCTCTGCATCACACGCAGGACATTGTGTATGACCTTCTGCATACACATTTTTATTCCGCAGGCTGTTTTTGGCATATCTGCAAAAGGACCCCGTCTTAGCAACGTGAGATTGAGCCGAAATATCGGCTATCATAGACAGCAGCAGCGCCGCAAGAAGGTACAAGCTTTTTATCATAGGTGGTATTATACCCTAATATAGGGTATTTGCCCATGCTAAATGCGAAAAAGCCAAAGTAGATCGTCCTGGTAAACTCCGCTGTTGTACAATGTCTCTTGCATGCAGCTAAAACAGGTTCACGTACCAGGTGTAAATAGTTTTCTACTCCCGTGCTTTCACATGGCGCTTAAAGCCATCGCTATCTCCACCACAGATGCCGTGCCATTGGGTGTACCAGGCAGCCGGTACCAGTCGCATGTAATCAGATTGAAGGAATTCGGTTTAGCTGCGTACTGAATAAAGGCGGGCAGAGAAGGATTGGCGGCCAGCGCCATCGCTGCCAGTGGCGGGGGCTCTACGGATTTGACCATCAGTGTTTTCATAACATAACTGATGAGGTCCGATGCATGTGGCGTCATTACCCAGCTTATACCCCATGGACTCTTCTGACTGCATGAGAGATTGTTCAGGGCCTCTTGCTCCCTGACCCATAGATCAGCCACGGTATCAACGCCAGTAGATGAATCCGTGGCGTGGAAGTTACCATCGAACACCAGAGGATCATTATAACTGTACTTGTCATGATCTGCATTTAATATAATCACCTTGGTTCCCCAGCCCGTGATTTCCGATAGTGATTTATCGGTAAAGAAAGTATTAAGATTATGTGGAGCATGAACCGTATATATATTATTTTCCTCCTTCTGGTTCAATATACTAACGAACTTCTTAACCACTTCCTGGGTTCTGCGAGCAGCATCATCACTAAAATTGGTATGCGAAATCTGCAGGAAGATCAACTCCTGCCGTACGGGCTTCTCCTGCTGTCCTTCGCTGATGAATTGATGGATGTCATCCAATACAGTTGTTAACGATGGACCACGCAGACCATGCTGAAGATAATAGTCATTGGGGGTAGTTGTTTCATCGTAATACAAACGCAGGTCAAAAAAGCGAATTCCGTTATTTAACTGTGCATAGATGGAATCGGAACTATCCTGGGATTGTGACATTTGTTTTACCACATTAATGATATAATCGTACATCTCGGGGCCGACATAATAGGTGGGGGCTTCTTTTGTCCCACTGCCGGTCCATGGGAATGAACCATTGGCGGGAGCAGACTGCTTACTGAGCTGCCACAAAAAGGCGATATTTGAATAAGAGACAGTGGAAAGAGAATCGGTGAGACCATAGGTGCCGCTGTCATGGGTGCCGGGTATGACGATCTGACTGAGTTTTTTACGCTGGATGATAGGATTGCTCATCCATGAACTTAAGTTGTTGGCCATTGTTATAGGATTTCAGAGAGGAAAGATTTAATATCTTTATTGATGGAGGCGATTATCTTCTTATTATAATTATCATTGAGCAGGCCTTCCACTACGCGTGTACTTTCCGCGGCCGCCTGGACGATGACCCAGATGATTGGGTTTATCGCAAATATGGGACCGCCTATACTTAGATCACTCAGCGAGAATTTAAGATTAGTTATAACCGCAGATTCGAGTGAGCCGTCTTTAAACGTCACCATAGCATCTATCAGGATACTCAGTTTGGAAGTTTTCAGATACGCCTCCGTAAGTGGCACTACTGATCCAAAACTTGCTTTGCCCTCCAGATCAACAGATGCTGAGTTTAAGATAGCCACGAGACGATAATTACCGTCCCCCAATGGCGCCACCGCAGCATAACTGGCATAAATAGAATCAAGCCCTCTGCATGCCGTTAACTGTACCGTGAGAGCCTTCCATTTCAAGCTTTGTGCCAGTAAAGCAGAGGCGATTGCTCCCGCATTAGCGGTAAATACCGAATTGAGCAACATCTGGCAGATCGCCGGCCCTGAATAAACAAAAAAGTCGAAGCTGACATCGGCTGCAAACTGGTTCGCAGCAAGAAATGCTGTGAACGCAGGTGTATTGGAAACCTCAGTGATACGGGTTTTGTAATGACCTGTACCTAATTCAAAGTGAATCATGTTGCCGCCAAATGTGACAGTACCCTTTGACTGTTTAAAGAAACATTCGCCTTTGTCTTTGGTAGTACATTTCTGCTTGTCGTATTCGTAGGCATTCACTGCGATATCTGACAATCCCTCTAGACAAGTTGTCGAGAAGGAATAATTGCCGGCATTTCCTGTAAGGTTGTTAAGATACATGCCCGCTTTTGTATTAAAACTGACATTTTCATTTACGTTGGTCATAGTTTTTATTAAAGTAGTTATTCGTGAAACAATAGGTGAGGGTGGAAGGATAACAATCAGGCTAACTAGTCATATATCATCAATAGGGTCTAATAGTAATTTACAGATAAAAAAGATTATCAAAAAATAAATCATGGATTTACATCTACATCGTCATACCGGAATGACAACATACGGCACGTGGAATATGATAAAACGGCTTTCAATTATTGAAAATCAGGGATAATTCGCGTGAATCTGCGTTGCTACCGGGCACTAAAGCGGGAAGGCCGGAGTATTTGAAGTGCACTACATCCGCATGAGGATCTTCTTTGCCCTCGAGATAAATGCGGGCGTCTCATTTTCGATGTTACTCTCGATAATGAGCCTGAGTTCTCCCTTGATGTCAGGATAGATCTTTGAGAGATTTTCGAGGACAGTAAGTGAAAACGCTTTCACGGCTGCTTTCTCCGTAGGGTCACTGATATAATTAAAACAGTGATTCATTACTATTCCATGGTACTCCTCCGGAATGGGGAGTGACTGTAAAGCACGAACGGTATTTCTTTTTACTGCGGATATCAGATCCGGTTTCTCCAGGTTATCAAGTAAAACAGGCAGGTGTTTTTTAGCAAGCTCCGGATGAACCTCCAATACATAACTTAATGGCCATGCGGCCATTTGTACCACGCGGTATTCCCCGTGGATAAATAACTGAACCAGCTGTGCAAACCTTTCTTCAGAACTGCCGATCCAGGCTACGATCCGCATGCAATTTGCTTTGCTATGCTCTTTCAATAGTTCATCACGTAAGTTCATATGTTGCCGAATCTGAGACAAGATTATCAATAAAATGGTCGTTTTCTTTGATGTTGACTGGTAATGAAGTGGTGCGAGTCGCCTTCCTCAAAAATTCCAATCCAGCGGTTTTCATATTGGTATGATAGCCGGTAATTTTCAGCAACGGAAAGCATCCGCAAGTGCTTTCCCTTTGCAATAGATCCTGCTTCGGAACAGTCTTTTGTTAACGGTGGAAGCCTTATCTTACCTTGATCAGCTTATTTGATACTTTTTCTTTTCCAAGCTGCAATATCAATTAATAAAGGACACAGGCTTTTTCCAAAATCAGTGAGTGCATACTCTACCCGGGGAGGAAGCTCCTTGTATTCTTTTCTGCTGATCAAGCCATCAGCTTCAAGTTCTCTCAGCTGCTCAGTTAACACCTTTTTTGAAATAGAAGGTATCCTGACCTGGATTTCGCCAAAACGTCTGGTATTTTTGGAAAGCACATGTAAAATGGTCGACTTCCACCGCCCTCCAAAGAGGGCTATCGTTGCTGTAACACCACAGTCAGTATGGTCTGAGTTATTTCCCATTAGTCACTTTTAGGTTACCACTTTTTGTCCTGTTACCATAGGCAAGGGTAACTTTTCAAAATCAATATATGTTTCTTTGCATAACAAAAGTAACTAATCTTAAAGCAAAAAATATGATTTTGATAACCGGCGCAACGGGGAATTTAGGTAAGGCCACCATTAGTTCGTTACTGAGCAGGGGTGTATCCCCAAACGATATTACTGCATTGGTGAGAGATGAAACCAGGGCAGCAGAATTAAGATCGAAAGGACTTCAGATAAAAATTGGAGACTATCAGGATTTTGGTTCTTTAAAAAGTGCGTTCCAGGACGTCGATAAGCTGCTGCTTATCTCATCTTCATCAGATATAGACAAAAGGTTTGAGCAGCACAAAAATGCGATCAATGCAGCCAGGGAAACTGGTGTTGGGCATATTATCTATACGAGCTTTGATATGAAAAATTTACAGCAAAGTTTAATGGGTGAGGATGTTCGATATCATGCATACACAGCTGACTATCTAAAGAAAACAGCTATTCCCTATACGTTAATGGATAATACCATGTATGCTGACATGATTCCCTTGTTATCTGGAAAGGATATATTAAATAAAGGTATTTCCATTCCAGCCGGAGACGGCAAAACTCCCTTTTTGCCAATAGCAGAAATGGCTGAAGCGATAGCTGTTGTACTGACAACTCCGGGACATGAGCATAAAGAATATGTCATCGCTGCAGAAACCGCTTACTCGTTCGCAGATATTGCTGACCTGCTATCAGATATCACCGGGGAAACAATAACTTATCACCAACCAGAGGTAAGTTCATATATCTCATGGCTTATCCAGACCGGTGTTTCTGAAGATGATGCAGCGTATATCTCAAGGTTCTGTGTAGCGATTGCTAAAGGAGAATTTGATACCAATAAAAGTGATGTGAAACAACTGCTAGGCAGGAGTCCGGTCGGTTTAAAAGATTTTTTGCAAAAAATATACAGTTAATTGTTTCGTCCGGGTCTTTAATCCAGACACGGATGTGCTTTATAAGGTGGTGGGTCATTACCTGGAAATCGTTTTGAGCAATAATTGCCCGGAATAATAACTTTTATTATCCCGGGCAGCTTTCTCCTTATGTTAAAGAAATTCTACGTGATATTATTGTACTGTCAACCTTTTTTACATTGATCAGGATACCTGTTGGTGCTCACTAGTCCAGGCTTTGATAGAGGCTTTTAGCTCTTCCTCGGTTTCAGGTAGCTGGACTTTCAGCGATTGATCAACACGTGCCTGAACACTATCTACAAAAGGTTTGAATGCTTCGTTATATTTGATAAAGGCGGTTTGATGATCGCCTGTCTCGTGAAGCAGTTTAGCTAACAGCGTTGCACCTTGCATAGCCAGGCTGGTACCCATTCCAGTGAAGAAGCTCGGGGCATAGGCCGCATCGCCAATCAACGCTATACGCCCCTTTGTCCAGGACGGCATTTTGATCTGGCAGGCTTCATCAAAATACAGGTCATCAGCATCAACCATGGCATCCAGAATATCCGGAATTTTCCAATGGGTGTTACCGCCGAAATAATCCCTTAAAATCTGCCTGGGCTGCTCACGATCCCGGTAGTTCCAATCCAGTTTAGGTGCGCGAAATATAAGTATGGCGTTCGCCGCATCTTTAAACTGAAAGATCACCGCCTGTTTACCCAACTCACGATACACAATACCTGTAGATTTGGGGCGGCCTGTCTGAATATGATCAGCCGCTGCAAATGCAAAATACACCCCCAGGAACTTCTTAAAGCCTTCTTCTGGCCCAAAGACGAGTTTTCTGACTGCAGAATGCGTGCCATCAGCGCCAAATACAAGATCGTACACCTTGCTTTCGCCTTTCTCGAATGACACTTCCACATGATCCTCCTGCTGCCTTATACCAGATATACTATTGCCAAAAATGATCGCTACTTCATCTTTTGGGATTGCCTCGTACAGGATCTTAACCAGGTCGCCACGGTGAATCTCGATATCACCCAAATATTCCGGTAATGTGTTAATGGCAAACTTTGCCAATGTTTGATCTTCGGCATCTACAATCTCATCTGTATGTACGAATTCATTGGCTTTAATCTCGTTATAGATACCCATTTCCCTGGCTATCCCTAAAGCGTCACCACGCACATCGATGGGTGAACCCGCGGTTCTCAGGTCCTTTCCTAATTCAACTATGGTTACCTTAAAACCAAACTTGTTTAACCAGTAAGCCAGTGTTAAGCCTGCAAAGCTGGCTCCTGATATTAAAACTTGTTTTTTCATCATTTATGTTGTTTACTACCGCAAAACTAGTTGTAGCTTTACAAGTAAAATATTCGATAACCTATTATTTTTAGTCGAAAAAATGAAAGTTCGGACCAGTAGTAACGGTAACAGTGACATGCAGCAGTTTACGAATAAGCTGGGATTGTCCTTGGAAAATGTGTTGCAATATTTCCAGGTCATTTTCTTCAAGGGCTTCACTTTTTTGCCCGATATGGCTATGCACTTCGGCTCGTTCATTGTGACGGATGATTTCACACGGGTAACCGGCCAGTCTGATATAACTGATGGTATTGGTATTGTATTTTATAATATCTTCCAGGCTAATGCGGATAACGAAACCAATAAGCGAAAGCCCACTGGTCCCATGGAGCCGCCCTATGTACGGATCTTTCCTTATACAATTAGTCAAACCCTGCATTTTAAAAAAGACTCGTGCGTATCGCATGTGTCTATCAGTATCAGTGCCGAATATCTCCGGAACTTCTTACAGGAGGAAGCTGAGCACTTCGATTACCTTTTTAATTGCGCAAACAATTTTTGGATAGAGGAACTGATGACCGATGACATCTTGCGTACGGTAAATGAAATCGTGAGAAAGGAGGAGCCGGGCGCTATGAAAAGTTTCTATTACAAGATGAAAGCAATGGAATTACTTTTCTACCTTTTTGAAAGTTTGAAAAAACGCGGGAATGCTACTGGCATTAAACTAAATGGAAAGGAGATCAAGGCGATTTACCAGGTTCGGGACAAAATTGTTTCGTCATTAAGCCAGCCCTGTACTATTGCGGAATTGAAGCAAATTGCCGGTATGAACGAACTTAAACTCCGCAAGATCTTTACGCAGGTTTTTGGCATGGGTATCTACGATTACTATCAAAATTTACGTATGAAGGAAGCCGCAAGGCTATTGCGTGAAGACGATCTGTCAGTATCCGAAGCAGGTTATCAAATGGGATTTGAGAATCTTGGTCATTTCACGAAAGTGTTTGAAAAGCATATTGGCAAGAAGCCAAAAAAGTATCTTCAAAGTTTTAAGACCACCGGTTCTTAGTGTTGATTGAATATTATCAATTATTAAAGCGAAACAGCTGCGAAAAATATCTCACGACGGTATCTACAATGCCCGATACCTTTTTCTCTCTCAATAGCATATACCGTCCCGGTATACAGCTGGAAACGTCATGTGAAGAGATGTTGACCACTAGCGAGGAAATTTTTTAAGGTGAATTGGGATGCTAATCTGCATACATAATCAGGCATCTTCTTCCAGGATCGCCATTCCACTCTTGTGTTTTTTCGTTATAGCACTGTTAGCAGGCAGGTCGCTTGGCGCTGCAGTTACGGCAAAATAACTATCACAATTCGGTTAACATTGTTACAACCTCACTAAATCCATAAAAAGTAGCTGAACAATTCCATATTAAAGACAATTGTCCTAAAAATGGAATGATACCATAACCTAGTGGGAATATAAACATTTAATAATCAATGAATTAAAAGGTATTGGATTATTGGTATTGATTTAGTTTAACTAGGACATATCCGAATAGACGAATACACGAATAATAAGCCAAGCTAGTACTATCAACGTAGTAACTAAGATCGACCGGGATCAGCTGTACCGGCGATGATGAAAAACCACAATATAACAACACCGGACTAACCAGGCCGGGTCATTTAAAACATATCCTAATAGAATGAAGAACTTCAAATGTTATGCGCAATCCGTGATTGCGGCTGGTATCGTATTGTTTGCCATTAGTTGCAAGAAAGACGCCGTAATTGACGAAAAACTTACCGCAGATCAGAAACTGGCAGTCACCACTGCTACTACAGGCAGGGAGTTTACACTGACTCCGGACGCCAACGGACGATTAGTCATCGACAACACTAATAAAACCTATCAGCCTGGAGATATTATTAACCTGAGTGGCACATTTAAGTCCATACAGGTAGTTAATACTTCCGGTAGCGCCTCTGCACCTATCACCATTCGTAATCTGGCAGGTACTACATTGAATATTGGTGATCCAGCGTGGAACGGCGGTGGATATTCCTGCGGATTCGTACTGTGGAACTGTCACTATATTAAGTTTGGCGGACAGTCAGGTAATTCATCTGTTATGATTAACGGCTCTAAACAATCGGCCAAAGCAGCTTACTATGATCTACAAATCGGGAACAAGTCGGATAATATAGAAATATACAATCTGACAATACAGGACGGCGGTAATGGTATTGTCGCGAAAACAGACCCTGTGAAGAATGATGCGTCAACTGCATACCCTAATTCCACCATGCAGAATCTATCGATACATGACCTTGTTATCAAAAACACAACTAATGAGGCAATGTATATCGGTCATACTGCTACTTACTGGGATCTGACATCCAACGTGCCGTACTATGGTGCTCCGGCCGGCTTTACCGCAGGACATCAGTATGTACAGCCAATCATGTGGCAGAATGTTAAGATTTACAATAATCTTGTCAAAGATATAGGCCTTGATGGTATACAGACTTCTGCCATAGACAGACTCGAAGTATTTAATAACGAAGTAAGCAACTGGGCTATTCAGAAGAACTATGCACACAATGGTGGCATCCTGATTGGAGGAAGAACGACTAATACGAACACGCATGATAATTATGTTCATGACGGCTGGGGAGAATTATGTCAGTTTTATGGCTCAGGCGCAAACGGCGCGACGCACATCTTTGTTAATAATCTCTTCCGCAATTGTCAGCTGGACGGCGTTAGCATGAGAGGGAGCGATAATGCAATTGTTACTTTCTCTAATAATACCATTGCCTATACCACAGGGAACAGTCTCCGGATCAACGGCTACGGTGGACAAACAGGATTAAACCTCGTCAACGCGAACCTACTCATTGCTCCACGGAACGGAACAGGAACAATATATGCTAAAAACTACATTTACCTGGAGAACAATGCAAAGGTGACTGAGGGTACCGGTGTATATGAGAATAAAAAGTTCGCGACCAGTGCTGCAGCTGGGGTAGACGCAACAAACTACTACTATCCGGCTACAGGCTCGAATGCTGGTACCGCAGGATACAGGAAGCTCTGATATAGCGCTGAATAAATAATTGTAACCACGTAAACAGGAAATCAAGTGCATTGATGCTTTGATTGCCTGTTTACGTGGTTATAATTATAAATATAGGTTGAGGGATATGTAGCTGGATAATATAACCAGGCAGATACTGATGTGCTGGAGATTGTATTGTATACTGTATCTATTCACACCAATACAGTATTTGTGTAAATAAAACACAATACATATATTCGCTATCCCCGGTAGGCACACACGGATGAATCTGCCACCCACTACTTCCCGGCGCCGCGTTATTAAGCCGAGTTAGCACGCTAAATCATTTGCATTTATATCTAAAAAGCTTAATTTCAAGCGATTATAGCATATTAGCTAACTGAACTCAAAGAGAATAACTTTAATGCGCCCGTCGAAAGTATATTTTAAAGGTCTTAATGGATTACGCTTTATTTCAGCGTTTTTAGTACTGATGTTTCACGCGGAAACAGTTAGGGCCAAGTATTCACTGTTTAATTTAACCGACTTTACTTTGTTCTCTAATGGCCCGCTGGCAGTAGAGTTTTTCTTCGTATTAAGTGGATTTCTTATCACCTATTTATTATTGGCTGAACAAGCTAACACAGGTACTATTAATATTAAGCATTTCTATATGCGGCGTATACTTAGAATATGGCCGCTTTACTATCTGATCCTAATTATTGGATTGGTATGCATTCCGTTTGCAATTAAATTGCTGCATATTGACTACGAGTTTCACTATCCGATGAGTGTGGCAGCACCACTTTTCGTATTCTTCCTGCCTAACGTTGTATTAAGTATTTACGGATCCAGTTATCTGGCACCCTTATGGTCCATTGGTGTTGAAGAACAGTTTTATTTCTTCTGGGCGCCTTTAATTAAGAAGCTACGGAAGTATGCGGTGACTATTTTTTTTGTGATTATTGCGTTACGTCTGGGATTCAATGCTTATTATAAACATGGTGATCATTCTGCGCTCCCACACTGGGGAAGGGTTCTGGTCACTTTGGGCAGTACCTTGAAGTTTGAGGGTATGTGTATTGGTGCGCTGGGTGCATGGCTGTTCTATCACCATCGGGAAAAGCTCTTTAGTGGCAAGGCATTCGGTCTTGGGTTCCAGATATTTGCTTTACTGGTATTAGTGATTCGTCTCACTTTTCACAACACTTTGATAGCCTTGCCTGGATGGGGAGGGACGTTGTATAGTGTCTTATTTGATGGCTTTTATTCTTCCCTTATTACCAACGTAATATTTGCGTGGCTGATCTTGAATATATCATGTAATCCAAAGACGATCATCAATACCGACAACAAAGTGTTTAATTTCCTGGGCAATATTTCCTACGGTATTTATATGTATCATGGGATGGTTTTGCTTATTACGATTATCTTATTGAAGAATACGTTGCGAAATATGTCTCCGGTTTTGTCAACAACGGTATTGTACATTACGTCCGGTGGACTCACAATACTCGCTGCCTATCTGACCTATCGTTTTGTAGAGGCGAGGTTCCTTACTTACAAAAAGGCTTTTGAACCTGGAAGTACAGAGCCAGTAGCTAAGCGGGAGAAGGTAATTGCCTGAGTAAATTGCTGTTTTTGAAGACGTCTTGAACTGAATCTGCTGCATCCATATTGAGCTAGCTTTTCCTTCTCCGTTTTTGGTCGGGAGTAAAAATGCGGTTGGAATGTGCGCACTAGATAAACAGCAGGAACAGTATCGATATCCTCTTCAGAAAGTCTTTAGAATGGCCTTTTAAATTTGTACTATCACATATATTTATCTTGATTGTCAGCTGTGAAAAGCTTACAAACTTCCCTTTTGTTGCCCCGTATTAAATACATTAAAATGCACTTAAAATCAACTATTTAACACCTTTTTATAATTGTAAATCTTTACTTCGTAGCACCATTTAATAAGGAAAAATTATAGCATTAAAGATATGAAAGCACTGCTAATTGCATTGTCATGCCTGGGTGTGTTTACCTCTTCTATATGGGGAACAGATTTTGAAAAAGCCAGAAAAGAAGCTGCGGAGAAACACCACATGATCTTATTGAACTTTTCAGGTTCTGACTGGTGCGGACCATGTATACGCCTCCGGCATGAGATATTCGACGATAGTGCCTTTTTGAACTATGCCGACCAGCAGCTGATACTCATCAATGCGGATTTCCCCCGTTCCAAAAAGAATCAGCTGAGTAAACAGCAGCAGCAGTCGAATGATGCACTGGCCGATAAGTATAACCCAGAGGGACGTTTCCCATATACTTTGTTACTGGACGAAAACGGTAAAGTGATCAGGACTTGGGACGGATTCCCCAATACCACTCCGGAGGGATTCGTCGCCCAGCTCAAAAGTAGTGTCTATGGAACAGGAAAGTAATGTTGTTTGTCTGACAGAACATGTGTACAGGAAAGTACTGAAGCTGATGGGTAACCGTTTTGAGGTGACCATAGTGGACGACGACAGACTGTCCGCCATGGAACATATAAACGCCGCTATTGATGAAGTACGCCGGATTGAAGATCTGCTGACCACTTACAGTGAAAGTAGTCAGACCAGCCTTATTAACCGCAATGCGGGCATTCAACCGGTAACCGTAGACCGGGAGGTGTGTGAACTGATCTTGCGTGCGGAAAGGATTTCCCGCGTTACGCAGGGCGCCTTTGACCTTAGCTATGGCTCAGTGGATAAGCGCCTCTGGAACTTCGACAGAGGCTTGACCGCCCTTCCGGATCCGGTTACTGCCCGGCAAATGGTACGGCTAATTAATTACAGGAATATACAGGTGAATATCGAGCGGCACGAAGTGATGCTATTGGAACCAGGTATGCGTATCGGTTTCGGTGGCATCGGCAAGGGGTATGCCGCAGAGAGAGCCAAACAATTACTGCAGCAGAGAGGTGTCAGAAGTGGTATTGTAAATGCAGCCGGAGATCTCACTACCTGGGGCCTGCAACCAGATGGTACACCATGGACCGTAGGCATCGCAGATCCGGATAGTAAACATCATCCGTTCTCTTATCTGAATATTTCAAACCAGGCCATAGCGACTTCAGGCAATTATGAGAAATGTATCATGATCGATCGTAAGAAATATTCGCATACCATCGATCCTAAAACCGGACTTCCTGTCACTGGTATTAAAAGTGTGTCTATCATCAGTACAAATGCGGAAATAGCAGATGCCATGGCTACTCCTGTGATGATAATGGGCGTAAAGGCAGGCATGAATATGATCAACCAGATAAAACAGATTGCATGTATAATAATAGACGATCAGAACAGATTATTCACTTCAGATAATATTAAGCTACAATGATCAGACAGGTCTGTAAAATGTTACTAACAGGAGGTGTTATAACCACACTGCTGGCTTCCTGTACCACCGTTAAGGAATACCAGAAGAATCGCCTGAATGATGGTGAAATGACACTGGGCAACAGAAAAGTTGAAAAGACAGAACTTAGTTTTCAATCTTACCGCGAAGGCGCTTCTGGCGCCAATGGCGCCAAAAGTGGCGGAGGTTGCGGCTGTAATTAAATCATAGCAACGGAATTATGAAGAAACTGAACCTGGCTATACTGGCAATGTTCGCAGGGATATTATATACCCATGCACAATCTGCTCCTGACAGCAGCACTTACAGGAACCGGAAACTCCAACTGGAAGAGGTAAATATTGTATCCAGTTACTATCATCAGAATGGTGATCACGCAGCGGTGACCGGCGGTACTGGTACACAGCTGCTGACAGATCTGTCTAACTCCATACAGGTTACGCTTTCGAAATACGATGTACGCGACAGGAAACATACATTGAATTTCGAATTGGGTATTGATCATTACACCTCTGCTTCCTCAGACAATATCGATCCTAAAACATTATCTTCCGCCTCCTCTGCTGATACACGCTTCTATCCATCTCTGTCATGGGAAATGGAAAATAAGAATGGCACAACGGTGGGCGCAGGCTTATCATTCTCTCACGAGTTTGATTACCAGTCTGTCGGAGCCAACATCATGTTTGCGAAAAAGACGCGGAATAAAATGGGAGAATTTGCACTTAAACTGCAAACCTACCAGGATCAGCTGAAGCTGATCTACCCCATTGAACTAAGATCAAGCGGTGGCAATGGGAATCGTGAGGAAGATGACTATGCAACAACCGGCAGGAAGACATACAGTTCATCCCTCTCCTGGTCGCAGATCGTCAATTCCAGGCTCCAGCTTATGTTCCTGGTCGATGTGATCTATCAATCGGGTTACCTGGGTCTACCTTTCCATCGGGTTTACTTTAATGATAACAGTGTACATGTAGAAAAGCTCCCGGATAGCAGATTGAAGATACCATTGGGTATCAGGGCGAATTATTTCCTCGGCGACCGGGTGGTACTGAGGGGGTATTACCGCTATTATCATGACAACTGGCAAATAAATGCACATACCGCCAGCCTGGAAACATCCATCAAGCTGTCGCCGTTTTATTCGTTCACTCCTTTTTACCGCTATAATCATCAGCAGGGAACTAAATACTTCGCGCCATATCAGGTGCACACCGGCGCCGGGGAGTATTACACCAGCAATTATGATCTGTCCGGTTTTGATAGCCACTTTTTCGGCGCAGGGATAAGGCTCACGCCGCCCAAGGGAGTGTTGGGTATGAAGCATTTTAATATGCTTGAACTACGATATGGCCATTATAATCAAAGCAATGGCCTGCAGGCGAATAGCATCTCCTTAAATCTGAAATTTAAATAAGCTTTTTATATCATAAACCGGTAAGGCCTGCTCAGAAAGCAGGCCTTACCGGTTTAACGATGAACTGAAGAATCAGTACCTTTGCGGAATGTCGCCTAAAGTATACTTAAATAACACCCATGCCACATCAGGAACAGACCTTAACGATATCATGATGATGGAATGGGAATACGAGATGCCGCTATTATTACAGCCACTATTAATAAGTGGTGCCTTTATTAAAAATGGCATTTTATACTATGATGCTAAACCCGGTATCGAAAACCTGAAGAGATTTTACCACTTTCTGGATGCTACAAAGTCTGTCATCAGCGACAAAAATGCCTTTACTGTATATAAAGAGAAGCTGTTCAGCTACCTGGATAACCTGGAACATCCATATTTTGCCCTGAACGCCCGCGAGGTATTTGACACAGATAAGCTGCCGCAGGACGAACAGGCCGTTATATGGCAGGCAGATATTGCTTTTAACAATGCTGTGATCAACGCGGCCGTAGATAAGCATGATATTTCCGCGTTGTCTTACCCTGTGCTCAAACATGTAAGCATGGCCTTTAATTCATTTACGGAACTGCTGAACTATCCGGACTATCAGTATGGATGGAGATATATCTGTCAGGTAGTAAAGAGAGAAGAAATTTACTGCGAGAACGGATTATGGGGACTAAAGGGGCCCGCAGGTGAAATACTGATCCATCCGCAGTTTGATGAGTTTTATGCATTCAGTGCGTGGGATGTGGCCGTTGTAAGAAAGGGGCAGCAATATGGCTACGTACACAGATCAGGAGACATCATCGTTCCTGCCGAATGGGATGAAGCTTATGACTTTGATCATGCTCCTCTCGCCATTGTGCAGCGTAATGAGCTGCTGGGACTGATCCATATTTCCGGGAAGGTAGTCGCTGAGCCGGTATATGAAAATATACGCAGCGTAAGACATGACAATCCTTACATTGCACAGCGGAATGGACGCTGGGGCATGCTGGGAGAAGATGGACAGGTCGTCATAGATTTCAGATATGATAGAATAGAATTGTTACATGACAACGTGATCATGTTACAGCAGGAGGGAGGATACTATCTTGCTGCAGATGGAGAACGGTTCGACCTGATAATACGGAAAGCGCCTCACCAGGGTTTCGCCTGGGCCTTCAAAGGAAATGCCGTATACCTCATAGACAAATACGGCATTTCAAGAGCCAACAGGGACCTGGTAAAACAGGATGCCGAAAGTGACAGCTCCGGTTACTATTATGATGAAGCTGTACGTAACAGATTACTGACGTATGCCGCATTGCCGGAAGAGGAAATTGTCACAGATGCCTACACGCCCGTGGAGGAATTATATAACATCGGTGTGGATGCCTATAACCGGCAAGACTATCAGTCAGCAATCGACCACTACACACTGGCTGCTGAAAGAGGCTACGGTTATGCCATGAACAACCTGGCGCATATACACTATATGATAGATGGATATGTTGATCCTGATAAAGCATTCTACTGGTATGAAAAGGGGGCCGCTGCCGGCAATACGAACGCGATCAACGGATTGAGCCTTTGCTACCAGAACGGCATAGGAACAGCGCCTGACATAGATAAAGCCATTGAACTGTTACTGCTGGCTGCTGATGATGGCCTTGCTGTAGCACATAATAACCTCGGGTATTTACTGTATGATACAAACCCTGAGCTGGCATTGTTCCATTACCTCCGGGCAGAAGAGCTGGGAGAACCTGACTATAGCTGGCTGGGACATCTGTATGAAGAGAACGGGGATCTGGCAACTGCTCTCCGCTATTATCAGAAAGATGAAACAGCAACAGGGGCCTTTAATCAGGGCATCTTCTATCTCAAAGGACTAGGTATAGCCAAAGACGTAAACGCGGCAGTACGGTACTTTAAAAGAGCAACGGAGGGTGGTTATGATATGGGACATATTGAGCTGGCCAGGATATACCTGTTTGAAGACGGCTTTATTAATAGCGAACTGGCGAAGGCACATATTGCAGCAGCGGAAAGGGCAGGTATTGAAATACCTGCGGAGTTTTTGATATAGGAGATGGACGGTCAGGTAACCCTTTCTTAGACTTGTTCTACCAGGATTACATGCTGGCATGGAAAAGCCTCTTTTCGCTACCGATGGTTGGTCAGGGGCTTTTCCAACGGGTACAACATCAAGGGGGGACTTATATAAAGACTGTAAGTACCCGCCGCTAAATAGGACAGTTGTGTGTTTTCGCGGGATAAGAATAAAAACCTGCAACTTTTTTTCCCCCTACTGACATAGGGTTGTCACCACCCCGGATTTACTTTGCCTTCAGTAAATCAATACAACATGAATCTTGCCTCCATCCGGATTATTACAGCCGACATTAAGCGCCTCGTTCAATTTTATGAGCGCATCACCGAAACATCCTTCACCTGGTATACAGATGATTTTGCGGAACTCCGTACTGCGTCAGGTGCGCTGGCAATAGGTAGTACGCGCACCCTGGCGCTCTTTGGCGGGGATGCCGTAGCAGATGCCGCCAGTAACAGGTCCGTTATTATCGAGTTCCTTGCAGAGGATGTTGATGACAAATACCAGCGAGTAGTGAAGACCGTCACTACGGAAATTGTCCAGGAGCCCACAACAATGCCCTGGGGCAACCGGTCATTGTTATTCAGAGACCCGGATGGCAATCTCGTGAATTTCTTTACTCCTCAGTCACAGCAGGCTAAGACCAGGGCGACAGCGCCATGATCATAGCAGATGACCTGCCGGTAGTAGCTGATAATAATCACCGGAATGCCCGGTAGGGAACTGGTGTCCCTGATACACTATCTTCCCGGAGATATACTGGCAGGCATCTGCATTTGATGGCAGATATACATCAGGAACGAGCCGTGTGTGATCAGTCTATGCCGCCCATCGTTCGCCCATCTGCTATCCTTACTTGTCTTTTACTCCCTCCGTCAGACACCATAGGATACCCCCGTAGCGATTAACCGCTATCTTACACCGGTCATCAATTCCACGTTATTCGAATGAACAGAATTCTTATCATGGTAGCCCTGTACCTCCTGTGGCTACCTTTCGTCGCCGACGCTCAGTCATCCAGGCCCTGGAATGCCTACTGGATCGTTCCACAGCATGAACCAGGTAATGGATACGGTGTGTACTATTTCCGTAAAACCATCGACCTTCCCGCCAAACCGGCGAGTTTCCGCATTCATGTATCGGCGGATAACCGTTACAAGTTGTATGTCAATGGCGCGCTCGTCTCTCTGGGTCCTGCCAGAGGAGATACCTATTACTGGAACTATGAAACGGTAGACCTTGCCCCATACCTCACTGCCGGTAAGAATAGCGTGGCAGCGCTGGTATATAATGAAGCGGAGAACCGTCCCGAGGCCCAGATCTCTGTAAGGACAGCCCTGATCATCCAGGGAAATACACCCGCAGAAGAGCTGTTGAACACCAACACTACCTGGAAATACATCCGCGATAATGGCTACCAGCCACTTACCGGGTTCTTTGCTGCCAGTACCGGCGAACTGGTAGACATGAACAAGTCTGTCAGTGGTTGGACTGCCCCCGATTTTAACGATAGTAACTGGCCACAGGCAGCCAGTTTGTTGCAGGGACATTTAAAAGGAAGTGGTGACGGACTGGCCTGGATGCTGGTACCTTCCTCATTGCCACAGATGGAACTGACGGATCAGCGCCTGTCGGTCGTGAGAAAGGCCCAGGGCATCACATTGCCGGCTACTTTCCCCGCGAAAAAGACCTCCCTCACCATCCCCGCCGATACAACGGTCTCTTTTCTGCTGGATCAGACGCATCTTACCAATGCATACATTCACCTGCTTTTCAGTAAAGGAAAAAATGCTGGTATTGCGCTGCAATATGCGGAATCGCTTTATGACGATGTGGCGAAGTACGGCGACCGTAAGGGAAACAGAAATGATGTTGAGGGAAAGGACTTCAGGGGAAGAAAGGATAGTATTATCTCTAATGGTGACGTCGGACAATCCTACACAACGCTTTATTACCGCACGTTCCGTTATATCCTGGTGACTATACATACCGGCAATGAACCATTGATAATAGAAGACATTTCCGGCGTATTTACCGGGTACCCTTTTACATTCAATGCCGTCTTTCAGACACAGAACAGTGAGATTAAAAAGATCCTGGACATTGGCTGGCTAACAGCAAGACTCTGTGCTATGGAGACCTACTTTGATTGTCCTTACTACGAGCAGTTACAGTACATCGGCGATACCCGCATACAGGCAATGATCAGTTATTATAACAGTGGTGACGACAGACTGGCACGCAACGCGATCAGCCTGATGGATCATTCACGTATAACCGAAGGTGTCACACAAAGCAGATGGCCAACACGCAGTACACAGATCATTTCAACCTTCTCACTGTGGTACATCGGCATGTTACATGACTACTGGATGTACAGAGGTGACAGCAGCTTTATCCGGGATAAGCTGGTCGGCGCACGCGCAGTACTGTCCTTCTTCAATAAATACCAGCAAACCGACGGTTCCCTGGCAGGTACGCCCTACTGGAACTTTATAGACTGGGTAGGGGGTAAGGGATGGGAATTTGCCATGCCTCCAAAAGGAAGTGACGGCGCGTCCGCTATTCTGGACCTGCAACTACTGCTGGCCTATCAATGGGCTGCTGAACTGGAGTCTCACATCGGAATGCCTGCATACGCTGCGATGTACGGTAAGATGGCCGCCCGGCTGAAACAAACTATCCGGCGTAAGTACTGGAATGCAGCCAGACATTTGTATGCCGACACTAATGAAAAGGATGTCTATTCTCAACATGCCAATGCGCTGGCTATATTGGCCGGAGTGCCCGATCAAACCGATATTCCCGGTATCTGTGATCGGTTGCTGAAAGACAGCTCTCTCACGCAGTGCACGATCTATTTCCGGTATTACCTGCATCAGGCCCTTGCGAAAGGCGGTCTGGGTAATGATTACCTTAGCTGGCTGGATGTGTGGCGCGACAATATCAATATGGGACTCACCACCTGGGCCGAAATATCTGACCTGCCCAACAGCCGTTCCGACTGTCATGCCTGGGGCGCCAGTCCCAACGTAGAATTCTTCAGGATAGTACTGGGCATCGACAGTGACGCTCCCGGCTTCAGGAAGATCAAAATAACCCCACACCTGGGGGCTTTGACGAATGTCAGCGGAGAGATCCCTCATCCGGATGGAAAGGTGGCGGTCTCATATACCTGTCAGGGAAATAAATGGAAGATAAAGATCGTCTTACCTGTAAAGACCACCGGTTCTCTGGTCTGGAAGATGAAGCAATACCCGCTGAAAGCAGGAGAGAACCTGTTAGAGATCTGACAGTGACCACTACCTGCCTGATGGCCGCGTTGATCTTCGGTTGACGCGGCTATTTTATACCTGCGGGTCCATATACGTCAAATATATTACCTTTCAGTATGCAAATGCATCACCGGGAACTGGCACCTCCTGAAGCGCTGAGAAACACGATCAAGTGTTTCTGGCATACCAGGATAGACTTCGGAGCAACACGCTCCGATTTTGAAGTCATGCCCGATGGTTACGCCGAAATTGTTTTCCATTTCGGCAGTCAGTGTCTGGTTTCCCGTAACGGAAGCTTACAGCCCCTGCCTTCACCAGTGATAATGGGGCTGCTGAATCAGCCTGCCATTTT
This sequence comes from Chitinophaga agri, assembly GCF_010093065.1. Classification (NCBI taxonomy): domain Bacteria; kingdom Pseudomonadati; phylum Bacteroidota; class Chitinophagia; order Chitinophagales; family Chitinophagaceae; genus Chitinophaga; species Chitinophaga agri. The sequence continues at coordinate 1,572,194 of NZ_CP048113.1, read as the reverse complement.
GAATAGTACCGGGCAACTGGACGTTATTGGTATCAGGTGTTTCCCCTGGACGGTCTTTGATCTGCTGGGACTACCCGCTGGCAAGGATGGGATCCGCGTCTTTGAGCATCCGGTATCAGCGCTGCAATCCCGGTTAGCAAAACTTGTGGCGGCTGATCAGATAGCGGATGTGTTCAGCGTGCTGCAACAGTATTTCCTCCATGAACCGCTACGTGATCCTGCCGATAGTACCGTATTCAAAGCAGGAGCGGTGTTGAGGGCCGGCAATGGTACCACACCCGTCAGCAGGATTGCGGAGGCAGCCCATGCCACTGTACGGACACTGGAAAGAAAGTTTAAACAGTCATCCGGTCATACTATTAAGGATGTCTCTGGTCTGATCCGTTTTGAGCAGGTAAGGAACAGGTTATGGTTGTATCCTGATGAGAATATTGCTGGTCTGGCACATGAACTGGGCTATACAGATCAGTCCCACCTGAGCCGGGAGTTTAAGCGTTACAGTGGTACTACCCCTGCTGCTTTTGCCCGGAAGATAAAAAAAGGAAAATAACCCCCTTCCTTCGTTTTTGTCGCGTTTATACAAGCCTGTCAACGCCCTATTCCGGAATTTTGTGTCTCAATCATTTAACATGAAAGTGACAACTGAAAACGGAAACCCTTCTCAGCATCCTGCTACCTATGACGTCATTATCGCCGGCGCCGGACCCGTTGGTCTGTTTCTTGCCTGCGAACTGGCACTGACCGGATGTTCCGTGCTTATACTGGAAAAAGCCGGTACCCCGCATTCCCCACTCAAGCAACTTCCTTTCGGCATCCGCGGACTCTCAGCCCCTTCGATAGAAGCGTTGCACCGCCGCGGCTTACTGCATGCGCTCGAAGTGCCCAAACGTCTGAAAGACCCTTTCGGACGGTCGGGAAATGAAGCCCTCCCTCATCCCGGTCGTCCGGTAGGACATTTTGCTGGCATTCCCATCCACCAGGGCCATATCGATACCTCACAATGGAAATATCGCCTGCCTGGTGCAAGTCCCACCAGCCTGATAGCTGAAATGGCAGAGCTGGAGTCCGTGCTGACCCGTCGCGCGGAGACCCTGGGCGTGACTATCAGCCGCGGACTTCCCATCACGGATTTCATTCAAACGAAAGAGGTCGTGACCGTGCTGTCAGGAGATCTGTCTTTTACAGGCAAATGGCTGGTTGGTTGTGATGGCAGCCGTAGTGTTGTCCGCAAGTCCGGTGGCTTTGAATTTGCCGGTACCGAACCGGCGTTTACCGGTTACTCTGTTAAGGTGGATATTGTTGATCCGGAGAAACTCAAACCTGGACGCGTACTTACGCCCAGAGGCATGTACTTCCAGTCGCAGCCCGGTTATCTCGCTATCCAGGACTTTGATGGTGGTGCTTTTCATCGCGCAGGACAGCCTGTTACGCTTGAACGTGTACGGCAACTGCTGCGCCACATCTCGGATACGGATGTAACTATCAGTGCACTGCACATCGCTACTACATGGACTGACCATGCCAGACAGGCGACTGCCTATCGTAACGGACAGGTATTACTTGCGGGTGACGCCGCACACATTCATGCACCATTGGGAGGCCAGGGGTTGAATCTGGGCCTTGGCGATGCCATGAACCTGGGATGGAAACTGGGTGCGGTCATTCAGAAGAATGCGCCGGAAGCGTTGCTGGACAGCTATCATGCGGAACGGTTTCCTATCGGTGCGCAGGTACTGGACTGGTCACGCGCGCAGGTGGAGATCATGAAACCAACGCCTAACGCTCATGCACTGCACGCCATTCTCCGCGATCTTGTGAATACTGGCGATGGCGCTACTTACATAGCCGGAAGACTATGGGGGGTGCATATGCACTATGACCTTGACGGTGTACATCCATTAGTAGGATATAGTGTTCCTGCATTTGCATTCGAAGATGGTACGACACCTGGTGATGTGATGCATGATGGCCGCGGACTACTGCTCGATCTTACTAATAATAGTGAGTTGAATACCTTCGCTGATGAATATGCCCCTCAGCTAAAATATATAGCCGCCCCTGTAAAAGAACGCTTAGGTATAAACGCCTTGCTGATCCGTCCTGATGGAATTGTCGCATGGGCCACCGACGATACACCTGATTACAACGCCCTCAGAGAGGCGGCTGCCCGCTGGTTTGTGGTAAACCGCGCATCCCGTATCAATATTTAGTGGGTACCAGGTATATATGACGTGATAGAACGTGTACGAAAGAAAGCCGGCTGGAACCGGCTTTCTTTTATTAAACAAAGTGTTGTCTGTAAAAATAATGGATTGCAACTGGCTGTAACGCCGGTATCTGTTGCAGGACAAAGCTGCTTTGCGAAATACCCTGCTGACCTGTTATCGTTGCATATTCCCCATCATCGGGAAACTGGCAGGTGCGTAAAAGGGAGAAAAACCATTGTTGGTACCTCTGCTTACACCAATACTACCGGAAATGGAAAATGTTCTGTCATTATTGGTATATGTCAGGCCTATCCTGGCAGTTGCAGCCGCACCGAAATTCCTTACCTGCATATAGTTATTTGTTTTACCATTTCCAGGCTGGGCGAAGGTGAAATTTGAATTAAAAAGATACGGCTCTGCCGACACACTACCGAAGGCATATAAGTTATTATTCAGTTCACGATTTACCTGTAAAGCCAGTGGCACTGACAGGTAAGTACCGCTGCCGCCTTTAAAGCCTACAAAGCCGGTGGAAAGACCCGTATATCTCGTCACAAACCACTTCTTACGCAGATAGTTTGTATCCGTCAACTGTTGCGGATGACCAAATGCTGGTGACGCATTACTAACGGCATCAGCAGCGGAAGACTCCTGAGCCTTTACGGCTACTGTTGTAGCCGACATCAAAATGGCGGTAAAAAGGATTGTCCGTATCATCGGCATAAAGATAAAGATCCTTTTTCATTAATATTGCTAACAAAATCATAATATATCTTTCCGTATGCCATACAGGGGTGTGCTGCTGTAAATGCTATTACAATCAATTAGTTAGTGGAGGAACGCCTTATGGACATGCTCCTTACACAAGGCTATGCTGTCATTACGACTGGCATTTAGTTTGTACTGGCATCAGGGGGAATAATAGAAGAATAAATTGCTGTTGGCAATATGACTGACTAGCGTTAGATGGTTTGTAAGTAGAGAATGCTGATTTAATTGTAACCTTATCAATTGTTATTACACAAGTACCTTTCTATACGCAGGTACGACCGGGAAATATTAACCATATCCTAAAAACAAAAGCCAATGAGGCCGATCACACCTGCGCTACAATCACTGATAGTAGCAATGACCCTGTTTTTATTTACAGAAGAAGGTGCAAACGTCTCAGAAGGTACCGGCGCATACGTCAATTATAAATATCCCAATATGGATGCGGCGCAGGTAAGCAACGGGCGACTATCCACGTCAGACAGGCAATCAGCAGCTGTTACCGCTGGCCGGTAAAGTAAATAGGTTATGCTGTAAATGCATAGCTGTGATGCTACGTGTGTTTTGAACATTTACACGCAGCATCACAGTTGCCTGTCCGTAATAACGTTTATGTTAGCACGATATATTATCACTGGTGTACCATTCCGCATAGGAGGTTGCGGTTTCATATAGCTTAAGACTGCTCAGTGCCACGTTTTCCGGCAGCCGGCTCATGATACGACGGGCGAAGTCTATCACCATGTTCTCACAGGTAGGTTGCCATGGCACGCGCACCGTCCTGGCAAATAGTTCGTTGTCATTTGCAGTGGCAGGTAGTGCAACATTTTCTTTTAATAGTAAAGCATGGTCCAGCGGAGTGATGATCTCCTGTTGTACGATGGCTTTCAGGGCAGCGAAATCTACTACCATCCCTTCTTCACTATGACCAGGCGTGTTATCAGGCTGACCGCTCACAGTAACTTCCAGCTGATAGGAGTGTCCGTGAATATGTTTGCAAAGTCCGTTGTATCCCGAGAGCGCATGCGCCATCTCGAATCTGAATATCTTGGTGAGACGTACGATCTGTTTCATGAGGGCGCTAAGGTACCACTGCGGATAGTAGTGATCCCTGATGCCGGTCAAAGTAGGGACTGACAGGTATCATTGGATTGTTTTCATTATTCAAAGCAGAAATTTCGTGTCGGGAAGGTCTTTAATAGCAAGGAGGGGAGGATCGTCGTGATGTACCAGCGGAACAACTACCTATGCCATTGCTCATTGAACCGGGTGGCTTCTGCTGCGGAGGGCGTAGTGATGGCACTGATCTTTCCGGTACCATTATTAAGGATAAAGAACTTCAATGGCTTGAATTGCTGTATGCTCTCCTGTATAGCTTCATAATAGATCTCTCCGTTTTTCATGCCCCGGTCGAATGTAAAGAAGGACGCATAGGGTGCTAATCCAAGTCTGTAAAGATACGCACTGTCTGATGCGATCATGGTCGCTGCTGTCACCACAGGATAGGTATTGTCAATACTGGCAGGATCAGGTTCGGGCAGCGAAGCATTGCCTGCCGTGTGTTGCTTTTTGCAGGCAATAACCAATGGAAACAGCAGGTAACAGAACAGGATATTTTTCATGCTTAAATGTATGAAAAATACATGACGCAGTGAATAATTATGGTGTTACAGTACAAATCGTATAGGCCAGGTGTTCATTAAATCATATTTTTGTATATCCTTCAAAAAGGATACATCCCTGTAGCTGTATGAAAGATAACTTACCGGCAATGGGCCCTTATCACACTATGAAACCTGACATTATCGCATCTCTCTCGCGTGCCGGTCTGTCTGAGAACACCAGCAGCCGTTTAGCCGATAGCCTCACAACACGCTTTTTATTGCAGCCGTCCGTAGCCGTTGTACCGCCGGGTGCATCAAAAATTGGCGGCTACCCCCACTGGCCGGCCGGTCTTCCGTATCCGCAGGAAAAGGATTTTATCTATGAATTTGTGGCACAGGTGAACCTTGCAGATCTGGCGGATGGTGATGATGACATACTGCCACATGCCGGTATGCTTTATTTCTTTATTGACGATGACTTTAACGTAGGCAATATCAATGCCCATGTGGTATTACATACAGACGTTCCTGCATTGGAGGTCACGCCTCCACCGAAAGGGAAGCCGAGCCGCTGTGAATCGTTTGATGGCAGAAAGGAGTCCACGCAAATGAAACTGAATATAGCGAAGGGTTATACGTTTGAACAGAAAGCCCTGGACGACGCCTATAATGAGTTAGATGCCGCTGGCAGGCTGGCAACGGCGGGCTTTGATCCGGAGCAGTTTAATACCCGCGACCAGATATGGGGATATCCCGTATCCTGGGTGAATATTGACAGACAATGGAGCGCCTATCTGGCGAAGAAAGGAATGTTCGGTCTGTATTGGTTTACGTCAGATCGCCAGCTCGCATACCTACAGAGTGAGCAGATTGATCTGAAGCAATGGCTGTATGGGAAGTTAGCAGCGAAAATTGAAGAGCAGAAGGGTATTCTGGAGAAGAATAATAAAACAATTTATATCTACCCTTACTGGGAACAGGAACTGCGTGACCTGGAATATGCGCAGCTACACCTGGACGACTTTATTGACGATCTGGCATTTCATAAAGAGGCGTGTAAGAAATGGCGGTTGCTGCTATCGATGTCCTCCTATAACGAAGCAAATATCTGTTTTGGTGATGGGAGAATGGAGTTTTATATCCATACAGATGACCTGCAACAGCTGAACTTTAGTAACATCTATTGTAACATTGTATAACGTGCAGGAGCGGGGGTATGTCAATCATTAAGGCTGCTGCAAAAGCGGGTTTATTATCATAAATTTGCAATATGGAAGACTTTACAATTGTAGTGAATCGTATCGAAGAATTGCAGTCAACACAGGACAGGCAGGAATTGGAGCGTATCATGGACAAGGCCAGGCGCACTATCATCGGAGGACAGGATGTATTACTGGTGAGGGAAAGCAGCAACGGTAAACGGGAGAAGTTCGACACCCTGTCCAATGAAAGTGATTTCGAAGAATACAGAACAAGGGTGTTCCGGTTTCTCTGACACAGTAAATGCCTCATTATTACTTCATGGCGGGCCAACCTGCCGCAGTAAATAGTTTACAAAGAAAGGTCTCCGGATAGTTACTCCGGAGACCTTTTTAACAGATGATATCTTATTTACCAGGTACGGGCACATCATTTACTGAGATCAGTGTATCTAACCGGATCACCTTTCCAGCATCTGTTTTCAGGTATTCCACCTTATCCTTGGTGTAGACATCTGCGATCACTGCAGCAACAGATTGTTGCCCATCAGTCTCATCCTGATAAATAATAGTAGACGGTGTTTTTGTTGTTGCCCATGCCTCGAGACGATCGTAATAGTCACAATCGATAGGCTTATAGTTCTTAGCTGGATCCATCATAAAATATTTTTAACCGGGAGGCGTCAATAATCCGGCCAGGACTGGCACAATTATGTGGTATTGATGTAAAATGACATCTATGACCGAGAAACTGACAATAAACGGGCAATCCGTGTGGGTAATAGTAGAGGCGCTGGATGCACAGCATGGCAATCCTGACATTATTCCGGCAGAATATTTTATTGCATACTATAACATGCAGGAGCCTCCTGTAGCAGCAAGCTCACATGAGCCAGGTAAAATGCCGGGTAAATTATTTACGGACGGAGGAGATAGTCCTAAGCGTTTCCTGTCTCCTGTAGAGGCGATAGAATACGCCACTGAAAAGCTACCAGAGATAATGGAATTGTAGCGATGCAAAGGTGACCACCATGGTGCAGCTACCGGCTGTGATGGATCCTTTAACGGGCGATGTTGGTCCGTTAAAGGGTTTCCTGTCAGGTGGGCAGCAGCATACTGAACACCGCTCCTTCGCCAGGAAAGCCAGTGGCAGTAATGAAGCCGTGAAGTCTCTCTACGATCTTTTTGCAAAGCGCCAGACCGAGCCCGGTACCCTCATATTTATCTTTGGAATTCAGTCTTGTAAAGCTGTTAAAGATATGCTGTGCCTGTGTCTGGTCAAACCCGATCCCGTTATCTTTCACATCGATCTGTATGTATTCCTGCTGCTCATGAAACGCCCGTGCCGCAGTAATGGTGATCAGTGGGAGAGTACCTTCAGCTGTGAATTTCAGGGAATTGTTGATCAGGTTATAAAACAGCTGATAGATCAGTACAGGCGAACCTTTCACTATTGGCAGACGGTCATGTACAAGTTTAGCCTGTTTAAGGTGCATAGGTATCTCAAGGTCCAGTTCAATACTGCTGAACACTTCGTTCAGATCCACCAGAGAAAATACCTGACCGGCCGTGTCAACAGAAGAATAGTTTAACACACCTTCGATCATAGCATACATTCGGTCCGTCGCAGTATTGATCTTGGCCAGGAAATTCTTTCCTTTTGCAGATAATTGTGAGCCTGTATCGTGTTCCAGGCGGTCAATGAACGTCTTGATCTTACGCACGGGTTCTTTCAGATCATGTGATGCCACATGTGCAAATTGCTGAAGGTCATCATTTGATCGGGTGAGCTCCCGGGTACGCTCGTTCACTAACTGTTCCAGTCTTTCCTCTACAGCTTTCTGCTCTTCAATATTCGTCAGCGCAGCCACCCATTTCAGGATGTTGCCCTGTTCATCTTTAATAGGATTACCGACAATATAAAACCACTGGTAACAGTCGTTTCTGGCCTTTAACTGGAATTCAAAAGCCAATGGCGCTCCGCTGGTAAGGCTCAGCTTCCATCTGTCAGATAGCTGGGTACGGTGAGAAGGGTGGATGTAGGTCATCCATCCGTCACCGGCAGTATCTTCCAGGTGTGAGCCTGTATAATCATACCACTGCTGATTGAAGAAGTTGCAGGCGCCGGATTCATCGGCTGTCAGGACCAGTTGCGGCAGCGATTGTGTCAGGGTACGGAACTGCTCTTCGCTCTGGCTTAGTGCCTGTTCCGCCACCTTCAGGTCGGAGATGTCGCGTGTGGTGCCGGCAATGGCTTCCACGTCACCTTCATTATTCAGAACGGGCGCAAAGATGTAGTCATATATCCTGTTACCCATTACTGCATGCGGGAATGCTACTTCTCCCCGGATCAGCTTTTTGGTAGCAATAACCTGATCGATTTCCCGTTCATGCATTTCGGCATGCCAGGGCTCGTAACCGATATCCAGCAGTTTTTTGCCTGCGGATTCTTCCCAGGTGCGGCCCCACATGGTTAGCAGTGCTTTATTGGCGTAGATAAAGTTATAGTGCAGGTCAAATACATAGATCAGGTCGGGCGTGCTGCCAGTAATGGCGTCATAGAGTCGCTGGCTGGCTGACAGCTGATCCCGTGTAGCTTTAACCTGCTCTTCAAATGCTTTCCGTTGTGTGATATCACTGGCAGTGCCGAACCATTCAATGATGTTACCATTTTCATCCATGATCGGAATAGCACGGGAAAATGTCCATCCGAGTGCTCCGTCGATCTTTCTTATCTGGTGCTCCAGTTCGAAGATGCTTTTGGTGGCTACTGCCTGGTCTATCATGTCCTGCACCCGTTGTTTATCTTTAGGATGAATGTATTTCTCAAGCCAGTTGTGTATAGGGCCTTCCGTATCGGACAGAAATCCGCGGCCTCTTAAGTTCCGCATTTCTGTCCAGTCGGGACTCATCCGGTACACTACATCAGAAGTGGCCATCACCAGTGCCCTGAACCGTTGTTCGCTTTCCTCCATCCGCCTCCGGCCGACTACCTGTTCTGTTACATTGTTTGCGATGACGAGCACACCGCTTGTCGTGCCATCGATATCTTTATAAGGTTGGTAAACGAAATTAAAGTAGAGCTTTTCTGTTGAGCCATCGGCGCGGTTGAATACAGCCGGCAGCTCTTTGCCGGTAATAGTCCTGTTATGATGATATACATCCTTTAGCATGTCGAGGAAACCCTGTTGTTCCATTTCCGGCAGTATTTCCCGAAATGGTTTTCCAATGGCTTCTTTACCGACTTTCCAGATATTGAATATAGCTTCATTCGCTATTTCCAGTTTCATATCCTCACCTTTCAGGATGAAAATGGGATTAGTCGCCTGTTCCATGATGGCCCGGAAGTGTTGTTCTCCGTTGATAGGCTGGCTGGGTTGATTGTCACCCGCTGGCATCGCCGCGCAGATCACGAGTACGCCAGCTGGTATACCATTTTCACCATGTACCGGACTGAAATGACCCATCCTGCAAACTTCGCTTGTATTTCCGTGTCCACGGAACTGAACGGGTATGAGCGTGTTGGATGAGGATGCGCCTTCGCGCAACACCTGGTTAATAGTCGGTTGTATCTTATCCCATGCATCCTGCCAGCTCTCCGCACCTCGCTGACCAAGGCGTAGTGTTTGTTCCAGCCCGTCCGGCAGGATAAGGCGGAAAGCTTCGTTGTAAAAGCAATAGGCATGTTCACCCCAGAAGAGCACCATAGGTATATTGGCATGTAATAGCGTATTTAAGGAGAATCGCAGTGCCGTTGGCCAGTTGTCCAATGGTCCGAGTGGTGTGGCGGCCCAGTTGTAGGTGTAGATTAGTTTTCCCACTTCACCGCAGTTTTTCATGGTGGATGCGATGAATGGTTGTGGTCGTTCCATTAAGTAATACAGATCATTTAAACATTCAGAGAATACAATATATTGGGAATCAACATGTTGCCTTATGATAAACATTCAGGCATTTCACCGGACATGTCAAAGTATATAGATATATGTAAGAAAATTGTGCCAAATTAGTTGGCCACATTTTCCGCGCAACTTTCCGTCCCATTTAGGAGTGCTTATATCACATATTCAGCAGGTACTGGAAGATTCTCTCGACATTGCTATTAAAAGAAAATCCATGAAAAAGTTGATCCTCTTGCTACTTTTATTGCCGGTTGCCATCTTTGCACAGTCCCCCAACAGCCTGGTTTCCTTCGGGCAGGCAGACAGTGTTTATTCTGATGTACTGAAGGAACAAAGACAGCTTTGGATCTACTGTCCGCCTGTTGATACAAATTATTTCAAAATGCCTGCTTACCCGGTACTATATGTACTGGACGGGGATGCGCACTTTGCTTATCTGCAAACGATCATCCAGCAGCTAAGTCTTAACGGTGTTACTGCCATGCCTCAGATGATCATCGTGGGCATTGCCACTTCCAATCAAAACCGCATGCGCGATCTAACACCATCTGCCGATCCGAAAATGCCTGGTACCGGCGGTGGCGAACGGTTCACAGCCTTCCTGGAAAAAGAGCTGTTTTCCTACATTGACCGTAAATATCCCACCGCTCCCTACAGGATCTATACCGGTCACTCGGCGGGAGGATTAATGGTTGTTCATACCCTGTTACATCATCCCGCGATGTTTAATGCCTATATCGCTTCTGATCCCAGTTTGTTTTTCAGCAACAGCGAAATACTGAAAAATATAGATGATGTGCTGGGCAAGCAGGACTTTACCGGCAAACGGTTTTACCTGGCCATCGCGCACACCATGAACCAGGCGCTGGACACCTTTCAGGTCAAAAAAGATAATGCCATGGGCTCCATACATACCGCCGCGATCTTCCAGCTGAGAGACAAGCTGCTCAGGCACCCGGAGAATCATCTTAACTGGTCTTACAGGTATTATGAGAATGATTATCATAATACCCTTCCGGTGGTCGCACAGTATGATGGCCTGCGGTCAATATTCCGCCGGTATTTCTTTCCTACCTACCTCTATACGGACAGCGCTCCCAATACAGACTCTCTTCGTCAGCTGATCGTCTCTCACTACAGTACCCTCAGTAAAGAGATGGGATATACTGTTCTGCCTTATGAATGGGAGTTCAATCGTCTGGGCTACGAGCATCTGGCCAGGAAGAATTTTGCAAAAGCAGCCATGTTCTTTCAGCTGAATATTACCTACTTCCCTGACAGTTTTAATACGTATGACAGTATGGGCGATTATTACAAAGAAACAGGTGATACCACAAAAGCTGTCAGCTACTGGAAGCAATCCCTTGCCATTAAATTTACAAAGGGAATACAGGAAAAGGTGGAGCAGATGGTAGCTGCCGGGAGGTAGTGTCCTGTTTGGGTGGTTAAAGAAACAATCCGATCTTTATCATCCGAAAAGGAATACACATGGGTTTATTTGATTTATTCAGAAGAAAGCCTGCACACGGCGCAGACGCAAAGAAAGACATTACTGTTATCAGTCAGGAGGAGCAGGAAATTATACGGCAACTGGAATCGCTGGAATATTTTAAATATGCTCCGGAAGCAGATCATCACCAGCTTAAAACAGAAATAGCCAGCAGTCTGGCAGAAAGGAAATACTTTCCTTTTGTGATAGCAGAAAGGCCGCCCTTTGCCAAAAAAGACCCCAGGCATTTTATTCTTGATAATGAAGCGTTGTATGAGACAGGTGGTTTTACTGCGGCATTGAAGGAAATGCAGTCCCTGTTTGATAAAATGAATATCCGTATGGAAATAACTGATCATGTAGAGGAATGGGATGCAGGGAATAAGTGGCTTGACCACCGTATCACTATTAACGGAAAAAAGTATATCATCTTCAACAGGCAAAAGGATCAGGCATGGCTGGAGGCGGCACAGCGATTTGCGGATATGGTCAATGACCAGCTGGCATTACAGCAGTCAGAAGAACGGTTCTATCTGCTCAATGACGGGCATGATGGCAGGGGCATTTTTCTTACTGAGCCATTGCTGGATCTGCTGGATGGCCTGATAGAAGGGGAGCATGAGAAGCCGCTCAAAATGGAGGAGTGGTGCGCGCACAATCACATAGAACGTGCGAAGATCTTTTAAGGTCAGTAGGCCGTATCTGGCCATTATAAACGACTATTTGTACAAATAGCAATCCCCCGGCCTTCAGCAGACCGGGGGATCTTTATTATAAGCGTGATCAGAATTTGTAGGAAACGGACAGGCGGTAGTTGCGCGGAGGCTCTGCCTGCCAGTAGTACGCACCTAAAGCTGCATAGTAGGAACCACTGTAGAGATATTTGTCAGTGATATTAAGCACGTTTGCAGTGATGCGCATTTTGCTGCCTTCCCAGAACAGACCGCCGTCCAGTTTGAAGTAGTTAGGCAGTTTCTGCAGACCTACACTCCAGGTGTCCGTCTGACGACCTGCCTGATACGTGAAGCCACCAGCGATACCCGCACCTCTCAGTACACCTGTACGCAGTTTATAGCTCAACCAGGCATTAGCCACATGTTTGGAATAACCAGGTACAATGTCACCAACTTTGATACCGGTTGATTCAGATACACCTGGGTTTACCTTGCTTACTTTTGCTTCCGTCAATGCATAGTTAGCCGTTACGTCAAAGCCAGGTAATAATTCCCCACGGATATCAAGTTCCACACCCTGTGCTCTGCGCTGACCAAATACGATGCTGAGACCTGCGTTAGCAGGCGCATTCGGATCGGCCGTCAGTTCATTTTCTTTCAGGATCCGGTATACGGCTACTGTGGTATTCCATTTTCCTTCGAGCCAGTCTCTCTTGATACCAAACTCAATATTGTTACCTGTCAGGGGTTTTAATTTACCAACACTCACCCTGCCTGACTGCGGGGTAAATGCCTGGTCATACAAACCATAGACAGAGGTATAGTCATCAATGTACACGCTTAATCCAAGGCGGGGCGTAAAGTGATTCGCCTTCTGAGTAGCGCCGAAGTTAGACTGTTTTACATAGGTATAACGGCCAGCCAGTGTTAGTCTCACGCTATTATCAAAGAAACCTAATTCATCCTGCAGATACAAACTGGTATAGTTTGAATTGATCAGACCATAACCATTGGCAGCTCTCGCTTCCAGACTTAACGTGCGGTCATACACAGGATAGCCGTTAGCGGGATTATCGAGGTTAGGTGCCTTAGGGTCGAAAGGGGCGGAGCCGGTATCCAGGGAATGCGTCTGCGCGTAGTCCGCAACATATCGTTTATCACCCAGGTCGATACCCGCCAGCATCTTGTGTACAACGGGGCCGGTCGTGACCTTACCATTTAAGAAGAGCTGGCCTAGTGACATCTTGCTTTTCGCTTCCCAGATACCAGCGTTCCTGTAGTACCTGCCATCTGCTTCTACTGAGTCAACCCACATGGAAGTACCGTTCTGGCTATAGTTATAGTACGCCGCCTGTGCTGTCAGTTTCCAGTTATCATTGATCTGGTGTTGCAGGTTAATAGTAAGGCTATGATCGTTTATTTTAGTAGCGGGCAGACCGGAAGGCAGCATGCTGAAATCTCTTGGAAGGCTGGCATAGCCGAAAGGGCTGAATACATAGTAAGAGCCTACATCGGACATGTTAGCACGCTGGTACACATATTCAGCGGTGATCTTTGTTTTATCATCAAGCTGATAGGAGAGTACCGGCGCGATGGAATAACGGTCATTGTACTCGTTGGCACGGAAAGAACCTTTGTTCTGTCCGGAGAGGTTCAAGCGATATAGCAGTTTACCATCTTTGCTTAGTTTACCGTCCATGTCCAGTGTAGCACGATTCAGGTTGAAACTACCTACGGTGTAGCTGAATTCGTTTTTAGTCTGGCCGGTAGGTTTCTTTGTTACCACATTGTATAAACCACTTGGGTCGCCATTAGACAACATAAAACCAGCAGGTCCTTTTACGAACTCAATATGGTCCACAAAGCTCATGTCTTCAGTCAGCGGGCCCCAGTAGGAACTTACGACGTTGAAGCCATTACGAAAGGCCTGTACCTGTGAGCCGCGCATGGAGACATTGGTATACAGGTCGCCCCAGTGTTCCAGTCTTACAGCGCCACTTACATTACGAATGATACCATCACTCATACTGATGATCTGCTGTTCTTTAATAGACTGTCCGGAGATCACCTGGATGTTCTGTGCTACCTCGATCAGCGGTTCCTGTAAACGAAGTGACTGAGAAGGGTTGTCCATCTTTACACTGTTATTGCGTGCGTTGACCATCACCTCTTTCAGCTGGGTGTTACTCAGGTCCAGTTCAAAGTTCACTGTTTCGTTCTGGCCTGCCGTGAGTGTAATTTGTTTTTCCTGCTGATTGATATTAACAGCGGTAACTACCACAGTGTAGGTACCCGGGTTGATACGGTTAATACGGAAATAGCCTTTGTCTGTGGTTGATGCACCGTAGGATGTGCCTTTTAATGCCACTGTTACATACGCAACAGGACTGCCGTTTTTGGTTGTTACTACTCCGCTAAGACTGCCATGTTGTTGTTGTGCAAGTATATTGAGTGACAGAAAAAGCATGAAGAAAACAGGTAGTAATTTTTTCATATCTATTTATCTTGATTCTAAACTCATGCAAAGAAATGTTAAAATTATTCTGCCTGCAGCCGGGTGCGGTTGAATTTCCGGATGTCGTAAATCTTTTTCCCGATGTCGTAAAGGTGAACCGATGCATTTAAAATTATATATTGAAGGGTCGAGGCATGGAATGGGATTTTACTTATTTCTTTTTATCATCTGGTGGCACGCCTATCCGAAATAGCAGGTAAATCTTTTTTGAACCGATTATATTTGATGAAATAACACGTTAATTACAGGTACTACTTATGCTAAGATCCACATTATTTACCTATCTGATACTTGGGACCACGTTATTTTCACAGGCACAGATCAGGCGTACGCCTGCATATGCGTATAACCGGGCGCCATTATCCCGGGAGAGTCACGTACAATTACCGTTAGGCAGCATTAAGGCCAAAGGCTGGCTGCTCAAACAACTGGAGTTACAGCGAGATGGCGCTACCGGTCATGCCGAAGAACTCTACCCTGAGCCGGAGAATCTGGGACCTGATTCAGACTGGCTGGGAGGCACCGGTTCAGGATGGGAGCGGGTACCCTATTATGTGAAGGGCTTAACGGCCCTGGCTTATACACTGGATGATCCTGCACTGAAAGAGCGGGCATGTAAGTGGATCAGATGGACGTTGGAACATCAGCGTGCGGATGGTTCTTTTGGCCCGGCGACCATGAAAGACTGGTGGCCCAGGATGCCGATGATGTATGCCCTGCAGAATTATTACGAGGCGACCGGCGATCAGCAGGTGATACCTTTTTTGACCCGTTATTTCAAATATCAGCTGGCCAGTCTGGATACGATCCCCTTGTATGAATGGAGTAAGTCCAGAACAGCAGATAATATTGAAATAGTATTCTGGCTGTATAACAAAACAGGCGATCGCTTCCTGCTTGATCTCGCACGGAAACTGGATCAGCAGGCGTATCCCTGGGCAAGTATATTCACAAATAATGCATTTTATCACTTCGGAGATGATTTTCACACCAAACACAGTGTTAGCGTCGGGCAGGCGCTTAAGTTCCCTGCGGTCTACGGGCAACTGAATCACGACCCTGTATATCAGCAGGCAACCGGGAAGGGGATGAGCCACCTGCTCAGAGACCACGGACTGGCAGGTATCATTGCGTCAGGTACAGAGTTTCTTTCCGGAAAAAGTTCGTTTCAGGGGGTGGAGACCTGTACCGTGGTGGAATGGATGCAGAGCCTGGAGACTGCTGCCAGGATCATTCACGAAGCAGCGATGGGAGACCGGCTGGAGAAGATCGCATTTAACGTTTTGCCGGCTCAGTTTAGCCGTGATATTAAGTCGCATTTATACTATACACAGCCGAATCAGCTGTTTTGCAAACATGGGAACAGCGGGTTTGATGAAGACTATGATGGCGGTATACTGCTCAGTCCTTATTCAGGTATGGGCTGCTGCCGGTACAATATGCACATGGGCTGGCCTTACTTTGTAAAGAATAGCTGGGTAGCCACACCGGATAAAGGACTGGCGGTGATCGCCTATGCGCCGGTGGAAGTGAACGCGGTGGTGTCCAATGGTATTAATGCCAGGCTCAACGTGGTCACTAACTACCCTTTTGAAGAGCAGATCACCATTCAGGTAGATCCGGAGAAAACAGCAGCGTTTCCGTTAATATTACGCATACCTGGCTGGTGTGATGCACCTCAGGTGCGGGTGAATGGGAAACAACAGCCAGGAGTGGAACAGGGCAGTATCTATACACTGAAGCGAACGTGGAAGAAGGGGGATCAGGTAGTGCTGCATTTTCCCATGAGAGTGAGCATCACTGATCAGGTGAATCAGTCAGTGACGGTTGAACGAGGTCCGTTGGTATATGCATTAAAGATCGATGCTAAATACGCCGTACGTAAGGCACATCCGGTAAAAGGTTTCTTTGACTACGAAGTAAAACCAGTTTCCGACTGGAACTACGCTTTGGAGATAGACCGTCAGCAACCAGCAGCAGCCGTGAAAGTGCAACAGCAGCCCATGCCGGACAATCCGTTTGAGCAGTCGGTCACACCAGTAAGCCTGCGCCTCACTGCGCGGAGACTACCGTCCTGGAAGGTAGCTGGTAACGAGATGCATGCAGCGGAAGTACCGGGCAGCCCTGTCAGTTCAAATGAGGAGACAGAAGAGATCACACTCGTTCCTTATGGTACGGAAAACATCAGGATCAGTAATTTCCCGGTGTTAGGTACACCAAGGTCTGCGGCCACCACCTTCAGCGACAACTTCAGTACATCCACACTGAACACCTGGATCAACTATGGTCAGTGGTACATAAAGGATGGCGCTATACATGCTGCGTCCAATAAAGGTTCGTGGGGATACGGTATACACGGCGTTAAATCAATTCCCTCCAACACATATTTCAGTGACCTCAGCTATGAGGCAACTATCAGACTTACTTCGGGTGGAAACGGCGGTATCATTTTCAGGGTTACCGATGTGAATCTCGGTGCGGACGCCTATAATGGCTATTACGTGGGACTGGATGCGGTTAATGGAAAGATCCAGCTGGGTAGATCATCCGGGGGAAAATGGCAACTGCTGAAGGAATATCAGCAACCATTGAAAACAGGAGAGAACTATCCTATCAGGGTAGTGGCAAAAGGTGCTGACATTAAAGTGTACTTCGATCATGGGGCTGCTGCTATCATTGCTGTAACAGATGATACCTATCAGGAAGGGGCGATCGGCGTACGGTCATATGACTGTCTGGTGAGCATTGACGATGTGAATGTCGCAGCACTGTAAGCAATGAAGAACTGTTCCGGTTTACCACCGCGCTTTATACCTCCGGCGTGGTGGTAATTACAAGCAGTTATCAACCACTCTTTAATACAAGGATATGCAAAACATATTGTCCAGCTTTTACGGGCAGAACAACTTTCATATCCGTCTGTCATACACTTGCAGATTGCGTTACGGCTGCTGTTGCAAGACCCTGATCACTTTCATAAATCTGCCCATGTAATAAGGATTGAGGGTTGTCTCTGTTACGCCGTTCGCCTTCCCGGAAGTGGAGTGGATGAATACGACGCTATCCCCTGTCTGCGTGATGATGCCCATATGGCCTACAGTCCTGATAGTGCTGTCTGTACCCGTGAACAGGATCAGATCTCCTGGTTTTACCTCCTGCAGCGTCACCGGCGTTCCTTCATTCGTAAAGCCAGCCGACGTTCTGGGTACGCCAATGTTGAAATGGTTGAACACATAGGTAATGAACCCGGAGCAGTCAAACCCTTTCTTCGGATCGGTAGAGCTATATTTATAGCGGATACCTTTTAGCGTTCTGGCATAGGTGATCAGCTCGTCCGGCATGAGTAGACCCGTTTTGATACTGGAGTTGTTCACCGTGATACTTGTATCAACGGCGTTCATCAGGGAATCGTCGGTATAGACGATCGTATCTTTCGATATGGCTTGCTGGTCAGGCACATCTGCACAGGATAGTAAAAGGGGCAGGGCTGCCTGAAGGATAGTTAATTTACACACAACCCAAATATAATGAATCTGATTTATATAAACCGGCCTCATAAATATGCTTTTGCTGTTTTCCGATCGCTCGGGAGCGGCGAAAGGAGGTAAGATGTTAAATTTCCATACATTTGAGATCTTACATATTCGTTTACCATGAAAAGAACGGAATGGTTTCAGCGCGTATTTCCCGTCATAGCGGATAATGGTTTGCTACCTGCCATCATTGAGCGGCTTAGTGGTACACCGGCCCGCGTAGAGGAAATAACTGGCAATCTGGATGCAGAGCTGCTGACTGTAAAAGAACCTGGAAAATGGAGCATTAAAGAAGAAATAGGGCATCTGGGAGATCTTGAACCACTTTGGTCAGGAAGAATAGATGATATGGTAGATGGCGCTGCTACATTTAGGGTCGCTGATCTGACAAATCAGATCACACATCAGGCAGACCATAATGCGACCAAAACGATTATCCTTCTTCAGCGGTTCAGGGAGCAACGGGACGCTTTTGTACGAAAGTTGCTTATGCTGAGTGATGAACAGCTGGAAAGGACTGCACTACATCCCCGCCTGAAAACACCTATGCGGGTAATTGACCTGGCTTACTTTGTAGCAGAACATGATGACCATCACCTGTCGAAAGTGAGGGAGATCATGGACAAGCATCAGCTAAGACCATGAAAATAGATGCTGATAAATAAATCTCTTTGTGCCAGCACAAATGATACCTATAGTGAAGAAGATACTGATCATTAATGGGTCCCTTCGCGGGACAACCGGTAATTCGGCCGCATTAGCGAAAGCCGCTGCTACAGTGCTCACGGAAGAGTTGCAGCAGGAAGCAATACTACTAACCCTGACAGACCCCATGCCAACAGTAGGTACTGTATATGACCTGCTGGTGAGCTGTGATGCGATCCTCGTGATCACCGGTGTATACTGGAATAACTGGAGTTCACCACTCCAGCGTTTTATTGAAGTGACCACTGCATTTGAAAATACACCTGCCTTTTTTGGAAAGCCGGTTGCCAGTGCTGTGACGATGGATTCTGTCGGGGGAATTGAGGTAGCGGCCAGGTTGCAGGCTGTCTTCGGTGGACTGGGTTGCTGGAGTCCACCCTGTTCGACGATTGTATTGTCAAGGACAGGTCAGGAGGCGATCACAGCGTCTGCTGGTCAGGAAAACGACCCTAATGAGGATGTATGGCGGCTGGATGATCTTTCTATTGTCCTGCACAACCTGGTGACTGCCGCGGGCATGTCACGTGATAAATGGATGGCCTGGCCGCATGCCGCACTGGCTGTTCCTGATGGTCCCTGGCCGGTCAATGGCCCGCTTGATATGGGCACACCTCAGTTCCTGTAGCGCTTAGACCAGCGTCAACTTCGCCGTACATACCCTGATCATACTTAACCCGACCACATATGTATACCAAAATCACCCGGCTCATTACACTGCCGTTGTTCCTGCTGCTGTTATCCTCTTTTACCGCATTACTGGTACAGAAAAGAAAACCTGTATTATACATTATCGGCGATTCTACTGTCAGAAATGGGGATGGTACCGGAAAGAACCAGCAATGGGGCTGGGGCAGCATGATCGCCCCCTATTTTGATACTACCCGCATTAGCATACGCAATCATGCCATTGGTGGACGCAGTAGCCGTACTTTCATTACAGAAGGCCGATGGGAGGAAATACGCAAGACATTACAGCCGGGCGATTATGTGATCATGCAGTTTGGTCACAATGATGCCGGTGCGCTGGATGATACTGCACGTGCCCGTGGCTCTATCCGTGGTACAGGAGAGGAAACGAAAGATATCTACAATCCTGTCCGTAAGATGCCGGAGACCGTTCACACCTACGGCTGGTATATGCGTAATTATGCCAATGATGCAAAGGCAAAAGGTGCTGTCGCGATTATCTGTTCACCAGTACCGAGGAATAATTTTAAAGATGGAAAAGTGGAAAGAGCCGACAGTAGTTATGGCAAATGGGCCGCGGAGACAGCTGTTACCACACGTGCTTTTTTTATTCCGCTGAACACGATCATTGCCGAACAATATGAAGCATTAGGACCCGACCAGGTGAATGCATTTTTTCCGGGAGATCATACACATACCAATGAAGCAGGCGCGATACTGAATGCAAAGTCAGTGGTGAAAGGTCTGCAGGACCTGAGGCGCTGTCATTTGCGCAGGTACCTCCGGTAACGGCCGCCCTTGTCCCTTTGTATACAGGAATATTGATTCATCTATTCATATAACTATGCCCAGAATTTTGCTTATAGTACTATTGTTGTCCGCATTTTCTATCGTTGATGCGCAACAGAAAAAACAATACGTCATCAACGGAGAGATCAAAGGAGCCCCTGAAGGGGCGTCCATATATATACTTATCATGCCACCCGAAATATTCGATTCCTGTGTCGTAAAGGGCGAACAGTTTTCTTTTACAGGTACACTCATTCAACCGGCAGAAGCAATTATCTGGCCGGGGCCTATGAGCAGGATGAACGATAAGCGAGCCAGGTTACAGTGCTGGATAGATGAACAACCTGTCCATGTCAGCGGCAGCACGACAGATTTTGCCGCTGCTGAGATCCGGGGGGGACGGGCGGAAGCGGATTACCTGGATTATGTGAAAGGGCTGCCTGCTAACGATGATTCAATGCAAATGGCTTATCTGCTGGCATATGCTCACCGGCATCCTGATAACTACAAAGTGGCACAGGAGGTATTCTTTCACCGGCAATCATTCTCCCTGGATGTTATGAAGACGATATATAAAGGATATTCTGCCCGTATCAAACAATCTGTCTTTGGAGAAAGTACAGGTCAATACCTGTCTGCGGCAGAACAGTTGAAACCTGGTATTGCTGCACCCGCATTCACTTTGCCTGACATGCATAACAAGCCGACGGCATTGGCCGATTTTAAGGGAAAGTATGTGCTGTTAAATGTCTGGGCGAGCAGTTGTGGTCCCTGCAGGAGAAAAAATCCTTTACTGAATGAGGTGTATGAAAAATATAAACAGCATAATTTTGTGATCCTGGGTGTCGGTTTAGACCAGTATGACACTTTTGCCGCTGCTATCCGCAAAGACCAGGTGGAATGGCCTAACACCTACGATCCTTCACCCCTGAGTAGTAAGATGATGGCCAGCTATAATATTTCTACTATTCCCTATATGCTGCTGATCGATCCTGAGGGTAAGATACTGCTGATGAATCCCGGTATAGAAAAGACGGACCAGGGTTATATACTAACGGATGATAAGGGGAATATTTACGGGCGTATGGAAGATGTACTAAGTGGTGGCCAGGGTAAACTGACCCGACAGAGATAAAGGCTGTATCAGCTTCATGACAGCAGATAAATTTGGTATCTTTATAAGAAAGGTAGCATACCTTCTATCAGCAGTGAATGGTTCGTTACCGGATTGTCATGTTATCATCCCGTTATTGAAAAAATCAGCGCCATGAAACTCCTCCTTACTTACCTCATCCTCTTCATGGGTGAGCAGTCATTTGCACAATCCGCGTTTCCCGGCTTTTTACAGGGCACCTGGAAAGTGGAGCATAAAGAGATCTATGAGCACTGGGATAGTCTCAATGACGGTAACCTTAAAGGTTTTTCCTATTTCCTGAAGGATGGGCAGATGACGGTATCTGAATACCTGGACATCACCCGTAAGGGGAGCAACATAGTTTATACAGCGAGTGTGGTTCGCCAGAACGGCGGAAAGGCAGTGTCATTTAAGCTGACCCAATCGGCCGGCGCCCTGACGTTTGAGAATCCTGCACATGATTTCCCTAAAAAAGTGGTCTACAAAAAAATGACAGATCAGGAACTGGAGGTCACTATTTCTGATGGCAAGGCGAAGTCTGAGACATTCAGGATGTTTAAGCAAGGGCGAGGGCAGTCAGCAGCAGATACTGCAAATGGGAATCCCAGTTATGATCAGGCCCTCGCAAAGAAACTTGGTGCTGATGAATACGGAATGAGATCCTATACACTGGTGATCCTTAAAACAGGTAGCAGTCAGACAACGGATAAGCAGGTCATTCAGGAGCTATTCCGGGGGCATATGGACAATATTAACCGGCTTGTGAAGGAAGGGAAACTGATCGTGGCAGGTCCTTTAGGAAGGAATGATAAGACCTACAGAGGCATTTTTATCCTCAAAGACGTCGGAACGGCAGATGAGGCAAGGTTACTGCTACAAACAGATCCTGCGGTCAAAGGAGGGTTGCTGGATATTGAACTATATAACTGGTATGGCTCGGCAGCGCTGCCGGAATACCTGCCTTTTTCTGAGAAGATCTGGAAGGTACAGCATTAATTGCTGACGATATGGTAACAAAACCGGAATGTGTCGCAACGTTCCGGTTTTCTTTTATCTGTGTGCGTCATTTAGCGGAGTGAGGCGAAAGCCGCACATGATGACGCAAAGGTAAAATTCGGTGCTGGCGGATAGAGAAAATGTAAGGCTTTCAGTTGTACCAAATAGATCACAGGATGGACATTTTCAGGTGCGAACATTTCTATGCACAGATGGCTTCATGGGATGTCACAAAAACGTTAACACTGTTATAAAAAAGTAACCGGTCTTTGCGGATCGATAAACCGCAAAGACCGGCAGTTCTGAAAAAAGGATAAGGAATGCATTCATCTTTAATTACCGGCGAATGGCGTCCCGAAGATACCTACAGCCAGTTCCGCCCAGACGAGGAAAAGAACCAGTATTGCGCCTGCGCAGAGGGCAATACGATAGGAGGTTTGCTTCACTTTACTCAGGATCAGTTCCACAATAAGGCCGGTACCGAACAACAGGAAACCAGCTACCAGGAAGTCAAATGGGGACCATTTTACTTCACTGGTGAACTGCATAGCCACCAGGGGGAGGAGTAACAGTGCTCCTGCGGTGAACAGGATACCCGTCAGTCTTTTGTTTGCCACGATCATAGTACATTGTTTAAATGGAGTTATCTATCCACCTGCATCGTTGCCCGAGCAGGTGATTTTGATTTAGTTACTGTGCGATTAAAGTGCTTTGTAGTTCAAAGTAAGTGTATATTTATCAAATCAGCAAAACAATTTTCACCCCGGGACCTGGCATTGGGGTGCTGACAGGTCTATTTTTCTGTAAATAGCAGGAACAGATAGTTAAGTAGAGATTTAAAGCCCTGTTAAGGCGTTAGTGGCAATTGAGCAATCTCTATCCTCATTCGCCGCAGATAGGCGTCTCTGAAGGCTTTCCCGCGATTAGCAGGGTAATGTGGGCGATGGCCATAATGCCGGCGGTAATGCTTACCTTTGTCCGCTTAGCATTATGGATAACAGGACACTTTGGAATGAGCGATATACGAAAGGATTACCATCATTGGAAATACCGGACCCGTTTTTTGTCAGTATGTACGAGGAACATATCCGCAGGGAGTTCCTGCAAGGCCGGCATGCGCTGGACCTTGCTGCCGGCACCGGCAGACATACACTCTTACTGGCAGATGATGACTGGCAGGTGAGCGCTGTAGATATCTCAGACGTAGCCATCGCCCAACTGAAAGTGGCCACAGCGGGTAAACGTGTAGTGCCCGTCTGCTCTGATCTGGCAGCTTATTCTTTACCGGTAGCCACGTTTGACCTGATTGTTTTGTACTATCACTTTGACCGTTCGCTGTTTGAAGGTGTGGTAAATGCATTAAAGCCCGGCGGCCTGCTCATTAGTAAACAGGCTGTTGGAAAGCCTATCAATCCGGCTGCTTTACAGGAAGGAGAGTTGTTGCAGCTTACAAGGGGACTGGATACGGTTTTTTATGCGGAGCGACCTGTTAAAGACAGGGGAGTGGTGGAATACCTGGGAAGGAAAAGGAAATAAATTAAAAAGCCCGCCGGACAAACTAACGGTCCGACGGGCTTTTTGTTATTAATTCACAAATCTGTTTACGACCCTGTTCAGTGTTAATCCCTGTACAATCACCGAGAATACCACGATAATATAACTGGCCGACAGAATGAGCTCTTTATAGGGAGAATCAGGCAATGACAGCGCCAGCGCTACCGATATACCTCCTCTTAATCCTGCCCACACAAGTATCGCTGTTGTGTTGAACGATGTCTTCAGTGAACGGCGTAATGCCAGCGCAGGTACTGCAATACTGACACCTCTTGCGATCAGCACGAACAATACGGATAACATCCCGATAAACCAGTAGTTGCCAATGAACGGCAGTACAACGATCTGTAATCCGATCATTACGAACAGGATGATATTAAGCAGTTCATCGATCAGCTCCCAGAACTGATGCAGGTACTTCTGCAGTCCCACATTACTTTTCGCGCCAATAGAAGAATTACCAAGTATTAAGCCCGCCGCTACTGCTGCCAGAGGTACGGAAACATGAAGCATACTACCCACTACAGAAATAGCCATTACCATAGATATCGACACCAGTATCGCGGTCTGGAATTCCTGGATCTTTTTCGTCAGGTAACCGGTAATAAAGGCGACCACAGTACCCAGTGCAAGACCGCCGAATACTTCAACTGCGAATAGTTCCAGCGCGTGTCCCAGTGAAAAGGACGCTTCCTGTGCTGCAACCTCGCCGATCGTGACGAACAGGATCAGGCCCACCCCGTCATTTAACAGGGACTCACCAGAGATAATAGTTTCAAGTGAAGCAGGGATCCTCGATTTCTTCAATACCGACATTACTGCCACCGGGTCTGTTGGTGAGATCAGGGCACCAAACAGGAAACAGTATACAAGTGGAAGATCTATTCCGAGTAAGGTAGTAGTAATATCAAGCAGGAAACCAAATATAAGCGTCGAACCCACCACTCCTATCGTACTTAGCACCAGTACCGGTCTACGTTGTTCCCGTAACTTTTTATATTCAAAGTGAAATGCGCTGGCAAATAGCAGGAATGCCAGCATAACATCCAGCAGTGTTTTTGTAAAGTCAATACTACTTGTTAGTTCACGTATGAAGTTGAATGCAACGGGAAATGCCTTACCTGTAACCAGTATAAATACGGAAAGCAGAATGGACACGAACATTACGCCGATCGCACCAGGTAGTTTTATGAATCTTAAATTAAGGTATGAAATCAATGCACTGATCGTGATTAGAGCCGTAATGAGTGTAAATGTATCCATGCTGTTAGTCGTTTGGTGAAGCGGTGAATATACGAAACTATAAGCACTTTCTTATCATGATGTACGCAGGAAAACAGCTCTTCTTACCTGTTTATTTGCTATTCAGTTGCACCATATATTGTGCGAACTCCGCAGCCCGCATCTGCTGTAAAGCCTCATTCATCAATGCTTTTCCATACATGAACTGTCCTTCGTAAGTAGCCAGTGAGAGTTTTCCCGTACCCAGTAGTGGTCCCACTTCCTTTAATGTCACTCCTTCCATCTGCTGATCATGATCGTAATCTGATGGCTTGCCCTGTGCCGCCAGCTGCAGCATTAACAGGGAATAAATAATACGGCTGATCTGTCGCATCACTTTAAACCGCGCAAACTGATAGTCAGTTGTTGCACATTCAAAATACTCATTCAGCAGGGCTTTCTCCTGTTCCGGTGTATGCACAAAGAAATTGGCGGCACCTGCAAGATCTGCATATCTGTCATTGAGAAATGAAGCATCCCAGTCAATAAAGCGGATATTTTCTCCGTCGCAAAGGATATTTGTCGGATTAAGATCATTGTGACTAAACACATGATCCGTACCCCATGGATATATCTCTCTTACCTGCGCATATCTGTTCAGACATTCATCTGGTATGGCACCGGATAATACTTTTCTCTGACGAAAATCCTGCAGCAGCTGATCAATGAACGTTTTCATATCATTTCCGGGTGTGCTGTAAGGAATGGCATGGGTTACCTTTATGGCAGCACCGAGTTTTACCGCCAGTACCTCTCCGGTGAAAATGCTGCGTATTGGTTTGTTCTCGATAAACTCACTGATGATGATCCCTTCCTGAGCGTTCCTGTAATATACTTGTGGCGCTATGCCTGCAGCTGCTGCCAGCATTGCTTTTTCTGAGCCTGATGTGGTGCCTCCGGTGTCTGTGACTTCCAGTTTAAGTACGTAGGCACGATCTTCAACGATCAATTTATATACGGTGGCAGCAGATAGTCCTCCTGTCAGTAATGTAATGGCTGTTGGTGTGGTTGTGAAGGCGGTTGCCAGTGCTGTCTCTACAGCTGCTGAACGGTGTGATGGGAAGAGCGCAGGATAATTAAGTGACATAGATATTGATGTTGTTGAATGATGTTGACATGTTTAGATGGAATATGATAATTCCAGTTTGTTTGTCCCCGGTTATGCAGCTGCTGCATGACTCCTTTCGAAATATGATAAGGCACCTGCCTCTTCCATCGCGGACTGATCATCTAATGCATCGTTTGCTTCACAGGAGGCGGTCAGCACGGTGAGATTATATGCATTGGAAAAACTTATCCTGATCTGAGCGGCCATATGTTTTGTTTAAAGCTCACTTTCGGGTGAGTTATTGCCGGCCATATACCGGGGGCAAATTTGCGAAAACAAATGTAATGAATAACAGAAAGATCAGCGTCGTAATAATCGGTATGTTCTTTCTCTAAATAGCAGCGGGCAAAGGGCGGCAGGTAAAAAATCTGAGTTACCGGTATTTTTCTGCCTGCCGCCTTTTATAAATTCGTATCTTGTTCAGGTAACACCCATTCACCCCTTTACACCCCTCAACAAATACAACTTATGGCACACCTCTTTGAATTCCGGAATCAGATAGTGAACGTAGATGGTAAACAGCGTTTGCAATACTTCGCAAAATTAAACGGACCGGAAGAAGATGAATTCTATCTTGGATTTAATGCCAAGTATAAAAACAATATCGGCATCGCGCGTTATGCCAGAAAAGGGGACCTGCAGCAATACAACCCTGATGACTACAGCGGTAAATACGGCTTCTGGTCAACGTTTATTTATCCCACTTCTACGGTGGAAAGCAGTAACTCCTTTCTTTGCACGAATACATACGACCGTGCGTTCTTTACCTTTACTTTCCTGCAGTTCGCCGCACATGTCCCTAACGGAGATTTTGTATGCTTCCTGCGGGAGATGCTGCAGCTACCCCAGGCAGCTGACTATTTCCCCAGACTTAAATTAATCAACGGCCGTATTTATTATCAGCCTGCTCAGGGTAAACCTTCACCGCTGGAATCAGATACCTCGACACAGCAATTAATGGAATACCTGAACCCCAGTGTACTGCAGATAGAAGAGCAGGAGTTGCTTTGCTGTGCAAGACTCGTTCACTGGACTTTATATCATGCAGAGGCGAGGGAAATGCAGGTGAAACATGGTATAGCGCTGTTTCAGAAAAACATGCCGGTTTATGATAGGAAATTCGGATTGAACGGTTATCCTGCCAGTGTATGCCTGATGATATGTGATATACTACACCAGGGAAGAGGTAAGGTGAACGAGATCAAAAGTGCTATTGATACTGGTAAGAATTATCAGAAGGCCTTTAATAACCTTTGCCAGATCGGTCTCAGTAATTACGGGAGCCGTATCACTGGATTGAAGAAGGTGGTAGGAGAGCTGACGGAAGCAGGGAAATTAAACATGGTGTATGATAGCAACAGTAAGAATTTTATACCAGCGTGATGTAAGGGTAATAAAATTGCTTACGCTATAAAGACCGTAACGGGCATTTACATGATCGCTTGTTCACACAGGTGCTCTACACGTCAATGCCCGCTTCTTTAGACAAATCAATTACCGCTACCGCGTATAGCTTCTACTTCCCACTGATATTTTCTTTTAAACAATCCTATCCAGAAGGGCACAAAAAGCATACAGATGAAACCCATACCAAGACCAGGTAAGCCGTAAGCTAACAAAGACGCCAACACAAGAAATCCCCAGAATATTGACGAGATCATGTTAAACAGAATAGCCCGCCTTCTTTCTAACCATACTACCAATCCCATCATAGTGACGAAGGCAGCAGGCAAATAAGTACCAATAGTATATCCGACATTAGCGCCGGACGGTCTTTCCGCATAATTGGCCAGGCTATCATCAGGAGGAGAAGCTGGCGCCATGAGTGCAGTCCAGATGAAAAAGATAATGCCCAGACCGATAACACACAATGTATATGTCCTCAGCCACTTAGGCAGAATATCACGGCGACGGGGAGGGTTTTCGGCTTCAAAAGCCGCATCAAAGATAGTAGAATGCTGATCCATTGTTTTTAATGTATTTTGCAATTTATATATATTTTCAGGTAAAACCGAATTTTCATATACAGTTGCCGTAACACTGTTAGTGCTGCCGGCTTGTCAGACTTCTGTCAATAGGTGAACAGGACCCACTACCTCCCTGTATATAAACAGCATCTTTTTCGTTAATTTTGTTATATGAGCCAGCAGTTGGAGACGTTAACGGATTTTTACCGGGAAAGGTCCTTTATAAGCTTCCCTTTCAGCACAGAAGATCTTGGCAAGGGAAAGTCTCATTTTAATGTAAATACCCGCAAATATTGCAATTTTAAGACGCCTTACAACAGGAGGGACTTCTATAAGATCACACTCATCTACGGCAAAGGCGAATTGAACTACGGAGGTAATTCAATTATCATTGACCGGCCGGCCATATTATTACCATGCCCCTCAGTTCCTTATTCCTGGACCTGTCTTTCCGGAGAGCAGGATGGCTATTACTGCCTCTTTAACCAGGAGTTTTTCAACGAGCATTACCAGTTTGATATATTTAAGCGATCTCCGTTATTTAAGCCATGGAGTGAGCCCGTAATCTTCCTGGATGAAAAGCAGCGGGCTTTGCTGCATGGTTATTTTGAGCAGATGATGGAGATGGCGCATAGTGAATACCCCTATAAGTATGAGGCACTGCGCAACCTGGTATGCCTGGTCATGCATTCCTTCCTGGTAGACAATGCTGTGGCGCAGTCTCAGTCCCAGGGCAATGAGCTCTCCGCCTCCTCCCGCTTACTGAAATCATTTGACGAGCTGTTACATCAGCAGTTTCCACTGGACTCTCCGGCTGACCCGTTAACGATGAGGACGCCTGCGGATTTTGCCAGCGCATTGAATGTGCATGTGAATCACCTGAACCATGTGGTGAAGAGTATTACGGGACAAACCACCACCACCATTATCAAAAGCCGTATTCTCGAAGAGGCAAAGACGTTACTGCTTAACACGCAATGGGACATCTCCCAGGTGGGCTATTGTCTTGGTTTTGAAGATCCTGCGCATTTTAACAACTTCTTTAAGAAGGCAGCAGGCATGACGCCCTTGCAGTTCAGACATACCAGATTGATGCCGGTTATTTGATTTTTGCAATTATTCGTTTGAATTAGTAAACGGTGGTTTTAGACGGCTGTTCTAATTTTGTTGCATAATTCTAAGGATTCATAGTATGTTACAAAGTGCAACAGCAAGAAGAAAGAAGATCGCGACCATTCTGGCGTTTATTTCAATTCCGCTATCGGGATTTGTTACAGATATTTATTTGCCCTCTTTCCCATCCATGGCCAAAGAGCTGAAGGCGGAAGAAAGTAGTATACAGCTTACCCTCACCTGTTTCTTTATAAGTTATGGTATCTCCCAGTTACTGGTTGGTAGCTTACTGGACAGTATAGGCCGTTTTAAGCCCGCTATGTACGCTTTAGGTGCGCTGATCACCACATCGGTGCTGATAGGCTTTACCGGCAATATACAGTTGATTTGTCTGCTAAGGGTACTACAGGGTATCGCAGTTGCCTTCGTGGTGATATCCAAACGTGCATTCTTCGTGGATATGTACAGCGGAGATAAGCTGAAGAACTACCTGAGCTACTTTACCATCATATGGTCCTGCGGACCGATCATAGCGCCCTTTCTGGGTGGTTACCTGCAAAAGTACTTCCACTGGCAGGCCAACTTCTGGTTCCTGGCTGTATACGCGGTGTTAATGCTGATATTCGAACTGATATATAGTGGAGAGACGATTGCCGAGCGTAAGCCGTTTGATATGGGCAGAATAAAGAGCAACTATGGCATGGCGCTGGGGAATCTCAATTTCGTACTCGGCATCATCACCCTGGGACTGGCCTACTCTGTCGTAATGGTATTTAACGTAGGTGGCCCGTTCGTTATCGAGAATGGCTTCCATTTCAATTCAATCGTAACCGGTTACTGTACTTTAATACTCGGTTTCTCCTGGATGATCGGTGGTATTATAGGCAAGCGTATGATAGGTGTCGACTTCGCGCGTAAGATCACGATCGCCTGTTCACTACAGCTGTTACTGATCGTTGTGCTGATGTTTGTAGGATATCAGTACCCTGTACTGTGGTGTTTTATGTTCTTTGCCTTTATCATCCATATCTGTTCGGGTTTCCTGTATAATGTACACTTTACGGACAGCATGTTATTCTTTCCGCAACATGCAGGTATGACAGCTGGTCTCCTCGGCGGACTGGTATATGTGATCACGTCGTTTTCCAGCTTTATCTTGTCGCAGACAGGCAGAATGGGCACACATCATGATATCGTGATCCGTTACCTGGTGATATCGATGATCCTGAGTGCGATTGTGTGGTTTGCGGTGAGCAGAAGGAAAGCAGCGGCAAGGGTAGCGGGAGCGGTGGCTGCCTAGTGGTATCATACAGTGCTTTACCTGCAATAAAAATGGCCCCGGCAGTCGATCCGGGGCCTTTCGCTGTATACAGGAACCGCCCGTTATTTTTTCTTTTTCCCGAGTGCATTAATATACTCGATAATAGGGATGTCTAATCTAAGGTTGTACATAATATTACATAATTTCCTTACCTAGTCTCTTAGTGCAGCGACTTCTCCTGTCTTATCCAATTTTATTTTTCGCAGGTAGGCATTGTCTTCCTTATACCAGCTTTAGACATCATTTTCTTCATCAAACGCTATATGAGCGTGCCTGCCGTTTTAAGCCATTGCCAATGCTATTGTTTGAATATCTTCACTTTTTTCTGTGAGCCATCTTTATGCTCGATCGTAATAATATAAATACCCGGTACAAGCTTGCTCACACCAATAGTATTAGCTGGATTTTTTACCTTTAATACTTCATGCCCACTCACGTCATAAATGCCGAGCGCTTTTATTTTTTCATTCCCTTTGATGTACAGCTGCTCATGTACAGGATTAGGTGTCAGCAGCACGGAATTGTCAGCCGCTGCTTTTGATGGCTGTACTGCAACACGTGCACCTGACGCACTGGTGATGCTGAAGTAGTTGAGATTGAATCCACCGGTAGTGGTGGCAATACCCACACTGTAGGTACCCGCAGGCAGCGTAACTGTATGAGACGCGTTGCCCCAGATTTGCCAGCCGCCTGTATTTGGAAGTGTGACGGTGCCCAGTTGCGTGGTACCGGCATCTTTTTCCAGTCGGAGGGATGTATTGCTGTTCGGTGTAGCTACGCGGTAACTGATCACATAGGTACCTGTCGTGGGAATGGTGATATCATACGCCATCCAGTCGCCGGCTTCGATCCAGCCTACGTTTTGTCCGCCGCCGGCGTCTGTAGTAGCTTCCACATCGACACCCGACATATAGGTATAGTTCTCTGCCTGAATAACAGTGGAGGAAGATGTACGCTCTACCTTTAATGATGTGGTAAGATCGTTCCAGCTATTGTCTACCAGACAGGCATCATCTTCTGTGAGCACAAGCGATGCACCGGTGAAGTTATCATTCTGATAAAGGGTCACTTTGTATCCTGCCGTTACCTTCAGTGAAGAGATATCATCATTGAGGATGCCCAGGGCATTCAGCTGGCTCAGTGTATAGGTGCCAGGGTTCAGTGCAACGGCATAACCGGTATAGTTACAGTCTTTGTAGACGGTTACCGGGCCTGTGGGTGTTGCTCCTGCAAAGCCGCCGATGGTAACGGTTGCCCTGATCGGAGAGGAGGCATTCACTGTAGAGGAATGATCATATACGTCATCGTAACAAAAGCCATATGCCAGACCGTTTAAACTGATGTCACTGCGATGCCAGAACTTACTGTACCAGTTGTAGGGAGAGGTCTGATAATACTTTGATGCAGTGCCCAGGTCCTGTGTAACACCCGTTGACAGTGTCAGGTCAATAGCATGTCGGTTAATCGCCGCACATAGCTGTGCCTGAACCACTTTATCCAATGGTCCGCCGCTGGCCAGTACACCACTGCCTTCCATAGCTTCAGTATTGGTAGGTTTACGGGCGATGGTGCCGGTTTTTCCGTCGGACGCCCTGGTAAAGGTGAACACGCTACCAGTTACACGGCCTCTCCATACACCGGCATCACCGGCATTGAATACCAGGTCACCGCTTTGGTACTTTGACCAGATCGCATCGATGTAGGCACCGAAGTAGTTTGCCTGTGCACCGCTCATGAAAGCGCTCGTTTTCGAAGGGAACTTAATAATGCCGTTGGCAGACTCATAACAGCCTGCAAAGTCCGCAGGGGCTGTCGACTGCCACAAGGAGAGGATCTGGCTGTGGGGAATGAACTCGCCCACTTTTTTGTAGAAATTGCCATTGCCCCATACCTCAAGCCCCATAGGATACTGGTAACTGTCTACACGGGTCGTGTTTGCCCAGAGTCCGTTGGGGGCATTGGCCAGCTCAATGGTTTCGAACCGGATACCCTGATTGGGATCGGTAGGATTGGCCAGGTTAGGTGCTGCATACCCACTGGGCGCACCGGATGCACCGAAGAAGTAAAGAAACAGCTGTGAGTTGAAAGAGATCAGGATACGGCAGCCTTCAATACCGGGGATACTGATCGTTTTACCGGGGATCTCACTCAACCGGGCAAAACAGTTCGCGTACAAACCATTACCGCCGGGCCCCATATTACCATTGATAACGGGACCGGGTACGGTGTTGTTAGCGGCATTCATCAGATTGACCGCGCCTGTTTTCGGATTGATCCAGACGTGGTTATCATTGATGATACCGACTACCGCGACATAAACATTGGCATCTGCATATACAGAGTTGTTAGACAATGTAAATGGGACTGCGGATTGTGCCTGTACCTGACTATTAGCTGATACGGCTAAAGAGAGCACCAGGACCAGATGGGCACAATAGGCCCTGACGAGGGAAAAGAAAGGTCTGACTTTCATAGATGATGGGTTTTTCGATTAACAAAGATCTACACTAATGTAGCTGAATTTCCGTGTTTATGATGGCTGGATTATTGTCTGGACACCATTTTTACAGGCAGTTGTCCAATATCTACGGAATGGGGAGTGATAATACTTCAGTGATAATTAAGGGGTCATTGTCTGTCAGCCGCCTGCAAATGGACTTGTACAGCTACTCTATTATAGTGAGTATTTGCGGTAAATGAAAATTGCTGATCTCCTGGAAAGAAGTAATAACTTCGTACGTATAATATTCTATTCATTGAAACAGGTTATCTTTATTCCTTTACTGCTCTTAATATCTTCCGTGCAGGCACAGCGGCGCTTTTCTCCTGACAACTTTAACCGTCAGGTGAAGTATAACGATAGTTGCCAGAGGAATACGAATTATCCTCTGGCAAAAAGAATGAAAAAATTTCCTTTTAATAAGGCCGCGTCCATACAACTGATTTCATTTGATGGACTGGTATCAGTTACTGACAGTGGTACTATTAAGATCACCAGTCAGGATCCCGCGTTGTGCGGGCGTGACATTTGGTATTGAAGGTAACTCAGACCGAATAGGCGAAATGGAGGCAGTTAAGGATGAATCCCTGATTGAGATATAAGCGGTGAGCTGGATTCAGCTGATAGCCACTGTCAAGGTGTACCTGCTTAACCTGATTCGCTTCTGCTATTCGCCTGATATGAGCAAGCAATTGTATCGCATAGCCTTTTCCTCGGTATTCAGGTAATACAAACAGATCGTCAATGTAGATGGTCTTGCCGGTACGTAGCATATTGATGTATCTGTATCCCACAATGCCTGCGGCAGACCCGTTATCTCCACTTATGAATGCCAGCTGATAGCCATCATTGATGACAGCCTCCATGGTATCCAGGTAATGCGCTGGTTCCAGGTGTGTACGGAATGCCAGTAATGCCTGCTGACAGCTGATCAGATCTTCCTGTGTCGTCGCCGTTCTTATTTCCATGTGGCCCTGTTTAAATTGTTTGCACAATATGGGAGATGCGTACTCTCGCATTTTCAATAGCCTGTATCCTGGCTTCCTGACCTGAAAATTGTGTCGGAGACACATTAATAAACGTCAGGTTGTCCAGTCCGAGAAAGCCGAATACCTTTTCCAGGTAGGGCTGTAGCTGATCCATGCCGTTGGCCAGCATATGGCCGTCATTGAAATCTGCACCCCGGGAGCTAATGATATAGACCTTTTTGTTTTTTAGTAATCCTTCGTAGTGGTTATCCTGCTTTCTGAATGTCCTGTTGATACGTACGATATTGTCAATAAAGACTTTGACGTTGGACGGAACAGAAAAGTTATACATGGGCATACCTATCACGTAGATGTCTGCCTGGTGTAATCGGTCTACCAGCGCCTCTGATTCTTCCAGTGCTGCTTCCATTTCAGGTGTCCTGTCTTCCGCCAGGGTGTAGTTACCTTGTACGAACAGGGCTGATGGGTGAGAGGGAGTATTGACAGATAGATCCAGGTAGTCTACCGGTAGTTCACCGAACCTGGATTGTAGTGAGTGCATAAAGAAGGCAGAGAGTTCTTTTGATACGGAACGTTCGCCACGAATGCTGCTGTCGATATGTAATACTTTCATAAAGATCAGAATTTTGGTTGCAGCTGGAAGGATACACCCACTCTGTTCCACGCATTAATGATGGTAGCTGCCACGATCAGGTTCGCGGTGTATGCTTCTCCGAAGGTAGTTTTGCAGCTGTCATACAACTCATCTTCGATGCCATGTTCATGTATGAACGTGACTGCCTTTGTTAGTCTTAGGATCAGTTGTTCCTCTGCGCTGAAATGTTTGGTGGCTTCCAGCCATACAGGGATCAGCATGATCTTCCTGCCGGGGATACCCAGTTCCAGTGCATCCTGCGTATGTTTGTCC
The DNA here is from genome assembly GCF_010093065.1 of Chitinophaga agri. Lineage (NCBI taxonomy): Bacteria > Pseudomonadati > Bacteroidota > Chitinophagia > Chitinophagales > Chitinophagaceae > Chitinophaga > Chitinophaga agri. The sequence continues at coordinate 1,537,248 of NZ_CP048113.1, read as the reverse complement.
ACACAGAACGCGCAACCGTTGAAGAGAGAGGCGCTGATCTTGATCAGTTCATGGTGCCATTTATCTATGCCAGACTCGTTTATTGCTTTATCAAGGTCAACCATTTTTTTATGCAGGTCTGGCTGATTGACGCTGAGAAATGTTCTTGTTCCCATTGTTATGTATTTGATAATGTAAAGGTATTCAGTGATTGTACTACCTTAGTGATACAGTTTTGATTAATTATATAGTACAGATTATGTTAGATGTCATGTTACTGCAGATAGACCGGAGCGCTTCACCCGCTGTGTATGAGCAGCTGGCTAACGGTCTGATAAAGCTGATCAGGAATGGTGTGCTGAAGCCGGGTACGAAATTGCCGTCTATCCGCCAGATGGCAGCTGCATTAGATATACATCCCAGGACAGTTGTAGCCGCATATGAGGAGATGTCAGCGCAGGACTGGATTTACAGTAAGCCCCGTTCAGGCATGGTCGTTTCTGAGAACCTCCCTGATCTCAAACCACGTACCTTCCGGAGTACTTTACCTGCCGTTTTACAGAAGCCGGCAGCGAAAGAACAGGACCCGCACAGGAAGTATAAATATGTGATCAATGATGGATTCCCGGACCACCGTATTGCGCCAGTAGAGCAACTGCTGAAGCTACAGCGCCAGGCTTTTTATGATGATGATGCGGAACGTTATTCCATGTATACGGATGTCAGGGGAAGTGTACGGTTGCGTAATGTACTTTCCGGGCATTTAAGCAACTCCAGGGGCATTGTGATGACACCTGACATGCTGTTGCTGACCCGGGGCGCCCAGATGGCTATTTATGTGGCAGCTGCGGCGCTTATAAAACCGGGAGATGAGGTATTGGTAGGTGATCCTGGTTACAGGCTGGCCACTGCCGTATTTGAACAGCTGGGGGCACGCATCACCTATATTCCGGTTGATACTGAAGGAATAGATGTGGATCTGATCGAAAAGGCCTGTAGAAGAAAATTCCGGCTGTTGTATATTGTGCCACACCACCATCATCCAACAACGGTCACCCTAAGTGCCGCCAGGAGAATGAAGTTATTGTCATTGATCAGGAAGTATAAATTCTATACGATAGAGGATGACTATGATTATGAGTTTCATTATACCCATCGCCCTATATTACCGCTGGCCAGTGCAGAGCATGAGGGGCATGTATTGTACATTGGATCGATCACGAAGAACCTGGCCGCCTCTATGCGACTGGGTTACCTGGTGGCTGGCGATGCATTTATTCATCGTGCCGCTGCTATTAAGAAGCTGATGGACCTGCGTGGAGATCTGCTGTTTGAAGAGGCCTTAGCCGCTATGTTTGAAGATGGCACGATGCACCGGCATATCAGGAAGTCACTTAAACTGTATCAGGAGCGGCGCGATCTTTTTTGTGCGCTGCTGGAGAGGGAATTAGGGGAGTATATTTCATTTAAAGTGCCTGATGGCGGGATGGCTGTCTGGGTACAGTTCACCAGAAAGGTAAAGCTGTCTGTAATAGCAGAAAAGGCGGCCGCTGCCGGATTGAAAATGTCCGACGGCTCATCTTATGATGCGGCGGGTAAACAATTAAATGGACTGCGGATGGGGTTTGCGGCTATGAATGAGCGGGAGATGAAGAAAGTGGTGGCTATTCTCAGGAAGATATTAGAGAGCTCCTGACTGGCCTGCGATCCGACTGCCAGGAACAGCTATATTCTCAGGCAGCGCAGTGCTGTACAGCAATAGCAGGTAGTTGTCCGCTTTACCGGGCAGCTGCTTTTTATTCCGCTGATAGCTGGGAAACAGCCGAACGTTTATGGATGTTTTATTATCTTACAACACTGATTGAATGAAAATCAGGTATCACCAGTACACTATGAAAATTAAGGAGCTAGCCGATAACGATTTTTTATATCGGGATATTGAATCCAGAATAGATAGTATAAAGCGTAAGAAACTGACCTATACGACCTTATACCGGACTACGAAGGTGCTGACCATCATTGCCGGTGCTTCTATTACCGTTTTAACCGGCTGGAAAATAAGTGGTGGCAGTATACCCGGAAGCGATAATGTAGTATTGATCATTAGTGCGGTCGTTACGGTATTTGCAGCTGTGGAAGGGGTGTTCAATTTCAGGGATAAGGGCAGGAGCTATGATGCACTCTTATTTGATCTGCGGAGATTGCGTGACCGTATATGTTATGATTTTACAAAGGGAACAGAGCTGTACACGGCCAATAAGGATACCCATTTTGATGAATATCAGCGGATCCTGCAATCCCAGAAATCAATCATTGAAGAGTATGACGGGGGGGAGGACTAGCCTGTCATGTACTTGATGGTCAAAGGCAGCTTAGTAAAGGATGTTGTGCCGGTATTACTTTCGTTAAACGATCACATGCGTTTGCTTGACAACATCCATCACAAAGGTGCTCCTGGTCTGAATGATTATATCTATCGGGTTTAGTTTATTGATGAAAAAATGATGATAGGCTTCCATCGATGTGGTGACTATCTTCAGTGAATAGTCTAAATCGCCCGCTACTACATAACATTCCGTGACTTCTTCGAACGACAGGATCTTATTGACAAATACCTGAACATCCTCCCGGTTCTGCTTTTTGATAGTGACCTGGCATAATGCAATAATACCCTTGCCTACCTTCTTGGCGTTCAGCAAAGCGCCATATTGCATAATCACCCCTTCTTTCTCCATCCGCTGATAAGTGTACCATTGTTACTGGTAGTGATCATTGTCGCCAGCTTTGTACTGGATAAGGACGAACCTATTGTTCAGCGTAAATTCCCGGATATTCCGTCGGCGATCGCACTTGTCATATCCATTCTATGCCTCACCTGGGCAACGGAGTTGCTGATTGCCCCTGCAATGAATGCGACCAGGATCATCGGCGCACTGACAGTCATGGTGGCCGCAAATTTCTACCTGCGTAGACGACTGACCACACAACCTGCTCCACTACTTAACCTGCAACTGTTCACCATACCATCCGTACGCATGGGAAATACCCTGTTCGTGCTGCTGGGCGTATTGTTCGTTGGCTATCAGTTTATCATGAGTTACCTGCTGCAACAGCACGTCGGTTACGCTGCCGCGGCAGCCGGATTGATGATGATGCCTGCCAATATACTCGCCGTATTACTGGCCCGTCTGGTCCTTCCTCTACTGTCGAAGCGATGGCCTGTAAGAAAGATAGCCCTGGCCGGAGCGCTTTCTATGATACTGGGCGTGAGTTGTCTGATCATTGGGGTAGAGTGTCATAGTTTCTTTACCCTGCTGACCGGTGGTTTCTTTATTGCCGGTATCGGTATGATCACTTGTTATAATAGCTATTCTGTAATGGCAATGGAAGAAGTACCAGCGGACCAGTTAGAAGGGCTGTATTAAGACTCATTTAGTGTAGAACACACGACCTCTTTTTTATACATCCATCTGATACCAGTAAGTATATAGGTTTTTACCTAATTGATTAGAATCGTTAATATATAACCCCATCGTATAAGTAAACATATCTATCCTTATCTTCCATAAATTTTCTCTTTTTTTCGATCAACCATAAACAATCGGGTCTAACCCGCTGTTTACTACCTGGATTTCAGCCGGTTAATACCCTGTGAAATACCAAGTACCGTATTCATGAAACCAAAAAAGTATCCACGACAAGAAGCCTCTGAATAACCAAACTCCAAAACTCCCTTATATGGCAACACAACAAATGACTCAGGCTACGAGCCAGAGCAGCGACGCTGTGATCGAACATGCGTTCGGACAGGCTACCCGCTGGACCCGCGACTATGTATTCGATATCCTCAGGGACCTGGGTATCCATTACATTTTCGGCGTACCTGGAACCAATGAAATTCCTATTATTGATGGTACCTCTTACCCGGAAAATGAAGTACGCTATATAGAGTGTCTTCATGAGAACATTGCCATTGGCGCAGCAATGGGATCTGCCCGGATGACAGGCAAACCTGGTGTACTGGTCGTGCACGTTACACCTGGCATTGCCCATTGCATCGGCAACCTGTTCAATGCTTACCGTGCCCATGTCCCACTGGTGATCCTCTGTTGTCAGCAGCAGAATGAACTCGTGACCCAGGAGCCATTACTGGCATCCAATCTGGTAGACCTTGCCCGGCAGTACACCAAATGGGCGCACGAAGTGCGTACGCCCGATGAGATCCCGTTGGTACTGCAACGTGCGTTTAAAGAAGCCATGGCACCTCCTAATGGCCCTGTGTTCGTATCCATTCCATGGGATTTTACCATGGTGGCTATCGAGGATGAAGACAGGATTAAAGGCGTGACCCGTATATCTCCGCATTTCACCGGAGATGACGCGTCTATCAGACAGGCAGCCAGCATTCTTTCAGCAGCTAAAAACCCGGTGATTGTAGCTGGCGACGCTGTTGGTTATGCAGATGCCTGGAAGGAATTACAGGAACTGGCGGAGCTGCTGGGTGCCCCCGTCGTCTTACAGACCTTCAGCAGTCTGGCGAACTTCCCTAACGACGACTATCACTGGCAGGGCGAGTTGCCCGGTAGCCAGGCGGGTGTCCGGGGTGTGTTCGATGATCACGATGTCGCATTCCTGGTCGGATTTGGCGCTCAGGCGCAGCTGGCGGTATACAAGTATTCCGACGGCCCGTTATTCCCTCCTGAACTGAAACAGGTGTACCTGACCAACAATACCTGGGATATCGCGAAGAACTACTACGGAGAGGCGGCCGTCTTCGGTGATATTAAAGCAACACTGCCCATCCTGAACGGGTATGTCAAGCCCAATCCTCCGGTGGGCGCGGCCGCCAGGAATGAAGAGATGCGGGCATTGTCTGTGAAGAGAGCGGCAGACTGGGACGCCTATCTGCTGAAAGCGATGGAGCAGGAGGAGATCTGGTCTGTAGTGATCGCGAAAGCATTGAAAGAAGAAATTGAAGAAAGGGAACTGGTGGACAACTTTGTATATGTGCATGAAGCGGTATCTGATGGTGCTCCCTTTCAGTATTATCTGCCCTTCAATACCAACGGTGCTAAACCTGTCAGTTACTATTGTGTATCGGGAGGTTCTTTAGGCTGGTCAATGCCGGCATCCCTGGGTATCAAACTCGAAAATGCTTCGTCACAGGGAACAGGTACAAAGCTGGTGATCAATGCAGTGGGAGACGGTTCTTCACTGTTCTATCCGCAAACCTACTGGACTGCCGCACATGAGCAACTGCCTATCCTGTATATCATCACCAATAACCAGGAATATCATACCCTGCAACTGGGGCTGGAACAGGTAGTGGCCGCTTATGGCAGCGCACCAGGTTATGGCTGGAAACCCAAAACGGATAACCCGCCATACCTGCGTCTCGAAAGACCTAAATTCGACTTTGTATCACTGGCAAAAGCATTTGGCGGTGAGCATGGTGAAGTCGTAAAAACACCGGCGGAAGTAAAGGCGGCGGTTAAACGCGGTATTGAACATGTACTCACGCACAACACTTCTTTTATACTTGATATGAGAATAGCGGGCAGTACGCCGACAGCGCCATCCACATCTGACACCAGCTCAGCACAACACGCTCAGCAACCGGCAGTGAATTATGTACATCAGGCATCAATAAGAGAAAAGCTGCACGCTACCGGTAGCGGACACATTCCATCCAACGTTCCTTCATTCTTCTAAAACCATTATCTCTATGGCAAACAAACAGGTAGATATTGATATCGCCATCATTGGTGGCGGCGTTTCAGGCGTGTATAGTGCCTGGAAACTAAAGAGGAAATTTCCAGACCAGAAGATCGTCGTGTTCGAAGGCAGCGATCATATCGGCGGACGACTACTGTCTGTCAAACCACCTGAAATTCCCAACATGACCGCAGAACTGGGTGGTATGCGGATCCTCGAGACGACCCAACACCTGATCGTAAACCTGATCAAGGCCCTCAATGCGGAATTGCCGGATAATGAGAAGATCACTACCTATCCTTTTCCGGTAGATGAGCCACAGAATCTCGCGTATCTGCGGGGCGAATACCTGCGCCTGGTCGACTTTGTGACCAATCCCGGTAAAGTGCCGTATAATATGTCATTCCTGGAAAAAGGGAATGGCCCGGGCACTATCATTGTCAATGCGATTGAACAGATCGTACCCGGCATTACTAACCCCAATCTGTCAGAGGCTGACCGTCGTGTCATGACCCGCGATGCCTGGTTTGATGGTGTCCCCTTATACAAATGGGGTTTCTGGAATCTGTTGTACAGAGTGATCAGCAGTGAAGGCTATCAGTTCAGCATGGACGCTGGCGGTTACGACTCTACGCTGGTGAACTGGAATGCAAGCGATGCGATTCCATGGTATTTATCCGACTTTGGCATCTCTCCGGTGTACAAGGGTTTTACCAACGGTTTCCAGCAGGTACCTATTGCCCTGGCTGAACTGTTTAAAAAAGATCAGGGGGAAATCCGCCTGGAACAACAGCTGAAAAGCTTTGAATATATAGACGGACAGTTTACGCTTCACTTTGCCGATGGACAGGCTATTACTGCCGGAAAACTGATCCTGGCCATGCCACGTCGTGCCCTTGATCTGATCACCCCGGGTAGTGAACTGCTGAAACAGATCCAACACCTGATCACCAGTGTGACGCCAAGACCTCTGTTCAAACTGTTCACCACCTACGCAAGTCCATGGTGGAGAATAGCTGGTTATAACGGCCCTGATGGAAAATTCGTACCGGTGCAGTCTGGCCGTTCTGTAACCGACCTGCCGGTAAGACAAACATACTACTGGCCTAACAGCGATGGGTCACCCGCGGTAACGGGCAGAGCGATGTTGCTGGCCAGCTATGATGATGGTAATAATATCGGCTTCTGGGATGGTTTAAGACCGCAGCGCAGTGCCGCCTGGAGAGAAGGGCTGTCTCATTCAAAGATCACTGATCCATATATCGGGGATGACGATAACAAGGTAAATGGGAAGTCTGGTGCGCCTGCAGCAGGTAACCTGAACCAGACCTGGGATGAGTACAAGGCGCCCCGTCGTATGGTGAATGAAATAGCCCGTCAGCTGCAACAGATGCACGGACTGGATTATACGCCGCTGGTGAAAAGCGCTGCTTTCCGCGATTGGGGTGAAGATCCATATGGCGGTGGATGGAATAGCTGGAATATCGGTATTAAGAGCTGGGAAATACGGGACAAGATCACGAATCCGATCACCGGTACGCCATTGTACATCTGCGGAGAGGCCTATTCCGATGCGCAGGGATGGGTAGAAGGTGCTTTGCAGACGGCAGAGATCATGTTGGAGAAATTCGAACAGGGATCGGCAGCGGCTGTGAAGCAGACGAATAATGTGAGTCAGCTGCAGCCCAGCTGATAGCTGATGTATATAGCTTGTAACGGCAAAGCGGTTGTCAGACTGCTTTGCCGTTTTGTCTGGGGGCACATGCAATGGAGGAAATGGCTGTAGGAGGTATGGGGCGCATGTGAAATATTTTACCTCACTTTCCAAACTTCCTCGGAAAATAACTCACCGTCACCATAAAATACTGCTGAAGCACATTCCTCACCTCCTGTGTTACCGTATAACTATTCGAGTAGTTCGCGACACTTTTATTCTGCGCCAGTATATCGAGTGCTGATAGTTTGAGTTCAAGGTTTCGCTCTTTCATAAACCTGTAAGACGTACTGGCATTCCAGATCGTGAAACTCACTGCAGATGCCGCGGAGGATGAGAACCTGTTACTGGTGATATTACTGCTGAGATGCCATCTGGGATTTCTACACCTGGCGTACATGATTTGGCGTCCTGCGTACATTGTCCGGAATGGCTGTGATAATTCCCCTAACATTGCAGGAGTCATCACTATTAACAGGACCATGCCGGCAGGAGACAAAATAGCCTGTATCTCCACTAGATACAGGCTATTCACTATTGTTATGAGGTGCAGGTTACCTTACCACCGTCACGGTTCCCCTGAACATAAATGTTCCTCCATCCTCACATACCGTCTCTATCGCATACACATAAGTCCCTATTGGGGCTACCTGGCCTTTCCAGGTGCCATCCCATCCGGCACTGGCATTATTGATCGAAAAATGTGTCCTTTCAAATACCGGGCTACCCCATCTGTCGTATACCCGCATCCATACGACTTCTTTCACACCGCGACCTTTTGGATAGAACCACTCATTTGTACCATCCCTGTTAGGAGAGAAGGCATTCGGCAGTAATACAGCACTTTGGTCGCAGGTGACCTTCACTGCTACATCATCGCTGGCTTTACAGCCGTAGACATTTTCTGCCTCAACCACATAGGTAGTAGAGAGGTTTGGCATGGCTTCCGGATGTGCGCAGGTAGTACAGCTCAGGTAGTCCGCAGGACCCCAGTTCCATTTCACAATATCGGGGCTGCTCTTTCCTCCCAATATGACTGCTTTTCCTGCCATGGCTATCTGGTCAGGGCCCGCATTTACAAAGGGGGCAGGGTACACCTTCACTACCAGCGAAGTATCACGCTGGAAGCAGCCATCCGCATCATACCCGGTTACGGTATAAGTATAATTACCGGCAGCTGCGATGGTCACATTAGGATAGGGCGTATTCGCGGCATCCAGCCCCTGACCTTTCCAGCTGTAGTGATCCGCGCCAGAGGCCCAAAGCGGGAGGGGCTGTCCGATACAGATACCGGTGTCCGGAGTCGCCTGCATAGAGAACGGTTGCACTACGCGAACGCTGATATGATCGGTGTTGATACAGCCGTTGGCATCTGTTACAGTGACCTGGTAGTCTGTACTCTCGCCCGGTGTGGCAACTGGCGAAGCGACGGCAGGATCACTAAGACTGGTTGCGGGCGACCATTGATAGGTAGTACCACCGCCCGCACTCAATGTGGTGTTACTACCCAGGCATATTACATTGGCTTTTGCACTGGCGTTGATCACAGGTTTCGGTACAATATTAATAGGGTGGTAGGCCGTATCAGTACAGCCATCACTGCTGGTTACCGTAAGGCGTACATCTGTTAGACCAGGCTTGTTGTAGGTCTGGTCAGCAGGCTGGCGGCTATCGGCGCCACCACCATTACCAAAGATCCATTTCCAGGTCATTTCACGCGGAGCAGTAACATTGCCCGCAAAGGTCACCGGCACATCTACACAGGCTTTATCAGGCCCGGTGATGGATACGTCCGGTTTAGGATATACCGCTATCTTCCTGCTCACAGTCTGCACACAGCCATATGCCGTTGTGGTAGTGAGCGAGAAGTTGTATTCCTGCGGCTTATTCAGGTAGAATCTGGGAGTCGCAGTGTTGTCATTCTCCGCTGTTACGCCCGTGTCATATGTCCATTTGTAGGTGGCTTCTTTTTTCAGTTCATCGATGGAGAAGCTGTTGAATGCCGGTGTGAAAGATACCCAGCCCTCATCACATACAAATTGTTGTGACGGCGTCATATCCACCGATAATTTGTCTATTACGATAGGATCGTCGAGGAAGGCAGCGCCTTTACATCCGGTCTGATCAGACAGTATCAGGCGGGGCTTGTAGATACCCGGATGCTTGAAGGTATGTTTGATGGTAGAATCATTGGTTTCACTCACAATACCATCCGTAAAGTCCCATGCGAAATTAACTGCCGCAACTGCCGATACTTTAAACTCGATATCCTTTGTCATACAGCCGCCGGTAGAAGAGGCGGTGATCGTGCCGTAAGGCCCCTTTACGAGCACTTCCCGCTCATATTCATCCTCATTACCAGCTTCCCCTGTCACTTTCAGTTTCACTTTGTATTTACCGGCATAGGTATAGGTATGAGACGGATTACTGATAGTAGAAAAACTACCATCACCAAAATCCCAGTAGGAGCCTGTATGGTTGGCAGAGGTATTGAAGAACCGCGCAATGACTGGCGGACAACCACTATTGTTGACGAAGGCGGTGGTCACAGCAAAACCGGCGCTCACGGTAGATACCTTGATCTGTTTCTGCGCACTGTCTGAACAACCGTTACTATCTTTTACCAGCAGTTTTACATTGTATCTGCCTCTGACCGGATAGTTCTTCAGCGGACTGTATTCACCGGAAGTCGTGTGATCACCAAAGTCCCAGTAGTAGGTTGGTATTCCACCTGTCTCGGTGGTATAGTTAAAGAACTGTATATCACTGCCGGGAGGTATCAGTGACAGATTAGGTACAAAGTCCGCATTAGGACCATTTACCTGCACACTGGGCCCGGTGGCAATACTGGTACACCCTTCCTGATCAGTGACGGTCAGCTTCGGATAAAAGATGCCCGATTTACTATAGGTATGTTTGAACGGTGGCGTGTTCAATCCCTGTACAGGTGTACCATCACCAAAATCCCATGACCAGGTAGTGATCGGTTTGCCTTTAGATATATCTGTCTTATCCGTGAAGGTCAGCTCCGCACCCCGGCATTCCGGCCGCTCCGGTACAAGGAATTTAGCTACAGGTCCGTGTACATTTACCACCACCTTATTACTGGTGTCAGGGCATCCCTGCAGGTTATATGCAATGAACCCGATCGTATCCCTGCCTGGTTGCAGATGGGTGAACGTTGTATGTTTATAGTCTTTGATATTCCAGTTAGCAGGTGTGCCGTCTGATGACGCCCATACGTAAGACCAGACATTGCGTCCGTAAATATCCTGTATGTCGGTCACGCTGCTTTTTAGTGTATCACTACCACATAAGGTCGTTTTATCTGTCGTAATGGTGATGGGGGACGGGGCATATATCTGCACGTTCATAGAGTCAGTACTGGTGCAGCTGCCATCGGAAACAGTCAGCATTACTTTATAGGCCCCTGTTTTCGCATACAGGTGTTTGATGAGCTTCTTTTTAGTTGTGTAGGTCTCTTCGGTCCCATCGCCCCAGCTCCATTTCCAGCCGGTAGGATTACCGGTTGACCGGTCTTCAAAACGCGCTTCTGTCCGGTTGTTACAATCGACAGACTGCATCACAAAGCGAGGGAATGGATTGACTGCTGATATGTACGCGGTCTTTGTTATCTTCTCACTGCAACTGTGGTTTGACACGGTTAATGATACCGTGTAGGTACCCGCTTTACGGTAACTATGTACGGTATGTTGTCCGGAACCGGCGGTATTATCGCCGAAGTCCCATGCCCAGGCATTCCCTACATCGGTCGTGCCGTCAAAATGTACGGTGTTATTGCCACAGATCTGGGGTGCTTCGGGAGAGGAAAAGTCAGGTTTGGGTTTGGTGTAAACGTTGATTGCATTGTATGAATACAGATTGACCGTTCCGTTACAGCCATTCCTGGTAACATAGGTCAGTGTGACCGGGTAGGTCCCTTCCTTATCGTAGGTACGGGTGGGAGTGGCTTCAGTCGATTTCGGACCACCATCTCCCAGATCCCACTCGTAACGAATGATACTGTCGCCATTAGTGATGTAGCTGCTGAACGTAGTAGTCAGGCCTACACAGCCTTCCGGTAAACTGGCAAATGTATAGACCTCCGGTTTGGCCAGCACGACATATTGTTCGGTGGCAGCGGAGCAACCAGTGGTACTGTTAGCGGTGAGCACAATACCATACACACTCAGACTATCATAGGTCACAGTGGGGTTTTGTTCTGTAGATGTTTGTCCGTTACCGAAATTCCAGGTCCAGCTGTCAGACCCCTTTGATCGATTGATCAGCTTTACGGTGACAGGGGCATCACATATTGGTTTGATCTCCGTTTCAAAGGCGGGCTTTGGCGCTGCGATCACTGTCAGTTCCTTGGTTATTTTTTCCTGACATTGGCCGTAACCGGCTGTCATCGTTATCTTCACTTTACCGGTACCAGCGGGATAATAGGTAGCCGTAAGGCCATCACTGGTGATGCGGCCGGTATCTACGCTCCAGGTGATATCATCCGCTATGGGTGTATTTATTGCGGATAGTGTAGCGACACTGTTCTCACAGACTTTGGCTGGAAGCTGGAAGTCCGTCTTAAAGTTGGCCACGTTAATGTCCGCGGATGTTTTGGTATTTGTACAACCTTTATCACTGGTAACAGTGAGCCTGATGTTATAGATACCTTTCTTCATATAACTATGCTTGCCAGGGTTGATATCTGTTGCGGTGGCGCCATCGCCAAAGTCCCATTTATAAGAAAGATTCCCGGGCCCTTTACTGGTGTTGGTGATGCTTACTGCACCAGGAGCGGCGCAGATGAATTGCTCAGAAACATTGAAGTCAGGCAATAACGCGGCTGATACATTGATGATCTTGCTGATCTGTTTGGAAGCAGTACAACCGTTACTATTAGTAATCGTCAGTGTTACGGTAGGTGATATTGCATTGTTGTAGGTGTGTACAGGATTAGGCCCTGAACCAATGGCGCCGTCTCCGAAGTCCCAGGTGTAGGTGGTAATGGAACCGTCCACCGGGTCAGATCTGTCCGTAAACGTGACGGGAAGCGGCATACAGCCTGTCGCAGGGCCAGCCGTGAAATCTGGTTTGGGCTTCTCCCATACGGTGACAGTCTTGCTGATGCTACTGGTAGCACCGGCTGCATCTTTCACCGTCAGCAAGACCTTATATACGCCGGGAGCTGTATAGGCAGCACTCGGTCGTTGCTCTGCTGAGGTATAACCGTTACCGAAATCCCAGTGCCACGAGGTGGGATTACCAGTTGAGTTGTCAATGAATGTTGTGATCAGGCTTTCGCAATCACTTGTCTTACTTGGTGTGAAATCGGCTTTTAATTGTCCATAGGCTCTATGGGTAGTTAAAAGCAGGCTCCAAAGTACAGCGCACGTGAAGGCATAACCTAAAGTTGCCTTGGTTTTTGAGGACATAGCATATGGTTCGACCCCGAAAGTAACGCAATTCTCAATGCTGGATTATAGCATACAAGTGTTACATTACTAATGAGTTATGCGTACATGCCTAACGGTAGAGTGTGCTGTATAAGACAGTGGATTGAATATGTGTTGCAAAGAGATGAACTTAAAATTATATGCTATTTATTTATTAGAGATAGAATGCTAAACTTTTTTCGTTTTTATTGAAAATTGACAGTATTAATTACTCAATATAGCTGATCGCATACTGATGGATGCGGTATTGCCCCCGGAATGCGGTGGTAATGACCAGTGAATTGGTGCCAGCTGGTCAATAAATACTATAATAACTCAACGGCATGCCCTATCTTTCTCTCGAAGAAAAATATTCCACATGAAAATATGTATCATCAGCCTGATAGTAATGACGGCAATTTCCACTGTTACAAAAGCACAGCAGTTCATGCCACTGTATCCGGACAGTATTGTCAACAGCCGCAACGCGCCTGACAATGAGGTCAAACGTGAACAGAACGGCAGTATCTCCTTTGAAAAAGTATCCGTTCCGATGGTACAGTTATTTCGTGCACCAGCGGAGAAGGCGAACGGTGCTGCTATGGTGGTATGTCCGGGTGGCGGCTACAGTGGACTGGCTTACACCCACGAGGGTATCAATTTTGCAAGAAGGCTCAATGAACTGGGTATCACTGTCCTGGTACTCAAATATAGAATGCCTGACGACGCTACTATGTGGGACCGCAATATAGGCCCACTACAGGATGCGCAACAGGCTATCCGGCTGCTACGTCAGCATGCGGCGGAATGGCATGTAGATACTAACAGGGTCGGACTAATGGGATCTTCCGCGGGTGGACACCTGGCTGCTACGGCCGGTACGCATTTTGGTCAGTCTTACATCCCTAACAAGGAAAATATTAATCTGCGTCCCGATTTTCTGGTGCTAGTATATCCTGTCATTAGTATGGAAGACAGCCTGACACATATGGGGTCAAAGAAAAATCTGATCGGGGCAGATGCCTCTCCTGAAAAAGTAAGGGCCTTCAGCAATGAGCTGCACGTAACAAAGACAACACCGCCTGCATTCCTGGTACATGCTACAGATGATAAGGCAGTGGTAGTAGGAAACAGTATCGCCTTTTACACCGCACTGGTAAAACAGCAGGTCCCGGCGGAACTGCACGTCTACCAGCGCGGTGGTCATGGCTTTGGGATGCGTACGAGTAATCCGGATGAACATTGGTTTGATCGCCTGGAGAACTGGTTACGCGATAACGGATGGCTAAAAAATAAGTAATTATTTTCTTTTACCTTCTGTAAACCTGTTCGGCTTGTTGCGCCGCTTTTGCAGCGTAAACGAGTCGAACAGTGCGCCGGTAGCCAGGTGGGAATGAAAGGCCAGTGTGTCGTCTTCAATAGTGATCAGGTGATATAGCTGCAGATGCCCCGCTACTATGTCCGCCCATTCCATTTTCTCATGTTCATACATTTTTGATCCGCTTACTGACACTACATATGCGGTGCCATAAGGTGCTATCTGCTGCATGCCTCTGCCATATGCGTGATCATGTCCCTGTAGTACAATGTCCACTTTGTACTGATCAAATATTGGTTTGAAGTGCGTTCTCACTTTCTCATTATACCGGCCTTTTTTCGTAGAGAAGACCGGGTGGTGCATGGTGACTACGGTCCACTTGTTAGGATTCTTTGCCAGTGTATCTTCCAGCCATTTCTTTTGTGTATCTATCAGACTGTCTGATGTGGCCTCTTCCATCATCATCGTGTTCAATGAAATGAACCGCACACCCTGTATGTCTGCATAGAATACAGAACCTTCCAGCTGCTCATTGCCGGTACCATTGCCCGGCAGGGAGAACTGTTGTTTCCAGAACAGGGAGAGGTGTGGCTGTCCGTCCTCATGGGTATACTCGTGATTGCCCGGTGTCACCAGGGAAGGGATACTGCCATGGATGTAGCCACCTGCCTCAAACCATTGACCCCATTCGTCATCGTTGTTGGCACGGTTCACCAGGTCGCCGGCATGAATGATCACCTGTGCATCCGGCAATTGTGCATAAGCTTTTCTGATGACGCGGCTCCAGAAAGGGCGGATGCCTACCTGAGCGTCACCGAGATAGATAAAAGATGTTTTACGCGGTGTGGCAGCGGCTGTCTGGAACTGTAGCCACTCGCTCCACCCATTGTCGCTGCCAACTCTGTACGTATAAAGTGTGGACGGGTGCAACCCGGTGAGCGTGATCCGGTGATAAACCACATGCAATGTATCCAGTTTGAATGGCTCACTTTGTGCCGCGATACGTGTTGCATTTTTGACAAACTCAGGATGTGCATCAGCCGTTGCATATTCCAGGAACGTGCTGGTCACCCCGCTGCCTGTTCTCCAGTTGATAGTAGCACTCGTTGCAGGATCTTTTGTAATGGTCAGTATGATACGGTCAGGCAGGTCGGTCGCGGTATATCCTGTTGCCGGTAGTGCCGTGGTGGTCGCCGCGCCCCTGGCAAGGGTGGCTGCTCCCGCTAAGGGAAGCAGCGCGCCGGTCTGCAGGAACCGTGACAGGAATTTTCTTCTGGCAATTGTCTTTTTTTCCATCTGTCTGATTATTGCAGGTACCACATTTTTGTATTGATGTCATCTGCGCCGAATACTTTGATAGCGGCTTTGTAATTATCCAGGTTCACGTCCTGCTCTGATGTCGGCCAGGCGTATCTCACGGGGAAGGTTGGCTGGAATGCCATCGGACCCACCTTAAACGCCGGATAGCCGGTACGTCTGTAATCAAACCATCCTTCGGCGCCACGGAAGGTCATGGCGATCCATTTCTGCGTGATGAGCTGTTGCAATGTACCATCGTATTTCACGCTGGCCTGGTTGTAGTAGTCACGTTTGGCTGCTTCGCTGGTTAGCCCATAGTATTCCATTGAAGCGGCAATACCATTTTTATACATCGTCGCTGCATCACTCCCTGTCATGGTCACTTTCCCTTGCTGTACCGCTTCGGCAATGATGAAACACACTTCAGCATAGAGCATCAGGCTCGCTTTGAACGTAGCAGGTTTGTCTGTTCTGAAATAGGAGGAAAGGGTAGACTGGTGTGTTTCACCGCCGTTATAATCCGCCGGATTGGTATATGCATGCGGGATGCCGACATACAGGTTCTTGTCAATTGTCGCTCCTTCGCGGCTGCTGACAGGTGCAATCCATAATTCAAGTCTGGGGTCATTACGTTCGGTCAGTATATCTACCAGCTCTTTACTGGCCTTCGTCTTCAGAAAGTCATTGTCGATCATATTCAGCGGTCCGCCTGCCCAGCTATCATCTTTCTTCACACCCAGGTACGCTACTTCGGTATTGTCCGCATTGCTTTCCATGATGGGAAACTCGGCTTTGTTGTCCAGGATCTCCTGCATATCGGTAAAAGCGGCCGCATAATGTTTGGAGCAACGCAGCAGTAAGCGCAGGCGTAGAGAGTTCGCCAGTTTACGCCATTTCAGGGCATCGCCTTTGAACATGGCATCCGCAGAAGTATTCAATCCGTTACCGGCATTTTTCAGTTGTGTGTTGGCGTCTTTCAGGAGGGTCAGCAGACTTTTATAAATATCCTCCTGACGATCGTATGCAGGTTTGATATTACCGCTTTCTACCGACTGCAATGCTTTGGAATAGGGCACATCACCATAGAGGTCGGTGAGGTAGGCCATGTTGAATGCCAGCAGGACATTGCCTGCGGCTATATATGCCGGCTGACCGGTACCTTCGCCTTCCTGCTGCATGGTTTTGACGATCATTGCCCGCTGATAGATGTCGGACCAGTCAACCGATGTCCAGCGGAACAGTTCATAATCGTTATTCCGGATCAGGGTAATGTAGCGGCCAAGTGCGGCCGGCCTTCTGGCAAATCCATTCTCTGCATACGCATATGCGGTTTGCGTGATGGCTGCTGTAAGATGGTATTCCGGTCTTGTTTCTGCAGGACTGTTCGGATTACTATTGATCTCTTCGAAATCTTTAGTACAAGCTGTAAATGTGATCGCCGTAAGCAGGTAGTATAATATATTGGATCGTTTCATGGTGTCATTGATTAAAAGTTACAACTGAGTTTCGCGCCGTAAGAGCGGGTGCCCGGTAATGTCCAGTGCCCTACACCCTGGTAACGCTGGCTGGAAAGGCTCATCGTGATCTCCGGATCATAGCCATTCTTTGCAGCTGCCCAGGTATACAGGTTATTACCGATCAGTGACAGCGACAGGGTGCTCAGGAAGGGGATATGCTGCATCACGTTGCGGTTGAATACATAGGTGAGCGATACCTCTTTCAGCTTAACATAGGTAGCGGTATAGGTTTCGTTTTCGTAGTATTTCCAGTACTTGTTGTCATAATAGGTGGCGGCATCAATGATGACATCATTAGGTCTGTAGGTGCCATCACCATTCGCCAGTACACCTTCCATGATCATACCATCATGTCTTACAGTACCATTGGCATCTGTCCATGTCAGACCGCCATGTTCTGTATCACGTCCGCGGAGGGTGTTGGTCGTACGCCCATCCTGGATCAGGCTTTTCGCCACATAGGAGTAATAGGCGCCACCTTTACGCCAGTCTAACAGGAAATTTAAGCTGAGGTTCCTGTACCGGAAATTGTTATTGAAACCCATCGTAAAGTCAGGATTGTAGTTGCCGATCTTTACAAAGTCTGCATCCTGTTGTTGCAGGCCGTTGCTGTTCAGTAACGCCTGACCGGCATATGGTCCTTCTTTTACTTTCACCCAGCTCCTGGTGTAGAAGTCGCCCATCTTCGTACCTTCTCTGATCAGGTATTCGATATTGCTGCCATCTGTGCTGCCGAGCATATAGCTGGTAACAGCGGGTGTCAGTTCAATGACCTTGTTAACGTTGCGGGTAAAGTTAATATCAGACTTCCAGCTGAAGTCAGCGGTCTTTACAGGCACCAGGTTCAGTCCTGCTTCCCAGCCGCTGTTCTGGATATTACCAGCATTGATCAGCATCGTGCTGGCACCTGAAGCGATGGTGGTAGGGACCTGAATGATCTGGTTACGGTTGTTGGTTTTATACCAGGTGACATTGAATCCCAGACGGTCTTTGAAGAAGGCCGCATCGACACCAGCTTCATAGGAAGTGGCGATTTCAGGTTTCAGCAGACTGTTTTTCTGGTTGAAACTGATCGTCGCACGTTTCACACTGCCCCAGTCCGTATCGAAGGGCACGGTGTTATATAGCTGATAAGGGTCTGTGTCAGAACCTACCTGTGACCAGTTGGCACGCAGTTTCAGATAAGACAGTTGATCCCATTTCATGTCCAGCATGTCCGATACAACAGCGCTCAGGGATACCGACGGGTAGAAGTAGGAGTTATTCGCTTTAGGCAGTGTACTGCTCCAGTCATTACGTGCAGTAAGGTTCAGGAAGAGGTAGTTCTTATAGCTCACTTCACCGATAGCATACACACTATTGATGCGTTTCCGGCGATAGGACTGTGTATTTACCAATGCACCTGCCGCAGCATTGGAGAGGTTGTATACGCCGGGAAGGGTCAGGCTACCGGTTGACTGCTGATTGGACAGGGTTTCCTGGTCCATGCGGTTACCGCCCACAGCAACCGATACTTTGAAATCATTCTTTAATGATGGTTTGTAGGTCAGGAGGAAGTCGCTGTTCTGCTCCTTGAAATTGTCATTCTCTATTACATAGGCGCCCTTCGGATTACGTTTGGCACTGAATGGTCTGCGCTGATCTTCATTTAAGGCGTAATAATCGAGTCCGGTACGCAACATGAGGGTAAGGTCCGGTCTGATGTCAAAAGAGGCCTGTACGTTCCCTGTAATGCGGTTACGCTTATAACTGTTGGTTTCTTCATAGGCGATCAGGAATGGATTGTCATCTGTACTGTACGGATTATACTGTTGTAAGCCCTCTTTACCAGGTACCCAGTAGTTACGCAGGGCATTGATGTCTACGTTCGGAGTGAGTTTGTATACCTGCATGGTCACGCTTTCGGTATAGGCCGACGGACGGTTATGACTCCGGTTATTGGCGTAGGCCAGGTTGGTGCTCAGGTGAACAGATCTGTTCAGGTGGTAGGTACCGGAGAAAGTGAGGTTATCACGTTTCAGATCCGTGTTGGGAACGATACCTTTATTCTGCATGTTGCCATAAGAGAGCCGGAAGTTGCCGGCATCGGTGTTTTTGGATACAGCAATGTTGTTGGTGTAGGTCTGCCCGGTGCGGAAGAAGTCCTTTGCACGGTTGGGGTAGGCTACCCAGTCCAGTGGTACCGGATCTCCGTTTTCATCCAGCGGGCTGTTCCACTGTACCAGTTTACGGCCGGTATTCAGCTTGGGCCCCCAGGCGCCGGTGCTGATGGTGTTAACACTTTCTGTCATATCGCCGGAACCAAATTCGTTCTGAAAGTGCGGGAACATCCATGCCTTATTGTACATCGCGGTGGAGTTGAAGCTGACGCCCAGTCCTTTCTTAGCTGAACCAGACTTGGTCGTAATGAGGATCACGCCTGAACCGGCGCGGCTGCCATATAAGGCGGCAGCACTAGCCCCCTTCAGTACTGTAATGCTGGCAATATCATCAGCACTGATATCGCTGATCGGACTGCCATAGTCGATGGTCTGTTTACCATCAACCGCCTGTGCCGGATTCTGGATAGCAGGAGCCACCGGCACACCATCTACGACATATAATGGCTGGTTGTCCTTGCTGATGGATGATTGTCCGCGGATAGTCACCATTACACTTGATCCCGGATCAGCACCGGTACTCCGGATGCTCACGCCTGGTACACGGGCCGCCAGACTATTCAGCACGTTTGGCTGAGGAACATCGCTGACATCTTTTGAAGAAAGCTGTGCAACGGAATATCCCAGGTTGCGTTCATTCTTTTTGATACCTAACGCTGTTACGACCACCTCGCCCAGGGCTTTAGTTGACGGTTGGGGTAGTTCCGTAGCCGACGGTCCTGCTGGCGTTGAAGCAGGCTGTTTTGTGGGTGCCACGCTAAGGATCGCATAGTTGTTGAGGATCCGGCAATGGATGGACGCATCAGCTGACAACCAGTCAAGGGCCTCTTTCAGGGATGCAGCCGTTTTGCGGATGTGTACTGTACGGGAAAGCAGGGCATTTACATCTTCATCAAAGGTAAACTGCAGCTGCTGCTGACCTTTTACCTGCTGGATGAATTGCTGTACGGTGATCGTGCTGCCTTTGAAGGTGATCATCCGTTCGAGTGGCTGCTGTGCCAGGAGCCGGCTGCCGACCGTCAACAGGAAAAAGAGCATCAGTAAACGATGCGTTAAAAATGTTTTCATTACTTTACAGTTGATTTCATTGCAGGTGGTTCAAGCCTGCATACAGGTTTACTTGGCTGACAAACCAGTCAGTTGCGAAAGGCGCCCTGCTGCTACAGGGCGTTTTTATTTATTTAGCAATCAATCATGATGGTTAGTATAGGGTGATAAAGAATTGTCTTCCGCCCAGAGCAACTCAATTCCTGACTCCAATCCCTGATCGCTCATTAATACAGTTCAATCTTGTCAGCTACCTCCCTATACGTAAAGCCAGCTGTTTCTGACAGTATATGCATGACGGTTGGTAAGGGCATCCGTTCAAAATCGGCGGTGATACGCTTTGTCCCTAAATCTTTGCGTTGAATCTTAATGGTCGTGCCGTACCAGGCGGCCAGTTCCCGGCATACTTCTTCCAATGTGACCTGGTCGTAGGAGAGACGTCCCGACGTCCAGCTGATCGTGGATTGTGCGGCTACAGGCAGGATATTATATTGTGCATTGCCGGTATGTAGTGTAAGCTGCTGATTGGGTTGAAGGTCGGATACCGGCTGCCTTCTTCCGTTCAGCAGCCTCACTTTCCCGGATACCAGTACGATACGGATCGTTTTCTCCTCAGTCCTTTCTGCAATATCGAAAGATGTGCCCAGCACCTGCGTGGTATAGTGGCCGGTAGTGACAAGGAAAGGTTTATTGGCCACTGCTGCCACATCAAAATACGCCCTCCCCTGCAGACGGATTTCCCTGGTCTTTTCATTATACAGATTGTTATACCGGATAACAGACCCCGGGAACAGCGTGAGGGTACTGCCATCTGCCAGTTGCACTTTACGTAGTTCACGGGGCCCTGCAGATACCTCCTGCCATACAATAGCCTGTGCAGGCTGCATGCTATGAGAGATAAAGTAGAAAGTACCGAGGGATGCCAGTAACAACAACGTAGCTGCTGCCGCCAGCATCGGACGGATAAAGCCTGTCTTCGGCTGACGGATACCCGCTATCATACGGAATTTGTCCCAGTCGGCCGGTGCTGCTGGTATAGCTGGTTCAGGTAGGTTTTTCCAGGCCTGCTGCATCGCCGCTTCTATCTTCTGTGGCTCAGTGTCCGCAGCGATATAGCTTTCAATAGCAGCCCTGGTGGCAGCGTCAGTGATATTACCTTCAAAGTAGGCGACGAGTTGTTCGCTGCCGGGTGGATGATTGGCCATAGTAACTTGTTCGTACTAAAGGACGACAGGTGTCATAGGGTCAAACTATCCGGTAAGGCTGAATTAATATACAGTTAACATTGGGATGGAAATGACAGCGACGATAGGGAGGAAGTCAGCATAGTCATGCAGTTCTGTACGCATTAGTTTAAGAGAAGAGGCGATATGGTTCTGAACAGTGAAGACAGATACATTCAGGGTCGCAGCGATTTCCGCATAGCTCATACCTCTTTCCCGGTTGAGGATGAATGCTTCCCGGCGACGGGGAGGTAACTTGTCCAGGCACTGGCGGTAGCGGTGTAAAAGCTCCCGGTAACTGATGGTGTCATTGATGTTTTCAGGGGCGGGTGTTTCGTCGGTGGTGTCACTAAGCGCATCAGTGATGGTCCTTTTCCGGCGTATCATGCTGATCACCTCATGACGCATCATTGTAAACAGGTAGCTATCGAAATCGCGGATATGGCTGATCCGTTCTTTTTGCTGCCATACCTTCAGGAGCACGTTCATGGCTAGTTCTTCCCCGGTGTTACGGTCGCCGGTAAAACCGGCTGCATAGCGTTTCAGACGAGGGGAATAGAACTCAAATAACGGCTTGAAGTGGGTGTCATTACCTGTCAGCCAGTCTTGGAGCAATATTTCAGTCAGGGAAGAGTAAGCCATCAGGTCACTGTTTTGATGGTAGCAAATATAGAAGTACAATGTTAAGGCAGTATTAATAATAGCTTGTCAGGTTGACACCCGAATGCCGGCATTTTTCCCGATTGCGTAAATATTTTTCCCTGATCGCTAAATATTATAGCCGATCTATTGAGAGATTTGCAACCTCTTTGTATTTTGTCATGTAAATAATTTGCCGTTGGATGCACCTGCACTTTGGAGATGTATGATAAATGGGGACCAGTCCGCATTTATGGAGTTATATAATGCGTACTATCAGCCATTATATACATTCGGGTTCCGTGTGCACAACAATTCCCAGGTGGTAAAAGACTGTATTCATGAGGTCTTTTGTGAGCTGTGGTCCGCCAGGGCGACATTACCACTCGTACAACAGCCCAGGGCGTATCTCTTTACCTATCTGAAGCGTAAGATCCTGAAGGAAGTAAAAGTCCTGAGCATCAATGCGGAAGAAATATCTGATGTACAGCATGGGGCGGAGCAGTCTTATGAAGATATGCTGGTCAACGCAGAGCAGGATGCAGAAACGGCCTTTAAGCTGCGACACTTTATGAGCCAGTTGTCGGCCACTCAGCAGGCGATATTACGTCTTAAATACTACGAAAATTTTACCTACGAACAGATAGCCGCCCAACTTTCCCTCCAGCCACGGACGATATATAATAAGTTACATGAAGCGCTGAAAATCATGCGTAAATGCCTGCGTACACTGCTTGCTCCCATGATTTTTCTCTTTTCCTGAAAAAAAGTTCGGTGATCCGGGGTAAAAATGAGGCATTTGCTGCACTGGTATAAAAGGGATTGTTGCTTCATGGATTTTAAACTTTACAAGGCGGAGGATTTTGCAGCGGATGAATCATTCATCAGGTATTTTCAGCAATCGGATGAACATGATGTCGCCTTCTGGCAGCACTGGATCAGGTGTAATCCGGATAAGCTGGCGGAGATCATGGCAGCAGAGTCCATACTGGCCAGACTACTCGGGCATCTCCCTCAACATGAATTTGACGCTGAACAGGCCAGAATGCTGGCATTCCTCTCTCAGCAACCAGCTGTGGACGCGACCGCACAGGAACGGGTATTACCGCCTGCACCCCGCCACCGGCTGCGTACCTTTACGGCTGCGGCAGTAATGGCAGGTATCCTGGTGATGGCTGGTATATGGCTGTTCACCGCACGCACCCGTAGCAGACCACAACCATTGAACTGGACGTCTTTCAGTAGCGCTCCTACGCAGCGTACCACCATTGAACTGCCCGATGGATCTGTGATCCAGCTGAACGCCGGTACAAATATCCAGTACGCCATAACAGCAGCAAAAGACTCCCTGATCGTCAAACTGGACGGTGAGGCCTTTTTTACCATTGCCCGCAACGAAAATAGAGTGTTTATCGTACAGGGGGGAGACATGATGGTAAAAGTACTGGGAACTTCCTTTAATATGAGCTATTATCCGGAATCCGGTAAGAGCAGGGTGGCGCTCGTAGAAGGTAAAGTGAAAGTAGCGGTTACCAATCCGGATGGCGTCATTCTTGTGCCAAATGAAAGTATTACCTATAACGCAGCAGAGGCCACTTTGGAGAAATCTACCTTCGACAGGTCAGCAGAACTGGGCTGGAGAGATAATAAACTCTATTTCAATCACGCGGATTTTCCGGAGATCGCATTACAGCTGAAGCGACTCTATAACATTACCTGCATCAACCGGTCTAAGGTGATGAACATGCAGTACACCGGCCATTTTGATAATGTCGGGTACAAACAGGTCGTAGCCAGCATCTGCTTTGCCAACGACCTTCAATACAGCATAGCAAACGATACAGTATTTATACAATAGTGACAATGAAAGCATTTATCACTTCATAAATGCAGGGACAGCTACGTAAAAGCGTATAGCATATGAACAACATTATTGCAGGCATCCGGAGGCGGTTCATCAATCGCCTGGTGGGACTTATTATCTTATTCACTGCACAATTGCAGGTCACCGCACAGGGCCTCAAACCCTGGCAGCAGTACGCTGTCAGGATCGACGCTACACAACAGCCGCTGAAGAATATCTATGCCAGTCTGCAAATACAGACGGGTATCTCATTTAACTATGATGAGAATACGGTGAAAGGTGATCAGCTGGTCACTATGCAATTTAAAGGCCCGCTGGACCAGGCATTACAACAACTGGGCCGCTTGTCGAATACCACCTACAAGCAGATCGGTAACGCCATTACAGCGGCTTACAGACAGACGACTTCCGCTGACAGGAATATTGCCGGTGTGGTGTATAGCCAGAGTGACAAACAGCCATTGCCTGGTGTCAGTGTTGTCATCAAAGAAACAAAAGAGGCGACCACTACGAATAGCCATGGAGAGTTCATCTTCCGCTTCCCGCAGGAAAGACCCGCCAGCTTCACACTGATATTCCGTTATATTGGTATGGAACCACAGCAGGTGATCATTACATCGCAAACCAGGATGTCCGTCACACTACAGGATAATCCGCTGAAGATGGCGGAAGTAGTGGTGACCAGCTCCTATACAAAAGACAGACGCAGGGAAGAATTCGTGGGAAGTATCAGCCAGCTGAACGCCGCTGCCCTGCAAACCGACAGACCCATCGAGAGTATTGACAAGATGCTGGAAGGCATGGTGGCCGGTGTGTACGTGGAAACGAATACGTCACTGAACACACCCGTGAAGGTGAACATCCGCGGACAGGGTTCACTCACGGCTATCGGCGGCGGCCGTACTACTTCGACGCAGCCTTTATATGTAATTGATGGTATACCGCTGTATGAGCAGCAACGTGGCGATGAACATAGCAGTTTTGCGAACGAGAATTACCTTAATCCGCTGTCTAATATCAATCCGGCTGACATAAAGTCGATCTCTGTACTGAAGGATGCTGCAGCTTCTGCTATCTATGGTGCCAATGCGGCTAATGGTGTGATCATCATTACCACCAAAGCAGGTGCCAGTGGAAAGACGCGGCTGAATGTCGATTATAAAACCGGTGTGTCCACCTTTATCAATCAGATAAAATACCTGAACGGTCCGCAGTATTACGAGCTGTTACGTGAGACATATATTAATAACGGCATGACACCTGCAATGGCGGAACAATTATCCGGCAGTAAAACTATTGATACCGACTGGTTCGGACTGACAAACCGTAATGCCAGCTACCACAACGTGAACATGGACCTGAGTGGTGGTAAACAGGGAACGACCTTCCGTTTATCCGGTGGCTACCTGAAACAGCATGCCAGTTCACTAGCTAATGACCTGGAGAAAATTTATGCCCGTATCAGGGTAGATCATGAGGTCAGCGACAGGATGCGACTGGCAGTGAACCTGAGCCCGACGATCACCTCGCAGAACGCGTTGAATATTTATAATAACGTGCTGCTGCCGCCGAATATCTCTCCTTATAACCCGGACGGTTCTTACAACGAGCTGTCTGGTTTGAATGTACCCAATCCTATTGCTGTGCTGAACCAGAATGAGGACAGGCATAAAAGTATTGCCATGACAGGCTCCGCCAATGCTTCCTATAAGATCGCAGATGGATTGCAGGTAACGGCCAATGTGGGTGCTGACTACTATTCAAATAGGGAAGTGAATTTCCTGTCCGGATTAAATGCTACGGGTCGTACCCGCAATGGTTTCCTGCAGGTATTCGATCGCCGCAACCTGGGATGGATCGCTTTTCTGCAGGCTGCTTATGAGAAGCACCTCACACCGGATCATCATGTCTACATACTTGCGGGTACACAGGCACAGGATCAGCAGACAGACCTGCTGAAGGGGACAGGCACAGGCTTTTCCTATGATAAACTGCGTAACCTGAACAATGCGGCTACACAGACGTCAGCTTCCTCTTCCATGGGTAACGCGACAATATCCTATTATTCACAGATGGCATATGATTATAAGAAAAAGTATTACACTGCTGTCAATATCAGAGCGGATAAGTCGTCCATATTTGGCGGTGACAAACAGGTGGCGCTGAATGCATCACTGGGCGTGGGCTGGGTGATCTCCAATGAGAATTTACTGCGGAACAACCGGACACTATCATTCCTGCGTATGCGTGCCAGCTATGGCAGTACCGGAAACAGTCGTATAGGTAGTTATGCCGCCCGTGGATTGTATGTATTCGGTGGTAGTAATTATCAGGGGAATACCGGCGCCGTACCCGATGGTACAGCTGCACCTAATCCTGACCTGAGCTGGGAGAAAAATTATAAAATGAACCTGGGGCTCGATGTAACGCTCTTCGGAAGACTGGAGATCGTGGCAGAATATTATAACAATACCGTTAAAGATATGATCTCCAGTATCAATGTTGCGCCGGAGACCGGCTTTAGTACCATGAGTGTCAATGCTGCCGATATGCGTAACAAAGGGTTTGAACTGACGATCAACAGCACTAACCTGCAACGTGATAACTTCTCCTGGAATACTGTATTTAACACAGGCTTCAACAATAACAAGATACTGCGTTTCAATAATGGCTATACCCCGATGTATTCAGGAGAGGATCAGGCGGTGGCGCAAACAGGGGTGAGCACATCTGCCATCTGGGGATGGAAGTCGGCTGGCGTAGACCCTGCCACAGGAGAGGAGCTGTTCTATGATCCTACTGGTAAGAAGGTAAATGCAGCTACTATTAATGCGTTGCCTACAGCGTCAGGTACGGTATTGGGGAACAGGCTGCCGAAGTTCCAGGGAGGTATTGTGAATGCATTCAGGATCGGGCCGCTTACGGTAACGGCGAACATTGAATATGCATATGGTTCCAGCGTTTTTCTGAATAAGGATATTCAGTCAGATGGCCGTAACCTGAATCACCGTAATCAGATCGTCGACCTGATGCAGCGCTGGCAGCAACCTGGAGACATAACGGACATTCCGAAACTTTACTATCCGCGTACACTGGTGATCAATTCTTCGCGCTATCTGCGGGAAATCACATACCTGAAATTATCTAATCTGTCTGTGAATTATCAGTTCCCGAAGTCACTGCTGAACAGGGTGGCAATAGAGAACCTGAGTATGTATGCCAACGTCAGGAACGTGTTCTACTGGTATAAGAATGATAATGGATCCGATACCCGTAACGGTATTGCTGCACTCCGCTTTTTGTACCCTGAAATGCGCTCCTATACACTGGGCGTGAGAGTTGGACTTTAAAACGTAGTACAAATGCTGAAGAAGATAATAACTGCCTCGCTGGCAATGGCTTTTTTAACATTGACCAGCTGTGAGAAACTGCTGGATGTAGAGCCGACGGATAAGCTGTCCAATGAAGTGGTGTTCAGCGATGTATCCGGCGCAAAGGCCGCACTGGCGGGTGCTTATAGTATGCTGCTGACTACGCAGCTATACCATACGAACAGAATGGTCTATCCTGATCTGGTAGCTGGAAATATCATTTACCTGAAAGAGACGAATGTCAAATTGCTGGACGTCTATAGTTTCATGCAGGACGCATCTACCAGCGCGATGAATGAAACCTATAACCAGTATTACACATTGCTCAACAACGTCAATAATATACTGACAGGTGCCAGCCGCCTTAGTGACAGTACGAATCCTGCCCTGAGAAGACTGGAAGCGGAAGGCCGTTGCCTGAGGGCACTGGCGCATTTTGATCTGTTACGTTTGTTTGCAAGGCCGTACAGCTATACGCCGGATGCCTCGCATGCCGGTGTTGTCATTAATCTGAAACCGAGATTGTATAATGATCCGTTGCCCGTGAGGACTACGGCAGCAGGTTCTTATAAGGCAGTGACGGATGATCTGGAAGCAGCCATCCGGTTGTTTTCCGGTACATCACCTTTGCTGAGTGGAGGATACACCCAGTATACTTTTAATGCGGTCAGCGCAGAAGCATTGCTCGCTAAAGTATATCTGTATGAGCATAACTGGCAGCAGGCCTATGATCATACGGACAACGTCATCAGGAATGGCGGCCGTACGCTGATGACCAATCAGCAGTATGCAGGCAGCTGGAGCAGCCGGACACCCAGCAGTGAGTCCCTCTTTGAACTGGCGCTGGAAAGCAACTTTGCCGGTACCACATTGGGAAATTATTACGGGGACAATAGCACTGAATTACAGTATGGCGTGAGTCCTGCGCTGTCCCGCCAGTATACAGCAACTGACGTACGGGGTACTGCCGGATTGCTGATCCCCAGAACAATCGCTGGTACTGCTTACCTGCTGACGGGGAAATATAAGGGAACAGCTGCCAATGCGACACCTGTTAAGGTACTGCGCCTCACGGATATGGTATTGATCAGGGCAGAAGCGGCGGCTCACCTGGAGAACCTGACGCAGGCAGTCAATGATCTGAATTCCATCAGAATGCGGGCAGATGCGGCTGCTGAAAGAGCCGAACTACAAACTACCGCAGAAGTCATTAACTGGATCAGGATAGAACGCCGGAAAGAGTTTGCATTTGAAGGAGAGTATTTTCTAGACCTGATGCGCGAAAAACTGAGTCTGCCGGACAGGTCATTTGAAGACGACAAAATGGTACTGCCTATTCCAAAAAAAGCGACAGATGTTAATCCATCACTAGAACAAAACAAAGGGTACTAATTCATTAATATAAATAAACACTATGAAACAGCACTTACAATACATGATGATGGCCGTAGGTTTGACGGTAATGATAGCGTGCAGCAAGGACGAAAAAGATACGCCTGTAGTCGTTCTTCCACCGGCAACTATTGACTTTGACAACACCGCGACGAATATAGATATGAATGCAGCGACGACTTCCTTCAGGCTGGACATACCGGTAAGTGGTGTGACCAGGGCGGAACTGGAAAGCAAATTCAAACTGATGATGATCGACTCTGCCACCAGCAAACCGGATAGTTCTGTTGTGGTGACAAAAACAACTATCACAGAGGGCCCGCTGAAGGTAAGCGTAGAACTGAATGTAAGCCATACCTGGGCCACAGCGAAACGTACCGTATTTGTAATGGTGGACTCCACTCAGCTGCCAGTAGCAAGCGGTAGTAAAAGTAAAATGGCTGTTCGCATCGCGCCATATGCACCAGCAGCCACCTGGTTTAAAAATGAAGCGTTCTATGCGCCCAATACCTATTATTATAACCTGGCAACCAGTAAATGGGCGTCGCTGGGCGCTCATTTTTCCGTCCTTGATTCTTCCGATGCCACCGTACTGGGGTTTGTAAATAATTATGTCGCTGAAAGCGGCGTGCCGTTCTTCAATATGGTGCGTATCTACAATGAAGAAGCAGGTGGAGGTTCGGTGAGCGCTAAAACTACGCGGATCAATGTACCAAGAGCGCTGCGCCTGGTACCTGATGCACCGGGTGCTCATACTGGCAAAGTGGAAGCCATCAGGCAGGACATCGTGGTGACGCGTAAAGACGGTACTACTTTCAATGTCGGTTTCAGTGGTACCGGTACTTTCAATATCGATACAAAGTTGATAGAACTGGAACTGAACTTCGACGATTCCAGCTTTGGCGGCGAGAAAGAAAACAAATACAGTTATAAAATTAGTGTAGATAAACTTACGCTCTGATACATGCGATTTTCCCGTATTTTTTTAGTTGCCGGTCTGCTATCAGGAGCCATACTCCTGGGGGCGGCCGGTATCAGCATGACTGCTCCGCAATACACCATAGAAGAGCTACGCCAGCTATACAGTAGCGGAGATCCTTCGAAATGGCCTGCACCAGATCTCGATAGCGCTACCCGTATAGGCTTCAGAGACATTGGTAAACTGGACAGGCCGTCATATCCTGACTACAATCCGTATTCGAAAGAAAAGGAAGTATTGGGAAGGACGCTGTTCTACGATCCGCGTATGTCGAAGTCGCTGCAGCTCTCCTGTGCCAGCTGCCATGATCCCGAACTGGGATGGGGTGATGGCCGCCGGGTCTCTTACGGACATAACCGGCAGACCGGCAAGCGGAATGCCATGACGCTGTTCAATGTGGGCTTTTATAAGCACTTTTTCTGGGATGGACGCGCGACTACACTCGAACAACAAGCCGTGTTCCCGGTACAGGATAAGGTGGAGATGGCACAAACGCTGACCCAGATGGAGGCTAATATTAAGGCCATTCCTGAATATGCTGTGATGTTTAAAGATGCTTTCGGTGATGCAGCCGTGACTGTCGGGAGAATACAGTATGCGATCGCTACTTTCGAAAGGAGTATTGTCAGCAATAGCAGCCGCTTTGATAAGTTTGTGACAGGCAGCAGTGAACTCCTGTCTGACGAAGAAGTGAAAGGATTACACCTGTTCAGGACAAGGGCCCGTTGCATCAACTGTCATAACACGCCGCTGTTCTCTGACAACCAGTTTCACAACGACGGACAGGCGCTGTATGGCTCAAAGATGGAGGACTTCGGGCATTATCATTTATCCGGTAAACAGGAGGATATAGGCGCCTTCCGTACCCCTTCGCTGAGAGAGGTTGGTCAGACAGGCCCGTGGATGCACCATGGTAATTTTCCGACTTTGCGCGACGTGGTCGAATATTACAACCTGGGCAATCCTTCTCCCATACAGAAGTTTGTGCAGGTAGATGAAAGCAAAAGACCCGTTCCGTCTCCGGTATTGCGTAAACTTAATCTTGATAAGGAAGAACTGCACGCACTGGAAGCTTTTTTAAAGACGCTGACCACCCAGGTACGTAAACCGGCACCGCCCGCGCTACCGGGTATGAACTGATCACGACATTGACCGAAAAGGCATCTATCATATGAAACGGTCCTCAGATGCATCACTGACAATGATTTATCCGGGGACCGGTATATACCGCTTATTAAACAGGATCAACTGCTTTCCAATCCCGCGTAGACATTTGAGAAATTCTGCTTCGCCAGGTCACTCTTATGAATGACGAAATAGATCTCACCAGCATCCCAGAAACAGAATCCCGGATTATTATCACTGCTCACACGTAGCAATACCATCCATTCCTCAGGTTTTCCTCTCAGTTCATTGGCTGCTTCCTTTTCCGGTGTATCATGCTGTTTAAACACGTAGCTGTTAATGCTATGTACAGGCGTGATGGAAGGATGCAATGCGGTTTTCAGTGCGTTGGTCCTGTCAGCCAGTTCATCCTGCTCTTCGAGCGCTTTTAGAGCAGGTGCAGCTGATGTGTAATAGTCACGTGCGTTGTAGAAGAACGGGATGTCAGGGTAATTGTCAGCAACCACTTTGTATGACGCATAGATACCTGCCTGGTCGGCGATGAAATCTTCAGAAATATCCAGGGTATTCCCAGGTATTAAAGTGGAGAGGTCCCCGTTGTAGTGGATGACAGCGGGCGATAGTTCCTCCTGATCTTTGATGAAGAAATAGAGTATGCCGGTACGTGGCAGGTAGTCCTGCAGGCCGGCAATTGCCGTACAGTTGATCTGTGCGATGAATTGCATTCCTTTTGTCTCGCCGGAATAGTTTGTACAGGTGGGATAAGGCATGCCGGCTGGAAGATCAGGCAATCCGCCAAAACGGCACCCACCTGTGGTGCCGTAGTCTTCCTCCTCTGTAGTGGCAAAAGCGACGGACTTTCTCGCCAGCTGCATCAATCCCTGTTTATAGGGTAGCAATTCCTTTTCTGCAATCGCTTTTTCCAGTCTGCTGGTTAAAGCCGGATCATGCTGTGCAAAGTAGGGTGTGTTGTCATAACTGATCGTCCCCTGTTTATCTGCGCCCATGTAAGTATAATTCAGGAGCGAGAGTTTTTTGTCCATTTCCAGGCGGAGATTTTCAATATTCTCCAGTCCTGCGGGTAAATGTGTCAGCGGATTATCATTCAGGCTTAGATCTGTCAATGCTTTCATCCGGGTGAGGGAGTCGGGTACTGTCGTCAGCTGGTTATTATCCAGGTTCAGCACAACCAATGATTCCGGTAAACCAGGGGCGATGGATTGCAGCTGGTTATTATAGAGATAGCAGTTTTTAAGTCTGGGTAGCTGGAATACGCGTGGGTGAATACCGGTGATACCGTTATTCGAAAGATGCAATGTTTCCAGCTGGTGCAGCTCACCGATCCATTCAGGAATATGGGTGATAGCATGCATCCCCGACAAATTAAGCTCTTTAAGGGCCTTTAGTTTCTTAATGGCCTTAGGTACCTCTTTGATCTCTTCGGCCGCCTTATTGCCTTCTTTAAACCAGATGAAGAGCGTTTCCAGTTGAGTGAGGGGAGATAGTGCTTCATGCAGCTGACCAGGATAGGGGTCTGTCAGCTGAAGACGCCGGACGATATCCGCGGGAGCCGTCTCCAGTTCATCTATAGTAAGGAAGCGGTAGTTTGACCAGTTAAGATGATCAGGTAACTTACTCGCGATCTTCATCTCATAATCGTTGAAGTAGCCGTTTACACCCAGCCAGCCATCTCTCAGGGTCGCTTCTCCGGTGAAGTCGAGACTATAGTGAAATCCACCTTTCCAGAGGTATGACAGATGAGTATCATCTCTTTCCTGCCTGAAGGTAAAAG
This sequence comes from Chitinophaga agri, assembly GCF_010093065.1. Taxonomy (NCBI): domain Bacteria; kingdom Pseudomonadati; phylum Bacteroidota; class Chitinophagia; order Chitinophagales; family Chitinophagaceae; genus Chitinophaga; species Chitinophaga agri. Next base: position 1,504,680 of record NZ_CP048113.1, on the reverse strand, counting down.
TACCTGTTGGAACGCCGTTGTGATAGATACCTTTGAAATAGAACTGCAGATATACTTTTCCGTGTTCATAATCATTCAGCAGATGTCCGTGTTTGTCGGTATCATAATCCGGCACTTGTCCTTCCAGTTTGATGTACAAAGCACCATCTACATCAGCGATATGCACCTCATTCCCATCGCCAGGGAGTATATTGAACCGATAGCCGCCGAATTCCCAGTATCCTTGTTCATCTGCTGGAATAGTAAAAGGGCTGATTTCTTTTTCTACGCCGTCGCCTGTATCGGAAGAGGTGTATGGTGAGCGGAGGTTGTCAATGGCCGCCTGCTGTTCTTTGAGTGCCGCCGACGGGTCGCCGAAGTATTGCAGGCTTTGCCATATTTCATCAAATATCGGCTCGAAACGCGCAGCTTCGGCTGTATCGCAATCGGCGGTAAAATTATAGCAGTATTCATTGCTGATCTGCAGAACAGCGAAATAATAGAAGAAAAACCCGTCGGTAGATGTAGCCGTTCTGATATAGGACGTCCGGCCCGCAACAGGTAGCGTTTTATCTGCTACCACTTCAACGTTACCACGTTGCTCCAGGCAGCTTGCCTGAAAACGTGTAAGGAAGTCAGTACCGGGATATTTTTTATAGAAGCTGACATCGCTCAGGCCAATAGCGGCGAAAGAGGCATAGTCTTTTCCCTCCGTATGATCTGCTTTAATACTTTCCCATGCGACCTTTACATATTGATAAAGATCGGGAAATGTGACGCTGAAGGTTTTCGTGGATGCTGTCTGCATAACTCGTTCACCAGGGTTTTATTGACAATATGGTCAGCAAATATATTGTTATAAAATTACTGCGCTGGTAAATTAATGTTAATATCCACTGAATATACTTGTAGCGGTAGCATATATTGAGATCAGCAAAGCCGGCACCATACCCTGTGTATGATGCCGGCGCACTTTGAATCGATCAGGCACGTTACTTCGCTACTATGTAAAGGCTGCGCACCTATACCGTATGGTTCCCGGTTTTAATGCACAGATAGTGATTTTCGATCTTTCGGTGCCTGAGGATCATGCGCAAATAATTGCGGTCATGATCTGGTTTTGATAGTATATGGAGGAAAGGATTGTAAGGGTTATCCCAGTGAGGGATCTATTTGTGTTGCCAGGTCAGAAGGCCAGTCCAGTCGTGTCTGAGACAGGCTGTGAGCAGGCATATGCACCCAGATGTATTTAAAGACGCAGAAATGTGCCATTGCGCTGATATAAAGGTATATCGTGATCGGGATGATGTAATAGATACCGTGACGGTACACCAGTGCAGTGATGAATACCAGCACTATTCCGCAGATGGCGCGGATGCCGCTTTCTCTGAAACCGAGGTTAAGTGATATGTCATGTTCAAACCAACGGGTAATGGCGCCGGGTTTATGTATGATCTCTTTCATACGACAAAGATTAAGCGTGAGTAAATGGGTGGCCTTAAAACTGATGCTGCTTTGTGACGTCACTATTGTATTGATCAGCGACCTAAAGCTAGCACTCGTTCGTGGCGTGAACGGGTGTCAATCGCCAGATGGGCAATTATGGTCGTTAAAGCGATAGTTGTGCAATCCGGATGAATGGAAGGCGTAATTGTGTGTTGGTAATCAATATGCGGTATGCTATCGAAGCTAATTGTAAAAAAATGATATTATATCGTTAATTTTGCCACGAACTATCCCTATTAACCTGACATGCATACCAGCTTTAATGGTTCCGCGGCATCACAGCCGGACCTGAACGACCCCCGTTACATTCCAGTTGTTAAATCATACATGGCGCTGCTTGATGATATTCTCGCGCAGAAACATGCGATCAATACGCATATGATCTCGCTGTCAACATTAAAAAAATGGACAGCCAGTCATATCAATGTGGATGAGATCAATACTGCCGAAGGGCCCCTGGATGAACTCCGGAACACCATTGCCCTGGCATTGCAGGAGTTAGCACTGACGGTTTGGGCCAAGCACAATGGAAAGACGGACCACATGATCTATTGGGACCTTGCCCGTCAGATCAAAGGGCTGACACCAGAGACCTTACAAACTATCAACAACAATCACGGCATGCTGGAAGCAGAAATTGCCAGCAAACCCGGATTCAGGATCGCTCCTTACCTGATCGCCGCAGCCGGCTTGCTGATCGTGTATGTGATGGGCACCAGTGGCCAGCGGGAGAGAGCGCGACAGCAGCAATTCGGCAGCCCGAATGGATTGGTAAAAGATGCACCGCAGTCATTCACAACCATAGACGGAGCCAATGCAGGTAAAAAAGATGCGCAGAAAACCCTCCGGCTAGGGGAGGATGACGGCGCTTCTCTTATTAAAATTATCAATACACTGGATAAGGCCGCCAAATTTACGTTAACCCCGCTGGACGGCACGAAATCCAGGATAGCCTTCATCGAACCTAAGACGGAAATGGTCCTGCACTATGTAACACCGGGGGTATATACTATTCAGACGATAGCCAGCACCAGTATGGAGTCGCTGCGTAATTCAACGGCAGACAGGTGGGTGAGTGTAAGTGACATGAAGGCAGCACCTGATACCCTGCCTGTGCTGGAAACTAAAAAAGAATTTACCAGAACCACCATCTGGCTTGAATCGAATGCCAACCGCCAACTGGTTTACCAGTTACACCAGGAGTGGGAAAAGAAGAAAAAAAAATAGGCGATGCTCCCGGTTACACGTAAACGAACAGGTACCGTTCAACAATGAACATCTGCACAAATCTAAGTTTGGTAATTGATTGATTATTAATATTAACTTCACCTGGCATACGGATTGAACAGCTACCTCATCATGAAACATAATAGACTTTTCTCCAGCCTGGTACTACTCCTGTGCCTGTCTCATCTGGCACATGCGCAGCGGGTATTACGCGTTATAAAAGCCAATACTGATAAGGCAAGCATCATCGATGAACCGTATCCGAAGCTTGACTGGTATCTCGATCCTGCTGTCAGACCTGATATCTACTATATGAATGTGCCGGGTAAGCCGGGAACGGTGACAGTTAAAACAGACCTGGATAGCTTTACTGTTGATACAAAGCCAGGTAGGAGTTATGACCTGGTGGTACTGCTCAATGGTAAGGACAGTTGTTTTATCCGTATAGCCGCTCTCAGAGACACGCTACGGCAGGTAAGAGGCATCGGAAAAAATCCTGCGAGAGACACTATTCCTTTCACATTGCATGGTTCCCGTATCTATCTGAAGGGATTTTTGAACAATAAGCCTGTCAATATACAGTTTGATCTCGGAGCGGGCGCCAGCGCTGTAAACCGCCAGTCGGCCGAAAAACTGGGTATTCAGTTTGACGGCAATACGATGGTCACCAATACACAGGGGACCAACAAGACACTCACCAGCAGTAACAATACACTCAGGATCGCGGATATTAAATGGGGACCAGTGAAACTGGTACAGGTCGGCAATATGCAGCCTCAGGAAGACCTGATCATCGGTAATTCATTATTCATGGATAAGATCGTGGAGATCGATTACGATCGCAGCCTGCTGATCATTCATAAAGGATTACCGAACTATTCGCGGTATTACAGCGTTATGCCCGTATGGTTCGAGCAGGACAGGCCAAGGTTCCAGGCCGTAACAGAAGTGGGAGGGAAGCGTTATTCTTTCTGGTTCCTGTTTGATACAGGACGCGATGCCACCATGGCACTTGGTAGCGATTTTACGGCGTATGAAGGCCTCTGGGATAAGCTGGACAGTCTGACTACAGTGAATGGCAGAAAGATCGTACGATTAAACGCGGAAATAGCAGGTGTTAAATTCCCGGATATTGTAACCAATGCGCAGGACCCCAATATGCCAGGGAGTAGCCGGCCCACGCTTATTGGAAACCAGGTATTAAGCCATTTTAACGTCATACTGGACAATCGGCAGGGCTTTATATACCTGAAGCTGAATAGCAGGTCTGATGAGCCTTATTCTGACTATAAAGGCTACCAGGAAAGTATGAAAGCGAAATAATAGAAAAGCCGGAGATTGCATTGCTCCGACTTTCTCTATATAGTTACTGGTTACAGCATTTGCGGTACAAAGCCACCCTGTGAACAACCGGGTATGGGTATCATCTGGTCGCCGGTCTGATCGACATGAGGTAACTGCGCGATGCCCTGGTACCAGCGTTTACGGTAAGGCTCTTCTATCGATAACGGATCGACGAGTACATGAAAACCACCTCTGGTTTCGATAAACTGCACGTTCGCCGATTCACCGGTACAAGCGTAGACCTGCTGTTTCAGATGATCCGCAAAGTCTTCTCCCTTGTAGTCAAAATCGAAATCCACGAAACAACTTCTGCTCTTATTCTTCTGAATTTCATTCATCACCTCCTGGTGCGGATTAGCATGTCGCTTCTGCTGTTGGATGCATTGGGCCAGTGCAGTCAATCCGCTGAACATAGCGTCATACAGACTTCTCGGATTAGGGGTGATATAAATAGCCAGCGCTTCCTGCGGGATAGGCGTTCCTTTTTGGGTATACGCGCCAACCGGGCATTCCAGCTGGAGTATTTTTGAATAGAGGTCTTCTTTTCTGCTGGTAAAGCGTTTCAGTTGTTGTTTATCTGATTTTATCGCATCAGCATACTTACTTCTGGCCAGCAGTGAGACGTAATAGGCTTCCCCTTCTTCCAGGTCGGGCAGCCAGTTGATGAACGAGCGTAACATAGACTCATCCTGTATGATCTTATAGTTCATTTTCAGGGATATTTAACAGTAGCACCGGGTAGCAGGGTCATAGGTGAAGGCTCATAGGAGTACATATAAAACCATAGGTATCCGGTCATCTGGTGTTGCAAAGGTGCGGTAACTTTCACTGATAAACAAAAGAGGTGTTTACTACTTATTTTCAATAACTTATTTCCCGGTTTAATGGGCGCACAGTATCTTTGGTATATTATAGCATTATTAATTAAGTCCCTTTATCAATGAAACGAGTATTCTTGTTAGCCGCCGTATGCCTGGCAGGCATTACATCCTCACATGCACAGCGTTTTATCAACGGCATCGGTACCGGTGTTTTTGTAGAAGGTGCCTCCCATACGAACACTAAAGCCAGTACTGTATTTACCTATTCTCCGCGTATCAGTTTTGCGGAATCAGAGAACACCTCCATTTCTGTAGGCATTCCCCTGAGTGTCGGTTTTTCGGCTACCTACAATGCAACTTATGACAGCTATTACGGTTGGGATGAAGAGAGTATGTTTGGTTACATGGTCAATGCACCCGTAATGGTGAACTTCAACTTTGGGGCTGGTTCGGCACAGGGTTGTCAGAGCAGGATGGGATTTTATGTTGGTGCTGGTTATGGTCTGCACGCGGGTACAGTAGAGTCAGAATATTACGACCCTGAGTATTACGGTTATTACACAGACAGTCGTAGCATGGCGACTACCGGACCGGCTGCAAATATCGGTATGCGTATCGGTGTTGGCAGAAAGAAACGTCACAACATTGAGATCAGCACTTTTTATATGAAAGGGATCACCGGTGATTATAAAGCACACATTGGCGGCCTGACCTGTCTGTTTAACTTCTAATGTATTAAAATCAGGCGTTCACATCCAGGTACTCCTTAAAAGCAGAGTGTCCGGCATGGCTGGACGCTCTGCTTTTGCATTATTCGGTAGCCTACCACCGGTTAAGTATTAATCCGGGTAGGCTGACCGCTTTCCAGGGAGCATACCGCATCTGAAATAAGATATTTCATTACACATAGGTCCGGTAAAGAAAAAATTATTTTGAAACGACCGTTTCAGAATGTACCTTTGTTCCCGTTATGGCAAGAGAGAAAGAGTTCATTCCTGAAGAAAAGATCGCCAAAGCGCTCGATGTGTTCTGGGAGAAGGGGTACAACGCCACTTCTATGCAGGACCTGGTAGAGGCTATGCAGATCAACAGGAGCAGCTTGTATAATTCTTTTGGTGATAAACATAACCTTTTCCTGGAATGTCTGCGGACATATGGTTACCTGGCAGCAAAAGACTACGAATCGGTGCTGACGCTCAAGGACCTCTCGCCGCTGGAAACAATGGAAAAGATCATCGACGTCTTTGTATCCGGTACGATATACGACTGCAAGTGTTGTATGGGGATGAAGTCTTCCTTTGAGCTGGCTGGAGACGATGATGAAGTCCGCAGCGTTATTAAACAGGCCAGTGCAAGAACGATTGGCATATTTACCGACCTGCTGAAACGTGCGAAAGAACAGGGTGAACTGTCAGATGACAAAGATCCCGTTGTGCTGGCACATATTATCTTTAACGGCTTTTGTGGCTGGAAACAGTCTTATCTTCAGTTTAAGGATGTTGATCTCGTGAAAGGGATGGCAACATATACCAAAAAACACCTGAGGAGTTCATTTTAAGAACTGCTCTTTTTTTTGCCCTTATTCTGAAACGATCGTTTCAATACTGCAATACATTCATCCTGTGTCCTGTAATAACAGGCACAGGACTGCTGGCAAATACCGGCTATATCCATTGTGCGGCCATTCCGCTGATCCGACACTCTTCACGTGGTGCTGACCATCACCGTGAACCTACACGCTTACCTTCAACGACAACTATCTGTAATTGATGCTTTCCTGAGCATTGATAACGGGCATTACATGTATTAACTGCCGCTATCTGATTGCATAGTCAATATGCGAAAGGGGGATTCTTTTGTCAATTACACACAACAATCATAACATGAAAAAAGACGTATTAAACCGGAGCTTGCTTGTCATCATCATTCTGATGGGATTGTACAGCTGTCAGCCCTCCGCTGCACATAATGAAGCGCCTGCCGCCACACCGGCAGAAGTGGTAACCATTGGAGCAGCCGACGCCAGTACAGAAAATGACTATACAGCATCACTGGAAGGAAAGGTGAACGTAGAGATCCGCTCACAGGTAGATGGTTACCTCGAAAAAGTATATGTGGATGAAGGCGCTTATGTGAAAGCTGGTCAGCCGTTATTCAAAATCGATGAACATCGCTACCGTGAACAACTGAACAACGCAAAAGCTTCCTTGCATGCCGCTGAAGCAGCTGTGTTGAACGCGCAACTGGAAATAGATAAAGTAACGCCGCTGGTAAATAGCAAAGTGGTGTCTGAAATACAGCTGCGTACTGCTAAAACAGCTTATGAAGTAGCCACCGCCAATGTTGAACAGGCGAAAGCACTGGTGGCTGCTGCCACTATCAATGTAGGTTATACGAATATTACCGCTCCTGTAAGTGGCTACATCGGTCGTATTCCTAAAAAAGCCGGCGCACTGATCTCCCTGAATGATCCGGAGCCGTTGACCAAACTGTCGGACGTACACGAGATCTATGCTTACTTCTCACTTAGCGAAGGCGACTTCTTCAGCTTTAAAGATAACTATGCCGGCTCCACGCTGGAAGAAAAACTGAAAAACCTGCCGCCTGTAGTACTCGTGCTCGCCGATAACCATGTGTACGAAGAAAAGGGTAAGGTAGACATGATAGATGGCCAGTTCGAAAAGAATACCGGCGCCATCACCCTGAGAGCTGTATTCCCTAATGGAAAAGGTACCATCCGTACCGGCAATACCGGTAAGGTCAGACTGCAGCGTGAGTATAAAAACGCTATCCTCGTACCGCAGGCAGCTACGGTAGAAATACAGGACAGGGTATTTGTATACACCCTCGACAAAGCCAATAAGACGGTTCGTCAGGCGATCACCGTAACCGGCAACAGTGGTAACGACTACCTGGTAACAGACGGTGTCAAAGCAGGTGACAGGATCGTTGTAAGTGGTGTAGATCGTTTGAAAGAAGGCATGGAAATTAAACCGGAAAAGGCTAAGACCGCTCAGCGCTGATCAAGATAGTCCTTCTTCTAAAAATTGAAACTTATGTTGCAGAAATTCATTCAAAGACCCGTTCTCGCAACGGTGATCTCAATCATAATGGTGATACTGGGTATCCTTGGGCTGGTAAAACTGCCACTCCAGAAATTCCCTGATATCGCTCCTCCCGCTGTACAGGTGACAGCCCTGTACCCGGGTGCCAACGCAGAAACGATTCTGCGTTCTGTCGCCCCTTCTCTGGAAGAGGCGATCAATGGGGTAGAAAACATGATCTACATGAGTTCTACCGCCAGTAATGACGGATCCCTGGTGATCACTGTCTACTTTAAACTGGGTACAGACCCCGATCAGGCAGCCGTAAACGTACAGAACAGGGTTGCACAGGCCACTGCGCAGTTGCCCGCTGAAGTGATACAGGCGGGTGTAACTACGGCCAAACAACAGAATAGTTTGCTGATGGTCGTAGACCTCTATTCTGAAGATCCGAAGGTATACGACCAGACCTTCCTGGCTAACTATGCACAGATCAATATCATTCCTGAGATCAAACGTATTCCAGGTGTAGGACAGTCTATCATCTTTGGTGGTAACAAGGACTACTCCATGAGGGTGTGGCTGAATCCTAAACAAATGGCTGCCTACAACCTTTCTCCCAAAGAAGTGATGGGCGCTATACAGGATAAGAGCCTGGAAGCCGCACCTGGTAAATTCGGTGAAAGCAGTACGGAGTCATTTGAATATGTGATCAAATACAAGGGTAAGCTGACCAAGCCGGAAGACTATGAGAATATCGTCATCAAGTCCAACGGAGACGGCTCCTTCCTGCGACTGAAAGATGTGGCCAAAGTAGAATTTGGTGCCTACACTTACGGCAACTATACCCGTACGAATGGCATGCCTGGTGTGAACATCGCCTCCTTCCAGCTGGCAGGTTCGAACTCCAACGAGATCCAGATCAACATCATGAAACTGATGGAAAAGGTATCCAAAGACTTCCCTAAAGGCGTAAAATACCTGATCCTTTACAATACTAAAGATACGCTTGACCAGTCTATAGAGCAGGTAAAACACACGCTGATAGAAGCGTTCATTCTGGTGTTCATTGTGGTATTTATCTTCCTGCAGGATTTCCGCTCCACCTTGATCCCGGCTATCGCGGTACCCGTTGCGATCATTGGTACTTTCTTCTTCATCTCTATGCTTGGTTTCTCCATCAACCTGCTGACGCTGTTTGCATTGGTGCTGGCCATCGGTATAGTGGTGGATGACGCGATCGTCGTCGTCGAGGCAGTACACTCGAAAATGGAAAAGAAACATCTCTCACCCAAAGCTGCGACTATTTCAGCAATGAGTGAGATCAGTGGTGCGATCGTTTCCATTACGCTGGTAATGTCGGCTGTGTTCCTGCCTGTAGGTTTTATGGAAGGATCTACTGGCGTGTTCTATCGTCAGTTCGCCTTCACACTGGCCATTGCCATCGTGATCTCTGCCGTGAACGCATTGACACTGAGCCCTGCACTGGCGGCCCTGTTCCTGAAGGAGACACATCACGGTACGCATGACGACGGACATAAAGCAACTTTCAAAGAGAAGTTCTTTGCCGGATTCAATAAGGGTTTCGACCGGCTGACCAGCAAGTACGTGAATAGTCTGCGCTTCCTCATCCGTCATAAATGGGTGAGCATTGTAGGTCTCGTGGTGGTGATTGTAGCAACGGTGTTCCTCGTGAGAAAAACCCCGACCGGATTTATTCCTTCGGAAGACCAGGGTTTTATCGCGATCTCTATGTCTATGCCGCCGGGAGCTTCGTTAGACAGGTCCACGGCAGTGATCAAGGAAATGGAGAAAGTATTGGGCGATCTTCCTTCCAAAAGAACATTAATGGGACTGTCCGGATTTAACATCCTGACCCAGTCATCCAGTCCATCTGCAGGTGTTGCCTTCATTCTGCTTAAACCTGCGAAAGAAAGGGGAGAAGTAAAGGACATTAACGCCATCATGGACCAGGTAAGAGGCAAGCTGGCTACAATTAAAGACGGTAGCTTCTTCGTATTTACTTTCCCGACAGTGCCTGGTTTCAGTAACGTAGATGCACTTGACATGGTATTGCAGGACAAGACCAGTGGTAAGCTGGAGAAGTTCAGTGGTATCGCGATGGGCTTTATCAGTGAATTGATGAAACGTCCTGAAATAGCGGTAGCGTTTACTTCCTTCCGCGCGGATTATCCGCAATATGAAATAGAAGTAGATGCGGAGAAGTCTGAACAGTTAAATGTGAATGTGAAAGACCTGTTGCAGACGATGGGCGCCTACTTCGGTAGTACACAGGCGGGTGACTTCAACCGCTTCGGTAAATACTACAGGGTGATGATGCAGGCAGAAAAAGATGAACGTGCAGCGCCGGTATCTATGGAAGGCATCTTTGTAAAGAACAGGCTGGGAGAGATGGTGCCGGTTAAGTCACTGGTGAACCTGAAAAGAGTATATGGACCGGAAACAACTTCCCGTTATAACCTGTTCAACTCTATCGGATTGAACGTGATTGCGAAACCAGGTTATAGCTCCGGTGATGCGATCAAGGCGGTAGAGGAAGTTGGTGCACAATACCTGCCGGCGGGGTATTCCTTCGAATTCTCCGGCATGACGAGAGAAGAGATCTCTTCGAATGGACAGTCAGTGATCATCTTCTCACTGTGTCTGTTGTTCGTATATTTCCTGCTGGCTGCGCAATACGAAAGTTACATCCTGCCGCTGGCTGTGATCCTTTCTATCCCTACCGGTATCCTGGGTGTGTTCCTGTCTATCCGTTATGCTGATATTTCTAACAACATTTATGTGCAGGTAGCATTGGTGATGCTGATCGGGTTACTGGCGAAGAACGCGATCCTGATCATAGAATATGCGGCACAGCGAAGAAGGGCGGGTAAGAACCTGGTACATGCTGCAATAGAAGCTGCCAGACTGCGTTTACGTCCGATCCTGATGACTTCTCTGGCATTCGTAGTGGGGCTGATACCGATGATGAGCGACAATGGTCCTTCTGCGATCGGTAACCACTCTATCAGCATCGGCGCTGCAGGTGGTATGGTGAGTGGTGTTGTACTCGGACTGTTTGTCATTCCGGTACTGTTCGTCATCTTCCAGTATCTGCAGGAAAAGATCAGTGGTACGCCCGTTACCGTAATAAACAATGAAAAGGAGAAAGTTGCAAAACCGGAATTAGTATGAAAGCACAGATAAATAAATATTTTTTAATTGGATTGCTGAGTGTCGGTCTGCTGGAAGCATGTAAAGTATCAAAAGATACACCGACTCCCAAACCGGAGCTGCCTGCTGCTTTCAGAAACAGTGTGCAGACAGATACAACCACTGTTGCGGATCTTCCATGGGATAGCTTCTTCACTGACGCTACACTCAAAGGACTGATCAGCAATGCCATCAAAAAGAATTTTGATATGCAGGTGGCCATCCTGAATGTGGAAGCCGCCCGGTTGCAAATGAGACAGGCAAAACTGTTAAATCTGCCTTCAGCAAAACTGAATGTAACGGCGGGTACCACAAGGCCATCAGATAATAGCTTAAATGGGATCAGTCTGAGTCAGTTCCTGGGTACACAACACCTGGAAGATTATAGCGCGAATATTCAGTTTGCCTGGGAAGCAGATATATGGGGGAAAATAAGGAATCAGAAAAAAGAAGCGCTGGCTGCCTATCTGCAGACAGATGAGTCGCGTAAGCTGTTGCAAACAGATATCGTTGCAACCGTGTCGAAGGCGTATTATAATCTGCTAATGCTGGATGAGCAGCTGGCAGTAGCGCAACGTAATGTACAGTTGAACGACAGCACACTGCGTATTATCCGCTTACAGTATGACGCCGGACAAACAACACTGGTGGCCGTACAACAGGCAGAAGCGCAACAGCTGACGGCCGCACAACTGATACCGCAGATAGAGCAGGATATGACCGTGCAGGAGAACGCCCTGCGGATACTTTCTGGTGAGTTACCTGCTGAGATAGACAGACAGACGAAGTTGAATGATTATCCACTTACGGATAAGCTGTCTGCCGGTGTGCCATCCGATCTGTTAAGTCACCGACCTGATGTAAGAAGTAGTGAACTGGCACTGACCATTGCCAATGCAAGGGTAGGGGTGGCAAAAGCCAATATGTATCCTTCCCTGGTGATCACGGCCAGTGGTGGGGTGAATGCAGTGAAATTCAGTGACTGGTTCCAGGTGCCCACGTCTCTCTTCGGACTGGCGTCAGGCGCGATCGTGCAACCGCTGTTTGACCGTAAGAACCTGAAGACACAATTCGAAGTGGCAAAGATCCAGCGTGAGCAGTCTGTTATACGTTTCCGCCAGAGCGTACTGGAAGCAGTTGGTGAAGTGTCCGACGCGTTGGTGAAGATTGACAAACTCAAATCGCAATATGATATAGCTTCCAACAAGGTGCATACGCTGCAACAGGCGGTATCCAATGCCAATCAGCTCTTCCAGAGCGGACGCGCCACCTATCTGGAAGTGATCATCGCACAAAGTAATGTACTGCAGAGTGAACTCGAAGTGAGCAATCTCAGAAGAGATCAGTTGTATGCAGTAGTAGATCTTTACCGTTCCCTGGGGGGCGGTTGGCGATAAATATGCATTTATTTGTATATTCGAAAGAACGTCACATATATTGTGGCGTTTTTTCGTTTATGGTCAATACAGGTACGTCGCGCATGAATGCTGATAATATCCTCTTTAATGCCCTGAAACATCATCGTGGGTTTATATGCCGGCAGATGCAGGAGGTAACGTTACATGCGTTGCCGGAACGGCTGAAAATACTGGGCAATTCACAGATGGATATTTATTATGGCCCGCTGGAAGTGGCAGCGATCTGTGAGGAGGCGATCAGTCAGCTGGCGGCTATCGGACTAACAGATGAACCGGATTATTTGCAATGGTTGAAAGACAGCAGTGGTTATGCCGAAATTACATTGTCAGATGGTTCCCGCTGGATATTGTTGCACGGCATCGAGCCGGGACGATACGTACATTTGCACCCTGCGAGGTATTCACCACATAGTCTCCGGGTGAAAGCAACGGTATTGAAGACAGCACTGGCCTGTATGGTGGTATTACCGGAAGGGACATTGCCTGATCTGTTGACGTTGAATCACATCCGTACGTCTTTACTGGAGTTGTCGCCGGTAAAGGACCTGGAGCAATGTGAGCATTTATGGAAGGTGATGGGCATGTTACGGGGAAAAGATATTGACCGGTAAGATAAGATGAAAACCGATGAAAGGGCTGTACGAATAAGGCCCGCAGTACATAAATGATCCCTATCCGATTATACCCTAATATTATAACTAGTAACCCTCCTCAGTTGCCGGATAACGGCACCAAAGTATACCGGTCATTGCCGGCTCTCAGGATCTTAAAGTACGGCATGCTGACCATTATTACCGCTTTACTCACTATACTTGATTACAGGTCTCTCACAGGTACATTCCCTTTCGAATATGCTATCCTGTTTTATGGTATATCCGTTGTTGCTTTGCCACTCATCATCATGGCACTGGCTGAAACAGGTATGAAGATCACACTGGATGGACATCGTCTGCGAGCGAGCACATTTTTTACAAACGATGAGATCCTTTTAACAGAGATCCGCGGATGGAAAAAGGGGAGGGAGGTACTATACATATTTCGCGATGGGTACTCATTGCAACCTATCTCTATACCAATGAGAGGAATAGCGCCAGCGGGACTGCCAGAACAACTGATTGCACAATACCCTGAGGTGAATGAGGATACCCGGTTTATCGAAGGGGCCAGTGCGGAGCAGATAATGCAGCGGTTGAAATATGCGGGAAGGGAAGTGTACGGGCTTGGGGCAGTTACATTGCTATTGCCATTATTGACCATCAATTCCGGGGGAGCGTCTGTATGGCAAACGCTATTGCTGTTAAGCTGTGTTCCTTTATCATTACTGCTGCTGTTAAGACATAAGGCATTTGTGCAGATCTTTTTTGAGAAGGAACGAGGCCGGCCTTCGATCCTCTTTATCTGGGTAATCGTCCTGCTTTCTTTCTCTTACGTGAACAAAGGTTTTTACGCGATGTATCCATGGCGGTTGTTGCCATATACTGTGGTCACTTTCTTTGTATTGTTGGTTTTACAGCTGGTGTGTTATCGTAAAATGCGGAGTGCGATGCGCTATCTTGTGGTGACCATACTTGCCGGCAGCCTGTTCTTTGCTATTGCTGATGAGGGAGTACAGTATTGTAACCGTGCACTTGATACCCTGCAGCCGCAGCAATTTAGGGTAGGGATTGTTGCAAAGTTTCGTGAGGCAGGAGCACGACTCGACGGACCTGCCTACTGTTTTAAATTAGCGCCCTGGGGAGGAATGGATATGGGCAGGAGACTGCGTGTGCCGGAATCACTTTATAATAGTAAGCATGATGGTGATGATGTACAGGTGTATTGGCACATGGGCGCTTTCGGCTCACCCTGGTTTACGATAGGGAAGTAGGGGCAGCATCATTCTTCGGAGTGTTAAAAAACTATTATGCTGTCTGAAGAGGTTTTTTTATAAATAGCTGATATTTAACTGGTAAGGTGTTTTTGTTATACTCACGACGAACAAGGGACGAACTAGCGACGAACTAGCGACGGCCAAGCGGAGAATAAGCACCCTGTTAATGGTAGCTTGAACTGATATTATTTTACCGTTTTATTGTGTAGCTATTTGGATGTACGTCTAGTATCCTATATTCAAATAATATAATTTATTTATATTTAATCCCGCATACTGACTACCTATATTTATGGAAAGAGATGAATACGAACGGTCTGTTTCCCGCACTGGGAGCAGGATCTATTGCCATACAGGCGCGTTTAATACCCTGGTACCGTGTTGCACTACCGTGACAGCCGCTATAGGGCATACCAACGTAAATGAATAAAGAAACTTATTTTTTGTAAATAGTAGGTGTTAAAGAATGCATAGCGTAGTGAATCGAGAATTATCTGCCATAGCTGCTGAAGAAAGTGCGAACAGCAAAAAACAGTATCTGCATGCCCGGAGAGACGCCCGGATCTTACTGGGTATTACGGCAGTGTTATCCTTCATCTGGGGGTATTTTCAACGTGACAGCCTTATCCCGGCCGTACTGCTTTTAGCGTGTATGCCGCTGTCAGCTTTATGGCTCTGGCGACATAGACAATCGTTACCTGTTGCTACGCTGCGAACCCCCAGAGTAGATTGGAAGTTCAGTTCTGCGGAGGTATTGGTGATGATTGTCCCTCTCTGGGTAGGAGCGGCGTTTGGCAGGAGTATATTTGGTACTTTTCTGGATGAGCCACAACAGTTGGTCCGGGTGGCTATCGTGATGACTGTTGTCATGCTGCTATTACTGGGACTGGCGTTTGTCCTTTCAAAAGGGAAAGGAGGACGCACCGTTGCCCTTTGGACAGCCATGTTTTATTATCCGGTATCGACCTGTTTTATACAGGCAGAAAACAAGCTGCTGGATAAGGACGCGACAGATGTTGTATACAGCACTGTACTCGAAAAACGTTATTCGGGCGGGAAGCATCCGAGTTATGATCTTACACTATCACCCTGGAAAAATCAGGAGTCCACTGTCAATGTTTCTGTGAAGCAATCATTTTATGAGAGTACATCAGTAGGCAGGAGCGTAAACATATATCGATACCCGGGGGCATTTCATATTCCATGGAGCTGTGTGTATATACCAGATTACAAGTAACTGTTCCTAAAGTAAGATATCAAAAATGAAGCGGTCGAAGAAAGCCAAAATGGCTGCGTGGTCAGCAGCACAATTACAAGCGGCCACGCATGCAGCAGTTAAACCTGCCAGAAGAGATGCGGGTATCGTTATAAGCTTTACGCTGGTGTTGTTTATACTCAAAGTGTTGATAGGTAATAGCGCTTTATTGACAGCGTTATTATTTACCTGTATACCTTTATTTATCCTCTGGATATTTCTGCATAAAGATGGTGTTGAGCCATTGGGCAATCATCTCCATAGTATTTCCACCGTTTTGATGATGCCTTTTCTGGTTTGTATAACGCTGGCATTCACGGGAGGCGCTTCACATATACTTGACTGGCGGCAGGTCATGGCAGTAGCGATCCTTATTACAGTCGTGTTGCTGTTACTCTTCATCTTTGCCATGATCAGAGCAGGAGGGATATCAACCCTGTTGCTGATAGCCATGATACCGATATCCTACTTTGCCACCTATAATGTGGTATTGCAGGAAAATCGTTTGCTCGACAAAAGTGAAGAAAAGCAGTATGAGGTAACGATCCTTGATAAGTGGATAGATCGTAAAGGGAAAATCAAATCGTATTATTTCAAACTTGCGCCCTGGGGGGATCAGACGGAAGCGATCACCGTAACCGCCGGTGGATTATATAGCGTAAAAGAGGTGAATGACAAGGTGCATGTTTATCATCATGAAGGGGCGTTTCACATGCCCTGGTTCAGGATAGAAAAATAATGATTATAAAAGAAACATCCCGGCGCTCCTTTTCTCACTGAAAGGCTACTCCGGGATGTTTTTTATTCGCAGCCGGTCTTCCGGCGGGTATCTATAATATACTGGATCTTCCATCCTTCAGCCATTCTCACCAGCTGAAAGGAGTTAACCCCGCAATGCATAAACTGCTCCTTGAAGTATAACTTATAGGGGGTCCACGCTATTGCCAGATCCCCGTCAATTTTCACCACATCAAAGGTGATCCGCTCATCTACTGCCTGCTTTGGTAACTTGCCAATGTGGGAAGCGAACTCGCTGATGGCCTCTGACTTTACACTGACAACACCCTGTTTATCTTTGATAATTGTTTGCAGCACGCCACCTGGTGCAAAGCAGCTGACTAATGCGGCACTATCAGATCCTAACATGGCGGAGAACAGGTTGCTGACAGCGGTCTTCACGGAGTCAGTGGTCGTTTGCGCATGTACGGCGAAGGTGAAAAACGTAAGCAGTAATAAGCAGGTAAGACGTCGCATCTTTTTAACCTGAATTTAAGCAATTACGCTTACTGTTTAACTGCTTTTTCCCCGTTCCAGAGATAAACTTCACGTTTACTTGTCTTGTGCGCTACTGTTTCTCCGTCTTCACCAAATTCTTCGTCAAGTGTTTGCCTGATGATCTTTCCGGGCTGCCCGCCTGGTTCTTTTGGAAACAGCAGTGTCTCCGTATGTGCGACCGCTCCTGCATCAAACATGCTGGATTTACCCGGCAGTTCTAATAGCTTAGTGCCATTCCAGCCGTAATAGTAATACACTTCAGGGATACCACAGGCCTCGCCACTGAAGTAAAGACGGATGATGTTGCTGACCTTATCCAGTCCCATACCGCCCAGCAACTTTCCTTCAGCTGAGATAGCGAACTGGCCACCGTCCACTGTTACGCTTTTTTTATCCAGTACGGCATGTTTGCTGTTCAGTGCTTTCAGCAGGATCACATATTTCGGATCTTCTTCCTTGGTCGCACCTGGTATCAGTTTGTCAATACCATACATGAATGTGAGACTGTCTTTAGCATAAGTGCCCAGAGACATCAGCCCCAGCCAGATATAACCTTCTTTTTGCTTACCGCCTGCCTTATACTTCACCTGCCACCAGGGAGCAGAAACGCCTTTCATCGTAAATTCTGTTTCATTTAATTTCAGGGCTATCACCATTTCGCCGGTGGTCAGTGAATCCTGGATAGTTCCTTTCGGGGACGGGGTTTGCCTGATGTATGCTTTTTCTGCAAATACAGTCAGGGTATCTTTCTGTTGTACCCTCCAGAGGTTGTATTCTACATTCCCGCTTACTTGCGCCATAACAGGGGCTGCTGCTAATACCAGCATGGATAAAAATAATTTCTTCATAGGTAAGATTTCGGCTGCAAAGATATTCAAATGTTATTTGTCAAATGGCAAATATTGACAGGGGAGGGAATGCGTATCTTTGGGCAGATAAACGGGTGCGTCATCATACATTGACGTACCAACGTTTTGATATGTAAGACTATGGATGATCTGATCAACTACTTATTGCAATTCGGCAACCTGAACCAGCAGCAGCTACAGCTGATCCTGGACAATGTCTTTGAACGCACAGTGAAAAAAGACGCCTACTTCTCAGAAGCCGGCAAAATTCCCCGGGAAATAGGATATATAAGGTCCGGCATTTTCCGGGTATGCTACTTTAATAACAAAGGAACAGAAGTTACCCGTTATTTCGTCGAGGAGAACAGGCTGATAGCTGATATAAATAGTATGGACAGCAAAGTGCCATCCACCGAATACATCCAGGCTATTACTGACTGTGAAATGATCATCTTTACGGAAGAGACGTTAAAGCTGCTTTCGTCAACTATCCTGGACTGGGACCGTATCCTGGCTAAGATCCGGGAGAAAGCCATGATGGAAAAGATCCAGAAGATCGCGCCTATGCTGACAGAAGATGCAACCAGCCGTTACCTGATGTTCATGGAAAAGTTCCCCGATCTTGCCAATAAGATCCCGCTGTCTTATCTCGCTTCTTACCTGGGCATCACCCAGTCATCCCTCAGCAGGATCAGAAAACAGCTGTCTAAACACTAGCTGCAACCCGTTCTGACCTGATAATTTGCCTCCTTCGGTTATTTATCGGTAATTTTGCGGCCAAAATTAGATTGATTTGGGTGCATCTGTTTTCCTGATTACACCGCCTTTCACTCAGCTGAATACGCCATATCCGGCTACAGCCTACCTGAAAGGCTTTTTAAATACCAAAGGTATTACCTCTTTCCAGTCCGACCTCGGTATAGAGGTAACCCTGGCCCTGTTCAGCAAACAGGGTCTGCAGGAACTTTTTAACCTCATCAACAGCCAGTCTGATGAACGTTCTGAGAACATCTCCCGGATCATCACTCTGCAGGAGGATTATATAGAGACTATTGACGACGTCATCCTTTTCCTCCAGGGAAAGAATCCGACCCTTGCACATCGCATCTGCAAACGCGATTTCCTGCCGGAAGCCGGCCGCTTTGCCCAGCTGGAGGACCTGGACTGGGCCTTCGGTTCAATGGGTACCCAGGACAAAGCCAAACACCTGGCTACGATGTACCTGGAAGACTTGTCCGACCTGATCATGGAGTGTGTAGACGAGCACTTTGGTTTCAGCCGTTATGCGGAGAAACTGGCCCGTTCTGCCAATAGTTTCGATGAACTCTATGAGGCCCTTCAGGAGGAATATACTTTCATAGATCGT
This sequence comes from Chitinophaga agri, assembly GCF_010093065.1. NCBI lineage: Bacteria > Pseudomonadati > Bacteroidota > Chitinophagia > Chitinophagales > Chitinophagaceae > Chitinophaga > Chitinophaga agri. The sequence continues at coordinate 1,485,514 of NZ_CP048113.1, read as the reverse complement.
ATCCTCATCGATATACTGTCGCGGCACATGGCGAATGTACTGCCTAAGCTGGTGGCTATTTCTGTGCCTTTTCCAGGCAATTTATATACTTCACTCCGCTGTGGACAATGGATCAAGGCCAATTATCCCGATGTTAAGATTGCAATGGGAGGTGGCTTTGCTAACACCGAACTGCGCTCGCTGACCGACACCCGTGTGTTCGAGTTCTATGATTTTATCGCACTGGACGATGGGGAAGCGCCGCTGGAGAACCTGGTGGCACATATAGAAGGGAAAAAGGAAGTGAGTGATCTTAAACGCACTTTCACCCTCGTAGATGACCAGGTCACGTATATCAACGATAAAAGCTGTGCCGATTATAAGCAGTCACAGGTAGGTACACCTGACTATAGCGATTTCCTGCTGGACAGCTACATTTCCGCTATTGAGGTGGTTAATCCCATGCATCGCATGTGGAGTGACGGCAGATGGAACAAGCTGACCATGGCACACGGCTGTTACTGGGGTAAATGTACATTCTGCGATATCTCACTTGACTACATTCGTTTATATGAGCCGATTGCAGCACAGCTTCTGTGCGACCGGATGGAAGAGATCATCGCACAAACCGGTCAGAATGGTTTCCACTTTGTGGATGAAGCCGCACCACCTGCATTGATGCGTGCGCTGGCACTCGAAATATTGAAGAGAAAGCTGAATGTCAGCTGGTGGACCAATGTCCGTTTCGAAAAAAGCTTTACACGTGATCTTTGCCTGTTGCTAAAGGAGTCCGGCTGTATTGCCGTCTCCGGCGGACTGGAAGTAGCGTCCGACAGACTGCTCGAACTCATACAGAAAGGGATCACAGTAGCCCAGGTGGCCCAGGTGAACCGTAACTTTACCGAGGCCGGTATTATGGTACACGCCTACCTGATGTACGGGTTCCCAACGCAGACCGCTCAGGAAACCATCGACTCTCTTGAAATGGTACGACAGATGTTTAAGACGGGTATTATGCAGTCTGCATTCTGGCACCAGTTCACCATGACGGCCCATAGTCCGGTGGGACAGGCGCCCGAGAAGTTCAGTGTGAAAAAAGAGACCGAAGTCATCGGGGCTTTCGCCAATAATGATATTGTACATATCGATGAGACGGGAGCGGAACATGAGCAGTTTGCGTACGGCCTCAAAAAATCCCTCCTCAACTATATGCATGGCATCTGTCTGGACGATCCCCTGCAGAAATGGTTCGAGTTTAAAACGCCTAAGACCAGGATTGCACCTGATTATATAGAGAAAGCATTGCAGGAAGACCAGTACGCCCCCTCCAAGCCGACCAGTAAGGTAGTGTGGCTGGGAAAAAAGCCTGTTGTGCAGACTATCACCAAGACGAAAAAAGGTAATTCCTGGGAGGTGACCTCGCTGACTTTCCAGAGCCGCAAGGAAAAAGCCAGTATCAGCGTTAATAAAGAAGAAGGCATCTGGCTGGCGGATATGCTGGATAAGCTATCTGTCCGTAATCAGAAGACCTATACGCTGAAAGAGGTAATGGACAGTTACGAGGCTGCTGGTCTGGAGGATTTTGAACTGTTCTGGGACAATAAACCGGTAAATTCACTGTATAAATTCGGACTTTTGAAATTGTGAATGGACAGTATTAAAAAGGGAGTGAAGTTAAGAGCCCTATGCCTCGTGTTGTTGCTGACGACAGGACTACAGGCTATCTATGCTCAGGAGGTCGTGCAGATCGATACCGCGTTAAGGGAGCACATTTTTACATATAACGAGATTCAATACCTGGAGGATCTATCTGGCCGGTTAACATTAAACCAGGTGCGCAGTGACAGTATTTCTGCCCTTTTTAAACCCAGTGCTGTCAGTACACCACAGAACCAGCATCTGGGAGGACCGGTTTGGTTCCGCGTTAAGATCCGGCACAACAGGGAGGCACATAAATATTACCTGCTCGAATTTTTTGATCAGACGATCGATGATATTGTCGCCTATCTCCCTGACACGGCCGGTAGGTACCGGGAGGAAAAGGTAGGCGATAAGTATCCCTTTGCACAACGCTGGTTCCACCATAAGAATTTCGAACTGTCGCTGGATAATGACCGGCAGGACGAGGCAGTCTATTATTTCAGGATCAGTTCCCGGCAGACGGCCGATGTGATCATTGTGATCAGGTCTATAGACCGGTTTGTGTCCTATGCACTGAGCGAGTACCTGACCTTCGGCATTTTTTATGGCATGATCTTCATCTTCAGCTTTTATAACCTGATCATGTTCATTGCCATGCGACAGCGGCAGTACCTGTACTATGTGTTGTACAACCTGAGTGTGGTATTGTATGAGATGTGTACAGATGGTATCGCCTATCAATGGCTCTGGCCCAATGCACCGGTCTGGAACCAGTATGCCTTTGCCTGGCCGCTGTTCAGTATGAGCATTTTTGCATTATTGTTCACCAGCAGTCTGTTACATGTAAAGGCCCGGGCCCCCTTGCTGAATAAGCTGATCACCGGAGTGATCATCGCCCGCGGCGCCTACTTTTTATGTTGCCTGTTCATTAATCCATATTGGTTCAATTATAAGTTTATCGAACTGTTGCCGCTGGCAGTCGCCTTCTATACCGGTATTTACATCTGGCTCAGGGGATACCGGCCTGCCCGTTTCTTTGTATTAGGGTACAGTTTCCTTTTCGTGGGTTTCATGTTGAAATTTTTTATTATGCTGGGGTATACCTGGCTGAATTTTGGCATTGTTAGTTATTATAGTCTGAGTTTCTGTTTTATACTTGAAATGTTCTTTTTATCATTTGCTGTAGGCGATAAAGTGCGTTTGCTGAAGAAGAAGCGGGATAAGGCGCACCGGCAGATGATCCGGCAGATGACAGAGAATGCCCGGCTGAAAGACAGTCAGAACCGGGAACTGGAAGCACAGGTGGCTGCCCGGACCAAACAGTTGTCAGAGCAGGCTGGGATCATTGCCGCTCAGAATGAGGAGTTACTAAAGAATAATGCCCTGCTGGAAACGCAGGCAGCTGAGATCACGCGGATGAACGCCCTGCTGGAGCAGGACAACCAGCAGTTGCAGACGAATGTAGAGAAGGTGACACGGGCAAGAGCGATGTCTACTACGCTTGATTTTGAAGAGTTTAGTAAGATCTATCCTGATAAGGAAAGTTGTCTGCGCTTCCTGTCCGATCTGAAATGGACGGGTGATTTTCGTTGCCGTAAGTGTAATAATGATCATTATTACGCAGGTCATCAGCCTTTTAGCCGTCGTTGCAGCAAATGTGGTTATGAAGAATCGGCAACTGCCTATACTATTTACCAGAACATCCGTATTCCGATCAATAAGGCATTCTATCTCACCTTCCTGGTGTACTCTACCAAGGGTAAGATATCGTCTCACAAGCTGTCCGAAATTCTGGACATCCGGCAAAGTACCTGCTGGTCATATGCCACCCGCATTTTGAAAATGATGGACGAGCGGAAGAAGGAACTGAGGCAGGCAAACGGGCAGGGGTGGAGTTTGCTGGTACTTGACGAAAGAGAGGCTGAGTGAAATGAAATAAAGTGAAATTATTTTGAAAGGTACTGAAGCGTATCAGCCGACTTATGCAAGATATCCGTCATAACTACGCTGATCCGTTCATTATCAAGCTTTTCAGGGAGAAATTCATTATGGTATCAAAGCGTATCAGATTTCGCATAATCATCTCGTAATCAGCTATTTGTGAAAACAAATCCATTGTTGTTTGTCAAACTCACCCTATCTTTACAATATGAAACCTGGCAATAATTGAATGGAAGCCTGGGCATCGTTATGAAATGGAAATTCATGTTATGTGAAAGGTTATGGAAACACTATCCCGTTCAGAATATGAGTGACTCATTTCCAACTATTGTCTTATAACAAAATCTAAAACTGATACTAAGGATTATCCTTATCCACAAACTAAAGTACCGTCACATTATGAAAAAAAGGGGAACATTCCTGACAGCATTGCTGTTAGCACTGTGGAGTTTTGCTATGGCACAGCAGGACATCACAGTAAAGGGACACGTACAGGACAAGCAGGGCAACTCTCTTCCCGGCGTATCCATTAAGATCAAAGGGACTTCTAAAGGAGCGGCCAGCCAGCCGGATGGTAGTTTTACTATTCAGGTGGCACCCACTGCCATACTGGAACTTTCCTATGTAGGTTATGAAACACAGGATGTAGCCGTAGGTGGCCGTACCCAGCTCACCATCACATTATCCGATACTAAAACTGATCTGGGAGAGGTAGTGGTGATCGGATATGGCACACAGAAGAAGAGGGACATTACGACTTCCGTAGCCTCTGTTAACACAAAAGATATCGCCGAACGTCCGATCACACAGACGGCTGCTGCCCTCCAGGGTAAAGCTGCTGGTGTACAGGTGACACAGCCTTCCGGTAAACCAGGTGCTGCCTTCTCCGTAAGGGTACGTGGTGCTACTTCCGTACAGGCAGGTAATGAACCTTTATATGTGATCGATGGTGTGCCAACCACCGATACAAGAGACCTGAACACCAACGATATAGAAACGATCACCGTGCTGAAAGATGCCTCCAGCGCTGCTATCTATGGTGCAAGGGCTTCAAATGGTGTTGTGCTGATCACTACTAAAAGAGGTCGTCTGGGCGATGCCGTGATCAATTTCAATACTTATTATGGTGTATCCCGGATTGGTAAGAAGATCGATGTACTGGATGCGACCCAGTACAATGACCTGATGAAGGAAATGGGTTTCAATGTCGTTACACCTACTACCACCACTAACTGGCTGGATGAGGTGTTCCGTACCGGTAAAAACCAGAACTATCAGTTGTCAGCCTCCGGTGGTAGCGAGAAATCAAAATATTTCATCTCTGGTGCATATACCAAGGATGATGGTATGGTAAAACCTGCACAGTACAACCGTCGTGTTTTCCGCGCCAATCTGGACAATCAGCTGAAACCATGGCTGAAACTAACTACTAATATCAGTTACTCCAATGTAGATCTGAAAGATGTCAAGGATAACGCAAATGCTGGCCGTAACGCGGCAATCCTGGGTGCTTTGAATGCTCCTCCGATCATTGGGATCTACGAAACAGATGCTGACGGTCGCCGCCGCTATACCATGAACCCGTATAAATCCGGTTGGGATAACCCGCTGGCTGCTATCGAAGGTCCTACACAGGGAACAAAGGATAACCGTATACTGGGTAATGCAGCCATGGACATCAACTTTACCAAAGACCTGAAGTTCAGAACTAACTATGGTATCGATTATACCAATCATAAATACGATTACTACCTGGACTATATCATGACCACGCCGGGCCGTCTGGATCACGGTTATGCTACTTCTCAGCGTTATAACACCCTGACATGGTTATGGGAGAATACCCTGAACTATGATAAGAGCTGGAAGAAACATAATATCTCCGCACTGGGTGGTGTGACTTCGCAAAAGAATAACTATGATGTCACTAATCAGACAGGTCGGGATTTCCCGGCTGATCCGACAGTAAAGACCCTGAATGCTGCGAACCAGATCGTAGGCGATACCTATGAATCACAGTGGTTCCTGATGTCTTACCTGGGTCGCGTGATGTATAACTACGACAGCAAATACCTGTTGACCGTTAACTTCCGTGCTGACGGTTCTTCCAAACTGGATAAGAAACACAAGTGGGGTTACTTCCCGTCTGTATCTGCCGGCTGGCGTCTTTCCGCTGAACCTTTCCTGAAAGATGTGAAAGCGATCAGTGACCTGAAGGTAAGAGCGGGCTGGGGACAGAACGGTAACGTAGAAGGACTGAGCCCATATGCTTCTCTGGGTTTGAACAACTTTGTACGCCAGACGCCAACCAGTCCACTGTCAGGCCCTGGTATCACCCTGCCTCCAGGTGCGCCAAATCCGGACCTGAAATGGGAAACGACTACACAGACCAACGTGGGTATCGATCTGAGTCTCTTTGATTCCCGTCTGACCTTCACTGCGGACGCTTACATCAAAAAAACAAAAGATCTGCTGCTGAATGTACCATTCCCGCAATCCGCTGAGTATGACTACATGCCACGTAACTCTGGTGCACTGGAGAATAAAGGTCTGGAGTTCCTGGTGTCAACAGTTAATATTGATAAGAAGGATGGGCTTCGCTGGAGCACTGATTTCAATATTGCTTTCAATCGTAACCGCCTTACCGATCTGCAGCTGACACAGGTATATAACTATGCCGCTGTAGAGAACAGAGATTATATTATCACCCTGAGAAAGGGACTGCCACTGGGTACCTTCTTCGGATACGTATCTGAAGGTGTAGATCCTAAAACCGGTGATGTGATTTATAAAGATGTCAACAATGATGGTAATGTGACGCCTACAGACCGTACCGTGATTGGAAATGCACAGCCTAGCTTTACTTACGGTATGAATAACAACCTGGCATATAAGAACTGGTCATTGTCTTTCCTGTTCCAGGGTTCACAGGGGAACGAAGTGTTCAACGCTTCCCGTATGGAAACAGAAGGTATGTACGACAGCAAGAACCAGTCAACCGAAGTACTGCGTCGCTGGAGAGCAGCTGGTCAGGTGACCGACATCCCACGTGCGACCAACGGAGACGTAACCAATTCCCGTACTTCCTCCCGTTTCGTTGAAAATGGCTCCTTCCTGCGTATGAAGAGTGCAACCCTGTCATACAACCTGCCACAGCGTGCCCTGAGCACACTGCACCTGAGCCGTTTAATGGTGTATGCAACTGCACAGAACCTGTTCACTATTACCAAATACAAAGGTTTCGATCCAGAAGTAAATGCTTACGCGGGTGATGCTGCCAATGGTGTAACACTGGGTATTGACTACGGTACCTATCCGGTAGCAAGAACCTTCGTCCTCGGTTTAAACCTGTCATTCTAAACGCCTGAGTTATGAAAAAAACAAATCGTCTCTTCCTCATATCCGCTGCACTGGCGACACTGACGCTGGGTGCATGTAATAAAGACCTGAACCTGACTCCGCCGTCTAATACCACCGTTGGCAACGGCGGACAGGGCACTGCAGGTTCCTACATTAAAGACGCTACTACGGCGGAAGCGGCCCTTACCAGCTGTTACTCATACTTCCGTAGCGGGTCTTCCGAATACTACGTACTTGATTATTTTAATATATCAGAAGCACAGTCTGATAATGCCTACGCCGGTGCAGATAACGCGGCCGGTTTTGAGATCGACGAGTTCCGCCTGCTCTCTACCAATTCATGGGCAGGCCGTGACTGGGGGTATCTGTACAATCAGATCACGGCATGTAACTCCGTGATCGCTAACGTACCTAACGTGACCGATCCTGCTTTATCTGCTAACCGTAAGGCACAGATCCTCGGAGAGGCAAAGTTCATCCGGGCACGCGCCTACTTTGATCTGGTAAGGATCTTTGGTGATGTGCCACTGGTACTGACCGAACTGCCTACTATTACATCAGATAACCTGAACGAAGTATACCCGTTGCTGTATCCTGCGCGTAAGAGTGCAGACAGTATCTATGCACAGATCGATGAGGACCTCAAGGCTGCGGTGGAAGCGGTACCTGCTACTGCTGTCAACAAAGGCTATGTTACGAAAGGTGCGGTGTATACCCTGTTGGCTAAAGTAGCGGCTACCCATAAACCTGTGAACTGGCAACAGGTAGAGAACTATGCCAACCAGGTGATGGCGCTGGGGTATAGTTTGCTGCCGGTTTATGATCATCTGTGGGATGGTGCACATGAGAACTCGGCCGAGTCCATCTTCGAACTGAACTTCGATAGCTGGGATACCGGTGGGAACTGGGGCACCAGCATGTTCCTCGGTACTGACTGGAAGAAATTCTGTAATCCGAGTAACGACCTTGTGCGTGCTTATCAGCTGGAAAAGGACACCGTACGTTTCAAATCAACGATCACTTTTGCAAACGTGAATGGCAAATGGGGAGATGCACGTCTGCCACTGGACAGTTTTCCGTTCTTCTATAAATTACGTAAGACAGATGCGAGCCAGAACATCATCATGTACCGTCTTGCAGATGTACTGCTGCTGAAAGCAGAAGCATTGAACGAACAGGGTAATGTGGCAGCGGCTAACACCATCGTTACACAGATCCGCGAGCGCGTCAATCTGAAAGACCTGAAGATCACTGATCAGGCAGCGATGCGCCTGGCAATAGAAAAAGAGCGTCGCCTGGAGCTGGCGTTTGAAGGTAACCGCTGGCAGGACCTGGTACGTACCGACCGTGCCATACCAGTAATGCAGGCCGTTACAGATGGTAAAGGCGTCAATCTGGGCTATCATCTGACGGAAGCACGCCTGCTGTGGCCGATCCCTCAGAGCGAGATGGACCAGAATGCCAACCTGGTGCAGAACACCGGCTATTAGTTGTGGATATAAGATAGCGTTAACGAAAAAGTAGGGTCTCGTCTCAACGGAGACGGGACCTTCTTTTATCCGTAAATGCGTGTTACAAGAAAACTATCGATGTATGAATAAGAAATTATGGATGTATACCTGTTGTATCAGCACCTTCCTGGCCGCCTGTAACAATGGGCAACAGCAGGGAGATACCCAGCACAGTGACGCTGTAGCTGTATATCTGACGACGCCCGATCAGCAGCAATTATTTGCACAACAGGCGTCACTGGGGGAGGCAACTGACACTGCAGCACTCAATATCACCATGGATACGAGTCGTCAGTTTCAGGAGATTGAAGGCTTTGGTGCGTCTGTTACCGGTTCTTCGGCGTATGTAATGCAGCAGTATATGACGCCTGAGAAGCGTCAGGCATTGCTGGAAGAGTTGTTCAGCGCCGACAAGGGACTGGGGATCAATTATATCCGTATGTCTATAGGTGCTTCTGATTTCTCCACTGATCCGTATACGTATGATGATATGGCTGCCGGACAGCGCGATGATTCCCTGGCGCATTTCAGCATTGCGCATGATGAGAAAGACGTAGTGCCTGTGTTAAAGCAGATCTTTGCTATCAATCCGGATATCCATCTCATGGGTAGCCCCTGGAGTGCGCCTGCCTGGATGAAGACCAGTGGTAAACTGGAAGGCGGATCATTGCGTCCTGATGCCTATGCGGTATATGCCCGTTACTTTGTAAAATACATTCGTGCGTTTGCGGCAGCTGGTGTGAAGATCACTGCATTGACGATGCAGAATGAGCCACAATATGAAGCGGCTTATCCAACCATGAAAATGACAGCGCCGGAGCAGGGAACTTTCATCAAAGAACACCTCGGCCCGTTGCTGGCACAGGAGGGACTGAACAAACAGGTTGCTATAATGCTGTTTGACCATAACTGGAATAGTCCGGAGTATCCTATCTCCATACTGAATGATAGCACAATGGCGAAATATACTGCTGGTGCAGCTTTCCATTGTTATGAAGGCGCTGTTGGGGCGATGTCTGTGGTACATGATGCGCACCCTGAGAAAGGGCTTTATTTCACTGAGTGTTCCGGGGGTAGCTGGTCACCTGCATTTGCTGATAATCTTCAATATATGGTACGTCAGTTGTTTATCGGCACGGTGAATAACTGGTCAAGGAATGTGTTGCTGTGGAATATGGCATTGGACGAGAATAATGGTCCTACGACCAACAAACCGGGTGAAGGAAAAGCGAATCGCGGTTGTATGACTTGTCGTGGTGTGGTAACCGTGAATTCCAAAGACGGTGGTGTGACGCGTAATGTAGAATATTATGCGATAGCGCATTTTAGCAAGTTCGTACGTCCGGGCGCGAAGAGGATCTATTCTTCTGCGCTGGCGGATAAAGGAATTGAGAATACAGCGTTTCTGAACAGGGATGGCTCGCGTGTGATGGTGGTGATCAATACTACTAAAGAGCCCAGGAGTTTTTCTGTAAAAGAGCAGTCGGTGGTGGCGTATACGTTGCAGCCGGGGGCAGTGGCGACGCTGGTATGGCGATAAGGAGTTTAGTTTGCTTTCTTTCTTTTGGGCAGCGGCTGGTGTAAGGACCTGGCCGCTGTTTTTATTTGCGTCTATGTCTAAGGAGGTACCGTGAGTCGATTGGGTTCAGGTGCAGGGGTATTGTATACTATAATATCTTGGTGATGTGGGTGCAAGTGCTTGAAAACTACGTATATTTGTTAATGCTGGAATGGCAGTGTTCTGACTATCAGGGATTTCTGCCCTGATAGTGCTCCGGTGGTTCCAGGTGTGATAATACAACATTCAGAGTCGTGATGCAGTGACGTGGTAATCGTTATGTTGCATTTTAACAGCTTATGTGCCTATGAAGAGTCCTTTAGTTCTTGCGATGGTTTCGTGTTTTTCGGCCCTGCAGTTACAAGCGCAGGAATCCCTGGAGAATACGTTCAATAAATATGGTTTTACCTGTGAAGTGGTATCTGACGGATTTGCTACAAGTTATATTTTCAGAAGATCGAAACTAGACCGGGACGAGGTCATCTGGCTATATCAGACGACACATACGAACGGTCAGTACAAGGCTTTTGTGGAGTTTGGTATTCCGAAGGCACAGATCACCTTTCACAAGGTAGAAGAGGTATTGGGAAGCCCTGCACATGATCCTTATGGAAATCCTACCATTCATAGTGATTGCTTTCAGCAGATGCTTGACAATAATACGGGATTGAACATGAAGAATTATATGCTGGCGGTAAACACAGAAGAGGAGAAGATGTATTTTATCAGCTATCTTCAGCAGTTTTATGAGGCTTGTGCAAAGCCGTTCTATCAGCAGTATACTACCCTTGAAGCGGTAGATTGTCGTCTTTCTGATCTCAAAGACAAGGATGCCCGAACATTAATTGGCCATAGCGGTGATAATTCTACTATTCACAGGATGTTAGCTATTAAAGCGCTTGCCGGGAATCCGGGCGCAAGGGATTATTACGAATATCTCAAAAAAGGGTTGCTGAAGTTGAAGGATAAGTCTGTTACGTATGCCGATATGTATGACCGCTTAGTGAAAGTAGCAGAGAGACTGGAGTTAAACCAGCCACCGTTATTCCCGCTGTAGCAGAGACGTACTTTTTTATATCTCATCCACTATTTTAAACATCATTGAATGATGAACACCATCGAATCAGTATGGGTATTTCACGGTATAGATGCGCGTTTCGCCGGTGGCGTTTTTACAGATGTCAGTCTGGCGGAAGCATGGATATTAAAACATAGGCTTACCGGTGTACTGACACAGTATCCTATCAATGCCGGATGTTACGACTGGGCTATTGAGGAAGAATTGTTCGCCCCTACCAAAAATGAGCACTATACTTCGACGTTTGTAGGGAAATTCACTACTGCTGCACAGGAGCATATTCATTTTGAGGAAGGGATTCGTTGTTAATATTAAAATTGTGTGTCATTAACCAGGTGCATTTACACGTATGCCATACGGTTTAAGGTGGAACCCGGGCAGTACGTTAGGGCCCTAAGTACCCACCTTAAATCAACGTAAAAGAAGCGCCTGTCATTTACTGCTTTGCGGCAAACCAGCAAAATAGTAACTCAGCAAATACTAATGCATCATCACTCCCTCCAGTTCCTCTAATGTCTTCCCCTTTGTCTCTCTCACATTCCTCCATATAAACACAAACCCCGCCAGGCATATCACTGCATAAATGTAGAACGTCCCATCTTTCAGTCGTTCAAACAACATCGGGAACGTAAACACCAGCACAAAATACGCTGCCCACAAACATAGGACGGCAAAGGACGTCGCCGCACTCCTGATCTTATTCGGAAAGATCTCCGCTATCAGCACCCACGTCACAGGCGCCAGTGACATGGCGTACGTCCCGATAGCTGCCAGTAAATACCAGGAGACATGCGCAGATCCCGCCGCCAGCATGCGCACTACGATGATGTAAAGAATAGTCAATCCTCCCGCACCAATTAGCATCAATGGCTTACGTCCCAGCTTATCAACCAGCACCATGGCAAGAATGGTAAACACAAGATTCACTCCGCCAATAAATACCGTCTGTAACAGCTGCCCATCCTGTGATACGCCTATACTCTGAAAGATCCTTGGTGTATAGTTGAACACGACATTGATCCCGCAGAATTGCTGGAAGATCGCCAGTATAATACCGATCACTACGGCGGGTAATACTGCTTTCCGGAAGATGTGTATATAGCTGACATGTTCATTGCCTGCAAGAGAATGCTGGATCACCGATAGCGATTCAGCCGCAAAATGATCACCTCCGATGCGCAGTAACACCTGACGTGCCTCTGCTGAACGCCCCGCTTTTACCAGCCAGCGTGGACTCTCCGGCAGCCACAATGCGCCTATGAAAAACAACAGAGAGGGCAGCACACCCAGTCCAAACATCCAACGCCAGGCATCGTCTCCATGATTTCGTAGTGTGTAGTTGACGATATTGGTCACAAGGATGCCTGTGACCACTGTCAGCTGATTGATGGCCACCATTCTGCCCCGGAGATGCGCTGGAGAGACCTCTGCGATGTACATGGGCGAGAGCATGGAAGCCATGCCGACACCGATGCCGGCTACAAAGCGGAAGGCGATAAAGATATTTCTGTCAGGTGCGACAGCCATTGCCAGCGAGGAGATACCAAAGATCATGGAAGCGAGTAACAGACCTTTCCTACGACCGTATTTATCAGCGGTAGTGCCAGCAACGATACAGCCAATGATAGCACCCAGCGCCAGACTACCGGTAGCAAATCCTTCCCAGTAGGCATCTAGTCCGAACTGTTGTTGCAGGAAAGGTAATGCCCCTGCAATCACGGCAAAGTCAAAACCAAAGAGATAGCCTCCCAGGGCCGAAATAAATGAAATGCCCAGTATGTAGGAGCTATTGAATGATGAATGTTTCATAACGGAATATCGCAGCGGATGTTTTAAAGTAAAGAAATTATCGCACACCAAAGGCAAATACGGTCTCTCGTTTATAGATCTCTCCCGGCCGGAGGATGGTATTTGGAAAATGCGGTTGATTCGGACTGTCAGGAAATGCCTGTGTTTCCAGTGCCACCGCGCCGTGCCTGAGATAGGCCCGGCCATGTGCACCTGTCAGACTGCCATCCCAGTAGTTAGCACTGTATAGCTGTAAGCCCGGCTGATCGGTGAAAACCTGAACGAATCGTCCGCTTGACGGGTCTTCCAGTTCTGCGGCAGGCGTTGCTGGATTTCCTGAAGGGGAGCTGGCATGATCAAGTACGTAATTATGATCAAAGCCCCCGTCGGCAGTTAGCAGATCGATGTTTGTACCTAAGGGTGTGAAACTGGTGAAATCAAGCGGTGTGCCTGCTACCGGTAATATCTGCCCGGTAGGCGTATTGTTGTCGTTCTTTTCAGTGTAGGCAGTGGCATTTATACGTAGCAGATGATCAGTTACCAGCGGTTGCTCGAACCCTGTAAGATTAAAGTATGAATGATTAGTCAGACTCACCACTGTTGCCTGGTCGGTATATGCCATATACAGGATGCTTAGCCGGTTATGCAGGTCTAATGCATATGTGACGTGTACCGTCAGTGTACCTGGGTAGCCTTCTTCGCCGGTCCGGCTCACATATTCCATGGTAACCGCAGCCTGTTCTTCGTTTTCTGTGCAGGAAGTCACCTGCCACGCCTTTTTATGAAATCCATCAACACCACCATGTAAGTGATTGTTCCCATTATTGACGGGCAACTGATAGTGCATATTACCGATGGTCAGCCTGCCACCGGCTATTCTGTTGGCATAACGTCCTACTGTCGAACCAAAGTAAGCGGGGTTGTCCCGGTAGTTGTGCGGATGTGGGAAACCGGCAACAATATTTTTATTGCTGCCGGTCCTGTCTGGTGTATGTATTGAAGTAATGGTCGCACCCAGGTTAATTAGTTGTACGGTGATGATACCGTTTTCAAGGGTGATTTGCTGCAATGCTGTTCCGTCAGTCTCCTGATATGTGCTGAGGGTGGCAGAGAGCGTACCGCTTTTTATATTCAGCATAGCATTGTTTTAGTGAACGGGTGAAAGGTCGCTCCCTGATGATTACCGTCTAGTGCCAGCACCTCATTCAGTAGTTGCTGTCCCTGTTGCTCCTGTTGTAAGCCCAGGTAGCCTAGTCCCATCAGGTACAGGCAATGGATACGGTTGCGCAGGTTAAGGTCCAGGTCGAAGACCAGCATATCCGGAAGGGACACTGCAAAGTAGTCAATACGGATCTCATCCTGCAGGTGTGCCTTACCAAACTGGATAAGACGTTCAAAGATCTGTCTGGCTTTTTCCGGCTGCGCCAGCTGTTGCCATGCCAATGCCTGGTACACGATCTTGTCTGGCTGGGGATCGTTGTAGTAGATGGCTTGTACTGGTTCGCTGATACCTACTGTGGCGGCCATGAAGGAGGCGTTTGCCTGTTCTGTGTTGCCTAAGCCTGCGTAGGCGCATCCCAGCAGATAATTGATGTCGTTTTCCTGTGCTCCGTAGAGTTTTCCTTCTCCGAGATTATCCGGATAGCGTTCCAGTGCCTGTAGTAGAGACAGGGCGGTTGTGTAGTCTGCCTGTTGTAAGGCCTGTTTAGCCAGGGCGGTATGACATAGAATAAACTGTCCTACTACCTTACCTTCACCGCCTTCCCATGGATGGAACTGCCGTTGTGATAATAGCTGACGGGCCTGTTCAAATTCACCGAGGTTATTATACAGGGTCACTCTCTCCAGGTAGAGATCATCCCGCATATGCACCAGTGTTATATTATTCTCCAACAGCGATAATCGCGCTGAGGATGGTTTGCCGGTGATCTTATACAACTGGTCTAATTCCATGAGGATACGCGCATCATCAGGTGCCAGGGCAAACGCTTTTTCCATGGCTGTTATGGCGCCTTCTTTATCATGTAGCTTATTATAACTGGCGAGCGACAGGTTTCTGTGTACGGTCGGGTAGCTATCGTCCAGGGCGGCCGATTGCTGCCAGCATTCTATGGCGGCGGCGTACTGCCGTTTGTCATACCAAAGATTACCCAGGTAGCAGGCTGCTTTGGCATCCATAGGCAGGTGTTTTAACGCATCCTGCAATATCAGTACTTCTTCGATCTTGTTAGGGAAGCAGTAGTCCGGTGATTGCTCCGATGCCTTCCGGTAGTAATCAAGCGCCTGTTCTGTAGCCTGCCGGCGGGAGGCGAGCCATCCCATGTAGTAATATAACAGAGGAGAGGTAACGCCATGCACGTCAATGTACGACTGAAGCAGGGAAATACCTATGTAATAACGGCCGGCATAGGCGTAATCCAGCGCCAGTTCCAGGTAGTTATTAGCGGAACCCCGCATCAGGGTGTGCATACGTTCCAGTATGCTATTATCCTGGGTAGCCAGGTAGGATTCATACAGACAACCATAGTTAAAAGGATCAATGGCCATCGACTCCTGCACAAATGTGATCGCTTCATCCGTCAGTCCTTTTTCCCGCAGAAGGATGGTTTGCAGGTGCCGGGCGGTATGATTATGGTAGTTACGTACCAGTGACTTTTTTACAAGAGCCAGTGCATCATCCCACTTCTCATGGGTGGCCGCAATACGTGCCAGCATCAGAAAAGCGCTATGTTGCCAGGCGTCATTCCAGGTAGCTTTGAAGAAGACATCATAAGCCGCAGCATTTTGGCCCTGAAGCAGGAGTGAGCAGCCCAGATTGTAATATACTTCCCCGTCATACGGGTTCGGGTTGCGGCTGGTCATTGTCCTGATGGCTGTCCTGAAGTAAGGTTCTGCCTGACTGAACTGTCCGCGGCGCAATAGCAATAATCCCATAGCGTTGTTACAGCGGATGTCGCCCGGACTTCTCCTTAGGCCTTCTTCGTAGTAGTCTATCGGATTGAAAGTAGCATGACGGTATTGTTCCAGGTGATGGCCATTCAGGTAGAGGTCTTCCACCTGCTCAATGTCTTTAGGCAGTTTTGCTGCGGTGGCGGGAGGAGGTATTTCATGCGCTACCGGTGGTGCTGGTTGCCAGGATACCAGTTCCCGCCCATTAGAACCGATTACAGCCACTTTCCAGTCTTCCGTCACTATTGGTCCCTCTCCATCATAAACTGTTGTAAAAGGGGCATATGGAGATAAAGCAGCTGCAAACCTTTTTACTTCGCGGTCTTTATGTAAAACCAGCACCGCTGCATCCTTGTATAAAGCAGTCGCATATACTTTAATATGCAGTCGCTGTCCTTCCCATTCCATATTCAGCATGGCTTCTTTCGTCGCATTCTTCACCACACCGATCTGTGCATAAGGCATGAAATACTGTTCAAAGGTTTTGCCTTCATTCGGCTGTAACCAGGAGAAGTCAGGCTGATTGTCTGTGAACATACCTGTCATCAGCTCAATATAGGGGCCATCTTCATCGGTCAGGTTCCTGTCCCACGCGTAACCGAAATCACCATTGCCCCATGTCCATTGTTTCTTGCCCGGTGATACATGGTGGTCTGCCACATGCAGCATACCGGCCTGTGTATCGTGCTCATAGCAGCCCATGAAATCATATTCAGAACGGATGGCCATGTAGGACGTCGGCACAGGGATCGTATGATAACGGGAGATGTCTGTGCCTGGTGCATAGTCTACTTTATAATAAGTACCAGTAGCGATCGGGAAGTCCGATACGTCGCGTTTCCCGTGATCGAATACGGCATATACATCTGGTGGGAATACTGACTGATAGTGTTCATTCACTTTTACCGCCGGATTCGCCCACCATAGGAAGGTTTGCGGGAACAGCGTACGATTGAACAATTTCCCCCTGATCTCCAGATAGGCTCTGTCAGGATAGAGCGTAAAGCCGGCCATGCCTTTTGTACGAAACATCAGTTCCACTTCATTGACCCAAACCGTTTTACTGCCATCAGTATGCTCTTCCACGGCATAATCCACCGGCTGGAAGGTGCTGGGACGATGGTGCTGTGGCCAGTTAAATTCAATACCGCCCGATATCCAGGGGCCGGCCAGTCCGACGAGTGCCGGTTTGATGACCTGGTTGTAATACACGAAATCCCGTTGCCTGATCTTGTCGTAGGCCCGCTGGATACGTCCGCCGAGTTCTGGTAGTATCATGATCTGCAGGAAGTCATTCTCCAGGAAAACTGCATTGTACTCCTGCATGCTTTTCTCGTCTGCGATCTGCTCAATAACGGGATGAGGATAGACAACCCCACTGCTGCCCTGATAAACTCTCTTCTCAAGGAACATAGGATGTTTCTCCGGTGTGCCTGTCTTGTAAGTCGGAATGGATACTTTTTCGATCCGGACTGTCACTTCCATATTGTCGTTCTTTTGTTTGTATGCATGATTAATCGCGCGGTACCAGCTTCACCAGTAATGCGTCGCGGGCCGGTACGCTGAGCGTAAAGGATACCTGATCTTTACGGACCTCTCCCAACAGGGCATTACTCATAAAGTCCCTGATCTCATAATCGTGTGTGCCGGTGAGACCTGCTGTTTGCCAACGGCTTTCAAAGGTGGTGTCTTTTACGAAATTGAACATGGCCAGTAGGGTGGTATCTCCTTTACGATAAAAGGTCAACTGCTGGTCCTGTGTGTCACCGTCGGAGGTCTTTACAGGTGTGAAGGCTACCGGCTGACTGAAATAAGCGCACAATGCCGGGTTATTCAGGTATTGCCTTGCCCTGTCAGCGGCTACTTTTTGCCGGAAGTCAGAACCATCACCCAGTATACTCCCCATTACCATCATGGCATATAGGCGGACTTTGATTTCCTGCTCGCTAAGATCCGGGTTCTGCTGGAAATTCTTCATTACGACCACATCCAGATTTGTAAACGGCCACAGCGTACCCTGCATCCAGGTAAGGTGTGAACCTGTTGCCAGCGAGGCAGCTGTACTACCATAATGAGGAAACCCCGGCTGATCATCTCTCAGGTGTGAGTAAACATCTGTAGAGATAAAGCGGGTATGTGCATACTGATGCGGGAAGATCGGCGAGATGGCCATCGTAATAAAGATGTCCGGTCCCAGGATGGAATCAACAAGTGAACGTAGCATTTTCATGCCTTCATTATAAGCCTGCATGCCCGTCCGGATGTTCCTGTTATAGCGTGTGCTGGATTCGAGTGCTCCTGCCGTCAGAAAGTCGATCTTCAGGAAGGTGGCATGAATAGCTTTGGCTTTCAGTAACTGTTGTATAATGGAAGCTCTTGTTGCCGGGTGAGACGGGTCAATGGCATAAGCCGCCCAGTCACCTTCTTTATACATGATGGGCTGTCTGTTATTATCGCGCAGCACCACTTCACTGAGCGGGGTCGGTGTACCCGACAACTGCTGCGTTTCGACGGTATTCTTCCAGGTCCATACTGCAAACGGGATAAAGTAAAAGCCCATCTGCTGATGTTTTTTTCGTCCATACTTAGACAGCGATGTCAGGAGAGAGGTGGTATAAACGGACTGGTCATAAGAGTCTACGCTGAGCACCGGCTCGGCATACCTGTTGAAGTTGTCCAGCGTGGCGAGGAAGTCCGATGTTTTGATGACGCCCGGTGGCATCATGACTTTCGTGTAGCCCAATACATTCTCAACGCCGAAGCTGTTCCAGTAAAACGGTGCATGCCCCTTCCACTCACGGTTACCCGCCATCTGCACATTCACCTGACCGTAAGTCCGGAACGCTTCTCTCGTATCACTGGTAGCTGAGAGCAAGATCACCGGAGATGCTATTATGCGCCCCTGTAAGGTGCCATGAGACAGATGATCGTGCGTGCCATCCAGTCCGCCGTAAGCCGGTGGCAGACGCTTTTCGTCTTTCGTAGCCGCACCGCCATAGACAATGAAAGAATCGAGCCTTCCGGTTGTCTCACCCGCCTTATACTGCAACCCCGTTTTCCAGGTATCATGTGTAATACTACCTGCTACCAGTCCTGCCATTGTATGCTGATCATAAATAGCTGTAAACTCATAACTCATGCCGGCTGCGGAAGGCCATTGCCGGGTTACAACGGGTACCCAGTTATCATTGTCAAATGGTACATCGAGTATACGGGGCGCATTGCCCGGGATGGTCAGGTAACCCTGTTGTTCCGGGAGAATGCTTAGTGGAGAGATGTGGCGTGTTTCAAGCAAGGTATTACTGGTAGCCTGCACTTTCAGCAGCAGGTGCGGGGCTTGTTCATACACCGTGATCTGTTGCTCCAGTTGTAATGCACCGGCAGGGTTACTGTGAATGATTGTCAGCAGCGTCCCATTGCCGGTAGCGTCCTTAACGGGTTGTGTACTGCACTGATGTTTAGAAAAACTGGCCGTTGTTAAATGACCTGCCTGTAATTCGTCGATACCAGCTATTGTGTGTTGCAGTACTACTCCGTTATGGAAGCGGTAATCAATATACCCGGTACGGGTATCAACATGCAGGCGGACATGATCATTAGCGATGACCACGCTATCGGGTGACTGACTGATATGCTGCGCCTGTACGGTGGTTACACCCAGGCAGGTGAGCAGGCCACTCAGTAATATTTTACCGGAATAATTCATGAATTAATAGCCTGGGTTTTGATCTTTAGGAGTAAGTTTCGGATTGTTCTCAAATTCTTTTGCCGGAATAGGATATAACAGGTG
Source organism: Chitinophaga agri (assembly GCF_010093065.1). NCBI lineage: Bacteria > Pseudomonadati > Bacteroidota > Chitinophagia > Chitinophagales > Chitinophagaceae > Chitinophaga > Chitinophaga agri. The sequence goes on along the minus strand of NZ_CP048113.1, from coordinate 1,465,919 downwards.
TTTCTGCTGGATGTTAGGCGTGGCATCTATATTATTCGCTTTCACGGTCTCTATCAGTTTACCGGTCCTTTTCAGGTCAAACCATCTCCACCCTTCAAAGCCCAGTTCATGCATCCGTTCAGTCATGATCGCGTCACGCAGCTGGTCCTGTGATGGCAGTCCTCCATGCGCCTTTTCCCATTTGTCCAGTCCTGCACGTGCCCGTATGATGTTCAGCTCACCGAGGGCAGTATTGATGTCATTGCTTTCATTGGCTGCTTCCGCATGCATGAGTATCACATCTGCGAGACGCAGATAGTACATGTTCCTGGAAGATTGTGAACCACTGACAGACACTCCGGCGGTGATGTCGAATTTTTTAACGTGTGGTTTTCCAACATCTGCCCACCAGGAATAATCTACCACATTCCCGTTCACATCATAAAATATAGTACGGAAGGTAGCGTCTTTGCGCAGGTCTCCGTCTTCAAAGCTGTTAAAGAAATAGTCAGTCGGAATGATGACATGTCCACCTGCCCCCGACAGGCCGGGAGAGTTGATCTGCCAGGCGCCGGTATTATTAGCCATATTGCTGGTGTTGTCCGGTTCGTTGGAGAACTGCACTTCAAAAAGTGACTCTGTATTGTTCTCATTTTTTTCTACAAAGAGATCTGCATATGCTGGCATCAGCGTTGTCTTTGAAGATGTGAGCAGGGGCGCCAGTATGCTCTTCGCAAGATCGTACTGTTTACGTGTCAGGTATACCTTTCCCAACAGCGCGGTGGCCGCTTCTTTGGTGGCGCGGCCAGCGTCGGGTCCGTTAGTGCCTTTGCTGTTCAGGTGGTCGGCGGCAAACTGCAGATCTGTGATCACCAGCTGATATACTTCCTCCGCCGTACGGCGTGGGTAGCCTTCTTTGTCCGCTTCCGGGTTATCAGCTTCTGTTGGCATGGGCACACCATCATACAGCTGTACCAGGTAGAAGTAGAACAGTGCCCGGAGAAAACGTGCTTCTGCAATCGTACGCGACTTCAGTTCTTCGCTGACTGGCGCCTTCTGAATGTATTTGATAGCCACATTCGCATTGTTGATGCCTTTGTAAGAGACGGTCCAGAAGCCCTGTACTACATCATTCTGTGCTGTTAACAGATTGGAATAGTTATTCACCGCCGCGAATCCCTGCCAGTAGGGCCCCCAGGTTGGTACGAAAATGGTCATTTTGGCTTCATCTGTTCCCACCATGCCCACCACGGCATAGTCCGATCTTTTCAATACAAGCAGTTGCCGGTAGATGCCTGTGATGCCGGCTATTACACCCGCTTCATCCTTGTATAGTTCTTCCGGAGAAATAAATACTTCTGGTTTGATGTCAAGTTGTTTTTCACAACCGCTGAACAGTATGCCCGTTAGCGTAATGAATAACAGTATATAGCGATGCGTTTGCATGTGTGTTATTTTTAGAAATTACAGCCCCATTTTTAAACCGAACAGATAAGTAGAGAAGCGGGGATAGATATCATACGAACCCATACCCACACCGATCTCAGGATCAGTACCTTTATATCCTGTGAAGAGGAATGGTTCCATTACCTGGCCATAGATGCCCAGTGATCTGATCTTTAGCTTTGCCAGCAGGGTAGGAGAGAGGTCGTACGCCAGGGTGATATTCCTGATGCGGAGGAAGTCTCCTTTCTGCACTGCAAAGCTGGAAGAACCCTGTGGTAGTGTTCTTGTAGAACTGCCGAAGGCATTGGGTCTTGGCAAATTTGCTCCCGGGTTCTCCGGTGTCCAGTAATTCAGTCCGTCTTTCAGGATCACCCGGCGGCCATCGGAATATACATAGTCCATGTACGCCTTGTTATAGATATTATGCCCGTACATATAGCTGGCGAATACTGTCAGCGACACTCTTTTATACCGGAAGTAGTTCCAGATACCTCCCCAGGCTTTGGGCGTAGTACGTCCTACAATAGCACGGTCATACTGGTTGATGATACCGTCGTTGTTCAGGTCTTTTATACGTACATCCCCCGGTTTTCCTGTAGGGTTCAGTGAGAAGTCATCGCCTTTATTGTAGATCCCGTCAAACACATAATCTACGATCAGGCTGTTCGGTGCTTCTCCTACTTTCAGATAAGGACTGAGGGAGTCCCTGCCTGGCAGCAGCGATGTGACTTTCGAACGGTATCTTGACCAGTTCAGATCTATCTGCCAGTCGAAGTTGGGCGTCTTAACAGGCGCGAGTTTAATGCCAATATCAATGCCCTTTGTATTCATGGACGCTACGTTGATCATCATCGTATCGAATCCCTGTGAAGGCGCGAGTCCTCTTTGTAACAGCAGGTTTTTAATGTTTTTGTTATAGTAATCGAAAGAAAGCTGTACGCGTGAGTTTAGTACGGCTACATCAAAGCCTGTATTGAACTGATGCTGACTTTCCCATTTTAGCGCATCATTGCCTTTGGCACTGCCTATCTGGTAGCCGGTGGACTGCGTATTACCATTGAATGGATAACTGGCAGCATTCATGCGGGAGTAGATCTTATCATAGGAAATATCCTGATTGCCGATCACACCATAACTCATCCTGATCTTGGCATCGTTGACCCGTGATTTGAATTTCACGCCAAGAAAGGGTTCATCTATGAGTCTCCATGCACCACTGACTGAAGGAAAGAATCCATGACGGTTCTGTGCACCAAAGCGCGATGACCCGTCATAACGGGCAGTGAAGTTCAGGATATAGCGTTGCTTGTATTTATAGATGGCCCTTCCCAGCAGTGAGCTGGTTGACCAGTTAAAATAGTCACTCAGTATATAGTCTCTTCTGTTGGCGAGGCTCATGTTCTTATAACTCAGTTCATCTGTTGGAAAGCCTGAAGCCTGTTCAAAGTTCCATTCCTGTCTTCTTTTCTGGAAGGTGAAGCCAGACAGGAGGTTCAGTGAATGATCCTCAGAAGGATTATAGTCATAGGTAAAGGTATTCTCCCACAACCAGTCCCTGAACCCGAAGTTCTGTACCTTGGCAAGCCCTTTTAACAGGTAACCGTCGCTGGTCGTTCTGGGATAGTATTCAAATTGCTGGTTTTTGTAAATATCAGCACCCAGGTTCGAGCGGAAGCTCAACCCAGGGAAGAGCTTATAATCCAGGTAAATGTTACCGATCATTCTGTCGTCTACACGGTGGTTAACGGCGTCTTTGGTCAGTGTCAGCGGATTATTGGCTGTCAGATTACCTGTACTGGGGTCAATTTCTATCAGTGGATTACCGGCAGAATCATAGATAGGACGCAATGGGCTCATGGTAACTGCGCCATAGTAGGCCTCGTTGCTGACAATGTCAGTACCGATATGAGAGAAGTTGGTATTTAGTCCGATAGACAGTTTATCTGTTACAGCTGATTCAATGTTCGCTTTCAGACTATAACGTTTCATATTTGACCCCCTGATGATGCCATCCTGGTTGAGATAGTTGCCACTGAGATAGACCTTATTCTTGCCAATACCATTGGAGATACTCAGCGTATGACTTTGCTGTTGTGCTGCATGAGTGATGGCATCCGGCCAGTTGTAGGTCTTGCCTTCAGCCAGACTTTTGAGTTCTACCGCACTGAAGATCTTCCTGTCGGTCTCCGGATTGTTCATCGGCCAGGCATTGGGATCTTCGTCAGCCCATGCCAGCCTGCGCAGGTATCCATACTGGGCACCATCAATGAAGTCGTAGGTCTTAACGATTTTCTGAACGCCGTAATAGCCGTTGTAGTCAACAGACGCTCTTCCCGTCCTGGCTTTTTTTGTGGTGATGATGACTACGCCGGAAGCGGCTCTGGCGCCATATATAGCTGCAGCAGAAGCGTCTTTTAACACATCTACAGATTCGATGTCATATGGGTTGATCTCACGTATATCGCCGGTGAGGATCACACCATCGACAACATAGATCGGGCCATCTCCCTGCATGATGCTATTGATCCCCCGGATCTTAATAGTGGTACCTGCACCTGGCTGATAACCTGCGCTGGTGATCTGTACACCAGGCACTCTTGCCTGTAATGCACTGTTAATAGAAGTAGCCGGCAGTTCCGAAATCTCTTTCCCGGAGAGACTGGACACCGCGCTGGTGATGTCTTTCTTTTTTTGTTGTCCGTATCCTATTACCACTACTTCGTCTAGTCCGGAGATGTCTGATTCCAGTTTGACGAGCAGGGACGTCTCTCCCGGACTGACGGTGATCGTTTGAGTCTTATATCCTACATAACGAAAGCTAAGCGTGGCTTTGGTTGCAGGAAGTGTGAATCCGCCATCGGCGTCCGTCTTCATGGACGTGCCTTTGCCGTTGCCGGTGATAGTGACGAAAGGCAGTGGCTTACCAGAGGCGGCATCCACCACTTTCCCCCCGAGCGGTTTGTTTTGTGCCACTACCCATGTGTGGAAGGTAAGCAGTAGTAGAAGCAGGGATAAAGATCTTTTCATAACCTGAATTTGCCAGTGTTTGTAATGGTGATAGTAATTGTGATTGTACCTGTACAGAACGTGATGCCTGTTGCTGATGACTGTGGAATTATGGTGATTTTATGAAGTCAAATTTCGTTTTTAGGACGAAGAGGAGAAATGGGGTTTCTTATGAATATGATGGATTATTTTCTGGTTTTTGTATCTTGGGTGATATATCCATGTATATGAAGGAAAAGGTATTAAAGAAGCGGGAGGGGTTTGAAGGGCAGCAACTGATCGTGGTGCCGAGGAAGATTTCGGCGGATTTCCTGACGCGGGACCCTATCACCCGTCAGCTGTATATTACCGATATCGGGTATTATCCCAAGGCGCGGTTTCACTATGTCAAAAGACCTGCCGGCGTCAGCCAGCATATCATTATATATTGTATAGAAGGAAAAGGCTGGGTGGAGATAGACAAAAAGCGGACAGATATAGGGCCTTCCCAGTTTGTGATCATACCGGCGAATACACCGCATAAATATATGTCTGATGAACACGAACCATGGACAATATACTGGACACATTTCAAAGGCGAGATCTCGGCATATGTCGTAGAACTGATCTTGCAGCGTACGAAGAACAACTGCCTGCATCTGACGTATAACGAAACGCGTATACGCTTATTTGAAGACATATGCATCAACCTGCAAAAAGGGTATGGTGGTGACAACCTGCGATACGTCAACATGACGTTCAATCATTTCCTATCGTCATTACTGTATGAAGAGAAGTTTAACCATGCGGGTGAGGAGCAACGGCAGGATGTGATCGGGCGTACTATCAGTATGATGCAGGAGAAGCTGGATAGGGTGATCACTTTACAGGAGTTTGCCGGTTACGCGGAATTATCTGTATCTCATTTTTCAGCCGTGTTCAGGGAAAAGACCGGCTATTCACCGATAGAATATTTTAATCATTTGAAAATACAGAAGTCCTGTCAGCATCTGTTATTCTCAAAGGCTACCGTGAAAGAGATAGCTCTCAGACTGGGAGTGGAGGATCAGTATTATTTCTCGCGAATGTTTTCGAAGCTGATGGGGATGTCACCCTCCGAGTACAGGAACAGGAATACGACGGTATAATAATTACCATACATGTAAAAAAGCATGAAGTGATCATGGTTATCCTCCATGCCTGCTTCATGCTTTTTTATACACCTTATCGGTTCAGATAGGTGTCTGCAGATCTTAGTTACGCTACGACAAACCCAAATTTCTCGAGATTAGCTTTTGTTGCTTCGTACGTCACGTGCTGAAGACCATTGATGCCCAGTCCTTCCGCCACAGCAACAAACATTGCTCTGTCGTCTATATACAGTACCTCCTCCGGGTTTACCAGGGCGATATCCAGTGCTATTTTCCAGATATCCGCATCCGGCTTCCTGAAATGGACGAAGCAGGAGGAGATAAAGAAGTCTACAAATTTATTGATACCGAAGGTGCGGATGCGGTATTCATTGAGTTCCCGCCCTTCATTATTCACGATGGCAATCTTAACACCGTATTTTTCTTTAATCTTACATACCAGTTCGATCATTTCGGGGATAGGCGTGGTACGCGAGTACATAAACGCTTTAAATTCCTCCTCGGTGAAAGTCCTGTGTTCGTAAAAGACGGTTCTTTTCAGGTACTCATCTAACGTCAGCTTGCCTTCTTCGTAGGTATCAAACGTCAGGTGATGACGTTCTTCCAGTTCGGGGAGGTCAAGTGCGAACTTCGCTGCTGCTTCTCTTCTGGCGGCACGGTCCCATCCATTGCTCAATAGCACGCCGCCTATATCGAGGAACAATGTGGTGATTTTTAAATGATGCTGCATATGTTAAAGATAAAAAGACAAATAAACTTAAATGGTCTATTCTGTAGTGAATATTATGGAACCTGATGTTGTTTTTATGCGCGACAGGTTAAAGACATCAATATAGCCATTTTTGGTCTTTTGAAAAAAAGAAGGCCGAAGTAGAAAGTACCCCGGCCGTTTAACTAACACTTAAGAACAGCAAACGCTATGTATTACAATCTGAAGTTTACAGCCCAGATAAGGCGGTTTTCGCTTTTAACCAGGTCGGGTAACCATGTTGGATCTACCGGATCGGAAGTGAAACCCGTCTGTGAAGTTGTACCACCGCTACCTGCGAAGTAAGGAACGTTGGCGTTCCTGTGTGCAAATTCGAAACGGAATGTTACGAGGTCATTGGGCATTATATCAAACGTGGCACTGAGTTGTCCCATTTTGAGATCTTTACCGGAGGCGATCGCTTTATCGTAAGCATTCGGCTGTGCACTTGGTGCAGCTGGAACGAATGCCAGATAGCCACCTGGGTTGGTAACAAAGTCACCTCTCAGGGTCAACGCCAGTTTGTTTTTATTAAACCATACGCGGTTAGTCAGTGACGTACCGGTCATGTAGTTGTCTTTTGCCTTTATACCATCACCTGACTGGAATCCATAGTGGCTGTTCAGACTGAACGCAGCCTGTGAAATACCTTTGGAGGCCGGGTTCTTAAAATAACGTGCTACGATACTGTTATCATGATGGAAGCGGCGCACTTTTGAAAGCGTATTTGAGCCTGCTACATGGGTATCATTACCATAGTAGAAGTTAGCGACCAGCTGAACGTTCTCAGAAGGACGGTAGTAGTTAGAGTTACCGAACCCGATGTTTTTGCTCCAGCTGTTGTAGGTCTGCCAGCCATTCAGCAACCACAGTTCAACTTTATACTTTTTGGTCGGATAGAACTGTACCCTTGCACCCTGAAAATAGAAAGGAGTGAACTCACAGACCATGCTACGCTGGTAGCTCCAGTTTTCCTGCAGCACATAGCTTTCCAGGCCGATATAGCTCATGAAGATACCCGCCTCGATGTTCAGACCGTATTTATAGTTAAAATGGTAACCAGCAGCTGCTTCGCGGATAAATTTCAGGTTGCCCGTGCCCGTATTACGACCTCTCGTAACTGCACCATCTGTTTCCTGTACGATGTGCGTCATACTACCAGTCTGCAGCCACAAACGGCCGATCACGTTCTTGTAATTGCTTTCAATACCGAGGCTTGCCTGGTTGATAGAAAATTCGTTGGCCCTGCCGGTAGCCGCAGAGATAGTTTGCGTGTTGTCCTTTGGACGTGCAAAGTTGTAGTTAAAATACGCGTCTGTCAGTACTGTTCCAGTGAGAATAACCTCCCCGTCCTTATCTTTCAGTTGTAACGGAGAAGAGGACTGCCTGTTCTGTCCATTGATCCAGGTCAGGTTCATGCCGTCAAAAGGAACTTTCGCTGCAGGTTGAACATTTTCCTGCGCCATGGCCATTGCACTCGCACAGAGGCAGGCAGCCGTAAATACATACTTTTTCATACAAAAGATTATAATGATCTATTCCGCCCGGTATAGCCAAAGAGAATGCCCGGAGAACTGGTTTTTGATCAACAGCTTGATTACTATTTATTTGTATGTTTTCGGCAGTTAGTGCCGGTCCGTAAAACCGTCTCGTTTTGAGAAGGACTTTGTTGATTTTGATAGGGTCCTGTGAGATATCCTCTTTTTCGGTGATGTATCACCTGTACAAATCAGCTGTTCTGTACTTATCTTTGCGCCCGTAAAAACGATAGTGATCTTATGGAATATTCAAAAATCTATAAAGTAAAAGAAGAACATATTGACGTACAGGGAATCATGGACGGATTGTACTATCCTTTTTATATGGAATGGTGCAGACATGATTATATTAAGGAAGTACTGGGATTTGATTTCGCAGAAGAAGCTGCCAAAGGAGTACATATGGTGTTGTCTCAGTATACGCTGAAATTCTTACGCTCGCTGAAAAAGGATGACGAGTTCACTGTCACCTGTGGACTGTTTGGTGATGCTGCCGGACAGCCAAGACTGCACTTCAAACAGGCGATCGTGCTGAATGGAAAGGTAATGACCACGGCAGTGTTCACGGGGACCTGTGTAGCTGCTACCGGTGGAAGACCTTATCTGCCAGCGGAAATGGCTGAAAAGGTAAAGGATGCGCCTAAACTGGATGTGGCGACCCTGAAATAACTGGTGTTTTGTTATAGTTCGATATTCCCGGATGACGAAAGTGATCCGGGATTTTTCATATGTGCACTCCTTGTCCTAAAACGGACAGGTAAAGCCATGAAACTGAACACATGTCTTTATTTATAATAGATAAGCAGGTGCTAAACATTCCCTTCGTATTTTGGCATAGCCATTGGCAGACCTTTTATGCTATTATAAGGCAAACTATCTATGCTCATCAACTATGTAAGAACTGCCTGGCGCAGTCTATTACGCACAAAGAGATTTTCTGTTATTAATATATCCGGTCTGGCCGTAGGTATGGCGGGTGCTGCACTCGTATTTCTCTGGGTATGGAATGAGATCAGTTTTGATCAGTTCCATGTCAACAGGGACAGACTATATGAAGTGTATGGTTTGGCGCAGATTGATCAGAAGCTTACACCCATTAACCAGACTGGACAGCCATTGGCACCTGCCCTGAAAAAAGACTATCCCGAGGTTTCAGCCAGCACCCGGTTTGCGGAAGTCAGCAGTCTGGTGTTGTCTGCAGGCGATCAACAGTTTGCTGGCATCAAAGGAGCGATGACTGACCATGAGTTCCTGGGTATGTTCAGTTTTCCTTTGCGACAGGGAAGCCAGCGTTCACTCCTGAATGGTGTAAATGACATCGTGATCACAGAACGGCTGGCGGCCAAACTATTCGATGGTGAACCTGCACTCAATAAGATCGTAAAGATCGACTCTGCCGATTATTTCCGCGTAGCGGCCGTTCTGAAAGATCTGCCGTCCAATACCCGTTTTAACTTTGACTACCTCTTACCCTGGAGCTATATGAAACGGGCCGGACGAGATAATGACAGCTGGTTGAGCAATAACGTCTCCACTTTTGTGCTGCTGAACCCAGATGTGAATGTGCCTGCCTTTGGTGAGAGAATGAAAGACATGGGCAGGCGTTACGCAGGCAGGAACGATATATGGACATATTTCCTTTTTCCACTGGAGAAATGGCACCTGTATGCCAACTTTGAAAATGGGCAACCTGTTGGCGGACGTATCACTGTCGTACGCTTGTTCGCTATAGTAGCGACGCTCATCCTACTCATTGCCTGTATCAATTTTGTCAATCTCAGTACTGCCAGAAGTGAACGGCGGGCGAGAGAAGTCGGTATCAGGAAAGTAGCTGGTGCAGGTAAGTCTCTGGTATTTGTGCAGTTTATGACGGAAGCGTTACTCACGGCCTTCATCGCCGGCTGTATTGCAATGCTCATTTTGCAGTGTGCCCTGCCTTACTTCAATGTGCTGATCAATAGTCAGCTGTCCATTCCGTATAATAGTTTGATGTTCTGGAGCAGTGCAGGTATTTTTATCCTGCTGACAGGCATGCTGGCTGGTTGTTATCCTGCTTTTTACCTTTCTGCATTCCAGCCGGTGAGCGTACTGAAAGGTGGTTTTAAGCGAAGGGAGGGCGCTTTCTCCCCCAGAAAAGCACTTGTAGTAATGCAGTTTACCATTGCCATTATCCTGATCATATCTACTATTGTTATCCGTAACCAAATTGTGTATGCACAGGAAAGAGAAAGGGGATATCAGATGCAGCGGCTTATCAATATTGACTTTACCGGAGATATTCAGCATAACTACAGCGCAATCCGGCAGGAGCTGCTTGGTTCAGGTGTGGCCACGTCTGTAACAAAAACAATGTCTCTCATTACCCAGCGTGCAGCTAATACCTGGGGACTTACCTGGGAAGGTAAACCAGCCGGATTTGATGAAACAATAGCGCTTTACAGTGCAGACGAAGGGCTGGTACGTACTGTTGGACTAACCTTATTAGCCGGGCGGGATATCGACATACAACGCTATCCCACGGATAGTTTCGCCGTGTTGCTCAATGAAACGGCTGTAAAGACAATGGGCTTCAAAGATCCGGTAGGGCAGGTGCTGCGTGAGACGACAGATGGCAAACCCTGGCATGTCGTGGGAGTGGTAAAGGATTATGTCGTGGGTTCTTCTTACGAGAAAGTGCCGCCCGTTGTGATACAGGGGCCAGGTAGCTGGTTCAATACCATGCATATCAGACTGAATGATGCGCAGACATTGACGGCGAGTCTACAGAAAACAGAAGCGATATTTAAACGGTTCAATCCTGGCTATCCTTTTACTTATCAGTTCGTTGATCAGGAATATGCAATGAAATTCGATGGGGAGGAACGTATGAAAATGATGGCAGGGATGTTTGCCGCACTCGCTATTTTTATCTCCTGTCTCGGTCTGCTCGGACTATCCGCTTTTATGGCTGAAAGCAGGGTAAAGGAAATAGGAGTTCGTAAAGCATTGGGGGCCTCCGTATTCAGTATCACCCGTTTACTGACAGCTGATTTCCTTAGACTCGTACTGTTAGCGCTGATACTCGCAGCGCCGATCGCCTGGTTGATCATGCGTTCTTGGCTGAATGGATTTGCCTATCGGATGACGATCAGCTGGGTGGTATTTGCGGCTGCCGGATTACTGGTGATAGTTATCACGTTGTTTACCGTGAGTTTTGAAGTGATCAGGGCCGCGTTGATCAGCCCTGTGAAAAGTCTGCGCAGCGAATAGTATTTTATTCCCAAAGTGATCAACGGATACAGACCATCTCACCGTTATGTTTGCGTGTGTTACTGCGTTCCTGGATGCTCTTGGAATAGAAGCGGCCAACCTGACCTTTGACAAAGAAAAGAGTATATTTTCCTTTCCGGAAAGGAGGACCCTTTGTATCAACACTTAGGTACTATGAATAAAATGTTGCTGTAGAGAAAAGAACGATTTACCATCCCTGAAAAATATTTTATGCCAAAGTAGACAACGGCAGACTAAACCCGAACGTACTCCCTTCTCCCAACTTACTATCCACCCAGATTTTTCCACCCTGTGCCTCAATAAACTCCCTGGAAATAGATAGCCCTAACCCGGTACCCACCTTTTCCGGTGTTCCCGGTACCTTAAAATACCGGTCAAATATCCTGGACAGGTATTTCTCCTCGATGCCCCTTCCATGGTCCACTACAGAAAACTCCACATTATTATCTCTGAGGTGGGTCGTCAGTTCGATCTCAGCGTCTTCCGTAGAATACTTCACCGCATTTGTCAGGAAGTTCGTCAGCACCCAGGCCGTTTTTTCCGGATCAGTCATGATCTTGTGGCCATTGGTATGCCTGTTTATGCGTATGGCGATATTCTTCTGTTGTGCCAGTGCACTTACGGTATTGGTAGCGTTGTCTATTATAATATCCGGCAATACCGGCTCTATTTTCAGTTGTATATGTCCCGTTTCCACCTGGCTGATATTCAGCAGTTCACTTGTGATCTTCAGTAACCGGTTTGCATCATCTGAAATGCTTTTTACCAGTTCCTCCTGCTCTTTATTGACGTGACCCACACGGTCGTCAGTGAGCAGCTGTGCACTCATCTTGATAGAGGCTATAGGTGTTTTTAGTTCATGTGAAATCGTGGCAATAAAGTTGGTCTTTGCTTCATTCAGTTCATGGAAAGGGGTGATATTACGCAGTACGATCACCTGACCGATCACCTTCTCATTATTGGTGACATTCAGTATGTCCAGGTGGAAGTAGCTCTCTTTCTGATCGGCGAAGATCTTCAGTTCTTTAGTGGGATTGTCTGTCTTCAGCAAGCTACGCATCAGGTCATTGTTCACCGCAATATCCGGTGCATATTGCCCCATGATCTCTACTTCCCGTAAACCCAGCAGCTTTTCCGCAACTTTATTGAGGAACAGCAGGTTTCTGTTCTCATCAAGTCCGATAATACCATCGTTCATCTGGTTGATGATAGTATCAATACGACTCTTCTCAAACTTGATCTTTGCCAGGTTACTATGTTCATACTCATCCAGCTTCTCGGCCATGCTATTGAATGCCTGTGCCAGTTCACCAAATTCATCATGCTGGGAGATGCGGATACGTTTGGAGTAGTCCTTATTCACGATTGCTTTAATACCATCGGATAATGCCTTAACAGGCTCACTGATAATACCCGGAAAGTTCACTGCCAGTGTAAATGCGATCAGCGACAGGAATCCGAAGATCACCATCATGAAATTGCTAAAGCGCCTTGCGTTGCTTTCTGCCATACTGTTCTTCCTGAAAATCGCCTGCTGGTTCTCTGTATTGATCTGGTATATTTTTCTGCGGATGAGCGTCTGGAGGGAGTCATTATCGGGCATACGTTTCAGCTGTTCAAAGATACCCCGCACTGCGCCGGTGGCGGCCGCTTCGCCCGGTTCGGTGATATTCGCCTCCTGTTTGAGAAGGTTTGCTTCAAACATGGAAATGACAGACGAGTCGAATGGTGTCATATCCATCAGCGCCAGCATATTATTGCCATATACCAGTGTTTCGTAGTTGTCTTCCAGAATGAGGCGCGCATCTTTTTTCAGCTGGTGTATGGAATAGATACCCAGGATGCCGGATATGAGGATGGCGATAAACAGAAATCCGATACCTATACTTAATTTCGTCTTGAGGCGCATGTCAGGAAAGAATTATAATGTCAATATCCGATTCAGACAGCTTGCCCAGCAGCTGGGAGAAAACGGCTGTATTCAGCAGCATGCCCATCACATTAAGGTGAGGTTTGCCAAGGCAGATCGTGGTGATCTTCTTTTCATCGGCAGCCTGCATGATACTTTTAGCAATATTACTGTTTTTTACCTTTATGACTTCTCCCCCCTGTTCCATGGCGAGTTTGAAGTTGTTAATCAGGTGGCGTTGCTGTGCCAGTCCTATTTTATCACTGCCTTCTTTCGGTGTTTCCACGTAGAGCACATACCATTTGGACTGATAGTATGCGGCAAGTCTGGCGGTCTTGCGGATCACTTTTTTGGCGATCAGATGATTACTGCTGATGCAGGCAAGGAAACGTTCATTCCTGGCCTGTGCACTTCGTGGGAGGGAGGAGTCGATCTTACGTTCGACCTGCGTCGCGACCTCCTTCAATGCCAGTTCCCTGAGCTGGAGGATCTTTTCGGGCTGGAAGAAGTTCTTCAGGGCCACGGCTATCTTATCGGGGGTATAGATCTTCCCTTCTTTCAGGCGGGTGACCAGTTCATCGGCTGTCAGGTCAATGTTCACCACTTCATCTGCCTGCTGCAGTACAAGGTCCGGAATACGCTCTGACACATCCACCCCGGTGATATGTTTTACTTCCTCCTGTAACCCGTCGATATGCTGTATGTTAACGGCACTGATCACATTTATACCTGCCTCCAGTATCTCCATCACATCCTGCCAGCGTTTCTCGTTCTTACTGCCTTCAATATTAGTATGTGCCAGTTCATCAATGACCACGACCTCCGGATGCAGGTTCAGTACTGCCTGCATATCCAACTCTTCCAGTGCTTTCCCTTTGTAAAATAATTCCCTGCGGGGAATGACAGGCAGACCTTCCAGTAATGCATGCGTCTCAGCACGGTTGTGTGTTTCGATATAGGCGATCTTGATATCGACGCCATTTCGTAACAGGGTCCTGGCCTCCTGCAGCATCCGGTAGGTCTTACCTACACCGGCGCTCATCCCGATGTATATCTTAAACTTTCCTTTCCTGGACTGACGGATCAGGTCAAGGAAGTGCTGGGCATTATTGTCTCTTTCGCTCATATGCTGTCAAGTTCAAAAACTCACTTTCCGTCCAGACCGGGAAACGCTTCTCAAATGAGAGGTGTTCCATAGCCGGGTACGGAAGATGTGAGATCAATCAGTTAAGAAGATCAGTAGGGGCCAGCTGCCAGCAGCAGCCCTTCTTTTTCTTCTTCTTTTTGCAGGGCCGGTGGCGTGTAAAGCATTGCCGTACAGAGGCAGTTCTGGCACCCCTTCTTTTGCAGGATATTAAAGTTAACACAACTCTTACATCCCTTCCAGAATTCAGGGTCCCGGGTTATTTCATTAAAGGTGACTGGTAAAAAACCTAACTTGCTGTTCATGCGCATAATGGCCAGTCCACTTGTAATGCTGAATAATTTTGCCTCCGGATATTTTTCACGTGACAACTGGAATATTCTCCTTTTGATACGGGAGGCTACTCCCTGTCCGCGGAATGACGGATTAACGATCATTCCTGAGTTGGAGACGAATGCGCCGTTGCTCCAGCTCTCTATGTAAGAGAATCCAACCCAGATCTTCCCGACTGTCAGTGCAATGACAGCCTTGCCCTCCCTTATCTTTTTCATAATAGCGGTAACGGAACGTTTGCTGATACCGGTACCCCGTGCTTTGGCGGATGCTTCCATTTCTGCCGTGATCATGGCGGCATATTTACAGTCGGAGAGCACCGCCTTTCTGACTATGACGCTGTCGTTGTACATTTCGGGTGAGTTTATTTTAATGTATCGAGTGCGATATTGAGTTTAAGTACATTAACTTTCGCAGGGCCAGCAAATCCAAGTAACGGACCACGGATATGATCTGATATCAGCGCTACGACTTTGCTTTCTGATATGTTACGTATTGTGGCGATACGTTTTACCTGTATCATAGCTGCTGCAGGCGAGAGGTCCGGGTCCAGACCACTACCTGACGCGGTTACCAGTTCTGCAGGAATGTCTTCTTTTTTGATACCCGGATTGTGTACCAGGAAGGTATCAATGCGTTCCTGTACAGTTTTTTTATAATCAGCATTGGAGACGCCTTTGTTGGAACCTGCGGAACCGGCAGCGTTGTAGTCTACGGCAGACGGGCGGCCGTTGAAGTATTTATCATCTGTAAATTTCTGTCCTACATTTTCGTAGCCAACTACCTTCCCGTTTACACTCACGGTTTCTCCTTTTCCCTGTCCCGGCGCTGCCTTGGAAACGGCAGCGATCAGGGACGGATACAGTACAGCAAGTACGAGTATCATAAAGACAGTGAGCTTAACAGAAGGCCAGATATATTTTTTCATGATAATTTCTTTTTTAAATCATTTTTTACATAAAAAGAGAAAGGAAGAGGTCAATGATCTTAATACCGACGAATGGGATGATCACACCACCAAAACCATAGATCAGCAGGTTTCTGCGTAACAGCGCACTTGCACCGATCGGTTTGTACGCGACACCTTTCAGAGCAAGCGGTATCAGTGCTGGTATGATGAGAGCGTTAAAGATCACGGCAGATAGAATAGCGCTCTCCGGAGAAGCAAGGTGCATGATATTAAGACCCTGCAATGCCGGAATAGCGGTTACAAAAAGGGCTGGTACAATAGCAAAGTATTTTGCCACGTCGTTTGCGATAGAAAAGGTCGTGAGTGTACCGCGGGTCATCAGTAACTGTTTACCGATCTCCACGATCTCAATCAGTTTGGTAGGATCATTATCAAGGTCCACCATGTTACCAGCTTCCTTGGCCGCCTGGGTACCACTGTTCATTGCTACTCCAACATCAGCCTGTGCCAGTGCAGGGGCATCGTTTGTACCATCACCCATCATGGCTACCAGTTTACCACCTTCCTGTTCCTTACGGATGTAGATCATTTTATCTTCAGGTTTGGCTTCTGCAATGAAGTCATCTACACCGGCTTTTTCAGCAATGTATTTTGCGGTCAGCGGGTTGTCACCGGTTACCATTACCGTCTTTACACCCATTCTGCGCAGACGTTCGAAACGCTCCTGGATGCCTGGTTTGATAATATCCTGTAGTTCAATGACACCGATCACTTCTTCATTACGGCTTACTACTAGCGGCGTACCACCATTCGAAGAGATCTCTTTCACTTTCTCCTCCATCTCCGCAGGAAATACCTGACCCGCTCTGGTAACGATGTTACGTATGGCATCGAAAGCCCCTTTACGGATACGTACACCATCCAGGTTGATGCCACTACTACGCGTCTCGGCGGTGAATTCAATAAACGTGGCATTCTCACTGTTCAGCTGACTGGCCTTAATACCTTTTTCGGTGGCCAGTTCAATGATAGATTTACCTTCCGGTGTTTCATCTGCCAGTGAGGCCAGGGCACATGCTTCAAAGAACTCTTTCTTACCTATGGTATATGCCGGCCAGAAATGAGTGGCTTTACGGTTACCGATGGTGATAGTGCCTGTTTTGTCCAGCAGTAGGGTATCAATGTCACCTGCCGTTTCTACTGCTTTACCACTCTTGGTAATGACGTTGGCTCTCAATGCGCGGTCCATTCCCGCGATACCGATCGCACTGAGCAGCCCGCCGATAGTTGTAGGTATTAAGCACACGAAAAGTGATACAAACGCCGCAATGGTGATAGGCGTGTTGGCATAATCACCAAAAGGCTTTAAGGTTACACAAACGATGGTGAAGACCAGCGTGAAACTTGCGAGCAGGATCGTAAGTGCGATCTCGTTAGGTGTCTTCTGACGGCTGGCACCTTCTACGAGTGCGATCATTTTATCAAGGAAGCTCTCTCCGGGATCAGTAGTAACACGAACCCGGATTTTATCACTCAGTACTTTGGTGCCGCCCGTTACGGAAGATTTGTCGCCGCCTGACTCACGGATCACAGGAGCAGATTCACCAGTGATCGCTGATTCGTCAATAGTTGCCAGTCCCTGGACGATCTCACCATCCATCGGGATCATATCACCTGCTTCGCAAATGAAGAGATCACCTTTGCGTAATTGAGAAGATGGAACGATTTTGATCTCATTAGTATATACTTCGCCAACAGCCAGTACTTTCTTGGCAGGCGTTTCTTCCCTGGTTTTGCGTAAGCTCTCAGCCTGCGCCTTACCACGTGCTTCAGCGATCGCTTCTGCAAAGTTGGCGAACAGCAAGGTAAGCAGCAGGATGATGAACACGGCCAGGTTATAGCCAAATGAACCCTGTCTGGTATCGCCGGTAAGGGCAGTGTATATAGTCACTGCCAGCATGATAGCAGTGCCGATTTCCACGGTAAACATTACCGGGTTGCGAAACATTACTTTAGGTGACAGTTTCACCAAAGCCTGCTTCAGGGCGCCGCTGACAAGAGCGGGTTCGAAAAGTTTAGTTTTATGATTATTCTCAGACATATTAATTCAAAGTTTTGCGAAACAAGGTTTGCATAGGATACGCATTTTCAATCTCAATAGTGTTATAACTAGAAGACCTGGTACTTCGTGAAATACTCTGCGATTGGTCCCAGGGTCAATGCAGGGAAGAATGCCAGTGCTGCGATGATCATGATCACTGCATAGGTCATGATACCGAAGGTGGTCGTGTCTGTCTGCAAAGTACCCGCGGACTCAGGGATATATTTCTTCCTGGCCAGTATGCCAGCAATCGCTACTGGTCCTATGATAGGAATAAAACGACCCAGTATCATGACAATACCGGTGGTGATATTCCAGAAGACATTGTTGTCTGATAGACCTTCAAAGCCGGAGCCGTTATTGGCGGAGGAAGAAGTATATTCATACAGCATCTCTGAGAAGCCGTGATTAGATGGATTGTTGAACCAGTTAGCCGGTTGTACGGACCATGCCAGTTGTGGGTGATGCGCTGCGAAGTAAGCTGACAGCGCTGTTCCCACCAGTACCAGGAATGGATGGAATAACGCGATGATAGCGGCGATCTTCATTTCTCTTGCTTCTACCTTACGACCCATAAATTCAGGTGTACGGCCGACCATCAGTCCGGAGATAAATACCGCGATTATCAGGAAGATAAAGTAGTTAAGCAAACCTACACCCTTACCACCATAAAAGCAGTTGGTCATCATACCCAGCATCTGCATAGCGCCTGATAAAGGCATAGCGCTGTCATGCATGGAGTTCACAGAACCAGTGGAAATAATAGTCGTCATTACCTGCCAGTAAGCGGAAGCGGGTACTCCTATGCGTATTTCCTTGCCTTCCATGGCAGTGATGTCTTTCAGTCCGAGCTGATGCAGCATCGGGTTCCCACCCATTTCAGAGAGCATGTTCGGGATCATGAGCGTTAGCATGCCAACTGTCATCACACCGAAGATGACATAACCCAGTTTTCGTCTGCGGATGAAGCAACCGAATGCAAAAACGAGTGCCATTGGCAGGATGACCTGTGCAGTGATCTCAACGATGTTGGTCAGGTAATTCGGGTTCTCCAGTGGATGTGTGGAGTTAGTGCCGAACCATCCACCACCATTTGTACCAAGGTGTTTGATAGCGATCATACCTGCAGCGGGACCTCTGGAAACCTGTACAGAATCGCCCTGAAGGGTAACGATGCTGTCTTTACCGTCGAAGCTGGCGGGCGTGCCGTTGAATGCCAGGATAATTGCCATGACAATACTCAGCGGCAGCAATATACGGGTGATCGTTTTGGTGAAGAATACGAAGAAGTTACCCAGTTTCTCGGTCGTCTTTTCTGCAAAAGCCCGGAACAATACCGCTACAGCGGCTACGCCTGTGGCAGCAGATACGAACTGCAGGAAGGTGATCACGATCAGCTGTGTAAGGTAAGTGACACCGGTTTCACCAGAATAGTGCTGCAGGTTACAGTTTACGAGGAAACTGATGGCAGTATTGAAAGCCAGATCTGGTGTCATATCCGGATTACCATCCGGATTGAGCGGGAGATGAGACTGAAACAACAGGATAAAGAAGGCATATATCAGCCATACCAGGTTAATGGATAACATGGCGGCCATGTGCTGCTTCCAGTTCATTTCCTGGTGCGGATCAATACCACAGATCCGGTAAATGAAGCGTTCAGCAGGATGCAGGAAGTCGGTGATGGTGCGCTCGCCCTGGAAAACTTTTGCTATGTATTTTCCGAGTGGGAATGCGATCACCAGCGTTAAGATAAAGGTGAAGAGGATACCTATTATTTCGCTTTTCATTGATTAAAACGGTTTGATATCAGAATTTTTCAGGTTTAAGGAGAACATACACCAGGTAAATAAATACTAGGATGGATATTATCAGCAGTAATGTCATCATGGCTAGTCAGTTATATATTTTCAAAGAAATCGAGTGTTTTGTAGAAGAGATAAAAACATACCAGCATAATGAGCAGGTAAATTGCGGTAGGCATATGAATGTGTTTTATTGACGGTTATAAGTTATACGCCAGGTTTTAATACCTGCTGGATGTAGAGCGAAAAGAGTACAGCGGGCATTACACGCTGTATTTCCAGCCATTCCTGATGGGTGCAGGACATTCTGAAGCTTGAGAAGGAGAAAATGAAAACATTCTCGATCGCCGTCTTCACCAGCTGGTTACCACGGTTGTAGATCTTCTCCGCCAGCAGCATACAACGTTGCACCTGACGCAGCTGATGCTGCTGTAACATCTTCGCCGTGTAGCTAGCCAATACTTTTACAGAGAGATAGGCACTTCCAAAAACCGGAGCACACACAATTTGCTTTTGTATTTCTGGTATTTCATCCGCTATCTGAGCGGCGGCTTCATATTGGTTCATAAAAAATGATTTACGGCAGGAATAAGGCGAATGGCATGCCCGTTCCCGGTAAACCGACTCTTGGCTTCTGTAACTATTTTATTAGTAATGATTTATAAGCTGACGTATTCTTTTACTGATAGCTGTACCATTGATAAAACCCTCTCATTTTGAGAGAGGCTTTTATCAATTTGGGGTATGTAATTGGGGTAGGTAATTTTCATCGCGTCAGTTGTCCGGTTCAAGGGGTGATTTGCCCGACTTGACTCTTCGCACTTCTCTTTCTCTGGCTTTTGGTGTCCATTTGTATTGTAAATCAATCATACAACTAACAGCATTAAAAGCATCAATTATGAGATCAATGGGCTTGTTTTTTATCAGCGCAGGACTTATCGCAATGTGTGTCGGTATGGTCGCCTTTTGCAACATGCAGAATGACAAAGCGATTAAGCATATGCAGACAACGGAGAGTAAAGGATTTGCTGTGGTGGAACTTTTTACGTCAGAGGGTTGTTCCAGTTGCCCGGCAGCGGATGATTTAGTTGGCAGAATAGAAAAAGGTAACGAGAATGAAAATATTTATATCCTGGCTTATCATGTAGACTACTGGGATCGTTTGGGCTGGAAAGATACATTCAGCGACCACGCATATTCTGACAGACAGGGAACCTATGCTTCCTGGATGAGTCTCTCTTCTGTTTATACACCACAACTGATCATCAACGGAGATACCGAATGCATTGGTTCTGACGAAAGCTCGGTGATAGGTGGTATCGCAGCAGCACTTAATAAAACACCTGCTGCCGTCCTCACTTTGCAAAGTGTAAAAGATGGGAATCATTTACGTATCAGTCACCAGGAAACCAATCTCAAAAAGAATACAAACCTGGTGCTGACGCTTGTTCAGAAACATGGTGAAAGTAATGTGAGAGCAGGGGAGAATTCAGGCCGAAAACTGTCTCACGTACAGATCGTAAGGGTACTGAAAGAAATCCCTGTAAAAGCAGATAGTAATAGTGACGTAACACTTGATCTGCCGGCTGATTTCAATCCCGAAGGCTGGGAGCTGGTAGGCTTTTTACAGAACAGTAACAACGGGCATATCAGTGCGGCAGCAAAGGTTGGTTTTCATACGAAATAATTAACCACATAATTTATAACAATCTATAATAGCATAAAACATAAATGTCAAAAAGATGGAAAACAAACATGTAGCAGTAGAAGGTATCGTACCAGTTGAGAAAGTGCTATATACTGGCAAAACAATGACTACTGGCGGAAGGAACGGAGAATCCCGTAGTGATGATGGAAAACTGGATATTACACTAACACCTCCGGGTTTTCCTGGCAGCGGCACGAACCCTGAACAATTGTTTGCCGCAGGATGGTCAGCCTGTTTTATAGGAGCGATCGGTAAGGCAGGACAGGTGCTAAATATCAGGGTGCCTGCGGATACAGCTGTAAATGCAGAAGTAGACCTTGGTACAAACGATAATGGCTACCAGTTGCAGGCAAGGCTGAAGGTGAGTCTGCCTGGGCTGGATGAACAAACCGCCAAAGCATTGCTGGAGATGGCACATCAGACATGTCCCTATTCAAAGGCAACCCGGGGTAATATCGATGTCACCATCAGACTGGCATAGTAAATTGGAATTAGGAATTAGGAATGAAATGCAGCCAAGATGAGTTATGTAGGATGGATCTGATATTTCTTTATGAAGAGGGCGCTTCAACGTCGAAGCGCCCTTATTATTTGGTAATACAATTAATAGATGATGTTGCTCTATAATGGGAGATAATTGGGATCAATTCCTACTCCCTAATTATTCAACCCGTATTCTTCGATCTTCCTGTACAACGTCGCCAAACCAATATTAAGGAGTCGGGCAGCTTCTGTCTTATTATTTTTGGTGTGATGCAAGACTCTGATAATGTGAAGCTTTTCTACGCTGGCAAGATCGAACGCGGATAGGGAAGTGTTAGACTTATCGGCCACCTGGAGGTCCAGCGGCAGATGTTCAACAGACAGGTCTTGACCGCCGGCCATGATCACGGCTCTTTCCAGCACGTTCTTCAGTTCACGGATGTTACCTTTCCATTCATGCAGTTGTAGTTTCTCCGTGAAAGCAGGCGTTATTTTCTGCTTACGCTGATTGATTTTGGCAGAGAAGATACCGACGAAAAATTCCGCCAGCAAAGGGATATCCTTTTTCCTTTCCCTGAGGGGAGGGAGGGTGATGGCGAAAACATTCAACCGGTAGTAGAGGTCTTCACGGAAATGGCCTTTTTCTGACTCCGCCTTCAGATCTCTGTTGGTTGCTGCGATGATCCTGACGTTCACCTTTGTGGGTTTGGTATCACCTACTTTAATAAACTCACCGGTTTCCAGTACCCGGAGTAGTTTACTTTGCAGGTCCAGTGGCATTTCCCCGATCTCGTCCAGGAAGATAGTACCCGTATTGGCCTCTTCGATCAATCCTTTCTTATCCCTGTTGGCGTTCGTAAAAGCGCCTGCTTTATAGCCAAATAATTCACTTTCCAGCAGTTCACGGCTAAAGGCACTACAGTTAAGCGCGACGAAAGGTTTCCCTATACGTTTGCTGTGATTGTGAATGGCTTGCGCGAAGACTTCCTTTCCCGTACCGGTTTCTCCCAGCAGCAGCACCGTGGTGTCGGCGGGAGCCACTTTACTGGCCTGTTCTATCGCGTCCCGGATTGCACGGGAACTACCAAGGATAGTGTCAAAACTGTATTTTTTACCGACCTGGCTTTCCAGCTTCTCGATGCGTTTCTGCAGTTCCACTTTTTCCAAAGCCCTGTTGAGCAGCGGGATGATGCGGTTGTTATCATCGCCTTTGGTGAGGTAGTCGAAGGCTCCGTTTTTGATCGCCTGTACACCATCGGGAATATTACCGTAGGCAGTCAGGAGAATAACCTCCACAGATGGATGTTTTTCCTTGATGGTTCTGGCATAGTCTACACCACTGCCATCAGGCAATTTTACATCACAGAGTATTACGTCTATTTCTTCTTTGTCGATTACTTTCTGGGCACTTTTGATATTACCGGCTTCGAGTACGTTAAAACCTTCCAGTGCGATAATCCTTTTCATCAGGCTGCGCAGCTTCTCTTCATCATCTATTATTAGGACAGTTCCGGGCATAAAATTATTTGGCTGCAAATTACGTTTTCTTTGTAAATTCTCTGTCGCGACAGCTATCCTGTTTGACAGGAGGAGCCTTTCAAGTACAGATGCATTAATATTGATTGATAACACAATTACGGCAATTTCATTCGAAATGGATGTGATGTTTTTTGAAACTATACGGTTTAGCCTGCCTGCCTGATGCACTTGAGCTGAACTTACCTATCACTGTTACCAACCTACGTCTTCACTTGTTCAGGCTGTAAGAAAAGCATTACATACTGTCATGCACGTTTTTTATCATGATAATAATTTATTTTATTTGAGAATAGAAGATCAATTATCCGATTTGGATTTTTTAATTCTTTTAACATATATTTGAATTGTCTATTGAAGAAAGATGTCATTGTTATTGTAACCGACTATCGCAGTCCCTTAAAAAATTTTCTTTCTTTTTATAAGTACTTTTCTTCATAACCACCGCCTTACCAGAGAGTTTTACTTTTAACAGGAGTATCCTGTAAGAGCCTATTTTTCATAACCCACTTCCGCTTCAGAGTACAGCTTACATAAGCATTGTGCAGTACGATCTATCGTGCAGTGTGACTATTCCATGTTGTGAACAATCAAACGTCATATATCACCTATTCCATTTTGAATGGTAGAACTTTACTGTCGTAACCTTCTCAGAGGGTTAAAAATCTGGTGTCTGCTTTTAGCAGCAGTTGTTGTCACGCGCTTTTCTGCGAGAGCAGAAGGTAGTAAGGAGTTGAATCAGAGCGGTGGATATCGTGCTTATCTGAACGCTGCGTCTGCCACAAGTGTGAACAATCTGTTCCCCACAACGGGAACAGTGAAGGTATTCGTGAATGTAGGTGAACGTATATTTGTCGGGTCCAGTGCACAGGGTATTGGTAATGGTACGATAATTCTGCGCGCGCCTAACGGTGCCACGTATACGACAGGTACGAGTACGACAGTAGGGCGTATCAGTAACCGTACTCAGGAGGTAAATGGACCTAATGTAGGCGCACTCACCACAGGGTATAACCCAGGCATAGTCACTGTTGCCGCCGGGCAGGCAGGTATATGGGAAATAGATTTTGTACCACCCAATGCAGCGAATGCTGCTAATCCAACAGCGATATTATCTACCGGTAACTGGACACAGCCGACCAGTTCTTCCATGATAGCAGCATTTGATGTCAGCGTTAGGAACAGTGCCAATACGGCGTTCATCCCTGGTCGCCTCTATACGAATATTTTTACCGCCAACCTGGGTGCTGCTAACGCAACATTTAACGCGATACTCAGGGTACTGACCAATGATGGTTATATCTATACTGTTAATAATAACGGCCAGGCGGGTTTTGGTTTTTCTTTTGTGGCTAACAATAAAGGCTTTCGTACCACAGATGGTGACCCTACCTATAAAAGCGTGGATGATCTGGCCAGTCTCAGACTAAAGGATCCACGTACTGCGGATACAGAAACAGATATCACCCACAAGATCTTCTTCAATGCACCCGCCGCAGACCTGCCTGCGAGTGCCAATAGTGTGTCGGGCTCTACATGGCTACTCACCACACCCCCCGTCATAACTGCCACAGTCGTATCTTTTGTCGGAGTGGAAGGCACACCCGGAGTGGCGGGTACGAATCCCGCAGGGGGTAATATTACTTTCACCTCATCCTACGCAGCTAATTACGCCGTTGATATAGACATCAACGGCAATGGTGTGTATACAGATGCCGTGGATCGCCGTCTGACCGGTAGTGCTACTGTTGGTAACAACAGTGTGTATTGGGATGGTAATAACGGGCAGGGGGCAAAAGTCTTATCCGGCATGACAACTTATAATACGCGTGTCGTGCTGTTTGCCGGCGAGGTGCATTTTCCATTTATAGATGTGGAGAATAATCCGTCGGGAATTATTATTACCCGTACTAATGGTACAGGTGCTCCCAATGATGTCGTGTATTGGGATGATTCTCAGCTGACGGTAAACGGTACCGCTTCTAATCCGATTAGTACTGCTACGACCGGTATTTCCAGTACAACAAACGGTCATAGGTTCGGTTCCACTGCTTATAGTGGTACTGACTTCGGTAATGAAAATGGTATTGATACCTGGTCTTATCTGACAAGTGTTCCGGTGCCTGTTCCGCTATTGATCGTATTAAGGGAGGCTGATCTGGAAGTCGTCAACATTAATAAATCAACAACAACACTTTGTCAGGGCGGGACTGTGACCTATACTACTGCTGTAAGAAATAATGGACCGAACAACGTGGTGGGTGCTACTTATCAGTTTAACTTCCCGGCTAACCTGACAAACGTGAGTGTTACCAGTGCTGCTACTTCCGGTATTGCTACGGTAACAGATGGTACAACCACAGCCACACAATATTCTGCCACATTATCAATGAACAATGCTTCGGTAGTGACATTTACTATCACAGGAACCATTTCTACATTCCCTGCCGGAGGCTCCTTATCTGTAACATCCGCCATCATGCGTCCGCAGGACGTTACGGATCCGGACGCGACAAATCCGGATGCTGCTGTTCCGACTGATCCACAGTTGGAGTGCGACGCCCTGCCCTCGGGTGTAGGTTGTAATAATATTAAAACAGATGTAGTTGCTGTATCGCAGACGCCTACCGCTTCAAATGCCGGGCCCGCACAGACATTATGTGCGGCGACATCTACTGCGCTGGCAGCTAATACTCCAACAGTGGGTACCGGTTCCTGGACACAGGTGAGCGGACCAGGAACGGCCGTGATAGCCAATACCAGTTCTCCGACAACAAGCGTGAGCAGTCTGGTAACGGGTACTTATGTATTCCGCTGGACTATCTCCAATGGTACCTGTACGCCAAGTGTCAGTGACGTGTCTGTTACCGTACAGGCCGCGTTAGGTGGGAATACAATCACTGCGCCGGCGACGACCACTTTCTGCGGAGCAGGAGATCCTGCTGTGATCAATGGTACGACACCAACAGGGGGGAGTGGGACGTATACTTATCAATGGCAGCAGTCGTCAGACAATGTCACCTACACCAATATCTCCGGTGCGACATCACAGGCTTATGATCCGCCGGTAACCTCCACCACAACCTATTTCCGCAGGCTCATTACGTCTGGCGCCTGTACAACAGCCAGCGCAAGTAATGTGGTGACGATCACTATACAGTCGGCTGTCACGAATAATACCATTACAGCACCAGCTACGACAACATTCTGTTCTTCCGGTGATGCAGCTGTTATTACCGGTGCTGCACCAGCGGGAGGTAGCGGTACGTTTACTTACCAGTGGCAAAGTAGTACTGATAACGCTACATACACGAATATAGCAGGGGCGACCAGTCAGTCGTATGATCCTCCTGCAGCCAGTGCCACCACCTATTACCGTCGTCAGGTAACGTCCAGTGCCTGTTCTACCCCATCCACCAGTAATGTGGTCACCATCACCGTACAGCCTTCCCTGACCGCCGGCGCCATTGCCGCCAGTCAGGAGTTCTGCGTATCCGGTGACCCGGTTGCCTTTACACAAACAACGGCACCAACTGGCGGCAGTGGTACATATACCTATCAGTGGCAGAGTTCTGTCACCAGTGCAGGCAGCGGATTTACAGATATCTCCGGTGCCACAGCTGCTGCCTATGATGCGACTGTTATTAATCAGACCACTTATTACAGAAGGATCGCCCGTTCTGGTGTTTGTGCTGATGCGATCAGCAATGTGCTGACCGTAACCGTGAATGCATCACTGACACCGGGTGTCGTAGCTGGTAACCAGACCTTCTGCGCAAGCGGTGATCCTGCTGCCTTTACACAAACCACCGCACCGACTGGTGGTAATGGAACCTACACCTACCAATGGCAGAGTTCTTTGACCGGCACGACTACCGGCTTTACCGATATCAGCGGAGCGACTGCCGTGACCTATGATGCACCATCTCTCTCGCAGACCACCTATTTCCGCAGGATCACCCGTTCGGCTACCTGCGCGGATATTAATTCGAATGTGATCACTGTCACTGTTAATCCTGCATTGTCTAATAATACAATTGCTGCTGCACAGACAATCTGTAGTGGCTCTACACCAGCCACACTTACTGGTAGTACACCGGCAGGTGGTAATGGGGTATTCACCTATCAGTGGGAAGTAAGTGTGGGTGGTGGTAGTTTCACTGTTGCGCCAGGAACCAGCAATACACAGAATTATACGGCCCCGGCACCATTGACACAAACCACCCAGTACAGAAGAACAATTACTTCTGATGGTTGCGCTTCCAGCGTAAGCAATGTGATACAGGTCACCGTAAATGGTACAACAACGGCAGCGAACGCAGGCCCCGACCAGGGACCATTAAATGCGACATCTGCAACACTGTCCGCAAACGTCCCTGCAACCGGCACGGGTAGCTGGACACAGGTATCCGGTCCGAATACGGCGACTATTGTCAACCCGTCTTCCAACACGACCAGTGTTACCGGACTGACAGCAGGTATCTATACTTTCCGCTGGACCATCACCAATCCTCCCTGTGCACCAAGTACAGATGATGTGCTGATCATTATCAATGCGGCACCTGTGGCTACGAATGATGTGGTGACTACAAATGAGGACGTGGCAGTCAATATAAGTATATTAAGTAATGATACAGATGCGGATGGTACCATCAATCCGGCCAGCGTAACCATCGTGAACCAGCCTGCACATGGTACCCTGAGTGTAGCCGCGAATGGCGTGGTAACCTATACGCCGAATCTTAATTATAATGGTAATGATGTCTTCAGTTATACTGTAAGAGATAATCTGGGTACACTTTCTAATACCGCTACTGTCTCTGTTACGATCACACCAGTGAATGATGCGCCAGTGGCCGTCGATGATGATATTAACCTCGTTGAGGACATGACCATCACCATCCCGGCACCGGGTGTCCTGGGCAATGACAGTGATCCCGATGGAGATCAGCTGACAGCCGTACTGATTACTTCGGTGACCGCAGGTACACTGGTATTGAACGGTAATGGTTCGCTTACCTATACACCACCGGTCAACTATAATGGTATCGCTACCTTTACCTACCGTGTCTGTGATGGCGGCGGCCTTTGTGATACAGCTACGGTGAGACTGGAAGTAGGTAACGACAATGACGCACCGGTGGCTGTGAATGACAGCTATAGTGTCAACGAAGACACGCCGTTGGACGTGCCAGCGAGTGGGGTATTGTCCAATGATACCGATGCGGATAATGATGTCCTGAGCGCCACACTCTTAACACCACCCGCTAGTGGTACACTGACACTGAACCCGAACGGTTCCTTCCGTTATGTACCTGTAGCTAACTTTAATGGTGTCGTTTCATTTGCATATTCCGCCTGTGATGCAAGTGGTGAGTGTAGCAATGCGACGGCGACCATTACAGTGAACGCTGTGAACGACGCGCCTGTGGCGAATGACGACGCCTATGTAACTGATGAAGATAAGGTAGTGGATGTGGTCGTGCCGGGTGTGCTGAGCAATGATACAGATGCAGACGGTGATCCGCTGACAGTAAGTATCGTTACTACACCCGCGAGTGGTACTGTCACGCTGAATCCGAATGGCCGTCTGATCTATACACCAGCGCCGGATTTTAACGGAGTAGTAAGCTTTATTTACCGGGCGTGTGACAATGGTACGCCGCAGCTGTGCGATACCGCCCTTGTAACGATCACCGTAAGGCCGGTAAATGATACGCCCGTAGTAGTGAACGACGATTATGCCCTGAATGAAGATACACCGCTGAATATCTCAGCACCAGGTCTGCTGGCCAATGATACCGATGCAGATGGTAACACACTGACTGCATCGCTGGTCACCAATCCGGCACATGGTACTGTCACTGTTAATGGTGATGGTAGCTTTATCTATACACCGGCTCCTGATTACAATGGTACGGACGTATTTACCTACAAAGCATGTGATGGCAATGGCGCCTGTGATACCGGCACGGTTACGCTGACCATTAATGCTGTAAATGATGCCCCTGATGCAGGAGATGTAAGCTTCTCAGCGAGAGAGGACATTCCATTGAGCATTAATCCTCCGGGTCTCCTGGGGGCCAGCCGCGACAGGGAAGGAGGTACGCTGACCGCAGCAATTGTTACGCAACCATCCAATGGTACCATTGCAGTTAATCCAAATGGTAGCTTCACTTATACACCAAATGCAAATTATAATGGTACAGATGTCTTCACATTCAGCGTATGTGACAATGGCACACCTCAGTTGTGTGATACTGCCACTGCTACAATAACCGTAGCGGCTGAGAATGATGCCCCTGTCGCCGGAGATGATACATATAACGCTTCGGAAGACGCGCCACTGACAGTTGCTGCTCCGGGTCTGTTGGCAAATGACACAGATGTTGATGGTGATCCATTGACAGTTACACTGCTGGCAGGACCAGTGAATGGTACCGTGGCAATCAACCCTAATGGTAGCTTTACCTATATACCGAAAGCTAATTATAATGGTACAGATACTTATACATATCGCGTATGTGATGGTAAAGGAGGTTGTGATACCGGCACTGTTACTATTAATATCTCAGCAGTGAATGATGCGCCTGTTACAGGTGATATCAGTTATACAGCAACAGAGGACGTCACGCTCACCGTAGGCGCACCGGGGATATTGTTTAATGATAATGATCCTGATGGAGATCCGCTGACAGCTTCCGTGGTAACACTACCTGCACATGGAACACTGGTATTGAATTCTAATGGTAGCTTTACCTATACACCTGCACCTAATTTCAATGGCGCGGATACGTTCTATTACCGTGCGTGTGATCCATCAGGCGCCTGTGATACGGGTAGTGTAGTGCTGACTGTGCTACCGGTGAATGATGCGCCTGTTGCGACAGATGATAACTATGCGACCAATGAAGAAACAACGCTGACCATCACCGCGCCAGGCGTATTGGGCAATGATACAGATTTGGACGGAGATGCGCTGACCTCCAGTGTGCTGCGTAATCCGCTGAATGGTACACTGACACTGAATAGTAATGGTGGGTTCGTGTATACGCCAAACCGGGATTTTAATGGTTTGGACAGCTTTACTTACAGAGCCTGTGACGGTAGCGGATTGTGCGATACCGCGCTGGCGGTGATCACTATTGCGCCCGTGAATGATACGCCGACAGTGGTGAATGATGTATACACGGTGGCAGAAGATAATACGCTGACCGTTGCAGCCAGCGGTGTACTATTCAACGATAGCGATAAGGATGGAAATACGCTTACGGCAAGTTTGCTGACCGGTCCGGCCAGTGGCAACCTGGTATTGAATCCCAATGGTGGATTCGTATACACACCAGCGACGAATTTCAACGGAATAGTGACATTCACTTATCTGGCCTGTGATAATGGTACGCCAAGCCTTTGTGATACGGGTTCCGTTACGATCAATGTAACACCGGTGAACGATGCACCGGATGGGGTAGATGATACCTATACACTGGAGGAAGATGTGCCGCTGACGATCGCAACTCCGGGAGTGCTGGCCAATGATACAGATGTGGATGGTAATCCGCTGCGGGTGACTGGTATATTCAGGCAACCCGCTCATGGTACGGTCACCATCAATCCAAATGGCAGTTTCACGTATACACCAGCCAGAGATTACACAGGTACAGACCTGTTCGTATATAATGTCTGTGATAATAATGTACCGGCGGCTTGTGATACGGCCGTAGTAAGGTTGACTATTACAAATGATAACGATGCGCCGGTAGGCACTGATGATAACTATACTACTTCTGAAGATGTACCATTGACAGTAGCCGCTCCGGGTATATTGTTCAATGATACAGATCCGGATGGAGATCCGTTAACAATAACAGGCGCTGTGCTTAGTCCGGCCAATGGTACAGTGAGTATCAATGCTAATGGTAGTTTTACATATACACCGAATGCTGATTACCGGGGGCTGGATTCATTTACTTACAGGGTATGTGACAACCAGGGTACATGTGATACAGCGGTGGTGAGGGTGGTAGTAGTACCGGTAAATGATGCGCCAGTAACGTCTTCCGAGACCTATACCACACCGGAAGATGTCCTGCTGAACGTCGGTGTAGCCAATGGTGTGCTCGCGAATGACACCGATGTGGACGGTGATGTATTGACAGCTACGTTGTTACAGGCGCCGGCAAACGGTAATGTGATACTTGCAGCTGATGGTAGTTTTGTATACACGCC
The DNA here is from genome assembly GCF_010093065.1 of Chitinophaga agri. Taxonomy (NCBI): domain Bacteria; kingdom Pseudomonadati; phylum Bacteroidota; class Chitinophagia; order Chitinophagales; family Chitinophagaceae; genus Chitinophaga; species Chitinophaga agri. Next base: position 1,434,644 of record NZ_CP048113.1, on the reverse strand, counting down.
GCGGCTTGACTATAATGGTACAGACTTCTTTACTTATAATGTATGTGATCCGGCGGGTAGTTGCGTGGCTGACACGGCTTATATTACTATCACTCCGGTAAACGATACGGTTATCGCGAGGAATGACATCTTAAATGGTGATGAGGATGTGGTTATTAATGGCGATGTTTCGCAGAATGATAATGATGCAGATGGCGATCCGCTGACCTTTACACTGATCACACAACCAGCCAGAGGTACTATTACCTTCAATAGTAACGGTACATTTACCTATACCCCAACGCTGGATTCCACCGGACTTGACTCCGCGCTTTATCGTGTATGTGATCCATCAGGCGCTTGTGATACCGCTCGTATTTACTTCAATGTGGGCGATGAAAATGATCCACCGGTAGCAAATCCTGATTTCTATACGGTGAATGAAGATGAAGAGTTGTATGTAGCACCTCCAGGTGTACTGGGTAATGATACGGATCCTGACCCAGGTACCCAGTTGAATGCAGCATTGTTGACAGGTCCGGCTAATGGTGTAGTGACCATTTGGCCCGATGGTAGTTTCTCTTACAGGCCTAATCTGAACTTCAATGGCACAGATCAGTTTATCTATAATGCCTGCGATGCGAATGGAGCCTGCGATACCTCTATTGTGTTCATCAATATTCTGCCTGTGAACGACCGCCCAGTGGCAGTGAATGATTCTGTGAGTACGAATGAGGATGTGAATCTGACAGGTAATGTATTACTAAATGACAGTGATCTGGAAGGGAATAATCTGACAGCCAGCCTGGTGGAAGGTCCGTCCAGCGGAACACTGATATTGAATGCTGACGGAACCTTCTCTTACACGCCAGGTGAGAACTTCAACGGCACAGATATGTTCTGGTACCAGATCTGTGATGACGGTACCATCCCACTATGTGATACTGCAACTGTCTTTATTACGGTGAATCCTGTGAATGATGCGCCGCAGACAGGCAACGACAATTATGCGGTTGCGGAAGACAATGTGCTTAACGTGGCTGCTGCAGGAGTGCTGAGCAATGACTTTGATGCGGATGGCGAGGTGCTGGTGTCTACGTTGGTGAGTCCGACGAGTGGATCGCTGACATTAAATTCCGACGGTTCATTCATCTACCGTCCTAATCCAAACTTCAATGGTGTAGATTCGTTTACTTATAATGCCTGTGACCTGAGTGGAGCTTGTTCGCCGGGCAAGGTAACTATTACAGTAACACCGGTGAATGATGCACCTATTGCCGTGAACGATTTCTTTGCCCGGTCGGAGGATACTGTTTTGACCTTCCCACCGTCCGTGATCCTGGCAAACGACATTGATGTAGATGGAGATATCCTGACAGGCCGGCCTATTGGCACGCTCAATAACGGGTCCTATGTATCCAATCCGGATGGTACGTATACTTATACCCCTGCGCCTAACTTTAATGGACTTGATAGTATTCAATATGAGGTATGTGATGGCATGGGCCTTTGTGACACCGGGTTGATCATCCTTAATATTACACCGGCGAATGATCCTCCTGTTGCCTTACCGGATACGTATGAGGTATCAGAAGATGTAACGCTGCAGGTACCGGCTACCGCGGGCGTGTTAAAGAATGATACTGATCCGGATGGGGATGTACTGGTATCTACTGTGGAATATCCGGCAAGTGGTACGCTGACGTTAAATTCCGACGGGTCATTTAACTACAGACCAAATCTAAATTTCAATGGCCTGGATTCCTTTACTTACCGGGCATGTGATCTGGGCGGTTTGTGTGGTACGGCGAATGTAGTGATCAGGGTAACGCCTGTTAATGATCCACCTATAGCGGTGAATGATTATTTCCTGCGGACAGAAGATACCGTTATTACTTTCCCCACATCTGTGATATTGGCGAATGATATAGATGTGGACGGAGATGTGCTGACCGGCCGACCTATCGGTACGCTGACCAAGGGCACGGTGATTGCAAATCCCGATGGTACATATACTTATATACCGAATGCAAACTTTAATGGTCTGGATAGCATACAGTACCAGGTGTGTGATCCTTCGGGAGCTTGCGACACAGGTGTAGTTGTAGTGGAACTGACCCCGGTAAATGATAAACCGGTAGCGCAGGATGATGTGTTCTCTGTGGATGAGGATGGTAGTTTGACGGTGGCGCCGCCGGGAGTGCTGGGTAATGATACAGACGTTGATGGTGATCCGCTGGCAGTAAGCGTATTGACAAATCCGGCTCATGGTACATTGACGTTAAACCGGGATGGCAGCTTTAGTTATACGCCGGTAGCTAACTATAACGGTCCTGACAGTTTGCTATACAGTGTTTGTGATCCGTCTGGTTCCTGTGATACGGGTATTGTAAGATTTAATGTAGCGGCGGTACCAGACCCTCCTGTAGCAGGTAATGATAATTATACAACAGATGAAGATGTACAGTTGACAGTACCAGCGCCAGGAGTGCTGATCAATGATACAGATCCTGATGGCGCTCCCTTGGTAACATCACTGGAGACAGCGCCTGCAAATGGTACTGTGATAGTAAATTATGATGGTAGCTTTGTGTATACGCCGAATGCGGATTTCAATGGCACTGACCGGTTTACTTACCTTGTATGTGATACATTGGGTGCTGATCAGTGTACAAGTGGTACTGTTACGATCAATGTATTACCGGTGAATGATGCACCGGTTGGCAATATTGATATTTACAACTTCAACGAAGATAGTACGATCACCTTGGGAACGCCAGGCGTACTGTCTAATGATATTAATATTGACGGGGATCAGTTGACGTCTACTATTGTAACAGCGGCGCTTCATGGTCAGCTGCAGCTGAATCGAAATGGAGGGTTCACGTATGTGCCGAATAGAGATTACAATGGAAGGGATAGTGCGATATATAATGTTTGTGATCCATTAGGTGCCTGTGATACGGCAAAGATCCTGTTTATTATTAATCCGGTGAATGACCGTCCGGTGGCAGTAGACGATCAGTTTACAAGGCGTGAGGATACCGTCATCACATTTACAGCCCAGGTAGCATTGATAAATGACTACGATCCTGACGGTGATGCCTTACAGGGCAGGCCGATTGGCACTCCGCTGAACGGCTCTTACACAACCAATCCTGATGGAACCTATACTTACAGACCTAATCCGAACTTTAATGGTCTGGACAGCGTGCAGTATGAAGTGTGTGATCCGTATGGCGCCTGTGATACAGGTTATATCAGACTGACCATTACTCCGGTGAACGATACGCCGGTTGCGCTGCCAGATAGTTATCAGACAGATGAGGACATTCTCCTCAGCGTGGCAGCGCCAGGTCTGTTGATTAATGACAGTGACGTAGATGGAGATCCACTTTCTGTAGCAATCCAAACACCTGCCGCGCATGGCCGTGTGACGCTGAACAGTGACAGGTCGTTTACATATGTACCAGATCCGGGATATAATGGTATCGATACATTCATTTACCGGGCCTGTGATCCGGGAGGGTTATGTGATACTGCCCTGGTGACCATTTTAGTGAATAGTGTGAATGATGCGCCTGTGGCATTGGACAACGTCTATGCAATGCCGGAAGATAGTCTGATGACAGGTAATGTGTTGGATAACGATACCGATCCTGATGGAGATCCACTGACAGCTACGTTGATATCTACGACAACGAATGGTACGCTTGTATTCAATGCAAACGGAACGTTTACCTATACACCGAATCCGGGCTATAATGGTCCGGACGGCGCTGTGTATAGTGCCTGTGATCCGTCGGGAGCGTGCGATACGGCATTACTCTCCTTTATTGTGACGCCGGTAAACGACGCCCCTGTAGCGGTAGACGATAATGTAACAGTAACAGAGGATGTACCAGCAACTGGTAATGTCCTGACTAATGATACGGATGTTGAGGGTAATGCCCTGACAGCTTCATTGGTAACGGCACCAGTAAATGGAACAGTAGTACTGAACGCAGATGGTAGCTTCACCTATACACCGAACGCAAACTTCAATGGCCTGGATAGCCTTGTTTACCAGGTATGTGATAATGGCACACCAAGCCTGTGTGATAGCGGTGTAGTAAGATTCACAGTGAATGCGGTGAACGACGCACCAGTAGCGGTAGATGATGATGTAACAGTAACAGAGGATGTACCAGCAACTGGTAATGTCCTGACTAATGATACGGATGTTGAGGGTAATGCCCTGACAGCTTCATTAGTAACGGCACCAGTAAATGGAACGGTAGTGCTGAACGCTGATGGTAGCTTCATATATACACCGAACGCAAACTTCAATGGACTGGATAGCCTTGTTTATGAGGTATGTGACAACGGTGTACCAAGCCTGTGTGATAGTGGTGTAGTAAGATTCACAGTGAATGCGGTGAATGACGCACCTGTAGCGGTAGATGATAATGTGACTGTAACAGAGGATGTACCAGCGACTGGTAATGTCCTGACTAATGATACGGATGTTGAGGGTAATACCCTGACTGCTTCATTGGTAACGGCACCAGTAAATGGTACGGTAGTGCTGAACGCTGATGGTAGCTTCACCTATACACCAAACGCAAACTTCAATGGCCTGGATAGCCTGGTATACCAGGTATGTGATAATGGCACACCAAGCCTGTGTGATAGTGGTGTAGTAAGATTCACAGTGAATGCGGTGAATGACGCACCCGTAGCGGTAGATGATGATGTGACCGTGACAGAGGATGTAGCAGCGACCGGTAATGTTCTGACTAATGATACAGACCCAGAAGGCAATAGTTTAACTGCAAGCCTGGTAACGGTTCCAGTGAATGGTACCGTAGTATTGAACGCTGATGGTAGCTTCACATATACACCGAATGCGAACTTCAATGGCCTGGATAGCCTGGTTTACCAGGTATGTGATAATGGCACACCAAGTCTGTGTGATAGCGGGGTAGTAAGATTTACAGTGAATGCGGTGAATGATGCCCCAGTAGCGGTAGATGATGATGTAACAGTAACAGAGGATGTACCAGTAACAGGCAATGTCCTGACTAATGATACGGATGTTGAGGGTAATACCCTCACTGCTTCATTGGTAACAGCACCAGTGAATGGAACTGTAGTGCTGAACGCGGATGGTAGCTTCACATATACACCGAATGCGAACTTCAATGGTCAGGATAGTTTGGTTTATCAGGTATGTGACAATGGTGTACCAAGCCTGTGTGATAGCGGAGTAGTAAGATTCACAGTGAATGCAGTAAATGATGCCCCAATAGCAGTAGATGATGATGTAACAGTAACAGAGGATGTACTAGCAACAGGCAATGTCCTGACTAATGATACGGATGTTGAGGGTAATGCCCTGACAGCTTCATTGGTAACAGCACCAGTGAATGGAACTGTAGTGCTGAACGCGGATGGTAGCTTCACATATACACCGAATGCGAACTTCAATGGTCAGGATAGTTTGGTTTATCAGGTATGTGACAATGGTGTACCAAGCCTGTGTGATAGCGGGATAGTAAGATTTACAGTGAATGCGGTGAATGACGCCCCAGTAGCGGTAGATGATGAAGTAACAGTAACAGAGGATGTACTAGCAACAGGCAATGTCCTGACTAATGATACGGATGTTGAGGGTAATGCCCTGACAGCTTCATTGGTAACAGCACCAGTGAATGGAACTGTAGTGCTGAACGCGGATGGTAGCTTCACATATACACCGAATGCGAACTTCAATGGTCAGGATAGTTTGGTTTATCAGGTATGTGACAATGGTGTACCAAGTCTGTGTGATAGCGGGGTAGTAAGATTTACAGTGAATGCGGTGAATGACGCCCCAGTAGCGGTAGATGATGATGTGACCGTGACAGAGGATGTAGCAGCAACAGGCAATGTCCTGACTAATGATACGGATGTTGAGGGTAATGCCCTGACTGCATCATTGGTAACGGCACCAGTAAATGGTACGGTAGTGCTGAACGCTGATGGTAGCTTCACATATACACCGAATGCGAACTTCAATGGTCAGGATAGTTTGGTTTATCAGGTATGTGACAATGGTGTACCAAGCCTGTGTGATAGCGGGATAGTAAGATTTACAGTGAATGCGGTGAATGACGCCCCAGTAGCGGTAGATGATGATGTGACCGTGACAGAGGATGTAGCAGCAACAGGCAATGTCCTGACTAATGATACGGATGTTGAGGGTAATGCCCTGACTGCATCATTGGTAACGGCACCAGTAAATGGTACGGTAGTGCTGAACGCTGATGGTAGCTTCACATATACACCGAATGCGAACTTCAATGGTCAGGATAGCCTTGTTTATGAGGTATGTGACAACGGTGTACCAAGCCTGTGTGATAGTGGTGTAGTAAGATTCACAGTGAATGCGGTGAATGACGCACCTGTAGCGGTAGATGATGATGTGACCGTGACAGAGGATGTAGCAGCGACCGGTAATGTTCTGACTAATGATACAGACCCAGAAGGCAATAGTTTAACTGCAAGCCTGGTAACGGTTCCCGTGAATGGTACGGTAGTGCTGAACGCCGATGGTAGCTTCACATATACACCGAACGCAAACTTCAATGGCCTGGATAGCCTTGTTTACCAGGTATGTGATAATGGCACACCAAGTCTGTGTGACAGCGGGGTAGTAAGATTCACTGTAAATGCGGTAAATGATGCCCCAGTAGCGGTAGATGATGATGTAACAGTAACAGAGGATGTAGCAGCAACAGGCAATGTCCTGACTAATGATACGGATGTTGAGGGTAATGCCCTGACTGCATCATTGGTAACGGCACCAGTAAATGGTACGGTAGTGCTGAACGCTGATGGTAGCTTCACATATACACCGAATGCGAACTTCAATGGTCAGGATAGCCTTGTTTATGAGGTATGTGACAACGGTGTACCAAGCCTGTGTGATAGTGGTGTAGTAAGATTCACAGTGAATGCGGTGAATGACGCACCTGTAGCGGTAGATGATGATGTGACCGTGACAGAGGATGTAGCAGCGACCGGTAATGTTCTGACTAATGATACAGACCCAGAAGGCAATAGTTTAACTGCAAGCCTGGTAACGGTTCCCGTGAATGGTACGGTAGTGCTGAACGCCGATGGTAGCTTCACATATACACCGAACGCAAACTTCAATGGCCTGGATAGCCTTGTTTACCAGGTATGTGATAATGGCACACCAAGCCTGTGTGACAGTGGTGTAGTAAGATTTACAGTAAATGCAGTGAATGACACCCCGGTAGCGGTAGATGATGATGTAACAGTAATAGAGGATGTAGCAGCGACCGGTAATGTTGTGACTAATGATACGGATGTTGAGGGTAATACCCTGACTGCTTCATTGGTAACGGCACCAGTGAATGGTACGGTAGTGCTGAACGCTGATGGTAGCTTCACATATACACCGAACGCAAACTTCAATGGCATGGATAGTCTTGTTTATCAGGTATGTGATAATGGTGTACCAAGCCTGTGTGACAGTGGGGTAGTAAGATTTACAGTAAATGCAGTGAATGACACCCCGGTAGCGGTAGATGATGATGTAACCGTGACAGAGGATGTAGCAGCAACAGGCAATGTCCTGACTAATGATACGGATGTTGAGGGTAATGCCCTGACAGCTTCATTGGTAACGGCACCAGTAAATGGAACTGTAGTGCTGAACGCTGATGGTAGCTTCACATATACACCGAACGCAAACTTCAATGGCCTGGATAGCCTAGTTTATCAGGTATGTGATAATGGCACACCAAGCCTGTGTGATAGTGGAGTAGTAAGATTCACAGTGAATGCGGTGAATGATGCCCCAGTAGCGGTAGATGATGATGTAACAGTAACAGAGGATGTAGCAGCAACAGGCAATGTCCTGACTAATGATACGGATGTTGAAGGTAATGCCCTGGCTGCGTCATTGGTAACAGCACCAGTGAATGGTACGGTAGTGCTGAACGCAGATGGTAGCTTCACATATACACCGAATGGGAATTTCAATGGCCTGGATAGTCTGGTATATCAGGTATGTGATAATGGCACACCAAGCCTGTGTGATAGTGGAGTAGTAAGATTTACTGTGAATGCGGTAAATGACGCGCCGGTAGCGGTAGATGATGATGTAACCGTGACAGAGGATGTAGCAGCAACAGGCAATGTCCTGACTAATGATACGGATGTTGAGGGTAATGCCCTGACAGCTTCATTGGTAACGGCACCAGTAAATGGAACTGTAGTGCTGAACGCTGATGGTAGCTTCACATATACACCGAACGCAAACTTCAATGGCCTGGATAGCCTAGTTTATCAGGTATGTGATAATGGCACACCAAGCCTGTGTGATAGCGGTGTAGTAAGATTCACAGTGAATGCGGTGAACGACGCACCAGTAGCGGTAGATGATGATGTAACAGTAACAGAGGATGTACCAGCAACTGGTAATGTCCTGACTAATGATACGGATGTTGAGGGTAATGCCCTGACAGCTTCATTAGTAACGGCACCAGTAAATGGAACGGTAGTGCTGAACGCTGATGGTAGCTTCATATATACACCGAACGCAAACTTCAATGGACTGGATAGCCTTGTTTATGAGGTATGTGACAACGGTGTACCAAGCCTGTGTGATAGTGGTGTAGTAAGATTCACAGTGAATGCGGTGAATGACGCACCTGTAGCGGTAGATGATAATGTGACTGTAACAGAGGATGTACCAGCGACTGGTAATGTCCTGACTAATGATACGGATGTTGAGGGTAATACCCTGACTGCTTCATTGGTAACGGCACCAGTAAATGGTACGGTAGTGCTGAACGCTGATGGTAGCTTCACCTATACACCAAACGCAAACTTCAATGGCCTGGATAGCCTGGTATACCAGGTATGTGATAATGGCACACCAAGCCTGTGTGATAGTGGTGTAGTAAGATTCACAGTGAATGCGGTGAATGACGCACCCGTAGCGGTAGATGATGATGTGACCGTGACAGAGGATGTAGCAGCGACCGGTAATGTTCTGACTAATGATACAGACCCAGAAGGCAATAGTTTAACTGCAAGCCTGGTAACGGTTCCAGTGAATGGTACCGTAGTATTGAACGCTGATGGTAGCTTCACATATACACCGAATGCGAACTTCAATGGCCTGGATAGCCTGGTTTACCAGGTATGTGATAATGGCACACCAAGTCTGTGTGATAGCGGGGTAGTAAGATTTACAGTGAATGCGGTGAATGATGCCCCAGTAGCGGTAGATGATGATGTAACAGTAACAGAGGATGTACCAGTAACAGGCAATGTCCTGACTAATGATACGGATGTTGAGGGTAATACCCTCACTGCTTCATTGGTAACAGCACCAGTGAATGGAACTGTAGTGCTGAACGCGGATGGTAGCTTCACATATACACCGAATGGAAATTTCAATGGCCTGGATAGCCTTGTTTACCAGGTATGTGATAATGGCACACCAAGTCTGTGTGACAGCGGGGTAGTAAGATTCACTGTAAATGCGGTAAATGATGCCCCAGTAGCGGTAGATGATGATGTAACAGTAACAGAGGATGTAGCAGCAACAGGCAATGTCCTGACTAATGATACGGATGTTGAGGGGAATGCCCTGACAGCTTCATTGGTAACGGCGCCAGTCAACGGAACAGTAATATTGAACGCCGATGGTAGCTTCACCTATACACCGAATGGGAACTTCAATGGCCTGGATAGCCTGGTTTACCAGGTATGTGATAATGGAGTACCAAGCCTGTGTGATAGTGGTGTAGTAAGATTCACTGTAAATGCGGTAAATGATGCCCCAGTAGCGGTAGACGATAATGTGACTGTAATAGAGGATGTACCAGCGACTAGTAATGTCCTGACTAATGATACGGATGTTGAGGGTAATACCCTTACTGCTTCATTGGTAACGGTACCAGTAAATGGTACGGTAGTGCTGAACGCCGATGGTAGCTTCACATATACACCTAATGCGAACTTCAATGGCCTGGATAGTTTGGTTTATCAGGTATGTGACAATGGTGTACCAAGCCTGTGTGATAGCGGTGTAGTAAGATTTACAGTGAATGCGGTGAATGACGCCCCAGTAGCGGTAGATGATGATGTGACCGTGACAGAGGATGTAGCAGCAACAGGCAATGTCCTGACTAATGATACGGATGTTGAGGGTAATGCCCTGACTGCATCATTGGTAACGGCACCAGTAAATGGTACGGTAGTGCTGAACGCTGATGGTAGCTTCACATATACACCGAATGCGAACTTCAATGGTCAGGATAGCCTAGTTTACCAGGTATGTGATAATGGTGTACCAAGTCTGTGTGATAGTGGTGTAGTAAGATTCACAGTGAATGCGGTGAATGACGCACCTGTAGCGGTAGATGATGATGTGACCGTGACAGAGGATGTAGCAGCGACCGGTAATGTTCTGACTAATGATACAGACCCAGAAGGCAATAGTTTAACTGCAAGCCTGGTAACGGCGCCAGTGAACGGAACTGTTGTACTGAACGCCGATGGTAGCTTCACATATACACCGAATGGAAATTTCAATGGCCTGGATAGCCTGGTATACCAGGTATGTGATAATGGCACACCAAGCCTGTGTGATAGCGGTGTAGTAAGATTCACAGTGAATGCGGTGAACGACGCACCAGTAGCGGTAGATGATGATGTAACAGTAACAGAGGATGTACCAGCAACAGGCAATGTCCTGGCTAACGATACGGATGTTGAGGGTAATACCCTGACTGCTTCATTGGTAACGGCGCCAGGAAATGGAACTGTAGTGCTGAACGCTGATGGTAGCTTCACATATACACCGAATGGAAATTTCAATGGCTTGGATAGCCTTGTTTACCAGGTATGTGATAATGGCACACCAAGCCTGTGTGACAGCGGAGTAGTAAGATTCACTATAAATGCGGTGAATGACGCCCCAGTAGCGGTAGATGATAATGTGACTGTAACAGAGGATGTACCAGCGACAGGCAATGTCCTGACTAACGATACGGATGTTGAGGGTAATACCCTGACTGCTTCATTGGTAACGGTTCCCGTGAATGGTACTGTAATATTGAACACCGACGGTAGCTTCACATATACACCGAATGGAAATTTCAATGGACTGGATAGCCTGGTTTACCAGGTATGTGATAATGGCACACCAAGCCTGTGTGATAGTGGTATAGTAAGATTCACAGTGAATGCGGTGAATGACGCCCCAATAGCGGTAGATGATAATGTGACAGTAACAGAGGATGTACCAGCGACTGGTAATGTCCTGACTAATGATACGGATGTTGAGGGTAATACCCTGACTGCTTCATTGGTAACGGCACCAGTAAATGGTACGGTAGTGCTGAACGCTGATGGTGGCTTCACATATACACCAAACGCAAACTTCAATGGCCTGGATAGTCTGGTTTACCAGGTATGTGATAATGGCACACCAAGTCTGTGTGACAGCGGAGTAGTAAGATTCACAGTAAATGCGGTTAATGACGCACCTGTAGCAGTAGATGATGATGTAACATTAACAGAGGATGTAGCAGCGACCGGTAATGTTCTGACTAATGATACAGACCCAGAAGGCAATAGTTTAACTGCAAGCCTGGTAACGGTTCCCGTGAATGGTACTGTAGTATTGAACGCTGATGGTAGTTTCACATATACACCGAATGCGAATTTCAATGGCCTGGATAGCCTTGTTTACCAGGTATGTGATAATGGTGTACCAAGTCTGTGTGACAGCGCGGTAGTAAGATTCGCAGTAAATGCGGTGAATGACGCACCTGTAGCAGTAGATGATGATGTAACAGTAACAGAGGATGTAGCAACGACCGGTAATGTGCTGACTAATGATACAGACCCAGAAGGCAATAGTTTAACTGCAAGCCTGGTAACGGTTCCCGTGAATGGTACGGTAGTGCTGAACGCCGATGGTAGCTTCACATATACACCGAACGCAAACTTCAATGGCCTGGATAGCCTTGTTTACCAGGTATGTGATAATGGCACACCAAGCCTGTGTGACAGTGGTGTAGTAAGATTTACAGTAAATGCAGTGAATGACACCCCGGTAGCGGTAGATGATGATGTAACAGTAATAGAGGATGTAGCAGCGACCGGTAATGTTGTGACTAATGATACGGATGTTGAGGGTAATACCCTGACTGCTTCATTGGTAACGGCACCAGTGAATGGTACGGTAGTGCTGAACGCTGATGGTAGCTTCACATATACACCGAACGCAAACTTCAATGGCATGGATAGTCTTGTTTATCAGGTATGTGATAATGGTGTACCAAGCCTGTGTGACAGTGGGGTAGTAAGATTTACAGTAAATGCAGTGAATGACACCCCGGTAGCGGTAGATGATGATGTAACCGTGACAGAGGATGTAGCAGCAACAGGCAATGTCCTGACTAATGATACGGATGTTGAGGGTAATGCCCTGACAGCTTCATTGGTAACGGCACCAGTAAATGGAACTGTAGTGCTGAACGCTGATGGTAGCTTCACATATACACCGAACGCAAACTTCAATGGCCTGGATAGCCTAGTTTATCAGGTATGTGATAATGGCACACCAAGCCTGTGTGATAGTGGAGTAGTAAGATTCACTGTAAATGCGGTGAATGATGCCCCAGTAGCGGTAGATGATGAAGTAACAGTAACAGAGGATGTAGCAGCAACAGGCAATGTCCTGACTAATGATACGGATGTTGAGGGTAATACCCTTACTGCTTCATTGGTAACGGTACCAGTAAATGGTACGGTAGTGCTGAACGCGGATGGTAGCTTCACATATACACCTAATGCGAACTTCAATGGCCTGGATAGCCTGGTATACCAGGTATGTGATAATGGCACACCAAGCCTGTGTGATAGTGGTGTAGTAAGATTCACAGTGAATGCGGTGAATGACGCACCTGTGGCAGTAGATGATGACGTAACAGTAACAGAGGATGTAGCAGCAACAGGTAATGTCCTGAATAATGATACGGATGTTGAGGGTAATGCCCTGATAGCTTCATTAGTAACGGCACCAGTAAATGGTACAGTAGTGCTGAACGCCGATGGTAGCTTCACATATACACCGAACGCAAACTTCAATGGCCTGGATAGTCTGGTTTACCAGGTATGTGATAATGGTGTACCAAGTCTGTGTGACAGTGGGGTAGTAAGATTTACAGTAAATGCGGTAAATGATGCGCCGGTAGCGGTAGATGATGATGTAACAGTAACAGAGGATGTAGCAGCGACCGGTAATGTGCTGACTAATGATACAGACCCAGAAGGCAATAGTTTAACTGCAAGCCTGGTAACGGCGCCAGTGAACGGAACTGTTGTACTGAACGCCGATGGTAGCTTCACATATACACCGAACGCAAACTTCAATGGCCTGGATAGTCTGGTTTACCAGGTATGTGATAATGGTGTACCAAGTCTGTGTGACAGTGGGGTAGTAAGATTTACAGTAAATGCGGTAAATGATGCGCCGGTAGCGGTAGATGATGATGTAACAGTAACAGAGGATGTAGCAGCGACCGGTAATGTGCTGACTAATGATACAGACCCAGAAGGCAATAGTTTAACTGCAAACCTGGTAACGGCGCCAGTGAACGGAACTGTTGTACTGAACGCCGATGGTAGCTTCACATATACACCGAATGGAAATTTCAATGGCCTGGATAGCCTGGTATACCAGGTATGTGATAATGGAGTATCAAGCCTGTGTGACAGTGGGGTTGTAAGATTTACTGTGAATGCGGTAAATGACGCACCTGTAGCGGTAGATGATGACGTAACAGTAACAGAGGATGTACCAGCGACTGGTAATGTCCTGACTAATGATACGGATGTTGAAGGTAATACCCTGACTGCGTCATTGGTAACGGCGCCAGTGAACGGAACTGTTGTACTGAACGCCGATGGTAGCTTCACCTATACACCGAATGGAAATTTCAATGGCCTGGATAGCCTTGTTTACCAGGTATGTGATAATGGCACACCAAGCCTGTGTGATAGTGGTGTAGTAAGATTTACTGTGAGTGCGGTGAATGACGCCCCAGTAGCGGTAGATGATAATGTGACAGTAACAGAGGATGTACCAGCGACTAGTAATGTCCTGACTAATGATACGGATGTTGAGGGTAATACCCTGACTGCGTCATTGGTAACGGCACCAGTAAATGGTACGGTAGTGCTGAACGCTGATGGTAGCTTCACATATACACCGAATGGAAATTTCAATGGCCTGGATAGCCTTGTTTACCAGGTATGTGATAATGGCACACCAAGTCTGTGTGACAGCGGGGTAGTAAGATTCACTGTAAATGCGGTAAATGATGCCCCAGTAGCGGTAGATGATGATGTAACAGTAACAGAGGATGTAGCAGCAACAGGCAATGTCCTGACTAATGATACGGATGTTGAGGGGAATGCCCTGACAGCTTCATTGGTAACGGCGCCAGTCAACGGAACAGTAATATTGAACGCCGATGGTAGCTTCACCTATACACCGAATGGGAACTTCAATGGCCTGGATAGCCTGGTTTACCAGGTATGTGATAATGGAGTACCAAGCCTGTGTGATAGTGGTGTAGTAAGATTCACTGTAAATGCGGTAAATGATGCCCCAGTAGCGGTAGACGATAATGTGACTGTAATAGAGGATGTACCAGCGACTAGTAATGTCCTGACTAATGATACGGATGTTGAGGGTAATGCCCTGACAGCTTCATTGGTAACGGCACCAGTAAATGGAACTGTAGTGCTGAACGCTGATGGTAGCTTCACATATACACCAAACGCAAACTTCAATGGCCTGGATAGCCTGGTTTACCAGGTATGTGATAATGGCACACCAAGCCTGTGTGATAGTGGTGTAGTAAGATTTACTGTGAGTGCGGTGAATGACGCCCCAGTAGCGGTAGACGATAATGTGACTGTAATAGAGGATGTACCAGCGACTGGTAATGTCCTGACTAACGATACGGATGTTGAGGGTAATACCCTGACTGCTTCATTGGTAACGGCACCAGTAAATGGAACGGTAGTGCTGAACGCTGATGGTAGTTTCACATACACACCGAATGCGAACTTCAATGGCCTGGATAGCCTTGTTTATCAGGTATGTGATAATGGTGTACCAAGCCTGTGTGATAGCGGTGTAGTAAGATTCACAGTAAATGCGGTGAACGACGCACCAGTAGCGGTAGATGATGATGTAACAGTAACAGAGGATGTACCAGCAACAGGCAATGTCCTGGCTAACGATACGGATGTTGAGGGTAATACCCTGACTGCAAGCCTGGTAACGGCACCACTGAATGGAACTGTAGTGCTGAACGCAGACGGTAGTTTCACATACACTCCGAACGCAAACTTCAGCGGCCTAGACAGCCTTGTATACCGCGTATGTGATAACGGTGTTCCAAGCCTGTGTGACACAGCGATCCTTCGGATCACCGTAACACCAGCAAACGATGCACCAGTAGCAATAGATGATGCCGTAACCGTAGTAGAAGACCAGATCGGCACGGGTAACGTCCTGACTAATGACACCGATCCAGAAGGAGACGGATTAAGCGCAAGCCTGGTAACGGCTCCAGTGAATGGCACAGTAGTGTTGAATGCAGACGGTAGCTTCACATATACTCCGAACGCAAACTTCAGCGGCCTAGACAGCCTTGTATACCGCGTATGTGATAACGGTGTTCCAAGCCTATGTGACACAGCGATCCTTCGGATCACAATAACACCGGCAAACGATGCGCCAGTAGCAGTAGATGATGCAGTAACCGTAGTGGAAGACCAGATCGGTACAGGTAACGTCCTGACCAATGATAGTGATCCAGAAGGAGATGCGCTGACTGCAAGCTTGGTAACCGCTCCAGTGAATGGCACGGTAGTGCTGAACGCAGACGGTAGCTTCACATACACACCAAGTGCAAACTACAGTGGTCTTGACAGCCTTGTATACCGCGTATGTGACAACGGTACGCCAAGCCTTTGTGACACAGCGATCCTTCGGATCACAGTGACCCCAGCTAACGATGCACCGGCAGCCGTAGATGATGCCCTCACTGTAGTAGAAGATCAAATTGGCACGGGTAACGTTCTGACTAATGACATCGATCCGGAAGGAGATGCGCTGACTGCAAGCCTGGTAACGGCTCCAGTGAATGGAACAGTAGTCCTGAACGCAGATGGTAGCTTCACCTACCGACCGAATGCAAACTACAGCGGTCTGGACAGCCTTGTATATCAAGTATGTGATAACGGCACGCCAAGCCTGTGTGACACAGCGATCCTTCGGATCACAGCGACCCCAGCGAACGATGCGCCAGTCGCAGTAGACGATGCAGTAACCGTAGTGGAAGACCAGATCGGTACAGGTAACGTCCTGACCAATGATACCGATCCAGAAGGAGACGCGCTGACTGCAAGCCTAGTAACAGGACCAGTGAATGGAACAGTAGTCCTGAACGCAGACGGTAGCTTCACCTACACACCAAATGCAAACTTCGGCGGCCTGGATAGCCTGGTATATCAAGTATGTGATAATGGCACCCCAAGTCTGTGTGACACAGCGATCCTTCGGATCACAGTGACTCCAGCTAACGATGCGCCAGTAGCAGTGGATGATGCAATAACTGTAGTGGAAGACCAGATCGGCACAGGTAACGTCCTGACCAACGATACCGATCCAGAAGGAGATGCGCTGACTGCAAGCCTGGTTACCGCACCAGTGAATGGAACAGTAGTATTGAACGCAGACGGTAGCTTCACCTACACACCAAATGCAAACTACAGCGGCCTGGATAGTCTTGTATATCAAGTATGTGATAACGGTGTTCCAAGCCTGTGTGACACAGCGATCCTTCGGATCACAGTGGCTCCGGCAAACGATGCGCCAGTAGCAGTAGGCGATGCCGTAACTGTAGTAGAAGATCAAATTGGCACAGGTAACGTCCTGACCAATGACAGTGATCCAGAAGGAGATGGATTAAGCGCCAGCCTGGTAACCGCACCAGTAAATGGAACAGTAGTGCTGAACGCAGACGGTAGCTTCACATACACTCCGAATGCAAACTACAGCGGCCTGGATAGCCTTGTATACCGCGTATGTGACAACGGTACGCCAAGCCTGTGTGACACAGCGATCCTTCGGATCACAGTGACGCCAGCGAACGATGCGCCAGTAGCAGTGGATGATGCCCTGACTGTAGTGGAAGACCAGATCGGCACAGTTAACGTCCTGACCAATGACACGGATCCAGAAGGAGATGCGCTGACTGCAAGCCTGGTTACCGCACCAGTGAATGGCACAGTAGTGCTGACCGCAGATGGTAGTTTCACATATACTCCGAATGCAAACTACAGTGGTCTTGACAGCCTTGTATATCGCGTATGTGATAATGGTGCGCCAAGCCTGTGTGACACAGCGAACCTGCGGATCACAGTGACGCCAGCGAACGATGCGCCAGTGGCAGTAGATGATGCCCTGACTGTAGTGGAAGACCAGGTCGGCACAGGTAATGTCCTGACCAATGATAGTGATCCAGAAGGGGATGTATTAAGTGCCAGCCTAGTAACCGCACCAGTGAATGGAACAGTAGTCCTGAACGCTGATGGTAGCTTCACATACACTTCGAACGCAAACTACAGCGGCTTGGATAGCCTAGTTTATCAAGTATGTGACAATGGTGTTCCAAGTCTGTGTGACACAGCGATTCTGCGGATCACAGTGACGCCAGCGAACGATGCGCCAGTAGCAGTGGATGATGCCCTGACTGTCGTGGAAGACCAGATCGGCACAGGTAACGTCCTGACCAATGACACGGATCCAGAAGGAGATGCGCTGACTGCAAGCCTGGTTACCGCTCCGGTTAATGGCACAGCAGTGCTGAATGCTGACGGTAGCTTCACATACACTCCGAACGCAAACTACAGTGGTCTTGACAGCCTTGTATACCGCGTATGTGATAATGGTGCGCCAAGCCTGTGTGACACAGCGATCCTGCGGATCACAGTGACTCCAGCGAACGATGCGCCAGTAGCAGTGGATGATGCAATAACTGTAGTGGAAGACCAGATCGGCACAGGTAACGTCCTGACCAACGATACCGATCCAGAAGGAGATGCGCTGACTGCAAGCCTGGTAACCGCACCAGTGAATGGAACAGTAGTCCTGAACGCAGACGGTAGCTTCACCTACACACCAAATGCAAACTTCGGCGGCCTGGATAGCCTGGCATATCAAGTATGTGATAATGGCACCCCAAGTCTGTGTGACACAGCGATCCTTCGGATCACAGTGACTCCAGCTAACGATGCGCCAGTAGCAGTGGATGATGCAATAACTGTAGTGGAAGACCAGATCGGCACAGGTAACGTCCTGACCAACGATACCGATCCAGAAGGAGATGCGCTGACTGCAAGCCTAGTAACAGGACCAGTGAATGGAACAGTAGTATTGAACGCAGACGGTAGCTTCACCTACACACCAAATGCAAACTACAGCGGCCTGGATAGTCTTGTATATCAAGTATGTGATAACGGTGTTCCAAGCCTGTGTGACACAGCGATCCTTCGGATCACAGTGGCTCCGGCAAACGATGCGCCAGTAGCAGTAGACGATGCCGTAACTGTAGTAGAAGACCAGACTGGCACAGGTAACGTCCTGACCAATGACACGGATCCAGAAGGAGATGGATTAAGCGCCAGCCTGGTAACCGCACCAGTAAATGGAACAGTAGTGCTGAACGCAGACGGTAGCTTCACCTACACTCCGAATGCAAACTACAGCGGTCTGGATAGCCTTGTATACCGCGTATGTGACAACGGTACGCCAAGCCTGTGTGACACAGCGATCCTTCGGATCACAGTGATGCCAGCGAACGATGCGCCAGTAGCAGTGGATGATGCCCTGACTGTCGTGGAAGACCAGATCGGCACAGTTAACGTCCTGACCAATGACACGGATCCAGAAGGAGATGCGCTGACTGCAAGCCTGGTTACCGCACCAGTGAATGGCACAGTAGTGCTGAACGCAGATGGTAGTTTCACATATACTCCGAATGCAAACTACAGTGGTCTTGACAGCCTTGTATATCGCGTATGTGATAATGGTGCGCCAAGCCTGTGTGACACAGCGATCCTTCGGATCACCGTAACACCAGCAAACGATGCACCAGTAGCAATAGATGATGCCGTAACCGTAGTAGAAGACCAGATCGGCACCGGTAACGTCCTGACAAATGACACGGATCCAGAAGGAGACGGATTAATCGCAAGCCTGGTAACGGCTCCAGTTAATGGCACAGTAGTCCTGAACGCAGATGGTAGCTTCACCTACACACCGAATGCAAACTACAGCGGTCTGGATAGCCTTGTATACCGCGTATGTGATAATGGCGCGCCAAGCCTTTGTGACACAGCGATCCTTCGGATCACAGTGGCTCCGGCAAACGATGCGCCAGTAGCAGTAGGCGATGCCGTAACTGTAGTAGAAGATCAAATTGGCACAGGTAACGTCCTGACCAATGACACGGATCCAGAAGGAGATGGATTAAGCGCCAGCCTGGTAACCGCACCAGTAAATGGAACAGTAGTGCTGAACGCAGACGGTAGCTTCACATACACTCCGAATGCAAACTACAGCGGCCTGGATAGCCTTGTATACCGCGTATGTGACAACGGTACGCCAAGCCTTTGTGACACAGCGATCCTTCGGATCACTGTAACACCAGCGAACGATGCGCCAGTAGCAGTGGATGATGCCCTGACTGTAGTGGAAGACCAGATCGGCACAGTTAACGTCCTGACCAATGACACGGATCCAGAAGGAGATGCGCTGACTGCAAGCCTGGTTACCGCACCAGTGAATGGCACAGTAGTGCTGAACGCAGATGGTAGTTTCACATATACTCCGAATGCAAACTACAGTGGTCTTGACAGCCTTGTATATCGCGTATGTGATAATGGTGCGCCAAGCCTGTGTGACACAGCGAACCTGCGGATCACAGTGACGCCAGCGAACGATGCGCCAGTGGCAGTAGATGATGCCCTGACTGTAGTGGAAGACCAGGTCGGCACAGGTAATGTCCTGACCAATGATAGTGATCCAGAAGGGGATGTATTAAGTGCCAGCCTAGTAACCGCACCAGTGAATGGAACAGTAGTCCTGAACGCTGATGGTAGCTTCACATACACTCCGAACGCAAACTACAGCGGCTTGGATAGCCTAGTTTATCAAGTATGTGACAATGGTGTTCCAAGTCTGTGTGACACAGCGATTCTGCGGATCACAGTGACGCCAGCGAACGATGCGCCAGTAGCAGTGGATGATGCCCTGACTGTCGTGGAAGACCAGATCGGCACAGGTAACGTCCTGACCAATGATAGTGATCCAGAAGGAGATGCGCTGACTGCAAGCCTGGTAACCGCACCAGTGAATGGAACAGTAGTTCTGAACGCTGATGGTAGCTTCACCTACACACCGAATGCAAACTACAGCGGCCTGGATAGCCTTGTATACCGCGTATGTGACAACGGTACGCCAAGTCTGTGTGACACAGCGATCCTTCGGATCACAGTGACCCCAGCGAACGATGCGCCAGTAGCAATGGATGATGCCCTGACTGTCGTGGAAGACCAGGTCGGCACAGATAATGTCCTGACCAATGATAGTGATCCAGAAGGGGATGTATTAAGTGCCAGCCTAGTAACCGCACCAGTGAATGGAACAGTAGTCCTGAACGCTGATGGTAGCTTCACATACACTCCGAACGCAAATTACAGCGGCTTGGATAGCCTAGTTTATCAAGTATGTGACAATGGTGTTCCAAGTCTGTGTGACACAGCGATCCTTCGGATCACCGTAACCCCAGCTAACGATGCACCGGCAGCCGTAGATGATGCCCTCACTGTAGTAGAAGATCAGACTGGCACCGGTAACGTCCTGACTAATGACACCGATCCAGAAGGAGATGCGCTGACTGCAAGCCTGGTAACAACACCAGTGAATGGAACAGTAGTCCTGAACGCAGATGGTAGCTTCACATACACTCCGAACGCAAACTACAGTGGTCTTGACAGCCTTGTATATCAAGTATGTGATAACGGCACGCCAAGCCTGTGTGACACAGCAATCCTGCGGATCACCGTAACCCCAGCGAACGATGCACCAGTAGCAGTGGATGATGCCCTCACTGTAGTAGAAGATCAGACTGGCACCGGTAACGTCCTGACCAATGACGCCGATCCAGAAGGAGACGGATTAAGTGCAAGCCTGGTAAGAGGACCAGTGAATGGAACAGTAGTGCTGAACGCCGATGGTAGCTTCACCTACACACCAAGTGCAAACTACAGCGGCCTGGATAGTCTTGTATACCGCGTATGTGATAACGGTGTTCCAAGCCAGTGTGACACAGCGATCCTTCGGATCACAGTGACGCCAGCGAACGATGCGCCAGTCGCAGTGGATGATGCAATAACTATAGTAGAAGATCAAATTGGTACAGGTAACCTCCTGACCAATGACACCGATCCAGAAGGAGATGCGCTTACAGCCAGCCTGGTAACCGCGCCAGTGAATGGCACGGTAGTCCTGAACGCTGATGGTAGTTTCACATATACACCAAACGCAAACTACAGCGGCCTTGACAGCCTGGTATATCGCGTATGTGATAACGGTACACCAAGCCTTTGTGACACAGCGATCCTGCGGATCACAGTGACTCCAGCGAACGATGCGCCAGTGGCAGTAGATGATGCCCTGACTGTAGTGGAAGATCAGACTGGCACAGGTAACGTCCTGACCAATGACGCCGATCCAGAAGGAGACGGATTAAGTGCCAGCCTAGTAACCGCACCAGTGAATGGAACAGTAGTCCTGAACGCTGATGGTAATTTCACATATACTCCAAACGCAAACTACAGCGGCCTTGACAGCCTTATATATCGCGTATGTGATAATGGTGCGCCAAGCCTGTGTGACACAGCGATCTTGCGGATCACAATAACACCGGCAAACGATGCGCCAGTGGCAGTAGATGATGCAGTAACCGTAGTGGAAGACCAGATCGGTACAGGCAATGTCCTGACCAATGACACCGATCCAGAAGGAGATGCGCTGACTGCCAGCCTGGTTACCGCTCCGGTTAATGGCACAGCAGTGCTGAATGCTGACGGTAGCTTCACATACACTCCGAACGCAAACTACAGTGGTCTTGACAGCCTTGTATACCGCGTATGTGATAATGGTGCGCCAAGCCTGTGTGACACAGCGATCCTTCGGATCACAGTGACCCCAGCGAACGATGTACCAGTCGCAATGGATGATGCCCTCACTGTAGTAGAAGATCAGACTGGCACAGGTAACGTCCTGACCAATGACACGGATCCAGAAGGAGACGGATTAAACGCAAGCCTGGTAACGGCACCAGTAAACGGCACAGTAGTGCTGAACGCAGATGGTAGCTTCACATACACACCGAATGCAAACTACAGCGGTCTGGACAGCCTTGTATATCAAGTATGTGATAACGGCACGCCAAGCCTGTGTGACACAGCAATCCTTCGGATCACAGTGACTCCAGCGAACGATGCACCAGTCGCAGTGGATGATGCAATAACTATAGTAGAAGATCAAATTGGCGCAGGTAACGTCCTGACCAATGATAGTGATCCAGAAGGAGATGCGCTGACTGCAAGCCTGGTAACAGGACCAGTGAATGGAACAGTAGTGCTGAACGCAGATGGTAGCTTCACCTACACACCAAGTGCAAACTACAGTGGTCTTGACAGCCTTGTATACCGCGTATGTGATAATGGCACCCCAAGTCTGTGTGACACAGCGATCCTGCGGATCACCGTAACCCCAGCGAACGATGCGCCAGTGGCAGTAGATGATGCCCTGACTGTAGTGGAAGACCAGACTGGCACTGGTAACGTCCTGACCAATGACACCGATCCAGAAGGAGACGGATTAAGCGCAAGCCTGGTAACGGCTCCAGTGAACGGCACAGTAGTGCTGAATGCTGATGGAAGCTTCACCTACACACCAAGTGCAAACTACAGCGGTCTGGACAGCCTTGTATATCAAGTATGTGATAACGGCACGCCAAGCCTGTGTGACACAGCAATCCTTCGGATCACAGTGACTCCAGCGAACGATGCACCAGTCGCAGTGGATGATGCAATAACTATAGTAGAAGATCAAATTGGCGCAGGTAACGTCCTGACCAATGATAGTGATCCAGAAGGAGATGCGCTGACTGCAAGCCTGGTAACAGGACCAGTGAATGGAACAGTAGTGCTGAACGCAGATGGTAGCTTCACCTACACACCAAGTGCAAACTACAGTGGTCTTGACAGCCTTGTATACCGCGTATGTGATAATGGCACCCCAAGTCTGTGTGACACAGCGATCCTGCGGATCACCGTAACCCCAGCGAACGATGCGCCAGTGGCAGTAGATGATGCCCTGACTGTAGTGGAAGACCAGACTGGCACTGGTAACGTCCTGACCAATGACACCGATCCAGAAGGAGACGGATTAAGCGCAAGCCTGGTAACGGCTCCAGTGAACGGCACAGTAGTGCTGAATGCTGATGGAAGCTTCACATACACTCCGAATGCAAACTACAGCGGTCTTGACAGCCTTGTATACCGCGTATGTGACAACGGTACGCCAAGCCTGTGTGACACAGCGATCCTTCGGATCACAGTGACCCCAGCGAACGATGCCCCAGTAGCAGTGGATGATGCCCTCACTGTAGTAGAAGACCAGATCGGCACGGGTAACGTCCTGACCAATGACACGGATCCAGAAGGAGACGGATTAAGCGCAAGCCTGGTAACGGCACCAGTAAACGGCACAGTAGTGCTGAACGCAGATGGTAGCTTCACATACACTCCGAACGCAAACTACAGTGGTCTGGATAGCCTTGTATACCGCGTATGTGATAATGGCGCGCCAAGCCTGTGTGACACAGCGATCCTTCGGATCACAGTGACCCCAGCGAACGATGCGCCAGTCGCAGTAGACGATGCCGTAACCGTAGTGGAAGACCAGATCGGTACAGGTAACGTCCTGACCAATGATACCGATCCAGAAGGAGATGCGCTGACTGCAAGCCTGGTAACCGCACCAGTGAATGGAACAGTAGTTCTGAACGCAGATGGTAGCTTCACCTACACACCAAGTGCAAACTACAGTGGTCTTGACAGCCTTGTATACCGCGTATGTGATAATGGCGCGCCAAGTCTGTGTGACACAGCGATCCTGCGGATCACAGTGACTCCAGCGAACGATGCGCCAGTGGCAGTAGATGATGCCCTGACTGTAGTGGAAGATCAGACTGGCACCGGTAACGTCCTGACCAATGACGCCGATCCAGAAGGAGACGGATTAAGTGCCAGCCTAGTAACCGCACCATTGAATGGAACAGTAGTCCTGAACGCTGATGGTAGTTTCACATATACTCCGAATGCAAACTACAGCGGTCTTGACAGCCTTGTATATCAAGTATGTGATAACGGCACGCCAAGCCTGTGTGACACAGCAATCCTTCGGATCACAGTGACTCCAGCGAACGATGCACCAGTCGCAGTGGATGATGCAATAACTATAGTAGAAGATCAAATTGGCGCAGGTAACGTCCTGACCAATGATAGTGATCCAGAAGGAGATGCGCTGACTGCAAGCCTGGTAACAGGACCAGTGAATGGAACAGTAGTGCTGAACGCAGATGGTAGCTTCACCTACACACCAAGTGCAAACTACAGTGGTCTTGACAGCCTCGTATACCGCGTATGTGATAATGGCACCCCAAGTCTGTGTGACACAGCGATCCTGCGGATCACCGTAACCCCAGCGAACGATGCGCCAGTGGCAGTAGATGATGCCCTGACTGTAGTGGAAGACCAGACTGGCACTGGTAACGTCCTGACCAATGACACCGATCCAGAAGGAGACGGATTAAGCGCAAGCCTGGTAACGGCTCCAGTGAACGGCACAGTAGTGCTGAATGCTGATGGAAGCTTCACATACACTCCGAATGCAAACTACAGCGGTCTTGACAGCCTTGTATACCGCGTATGTGACAACGGTACGCCAAGCCTGTGTGACACAGCGATCCTTCGGATCACAGTGACCCCAGCGAACGATGCCCCAGTAGCAGTGGATGATGCCCTCACTGTAGTAGAAGACCAGATCGGCACGGGTAACGTCCTGACCAATGACACGGATCCAGAAGGAGACGGATTAAGCGCAAGCCTGGTAACGGCACCAGTAAACGGCACAGTAGTGCTGAACGCAGATGGTAGCTTCACATACACTCCGAACGCAAACTACAGTGGTCTGGATAGCCTTGTATACCGCATATGTGATAATGGCGCGCCAAGCCTGTGTGACACAGCGATCCTTCGGATCACAGTGACCCCAGCGAACGATGCGCCAGTCGCAGTAGACGATGCCGTAACCGTAGTGGAAGACCAGATCGGTACAGGTAACGTCCTGACCAATGATACCGATCCAGAAGGAGATGCGCTGACTGCAAGCCTGGTAACCGCACCAGTGAATGGAACAGTAGTTCTGAACGCAGATGGTAGCTTCACCTACACACCAAGTGCAAACTACAGTGGTCTTGACAGCCTTGTATACCGCGTATGTGATAATGGCGCGCCAAGTCTGTGTGACACAGCGATCCTTCGGATCACCGTGACCCCAGCGAACGATGTACCAGTCGCAGTGGATGATGCCGTAACCGTAGTGGAAGACCAGATCGGTACAGGTAACGTCCTGACCAATGATAGTGATCCAGAAGGAGATGCGCTGACTGCAAGCCTGGTAACCGCACCAGTGAATGGAACGGTAGTCCTGAACGCTGATGGTAGTTTCACATATACACCAAACGCAAACTACAGCGGCCTTGACAGCCTGGTATATCGCGTATGTGATAACGGTGTTCCAAGTCTGTGTGACACAGCGATCCTTCGGATCACAGTGACACCGGCAAACGATGCGCCAGTGGCAGTAGGCGATGCAGTAACCGTAGTAGAAGACCAGACTGGCACAGGTAACGTCCTGACCAATGACACGGATCCAGAAGGAGATGCGCTGACTGCAAGCCTAGTAACAGGACCAGTGAATGGAACAGTAGTACTGAACGCAGACGGTAGCTTCACATATACTCCAAACGCAAACTACAGCGGCCTGGATAGCCTGGTATATCGCGTATGTGATAACGGTGTTCCAAGTCTGTGTGATACAGCGATCCTGCGGATCACAGTGACGCCAGCGAACGATGCGCCAGTAGCAATGGATGATGCCCTGACTGTAGTGGAAGACCAGATCGGCACAGGTAACGTCCTGACCAATGACCCGGATCCAGAAGGAGATGGATTAAGCGCCAGCCTGGTAACCGCACCAGTAAATGGAACAGTAGTGCTGAACGCAGACGGTAGCTTCACCTACACTCCAAACGCAAACTTCAGCGGTCTGGATAGCCTTGTATACCGCGTATGTGATAACGGTACGCCAAGTCTGTGTGACACAGCGATCCTTCGGATCACAGTGACCCCAGCGAACGATGCGCCAGTCGCAGTGGATGATGCAATAACTATAGTAGAAGATCAAATTGGTACAGGTAACCTCCTGACCAATGACACCGATCCAGAAGGAGATGCGCTTACAGCCAGCCTGGTAACCGCGCCAGTGAATGGCACGGTAGTCCTGAACGCTGATGGTAGTTTCACATATACACCAAACGCAAACTACAGCGGCCTTGACAGCCTGGTATATCGCGTATGTGATAACGGTGTTCCAAGTCTGTGTGACACAGCGATCCTTCGGATCACAGTGACACCGGCAAACGATGCGCCAGTGGCAGTAGGCGATGCAGTAACCGTAGTAGAAGACCAGACTGGCACAGGTAACGTCCTGACCAATGACACGGATCCAGAAGGAGATGCGCTGACTGCAAGCCTAGTAACAGGACCAGTGAATGGAACAGTAGTACTGAACGCAGACGGTAGCTTCACATATACTCCAAACGCAAACTACAGCGGCCTGGATAGCCTGGTATATCGTGTATGTGATAACGGTGTTCCAAGTCTGTGTGATACAGCGATCCTGCGGATCACAGTGACGCCAGCGAACGATGCGCCAGTAGCAATGGATGATGCCCTGACTGTAGTGGAAGACCAGATCGGCACAGGTAACGTCCTGACCAATGACACGGATCCAGAAGGAGATGGATTAAGCGCCAGCCTGGTAACCGCACCAGTAAATGGAACAGTAGTGCTGAACGCAGACGGTAGCTTCACCTACACTCCAAACGCAAACTTCAGCGGTCTGGATAGCCTTGTATACCGCGTATGTGATAACGGCACGCCAAGTCTGTGTGACACAGCGATCCTCCGGATGACAGTAACGCCTGTCAATGACAAACCAGTAGCTATAGATGACATATTCGAAGTGACGGAAGGTATACCAGCAACCGGTAACATCCTGACCAACGACAGCGATCCTGACGGCGATAATCTGACAGCCAGCGTAGTAACAGCACCTGTAAACGGCACCGTGGTACTGAACGCAGACGGTAGCTTCATTTACACACCAAATACAAACTACTTCGGAGCTGATAGCCTCGTATACCGCATATGTGATAACGGCACACCAGTCCTGTGTGACACAGCCGTTGTAAGATTTAATATCATCGCAGTAAATGACGCACCAGTAGCCGTTAATGACATTATTACTGTAACAGAAGACATGACGGCGACAGGCAACGTCCTCACTAACGATAGTGATATCGAAGATGATGATCTGACGGCAAGTGTCGTAACAGGACCAGCGCACGGTACGATCGTACTGAATCCGGACGGCAGCTTCACTTATACGCCAGGCAAAGATTACAATGGTATGGATACGGTCGTATACCGCATATGTGATAATGGTACGCCAAGTATGTGTGATACAGCATTGATCATACTGACTATCGTACCCGGTTATGATGCGCCGATCGCAGAGGCCGATTACCTGACCGTAACGGAAGATACTCCGACAGAGGGTAATGCACTCACCAATGACTATGATCCGGATGGTGATCAGCTGACGGCTTCGCTGGTAACACCGCCAGTAAATGGTACGGTGATCTTCAATGCAGATGGCACGTTCACTTATACGCCAAATCCGGATTACGAAGGTCTCGATAGTATGGTCTACAGGATCTGTGATACCGATAACCAATGTGATACTGCTATTATAAGGATCACGGTCGTTCCTGGCAATGAAGCGCCAGTAGCCGTAAATGATGCGGTAACGATCAATGAGGACGAAACCGCAACCGGCAATGTCCTGACCAACGACAGTGATCCTGAAAGTAATGTGCTGACTGCTGCTGTTGTTACGGGTCCTGCACATGGTACTATTACACTGAATGCGGACGGTAGCTACACCTATACACCGGAAACAAACTACAACGGTGCAGACAGTGTCATCTACCAGGTATGTGACAATGGTGTGCCGTCACGTTGTGACACCGCTGTAATACGCATCACTATCCTGCCAGTGAATGATCCGCCGGTAGCAAGGACAGAAACAATCCGTGTTGAGATCAATACTCCTGAAGCCGGTAGTGTAAGCGCTATGATCAGTGATCCTGAAAATGATCCGCTGACCGTGAGCCTGATCACGGCAACCAGACACGGTGTGATCGTCGTGAATGCGGATGGTAGCTTCAACTACTCTCCAAACAGAGACTTCTCCGGTCTGGATACCCTGATCTACAGGGTATGTGATAATGGTACGCCAAGTCTGTGTGATACCGGTATTGTGATCTTTAATGTATCAGGTTTGAACGACAGACCTGTGATCGGTCTCGCGAAGTCAGCAGCGGAACCTGTACTGGAAATCAATGGTAACTATACCGTCACTTACACATTCGTCGTGACGAACCTGGGTAACGAAGTGATGAATGACGTGCAGGTAGAAGATAATCTGCAAAATACCTTCCCGTCACCAGCTACCTTCCAGATAACAGGTGATGTGATCACTACCGGCGGCCTCAGACCAAATAATCAGTACAACGGTAGTACGATCAGTACGTTACTGGGAGACGGTAGTACCCTGGCAATAGGTGCAAGTGATACTATCAGGTTCAGTGTGAATGTCAACGCGAATAAACAGTTCGGTTCCTTTAACAACAGCGCCACCGTGAATGCAACGTCCGCTGCCACCAACACCGGAGTGACTGACGTTTCCACTAATGGCCTCAATGCTGATCCGGATGGTAATGCGGATCCTTCTGAAAATGAAGTGACACCGGTAGTTCTCAATCCGACTAAAATCCGCATACCACAGGGCTTCTCTCCAAATGGTGACGGCAAGAACGACCGGTTCGTGATCGGTAATGCCGGTAATGATAAGATTAGCCTGGAAGTATACAACCGTTGGGGTAACGTTGTCTATAAGAATGTGAACTACAATAACGAGTGGGATGGCCGTTGTAACACCGGCCTGCACTTCGGAGAAAATATTCCGGATGGTACTTACTATGTAATTGTCATCGTGAATGACTCCGAACGGTTTGTTAATTATATCACAGTAATACGTTAGTTATGAAAAAACTACTTTCCGTAATAACGTTGTTCATCCTGGGTGCTGCTGATGTCAGCGCCCAACAGGATGCCATGTATTCCCAGTATATGTTTAACATGATGGGAGTGAACCCTGCTTATGCAGGCAGCCGCGGTGTATTAAGCGCCGCTGCCCTGTATCGTCGTCAATGGGTGGGGATCGACGGTGCCCCGGAAACATATACCTTCTCCTTCGACATGGCTACCCGCGATAACAAGGTCGGACTGGGCTTACAGGCCTTTAACGATAAGATCGGGATCATGCAGACGAACGGTGTCTATGGGACATATGCCTACCGCATCCGGTTTGAAAATGAAGGTTCCCTGGCCATCGGCTTGCAGGGTGGTATCAGTAATTTCAGAGCTGATCTGACCAAGGTCGATCTCATTGATGAAGATGACCAGGCATTTGCACAGAACATCAATGTCATCCTGCCATGCTTCGGTGCGGGGATCTATTACAATTCCGACAGGTTTTATGCAGGATTCTCTGTCCCTAATCTCGTAAAGAGCTACCTGCGTAAAGACGCTGTCTACTACCGTGCAGATGTAGTCGCCAAGAAGTATATGCACTTCTTTTTCATTGCCGGATACGTATTCGATATCAATGAAGACCTCAAACTGAAGCCGTCTACACTGGTGAAAGCAGTGAGAGGGGCTCCTGTACAGTGGGATATTAACGCTAATCTCTGGATCAGGGATGTCATATCTGTAGGAGGCTCCTATCGTACGGGCGACGCTATCTGCGGCCTGGCCGAGGTCCAGATCAACGATCAGCTGAGACTGGGTTATGCATATGATCACACTATTTCCAAACTGGTGAAATTCAACCAGGGTACTCATGAGATCATGTTACGTTACGAATTTGGATGGGAAAAGGGCAGAATACTGTCTCCCCGCTATTTTTAAAAAAGGAACAGCATGAGATATATACGTTTGCTGACAGTTTTATTATCCAGCTTTATTGTAACCAATGGATTTAGTCAGTTGAAAAGTGCGGAACGCGCCTATAATGGTATGCGTTACGCCGAGGCTATTCAGTATTACCAGGAGACTATGAAGCGGGATTCATTACCCGCAGCGGCTATAGCAAATCTCGCCGATAGCTATGATAAGACACAGCAATATGACAAGGCGCTTACCTGGTATGATAAATTACTTACTGTCAATGCAACGGATACTCCCCGCCGTTACCGGTATGGTCAGTTGCTGGCAATGGAAGGCCGCTATCAGGAGGCGGTTGCCCAGTATAAATGGGTGGCCGCTGTCAAGCCTGATCCGCAGCTGGAAAGTACCATCGGCCTGTATGAAAGCGGACTGAACACCCTGCTCGCCGACTCGCTCAACTGGCGTATTGCCTTGCTTAATATCAATAGTGGATATGCTGATTTTTCTCCCGTAACCTACGGCGCGGGATTGGTGTTTGTCTCTGACCGTCCACGAAATAAAGTGTTTAGGGAAACAAACGCCTGGACCGGCGGTGATTTTTTAACCCTGTACCGGGCTGTCGATACCGCCAGGGTAAAAGACGCCAGCCTGCGGACTAAAGAACTTGAACAGGTCCTGACTTACGCTTCCAAAGACCTCCGTAATGTTGACAGCCGTACTACATCCAGCTGGGACAGCAAAAAGGTATCTGCCAATCCGCAGGCAACGTTCGTCGCCGTGCCCAATCAGTTGTCACGGGAGATGATCGCTCCCTTCAATACAAAGCTCAACAAACGTTACCACGAAGGCCCTGTTACCTTTAGCCGGCTGTGGGACAGTATCATTGTCACTTATAACGAACCGTCCAAAGGCGCCGGTAATGTCAGCCGCCTGCGATTACAAACCTATGCCATGAAGTATGGTGACTGGGTCCTGCAGCCTGAATTCCCCTATAACAGCAAGGATTATAATGTCGGTCAGCCTGCCCTCCATCCCAACGGACAAGTGCTCTTTTTCACATCTGATATGCCAGGTGGTGCCGGAGGCAAGGATATTTACTACTGTCGTAAATCAGGGGATAAATGGGGACTGCCCATCAATGCTGGTCCGCTGGTGAATACGGGCGGGAACGAAATGTTTCCCTACATCGACCCGTCCGGACGCTTGTATTTCTCCTCAGATAAATGGCCCGGACTCGGCGGACTGGATATTTTCAGCGTGGGGCTGGATACCGCCTACAGGGCACTGGCGCCGCCGCGGAATGAAGGCGCCCCTTTTAACAGTCCTAAGAATGACTTCGGGGTCCTGATAGAGGCTGGTCAAAATAAAGGCTATTTCAGCTCAGATAGGAGGGGAAATGACGATATCTATATCTTCTGGAGAGTTGACCCCGCTATTGGTCAGAAATAGTGCTGTTCACCCGGTATAAAGTGCCGGATGTCAAAGAAATTGTAACACTCCTGCCGGCAGGGCTACTTTAGCATAAAACTCCCTGCTATGCAAACCATGACCGCCCCAAGACAGGCATACCTGGACTGGTTACGTATCCTCGCTATCGCTGGTGTACTGATCTTTCATTCAGCCATGCCTTTCGGTGCAGAACTCGACTGGCATATCCGTAATAAAGAAACCAGTAACATCTTTCTGGAACTGGTATTTTTTATGCACCTGTTCCGTATGCCATTGCTTTTCTTTATCTCTGGCACTGTCAGCTACTTTATGCTGCAAAACAGGTCTGGAAAACGCTTCGTAAGTATGCGGATCAGAAGATTGCTGATACCGGTTTTGCTGGCAATACTCATCATCGTACCTCCACAGGTCTACCTCGAGCGGGTAGAACAGGGTTTCAAAGGTAATTTCTGGCAGTTCTATAGCAGGATGTTCACTTCAGGGCCTTACCCTAAGGGGGATATCAGCTGGCACCATCTCTGGTTTGTCGTGTACCTCCTGATATATGACATTATCTGCGCGCCTTTGTTCGTCTGGGTCATGTCTCCCAAAGCCAGACGTTTCCGCGAAGGATTGGCCTGGCTGGCCCGGGGAAAACGCGTTTACCTGCTGGCCCTGCCCGCTATTATTATTTACACCTCCCTGTCGCTCCGTTATCCCGAGACAAACGACCTGGTGCATGATGGTTGCTATTTCTTCTATTGGATGTGCTTCCTGTTGCCCGGATTCTTTTGTGTCGCACAGCCGGCATTGATGGACAGCCTGGAAAGGAACCGGCGGTTCGCTTTTCTGATGGCATTCCTGTCCATTCTGACTATCAACTATTTCCGCTGGAATGATGTGCTGCCCTGGGATACGTTGGCAAACTGGAAAAGCGATCCGCGTACCTATGCTTTTCTGTCACTACACGTGATCTGTGCATGGGGATGGGTGTTCACTGCCATCGGTTATGGTAAAAAATACCTCAACAGGCAGCATGTTTCACTAAATTATCTTAATCAGGCTGTCTATCCTTTTTATATCTTGCATCAGACAGTGATCGTCATACTGGCATTCTATGTCGTAAAGACTTCAGACACGATCGGTACTAAATATGTCTTCATCGTACTGACCACACTGTTCATCTCTATGGGTATCTATCACCTGCTGATCAGGCCTTACAGCATCAGCCGGTTCCTTTTTGGCATGAAACCCAGGGAGAGCAGGGCTACCGGAAAGAACCAGCCCGACATACAGGAGAAAAGGATCTTACAACCGGCATCCTGACAAATCAATATTGATGAATAGTTTCCGCAAATATATTTTTCCCGGTCTTTATGGCCTGACAACCTATCTCAGTATCCGGCTTCTGCTGGATACTGTGACTGGTATGAAGTTCTGGGAAAGGCCCCTTCAGATGAATGTACTGGAGTTCTCCCTGTCTTTCCTGAGCGGATACCTGCTTATTGGCATGCATCACTGGTTGCACCGGTATTTTGATAGACATTGGAGTGATGATGCTGATTATCGTAAAAGGGTGCTAAAGGAACTTGGCGTGATCACTGTGGCTACGATCATATTTCAGAACTGCACACTGACGCCCTGGGCTGCATTGACAGATGATGGTCTGCAATGGTATGACGTGGCAGATATCAACGTGATCCCGCTGTTATATTCGCTGATCTACTATGGGTTCAGCCGCAGCAATAATTTTCTGCAGGCCTACGTAAGCAATAAGGTCAAATTGCAACAGGTGATGAATGACCAGTTACAGGCAGAACTGAAGTTCCTGAAGGCACAGCTGCATCCGCACTTTCTCTTTAATGCGCTGAACACGATCTATTTTCAGATGGATGAGGATGTGAATGCTGCCAAGAAAAGCGTGGAGCAGTTCTCAGAGTTGTTGCGATACCAGTTGTATGACCAGCAGCAGACAGTCTCCATCCGCCATGAGATCCAGTATCTGCACAGCTTTATCAACCTGCAGAAAGTAAGGGCGTCCGATAAGCTGGTATTAAATGTGAGGTTTGATACCGCACTGTACGAGCAGGAGGTCTATCCACTGCTGTTGTTCCCGTTGGTAGAAAACGCTTTTAAATACGTAGGAGGTGAGTATTGGATCAATATTGCTGCATCACTGGAAAACAATACCGTCCATTTCGTCGTTGAGAATGCTGTACCTGAGATCACTATGACAGCCGGGGTAGGAGGTATCGGACTGGAGAACCTGCGTCGTCGTTTGCAGCTGCTATATCCGGGTAAACATAGTTTTGATGTCAGCAGAACAGCACGTACTTTTAGGGCGGCCTTGTCTATACAGCCAGAACTGGTTGCTTTACAAACAGTAACAACAGAAGAAGATGAAGATAAGATGCGTCATCACGGATGATGAACCCTATGCAAGAAAAGGATTACAGGGATATATCAGTCAGATAGATTTCCTGGAGCTGGTGACGGTGTGCGAAAGCGCCGTTGAGTTAAATGCCTTCCTCAAAAAGGAACAGGTGGACCTGCTATTCCTTGATATCGAGATGCCCTATCTTTCCGGCATTGAGTTACTGAAAACATTGGCAGATCCGCCCAGGGTTATCTTCACCACCGCATATGAAAAGTATGCGATGCAGGGCTACGAACTTGAAGTGCTGGACTATCTGCTAAAGCCCGTTTCTTTTGAGCGGTTCCTCCGTGCGGCTAATAAAGCATTTGATTATTTCAGTCTGCAGGAACAGGCAAAACCTCAGCAGGAGTACTTCTTTATTAAAGTCGATAGTAAACTCGAAAAGGTCGTTGTAGCGGATATCCTGTTTGCCGAAGGCATGGAAAATTACATTACTATCTATACCCGCGGGAGAAAGATGATGACACATCTTACACTCAAAATGCTTCAGGAAAGGTTACCGGCCGACAAGTTCATACAGCCCCACAAATCCTATATCGTGGCAGTTGATAAAATAGATGCGATAGAAGGCACTATACTGACCCTGGCAGGTTATCAGGTGCCCGTTTCCCGTTATCAGAAGGAGGAGCTGATGGAAAAAGTGCTGCAGAACAGGATACTGAAAAGATGATCAGAACCCCACAGCAGCAGCTGCATTGATCACTCCCCAGCCGAACTTACTGCTCCTGTTGCCGGCAAATCCGGAAGCCCGGGCCATCCTGGCAACAATACTGTCGCGTGGGTAAGCCGGATATTTACTCCATACCAGCGCCGCTATCCCTGCACAGCTGGCCGTAGCTACAGAAGACCCACCTACCGTAGATGGTACATCTCCCGTCATGGCAATGGTTAGCGGATTTCTACCAGAGGATCTTTGCATGACGATCGCGAAATCAACCTTACTGCCGGTATGGCAATTATCACACCTGTCTTTCAGATTGTCCTTCATACCGGTGACCGCTATCACCTGCGGCTGATTGGCCGGAAATATAACTCCTACAAAGCCCGCAAAGAAGGAGGTAGAGGTACCGGCAGCACAGAACATCAGTTTCTGTCTACCATATGCATAGACGAGGGCATCCTTGATCTGCCCGGAGCTGAAAATAGTTCCCATGCTCATACTGATGATCTTTACGCTGGGATCATCCGCTCCCAGCACGTAGGCACTGGTGACACCATTGATCGCGGCAGTGGAAAGCAATACTACATTTTCAGCAGCATGCACAATGGCCAGGTCACAGTTGTAGGCAATACCAGCCGTATTGCCATCTGTTCCCCGTGGTCCGGCCAGCACGCCAGCCATACTGGTCCCATGTCCGCAGAGATCATCCGCACTGCTGTTGTAAGTGCCCAGTTTCTGTATGGATCGTCCCCCGGACAGTCCCTGGTTGAATGCGGTACCCAGATTCTCCTGCTGCGGACTCACCCCTGTATCAATGATCATCACCTTGATACGCTGTCCGGTGGATTGCTGCCACGCCTGTTCTATACGGTGGTAACCATAGTTCCACGACATCTTTGCAGCAGGGGAGATGACGGTATAATCCGTGCCTGCTACCAGATCCGCCTTTGCACTGTTGTAACCACAGCCGGAGGCCAGTATATCGGAAGCGGCGGTTGCATCTTGTTTACTGACATCGTTCATATATTCACCATAACCAACAGGTTCCACATAGCGTACCTTATCAGATGAACGTAATGCTTTTACCGCTGCATAACTGCTCACACGTACCTGTGTGAATCGAAGTTTCTTAGCAATAGCATTTTGGGATATATCAGTGGCGGTTTTCTGCCCAGCCAGTTGCAAGACTTCCTGCACACTACTATTGGCTGCATAGCCTACCGACAGGATACTATCTCCATGCAGTAAAGCACTCCATACCATTGTATCACTGGCCATTTTCCAGTCAAAATAACCATATGTGTCCAGTTGCTGGTGTACAAATGCGTTAATGGCCGGTTTGGGAATGATCGTTTCGGGGTCTGGCTGCGCAGCAGGAATGGAATAAGATGAGTCAGTTTTCCGACATGAGATGAGAAGCACAAACGCCAGTCCCACCATCACGCAATACACGGTCTTCATATATTTTGGTTTTTGTGGTTAACAATAACATGCGTCTATAATTTACGATTTTTTCCCGAGGATAACAAATCATTTCAGGCATTTGGTTTTATCTTAAAATGCTATACATTTGCAACATTGATGCAAATAATATGTGCGGTATAAAACATGCCGCTATCCGCTGCCATCGGCCTTTTGGCCGGTACGGCCCTTTTTTGTAATAACTATAAATATGACAACGAACAGATTACCTGTTACGGTGCTGAGTGGCTTTCTCGGCGCCGGTAAGACGACTTTGCTTAATCATGTCCTGCACAACAAACAGGGCATGCGCGTAGCTGTCATCGTCAATGATATGAGCGAAGTAAATGTGGATGCGCAGCTGGTTAAAAACGAACATACGCTTCACCGAACGGAGGAAAAACTGGTAGAAATGAGTAACGGGTGTATCTGTTGTACGTTACGTGAAGACCTGCTCCTGGAAGTAGAACGCCTGGCAGGGGAGCGCCGTTTTGATTACCTGCTGATAGAGAGCTCCGGCATCAGTGAACCATTACCCGTAGCGCAGACATTCACCTATCAGGATGAAGCAACCGGCACCGATCTCAGTAAACTATCCCGGTTAGACACCCTGGTCACCGTGGTCGATGCATTCAACTTTATCCGTGACTTCAGCAGTATAGAGACACTGCAGGAGAGGCAACTCACCGATATGGAAGGGGATAGCAGGACGATCGTTAATCTGTTAACTGACCAGATCGAATTTGCGAATGTCATCATCCTCAATAAAACTGATCTGATCAAAGCAGCAGAACTGGGTATGCTGCAGGCTGTCATTCGGAAAATGAATACCGGCGCCCGTATTATCACGTCGGCATTCGGAAGGGTGGATCTGCATGGCATTCTTAATACCGGCCTCTTTGACTTTGAAGTGACCAGTCAGCAGGCCGGATGGATAGAAGAACTAAACAAACCTCACCATACGCCGGAAACGGAAGAATATGGCATCAGCAGCTTTGTGTACCGCAGCCGCCGGCCTTTTCACCCGGGACGTTTCTGGCATTATCTGAATGAGCAATGGCATGCAAATATCATCCGTAGTAAAGGCCTCTTCTGGCTCGCATCCCGTAAAGATGATGCATTGAACTGGAGTCAGGCGGGTGGTAGTTTACGGGCAGAACGTGCGGGTATGTGGTGGGCCAGTATGCCTTATAAAGACAGGATCAGCTACCTCTCTTTTCTGGATAATAAAGAAGAAATCGAAAAAAGATGGGATAAACATTTTGGCGATCGTCAGAATGAACTGGTGATCATTGGACGCGAACTGGACAAAAATACTATCGTAAGGGAACTCGAAGATTGTCTGTGTAATGACTCAGAGATTGCAATGATGGAACGTGGGGACATCTTTAACGACGAGTTCCCGCTTTAAGCAACCTGACAGATATCATAAACGGAATGGGGCTGGTCTTTTGGCCGGCCCACATTGTGTCTCCGGGTAGTTCCGCCTGGCAGGCACTACCACACGGATAAGGCGAACCCTCTGACCTTCCTGCACAGGATCAGCTCTTGTTACTGGAAAGTATGACACTTCTCTTATTTTTATTATATTGGTGTACCCTTAACCCGGATCAACACCATGCGAAAGAACCCTGTAATAATCCTACTGACCTTTTTGCTCTTATTTAGCAGCCTGCTTTCCGCGCAGTCCAAACGATATGTGATTGACAGTACCCTGGAGATACCGCTGAAAGATGGTACTGTCCTAAGCTGTATGCTGCTGTACCAGGAAGGTGCTGCGCTGCCTTTGCCTGTCGTATTGAGGGCCAACTGTTATCCGTCAAAATCCGACACGATCAGGGCGCAGTATGTGGCAGATAGCGGGTACGCAGGTGTCTTCGTATATAACAGGGGCAAATCCCGTTCCGGTGGTAGTTTTTATCCGATGGAGAATGATGCGGCTGACAACTACGAGGCGATCGACTGGATCAGTAAGCAACCCTGGTGTAACGGTAAGATCGGCATGTACGGGGGATCGTACCTGGGCTTTGCCCAGTGGGCCACTGTTAAAAATATACACCCTGCACTCAGGACCATCGTGCCGCAGGTTGCCGTAGGGCCAGGGGTAGATTATCCCAATCCTGGTGGCATCTTTCTGACCTACATGCTGCAATGGCTGAAATACGTACGTAATAACCATTATCTCGATGATGCTACGTTCTTTGATCAGGAAAAATGGAGTTCTCTGAATAAAGAGTACCTGCTGAGAGGCTTGCCTTTCAGTGCGCTCGACTCCCTGGAGGGAAGCGGCATGGATACCATCTTCCAGCGATGGATCATGCATCCGGGTAATGATGACTATTGGCAGAAAATGACGCCGACCCCGGAGGAATTTGCCCGTATCAATATTCCTATCCTCTCTACCACCGGTTTCTTTGATGACGACCAGCGCGGGGCGATCTATTATTACAATGCACATCATACCTACGGCACCGCCGCGGCCCTGAAGGATCATTATCTTTTCATCGGGCCGTTCGACCATGGCGGCGGACAGGGTGGTAAACGCAGGGACACGATTGCCCCCTATATTATCGATAAGGCAGCCATGGTAGACCAGAAGCAGCTGGTGCTGGATTGGTTTAACTATACCCTGAAAGGTGGCCCGAAACCGGCCTTTCTGCGGGACCGGATCGCTGTTTTTGCAATGGGAGAGAATAAGTGGCATTACTTCCCTTCAGTGGAAAAGATGAACACGGATACCCTGTCTTTCTATCTGCCAGCCAAACCTGAAGAGACCATGACAAAAAGGAAAAGAGGGGGGAGGAAACCACTGGTGTTCTCTTTCGATGCGGCAGATACGGCTGACGATACACTGACCATCTATGACGCCAACAGCGCTGTTATTACAGAAGCCATGTTCAGCAGGAAACAGCTGATCACACTTGCCACACCGCCATTCGATAAGGACCTGATCCTGAATGGGAGTATCAGTGCAGAACTCTGGATGTCATCCGGCACGCCCGATGCGGACCTGATGCTCAGCTGGTGGGAGGTGGACAGTGAAGGTAAACGCTGGCCGCTGGCACATACTGCGCAACGGCTGTCGCTCAGTATTGATAAGGCGAAGCCAAGCTACTGGAAGGAGAACGAGATCTATCATATTACATTGAAAGAAGGGGCCTGGATGTGTAAGCAGATCCGGAAAGGTAGTCGTATTGTAATGACCATTAGCCCGGCCGCCAATC
This sequence comes from Chitinophaga agri, assembly GCF_010093065.1. Taxonomy (NCBI): domain Bacteria; kingdom Pseudomonadati; phylum Bacteroidota; class Chitinophagia; order Chitinophagales; family Chitinophagaceae; genus Chitinophaga; species Chitinophaga agri. Next base: position 1,394,863 of record NZ_CP048113.1, on the reverse strand, counting down.
TTTACTGGCAGAAAAATTACGGCGCAGCGAAAGATGTAAGTCAGCAGACTTTACTGGATGCCCTGATGCACGAATTGCGTTTTTACCCGGAATCTCATATCAATATACCTGTCATGTAGCCGGGGGCGTTACTTCATAAGATAGTAGCCCAGGATCAGCCATGCAAGGCCCTTCACCAGGAAGAAGATAAATCCCCAGAAGCCTATACGTTTTAGCCATAAGCGTAGCTTGGGTCCGGATGGGGTAGCGCGTTTTTCCATAGTCTTGATAAATCGGTGCTGCTTACTGCAATTTAAGGAATGTGCGGACGTTCCCGAAATATCAATTGAACAGATTTCTTAAAGCTGTTGATATTCATACTTTTTTGTATATATTTGCGCCATTCTATAACCAGAACTTGATAAACCTAATGGGACAAACGAAATTACCCGAGTTTTTTCAGTACGACGATTTCTTCATTGATGAAAAGGTGGGTTTGCTGAAATTTGCGAACGCCTATAAAGTATTTAATCAGGATGGTCAGCAGATAGGTAACATCCGCCAGGAAGTGCCGCTGTTCCACAAATTCCTCCGTCTTTTTCTCAGCAAGGCAATATTTCCGTTCACCCTGAATATTGCAGATGCCAATGAGCAGGTTGTTGCCTCTATCCACCGTGGCTGGACATTCTGGATGTCCAAAATCGAGATCCGTGATATGAATGGTGTGCCTGTTGGTGGTATCAAACAGAAGTTTAAATTCATGAAACCCCTGTTTCATATCCTCGATGCCAATAACGAAGTACTGGCAGAGATCAAGGGTGACTGGAAAGCATGGAATTTCAAGATAGTAGATAAGAATGACAGGGAACTGGGCGCTATCACCAAGAAATGGGCGGGTGCGTTCAAGGAAGTGTTCACTACTGCTGACAAATACCGTGTGACAATCGCGCAGGAGTGTCCGGAAGACCTGAATAAAATGGCGATCGTTGCAGGCGCTATCACCATTGACATGGTGCTGAAAGAGTCTAAATAACAGCGAAGATAGCTGTAAGGGGATGGTGCATGAAAGTGTACCATCCTTTTTTTTTGCGGAAGAACTGCAGTAAGTCGATTCGAAGCGATCCATTCACGTGGCCTGATATTTGACGAGGTTGCTTTTAGGAAATCACTGTTTTCGTCCGATAAATTGCACAACATATGGAAATCATTAGATCACAACCGGCTTTCTGCGTTGGCATTGGCTGCTCGGCTGGCGGGTTGGAATCGGTGTGTGAGTTTTTTCAACAAGTCGTGGAAAAAACAGGTGTTGCCTACGTGGTCATACCACATCTCACGCCCGAATACAAAAGTCGCTTCGGTAGTATTTTAAGCAGATATACCCATATGCCCGTTCACCGGGTAGAGACTGACATGCAAATGGAACCTGACCATGTGTATGTCCTCATAGAAGGCAAAATGATGACCACGGAGAATGGCTGTCTCAAAGTCAGACAGCGTTACGCTACTGAAATCATTAATCGTTCTATCGATATTTTTTTTCATTCCATGGCCAATGCGTTTCAGGAGAACGCTATTGGTGTTATCCTTTCCGGGATGGGTGTAGACGGGATCGAGGGCATTAAGGCAATAGAAGACTACAATGGACTGGTAATGGTGCAGGATCCGGCTACTACCGAATTTAACCGCCTGCCTCAGATGGCCATCAATAAAGATGATCCGCACGCCATACTGCCTCCCGGGGATATCGCCCGTTTCCTGATGAGATACCTCGGTAGCTATCAGCAACAGGAGTTGAGTTGATTTAATTTTTATATATTATCTTTAGCAGTCCTAATAGTGTAGGAAGAATAAAACCAGACACGAACTAAAGCTGTTTGTATGCCAGATACACATTCTGAAGGGGAGTTGAACAGAAGGCGATCTGGTTCTATACCCAATGCAGCATTAAAAAGCATATTGACGATCTTATCCGAGTTTTCAGGAGTGGACTTTCTGCAATATAAGATTTCCACCATCACCAGAAGGCTTCAGCGAAGAATGTCACTTGTCAATGTTCACAGATTTGAGGAATATCTAACGTTCATAAAAGATAGTGAGAACGAGCAGAATGTCGTTTATGCGGACCTGCTGATCCACGTATCCTCTTTTTTCAGGGACGAAGGCAGCTTCGAATATCTGCTCAGGTTCATATTGCCACAGGTAGTCAGACAATCCCGTGAAAAGGAGGAACAGGTACGTATATGGGTCGCCGGTTGCGCCACCGGTGAGGAAGCGTATTCTCTCGCCATGTGCCTCTATGAACTGATGGGGGACGAAAATTTTGCCAGTAAGGTGAAGATCTTCGCTACTGACCTTTCTGAGGCTGTTATTGCTACTGCCCGTAAGGCCGTATATTCCAGCACACAGGTAGCCGGTGTATCCCCCGAGCGACTGGAACGTTTCTTTATAGAAGTAGAGCAGGGATATGAGATCTCCGGGATCATCAGGGATGCCTGCGTATTCGCCTGTCACAACATGCTGACAGACCCGCCTTTCGCGAAGCTCAATCTGATCAGTTGCAGGAATGTGCTCATTTATATGCAGCCGGTGCTGCAGAAGAAAATGCTCAGCATCTTTAATTACGCACTGACCGACCGCGGCTTCCTCTGGCTGGGTAAGTCCGAAACCAACAGATCTCCCGATCTCTTTGAGATGCCCTCAAAGAAAACAAAGATCTATCTTAAAAAGAATGTAGATAAATGGACGCTGAGGAATGCGTTCCCGACTAATAAAAAAATAAAGCATATGACACCAAGCTTCGACCAGGAGAGGGATGACAATGTAGATGCACAGAAAGCGGCCGACAGTATTATACTTTCGATGTATGCACCGTCAGCAGTGTTGCTTAATGAAAAACTAGACATCATCGAATTCAGAGGTGTTACCATGCAGTTCTTCGAACATGGACCTGGTAAAGCCAGTCTGAACATCCTCAAGCTCGCCCACAGAGATCTTGTGCATAGTCTCCGGAGCGCCCTCAGTCAGGCACAGTCCACCAGGAGGAATGTTCGTAAGGAGGGCCTGACCATTACTACGGCTGGCGGCTTATTAGGCGTTTCATTTGAGATCGTGCCGATCAGCAACCTGCATGAAAATTATTACCTCGTTATCTTCAATAACCAGCCAAATGAAGTCGCCGCTGGTGAGCTGGTACCCCGCAGGGTAGACATGGCGGAGACCGCTGATGAAAAGAACCTCCGCATCTTCCAGCTGGAGAAAGAAGTGCAGCGGTATAAAGAAGAGCTCCGCGCTGTCGCGGAAGCTTACGAGGCCACCAATGAAGAACTGCAGTCAGCCAATGAGGAGCTGAAAAGTCTTAATGAAGAACTCGAAGTCTCCCAGGAAGAATTACAGGTCATCAACGACGAACTGAGTACCCGTAACAACGACCTGCTGGAACGTAACAATCAGCTCAATAATGCCCGTCTCTATGCGGAGTCCATTGTCAATACCGTACATGAATCGCTGCTGATCCTTGATACCAATATCCGTGTGGTCAGCGCCAACGCCTCCTTCTACCGCGCATTTAAAATGGAACGGAAGGAGACGGAAGGCAAACTCCTGTACGAACTGGGAAATAAACAATGGAATACCTCCGATCTCCGGTCATTGATGGAGAACCTCATGACCTCGAGAACGCCGTTCTCTAATTATGAGCTGACATATAAATCTCCTGCCAATGGTCCACGCACCATCATGATGAACGGGCAACTGATCACTTCACAGGACCTGAAAGAAGAACTGATCCTTATCGCTATAGAAGATATCACAGAAGTAAGAGAAGCGAGAGAACGCATCGCCCGTAAACAGGAACTGGTGCGCACGAACGAAGAGCGTTTGCGCTTAGCACTGGAAGGCACCCGCACCGGTACATGGGACTTTAACCCGATCTCAAAGGAACTCCTGCTGTCGGACAGAAGCCGTGAACTGTTTGGGATCACGTCAACCACTCCGCTGGAGTTTGACAGTTTTATTAAAGAAATTCTTCCTGCTGATGTACCTGCGGTACAGGCCCGTATCCATGCAGCACTGGCCGGTAAGGACAATGGACAGATCAATATCGAGTTCAGGATCAACCTTGCAGATGACAAGATGACCTGGGTCTCCTGTAAGGCGCAGGTATTCTTCGATGCCCATGGCAACGCCATCCGTGTACTGGGCGTAGTGACCGATATCACAGAAAGTAAACTGGCCGAAAAACATCTGCAGGATGTCAATAACCGCCTGAACTTCGCCCTTCAGACCGGTCGTCTTGGTTCCTGGGAACTGGAACTGGCCACCGGTATCATCAACGGGAACGATCAGTTCAGGAGTAACTTCGGCCTTTCTCCCCAGTCTAATTTCACGCAGGAAAAGCTGCTGGCACTCATACTACCGGAAGATGCCCAGCGCGCAGAGGAAGCAATGCAATATGCATTGAATAACCGCTCACTCTACGTAGAGGAATACCGTATCCGCTGGCCGGACAATTCTGTTCACTGGATCGCAGCGACCGGGCAGGGTGTCTATGAAGAAGATGGTTCTGTAAAAAAGATGATCGGTGTCACTGCCGATATCACGGAACGTAAACAGGCACAACTCCACCTGCAGCAAAGTGAAGCCTACTTCAGAATGATCGCCGACACCGCACCTGCCATGATCTGGATCGCAGAGAAAGACGGTTCCTTCTCCTTTTTTAACAAGGCATGGCAGAAGTATACCGGACGAGGGCTGGATAGAAATAAAGATAACGGCTGGTATGACATCATGCACCCGGAGGATATCGATAAGTGGAAGATCAACTTCAGCCGCTCTTCCCGCGACAGGAAAAATTTCTATGCGGAATTCCGCCTGAAACGTCACGATGGTACCTATCACTGGCTGGCATGCTCGGGTATCCCAAGGTTTAATTCGCAGGATGAATTTGTCGGATTTATCGGCGCCTGCACAGATATCGATGATCAGAAGATGGTGGAAGATGCGCTGGAAAGAAAAGTGCGGGAGAGGACCATCGCACTGGAAGATGCCAATATCAACCTGTCCAAAAGGAACCATGAACTGGAACAGTTCGTATTCATCACCTCCCACGACCTGCAGGAACCGCTCAGAAAGATCCGGCTGTTTGCCGACATGCTGGAGAGCGTGAAACCCGGTACGCCCAGTAAGATCGACACGGCGCAGTATCTCAGAAAGGTGAAACAGTCCGCTATCCGCATGTCGGACCTCATCAGGGATCTGATCGCCTACTCCCGTCTCGAACTGGGTGAGAATGCCTTCCTGCCGGTAGACCTGAATCAGATCGTGGCTAATGTTATCGAAGACTTCGAACTCCTCGTAAAAGACAAGAACGCCATCATTGATATCAACGAGCTGCCTGTCATCGATGCGGTACCGCTACAGATGAACCAGTTGTTCTATAACCTGATCGGTAATGCCCTGAAGTTCTCCCGTCCGAACGCAGCATGCCGTATCACTATAACAGCGCATAAGATCTCTGACGCTGAGATGAGCGACCTGCCTTCGCTCTCCAAAGGACCATCCTATTTCAGGATCATTGTGGCTGACAATGGGATCGGGTTTAACCAGACGTATGCGGATAAACTATTTGTCATCTTCCAGCGACTGAACCAGAAGGAAAAATTTGAAGGGACAGGTATCGGTCTCGCCCTCTGCCGTAAGATCATGGATATTCATAATGGTGATATTCAGGCATTTGGTGTGGAACATCAGGGGGCAGCCTTCCATATCATCATTCCAGAGACACAACAATAACTTCATGCAGGTAGCACAATAGAAGTGCATTCCCGGCGTACTATACTAACGGCAAACGGCTCTCCCGGCAGAGTCGTTTGCCGTTTTCAGCATTATATAAACACGGTCGGTTTAACCTGCTGGGAATCAGCCTATATTATTATTGGAATTTTTAATATAAATTTGCGTAATTTTTCGACCTAATTAGTATTTTAGACACCTGGTCGGTATCTTCAAAAGGTACCGGACCGATTGAAGAACTATGAGGCCTATCCTATGTCTTTTTTTCTTACTTGTGCAATTGATTGTCCGGGGACAAACGGCCGCACCACCGCCATCTGCAGCACCTGCTCCGGCAGGTACGACGCCGCCGGCGCCAATGAGGAAAGGAGACTTCCAGACAGAATTTAAAATGAAATCCGGTAGCTACCTGGGCTTTGGCCAGGTGAACCTCGGTATGGGTGAAATTGGATTTAAAGTAGTCGTATTCTGCCAGAATAAGGAGAAGAAGAACGGCAGACTCGAGTTTCGTATTGACCGCCCCAAAGGAAAGAAAAGCAAACGTATTGGTACATTGAAGATACCGTTCACCGGCGACACCACCTATGCGCTCAAACTGGTAGGTAACCCCAAGTATTCCAATGGCATACATGACCTCTACCTGGTGGCAAAAGGGAACCCTTTCAGCATTACTTCCATTCAGTTCGTACAGGATTATTAGGCAGTGACCTGCATATATAATCCATAATAGATAGTTGCGGGCTGCATTCTCAACAGGAATGCAGGCACTGGTCGTTCGCGCCTGTCAGATAAATGATCCGCCTGCTGCCAGTACCAGATAGTCGCCCCCGGTGCCAATCAGTATAAGCGTACCTGTCGTATAGGCGACAGCTGTGTAGTGAAGTGCCCTGTAGGTCATGTACGAACGGATGATGACAGGGGTGAATCATATGCATTTTCACTTTACTCTGACCGCAGTATGTTAAAAGAAATATAAAAGTTAATTTATTTTTTCTATTTTAGGTGTGAAATTGACACGTGAGATCTTAGCGTTATGAAATCAGGCTGCACACTGCGTAAACAAGAACCTATGTAGTTGTATTGTGCTTTAGACCCGCTACCATATATTCTTTAACTAGTATAAACCACGTTTAATAATGAGAACCAGTAATAGCGTCTGAAACGATGATGTTCCGGCATCTGTTAGTACAGCCAAAATCAGGCGGTTTGTAATCAGCCTTTATTAACCACACAAATCAAACGTATGAAAAATGTAGACCTGTTGAAGGTCAGGCATCGGTATGCCTGGCAGTCAGCTCTATTGCGCATGAAATTCACCCTGCTGCTTTTTTTACCTGCCCTTTATCCGCTCGCTGCGGTGGCAGATGGTTATCACACCTTATTTTCTGTTCTACAGGATATTACACTGAAAGGAAAGATCGTTGATAAAAATAAAGAACCAATCATTGGCGCCACTATCAAAGTGGTTGGCACTTCAAAGGGGACTACCACATTACCGGACGGTACTTTTACTTTAAGCGTAGCCAATGGCGCTCAAATCACCATATCTGCAATCGGTTTCCTACCACAAACACTCACTGTTAATGGCTCCGCTCCATTGACCATTACACTCGACGCTGATACCAAAGGTCTCAGTGAAGTAGTTGTCGTAGGATATGGTGCGCAGAAAAGAGAAGCCGTATCCGGTTCCATTGCAACGGTAAAGGGTGCTGACCTCGTAAAATCTCCTGCTACCAACCTGTCCAACTCCATCGCTGGCCGTATGCCCGGCGTCACTGCCATGCAGAACAGTGGTGAACCTGGTGCGGATGGTTCTTCACTCCGTATCCGTGGTTCCAATACACTGGGTAATAATGATCCGCTCATCGTAATTGATGGTGTGGCCGGCCGTAGTGGTGGTCTGGAACGTCTGAACCCCCAGGACATCGAAAGCATTTCCGTACTGAAAGATGCCTCTGCTGCGATCTATGGTGCGCGTGCGGCAAACGGTGTTATTCTCGTAACGACCAAACGCGGTAAAAGTGGTAAACCACAGCTCTCTTACTCCTTTAACCAGGGATGGTCACAGCCGACCACTATTCCCAAAATGTCCGACGCGGCAGAATACGCGCAGCTGCGTGATGAGCTAAGTCTCTACAGGGATGTGCCTGGAAGGGAATGGACCACTGCATGGGATACCTACAAACAAGGCGGTTCCTACACATCTCCTACCACCAACAAGAAATGGGATGTTGCGTTCGGTCCTTCTGAAATCGATAGATTCCGTAACAGCACTGATCCCTGGCTATACCCTAATACGGACTGGTATGACGCTACATTTAAGACATGGGCGCCTCAGTCCAATCACAGCGTACAGGTTTCCGGTGGTAGTGAGAACATGCGTTACCTGACCTCCTTCGGTTACCAGTCGCAGGACGCTTACTACAAGAAATCTGCTACCGGATACGATCAGTATAGTCTGCGTATCAACCTGGACGGTAAGATCAATAAATATGTGAACGTTAGCGTAGACATGTTAGGCAGACAGGAAGACCGTAATTATCCTACCCGTTCCGCTGGTGACATCTTCCGTATGCTGATGCGTGGCAAACCAACAGAGCCCGCGTTCTGGCCTAACGGATTACCTGGCCCGGACATCGAATATGGTAACAATCCTGTCGTTATTACGACCGATCAGACCGGCTACGATAAGGACAAACGTTACTATGTACAGACCAGTGCGCGCCTGGATATACAGATCCCTGGTGTAGAAGGACTGAAGCTGAGCGGTAACGTCGCATTCGATAAATATATCAAACGTACCAAGAGATGGATGACACCATGGTACCTCTATACATGGGATAAGAAATCCTACCAGGACGATGGTGTTACACCCGTACTCGTGAAGAGCAAACGTGGTACTGATCAGGCTACCCTCAACCAGGGCGATGAAGACCAGAGTAATATTCTGCTGCGTGGATTGCTGACGTACGACCGTACATTTAAGAAAGATCATACGCTGAACTTCGTATTCGGTATTGAAAGAGAAACCGTACACTCTGACAACTTCAACGCCTTCCGCAGATACTTCATTTCCTCTCTCATCGATCAGATGTTTGCCGGTGGTGACGCGGAAAAAGATAACGGTGGCTCCGCCTGGGATCGTGCCCGTCTCAACTACTTCGGTCGTGTGGCGTATAACTATAAAGAGAAATACCTCGCTGAATTCGTATGGCGTAATGATGGCTCCTATATGTTCCCATCTTCTTCCCGTTTCGGGTTCTTCCCGGGACTGATGCTTGGCTGGCGCGTATCAGAAGAAGGCTTCTGGAAGGATAACGTGAAGTTCATGAATTACCTGAAACTTCGTGCTTCCTGGGGTAAACTGGGTAATGACCAGGTATACTTCGATGATAACAATGACGGTACGCTCACCTTACAGGAATATCAGTACTATTCCACCTATGGATTCAGCAGTTATATCCTCGGTGGCAATGTCGTAAAATCCCTGTTCGAGGCACGTATCCCGAATCCATATATCTCCTGGGAGGTGGCCAATAACTACAACGTCGGTGTGGATGGAGCTTTCCTGAACGGTAAGGTTTACTTTGAACTGGACGCGTTCATGAATAAACGTTCAGGCATTCTGGTGAGAAGGAATGCATCTGTACCACAAACTACCGGTATGACCCTGCCTGCTGAAAATATCGGTAAGGTAGATAACAAGGGTTTTGAGTTCCGTGTGGGCTACAACAGTACCATCGGTACTAAATTCCGTTATGATGTAAGCGTGAACGGTGGTTATTCCAAAAACAAGATCGTGTTCTGGGATGAAGCACCTGGCGCCCCTGTCTGGCAGCGCTCTACTGGCAAGCAGATGAACACCAACCTGTATTACGAATACGATGGCGTGTTCAGAGACTATGCTGAAATTGATAAGAATACGATCGATTACTCTGCATTGACCAATAATCTCCGTCCCGGTGATATGAAGTTCAGGGATATCGACGGTAACGGAAAGATTGACGGTGATGATAAGATCCGCTATGGAAAAAGCACACAGCCTACATTCACCGGCGGTCTGAATATAAACATGCAATACGGCAACTTCGACTGTGCCATCCTGGTACAGGGTGCTACCGGCGGCGCTTTGCATATCAACACAGAATCAGGTGAGATCGGCAACTTTACAAAAGATTACTATGATCATCGCTGGAGCCCTGATAATCCAAGCAGCGTTGACCCGCGCGTAAATGACCGTAATGATACATACTGGGCGAACGGTAACACTTACTGGATCCGCAGTACGAACTATGTACGTCTGAAAAACCTGGAACTCGGCTACAGTATTCCTGATTTCCTGAAGAAAAGATCGGGTATCACTAATCTGAGGATCTATGCAAACTGTTTAAACCTGTTCACGGCTAATAGCCTGAAGATCCTCGATCCGGAATCCATAAATGGTAACGGTCAGTACTATCCGCAGTCAAGGGTATTGAATGCAGGTTTCAATTTAACCTTTTAAATCATCAGCATCATGAAGCAGTTATTGAAGAAAATATATATCAGCATTGGTGTTGCGGGCGCTTTTACCATCGCCGCCTGTAACACTGATTTCCTGAATACAAAGCCTCTCGGCGAAGCAACAAAGGATGATGTGTGGCAGGACCAGGCATTGACGGAGGCTTTTGTGAATGAAATATACAATGGTCTGAGCAGTGGCGGTTTCCTGGAAACAATGCTTTCCTCCGCTACCGATGAGACCATGTTCACGCATAACTACGGTATGAAGAACATGGGGGAAGCTACGATCAGTCCTACCGACGCTGAATATGTCACCAACCGTGGTACCTTCCAGTGGGGCGAGATGTACAAGCGTATCCGCGCATGTAACGTCTTCTTTCAGAATGTCAGCAAGGTGCCTTTCGATAAACAGACCTCCGGTGAACGGGTAAAGGGAGAAGTCTTCTTCCTGCGTGCTTATTTTTATCACCAGCTGGTACGCGCCTATGGTGGTGTGCCACTGATAGACGTTGTGTATACACTGGATGATAAAGACTACACCATCGACCGGGGTACCTTTGCCGATTGTGTGGACCATATCGTAAAGGACTGTGATTCCGCCGCCTATTATCTCCATGGTAAAGATGGCAATATCGTTAAGGGGCGTGCGACAGAGGGTGCTGCCCTGGCACTGAAGTCCCGTATCCTGGTATATGCTGCAAGTGACCTGCATGATATCCCAACGGCTAAAACTAAGTCAAACATCATTGCTGCGGCACAACATCCGGAGGTACTGGGTTACACCAGTGGCAGCCGTACTGAACGCTGGCAGCGTGCGAAGGATGCTGCTAAAGCAGTCATGGACCTGGGCCGTTACTCACTGGCATTCCCAACACCTGCTACACCGGAAGAAGCCAGCAGCAATTATCAGCAAATGTTCCTGAAGGATAATACCGAGAGCATCTTCTCCCGTTATTTCCTCAACGCGAAATCGGAAGCCGGCGGACAGATCGGGCTGTATAATGGTCTGAATGGTTATCATAACTGGTCAGGTAATACTCCTACGCAGCTGCTGGTTGACGACTATGAAATGAGCGATGGTACGCCTTTTAACTGGGGCGAGGCAGCGCATAAGGCCAATCCTTACCGTAACCGCGATCCGCGTTTTTATGCCAGCATCCTGTATGATGGTGCTAACTGGCGTCAGCGTCCTACGGACGTGGCAGCGAAAGATCCGGCCAACCAGGCGCAGACAGGTGTATACGAAGTATGGGACCCTGAGCAGTCAAAGATCATCAATGCTCCTGGTCTCGATACGAGGCAGGGGCCGGTAGAGAATTGGAATGGCAGCTTCACCGGTTATTATATGAAAAAATTCATTGATCCGAATGTGGATGCGCAGTATTTCCGTCAGGAAGTACCTTATCCGTTCTTCCGCTATACTGAAGTACTGTTCAACTATGCAGAAGCCTGTATCGAACTGGGTCAGGATGCGGAAGCCCGTAATTACCTGAATATGATCCGTACCCGGGCAGGTATGCCTGGTTTCACCGAGTCAGGTGCCGCCCTGAAAGCCCGCTTCCAGCGTGAGAAGGAAATAGAAATGGTGTTTGAAGAGCAGCGTTTCTTTGACGTACGCCGCTGGATGATCGCACCTGCTACAGTAGGTCGTGCCCTGCGTGGTATTAACGTGGTGGGTAAACTGAAGCCAAACGTTAAAGTGACGCTCTATCAGCATGATGAGGCGAATTATGATTATACTTATACTGCCGTGACCCTGGTTAATGAGAACAGGATCTGGCTGGATAAGATGTATTTCATGCCGCTTCAGCGCGATGAGATGAACAGAAATAATAAACTGGTCCAGAACCCTGGCTACTAGTTACCGCTCTGGTTGTTTTGATGAGAAAAAGGCAGGAGGTTGTAATGACTTCCTGCCTTTCTTTTTAAGGGCTGAACGCCCTTTTTTTATGTCCTGAACGGCTCACTTTCAGGGTACCAAGAGGACACCAAAAGGTCACTTCAAGGGCACTTCAATATCCCCTGGATATTGAAGTGCCCTTGAAGTGACCTTTTGGTGATGTATTAGTGCGCATTTAGTACAAAGATCAGGAGCCGTTCAGCTGGTCGGCCGAAAGCGTCCAAAAGACGTGTCTGGTAATGATCTGGCGGAGGCATTGGCCGCTAATGACCGGGAGACATGTGCCGGGGTCAGGCTGTCCCTGATCAGGTATCTCGAGAAAGGGATCTGGGGTTGACCAGCGGCGATCTTATGCGGGGGGGCCGGCACGGTCAGGGGCAGGCCAGATATCTCAAAAAATAGTGGTATTGTATCCGCCTGGAGACGTAGCAGGCAGCATTTTCCCTGTTAGTTTTCGTAATTTTCCACCGGCTTTATTCTTCATTAACACAATCTCGATATGCCGATGCAAACAACAAGCAAGGTATTACTGATGTCTGTCATTGCCATGACAAGCATCGCCTCCTCCGTATTTGCAGGTGGTCCTGGTAAGCCAGGCGCCTCAGTGGTGAAACCGGATGCCGACAACGCCGGCCTGAAACTGCCTGCCGGCTTTGGTGCACTCAAGGTGGCCGATGGGCTGGGCCGCACGCGTCACATTGCCGTGGCCGGTAACGGTAGCATCTACATCAAACTGGACAGGGCAAAAAATAACAATGGCATCTTATTCCTCCAGGATAACAACGGTGATGGCAGGGTCGATAAGCAAACCGCCTTCGGTAACTACGGCGGTACAGGTATCTATCTGAAAGGCGATTACCTGTACGCCACGTCTAACACGGCGATCTACCGGTATAAAGTGGATGCACAGCAACAGGTGACGGACCCGGAGCATCCGGAAACAGTGGTTAGCGGACTGATTGACCGCAGACAGCACGAATCCAAATCAATTGTGCTGGACGATGCGGGCAATATTTACGTGAATGTCGGTGCGTATTCCAACTCCTGTCAGACGCAGGACCGAACAGCGGGTTCCATGGGTATGCAGCCTTGTCCTGTACTCGATTCTGCCGCAGGCATCTGGCAGTTCCGGGCAGATAAACTGAACCAGGTGTACGGTGATGGCGTGCGGTATGCCACTGGTCTGAGGAACGTAGTAGGACTGGACTGGAATAAATCACAGCAGCAGCTTTTTGTTATGCAGCATGGCCGTGATCAGTTACACGACCTGTTCCCTGCATTGTATTCCGAAAAACAATCGGCCGACCTGCCCGCGGAATGTATGTTTGCCGTGAAACAGGGGTCTGACTGCGGATGGCCTTACATCTACTACGATCAGTATCAGCAAAAGAAAATGCTGGCACCAGAATATGGCGGGGATGGTAAGAAAACGGGTGGTGAGAATGCGGAAGATCCGGTAGTCGCCTTTCCGGCACATATGGCGCCTAACGGCTTACTGTTCTACACAGGTACACAGTTCCCGGAGAAATACCGGAACGGTGCTTTTATTGCATTTCATGGCTCCTGGAACCGTTATCCTGAAGAGCAGGCCGGATATTATGTGGTGTTCGTACCGTTTAAGAATGGGAAGCCTTCCGGTAAATGGGAAGTGTTTGCAGATGGTTTCGCCGGCAAGGGGCCAATAAAGAACCCGGGTGATGCGGCTCATCGTCCGTGCGGACTGGCACAGGGACCGGATGGTTCACTGTATGTAACAGATGATGCGAAAGGAACCGTTTACAGGATCGTTTATAACGCAAAATAAGTATGGGCAGATGGATAGGGGCGGTGATGCCATTGCTGATAGTTGCATTATCAGTGAACGCACAGGTAAAGAAAACGGCGGGTACTAAAACCGGTGGCACTTCGGCCGCACAGATCGCAAAAGGAAAGGTGTTATACCGGCAGTATTGTATATCCTGTCACCAGGAGAATGGGAGCGGGGTACCCCGTATGAACCCACCGCTGATAAAAACGGAATACGTACTGGGCGATAAGGTACGACTGATCGGCGTGTTGCTGAAGGGACTGAACGAAGAGGTGGAGATCAACGGGGAATACTACTCGAATCCGATGCCTTCACAGGCAGCATTAAAAGACCAGGAGATCGCGGATATCCTGTCGTATGTCAGGAACAGCTTCGGGAACAAGGCCAGTACCATTTCAGCCGCCGAGGTGACGCAGGTACGGGCTACCATAAAGTAATATAACACAAAGAATCTGAATATCTTAACAGCGACAGGCACCCAATGTGGGTAAATGTCGCTGTTTTTTAATTGCTTTTGTCAAACAGATTTTTAACATTTGCGGAAAATTTTAGGGACATGTCAGTGAATCTTGAAGTGGTGCGGGAGGTTAGTGAATTCAATAATTATTACAACAGCCTGGCGGAGTTATTAAACAGGCATTTGGCAGACAACAATCTTTCGTTATCTGCATTAAGGGTACTCAGGAAGTTAAAAGAAGAGGAAGAGCAATGCACGGCAGGAAAACTGATTGCCAATTTAGGTATTGACGGCGGATATCTGAGCCGCATCCTTAAATCATTTGAAATGAATCAGCTGATCGCCAAACGTAAGTCCAACCTGGACGGACGTACCTGGTACCTGCAGCTGACAGCGAAGGGAGCGAAGTTGCTCGAAACGCTGGAAGAAGGCTCCGCAGCACAGGTCAACAAACTGCTGGAACCCGTTCCGGCAGAACAGCAGGTGGCACTGGCGGGAGCGATGAAGACCGTGCGTCACATCCTCTCTGATGACGCCAGGATATCGCCGGAAGATATCACCTACAGACGTGACCTGCAGCCGGGCGATGCTGGTTTTATCATGCACATGCATGGCTCCCTGTATGCAAAGGAAGCAGGGTATAACCTGGAGTTTGAAACACATACCTGTAAGACCTTCTATGAATTCCTGGAAGCGTATAACTCTTCTAAAGATCAGGTATTCCTGGCAATGCATGGCAATCAGATCATAGGTTCCATTGCGGTGCTCGGGCATTCGCGTTATGCTACCCAGTTACGCTGGTTCCTGGTACATCCGGATTATCGCGGTATTGGTATCGGACAGCGCCTGCTGACGGAAGCCATTAATGCCGCTAAAGAAAAGCTGTTTCAGAAAATTTATCTCATTACGACCAGTCAGCAGGTAGCAGCGACATCTATGTTCAGAAAGAACGGTTTCCGCAAGTCGGGCGAAAAGCATATGCCTATGTGGGGGTTGCAGCTGACAGAAGAACGGTACGAGATTGATCTGGTTTAAGCAGGGGGTACATGAATTTGTTAACCCCCTCTTGCTTTATTTAAAATATTTGAATATTTTTATTACGCTGTAGTTCTATCCAGGGTAACATGTAGTCATCATTACATAAAACCCTTTTCAATGAAGTATCCATTCATTCTTCATTATCTCTCTTCCATTTACAAACAATTGTTCGGCCGCCTGTCTGAAGGCAGCGGTGTGTTTTATTACGTAACCCGTCGGCTGACTGACGGATTGCCGGCTGTTCCTTCCACGTTGCGGCGGCCGGCGTTGCATTTCCACGCGTCATACAGTTCTGTTACTCATTTATACTGATCCTTCAAAACCTTTACAACATGAGATCACTTCTACAAGTGGCCGTACTGCTGCTATGCATGCAGCTCTCTTCATTCGGCCAGCTCGCTAATTTCAATTCCACGGCAGAAGCGCTGCAAACAAGTATGTATAACACTTTCGGTGTGCCAAACAATAATTATTGGTGGTCCGCTAATGGTGTACATGCATTGACAGACGGCTATATGCGTACCCGTTCCGAAACTTACAAGACCCGTATGAAAGCCTTGCTGCTCGGTACAAAGAGCGCAAACGGGAATACTTACATCAACTATTTCTACGACGACATGGACTGGATGGGCATTGCAACTTTGCGTGCCTGGCTGGCAACAGGAGACATTGAGTATTATAACGTCGCCACGCAGTTATGGGCCGACATCAAGGGAGGTTACAGTAATGGGGCCATCGACTGGAACAAGGGTTGCGCAGGATGTAAGAACTCCTGTACCAATGGTCCCGCCATTATCCTTGGAGCAAGACTGTATCAGATAACAGGATCAGCTGCAGACCTTCAGCTCATCAAAGACATCTTCACCTTTATGAAGAACAACCTGGTAGATCCTGTGACCGGCGCCGTATGGGACAACATCAATCTCAATACCGGCGTAACTAACAAAGACTGGATCTTCTCCTACAATGTAGGTACGTTCATTGGTGCTGGCTGGGAGCTGTACAAGGTAACGGGAGATGCATACTATCTGAATGAGGCGGTCAAAACGGCCAACTATGCTATGAATTCCAGACGCACGAACGGGATGTTCTTTGCGAATGAAGATGGTGGCGGTGACGGCGGATTATTCAAAGGCATCTTTATCCGCTATCTCGCGGAACTGGCCAGGGAAGGTAATGTGCCTGCGGCTACCAGGGATGCGTACAATGAGGCGATCCGCTTCAATGCGCAGACCCTGAAGACCAGTGGCATTAATCCTGCTACTAATCTTGTGGGTACGGTGTGGTCACAACAGCCATCAGGCAGTACGGATTATTCTACCCAGCTGAGTGGTGTTATGCTGGTAGAAGCGGCCGCATTACTGGACCAGTCGTTCTTTTACAAGGACATTAACTACGGTGGCAGTTACTGGAGCTTAGGCGTAGGTAGTTATAATACCGCCGCGTTACAGGCAAAGGGGATCAACAACAATGATGTGACAGGATTCTCTATTCCTACCGGCTTTAAGGCAACACTATACAAGAATGATAACTTCACCGGTGACAACCTGGTAGTGACCAGTAACAGTCCGTGGATAGGCGGCCCATGGAATGATAGCGTATCGTCTATCATTATCAGTTATACCGCCGGCGCTTCTTTCTTCAAGGACTGTAACTATACAGGGGCAGTGGTGAGTTTGCCAGCGGGCAACTATACCCTGACGCAGTTACAGGCGAAAGGCATACTGAATGACGATATTTCTTCATTGCGGGTGAGCAATGGCTACCAGGTGATCTTGTACGAAAATGACAATTTCGCCGGTACGAGTGTGACCGCTACAAGTGATAACAGCTGCCTGGTAGCACAGAACTTCAATGACAAGGCTACCTCTATCCGTATTACAGCCACCGGCGCAGCACCTGCTATTAATACGACCGCCAGGGTGAACGAGGAGGAGCGCAGTCTGCTGAAAGGCGTGACACTATATCCTAACCCTGCCGGCAATACGTTGTATCTGAAAACATCATTGAATATCACCGGCTCAGACGTAACGGTGGTGGATGTGACAGGTCGTGTGGTGCTACGCAGTCGTTTGACTACCAATAATTTAGATGTATCACGCCTCCATGGTGGCGTATATTGGATCACGATAGTCAAGGATGGCAAAAAAAGTACAATTTCTTTCGTGAAATAACTTGTTGTAACAGAATTGTATACAGCAAAAAGGCCGGTACCCGAGTGACGGGCCCGGCCTTTCTGCTATGAAATACCCCGGGATTGCTATATATTTGCTGGCATAAAACCTCAAAGGAACGGTTCGTGAATGTAAACGTGATGTACTGACTTTTTTCTTGTTCCCCCAGGAATGATATTGTATTCTTTAAGAGACTGATTTTCATTTTAATATTTAGTTTACTGTATGCCGAAAGTTGCTGTTAAGAGCATTCATTTGTTTTCTTTCAATTTCATTGTGTTGCTGTTTCTGCCTCATATTATTTCAGGGGATAAGAATACGAAGTCAAGACAATCTTATAAAATGACCGTTTGGGGCAGCCGGATAGCCCTTTCAGATACGCTGCTGCCACCAGTGGCGGTAGTCGATACATTGCCTGATACCATCAGTTTCTCCATTGTGGGCGACATGATGGTAGGTTCTTCCTACCCCGCGAAGTCTTTCCTGCCGAAGGCAGACGAGGGCAATATCCTGCAATATGCGATGCCATTGCTGGCGGAAACGGATCTGCGTATCGGTAACCTGGAGAGCGTTGTATCTGATGATGCGAAAGTGTTTAAGAACTGTGGAACCTCTACCCAGTGTTTTGCCTTCCGTACGCCGTACAATTATGCCCTGTGGTATAAAGAGGCGGGCTTCGAATACCTCAACCTGGCCAATAACCATTCGTATGATTTCGGATTGACAGGGGTAAAGCATACGCTGGCTTTTCTGGATAGTGTGAACATCAGGACCAGCGGAGTGCCGCAACACGTATTTGACACACTGTCGGTGCGTGGTACGACGATCGGCTTTGTGTCTTTTGCACCACATGCCAACTGTCTTGATCTAAATGACGATTCGCTTATAAAGGCGACCATCGCCGAAGTGCGTCCATTATGCAAGCTGCTGGTGGTGTTCTTTCATGGAGGCGGTGAAGGTTCGGCGCGTACCCATACACCGAAGGGACGCGAAATGTTTTTAGGACAGGACAGAGGAGATGTAAGACATTTTTCACATATGTGTATTGATGAAGGAGCGGACCTCGTAATCGGCTCAGGGCCCCACGTTGTAAGGGGGATGGAGCGTTATAAAGGTAAATTAGTGGCTTATAGTTTAGGAAATTTTGCAACTTATCACTTATTTAATCTGAAATATCCCAATAATGTTGCACCTTTGCTGCGGGTAAAAATCACCAGCGAGGGAAACCTTGTCGAGCATAAAGTGTTTTCTTTCCTGCAAGAAGGGGAGGGCATACCTAAACCGGATACAACATTGAGAGCTTTCAAAATGATCCGTTCTTTATCAACTGCCGATTTTGGATATCAGGAGGTAGAAGCGGGGACATTTGACTAAACAACATGTTACTGTGAAGAAGTTATTGCCGATAATCATATCAGTTGCCAGCATTACCACTGTTGCGGCACAAATTAAGAAAAAGCCTGTTAAGCACGCGCCAGCTAAAAAGCATACCACTGCTTACCATAAAAAAGCGACCGCTCATAAATCCAAAGCGGTAGCGCATCATGTGGCCCATCCTAAAGTAGTGACGCCACCACGGATGCCTGATAGTTTGTATTTTCCAAACGCTGACATTACCATCAATACATACGATACTTCCGGGCTGAGAAGCAACATCAAACAGCTGTTGGCTGTTCTGGAAGGAGAACTGGGTAAACCTTATATCCGCGGAGCGATCGGCCCGATGGCATTTGATTGCAGTGGTCTGATCAAGTTCGGTTTTTCCTTTATCGGTATGACGCTGCCCCGTACAGCTGCCGATATGAGCACCCTTGGAAACCTGATCACACCTTCCGACTGGAGCCCGGGCGACCTGCTGTTCTTCACCGGCCGTAGCCTGAAATCCAAAGCAAAGAGGATTGCGCACGTAGGTTGTGTGTACAAGGTTGATAATGGAAAGGTGCTGATGATCCACTCCAGCAATCAGGGCGTGAATATCGTGGATATCACGAATAGTGAGTATTATAAGAAACGCTTTATTGGCGCGAAACGCGTGATCGAGGTGGATTCTACGAACACTGTGATACATCCTGGTACGGAGCAGCGGCTGTCTGATTATTAATTGCTGTTCAATTCAGGATATTTAATACGCAGGAGACATGTTGCTGAAACTTCAGTAATATGTCTCCTGATCTTGTTTACGTTGATTTCTATGATACACGGCATTGACCACGGTAGTTATCAGGCTTGGGTAAGGCCATTTTTTGAAGCAGATCTTGAATTGAAGGAGGAAGATGCTCCGTTTTCGGATTAGGTGAGGCAAGCGTTTCCGGAATAGCGCTGTTCCGAACGCACGAAAGGATCACACTTGCGCGTAATCCTCTGTGTAAAAAATAATATCTGCTTACTAGCTGAAATAGCTTAGTGAAGACGCAAGAAATACTTCATCAGTTAATGATTTTCTTCTTGCTACCAGTTCATTCGCAGCAGTACCAATCACTGTTCTGAACTGTGTACTTTTTCTTTCAGATAATGCATAGATCACGTCCACAATCTCTTCTACTGTACCCAGTGGCAAATCGTTATAGTGCAGAAGCAGCTGTTCTATCTTGTCCGTTACCACATCGTACTCCTTCATGTCCTCGCGACGATGGAACACCAGGTTTTGATTTAATTCCGAAGGGAAGCCGCCGGGTTCTATCATATGCACATCGATGTTCAGTGGTTTAAGTTCATAATACAGTCCTTCGGTCAATCCTTCCAGCGCATACTTCGTCATGTGATATAATGATAGCAGGGGCATCGTGGTAGTGAGTCCCATGGCAGAGCCTACATTAATGATGGTACCTGCTTTATTGGCCCTGAAGTGCGGCAGTACACCACGTATCACGTTTACAACACCCTGTACATTCGTTTGCCAGATATCATTGATGTCTTTTTCTGAACATAGCTCCAGTGCGCCGTAGCGTCCCATTCCGGCGTTGTTCAGTACCACATCGATCTTACCGAAAGTGCTGATGATATCAGCTACGGCTCTGGTGATCGTAGCGTTATCTGTGACATCCATCTTAAATATCTGAATGCCGGGTATCTCAGTCAGTGTAGTCGCTTTTTCCGGGGTACGCATGGTGGCAGCTACCTGCCAGCCTGCTGAAGCAAAGTATTCCGCCGTTGCTTTTCCTAAGCCACTGCTGGCTCCTGTTATCAGAATTGTCTTTTTCATGTATGATGTTTAATTTCTGACAAAGGTATTGGCGGGGTGGTATATCTTTGGGGATGCTATCATAGAGTATAGCAGTTGTCAATTGATAAAAGCTTGGGTATGAGTACAGAAATTGCGTGCACAGAGAAGGATCAGCAAAACATGAAGTATATCCAGGATACGCTGTATGTAATTAATGGAAAATGGAGGATACTGATCATGGTATCGCTGGTAAATGGTAATACGCGTTACCGGGATATTGCCAGGAGTATTCCTAAGATCACCTTTCGAATGTTGTCGAAGGAGCTGAGGGAAATGGAACTGAATAAACTGGTGACGAGGACGGCAGATGAACTGTCGCCCATGCAGGTGGAATATGCGCTGACCGACTATTGCAAAACATTATGGCCTATCCTGTCAGAAATGATCAAATGGGCAAAGCATCACCGTACGGTGATATAAGATCACAGCCCACTATTGTATCAGCCGGCCTGCCGGGATAGCATGCGGCTGTTTCTGTGTTTTTCCTTATTTTTAGTTGTGGCCATAAAAATGCCCCGAACCAAAAACAATCATATGGATGCACAGCAACTGGACATGAACCGGAATGAAGATGCGATGCGCAGATCTCTCAGCACGCTCCGGCAACGCCTCTCTGTCATTGAACAGGGGGGAGGAAAAAAGAACCTCGAAAAAGTACGGCAGAAAGGTAAGTTGACCCCACGAGAAAGAATTGCTTACCTGCTTGACAAAGACACTCCTTTTACAGAGATCGGCGCTTTTGCCGCTTATGACATGTACGCTGAACACGGTGGTTGTCCGGCAGCGGGCACTGTTGGCGGCATTGGTTATATCAGCGGTCGCCAGTGTATGATCGTCGCCAATGATATGACCGTGAAGGCCGGCGCCTGGTTCCCCATGACCGGCAAGAAAAACCTCCGTTTGCAGGAAATAGCGATGGAGAACAGATTACCCGTGATCTACCTGGTAGACAGTGCCGGTGTATACCTGCCTATGCAGGATGAGATCTTCCCTGATAAAGAACACTTCGGTCGTATATTCCGGAACAATGCACGCATGAGTGCCATGGGCATTACCCAGATCGCTGCTGTAATGGGTAGCTGTGTGGCAGGCGGTGCGTACCTGCCTATTATGAGTGATGAAGTACTGATGGTGAATGGCAACGGCTCTATTTTCCTGGCAGGGCCTTACCTCGTGAAGGCCGCTATCGGGGAGACGGTTGATGCGGAAACGTTAGGCGGCGCCGTTACCCATACAGAGATCTCGGGTATTGCAGATTATAAGTTTGATTCTGATGAAGCGTGCCTCGATCATATCAAAAAGATCGTGAGTAAGATAGGTGATCCTGCGAATGCGGGTTTTAACCGTATCGCACCTGTTGATCCGCAGATTGATCCTGCTACGTTATACAACGTGATCCCGGAGGATAGCACCCGTCCGTATGATATGCATGAGATCATCCACCGCCTGGTAGATGGGTCTGAGTTTGATGAGTATAAGGAAGATTATGGTAAGACCATCCTTTGTGGTTATGCACGCATCGATGGCTGGGCTGTAGGTATTGTGGCGAATCAGCGTAAGATGGTGAAGAGTAAAAAAGGCGAGATGCAGATGGGTGGTGTGATCTACAATGACAGCGCAGACAAGGCAGCCCGCTTTATTATGAACTGTAATCAGAAAAAGATACCACTGGTGTTCCTGCAGGACGTGACCGGCTTTATGGTAGGTAGCCGTAGTGAACACGCGGGTATTATCAAAGATGGTGCGAAGCTGGTGAATGCAGTGGCTAATTCTGTAGTACCGAAGTTTACCGTGATCGTTGGTAACTCATATGGGGCGGGTAATTATGCCATGTGCGGAAAGGCATATGATCCACGGTTCATCTTTGCATGGCCGAATGCCAAGATCGCGGTGATGGGTGGAGAACAGGCGGCCAAAACATTGTTGCAGATCCAGGTGGCTTCCCTGAAGGCAAAAGGAGAGGAGATCACACCGGAAGAAGAAAGCAGATTGCTGAAAGAGATCACGGACAGGTATAATAGTCAGACGACACCTTACTACGCCGCCAGTCGTTTATGGGTAGACGAGATCATTGATCCGCTGGAAACACGGAAGACATTGTCCGAGTGTATCGCTGCCGCCAATAACGCACCAGTGGAAGATTCCTTCAGTCTGGGGGTATTTCAGGTGTAAAAGCATAGCGCTTAATCCTTATCTTTGCCCGCTATGTCAGAAGTTATTATTTACACGGATGGCTCTTCCCGCGGTAATCCAGGTCCTGGTGGCTATGGTGTTATCCTGATGTGGAACAGCGTCCGCAAGGAATTATCACAGGGATACCGGCTTACGACGAATAACCGCATGGAGCTGATGGCCGTTATCGTGGCCCTCGAAGCACTGAAGAGAGACGGATTGCAGGTAAAGATCTTTACGGACAGTCAGTACGTGGTCAACAGTGTCGAAAAGGGCTGGCTATGGGGCTGGGTAAAGACCGGTTTTAAAGACAAAAAGAACAAAGACCTCTGGCAGCGTTTTATACCGGCATTCAAAAAGCACCACGTAAAATTCAACTGGGTAAAGGGCCACTCCACTAACCCTATGAATAATCGTTGTGATGAACTGGCCACACAGGCTGCGGACAGCAGGAACTGGCTGGAAGATGTCGGTTTCGAAGAAGCGTAAAACTGAATTGTTTTTGAATAGCAGGGGCTATCCGTTACGGGTAGCCCTATTTTTATGTATCCACCTGAGGCACTTTAACATTTATTTAATGAAATAATGAAATTTGTGCACCAATATCCGTAAACTATCCATCCATTAAAATAACAATGTGTATTATTTTTACGTCATTAAACAATGCCTAAAAGATTTAGTTTATGACACATTGGAAGATTGACGACGCACATAGCGAAATTGGTTTCAAAGTAAAACACCTGATGATTACGAACGTAAGTGGCTACTTTACAGAGTTTACAGGAAGTGTTAAGACGGAGAGCGCGGATTTTCATGATGCGACGATCACATTCGAAGCTGCCACTGCCAGCATCACCACCAAGAACAAACAGAGAGATGAACACCTGATCGGAGCTGATTTCTTCGACAGCGCCAACTTCCCGAAGATCTCTTTTGTATCTAAGAAGATCAAAAAAGTAACAGACGAGCATTATAAGCTGATCGGTGAGCTGACTATCAAAGGTCATACACATAGCATCGAGCTGGATGTAGAACGCCATGGTGTTGTAACAGATCCGTACGGACAGGAGAAAGATGGCTTCTCTATCAAAGGACACCTGCACCGTGCAGACTATGGTCTGCGTTGGAATGCAGCAACTGAAGCAGGTAGCATCGTACTGAGCGACGAGGTTAAACTGCTGATGGAAGTACAGCTGGTAAAGGAAACAGCGCCTGTACTGGCGTAACCAGCTGCCACTAAACAGCAAACCTTTATTAATATATGGAAATAGGAATAGATAGTTTTGCGGCCAGGTTCAGTGATAATGCAGCTGCTGCACTCAACGACAGGGACGCTATGTTCCAGTTGCTTGAGCGAATGGAACATGCCGACCGCTCGGACCTGGATGTTTTTGGTATAGGAGAGCATCACCGCAAGGGCTTCCTCGATTCAGCGCCTACACATATACTGGCAGCCGCTGCGTCGCGTACCAAAAAGATCAAGCTGGCGAGTGCCGTTACGGTGCTGAGTTCCATGGACCCTGTCCGTGCCTTTCAGAACTTTGCTACACTCGACCTGATCTCTGATGGTCGTGCGGAAATGGTCGTAGGCCGTGGTTCTTTTACCGATGCATTCCCGTTGTTCGGGTATAAGCTGGATGACTACGATGCACTGTTCTCCGAAAAACTGGACCTGCTCCTCGAAATACGCGATAAGGAATTTGTGACCTGGTCAGGTAAGTTCAGACCAGCCATGAAGAACCAGCCTGTTTACCCCCGTCCGTTACAGGAAAAACTGCCTATATGGCTGGGAGTAGGTGGTACGCCGCAATCGTTCGTGCGCGCAGGTACCCTCGGCTTACCATTGATGGTGGCCATTATCGGAGGAGAGACCCATCGTTTCCGTCCGCTGATAGACCTGTACCGTGAAGCCGGAAGAAGAGCAGGGCATGCGCCGGAGCAACTGACAGTCGGACTCCATTCGCTGGGATATGTAGGCAATACTACTGAAGAAGCCTTTAACGATTTCTATCCGGGTTATGCCGCCAGCATGACCAAGATCGGAAAGGAAAGAGGATGGCCTCCGACGACCAAAGACCATTTCCTGGCACAGGCAGGTCCAACAGGTGCATTGCTGGTTGGAAGTGCGGAAGAGGTAGCAGAAAAGATCCTGCGGCACGCAAATGCATTGGGAGGCATATCCAGACTGACCTTTCAGATGGATTCCGCTGAAGTATCACATGACAAACTGATGCAATCCATTGAGCTGATCGGTAAGAAGGTCAAGCCATTGGTAAACGCATAATGCAATAGATCAGGATTGGGAATTAGGAATTGTGTTGTGTGAACTGAGGTAATTAGGTAGTTCCGGGGTCCTGTGTCTTTGATGCATCTGAATAAAAACGTCCGTCTCTACGACGGACGTTTTGTTATTGTGCTTTCAGATATGAGCGGAATATCAATTCTGCCGATAAGTAAGTGCCGGCATATTAATATGCTTGCATTCAGCCGGTTAGGATTTTAAGAAAGGACCAAAATGTCCGTTTTTAGTACATTATCCGGTCACTTTTAGATATTCCCGTTATAGTTCGTAGTTTTGTGTCGGATTTCAACCTATAGACGAACATGAAGAACTTTCTGATCACTGGCCTGGCAATGCTTTTCAGTTTAATGAGCTATGCGCAGACCAACTGGACACTCAAGCATAATAAAGATGGTATACAGATCTATACCAAGACCATAGAGAACTCTGACTACAAGGGCATCAAGGTTAAATGCTCATTGCCAGCTACACTTACTGAGTTTACCGCTGTCATAATGGATGTCAATACTGCAGGAGAGTGGCTGTATGCTACTAAGTCAAGTACCCTCCTGAAGCAGGTTTCTCCTGCTGAAGTGTATTACTATTCTGAGGTGGGACTTCCATGGCCGCTCAGCAACAGGGACTTTATCTGTCACCTGACTGCCAGCCAGGACCCGCGTACCAAAGTCGTAACGATCGACGGGCCGGTAGTACCTGATTATATGCCTGCAAAGGATGGTATTGTACGTGTAACACAGTCTTCCGGTAAATGGATCATCACACCGGCGGGGCCTAACATGGTCAATATTGAGTATACCCTGGAGGCAAATCCGGGTGGTAGTTTGCCGGCATGGCTGGTGAACCTCTTTGTAACAAAGGGGCCTATGGAATCATTTAAGAAATTGAAGGTCCAGGTAGATAAGCCGCAGTACAGGAAAGTACAGTTTGCGTTTATCAAGAATTACTAGGGACTGAGCAGTTATTGATTTAGTACAAATGGTCAACCTCCGTTTACGAACTGACACCACCTGTTTTTATAAGCAATAATACTATCGGTCTTATATACATGGTATCATTACAGCCGGGAAGTAACTGGGGCGGGAGATTGATAGCCCTCAGAAAGTTAAGGGGTGAGTGGGCCTGCTGGTGGACTTTGTGTATGTGGGACAGCTAAGACATTACTATAACAGGAAAGGGAAGCACTGCTTCCCTTTCCTGTTATAGTAAAATGTGATATTAATACCATTTCTTGCCTTCTACCTTTCCTACGTAAGTTCCTTCGATCTGCTTGCCAGCGACTGTCATATTGAACTTAATAGTGAAAACCTCTTTCTCCCTGGTGACATTCAGTGTACCTGCTGTAACGCCGGTGATCTCACGTCCTTCACCGTAGATACCACTTGGCGTATATTTTACATAAGAGCCGAAGAAGTTTTTGGTTTTATCGTAGTTGATATTGCTGCGTCCCATGTATGTAAAGGTCTCGGATAAATGCAGGCTGTCTACAGAGATCTGCACGGAGTTCTCGATATACTCAGGCGCCTGCGGGAGGTTGGTGATAACCAGTCCGTCTCTGCCAGTCCAATAGGTGTAGTCTGCTGTGTAGGTCTTGCCCTCAATAGTATAAGTGCCGGTATTGATGGCAGGTGTAACTGGGTCTCCTTTTTCTTCCTTTGTGCAGGAAATGGCAAAAGCTGCGATGGTAAATAAGTACAGTACAAGTTTTTTCATAGGTTATATGGTTTGATCAGGCTCCGTTCTGGAATGCCGGCGCAAATATATACAAAATTTTAACATATCAGTATGCTGATTTATTATGTTTTTGTTAATCAATTAGTTAAGGTGAGAGAAGTTGTTTAGATCAGATGGTATAGGACAGTACTTACAGCTAATGTTATTAATTAGTATCTACTGGCCGCTGGGTCCCAGCCGGTCCGTAACGAAGCCGGATGGCAATCAGGCTGGCTGCTGGTGTGAATGTTGTATAACTTTATAGCAGGTATATCATTTATTAATTTTCAAATAGCAGACATGCAATCTATTACTACAAGTAAGCTTCAGAATGTTTTCAGGGTCATCCTGGGGTTGTTTATGATAATGGCAGCCATCGGACATTTTACCTTTCAGCGGGCGGAATTTCAGGCGCAGGTGCCTGACTGGGTACCCATTGGTAAAGATATGGTTGTTTTACTGTCAGGTGTAGCAGAGCTGGTGTTAGGTCTCAGTATGGTGTGGTGGGCGAAACAAAAGGTATTGGTCGGAATTGTACTGGCATTATTTTATGTCGCTGTTTTTCCGGGTAATATTGCGCAGTATACGGAACACCGTGATGCGTTTGGACTGGATACAGATCAGGCGCGGCTGATCCGTTTATTTTTCCAGCCAGTATTGATCCTCTGGGCACTATGGTCTACAGGCGCATTGCAATACCTTCTTAGGCGGAAAGGTTAGGAAGACATCGTTTTATAAAAATAACGGGTCCGCCATGTGGCGGACCCATTATTTTTATAAGACGATAAACCAGAATATTACATGTTATTATATAACTGCTGCATTTCACTGGTCATCTGATCGTAGATAGGTTTGGTGAACTGCAAGAACAGTTCCTGAGGAGGCGGAGGCGGGATATCGTCACCTCCCATCAGCGCTTTATCCTGATCACTCAGGGCACGTTCATCACCTTTGTAATAGCCCCACTGGTTAAACCAGGTATAGCTACCAGGTAGTCTGTCGGTACGGATGATATTACCGGATACGACATCGAGCAGCTGGTAGTCGAGCACACCTTTGGAAATAACGGTGGCTTTATTGACATATACCTTTGCCTTTACGGTAGCGTAACGTTTGATGGTTTCTTTACCGGTACTGTCTTTTACCGAAGAGACAACGATCTCCTTGGATACCTCTCTCTCGGAGCGGTCTACGTATGTTTGTCCGACAACAAAGTCATAGAAGCGCATTTCCAGGTATTGGTCAGGCTGTATCCGGTTCGCTTTGGCGATACGTTCGTCGGTGAACTGTACGAAGCGGTTGATGTTTCGCTGCTGAAGGTTTTTTATCAGAACATCTCTGAACTGGTCAGCGCTGAACTGATAGTAGGGAGAGCGGACATCTATCTGTCGGATCACTACATTAACAAGCCCTTTCTGGAAGGCTGCTTCTCTGAGCTGTGCTGCATTACGGTAGTTCGGGATGAGTGCCAGGGCTGCCTGAAACTCATCGTATGCCTGTCGGGCAGCCGCCTTATCACCCTGGTCCAGCAGTTCAGCGCCACGGTCATATCTGACCTGGGCGGCGTTTTCCTGGGCGCCGGTGATGGCATTGCGATAATCTTTAGGAGTGACAATGGCCAATGCTGCAGGGGAGGCGTGTATCGCATCATACAGGCGCTGCAGGCTACGGTATTCATTGCGTACGTATTCCCACTTCAGTGGATCATTGGAAGAAAGGTACCCGGTTACTTTATCTTCATGCATCCGTTTTGCCTGAGCGTAAGCGTCAGGAAGCAGTTGCAGGGAAGTAGTACTTGCAGGTTTCTTTTGCAGTTTCTTTACAAATAATGTAACAGCTTCGTCGTATCGTCCCTTGTTGTACGACTTTTCGCCTGATTTACAGGAGAGGATAAATAGGATAGGTGCTATCAGCCACCAGAAACGGTTTCGCATATGCTCGATAATGGATTTTTCTTATTTCAGGAATCTTCTGATCTCCCGGTCCGTTTCACGTTGCTTGATGCTTTCACGTTTGTCGTGCAGCTTTTTACCTTTACCCAGGCCGATCTCGATCTTAGCCAGGCTTTTGTCGGTAATAAAGATGCGCAATGGAATGATGCTATAGCCTCTTTCCTTGATCTTGTTCTCAAGTTTTCTGAGTTCCCGCTTGGTTAGCAGTAACTTACGTTCACGAAGGGGATCATGATTAGCATAGGTGCCGTGTGAATACTCGGCGATATGCAGGCTTCTGACAAACAATTCTCCTTTGTTAAAATAGCAGAATGAATCGTTAAAGCTCACGCGACTGCCACGGATAGATTTGATCTCCGTACCTGTCAGCACCATGCCGGCGATATACTTATCCTCTATTGCGTACTCGAAATATGCCGATCTGTTCTTGAGTTCTGCCATGGGAAAAAAATTAGGCGTTAGGAGGTAGGATGTAGGAATTGAGCTGTGTGAACTGGCGCAATTATCTGGTTCCGGGGTCCTAAGCCGATCAATAATTAAGAATTAGGAAGTAGGATCAGGCATTGAGCTGTACGAAGCGACACAATTGTTTAATCCTGGTTCCTATATTCTTGCTGGGATTAATAAAATGATGAACGTAAACGAAAATTAGGAATTAAGAGTCAAGTATTAAGACGAAACGGGTTCAATTCTTAATTCCTGATTCTCAATTCCTAATCTCTTTTGTTGTTATTTTTTAAACAGTTCAAGTAACACTGCCAGGCGTTGTTTCATCTCCTTACGGTCGATGATCAGGTCCAGGAAGCCATGTTCCAGCAGGAACTCTGCACTCTGGAAACCTTCCGGCAGGTCTTTTTTGATAGTCTCCTTAATAACGCGCGGACCGGCGAAACCGATCAGTGCTTTTGGCTCCGCGATGTTCAGGTCACCCAGCATCGCGTAGGAGGCTGTTACACCACCAGTAGTCGGGTCTGTCATCAGGGAGATGTACGGCAGTTTTGCATCTGCCAGCTGTGTCAGTTTTGCGGAAGTTTTGGCCATCTGCATCAGGGAGAAGGCGCTTTCCATCATACGGGCGCCGCCTGATTTAGAGATCACCATTAACGGCATTTTGTGTGCGATACAGTAGTCGATGGAGCGGGCGATCTTCTCACCTACCACGGAACCCATGGAACCGCCGATAAAGGCGAAGTCCATACAGGCTATTACCAGATCGTTACCCAATACCTGACCAACCCCTACACGCATAGCGTCTTTAAGGCCTGATTTCTTCTGAGCTTCAACAAGCCTTGCACCATAAGGCTTCAGGTCTTTAAATCCGAGGAAGTCTTTCGGATAGATGTTGCCAAACAGCTCTTCGAATTCATTTTTATCAAATAAAATCTCGAAATACTCTGCCGAATTAATGCGATTGTGGTAATTACACTTGTCGCATACATAAAAGTGCTCTTTCAGATCTTTTACTGTAGAGGTTTTTTTGCAGTTAGGACATTTGTGCCACAACCCATCCGGCGCTTCTTTCTTCTCACTTGTAGACGTTTGAATGCCTTGTTTAATGCGCTTAAACCAGCTTGACATATTGTGCTATTAGGTTACAAAATAGTTGTGCAAGATACAAATTATATTAACTTCCAAAGTATGCTTAGGGCATAATTATAATTAAAGTACCTGGCAACCAATAATTTGATTGGAAAGATATATATATAAGTCCTATAATAAAAATACAGTTACAAAAAAATCCTCAGGAAGTACTTCCTGAGGATCTATAGTGTGGTCCCGCTTCGGTAATTATGCGTTTCTGTTAACACAGTTCAGGTCAGCGAATGCTTCTTCCAGGCGTTTAACAAAGGTTTCTTCACCTTTACGCAGCCATACGCGCGGATCGTAGTATTTTTTATTTGGCTTATCTGCGCCTTCCGGATTACCCAGCTGTGCCTGCAGATAATCTTTCTTCGCTTCGTAGAAATCGTGGATACCTTCCCAGAATGCCCACTGCATGTCTGTATCGAGGTTCATTTTGATCACGCCATAACCCAGGGATTCAGCGATCTGATGTTTCGGAGAACCTGAACCACCATGGAATACATAGTAGATTGGTTTTGGAGCAGTACCCAGTTTCTGCTGTACAAATTCCTGGCTGTTGTGCAGGATCACCGGGCGCAGCTCAACGTTACCCGGGCTGTATACGCCGTGAACGTTACCGAAAGCAGCAGCAACAGTGAAACGGCTACCTACTTTAGCCAGGTTTTCGTATGCATAGAATACCTCTTCAGGCTGTGTATACAGTTTGTCGTTTTCTACACCGGAGTTGTCAACACCGTCTTCTTCACCACCAGTTACGCCCAGTTCGATTTCGATGGACATACCCAGTTTATTCATTCTTTCGAAATATTTTACGGAAGTTTCGATGTTCTCGTGCAGTGGCTCTTCAGAAAGATCCAGCATGTGGGAGCTAAACAGTGGCTGACCTGTCTGTTTCATGAACAGTTCACCCGCATCCAGCAGACCATCAATCCATGGCAACCACTTTTTCGCAGCATGGTCAGTATGCAATACTACAGGAACGCCGTAGTATTTAGCTACTTCGTGTACGTGTTTTGCACCAGAGATCGCACCAGCAATATTTGCCTGCAGCTTGTCATTCGGCATTCCTTTACCGGCAAAGAACTGCGCACCGCCATTGGAGAACTGAATAATTACAGGTGAGTTTACTTTAGCAGCGGTTTCCAGTACTGCGTTTACGGAATTGGTTCCCACCACGTTAACGGCAGGCATTGCGAATGCGTTATTCTTGGCATCATTGTACAGCGCTTCCAGCTCTTCGCCGAATAACACGCCAGCTCTGTATTTTCCCATAGCTTTCGGATTGTTTTACATTTAAGGATGGCAAATATAAGTACTAAAGATTAACTATTATAGCACAATTCGTAATTATCTATAATGATTTACGAAATAAAATGGCATTTTTCTCGTAAATTTTTATTCTTTATTGACAATTACACAAATCCTTCCATAACCTGTACAGGTAATCTGCCGCTTTATCCAGCCGGCTGCCATACCAGGAAAACATCTCTCCATCTACCAATAGTATATGTGCTTCCGGTAAAACGGCTGACAATTCGGTGATATGCTGTTCCTTAAATGGGTAGGGTTCGGAGGATAGGAGTATGAGCTGACACTTTGTAGCCGGGAGATCCGCTATGTCGACAACCGGGTACCTGGGTGTCCCGGCAAATACATTTTCCAGTCCGCAGCACCCCATCAGGTGGTTGATAAATGTATCACCGCCTGCTACCATCCACGGCTCCCGCCAGATAAAATAAGCAGAGGGACGTTTTTGAGTGCCTTTTATTTGATTTAATAATTCACTGAATTTGATGGAGATAGAGTGTGTTATTTCATGCGCTCGTTGAAGTGTTCCGGTTATTTCACCTATACAGTTGATCATGTCAAGTGCATCGTTCAGGTTTTTGATATCACTGACCCAGACCGGGACATGTTTCATGAGATACTGGATGTCCGCAGCCGTGTTTTCCTCCTTATTGGCAATCACGAGATCTGGTTGTAATTGCAATATCTGTTCCAGCTGCAATTGCTTCGTCCCTCCGATACGTTGCTTCATCCGGAACCACTGCTCCGGATGAACACAGAATTTCGTGATGCCAATTACTTCGGCTTCCAGCCCGAGATCGAACAACAGCTCCGTCTGCGATGGTACAACCGATATAATACGACGGGGCGGGAATGGTATCACCACTTCCCGCCCCAGCTGATCTTTATATTGTTTCATCGTTTGCATCAGCTTCCTAATGCCTGAATGATGTCATATTTTGTTACGATATGCGGTTTGCCGCTTTCGTCTTTGCTGATCACGGCTCCATTTTCCTTGTTGATGTAAGCGGACAGTTTTTCGATCGGCATATCCATGCTTACTTCCGGGAAAGCAGCGTGCATGACCTGTTTGATCTGTGCATCTTTCAGGTTGACGTCGTCAATTAACCGGTTGAAGAGTCCACCTTCTGAAATAGCGCCTACGATCTCATTGTTATGTAATACCGGTAAATGCTCGATGTCGAATTTCTTCATTTTCACGATGGCATCACTTACCTTCTCTTCCTGGGTGATAGTTACGAGCGGCTGATTACGACGGCCATTTCACCACATCCTTCACCGTTTTTACATCCAGGAACCCACGCTCCATCATCCACTGATCATTGTATACTTTCCCTACATAGCGGCTGCCGTGATCATGGAAGATGACAACTACCACGTCCGTCGGTTTGAGGTGACTCTTCAGCTGGATCAGACCTGAGAGGGCAGAGCCGGCAGAGTAACCTACAAAGATGCCTTCCTCTTTGGTGATACGGCGGGCCATGACCGCGCCATCTTTATCTGTTACTTTTTCAAAGCGGTCAATGATGTTCATGTCATAGTTCTCCGGCACAAAGTCTTCCCCGATACCTTCCGTAATGTAGGGATATACTTCGCTCATATCAATCTCTCCGGTCTCATGATACTTTTTCAGCAATGAGCCATAACTGTCTATCGCCCAGACCTGTATAGCGGGATTCTTTTCTTTCAGGAACTTGCCCGCGCCGGTGATCGTACCTCCCGTACCGGTAGCTACCACGAGGTGCGTGATCTTACCATCTGTCTGGTCCCAGATCTCCGGACCCGTCTGCTCATAGTGTGCATCCCGGTTTGCGAGGTTATCGTACTGGTTCACATAAAATGAGTTGGGGATCTCGGTAGAGAGTCTGCGGGAAACGGAATAATAGGAGCGGGGATCCTCCGGTTCGACATTTGTCGGACATACGATCACTTCGGCACCTACTGCTTTGAGTATATCTACCTTTTCCTTGGATTGTTTATCAGTTGTCGTGAAAATACACTTATATCCCTTGATCACCGCGGCGAGTGCCAGCCCCATGCCAGTATTGCCGGAGGTGCCTTCAATAATGGTTCCGCCGGGTTTTAGTAAACCCTTCTTTTCCGCCTCTTCTACCATTTTGAGGGCCATACGGTCTTTAATAGAGTTACCGGGGTTAAAAAATTCGACTTTCGCGAATACCGGGCATGGAAGTCCGGCCGTAACGCGATGCAGTTTCACAAGTGGAGTGTTGCCAATCGTTTCAAGTATACTGTTGCAAAATTTCATATAGATCTTGTTGGACTGTAGCGAATGTAAGGAATTTCCTTTTTCGGGCATGCGTGGAAAGGAGCAGGCGATGGATAATCAACGGGAGGCAGGTGCCGGGAATGGGACCTGTGCGTAACGCTACACAATGACCAGGAAAGTGTCAGATTGCCAGGCGAGCTGGCAATCAGGGTATATATTTTAAATATCGTATGGGTTACCTTTTTAATATTGCCGTATTAAGGATCACAGCCCAATAATTCCTATTACACTATATTTGCATGTCATGAGTCAGCGGATATTTGTAACAGGCATAGGCACTGGCGTCGGAAAAACATTGACATCCGCCTGTATAGTGGAAGCACTGCAGGCAGATTACTGGAAGCCGATACAGACAGGATTACTGGAAGGAACAGATACGGATACTGTTAAAGGTCTGATATCCAATCCGGTGTCCGTATGTCACCCGGAAGCATACAGGCTGGAAGCCCCGGCATCGCCGCACCTGGCTGCAAGGCTGGAGCATGTGACGATAGATGTCCCAGGGGTGGTAGCACAGGTAGCTGGTATTCAGCCTTCGGCACGACCTTTGGTAATAGAGGGGGCCGGCGGACTGATGGTACCGCTGACAGAGCAGATCTTTACTATCGACTTTATACAGCAACTGGACGCCAAAGTCATCATTGTAGCCCAGAATTACCTGGGGAGCATTAACCATGCATTACTGACGGCACAGGTATTGAAACAGCGTGATATCCCGGTTATGGGGTGGATATTCAGCGGGGCGCATCATACAAATGAGGACGAGGTGATAGGATGGAGCGGTTATCCGCTGTTGGGAAGGATCCCTCATACGGCACTGGTGAACAGGACATTTGTGAAGGAACAGGCAGAAAAGCTATCTTTACGGTAATTCTGATCCACTTGTTAACAAAAAAGGATATACGAAAGGAATACCTGGAAAAACGATTGAACCTTCCGGACGATGTGATTGCCACCCTTAACAGGGAGTTACTGGAACAATGTAAGCGGCTGGACTACAGCGCTTTCAGAATGGCACACATTTTTCTTCCCATCACAGAAAAGAAAGAAGCGGACACGCACGCACTGGTCGACTGGGCCAGGGATGCCTATCCTGCATTGCAATGGGTATTGTCCAGATCGGACATGCGCAATGCCTCGATGGAGCATTTCCTGTGGCAACCGGACACCGTGCTGGTGAAGAATGCCTATGGTATACCCGAACCGGCAGGCGGTATCACATTGTCACCTGCTGAGATGGACCTGGTGTTTGTTCCTATGCTGGCATTCGATAAAAAAGGGCAGCGCGTCGGATATGGTAAAGGCATGTATGACCGTTTTCTGCAGCAATGTTCACCAGCAGTAACCACTATCGGTCTGTCTTTATTTGCGCCGGTAGAGGAAATTGCGGATGCAGGTGCGTATGATGTGCCGCTGGACATGGTGGTGACGCCGCAAACCATTTATTATTTCAAAAAGAGTTAAAATGCTGAAATACCTGAAAGTCTTATTATATCCTTTCTCATTGCTGTATGGACTGGTGATGTGGATCCGTAACCGGTTCTACGACAGCAATGTCCTGACGGCAGTAGAATTTGACCTGCCGGTGATAGCCGTAGGGAATCTCTCCGTGGGAGGGACGGGTAAGACGCCTCATGTGGAATACCTGATCAGGCTTCTGAAAGATACTTACCAGGTAGCTACCCTCAGCCGGGGATACAACCGGCGTACGAGCGGTTACCTGCTGGCAGATGCGAAAAGCACTGCGGCACAACTGGGAGATGAACCGATGCAGTTCCATAGCAAGTTTCCCGATATAGCTGTCTGCGTAGGAGAGGAACGTATGCTGGCTATACCACAGCTGCTGGGAGAACGGCCCGATACACAGGTCATACTGCTGGATGATGCTTTCCAGCACCGCTCTGTGAAACCGGGACAGAACATCCTGATCACCGAATATGGGCGCAGGTTCACCAAAGATCATGTAGTACCCTTCGGCCGCCTGCGTGAAGGCCGCAAGGGGTATGAAAGGGCCAATTGTATCATTGTGTCCAAATGTCCGCCGCAACTGTCGGACACCGAGAAAGCCGCCATCCGGCAGGAGATTGATCCCCTGCCACATCAGCAACTGTTTTTTACTTCTCTGACGTATGGCGCTTTGTATGATATGTTCACCGGTACACCGGTTGACAACAGTGCGGAAACGACTGTGTTACTGGTTTGTGGCATTGCCCGTCCGGAACCACTTTTACAGCAACTGAAGGCGGATTATAACAATGTGTTCCTGCTTTCTTTCCCGGATCATTATTACTATTCCGTTCCTGATCTGGAGAAAATACAAAGGGAACTCGGCAACCTGCCCGGCACCCGCAAGATGGTGGTAACAACGGAGAAAGACGCAGTACGCCTGCAACTGCTATCAGAACAGCTGCGTCCTACGAACTTGCCCATAGCCGTTATGCCGGTGGAAATATCTTTCCTCTTTGGGGAAGGAGATTCATTTAATAATTATATTTTTACTTACGTGGATCAGTTTGGAAGTAACCATGATTAAACGTTACGAGAATGACAAAAAAGAAAAAACCTCAAAAACTCAGTAGCCAGAAGAAATCCTTCAGAGGCACTGTCGAAATAACCCGCTCCGGGATGTCCTTTGTAGTTGTTGAAGGACAGGAGAAGGATGTAATGGTCCGCCAGAAGAATCTTAATACTGCACTTGATGGAGACGACGTACTTGTTGACGTGATCAAACAGGGCAGGAACGAAGGCCGGATGGAAGGTGTGATAACGGAGATCATTAAACGCAAGAAGGTTGAATTTACCGGTACGCTACAGGTGAACAAGGGATTTGCTTTCCTGTTACCCGAGAAAGGACTGTTCATGCCGGATATATATATTCCTGCCAATTCCCTGAAAGATGCGAAGGACGGCGATAAGGCCGTAGTGCGTGTAGTGGCCTGGGGCGAAAAGACCCGTAAGCCTGTGGGAGAGGTGATAGAGGTGATGGATGCCAGCAATACCAATGACCTGGCGATGAAGGAAATATTGATCGAAAGTGGATTCCCGCTCAGTTTCCCGGATGAGGTACTGAAAGAGCTGAGTGAGATCCAGGAAAATATAGACGCAGCAGAGATTAAAAAGCGCAAGGATTTCCGTAAGACCCTGACGTTTACGATCGACCCTGTAGATGCGAAGGACTTTGACGATGCCATCTCCATCCGTAAACTGCGTGGAAACTGGTATGAAGTGGGGGTGCATATCGCGGACGTGAGCCATTATGTGCTGCCGGAAACAGCACTGGATAAAGAGGCGGACAAACGTGCGACCTCCGTGTACCTGCCTGATCGTGTATTGCCGATGCTGCCGGAGAAGATCTCTAACGAGCTTTGTTCCCTGCGTCCGCACGAAGATAAACTGACCTTCTCTGCGGTATTTAAAATGAACGATAAAGGAGAGATCAAGGAACATTGGCTCGGCCGTACCGTGATCCATTCCAACCATCGTTTTACCTATGAGGAAGTACAGGAGATCATCGAAAAAGGAGAAGGCCCTTACCAGGAAGAAGTACTGCTGTTAAATCAGATAGCCAGATCCCTGCGCAAAGAGCGTTTTGAGAATGGTGCGATCAACTTCTCCTCCCAGGAGGTGCGTTTCCAGCTGGATGAGAACGCAAAGCCCGTCGGTATTGTGGTCAAGGAAAGTAAGGAAGCACACCAGCTGATCGAGGAACTGATGTTGCTCGCCAACAGGACCGTGGCCGAATATGTATTTAATATCCGTATAGGCACCAATCAGCAGGTGCCGTTCCCTTACCGCGTGCACGATACGCCAGATGAGGAAAAGCTGAAAGTGTTCTCTGGCTTCGCCCGTAAATTCGGCCACAGGCTGGAAATAGACAACCCGGATAAACTGGCGCGTTCCTTCAATGAGATGCTGGCACTGGCACAAGGTAAGCCGGAGCAGCACGTATTGGAGACCCTGGGTATCCGTACCATGGCGAAAGCGGCTTATACAGTAGATGACATCGGACACTACGGTCTGGGCTTTGATCACTATTGCCACTTCACTTCACCTATCCGCCGTTACCCGGACGTGCTGGTACATCGTGTGTTGCAGCAATGCCTGACACATGACATCCATCCTGATAAACAGATGGAAAAGAAATGTAAGCACTCCTCTGAAATGGAACGTAAAGCCATGGAAGCAGAAAGAGCGGCTAACAAATACAAGCAGGTGGAGTACATGCAGCAATTCATCGGGGAAGAATTTGATGGTGTAGTGAGCGGCGTAGCGCATTTCGGATTCTGGGTGGAAACCGTAGATACCAAATGTGAAGGTCTGGTGAGCCTGCAAAGTATGAATACCAAAGACGAGTTTAAATATGATGAGCAGGAGTATGCGCTGATCGGCCTGTTTACAAACAGGAAGATCCGTATAGGTGACAAAGTGAGGATACAGGTAGTAGCCGCTAATCTGACCAAACGCCAGCTGGATTATGACCTGGTAGAGCCGGAAGGTAGCGCACCTGCAGCATTCCCGGGGGCGAGATCAGCAAGGAAACCTGCTGGTGAGCGCACTGAGTATAAAGCGAAAGGCAGAAAGAAAGAAGGTAGTGGCAGGCAGGAAGGCGGTTCCAGAAAAGAAGGAAGTTCAAGGAAAGATGGAGGCACCAGGAAAGAGGGAAGTGGAAAGAAGAAACCGGCTGCTAAGAAGGGAGGAACTTCTTCCCGTAAAAGCAGCAGGAACTAATACTCAATTTTATATAACTTACAGCCGTTTATAGAAGATATTACACCATGCATTCATTTCAAGAATTGACCATTCAGTTTGGAGAACATTTCAGTAAGGAGCATTTCCCGCAACAGCCGAAGAAGTTGTATGACGCAGCCAGCCACATATTAACTATAGGTGGCAAGCGCATAAGACCTGTATTAGCTATTATGGGAAATGAGCTATTTGACGACATCCATCAGGATGCTTTTCATGTAGGTACTGCCGTTGAACTGTTCCATAACTTTACACTGGTGCATGATGATCTCATGGATAAAGCGCCGCTGCGCCGTAATAAGCCAACTGTACATACGCTGTATGGCGACACGGCTGCTATCCTGGCGGGTGACGTGATGCTGATCAAAGTCTATGAGTACCTGAATAAGGTACAACCACAGTACAAGCAGAAACTGATCACTGCTTTTAATAAGGCGGCTATTGAAGTTTGTGAAGGTCAGCAGATGGACATGGACTTCGAAGAGACAGAACCGGAACAGGTGCAGTACAACGACTATGTGAACATGATCGCGCTGAAAACTTCCGTACTGCTGGCGGCCAGTCTGCAGATGGGAGCGATCATTGGCGGTGGTAGTGACTATAACCAGCAGCATATTTACGAGTTTGGTAAGAATATCGGTATTGCCTTCCAGATCCAGGACGACTACCTGGACGCGTTTGGAGATCCGGAGAAATTCGGTAAACAGCAGGGAGGCGATATCCTGGTCAACAAGAAGACCTTCCTGTTGCTGAAGGCACTGGAGCTGTGCAATCCGGCGCAACATAAGCAGTTGAAAACATTACTGGCGACGAGTCCGGATGACAAGGTAAACCAGGTGCTGGAATTGTTCCGTGATTGTAAAGTGGATGTATGGGCCGGGAAAGAGAAGGAGCGTTTCCAGCAACTGGCATTTGAGCATCTTGAAAATATTGCCGTGATCTCGTCCAGGAAGAAGCCGTTGATAGAACTGGCGGATTTTCTCCTGAAGCGGGAACATTGATCTGTAATAAATAACCGTATTTGTGAAGCCGTATCAGCCTGATACGGCTTTTGCCTTTGTAGTGCCCGGGTATGGCCCGTGGAAGGTGTAAAGGAGGCAATTTGTACTTCCAGCAGCGTTTTTTCTAATCAAAAGGGCCATGAAAGTTTGCTTATCGGTTAATTTATATATATTCGCGCATTAGCTAAACCTGAACCTAATTACCTGATGTCCAAATCGCTTTTTCGTAAGAAATCTATTATTAGTATACTCAAAGATGCTCAAGATGGTTTAACGGATGCGCATGGAGGAGGGGAACTCAACAAGGTTTTGAAGGTGCGTGACCTGACCGCACTGGGTATCGCGGCAGTAATTGGCGCAGGTATCTTCTCTACGATCGGGGAGGCTTCCTATCATGGTGGCCCCGGTGTTTCCTTATTATTTATTATAACGGCTGTTACCTGTGGTTTTTCTGCACTCTGCTATGCGGAGTTTGCATCCCGCGTGCCGGTATCGGGCAGTGCATACACTTATTCCTATGTCACTTTTGGAGAACTGGCAGCCTGGGTAATAGGCTGGGCGCTTATCCTTGAATATGCGATCGGGAATATTGCAGTGGCCATTTCCTGGAGTGGGTATTTTAATAACCTGTTGACAGGTGTTGGTAATGCGGTCGGAGTGAATATGTCATTGCCGGAGTGGCTGACCAACAACTATGACAGTGCATCAGAGGCCGTATACATCGCAGCGCCACATATTCTGGGAGTACCAGTGATATTGAATCTGCCTGCTTTTATAATTGTGGTACTGGTGACTTACCTCGCCTTTGTAGGTATCAGGGAGAGTAAACGCAGTGCTAACTTCATGGTGGGACTGAAGATATTGGTGATCCTTTTTGTGATCATCGTGGGTGCATTCTTCGTGAACGTAGACAACTGGACGCCGTTTATGCCCAATGGGTTCTCAGGCGTGCTGAAAGGCGTTTCTGCCGTATTCTTTGCTTACATTGGTTTTGATGCGGTGAGCACCACCGCTGAAGAATGTGCTAATCCGCAACGTGACTTGCCGAAGGGTATGATTTATTCACTGATCATCTGTACCGTATTATATATTCTGATAGCTTTTGTACTGACTGGTATGGTGTCATACGCTGACCTGAAAGTAGATGACCCGTTAGCATATGTGTTTAACGCGGTAAATCTGCCGAAGGTGAGCTTCCTGATCTCGGTAAGTGCAGTGATCGCAACGACCAGCGTATTGCTGGTATTCCAGATCGGGCAGCCACGTATATGGATGAGTATGAGCCGTGATGGTCTGTTGCCAAAGCGTTTCAGCATTATCCATCCTAAGTTCAAGACACCTTCTTTTGCTACGATCGTTACAGGGTTCCTGGTAGGTATTCCTGCTTTGTTCCTGAATTTGACCGTCGTGACAGATCTTACCAGCATCGGTACGTTATTCGCGTTTATCCTCGTGTGTGGTGGCGTGCTGTTATTACCACAGCAGCCGAAGGATGCAAACACCAGGGGCTTCAGGCTCCCTTATGTCAATGGTCAATATATTGTACCGGCGATCATCATTATTTTTGCTTACATTTTCCGCAATGAGCTACCAGCGCGCTTCTCTTTTGCCGGCGGCTGGGAAGTGTGGAAGCATAATATTCCTTTCTTCTTCTTTGTAATAGCAGCATTGGTATTTACGGTGCTGTCCTTCGTACATAAGTTATCGCTGATCCCTGTACTGGGACTGCTAAGCTGCTTCTACCTCATGACTGAGATCGGATTCCGCAACTGGGTGGTGTTTTCCATCTGGCTGCTGATAGGCCTGGTTATTTATTTCAGCTACGGCTACAGGAAGAGTAAGTTGGCACAAGTATAAGTATATCAATATTTTAAGATAAATAATTGCTTCCGTCAAGTTAACTGTTGCTTTAGTCAACTTTAATGCGTATATTCGGTAAGCTCTTTGATCTTAAAATCATGTTTTATGAATCTGCTACAACGAATAGACCGTTGGGGCGAGGCGCACCATCCGCGCTGGCTGGATGGTATACGCGTGCTCCTCGGCGTATTTTTATTCTACAAAGGGGTGGTTTTCATACAAAATATTGATGTACTTAAGTCTGTGATCAACGAAAGTCCGGTGCTCACAGTTATGTCCTTCTGGCTTGCTCACTACATTGTCTTTGCTCATCTGGCTGGCGGAATTCTGATTATCTTCGGTTTACTTACACGCGTGGCTATTATTGCCAACATTCCTGTCTTATTAGGTGCCATTATCTTTGTACATACCACAACCGGGTTATTTAATGTACACGGAGGAGTCGGCCTTTCTATCCTTGTTCTGCTTCTACTTGTTTTCTTTCTTGTAGAGGGAAGCGGCCCCATGTCATTCGATGATTATATGCGCCGTCACCCGGCTTGAGGAAAATCAGGAATTAGGAACTGAGGTTGCTGAATGGTACCTGTTATGGAAATCATCCATAGCCTGTAGGGTGTACCTGTTATATACTCGCTTACTTGCTGTAAATAGTACAACCTGTTGACTTCCATGTCAGCAGGAGGATGTTATGTGGGTAAGCTGGCAGTGTAAAAACCACCTGCCTCTGGTGATTGGCTGGCCTTTTGGAGCGCAATTCCTAATTCGTAATTTCTAATTCCTAATTCATAGTTATCTTTGCT
Organism: Chitinophaga agri; assembly: GCF_010093065.1. Lineage (NCBI taxonomy): Bacteria > Pseudomonadati > Bacteroidota > Chitinophagia > Chitinophagales > Chitinophagaceae > Chitinophaga > Chitinophaga agri. The sequence goes on along the minus strand of NZ_CP048113.1, from coordinate 1,352,270 downwards.
ATCCGCGATGCGGACTGTCTTTTAACGGCAGTTCCTTAAAATTTGTATTACAGTCGCGGCATTGCAAGTATGAAGTTTGAGATTGGCGATAAGATATTGCTCCTTCATTCTAAAGAGGAGGGGACTGTCGTAGACATTATTAATGCCGACATGGTAATGGTAGAAGTAGGAAAGGTGACTTTCCCGGTATACCTTGACCAGATCGATTTTCCTTATTTTCATCGCTTTACGAGTCCTAAGCCGGCTCCGCAACCACAACAGCGGATACAGGGCTATGATATCAAGCCAGAGAAAAAGAAGTATGAGGACAATATCCGGATGAGCCGGGGTATGTTCCTTTCTATATTACCTGTCTTCCGTTTGGATGCTTACGAAGAGCATGTACAGTCACTGAAATTCCACCTGTTGAATGAGACCAGTGAAGCTTACCGGTTTAATTTCCAGGTATGGCTGAAGAACAGTATGGAGATGGAGATCCGCAATGAGATCCAGCCCTTTAGTAATTTCTACCTGTCTGACCTGATGTTTGAGTCGCTGAATGATAGTCCGCGGCTCGAGTTTGTCTTCTTCCCTAAAGAAAAGAATGATAAGCTGGCTTCTTCTTTTCCTAAAACATGGAAGCCGAAAGCCAAGCAGTTATTCCTGCAGTTGTCTGAATTGCAGACAAGGCGGGATGCTACATTGACCCAGGTTTTATTTGAGAAGTATCCGGAGAAGAGTAAGGATGATAAGCCGTATTTCGATGCGTCGAGTGTAGGGTCTATGTCTGCCGGGAGCAATATGACTACTGCCCAGGCAGCCCCCGAACCACCAGCCCAGCCGAAATATGAGCTGGACCTGCACATTGAGCAGCTGGTGAAGGAGTGGAAAGGCCTGAAGAATATTGAGATACTGGCTATTCAGCTGAATGAGTTTGTGCACTACCTGGAACTGGCTATGGCACATCATCAGCATACCATGATCGTTATTCACGGGGTAGGAAAAGGAAAACTGAAAGATGAGATACATGCGATCCTGCGCGATACGCCGGGAGTAGAGCGTTTTGTGAACGAGTACCATCCCCGTTATGGCTACGGTGCCACCGAGATATTTTTCCGGCATTAGGGCATTTGTCAGCTTTTCTATTACATTTGCAAAAACTACGAACCGTGCTGTCGCTTCAACCGAAAGGTAGATGAGGAAAGTCCGGACAACATAGAGTAACGCACCACCTAACGGGTGGGGCTGCTCTTTTCTCTGCAAAGGGCGAAGAGCGGTACAGATAGTGCCACAGAAAATGACCGCCTGCCAGTTGCGCAAGCAGCAGCAGGTAAGGGTGAAAATGTGGGGTAAGAGCCCACGTTCTGGTATGGCAACATATTGGGAGGGTAAACCTTGCGTGTTGAAATGCCATGTATACGGTCGCTTAGGGCTACTCGTCCGATGACCGAGGGTAGGCAGATACAGGTGTCGTGTGAACGGCATCGAAGATAAATGATAGCAGCTCCTTTTAACAGGGAGAACAGAATCCGGCTTATAGGTTTGTAGTTTTTGTTTTTATATTTTAGTGCACTTATCAACCAGAAGATCCCTAAGACATAACCCGAATTATAATACCCTTATGCAAAAAAACGAAGAAAGAAACTGGGCGCTCTTTATGCACCTCGGCGGTATCATCGGTATGATATTCATTCCGCCTGCGGGTAATATTATTGCTGTACTGATCCTGTGGCTTATCAAACGGAACGAATCTGATTTTCTGAATCAGACGGGAAAAGAAGCACTTAACTTTCAGATCACTATGAGTATCATAAATGTCGGTCTCAATCTGATCGGCATGGTCAATCACTGGCAATGGTCATGGGGTAGACCTGGATTTAACTATTATTGGAATCATAATGGCTTTACTTTCCTCAATGGCACACGTGGGATAGTATTTGTGTTGAATATCATTTTCTCTGCTATAGCAGCCTCTAAGGCGCACAATGGGATCTTTTACAGGTATCCGTTTAACTGGAGACTGGTGAAATAAAGATGTTGGAAAAAGTAAAAGGCGGCCTCGTGAGAGGCCGCCTTCTTTATAAAGAACATTATTGATGTCGCATTCAGTGGGACTATCCTTTTTTGACAGGTTCCATCTTTGCTTTCTTTTTTTTCTTTGGGTGTGTACCCTTGTCTGTGTCAAGGGTATCTGCCAGCTTCAACGCTTCATAAGCGTTTATCAGTCCGCCGGAGATAGACAGTTCACTGAAAGGCACCTTGGTATCACCCGCACCTGGCTTATTGACCTCTGTAGTGCCGTCAGGTAACGGAGTGGCAGATTTCATCAGGATCGATTTCAGCTGAGCGGCAGTCAGGTTCGGATGGTATGCCAATACCAGTGCAGCTACGCCCGCTACAACCGGGGCCGCCATACTCGTACCGCTTGCTGCGCCGTATTTGTTACCACCAGGCACAGTAGAGTAGATCTGTACGCCCGGAGCGAATAGGTCTACGTTCTTCTTGCCGTAGTTAGAGAAATTGGCCACTTTAGTGTTCCTGCCATTGCTGCTGGCACCTACAGTAATGTAGTTATTGGCTCTGGCAGAGTGATCGGCAAAGTCAGGATTCGGGAAGTTGTCAACCACGTCGTTGTCATTGCCATCGTTACCGGCTGCATGCACCAGCAACACGCCTTTTTCTTCCGCATATTTAACGGCATCGTCTACCCAGTCCTTATGAGGGGAGAAGCCTTTACCGAAGCTCATGTTCACCACGCGTGCACCGTTGTCTACCGCATAGCGGATAGCCAGGGCAACGTCTTTATCACGTTCATCACCATCAGGTACTGCTTTCACCATCATGATCCGTACATTGTCATTGATACCGTCCATACCAACGCCATTGCCTCTTACTGCGGCGATGATACCGGAAACGTGGGTGCCATGGAAACCGAATTGTCCCATCACATCGTTGTTGCCGTAGTATTTATCATTGATGTCATTGATGTTATCGCCGATTATCTCAGCACGTTTATCAGCAGGTCCTTCACTGTCAGCCGCTTCGGCTTTCCTTTTCAGTTCAGCAAGGTATTCTTCAAATTCAGATTTGAGTTCGGAGTAGGTAAGGTTCTCTTCACCGGTATTCTGGAAGATCCGCTGCATGAACTTCTTGGCTACCATTACGTCCTGGTCAGTCGTCTGAATACTGTCCAGTTTTGCGGCAGTGAAGTCATTTTGCTTCAGGTAGCCGGTAAGCAGCATTTCGCATTTATGCAGACTTTCCTGCAGCTTTAGCATGGTTTTGTAGGTGACCTTGCTCTCGTTAGGAGAGGGCTTCACCACTCTACCCTGCAGTTTCTGCCAGTACTGATATTCCTTGGACTGTTTGTCCAGGGCAGAATCCGGATTGATATATAAGCTTTTATAACGATAGTATTCACGGGTAGCCTCGTCTGAATCCTCCTTTACGCTGCGGCCGTCTTTACCGCCCAGGAAGTTCCATCCGTGGACATCATCCACATAACCATTTTTATCGTCGTCTATGCCATTACCTGGAATTTCTTTAGGATTTACCCAGAGGATTGATTTGAGATCTTCATGCAGGGTGTCAATGCCTGAGTCGATCACGGCAACGAGTACAGGGGTACTTTTTCTTCCTTTCAGTAACTCTTTGTAGGCCTTTTCTACGCCGGTACCATATACGCTATCCTGTGTATAATTCAGCAGGTGCCAGTTTCTCGGAATTGCGGTTTGGGCATAAGTCGGGTTTGCGGTGAGCGCAGCCATCATCACAACACTACCAGCCATGACTGCCATAGCTTTTTTAGATTTCATCAGTCTGTTTTTTTCTCAATAAACTTTACAAATCAAAAACCAAATTAGGTTAAAGGTATGCAAAATGTCAGGTAATCGGGTTTCTTAAATGATGAACGAGACAAACAATGTGCTAACAGCTATTTAGCGGGATAGTCGTTTGCGTATTCCTTCATTCACTGTTAATTTAACATGTAAACTACTTAACAGGTAAAACATTTCTCAGGGGAGAAAACAAAACGTGTTGCCACGAAAGTCGCGCCTGCATTGAACGCAGCAAATGATCTTGCCGCTTGTCAAAAAAAATTTGCAAATACCACAAAAGTAGAATATGAATTTCCGGAAAAAAGTGTAATATTTAGAGCTGGAAGAGTACTTGATAACTTGCTTAAGTTACATAGCTACTTTTCTCATAAGCATGGTTTCCGTTTAACGAAAAAGCGAGGTTCTCTAACCTCGCTATTCTTTTCTACGTTGTTCATTCACATGCAATTGTGAAAATTCTTCTCTGCGGCCTTTCTATCCGCTTATATCTGGAATATTATCATTTTATAAGTTATCCGAATATTAAACGGATTGGTGTCCGTGTTATTGTGCAGGGAGTAAAAGTTCCTAATCTTAATTCCTCACGCTCCAAGCTCAAACTTGATCCCTTGTGCCAGCGGCAGCTTAGTTGAATAGTTAATAGTATTCGTCTGCCGGCGCATATAAGACTTCCATGCATCTGAGCCACTTTCCCTGCCGCCACCTGTCTCTTTCTCCCCACCAAATGCCCCACCGATCTCTGCCCCGGAAGTACCGATATTGACGTTAGCAATACCACAGTCAGAGCCTGCCTGAGAAAGGAATAGTTCCGCTTCCCGGAGGTTGAGTGTCATGATGGCGGAAGATAATCCCTGTGGCACATTGTTCTGCATGGCGATCGCCTCTTCCAGCTGGCTGTATTTCATCACATACAGTATAGGAGCGAAGGTTTCATGTTGTACGATCGGGTAGGTGTTCTCTACAGCTGCGATAGAAGGTTTCACATAACATCCGGAGGTGTAGGCATCGCCGGATAATACGCCGCCCTCTACCAGGAAGGTGCCGCCCTGTGCTTTCACCTGCTCGATAGAGCTGAGATACAGGTTCACTGCGTCTTTGTCGATCAGCGGACCTACGTGATTATTTTCATCCAGTGGGTTGCCGATATGCAGCTGCTTGTATGCCTTCACGAGTTTCTGTGTAAACGTCTCGTATACACTTTCATGGATGATCAGCCGGCGGGTGCTGGTACAGCGTTGTCCGGCGGTGCCAACCGCACCAAATACACAGCCGATGAGTGACATATCCAGGTCTGCATCCGCAGTAATAATAATTGCATTGTTGCCTCCCAGTTCCAGTAAGGCACGTCCCAGACGGGCACCTACGGTGCTGCTCACTGCCTTGCCCATTCGCGTGGACCCTGTTGCAGATACCAGTGGTACCCTTGTATCCGCAGCCATCCATTCACCGGTTTCGCGGCCACCCACTACCAGGCAGCAAACGCCTTCCGGCACGTTATTGTCTTTCAGTACATCCTGTATGATCTGCTGGCACGCTATCGCCGACAAGGGGGTCTTCTCTGATGGCTTCCAGACGCAAACGTCACCACATATCCAGGCTAACATCGCATTCCAGCTCCACACGGCTACGGGGAAGTTAAACGCGGAAATAATGCCGGTAATACCCAAAGGATGCCATTGCTCATACATGCGGTGACCAGGACGTTCAGAGTGCATGGTCAGTCCGTGTAGCTGCCGGGAGAGGCCCACGGCAAAGTCGCAGATATCGATCATCTCCTGTACTTCTCCATATCCCTCCTGCAAACTTTTCCCCATTTCATAGGATACCAGTTTACCCAGGGCTTCCTTGTTCCGGCGCAGCGCTTCGCCTACCTGACGGACGATCTCGCCTCTGCGGGGCGCCGGCCATAAACGCCATTCTGTAAAAGCCTGTTGGGCCACTGTAATCACCGCATCGTAATCGGCACGGCTGGCGCCTGTTACAACTGCGATATCCTTTCCGTCTACAGGAGAAGACGCCTGAATAGCGGCTCCTTTGGCATCCAGCCATTTTGTACCTGTACTGACACCGCTATTGGTGTTGCTGATATGTAACTGTTGCAGAATATCCTGGATCATGTATATGCTTTTTTCTGTTTTGATGTATATCCGCAGTAGTATACTGACGGTGCGTTCAACAGGAGCGCTAAACAACAAGGCCGGGCATTCTGATGACCGGCCTTATCTGCGTTATTTATTCGTCTGTGAACTGTATGTGCTTTCAAAAATGCGGTCTGCATTGCCAGCTTCAAAACCTTCCCTGCGATGTTCACGGGTGATCTGATCGGCTGGCAGGTGTGCGAACTGCGGCAGTACCCTGCGCTCTGCAAATTCCACGTAGGAACCGGCTATTTTATGTATTTCGTTGTCAGCAAAGGTAGCCGGGATCATCTTTGCCACCGTGCTGCTCTGCAGCAGCAGATGGTCCGGACTTTCCTTGATCTTACCGCCTGAATCATTGAGCGTAAATCCTTCTTTCTCCAGGAACCTGTTGAAATCGGCTACGGTATTATACCCGGCTGGCAGGTTCTGTACGCTGATCGTGAAGTGATTGAGGTAGTACCTGTTGTAGATCACCCAGGCAGCGTATTCACTTTCTGCCGACAGCGCCTGGAAATCCGCATAGGTAGGCGTACGCCAGAGAGAACTGTGCAGGAAGGTATCTACGGCAGGGCCATCGTTCAGGTCCAGGTTACTTACCGGATCTACCAGCACTTCTTTGGTGTAGCTGGTAATGATACGCTGTGCCTCCGGACTGAGGTCCTTTACCCGCAGCTCGCTGATGAAGATGCGTGGGTAATGGGGAGCAGGAGGGGCGTACCAGAATGCATCCAGCTTCTTTTCTTTAAAGTGGTAGGCTTCTCTTCTGGTGTAACCGTAATGAAGGAAGATCTTTTCCAGCGATTGCACCCCTAGTTCGGGTACACCCATTGTACGAAAGGCAATGTGATCATTTTCAATGTCTTCCGGTAGCTGGATCAGATTCTCAGTGATCATGGCGGCAATGATTGCCGCAACGTCAGGAACACGTTCCTGGTAGCGTTGCATCAGGCCGCTGAGAACATAGTCTAACATAAAACGATTTTAGTATTGTTCGTTATCGTTCGGAAAGTCTTTTGCTTTCACGTCGTGGATATATTGCTGTGACGCCTTGTAAATTTCGTCATATAAATTGAGATAACGGCGCAGGAAGCGGGGTTTAAAATCTTTGTTGATACCCAGCATATCATGCATCACCAGTACCTGGCCATCGACATATTTGCCGGCGCCGATACCGATCACAGGGATGTGAATGCTTTCTGCCACCTGTTTAGCCAGCAGGGCAGGTATTTTTTCCAGTACGATCGCAAAACAACCCGCTTCTTCCAGCAGGCGGGCATCCTTCAGCAGTTTCTGTGCTTCTGCTTCTTCGGTAGCCCTTACGCTATATGTACCAAATTTATTGATGGATTGAGGCGTCAGTCCCAGGTGCCCCATTACAGGTACGCCTGCGGAGATGATACGCTTAACAGATTCAAGAATTTCTTCACCGCCCTCTATTTTAACACCGTGGGCGCTGGTTTCCTTCATAATACGCACGGTGGAGGCCAGTGCCTCTTTAGAATTGCCCTGGTAGGTACCAAAAGGCAGGTCTACAACTACAAAACTGCGTCTGATTCCTCTTACTACAGAAGCTGCATGATAGATCATATGATCCAGTGTAATGGGCAGGGTGGTTTCGTAGCCCGCCATTACGTTAGCAGCAGAATCGCCGACCAGCAGGATGTCCATACCGGCATCGTCAAAGATGCGTGCCATGGAATAATCATATGCGGTCAGCATGGAGATCTTCTCTCCATCATTCTTCATTTTCTGTAATATGTGTGTGGTGATCCTTTTAACTTCTTTGTGCGTTGACATGCTGAAACACAGTTATTGATTAGAAAAATGGGCGTTAAGGTAACCAATATTTACCAATTACTTACTAATCTCAGCATACAGGGACTGGACAAGGCCATCTGCAAGACCTATTTTCGGTACAAAGATCTCTGTCGCATCGGCCCACCGCATGATATTAATATATATCTGAAGGGCAGGAACAATCACGTCCGCACGGTCTTCCCGAAGGTTATAGAGATGGATACGTTCTTCTACGGTGAATCCGTTGAACTCTTTATAATAATCTTTCAGCACATCCAGCGTAAGTGGTTTGCCCTCCTTGCGTTTAGACAGCGAGAAGACCTTATTGATATTACCACCCGAGCCAATAGCGGTGATAGTGCCAAGGCCCTTGATGCGCGATTTAATGGTATCTTTCATATACTGCCACTGTTCATCTCCGACCTGATGCTGCATCAGACGGATCGTGCCGATATTAAAAGATTCTTTATGACGGAGACTGTTGTTGCTGAAGATGGTCACTTCTGTGCTACCTCCACCTACATCGATATACATGTAGGAGCGGTTCTTGTCAAGATTCTCTGCGATGTGACTTTCATAGAGGAATGATGCTTCTTCCTGTCCGGAGATGACTTTTATGTCAATGCCTGTCTGCTGTCTGACATCCTGTAATATTTCAGTCGCATTAGCTGCATCACGCATGGCTGAAGTTGCACATGCTTTCAGGTATTTTACCTCATATACTTCCAGCAACAGTTTGTAGGCTTTGATCGTATTGAGCAGGTGAGTCGCTCTTTTCTCAGAAATAGCCCCCTGGCTGAATACATCAAGACCCAGACGCAATGGAACCCTGACGAGGTTGACTTTTGTAAAATCCATACGGCCCTGACTGTTTGGCGACGCTTCTGAAATAAGCAGCCTGGCAGCGTTGGACCCAATATCAATGGCAGCAAGCTTCATGAGCGCAAATATAATTATGAATTAGGAAATTAGGAATTAGGAATTGAAATGCAGCGAAGACTGATGTCTGGAGAGAAACAATATCACATCAATTCCTAATTCCCGATTCCTGATTAATTATACTGTTTCTCATGCAGATACTTAAAGATCTCTATCTGCGATCTTATTTTCTTACCACTATTATCCCGCTTGTACTCGTTCTTCTGCTCATTATCCAGGATACGCGCTTTCACATTACCACTCAGCTGTATAGCCAGTATATCCCTTAATTCCTGCTGGATGGCCGGGTCAAATATCGGGATCGCTACTTCTACGCGGTGGTCCAGGTTACGCAGCATCCAGTCGCAGGATGCAATGTATACCTGTGACTGCGATTCTTTACCAAAAGTGAAGACACGTGCGTGTTCTAGGTATTCATCCACAATGCTGACAGCCGTGATATCCTTCTTCCACTTTTTATTTTCCGTATATGCGCAACAGATACCTCTGATGATCATGCTCACATCCACGCCTTCCTTGGCTGCTTCATAGAGTTTGCTGATCATCTCCGGGTCGGAGAGGGAGTTCATTTTGATGACCATGGAGCCACCTTTCTTATGACGTGCATTCTTGATCTCTTTCTCGATCATACGGATGAAGAATGGGCGCATACTGTAAGGGCTCACCGGCAGGGTATTGCAGGCTTCCAGCATCTTGATATCATGCTTGCTGTTTTCCAGGTAGCTGAAAATGCGGTTGATATCAGCCATGATGTTCCGGTTGGCTGTAAGCAGACAATGATCTCCGTATACCCTGGCCGTTTTCTCATTGAGGTTACCCGTGCTCACAAAGCCACATTGAATGGTCTTGGTGCCAATACGTTTCTTGATCACGCAGAGTTTCGCATGGATCTTCAGTCCGGGGATGCCAATAAGTACTTTCACGCCTTCATCTTCCAGACGTGTCTTCCACTCCAGGTTATCCGCTTCGTTAAAACGGGCTCTCAGTTCGATGGCTACTGTTACCTGCTTCCCATTGCGGACGGCATTCACCAGTGCATTGACGATCTTGGAGTTCCTGGCGAGGCGGTACGCGGTCAGCTTAATGCTGGTAACGTTCGGATCAATGGCGGCTTCCCTCAGCAGGTCAATGATGGTATCAAATGAATGATAAGGGAAGTGCAGCATTACATCCTGCATCTGTATCACGTGCATCACACTGGATGCATTGGCAAACAGCGGATGTATAAAACTCTTACGTTGCGGATGTGGTCTGTCTTTGAATACACCCGACGGGAAGTCCATAAAGTCTTTGAAGTTATGGATACGGGCGCCGGGGATCAGGTTATCTTTACCAGAGAGGCCCAGTCTGCGCATCAGGTATTCGAGCAGGAGCGGGTCGATGTCTTTGTCGTAGACAAATCTTACGGGTTTGCCTTTACGACGGTCTTTCAGCCCTTTTTCAATCTGGTGAATAAGACTGGTAGAGATGTCATTATCAATATCCAGTTCGGCGTCCCTTGTCACTTTAATGATATGGGCGGTGAACTTGTCAAAGCCAAAGTAGGAGAATATATGCGGCAGACTGAAACGGATCACATCTTCCAGCAACATGATATCAGCTTCACCATCTTTGGCGGGCAGCGTGATAAAGCGCGGAAGTACACTGGGGATCTCGATCAGGGCGAATTTCTGTCTGATGGAATTATCCTGTTTCGCCAGTACTACTGCCAGATAGATAGATTTATCCCGCAGGAAGGGGAAGTGCTGGATACTCTCGATCATCAGCGGTATGATGTTCGTACGTACCTCATCATTGAAATAGTTGAGTACAAACTTCTGCTGTTCTTTATTGAGGTGTTTCTCCGTACGGATGAAGATCTTCTGCTGCTTGAGTTCCTCTTCGATACTTTCCCATATACGGTCAAACTCTCTTTGCTGATCGATTACCATGCTCTGGATATCATCCAGAATTTCATCAGGATTTTCTTCCAGGTGCATGCGGGTAGATTTACCTACCAGCAACATTCTCTTCAGGGTTGCTACACGTACGCGGAAAAACTCATCAAGGTTGTTGGAAAAAATACCCAGGAAGCGGATTCGTTCGAGCAGGGGCACGCTGTTATCAGCTGCTTCCTGTAAAACCCTCGCATTAAAGGCCAGCCAGCTGATGTCCCTGGGGATCATTTTGGGCTTCTTGGCGGCTGCGGGTGCTATTTTTTTGCTATTGCTTTTCTTTTCCATCACCGGATCTTGAAAATTAGTATCTATATGCTCACTATTGGACAATCGCATCTGAAAGATGATTAACGGTTGTGATTACACTGCTAATCGCAACAATACATATTTTGAAGAATATCGTATGTTAAATTTCTGATGCGTTTTCTTAAAGGTAAGCAATTATAGTGCGAGACTTACCGGCAAATTCATGTAATATTTATCTTATATACTATACAAATCATCGGACCGGGGCGGGATAGGCTGAAGGCAGATAAATACACGGAGACAACGAGTTCGTTAAGGTTTCATTAAGCCCGTATATGGCTATATCAGCAGCGTAGGGGGATGCTTACAATTTAACTATGTTCGATGAAAATTGAAGGGCTGTGGGTAGCCAGCGTTTGTTCTTTTCAGATAAGCCTAGTGTACATCTGCTGCTGCGCCAGACGTCTGTACCGGCGCACGGTTGAACAGGGGCAGGGCGATCAGGCTTCCCAGACCTACGATCAGTACCAGCACAGTTTGGGCTGACCATACTATCCAGCCAAATGCATAGGCGGAAGTGTCGAGTACACCATATACCATGAGCGTACGCTGTACGAGGAACTGATAGGCACCGGTACCACCAGGCGTCACGATCATTCCCACACTGCCGATGATGAGTACAGCCAGTGCCGCTTTTAGGCCGAGGTCGCGTGTCTCTTCCATACAGTAGAAACCCAGGTACATCATAGCGAAGTACATCAGCCAGATGAGTATAGAGTAAAAGATGAACCATCCTTTCTTTTCCATCTGACCAATGGAGCGGATACCGTCCCATACGCCATGGGCAAGTGCACGGATCTTGATACCGATACTAGAGCGGGAGATCAGGCGGAACCCGATATACCCGATCAGCAGCAGACCAATTCCGATACCTGCGAGCAGCATAGACCGGGAGCTACCCGCTGCACCGAGTTTATTTTCAATGGGATGCCAGATCTCATTGATGAATAAGCCACCGATCACGTCTATCTGTATCACAACAGTGATAACCATTAATATAAGCAACAGGAGCATGTCCACGGCGCGTTCCGCGATCATGGTACCTACCAGTTTGTCTACCGGGATCTTTTCATACCGGGCTACAATACCGCAACGGGTTACCTCGCCTAGACGGGGTACGGCCAGATTGGCCAGGTATCCTACCATTACGGCAAAGAAGGTGTTGAGTGTGCTGGGGCGATAGCCCAGCGGTTCCATGATCAGCTTCCAGCGGACTGCCCTGTACCAGTGACTGGCAATACCGACAATGATAACAGGGATCAGCAGCCAGTAGTTGGCACGCTGCAGGGAGCTGAATATATCGTCCTTTTCCTTGTCAGTAAGATTATGTGTAACGAGCCAAACTAATCCCAGCCCAATGGCTAAAAAGCAGATAAACTTCAAAAATTTGGGCATAGTAATAGTAATTTTTTGGGATCAGCGGTTACAGTTTATTATTTTCTTTCGGGAAAATAGCGATAGGAGTATGCTTTTTTGCCTCCTGAAAGTCCATAGATGCGTAAGAGATAATGATCACGATATCGCCAACCGCACAGAGACGGGCAGCGGGGCCATTCATACAAACAACGCCTGAACCGCGTTTTCCTTTGATGATATATGTTTCCAGGCGTTCTCCGTTATTAACGTTCACTACCTGTACTTTTTCGTATTCAATAAGGTTTGCTGCATCCAGCAGATCTTCATCAATAGTGATACTTCCTACGTATTGTAAGTTTGCTTCAGTGATCACTGCGCGGTGGATCTTACTTTTCAGTACTTCAATGTGCATGTTAAAATATCCCACTCCTCGTGGGGGCTCTTAGTGTGTAGCAAAATTAGGGAAAAAATATAATACAGTGTTTCGCCTCAGACAGAGTCATAGTCCGCCTGCGTTTGAGCCGAAGCACTGTATTAATACTGCGGAGATCAGTTGACCTGCATGTTATCGATGAGTCGCACCCCACTGCTGTTCTCCCGGGCCGCAACAACAGCGTACAGCGGATCATTACCGGGCGTGTCCGGAAAACTGATGTTACCGTCCGGGAGGATGGACACCATCTCCAGGTAGTCTACCTCAAAGCCGTGATCCGTGAGCTGATGGATACCCTGGTCGGAGAGTGCCTGTAAAGGGGCGGTGTGGACGTGATCTTTGATATAATTAAGCGCGCGCGATATATGTAGTGCATTTTGCCTTTCGGTTGGGTTCAGTCGCAGGTTGCGGCTGCTCATGGCGAGACCGTCCGTTTCACGAAGCGTGGGACAGATGACCAGTTCGACTTTCAGGTCTAACAATTTTATTAACCGATTGATAATCAGGCATTGCTGGAAATCCTTTTGTCCCATGAACAGTTTGTCCGGCGCTACCAGGCTGAGTAATTTATGTACTACCTGGCCTACGCCCTGGAAGTGACCGGGACGGTGAGCCCCTTCAAGCACCGTTTCCAGCGGACCGAACTCATAATGCATTTCGGGTGCCAGGCCTTTAGGATACATTTCCTGCACAGATGGCAGGAACAATACATCGTTGCCGGCAGCGGTCAGTAACTGGATATCCTGGTCTATCGTGATGGGATATTTCTCAAAATCTGCAGGATCATTGAATTGTGTGGGATTTACAAAAATACTGCAAACCACCAGATCGCTGTTTTCTTTTGCAGCAGCTATCAGAGACAGGTGTCCCTGATGTAATGCGCCCATAGTAGGCACAAAACCAATACGTTTGCCTTGTTTCCTTGCTGTTGATAAGAGCCTTTCGAGATCGTCTTTCTGCTTGAACAGATACATAATTTATTGCTTAAAAGGATGTTAAAAGTGCCAAATTGTCTTTTCTTCCGTTAAAAATCCGTAATTTTGCAAACCAAATTTAAAATTACTGCATTAATATCAGCATTAGATGTCCACAAAGAAACGAATTCTTTTTATTGCTCAGGAAATGTCGCCTTATCTGGAATTAACAGATTATGCGAATATGGTCAATAAAATGGCAATTAAGTCCAATGAGTCCGGTCTGGAAGTGCGGGTGATCATGCCCCGGTTTGGCATTATCAACGAGAGAAGGCACCGGCTACACGAGGTGGTAAGACTGTCTGGCATTAACATTGTGATTGAGGGTGACGATTATCCATTGATTATCAAAGTAGCATCATTGCCGAACGCACGTTTACAGGTCTACTTCCTGGACAACGAGGACTATTTCAAACGTAAAACCTTATTTACGGATGAAAATGAGCAGTTCTACGACGATAATGCAGCCCGTGCAGTATTTTTCTGTAAAGGAGCATTGGAAACGGTGAAGAAGTTTGGCTGGCCGCCGGACATCATTCACTGCAGCGGATGGATGACCTCCCTGATCCCTTTATATCTGAAGACTGCCTACAAGAAAGAACCGGTGTTTGCTCATTCGAAAGTGGTTTATTCCATGGAGCCTAACTCCTTCAAGGAAAAACTCGGCGCCGGCTTTGTAAAGAAAGCGACCATCAGTACCCAGATCAAGGAAAAAGATCTGGAGTTATATAAAGAAGGCACCAACAGTGCACTGAACAGAGGCGCGGGTAAATACGCCGACGCAGTGGTACTGGCCGGAGAAAAAACAGAAAAGAAAGTAGTAGATGAACTGAAAGCGGAAAAAGGTAAGATCATCCTCCCTTACAAAAAGGATAACGAAGATCTGGCTGACTACCTGCAGTTATATACTCAACTACTTGGAAAATAGTTCTTCCCATTTTGAAAAGCCTCGTTTTAAACGGGGCTTTTTTTATTGACTAAAAACTCATTCTCAAAGTTTTTTCCTATTTTTGGCCCGGTTTACCAGTATGCATACCACCAAAGTGCAAAAAAATGGTAAATTGTACTAAACATTACTAATCTAAAAGCCGAAATTCAATTAATTTATGCCTTATTTATTTACCTCAGAATCCGTTTCCGAAGGACATCCGGATAAAGTAGCCGATCAGATATCTGATGCATTGATAGATCATTTCCTGGCTTATGATGCAACATCTAAAGTAGCTTGTGAAACATTGGTAACAACTGGTCAGGTGGTATTGGCTGGTGAGGTTAAATCCGAAGCATACCTGGATGTGCAGGAAATAGCTCGCGAGGTAATCCGTAAGATCGGCTATACGAAGAGTGAGTACATGTTCGAAGCTAACTCCTGCGGTATCTTTTCTGCTATCCACGAGCAGTCTCCTGATATCAACCAGGGCGTTGAACGTAAAAGCCCAGAAGAACAGGGCGCCGGCGACCAGGGTATGATGTTCGGTTACGCTACCCGCGAAACTGAAAACTATATGCCACTGGCGCTCGATCTGGCTCATAAACTGCTGATCGAACTCGCTGCGCTCCGTCGCGAAAATAAAGACATCACTTACCTGCGTCCTGATGCAAAGTCCCAGGTAACTATTGAATACTCTGATGATCACGTACCTATTCGTATAGATACCATCGTTATCTCTACACAGCACGATGACTTTGAATCAGAAGCACAGATGCTGGCAAAGATCAAGGAAGATATGATCAAGATCCTGATCCCACGCGTTAAAGCACAGCTGAAACCTGAATTACAGGCGCTGTTCAATGACCAGATCACTTACCATATCAACCCAACCGGTAAATTCGTAATCGGTGGTCCTCACGGCGATACCGGTCTGACCGGCCGTAAGATCATCGTTGATACCTATGGTGGTAAAGGTGCCCACGGTGGTGGTGCATTCTCCGGTAAAGATCCTTCCAAAGTAGACCGCTCTGCGGCATACGCTACCCGTCACATCGCTAAGAACCTGGTAGCCGCGGGTCTCTGCGACGAAGCACTGGTACAGGTATCTTACGCTATCGGCGTGGCAAAACCATGTGGTCTGTTCATCGATACCCGCGGTACCGCTAAAGTACAGCTGAATGATGGTGAGATCGCAAGAAAGGTAGAAGAGATCTTCGACCTGCGCCCTTACGCTATCGAACAGCGCCTGAAGCTGCGTAATCCAATCTACAGCGATACCGCTGCCTACGGTCACATGGGCCGCGATAGCAAGGTAGTTACCAAAGTGTTCAACAAGGGTAAAAAGAACGAGAAGAAAGTAGAAGTGGAACTGTTTACCTGGGAGAAACTGGACTACGTTGACAAAGTAAAATCTGCATTCGGACTGTAATCAGCCAGATGTATAAGTTATAAGAGGGTGTATCAATTACTTTGATACACCCTCTTTTTTTATGTAGCTGTGAGGGATTGCCTTGTTACCTTACAGGTAATAAGGCAATAACCTATGAGCAATGTCAGTCAACGTCACCTTCAGACCAGCTACAAAATTGGAAGGTGTATCATTGTGATACACCTTCATGGGTTGTGCTTGTGGGCGGTTGATCAATAAGTAGTTAAATTATCTTAACACTGTGCCTCTGTCTGTTAAGGCGACAGCAAATATCTGCGCTCTTCGTATTCATAGTATCGTGACAATCCAGTCTCTTAAATTCCTTTTCTGCTGGTCGCTGTGGTGTGTAGACAATGATTGTAGCATGACCAGTGCTGTTTTATATCCTTCCTGCACGTAAACGGGGCATGACGCTCAGTGCAACCCTACTTCTTACGCTTATACTGTAACATCCATTCGTAGATATTCAGATTATCCGTGCTGTCCCTGTAGGCCGGGTCATAGAACTCATGCCAGCCGGTATGTGCTTTTTCGTGCCTGGTGAGCTTAATAAGCCCTTTCTGGTAATGATTGGTACTATCTATGCAACGCAGGCTGTTCTCCAGAAATTGAGGCTCCGCATTGCCGGCAAAGTACCATGAATGTAATCCCGCATCGCCGACCAGCTTAAAACGACCGTAGTTCTCCGGGTACATCGGTGGTGGCGACATCGGCACCGTTGCGGCAATGCGGGTTGTCAGGCGTTTATTGTCAGTCATCGACATCAGTGTACACCATCCACCTGCGCTGTACCCTGTCAGGTAAATACGGGAGGAATCGACGGGATATTTCTTCAGCACATCATTCAGGATAAACTCCAGCTGTGACGGATTGATACCCCAGCTTTCTGCCAGTGGTGCCAGGACGATGAATTTATACATCTTGCCGTCCACCTTGTTCACCGCCTGTATCTTGCGGCCTTCCCTGATCTGACGGGGAATACCTTCCCTGAAAAGTTTAGAGATATCATGTCCTGCAATGCTCCTGCCATGAAAGCAGACGATCAGCGGATATCTTTCCTTTGCGCTGCCTTGCGGAACGTGCAATAAAGCCGGCACCGTGTGCCATCCATCGGTAGGGACTTTGATCTCCCTGAAATCACCCAGGGGACCAGGGGCGCCTGCCATTGTAACCACAATCAACAGGGCCAGTATTAATACTCGTTTCATCATTTAGTTTTTAGTACTCAGTGTGCTTGCCTTAGCCGGTGTGTTGCCGGTGGTAAATTTGTCTTTAAGTTGAATGAATCGTTGTTCAATAAAATGAAAGCTTAGTAGCGCGCATCCATATACTACCGGTACATCCACCAGGAATAACCAGTACTTATTGCTTTCGCTGACGGGAATCCATCTTTCTACCAGCTGTGTTTGAATGACCCAATGCAAAATGTACATACCGTAAGAAACCTTTCCAATGGCCACCAGGACTTTATTCTCCAATATCCTGTTCGCCAGATCGCCGATCATACTGCTTTTACCTGAAACCAGTAATAACAGGAGAGAAGCGGCACAGAGATTCAGCACCGTATAATACCAGACATGCTGATAACTGTTGATATCTCCGAAATTATAACCCATAGAAGTGGGCAGCGAGTGCCCGTGGCTCTCGCAAAAATAGTTGGCCAGTCCTGCGGTCAGTGCCAGGGCGGCACCGGCTATAAAGAGCCATTCCGGACGTTTAATGCGGTCCTTCAGTCCCAGCAGGGGAATGGCCAGTCCGGTAAAAAATGCGTCCAGATGACTAAACGGAAACCAGTAAATAACATCGAACACCTCAAAGCTGTTCTTGCCAATGCCTGCGAGATAACCACCGAATGACCAGCGGAATACCGGACCTGCTATTAACACT
This sequence comes from Chitinophaga agri, assembly GCF_010093065.1. NCBI lineage: Bacteria > Pseudomonadati > Bacteroidota > Chitinophagia > Chitinophagales > Chitinophagaceae > Chitinophaga > Chitinophaga agri. Next base: position 1,334,322 of record NZ_CP048113.1, on the reverse strand, counting down.
GCTATCAGCAATGCTTTGAGAGAAGGCCGGGATAGCAGGAATACAATAAAAGGGAAGAACAGGTAAAACTGCTCCTCTACACAGAGCGACCAGAAATGGGTATATACCGGACTCTCATGCCAGCTGTTATAGATCCTGGTCAGGTTGAATGTGTAGGAATATAAGTAAGGCAGATCGCTGAAATACCCTGGCGGAAAAGCTGTAAACAGGCAGATGACCACAAATACCGTGAGGTAGATGTAATACAACGGGAAGATCCGCAAACTCCTCCTGATCCAGAATCTTTTAAGACGCTGGCCCATCGGTGCTGGTTTATCCTTTTCCTTCAGCAGGATGCTACTGATCAGGAATCCCGAAAGCACAAAGAAGAGCTGTACGCCCATCCATCCAAAGCGGATAATACCGAAATGAAAGGCCATCACCAGTAATATCGCAATGGCACGGACGCCATCCAGGCTTTTGATATAATTTGGCTGTGTTTGCATTATGGCTGAATGGGATAATAGGTGACAGTTACATCGGCTGGCAGCTGCTGTTTATATGCTATCAGCTTATTGTGTAATGTAGTGGCCTCCGCCGGGTCTACTGCGTAGAAGAACACTTCATCACCTCCACAGATCACGTTGTTCGAGATCTTCCAGGAGGCAACTTTAGTCCATTGCTGCAATAACTTACTATCAAACCAGGTGTCGTATACCACGGCAATTTTTACTTTTTCCTGCTGACTGAATTGCTGCAGGAACTCCGGAGAGTACTGGCCATGCAGCTTTCCGGCTGCTACAACATTGTTGCCCAGTCCCCACAGGTCCAGTATCCTGTTGTCAGATAAGTAGCTCACAGCGCCGACATCATTCGCAGCGATCGCTGTTTGTTTATAGTTACTTTGCAGGAAACTACCCATCTGGTACTGTTGTTCATAAATATTGCGGGCAGCTGCCGGCAGATTGTGAAATGCGCCCAATGCCCTGAACGGCAGCGGTGCACACAGGAACAGCAGGAGGAACACGCCCACCGCTTTTTCCAGCAGCGAGTATTTTCGTGCGGCATTCCGCAGCTGAAGGATAAAATAGTAAAGCAGCACCGCCACCACCGCTACATCCAGCGCAATAAGGTAAGCCTCATAACGGAACAGCCAGCCTACTGCGGCAAGCGCCATGTGCAGGAACGTATTGACCAGTGGGATGCAGGCCAGCTGTTTCACCTTACCGATGGTATTCACATTGTCTGCATTAGGACGTAAGATGAGTATCAGCGCTGGAATGATCAGCAGGAGCCTTACGACGGTGGTACCCGACAGGGAAGAAGACCCTTCGGGGTAATACCTGTTGGTAAAGATATTGACCATGGTATTATTGCCGTAAAGTAACTTGTAGATCAGTATTTCCTGCAAACTGCTCATCAGTTGCGAACCGCCGCCGGTAAGACGGCTGGCTTTCAGTAGCACGGAATTGGGAAGGAAATACCCGCCGTGTTGCACGGAGATATAACCGAAAATAATTAAAGGGACAAGTGAAAGTGTCAGGACTACAGCCGTCTGCTGCCAGCGCCTGTTATAAATACCGGCCAGTACAACGCCTGCCAGCAGGAACAGTGATTCAAAACGGGCAAGAATGGCCAGTCCTGCTACCAGTGACAACAGCAGAATATGGCTACGGGTTGTATTGGCAGTTTGCAGCAAACCAACCGACAGATACAACATACACATCGCCAGGAACGCATGCATCATATGCTCCATACCACTCGCGACCATTACCGGTACGGGTACCAGTATGACCAGTGCAAGCAATGTAAGGCATCTGGCGGGTGCAGGTAAACTGAAACGCTGTAATAACAGGTCAGTCATATATACCAGCAGAAAAGCAAAAACGACATTGATAAAAAAAGGCATCCAGATGCTGCTGATACCGGCTTTAAAGAACACGGCCAGTACCAGGGTATAAAGAGGTGAGGAGCTGGCTGCGCTGAACTCCTGCGCATTGATACCCCATATACCATGCAGCGCAAAATTCTTGGCGATGGCCATGTGAATGAAGGTATCGTCCAGTGGGTAACAGAAATGGCCACCCGTTTGTGTCAGTACCTGACGACAGGCAATTGCCAGCATTACTGTCAGGAACAGTAATGTGGCAATAACCGGGTAGTGTTTTTGGAAATAATATTTCATTATCAGGGATTACACTTATTTAGAAAAGGTCCGTGACTGGGACTGTAAAACGGCTTGTTCGAAGCTGATGCCGATCAGCTTTTCTATTTCAATCTTTGCCTGTCTGATATCGCGCTCCAGCATTACTTTTCTTACCATTTCCTCATTGTAGCTCCTGTACGCAATGTTCAGCGTCTCCACCGTTACATCTTTATCGCCACTGGAGAATTTCTCCTCTGTTTGTTTATAATGGTTGTAAACATCCTCCAGCAGCGGCACTTCCAGTTCCAGCATTTTCTTGTTGGCAGCATAGAGCTCATACGCGTTCAGTACATCTGCCTTTATCTTCAGCTGCTCTTCTTCCTTCATGTTAATGATCACTTTCTTTTCAGCTTTAGCGATCTTTACATCATTCGGAATGGTGAGGAAACTACCCATCGGTATAGTCAGTGAGAAGTTGTACCTCGGGAAGAAGGTCGCATTATTACTGTTGTTTTTCAGGGTGTACTCATTGAGGTTACCGGATGCCTGCAGCATGTTCAGCCACCCCGCCTTTGCTTTGGTGGTTTCGTACCTGTTTGCCTTCAGTTTATTGTCATAAACTTTCAGGGCGGGGTTCTGCAGGGCTAATTCTACCAGTACAGTTTTCAGTTGTGCTACTTCGGGGGAATCTACCAGAGGGATATAAAGGCTGGTCTCTCTTCTTTGTGCATGCACGAACAGACAACTTACCAGGCCAATAATAACGAAAAGTCCCTTTTTCATACTTTGTTATTTAGATTTTGAAAGATTATACTTTATCCGGATTGTTATACCCAGCAGGGCATTGAGAAATATAGAGGATTCGACCAGACCGGCTGCTTCCTGTGCATACTGGGCAACCAATATGGCAAACATCACCGCGGCAATACTTATCAGTAGTAGTTTATGCAGTTCATCTTCCTCCCTGAAGTAATTGGCCACGGCGTAGTGTATGCCCATATAGGTATAAAGGCATACCAGTATTAAACCGATCCATCCAAGTTCCAGCGCAGCACGCAGGTAACCACTGTCAGGCTGGAAACCTGCCAGCCGGTGTCCGGGATTATAGGTCTCTCCGTCTCCGCCTACTGTCATAACGCCGCCTCCAATCGGGTGAGAGTAGATATATGGCTGGATACTGTGCCTGTTCACATCACGCAGGTTCAGCGATTCATCCTGGCTACCCATAAAGGCCGTTCTGAAACGAATAATGGTCGGACTGCTATAAAACGGACCGAACAGTATCGCCAGCATCGTGAAAGTGAAAATACCCGCGATGATCAGGGTATTCCTGTTGTGCAGGTTTACCAGGAAGAATAACACCAGGCCTACAGGCAGCATCACGTACGCGGTACGGGTGCCGGAGAAGCCAAGCGCCAGCAGCTGCACCACGATCATAAAGATCAATATGAACTTCTTTGGAAAACTGATCAGTTTCTGACTGGCCGTAAGCAGTACCATACAGATAATGGCACTACAGGCCATCAGTACACCAAATGCAGCAGGATCGGCCATAAAGGAGAAGATCCTCGGGCGACCCTGCAAGACCACTGTTTTGAACTTGTCAGGGTTCATAGCGATATAGGCTTTCTCAAAGGGGAGTAGTCCTACCGCCTGTTGCAGACAGCCATATAAAGCGGCGGCCGTAGCCAGCACCAGCCAGAATTTGAAGAATTTATATATCTCCGGCCATCCTTTCATCACCCGCAGCGTAAGGAACAGGAAGATGAAATTGCGGATATACACGCGAATAAAGATGACCCATCCCTGGAAGGAATACATATTCGGATTAAAGCACTGTATCAGCATATAGGCTGAATACAGGTACAATATCAGCAGCAGGGGGTCTTTAAAATACTCTATATTGGATTTCTCCTTCTCTCTGGTAAAGATGGCGCCTGCCAGTACAAGCAACAGGAATATATCCATAACAACACCCACAGGCATCGTCGTCTTGGCCATTCTTTCAGGCACATGGATGATGAAAGAGATGACAATATAGATATAATATCCTAAGCGGAAATTGAGGGCCGTCACTGTCGCCAGTGCAAGACCTATCACACCGCCGCACAATACGATGCTCAGTTTCGCATTGAGTGATGAGAGGAAGGCAACCGCCGGAACAGCAATCACCCACAACAGGATGAACAGGTATATTACGGTGTTTCTTTTAGTCTGCTGACTATACATAATAATACTGGTACGTTAGAAAAACATGATCTTCATAAAGAGTAATAGCATCGTCAGGGCCACAAATAACAGCAGCATTGTCTTATGAAATGACCTGCTGATGCCCGGTGTGTATTTCTTTTTAACAGCCATTGATTACGGTGTTTTCGGTGTCGTTACTGTCTGCGGATTATAGCGTCGTGCCGCAAACGGGCCTGTGAACAGGAAACCCAGTCTAAAGCGCATACATAATCTGTAAACAACGACAGATAAAAAAATCGCAAGGAACATTAACACTAACAACGTGATCAGCACATGCTGCCTTAGCTGCGTCGCGATCATGAAATACCTGATCACGGAGACTATCGGCACATGCAGCAGATAGATATATAGTGAATAGTGGCCTAATGTTCGCAAAACAGGCATCACTTTATACTTTGAGAACTGGAGCGACAGCATGATGGTGAACAGACTGCCGACTAGTGCTATCCCTGCATACAGGAACAGGTTCATCTGCATATGAAGCAGGAAATAATACTGACACCATGCAAAGACTGGCAGCAGTATGATCAGTGCGTATGCCGACGACAGACGTTCCTGTGTCTTTTCTGAAAAGAAGAAGCTGGCGGTAAGGTTACCAATACAGAAAAAGATGTAATGCAAAGCAATATCATACAGTGTACTGATACTGTTCACAAGAGGGGCGGTCGCAAGCAAGGCCAGGGAGATAAGTACCTGGGCAAATTTGTCATAGCGAAAAAGTTTTGCTACCAGCAGATATAGCAGGGTCACATTAAATAATGCAAACAAATACCATAACTGGTCAAGATGGCGGGGTTGTATCAGAATATTCAGGTAATCGGCACCGGTGCGATGGGCGTTAACAACTGAAGAAAAGAGAATTTGCAGGGTGATCTGAATCAACGCCCATAGCAGATAGGGATACAACAATGTATTGACACGGGTAATAAGGAATCCGGATTCGCCTTTCTTGTTAATACTTCTTTCAAAGAACAGTCCGGATAGCAAAAAGAAAAGTGGCATGCGGAAGCTGTAGAACATGTTGTTACCATCAACGATCCATTGAGGAACCATCACACCACTGTTTTTGAGCCCGAACACGACATGCCGGTATACGACCAGGACGATAGCTATGCCCTTGGCATAGTCTATCCATCCTAATCTGTTCGCTTCAGGTGGTTTGAAGCTGAGTAATGATTTAACCGTGAAGTTCTTTTGCATGTGGTTAACTTATTGGTTATAATTCGAGGTATTCTTCCTGCACATTATTCAGTACGGCTCCTACGAATTTACCGCCAAGAGTTTCAAAAAACTGCGCCGATTCACGGTCTACCTGTGTCAGGGAGAGCTGGGACGAGAATACGGCTATGACGCCATCAACGTATTGCGCCAATTCTTTACTGTCGGTATAGTCGTTGAGCGGAGCACCTTCCAGCAGAATGAAATCATAATGTTCTGCGAGGAAAGGCAGGTAGTTTAAGAGGTTGTTCTTAGGCAGGATCTCAGATGGAGTATAGTCTCCACCTTTACAGCCAATCACCTCAATACCCGGTACAGCATAGGTTGTGACAATTGCTTTTACTTTGTCAATGCTCAGTTCTGATGCTGGCACAGAGAAGGTCTCTAATGTTGGCGCAGCTTCCATCTGAACAGTGATATCGTTGTTACAGAAATTCGTATCGATCACCAGGACGTTCTTATTGCTCAGGCTCAGGCTGTAGGCGAGGGCCTGGGTCAGCGTAGTTTTACCCTGACGCGATTCTGTACTGGTAACAAGGAAAGATTTCTTACCACTGCTTTCTATTTCATAGCGCAGTTTACGCAGTAACTCACGGAAGGTGTTCTGACGTTGCTTAGTGTGTTTGTCCGGAATCGTTGTACGTTGTAACACTTCCAGGATACTATATTTGGTAAGATCTGCATGGTTTACACTACTGATAAGACGCAGGTCCAGGTGCTTTTCAAATACAGAAGGCGATTTCAGAGAGCCATCCAGGAATTCCAGCAGTAACACAATAAAGGAGGTGAGCAGGAATATAGAGATACCGGACATCCCCATAATGATCACCCTTTTGGAAGACTCCGGCTTGAACGCCGGCTGTCCTTTGAGTACCTGTTTGAAGTTCAGGTCAGGCGTTGTCTGATTGTCCTGGGCCGCATTCAGTTTTTCCTTCAGTTTATTGTACTCTTCCTGGGCCATGTCCACTTCTGACTGTAAGCTGCTTACGGTAGCTTCCTTATTGGCATAGGAACCTACGGAACCTTTCAGCCTGTAGATCTGACCCTGAAGGCTTCTCATATTTAGTTTGGAGGCATTCAGCTGTGCTTCCAGGTTTGCTTTTTCTTCCAGCAGTGCCTCTTTGGTAGTGGCACTCTGTGAACCGCTGGTGGAGGCGCCCAGTTTCTTCTGGAGCTGGGCACGGAGGGTACTCAGCTTAGCACTGATGGCGGGATCATTTCCACCTTTCTGCGTAAGGTCTTCATTGAGGTCGTTGATCTGTCTGCGCAGGTCAATGATCTCGCTATTGCTGTTGGTATAAACGGTCTTACCGGCACTAGCGGAGGCAAGACGGTTATTGACGCTTTCCAGCGATGAGCTGATGGTATTATAATTCGCTGTTTCATCAGACAGACCTTTCTCAAATTGCTTGATCAGGTCCAGCTGATTACCACTGGCTGTTTCCACGTTCAGTAGCCCCTGTGACGATTTGTACGCGCGTAATGCTTCTATTTTTGTATCCAGTTCGGCTTTTTTCTGTATTGCCAGCTGGTCGAAAGACTCCACGCTTTCCACTGATCTTTCAGAGCGCATGCTTCTGTAGTAACGCATAAACTCGCGGTAGATGGTATTTACTGTATACGCTGCCTGCTCCGGATTCTCGGCCATGAATACGATCTCCAGGAAGTCCGTGCGCTGCACACGGCCAGCGCTGAGGTGCTTACGGATAGACTCGTAGTCAAATTTGTAGAGTTTCAGGAAAGCCAGGATATTACGTTCTGTTGGATTATAAGAGGAGAGGACCTGCAGGGAGTCCAGCTTGTTACGTAAGATGGTAACCGCTGCCTGTTTGTCAACCGCTTTATAGGCGTCTGATGAACGGTCTTTCTCACTGAGTTGTACAAAAGGTTTTTTACTGGTCAGATCGTGCAGCAGCAAATCATAAGACAGCATACCTATGACAACAGGTGAATTCATAGTTTCAATTGCGTTGTCGAATTTCACATCTGCCTCAAATATGTTCACGTTCTCATCACGGAGCTTCACCTGATCATTCATCGTGAATCCGGTGGCTATCTGGGTTACAGAGGCGTACATACGGGGTTTGCCAAGGGTAAAAACAAAAGCGGCAACAATGGCAATGATGGTACTGATGATGATCCACCATTTCTTTTTCAGCAGGGCTTTAACGAAATATATAATATCCATATTAAAGTGTAATTATTTAACATCTGTAGCGTGCAAAAAAATCCGGTTGACCCGGACTTTTTGGGGAGAAAACTGGTTAAGCTTAACGCTTAACCAGTTTTACCATCTTGGTTTCACCATTCTTACCGCTGATGCGGAGCAGGTAGATACCAGGAGCACTAATCCTTGAACCGGTGTTAATGCGCAGGGTACTGTTACCAGCTGGAACGGAGCCCTTATAATCTGAGTACAACAGTCTGCCGGCTACGTCAAAGATCTCTACTCTCACGGCAGTTTCTGCTTTCAGTACTATGTCTACGTTGAACTGATTATCGAATGGATTTGGATACACCTTCGCATCTCCAAATTCCGCTGTTTTTTCAGTTGGTTTCACCACGTCGGTCACTACACCCACCAGGTTGTTGATCAATCTGCCGGCCGGTGAAGCCTCAGGATCAACCGGGCCCTCCTCGTCCTGCGTAGCAGGATCAACATGTCCTCTGATAGTCAGTGCTGCGATCAGACCGTAGCGGGATCCTGGTGTGCCAGGATCAACATCGATGTGGATCTTACCATAGGCATCAGGAGAGACATCGCGGATAGTTACTACACCACTCTTGTTCATAGAGGCATTCAACCATGCCATCTTCGTGCCATTTACTGTGTATTTACCAGTAATGTCTTCCCACTCGACAGAGCTACCGAAGAATACCAGGTCATATTTCAGGGTCTGGTTAAGTCCGGTAATGTTGAAGTCAGCGTGGTTACCCGGGAACAGGCCGTAGTTTTCGACCATTACGTTGTCAGGATAAACACCGCTGTTGTTACCGGTATTCATACCTGCTGAGTACATACCATCAAAGTTTTGCAGGATGGTAAGACCGATGCCGGTTGTATTCGTCTGGCCGTCCTTCATGTTGCTGATTGCCACACCAGCTTGTGGACGCATACCCAGGTTGTTCCATGGAGCAGGAGCTACCAGCAGTTCGCTGAAGTTCACCTGCACGCTGAAGCCCGGGGTCGTAGCTGATGCCGCGTTACTGTAGTCAGAGTTGCCCAGCAGTCCGTTTGCACGCACTTTATAGTAGTACTTCTGGTTGACACTCAGATTATTATCTGTATAAGTCACCACATTTGCACCAAGTGTTGCTATCTGTGAGTAGCTGCCGCCTGATACTGCACGCCATACCTGATAACCTGATTCGTTGTTAGCCCTGTCAGCCCAATCCAGTTTGATTGATTTTGCACCGGTAGCTTCTGCACGGAGGTTCACCGGATTCAGTACGCCTAATGATGCGTCATATTCTTCCAGCACCATCGCGTTCATGTGCATGTAGTAACCTGCGCTGGTCTTGTTGACGAGGATGGTGATCTCACCGGCCGCACTAGGCGCCACACCATTGATCTGTTTAGTGACAGAAGTGTTGTATGCCGGATCAATTACCACGCTGTCAGTGCCGATAGTATACCTCACTTTGGCGTTCACACCGAAGTTCAGACTACTAAAGAAGACAACGTTATAACGTTTGCTATTGTTCAATCCTGTGAGTCTTACCGTGTGGGTGATGTTTCTGCTGTCATATACCGCGGACTGCATTACCTGGTCAGGATAGATACCTGAGTTATCGTAAGTGCTCATACCAGGAGCAGTAGCATCATTTTCCCAGTTTTCATTGAAGATCATATTGATGCCGGTTGCGAAACCTGATTCGTCTTTTGCATTCGTCAGTCTTGTACCAGCGTAAGGGAACCCTGCCACATTGTTCCATGGTGCAGGCGCCGGATTGCTGGATGAGAAGTCGAAGTAGATGCTCTTCGTGTTCTTATCAGAAACAAGCACATTGAAGGTACTGCTGGACGCTGCACCCTGGTTGTCGGTAGCAGTGAGTGTCACTGCATAGCTACCCAGGTTGTTGGCGGTCGGACTGAAGGAGAATGTGCCGGTTCCGTCGCCATTGTCGGTGAAGTTACCGAATGCTGGCAGACCGTCTACTGTCAATGTCACGGTATTACCCAGATCGCCTGTAGCCTGTACATTGAACTGTGCGGATGCTTCAGCTTTAAGTTTGATGTCAGCGATAGCAGCGATGCGGGGAGGTTTAACCGGTACCACTACACCAGCGATGTTACTGTAGCCTGCAGATACACCTGCAGAGTTAGACGCGCTGATCTTATAGTAGTAATGCGTGTTGCCATGCACAGTACTGTCTACATAGGCGCTGGCGGTGGCGCTGTTCAGACTGCCCAGCAGGCTGTAGCTGCCCAGTGAGTCAGTAGAGCGGTGTATCCTGTAGCCGGTCGCATTATAAGCAATGTTGGTCCAGCTGAGTGACACATTACCGTTTGCTTCGCTTGCGGTCAGGTCTTTAGGAGCAGCTGGTGTTGTACCATCGTCCAGGATCGCGTTCACCTCGATAGCGCCCAGGTAACCTACCTGTGTTCCATTGGCTAAAGCCATGTTAAAGGTGATCTCGCCCGAACCATTAGGTGCGATGTTATCAAAGTTTGCGGTAGTAGAGGTATTACCCTGTACATTGATCGGAATGCTCACACCATTCATGGTGAATATGGTGGTACCATTGTTGGCCAGTACAGACCAGGAACTACCTGCGTAGAACTTGAAGGAGTATTTCCTGTTGGCATCCAGCCCTGTCAGTTTACCATCAATAGCATTCTGAGAGGTGAAGATACCAGGATAAGAACCGAAGAAGTAGTATTCTCTCATGACAGCATCAGGGTATACACCACTATTATTGCCCGTCTGAGGACCTTCGTTCCAGGAGAACCAGTTACCTGTCAGTAACTGCAGACCGACACTGGTGGTTTCTCCTTTATCATTTTTCAGATTAGCCGTTGACACAGTGGAAATGTTGTTCCATGGTGCAGCAATGTCTGTCTGATGTTTGAAGCGGACGAAGAATTTATAGTTAGGATCCTTGTCAGCCACAGTAACGGTGAATGTCTTATTGTCGGTACCGCCGTTACCGTCCACAATTGCCACTTTCACAGTGTATACACCCGCATCAGCGTAGCCTGGATTGATATTCAGGGTAGCGGTACGGTTGTTACCGGTGAGAGAGATGAATGAGGGCAGAGATACACCAGACCATGTAAGAACGTCTGCTGTATTCTGGTCGCCAGCTGTGAGTGATAGCTGCTGACCTGCGCCCTCATTCAGAGATACGTTGGCAATTGAGGTTATGATAGGGCTAAAGTTGTCATTGATCGTGAGATTGAAAGTAGCGGTGTCTTTACCACCGAAGGCATCAGCTGCATATACTGTAAGGTTGGTATAGCTACCCTGCACGCCTGCGTTAGGAGTTACCTTCAGGTAAGATCCCTGTGCGTCAGCTGCCAGTGTAACGAAGGCAGGCAGATTAGCAGTGGTCAGTGTCAGCGGATCTTCATCCACATCTGTAGCTACGATCCGGATATGTGTTTCCACATCATAGCGTGCTGACTGGTTGCTGATCGCTTCGATGGAAGGTCTGTTATTGCCTGTAACAGCGGTAACGTTAGCGGAGTAGCCGGAGTTACCACCATCGCCTTTCGCACGAACACGGTATACATACTGCTGATTTGCAAACAGTGCTGTATCAGTGTAGGTATTGGAAGCACCTGTTACAGTATCTAATGTTTTAACAAGAATGAAGTTGTTGCTCGTACCGAAGGAACGCTGAATGTCGAAGCCTGTGGTATTCGCATCGTTGTTTGTCCATGTGAGCTGGATAGCTGATGCAGAATTTGCGGTAGCCGCCACGTCAGCCGGCGTACCAGGAGCTGCAGGCAGCGTATTGGTCAACGTGCTGTAGAATGGCAGGTTCTGTCCGGAGAGCTGTGTGATCTCTGCCTGTGTCAATGCCTGGCTGATGATCGCAACATTATCCATCTTACCGTTGAAGTAAACGCCGGTAGAGTTGAATGCATTGGTGCCATTGTTCACACCGAGGCGTGAGTTATTGCTGGTAGCTGCGATCGTGGTATAGCTGGTTGTCAGAGACGCTGCCAGGTCGCCGTTAATATACATGCGGAAGGCACCGCTGCTGTATACCAGTGCTACATGTGTCCATGCAAGACTGGTGAACGGTACTGACAATGTACTACGGTTGCTACCGCTGGCCACATTGGCTTCCAGTTTATTCGCATTTATACGCAGTGCAATACCAGCGTCGCTGCCACCCATATCCAGGATGATCCGGTTGTTGTCAGTAACGTTGGCTTTGAACCACAGTGAAATTGTACGTGCAGAGAATGCATCATGCAGGTAGCCACTGCCATTACCGCCGATACTTACATAAGAACTGCTTCCGTTGAAAACAGCGGAGTGGGTACCTTCTACCTTATCGGTATTAGAGTAGGTCAGACCATTCGCACTGGTAGTATTGTTATTGACAGAAATATCAGTGATGTTATTATCAAAAGCATATACCGAGCTGTATGGGTAACCAGTAGACAATGCAGACTCACCAAACTGGCCTATTGCGCGTACTTTATAGAAGTAGCGGGTGTTGGCGGCTACGGAATTATCCACGAGGGAAGTTGCATTCGCATTCGCTTTTCCTATCACACTGTAAGTGCCGGTAGGGGATGTGCTGCGATATAGTTCAAAGCCTGTTTCATTATCACTGTTGTCACTCCATGTCAGGGTTACCTTGTCGAATGAAGTAGCTTTCGCACCAAAAACGGCAGGTGTAGTTGGCGCATTGCCAGGGATCGCCATGGTATCGCCCAGGTACTGATCAGGAATGTTGGTCAGACTGTTGATACCAAGTGCAGTGGATCTCCAGCGGATGTTCATTGCCTGACCACCAGTACCCTGGAAGTAGGTAACTGTGATCGGATAAACACCAGCAGCAAGGTTCAGCGCTGAACTGCTTACCTGGGTAGTACCATGCGCACCGTCATTGTTGACAGTTGCAGTACCGCTGAAGGAATAGTTCATATTGAAATACAGCTTGCTGCCATCATCAGAGTTCGTACCGAAATAGTAAGTACCTGCAACCGGAATGGTAATGAAACCAGTCCACATCATGGCGTAGTTGGTTTCTCTGTTTCTGACAGTGATATCAACATTCGGTGTTCTGCCTGTTTCCACAGGGGTCAGGTTATTAAAGTTTGGCAGCGTAGAATAGGTGCCTTCATAATATTTATAGCTAAGGCCTTTATTCACCGTAGTACCAGTTACCTGGTTGCTTGGAGCGGAGCTGTTATTTGCAGCGTCTCTTGCCACTACGTAGAAGTTGTACACCTTCCTGTCGGTCAGACCGTAGGTCACCATGGAAAGCTGTGTGCCTTCTACTGTATAGGCTTTTGCATTATTCACATAAATATCATAAGCCGCTACACCTACATCGTCTGTAGAAGCTGACCAGCTGAGGGATACAGAGCTGGTGGTGGAATTGGTGACCGTCAGATTCAGCGGAGCTGTAGGTTTCACCTTGTCGCTCTGTGTTGTTCCACTGGCTTCAGCAGATACAGGACCGGCGCCGTTCCCATTTACCGGACGGATCACATAAAAGTATTTGGTGCCAGCTGCGAGATTGGCATCATTAAATACCAGCACATCAGCCGCTACTTTACCGATCAGTTTATAATTATTACCGGAAGTCGTACTACGATATATTTCGAAGCCTGTTTCATTGTTAGCCGGATTGGCTTTATCTGTCCAGTTCAGTGTTAACTGTGTCTGTGAAACAGGAGTCACCGTAACGCCACTGACGATATCAGGTACATTGGTACCCGCAGCAGCAATTACAGCATAAGGACTAGAGAAGCTGCTCGCACAACCGAATTGTTCCGTTACGCGGGCGATGTATTGTCCTACACCAACATCAATAGTGTTCGTAGAACCAATAGAGGTATTGTTACCCACGCGGCGCCATTCGTAAGAAGCGTAGCCGTCAGGCAGTTTCAGTGTCACAGTGGTGCTGCCGTCGGGAGCGGGCAGTACGTTTGTTGCAAGAGCGTCAATAGATATAGGCGGCGTTACAGTGGCTGCCTTTGTTTTAATAACAAGTGGGGTAGGGGAGAATTCAGACCACGCACCGCCGGCAGTTCTTCTCACTCTTACAGCGTAGGAACCGAGTGCGGTAATGGTGATGCTATTACCGGTAGCGTTAGGGATGGTGACACCGTCTTTCTGCCATTCATAAGCAGCAAAGCCTGGAGGAATACCTGCAACAACGTTGACAGATTCTCCGGGACAGAATTCAGCTCTTCCCGTCAGTGGCCATGGTGTAAGTACATTGGCCCTGTTCATAAACGGAATGAAGTCCGTTTCGGCCCAGGCGGTGTTCCATGTGCCGTGGCCAAGATTCGGGTAAAGTGTGTATTTCATGTCTGCACCTGCATTCTGGTATGCCGTCATTACGGTGTTAGCGGTGTAGGGAGCAGGTGAGTTATCCAGACCTCCCTGGAAATACCACATGGAGGTGAACTTCAGTTTATTTACATTTTCGGAGGTGCCATCGCCATTGGCAATACCACTCATAGGCATTACTGCGGCGAAGGATTGTGGATAGCGTTCTGCGAATCCCCAGGAACCATACCCACCGGCCGAAAGGCCGTTTACAATTACTCTGTAGAGATCCGCTTTTGTCTGTACAGCTAAGCTGTCCAGCAGTTCCTTGATGATGTCGAACTGGCCGTTACCCCAGTTACCGTCAGCAGTTTGTCCATAAAAAAGAAAGCCGTCAAAGTTGCCGTTGTCCGTTTGTGTTTCAAAGTTCTGGCCACCGTGTAAGAGCTGGTATTCGTTATCATAAACGGTACCGCCTTCACCACGACCGTGAAGGAATACGAAAACAGGGTACTTCTTGCCGTCAGCAACGTTATGTTGATAGGTCTTAGGGAATTTGAGACGGAAGTTAAGTCCCTTGTAGATATAACATTTAAAGTCGGATGTATTCCAGCTTAGCCGGTTGGTTTTAACCCATTTCCCTATGCGGCCATAGGCAGGCGCTGTAGGGGGAGAGGCTGAGTTGTACACAACAATGGGGTCTGCGGGATTAAGGGCTTGCTGTGCATGAGCCGTACCCGCAAAGAGCATCAGAATGCTGATAAGTAAGTGTACAGTTCTTTTCATAAAAAGAAATATATATTATGGACAATCGGGGATTAACCCGGTAATTAGCCAGAAATAATAAAATAAAATAACCCAAAGCACCTAGTGCAGGTCAGATCAGAGGAGATGGTAAAATCAGAGTAGAGAAGACGAGGTATCGTGCAACTCTCAAGATTGGCTTTTATGTAGGATGAGGTTAGGAATTATATCACACGTGAAGCTCTCTTACATTGGATAAGGATTAAGCTCAGTGTACTCGGTTCAAGTTCCAAAAGTAAGTGTATATTTCTTAAGTTGGACATTTTTTTAGCGAAAATCTGTTTTTAGACGGTGAATGCTATAAATCGATTCGTGAAACCATATAACTCAGCAGTAAATGTAAATATTACACATTATCCGACAGTTAACTGCCGTTGTGAACGATCCCATACGGCGGATTGCTTTTTCCTCAGGAAGCGGCCAAAACCCTGATATACGGCGATGTTCATAAAGACGAAATAAAAAGGAACATATAACAGTTTACTCTTTACACCTTTCTTCGCCAGCAGGAATCCGGCGAAAGCCATGCCGTAAAATGCCAGTTGCGCCAACAGGAACAGTTGGTATATCCCCCCCCCGCCAGCAATGCAGATAAGGATGTTGGACAGCAATGCAAGCAGCAGGCATAACGGCGCTACTGTCCAGCGGGATACACGGTGTGACACATATTGCCAGGTGATCTTTGGATAACGGAATACATTAAGCAGATCCAGGAGACGGCTCATTGACTGAAAGCCACCGGCGGCAATACGCACTTTTCGTTTATACTCATCCTGCAGGGACGCAGAAGGTGTTTCCTGCGCGTATGCATCAGGAGCATAGGCGACCCGGTAACCCTTTTTGTTGATGCCGAAAGAGATCATAAAATCATCCAGGATGGTGTCAGCCGGAACATCCTCGTATAAAACAGTTCTCACGGCAAAAAGTTCACCGGCAGCCCCCATGACACTATAAAGTTCCGCATCCCATTTCTTCAGCAGCGATTCATATTTCCAGTACATTCCTTCTCCTGCACCTTCCGCCTCCGCCTGGTCTGCAACCAGGATCTTTTTCTCACCGGCGACGGCCCCTGTCTTTTCATCACGGAAGTGACGCATGAGACAAATCAGTACATCATTATTTAATAAGGTATTGGCATCAGAAAAAACGACAAATGGTGTTTTAACATGTTTCATCGCACGGTTCACCGCCATTGTTTTCCCTTTTCTTTCGGGTTCATGCAGAAGCGTGATCTGTGGATAACTCCTTATTATATTATTGGTATCATCAGTAGATCCGTCAGTGACGAAGATGATCTTTAATTTGTCAGCCGGATAATTTAGCGAAAGCGTATTTGTGATCTTTTCTCTGATAAAGGCCGCTTCATTGTATGCGGCTACCATAAATGTTACTTCCGGTATAAAGGAAGATCCGTCTCCAATATGTTGGGTTTTTACGAAGTAACGACGTATTTTAATTACTATATATAGTAGTAGTCCGTATCCAATGTAACTATAACAAACCAGGAAAATGCTGCACCAGAAAATCGTAGAGATCACAATCATAATATAAGCAGTTAAGGGGTAATCGGAGCGCCAGTAGCGTATTACATAACAATCCCATATGGGTGTCCTGAGCAAAAGTATAATAATTGTACAGTATTTTTTCAGCAGTGTTTCCTACATTTAAAAAAAAATAATCCTATGACCCTCATGATTATTCGTTCACGATAATTTATAACGCATTCACCCAAAAAAAGTGACCGTTTACGGAAAACATATGGGGAAATGAATAAAGTATTATATTTTTACATCGTTGTTGTATACATATACAATTACTAATTTTTACAGCTTGCACTTTATGATTAGTTTCGTACTTTAGTGGAAGTTTTACGAGAAACCATATTTGAATCATTTCTTTCATATCCCCTGAGAAACTGTTTTAAGTTCCATAGAAACCTTATCCAATTTAAAGCCAATAAACAGATAGATTTTCCAGTATCCTAACAGGTATTGGTTGTTTTTAGTAATATTAAATTGGTTAAAGGTGAAAAAAACAGTTTTAATTATAGATGATAGTTTACCCATCCGATACTTACTTGAGGTGATGCTAAACAGAACTTACAACGTTGTTTCAGCGTGTGACGGTCTCGCAGCTATGGCATGGTTAAAGAATGGCAATATCCCCGATCTGGTGATCACCGACCTCCAGATGCCAAATATTAACGGATGGGAGCTCATCGAGTTTATGACCGAGAGCAATCTGTACCAGCACATCCCTTTAATGGTCCTCTCTGGTGTACACGACACTAAAGAATCCTTCGCCCACATACGTCCGGGCAACATAAAGACGATCATCAAAAAACCGTTTGATCCGGTGATCTTACTGGATACTATTGATCATGTACTGAAAGCACAGCATGTTCCTGCTTTTTCATAGCACATGATGGATGATTTTATCAGTATGTAACCATTAATTCCTTTGTTAGCATGAATACATTTACTCCTGAACTGAGCGTATTGAAGAATGCGGCCCCAAAACAGTTTGAAGAACGTGAACAAACAATGCCCCGTCAGATTGTCGCCGACAGCCATATTGTGTTGTTCGTAGGGCAACATATTGAGACACCCGAACTGGAGTCTCAGGGTTATAAGTGTTTTTTCGCACAGGATTATGATACTGCAATTGTTACAATTGAGCAGTTACAATCTGTTTTTCGCAGAAAGCCGGGCGTTATTATTTACAGGTCGCACACTGATAATCAAAAAGGCCTGAATGCCTGGAAACAATTCTTCCAGCAGGATTCCAGCTGCGCATGCATCCCATTCCTGCTCTATACTGAAGACGTTACCCCCGAGATGACGGCCGCGGTGAAAAAATACACTTTCATCGACGAGATCATCACTACAAAATGTCTCCCCAAGCTCGCATCCAAAGTAGCTTTCATTAACAAGTTCAAACAGCTGAACGCATTTCCGCCTCTCACGGTAGTGGGCGGCAAGCGGAAACAGGACCACAAGCGTACGGTGAACGCAATATTAAAAAGAGGTTTTGATATCATTGTGGCAGGGACAGCCCTGCTGGTTATCAGTCCTATCTTATTGTTAATTGCAGCCATTATAAAACTTGAGTCAAGAGGCTCCGTTTTTTACGCCGCACGCCGCGCTGGTAGGAACTATCAGGTGTTCAAATTTTATAAGTTCAGAACAATGGTAGCCGACGCTGACAAGAAACTGCAACAGCTGCAGCATATGAATCAATATAAGAACGGTGACGGTCCCGTTTTTTATAAGGTCTCAAATGACCCGCGCGTAACGCGTTTCGGCGCTTTTCTGAGAAATACCAGCCTCGATGAACTTCCGCAGCTTTTTAATGTTTTAAAAGGAGATATGTCCCTCGTTGGGAACAGACCCCTGCCTTTATACGAAGCTTCCACCCTGACCACCGACGAATGGGCACAACGCTTTCTGGCTCCGGCTGGTATCACCGGTCTGTGGCAGATCAGCAAAAGGGGAAAAAAGGAAATGTCCGCACAGGAAAGAATTGCATTGGATATTAACTACTCCAATCAGCATAACTTTAAGTACGACATGTGGATCATGGCAAACACCCCTAAAGCTTTAATACAAAAAGATAATGTGTAATGATCTTTACGATTGAACTTATCCTGCTTATTTATCTGGGAGGTTGTGTGTTTTATAACCTGCTCTTCGGAATAGCAGGCCGACTGTTCCCTAAGAAAAATAGAAATACACCGGATGCACTGAAATACAGCAGGATTGCCGTTCTGGTACCTGCATACAAGGAGGATGAAGTTATTCTCTCCGCTGCACGGAGCTATGAATCGCTGGATTATCCGGCTGATAAATATGAAGTGATCGTTATCGCAGATTCCCTGCAACCTGAAACAATCACGACACTACGTGCGGAAGGTATCACTGTGATACCGGTTTCATTTAAAAAAAGTACAAAGGCTAAATCACTGAATGTCGCATTCACACAGCTGGATGAAGAGCAGTATGATATGGCCGTGATCGCTGATGCCGATAACATTCCGGCCGTAGATTTCCTGACAAAAATGAATAGCGCATTCCAGCAGGGGCATCACGCCATCCAGGCGCAACGTGTAGCCAAAAATCTGGACACGCCGTTTGCCATACTGGATGCAGCTAATGAGATGATCGCAAATCATATCAACCGGAAAGGCGCCAACGCGCTCGGATTGTCTGCCTCCATCATTGGTTCCGGTATCGGATTCGAATACCAGCTGATAAAACAGGCGCTGAAGGAGACAGAAGCTACCGGTGGTTTTGACAAAGTACTGCAGCAGTTGCTTGTAGAGAAAGGATACAAGATCCATTATCTCGAAGAAGCACTCATGTTTGATGAAAAGGTGGAAAATGCCGCCGCCTTCGAAAATCAGCGTAAACGCTGGTTGTCGAGCCAACTGGTGTACGTGCGTCAATACTTTGTAAGAGGCTTCAGCGCCTTGCTGAAAGGCCGTATAGACTACTTCTATATGTCCGTCGGACAAAACCTGCTGCTGCCCCGTATGTTATTGCTGGCCGGCCTGTTCTTTATCTCATTCATTTACCTCGTGGCAGGCCGGTATCTCACAGTACCCCTGTACGTATGGGCTATCACACTTGGCGCGTTTGTTGTTAGTATGCTGCTGCCTTTACCGGGTAAGTTCTACTCAAAATACCTGTTCACTGTTATACTCAATCTGCCACGTGTAGTCGGTATTATGGTGGGCCTGGTATTCAAACTCAAAGGCGCCAACAAGACGTTCATTCATACAAAGCATTCCAAAACTACCATCGATAACCCCCTGGTCAATGTCGCAGGAAAATAACATAGCACCGCTGGTTTCTATCGTAACGGTTAACTATAACACAACTGCCGTTACCTGTGAATTGCTGCATTCCATCAGCCATAACAGCTATCGTAATGTAGAAGTGATCGTAGTGGACAATGCCTCTGCCGAAGATCCTACGGATGCATTGTTAGCGGCCTATCCTGCTGTAAAGGTCATCAGGAGTGCTACCAATAAAGGATTTGCCGGTGGCAATAATCTTGGCCTCGCAGCTGCCACAGGGAGTTATCTCTTCCTGGTGAATAATGATACTGAATTTACGGATGGCCTGATCGAAGGATTGCTGGAAGTGTTCTATCATCATCCTGATGCCGGAATGGTCAGTCCGAAGTTTCATTACTTCTTTCATAAAGGCACGATCGAGTACGCAGGTTACCAGTCAGTAGATGTATTCACCGGCCGTAACAGCATGATCGGTTGTAAAGAACCTGACCAGGGACAATACGATCAGATCTCTTCCACGCACTATGCACATGGTGGTGGTATGATGACAACAGCGGCTGTATTGAAGGACGTGGGACTGATGCCGGAAGTGTATTTCCTCTACTACGAAGAATTTGACTGGTGCGAACAATTCAAACGCAAAGGCTACAAGATCTATTATCAGTACAAATCACTCATCTATCATAAAGAATCAATGTCCACGGGCAAGAACAGTCCATTGAAGACATACTACCTGACCAGAAACAGAATACTGTTCATGCGCAGAAACGTGGCATTACCGAACCGGATCATCTTTTTACTGTACCTGACGTTGTTTACCATTCCCAAGAATACGTTACAATTCCTGCTCAAAAGAGAAAAGGAACACCTAAGAGCTTTCTGGAAAGGCATTATGTGGAACGTAAAACACCGTCACTTAAATTTAATACCATGTGTGGCATAGCAGGGTTTATTGATTTCTCCAAAAAAGCCAGCCTTCCCGTACTGAAAGACATGACCGATGCCCTGCTGCATCGCGGTCCGGATGACGGTGGTTACGAAGTGTATGAACACCCCAATGCACTGATCGGACTGGGTCAGCGCCGCCTTTCCATTCTGGACCTTTCCAGTGGTGGCCATCAGCCCATGCACTATAAACAATACACCATGATCTTCAATGGTGAGGTGTATAATTTCAAGGAGATCCGCCATGAACTGGAACAACTTGGCTATCACTTTACCTCCAGCAGCGATACCGAAGTACTGATCAAAGGTTATGATTGCTGGAAAGAAAAGATCGTAGACCGTTGTATAGGTATGTTTGCCTTTGTGATCTATGACAAGGAAGAACAACAGGTCATCTTCTGCCGCGACAGAGCCGGCGTGAAGCCGCTCTACTACTACTGGCATAATAACGTGCTGCTGTTTGCCTCCGAACTGAAAAGCTTTCATCAGTTCCCCGGCTTTGAGAAGAAGATAGATGTGAACAGTGTCTCCCTGTTCCTCCAGTACAGCTATATTCCCGCGCCGTATACCGTTTTCGAACATACGCATAAACTGAAACCAGGGCATTACATGCATATGTCCCTGACCAATAAAGCACTGACCACCTCCGAATACTGGAGTGTGCTCGAAGCTTACCGCCAGCCGCTTACCGACATGTACGAGGGCGATATCATCCGTCATACCAAAGAACTGATGGAAAGTGCCTACCGTTACAGAATGGTGGCAGATGTGCCCGTCGGTGTATTCCTGAGCGGTGGTTATGACAGTTCCAGTGTAGCGGCCATCTTACAGGCTTCTTCCGGTAACCGTCTGAAGACCTTTACTATCGGCTATAAAGAAGCTGCCTTTGATGAGTCAAAAGAAGCCCGCAGAATTGCGCAGCACCTCGGTACAGATCATACAGAGTGGATCGTAGGACCGGAAGATGCGAAGGATATCCTGGAGCATCTGCCTGAGATTTACGATGAACCATTCGCAGATAATTCAACAGTGCCTACCACGCTGGTAAGTAAACTGGCGGCTAAGCAGGTGAAGGTGGTATTATCTGCTGATGGCGGGGATGAGCTCTTCGCAGGTTACAATAAATTCAATCAGTCACTGCAGTATACAGAGCGCTTTCCAAAATCGCTGCAGGGCATGGTGAGCAAGGTGATGAACATGGTTGATCCCGCTGCTATCCCATATTTCAATAAGCAATACAACTTCGCCAGCCGGTATGAAAAGATGAAACTCATCTGGGCATCCGGTAAGTCTCAGCAGGCACTGAAATATATCAGTCAGTATATTACTGAGTCTGAGGCAGCCAGTTACCTGGGAGGCGCACGTTCCGCCTACAAGACCAACTTTGATATGAACGGTGAACTGAATAACATCAATGATCCGTTGAACCGCCTGTTGTCTGTCGATTACAAAACCTTCCTGGTAGATAATAACCTGGTGAAGGTGGACAGGGCAACCATGTCAGTGAGCATTGAAGGCCGTGAGCCGATGCTGGATCACAGACTGGTGGAGTTCCTGGCAAGGGTGCCTGCGCACATCAAAGTGAAGAATAAGATCAATAAGTACATTCTGAAAGAAATTGTACACCAGTATATCCCTAAAACATTAATGGACCGTCCCAAACGTCCGTTTATCGCTCCGCTGACACACTGGTTCAGAGACGAGCTGAAAGAGCAGATGGAATATTATCTGTCTCCTGAAAAGCTCCGGCAGACGGGTATTTTCGATCCTTCACATATCGAAACACTGAAACAGCACTATTTTAATGGCGGAAAGGTGAGTCACCAGAAACTCTGGAACATCCTCGTGTTCCAGTTATGGTACAGCCGTTGGATAGAACAATTGTAAAGAGATGGAAGCGACGAAAAAGATCAGGGTCTTACAGACCATCCGTCAGGGTAAGGTCGGTGGAGGAGAAAGTCATGTGCTGGACCTGGTACGTTACCTCGATAAAGGTCTGTTCGAGCCGGTGGTATTATCCTTTACCGATGGACCGATGATCACCTCACTGAACGAGATGGGCGTGCCGGCGCATGTTATCCATACAGAGCGCGCTTTTGATATCGGCGTCTGGAAGAAAGTTAAGCAGTTCCTGAAAGCGCAGCGCATGGACATTGTACATGTACATGGTACCCGCGCCAACACAAATGTGCTGTGGGCGGCCCGCTCCCTCGGATTACCAGTCATCTATACTATCCATGGATGGTCATTTCATGATAGTCTGCCGGCATGGAACAGGAAAGCCCGGATATTGGCAGAAAAATTCATCACCCGTCTTACCCGGCTCAATATTACCGTATCAGATTCCAATCACCGTACAGGAGAACGCGAATTTGGGCATTTTAATTCCACTGTGGTCAAAAACGGCGTGAACCTTGACAAGTTCAACCGTAATGGCACTTACCCGGACGTAAAGGCCGCCTATGGCATCCCTGCGCATCACCTGGTGATCGGCTACATTGTGCGCATCACTGAGCAGAAAGACCCGCTGGGTATGCTTAGGGCATATGCCAGGGTATGCGCCAACTTTCCGGATGTTACCTTGTTAATGATAGGAGAAGGCGACCTGAAAGCGGCTGCCGTGGATCTGGCAAAGGAACTGAATATTGCTGACAGGGTCGTATTTGACAATTTCCGGCAGGATGTACCTGCTGTATTGCATGCCGTAGATATCTACTGTCTGCCCTCTCTCTGGGAAGGCTTTCCCATCGGTGTACTGGAAGCGATGGCCATGGCGAAAGCGGTTATAGCCTCGGATGTGGACGGTACAAGAGAGGCGGTCGAGCATGAAGTGACCGGACTGCTGGTGCCCCCTAAAGATGAAGCTTCGCTGGTAACAGCCCTCGAAAGACTGATACAAGACCGTACGTTGCGTACCCACCTGCAGGAGAATGCGGGTAAGTGTGTACAGGCTAACTTCGATGTACGGGATATGACCCATAAAATTGAAACGGTGTACCAGCAGGTGCTGGCGCCATTGTAAGATCATTAAACTTTACGCATGAAAATCAGAAATCCCCAATCCCGTTTTGACCTGGACATTAAAAAGACGGACAGGGTACTTGAGGTTGGAGGCGGCCACAATCCGCACCCACGGTCGAATGTTGTGGTAGACAAATACGTAGATGACAATACACATCGTAGTGGTGATATAAAAGTGCTGAGAAATCAGCAGTTCCTGAGTGCAGATGGAGAGAACCTGCCATTTAAAGATAAAGAATTTGATTACGTTATCTGCAATCACGTACTTGAACATGTAGAGAATCCGCATGCATTTCTCCGCGAGCAGTTTCGCGTGGCAAAGAGAGGATATATGGAAACGCCTTCTCTGCTGGGTGAACATCTGTATCCGAAGAAATCACATAAATGGGTACTGCTGGAAGTAGACAATAAAGTGGTGATGGTGGACAAGGAAAGGATCTCTTTCCCGACCAATTTCGACTTTGGGGACCTCTTCCTGGAGTATCTGCCCAAAGCATCCATCGGGTATAAGATCATGGAGAGAACGCACCCCAACCTGCATACCATGCGTATAGAATGGGAGGGTAGCTTTGACTTTATCGTGAACCCTGATGATAAAGATATTCTTAAATACTTCGAAGAGCCATGGACCCGCGAAATGGTACTCCATTATTTTCCACAGCGCTCGCTGGGGAAAGAACTCGCGGAAGCAACACGCGCTTTCACGCATATCTGTAAGAGCATCATCAGATCGCGTGTGCTGAAAAAAGCTTAGTATACAAACAGGATTGTTTTAAGGAGCAAAAAGCCCCCGGTGAACCGGGGGCTTTTGCGTTATATATCACTAAAAGTTAAAAGGAGATCAGGTGCGGCGCTGTTATGCGTGATAACTGTGATAGCAGGGAATAACAGCGCGTTTTACTATTTGACGAGCTTCAGTTTTCCGGTTATTTTTTCAAGCATATTCAGGCATTCAGCCCAACCGAGTTTAACGATCTCGCCCATTGTAAACGGAACGTATTTCTTCAGCATGTAATAGCCGACAACCACGCAGATGATCATATTGATCAGTGAGCCGAAGGCAACCCAGCGCACATCATGAAAGAGTGTGATGAAGACAATATCACCGATGATGTTCAGGATGAGTTTCAGGAAGTTCTTGTAAAAGTTGGTCAGCGGACGGTTGATCATATCCAGTGCTACGCCGATGAAGCGGTCAATAGGGTAGAAGATGGCACATAGCAGGAATATCCTTACCACATCCGTAGCCGGCAGATAGGCTTTATCAGCCAGAATGACGATCAGTGGTTTGGTAAAGATGATCAATCCGATAATAAACGGGATGATCACAATGCTAACGATGCCGGTGTAGCGGCTGAATGCTTTTGACACGCCGTTCCAGTCGTTCCTGTTGGCCGCGCTGGACAAGGTAGGTTGTGCCGTGGCCACGAAGCTGCGTAGAATGATCTCGATCACTTCCATGAACTTTTGCGGAATGCTGTAGATCGCTACAGCAGCGGGGCTGATCATGGTGCGGATGAGGAAGTTATCTGAGTAGTTCAGGAAGCCGGAGGAGATCATGCTACCGACGATGAGCCAGCCGTATTTAACGAGTATCATCACCTGCTTGTGCGTGCTGTGGACGAGTGAGCGTATTTTCGTCCAGCCCCTGATCAGTGTAAAGCAACTGGTAGCAGCAAGACCGATGGTATAGGCGAATAATACATGGGGTAGTGTTACAGTGCTGAAAAAATGAAAGAGGAGTATCATTACCAGGAAGCCACCGTTCTGCCAGAAACGGACCTGTAAGATCTTATCGAAGCGATGTTCGGCCTGCAGGAACCAGCTGGCGATATTAAACGGGACAGATACGACCATCATCACGCCGATCCAGCGCATAAAAAAGCGCCATGTTTCATCAAATTGACCGTACATGACCACGGCCACAGCAAGATTGAGACAGAGGTAAACGCCGGTAAGGATCAATACAAGATACCAGGCGCTTCCGGCCACTTCGCGGCCAGTCTTTTCATCTACGCCTGCATAGAATTTAATGATGCCTGAATTGAGTAAAGCGGTACGGATCTGGTCAAGAACAGTATAGGTGCCGATGAATAAAACCCATTCCCCGAAAGCCGGTAAAGAAAGTAGACGAACGAGGATCGCGAAGGATAGTACGTTAAGAAAAGCAGAAACGAGGTTACCTAACAAGGAGTGAAAATGCCTGTTGTTGATTACCGATAATAATTTAAATCCCATGTATATGATATAAATCCAGTGAATTGAAATATTGAGCGGTCTTTTTGACAGGATCAGGTTATTGGGGGAGGTTCCTCCTCAGATACAATATTACCAATATGTAAAAATTTATCAAAATTAAATTTACAACAGCCCCATCAATACTGTATTTTTTATTCTCTTACGTATTATATTTTTCCACGCTTTATAAATTAATATAATTACATATGAAAAATATTCTATTTGACAAATAAAAATAGTTTACTTTGCCGTCGGAACTTGAAAAAACAGCAGAAGGTATTAGATTATCAGAGGATTGGATGACTAGTACAGAATAATCAGGACAGACGCCCTTATGAGTTGACTAGTGCGCAAAAGACATACTTTTGACGAAAGACCTTTACTGGGACAACGTACACGATTACAACCAACGTGCTTTACCTTTTTTCGACTAATTACTTGTCGTTTTTGAACGGGGATAGGCCCCGCAAGCACACCATATAATTTTGAAAAACCTGACTGATGAAACATTTGTACTCTACTATGTTCAGAAAGTTAGCTGCTTGCCTTGCAGTGCTTCTGTTCACCACTTTAGCAGTAACCGCCCAGCAGAAAGCGGTATCATTAGCCGGAACGAAAGTTACAAACTCCGGAGGTTATTATGAATATGTGCCACCATCGTATGCTGCCAGCAAGGAATCTTATCCTTTGCTGATCTTCATTCATGGGATAGGGGAACTGGGTAATGGTACATCAGATCTTCCTTCGATCCTGCGGAATGGTGTGCCCAGGCTGATCGATAAAGGCCAGTTTCCTGCATCTTTCACCGTGGGCGGTAAGTCATTTTCCTTTATCGTCGCCTCTCCGCAGTTTAAAAATATTCCCAGCCCGGTAGATGTACTGAGCCTTGTCAATTATCTGAAAGGAAAATTCAGGATTGATGAAAAACGCATTTATGTAACCGGTATGAGCATGGGCGGTGGTGTTACGGAAGATTTCGCGAGTGCGAATGACTCCTACGCAAAGATTCCTGCCGCAGTTGTGGCTGTAGCCGGTAACATGAACCCAAGGCAGATGACCAATGCACCAAAGACACTCGCAAAGAATGACGTGCCGGTGTGGTTCCTGCATAACGAACTCGACCCTATTGTTCCTTCTCAATATTCAAAAGACTGGACTTCCATGATGGGAGCATATACGCCCAGTCCCAATCCACAGCCTAAACTGACCATCTTCAACGCAATAGGACATGATGCCTGGTCAAAGGCGTATGATCCCGCGTATAAGGAGAATGGTATGAATATATATGAGTGGATGCTGCAATATCAGCAGGGGGGTATTGTTGCTGCGCCACCGCCTCCCGGCAATAAAAAAGTGATCGCAAAGAATAATGTCGGCAATGGTATGTGGTACACCGATGCGAAAGCTGCCTTCAACCTGAACCCTGGTGATACGCTTTGTATTCCCGCCGGTGACTATGAATTCATACAACTCGGTAATCTGGTAGGTACTGCCGCTAAACCCATCGTTATAATGAACTGCGGGGGCGTGGTAAGGACCGGTATCAGAACGCTGAAAACAGACGTTTCCTTCAGTATCATGGGAGGAAAATACGTGCACATCAATGGCTCCGGTACACCCGGTGTTGAATACGGATTCGATGTGAATGGTCAAAACCTGCTGGGTATAAAAATGCAGGGTGTGTACCTCGGATCAGGTAGTTCTGATATCGATATTCACAACTTTTATATTCATGATGTAATGTCTTTCCTCGTGGCTAAAACCACGCAGGACTGTTCCAATCCGCAGTTCTGGGAAGGCGCCTATGTCATGAGGAATGTGAAGATCCACCATATCAAGGCGCGTTATTCTGATGCGGAAGGTTTTTACATCGGTAATACGCACTATACACTCGATTTTGCTTTTTGTAAGAATATCAAGTCTCACCATATCGAGAACCTGGAAGTATACGATAATGACCTGCAGTACATGGCGCAGGATGGCATCCAGGTATCCATGGCTGACCTGGGAGAAAACAAGATCCATCATAACCTTGTACGGTACTACGGCCGTACCAAAATAGAGGCGCAGGCTTACGGCTTGCTGATGGGTGGCGGCTCCCGCGTGAAGTTGTATAACAACGTGGTTGACAATGGTTTTATGCCTGGTATTGCATTGTTTGGTTCAGGTATATCCTACGTGTATAACAACACGGTATCCAATGTTGAAAATGGAGAAGGTATCAACGTTTCTGATAAACTGATCCTGCAACCTGTCACCGCCTATATCTATAATAACACTATCTACAATACAGGTAATACCGGTATAAAAATATATGCTTATCTGACAACTGTTGGTCACAAGGTCTACAATAATCTTGTCATCGAAAACGCGCTGGGGGGAAGCTATCCTACAGACGGTCTCTATATCCGCGGTGCACAGAACATCAAGTTGGACTACGGGAACAACCTGTTCGTTACAACTGCAAACGCCGGCAAGGTCGTGACCAGTGTCAGCAGCGGAGACTTCCATCTGACAAATACTTCTGCTGCAATAGACGCCGGTATTGCGAAAGCTGTCAGTGACCTGGGACTGACTACTGACCTGGATGATCAGAAACGTCCTGTCAATAGCGGATTTGACGTAGGTGCCTACGAATACCAGGGACCCAAAGCGCCTTCTAATGGTAACAAACTGCCAACTGCAAACGCAGGTAAAGATATCACGATCACATTGCCAACTAACACGGTGACGCTCGATGGTACCGCTTCCATTGATACAGATGGAAAGATCAGCAGGTACGCCTGGAAGAAGCTGAGTGGTCCGGCTGGAGGTACTATCTCCAACGCGGCAACAGCGACCACCAGCGTTACGGGCCTTACGGCAGGTTCCTATATTTTTACACTCACCGTAACGGACGATAAATCTGCTACCGATGTAGACAGTGTAACCGTTAACGTAAACCCGGCTCCGGCAAATAAGCCACCTGTGTCCAAGCCAGGTAGTGCTGTAACCATTACGCTGCCGACCAATACCGTGACACTCGACGGTAACGCTTCCACCGATGCCGATGGTAGGATAAGCAGCTATGCTTGGAAAAAAGTTAGTGGCCCGGCTGCCGGTACGATCGCGACGCCATCCGCAGCGAAAACAACTATCACAGGGCTGACTGCGGGTACGTATGTCTTCTCTCTTACTGTAACTGATGATGACAAAGCTGCTAACACCTCTAACGTTACTGTTACTGTAAATCCTGCGCCCAATAAAGCGCCTGTCGCAAACGCCGGCAGCGCCGTGACCATTACATTGCCCACTAATGCCGTTACGCTGGATGGGAAAGCTTCCAGCGATGCTGATGGTACGATCACCAGATATGAATGGAAGAAAGTGAGTGGCCCGGCCGCCGGTACGATCACGACGCCATCCGCAGTAAAAACCACTATGACCGGATTAACACAGGGCACCTATGTATTCTCGCTCACTGTAACCGATGATGATAAAGCGACCAGCACTGCCAATGTAACGGTAACGGTGAATCCTGCACCCAATAAAGCGCCTGTAGCCAATGCGGGTAGTGCCGTGACCATCACATTGCCTGCGAGCACGGTGACACTGGACGGTAAGGCTTCCAGCGATGCAGATGGTTCCATTACCAGATACGAGTGGAAGAAAGTAAGCGGTCCTGCCGGTGGCGCGATCACAACGCCATCCGCAGTGAAAACAACGATCACTGGTCTGACTGTGGGTACGCATATTTACTCACTCACTGTTACCGACAACAATGGCGCTACCGCTACCGCGAATGTAACAGTGACTGTTAAGGCAGCTCCGCAGGCGAATAAACCACCAGTAGCGAATGCAGGTCCGGATGTTACGATCACCCTGCCTGTAAACGAAGCAACACTGGACGGGTCCCTGTCAATGGACACGGATGGTAAGATCGTGAAATATGCATGGCATAAGATCAGCGGGCCACTCGGTGGTACGATCAAGTACAAGGACATACCTGTAACGAGCGCGCAACTGTTGATAGAAGGTACTTTCTACCTGGCACTCACCGTAACTGACGACGATGGTGCTACTGATACAGACACAATGAAGCTGGTCGTGAAACCTGCTGCACCTGTGGTGAACACGCCGCCGATCGCAAGAGCAGGTAATGATGTGACGATCAGACTGCCGGCTAACAGTGTAGTACTGAACGCAGCTGCTTCTTCTGATGCAGATGGTATCGTAACAAAATACCAGTGGCTGAAAGTAGCAGGTAAAGACGTACGGTTCTCTAATCCGACCGGTATTATTAACGTAGTCTCCGGCCTCACCGAGGGTACTTACGAAATAGAACTGGCCGTAGCAGACGATAAGAATGCCATTGCCACTGATAGGGTGCAGATCACGGTACTGCCGGCTGATAACAGCACCGGTAAGCCACCGGTATCCCTGACACAGGGCGACCTGACCATCCAGCTGCCTGTTTCAAGCATGAATGCGGATGGTAGCAGATCTTACGGAAACGGGGCTAATATCACTACTTATGCATGGAGGCAGGTGTATGGTCCGATACAGGCATCTATCACCACACCGGCAGCTAAAGCGACCGCTATCTCCGGACTGACGTTCCCAGGTAGCTATGTGTTTGAACTGACCGTAACTGACGATAAGAAGCAAAGCGCCCGTTCTACATTTGAAGTGAACGTGATGGATAAAGGGGAAGATGGTAACATCGTCGTTCCGGAGATCACCACTTATCCGAATCCTGTCGTGAGCACGCTGAACTACAAACAGCGTATGAAAAATGCAGGTCAGGGTACGATTTCGATCTTCAGTATGACCGGTAAGACGATGAAGACATTTGCACTGCCTGCAGGAGATAACCTGCAACAGTCACTGGATGTCTCTTCACTGCCAATAGGTACGTACATCCTCCAGGTGGTGTACAAGAACAGCACCTATAAATGGACGACCAAATTTATCAAAGCAGAATAGTGCATACCTACGCCAATATTAGCAGCCCATAGGGCACAAAACAGCGGCCGGACTACTAGTCCGGCCGCTTTCTGTTAAAAGGAGCACCGACGGAGTCAGGCGCCTGTAATATCAGTTAATTATACACGTTCCCACAGGTTTGTAGCAGGGTTATATTGTTTGATCAACCTGGCCGGATTACCCGCAACGACGCTGAATGCAGGCACATCTTTCGTCACTACACTGCCGGCAGCGACGACTGCATGTTGCCCGATCCTGACGCCCGCAGTGAGGACCACGTTAGCACCGATCCAGCTGTCAGCGCCTACGTAGATTTCGCTGGTCGTACAGGGCTGTTGCCCGATAGGTATCTTGACATCCTGGTAACCGTGATTAAGACCTGACATCACCACGTTCTGTGCGATGATCACATTATCAGCAATAGTCAACGGTCCGATAAGTACATTCCCGATACCAACCTGTACCTTGTCTCCGATACGGACATCGCCCATACCGTTATTGACAACAGAAAAGTCTTCGATAATGGAGCCTGCTCCAAGATCAAACGCATTAAAAGGAAAAACATCAAGTCGTGAGTAACGACGTATGATAGCGCCTTTGCCCTTCTTATGTATAAGGGGGTTCACCATCCACCTGACCCACAACCGGGGTCTGGCCTGGTTCTTCGGCATTAACATTCGGTGTACGAACTGTTTCACATTAGGATTACTCTTAATCCTGATCTTCAGACTGGTAAGTGTGCTCATCAGACTATGCTGTATTTAATATTGCCTCGTAAATGGCAGTTACAGCGTTTTCCCAGCTATGTGATCTTGCAAAAGCAATACGCTGTTCCCGCAGCGTGGTGTTGTCCTCCATAATAGCTTTGCTGATCAGTGTAACATACTCATTTGCGTTCCGGGCAAGATAGGTGTGTGAATCAAAAAACTCCATTGTTCGTGTAGCAGTAGCCACTACAGGCTTTCCCAATGCCAGGTATTCATCAATTTTCAGCGGATAATTGCCGATAGTCAGTACATTCACCTGCTGCGGATTGATACACACGTCAAATGACGCGATATAAGACGGCAGGTCTTTTAAATCTTTTCTGCCCAGGAAGTGTACATTGGGCAGTGTATGTAAAACTGATTTTTGAAAAGCTTCGTCTTCTGGTCCTACCAGCACGATGGACCACTCCTTTTTCTCCCGGGCAACGTGCTCAATGATGCCCAGGTCCAGTCGCAGGGAGTTGAGTGCGCCGACATAACCGACTATAGGCCCTTTGATCTGCTGCACATCTGCGGGCTTCGCATATTGCCGCGTCACATCGAACAGACTGAGATCACAGCCCTGGCCAACATAGTAACTGTTTGGATTATATTTCCTGAGAATGTCCGTCAGATAGTTAGAGTTGGCCACTGCAATGTCGGCTTTTGCAATATGTAGTGGCTCCAGCTTTTCACCGTGTTTTCGCCAGTAATCCACGCCCAGCAGGTAGTCCCTGCTATAATAGATATATGTGGACGGCTTAAGCAGCTCTTTCATGTAGAAGCCACGAAAAATATCATTATCATTGAATAATATAACGTCTCTGAACCCCAGTTGGTTCATTGCCTCCCGGATACTTGCCGCAAACTTCCGGTTATTACGTTTGTTCAATAAGGAAAAGATCGGCCGCGCAGGGGCAGGCAACC
The DNA here is from genome assembly GCF_010093065.1 of Chitinophaga agri. Taxonomy (NCBI): domain Bacteria; kingdom Pseudomonadati; phylum Bacteroidota; class Chitinophagia; order Chitinophagales; family Chitinophagaceae; genus Chitinophaga; species Chitinophaga agri. The sequence goes on along the minus strand of NZ_CP048113.1, from coordinate 1,301,820 downwards.
AGTTGATCGATTCCAGTACCGCAGAAGGGTAGTAGCTCCACAGATTTTCCCTGACAGGTACGATCGCTGGCTCTTTCTTCTGTATAGTTTTCAGATGGTAAATAACGTTCGGATCATCCTTCTGGTGCAGGATCGTTCTTCTGTCAAGCGGTGCGTTGACATACAATACGCGGTTATGGCGCGCAAATTGCAAAGCTATATTCTTACAATTACTTCCGATAGGGGTATACCACTGTTGTAAGCCAATGATAACAATATCCCGGTTCCTGATAAGTGACACTGCAGTTGCGAATTAAGATGAACAATTGCTTATCGAGGTCTTTAAGGGAGCATGGTTAAAAAACATTTCAAATATAGCTACTTTTTTTACATTATAGAAAAAGCGGCAGCAAAGAATCCGATAACTTTAATGTTATGACCTCGAAACACGTACCCGAAACAATTGACATCAGGCAATTAACTCCTGAAGATTATTTAGACCTGAAGGCATCCATGGTTTCCGCATATGCCGACATGGAAGGCAGTTACTGGCGCGAACCCACCATCCGCAGACTGGTAGAGCTTTTCCCGGAAGGACAGATCGCTGTTACCGTGAACGATAAAGTAGTAGGTTGTGCCCTTTCCATTATCGTGGATTATGGAAAATTTGGTGACGAACATACCTATGAACAGATCACCGGGTATTATACGTTTAGTACTCACGACCGTAAAGGAGATGTGCTCTATGGCATAGAGGTGTTCGTAGACCCTGAGTATCGCGGACGCCGTCTTGCCAGAAGACTGTATGATGCCCGTAAAACGCTGTGTGAGCGGCTGAACCTGCGTGGTATTGTAGCCGGCGGCCGTATTCCCAATTATCTGAAATATGCGGCTGACATGTCCCCCAGAGACTATATCGAAAAGGTGCGGGATAAGGAAATCTATGACCCCACACTGACCTTCCAGTTCTCCAACGATTTCCAGGTCAAGAAGATCCTGAAGAACTATCTGCCGCATGACGAGTCTTCAAAAGGTTTCGCTACCCTGCTGCAATGGTATAATATCTACTATGAGAAAGACCATGATACTATCAGATATAATAAATCTACCGTGCGTATCGGACTTGTACAATGGCAGATGCGTGATTACGGCGGACTTGATGGTTTCCTGCAGCAGGTGGAGTATTTCATAGATGCCGTCAGTGACTATGGGTCCGACTTTGTCGTTTTCCCTGAGCTGTTCAATGCGCCGCTGATGGCCGAGTTTAATCAGATGGATGGCGCGGCTGCTATCAGGGGCGTAGCACAGTATACGGAACAGCTCCGCGACCAGTTCATTAAACATGCGGTATCGTACAATGTGAACATCATCTCTGGCAGTATGCCCATTCTGATCGGAGAGTCATTGTATAACATCTGCTATCTGTGCCGCCGTGACGGGACGCACGATTACTACATCAAAATGCATCCGACACCAAGTGAAGTGTATGCCTGGGGTATCAAAGGAGGAGATACACTCAAGGTATTCGATACAGATTGCGGTAAAATAGGTATACAGATCTGTTATGATGTGGAGTTTCCCGAACCATCACGCATATTGGCAGAGCAGGGAATGCAGATATTGTTTGTACCTTTCCTGACGGATACCCAGCATGCTTTCAACAGGGTGCGGTTCTGTGCGCAGGCCAGGGCGATCGAGAATGAGTGTTATGTGGCCATGGCTGGTTGTGTAGGGAACCTGCCGAAGGTGAATAATATGGACCTTCAGTATGCACAGAGCGCAGTACTGACACCGTCAGACTTTGCCTTTCCTGTAACCGGTGTGAAAGCAGATGCTACTGCCAATACAGAAATGGTGGTCATTGCGGACGTAGACCTCGTATTACTCAAGGAGCTGCATGCTTTCGGGAGTGTGCAGACGAAGAAAGACATGAGAAGGGATCTCTATGAAATAAAGTGGAAGAAACGTTAAACAGTAATAAACATGATGGCACACAAGATCAATTTAGCCTTACAGATCCTTCCTTCTGTTCCCAGTGACCAGGTATATGCAGTGGTAGATGAAGCCATTGCAGTGATCCAGGCTTCCGGACTGAAATACAGGGTTTGTCCTTTCGAGACTGTGATAGAGGGCACTTACGACGAGTGTATGGAGGTAGTCCGCAAGGCGCAGGAAGTATGCTTCAAGGCAGGCGCATCACAGCTGCTGGTGTATGTGAAAATGCAGATCAGAAAAGATGCTGATGTCAGCATTGAAGATAAGACAGGTAAATACGATTAAGTAGTTACCTGTGCTGGAAACGCCGCTAGTCCGCCGGAATGAGATGCCGGCGGACTACCAGCTATGGGTTGTATTACCTTCCGAATACAAGATACGCTATCACCAGCGTGAATACGATATTGAATGCCTGGGCAATGATGAACGCCATCGCCGGACGGCCATTTTCCATTTTAAAGATATCCGTGAATTTGGTCTCGAGTCCTATACATGTAAACGCAATAGCGAACCAATAGGTTTGCAGTTCCTTCAATGGGCCTTTAACGGTCGCCACGGTGCCTGCTGGTAGCAGGAAGGAAAACAGGATGGACGCCAGTACGAAACCTAATACGAATTTTGGAAAACGTTCCCATATAGTACGCAGTGTAGGTTTTTCATAATTGGCTTTCTTATGGCTATACGACCAGTACAGTGAAATGAAGAAGGCGGCCAGTCCGAGTAACACATTCTGCGAGAATTTCACCAGCGTAGCGTATTTAAGGGCTTCTTCCCCGAGCATCGTACCTGCTGCTACCACTGCACCCGATGTGTCAATAGTACCTCCAAGCCATGCGCCTGCTACAGCGGGTGGCATATGTGCCCAGGTAGCAATGTATGGCATGAACAGCATCATGGGTATGGCAACGATGAGTACAAGGGAGATGACATGAGACAGCTTCTTGTTGTCGCCTTCTATAGCACCGGAAGTAGCGATTGCTGCCGATACCCCACAGATGGATACTGCACTGGATATCATCATCCGGAATTCATCATCCAGTTTCAGCTTACGACATACCCAGAAACTGAAATACCATACGGTAAAGACTACCGCAACAGATTGCAGTATCCCCAGACCACCGGCTTTGATAATATCATCAAACAGGACGTTCGCACCCAGCAGAACGAGTCCTATCTTGATATACAGCTCGGTTTGAATGGCCGCCTTCAGGATAGCAGGAACGCCCAGCAGGTTGCTGATGAGGAGTCCGAGTATGAGACTGAATAATACCACTTCCACACCAAAATCCTTCAGTGTTTTGTAACTGGCAATAAACTGCGCCAGCAACGTGATGAAGATGATGAAAAGGAGGGAAACGAATAGTTTCGCGATCTCCACCTTTCCGGTAAAGGCCTTTGCCAGCAGTAGACTGCCGAAGACCCACAGGAAAAGTATCCCCGTCTGTTTCCAGACGGCCACGCCCGCAAACTGGGCCGTGATAAAAGAACTATCGTCCCATACAGCGATCTTTGGCAGTATGGGTTTCAGGCCGAACAGCACCAGGCCAATTGTTAAAAATGCGATAATAACAGCAATCCAGTCTTCGTGAAGCGTTTTCTTAGGCATGACAAAATAATTAAGTTTTTCCCCTGGTGGAAGCAGATCTATTGGTGGTGCCAGCCAAGATAATAAAAGAATCTAATGAAAGTAAATAATCTAGTGAAAGAATATGTATGCCAGCACGATCGCCGCGACGATGCCGACAACATCGGCTATCAGGCCACAGGTCAGGGCGTATTTGGTCTTTTTGATGTTAACTGAGCCAAAATAAACCGCCAGCACGTAGAAGGTGGTTTCTGTCGACCCCTGGATGATACTGGCCAGTCTGCCGGCGAAGGAGTCCGGTCCATGTGTTTTCAGGATGTCCACCATAAGGGCACGGGCTGCACCACCACTGAGCGGTTTCATCAAACCTACCGGCAGGGCAGGGACGAAATCGGTATTCAGGCCCATGCTGCTGAAGATCGCTGCGATCGCATCCAGTACATAATCCATACAACCCGTATTCCTGAATGTACTGATGGCCACCAGCATGGTCACCAGGTAGGGGATGATGGTAATAGATACCTGGAAGCCTTCTTTGGCGCCGTCAATGAACACATCGTAGACATTGATCTTTTTAGCGGCCCCTAAAGCAAGGAAAGAGACAATGATCGCAAATATGACGAAGCCACCGATAAAGGCGGTGTAGGTCGCGATCTGGTCAGGTGTCAGGAACTGCATTACGTAGAAGAGGCCTGCCAGTAGCAGCCCAAACACGGCAAACGTGAGTAGGATGGGGGCTTTCAGCAGATTGATACGTTGATATAAGGCCACGGCAAGTAACCCGGAAATAAAAGAGATCAGGGTACCGATCAGCGTGGGAATAAAGATCTCAGCGGCATTGGAACTACCAGCTGCAATACGCAGTGCGATCACAGAAGTTGGAATCAGGGTGATACCCGCTGTGTTCAACACCAGGAACATGATCTGCGCATTGGTCGCTACTTCCGGCTCAGGATTGAGTTCCTGCAACTGCTTCATGGCTTTCAGCCCTACCGGGGTAGCGGCGTTGTCCAGCCCAAGGGCGTTTGCACTGAAGTTCATCAGGATAGAGCCCATGGCCGGATGCTTCTTCGGAATACCCGGGAACAGCCTGGAAAAGAAGGGATCCACCCAGCGGGCGAGGATGCTGATCATTCCACCTTTTTCACCCACTTTCATGATGCCCAGCCAGAAGGTCATGATGCCAGCCAGCCCAAGTGATATTTCGGCTCCCGTTTTGGCACTATCGAACATGCCGTTCATAACGGTAGAGAAAACGGCGGTATCCTGGAGGAAGATGAGGCGGCAAACGGCCACAACAAAAGATATCAGGAAGAACCCGAGCCAAACATAGTTTAATGCCATACGGTGAAATGATTGAGCATCAAATCTAATGGCAAAAATTTAATATTAAAAGTAAAAATCTGTGTGACAGGGAGAGAGGAGACGAGGGATAGGGCCTATCCATGTAGTATATACGGCTGACGTCTGGCGTTGACAGGGGAAAAGTCCGGCTGTTTTTCGCTGTTGATAGTGCGCACACTTCGTATGTGGGATTTTTAGTAGCGAAAAAAGTATTATCTTTGCGCAAATTTTTGAAAATGGCGTTACAAGTAGGAATTGTTGGATTGCCGAATGTAGGGAAATCGACATTATTTAATGCGGTAAGCAACAGCGCAAAAGCGCAGGCGAGCAATTATCGCTTTTGCACAATTGAACCTAACGTAGGACTTGTAGACGTACCGGACGAGCGTTTGGCTAAGCTGGAAGAGCTGGTGAAGCCTGAGCGTGTGGTTCCGACTACTATTGAATTCGTTGACATCGCAGGTCTTGTGAAAGGCGCGAGTAAAGGTGAAGGTCTTGGTAACAAGTTCCTCGCTAATATCCGTGAGGTAGATGCGATCGTTCACGTGATCCGCTGTTTCGAGGATGACAACATCCTGAGAGAAGAAGGTGCGATCAACCCTGTAGGTGACAAAGAGATCATTGATACGGAGTTACAGCTGAAAGACCTCGAGAGCGTTGAAAAGAAGATCGCGCGTACCGAGAAAATGGCTAAAACCGGTGGTGATCCTAAAGCCAAGGTAGAATTTGAAATCCTGAAAAAGTGCCAGGCACACCTGGAACAAGGTAAAAATATCCGTGAGCTGGGACTGAGTAAAGAAGACCGCGTTGCGATCGCTGACCTGTTCCTGCTGACAGAAAAACCGGTACTGTATGTGGCGAACGTTGATGAAGCCTCCATGCTGACCGGCAACAAATTCTCTGAAACGCTGCAGGCTTCTGTGAAAGCAGAAAATGCTACTGTAGTGGTAATGAACAACAGTATCGAAGCACAGATCTCCGAACTGGAAGATCCGGCTGATAAAGAACTGTTCCTGTCTGAATACAACCTGACTGAACCAGGTCTGAACCGCCTGATCCGCTCTGCTTACGGTCTATTGAACCTGATCACTTATTTCACTGCAGGGGTGCAGGAAGTAAGGGCATGGACCATCCACACCGGCTGGAAAGCGCCACAGGCTGCAGGTGTGATCCACACCGATTTCGAAAAAGGTTTTATCAAGGCTGAGGTGATCGGTTACGATGACTATGTGAAGTACGGTTCTGAAACTGCCTGCCGCGATAATGGCCGTTTACGTATAGAAGGTAAAGAATACGTTGTAAGCGACGGTGATGTAATGCACTTCCGTTTTAACGTATAATAAAGATACTTCAGGGTTTTCTCCGCTGAAGGGTACAACAAATCTCAGACGTCCCGGGACCTATCCCGGGACGTCGCCTATTTATGGCGTTACCTGTCCGGTTTTGTCCCACTCTTCTTCCATCAGCTTTTTCAGCATCCCGAACCTGCTTTGCAGATTATGCAGCTGCATCAATGGTGAAAACTGGTCGTGCGTCATATGAAAGCGCATGTAAAACAGCCAGAACCCCAATCCGATATAGGGAATAGCCGCCTGTTCGCCCTCACTCAGTGGTCTTTCCGATCGGTATGCCTCCAGGAAGGTGGCATACGTCTCTTCCATCGTCTCATTCGTTAGTCTTCCCATTAGTTTATCCAGCAACAACTGCTGGCGGAAAGTTGTAATATCATAGATCAGCCATCCCCGTCCGAAGAAATCAAAGTCAAAAATGGTGATCCTGCCGGCTGCGTCAAAATGGAAGTTTTTAGGCAGAAAATCGAAGTGACAATAACCAGCACTGAATTGATCCGTTGGGAGGGTAGAAAGCGCTGTTTTGACCCTTTCTACAGCGCCTGTGATCCATTCATACGTGGCCTGGTCTTCTTTGAAATAATCCTTTGCCGCTGCCACCGGTTCGTCCAGGGTAGTGGTGATGTCAATATTCCAGCGGGCATCTGCCAGGATAATAGCGGCGGAGACATTGTGAAAGCGTGCCATCTCTTTGCCCAGGGTACGCAGCTGTTCGTGTGAAAGCATGTTGTGAGAGCGGCCTTCCGCATAAGAGAACAGCACGGCATGCCGGATGCCTTCTGCGGCCTGGAGGGATTGGATATGACCGCCGTCTTTGTCTGCTACCGGATAGGAGACAGATACCTCCGCCGCCTTCAGGGCATTCAGTAAGGTCACCTCTGCCCGGATATTGCCCAGCGTTCTGTGCGAAGACCGGTAAATGCGCAGAATAAAGCGGTTATCATTCGTGGTGATCAGGTACGTGTCACCTACGCCACGTACAATGAACTGGCATTGAACATTTTCCAGGGCGTACTGCTGGCTGATGTAGGTGGCTAAGGCATCAGGGCTCAGGGTCGAATAAGTGGTGGGGAAGATGGGTTGCATGGCGCAAATATACAGGGTTACCTTGTATTACCTTCCTACTATTATGTTTGTACATATGAAATCATGTTTGTACATTTGTATGTAAACTGAACATGCTTTCATATGCGTATACGCTTAACTTACCTGCTCATTGCCTTATCGACGCTGGCATTCCACGCACCAGCTTCCGCGCAGAAAACCACTAAAAAAGGTCTGTCGCTGACTATTCTCCATGACACCCGCCTGGATACGATACAAGCCAGGTCGCTGCGTCTCCTGACTGGCTTTACGGCCGGTACTTCCTATGGAGAGGTCTGGATCCGTGACCTGAACACTTTCATCAAAGGATCTCTTAAAACACACCCGAAAGAAGAAGTGAAATCGATGCTGCTGCTGTTCCTGAAAATGCAGGGAGATGGTGGTGATATTGTCGATGGCATGATCGATAAAAAGAAGATGGGCACAGGCGCCGGTTATGAATACCGTTATGCCGATCTCGCACCTGAGTGGGCCGCTCATAAGAACACAGTGGAGACCGACCAGGAATCGTCGTTGTTGCAGGCTGTCAGAAAATATATCGATGTGACGGGTGATCGTGGTATACTGGAAGAAGAGATAGGAGGGAAGAAAGTCATCCGCCGGCTGGAAGAGGCTTTATTATACATCCTGAACGACAGGTGGGAAGAAAAGTATGGTCTTGTAAAAGGTGCTACGACGGTTGACTGGGGCGATGTACAACCTGAAACCGGCTGGGGTGTTCGTATTAATGATAAGACGAAATGGGCAATAGATGTATATGACAACGCGATGTATGTAATGGCCATACACGATTTCCTCGCAATCAAACCTGCGGCTTACCATACACAAAAAGACTGGGCGGCAACTGCTGCTGAGATAAAAAAGAATGTGCGCAAATATCTCTGGAAAGCAGACGTGCAGAAGTACATTCCTCATCTGTATCTTGATGGTAGCCCGTTCCCCGCTTCGTTTAATGAAAACGCCCTGTTATATACCGGTGGTTCTGCCTGTGCTATACTCGCGGGTTTTAATACACCGAAAGAAATAGCCGCTATCAATCAACAAATGGTCGCTGCGGCTGCGAAAGAAAAACATGCAACCATCGGCATTACGGTATATCCTCCCTATCCGGCGGAACTTTTCCCTAACATGCATCCTTACGTCTATCAGAACGGAGGCGACTGGACCTGGTTCGGTGGCAGGATGATACAGGCGCTGATTGAGAATGGTATGGTGAAAGAAGCGGTAGCAGAGTTGCAGCCTATTATAGAAAGAACACTGGCGAATAAAGGGTTTTACGAATGGTATGATGTGCGTACCGGTGCGCCCAAAGGTTCCGGCGATTTCAGGGGAGAAGCAGGCGTGCTGTATGACGCTATCGTTATGTTGCGCGAATGGGCGGAGAAAAATAAATAATTAATTGCTGTCGTACGACAATGTTATAGAACAGGAAGGGCCGTTCACCACATAGTGAACGGCCCTTCCTGTTCTATATCGGGTAGTTACTATCTCAGCAGGTCATCAAACAACACTGCTACATAATAAATACCGCCTGCTTTCGGATTACCGAAGGATGTCTGGAAGTAGTGGTTAGTTATATTAGAACCACCCACCTTGATCGTTCCCTTGATCTTAGGTATCCTGTAATTCACCTGTGCATCGATCGTACCATAAGCCGATACATCACCTCTTACGAAGCTGGAGCTCCAGGTGAACGCATCCTGCCAGCGATACATCACGTTGAAACCAAGGTTTTTCGCAATGTTCTTATTGGCTACGCCAATATTGAAACGGTATTTAGGTGTGTTGAATGCATTGTCCAGCTCATTTTTGCTATCGGTCAGTGCATTGTAGGAGAAGTTACCGGATAATGTCCAGCTGTGGATCAGGTAGTCCAGTCCGAGCGCTCCGCCCTGCGCGCTTACCTTTTCAGGATTGTTCACGTACGTAGCGAAGATCCTGGCGCTGTTCAGTGCAGGGTCCTGTGCCAGTGGCTGTGTAGGCTGTATCAGCGCCACGTACGACAGGAAGTTCTTGTACGAACTGTAGTAGTAATAAGCGTCGATCAGTAAGCGGTTTTTGATCAGACCCTTATAACCGATCTCGTAGGCGCTCACGCTTTCAGGCCTGAATTTGTTGAATGTATATTGCTGTAACTGGGTAGGATCGCCGGTTGCCGCATAACGCTGTACGCTCGCCTGCGTGTAGCCTTTATTGGTATTCAGGTTGTACTTGTTCAGCAATTCAGGTAAACCTCCTATCAGACGCGTATTCGCACGGATTGGGAGGTCGATGTACTGGTCCTGGTTGGTTGGATTGCGGTAAGCGGTCTGGAAGGAGAGACGGATATTATGACGCGGTGCTACGGTGAATACGCCTGATAAACGTGGCGTAAAGCGACCGTCAAAATTCTCGTTCTTGTCATAACGGATGGAACCGGTCAGCTTGATCCGCTCGTTCACCAGTTTCTTTCCCACCTGCAGATACGCGCCGTATTCATCTATCTTAATATCCTTGTCGGCATCGTCAAAGATGGTACCGTCAGAGTTCAGGGCGTAGCGCCGTAAAGAGGCGCCTGCCTGCACTTCCAGTATTTTTATATGATCGCTGAAGTCGTAGAAACCTTCGTAGTGATAGAGGTTTGTTTTATCGTTGAACTTAGCACCGTTCCTACCGGCACCAAAACCGATATAATTACTGGTAATGGTTTCCTTTGCCTGGTTGAAGGTAGCGGAACCTGGTTGCAGGCGGTTTCTGTCAGCGTAGGACCTGGCGATGGCATGTGCCTGTTCATTGGTCTTTACACCTGGCGCGCCCGGGAATACACCCGCTCTTGCCTGGTTGTAAACAGTGGCATATTCTGCAAACCATCCACCGATCACGTTGCCGCTGCCATCTCTTACCACACTCGGATTATAGGCCTCGTTCATGATCGTACCCAGGGCGGTGGCATTGTATGCTTCGCCGGAACGCTCCTGTGTGGTGTAACCACGTACAAAGAAGCGTTTACCACGTACTTCAAGCTTATACTGCCCCAGGTTGAATTTACGCAGGGAATAGCGGTCAGAACCCGTATATACAGTTGTACCGGTACCCCAGTTACCCTGGAGGATCACCTCTGTATTGTCCGTTACCTTATAGTGGAAGGCGGCGCCTGTTTTCAGGCTGCGGGTGCCGTAGTCCACCAGGTCTCTTTCCCTGTAACCCGTGCGGGACACTGCCTGCCCATTGAGTAATCCGCCTGTTGCCCCAAAAGTATTGGTGATCTCATCACCGTAGACGTTCACGCCATCATAATTCGGGTCGGTCGCGTGAGAAGTTCCTGCTTTGGTACGGAGGTTCAACCGGTCGAAATTGGTAGAGTCAACAGCCTGCCAGTCGTCTGCCTGCATAAAACCGAAGTTCAGTTTAAAGGCGAATTTCCCGAAAGCTTTCGCATAACGGGCGGTGACATCAGGGATGAAGCCAACATAGTTCTGCTGTTTCTTACCAAGATGGTTGATCCCTGCCTGTAGTTTCAGACTAAGACCCTGGTATTCGAAAGGGCTTTTGCTGGTCATCAGCAGGGTACCGTTCATACCACCTGCTCCATATAACGCGGAGCTGGCGCCTGGCAGTAATTCTACGCTGGCCACATCCAGTTCCGAGATGCCTACAATATTACCTACGGAGAAGTTCAGGCCAGGAGCCTGGTTGTCCATACCATCCATCAGCTGATTAAAACGGGTGTTACCATTTGTGTTGAAACCCCTGGTCGTGATGGTACGGAAGGTGAGGCTCTGGACGCTGGATTCCACCCCTTTCAGAGAGGGTAGGGCGTCATAAAAGCTGGGTGTTGCCGATTCCCGTATCGCCGTGGCATTCAGTTTCTCAATAGATACCGGCGACTCCAGTATACTTTGAGACACACGGCTGGCGGCAACAACAATTTCTTCTCCCAGGATCTCCGTAGAGGTAAGTTGCACGGTAACATGACCGGGCCCGTCGACCACTAATGAGTTGTTGGAATAGCCCACTGAGGAAAAGATCAGCGTCAGGGGAAACTGCCGGTTGGTGTTGTACCTGAAGTTGCCGGTGCCGTCGGTAATAGTCCCGGATAAAGAGCCTTTTACACTGACAGTGACGCCTGGAAGAGGATTGCCTGTTGTTTTGTCTGTTACAGTACCTGTAATAGTCTGTTGCTGCTGTGCATAGACGACAGAAGACAGGTTCATGAGTAACATGAGGGCACACAAACAGGTGAGTTGTAAGTAGTTTTTCATACTGTGGCGATTTTGGATGATCTTGGGATTACCGTTAGGTTTATAATTTTTATCAATATAACAAAAATACCTGAATTGTTGACAGGCCTCGTCTATCTACTTAACAACCAGAAAGAGAATTAGTTCTGATAGGAAAAAGGGGCTAGATAATTAGGGATCGGGAATTAGGAATCAGGGACTGAGAGGTGGTAAGAGACGGCTTATTAATTAGAATAGGCGCTTCGGTTAGGAAGCGCCTATTTCTTACTGGGTAATATCTCCTGCTTATTCTCAGGTTATTTGCCCACTACAGGAACATAAGTAGCAGCAATTCCTGCTGCTTAATTCCTGATTAATCCAGCTTCTGTCCCATCTTCCTGTAACCCAGGTAGAAGAACAATGGAAATACCAGCAGCGTTAGTACGGTGGCAGTGATCAAGCCGCCTATTACTACTATGGCCAACGGTTTGGAAGTCTCAGAACCAATTCCCTTGGACAGAGCTGCCGGTAATAGTCCGATAGCAGCCATCAGCGCTGTCATCACCACTGGACGTACCCTCGTACGTACCCCGTCTTTTATGGCTGTTTCTAATGTATGCTTATTAAATTCATGTCGTTTCACCGACTGCATATTATTTTTGAATACCGATATGAGGATCACCCCGTTCTGTATACAGATACCGAACAATGCAATGAAGCCGATACCCGCAGAAATACTAAAGTTTGTCCCGGATATAAGCAGTGCAGCAATACCCCCGATGATGGCAAATGGTACATTGATCAATACAAGTCCCGCGTCTTTTACATTTCCGAACATGACGAACAATATCAGGAAGATGATCATCAGGCTGATAGGCACTACCTCCGTCAGGCGTTTGGTAGCACGCTGCTGATTTTCGAAATCCCCGGCCCACTGCATTTCATATCCTTTATCCAGCTTTACCTGCTTGTTTACTTTTTCCTGTGCTTCTGCAACTGCACTACCCATGTCACGTCCGCGGATGGAGAATTTCACCGCCGTATAACGCTGGTTATCGTCCCTAAAGATAATACTTGGTCCGGTAAGTGTACGGATAGTGGCAATATTTTTAATTGGCACACGTGCACCGCGGAGGGTAGGGACCATCAGATTACTGATAGATTCCGCCGTGTTACGGTATTTCTCTTCATAGCGCAGACGTAACTGGAATTTACGCTCTCCCTCATAGATCTGTGTGATGGCTTTACCCCCGATCGCCATTTCGATGATCGCATTTGCGTCCGCTGTAGTAACGCCATAAAGTGCCATTTTATTTTCATCCAGGTCAATTCTCATCTCCGGCTGACCGATATTTTTGATCACACCCAGATCGGTTACCCCCGGAATGTCTTTCATAATATCGTAGATCTCATTGGCGCGGGCCTCGGTATACGTCAGACTGTCGCCATAGATCTTCACACAAAGCGACCCCTTAACGCCCGATACGGCTTCTTCCACGTTATCCATGATAGGCTGGGAGAAGTTCAGGTTCACTCCGGGATAGACGGAGAGTTCCTCCTGCATCTTGTCGATCAGCTCTTCTTTACTGATCCCGCTTTTCCATTCGTTTTTCGGATAGATATCTACATGGAATTCAATATTATAGAATCCTGTAGCATCCGTGCCATCATTAGGCCGGCCCGTTTGCGACATGACCTGCTTCACCTCAGGAAAGGTAAGAATAATACGGCGCATTTTATTGGCCAGTGTCTTGGATTCTTCCAGCGAAACACTCAGCGGACAGGTTGCACGAATGTAGATGGCTCCTTCATCCAGTTCGGGCAGGAACTCAGACCCCAGGAATTTAAAGTTGAAGAGTCCTACCACCACCAGTGCACTGGCCATGATCAGCGTCAGCTTCTTATGACGATAGGTGCTGGAGAACAACTTCATTACACCATTGGTGAGCCATTCCACAAATACATTGTGCTTCTCCCGCACGTTCTTCCTCAGCAGGATACTACTCAGCAACGGTATCAGTGTCAGCGTCAGTAACAATGCACCCAGCAATGCAAAGCCCAGTGTCCAGGCCAGTGGAGAGAACATCTTACCTTCTACTTTCTCGAATGAGAAGATCGGTAACAATCCCGCAATGATGATCAGTTTAGAGAAGAAGATCGCTTTACCCAGTTCGCCGCCGGTCTGTTTGATCATACCCAGCTTGGACAGTTTGTTGAATCTTTCCATCCCCAGCTGATGCTGCTTATGGTCGAGTAATACGAAGATCCCCTCCACCATCACGACAGCGCCGTCAATGATGATACCGAAGTCTATCGCCCCCATCGACAGCAGGTTGGCTGACATACCTTTTAACGTCAGGCAGATGAAGGCAAACAATAATGCCAGTGGTATTACAATGGCAACGATAACGGTCGTACGCCAGTCAGCCATGAACAGGAATACGATCACGGTTACGAAGATGATCCCTTCCAGCATGTTATGCAGCACTGTATGTGTCGCGAAGTCTATCAGGTTGTTACGGTTGTAGAACGTGTTGATCTTCACATCGGCTGGCAGTACTTTCTCATTCAGATATTTAATACGCTCTTCCACGCGGTTGATCACCTCACTCGGGTTCTCTCCCTTACGCATCACGATGATCCCTTCTACCACATCATTCTGCTTGTCACGTCCTACCTGGCCCAGTCGTGGCAGGGCTGAGATGTCTACCTGCGCGATGTCCTTGACCAGGATCGGCGTATTATTGATATTATCAACGATGATATTGCCGATCTCCTCTGCGTTATTCAGTAACCCGATACCGCGCACCACATACGACTGTGAGTTATCGACGATCACGTCGCCACCCACATTGATATTACTTTTTGAAATAGCATTGTATACATCCAGTGGTGTGATGTCATAAGAGGCCAGCTTCTGCGGATTTACCGTGATCTCGTATGTCTTCACTTCCCCACCAAAACTAACAACATCGCCTACGCCCGGAACATTCAGTAACCGGCGTTCGATCACCCAGTCCTGCAGGGTTTTCAGTTCCTTGACGGTCTTCGTTTTACTCTCCAGCGTATACCGGAATATCTCTCCCGTAGGGCCGGTGGGCGGTTGTACATCTGGTTCTGCTCCATCTGGTATTTCAACATCGCGCAGGAGGTTGTTGACCTGCTGACGGGCGAATGCGTCGTCTATACCATCATCGAAGATGACTTTTACCACGGATAATCCGAACACGGTAGTAGAACGTACAGAGGTTTTTTTCTGTACCGGATTCATGGCTATTTCAATCGGCACCGTTACAAACTTCTCTACTTCTTCCGCACTTCTGCCGGGCCATTGCGTGATGATGGTGATCTGTGTATTTGTTACATCCGGGAATGCTTCAATAGGTATTTTTTTAAACGCGATCACACCCCATATAATGAGTATGACCGTAGCAAAACCTATGAAGAGCCTGTTCTTCAGAGAAAAGGCGATGACTGATTTTATTATCTTCTGCATAAGATCCTGCCTGGTTATTTAAGGTTAAGCGCATCATAAATAAAGACCTGTGCGGAGGTGACCACCTGGTCGCCTTCCTGGAGACCGGAGATAAACGCACGGTCGTCAATTCTGCGTAGCAGGTTGATCTCCTTTATCTCCAGCTTGTTTGCCTTCTTTACAATTACAAACTGTTTACTATTGTCCATCACCATTGCCTTCGCCGGAATACTGAGTATTGCACCGGTGGTTTTGGCGCTCACTTTCACGGTAGCGAACATCTCGGGTTTTAATTCACCGCTGGCGTTCGGCATGCTGATACGTACCTGCATGGTACGGTTGGCCGGGTCGAGCACATTGTAGATCTTATCGATCTTGCCCAGGTACTCCTTATCGGGGCTGGCAAGCGTTTTCACTCTCACTTCATCGCCTAAACGGATATTGGCAATATCTGATTCATATACATTGGCAATGATCCATACAGTAGACAGATCGGCTACGGTAAATAAACTGTTGCTGTTATCCTGGCGCACTTCAGAGTTACCAGTGATGTTTTTCTCAATTACATACCCACTGATCGGCGCCCGGAGTGCGTAAGCGGAGCTATTACCACCGCTGATATTTGCTACCTGGCGGGCCCTGTTCAGTTCTGACTGTGCCTTTTTATATTCTATCTGTGCAGAGAGATAATCCTGTTGGGTAGCGAGGTTGCCTTCAAACAGGGACTTTTGTGTCTCCATGTTCTTCCTGGCCATCTCCACGCTGGATGCTGCGATCGATACATCGTTGGTGATACCGGCTACTTCGGCACTCTCCAGTACCGCCAGTACCTGGCCCTGTTTGACGTAGTCGCCCAGTTCTACCTGTACGCTTTTGATTTTACCACTTACAAGCGCATATACTTTGGCTTGTTTCCCTTCATCGGGCTGGATCTTACCATTCAGTTTGATAGTTTCTGAAGGTGCTTCCATAGTGGCGGGAGCGGTTTCCACGTTTTTGACCAGGCTATCGGATACTGCTGGTTCATCTTTCCTGGTTTCCGTATGATGAGAACCGCAGGCAGCTAACATGCCTGTGAAAGCAAGTGAAAGGATATATATAGCGAAAGATTTCATGACGGATTTCAGTTGTTATTTGTTATTGAACAAGGTTTTGCCCACAGCAAAGTTGAGCGTTTCAATGGCCTGCATCCTGGCATTCTGCAGCTGATTCAGTTGCAGCATATTCTCCTTATAGGAGTCGTAAAAGTCGGTCAGTTCCAGCAGGCTGATATTCTTTTTCAGGAAGTTGTCGGTGATAGCGCTGAGCAGTTGCTCGAACTGTCCGCGGAATGCCGGATCAATTGTTTCCAGCATCTTATCCGTATTGATCGCCTTCGCATAAGCCGTCTGCACTTCATTCTCTACGGCCTGCGTTTGCTGCTGTACCAGCAGTTTCGCCTGATCGGCATTATACTTTGCTGCTTTGATATTCCCCTGGTTGCGGTTGAAGAAAGGAAGGTCTATACCCACATTTAAAAAGGTAGCATTGTCCACGAAACTACCCCGTTTATCAAAAGCGGCGCCCAGTGAAAAGTCGGGTACAGCCATTGCTTTCTGCAGGCGGTAGTTCTGTTGGTTGTACTGCATGCTGTTCTGTGCCAGCTGCAGGTCCTGTCTGTTCGCATAGGCGCTGTCCACAAGGCTCTGCAGACTTGTCTGCCTGATTTCCGGAATACCGTTCACCGCCGTATCTGCCATCTCCAGCACATACCATGCATGGTTATTCTGCAGGAGCAGCTGCATTGCTGCTTCCAGGTCATTCAGCTGGTTCTGCATACTGGTGCGGTCGGCTCGCAGACTATACAGCAGTGAGCGGAGGCGTACGGCATCTTTCAGCGTGACCAGCCCCTTTTGCTGCAGATCTTTATAGGTAGCATCCATTTTTGCCAGTGAAGCGATCTGCTCCTCATAGGCTTTCATGGAGTGCTGCAGGTAGTAGGTCTGATAAAAGGTACTGCGTAGCGTATAGCGTAAGGTACGCAGCAGGTCAAAGAAGGCATTTTCAGCCATGCTGGCATTGGTACGGGCTAGCTGTATCTGTTTATTCCTTTTTCCGGCGAGAGAGATCATTTGCTGGATCTCTACTTCATACTGACCGGTCCTGTTACCAAGATCGAAGAATTGTTTCCTGGCAGGATTATACAGGTTACCACTGAAAGTAAGGTTTGGATTATTATATAACCGTGCCTGAATGATCTCGGCCTGCGCGATGGATACATTGTATTTTTCAGCCAGCAGCTGCAGGTTCTTTTCAAGGAACTGCTTCTCTGCCTCGGGAAGGTTGATGTGCAGGGTATCCTGTGCTTTGGCGGTTATCGCTGTTGTGAGCAACAGCACACAACAGGTAAGTAACCGGCAGAGCGAGGCTGCACGAAAGTCCTTACTAGACATTTGATTCGTTTAAATAAGATTTTATAAAAGAGGGTATGTGAAAAGATCAACAATACAGGCACAAAAAGGTTTACCAGTCAACCTGTATAGGTTGTCCAACGTGCTCGCATGATAGAGAGATCTTAAGAATGGTATGTAGTACCGGTTTCAGGAGGAGGGGTGAGGATGTCATAGGCAATGCTGCTTATTTTCTGCGCCTGCAGGCGGGGGTAGGCTACTGCAAGATCAACCGTGGAAGGCTCGTCCCTTGTCAGTACTATTTCCTGCACATTAGATACATAGCAGGTTACGCCAGCGCTGCCAGTGAAGAAATGCGCAAGGTCATCATCTTCATCCTGTGTAGTGATTTCAGTATTACCCAGGACCATCTGATCGATGAGTCCAAGGAAGGTATTAATGTCATTGATCTGGCGGCCGAATGCATCATACACATCGTGCTCGTCCGCGACCGGAACGAACATCGTCGTATTGACGTGTATAAAGAGTAATATGTATGCAAAAAACCTCGCCATGATATTATGATACAAATATAGATGGACGCAGGTATAATCTGTGTGTGCTTAGGGAACTTTAAGGCGTTTTTAATGCAGCCTTAAGGATCAGGAAAGAGGAATGCCTAATCCATCCACCCTGCCAGTAGCTTATTTATTTTTTCAAACTCAATCAGGAAACCATCATGGCCATACGTAGAATCTATCTCATGATAGGTGGCCTGCGGCATATGTTGTGAGAGGAACAGCTGTTCTTCCGGCGGACACAGTATATCACTCGTGATGCCTACGATCAGTGCCGGTTGCTGTATCAACGCGAGTGCACCTGCAAGGTCGGTGTTACGGCCGCGGGAGATATTGTGGCTGTCCATTGCCTTGCTCAGTATCCAGTACGACTGTGCATTGAAGCGTTTCACCAGCTTCTCGCCCTGGTATTCTATATAAGAGGATGCGCGGAAATGATCTGTTTTTTCATTGTCAGGATCTGCCTGGGTACGTACAAAGGTCTGATAGTTCCTGTAGGTAAGCATACCTATGGCACGGGCCGCTTTTAGTCCCCGGGCACCCGCAGCGAAGGAGTCTTCCCGCCAGGTCTGGTCTGCTTCTATGGCCAGGCGCTGTGCGGTATGAATAGCGATGCTCCACGGGCTTTCCGAAGCACCGGTACACAGCAGACAGAGACGCTGTACGATGCCCGGCTCCAGCAGGGCCCATTCCAGTGCCTGATACCCACCCATAGAACCGCCCATGAGTAGTTTAATCTGTTTGATACCCAGGTGATTACGTAACAGTACATGCGCGTTCACCATATCTCTCACTGTAATGAGGGGGAAGGAGTGGAAGTAGGGCTGACCGGTTAGCGGATTGACAGACGTCGGACCGGAGGTGCCATAACAAGACCCCAGTATGTTGGCGCAGACAATAAAATCGCGCTCCGGATCAATGGCATGACCCGCCTCTATGAGGCCCTTCCACCAGTCTCTTACATCAGAATTGGCTGTCAGGGCATGGCATACCCAAACTACATTACTCGCCGTACTGTTGAGCGTACCATAAGTATGATAAGCGATCTGCAGCTCCGGCAGCGTCGCGCCGGATTCCAATATAAAAGCCTGTTTGCTATGGAAATGATGTACTGTCAATGCCCCTTAAAAATTTTGGGGGCAAAGCTAAGTTAAAAAATGCTTAATGCATAATGACTTTGAAGCAAGGGGGTATTTGGGATTTGGCTTTGTACTAAGTATCTTTGGAAATATAATTTATCGACAATGAAGATATCACTAAAGAGACTAGATGATGCGTTCAATATGGAAGCAGTGGACGAAGGCGGACATACAGTGCAGATGGATTCTTCCGTGGAAAATGGAGGTAAGAACAATGGTGTAAGACCAATGCAGATGCTCCTGATGGGGCTGGGCGGTTGTTCTGCTATTGACGTAGCCATGATCCTGAAAAAGCAACGCCAGGAGATCACCGATTTCCAGATCGAGATCGACGGCGACAGAGAGAAGGGGAAAGAACCTTCCATCTGGGAAAAGGTCCATGTGGTATTTCATCTGAGCGGCGATATCGATCCTGATAAAGCTGCCCGTGCGGTGGAACTGTCCATGACCAAATACTGCTCCGTAGCAGAAACCCTGCGCAGGGCAGGAGGAGACCTCACCTGGGAAACGAAGGTGAACGGTAAATAATATTTACATACCATTATAGCAGATATACCGATGGAGAAAGATCAATACCGGCCGGAGACCAATGCAGTAAGGATCCAGACAGAAAAGACATGGCAGATGGAGCACTCCACGCCGCTATTCCTCACTTCCAGCTTCACTTACGACAGCGCGGAAGAAATGAGGGCGACCTTCGCTGACGAAACAGATAATAACATCTACACGCGTTTCAGCAACCCGAACGTAGATGAATTTGTCAGCAAAGTATGTGCACTCGAAGGCGCTGAAGCCGGCTATGCGACCGCCTCTGGTATGAGCGCGGTATTTGCCAGCTTTATGGCGCTGATGAATGCCGGAGATCACCTGGTCTCTGCCAGCTCCATTTTCGGTTCTACCCACACCATTATCACTAAGTTCCTGCCTAAATGGGGCATCGAATACAGTTATTTTGATATCAATAAACCGGAAACGGTGGAAGCGCTGATCAAGCCTAATACAAAAATGATCTTCGTGGAAACACCTTCCAATCCGGGACTGGAGATCATCGACCTGCGCCTGCTGGCCGAAATTGCCGACAAGCACAATATCATCCTTAACGTAGATAACTGTTTCGCTACACCTGTGCTGCAACGTCCAATAGAACTGGGTGCGCATATCGTGACCCACTCCGCCACCAAATGGATGGACGGACAGGGACGTGTACTGGGCGGTGTCGTGGTAGGCCGTAAAGACCTGATCAAGGAGATCCATACCTTCTGCCGCAGTACCGGACCCGCCATGTCGCCGTTCAACGCCTGGGTGCTGAGCAAAAGCCTCGAAACCCTGTATATCCGTATGGCCCGCCATTCGGAAAGTGCGCTGGCACTGGCGAAAGCACTGGAGAACAACCCGCATATCAGCTGGGTGAAATATCCTATGCTGGAAAGCCATCCGCAACATGCCATCGCTAAGCAGCAGATGAGCGCCGGTGGCGGTATCGTCTGTTTCGAGCTGAAAGGCGGACTGCAAAGCGGTACCCGCTTCCTCGATTCACTGAAAATGCTGACACTGACCGCCAACCTGGGCGATAGCAGAAGTATAGCCTCTCATCCGGCCAGTACGACACATGCTAAGCTGACCGACGCAGAACGTGCAAAGGTCGGCATCACAGCCGGTATGATCCGTATATCTGTCGGACTGGAAAATGTACAGGATATACTGAATGATATTCTTCAGGCACTGGAGAACAGTAAATAGTTATTGCACCGGGAGGTCTGCTGATCTCCCGGTATGCTTTTCCCCCAATTTTCAGCAGCTGAGAACAGTGATTCCTCCCGCATATGCCTAAACTGTTTTGATACATATATCTGTTGATCTGACATTTTCCTTATCTTTCATATATGAAGTCCGTTCCTCGCTTTATACTCATTATAGCACTCAGTTACCTGGGTGGTCTTTTCTTTACCTGGTGGTCCGTTGCACTGGCCTCTTTCCTGGTAGCTGTACTGATCCCATTGCCACCATTACGTTCCTTCCTGAACGGATTTCTCGCGGTATTCCTGTTATGGCTGGCACTGGCATTCTTTAAAGATATCCAGAACGACCATATACTGGCCAACAGAATGAGCGAGCTGATAATCAAGGTAAAGAACCCTATGCTGATAGGTATGGTAAGTGCTTTTATAGGCGGACTGGTAGCCGGATTCGGTAGTCTGACGGGTAGTTATCTTCGCTATAAAAAGAAGCCCGCTGAGCAACCGGCTGTAGCAACAGCCCGGTCTTAACGACGTGTTAAAGTTGCCATAAAAACCACCACGATATACCCGTATCTTACCCGTAAACATTATATTCAATGATAGAACCAGCAGCCCGCAATAGCATGGTGATATCATAATCCTCCAATATGCCCAGAATCTTACTGACCATTATGCTGTTCTTCAGTTGTTATTATGCCGGCGCCACTACTATACGCGGTAAGGTAACAAACGCCCGGAATGAAGCACTGCCATTTGCATCCGTATTTATTAAAGGCACGACAAATGGTACAACCACCAATGCCGCCGGCCAGTTTCACCTGGACGTGCCGGCAGGCAGCTACATACTCGTGTGTCAGTATATGGGATATAAAAAGGCGGAACAGCCTGTCACAGTAACGGCAACAGAGCAGACCGTGAATTTTGTGCTGGTACCTTTGAGCCTGCAGATAAAGGAAGTCATCGTAAAATCGGGTGGAGAAGATCCTGCATATGCCATCATTCGGCAGGCAATAAAGAAACGCAGCCACTACCTCGAGCAGGTAAAGGAGTATACCTGTAACGACTATATTAAAGGTGTATTCAAGATGCGTGACATGCCCGGTAGCTTCTTCGGCAAGAAGATCGGTGCGGATGATGTGGAAGATATGGGGCTGGACTCGAACCGCAGAGGTGTGTTATTCCTGTCTGAGTCTATGACCAAAGTGGCCGTAAGAAGGCCGGATGATGTGAAAGTGGAGGTATTGTCCGCCCGTCAGAGTGGTGGCGGCTTTGGCTTCAGTTTTCCGGCATTTATTGATTTTTATGAGAACAATGTAACAGCCATGGTTTCTCAGTTCAGCAAAAGGGGATACATCTCACCGATTGCTGAAAATGCGCTGTTCTATTATAAATACAGGCTGGAAGGTGTGTTCCAGGAGGATGGAAAGACGATCAACAAGATCAAGGTCATTCCGCGCCGTAAATATGAGCCGCTGTTTTCGGGGTATATCTTTATTACCGATGACGACTGGCGTATCCATAGTATCGATGTGATGGTCACACAGGAATATCAGCTGGAGATCATGGACACACTGCATATCACACAGATCCATGTACCGGTGAATGCAGCGGTATGGCGTACAAAAGATCAGGTGATCAATCTGACCATTAAGCAGTTCGGATTTAATGTGGCCGGTAGTTTCGTGAATGTATATTCCAATTACAACCTGACCCCCCATTTCTCTAAAAAATACTTCGACCGTACCATTATGCGGTATGATACCGCTTTTGACCGCAAGGACCTGGCTTACTGGGACAGTATACGTCCGGTGCCGCTGGAAGTAGAAGAGGTGAAAGACTTCCGGACGAAAGACAGCACTGCCAGGGCCAGAAGGGATAGCGCGCGTTCTCAGTGGCGGCTGGACACCCTGAAGGCACATCAGCCACCTATCAAACTATCTCAGTTATTATTTAGTCTGGGAGGCGCCGAACATAAGTTTTATTTCAGACGGGATACCGGTATTTACTCACATGACCTCTCCATTAAGTCACTTTTGTCGCAGGTGGAGTATAATACTGTGGAAGGAGTGGCACTGAGTGTGGAACCGGAACTGGATCTTGACCTTCCACGGAACCAGCAGCTGCGTATTATTCCCCGGGTAAGGTATGGATTCAGCAATACCCATCTGAATGCTTACACGTTCGTGTCATACGGCAAAGAAGCCAGACTGGCGGGCAGACATGGCTACAATACGTGGACGATCGGTGGAGGTAAACGCGTATCACAGTTTAACCGTGATAATCCGGTGTCGCCCATTGCCAATATCGTCTATACTTTGCTGTTGAAAGAGAACTATATGAAGCTGTATGAGAACTGGTTCGGAGAATTACGTTTCCGTAGGAAGTTCCAGAGCAGCGCCACTATCAGTGCGGGCATCTCCTATGAAGACAGGATACCTGTACAGAATACAACCGATTTTAGCTTCCGGAAAGATACGGGTAAGCACTTCCTGCCCAACCATCCCTATGAACTGGCAGGTGTGCCATTCGAGCGGAATCAGGCGCTGGTGCTGAACCTGGCGTTTAGCTTCCAGCCGGGACAGCGGTTTATTGAGTTGCCCGACAGGAAAGTCGCTATCGGCTCGAAATACCCCGTCTTCCGTATAGCATACAGCAAGGGTATTCCGGACATAGCCGGCAGTGATGCTAATTTCGACAAATGGAATGTAGAGATGAGAGATAATGTGAACCTGAAGTTATTCGGGGAATTTCAGTACCGTTTTGGGGCGGGCGGATTCCTCAATAGTAAAAGTGTAGACATTCCTGATTTTCAGCACTTTAATGGTAATCAGATGTTTTATAACATCCGCTACCTCAATAGTTTCCAGCTGGCGCCCTATTACCGGTACAGCAACACGGCGGCTGTATTCGGTACTGCGAATGTGGAACATCACTTTAATGGATTGCTGACTAATAAGATCCCGCTGTTCAACCGGTTAAAGTGGAACCTGGTGGCCGGGTCGAATGCATTCTATGTGAACCGTGATAATAATTATGTGGAAGTTTTTGCCGGACTGGAAAATATTCTGAAGGTACTGCGCGTTGATGTTATTGCAGGCTACCAAAGTAAAGATGATACCCGCATAGGCGTGAGAATTGGATTCGGTGGACTTTTTGGCAGCCTGGTGAGGCCACAGCAGGACGATACCGTACAGTAAAAAGGGAAAGCCGTTTTGCTGACTTTCCCTGCTTGCCTAAATTCTTTGTCTCCTTGTCTTATAGCTTTCCTTCGGATCGCGATCGTAGAAGTAAGCCAGCAGACGGTATATCCATAAAGCCACGATAAGATAAAAGATGTAGAGAAAAACTGTACTCATAATTAACATTTTTGGGTTAAACTCTGATTGCTTGTCCTAATACCTCAATTTCAAAAAGGATGCCAAGTCTTAGAGTTTATTTATATACGATAATAATCAAATAGTTGTAAAGGTTGGGATATGTCATTACCCACCTGAACAATTTCACCATCTGATCTGTTATATAGATAGTAAACACATTTTGAGCCAGTTTACAAGTATATCGTCTAACACTTTCATGTGAATCTTAGCAAAACTATCCCTTATGAGACGAATTGCACTCTTCGCATTTATCCTTGGAATCATGATGGCCACCGTAGCTTACGTTGCTGAAGTGAACGAATGGACGGCCTCTCCTGAGTTTATGACACTTGGTTTCGCAGGTTATGTGCTGATTATCAGCGCAGCTGCGTATTACATGACGGCTATTCTGTACGAATGGTCGAGAGAAACCGAGGCCTGGCAGGGGTGAGCTCCCTTTGACCCCTTTTGCAATAGAAACCTGACGGCAGTCAGGATATGGGCGGTCGTATGAGCTGTTGTGTCAGCTATGTATGACGACTGTCATTACCCCATAATTTAAGTTTTGCTATCTTTGCGGAGCTGGACCGGAAAAGCGTTTCAGCCTGGCTTCTCCTGTGTAACCAGGGCAGTACGGGGTGGACGAAGAACGGAAAGGCTCGAAGAATGAAATTTTGCTCACAGGGCAAGTGTTCTTAAAATTTCTTAAACAGCAAATGGCATTACACAACAGAGTTTCTGCAGCCGAATTAAAAGTCAGGCTGGCAGCTGAGACATTCCGTCGCGTCACTATCTCCTTTTATCAGTACGCAAAGATCGAAGATCCTACCGCTTTCCGTAACGAATTGTACGAGCGCCTTTTCGCGCTGGGTGTATTCGGACGTATCTATGTAGCCCATGAGGGTATCAATGCACAGATCAGTGTTCCCGAGCATAACGTGGATGCTTTCCGTGAAACGCTTTACTCCTACGATTTCCTCAATGGTATCCGCCTCAACATCGCTGTCGATGATGACGGAAAATCATTCTGGGTACTGAAGATCAAGGTGCGTGAAAAGATCGTGGCAGACGGTATTGACGACCCGACATTCGACATCACCAACAGAGGGAAATACCTGGATGCGAAGCACTTCAATGAGATCACTGACGATCCTGATACGATCATCGTGGATATGCGTAACCACTATGAATTTGAAGTAGGACACTTCCAGAATGCGATAGAAGTACCTTCCGATACTTTCCGTGAGCAGCTACCTATGGCGGTAGACATGCTGAAAGACCAGAAGGATAAGAACATCGTGATGTATTGTACCGGCGGTATCCGTTGTGAGAAGGCATCTGCCTATATGTTACACAACGGTTTTAAGAATGTCTACCACCTTGAAGGGGGCATTATTGAATATACCAACAAGGCGAAGCAACAGGGGCTGCCTGTCAAGTTCAAAGGAAAGAACTTCGTATTTGACGACCGTCTCGGCGAACGTATTACCGATGAGGTGATCAGTCAGTGTCACCAGTGTGGTAAACCGAGCGATACACATACCAACTGTGCAAATGACGCCTGTCACCTGTTATTTATCCAGTGTGAGGAGTGTGCTGCCAAATATGAAGGCACCTGCAGCAGTGAGTGTAATTCTGTCCTGCATATGTCGGAAGAAGAGAGAGACGAGATCAGGAAAGGTGTTGACAAGGGCCAGATGATCTTTAACAAGTCCAAACAACGCTTACGCCCACGCCTGGAAAGAGAACGGGGGTCAGAAGTATAACAACAGCTTAGTACTTATATATATGTAGAAAAGGGTGTCTGCACTGGCAGGCGCCCTTTTGTTTTAACAGGCATGTTGATTCGCTTTAGTATTCAATGTAAACCGTCACTATAAGGATATTTATATATCATTTGTATATGCTTTGGATATTGAAGTGATATATAGATGAAGTATTAGTACTCATTTACACTGAATAATAAGTATTGTACAGACCGAAGGCGTTACCTTTGTAAGCAACACCCTCAAAAACTATTTATATGGCCATTGTTAAAGACAATATCCTGCTGCAACTCGTACGGGGCAGCATTGGCAGGCAAGTCACCATCTACGAACGGAATGGGCAGATCATTATGGCGAAGAAACGCCGCCCTTCCAATAAAAAACCTACTCAAAAACAGCTCGAAGCGAGGCATAAAATGCGTGTAGCGGCGGATGTAGCCAGGGACATGATGAATGATCCCGCGATAAAGGCCTATTATGCGTCACTGGCAGGGCCAGGGCAGAATGCCTATAATATGGCGGTGAAAGACGCTTACCGCTCTCCCGAAGTGCAGAACATCCGGTTGGAAAACACGGACGTGATCGTAACAGCCAGGGATGAATTCCGCGTAGCGGCTGTAACCGTACAGGTAGCCGATGCGGAAGGTGTGGTAAAAGAGAAGGGAGCGGCCGTATTAGGCCGGAATGGTGTAGACTGGTATTATAATGCAGCTGCGTTACCCGCTGGCGGTAAAGTCATTGTGGTAGCAGCTGATCTGCCGGGGAGGCAGACTATCAGAGAATTATTGATCAGCTGAAACCAGCTGGCGGCGTGCAGTCACGCACGTTATTGGCTGCATATAGCTATTGGTATAAAAGAAAAACCGCCCCGCGTTGTATCTTTTGCGGCGGGGCGGAGTAATTGAGCATGTAGAACAGATTCAGACAAATGATAACACCTGTGAGAGTCCTGTTTGCATGTCCATTCTATCAACCTATATGCGAACTAAAACATAAATCTGTTTAATTATCACTGAGTGCGTCGTATATCTGCCGCTGATGAGCGGAGATAACGTTCTCTCCTGCATTCAGCCCTCTCAGAATATAAGTGAGGGCGCCGGCAGTCGTGTACGTGACCACTTCTCTTACCTGGATATTGTATTTGTCTTTGAAGACCAGTACAAAATTTTTACTGTGATCGGCAATGACAGCGGTCTCCGGGATGGCGATCATGTCATCCCCTTCATCACAGTGCACGATCACCGCTGCTTTCATTTCCGGTTTCAGGAGTCCTTCCGGGTCGTTTAGAATAATGTTCAGTCTTCCGGTGCCGGTATCATTAGAAGGGCAGACGGTCTCCACTTTGCCATAGAACACTTTCTCTGGCAGACTTTCAGAAATGATCTCTGCCTCATATCCTTCTTTCACATTCCGGAGATCAGCCTGGGCGACATCTATCACTACATCCGTCTTCCGCACCCTGCTGTTGTTGATGACCACTTTCCCCGGCAACTGTACTTCCTTCTCAACCGGCTTCAGGTTGGCGGTATCGATCCTGATCGTTTTGAGCATGGTATCACTCAATACGAAGGTCTTGTCAGTAGCACCTTCTTCAATCTCCTGATGTCTACAGGCTGACAGGCTCAAGCCTGCGGCGAATAAAACGGTGAAGAAGAATGTGCATTTCATGACGTCTTTCAGAATTACAGCAAAGCTCTGCAATGTCAATTAAAGGAGGCTTTAAAGACAATTAAAATGAGCTTAAAATGTAGTTGTGGGAGAAGAAATGTGAAAGTAGATTACTGATGTCTGTGCGGCAGTTCCACTGTGAACGTGGTACCTTCACCAGGCGTTGACGTCGCTGTGAGCTGGCCGTTATGCAATTGTACGATCTTCTTACAGATAGATAGTCCTAAACCATGGCCCCGCACGGAATGTGAGTTGCTGGCCCGGTAGAAGGGTTCAAATATCTTATCCAGTTCGTCCGCCGGAATGCCGATGCCATTATCCTTCACCTGTACCTGGATGGCGGTGCCTGTAAAGTCGATGGTCACGAAGGCGGTATTGTCGCTGGAGTATTTAAGGGCATTGTCCAGCAGATTCAGGAACAGCACCTTCAGCAGGCTCTCATTCCCTTCACAGATGAGGTCTGTGTCCTGCTCTGGCACTTTCAGGAAGTCTATATCAACCCTGCGGGGCTTCTGCGGTTCAGCACCTGCCGTAGCAGGCATTTGTTTCAGTTTAATGAGGTTACCCATATCCAGCATGAGCTCATCGATCCTGACCTCGTTAAAAACGAACTGACGTTCATCCAGTCCGGACTGTGCCAGCTGCAGCAGGCCGTTACTCAGGTCGGAGAGATGCTGGGCATCTTCGAGTACGGAGTTGAGCACTTCCATATATTCTTCCCTGCTTCTGTCCTTGGACAGGGACACCTGTAACTGGCTGATAATCGAAGCGAGGGGTGTTCGCAGTTCATGGGATGCGTTACTTACAAAGCTTTTCTGCAGGTCAAAGGCATTGCTGAGCCTTTCGAGCATTGTATTAAAGTTAGCACCCAGCTGCGCAATTTCGTCTTTGCCTTTGGCATCGACCGTCATGCCCTGCAGGTTATTGGCGTTGATCGTTTGCACCTGCTCGACAAGTTTGTCAATAGGCTGCACCATCCGCTTGGCGAAGAAATAGCCAATGACGACCAGCAGGATGATCGCCACGATGATCTCTATGATGAGGATCTGTTTGAGGTTCTGCAGGTTCTGAAAGCCGTATTTATCGAAGGAGGTGACCAGTACAATGACCGACATGGAGCCCTCGGTATAGAACACGCCGACAAGTTCTCCATTATCACGCTCATGGCTGTATTCACCATTCTTTTTTATATAATCCAGCAGCCGGCGGGGCGTACGGATAGCCGTATCCTTTACATTGGAATAAAGTAATTCATATGACGGACTATATACCAGGATCGTTTCCTTATACAGGTCCTGGAAGGTGGTCTTATCCAGTTTCCGGAGCAGGTCCACTTTCACATAATCATCTTCGATGATCACGTTAGCGATGGAACGGGCACGGTATTCCAGGCGCTCCAGGTATTCAGCCTTACGCGATTGCGCAGAGAAGTAATAAGCCAGGATGGCAAAGGTGTTCAACAGTACAAATGCTGATACAGAATAGGAGAGCGCTATTTTATATTTGATCTTCACTCTTCGGCCAGGTAATATCCCATCCCTGTTTTGGTATGCAGGAGTTTATTATCAAAATCTTTGTCGATCTTCTTCCGGAGGAAGTTCATGTATACTTCGATCACGTTGGTGCCTGTATCAAAATCGATGTCCCATACTTTTTCGGCAATAACGAGCTTAGAGATCACCTTGCCTTTGTGGAGAGCGAGGAATTCCAGGAGCTGGTATTCCTTGGCTGTCAGGGTGATCTTTTTACCACTACGGGTCACTTCTTTCTTTTCCCGGTCTATTTCCAGGTCACCGATGACGATCTTGTACTGATTATTTTCCTGTACTTCAGAGCCGGCCCTTTTAAGGAACACGCGGATGCGTGCCATGAGCTCACGGAAGTCAAAGGGTTTTACCAGGTAGTCGTCTGCACCGAGTTCGAACGCCTGCATTTTATCGTCCATACCACCGAGGGCGGTCAGCATAATGATAGGGATGGCATTATTCTTACGGCGGATCACTTCACATACTTCGTAACCGTTTGCATGAGGAAGGTTCAGGTCCAGTATGACCAGATCGTAATTGTTACTGGAGCCCAGGCTTTTGCCCATCCGGCCGTCATAGGCAACATCTACTTCAAAGCCATTCTCTTCCAATCCCTTTTTGACGGTATTAGCTACTTTGATTTCGTCTTCTACTACGAGTATGCGCTGCATAAATTGTTATTGATATTTCTCCGGGCCTGAAGGTACGAGTTTGGGCGGATTATTGATCGTGCAGGTTACGGGAAGTGTTGTAAGAAATCGGGAACCGGGAATCAGCCATCATGCATTGGGCAGGTCCGGCCTCACATTATAAAAAGAGCGCTCATGACAGTAAAATCATGAGCGCTCTCTATGTATGTCAGTCAATTGGTAGCACCAATTCCTACTTCCAGGTTCTTAATGTTCAATTAACTATCCCTCCAGTTCCATTAATTTCTCAAACACCTGCTCATATTCACCGGTAGCCTGTTTCAGGTCTCTGCCGATCTGGGCGTACTCAGATTCCAGCTGCTGGAATTTCTTCCTGTCGGCATAGACGTCCGGGTTGTTCATGGCCGTTTCCAGGGATGCCTTTTTCTCATGCAGTTTTGCCAGCTGGTCTTCCAGTTGCTGGAACTGGCGTTTGTACTTCTGCAGTTCCTTTTGTTTTTCCTTGTCAAAAGGTGCATTTTTCGGCTGGTCAGGAGCAGGGGTATTGTCTTTTTTACCGGAATTATTGTTGTTATTCGTGGCCTGCTCTTTCTTTATTTCTTTTTTTTTTGACTCGTTGCCTTTGTCGCCGGAAGCCAGTTTCAGGGCATCTGCCTGGCGTTTTTTAAACTCCTCCCACTCAGCGTAGGTGCCTTTGAATTCCTTGATCTCACCGTCAACGATCTCCCAGATCTTGTTGGCAGTCTGGCTCACGAAGTAACGGTCGTGCGATACGAGTACATAGGTACCATCGTATTGTGCCAATGCATCGATCAGCATCTGCACGGAGTTCATGTCGAGGTGGTTTGTCGGCTCATCGAGCAGCAGGAAGTTGGCCTGGCTGATAATGGTCTTGGCCAGTGCCACACGTGCTTTCTCACCACCGGAAAGGATCTTGATCCTTTTATATACATCATCGCCGGTGAAGAGGAAACAACCCAGCAGGGCGCGGAGTTCTACCTCCGTACGACCGCTACCGAAGTTCTTCAGTTCGTCCAGGATCTCACTGTTCAGGTCGAGGCTTTCCAGCTGGTGCTGTGCGTAGAAGCTGGGCACGACGTTGTGACCACCAATACGCTCACCTTCCATTGGTTCAACACCGGCAATAACGCGCAGCAGGGTGGATTTACCCTTACCGTTCGCACCGATGAGGGCTATTTTATCTCCACGGTTGATCTCAGCGCTGGCGTTTTCAAGAATGGTCAGTTTACCGAATTTCTTGGTTACGTTATTCAGGGTGGTGATGATCTTACCGGGTATTCTGTCGGGAGTGAAGTTGATACGGATCTTGGAAGGACCATTATCTACCTGTTCGACTCTTTCGAGTCTGTCCAGGCGTTTGGCGATACTTTGTGCCTGTGCCGCTTTGGAGGCTTTGGCTTTAAAACGCTCAATGAAACGTTCCTGCTGACGGATATAGTCCTGCTGGTTTTCATAGGCGCGCTGCTGCATTTCACGGCGGA
Organism: Chitinophaga agri; assembly: GCF_010093065.1. NCBI lineage: Bacteria > Pseudomonadati > Bacteroidota > Chitinophagia > Chitinophagales > Chitinophagaceae > Chitinophaga > Chitinophaga agri. Next base: position 1,270,497 of record NZ_CP048113.1, on the reverse strand, counting down.
GGATCTTCTCTTCTTCGTAGTCTTCGTAGTTACCGGCATAGTGGTGTAACTCCTGCTGGTAGAGTTCCACGATCTTGTTCACCATTCTGTCGAGGAAGAAACGGTCGTGCGAAACGATGATCACGGCGCCGTTATAGCCCAGGAGGTATTTCTCCAGCCATTCGATGGATGGGAGGTCAAGGTGGTTCGTCGGCTCATCGAGCATGAGTACGTCCGGCTGCTGAAGGATCAGTTTGGCCAGTAGTACACGCATCCGCCAGCCTCCGGAGAACTGACTGTAGGGGCGTTCCAGGTCGGCAGTGGAAAATCCGAGACCTTCCAGTACCTGTGCTGTCTTATGTCTGATATTATAGCCATCCAGGGCTTCGAATTCGTGCAGTTTGTCGGCATATTCCATGAGCAGGGCCTCTTCTTCATTGGTTTCCAGCTCTTTGGTGATCCGCTCAATCTCTTTTTCCAGTTTGATGGCCGCTTCAAAAGCGGTCATACCCACGTTCAGGATAGATTCATCAGATTCAAAACTGAGGAGGTCCTGGTTAAAGAATCCGAGGGAGAGGTTTTTAATCTTGTTTACACTGCCTTTCGAAACGGTGTATTCACCATTGATGACACGTAAAAGGGTAGATTTCCCGGTACCGTTCAATCCGATCAGACCCACGCGGTCGCCGGGTACAATGTGCCATGAAGAATTTTCAACGATGACTCTTGCGCCAAACTCAAAAGTGATATCCTGTAGTGCTATCAGCATGCGAAATTTAATTGAGAGCGGCAAAGTTAGTGCTTTTCGCGGAGAGTCCCTAGTGGGAGGGGCGTACTTCTATCATATGATTCGATTATCTTTGGCCGCAAAAGTGAAATAAAACATGAGGTCAGCTATATTTCTGGTTATCATCGCATTCCTGTCCTGTAACGAACCGGCCAGACAACCGGCAGAGCAGGCAACAGCGCAGGAGCCGCTGAAAGCGCCCTATGCCCAGCAGTTTTATGATTCCCTTCAGGTAACGATGGATGCGTATTACGACCTGGCCGAAGGATTGTCCCAGGGTAATGTGACGTATGTAGATAAGTGGTCAGCGATGCTGAAACAGCACATGGATAGCTTACCAGTGCAGTTATTACAGGTAGATTCCGTGAAGCTGGAGGCGATCCGTAGTGCCACGGGTAGTATCAGTGCCGAACTGGCGGGCATACTGGGAGAGGAGACGATCGCGGAAAAACGGGCCGGTTTCAATATGGTGTCGGATATGTTATACGATATTGTTCAGACCACAGGACTGAAGGGACAGACAGTTTACAGACAGTATTGTCCGATGGCATTTGATGACAAGGGCGCCTACTGGATGAGCCGCAGCAGTAAGTTACAGAATCCTTATTTCGGTAACGGAATGTTAGGCTGTGTCGAGGTTACGGACAGTTTAAAGTATTAATCAGGGCACATGCCGTAAGAATGCAGTGAGGGCCATTACATTTGATATACAAAAATGCCGTCATTTTTCTTAACTTCGCAAGCCTGTTAAATAGGCTATTTAAAATCAACATAAAAAGCAAACAGCAATAGCTGTAGAATAACAGCTCAAATCGTATGATCAACATTACATTACCGGATGGCGCAGTTCGTCAGTATGAGGCAGGAGTAACTGCAATGGACGTTGCCAAATCCATCAGTGAGGGATTGGCAAGAAAAGTTTTGGCCGCAAAATTTAATGGTCAGGTGACGGATACGTCCCGGCCAATTACAACGGATGGTACCCTTCAGCTACTGACATGGACAGACACGGACGGTAAGGCTACTATGTGGCACTCCTCTGCTCACCTGATGGCAGAAGCCCTGGAGGCACTGTACCCGGGAGTGAAATTTGGTATCGGACCTGCGATCGAGAACGGGTTCTATTACGATATTGACCTGGGAGGCCGTAGTATCTCCGATGAAGATCTGCAGAAGATCAGCGATAAGATGGCTGAACTGGCAAAACAGAACAGCACATTTGAACGCCGCGAGGTAAGTAAGGCTGATGCAGAAAAGTATTTCACCGAAAAGAACGATGAGTACAAGCTGGACCTGATCAAGGACCTGCAGGACGGTACTATCACTTTCTATACACAGGGTAACTTTACTGACCTTTGCCGTGGACCACATATCCCGAGCACTGGTGTCATTAAAGCGATCAAGCTGACCAACATTGCCGGCGCTTACTGGCGTGGTAATGAGAAGAACAAGATGCTGACCCGTATTTACGGTATCACGTTCCCTACCCAGAAGGAACTGGATGAATATCTGGCCCTGGTAGAGGAAGCTAAAAAACGTGACCACCGTAAACTGGGTAAGGAACTGGAACTGTTCACCTTCTCTGAGAAAGTAGGTCTGGGGCTGCCTTTATGGCTGCCTAAAGGTGCGATGCTGCGCGAACGCCTGCAGTCTTTCCTGCAGAAAGCACAGATTGAGAGTGGTTATATGCCGGTAGTAACACCACATATCGGTAACAAGAACCTGTACATCACTTCCGGTCACTATGAGAAATACGGTAAAGACAGCTTCCAGCCGATCCATACCCCTGAAGAGGGTGAGGAATTCATGCTGAAGCCAATGAACTGTCCTCACCACTGTGAGATCTATAAATCCAGCCCGAAGAGCTATAAAGACCTGCCAGTCCGTTTTGCGGAATTTGGTACAGTATACCGCTACGAGCAGCATGGTGAACTGCATGGTCTGACCCGTGTACGTGGATTTACACAGGACGATGCGCATCTTTTCTGTCGTCCTGACCAGGTGAAAGAAGAGTTCTGTAAAGTGATCGACCTGGTATTATATGTATTCCAGAGCCTGAACTTCACCGATTATACCGCGCAGATCTCCCTGCGTGACCAGGAAGACAGGGCGAAGTATATCGGTACAGATGAGAACTGGAACCTGGCTGAACAGGCCATTATTGAATCAGCAGCCGAGAAAGGCCTGAGAACGGTAGTGGAATACGGTGAGGCGGCGTTCTACGGACCTAAACTGGACTTCATGGTAAAAGACGCCCTGGGCCGTAAATGGCAGCTGGGAACCATTCAGGTGGATTACAACCTGCCTGAGCGTTTTGAGCTGGAGTATGTAGGTGCAGATAACCAGAAGCACCGCCCGGTGATGATCCACCGTGCACCGTTCGGTTCACTGGAGCGTTTCATCGCGGTACTGATCGAACACTGTGGCGGTAAATTCCCGCTGTGGCTGACACCTACACAGGTGAAGATCCTACCGATCAGTGACAAAAATCAGGCGTACGCAGAAAAAGTAGCAGAATTGTTAAAAAATGCGGAAATTCGCGCTGAAATAGATGACCGTAGCGAGAAGATAGGTAAGAAGATCAGGGAAACCGAACTTGCGAAGATACCTTACATGCTCGTTTTAGGTGAAAAAGAGATGACTGAAAGCAAAGTTGCGGTACGCAGACAAGCGAAAGGTGATCTCGGTGCAATGGACCTTGAACAGTTTATTGCGCTTGTAAAAGAAGAAGTAGTTAGCAGAAGACCATTCGAATAATTCAATTATATACAAAAGGTCATAAAATATATTTTTAACTAATTGAACTTTTGTATTTTCGGGTACGTTAATTGCTTTATAGTCCATAGATCGCGATGACGGTCTGCAGATGGCATCTCCCGCCGGGCGACAAATCTTGAAGACACTGTCCATGGACTATGGACCACTACTGACAATTATTAATTAGTAACTTTATTTTTTTTAATGCCACAAGGACCCAGACCAAGTTTTAACAGTAACAATCCCAACAGGGGTAGAAATCCTAACTTCCGTAGAGAACAGCAACAAGAGCACCGCACGAACAGAATGATTCGTGTTCCAGAAGTACGACTGGTAGGTGAGAACGTCGAAGTTGGGGTATATCGTACAGAGGAAGCCCTGCGCATGGCAGAAGAGCAGGGACTGGACCTGGTAGAAATTTCTCCAAATGCCGCGCCTCCGGTATGCCGTATCATCGACTACAATAAGTTCCTTTACGAGAAGAAGAAGAAGGAAAAGGAGATGAAGGCAAATGCTCATAAGAGCGAGGTGAAGGAAATTCGTTTCACACCGAATACCGATGACCATGACTTCGACTTTAAGGCGAAACACGCTGAAAAGTTCCTGAAGGATGGTAACAAGGTAAAAACATATGTACAGTTCAAAGGCCGTGCGATCATGTTCAAGGAACGTGGTGAGCTGATCCTGCTGAAGTTCGCTGAAAGGCTGGCAGAAGTAGGTGGCCTGGAAGGTATGCCAACAATGGAAGGTAAACGTATGATCGCTATCTTCGCGCCTAAGGCAGCGAAGAAGAAACCAAAAGAAGATCGTCCAAAAGACGATCGTCCGAAGGAAGATCGTCCGCAGCAGCCGAGAGAGCCGCGTCCAGCAGCTGAATCCCGCCCTGCAGCTACGCCATCAGAAGGTACACCTGAGTAATCGCTGTCTATCGCGCTTTATTTACTTGGTGCAATTATATCAAATGAACCCGGGACAACTGTTCCGGGTTTTTTTATGTTTATACCGCAGGAAATACCTGTTTTCTAAAGGGAAGTCTCAATAAACGCCATCTTATCAATTAATTTATAACCCTTAGACTGTTGCCTAATAATCATTATATTGGGTAAGTTTTGACACAATATGCAGGAAAAGATCATTTGCTTTTTAATAGACGACGATGACGATGACCAGGAAATATTCTCGCTGGCACTCAACACAATAGGTACTGATATTACTTGTATTACCGCTAATGACGGAATAGACGCCTTGAACAGGCTGAATATGGACGCCGGCTTTGTGCCCGACTATATTTTCCTGGATCTTAATATGGTACGCATGAACGGGCGGGAATGCCTGACAGAAATAAAGAAACTCTCCCGGCTGAATACTACCCCTGTCATTATTTACTCCACTTCCTCTCAGGAGAAAGACATTACTGAAACAAGGCAGCTTGGGGCAGCTGATTATATCGTGAAACCTTCCAGTATCTCCATACTTGTCCAAAGATTGGAGCAAGTTTTGAAGAAGATGAAATAAGACGATCTAGACACTTTATGGAACTAACCAAGACCGTGACCCCTGAATTTCTTGCTGGCGGTGGTGAAATGGGGGAACTGATTCGCTCCAGGGATTGGTCAAAGACACCACTCGGACCTGTAGAAGCGTGGCCGCAAAGCCTGAAGACGTGTATTCGCATTATATTAACCTCAAGACAACCCATGTTTGTTTGGTGGGGAAATGACCTCATTAACCTGTATAACGACGCTTACAGAAGTATCTTAGGAGGTAAACACCCGTCAGTACTGGGCTTACCCGCGAGGGAAGTCTGGAAGGAAATATGGGACCAGGTAGGCCCAAGGGCTGAGGTATGTATGCAAAAGAACATCGGCACCTATGATGAATCGTTGCTGCTGATGATGGAGCGGAATGGTTATCCTGAAGAGACTTATTATACGTTCTCCTATAGCCCCGTACCGGGCGATGAAGGAGGCACCAATGGTATCATCTGCGCGAATACCGATGATACACAACGTATCCTGGGTGAACGCCAGCTAAGGACACTGAAGGACCTTGGTAAGTACCTGGCAGCGTCCAGAAATGATGCGGATGTTTATAACAGGAGCATCGAGATACTGAAAGAGAATCCGGCAGATTTCCCTTTTGCCTGCCTCTATCAGCTGGATGAAGGAAAAGGTAGTATGGCAATGGCTGCGAAGACCGACAAATGGCCCGGAACAACACCATTGCCCGAAACACTGTCACTGGCTGATACAATAACTGCCGACTGGCATTTCAGAGAAGTCATAGAACAATTTAAGCCAGCTATTATTAACGGGCTGGTGGAGAAATATGGTGTATTGCCTTCCGGATGCTGGAATACCAGCCCTGATCAGGCCCTGGTCTTACCGGTGATGCAGAATGGACGTGATTGTCCATTCGGATTACTCATCGTGGGACTGAGCCCTCACCGGCAACTGGACGAGAAATATACCAGCTTCTTTCAGCTGGTGGCCGACCAGATCGCGGGCAGTATCGTCAACGTACACACGGTGGAAGAAGCCCGTAAAAGAGCCGATGCCTTACAGGAAATAGACCGTGCCAAGACCGCCTTTTTCAGTAATATCAGCCATGAGTTCAGAACACCACTGACACTGATGCTTGGCCCGCTGGAAGAGATGCTGTCACAAACAGATGGTACCCTCACGCCGCAACAGGAAGAGAACCTGACCGCTACGCACCGTAACGCGATGCGACTCCTGCGACTGGTCAACACACTGCTTGATTTCAGCCGTATTGAAGCAGAAAAGGTCAGGGCACATTACTTCCCGGTCAATCTTGCCGACCTTACTGCGGATATAGCCAGTACCTTCAGGGCGGCTGTAGAGCATGCGGGACTGCAACTGACCGTAGATTGCCAGGCACTCTCTACGGCCGCCTACGTAGACCGGGACATGTGGGAAAAGATCCTGCTGAACCTGCTGTCCAATGCATTCAAATATACTTTAGAGGGCGGTATCACTGTTACACTGAAAGAGGAGGATGACTATGCGATACTTCGCGTACGCGACACAGGTGTCGGTATTCCTGCTGACGAGCTCCCGAACATGTTCGAACGCTTTCACCGTGTTAAGAACAGCAAGGGACGCACGTTTGAAGGTACCGGTATCGGTCTTTCACTGGTAAAGGAACTGGTGCTCCTGCACCAGGGTACGATCACTGTCGACAGCAAGGAAGGTGCAGGCAGTACATTTACTGTCCGCATACCGCTCGGCAGTGCACATCTTCCCGAAGACCAGATCGTGAAAACAGCTGTCAGTGAGAACGGTTCCAGCCTCAGCGACATCTTTGTTAACGAGGCGCTGTTCTTTAGCCGTGAGAGTGAGCATCATTTTATAGAGCAGATCACAGAGGGTGAGGAAAAGGCGCGCGTTCTCATTGTTGATGATAATGCAGACATGCGCGACTATCTGCAACGCTTGCTCGAAAAACACTATAATGTTGAGACGGCAGCCAACGGTAAACTGGCGCTGGAGAAAATCCGTACCCATATTCCCGACCTGGTCGTCAGTGATATTATGATGCCTGAAATGGATGGCACCGAGTTACTGCATCGCATTAAGCATGACCAGGCAACTAATTCATTACCAGTTATTTTGGTGTCTGCAAGAGCAGGGGAGGAAGCGAAGATCGAAGGCTATGATATAGGTGCCGATGACTACCTTACAAAGCCATTTTCAGCGAAGGAACTACTGGCGAGGGTGCGTGCACAGATACGTATTTCCAGACTGCACAGACATGCGATAGACATCCTGCAACACAGTGCGGAGGAACTTGAAAAGAAAGTAGAAGAACGTACTGCAGAACTGCTGAAGAAGAATGCTGAACTGGAACAGTTCGCTTATATCGCGAGTCATGACCTGCAGGAACCGTTACGTAAGATCAGGACGTTCTCTGAATTGCTGCAGAAAAGTCTGCAGAAGGGAAATACGGCCAATAATTACTTTGAGAAGATACAGTCCTCCGCCGAAAGGATGACACAGCTGATCAAGGATGTACTCCATTATTCCCGCCTGTCCAATAAAGAGGAAAACTTTGTACAGATAGATCTTAACACCATACTACAGCAGGTGAGAGGAGACTTCGACCTGCTGATTGAACAGAAACAGGCAACGATCAATAACAATACATTACCAACAGTAAAGGGCATTCCGCTACAATTGCAGCAGCTCTTTACCAACCTGATAGGCAACTCGCTTAAATTTACTGATAAGCAGCCTGTTATAACGATTTATGGTACAATGATGCCTGCATCCGAAGTGCCGTTTTATCCAGGATTACAGGAGCATGTTGCCTATGTGAAACTGGAGTTTTCGGACAATGGTATCGGCTTCGAACAGCAGTTCGCAGAAAGGATCTTTGCCATCTTCCAGCGGTTGAATGAACGAAAGGCATATGCTGGCACTGGTATTGGTCTTGCTCTTTGTAAGAAGATCGTTGAGAACCATCATGGCGTGATCAGAGCGAGCGGCAGACTCAACGAAGGGGCGACCTTTACAGTCATATTACCTGCCTGATAAGCGCTATATTTTATTATTCAATAGAAAGAGGGACCGGTAAACCAGTCCCTCTTTTATTGTCATGTCATTCATCCTTCGGTGATCTACTGCGGATAACCGGTAAAGTAGAAATCGGGGTGTTCTACACTTTTCAATTGCCCCAGTTTTCCCTCCTGGCTATCTACATAATAATCGATCGTAAACCGGTCATTACGGATGTAGTCAAGCAATGGCTTCATGGTCGTTGCGACAAGGGCCGCATTGCCACTGTAAGCCTGACCGGTAAAGTTAAATACGCCATCGTTGGTCTTGGTATAGGTGAAGGGATATTGTGCGAGGTATTGGTTGCCATTTCGAGTGACAACCACGTTCACATTCATGACCTGCTGGGCAACGTCAAATGCATACTCCGTATAATACAATTGAAGGGTGTAAGGCCCGTTGATCAATCCATCAGCGATGTTAGCCGAGATCGTTGTGTATGCAGGCGCCCATCCCGGCATGGGTGCGGGTGTTACGATCAGGGAAGAGAAGTCAATACCGATGAGCCGGTGTACAGGTACCACAGAACCGGAAGCGGTCTTTACTTCTATCCGCTGACCGTTCACTGTTACATAAAAGAGTTTTTTGACCGGGTCCCATAATATTTCACTAAACATATTACCGTTATACGTGATCGGCGTTTTCAGGTGTATACCATTCAGTGTGTAGTAGTAAGGGGTAGACAGCTTCTGTACCTGTCCGCTGCCATCAATATAAAGCAGCGTAAATGTTTTATAGAAGGTGCTTACACTTACCTGTAATCTGACGCCATCTGAAAACTGCAGATACAGCCATGGCTCTTGCAGCATATAGCTTTCCGTGGCATCGATCAGCGTTGCCAGGTCACCGGCCGCATAGGCTTCCGCTTCTGCCTGCGTAGCTTTAACCAATACCATTTTGGTATCTTTTGCAATACCCGTCAGCCTGATAGTATCAGCAGAGGCATCGTCTATACTGTATTCAAAATCAACTGAATAGCCTTCTCCTGTTACGCCGCCGAATACATTCGGATCCGGGTCTGCCAGGAGGTGCAGGTAGGAGTAGGTATCGAACAACAGCGACGGGCGTTGCACTGCTTTCAGCCGGTAGGTACTTTCCATAGACTGGCCGGCTGCATCCAGCGTCACATCACTGAACATCGTGACACGGTCATTCGTACCGAACTTAAAATAGAATGCATAAGCTCCGCCTGCGTCAGGATAGATAACGGTTTTCCATCCGTAGGTGCTGCCGGCGAGCGTTGCTTTGTATTCCTTTATGGCGGCCTCCATCCGCTCTTCCGGTTTCTCGCCGAACAGGGACTCCGTCTTGTCCTTCGAGCAGGCGGCAAACAGTATTGCCAGCAGTAAGATATATAGTCTGTTATAAAGCATGTTTCCTGTTTTACAGATTATCAATAGCCTCCTGTACACGGGTCTGGAGACGATAGAAGTCGATGTTGTAATTCTCCATAAAGTAGCGTACAACGATCTCTTCCTTCTGTCTCAGTTTCGGTTGTGCATCATCCGGGGCACTTTCCACGATGGCGTCAAAACCATCTTTACCTTCTACGAGCATGGTGGCGATCATCTCTACAAAGTCCTCGTCCGGTGCACTGCGGGCGTATTGTGTAATGAACCCTTTAGCCAGTGCTTCTGTCAGGGTATAATCGTTCCAGCTGCCGGTATAACCGGTGGAGATACGTTTGTATTCCACCGGATACATAATGGTCTGATGCAGGATGTGTGCAAACTCATGGTGAATGGTATGCAGCATTTCCTTTACAAAGGGCTTGTCTGTGATCAGGAAATCATTCAGCCAGAACAGGACCACTTTACGGCCGCCTTCTGCTGTTCCCAGGGTAATGGTATTGTTGGAGTTGAACTGCGGACTACCCACCAGTACAAATTGTTTCTGACAGTACGTTTTGAAGAACGTTTCACCGGCTTCCGCCATGTAAGGTTCGATCCAGGTTTTCTGGATAGTACTCATCACCGGACGTACCTTACTCTCCATCACGGGTACCAGCGTCTTGTCGAGCGTCAGTTCATAACGCTCAAAACGATACTTCACTTCTATGTTATAAGGTTTCGTAAAGACAGAATCCAGCCAGAGGTCCAGCGGACCTTTAGTCCATGTCTCACCACCGAGTCCGGGAATGTTCACACTATTTATTTTATCATCTTTGGAGCAGGCCATGAGGCTTCCCAGGAAGATGACCACCAGTAGCAATTTTATCTGCATTTGTTTCATAGTCAATTAGTTTTACCGTGTTAACGGGGGTTCTGCTGGATGCCGGCCAATACTACTTCCTGTGGTAACTGGAACAGGCGTCTTTTATCACCGGGTGTGAGTGTTTCCGTTTCTCCACCTACACTTGTATGGGTCACCGGAATATCATAGCGCAGGATGTCAAACCAGCGCATGCCTTCCTGGATGAACTCAGCCTGCTTGAAATCAAGCAATGTATAGATGAGGGCCGTCTTCAGATCAGGCGTACCGTAGAAGTTCCGCAGTCTGGCGTCAGACAACCGGTAGTTGGATGTGTAGTCTTCAATACGCATGCTGGCATAATCATTCAGATCGTTTTTGGCCGCCGTCAGATTCCCCAGATAGATATTCGCTTCCACGCGGTTGAACAGTGCTTCTTCAGCCGTGAACAGCGGAAAGATGGTGTAGGGTACACCGATGTCGGCATTGGCGCTGGAGCGTACGAAATGCTCACGGAACTTCAGCACAACCCAGTTCTCTGTACTACCCCGGTAGTAGAGTGGTTGTACCCAGGTGGCAGTGGTCACATTCGGATAAATGAATAATGAATAAACCAGGTCAGTACGGAGCCCATAGCGGAAGCTGGCCACATTGCGTGCCCAGTCGGAAGGGGCTTCAACCAGTAACAGATTGGCGGTTTCAGAAGCTTTGGTATAGATAGCTTCTGCCTCTGTGCCTGTCAGCTGACTATATACCGTCACCCAGGGGCGGAGGTTGTTTTTGAAGTTGCCACCGGGGAATACGTTATTGGCATAAGTCAGTACCTTCTGATAGTCTTTTTTGAACAGATAGAAGCGGGCAGCAAAGGCGTTGGTGGCCGCCTTGTTAAAATGATATTTAGGCACTTTATAGGCGTTATTATCGATCAACGGCATGCCCGCCAGCAGATCCTTCTCAATTTGTTCATATACGTAAGCAACGGTCTTTCTGTCGTATTTTCCATTAACGACTTTCTCAGGCACCGTGACGTAGGGAATACCCGGGTCCTGGGAGGCAGTAGCTGCATCGTATACTTTCGAGTAGAGTGTTACCAGCATAAAATGATTATAGGCCCTGGCCACAAGTGCTTCCCCTTTCTGGGCATTATAGTCTGCCGGATTATCTGCTTTTGCAATAGCCTCCAGCGCCTGGTTACAGGCAGCTATCGACTGGTAACAGGCATTCCAGTAATTCGTCGGTGTACCCTGTGTTCTTTCCAGCACATCCCGGAAGAAAAAGGGATTGGTATTGGTCGGGTCACTGATGAATCCTCCTGTGCCTTTGTCAGCTGCATTGTCGGACGCTGCTTCGGTGAAGGTGGCATAATCTGCCTGCGGGTAGGCAGTGGCCAGTAGCTCAGCCACTTTCTCCACCGTATTGAGCTGGGTACGCTGGTCGGGCGATTGCTCCAGGTACTTCTTACAGCCGGAAGAAATGATCGCCGTCGCAGCCAGTATATAGAAAGTTGTTTTTTTCATCGTTGGATGGTTTTAACGTTATAGTCCTGCCTTTACTGAAAACGTGAACTGTTTGGGGATCGGAAGAGCCACACCACCGGAGTTGAAGAACTCGGGGTCCTGGCCATTGAGCCGGTCATCTGAGTAGATCAGCCATACGTTATTGGCCACCAGACTGACAGACAGATTATTGAATCCGGCACGACGGATCGCTTTAGGCGGAAGGTTATACGACAGGGATACCTGTTTCAGTCTAACGAAATCGCCATTCGCTACACGCGCAGTTGAGTAGTTATAGTTGTTGTAGGGATACGCGCCGTCCAGGCGGGAGTTACCCAGTTTATCCAGTACGGAAGGTACATTGGTACGGTTCTCATCTCCCGGCAGTGTCCAGCGGTTGAGGAAGTCATTGGAACTGGCATCCAGATCGTTATATTCCTGTTTGAATCCCGGGTTCAGTCGAACCTTATTACCGGTGCTATAGGTTACCAGTGCAGAGAGCGAGAAATTACTGTAGCGAAGGGTGTTATACCAGCCACCGGTCAGTGTCGGGTCTACCGGACCATTGTAAACAAGGTGTTGTATCTGGTCACTCTGGAGGTACACATTACCGCTCTTGAGTCCGTCCTGGTTTGTGAACAGTGGCGTACCATCTTTGGGATTGAGTCCTTCAAACGGAATGGAGTAGAGTCCGCGTACCGGATGTCCGACAGTTGCGCCTCCTTCTGCTACGACAAGGTCCCAGATAATAGGAATGTTTTCCAGTTTGGTGATCTTGCCTTTGTTATAGCCGACAGTCAGCTGCGTACGCAGTCCCCATTTCTTTTCATCTACAATTTTATAAGCCATCGTCGCTTCCACACCATGCGATTTCATATCGCCATAGTTGGCAATTTTGACACTCTCTCCACCGATGCCTGATGTACGGATCGGGCCGATCAGGTCGAAGCCGTTACGGAGGTAACCATCAATAGTAAAGGTGAGCCTGTCCTGGAAGAAACCTGCATCAATGCCGACGTTGGTCTCATATTGTTTTTCCCAGGTCAGTTCGGAGTTTTCCAGGCTCTGTATGTAAATGGTAGATTCTATTTCTGAGAGATAAGGCCGGTTTGCACTACGGTTCTGCAACACGACACTGGAGTTCCTGGCATTGCCCATACTACCGGTCAGACCATAGGTGGCCCTGAGCGTAAGGCGGTTTACTGTTTCCTGTCTGCGCATAAAATCTTCGGTATCCACATTCCATGAACCGCTTACGTTCCAGGTAGGCAACCAGCGTGCGGTACGTGACTCACCTAGCAGGTTGGAGCCGTCATAACGGATACTCGCATTGAAGTTATACTTCCCTTTGTAGGAGTATGCAGCATTGGCAAGATAAGCGAGATAGCGGTCGTAGTTCTGACTGATGCTGTAGTAATTGAAGTTGTTCTCGATATTCTGTTTGATGATATTCGGATCAATAAAAGGAACACCACCTTTATCAAACTGGTAGCCGTATCCGTCAAACTGCCTGTTTTGTCTGTTTGCATAACGTAATTCCTGGGAGCCGAGGAAATTCACCATATGTACGTCATTCCATGTCTTGTTCCATTCCAGCATATTACGGAAGTAATAGCTGACCAGGTAGTCATCTTCTGTGGTGTAGATACCACCATAAGGCAGTACTACGACAGGTTCTGCCTCCGGATCATCGGGATTACGGTAGAGGAAGCGGTTACGTGAGCGGATGGTGGCATCGCCTGCGGCACGGTAGGCCTGTGGCATATTGGAATTCTCCTTGATCTTGTGTTCCTGGGTTGACTTCACATAGCGGATATTACCAAGGAAAGTATACTTCAGGTTCTTCCTTATCTTGTAAGAGAGATCGCCCTGCAACTTAATATCGAGCTGACTGAGATCAATGTAGTTGTTGCTCATTTCATTTACGATATTGAAGGGAGCGAAGTTGCGGGTGAAGTATTCCAGGTTGCCTTTTTCATCATATGCCGTCAGCGCCCTGCTGGTATTCAGTGCATAGCTGTAGGGGTTGATGTCGAAGTCGCGGTCGAACTGTCCGCTTACGGGATTACTGTTCCTGTTCAGCGTACCCGGCACGCGCTGGTCGCGGATCACAGCCTGGGTGATAAAGCCAAAGGATACTTTATCGCTGATGTTGTAGTTAGCTCTTACGTTACCTGTGAAACGCTTCAGTTTATCAGCCAGTGTCCAGCCCTGGTCCTGCAGGAAGCTGGTAGATACATATAGTTGCGATTTATCAGTACCGGAAGAGACACTCAGCGAATGTTCCTGCATGAACGAGTTGCGGAACAGTACGTCAAACCAGTTAGTATTGGCTTTGGCATATCGTTCGAGGAAAGCGCGTCTGGTCTCGGGACTGTTATACAAACCGAATGCGCCGTTGGTAGCGTTATATTTGTCAATGAGATTATACATTTTTGTGTATACCCCACCATTCTCCGCGCGGGTCGCATCGGAATGGTTGAGCCATCCTTTCAGGGCCAGTTCGTTATAGAAAGCCATCTGATCATCCGAGTTCATGATGTCGAACTGGTTGTAGGTGGGCTTCAGGTAGCTGGAAAAGTTGCCGGTATAGGAGATCACGGGTTTACCCACCTTTCCTTTTTTGGTGGTGACAACCACTACACCGTTCATCGCACGGGCGCCATAAAGAGCGGTAGCAGCAGCGTCTTTCAGGATCTGGAAACTTTCAATATCGTCGGAGTTAAGGCCTGCAACAGAGGAACCCAGCAGGGTAGCAGGGTTACCGGTGGAGAGCTGCTCGTTGGATACATTGATCACGTCTTCGAGTACAACACCATCCACTACCCAGAGCGGTTTGTTATCGCCGGTGATGGAGGTGGCGCCGCGCACGCGTATTTTGGGCGCCGCACCGAAAGTACCTGATACGTTTTGTACCGTGACACCTGCCACCTGACCTTCCAGCATACGGCTGACATCCGCAATACCGTCACGTTTAATATCAGAGGCTTTCACATTGGTGGCCGCGCCGGTAAAGAGTTTACGGTCTATGGTCTGATAACCTGTTACCACGACTTCCTTCAGGGCGCTGATATCTTCTTCGAGAATAATGTTCACTGCATCCCTGGCGGAGGCTTTGGCTTCCTGTGGTTTGTATCCGACCATGGAGAAGGTGAGTGTGGCTCCATGTTTAACTTTCAGCGTAAAGGCGCCGGCAGCATCAGTGACGGTACCGTTAGTAGTACCTTTTTCAATGACATTGATGCCGGGAATAGCTTCCGGACGCCCATTCTTGCCATACACACGGACCACACCGGTGACAGTTTCAGTAACAGGTTGCTGGAAGAGCCCATAGGTACCCGGAGAGATCGTTTCGCTCGTCACAGGGGCTGCATTCAAATGCACTTTGCAGCATGCGCTGCATATTAGCAGGCATAGCCACTTTGCTTTTGGGTGTAGAATGTACATACTAGCGATTTTGGTTTGCCGTCAACGGGCTGAAAAGGATAATTCTATATATACTTACGATGATTGCTACGTTAGGATAAAATTAAAAGTCTACATACAGTTGTCAGTCACCCCGAACCCTCTACTAACTTACGCAATATTTTCCTTTTCTTTGTGAATCAATCCGCCATGTTTTGCAGAGAAGAGAGTTACGTATTATACTGGTATCACTGATCGTCAGTTTTGTTTTAACGGGGACCAAATTTACTGCCTGGTTCCTGACCCATTCTGTCGCTATTCTATCGGATGCATTAGAATCTATTATCAATGTGGTAGCAGGTGCTTTTGCCTGTTATAGTATTTACCTGACCAGCAAGCCAAAGGATGCGAATCATCCTTACGGGCACGGGAAAGTGGAGTTTTTTTCTATCGGTTTTGAGGGAGCGATGATCTTTATTGCCGGCTGCCTGATCTTGTTCAAGGCAGGGCAGTATTTTTTTATTCCCACGGAGCTGATTAAACTGGATAAAGGCATGTGGCTGATTGCTGGTACGACCCTGGCAAATCTTTTACTGGGGCTGTTCCTGGAGAGGGAGGGGAAGCGGTTAAGTTCCCTGACCATTTCCGGTAATGGCAAACATATTATGACGGATGTGTATAGTAGCATTGGTCTGATAGCAGCGTTGCTGATCATGCATTTTACCGGTTGGGAATGGATAGATCCGGCGGCTTCTGTGTTGATGGGAGTGCTGATATTGAAACAGGGATATCAGCTGATGCGCACATCTATTTCCGGGCTGATGGATGAAACGGACATGCGTGTAGTGGATAAGGTGATAGCCGTGCTGGCTGCGCATAGAAGAGCCAGATGGATCGATATACATAACATGCGTGTACAGCAGTACGGCAGTAACTATCATATAGATTGTCACCTGACGTTGCCTTATTACCTGGAGTTAAGCGAGGCACATGATGAGTTGAAGGCGATAGAGCACCTCGTGAATGAGGCGTTTTCTTCAGGAGAGGTAGAGTTTTTTATCCATACGGACCCTTGTATTCCTTCCTGCTGTCATTATTGTCAGATGGAGAACTGTCCGGTGAGGCAGGATGAATTTACGGGTTTAATAACGTGGAAGAGGGAAAATGTGTTGCCTAACAGGAAGCATGGGGAGTAATTATTCCTCCCCCTCTTCAGTGCCATGTCCCAGAATGGCGCTTACCGGTTTTACTGCACGGTAAATATTCCGGTTGTATTTATTTCCGAGAATGATAATAGTGGATGTATCCTTGATGATGCGGTTGAATACGGTGTTATTGCCATGCCACCAGCCATTGTGGTAGACAATTTCGCTGCTGTCCGGGTAAACCATCAGCCTCCAGCCCAGCCCATAATTACGGATACCTGGCTTTTCATGGCTATAGGGTGTGTAGGCCGCTTTAATGGTCTCAGGAGAGAACAACTGTCCATTGTACAGGGCCTGGTCCCATTTCAGCATATCACGGGCTGTACTATAGATGCCTTTGTCACCCACGACGCCATCGAAATAAGTGTCTGGTTCGAGCTGTCCGTTGTATTTGTGGCTGGCCGTCTGATGAGGACGCACCGCACTCATCGGATCATATACAAATGTATTGGTCATGCCCAGCGGATTGAAAAACGTTTGTTGCATGAATTCCGCGTATTGCTGTCCGCTGACCTTTTCAATGATCGCCCCCAGCAGCATATAGTTGGTATTACAATACTGGAAATGTGTACCAGGCGTATGTTGTATACGCGGACGGTGGGTGATCATCAGCTGAATAACATCATCATTGGAAAGGAATTTATCCTTGTCAGGCCAGATGCTGTCGCAGAAATAGAGATAATTCGGCAGGCCGCTACGGTGGGAGAGCAGCATCTGCAGGGTAATCCCTTTATATGGAAACTGAGGGTAATATTTCTGTATGGAATCCTGCAGACTGAGTTTACCTTTTTCCATCAGGGACAGAATACCCATTGCGGTAAAGGTTTTAGAAACAGAGGCCAGCTGAAAGGAGGAACTGTCGTTGATAGCAGATTTCTTATTCCGGTAATTCTCCAGGCCATGGTATTGTTCGAAGATCACCACACCTTTCTTAGCGACGATCATAGCGCCATTAAAGCCAGCGCGCACCATATTCTGGTAAAAGCTGTTTAATGCTACCTGCTGTGATTTGGTAACAGGAGCGTTGAGGAGGGCCAGAGCAGATTCACTCAGCACTTCGGTCCGGGGAGTATCTGGTTGGTTCTTTTTATCTTTGTTGTTTGCTGCATTGCTCTGGCATGCGGTGATAGCATACAAGGCCATACCAGAAATTGTTAATACGATATAAGCTGCTTTCATTCTGCTAGTTAGAGTCGATTCTGTTTCTGCTTAATTGTAAAAGGTGCTAAAATTAGCCCCTAATCAATTGTTACACAAAAAAAACAGTTCCCCGAAGACGATTTTAAAGGTATTTTAAGATTTAAAGCCCTAAAACCCTTAAAAAAGGGTCAAATTCGACTTAAATTTTGACGAAATCAAATTCGGAGGCCAGACTGTTTGATAATTGCGTAACATCTTTTAGGTTTGTGCCTTCGTTTCGCCATATAACAATTATTAAGCCAATTGTTTATTGCAATTGGTAACGCATAAAATATAATCAATGGATCAGCAAAAGTTGACAAGTTATCCTAAGGAGAAGATCAATATTTTATTGTTGGAGAATATCAGCGACGCCGCAGCAGCGGAATTCACGTCGGCGGGATATGCCAACGTGAAAAGATTGTCGGGCGCATTAGGCGAGGAAGATCTGATCCGTGAGGTGAAGGACGTTCATCTGTTGGGTATCCGTTCCAAGACACAGGTGACCAGGAAAGTACTGGAAGCGGCTACCAAGTTACAGGCGGTGGGTTGCTTCTGTATCGGTACTAATCAGGTAGATCTGAAGAGTGCCCGCGAGATGGGGGTAGCTGTATTTAATGCACCTTACTCTAATACCCGTTCAGTAGCGGAATTAGTGATCGGCTTGTCTATCATGCTGATCCGCCGTATTCCTGATAAGAACGCAGCTGCGCATGAGGGCATCTGGATGAAGGAAGCTAAGGGCAGCTATGAATTACGCGGGAAATCACTGGGTATCGTTGGTTATGGTAATATCGGTAGCCAGGTGAGTGTACTGGCGGAAGCCTTGGGTATGAATGTTTTTTACTACGATGTAGAGACCAAACTTCCGCTGGGTAATGCCGTACAGCTCCGTTCTCTTGAAGCGTTGTTCGAGCAGGCAGATATTATATCATTGCATGTGCCATCTACAAAGACCACTGCAAATATGATCAATAAAGACACACTGAAATATGCGAAGAAGGGCGCTATTTTTATCAACTATGCACGTGGCGAAGTAGTGGAACTGAATGACCTGAAAGATGCGCTGACCAGTGGTCAGTTATCAGGTGCGGCGATCGATGTGTTCCCGGTTGAGCCAGAGAAGAACGGTGCAGCATTTTCTACGCCATTGCAGAAATTGTCTAACGTGATACTGACCCCTCATATCGGTGGTAGCACAGAAGAAGCGCAACATAACATTGGACTGGATGTAAGTGCGAAGATGCTGAACTACCTGGAGAAAGGTGCGAGCTTTGGTTCTCATACGATTCCGGCTATCAGCGTACCAGCAGTAGATCATACACACCGTATCCTGCATATTCACGAGAACGTACCAGGCGTACTGTCTGAGATCAATACCGTATTGTCACAGAACAAGATCAACATCCTGGGGCAGTACCTGAAAACGAATGATGCGATTGGTTATGTGGTACTGGACGTGGACAGCAAATTATCGAAAGAAGCATTCTCTTTACTGAAGGATGTTAACCATACTATTAAGACAAGATTGTTATACTAATAACAGTGCTTGTTCAGTAGAAAAGGTTGCACACCATGATGGATGTGCAACCTTTTTTATATGCTTGGCATTGATATCAGCAGTGTATTATTCTGCTTTCTGGATCTTAATTCTTTTATGATAGGCACCACTTGTAATGTCGAGAATATATATTCCCCTTGGTAAATTACTTGTATTGATTGAATAGGCAGATTGTCTATTTTTTACCACAGAACGTAGCACTGCTCTGCCATTCAGGTCATATATGGTTGCGATATGTGACGAGTAGGAGGCAGGAACGTTGTAGTTCAGTTGTGTACCAAACGGATTCGGATATACGATAACAGCGTTGTTGTTTACAGTTTCTTCCGTTGATTTTGCAACAGCGAGCGTGGCAGCTGCAGGCACAGGACCAACAATGGCAAAATTGAATTTTTCCCAACCGCCGATTGTCGCGCGTGTGCATGTCATGGCTGCTGCACCATTTTCAGAAGATACGTATAAGCCGTTGCTACCTCTTAACGAGATCGTACCATCGGCGTTAGATATCCAGTCAAATACCTCAGTAGCACCAGCAGTGGTGCGGTTGCATGTGATGGCCTGCGTACCATTTTCGGAAGATACATATTTACCCATGCTACGCAGGTTAACTTTACCTGTACCTGCATTCCATACGGAGAACTGTTCCCAGGTTTGCGGCGCCGTTCTTTCGCAGGTCATGGCTTTCGTACCATTTTCTCCGCTTACGTATAAGTTGTTGTTACCTCTGAGTGTGATAATCTGACCAACAGGAATATTGGTCGGGTTTGCGGCTGTAGAGAATTGTACCCAGTTGAGATTAAAGCCACCAGCTGCTACATGAAGACGTAGTGTCTGTTCACCGGCAGCTAAGGTAGCAGTTGTGCTGACAGTGGTCCATGTTTGCCATGCGCCAGTAACAGGCACAGTAGCAGTTGCCAGTACGGCTGCATCTTTTCTCAGCTCTATATTGCCACCAGCAGTCTGACTGGCCACCCTGAACTGTACATTGTATGTACCGGCAGTTTGTACATTCACTTTGTAGTCCAGCCAGTCGCCGGTGTCGGTGTAACCAACGTTTTGTCCGCCACCCGCATCAGTCGTTGCTTCCGTCTGAATGCCGCTCATGTTTGTATAACTCTCTGCCTGTATGGTACCAGGTATTGGCAGGGCAGGAGCGGGGCCGGGATTAACGCCACCCAGCCATAAGAGTCCGTCAATGATAAATCTGTTCTGGATCTCGCTGGCGAATGTGGAGGATTTGGGCGTGTTGTTACTGTAGTTCATGTCGTTGTGACCGAAGTTGGCATACAGCATTTTGTAGTTATTATTCGTCCACATGATCGGATAATAACCGCTGGTCCAGGACTGATTAGGATCGGTTCCCAGCGGGAAGCTCACAGGATCGACAGACGCGAGGATCCTGATATTGCTGTTTGTGCGCAGGTCATTGTTCCAGCTGTACCATTCGCTGACAGCAGACGTGAAGGTAGCAGGCAGCCGTAGTGTGCTGGGGTGTGTTTGGTCTTCTACGCGGAGTGTGGCAGTAGTCGGACCCCATGTGTTGTTCCTGAAATTGCCGGAGCCGAGGAACGTGTTGTGATACCAGCTCCATCCGGAGGCGCTGGTGGTAAATGCGCATACATGGAAGCCCATCCAGGCACCGCCGTTCTGCATGTACTGCTGAAAGGCAGCACGTTGAGCGGTACCAGCAGGAAGGTCATCCAGGAACAGGACAACCTGGTATTGCGACAGGAAGGTCGCGTTCAGGTTATTCCAGTTGGTGGTCGCTTCATAAGAGAAATTGTATTGGGCGGCGATGGTAGGAAACCATTGGTTGGCTTCCTGTACAAAGTTGATGTGGGCAGCATCCCAGGTGCCATTGTAGAACGCAATGACCTTAAAACGGGGTGTCTGAGCCTGTGCATGGAAAGCTGCAGTCAGCAGCAGGAATAATGCGATTACGCGCATTATCCGTTTGTAACGGAGAACGTGGATTGTCATACGAGACAAAATTTACTGGTTATGAAGAGGGTGGTATAGGTTACCTATCTTTTTCAAGATAAGTAAAAATCCTTATAGGTCCACCTTAAAACTGTTCAATACTCAGGGATGGTTGGCGGGCGTAGGATGGGTGGGTGTAGATAGCGGAAAGAAGCAGTAGGGATATGCTGATGTTATTGTTGATATCTGAATAGGAATGACTTATGACGTGGGGTGGTTGGTATGATGGCAAACGGCTTGTAAACAAAGTATATCTGCCTGTAATATGAGTGGGTTATTTATATCGCAGTATAAACGCGTTCAGGGGGATGAGGTTAGTACAAACGGAATAGCCGGTGTTGAAATCAACACCGGCTACAGTATTTATGCTTACGCTTTTCCGATTATTTAACGGAAGCGATCAGGCTTTTAAAAGTCGCTGGTTCATTCATTGCCAGATCAGCTAATACCTTCCTGTTAAGGGTGATATTCTTTTCAGACAATTTATGGATAAACTCAGAATAAGTTAAACCTTCAGCGCGGGCAGCAGCGTTGATACGAGCGATCCACAGCTGACGGTAGTTTCTTTTCTTGAGTTTACGGCCTACGTAGCTATACGTGAGACCTTTTTCCAATACGTTTTTAGCTACGGTATAAACATTTTTCCTTTTACCGTAGAAGCCTTTGGCCTGCTTTAAAATTTTCTTCCTGCGGGCTCTTGAAGCAACAGCATTTACTGAACGAGGCATATAGTGCTTTTTTGATCAGGTTAATAATTAATTACAACACCACTTCTCATTATCTGAGAGCAAGCATTCTTTTTACCAGGTTCAGGTTAGCCGAATCAACAAGGCTGCTACCCCTCAGGTGGCGTTTTCTCTTGGTAGATTTCTTGGTCAGCAAGTGACTTTTGAAAGCATTATACCGCTTAATCTGTCCGCTCCCGGTAACCTTGAAGGTCTTCTTCGCCCGGGAATGAGTCTTTACTTTGGGCATCTTACATCAAATTTGGTCTGCAAAGGTAGGTAAATATTTGAAACAACAAGCACGTGTTATAAAATATTTATTCACGTATCTGCTATGTGGATAACTTTTACACACATAGACAAACTTTTTTTCGTGCCGCTAAGATACTGAATATCAAATTCCCCTTGCCCTCTTACTTCCAATTATCCTTCCGTTTATTGATTTAGAATATATACATATTTTTTATATTTCCTATATTAGTTATAATTTTAATTTTAAAATAGTCTCATTTCTTAGCCATATCAAGTAAAAAATGATCAAGCCTATGGAAACACTTTACACTTCTCAAAAGACCATTCCGGAGAGGG
Organism: Chitinophaga agri; assembly: GCF_010093065.1. Lineage (NCBI taxonomy): Bacteria > Pseudomonadati > Bacteroidota > Chitinophagia > Chitinophagales > Chitinophagaceae > Chitinophaga > Chitinophaga agri. The sequence goes on along the minus strand of NZ_CP048113.1, from coordinate 1,248,068 downwards.
ATTGGAACTACGAACGATCGGTATGCTATTGTAAATCCGTCAGTTGGCGCGACGTCTAATCGCATCGCATCTGATACTTTTTTCACAAAACACCTACTGATGAAAAAGATTCTAATCCTTATATATATGATGCTGTGTTGCGCCATCGGGGTGCAAGCGCAGACCGTATATGTTAACACACCGGATACCGTCTGCGTATCGACCGCCAGTAGTACTGCCGGTCAAACAAAATACCTGAGCGTCAATGCGATGGTAATTGCCAGCGGCAAGATTACTACGCCCACGAATGCCAGCTGGACGATTACCGGACCTTCCGGCACCGCTGCTGACTACGAGGTGTTGTACACGGGTAATACCGCTGCTACGACAAAAGCGGGCAAGCTGACTAATACAAAGTCGCTGACCCTCCAGTTCATGCAGCCGGGTATCTACACGCTGGACATCAGCATCCCGTACAGTAATAACGGGGTTGCTCAGACACCTATTACCAGGAGAAAGACCATCGTTGCGATGGACTGTACCATCAATGTCTGCGGCTCTAATGAGGCTAATGACAAACCAGGTTTCTTTGAAGACTTTGGTACGATGCCTGCTGGTGTAAACCGTAGAAAATACCCTATTGATGGGGTAGTTACTTATGATTATCAGGCGACGGGAGAACTTGCAGACAACTACTATACGATTGCGAGTTCAACTCAGCAAAAGCCAGACTGGGTAGACAACACTGACCACACTGGTAACACCAGGGGTGCGATGCTGGTTGCCAACTCAGCCTATCAGCCGAGAAAATTTTATCAGAAAACAATTACTGGCCTATGTAGAGGAGCTGTCTATAACTTTAGTGCGTGGTTGACCAACCTCAACCCCCGCGCCGTATTTGAAGGTACCTGTAACTCGCAATACCAGTATGCAGGTGTGACCTTCCAGGTTGTGAACGCGGCGAACCCGTCACAGGTCCTGGCGAACTTCCCTACCTATAACGTATCAATGGACCTGAGTAACCCGAAGTCGAGCTGGCAGAAATATGGTGGCTCTTTTACGGTACCGCCCAGTGTTACGGACGTTATAGTACAGATTATTAATAACAAACCTGGTGGTTGTGGTAACGATATCGCGATTGACGATATCGAATTTGTTTATTGTAGCCCTTCCATCACTGCATCTATTAAAGGTAAGACCGACAATCTCGCGGAAGTTGTCTGCGAGGGTGCGCCAATTACCCTGACATCAAATTATACGCCAACTGATTACTTCGTAAATCCTGCTTACCAGTGGGAGATGAGTGACGACGAAGGTCTCACTTATACCGACGTTCCGTTTGGTACTAACAAGGCAAAAGAACTGGTGATCGGTCCTGGTGAACTGAAAGGTACCAGGAACGTTCCGACTTCTTACCGTTTCCGTGTACGTATCTATGAAACAGGTAGTAACGCCGTCACGTGTGCTGCTCCCTCGGAATACGTCCGGTTAACGATACTACCGATGCCTCAGCTATACCTGACAAAGAGCCAGGTCTGTGCGGGCGCCTTTGTTGAATTACAAGCCTCGGGAGGCTTTGACAGGTTTACGTGGAGAGACCTGCCAGGATATGTTGGCGATACCCGTACTATTGAGGTACTGGGAGATACCACTATCATGGTGTACGGTTATGTAGACTATGCTGACGGACATACCTGTATCGACTCCAACACTGCGTTTATCAGCTCTGTGGATGCACCGATCGTGGAAGTAATTTCTACGTCACAGAATATCTGTGCCGGTTCTTCTGTTGATATCCGTATTAACGACGCTATTAATAATGGTACAAATCAGATCAGATGGTTCCAGGGGCCTGATGCCGGTGGAACGCTGACGCCATTACCTGATTACGATGATATGACCACCCTGTCTCAGGTACAGATCAATACTCCTGCTGAAGGCGTATTTACTGTAGTCGTGAGCACACCAGGTAATATCTGTCGTGTTCAATCTGCTCCATTCATTATTAATGTAACGCCAATTCCTGTTGCCAACGCGGGCCCTGATCAGGTAGCCTGTGCGAGCACAAATACGACCGGTAACTTTACCATGGCAGCACTGCTGGGTACTGGTGAAACCGGAACATGGACAATCGACTCCATCTGGGGGCCTGGTGCACCTCCTGATACAGTGGGTGTAAACCTGAGAGATTATGCCCAGATCCTGCTGCCTACTCTTCGTAACACAAGAGTGACCGTTAAAAAAGGCGGTACCAGTGTAAGACTGAAATGGACCGTTAAGAATTCAGTAAATAACGCCTGTGCGAGCAGCGACGTTGTAGTACTGTCTCTTGTATACGATCCTTCTTATGCTGATGCGGGTCCGGACACTACCAAGTGTGGTACTGACAATGTATTTACCATGAGGGCAAGTCCACCGGATGCCAGCCTTACAGGGTACTATGCAGAAACCGGTAGCTGGAGACTTATCAGTGGTAATGCGACCATTGCGAATCCGAGTGCCTATAACACTACTGTTACCTCTCTTGTTAACGAGCAGAAAATAGTACTGGAATGGACGATCAGAAACGCTGCTGGTTGTAAACCAAGTATTGATACCGTTGTGTTGACAAAAACTACACGTCCGGTTATCACACTGCGTCCTATCACTGCCATCTGTAATACGGCAACTTCCTTCTCTATAGATACACTCTCTACCAAAGGAAATCCGAATATCTACACTATAACAACCAGTGCGTTAGGTGGCGCTGCAGCAATGCCTGGCTTTGTGGCTATCAGTAATGATACCATCAGAGCATGGCCAATGACCTTCGCTATTCCTGCTAATACTCCTGCTGGTAACTATAACTTTAACCTGAGTTATAGAAACAGCCAGGCTGCAGGTTGTGACTCTACTATCACATTTACTGTACCTGTGGCAACTCCGCCAACGGCTCCGACAGCTGTTGCAGTGGGAACGCCAAATATTTGCGTAACAGGTTCAACTACCCTGACTGTCACTGGTGGCAGCCTGGGAACAATACCTGGTGGTGGCGCAAATGCTGTATGGAGATGGTATGCTGGTGGTTGCGGAACAGGTACTGCTATCGGTACCGGACCTTCCATCACTGTTAATAATATTACTGCTACCACTACCTATTATGTACGTGCTGAGAGCACTACAGGTAGCTGCGGAAATACAGCCTGCGCAAGCGCAACTGTAACTGTTTATCAACAGCCAACTACAGCAAATGCTAATGCTGACCAGTTCCAGTGTAATAATTCATCCTTTACCCTAAATGGTAATGCACCAACCTTAGGAACCGGCGCATGGAGTGTGGTTTCTTCTGTTCCGGCTGGATTTACCCTGACCGCTGCACAGATGAGCAACCGTCAGGCACCTGTTACTGTAACTGCTGGTACCACCGTAACATTACGCTGGACTATCACAAACGGTACCTGTTCTTCTTCTGACGATGTTGTATTAAGAAATGATGTACTGCCAACTGCGGTTGCAGGTACTAACCAGCAGCAGTGTAATAATACCGCCTTCACAATGGGTGCAACTGCCCCAACTGTAGGTACTGGTACATGGACGCTGCCAGCAGGTTCTACTGCGACCATCACTGCCGGTCAGCAGAATAATCCCAATGCAGTGATCAACGTTCCTGTAGGTACTTCCGTAGTGGCCACCTGGACCGTAGTGAACGGTACTTGTTCTGCTAGTTCCACTGTGACACTGACCAACTATGCACAGCCGACCGCTACTGCAGGTAGTAACCAGCAGCAGTGTAATATCACTGCCTTCACAATGGGTGCAACTGCACCAACCGTAGGTACGGGTACATGGTCCCTGCCAGCAGGTTCCGCTGCCACTATCACGGCTGGTCAGCAGAATAATCCTGGTGCGGTGATCAACGTTCCTGTAGGTACTTCCGTAGTGGCTACCTGGACCGTAGTGAACGGTACTTGTTCTGCTAGTTCCACTGTTACCCTGACTAACTATGCACCAGCTACTACAGCAGATGCAGGCAAAGATCAGGAACAGTGTAATGTTGCTGCCTTCGCCCTGGCAGGTAACGCACCAACTGTAGGTACAGGTGCATGGAGCGTAGTTTCTTCTGCTCCTGCAGGCTTTACCTTAACTGCCGCTCAGATGAGCAACCGTAACGCTGCGATCACTATACCTGTAGGTACTACCGTGACGCTGCGCTGGACCATCACGAACGGCACATGTACTTCAACAGATGATGTAGTCCTGACAAACAGACCACTGCCAACAACAGCTGCAGCTGGTGCTGATCAGGCACAATGTAACAATACTTCTTTCCGACTGGGTGCTAATACGCCAACAGTAGGAACGGGTGCGTGGAGCGTAATATCTTCTACTCCTGGCACTTATGTCTTCCCTGCGGGAAGTGTAAACAATCCAACTGCAACGATCACTGTTCCTGTAGGTAGTACAGTAACGCTGCGCTGGACCATCACCAACGGTGTGTGTACATCTACTGATGATGTTGTATTAAGAAATGACGCGCCGCCAACTACACCTAACGCTGGTCAAGACCAGTCCAAGTGTAATACGTCATCATTCCTGCTGGAAGCGAATGCTATTACAGTAGGAACGGGTGCTTGGAGCGTTGTATCTTCAACTCCTGCCGGTTTCATATTCCCTGCTGCGAGTGTAAACAATCCAACCGCAACGATCACTGTACCTGCTGGTACAACGGTGACGCTGCGCTGGACTGCTACCAATGGTACATGTTCTGCTGGTGATAATGTTGTACTGACCAACTATGCACCTGTAACAACTGCTGCTGCCGGCACTGACCAGCAAAACTGTAACAATCCATCCTTTACGCTGGGAGCTAATGCTCCAACTACGGGAACGGGCGCATGGAGCGTAGTTTCTTCTGTTCCTGCCGGGTATATTTTCCCTGCCGCTCAGGTAAATAACAGACTAGCTAATATCAGTGTAACTGCTGGTACTACTGTAACACTTCGCTGGACAATTACCAACGGCCTTTGTTCTTCTTCAGATGATGTAGTAGTTACAAACTATGTTGCGCCAACAGCCGCTAATGCCGGTCCTGACCAGTCTCAGTGTAACACGCCTACCTTCACAATGCGTGCAAATGCCGCGTCTGTGGGTACAGGTACATGGACACTGGTACCTGTAGTTGGTACTGGTGCTACTATCACCGGAAGTGTGAATAGCCCGACCACTACCATCAACGTTCCTGCGGGTGTAACTGTAAACGCGGTATGGACCATCACAAATGGTACATGTACAACCAGCGACGTAGTTGTCCTCAGAAATGATGTACTGCCAACTGCGGTTGCAGGTAGTAACCAGCAGCAGTGTAATAATACCGCCTTCACAATGGGTGCAACTGCACCAACTGTAGGTACCGGTACGTGGACGCTGCCAGCAGGTTCTACTGCGACCATCACTGCCGGTCAGCAGAATAATCCCAATGCAGTGATCAACGTTCCTGTAGGTACTTCCGTAGTGGCTACCTGGACCGTAGTGAACGGTACCTGTTCTGTTAGTTCCACTGTGACACTGACCAACTATGCACAGCCGACCGCTACTGCAGGTAGTAACCAGCAGCAGTGTAATATCACTGCCTTCACGATGGGTGCAACTGCACCAACTGTAGGTACGGGTACATGGTCCCTGCCAGCAGGTTCCACTGCCACTATCACGGCTGGTCAGCAGAACAATCCTGGTGCGGTGATCAACGTTCCTGTAGGTACTTCCGTAGTGGCTACCTGGACCGTAGTGAACGGTACTTGTTCTGCTAGTTCCACTGTTACCCTGACTAACTATGCACCAGCTACTACAGCAGATGCAGGCAAAGATCAGGAACAGTGTAATGTTGCTGCCTTCGCCCTGGCAGGTAACGCACCAACTGTAGGTACAGGTGCATGGAGCGTAGTTTCTTCTGCTCCTGCAGGCTTTACCTTAACTGCCGCTCAGATGAGCAACCGTAACGCTGCGATCACTATACCTGTAGGTACTACCGTGACGCTGCGCTGGACCATCACGAACGGCACATGTACTTCAACAGATGATGTAGTCCTGACAAACAGACCACTGCCAACAACAGCTGCAGCTGGTGCTGATCAGGCACAATGTAACAATACTTCTTTCCGACTGGGTGCTAATACGCCAACAGTAGGAACGGGTGCGTGGAGCGTAATATCTTCTACTCCTGGCACTTATGTCTTCCCTGCGGGAAGTGTGAACAATCCAACTGCAACGATCACTGTTCCTGTAGGTAGTACAGTAACGCTGCGCTGGACGATCACCAACGGTGTGTGTACATCTACTGATGATGTTGTACTGAGAAATGACGCGCCGCCAACTACACCTGACGCTGGTCAAGACCAGTCCAAGTGTAACACATCATCCTTCCAGCTGGGAGCAAATGCTATCACAGTAGGAACGGGTGCATGGAGCGTTGTATCTTCAGCTCCTGCTGGTTTCATATTCCCTGCTGCGAGTGTAAACAATCCAACCGCGCCTATCACTGTACCTGCTGGTACAACGGTGACGCTGCGCTGGACTGCTACCAATGGTACATGTACCGCGTATGACGATGTAGTACTGACCAACTATGCAGCGCCTGCGCCTGCAAATGCTGGTGCTGACCAACAGGAATGTAACAATACCTCTACTTTCTCACTGATTGCCAACGCACCTTCTGTTGCTGGTGCAACCGGTAGCTGGAGCGTGGTATCTTCAACTCCTGTCGGATATGTATTCCCTGCTGCACAGGTGAACAACCCAACCGCGGGTATCACCATTCCGGTAGGTTCTGTAGTGACATTAAGATGGACCATCACCAATGGTGTATGTTCTTCGACCGATGATGTTACGCTGACCAACTTCCAGGAACCAAATGTAGCTGATGCTGGCCCTGACCAGGAAAAATGTGCTGGTGCCGACTTCATAACTGCCGCTAACGCGCCAACAGTTGCAGGTGCGACCGGTGCATGGACGGTGATCAGTGGTAACGCCTCTATCAGAGCGGGTGAGGCTAACAATCCGGTTGCGCATGTCACAGTGCCAAACGGTGAAAGTGCTATCCTGCGCTGGACGCTTACCAACGGAACATGTTCTAATTATGATGAGGTTGAGCTGACCAACTACCTGACACCAGCTCCTGCTGCTGCTGGTGCTGATCAGCGTGAATGTAATATCTCAACATTCTATATGGGAGCGAACGCTCCGGATGTTCCTGGTGCTACCGGTACCTGGACACTGGCGGCTGGTTCTCCTGGTTCGATCAATGCGGGTGATGAAAATAACCCAAGTGCACTGATCAATGTTCCTGTAGGTACTACTGTAACGGCTATCTGGACTATCACTAACGGTACCTGTCCGACTGCTGACACAGTACGTCTGACTAACGATGTGATGCCAACAGATGCTGCTGCTGGTCCTGATCAGGAACACTGTAACGATCCTCGCTTCCTGATGGCTGCTAACGCTGCCTCTGTAGGTACAGGTAAATGGAGCCTGACTCCTGGTACCACTGCTTCCTTCGCGGTTGCCGACAGTACCAATCCTAATGCTGTGATCAACGTACCTGCGGGTGTGACAGTAACAGCAACATGGACCATCTCTAACGGCGTGTGTATCACTTCTGATGAAGTAGTACTGGTAAACAGAGTTATGCCGGCTGCTGCCGCTGCTGGCCCTGACCAGGCACAGTGTAACACACCTGCCTTTACTATGAAGGCTAACAATGCCTCCGTAGGTACTGGTAAATGGAACCTGGTACCTGGTACTACTGCTTCGTTCGCAGTAGCTGACAGTACTAATCCATCTGCAGTATTTAATGTTCCTGCAGGTGTAACAGCACAGGCTGTGTGGATCATCACCAATGGTGTATGTGAAACCAGAGACACTGTATCACTGACCAACTTCGTAATGCCAACTACTGCTGCTGCCGGTTCTAACCAGGCACAGTGTAATACACCTGCCTTCACGATGAATGCTAATGCAGCTTCTGTAGGTACTGGTAAATGGAGCCTGATACCTGTAATCGGTACGGGCGCTTCCTTCGCAGTGGCTGACAGCACTAACCGTAGTGCAGTCATTAATGTACCTGCTGGTGTAACGGTTGATGCGGTATGGACCATCTCTAACGGTGTCTGCGTAACAAGCGATACTGTAAGACTGACCAACTTTATCATGCCAACTACTGCTGCTGCCGGTCCTGACCAGGCACAGTGTAACACACCTGCCTTCAGAATGGCTGCTAACGTTGCCTCTGTAGGAGCGGGCAAATGGAGCCTGGTGTCCGTTACTGGTACCGGTGCATCTTTCGCGGTTGCTGACAGTGCTAACCGTAATGCAGTGATCAACGTACCTGCTGGCGTAACAGTAGATGCGGTATGGACCATCTCTAACGGTGTCTGCGTAACAAGAGACACTGTGAGACTGACCAACTTTGTGGCTCCTGCGCCTGCTAACGCCGGTGGAGATCTGACACATTGTAATGACGCTGGTTTCGTAATGTCCGCCCAGGCGCCATCCGTAGGCACTGGTAAATGGAGCCTGGTCACCGTTACCGGTACAGGTGCTTCCTTCCCGGTTGCCGACAGTACTAACCGTAGCGCGGTAATTAACGTACCTGCCGGTGTAGTAGTCGACGCGGTATGGACCATTACTAACGGTCTATGTTCAACGACAGATACCGTGAGACTGACTAACTATGCAATGCCGTCTAACGCGGATGCTGGTCCTAATCAGACTCATTGTGATGATGATATGTTCATTATGTCTGCTAACGTTCCTTCTCCTGCTACTGCAAGAGGTATGTGGACTATCGTAAGCGGTACTGCAACGATCATTGATCCAAATAATCCTTCTACAACCGTAAGAGTTGCTTCCGGTCAGACAGTAACCCTGCGCTGGACAATTACAAACGGAACCTGTACATCAACTCCTGATGACGTTGTACTGGTTAACCAGGCTGCAATCCTGGGTAACACCATCACCGCTGATCAGCTGCTGTGTGCAAATGAAACTCCTGGAATGCTGCAGGGCGGTACCCTGACTGGTGGTAACGGGACCTTCACTTATCAGTGGCAGGTAAGTACCACGAATGCAACTACTGGTTTCGCCAACGTAACCGTAGGTGGTACCAATGCAACATTCACTCCTCCGATGATCACCCGTAATACCTGGTATAGACGTGTGGTAATGTCCGGTGCTTGTACCGGTAACATCAGCAACGCAGTAATGCTGACCCTGATGAACATTCCTCCGGTGGTTATATCCGTGCCTGGTCCGCTGACTGTGGATTGCGCACAGGGTACTGACTACACCCAGCGTTTCGGAACTCCGGTGTTCAGCCATGCTCCTTACGACAATGAGCCACTGAGCATCTCTCATAACGATGTAACTGTAACTGTTGACGCTTGTACCTTCACGATCATGCGTACATGGACAGCTACTGACCGTTGTGGTCTGACTACTCAGGCACAGCAAACTATCACAGTTGTTGACAGAACGGCTCCTGTATTCACAGGTACTGCTCCGGCTAACATCACTGTAGAATGTGACCAGGTGCCTGCTGCAGTAAACCTGACTGCAAACGACGCTTGTAACGGCACAATGACGATCACTCCGATCGAGGTGAGAGTAGACCAGCCAGGTGCATGTGCAAGCAACTATCAGCTGATCCGTAAATGGGTGGCAGTTGATGGATGTGGTAACGCCAGCGATACCCTGAGACAGGTGATCACTGTAAGAGACATGACGCCTCCTGTATTCACGGTGACTGCTCCAACCAACATCACTGTTGATTGTGATAAAGTACCTGCAGGCGACACATTGTCCGCTACTGACAACTGTACTCCTGGTGCTATCGTTGTGATCCCGGTTGATACCCGTAGGAATATCTCCGGTAGCAAGTGTACAGACAACTACCAGATCATCCGTACCTGGACAGCTACTGACCTTTGCGGTAATAAAACCGTACTGACGCAGACAATCACTGTTCAGGATACTATCAAGCCTAGATTCTCCATGTCTGTACCTCCATCACTGACTGTTGATTGTGATAAGGTACCGTCTGTTGAAACTATAACAGCTACAGACAACTGTACTTCAACCGTAGCGGTGAGAGTGACAGAGAGAAGAGATAACCTGTCTTCTTCCTGCACAAGCAGCTACAGATTAACACGTACCTGGACAGCTACTGATAACTGCGGTAACACTAACGTAATGCAGCAGGTGATCACTGTACAGGATACTACAAGGCCGGTGTTCGTAATAGCACCTCCTGCCGATACCACCGTAAGCTGTGACGCGGTTCCTGCTCCTCCGACTAACCTGAGAGCTACCGACAATTGCAGCACTGTGAAGATCGGTTACACCCAGATACGCGAGAACATACAGGGCGCCTGCGCAAGCAACTACCGCCTGATCCGTACCTGGACTGCTAAAGATGCATGTAACAACACTACTGTTATCCGTCAGGTAATCACCATAACGGATACAACCAGACCAGTGATCGATCCTGCTCCGGCAAGCGTAACATTGAGCTGTAGTGATGCTATCCCTGCTGCGGCTACCCTCTACGCACGTGACAACTGTGACGCTACCTTCCCTAAGAAGGCAACAATGGTCCAGGATCCGTTCACTGTAGATCTGTGTAATGGTTATACCATCACCAGAAGATGGACTATCTCCGACGCATGTGGTAACCAGGCAATAGAACGTGTGCAGACAATCACCGTTAATCCTTGTCCGAAACCGGCCCTGGATCCTAACATGCCTGCCAACTGTTCAAACAATACCAAATTCGCGGTCCTGTTACTGAATAAAGTAAGCAGACCTAAATTCACCCTCGTGAGCGTAGTTCCGGCTACCGCAGTTCCTGCACCGCTGACTCAGAGCAGCAACGTGTTTGATCTGAATGGTGCTACTCAGGCTACCTTCACCGTAACAGATGGTGTAACGGGCTGTGTATCTGATCCTGTAACATATGATCTGCAGTATGTGCCTAAACCGGATGTAGAACTGGGTAACGATGTAACTATCTGTCAGGGTAGTACTGTGACCCTCGATGCCGGTGCTGCTAACGCTGCTTATCCAATCCGCTGGTCTACCGGTGCTACCACCCAGACCATTAATGTAAACACTGCCGGTACTTACTATGCAACTGTTACCAACGGTATCTGTGCTACCACAGACTCTGTGAAGGTGATCGTAAATATGCCGCCGGTAGTTAACATCCGTGACACTGCCATCTGTCAGGGTGAAAACTTAACGCTGAACGCTTACGTGGAAGGTGGCAGCTATGTATGGTCAACCGGTGCTACCACCGCTTCTATTACTGTAAATACTACCGGTACTTATAGTGTGGATGTGACTGTAAATGGTTGTACAACACACGCGGAAGCAGTAGTACTCGTAGGTACGCCTCCTGCGGTTGTCCTGACTGACGACATGGAGATCTGTCCGAACGAAACTGCCCTGCTGACAGTTGATCCTGATGGTGGTTCCATCTTATGGAGCAATGGTGAAACAACCAATTCAATTGTTGTATCAAGACCAGGTGATTATACTGTGACTGTAACCCGCGATGGTTGCGTGGTAACTGATAAAGTGACCGTCACACAAAGACCTGATCTGGATATTGACCTCGGACCAGACAGAGAGTTCTGTAATGGTGGTCGTGTAGTGGTTGACGCTACTCACCCTGATGCGATCTCTTACCTCTGGAATGACGGTGATACGAATCCGGTGAAAGAGATCACTGGCGCTGGTAAATACATCGTGTCTGTTATGGACAGATTCTGTTCAAGAATAACCATGGATAGTGTAAATGTAACTGTGGCTGGTATTCCTGCATTCGATCTGGGTCGTGACACCCTGCTGTGTATCGGCGAAGATCTGACACTGAAAGTAAACCCAGGATCTGGTAACCAGGTTCGTTGGCAGGATGGCTCTACATCCCTGACTTACAAGGTAACTACTCCGGGTACATACACGGTAACTGTATCCAATGATTGTGGCTCTATGTCAGACCAGATCGTAGTACGTTACCAGGCATGTGAACCTAAACCACAATTCCCGACAGGCTTTACGCCTAACGGTGACGGACATAACGACGTCTTCAAGCCGATCGTTCGTGGCCCGATGTATGACTACGACTTACGTATCTACAACCGTTGGGGTGAGCTGATCTTCCTGAGTAAAGATCAGAAGAACGGATGGGATGGTCGCTATAAAGGCGCGCTCGTGGAAAATGGCACCTATGTCTGGATGCTGTCTTACAAGAAGGTGCTTGGTGGAGCTGTGAATGTTGTGAAAGGTGAAGTAACCGCTATCAGATAAGAAGTGTAAAGTACAATAGGCAAAGGCGTCCCGGTTATTCCGGGGCGCCTTTCTTTTTATATTATAATTAATGAATGAAAGGTATCGTGTCAGCGAGTCTCGCAGGACGCATGAAGATGTGATAAAATAATATACAGGTGACGGACGTAAGTGTAGGGAAGGGGAACACAGTTCAGGTATCTGAATAGCTGTCAGTGACGGGCATTAAACAACAGGATCAATATATGACAGGTGATGATGCCCCCTCATCTAAATTGGCTTTATAGGGGTGTCAACAATTACTATAGGGGAGAAGCAGGCGTAAAGACGTCACAGAAAATATACCTTATATGTCTCATCGAAAGAAAGCGCACCCACCTTATTTTTAGGGAAGATACCAACAAAGGCAGATCCACTACCGCTCATAGATGCATAGACGGCCCCTGCGGTATATAGTTTTTCTTTAATGAGTGCCAGTTCCGGATGTGCAGGGAATACAGCCGCTTCGAAGTCGTTGGAAACAGTTTCCCGCCAGGTCTCAACCGGTTGCATGATGCTCTCCCGTAAAGATAACACAGGTGCTTTAGGCGTGATTTTTCCAAACGCCCAGCCGGTATTAATATGTACACCTGGGTATACCAGTACAAAGCTCCAGCCAGAGAGGTCCAGGTCTATAGGGGTCATGATCTCTCCTCTGCCGGTGGCATAAACAGCCTTGTTCTCTATAAAGAAAGGACAGTCGCTCCCCAGGATAGCCGCATAGCTGATCAGCTGGTCTTTAGTCAGCTCCAGCTGGAAACGGTTATTCAGTAGCTGTAACATAAACGCTGCATCAGCAGAGCCTCCACCGAGACCTGCGCCTATGGGAATGTGCTTGTGCAGATGGATGTTCACCTCAGGTATCTCCGGGAAATCCTGCTTCAGCAGGCGCCAGGCCTTCAAACAAAGATTATCAGCACTGTCACCAGGCACTGCAATCCCAGAGGTAGTAAATGCCAGTTTTCCCGGACTGATCACTTCCAGTGCATCTGTAAGGGGAAGCGGGTAAAATACTGTTTCCAGTTCATGGAACCCGTCCGCTCTTTTACTTACGACATGCAGACCAAGGTTAATTTTGCAGTTTGGGAAGACGATCATGATATAAAAAACCATAAACCATAGCGGTGAACTATGGTTTATGGAATAAATTATGAATAATAAAATCTGTCAAATTGATTATCAGATGCTCTTGCGACTATTGATCTCGTCACGAATGGCGATCGCACGGATATAATCTTCCTGTTCCAACACTTCCTGCAGCAGCTGGGTGAGCTCTTCCAGGTTCAATACTTTCAGATCATCTTCCGCACCTTTTTCGTGTTCAGAGATAGTCGGTGTAACCGGTTTTACACCACTTTTCTTGCCGGCAGGGTCATCAAGCAGGATACCTGCACTATTGAGAATGTTTTCGTAAGTGAAAATCGGACAGCCAAATCGTACAGCCAGCGCCAGGGCGTCAGAAGTACGGGAGTCTATCTCTATCGTTTCGTCGTTACTGTAACAGATCAATTTAGAGTAGAAAATTCCTTCCTGCAGGTTGCTGATGACTACTTCATGAAGCTCAATATTAAACGCATTCATAAAGTTTTTCATCAGATCGTGTGTTAACGGGCGGCTGGGTTGCATTTTTTCTAACGCCACAGCAATCGCCTGGGCTTCAAACCCGCCTATTACAATAGGCAGACGTCGCAAACCGTTCACTTCTCCCAAAACTACGGCGTATGAATGCGTTTGCGTTATACTGTGCGATAAAGCAACTATTTCCAGTTCTATTTTTCTCATATCTGTCCTGCGTTGTCGCTGAATATTTTATAAGACCGTGAAGTTAGAAAAAATATTCCTTATCTAAAAAACAGATAATAAGTTCGTGCGCCTGGCACTTCCTTATTTCGCTGCTTTTATGGCCGCCGTCAGTTTAGGAACCACCTCGAAGGCATCCCCAACGATGCCATAATCTGCCGCTTTAAAAAACGGTGCTTCAGGGTCTTTATTAATGACTACGATCACTTTACTACCATTCACACCTGCCAGGTGCTGAATAGCGCCTGAAATTCCGATAGCAATATACAGGTTCGGACGTACGGTCAGGCCCGTCTGGCCCACGTGTTCGTGATGCGGGCGCCAGCCGGTATCAGCCACCGGGCGGGAACATGCTGTAGCTGCACCGAGTTCCTTTGCCAGATCTTCTACCAGTCCCCAGTTCTCGGGGCCCTTCAGTCCTCTTCCTCCGCTTACCACGATCTCTGCTTCCGTTAATGGGATCTCTCCGCTAACGGTTTCCACACTGGTCACCTTCACTTTGAAATCGGCATCGTTGATAGCGGGGGAGAAGGCGGTAACAGCGGCCTTCGCATCGGTCTGTTCCAGTGCAAAAGTGTTTGGCATGATAGCGATCACTTTACTGGCTGACGTTATATTGACATTGGCAAATGCTTTGCCGGAAAATACGCTCTTTTTTACTACGAAACCATTACTGGTATCTGGTAGGGAAACAGCTCCTGAGACAAAACCAGCTTTAAGTCTGGCGGCAACACGTGGAGCAACTGCTTTGCCATCAAAATTGTGTGGGAAGATAACAACCTGCGCTGCTTCCTGTGCGGCAGCGTCAGCAATGATCCTGGTAAACACGGTGCCTTCCACCTCATTCAGCCTGGCATCTGGGACATGCAGCACTTTGGCAGCACCGTAATTGCCCAATGCTTCCAGCTCCGCACTGTCTGCCTCGCCCAATACCAGCGCTGTAGCGCTTACGCCCAGTTGTTGTGCAACCCTGGCACCATATTGAACTGCTTCAAATGCTACTTTCTTTATCTTACCGTGAGCCTGATCTGCGAATATTAAAACTGACATGTTTGACGTAGAATTTAAGTACTAAAAAAATAGGGAAGACTGCATCTGCTAAAAATGATCAGATCACTTTTGCTTCCTCATGCAGCAGTTTTACCAGTTCCGCTACATTGTCCGGACTGATAAGTTTCACACCTGCTTTTGCTGGTGGTAGTTCGAAGCTTGTGTAGGTAGTTAACGCCTCCACAGCGACAGGTTCTACAACAGCCAGTGGTTTTGTACGGGCAGCCATGATACCACGCATGCCCGGTATGCGTTGTTCCGCCATACCTTTCTGGCAGGAGACCACTACTGGTAATGCCACCTTTACGATTTCTTCTCCACCTTCTATTTCACGGTGAATAGTCGCCTCCGTTCCATTTAGCTCGAATTTTGCAGCAATAGATACAAAGGGAAGGTCCAGCAGTTCAGCTACCATTCCGCCGATAGCTGCGCCATTGTAGTCGATGGTTTCCTTACCGGTAAAGATCAGATCATAACCCTGTTTACGGGCGTGTTCCGCTATCTGTGAGGCAATATAAAAACTGTCCTGGTTATCTGTATTGATACGGAATGCTTCATCGCCGCCCAGTGCCAGGGCTTTACGGATAATCGGCTCCGTATCTGCGCCGCCAACGGTTACAAGATGAACGGTTGCTCCCAGCGTTTCTTTCAGTTCAAGGGCACGAACCAGGGCATACCATTCATCGTAGGGGTTAATGATGAATTGTACACCCGCTTCATTGAATTTCGTGTTGTTGTCTGTGAAAGCTATTTTTGCAGTCGTGTCCGGAGTTTTACTGATACAAACTAAAATCTTCATGGCCTAAACTGTTTTATTTTTTAAAGCGGTATGAGCAAATATATTTAAATAATGGATAGAATAGCCAGGATAAAGGAATTTCTTAAAAGCAGCCCCAATGACAGCTTTCTTAAGCATGCGCTTGCACTTGAGTACATAAAACTAGGTGATGATACTGGCGCCAGACAGCTGTTTGAGGAGTTGCTAGCCCACGAGCCAGGCTATGTGGGCTCCTACTATCAGCTGGGGCGCCTGCTGGAAAGAGCCGGTCTTCCCACGGAAGCCATTGCTGTCTACGAAAAGGGAATGCAGATGGCAAAAGAAGCCAATGACAGGCACGCGTACAACGAATTACAGGCGGCATTGGATGATCTGATTTAATTTAACTACCAGCAAATGGATTTACTGACAGGATTTAAAATTTTTATAGAAAAAGAGCAGCTGTTCGCACCTGACCAGTCTTTGCTACTCGCTGTCAGCGGGGGGCTGGACTCTGTGGTAATGGCCCATCTCTTTAAAGCCGCCGGCTTCCGCTTCGCTATCGCACATTGTAATTTTCAGCTGCGCGAAGCAGAATCCGTACGTGATGAATCATTTGTGAAGACCCTTGCAGATGTCCTCCAGGTACCCTTTCATCATATACGCTTTGATACGCTGACCTACACCGAATCCAAACGTGTATCCATCCAGGTGGCCGCCAGGGAACTGCGTTATGAGTGGCTGGAAGAGACCAGGACAAAAGCAGGATATAGCTTTATCGTTACAGCACATCATATGCAGGATAGTGTGGAGACTTTACTGATGAATCTCAGCAAAGGCACCGGTATCTCCGGCCTGCATGGCATCCTGCCTGCTCAGGGTAAAATAATCCGTCCCCTGCTGTTTGCGCAGAAGGAAGACCTGCTGGCATATGCACAGGAAAACGGCATCAGCTATGTAGAAGACAGTTCCAACCTTACCACCAAATATACACGCAATTTCTTCCGTCATAAGGTGATCCCCGTCATGCAGGAGGCTAATCCTGGCACGGTGCCCAATATTGCCGCCAGCATAGCACGTTTCCGGGAAGCAGAAGTGCTCTACCAGCAGGCCCTGGAAAAACATGTCAGAAGACTGGTTGAACAGAAAGGGAATATGTACATGGTACCTGTACTGAAATTACAGAAGACTATTCCGATGCAGACGGTCGCCTGGGAAATATTCCGCAAGTATGGTTGCACACCTCCCCAGCTTCCGCAGGTACTGGAGCTGCTGGACAGCACTTCCGGGAAAATAGTAGAAACCGCTACACACCGCATTATCCGGGATAGACAGTGGTTACTCATTACACCCCTCGTGGAAACGGAAGCGGCAGTTATTGTAATAGAAAAGGATAGGAGTGTAGTGGCAACCGCCAACGGCATATTAAGACTGAGGACTGTTGTCAGGAAAGAGCAAACACCTATACCTGCATCAGCTGCTATTGCCTGTCTGGACAAAGCATCATTGCAATATCCGTTACTGCTGCGCAGATGGAGACAGGGTGATTACTTTTACCCGTTGGGTATGCGTAAAAAGAAGAAGCTGAGCAGATTTTTTATAGATCAGAAATTGTCTGTTCCGCAGAAGGAAAATATATGGGTACTTGAGTCTTCCAAAAGGGTGGTATGGATCGTAGGATTGAGGATAGACGACAGGTTTAAGGTTACACAACACACAAAAGATCAGCTGACAATAGAGTGGGAGGCCTTATAAGCCCCCACTTCATTTAAAGTTATTTATAAGACTGTTGAACTCAGGAAATGAATGCTTCTTCAGACAGAAGTCATAAAAATGCTGGGCGGACAACAGATACTCTTCATAGGTAAAAGGTTTCACCATATAAGATAAAGCCCCTAATTGTTTACATTCATGCATCTCGATCACGTTCAGTGAAGAGGAGAAGATAATAACCGGTATATGTTTATAGGCGTCAAGGCTCTTCAACTCACGCAGTGTTTGTGTGCCACTTAATCGTGGCATGTTGAGATCAAGTACTATCAGCGAAGGCAACTGGCCTTCGTTCCGGTGTGTTTCCGAAAGATACTCCAGCACTTTTTCTCCATCTTCCACCAGTAGTGGTACCTCCGGCAGATTTATCGCGTTAAAGGCATCCTGCATTATGAAACGGTCCTCAAGATCGTCATCTGCCAGTAATATCTTTACAGTATTATCCATAACTGATAAATTCTTTCTTTAAATAAAACCAAATATTCCTGCCGGCTTATGCAACGGGCGGCAGTGTCAATATAAATTTTGCTCCTTGTCCCGGACTGCTGCTGGCAGTAATACTACCATTATGCAGGTCGGCGATCTTCTTACACATTGCGAGCCCTATTCCAGTGCCGGCATACTTTTCCCGTGAGTGCAGCCGCTGAAACAGACTGAACATCTTATCAAGGTATCTCTCTTCAAAGCCGACACCATTGTCTTCAAAGATCAATTGTGTGTGCTGACTGTTTTCCAGGGCATATACCTTGATCAGTGGTGATCTGTGTTCGTCTGAAAACTTGATCGCATTCGAAATCAGGTTCTGGAATAGCTGCCGCATCTGCATTGGATACACTGCCATCACAGGTAAATCGCCTACTTCGACATGCGCCTGTTTGGCTTTAATGGCCATATCCAGATCATTCATCGCTTCTGTTGCGAGCAGGTTCAGATCTGTTTTGACCAGGTGCAGATTCTCTCTGTAAATACGGGAGAAGTTCAACAGGTCGTGGATCAGCTGTGTCATGCGCTGGCTGGCGCTCATCATGTTACCAAAATAAAGTTTACCTCTTTCATCGATCTCCTCGGCGTAGTGCTTATTCAGATAGTCACTATAGTAAACGATCTTCCGTAACGGCTCCTGCAGGTCATGCGACGCGGCATAGGCGAACTGCTCCAGTTCCTGATTACTCCTGTTTAGTTCTTTCACTTTTTCTTCGAGCAGGAGTTTCATTTCCTTCAGTTCCTTGTTATCCCGCAGCGTCCGTTCCATTACCTTCTGCGCATGGATATCTACCATAGAACCTGTCCAGTAAATGATCTCACCGTTATCTTTCATGACAGGTGTAACTGAGATCAGATGCCAGATGAAATCACCGGTCTGTTGATTCCGTAGTTCCATTTCTCTTTTGAAAGGTGCGTGCTGATGCTGCCACCAGTATTCCCAGGCAGCAATGAATTCCTCATCTCTGATGACGGGCCGCCATTTGTTTTCATTCAACTGATGGAGATCGTAGCCTGTAAAGGATCTAAGCCAGCTGTTGGCATACAGTAACTCACCTTCCTCATTGATTGAAAAGATCACCAGCGGTAATGCGTTGGTGACTTCCCGGTATTGCGTCTCGCTTTCTTTCAGCTTTTCCGCCAGCTCCTGCAGCTGTCTGTTCTTTCGTTTGATCTCATCATACGGAGAAAGAGGTTGCTCAACACTGAAGGCGGAGATCCACTGTTCAATACGGCTGCTAATGATCTTCTGTACGCCTGGTATCCGGAATTGAAGGGTGATCTCAATGCCTTTATTCGTTTGTTCCAGTGTGAACAGGTCCACCAGTCTCTTGGCATATACCATGCTCTCATTGATCTTTTCAGTCAGATTGATATTACGGTCCAGTATTCTTGCTACGAGGAATTTCTCCGGATCTTTGATGTCTGCCTTTACTCCGAGCAGCAATACGGCATTGTGGCCATATTCAATCACGTGCCTGGCCACTTCAGAAGCGGCTGTTGCGAATGTGGTCTGAGATGCCAGAGACAGGCCTGCAAGTTCTCCCAGCTTCATTGTACGCTTGTGCACCAGCACCAGGTCCATGTCAGTTTCGAGCGTGATCCGGGTTATTTCCTGCATTGTCCTTATTTTATTTTAACAATTACTACTGACATATCATCTGTTTTACGAGCATTGTCCTTGTAAATGGCTGTTGCCAGTATAGACATGTCGTATCTGAAAATTCCGGGATAACGCGTCATTTCCCATCGCGTTTTGATACCGTCGGAACACATGATCAGGATCTGCTCTTTTCCCTCAGCATGCTCTGCTACCTGTTCATTGATAGTACGGGGCAGGTTATGACCGATGATGCCGTTATAGGGGAGGAATGTTTTGGATACAGCAGCTGTCCATAAACGGGTATGTATATTACCCACACCGCAGAGGCGCCAGTGTCTGAGCCGGTTATTATAAACAGCGATAGAACCCACCAGTCCGCGTGTACGTTTGACATCTTCATGCATCTGTCTTAAAATATCCCCCTGATCAGACAGCATGCAATACCTGAAAGAACTGATAGCGGCACTTACGGCTTTATTAGCTTCTATGCCATGTCCGAGCCCGTCCCCAAGGAACATGCGGATACCTGTTTTGTCGGCGTTGATAAAATAGCCGTCTCCACAAGCTCTTTCACCAGGTTTGGCGAGGAGCAGTGTTCTTATTTCCGGGCCCGGCTTAGGAGGATATTGTTCCGCAGGCCTGAGATAAAATCTGCATAGCAGTATAGTTCCCCAGCCTTTAACAGAATATATCTGAAGAAAATCTGACAGTCGTTTTATGGCACCCAGTCCATGTCCAAGTGTTTTGGATGTGGATATACCATCCTGCATCATTCTCGCGAGGTCAGAGATACCCGGACCACTGTCAAGGGCTATAATTTCAATAGCCGGTTGTGGTTGATCGGTCAGCATGACCAGTACCTCTCCACTACCTGCGTGTTTAATAATATTAGACCCTATTTCAGCTATCACAATATCTATCTCAGCTACTCTTTTTTCAGTCAGGCCGCACTGTACAGAAAGACGGTGTATTTCACGTTTTAACAGGGCCAGATAACTTCTGTCCTCTATATTAAAACTGATTTGCCGTCCGGTTATCCATTCTTCCATTTAGTGATCGTAATGGTAGTTCCTTTACCCACCGTACTTTTAATGTCAAATTCATTCACCAGGCGCCTTGCACCTGGTAATCCCAGTCCCAGACTTTTGCCGGTAGAGAAGCCATCTTTCATGGCCTGATCTATATCCGGAATGCCAGGGCCTTTATCTGAAAAGGTGACACGGACACCATTCTGACGTTGGCCGTTAACTATTTCAATGAGGACAGTACCTTCTCCGGCGTACCGGAGCATATTTCTGGAAAGTTCGCTGGCGGCAGTGATCAGTTTAGTTTGATTGACAAGGCCCATGCCTATTTTAACGGCAAATTCCTTTAATCTGTTCCTGAAAACGACCATATCCAACTCTTTCGCAATGCGCATATTATCGCTGGATAGTACTATCATTCCTCTGGTTCTTCTTCTTCTGTGATTTTTATTTTCTGTTGGAGCAATTCCATTCCCTTTTCTACATTCAGTGCCGTTTGGACGCCTTTCAGCGGGAGTCCCAGCTCAACCAGTGTGATAGCAACAGCAGGCTGCATACCAACGATGACCGTATCTGCATCCAGTATTTTGCTCATACCAGCTATATTACCGAGTATTCTTCCCATGAAAGAGTCTACAATGGATACAGCTGATATATCTATTAACACTCCTCGGGCGCCGGTCTTGCTGACTGCCTGTACGAGGTCTGCTTCCAGGTTGAGCGCCAGCCGGTCATACAGATCCACCTGAATAGCCACCATCAGGAAATGCCCAATTTTAAGAATCGGTATTTTATCCATTAATCACTTCTTTTACTTAACGACTACTTTTTTAACTTCCAGCTGCATAAGTGCATAGGCATGCCTTAAAGCGCTTGCCAACGAAGCTTTAGTGATGATACCGGAAAGATCAATGCCGAGGTGAACGACCGTTTGCGCAATTTCAGGACGGATACCGCTGATAATACACTCTGCACCCATGAGGCGGGTGGCGCTGACGGTTTTGATAAGGTGCTGGGCAACCAGTGAGTCGACAGCTGGTACACCGGAAATATCCAGGATCGCTATACCACTGGAGGTTTCTACGATCTCCTGCAGCAAACTTTCCATAACGACCTGTGTGCGGGCGCTGTCAAGTGTGCCGATGATAGGCATGGCTACGATACCATCCCATACACGTATAACAGGGGTGGAAATCTCAGTTATTTCATCTGTCTGACGAAGTATAACTTCCTCCCTTCCCTTGATAAAGGTTTCAAATGTTATGATGCCAAGACTGTCAACAAGTTTGCTGACTTTCAGGCTCTCCTCCAATAGCTGAACCGGGTCATTTTTGATCTCCTGCTGCAGAATAGACAAGAGTGCGTCTTTAAGGCTGAATACAAACGTTCCTGTTTCCCTGGGAGAGTAACCTTGTTTAGCCCTGGAAATAGATATACCTTCTAATACCTCATAGACAGGTTCCAGCGAGCTGGATTGTATGTCATCGAGGTTACCACTGCTTAAAGCCTGTAGTAAAACGTCTACAAGTTCTTCTGACTGTACCGACAGTTCATCGTTCGACATGAGGTCTTCCCGTAGAGAAAAATCCACTAATTGATTCTTCATCCACAGTTCGAGAATCTGTTTTTTCCTTTTCTGTAAGATTTTAGCTGTGTCTAGCTTCATATGTGTGGCTTGTTTTGCAGTAATGGCGCATATTGTCCGCCATTGCCCTTACAAAAAACAAACCGGAAAGGGAAGAAGTCGCTATCTTCTTCCGGGCCCTGCCAGTAGCGCCTCAAGAAAATAGCTTGCTATCTCTGGTTTATAGACTATCGGAAACAAAATACCAACAACGGCTCCCCAGAGATGCGCATCATGATTGATCCCATCCCTGTTCTCACTACGGGACATATAAATCGTATAGCCAAGGTATAATACACCATATACAATTGCTGGTACAGGGATGAAGTATACGTAGATATTATTCCATGGGTCGAAAAGGATCGCCGCAAACACAACGGCGGACACCGCGCCTGAAGCACCGATCGTGCGGTAGTAGGAATGATTCCTGTGCTTTATAAACGTGGGCGTATCTGACAGTATCAGCGCCAGTACGTAAAAAAACAGAAAATATAGTTTACTCCCGAATAATAAATCAAACGCATTTTCTATGGCACTACCAAAGAAATACAGGGTTAACATGTTAAAACCCAGGTGCATGAAATCTGCATGTACAAATCCCGAGGTAATAAAGCGGTAATACTGATTCCTTTCTTTCACCATGTAAGGCCACATACTTAGGTCATCGACCATCTTCCCATTGTTAAAAGCCGGGATAGAAATCAGGCAGGTGATCACAATTATTGATATGCTGAGTGTCAGTTCCATTCTAAACAGTTAATTTAATCCGGTTGTAATTATACTAATTTTTTACTGATGATGATATTTCTCTCGGTTCAGAACAGTATATGCCCGGTAAAGCTGTTCCGTCATGATCAGCCGGACCAGCTGGTGGGGAAAGGTGAGGGGAGAGAGCGAAAGTTTTAGCTGTGCCCTGTCCAGTACCGCACTGTCCAGACCAAACGCTCCTCCGATCAGAAAGATCACCTGACGAGTAGCGGCATTCGCCCTTTGCTGCAGGAAATCGGCCAGCTGTATGGTCGTCTGCATTTTCCCATATTCATCCAGCGCCACCAGGTAATCCTGCGGCTGTAGCATATCCAGTATCATCTTGCCCTCTGCTTTCTTCAGTTCAGGAATGGAAAGGCTGGCGGCCTGTTTTACTGTCGGAATCAGCTTCAGATCAAAATCCACATAATGTTGGAGACGCTTTTGAAAGATGGCGATGCCGTCCCTGATATATGGGTCATTTTCCTTTCCTATGCTCCAGAGTTGTATCTTCACTTGCTACTGTTTAAATAATAGATCCCGCCGGTTAACGACGGGCGGTAAATTTACGGAACCTGTCCTTTATGGATGTAATAAAAAAAGTATTTCAAAAATTTGGTAGATATGAAAATAATCCTACCTTTGCAATCCCAATAACGGGAATGGCTTCGTAGCTCAACTGAATAGAGCATCTGACTACGGATCAGAAGGTTTCTGGTTTGAATCCAGACGAGGTCACAAAAAAGGGGAACTACTGCTGTAGTTCCTTTTTTTATTGCCTGCAGTACCCGATTACAATCTCCTGGTACGTTATCATGTAAACTGCTTTTTGCGATCGCAGATTATCAGGATTAGTAAAAGTTACGTCTATCGTTTATGCATTAAAGTGCCTCCCGAAGTACCTGGCTGGTAGGGGTTTGAGCATAAATATATCCCAGTAAGGATAATACACACTTATTTTACAGAATATTTTTGGTAGTTAGAATTTTTTGTGCATCTTTGCAATCCCCAAACGGGAATGGCTTCGTAGCTCAACTGAATAGAGCATCTGACTACGGATCAGAAGGTTTCTGGTTTGAATCCAGACGAGGTCACAGAATAAAGAGATTATTTCGAAAGAAATAATCTCTTTGTGTTTACGCTAGTTACGATTGTTCTTTTGGCTTTCCGATTTACAGCGAATTTATTCGTTTAAACAGCCCTCGACATACTTTTTTCTGACTCCTCTCTGCTGCCAAGGATATGTTCCAGGTCCTCCTTATAAATAGTTTCCTTTTTTAATAACAATTCAGCTATTGCGGTAAGTTGTTCCCTGTGTTCTGATAATAACGCACTGGTTTTCTGATAAGCGCCGTCTACCAGTTTCCGCACTTCTTCATCGATCACCCTGGCTGTTGATTCACTATACGGCTTTTGGAATCCTGTGTCCTTTTGACCAGAAGAATCATAGAAACTGATGTTGCCGATTTTCTCGTTGAAACCATAGTACGCCACCATCATATAAGCTGCCTTGGTTACTTTTTCGAGGTCGTCTAATGCCCCGGAAGATATATCGGAGAAGACCAACGCTTCTGCGGCCCTGCCGCCTAATGTGGCACAAAGTTGCTCCAGGAAAGTGGCTCTGGTCTGTAAGCTTTTCTCTGCAGGAAGATACCATGCGGCTCCCAGTGATTTGCCTCTGGGAATAATAGATACTTTTATCAGCGGATCCACATTTGGCAATAACCAGCTTGTCAGTGCATGTCCTGCTTCGTGAAAAGCAATGATCTTTTTTTCCTGCAGGGAGATGATCTTACTTTTCTTTTCCAGACCTGCTACGATACGGTCAATTGCCTCGAGGAAGTCAGTAGTACCTATCTGTGCTTTTTTCCCACGTGCAGCGATCAGCGCTGCTTCGTTACATATGTTGGCAATATCTGCACCGGAAAAGCCAGGTGTCTGGGCGGCAAGAAAATGCTTGTCTACAGTTTTATCCAGTACCAGTGGCCGCATATGCACGGTGAATATAGCCTCCCGTTCCTTCAGGTTAGGCAGCTCCAGGTAAATGTGCCTGTCAAAACGTCCTGGCCGCAACAGAGCGGGGTCTAACATGTCTGCCCGGTTAGTGGCAGCAAGTACGATGACGCCAGCATTTGTCTCAAATCCATCCATTTCTGTCAGCAACTGGTTAAGGGTGCTTTCTCTCTCATCATTAGCGCCCGTAAAGAAGGCATTCCGGCTCCTTGATCTGCCAATTGCATCTATTTCATCTATAAAGATGATACAGGGCGCTTTTTCCTTCGCATTTTTAAATAGGTCACGCACACGGGAGGCACCGACTCCAACAAACATCTCTACAAACTCGGACCCGGAAATGGTGAAAAATGGTACCTGTGCCTCTCCCGCTACAGCTCTTGCAAGTAACGTCTTACCTGTACCCGGTGGACCAACAAGCATCACGCCCTTTGGAATTTTGGCACCCAGTCTGGTGAAAGTTCCGGGATTCTTAAGAAAATCAACTATTTCCTTTACTTCCAGCTCTGCTTCATCAAGTCCGGCCACATCATCGAACGTAATGTTATGTGTATCTTCCTTTTCGATCAGCGTGGCGGTAGATCTTCCGAAGTTAAACATTGACTGATTGCCCCGGCCCTGGGCCCTGAGAAAATACCGGCCGAGCAAAAGCAATAAAATAGTAGGTAATATCCAGCCTGCAAGGTTCCACAGACCCGCTTTCGTTCTTTCATAAGTGACAGGGATGATCTCTCCCGGAATAAGTTTTTGCTCTGCCGCGTCCAACCTACGTTCGAAGCTTTCTATAGAACCAATTGTCATCATGTAATGGGGCCCCTTATTAGGTTCATTGCCAGATACCGGATGGAATACAGCGGCGAATGCCGTATCGTTTTTAAAGGAAGACTTCAGATATATTTTAACATAGTCCTGGTTGACCACAATCATTTTCGCTACAGCACCCCGTCCCAGGATCCTGTTTTCAAATTCTGCCCAGCTTATTTCCTGCATGTATCTGCCGGAGTGACTCAGCATGACAGGAAAAAGTAGTAGCCCCGTCAGAAACAATAACCAGCCCAGATTAGTGCCTGGAGGAACGGGTGGTTGCCGCAAATCTTTCCCGCTATGATTATCTGATCCCACAGTAGCTGATTTAAGATGATGTATGTTGCTATTAAACAGCCTCAAGTAATAGGACCTGTTCAGCTAAAAATAACATAACCTGAATGTAGAACTATAACCTCATTTTTCAGATGACAGACATCAACGCCTCCGATGATTACACTCATTTCGCCGAATATAGAATCGGCCGATATTTGAAGAAAACTGATCACTACGGATTACATTATAGCTGGAAAACCGGAAAAGGAAGGAGTGACCATTATTACTGATGCAGAAGAATGCTGATTATACCTGTTGCGGACGTTTAACAGTCAAATATTAAAACACGTGTTATGTATCATCTTAGCAAAACAGTACATCTGAACTTTACGGAGACTATTGGAAAAGTAACTGATGAGCTGAAGAAGGAGGGATTCGGTGTCATTACCTCAATTGACCTGAAAGAAACATTCCGTAAAAAGATCAACGTCATTTTCAGAAATTATATCATTCTTGGTGCGTGTAATCCTGATTACGCTCATAAAGCGTTACTGCTCAACGATAAAGTGGGTGTATTCCTTCCCTGTAACATCGTGGTGCAGGAGCATACGGATGGTAAAGTGGAAGTATCTGTTGTGAATCCTGAAGAGATGGTAGAGAGAATATATGATCCCAATCTAACCAATTTCGCGTCAGAAGTGAGAGCATCGATGGAGCGTGTGCTTGGGCATTTGTAGCTTCGTTACTATATAAGCTGTTCGAGGCTTACCGGGAGATCGATTATAATACGCCCTCACCTTCCATAGCTGCATAATTTGATGAAGTAAGAGGTTGCCATAAATAACGTGAATAGATTCTTTCGGGCAAATATGGCTGATCAACGATGCCGGCGATTGGCATCGTCGATCAGCGTGAGACGGTCAATCATGCGATCATATCCATTGCTGGTATTGTCGATGCAGCATCGCCGTCTCTGATGTTTCCCCTGTATTCGGTCATCAATCTTTAAAGTCTCCTTTCTCATCTAATTTCACGCGCAGGCGTTTATTTCCATTTTGCAGAATGAGCTTATAAATGATATGTGCTTCTTTCCCATCCTTGTAATTGACTATATAGGTGTCATTAGTGATCCCCCAGTTTGGGTATCGCTCTGACACTGCCGCTGTTACGGCGTGAGGAAGGGCTACATTTTTAAACTTTTCCGCAGTGCTGATCAGTTGCCCGGTAGAATCATATACCGCAAGAATATAGCCACGTGGAAGATAAAAAGTGATAGCATACGTATCGTAATCATCCTGGTAGATCTCCGATTCTTTCACGTCGTAGGCAGCCATCTGTCGGCGAAGTAACTGTACCGGCTGAGCTGCGCTCTGATCCATTGATTTGAGATACATATAATTTCTTGCCCGCACTGTTACTTCCGGCAAATCCTGCTGGACATACAGCGTGAAGCTAAACCCTGTGACGAATAAACAGATAAACAGTAGTTTTTTTGCGTGCTGAAATATATAGCGCTCATCAGTAATCATATCTGCATTTGATGACATAATACCAGTTAACAGGTGACGGCTATCACCGTTATTCTGATGCGGAATAGGGAACTTTCAGTAAAAAAGATGGACATCCAACTCACTGAAAACGCCATCAGGGTGCTACAACAAAGATACCTCGCCAGAAATGAAAAGGGGCTGGTGATGGAAACACCAGTAGATATGCTCCTGCGGGTAGCAAAAGCTGTTGCTGGTGCAGAGGTGCATTGGGGGGGCGAAGCTGCTGTCATTAAATGGCAGGAGATCTTTTTTGATGCATTGAGCCAGCTGCATTTTTTGCCTAACAGCCCTACATTGATGAATGCAGGTACGCCGGTCGGTCAATTGAGTGCCTGTTTCGTTTTGCCGGTGCCAGACAGTATCGACGGTATCTTTAGTACACTCAGGCAAACGGCGCTGATACAGCAAAGTGGCGGCGGTACCGGTTTTAACTTCTCGCATGTGAGACCGGAGAATGATTATGTCAGTAGTCATGGGGGGATCGCTTCCGGTCCGGTTTCATTTATGAGAATATTCAATGCTGCTACAGAGAATATCCGCCAGGGAGGAAGAAGGAGGGGCGCAAATATGGGTATCCTTAATGTCGATCATCCGGATATCCAGACGTTTGTTTCATCCAAAATAACAGAAGGGCAGTTGTCCGGCTTCAATATCTCTGTAGGTGTAACAGATGAATTTATGATGGCAGTGGAAAGGAACGCTGCCTGGCAGTTAAAGCACCCTGTCACCGGAAAGGTGGTAAAAGCCATTTCTGCTCAACAGTTATGGGATGAGATCATTTACGCAGCCTGGTCTACAGGCGACCCCGGATTGATATTCCTCGATACTATTAATTCCGCCAATCCTACGCCCGGACTGGGAAGAATAGAAGCGACAAATCCCTGTGGAGAAGTGCCCTTATTACCATATGAGGCGTGTAACCTGGCCTCTGTTAACCTCACGAGATTTGTGACCGGCAGGAAAGGTGGTGATGGTATTGATTGGGATAGTCTGGAGAAGACCATAAAGGTGGCTACGAGGTTCCTGGATGATGTGATTGAGGTCAGTGACCACCTTTTCCCGGAAATTACTACTATGGTAAAAGGGAACCGTAAAATTGGACTTGGTGTAATGGGGTGGGCTGATTTGTTACTTATGCTGGAGATTCCATATGATGATGATGCGGCCATCACATTAGCGCATAAATTGATGGGGTTCTTTCAGCGCGTCTGTTATGACACTTCTGCTGAACTGGCGGCAGAGAGAGGTACATTCCCCAACTGGTCACAGAGTATATTCCACCCCGGTAAACCGATGCGTAACGCTACAATGGTGAGCATCGCGCCCACAGGTTCCATTTCACTGATAGCAGGCGTATCTTCCTCTATTGAACCGTTATTCGCACTGGCCTTCCGGCATAGGCAGGTTGCAGATGATATGGAACTTACCTCTGTGAACACGCACTTTCTCACTTATATTGAAAAACATCATCTCGACATTCCTGAAGTGATTGGCCCTATACTCGAATCGGGCGTAGCAGGTTCGTCATCCGTCTTACCTGATGAGGTCCGGCGACTTTTCAAGACTGCCTTGGAAATTGATCCCGCGTGGCATTTGAAACACCAGGCAGTATTTCAGCAATACACGGACAATGCGGTTTCGAAAACGATCAATCTGCCACAGGGTACTTCACGCGAAGCGATCGACGATATTTACATGAATGCATGGCGCAGTAAGTTAAAGGGAATAACAGTATTCAGGTATAGTTCCCGGCAGCATCATGCGTTGTATACCGGAGCTGGTCTGAGGAAAGATGGTTGTAAAGTCTGTGTTGCACAGGTGTGAGATGTTTTTCTTTTAGACAGGTATACGCCTGCATTAATATAATGAAACCGGATAGTGCAGTGAATACTGCTTATCCGGTTTCTGGTTGTTCAAACAAGAGGGCTTGACACGTTACATGGCCACAGTGGATGAGTTTAAGATACGGTGGCTTTACCATTTTTCTTTTCAAGCATTTTTTCCAGCAAATCAGGCACTTTTTCAAAGGCTGCGCCCAGTCCTCTGCTTGTATGTGTGGGGATAAAGGAGATCTGATCTCCGCGGGTTACGAGAAATCCGATAGGAGATATGCCCATCCCACCGGTAGCGCCGGATCCGGTACCTGTGCCTTCTCCCTTACCTTTACCGGAGATGTCGCCCTGTCCTTCTCCGCCTCCATACCCCAGTCCCATTCCAAGTCTGACTACCGGAACACAGGTGAATTCTCCCAGTTGGAATGCCTGCCCGACAATAGTTTCGGTCTTTGTTTCCATTTTCAGAAAATCAATTAGTTGCTTAGCTGTTTCTTCGAGATTAACTGACATAAAATTTGATTTAGCGTGTGATGATTTAATTACTTGAACCAGGCATATACCAGTCGCCATACTTTGTTGCGGATCGTTATCGTAAAGAAATTAATATCCTGAAAATTAACGTAGAGATGCTTTCGCATATCAGGTAGAAAATTGAGCCCATACATCCATGCGTTCAACACAACGTCATTGCTGTCAATCGCCAGTTGACACTGCATCACTTGAAATGTCCGGATGAGTGACAGCGTCTTCCCCGCAGTGATTCTCTTCTTTGTTCTTGCTCCTTTCGCGCGCGTAGGCGAGGTATTCCTTTTACGGGTAGCTGATGTAATGATTGATTCAAGGGGCCATTGTTTCCGGATGAGCAATATCCTCACGCCCAGCCACCATTTGCCTTTGCTGTACCAAACGTCGGCCGTACCAATACCTGCCCAACACACCGACATAACCGGGATGCGCGTGTCTATACAGCATGTTACCGGCGCAAATAAGAACCAGCTTATCAGTAGTAACAAGGGTAGCGTTATCATTAATATCCAGAACATGCCTAAAGTTCCTTTTCAATCCCGGAAAGAAGAAGAACGATTGTCATCGACAGCGATGAAATTAATCAGCGCCGGGTGAAACCTATTTATACCGGATGGTAAACTATATTTTTACACATCTGACCATTTTATAATTAATATGTAATATGGTTTGGTGTAGGACAGCTTTTCACTAACCCGACCTGTTTGCGTACTAAGGGAGCGGGTCCATAATTGGCATCAACATATCAAGCGGTGAGCAGGATCTCTATCAGCAGTGATGGTAATCATCTGTAAGTTATTCTTCCCGCTGTAGCTTACATATTGTGGCTTATATGGTAAATAATGATATCCTGAAGAAACCAGCTTCCACAACTGGCATTGCTACCGAACGACGTCCATAAGAGCCCCTTCACCCGGCTGATAATTGCAGGCAGATATTTTCATATTCCTCCTTATTTATTATCTTTGTTTTCATTGCTCGACTCGGCTTTTTGCAACTTATATGGCAGGTCGGACACAGTATGTTACCACCAGCTGAGTTTTATCATTAGTTCAATGCGCCAACTCACATGAACCGCTCTCGATCATACCTGCAAAATGCCTGTTACGGAAATAAGACACAAACCATTTCACCCGGTTTTATTGCAACCATTTTATCGGCATAACATGCGTTCGAAACTGGCAATTGTTTTAAAGTGAGGATAATGGAGCCAGGAGATGTTGTAACGATAGCAAACCCTATTCATGCCGGCGTTGCCTTTATTTTGAATGCACTGGATCAGTCATCTCGCTTTAGCTCAGACAGACTTTCTAAATGCTGTTTTATGTTAATCTATTTAACACAGGAACTTTCCATTGATATATCGGACAAGTTCGGTCTGCTCTCATTCATTCATCCGTTAATACATCAGTTCTTTAAAAACAGGAACTATGGCCCTGGTTTATCTATATTATATATCGGCCTGGTTTGTAAAGCAGGTAAGCTTGTTCATGCTGTCAGGCAGGAAACATCCCGACCTGCAGAGGTTCATGATGTGCAATACATCTATATTGCAAATTCCGTAGATCGCCATAGCAAAAGTTTGTCCTACGGACAGCTGTTAAATTATAATGAATACCGTAGGGTGGACGATATCAGCGCACTGCTGGCAAGAGATATTTTATATGCTATTGACACAATCCAGCACGTTAGAAAAATCCGGAATTTCGATCTGGCCGCCTTTAAAATAGATTTTGAGTTGTTCTTCAGGCAAGTTGGCTGGATGTAGTCACATTCACTGTGTGACTAAAGTCACTTTAAAGTATTACTTATATTTGTAATTCTGCCGTCTTATTGAAGGGCGGTCGGTAATGCTATCTGGTTCAAAGTGAAGAGCCGGCCTTTCTGACCAAACTCGACATGTTGACGTTAATGTTGTAATTTGATCCAATGGAAAAAATCTACTCCATCCGCCAGTTATTCCCGGATCTGGAAGAAGCGCTTTACGAAGAAATGGAAAAGCATGGTGATATACGCAGTTTTTCCGCCGGTACCACCATGCTGAGAAAAGGGCAGGTCATCCGGTCAACTATGCTGATACTCGACGGGATCGTTAAACTGTATCAGGAAGACGATCAGGGCAATGAGTTCTTTATATATGACATTGAACCCGGGCAGGCCTGTGCTGTATCTATGTTATGTGCGTTCCGTCAGGAGAGTAGCCAGGTAATGGCGAAGGCGCTGACAGATGTGGTGGTATTGACCATTCCGCTTTCTTACATGGACGAATGGCTTGGTAAATACAAAAGCTGGCATTATTTCGTCATCAGGACCTGGAGGGCCCGCTATGATGAATTACTGAACACCATCAATGCGATCGCATTTAAAAATATGGATGAACGCTTGGAATTTTACATTGAGGGGCAGGTAAAAAAATTAGGACGTCATATCAAGCTTACACACCAGGAGATAGCCAGTGATCTCAATACATCCAGAGAGGTGGTAAGCAGATTAATGAAAAAAATGGAGAAAAATGGCTGGATCGTTATCCACCGGAATTCATTTGAATGGATAAGATCCTGATGTAACGCCTTTGTGACTGTTGTCACTGACAGCGCGGCTGTTTTAATACATCTTTGTATTAACCAAACCAGCAAACGATGTATTTTCAACACATTTACGATAAGAGCCTGGCACAGGGCAGCTACTTTATAGGATGTCAGGCAGCAGGCGTGGCTGCCGTGATCGACCCTAAGAGAGACGTAGATACCTATCTGGAGATCGCCGCTCAGCAGAACATGCAGATCACACATATCCTGGAGACGCATATACATGCAGATTTTCTGACCGGCTCCCGGGAACTGGCAGTACTTACCGGGGCAAAAATGTATTTATCTGACGAGGGTGGTCCTGACTGGCAATATGCATTTGATCATGTAGGTGTAAAGGAGGGCAGTGTGATAACCCTGGGTAACCTTGAGTTCCGGGTATTACACACGCCGGGACATACGCCCGAGAGTATCAGCTTCCTGCTGACAGATAAACCTGCCACAGATCGCCCCGTTATGTTGTTCACTGGTGATTTTGTATTTGTGGGCGATATCGGCCGGCCGGATCTCCTTGAAAAAGCTGCAGGCATTAAAGGTACACAGGAACCCGGTGCCCACCAGATGTTTGCCTCTCTTAAAAAATTTCGTGCGTTGCCGCCCTATATACAGGTATGGCCCGGGCATGGCGCAGGTTCTGCCTGTGGTAAAGCGCTGGGGTCTGTACCGTCTACGACAACGGGTTATGAACTGGAGCGGAACTGGGCCTTCGGTTATGAGGATGATGAGCAGGGTTTTGTGCAGTACCTGCTCGCGGATCAGCCGGAACCGCCCAGGTATTTCGCGATGATGAAAAAGCTCAATAAAACAGACCGGCCTTTGCTGACACATGTACCGGTATTAAAGCCACTCGGTTCAACCGAACTGCAGACTGCTCTTGATAATGGGTATAAACTGATCGATACCCGTGATAAAACTGATTTTGCTGCCGGATATATTCCCGGAAGTATCAATATTCAGCATAACAACTCCTTTAATACATGGGCCGGATGGTTCCTTGATTACAGTACTCCATTTGTACTATTGGCAGACCCTGCTGAGCTGGACGAGATCACGCGCAAACTGATGCGCATCGGTCTGGATAATATATACGGGTATATTCCCGATGTGAAAGTCTGGCAGGACACAGGTGGTACACTGGAAAAAGGAACGGTTATTTCGATCGACGAATTTAAGCAGCTCTATCAGCATGATGCCATACAGTTGGTAGACCTGCGTGGAGAAGCTGAATATAAAGCCGGTCATATCAAAGGGGCCCAACACCTGTTTATCGGCACGTTACCTGAGCATAGCCATTTGATCAGCAAAGACAGAACAGTAGTGATACACTGTCAGGGCGGAGATCGTGCTGCCATCGCCTATTCTCTCCTCGCCCGGAAAGGATATAAGAACATACTGAACTTTTCGGGAGGAATGAATAAATGGATACAGGCACAAAATCCTGTGGTGAATTAATTAACATCTATTGTAAAGCCCTCCATAACGGAGGGCCTCTCAATTCAGTTTCCCTGGTAGTGGAACCGTTTGGCTACCGGCAAAGCAGCTGAATACCGTTTCATTATTACGCATTGATATTAGTCACTGAATACTTACTGACGTCGTGATAATTTTATGCTGAAATCAATCAACATGCATCAACTAATATATGACCCATGGCCATGGTATGTGGCAGGACCACTTATTGGTCTCATTGTACCGGCACTACTGTTACTTGGTAATAAACATTTCGGAATATCTGCAAACCTCCGTCATGCCTGCGCTGCCTGTTTTCCGGCAGGTATTCCGTTCTTTCAGTATAACTGGAAAAAAGAAGTCTGGAATATGTTCTTCGTAGCTGGCATCCTGGTGGGAGCCGTCATAGTAGGACACCTTTTCCCTGCCCAGGGGCCAATAACAGTTGCCCCTGCACTAGCCAGCGAGCTGGCAGGTTACGGCATCACCGATCACAGTACACTACTA
Source organism: Chitinophaga agri (assembly GCF_010093065.1). NCBI lineage: Bacteria > Pseudomonadati > Bacteroidota > Chitinophagia > Chitinophagales > Chitinophagaceae > Chitinophaga > Chitinophaga agri. The sequence goes on along the minus strand of NZ_CP048113.1, from coordinate 1,213,323 downwards.
CCGCAGGAACTGTTTTCATGGCATAGCCTGTTGACCTTGAGGGGAGTGATCATGCTCGTCGGTGGTGGCTTCCTGGTCGGTTTCGGAGCGCGGTACGCAGGTGGATGTACTTCCGGACATGCAATAATGGGATTAAGCGACCTGCAATGGCCTTCACTTGTAGCTACAGTGATGTTTATGGCCGGAGGATTTATCATGTCCAATCTGATCCTGCCGTTAATACTTCATTTATAATCAACGTTACTACAAAACAATGGAAAGAGTACAGCAAGCTGTTACAGATCAGCATAAAGACACAGATTTTGAAGTACGGTCACTAGATACTATCTGTATCAATGAATCAGCCAAGCAACATCCATGGTGGCATAATTTTAAATACCTGGCGGTAGGCATCGTTTTCGGTATTGTGTTTGTCAAGGCAGAGATTATCAGCTGGTTCCGCATACAGGAGATGTTCCGCTTACAAAGCTTCCATATGTACGGTGTGATCGGGTCAGCAGTGATCGTTGGGATGGCAGCAGTCTGGCTGATTAAAAAATATAATATCAGGACAATTCATGGCGAAGAAATCGTCTTTCATCCTAAGAAGTTCAATAAAGGTCAGATCTATGGAGGGCTCATTTTCGGGTTGGGATGGGCGCTTACCGGAGCATGTCCCGGCCCTTTATTTGCGCAGATCGGTACGGGATTTATGATTGTGCTGGTTGTATTGTTAAGTGCTGTTGCCGGTACCTGGACGTACGGTTTCTTCAGGGATAAATTGCCGCATTAACGCATACAGATTAACACCATGAAATGACCGTTGTCATTCTTTTGTTTGATAACAAATGCAACAACTGGTAACGGGGGTTATCGCTGGTGAAACGGCGGGTACCTAGCTTTGAAGTGTAAGCTGATTGTTTCATTTAAATCCATAGCCATGAACGGTTCGATCCTATATATGATATCAGCGTTTATAGGGCTGGTGCTCTTTGTGATCTGCGTGATGAGACCACAGAGAGGCAGGGTAATTCTTTCCGTTTTATTCATTGCTGCCGCACTGTTAAATGCCATTTCAGTATTGTCCGTGCAGCAATGGTATATCATCGATAATGGCACAGGCGCCCGTAATCTGTATACCGATATGGTAAATTTTTTCTGGGGGAAGTATATGACTGAGTCCTTACTGGCCACCGCTGCCTGTCAGTTAATGATAGGGCTATTACTGTGTATGCCCGGCGTCGCTCAGAAGATCGGATTGGCTGGAGCCATTGTTTTTCTGATAGTGCTGGTGCGGCTGCAGCCAGGGTTTATATTACCCGGCGCTTTTTTGCTTATCGCGGCATGTATTGCATTGATCCCACGGCGTAACCCGGGAACATGGCGGGCAGCCCTACACCGGCATGGACACGGGAACGCTGGTATATGATCGTGCTGCCGGTCCCGGCATTACAGCATCTGATATTGCGCATCGGGTACCAGTACAGCCGCACCTTTGATAAGGCCGCTACGTAAACGTTCTAATGCTTCATTCGCCTGCGATAGCTTGAAACGCTCTATAGTGGTCTGAATAGTAGCTTTCGCAGCAATATCAAAGAATAATTCTCCGTCCTCTCTGGTCAGATTTGCCACAGATCTGACAGACCTTTCTTCCCATAACAGTTGATACGGGAAAGAAGGAATATCACTCATATGTATACCTGCACAGACGAGCTGCCCGCCTTTGTCGAGTGATGAAAGTGCGGCAGGTACCAGGCGCCCGTCAGGTGCGAATATGATAGCGGCGTCCAGTTTGACAGGTGGTTGCTGATCAGAACTCCCGGCCCATATAGTCCCAAGCTGCAGGGAAAATTCCTGTCCCCCGATATCGTCTTTGCGGGTGAATGCATAGATCTGCTTATGGGCATATCGGGCGATCTGCGTAAGTATATGCGCAGCTGCCCCAAATCCGTATAAACCAATATACTGCGCCATAGGGTCGATCATTCGCCATGACCGGTATCCGATGAGTCCTGCACACAATAGCGGCGCTCCCTCAGGAGCGGCATAAACAGGCGGAATACGGAAGCAATATTGGGCATGGGCTGTTACATACTCTGCATATCCTCCATTGACCGTATAGCCCGTAAAAAGGGCATTTTCACAAAGATTCTCCTGTCCCTTTCTGCAATACCTGCATTGACCGCACGTAAATGCCAGCCAGGGAACTCCGGCCAGATCACCCGCTTTAAAGTGGCCGGCATCTCTGCCCGAGGCGACGATCACCCCCACAATCTCATGTCCCGGGATCAACGGAAGTTTGGGAGAACGCAGGTCTCCATCCATAATATGTAGATCTGTCCTGCATACACCACAGGCTATTATCCTGATCAGCACCTGGTTGTCGCCCGGGACAGGTACCGGCACCTCCCTCAGCTGGAGGGGGGTGCCCGGGGCTTCCAGTACCATCGCCAGCATTGTTGACGGTATCATAGATATTTATTTAGATGATCTGATATCCAGCTTTTCCCATTTATCGCATCATCTGTGTGATATGAATACCGGGAACTGGTGTTCGGCTATCACGTCGGCAGCAAAGCTACGACTGAAGATCTGGGAGAAACCGGAGCGTCCGAAGGCACCACTGACAAGTATGGGGCTATCCTGATCTGCCAGCCATGTGGGGAAGTATTCCTTTGGATCAGCTTCCAGCTCATAGAATACCAGGTCACTGAAATGTCGCGCAGCCAGTTCCTTGATATAATCTTCGTCGGGAATACTTTTGCCGGATCTGCTGGCTGCATACACCAGGGTAACCGGTACCTTGCACAGTTCAGGGAACAAATAGGCGAAGTTTTTGATTGCACGGACGGAAGAACTGCTGCCATCGTAAGCAAGCACAACGCTTTCCGGATAGCTGAACTTCTCAGGGGCTACCACGACAGGGCATTCTGAATCATGTAGTATATCGCGTAGGTACTCGTTGGGAGATTCAGTACCGAGATTATCGTAAAAGCGCTCTCCTCCCAATATCATCAGGTCTGCAAAGCGTGTTTCTCTCTGTAGCTCCGGTAGTGCGAATGAACTGAAATCGGTATGTACCCGGTGCTCGATACCATATCGTATGCAGGCTGCTTTGAATTTATTAATGTTACTGCCCACCAGTTCAGCATCCACACTTTCCATCAATGGAATATACATACTGCCGCCTCCATACGCATAACTCCACGTACTGGCGAAATCGACCTGCGGAAGGAATACGCCGGTCAGCAGAACCGGTTCATCTTCATTTATTCTTCTGGCGAACTCAAATGCACCTTCTGAATATCCGGTGCCTTCAAATGATAAGAGTATCTTTTTCATAACACATTATTTTAAAGGAGTTGACTAATTATTCGTAACAATCTCATAATATCAGGGCCTTCCCGGCGATGTCCGTATCTTTTTAAGCAGCATTGGCGCCGTCCAATTACCTGACACAAGCATACGCCTTATCGTAAACATTGGCTCACTTGTACTTTCCCCGTTTGACAACTGGAACGCCGCTCTTAATCCCCGTTTTTTGAGTGCTGTAATAGCCTGATCATTCCATGTTCCGAAAGGATAGGCATAATACCAGACAGCTGTACCGGTTATAATCGTAAGTTTTTTCAGCGGCTTGTCCAGTTGTTCATTCCATTGTTCACCGGTAAGTGAAGCTACCGGAAGATGATCATAGCTGTGGCAGCCGATGGTATGCCCCCGTCGCGATAGAGCACTGATCTGTTGAGCTGTCAGGTAGTGCTTCTTTCCAATACATACCGTCATGATGAAGAAGGTACCTCTGAATCCATATTTTTCCAGAACAGGGGCCGCCACGGTGAAATGAGTGCTATGTGTATCATCGAATGTGAACATGAATGTTTTTTCCGGAAGTGATAATCCCTTTTTAAAGTGATCATATAGTTCATCCGGTAGTATTGCATGATAACCACTGTCATGCAATGCTTTTACCTGTTGCTCAAAATGAGCGGCAGAGATATGGTAAATGTCTTCTTTGTCCTGGGCTGTATCAATGTTGTGATAACAGAGTACAGGGATGTTGACCAGTGACGTAAGTGCAGCCTGCGAATGATGCGTCATACTTTTTTTATAGCAGGGAGGGACACTGGCTGTTAGCAGTACTGGTAAAAATAGTACGAACATACCTGCGCGTATTTGATAGCCCATAACTGTAGGTTTATTCGCCTGATGATATCTTTGAATTAGCAGGAGAGAGGATTTCCTGTGGATGCGGTGGAACGGTCTCTTTTGCCATATAGAACTTTTCTTCAAATAACGGTCGTTGGCCGGTAATATTAAATGAGGGCCATCACCGGCAATGTTGATTTTCATCATTTAACAGGCAGTTATACAGATTTAGTTTTATAGGGACGCCAGCAGCCATTTATCTGGTTACTGCTGAGTGGTCGGCTACTTGGAAGACAGGACAGCTATCAGCATCACCTTAATCAAGACATCCATGCCACTTCAGACATACTGAAAAGCACACAGCCAGGTTAGTGTCTACGTCGCTGCCAGATGAAAAACCAACGTTTGACCCATTCAGCTGTAATAGTGTAGACAAATAGAAGCAGGAAAATATATCGCCGGTTACTATTCCTGCGGTGTCAACACTTATCGCTTTTCCATCCCGTAACACATTGTGTCTGGTTGCTATGATTTTTTTCAGCTGATCAAATGCCCTGCCTGCATTGGCTTCCTGCCAGAAACCTAATAAACCGGAAATTAATAGTATAAACAGGATAATATAGGTATCAGAAGACGCTCCCAACAGCGCAGACAACACAACCGCTACCACCAGCAGGAAGACCAGCGGATTGAAGAATTGCCGGAAAAGTAATCGGAGTTCCCGTTGCAAACGGGTCTCATGCTTTGCCAGGCCGCGTTGCTGACCAAGCCGGCGTCCCGCTTCGGGGGAGGACAAGCCGGTTTCGGTACACGTTAATTCGTCATACAATTGCCGGATGGGGGCGGAAGATAGATGTCCGGTTCTGTTTGGAGTCGACATTATATTGGGATATTTCCTGATAACTGTTTAATCCAGTTCAAAAATAACAGCAGTGCCCACCGGAAGAAATGACAATCATCATCCACGGTGATGAGTCTCATTCTCCCCGCTGTTGTTCTGTTGTATTTTTGACTACGTCACGGGCAAGGGCCCGATGGATGATATCTGTTATAGTTTGTGTAATCAAATGCCCTCCTTTATGAAGCATTTAATCCTGATGATATGTATAATTTCCCTCTCTGCGTGCAATGGCAAACAAGAGAAGGTGAGACCCGTACTTGAAAAAATCACGGAGTCTGTATATGCATCCGGTTATGTAAAAAGCAATCATCAATATGAAGTATTTTCCAGTGTGAATGGTATCGTGAAAAGACGCTTGGTAAAAGAAGGAATGACTATCAGTAAAGATGATCCGATCATTGAACTCTCCGGTGTTACAGCACGTTTACAGGCGGAAAGTGCGCATATTGTCGCCGATAACGCTGCGCATGCAGCTAATTTTCGCAAGCTGGAGGCATTACGTATAGATATAGAGGAAGCAAAAAATAAACTGGATCAGGACGCCCTGCGCATGCAGCGTCAGCAACGCCTGTGGGACCAGCAGATAGGGAGCCGGACAGAACTGGAACAGCGTGAGCTTACCTGGAAAACCTCAAAAAATAACTATGAGAATGCATGTCTGCAGTATGCTGAACTGCAGCGTGAGATCGGCTTCAGAGAAAAGCAGGCGCTGAAGAATCTCGAGATATCAAGGTCAGTGGCGAATGATTACACCATCAGAAGCCAGTATGATGGCAAATTATATGATTTGCTTGTTGAAGAAGGGGAGATGGTGAATACGCAGCAGCCAGTTGCCGTCGTTGGTGATGCCGCCTCTTTCCTGCTGGAACTACAGGTCGATGAATATGATATTGCCCGTATAAAAACCGGGCAGAAAGTATTGATCTCTATGGATAGTTACAGAGGGCAGATATTTGAGGGCGTGATCACTAAGGTGGTCCCGTTTATGCACGAAAGATCGAAGACGTTTACAGTGGAAGCACAGTTCCTGCGCCCGCCGGCAATACTATATCCTAATCTTACCTGTGAATCTAATATCATTGTAGCGGAAAAGGCGCAGACGCTCACCATTCCGAGGGCATGCCTGAGGGATGGTAATACTGTGCTGACGGCTGACATGAAAAGAAGAGCTGTCGTTACGGGGCTGATGGATTATCAGAAGGTCGAAATTCTTGGGGGGTTGACTTTCAATGATGTTATAATAAAACCTGCGCCATGAATCTTATTGTCAGCATAGCCTGGTCATTACTGCTGGCACGTTGGCGGCAGACGCTGGTAGCCGCTATTGGCGTAGCGTTCAGCATCATGATGTTCGTCGCGCTGCTGGGATTCATGAGCGGACTGAATGAAATGATGGATAGTCTCTTTCTGAACCGTACGCCTGATATCCGCCTCTACAATGAGATAAGGCCCATGCCTCTTCAGCCAATAGCCATGTCGCCTTCCTATCGTGGAGGACATCATTTTATTCATTCTATAAAGGCGACAGGTAGCAGAACAGGTATCTATAACAGCCTTGCTATTATGGAGACCCTGCGTCGTGATGATCGGGTTACAGGTATCGTACCGAAAATACTCACCCAGGCCTTCTTCAGGCAGGGAGCAGTCGACATAACAGCTACTGTGAGTGGTATTGATGAAGGTCTCGAAAGTTCGCTGTTCCATTTTGAAGATTATGTAGTAGCAGGCGATCCCTCTCTGATCGGGAGATCGCCTAACACGATTATCCTTGGCAAAGCCCTTGCGGAAAGTCTGTTGGTTGATATTGGAGATATGGTGCAGCTTACCACAGCAGAGGGCGAGCGTTTTTCACTGAAGGTAGTGGCACTCTGGCAGTCCGGTATCCGGGATTTTGACAAAGTACAGAGTTTTGTTTCCCTGCCTACCGCCCAGAAATTACTTGGTAAAACGGCTAACTACATTACCGATATTCAGCTCAGAATAAAGGTTGTTGCCGCGGCCCCTGGCATCGCAAGGGAATATAGCCGGCTTTTTAACGTCAGTGCACAGGATCTCAAGATGTTAAATGCGGAGTTCGAGACCGGCAGTTTTATCCGGTCACTGATATCCTATGCTGTAGGGGTAACCCTGCTTACAGTTTCAGGATTTGGGATCTTTAACATACTTAATATGATGATATATGAGAAAATGGACTCCATCGCTATTCTGAAAGCTACCGGATTTGCAGGGCGCGATGTAAAACGGATATTCATTTTTATTGCGATGAGTATTGGCGTCGCAGGAGGACTGGCTGGGCTGATTGCCGGTTTTCTTGCATCGTTGGGTATAGATCAGCTGCCCTTCAGAACTGCATCTTTGCCAACGATGAGAACATATCCGGTAAGCTACAATCCCTTCATTTATTTTATCGGTTTTACATTTTCGCTGATATCTACCTATCTGGCCGGCTGGCAGCCGTCAGGGAAGGCAAGTGAAGTAGATCCGGTAGTCATTATCCGAGGGAAATGACCATGAGCGGGACTATTCTTGAAACACGACACATTGACAAGTTCTTCCATGATCCGGTTGATGTCAAAGTGTTGAATGACATTAACCTGTCTGTTAGTCAGGGTGAATTTGTAACAGTAACCGGCAAGTCTGGCTGTGGTAAGTCAACGTTACTATATATCCTGTCAACTATGGACACGGATTATGACGGAGAATTGTTCATAGATAATGTATCCATGAAGAATAAGTCGGAGCCTGAACTAGCCCGGATAAGAAATGAAAAGATCGGATTTGTATTCCAGTTTCATTATCTGCTGAATGAATTTAGTGTGTTACAGAATGTGATGTTACCCGGGCTGAAACTTAACAGATATGCCCAGGATCAAATAGCGCACCAGGCAATGGAAAAGCTGCAACTACTTGACATCGGCAAACTGGCAAATAAAAAAGCCAATCAGCTGTCGGGTGGCGAAAAACAGCGGGTGGCTATAGCCAGGGCACTCATTAATGAACCCTGTATTATTATGGGAGATGAGCCAACGGGCAATCTCGACAAGAAGAACAGTGAGATCGTCTTTGATATTTTCAGGCAGTTGGCCTGTGAGCGTAAACAGACAGTGTTAATTGTCACGCACGATCAGGATTTTGCCAGCCGTACAGACAGAATTATATTTATGGAGGATGGTAATATTATCGACACGCTTTCAGATGGAAGGTGATATAAAGGTGGTTGTTGTAGCACCTTGATGATAGCAAAAGTTAGCTGTTGTAAGCATAACTATGGCCTGATATTTAATGCATGTACTAACAGGAATAAAACTCTTTTTGGAAGTTTAAATTTTTTGTGCATCTTTGCAGCCCCTCAAACGGGAATGGCTTCGTAGCTCAACTGAATAGAGCATCTGACTACGGATCAGAAGGTTTCTGGTTTGAATCCAGACGAGGTCACAACATAAAAAGATCGTCCCGTAAGAGACGATCTTTTTATTTTTATCCCCACCTGATATAGTCCGTCTGCAGTAACTGTCAGATCATTATCACGCCATCAGCGCAGATGCTGTTCCAGTGATTAACTGCGATCTCTTAATGAGGAAGCCGACCTGTTGAACTTAAAATTAAATTCCTTTTCCGGTATATCATGCAGCATAAGGGCAAGTGTGGCACGCACGGCAGCCAACGCCCGTGTTTAAGCCAGCCTTCATCGTGCCGCTGCCGCTGGAGCCGCTGTAATTTCCGGGATGCTATACCTTGGTTAGTACGAATACCGATGATTGTGACGGCACATAGTGTACAAAGACAGGGGGAAGTATCTGCATATGTGGATGTAATCTGAATATATAGACTGCATATAACGGTTACACGCAAAAAAAATCAACTCTTTTTGGAAGTTTAAATTTTTTGTGCATCTTTGCAATCCCAAAACGGGAATGGCTTCGTAGCTCAACTGAATAGAGCATCTGACTACGGATCAGAAGGTTTCTGGTTTGAATCCAGACGAGGTCACGAAGAAAGGACAAGATGAATTTCATCTTGTCCTTTTTGTTGTCTGCCCGGCAGCATTCCAAAATAAGAATGGCTCGGATTGTACATCCAAACCATTCTTAAGCATCCATTTGATAAGATTTCGCTATAATATTGAATGGCTGATCATCCTATTAATAGACGTCCCCGATAGTACAATGGCAACAAGTATATTATTCAGTTGCAATAATTTTAATTTCCACCAATTGTCCTGGTAAGGCAAGCGCTGTTACTCCGACCATAGTACTCGCTACCAGTTTAGGGTCAGTATAGTATACCGTTTTAAAGTTTTTTCTTGCTTCAAATGCGGTGGCCATATCCATTGTATAAATAACCTCTTCCACAACATTATCCATTGTCATCCCAAATCGTGATAGTAACGCTTTGATATTCGCATAGGTCTGGTTCATCTGGGCATCCATTCCCTCCGCCAGTTCTCCTTTTTCGTTATGACCAAGTTGACCGGAAATCCAGACAGTATTTCCTTTCTTTATTGCCTGCGCATATCCATAGATATCTTCCCAGGGCATTCCGAAGCCTTCTCCTTTCTTGTTTTGCTGTGACATTGTTTAGTAATTTGATGTTTATTTTATTTGGTAAATCTCAAATGCGGTATTCGACGGGCCATTTAAAACGTTTGAATTAACCGTATCGCATTTACATTAAATCAGAGTAGTCAATTTTAGCACCAAACAATTAAAATGTTGATTATAAATTAGTCGTTTAATAAAATGAATGAGGCTTCGTTACGACATTTCGTATTTTTATGAAAGCGTGTAAATTCTGCAGATGTTGATATTGTGATGTCGGATTAATGGCTTTTGCAGAAAGGAGCGGATTGTCCCTCTTTTTATTTCATCCAATTGAAAAATAGGCTAAATGATCTGTTTGCTTGCTTTTTCACTGGAAAGAGGTAGGTTTGGGGTTGCTGAGGAGCGCGAAAGTAGTTCTCTTTGAGGTGTAAGTTATTGTAAGTCAGTTTAATTAACTGATTAAAATAAATGGATATCGCAGTTTTTTTGCAGAACAGGAATATTTTTTTGGAGGTTTAAAATTTTTAGCTACTTTTGCAATCCCAACGAGGGAATGGCTTCGTAGCTCAACTGAATAGAGCATCTGACTACGGATCAGAAGGTTTCTGGTTTGAATCCAGACGAGGTCACAAAATTAAAAGGATCATATCGTAAGATGTGATCCTTTTTTGTTTTTTGGCATATTATGCGCCGAATAACGCAAGGACACAATCACATTTATAACCAAATGAAGCGATTACCGGACCAGGAGATGACGAAATTGCATTTGTGATGCGAATGGCATAAAACATCTTCTCACATCACCCTTGTTGTAAACTGGCAGAACCCCGTTTTGCTTCTGTCGTTTATATAAACCCCGGTCCGGTCATCCATCAATTGCTTACGGAGCGGGAACCACCTGAAAAAACACCTGTATCTTTTGCAGCTTTAATTACTGCTTCATTCACTGCCCGCACCCGTTTGATATCCATTTTTTCAACAGCCCGGTCATACGTGAGTATACCGTTCACCTCATGTTCAACATCAGTCGTTTGCGTGTATATCGCGATACTCAGGCCCTGATATTTCATCAATTGTTCCACCTGGTCCATCAGGAGTATGTACCTGTCCGTTAGCCGGTCTTTAGTAGGTTCATATGCATACGCATTGTTCTCTACCGGCCACATATGGCCCCGTACGAACAAACCTACACCACCAAACTCTCCCAATGACGCAGCACGTTTCCCGTCAGGTTTTGAGGCCCCATACGGACCAACGTAAATATGCGTGTCTACAAAATCACCATTTCCGGGATCACCGGCTGGTTGCTGATAGTCAGGGTTATTGTTAAAGCCGGAGTTACCGTTGACCAGTCTTGACGGATCGAGCTGCTTCACCCAGTCGGTGATCTCTTTTACATCGAAGGCGCCCCAGTTTTCGTTGAAAGGCACCCAGGTAATGATAGAAGGCGCGTTGTAAAGATCGTCGATCAGTTCATGCAGCTCTTTCCGGAAAACGCTTCTGTTCCTGGCGGTATCTTCATGCTGGTACCAGATGGCGGGCATATCCTGCCATACCAGCAGCCCGACTTTATCCGCCCAGTAATAAAACCGTTTGGGCTCAGTCTTCATATGTTTTCTGATTAAATTGAAGCCAGCCTTCTTGGTAAATTCAATGTCGTATTTTAATGCTTCCTCTGTCGGAGCTGTCAGGATACCGTCCGGCCAATAACCCTGGTCCAGTAATCCTACCTGCATGACGAACTGACCGTTGAGTAGCGGTCTGATGACGCCATCCACTTTCCCCAGCTTAATATCACGCATGCCAAAATAACTGCTGATCTCATCGGTGATATGTCCTTTGCTGTCTGCCAGGGTGATCTGCAGATCGTACAGGAACGGCGCATCAGGAGACCATAGGTTGGGTTCTTTTATGGGGATATACAACCTGGTACCGGCGCGTCCTGTCGTTGCTGATACGACTTTTTTACCTTCCGTGGCGGTAGCTGTTACCTGTCCGGGAGCCGCATCTACAAATACTTCCAGCCGGCTGTTCTCCAGGTCAGGTAACAACCGGATATTTTTAATGTAATGCGCATTAACGGGTTCCAGCCATACGCTTTGCCAGATCCCCGACGTAAAGGTATAGTCACCACGGGGACCATTTTTTCCGGAAGGAGTTCTGCCATCATTCGCATCATGCGCGGCGACAACCAGGGTATTGGTACCTGCCTTCAGGAAGGGAGTAATATTCAGCTGAAAGGAACTATAGCCTCCGGCATGTGATCCGGCTTTTTCTCCGTTGACAAATAGTGTCGCATCATGGTCCACCGCATCAAAGTGCATAAGTACCTGCTTCCCTTTCCAGGCAGCGGGGAGCTCAAACGTCCGGCGATACCACATATTGATCTCCTGTTTGCGCTCAATCCCTGACAGCACCGACTCCGGACAGTAAGGCACCCGTATCTTCTCTGGCTGTGCATTGAAAGTAACCGGCTTAACAGGATGGAGGGCACTGGCCACCTGTTTGCCTCCCATATAATCCCACGTGCCGTTCAGGCAAAGCCATTCCTTCCTTTCCAGCTGCGGACGGGGATATTCAGGGAAAGGCACAACTGATGTCATCGCCTCCTTTGTCCATTGTGTGGGTAATTTGGCCTCCTGGGCGACAGATTGTTGTATAAAGACGCTGTGAATCAGTAGGACGCTCAACAAAAGCAGGCAAGTGCATGTTCTCATCGTGGAATATATTAGTAAGGGTGATATGTGAAACAAAATACAGGTTTTTTATTCAAAATCAAGATACCCGGGACGACCGGTCACCATGCCTATATGAAATGCCCCTAAAAGACTATTGTATATCCTCCTGCAGCTGCTATTTTTACATTTTTACCCTGTTACCTGTATGAATATGAAACAGCAGTTTATCCGCCTCTTTTTGCTACTGATCGCATGTGCCGGCATGCAGACGACTTCAGCACAATCCCTGCAGAAGCTGGAACGGTTACTCAACAAGCAGATCCGTCAGGAAATGAAGGAACACCTGCGTACCCGTGGCAGCAGCGACGACACACTGACGCTCATCCGGCCTTTCGCGATTAAGGACAGTACGCTGACGGTCACTATAAAGGGGGTGACGCCCGGCTCAGAAGGCTATTGGGTCGAAGAACAGGCAGTTCCCCTTCGGCTACTGAGATCGTTAGGTAAAGATGGTATGCTGCTTTTTAACACCAGCAAACTGGTCGAGCGTAAGATGATACAGTATTACGACGGCGAAGAAACAGAGACGACGGATAAGGTACCTCATTTCTGGTTGCATATAACAGGAGGGAAGAAGGACGAACAGCTCTTCCAGCAGCTCCTGGAGCTGCTGGAAGAGGCCGGATATACCGTTACTGCATACGAACCGTGGATGTAAGCGTGAATGAGCTGTTCGTTTAGCTATGCTGCTTATAGACGACACCGGGTCTGCTCATCAGCCTTTCAGGATGCGGGAATACCTCGAATCCCGTCTGCCTGTAGAGATCATGAGCGGTCTGGGTCGTTAACGTGAATCTTCTGAGACCAAACTGGTCTGCCAGGCTGCAGAAGACTTTCATCAGTTCTTTGGACAGTCCTTTTCCGCGATGTGCTTCCAGCACGAAAATATCGCACAGATAGCCATAGGTGGCCCTGTCTGTGATCATGCGGCCAAAGCCGGCTTGTTCACCATTGGGGGCATAAATACCTATACAGATGGAATGTTTGATGGAAGTCAGTACTGTATCAAGAGGTATTCCCTTTGCCCAGTAACTATCATGATCAAGAAAGTGATGGATCACCGCTGGCTGTAACTTTGACTTGTCGGAAGAGAACAGATATCCTGTATAATTAAATTCCTCAAACAGTGCGTCTTGAGCGGGTGTCAGATATTCCATAACAGCTATTTAAGCTGTGCAACCTACAAAAAAATGAGCGGTCTTCCAGCAATGCACGGCTGCCTGACAAACAAAAAAAAGCCGGTAAGAAACTTACCAGCTCTGAGATTACTAGCTAAATATTAAATATCTGAGGCTAACGCGACAATGGAGTTGATGAAAAATCATTACAAATTAGATAGCTCTTTCTAGGGAAACAGCGTTTTCATCAGGTGAATATGTACATCATGGGAACTAATATCATTTCATTTTGACATAGTATACATCGTTAGAGACGCTGATGTCGAGTTGATAAGGAATCTGCAGGATGAAATCCTCTTCTCTGTCTGTCCGCACAATATTGATCCTGCCCAGACCATCAGGAACGGAATTGTCGAAAGACAACTTCTTCCCGTAGAAAGTTTCGAATGCGTCTTCCACATTCTTTTTAGTGGCGTTCTGGAATACTAGTTTGTTCTTTTGCCAGGAGGTGGTTTCTTCTACGTCAAATGTATTGACGGCATAACCACCATTAGAAAATGTACCTTTTTCTCCTTTGTTCAGCTGTCTGCTTATTCCTTCGTTGTTCATTCTTACGCTGCCTGTAACTACAGCAACGCTGGGCTTTTCCGATCCATAGGTATTGATGTTAAATTCAGTACCTAGTACCTCTACCTTTCCTGTTGGGTAATTAACAATGAATGGATGGCCGGCTTTGGGTGCTATTGTGCAATAGGCTTCCCCATTTATGAAGACAGCTCTTTCCTTACTGTCGAACTGTCTGGGTATTCTCACAGTGGAGCCTGCGTTGGCAATGATGAAGCTTCCATCGGCCAACTCAATGGAGAAAATTTTCTTTCTCCCGGTATTGATTTCAAACTGCTGTACGCTGTTATTATCTGTAGATATTTGTTGTAACACTCCGTCAAGATAGACATGGCCATCCCCGGTGAGCGTAAGTTTTTTATTTTGTAATGCTGTTCTTTTAACACCATCAAACAGATAACCTTCCCCTGTTTGCTGTTCAGCGAAGACAGGTACCTGTTTTTTGTCATTCATGTTGATCACTGCGTAGATCACTACGGCAATCACTACACAGGCTGCTGTTGCCAGCAGTAAAGGAATATAGCGGACTTTCACCAGTATATTTCTTTTGCGTCTTTGTGGTGCGTCAGCAAGCGCAATTATTTTCTTCACAGAGATATCCATTTGTTCTTCGGTTTCAGTCTGCACATCTCCGAGTGATTGATACAGTTCTGCGGAGAATTGCCTGACGGCAGGATCGCTATCTCTGATTTGATTCAGCCGCTTCTGCTCATCTGGTGTGATAGTTTGCGCTATCTCTGCTATGATGAGGATCTCAATTTCCAAGGGCATATTTTCCATGGTTGTGTAATTAAAAGACAGAACTAAAATTCGAAATTGACGAAGGAGCGCGATTATTTTTTAAACTTTTCGCGGAGTATCTTAATTGACGAGACAATCCAGCCTCTTAAGATAGGTACCGTGATGCCAAATTCGCTCGCGACCTTTTGTTGTTTCTCCCGGTCAAAATAGACCTTCTTCATGGCCGCCGCACGTATTGGCGGTAAATGTGTGTCAATCGCGACCAGGAGTTCATCCATTTTTGAACTGTCTTCATGCCGTGGGTCTTCCATAAATGGTCCACCCATCATGTACTTTTTTTCCCTGATAATGTCTGTATGTTTCTTTTCGAGTTTATTCTGCGCAAGATTAATGGCAACTTTTACAAAGAAGTTCCTGAAGTTTCTGATATCCTCCAGGTCAGACCGTTTACGCCAGATAGTGACAAAGACATCCTGTTGCACATCTTTTGCGTCGTCGGCGTTTTGCAGCCTGCGGTACGCGTGAAGATATACATCCTTTGAGTATCTCTTATAAAACGTATTCAGTGCGCTTTCACTGCCTTCACGTAGTTCCAGCAGTAATAGGTCATCCTCGATGTGCTCCATATGTTTACAGAATGTTTTTGTTGGTTTAAGAAAAACACACCGCTCCGGGGCGTTTTTACAGGTCCGGTCCGGAATTGGCATTTGATAGGTCAGCATGAGGTAGAATACTCTTCCTATGGCCCTCAAATTGGCATTTCGATCATCAACTGAAATCCAACCGGTCCTTTCTTACCGTTATTCTGCTAGTCATTTTCCAACGTGTACTATTCGTTTCCCAACATGTACTATTCATTTGTATTTACTTGTTTGGCTACTTCTTTAATTTTTAGCTACTTCTTATTATTAATAGGGGTTTCATAGGCAGTAACAATACGGTTACTGTGAGGGGACTTTAATAATAAGACAAAACAAAAGTAGCTTTTCGATGAGAGAGTGTCAGGAAAATATTTTTTTATTCAAACTAAATGGCTTATGTTCATTATGACACTCATATTAATATGCAATGCTGACAGGTTGAACCGGAAAACGCTGTCCAAAGAATTGTAATATTTGAACCATTAGAATTCAACAACAAATTGTATCCCCAGCGTGTTTTTTTTCGACACAACCAGATCCTTTGACCTCATCAGCTTTGTCTTTTATTAAAGGGGAAGATTTTTTTAGATGAACGACATGTACTTATCGCTACTTCTGAAGAAACATGCCAGCATCCTATATCTCTTGCTGCTTTACTTGTCATTGTTCAGTGCTGAAAGAACGCAGGCACAACCTGGAAACTCCGTACTGGACACAAAACGAGTGACAATTTCGAAGAAGAATGCACCACTTTACCACATTCTGGAAGAACTGGAAAGACAAACACACTGGCTGATCAACACCCCAAGAGATGGAAAACAACTTTCCACGCTCGAAGGTGAAAATATCACGCTGCGTGTAGCCCTCGACAAACTTTTCGGAAAACAGCAGGCCGATTACATCGTCCTGGATCACCTTAGCATCATCAAGGTCGTACCCCGCCAAGGTGCTGACTCCGCAAAAAATTCTGTTGCCCGGAGTGAATCTCCCGGTCATAGGTATCGTATCTCCGGCCGCGTGATGGACGAGGAAGGCAATGGCTTACCCGGGGCCACCCTTCAGGTGAAAGGAACTACTATCGGTATCGGTGCAGACTCGACCGGACATTTCGCTTTCTCTGTCCCCGAAAACCAGCTGGTATTGATCAGTACTTACATTGGATACGAGAACATCGAAGTAGCCGTGCTGGCGGGTAAGCCCATTGATATCGTATTGAGGAAGTCCAATAGAAGGCTCGACGAGGTGACCATCGTCGGGTATATGGGGACCTCTAAACGAAATACAACCGGCTCCGTGTACCGGATCTCCGCGGCCGATATAGAAGGCAGCCCCGTAGGCAATCCGTTACTCTCACTGCAGGGGAAAGTCCCCGGTCTTATCCTCACCCAGTCCAGCGGAGTGGCGGGCGCTTCCATCAGGGTGAACCTCAGAGGTGTCAATTCTCTGTTTAATGGCTCTCAGCCCCTTTATATTGTCAATGGTGTACAGTTGCCTATATACGGCGAGCAGATCAATCAGCTGTCCTCTGTGGCCTCCCAGAATGAAAATGGGGGCATTACGCCCTTTAGCATGTTCGGTCTGAACGACATTGAATCCATCGACATCCTGAAAGACGCGGTTGCCACCGCTGCATATGGCAGCCGGGGTGCCAATGGTGTTGTTATCATCAATACAAAAAAAGGCCTGCCGGGTAAACTCCGGGTAACTGTCAACTATATGAGGGGCATCAGTAATGTCTCCCGGAAATTATCCCTCCTGAACACACGGGAATACGTGGCCATGAGAAAAGAAGCTTTCCGGAACGATGGCATTACGCTCAATAAGACGCCCGGTACTCCCGGGTACGCTCCCGACATCTTACTGTGGGACACTACCCGGTACACAAACTGGCCCAAACTACTCACCGGCAGGAATGCCTCCCTGAGTGACCTGAACATCGGCGTCTCCGGTGGTACCGAATACACAAGACTCCTGCTGAGTACCGGTGTCTACAACGAGCAAACCGTTTACTCGAAAGATATGGCCTACCTCCGTAGTACGATCAACCTGGCCGTTGATCACCGCTCTAAGAACAGTAAGTTCAAAATGGGCGTGTATGCCAACTACTCCGTAGATAATAACCAGCTCTTTAATCCATCCTCGCCCGGCGAACTGCTGCCGCCAAATACGGCAGGCCCATACGATGAACATAATAACCTCGTATGGCAGGAGGGGGGAGAACAGATCGCCAATCCAATGGCAGAGCGGCTAAAACAGTACGCTATCGTAAAGAACAATCTTATCGTGAACGTCTCGCCGTCATATGAACTGTTTGCGGGCTTTAAATTAAAAACCAGTATCGGATGCACAGGTATCAACGTGTATGAAAACAGCAGAATACCTATTGCTGCGCAGAATCCCGACGCTGACAGCACCCGCACGGGTAGCTCGTTTTTCGCAACAGGTAAATACAGAAGCGTACTGATCGATCCGGTAGCTGAGTATACCAGAAAGACCCGCATTGGTGACATTGTCATGTTAGCTGGGTATTCCTTCCAGTATGCTAATTCTGTCACCACTTCAGAAACCGGCCTTGGATATATGAATGACAACTATCTACGGATTATCGATAGTGCCACCTACAAAATAGCAACAGTCCCCGACCACAATGTATATAAGTATGGTGCCTTTTTCACGCAGCTGAACTATCAATACAAAGGTCGATATATCGTTGACCTGACATTCCGAAGGGATGGTAGCAGTAAATTCAGCCCGGAACGTCGCTTCGGCAATTTCTGGGCAGCCGGCGGCGCCTGGGTATTCTCCAATGAAAAATTCTTTGATTCTTGGAGATCTGTGCTGAGCTATGCCAAGCTACGTAGCAGCATCGGCGTAACCGGCAATGACAAGATCGCCAATTATAAATACCTGGACACCTGGTCGCCTGTTCCGGGCGGGCCTTATCAGGGTATCCCCGGCCTGTCGCCGGACGCATTGTATAATCCCGCGTACTCCTGGGAGACGTGCCGTAAGATCGAAATGGGACTGGACCTCGAGTTGAAGCCGGCCGACATGTTGCTGTCTGTTAGTTACTTTAATAACCGCAGTTCCAATCAGCTCGTGAAATATAATCTGGCATCACAAACGGGCTTCAACAGCATCCTTAAGAACATAGACGCGGTTATACGCAATCGCGGATGGGAGTTTACAATGGATGCCTCCCTATATACCACCCGTGATTTCCGATTATCAGGAGGGTTTAACTTTACCTTACCACAGAATACCTTACTTCGTTTCGATAAACTGGCCACCACTTCCTATTACGGTACCTATGTCATAGGTCAGTCAGTGGAAGTACTGAACCGTTTGCGCTCGGAAGGTGTCAATCCGCAAACAGGCATTTTCACGCTGAGAGATAAAGACAACAACGACACATATAACGCAACAGACTATGAGGTGATCGGTCACCTGGATCCTTCCTTTTACGGAAGTGTGCGTCTCGGACTTACCTGGAAAGCACTGTCTGTTACTATGCTGGGCGATTTCAGAAAGCAGATGGCGCCCAATTACCTGCACGCCATCTACATCAATAATGTGATGCCTGGCACGGCATTCAATCAGTCGGTAGAAGTCCTCGACCGCTGGCAGAAACCGGGCGATATCGCACAGTATCCAAGATATTCCACATCCCCGGGAGGAGAAGTATACGCCGACAGAAGACTGATGGTTAATTCAGACAGGGCATACTCCGACGCCAGCTTCTTTAAACTCAGGAACCTCTATGTCTACTATACATTGAACAGTCCCGGACTAGTACGGATAAAAGTAGAGAACCTGAGAATTTACTGTAAGGGGCAGAACCTGTTCACAATGACGAAATATAAAGGAGGCGATCCGGAAACCGCCAGCCCGCTTTCTCTGGCGTCATTAAGAACGATCACACTCGGATTACAGGCTACATTTTAACACTGATATTATGAACAGAATGAAAATCATCCTGAAATATTTGTTGTTGATGATCCTGCCGGCTAGCTGCTGGACAGGATGCGCTAAACTGCTGGACGTACCTGTGCCGGACGGGAAGACCACCGGCCGGGAGGTGTTCAATAATAAAGACTCTGCAACAGCAGCAGTCCTCGGTATTTACGCAGCGATCTCCTCAACGAATAATCCCCTTTCTGGTGCGGCATCTGTATTTAATAGTGTTTATGTGGATGATTTGATCTATACAGGATCGCAGCGGCAGATCAACGATTTTTACGTATCCAATATCGCCACAGATAATACCCTTTTACAAACAATCTTCTGGGCGCCGGTATATAAGTATATATATAGCACGAATGCCTGCATCAAGGGATTAGCGGAAAGTGATGAACTTACTTCAGAACTGAAAAATCAGCTGACCGGTGAATGTAAGTTTCTCAGAGCACTGTTATACTTCAACTTGATCCGCTGTTTCGGGGACGTGCCATTAGTCCAGAGCACTTTGTACATGGAAAATGAGCAGATGCCAAGGACTAGTGTAGGGCAAGTTGAAAATTTCATCATAGAAGATCTTAAAGCGGCTAAATCACTACTTTCTTCTGCGTATCCGTCGGCTGACCGGGTACGGGCAAACAGATGGTGTGCCGGGGCATTACTGGCGGAATTCTACCTGTACAGGAAGGAGTGGGCATTGGCCGATAAAGAGGCTTCTGAGGTGATCAATGCTGGATATTACCACCTGGAAGACATTGAGAAAGTTTTTCTCTCAGGTAGCAAAGAGGCCATATTCCAGCTACAGCCTGTACTGATTGGACATAATACAATGGAAGCTAATTGGCTTGTGCCTTCAGGCACAGGTAGACCTGTTTTCGCGCTGACAACCTCCTTGTCGGCTGCATTTGAAAGTGGTGATAAACGTAAAAAAGGATGGATTGGTTCAAAGACTGTCAGCTCAGGTATCTATGAGTATGTATTCAAATACAGGCAGCGGCTGGACTTTTCTTCCAATTTCAAATTGACTGAATTTTCAGCTGTACTAAGACTAGCAGCGATATATCTTGCGAGGGCAGAAGCCAGAACCGCTTTGGGACAACTACCAGATGCCATAAACGACCTGGATATGGTGCGGCAAAGAGCTGGCCTACCGCTGATCGCAGTGGAATATCCTTCTATTCCGGCAAACGAATTGGCGGAGAAAATTCAACATGAAAGAAGGGTAGAGTTATTCGCAGAATTCGGATATCGGCTATATGATCTTAAACGAACAGACAGGATCAATGAAGTCATGAAGACTACAAAGCCTGATCACTGGGTAGAAACAGATACACTATGGCCGATACCTGCTTCTGAGATTATGTTAAACCCTTTGTTATTGCAAAATAAAGGCTATAAATGACAGTGTGTACATCGAAACACAAGCCGCCATCGAACAGAAAACTGTTCGTGCAGATATATTTCTTCTCAATGTTAAGGAGACTGTTTTATCGTTTAGATAATTCTCTGAGTAAATTTGCATATCGGCGTAAATACACTATATGAAAAAGATATAAAAAATTACATACATCAGGGGATGATCAGCTCCCTGATGCACATGCGTTACTTATGTTATTCCCATATAAATCCTGTCGTGTAGATGTACACGTTATCCTGCGCCCGTAGACATACTTCTATGGAGGAAATACAGTATGCCTGTGCTGTTGATTGTGGCACATTCACCAAAACAAGCTGGTTGTTCCAGTCAATCCAGTTGCGATAGATTTCCGCTTTAGCTGCAGGTTTTCCGGTAGTACCAATGGCAGTGCCAACGCCTGTCAGCACAGCTGCCAGTGCCAATGCGATTTTGATTCTTTTCATAAGAAGTAGTTAGTAGTTAGGTGATTAAAGAAAGTGTCAGGAAAAATGTCAGGAAGAAAAAGTGTGACTGTTGTAATTACTAAAGATTGATGAAGTAGATGCCCGTTAACCCGCCCTGGAAGGACATGAGCATTCCCGTGTCCCGCCCCCGGCAAGACATAACTTTAATTGTCCCATGATGTCTGTTTACGTTAAAGTATTTATTTAGCTAGTTCTACATTGCATAGTATGAATCTGCACGTTTTTCGAGATATATTCCGGCAAAACCGATTGCGACAAAAAATAGATTAAAAATAAGATGCTGCGTCCATGAAAGTTTTGAGATAACACCCCCACAGCTACAAGGTATCGTACCATAGAATTTAAGCTGCACGAGTATAATGTAACCCGTAAAACAGATCATTAGCGACGTAGCAAGATATAGCCCCAGTTTACGAAACGCATTTGTTACCATCATCAGCGCCAATAGTATCTCCACTGAAGGAATTGCCCAGCTTAGAAAACGGCCGTAGGCATCAGAAAAAGGCTGACGTTGCATTTGCCCCACAAAGACCTGGAACGTCATTAGCTTTGTCACTGCTGCATAAAGAAACATACTCGTGAACAAATAGTAACACGCAAGCAGAATAATGTCCCTGGCTTTCATAGAGTGGTAGGTTTTTGATATCCGAAATGACCGCAAATAGTGCTTATCTGATTGGTTGATCGCTCAATCTTAGCTAGTAATTAGAAGCCGTCCCCCGACTTCGCCCTGACAAAAAATATTACTGTTGTTTGAGACTGCATAATACAAAATGTCCTATTCTGAACTGTTAATGCATGGTTAAAGAATTTTTAAACGACATGTTAACACTTAACGAAGATTTATTTGGTGAGATAGACCAGATGGTCTACATTTGTTCGATATTATTCGATCTATCGATCTTTATAGGATGAACAGCAGTATCGCTGTTTTTTAAATGTCTGAAAAAAGACTGAATAGTCTATTGTAAGCGAAGGGTAACACTGATAAGTTGTAATACATCACATACAGCAGACAACGATAGCAACGAATGCAGGATTAGCATAACAAGATCGGTTTTAGCTGCAGGCGCACGCATTCATTCGCCGCCTCTTTAATAACCCTGTAAAATGCATATTGAATTATCAAGAAAAGAAATAGTCGCCTCCCTGCTGACCAGCCTGGGCACCGGCCTCAGAATGCCATTGACATTCATTGATGCGCATCACTACATCCAGCATAGTCAGCATATAGGTAAAGGCCTTCGGGGCTTTAAATTGTACCTGAAACAATTCTCCGAAAAACTGACCGTTAAACTCGTCCGCCTCATGGAAGATGGTGACTATGTATTCGCACATGCAGAATATCATTTCTCCGCCTCTGTCGCTGCCGGATTTAACATCTTCCGGTTTCAGGATGATAGAATAGTCGAGCACTGGGATAACCTTCAGCTATTACCTGCTCATCACCCTATCAGCTCCCTGACCGCCGGATCCGTAACCATTCAGGAAAGAAACAGGACAGCCGCTAACAAACAACTCGCCAGATATACTGTTGAAGATATCCTGCTGAACGGCGATAACTCCCGATGCCCGTACTACTTCCGCGATAACGTGCAATTTCAGCATTATACCTGCCGGCACACAAACAGCACCGGTAATGACAGCAACATTAAATATAATAAGATACACCGGGTACTGGGTGAAGGAAACTTCGTACTGGTCGTCAGTGAAGGACGCCGCGCCGATACGCATACTGCTTTCTACGATCTCTTCAGACTGGAAAATGGCAGGGTAGCTGAACACTGGAACACAGCGGAGAAGATACTTACCAACGATCACACAAATAGTAATACCAAATTCTGACATACAGCCAGCCATATATTGAGACAGCCGTCCGCCATAGGCGCGACGGCTGTCGTTATTATGCCCCGGTACAGCATTAATGCAACAGTAAAAAGCTGCGAATGCCCTGTAATATCAATCCCGGAAAGACCCCCAGCCAGCAAAGCGCCCCCACCATGATGATCAGCGCTGCATAGGTAGAGAAATAAAAGAACGGATGTCTTGGCCCCGGTGTCTGGATGGCCGGCTCCGGACGCGCAAATAATGTACTGATCACCCGCAGGTAATAATACAACCCGATCACACTGGTTAGCACCAGCACGATCAGTAACGGCCACAATGACCGCTCTACACCTGCTGACAACACCATGAATTTCGCAAGGAATCCCGCCGTCAATGGTATGCCCGCCAGCGAGAAAAGCGCAATGGTCAGCACCGCACCTAAAACCGGCCGGCGCCATATCAACCCCTTGTATCCCTCCAGCTGGTCCGCCTCGTCCTCTCCGTTAGACAATAATACGATTACCCCAAATGCGGCCAGTAATGTCACGGCATAGGCCACCAGGTAAAAAATAGTCGCCTCCGTACCTGCTTCCGTCCCTGGCAGAAATGCCACCAGCAGATAGCCGAAATGCGCTATTGACGAATAAGCCAGCAACCGCTTCAGGTTGTTCTGCCGCAATGCCAGTATATTCCCCGATACCATCGATGCAATCGCCAGCACCGAAAAGACGGTGATCATCAGCGGGTACTGCTGCAGATCCACTGAGTGCGCAAACCGCAGTAACACCGCAAACGTCCCGATCTTGGAACTCGTCGCAATAAATGCCGTCACCGGCGACGGCGCTCCCTGGTATACATCTGCCACCCACAAATGGAATGGCACTAATGCCATTTTAAAGCCGATTGCGACGATCATCATACCCATTCCCAGTAAAAATACCGGCGTACCTGTTTGCCCCGCCATTTTAGCGCTTAGACCCGCAAATGTCATGCTGCCCGTTTCCATATAGATCAGTGCCATCCCAAACAACAGGAAAGCTGAAGACATCGCCGCCAGCACCAGGTACTTCATCCCGGCTTCCACTGCATGATTGCGGGTACGCAGATAGGCTATCAGGCCATACAGGCTCACACTCAGTAGCTCCAGCCCGATGAACAGCGAGATGAAATGCTGGCTGATCGTTAAGATCGCGCCCCCCAGCGTTGCCAGGAACAACAGGATATAATACTCCTTCGGATTCTCTTCCCGCTCCTCAAAATAGATATAGGAAAGTAACCCCACCACCAGTACACAGCATATGATCAGTCCTGTGAACAGCGCTGCCTGCCCGTCCACAATAAACAACGGTGGCACCAGCATCGGCAGCGTATCCTTCACATACCACATAGCCAATACGACAAGACACATCATGATGAACCCCGTGACCTGTATGACGGTATGACCGGCCTTAAACGCGATCAGCAGGATCACCACGACTGATGCCGCCGCCAGTACCATAAAAGGCAGTAGCGATAATAATTGCAGTTCATTCATGGTGTAACGGCTGAAGGGTGAACGATAAATGATGTACGGTATCTATTACTGGCTGCGGATATAATCCCAGCGCCACAATACAGATACTTAACGCGGCCATGATCACCATCTCCCGCATACTCAGGTCGCGCACCGGGTCCGTGACGACGAGCGCCCCCATAAAGACCTTTTGCAGCAACCGTAATCCATAGAGTGCTGATAGTATCAGTCCGGTAGCACCCAGTACACTGAACAACACATTCACATTGAATGTACCGAGCAGAATGAACAGCTCCGCAATAAAATTACCCAGCATCGGTAGTCCCGAAGACGCCATCGTAAACAGGATCGCGGCGCCTCCCATTGCCGGCATGGACGTCCACAACCCGCCCATCCTGGTGATATCCCTGGTATGCAGCCTTTCCTTTAACATGCCCGCCATCACAAACAACGCGCCTGTGCTCAGTCCATGTGTCAGCAGCTGCATCACCACTCCCTGCATGGCAATCTGGCTGAACGAGAAAATGCCCAGCAGTACAAACCCCATATGACTCACCGAAGTATAAGCGATCAGCCGTTTAATATCCGTTTGTGAGAATGCCAGAAATGCGCCATACAGTATACCGGCCACTCCCAGCAGCATGGCCCACCACGAAACAGATACCGCCGCCTCCGGAAATAAAGGCAGCACAAACCTGATCATCCCATAGGCGCCCGTTTTCAGTAACAACCCCGCCAGCAACAAACTCCCCGCTGTCGGCGCTTCGCTATGCGCATCCGGTAACCAGTTATGAAAAGGTACCATCGGCAGCTTGATCAGGAACGCGATCATAAAACCTGCCATGATCCAGCCAGCTGCCTGCGGACTGATCGTCGTACGTAACAGCTCGAAATAATCGAAGGTGTATTGACCGGTTTGTTGCCCGTGTATAAAATACAATGCCAGTATAGATAACAACATCAGCAAACTACCTGCCTGCGTGAACAGGAAAAACTTGTACGCTGCATACTGCCGGCGACTGTCTCCCCAGATGATGATCAGCAGATACATCGGTATCAGCATCACTTCCCAGCAGAAATAAAACAGGAAAAGGTCCATCGCTACAAATACACCACTGATGCCTGCCAGTGTCCATAACAGGTTAAAGAAATAAAACCCGGTCTTCTCTTTTATCTCATTCCATGAACACGCCACCGCCAGGATGCCAAGAAAAAAAGTAAGCAGCAATAACACCATCCCCAAACCATCCAGTGCCACATGGAAGCTCACACCCATTGAAGGGATCCAGGTGGTCTGATAGTTGATGAACCAGGAAGACTGATCAGGAAACTTATGATAGCACCAGCATAGCCAGCATGCGAGTAACAGATCCGCGGTGACTGTCAGTAACGCTATCCATCTGCCCAAAGCAGGTGCCTTGCTGCCTGCCAGCCAGCACAATACACCTCCCGCGAGTAATAGTATGATCATCCATATCAGTATCATCGTAGTAATGCTAAGGTGATGATAAATAAGATCCCCATCAGCAAGCCGGCTACATACCAGCGCAGGGAACCATTCTGTGAAACGGAGAACAGCTTGCTTAAACGCATATGCAATCCTGCTATACCTGTATAGAGCTGATCTGTAACGTCATTCCGGTTAAGCTGCGTGATAAAGACAAATGGTTGTACAAATAACGCATCATACAACCGGTCAAACTGCCAGCCTGCGAACAAGAAATTCCGGACAGACATCAGCCCTGCCGATTGCTGCCACTCCCTGATCGTATGTGGATACCGGTAGTACAACATATACCCGGTCAGTATACCCAGCAATGTGATCAATATGGCGACGCCCTGTAAGATGATCTCCGGCGGATGCACTGCACGTAACGCCGTCTCCGGCAATACGTCATGCAGCTGTGGTAAATGCATCCAGCCTGCGGCCACAGAGAACAACGCCAGTATTACCAGCGGTACATTCATCGCGGGTGGTGGCAATGCGCCGGGCGTGGTTTTCATCTCTCCCCAGAACACCACGAGAATCAGCCGGGTGGAATATAATGCGGTGATGAAAGCGCCCAGCAAACCCACTGCCCATAACAATGGATGCCCGCCGGCCGCGCTCCAGGCATACCACAGGATCTCATCCTTACTGTAAAATCCCGCCGTCAAAAAAGGTAACGCTGCCAATGCGGCGGCTCCGATAGTGAATGTGCGGAAGATAAGTGGCAGCTGCTTGCGCAATCCGCCCATCTTAAAAATATTATGCTCGTGATGCAGTATCTCTATCACACTGCCTGCTGCCAGGAACAGCAGCGCCTTAAAGAATGCATGTGTGAAGAAATGAAAGATGCCTGCTTCCCAGGCGCCTACGCCCAGTGCCAGGAACATATAGCCGATCTGGCTGATAGTGGAATAGGCCAGTATCCGTTTTATATCTGTTTGCACCAGTGCACTGCAACCTGCTACCAATAGCGTCAACGCTCCGGTAACTGCGGTCAGCTCCATGATAACCGGCGCCAGCTCAAACAATGTATGCATCCTGGCGATAAGGTATACGCCTGCTGTCACCATGGTTGCTGCATGTATCAATGCGCTGACGGGTGATGGCCCTGCCATGGCGTCCGGCAGCCACGTCTGGAATGGTAGCTGCGCCGATTTGCCCATTCCTCCCAGCAGTAGTAATAATGCGATCCAGGTAACAGCATGATCTCCGGTGGTAAAATGTTGCGGCGCCTGTTGCAGGATCTCCCGGATATGCAATGTCCCCAGTTCCCGGAACAGCAGGAACAACCCGACGATCATAGCAGTATCGGCTATACGTGTGACGATAAACGCTTTTCTCGCTGCCTGGCAGTTAGCCGGGCTCTCATACCAGAAACCGATCAGCAGGAAGCTGCATAGCCCAACGCCTTCCCAGCCGAGGTATAATAAAACAAGATTATCCGCCATGACCAGCAGCAGCATCGAACATACAAACAGGTTCATACACGCAAAGAAACGGGCATAATCCCGGTCATGACGCATGAAGGCGGTGGCGTAAATATGTATCAGCGCGCCAATGAAAGTGATGATACAGATGAATACGAGTGACAGCGCATCCATCCGCAGACCAATATCAGCGTGTAGTTTCCCGGTATCGAACCAATGCCACAATAGCTGATGATACGCGCCTTCCACCGGTGGGTATAGCAGGAACTGTGCGCCGAGCGTGATGGCGATCACTGCAGACAGGCATACACTGCCCGCGCCAATGATGGCTGTGATATGCCGCCGGAATTGCCCGCCACCTGCTGCTAACAACAGGAAACCTACCAACGGCAGGGCCGGAATCAGGTACAGATACTGTTGCATAATTCAGTCTTTTAATTCCCGTAGATCTTCCACGTCCAGCGTTTTATGCTGATGGTGGATCTGCAATACCATGGCGAGTGCAACGGATACTTCTGCTGCCGCCATCGCCAGTATGAACAGGTACATGATCTGTCCGTCTGGCTGGTGCCAGCGGGAGCCTGCAGCAATGAACGCCAGCCCGGCTGCATTCAGCATGATCTCGATGGAGATCAGCATAAAGATGATGTTCTTTCTCGTCAGTGCACCCGCCAATCCCAGTGTAAACAGGATGGCGGCTACGATCAGGACAGTATGTGCTGATACAGGTACCATGGTCTATGCTTGTAAATACCGGTGCAGGTTCTTTTTCTTATGCTTCCCTATATGTGCCGCGCCTACAATACCGGTTGTTAAAAGAAAGCCGATCAGTTCAACGGCAATCATGTATTCTCCATAGAGGGACACGGCAATCTCCCGGGGTGTCACCACAGCTGTCGCTACTTCCTGCTGCGATTGCTGTAACAACAGGATCGCCATCTCCATCAGTAACACCAGTGTGAGTATACCCGGGCCTATCCATACGGCCGGCCGTAACCATTGCTTTTCCTGTTGCGCGGTCTCCCTACCCAGGTTCAGCATCATCACAACAAAGATGAACAGTACCATGATAGCACCTGCATAGATGATCACTTCCAGCGCTGCCGCAAAGGGCGCTCCCAGTGAAAGGAAAACCATGGAAATAGCCAGGAATGACACCACCAGGTATATCAATGCATGTATCGGGTGATAGCGTGTGATGACCATAATGGTAGACACGACGGCTACACCGGACGATATATAGAACAGGAGGGCCATAGTTTATAGTTTTCAGGGTAATAAACTTTTGATGTCTACCGGGGCTTCCTCATTATCTCCCTTTCCTTTCTCTTTCACGCCGGCACTCAGCCCTGCCATTTTATAGAAGTTATAACCAGGGTATTTGCCCTGACTATCTATCAGCAGGTCTTCTTTTTCGTACACCAGGTCCTGCCGCCGGTACTCGCCCATTTCAAAGTCCGGCGTCAGCTGAATAGCATACGTCGGACAAGCCTCTTCACAATACCCACAGAAGATACAACGGGAGAAGTTGATACGGAAGAACTCCGGGTACCGCCGGCCATTCGCATCTTCCGTAGCCTGTAACGCGATACAGTCCACCGGACAGGCAGCCGCACACAGGTAACAACCCACACAGCGTTCTCCGCCATCCGGATCTTTCGTGAGTACGATCCGTCCACGCCAGCGGGGCCGTAGCGGCACCTTTTCCTCCGGATATTGAATCGTGGCCCTCTTCTGGAAAAGATGCAGAAATACCAGCCACATTGTACGCAGATGACTAATCATTGTGTTCAGTTTTGACGCTTCATAACGGGAAGGGCGTTCAGTTCCTGGCTCCTGATGCCCGATTCCTGATGATTGCTAAATGGATCTGTTAGTGTTTCAATGAAAGCGCGATCGCACCGGTTACCAGTAAATTCAGTAATACCAGTGGTAATAACAGCTTCCAGCCATATGTCAGCAACTGGTCGTACCGTGGACGTGGCAGTGACGCCCGTAACAGGATGAACAGCGCGATAAATAAAAACGTCTTGCCAAAGAACCAGACTACCGGTGGCAGGAATGAAGGTCCCAGCCATCCGCCAAAGAAAAGTGTTACCGTCATCGCAGAGATCAGGGTGATGCCAAGGTATTCTCCTATGAAGAACATGCCGAACTTCATGCCCGAGTATTCCGCGTGAAACCCTGCTACCAGCTCGCTTTCTGCTTCCGGTATATCAAAGGGCAAACGGTGCGTCTCCGCCAGTCCGGCAATAAAGAAGATCACGAACCCCACCGGTTGCAATACAACAAACCACATCTTTTCCTGCGCGGCGACAATCTCTGCCAGGTTGAAAGACCTGCTCAGCATCACCACACCCATTAATGACAGGCCCA
Organism: Chitinophaga agri; assembly: GCF_010093065.1. Lineage (NCBI taxonomy): Bacteria > Pseudomonadati > Bacteroidota > Chitinophagia > Chitinophagales > Chitinophagaceae > Chitinophaga > Chitinophaga agri. The sequence goes on along the minus strand of NZ_CP048113.1, from coordinate 1,183,421 downwards.
TAAATACTTCATACGCGATCATCTGCGAAGCGCCGCGCAATGCACCCAGTAACGAGTACTTATTGTTAGACGCCCATCCACCCAGTACTATACTGTACACGCCCAATGAAGACATGGCGAGGAAGAACAGCAGCCCTACGTTCAGATCGGCTACGACGATGCCCGGTGCAAAGGGCACGATCACAAAGCTCATCAGCACACTGGCCACGACGATAGCAGGCGCAAGGATGAACACCCACTTGTCTGCAAACGGTGGTATCCAGTCTTCTTTAAAGAACAGTTTCAGCGTATCTGCCAATACAATGAACAGTCCTAACGGCCCCGCTCTATTCGGACCCAGCCTGTCCTGCCATACGGCCAGCAGCCTTCGTTCCACCCATATCAGGCCCGCTGCAATATTCAGCAGTACGAAGAGTACACCCAGTACGATCCAGATATGTTGCATGACTGTCATATCTTGTTATTTAAAAACGTTTACCCATGTGCCCCAGTTGAAGGCTTCCATATGATTGAGCGCTGCCCTGAGTATCACAATGCCATCGGGCATGTGTCCGGGTATCTCCAGCGGAAATGTATATACGTTATTGTTGGTTTGTAACGATACGGTGTCTCCGGCATTGACCTGCAGCGCTGCCGCATCTTTTTGTGACAGCAGGATGGCCGGTGGGCGTGACAGTGCCGCAATACCTTTTGTATACATGCTCAGTTCTCCGGAACCAAACAACTGATATTGTGGTAGCAGGTACCACTTCCCCTGCCGGGGGATAAAGGCCTCCGGTATATCCTGGAAGAATACCGGGGCAGCGCCTGTCTGCTCGAACAACCGTACTCCCGGATCGCCTCCTTTCAGTGCGCCGCCTGTTTCCTGCTGGTATTTATTCACTGCCTGGGCCGAGTTCCATCCTGGCGCCCAGAAGTAAGGTATCAGCGGTGCCGGTGGCATGCCCCTGTATCCTTCCATGGTGAATGATAAGGGGGAATCATCATCCTGTAGTGGTTTCGGCTCACTCACCGCCTGATTGGCCTGCATAGCTGTACGACCACTGTACCGTTGTGACTCCCGTGGTATACGTGCGCCATGTATACGGAAATCGTGTGACGGCACAACAGTGGAGATACCCCTGAACTGCGGACAGGCCTTTTCCAGTCCTGACAGCATTTCATCCGGATGTACGTCATGGCCGTTGGAGATCGCCCTGCGGATCGTCTTCATTTCAAACAGCCATTTGAAACTTTCCTTCAGCGGTGCATCCTGCGGCATGAATACCTGGTAACTACGTTGTGCCCTGCCTTCATTGTTGATGAATGTACCATCGCCTTCTGCAAAACTGGCAACCGGTATCAGTACATCCGCTTTTTCTGTGGTGGGGTTATGAAGTATATCAAGCACCACTATCTGCCGGCAGGCTTTAAAGAAGGCATCTGCCTGTGCAGTGGGAATATTTCTGTACAGATCATTTTCGAGGATCACTGCTGTTACATCGCTATGCCGTTGCACTACTTCCAATGCTTTTTCGAAAGACGCGGCCCCGGTCATCGCCAGCCCCAGGCTGTTACATTCCGGTACTACAAAGGCAAGCCCTGCCTTTTCCGCTGTTTGCAACGCGCAGGCGATATCATATGCGGCCCTGATCAGCGCTTCACTGCACGCAGCAGTACCTGTGATAATCACCGGATGTTTTGCCTGCTGCAGCCGTTGCGCGATCATCGTGGCATGTGCTGCCTGTCCTCTGGAAAGCTGCGTCACAGCAGGCAATGCATTATTCAGCAGATGCGCTATCTGGAATCCCAGTCGGGCGATATCGTCGGGGGCACAGTGTATATTACATGCTGCGATCTCATCGAGGGGGGAAGGCAGTACCCCCGTATTCACAAGAAACCCTTTCTCTTCCTGTACTAATTCTTTCAGGGCGGCGTCATGCCACGAGGGCAGGGGTACCTGCTCCTGTACGTGCGCGGCTGCTGTTCTGATCACGGATTGCCGTACTGCTAATGCCATGATCGGCGCAGTGTTCCAGATGTCTTCTCCCAATATCAGCACGGCATCTGCCTGTTCTATTTCTTTGAGTGAGGGGGTATGTATGCTGCCGGATTGAAGGATGCTCACGATCTTCTGTCCTAGAAATACCTGGTTGTCCGGCAGCCCCTGATAGAAGTAATCCTTACCCGCCAGTTCCATTAATGCATAGTTACTTTCAATAGATGCCCTGGGCGATCCGATGCCGATAACAGTATGCCCCAATAGTATATTCGGCAGGTGTGCGACCAGGGTCCTTTCATCGACAGCTTCCGCGGCACGCTTACGTATCAGCAGCTGCCGGATGCGGTTCTCACTGTTCACGAACTCATAGCCGAAACGGCCCTTGTCACAAAGGAAGTAGCCGTTCACTTCACTGTTATACCGGTTGATGATGCTGCGTAGTTTTCCATACCGCTCGCCGGCTATCACATTACATCCCAGGCTACAATGCTGACAGATGGCCGGTGCATTCGTCAGATCCCATTTGCGGGTATAATGCTCTTTTAATGTTTTATCGGTGAATACGCCTGTAGGACATACTTCGGCGAGGTTACCACTGAAAGGACTTTCCAGTACGCCATCTTTTTCTCTGCCAAAATACACATGATTATGTGCCGAGAACACATTCAGATCTTTGCCACCTGCATAGTCCCTGTAGTATCTCACACAACGATAACATTGTATACAGCGGTTCATCTCATGATTGATCAGCGGACCGAGATACTGGTTCGGGTAAGTCCTTTTCCTGAAATGGTAACGCCGGTATTCATGGCCTGTCATGACTGTTACATCCTGCAGGTGACAACTGCCTCCTTCATCGCAGACGGGACAGTCGTGCGGGTGATTGGTCATCAGCCATTCAATGACCTGTGCGCGGAAGGCTTTCGCAAAAGGATCGCTGACGGAAGCACGCAGGCCGTCTCTGATCCCTTCCATGCAGCTCATCACAATACGCCCCCTGGTGTCTTCTTCGTCCTTAAATACCTTTACAGCGCACTGCCGGCAGGCGCCGATACTGCCCATGGCCGGATGCCAGCAGAAGTAGGGAAGGTCCATGCCCAGGCTCAGGCAGGCTTCCAGCAGGTTCTTACCTGCCTTGACTTCATACGGCACATTATCTAGGTAGATGCGTGGCATTGCTCAGTGATTTAGTCATACGGACATTTTTTGTGCTCCACATGCTTTTCAAAATCTTCCCTGAAATACTTCAGCGCACTCTGTAATGGTTCCATCGCTCCCGGCGCCAGTGCGCAGAACGTATTACCGGGACCGAGATACTGCGTATGCAGCTGTAACAGTTCAAGGTCTTCCGGTTTCCCTTCGCCCTTTTCCAGCGACAGCAGTATTTTCTCTACCCATGGCAGGCCTTCCCGGCATGGTGTGCACCATCCGCAGCTCTCCTGTGCGAAGAAGTGCTGCAGGTTATGTACGAACCCAACGGGACATGTCGAATCGTCTAATACGATCATAGTGCCGGTACCTAGTCTGCTGCCGGCAGCTGCTACGGACTTATAATCCATCTTAATATCCAGGTGCTGCGTAGTGAGAAAGTCAGTCGATGCCCCTCCGGGTAAGACCCCTCTCAGCGAACAGCCGGCTTTCATACCTCCTGCATGCTCTTCTATCAGCTCCCGCATCGTCACCCCCATGGGCAGTTCCCAGGCGCCCGGGCGCTTTACCTTACCACTCACACCATACACTTTGGTACCGCCATCATCACTATAGCTCAGCCCTTTGAACCAGTCCGCACCATTATTGACAATATGCGGTACGCAGCAAAGTGTCTCAACATTATTGACGATAGTGGGCTTGCCAAACAGTCCGCTGATCTGTGGAAAGGGCGGTTTCGCCCTTGGTGTGGCACGCTTACCTTCCAGCGCATTTAACAACGCAGTTTCCTCACCACACATGTAACGGCCTACACCCGTGTGCAGGTGCATCTCCAGGTGAAAGCCACTGCCAAGTATATCCTTTCCGAGATAGCCGGCATCATACGCTTCCTGGATACTTTTCCGTATCAGACCGGCGGCCTTATGATAGGCCCAGCGAAGGAAGACATAGGCGATATCGGCCTGTATGGCATAGGCAGCGAGTATCATCCCTTCTATGAGCTGATGCGGATTTCCTTCGAGTAACAGCCGGTCTTTGAATGTACCGGGTTCCATTTCATCCGCGTTAGCGATCAGATATGTCGGATGGGCGGCTTTATCACCCATCGGTATAAGGCCCCACTTCATGCCTGTACTGAAACCTGCGCCACCACGTCCCTTGAGGTTACTATCCTTTACGAGTTCCTGGACAGCAGCAGGATTCATACTGCTGCATACCTTGCGTAATGCGACATAGCCACCTGTCCGCTCGTATTCTTTCAGGTTGAGCGGCGGACGGTCCGGATGGATATTACGTGTAAGCGGGCGTTCCATGATCATGTATATTGTTGAAGGATATCATCCAGCTGTTCGATCGTTACATCCCTGTACAGGTCTTTATCGATCATCAATGCCGGTGCATGGTCACAGCAACCCAGGCAGGCATTGGGTAAAAGTGTGAAACGGTTATCGGGACCTGTTTGTCCGAAACTGATCTGCAGTTTGCTTTGCAGGGCAGTATATAATTGTTTGTATCCCATCACATAACAGGAGATGCTGTCGCAGAGCAGAATAACGTGCCGGCCAACGGGCCTGCGGAAGATGAGGTTGTAGAAGGTAGCCACACTGTCTACTTCCGCCGGACTGATCTCCAGGTATTCCGCTATTTCGGCTACGCTTTCATCGCTGATCCATCCACGATGTTGCTGTACTATTTTCAGGGCCTCTATCACGGTCGCCCGCTTATGAGGCACCAGGCCGATTTCGTGATCAATCGCTTCCTTTTCAGTAATACTTAGCATAATGATCTGTTTTGACTATCTGTCAATATCTGCCAGCACATAATCAACACTTCCTAAAATTGAGAGCAGGTCGGCCACTGTGTATCCTCTGCTGATCAATGGCACCATCTGCATATGTGGGAACGACGGCGTTCGTATACGCGTTCTGTAGGAAGAGGTATTACCATCGCTGATCAGGTAGTAGCTGGTGGCTCCCTTGGTCGCTTCCACACAGCTCATCGCTTCTCCCGGCGGGATGACCGGTCCCCAGCTCACATTCAGGAAATGGGTGATCAGCGTTTCTATATCTTCCATCGTATGTTTCTTGATGGGCGGCGTAGTGAGCGGATGGTCCGCCTTATAATGGCCTGCAGGCATATTATCCAGGCACTGTTCAATGATGCGCAGGCTCTCCCGCATTTCGGCGACCCTTACGACAGACCGGTCATAGCAGTCGCCGTGCTGGGCAATGGGGATGTCAAAGTCAAACATTTCATAACCGGAGTAGGGACGTTTCTTGCGGAAGTCCCAGTCGAATCCGCAGGCGCGGATACCCGGGCCGGTTACCCCCCATTCTATGGCCTCTTCCAGGGTGTACACACCAATGCCTTTCGTGCGGGCCTTTATCAGGCTATTGCGCATCACCATATCATTAAACTCCTTGAGCTTTGCCGGAAAGCGTTTGACGAAGTCACGTACGAGCTGGTCCCATCCATTTGGCAGGTCCTGAGCTACGCCGCCGATGCGGAACCAGTTGGGGTGCATTCTGCCACCACACACTGCCTCTATCACATCAAATATCTTCTCCCGTTCGGTGAACATGTAGAAAACAGGTGATAGTTGCCCGAGGTCCTGCGCAAAGGTGCCGAACCATACCAGGTGACTGTTGATCCGGAACAGCTCACACAGCATCACCCGGATCACCTTTGCACGGTCAGGTATAGTGATTCCCGCCAGCTGTTCTACCGCCAGCAGATAGGAGAGGTTGTTCATGACACCACCGAGATAGTCAATGCGGTCGGTATAGGGAATATAGGTATGCCAGCTTTGCCGTTCTCCCATTTTCTCCGCCCCGCGGTGATGGAAGCCTATTTCAGGCACAGCATCTACGATCTCTTCGCCTTCCAGTTGTAATATGATGCGTAGTACACCGTGTGTACCGGGGTGTTGCGGACCGATATTCAGGAACATGAAATCGGCGTCTTCACTATGTGACTGCAGCCCCCATTCTGCTGGTTTGAAGCGTAATGCTTCCTGCTCAGCATCCTGCTTTTCATCCCACAGGCGGAATGGCCCCATTTCAGTTGCCCTGGCAGGGTGTTCCTTGCGTAAAGGATGTCCTGGCCAGGAGAGGGGCATTAACAGCCGTTGCAGGTGAGGATGGCCATCGAACCGGATGCCAAACATATCATAGATTTCGCGTTCGTACCAGTTTGCATTGAGGAAGACGGAAGTGATGGAGGGGAGGGTAGGGTATTCACCGGTCAGCGGCACTTTGAGGCGGATGAAATTATTTTCTTTATAGGATAAGAGCAGGTAGACTACCGAGAAGTCTGCGACGGGGAGCTGCTCTTTGCGGGCCCTGTCGCGTTCATCAATACCACAAAGGTCGTATAGCGACGAGTAGCCCTGCAGCTGCAGGAAGCTGACGGCAGCGACAATGTTGGCTTTACTGATCCATAAGGTCAATATGCCGTCAACCGTACGCTGTTGCTGAAGGGCATCAGCGCCAAAGCGTTGCTGCAGATCGGTTAATATGTCATGTATGGCAGTCTCCATAAAGTCGCGGCGTTTAAATTTCGTCTATGCTTCTGAAGGTGGTCATCTTTGCACGTTCTTCCCTTTTCTGCTCTTTCATGGATGGTTGTGCAGGTTTGATAACGCCTTGTTCCCCGATGACCCAGCTAAGGGGTCTGACTTCTTTGCCAACGGAATCGGCGAGTAGTACAAGGCCCTGCATAAACGCATCAGGTCTGGGCGGACAACCGGGAACGTATACATCCACAGGCAGGAATTTGTCTACACCCTGTACGACACTATAGATATCATACATGCCACCACTGTTGGCGCAGCTACCCATAGATATTACCCAGCGGGGTTCCATCATCTGTTCGTGTAGCCGTTTGATGATAGGTACCATTTTGATGAATACGGTGCCGGCGATCACCATCACATCGGCCTCGCGGGGCGTGCCACGGATCACTTCAGCACCGAAGCGGGCTACATCGTACTTGCTGGTAATGCTGGTAGCCATTTCTACAAAGCAGCAGCTAAGACCAAAGTGAAAGGGCCACATGGAGTTCTTCCGGCCCCAGGCCAGCAGGTCCTGGACAGAGGTGAGCATGATGCTTCTGCTGACGGCTTCTTCCATGCTGCCATTGCCTGATGTGTGCCCGGAGGGTTCACCCGGTTTGCTTAACCACCATTTCATGCTGCAGTTGTTTTTGTTTGTGAATTTTTAAGATCTTCTTCGCGTCAGCACCTATATCTAAAGCGCCAATGCCCCATTCATAGACCAGTACAACTACCAGCTGGGCAATGAATATAGCTGCACCAATATACCCGGGCCATCCCAGTTCGTAGAAGCCGAGCGCCCACAGCATGATAAATACAGCTTCAACGTCAAAGATGACGAAAAGCATGGCGACAAGATAAAACTGTGCGGAGAAGCGGATGCGTGCATTGCCGGTTTGTTCGATACCGCCTTCATAGGGCAGTCCGGTGGCACGCTCTTTATGATGCTGTCCCAGTATATAGGACAACGTTAGTATGGCCGCAAGCAGTACGACTACCAGGCATGCATATAGCAACAGGGGCCATAAGGGAACACTGAGTGATTCGTTTCCCATAAACAATAAGTTTTCCCTGAAGATGAATACGGGCGTATTCTATCTTTTAATTAAAAAGAAAGATGATTTTCCAATCCCTAAAGTAAAACTGTTGATGGCGCTAAATGGTGCTGTTTGCCCTAACGTGCTTAGCTAACGATGTAATGTTCCAGGTGTTGAATGATGAAGTCTTTGCTGTTGATGACATGCTTGACGATGTCACCGATGGAGATAATGCCGGTCAGTTCATTGTTTTCAATAACGGGGAGATGGCGGATGAACTTATTCGTCATCAGTTGCATGCAATATTCAATTTCGGTGTCTGGAGATACAAATACAGGATCATCGGTCATGATGTCGCTTACATGTGTCTCTTTGGAGGACCGACCTTTCAGGACGACTTTGCGTGCGTAATCCCGTTCAGTGAATATGCCTATCAATTTTCCACTTTCGTCCACAACTACTAGTGCGCCAAGATTTTTTTCTTCAAGAACTTCCAATGCTTCGTACACAGTGCAGGTGATGCAGATTGTGTAAATCATGTTTCCTTTTATCTGCAGGATATCTCTAACCTTATCCATGACAAAAGATTTAAGGATGCATTCTACTATTAAGTTATGCCTTTTTTAGCAATAAAACATCAGCTGCTATGAAAACTACCCGAAAGCCCTTGTCCGAACGAAGATAGAAAGAAGGGCCCGAAGCCGGTTTTATCCTGTCAGGTCACAGTTCCGGTGAACAGGGTATTGAAACAGCTTGAAGAGATGAATGCTATTCGTTACCAATGTATCAGCTACTTGTTATTTATATATCCACTGGATATTGAAGTGACCTCTAACTGACTAATTTGTAACAATTTGTATTGCCGGTTTGAAACTAACTGCTTAACTTTGTAAGCATTACTGTAACCTCAAAATAACTTGTATGGCCATTGTTAAGGATAACATCCTGTTACAGCTTGTCCGGGGCACCATCGGCAGGCAAATCACTATATACGAACGGAACGGGCAGATCATTATGGCGAAGAAGCGCGGTCCTTCCAATAAAAAACCAACACAAAAACAGCTGGAAGCTAGGCATAGGATGCTGATAGCCAGTGAATTAGCTAAAGAGATGATCGCTGATCCGGCAATAAAGGCGTATTATAAATCGAAGGCCGGACCTGGCCAGAATGCCTATAATATGGCAGTGAAGGATGCCTATCGTTCTCCGGAAGTGCAGAATATCCGTTTGGAAGACACGGAAGTGGTCGTGACAGCGATCGACGAATTCCGCGTAGCGGCAGTGGAAGTGAAGGTCGTTGATGCAGCAGGTGTCATTAAGGAGAGCGGCAAGGCGGAATTGAGCTGGAATGGCATAGAATGGCGTTATAAGGCGAAGACGCTGCCTGCCGGTGGGAAGATCATCGTAATAGCTGAGGACCTGCCCGGCAGGGACACGGTGAAGGAATTGCTGTTAGTCTGACCGAAAAGTGCGATTAATAGATTTTTCCCTGATATAGTGACTGATAGCTGCTATAAAAAATGGCCCGCGTTAGCGAGCCATATAAGATTCTTTTTGCTGTACGGGACTACCCGGATGGGCCGGGGTCATATGGAGAACGGATCTACTGTGCGCCGTCTTTTTTATCTTTCTTGTCTTTTTTATCTTTCTTATCAAGTTCGTTTTTAATCACCTTACCATCAGCGCTGAAAGTCACGTTTCTCTCTTCCGGTTTCTTTTTCAGTTCTACCTTATAGGTAACGGTGCTACCCGCAGTATGCTTATCTACATCATGGATGGTGTAACCAGCGAACTGTTGCTGTACGGCCTGTTTAACTGCAGCAGGCAGATCGGCGTCTTTGACGTCTTCTTTCTGCTTCACGAGTTTACCCGTGGCGTCATACCATACATCATGCTTTTCAAATTCAGCTTTATACTGGTTGTCCTTTAATTTCCATTTAACACCTGTGGCCTTGGGAAACTGCTGCTGAAAACTCTTGGTAACGGCTGCAGGAACATTCACCGGCTCTTTGTCGCTTTTCTGCGCATAGGAAGAAAAACCGGTTCCCAGGAGAAGTAATAAAATAAGATGCTTCATGAATACGTTTTTTATTTAACAGGCAAAATTAAGGAAAGAATCAGCATACGGAAAAATAAAGCACCAGATAGACAACAGAAACCGCTAATTGGGAAAGCAAATTTGATGAGGGATCGGGAATTGAGCAGATCAAAGCAGCCAGATTTATAAAGATGATCATCCTGGCTGGAATGACGGGACTATTCACTTTGCGACAACCAATTATTATTACTGATTCCTGATTCTTAATCCGTAACTTCATAGTATCGTATTTTCTCCCCACATAAACACCTGTTTATGATACAATTCCGCGCAATTAAAAGGTCCCTGGTACCTGATAACACGATGGCCGACTATATTAACAATCTTCCTGCCCGTTATAACAATTCCAAAGCAGAGAGAATAGCCGCCTATCTGACCCACCAGTTCAGTGACGAATGCTGTAAATCGCATCCGGATCACAGAGTGGAAATGAACATAGAATCCAGGTCAGAAGATGGAGACATAGTGCTCTATCACTATAGCAAAAGCTGCTGCGACACCTTTACCCGCCGGCTGACGCAAATAATTGATAAGAGCAAAGATTTATTTCCCTGACCAGGGACAATACAGTAAAAAAGCTGTACCTTTTATCCTTTCTTAACCCTTTGATCTATGACACAACATCAGTATAGTGAGCGCGAGCAATCCGCCAGTCGCGCCAACGCCAGTAACCTATCTTCCCAGGGACTGCAACGCAAAGCTGTAACCGGCTTTCTGCATACTACTCCTGTGCAGAAACAGGCTTTGCCAGAAGAGGAAATCCCTGCTCAGTTAGCGGCCATAGAAGAAGAGGAACCTGTGCAGATGGCTGCGCTGGAAGAAGAAGAACTGCCGGTACAGGCGAAATCTGCCATACAGCGCAAAGCAAATAATACAGGCATGCCGGACAACCTGAAGTCGGGTGTGGAATCACTCTCGGGGATGGACATGTCTGATGTGAAAGTTCACTATAACTCATCTCAGCCAGCGCAACTGAATGCGCATGCCTATGCGCAGGGCACTGATATACATGTCGCACCCGGACAGGAACAACACCTGCCGCATGAAGCGTGGCATGTTGTGCAACAGAAACAGGGGAGGGTGCAGGCCACTACACAGCTGAAGGAGAATGTACCGGTGAATGATGATGCGGGACTGGAGGCTGAAGCAGATGTGATGGGACAGAAGAGTGTAGGGTTGGGAAGCTGATGCTATTATGACCAATAATAATGGCATTTCCGAAACACTAATGGAAAATAAGCCCTCATGCCCCGGATAATAGGTATCTACGTTATATAAAGGTGAAGAAACGACGGGAAGAAGCCTGGTCTAAACAGACAGATCTATCCCAACATCCGCGGATCGCAGATAGCGTTGCTTCGAATGTTTAGAATAGTAAATGTAGGACGAAATATATATCCGGCATTTGAACGAGTCGTCGAAGATCTTCAACTGTTCTCCCCAGGACTCTTGCCTGAGGATCCTCTTTAGCCCAACTTTCGTCTCTAAGCCTACGGCTTATCTTCATGTGTGATCATCGGGCGGATCAGGAACCTGCTGATCAGCAGCCCCAGTACAATCCCCACCGCGAATATCAGTAATGCATCCTGCAAAGGAATAGTGACACAGGTAGCGCCCGTCTGCATTTTCGGCGTCATCCCGAAAGGTACTTCCCGGTTCAGGAAACCTGCCACTATGGCGAAGAAGGCAGTGACAAATATCGACCCCAGTAACACCCGTAATACCGTCTTCCGCCATTTCCATATCGTACCGCTCATCCGCAGATGATACGCATAGTAAAATGCTATCAGCAGGGTGATGATCAGGAAGAACAGCGCAACATAAGCAAAGAAATCGTCATCATCTTCTTCACGGTCCTTTACCAGTTCGCACGGATCGCTGAACATAAGTTTCAGGATAAACGCTTCATGTTCGAGGCGTTGCACCATCCTGGCCCACCAGCCCGGTCTGGGCGTTGTACGCGGTATCAGCGCGATTGTATCCAGGAAGGTGGTATCTATGCGGACAAACTTATCAGTGAGCACGTCCCATAATTCCCCATAACCATCGTCTGCGCCCAGTGGCCAGATGGCCACGCCTCCCAGTCCGGTGTTCAGGATGTAGTCATACTTTACATCCAGTGTATTCGCATCATCAAACCAGATCTCCGACGTGAGATTGCCCAGGGCATCTCTTTGTCTGATGACAGCTGCTACCGCATCTTCATCATAGCTAACGGAGGTATCAGAAGGGAACCTGTTCTTAATATCCGCATAAGAGATATACCGGGTAAAGAGATCTCTGCCATCCTTGCCTTTTTTCCATTCAGTACCGTAATAAGATAACAGAAGGATAAACTTAGCTGGTGCAATTTGCTGATTCAGCAACCGGGATACAACGGGTTCTATCGCTCTCCTGGCGTCGCCTTTCATAGGAGACAACGGACCCGCAGCAGCGCCACCAGCCTTTGTGAAATCAACCAGGAAATAATGACATACCGGATGCAGTGCCCGCAGGTCATAGGCAGCGCTTTCATCGTATGGAGGAATGGTAATGGCAATGCGGTATGGCTTGCTGCCACTGCTAAGGTGATTGTACAGCAAGGTAGCAAAGTCAGTAAATGCTTTCCGGTGTGTACCGTTCAGCGTGGCCAGCCATATATTGATACCATCGGCGTTGTGTTTTCGCAGTAATGCCGTTAATGAGTCTATGCAGTGTAGCTGCGATGCTTCATCTCTTAGCAGTGCTTCCACACGTGTTACATCTGTTTCGTAGAAGGTGAAGGTGCGGCTTCCTGCGAAGTTAAATAACGAGACTGAGTCGGGTACACGAGGCGCTTTCTCCGAAGTAGAGTAGCCGTAATAGTTAGCCTCGCTGAGCGTGGTAAAGTTGTAATGCAGATACCGGTCGCCCATCCAGTAGGGATGTATGCCCATCACCACCGCCTTATGTCCCAGCTGAACAGTGAATTGCCTGCCGGTGCTGTCATTGAAACTGAGGGTGTCTATCTGCAGGGGAGAACGGCCATACAGCGCCCGTATTTTCTGCAGGCGTTGCTGTTGCGCGGCACTGTTCCTTTCCTCCACTTCCTTCTGTTGCAGGATAGGCACGATCTTACTGATCAGTGCCGCGATATCTGTTTCAGTGACGGGAGCTGCAGGCTCTTCCTCTGCCGTTTCTTCGGATGTTGCAGGCGTAATGTCCTGTTTCGCCATGATCTTATCGATCAGTGCGCGCAGGGAGTCGAAATGCTGATTCTGCTGGAGGGATAACTGTTCGTTCAGCGCTTTGATATCGGCAGCAGTGGCCACGAGGGAATCGGCCATCACAGACCGGATAATGGTAATGACACGTTGCTGTTCCCTGGCCCGGGCGTTACGCCTGAACTGAAGGGAGGAGAGGATCCGCTGTAACAGCTTCACCTTTCCGGTAGTATCCTTCTGAAAGGCCGGTAGTGTGATCGTTTGCTGGTATTGCGTGGTGTCGTAAGTATACGTATATACTCCACCGTATGTTTTCGTTCCGTTCAGAAAGAATAGAAAAAGGAACAAAAATATACCGGGTATACTTTTGTAAATGGAATACATAAAAGATGAAATTTACCGACAACGCAGGAGCAAGTGTAACAATAATATTTAACAAAAAATAGGTAATTATTCATTTAAATAAAATTTTTATTAGTTTCATTTAACTGCTATCTTGTGCCGGATAACCAAAAAAATAAATCCGTTAAAAGATCCTAACACCCTGACATTCCACCCGGTAGAACGGGACTATGAAGACTAACTACAACCGTTATGTCATTATAAAGCACGACACTGTGAACTGCCTCTGGTAGCACATTGTGAGCCTCAGATCAACTGAGTACTTCCTGATAAAATAATAGCCATATGATTTACGAAACCTTATCATGCGTCACTGAAGTGATCAATAGTCATTTCATCAGGCAACTGCATGTCAATGAGGATAAAGTGATATTGTCCGGTATCGTAAACCAGGATGGAAGTGTAGCTGTACAAGGTGAGAACAAGGTACTTGTAACGCTGATAAACATTGAGAAAGAAGCGATGGGGAAAGGTGTGCCCGGTTATAACGCAGGCATGGTACAGGCGAAGACAACGCCGCCTGTATGCATTAACCTGTATGTATTGTTCTCGGCATATTTTACCGCGAATAACTATGCGGAAGCATTGCGGTTTATTTCCTTTGTCATGGCTTTTTTTCAGTCGCGCAATGTGCTTACACCAGACAACACGCCATCGCTGGACCGACGTATAGACAAGCTGGTTTTTGAAATGGAAAGTATGGGGCCCGAACGTTTAAACAACGTGTGGGCAACGCTTGGCGCCAAGTATATGCCATCCGTCATATACAAGATGCGCATGCTCACATTCGATGACAGCATTATCAGAGAATACAGGCCGGCTGTATCGGACATCACTACAAACGATAAACTTCTGTAAACAACATTACAGTAATGGGATTCACTTTGCTGACGGAAATTTATTTCCGTCACGGGTTCTATGCTGATAACTGTTTCAGAAACATACGTCTGCTCCTGCCACAACAAACAGCAACAGAGATGCGACGTTACGAATTGCTTTTCCGCAGATTGCCGGACAGGATTGCCATACTCAGTAATGACGGCAGTACTGACCGGTCCGCATTATTGCAACAGGGTATTACACTCGTGTTTGATATGCAGCTGCAGGATGCGCATTTCTATAACTATACCGCACTGGAACAGACGGATGTGACAGGAACCATGTTACTGTTCAGCAATCAGCACGCATGTGCACCAGGTACATTACACAGACAGGCAACTGTATCTGCGGATGATCTCATCCCTGCAGAAAGCGCGGGTATAGCTGCCCGCCCGTTTGCCAGGATCGTACTTGCCTTTACACCTGCGCTGCTACCCGTATACGACATCTGCTTTACCGCAAAGGCCACCAGGTGGTGCTACTTCCTGATGAGCAGCAACCTGTTGTCGCTCACAAACCCATCCATTGTTGATGCAAGGGGCAGTGTACAATTCACTGCACCGCAGCTGATAGATCTGCCCGACGGAAGACGTGTTCCCGCACTTATCTCCGGACAGGCATTGACGTTATCACAGCGGCCGGCTTATACCTTCCAGCTCATAGACAGGATCGGGGATAGTGAACAATTCCATACCATCATTCACGCATTGCCTTCACCTGATATTACAAGACTATCTGCCGCAGCAATGCCTGTATATGACCGTACACAGGCATACTCGGAGATCTTTTTATATTAAATCAAATCCGCACAGCTATGGCTTCAACACTCATGACTCCGGGCGTTTACATAGAAGAAAAAAACGCCTTCCCCAGTTCTGCCGTCGCCGTCGAAACAGCAGTTCCCGTCTTTATCGGCTACACACACAAAGCCGAACGGTTCGGTAAATCGCTTCTGCAGAAGCCGACCCGTGTGACTTCCTTCGCGGAATTTGTGGAAATGTTCGGCGCGGGCTTTCATCCCAAATTCAGCATCGCTGATCCCGCTGCTGACTACAAAGGAGAGACCTTTATTGTCAATGGCGCTCCAAAGACTGTACAGATCAAGGAAAAGAACACTTTCTATCTGTACAACAGTATCCGCCTGTTCTACGCGAACGGTGGCAGTAACTGTTACATCGTTTCCGTAGGTACCTATGGTGATAAACCAGACGGGCTGGAAGTATCGCTGGACGACTTCATCGGATCGGACACTAAACCCGACATCCTGTTGCTGCTCGAAAAGGAATTTGAACCTACGCTCGTGGTGATCCCTGACGTGATCGCCCTGGGTGAAAATGCCTACAATACTGTTTACACAAAAGTATTGGCGCATTGTGCGAAAACACAGAGCCGCTTCGGCATCTTCGACCTGGCACAACAGGGTCCTACCGACACAACCGATGCGATCGTAGCTGCTTTCAGAGACAAGATCGGTATCAATGCACTTAACTACGGTGCGGCCTATTATCCGTGGTTGAAAACGGCGATCGTACAGGCAAATGAGATCGACTTTGAAAACCTCGACGCCAGCGTTGACCTGGGTACCCTGCTGCCGGAAGAACTGGCGAAGAAAGTAGTGACTGCCTATAAGGCCATAGCTGCACCGGACGCCAACGCCAAGAAGAACTATCATCAGTCACTCAGAGCATCCAGCCCGGTATATGTGAGTATCCTGGAAGAGATCCGCTCCAAACTGAACGAACTGCCGCCAAGTGGTGCAATGGCAGGTATCTATACCCTGGTGGATAGCAGCCGTGGTGTATGGAAGGCACCGGCTAACGTATCTGTCAGCATGGTGAACGCTCCTTCCGTGAATATTTCTGCGGATGAGCAGAAACAACTGAACGTGGATGTTCTCGCCGGTAAGTCCATCAACGTGATCCGCCCTTTCCCGGGCGTAGGTACACTGGTATGGGGTGGCAGAACACTGGACGGTAACAGTCTGGACTGGTGTTATGTAAACGTACGCCGTACCCTCATCATGATAGAACAGTCTATCAAACTGGCGGCACGTACCTATGTGTTTGAGCCGAATGATGCGACCACCTGGGTGACTGTAAAAGCCATGATAGACAACTTCCTGAATAACCTCTGGAAACAGGGTGCACTGGCAGGAGCCGCACCGGAACAGGCGTACGATGTACAGCTCGGGCTGGGCACTACCATGACCCCACAGGACATCCTGGAAGGTAAGATGCTGATCAATGTGAAAGTAGCGGTGGTAAGACCTGCTGAATTCATTGTGATCACATTCCAGCAGATGATGCAGCAATCATAAACCGATACAACGGAACCTCTTATTGTTTACTCTTAAAAGCTTATAAAAATGGCAGATGACGGCTCTACCCAGGCCCAGTCCACGTGGCCTTTAGTGAAATTTTCCTTTAAGGTCATGTGGGACGGTGCAGAACTGATATTCCAGGAAGTAACCGGATTATCATCAGAAACACAGATCATTGAATACCGCGGCGGTAGCAGCCCGGTGTATTCTACTGTGAAAATGCCCGGTATACAGAAGTTCTCTAACGTGACGCTGAAGAAGGGGATCTTCAAAGGCGACAAGGCGCTGTGGGACAAATACAAGGGTATCACCATGAACACCTACAAACGTATCAATATCGTGATCAGCCTGCTCGATGAAAAGCAGGACATCGCTATGAGCTGGACGCTGAAGAACGCATTCCCGGCCAAGATCACAGTAACAGATATGAAGTCGGATGCTAACGAGATCGCCGTTGAGACGATGGAAGTAGCACACGAAGGTTTAACATTGACTGAATAGTATCTTATATGGATTCCGCATACCCACCGGTGGGGTTTTACTATAAAGTGAACTTCATCAATTATACAGGTAAGCAGGAAGGCAGTTTTCAGGATGTCAGTGGCATATCTGTCACCATCACACCGGAAGAGGTCAGGGAAGGGGGAGAAAACCAATTTGTTTATAAACTCCCTTCCCCTCCCAAATACAGTAACCTCGTATTGCGGAGGGGCATGCTGATCGGGTCGACGGTGACAGACTGGGTCACTACCAGTCTGTCCTCTTTCACCTTTACGCCGACCACCATCATTGTAATGCTGCTGGACCTGTCGGGTGAAGTACTCTATTCCTGGAAGTTTTACGATGCATATCCGGTCAAACTGGAGGTCTCCGGACTAAAAGCCAATTGGCCCGGGGAGATCGTCGTAGAGACGCTGGAACTGGCTTATAAATATTTTGAAAAAGTATAAAGCTACACGATGCCGCTTGAAATAAGAGAACTCGTCATCAAGGTGACCATTTCTTCCGATGCTGCCAGCACAACGACTGCGCTGCCTGATGAGAAGACGCTCAGGAGGCTGAAAGAAGGTATTATCAGGGAGTGTGTGGAGAAAGTGTTGCGTACTATGAAAACCGAGGCAGACCGATAGCTTATGGGAGAGATAAAGAAATTACTGATCACCGCCTATGGAGATGCTGCCTGCGTAAATCAGGAGCTGGGCTCCATTACGGCCATGATCAATCCTGCCAGCTATTCACTGAGCTACAAGGCGGAATATGGGCTTTCCGAGGAAAGCGCTGCCAGCGAACCCACCCAGATCTTCAAGGGCATGGGGCATTCCGATTTTAACCTCGACCTGCTGGTAGATGGTACGGGTATTATTACCATTCCAAACGCCGCAACCGTGGATGGTTATATCACACTGCTCACAAACCTGATCTTCTCCTACCAGGGAAATGTACACAGGCCCAACTTTCTGAAGATCACCTGGGGAAACCTGGTATACAGAGGCGTATGTACCAGTCTGACGACCAACTATAAACTCTTTAATGCGGACGGTACGGCGCTGCGCGCGGAAGTAAAACTGGTGATTGCCCAGTCGCTGGATTTCAAGACCAAAAAACAGAAATCGAAAAAGAGTTCGCCCGACCTGACACATATCAGGACCGTCAAAGCCGGTGATACATTGCCGATGATGGCCTACCGTATCTATGGGGACTCTTCTTACTATATGGAAGTGGCCAGACTCAATGGACTCAGTAGCATTCATGCGATCCGTCCGGGAGATGAGCTTTATTTCCCACCTCTAAAGAAAGCATAATGCCAGTAACAGGTCCTTTAAATATCAGCGATCCTACACTTAAATTCACGGTAAGTGTGAATGGCAGCGCCGTTCAGGAGAAAATAGCGGTCATCTCTGTCAATGTTGTACACGAAGTCAACAAGATCTCTTATGCGGAGATCCTGTTTGTGGAAGGTACGGGTGATATTGGCCAGGATGGTGACGCTGGAAGTTTCCCGGCCAGTGAATCCACCAGCCCGGATATGAAGCCGGGCGGTACGGTTAGTATTACCGCAGGGTATGGCGATGATACAGAAGTGTCCATCTTTTCCGGTGTCATCGTCAAACAGTCATTACGTACCGGCAATGCAGGCTTCGAAATGCTGCTCACCTGTAAGCATAATGCCGTGAAAATGACGATGGGGCAGAAGGAAGATCAGTTCTTCTCCGCGAAGGACAGTGACGTTATCCAGCAACTCGTCAGGGCCCACGGATTGTCCGTCACTGCAGATGCCACCACACCACAGATGGAAGTACTGTTTCAGCGCATGTCCACCGACTGGGATTTCGTGCTGGCGAGAGCAGCCTTTAACGGGCATCTTGTAACACTGGAAGACGACCAGATCGTTATTGGTCAACCTAAGTTTGATGAAGCAGCAGTGTTGTCTGTTGTATATGGGGAATCGATCATCTCTTTTGATGCAGAGATCAATGCAGAAAAACAGCCTACTTCCCTGGACGCCTATGCCTGGGACCCGCAGACGCTGGCACTGATCAATGCTTCAGCAGCAGAACCGTCGCTGAATGTGCAGGGAGATGTAAAGGTGAAAGACCTGCCGGCGAAACTGGGACAGCAGCAACTGAAACTGATCTCCAGTACGCCACTCGCACAGAGCGACCTGAAAGTCTGGGCAGATAGTACGCTCTTACGCATGCGTATGAATGCCATCCGTGGAAGGGTATCCTTTATCGGTAACGCCCTGCCCAGGCCTGGTAAAATACTCGAACTAAAAGGAGTAGGACCCCGCTTTAACGGCAACGCTTTTATCAGTCAGGTACGTCACCAGCTGGAAGACGGCAGGTGGACGACCTCCGTACAATTCGGCGTACCCGATAAACCCATCTTCGAAAAAGAGAACTTTTCCTATGCGCCTGCCAATGGGCAGATGCCAGCCGTTCACGGTCTGCAGCTGGCTACAGTGATGAAGATCTCAGAAGACCCGGGATCGCAATACCGTATACAGGTAAAGCCGGCGTCCAACGCCGCGGAACAGTCAGGCATATGGGCCAGACTGGCCAGTTTGTACGCAACTGGTAATGCCGGAGCAGTGTTCTATCCTGAGGTGGGCGACGAGGTCATACTCGGATTCCTGGAAAGTGATCCACGTTACCCTGTCGTACTGGGCTCACTCTTCAGCAAGGCTAAAGTGCCACCCGTGACACAGGCCGATGAGAAGAACAATACCAAGGCATTCTATAGTCGTAGTCTGCTGCAGATCAACTTCGACGACGACAAAAAGATCATTAAGATCACCACGCCGGGTAATAATATGATCACCCTGAGCGACGATGGTAAATCTATCGAAATAAAAGACCAGAACAGCAACTCCATTAAACTGGACGACAGTGGTATTGTGATGAACAGTCCGAAGGATATCACCCTGAAAGCAACCGGCAATATCAGTTTGCAGGCGACAGGTAAAGCCACCTTCAAAGCTACGCAGGATATGGAGCTGACTGGTATGAACATTAAACAGACCGCCCAGATCGGCTTTACTGCGAAAGGTACAGCCACGGCGGAGTTATCGGCCTCCGGACAAACCGTTGTCAAGGGAGGTATGGTAATGATCAACTAAAAACAGCTTATCATGGGAACACCCGCAGCAAGACTAACTGATATGCATACCTGCCCGATGCAGACGCCGGGTTTACCACCTATACCACATGTCGGCGGACCGGTAGCCGGCCCCGGCGTACCGACTGTGCTCATCGGCATGCTGCCGGCAGCCGTGGTGGGTGATATGTGTGTCTGCGTAGGGCCGCCCGACTCCATCGTTAAAGGTTCTGCCACTGTGATGATAGGGGGCAAGCCGGCCGCCCGTATGGGCGATACGACCGCACATGGCGGCTCGATTGTGATTGGTTGTCCAACAGTATTGATTGGCGGTTAAACGTGTTTATAATGGCAATAGATTCATTCCTCGGTACCGGCTGGTCATTCCCGCCGTCATTCGATAAAGCCGGCAGCAGTGCGCTCATGAGCCATGCTGTCGCTGACATAGAAGAGAGTATACGCATCATACTGGGCACGAGTCCAGGCGAACGGCTCATGCAACCTACCTTTGGTTGTAACCTGCGCCGGTTTGTATTTGAGTCGGCAGATACTGCGATGATCACGGAGATGAACGATCTGATTGCGCATGCCCTGCTGGACTTTGAACCCCGGATAGATTTCATGGGTGCGGAACTGCTCCTCCGCAAAGAGCTGGAAGGACTGGTACATATCCAGATCAATTATCGCATCATTGCCACCAACACCCGGCATAACATGGTCTATCCTTTTTATTTCCTGGAAGGGACTAACATTGATTCCCCCAACCTGTTGCCATAGCGTGTATACTCGATGAACAAACTATTCGACTATATGAGGGATGGTGTCAGCCAGTCTGAGCGAAAGCTGGACGCGCTGCTGCCTTCCTATGTGAAGATTGATGAACGCAGTCAGGAAGACCTGTTGCTATTCCTGTCTGAACTGGCCACACAATTTAACTATTATAATTTCCAACACGAGATAGAAGGCGACTGGAGCGAATTCCTGCAGGCGGATGTGCTGATCATGGTAACAGCCATCTCGCGGCTGGATTTCACCCGCTGGCAGGAACAGCATTCACGTATACAGACTGCCCTGGAATCGGTAGCAGGAGATGCCGGATTACATGCCTTGCTCGCAGCACTGTTTAACCTGATCTTCAACATCGCCAACCAGATCGCTTCACACCTGCATCAGCTGAGGAAGGCCGATCAGCAGGGCCTGACATGGACCTACACCGATCAGCTGATAGAGGGGATCACAGAAGACGTACTGCAGATGCTGCAGTATGAGGAACAGGCCATGCAGCTCTTCACACCGGTGACACATTTCCGTACCATTCAGGTGACGGACGAGCTGGCAGCTAACTTCCCTTCACTGGCTAAAAAGAGGGCGCACACACCACCTGTCTTCCTTGGCTATCAGTCGCTGAATGAGGTATATAATCGCCTGCGGAAGCAGTTCTATCAGATCACCAGCGCAGCACAGTTTTACCTGCGCAGGCGGCCGGATGAGCTGCAGCACCATCCGCATATCGGTTTGATGATGGCTTTTACGCGGTTGTACAGTCACCTGCAGGATAAACTGAACAGACTGACAGGGCAGCATCTTGACTACTACTACCGGCATGTGCTTGGACTACAACAGAAGCCCGCAGTGCCTGATCAGGTACACATCTTCATAGATGCTCAACCACAAAGTATGCCCTTCACGGTACCCCGGGGAACAGCGATGATGGTAGAAACAGGCAATGGCGCACCACCGGTGACATATAAGCTGAATAATGACCTGCGTGTGAGTCACGCACAGATAAAGACGCTGAAGTCAGTCTATGTGAACTCCTATAAACAGATCTCAGCGCAGGGAGCACACGTCAATGATATTATAGAATCGCAGGTATATGCGGCGACACATCCGGTACATTCGCCGGGTGACTATGCACCGGGTACGTTAACCGTCGATTCCTGGTCGATATTCGGAGAACCGCAGCATGAACTGGCCAGGGAGCAACGTACCATGCAGGAAGTAGATATGGGCGTACTGCTGGCATCTCCACTGCTGTATCTGACGGAAGGAAAGCGCACAATAGAACTGTCGCTGTTCTTTGAACCTGCTTCCTTTAAACAGCTGCTTGACTATATCAGTAACTTTTCCCAGGTAACAGGGAAGCGTGACACGCTGGTGATGAATGAACTGCTCTCGTCTGCATTTATCATCTCTTATACGACAGCGGAAGGATGGAATACATTGCCTAAGCATAGTATTCGCAGTAGTACGACTGCCGGAGGTACCAATGCATTTTATATCACGATCGTATATGATGTCAATGCGCCTGCGGCAGCTATTTATGATCCGGCGTTACATGGGGGCGCGTATCAGACGAACTATCCTTTATTGCGGCTGCTATTGAACAATAACAGTGCGCATCACCCGTATTCTTTCCTGCCGCTGTTATGGCTGGAGAGGATCAGTATCCGCGCGAAGGTAAAAGGTTACCGCTCTGTCAAACTATTTAATAATGCCGGACCACTCAGTCCGGCCAACCCTTTTCAGTTGTTTGGTCCGCAGCCGTCCACCGGTTCATTCCTCGATATGCGGGATAGCAATGTGTTTAATATCTATACCAGGACATTCCGTGTGAACCTGGAATGGCTGGAACTGCCGCATGTCGAGAATGGGTTCGATGAATACTATGCAGCATATGAAGCGGGCATGACGAATGAGTCATTTGTGGCAGGCATCAGTGCATTTGACGGCGGACAATTACAACCGGAACGCAATCAGCAGCAGCAGTTGCAGTTGTTCAGCACCTACCGGGATGAAGAAGGCAGGATCAGGTTGTCTGATAAGTCCACGCTGACGAACATCGATCTGAAAAAGATAAACTTTCATAACAGGCCGTTGCTGGATAAAGAACCTTTTATAGCGGATGGGTTTTATAATGACGGCGCAGTCAGGCTGGAACTGGCGGGGCCGAAGGACGCGTTTGGGCACCGGACCTACGTGCGGTTATTTCCCGAAATACTGACACATAATGCCGGCCGCTGGGTGAAAAAGAAGCCGATCCCGAATATGCCGTATACGCCACTGGTGAAGTCGATCTCGATCGATTATGTACTGGAACAGGCGGAGATCCTGAAGCCGGAGAAAGCTGAAGATCCGTCTCCTTCGTTACAGCTGTTTCACCTGTATCCATTCGGGCATAGGAAAGTTTATCCCTCTTCTGTGCAAGGTGACTTTTCGTTGTTGCCAACATTTGATGATAAAGCGAGCATGTATATTGGGCTGGACGGTATGCGGCCACAGGAGGAGATCTCTATCCTCTTTCAGCTGGAAGAAAAGCACCGGAATCATACCCGTATCACGAAGGCGCCGAAGTTACACTGGAGTTACCTGGCTAACGACCGCTGGGAACCATTTAATAAATCGCAAATGCTGGCAGATACCACCCAGTTGTTTATCAACAGTGGTATCATCACCCTGAAGATGCCGTCCGCGAATTCCTATGGTAACACCCGGCTGGATCAGCGTCTGCAATGGATCCGGCTGTCTTCCGTAGAGGAAATGGAATTCCGGCCAATGGTAAAAGGCATTTTTGTCAATGCAGGGATCGCCTGCCGGGAGCAGTCGGATACGATCGTCTCTACCACATTACCTGCGATGTCTATCAAAGCCTTCCAACAGGAAATGAAAGGTGTGCAGCGCGTGTGGCAACTGTTCCCTTCGTTCGGCGGCCGGCCGGCAGAGACAAAGGAAGAATACTATGTACGCGTCAGTGAACGGTTGCGGCATAAGAACCGCCCGCTGACCAGCATGGATATCATTCAGCTGATACTGGAGGCATTTCCGGAAATACTGATCGTGAAATGCGTCAGCAACATATCCTATGCAGACGTGCTGCTGGTGGCCGTACCTAAACCTGCGAACAACGGGCGGTATGAGAATATGGAACCGCATGTGGATATCGCTACCCTGTACCGGATCAACAAGTTCCTGAAAAAACTGCTGCCGCCTTTCATCAACGTGCATATACATCATCCGGTGTATGAAAAGGTGAAGATCGTATGTGACGTATGTTTTGTGGAAGACATCAGTAACATTGACACCAGTTACTACCTGAACCGGTTACAACAGGACATCAGTCAGTATCTCTCCCCCTGGCTGTTTGATACGACACCTGAGGTGACGATGGGAGGAGCGATGTATACAGCCGACATGCTTAGTTTCATCAAGAAGCTGCCTTATGTCTCTTATGTGACAGGGTTCTCTATGGTACACTTCTTTGAAGAGATGGACGAAGACGGTAACTATATTAACTGTATGCTGGATACGGCCGCCAGCAATGTAGAATACGTCAGGGCTTCATCCGCAGAAGCCGTACTGATACCTGCGCCACATCACTCGATTCAGGTGGTGCGCGAATGGGATTACCGTGAGCCGGCGCCTATTGGTATCAGTGGAGTCATTGCCGGCGAGGAAATGATCGTTGGGCAACATGAAAGAACGGAATACAAAGGCGATGATGACTCATATTATACAGACGGAGAAATTATTTCACTCACCATACACCCTAAATAACAGCTGATGGGGACGAAAAATAACACCAAGATATACGGCAGGGAGGAACTGAAAGAGCATTTCAGGAACGGGAAGCTGCCAACAGAACATCACTTCGCACACCTGATCGATTCCACGATCAATAAACAGGAGGACGGATTTTCGAAAGATGAGGAGAATGGTATGGTCGTCGCTGCACTGGGGACTTCTAAACGGCTGGTCTCCTTCTATCGTACCAACGATGACCTGGAACCTTTTTTCCTGATGGAGAAAGACGAGCGTGAGTATCCGGGGCTGCGGATGCAGCCGCATATTGATACAGCTGATGTTGCGAGGAATGACGACAAGAGTTTCTTCTTTCATATGAATGGAAATATGGGAGTAGGCACAAGATGTAATCCCTGTTATAAGCTGGAAGTCTCAGGGTTTGTGGCCATGGAAGGTCGCGTAGGGACTTACTTGATTGGGAAGGTACCAGCAGATGGCAACTGGTATCCCATCATCAGCGGATTGGATAACTGTCAGGCATTTGAAGTCATCGCACGTACAGGTAAACGTAATTCCGGTCGGTTTGCTATCCTGCACGCATTTGCTGTCAGCGCCTTTGGCAGGTCCTGCGGTAGCATCCGGAAAGCATCCTCTCACTATGGCTTCTTCTGGAACCGTCTGCGCCTGCGTTGGAAGGGCGGGAACCATCATTATGCATTGCAGCTGCGTACGAACAGTAACTACGGTCCGGATGTGGAGATATATTACAGGATCACCCGTTTATGGGATGATACGGCGTTTATGCCGAAAGAATACTATCACTAGTAAATCAGGAAGTGTGAATGATGTTAGCGATGCTTCCTGCTTCTGTTCCATAAGGAGTCTTCCAGGTAAAGCCTTATCTGTGGAAAGCTCCCTGACCTCTTTTCAAACAATTAATGCTCAATTCCTAATGCTTAATTCCTGATTCTCATGAAGGTTCCTTTACAGATCGCGCGTGATAAGAACAGAGACACCTCACTGGAGTTTTCTACCCTGCGGGCAGAAGCACTGAGCATTGTGCAGGAGCTCTCTGGTCATGTCTGGACGGACTACAACCTGCATGATCCCGGTGTGACACTGCTGGAGCAGCTTTGCTTTGCATTGACAGACCTGGCTTATAAAACCGACTTTCCCGTTAACGAAATCCTGGCAGATGAACATGGGCGCATCAGTGCCAGGCATAACGTGTTTTTCAGTAAGGCGGAGATCCTGAATGGCGGTGCGGTGACAGTGGCCGATTTTCGAAAGCTGTTGCTTGATCAGATAGAACATCTTGGGAATGTATGGATAGAACCCGTATTATCGAAATATACACCAGGCGTATCCAAAGGGATGTACAGGGTATATGTACAACCGGATGATATGCTTACGAAAGAGCTGGAGACGAACAGGGTGGCGGGAGAGAAACTGATAGCCACGGTCAGGAACTGCCTGATGCGTAACCGTAACCTGGGAGAGAACTTCGAAGAGATCACTATTCTCAAGGCGCAGCATATCTCTATCAAAGCCTCTGTCATTGTGGATGCCCAGCATCCCGTCAAGGAGACGCTGGCCTATATCTGTAATGCGATTGAAGAGGTGGTACATCCACCGGTGCGTTTTATCTCGGAAAGTGAACTGCTGGAAGCCGGTTACACCACCGAAGAGGTGTATCAGGGGCCGCTGCTCACCAGGGGCTTTATACCCGATGAAGACCTGCGGGAAAGAAAACAGCAGATCGATCCTTCAGAAATGGTCAAGGCCATCTCGCAGGTAGCGGGTGTGATCCAGGTAAAATACCTGCATGTATCGGCTGATGGGGTAAACTTCAGCAACCGCCCTGTCATCATACAACCCGGCTATTATCCCTATGTAGATATTACGGATGGCAGTAATGACATTGGCATCTATAGTGATCAGTTTGAACAGCATTCAAGAGATGCGGTGTTCTGGAACGTATTTCGCAAGATCAGGGAGATGCGGCAGCGGCACTATACCGCGCAGGAAAGAGGGCTTGCGGACCATTCCCTGGAAGCGGCATACCGCAATTCCAGCCAGTATTATTCTCTGCAACATTTCCTCCCCATGATATACGGAACAGGGGAGGAGGAGATCTCGCACCGGGAAACCCCGCAACGGCAGGCACAGGCGAAGCAGCTGAAGGCCTATCTATTGTTCTTCGAGCAGCTACTGGCGGACTATCTCGCCCAGCTGGGCAATCTGTCTAACCTGTTCTCACCGGATGTAAAGAATATTCCTGCAACGACCTACTTTTCGCAACCCCTGTACGATGTGCCGCATGTTAGTCAGCTGCTGAAAGCATTCACAGAAAGCGGACAAAGCTGGGAGGCGTTTAAGAAAGATAAAAGCAATGAATACATAACGACCTTACAACGGATCTCTGAAGGAGATGCTTTATACCAACAGCGCAAGATCCGCATTTTCGATCACCTGCTGGCACGTTTTAATATCGTGGCGCCCAGGTATCCGGTGAACCTGTATGATATGCTGTATCATCCTCCTGATGAGAAGGAACGTATCAATTGTGAGCTACACTGGAAAGCGGAGCTCCTGCAACAAATGCCTGTATTACTGAGGGGAAAGATCCAGTCTTTCAATTATTTACAGGACCCGCAGGCCACCGGCGCGTTCTCCGGGTACCAGCAATGGTTGTACCGGTTGCTGCATATCAAACGTGAGACTACACAGCCTTTAACAGCTGTATTCGACCAGGAGTATCTGGATATGCGGGTGACGGGCAACTGGCATCCGGTGCCTATAGCCAGGAACCTTCATATCAATGGAGAGCATATCTGGTTCAATGATGATATCACCGACGATGCCGCAGGTACGAAAAAGTTCTACTTCGGTCATCAACCGGTTTCCTTACTGAAGTATGGCACTGACACTACGCATTACCGGATCATTGAGGATGAAGCAAAGGGTCATTTCATTGTGCTGTACAAGGCCCCCGGCCAGCATACCTGGCATGCGGTGGCCAAACACTTTGACCGTCCGGCGGCCGTGGAAGCACTGCACCATATGATCAGACATCTGCAGGACATCAGTACCGCTTCCGAAGGGTTTTATATTGTGGAACATGCCCTGCTGAAGCCAACCCTGCGTATGCGTAGTTATGGTTTCCGGTTGTTGTCATACGGAAAAAGAGCATTGCTGGAACAACGTACCATGTGCTCCTTTGATGAACGGGAGCAGCTGTTGAAACAGCTGATGGAAACCGACTGGGCACAACTAGCCCCTGCGGATATGTACCAGCAGCTGATCAGGGACTATTATGTACACACGCAGCCGTCCACGTTAGACGCGGATATGGAGGAGCTGGCATATGCTATTGGTCTGATAGCCACAGGGCATTATGCGGCCTATCCAAGGCTGGAATGTTATGTAGATTCAGGTAATGGTCAGGCGCTGCCGGATACCTTCTATAAACCCTCCCTGACGATCGTGTTACCATCCTGGCCTGCCAGATTTCAGTATGCAGAATTCAGGAAGTTTACAGAAGACCTCATCCGGGAGCAGACACCGGTATATTTTAAAGTATCCTTCCGCTGGCTGGGAATTGCAGAGATGCGCCAGTTTGAAGGTATCTACTTTCCGTGGCTCAAGGCATTGCCTGATCTGTATCTGCAGAATATCATTCCGCCGCAACGTTTGAGCATGCTCGATTTCCTGTCAAAGCCGAAAAAGCCCTAGATGAGTGAGACGCCACATATGATCCGGCGATGGATGTTTGATATCCGGTATGCGGACAAGGACCGCGCAAAGGAGTTACAGGATAAATTCAGTGTGCTTTTTAATCATCATTTGTCTGCTGCCGCAGAAGAGGTTATTGATAAGGTATTACTGCCGGGAGAAAGCTGCTGGATACCCGAGCTGGAGCTGGACCTGGGCACTATACACTACAGCAATTTCGAGCAGGACCTGTTGCGTATCTTGCCGGAGGCACTGGAAAAGGCATTGTGTGACCGGATCGCTAAATCAGGACAAACACCGGATAGTAATAATGGTGTACTGCGTTTCAACACCACTGAACAACGGCATTACGCCCTGCTTTCCCATTACCTGCTGACGGGCAGTATGCCCTGGTGGGCGAGCGCGGAAGAAGGAAGTTCCCTGGAAGCGATCCTGCTAAAACTGATTGCAGCATCTCCTTCACAGTTTGCTGTCTTCATTGTAGATGTGGCCCGGCAGGAATATGTATTGAGGAGGATTGCCTGGCATTTCTCCAAACATGCCGTGCAGCAGATCATCACTTCCCTGGAAGAAGAGCAGGCGACTTTTATATTAGGCTATATAACAGGCGTCATTACCCTACACAACAAACAGGCGCTCGTCGCGCATGCACAGAATGAATTTGAAAGGGCGGTATGGCTGTTTGTACTGACCTACCTGGTCACAGACAACAGCGGACAGTTCAACCGTAAGCAGTTCATCCGCCGGCACCTGGAACGGCTGGCCCGCCACTTCAATGCGGACTATATCCATCTGCTGTACATTTTCCGTAAAGCTATAGACCTTTACCGGCAATACATCCCCTCTGATTCTTTCGTCACCTTCATCCAGGTATTGTATGAAGAAAATGCGGCTGCAGGCATCCATGCGGATAGTGGTTCGGCGTATGCCGTATTGCCTTATGACGGCAATGACCATGTCAATGTACCCAGGCTGTTACCGCTGAATGGCGTACCCCATACAGATATACCGCTTCCCCTGTTATGGATCAACTATGACACGATACCCGTCAGGGAAGACAGGGAAGAGGTGTGGCAGCAGGCAGTGACCCTGTTCCGGGCATTCATCACCGGACAGCCTTTACCGTCCTGGTTCAGCCGCCTGCAGCAACAACGGCAGGACGTGCTGATGAAGCAGGCGGTGATACTCCTGTTCAGGAAACGACCGATGTTGCTGGCGGGTATGTGGGAGCAGCCATTGCCGGTCTTGCAGGCAAGACTGCATGTACATGAGCTGTTCGACAAACCGGTCACGCCGCTGGAAGAAAATATCAGGGAACAGTTACAGCGTTATGCCGAGCAGGATACCATTCAGTTCCTGCAACAATCATTGCCGCATACATTTATCCAGCACCGGAACAGTTTCCGGGAAATATGGCTCCAGTACCGGCAGCGCTCTCATACCGAAAGGCTCTCTTTCTACCGGCATGTGCTGGCGCCTGTTGCGGTATTGAACCAGGTAGCGGTACATACCTCGGAAGATGATTTCTGGATGATGATGCGTGATGCGCTGCCGCTGTTATGGGGAAACCATACTATTGCCGCATTACAGCAATGGCAGCAGCTACTGGAAGGGCTTGTCACTGATAACCTGGAACGGGAAAGAATAAAACTGTTGTTCCGTCAGTTCAACCTGCTCTGGTTGTCCGGCAGGATACAGATCAATAGCAGCGAGTCGTATATCAGTCAGCTGGCCCAGTATCTTCATAGCTTTGGAGAGACGACCGTAAAGAAACTTTTACAGGCTATCGTGCAGCAGGACATGGGTAGCGTGACTACCTTTATGCAGATACGCAATGCATTGCCCGCGTTACAACAGGCGACGGCTGCGTTAATGAAAGCGGATGCACTACCTCAGCAAAATACAGGGACCATGTCCGGAGAACAGATCACATCACAGCAGGAACAGCCATTCTTGCCACCTGCACAGCAACCGTATGAAAGCCTGTTTGCACGCCCGGTGAAGCCGGCAGCGTCTGAACAGGAAGCGGTGAGGATACAGAATGCAGGTCTGGTATTGCTGCATCCGTTCTTTAGTCACTATTTCTCAAGACTGAACATGCTGACCAAAGGCCAGTTCAATGATGAAAAGGCCAGGCAGCGTGCGATACGCCTGTTACAGCTGCTGGTAGATGGAGGGACGGGGCATGCTGAACATACCTTATTGCTCAACAGGGTATTATGTGATATGCCTTGGCAGGAGCCACTGGATCCTGATATTATTATTACTGAAGACGAAAAGGCACTCTCACAGGGACTGCTCAATGCCGCGATCCAGCAATGGCCCAAGATGCATAACAGTTCAATCGAAGGTTTCCGGGCGTCTTTCCTGCAAAGGGACGGGCTGTTATGGCAAACGGAAGAAGCGTGGATGCTGCGTGTTGAAAAGCGCAGTTATGACATTATTTTACAAACACTACCCTGGAGCTATGGCATGATGCGTTTTTCATGGCTCTCTAAACCAGTATATACAGAATGGATACTCACCTGATCGCTGCGAACGCGGCAGCATTGCAGGCAGCACTGCAATGGTTTGCGAAGGTATTACAGGTACGCATGCAGCGTTACTTTGAAGAGGCGGACGGTGCTCAGATGGACGAGCCGCCACCGCCTGCTACGGACGATAACTCTGTCTTTTCACAGATCATACGGCATTACAAAATGAGTGTGTCAGAAAGACTGTTGTTGCTGCTGGCTTTATGTCCGCATCTGCAACCGCAGTTGCTCGATATCTTCTATGTCAAGAACAGTACCTACGATCGTGGTTTTACTGAGTTCGGTGGTATTAAGGGAAATCAGCATGGAGGCTTCCTGCCTACCGGCGAAACAGCCGCATTCCTGCTGGCAGCGAATGATCTGTTACAACGTTTGCAGCTGTTGCAACTGTTCAGTCCCAATCACTTCTTCATCCGTGATAATATATTGAAGCTCGTCTCTCCACATACTGACGAGCCTATGTTAAGTGGTGCGTTGCAGATAACACCGGAATACCTGAGTTACTTCACCCATGGCATTCCTTACCAGCCGCATTATAGTGCGCAGTTTCCGGCGAAGCAGATCCGCACAGGGCTGGACTGGAAGGACCTGGTGCTGGACCCGCATACGCTGACAGAGGTGGAGGAGATCCGCACCTGGATAGAGCATGGTAATACATTGCTACGTGACTGGAAGATGGAGAGCAGGATCAAACCTGGTTACCGGGCTTTATTTTATGGTCCGCCGGGTACGGGTAAATCTTTCACGGCCTGTCTGCTGGGTAAAACATTTGGTCTGGACGTATACCGGATAGACCTTTCTATGATCGTGTCGAAATATATCGGAGAAACGGAGAAGAACCTGGCAGGTGTATTTGACCAGGCGGCTAACAAGAACTGGATACTTTTCTTTGATGAGGCAGATGCCCTGTTCGGGAAGCGGAGTGCCACCAATTCTTCCAATGACCGTTACGCAAACCAGGAAGTGGCTTACCTCCTGCAGCGTATAGAGGACTTTCCGGGCCTGGTCATACTGGCGACGAATCTGAAAGCGAATATTGATGAAGCTTTTGGCAGGCGGTTTCAGTCGATGATCTATTTTCCTGTTCCATCTCCGTCACAGCGGCAACGCCTCTGGCAACAGTCCTTCCCGCAGGACGCGGAACTGGATGCGGCTATCAGCCTGGAAGAGCTCGCGCGGAAACATGAACTGGCAGGAGGGTCCATCATTAACGTAGTACAGTACAGTTGCCTGGCAGCCCTGAAAAGGAATAGCCGGACTATCCTGCTGAAAGACATACACACCGGCATCCGCAAGGAATTCAGCAAGGAAGGAAAGACGTTGAATCTATAATCTGTTGCGTTTCTCTGTGAACTTTTTTCTACAAAAACACCTGGGGTCAGCTCTGTCTGCCTAAGGTAAATGCAGAGGCACGTCTTTTGCATCGGGGTTCATCATGAAGACGAATAATCTGCTGATTTTACTGACTTTGGTTATAGCGACCTTTACTTATAGTTGTGGGACAGAAACAAAAAAAGAGAAGGAAGAACGTGCTGTCACAGTTACACCCCGTAACACTGATGTGACTCCTGCGAATGCCTATAATAATTTCTTTCTCGACACCAGTGATGTCAATAAATTCATCACTGCGCAGCAGCTGAATGATACGATGGCTGCCAGGATGCGGAGTTTTTATAATGCACGTAACTTCCAGTATGCATGGTTCGACCGTAATGGATTAAATGAGCAGGCATATGGCTTCCGTAGTCTATACGATTATAGTAAAGATACCAGTGAAGGAAATAAATCACTCGAGTACCGGCTGAATGCGATGATGAATGGTGATATGGATTCAGCCGCTTCTCCGAAGGATGCTAACATTGTGAAAACGGAGCTGCAGCTGACACAGCGTTTCATAGATTATTACCTGCAGCAGGAAAATGAGAACATTGAAGCGTTGGAGCATGCGGTGCCTGTTACAAAAGGGGAGATACTGAAGCAGGCCGAGAAAGTGCTGGGCAGTAAGGAAGAGGGCATGGTAAGTAACAGCTACACTAATCTGAAAAAATCACTACAGCAATATGTGGATCTGGCGAAAAAAGGAGGATGGGATACTATTACTGTAGAGAAGAAAAAGCGATATAAAAAAGGTGATAGCACTGCACTTATCGTTTGGGCGAAACGAAGGCTGCAGGCTACCGGAGAACTGGCAGACAAAGACACGTCTTCACTTTTTAATGATGCGCTGGAAGCCGCTGTGAAGAGCTTCGAAGAAACACACGGACATACTCCAAAAGGTGTGCTGACAGATACGCTGCTTCGCGAAATGAATACGCCCGCGATCAAACTTGTACAGCGCATACTCATTAACCTGGAGAGAATGCACTGGGCACCTGCTAATCCTGCAGGAAGACTGATACTTGTCAACATACCGGAATTTGCATTGCATGTATGGAATGGTAGTAAGAAGGAATTTGATATGCCGGTAGTAGTTGGAAAGGAAGGTAAGAGCACCACGATGTTCTCAGGTAAGCTGGATCAGATCGTGTTCAGTCCTTACTGGAACCTGCCTAACAGCATTGTAAGAGAAGAGGTCTTACCTGCTATAGCCAGAAATAAGGATTACATCTCTCAGAAGAATATGGAGATCACGGGAGAGCGGAATGGACTGCCTATCGTGCGACAACTGCCGGGAAAAGACAATCCGCTGGGTAAAGTGAAATTCCTTTTCCCTAACAGCTTTGATATCTACTTCCACGATACCAATCAAAAATACCTTTTTGACAGGGACCAGCGGGCATTTAGTCATGGTTGCATTCGTCTGGGAGACCCTGTAAAAATGGCCAACTATCTGTTATCGGATAACAGCAGCTGGAATGCTGAGCGGATAGACAGCGCCATGAACAGTGGAAAGGAAAAGTATGTGAGAGTGAAAGATCCTGTGCCGGTGCTGATCACCTATTATACCGCCTGGGCAGATGAGGCAGGTAAAGTACAGTTCAGAGAAGATATCTATGACCATGACGCCTATATGGCAGGTAAGCTATTTACTGATGCTAAATAAATATAAATAATCACCATCCTCTCCAACATCTCCCTGGCCCTTTTCAGAGCCGCGTTGTCACCATGCAGAGGCGATAATGTTATGAGCGTGAGAATTGATCTAATTGAGCGCATTTTGTGTGTGTCTGAAGAGGGGCCAGGGGGAGTGGGGGGAATTAAGAATTGAAATACAGTGTAGATTGTGGGGGACAGGGAAGGTTAGTTATCACTAAAGATGTATAGCATGCTAATAAGTATACTACTGATCATATTACACAGATTAAGGTATAAGTATAAAAAAAACGAGGCGCCTCAATGAAGCGCCTCATTTTTTTTGATATGATGGCAAAAAAATTTAATTCCTGATCGCTAATTCCTGTTACACTACCGTTGTATCTGTCGGCAGCAGCATCTTTGAGTTAGCCATGTATGCCTTGTCCGGACTGTATAAAAACAGGCAGGTACCGTTCTTGATCACTTCAATGATCTGCCGGTGCACTTTCTCAGGAATAGCAGGGCAACCAAGGCTGCGGCCAATGTACCCCTGTAATTTGGCGATCTGTTCGCTTACATAATTAGCACTATGCATTACGATTCCACGACTCATCGCGTTGTCATTAATGCCCGCCTCTTCACCTTCCAGTCTCAGCGAATAACCGTGCTCTCCTCTATAGGTCTGTCCGGTTACATAGAAGCCCAGGCTGCTTTTGAAGCTTTCAGGCGCATTGGAGAAGTTAGTTGCGAGTGCAGTACCTGAATTCCTTCCGTGAGAGACGAGTGTGTTGAACAGTACTTCGCCTTTGCTCAGGTCGATCACGAACAGTCTTTTCTTACTGGACGGTAAACTGAAATCAGCGATGGTAAGCACATCAGGATTGGACAACTTTCCTTCCCTGCCAAGTTTTTCCATGCCTGCTAATGCATAGGCAAATGCTTCCTTTGACAATCCCAGGGAATCCAGTTTCAGCGTCGTATACATCGCAAGTCTTTCATCCAGCTTGTTCTCAGCAAGACGGACGATCCTTGTTTTGTTTCCTGCAGTTGGTGCAGCGACGGTAAAAAGAATTCCGGAAAATAAGCCGGCAATGAGTGTGAACTTAAATACTTTCTTAAACACAGGTTTCTTCATTAATGGAATGGGTTAGGTTTTTCTAAAATAAGCCGGGCTGATGGTAAGTCCGGCCGTGTTTCTGACATAATGATGCAAATTTACCCAAGAAAAAGCTAAAGAAATGTGAAAGAGGCAATTTTAGCCCGGGATTCGATATGTTTTTGACAGTTCTATGATAGTAATCGATTGATTACCAAGCGCGACTGCAAGGTTCGTTTGAGCGGACGCTTCATTAAAACAAGGTTGCTGGTTGACATGTACTTAGCTGCTTCACCACGACGTTGCGAAACGCTGTATTAGCGAAAGAGGCTGTATTAAAATAGAAATGCCCCTAAAAGCGTCTGACTTTTAGGGGCATTTCTATTTTAATACAGCCTCCTTTTATTCGGATACCTTTCGCCGTCCGGTAAACTATCCTCACCATTGGTATGTGAGCGCATTGATATTCATTCCTGCACCAACGGACGCGAACATGATTAAGTCCCCTTCGGACAGCTGAAAAGTACCTATCTCTTCATTGAGCACCTGATGCAATAATGTAGGAATGGTCGCTACAGAACTGTTGCCCATCATCGCGATATTCATGGGCATCACGTTTACAGGCAGGTCTGTTATGCCATATAGTTCGAAGAATCTTTGTACAATCGCTTCGTCCATCTTGTCATTGGCCTGATGAAGGAAGATCATTTTGAGGTCTGAAATGTTTCTCCCGCTCCTGTCAAAACACGCCTTCATCGCCTGAGGAACATACTTCAGTGCATACTCATACACTTTCCGGCCATTCATTTTGATAAATCGTGTATCAGATTCGTCCCCTTTATTGGTGCCAGCCGAGTATATATATCCAAGTTCTTCACTGGTATCCGATCTCACCGCCGTATTTATGATCCCGCTCTCCCCAGTGATGCTTGCCTGGATAATGCAGGCGCCAGCCCCATCCGAAAATATCATGCTGTCACGGTCTGACGCATCGAGTACCCGTGAAAGCGTTTC
The DNA here is from genome assembly GCF_010093065.1 of Chitinophaga agri. Lineage (NCBI taxonomy): Bacteria > Pseudomonadati > Bacteroidota > Chitinophagia > Chitinophagales > Chitinophagaceae > Chitinophaga > Chitinophaga agri. The sequence continues at coordinate 1,147,308 of NZ_CP048113.1, read as the reverse complement.
AGCACCGATAACAAGGCAGGTTTCTGCCTCTCCTGACCGGATAGCAGCATGTGCCTGCATCAGGGCCTGAAGCCATCCAGGACAACCGAATATAATATCATAGGGGATACACTCCGGATTTTTAATACCCAGGTTATGTTTGATCCGGGAGGCAAGAGAAGGGACCATATCCCGCGGATCTCCCGGCGATTTCATATCTCCGTAATTATGGGCAACAATGATCAGATCTATTGATTCACGGTCTATTCCTGCATTGCGTATTGCCTCTTCTGCGGCGAGGGTGCCCATGTCTGATGCAACTATCCCTGCAGGAGCATACCGCCGCTGTTCTATGCCGGTAATTGCTTTGAACTTCTGGATGATCTTTTCAACCGGTTGTTCAATCGCTGTATGATCATTGTTAAAGAAGATATTGCCCAAAAAATGATCATTTGCTATATTCCGAGCCGGTATATGCGCACCTGTGCCTGTTATTTTTGATCGAGTCATAATGGAATTGGGTCTTTATTGCTTAGATGTCACTTCTTTGATACGCCAGTAGTATATTTACTTATACAGCGTATCCCATGGTTCGCTTGACGTGTTGTAAGAAGTAATAACGTTTGTAAGATTACAAAATAATATCCGATAATTATACAATGTATTATGATCTGAGATGGTTAGTTTTGGGGACAACTGCTGCAGCGCAGTGCCATAGGCGCTAAAAAGGAAGTCAGCAATAACATATTTAGACTGCAATGGATTGATAATGTGATGATAGGGGGCGTAAACGATGAGATCGGGCAGGAAGATGCTACGCCGGCATGCATCCACACAATAACACCGCTTTAACAGAATGGATAGACACAAAGACGCTTCCCTTTTATAGGGGAAACGCCTTTGTGTTTATGCGTGCCATGACAATCTGATGTCAGGGGAACTGATATTTAATGATCATCACCAGTTCTTCCATATCGTTCATGAGCGCTGGGGTTGCTGCGAGCAGGAACGGGGTATCCAGTTCGATGGTCATGGTCTCATTGAGGAAAACGCCCCACTCCGGTTTCGGATTCAGTGTCAGCGATGCGCCTTCAATGGTGACGCTTACCACCGCCGGTGTGTTTTTAAATCTGGCCAGTACTGTCACCTTATCAATTTCGGCTGCAAATGCCTGCATGAAATAGGGGAGCCTTGTTTTGGCGATCTGCATATTGACCGTGCCGTTCTTTCTCAGCTGATTCCATTCATCCGGCATGTCATACCGGAGGTTCAGTGCCAGGTGCAGGCCGGTTTGATTCAGTTCCTGACCTATTTCCGCCAGTTTTTCCTGTAATGTGTTTGATGCCAGTGTTTTTAAAGTGCTGCCGCCTTCGCGGGCGGTGTATTTAAGGTGGACGATCACGTCAGCGATCGTGTTGTAGTCAAACAGCCGTACGCCCGCGGGGAGTTCCAGTCGCCAGCTGCTAACGGCGCCTGTATATTCGAAAGGCAGGTAGCGCTCATCACGGAAGTTCAGTTCAAAGAGGCCGCTATCATTCTGGGCACTACTGGTAGCAATGGACTGGATCGTACCTATGTTGTATACGAAGCGGTCGTCGTTACCCGGCACTTCTTCGTAGGCCGTTTTATCGTCAGTAAAGCCAACAGCTTTGGTGGTGTTCTTACGGTACCTGTTATTGATCAGGGATAGTTTTGCGCTTACCGAAGTATATGGTCCGGCTATGCAGGGCAATGTGATACTGACTGTTTTGATACGGCGGAAATAGTGTCCCGGATGGTCCATATCAAAGAGCGCTTCCGGCACCTGGAAGTCGCATATCCCGGTGGCGCGTAACCTGATAAGGGCCAGGGGATCCAGCATTGAGAGAGAGATGTGTTTGGTGACCTCGTATTCACGTTTGTTGACGTCCAGGTAGCTGGCTTCCATACGTTTCAGGTCATAGAACAACTGATCAGCTGTCTGCAATCCTTTTTTAAGATTGTCCCAGTAACCGAATTGGAGGAAGGTATCCGTATTGCCCAGTTCATGCTGGTAGCAGCGTTCAGTTTTTTTAGACACATCAAAGGCTAGTTTATAAGCTTTGAAATACACGGCACTGATCCGGCCGATCATCCATTGGTAGAGGTCTTTATTAGTAAACTTTTCCTGCATGAACTCATCTGTCTTCAGGTTGTTGTCGATCTGTAGTTCCTGCGTCTTGATGTCTGCTGCTGTTATGTCCACCCTGATCTCAGCAGCGGCGATCTGTTGTTCGATCTGTTTTATTTCCAGTTTGGCCAGTCTTTCCTGTAGTTTCCAGTCGCTGTAACGCCTGTCGAAACCACCGAGGATAGACGCCCTGTTGGCCTCGTAGCACGCCACGCCACTCAGGATATTCAGTACGCCTGTTGCCGCATTGGCTGCAGCAGCCAGGAAGCTGCCCCCCCATGTTACATCCACAGCAGGAGAACCACCGAATCCATGTCCGCCGAATCCAAAATCAGGGATCAGTCCTAATACGGCACCGGTGGCCTGTACGATCTGGGCGGCCATCTGGAAGTCATGTGCTTCGGAGAGCTTATCAAGGTTCAGCTGTTCGCTGGCACTGATGCGCTCTATGGAGGTAAAGTAGGCATCCCGTTCTTCAGTGATGGCTTTGGTGCGGTGCAGTACTTCTATTTGTTGCTTGGCTTCTTTGAGCTGGACCTTCTTCATATCCAGCATGCTCTTGAGCAACTTCATCTCGAGTTCATTGCGCAGCAATGCCAGTGCTTCTGCATCCTTTTTCTCCAGGGCCTGTAAGAGTGCATTGCCCAATCCGCGGACCTCCTGTATCAGCTCTGTTGCTTTCTGGGACATGATGTTGAAGCGGTAGTTTGGCAGCGGTGCATTTAGTCCGGCGATGATGACGGAGAGGTCCAGACCAGCTGCGGCTGCACGTACCAGCATACCCGGATCAATAGGAGGTGCAAAGAGTGCCAGTACACGTTCTACGCCGTCGATATTCTGTGAGTTCCGGATCTTGAAGAGCCGGTCTTCAATTACATCCCACCAGGCCAGCATCTGATCATTGGGTGGTACGCAGAAATACAGACTGGACATAGTGATCGGCGGTGGCGGTAATTCATCTCCGCCATGTGGCAGGACGGAGAGATCTGGTAGCAGGTTCTCAAATTCCAGCAGGGCATTGCCGAAGGCATCCAGTTTAGGTTCCAGCTGGTTGTACGTTTCATAAGGCACCTTCACAGCCGGCGGTATGATGCGGGGCTTAGGCCCGAGTAGTTTGTCGGCCAGGATGTATAGTTGTGTCGCCTGTGTGATTGATTCCATGGTGTCCTGCCGGAAGAGGTTATCTCCCCACTGCACAAGATTCTCTATGTATTTCATCAATGTAGCCTTCTGATAGGCGACTGGCCTGAAACGGGCTACTACATGCGGCATAAATGGCTTGGTACGCCATTGGTCTATGGCAAACTCCAGCTCTTTGATCTCGGGCGTGCCAGGGTCAGCGATCTTAGTAAGCAGGTTGTCTATACGTTGCTCCAGGTATTCCGGAGAGAGACGTTGATAGAAGGGCTTAGTCACCCAGTATTTCTGGGGTGGATTGCCTTCTAATGCGCCTGTCGGATTAAAGATATAATGGAACCAAACCAGGGCTTCTTCAAAGCGCTGGTCCCTGCTAAGCCGCGTGGCCAGCATCATAGGCGTATGATAGAACAATTCCCAGTTATAGCTGCTGTAACTGCCATCGCTATTGAAGTCGATGTCTTCGACAGGTAGCGGACCGGGCATCAGTGCGGTAGGTTTATAGTATTCAGCGAAGTTGAAGCTTGTTTTGGTCAGCTGCGTTTCCCGTTTCATCAATGCAGGAATGCCGTCTTTGTACAGTGTTTTCCGCATCATACATAACAGCGGATGATAGAAATTACGGAACTGTTCACCATACTTTAATTGTGTATAAACCTTCCATTCAGCCACGATCGCCTGGAAGTCGGGGTCAGCCACCAGTTTGGCAACCAGGTCGGCCGCCGGCATGCCGGGATTGTCCTTGATGACCTGTACGTATTTGTTATACAGCGCGATGACTGCTTCCAGCAATTTCAGTACATCGGTGTATGTTCGTTTGATGGTAACGGGTGTGCCTATCTGCGGATCTTTATCCATCCCATAGAAGCCGGGCACGATGACGTAATTATGCTTGCTGTCTTCAAAGAAATAAGGCAGTAACGTGCCCAGTGGCACTTTGATGCTTCTTCCACCCAGGTCGGTGAAGTTAGCCAGGAGTTTTTTCATCAGTACCTGGTAAAGCAGTGCCAGCATATCTACCCAGGTAAACTGATGCGGATAGCTGAGCCGGAAGGTACCCGGGGTCTCTGTCAGCAGGTCAAAGAAGTTAAAGAAGAGGATGGCATTGCGTACGGAAAAGGCATTACCGGTATCCAGGTTCTGCTCAATATACCTGTCGGAACCCAGCAGGGTGTCTTTAAAGTCCGGGAAGAAGTCAGGGAACCAGTTTGGCTTGGTACTGGTCAGTTCGGGATAGCCCTTGCAACCTGCGATGTCAAATAAGCCGTCCATGTAATGATATTCCTGCACGCTTTCGGTGGTGGTGTGGAAGACCATGATCTGCTGCGAGAACTCGAAGTACAGGAGGTTATAGACGTCATAGTCGAAACTGTCCGTCGTGTAGTTGTCGGGCGTCAGAATACCCTTTCGGGACACTCTTTTAGGCTGCCACTGTTTATTGGCGAACTGGCTGATGGCCAGCTGGATCTTGAGTTTGCGCTCTACCTTTTTCATGTCTTTGGGTGAGCTTTCATTCGCGGATACGCCGGGGATGGTCACCTGGTGAGTAGGATTAGGTATTTCACTGAAGATCGGCCACGCCAGACATAGGCGGTTATTGTGTACGAATGCGAGCAGCTGGTTGCTGGTGATGTCCAGGTCTACTTTTTCCCATGGGCTCCAGTAACGTTCCTGTTCCAGCCGGCGGTAGTAATAGGTAGCCGGATCTCCGGTTTTCGTACGTGCAAAAACGTGCAGGGTGTAGATATCTGCCTGGTAGTATTCGGCGACTACTTCCAGAAAGGCGATCTCATCCAGCTTTTCGAGATAGCGGATAAGGGCATCTTCAGTGGTGAACTCGTTCACTTCATCCTGTAGTAATTGCTCTTCCATTTCGGAGAAGAGGAAGGACTTGTCATCCAGCAGTTCGGGCTCTATCCAGTTTTCCGGATACAGGAATACTTTTCTGTTGGCTTCCCAGACACGGTAGTTCTTCATCCATTTCCACTGGTTCCAGCCAGAATCGCTGTTCCTGTCTGCCGCAGCAGTAGGTTCAAGTCCCATCAGACAGCGTTGTACGAACAGCTGGATCGTGCCGTGTGCCTGTACAATGCGGGAGGAAGGCATAATGGCTTCCATCTGGGTATCCACTAAGTAGTAATCAAACAGGTCAATTGGTGAGTGTACATCTGGTGTGGTGGCCAGCAAATAAGCTACAAGCGCGTCTCTTTTGCGCGGACGTACCGTGTTCATGATCTCTTTCAGTGTGTCCAGCCACAGGTCTTCTTCATATCGCGCTTTGAGTGTCATGCGCAACTGACTGGTATCCGTACTGCTAAGCGCCGGTTTAATGAATTCCTTGGCGATGGTGGCATTAGTACCCAGGATGCGCAGGTCCTGCATGGCAGTGGCCAGTTTTATCCAGGTGGATACCAAGCGGTATTGTGTCAGGTCAGGATTAGAGAAGCCGAAGTACAGGTCAGCGTCATCCAGTACTTCCCGGTCATAACCATTGAGCAGGGCAAATGCGTCCAGCCATTGCTGGCGCGTGGTAGCACCATCCTGTAAAATAGTGATAAGGGAAAAGAAAGTCAGCGGATTTTCCGCATCTCCCGGATTGGGTACCGGCGTAAGGGTATTCAATAAAGAGAGGAGTTGTGCAAAATTTTCCCAGGTAGTGTAGGCAACCGGTGTCTGGGCTGCTGCATAGGGAATACTGTCAGGTTCCAGCCATCCGAGAGCGGGACTGTTGCTGATCAGCCATGCAATAGCATCCGGGTCTTGCTTCACTGCTTTTACAAAGGGGAAGAGTTTGTGTAATAGCCGTACGGCATTGTACAGCTGGGTAAAGCCACCAGGTGTGATCACTGGCGGTACCGGCGGTTCGGTGATCTTGTCAATCAGCGTGTCTGACAAGAGAATATCCCGCAACAGGGCGGTACCAGGTGCAGGCTGTTTCAGTCTGGCAGTACTTAGTACGGCGGTGACCAGTTCATTTTCCGCTTTGAAGGTACTGGCAAGTGAGGTGACTAGTAGTTCCGTCTTTTCAGCTACAAAGAAGTAGGCAGATAAGGCAGTGAAAAGCGCCTCCAGAAATGCCTTACGGGCCATTTCCAGGTTAGCTGGTGGTGCGGCAACGATGGCGGCCTGTAAAGTCTGTATATCGGTTATAACGGCCGTGGAGAAGAAAGGGGTTAATTGCTCACTGATATAGGTAGCAGCTACCGGGTCAGGTGGAGAGATCCAGGTATTATTTGCCATCTTCACGAAGTTATTGGTGATCTCTTCCGTGAAGCCGGGCAGTTTAGCCAGTCCATTTTTCAGGGGTTCCTGTAGTTCATCGGCGGAGAGCAGATCATCATAGGGGGACTTGTTCGTATTATAAGCCTGCTGATAGCCTGCCTGTAGCGCTGTGAGGAGGGCGGTGATCTTCTCATCTGCGATCTCGCGTTCAGCCAGGTTATCTGCTTCATGTCGCAGCATAAACTGTACATCAGCGGGTTTAAGTGGCGCTTTTTTGCCGATGTTGATGTGGTTAATAAAGTCAAGGGTAACAGCAGGACTACTGAATACATCCAGACCAGTGAGTGTGACATACACACCATAGTCGCTGACAGCGATCTTCCCTTTTCTGCAAAGCCGGGCCACGGCAAAAACATGACTGATGTTAGCGAAGGTCAGGTCTATATTGGCCATCGCGCCGGTGATATGGCTGAAGTCCAGTGCAGAGAGCTGCAAACAGGCAGCGAGGCTCACCGCATGATCGTTTAGTGTGGTACTGCCATCTACCAATGCCGGCAGCAGGGTTTCATCCAGGAAGCCTGTTGTGGCTTTGTTCAGGAATACCTGCTGATAAAGTGGTTTGACAGTCGCATTGGGAATGATGGTGTGAGGGACCTCTCCATAAAAACCAATGAGCTCTTCTCTCTTGATGCCGGTGGTCTGGTTGATGGTCTGTAGTTTTGAAAGGGTGATCAGACAGGAATCATCCAGCGTTTTATTGCCCAGCTTTGTCTGCATGATCACTTCGTTCAGCAGCTCCTGTTTCCAGCCGGTAAGTTTTACCAGCCGGAGGAAGCGGTGAATACGGTCAAGCGCGGCTTCATCCAGATTGGCAATCTCTTTTTTTGTCGTATCACATCCGGTGTCCAGGTGCTGTATGAACAGTTTATTGTCAGGGTTGATGAACGTCAGTGACAAGAGGTTGTTCAATGCAGCATAGGTCAGTCCTGTTCTCTGCAGCATATTGTCCACGACCTTCATATAATCCACGACGTTAGGGGCGCCGGTATTCCAGTAGTTTTCCTGATTGGCGGCATCGGCAGTGATGATCAGCTTCCGTTGCTGTGCTGTCAGTCCCAGTATTTCAGCGGCAATAGTCTCATCAGGAGGAGTAGTGCCTTTCCGCAGGTCCTGCATCAGGGTGGCCCTGTTGATACCGAAGCGGGAGAAGTAAGCCTGTGCTTCAGTATGTGGCAGGTCAAAGGGAAGTGTGAACGCAAATTGCTGTGTGCTTAGTATAGTGTAGGCATTCTCATTCACATATTCGGGCGAAGCGGCCAGTTCTTCGGCGGATCCGAATGTCTGATGCAGCCTTTTTACCAGCCACTGGTTTGCCGCCACAGGCGACAGCTTACATACAACACCCTCGTCCCGAAGGTAACAGGCAGGATTGATCACGGGATCAAGCGGTTCGTATACGAGCGCCTTGTCAGTGACAGGGATGTTGTTCGTATTCAGTAAAGTCTGCAATGCGGCAGGTATCTTGCCGTTGGCGAGTGCACCGTTATAAGTGATACCGGCATCCGGGGCAATTGCTTCTTCCAGCAGTTCACATACCAGGTCTATATAAGGCAGTGGCGTATTGGCATTTTCGCATCCGAGGTCGATCTCACCCAGGTCTGGCCTCCTTTCGAAAAGCACGTCTTTGGCAATACGTACAGGGGCGTCCGGGTCCACGTCCAGGTTCCTCACCGTTCGTTTGTCGAGGTACTGTAGCAGTTCTACGAGGTAAGCGGCAGGGCTGTATACCGAACGGCAATGTTCGCAGGCACACATGTCGGATAACTGGAAGAGCGTCTTCAGATTTGGAAAGTCTTTGCTGACAGCTTTCAGTTTGGCGGCAAGTGCGTTGACATTCAGCGCAGCAATATCCATACTGGTGATCGTATCCCGGAGTTCTCCCGCAACGAGCATAGAGGCCGCCTGTATGTTGCTGGCCTTATTGTAGATGGCCGTGGCTTCCTTCTCGGAAATGCCAGCAGCAGGTCCTACTTCCTGTACGAAACGTGATTTGCCGGTAGCCACGATGCTTTGTGCAGAATGCACCTTTTGTGATAGCAGGGCAGTGGTCTTTGAATAGTTTGGTACCAGCTTGAACACACGCTGCATTGATTTCAGCTCTTTCAGTGCAGGCGCAGTATCAGCGATGTCCCTTATGCCTTTATCCCGGAAGAAGGTGTCTATATTAGAACGTTGCAGATCGAAGTCCTCGTTCTCCGTGAGTAATTTTACGATAGCATCATGCTGTGGCCCCGTCTTTTCCTTTGCCCTTTCCAGTTGTGCAGTGAACGCCTGTGTAGGATAAGCCGTCTCCATTTTGCGTGCGAGCGCCGCGGCATGTACCCTGATCAGCGCAGGATCTACGTTTAGTTCGCCGGCAGACTTTGTCAGTACTTCCCGCCATCCGGCACTGTTCAGCTTTGCAAGCTTCCTGATATCCGATGGTTTGTCTATTTTCTGTGAGGAGGCAACCGTGTTGATGATCTGATCATTGAAGCCAAACACATTACCCAGGGCGAGATTTACCTGGCCCCGTTTTTTATCTTCGGCCGTGGCAAAGAAGTCAGCAGCGGAGATCGCATCAAGGAATTTGGTGAAGTCCTGTCTGTTCGCATCGAAGAGCTGCTGCATTTCCCCCAGCTTATCTTTCATCAGGAAATTGGTCAGCGTATCCGTAATCCGTTTTCTTCTTTCTTCTTCTTCAAACCGGCGAGCCTCGTCGCGGTATTGACCAAGCATCGCCATGATCTCCCGCAGTTGTCCGGCTGCGCGTTCAGGGATGATCATTTCCCGGATGGCAGTTCTGATATCTGCATCCATCTGCTTCTCATCTGCCAGAGCGGCGTCATAAAGTACCGACCTGGTATCCGTATTGATATCTATCTGTACCCGGGCATTGAATGCTTTAGCCAGGTCCAGTTTGAGTAGGGTATCTTTGCGCAGCAGACCGTAAAAGAATGCGGCATCTATCCTGGAGATCTCCTGTACGCGGTGCGCTACAACGATATATTGCAGCCATCGGGGGGAGATAGCAGTTTCTTTTGAAAGGAAGGTGATATCACGTGTTTTCGCGTCTTCCTGCAGGCTGACAAGCGGAACGTTTTCAATCAGTGGTGGCAATGTCCGCAGGATGATATCAAATTCATTCTCCAGTCGTTTCGCCCTTATACGTATAGTGATGTCTACCCTTTTTTCACGGGGGGCATTAAAGACGATCTGGTCTACCGTCTGTTCGTACAGCAGCTGTTTTCCGGACGTATCATATGCTTTCAGTGAAAGATCGGCAGACCGTTTTTCGGCCCGTTTAAAGGAGGCAGGATCATAGATGATCTCATATTTACCGGTATCGTCAGTCAGCTTTTCTCCCAGTAGTTCTTCGGTGCGTAGATCGCGGTCAAAGGCGCGGATCAGTATATTGGAAACAGGAATGCCCTGCGCGTCGGTTACGGTACCATATACCCTGCAAACCAAGTTGGTAGGATCTGTCATTTTTTTGAGGTTTAAGTATGAATGGAAATGTTATGGATGTACGGTCGTATTTGGATGAGCGATGCTGTTACCACCTGACCACTTATTAGCCTGCCGGTCATACCAGTACCATCCGCTGTTGTGCGGTGATTTGAGGCCGTTAGGCAGCAGACTGAATATCAGTCCGAACAGCAATGTGAACGGACCATATAAAAGGTTCTGGTCTTCATGCCCTTCTTCATGATCGGCGGTGCGGAGTGGTGTGTTGGACAAATAAATGGACTGTGGTGTTTCGTGGTTTGCGTAATAGTCCTGTATACTTGTAGCACCTGCTGTTGTCGCGGCGGCACCTGATCCCTGGAAGAATACAAAAGGGCCCAGGGTGACGGCTTCACTGAGTCCACCCACATTCAGGATGCCGCCGTAGTTGCCGATGATATCATTCTCGTTATTAGGTCCGCCGATGGAAATACTCGCATACTCCCACTGGTCATTGGCTGCTGCGGAATCATTGTGGATCGCTACGATCAGGTTACCGATCGTGAAGTTGAAGAGACTGAACAGGAAGCCTGCCAGGGTAGCGGGTAGTCCCCAGGTAAGGTGACCGACCACTTCGAGAAAGTCTTCCAGGAAGCCATCGTCCCCTGCGAACCAGTTCCAGAATTCAGTTGCTTTCTGTTTGGTCCATTCCCACACCTTGCTAGCTGTTTCCTTTATCCAGTTCCAGGCGGTGGAAGCAGCTCCTTTTATCCAGTCCCAGGCAGCGCTTGCAGCGCCTTTGATGCCTTCCCAGATAGTGCTGGCCGCGCCCTTGATCCAATCCCAGGCAGAAGAGAGCGCACCTTTGATCCAGTTCCAGACGGTCGACGCGGCACCCTTGATCCAGTCCCATAGTTTGCCCAGGGCTTCACCGATCCATTTACCCAGTCCTTTCAGTCCGTTGAGAATGCTGTCGCCGATGGCGCCACCAGCATCGGTAGACCCGCCACCGGGGGCATTTCCACCTCCTGGTCCGGCAAAGCCTCCGCCACCCGTCGCGCCATCTCCGGGAGCTTCTCCGGTCAGTGCCGTAAGAGCTGCGGTCTCTTCCAGTTCTTTTTTTTCTTTCTTCTCTTTATCCTTCTTTTCGTTCGTTGCAACAGGTACCGAATCTGCACAGGAAGTACCACTGGTATCGGCATACATTAGCGGATTATTCCTGGCATACCGGTAGACATTCAGTCCGTCGCCAATACCTATCGGATCAGCACTGAGCCATCGCCCGATCCACGGCAGATAATAGCGGGCACTGTGATACTGGAACCCGCTTTCTTCGTCCCGTTCCATGCCGGTATAGCGGTAACGTTTATAGGCCGCTTTGATGTCCTTGTCAATAGCCTGATAGGAGGTCGTACCGAAGGGATGGTATTCCTCATAACTGATCACGCGCGCGTCCTGGTCAGTTTCGATACAGGCGGAGCCCTGGTGATTATCGAACTGGTAACGTACCAGTTGCTGCGGACCATCATCATTACCTGAGACACGCGTTTCTATGAGCGCAATGCGGCGGGTATCGTCCAGGATATGCAGGGTGTTGCGTTGCAGCACGGGATTGTTGGCGTTGTCATATTCTTCAAACAACTCTACAGCTCCGAGGTAGATACGTTGTGATTTCTTCAGCGGCATAACACCTTCCGCAGCCTGTCGCTCGGTGACTTTCCTGATCCGCTGACCTGAGCCATCGTACACATACCAGGTGGTTTCAGGTGTGCCGGCATTCACCGCTTGTCTGGACACTGCCTGGAGCTGATCTTTGAAATTCCACTGCATAACCGTGAGATGGGGCATGCCCATGATGTAGCCGTGAGTCGGGTGATGCGGATAAACGAATGTACCAGCGCCGGTAGTAGTGGACAAGAGGCGGTTGCTGGCAGCGTCGGTAGAATAGTCACGTGTCCAGTCACCACCAGCAGCAGTATGCCTTACCTGTTTCAGATTCCCTGCTGTGTCATAGTCGTATTCCTGCGTATAGTTCCTCCAGCCAAGCGCGTTGCCCTGACTATATGGCTGCAGAAAGGGCAGGTCATCGAAATTGTCCGACGGACCAGCACCTGCTGCGGCTGCATGTTCCCTGCCGGCAGCGCCGGTAAGGCGGTAAACAGCATCGTACCGGTAGTTGGTAACCCCTTCTATTTTCTGGTTGTTGAAGAAGACAACTGGTATGTTCTTATCGGCAATATGTGTGATATTGCCCGCGGGGTCGTATGTATAGTAGTTATCCTGGAGAGGATCGTTGTTGTTACGTTTTGTTTCCAGCCGGGTGAGACGGAAAGTGAATTTGTCGTAGCTGTAGCGGGTATTGACATCATTACCATAGACGATCCTGCTACGTTGTCCTTTTTCGTTATAGTCGATGTTCTTTACATAAAAGGTCCCGTTCATCCGGATTTCTTTCAGCAGACTCATTTCATTATAACGCGGTTCCAGTATACTGCCATCTGGGAAGGCATGCCGGTAGATGCGTGCAATAGCGTCATAGCTGGCTGTCGTGGTATAGTTATCCGCCTCCAGGCGTGTATCCGGATTGGGCGTTGCCCAGTCGACCAGTTGTTTATAGTCTGATGTGAGCCGCCGGTGGTAAAGTACGAGGTTACCTTTGGCATCATAGTCTACAGATTCCAGTTTTCCCGCCGAGTCGTAGGTGATGTGCACCCGGCCACGCAGGTTATGCTGTTTGTTATCAGGCGCTGTTTCTCCATAGCTGGTCCTGCTGAATACATTATCCAGTGGGACGGGGCCGTCGCCGCCGGTAACGCGGGAATCCAGTGGCCGCTGTAGAATATCATAAGTGAACAGGAAGGTATGATTGCGGTCATCCCAGGTTTTAACAGGCTTTCCGGTCACGTTGTTCAGTGCCCGGCGTTCTCCTGCATCCATGCTTTGCTGGTAGCCTGCGTGTCCAAGCATGTTATAGCGGTAGCGCATGACCACATTATTCCTCGCGTCTGTAACAGACAGGATATTGCCTTCAATATCCATCTGGGTAAAGGTGTTGTAGAATTCATCGGTACCAGCGACGACATTATGTTCTACACTGTAAATGTCCCGGTTCAGTGGGTCCAGGTGCATGGTAAAAGGCGTATTATCATGGGCGGCTGTTTGCTGCGCCGCTTCTTTTTCCCTTGTGGGGTCTTTGCCAGCTGCGATCAGTTCCGCATCTATTTCATTGTTGATACGTTTCAGGTACCAGTTGGAGAGGGCGATGTTATCATTCACATCATATACGGTCCGTTTCCAGGGAGTGAAGACCGTCCTGGTAAAGGTCTCTTCCGGCATTACGGTACGTACAATCCTTCCCAGGGGATCGTAGTAGACAACAGGGGATACGCCTGTCTCCACAAGTTCAGGCTGTGTTTCGTAGAAAGGCGTGACAGAAAAATAGGGTTCGTATTGTTTTACAGGCTTTCCTTTATTATTGAGTACAATACGGCCGTTCCCCACCCATCTGAGCCGTTGTGGATCCTGTGCGGCAGTATCCACCTGAGCGACCGTATAGGTATTGTCGTCATTCACGGTCACTTTAGTGGCGATGCCTGGAGTGGCCTGCATTTTGGCCATTACCGGCTGACCGTTACCACTGGTATATTCGAAGGCCATGAAGAGTTGCAGTGGATTGTCGGGTGAGACGTTGGCATGATGTACCGACCTGGTGATGGTCGACACCGCTACGGGGGCCCCGTTGATGCGGTATTTGTCATAATCGTATACATAGCGGATGGTAGCATGCCGGAGCAGGTCAGCAGCGGCCGTCATCAGTGCTGCCGCGTCTTCTGTATTAAAGAATGTGGTGATGGCAGTTTGCTCAGCAGGTAAGGTCAGTTCTGTGATGCCGGTGAGATCATCTGCTATATCCAGTTCGGCGATGCCGTCATTGTTAAGATCTTTCCCCAGGAAAGCCACTGCTTTTAATAACCCGAGTTCGTCGTAAACAGACTGGGTGATGTTATCGTTGCTGTCTCTGACAATAGCCGGTTGAAGTGTCCGGAAGTTGAACGCATCTACACGGGTGCTGTTGTGCAGGGCATCTTCCGTACCATTGATCAGCAGGAAATAATCCTTGTAGTAGGTAACGGAGGTATCAGCGCCGGTAGGATCTGTGTACAGTAACGGTGCATAGAACCGGTTTTTCGCATCGGCAATCGTCTCGCCGGTCAGCACATTATGGATAATACCCGACGGAATCCACCAGCCGGGATGTCCAGGTCGCTGTACATAATGGGCGCTGGTCAGCAGGGCGTTTGCTTCAGCTGGACTGATCTTTGGCGCGAAGATGTGTTGCAATAGCGAAGGCGTAAATGCTAACTGGTATTGCTGGTATTTGAGACCAACAGCGCCCTGTAGTCCGACAGGCAGTTCCGTGGTGAGCGTATCGTCCAGGTAAGTTGTACACTGGTCTTCTATGAGTCGTCTGGCGGGAGCGATGCCAGCTGTTTGTTCATAAAGGATTTCGGTAGTTGCGGCGCCCAGTACATCCGTGAAATCGGCCAACCGGTATAATATACCTGTTTTTGCAATGCCAGTCAGTTCATAACTACTGGAAGCAGCTGGGAGGCGAAGCCGGTAGATCGGCGGTGTCGTAATATCATTGGTGAAAGAGAACTTATTATAACAGATGAACGTTTTGTTCTGCGCAGCAATGACGGCTGCCGGTAAGGACGGATCATCTTCCTGCCGGGAATAAACGACAGCAGCCTTTTCAAGTACTAATCCAAAGTCATCCACGACCGTGTTCAGCGTATGTGACATGCGGGGATCTGACGTATTCCTTTCATACTGGATGGTGAGCGCTTCGCTTTCCGTAATGGTGAATACGGCGTTCTTGTTTCCTGCCCGGGGTTGTAACAGTTTAATATGGCAGTTGTGTGTAGCGGTATAAAAAGGCGTTAGCCCTCTTCTGATCTCATCGCTGGTCGGATTTATCAGTGGCGTGTCCAGGGAGAAAACTTCCTGCCGTAGCATCATGCCTTTGCATACGCGCAGGGCTTCGCGGTATTCCCGGGTGCTGAGTGCGGAGACCTGCGGAGCGATATTGTTCGCTATAGTGATCAGCGCATCCGGCAGCACAGGCTCCGTGGTAGCCACAGGAAAGCCTTTCTGTATCAGGATATTATACCAGTATTCCTGTTGATATTGAGACAGGATCTTATCGCGGTCGATGAATGCACCGGTATGATACCATGTTTTGGTCAATACCGGTTGCTGGAACAGCGTCTCAGTACGTTCCAGCTGCGTGCCGGCCGTGTTCTTCTCCCAGTTGGCGTAGCTATCTGAGTCGATCTGTTCTACCATACCAAAGCCGCGGAATTCCTGTTCAGCATGATCGTAGTAACCATGGTGGTAGTGATATTCCGTACTGAACTTTGTGTTACTGATCTTGTCTTCCAGTTGTGTTTTATGCACGACATGCACGGGGAAAGGCAGCCGGGTGATCCAGGGCGTCCCTTCCTGTTTGTCTTTCAGGTAGAACCAGGTAGCGCTTTTATAATGGATACTGGTTTCCTTACCCAGGTTGTTCTTATACTGAATAAGCAGGTGTGGCTTTTTGCTGTTCATGAGATCAATGTACCGCATAGGCGCCTGGCTGTCGCCCGGAAGATCTGATGACCACACGATACAGGCGGTACCCGTACCGAGGAGGTCGATGACGGCGAGTTGTCCGGGCTTGCTGATGCGGAAGAACGGGGCTATCTCATGCGCATTGCTCCAGCCGTTACCGCTAAGATTGAGGAAGGCGCAGAAGCTGTTCCTGCCCAGGTAGATGATATCACTGACGCCGGTGCCGCTGATATCTGCCAGTTGGAGGAAGGACGTGTTGAAATGATCCGGATGATCGAATACCGGAGCATTGCTCATGGTCACTTTCGCACCAAAGCTGCCATAGCCGGTATTAGGCCAGTAGCAGACTTCCCCGTTCCGTATCCTGACGATGTCCGTCAGACCGTCTCCGGTCATATCGGCCAGGAAGATGCTTTGCAGGGGATCAGCAAAAACGATGGCGGCGCCCTGTTCCTCATCAAAAGGTTTGGAGGTATTCCTGCGGGCATCATATCCCCTGGTGCCTTTGGAGGGGAACCAGGAGAATACATTGTCTTCGCTCATCACGATATCAGGCAAACCATCCCCATCAACATCAAATAGCCGGATATTCGGGTCTTTAGGTCTTATATTGGCCCGTTCTTCAAATGGACGGAACATTGTCCACTGCTGGTCATCGGAGAGCGGGAAATAGCCCTGTAATCCATCAGAATTGACAACGACCTGTTTATTCCCGTCCCCATCGAGGTCCTGGATGGTCAGCGTACCCGCCTGGATACCAAGAAAGGAGGGTTTTGGGATGACCGGCCGGGCAGGAGAGAACCTGACCTCCTGTAGTTCGTCCACATCACCAAGGTTGCTTTTGTAGTACCAGCCGTTGCCCTGTTCGGAAAGGATGCCTGCGATACCTTCATTGTACAGGTCCACCCATTGATATGCATTACTGATGCCTGTGGGCATATGTAGGCTGCTTTCCGGGGAGACGGTATGAATGTTTTTATTCCATTGCAGTTCCTGGTAGTTGAATGACAATGGGGGGAATGACTTTTTGGAGTAGGTATCATTCTGGCGGATGTAACCGGACTGCGTCACTGACGAGAGGTAGGTCAGTTCGTGTTGCCCGCTGTTATTGATGCCGGAGCCTTTATGTGTCAGGTCGAGGGAGCGTACCAGACAGGCATCGTTACCCAGTTCTTCAAAGTAATGGAATATTAGTATACGCCGGCATAGCCGGTAGGTGCGTATCTCGAAACCTGCGCGGTGATCAGAGAAGGGATCTTCCCGGCAGGGCCATGTAGTATCCGCTACTGGTCGTGGCGTAGCCGTATCATGTTCGCCATAATCGAAGACAACCTCAAAGAAATAACGTTCATCCACGGGCGGTTGAGGATCATATACGTCGTCAGGGTTGATATAGTAAGGCGCCCTGTTTGCATATTTCACTCTTTTTAGATAGCGGTTCGTGAAGGGCTGTATGGCGGGCGTGAGTCTGTTCTTTTCATGGGAGGAAGCGGGCACGTTATCACGGTTCTCCGGCTCATATTCATATCTGATCCAGTTGCCCATACAGTCAAAACTGAACGCCGCCAGCCATTTGAATACCTTCTCCGGTTGATGCGGATGCGTCAGCCGGCTGTTATCATCGCGGCCGAAGATGGTCGTGATATTGTTGCGGGTAGTGACTTTCCAGTAGAAGCCTTTATCCGGATGGCTGATCTGTTCAATCCGGGAGAAGCTCCCCTCCGTACGTGGCCGGTAGGAGCGGATGGTATATTCATCCGATATAGTAACCTTCGGTTCCCAATGGTCCACTTTGTATTCCAGCACGGGTACGAGGTCTTCCATCCCTGAAAAGATAAAGACATCATCATCTGTATAGGTGGGCAATTGCCTGTCTGTCCTGCGTTGTATAGCGGGAACCTCGCAGCTCCAGCCATGGCCGAAGACAGTATTCCCACCGCCGGAATTATAGGACAGGCCCATCGTGGGAACGAATCCATTCCTGGCGGGTGACAGTGGAATGGGTATACTGAATGCAGCGGTGCCATTGGCACCGTTCACTTCAAATTTTTCATCGATGGAAGTAAGTGCCCCGCCTCCTTTGGGAAGATTTACCTGTGGAATTTCCAGTTGTATACTCTGGGACGCGCCGGAAGGCTGCGGTTTTTCCAAAGCAGTATTAACAGGTTGATTACTGGCGTTTTGAGACGATGGGACACGTGCATTCCTTTTATCTATGTCCTCGAACATAAAAGGCGTCGTGTTTGGGGTAAAGTAAATATGGTTGTTAATTGTTGGGGTGTAACTCGATCTTCTATGGCTAGTTACCTATCATCTACACTAAAATTACGATGAGTAGTTTAATCTGCCAAATAAATCGGAGCGGGGCGTGTTTGAAAGATACTTGTTTTTCCCGGAGCTTCTGCAGCGAATAATGCGTAGCAGATATAAAAAAGGGGCCGGCGCATGGCCCCTTTTTCGTATATGGATTTTTACTGCTCGCTTAATATATCATTTACCATGGCGAGGTAACGGGTAGCGTGTTCATTACCCGGTGCAATGGTCAGTGCTATTTCAAATTGCCGCTTTGCATGCTGGTAGTCTCTCATTTTGAAGTAACATTCGCCTATGGAGAATTCGGCCAGTAAGCTATTCGGCCGTAATTCCAGGGAGAGACTGAAATCGGCTATTGCTTCCCCCCATCGCCCCAGGTCCATTTTACTGAATGCCCTGTTGTCCAATGCTTCAAAGAATTGCGGGAAGAGATCGATCGCCTTTGAATAGGCGTCAATCGATGCTTCATATTTCTTTTCTTTCGCCAGGCTGTTGCCGGTTTTATAGTAGTGATTAGCAAGCGGGATGTACTCTTTAGGTGCCTGTGTTTGCCGAAGGTATTCGTGGTAGCCAATCAGGTCGTCCGCTGTGACAGGAGCGTTTGTCCATAGTTTCGCATTCGGGAAACCATTTTTGTCAACCGGAGAATGATAGATGAACACCGGAATAACCGGGAGCTCAGCTACAGCAGGCAGGCTGTCCAAAGGTGCATAACTCAGCACATGGTAGCAGTCAAAAGCAGCATCCACCGCTAACAATTTATACAGTTGGTACTTTTTACCTGATTCCATGTAAAATATGTCACCGGGTGAAAAGTCCGTGTGTTTAGGCTTACTGCCTGAGAAGATGTTTTTAAATAAGCTCATAATGTATTGTGTAGGTAAATAGGGAATTGGGTTTGATCAGTAATTTAGTTGTCATTTAGCATCAGGGCGCTGTCATTGATCTCCAATGGATACTTTTGCAGCAATGAGATGATCTCTCCTCCCGCCAGTAGTACCGGGCCATAACCATGGGCTGCGTATACATTGACCGGGCGGTAATAGTAGAATGCCGGATCGAACGCCATGCCTGTGCCTACGCAGGTGCCTTCTACCTCTCCGTGGGCATTGACCTTGGTGGATACTGCGCTCCACGCGAGTAAACACATCGGCATGTATGTTTTGGCATCTATCCAACCGTTATTGATAGCCCTGGCGATAGCGTAGGCATAAATAGCGGTGGCGGAGGTTTCGAGGTAGCTGTCGTTCCTGTCCAGTAACTGGTGCCAGAACCCTTGTCCTGACTGATATTGTGCCAGTCCTTTGATGTGCGCGCGCAGTTGTGCCAGTACTTCCTGACGACCCTTTGCCTGTGTTGGCAATACGTCCAGCAGCTCGGTCATGGCCAGTACTGCCCAGCCATTTGCCCGTGCCCAGTGAAATTCCGGGTGCACCTCCATTGATTCAACCCAGCCGTGCATGTAGATACCGAGGTCTTTGTTAAACATCCGTTTTGAAAACTGTAATACCTGTTTAACAGCATCGTTGTAATATTTTGTATCGCCGGTCAGTTTGCCCATTTGCGCCAGGGCGGGTACGCTCATAAACAGGTCGTCCAGCCACAGTGTATTTTTCAGTGGACGGTTCCTGGCCAGCGTACCATCTGCAAGGCGGTACTCTTTGGTGGAAATGTATTGAATGAAATGGTCAATCAGCGGACGTAGCGCCGGTTCTTTAGTACGGTGGTATTCTTTGATCATGGCCGCGCACATGGCACCTGCATCATCAAGGGCATGTGGGGCGACGGGCTGCCGTAAAGCGTTTACTGCTTTCGGATCTTGTTCATACAGTTTTTTGAAAAAAGGGTACGCTTTAGCGAGGAAGTTCAGTCGTTCCGTCGTATAGATATTATATCGTTCATCGCCGGTGACTTCGCCTATCCGCAGCATACCGGCGTAGGTTACGCCCCATTCGTAGCTGGTAAGACGGAAATCACCCGGTTTAAAGGTGATGCTGGTATCGGCGGTCGTGGTCAGTGTTACTGGCTCATTGGTGCGGCGGTTCACCCATTCTGCAGGGGTAGCGGCGTCCAGGTAGTCCAGTATCCGGTCTAACGTGGTTTTTACTTCGGATGTTGACATCACTTTATAAGGAAAAGGATAGTCGGGTTGCAGCGCATGCAGTGGCGTGGTCACATCGTTGGCTTTTTGTGCCTGGGTAATCTGTGCAATAAAGCAAAACAGCAATACTAGTTTTTTCATACGCGGGTAATAGTTTAGTCTTTCTATGGTAAAAAGTGGGTCGTGAATCCGTCAACGTGTACGTTCATCCGTTGTAAGATAATAATAAATTCATTGCAGCAAATCGTCACTGCTACCCGTTTACCTGGTTATGGCATCGGAAAATATGTATTCATATGAGGTGAGAAATATATATGCGTTGTAAAAATCTAATGGTATCATTTCTCAAAGTGGTGTAGCTGGGTGATTGTATATTATATTAATAACCAGTGTTTTGCGTGTGTTTAACTGACTTAATAGTAATTGATTTTCCATCTTTTTATGGGTCAAACACTTCTTGTTCGAAATTCAATCAAACTTTCCCCGGGTGCTCGTTGTTCTTTACAGGGACATGATAGCGGTATTCTGCCAGTTCGGAATGCCGGATGTTAAGGACTATTGCCAGTAAGAACACTATTCCCCAACGCCATGACGCTTCAATCATTTAAGCAGGATGACCAATTACTCTCACTGAGTAATGAAATCGCACGTATAAGAGCCAAAACAGATTTACTATCTCTTATCAACACCAGATTAAATTCCATCGTCCCGTTCAGTAGTTGTATGGTCCTTCGCGTAGATAACACTACTATGACGGCTCATCCCTACATTTTTGACGGGCGGGAAAAGTGGGCTGATAATTATACATTTTATTGTGATATCGGTTATGCCATTATGGATGAAAGCATTGAAGGGGGGCATAAGCCTGTCCTGAGCTATACAGATTCCTTGCAGCCCGTGGCAGATGGCGATCTTAATACCTCAGAAAATCCACCGGTGAGGAAATGTGTAACGATAAAACTTATCGATGGATCGTTGCTGATAGGGTTCTGGATAGTGTTCTTTAAGCCCGATGAACGTTGCGATAAGGGGATGCTTGAGGTGCTTAGAAAGATATCATATCCGATCGCGATTGCGACAGCAAATATCATCGCAGCTGAAGACCGTGTTATGAACGAGGAGGAAAAAAACAAGTTACTGCTTTTAAGTAATGAAATCGCTACCATTAAAAAACGGGAGGACCTTTCCCGTTTCGTTAATGGATTCATACAAAAAACATTATCTGTAACCGAATTCGGGATTGCTTATGTACATGAAGACGGGAAGTCTTATGGAGCGTTTTACATGGAAATGAGCAATGACACCAGGAGAGTAGACGAATTTGAAAAGGTCACTTCTGCGAAGTATACAGTAACGGATACTGTTTTCAGGATGATCACACAGTCAAAAGAGCCTACGCTGCTGGATGTGGATGAACTGCTGACCAAGCCCGGCATACCCGCGTATGTGTCTTTCTGGAAAAGGGCTGGGATCAGGAAGGTGTTATCAGTGCCACTATGGGATGGCCAGGTGGCTGTAGGATTTATTAATTTTCATGTGGACGGTAGGCAGACAATTCTGAAAATGATCCATTTGCTGAAATCTGTTAGTACACAGCTGGTGATGGCCATTTCCAATATCCTCGCGAATGAGAAAATAAAGAAAAGGGATGAGGAGAAAAATGTTTTATTATCGCTCAGTAATGAGATTGCGGCTTTAAAGACAAGAGAAAACCTGTCTCTCATCGTAAATACACGCATCAAGAAGCTGCTATCTGTCAACGAGTTTGGTATTGCGCAGGTTGATGAGGATGGGCAGACATATAGTGCATTTGTCCTGGATTTTTCAGATAGAACGAAATCGACGCCCGGTTTTCATGTTGTCACTTCGGCCCGGTATAGTACGGACGATCCCATCTTCACGAAGGTGAGGGATGCCAGGGGACCGATCTGGTTTGACGTTGCAGAAGTGGCGGCGCAGACAGGAATGCCTGAATATGTCAGGTTCTGGAAAGAAGCAGGGCATCAATACTACCTGCATGTGCCCCTCCGTGTAGGTGGCGTCCTGGTGGGATTTGTGCCATTACATTTCGAAAGCAGGGATGATTCCAAAGCAAACAGCATGTTATTAAATGGCATATGTGCCCAGATAGGCGTTGCTGTTTCCAATATTCTGGCTAATGAGAAAATACTGGCCAGCGAACAGGAGAAGAATCTCCTGTTATCATTGAGTAATGAAATCGCCTCAGTTAAAGACAGGGAAGATCTCTTCAGGGTTATTTCCGGAAGCATTAAGGAATTGTTTTCTGTCAGACGCCTGGGATTCTCAAAGATCAAGGAAGACGGAGATACCTATAGCATCTTTTTCATGGATGAAGACAAACCCACTGATCAGCAGTTTGATATGGAAAGAATGCTAAAGGCAAGATATGATGCGCATGAATCCTTATACCGTGAGATCATCGCCTCAGAGGATCCTATTGTGTATAATATGGCAGATCTACTTAGCAGACCTAACCCGCCGGCTTATATTAAATTCCTGGCTGCTACCGGTGCAGAACGTTTACTCACAGCGGCTTTGCGAATTGGAGGGCACGCAATCGGTACCGCTCACTTTGTAGTGGAGAACGGTGTTCAGTTTGAGGTGAAAAGCAGCCTGCTGAAAGGCGTATGTTCTCAATTGGCAGTTGCCATTTCAAATATCCTAACTATTGAGAACAATTATGAACGACAAATTGAGAAGAGTAAACTGCTCGACTTCAGCAATGCTATTGCGGCCATACATGACAAAATGCAGTTTCTTAAATTGCTGAATACAAAGCTCCGGGAACTATTCCGGTTTTCACATGCGATGATCGCGTGTATCAATGATGATAAGAAAAGCTGTATCACATTTATCCTGGATCCTCAGGAGAAAGATCCGGAAGAATGGGAGTATAACCAGGTGATCATAGAGAATGTGCCTTTGAAAAATAGTGCATTTGAAATGGTTTCCAGCGGTTTTGTACTGGTAGATTTGAATGAGTTTGTGAACACTGGGCTGGCGCCCGATTTTATAAGAAGAAACTATGATGGTGGATCTCTCGAGATGCTGATCGCGCCGTTGAAAGAAGATAACAGGATAATCGGATTTTTTATGCTGTTCTCCAGGGAGAGAGAGTGGTTAGATAACAATCAATTGAATATCTTGTCTGGCGTAACCCATCAATTATCTATAGCTGCTGCAAATATTGTCGCTAATGAGAAGATTCAAAAGCAACTGACCGAGATAAATAATTATAAGCAGCGACTCGAGCAGGAAAATTATTACCTGCAACAGGAAATTAAGATCAATCATAATCATTCTGAAATTATCGGATCGAGTCCTGCTATCAAATCGGTATTAACGCTGGTAGAGCAGGTTGCTCCTTCAGAGAGTACCGTGTTGATACTCGGGGAAACGGGGACAGGAAAAGAATTGATTGCACGCGCTATTCATAATTCCTCCCCCCGTAAGAAGGAGTTAATGATTAAAATAAATTGCGCGGCTCTGCCGGCAAGTCTTATAGAAAGTGAACTTTTTGGTCATGAACGGGGAAGTTTTACGGGCGCTATTGACAGACGGATAGGCAAATTTGAGCTGGCGGATAAAAGCACATTATTTCTGGACGAAATTGGTGAATTGTCCCCGGAGCTGCAGGTAAAGCTCCTTCGCGCATTACAGGAAAAGGAGATCGAACGGATCGGCGGCAAAACAACCATCAAGATAGATGTTCGCATCATTGCTGCCACGAACCGTGACCTGGAACAAATGATCACAGACGGTCGGTTTAGGCTGGACTTATACTACAGACTGCATATCTTCCCTATTATGTTGCCCCCATTGCGGGACCGTAAAGAAGATATTCCCATTTTGTCCTCCCATTTTGTGTCCAGATATGCCAAGAAGGCCGGGAAAATCATTCATGCGTTGAATGCGAAAGCCCTGAAAGAACTTATAGGATATGACTGGCCGGGCAACATACGGGAGCTTGAGCATGTGATTGAGCGTAGTGTTTTGCTGACCAATACTGAAACGATTCACACCGTCTATTTACCTGCTGTAAAAACGGTATTTGATAACAATAAAAATGAACAGCCATCCGTCATTCAGACTTTACAGGAACAGGAAAAAGATTATATTCTCAAAATCCTGAAAAAAGTTAATGGCAGGATATCTGGTCCCGGAGGAGCTGCAGAATTACTGGGGTTGCCCGCATCTACCCTAAATTCAAAACTTAAAAAGCTTGGAATTCACAGGGAACATCGTGGCTAGCGTATCCCGAAAAATAACTTACGCTGACGTGGCAGCCTAGGCCTGTACATTCATTCTGAAAGCTGAGGGCGGGCATCCAAACTGTAACTTGAATAACCTGGAGAAATGTGCTACACTCTCAAATCCTGTTGTATAACATACGTCGGTGATGGTCATAGTTGTGCTCAACAATAATTCCTTTGATTTTTCGAGTTTCTTTTGTCTTATCCACTGATACGGGGGCATTTTGTAAATGGCTGCGAAGTCTCTTCTGAAACTGGAGAGACTTCTTCCTGATAACGTGGCCAGCTCACTTAACGTGATGGGGTTAGTTATATTACTTTCAACTGTAGTAGTGATGTCCATCCTGAAATGATCTCTAATGTCCAGCAAATGTGTAATTATATCTTTATGCAATCTCGATAGACAGAATAACAGTTCCAGGACCTTCAGTCTGATCAGGTTGGTGTCCACGGTCTGCGAGACCTGAATGTATGGTTCAAGCGATGCCATGTAATTGTGTAGTTCTTTCTGCGTATCGCTTACGATCACCGGAAATGACTCTTCATTAGCATTTACGCACACAGCAGCCAGCTTCGTAAATTCCTTTACCAGCTCATTGGTGAGCGTAAACAAGACGTATTCGGTATTAGCACCTGCATCAGTAGCCGAAAATTCTTCTAGTTCGAACAGGGTATTCCTTTTTATAAAAGCAATTTTATGCTGATTGATCTCATACGTGTTACGCGCGCAGCGTATAGTTATTGTTCCTTCAAGTATGAAGAATAGCATATTTTCTTCTGAATAAAAGGATGCCGATTTATGATGCTCACAGGTAATACGCCGGACAGTTGAGCATCCTTTTAATGATAAGGCCTTAAAGTCTTGTGGCGGAGATTTCCGATCATGGGGACATAGTGGTTGCATAATGGTTAAGATTTATGTTGATGGTAATCGTGCTAAGCCGTAAAGAGTATTTCAAAGCGAGTGCCATTGTATATTTAATTGATTTTTAGAAACATATGTCTGCTTTTTGAAGATTCAGCCAGCGATATTTCGTCAATTAGCCAATACCTGTTGATATATCGTATGCCATATCCTTTTGGAGAAATGGAATGTACATATGGTCGGAACTTCATTGCAGATCATTATAAATAACTCGCATAGTATAAAAAGATGAATGATTTGGTCTAGTAACAAGCTAACGCTTTACTGAACTTTGCTTAGATCACAGGACAATTAACGGTGAATTATTATATCCCATATAGTTCATTAGCGCAGCTGTCCGGGCACCTGTTCTCCGTTTTCCCAGTGTACAAATGAACAGGTGACGCTGTAGTTTTGTGGCTTTTAAAAACTGTTTATATCATCGTAAATATTGAAAATGAAAGCAGTCATTCTGGTGGAGCAGGGAAGTGTGGGGAACTTAATTCAGGTTGAATTGCCCATTCCCACCCTCCTGGCCGATGAGGTGCTTATTAAAGTTCGTGCGATAGCGATCAATCCTGCAGACACATACATACGGAAACAAAGGACACTTGACTATGTTTTCAACGGTGAACGACCGAGGATATTAGGATGGGACATATCTGGCACTATCGTGCGTGTGGGTGAGAATACTATTGGTTTTAAAGTGAGTGATGACGTTTTTGGGCTGATAAAGTATCCGGGACGCTTTTATCCGGGTCATGCCAAGGGCTATGCGGAATACATTGCAGCTCCGGCCTCTGATATAACCTTTAAGCCTGCGAATATATCCCATGAGGAGGCGGCAGCGGCGACGTTAGCCGCACTTGCCGCCTGGCAGTCATTAGCAAAAGCGCAAATTAAGCAGGGTGACCGTTTGTTTATTACAGCCGGTGCGGGCGGTGTTGGTCATTATGCGATACAGATTGCAAAATATCTGGGCGCGCACGTGATTGCCCAATCATCATTAGAAAAAAAGGATTTTGTGCTTGGAATGGGTGCCGACGAGCATGTAGATTATGAGCATCAACAGTTCATAACCATGCTTGAACCGGTTGACTTGGTTCTGGAGTTATTAAGAGGGAATCATATAGAGAGATCGCTGAGGATCATTAAGCCGGGAGGTACGCTTATCAGTTTATGCAATTACATTAAAGGTACTATCTGCGAGGAAATCGCCAGGGAGAGAAAGGTCTTTGCCTGGTATCATGCAGTTAAATCTGACGGTAGCGATATGGAAGCAATTGCAGGTTTATTAAGTAAGGGAGTTATCCGATCGTTCGTTTCAAGAACGTATCGGCTTGACCAAATAAGGGAGGCGCACATTGAAATGGAAAAGGACCACACAAAGGGGAAGATAATTATCAGCTTAATTTAAATAAGATAGCATATGGTTACAGCAGCAGCACAATGGCTACTAAAATCTGTACTTCATGTCCGTGGTTTAAGAGTGATTGGTTTGCCGATCTCCTGTGATCATCTTCTTATGACTTTTACCCCATTCGATCATTTCATTAATCAGAAGTCCATATTGCGTAGCGTATGCTGTAAAGTCATATTCAACTACGCCGGGAAAGTTTTCATCAACGCTACGTGTGATCAGCTTATTGTCTTCCAGTTCTCTAAGGTTTCTGGATAACATTCTGTGCGTGAGTCCGGGAATACTGCGCAGGATATCGCTGAAACGCTTATTACCGTTGCATATGGAGTGGACGATAGGCAATTTCCATTTGCCGCCAATCACATAAATGGTGTCCTGTAAAGCTCTGATGTTTTCCTCCAGATGGAGAACTTTGGTGCATTTTTTTTCCATTGTTATCAGCGGTATCACCAGTGATACCATTAACAAAGTAACATCATTAGGCGCATATCTTTGCATAAAAATTTTAGTAACACCATAGCCCGAACTATGCGGATTTGGAACAACAGACCATTTTTGATCAGTGTAGGAAGTGAGCTAAAAAAAGTCATTTTATATGCAGGCAGTTATATTAAAGAAGCAGGGCGGCGTTGAGAATTTTGTTCTGGCTACAGTTCCGCTCCCGGAAATAAAGCGGGATGAGGTATTGATAAAAACGAAAGCCATCAGTATAAATCCCGCAGATGCTATTGTGAGGGAAAACGAGCATGTAAGCTGGATATTTGGTGATCAGCGGCCGCTGATATTAGGATGGGATATATCGGGCGAAATAGTGGCTATTGGTAGTGATGTACGAGAATATAAGATAGGCGATAATGTATTTGGTGTTATTCGTCACCCGGGTATCGGAAGGACATATGCAGAGTATGTGGCTGCTCCTGCAGCAGATATTTCCCTAAAGCCGGACAATGTCACCCATCAGGAGGCTGCCGCGGCAACCCTGGCAGCGCTGACTGCCTTGCAACCCATGCAGAAAGTAGGCATCAAAAGGGGCGACCGTGTGTTGGTAACAGCAGCGGGTGGAGGCGTAGGACATTATGCGGTGCAGCTTGCAAAATATTATGGTGCATATGTCATTGCGCTCGCATCCGGTGCAAAAAAGGAATTCGTACTAGGATTGGGTGCGGATAAATTTATTGATTACCAGTCACAGGTCTTTAACGAGACACTGAGTAATGTGGACCTGGTTGTTCATGCGGTCAGAAATGAGGGGCACGTGGTGCGTAGCCTGGATGTGCTGAGGAAGGGAGGCACGCTTATCAGCCTATGGTCAAATATTTCGGAACAGGAACGCAACAAAGCAGCGGAAAGGGGCGTAAGTGCTTTTTACAATGCTATACAGAGCAATGGCGCGGACATGAGGCTGGTGGCAACCTTGCTGGAAAATGGCACCCTGAGGTCTCATGTGTCCAGGGAATTTACATTGTATGATATGGCTGAGGCACATCTTGAGATTGAAAAAGGACATACACAGGGCAAAATAGTTATTAATATCTGATACTTATGGATAAGACAAATAAGGTTGATTCGGCACAGATACAGCATACCATGTCTGCATACTGCAGATATATTGATACCAAGCAATGGGATCTACTCGGCAAAATAATAGCTGATAATGCTGTCCTGGAATTTCAGGACACTGAGGGAAAAATGCTGTATACATTTACCGGACCAGCAGGGCTGATCCAGGCCTCCAGGGAAGCGATAACAGATCTTGTTACAGTGCATCATCTGTATAATCCGGAGATTACAATATCCGATGATCAGCATGCCTCAGCTATATGGGCAATGGAAGACCGCTTTTATAGGACTGATGATGCTGGCAAGAGCATTAAAGTCTTTCACGGCTATGGACATTATCACATCGCATTTATAAATCAGGCCAATAGCTGGAAGATAGCTAGTCTCAGGCTGACAAGGCTTCGGTTGGTACAATACTGATCCCGCCTGGTGACTCAGTAAAACCATAAAGACCGGGCGCGCCACGGGGCGTCCGGTCTTTACAGATAAAATTATCTCTGGTTATAGTAAGTGGCATTTACTTCAGATATTTTCTTAATTCAGCTGCCGCCTGGACGAATAGTGCGCGGGTCTGAGGGGTATCTGCCAGGCCATTGAGCAGGCCAAAATCATGGATCGTGCCGTTATACCGTACAGTGGTTACCGGTACACCTGCTTCATCCAGTTTTCGCCCATAGGCTTCTCCTTCGTCGCGCAGCACGTCGTTTTCAGCAACCTGAATGAGTGCTGGAGGTAATCCCCGCAGCTGTTCAATAGTTGCCTGTAACGGTGATGCATAGATATCTTTCCGTTTTTCAGGATCGGGTATGTACATGTCATACATCCATTTCATTAAAGGTGTGGTTAGGAACCTGTCCTTTCCAAACATTTGATAAGATGCCGTTTCAAAGTTAGCATCCACAATCGGCCACATCATGATCTGTAATTTTATTTCAGGGCCTTTTTTATCTTTGGCCATAAGGGTCGTTACAGCCGTCATGTTGCCGCCTACGCTATTTCCTACAACAGCAAGCCGTTTGCCGTCTACGTTGATCTCATCTCCGTGAGCAGCCACCCATTCCGTTGCAGCATAGATCTCGTTAATGGCCTGCGGGAACGCGGCATCTGGTGTTCTCGTATAATTGATGAATACCCCGGACGCACCCGAAAGGACTACCAGGTCACGTACCATACGCTTATGCGTAGGATAGTCACCCAATACCCAGCCTCCGCCGTGAATAAACATGAATACTGGTAATTTTGTTTTTACTCCGGCAGGGCGTACAATGTTCAGCTTTATTGTATAACCGCCGGCGGTTATAGTTTTTTCTGACTCGTCAATGCCGGACAAATCAACTTTAACAGATTGTGCGTTCACCAGCACCATTCTTGCATCTGTTGGCGACATTGTCTCCAATCCGGGTCCCCCGGTATTTATTAATTTCAGGAAGTTTTTTGTAGCGACAGACAAATTAGGATCTGTAGCGTAATCTTTCACCTGGCTGAAAGTTTGTGAGGCAGAAATAGTAAGCGCCATAAGTAAGACGATTTTTACGCTCAATGATAGAATAACATAGTTGTTTTTTTGTTTTGACTGCTGTTGCATCGTGTTTTGTTTTAGCAAATAATCTAATTCGTCATGTCTATGCATACTGGGCCACAGCTATAGACTAACGTGGTGTTGTTCCTTTTCTGCTCGCATTCCTGGAAGTAATACCAGCGCCGATGCTTTTATTCTTTTACTGGTGCTGCTGCTGCCCATTCCTGGCGTGTTTTTGGATGGCTGGTCACACTTTCGATGATGTTCTTCTGTCGGGTAAGTGTTTCTTCCAATGATTGCGGCCCTGCCCAGCCCCGGCCTCCAATATGCCAGCCATCAGGATGAAGTTCTTCGATCAGTACCCAGACCGTTTCCCTGAAAGCCTCCGAACCTTCAAATTTCACCATCACATCTGTCAAGGCTGCAGCCAGGGCGTGTTTTTCTTCGCTGGAAAAAACACCTTCTACTAATTTTACATTTACAAACGGCATAATATACCTCCATTTTTAAACGGTTATTTATTTGTGTATCTGTGTTGTAAAGGTCTATTATGCGCCCCAGAGCAATTATTCCATTTCATCCAACTTTTTTGTTAATAGGAGGCGGCTGACATAGGGGGCGTTTTTTATAGCTGTAGGTAAGAGGGGGTATATTGGGGGATGTGACAAGAGCGGAACGGACATGTTAATGTCCATTCCGCTCTTGTGAACAAAAGTTTTTATATACTATGTCGGGGATCTTATTTGTCCAGACTGTAGCGCTGCCTTGTTCCCGTTGCAGCAGCTAGCTGGATAGCAGCGATCATCCTATGGCGGATCACCGCATCACTGAATGTCGGAGCTGTTCCCTGCTGTATTAGTTGATAGATCTGGCCAACATTAAGCGGAATGTTAGGTAGAGAACCACCTGAAACCAGGTTATATTCGTCCGGAATCGCAAGGGGCTCCATGGCGCCATCTTTACCTGTGCTGGCTTTAACGGTAACGTCGAAGACAGCAAGGCTGCCGCCCGGGGCAGAGATTTGTATATCTCCTTTTGTGCCGTTTATTTCCCAGAAAAAGTTAGTCCCGGAAAACATACCGCCTCTGAAATGTATACTCGCAACCGCTCCGCCCTGTAATGTGCCTGTGACCGCCACCTGGTCCGCCGTACCAACAGGTACTTCTTCACCTGTTTCTACCATTTTTGCGGTTTTCCGCCGGATAGCAGTGGTGGCAGACAGCTCGGTGAATTCGCCCAGCACATATGCGAGGGCATCAACTGCATTACCGAAAGTTACATTTATCATCCCTGTGCCATTTTCCGGATCCGCGGTATAATCATTAGCTTTAAGAATGTACTCTCCATATATGATACCTGAACCTATCATACTGGTAGAAAGTACTTCTCCTATATGCCCCTGGCTGATGTAATCCTTTACATACCGAATGGCAGGTACTGCCCTTGATTGTAACATAATATATCCCTGCAGTGCCTTTTCTTTTGCCATTTGTGAAAGGTCTTCGGCTTCCTGTAATGTTTTTCCCAGGGGCCATTCACTTAATACATTTTTCCCTGCAGCGAAGGCGTCTTTAATAATTCCTGCATGCAATGGCACTCTCACGGATACTACTGCCAGATCTACGTCTGGGCTGGATACAAGTTCCTGCACACTTTGGTAAACATGAGGTACATCTACGATGCTCTTTAGCGCTGGTATATTTTCTTTGTTACGCGTTGAAAGCGCCGTAATTTCATATCCTGGTAAAGCTTTCAGTGCGGGTACATGTGACATTCCTGCCCATCCGCGCTCCGGCGTAACGCCTATTATTCCGACTTTTATCTTCTTATTTGCGTCCATAATATTTATTTCGATAGTTCGATGCAAAATTACGATTTGTACAGTATGTATCATTTTTGGTATCACCAGTGATACCGCCAAAACATACCGTCGTACTGTCCGAGTGAATCGATAATTGTCCACATTATGAACGGTTATGATGTATTTATATCATCAACTGTGAAAATTTATTTATTGTTTTAACCTGTCTTTCAGTTATTCATCACCCGTTTCCCGTTGATACTCTTTAACTGTTCCTTTGCCGGATCGTGGGTAATGAGAGAATGGTCTACTGGTTACCGGCTATACCTGCCGTAGCGTGTACAATAGTTTTGTTTACACACATTTCCTATATGCGGCTAATTCGTCGACATAAAGTGTGTCGTGATAAAGTACAAAATCTCGTAATGATAGATCGGTTTCTGTTATAGTTTTAACGTCACATTTGAATGTAATATTAGTCCACTGAATGCGGCCGGTCACTTCCTGTATCCAGGAGTTTCTAGGTGTGAATCCCACAACCATAAAGGGTTCCCACAATTCGGAGCTAGCGGGCACTTCGCTGTTACTGATAAACGTTGTGTACCTACTGGCGGTGTAGGTGAATCCACCACTTACATCGAGCCTGTTATAAACCGGTTCAAAGTAAAAACCTTTCCTTGCGCCTGTATTTAATGTATGAGTATTCCTGCTGTTAAAAAGCCGGTTAGAGTAGTAGAACACGTTAGCGGAGACGGAGTCAAACACGCTTTGCAGAAAATTGGTTTCACGGTTGTATTTATAAGTGAAATAAATAGATTTAGACCTCGCGATGTTGGTATTAAACAGCTTATAGAAACTTCCTCCCGGGCGGACAATGTATTCGTGTTATTGATAGCATTAATGGTCTTGTAATTATACGTTTGTATCACTGTGTTAAATAAAGTATGCAACCCCGTGAACCGATAGTTGCGGCTGAATTCGAGGATCAGATTATTCTGCTTTTTGAAGTTGTAGGTAAGCAGATGAGACATTTTGAGAAAACACTTAAGAGTGTATGCAACAAAACCGCAGCAGGCTAATTATTTTATTAATGGCCTTATTTTAACAGCTACGCCCGCTGTTAAAATAAGGCCATTAGATATGCGAAGTAATTTAGACGGCTTTATTCCATTTGGGAAAAGCGCCAAAGATATCCTGATGTTGTCTTAATAAGTTCCGTTTTATTACTTCCGGGCAATCCGTATATCCGGTATCGTGGGTAACGTACCAGTATATATTTAATGCCTCTATATTTTCTCTGTTCATCTGTTTCTTCCAGGCGATATGTGCCGGTGTTTTACCAAACTGCATACCATTGATGATTTCGTCTTTCAGGCCACCTACTCCTTCTTTTCTGATAGACAGAGAACCATCTTTTTCAATTTTTCCTGAGTGGCCGATGTAGATCAGTTCCACTCTGCCCTTTTTCAATGCATAGATAATATATAAACCACTTTTATCAGCTGGTGCATTGCATACCTTTTGCAGATCTTGTTCTGGTTTGAGGAAGAAATGATCCTGTTTTTTATATTTGTTTAAAATGTCGAACATCATACAAAGATAGCCGATATTTCGGTATCATTTGGCTCAGTTCACGGTTGTCCACCACGACTCAAATGTCTGCTGATCGTCGCGAAGGTCCACCAGCTGACCTATCATGGGAGTAGCCAGCGGCATGTCTGCTATTTTTTTTAATCTCCTAAGAGGTTCGTCCCAGGGGTGATTACCTAATGTAAACTTGGAGGAATGTACGGGAAGCAGTCTTTTTGCTTTCAGGTCTTTGGCGGCCTGCAGTACTTCTTCCGGTTGCATATGGATATACTTCCAGGCAACGTCATACTGGCCATTTTCAAGGATGGCAAAATCTATCGGACCGAATTTATTTCCTATCTCTGCAAAGTGCGTATCATATCCGCTATCACCGCCTATATAGATCTTCATGTCCGGCGTTTGCAGTACGTAGGACTGCCATAATGTATTATTCCTGGAAAAACTTCTCCCGGAAAAATGACGGGTGGGTGCTGTATGGGCAATAAAGCCATCTCCCAGGTCTATGTCCTGCCACCAGTCTGTTTCTATGATCTGGTCAGACGCATAGCCCCATCTTTCCAGATGTGCACCAACGCCCAGTCCGCAGATCACTTTGCCTACCTTGGTCCTTAATGCGACTATGGTCTTATAGTCCAGGTGGTCGTAATGGTCGTGAGATATGAACAGGTAGTCTATTTTCGGGAAATCATCCACCGTGTAAATATCAGCTCCTTTGAATGCCTTCGTCCCACCCGGTAGCGGTGAAGCGCTGCCAGAAAATACCGGATCAGCCAGGAAACGTTTTCCGCTGGCCTGGATAAAATAGGAGGAGTGACCAAACCAGACTAACATATCCTGACCGGGTCTGAGGGACAGCAGATCTGTTTTTACGGACGGTAACGAATCTACGGGGCGCAGGCGTACCCGTTTTTTAAACAGGAAGTCATACAATACGCCTCCCATACTATAGCCTTCAGACAGGGAAGGTGTGTGGTGAATGTTTTGGAACTGGCCATCTTTATAATGCGGCGATTGCTTGATTAGTTCTAATCTCTTTCCGGAAGGCTTCTCCCCGAATAGTGGATGTCTCATATATATTAACGCTGTGATTGTCAATAATAATACTAGTAAAAGTGCTATCTTCAGGGATCTGATCGCTATCCTGAGTAATTTCTTCATATGAGTAATCGACGAACAGGCAGCGAAAATATTTTACCAGAATGAGAATATTTTTTCATTTGACGAACGTCTATCAGGGTTGTCATATATGCATGAGTACTAAATTCCCGGAAATTCCCGGATTTATCTAAATTGCTATAGTAAAACGCCACGTTGTGAATACTATTGCTGCTTTGAAACAAGGTAACCTATTGGTATTTAATGAAGTGTACTATTCCTGGCATAAAAGGATCTACTATTTTATTCTCCGTAAAACAAAGTCTCCCTTCATAGCAGAAGAGGTGGTACAGCTTACGTTTATCAAATTTTGGAATTACCGGGATAGTCTGGCTGACAATATAGGTGTAGAGTTGCAGCTGTTCAGGATAGCCCGTACTACCCTGATAGACCTTCTTCGTAAGGAAACGGTCTACCAGGAAAAGGTGGTACATGTAATAGCCAATTATACGCTTCCTCTGGATGATCTCTGGGGCAGACTGGCTGAAAAAGAATTGCAGCATAAACTGGCCCATGTGTTGGAGGAAATGCCTCCCATGCGTCGTAAGGTATTTGAAATGAGTCGTTTTAAAGGCATGAGCCATCAGCAGATCGCCCATGAACTGTCACTTTCATCCAGAACCGTAGAATCACATATCTTCCAGGCGATCAGGCAGATAAAACACTATCTCGGCCTTCTGTTATTGCTCCTGGTCTGGCTTTTTCCTTTTTAGAATTATTTTTTTGTTTTGACTAAGTAGTTTGCCTTTCACACACGTATTACTTATATCAGCTGTATACAACATGATCAACGATGACTTACTGATACGCTTTTTCAATAATCAATGTACACAGGAAGAAGCCAGGGATGTAGCCATATATCTGCAGGCGCATCCGGAGGTGCTGGCGAAGTATTTGCCGGAGGAGGAATTTTTGACATTAAAGGAGGGTGACGATTTTCCGGAAGGTGTGTCCCACGAATGGCTGAAGAATATTCACCAGCAGACTAGGGTCAATAGCCGCACCAAATGGGTGAAACGACTGGCAATAGCCGCTGTAATGTCTGGTATGCTGATAGGAGGTGTATTGATACTGGTGGACCGGGACGTCAGAAAAGCAAAAACTGTGGCTGACCGGAGTCCGGCAGCTTTTCCGGCTGAAGCGCAGGAGTTCCAGGCAAACAGGAGCGATAAGGCAATGGTCATTGTATTATCCGATGGATCAGTTGCTGAGCTACAGCCGGCGTCTACCATGGTCTATAGTAAACAGTTTAGTGAAAACAGGCAGATACAGCTGACCGGAGAAGCATCGTTTAATGTGAAAGCAGATAAACTACATCCCTTCGTGGTATATAGCAGTGAAATAGCGACAACGGCCCTGGGCACGTTTTTTCATGTGAAGGCTATCACAGGGGAAGATATGATCACCGTGCGACTGAATACGGGCAAAGTATTGGTACAGGGCGGCCCTCCCGAAAAGAAGATCATGCGTGATGTAGTGCTGACACCCGGAAAAGAACTCCGTTATTACCGTAAAACAGGGAAAGTGGTCGTAGCCAACTTTAACACAACCAAAACGGATATATTAGTAAAAGCAGGGCGTAATGGCGACAGCCATGTAAAGCCCGACTGGTATAAGTTTGACAATCAGCCAATGACGCAGGTGCTCGATCAGCTGAGTAATTATTATGGGGTTTCTATCTATTATTATCCATCAGATGTAACTGAAATTTACTTTGATGGTAAGTTTGAAAAGACAGACTCACTGGCGAAGATCCTGACGGACCTGACATTACCCAATAACCTGATGCTCATCCGAAACGACAGCGGATTCATTATTAAGAAGAAATAATACGTCAATCATAGTAATATTCCACAATACGCCTACAGGCGTCAGGGGATCGTTATGCCCCGGTTATAAAAACACGTTCCAGTTATGAAGATGTTCTACCACCCGACATGGCGTCTGCTGCTGATGCTATACATGCTGCTATCATGCGCTTCACTGACCTCGCAGGCACAGAGCCGCATGCAGGTTACCGGTACCGTACGTACCGACATGGGCGAACTGCTACCCAATGCCTCCGTCGTAGCCCTGAATGAAAAGACAAAGTATTCCGCCGGTGTAATGACGGACAGTAATGGTGTATTTCGTTTCTCCGGGTTACCACCTGAAGGCAGATATTCACTGAATGTATCTTATGTAGGTTTCGAGACACAGCAACTCAGGAATGTTCAGCTGAGGTCCGGGGGAACATTAACGTTCTCGGTGCGCCTGGTCAGAACAGTCGCCGCTTTAAGTGACGTTGTGGTAATTGGGTATGGTACTGCTAAAAAAAAGGATGTAGTGGGTGCTTTTAACGTAGTGACAGTGAAAGAAGCTGGAGCGGTAAATGCAACGAATCCTTCGCAATTGCTTATTGGCAAGGCTGCCGGCGTACAGGTGCTCCAAAGCAGTGGCGGCGCCGGCGCAGATGCGCAGATCATTATCCGGGGGACCGGTAGTTTTACAGACATCAATCCCCTGTATGTAGTCGACGGCATACAGGGCACAAAAAACCTTTTTAATACACTCAATCCGCAGGACATAGAAAGTATCACTATACTGAAGGACGCATCATCTACGGCCATCTATGGCTCTGCAGCTGCCAATGGTGTCGTGATCATCACTACCAGGAAGGGGAAGAACGGGCCCCCGCGTGTCAGCTTTACGTCACAATGGGGCATCGCTAAAGCCTGGAAACAGCTACACCTGCTTAATGCGGCGCAGTATGTAGATGCGTTGAAGGACCTGGCTGTCACGAAAAATGCAGTACTGCCTGCGAAGTTCAACACAGAAGCGGTATTACAGGACAGTACGGACTGGCAGGATGCTATTTTTCGTGATGCGTTAGTATCGGAAAATGATCTGAACATCAGCGGCGGGGGAGAGAAGGTGAACTATTCTCTTTCTGCCACCTATATTAATCAGCAGGCGATCTTAACCAACGCGACGAATAAAAGATTTCAGGCACGTGTGGGTCTGGAAGAAACGCTTGGACGCTTTAAGTTTACCCAGAACCTTATATTCAGACAATACGCCGGTAATGGTAACTACGCTAATATTGTCAATGCGATTCAATATGCGCCTTATAAGCCGGTTTTAGACCCATCAGTACAGGGTGGATATTCTATTCTTTCTAACATCGATGATTATAGTAACGCGATCAATCCTTTACAGGACATTGCTATGAAGCGCCAGACGAGTAAGTCGCTTGCTTTTTTTCCGCAGCTATCCGGTGAAGTGCGTCTTATCAACGGACTTAAGTTCCGTTCGCAGTTTGCCGCCGAGGTGAACTCGAGCAGGAGTAACAGTTATCAGCAGCAGTATCAGTCATCCAATTTTCTGAATCAGGCGCGCCAGTCTATGCTTACTTTTTCGGAGAATTCTTACTACATGCTGGAAAACTACTTGTCATACGACAAGCTGCTTGGCAGGCATCAGCTCTTTTTGATAGCCGGACAGAGCTATATTGACCCGGGCATAACTAACTCTTCTTCTATCAGAGGTACGGGGCAGCCAAATGATAATATCCCCAACGTTGTAGTGGCATCATCGCAATCTGTCACCAGTACTTACTCGAATTACGCCCGTCCCTCCGTGATCTCCTATTACAGCCGGCTTAACTATACTTTTGATGACAAATATATACTTACAGCGAGCTACCGCAGAGATGGCGCTTCTAATTTCGGGCCGGATAACAGGTATGGGAATTTTGTGGCGGGCGGTCTGTCCTGGCGTTTTTCAGAAGAGAAATCGGTAAAGCGGCTTATACCGGTTCTGTCAGATGGAAAGATAAGTGTGAGCTGGGGCCAGACAGGTAATAACAATATTCCTAATTTTCTTAACACAGCGCGTACTTATCAGGGTACCCCTGGTGGAGCGCTGGTATACTCCTTCGGCAGTACGGAAACATTCGTGTCGGGTACGACGTTGACCACGTTAAGTAATCCGGCTTTAAAATGGGAGCAAACCAACCAGACAGATATTGGTATTGACCTGGCGTTTCTGAACAACCGCCTTACCATTGAAGCTGATTGGTATGACCGGAAAAGCACCGGGTTACTGGTGACGATCTTACTGCCAGCTAGTATCGGAGTGAGTCCTACCGGTAATCAGCCGAAGAAAACAGTGAATGCTGCTGATGCCAGGAACAGAGGATTCGAACTCACCATCGGTTACGCGGATAAGATCAGCAATGACCTTTCTTTTAATGTGAGTGTAAACGGGTCACTTAACAGTAACAAAGTATTGTCATTAGGTGATCAGTTCTCAGCGCCCATACAGGCAGGTGCCTTTACTCCTGTACCCGCCACCACCTACACCACAGCAGGCGCAGCTATCGGCTCTTTCTATGGTTACCGTCTGGATCATGTTGCCAGAGATGCTGCCGAGGTAGCAGCGTTGAACAACGGTGCTGCGGGTAAAACCGGTAACCCGAATGCAAAATATCAGGAAGGGCTTTTACCAGGAGATTTTATTTATAAAGATCTGGATGGCGATGGCGTTTTGACTGCCAAAGACCAGGAAGTATTAGGCAATGCTATTCCAAAATATATTTATGGTATCAACGCTGGTATTACCTACAAGCATTTCGATCTCAACCTGGTATTATCCGGTATCAGCGGACTGAAACTCCTGAATGGCCTGAAGCTGACAACCGATATGATGGCCACAGGTCATAATGCTTCCACCAATATCCTTGACAGGTGGCGTCAGCAGGGAGATGTAGCTACTTTACCAAGATTAGGTCAGAATGCCACCGGTAATGGCAACCTCCGGCCTTCCGACTGGTGGCTGGAAGATGGGAGCTACCTGCGTTTACGCAATCTTACCATCGGTTATAGTGTTCCCCAGAATGCGTTAAACACCATCACAAAAGGCACACTAAAATCATGTCGTATTTACGCGGCAGCGCAAAATTTAATCACACTGACGAAGTACACCGGCTATGATCCGGAAGTAGCAGGTGATTATTTGTTCGCACGCGGTATTGATCAGGGACAGGTGCCACAACCAAGAACGTTTCTGGCAGGCATACAATTAGGGTTTTAATTTTTACAATCGATTTTTATGAAGAAGTATACATATCAGTTGTTGTTAATAATTGGACTAATAACCATTGGTAGCGGATGCAGTAAATCCCGCCTGGACCTGGTGGACCAGAGTGCTTATGCATATGACACCTATTTTACCAATATCAGCGCCCTGAACCAGGCAACCGTCGCCAGTTATGCTACACTGTTACATCCCGGATTATGGGCGAGGGAGTACTATTATATTTTTGATCTGATGGGACACGAGGCCAAGCGGGCCAGTTTCCTGCTGGGGGCAGAGCAGGAGCTGGGGGATTACAGTTTTGGCACCAATAATGCCGATCTCAGTTCTTTATGGAGTTCTCTGTACCGGATGATCTTCCGGACCAACCTCGTGATAGACCGCGCCGCTGCATGGAATCCTACGGCCACCACTGATCGTGCGAAACTAAATCAATATCTGGCAGAAGTGAAATTCCTGCGGGCATACGCTTATTTTCATCTTGTAACTTTATGGGGAGATGTGCCATTGTATACCGATTATCAAACTACACTTAATAACAATTATCTATCCCGTAGTTCCTCGGACGATGTATGGAAACAGGTAGAGAAGGATCTGACAGAAGCGCAGGCTACCGCGGAGTTACCAACTGTATATGCCGCAGGTGAACTGGGAAGAGCGACCAAAGGAGCTGTAACGGCATTGCTTGGCAAGGTATATCTCTACCAGGGAAAATGGGCGGCAGCACAGGCCGAGTTCGAGAAACTGATGGGCGCACCGTACCAGTATAAACTGGATCCTTCTTTTGACAATGTGTTTAGTACCACTAATCAGAACAGTCCGGAAAATATTTTTCAGGTTATGAACCAGCAGTGGACAGACTGGGCGATCGGTTCGCCTTACTACATGTTTGGGAATGGCGCTGAGCAGGTAGGCAGACAGACACATAGCGGACGCGCAATGGAGTATGGCTGGAATGACTGGAAGAATGTATATATCAGCAACGCAGCTGTGAAAGCATTTACTTATCCGGACCCGGCAACTGGCCTTCCGTATACGGATCCGCGTGCGAAGTCTACTTTTTATGGTACTGCTGCTTCCGGTGGAGAGACAGTTTACTGTCAGCAATGTGCTACGGGCGAGAAAGCATATCCGTTTGATGCATCGGACCCACAGGGCGACTATCGGTGGAAAAAATATGAATATTATCATCTCATGGAGAAATATGGCGATCCGAAAAGTCCGATCAACGGACAGGTTATTCGTCTGGCGGACGTCATGCTGATGCTGGCCGAAGCGTATATCCAGCAAGGGAATACGGGGAGCGCTCCGTTAGCACTGATCGATAGTGTACGCGCCCGGTCACATGCGTTTTTATATAACACGTTGGGAGATAAAACGAATGCGATGAAGATACTGATGCGTGAACGTCAGCTGGAACTGTGCGGCGAGCAGCTCCGGTATTTTGATCTTCTGCGCTGGGGCATTATCAAACAAACGATTAACATGGAAAAGGCAGCAGAACCGGGTACCGGTACACAGCCATTCCAGGATAAACATTTGTTGTTTCCTATTCCTGACGTAGAAAAGAACTATAATCCTAATGTAGCCAGAGAAATTAAGAATGGCTGGAACTGATCCACTTTAATTCAACTTATGTAAAACGATTGCTGCCATGAAATGGAGCAACCACTGTTCATGTCATCTTACTGATAGACCAGTGAAGGCGAATAGCTGGATCATGGGGGATATCTGGTATATTGAGCATGAATATCTCCGCGGTGGCTGTAAACATCTCTTCACCTATCAGAATGGTGGCTTTTATCTGATCGGCGCGTCCAGCAATACAGGTGATCCGACATTCAATCAGTCGTTCGAATATAATCTGAGCACAGGAAAATATATCGCTGAATACAGGAATTATGAGACAGACAAAAAGGCGAGCACTGAGGCTACTCATAAGCCAGCCAAGCTCCCTAGAATTGAGAGCTATAAATTATTTTCTCTGGAAGTGAACGGAGAGTCTCTTTAAAATATACAGTAAAATACATCCCCTGCTGTTAGTGATGTGGCAGTAGGGGATGTATTATTTATTTAAGTATGCACCATTCTTGATAGCATATGCTTTTCCGATGAAAGCGAGAGAAATTCTGAGTAATAGGATCTCTTTATATCTGAGAAATTCATGCCCGCGACATTCTTGAAGAATTTACTGAAATGCGCGCTATCGTTGAAGCCTAGATTGTAGGCGACTTCTTTCAGACTAGCGCCTCTGGATATAGCCTGACGCACCGCCTCTAATACAACTCTTTCCCTTATATGCATCCCTACAGATTTACCGGTTACCTGCTTGATAATCTCGTTCAGGTAACTGGGCGTCACAGAAAGCATGTTCGCATAACAGGATACTTTCTTACAGTTTTTAAATTCCTGTTCCAGCAGGGCATTGAATTTCCGCATGAGTATATGCTGTCTTTTGCTACCCCGGACATATACAAATAAGCTCGACGTCCTGATCAGATGGAGCAGGAAAATGCCTAAGAAACCTCTCAGTACCTGTTTACGGTAGTCGTTATCAGACCGGAATTCATGATACATCATCTCACATATTTGTTTCCCTTCCTTCAGGAAAGCAGTATCTACCTGTGCAACTTCGTTCCGCAGTACGAGTGCATGAAACGCAGATAAGTCGTAGCTGAGTAATTCATAATCATCTGCGTAAAGGAGCCGTTTGCTGAAACGAATAATATAACCTGCTGTTCCCGGGGCGGCTTCAATGTCTGTCATATCATTACGATAACAGCAGTACAGGTTGTTTTTTTCCAGTACTATCAGTGACCTGTTGATATGGATCGTTACTTCGCCGGTGAATACCAGATATATTTCAACGGTTTCTTCTCCTATATCGTCGGGCCTTTTACCCGTCATTTCTGTTAGCCGTTGTATATGCAGGAAAGGTTGTTGGTTGAAAACAGGTGAAGGCATACATGATAATTTAAAAGGATTATTTCAGAATATTTATATGCCGTTGATAGAGAACCGGTTTAAATTACCTGTATATCTGTCGTATTAACGGATGTAGGTTACATCCATACGGATACTTATTATAAGGTCATTGCTGATACAAACTGCGGCCCGGCACCCCGCCACCTGCGTGGCAGGGGGTGAAAAGGCAACGGCATAGCGGAGAAGCTTATTTAAGCACCCCTTTATAAGTTGCTTAGATATTGATGGGGATGGCCAGTGTCACTTCCCGTTCTTTCAGCATGGGCACAATCTGTTCTGTCACAATCCGTTTAAAATGTGCGGATTGTACATGCGTTTGCTGTGCAGTTTCGTCGGCATATCCCTCGAAAAGAATGAGCGTATTGACATCGGCTTTACTCTGATGTATCTCATAAAACAGGTTACCTTCTTCCCGGAGGCTCATAGTGCGTATTTCTTTGAGTAACGGCAGCACTTGTTCCAGTTTTCCCGCCTTTACTTTCCAGCGGGCTACGACATGAACGGGTGTAGTTTTCATACTATAACGGATTTATTGGCCGCCGGCCGCCTTTAGGATCACTTTCGCTACTTCTTCGGGCTTGGCCAGCATCGCAACATGACTGGTGGGTAGATGGTAGGTGGTCGCACCGATAGTTTGCGCCATATCAGCTTCCAGCAGCGGTGAGATGATATGATCATTGTCAGCAACAATAAAAAAAGAAGGTTTGGTCTTCCATGCCGGATTGGAAACTTTCGCAGTAATGGTACTTAGATGAAAGCGTCCCTGGCTGGCAGCAATGTTCCTTGCTTCCTGTTTTGGCAGATCTTGTGCAAAGTGACTGACCACGGCTTCTTCTTTCAGCCTGATGTACCCATCTGTAATGACAGGATCAGCCAGTCCCGGCACACGCGGATGTTTCCTGACTTCATATGCATCCTTCTCAAGGCTCTGGATGCTTTGTCCTTCGTCAGGCGCATAGGCCGCCACATATACCAGAGACTGCACCTTATTATCGTTTCCTGCCTGTGTGATCACAACACCTCCCCAGGAGTGCGCTACTAGGACAATTTTTCCTTCAACTTCCCGAAGTGCCCGCTGAACAAAGGCGACATCATCTTCCAGGGAGGTCAGTGGGTTTTGAACAGCGATCGTACGATACCCCTTTTCCTGCAGGATAGGTATTACCTTACTCCATGATGATCCATCGGCAAAAGCGCCATGAACTAATACGATCGTCGGTTTGTCTTCTTTTACAGCATGTCTAACTTTACCAGTAAAGTTTCGCAGGGAAATAAACGAAAAGCTCATGCATATCAGTGTGACACCGGTAGCCAACATGAAGATTGTCTTTCTTGTTTTCATAATATTTGAATTATTGATCTGATGAAAATTTCGACTGGTGATCGGCTTAATTACCTATTGCCAGGTTACCTTTAACGACACTGTTCGCGGACCATGGCTCAGTTGTGTGATGGATACTCCGCCCATCCCTGGCCTGTCAGAACTTCAGGTTGTCAGGGTCGTCGGCAAGGCTCAGTGCATCCAGATAGGGAGCATCGCCCGATAACGTAGCAAAATCAACCTGGAATCCTGCTTTATCGAATACGACGTAAGGATGGGCCACTTCTGAAAGAAATGTACCGGTTCTCCTGTTGCGAGGTCCGATGGTGTTCGCATTGGAAGCGATAATGAGAATTCTCTTTTTCATTTTTCAGGTGTTTTATGGCAGTTCAAAGTTGGCAGTAACAACGTTTCCCCACAAATAACTCAGCTGATAGGTATCCTCATAATTTTAATACTACTTTATTATACAGCTGCAATGCAGATCTGTGATAAAGATTTTTATTTTATGTGGCAGCTACATCATTGTATTTCCGGAGGGGAGGAAGAAGAAGACGATGCGGTTGCTTCGTCAGGAGCAGCATTTGTATAAAGGTGTGTCATTAGACGAGATGTAATGGTGCGAACTGGATCAGATGGTGGTATCCTTTTTCATATGGATGCTCTTTTACCGAGCTTTGCAGAAATGAGATCACAGGCTGGAGTGCGGGATCCTTTAAATGATATAGAAAAGTATCCCTGTCGCGGAACTGCTTGCAGACGATAAACTTCGTTTTTTCATATATTACATTGCTGAGCTGAAAAAGTAATACCCCCGGTTCGTTCCTGAAAACGGACATCACTGTCTCGTTGATCGCTCGGAATTGATTTTCAGTCCCTGGTTTTACATCTACGAGCAACATAATAGTGACAGGCTGCTCCTTAATCCTCGATGGTATAGTCATTGAATGATTGGAAAGCGAGAGTAAGTCTTTCAGGAAGGTAGTGTCGGCTGCGGCGATCAGCCCGGTTTTTTCCAGCGCCCTGATCTTCTTTATCTCTCTGCAGCTCCTGTTGTTACTGTAACATCGGTAGTTGTTCCATCGCTCGATCATCCACATAACACAAATATCTCCCCTCTCATAATAGGCGGCTGACATGATATTT
The DNA here is from genome assembly GCF_010093065.1 of Chitinophaga agri. Lineage (NCBI taxonomy): Bacteria > Pseudomonadati > Bacteroidota > Chitinophagia > Chitinophagales > Chitinophagaceae > Chitinophaga > Chitinophaga agri. The sequence goes on along the minus strand of NZ_CP048113.1, from coordinate 1,102,554 downwards.
CCATCTGCCCTGACAGCATGGTCTACATATGCACTTAAAGCTTCCACAAATGCGTGCTGATAAGCCGTTTTCGTTTGATATTCCGTTATGACTGTGATCATTGACCTATCTGAATGCCGGTGAAGTAAGCGCCTGGTCCAGGTATCTGCAAATGATGACAGGGCCAGCCGCCATAGGCTGAATATGTTCATGGTGATAGGTATTAAGACTTGCAATGGAGATTATGGGGTAAATATGGGAAGAAGTTCAACCCCGGAGAAATAACGTGATTAATAGATGTCATTATTATTTTAGTATAAGTGCAATTTTCTGTCAATTAAGGTTATTCACTTATGTGTAAGCATGATAAGCCGCTGATATATCACTATCAGTTCTTTTATAATGAGGCTGCATATTCACGTTGCTGCTGTATGAACATTTAATAGGGCATATTCCAGACTGAGTTCCTCCATGTATGCGTTATACATATTCTATCAGACTATATCCTTTCCCCCGGATATTAATGATCCCTACAGAAGTGTCCTCCCGAAGGTATTTACGGAGCCGGGTGATGTAGACGTCCATGCTTCTGGCCGTGAATGGATCATCGTCTCCCCATAATTTAAGCAGTGCCGTTTTACGGTCTAACAGCTCGTTTTTCGCGCCAATTAATAACCTCAGTAAGTCCGCTTCACGTTGTGATAGCTGGATGACCTGTTCCTGTGTCGTTAATTCCTGTTTTTGCGTATTAAAAGTAAAACGGCCTACTTTCAGCATACCTGCCGTACTGTTCATGGGGCCTGAGAACTGAACCTGTCTCCGCACCATTATCTTTAGTCGTAACACCAGTTCCTCCATCGAGAAAGGCTTTTTCATGTAATCATCTGCGCCTATTTCTAGTCCCCGTATCACATCTTCTGGCTGTTTTCGAGCTGTGAGAAAAATAATAGGGATTTTTTCATCTACAGTGCGAATATCAGATACTAGTGAAAACCCGTCTTTACCAGGTAGCATCACATCAATGATACAGATATCCGGTTTCAGTTTTTTGAACAGGGTCCATCCGTTATTGCCATTAATAGCAATGCTGACGAGGAAATCACGCGTTTCAAGTGATTCCTTTATGATGGCAGCCAATACCGGCTCGTCTTCTACAAGTAGTACATTGATCTTATTAGTCATGGAAATGAATCGTAAAAGTTGTTCCCTTATTTACCTGACTTCTGACGGAGATGTTCCCGTGTAATGCAGATACCAGTAATTTAACGTAACTCAGTCCCAGCCCATAACCTTTCACATCATGAACATTGACAGATTGTGCGCGGTAGAATTTGTCAAAGATAAAAGGTAAATGAAATTGTTCAATACCTTTCCCGTTATCCCGTATCCGCAGTTTCCATCCGTCGGCTATGGGAGCAAAGCCGAGATCTATGCGGATATCTCCCGGCGAATATTTGATCGCATTGTCTATGAGATTGCTCAGGATGGTATCTATGATGAGACAATCGGTATTTGCTTCTCCGTTGGGTAACGTGTTACGAATGGAAATGCTGTCAGGGGCCTGCAGGTCAAACCGGTTGGCTATTTCTCTGGAAAGGGCTGTTAAATTGACAACTTTCCGCTGTGCATGCAGGATGCCGTGCTCATACTTGCTTACTTCCAGGATGCGGTCGATGTCTTTGTCGAGTTTATCAAGGATGGTCACGTTGATGTTTATGTACCTGGCAAGCCGCTCCGGATCGGAGGAAACACCAAAGCTCTTCAGTGCATCGGCCGAGGATTTCAGTATCGTGATAGGTGTCCTTAATTCATGTGTGATGTTATTGATAAATTCATCTTTGAACGTGTTCAGCCTCATCTGACGTAGTATCATACTGCCCATTACAAAAAGACTTCCGGCGGATAATAATATCAGGATCAGGGAAATGACAGCAGGAATAATGTTCTCCTTCCACAATGCCAGTGAGAAGTTGATTGGAATTGCCCTGACAATCACTACAGGCGATCTGTGAAACTTGATAGGCACAGCAATATCATGTTGTCTGATGATGCTACTGCTGTCCACAACGATGATGTGAAAGGGCACCTCAATGTTTTCCTTCCGAAGCTCTTCTTTATAAATGAGGTTTAACGAATCAGCGTTTACAGGTCGCCGCAGTTGCTGAGATATCAGGCGTCCCAGGAGCGCGTTCACTTCGCTGATATTATATTCATCTATTTTGACGGTCAGGAACTCGGCATGAAAAGGTTTGATAACTTTTGGCGTATCAAAAGCAATGGAGTCCCTGTTGGGGATGGTCCTCAGAAAAAAAGTGAGGGTTGGATCCCTGTACTTCAGGGATGTAGGCATTTCACTTTGACCGAGCTGGTACAGACTGATGCTTCTCTGCAATGCGTGTTTTGCGGAAGTCGTAAAATTTCGCCTGCTAACTTTAAAGCTATTATATACCCAGTAGGTCTGAAATAGCACGATCAGCAATGCGGTCATTGCGGAAATGAAAAACGTAAATTTCAGTTTTCTCCTCATAATGCGCGCTAAAATTACAGGTTTGACGAATTCATTATCCCGGAGTTAACATTAGTTAACAGAAAAGTTTTTTCTTTTAACATTTAACTATGTTGGGTCTGATATTTTTGCGTTCAAAAACCTTCAATGATGAAAAAGTATCTGCTTTACATTCTATTGTGTTGCATGTTTACCTATATGCAGGGCTTCTCTAACACCAGGTATGCTGCCATATCCGGTGATACACTATTAAATACCCCTGCCCCCCGTTTCACTATGTTAGATACAAGGGGGAAAGCGGTCAGTCTTACGGATTATAAAGGTAGGATACTGGTTGTGTGTTTCTGGTCTACGTGGTGTTATTATTGCCACAAGGATTTTCCAATGATCAATAAGGTGATGCAACGGTATGCGAATGATACGACTGTCGCTTTTCTTTTTGTAGATACCCGTGAGAAGTCAGAACAGTATAGGGATCTTGTGCAAAAGGACCTGGCCAGGTTTAAGTATAACTTTCATGTTGTGTTTGATGAAAAGGGAAAAGACGGTAATCAGAACATGTACTATAATGAGTTTGGAACGATTGGTTTGCCGACACGGTTTATCATTGACGGCAATATGAACATTCGTCAGAAATTCATTGGATATGATCCGCGTTTGACGGAGGAAGAAGCCGCGGCAGTATTTGTCAGATCGATTGAAGCGGTAAGGAAATAGTGGTGCCACTGCGAAACCTGTTTTTATTGTTATTTTATTATCGTATTGCTGGCTAAGGCGATATTATTAGCCCGTTGCAGGGCGTTTTTAACAGGTGAGAATCTGGTGCTAGTGTAAGATGCTATGTTTTTCACGCAGAAGAACTATTGAAATATATACAGTCAGAGAAAGTGACGGTAATGGTTAGTTCCGGGGCCGTGCAGGTGGCTGACAGTACGGGCGTCCTGGACATCCTCAAAGCAGGACAGCAACTCAGCTATGAGGTAACCAGGCATACTGTTGCAAGGACGGCAGGAGAGGTGGCCGACTGGCGTAATGGAAATCTGACGATCAGTGATGCGTCCTTGGCCGAGGTGGTACGTATCCTTGAAAACTATTATGGATTGCAGGTCATAGTGGATGTTGCAGCCAACACAGCTTACCGTTTTACATTTCGCATCAGCAAGCACGATACGGTAGAAGATGTACTGGCGATGCTGAAAGATATCAGCGGACTTGAATATACACGCAGTGGAATTACGTTGACCATACATTAATAACTGATACATATCGTTAAATTAAAACGGCTGCCCTTGCGGCCATGGAAACCTATGTTCCTGCAAAAAAGAACTATGCGCTATTTTATAACTATTTGTTTATTACTCGGCTGGCTTCCTGTCAGGGCACAGGATATGGAGCGGAAGATCACTATCAGTATTCCGGCGTCATCTCTTGAAGCAACGTTGAAATTGCTGCAGCAACAAAGTGGAATACCTATATCGTATGAGCGTACGCGGGTGCAGGGTATACGTGTGAAAGCGCGTGCGTACAGGGACGCAACGGTGGAAACAATACTGCGTGATATCCTGAAAGGTACGCCAGCCGATGTTAAACAGATGGGTGGTAATCTGCTGATCATAGCACGTCCGGTGAGTACCAATACACTGAGCGGGTTTGTTGAAGATGCTGTAAGTGGTGAGAAACTGATCGGTGTTTCACTCGCAGCGATGGTGGCACAATCTGGTACGACGACTAACAACTATGGTTTTTACAGTATCACACTGCCCGGCGACTCATTACATCTGCAGCTATCTTATATCGGTTATCAGCGACTGGATACTGTTATCGGTATGAAGGGGGATCAACGTATTCATTTCAGGCTACAGCCTGCCAACAGGCAACTCGCGGCTGTCACCATTAATGGTACGCGTACAGCATCCTCACAAATGAGTGCCATTAATCTGCCAGCTTCGCAGGTACGCTCATTGCCACGTCTGCTGGGTGAGCCCGATCTACTGAAAACTTTGCAAATGATGCCCGGCGTCAAACAGGGTACGGAAGGCTCAAGTGCGTTACTGATCCGTGGCGGAACACCTGATCAGAACCTCATACTGCTGGATGGCGCACCATTGTACCATCCTATGCATCTGCTGGGTATATTCTCAACATTTAATACCAGTGTACTAAAAGACGTAACACTGTATAAAGGCGCATTCCCCGCACGTTATGGCGGAAGATTGTCATCGGTCGTAGACATCTCAACAAAGGACGGCGATATGTATAAACAGCATGGAGACTTTTCCATTGGACTGCTTTCTACGCAACTAACACTGGAAGGCCCACTCAGAAAAGGGAAAACGTCTTATGTGCTTTCCGGACGGCGGTCCTACCCTGATCTCATCGCAGGACCGATCGCAAAAAGTTCTGCAGTGGATCTGAAAAAGTTCAGCCTCTTTTTCTATGATCTGAATGCAAAGGTGCATCACGAGCTTTCGTCAGGAGACAAGCTGTATGCTAGTTTTTATATGGGGAAGGACAGGCTGAGGATACAGGAAAAATATGCGTTGGATGATGAAGCACCTGCGGAAAATTACGATCTGTCAGACCTGGCAGTTCAGTGGGGGAACATTACGGGTACCTTGCGTTGGACGCATATCATATCTCCGAAGCTGTTCACCAACACCATGCTGATAGGTAGTAGTTACAAATTCAGTACAGGTGTGTATACGGAAGATAAATATGATGGGGATGGCAGCTCCAATGCCCTGAAGCTACATTCCGGAATAAGCGATTACGGCATCAAAACAGATATCGATTATCGTCCTATGCCTGCTCATGCAGTTAAAATGGGGGCGTCATATATGTACCGGGTATTTACTCCGGGTATCGTTCGAGTGAAACAGACCAGTGGAGACGACATTACCCTGGATTCGATGAACAACAACCGTAACATCCGGGCGGGAGAGATGGACCTGTATGTGGAAGATGACTGGGAGATCGCGCCACGTTTGAAATTGAATGCCGGTGTGCACTGGAGTGGATTCAACGTGCAGTCGCATTTTTATCATTCTTTGCAGCCCCGCGCCAGCATGCGGTTTTTACTGCCTGGAGACTGGGCACTGAAGGCATCTTATACCCACATGACCCAGTACATTCATCTGTTAGCAAATAATTCCATCTCATTGCCCACAGACTTATGGGTGCCAGCTACAAGGAGAGTAGCCCCCCAGCAGGCCCGCCAGTTTGCCCTGGGACTGGCACGTAACGTATTCCGAAACAGGTATGAATTGTCTGCAGAGGTCTATTATAAGAAGATGTATAACGTAGCGGAGTACAAAGACGGCGCTGCATACCTTACCACCAGTAAAGGAGATACCTGGCAGGAACAGATCGCGTCAGGTACTGGCAGGTCGTACGGGCTCGAATTCTTACTACAGAAGAAAACAGGACGCTTAACCGGCTGGCTGGGATATACCTGGGCCGTTTCCGACCGTAATATTCCAGGTGTTAATTATGGTCATACATTCTACTATAAATATGATCGGAGGCATGATCTTCATCTGGTGACGATCTATAAACTGAAAAGGAATATCGAGCTTTCGGGCACCTGGACGTATCAGTCAGCATCTCCCTTTACCGTTCCTGTGGCCAGGTATGAAGGTGTTAACGGGCCGATATCGCCAAACGATCCGAATTACTGGAATCCAACGGTAGACTATATCAATAACCGGAATAACTTAAGGATTTCAGCTTATCATCGCCTCGATCTGGGCGTGAACTTTATCAAACAGAAAAGTAATGGAAATATACGTACGTGGAATATTAGCGTATTAAATGCATATAACAGGATGAACCCATTCTTTTATTATGTAAAGCAGTATGCGGATAATACGCCGAAGGTACGACTTAGTGGTATTGTGTTATTACCACTTATACCCAGTTTCTCTTATAATTTAAGATTCTAAGTATGCAGATGAAAATGTTGTTGCTCTTATCTCTTTTACTCATTCTGGGTGCTTGTGAGAAGTCTTTTAACATATCTATTCCTGATGATTCTAATAAGCCGGTACTAAATCTGCTTATGAATAAAGACAGTGTGATGATTGCACGGGTCGCTTTATCTACGAGACTGGGGGATAGAAAAGACACAAATGAACTGAAAGACGCCGTCGTTAATCTTTTTGAGAATGGCATTTTTAAAGAGAGGCTTAGTCCATATATCTTGTCAGGGCGTGTTTATTATCGTAGTAAGAGCGTCGCCAAGACCGGGGTTACGTACCGCATCTCGGCGGCTGTACCGGGATATGAAGAGGTGTCGGGAAGTGATATTGTACCGGATACGGTGGATCCCGGTCCCATAAGGATGACGGTTAGCCGGATTGACCAATGGCGTAACAGAGCCGTTATCAATATTCAATTGCACGATGATCCCGCTGTACAGAATTATTATCGCATCAGACTTTACCAGGTACTTAACTGGGTAGGCGCAGATGGTGATACTGTACGTTTAAAATTACCTCAGTATTTTGAATCGGGTGAGATGGGACTGCCATTATTAGAAGACGATACTCATCCTGAGTTCTATACAACAGATGCATTGTTTAACGGCCGTAACCTGGTAGTTACACTGAAAGCAGATGTGCAGGATAATCTTAAGACCATGATCGTTGAAGTAAGCTCGCTGACCTATCATAGCTATAATTACCTGAACAGCGCTTATCAGGCACAGGAGAAGAATGAAGATGGCTTGTCTGAGAAAGTGATTGTGTATAACAATATTCTAAAGGGATTCGGGATCGTCGGAGGCGTGGCACAGCGGGAGTATGAGCTGTCGAGATGACCTTAATGCGGATCGAAAACATAGACTGCAGGAGGCGTACTGCCGATGGTAGCTGTAGATCTTTGGGGCGTATCCTTTTGTGAGCGCGCGCATTAGATCAGCTATCAGCCGGGAATCATGCCATATGAAGATAAACTTATTTATTGGGTACTTCTCTTAGTTCCCTTAATGCATCTCTGGCTATCCATTTGGCGGCCCTGGTGTTCTGCTGTGAAATACGTTCTGCACATTGTATGGCCATAGGTAATAATGTTCCGTTGCGTTTACCAATTTGTCGTAAAGCCCAGTTAACGGCTTTCTTCACAAAGTTGCGCTCATCCCATGCTTCACGTTCTATAATGGGGAAGAACTTAATAAAAACGGCATCTTTTGCCTTTTTATCATGTACTGATAATGCCGCCATCAGTACAAAGCCGGCGCGTTTAACAAATTCCTTGTCATGTTCACTGAATTCCAGTGCTTTTTCTATAGCATAAGGTGTACGGTCAAACAGGTTGCCGCAAGTCTGGTCGCAGATGTCCCAGCTTGTAAATTCATTTGCCCAGCTGTCGATCAACTGGGGAGTAACCAGTTTAGGATCGGCAATTAACGATGCCAGTATACGGGCTTCGTGTATATCGGTGTTCCAAAGCTGAAGCGCCAGTTCATGATCCTTTTTTATTATCCTGGCCAGTTTCCTCACTTCAGGTATGCTGACGCCCAACGCCTTTTCATTGTCAATACCGAAGCGCTGCATACCGGTATGATACCTGGTATCTGCTTTCTCTTTCAGGAGGTCTATGATGTCGGTAGCATCCATATCTATAGCGTTAATTACATTAGACGTAAAGATAACAACCTTGTGTTAATGTGGCCCCTAAAGAGACGTTTATTCTTGCAATGATAGCAATGGAAATTATAATTCCAGATCATGATGGATGATGCCTGCAGGCAGGTCTTTCTTCTTTTGAGGGATTCGAAAGAAGAAAGACCTGCCTTCAGGCATCAGGTAGCTGTCACACGCTGGCTTCAGGTAGCTATATGTGCTATACTATCTGATCTTTTTTGCTTCAAGCTGTCGGCCATTCTGGTAAAGTGTGAACGAATTTACCTTACCGGTAGTATCTTTTTTGAACTCGAGTGATAGCGGAGGTTCTGTAGCGAAAAACTTAGTTTGTGTTTCAGGGTAGATAACAAACCTGTCCTGTCCGGTTGCTTGTGCATATATGCCTTTGCCCTCTTTGAAAACAGTGATAATAAAAGTGGGCGACAGTGCGTATTGGCCAAGGTAGCTATGCAGTGCGGAATCTTCCAGGGCTACAGTTTCCTTAATAGTGGAATGGTACAATTCTTTAAATCCATAGACCTTAGCGACGCTGTTTATCACTTCCTGCAAAATACTGCCGTTGTCGGAGTTCACCATTAGCACTACACCATTTCCATCTTTCAGACTTCCGAAATATTGACAACGAAATCCTTCATTCGCGCCTCCATGTCCAAAGTACCCGGCACTATCAGTATCCGTAAATACACCTAAAGCAGCATTTTTATCAAGGTAGGGAGTGAGGCGGAGTTTGGTTGTCGCCTGATCTAACACTTTGGCAGATCTACCTTCGTAAGCCAGCTGCGTTTCAATAATATATTTTGCGAGGTCAGTAGGGTTTGTCCACAGGCCTGCAGCTGCCTGCTCCGGATAGATGTGATAGTTTCCCGCCAGTGGTTTTCCATTTATGCGATAACCGGTCGCAAGATGCGCTGCTTTTATATCGGCAGGCGGTTGGGAAAAAGTGCTGGCATGCATTCCTAAAGGTCTTAGTACTTCTTTTTCCATATAATCAGCATACGGCAGGTGGGTTACATCCATTACAATTAACTGGGATATTGTTGTACCGCCGCCTGAGTATTGCGTTCTTATGCCAGGTTCATACATAGAGCGTACTGCTAATGAATTGGCTGGTTTTATGCCATCCAGGATCTGTACAACAGTTGGCAAAGCGGTTCCCTGCTGATAACCTCCAAAACCATGTACTGTCAATCCTGCAGAATGACTCAGCAGGTTAGCCACCGTGATCTTTTTCCCTTTAGACAGACTGTCATAAGGAAAGTGCCAGCTGGTGAGATAAGCATTAATATCAGTATATAAGTCCAGTTTTTTATCCTGTACGAGCCTGAGCACGCCTACCGCGTTAAGAGATTTGCTGACAGAGGCCGCCTGGAAAAGTGTTTGTGTTGTAACCGGAATTTTCAGACTATCATCTGCCCAACCATAGCCTTTTGCCCAGACAAGTTTGTAATGCTGTATAACGGCTATACTAAGTCCTGGTATTTTGTAATGAGCCATTCTTTCCGCAATTGTCCATGGCGCTTCGCCGGCTATCTGTACTATGCCGACCAGGTTATTCTCTGTTGCCAGTATTTTTTCTTGGTCGGTTTGCGCATAGATGGTTAACTGAATTAACAGGAGTAATGGTAAAATGATTCGTTTCATTATTAGGAATTTAGCTTTTGAACGGGATGGATTAAGATGTATCAGAGATGCGTGCTATTACTTTATTTCGTCTGCAGCGCTGACACTTTCTGCATATCGTACGGTTTAAGTTCGGCGGGTAGCCATACAGGATAGCCGGTCACTTTTTTCCTGACGTGGTCTGATACCGGTATTGATTTTCCGGATTATTCAACTGTCGGATGCGATAGGAGGGCACAGTAAGGATGATCTTATCCATGGCCAGTTCTGCCCATGGCGCAGGTAGTCGGGCAAGCTGTCTATAATGAGGTCTTTGTTGTTGGCGCTCCCGTAGAAGGCCATGTTTACATCATAGATACCCGCTTTTGCGAGCAGCTTATTGATACCTGGATCCTGTACGGGGCTACCTGGCGAAGCCAGTAACTTATAAGATACCTGCTCATACGGAGATACCTGGATAAGCGTACCGCCACTGCGTACAAAGGTTTCGAGGGCGCTGAGGGCATCAGTATCTCTTATATCTGTTTCGAGATAAATAATATCGGTGCTTTTTTCGATAGCGCTATTTCTTACGGAATAGGTGCTTATCTGGCGTTGGTGTGCCAGTTGCAGGAACACACTATCTGCATGGGTAAAAATGCCCATTTTAGGGCGTTTACGGCCGTTTACAGCCCATGTGAACATGTTATCAACGAATTGATGTACGTTGGGATCATGCAGCAGGTCTTTCCGCAAATAAGCACCAGTACCAAAGGCAATGATCCTTCCTTTGCCGAGTAATGAAGTCGTGATGACGTTCATTTTTATCGGCATGTCTACATCGAGATTGGCCACAGCAATATTTTCTGCAGTATCATTAAAGGTGAGTAAGGTAAATACCATGTGTTGGGAATCCGGCAGGGGTAGATGTTTTACACCTTTTAGCAGCAAAGGTTTAGACAGTTGCTGTCCTGTGGTCGCCTGGTGATATAAGGTCAACAACGTGGTGAGTAGAAGTATAAGGCTGGCGGGCATCTTCATTGGGTTATTTTTAGGTAAAATACAGGAACAAAGTTGTATAGACAAATGGGTGAACTGATAATAGGCGGTTTATTGGTGTCAGCAGACCTTCTTTATAGTGTTATTTATGTTGGTAGCTAATTGTATTGATAAAATAGTTTATATTCGTCAGGACATTTTTTAACCCAAGTCAAAAGAAAATTATCTATGAAAAACTTGTTTCCCTTTGCACTGGTATTGTGCCTGTTTTCCTTTTCAGGTTTTGTTCCTGCGGACAAAATTCCGCCTGTAATCAGTAAAGCGCCACTTTCTTTTACTTTCCCGATCACTGGTACTACCACTGGTACACAGGGTGCCGGTCAGCCGGTTGGTACGATCAACTATTCGATTAGTGGCAGTGGCACAACTCCCTATTCGATCACCTTTACAACAACAGGTGGTACGTCGTTAGGAACTTATCCATACACTTTGAGTTCACCTAATAATTACCTTGCCGGTGGCCTTGCGATGAAAACACAAACTTCTATTTCAGGTGTTTATTTCCATATCAGCAATGCCTGTTCCGTAGGATATTGTATTGAGTTCATCGGAGGACTCTGATTGACCAGAGATGTTCGTCAGCATTTGAAAGGTCTTCATTATCACAACAGTTTATTTTCTTAAGAGTAACAAATAGGATCAGATATCATCGCTGCTATGTGATTATTTTCCATAAATGCTACACAATTATTTGCTTAAAAAGAAGAAGCCATCCCGCGTTTTGGAATGGCTTCTTCTTTTTACCCGTTACCGATATTAACAGATTTTCGCACCTGTATGTAACTAGTTGAGCTTCTTCGCTAATGGTATAGCATGGGTTTCTTTTCTGATAGTGATTTTACGGATGCCATCAGTAGTGGTCGTATCTCTTTTTTCAGTCGTATAACCCAGCACCAGCGTGGCAGAGCCTTCCAGTGTCATGTAGCCACCGCCATGTAAAGGAAATGCAACGAGATCTTTGCCATTGTCTAGCAGTGGCTCGGAAAAATGAAGTGTATCCTTCCTGATCTCATATTCTATCTTTTTGGTAAAACTTACAACATCTTCTTCCGACTTTGTTTCGCCCTGATTCGTTACCTCACCATTGAAATAGGTCATGTAATTTGTCTGAGCAACATACTTGTAAGTGATGTTCTTCTGATGAATATATTTATTATCAATCTGAACCTCACCTGATCCGGTTGCTGTATAGCTATAATTGGTGACAACAGAGTCTGATACTTCGGTATCACTGATAACTACCAGCCGACCCGTGATCCTGGACTCTTTAAAATCATAATTTCCTGACAACGGACTATCAGGCGTCGGAGCATCATCATCTTTACAGGAAAATAACAGGGAACCCAGACTCGCGATTAACAATGCAGATCTCACTGCTTTCATAGAAATAGGTTTAATTAAACAATTGGCTGTAAAGATAAACGCATATATTAAATATAAAAATTATTAGTTATGCCATCCTGTCTTGATGGGATGACGGATCCACGTCTCTATTAGTCACAATGACGCATAAACGCCATAGAATCAATTTGTCTGTGAAATCGGTTCATCCTGGAGCCTGTTTTAAAAAAATAAAAATACTGTTAACCGTAGACGATGAAGCGGATTGTATATACAAAGAATAGGTTACAATGTTAGGTGGGCCGATGGATATCGTCTATTGATGACAGATAATGTGATATGCCGGTAAGTTTTTCTCAGGTTGGTCACAAAGTTGAGTACCCACAGGTATTGGCGATTTCGGCTGTAGTATTGTAGCCCGGTAGCTGTTGCTGTTTTAGTGTACTGTATTTCAGTTGATTGTAAAAATTAGGGCTGATTTGCCCAGGGAGTTTGTAAAACTAGCAGGTAGTTGGTATTTTTACAACTTCGGGGGATCGAATACCTGGCAAAGTAAATCGGCAGACGCTACTATTTAGTCTGCCCGCGAGGTGCTCATTACTCCGTTTTTAACTAAATCTTATGAAGATGTACAAACTATTATGTGGATTTCTGCTGCTTTTCTGTCTCCAAACCAAAGCACAGTCCAAGGATTCATTGAATGTAAAGCTGGCGGAAGCTAAACGTGAGATATTGGCGAATGTCGTTATTAACGACAACGCAAATAAGGCGTTTGACGTCCTGACGCAAAAGGCAACTGAGGCGTACCAGCAGGATGGATCAAGTAAAAACCTGGCTAAGATCCTCGAACGTTACCGGACATTACTAACAGAGATCAAAGGTGCACAGACGCCTAAAACCAACAATACTGAAGAGTTTGAAGTCAGCTATGAATCTATTAAGAAAGCTAAGCTGAAACTCTGCCCACTTTATCCTTTTTGCAATTAAGGCTTATGTATAATAGTTGCGATGTACCTGGACGATCAATTACCAATGTTGTAACTGCAGTGAATGAGTGCAAACGTAGTTCATTGTGCTGAGCGAAACCATTTGGTACTGAAACTGCATTTGTGGCGTAACATAAATAACCTAACGAGTAAGGCTCACTCAGCGAGTGAGCCTTATTTAATGTATTCATCGTCCCCGCCTTCTTTCTACTACGATTCTCTCATCAGCTTTCTCACCAGTTTATCCGCATCAATATTATAATTGATAGCAGTACCCTGTTTTTGATGGGCTTTTACTTTGGTGAATACCAGGTGTATCTGTGTCTCTAATTCATAAAGCTTCTTTATCAGATCTGCGTTACGTAGCAGGGTTCCCTTACTTGTAATGAAATTTGTCTTGATGAGTTTATCCCTTCGCAACATCAATCCCGTTACATATTGGCTATCAGTGTAAATGTGCAGCTGTTGAATATCTTCAAAGTTTTTTTCTATATAGGTGATACCTGCTATCACTGCAGCTAGTTCCATCCTGTTATGGGTGGTATCGGGTGCAATGCCGGACAAGACAACTTTTTCCCCGTTAATCAATAAGATGGCTACCCATGCACCGCGGCGTGTTTGGGTATCACAGCTTCCATCTGTATATATATCCACATGATTCATCATTATTAGGTCTTATATCTTCCGATGTCTAGTCAGCCATCAGGCAAATTCATTCTCCTGTCTCTGTACTTCTTTCGGATACCTAAAGTAATGAAATCTATATTACCCGATGCTGATAAGTGTCCTTTTGTGTAGGAGGCATCAGTTAACGTCCTGCAATAATATGATGCATTTAGATTCATCTTATATGAACAGAAAGGAATTATTCTACTTGTACTTTGCACGTCTGCTTTTATTCACGGGTTGTTGGGATAATAAATAATTTTCTACTAATTTTATCCTGATTATTTTTATTACACCATGAAGCATAGACAGCTTCCAAACTAGATTATTATGGCTATTAAAATTACAGAGGAATGTATTTTCTGTGGTGCCTGTGAATCTGAATGTCCCAATAACGCGATCTATGAAGGTGGCGTAGAATGGGCAATATCAGATGGCACAAACTTGAAAGGTAATTTTGTATTGAGCGACGGATCCGTTATTGATGCCAGTCAGCACAATGCTCCCCTGTCCAACGATCTGTATTACATTGTCGCAGACAAATGCACAGAGTGTCAGGGATTTCACGAGGAACCTCAATGTGCAGCCCACTGCCCGGTGGACTGCTGCGTGCCGGACGAAATGTACCAGGAGTCTATCGCAGAACTGCTGGCGAAAAAAGATAAATTACATCTTTAGTCAGAATATAGGACTACTTGAAATGGCTAGTCAGATGAGTATCACTGACAAGCATACTAAAACAAAATGGGGAGAAAGGGCTAATTGCTTTTTCTCCCCATTGTTATTGTGATATAAAGCTACTGAGTATTCAAGTGTTTATTTTGTTATGTACATACCATTTTGGAAGAATCCGAAACTTGTTTGTTCCTTTGAAACATTTACGGCCTAATTTTGTTGATGTAGGCGGTTTATGTATGAATGAAGTTGCTGTATTTCACTATAATGAACCGGTTGAATGCATGGGTAGGTTTACAGAAGGCTTCAGATAGGTCTTTGGGGCCCTGAATTATCGGTTTGCTGCTTCAGCATTGAAATTATCAGGAACACAATAAACAAGAAATTATGAGAGCAATCAATCCGTGGATTAACTTCAATGGCAATGCCGAAGAGGCGTTCACTTTTTACAGATCAGTTTTTGGGGGTGAGTTTACAAAAATTACCCGTTTTAAAGATTTGTCCGGACCTGATTTTCAGGTGGCCGAAGAGGAGGCAGATAAGATAATGTATATCAGCTTGCCGCTAGGTAAGAACAATGTGTTAATAGCCAACGATGTTCCAGGATTTTTGGGACGGGTAAGCGAAAGTGAAAACCGGTCTAAGATACATGTGAACACCGAAAGCCGTGAAGAAGCTGATCGCATATTTAATGGATTATCCGTGGGTGGAGAGGTGGAAGGACCGATGGGGGACAGTCCATGGGGGACCTACGCCGGGATGTTCAGGGATAAATATGGTATTGAATGGATTATATCGTTCGACCCGGTTTCCTAATTAAACCAGGATGCCACGAAGGATAGATTGTGTAAATAATAAAGATGGATTCATAAAGCTCCGATCTTTATTTTTTACACAGTCTTTGAGATGATTTTCCGGTTATGAACAGATCGGGTTCTTATATATAGGTCACTTCTGACCGTCAGTCACTTCACTTCTAATATAATCACTCAATGCCGCGCGCGATTGCAAATTGTTTTTCCGCTCCATCCTGGTCCAAATAGGTTCCAAGACTGGTATGTACAAACATCTCATTTTCATAGGTCACCTGCAATAACAGCCAGGTTTTTACAGGATTTTCCTTCGCCGACTTTGTTAATATCCATAACACATTCCTGTCATCGGAAAGCGCAAAATCATATACAGTTGTGGTGACGTGTTCGTTCAGGGAAAAGACCTTACCATGTACCAGCTTCTGCCTATAGGCATATAGTGGCCAGTCCTGCGGCTCCTGTGGGCAAAAGGGAAATTCGGTTGGGTGCTGCCATTCTTTCTGTATAGCATTAGCTGTCGCTGAAGGAGTCGGTTTTGGTTGCGCCGGGGCTATAAATGAACCCCGCCGCTCCCAGAAGATCCACTCATCTACAGGTTTCCCCGCTACGGCATGATTGTCACTTAACGCCCATGCTATCAGATTATCCCGGCAGGCCTTTGCCTGCTCAACGCTCACCGTCTGCATCCATTTTATGTTAGGATCCCTGAACCTGCTACGATACTTTGAAGGATCAGCCAGAAAAGCTTCAACGCTACCACATACGAGCGCTATTCGTTTTGCGGTAATGGGGTTGAGCAGGATGTTCTCGAGCCGGGTCACCCAGCGCAGATTTTCCGGACGGTTGTTACGTTTATTAGTATCTATATGATCAGCAACATGGTCCTTCGACGGGGCAGGTCCGTGAAAGGCGGTGGCTATTATTCTATGGACACCTTCAGAAGACATCTCCATATAGCCAGTTTTGTCGTTCGGTTTGCCAAACGTCCACTGACTATCATTCTTTCGCACGCGCTTTCCGTCACGGGCGGAACGCATAATAGCGCCATTATTACGTACGCAGTAATGGTCATCTTTGTAGATGCATTCCTTTTGTTCTATAAAGTCGTCTAGTGCTACAGGCATTGTATTTTCGGTTAGGCCGATTGGGATCGAAGATGATAATAACTACGACACAATCATTTTAGCGTCATAGTCGTAAGATGGTATGAAATTAACTGTTTGATGATATATTTACATCAAATTTCAAAAGTAATGTTTTCCAAGATCAAGACCATTATTGCACTACTTATTTTTATCACCACAGCCGTGCATGCACAGCAGTACGCGGGAAAACTGAAGATTGAAAGGTTGGTGGATACTACTGTAAACGCTATCGGGCAGAAAATTGCGTACCCGCAGTTTAAAGATGCAAAGGTTACCATGGCTAAAATTACCTTTCCTCCCGGTGAGACTACGGGTTGGCATAAACATCTGATCCCTGTATTTTCCTATGTACTGAAAGGCAGGCTGACGGTTGAGATAGAGGGCCATCCGCCTGCTGAATATAAGGAAGGGGATAGCTTTGTGGAATCTTATGATACTTATCACAGAGGAACAAACAAGGATACTACTGATGTCGTGTTATTTGTAGTCTACCTCGGTGGGGATGGACAACCACTGGCAGTTAAGAAACAATGAGCCGGAGCACATTAGATAGTACAGGACGGCAGTAATCTCCCCACTAATTTTTCTTTGATGATCAGGTTATATGAAAACTTCAACCAGGCTAGGGCTAGGGTAGAGCCCGTGTATGCTGACGGCGCAGTTAATATGGCTTTCTGCCAATACCGCCGCTCTTCGGAAGATGCATTCTTTATGCCTCACGCTGCACTTACTTATGTGCGTGAAGGCCGGAAAATGGTCTTCCTGAATGGGGAGCGGTATGATATGAAAGCTGGTGATGCGCTTTTCGTTCCGAAAAACAGCATTTTATATTCTGAAATTATCGTGAAGCGGGAGCCTTTTGTAAGCCTGAACTTACTGCTTGGCGATGCGGATACGCTGCTCAGTTCTATGGCCTGTCACATTGCGGACCGTATGCAATTGCAGTATTACGCCAGCAATTACAATATGAGCCTAAGTACTTTTAAGCGATGGTTCAAAAGGAATGTAGGCTGTAGCCCTGGACAATGGATGATCGAAAAGCGATTACAACAGGCACAGTACCTTCTGCAGCACAAGCGGCTATCTGTGAAAGAAGCCTGCTACAGGAGCGGGTTTGAAGATGTCTCTTACTTTATCCGCAGGTATAAACAGGCCTATGGGCGCACACCGGGTCAGCTAGAAATTTGACCTTTTTGTCCTATTCTTTTACATTCCAGTGCAGTACTTTTATCAAAAAAAATGATCTCACGAGAACAAGCCCTGCAATTTGCAAACGAATGGGTGGCTGCATGGAATGCGCATGACCTTGATGCAGTACTCGCACATTATACCGGAGATTTTGAAATGAGCAGTCCCTTTATATTACAAATGGGCATTAGTCCGGATGGCCGTCTGAAAGGAAAACAAAACGTGCGGAACTACTGGGAAAAGGCATTGGCGAAATACAGCGATCTTCATTTCGAGCTGCATGAAGTTTTATCGTGCATGAATACGGTGATCATCTATTATACCAGCGTCAACGGAAAGAAGGCGGCAGAATTTTTTGCGTTCGATGAAAATGGGAAAGTATTCCAGGCAATGGGGCACTATAATTAGACCAGTATAGGATTTCCACGCATTTAAAAGGAGAAGAACCTCACCAGGCTATGCGAATGACCTGCTTAAAACTGTTTAGAAGAAATATTGATAGTGACATTTATTCGTCGCCCGGTTACTTGGGACTTACGGTGATGAGAAGTTAAAGGCTTATTACTTAATGACAGAAGCTGCCTCGTTCTTTTATGAGGCAGCTTCTGTCATTGTGATGCTATATGCCCGTTAGGTCAGACGTTACAGTTGTTACATCTTTCTGCAGCCGGCTGTGACCATCAGTGACCTTGACAATTGTAAATAGTTGTTATCGGCACTTGCTCCTGCGGCAACACCAGAGAAGCGCCTTTTGACCGGATTTTCATTTACGACTATTTTATTATCGGAGAGGGCTATTTTATTGGAAGATAGGGCGGCAACTTTGCACTATGCAACCGACACCTGGCAAAGAAGAAATCGATGATGACAGCAGTGGATGAGGCGGTTATTTGCTTGTGAAAACGGAATATTTACTGTAAACAAAATACTTATGTTAATAGCAGCTAAAAAAGTAGCCATCATTGGCGGTGGCCCAGGGGGGTTGACGCTGGCACGCCTGTTACAAATGAAAGGTGTGGATGTGACCGTATATGAACGAGATGTGGACGCCGAAGCCCGCGTACAGGGCGCAACGTTAGACCTTCACTTTGAATCGGGCCTTAAGGCTATTAAAGCTATGGGCCTGCGCGATGCATTCCTGGCCAACTATCGTCCCGGGGCGGAAAAGGGCCGGGTGATCGATAAATACGGCCAGGTCGTTTACGACGAGCATAGTATGAACTTCAATGCCACGGTAGACCTGCTGGATCTGGAGAGTGAATATGCCCGGCCAGAGATAGACCGGGCGCCGCTACGCGATATGCTGCTGGATTCCCTGCAACCAAGCACTGTGGTGTGGAACCGCCAGTTTAAAAATATGACGCCGGCAGGTTATGGCTGGCAGATCGAATTCAGCAACGGCGATACAGTTACCGCCGATATCGTGATCGGCGCAGATGGCGGCAATTCCAAAGTGCGCCCATTCGTTACAGACATTCGCCCAAGCTATGCGGGCGTGGTGATCGTGCAGGGCAATGTGAGCCATGCTGCTACCACTGTGCCCCAGGCCAGTGAACTGCTTAAAGGCGGGAAAGTCTACGTGCATGCCGATGGCAAATACCTGCACATTTCTTCTAAGGGCGATGGCAGTATAGATTTTTACTTCGTACAGGAAAAGCCGGAAGGCTGGTGGAACAGTAGCGGCATAGATTTCTCCGACGGGCAGCAGGTGCTGACCTGGTTCCTCTCTGAAACACCAGGCTGGAATAATGTATGGGCACCCCTGTTTGAGAAGGCGGATTCGCCTTATTTGTTGCGTCCGCAGTATTGCATTCCCTTTGATCAAAGCTGGGAGCCCCATGCTAATGTTACGCTGCTGGGTGATGCGGCCCATATCATGCCGCCCTCCGGCGAAGGCGTGAACCTGGCTATGCTGGATGCGTTGGACCTGGCTGAATGCCTTACCAGTGAGGGTTTTTCAGATGTCAAAGCGGCTATTGCCGCATATGAGGCGGCTATGCAGGAGAGAGGCACGGCAGAAGCGAGATCTTCTATCGAGATGAGTCAATGGATGCGGGCAGACGAGGCCCAGGAACGACTATTGGAACTGTTTAACCCTGTGCAATAAAATATCTTTGATCTGTTAATGGCTGTATTACCATTGTCTATACTACTGTCGACGCTCCAGGCAGGAAAATTGCGTATCTACAAATTAAACATGCAAAGGTTACAGCGGCCCCAATTACCTTTCTCCAGCGGTGACTGCGTAAAAGGGACTATCCGTGATGATCATAGATAGTCCCTTTTTCATTTGCAATAATTATTTGTTACCTGGTAGGTAAACAACCCGCGGAATGCATTATCATTTTCTGAAAATTTATTCCTTCATAAATCCCACCATCGGTATGAGTCTGCAATCGTCGATCGCAGCTAAGCGAAACGGTTCTGCATCATTCCTGTAACCATCACTCTCGGCTATCAAGAGGAAGCTGGCAAAGTCAGGATACTCTACCAGTAAGACGTCGTCCCACCACTCATTATCTGCTATGGCCATTCTGCCCGATACATTACCTCCCCACTTGAGTTTGATGCCTTCCAGCTGCAGCTTTGCTGCCAATTCGCGGAAAGAGGGAATATATTGCTGGTAATAGATCTCGCGGCCACCGTCCGGCTTGAAGCGCAGCAGGTTCAGCATCACTACAGGAGTGTTGGGTGGAATGTTACAGGCGGTTTCTTTCAGACCTTTATGGTCAATCGTTGTTATTCTCATATTTGAAAGTTTTAAGACTACAAATAAACCATTAGGCGCAGAGAATAAAATATAACTACTTGAAGATTTCATAACTGCATTTGTCTTAAACTGTGCTGTCGATTAATCAATTATTTTTGTTAAAACGTGCCTGATGTTTGATGCCATTTTTAAGAACTTCGCACTACACATTCATCTCGATGCCAGCGAAGTTGAAAGAATATCTGCTGTATTGCAGGTAAGGGATGTACCTAAACATACCGTACTGCTGGATGCCGGTACAACCGCGCGGAACGTTTATTATGTGGTTAGCGGATGCCTGCGTCTTTTCTATACCGATGAAAATGGTGATGAACATAATATTTCCTTTTCTCCGGAGAACTGGTGGGCAGTAGATATTACCAGCTTTTCCATGCAAAAGCCGGCCTTTATGAGTATCGATGCGCTGGAGGATACGACTGTCTGTTACCTGAGTTACGATGCGATGGAACAATTGTATCAGGAGGTGCCCAAGCTGGAACGCTTCTTCCGCATTCTCACACAGAATGGCCTGTACGTTTATCAGCGCCGCACCATCTCCAATCTGTCAGAGACGGCAGAATCAAGATATAAACGCTTCCGTAAGCGCTACCCTGACCTGGAATTGCGTATTACACAAAAGCATATCGCTTCCTACCTGGGCATAACGCCGGTGTTTCTAAGTATGCTGCGGAAGCGCATGTAATTCGCTTCCAATCATGTCCAATATCTGTTACATAGCAAAATGTGTTGAAGGCGGGCCGTTTGAGTGAGGGGACCTAGAAATCACCGGAAAAATTTGACAGTTAGGAAATTATACACCACTTTTAGTTATGCTTAGACGATCAGGTTTTTATAAGATAGCAAAACACCTGCTGATATGTGTCTCAGGCGTTTTATTTGCAGGCTCCTCTTTTGCCCAGCTTACATCCGAAAAAGGCTTAAAAGACTACTATGGAGCCATGTTTCCCATTGGCGTAGCGGTTTCCCCGCGTGCCTTACAGGGAAATGAAGGACAGTTCATCCTCTCACAATTCAACAGTATCACCCCGGAAAATGATATGAAGATGGGCGTTATTCATCCACGTGAGCATGACTACGATTTTAAAAGGGCAGATGCTATTGTTGACTTCGCGGTCAGGAACAGGATGAAGGTAAGAGGCCATACACTTTGCTGGCATAGTCAGGTGGCCGGATGGATGTTCATAGATAATAAGGGCGATACGGTATCCAAAGCCATCTTATTGCAGCGTCTAAAGGAGCATATTACAACGGTTGTCACAAGGTATAAGGGGAAGATATACGCCTGGGATGTCGTCAACGAAGTGATCAGTGACAGGCAAGGCGAGTTTTACCGCAATTCAGCCTGGCTGCGGATCTGTGGCCCTGAGTTTATTGAAAAAGCGTTTGAATGGGCGCATGCTGCAGACCCGGAGGCAGTCCTTTTTTATAACGATTATAATGAGATAGACCCCGATAAGCGGACCAAGATCATCCGGATGATCACGGAGTTGCGGAACAAGGGCATACCGGTCCAGGGCGTTGGATTACAGGGCCACTGGGCTGTAAATGAACCTTCTGCGGAACAGTTAGAGAAGACCTTTGCTGACTTCGCTGTGTTGAAAATGCCGTTGCAGATCACGGAACTCGATATTTCGGTTTATCCGAAAGAGCATGAGGCCAGGGCAAGGCGTGCGAATGACTATGATACCATTTTTACAAAGGAGAAGGAAATTGCCCAGGCGGCACAATACCGGGTATGCTTTGAAATATTCCGTAAGTACAAAGCATTGCTGACTGGTGTGACTTTCTGGAATATATCGGACAGGCATAGCTGGCTGGATGATTTCCCTGTAAGGGGTAGAAAGGATTATCCTTTGTTGTTTGACAGGAATTTTCAGCCTAAAAAAGCCTTTCAGGCTGTTGTCGGTTTTTAGATGCAGGTGCTACCCAAAGATCTGCTGGCTTATGCTTTTGGTGAAGGTTGAACTGAAAACTCTTAGCCACGTCAGCATGTAGGTATAATTGCCGGCTATCTGCCATACCACCTTCAGATCGTTGGATTTGAAGGTGGCTTAAGTCCTCATTCGTCGCTTTATGCCAAAAAGCTTTCCGATAAGTTGGCAGGTCCGGCACAGTATTTCGGATACGCGGACAGCTTATCTTCCGCGTCAACCGGCATTCATGATAGTCGTTCGCTACTTGAAAATGTTCAATTCCTCATTATAAACAGGACTTTGTATGCCCAAAAAATTTAAAACACTGTGAAATACATATTCTTGTGTCAATGAATTTTCTGTCTTCAGTTGTTTTAAACTGTTATCAGATGTCCAGACTATAAAAGGAATGTCATATTGTTGTTTCGGCGCCAGGCTTAATGGCAAACCATGCATGTATAGATTTTTTTCTCCTAAAGATTCTCCATGGTCGGACACAAAGATCATTGCACTTTTGTATTCCTTTAATTGTTTTAAATCTTCAATTACATTGTATAGGATATAATCGGTATAACCGATCGTATTGTCATAAGCATTGACCAGTTCTGTATTAGAACATTTTGCTAATTCTACACTATTGCATACTGGTTTAAAAGTTTCGAACTGAGGAGGATATTTTTTGCTATACTCAGGTCCATGACTTGTACTTGTGTGCAATACTATCAATACCTTATCTTTCGTACTGGCCGCTATTTGCTCTTTCAGGTTATTCAAAAGCACTTCGTCGTAAGCGCATCCATCACCTTTACAATCTTTCATCAGCGCCTCTTTGTTCAGGTAATTTTTTATATGAACGGGTGGCTCTCCCCAGTTTGTAGTTCTCCAAACCACCTCTACGCCATTTCTATATAAATAATTTGGCAAGATCTCATACAGCTCACCGGTATTTTTATGCTCTAAAATACACTTTACACCTGCAGTAGTGTACGTAGCGCAGGAGGTCGCATTAAACTTATATACATCCGGGGTTTTTGAAAGAAGCGGATTTGTATTTTTGCCGTAGCCGTATAAAGAAAAATTTTCACTTCTGGCGGATTCTCCTATCACCAGGACTACTACCGATTTCTGGTGATCCTTTATGGTTGCATCTGGCAATAATATTTCCTTTTCATTTTCCTGGTGCTGATGTATAAAATGCAGCGAAAGATTGACTGTGTAACTCCATGGCATTGCCAGGCCACCTAATACTTTTGAATTTTTATCAACCCACAACCAGTTTTGAGAATTGGCAAATGCGACAATTAAGATAAATAATAAAGTAGCTGAAGTGATCCCTAAAAATCGCTTGAATGTTACTGTTACTATTTTAGCTTTAATAATAATAATGGCCGGAATAACACCGAGCACGATTACATAAAGTAGGAGTTTTACGGAGAAGAAACCAGCTGCCTCATCATAATTGGTATTTAGCACATTGCCTACCATGCCGCCATCTATTATCACGCCGTAAGTGTTAATAAAGTAAACTGCCATTGCGTTGATAACAAAGGATAACGCCAGGACAATTTTTCCCGCAAAGCGTAATAGATAGAGTATCAAAAAAAAGGCAAAGGAATTGGCAATCACCATTAGAATAATAAAACAAATAATAATGGTAATGCCATTAAAGCTTCTATAATCAAGACTGTTAAAAATAAATTTAAAAAAGGGATAATGAAAGAATAAGAAGTTAAGACAACCTATTAATAAACAAAAGTGAACGATTTTGATATTATCTTTTAATAAACGCATAAACCATTTTAAAATGGAACAATTAAGCAAATTAATACAAAATGTAATATTATCAAATTTTTGTTGATTATCAGGCTGATTTGTCTATTCAATTTCCAGCAACTGTAATTCTTTCTTTATCTGCGCAGGGTCCGTCCATACAAAATGTGTATGGACCGGAATCCCTTTTTTACCGATTATAGCATAGTGCGGCCGTCCATTCATGCGGAAGATGGTACTAAGGTAGTTGAACTGATCATTGGTGATCCGGTAATGTACCCCTTTGATGCCTGGCATTATTGTCTGATACACCTGTTCCGGGGAAGTCTGGTCCGTGATGTATAAAAAAACAACGTTACTGTCTGCTGCCAGTTCATCTTTCAACGGCGCCATTCTTTTTATACCCTGTATACATGGGCTGCACCACGTCGCCCAGAAGTCAACAAAAACAACCTTTCCTTTGTACTGCTCAAAGATTGCTTTATAGGTACTGTCCGTTTTTAAGTCTGCTGCCAGCCGTATGTATTGTTTGCTGTCTGCATTGCGGGCTTCCCAAATGCTTTTTTTAACCTGGTCGTTTAAGGCAGCTATATCAGTTATCAGCACTTTATTTTTAATGTCAGATTTTATCTTCTGTATGTCCACCTTTGATAACGTGTCTTTTTGCATATGCAGGCGGCTCCCGATACTGTGCAGGTATATCAGGTCCAGCTCCAGTGATATGTCTTTACGTATGAGCCTTTTAAGTACTACCGGACGAGCCTTCTCCAGTGTACCAGCTATCGTGGATCTTCCATTCCGTATTTCTTCGAATGCCTTTTTAAGTTCGTTCAGGCCCTTATAGGAAGTGTCTCTAGCGGCACGTGCTATGATTTCGTTGGCAGCCAGTATACTCGTCCGTTGTGCTTCTTCTTCAACCGGAGGGATATGCATCAACCGGGTGATGAATTCAAAGTAGCCATATGAAACCATATTGTTAGGATCGTTATATGATAATGATTGCAGGAAATCGTAATAACTGCTATCTGTCTTTATTTCTTCCAGTATTTGTTTTCTATCATTGAAGGATATGTTCATCTTTCTACGGTAACTTGATTCTCTTTCAAATGCATAGTTCATGAGCGTGCTCATGATGCTATAGGTGACCTGTAATTTTGCCAGCCTGCCCGCACGGGTATTTAATTTTCTGAGATGTACCACGCTGTCTATAGCGGCCAGCCTACGGTCCATCATTTTCAGGAAATAAGCCTTATAGGCGGCAGGCTGTAGCTGGAAGATATCATTATCTACCGCATCCCAGTCAAAGAATGTGGAGATGGGCCTCAGCTCATTGAGTGCATTGTTAATGGTGGCACAATCTCCTTTAAATACAGCATTTACCTGCCCGGAATCTGTGATATCAAAATGCTGTATGATCCTTTTCCCGGCTTCAAAATACACCGTCGTGTTATAAAAAGGGAGCATGATGAAGCATTCCTGTGTGTGTGTCAACGGAAAGCTGGCAGAGAAGCTACCGTCAGACTGAATAGTAATGAGATAATTGTCATGTACGCCGGTAATAACATTATTGACGATAACCTGCCCGGTGCTGAATCCCATATTGCTGTTATAACCCCTGATCGTCCCGGTGTAGGAAGTAAGCGTAGTTTGTGCACCGGCCATGAATGTGGTGAACAGTAAGTAAACAAACGTGATAATTTTCTTCATTTTTAGCTGGATAGGGGATGATGGCAGTAAAATATAGTTTTTGTAGCAATATTCCCAGATTGTTTATTTTAGGTAGATGGAATCTCTTGTTTTGACAAAACAGCAGGCTGGAAAGATCATCCTTAACGCCGCCGGACTCGCCCGTAAAGCAGCGTTCGGGAACGGCATTGAAGCTGTTTACCGGGTAATTGACCATTTAGGTTTTGTGCAACTGGATACAAATTATGTCGTAGAGCGTGCCCACCATCATGTAATGGCAGCACGTATACCTGATTATCAGCCGGTATGGCTCGACGATCTGTGCGAAGACGGCCGCATCTTTGAATACCTCACTTCGGACGCCGGCTTTCTCCCTATGCATGATTTCCGCTTTTCACTGCCTGTGAAGGAAGCGTTTAAAAGACAAAGCAAACCCGTCACGCCAGCAGAGACCCGCCTGATGAAACAGATAATGGACCGCATAGAACGGGATGGGGCAGTGATGGTCGGCGACTTTGATAATGACCGTATAGAGGCCAGCTCCGGTTGGTGGGACTGGCGGCCGGCGAAGGTTGCGCTTGAAAGATTATATCTCAGTGGAAGCCTGATGATCAGGCGTACCAGGACGTTTCAGAAGATCTATGATCTGCCGCGCAACTTAGTACCACAGGAAACAGACCTGACGATGCCTACGGACGAAGCGTATGCCCGTTTTGTTATTGTCCGTACCCTTGGTGCATTAGGTATTGCGTCCGCGAAGGAAATGGCCTGGAGGGCGCGTCATGTAAAGGGGAATCTGGTTAAAAAGGAACTGGAAAAGATGGCACAGGACGGTCAGTTAACAACGGTCACTGTAGAAGGGGTAAAAGCCGCGCACTATATGCTGCCTGATCAGCAAACAGATATTTCACTGGACAACGAAGTCTTTATTCTGTCTCCGTTTGATGTATTGAACGTTTTCCGTCATCGCTTAAAAGACTTCTTCAATTTTGATTATCAGATAGAATGTTTCGTACCCGCTCCTAAACGATTATATGGTTACTTTTCATTGCCAATACTCGCGGGAGATACCTTTATAGCCAGGATGGATGCCAAAGCCGATCGTAAAGAACAAGTACTGATCGTCCATAATCTCCATTTTGAAGATGTTGATCCAGCGCCGGTTATTGTTGAAAGACTCATCCAGTCATTGAAGGATTTTATGCGGTTCAATCGTTGCCGGAGTATTGTTTTCAGCAGATCTAATAAGAAAGCACTCCTGCGTCAGATCAGTAAAGGCCTGTCTGCATAAGTAATGTGATGGTGATATTTGCAGGATATGGTTAATAATTACCATTGCATACCTGTCAAAGTGGGACGCATCGTAGTCATCAGGTGCCCGTATAGACCAATCAGCTGTAATGGATACAGGTTGCAAAAGCCGTTCGCCAATATGTGGCGAACGGCTTTTGCTGTTAATATACCAATAGATCAATGCCTGGTCAAACTATAATAAATGCAAATAAAAAAAGGAAATGAACAACAGACTGGCACTATGGGTTATTGTATTATCAGATTTATTGATTTCCTTAACGAATGATTTCTTTTTCTTAACTATTGATGCCACATTAATCAATAGCTTTGCTTATTGCCAACAAAGTATAATCAAGACAAAATAATAGATCATATGGCTAAATATTCGATTCAGGTAAATGGAACGAGGCATGACGTAGAGGCGCTCGAGGATATGCCATTGTTGTGGGTCATCCGCGACATTATTGGCCTGAAGGGAACAAAGTTCGGTTGTGGAAAAGCGCTGTGTGGTGCCTGCACGGTACATCTGGATGATGTGGCGGTTCGTTCCTGCAGTCTTCCCGTTTCAGCGGTTGGGGAAGGAAAGATCACCACCATTGAAGGCTTGTCAGAGAAGGGTGATCATCCTATGCAGCAGGCATGGGAAAACTACGTCGTACCGCAATGCGGCTATTGCCAAACAGGACAAATTATGAATGCTGTAGCCTTGCTGAAGAGCAATCCGCATCCTTCCGACCAGCAGATTGAAGAAGCTATGCAGGGGAACTTATGCCGCTGTGGTACCTATAACAGGATTAAGGCGGCCATTGTAAGTGTCGCATCTCCGGAAAAGGCGCCTGCCCTCGTTGTACCTGAGCGGAATCATTCATCAAAGTGAAACATTAGTCATGAAGATATCATTTCCTTTTAAGAAAATAAATAAGACGGAGACTATCACGTCAGAAGTGTTCAGTGCTTCCAGGCGGGACTTTTTGAAAGTAGGAGGGATCCTCTCCGGTGGACTGATGGTGGGGATCAGCTTCTGGAGCTGCAATAGTAAAGGTGATAAAAAGACCACTGTAGCGCCTAATGTATACCTGAGCATCTCTTCCGATGGCATGGTGACCATAGTGGCCCATCGCTCGGAAATGGGTCAGGGTATAAGAACCGGTCTGCCGCTGGTGCTGGCAGATGAACTGGGCGCTGACTGGAGCAGGGTGAATATTGTTCAGGCGGAGGGTGATGAGAAGAAATATGGTAACCAGAATACAGATGGTTCGTTTTCCGTCAGGATGTTTTACAGGCCAATGCGTGAGGCAGGTGCTATTGCTAAATTACTACTGATGCAGGCAGCCGCCCAAAAGTGGCAGGTGCCGGTAACAGAGTGTGATACCGCTGACAGTCAGGTAATACATACCAGGTCAGCTAAGAAAATTGATTTCGGTGATGTGGTGGAGATAGCCAGCAAGCTACCCATACCTACTGCCAAAGACATAAAACTGAAGGAACCCGGCCAGTTTAAACTGATCGGGAAGGAAACGCCGATCGTTGACCTGCATAATATCGTCACAGGTAAAGCGGTCTTCGGTATTGATGCGGAGGTAGAAGGTATGAAAATAGCGGTTATCAGGCGTTGTCCGGTAGTCGGGGGCTCCATGAAATCGTTTGATGATACGAAAACACGCGCAGTGCCTGGAGTGATCAAAGTGATCCCTATCAAGGGTGCAGGGCTGCCTGCCACTTTGAGTAAGCCACTGGCAGGTGTGGCAGTTATTGCGGATAATACCTGGGCAGCCATCAAAGGACGCGATCTGCTGCAGGTAGAATGGGATCTTGGACCTAATGCCGCCTATGATTCAGGGGAGGAGATAGCCACACTGGTGAAAGAAATGGCGCAGCATGGAACTGTCAGGAGAGAAAGGGGCAACTTTGCGCAGGCAAAGGCAAAAGCAAAAAAAGTGATAGATCATACCTATATCGCACCTCACCTGGCGCATGCCACGCTGGAACCACCGAATGCACTGGCCGTGGTGAAAAATGGTGTCTGCGAGATCTGGGCGCCTACCCAGAATCCCCAGGGCGCCAGAGACGCTGTTGCTGAAGCGCTGGGCTTTCCGGCTGACAAGGTAAAGATGAACGTCACCTTACTGGGAGGCGGATTTGGCCGTAAGTCTAAACCCGACTACATCGTGGAAGCTGCTTTACTGGCCAGGGAGTCTGGTTTGCCGGTGAAAGTACAGTGGACCCGTGAAGACGATATTCGCCACGATTATCTCCACGCCTTAAGTGTACAGCGGATAGTCGCAACGATAGATGCCGACAACAAATTAACCGGTTGGAACCATCATATCGCCTATCCGTCCATTTCGGCCACTGAAGATACTTTCGTTATCCAGCCGAGCGATGGTGAGCTGATGCTCGGTGCTTCCGACTTCCCTTATAATGTGCCGGCTATCAGGATAGAAACGCATGATGCGCCGTCACATCTCCGTATCGGATGGTTGCGGTCTGTGCGTAATATACCCCAGGTATTTGCCATTGGTACTATGCTGGATGAGATTGCAGTTGCCAGAGGCATGGACCCGATAGCCAATGCGCTGGACCTCCTGGGCGAAGATCGTAGTATCACGTTCGACCAGGAGCTGGTTAAGACCACCTATCCGAATTATGGTGAGGCAATCACCGATTACCCATGGGAAACCAGTCGTATGAAAGGTGTCATTCAGCGTGTAGCAAAGGAATCCGGCTGGGGAAAAGCGCTTCCGGAGAGAACGGGTATAGGCTTTGCCGCGCATAAGAGCTTCCTGACGTATGTAGCCTGTGTCGTACAGGTCTATGTGGATGCGGAGAACAAAATTACTATACAACGCGTAGACTATGCGCTTGATTGTGGCGTAGCGGTCAATGTAGACAGGGTGAAATCCCAGTTTGAAGGCGGGGCACAATTTGCTGCGAGCCTGGCTTTAAAAAGCGCTATCACAGTGAAGGATGGCCAGGTGCAACAAGGTAATTTCGATGGTTACCAGATCATCAGGATGCCTGAGTCGCCAAAGGAAATTCATGTGCATATTATTGAAAGTGAAGCGAAACCTACAGGTGTTGGAGAACCACCGGTACCACCGTTCACGCCTGCATTATGCAACGCTATCTATGCGGCGACGGGTAAGCGGATCTATTCATTGCCGATTGATCTGAAGGCATAAGGTAATGAAGATATATTTTTGGCAATGGGCGGCATCTGCCGCCCATTGTTGTTAGACAGATAGCAGCTTACGCAGTTGAGAAAGTCATGAGGTGAATGTTCGTATGATGAATGATGTCATTGCACATCCGACTACAACATTGACAGATCTGGCTACTTTTCAGTGAGAGATTACCAGGAACTTTGTAGCCTAATACCAAAGAACATGCATCATCTTATCAAAGGAAAAGTAGTCGCAATCACAGGAGCAAGCAACGGCATTGGAGAGGCAATAGCAAGAACCCTGGCCAGTAATGAAGTAAAGGTTGTATTAGGCGCCAGAAGTGCCGGTCGGCTTGCAACTATCGTAGACGACATTAAAAGCGCCGGAGGCGAAGCTAGCTACATAGCCATCAATGTGAAGGACAGGGCTGATTTAGCCCGTCTGGTCAACGCAGCTGTTGCGCAATACGGCAGGCTGGACGTGATCATCAATAACGCGGGTATCAGCGAACTGAGTCGGATCGATGACCTGGATGTTGATGGCTGGGATGAAATGATAGACATTAATCTCAAAGGGGTACTGTATGGCATGGCAGCAGCTATTCCTGTTTTTAAGCAACAGGCGTCCGGACATATTATCAATATCATTTCTACTTCAGGTATAAAAATTGTGCCTATGCAGGGAGTGTATGCCGGCACTAAAAATGCCGTCCGTACGATAGCAGAAGCGTTCCGACAGGAATCTGACGGCACAATACGTATCACCGGCATTTCGCCTGGTGTCGTAAAAACAGGGTTAGTAAATGGTATGAAAGATCAGCAAATGAGATCCGCTATCTTAAAAAATATGGAACAGCTGGGTATAGCGCCGGAAGCGATCGCTCATGCTGTGATATATGCAATGAGCCAACCTAAAGAAGTAGAGGTAGGTGATATTGTAATTCGTCCGGCAGCACAAATCTGATTATCTTACGCGCCTTAAACAGTGGTATGTGAAACAATCTGCAGACATTCACTCATTCAGTAGTATCTCGCAATTGATGCGACATCTTGGACAACCTCCGCCATTGCATCCATTGGTGGCATTTGTTAACTATGATGAGATCTCTCATCAGGTGATAAGAAAGGGTACCAGGATCTCACTCGATTTTTACAAGATCTCATTCAAAAATAGCTTCCATGGACAAATAAAATACGGACAGGGGCACTATGACTTTGAAGACGGTGGACTTGCCTTTCTGAAACCCAGGCAAATCGTGACTGCTTCAGCCGATAGTGCCAGCTATGAGGGGTGTGTCCTGTATTTTCATCCTGATTTTATCAGGAATAGTCCGTTAGGACACGCTATCAACAAATACGGTTTTTTCTCTTATGCGGTATCGGAGGCACTCTGCCTGTCGGCGAAGGAAAAATTTGTTATTAATAATATTTTTGGCATTATCGCCGCCGAATTAGAGAACAGTATCGATCAGTTTAGCGAGGATGTCCTGATCACGCAGATAATGTTGTTGCTGAACTACAGTAGCCGCTTTTACAATCGTCAGTTCATCACGCGGAAGATGGTAAGCCATGAAATCATCGTTTCGCTGGATAGACTGCTTGAGCAGCACTTTGCAGAAGAGGCGGGCCTCCCTTCCGTGCAGTATATTAGTAAACGGTTACAGTTATCGGCACGGTATCTCAGCGATATGCTCCGTTCGCTCACTGGTTATACTGCACAACAATATATTCAGAATAAGGTAATTGAACAGTCGAAAGACCTGCTCAGTACTACGTCACTATCTGTTGCCGAGATAGCCTATAAATTAGGATTTGAACATCCGCAGTCATTCAGTAAACTGTTTAAGATAAAAACAAATTCATCACCGCTGGCGTTCCGGCAAAGCTTCAGTTAAACGCTAATAACGGATCCTGTCGCCAGGAATAATGCTTGATAGCGGTGGCAATGCGTGGCGATCAATTGCGTTCCGCTATTTTACAATGCAAATTCACCCGTTTCAATATCTACGGAAGTGGCCAGTGGGGCTCTCTTGCGGATATAGGGAATATTCTTTACGACAGGCAGCTTCCCAACAAGGGTAGACCTGCTGCTGGCAGCTTCAGCGATGGCAGCTCCTATGAGACCACCTAACATTGTGGGCACAACCACGGTGGCGTTTACGCCATCTGCCGGTAAACAATAATTTATCACAACAATACTATGCTGTTTTTGCTCAATTGGGATCAACACGTCATCATATTGTTTGAGTAGTATGCCATTCTTACGTACGCCCCAGAATTTATCAATAAACGTTTTATTCCCACTACTATCTGTATAATAGAAACGCACTGCATTATGCTCAAGACTATACGTTACAGTGGGAATGGAGGGCTGATCATGAATGAACTCCTTAAAAGTCAGGTAAATGCCATCCGCGTGGGCTTTCTGTTGCAGCGCCGGCACTTTATAACGTGCTAATGCATTTTCCTTTATCATATCCTTTGTATAAGCCGGGCTATCGGATTTTTGTGCGGATGCCCCCCGGATCAGCGATTGTTTCAGCAGTATATCCATGGCAGTACTGATATTCTCAACATGTTTTTCTGTCAACTCAGTACTGTTTTTGGTAAGTATTGTGTCTAATCTTGAGATCAGTCTGAATGCATCCACATCATTGCCTGCGAATGCTATTGCCCTGAGACGTAAAAAGCTTTTGTCAATCATGCTGAAGCCGCGCTCACCAATGCGCAACTCCTGTATGACCCATACGAGTTTTGCAGTGCCTGGTTTATATACCGACTGATATCGCTGGTCTATATATGATTGTAAATACGTGGTGTAGGGTTTGTCCGGAACCGCCTCCACCCACTGATCAAATACCCGTCTCTGTACATAGCCCAGGAGCGAAGAATCACTAACGGCATTGATGATTTCAATCCCGGAGATATCCATGCCTGAAAAATCCTTTCGATATGGAGCCGCATCGGCTAGCGTGATTATTTTAACCTGTTTCGTATCGACGTCCGTCGCTATATTTCTGCAAAATATAAAGGGGTCTTTCGCTTTACGATCCTGATTGACATTCACCTCATCATCAGGATACTGGGCGGATGTGATCGTCGCTGAAAAAGTGAATGTCAGCAGCAGTATCCAACGGATATTTTGAATGGGAAAGGGTAATCGCATCTTTTCTTTTAGTTGATGTATAACCACTAGTCGTAACGTTAACAGAAAAGTTTCAGCAAGCTCTCTTTAATGCTATCTGTACAACATTTACCCGTTTGCGCTTTCTGCAAAAATTCCATATGATCACACTTCCTGCTGCGCTTTAACCAACCTGTAGTAAAAGGTCGTATGTATGCTCAGAAACGTGACATGCGGCACCATCATCAGCAGCATCTCACTAAATCCATCTGATGTAGCAATCAATAGGATCAACAGGATCGTCAGCGCCGCCGGGCCTCCGAAGTAATACACAATTCTGGTGGACTTGTTAGCAAAATTGACGGGTTTAGCAAGCGCCAATACGGGCAGCGCCGACAAAAATAATAACAGGTGCCCGAAGATCTCCGCAATGATAAGAATGATGAACAATACCTGTCCTGCTTCGAATCCCGGCTCTGAAGCCGAATAGTACATACTGAATATAAAACCTGCTGATAAAAATGAGAATAACAATGTCAGTAGCAGATTCTTAAGCAGCAATTTGCGCATAGCCATTTATTAATATAGGGAAATAAGGTGCGATAAAGATATAGGTATTTTGTAATATTCGTTACAGGAAGGCAGTAATAATCAGCGAATTGCCTTTTTACACTACACTACAGCTCGTCCGGCACTATTGCATAACTCCCCGAAAATTTCAGTTGCATTTTCCCGGTTTTAACTACTTTTGCGGGCAACGCAGAACTCTGAGCGCGGAATATCAGCAAGTTAGGATAACTTACGATCCGTTCCCCCTTCAGGATTCTGAGCAAACCATTCATCATGAGAGCCAAAAAAGAAAATGTACGGGAGGTATTTCCTGCAACTATCGACAGACTAATAGAACGGGCACAAGACGCCGGTAAGACCCTGACCGATACGGACATCGCTGCCGAACTGGGCATCCCGATGGATACCTTTAAACTTTACTATCAGAAGGACAAGGCGCCTGCTGAAGTGTTCGACCTCATGCGGAAGAAATTCAAACAGTTTATTGGCACCCTATACATTGAGCGTGTGATCATGTCAGATGAGTTTGATGATGCAGATGGTGATGATGAGGATCAGGAGGGATAGAAAGAAGTAAAACCGAAGAAATATTTATAAACAGCAACGCCGGAGACCATCTCCGGCGTTGTTGTTTGATGGATGGCCAATTATAGATCAGTTCATCGGCTTTAACGGAATATAGTAATCCAGATCGTCAGAATATCCGACTGACATGGTATTATCCTTGTACCAGGCATAACACCAGCCGGAACTTGCCGCTATACCAATATCAGCGATATCGGTATATGTTTTACCAGGAGCCAGTGTGTAGGGGTAAGGGGCAATGTATGCACCCAGATTATCTGAGTAACCGGCAGATACTGTCCCATCCGAGTACCATGCATAACAATAACTTGTATTCTTGGCAATAGCAATGCCTACTATATCGGCAGGTGTTTTTCCCGCAGGAAGTTGAAAGGGCTTGGGTGCAAAGAAGGAGCCGAGATTATATTGACTACCTGCGGACACGGTGCCGTCCTTATACCATACATAGGCATACCCTGTATTGGCTATTCCCATGTCAATCACATCTGCATACGTCTTGCCTGCCGGTAACGTGTAACCCGTGGTCGGTCCATAGATCAAAGTCGAGTTACCCCTTGTTACCTGACCAGCCAGTCCCCAGAAATACACTGCATCATCATTACCAATATCAATACCGGCCATGGTAGCTAATGTACCGGAAGAACCGTTAGGGAATGTCTTCGGATATAGCGAGGCTGCTGCCTGCTTATCCTTATCAGACAAACGGCTGGCGCCTATGCCACACTGGCTGCCATTCATCAGTGAACCCGCATCGGTTCCACCCACGCCAGGTACATCGATGGCGCCTGCCGGTGTGCCAATATCATCCGTGCCATTCTGTGGCTCTCCGTTCGCGGCCCAGTTGGTGTGCCTGAAGCCGATACAATGCCCGAACTCGTGCGTAATGGTCCTTTGTCTTTGCTCGAAGCTGTTACCGGCAATGTAGGACTTGTTAATCATTACAAGACCGCCTGCCAGGCCGTTAATCGGAAATCTTGCCTGTCCGCAGCCGCCAGCGCCCAGGTTCTGGTCCCTGACCAGGATGTCATAAGACCCGCTGGTCACAATCGTAAAATGGAGATCTGTATTAGGTACAGTGTTCCATTGGTCAATAGCCGAATTGACCTCAGCGATCATACTCTGCATAGAGGCATCCACCATTACCCTGATATTGGTACGGTTTGCCTGGCTAACCAGGTATCCCGTATAATACTGTTCGGTAGTGGGACCCGTCAGGGACGGAACCTCCATGTCTTTTGGAAACGAGATGTCACCTTCCACGATATACTCATTGCCGGCATCTTTGATAGCCGACGCCGGAAAGCCCAGTTTTTTGATATAGGCTATAACAGCGTCATCTTTCGAGGGACTGAGTTCCGTGGTCTTTTCCGCATGCTTGCTACAGGAATAAAAAAACAGTGATAGTGCGCCTGCCATCAGGTAGGGCCTCAGGGGGATTTTCATCATACAAGGGTTATTTGAGATGTTTAAAAGGGATTATCGCTCATAGTATATGTGTGCATGAAATGGGTCTGATCAAACGTTAACGCCAGTGAAACCGTCAGCCAGTATCCTGGTGTCATAACGGGATGATATGTTCATATAAGTTAGATACTTTTTCTGACATATTGATGTTGGAACACGAAAAATGTTGGAAGATTTCGCCGGTCTGCCGATGCAGATGGGTTCGCACCTGTCACACGCTCTATGTTGTATATGATATATATTAATATATACTATGTCAATTATTATAGCATTCTTTTTCAAATAATAATATGTAATGTGAAAAATTTGTGATACATTTAGAGAGACATATTTGTCGGGCTTTTTATCACTGCATTATTTTTTACTCTCCACAGTAACAACTAATCTTTTCATTTTCAGCTCTCCTTTTATCTGTTCTAAACTCTATTAACAATACCTGGAACTGTTTTTTCTAGCAATTTATTTGAACTATGTCCTTTATTTCAACTGTTTTAGCTCCTCCCAGTTATGGGTGGAAGACCAGCGATGGTGCACTGGTAAAACCTACAACCAGACAATTATTCTCCGAGTTTTTTAAGCGGATCAACATCTTTGCTTCCCGCAAAAACTGGTTGCCGTTTTTTTCATGGATGAGTACTTTGTGCCTGGCACCCTTCTTTGTCTTGTTCATCTGGAAAGAGATCACTGACTTTAATGCCTGGTACCTGCTGGTAGCATTTGTATATGGTATGATCTTCATGGGTACACACGGTACGATCTGGTACCATCGCTATGGCACCCATCATGCGTATACCTTCAGTAATAAGTTCTGGCGTTTCTTTACTGAAAATATTGTCATCAAACTCATACCGGAAGAATTATATATCGTATCTCACCATGTGCATCATGCCTTGTCCGATCAACCCGGTGATCCTTACAATGCGGAAGGAGGCTTTTTATATTGCTTCCTGGCAGATGCCAATCATCAGCCGATCGCCAAAGACCTCAGTAAGGAAGACTATGAAAAAGCGGCCGCAATGCTGCGTCATACCGGTGTGAAGGCAAACAGCTATGCAGCTTATCAGAAATGGGGTTCTATTGCGAATCCATGGTATACGCTGCTGGCAATGGCGGCTAACCTCGCTTTCTGGCTGACCATCTTTTACCTGATAGGGGGTACTTATCTGGTACTGGCGACCATGGCTGGTGCAGGTGTTTGGGGTATAGGTGTCAGGACCTTTAATTACGAAGGTCATGCGAAAGGAGAAGAAAAACAGGTGTCCGGATTTGACTATAACAATAAAGACAAGTCTATCAATCAGTGGTGGCCTGGTATCGTAGCTGGTGAATGGCATAATAACCACCACCTTTATCCTGCCAGTGCCCGTTCAGGATTTCTGAAAGGACAGATCGATCTTGCATGGTGCTATATCTGGACACTGAAGCTTATTGGTGGCGTTAGTTCCTGCAGGGATGCTAAAAAGCAGTTCCTGGAGACCTATAGAAAGCCTTACCTGGAACAACAGCAGCAGATGAAGGAAGGCATTGTAAAGCCCGCGCCTGTAGTCAGATAATTACGCATACAGTGCCCTGTGAACAGGGGCGCTACTATAAGAAAGCCGGATGTACGATCTACATCCGGCTTTCTGTTTACAATTTTATCTGTTCGTACTCATCACTCAGCTCGATCTGATCTTTCGACCGCAGTTTTTCGATCTTCGCGACGACCTTCTCCAGGTCTTTTCTGTAGGCAGGGTCAAAGCCCATGGCCCTATACAGCAGCAGTGCCTGTGTTTCGTAGAATATATTCAGTACGCTTTTATTCTCGATAGGTGCGATGGTCTTCACCGTAGCCTTGATGTGATGCAGGCCCTCCTTCACACCGGCAAGGTCCGTAGCTGTCTGATAATAGCTGTAGGCCAGATTATTATGCGCCGCACGTAACGCAGCCCGGATAATATTGTGGTCTTCCAGATAGTCCCAGAGTGTGACCTTCCCCAACTCGGCAATGATGCGACGGCAGAGATCAAGGGAAGCTCCCTGTTCACCGGCTTCATACAGTGCATAACGCTGATGATCCCATACGTAGGCCCACCAGTTCATTTCGGAGCATTGCGCATCAGTGAGCTGTTTTTCCAGGTTTTTCAGTAAAGCCATCGCTTCACTGTAATCGCCGTTTTGTACCAGCACTGAGGCCTCTTCCATTTGTGTGTTGAACTGCTCTTTATAGAATGGATAGACTTCCGGTACGGGCAGTAGCTGGAAGGATGCGTAAGGAATTGTCAGCATCTCTGCGTTATACAGATCGGCTTGTTTGGCCACGTCCTGCGATTTGGTAAAGTGCTCTTTGGCAGTTTTGAGGTCGCCTTCCAGGAAATAACTCCAGCCGATGTAATAAGTGGCATGATGGTAATGCTTACTGCTATCTGTACTTACAGCAGAGAGTTTTTCTCTTGCAGCGCTGTATTGTTTATCGATGATCAGGCCCAGGCCCCAGTTGACCAGGAGAAAATCTTCGGAGAAGCTTTTCTTCCTGTTCTTAAAACAGGATTCGAATACTGCTGTGTATAACGCATGCGGAATATAAGTCGTGAGCCTGCTGTCCTGTAAGATCGCATTGATACAAAGTTCAGTACTACGGAGTGGTACAGGGACGAATTTAATATTGTCCGCACTTCTGGCCACTGACGCTTTGCAGATCTCCGTGGTCCGCATTTCCAAAGGAACGTATTCAAGCGCACTGCCATATTTACTCGAACAGGCATCCATGCACATCTCCTGCGTAATAAACTGGCGCGGCACGAACGCAAAGTCATAGGCGTTCATCTTTACGGCGATATCGCAGATCCGCTGTGTCTTAAATTTATCCGGGAGACTAAGCAGGCGCTCCCTATCCTCTTTTTTGCCCAGCGCCTTTATAATAAAGTCTTCCGTCCAGAAGCAGGACCATACTTTGCGGAAAGTGTCATAGGAGAATTGTTTCTCCTCGTCATATTCGCTGCTCTTCTGCCTGTTCTTTTCCCAGCCATAGGTTTTTACCTTCTCCTCAAATGCCGGCAGGTGTCCCAGGTGTTTTTTGTAGTAGCTGTAACTTTGTCTGGAAATATATTTTGCCTCTACATGATCAAACACGTCAATCCCGAATTTCCGGACATTTTCACCCAGTATTTCTACCGTTGACAGTGAACCGTAACGCCAGGTATTCCCGTCATAGCGTTCTACAATGAAAGGCCACATAGGATCACTACCATACCGGCTCACTGCATGCTCGTAGACTTCTTTGTCGACAAGCGCCATGGGTAATCTGGTGATCGCCATGATATGAATATCGATCGCCTGTTTAATATATTCGTTGGTATAATATTTAGAAGGTAGACGCTTTACAGGATAGTCTCCGAGGTTGCCACCTGCTATCAGTGCAACATTCATCCGCTCGTCCTGAAACGCCTTTGGTACGTATTTGTAGTTGTGCTGGTTCTGGCTCACCGCGTCAAAGCAGAGGGCATAATTCAGTTGGTCAGCCGGTAGTACAGAGAGGTCGATGCCTTTGGGGTGTATCCGTAGCAGTTTCTCGGATATACAGGCCGCAGGAATTTCCTCATACTGTGCTGGTTCCATCCTGTTCACTGCCTGGAAAATGATCTCTTCCGTCAGTAACGCCGGATCAAAATAAGCGATCACACGTCCGGTGATATCCGGTTGTTCCCGGGTTGTATGGTCCAGTAGCAAGTGTAGCATTTCACTGGTCCGGTACTTTGCTGGTATTTTACTGACCTTTGCAAATATCCATTGCGATGGCCACTGGCCGACTCTTGAATAGAGATCCAGACCATATTCCGGCAGGCTTTCTGTCAGGAACCGGTCCCAGTATTCCTGTCCTTTCTCTGTCGATACTGGTTTTCGGGTGTCCCAGTCTACCGTGACAGGTTCACCGTAGATGTAGGTAAGGTCTTTATGTTCTGTGTAAGGTCTGGCTTTACCATTTTTCTCAACGGCCACCTGATAGTAGGTATCGGCTTTCTGCGTATCTCCCTGCAGGAAGTAGATGAGCCCCAGTAACCAGTTGTTGCTGAAAAAGTTTTTTATTTTAATCGATCTTTCCAGATAAGGCTTCGCTTCCTCCAGTTCCCCCATGCAGATCAATGCTTCTGCGAGTATCCTTAGTGAAAAAGCTACCTGATTGTCTCTGGCAATTCCTATCTGTGCCCATTCAATGGCCTGATCGTATTTGCCCAGTCTGATGGCGGCTATTCCGCCATTTTCGATACAGCTGATCTCGTACTGCACTTTTTCCGGCGTGAGCGGAATAGCTTTAGCATAAAGTTCCATGGCCTGCGCATAGGCCTTTTGGTCATATAAGAGTTTGCCGGCCGCCTTATAAGCAGGGTAATATCCTGGTGAAGTGCTGATGGCTTTCCTGTAAGTCTGGTAAGCGCCGAGCAGGTCATTTTCCTGTTCCAGTGCTTCTCCCTTTTTTACCAGATTGATGCCTTCGGGCGTTACGCCATCGAGGAAGGGGTTCAGTCCGCCCTTCACGGCCTCATAAAAAGAGTCTATTGCCACAGTCAGTTCATCGTGATGAGATGCTTCAACGGTGTAGTACAGCTCCGGTTTGAACGCATAGGCATACTCATGCCACATCAGGAAGGTGTTATCCGTTTCGTAGGCGGTCAGGTCATCATAGTTGTAGAGGGCCGTGATCACCGTCTCCGGCGCAAAATCAAAATACGCGAGGTCGTAGAACCAGGAGAAGAAGTAGGGAGCATTGATCTTTCTGTATGCCAATTTACGCAATGCTTCGTCGTCTTCAGCGTAGGCGGAGGCAACGTATCTAATGGTTTCCTCACCCAGTGTTCGCTGGAAATCTGACAGGTCGATATAATCAACCGTCGTATTGCCGGTCACGTAGTATTGAAAAGAGACCTTTCCTGTGATGGTCATATTGCCCCGCACCACAATCAGTCCGCCGATATCATGATCTTCTCCGGCATGAAGGTCGCCGTCATGAAAGGTGATCGTTCCATCTTCGAAGTATTCACGTTCGCTTTCATAGTCTTCAGCGTAGTCACTGTCTTCATCGTCCCAGTAGTCAAACAGCTGGTCTACCCCCAGGCGTTCCAGTACCTCATCATATGCCAGTTCCTCGAAACCATCTCCCATTTTTGCAGCCGGGGTCTCCTGATAGGTGGGTTCAGCTACTGCAACCGGTGTACCCGATGTAGTACCCGTTTTTGAGATCATCATGCTGAATTTGCTCTTTTCACGCATGATGGGCGCCATTGCTTCCTCAAAGCCCTCATTATTTGTCTTTGCAAATCCCTTCGGGAAATGGAGGATATGTACATTTTCCAGCGGATCGGCTACGTACAGCCGTACCTCATTGTCAGTGCCGGCCGTGCCGAGTACCCAACAGCACTGTGAAAAATAGTCTTTCTCCTGTTCTGTCAGCCGGAAGGTGAAATGATAGGTATTCTGAAGGATGACCAGTGTGTTATACAGGTTATCACCCTGCTGCTCGTCGCCGGTATAGGCATAGATCTCGCAGGTGAAATCATCTTTGCTGAAAAGGAAGCTACCTTTTTCAAGCCAGTAGTCCACATAGGAAGAAGGTAGTTCGAATCCGGCACTGTCTTCCATAGCCGTAATATCGTCTTCGCTTACCTTTTTTACCTCCGGTTGTTCTTCCGGATAGTATTCTTCCAGGTATGTTGCCAAGGCCAGGAGATCTGCATACAGTTCGGCGGGAGGTGCAAATGCGTCATCCACCGGTGTAGGCGTCGTGGTGGTTACGTCGTCATGCTGCCGGATATAGCCTTTCTTTTCTTTTTCAGCGATCAGTTTGTCCGCCGCTTTCAGGCATTCTTCTGCAGAAGCGAACTGTTTGGTTTGGGATTGTCCTGTCGTGCCAACTTTGCCATATTGTACGGTAAGGTCAGTACCATTTGTGTCGATATGCCAGAATTTGTGTGATTTGTCGTCCTGGTAAATGAACCTGGTTTTCATAAAAACATTTTTTGCTAGGGTATGGTAACTCTAAAGGGTTTGGGGTGGCAAAGGTAATCTATAAAATGATATTCATATACTATGTGAATAACTGGAATGTGTCAATAGTAAGTAGTACATTTTCTTTTTGCCCGGTCCCTGCCAAAATATTACCTGATAGGTATACCAAATGGGTACTAACAGGTCACCTAAAGGTCACTTCAAGGGCACTTCAATATCCCAGGGATATTGAAGTGCCCTTGAAGTGACCTTTAGATAACGGTATGGTGACGATAAAGATAGGGGATCAGGCACCTTTCGGCACCTCAGAAACACGGGTGGAGGCTAGTCAGTTATGTGCAGGAGGTGCAGCTGTTACCCGCTGCCAGATCTGGCATGCTGCTGACACGTTACCCCGGGAATGGGCGAACAGATATATTTATGGAAATACCAGACTAAGCCTGTACCAGATGCCAGGCAGATAAGCACTGTATGCCAGTTAGCGGGAGATGGGTCATAGGGATTTTTAGTTGTAAATTACTTAGGAAGATAAAGAATAGATAGTAGCTTTGCCTAATGATCAAGTTAGTAGTCACAGACCTGGACGGTACGCTGTTGAATGATCAGCACGAGGTGCCGAAGCGTTTTTGGGATATTGCCAGCCGCCTGTTCAGGAAAGGAATTAAGCTGGGTATTGCTACCGGCCGACCGCATTTCAGCATTACTGAGAATTTTCCGCCTATCATGGCGCACGTATATGCTATTTCTGATAATGGTAGTTTTATCATGCATGATAAAAGGGAGATCCTGTCCAAGCCATTGCCTCATGAGGAGATTGCCCCATTGGTCAATACCTCCCGTGGTATAACGGGTACCTATCCCGTGTTATGTGGTAAAGACTATTGGTTCCTGGAATGTGAGGACAAGGTGTTACTGGAAAAGGTCCTCATCTATCAGAAGAATATAAAAATCGTGGAAGATCTCACCAAAGTGGAAGAGCCTATACTGAAGATGTCTGTACTCGATCTGAAAGGTGCAGATCATCATAGCTTTCCTCACTATACGCAGTTTGCGGACAGATTGAAGGTAGCCCTGGGTGGTGCCCTGTGGGTAGATGTGACACGTACGGATGCCAATAAGGGAGAGGCGGTGCAGATGTTGCAGCAGCTGACTGGTACAAGTCCGGATGAAACACTGGTATTCGGTGATTTTATGAACGACTATGAGATGATGAAGGCGGCAAAGTACAGTTATGCTATGAAGAACGCTTATCCGAAGATCCTCGAGGCGGCGAACTTCGTGACAGAGAAGGATAATAATGAGGAGGGTGTACTGGATGTGATAGAAGCATTG
The DNA here is from genome assembly GCF_010093065.1 of Chitinophaga agri. Classification (NCBI taxonomy): domain Bacteria; kingdom Pseudomonadati; phylum Bacteroidota; class Chitinophagia; order Chitinophagales; family Chitinophagaceae; genus Chitinophaga; species Chitinophaga agri. The sequence continues at coordinate 1,059,304 of NZ_CP048113.1, read as the reverse complement.
TGTTTGTAAAACAGATCTGCTTATACCGTTATTAGTTAAGTGTACATTTAACAATAAAAATACTATAACGTAAAGGGATAGGGGCGACGACCTGTCCCTTTACGAAAATTATTTGGCACAAGCCCTTTGTGTTTCGTGGATTCTTTCCTATCTTACAGAAAATGTTTCCCTCATGAACCCTGTTATTGTAACCCGTATTGTTACTCCACCAAAACGATTTGTATACTACACGTTCCATAACCTCTTTCCGCGAAGCATCATGCGCTAGATAATCTGTTAGAAAGGATGCCCCCTTATCACGACTGACTGATCAGGTATGTCAGCCGGTAGCTATTGTTATGTCCCAACCTGTCACGCGAGCAGCTGCCCCTGACGCGATGTGGCGTGCAGTATCTCAACCCCGTATTTGAAAACCCAATTATACTTTACAATGACTTCACGTGCCCCACCAGACACGATCCTTTATCACCCTAAGAGCAATTTATTAATCAGTTAACCATTTTTTTATGCGCAAATTTCAGTACATACTTTATGTAGTCCTATTGATGTCATTCGCTATCAGCTGTTCCAAAGAGCATACAACCGAAGAGACATCTTCCGGTGCCATCAACACCAATGATCCTGTTATCAAAAGGATCCTGTCAGAAGGGTATACCCTCAGCGATATCGAAGAACTGCCGGATCGTTACATCGTGCAGCATGACCTGATCTTTTACAAAAAAGAACCCGGACAAGGCACTGGTGCGCCAACAACTGAACAGGCCCGTTCACCATACCTGGTGGCGCCTGCCTACCGCAATATTAACGTGTATCTTGACGGCTCATTTAGTACGATCAACCTGAGTGCGATCCTGGATAACGTAATAGCAGCGTATAACGCCGTAGGATCAGGCATACGGCTGACAAGGGTGTATTCTTCATCCAGCGCGAACATCACCGTAACACAGAACAGCTTACAGTTAGGCGTTTGTGGACAGGCAGGATTTCCGTTCTCCAATGGGCAGCCTTTCAATGTTGTCTATATTTCTGAATACACATTGAACTACTACGGTCTTACCAGTACAGCGCAGTTAACCATGCTGGTAGCCCATGAACTCGGGCATTGTATCGGGTTACGTCATACCAACTGGCAGCCAAGCGGCGAATCAGCTGCTATCCATATCCCAAGCACGCCTTCCACTGACGGCTCTTCCATCATGAATGGCGGCACCTGTGGCGCAAGCTGGGCTGGACTGTCTTATTATGATAAGGTCGCTTTATTGTCACTGTATCCTGTTACCCTGGGTGGTCCTAATAACCTGCAACCTGGTCAGCAACTTGCACAGGGTGAATTGATCCGTTCAGAAGACGGCCGGTTTATCCTCGTATTGCAGGGAGATGGTAACCTCGTTCTCTACTACTACAATGTGGCACTGTGGAACTCCGGTACTTATGGTAATCCTGGCATTACGAAGGCGATCATGCAGGGTGACGGTAACTTAGTACTGTATGATAACAATTTTGTTCCATACTGGAGTTCAGGTACATCTGCTTACCCAGGTAGTTATCTCGTGCTGCAGAACGATGGTAATCTGGTGGTTTACCAGGGTGCGACTGCACGCTGGGCCTCAAATACCGGTGGATATTAGGCAAAAGCTATTTCCAATGAAAAAGGCGTCTCAATTACTTTTGAGACGCCTTTTTCTTTCTGGGTGACAAATGAAGTAAAGGCAGGCAACCGTTGTAGTATAAGCATAGTATCTACAACTACGGGAAATTCCCCGTAAGGTCAACGGCTGTTTTTCCCGTAACAGCTATCGTCAGGACGTGTTAAGTTTGAACTGGATTTAAAACTTACCGTTATGAATATTACAAACATATTAAACTACATGAACACTGATAAAGAGCGGGTATGGTACCCTCTCGCTGAACTGGCCAGCAAGGCAGAAGCGGATCCACTTGAGGTGATGAAGGCACTGAATGCCTCGCCCCAGGTAGTGAGATCAGCCCGGCTTTCCAAAGAGGGCGATCAGCTATTCGCTTCGAAGGAAGATTTTTCGAGAAGTGAGCCGCTGATGAACCAAATAATAGGTGCATTTAAGAATCGTATTGATTAACTCCTAAATTATTTTGTATGCAAGAGTATATCTGGTTGCCGGCATTGGCTGGTTTCATGGTGCAGCTATTGAACTTACTGGAAGCCTTAAAGCTGGATGCTTCCAGAGCCCCGGATTTTACCCGTTTTACGTATTGGATACCCTATATTGCTGCACCTCTCCTGGGAGGGTTCGCGGGATATTGTACGTTTCACGGAAGTGAGGTTAAATATACAACGCTGATGGTGGCGCAGGTAGGTGCCAGTGCGCCATTATTGATAAGAAGCCTCGCCAGCGCTATTCCGCGGGCAGAACAGCGGAGTAGTGGTGGAGCTGGCGGATGATATTACAGGTGGACACTGATCATGCAGATCACGGATAGACCGCCAACATTTCTCTGCATATTTTGCAGATGAGTGTTAGCGGTCATCTGTTGCTACCTGGCTATAGCTGCCAAAAGCCAGCCCTCAGTTTTTGATGAAAGTACCTGTTAATATTTTTTCCCCGGAGATCGTTACAAAATACATTCCCGGTTGTAATGCTGATATATCCAGTGTTTGCTGTCTCCCTACCACATACATTTTCCGTACCCCCGACAGGTCGTGTATCGTGATGATCTTGCCGCTTACATCCACCCCCGAGAACCGGATCGTGTTTGTAGCCGGATTAGGATAGATGGTGAACGCCTGTACGTTCGTCTTTTTTAGCATGCTGGCAGATAATGCCGCCGGACGTAGCACAAATTTCACAGCATCAGCGATCACGTATCCATTTGCGGAGTCGTTTCGAATCACGACATTTCCTGTAGTACCGGCTGCGAAATTGTAAGTCCCCAGGTATTTCCATACACCATTCTCTATCTGCTGATTGATACGGTAACTGCTGCTGCCACCATCGTAGTTGATATCAACCGGGGTGTTGGAAGCCCTGTTTGTGCCCGATGCCCAGCGCATATACACATCATATGTGCCTGCTACGGGCAGCGCTGGTGTGAACTGCATCTGCCTGCCTCCGGTCGCGCCTGTGTTCCCGTCTACCATATAATTGGAACCATAATACCCGGGGGACGACGTGCTGTTTGTCCATGAACCGGTGGCCACCGCAGCAACATTATCCACGATCACCATATTGGCGGAGGGCACATCTGCTACTGCATGGCCCTGTGCACTTTCTACAGTACTCACTGATGAGATCCTGTAATAGTAGGTCACGTCATTTGTCACACTGGCATCCGTATAGGTGGTGCCCGTAATACCTGTTGCCATCAGCGTGTAGGGCCCCATTGCTGCCGTAGACCTGTAAACATTATAACTGGTGGCACCTACTGCATTTTTCCACCAGTTCAATTCAATAGCCGCATTGCCGGCGATGCTTGTCAGGTACATCGGCACATCAGGGGCATATCCGTTGGGGTCTGTCGTAGCAGCTATTTCCGGACCATCATTGATCGCATAATAATAGGTCGTATTGGCGGTTAAGCCCGTATCGGAATAATTAGTAGCAGTGAGAGAATCAATGACCGTATAAGGGCCGCCGCTAATCGTAGCACGCTTCAGGACACCTGTTGAATCAGCTGGCCATGTCAGGTTAATCGCAGTTGGCGAGACAGGGTAGGCGCTTAATTGTACGGCTTCGGGCTGTCCGTCATTTTTCTTACCGGCAAACCATTGTTGCATAAACTGCCCCTGGTTCTCTCCACTCATCAGGTTCCAGTTCCAGTCAAAATACTGAGGTTTCCAGAAGTTATCGAAGATATACCCCGTCCAGCCGATCTCAGGATGCGCATCCAGGTAAGTCCTGAAAGGTGTACCCCAGCCGGTGGTCGTACCGCGTGTTACCCCATCTGAATAATCACTGTTATCATTCCAGCCGAATTCAGTTACCATCACGGGAATCGTTTGTGCAGCTGTACCAAACCTTGTATTCAGGTTAGCCGTTGTGGCGGCTCCCTGATTGGGATAAATATGATATACATACACCAGATTGCCGCCTGTCATAGGGTTGGCGGCGGCACTGTTCACTCTTGTACTCCATTGGGGGCCACCTACCAGGATGATGTTCCTTGGCGCTACTGTCCTGATCGTATCTATTACCGGCTGGATGTAACTTTTCCATGTTGTCCATACATCCGGATTAATAGGTTCATTATAAATTTCGAACAGCACGTTGGGGGTATTGGCATACTTCGGCGCTACATATTTCCAGAAATTCATCACAAATACCTGTGGTATGCCACCTGATCCGTAGTTCGACACAAAGTGAAGGTCGACGATGATATACAACCCTTTTGCAATGGCCTGCTGTACATAAGGGTCTATAATATCAGCGAAGCTCTGTGCGGGGTCGCTTACTTTTGCGCACGTGACCTGGAGGCGTACAACGCGCGACTGCCAACCTCTGCCGGCATCTGCCTGCCATTCCAGCATTTCACTGATAGGTTTGCTGGCGCAGGTCGTACATTCATTATTATGTTCCGGGGCCAGGATGGACACACCTCTCAGGGTGACATTGTTACCACTGGAGTCTTTGATCCGGTTACCGTCTACGTATAACCAGGGGACCTGTGCATGGCCGGTGACGCAAGAAAGAAGGAACAGAAACAATAAGATCGGGTTTTTCATGTGGATTGGAATTAAGTGCTAAAAACAAACAATACATGAATGTAGACAATCTCAGTGCAGTTATCTGTGTACTTTCATGGCATTTGCCGGTTATGAGGCCGGAACAGATCTGTTCCTTATCCGGAGGTGATCACAATGGTCCCGGTTTATTTTAACATATTCTTTAATATTTTATTAATAGATAATACTTAACTTGAACGCTGACCGTTTACCAAAGACGTGATGACGTTTTTTTTATTGTCCACTAATCCTGTAATTTTCTTTCGTGTCTAAAACAACCCTCTCATAAATATGAAATTTTTATTGTCAGTAACGTTTGCACTGCTGCTGGGGCTAACGACGTTCGCACAGAACCGGCCTGCGTTCCCTGCACTTAAAGCAAAGGAAGATTATGCTAAAGCAGAACCCCTGTTCCAGCAATTAACAGAATGGATCACCGAGACAGATCTTGACAAACAAAAAGATGAGCGTTTGCTGTCCAATGGCTTTCTAATGGAATGGCTTACCGGTTCACCTACAGTCACGGTTCAAATGGGAGATCCGTTGTTGAAAGTATTTGATAAAAATCCTCAGCTGCTGATGGTCTATATGGCTAATTATGCCAGCTACTGTATCAGCAAGCAGTCTTCAGCGGATAAGGCAGCCGCAGCAAAGGCGGGTTTGCTGTCAGTGATCAGGGTATATCAGAAAGGACTTGCCGTAGTGAAGAATAAGGCGCTCGAGAAAGTGATAGCGGCTAACGACGACAATAAACTGGATGAATATATAGATAAGAACTTTAAAAAGCAGTTGTAGTTCATCACATCATATAATAGATCCGTGTAGATCAGCTGATCTGCACGGATCTATTATATAACGATTTAATAGTAATTATTCATGAAAATAGTTCGTGATGATCTTACTGATCGTATCTGCTTTATTAAAAACCATGAGATGGCCTCCTCCTTTAATGCGGTAGTCAGGATGAACACGTCTGCCGGTGATCACTCTGTCAGCCGTGCCATGTATCTGAATGGTCCTTTCCGGAGCCGACGTGTTGTCCCAGTAGGCGATACTCTTCAGGGCCCAGCGAAAAAAAGTTACATCTGTTTGCTTTAGTAAATTTGTTAACGTTGTTTTGTCATTTTGTGACCGCGCGCCAAAATACTGGTAGGTGAGGAAATTAGTACGTTGTATCAATGCCCCGGGTATGATACGATAGAGACCCAGTTTCATGAAAAAGAACTGTTTGCGGTTCAGTTCACGTCGGGTTCTCACGGAAGAGATCAATACCATTTTATCTACGTTCAGCTGTTTGGAGACTTCCACCGCAACGATCCCTCCAAAGGAAAGCCCGATGATATCCGGATTTTCAACAGTGATCTGACTCTTGATTCTGCCTGCATATTCGGTAATGGTTTCATTTGGCAGTGCGGGAATCCAGTTGATGTACACTTTTCGGTACCCCGGCAGTTTCAGATTCATAAATATAGTGGAGTCAGCCCCCAGACCGCTGAAAAGATAAACGGTTTTTTGTGCCCGATTTGTAGTATCCTGTGTAGTGCGGGCGCCTGCAACGAGGCTACTGATCATAAATAAACCCACAAAAATCACTTTCACCCTTTGCATCATAGATTTCTTCACTTCTAACCTGATAGCCATTGTTAATATAGTAGTTTACGATGTGCGGCCCCGGAACATCTTCCCAATGTGGTTTTACCGGCTTTTTAAAGATCATCCTGGTGCCTTATCCGGAACATTCAGGACAATCTGTCGCCCCATTGTTGTCTATGGCAACTATGATACCATTTCTTAGATCGGAGCCATTTTATAGTATAAGATGCCCTAAATTTTGCCCGGATGGGCCAGTTTGAATTAGATGATTTCCTTATATTTAGGGCTTTATTTAACTGAATTTGGTAATATGTTATTTTCAATATTGGATAATATAGGCACCATCGCTTTTGCTATTTCAGGGGCATTGACAGCAATCGAAAAAAGGATGGACATCTTTGGTGTTTTGATGATTGCGATCGTTACTGCATTTGGCGGCGGCACACTAAGAGATATACTTATCGGTAATTTTCCTGTTACCTGGTTAACGGACCTTTCAAATTTCTATGTAGTAACCGGATCGGTGGTCATTACAATTCTCTTCCGGAAAGTGTTGCTGAAACTACCATTGTCCTTGCTGTTCTTTGATGCGATCGGCCTGGGAATTTTTACGCTTATTGGTATTCAGAAAGGATTGCTTGTTAACCTGCATCCACTGGTATGTGTACTCCTTGGCACTGTAACAGCTTGTTTCGGAGGTGTGATCAGAGATATACTCTGTAATGAAGTACCTGCCATCTTTCACAAAGAAGTATATGCTACGGCTTGTATGGCGGGAGGTGTTGTGTTCTTTGCGGGAGAATACTTTGCATTTTCCCGGGATGTGATCTTTATAAGTACAATTGTGACGATCATTGTAATAAGGCTATTAGCGGTGCGCTACAGCTGGTCCCTGCCCCATGTGAAAGTGTGGGGGGAATAATAAGGGAACGGCCGGAGATAGCCGGACTTTGATCCATACGGTCCAGAGATGATCACAATGGATCCCTGGCCTGAGGCAATATTTCTACATGCAACTGGAAGACATACGGTAAAGCAGTTTATTGAAGATACAGCTGGGCACTATAATGGAGCCCCTCCAGCGGAATTGTATGGTGGGGTTAGGCCTGTATAGCTATATAGGTATTTATAGCTCAGCGAATACCTGATTGTAGAGGCCAGGTATTCGCTGTAATCTTTTAAGATAGCATCATCGGAACATCCATCAGCAGAATTTCCGCATCCTGAGAAGTCGCTTTAATACTCAACGTTGCAGTGTCCCATACACCAAATCCGTCTCTTCCTTCCAGCTGTTGTCCCTGTATAATGGCACTACCTTTAATGATAAATGCGTATACACCATTTCCCTTTCTCTTCACCGTGTATGTCGAAGCAAAATTGTTATCAAATTTCCCCAGGTGGAACCAGGCATCCTGATTGATCCACACGCCAGCATCAGCAGGATCAGGAGAGACTATCTGCTGAAACTTATTATGTCGCTGCCCGGGTTTTAGCGTGATCTGATCATATCTTGGTGTCACGTTCCTTTTATTGGGGAACACCCATATCTGGAGGAACTTTACCTGTCTGTCCGTGTTTTTATTGTATTCACTATGCGTAATGCCTGTACCGGCGCTCATGACCTGTATATCTCCATTTTTGATAAGTGCCACATTGCCCATACTGTCTTTATGTTCAAGGTCACCTTCCAACGGGATGCTGATTATTTCCATGTTGTCATGAGGATGTGTGCCGAATCCCATACCCGCTTCAACGCGGTCGTCATTTAGTACCCGTAATACGCCGAAATGCATACGTTTGGGATTATAGTAATTGGCGAAACTGAAGGTGTGGCATGATAACAGCCATCCATGGTCTGCTTTTCCCCTTGTAGTGGCTTTATGTAAAACGGTGTTCTCCTGTACATCTACATCTTCTGAATTGGGTAGATGGTTATATCCAATGATCTCCAGCGGTTTGATCTCATCTACGTCATTCTTTAATACATTTCCCAGTGCCGTTGTTGCTGCAAACATGCCGGTTCCGAGTAAGCCTTTCTTTAGAAAATCCTTTCTATCCATGTTCTTGCGTTTTATTGCATTGCAAGATAGATATAGCGGAATTCCCAAACCATTGAACTAGTTTAAGAAAACGGGGAGCAGGGTAGGAGGGGAACAATGGTTACTGATAGGTGTTTGCCCAGTGATTGAAGCGATGCTTGGAAATGTGGAATATCTTTACTTACTTTGTATTGCAAAGCGCTTTTATGGTTATGCAAACAGCGATAACAAGGCGAGTAATAAAGGCATAGATTATTTATAGCCGGGTACATCAGGCAGAGCCCTGTTTTCTGGCGTCTGATCGACTGTTCATTCGGCATTATTGGCATAATTCCCCTGCTGATATGCCACAAGAAGATAGGGCAGTTGACGCCGGTAGCCGCTTAAATCATATTACGATGAATACGTTTGTGGACGATGCATCAATTGTCAAGAAAATATGGAGTACTACGGATATTACCTTATTTATCTTCGCGGGTGCTGCTGCAGAATTTGCATTAAACAGAGAGGTGGACTGGTTATATTTTACTGGTAAAATACCCGGTGATCCTATAGGACGCTTGTTCTCAACTGTAAAATATGCGCAGCATATCATTTTCAGGGAAGAGAAAGAGGCTATTTCATCCATTGAGAAAATAAATACGATACACCAGCATGTAGAGTCGGCCCGTGGTCATAAGATCTCGAATGACGGCTACCAGGACGTGCTGTACATGTTGATCTATTACTCGATCTCTTCTTTCGAACTATTGGAAAGAAAATTAAGTAACCAGGAAAAAGATGAAATTGTACGCACCTTCGCCAGGATTGGCCGGCAAATGCACATACAGGATCTCCCCGCTGACTACAGCGAATGGAAAGAGATCTATGCAAACCAGGTGATCCGTAACCTTTTAAAAAGTTCCTTCACTGAAGACCTGTTTAAGCAATACAGAAAGCATTTAGGGGGATTTCGTTATTTTCTCCTGCTTGATATTCAGCGGTCGCTCTTGTCAAAACACGTGAACTCGTTACTTGCCCTGGGACGCCCGCGGGTGGTACCGTTACTACTTTGCGTTTATAGAAAGGTGCGCAGATTCAGGCTACATGAACAGCTGATATTGATGATGGTACCCGGTAAATTTACGAGACAGGTAAAGGAAATGCATCATCCCTGACAAATATTTAAACCCTATGGTGAAAAGAGCAATACTACCTATGCGTGAGAATGAAATAAAACTCAAAGCCGACTTTACGAAAACAATGATCGGATGTCTGCTTGTAACGACGCTACCCGTTTTTATATTTCTTTACGCGGAGAGAACACGTTTGACATGGATATTACTGATCATCTTCTCGCTGCTGTCCTTGTATAAATGGATGGTCTTATTGAGGAGAGACGTCATTTTACTCATCGATCAATATGGTATGAAACATGAAGGGGTAATGATGACGTGGGATAAGATAGTTGATTTTGAAACGATTACTTATCGCGATAGTGAAGTTGGATCATATACCCATCTGATAATGAATCTTTCGAATAGTTGCCTATCTGTACGGATTCATCTCAGTGAGTTAGGTACGGATGAAATACAAATCAGAAAATGGATTGACTCCTATTCCGCATTGCCTGTTGACCGCGGACATAGCATAGTATATTGATTTATGGGCGAGGGGTATTGAAAATATGGCGATTGCCAAACTGATTTATATAAACCTTATCCGGAAAATGTTGTTTTCAAGCTAAAATTGATCATAACAGTTGGGGGCAGTACCCCCAAACTGTAAAGGGTGAAGTTATTAATACAATTATATTACATATTACACCTGGGCCGATAGAGGGAGCAAGTACATTTCGTCAGGTTACACTATGTATAGTATGAAGGTGCGTACACAGCATTTCAATTTCTTCAAATATTGAGTCAAAACTTTTTGCCTTTGAATATCCACCATGTTCATCGTCCGGGTAGTTGAAATCAGCCTTTTCCAAAATGTCCAGAATGACATCATCATACGAAGAGATGTCATCACCAATCCCATTTATCAGCTTAAAGTTTATGAATATTCTGTCTTTGTTGAAAATGTTAATGCCGTAAGCTTTATTCCCATAATTCAGTCCTCTGAGCGCAATTCGCGGAACTCCGGTATCTCCATAATCTTCCTCATAATGGACGGAGTCAAATGGGCCAAAGTGCCGGCCTTCCATTTTTTCTGTAAAAAGATGGTAGGTAAGTAACTCATAATGGTAGGTCAATTTACTGTTATTTAGCAGACGGATTTTTTCATAATTATTTTCAACGCGTATAAAACCCTGTTTGCAAACTTTAATCAACTTTGCGTTTGTCACAAAGTACGCCCGCCAGTCATTGGGTACGTCGCTAATAATTTTGATGCAGGACGCCTGAAAATTCTCCGGGTCATAACGGGCATCGTCGAATACATCTTTAACCAGTTTTCGACGTTTTAACAGTAAATCATTTCCAGCATCAGACCTGCCATTCAATCTTAGCAGCCGTTTCCAGCTATAATCCCGCATATTGTTGGAACTATGCAGGAAGTTTTTCCGCCAGTAAGTTGCATCGATCAGATAGTCGCCCTTCGTCAGTACTGATCTTTCCCAAAGGTAATTATCGTCTTCGCTGGCATTGCGGTTATTCAGATAGTCAAATAATGAAAGAGACTTGCGCATGTAGCATCTGAACGTATCATAGAATGCCTCGTCTTCTTCCGGCGTCCAGTTACAATGCCTATTGGTCACATAATAATCAAGTATACCACTAAACTCTAGTAAAAAGCCTATCTGTCCTCTTACAAAAGGGTTCTTTTCTATACTCAGAATATGTTCTGACCAGCGAGGTCCTTTGAGGATCAGGCAGGCCTTTATTTTCTCTTCTTCTATCTGCTGACTGTAAAAAGAGCCCAGTTCGGCTTCTCCGCTGGCCAGATGCTGAAGGATGTTCTGCATATGTGGCGCTAGTTTTTCTACTTCTCTCATTGCATTCGCAAGTGTTCTTGCGTCATCGAAATCGCTGTTTTCAGTCAAATTATAGACAACCCGCATCCATTCGGAAAGTCCATCAGTAGCAATATTTGCTGTGATATATTTCAGAAACGCATGGAATCTGATCCTATCGAAGTTTCTGAGATCATGGAGGAATGCTTTTTTTAGTATGTCCTGGTGAGCATAATGAAACTCTTCAGGCATGTGAGCAGGTAATACTGTTGGGATCTTCAACAGACAATCAAATGAGGAAATAAGAGATGTAATAGCCCTGGGCTTTAGGACCCCCAGGGTTTTATAAATGAAGAAAGATAAATTCTTACTATATTCAGGATCATTCCTGATATCCTGGGTATCCAGTAATATTTTGAGGTTTCGATCTTCAAATCCGGCACCGCAGGCATATTCATTTGTAAGTATAACACGTATAAAATTCATCATATGCTCGTCCGAGAAGCCTGGTTTCCCGTCATTGAGGGATCGGGACCAGAAAAAATCCAGCCATTTGGTATCGATGCTATGGGCGAAATATTCATGAGCTGACAGTTGGCTTTTTTTTCCACCTGACACGAATTCCCAGCGCTGATCGTCATTTGCAAACAGGTCGTCTATCTCTTTTTCAAGTTTGGCTTTAAAATTCTCAAATGGAGTGAGCTCTTTGCCTCTCGAGTTCATTTTGATATACAGGTCGTCTGTCAGGTGTAGTTCTCCGATATCAAGAAACTGAAATGTAATGACAGGAGATGCTGTCTGGATCAGTCTGTCAAAGAATGCTTCCTTATCATCGAACATCTCATGAATAGCATCCAGCATGGTTATCATCGATCTGATAGTGGGATCATATTCCCAGGATTGAAAGTACCAACCCGCGTTCATGATAGTAGCAGACAGCCTACGACCTTCTTTCAATAGAGAGAAGTCAATATCATTTATTAATAATGCATCGCAAAACTCCCTGGCGCTTGCGCGGGTTTCGTATGTAAATCTTGATCTCCGACCGTCCAGTAACCGATCACGCAAGAGCCTGATATTTCCGCTCAGATTACCCAAATACCAGTGGAGCAGAAACAGGGTAGTGAGCCGTTGCTGCCCATCGAGTGGAATAAGCGAAGGATTTCCCTTTGCCGGTCTCGTAATACTACCATATACAAAGTCAAGGTCTCTATTGGGAATGTTCTCTTCAAGATAACCATGCAGTGTTTTGAGGAACTGCGTTCTCACCTCATGAGCAGACTTTCTTCCCTGTGCATAGTCACGTTGAATAATTGGGATCTCAACATTTAACTGTTCAGTAGCGAACAGTTGGAAAAAAGACAAACGTTTCCCTTCATTAATCTTTATTTCATTTAGTTGCATGGTACGTTGTTTTTCTTTTGAGGTAGATACTTTTCCAAAATGCGGTTAATTGAATGGGTATAGGATATTGCATCGCTTTCTTTCCAGTGCATTACGTCTCCTAGTTGATCTGAATAATACTTCAGGAATACATTCTTGGTACAGATTGGCACAAACTTTCCGATACTGTCATTCTCGATGATACGTTGTCTCTTAATAGGGAAAAATGCATTTTTGTAACCGCGGTTAGTATTTGAATCAAGTAGGGCCAGATTACCTATATTATCCATATATTTGTTGGTTGCCTTAACACCTTCCTTAAACCGCTCTGCTATTTCATTTTTCACATTGTCAAATTCACGGTCGTTAACTGTTTCTTTCGTATACAGTTTGAATAGCCGCTCACAGATACTCCTGTCCCGATCGTTCAAACCAATAAAAAGGACGCTTTCCGGCTGCTCATTTTCCACGATAGTATCTATGCTTTGCCCTGAAAAATAGGTTATAATATCAGCCATCCATTCTTTTCTGTAACGTTTGTCGATGTCTTTTTCTGTTTGAGAACTGATATGTTCAATGTCCCATCTATTCATTTTATATAAATTGAATGGGAATCTGCTATCTCCCTTAGAGAGCATCAAAGTGCGTATATTGAAAAGTAATAATACTTTTTTAATCTTATCATTGTCTGCACCGTATTCGAGGTCCTCAATGTAGAAGTTAACAGTATCCTGTATTTTTTGATTTAGGATTTGAACAAAGCTGTCTTTAGTTTGGTTATCTGCAGTTTGCTTTAGTGCATCGATTCTATATTCGCAACAAATCAGGTATCCAATTAAATGATAGAGGTCGTTATTATTAAACCATTCTTCAAATACCTGGAAGTAATTTTTGACCCTTATCCACATCGCGCCAACGTCTACATTGTTATTTTGATCCTTGATAAGATTCCTTTCATTAATAAATGAGTAAAACGTATAATAATGATCATGTTCTGGTTTCCGGTCAAACATTCTGTCGAAAAGATACTCTATCCGGTTTTCATATGCCGATGAGTCAGAGGAATCATAAATAAAGTACCAGAAGTCGTCCCGTTGAAGCATTTTCTCAATGTAGTCCCATTCGGAGGCGATCTGAATTTGTTTAAGGTTAGCCTTTTCAGGACTGAAATGGGTTTTTTGTAAAAGATAGGCTTTGATCAATTCTGCGTTTGTCAATGCAATTTTGCCAATATTGAGACGGGTGAAAATATCAATGTGATTGGCAGTCTCTGCATGTTCCACTTCGTACCAAATTACTTTTACATTTTTCCCGTCTTCATCATCATTCAATAACGTTTGTTGGAAATTAATTTTTGCATTTGGTCCTTTCCCTTTAAACCATGTATCGATTGCGTGATAGGCCTCAATCATGTAATGATAATCAATATTATCTGCATGTTCCATGGTATGTAGGTTTTCAACGAACCGTTGACTTTCAGGTCTCGTCTCATAGGAGAGGACAAATTTAAAATATTCAGGATCTTCTGTGAGCGTTCTTAAATAAATGATAATGAGTTGAATGGTGGTTAGTCTTTGTTGTCCATCTATGACAATCCACCCTTGGGGTGACTGGGCAACAACCAGCGGTTGAAGGCAATAGAATACTTCCCTTTGGGAATTATGATTGTCAATCCTGAACTTCCATATATCTTCCAGCAGGGCTAATACCTGCATCTGAGTCCACCGGTATCCTCTCTGATAGGCAGGGACGTAAAAACGCTCACCACGGAGCTGACAAACCGGTTTTAGTATCAATTTTGTGACGGCCATGAAATTGGGTGATTGTAGTGGTTGTAACGAAGTATTTCTTTAACTGAAACGTATAGAGACGATTTGAAGCTTAATGATAATACAGGATGGAATATCCATACTACTGTATGGATCAAATAAAGCTTGCTATCAGCCTATAAAAGGCGATCGTTGCCTGATATAGCAATAGTATCCTGGATCTTTAATTTTGCTTATTTATAATCTTAATGTTGGTTAAACAGACCAAATTTCAAAGGGACATAACGTATTGGGATTGATTAATTATTACAAATAAGATAAGTTAATACTGCAATTAATGATTTTTTTATGGAAAATCAAAATGATACTATTGGAACGTATTTACCGTCTTGGTTTTATTCAAAGAATGCAGTTTCTTCGGAAATAATCAGGCTCCTGCTTTTTCCCGATTTGTAAGTATCTATTGGTCTTAGTAGCTTGCTGATAAAGGTGTCAGTTCGTTCAGCCAAAAGAGCTTCGCACCGCTGCCTTGACGAACTAATTACTGTTTTAGACTCCTGGTACCAATGTCTAAATTCAATGTCGCTATGCCTTGCCTCTTTCTCTTCGGTTATATTGTGCTCTACTATTTGATCCAGTATGTCATAGTATCGATTAATAATTTTAATGCCGTAGCTTCATTAGAATTGTCATTATAGACTCACCGCACTTGTTCAGCTGCACTAGTTCTTGATTCTACATTATAGCGCAATTATATTATTGATGTGTCAGCATGACATCAGGTGCTATGCTGCTATTTGGCTAGTGTCTAACGTAATCAACGTTGTTGCCTGAATTATCAGAAGTTAACAGTGTCGCCCAGGGATGTCGTTCTACGGTTGGGATATAAGTTTTTTTCTAATCCGGCCATATTTTGCAGAAATAAATTTGCATTTTTGTTTTTAATGTTGTCGTTAGACAATTTAAAATCCTTCAATTGCATGTATTTGTTGTCATAGTCCTTAAGGAATGCTGCTATGTCGGATCGGATTTTTATGTCGAGGTTTGCAATGTCATTATAATCTTTCTTTACCATTAAAAGCTGAAATTCAGATGCGGCCAGAAAATAAGCTTCGTCGGATAATAGTAGATCGCTTTTGAGTAAGTTAAGATTATCATAAGCCAGTTGAATAGAGATTGAATCATTCGACATCAGTGAAAGAGTGCGTTTTAAGTTGACAAGTACTATTAATTGTCTGTCGCATATATCAGCAATATTCACCACGTTTTCTTTACTCCATGCGATTGAAGTTATTTCACCTCCTACATCGTTGGCCCTCTTATAGCCTGCTTCGATTCTATTTAGGTCAATTTCTATGAATGAAATGTTTTCATTACTGGGCCTATTTCTGAACCCTTGTAAAAACTGATTGAGAGTAGACATTGCTGTTGTTGAGTATTGCTGCTCGAGTCGGGGAGTCCTTTTATCGTCCTTTAGGATGGAGCTGAGATTTATGATAGAGGAATACGTTACGTAAATGCTGCCCCACGGATATTTACCTCGTAAATTGTCGAGTTTTTCCTGATCTATTTGGGCATTTGCTATGCTGGGAATGAATAGCAGTATGATGCTTAATGTAAGTAGGTCAATTTTTTGATGTGGCATACCTGTGTAATGTTTTAATTTAACGATTCTCCCAGGACGATCTTTGCTGTTCTATTGCCTGAATAACTAATATTCCCAGTATATGTATGGCCTGTATAGGATTTTTTTATGCGAATTTCAACGAGACTAACTTGTTCTGGAAATATAACGATAACACTATTTCTATCAATGAACCTTGTGACAGATAATCCCTGCGCGGTTATAGGAATATCTATTGCACCATCCCAGTCTAAAGCAACAGGTTCATTGTGCTCATCATATATTTGAAAGACGGCTATCTTCTCTTCGGGTTTCGCCAGGTGGGTGACTAACAGTAAGGCTCCAAAGCAAATTGCACATGCTCCTGCTGTAGTGAACACAAAACCTGGCAATTGTAGTTCAAATCTTGATGTAGCTTCGGCTCCTAGCAAGAGGCTGGGCAGAAAGCAGATTAGGAAATATAGGACTATCCTCGGAGTTGGTGCATACACCACCCCAGGAGATAGGGCAACATAGATTCCTAACGAGAGAATCGCCACAATTACTATTATTTTTAATGTGTTCATATGGGATTATATTATCCTAAATTAGTGGTATTAAGTATGTTGTACAATACCAACTAGTTTGTATTTTTTTCTCGCTGTCAGCTATATGATAGGGTTTTGAGTGATGAATTAGGTAAGTTGCAATAAATAGTACCATCCAGCCTTCCCTTGTTATAAATCACGTAAAACCCGCCATCCCGTTTTCCCAGAGTTTACCAAAAGAACGATGGCAATAACAAGTCCTTTATCTATCACAAAACGGAGTACATCCGTATCCGACAATCAGTTCATCCTCAAAGAGTACCAGAACAATCTATAATAGTAGACAATGGCCGCCATGTAGTCGCGTTGGTTGCTGGGTAATATATTAATTTTCAATGTTTTACTCATTTTATTGCCTCACTGTTTTTTGCTAATTTTTCAGGAAAATTTTTATCAGATTGATCTTTAAGCTGTTATTTTACTTAAACTTGTAGAAAGAAACCTTACGTGTATCACAGATGATCCACGTATTAACCCTCGAAATTAAATGTATAAAATGCTTTATTTGATCAGACCCGTATCAGTAGTAAATTTCATTGTTAACTTTTTCCTCCTTCAGTACCGTTTATCCCACCTGACTTCACAGCCACGACTACGACTATACCTACTATCCGTCCTACGACTACCTGTCCTACAGCTAGCCCAATACTCAGTTTCCTACCACAATTATTCTTCAACATCTAATTCTATTATTAAGAAATATGGGACGTCCCCTGCTTTTCGTTACCAAGAATGGCGTAAATGAAGCGATCCAGGATGAAGAGATCGTTTATTTTTCAGTATCAGATAACTACGTTGAGTTTAAATTAACCGATAACCGCAAATTTAAAATAAGGTCCAGCCTGCAGTTAGCCCAGGAACGTCTTCCTGCGGAATCATTTTGCCGTATCCACAGAAGTTACGTTGTGCGTCTAAACCATGTGCGGCTGATTGGCGAAACGGTGATCATGAAAAATGGCGATGAACTCCCTATCGGCAGGGAGCATAAGGCTGAGTTGCTCAATCACTTTGAATGCTTCTAACACTATTTTAGAATATCCGCCCCCGGATTTATGCGGTTTACGTACATGATTTTGCAGTTCACGTACATAGCGTAAGATCGGGGTAATAATCAGCTTAACATTGTGTCAGCAATCGCGATCAAGGGGCTGCACCTAAGGCAGGAGTGAGGTGCCTCCTGTTTGACCTGGTGATCATGATTGTGATTAATCAACTTTTTAATCACGAAAACTGCATCACAATGGCATATGTAAAAAACAACATCTTCGTTAGTGGCGTATCCGGCACTATCGGTAAAAAGATGAACTTCCGTGTGACGAAGCGTAAAACGATCGTTGGTATCAAACGTGGTCCAAGCACCACACCACCAACAGCTGCACAACTGGAAGCACGCGAGAATTTCTTCACAGCCACGCTGTACGCACAGGGGGCCATAAAAGACCCTGTCATCAAGGCTCAATATCAGAAAGCAGCAAAAGGAGCGCAAACCGCTTATAACGCCGCCTTCCGGGATGCCACAAGTCCGCCCGTAATTGATGATGTGAACATCGGCGATTACAAGGGCGCGGCAGGTGATCTGATCACCATCAGAGCGAGGGATGTCATTACCCCGAAATCAGCAATAGTTACCATCTTCTCGCAGGCTGGTGTTGAACTGGAGCAGGGAGCTGCCGTGCTGAAAGAGACAGACCGGCGTACCTGGATCTATACTGTAACTGCCCCTAATGCTGCCCTTACCGGCACACGCGTGGTCGTAACAGTAACGGATGTACCGGGCAACAAGACGGAGAAGGACGTCATCGTTTCCTAAACACTAACCGTGCTTCCGCAAAAGCAGGACGCTCTTCCCTGGTGCAAAAATTCTCATTACGGCAGAGGATCTACAGGGGAACAGCGCGGAAGAAGTAGCGGCCATTTTTTAATATTTGAAAAGCTGAAACAGCCGGGCATTATCGTCCGGCTGTTTTTTATTAAAAGGGGAAATCTCCTGTTTTTTCAGCACACCCGATATGTTACCTTGCAGGCATCAACGAAACCTATATACTATCTAATTATTATTTCCATATGAAGCAACTATTTATATCCATATTGTTCCTCCTACCGGTATCAGCATTTGCCCAGGAGAAAGTCGAACAATATTGTGAAGTCGTGGCACAGGCAAGAATGATGAGTAACAAAGTCACCATTGACGTCGACTTTGGAGAAGAAAGAAGATTATTCGAAATGAAAGATCACCGCATAAAAGATGAACTGGGCAAAGTGAAGAAATTTAACTCTGTCGTTGATGCGCTGAACTATATGGGCGGCATCGGCTGGAAGCTCGTCAATGCGTTTCCTATCACAAGCAGTACAGGCACCAACGTCTATCACTTTTACTTTAAAAGGGAATTCGATAAGTCCGAGTTAGATACAGACAAATCAACCGAAACCAAATAGATCTTGCAGCGCAAAAAACAAAGTAACAGCCTTTACAACTGTATTCCGGAATAAAACATGCCAAACTCAAAACAAGCATTAACAATATGCCATAAACGAATACAAACGAAATAACGCAGATCGCGAATCCGCTATCACAAAAAAAAAACAGCACCACGGAAACCCGTGGTGCTGCCCGAAAGAATTATAAGAAAAATCTATACCGCAGGTTCCTGCTGGCTCAGGCAGTGAAAACTGCCCAATCCCCAGATGATCTCTGTAGAATCAATTCCAACCACCTCACGGTCTTTAAAACACTCGCTGATCACCTGTAGCGCCTTGTCATCATGCTTACAATTGAACACCGGCACGATCACATGCTTGTTGCTAATGTAAAAATTGGCGTAGGAAGCCGGCAAACGCTGATCTTCGAACACTACTGGATCTGGCATCGGCAGCTCCACTACATTCAGCTGCTTACCATTCAGTAAACGCATCTGTTTCAGTTCTCGGAGATTTTGCTGCAGGAGCTCATAGTTCTCATCCTGTTTATTGGACTCGACGACCGTCAGCACCGTATCCTCATTCACAAAGCGGACTGTGTCATCAATATGACCATCAGTGTCATCCCCGATGATCCCTTCATCCACCCACAACACCTGGTCCATACCATAGAAATCGTGCAGGAACGTCTCGATCTGCGCCTGATTCAGGTGCGGATTACGGTTTTCATTGAGCAGGCAACAACGTGATGTCAGGACAGTGCCCTTACCGTTGAACTCTACGGAACCACCTTCCATGATAATACCAGGATGGTAGACTGGCAGGTTGAAATGCTCCGCAATACGCGTTGGTACTACGTCATCCAGGTCAAATGGAGGATATTTACCGCCCCAGGCGTTATAATTCCAGTCGACGATGACCTTCTTCTTCTCCGCCGGATTGATCAGGAATGCCGGACCGTGATCGCGGCACCATGCATCATTCGTCGGGTTAAAATAAAACTCCACCTGGTTCATATTGACCCCCGCTCTTTGGAGATGGCCAATAGCAAAAGCCTTCATGGCTTCATCAATCACATTGATACGGACGATTTCACTCTCCGCCAGGTATTTCACGAACTGGCTGTAATAGGGATAGATCGTGTGGATCTTTCCGGGCCAGCTGGCTTCTTTATGCGGCCAGCTCAGCCAGGTTGCGACATGCGGATGGAATTCGGCAGGGAAGAAGTATCCCTGCTGTTTCAAAGTTGGTTGTCCGTTCATTATGCTTCGTCGATAAATCTTTTGGTGATAGGAGCGTAGGAATCAATTCTTCTGTCGCGTAAGAACGGCCAGTGTGTACGGTATCTGTCAGTCTTGGACAGGTCCAGTTCCTGCACGAATACCTCTTCTTTTTCATGATCTGCCTGGTAGATAATAGAACCAAACGGATTGGCAATGAAGGAACCGCCCCAGAATTTCATAGCGCCTTCCTGCTCGAAACCTACACGGTTTACGCTCACTACGTGTACACCATTGGCTACTGCATGGCTACGCTGGATAGTCTGCCAGGCATTGTATTGCTCCGTATTGGTCGCTTCGTCCTGGGATGTAGCCCAGCCAATAGCAGTTGGGTAGAACAGGATCTCTGCACCCATCAGTGCGGTGATCCTGGACGCTTCCGGATACCACTGATCCCAGCAGATCAATACACCAATAGTGGCGAATTTAGTTTTGAACACTTTATAGCCAAGGTCACCCGGCGTGAAGTAGAATTTCTCGTAGTAAGCCGGATCATCCGGAATATGCATCTTACGGTACTTGCCCAGGTAGCTGCCGTCAGCATCCAGCACAGCAGTCGTATTATGGTAGATACCCTGCGTACGTTTCTCAAACAGAGAAGCGATGATCACCACACCCAGCTCACCTGCTACCTGCTGTAAAGTCTCGGTAGACGGACCAGGAATAGGTTCTGCCAGGGAGAAATTATCATAATCCTCCACGTCACAGAAATAAAGGGAAGTAAACAATTCCTGCAAACATACAATCTGCGCGCCCTTAGCTGCCGCTTCACGTACCCGCTCTATTGCCTTGGCGAGGTTATCAGCCTTATTGCCATTGCAGGACATTTGCACAAAACCTACTTTAACTTTTGACATTACCTGAGTTTAATTTTTAACTTTTTAAAAATTGAAGCTGCAAAATTACCAAATAATCTAGAAAAACCCGACGCCTATATGCCAGCCAAACCAGGCAGTCACTCCGCCACCTAATGTAAACGGACTGTAATGCGGTGGTACCCTCGATTCATAGGCCGGATCGATCTCGTCCAGCTTGTCACTGTAGTAGATCGTAAAGGACGGGCCGCCATACAGTGTCAGGTATTTGTTCAGCCGGCGGTTCCAGGCTGTCTGTAACCGGATGATAGAATTGGTATCATTCCAGCTGCCCAGGTAAAGGGACTGTGAGGTAAGTTCCACCGTGATCTCCGACCGGGGAGACACGGTGAAGGGGTGGCCGATGCCATATCCGAACGTATATGCACGTTTGTCGCCCAGTTTCATCCCTGCCAGCAGCAAACTATACAACTTCCGGCTACCGGACCTGTAAGCGATATTGACGTCAGTGAGCTCATTATTATACACCAGGACCTGGTGAAAGCCCTTTCTGACAAAGTTAAACACACCAAAGCTGAAGCCATCAGAAGAATCCGCATAGTTCACAAAGCCGATCTGTACGCCTTTTAGTACTTTGGTGTAATTGATCAAGCCTGATAGCTGTACGCCACTCGTCGTATCGAGGCTGACATTGACAGCGCCCGCTACCTGGGTCCCATCACCTCCTGTGCGGTAGTTGATCACCCCAGCGATCTGTGCTCCGTCAACCTGTTTACGGCCCATATTCACAGCACCCGCTATCTGAGCCCCTTTAATGTCGCCCCAGCCGACGTTAACAGCGCCAGCGATCTGTGCGCCATCTATACTGTCCCGGCCAAGGTTCAGGAAGCCCGCTACCTGAGCGCCCTTCAGGCTTCCTCCCGCATTGTTGAGGATACCGCCTATCTGCACTCCCTGTCCATCACCACCTGCCTGGTTATAGGTACCACTGATCTGGGCACCATGGAAGCCATATTTCAATATATTACTGATACCACCGATCTGCACCCCTTTCAGCGAATCCATGATATGATTATGGATGCCTCCAACCTGTACACCGGTGAAATGTCCGCCTACTATATTAAAGATCCCTGCAAGCTGGACCCATTTCACATCCTTCTGGTCAATGTTGAAAACGCCCGCTATCTCGACACCACTCAGACCTGCCGTATAACCACCGATCAGGTTCATAGAGAACTTATTCACTACCTGGGAGCCTATCCTTCCATGGGTGCCAATAGCAGGGACAAGGGAGTACTGGTATGGCTGACGGGTAAAGAAGTCGCTCAGGTTGAGACTCTGCATACGCTGGCGGGAAGACAGGAAGAAGCGTCCGAAGAAAGTCTGCTCTACATGGGTATGCTGATTGACATCTACCACGGTCAGTTGTATAGGTGCAGCAGGCTTAATGCTGGCATTCATCTCCTGGTCACGCCCTGCCGGTACCAGCATGACCGTATCGCGGTACAATTCCTTGCTGACGGTTAGCAGGGCCGCTGTTCTTTCCTTTTCACGCAGGCGCAGTTTAAAATAACCCTGCTCATTGGTCAGTGTTGAGATCAGCAGCATACCGTCGTATACGCTGGCATTAGCAATAGGCTGGCCGGTGACGGCGTCTTTGATGTATCCGCTTACCACATACCACTTCTCTTTGGATGAGGTGCCGGGTTGTATGATGATCTGGTTGCCTATTTCACGGAACTGAAAATTGCCCTGGAACAATATGTCCAGCACCTGTTTGACGGACCGGTTACTGACGTTGATCGTCACAAGACTATCATCATGAATGAATTCTTTCACATAAGAAAAACTGAAATCCCCCTGCATCGCCATGTTATCTAGTACTGCGGCAAGGGGCTTACGGTCAGCGGTCAGTGAGACCGTTTTATTAAGCAGGTTTTGGGCATAGCTGGTATAGCCTCCAAGGAGGAATGCTACTAACACGAATAGTCGTTTCAACAGAACAGTTTTGAATTTGCGGCAAGATACTACCTATTTTTCTTTTTGGATATTAACTACCCTTACAGTAGGTTTGTGCCGCATTTGGTTTCACCAGTGGTGAATTAAAAGGGAATCCGGTGTAAGTCCGGAGCTATCCCCGTAGCTGTAATCCTGTATCGTAACACGTACGATCGTTTTTCCCGAAGACCGCTCCAATGCCACTGTCCGCCGAAAGCGGGCGGGAAGGCCCGGGAAAAGCAGGAGAGTCAGAAGACCTGCCAGCTGCAACAGACATACCGTGCCTTCGGGTGAAAGCGCTGATGTTGTGAGGGTCAGTAATGGCCTGGTTCAATTATTTTTTAGATCCGCTGATATACCAACTGAGCACCCGGTTTGACTGGCGGCTTATTGTTGTTATGTGAGTATGTATTATCCACCGGAAAAAATTTGATGTATGTATAAAAATCTACGCAACTGGTTATTGGCTGGTCTGCTGCTGGCAGCCGCTTCCTGTAAGGATGATGATGTGATCGTGGTCCCCGGAAAATACGAGAACGGCTTCCTGATCGTATCCGAAGGTAACTACGGTACGAAATCCGGAGACCTGAACTTCTATGACTACGACAAGGATTCCGTTTACCAGTATGTATACTCTGCCGAGAATGCCGGTAAGACATTAGGTCCCAATACCTCTACCATGCAGTTCGCAACCGTATTTAATGGCAGACTGTATTTCGTTGGTAAATATGGCGCTCCGCTGGTAGTGGCTGATGCCAATACGTTAAAAGAAACCGGCCGTATTGACGCGCTGCCGGGTGGTGATGGCCGTTCCTTCGTTGGTGTTGATGATACAAGAGGTCTTGTAAGTGCGGTGGATGGTGTATATCCGCTGAACCTGACTGCTGTTACCCTGGGTACCGCCGTTGCTGGTATCACCGGAGAAGTGACCGACATGTTTAAAAGCGGTAATTATATATTTATCCTGTCTGCTAAAGAAGGGATCATTGCACTCAATACCAGTGATTACAGCATCGCAAAAAAACTGGGTACCGCTGTATGCGGGTTCGTGCAAAGCACAGATGGCAGTGTATGGGCGGCTTCCAAAACACAGCTGAAGAAGATCAATCCGTCTACACTGGCGGTAGATAGTATCACGACCAATTTCCCTGTTCATTATAACGAGTTCACTTATAACAACAGTTCCATCGTTGCATCTACTGTGGAGAACGCGGTCTTCATTGTATCAGGTACAGACAGGATCTATAAATATATTCCGGGTAATGCTGCGTCATTGACAACCGCATTTATCACACTGCCTTCAGGTCAGTATTTTTATGGAAAGGGGATCGCTTATGACAAGGCAAGGAACTACCTGGTCCTGAATAGTAACACGAACCTGTATGGTGCCGATGTCAATAACCAGGTTTATATACATAATGCGACGACAGGCGCGCTGGTGAAGAGTAAGACTTATAGCGGCTACTTCTTCCCCGGTATGGCGCTGTTTAATAAATAATCAGCAATCAGGAATTAAGAATTGATGCGAAAAGATCTTTTCGCATTGCTTAATTGCTGGTCAATGACAAAGGCGCAACGCTTTGGCATGTCAGGCTACCCGATTCTTAATTCCTGATTTTCAAATCAATTAACTTGGCCGTTCGGTTATACATATTCATCCTTTTACTGGCGTCCGGATTTCAGCTTTCCGCCCAGGATACTGCTGTCACGCGCATGTTGCAGGGCGTTACCATCTTCTCCAATAAGAATAATTCAGTATCTCCCGTACAGACGCTGAGCGGTGTGGCGCTCGAGAAGATGAATAGTTTATCTGTAGCGGATGCTGTGCGCTTCTTTTCTGGCGTGCAGCTGAAGGATTATGGTGGGCTCGGAGGGCTGAAGACGATCAACGTGCGTAGTATGGGAACGAACCACGTGGGCGTATTCTATGACGGTATACAGTTAGGTAACGCGCAGAACGGCACCGTAGACCTGGGCCGCTTCTCACTCGATAACATTGAACAGATAGATCTGTATAATGCACAGAAAGGAACGATCCTCCAGCCGGCGAAGGGGTTTGCTGCCGCTTCTTCTATCTACCTGCAATCCCGTAAACCGGTATTTGCAACAGGAGAAACAACACATGGGAAGGTGTCACTTAAAACCGGTTCCTTCGGATTGTTCAATCCCGCTGTAAGAATAGAACAAAAACTGTCTGACAGGCTCTCCGCCGTTGTGAGCAGTGAATGGACACATGGTCACGGAAGATATAGGTTCAGGTATACCAATGGTGCCTATGATACCACGGCAGTCAGACAAAACGCCGGTATCGACGCTGCCCGTGTGGAAGCCGGCCTGTATGGTCAGCTCAAAGATAGCAGTACATGGAATGCGAAAGTCTATTACTATAACTCTACCCGTGGATTGCCGGGCGCCATCGTCAGTAATAAGTTCCTGAACGGTCAGCACCAGTGGGACCGGAACCTGTTTGTACAAGCCTCCTACAACAGGAAATTCAGTAAGCGGTATACGATGCTG
This sequence comes from Chitinophaga agri, assembly GCF_010093065.1. Taxonomy (NCBI): domain Bacteria; kingdom Pseudomonadati; phylum Bacteroidota; class Chitinophagia; order Chitinophagales; family Chitinophagaceae; genus Chitinophaga; species Chitinophaga agri. The sequence goes on along the minus strand of NZ_CP048113.1, from coordinate 1,033,653 downwards.
CTCAGTGCCAAGTATATGTATGATTACGTCCGCTACCTGGATACATCAATCATTGCAGACTATGGTGCACTCATGAACCGCTACCGCCAGCATGAGTACTATATCTCTGCAGCCAATCAATATAAGGTCACCAGCTTCTGGGATGTCGCACTATCGGCCGACTTCCAGCTGAACGAGATGACCGCTGTTAACCTTGACCATTTTGCCATCCCTACGCGTTATACCACCCTGGCCGCCGCAGCGACAAACCTGCATCTGGGACAGGTAGACATACAGGGCAATGTGCTGGCTACGTTTATCAATGAACAGACGAAACTATATAACTCCGGCAGGGACTATCAGGCACTGCGACCAACTATACTCGTGTCCTGGCAGCCATTCCATCAGCAAGACCTGAAACTGCGTGCATTCTACAAGAGCATCTTCCGGATGCCTACTTTCAACGATATGTATTACAGTACTGTAGGTAATCCTGACCTGCGTCCGGAGCATACAAAACAATATAACATAGGCCTGGGATACGCCCGCAATACCGGGAAATTCATACAGTTCTTCTCCCTGCAGGCGGACGCTTATTACAGTCATGTGAAAGATAAGATCGTAGCGGCCCCCGGCCGCAACTTTCAGTGGATGATGCAGAACATCGGTGGCGTTGATATATATGGTGCAGATGCCAGTATACAGTTATCACCGGCGTTACTGAAGAGCGTGCAGACTGACTTTTCAGTGAAATATACCTATCAGCAGGCACTGGATGTATCCAATCCGGAAGAGGTCAATTACAAAGACCAGATCGCTTATGTACCTGTACACAGCGGTTCTTTCATTGCGCATGCCTCCTGGCATAAGTGGGATATTAATTATAGCTTTATATACGTGGGAGAACGTTATTTCCTGAATACCAATATTCCCATGTATTACGTGGAGCCGTGGTATACCAGCGATCTGTCAGTATCGACCAGCTTTTTATATAAGCATAAGCTGATTAAACTGACAGGAGAACTTAACAATGTTTTTAACCAGTATTATGATGTGGTGATCAACTACCCGATGCCGGGACGTTATTACCGTCTTACTGCCAGTATAAATTTCTAATAGATGTCGAAGTATTTATCATATCATCACGTGTTGTTGCTGCTGACACTGTCAGCAATGGTGGTTTTAGGGGCCTGCCGTAAAGGCACAGGAGTGATACCGGGAGAAGAAACACAGGTAGGTGAGCCTGATACCCTGCGCAATGGATTCTACCTCCTTAATGAGGGGAACATGGGTATGAACCTCGCTACGCTGGATTACTATGACCGTGGTACCGGTGTGTATAAAAGTAATATCTATAGTGAGATCAATCCTACAGCGACAAAGGAAATGGGCGATGTGGGCAATGATATCAGTATCTATGGCAGTAAGCTGTATGCCGTGATCAATATGTCGGATAAGGTAGAAGTGCTCGATGTACATTCCGCCAAACGGATCGGACAGATCACCATTCGTAACTGCCGCTATATTACCTTTTATAAGGGCAAAGCGTACATTAGTTCATATGCCGCTGCTTTGGACGATGCCAGCGCAGGAGCAGGTTTTATCGCGGAAGTGGATACTGCGACCCTGCAGATACTGCGTACCGTGACCGTGGGCCGTCAGCCGGAAGAAATGGCTATTGTGGGTGATAAACTCTATATTGCTAATTCCGGAGGTTATAGTCCGCCACGATACGAGCGTACGGTGTCCGTAGTGGACATGAATACTTTCACGGAGGTCAAACGTATTGACGTGGCGATCAACCTGCACAGGGTGAAAGCTGATAAATATGGCGATATATATGTGACTTCCAGGGGCGACCGTTACAACATACGTGCTAAGCTATATGTAATAGACAGTAAGAAGGATATTGTTAAAGACTCTTTTGCACTCGCCGCCAGTAATCTATCAATAGCTGGCGATTCGGCCTATGTATGCAGTGTGGACTGGAACTATATTAACAATAACAACACCGTGAGCTACGCGATCATCAACGTAAAAGATGAAACGAAGGTGACCGACAATTTTATTACAGACGGGACAGATAAACAGATTAAAACCCCTTATGGCATAGCGGTAGATCCGGAGAATGGAGATGTCTATGTTACAGATGGGAAGGAGTATCTGTTACCCGGTACCCTTTACTGCTTCAGCAAAGCAGGAAAGAAAAAATGGAGTGTGACCACGGGAAATATACCAGCGCATTTTGCTTTTATACCCAGATAAATCGCTACTTTTAATTTATGCAGATTAAGAAACTCTTGTGGCTGACAGTGATCCTGGCAGCCTTTTTTTCCTGTAAGAAAGACGAGAACGGACCAGATGATGTCACGATTGCCCTGTCTTTCGAAAAGGACACTGTGATCGGGTTAAATGCATCAGTGACCATCACCGCCATCCCTTCCGGTAATGCGCAGATCACACATCAGTGGAAGGTCAACGACTCCATATACGCTACTACCGCTGCACTGGTATTCAGGGCGCCGGGAGCGGGTGTCTATATGATCACCTACACAGGTAAGATCGCGGAGAGGAGTTATACCCATTTCCTGAAAGTGACGGTAGCTCCCAGGATCAGACCCGTAACAGGCAGCAGCAGCCGGTTTATCAACAAGATCTTTACCTATGCGCCGGCGCCCGGACAGTTTATCAATGAGAGCGCAGGTACTGCGGACGGTGCAGCGACTATTATTGGTGGCAGAAGCGGACTGGTATCGCTGGGTGCGTATGGTGGGTATATCGTCTTTGGATTTGATCATTCAGTAGTGAATAAGGCAGGAGCAGACCTGGCGCTCTATGGCAATCCGTTACCTGCGCCGAGAGCCTGGTCAGAGCCAGGCATTGTGATGGTGAGCCAGGATATTAATGAGAACGGGCTGCCGGACGATCCATGGTATGAGCTGGCCGGCAGTGAATACAGTAAGCCCGCTGTCACTATCAGAAACTACCGTATTGTGTATTATAATCCGAAAGCAACGGCGGGTGTCACCTGGAAGGATAACCAGGGACGTAACGGAGCAGTAGAGATCAATGCCGCGCATAATCATTCGTATTATCCGTCATTTGCAGCAAACCAGGATTCGCTTGTATTTGAAGGTACCTTGCTGCCATCAACATTTACTTTACAGGACGGTATTTATGTCAATCAGCCTTTCGCCTGGGGGTATGCAGATAACTATGCTACAGATGCACAGAAAGACCCGTATGCGACCAATACCTATAATGCGTTTGACCTGTCATGGGCGGTGAATGAAGATGGTAATCCAGTGGTATTACCGGCTATCGATTTTGTGAAAGTGTATACTGGTCAGAATGAGAAAGGTTATAATATTATGGGAGAAGTGTCTACAGAGATCAGTGGAGCGTCCGATCTGAATATGAAATAATATTACCACATATTTTTACTACTTTTCTGGGGCCGTCTGCTATACAGGGCGGCCCTTTCTTATCTAGTTCACGTCTTAAATGATCAATTCCATGCTTAAAGCTACATTTATGAAAAATGTGCTCCTGCTTTGCCTGTTGGGCGCAGCACTCACTGCTTTCACGTCATCATCCCGTCAGACAAGCACTATGGAAGCACCTGTACCAGACAGTATTATGCCTATCAGGGGATTCTGTATTGCAGCGCCTAGAAAAGCTTCACTGGACGCGTTTATCAAGTTCATCAGGGAGGAACTGGCCACCCGTAAGGTCAATACGCTGGTGCTGCGTGTCGAGTATAATTACGAGTATGAGAGCTATCCCGAACTGCGGGACCCGGAGGCGTTATCCAAAGCAGATGTAAAAAAGCTGGTAAAGGTATGCCGTGACAATAACATCAACCTGATACCCCAGCTGAACTTACTGGGACATCAGTCGTGGGCGAGTCATACGAACAATCTGCTGGTGAAGTTCCCGCAGTTTGATGAGACACCGTGGGTGAAGATGCCGGAGAAATATGAATGGCCAAATGAAGACGGCCTGTATTGTAAAAGTTATTGTCCGCTGCACCCGGATGTACATGCGGTGGTGTTCAAACTGATGGATGAGCTGTGTGATGTATTTGAGAGTAAGTCTTATCATGCCGGACTGGACGAAGTGTTTTATATTGGCGAGGCGAAATGTCCGCGCTGCGGAGGTCGCGACAAGGCGGAGCTGTTTGCAGGAGAAGTGACCCGCATGCGTAATCACCTGGCCGAAAAGGGCAGGACGCTGTGGATCTGGGGTGATCGCCTGATAGACGGTAAGACGACCGGTATCGGTATGTGGGAAGGCAGTTTGAATAATACCTACCGTGCTATTGATATGATCCCGAAGGATGTGATGATCTGTGACTGGCATTACGACCGTGCGGATAAGACGCCGGTATATTTCGCCATGAAAGGACTGAGTGTGATCACCTGTCCGTGGAGAAAACCGGCATTTGCTTCTCAGCAGGTAAAGGATATGCTGGAATATCGTGCCTCAGCAACAGGTGTTATGAAAGAACGTTATCAGGGAATGATGCAGACAGTATGGTCAGGTGCGGAGGATTTTATGGAGGAATATTATGGCAGGAAAGCACCAAGAGCCGATCAGTCCGGAAAGCCTGTGGATACGCTTAATACGCAAAGCCGTTGCTTCCGTCAATTATTTGCGGATATCAACAGGGCGGCACTGTAAGTTTAGTTGACATAAGCAAATACCGCATGTATAACCTACCGGAAGTCACGGGGAATATTGAAGATTAATGAGTTTTATTTGGAAAGGGTCTATTTTAAGGTTACCTTTATCCTTTACAAATTTTAATTTTCAAAAATGGTTACAAAATTCCAGGGAACTGTAAAGTTCTTCAACGAGACAAAAGGCTATGGCTTCATCATCCATGAAGAATCCGATAAGGAGTCTTTTGTTCACGTTAATGGTCTCATTCACGAAATCCAGGCGGATGACAGAGTAGAGTTCGAACTGCAGGAAGGCCGTAAAGGTATGAACGCTGTTAACGTTAGACGTATCGACTAAGTTTGCTTTTTCTATAGAATTGGCAACAAGACCCTCAGGCATTGGCCTGGGGGTCTTGTCTTTTTAGCGTTATCTCTTGCCAAAATCCTGAATATAAGCCCTTTGAAAATGCCCCTCCATTTCTAATCGCCCCGATTTGCTTAACTTTTCTCCCGAAACGTAAAATTAAAACCAATAGACTGATGGCAGCATTATTTTCACCGTTACAGATACGAGACGTTACATTCAGGAACAGGATCACTATTTCTCCGATGTGCGAATACACTGCAAAAGATGGATTCGCGAATGACTGGCACCTGGTACACCTGGGGAGCAGGGCGGTAGGCGGAGCCGGTCTTATTATAACAGAAGCAGTAGCAGTTAGTCCGGAAGGTAGGATCTCTCCAAGTGACCTGGGCCTGTGGGACGATGCGCATATTGCAGGCTTAAAACGCATTACTGACTTCATTTCGGCACAGGGTGCCGTACCTGGTATACAACTGGCCCATGCAGGTCGCAAATCAAGCACAGCGGTGCCGTGGAAAGGTATTCAGCTGGTGCCGGTAGAACAGGGTGGCTGGAAAGAGATCTATGCACCCAGCGCGATCCCTTTTTCTGAGAAATATGGTCACCCGATAGCATTGACAAAAGAAGAGATCAAACGTATCACTGCCGATTTTAAAGCCGCTGCCAAACGCTCGCTGGAAGCTGGTTTTAAAGTAGCAGAACTGCATGGAGCACACGGTTATCTGTTACACCAGTTCCTGTCGCCGCTCAGTAATCAGCGTACAGATGAATACGGAGGTGATTTCACCAACCGGATCAGGTTCCTGCTGGAGACGGTGGATGCGGTGAGAGAAGTATGGCCGGCCACACTGCCGCTGTTCGTAAGACTGTCAGCGACTGACTGGGCCGAAGGCGGCTGGGATCTGGAACAAACCACCACGCTGGCCCTTATCCTCAAGGACAGAGGTGTTGACCTCATCGATACCTCTTCCGGGGGTTTGACACATCATCAGAAGATTACAGTCGGCCCTTTATACCAGACGCCATTTGCGGAACATATCCGTAAAGAAACGGGTATCCTGACGGGGGCTGTTGGTATGATCACCACAGCGGAAGAAGCCGAGTCGATCATCGTGGAAGGCAAAGCCGACCTGGTGCTAATAGCGAGAGAGTCATTGAGGAATCCTTATTTCCCGTTACATGCGGCGCATACACTGAAAGATGAATCGTTTGTATGGCCAGTACAGTATGAGCGAGCCAAATGGAGACATTAAGTATAGTGGATGGGAATACCCGGTAATATTGTATAATGATAAAGGGCGTTGCACAATCGGTGAACGCCCTTTAGTTATATCCGCAACGATCTCCGCTGCATTACAATTCCTAGGTCTTAATTCCTGATTTCAAAACCACGTAGTGGCTTTCTCTTCATCTTCTTCCGCCTGTGGCTTCGGTTCATCTTCCTCTGTCACCGGGGGCACAACATCCGCTGCTTCTGTTGGATGCTTACGGATAGCGCCTTCAATGACAGCGTCCTGCTCCACTTCGAGGATCAGCGCGGTGACGTCGCCTTTTACATAGGCTTTATTACCGACAACGGCTTTATTGGTGACAAATAGATCTCCATATACTTTACCATAGGTAACGAGATCAGTGGCGTAAACATTCCCGCGGATACTGGCATTCTTACCGATCACCAGCATACCCGCTGTCCGGACATCTCCTTTCACATTGCCATCGACACGTCCGGGTACAATAGATTCTATAGTGCCTTGCACGGACACCTGGCTGGGGATAAGGAACATGTCCTTTCCAAGGGCCTTTTTTATTAAGTCTTTCAGGGGAAGCACATCACAAGTTTGGGCCAGCAGATACAGTTTCTTCTTCAAAAATGGAAATGATAGAGGAGGCGTTGCCGAGGTCAAGTCCTACACTACGATGATGTTTATCATCTGACATTCTCAGCGAGTTATACAGGTAACCGATACTTACCAGATTCTCCGGGTTAGGGGCGACCTCCACCGGGATGAAATCTTTGAACTCAGCCACGAATGCGTCAGTCAGCTCTTTATAGTGAGCACCGCCACCCATCAGGTATATCTTGCTGCAGTTTTCAAAATCCTGATCGGTAAAGTAGTTTCTCATCAGCGGAGAGACCACTTCCTTGTAGTATTGTGTTAGCAGCGCCTTGCGGATATCCTTCAGGTCAATACGTTTCCTGTTCGTAAAGATAGATCCTTTCATGAAGGCATCATCCAGCTGATGCTCATTTTTCATGTCGAGGTAGTACTGCTTGTTCAGTTCACGGGCCAGGTTGTTGATGGCGTATTTAATACCATGTGAGCTGAAGCAGGTACGGTGTATCAGGCCATCAGCCGTGGCCATACCACCTTCGATCGTACCGAATCCAAAGCTGACAGCAATGAAATTGTCTTTAGGATCGTTGACTGTTTTCTTTAAACCGATAATACCTCCCACGATCTCCGGGATCACCTCAAAGCGTTCAATATCCAGCATGCCTTTTTTAATCGCGCCCCTGTTATTGAAAGTATGCGTATCGTATTCTATCAGGAAGTGACGTTTGTTGAGGAACTGCTCAGCGGCACCTTTATAGATATTATAGGTGGAAAAAGGGAAGCCCATAGTAACGGACAGCGGTTGCTGTACTTTGTCCAGTACATTGACCATCGCAGCTTTAAACAGGATTTCATAGTCGTCTTCCTGCGGCGCCGCATTGGTGATACGCCCGGGATTGACACCACCACGTCTGGCCAGGTTTCCGACAATATACCAGTTTTCATCTTTTTTAATCTTCAGCCCGTTCAACAGGTCTTTGGAGGAGTTTTCCGTGTTGCCGAACGCGGTTTCAAACACACTGGGAAAGCTGATAGGTGATACTTTCATGATCGCAGGATTATATGTATATGATTAAAATTTCGACTTGAGTTTTCAATAGTTCGGCTCGGTCACAAAGCAAACAGGGTATAAGAGATCCAATCGGGAAGGGAATTTCAATTACTCCCGCACTACAACGACATTAAATATATAAAATAATATTAAACATTACCAAACACAAAATGTAGCTACTTCAAAGGTATTGATAATCAGTGCCCCGGAGTATTAAGCAATCCTTATTTGCTGTGTGCTGAGGCGATGTTCCTATGTATTTTATAACACCTGATATGGCGGGCATAATGAGGAGTGCTATTCAAGTAAGAGCCTGACAGGAGAGTATCCTGTCAGGCATACAATTGTCAGCTGGCGGTGTAGTTGAACTCATAACGGGTGGTGTCGTAGAGGGACCAGTCCATGAATCCCCGGACCATCGTACCCAGTGCGTCCAGATGCCGCTGAATGGCGGCGTCTATTTGTTTGCCGAAGGACGGTAACTGGCTTCTCAGCTCACTGAACTGAGCGATCTCGCGGTTATGGATGGCGGCTGTCTGCGCAATAGCCTCTTCGAGACTGATTTGCTGTTCATGCCCGATCACTACGACCAGGTTATGCTCATCGCCATGCGCCAGTTCCTTGGACAGGGAGAACAGGTCATTTGCCCAGCAAACAGCTCTGCGCGCCAGGTCCACCAGCTTTTGGAACTGTTCGTTCTGCAACACGAAAACGGGCAGGTAAGTACCCGCCGCCACTTCCAGCATATCGGTACCGAGATTAGCCCCACTAAAGAACGGGCGCATCTGCATATACTGGAACACAGATGGGTGCCGGTGTTGCCTGGCATTCTCGGCCTCCCAGACAGCCGCTTCGAAGGTGGCTTTCAGACTGAGGGTGAACTGGCACTGCCAGGAAACAGTACTTAGTTGCCGCATATTATCCCAGAAATGGCTAAGGGCTGCTAATACGGGATTGGTCGCCCTGTCAATGGAACGGTCGTACCGCAGCACATTGACAAAGTCACTAATGACCTGCTGGAGGTACTGTTGCTCCCGGTAACCAGCAGTTTCCGGTGTAACGTGATCCAGCAGATCGTCCAGTACGAACAGCCAGGTGTTAAGGTCGTTGGCCGTACAGAGGAAGGCGAGGTCTGCATCCGGGTAAGTACGGGCGGTCATCCAGGCAAATTTGTACCGCCGGAACCGGTCATAGGCTTCTTCCGACTGTAGCAGGTTAAACTCATGCAGCCAGGAGGATGTGTGCTGGTCAATCTCATGTACAAATGGACTGATCTTCGCCTCAAAAGGGCAATGGAGAGTTGGGACAGTAATTTGTCGCATAAAAAAGGATTTAAAAATGAGAGGAGAAAACTAATTCAGACAAAAATGTACAGTGATAGCGCGATATGTCTGCATTTAAACCGGGGGAAAGCAGGGATAATGGGTATTTATGCTGTCAATGAGGAAAAGACAGGCAGGGTAAACAGTAAGGAAGGATCAGATAATAGCGGGGCTATTGAGGCATTTATTGAGGATACTGTTCAGCAGTTTGAAGTCAATGGGTTTGATCAGATAGGCAATGGCGCCTGCTTCAATGGCGCCGGATCTGTCTTCTTCGAATGCATCGCCGGACATCACTATCACCGGGATACGTTTAAGCAATGGCGCATTCCTGATATAGGCAAGGATCTCTTCTGCATCCATATCAGGCAGATGCCTGTCAGCGAGGATAAGGTCGGGTGTATATTGCTGGAGTTGTGCTATACTATCCAGTCCTCCATTGCAGGATACGACTTCACAACCCAGTCTTGAGAGATATTTTGTCAGGTAGATACGACTCATGTCATCATCTTCAATGACGAGTACTTTGGCGCCGGCATACATGGAATCATCCGCACGTATTTCCGCTGCTTCCGGCTGGCTCGGCATGGCGCAGGCCCGGAGTGGGAATTTAAAACTGAAGACGGTTCCCTGGCCGATGACACTTTCCACGGATATTGTCCCGCCCAGCAGGGTTGCCAGGTGCTGTGCAATATGCAGCCCTAATCCCGTACCGCCGGAGAAGCTGTTCCACTCAGTGATAAAAGGGTCAAAGATGGGAGCCATTTTCTCACTGCTGATGCCTGCACCTTCATCTCTCACGCTGATGCAACACTGGTCATTTTCCACATTGGCGGCAAGGGTAACCGTGCTGTCGTTCGTGGTGAATTTTACGGCGTTGAAGAGCAGGTTATTAATGATCTGGGTGAGCTTGATCTTATCAGTCACAAGATGTGCCGGTAGCATCCTTCGGTTATAATCCAGGATGATCCGTACACCTTTGGCTTTAGCGATGTACTGTCCTGTACCCACAATATTTTCCAGCAGACTTCTGATAGCGAAGGCTTCATTGTGCACTTCGTGTAATCTGCCAGCGTCTATGCGCGACAGCTCGAGTACATTGTTGATGACGTCCAGCGCCTGGTGGCTGGCAGCACAGAGGTGTTCCGCATGCTTGATATAAGCGGTATCATGATTTCGTTCAGCATCCATCAGCAGTAACTGACTGATGGAGTGAATTGCATTCAACGGCACACGGATCTCATGATTGGTTTCACGCAGGAAGATACTTTTATAGTGATTGGCCTTTTCAAGTTCGCTGGTCCTGTGCTGCACCTGTTGTTCCAGGTTTTCCGCGTGTTCCTGTTGTGTTTTAAGTAATGCATCGTTGTGCTTTACATAGAACATGATAATAAGTATGTTGAGTGATACGATCACCATGATAGCGGAGTAGTGAATGATAACCGTGCTAATCACATTGAATTCATATGCAGGAACGATGCCGGTGAAGCGGTTCACTTCCAGCAGTACGAGTGTGATCAATGCGACGACGATACAGGTCGTACGGAAGAGTTTATCTTTCACGATGAGCAAAGAAGTGCCTATGAGGAAGATGGCCAGCAGACTGGCTTCCACAATATTGGCGAGTATACATCCGAAATAGAGTGTCGCCGCATTATGGATCATCTGCAGATAGAAAGCTGCCAGATCATACTTACGTTGCTTATTGAGATAGATGACGTAGAAACAGGCAGTTCCTTCGACCAGGGTGCCGAGGAAAAGGCCCAGTTTACCGGAGATGATATAAAAGAAAATACCAAAGAAAAATGCCATCAGACCTGTCACGCTGGCCAGGATGTTCACTTTGATGATTCGGTTCCTTTCATTGAGGTCAATGGTATCTGCACCGGTCAGGGTAATCGCTCTAATTGTCCCCATTATTGTCATTCGCGTTGGGTTTAAAGGAATTGCTTCCGGGGTTTGGTAGTGTATTGTGTTGTTATAGGTCGAGATACAAAAGTTGTCCTGTATAGCTGTATTGCCTCCTTAGACCACAAGATAACCATTTAGTCGCAAAAAAAGTACAAAGGAGAAGCCCTCCCGCCGATATTGGAACATACCGGCAGGAGGGCTTCTCCTTCAACAAATAATGTTTTCTCTATACGTTATTTAAAATCAGCATCTGAGAGACCACTGTTAATTTTAAGCTCGTCTACCTTGAAGTCTATTTTTTGTCCGCTGATCGTGTTTATCAGCAGGTATGGGAATTTCACACCATTGACTTCCTTGTAATTACTTGTTTCGATCACACCGGTGATCTGATCGCCATTACGGCTGATCTTCTTATTCAGTAAACCGGTGGTCACATCGTAATACAGTTCAGTAGTTGTTTCATCATCTTCTGTTACTGTGATCACATAATTGTCTTTGCCATCTTCATCTGTCACGATGTTTTGGGACAACTGGAGATCAGCAGTTTTTTTCAGGTATTCTATCTCCGGGATCAGGGTCATGGTTGCTTTCACATGCTTCTTTGCAGCATCATCCAGGGGAACCGGATTGCCCATCTGTACAGCAGAGATGCTGTCACCGTTGATCACCAGTTTACTGGCATGTACGTTCATCATAGGGATGAAAACATCCAGCAGGTATTTATCCGGAGACTTGATCTTTTTAGTCATCTTGATATCAGTACCCTGTATGGAACCAGTTGCGGTGAGTGTCTGATCTTTGATCGCTTTTATCTTGTCAGTACCACCGATCGCCTGCAGATATTTATTCAATACACTGGTAGCGGTAACGTCAGCCGCTACTTTCTTGCTGCTGCCGCTCCATACGTTGTTGGAAGGATCTACATCAGGAAATGCCTTATCAGGATCTATTACGATCTTGGTCAGACGGGAATCCGAATCAAATTTGAACGTCCAGGAACCACCACGTTGCCAGATCTCGGCAGGCAGTTTCACTGTATCGGTTTTACCTTTGCTGTCGGTGATGGCCAGTACGACCGGCAGCACCATCTGGTCAAGGTTTTCGATCGTGATCAGCGCGCCTTTCGCAGGATCATTGCTTACGTATTTTACGTCTTTAACTGCCTGATCAAGTTTCCAGGAGTTGAGGTACCAGCCTCTCCAGAACCAGCTCAGGTCTTCACCACCGACGTTCTCCATTGTACGGAAGAAATCCCATGGAGTCGGATGTTTGAATGCCCAGCGGTTGATATAGGTACGGAATGCATAGTCAAAACGCTCTTTACCCAGGATGTAGTCACGCAGAATGCCCAGACCCATTGCAGGTTTATAGTAAGCGGCGATACCCAGGTAGCTGCTCTGTATCACATCAGGTGTACTCATGATCGGATCACCACTCATGGCACGGCCCATAGACTGGCCCTGTGGTTTCTGATAGTATTCACCTTTATTGAAAGCCTGCGTAGAACCGTCGTTGATGAAAGTGTTGAAACCTTCATCCATCCACGCATATTTTCTTTCATTGGACCCAACGATCATCGGGAACCAGTTGTGGCCGAACTCGTGATCGGTTACACCCCATAAGCTGCCGCCGGTGCTTCTGTAGGAACAGAATACGATACCTGGATATTCCATACCACCTACGATACCTGCTACGTTGGTTGCTACCGGATAGCTATACTCAAACCACTGTTTGGAATAGTATTCGATACAGCCTTTTACGTATTCGGTAGAACGCTGCCAGCCATTGGATGACTGAATACTTTCTACAGGGTATACTGACTGTGCGAGGGTCTTCTTGCCACTTGGGAGGTTGATACGGGCCGCATCCCAGATGAAGGCAGTAGAAGCGGCCCAGGAGATGTCACGGGCATTCTTGCACTGGAAATGCCAGGACAGCATGCCAGTACCTGGTTTCGCAGCCGCTACTTCAGCACTGTCTTTGATCATAACAGTCTGCTCGCTGTTACGTGCTTTCGCCAGTTGCGCCAGTTGCTTAGGTGTCAGTACCTGCGCCTCATTTACCAGTGCACCGGAACCTACTACGACCATACCAGCAGGCGCCGTAATGGTGTAATCAAAGTCGCCATACTCCAGGTAAAACTCAGCAGCGCCCTGGTAAGGAATAGAGTTCCATCCGAGGATATCATCATATACCTCCATACGCGGATACCACTGCGCGATTTCGTATACCCAGCCATAGCGTGTTTTCAGGCGACCGGTACGGTCTGTTCCGTACTGGGGTACTTCATAGGCGTAGTCTACGTATACTTTGGCAACGCCACCGTCCGCTTTCAGGTCTTCCGGCAGGATGAGCTGTAAACGGGTGTCGGTAACAGAATATTTAACATTTGTTTTCTTTCCGTTGATGGCAACGCTTACAGACTTGATCTTGTATCCTTCTGTGAAGCTACGGTTAGCAAAACGGCCGCCGGTAACTACGCTGGTAGCGGCGCCTCTGGAATCTTCCTTGTAAATGTTCTGATCCAGCTGGAGCCAGAGGAATCCCAGTTTATCCGGGCTGTTATTTTTGTAGGTGATGGCTACGGAACCATCTACACGATGGGTAGCGGTGTCAAGCACAACATTGATAGTGTAGTCAGCACGGTTTTGCCAGTACTTGTGGCCAGGTGCACCTGATGCACTGCGATACTCATTACCATTGGCAGGGTAAAACAGGGGGCCGAAAACTTCATGCTGATCGTACTTCGAAGTGGTGGTTTGTCCAACAGCGACATTCCCCAGGGAAGCCAGTAGGATACCGGAACAAAGCAGGATTTTGTTGATTGTCATTAGCGTTCTAGTTTGGAAAATAGGCATAAATATAGTAAAAGCGATGCAAGCAAAGAGCAGAAAAAGGAGAAAGGGTAAGCATTTTATGGAGCAGTCCGACACACATTTAAAAAATATTATATCTTTACTATCAGAACGATACTTTAACCTATGAGATACTTACGGACGGGCATGGGCCTGTTTTTCCTCCTATTTGCCAGTCAATCCTATGCACAGGCACCGACGCAGGCACCTACTGTACAGCTGAGCGCCACATTTCCAGAACCCGGAGAAGGCTTCGACAAGTTATTACTTTTGCAAGGTGGAAATACAGTTTACCTGCATTTCGATAAGAAACAGGGGATCGTTGTAAACGTATACAATGACCAGCGGGCTGTCATCGCTACAGACGCTGTCAAAGGACAGTTGTGGGATGCGTCCGGACTGAACGACACTGAGATTGACGGCATATTCGCTATTAATAACCAGGTGGTGATCTTCCTGCAACAGCTGGTAAAGTATAAACCCAACCTTTACAGGCTGGTACTGGATGGTACCACCGGAAAACTGGTGAAGGAAGATAAGCTGGGAGAACTGTCTACGGTGTTACACAGAGATGTAGCTGTACAGGATAACTTCGCTTCTCATGACTTTCACGTATCTGTAGATGCAGCTACCGGTTACTATGCCGTTGCCGCATTTACCGGTGGCGAGCTTCAGCGGAAGGAATCGCCGTCAGAAAGAGCCCTGATCACTCACTATACGCCTGATCATCAGCTGCTCAGACAAAAATATTACACCTTTTCGGGAGATAACTACCCTTACCTGGCTTACCTGGACATGCTGGTGACTGGTGGCGACAAGATATATCTGGCAACTGCTGCCCTGAACAACAGCCGGAAGAACGGTAAGGATACGAGCGCTGTAGTAGTAATATCAGCACTGGCAAAATCAGACAGTGCTTTTATTCATAGCACACTACCTTATACGGCTAATTTCTCTGATATACACGTATCTCTGCAATATGCAGCTGGCGTTAACATGATACAGGCCCTGCTGACGACGGCCAATAACCAGACAGCTAAAACACCTGTAGCAGCGGCTTATATGAACTATCTCGATGCGGGTACGCTGGAGCTGAAGCGTAATAACGCTGTATCCACTGATAAGATCACGGCTTTTGCGCAGGAGAGGATGAAATATACAGGCGCCTACAGCGGTCAGCCGCAGGCACTGATCACCCATGCAGATGGCAGCAGCACCGTATTGCTGGAGTCTATGAATGCATTCGCCACTAATGGTAGCAGCAATTCATGGAACAAGATGCATACTAACCTGAATGATATCGGTGTGAGCGAGATCGATGCTGCCGGTCGCGAACAGTCAGGTTATGGAATAGTGAAGATGCAGATAGCGAATGGTACTTTTGAACCGCTCTATTTCCAGCGCAGGAAGAAAGGGCAGTGGTTTTTCCGTAACCGTATACAGGTGCTGAATACAACGCCCTACCTGTCGTACGATTATCTGCCTGCCTCTAAAGCGAACTACGTTATATTCAATGACTATCTCGCTTACCTGGACCCGGGTGGCACGACGCTGGACAAGAAACCAATGAGGTATCTGTATGAAGCCAACACGGTTTGTTACAAATGTACGCCAGCCGGTCAGGAAAGACTGTTCCTGTTTGGTACACCAGAGACATACAAAGGGTATTATTGTATGCTGGGTGCATCCGATTACAATGAGCAGAGAACGACGTATGTCACGCTGATGATCACCCGTAAGGGAGAAGATAAGAAAGCCTGCGTGGCGTGGGTGAAATTCTAGTATAATCTTTTTTAGGAAAAGGGCGCTTTCATCTTGTGTGGAAGCGCCTTTTCTGATCACTGTAAGATCGGGTTGACCTCCAGAAAATCCCTGTTTTCGTTGTTTGATTTATTCCCTATAAAGCAGTAATTTCCAATATCAGTACAGTAGCACTGTCGTACAGTGATCAGCAATAAGCCATTAACCGGTACTATTTACTTTGTCATGTATTCACCAGCCCCTGTGTAGTATTCGTTTATTTCTCATTTAAACCACGTATTCAATTATGTACACGCATCAATTGCCGGGCTTATACTGCCCTTTTCCTGCTATTTTAAATCAGTATGTAATAAAAGCGGACAGACACACAACGCTTTGGGTTAAAAGACATCAACTCGTAACCAATGAAGCCACCTGGTCCTATTATCACAAACAACGATTCACCTGGATGGTGGCCAGGATGTTCCCTACTGCCGATCTCAATGCATTGAGCATAGCGGCAGACCTCAATACTTTATTGTTTGTACTCGATGATCAGTTTGATGAACATGGGGAGGGCACAGCACTCATAAAACAGCGGATACAATTTGAACAAATGGTACATTCACTGATCGGTATTATGAAGCACAACCGGCAGGTATCGCTGGAGAGGGGTGGGCCTGTGTTAAGCGCGGTGAGTGATTTCTGGAAACGGATCAGGAAACTGGGAAACCTGGGCTGGCAGGTCAGGTTTATAGAAAGTCTGCAGCAGGCGTTTGCTGCAAACCTCTGGCGTATAGAACAGGTTAGCCGGGGGCAGTTACCTACACTGGAGGCGTATATGAAATGGCGGCCGTTTTTCAGTGGGGCCAATTTCTTTGCCCATCTGCTGGAGGCGATAGAGGGATTCTCATTACCCGACTATGTATTCCTGGATGGCACAGTTAAAAAACTGATCGGGCTTTGCAGCAATACGATCTGCTGGGCTAACGATCTGTTCTCTTTTAACAAGGAGCTGGAACAGGGTGATGAAATGAATATCGTTATGCTGATCCGTAACACAGAAGGATGTACGATGGGGGAAGCGATAGCTGCTGCTGTAATGATACACGATGAGCAGGTAAGGCAATTTGAGCATCTTTCAGCACAGCTGCCATCTTTCGGTGCGGCCACAGATGAGCAGTTAGCACGCTATGTGCGGGCGCTGTCAGTGATGATGAAAGGAAATATTGAGTGGAGCGTGAAAGATACGACAAGGTATCGCTTTACGATGCAGGCGGTATAGGAGATGAACGCTCATCTCTGATAAGGGGGATCAGAGATGAGCGTTAGCCTTCAGATATTTATTTAGCTTAGTTTGTAGTGTTTTGAACTCTATAGGTTTCACCAGGTAATCGTTAGCGCCGGCCAGTAATAGTTCTTCGGCGTTTTCTTTAAATGCGTCACCACTGGCAATAATAACAGGGATATGTTTTAATATGTCGTCGGCCCGTATTTCGGCCAGCGTATCTTTTCCACTGAGCCCCGGAATATGTGAGTCCAGTATGATGATATCTGGCCGGGAAGCTCTTGCAAGTAAGAGGCCCTCCATGCCATCCGCAGCAACGATCGTACGGCTGCCTAAACCATTAAGGAACCTGGACAGGATCAGCTGACTCATTTTATCGTCTTCTATAATAAGAATGCTGGTATCGGTCAGGCTGCCTGCTTCATCGTCTTCTTCATTGTCATGGTGGCCACATAATTCTGCTGCTTCTTCGAGGGGAAGGGTGACGGTGAATGTAGTGCCCTTGCCCATCACGCTGTAGACCTTGATATCACCGCCCATAGATGTGGCCAGGTGACGGGTGATATGTAGTCCAAGACCGGTACCTTCCAGGAAAATGTTCCGCTCCGTGACAAAGGCATCAAAGATGGTGGACAACCTGTCGGCCCGTATTCCTTCGCCCTGGTCAGTCACCTGCAGGCACCATTTGTGGTCCACCTTAAAGACGTCGAGTGTAACGGTACTTTCCTGCTGTGTGAATTTGATAGCGTTGGAAAGGAGATTGTTCAGTGTTTTGGAGAGCAGGACCTTGTCGCCGGTAATGAGCTGTGGCAGCTCTTCTGCAACGGTTGTTCTAATCCGTACTGTTTTAACACTGGCCACATACTGGTGCATATTGACGATACCTTCCAGCCACTCACGTATATTAAAGGCGGCGAGCTGCGGCGTGTCCTGTTTGCCAGCCTCAATACGGGAAAACTCCAGTACGTTGTTGATGATCTCCCGGGTATTGTAACTGGCAGCATACAGATGGTCGGCCAGCTGCCGAATGGGAGCCAGAGATCTGTCCTGCGCTACCTTCAGTTGCAGCAGCTGGCTGATACCGAATATGGCATTGAGAGGGGTACGGATCTCATGGCTTGTCTCCCGTACGAATACTGTTTTGGCGTCAGTGGCTTTGGCAAGTTGCGCGGTTAGTATTTCCAGGTCTCTGTTATGTTCCTTTACGGCTTTGAGCATTTCCTGTACGTGCAGCATTTCCTTTTTACGCAGCCGTTCTATGTTGCGCACATAATAATAGATCACCAGGAGATCGAGCAGCAGGATACTGGGAATAGTGACCCATCGTATGACGAAATGGACGGGGGAATGTTCTTCCGGAGGAACGATCGGAGAAATGAACCGGAAATACATATTGAATTCTCCGGCAAGGAACGCGAAGATAGTCAGTCCTATGCTCAGCACGCGCATAGACTTTTCTCTTTCGAATACCAGGAGGGACAGTCCCACTAGGAAAATGAAAAGCAGATGAACTTCTGTAACACGCCCCATAATGGCACTGTAGTACTGAATACTGACGTTGTTGATAATGATCAGTGCCAGGGCGGCGGCGGTGAACTTTCCGAAGCGGTTGGAAATAATGACGGCAGAGAGCAGTAAAGACTCGATGATCGCGGGCGCGGACATCTCAAAGTTCCACGTAAGAAAATAACAGCCAAACCCGAATACACCTGACATGACGGCTGTCACCAGGGCAAGGGTATTAACAATTTTCACCGATCGTCGTTTGTCTTCATCTGTCACTCTACGGTAGCCAGTTGTAGTAATGTGTTGAAGTAGACTCATGTACCGTTGATTT
Organism: Chitinophaga agri; assembly: GCF_010093065.1. NCBI lineage: Bacteria > Pseudomonadati > Bacteroidota > Chitinophagia > Chitinophagales > Chitinophagaceae > Chitinophaga > Chitinophaga agri. The sequence goes on along the minus strand of NZ_CP048113.1, from coordinate 1,014,807 downwards.
ACAGTTGCGGAACATACTATGATGGACTGCATACAGGTTCCCAGCATGTACTTAGTGCCATTCTATGTTTTCCAATCAGATAAGTGTTCTGCAAGTAGGGTTATGTAATTTGGGGTATTATTAGTTCCACCTGCAATGTACATACAATCGAAAATATATCACTTAGTATAGTGAGTATACTTTTCCATTTTATTTAGTGTTGTCCCACATTTATTTTTGATCAAAGATAATTGGCAGGTCGAGAAACCCGGCTACAATCGTACTTGGATTCCTTGTAGGCATTCCCCCTGGCTTCAGTGTAATGTTCTTCATTTTTTCAAAGATGATCTCAAAAGCGATTTTAGCTTCCATTCTTGCCAGCATGGCGCCTATACAATAATGTGCACCATGGCCAAAGCTGACCATTTTGATATTGTCCCTGTGTATATTGAAAGTCTCCGGATCGTGGAATACGGTGGGATCACGGTTTGCGGCGGACAACCACGCGTTTACCAGGTCGCCCTTTCGGATGAGTTGCCCACCCAGCTCAACATCCATTTTTGCCATACGACACATGCTTTGCACAGGCGGTTGATACCGGAGTACTTCATTCAGGGCTGGGGGTAGATCGGCTATAGTCGTTTGCAGGTGTGCCTGCACATCAGGCATGGTGGCAAAGGTATACATGGCATTAGCCAGAAAGCCGTTGGTCGTCTCATTGCCCGCAATGAGCAGTGCTATACAAAAGGCCAGTGTATCGGGCACGCTCAGCTTTTCCCCGTCAATCTCTGCCTGCAGAAGATGAGAGATCAGATCGGCCTGTGGTGCTTTGGTCCTTTCCTGCAGCAGGGACATAAACAATTGCCCCATTTCCCGTTGCGCCTGAAAATACGCCTCCATACCTATTACCGCAGGATCACCGGAGATGGCATTGATCCAGGCATTTACCTGGTCATGGTCCTGGTTAGGTACACCCAGTAGTTGCGCGGTGACACGACCAGGCAGCGGAATAGAAAATGCTTTCACGAAATCCATTTCCCCTTTTGCTAAGGCAGGCTGCAACAGATCCATACATTCCTGGTGTATCCAGGTTTCCAGTCTGGCCATAATGGCAGGAGCGAAGGCTTTGGTGACCAGTGCACGTAACTGCCGGTGCCGTGGAGGGTCTGTCTGGTTCAGATTGCTGCCAAGGAGATTATCATCAGACTTAGGCATGTATTCATTAGAGAATACTTCATAGTCGCTGAGTACCCGTTGCACATCTCTGTGACGATACACCTGCCAGGCGCCCTGGCCACCAAAGTAAAACCTGAATGCGGGGTCGAAATAAACTGGTTGTTCGTCCTGCATTTGCTGATGCCAGGACGTAGGGGATTTTAACGTAGTTGGAGTCATACGATCTTGGAGTTGTTAATAAACTGGTAATGGTTGTGCCGACAAAGAAATAAGATAAGATTAAAACGAATGTGCCATCGTAAGGCAGACTCACATACACTGGTCTAAAATACTCCAATGTGCCGAAATAATAGTTAACTCGTTGTTAATGAGAGAATTTTCCCGGTACGAATGTGCCTGATAGCAGAAAAAGAAATACATTGCCTGGACAACACCACATTATGAAAGGTTATCTGTTTATTACCGCAGCTGTTATACTCAGCGCTTATGCCTGTCAACAGGCCAGTTCGTCCGCTAATGACAATGATCTGTATGCACTGGCTGATACAGGTTATTACAAACTGACAAATACATTACAGGGCGGCGTATTTGCAAGGACGGAGATATATACGCATCAGCGGGATACGTCGCTTTCCTATGTGAAGGTGTTTAATTTTGATCAACAGATCGCCGCCATACAATTTTACAAGGGGACGAAGAAGCATGGCCCGACGATCACTTATAATGAAAAGGGACAGAAGCAACTGGGTACTTTTTACCGGAATGATACAGCAGTCGATATGCATTCATTTAGTAAATAAAATACCTTAATTTTATTCATAGAGATTTACTGGACCTTCAATCATAACAAAGCCTCGTATATAATATATACGGGGCTTTCCATTTGCCCGAACGGCTGTTTGGGTACTGGTTAAACAAAGCCCCGCATACTGACGTATACGGGGCCTTAAAAATATTGCTGTAAGCGGGGTACTACATTACATCCCACCAGGGCTTTTCTCCATCTTTCGGTTCTTCCTGTGCCGGTGCTACCGGAGGGATCAAGATTGGTGCCGCAGTTGCTGCTGCACGTACCTGTGTTTTCACATCTTCACGCCCCAGGAGCAGCTGCCATTTGGCTTTCAATTGCTGGCCTGCTTCCGGCTTCACCATCTGTACATAGTTAATGTAACCCTCAATGCTATTGACCAGGCTTCCTTTTCCCCATTGCTTACCTTCCAGGCCTGATACGGATATCTGGTGCAGCAGGGCCCTGAATTTCCGGAGAGTTTCCCTGTCAATGCTCAGTTTTTCGTTGACCACTACACCGGTTACTTCTCTTTTATCGCCTTTACGCATGACTTTCAGCTTATCCGGATGGATCACAAAGCCTTCTTCCTTTACGATCTGTTTCACACCCCATATGAGCTTCCCCGCATTATCTCCTGCGGCTTCTTTGGCAGAAAAGGTCATATCGTCCGCGTAACGGGTATAGGCATAGCCAAAACGGCGTGCTAGTCCTTCAAACCTGCGATCCAGTTTGTAGCAAATGATATTGGTAATAGCCGGGCTACACGGTGCGCCCTGTGGCAGATGCCGTTCAGTTGTTGCTACATGGTATTCACGACCGTCAAGGGCAACCTGTTCCACTTCGGGCTCTGTACAGAGTAATGCGAGGATGGTCGCTACCTGCTCACTGTAACCGAACTTGCTGAACAATCCCTTTACGCGTTTATAGGCGATGGTAGGAAAGAAGTCCTTGAGATCGATATTGATCACAATGTCCTGTCCCACGTGATGTGTCGCATTAGTAACGATCGACCTGCCGGGTACGAAACCATGCGCTGACTCACTTAGTTTTACTTTATAGAGGATATTTTCCAGGATCCAGTACTGAGCGGCCTTTAACTGCGGCATAGGCGCCGAGATCAGTCGCTTACCGCCAGACTTCTTGGGTATGTAGAAACGTTTGTAATGGGAGACATTGGCCACCTTTCTGTTAAAAGACAGGAAACGGAGTTTACCAATTGTAATACCCATCGCTGCTGCCAGCGCCAGACCATCATGATAGACAGGGAGTCCTGCTGCTTTCAGTTTCTCTTCATCGGAGACAACCTTGTTCAGGCCTGCGGATACATCCTCGCCCAGGTAGACGATGTTCTTTTCTTTTTCGATAGCCCATTGGGCCGCTCGTTCCTTACGCTTTTCTTCCTTGCGCAACTTGGTTTCGGCTCTTCTGGCTTTTGCAGCTGCCATACGTTGCTGGCGCAAGTCGCTCAGTATCTTTTCCTTATTCCGGTAACGTTGTTGCTCTTCTACCAACTTATTAAGTTCCCTGCGCAATTCACTTTCCCTGCGGATCAATACTTCCGAGGGAGCAGGCATTGCCTGATTTCTTGTCCAGAAACCGAGGCGGGTCATTTCCTCCAGGATCACTTCCTCTTTGGTGGATGATCTGATACGGTCATATAGTTGTTGACGCGTCAATCCTTCTGCCATAATCTTTCAGACGGTTTATTGCTGATAAAAGATAGATCGTTGATAAGTAAGTAAGCGGGAAGTAAAAGGGGAGAAGAGGTTAAACAGGAAAAACGATGTAAAGAGGAAATCGGCCTTCGTGCAAGCCATTGACTAAATCAATCAACTCCAGGGAGGGGCCTACCTAGTGGTGATTTGGAGCCCCTGGGGCTCGTACCGTAAATCACTACTAGGTAGGCCCCTCCCAAAGTAAAGATTGCATTTAGTGAAGCATGATAATGTCATGTTACCTGAGTGACGAAACATCACTCTTCCTGAAACCAGGCGCAAGTGCAATCAATTTCCTCTTTACAAAGAACTGTGTTTTTCTGACCTGAAAGATAGAAAGAAATATTTAAATAACAAATACATATTGTCTTTTTTTATTTTATTTCTTTCTCTTCTCCCGCGCTGCTTCGTATACGGCTTACGCGTTATTATTATTTTTCTGCTGCTCATAGGTCATACGCAGTGCCAGCATATGTTCGCATGGCCCTTTGTATAACTTGTTTGTCAGGTAGTCGTGACAGTCACAATGAGCTGTGCTCATACGCTCATCAGCATCTATCACAATCACGGGATGGTATGTACGACGTGCAGCAGTGATATTGCCTGTAACCTGTAAGCCAACATTAGGAACCTGTTGCGCCGTGCAGGTGATTTTACCTTCTTTCATCAGGCGTGAAGCTGATTCCTCTTTCGGATTGGAGAAACGTAGCTGGTCCAGTGGCAGTGGTTCCCTGCTCAGCTCACGCAGCCGGTAATAGCCGGTATGCAGATCATAGATCACTTTACCTGCCTGTGTATAGATACCAAGTGCGGCTAATACCTGTGGAAGCGTTTGTCCTGTTCTGGCAGCGATCTCTTCTCCCGTTCCCATCCATGTCTCCTGCAGATCACTGTAGACTACCTGTTTGGTCAGATCGCTGACTTCTGCGCGTGGTGCCATCAGATCAAACTGTCCTGCACGGGACCAGTCATTTGCCGTCCATCCGGACAATCCCAGGGTAAATTGCATATCACCCAGGTCAGCAACATAGAAAGATGGCAATCCGCTGCCAGTCAGGTGTACGGTGAATTTCTTTGCCACCGGGATCAGTCGTTCCAGTATCAGTAATCGCCGGCGTCCCCATATACGGATCTCACGGCGCTGCGGGCCGGTATAGATAGATCTGGCACATTCGATCTCTTTGTTCCAGGGCTCGAAGATAGCCTTCACCGGTCTGCCGGGTTCCAGCACAAAACGGATGGAGCGTGGTCCTTTCACTTCTTTAAAGCGGCGCAGCCAGCTACAGAAGTTATATACATCCATCGGGTGCAGATCGAAAGTAGCCGCAGGCAATGTCATGGCAGAACTCACCTGAAGGAAACCGCGTACCCAGCTATCAGGAAGATCAATCTTGACTTCGCGGAACATCTCTTCCTGTGTCGTCTGTACGGAGAATCCGCCTGGATCTACAGAGAAGGTTGTTTCCTTATAATCACGGATCTTTTGAAATTCATTATATAAGTTCGCCGAGTAGTCAATATTGGTCGTACCGCATTTGAACTCGTTCACTTCTTTGAATACGTTATAACTGGCGCTTAATTTGCCATAGGCGGATTCATCCTGACTAAAACACTCAAAGAAGATCTCATCAGGATGCACGCTGATCACCGGGTCCAGTACGAACCAGGCATCCCTGTCTTTTTGATACAGGTGATTGAAATAGGTCTGCCTGGCTTTGTAATAAGGCGCCATGACCTTTTCTTTCTCTTTATAGATATTGTTTAGCTCCTCTCTGAGCGCCTCCATCTGCTGCTGAGCAGCGGCGGCATTAAACTGTCCCATTGCTTCTGCCAGCCACACAGATTCCTGCTGTGCCGCCCATTCCTTGTAGGCGGTTTTATCTTTGGGTTTAAAACGCAGGTCGGATACCACCACATCGTGTAAAGCGGAAATCGCTTCACGGAAGGCAATCTTCTTGCGCAGTTTGCCATTGAAGAAGGTTGGTTCCCTGTGGGTATCGGGAGCGAAAGATATACCCGCCGAAGTGGCGTTGCTGTATACCTCTGTTTGCCCGCTATATCTGTAATTAAATAACATCCTTCAGGGTTTAATATTGTTTCATGGGAATTTCTGAAAAGCGTACCGGTAACAATACATCAGGGTATGCCTGGTGAATATTGCGCATGATACTGATGCAGCGGGCCTTATCGCCGATGGCTACAGTAGCTGAAATATCAGTGATGATACTGCCGATGTATTCGGCTGCTTCTGCGGATCTCACTGCTTCCTTCTCCAGGAAGTTGAAGATCCTTTCTTTGGCAATACGTGCTTTATTCACTCTTGACAACACGGATCTGAAATAATGCTCCATCTCCTTCAGATAAGGAAGGTTATTAGCCGCATAGTTTTCCAGATAGTTTGTTGCAAACTGTTGCATCGTAACGGCCGGGTGCTGGCTGAGCTTCATCAGGTATATGGCACCATCTTCCTCACGGAAGAAGCGGGTGAGTAATTCCCGTCCGAATGCCTGTACTAAGGGATTAACGCTATCAGCGATTGCCACCAGTGACTCCGGAGACCAGTCGCTGGCCTCAAACTGTGTTCGGAAGAAGTTGGCAGCGAATGCACGGGTATCTTCCCAGGTAGCATCGAGGAAAGCCACGGCGGCATCTCTTTCATATCGGATGCGTGCCACATGCTTTTCGAAGAATCGCCAGCTCCATTCCCTGACAGCCAGTAACTCATGATTACCCGCTGCTGTCACCTGCCTGATGGTAAGGTGCTCGGCAGGAATATATTTCTCCAGTACGACCACACCAAATGCCTGTGCAGGGCGGTAGTTGGAATATAGTAAACGTAATGCGGTCGCCTGATCAATATCCTGCAGATGAGCTACCAGCTCATTGCTTAATATAACAGCCAGGTCAGTATGCAGCCCTTCTGACGTTTCTTTCCGCATCAGCAATGGTACTAGTTCGTTGACCAGCCATACAGCCAATTCGCTGTCTTTTTCAGTCAGACGTTTCAATAACGGCCTTACTGCATTTCTGACATCTGTATAAGGCGCCGTACAGGTATATAGTAATAACCCACGGCGCTTAGCCAGTTCCTCTTCACTGAGCGCAGAGAATATATCCACGCCAGCAGCTCTTACCGGTTGGTACGCATGTTCCAGCAGGCCAAGTAACAGGCTGTCCGTAATATGATCCAGTGTGAACTGTTGTTTTTTCAGCAGCAGCAAACGGGCGGCAAATGCCTGTGCAGCAGGTACCTGACCATGTAACAGGTCTTCTATGATCTTGAAGTCAAGGTGTACCAGCGCGCCACCAAAGAATTGTTCCAGGATGCGGCTCGCTTCAGTCAGCTGATCGTTGGCCGCCTGATCTGCTTCTTTAAAAGAAATGATGTAGGCGATCGCTTTGCCAGCGAGCAGTCTTACCTGTTCTTCTGTCAACACTACCTTAGGAAGCTGTTGTACGGCAAAGGCGCGTACATCAGCATACGGACAGAAGATCAGTTCACGCAGGAAGTCAACGTCCGACAGACAAACATCTGGTCGGGCAGCTGCCCACTCCATTGCCTGCTGCCGTGCTTCGGCTGAAAGACTATATAATAATGCCTGGATAATAGGGAGGGAAGGTGCGTTGATATCGAACTTTTCGCGGGCCAGCTGTAGGCCATATCCCTGTGGCAGACTGAATGGATTACCCAGTAGCGCACGGATCACATGCGCGTCCATCCGTTCCTTGAGCGCGTTGTAATCCGGATGTTGCAGTAACTGATGCAGGGCAAAGTCGTGTACCTCATTCATCCGTCCCTTGATCAGCAGTTGCAGGAATGCCTGTGGCAGCTGGCGCCATAAATGGATGTAGGGCACATCACTGTCTGTCTCCTGGTTTTGTTTGATCACCTGTTCCGCTGAGGCAGTAGGCTTTACATCCGTATGTTTGCGGCCACGGAACAGGGAGGCCACTTTCTCGAGCAGGTTCTCTCCTTTACGGGAGCGCTCAACTGGTGGTGTTTGTTTGGTATCCTGAGGATTGATCTTTCTGGACCAATAGGTGCGTGTACTATTGAGTGTAAGATCTTTGGCATTACCCTCCAGGATATAATGAAGTAATACAGCTTCCGGGTTCGCCAGCGTCATCAATGTGACAGTGTCGTAACGGCGGGTTGTTTCATTATAAGAATAAGTATTGTAGCTGTAAGGAGCCTTATTGTGTATCGCAGCATCGTATCGTAACAGTAAGGCTGTTGCCAATCTTACATACTGAATATCATTACGTTTACCCATTAGCTGCAGACGACGCAATACGCGGCGGCGCAGATAAAGACGGGTATTCTTTGTAAAAGCACGGGTGTTATTGCGGCCATAAGGATCGCTCCAGTTATGTTCTTCACGTTCAAAGCGTATAGCCAGGAGCGCAACCAGCTCATGGTCATCCCGTAGTTCTGCCTGTTTGAACAGATGGCGTAAATGCTGGAAATAGTTCCTTTTCAGCGGTAACGCAGTAATAAACTGTAGCAGGACCTCTCTCACCATCGGATTGCCGATACTGACAACATACAGTTCCTCCAGCACAGGGTAAGTAGTTTGCACCAGCAATTTAACGCGTTCAGAGAGCAGTTGTAGCAACTGCGACTTGAGACCATCCTGTATAGCGTGCTGAAAATCAGGGTCCAGGCTTTTTTCAAACTGTGCAATATATTCCTTGCGTGGCGCCTCCGGTAACAATAACAGTAAAGAATGTACGGCTATCTGACGCTGATAATACGGGTACGTGCTATTTTCCGCATAGGCTTTTAGCGTGCCTGCATCGGCTTCGCTACCACAACGACCTAACGCCCATAACGATGCGTAACGCTGCATGGCGTTGTCCCGTTCTATTAGCTTGGTAATAAAAGGGGCTGCTTCCTTCAAACGCAGTTCACCAGCCTTCCAGATCACCCGGGACGTTTTCCATTCAGTCTTGAATTTGGAATTTCTTTTCAGCGCATATTCCAACCTTGCCAGGATGGCTACCTGTACGGGGTCAGTTATACCAGAAGTATCAGGAGCAACAAATTCTGTTACCGGACCAGCATCCTGTTCCGCAGAATATCCTTTGGAGCGTTTTTCCTTTTCAAGAGCATCATAGATAACTGTGGCTGCTGGCAGGTCCACAGGAGATACGGTTTTACTACCTTCTTTCAGGGCGCTTCCCCGCTTACCATAGCGGAAATTAACGATGTATTGTCCGGGACCAACTTCACATAGATCAATCTCGTAGGTCTTGTCCGAATTCCCCTCTCTGAAAAAAAGCTTCGTTTGCTTTACAATTCGCATGAGCTAACAACATTAAAGACGGCGGCCAAAATAAATAATTATTTTTAATATCTGTATAACAATTTATTTGACCCCATCTTAAAAATGTACAAGATTATCCTTTAAATGTACAGGACGCCCGTTCACTGACTGTCCGAACTTTGCTTCATCAACAAAGACAAATTTTTATCATGATCAACAACACTATTGCTTTTCTGTTACTGCGCCTTGCTATTGGCGCCAGTATGTTTGGTCACGGGTTGGTAAGATTACCCAAATTAGATAAGTTCAGCGGCTGGATGGTTGGAAGCTTTAAAGATTCGATGCTACCATCTGCACTTGTCACGCCTTTCAGCTATGCATTGCCGATAGCAGAGTTTCTTATCGGGTTATTGCTGATCATCGGATTAATGACCAGGCAGTCGCTGATTGCAGGAGGTATTGTGATGATACTCCTGATACTTGGTACTACATTAATTGAGAATTGGGAAGCGCTGGTATCTCAACTGTTGCATGTGGCATTCTTTGCAATACTCCTGAGCAACATTTCCTATAACAGTTACGCAATTGATAAACTACTTAAGAAATAATATATGGCTACCAGAAAAGAATTTTTAAAGACAGCCGGTCTGCTGGGTATGGCCGGTATGGTGGGACCTTCCGCATTATCTGCCGCTCCGCTGCAACAACAGAAGAAGCCTGTGTCTTCCTGGGCCGACGGTTCCCGTCTTGTTGTAAGTGTGTCTATGCAGTTCGAAGCAGGTGGACAACCCGTTAATGCGGAAAGTCCCTTTCCCCAGAACATGATCAAAGGATATACAGACCTTCCCTCTGCCACCTGGTACGAATACGGTTACAAGGAAGGTATACCCCGTATGCTTGACAACTGGGATAAATTAGGGATCAAGGTGACGTCTCACATGGTAGGTGCTGCTGTGCTGAAGAACCCTGCGCTGGCGAAAGAGATCGTGCAAAGGGGACACGAAGCGGCCGCACATGGAAGGGACTGGGCTACGCAATATGCAATGTCCTACGAGGAGGAAAAGCAATTTATCCTTGATGGCGTGAAAGCCGTACAGCAGGTAACCGGAGCTACGCCTAAAGGATATAATGCCAATTGGTTACGTCGCGGGGAGAATACACTGAAGATCTTACAGGAATTAGGCTTCACCTACCATATTGATGACCTGAGCCGGGATGAACCCTTTATCATACAGGTAAATGGCAGAGACTTTGCTGTAGTGCCTTATACGCTTCGCAACAATGACATCGTGCTGATCTCCGGTCAATGGTATTCTTCAGATCAGTTCCTGCAGCAGGTAAAAATGGAGTTTGACCAGCTATATGCGGAATCGGCCTATCGCAGAAGGATGATGTCAGTCAGCTTCCATGACCGTATAGGTGGTACACCACAGATGGTGAAGGCGGCAACGGAATTGTTTACCTATATGCAGAAGCATAAAGGCGTGATATTCAAAAGGAAAGACGATATTGCGGAAATGGCATTGAACGATAAAACCACTATCCGTGAATAAATAATTCAGATCATAGCCTGCCAGACATTAGTTGCTTATTAAAACTAAAAAAGACACCGTCCTATTGAGGGACGGCGTCTTCACTTATGTAAAAAGATCAGTTGCTGCTATATGCTTACCTTCATCACTACCTTCTTCACACTCACCGGTTCGTTTACCTTAATGTTTGGCATATGAAGATCAGTCGGGAAGAAGATCGCAAACATACCTTGTTGTAATTTTGAGAAGAACACGGGTGCTTCGGCAAACAGCATAAAGTCTTCTTCTTCGCTATAGGGCTTGGAAGGTATTTGCTCTTGCAGGAAGTCATGACCGATCAGTTCTTCTCCACGAACGATATACTGAATGTCTATATACTTTTTATGAGACTCCATCTGCTCACCAGTAGTTGGTATGGTGTCATACTCATTTACAATGGCAATAATAGCAGTACCATCAATTTCATAACGGCCTTTCTCTACTTTGGAGAAATCAGTTTCCTGCAGATACTGGAAGGCTTTTACGAATTTTGGTCCCAGGGCGTGGTAATGCGCTGCATGCTGTAAGGTATCGATAATCATGTAATTCTGTTATGCTGCGGCAAGATACGACGGAATGCGAACAAACGTTAATGATTGTTAAAGAATCCGGAGAAGAATGGATGAGAAAGCTACATTTGCCAGACTATGGGTAAAGTTAGCAGAAGGATATGGTGGATCGCCACCCCCGCTTTACTGGCGGCATTGCTGTTCCAGTTATTCTGGCTCAGACAAACCTATCGCGCGCAGCAGGAAGCATTTATTGCCACGGCAACGGAAGCATTTCACAATGCCTATGATAATTCCATCATTATTACGGCCAGGCTTAGAGCCGGAGATAGTGCCACAGAAAAAAGCCGGTATGCGGTAAAGACGACTATTGATGTAGAGGGGGATGATATGGAAGGTCTGTTTTCAGCAGGTAAGGGAGATATCACCTTATCAGACACCCTGACAGCTTCTGATCACGCCACGATGGTACGTAAGAATATCCGTCTGGATACAGCTGCTACCATTGAAGACTCGTCAGCCCTGGCACACTTCGTATCCAATATCTTCTCTTCTTTTACAGATGTCATCCCCCAGGAAGATACACTGAAGCGTTACTACAAAGCAGAACTTAATAAGAGAGATATTCCATTGATATTCAGTCTGCTACTAGAGACTAATACAATAGATACCGTCAATAAGAGACCACATGTTCTGATCCGCCCTGGTATGAAAAGCCAGGAGCGTATTGCGGGCGTACAATTTTCCGGATTGAGCGGCTACCTGCTAAGGAAAATGAGCAGTGCGATTATCCTCTCTGTATTCATTGTGGTGCTGATCATAGGCTGCATCTGGATACTATGGCGCATTATTATCCGCCAGGAAAGGCTGGATAGCATGAAACGGGAGTTTATCAGCCATGTCACGCACGAACTGAAAACGCCGGTATCTATTCTGCAGGCCACCAATGAAGCGTTGCTCAGTTTCCGGGGAATGCAGGATGCGGAGAAGACCGCCCGCTATCTGCGCCACTCCCGGGCCGAACTGAACCGGTTACAGGACCTGATCGACAAGATCATGCAGGTGAGCCGGGAGGAGCAGGAACATCAGCCTTTGCGGATAGTAGGTACCGATATTGGTACCCTGATAGATGATACCGTCAACCGTTTCGCACATTTATCACAGGTAATGATCAGGCAGGAGCTGGAGATTACCAGCCCTCAGTTATATACCGATCCATCTGCCTTTACTACTATCCTTACTAACCTCATAGATAATGCGGTGAAATACAATGATAAGCCATCCCGGGAAGTGCTGGTCGCTGCCAGGGAATATCCCGGACATTACAGCATCAGTGTAAAGGATAACGGAAATGGCATTGAAAAACAACACTTTCCGTATTTGTATGACAAGTTCTATCGCGTTGTGCAGGGCGACCGCCATGATATCAAGGGCTACGGTCTGGGACTGAGTCATGTCAAGGCTTTGCTGGAACAACTCGGTGGTAGTATGTCTATTGTCAGCAGTCCTGGCAATGGTAGTACCTTTACTTTCCAACTTCCGAAATATGAAAAAGATCAGGTTACTACTGGTTGAAGATGAAATAGTACTGGCGGGCGTAGTGAAGGAAACCCTTGAAGCAAGTGGATTTCAGATCAGTCATGCAGAAAATGGTCAACAGGGTTGGGAACAGTATTTGTCGTTCCGTCCGGACCTCTGTGTAGTAGATATTATGATGCCGCGTAAAGACGGCCTTTCGCTTGTGAAGGATATACGCGCTGTAGACGAGCATACCCCCATTATCTTCCTAACTGCCAAGAGTGAAACGCAGGATGTGATAAAAGGTCTGCAGACTGGCGCAGACGATTATATTAAAAAGCCTTTTAGCATTGAAGAGCTGATATTACGGATCAGGACCCTCCTGAAGCGTAGCCAGTTATTTGTGCCTGCCGCACCCGCATCTGTAAATAATGACGTCTATCTCATTGGTAACTATACGTTTGACTACAACCGGCAGGAGCTGCGGCATGAAAAAGAGCAGATCCGGTTGTCCCTGCGGGAATCAGATATCCTGAAAATGCTGGTGGAAAAGGCGAATATCACCACCCATCGTAAGAACATCCTGCTGGAACTGTGGGGCGACGACAATTTCTTCAACGCCCGTAACATGGACGTATATATCAGTAAGATCAGGAAATATCTGCAGCACGATCCATCTGTCCAGCTGATCAATGTCAGGGGACTTGGGTACAAACTGGTCTTTTAGACATATTAACAGTCATTAACTATATAACAAGGTTCGTTAACCCGATTGCCTTCATTCCGTGGATACATTTGTTCCGTTATCAACAATGTGCCCATGCGAAACTTTACCGCTTTTCTTATTACCGGCCTACTCTTTACTGCTCACAGTTATGGACAGACGAAAGGCACACCGTCAGCTGATACTGCTATCAAAATAAAGAACCTGAAGGAAGTGGTAGTAGAAAGCCGTCCGCCGGTGCGTATGAAAGGTGATACGGTGGAATATAACGCCTCGCAATATAAAACCAGGGACAATGCGGTGGTGGAAGACCTGCTAAAGAAACTTCCGGGGGTGAAGGTCGACCAGAGCGGGAATATTATCGCGCAGGGAGAAACGGTCGGAAAGATCCTGGTAGATGGCAAGGAGTTCTTCGGAAATGACCCTGCTATTGCCACAAAAAATCTTCCTGCTGATATGGTCGATAAGATCCAGGTGCTGGATAAAATGAGCGACCAGGAAGAGTTTACAGGGATTGATGATGGCAATAAAGTGAAAACCATTAATATCGTTACAAAGAAAGACCGCAAGAGGGGGTATTTTGGAAACGTTTCTGCCGGAGCTGGTCCGGATGGTAAATATGAAGGTGGCATAAACATCAACAGCTTTGCCGGACAACAGCAATTCTCTGTGCTGTTTAAAGCTAATAACGTCAATAAGTCCGGTTTTTCGGCGTCAGAGCTGATCAGGATGCTTAGTTCGAATCCGGAGTTGTTTAATAACCTGCCTGCTGCAGCAATTGCGGAACTCAGTAAAATGAAAGGCGTTCATATCAACAGTGATGATCCCGCAGAAAGGGCGGAACTCACCCGACCAACGGGATTGAATAATACCCAGTATGGTGGTGTCAATTACAACAATGACTGGTCGGATGCGTTGAAGTTACGCAGCAGTTACTTCTATAACCGTTTTACATCTGCGAACCGGTATAACTATAACAGACATTATCAGTTGCCTGATACTGTCTATAAGTATCTTCAGCAGGGTCGCTCGTTACAGGCGAATATCAACCACCAGGTAAATACCTCGCTTGATGTGAAATTTAATAAATACAATTCGCTGAAGATATCACCCGCCTTCAACAGTAGCACTACAGAGCTGTCCAGTCTGCGGGATTATACTTCCACAACGGTTGATGGTAAACAGCTTCTTAATGCCGGTATGCAGCAGCTGACCAGTCACACAGCTAATAATAATTTCACGGCAGATGTGCTGTACCGTCACCGCTTTCATAAACCTGGCCGCACAATCTCAATGACAGTTACACCACAATACCTGCAGTTGAAGAATAGCAGTCTGAATGTCTCGCGTAACCAATACATCAATCTGCACGCAGAAGATACTCTTGATCAGGCGATTGCGGGAAACTCAACAACTTATTCCCTCAATAACAAGCTTATCTATACGGAGCAGCTTTCACGGCATACAGCCTTGCGATTGACTGAGCAACTGAATGTCAGCAAGGGAGATTATGAACAACTGGCGCGTAATTACAATCATGCGGACGGCACTTATAGTCTTCCGGATTTCCGGTATAGTGATAGGTATGAGAATACCATTATCAGGAACGTGTCAGATGTTTCTATTGCCGGAAACTATAAGCGACTCAATTATACAGTGGGTGTGAGCCTGGAAAACAGTACACAGGAAGCCCGCTCGGATGACAGGCAATATGCGCTCTCAGGCAGTTATAATACCTTCTTACCACACCTGTATGCCCGGTATCGTTTTGCTAAGACAAGGCATCTGAGAATGCAATATGTGAGTCAGGTGTCTTTGCCAGGTATAAGCCAGTTGCGGCCAATAGAAGATATCAGTGACCCGCTGTATATCAGAAAAGGTACACCCGGACTGCGTCAGGCAGTGAATCATGAGGTGTCCCTGGCATATCTGTCGAATAATATGTACCGAAGCACTTTCACAAACATTCAGCTTCGTCTCTCTACTACCCATCATCAGTTCACGGATGGTTATACTACTGATAGTGCCGGTAAACAGATTATATCACCCGTTAATGCGAACGGCTACTATAGTGGAAGTTTGCATGGAGAGTATTCCTTTCCGCTAATGGGGAATGGTTCTTCCCTAACAATGGGGACGCAACTGGCATATAACAGATTTCCCAGTTACTTCAATGCGATGGCAGATATGATTCGCCAATGGACGGTAACGCCAGATCTCAATCTTAATTATTATCCGGTTAACAGCCTGACTATCAATCTCAGGGGGAATGCCAGCTGGAGCAAAAGAAGCAGTGAGTTTAATAAGGCTTCCGATCAGCAGTACTGGTTTTTCAATTACGCGTTGGAGACGATCGCTACACTTCCCTGGAGCATGAGTATGGAAGCCGGAATAGATTGTTATACTACCACCGGGTTGAATGCGGCATACAATAATACGGTCGCTTTACTTAATACTGCTCTTATCAAAGATATCGGTGGCAGATATGCACTTCGCCTGGAGGCAAGGGATCTGCTCAATCAGAACAACAGCTTTAACCGCATTTCCCGTAATGGCTATACGGAAGATCGTCAGAATGTAGTACAGGGTCGCTACTATATGCTAAGTCTGATCTATAAAGTCCGAAATTTTAAAAAACAACCACCAATAAATTAAACACATATGAATAACATGCTCCGTTTATTAGCACTGGCGTTTTGTATTACCATCACCTGGATCCAGGCATACGCTCAGGACAAAACACAGGGACAGATACACTATGAACTGACCTATAATATCCATGCTAACCTGAAACCGGATCAGATGCAGTATAAGGACCTGATACCTGCCACAGTGGTCGAACAGGCAGAATTGATCTATAATGGACAGCGGCTGAAATCATTCTTTGTTGATGCGATAGAGAAAGAAGACGAAGGTGTCAATACCAATATCCGTGTAGCGACTGAAGAAGGAAATGAACGATATATAGACATCGATAGTAATAAGGTTTGGTGGATAGACAAGGCGAAGACGCCTCAGGTGCTGGTAGAGAAATCTCTTGAGGTGAAGAAGGATGATAAGATACAGGAATCGGAGGAAACCCGGGTGATACTTAGCTATACCTGTAGAAAGCGGGTGGTGAAGCCGAAAAAGGATGATGCCCTGACGATTTGGTATACTACTGACCTGCCATTGAAAGCCGGTACTCCTTTTGGGGGTTTCACCGGACCGGGGGTAATCCTGGCAATGGAAAGTAAACGCGTCAGTTTCAAAGCAACCAGCATTGATTTTGTACCGGTGGCGGAAAAAGATGTCACTCCCCCTGGTGGCATGAAGATAGTGAAAACGCAGGACCACTCTGCAAAGTAGCGACCACGAGGGGCAGGAGGGAAGGGTTTAACCCTTTCAGAGCCTGTCCCTTTCATCTTGCAAACAGCAAGTGCAAAAATCGAAGAAAAGAGACTGGCCACCTGCATGAGCGGTTCACTAAAAAACATATAAAGAGGTTAAATATGCAGGATAACAGGAGAGGAGCCCGCCCACGGAGATAGTTGCATTTGGTCAGTAGTACTGCGTTAAAATCACTTAAAACTGGCGTAACTTTCAAATAGCCGCCATTTTCTTATCAGCGCTGAATAATACAGATGAAATGAACGCGTTTTTATACAATCATACGTGTACATAAATCCTACATAGTCGCAATCAGCAAGATTGAGGGAATTGAAGGCAACGAAATATTTATCCAGTCAAACCGGATACAATTAGCTGAAATTATCATGATTCGGGTGATCGAACAGGTTGTGAAAAATAAGCTGTGGGACAAGATCAGGTTTTCCTGATCAGGCACCGCTTTTTTTCTTATGACCATCCATTCTCGCATGGACGGATTTAAAACTACTTACCAGATCTGGGTCCAGATCTAAATCCTGCAATAACAAAATTCTAAACAAATGAATTAAATCCAAATAACGAGGACAAATGCTATAGGAGGGATTTCTATTTAATACTATTTAACATAATATAAATTATTCGATATAAATACTGCAATAAAAATAGAAGTTATTAAATAGCATTTGGGATCCACGGATAATAGATCTTATGTAAGTTATAAAAAGTCACCGCGGACTGCATTACGTGAATCTTTTCCTTTCGCATCCGAATAGAATTGTTTCAGTAGTATTTTTTACATACTTATAAAAGCGATTATGTTGGGTAATTTGCAGGGTGTTGGCTTTTGAGTAATTGTAAGCAGGTCTATTTAGTTCCCGAGAATTGCATATACATTCGTTATTCTGGCGTTATCGCTTATATTTAATCCTTAACGCGCTGTAAGAGCTTGAGGTGATTTATACAAATATCAACTCAGCACATTTATTGATCCATTCACCTAAACACCACAGGACTATACCTAAAGCGTAGAATAATTGTCATGATTGCACTATTAATTCCTGTATTCATATTTTTTGTTCATTCTACTGAGAATGAACAAAGCTGGAACTCCCAGCTCTGCTGCAAATACTGATGCCGATCCAATACCAGGGTTTATATCAGATGATCCGATACCAGGGTTTATATCAAACGATCCAATACCATGTACAGATTTTTATCCTTCAAGCGACAGCCTGCCGGATCAGCAGATTTCGCCGTCAGACTTGAATAGCGGCTTAGGTTGTGATACCATATCAACCGGCTACACAACAGAATAAATAGTGCATAGCATATACATGGAAATATATTTATCCGGTCCGTACAAGATGGATATTTACAATTAGCTGTAACTTGATGCCCTAAACATTGAACAAAAATCTGGTAACAGGTATGGCATTTAGAATTCTGGGTATATCCGGTAGTTTACGGA
Organism: Chitinophaga agri; assembly: GCF_010093065.1. Taxonomy (NCBI): domain Bacteria; kingdom Pseudomonadati; phylum Bacteroidota; class Chitinophagia; order Chitinophagales; family Chitinophagaceae; genus Chitinophaga; species Chitinophaga agri. The sequence continues at coordinate 996,721 of NZ_CP048113.1, read as the reverse complement.
CATCTTCTTCAAATACTGCGTTACTGAGGGCTTGCGCGAACATTGCGCCGAAAGGTGTGGAAATTTCACTTTATGAGGGGCTGGATAAATTACCATATTTCAGTCCGGAACTTGATACACCAGCATCAGTAGCTTCTGCGACTGTAAAGCATCTCAGGCAACAGGTGCGGGGTGCAGATGCTGTAATATTCAGTACGCCCGAATATGCTTTTGGCATGCCAGGCGTACTGAAGAATGCATTGGATTGGCTGGTATCTTCTGCTGACTTGATGCATAAACCGACAGGAGTGATCAGCGCTTCCCCACTTGCTACGGGCGGTGAAAAAGCACATGCTTCGCTTTTACAGACACTGACTGTCATGACAGCGGCTATCAAAAAGGAATATAAACTGATCATACCACTGATACGCACTAAAATAGACGCCGAAGGACAGCTGATAGATCCATTGCTGGAAAGGTCTTTAGCTACACTGATAACGGACCTTGCAGCGACTAAAAACGCCAGCGGAGACCAACATTCCCACCAAGACCGCCAATATTAATGTAGGATTTCAGTTCATTTGCAGGCTTGCTGTCGTCTTTATAACTTACTTCCGCACCTTGCTGACCAACCGGGGTATTAGAGCTCTGATCAAGCGTAGTCACATACTTGGTGTGGCGTTCAGCCGTAGACAGATCATCGACTCCACGATGCTGTGTAGAGATCACGGCTCCATTTGCCGGATTGATCAATGCTACCGTTTCGTCATAGACTGTAACTTCTTTTTCCTTGCTACGTACCGGAATATTGCGATACTCTGCTTCAACAATAATGTCCAGCTTATTAGCAACCGGGAAGGCAACACCCAGCGCTCCCTGGAACCCTAATGTAACATTCGGTTTCACTTTTTCATTTCGGTGTACGTTCAGTTGTGTCCTTACCGTTTGGCCGCCGACAGCAGCTGTTCCACTGCGACTTGCATCCGTTTCTATGTTCAGGCGCCCCCATAAAGGAACAACCAGGCCGAAACGAACATACGGGTTGACCTTTTTCAATCCTGGGCTCATGACTACACCTGGAGCAAAATCAATCGCATCAACATACCCATGTGACTCTACCTTTCCAACAGTTGTGCTGGTGTTGATCACTGTAGTCTCTTCACGTGTCATCAGATTTTTCTTGCTACGGTAATAGTTAAATGTTCCTTCAACGGCGATATACTGATTAATGTTCCAGCCGAAGGAGAGTCTTCCCCTCCCACCGGCTCCGTACGATCCCGTCAATACTTTTTCCGAAACTGTTACAGATGCTCCGGTAGCAGGATTAAATACCAGGCGTTCATCATGTGGCTCGTAGCTGCCAACCTTGGGGAACTGCCCGGGGAACACGCTAAAATAATAACCACCTGCGATTTTTACATAGAACCTTGACATAGATGGAGACTTAACATCCTGAGCCTGGGTTACTTGTGAGGAAGCAATAGCGCAAAGCGCGCAGAATAGGGCTGCACTTTTTTTCATAATGGAATTTTTGGATCAACTATACTTATAAATCAGTTCACAATTTACATGCCTGATGATTGAGTAATCTTTTTAAAAGGCTTCTGCGAGAGAAAGGTACAAACCAGACTGGCGGTCCTCACCGCGACGTTTTTCTCCCCATGCGTAGTCAATACGAATCGTAAGTTTAGCACCTTCATCATAGAACCAGCGTACGCCTAATCCATAAGTGGGCTTGAAATGCGACATAGCTATATCGCGATTATTAAATACTGCTCCGGAGCCACCAAACGCCGCCAAGGCAAACTTCGGCTCCATATGAAGAAACCAGATATTGACCGGTATCCTGGGTTCAAGGAAATAACGGTATTCAACCTGGCCTGCGAGATAGTTCTGATCGCGATAACGACCTGTATAATAACCACGCATCATCAGGTCATTGCCCATTTCAGGCAGGAGATAAAATGGAAGCGTACTACCCTGCAGTGAATTAAACAGACCATTTAATCCAACTGTACTTCTGGCGGAAATGGGAATAAAATGACGCACCTGTCCATCAAATTTCCACAGGGCTCGTTTGCTCAGAAACGCTGGTGCGAACGCTACATTCAATCTCATCCAGCTACCTTTATGTGTATAGTTCTGGTTATCTCTGTTATCATAGATACCTGTCGCTCCAATGAAAGTCGCGTACCCTCCGTCCTTATCAATCAAGGACATTTCAGGATATACTCCTTTGTCTTCCGCTGCTTTATAAGTATCATGCTGGAACAGTAAAGACAGTCCTGCATAGAAATGCCCACCTATACGCTTTTCTGCTTCAAGCTGCACTTTATAGCGTCTGTTGTCCAGCAATGTTGCTCCTGCCTTACGGGTCGTATCGCCGAGACCATAGAAATTAATGGGGAAATCATGGTACCGCAGGTTACTTTTAAAATGCCAGTTGTTCGCATCAGTCCAGATGTCGGTCTTCAGGTCTATTTTGAATTGCTTCTCTGTAGTGATTGAAGGAATGAGGTTGATCGTGGAATTACGTAGCACAGGATCTTTTGAAGTATAAAAGGAATAGAGCATTACTACTCCCACTTCCAGACCCTTTTCCTGAGAATATGCCGCCGCGGGCAGTGGAAAGAAGCTACGCTTATGGAAGACAGCTGTATCCTTCTCCTGTTGCTTTACTGTATCCTGCAATGTCGTTTGTGCTGCCAGTCGCTGGCCCAGGGCCAGTAATATCGTCGTAAAAATTATAGTTCTTTGCATAGTCATCCGGGATGCAAAGAAACAACTTTTATCCTATTTACGGTCACTATGCCCGAGGCTCTTTTCCGGAGCAACTTTATCCCTGACTGTTTGCTTAACTTCCTTGATGTCAGGGAAATGTCCCAGTTCCTTACGATTGATCACTGCGATACCATCGACATAAATAATATAGCTGCCATTGGTTTCACTCGGCTGCAGGGTCACACTATAAATATCGTCTGCAAATGTGGTCAGCAGTTCCTGGGCCATCCAGGCCGCACGCATCATCCATCCACATTTAGGGCAATACTCTATTGTTACTGTAGGTTTCATCTCTAAATAAGTTAATGATATATGAAATAGAACTGCAATGTAGTACTTCTTTCCACCAAATATTGGCTACCAGGAAAGAATGCTGAGAATAAAATCCTTACATTAGTAATACATATGCAGCCAAAAGATACAACGAAGCACAATATTTCAAATTTTGAAAATTTGCATCCGTTTTTTATATACTTTTAGTGCAGCATTCAGGTTACCCTTAAAGAACGTTTGTACCGACAACTAGACTCTCTATGCGGATTGTCCGAATTAAGTTATATAAATTTATATATCTGGCCACGCTTTGTACTTTGACCAATCAGGTCTTTGCTCAAACCAGCCAGCTGACGCGACATCCTGCCCGTGACACAGTACTGGTACGGTTACTCAATCAGGAAGCCAGGAAGTATTTTCCTAAAGATGCGTCCAGAACAGAACAATTCGCCCGCGCAGCGCTGGCGTTAAGCGATAGCCTTCGTTTTAAACCGGGTATTATGTGGGCTACCCGCAACCTGGCCCTGGCGGAAAATATCCGTGGAAATCTTGACAAACAACTTGACCTCACGATCAGTGCACTCAAGCTCGCTGAGGAGTTCAATGATATGCATGCGCTGGGTATCCTTAATACGGATATCGGCAATATCCTCGTAGAACAGGATCAGCCTAGACAGGCCCTACGTTATCAGAAGAAGGCACTTCTTATTAAACAATCGCTGAAACAGCCGGGCGAAATCTCCAGAACGCTTAACAGTATCGGCAGCAGTTATATACGCCTGAACATCCTTGATTCAGCCTTGTATTTCATGCTGGAATCGGAGAAAATAAAGCTGTCTCTTAACGATCATCCAGGGCTCGCTGTTACCTATGAAAACATAGGTCTGATATACCTGCAGCAAAAAAAATATGCTGAAGCCCTACCCTACTTCGCTATCTCAAAACAATACTATAAAGAAGCCGACAATATTAATGGTGTCGTAAAAGCAAACCTTAACATTGGTCTTGCGCATACAATGCTACATCATTTCGAAGATGCAGCGGAGCATCTTGCCCAGGCAGCCTTCATCAATACCTCTCAGAAAAACGCCAAAAATACCCTGGTATATCATAGAAACATGGCAATGCTGGACTCTGCCAGGGGCAATTATATCGACGCACTTGCCCATTTCAAGCAGTTCAGTCGCATGAATGAAGAAGTGTTCAGCCTGGAAAAAGCTAAGTTCATTGCTAATACCAAGGAAAAATATGAATCCGAGAAGAAGCAGCATGAGAACAGATTACTCAGGAAAGAACAGCAACTGCACCTGGCTACGATCCGCCAGCAACGTATCCTGGTAATATTCTGCAGCATGTTGCTACTGGGATTATTTATCATCACCGCAGTGCTGTATCTCATGTACAGGCGCCAGCAGGACCTTTACCAGCAACTGAACCACAGGAATACCCAGGTGCAGCAGCAAAACATGATAATCATGGAACAGAATATTGCTCTTGCAAACGGGAACCAGGTCAAGGATAAAATATTCTCCGTGATCTCGCATGACCTACGCTCTCCTTTAGCCATACTGGAAGGTCTGTTATTTCTGCTCAGGGATGATAAAATGCCGGAAGAACAATTCAGGATCTTCTCTCATGAACTCTGGCGTGATGTAAAGAATACCGCCTACATGATGGATAATCTCCTCCAGTGGGCTAGTAGTCAGATGAAAGGAATTCATGTAATGCCTGATGATTTTGATCTCAGTACCATATTGAAGAATGAATTTGAACTACTGCAATCACTCGCACGCCAAAAGGAAATAACACTGACGCATCAACTGCAACGGCCTGTCATGGTATATGCGGATGCGGAAATGATCCGCCTCGTATTGAGGAATCTGATCAGCAACGCTATAAAATTCACACCGGCTCATGGGACAGTCAGTGTTGACTATCTCCTGCAACCGGATAAAGTAGAGATCATCGTACAGGATACTGGAATAGGGATTGCCGTCGTGGATCAGCAAAAAGTTTTCTCCAATATTTACTACTCTACCAGCGGAACCCAGAATGAAAAAGGATGTGGACTTGGATTACCCCTGTCTAAAGACTTCATTGAACGTAACAGAGGCAGTATATGGTTCCAGAGCACCGCTGGAAAGGGTACCAGCTTTCATTTCACACTCCCGCTTTCCAATGAAGAAGAAACTGTCAACAGAGGCTATACTATCATCGTAAAAGACGGGAAGGAATATAATGAGCGTATGATCAGCAGTAACTAAACGCCATCTGGCACAGTCATCTTAACAATTATGTAAACAAGTACCTGCTAACGATTATGTAACTCCGTCGTACCCGCAATAGCAACAAACAAGCTCACATCCCGTATCATCTCAGAAAACACAACCGGAGGTACTTCACACAAAGCTAACGGCACCCCTTCCCTATAGAAGTTCAGCAGGTCTGTCACTACTGTATCTTCCTCTTTTTTATCTGCAAAGAAATTAACCCGGATATCCCATTCCATCAGGGCCATATGCGGCACGTACGACCAGTTATGCGCTGCCTTTTGCCGTAGTGTCCATCCCCGCTGACTAATAATATGCCTGAACTTGTCCCTGTTCAATACCTGGCATGCAAACCGCGAAGAATAATAACCATCTGTCAGCTCATCCGGGGTAGGTGTATACGTCACCCTGTTCACCTGCTCAAAGGGTTGCGCCACATGATGCTCCGACAAAAAATTCCGCCAGGCCTTTACAGTCTTCATTGACCCGTTCATAGGATGCCATAAACTAACCTGTGTCTCCTCACTGACTACCAGCCGTTTGCCTTTATAGTCAACAATATTCCCATCATAATAATAACCGGCTACCTGTATCCCGTTCGTACTAAAATTCCATATTAAACGGGTGGTCAGATTCCTGACCAGCGGATGGTCAAGATAAAAGGCTTTCCAGTGTGTATAGGACCAGGGATGTTGGCGTAGAAATGACCGCTCCAGTCGCATACAACTGGCAGATAATGTATCATCAATTTCTCTGGCCAGTTTCTTAAAATCTTTCAGTGCGGGATTAGTAGCGGGCAGCACCGCAGGAAGCTGTGTACCATCTTTTTCCAGGTATAAGGCCAACTTCCCGGAATCCTGTAAGGAATAAACGCCCGTCATCTCTCCCACTGATACCCTTAACATCCCCTGCTGATCCAATCCGAAGTCAGGCACAATATATTCCTCCAGCTGATGTGGCGGAATCTCATGTTGCTGTGCCAGTCCATGCAGTATTTTGTCAATACTTTTCTGCGTAGCGCTATGTCTGACTAATCCCCGGAACCGGGCTATCCGCGTGAGCGCTTCCCTGAAGGACAGGAAGGTATAAGCATACATACAGGCGGTCCCCGTCTTAACTGATAATGGTCCTGACGATCCTTTCCTTTTATATGCCCAGGGAATATAGGTATCCAACAGATCAAGCAGTGTCTTGTTATCAGGAATAGCACTGCACCAGATCAGCGCTTTTAACAGGTTATGGTTGATCGCACTGAGGTAATCAATATCATAATCGGTAAAACTTTGCTTCCTCCCGGAATGTATCGACATCAACTGGCCCTGACAGAAAGATATCCAATCCCTCAGCCGCGCAATAAACTGCTCAGGTTCAATCCGGTCTACCAGCTCTTTAGCTCTTTTCCACCATTTACGGTGCGGAGCATTCACGTCTCCTGCAGTCAGACAGTGATCAATAAATGAAGACCAGTAGTCCCGCTGGCGTGTACTTTTAATATTAGACAGAAACTCTATCACCAGAATCCCCAGGGCGTCCCTCCTGCTGACCAGCTGCTCCGGTCCGCCGTGCATCATTATATCAATCTGAATATTCACCCGGTCCTCCGCAACCGTAACACGCTTCTTCTCAGACGTATCCAGCAGAACAAGACAATGCATCAGCGTCTCTGTCAGCCGCCCCTTTTTATTCACTTTAGATTGTATCAGCTTAAAAAGTTCCTGCCGGGGGAACCACCAATCGCCTGTACGTTTGAGGGTCGTTTCATGCCATTGATAGATAATATGGAAGCACTGCTCATCCGACGTAAACACAGAAAGGTATTTGATCAGTCCAGCAGCATCAATAGCCTCAGGTAAATTATCCGCCTGTATTTTCCCTATCCAGAAGTCTGTGAATTGCATAGCTCCAATAGTGTAGAGGTGTAACAATGAGGGTACCAGTGTCACCTAATTTATGTAAAAACCAGGGATTAAAAAAAAATCAACCCTTACCTATTGATGAAACAGGCAGGGAAATTGTTATGATGGAAGGGTATTAAAATTTCTGTACTTTCGACATATAAACAATTAAAATATGCGCTGGCAAAACAGAAGATTAAGCGACAACGTAGAAGATCGCCGTGGTGGCGGTGGTGGTGGTATGAAGACAATTGGTATTGGTGGAGGTATTGGTGGGGTGATCATTCTTGTCCTGGCCCTGCTATTCAATCAGGACCCTCAACAGGCTTTACAATCCATTCAACAAAACTCCGGCGGCGCCCAGCAGACGGAAGCCGGCACTGTTACCGACAGCAGTGACGAGATCTCAAGATTTGCCTCTACTGTGCTGGCCGATACTGAAGATGTATGGGAGCAGCTGTTTGCACAGATGAACAAAAAATATAAGGATCCCGGCATGGTATTATATACAGACTACGACCAGTCCGGATGTGGTGCGGCGCAATCCGCCATGGGCCCATTCTATTGCCCCGCAGATGAAAAAGTTTACCTTGATCTTACTTTCTTCAATGAAATGGAGCAGCGATTCAAAGTGGCCGGCGACTTCGCAATGGCTTACGTGATCGCACACGAAGTCGGTCATCATGTCCAGAATCTCCTCGGGACCAGCAGCAAAGTACAGGCGATGCGTTCCCGGATCAGTGAAAAAGAATACAACAAGCTCTCCGTGAAACTGGAACTTCAGGCCGACTTCTTTGCAGGTGTATGGGCACATCATGCACAGAAAATGCAGAATATCCTTGAACCTGGTGACATTGAAGAAGCCCTGAATGCTGCCAGTGCGGTTGGTGACGATGCCCTGCAAAAGGCGGCCTCCGGACATGTCGTTCCTGATGCATTCACACACGGAACTTCTGCACAGCGTATGCGCTGGTTTAAGAAAGGCTTCGAAACCGGTGATGTAAAACAGGGTGACACATTCAGCGCCAATGATCTTTAGTGAAATAAACAGGTGCTATGCTGATGCCTTCATAAATGCAGACCTTTCAACTAATACAGAAGCTGGTGTCACTTATATCAGACAAAAGTTTATTCAATGCAGGCAGGCCTTACGGTCTGCCTGTCTTCTTTTTAATAGCCCCTCACCTTCCACTCTCCTGCATGATCACGAAGGCCTGACTTTTGCAGCCGCAAAAGACGATCATCGGAACATGTCATCCCAGAAGACAGCCCTCACATTCAACAGAACATCTTACGGCATTGATCACGCGGATATGAAAACAGTTATTAAACAACCGGCTTTATTGCCTTCAATACTGAATTGACAATCAAATGATTAACACACATCATTTGTAGCTTTCAAACCGGCGCAGCTTTCACCTTCACTAACAAAATGACAAAATAAACCCTGACCTATACAGTAATCATCCTATCTTATATTCCGTAACTTTACACCATGTCAAATCCTGCCATTTCCTACACACGCATAACAAGAGTACAAGATACAATTGTTACTGCCACAGAAGATGCACTGGCCGCCGAAGAACCGCTTGAAATACAGCTCATTCACGGCCCTGCTGCTAACAGACAACAACAGTCCGTCTCCGTTACGATGCGTACGCCCGGGCAGGATCCTGAACTGGCGATAGGCTTTCTGTTCACAGAAGGTATCATTCGTTCTGAAAAAGATGTCAAAGCCATCAGTTCTGAGAGTGAAATTACAAATACAATACTGGTAAGCCTGCACGAACACGTATGCCCTGCTCTTACCTCCTCGCAGCGCAATTTCGTCTCCAATGCCGGCTGCGGCATGTGTGGAAAAACTGACATCACTGCCATATATACTCCTGTGTCAAAAACCAGCCCGGCTGCCACGACGGGATGGAAATGGCCAGCCTCCATGATCACACAGCTGCCTGATATACTTAGAAAACAGCAACAATTGTTTGAAGATACGGGTGGTATACACGCAGCTGCCTTATTCGACCCGTCGGCAACGCCTTTGCTGATGCGGGAAGACATTGGCAGACATAACGCTGTAGATAAGCTTATAGGGGCCGCCCTGCAACAACAATTGTTCCCTATGGACAACTATCTGTTATTGCTCAGTGGCCGCGCAGGATTTGAACTGATACAGAAGGCTGCTATGGCGGGCATAAAAGTGATCGCCGCTGTGGGTGCCCCTTCGGGCATGGCCGTGAAGATGGCCCGCGAGTGGGATATCACCCTCATCGGATTTCTCAGACAACAACGTTTCAATATCTATAATGGCGAAAAAAGGATAGCGATAACAAACACTACTGTCAGTACACACTGATAGCTTACCGAGGCTGTTATAGCACCGATATATACCACATTACTGAAAAAATGCTCCATGAGTACTGAACATACTGACGCATCCCTGAATCCTGAACATTTCACCGGGCATGTACGTCTTAGTAAACCCAAAACTGCTGCCGCCGGACTGCCGGCAGTAATCTACAGTGCCAGGCACATTCTCCGGGAGATGGACGCCGTTCGGGGCATGAAAGCCCTGCTGAAGCTCAATCAGAAAAATGGCTTCGACTGCCCCGGCTGCGCATGGCCTGATCCGGATGATGAGCGTTCTGCTATTGCAGAGTACTGTGAAAATGGCGCCAAAGCGGTGGCTGAAGAAGCGACCAGCAAAAAGCTCGGACCCGCGTTTTTCGCTGAAAACAGTATTGCGTCACTGGGACAGCTGACAGACTATGAGATCGGAAAGAAGGGCCGTGTAGCGCAACCCATGTATCTGGCTTCCGGCGCCACACACTATACGCCTATCTCCTGGGAAAATGCCTTCATCAAAATAGCCGCACACCTGAACGCACTTTCTTCTCCGGACGAAGCGATCTTCTATACTTCAGGTCGTACCAGTAATGAAGCAGCTTTCCTCTATCAGCTTTTCGTACGTGAATTTGGCACCAACAATCTGCCCGATTGTTCCAATATGTGCCATGAATCCAGTGGTGTGGCTTTGTCCGACAGCCTGGGTATTGGCAAGGGATCAGTCACACTGGAAGACCTGTACGAAGCCGAGGTCATTATCATACTAGGACAAAACCCTGGCACGAACCATCCACGGATGCTTTCTGCATTGCAGAAGGCGAAAAAGAATGGAGTAAAGATCATCTCGGTCAATCCACTGCCTGAAACAGGTTTGCTGAACTTCATGAATCCGCAGACTGTGGGCGGCATGCTCCATGTCCCCACTCATCTGACAGATCTTTTCCTCCAGGTGAAGATCAATGGAGATATGGCATTACTACAGGCCATTGCCCTCCTGCTGTTACAGGAAGAAGAGAAACGTCCCGGGGCAGTCTTTGATAATCAATTCATTCGTAACAATACCAGCGGCTACGAAGCCTATATACAGCACCTCCGTCAGCTGCAGCTGGAGCAGCTTTCCACAGCGGCGGGCGTTTCCCTGGAACAGATCAGGGAAGCTGCTGATATGCTGCTGCATAAAAAGAAGATCGTTGCCTGCTGGGCGATGGGGCTGACGCAACATAAGAATGCCGTAGATACGATCAGGGAGGTAGTAAACCTGCTCCTGCTCAAAGGCAGCGTGGGCAAGCCTGGCGCAGGCACCTGCCCCGTACGGGGACATAGCAATGTCCAGGGCGACCGTACCATGGGTATCTTCGAAAGACCTTCTGTCAAACTGCTTGATACCATTCGCAATATCTACGGATTTGAACCTCCCCGTAAACATGGCTATGATGTCGTACATGCTATTGCAGCCATGCGTGACAAAAAAGCCTCGGTATTTATTGCTATGGGAGGCAATTTCCTGTCGGCCACTCCTGATACTGAAGTAACGGCAACGGCCTTACGGAACTGCGCGCTGACCGTACACGTATCTACAAAACTGAACCGCAGTCACCTGGTACATGGACGGGAAGCCCTCATTCTTCCTACCTTAGGACGCAGTGATAAAGATGTTCAGCGGGGAGAAAGACAGTTCGTTACCTGCGAAAATTCTATGGGTGTTGTCCAGATGTCAAAAGGTAACCTGCAACCTATCTCAGATCACCTGCTAAGTGAACCGGCCATCGTGTGTAAAATGGCCATGGCCACTCTTGGGAGCAGATCAAAAGTGGGCTGGCAGCATTACATGCAGCACTACGACTACATCCGTGAGGATATTGAGAAGGTCATCCCAGGCTTTACCAACTATAATAACCGGGTGAGACACCCAGGTGGATTTTATCTGCCCAATGGTGCCCGTGACGGAAATTTCTTTACCAATACCGGCAAAGCGAATTTCAATGTCGCCACTGTGACTGAACATAAACTGGCCCCCGACGAATACATGATGATGACCATCCGCAGCCATGATCAGTTCAACACTACCATCTACGGCCTGGATGACCGCTACCGAGGTATCTACCAGGAAAGACGGGTGATATTAATGAATGCGAAAGATATCAGCGAAGCCGGACTTAAACCCAATGACGTAGTTGACCTGATCAACCAGTCGGGTGGGCAGGAAAGGATCGTAAAACGGTTCCTGGTAGTGGAATACAGCATCCCGGAAAAGTGTACAGCCACCTATTTCCCGGAAACCAATCCGTTGGTACCATTGGATAGTGTAGCGGATAAAAGTAACACCCCCACTTCTAAACTGGTGGTCATCAGGATCAGGAAATCATCTGAACTGTAAGAAAGCAGGCGCTCTCAGAGAGAATACATTGAAGCGGAAGTCTACCACGGTGGTAGCCTCCCAGAAAATAGTCTTCATGGGGTAAGGCGCATTAGGATAATAATTGGCAGCCAGCCTCAGGGTATTCAGCGACAGGTTCTCGTTCCTTACCCTGAGGCCCAGTCCCAGTCCGGTGTAAAGAGGATTCTTGAGCAGATTATTGCTTTTGGTAGTCAGCTGGGAAGCCTGAACAGAAGTAAAGAAATTGAACTTGAACCCTAACATTTTCAACGGACTATAATAGATCGTCTCTGACCGCATGTTCAAACGCTGGTAACCACTTAAAGGAACGTCCTTATATCCCCATACGCCCAGATCACGGTTGATGTTCAACGGGCGGTAGAAGTAATTATTCAGATTCCCCAGGTAATCAAAGTACAGGAACTGACGCAGCTTCCCCCCGGCAAACTGGAAGGCACGGCTGTAATATTCTATCCTGGCATGGATGACAGCATCCTCAGATTGAAAGTTCTGATAGAATGTGCTCAACCCGGCCTGCCCATATACGATACCTTTTCCCCGTGTGACCCAGAATTTCTCCGCCTCCACACCCACATACCCGCGGGTACGCCCTTTCCAGGTATCCCATCCGGCAGTGGCTGAAGCGGTGTAGCCCAACGGAATATCCTCCGTTCTGCCAAATCCGAAGAAGTGATTCGTTTTGAAGAACTCCTGTCTGAACACCACCGCCTGTGCGAGATAGAACCGGTGATTATTATATACGGGGTCCAGTTTATACTCTTCCTGCCAGGGCTTCTTTGTAAATAAGAGATTGAAGTGTCGAATGAGGAAGGCCAGATTGGGACGACGGGAGTCCGGATTACGGCTATCCTGTTTCAGAATATTGTAACCACCCCATACATCCAGGATGTTATACCGGTAATTCCGGTACAGGGTATCTGATTTGTTGAACATATTAATAGAGTAGTTGGTGCTGAAACCAATACCCCCTGTCCATTTTGCGCCGCTTTTATATAAAGGTCTGTCGAAGGCCAGATAATAAGTGCCCTCATATGTCCCCGAATCCAGTGTATTAATATTATTGAGCGTCGTATAGCCGCCTGAGAAGTCTATGAACGTTCCCAGTATATTATTCTTGGTGTACCTGGCCTGTGATCCGAAGGGCGGATTATCATTTCCACTCCAGGAGCCTCCTATTTTCACACCCTGACCAGCTCCGAACAGGTTATCGTTAGATACGCTGGCCCTGACACCGCTCGTACTGAGTCGGGACAGGTCGAAGCCGTATTCAAATACGTCTTTGGTAACCACCAGTAAGTCAATTGAGTCCGGCGAGGCGCCTGTATTAATAATATACAAGCGGGCATCCTGAATGAAGGGACGGCTACGGAGATAACGCTCATTGTCCGACATCTCATAGGGATCGAGGGTATCGTTCTGCCTGAAAAACAGCAGCTGACGGATCACCCATTCCTCTGAATTGAAATGCAGCCGGTTAGCCAGATGTACCAGCTTCATAGAAGTAGAAAAGGTGGTATCCCTGATATTGCTGGGACCGAATACGTTTACACGGCGGAAGTAGACATCCCTGATCACCTTCCCGCTATAAGGCTTAAAGTATTGTTCACTCTTGATAATGCTGCTGTCCATGCCAGGCTCCGGCACGTTCTGTCGGGTGACCTTTCTGACCATAGAATCGCGGTAGGACCGGCTCCGCAATGAATCGCGGTAAACCCGCATTCTCCCGAACCAGGAATTGGAATATCTTTTTGAAACGGGTATGGTATCGCCTTTCAGGATGATATCTCCGGGAACGGCGGTATCCTCCGGCACGGTCGGCATAATAGGCAACGACGGTATCATCGGGATGATGGGAAAAAGTGTATCCTCCGGGACCGGAATAGCCGGGTCGGCGGGCTTTACCGGTATAATGGTATCACGCAAAACGGGATGGTAGATCGTTCTTGTCCGTATGGGATGACCATGTGCCTCTAAAATTTCGAAGGCCAGGCAATAGCAAATCAAAAAATATAGTAATATTTTTATCGATTTTCTCACTCGATCTCAGAAGTAATAAACAAGGTCCATCTTTACTTACGTAAAGAATATGTAACAGTTGTAACAATATAACTAATTATTCTGCCACGATCACGGTTTCCCAGCCGTCATAACGTGCGCTCATTTCCTGGGCGAGCTCCCAGAGCATCATTACTGCTGTATCAATACTTTCATCGTCAGTGCGGTCTATACGGGATAGTTTTAACCCGTAGGGTTGCAGACTATTCACTTCCACGGGACGATCATCAATGGTAAATCCCAATAATTGTACCTGCTGTCCGAAAACATCCCGTTCAGCTTCAGTAGAAAAATAAATCCTATGGTCAATGAGGCGTTCCCGCTCAGGAATATCCCCATGTTGTTTCAGCGTGCGCAACACTTTGCGGTTCTGAATACGTTGAAATTCCTGCGTATCAGGAAAAAGATAGTCAAAATACAGCTCCCAGGTCTTGTCTTCCTTCACCCCACACTCATACCTGTAATCCGGGAAGCGTGACATGGCCTTTGTAACGTGCTGTTCGTAGTCCTGTATGTCCGATGTGTAAAAATAAAAATCTCTCACGCCATCCGACATCGTTCTGCCAACAAAATGTGCCTGTAAGGAAATTTCCATTTCCTGTACAAGCCAGTCTTCTATCACACCCAGCATGGAAAACTCTTCTCCATTAGGGAATCCGTCTGGTCTGGGCTCTCTGAGATAGACAGATATAAATAACGAATACGGCTTCTTGCTCAGCGGAGCAAAACGGCGTAAACCAAGGTCCAGCCCAATTATGGCCGGTTTATCTTCTATATGGCAAGTGTATATGTCCCAGTCAGGTTGGTAAGCGTCAGGCATAATGCATTGATTCGAAAAATGTAACTGTCGGGTGTAAAGATACATAACCCAACGTGCCATTCATCCATTATGGGCACAATCTTTTTTTAAATCGGTCTACTTTTATGTCAGTTACAGGCTATTATAAGAAAAGATATAAGGATCATGCAGAAAATTGTCTATTTATGTTTGGGAATGTTGGTCTCATTCCTCACCGCCGTTCATGCGCAGGAACCAGCGCAGAAATCAGGGGAAAACGGCTCCCTATACGGAAAACTCGTTGATGCAACAACCAATGCTCCTATTGAATACGCTTCAGTGGCCCTGCTCCGTGCAGCAGATTCAAGCGTCGCTACGGGTATGCTGTCTAAGCCAAATGGTGATTTCAATTTTCCGGAAATCCCTCTTGGCAAATATATCATGAAGGTGAATTTTATTGGCTATGAAACCGTTTATAAAACAATTTCACTGACGGCAAAAAATAATAGTATAGATATTGGTAATATTAAACTAGCCGCAAATGTAAGATCACTGGCCGCTGTAGAGGTGGTAAGCGAAAAGCCTGCCTTCCAGATGGCGATCGACAAACGGGTCTTCAACGTCGATAAAAATATTTCCAGCGTAGGTGGTACCGCTACGGATGTACTCAAACAGGTCCCCTCTGTAAATGTTGACATCGATGGAAACGTGAGCGTGCGTAACGGCTCTCCTACCATCTTTGTAGACGGTCGCCCTACCACTCTTACACTTGATCAGATCCCTGCTGACGCCATCGCTACGGTGGAAGTAGTGACGAACCCCTCTGCCAAGTACGATGCGGAAGGTGTAAGCGGTATCCTGAATATTGTTCTTAAAAAGAACCGCAGAGCAGGCATCAACGGCCAGATCAATGGTGGTCTGTCCACCTTGGGTGGTGGTAACATCGGTACGGACCTCAATATCCGTAAGGAGAAATTCAACCTCTCCCTGAGCTATAATCTGAGAAGCCGTCAGGGTAGCTCACGCTCTCACCTGTTCCGTAAAAACATCGGCGCTGATACCACTACTTACCTGGACCAGTTTAACGATGGAGAGAACGGTCGCCGTTTCCAGAATGGCCGTATCGGGTTTGACTGGTTCATGGACAACCGGAACACCTTTACCATCGCGCAGGGTATCACTGCTGGTGATTTCAAAGATAACAGCGATCTGAAACTCTACGATAAGGACATTAACAGGGATGAAGTACGCTATGGTACTGGTGTTGATAACCAGAACCATAACTTCCGTAACTACAGCACCCAGGTAGGTTATAAGCATACCTTTGCAAAACAGGGTCATGAACTGACTGCGGACTTCAACTACAACTACGCGAGGTCCAAAGACAATTCAGATTATTCTCTGCAATATTATAATCTGGGTCATCAGCCGATCGACTCTCCTAACATCCCACAGTCACGGTATGGTCGTGGTAGTGGTAATACCACCTATATCACTGGTCAGATCGATTACGTAAACCCACTAACGGAGAACTCTAAGATAGAAGCTGGTCTGCGTACTACCACACGTAAGTTCAATAACGAACTGAATACCAAGGGGCAGGATTATACTACTGGTCAATATGTATTAGATTCTTCCCTTTCAAATAATTACCGTTACTCAGAAACAGTGAACGCTGCATATGTGAGCTATTCAGGTACCTCCGGCAACTTCGGATACCAGGGTGGTCTGCGTGCGGAGCAGTCCTTCTACGATGGAGAAATGAGAAGCCAGAACAAGAACAGCTACAAGATCGATTATCCTATCAGCCTGTTCCCCAGCATCTTCCTCTCCCAGAAATTCAAAGGTGACCATGAGCTCCAACTGAACTATAGCCGCCGTATACGTCGCCCATGGTTCCGCGACCTGCTGCCTAACCTGGACTACACGGCCCAGAGTGCCAGCCGTGGTAACCCGGCTTTACGTCCTGAGTTCACCAACTCATTCGAATTAAGCTATCTGAAGGATTTCAATCGAAAACATAACGTGCTGGTGTCTGTTTACTTCAGAAATACGGAAAAAGCCATCACTGATTTTTATACAGACACAACCCTGACCATCAATGGTCAGACGCAGAAAGTAGTATTGTCTTATCCGGTGAATGCGAATACCCGTAATGCGTACGGTGCTGAATTTACAGTTCGCAACCAGATCATAAAAGGCTGGGACATCACATCGAACCTGAACCTTGCGCAGCAAAAGATCAATGCAAGCAACCTGCAGAACAACCTTACTAATCAGGGCTTTATCTGGTTTGGTAAAGTGAACAGTAATACCAAACTGGGATGGAATACCTCGCTGCAGGTAACTGGTAACTACGAGTCCAAACAGATCCTTCCACAGGGGGAAAGAGCGGCACAATACTCTGCTGATATAGCGCTGCGTAAGGAGTTCCTGAAGAAGAGGAACCTGGTGGTGTCTCTGGCGTTGAACGATATCTTCAATACCGACCGTAACCTGTCTTACACCAACACGGCCTTCTCTGAGCAGGAAAGATACCGCAAGCGTGCTACCCGCGAACTGCGACTGAACGTGTCTTATCGTTTCGGTAAAATGGATACACAGTTGTTTAAGCGTAAAGGCGGTAAAAAAGAAGAAGGACAGGAAAACAAAGAAGAATTTTAATTTTACCTGTCCAAAACCGAATACTTATGATCGATGCTATCAGCAACACCGTCACGCTCCGCTTTCTTGCAGAACCGTCTGACGTAAACTTTGGAGGTAAAGTGCATGGGGGCGCCGTAATGAAATGGATTGACCAGGCAGGTTACGCCTGTGCGGCCAACTGGAGCGGTGAATACTGCGTAACAGTCTATGTGGGTGGTATCCGTTTCTTCAAGCCTATCTCCATTGGAGATATGGTGGAAATAACGGCTACTGTTATCTACACGGGTACGTCCAGTATGCATATTGCGATCAATGTGCAGGCGGGTAATCCGCGTCGTAAGGACAGGATCAAAACCACCCACTGCGTAATGGTGTTCGCTGCGGTGGATGATAATGGCAAAACGGTTCCGGTGCCTAAATGGGTGCCCGAAACGCAGGCAGCCATCGAAATGGAGAACTATGCTAAAAAGCTAATGGCGCTCAGACAGAACATTGAGGAGGAAATGAGACCTTACATGTAGGCCTGACCTGCCGTTATAATTTCATATAAAACGCCTTCGGTTCGCAAGAACTGAAGGCGTTGCTGTTTACGCTTGTTCCTGCTGCCTGATAGCAGACAAACACCTTGCTGCTATCGGTCTGATCTTTACACGAAGGTATCACCAATAGGTCACTTAAAGGGCACCTCAAGGGCACTTCAATATCCCTTGGATATTGAAGTGCCCTTGAGGTGCCCTTTAAGTGACCTGTCCGTGCCCTGTTAGTAAGGTTATCAGGTCCTGTTTTTTAGCCCATTCCCTGAATGGTACAATTAAGAAAGGCCATTCCAGATTCCCGCCCGGGAATATTGGAATGGCCTTCCAGGGAATACACCCTGTTAATGCATATTTAATGCACCACTAATGCGAGAACTGCATGTCACTCAGACTTTTATACAAACCACCCTCCATGAGGATCAGTTCCTGGTGCGTACCTTCTTCCACCAGCTGCCCTTTGTCCAGCACAATGATCTTATCTGCCTGGCGCACCGTGCTTAAACGGTGTGCGATCACTATAGAGGTCCGGCCCTCCATGAGCTTTTCCAACGCATCCTGCACCAGTCGTTCTGATTCAGAGTCAAGTGCGGAGGTAGCCTCATCGAGGATAAGTATGCGGGGATTTTTCAGGACAGCTCTGGCAATAGCAATACGCTGCCGTTGTCCGCCGGATAACTGAATACCCCTTTCCCCAACGACGGTATCCAGTCCATCGGGGAAGCGCGCTATGAACTCCCAGGCGTTTGCCTTTTGTGCGGCTTCCCGGATCTCTTCGGTGGTTGCCTCCGGTTTACCGTAAGCGATGTTATCGCGGATGGTGCCCCCAAAGAGGAAAACGTCCTGTGGAACGATCGCCATCTGACTCCGCAACGCGGAAAGCGGAAACGACGTAGCATCTTTTCCGTTAAAGCGTACTGTTCCCGACTGCGGATCATATAAGCGCAACAGTAAGGACACGACCGTGCTTTTTCCGGCGCCACTGGGTCCGACCAGTGCTACCTGCTGGTCAGGCGCTATATCAAATGAGACATGTTGTAACACCTGCTGATCTTCCCTGGTAGGATAATGGAAAGACACATTGCTGAAGGAAAGCTGCCCGGTGAGGTGATCCTGTGGTGCGACAACAGCCGTTTCTGCTATCGGCTCTGCCGGTTCATCAAGTATCTCCAGCAGATGCTCCGTCGCACCAATACTCTTCTGAATACTGGTATACACTTCTGCCAGACCGGCCACAGAGCCGCCAATGAAACTGGAGTACAGCACAAATGACAGCAGCATGCCCGGGTCCATTTTTCCTTCAGCGATCAGTAAGGCGCCCCTCCAGATCACGCCTATCATGGCGCCGAAGATCCCGACAATCATACTGGCAGCAAAAGCGCCGCGGAACTTTCCGGTCTTCATACCTGTTGCAGCGACCTCCTGGATCTTCTGACGGTATCTTTTCATTTCGAAAAATTCGTTAGCAAAGGCCTTGACGTTCAACACGCCCTGCAGGGTTTCTTCAACGATTGTATTGGCTTCTGCCACCTGACTTTGCGCCAGCTTGGAATACCGTCTTACGAAGCGTCCGAAGAAATAGGCAATCACCATGATCACCGGCAAGGTAGCCAGCATCAGCAAAGTGAGTTGTACAGAAGTATGTAACAGCAGCACAATACCACCAACGATAATGATGATCTGCCTGATGAATTCAGCGACCGTTGTAGTAAATGTTTCCTGTAACAGGGAAATATCCGAAGAGATCCGGCTACCCAGTTCCCCGACACGCCTGCTCAGAAAGAAGCGCATCGGCAGTTTGATGAGATGGTTATAAATATGCTGACGTAAGGAAGCCAGTGAACGCTCCGTTACATTAACAAATAACATTATCCGCAAATAGCCGAAAATTCCCTGGGCAATGAGGATTGCCGCCAGTAGTAACCCGATCTGATTGATACGGTGTGGATCAGTCGTCACACGATGTCCACCAGCGGCATCAACCAGTTCCCCAAGCAGCTTTGGAAAGGCGAGATTGGCGGCACTTGACACAAAGAGGAACAGGATCCCCAGACTGAATGCCGGCCAATACGGTTTAACATATTTATATAATCTGAGTGTGCGTTTTAGAGCCGCTGCACGTAAAGGCTTTTTCTGTGGTGTGCTATCTTCTTGCATCAGTTTGTGAACATTTCCAGTGGAGGAATAAACAAGTTGTATAGGTTATGACGGGGTGGAAAGGTAAAATATTTTAAGCTGACGAAAATAAATAAAGGAGGCCATAAAGACCTCCTTTGTTCCAAGACGATAGTCAATTACGAATGTACATCCCTGCGGATGTCACACTGCGTACTGAAAAGCCGCAGTACAGATACGAATACAAGGACTGTTTTGTTATACAATCTGGTTTACAACGACTTAAATAGCCAATCTGCGTCGTTTAATTAATTTTAAGGGGCCTGAAGACAATGACCATCTCCCAAAAACCACTTATGCAGTCGTTACCTGATGGTAACTACATTTGTATTCGCTGACTGTTCCCGTAACTGACCTTATTGCTGTCTGTTCTTACTGGAATCTGCAGTTCCTGTCCCATAGCGGGAAGAATCTTCCCCGGGGTTGATCGCTCCTGGTGGTATTTCTGCCGATGGAGCTGTGTCGGGCGTTACAGTGCCATTTTCCACTCCTCCTACAGTAGTCGTATCAGAATGGGTGCCTGTACCATTTCCACAAGCTGCCAGGAAAGTACCTCCGGCGATCATAAATGCGAACAACAGCTGATTATTTTTTAACGTATTTTTCATAAGCCCTTTTTGAGTTAACAGATATAAGTTATCACATATACATCTCTGTATTTTTTTCTACAAATAGTAGACGATAGTCGACAATCGACCACACAACGTTACTTAATCGACGTAGAATCAGGTCTTACGGAAGAAGTATCCATGGATCTGTTCATAGTGTCTACTGTACTGGAAGTATCTGACTGGATAATTGTTGAACTGTCCGTTGTGTTGCCACTTTCTCTCGAACTGCCGCAAGCAAACAGGAAGATGCTCAGAATAATAGCGAGACAAGTAGTGATACCAATTTTACAGAGTGCCAGACGAAGGGTTATTGCTTTATTACCGAGGTCGTTCGTTTGCGTTCTCATGATTAACTTAAATTTATCCAGGTTTAACAATGAAAAGTATCAGAAGTATGATTTCTGCATTATGCCTAAAGAATTATGCCAAGGCTTACATTTGTATTTGAATAGGTTTATGGAAGCGTCTCTATTTCAAAATATTGAACAGCATCAGCTACTTAAAGTAATAGTCGCGGTCGTTATAGGCGGATTGCTTGGTCTTGAACGGGAATACCGGCATAAGGCAGCGGGTATGCGTACATTGACCCTGATCTGTCTGGGCAGTACCCTGTTCACGATCCTGTCAGTTGAACTGGGATATCCGGGTAGCCCCGACCGTGTGGCGTCAAACATACTCACAGGCGTCGGATTTATAGGCGCTGGCGTTATTTTCAAAGGTGACTTTACAATAGACGGGATCACCACAGCTGCCACAATATGGATCGCTTCCGCGTTAGGCATCGCCATCGGTATGAGTGATTTCGTGCTGGCAGCGTTCTCCCTGGTGATCGTATTGGGGTTACTACTGGGACTAAAAGCGCTTGAAACGAATATCGGACGATGGAGAGAGAAACGTACCTACACCATCAGCTACCCGGTAGACAAATACAAACCTGAGGAGATCACAGGTAGATTCAAACAGCTTGAATTGAACTATAAATTGCTGATACAGAAAAGAGAGGATGCACTTATAGAGGAGAAATATGAGGTAAACGGTAAACCAGAGGCGATCACTGCCCTTACTGACTTACTGATGGCGGATAAGAACATTCATCATTTCACCGTTCAGGCAAACCCACTTTAGAAAGAGAAATAGGAACAGTATATGCGGGGAGGACATGCAGATCTACCTTTACATTATGGTCACGTACCACCATGGCTGGCGCAGAGAATGAGCCTGCTGGGAGGTGCTATCATTGAAACCATCGCTGCCGATTATGGAAAGGCGGAAGTGATCCGGAAACTCAGTGATCCCTGCTGGTTCCAGGCATTGGGATGCGTGCTGGGGATGGACTGGCATTCCTCGGGTATCACTACAAGCGTACTGGGCGCGTTAAAGAAAGCTTTGAATCCCAGGGCACAGGAACTGGGTATCTATATCTGTGGAGGAAAGGGTAAGCATTCGCGTCAGACGCCGGCGGAACTGTTGGCCATTGCGGAGCGTACCGGCCTTCCCGGGCAGGAACTTGTACGTAGCAGTAAACTGGCTGCCAAGGTAGATAATACGGCTATCCAGGATGGATTTCAGCTATATCTGCACACTTTCATCGTATCCGACGAAGGCGAATGGGCCATCGTCCAACAGGGAATGAACGATGCCAGTAGCATGGCCCGTCGTTATCACTGGCATTCTGCCGCATTTAAAGCCTATACAGAAGCGCCGCATACATTTATATACGGGAAGAACCAGGGACTTATTCTCAACCTTACCGACCCGGAAGCAACTGCGACCAAAACCGGCATGCTGGAACTGGTGAAGGAAAAACCGGCCCACCTGCTGCCAGAGATCAGGAACCTGATCATGCCCGGTCATCATGATGTGAAGGCAAAAGATGTAGACCTCAAAAGACTGGGAAGTGTGCTGGCTGTAGCCCATGAGCGTCAGCTGCACGACTTCGAATCGCTGTTGCTGCTGGAGGGTGTAGGCCCCCGTACCTTACAGTCGCTTACGCTGGTCAGCGAAGTGATACATGGTACCCCCTCCCGGTTTACCGATCCGGCGCGATTCTCTTTTGCACATGGCGGAAAAGATGGGCATCCCTTCCCTGTTCCTGTCAATGTGTATGATGAGACGATCAGCGTATTGAAAGATGCCGTTAACAAAGCTAAGATCGGTCAGTCCGATAAACAGGACGCCATCCGTAAGCTCTCGCAGTTGTCACAGCAGGTGGAAAAGGATTTTATTCCGAATGCCCGGCTGGAAGATCTCATTCAACAGGAAAGAGATAACTCGTGGCGATACGGCGGACAGACAGTGATGGGAAAGGCACAGCCCCCGAAGAAGAAAGAGGGTGATCAGTTAAGTTTGTTCTAAGATTTATGCCGCTTCAGCTGCTTTACGATCCAGGGTAAGGTGAGCCCCTGTCCAAGCAATGTAAACAACACAACAGCCACTGATATAAAGATGATCTCATTACGTAGTGGGAATGGCGCGCCGCTTTCAAGCGTAACCGGCAGCCCAATCGCTATCGCCAGTGAGACGATCCCTCTCATACCTGACCAACTGATTATCAGGCTGGTTGGGAAGTCCAGTAAAGCATCTGCTGTAATCTTATGTCGCCTCCGCTCATTCTTTGACTGAAAGGCGCGCTGCAAATTGATCTTTTGAAGGAACACCCTTGCCATACGCAATGCCAACAAGCAAAAGCCTCCTCTACAGGCGGGGGTAAAAAAATCCCGGCATGAAAGCCGGGACTCCTTAAAATTTCTCTTTCCTATTTTCTATGCTGGCATTACCCAGTTAAAATGTAAGAGGGGTTTCATCTCAGGTTACGATTTGTAGCCTCCCCTAGGCTAAAAAAGAGAAATTGTTCTGATAAATATAGCACCAATTCCGTGCCAAATGAAGCGGACTTTTCTCTCTACATCCGCTGTGGTATTAGACTGAGCAATATCAGCAGGCGCACAGGATAGTACTGAAGACTGCCTGTGCTTCTTGTATGCTGTAGACGTCCGGCAGTAGACAGCCCCCGGTCTTCGTCATGTATAACCATCATCTTATGCCTGCTGATGACGCCGGATCTTCTGCCTTATGACTGCACTACTTCCTTACCTTCGGAACGAAATTTGAATCGTCCCGGAGAGTCCGACAGTCAAATCATGGAATACGTAAATTATGACAATCTGAAAGTTACAGCTGCTACTGAGATTCAAAACAATCTCCGGGAGAAGATCCTGATACAGCCACGTACCTGCCCAGTAAATGTCATTGCTGGCACCGATATATCTTTTAACAAATTCAGTACAACCGTCTATGCAGGCATTATCCTGTTACGTTTTCCGGAGTTAACACCTATCGGCTATTCGCTCGTAAAGAAAGAGGTACACTTCCCCTATGTACCTGGTTACCTGGCTTTCCGTGAAGTTCCTGCGTTAATGGATGCCTGGGAACAATTGCCCCTAAAGCCTGACCTGCTGGTAGTAGACGGACATGGCATCGCGCATCCGAGACGAATGGGCGTTGCGAGCCACTTCGGTGTGTTAGCGAATGCGCCTACTATCGGTTGTGCAAAAAAGGTACTTTGTGGTCAATATGAGGAGCCCGCGCCTGCTCAGGGTAGTCATTCTCCTCTGATATTTAAAAATGAGGCCGTCGGCGCCGTCCTGCGAACAAAGAATGCCGTAAAATCCGTGTTCGTCTCTCCTGGGCATCAGATGGACGTAGAAAGCGCATTAGATATAGTTACCCAGTGTATAGGGCGCTACCGTATTCCTGAACCTACGAGGCTTGCACATCATCTGGTCAATCAGTTCCGGTTGGGAGAGATTAACGAAGGGTATAAGGACTTATCTTAATAAGCCGGTTATTATTATTTGTAAGCGTTGTACCATGTGAGCAATAGACTTTTTAAACAGCCCGATCTCGTTCAACTCAACCTAACCGCATCTCTGTCAGGTATTTCCAATACCGCCTAGGCATATGCTGTAACTGTAACCTGGGATTTCTTCTGCCCGCAATATTTGCCTCTTTGAAATAGGTATTCCATAACCGCTGATATAGTTCCTCCTCCGGCGCCCACACATTTCCTGTGGTATGATAATGTGGATCATATTCAGCGTTGAACTGCAATCTTATCGTTTCTACTTTGTCCAGATTATAATAGATCCCATACCTTCTGCGTTCATCATAAATGATCCAGTACTGGTCAGCATAACGTTCCTTAAAGTGCCTGGCGATCAATGGCAGTACGTTGTAATCCGGTGATACCAGTGAATAATAGATCTGATCCTTTGTGAGTTGAAAACGTACAAAAGCTTCCATCCGGTGCTTTTCCCGGTGTACCTTTCGCGCAAGCTGGGCAACATGCAGCACATATTTATTCCCGAAATCACCGGTAACCCCCTCTCCACCGGCAAATACATGCCTGATAAATCCCACCATATGATCTTCCTCCCCGGGTAGTTCTGACAGGTAACAACAAAAGAGCTGCTGCAGACTCTCTTCCGTTAGCTTCTTACTGAGCCCGGCCCACACCCTGTCGGCATTCGCCATTATTGTCGGCATAAAGATGACATTTTCAAACAACCCTTTGACATGATCCTGTTCCTTGCGGATAGTCACATCCGTTTTCTTCTGCCAGTATAAATCAAATACAGCAGAAAGGAAGCCATCAAAACTTCCATCATACAACCACGTAGTCATTTTAGTAACATTTAATCTATCGTCAGCAGGTGATCATTCCTGATTGTCAGGATTCCCTTTCAGACGATAGTCATTGAGGAAATTCATAGCATAGATGCATATAACTGTGTATCATTCATTGTTCTCCGCTGTCTCTTTAAAATAGCTGTAACTGCGGACTATGCGCCTTTATCCATTTACTGTGAGATTGTGCCAGCAGTTGCTGACGTATCTGTTCTGATGTCAGGTCCCGTCTTTCGAGTGCACCGGCTTTACAGGTAATAAAGTATCTGGCTTTATTTAATTGTACACCCATTTGCTTCAGCTGATCCCAGCCTAACTGACCGTGCATACGGGCGGAACAGATTTTACGTACACTTTCCATACCAATGCCGGGCACCCTGGCAATCAGCATTTTATCGGCCTTATTAATATCCACTGGGAAGCTGTTAAGATTGCGCAACGCCCAGGACAATTTAGGGTCAACGTCCGTATCGAGGTTCGGATGTCCTTCGTTCAATAACTCATGCGGCTCAAACCCATAGAAGCGCAGTAGCCAGTCTGCCTGATACAGCCGGTTTTCCCGCATCAGCGGCACCTGACTATGCAAAGCCGGTAATCTCGTATCATTGCTGATAGGTACATAGCCGGAATAGTACACCCGCTTCAGTTGAAACTGTTTATAAAACCGGGAAGCCAGGTGCATGATCTCCATATCAGATTCTCCGGCCGCTCCTACTATCACCTGCGTACTTTGTCCGGCAGGCATAAAGGTAGGCACCGTCTTTAATACCTTACGTTCATCTTCCAGGCGGATAATTTCACTCTGTAGGAAACGAATGGGTTTGACCATAGCAGGCCGGTTCTTTTCCGGCGCCAGTAACTTCAACCCGGCTTCTGTCGGTAGCTCAAGATTGACACTCAGCCGGTCTGCATACAGCCCCGCTTCCTGCATCAGCTCATCGCTCGCACCCGGAATAGCCTTTAAATGTATATACCCATTGAAATTATGCTCAGTCCGGAGCTTCCTGGCAACTCTCACCAACCGCTCCATTGTGTAATCCGGATCCTTGAAAATACCGGAACTCAGAAACAACCCTTCTATATAATTCCTGCGGTAGAAATTAATTGTAAGGTCAACCACTTCCTGCACTGTAAATGCCGCCCGCTTAATATCATTACTTCTGCGGGACACGCAATAAGCACAGTCATATATGCAAACATTTGTCAGTAATATCTTTAGTAATGATACGCAGCGACCATCTGCCGTATAAGAGTGACAGATGCCCATTCCCGGATGAGCATTCCCCAGCCCTTTGGACTCATTTTTCCGGTTGCTACCACTAGAAGCGCAGGAGGCATCGTATTTTGCCGCATCTGCCAGAATTGCAAGTTTCTCCTGTATCCTTTCCATAACAATCAACTGTGGAACTAAATTACTAAATATTTTAGCATTCACTAAATAAATTAGTCCACAGTCATCATAGGAAGAGGCTGACAGTCATATCTTTATTGGGGCAGCGATGTCACGACTTCAGCGTCACATCATGCCAGACTTCGCCATCATGCACTGAGTTGGACACATGTAAGTCCGTAAATCCGAACCGTTCATAACAGGAAGTCATTTTTTATTATCCTGCACTTTCCTTTTGCCTAGCGTCATCAATATCACCCCACCAATAACGATCGCACAGGCGGTCAGTGTTCTTGCAGACAAACTTTCGTGCCCGATCGCCCATCCCAGGAACAGTGCTACTACCGGGTTTACATATGCGTAGGTCGATAATAGCCGTGGTGGCGCGTTACGCGTCAGCCAGCTATAAGAAGTAAAGCCCACCAGCGAGCCCATAAAGACCAGGTAGAGGTAAGCACTGATCGTTCTGGTACTTAGGTGATGCAATGTGCTCCAGGCGTCATCCTCCGTTACACTGCTGACTAAAAAACAAAATACTGCCCCTGTTAGCATCTGCAAACCTGCCGATGTCATAGGTGCCGGCATAGACAGTCTGGGAACTGATAATGAGCCCAGCGTCCAGCAAGCCATTCCAGCAGCCAGCACTACCAGCGGCCATAATGGATAGTCCCTGCTATGGTCAGCCGAAAAAGGATTGAATAACAGGAACAGGCCCGCCAGACCGATCAGAATACCCGTCACCGTCATCAGTGTGGGCCGCTGCTTACTGAAAAAGGCCCAGTCCAGACCTATAAACCATACCGGTATGGCGGCTACGATTAAAGCCACTAGTCCGGATGGCATGTAATGCACCGCCAATGCAGTAGTTGAATTACCGATTCCGATCAGCATCAGTCCCACGAAGGCGGCTGACAAAAACTGTTTCCGGGTAGGCAGTTGCTTTTCGCTTCGCCAGCCTATACAAACCATGATGGTCCCTGCTACGAGGAAACGAAAGGCTGATAATAAAAAAGGGGGAACTACCTCCGTGGCGATTTTCATCCCCAGATAGGTAGATCCCCAAATAATATAGACTGCAAATAAGAATGTCCAGAGCTTTGTAGTATCCGGTTTATTGGGCATAGTATCAGTCGTTAACGACGTCCCTATTCAGCTACGAACACCTCAATGATGGCATTCGTCGGGCGACGGGGCGCCAGGAATTCATCTACTTTACGGTAATGCTGTTGCAGCTCATACCTTAACGCGAACGGGAAGAAGTTGTTATTACCCGGCGCATATTCGTATAACACGACGTCAAAGTAATGGTTTTTCACCTTATTGCTGAACATCTCCAGCTGTTTGTTGAACATGCCTACACCCAGGTGATACCATAAAGGGTAGTCACTACCTGTCTCCAGCTTATAGGGCATCGCCTGCGCTAGCGGTGTTAATTCCGTCATATTCAGCAGCTTAAGCGTCCCTTTCTTCTCCTTCACAACAGGCATCGCCATCAACCGTTTCATGCCCTCGACTGTTGAAGGTGGCATATAGATTTTGTGAAAAGCCCAGAGATCGGAGAAGATCCATTTCTCTACAGGCACATCGGTAGTATCGGTATTCAGCATGAAGTTATTCCGGGACACGACATTCTCTCCCGTCTTACTTACCTGTGGATTGTAGATCGCATAATTACTGCTATCAGCAACTGCGACATTTCCTTTACCTGCGATCACCTGCTCATGTGGAACGACACGTGCTACAATTCTGTCCAGGTATTTCCAGAAAGACCCGGACCACCACAATAAAACCAACGCGGCTGCCAGACCGAAAGAAGGCCAACGCTCGATCTTTAGTTCCAGCTGGTCCTGTAAGCGGCTGGCAATAAATGCAAAGGCAAAAGCATGGAAGAATATATTATTGTCCGGCGGAGTATAACTCGTGACCTGGAAAATAGCGGCTTCCACTAGTATTCCCAACGTCAGCAGGGTGAACAGCATTGCCTCTCGTTTCTTCCAGAAAGCTTTCCAGTTGCGGAATGCCGGTATGAGGCAGATTACCACCATCACAAAGTAGAATTTGATCCATTGGGAAGCACCCATCACCTCAGAAAGGATGTCATATAATGATAAACGTGAGTTGTGCGGTGCCTGACCATGATTGAACCAATAGCCAAAACCGTAAGGCAGCAACGGCACAATGACAGCTGCAGCGACCAGTCCATAAAAGGCGAGAAAAACCGGCACATCCAGCCAGCGTTTCCCTTCCAGCGCATGATATCCCAGCAAGGCAAGGGACAGCAACAATGCGAGTCCACCACCATCCTGTTTGGTAAAGAAAGACAGGAATGTAAAGGCGGCAGACAGAAAAAGGAACACATAACGTACTTTACCTGCTGGTCCCGTCAGGAAGCGGAAGAGGAATGCGAGTCCGACCAACTCGTAGACAATAACCGTCTGATTATACCAGGGCCAGAAATTGAAGAACGAATACGAAAGCACGAACAGTAATACAGACAATACCCTGATCGCAGGTTTTACATTCAAACTTTTCAGAATGGAACGGAATGATAATCCTGCCAGGATGTTCATAAACACCTGTGCCTTCACCAGTGAAATGAGCTGGGCGCCAAATAATTTAAAGAACAATGCAGGCATCAGCCAGAAACCATACCCCAGCGGCAGGCCAAAATCCTTGTAAGGTAGCTGCCCCTGAGAAATCCTGTAAGCGCCTTCCCAGGAAAGAAAGATATTCACCCTGTAGGGAAACGTTACAAACAAAGGCACCAGGGCCAGACCAACAATAATCAATAATTCCGTAATAAAAGCACCTTTCCGGCTGAACGGAGCGTAAGTCGACGGCATAAACGGGGATAATAAAATGGTGAAAACGAGTATAAATGAACATGAACGGGCCCAAAAATAGTAGAATTTACCCGAAATAAGCATTTTTTAGCATTGTTGTTCCATAATCAGTCCGTATCTTGGCGTCAACTATAAGTTATATCCCCGTGCAATATTTAAAATTATTAAGACCCTCTCATTGGGCGAAAAATCTGTTCTTGTATATCCCACTTTTCTTTGCGGGCGAAATATTCATTTTCTCCAAGGTCATTGAGTTACTGATCGGGTTCTTTGCATTTAGCCTCATTGCCAGCAGTATTTACATTATTAATGATTATAAAGACGTAGAGGCAGACCGGATACACCCGGTAAAATGTAAACGGCCTATTGCCTCAGGTGCAGTGTCTAAACCGGCAGCACTGGTATTTTTTGTGTTGTGCCTCGCCATTGGTGCACTCCTCGCATATTACGTTAAGCCCAAGTTTGCGTTTGTACTGGGTATTTATTTTGTGATTAATCTTTTATACTCGATGGGATTGAAAAATATTTCCATCCTGGATATACTGATCCTGTCCACTGGCTTTGTACTGAGGGTAAAAGCAGGAGGTGTAGCTGCGGATCTCGCCGTATCCGAATGGCTGATGATCATGGTATTCCTCCTGGCATTATTTATGGCCATTGCTAAACGCAGGGATGATGTGCTGATCAAAACACAATCCGGAAAAGACATGCGCAAAGCGTCCAAAGGATACAATATGGATTTTTTAAATGTAATGCTGGCATTGGTATCGGCGGTGATCATTGTGTCCTATCTGATGTATACAATGGCGCCTGAGACCATGTCTAACTTCCATACCTACCGCTTATATTATACATGTCTTTTTGTAATTGGTGGATTATTACGATATTTGCAAATAACATATGTGGAGAATAATACAGGTTCTCCAACCAAAATCCTATACAAAGACCGTTTCATTCAATTAACCATACTCCTGTGGGTGCTGAGTTTTTATGTGATTATTTATTTACCCACTAACAAAAGTTTTTTTGAGTAATGGAAAAACGGTTAGCTAACTGGGGGAACTACCCCGCTATCGCCTGCGATGAGTCAACGTTTTCGCAGGACGAACAAGTACAGGATTTTATATCCTCCCATTCAGCTGTTATCGCCCGTGGAAACGGTCGGTGTTACGGCGATGCTTCACTGGCACAATACAGTGTATCCACCCTTAAATACGATAAGGTGCTGGCTTTTGATACTACGAATGGCGTCTTCGAATGTCAGTCGGGTATCACACTCGATCAGATCCTCGATATTATAGTTCCCAAAGGATGGTTCCTGCCGGTTACACCCGGTACGAAATTCATTACCGTAGGTGGTGCAGTAGCGTCTGACGTACACGGTAAAAACCATCACGTGGACGGCTCATTCTCAGGACATATTATAGAGATGGACGTTATCACAGGCAATCAGGATACAGTCACCTGCTCCGCCGAAAAAGAGCCGGATCTGTTTTGGGCAACCTGCGGTGGCATGGGGCTGACCGGTATTATTACCCGGGTGAAGTTTGGTCTGAAAAAGATCGATACTGCGTACATCCGTCAGAAACAGATCAAGGCGAAGAACCTGGAAGATCTGATCCGCCTGTTTGAAGAATACAAAGATTACACATATTCCATGGCGTGGATCGACTGCCTGCAGAAAGGCGATTCCTTCGGCCGTGGCATCCTCATAGTAGGTGAACATGCTACCCCCGGGGAGCTGAATGAACAGCAACGTAAAGCGCCCTTACACCTGACGGCCAAACGTAAACTGTCCATGCCGTTCAATCTTCCCTCTTTCACACTTAATACACTGACTGTTAAGGCGTTTAACTGGCTGTACTACCTGAAGAATACCAAAAGGGAGATTAACAACGTGATTCCTTACGAGCCATTCTTCTATCCGCTGGACGCCATTCTGCACTGGAACCGTGGTTATGGCAAAGCAGGTTTTGTTCAGTATCAATTCGTGCTCCCGCTTGAAAAGAAGGAAGGTCTTGTCGCTATCCTCAAAAAGATCAGTGATGCAGGGCTGGGCTCTTTCCTGGCCGTACTGAAAGTATTTGGTAAACAGGATAGCCTGATCTCCTTCCCGATGGAAGGCTATACGTTAGCCCTTGACTTTCCGGTACGTAAAGGACTGTTCGAATTCCTTGACCAGCTGGACGAAATTGTGCTGCAATATGGCGGACGCCTCTATCTCTCAAAAGATGCCCGCATGAAGCAGGAAGTATTCTGGCAAAGCTACCCCAATGCACAAAAGTTTGCCGAGATCATTAAAAAATACAACGGTAAAAAGCTATTCCGTTCAGTACAGTCTGACAGATTACTGCTGACGCAATAACGCAACTACCTTAAAATACCGATTTCAAATATATGCCTACTGTTCTTATTCTGGGAGCCGGGTCAGACATGGCTGTTGCCATCGCCCGTGAGTTCGCCGGTAACAAATATGATATTCAACTGGCAGCCCGTAACAAGGCATCCCTGTCCCCACTGGAGCAGGACCTCCGTATCCGCTACGGCGTGGAGTCCAGTACCTATGCCTTCGATGCTACTGATTTTAACAGCCACCCCGCTTTTTATAACGCCCTGACTGTAAAACCCGATATTACAATAGCCGTATTCGGCTACCTCGGATCACAGGAAAAAGGGCAGGCTGACTGGAATGAAGCCAGCCGTATTCTACATACGAACTACACAGGCGCCGTTTCCATTTTAAATATTGTCGCAGAAGACTATGCCACCCGTGGTACTGGTACCATTGTAGGTATCAGCTCGGTAGCCGGAGAGCGCGGCCGGCAGAGCAACTATCTGTATGGTAGTGCGAAGGCTGGCTTTACTGCTTACCTCAGCGGTCTCCGCAACCGCCTGTTCCACAAAGGTGTACATGTGCTCAGTGTACAACCAGGATTCGTGTATACCCGGATGACGGAAAACCTCAAACTTCCCCCACTGCTAACTGCGCAGCCGCAGGATGTCGCAAGGGACATTTACCGGGCCGTCAAAGCAAAAAAGAATCAGATCTATACGAGGTGGTTCTGGCGGTACATTATGCTCATTATCAAATCGATACCTGAGTTCATGTTCAAAAAGCTGAAATTATGAAGCCTGCTATTGCCTTCTTTGACTTTGACGGGACGATCACCCGGCGGGATACCCTGTTTGAGATCATCCGCTTTCAGAAGGGAGACGCAGCACTATATGCTGGTTTGGCGTTGCTGGCGCCTGCACTGGTAATGATGAAATGTAAGCTGATCTCAAAACAAAAGGCGAAGGAGATCGTGTTACAATATTTTTTCCGCAATATGCCTGTGGATGAGTTCCGGGATAAATGCGCCGCGTTCTGTCGGGACAAACTGCCTGGCCTGATCCGGGAAACTGCTGAACAGGAAATCAAACAGCATATATCCAAAGGGCACCGCGTCGTGGTAGTAACTGCTTCCGCTCAGGAATGGGTAAAACCCTGGGCGGACTGTATCGGTATTGAATGTATCGGTACACAACTGGAGATCAGGGATGCAAGAGTGACTGGCAGGATCAACGGCATCAATTGCAACGGAGAAGAGAAGGTACGCCGCATCCGTGAAAAATATGATCTGCCCGCTTTTGGAGACATTTATGCCTATGGCGACACCAGCGGTGACAAACCCATGCTGCAGATGGCGACTTTCGGCTACTTCAGGAAATTCTAGGATGCTATACTTCCTAAAAACACCCAGGCCATCAATCACGGTCTTCCGACTGTAACTGATGGCCTGATGTGTATCTATCTATTCTACTTACTATCTTATTTATGCAGCCGCCTTCAGGTTCACCACCTTAGCTTCCGGCTTTTTCAGTTTGATGATACCGATGAAGTTAAAAAACTTCATTACCGGATAGGTAGGATCAAGTTCAAACCATTTCTTTGCAAAATTCGGGCTATCACCGTGTTTGTGGTGGTTGTTCTGGAACAGCTCTCCCAGCAGCAAGATGCCCCATGGGCTGGTATTGCGGGATTTGTCACCATTCTCGAAATTCCGGTAACCATACTTATGACCACACCAGTTTACCACAGCTCCCTGTACAGGCCCGATCAGGAAATGCACGGGTAACAGCAGATACCAGTACCAGGCTGGTGCGAATGCTACATAGAAACCAATATAAACCGCGGCCCATGCCAGACGGGTGATAATATGGTCGCCGAAACGGTCCATAGCATCCCAAACCGGCAGCGGAGGATTCTTTGTAAATTTCTCATCCACAACGGTTTTACCTTCATAGATGTCATTATATAGTTTACGTGTCTGCCACATCATTGACCAGACGTCCTTGAAAAAGTGAGGAGAGTGCGGATCATGTTCTGTATCGCTAAACTCATGGTGCATGCGGTGCATAGAACCATAAGCTCTTGGTACTAAATAAGATGTGCCCTGGAAGAACCAGGTACAGAAGTAAAATACTCTCTCCCAGCCTTTACTCGTAGTATACATCTGATGGGATGCATATCTATGCAGGAAAAAGGTGTGAAAGAACAATGACAAAAACCAGTGGGAAAAAAAGAATATCAGAATCGCAGTCATTATCTCGCTTTAAACGTAAATGAATAAGTGGTCAAAGTTATATTAAAATGAGCGGGAACCCTTATAAATAATTACTTATCAAGCACTGAGACGGACTATACCGGCGGTGAGATAGCCACAGAAGCGGTGTTTAGGAAATGTTAAAATTGTGTAACTCCTTAATTTGGGGCCAATCTTATCACCATTTTGACCACTGAAAGCTGTTTTTAGCGTCTTTCTCTCCTGGTACGGCCAGTCTGAACAGTCCTCTTCCATCCAGCAGCGGATTATCTTACAGCTTATCAGCGAGTATACTGCAGGTAGGAAGTGCAGAATAGGTAGACGACTGTTTGTAGGGCTAACATGATAAACAACTGATAATTAACAATAGTGATGCATATCAGCTGGCTTTACTACCATCAGCACCAGCTAATATTCATCACATTCCTGGCTGTAGAGTCACTAGCCAGTTAATCCTCACTCATTTTAAGTATTGGTAAATATTACTGCAACTTTACACCTGTCAGCTGTTCACTCACTTCCCAGAGGCGTACCGCGTTCTCCGCATCTATGGCATACGGAAACACACCGAATGCGCTGGATGCCTTCCGAAGACTCAGGTCATTACTTCCCTGTGTTCCATCACTCTCTATCACAGGAGAGATATCTGCATTCTCACAATACACACCGCCCTTTCCCTCCAGTTGAGGGCTTACGGCGCACCATATACTGGTGGCTGCGCCCTGTTCGATTGTCTTCAGCTGCCTGGCCGGGTCTATTACCGGCTTCCCGTCCTGGTCCAATGCACCCATCTTTTTAAGTTGATCTTCAGACATATAGCGGGTAAGATCTGTACTTACTATACTACCTGGATGTACTGCGAAGGCGCGGATACCTGCATCTTTTCCCCTCCGGTCTGCCTCTACGGCAAACAGGACGTTGGCCGTTTTTGACTGACCATAAGCTTTCCATGGATCATATTCCCGGTTTTCGAAACTGATGTCATCGAATATCACCGGAGAATAGCGATGTCCCCAGGAAGAGAGCGCCACGATCCTGGCTCCTGCTGCCTGTACAAGGGCCGGCCAGAGGCGGACGGCCAGCTGAAAATGTCCGAGATGATTCGTAGCGAACTGAGACTCAATTCCACGGCTGTCTCTTGTCAGGGGCGGCGCCATGATACCTGCACTATTAATCAGCAGGTGTAATGGTTGTCCACCAGCCAGGAATTGTGCCGCGAACGCATCAACTGATGCAGGGTCCATCAGGTCCATTTTGGCTATTGTCACTCCCTGGATACCTGATAGCGTTGCTGCCGCCTTATGGGTATCACGGGCAGGCACAATAACTTTGGCTCCCGCAGCCGCCAGTACCCGGGTGGTCTCCGCACCGATCCCAGCATACCCTCCGGTGACGATAGCCGTTTTACCAGAAAGGTCAATTTCTTTTATCACATCAGCCGCGGTTGATGCACCTTCAAAACCGGAATGAAGAGGCACTTGTGGTGTCCTATATGTTGTCTTATCCATGATGTTCTTTTTTACATCACAAAGGTAGGACTACCTACTATGATTATTTTGTAGCTATCAAACCGTTATTTGTAAAAATCAAACCTGCCGAAACATAGATGGAGTTTGCCCCGTCCGCTTTTTGAAGAAGTTATTAAAGTGCGCCT
The DNA here is from genome assembly GCF_010093065.1 of Chitinophaga agri. Classification (NCBI taxonomy): domain Bacteria; kingdom Pseudomonadati; phylum Bacteroidota; class Chitinophagia; order Chitinophagales; family Chitinophagaceae; genus Chitinophaga; species Chitinophaga agri. The sequence goes on along the minus strand of NZ_CP048113.1, from coordinate 960,822 downwards.
GGTCCTCAAATCCCAGCACGTCGCTGATCTCGGCAATGTTCATATTACTATGTCTCAGCATCCCTTTTGCCTCATTAACAAGTCGGTCGAAGATCAGTTCCGAGGTCGTCTTACCTGTCTCTTTTTTTACGGCACGGTTTAAATAATTGACGTGAATGGCGAGTCGTTCGGCGAAGTCTTTAGGAGTTCGCAGGAGTATACGAGAGGAAAAAAGGTCTACCGGAAATTGCCGCTCCAGCAGTTCGAAGAACACACTGGTGATCCGGGCAGTTGCATTCCCTTCGGACACCGGATGCTGGAACGGATTTAGCTTCATTGCATAATAAATCAGCTCATTTACATAGCTGCTTATGAGTTCAAACCGGTAGGCGTAATCACTATTTAACTCACTGATTATCTTATCAAATGAGCTACTTACTTCTTTAACGACTTTAGCATCTATCTTAAATATTGGTTTAACCCCTTGCCGGAACAGCGGAATGTCGGTCAGCTTCGCCTTAAAATGCTCATGGAAGAACGCTTCTGTAAAGACGCAACAATAACCTTTGAGGTCAGCCGGAATGTCACCATACGTGTAGGGCACCCTCGGATTAAAAAACAATAATGTGTCTCCATCTACGGCGATACTTTCATCACCAAAATGGAAAACAGCCCTTCCCTGAAAGAGCATGATCTTGTAAAAATCCCGGCGTATGAAGGTTGGATAAACAATCCCCGCAGCTAACCGTTCCTCCAGGGTGAAGGCATTAAACTGGGGAGAACCATATTGACTGCCCATCGTAAAATGTGGAGATTCCCACGGATGCATGACACCATTCATGACAATTGCTTTTTGCAAATTTCAAACTTTGTCCGGACTTCCGAGCCGTTAATTTTCATTAATGATCCTGGGCCGGATCCTCACATTCCTAAGCTCCAGCAGGTTCAGCGCGTTGCTGGTAAATCCTTCCACGTTGGGTTGCACCAGGTGGATCACCTGGTCGTAAAACAGGGGTACAACAGGGGCATCTGCCAGTACCATTTTATCCATTTGCTGATATAACAGGTAGCGGAGAGAATCGTTATTCTCACTCAGTGATTGTTCATATAATAGGTCGAACGCCGGATTATGATAGCGGGTATAATTTGGGGGCGCAGGGTTTTTACTATAAAAGACAGCCAGGTAATTCTCCGCATCTGCATAATCGGCCATCCAGCTCCCTCTGAAAAACAATGCCTGCGATTTAGCCGTTTGCTCCAATAAAAGTGCCTTCTGCATCACCTCTACCTGCACAGGAATACCTACCTGCTGCAGCTGGTTGGCCACGTAATTGGCATAATCTTCATAAACGGGTATGGACAGCAACTTAATTGTTGGCAGTCCTTTCCCTTCCGGGAATCCGGCTTCCTGCAATAGCTGCCTTGCCTTCACGGGATCATACCGGTACCCTTTCACCCGGCTTGTATCAAATGAAGGCAATCCCATTGGCACAAACCCTGCAGTGGCCGGAAAGCCGATCCCATTCCGCAGATAGGTGATCATCCGGGTCCGGTCTATGCTATAGTTAATAGCCAGCCTGACTTTCTGAATAGCTGAAGATGAATGTTTTACGGCGGAATTAGTACTATCCATCAGAAAGCCAAAGTATTCGATATTCAGATAGGGACTCTTGTCCAGTACCAATTTACCCTCCCAATCCTTTTTCAGGTTACCTTTTTTCGTCAGTACTTCATCTTTAAAAGAGGCATCAATATCATTCATGAAGTCCAGCTGTCCCTGCCGGAACAGCAGAAATTCGGTTGCCTTACTATCCAGGAAACTGATCTTTACCGCATCTAAATATGGTAATGGGCGTCCGGCACTGTCATTCTCAAAGTAGTGGGGGTTACGGTGCAGGACCAACGCCTGCCCTTCTTCCCAGAAAGAAAACTGGAAAGGACCCGAGCCACAGGGATGTTTACGGAAATCTTTTCCGTATCTATCTACTATCTCGTGAGGTATGATCGAGCAATACTGCATACTCAGGATGCCCAATATCGGGTGGAACGGTTGTAACAATGACAGCTGGAAGGTGGAATCATTTAATGCCAGAAAGCCTTTCTCCTTATCTACCTTCCCGTTAAAGATCCAGGCACCCGGCGAAGCTGTTGCCGGATCCATAATACGACGCAGGCTATATACCACATCACTGGCGACTAACCGGCGACCTTTCCCTCCGGGAAACACCTCATTATCATGAAAATAGACATTCGTTCTTAAATGAAAGGTCAATGTTTTATGGTCAGGAGATATATCCCAGCGGGTAGCCAGGGACGGACGTATGTTTAACTGAGCATCCGGCTCAACCAGGGTATTATATAACTGCCTCACCGCCCAGATAACTGCCTGATTTTTGGCAAAGGCAGGATCTAGGGAGGCAATTCCCTCCTGGACATTATACCGGAACACCTGTTTGTCTGAAGAGGACGGGGTGCCACAGGCCGCCAGTAACACAACAACTACTATACATAAATATCTCATATACATGCGAAGGGTCTTACGCCATTGAGCATCTGTTGTATGCCGCTTATGGATATCTTCATAAACCATTAAGCATTAAACCTTCAGCGTTAGGCATTATTACACGAAAATTAATACCTTTCCGCATAAAATAAGAATTTCTATGCGAGGCATTCCTATGCTTTTATTGGTTTTGTTTACGGCATTAACAGCCGGCGCCCAACATCAAACTACATTTACCCGGCAAGACACACTCAGGGGTACGATCACCCGTGAAAGAGCCTGGTGGGATGTTAAATCCTACGATCTGCGCGTAAAACCTAATCTCAGTGACAGTACACTGGCAGGGTCGAATACGATCACCTACAAGGTGCTGAAAGTGGACAGTGTTATGCAGATAGACCTGCAGGAACCGCTGGCGGTTGATAGTGTTACACAGGATAAACAAAGTGTCCCGTATAAAAGGGAGGGCAATGTGATCTTCATCGACCTGGTTGCTAAAAAACAGGTCAAAGGGAAACTAAAAAAGATCACTATCGCCTATCATGGTAAACCCCGCATTGCAAAGAACGCTCCCTGGGATGGTGGTCTGATCTGGAAAAGAGATGATCAGAACAGGCCCTGGATCGCTACTGCCTGTCAGGGACTTGGGGCCAGCGTATGGTGGCCGAATAAAGATCATCAGAGTGACGAACCGGATAATATGACCATCTCCATCACTACACCTCCCGACCTCGTAGACGTATCAAATGGTCGTTTGAAGAAAAAAGCCGTTGACAAAGATGGTAATATCGTATGGACCTGGTATGTGGCCAATCCGATCAATAATTATGATGTGGCCATGAACATTGGTCACTATTCAGAGTTCAAAGATACCTATTCAGGTGAAGGCGGAAAACTTGACCTTAGCTACTGGGTACTCGATTATAACGTAGATACTGCCCGTACACATTTCACCGTCGTGAAAGAGATGATGAAATGTTTTGAGTCCTGGTTTGGCAAATATCCTTTCTATAAGGACAGCTATAAACTCGTTGAGTCTCCGCACCTCGGCATGGAACACCAGAGTGCTGTTGCCTATGGAAACAAATTCCAGATGGGTTACAAAGGCACTGATCTTTCCGGTAGCGGCTGGGGCCTGAAATGGGACTTTATCATTGTACATGAAAGCGGCCATGAGTGGTTCGGCAATAATATCACTACGAAAGACATCGCTGACATGTGGGTACATGAAAGCTTCACTAACTACTCAGAGACACTATTCACTGAATGTCAGTATGGTCCTGAAGCGGCATTTGCCTATATCACGGGAATCAGAAAGAATATCAGGAATGATATTCCTATCATCGGCAATTATGGGGTAAATAATGAAGGTAGTGGTGATATGTATTATAAAGGTGCCAACATGATCCATACCATTCGCCAGATTGTGAACAACGACTATGTGTTCCGCGACATCCTGCGCGGGTTGAATAAGACCTTCTGGCACCAGACCGTCACTACCCGTCAGGTAGAGGAATTCTTCAATCAGAAGACTAACATGAACTTCAATAAGGTGTTTGAACAGTATCTTACGCGTACGTCTATTCCTACACTGGAATATCACTTCGAGGGTAGTCAGCTGAAATTCCGTTGGGTAACCGACGTGGAGAACTTCAATATGCCAGTAAAGGTAACGCTGACCGATAATGGCTATTCATTCATTTATCCGGGAAGGAACTGGCAGTCAACAGGTTTTACCCTGTCAGATATCAAGAAGTTTAAAGTAGATCCTAACTTCTACATTAATGTAAAAGAGATCTAGTTCTCAGGAAAGATATCAGGCGGCCGGGCATATGGAGCGATCCCCTATATGCCCGGTCTTTTTATTTGAACAGTTTGAAAGCATGACTCCAGGTACCCGTCCTGAACCCATAAGCATACCATAAGATGCTCAGCGGCTCAATATTCCGGCTCATTTCTATCGTTCCCATATCCACCACATCTTTCCAGCCCATTTCATTCAGCAGACCTGTTACGGCCATTTTAGCCGCTCTTTTGTTTCCGCAGATGAACATAGTGGGCGTTTCCTGCTCTTGGTGAGAACGGAACATTGATTCGTGTCCGATGCAACTAAGCGCTTTTACGACATGAGCATCTGGAGGTAGCCAGGCCTGTAGTTGCTCACCAGCTGAATTTGTATGTCCGATAGAGAAGCTAAGTCTACCCTGCTGGTCAGGCCCTTTGCCATCAAGAGGATTGGTAACGTCAACTACCACCTTATTCTTAAAATTCCATAATCCAGCTGCTTCAATGGCTTTCTGGGTGCCCGCCCAGTTGGTACAAATTACCAGTAGTTCTCCCTGGGAGGCCGCCTCCCTGAAAGGCGCAGCAGTTACGCGGTCCCCTCCCTTCTTTTTGATCCATTGCTGAAGCGACTCCTTGGAAGGATTACGGGTACCAAGTATCACCTCATGACCGGCCATTATCAGTCCTTCTGTTAACGTAAGTCCGACAGGGCCGCTACCAAGGATACCAATTTTCATGATGCTGGAATTTGTGTGAACAGACAGATGGGTAACTAATATAGTAAAAAAAGTGGAAGGAGCTGAGGATTAACTATTAATAATCAGGAAATAGGGAACAGACACTTCCCTGCATGCTGCCTGTCCGTTATGACGGACAGGCAGCATGCAGGGCGCGTATAATTTGATAGGCTACTCATGAGCCGATGACAGATTGATCCATACTGGAAATCCGCACCTTTGTAAGCCTTGCCTGCTCGTTGATTACTGCATCAGATAGCTGAGGAACCGCTGCATACCCTGACGCTTGGAGGGTGTCAGCGGATAACTGATATTCTGCGTGTAATAGGTTGTGAGATCGTACAAAGGATAAGGATTCTCAGCAACGATCGCCGGGATGTTATGGAAGCCGATGCTGTTTGCATGATTGAACTGCTGGATAAATTCCGGAGACAACGGTTTATTACTGATCCAGGCTGCAAAAACGAAAGGCAGACTGGTAAATCGCATCCAATGTTCAGCGAGGTCATATATATAAGGGGACACATGGCGCTGTTCCAATGCACGGTCGCCAATCACTAGTCCGGCATCTGTACCTTTGATCTTATCCTGATAGTCGCCGGTTGTTTCGATCAGTTCTGCTGATAATTTCCAGTGTTCACGTACCAGTACTTTCAGTAATGCTACAGAAGTACGGCTCTGATAATCCAGGTAGATACGTTTTATTTCGTGCAGGGGAACTTCGCTAAAAAGACAAACCGACGCAACCGGACCTTCCGCACCAATACAAAAATCAGAAATGATATGATATTCTTTCAGTTTTGGGATGGTTGCCACAGGGACAAGCGCCACATCTACGTCTCCATCAATGAGTTGTTGTGCTATCTTAGCTGGGTAATCTACACTTAAATCCAGCATATTCATCACCGGGTGCTCCCTGAATCCGTACAATAATGGCCTGGTATTCAAATAACTTACTGCCGCTACTTTTACTTTCCGTTCCAATTTCTGTAATTTTGCCGGCTAAATTAGGCAAAAAGTGATAAACGCTCACTAATCAAATAACATTATGCAATTACAAGCTTTAACCGCCATTTCTCCTCTGGATGGTCGCTACCGGAGACAACTGGAAGAACTGGCTCCTTATTTTTCTGAGTTTGCACTGATCCGTTACCGCGTATTGGTAGAGATAGAATACTTTATCGCCCTCTCAGAGCAGAAGGTATTTACACTCTCCAAATCTCAGGTACCTGCCCTGCGTAAGATCTACCAGGATTTTACCATTGAGAATGCTCAGCTGATCAAGGAAACTGAAAAGGTGACCAACCACGATGTAAAAGCTGTTGAGTATTTTGTTAAAAATGAGCTGAAGGCGCTCGGCCTGGAAGAAAAACTGGAGTGGGTACACTTCGGTCTGACTTCTCAGGATGTGAACAACACCGCTACTCCACTGTATTGGAAAGAGGCTGTTGAACATGTATATATGCCGGCAATAGCTAACCTGATACTGGACCTGAAGAAAATGGCAAAATCGTGGATGAAGATCCCGATGCTGGCCCGTACACATGGTCAGCCGGCTTCTCCGACCATTCTCGGCAAGGAGATACAGGTATTCGTTGAAAGACTGGAAGGTCAGGTAAAACTGCTGGGGGATATTCCATTCGCAGCAAAATTCGGCGGCGCTACCGGTAATTTCAACGCTCATCACGTAGCATTCCCTAAGATCAACTGGGAAAAATTCGGCGATAAGTTTGTGAACAACACCCTGGGGTTGCAACGTATGAAGTATACCACCCAGATCGAGCATTACGACAATATCTCCGCTCAGTTTGACACACTCAAACGTATCAACACGATCCTCATTGACTTCTGCCGTGACATATGGACATACATCTCCATGGACTATTTCAAACAGAAGATCAAAGCCGGCGAAGTAGGATCTTCTGCAATGCCGCATAAAGTAAACCCGATCGATTTTGAAAATGCAGAAGGTAACCTCGGTATGGCTAACGCTATCTTCGAACACCTGAGCAGCAAGCTGCCTATCTCCCGTTTACAGCGTGACCTGACCGATTCTACCGTGCTCCGTAACATTGGTGTACCTTTCGGCCACACTATCCTGGCATTGAAATCTGTGCAGAAAGGTTTGGGAAAACTGATCCTGAATGAAGCAAAGCTGGAAAACGATCTGGAAAATAACTGGGCGGTTGTTGCCGAGGCTATTCAGACCGTGCTGCGTCGCGAGAACTTCCCTAAACCATACGAGGCGCTGAAAGACCTTACACGTGGCGGAGAGCACATCACACAGAAGACAATGCACAAGTTCATCGACGGGCTGAAGATCAGCGCGACATTGAAGAAAGAACTGAAAGCGATCACTCCACATAACTACACTGGTATCTGGGGCTAGCATCAATCTAACCAGCCGTTACAAATCAGTAACTGACAGGTGCTAAGTGACAATATATTATAGACGAGCTCCAGCACGTTCAGACGTGAAGGAGCTCGTCTTCTTATTTGGGGTGAAGCCTATCTTCTCCAAACAACACATCCATTCGCAGCGTTTACTATTCCTACCTGGTTCCTAAAACGCATCTTTCATATGCAGCAATTCGTGCCCACCGTTTGGCTGGAATGTAATAGCAATGACATCAAACCTGATCATCTTCGGTAACTGCGGCATGTGATCCATATATGCCGAAGCAACGGCCTGTACATGCCGGCGCTTGGACGCATCCACATGTTGCTCGGGCCAGCCGAACAGGTCACTGGCCAGTGTCTTTACCTCGAAGAACACCAGACAGTTCTCTTCCCAGGCAATGAGATCAATCTCTTTCCGGCGGTACCGCCAGTTAATTGCTATAATATTATAATGATGTAAACGGAGATAGTCAGCTGCGATTGACTCTCCTTTTTTGCCCAAAGCTATATGGGATGCCATTGTTTTGACTATTTTTGCTTTCCCTTTGGGAAAACAACAGGTTAACAATCACAGGAAAATAAACAATATTACGCATGAGCGAGAAGAAATTATTCAGGCTGGATGGCAAGGTACAGAACTACGCATGGGGTGGATATCACTACATTCCTGCTTTATTAGGTATTCCGGAAAATGGTAAACCAAGTGCAGAATACTGGATGGGCGCACACCAGAGCGCGCCATCAGTTATCGCTACTGACGGTCAGTCCACACCACTTGACCAGCTGGTAAAAGCTGATCCTACAGGAGTGCTTGGCCCTAAAGTTTGGGACCGGTTTGGAGAACTGCCTTATCTGCTGAAGATCCTGGATGTAAAAGATATGCTTTCTATTCAGGTACATCCTACCAAAGCAGAAGCTGAAAAAGGATTTGCCCGTGAGAATGAAGCCGGTATTCCCCTGAACGCTCCTCATCGTAACTATAAAGACGCCAACCATAAACCTGAGATTATGGTTGCGCTCAGCGAATTCTGGCTGTTACATGGTTTCCTGCCGGAGGATAAGCTGAAGAATGTGCTGCAGAGCGTAAAAGAATTTGCTACGCTGGCGCCTATATTCGAGAAAGAAGGCTACTATGGTCTATACAAGGTCGTAATGGAAATGTCACAGGCAGAGGTGAACAGCATGTTACGCCCGCTCGCCGCGTCTGTACTGGAAGATTACCAGAACAACCGACTGGCTAAATCCGACCCCGCTTTCTGGGCCGGCAGAGCGATTGCCAATGACCCTCAGGGCCTGGAAAATCTGGATAGAGGCATCTTTTCTATCTACTTCTTTAATATCATGGAAGTACATCCGGGTGAGGCAGTATTCCAGGACGCGGGTATTCCACACGCCTATCTCGAAGGTCAGAATGTAGAGCTGATGGCCAACTCCGACAACGTTTTACGGGGTGGTCTGACGCCTAAGCACATCGACGTACCAGAGTTGCTGAAGCATACCCGTTTCGAGCCGGTACATCCGAAGATCCTGGCTGGCGAGGTTGTAAAAGGCGGACTGGAAAGCATTTACCACTCTCCGGCGCCAGACTTCGTGGTGAGCCGTATTACAATACAGAACGGACAACGCTATGAACATACCAGTGAGGCGACAGAAATCATGTTGGTAATGGAAGGCGCCGCTATCATCACTGAAAAAGGAGGCGAGCCTATCAACCTGAAAAAAGGCGAATCAGTAGTAACCTATTTTGATACTACCTACGATATTCAGAGCAACGCAGGTACCGTGATATTTAAGGCAAGCGTACCTGTTCAATCTATTTAAAATCAGTTATCTTTGACGCAAATAATCAACCCATTATGAAAAAGGATTCTATCAGGGAAATACTGATCATCAGCCTGCTGATATTCCTGTCTGCTCTCTGCCGTATTCTGACTAATCAGGCCGGTCTGTGGAATTTCAATGCTATTGGCGCAGCAGCTTTATTCGGCGGCATCGTACTGAAAGACAAACGTCTGGCGTACATTATTCCATTATTGTCTTTATTCCTCTCTGACGTGTTCCTACAGCTGTTCACCAGCATTCAGGCGCTTAATCGTGATTACCTGGGTCAGTTGTTCTTCGTATATGGTGCATTCATGCTGATTACCTTCATAGGTACCCGCATCAGAAAGGTGAATACATTAACCCTGTTGTTGTCGTCTATCGGTACAGGTCTACTGTTTTTCCTGATCACAAATCTGGGAACGTTCCTGACTACAGATATGTATCCTAAAACAGGTGCAGGTCTGATCGCCTGTTATGCAGCAGGCATTCCTTTCTATAAGGAAGGTGATCTGTTCAGTAGCTTTGCCCTGAATGGTCTGATGGGGAATGTGTTCTTTACAGTGGTGCTGTTTGGCGCATGGTCAGCTATCAAATCAGTGGTAATTGCTCCTAAAGGCCAGCTGGCTTAAAGAGAAAGCATATTTTAAAAGCCGGCAGGAGTAATTCCTGCCGGCTTTTTTTATGTATTGATATTAGCACTGAAACGTTCGGGAGGTACCTGATAATAAAAAAGCGACCAGATCACTCCGGTCGCTTTTATTTCCCAAAATTTGATGCGCGTATTAATCTAATTTGAGTACTGCAAGAAACGCCTCTTGCGGTACTTCCACGTTACCAATCTGTCTCATACGCTTCTTACCTTCTTTCTGTTTTTCCAACAGTTTACGCTTACGGGAGATATCACCACCATAACATTTAGCGGTAACATCCTTACGCATAGCGCTGATAGTTTCTCGGGCAAGGATTTTCGCACCGATAGCTGCCTGTATCGCAATCATAAATTGCTGGCGAGGCAACAGCTCTTTCAGCTTTTCACAGAGCTTACGACCGAAGTCCTGGGCACGGCTGCGGTGAATCAGGGCGCTCAATGCATCCACTTTATCACCGTTCAGCAGGATATCCATCTTTGCAATATCACTGTCACGGTAACCGATCGGTGTATAGTCAAATGATGCATAACCACGTGTCTGGCTCTTCAGTTTATCGTAGAAGTCGAATACGATCTCTGTGAGCGGCATTTCAAATATCAGTTCAACTCTCGAAGGAGTCAGATAGCTTTGATTGATCAGGATACCTCTCTTACCAAGGCACAGCGTCATGATGTTACCGATATAATCGGGCTTGGTAATGATCTGTGCTTTGATAAATGGCTCTTCAATACGCTCCAGTTTACTTGGATCAGGCATTTCGGCCGGGTTATTTACGATAATAACCTCCTGCCTGGTGCTATGCGCAATGAAGCTTACGTTCGGAACAGTGGTGATCACTGTCTGATTGAACTCTCTTTCCAGACGCTCCTGGATGATCTCCATGTGCAGCATACCAAGGAATCCGCATCGGAAACCGAAGCCGAGTGCCTGGGATGTTTCCAGTTCGAAGGTCAGGGAGGCATCGTTCAGCTGGAGTTTCTCCATACAGTCGCGTAACTCCTCAAAGTCTTCCGTATTTACCGGGAAGATACCTGCGAATACCATTGGTTTCACCTCTTCAAAACCATTAATGGCCTCGAGGCTCGGGTTTGCGCTGGTGGTAATGGTATCACCTACCTTTACTTCCTTCGCATTCTTAATACCTGTAATAATATATCCTACGTCACCGGTCTTCACCTCTTTAGTAGGTTGCAGTCCGAGTTTCAGAATCCCTACTTCATCAGCAAAGTATTCTTCATCAGTATTGAAGAATTTAACTTTATCGCCTTTTTTAATAGTACCGTTATAAACTCTGTAGTAAGCAATGATACCACGGAAAGAGTTAAATACGCTGTCAAAGATCAGCGCCTGTAAAGGAGCTTCCGGGTCTCCCTTAGGAGCAGGGATACGTTTTACAACAGCATCCAGGATCTCTTCAATACCAATACCGCTTTTACCGGAAGCCAGCAGGATCTCTTCCTCTTTACAGCCGATCAGTTCGATGATCTGGTCTTTTACCTCCGGAATCATGGCGCCTTCCATGTCGATCTTATTGATCACGGGGATGATTTCCAGGTCATTTTCCAACGCCAGGTAGAGGTTGGAAATTGTCTGAGCCTGGATACCCTGAGCAGCATCCACCAACAGCAATGCACCTTCACAGGCAGCCAGCGCACGGGATACTTCGTAAGAGAAATCCACGTGACCGGGAGTATCGATCAGGTTAAATACATAAGACTGGCCATCCTGAACGTAGTTCATCTGGATCGCATGGCTTTTAATTGTGATACCTTTCTCTCTTTCCAGATCCATATCGTCCAGTACCTGCGCCTGCATTTCCCTTTCAGAGATCGTCTTGGTATGCTCTAACAGCCTGTCAGCCAATGTACTTTTACCGTGGTCAATGTGTGCAATGATGCAAAAATTCCTGATATTCTTCATATATGCTTTTAAAACCAGGCGTTTAACGCCCCGCGTCAAGCCGCAAAGGTATTTAAAATTTGCTATTCCCGGATAGGTTACTCCGTGAGATTTGGTACTATTTTCTCTACATTTAATATAAAAAATATATCATGGACCTGCAACAACAGTTTGAAGCGGCTGCCACTGCCAGCAAAACCCTTTCTCAAAAACCTGATAATGAGACACTTCTGCAACTTTACTCCCTCTTTAAACAAGGTACTGAGGGCGATATTACCGGCGAGCCTCCTGCTAACCCATTTGATTTTGTAGCCAAAGCTAAATTTGAAGCCTGGCAGAAATTAAAGGGAAAAACAAAAGAAACGGCACAGGAAGAGTATGTGGCGTTGGTAAATAAACTGAAGAATAATTAGGAATTGAGCATTGATGACAAATTTCCTTTTCGATTCCTTCACCTTTCCTCCCGTCTTTAAGGAAGTCTGACTATTTATGGTCAGACTTCTTTAGTAATCAGCTTGTCATGTCCAATATTATCGATTCTCTGCTCCCGCACCATCTCAGCTTCACTCACGATTAAAGCATTGTTTTAGCAGGGGGTGCTGTTTCGCGCTAAAGACTTACTCAATTCCTAATGCCTAATTCGTAATTCCTAATTACCTTTGGGCTATATGTTGCACACATTTAATATCAGTGAAAAGACCCAGCATTATCTGGACCTCGAAGAACAATACGGCGCGCATAACTATCATCCATTGCCCGTGGTGCTGGATCGTGGAGAAGGTGTTTTTCTCTGGGATGTTGACGGCAAACGTTACTACGACTTCCTGTCAGGATATTCCGCAGTGAACCAGGGCCATTGCCATCCGGCCATCATCCGTTCGCTTATCGGACAGGCACAGAAACTGACGCTGACTTCACGCGCTTTTCATAACGATCTTTTAGGCGAATATGCTGCCTTTATTACGAGTTATTTCGGATACAATAAAGTCCTCCCGATGAATACCGGTGTAGAAGCAGTGGAAACTGCCCTGAAGCTGGCCCGTCGCTGGGGATATGTTGTAAAGGGCATACCTGAGAACCAGGCAAAGATCATCGTCTGTGCGAATAACTTCCACGGCCGTACCTTAAATGTCGTTTCCTTTAGTACAGACGCTTCCTCCCGCACGAACTTCGGTCCGTTTATGCCGGGATATGAAGTCATTCCTTATAATGACCTGCCTGCGCTTGAACGCGCCTTGCAGGATAAAAATGTTGCCGGTTTTCTTGTAGAGCCCATACAGGGAGAAGCCGGAGTGATGGTACCTGATGAGGGATATCTCTCTAAAGCCCGCCAATATTGTGAGGATGCGAATGTGCTGTTCATTGCTGATGAAATCCAGACCGGCCTGGCACGTACTGGTAAAATGCTTTGTTGTGATCACGAGAACGTACATCCTGACATCCTGATACTTGGTAAAGCGCTCTCCGGAGGTACATTGCCGGTAGCAGCTGTATTAGCAGACGATGAGATCATGCTTACCATCAAACCGGGTGAACATGGCAGCACCTATGGCGGTAACCCGCTGGCCTGTAAGGTGGCTATCACAGCACTCACTGTGTTGAAGGAAGAGAAGATGGTAGAAAATGCTGCCGCAATGGGTGAACTGCTCAGAAATGAACTGGCAGCCCTCCAATCTCCGCACATTGGCACCCTTCGTGGCAAAGGTCTGTTAAACGCGATCGTTATTAATCATGATCATCCGGAAGCCGCCTGGGATCTTTGCCTTTCGCTGAAAGAAAACGGACTGCTTGCCAAGCCTACCCATGGCGACAAGATCCGCTTTGCGCCTCCATTAACGATTACCGCAGCTCAGGTAAAAGAGGCTGTAGGCATCATCGCTAAAAGTCTTGAAATATTATAGCTTAACATGCCCAAAGACCAGAAAGCCATTCGTAGCAGTGGATGGAAAACAGATTTCCTGATCGGATTTCCTGAAGGTTTGCTATTATTGTTTTTTACAACCTTCCTGTCACAGGGCCTTCCTGTCACAGTCCAGCAATTTTATACTATCAATAGCTGTATATGGGTAGCCGCCAGCCTGCTGGTCATGTTTACCGCCTTTCAGGCGAATCGTGGCGACACGCAACACGATGAAAGCTCCCTTTCTCCCGAAGAACGCCAAAAGCTGGAAAGACTTAATATCAGTGATCCTGTTATTGAGAATATCGCTGCCGAAATGGAAAAGGATGCCGTACAATGGGAGGAAACATTAAGAACAGCACATGTTGAAGAAAGGCATTTCAGTTTTGGCGTAGCGATCCGTAGTGCTATAGTGACAGGCATGTTCTTTTTAATTGGCGGACTTTTGCCACTACTGCCTTATTTGCAGGATGAGAACTTTCCTGCCGCTGCATCCCGTAGTTTGCTGATATGCTTCCTTGCAATGACTGTTTTTAGTTTCATTAAAGCAAAAATGACCAGCCAGTCAGCCATCCCTGTTATCCTGCGTAACCTCGCCTATACAGGCGCGGTGGGGTTAGGAGCGTATGTGATGCTGACAATATTCAGATAATTAATACTTGTAATGCGGTGGGGTGAATGTTTGTATCAGGAACATCCTATCTGCCATGATAAAGGGGCTTCCGCCATTGACGGAAGCCCCTTTCTATTTTGTGATCTATATATTACGCTCTATTTCTGCTTTCCATTGCTCAGGATCACACATGCAAATGTGATCAGCGATGCGACCAGAGAAAGATATAACCCGATCTCACGATGCGGACACTCTCCCATTTCACATCTTGAAAACAAGATGAAATTCCTGAAGGTCCATGCTGCCATGAAAGCGGTGATAAAAAGGTTGATCCTTGCCGGCCATTTGCCACGTAAAGCAAAGAAGATCCCTGCAATAACCGCTACAATGATATTGAGCTTTCCCGGCTCACCAAAGCTGGAACCAGTGGTGTCCATACCTGTGAATACCAGGTGTTTACTTTCTATTGTGAGCCATGGCAAAAACGCACTGACGATCACTACTGCTACCGAAACTAATCCGATTATACTTGGTCTGTTCATAATTCACTTATTATCTCGCTCCCGGAGGACAATGCTGTTTCAGGTAATTGGTATATAAAGCTGACAGGTGCTGAAATGTACCCGCGCCCTCGCTGATGCTATGTGTACGGTTCGGATAAGACATAAACTGGAACTGCTTGCCGTTACGGATCAGTTCATTCTGTAACAGCTCCGCGTTCTGATAGTGCACATTGTCATCACCCGTGCCATGGATGTACAGCAGGTTACCCACCAGACCTTTGGTGTAGGTCACCGGAGAGCCATCAATATAGTCCTGACGATTTTCCTGTGGCAATCCCATATAGCGCTCCTGGTAAATATTGTCATAAGTGAACAGACTACCAACAGCTGCGATCGCGATACCTGTCTTATAGATCTTCGGATAACGGAACAGCAGGTTCAGTGTCATACCACCGCCACCGCTCCAGCCCCATACAGCTACACGGGATGTGTCGAGGTAAGCGTGACGTTTAAAAAGTTCCACGGCAGCATTGGCCTGGTCCTGCATATTCACCTGTCCAACCTTACGGTAGATAGCCTTACGCCATGCACGACCTTTAGGTAAAGGTGTACCACGGTTATCCATAGAAATATAGATGTAACCATCTGCAGCCATATCGCCGTTGTAAATGAAACTGCGGCCTGCACCATATTCATCTTTTGCGGTAGCAGCTGCCGGCTCACCATATACATAAAATACCACAGGATATTTCTTGGTAGAATCGAAATTAGTCGGACGGGCCATCCAGCCATCCATGGTCACCCCATCAGCGGTTGTCACCTGGAAGAACTCCTGACGCACAGCAAAACGGGATGTCATCAGATCATGAGCAATACGGCTCTTTTCCGCATCTTTATGCGCCGGCAGATACACCATCTCACTGTGTGGCTGGTAGTAGTGGTTGGAGAAACTGTGTAGCGCATATTCTGCTGTCGGAGAAATTTCATATTCATGTGTACCCTGTTCTACAACCGGGGAAACTCTTTCCAGCGTCCCTTTTCCGTCCAGTGAGACTTTGTAGAGATATTGCTGTGTTGCATTATCAGGCGAAGCCAGTACATAGGCCTGGTTATGCGCTTCATCGATACGCAGCAGGTTAATAATATCATACTGACCAGGCGTCAGCAGGGTTTCTTTACCAGTCATATCAACACTGTAAAGATGTCTCCAGCCATCTTTTTCACTTACCCAGATGAAAGACTTGCCACTGTTGGTCCAGTCCCACCCGGTCAGTTCACTGTTCCAGCGGGAACGGATATCGATCCACGCTGAATCTGACTCTTTATAGAGTTCCTTTGTTTTGCCAGTCAGTGCGTCGGCAGTGTAAAGGATACTCTGATTCTGTTTTCTGTTCAGTTGCTGCAGGATCAGGCCTTTAGTCGCAGGGTTCCATTCCACGCGGGTAATGTAGTGTTGTTGCGCGTCGCCGGGCACCTGTAACCAGGTTGTCCTGGCGGTCGTGACGTTCACCACACCTACACGGCAGGAAGAAGGACTCTCACCGGCTTTCGGATATTCTACCGGTATGGTATACGCATAGAGGGAGTCTGTATTATCAATCATCAGGAAGTCCCTTATCTTGCGGGCATCGATCTGCCAGTAAGCAATAGAACGGCTGTCGGGGCTCCAGCGGAAGCCATCACGGCAGTCGAATTCTTCTTCATAGGCCCAGTCAAAGGTACCATTGATCAGCCGGCGGGTACCATCTGTCGTCAGGGCCTTTACTTTACCCGTCAGCAGATCTTCCACATACAGGTTATGTCCGCTGACATAAGCAACTTTCTGACCATCGGGAGAAAATTTCGCAAACATAAGTGAGGAAGCGGGTAATCCTTTACCCAGTTGCATCAGTTTACCACTGGCAATGTCCAGCATCCAGTAGTCGCCACGCGTCTTGTACCGCCATACTTTCTGCGCTTTAGTATAGATCAGCCATTTCTTTTCATCAGGCGTATAAGAAAAATCTTCTATCTGAATAGGCGTACCTCCTTTAGGCGTCAGCTGGGCGGGAGTGATCTTAGCAGTCTGTCCGCCATCCTTGGCGTTATAGGCTGTAATACCATTGTTCTCCTGCTGGTAAAAAGTCTGGCCGTCTTTCGCCCATTTAACCTGTTTCCAGGGCTGTGCGGAGGCGCTGCCTGCCATTACACAGGCTAACAAAGTGAATACCCCGATAGCGGAGTATCTGAAATAACGTAAACGCATCTGGTAAATTTGAAACGGCAAGATAAATCATTGCAGGGAAAATGAGCCCTACCGTTTGTGGAAAACTTATTGTGGAAAAGTTTTATACAAGTGAGATACAACTAGTTATTAGTTAAATTTATATATTTATACCGTTAAATTGCGCATGAAAATTGCGGTAATAACTCATCTGATTGTTCAGTAACTACGTATATTCTAATTTAACCAATATTATTTTTCATTTATATCCTCTGAAAAGCATCTATTATGATTCAGGTAACATATACCTATAAGAACCGTGAATTTCTCCAACTGGAAGACTCTTTTATGAATCAGCTGGTACAATTAGGCGTAAGGCAAATGCACGCCCTCCTGGAGCCCCTGTCTGACTCTCTCGTCAATGAAAACGGTAAGATCCGCATCAATCTTGACCAACATCCGAAAATTGAGCTGGAAGGCTTTAGTAATCCTGTAAAAGATCAGATAGAAATGGTGTTACGCGGTGAGTGATCAGCGTACTTCCACATCTGCCAGTTCGTAAAAGGTCGCATGACGGAGGGGCTGCATCGGACGATGCTTAAATTCGCTCCAGACTTTAGTAAATGCAGCTCCGTAATAGAAGATAATTGCACTATAGAAGATAAACAGCATCAATAGCACTGCGGAGGCTGAAGCCCCATACAGGATACCAATATTGCCCCCATACAGCAGACGATGTAAGATCAATTTTCCGATACTGAAAAGTACACCCGTAAGCAAAGCACCGGAGAGCGCAACTTTCCACGTCGGACGGGCGTCCGGCAGATAACGGAAAAGTACGCCAAACCACGCAGTCACGATCAGCAGAGAGACCAGTTGTGTAAAAACACCGCTAAATACAAAAGCAGCACTAGGAAACAATTCATTGACATAGTTACCCAGGAAAGCATGTGCACTTTCAGCCATCAGACTCGCCAGGAACAGGATACCCGCGGCTCCGATCACAATAAGTGAACGGAGACGTCCAAGCATTGCCTCGCCAAAACTCTCTTTAACAGGAATACGGATCATCCAGACCTGGTTGAGAGAACTTCTGATCACCTTCAGCAAGGTGGTCGCGACAAACAGCAGGAAAACAAATAATATAATAGCCACCGGCCATGTCTGCGCAAGTCCCCTGAATCCTCTCAGGGTGATGACTACCTGTTGTGCACTATCCCTGCCCACCAGTTCTGCCAGACGGCCCACGAGCTGTTTACCAATGGATTTACGGTCAAAAAGGAGCCCGAATACCTGTAATAAGATCAACAGAATTGGCGGTAACGCAAAACTGGCGAAAAAAGCGGTAGCTCCCGCCAGGCGTAGCGGATCATTATTTTGTAAAACCTGAAATGAAACGCGCAATGTGCGCGCAATGCTCTTAAAATACTCTCTGGACATTAGATTGGAAACATGGTCCGCTCATTAAACTATAAAAACCATGCCTTTTTAAAGTGAAAAACGCTCTGGTCAACGACCCAGCGTATAAAAATTTTGTAAGACCTCCACCTTGCCCGGAGTGCTCTCTCCGTCGAAATAGATACCGTTAAAATGCAGTGAACTATCTGTGAGCTGTGTGATCTCACACATATAGTCGTCTAACTTAAAAAAACTGGGCGTAACAGGTTCATAGGTCATCTGTGAAGAACCACTACTCCACTGTATGAACACTTCTGTAGGTGTACTGCTGCTCACCGGAAACTCGACATACTCCCTACCGGTACCCGTGATCACATTGTACCTGCTAAACGTAGTGTCTCCGTTCTCTATCGTATACTTTTTATTAATAACGTGATGGATGTACCATTTTCCATCATACGGACGTTGGCTAACTGTTGTGTCGTCCTTCTTACAAGCGGCAAAGAGTAGTAATGCCGGAACCAGCAGTTTTCTCATAGAAGTTGATTGTCAGGCGCTAAATTACTATAAAACGACTGTTCTATTCAAAAAGTTACATTTCCGCCTCCTCCGGCTTGTCTTTTTTGCCGCCCATTTTGATCTTTACTTTGCCGTCATCCCCGTCCATTGCACGGAAATGCAGTATAATTCCTTTTTTCCTTCGCGCCTTTTTTTCCTCCTTGTCAACGATATCTTCATCCTTCTTTGGATTACGAAGTGGTACCGTAATATACATGTCAGTCCCCTTCGCTATTGCATATACCCCTGATACGTCCAGGTACAGCGCACTGGAATTGATCTGCATGGGCGGAACAATGATCTTGTTACCCTGCAATGTCAGCGTGTTTTTAAGATTGTCAAAGGTGATATTATCCAGGTTCCGCTTTCGCAGCAGAAAGTTCCCTATGTCTTCCAGAGGTGCAAAATGTACCAGTGCTCCCTGCCGGAGATCAAAGGACAGTGTACCGTACATCGACTGGGGAGACATACTTCCATTATCCAGGATGTTACCGCTGACGGCTGCTTTTGCGGAAAAGATGCCACGCAGGTTCCTATGGCTCAGCGACTGCATCCCGAAGTTATTGAACGCCTGAAACAACTGATCCACATGCACATTACGGATACCTGCATTGATCTTAAACCGGTTGTTGGCACCTTCCTGGTTCATCACGCCATTCATATCAATACTTCCCCCTGCATGCGCCAGCGATACTCGTTTCAGGGTGACATTACTCTCCTTCATCGACAGATCGGCCTTTACCTGCTGGGCAGTAAAATTGCCATAACTAAGTTTTGCCAGCTGCACATTGAGATTGATAATGCAGGTGCTAAGCATCACATCCAGCTGACTGGCAATACGGCTGATCTTCCGCCTGTTCGCTGCCATAGTCGTTCGTTTACTCTGCCGGCGCTTCCCGAGGAAAGCACGGAACTCATTAAGGTCAATCCCGTCACTCCTGACATTCCAGTCCAGCTGTAACTTATCCGGATTGGAAAAATACAGCCGGGTGATATTCCTGACACTCCCTTCCATCTGCAAACTGCTCTTCTGCGTGCGAACAGAAATATTCTGCAGGAACAGGTCCTGTCCGTTGAAGTCCAGTAAGGCATTACAGGCCGTCAACTGCAGGTCCCTGGGAACATACACCATCGCGCCGTCCTTCAGCTGGATCGTTCCCTTCAGATAAGGAATGATCGTATCTCCCACAGTGATGCCGCCCTTATAAAACAAGGTAGCATTGGCCGTTCCCCCGGTAAAACGGAATATCTCTTCTTCTCCCTGCGCACTATTCAGGTCAGTTAGCGAAAAATTAGACTTAAAAATCCCCATCAGCGTCGGATGTCTCAGATTCGTAATATCAATAGTATCGGCTGCCACCGGTATACCATAACAGCGGGCCGTTAATCCATACAGACTGATAACTGAGTTTTCATCGCCCCTCGGCTGTCCACCGATCCATTCATTAGAGAAACGGCCGGTAAAACTGCATTCCTGCAATTCCATCCCCTTTGGCATCACATGGTTCTTCACTGTTTTCCAGGTAACATTTACTGCTGGTTCTCCACGGGACATTAACCCTTTCAGCACACATTCTGCATCCAGTGGATTTTCCAGGCTGATACTATCCAGCTTTGCATTGATCCTGGGCGTCAGCATAGACGCCGCCAGGCGGAAAGGTATCTGTTCAGCGATAATATGCACCGTAAATGGTCTGGGATGATCGCCAAATGAGAAGGAGGCGCCAGCTGTAATTTTCTGATCCGAGATATACAATGCCTGCTGCGGGATCTCCAGCAGCTTCCGGTTGCTGTTGTAGGTGACCTCCAGGTCGGTCTGTAAGGGCTTGTCCTTCAGGAAACTGCCCTTGTCGGTGTTAAATGCCAGACTCCCCACCCTTACCGCCATATTCAGGTTACACACCCAACCGGAATCGTGGTTGCGTAAATTTCCCTGCAGATGTCCAATCGCAAAGCTGAATAATTTGTGCTTTTGCAGGTTTTCCATCACCAGTTTCATATCGTGCAACTGAAAACGTGTAATATCCGCTGCCATACCCTTCCCTTCCGCCTTCACCTTCGTGTCCGGCTTCAGCATACTGGCATTGCTATATCCGGTGCTATCAGTAAATAAATACACCGTACCTCCCTCCAGAGAGATCTGTTTAATATCTAATTGTTTTTTCAGTAACGAGAAAGTGTTTATTTTTATGAAGATACGTGCTACATCAAGCAAGGGATGGCGATGTACATTACACAGACTATCCTTAACACTTACCCCTTCCAGCGCGACCGAAATATTCGGAAAACTGCGCACCAGTGAAGGTTCCATGTCTTTTATCAACAGTTCTCCTCCATGTAGTCTCTCCTTCAGCCGATCGCTGATCTGTTGAAGGATCATGGCCTTGTTATGCCGGATATGCCATGCTAATCCGAGCCATAGCAGGACCAGCAGCCCTAACAGGCTTCCGGAAACAATCAGGGTTATACGTAGCCATTTCTTCATGCAGGGAATTTACGGGAAATCAAAAAAAGAGGTTTTTAGTTCTTAATTAACACAAAATGTGCCGTATTGGAATGGCTTTTGTGTTCTAATGAATCACTTATGGAAAGACATACTTATCAGACTGGCATTATTGGCAATTGTGCATATCTTGCTCATGTCAATCTAAACACAAACATAGACTGGCTTTGCTGGCCTCGCATGGACAGCTCCTTTATCTTTGGCGGCATGCTCGATAAGAAGAAGGGTGGTGAATTCTACATCCGTCCTTCAGGAGAGTACACGTCCAAGCAGTATTACCTGGAAAACACCAATGTACTGTGTACGGAAGTCACCAGTGAGAGCGGAAAATACCGTATCACGGACTTTGCTCCCCGTTTCTATCAGTATGAACGTTATTTCAAACCGCTGATGCTGATCCGCAAGATCGAGCCACTGGAGGGCAATCCACGGGTAAAAGTAAAATGTACACCGGTATGCGATTACGGAAGTGGCTTCCTGAAAGCGCAAAGAGGTAGTAATCACATCGAATTCCTGGGATGCGAGGAAACGCTCAGACTGACGACCAACATTCCCATCAGTTATCTCGTCGAAGAAGAATTCTTTGTCTTAAATGACGAAAAATACCTGCTCCTGACCTACGGGCATCCACTGGAGGCACCTTTGAACAGTACTGCGGAAAGGTTCCTGCGTGAAACAACCGTGTACTGGCGCACATGGATCAAACATTCTAACATCGCCAATTTCTACCAGCCTGCAGTCATACGGTCTGCGCTGACCCTGAAAATCCACCAGTACGAAGATACCGGCGCCATTATCGCCGCCAGTACGACCAGTCTGCCGGAATCGCCGGGTAGCGGTCGCACCTGGGATTACAGATATTGCTGGTTGAGAGACACCTTTTATGTGATCACCGCACTGAACCATATCGGCCATTTCGAGGAAATGGAGAAGTACTTCAGTTACGTCGCGGACATCTCCTTCTCTGGTGACTACCGGTATCAGCCATTATATGGCATTACTGGTAAGAAAAATCTTGTGGAGCAGATCCTTCCTCATCTGGAAGGCTATCAGGGCAACCAGCCCGTACGCGTCGGTAACCAGGCTTATGAGCATATACAGAACGACATCTATGGCCAGGTACTGATCTCGATGCTGCCATTATATACAGACCATCGTTTTGTGTTCTCTGAACGCAAGGATTCCGCATGGTGGATAGAATATCTGTTGAATAAGATAGAACACACCATTGATGAAAAGGATGCCGGTATCTGGGAATTCCGCAATTTCGCCAACATCCACTGCTACAGTAACCTGTTCCAGTGGGCTGGTTGTGCCGCCGCAGAAAAAATGGCCCGTACCATCGGCAATGAACAACTGGCAAAAAAAGCCATCGCTTTGAAAGACAGGGCTGCCGCGCATATAGAAAGCTGTTATGATCCTGTGAGAAAAGTATATACCAATGCGGCAGGCAGTCAGCACCTGGACGCCAGTACCTTACAGCTGATCATGATGAACTACCTTGACCCTGCTTCAGAAAAGGCGAGGGACCATCTGGCGGCACTCGAAAAGGAACTGAAAACACCGCAGGGGCTCTTCTACCGTTACCTGCATTCCGACGATTTTGGAAAACCGAAAACGACCTTCCTCGTTTGTGCATTCTGGTATGTAGAAGCATTAGCATGTGTGGGTCGTATAGATGATGCAGTAAGAGAGTTCGAGAACCTGTTACAATATTCAAATCACCTGATGTTATTCAGTGAAGATGTGGATGAAGAAAATGGCAGCCAGTGGGGTAACTTCCCGCAGGCCTATAGCCACGTGGGATTGATGAATGCAGCTTACAGAATATCCATGCGACTGGATGTACCTATCTTCCTTTGATCATTTTTCTCAATATACATGTAAAGAAAGATGCCGCATCATATTGAAGCGGCATCTTTTTATATAGTCCTTAGCGTTATTCCGCTACTCAAAGTAATTCGTAACGGCTATCCGGCTACTAACGTCCGCAGGAATGCGCGTACTTCGTGATGATTGCGCAGATAGTATCTCGCTGCCGAAACCTGGCTACCTACCTTGATCGTCACCGCATCATTAGGCAATGCCTTGAAGATATCTTCATCAGTATGATCATCACCGATAGCCAGTGTAAAATCAAACTGCCTGTCCTGCAACCATGCAAGCGTTGCTTTACCTTTATTGATCTCCACATTTTTTATCTCAATTACTTTATCACCTGGCAGGATCTGCAATCCGATATCACTGGTGAAGTAGCGGAGTGTGTTCATGAGCTCATTGGCACGCAGTTCGCCGAGGCCGGCTTCTACCTTGCGGTAATGCCATACAAGCGAGTAACTCTTTTCTTCTATAAAAGAGCCGGGAGTACGGTCCATATAGGTATCTAGAATAGGCATGATATCCTGTTTCCACTGAGCGGTCAGTCCGGGTATTTTCTGCCAGTCTTCCCCATATTTCCTATGCCATGCGCCATGTTCCGCGATCAGATCCAACGGCAGCTGTCCCAGCCACTCTTCCAGCGTTTCATGTTTACGGCCACTGATCATGACTACGTGATTGGCTTTATCATGTGTCAGTGTTTTTAACAACTGATAGAGTTCCTGATCGGGCGAAGCGAGATCAATATTAGACTGAAAGCCAACCAGCGTACCATCATAATCGAGGAAGATAACACGTTTAGCGGCTTTCTTGTACTTATTCCTGACCTGCGACTGCATATCCATGCTCATTCTGCGGGCCAGCATGGACTGCTGCAATTGCTTTACTTCCTGCAGGCGTGTCATGAACAGTTTCACCCAGTGAGAAATATTAAACTTCCCAACTACCTGCCGCATTTGCTTCATGCGACGTTGCTGTTCCTGTATGGGCATGTTGATCGCTTCGTGTAAAGCTCTTGCAATAGCACCAATATTATTAGGATTTACAATCAGCGCATCGATCAATTCTTTAGATGCACCGGCCATCTCACTCAGGATCAGTACCCCGTCGTCATCTTTACGACTGGCAACATACTCTTTACTCACGAGATTCATACCATCACGCATCGGGGTAACCAGTCCTACATCTGCAAAGTTGTACAATGCAGACAATACCTCAACTGGGAACGACCGGTAGAAGTAATTTACAGGATGCCAGTTCATCGTGCGGAAGCGTGCGTTAATACCGCCAGCCAGCATATCAATGGCCTCTTTCAGTTCCCTGTATTGCGGCACCGTATCTCGAGACGGCACAACGATCATATACAATACCACCTTCTCTATATACTCCGGATAAAGTTGCAGGAAGAGTTCAAATGCCTGCAACCGTTGTATGATACCTTTGCTGTAATCAAGTCTGTCAATAGACAAGACCATGTGTGTATCATGGAATGTTTCTTTGAGATTCTCCAGCTGACGAAGTACTTCCGGATCGGCTGAAAGTTGTTCAAACTTCTGATTGTCGATACCCATTGGAAAGGTTTCAGCGATCACCGCACGGTCATTGACCATCACGACGTTGGCAGAAGCATTTACGGGTAGCAGGCGGGTAACCGCGTTCAGAAAATGATGGCTGTCATCAAAGGTGTGGAAACCTAATAAGTCAGCACCCAGCATACCTTCCAGCAATTCAGCACGCCATGGGATCAGTCGGAAAAGTTCAAACGAAGGGAATGGAATATGCTGGAAATAACCAATCGCTACATCGGGTACCTCCGCGCGGATCATGCCTGGCAACAACAACAACTGATAGTCGTGGATCCAGATAACATCACCTGGTTCAGCAACCTGAAGAACAGCGTCTCTGAATTTGCTGTTCACCTGATAATAAAAATCCCAATAGGCCTGTTCATAGCGGGCATAAACGGACATATAGTGGAAAACAGGCCACAATACTTCATTAGAAAACCCCTCATAATAGTTGTTGATTTCCTCCTGTGTCAGGTATACAGGCATCAGGTTCATTTCACCTAACTGTTCCCTGATCTGCGGTTGTGCAGCCTCACCTACGTCAATGCCCGGCCATCCGATCCAGATATTATAGCCTTGCCTGTAAATGGAACCCAAGCCTGTAGCCAGACCACCTTCACTGGGATTCAGCACATATTCCCCATCCTTTTCAGTGATTTTTACTGGTAGTCTGTTAGATACAATAATGGTTTTACTCATAATACAGTTTTAAATCAAAAAATCTAGCTTAAATCAATGCCTGTCCCGATAGACGGAAAGCACTTTACAAAAAACGCACCTGAAAATAGATACGGAAAAAACACCTGCTCAGTAGGTAACAATGACTGCAGATATTCGACGACAATGGCCGCCAATATACGGAAAATTATGGTATTCAATTTGAAACAAACTCGTACATTCAATGCTGAATGCATGCGCACATATTACCATTACCGGCGTAAACAACCGCGTAACAAAGGTTTCAATACTGTTGCCTGCATCGCATCAATTACAGAAAAAAAATAAATCACAGACAACTGCTATAAATTCCGTACTACTTAATAAAACTTTAAATCGCTGTGTTGATTACCCGACAAGGATCATAACTAATCAGCATGAATAGTGTTAGCGTATTTTATCATCACGATAACATAGCAAAACACCTCTTTACTCATCATAAAATCAAATAAGAATAATGGAAAAAAGACAATTGGGAAAATCGGCTTTACAGGTGGCACCTTTGGCTTTTGGCGGAAATGTTTTCGGCTGGACAGCGGATGAAGCAACCTCGTTCTCTCTACTTGATACATTCGTCGATGCAGGATTTAACCTGATAGACACGGCGGATTCTTATTCTCACTGGGCGCCGGGCAACAATGGTGGTGAATCAGAAACACTTATTGGTAAATGGCTGAAGAAAACCGGCAAACGTGATCAGGTGATCATTGCCACAAAAGTTGGCGGTGGCAAAGTGCGCGATCTTTCTCCTGCATATATTGAAAAGACAGTGGAAGAATCATTGCGCAGATTGCAAACCGACTACATAGACCTTTATCAGTCTCATTACGACGACCCTAAAACGTCCGTAGATGCTACGCTAGCCACTTATGATAAACTTGTTAAAGCTGGTAAGGTGCGCGTCATTGGCGCTTCTAACTTCAGTCCGGAAAGACTGCTGCAATCCTTAGAGTCCAGCGACACCAATGGCTTTCCCAGATACGAATCTCTCCAGCCGGAATACAATCTATACGACCGGCAGAAATTCGAACGTGAATATCTGCCCATCACACAACAATACGGACTGGGTGTTATTAGCTACTACTCACTAGCCAGTGGTTTCCTCAGTGGCAAATACAGAACAAAAGAAGATGCCGCTAAAAGTGCCCGTGGAGAAAAAGCTGTCGGTTACCTGGATGAACGTGGACAGAGCATTCTTGAAACACTCGACGAAGTAGCAGCCGACTACAAATCATCGCTGACCAGCGTAGCCATTGCATGGCTCATTCAGCACCCTGGCATCACTGCCCCCATCGTCAGCGCTACCAGCACCCAGCAACTACAGGATCTGTTAAAAGCAACGCAGCTGGGACTGGATGCAGGTGCTATCGAAAAGCTGAACATTGCCAGTGACTACAACAATGAATGACAATCGATAGATAACAATCAGCCAACAAGCAGTAATGATAAACAAACAATCAACAGTAATTCACAAATAATCAGTAAAAAAACGTTGAGAAGACGGTTGAACACCAACTTCTCAACGTTTCTCAAATACCGCATATCAGTTATACGGCGTAAGTAACATCATATACGATCTTCAATAAATAACCCTTGTTACCAAACGGACGTCTGAAATACAAAAGCCAGCAAACACTGGCTACGCCAACTACAATAATTAAACAATAAACATACATCACTTAAATACGCCTGGTCACGTTACATCGTCAGCGATCCTCACCACTGTTTTTCCCTTCCCGTTAACCTTCCGGCTCTCTGCGATCGCACCTGCTACCTGCTCCATAGTAATCACCTCGCCAACCGGCACTTTCAACATACCACTATCCACCGCATCGGTCAGTACATCCAGCGACGCTGGTGACCCGTGTGTCTCAAAGTTCCCCCCCGTCAGCCCTCTCGCGCTCAGCACCTCGGGCGTAGATACAAACGCAGTGGTCAGCGCCGCGCCGCCATTCGCCACCAGTTCCGTCATTGTCTTAAACACTGGTGCAGGACTCACCAGATCGATTAACCCGTCCACTCCAGATGGATACCTGCTCCTGATCTCTTTTTCTACAGATAATTTTTTATAATTTACCGTTTCCTTCGCACCTAGCTTTTTCACACGTTCTTCGCCCTCTTCACTGCTTACAGTGGCGATCACATAGATCCCCTGCATTGCTGCAAGCTGCAGCAAGAACGAACCAACACCACCAGTAGCGCCTACAAGTAACAGTGTCTGTTCATGTTTCAACCCGAGTCGTTCCAGCAACTGTTGCGCAGTCATCCCTGCGGTAGGTATGGCGGCAGCATCGACAAGAGAAATACTTTCCGGCGCATGTGAGATCGCGGCCTTCTCAGGTACAGCTACATATTCGGCATAAGATCCTTCACCAACCGGGGAATGAATAAACTGCCCATAGATCTTATCACCGGTTTTAAAGCGTGTAACCCCTTCGCCGACAGCTTCCACTGTACCGGCGCCATCCACGCCCAGGACCAGGGGGAATTTATGCGGCATCGTTCCATCCAGGATACCATCGACCAGTTTCCAGTCAAATGGATTCATACCAGCAGCGGCTACACGGACGAGAACAGTACCGGGTTTGACTTCCGGACGGGGTAATTCCATTACTTCGGGAATCCCTTTAAATTGCTGAACGGCTACAGCCCTCATAAGTTTAAAATTCAGTTGTGTGGTTAATCAATTTGATGGTTCTTCGGTACGGCTATACGTTGCGCACTGTAGATACCGGCATGTCCGCTGAAATAATAGGCAGTGAAACATGCAACAGCAAAATATAGCACATGAGTTGTGCCAAAAAGTTCGACGCCCATCAGCGTACAGGCTATCGGCGTATTGGTGGCACCTGCAAATACGGCAATAAATCCGAGACCGGCAAACAAATCCACGGGTGCGCCGAGTAACACCGCAAGTGTATGTCCAAGTGTAGCACCAATAAAGAACAACGGCGTTACTTCCCCCCCCTTGAAGCCCATTCCCAGGGTGATGGCAGTAAGTAGTAACTTCCAGAGCCACCCCCAGTCAGAGATCGGATTGGTCGTAAATGCATTGACAATACTGACGCCATAGGGATCAGGAGATGTTACACCCAGACCAATATAATCGCGGGTACCTAGTAAGTAACAGGCACCAATCACGATAAAACCACCTGCTACAGGGATCAGCCAGGCTGGCTGGATCCATTTCTTTGCATAGCTTTTGATATTGCGCATGCAGGTGGCGAAGAGGTAGCTCGCCAGCCCGAAAGCGACACCGCAACCAATTACTTTTATGAGTAGAAGGAAATCGAAATGAACGAAATGGAAGAACACATGATGTTGTTCAAAGAGGATCTGGTAATGGGTATGATGGATGCCCCAGGCGGAACAAACGATATCGGCAAATACGGCGGCGATGAGACAGGGGATCAGTGCATCGTAGCGGATCAGTCCTATCGCCAGCACCTCCAGGGCAAATACAGCCCCTGTAAGCGGCGTCCCGAATACCGCCCCGAAACCGGCAGCTATACCTGTCATCAGGATGATCCTTACATCAGCCGGTGACAACCGCATCCAGCGGGCCAGCATATTCGCCATACTGCCACCGATCTGTACGGCGGTCCCCTCCCGTCCTGCAGACCCTCCAAATAAATGTGTGATGATAGTGGTCGCAAGTACCAGCGGCGCCATCCTGGCGGGTACACCACCTCCCGGTTCGTGGATCTCATCCATAATCAGGTTGTTACCCGCTTCGGTATTACTACCCATCTTTTTATACAGAAAGTGGATCAATACACCTGCCAACGGCAATAACCATAGCAACCATCCGTTGTCTATCCGGATTATTGTTACCTTTTCGAGTAACCATAAAAACAAAGCAACAAGGGAACCGACAATAAGAGAGACGGGAACGATGATCAGTGTCCAGCGTAGCAGCTGATAAGCGATCGTCAGTTGTTCGACAGTGTGTTTAATATATTTCATTAGCCTACAAATAAATACAATTTCAGCTTCTTCCCAATATACTCAGGAAGACAAATTTATTATTTGCAGGCGCCATCAGACTTGCCTATGTAAAGATCAGGCGAAGACGGTTCTTGTGCAGGAAGACACCATTTCCTGTAAAATGTGATACTGATATAACACAAATATACCAGTTATTGCTAAAAAAAAGTGAAAATATAGTTAAAGACGTGGGATATTCAGATTGTCGACAGAATCTTTCAGCAATTTTGTAGTAACTTAATAAGTATTAACAGTAACATAAAGAATTCACCAGCACCAAACATGAGATTGTTCTTACTGCTTAGCCTGCAACTGTCGACGTACTGTGTCTATGCAAATGCTGACACAGCAATTGTGAATGTGAATGCGGATACGACTATCCATCACGCAAACGATGTGCCAACAACATCCGAACTGATGGACGAGCGGGTCCCTGTTTTTAACACGAACCTGAACTACGCTCAGAAACGCAGCATTCCCAATTACACGACGCGACTTGCAGGCATTATTGTCCCTACCGCCATGATGACTTATGGCGCCGTGTCACTGACCAGTGGTACTTTACGTTCCCTGGACCGCAGCACCAAGAACGAGATCATGGAAGATCATCCAACCTTCCGCACCAGTATCGATGATTATCTGAAATATGTTCCTGCGGCCGCCGTATACGCATTGAATATGGCCGGTATCAAAGGCAAACACAATTTCGCTGATCGTACTATACTGTTGGGAATGTCGTCCGTTCTGGTGACTTCCAGTACTTTTTTCATCAAAAATGCTACGGCACGCCTTCGTCCTGATGGCAGTACTTACAACTCTTTCCCTTCCGGTCACACATCTGTTGCTTTCATGACGGCGCAGTTCATGTGGGAGGAATATAAAGATGTAAGTCCCTGGTATGGTGTGGCAGGTTATGCTGTCGCTTCCGCAACAGGTGTACTGCGTATCTACAATAACCGTCACTGGGTAAGTGATGTTGTTGCAGGTGCAGGTCTGGGTATCCTGAGTACCAAAGCGGCTTACTGGGCTTATCCAAAGCTACAGCGCCTCTTTGCACCAAAGAATGAGAACCGTGAGCCCGCTGTGCGCACGATGATCATGCCGAACTACAATGCGCAATGGAAATCCGCTGGATTATCCGCTGTGCTGATGATGAAGTAATTAAACTTATGTACGTTCAGAAATAAGGGGCTCTTTCAGGGTCCCTTTTTCTTTTCCCTACGCTGCCTTATCCACTCACTTACGACTTCTTCCTCTTTTCATCCGCTTTATCCTTTCCATCATACTCATTCTCATCATACCCTTCCAGCTCATTATTCTGGTCATCATTGAATTCCTTCTTCGGGGCTGCCTTCGCCGCACTGGTAGCACCTGCGTTTTTACGTTTTATCTGCTTGATAGCACGTTTTTCGTTCATGGACTTCTTTACTGTCATATCAATCGTTTATGAAAGAGGTTACAAAAATGCTGCCGGAGGACAACGGGGACAACCCTATAAATGAAAGAGGTTGTCCACAATTGGTGAACAACCTCTCCCACTACATCCGTGATATTGCATTAATCGATGCTGATCCCTTCCTTTATCTCGTCATTCGCATTCAAGATCACTTTTTCTCCCGGTTTCAGATTGCCAAATACTTCTGATGAATCACTATGATGATTACCTTCCTGCACATCGATCCAGCGTGTCTTCCCTTCACGTACAGCTACCACATACTTCTTTTCAGTAGAAGTGACGATCGCGCTCGCCGGCACAACCATCGCCTGCACAGAGCCTGTTACCGGAATAGACATCTCCGCGTACATCCCCGGCTTCAGCAGATGCTGACTATTCACTACGTCCACTTCCACCGCTTCAGAACGGTACCTGTCACTCAATGACCCTGCCTGACGGCTGATATTCCCTGTAAAGTTTCTGCCCGGCAGTGCATTGACATGGAAGCTTACCTGCCGGCTGTCCGACAATTGCGCACTATATACCTCCGGTACCTGTACCACAAGACGCAGCCTGTCTTCCTGCTCCAGCATCAGCATCGGTCCGCCCTCTAACTTTGTTACTGGTCCTACCAGTGCACCAGGATGGATATTTCTTTCTGTGATCACACCGTCAAAAGGAGCTGTTACTGTGAGATAGCTACGCGTTGCTTCCAATGCCCGGAAGTTGGCCAGTTCGGCATTCATAATGGCACTGTCAGCCTCCATACGGGCATTGGCTACCTCTACATCATGTGCGGAAATAGTACCCGGTGTCTCACTTACTGCCAGTGTACGCTGAAAGTTGTCTTTAGATGCGGCAAAGACTGCCTTAGCCTGCAGGTATTTTGACTGTGCGGCAAAGTACTGCTCAATGATCTCCGGCGCCTCCAGCGTAATCAGTACCTGACCTTTACGTACGGCACTACCCCGGTCAACTGCGACTTTCTTCACAAATCCGTTCACTCTCGGGTAAATGCTTACTTTCTGATATGCTTCAAGTACAGCTGGTAACTGGATACTGGATGATAGCGGCTGATTCACCACTGCTACCAACTCATACTTTCTGCCCTTACCGTCTTTTACGGCCGTTTTCTTTTTGGGAGCGGCTTCACGACAGGCCGTAAACATCAAGCCTGACAATGTTATTATAATGAGATATTTATACATGTATTTCAGCAATTTTAGGTTCGTCAATCTTGTTTTCAGGCATTAATGAAGGGTCATCATAAGATGATTTCCGCTGTATAGCTGCGTACACCAGCGGTAGTATTAACAGGGCCGCCAGTGTGGAGGCGATCAGTCCACCGATCACCGCACGTCCCAATGGCGCCGTCTGATCACCGGATTCACCCAGACCTGTCGCCATGGGTATCATACCGGCTATCATCGCCAGGCTGGTCATCAGGATCGGCCTCAGACGAATGCCGGCACTTGCCACGGCTGCGCGGTAGGCGTCCTTATATTCCAGTCTCAGTTTCTCCGCATTGGTCACGATAAGGATCGCATTCGCCACAGATACACCGGTAGACATGATCATACCCATATAAGATTGCAGATTCAGCGTTGCGCCTGTGAGTAATAACATAACGAGCGCACCTGCGATCACTGCCGGCACCGTTACCAATACGGCAAAGCTGAGCTTAAAAGACTGGTAATTTGCTGCCAGCAGAAGGAATATCACGACCACTGCCAGTAAGAGTCCGTTCTGCAGACTGCCCAGCGTCTCCGTCAGCAAGCTGGAACTACCCTTCAGTTCCACCTTCAGTCCGCGCGGAGGCTCGCCCATTTCGTCGATAGCTTCCTGTACGACACGGGTAGCGGCACCCAGGTCCTTATCCCTGATATTGGCACTTACCGTCACAAAACGACGGGTACCAGCGCGGTCAAATTCTCCCGGCATTTCACTGTTAGAGAATGTGGCCACGTCTCCCAGGACGGGTCTGGCCTGCCCTTTTACCAGGGGGATCTCCTTCAGGTCATTGATCGTTTGCATAATATATTCCGGCACCTGCACCTGCACCTGGTAAGTATAAGCCACCTTCTCGTCCAGCCACTGGTTCTTTTCCGTGAAACGACTGGAAGAAGTCGAGGCGGTCACCGAACGGGCCACCTGGTACATATTCAGCCCCATCTGCGCCACCTTAAAGCGATCTACATTGATCTTGATCACCGGATAGTGTAATGGCTGCGCGATCTGCACATCGCGCAGGAACTCAACCTCCTTCAGATTATCTACCAGCGTATTAGCATAGCGCTCGATCTCCTTCATATCCTTTCCGGCCACCCTCACTTCAATAGGCGTTGCAGCCCCCTGTGCCATGATCTTTTCCGTCATATCCACCGGTTCGAAGCTGACCCTCATTTCTGGCATATGCGCCTTGATCACAGCCCTTAATTTATCTTTCAGCTCCTCGATGTCCACTTTATACGTTTCCTCCAGATTAACCTGTAATACCGCCTCGTGCGTGCCACTATTGAAGATATACAGGTTACTGGTACCGTAGCTGCTGGGGATCAGTCCCACATAACCGGAGCTGATCGCGACGTGACCATCTACCGTACTATCTATCAGCTGCAATACCTGGTGTACTTTTTCTTCTGTTCTCTCCAGACGGGTACCATCCGGTTGTTTCAGCCGTACCTGGAACTGACCGGTATTGACATGTGGCATCAGGTCCTTACCGATCGTAAAAAACGCAATACCCGCTATGCCAAAAGCCAGTATGATGTAGCTGCCGATCACCAGGCGGGAACGTTTTCCCAGCCATTCTACCAGCGATACAAAGCGTGCCCTGAACTTTTCAAAACCACCTTCCTGCGGATGGGCGTGAGCGGTGAACTTCCCTTCCTTCAGCCACCAGTTAGCCAGTACAGGCACCAGCGACTGTGCAGCGAAATAGGAAGCGATCATCGCAAAACCAATAGACAGCGATAGCGGCAGGAACATCGCCTTTGGCACACCGTTCATGATAAAGGAAGGCGCAAATACCGCCAGGATACAAAGTAAAATGAGTAATAGCGGAAAGGCGATCTCCTCACTGGCTTCGTAAATGGCCTGCCGTTTGGATTTTCCCATTTCCAGATGCTGGTGGATATTTTCTATCGTTACCGTGGCCTGGTCCACCAGCACGCCGATGGCCAGCGCCAGTCCGCTTAACGTCATCAGGTTAATGGTTTGTCCTGCCAGGTACAATCCCAGTACCGCCATCAGGATAGCTATGGGAATGGTGATCACCACGACCAGGCAACTTCTAAGATCTCTCAGAAAGAGCAGTACCATCAAACCGGTTAGCAGCGCACCTAACAAACCTTCTGTCAACAGGCTTTTTACCGCATTGATCACGAAGACCGACTGATCAAATTCATAGCTCACCTGGACATCTTCCGGCAATAGGCTCTGCATCTCCGGTAACCTCGCTTTCAGCTGTTTCACCACATCCCAGGTAGAGGCATCTGCCGTTTTTACCACCGGGATGTACACCGACCGTTTCCCGTTCACCAGCGCATAATCCACGGTCACATCTGCGGCATCTGATACCCTGGCTACATCACGAACGAACACCGTTGAGTTACCATTGGTTGTCACCGGTATGTCGCCAAAGTCCTGCACTTCTTTTTCCAGGGAGTTGATCGTGGTTACATACATCGTATTGTTGATACGGATATTCCCGGAAGGCGTCATCACGTTGTTCTTCGCAATCGCTTCTACCACCTCATCCGCATTCATATTGTAACTACGCAGGCGGTTAGGGTCTACGTTGATGATCACAGAGCGGGAGTTAGCCCCGAAAGGTGGCGGGGCCGATAGTCCGGGCACTGAACCAAACATTGGCCTGACACGCGTATTGGCCAGGTCATAGATATCTTTCAGCGAACGGTTCGGGCAACTGAACACCAGTTGTCCTACCGGCAGGGAGGAGGCATCAAAACGTACTACCTGCGGCGGCAGGGCGCCCGGCGGGAAGAACTTCATGGCCCTGTTCACCTGCAGGGCTACCTGTGCGGAAGCTTCCGCCATATTTGTGTTTTCGTAGAAAGAGAGCTTGATCATGGTCAGCCCCTGTATGTTCTTACTACTGATGTTTTTAATACCATTCACATACAGGAACTGGTCCTGTAAACGGGTCGCGAAGAACCCTTCCATCTGCTGCGGTGACATACCGCCATAAGGCTCTATGACATAGATCGTGGGCAGGTTGAGTTTAGGAAAGATATCTATCGGAATATTGATAACTGCCAGCACTGAAAAGAGGAACATGCCGATGGTTAACACGACCACCGACAATGGCTTTTTTAGTGCACTGGTAACTAATGACATAATAATCGGTTTTTGATGTTATTGGATACGGGATTGTTCCAGCTGCTGTACAAGCCCCTGTATCTCGTTAGCGGCGAAGGCCTGTGTAAACAATGCCTGCCAGGCGGCATTACGGGTCTGCACCATATCTGTCTCTGCCCTGTTCAGCA
Organism: Chitinophaga agri; assembly: GCF_010093065.1. Classification (NCBI taxonomy): domain Bacteria; kingdom Pseudomonadati; phylum Bacteroidota; class Chitinophagia; order Chitinophagales; family Chitinophagaceae; genus Chitinophaga; species Chitinophaga agri. The sequence goes on along the minus strand of NZ_CP048113.1, from coordinate 925,274 downwards.
GGTATAGTGCATTGGTGACTTCTATAATGTTTGTCAGTCCGCCTTTATAGAGTGCCATTTTCTGCAGGGCCGCCGCTCGGGCAGCATTCAGCTGTGCAGGCATCTCGCGCAGCTTATCCAGGGCAGTACGGATATTCAGTTTAGACTGCCGCAGACTATTATCCAGCACCAGTTGCGTCGTTTCGAGCTGCTCGGCTGCTGCTTTTGTTTTCAATGTCTGTTCCCGCATCTTGTCCCTTGTATGACCGATATCTGCCAGGTTGTAGGTCAACGCCAACCCAGCCAGATAGTTACGGCGACTATAGCTCAATCCACTGAACAGGTTCTTATTATATACATCATCAAACTGCCCGCTGGAACCTCTCATCCAGCCTGCTGCCAGAATGGATACTTTCGGCAGGGCGGCTTTACGGATCACGGTTTCATGTTTCTGTTGTTGTAACAACAGGCCGTTATAATATTGCAATACCGGATGGGACGCCGCTACACTGGTTGTATCGCCGGTGCCAGCCAGCATGGATAACAATCCGTTATTATACAGTGTATCAGGTTGTATGGCACTGGTGTCCAACCCTGTCAGCATACTCATATGCATGCGCACACTGTTATAGCTGTTCTGTATATCGAGGTAGTTTAATCTTGCTTTGGATAATTCAGCCGCAGCGATAGAACTGTCTACGCCTGGCTTCAGACCATGCAACACAATAGCCGTCACCGCCCGCTGCACGGAGCGTGTACGCTCGATATTGTCGGCCTGGATCTGCATCAGTGAACGGTATTGCAACATACCCAGATAGTCCCGCACAACTGCCACCGTCAGGTCATTCGCAGTGATATCTGCATCCATACCGGCCACTTTTTGCTGCTGGATGGCCTCCTCACGCTGGGAACGGTACGCTCCGAAATTGTAAACCTCCCATTGTACCTGTGCAAGTGCAATATTGCCACTCATCACATCCCCCCGGTTAGCCGCCCTGATACCACCAGAAGTGGAGGGTATTGTTCCCAAGGGAAAATAAGAGCCATAGATACCATTGTCGGTACCAACTGTCGCTTCTTCCACCAGCTTAACGGCAGGCCACCAGTTGTGGCTGACATCCGTAGTATGGGCAATGCTGGCCTTCGATAATGTCTGTTTCGCTTTTAACGAGGGATAATGATCAAGCGTCAGAGAGATCGCCTGTTGCAGGGACAAATGCTCCGCTGCTGATTGTGCATGAACATGCGGCGACACGCCTGCCAGCAGGCATAGCGATATCACGCACATCCCTGCAGCATGTTTTTTATTCATAACTGACAGATGTGTTAACTCAGCCACAGGCGCATACCGGTGGCTTTAAATAAGAATACATTGAGAAAATAGAAAGATTAGGCTACAGGAGGGCCTCTCCAGTCACTTATTGTAACAGCGACACTGATATAGGATTCCTTATACCCCTTATAATGAGGCTGGATATAAAGGAGAATAGGCCTGATACGGATGCTGGAAACAAACAGACATAATTCATGAAAGTCATTCAGGGCCTTCGTACGGCTGCGGTACTTATAAGGCCTCTTCGTCACTGATTCAAACTGAACAGCATGATAAGTGACCTTGTGCTTATCTGTTTGTAAAGTATTACCTGTAGTTGGATGTAATACAGTTTGTGATGCGTGAGATATAAACGGGCTGTCCTCCTGCAACGCAGGAAGTAAGAAGATACAGGACAGGAAAAGTAAAAGCCTTTTAAGTTGCTTCAAGTTGAGACCCATTTAATCAGCTGCAAGATATTTAAACAATTTTATAATACATAGCTCTGCGGATGTTTTAAGGGAATTATAAGCTGTCTTTAAGCCCGGTCACTCACCAGCATTCCTATCTTTGTGCCATGAACTGCCTCATCATTGACGACAACAAGCTGGCACGCACTGCCATGAAACAACTGGTCAGCCATGTAGACCAGCTCCACGTGGCCGGCGAATGCGCCAGTGCAATAGACGCCTATAATATCCTGCAAAAAGAGAAGATAGACCTTCTGCTGCTGGATATAGAAATGCCCGGCATGGACGGACTCGAACTGACACGTAATATAGGTAAGAATGGTCCTGTCATCATCTTCACCACGGCAAAGAAAGACTATGCACTCGAGGCGTTTGAACTACATGTCGCGGATTACCTGATTAAACCTGTATCGCCCGCGCGGTTCATACAGGCGATTGAAAGAGTGAAGGAGTTAAAACAGGCCGGGAATAAGGTCGTGCAGGAGACGGATCATGAGTTCATCTTCATCAGGGACAGTGGCGTGCTGAAACGTGTCAAACTGGATGAGGTGTTATACCTGGAAGCAATGGGAGACTATGTAAAACTGCACACGGGTCAAAAGTTTCACGCAGTACATTCAACGCTGAAAGCGATAGAAGAACGACTGCCGGCAACGAAGTTCATGCGGGTACACCGGTCTTATATTGTCGCCCTTGACAAGATCGAATCAATTGAAGATGGGGCGATCGTTATAGCTAAGAATGCGATTCCCGTGGCGGATGCTTATCGGGCGTCATTGAATAGTAAGCTGAATCTTTTATGAATGAATAATGAAAAAGGTGGTCGTAGCTGTCATAGGTACGACCACCTTTTTTATGACAGGCGATGTTATTTGCTATCTGCTGTTTCCGGCGCAGGTTTTACAGCGGCCAGTGTCTGTTCGAGATAATCTGTCAGTCTGTTGACAGCATTCGCTGCAATCGTCAGCTGTTCTTCTGCTTCTTTCCATTTCCGCTGTTCGATCGCTTCACGGATACCTGGCATCGTCTTCACACCATACCCGGTATAGAAACCAGGTGCATATATCACGTGCTTATACCAGTCCCTGTTAGGCAAGCCCCCTGCGTGCAGCAACTGTTGTTCTGCCTGATACAGCGCCTTGTTCAGCACATCCTGTTTTGCAGCGGGCAACTGTCCTTTTTTCACATCCTGCAACTGCTGCACCACTTTATCAAATGCCACTAACGCATTCTGTAGTTTGGAAAAATCGATGTAAGGCACTTCTGATTTGGCGGCAGGCACTTTGAGGGGTTTTGTGGCATCACCTGCCAGCTGATAGGCATTGCTGCTGATGATCTGATTTTCCACGGCCGTGCTTTCCCGCATCTGGTCAGCAAGAGAGATCAGGTCTGTGATATAACCGGTGATCGTCTTTGCCAGACTACGGAAATCAAAAGGCAGGACATCCGCATCCGCCAGTCTCAATGCGGCATGACCCGCCAGCTTAGACAGCGCTACGCCGTATTCAAATCCAGGATCTTTAAAGCGGGAGTAGTTCTCATAAGTATCGTAAATGGAATGATATTCACCACCGGCTCCTTCTCCGCCGAAACCGACGTTAAGTGACGGGATACCCAGATGCTGCAGGAAAGAAGAATAGTCAGACCCTGATCCCAGCGCACTGATGGTCAGGTCTTTCTTTGCCAGTATATCTTTCTTCGCTTTAGTAGTAGATGCTGCGACTACATCGGCAGCCTGTTTTCTTTCAAAGATGCTGACTTTCGTCTGCGGATCGCTAATGCTTCTGGCGATCTCCCCAACAAAAGGCTCCAGGGCATGAGAGCCGCCTACCCCCATGAATCCGCGGCTGTTACCATCAGAGTTGATATAGGCGACCGCTTTCTGTTGTAACTCAGCAGCATGTGTTTCCACCCATTCAGTAGAACCCAGCAGACCAGGCTCCTCTCCGTCCCAGGCGGCATATACCAGCGTACGCTTTGGCTTATAACCCCTCTTGGCGAGTTCGCCGATCGCTTTGGCTTCTTCCAGCAGGGAAGATAATCCGCTAACAGGGTCCGCCGCACCATACACCCAGGCATCATGATGGTTTCCCCTGATCACCCACTGGTCAGGATACTGACTCCCTTTCATGGTAGCAATAACATTATAGGCCGGCACCATCTTCCAGTCAAACTCCAGCTTCAGGTGCACTTTCGCTTTCCCCGGACCAACATGATAGGTGAACGGCAGGGCACCTCTCCAGCTTTCCGGTGCCACGGGACCCTCCAGGGCTTCCAGCAGGGGCGCCGCATCGTGATAGCTGATCGGGAGTACCGGTATCTTTAACAGGTTGGTCGCCGCCGCCCGTTCCAGTCTTTGGGCATTTTCAGTCGCACCTACACCCGGGGTCAGCGGATCGCCCGGATATATCACCATATCCATCACAGCGCCTCTTTGCACCCCGTATTCGCTTTTAAACGCACCCTGCGGATAAACATCCCCCTGGTAGTAACCGTCGTCCTTCGGATCGGAATAGATCAGCGTACCGATCGCCCCATGTTCCTGTGCGACCTTAGGTTTAATACCCCTCCACGATCGGCCGTATTTTGCAATGACTATTTTTCCCTTTACATCGATGCCGAGCCTTTCGAGGTATTCATAATCTTCCGGCAAACCGTAGTTCACGAATACCAGTTCGCCGGTCACGTCGCCGTCGGCACTCCAGGCATTATAGGTAGGCAGCTCGTCGGGCTGTCCCGTACTGGCGTCTTCCTTTAACGCCGGTTCTTTCAGCACAGCTTTATAGTTAGCCGGATAACTCGCCTCCAGTATCCTGGTCTTTGGTGTAGGAAAGAGCACCTGGTAAGTTTCCACCTTAGCATCCCAACCATAGGATTTAAACTGCTGCAGAATATGCTCCGCCACCCACTTATCTCTAGGCGTACCGAGATAATGTTGTTTAGCCGACAGCGTTTTGATGTTATTACCAATAGCGGCTGCACTCAGTTCCTTGTCAAAACGGGCTTCCAGTTCCAGTTGCTGTTGGGCATGTTCGCTGTTGAAACCACTCAGCTTTTGCTGCGCATAGGCGCCTTGTAATACTAAAAGCAGGGCAATACTGCCGGCAGTTTTTCTCAGATCCATTATAAAATGAGGGTTTGTTTTAGTTGACTTAACGTCTTTTGATGGTGGTAGCAAACAAATATAACCGATCCCGCCGACACTTCCTCCTTTTCCACCGACAACTCATGCCTGTTAACCCAAATCCATCCCGTACCAGCGCCCGACCGTCCTATCTTTGAGTCAGCAAATCAAACAAAAAGCAACCGGTCACTAACCCGTAACGAACAAAAAAAGGATCAATAGCTACAACGACCGGATTGCTGCTGACTGACATGCTGAAAATGACTTAATAATCTTAAAAATAGTTAATCACAAACAAAACAATTTACCATGAAAAAGTTAGGAACACTGATGGCAGCAGCCATGATCTTCGCAGGTACTGCAACTTTCGCTGCTACTCCGGCCCATACCACAAAAGCTAAATCTACAACTGCTAACACTGCCGCTAAACCTGCAACAATGAAAGCGGTGACCGTTACGGCTAAACAGGAAAAACCTGCTACCAAGCCAGCACAGGCTACTGCCGCAAAGAAAACACATAAGAAACACCACACTGCCAAAAAAGCGGCTGCTCCTGCTACCAAGTAATAGCACATCTTAAAAGGGTCAACCTTTAAGTTTCTATAGTGATCATCTCCGGCAGAGCGGCTATTCACGGCAGATCCCTGTTTTCCTTCAATGATCAGGAAAAACACGACGATATTATAACCAAAGGAATGCAACGGGCAACATCGATAGATCTGATAGTGGATTCAGTGATCTGACGGAGATAAGATTTGGGTTAAAGCAATGAATGACGGGTGACGGATGTATAACATTCGTGATTCGTCATTCGTCCGTAATGAACACCCCGTTGTCAGTCTTCCTGCCACTAAAAGAAGCCATCACTGAACAAAATCGTAATTTTATTAAAATACCGGAGCACACTATGCAGCCAAAGCTGATAAAATACTACCTGCTGGGCCTGTTCATTATAGGACTCGTACTGTTCATAGTGCTGCAATTCAACTCAGCCAAGAACATCCGTAAGCTCATTTCCGGTAATGAAAAGCTGCTGAATGAGCTGAATGTGAAGAATGAACTGCAGAAGCTGCAGACCAATATAGCCAAAACCGATAGTAAGGTACGGGGCACTGTCATCTCCCAGGACACCCTGAACATCACCGGTATAGAGGCAGAAGTGGCGGTCATCAGGTCCGACCTCACTGAGATCAATAAACTCGCCCTCAATGACAGCACAGAAAAGCTGTTAACCCAGCTAAACTACCTTGTGGATGAAAAAAATAATTTCAACATACACGTACTGGACAGCTTTTATGGAAAGGGTAAAGGCGCTGCCGAGCGAATGATCAACGCCCAGAAAGGGCAACGCCTCGGAGATGCGATCAATGTGATACTTCATTCCCTTGACAGTACCCGGCAAACAGAAGTAAACCGGATGACGCATATGATAGACACCAGCGGACAGAAAGCGCTGAACTGGGGTACCATCATGCTGTTCTTTGCCTGTCTGTCGAGTCTACTGTCCTTCCTTTACATTACCAGCCGTATCTATAAGCAGGAACAACTGATCGATGCGCTGGACCGTTCGCGGCAGCAGGAACAAAAGCTAACCGTTATTAAAGACCAGTTCCTGGCCAACATGAGCCATGAAATAAGGACACCAATGAACGCGGTCCTTGGCTTCACCCATTTACTGCAGCAACAGCCGCAGAACGAGAAATCAAAAGAATATGTGGCGGCTATCCAGCACGCCGGAGAAAACCTGCTGGATATCATCAACGACATCCTGGATATTTCAAAAATAGAATCCGGTATGATGCGCCTGGAACCTGTCTCTTTCAGTCTCCGGGGCATGATCCACTCCCTTCAGCTCATGTTCCAGCCTAAAGCTGCGGAAAAACAGCTGGCCTTTACCATGAATGCCGAAGCAAACGTACCGGACATCCTATATGGAGATGTGATGCGGCTCACCCAGGTACTGGTCAATCTGATCAATAATGCGATCAAATTTACTTCCAGGGGGCAGGTGCAGGTAAATGTCTCTCTGCTGAACGGCAGTGAGGCAGGCGTTCGTTTGTTGTTTGCCGTGAGTGATACAGGCATTGGCATCGCAGATAACAAGCTGTCTACCATATTTGACCGCTTCCATCAGGCAGAGGCAGATATTACGCGGAAATACGGTGGTACTGGTCTCGGACTCACCATCGTGAAACAGCTGGTGGAGCTACAGCATGGCAGCATACGGGTAGAAAGTGAATCCGGGAAAGGGAGTCTGTTCCTGGTGGAGCTTCCCTACTCATTGGGCCATTTACCGGCAGATGGGGCAGAACATCCCGCGCTCTCGCAGGAACATTTTTCCTTACCACAGCCGTCCGATGCGCAGCTGCTCGTTGTAGAAGATAACCGTATGAACCAGCACCTGCTCAGGCACCTGCTGGACAACAGGGGCCTGCATTATCAGCTGGTAAATAACGGCCAGGAAGCACTGAACGCACTGACCAGCCAACATTTTGATCTCGTGCTGATGGATATCCAGATGCCGGAAATGGATGGCTATACGGCTACTAAAAAAATCAGGGAAGATTTACATTCCAATATCCCCATCATCGCTATGACGGCGCATGCCATGTCGGGCGAAAGGGAGAAATGTATCCAGGCCGGCATGAATGAATACCTGGCCAAACCGATACGCGAGGATGAGCTGTATAGCATGATACAGATCTTTACCGGTAAAAGCGGTATAACCGAACATTTTACTCACCAGCCGGTTCTTAACGGGCATATCGCATCCCCCTCCACACTGGTTCACCTGGAATACCTCCAGCAACTCTCCCGGGGCGATAAGGCATTTGAACAAAATATGCTCACGCAATTCGCGGGCCAGCTGCCAGAAGACCTGAGTATGTTGAAACGGGCTATTGATAGTAATAACGTCACGGATATACGCCGGACGGCACATACACTTAAAACGACTATTTCCTTTATCGGACTGGAAGGACAGTTGTATCCCATCCTTGAATCGTTGGAAAAACTGGAATCCAGCTATGACCAGGATGATGTCGCCAGGCAGTTCGAAACACTTAAATCACTCTGTATGAGAGCATTACACGAGACTATGCAATTACTTTTCTAGCCCGCCTTTCGTTTGTGGCTTTTCAACGACACTTGCGCCCTTTTCACCGAAACCGCCCGGATGCAGCCTTTTGAAGAGGTAACTTTACTTCAGTGATTGAAACAATTCACCTCTCAAAAATTATTAAAAACTTACGATCATGAACATTAAAAAAGGCCTTATTGTAGCAGCGGTATTTATGAGTGTTAGCGCGATCACTTTCGCACAGACGCCACAGAAACCTGCTAAGAAAGAAAAAGCTAAAACTGAAAAACCAGCTGCCGACAGCGCGAAGGCACATAAAGGCCATGAAGGTCACAAGCCTGCCGCTAAGAAAGCTGCGTAATAATCAGGACCAAGCATTAGGAATTGCACCTAATGACGGTTCTTAAAATAGTAAAAACGGGGTGTTTCAGTTCCTGAAGCTCCCCGTTTTGCTATTTATCTTTTACAATAGAATAACGGAATGTCTCAATTCATAACACATTCCATTTCCCCCACTGCCAATTAATACAACGTTCTGTCACCCTTCACCTGCCAGTCCTTAAATACCTGCCGGGCGGCATCCGATGGAAAAGCGATAAACGGTATTTTCTTGTCGGCATGCGGCACCTGGATCTCCCGGTAGATAAACGAGTCATCGAAATCAATGGCCGCTGCATCCTCCTTCGTATTGGCGAAGTAGACACGCTGTGGTCTCGCCCAATAGATAGCACCCAGGCACATCGGGCAGGGTTCACAGGAAGTATATATTTCACAGTCGTGCAACTGGAAGGTATTCAGTTTGGAACAGGCATCCCTGATGGCAGTCACTTCTGCGTGCGCCGTAGGATCATTCAGGGCTAACACACTATTCCAGCCACGTCCTACGATCTCCTCTCCCCTCACTACGATAGCGCCAAACGGCCCTCCGTCTCCTTTTTCCATTCCCTCACGGGAAAGTTCGACTGCTATCTGCATAAACCGTTTTTCTCTTTCTCCGATCATAAATATTGCTTTGTACCAAAAATACACAAAAATGCCGCGCTATCCTGACAGTATCTGGTAATGCGATGCCGGCTACTGCCATCATGCGCCAGGATATGTCATTTACTAACGGGCAGTTCAGCGCCACTCATTGTAACGTCTTACCTGATAGTCTGATTGGACTGAGGCAACAACTGGACATACCCGCTGTTAGGTTTTCTTATTACCTTCATCCGAAATTTTCCAATGGGTATGTACGCAGGCTCCGCCGGCCACATACCTCATCAACGCAACATTCACACACACTATCATGATCGATCTCTCTCACGCCGAAAATCAAGTTCACTGTGTCACTACTTTCCACGACCTCGTTTCCACGCCATTTAAAGGCCAGATAAACGCGATTTGCTGGACCCGTGAACTAACAGGTGATTTCGCTGAGATCGTCGAAAAGCTCACCCTGGACGGTAACATAACCACCATCGAACAGGAAGACCTGCTCGCACTTGCGCTCAGTGAACAGGGGCAACTGGCCCGTGAAACGCTGTTAAGCGACTGGCAACTGCTGGAAGCACATGGCGCTTCGCCCGTTCTGAACGTCATCTGTCACTATGACCGGGACGACGCCCTCCCCTTTTTCCCGACCGACGTTTATTCCTTCCATGTAGACCGTTCTCCCGTACCAACTAATACCTTCCTGTGTACGTATCATGGCGATGCCAGTGATATACTGCCCAATTCACAGGGTGAACAGAAAATACTGATCCCGGAGATACGTGCGGAACTGAAACAGCTATATGATGGCCCTGACGAAGGTTTCGAGTCATTCTTGATTGACCATTTCTTCGATCTGCATTATCAGGCCAAACCGAACGCCAACATCATCAATTTAGGCACTGGCAACCTATGGCGGTTAGCAGTTGATCACCCCGAAAGCCCGGTTGTGCCCTGCCTTCACCGGGCACCAGCAGAACGATCCGGAAAGAAGCGGTTATTAATGATCTGTTGATCATACAGCGGTGGTGCGGCCAATCACAGCCCGTCATGTTGGTAATCACCCGTCCGGATTAAAGACAGTACAACTTCATAGGCGGTTCTCCGCTCCCAGCGGGCCATCAGCCAGGCAATAAAGCTCAGCGTGAAAATATCGTTGTTCGCCACTTTGTCTACCAGACTTAACACCGTTTGCTGATACGCGACTTCATACACCACATCCGGTTGCTGAAGATATTTCTCCACCAGCTTCAGGAACACCAACACCCGCTCCTCCGAGGTCTTTAACAGATACTTCTTATATCGCCGGCGGAAGCTGGTTACCCTCGACATCGCCAGTTCGGTATTAGAGAACTGCGCATGGATCAGAATTTCCATCATGTTCTTCCGGATAGTCCATAGCATACCCATTTTCTTTTCATACCAGGCATCCGTGCGGGTCAGCATAGCAAGTTGTTTCAAACTTCCCTGATCGTTGGAGAGCGCCAGGAACATGGTCAGGCATATCCGTAAATCCTCTATATCCTCGGGTTTAGCCCCATGCTTTATACTGGCAAGTGATGCCTGCACGATCTGGATAGCCCCACCGGCGGCGGTGGTAAAGAACAGATTGAGCGACACAAGCAGCTGGTGACGTAAATAGAACTGCGCCCTGTAGCGGCTGTCTGTTCCCATTAATGTATCCATCTCCTCCAGATAGGCGCTGCTCTTCTCAAACTCCCTTTGCCGCAGATGGAAGTTAGCCAACAGATATAGAATGGAGATATGATAAAAGAGATAAGGCTGCTTCTTCTGCGCCTGGTCCTGTATAAATTGATTCGTCCGGTCAATATAACGTGTTATCAATCCATAGTTCTGCTGGATAGCGGCATACTCATTCGCAATAAAGAGGATCTGATAAACAGACTTATAGGTCATGAGTTCCTGCTCAGAGATCTTATATTTCCTGATAGTCGTGATCATGAGGGCGGTCAGATTAACGATCTTTCCTTTCAGGTGTATCTGCTGCAGCTCCCGCCGCAGAAAGGCATAGGCCATGTTCAGCTTCGCCTCCCGCTGCATATGTGTCTGGTTTTGCAGAAAACGTGCGGTCAGTACGTCCAGGTCTTCAGCACCCGGCAGATGGGCATATTGCAGCTTCAGTAACAGCAACTCGTTCAGCAGATTGAACTGTTCCAGGTGCTCCGCCAGCCGCTCCGCCTTATCCAGACACTTAAATGCGACATTCACCACATCATTTTCCAGCAGAAAACGACCTACCATGACCAAACGAAGCGCGTCATAGGTATCAGCATGCGTGGTTTCAAAGGCACGTTGTGACAGGAATAGCAGCAAACTATCCTGCAACCTTTTGCGCAAAGCATGATAAGCATCGACACTTTCTGATGCATACAGGGCATCTATGCCTTTTATATCGTCAGTTTTTATTAATTCCAGCAGTTGCAGGTTCTTTACATCGCCGCGTTTGTTCTTCCGTCGCAAAAACTGCCTAAAAAGCTCTATTTCATTATTATTAAGCAGTTTTACCAGTTCCGAAAGTGAGTCCATACACCTATCGTTTAATCATTTTACCAATGTTATCAAAGGTAAATATTTGAAAATTATATCGTCAGTAATTTACACAATCTGGCTTTTTCAGGTCTCCTTTACATCCGACATTTGTTTCATATTAATCACTCAAACAAAGTTTTATGGAACCGCTACAAAACAGAACAGACGAAAATTCATCCTCTGCAAAAAATGGGGAAAAGGGCAGAAATCCCCTTAAACCTACCGGAGCATTTATAGGAGCATCCTGGTTCGCCTTATTGACAGGTGCGGTAGGATATTGCATTGGCCTGTGGAATGCCAATATGCAGCTCAACGAAAAAGGCTATTATCTGACTATTTTATTATTTGGCTTGTTCGCAGTCATCTCTGTACAAAAAAGCGTGAGAGACAGGGCGGAAGGACTGGCTGTAACGGACCTTTATTACGGACTAAGCTGGTTTGCTGCTATCGCCGCCGTGCTCCTGTTAACGATTGGCCTGTGGAATGCAGATATGGCCCTGAGTGAGAAAGGTTTTTATGCCATGGCGTTCGTCCTGAGCATGTTTTCCTCCATTGCTGTACAAAAAAATACCCGTGACTCGAAGCTGATCGCCGATAAAGAGATGTAACGTAGCGGTTGCAGCCCCGCAGTTCCTTGCCTGGCAAGCCTGCGGGGTTTATTTCACCTTCTGAAGCAACGCTTCTCCTATATCCAGCGATTCTTTGATGAGATCCTTAATAAACGGAATACCATTGTCGCTGTTGGTGAAGATCACCAGCCCCTGTTTAGACGACGGTAGCAGTGCAATAACTGTTCTCACGCCGGGATCGCTTCCACTATGTAAGAGCACAAAGTCCCCGCCTTTCACATTGTTATATACTTCCCATCCAAGGCCGAATTTCGCATTCGGCTCTTTGGATTGTATATGTATCATGTCTTCCCAGACCTTATCATTCAACTGCTTTTTCCTTAAAACATTTACCCCAAATGTTGTATAGTCGGTAATAGTGGTCATCAGCAGATCCGCGGCGCTGACTTCCTTATTCTTTCGGATCTCGTACGGTGCAGCTTCTTTGTTATGAGGCACCGCATACCGGTCTTCTGTCACGCCTCCGTCCCAGAAAAAATGAGTGTCTTTCATGCTGTCTGGCTCAAAGAGATATTTGCTGACGATCGCAGCCAGTGGCATTTTAAATTTGGCCTCCAGTGCATGTTTCAGATATTCTAATCCCTCACCCGAATACCGCGTATTTGTACCTGGTGCAAAATCAAAAACAAGTTTGCCTGTCTGATGCTCCCACCGCCAGTTGACAAACCCCGTCTGATGGGACAATACATGACGGGTAGTTAACAACCCATGTCTGGGATCATCCTTCACATCCGGATCGGTCCAGTACTTCGCCAGGGGGGCATCCAGGGACCAGAGTCCCTTGCTGACCAGTCGTAATGTGGTCATTTCTACAACTGGTTTGGTCAGCGATGCAACCTGAAACAGCGTATTGGCAGGCGCTGGCACTCCAGCCCTCAATTCACCAAAGACCCGGGCACTTTTCAATTCATTATTTTCAATAACACCAATACCAGCGGCGGGCACCTGGTGCCGCTGCATCAATGTCTGTAACGCAGCGTCAGCAGGTACATGCACAGATGACTGGCCAACTGCTAAAAGAGACGACTGTCCGAATAGTAAGAAAAGAATATAGAATTTTCTCATTGCATTAATTTTTTCCAGACAAACTATTCCGCTTGTGTTTAGTAATGGCTTCGTGCATTTGCTCCCCCAGTTCCGTCATTGCCATCAGCACAGGCAGGACGGTCTGACCGATCTCGCTTAGTTCGTATTCAACGCGGGGCGGCTTCTCGTTATAACTATGCCGGATAATGATGCCGTCTTCCTCTAATTCCTTCAGTTGCTCGGTCAGGATCTTACGTGATATATCCGGTATCTGTACCGCCAGTTTCCCAAACCGGACTGCCCCATTCACCAGCCGGCCCAGGATAATAGGTTTCCACTTACCACCAATATAGGTCATCGTATGAACAATCGGACACGTCGATGTATGTGCTTTGAATTTCTTCATTGGTTACATAAATGTTACCACTTTTCGGCTTTTAGTTACATCAACGTAACCGCCAATTAGTGGGGTGAGATGTTTTAACAGTAACAGTTTTAGTTACTTTATGAAACTAATGTAAATCTATTTCCTTAATCAATAACAAACATTCAAAAACGAATAGCATGGAAAGTACACAAGTGAATAACGGGATATTACAAGGTAAGATCGCCCTGGTCACCGGGGGCACAAAAGGTATTGGCAAAGCGATCGTCAGGAAACTGGAGCAGTCCGGCGCCACTGTGATCGTCACTGCGCGTCATCAACCGGAGGAGCAGCACACAACATATACCTTTATCGCAGCAGACTTATCGCGGGCGGAAGAGGTGAACAAAGTAGCCAACACCATCCATGAACAATTCGGGCGCATAGATATACTGATCAATAACATGGGTGCAAACACATTCCCAGGCGGCGGATTTAGCACACTGACAGATGAACACTGGGACCAGGCGCTGCAGGTAAACCTGCTTTCCTCCGTTCGCCTGGACAGGGCGTTATTGCCCGCCATGCTGGCGCAGAAGAGTGGTGTGATCATCCACATATCCTCTACCAGCGGTTCGTTTCCCATCTGGGAGTCTACCATGGCCTACAGCACCGCAAAATCGGCACTGAATACCTATAGCAAGGCCCTGGCTACTGAAGTTGCCGGTAAAGGCATCAGGGTGATCACCGTATCTCCGGGGCTGAATAAAACAGAAGCTATGTCCGCCTTCCTGGAAGACTATGCAAAACAGGCGGGTATCACGGTAGAAGAAATGACGCAGCAGCTTTTCAACAGAGTCGGCGGTGTGCCCCTGGGAAGAATGGCCGAGCCGGAAGAAACGGCGGAACTGGTGTGCTTCCTTGTTACACCTGCGGCCTCGTACATCACCGGGGCAAATCTTGTTATTGACGGCGGTAATTTTCCGGTAGTTAACTAACTGCATAAACAGCCCCGGTAAGTAATGACCACCGGGGCTGTTCTTATTTTGGTCAGTATACAAAAAGTGGTAAGTTCCTTCATTGCGCCCTCAATCTGAAAGGTAAAGTTAGCTTGTGCCACTACATCTCCGACGTCCGCAATATCCATAGGTTCAGAAAATTCGATGTTAATTCCCTGGTCATTGCTTGGCTTTTCCAGGACGTGGAAGGTTTCGATCAGGTCTGATATGATTCCCCTTTTTTATTGATAGCGGTTAAAGCTACACTACAAATAGTATAGCTCACAACAAAGTACCACAATATTTACAATGCACCGCATCTCTGTCATGCCCTTCTTTTCCACAACCAGGGCACGTTTCATGACCATGCTTCCTGCTGCGTGTAGCGTTCACCATTTCATTGGTCACAATGCCTGTCGGCACAGCGATAATGCCATACCCGATAAACATCATGATGGAGGCAATGAACTTACCTACCGGTGTCACTGGTGCAATATCTCCATAGCCCACAGTCGTGATCGTAACGATCGCCCAATAGATACTATCCGGAATACTGGCAAAACCGTTTTCACCATTTTCGACGAGGTACATGACTGATCCAAGTATAATGACTGTAAAGAGCACGACCATCATAAAGACAGTGATCTTCTTCAGACTGCTGGAAACAGCGGTCTGAAGGAAATCTATCTCAGTCAGGAAATGTGTTAACTTAAAGATCCGGAATATGCGTAGTAGCCTTAGCGCCCGGAGCACCAGTAGCGACTGCGCCCCTACCACAAATACACTCAGGTAAGACGGCAGAATGGCCAGCAGATCAATGATCCCAAAGAATGAAGTAACATACAACAAGGGCTTCCTGATGCTTATCAAACGAAGGAGATACTCCAGTGTAAATAAAAAGGTGAAAGACCATTCCAGGATATGAAACAGCTCACCATATCGCTGATGATAGCTCTGAATACTATCCAGCATGACAACGACGATACTTAAAATGATCAGGACCAACAAGGCAACGTCAAAGATCTTGCCCGCTACCGTGTTTGATTCATAGATAATATTATGCAGTTTATTCCTCCATGTAACTTTTGTATCCTGCTCCATAATTTCCAGTTATGCTGCTTGCCGGGCCGCTGCTGCCAGCTGTTAATACCCGTCAATACGTTAAATGTAAAACACTTTTCGCTACGGACTTACATAATAGTTGCTGCCAAGCTGGTGGTAGCACTGGCACCATAAAAGCAGGTAACCGGACCATCATAGTGCCGGTTACCTGCTTTCCGCAATATTTTCATGTGCTGCCATCACGCCATCAAGCGGTTAAAATAGTACCTTGCCTCACGACCCAGTATTACAAGCAGCCAATACAAGAACACCCCGCCGATCATACCTCCCGTCAGCCCAATGACAACGGTTGCAGCTATAGATAGCGGCCGCTGGGTTAAGATGGAAATCATCCACGCTACAGGAATGCCTCCTGCTGTGCTGATGGTGATGGTGGAAAGGCACAGGAACGTCTTTAAACCAGATGTCCATGACCTCCTGACGAATCCCGCAGCAAGAGAAGCCGAAGTGATACCACAGATCGCCAGTACGATAACTACTGCCAGTATGATAGCCACAAGACACCCGACTGCAATGGCAGTCATAAAGGCCGCTGCAACTACGCAGCTACCGAATATTATCAGGAATATCTTAAAATTATCTTCCTGCACGTCAACTGTCCCATTGTTGTAAACGGAAGCCGGCGCAGGGGAAGTAAGACTATCAATCACCTGCGCAAAACTGTCTGCTGTTGTTAAACAGAGTAATACAATGAGAACGAAAACGGAATAACGGATAATGGGTGGCTGACTTACTAACAGTCGTCCTGCGTGTATCCAACTTAAGAGACGCTCCTCTCTGGCTGTTTTTGACATGGATGTTATAGTTTACACCCTGTCCAGCGACCGCGATAACTGCACGGCTTAACGGGGAAATAGTCCCTGCCAAAGCGATGCTTCCTGCAAGCTGTACAAGGCTGGCACAAGTTATAGTAAAATATACAGATTCTTACATGTGTCAGATCACGCCCGCATGTTTGTCCCGTTTAGCCATTATTGAAATGAGCTGTGGACCGTAAGTTTGCCCCAAAATAATTCCAGTATGCGTACACTCGTTTCGTTTTTTCATGTTTCTTTAGATGGATATGTAGCCGGTCCTAATGGTGAAATGGACTGGATCAAAGTGGATGAGGAGATCTTCGGATATGTCGGCGACCGTGTCAGCAACAGTGACACTGCATTGTACGGCCGCGTGACCTGGCAAATGATGGAAGGCTACTGGCCTACTGCCGCTGACCAGCCTAATGCCAGTCAACATGATATTGAGCATGCGGCCTGGTATAAACAGGCAGGTAAAATTGTGCTGTCTGAGAGTATAGCTGGCGACGAATTACCCAATACAACCTTCATTAGCGGAGATGTGGAACATCGTATCAAAGCTATCAAGCAACAGGAAGGTACAGAGATCCTGATATTCGGTAGTCCGTCCGCTACCCACTCACTGTTACAATACGATTTAGTAGATGAATTCTGGCTGTTTGTAAACCCTGTGTTGCTGGGTGAAGGCATGCCGCTTTTCAAAAATGTGAATGGGATAACGCCGCTTACATTGGTTAGTACAAAGACTTTTGCCAATGGGGTGGTTTGCATGCAATATAAAAAGGCTTAACAATAATAGCCGTCGTAGATACGGCATTACAGAATAAATCCCGCCAATAAAAAACCCGGATAAAGAATTATCCGGGTATTCGTAACTGTATATCGTCGTATTTGAATAGAAAATGTCTTATGCGCCTACTGCATGATTGTTTCTAACGACTACTACGCCATCAAACACATCAATCAACACCGGCTTGGATTTATCAATGTCCCCTGCCAGGATCTTTTTACTCAGCAGGTTCGTGATCTCTTTTTGAATCAATCTTTTCAGCGGTCTTGCTCCGAATTGCGGATCATACCCCTGAACAGCGAGATAGTCAAGCGCATAATCAGAGAACTCCAATATCATGCCATTTTGCGCTACCAGCTGTTTCAACTGTTGTAACTGAATGTTAATTATTCCTTTAATTTCATTGCGAAGCAATGGCTGGAACATAATTACTTCATCTACGCGGTTCAGGAACTCAGGACGGATCGTTTGCTTCAGTAAATTTATCACTTCCGTCTTGGTCGCGTCCACTACATACTCCCGGTTAGTATCATCAATCCGTTCAAAATTCTCCTGGATGATCTGACTACCCAGATTGCTGGTCATAATAATAATGGTATTTTTGAAGTTCACCACACGACCTTTATTATCGGTCAGGCGGCCATCATCTAATACCTGCAGCAAAATGTTAAAAGTATCCGGGTGTGCCTTTTCTATCTCATCCAGCAATACTACGGAATAAGGCTTACGTCTCACTGCTTCGGTTAATTGTCCGCCTTCATCGTAACCTACGTATCCCGGAGGCGCACCTATCAGACGGCTAACCGCGTGTTTTTCCTGATATTCACTCATGTCGATGCGCGTCATCATAGAATCGTCATCGAAAAGGTATTCAGCCAGGGCTTTCGCCAGCTCCGTTTTACCTACACCGGTGGTTCCAAGGAAGATAAATGAGCCTATTGGACGTTTAGGGTCCTGTAAGCCGGCCCGGCTTCTGCGGATGGCGTCAGAAACTGCGATGATCGCTTCTTCCTGTCCTACCACACGTCTATGAAGCTCTTCTTCCAGATGCAGCAGTTTATCACGCTCGCTCTGCAGCATTCTCGATACTGGGATACCAGTGGCTTTGGCGACGTTTTCCGCAATATCTTCTGCATCTACTTCCTCTTTCAGCAACCTTTTATGGTCTGCCGACATTTCATTCAGCTCTGCTGTATACCTGGCTACCAGTTCTTCCTGTTCTTTCACTTTACCGTAACGGATCTCAGCCACACGGCCGTATTCCCCGTTACGTTCTGCCTGTTCCGCTTCCAGCCTCAGGTTTTCTATATCACCTTTCGCACTTTGCAGCTTGTCCACTATCTCCTTCTCCGCCTGCCATTTTGCCTTAAACGTGCTACGCTGTTCTCCCAGCCGCGCAATGTCGGCGTTCAGCTCACGCAGTTTGTCTTCGTCATTCTCACGTTTGATCGCTTCCCTTTCGATTTCCAGCTGTCTGATACGGCGTTCCAGTTCGTCCAGTTCTTCCGGCATAGAATTCATTTCCAGGCGGAGCTTAGCAGCACTTTCGTCTATCAGGTCGATTGCCTTGTCCGGCAGGAAACGGTCTGTAATATAGCGGGACGACAGTTCTACGGCTGCAATAATTGCTTCGTCTTTGATCAGTACATGGTGATGGCTTTCGTAACGCTCTTTCAATCCTCGCAGGATCGAGATCGCATCTTCTACGCTTGGCTCATCTACCATTACTTTCTGGAAACGGCGTTCCAGGGCTTTATCTTTCTCGAAATATTTCTGATATTCATTCAGTGTGGTGGCTCCGATAGCACGCAGTTCGCCGCGGGCCAGCGCAGGTTTCAGAATGTTGGCAGCATCCATAGCGCCTTCCATCGCACCAGCGCCCACCAGGGTATGGATCTCATCTATGAAGAGCACCAGTTCCCCGTTACTATCTGTCACCTCTTTGATCACTGATTTCAATCGTTCTTCAAATTCACCTCTGTATTTCGCACCTGCCATCAGTGCCCCCATATCCAGGGCGTAGATGATCTTAGAACGGAGGTTTTCCGGCACGTCTCCGTTAATGATACGATGCGCCAGCCCTTCCACGATAGCCGTCTTACCTACCCCTGGTTCTCCGACCAGGATCGGATTGTTTTTGGAACGGCGGGAAAGGATATGTAACGTTCTGCGGATCTCCTCATCACGACCAATCACCGGGTCAAGTTTACCAGCACGTGCCAGTTCGTTCAGGTTCTTCGCGTATTTCTGCAGCGCATTATACTGGGTATCGGCTGTTTGAGAGTTAACTGTACTTCCCTTACGGAGATCTTTGATAGCGGTTTTAAGACCTTTTTCTGTCAAACCCGCATCTTTCAGCAATTTGGCAGTCTCGTCGCTTCCACCCAGTATCCCGAGCAATAAGTGTTCAACACTGACAAATTCATCTTTAAATTCCTTAATACTGGCACCGGCCCTCAGCATAGCGCTGTTTGCGTCACGGCTTAATACCTGTCCCCCTTCCCCTCCGGAAATGCGTGGGTACTTTTTTATCTGATCTTCCAGTCTTGAAGCCAGGAAGTTGATATTTATATTATTCTTCTTAAGTAAATAGTCTATAGCACTGTCTTCGTCATCTATCAGGGACTTAAGCAAATGCCCTGTTTCGATGGCCTGCTGCTGACCGTTAAAGGCGAGCTGCTGCGCTTGTTGCAGTATTTCCTGCGATTTGATAGTGAAGTTGTTCAGATTCATATACAGTTTGTTTTCTCCTTATGTGTAGTATTTCCAATCGGACATATAAAGAACAACAAATCACGATCCAAGGTTAACAATAGGGGCATTTTGTCAGAAAGATTGGTACCGGACTGCTCTTTTTACAGATTTTCCGGTACCAGACTGCAATTATTTCACTTTTTGACCAGCACAATCCTGCCCCGGTCAGCTTTGTACATGGCATTATAGAACTTCGCCAGGTCGCCATAAGCGCTGGCCGGGTAATGACCGCCCTTATGATCGATCGCACGTACATAAACGATCATATTCCCTTCCAGGGTCACTTTACTGGAATATTTGCCGAACTGGCTGTCCAGTGATACCGGTTGCGGTACTGCCTCCGCCGTATAGCCCTCAGGAATGGTGATTTTAACGCTATCTACGTCCCTATAGGAATAATTCAGGTAAATGGCTGACTTACGGGTGGAATCGGCTGAGAGCCTTCCGGACGACTTATTCAGCAGGTTAGGCTCAATGAACATACGTTTGCCCGTTACAGTGGCATATGCATGTGCAGAAATGTCCATTTGTTCGTCAATAAATGGCAGGACTGATTTCTGTTCCCTCCAGTCATATCCCGTCACATCATAACTGGAGAAGAACCCCGCTTCTCTTAAGCCTTCCAGGATCTTGTCTTTCGTCAGGCCGTTAACCCTGGCGTGCAGATGATCCTGCTGCAAACCGCTGTACCGCGTAGCAGCTCTCAGCTTCATGTCGCCTGATGCGTCTATCACGGCATTGATCGTACGCGTCTGGAGATTACTTTCCAGCGGGTATACTGGCGTGCGAATCAGCTTACTGCCATTTTCGTCTACCAGCAATACTAACCTGTCGGCCGTAAACTCTCCGAGATATCCTACCGGCGCCGTATTGCTGGTGCATTCCAGCCATGTAGTATCTTTTTTATCAGGTATACAGAGGATGACGTGATTAAAACGCGAACACGAAAAATCAGCCTGTACAATATCGTTCTCCTGGGCGCCTGCACGAACAAGGGCACAATTGGCTTTAATGCCGGCTTCCTTCAGCAGCGCACACATATAGTTGGACAACGCCTTACAATCGCCATATCCTTTCGTCGCCACATAGTTGGCATCAAATGTCTGCCAGCCGCCGATACCAAGCTGGATGCTGACATAGCGGGTATTCTGTTGCAGATAGCCATACAACTTCGCGATCTTCTCTTCCCTGCTTTTGCCATCCGTAAGCTGATGTACAGTCTGTTTTACATGCTCCGGTAACACGTCACGACCTGCATTCAGGTCGTAGTAGAAATGACCAAACTCCTCCCAGGTGGTCATATTTCCTTTATACTTCTGCATCTCAAACGAGGAAGGCGCCAACAGAACAGCCGGCATACGCTGCGTCCAGCGGGGCGTATACGGTTCTTCCTCTTCTGCACACAGGTTTTTAACCTCCCAGGTGTAAGTGCTGCTGGAACCCTCTGTGCCTTTTACAGGCTCTCCCTTACAGTTCGTCGCCTTGTACCGCATGATATAGTCTTTTGGAGCGATCACTAATAGCTTACTCTGCTCTACAGCAATACATTCGTCTTCCTGTGGATACCATGACGGGAGGTAAAAAGAGTGATTATATTTCACTTCTATTTCATATTCTACGGTATGGGGGTAGATATTGTGATAAAACGCATGCCGCTTTACACGATCGTCCGTCATCAGGGAGCTACTACCCGTGCCGCTCAAATCCTCTATGTCGCTTTGCTTTAGTTTCTTTACCGGCATACCCAGTTCATCATACAACGTCCCTCTGATAGAACGGATGTCCTGCAGTTTGTCGTAGTACTCGTACATACGGGCGTATCTTTCTCCCTTCGGGTCCAGAACGGTGATCACGTAATGCGTCGTGACACGCACATCCCCGGGATCATTGATCTTTACAGTGACTTCCTCCAAACGTTTTACCACATGCGCATTCTTCTTCAGCGAATCCGGTATCAGCATAGCCGGGTAGACCGGATCGCCTGCGAATGCGGGGGCCATAAACAGGAGGAAAAATACGCAGTAACAGACTGCGTATCTATATTGTTTCATTAAAGAGGATAACATTGGTTAGCTTTTCTTTTTCAGTACAATTTGTTCTGATTGTTTCTTTACGATCATGTCAAAGAATCTGCGCAGTTCTGGATATTCTTCCGGTGCAAATACAGCCCTGTTCAGTTTGATCCTGGAGCGGAACTGAATATTATTCTCACTCTGCTGGATGAGGTACTGGAATACGCCATCTGACTCATTGAGTTTTACAACGGCTGATTTAGGCAGTTCTTCTACCGTGTAACCATCCGGCACCATCATATTCAGGGTATAGCTTTCATCTACCACATATGGCATTTCCACCGGGTAGAAACGGGTCTCTGATTTGAAAGGGTTTGTTGTCGTTGCCTCTTTGAACAGCGGATTAATATATAGCATACCTGATTCGTCCGGCTTCATTTCAAAGTCGTATTTTACTTTGAGCGGTACTTCATTATCTGCCAGGTCCTCCAGTTCTACGCCGCTGATAGTGGCTTCTTCACCGAACTCTTTTTCATGCCCTTTGAAATAGGTATCCTTGCCTTTATCCTTGATCGCAGACCGGATAGCGCAGGACTCAAAATAAGTCGGCGCCTGCTGGTAGCTACCTTTCAGTGTACCATTCTCGCCAGCCATTACCATTACATAGGTCGTTTTCTGCTCCAGCAGATCGTCCGGATTCAGATAGACAGGCACGGCCGTTGTGTTGTTCAGCAACAGACGTGCGTGACCGTTATAGCAGGAGTTACTCAGGCGTCCGAAGCCGAGGTAGGGATGAGAAGCGTCCATAAAATACGTCAGCGAGTCAACCGTCAGTGCAGCAACGGTATAGTTGAAACGTTGTCTGAGCGGATACAGTTCATGTGTCACACCATGGTCGCGTGTACTGAGTATCAAAGGGGCAGCCTGCAGTTTAGCACGGCGGAGCATAGCGATCAGGAGCAGGTTCAGGTCTGTTTCGTTACCATTGTGGGAGCTGAATACCGTCTTCAGCGACTTACTGAGAAACAAACCGGAATGGTCGGTACAGGTGAAGTTAGTTCTTACATAGTTATAGATACGGCGTGCCCTGGCTGTATCATCTTTCAGACCAGCCACCAAACCGTCCACCACATCCCCGAGGAAAACGTTGTTCTTACTCAGGTCAGCGCCAAAGTCTTCACTTTTCAGCATCTCGTCCGAGAACTTCTCCCAGGTAGACATATACGGTCTTACCGGTGAGTCCGGGAACTTGATCGCTGACAACTGAAATTCAATTTTGGTAATGTGGTTACTCAGAGAAGTCGTATAACTTTCCTCCTTCAGCGCCGGGATATTTTCGGCACTCCAGACATTTTCAGTAGTGTTCGCCGACAAGCTGTAACGTTCTGCTGCTGCCGTAGGACTGGACGCAATGTGCAGGGTAAAATTCTGCCGCTCGATATTTGCCTTGTGTTTCAGCAAACCACCGACGTCCTGTTTCATGAATACGAAATCGTAAAACTCAGGAATGGTCACCGTGTACTCACTCAGCATGACCGGGTATTCATCCTGGAACACCCAGCCACGCAGCGAGTATTTCCAGGGAGAATTGACAGTGTACTGGTACTCGATAATAGTACCTTCTTTTACATCAGGGATCGTAAACTTCTTGACATTGACATCTTTGTCAACCTTGTCAGTGAAGATACTTTTACTATCCATTTTTGTTTCTACAACCTGTCCGTTGACCAGGTTATAGGCAGATGCCTTTACGTTCACGAGTCTCTCCTCGGTTGCACCTTCGTGATAAAGCCCTACTTTGACAGTGGCTTCATCATAGGCATTCTTGTCAATGATCTTAATACGTTTGTACTTTTTAAAAATCATATGGAGGTCGTCCCTGTCGGCTTCATAGGCAGATGATCCAATGTCTGCGATGATAACCGCATGCGCTGAAGTATCTTTCTCGAACGTTGTGGCCTTAAAATCTTCGGGGGTGATCTTACCGAACTTGATTTTAGACTGGGAAAATGCTGCACATGAAATCAGGCACCCTACTACGAGGTGCAAGGGGAATACAATAGATCTGCTACGCATATCAGGTTATAAGGATTTTGGGGATGAAGGTAGGCAAATTTGATATCCGTTACTTGGAGTAGTAAACTTTTATTTTTACGTAACTTGCATGGTTCATGGAACTTAGGGCAAAATATACGGCGTTTATCAGGCAGCATGCAGCTGACCTCGGTTTTGACCACTGTGGCATTGCGAAGGCGGTGCAGCTGGACGATGATGCGCGCCGGCTGGAAAAGTGGCTTCATAAGGGGATGCATGGTTCCATGCACTATATGGAGAACAATTTCGATAAGCGGATCGATCCGCGGAAGCTGGTAGACGGTGCGAAATCGGTCATTACCCTCCTGCTGAACTACTACCCGCATGAACAACAGCTGACCGATGCCCCGAAGATCTCCAAATACGCCTACGGACATGATTACCACGAAGTTATCAAAGCTAAGCTCAATACCCTCCTCGCCAGGATGCAGGAGGAGTTTGGCGCTGTAAGCGGCCGTGGATTCGTAGACTCGGCGCCCGTGCTGGAAAGAGCCTGGGCACAACGCAGCGGACTGGGATGGCTGGGCAAGAATGGTAATCTTATCCATAAACAGGCCGGTTCCTTCTTTTTTATTGCCACGCTGATCACTGACCTGGACCTGGAATATGACGGTCCGGTAGGTGACTACTGTGGCTCCTGCACGCGTTGCCTGGATGCGTGCCCTACTGGCGCCCTCGTTGAACCAGGCGTTGTAGACGGCAGCCGTTGCATCTCCTATTTCACGATCGAACTCAAAGACCTGCTGATACCTGATAACATGAAGGGTCAGTTTGATAACTGGATGTTCGGCTGTGACGTATGCCAGGATGTATGTCCGTGGAACCGCTTTTCCAAACCTAATAAGACCGTTGAATTCACCCCCATCCCCGAGATCCTTAATTTTTCCACGAAGGACTGGGAGGAACTGACCGAGGAAGAATTTAAGCGCATCTTCCGCCGTTCTCCTATGAAAAGGTCAAAATACGCCGGTATCCGGCGAAATTTGCGTTTTGTTAACGGTTAGGCTATTTGCTTTTTTATTCCTTTTTAGTACTTTGTTATTCCCTAATGCCAGTTATACCATCATCTGTCTTGCTAAAGGAGTATTTTTAAAAAGGTCTGTTTTATGGAAGTTAACGTACTGACTGCACCAGGTCTACATGGTTCTGGTCCGCTTCATTGGCAAAGTATCTGGGAGAAAACATCCGGATACAAACGCATTCAACAGCAAAACTGGGACGCACCCGAAATGAGTGAATGGATACAAACGATCGAGGCAGCCGTTGCCGAAGCAGGGCCGGATGTGGTGATCGCCGCCCACAGCCTGGGATGTATCGCCCTGGCTCACTGGGCCCAACACACGAAGCTAAGTATCAGAGCCGCCCTACTGGTCGCACCGGCAGATGCCGAGAGACCGGGATTTCCTGAAGAAGCCCATGGATTTGCGCCTATTCCGATGGCCACACTGCCTTTTAAAAGTATTGTGGTATCCAGTACCAATGACCAGTATGCCTCGCCGGAAAGGTCGCGGTCCTTTGCTGATGCCTGGGGTAGCCGTTTCGTCAATGCCGGCGAGAAAGGACACATCAATGCGGACTCTGATCTGGGTGAATGGCCGGTAGGTCAGACGCTGCTGACGGAGCTGGTCAGGAACTGGCATACGCTGTAATAAAAAAAGCCATCCCGCGCGAGGCGGGACGGCGATTGATATTCCACGTCATCATTGGCTTTACTCAGCCACTATTGATCTATTACTTATTTAAATCCTTTCATCAGGTAGAACGCATCGTTCCAGCGTAATTCGTTACGGAACTGGTAGAGGTCTGTCTGTTTGCCGATCTTCACAAATTCAATACCTGCCATATCCGCGAAATCCTGCATATGCGCCGCCGTGAGGTTCTGGCTGTAACCGGTATGGTGTGCTCCACCTGCCTGGATCCATGCCGCACAACCTGTACGCATGTCCGGATATGGCTTCCACAGTACTCTGGCTACCGGTAATTTAGGCAGCTCATGCAGCGGCGCTACCGCTTCCACTTCATTTACCAGGAGTCTGAACCTGTTACCCATATCGATCACAGACGCGTTGATAGCCGGACCGCCATCTACGTTAAACACCAGTCTTACCGGATCAGCCTTGCCGCCTATTCCCAGCGGGTGGATCTCGCAGGTAGGTTTACCACTCGCAATGGAAGAACAGATCTCCAGCATGTGCGCGCCGAGTACCAGTCTGTTATCCGGATCAAAGTGATAGGTGTAATCTTCCATGAATGAGTTACCACCTGGCAAACCGCTTCCCATTACTTTCATTGCCCTTACCAGCGCCGCTGTCTTCCAGTCCCCTTCTCCGCCAAAACCATAACCATCTGCCATCAGACGTTGTACTGCTATACCGGGCAACTGCTCCATGCCATGCAGGTCTTCGAAGGTATCTGTGAATCCTTTGAATTTACCTTCTTCCAGGAAGGCGCGCATACCGAGTTCGATACGTGCTGCTTCTATCAGCGAGGCATGCTGTGCGCCGCCTTTCTGCAAACCAGCGGCCAGTGTATAGGTGTCATGGTACTCTTCTATCAGTTTACCGATCGCGCTGTCGCCAATCTCCTTAATATATTTTACCAGGTCACCAATGCCATAACCGTTTACGGAATAGCCGAACTGGAGTTCCGCTTCTACCTTATCACCTTCGGTCACGGCCACCTGTCTCATATTATCTCCCAGACGGGCAAAACGGGCGCCCTGCCAGTCAAACCAGCCGGCGGCAGCACGCAGCCATGTACCAATTTCCGAAACAACATCCGGATCCTGCCAGTGGCCGGCCACTACTTTACGGTCCATGCGCATCCTTGACATCATAAAACCAAACTCACGGTCGCCATGAGCGGACTGGTTCAGGTTCATAAAATCCATATCGATGTCTCCCCAGGGGATATCACGGTTGAACTGCGTATGCAGGTGCAGCAAAGGACGTTGCAGTATTTTCAGTCCTCCGATCCACATCTTGGCCGGAGAGAAGGTATGCATCCACGCGATCACACCGATACAGTCAGGCGCTGTATTGGCCTCCTGGCAGATGCGATAGATCTCATCAGGCGTTTTTACCACCGGCTTAAACACAATGCGTACCGGTATATTCGCTTCATTGCTGAGCGACTGCGCGATCTTTTCAGCATGCGCCGCTACCTGCTTTAACGTTTCCTCTCCATATAGATGCTGGCTGCCTGTAATGAACCAGGCTTCAAATTGCTTCAACTGTATCATGCTGTTGGAATTTATAGGTGATGCCGGGCGTTATTGACCATAGTAAGCATCAGGCCCGTGTTTGCGTTCAAAATGTTTTTTAATAAGTGCGTCTTTCAGTTTGGGACATTCCGGGCGTATGCTTTCCGTCAGAAAAGCCATCCGGGCCACTTCCTCCAGTACTGCGGCATTATACACGGCCTTATCAGCCGTTTTACCCCAGGTAAAGGGAGCGTGATTGCCTACCAGCATCATTTCCACATCCTTATAGGACAAGCCTCTCTCCTGCAGGCATTGTATGATCTGAAAGCCGGTCTGATATTCATAATTGCCTTTGATCATCTCATCGCTCATCGGCGCCGCACAGGGTACATCCGCTGTCAGGTGATCGGCATGTGTAGTACCGTACACCGGAATATCCCGCTGGGCCTGTGCCCATGCTGTTGCGTAGGTGGAATGTGTATGTACGATACCGCCGATCTCTTCCCAGTGTTTATAGAGTACCGCGTGTGTTTTGGTATCGGAGGATGGACGTCCGCTGCCTTCAACTGTTTGTCCGTCGAAATCAACGATCACCATCTTATCCGGCGACAGCTGTACATAAGGCACGCCGCTTGGTTTGATGGCAAATACACCTGCAGCACGGTCAGCCACGCTCACATTGCCAAAGGTGAAGAGTACCAGTCCCAGTGCTGGCAATTGCATATTGGCTTCGTAAGCCTGCTCTTTTATGCCCTGATAACGGTTGCTCATACATGTAGTTTTTCGGTGATGGCGCCCAGTTCCTGAAATTTGCGATAACGGGCAGCGTAATACGGAACATTCTCCTGGCGTGGCTGCCAGGTGGTCTCAAACCCGGAAGTCATGGCTTTCTGGGCCTGATCAATATCCGGATAGATACCTGCTGCCACGGCCGCGAACATGGCAGCACCCAATGCGCAGGCATTTTCACTATTCACGATCCGGATCGGCCTGTTCATCACATCTGCCAGTACCTGCATGGCATAGCCAGATTTCTTGGCCACCCCACCGAGTGCGATCACTTCATTGATGGCGATACCTTCCTGCTGGAAACGTGCTGCAATACTTTGTGCCCCGAAGGCAGTTGCCTCTACCAGTGCTTTAAAGAGCTGTATGGCATCAATACCAAGGTGCAGACCGGTGATCGTACTTTTCAGTGTGTGATTGGCATCCGGCGTGCGACGGCCATTGAACCAGTCGAGCGCCAGCGGATCATTATCTTTCAGCGGCAGTTGCTGTGCCTGTTGCGACAGGTAAGCGAGAAGTTTACCTTCTACCTCCGCCAGTTTTTCTTTATCGTCCGGCATGAGGGCATAGAGCGGCCCCATGATCAGTTTGCGTAACCAGGCAAATACATCGCCATAGGCAGATTGCCCGGCTTCCAGTCCCAGCATGCCTGGTATAACAGAGCCGTCTACCTGGCCGCAGATACCTTTTACGAAAAGGTGGCCTGCTTCTTCCATCGGTGCTACGAGGATGTCGCAGGTGCTGGTACCGATCACCTTACACAGCGCGTATGACTGGATACCACCGCCTACAGCGCCCATGTGGGC
Source organism: Chitinophaga agri (assembly GCF_010093065.1). Taxonomy (NCBI): domain Bacteria; kingdom Pseudomonadati; phylum Bacteroidota; class Chitinophagia; order Chitinophagales; family Chitinophagaceae; genus Chitinophaga; species Chitinophaga agri. Next base: position 896,405 of record NZ_CP048113.1, on the reverse strand, counting down.
ATCGAAGGCACCGGTGCCGATCACTACATCTTCGGGCAGTCCCAGTTTAGCCGCCCATTCTTTACTGATGGTGCCGGCAGGAACAGTTGCGTCTACGGTGTCGGTATAAGTCTGGTCGTATCTGGTAAGTGCCGGACTGAGTTTTTCCAGGAAAGTCTTCGGAGGTAATCCGCCCCAGGAGGCATGCCACATGGCTTTATGGCCTGCCGCGCAACGGCTGCGTAATAGGGTGTCCATGCTGTTATTGCCGGTCAGCACTGCCGGTATCCAGTCACAGTGTTCCACCCAGGAAGCCGCCTTCTCACGCACGGCGCCATCTTCCGTGATAACGTGCAGGATCTTGGCCCAGTACCATTCGCTGCTGTAGATACCACCACTGTACTGGGTATAATCCATGCCGTTGCTATGTGCGATGTCATTGATCAGGGCCGCTTCTTTATTGGCCGTATGGTCTTTCCAGAGCACGAACATAGCGTTCGGGTTCTCTTCGAAACCGGGTAATAAGGCCAGCGGCGTACCCGTTTCATCCACAGGACCGGGTGTCGAGCCCGTCGTATCAACGGCGATCCCTTTTACGAGAGCGGCGGTACCGGCGGGGCATTGCTGTAAAGCTTCACGGATGCTATGCTCCAGACCTTCGAGGTAGTCAAGGGGATGTTGCCTGTATTGCTGTGTGGCAGGATCACAGTATAATCCTTTCTGCCAGCGGGGATAATAATGTACCGCACTACCGGCTTCCTGCCCCGTTTGTGTATGCACAACGAGCGCGCGTACCGAATCAGTACCAAAGTCAACCCCTATTACAAATGAATTTTCCATAACGTACATTCCTGACGTGCGTTCTGCCCGGCGGCAGAAAACAGCAGCTTATTTTAAAATGAATAATCGTTTGTGTCTACTTTATTGTCAAAACGACAATTATAAAAACAGGCAAAAAAACGCTGATATGATTATCACTGTTTGCGCAGTGACCATCATATCAGTGATGGCCTATTTCAAATTTCCCGGATCGGAAACAAAATTGAGGAAGGCGTGGAATTTGGCGCTGTATTTTCTTTTGTCCAGCTTATAATAGAATGCTCCCCTTTTGGAAGTAGCCCTCTCTTTTTCTTTTTGTTTAACCAGCAGCCCGGTAGAAAGCACCTTTCTGCTGAAGTTACGCTTATCGAAGCCGGCATCATATACTGCTTCGAACAGTATCTGTAACTGAGGGATGGTGAACCTTGTAGGCAGCAACTCGAACAACAGCGGGTGGATCGCCGCTTTGTATCTTAATCTGGCCTGCGCTTCTGTGACCATGTGGGCGTGATCGAAGATAAGTTTAGGCGCATCTCTGAGTGGGAACCACTCAGCCTTGTACTCGTCGGTGATCTGCTGCTTATACTGGTTGATGTCGATAAGGGCAAAATAGGCAATAGATAGCGTTCTTTCCATTGGGTCCCGCTGCGGGTCACCAAAAGCGCCTAACTGCTCCATATATACCCCGTCCAGTCCTGTCAGCTTGGTCAGCGTACGGGCTGCCGCATGTTCAAGATCTTCATCAGGTTGTACGAAACCTCCCATCAGGCTCCATTTACCCTTTTCTGGTTCAAAACCGCGCTTAATCAGCAAAAGCTTGAGATCCTGCCCGTCAAAACCGAAAATTATACAGTCTACAGCTACCAGCATCCGGGTTTGCCGGGAATAACGTGTCATACTTTCCAGGAGTTTAATTCCGCTAATATAAAGCACCCCGTTGATATTGCCAGCATTTTAAACCACAGACTGCTTATTTCCTCACAATATAGAACTTTAAATGTCAATTTTACAATTATTTTTTACCGGAGAAATAAATGGTCTTTACTGCAGACAAAAACTACTGTATGAGCAGGCATATCCATGCGCGTTTCAAAGGAACCGTAAATGCCTGCGATAGCAGTATTGACAGGCACTCCGGCTCACGATGCTGCACCATTTTCTGAGCGCGGGTCACCGATGACCGGCTCGTCCCGCCAGCAGGACAAAAACGGCTGTATTATGGACAGGAATGATACAGCGTGCAGTAAACAGCGGATTACTACGCGTACTGTCCTACGTTATGCCTATTCTAAAAAATAGTGACCCTGGCCCTGTTGTTTTCGGCCAAAACATCTGCAGCAGGTGATACGCCTTACGTTAATACGACTTCCCATAGGGTAGGATTAACGTAAACCAGCCAGCCCATGACCACGGACGACGGACGCCTGGCATGAACGGCGTACACCTGCTGCCCGCACCATCCCCATTGAACCAGGTATGTCAACCCGCATATGTATCTGTTTTATAAGCTTTTATTATTAGTGAAAAAGGCAACTGATATGCTCACTAAAAGGGCACCATAAGGACATCATAAGGACATCTCAAGGGCACTTCGATATCCAGGGGATATTGAGATGCCCTTGAAGTGACCTTATAGTGCCCTTTTAGTGACGGTAACGTAACCTGATCAGGAGGTCATCAGCTGCCATTCCGGTGCATATGGGTATACAAAAATGAGGAGGGTGTGTCAAAATTACTTTTGACACACCCTCCTCATTCTTATACAGTTAAGTAAATAAAAGGCTTACCTGAACAACGCTGGTACCGTCAGCGTAGTATAATCCGGTACAAAGGTCAGGATATTATCAAAGGCACTGAACTCTTCCACCGTGTGCATAGTGGTCAGGACCACCGCCTTCATGCCTGCATTTGCTGCGGCTTCCACGCCTTTAGGCGCATCTTCAAATACGATACAGTTAGCAGGATCTACGCCCAGTTCCTCCGCGGCCTTCAGGAATACTTCCGGATTGGGCTTGCTGGTCGCTACATCATTCGCAGTGACAATGCTTTTAAAGTAATGGCGGATGTGCAGGTTATCCAGTGCAAAGTCTACGTTAAAAGGAATGGCGGCCGTGCCGATACCCATCCCGATACCCTCTTTTTCAGCCGCTGCCAGGAATGCCTCCAGTCCATCGATCAGCCGCAGATGCGGCAGGTATGCCTGCTGATAACGGCGTTCTTTCTCCATGGATAATTCATCCATTTCTGCAGCTGTAAAACGGTCTTTCCCAAAAATACGGACCAGCAGCTCCTGGTTCTTACCATACATCTCTTTCTTTACTGCCGCCCGGGTCATACCTGCACCCAGGTCATTATTCAGGATGTTAAACCAGCCTTCCAGATGATACTCCATATCATCGATCATTGTGCCGTTCATGTCAAAAATAAATGCCTTTTTCATATGCCTGTTTTACGATTTGCAGGCTCAAAGCTAATCAATTCAGGGAAGAGTGCCTATGTCAGGCATGAGGTGAAGGAAAAAATAGAAGGTCGAATGATTTCGACCTTCGCCGACCTAGTTCACGTTATTGAATCGGCCGCATGCGGCAAAAATTACCTGGGAAATTTGCATGCAGCTCGCAGAAACAGTTTTAACGAGGAATTGAGAATTGATCTTATAGAGTCACAAGCCCGGCGTACAACCTGCTGTTTTGACGGACGTCTTTGACCTGCAAATGGCGTACGATGATAGTAAAGCAGCACTATCATGCTTTCCAGCGCACTAATCCCTCATTCCTGGTGCTTAATTTCTTATGTAATTCAGCCGAAAGCGCTACCCGGACGCATTTGACCTGCAAATGGCATACGTTGATTATAAAGCAGCACTATCATGCCTGATGGCGCACTGATTGCTCATTCCTGATTCCTGATTTTTTCACGGGAAGTTTTGCCGGTCGGATCAGTCTTCATATTCTGTGGAATTACCTTGCTCTCTTTATTGGCAAACAACAATCGCTACTGGGTGCAAGTTAATGATAAATGTCAATTTAACAATTAAATTTTTCGGGTAATACAGCCGCCTGCTCCTACCCGGCTGCTTCCGTGTATGCATACCGGGCAAACAGACTTTTCAATATATTTGACCTATGCGCAATATTCTTAAAAATTACAGCAGCCTGCTGACCCTACTAGGCGGCATTATTGCCGGCAGTATCCTGGGGCTGATCTTTGGTAAACAGGTAGAGGTGATCAAACCGATCGGCGATATATTCCTGAACCTGCTCTTTACAGCTGTCATCCCGCTGGTGTTCTTTGCCATCGCTTCTGCCATTGCCAATATTGATACCGGTCAGAAAGTGGGTAAGGTCATTTCTGTGATGAGCCTTGTATTCCTGGGTACCGTGCTTGTATCGGCCTTCCTGACCATCGTTGCCATCTGGATCTTTCCGCTGAAGGCGGTGGCGCCGGGTACGTTTACGGAAGATCCGGATATGCACCCTGCCGGTTTTGGTGAGCAGATCGTACGACTGCTGACGGTAGGCGAATTCTTTGAACTGCTGTCACGCAGGAATATGCTGCCTTTCATTATCTTCTCGGCGCTCACCGGCTTTGCTGCCCTGAAAGCAGGTGATGCCGGTAAGGCATTCCGGAACTTCCTGCATTCCGGCAATGAGGTGATGAAGTCCCTGCTTGAACTCATTATGTTACTCGGGCCGATAGGTCTCGGCGCTTACTTTGCCTATCAGGTGGGAACGCTTGGTCCGCAGCTGTTCGGTACCTATGCCAGTTCCATGGCTTTATACTATGGATTCGGCTTCTTTTACTTCCTTGTATTATTCAGTGTATATGCCTTTCTGGCGGGTGGTTTCGCTGGTGTGAAGCTCTATTGGAAGCATAACCTTGTGCCTGCCTTTACGGCGCTCGGCTCCTGCAGCAGTATCGCCACGATGCCAGCTAACCTGATCGCCGCACAGCGCATGGGCATCCCTGAGCACATCGGCAACGTAGTGGTACCATTGGGTGGCCCCTTGCATAAAGATGGTTCCAGTATCTCTTCTGTTATAAAGATCGGGGTGGTATTCGCCATGTTCGGTCGGCCGCTGACAGGCGTAGACACTGTGCTGCTGGCGTTGGGCGTAACAGTGATCGTGAGTATTGTGGAAGGGGGTATTCCTAACGGAGGATATATCGGGGAACTGCTGGTAATGTCTGTATATGGTTTTCCTATAGAAGCCTTACCGGCTGTGATGGTGATCGGTACCCTGGTAGATCCCCTGGCTACCATTCTGAATGCCACCGGAGATACGGTAGCCGCCATGATGGTAACCAGGGTGATAAAAGGGCGCAACTGGCTTAAGGATCGAGCGGATCTTCAGGGTCCTGCTGCCATGCCCGCAGGTCAGGCATGATCACATTTTCCGTATTGCTCCTTCTTTCTATTCCCTTATATGGCAGATAGCCGATCTCGTTAATAAAACGGATCGCCATTTTTTCTATCGCCAGTGACTGAAACGCATCTGACACGATCAACATCGGCTTTGCAGCAGGCATATTGAATAAAGAAGCCAGTCTGACAGCATTCCTGATGTTGGTCGTCGTATGCCTTGCATGCGGCTCTATGATCACGGCGCTATCCGGAATACCCAGTTTGCTCACCATATATTTTTTCATTTCTATTGCTTCGCAGAACGGTGTTTTGTAAGGATGGACATGTCCACCGGAAACAATAATGAAAGGAGCCATGTTCTTTCTGTACTGTTCAGCCGCCAGTCCGCAACGGTAGGCGCCCATACTGTCCATCGAGGCGCCCGCCTTACCCGGGCCGGCACCTGGTACGAGGATAGCGGTATATTTATACGCATTCCAGTTGATCCTTCTTGACTTGGAGAAAGGTGCTGCATTGCTGCCCTTGTATAAAGGTTCATAGCGGGTGGCCTCATCCCGGCCGTTGATCTCCAGCGCTTTTAGTGACGCAAGCAAAGATGGTTTGAAGAAGGTGTTCCCTGCACCGGCTGTCAGCACCTGCTGGGTAGCGGCCTTCACCTTCTGTACGAACGCCGGATCGGATGGTCTGAAAGAGATCGAATCGATCTTTGGATAGCGGGGTGGTACGGCCTGCAGGTATACTTTGTAGACATGGTTCATACCTGCCGCAACATCTTCCCATGCTTTACGTATAAAGGTCGTATCTGAGGCATCGTTATATACCGGATAACGGGATTCTATCTTCAGGCGCTCTACTAACTGCGCCATATCAGTATCGGCAATGGTGAGGCGCTTGAACTCCTCTCCGGCTTCCCTGATATCTTCCGCTGTCCATAACAATGCAGTACCGATACACGCGGCATCACCACAATCGCTGTAAGCCGCCTTCAGCCTTTCCTGGCGTTCCGCTGCGAGACGGTTAAACGCGGTGCTCTTCAACACCATATCATGTGCTGCTCCTTTTCTTTCCAATACATACAGCAGGAAGAAAGACTTTCTCATCTGTACCTGCTGTGCTGTGGTGTAAACAGGTCCTGTGACCTTTGGTGCTGCTGCTCTCACCGTTGTCCTGGCTTTTGATTTACCCTTCGCTGATTTCTTTTTTCTGGTCTGCCCATACCCCGTTAATGTCATTGCAGATAATAACAGGCATAGGCCGATGTTTAATGCTGATCTCATATTTTTACCCTGAGGCGTGTTGGCAACGCCCCCCTTTTAGTTATCGTATCTGTTTCCCGTTCTTCCAGATGCCGCTGATATTTTGCGTAGCTCTGACATCCAGTTGCGGGTCTGCATCCAGCAGTATAAAGTCTGCCTTCTTACCCGGCTGTAAGGTGCCGGTCTGTTTATCTATTCCCAGTAGGGCGGCACCATTCCGGCTGGCATAACTGATCGCTTTTACAGCAGGAATGCCGGCTGCTGTCATCAGCTGTAATTCCCGGTGTTCGGAGAAGCCCTGCGCCCTGACTGGTTGTGCGCCTGAATCAGTGCCCATAGCGATCTTCACACCGGCGCTGTCCATTTTATGCAGATTGGTTTTCGCGATCGCAAAGGCCCTGATCTTACGGTCCCTGTCCTTATCTTCCTGCTGTTGTTTGCGATAGGCGTCGCTGTTCAGCAGGTCCCATGCACCTGGTTCCAGGGAACGCACGAAAAAAGGGTCAGTGAACCATCCGGGGCTGGCGGCGCCATAGACCAGTCCGAATTCTTCTATACAGAGGGTGGGGATATAAAACACGTTCTTCAGCTTCATGGCCCTGATCAGTGCATCATCCACCTCCTGGTCACGGATGCTGTGGGCGAGTACGTCAATACCGGCATCTACCAGCTGACGTGCATCTTCCAGGTAGTAAACGTGGGCGGCTACTTTGATATTGTTGGCATGTGCTTCAGTGATGATCGCCCGATAGATCTCGGGGAGCATACGGGGGGCACCATCTACCCAGATCTTGATAAAATCAGGTTTCAGGGTAACGAGGTGCTGCATTTGCTGCAGGGCCTCATCTGCACTACCCGGACGGAGGATGCTCGGGCCAAAGGCCGCCGGTGGTGTACCACGGGGCACGCCGAAGCCAAAACCAGCAGTATAATAGGAAGCCCCTCCCAGCATGTCAGCACGGGAGGCATCACGGAGCATGAAACCCTGTGGCTGGTCCGTACCGAGACTTAACACGGTACCGATACCGTATTGGAGATATTTATTCAGCTGACGGGAAACATTGTCGGGAGTGAAGTGCTGGCTGGCGATCGTAGTGCCTTTGAGGATACCTACATGACAATGGGCATCAACCATCAATGGCATGATCGTTTTGCCTGCCCCGTTGATCTCTTCCGCAACTTTCACAGGATAGTTGATGCCAGCGGGTAATATGGCCGCGATCGTATCATCGCTGACCACAAGACTGACATTAGAACGGGCAGGCTGCCCGCTCCCGTCAATCAGCGTAACATCTTTAATTATAAATGATGTGTTGTCCTGCGCATTGGTATACAAACATATAGCGGAAAGACAAACACTGAATAACATCGGTTTTAACATAGTTAACAATTTGCAGTTTGGATCATCCGGAACTGCAAACTACGAAACTATAGACTTAAAACAGACCCGGTCGCCTGCTGAATTTTATGAAAGGCAAGATCAAGGTCTGAAAGGAGGTCGGCCGGTTCTTCCAGTCCGACGGACAAACGGATGAGACTATCCGCTACTCCGGCCGCTCTGCGGGTTTCGCCGGGGATGGATTTATGCGTCATTCCTGCCGGGTGACATAGCAGGCTTTTAATACCGCCCAGGCTTTCTGCCAGTTTAAACAACTGCGTGGACGTCACAAACGCCAGTGCAGCCGCCTCCGTGTCTTCTTTCAGGGTAAAGGAGACAATACCACCGAAACCTTTGGCCTGTTTCTTTGCAATTTCATGTCCGGGATGGGACGGTAGTCCAGGGTAGAAAACTTTGTCTACCAATGGATGTATCGCCAGGTATGCTGCTATCTGCTGAGCATTACTACAATGCTGCCTTACACGCAGATGCAGGGTCTCTATACCACGGATCAGCAGGAAGCTGTCGAATGGCGAGAGGATGGCGCCACAGGCGTTCTGATAGAATTTTATCTCGGCACCCAGTTCGGGCGTTTTGGTCACTACTACGCCGGCTATCAGGTCGCTATGTCCGCCGAGATATTTGGTAGCACTGTGAATAACGATATCGGCACCTAAATTTAACGGCTGTTGCAGCACGGGAGAGGCGAAGGTATTGTCTACACAGAAGAGGCATTTGCTGGCAGCGGCGATCTTTGCCAGTGCGGCAATGTCGGAGATCTTCAGGGTGGGATTGGTAGGCGTTTCCAGCCATATGAGCTTTGTCCTGGGAGTGATGGCATTGAATACCGCCTGCACATCCGAAGTATCAACATAGGTTACTTTGATGCCGAACTTCTGGTATACTTTATTGAATAACCGGAAGGCACCTCCGTAAATATCATCTACAGCGACGATCTCGTCTCCATACTGCAACAGTTTCAGGATAGCGTCAATGGCGGCAAGACCGCTGGAAAAAGCAATACCCGTGGCGCCGTCTTCCAGCTGGGCAACGATCTTCTCCAGTGTTTCGCGGGTCGGGTTATTGGTACGTGCATAGTCATAGCCCTTGTTAACGCCGGGCGCTTCCTGTACAAAGGTGGAAGTCTGGTAGATGGGCACTGCGATGGCGCCGGTCTGTGGGTCTACGGGAATAGAATGGATCAGTTGTGTGATTGTGCTCATCTCTTTGTGTTTTTAAGTTTGATGAAAATTGTTGAATAAACAGGTTCCTTAGGGGAACTTATCAGAGAAGAGCAGATAGCGACAGGGAGGTCTTAAAACAAAAAAACTCACCTGGTAGCCAGGTGAGTTGAATATATTTTGAGTAAATATCGATCAAACCTACTGACTTATCTTTCCCGCGATGCGGGGTGGATGTAGCACCTTTCCGGTTTGGTGGTTCCGGATGGTTGCTAAGGCTTCACAGGGCCATTTCCCTCTGCCTTTCTTGATAAGAAACTTAAAGAACTGGTGCAAAGATATAAACGGAAAACTTATATCACCAAATTTTTTTTCAGCTTTTATACGCTTTTATGATCTGTTCAATACCATCTTTGTAGGCAGTGGGAGTAAAATGAAAATGCTTCTCAAACTTCGTACTGTCGAACAGGTAAGGGTGTGTGGTCTGATACATCATCTCGTGGACTTCGGCGACAGTGGTGTTAAAGAACCCGGCCAGCCTGATCATGAAGCTGTTGAGCTTTGTGTATTTCGGCTTTGTGTGTAAAGCAGCTGCGATCATCTCCACATATTCCTTACCGTTAGGTGCAGGATTGGTGGTGGGCAGGTGCCATACCTGGTTATAGGTCGATGCATCTGTAGCCAGCATATACAATGCCCTGCCGGCATCGGGAGTGTAGGTATAGCTATGTGGCACGTGATCATTCCCGATCCAGTTGGCGGTTTGTCCTTTTGCCAGTTTATCTATCACCATCATGTTCAGCACGCCGGTGGCGCTCGCGCCGGGACCGTAGAAATCAGCCGCCCGGGCAATGGTGGCGGTCAGCCGGCCTTCACTCACCCTATCCATGATCTTACGGGCTACAAGGGCCCTGATCTCTCCTTTTTTACTCCGTGGGTTATAAGGCGTATCCTCGGTCATTTTACCATCTACAAGTCCATACATGTACACATTGTCAAAAAAGATGAGCGGAATACCTCCTTCGCTGCAGGCATGGATCACGTTCTGAATAATTTTAGGCCAGGCGTCCTGCCACACCTTGTGATCGTATTTCAGTCCGACACACAGAAAAACGACGGCTGAACCGCTGACGGCCCTCCTTGTTTGCAGCGGGTCGAGCATATCCGCCGCCATCACATTGGTCACCCCCTGCTCCGGCTGTCCCCGCCGGCTTACCAAACGCACCTGTTTACCGTGTTCCAGTAACACGGCCGTTAATTCCCTGGCGATCACCCCTCCTGCTCCTAAAATTGTGTAAACTGCTGATTCTGATAGATTTGATGTAGTGCTGACCATGTAAGGTGTCTTTTGTTATAAGATAGTGACGTAAAACTATTAATTTTATTTTATTTTATAAACACTGTTCATTAAATTTGCATTGTAAAGAAATTGTTATGGGAATTAGTGACCGGAAGGAAAGGGAAAAACAGGAAATGCGGAAACGCATTATCAGTACTGCTATGGAGATGTTCATTAACGATGGTTATGAGAAGACATCCATCAGGAACATCGCCGAGAAAATAGAGTACAGCCCTGCGACCATTTACCTTTACTATAAAGACAAGGACGAGTTGTTATATGAAGTGCAGGGGCAGGCATTTGCGCAGCTGTATGTTGCCTTTATGCATTATACAACAGCGACTGATCCCATGGAAAGACTGGAGCAATTACTGCATGCTTACGTCAACTTCGGTTTCGAGCACCCGGACCTGTATGACCTGATGTTCATTCTTCGTTCGCCTATGAACGCGGTAGACGAAAACGACTGGCCAAACTGTGATGAGTCATTTGCCTTCCTTGTTGAGGTGCTGACTCCTGTGATGGATCAGTTACGTTATCCGGATCTGCACACGGCAGCGCTATCGATCTGGGCTTTCGGACATGGACTGATCTCACTATACATCAGAGAACGGATCAAGGTGATGCATCTGCCTGATGATCAAAGCAAAACACTGATCAAGGCGACAATAGATGACTACCTGCGCCTGATCAAAAAATAACGGGCAGCACCGGCAGGCCTGCGCGCGCGCTTCACTAACGCTATCGCCGGGGTATCCGGTTATAGTCTGATCGTTTTAATTTTCAACAGACACGATAAGTGTCTTTTTTTATCCGCCATAACTAAACAGTGTTCATTATGTCAACTATAATCATGAAAAGAAAAACGTTCATAATAATAATGGCTATTATTGGAACGTGCGCCCAGTACGGGCATGGGCAGAGCAAAGTGCTGGAAGACTATATCCAGAGCGCCTTTTCACAGAATCAGGGGCTCAAACAGCAGCATTTTCAGCTGGATAGATCGCTTTACGCCCTGCAGGAAGCCAGGAGCCTGTTCTTCCCACAGGTGGGATTGACCGGTAATTATACCAGGGCTGGTGGTGGCCGTACGATCGATATTCCGATCGGTGACATGCTGAACCCGGTTTATACCACACTGAACCAGCTAACTAATAGTCAGAAATTCCCGCAACTGGAAAACCAGTCTGTACTGCTGAACCCCGATAACTTTTATGACGTACACCTGCGGACCTCTCTCCCGCTGATAAATACCGAAATCTGGTATGCACAGAAGATCCGCCGGGAAAGTATCACCCTTCAGCAGGCAGCCCTGAATGTGTATAAACGCAGGCTTGTAAAAGACATTAAAACAGCGTATTACCAATACTACCAGGCCGGGAAAGCGGTGGACATCTATCATACGGCCCTTTCACAGGTGCAGGAGAATATACGCGTGAACACCAGCTTCCTTGCCAACGGTGTTACCAACAGCACGGCCCTGACGCGTGCCAAAGCAGAGCAACAGAAGATCGAAGCAGCCATCACAGATGCGGAGAATAAACAACTGAATGCCGCCGCCTACTTCAACTTCCTGCTGAACAGAGACCTGAAAGCACCTGTCACTATCGACAGCAGCCTGTTCCAGCAGGAAGAACTATCGGAAGCTCCCGCAACAGCAGCCAACGTTAGAGAGGAACTGTTACAGCTTTCCCAGCAACAGAAGATAGCTGACCTCTCCTACCGCCAGTCGAAATCCTACCTGGTGCCTAAACTCAGCACCTTCCTGGATCTCGGTTCCCAGGGCTTTAACTGGAAAGTGGATAACCAGTCCCGCTATTATATGTGGGGTGTCAACCTGCAATGGGACCTCTTCGCCGCCGGACAACGGAAATACAAAGCCAAACAGGCTGCTATTGACGTGAGCAATCTGCAGGCCGCCTATACCGAGGCTAACCTGTCATTCCAGCTGGAACAGCAGGTAGCAGAAAATAACTATCGTACAGCGGTGGCCAATTTCAACAGTGCCCGCGAACAACTACGGCTATCTGAAAAGTACTATACCGATCAGTCGAAAGTCTACAAAGCAGGGCAACTCCTGTATATAGAGCTGCTCGATGCACAGAATCAGCTGACGAATGCCCGCTTACAGTTATCTGTCGCCTTTGCCGCCGTGCAAACAACCATTGCAGATATTGAACGTGCAAAAGCCTCCTATAAACTATAAACTGCTTCCTAAAAATATTCAACATGAAAACAATCCTTTCTATCTCACTAATGGCTTCCTTTTCCTGCATGGTCATCTCCTGCGGAACGCCCAGCGCTGCCGAACATAATAACGACAATAAAACTGCCGACATTCCCGTGAAACTGCTGCCATTGAATGGTCAGCTGAATGCACATACAGCCATCGCCGTATCCGGACAGTTCACCACAGACGATGAAGTACTGCTGTCTTTCAAGACCGGCGGCATTATCCAGCGCATCATGGTAAGAGAAGGTGATGCCGTGAAACAGGGCCAGGTACTGGCCTTATTGAATCCGGTAGAGATCAATGCCCAGGTACAACAGGCAGAGCTCGGATTTGAAAAAGCGCAACGTGATTATAAAAGAGTGGACAATCTCTATAAAGACAGCGTCGCTACGCTCGAACAGTTGCAAAACGCAAAGACTGCATTAGATATCGCCGCTGAACAGGTCAAGACAGCTCAGTTCAACCGCGCGCATTCACAGATCACGGCAACTGCCAGTGGGTATGTATTGCGCAAGCTGGCCAGTGAAGGACAGCTGGTACAACCGGGTACACCTGTATTGGAGACCAACGGTGCAAAATCGGGTAACTGGTTGCTACGCGTCAACATCAGCAACAAGGAATGGGCGGCCATCAACCTGCAGGACAAAGCCAGCATAGAAGTAGAAGCGGTTCCAGGTAAAACCTTCACGGGTAACGTCTCCCGCAAATCTGAGGGCATACAACCGCAGAGCGGTTCCTTTACGGCGGATATCAGACTGACAGGAGAAAAGCCTTCCGCCATTGCTTTCGGCATGTTTGGCAAAGCGGTCATCACTCCGGTAACAGTGACAGCCACTGCCTCCCAGGGACCATGGGCCATTCCCTATGACGCACTGCTGGAAGGAGATGGTAACAGCGGTTATGTGTTTATCACCAACGACAATAAAACCGCACACAAGGTACCTGTAACGATTGCCGGCATGGAAGCGGAGAAGGTCATCATTAGTAATGGTCTGCAACAGGCGGCCGCACTCATTGTCTCCGGCAGTGCGTATCTCACTGACGGCAGCACTATCACGGTTAAATAACGCGTCTCCCGCATCAGCATTCTCTTTAAAACTATCGGAATCATGAAAATTTCTTCATACGCGGTAAAGAACTACCAGTTTACACTGGTCATCTTTATCATGATCATCGTCTTAGGTCTCACGACCATCTTATCCATGCCCCGTTCCGAAGACCCGGAAGTAAAATCGCCCATGTTCAGCGTAGTGGTAGTATACCCGGGTACTAGTCCGAAAGACATGGAAGACCTGGTGGTAGACCCACTGGAAAAGGAACTGTCCTCCCAGGAGAACATCAAGCGCGTACGTACCAATATTGGCGATGGACTGGCCGTTATCCGCGTGGAATATAAATACAAAAGTAACGTCGATGACAAATACCAGGAAGTACTGCGGGTTGTAAATGGCAAACGCGGGGAGCTTCCGGACAACATCAATATTGACGTACAGCGTGTACAGCCCAGCGATGTGAACATCATGCAGATTGCGCTGGTATCAGAGACGGCACCGAAAGATAAACTGCAATACTATGCAGAGAAGCTACAGGACGAACTGGAACGCATCAAGGCACTGAAGAACGTGGAGATCCATGGTATTCCCGGCAGGCAGGTCAAAATAGAACTGAACCTGGAGAAGATCGCACAACTGGGCCTGCCGGCTCATAAGGTCATCACCAGTATCCAGCAGGAAATGGCCAACATCCCCGGCGGCAGTGTAGATGCCGGCAACCGCAGCTACAATATCAAGAGCAGTGGTAGCTATCAGCAGCTGGATGAGATCAAGAACACGGTGGTGTTCAACAGCCAGGGGAAAAATATCTTCCTGAGAGATGTGTCGAATATCTACTACGGGTTCGCTGACGAACAATACGAGACACGACTCAACGGACGCCGCTGTGCCTTTGTGGTAGCAGCCCAGAAGGAAGGAGAGAATATCAGTCAGACACAGCAACTGTATGCACCGGTAGTCGCCGCTTTTAAGAAAACGCTGCCCTCCAATATTGACATGATCCAGCATTTTGACCAGGCAGATAATGTGAACAGGCGTCTCGGCGGACTGGGAAAAGACTTTATGATCGCTATCCTGTTGGTGGCTATTACCTTATTGCCACTGGGGTTCCGGCCGGCACTGATCGTGATGATCTCTATTCCTTTATCACTGGCAATCGGTGTGGTATTACTGAATGTCTTTGGTTACAACCTGAACCAGCTAAGTATTGTAGGGTTAGTAGTGGCGCTAGGTTTGCTGGTCGATGACAGCATTGTGGTGGTGGAAAATATTGAACGCTGGATGCTGGAAGGGCATTCACGGATGGAAGCGACCTTAAAGGCGACCCAACAGATCGGTCAGGCGGTGGTAGGTTGTACAGCAGCCCTGATCATTGCTTTTATGCCGTTAGTGTTCCTGCCGGAAGGTGCGGGCGATTTTATCCGTGGATTACCGATGGCTGTTGTGCTGAGTGTGTTTGCTTCCATGCTCGTATCCCTGACGATCATCCCGTTCCTGTCCAGCAAACTGCTGAAGGAGCATCAGGGCCATCCGGAAGGTAACATCTTCATGCGCACCCTGAAGAAACTGATCCATGGCAGTTATTCCCGTTTGCTGGACAAGGCACTGAACAGACCTCTCATTACCATCGTGGTGACGGTACTCATCTTTGGCGCCTCATTATTCCTGTTTCAGATAGTAGGGTTCAGTTTGTTTCCGGCATCAGAGAAACCACAGTTCCTGATCAATATCACGACACCGCCACAATCCAGTCTGACCTACACCAAAAGCATCAGCAGGCAGGTAGAGCAGGAACTCAAACAGGAAAGGACGATCCGTTACTTTGCGACAAATGTAGGCAAGGGAAATCCGCGGATCTATTATAACGTTGTACAGGAGCATGAAAGAGCGGACTTTGCCCAGATATTTATACAACTGGACGAGCATACCAGTGCGGATGAAAAGTTACAACTGATAGACAGGCTGCGTAAACGCTGGACACCTTATCCGGGCGCGAAGGTGGAAGTAATGAACTTTGAGCAGGGACCGCCTGCACCGGCACCGGTGGAAGTAAGGCTATTCGGCGACAACCTGGATACGCTGCGAAGCCTGGCAGGCAAAGTAGAGGGGATGTTACAGCGGGTCCCTGGCGCCATCTATGTGAATAATCCGGTGAAACTGCTGAAGACAGACATCCGGGTAGACATCGATAAAGAAAAGGCGCAGTTACTGGGTATATCAAGTGTGAATATTGACCGGACAGTACGTCTGGCAGTAGCAGGACTGAACCTGGGACATTACGCGGATAAGAACGACAACGACTATGATGTCCTGCTGACACGGAATAAGGATGGTCGTCCGACACTGGATGTATTCAATAACCTCTATGTAAACAACCAGGACGATAAGTCTTATCCGTTGTCGCAGGTAGCGAGCCTGAAAATGGAAGCCTCTCCCCTGCATATCAATCACCAGGAAAAGAGAAGAGTGGTATCGGTAACAGCATCCGTACAGGAAGGCTTTCTGGCCGACCGTGTCATTAACAGTACGATTGAGAAGATGAACGCGATCCAGTTGCCCGCTGGTTACAGTTATGAAATGGGCGGAGAAGTGGAAGCACGCCAGGATTCATTTGGCGGCTTTATGAGTATCATTATTGTGACGATCTTCCTTTTCATTGCGGTGCTGGTACTGGAGTTTAAGACATTTAAGAGTACACTGATCGTCTTGTCGGTGATACCACTGGGTATTGTAGGTGCGGCAATTGGACTGTGGGTAACGGGAAACTCGCTTTCCTTTGTAGCGATCATTGGTATGATTGCCCTGGCGGGGATCGAGGTAAAGAATACGATCCTGCTGGTGGACTTTACGAACCAGCTGAGAGAAGAAGGTAAATCACTGGATACCGCGATCAGGGAGGCGGGAGAGATCAGGTTCCTGCCGATCGTGCTGACGTCACTGACAGCTATCGGTGGACTGATGCCGATTGCAGTCTCCTCCAATCCGCTGATCGCACCACTGGCAATTGTGCTGATAGGAGGACTGATCAGTTCTACGTTGTTGTCGAGGATAGTGACGCCGGTTGTATATAAACTGATGCCGCCGAGAATTAATCAGGAAGCAGGAATGAGGAATTAGGAATATCTGATAATACAATGCTGCTACAAATAACCAGCGCTCCCGGACATTGGCCAGGAGCGCTAGTTGTTTCAGGAGGGCATGATCTAGTCAATTCCTGATGCCGATTTCTTAATTCCTGGTTATTTCCTGATCGTTTCCATCCAGGAGGCCGCCATCAGTGACGCACCCGGAATAGCAGGATGTACCCCATCGCCTGTCCAGTAAGACCCAGGCGCGGACTTCTCTGCTTTGTCGTAGATAGACTGATAGGGAATGAACGCCGCATCGTATTTAGTAGCGATCTCACGGGCAGCTACGCGATAGTCATTGAAGGCAGGGAACCATTTATCATCCACCGCCTTGACCCCATTCACCGCAAAAGGTTCACCTATAATGAGCTGTACTTCAGGCAGGGCCTGTTTTGTACGGTCGAGCAGTTTGGTAAAATCGTCCCTGTATGTTTTAATAGTACCGTTGTAATTACCGTTGAGTGTATGCCAGAAGTCATTTACACCGATCAGGATACTTAATACGTCTGGTTTTATCTGCAGACAGTCAGCATCCCATCTTTCAGCCAGCTGGTATACCTTATTACCGCTGATACCCTTGTTATAGATCTTGAGATTTTTATCCGGGAACTCTCTGAGGAGGGCGGCGGCAGTCAGATAAGCATAGCCGTTACCCAGTGCGGAAGGGTCGTTGGCATCATTCTTATCGCGTTTACGTCCTGCATCAGTAATGGAATCTCCCTGGAAGAGGATGACAGCATCCTTTTTCAGGCTTATCTTTTTGGCACGGGCGGGGCTTTCACTAGAGGTAGTTGCAGCGGATACAAGCTCAGGAAGGCTTAATGCGGCGAGGCTACCCAATGACACGTTCCGGATAAAGTTCCTCCGATTAGAATTTTTGTGTTGTTCCATGGAATTATGATAGTTAAGTAAGCACTTTGTGGCTGGTTATACCAGTTGTAATGGCGAAACCTGTAAGGGTTAAAGCTAATGAATTAAATAATAAAAATAAATATGCCGCCCAGGAATGAGCGGCAATTTAGTTATCTATCCTATGAAAACCTGTGTTTAAAAAATCTTCGCAGGCGCCTGGTATACAATTCTCATAATCAGCATACGCAGGTTGCGAAACCATTTGCGGCTTTATTATGGATATGGATATGGCAGAATTAATTACTTATGATATATTGATTAAACATATAACTTTCATGTCCTATTGGTAACAAATCCTACTTCAGATTTGCCTCATGTTAAATGACTTATGCATTTCTTGTGTAAAGATGTACAAATGTTGCGGGTGATTTCGTAAATTTCGGCACCTGATATTGAAAATGAGTAAGGACACACATGTTTCTAGGTGATAACACTTATTTTCAGAAAGGGCAGCAGACTTGGCTGTAAAAGGCCCCAATATTTGATGCATATTTACGTACAGCCGTTGTTACAGGCTGACTATGCCCACCATCTCCCGAGAAAAACCGTCGTTAAATGTTACCCCTGTTGTGCCCGTATTACATTGCTACGGGCCCGACAGGAAGTGAATCGTTCACCAATCATTAAACAGACTTAATGGATCATAAAACTTTATAAGGGACCTATAACTATGCCGGTATATTTTTTTCCTACTGCCAATTTTAGGAGCAGTTATGCGTTAGTAGGAAAAATAGTATGCGAATGTCCGGCAAACAACAATTATGAGGAAAACACAACTAACGGGGACGTACAAACTACCTCCAATTAATTAGCCAATGAAAGAGTCAACTTACAGCATTCTGGTTATTGAAGAAGATGCTGCTTTAATCAGGAAAATTCAACAGTTATTAACCCTGCATCACTACAACGTTTATACATCCAGCACTGCGGAAGAAGGTATCTATATCTGCCGCCAGTATCAGCCCGACATTATTGTATGTGGGGTGAAACTACGCGGTGGCAGTGGTTTTCATTTTCTGATGGAAATGAGAAATGATACGTCGCTGCAACATATTCCCTTTATCTTCATCAGTGGAAAAGATAATAAGGAAGATATGCGTATGGGCATGAACCTCGGGGCTGACGACTTCCTGGCCCGCCCGTTCAAGAGTAAGGAACTCCTGATGAGCATAAAGTCCAGGCTTACACGTTTTACCATTTTCAATCTGCAGCCCAGGGAAAGGCACACGACCATTGTCTCTCTGCCCGCTATTCCACAGGAAGCCCATCACAAGCTAAGCAAAACAGAGTTCAGGGTCATGCAGATGATCGCTGAAGGTATGAGCACAAAAGAGATCGCACAGTCACTTAACATCAGTATCAAAACAGTAGAAAATCACCGGCATAATATTTCAAAGAAATTAAATCTCACCGGTCATAATTCTCTTATTAAGTATGCCATAAAAAACCTCACACAGCAATACAAAATATTGTCTTAAGTTTGGGCCTGAGAGGGGTTTATCCCCTGTAAACCAGGTATATATGATTTACGAAAATCTGTTGTTGATTTTATCGCTTTTGTTTGTCGTTTTCATGCTGATGATGCTCGGACAACGACTAAAGATCTCGTATCCGATCTTTCTGGTCCTCGGCGGACTTGTCATCGGTTTTATTCCGGGAGTGCCACGTATCAAAATGGAACCGGAATTAGTGTTCCTGGTATTCCTGCCACCGTTACTGTTTGAAGCAGCCTGGTATACATCGTGGCATAACTTCTGGAAATGGAAACGGCCCATTGCGTTACTGGCGTTTGGACTGGTATTATTTACGTCAGGCATTGTGGCATATGTATCCACTGCTATGATACCCGGCTTCACTATGTCCCTGGGTTTCCTGCTGGGTGGCATCATTTCACCACCGGACGCAGTAGCTGCCACTTCTGTTCTGAAAAATGTGAAACTGCCCAAACGGGCGCTTTATATACTCGAGGGAGAAAGCCTTGTGAATGATGCGTCGAGCCTTATTGTATTCCGGTTTGCGGTAGCCTCTGTTGTTTCAGGGGTTTTCTCCCTGCACGAGGCAGCCACAGATTTCTTCCTGGTAACGATCATGGGTATTCTGACCGGACTGGCCGTCGGACATGTCTTTTATGGCATTTTGCGCTGGCTGCCGACCACTCCCAGTATTTCGACTTCCATGACCTTCATGGCGCCCTATTTTATGTATATGGCGGCGGAGGCATTCCATTTCTCTGGCGTTATGGCAGTCGTAAGCGGCGGGTTGTTCCTTTCCTTCCGCTCCCACGAGATCCTGAATTATAACGCCCGTATGCAGGCAGTCAGTGTCTGGAAGACGGTCGCCTTTATCCTGAACGGGATCGTGTTTATTCTAATCGGACTGGAGCTGCCCGAGATCGTGGAAGGTTTGGGGAACTATTCCCTGGGGGAAGCGATCAGGTACGGGGTCATTATCAGCTTTGTTGCTATTTTCATTCGTATACTATGGATGTACCCCGCTACTTTTATTCCCCGGTTACTTTTCAGGTCCGTCCGCGAAAAAGAAAATCCACCGGGCTGGAGGGCCCCGCTGGTGATAGCGCTGGCCGGCATGCGGGGTGTGGTATCACTGGCATCAGCGTTATCTATTCCCCTGGTATTATCGGACGGCACTAACTTTCCCCATCGTAACCTGATCCTGTTCATCACATTCGTGGTTATCTTCATTACGCTCGTGATTCAGGGGCTGTTATTGCCTGTCATTACCAAACTGCTGAAGGTAACCGAGATCGATAATGTGGTGCCTGAAGTGGAGCAGGAAACGGGCATCCGACTGCACCTCATGAAAGTGGCGCATGCCCAGTTACAGCATGCCTATAAAAAGGAGATCGAAGACAATGAGCTGGTCGCCAACCTGCACCACCAGCTGCAAAGTGGTATTTCATTGTCTACGACCAAGCTGGCATCGTTGAAATGTGACGATACAGAATTACAGGAGATACAGCTGTATCATGATATTAAGAAACGCCTGATCGCATTACAGCGGAAGGAGTTATTCCGGCTGAAGAAAGAGCACCAATATGATGATGAGGTACTGCGCAAGCAGGAAGCGATGCTGGACCTTGAAGAAGCAGAAATAAACGGCAGAAGCGCTCACTAGCTGCCGTTTATTTTACTTTAGGTGCAATGCACCTTTAGCATCGTAGGAATGATGTATATCGCCGATCAGTTCCATGGTTTCCAGGAAATAATCGAGATGTTGCAGTTTTTCGAGACCGCCGGTGAACTTCTTGCCGGCCAGTTCTTTATTATCAAATACGACTTCCACACCATACCAGCGTTCTATTACGCTGGCGATGTCCGACAGCGGGGTATTGTGAAATACATATACGCCTTTCATCCAGGCCAGTACTTCGCTGTCATCAAATTCGGTGATCCTGTAGCCTTTGTCACTACTGTAAACAGCTTCCTGTCCGGGTTTCAGCTGCACTTCCTTACCATCTGCCTTCGTGATAACTGCCCCGGTTACGAGCGAGGTCCTGGTGAGGCCGTCGCTATAGGCGTTGACGTTAAAACTGGTACCGAGTACCAGTATATCCGTTTGTTCGGTATGCACGATAAAAGGCTTGGCGTCATTTTTACTTACCTGAAAATAGGCTTCCCCATCCAGGTAGACTTCCCGTTTATCACCAGTGAAATTAAATGGAAAACGCAAACGGGAAGTGGCATTCAGCCACACTTCCGTACCATCAGACAATAATAGTTTATAATCCATTTTCGGTGGTACGGTCAGTGTGTTATAGCCGCTCCCCATGCCAGCGCCGCCGGTATATTGTAACTTTTTGGCACCTGCACTCAGTTGTACATCTCCGGCCCTGATATCCTGTCCTACCTGGTTATAGGGCAGCGCGATCGTCTCCCCTCCTGCCAGCTGCAATTGTAAACCGTTCTTTGGTGCAGCGGGCTGACTGACAGGCATAGCCGCAGCTACCTTTGGCTGCTGCAGGTTATGCTTCCATATGAGACTGATACCAGTTGCGGCGACGGTAATTACAGCGGCTGCGAACAACCATTTTCTGAGACTACGTATATTCGTATTCTTTGCAGACAATTCCATTCTGACACTACTCCAGGCGTTGGCAACATCTATCTGCTGCCAGAACTTTTCCTCTCCCGGCAGGGAGAAACTATGCTTCAATGCACGCCACATGAGTTCTACATCCTCATGTCCGCTTATCAGCCCCGACACATACCGGTCGTCTGTCTCGTTAATCGTACCGTTGCGTTTCTGTAATAAAAGCTGGTATATGTGTTCGTGATTTTCACTCATCTTTGTTTACGTTCAGTTGATGGTAGATGGCTCCGCACGTGGAAAATACAGACTACATTCCTGCAATCTATTGCATGAAGCTACGCAGATCCGTTCATTTAAACTGTTAATTACCGGTTAACGCGTTTGCAAACAAATTGTTATGAAGAACTACTTCGGACAGAAGTTATGAATGCTGGCGTTAAAAGAGAGACCAGCCGGGAAGCTGTGATGGGACAAAAAAGACCGGCTGTACTGCTATGCAGTACAGCCGGTCTGTAAAATCAGATGTGTATATGATTAGTATTTTGAATCCGGACGGTTAGCCAGGGCTTTACCGAATTCGTAGTTAGGTTTGTTACCCATAGTGATCTTCAGGGTACCGCCTTTCAGGATGTCCGCATGACGGATGTAGCTGTTTTTGTATGGCTTACCATTCAGCGTTACCTGCTGGATATAGATGTTCTCCGCACTGTTATTGATGGTCTCCACCGTGAAAGTCTTACCCTGTACCTTCAGGCTGGCTTTTTCAAACAGCGGGCTGCCAAACACGTAAATGCCTTTCGCAGGATTTACAGGGTAGAAACCCAGTGAAGACAGTACATACCAGGAAGACATCGCACCTACGTCCTCATTACCAGCCAGTCCTTCCGGAGTAGTGGTGTAGAAGTCTCTCATGACCTGTCTTACTTTTTCTGAGGTCTTCCACTGATTACCAGCGTAAGCGTACATGTAGGTTACGTGATGGCTTGGTTCATTACCGTGGGCGTACATACCTATCAGACCGGAGATGTCATTTGATGCTTCTGCTCCCATGTCACCTTCCGCTACGAACAGGCTGTCCAGCTTCTTTGTGAAGGCGTCATCGCCGCCCATCAGGCTGATCAGCCCTTCCACATCCTGTGGTACCAGCCAGGTATACTGCCAGCCGTTACCTTCGGTAAAGTCGCCTTTCTCATGGATAGAATGGAAAGGATCGTATGGTGTTTTGAAGCTGCCATCATCCATTCTCGGACGAACGAACTTAATGGTGCTGTCAAAATAGTTCTTGTAGTAACCAGCGCGTTTGGAGAAATATTCAAAATCAGCTGTACGTCCCAGTTTCTTAGCTACGGCAGCTATGCACCAGTCGTCAATGGCGTATTCCATTGCTTTGGACACAGATTCGTATTCTTTATCAGCCGGAATATATCCCTTTGCCTTGATGTCTTTCATACCCAGATCATCTCTGGTAGCCGACGTTTTCATGGCTTCGAATGCCTCATTGATGTTAAAGCCTTTGTAACCTTTCAGGTAAGCATCCGCAATAACAGGTACGGCGTGGTACCCCACCATACAGTTGGTTTCGCTACCCACCAGCGGCCAGATAGGGAGTTTACCCTGCTGTTTGTAGATGGTCAGCATAGAGTTCACAAAACTGTTCACTCTTTCCGGCTGTGTCAGTGTGTACAAAGGTGCGCAGGAGCGATAGATATCCCACAGGGAGAAAACGGTATAGTTGTCAAAGCCCGGATTAGGATAGACTTTCTTGTCAGTACCACGGTAAGAACGGTCATGATCATTGAACAGGGCCGGACCGATCATCGTGTGATACATGGCAGTATAGAAAATGCTTCTGGCAGCAGTGTCTTTTGTCTGCACCTGGATCTTGTTCAGTTCCTTGTTCCATTTTGCGGTAGCCGTTTTCACAGTACCTACGAAGTCCCAGGAAGGGATCTCACTGTTGATGTTTGCCAGTGCGTTTTCACTGCTTACAGGAGAGATACCTACTTTCAGCATTGCTTCCGCAGGCGCTTTATCGAAGGAGATCACGCCTTTGATCGTTTTGCCCTTACCTTCGGTACCGGAAAGTTGTTTATCACCGTCAAATACCAGGAAGTCTTTCACCGGCACGTTGCTTTTGATAGCAAACCACAGGCGCTGATCTTCCGCCCATCCCTTGGAGTAGCGGTAACCTACGAGGGTGTAGTCATCCTTTTTCTGAATGAATGTTTCTACAGGCGAATCCCAGCCGATACCTTCTTTCAGGTCGATAATGATGTGACCCTCCTGTCCCTGCGGGAAAGTATATTTATGGAAGCCAACCCTTTCAGAAGCAGTCAGCTCCACTTTGATATTGTAGTCTTCCAACTGTACCGCGTAGTAACCTGGCTTCGCGGTTTCGTGCGCATGTGTGTAACGGGAACCGTACCCGCTGGTCGGATTCTCCTGTGTACCCTTGTTGGTTCTGATCTTACCGGTATACGGCATGATCAGCACATCACCCAGGTCACCGATACCAGTACCACTCAGGTGCATTTGCGGGAAACCGATCACTACGCTGTCTGAATAGTGATATCCCGAGCACCAGTCCCAACCTTTAACAATGTTGGTAGGTCCCACCTGTACGGCACCAAAGGGAACACTTGCCCCCACGAAAACGTGACCGTGTCCACCGGAGCCGATGTACGGGTTAACGTATTCTGTAGGTTTAAAATCCTTTGCTGCTGCGAAAGTTGGCTTTTTGTCTTGTCCGTTTACCTGCATGCCGGCCAGTAAGAGTGAGGCCGCCAGAACAGGATAATGCTTAAGTCCCAATTGCATATCTCAAAATTCCTTTAAAGGGAGCAATATACGGCGGGGAAGCCATAAAACGAAGCGGATGGAGATACTGGCAGTGCATGTTAACAATTTACCAACATATACGGGGCAGGGTATCAGTACTGATTTTTTGTCAGACGGCAGGTATGCAGCGAACAGTGATACAACCGCATTCCACGCAGTGAACCGTCCTGGTTGTCCTGAATACACCCTGTCAGCCTCTTTTATGATCCGGACGAACAAGCGACGAACAAGCGACGAACTAGCGACGAACAAGCGACCTGTTTATAAGGCGGCCGAATAAACTATCAGCATATGTCAATTCGGCATTATTTCAATAGGTAATAACACTTTTTGGGTATGATCATCTATTGCGGTATCGGGCTTCCATTTTCCGGAATTGGAAATCAATTAGCTACCACTGAAAATTAACCGGCTCATCCGATAAAAATAGCACGAAGATGTGACAGATATAATAATTAGATATAACATTTCTCACATTTCACCATGCTACTTGTGTGTGATTAGTGTATATGATACATTAAAATAATTAATAAATAAAATTTTAGTCATATCTTTACTTAATATAATATAAGATATAACATAATGTTATATACTTATTGCCTTATTACTGTTATAATTTGTATGAGATGAAAGGAATTTTACTCATTTTATCTATCCCCATTTTAGTCTGTTCCAGCTTCTTTGCCAGGGCCCAGGGGCCTGGTTTAAGTGGTTTTAACTACCAGGCACTTGCCCGGAGTTCTGACCAGGGAGATCCGTTAAAACTGCAGGCGATCCAGGTGCGTTTCAGCATCCTTAGCGGCAGTGTGACCGGCAACCCCGTGTACATTGAAAAACATAACGCGTTAACTAACTCTCAGGGTTTGTTTAGCGTTATTGTTGGTCAGGGCAACGTTGAAATGGGCTCTTTTGCAGCCATTCAATGGAGCGCGGCCAATCAGTTCCTGAAAGTTGAGCTGGACAAGAACGGTAACAACGACTTCGTACCCGTAGGCGTAGTACCTTTCATGGCTGTACCTTACGCCCTGTACGCTGTCAATGGCGGTTCAAACAACGGTGGCGGTAACGGCGGTACCAACGTCAACATCGTATGGCTGGGAACACTGGCGAATCCGCCGGCAAATCCATCTGCGGGACAGGCTTATTATAACAGTGCAGATAAGAAATCTTACATCTACGATGCCAACAATCTCCCGCAGATCATGGCGCAGGACGGTACAGACGGCACTCCTGGTCCGGCTTTATCGTGGTTAGGTTCCTTCAGTGCTGAACCTACTCCTACCGGCCCGAATCAGGCTTACTACAATATCACTGACAAAAAAGCCTATATCTACGACGGCACCACCTGGCAGATCTTCTCTGAAAGTGGTACTGACGGGACAAACGGTGTAGGTACCGGTGTAAGCTGGTTAGGCGCACTTGCTGCCGCTCCTGCGGATCCGGCGCTGAATCAGGCTTACTACAATACAGTTGATAAGAAATCCTACATCTACGACAGCACGAACACCTGGCAGATACTCGCCCAGGACGGGAAAGACGGCGTGATCGGTTCAAATGGTCAGGATGGTACCTCTATCTCCTGGCTGGGCGCACTGGCTGCCGCTCCTGCCTCTCCAACCCTGAACCAGGCCTACTACAACTCTACCGATAAAAAGTCTTATATATATGATAGCACCGGGGTATGGCAGTTGCTCGCCCAGGATGGTGCTGATGGTAAAGACGGTACTGTCGGTGTCAACGGTGTTTCTATTAACTGGAAAGGTGCATTGGCTGCTGCTCCGGCAGAACCGGCCCTGAATATGGCTTATTATAATACAGCCGACAGAAAATCATATATCTACGATAGTACCGGCACCTGGCAGATACTGGCGCAGGACGGTACAGGATGGAACCTCTCCAACCTGGAATTCAGAGCCGACGGTTCTATCGGACTGACCACTACTGCGGATGCTGACACCGTAAAATCAGTGCACAGAGCATGGCTGATAAGAGGTAATACCGATACCAATCCGGCGCTGGACTTCTTAGGCACAAACGACGATAACCCTTTGATCATCAAAGCGGGTGGTACAGGTACACAATATGAAAGAATGCGTGTATTCCCTGATAAACCACAGATCATTGTAAATGGTACAGACGATGCTGGTACTTCACTCGGCAAGGGCGTATTCACTGTATTCTCGGGTGATCACTCCACAGGTATTGTAAATGATCAGCCTATCTATACCAACGCTATTATCGGTTACGCCAACAGCGGTACCGGTGCTGGCGTAGCTGGTTATAATGCCAGTAACGGTTATGGTGTGAAAGGTTTCACCCAGGTAGGTTCCGGTGTATATGGTTCAGGTACGACCCGTTTCAACGAGGGTGTAAGAGGTTACAACTCCTCTACCAGCGGCGGTCTGGGTGTGATAGGTATGACCAACTCCCCTTATAAGGCAACCAACTCCTTCCGTTCCGGTGGTGTTTTAGGTATGTCGACACACGCGACTGGTGTGGGTGTAGTGGGTACCGGTAATAATATTGACTATCAGACTATCACCAACGCGCCCGAAATTGGTGCTGGTGTAATGGGTATGGGTACCCGTGTAGGTACGATCGGTTTCGGTACTACCGTAAACGTTGGTATCGGTGTAATGGGTGTTGGTAATAACCAGACAACCGTTCTCCCTACCCATGGTGGTGCTGGTGTGGTGGGTATTGCAGGTGGTATTGGTGCTACACAGTATCCTGGCGTAGGTGTGCTTGGCTTTGCAAAAGGTGATGCGACTGATGTGGAGCGTTGGGGTGGTATCTTCGAATTTGGCAGAACGGCTTCGTCTGTGCACGTATATACTTACCTGGCTGGTAGTAATTCCACCGGCATATATGGTGTGATCTCCAACGGTACCAAATCGACCGTTGTTAAAGATAAAACCGGTGAAAACCGCCTGCTGTTCTGTACAGAAGCCCCTGAAGTACTGTTCCAGGACTTCGGTACCGGCGAACTGGTAAACGGTGTGGCTCATATCAACCTGGAAGAACTGCTGACACAATCCATCCGCGTAGATGCCAAACACCCGATGAAGGTGTTCATCCAGCTGGAAGGTGAGTGTAACGGCGTATTCGTTACTAATAAATCTGCCAAAGGTTTTGATGTTAAAGAATTACAGGGTGGTAAGTCAAGCGTTCCATTCACCTGGCAGATCGTTGCTTCCCGTGCGGACGAAGTACTGCCTGACGGCACCGTACTGTCTTACTCTGACAGACGTTTCCCTGTTGGTCCGGGCCCGCTCGCAGCAACCGATGTACTCCCGACTCCTGATTCAGCTGCTGCAACCACGGCAAAGCCTGCACTGAAAGCAGCTGAACTGAAAAAAAGCGAAAAAGAAGTAGTAAATAAAGCATTTTCAAACCTCCAGTTCTCCAGTGCCAAAGCTGAAATAGCAGCTTCTTCACTGCCTTCTCTCGATAAAATGGCTGCATTACTGCAGGCACATCCGGAATGGCAGCTGCTGCTGAGCGGTCACACGGATAACGAGGGTACCGAAGCATTTAACCAGACTTTATCAGAAAAAAGAAGTGAAGCAGTAAGACAATACCTCGTAACCAAAGGTGTCTATGCTGAAAGGATCACCACCAAAGGTTATGGCCAGACAAAACCGCTCGTTGCCAACGACAGCAGAGATGGTAAAGGCAAGAACAGAAGGGTGGAAATGGAAATCTTTACTGAAGAAAAACCTTAACAATGAACGTAATCAGTAAATTATTGGCAATAAGTGCTGCGGGTGTGTCATTCCTCTTACCGGGGATGACACATGCGCAGTCTTCTGCGTTACTCCCAAAGATAGAACGTCAGGTCACTTCCAGTGGTGGAAAGGGCTTCGTCGCCACACTCACGGATGTCGATGGTGAATCACGCGATTACAATATCGATTTTACTGTCGGGGAAATAGCGGTGAAAGCGATCAACTACCCGGATTATGTGCATCTGCACCAGGGGTTTCATCAGGGTGCACTGTCCCTCCCAAAGCTGAACGCTGATGAAATGCTGGTATACCCCAACCCTACCGACGATAAACTGAGGATCAAATACAACCTGGACCAGACCGTGAAAAGGGTGGACGTACGTGTGATCAACCTTTATGGACGCACGGTATTCTCTGATACGAATACCCCGATCAGTGCACTTAGCCAGTTGTATGAATATGAGCTCAATGTGTCAGATTATGTGCCGGGTATTTACCTGGTAACGATCATCTTCGATACGGGTATCAAAGTGACAAGAAAATTTGTAAAATTCGATAAGTGATGAGTATATTGGAGAATGAAAAAACGGATTCCACATTTGCTTTTGCTGGCAGCTGTTATGATATTCTCCAATATGCCTGCTTCCGCTCAACAGCGGAAAAGTGCTATGCTCAATCATATTGCACTGTATGTAGTTGACCTCCAGAAAAGTACTGCGTTCTACAGGGACATTATCCAGATAGATACCATCCCTGAGCCCTTCCATGATGGCCGTCACACATGGTTTAAAGTGGCGGAACACAGCCATCTGCATATTATTTCCGGAGCAAAGGAAATCGTGCCCCATGATAAGAACTCACACCTTTGCTTCAGCGTTCCCTCAGTAGATGAATTCATGGCCAGATTGCGCCAGCACCATATCCCCTTCTTCAGCTGGGCCGGAGAACCGGATAAGCCAACCAAACGGGTCGATGGTGTCAAACAGATCTATTTCACCGACCCGGATGGTTATTGGGTAGAGATCAATGATGATCATCCCTGAATGAGCGGCACCTCTTTATCTTCCAGTAGTGCGCGTGTCTTCGGCAGACAATAGGCGTGGTTCTTCTGAATATAGGAGAGCATATTCTCACGCAGGTAACACCGCAGGTCAAATGCCTTGCCGGAACTGTTGGCACTCACCAGCATCCTGACTTCCACCGTTCTTTCTGAGATGTTGGTCACCTGCATCACCTGTACACGCTTGTCCCAGAGTGGCTGATCCTTCAGTAAACGCTCAAATTCGACCCGCAGTATGTCAATTGGCGCGGTATAATCCAGGTATAGGAAGGCCGTGCCCAGGATGGCCGATCCTGTACGGGTCCAGTTCTGGAATGGCTTTTCTATAAAGTAATTGATCGGCAATATCAGTTTACGCTGATCCCAGATGCCCAGTACCACATAAGTCAGGGTGATCTCTTCCACCCGGCCCCATTCGCCTTCTACCACCAGTACATCGTCAATACGGATCGGCTGTGTAAAAGCCAGCTGCATACCTGCCAGGAAATTAGACAGGGAACGTTGCGCAGCGAAACCCACGATGATACCACCGACACCGACCCCTGTCAGCAGACCGGCTCCTATCTTCCGCAGACTATCAAAACTTAACAACACAGCACATAAGGTCAATATCATAATTGTGGTGATAGCAAGTTTACGTACAAACTGCAGCTGCGTCCTCATTTTCCTTTCCCGGAGGTTGTCTTCTTTCTTCAGATCATAGGCATGGAGGATATAGTCCTCAAATATTTTAACCAGCCCGGTCAGTATGATCCCGAAAGAAATGATCAGGGAAATCTCGACCACCCTGCTCAACACATCCATTGGCTTCTTCGACATCTCCATAAAGGGCAGCACCATATCCAGCACAAGCACGGGAAGCAGATAGTTGATCGGCTTGCCCAATCTGCTCAATATAGATCTGATCAGCGAATATTCAGTCTGATTTTTCCTGGTGGTGAACTTCAGGAATAGCGCGAACAGGTGTTTAATAAGATACCCCGTGATCAGGGCGGCCCCTCCAAGCAACAGGTTCCATACAAAAGGCGGCAGGTGCAGATCTCTCTGTAAATTCTCAAGCATCTCAGATAATTATTGATTCCCGCCTATCCCGCAAAGAACATACCGTATGTGCTCTGATTACAATTATGTATCTTTAGCTAATATATTTGTGAATTAAAACCATATAAGCACTTTGTATTTTGATGAATTTGACCTGGACGACAGGGTCCTGGACGGAATAGATGCGATGGGATATACGACGGCAACGCCAGTCCAGGAAAAAGTTATCCCCCCGATCATAGAAGGTAAAGACATACTGGCCTGTGCCCAAACGGGTACCGGGAAAACAGCTGCTTTCCTGCTGCCTATTCTGCACCGGCTGATCACAGCACCCCATGAGACACATAAGATCAACTCACTGATTATAGTACCTACCCGCGAACTGGCAGTTCAGATTGCCCAGACGCTGGAGGGTATGTCTTATTTTACCTCGGTCAGCTCAATCGCCGTTTATGGCGGGAGTAACGGTGCTTTGTTCGCCGCCGAGAAAAAAGCCCTGACTTCCGGGGTGGACATCGTGATCTGTACGCCTGGTCGTATGATCGCCCACCTGAATATGGGATATGTAAAATTAGACTCAGTCAAATACCTGGTGCTGGATGAAGCCGATCGCATGCTGGACATGGGTTTCAATGATGATATCATCCGGATCACCTCTGCCCTGCCTAAAAAAAGGCAAAATCTGCTGTTCTCGGCCACGATGCCTGACAAGATCAGGAAACTGGCCCTGAAGATCCTGCATGAGCCGGAAGAGATCAATATTGCTATCTCTAAACCGCCGGAGAAGATCGTACAGGAGGCCTTTATCGTATTTGAAGAGCAAAAGATAGCTTTGATCAAGCAACTCCTCTCCCGTAAAGAGTTTGGCAGTATTATTATATTCTGCTCCCGTAAGCAGAATGTAAAGCAGCTAACACATGAGCTGAAAAGGGCCCGGTTCTCTGTGGAAGAGATCCATTCGGACCTTGAACAGGATAAGCGGGAACAGGTACTGATGGACTTTAAGAATAAAAAGCTGAAAATGCTGGTGGCAACGGACATTCTGAGCCGAGGTATTGATATTGAAGATATAGACCTGGTCATCAACTACGATGTGCCAAACGATGCCGAGGATTATATCCATCGCATTGGCCGTACTGCGAGGGCTGCCACCGATGGCACGGCCTATACTATTGTGAGCGAGAAGGAACAGCGGAAATTTGCCCGTATTGAAGAGGTGCTGGGCAAACCGGTAACGAAGGCAGAAGTGCCCGCCGCCCTGGGTCCTGTGCCGGAATATACCGCCAAACCATCCCGTTCTGGCGGCGGCGGTAAACGGCCATATGGCAAAAAGCGTCCCGGTGGTCCGCGCAATGGCAAACCAGGTGGCAATCATAATGGGCCCCGCCCTAATGGTGGCCATCCACAACAACGGAGTAAGAATAATAGCGGTGGTAAAACTACCCCTCAGCAATAAGGAACAGACAATTTCACCTTGTATATGAAACGTCCCGGCAATCCCCGGGGCGTTTTTTTATGCCTTCCCCCTTCTTTTTTCCATTTTCTGGAATTTTTTCCTGAAAGTAGACGTCCGGCACACCATGCCAAAACACCAAACCAGCCACCATGGCCGATTGGCAACGTTCCCGGAAACTGGCATTTAAATGGATTCTTTTATATCAAACAACGGCAAATGGCTAACAAGTTCGAAAGCAAGATATACATAGTGGATGATGATCCTTTCTGTCTCGCCACCTACGACAAGCACCTGAGATCGCAAGGTTACGAACACGTACAGTGCTTCCTCTCCGGGGCTGACTTCCTCAGCGAACTGGGTCGTGATAGTGAACCGGATATTGTGCTGCTGGACCATGACCTTGGTGATATGACCGGCCTGGAAGTACTAAAAGAGATCAAACGCTTTAACAACAACATATTTGTCATCTTCGCCAGCTCACGTCAGCAATCGGAGATCGCTAATGAATCACTTAAGAACGGCGCGTTTGACTACATTATTAAAGATGACAGTGTGCTGGAACACATCAGTACGACGCTGAACAAACTGTTCATCGTCCAGGATTACCTGAAGCGGAAACGTCTGAACAACAGGTTCTTTCTTTTCTTCGGAGTGGTACTCGCCTCCTGTTCTCTTTTCAGTTATTTATACGAAGTATTGAGATCTTCATAACCTATACACCGAGCCTGCGGGCACCACACACATTAGCCTGTTTACACCTATAATTGTTAAAGGAGCGTTCTGTTTATCCCTATACCTAGATTCACATACCACAATGTTTTCTTATGAGCAAGATTATAGCAATACACCTTCAAAACGATAGAAACGGTAATACCCTGGTATTCCGTCAGTCATTAGAAACTATATCTGAAAGAGGTTTAGAAGTTCATTTGATCACAAATCGTACTGGCGATACTCCCGGTTTCCTCACAGGTATTCCCGGCGTACAGTACCACTATATAAATTATTTAGAACGGGGGAACAGATGGCGATTATTCTTCAGTTTCCTGCTGGCCCAGATCGTGGTATTCAGGAAAGTATGGGGACTGCTTGAGCCGGAAGCAAAAGTGTACATCAATACACTACTGCCTTTCGGTGCGGCATGGGCTGGCAGGCTGAAGAAGGCGCCGATCACGTACCACATTCATGAAACAGCGGTGGCATTTTCCTATCTCCGCAGTATGATGCTGAGCACCGCCAGACGCACTGCCACACAGGTGGTGTTTGGCTCCCGCTATCTGCAGTCGAAATTTAATTTTCCAAAGGCAGAAAAGCATATCGTGCATAGCTGTTTGCCACAATCATTCGTACAGGAGGCCATATTGCACTCCAACCATGGCTCCCGTAAAACTGTACTAATGATATCACCGCTGGACACGGAAAGCGGGCTGCCGGAACTGTTACAGCTGGCTACGCTGATGCCGGCCACCAAATTTGAACTGGTTATTGACGCAAGTCAGAAAGATATTGATGCTTATTTCGACCAACATTTTATCCCTGACAATCTGATGGTTTACAGCACACAGCTCAATCTGCACCCTTTTTATCAACGTGCGGCTGTGGTGCTGAACCTCTCTCACGCAGAGCAATATCAGGATACGTTCGACTTCAGCATCCTGCAGGCAATGAGTTACGGCCGGCCAGTTATTGTACCACTGGCAGGAGGCGCCAACGAACTGGTGGCGCACGGATGGAATGGCTATCGCATCAGCGGACATTACGTAGACAAGGTGCGCAAGCACGTAGAACAGCTGCTGAACAATAAGCCTTTGTATGCAGATATGAGTTGCGCGGCTCAGTTGGTAGCTTCTCAGTTCAAGCCGGAATTTTTCAAGCAGCAGGTAGAAGACCTCTTTGCAGTAGGTACGTTCTTCACGCCACGCAAAAAGGAACAACTGGCAGAAGTACTGCTCTACCCCGCCGCTTTACAGGAATATATTAATAATGCAAGGAACTAAGATATTACTCAGGGGGACTTTTACAGATTTCAATTAGGGGTTTTTTAGAGGTTTGTTTTTGTAGAGGTGAGCATCGTCCAGGTCCCGGTGAACAGGGAAATGTGAAAGAGGGGGACCAGGAGATGAACCGGAAGTGAACAATGGAGTTGATGAAAATTTATTAGACGATGTGGTGTGACCACTGATGCCAGTTTAGAGTAGGCATCCCGGCCCTGGTGAATGAGAACAGGGACTAGACAGGGCCTGGAGATGTACCCAAGAAGATCTTTAGTTATTGAAATATTGTGTTGAGTATGTGGACTTTCATCCCGGCCCCGTGTGCTGTTGCTGTCAGAGAGAGAGCGGGGCCAGGAGATGACAGTAGAGAAAATGGAAAGTTAATCAATTGGACGTGGTGAGATTCCCTATGCCTGCTTAGAGTTAAGTCATCCCGGCCCTGGTGAATGAGAACAGGGACTAGACAGGGCCCGGAGATGTACCCAGGAAGATATTTAGTTATTAAAATATTGTGTTGAGTATGTGGACTTTCATCCCGGCCCCATGTGCTGTTGCTGTCAGAGAGAGAGCGGGGCCAGGAGATGACAGTAGAAAAAATGGAAAGTTAATCAATTGGACGTGGTGAGATCCCTATGCCTGCTTAGAGTTAAGTCATCCCGGCCCTGGTGAATGAGAACAGGGACTAGACAGGGCCTGGAGATGTACAACAAAGATCTTTAATTATCGAGAATATTGTGTTGAGTATTGAGTATGTGAACAATCATCCCGGCCCCGTGTGCTGTTGCTGTCAGTGTGGAAGCGGGGCCAGGAGATGACGTTGGAGCTGATTAAAATTAATTAATTGGAACGTGGGTGATATTCCTGTGCCGCTTTTGAGTTAAGTCATCCCGGCCCTGGTGAAAAAAGAACAGTGATGAGACAGGGCCTGGAGATGTACCCTGAGAGATCATTAAATTATTAAAATATTGTGTTGAGTATGTGGACTTTCATCCCGGCCCCATGTGTAGGTGCCATCAGTGTAGTAGCGGGGCCAGGAGATGACAGTTACAAAGAAATTAATGTGGATGTTATACTAACCAGCTTGAGAGTGCTTGATCATGGCCCCAATGCGAAGAGACTAGTGAAGGCAAAGGGGCCTATTTTTTTAAACAGACTACCATATAGAACAGTGAACTGAAAATATTTTTGCTTGCCTATTTCATAATAACCCACGGCCTCCAAAGCTGCATTTCAAAAAAGTGTAGTGTAGGAGGCCTGTTGATAATTGGAAAATTCCTAAATTAACGGAAAATTCCATGAATGCTCGATTTCAAGATATTTATTGTTGAGGATGATAAGTGGTACGGAGGCCTATTGCATCACTATTTAAGTCAGAACCCCGACTACGAAGTAACCCTGATCGGCTCAGGCAAAGAATGCCTGGCCCAGCTAAACCGGAAACCGGATCTTGTTACCATTGATTTCGGTCTACCCGACATGAATGGTGAGGAACTTTACAAAAAGATCAAACAGGCGCAACCCAATCTGCCTGTTATCATTATCAGCGCACAGGAAAGGATTACAACTGCCGTAGACCTGCTTAAAATGGGCGCGGAAGACTATCTGGTAAAGGATGACAACACCCAGCAACTGCTGTGGAAAGCCATTATCCGCCTGCGCGAAAAGCTCTCCATGAAGAATGAGATCTCGGAACTGAAAGCCGCACTTAAAACCAAGTACGACTATTCGCGTTCTATTATCGGAAACAGCCCTGCATTGCAAACTGTCTTTAAACTGATAGACAAAGCTGCCGGCTCTTTAATTAATGTATCCGTTTCAGGAGAGACCGGTACAGGTAAAGAACTGGTCGCCCGGGCTGTTCACTATAATTCAGCCAGAAGCAGTCAGCCATTCGTGCCGGTAAATATGGCCGCTATCCCTAAAGAACTGGTGGAAAGTGAGCTGTTCGGCTACGAAAAAGGTGCTTTCACTGGTGCGCAGAACAAAAAGATCGGGCGCTTTGAAGAAGCCAATGGAGGAACACTCTTCCTGGACGAAATAGGTGAAATGGATCTTAATATCCAGAGTAAATTGTTGCGTGTGCTACAGGAAAAAGAACTGACCCGTCTCGGTGGCACGTCGAAAGTAAAGCTGGACTTCAGGCTTGTTGTGGCTACACATAAGAATCTGGCGGATGAAGTAAAGAAGAATAATTTCAGGGAAGACCTGTATTACCGTATCGTAGGACTGCCCATTACACTGCCTCCCCTGCGGGAACGTAAGGAAGATATTCTGTTGCTGACACAATATTTCCTGGCGGCATACAGCAAGGAGAACAAAACCAGTGAAATCAGGATCTCACCGGCTGCCAGAGAAAAGCTACTGAGTTACAGCTACCCGGGTAACATCCGCGAGCTGAAATCTGTGGTTGAACTATCCGCTGTAATGTCTGAGAACAACACGATAGAACCTGAGGACATCACCTTTCTTTCCGGCAACAACCACGATGTTGACACGGTGCTGAATACTGAGCTGACACTTCGTGAGTACACCAGACTGATCATCCGTAACTATCTTAAACGATATGATGATAATGTGCTCCTGGTGGCAGAGAAACTGGATATTGGCAAATCCACTATTTACAAAATGTTACAGACGGGCGAAATAGAGGGCGCCTAATGAGATTATTACCTATCATGCAACGCGAACATCATTTATACACATATACATACCTTTATAAAATAACCAGTTCCAGCCCCTCATTTATCCATAAAATGATAGGACTGTTCGTCTCATCGCTCGACGAATATATGGGCGAGCTGAAAGCCCTGCTACACACGCAGAATATTGCAGAACTAAAAAAATTATTACACAAGATGAAACCCAGCGTCATGAACCTCGAAGTGAAAGGCGCCGGTGAAGTACTTCGTAGCGTAAGTGATTCCAGTTCCTGGACACCTGCCACCACTGAATGTGTGAGTGGGTTACTGGAAACCCTGGAACAAATAAAGCCAATGATGGAAAAAGACCTGGAGGAGATCGCAAAAGAGGTAGAAGGAACCTGAACGAGTTAGAAAATTATTGTTCCCAATAACAGAACAGGGCATCCGCCAATAATGACTGGACGCCCTGTTCTCATTTAGCGCATGATTGAATAATTGAACCTGCATGCATTACAACTCTTAAGTACTTCGCGCAGGATGTCAATTATTATGGCTAATCATTCACTGGAATTATTTATTTGCGTCTCTTAGCGCCTTGATCTGATCATGTGATTGCTTCAGCGTGCGCTGTTGCTCCACTACCATTTCACGCAGGTAAGCAGGCAGATCTTCGTCTTCTAAAGCAGTTCCGTAGGCACGCTGTGCGGCATCCTCCCCTGCTTCACAGTTTGACAGTACTGTATGGCGGTCATGGCCGGTAAACACCGCTTTCACGTCCATCCAGGCACGATAAATTTTACCACTTGTAGTCGTAGAATGATCCATGTCACCGCCCAGCGCATTCACTTCCGTTCCCAATGCAAGACGTATCTCATGGCTCTCGCTGATCATGGAAGAGAACAATGCTTTCAGATCGGAATCTTCTTCTTTCAGTTCTTTTAACGCTTTCTCATAACCTTCTATACGGTCATTGTTAATCTGTATAAGATCATTCAGTACTTCGATAGTTTCAATTGTAGCTTGCATAACACAATATTTTTTGGTTAACAGATAAGGCTGTTGCGCCCTGATTGTTATACAGGATACAATGATAAAACTATGCCATAGCAGTTTCCCCTGTAATGAGTTACAGATTCCGTAGAACCTGGTGTAAGCTTATCTCCACTATGTGTAAAATAGCGGACGGACTCAGGCAGGTACCTTCACGGCTTGCCTGGCCAGCAGTTTCCACTGACCATCTTCTTTGCTCCACACCAGCAATACATATAGCTTTACATGGCCAGCTACACCGTTATCATTGATGTCAGCTGAAAGGGTATGTCTTACTATAGCGGTATTACCTGCGATGGCTATTTTCTGATCAGTGAGATCTATCGTCACAAAATCAGATTTTCCTGTCACGAGATTAGAGACAAATGTAGCCTTGTCTTCTATTCTTCCATTAGAGTGCCCATAGGACAGTTTATCATCTGTGAGCTTTTCCAGCGATGCCCTATCACCATCTACCAGTGCCTTCTTCAGTGATTCTACCTGGGTGGCAACGTTTTTTTCATCTTTAGACTGTGCGAAGCAAATAGTAGTTGACATGACAGCAGATGCCAGTAAAAGAGCATAAATTTTCATACGGGAGATGTTATTCAATAAAAATATAAAAATGATACTAAAATGTAGGCTATTTATCTTTTTATGGCAAAGGCGACTCTATAAAACTCATATCCTTTTTCCGCACGGTCGGGCAGATAATACCTGCGGTATTCTACTGCGCTGAAGTCTTCCAGCAGATCCATTCCAAAATCATCCAGGTACCGGCGCATCAGGAAAGGCTCCAGTCCAAAGGTCCAGCGTTCCTCTATCTGCCGGAGGTCCTGTAGTAATTTCTCTCCACCAAAAAATGCCGCCGGGTAACGGAGGACTTTTTCATCCACGTAGGTAAATATCACATGACTACCGGAAGGAAAGCAGCCCATAAAAGCAAAAGTAGCTGCCACCGCTTCATGCGACAGGTAATTACTTACACCTTCCCAGACAAATACAGTTGGAATAGACGTGTCGATGTCCCCTGCGTCTACCAGTTGTTCCAGCTTCTGTTCATTAAGGTCAATTTCCAGATAACGGACATGCCGGGGCAACCCGCCGAGACTTTTCATCAGTCTTTCTTTCTTTAATCTGGCAGTCGCCGGGTGGTCAATCTCTATAACAGGCAAGGCATGCAGGAAACCCAGCCGTAATGCCCTGGTATCATAACCTGCCCCAAGTATCACGACCTGGCGAGCACCATCACGTACAGCCTGTTGCAGTAATTCATCAATATACCGGGTTCGGGCAACACCAGAAGACAATGCCCCCGGAATACGCCTACGGATAATCTGGTCAACCAGATTACGGATAAAGGGAAATACGGATAACTGGGTGATAAACTTAAAGCGGGCAGTTAAAAATGAAAAAGCATAAGGATCGGTGAACAGTCTTTTCCCGGACGGGCGGTTCGTCTCCAACGCCCGGAACAACGCCATATACTGGGCCGTACGACTGGCTGTGTCTGTCTTCATAACGAACGGAGATTGAGGGTTTCTTAAAGATAGTAGAAAATTAACAATAAATGATGAATAATTAATAATTGTAAATCGGCAAGTCATAAAAAAGCTGCGGACAATATCGTTGTCAAACAACGATACTGTCCGCAGCCGAAAAAGGCAATTCTTTCCTACGCTATACGTTAACTAAG
The DNA here is from genome assembly GCF_010093065.1 of Chitinophaga agri. NCBI lineage: Bacteria > Pseudomonadati > Bacteroidota > Chitinophagia > Chitinophagales > Chitinophagaceae > Chitinophaga > Chitinophaga agri. The sequence goes on along the minus strand of NZ_CP048113.1, from coordinate 857,228 downwards.
TGAATTTTCATTCGTCTTCTGAAATGCGGCGAAAGCTTCCTGTGTCCACTCCTGATAATCTGCCAGGTTAATACCCAACTTCTCATCTCGGTCTACTTCCTTGATCTCACGACTATCCCAATAGCCCCTGGCCAAAGATTGCACATTAGTGCTTACATCCTGCACATTAACACCGTAATCCTCGGGATAGCTCCTGTAGTTACCCATTGCGAGTTCCTGGATTTCATGCTTAACGCCTTCTCTGTTATTCTTTGACATAGTTCTAATTTTTGGTTCGGTAGACATAAAACAAGAACTGTTCCTGTATGCCAGCTTTTCGTGCTTGTTAAGATAATTTTAACTTATTGTTTAGTTATCTTTTACTTTTCCTTTCGCTAATGTAACCTGTGAATGAAATGGGCTGCCGGTTGTTGCTAATGACCTGCAAGGATGCGTAACCGTTATCAGATATAGTGAGCGTCATCAGTCTTGTATCCTGCGCGTCCTGGGGCTTTATAGTAATATCCCATCCGCCTTTCTTACGTACCTCCTGCTTGTATTCAAACTTCGTCGACGTGAATTGTATGCCACCTTTGGTTGGGTCCATTGGCGCCGTATAGGCGCGACCGAAGTAGGGCAGAAAGCTGACGATAGAATCCGGTGCGATCCTCAGATCATAATCTGACGTCAGCAGACGGTTAGGTGACGGATTCGTTGGCTGGACCGTTTGTACTTTAAAAACAAAATTGCGGGCGGTGACCATTTTCTCCACTGTAACTTCTTTCGTTCCTTTCGTCTCCTGTGCTTGTAAGCTATTGAAAAACAATCCTATAAACAGTGGTAACACGGCTAACCACTTGAACTGTACCCTTCTCATAAAAACTGTTTTACTATCTAACGTGCGAAGATCATTCCACATTTTGTCCACCATAGACGTTATAACATCTATGTGTTATAAATATTCGCTTTTAAACTTAGAACTTTGCGTAACTATTCGATTATCAGCATTTATACTAATAAAAACCAACATTTGCATAAAATAGCCCGTAAACTAGCCGACATTTGGGAACATCTTGTGGGAGATCCTGCATCATTCTCCCTGGAAAATCGTGCGTTCAACTCCATCAGTGTTGTCACTATGACATTGCTGACCGTGTTGCTGCCGTTTAACATGTGGCTGGGGCTTGGCGTTGTTTCAGCCATCGTAGCAACCCTGCTGGTGCTTCAGATATTCTTCTTCTATTTGTCTCGTTACAAACAGATCTACAATGCCAGTATGCTGGCATATGTGATTGTGAGTTATATCACCCTGACAGCCACATTTTATCTCAATTCAGGTAGCCACGGGCCGGCATTGCTGCTGTTCTTCCTGACCTTTAACCTGCTTATCGCTTTCAGTCCGCGAAGCCGCCACTGGATATGGGCTCTTCTTCATCTGCTCCTGCCAGGTATCCTGCTGACAAAAGAATACATAGATCCTTCCTGGATCAGGGATAGTTACGGTAATGTGGAGAACAGGTTTGTTGACATCCTTTCCAGTTACCTCATCACACTGACCTGTATCTACCTGATCACCAATTATCTGAGAAAGAATTACGAGCGGGAAAAACAAAATGCAGAAGAGAAGGCGAATAAGATTGACATCCAGAATATCAATCTGGAGCAACTGAACCAGAAAAAGGATAAGCTGTTCTCGATCATTGCTCATGACCTGCAAAGCCCGCTGAATTCCATCATCACCACCCTCCACCTCATAGCGGAATACGACCTGGAGGAAGAGGAAAAGAAAATGCTGGGGGATGAACTGCTGACGCTCACTAAGAATACGTCCAGTCTGCTGACCAATCTGCTGACATGGTCAAAACTACAGATGGACGGGAAGGGTGTACGGTTGTCTAACGAGAATGTGCATGACGCAGTGGAGCGTGTGCTTACTATACAGCGCCTGCTGGCTGATAAAAAATCTGTCAGCATCGTTTCCAGGGTAGACCCGGATGTTTATATCACAGCGGATCACAACATGCTTGAACTGATCATCAGGAACCTGATCAACAACTCAATTAAATTCACGCCTTCCGGCGGCCACATAGAGATCAGCCTGCACATACAGGAAAACAACTGTCACCTGATGATAGCCGATAACGGTATCGGTATTGACCCTATTCATCATGACGAAATATTTTCGCTGAAAACACAGTCTACCTTTGGTACCAACAATGAAAAAGGTATCGGACTGGGACTGGTACTCTGTAAAGAACTCCTTACCCTACAGAACGGAGAACTCTGGTTTGAAAGTACCCCTGGGGAAGGGACTACCTTTTTCGCCAGCTTCCCGCTGAGCGAGGTGCCTGTAACGGGCAGCACGTTGCCGGCCTGATGATTTATATTGTCCAGGATCTGCTGATGCACCTGTTGCTGCGACGGCTGCCAAGCCTGTAATAGCATTGAGATGTACCTGAGCTATATCCGGGAAGGCTTTCACTTCCAGGTATAGCTCAAGTATAACTCAGGTATACTGCTGCCTGTTATTAGCTACCACAATCATTCATCCCACCACAGATGATCCGCGAGTGACCCTATAGCTGGCACGTTCTCCGGGTTCCGGCTGGTCTCTGATGCAGGATACCCCACCCGGCGGATAAAGGTGTTCAGCAATGCGCCCTGCGGCAATTGAAAATTCTTATACTTATAGTCGCAACGGCGGGCATCAGTCCAGGTTTCCGGCTGCAGGAACGTAGCGACATATTTCTCTTTGAAAATCAGCTCTTTGGTAAACGCGCCTTCGCCTGCAGCAACTACCGGATTGGCCAGGTAAGTCTGTTTATCCGCCGGCGCCACCCCTACCTTGTCCATATTGGCTGCAATACCATCCAGGTACGCCTGATAAGATCTGGTCCTATTTACCGCAAAAGAGGCCTCGGATTCAATGAACTTCATCTCAGCGTAGGTCAGTATCAAAAGAGGCGCTCCCCCCCGGGAATAGAACCCATTTACTGATAACGCGCATTGAGAGTTATCCGTACCCGACCCGGTACGTCCGACACCATTCACCGTACCCCGGTAATCACCAAAACGGGTCAGATCAGTGATCAACGGCAACCTGGGATCGAAGACGCCGTAGGTTGTGCCATTCAGCGCATTGATAAAATTGGCACTCAGCCAGCCATCGAGTGTGCCGCTCGCATTATTCTTTGCCACACCATTCCAGGGGCTCAGACTTTCAAAACGGGTGATCTGTGCATCGTCCACATTAGAAGTATACGCGTTCTCCAATGCTGCCAATACAGCTGCAGGATCATAATCCGCCTGCTTACTCTTCCGGTTCAGCAAACGTGCTTTCAGTGCATAAGCCGTCCTGATCCAGGCCGCCTTATTGCCCGCATGTATCAGGTCATTCGTCGGATCGAGCGTTACGAGTGGGTCCGCCTGGTTCAACGACGCGATACCCTGGTCTATCAGCGACAAACAACTGTCATACACCGCCTTTGCATCATCATAGCCGGGTCGCAGGTTTTCTCCTTCCGACCAGGCTTCCCGGTATGGCAGGTTCCCGTACAGGTCTACCGCCATGCTCATATTCAATGCCTCAAGTATCCTGGCTACGCCCAGGTGTTCATATGCACGTTGTGCAATAGCCAGTTGTTTCATCTGACGGATATCCGTCACATTCAGATAAATATTCCGCCAGTTGGTACTTCTGTCTACATCATCATAGATGTCAGAACCACTGCCTGTATTTGGCGAGGCTAATTGCTGTACATAGTAGGATGTGATATATCCGGTCGAATATACATTTATAGCCGACTGATAGGTCGTCGCCACCAGTAATCCGTTGATAGGTGGACGCTGGCTCAGGTTAGGGTCTGTCTGGTTGATGTCCAGATACCCTTTTTTACAGGCGGGCAACACACTCAGCAAACCCGCTGCCAGTATCAGTGTATATAGATGAAGGAATGTACGTTTCATGAATGACAGATTTAGAATTGAATATTAAGGCTGAACAGGAAACTGCGCGTTGCCGGATAAGTAAAGCCGGAGAAGGAGTCGGACGCATTACTTCCTGAAGGACTGGAGCTTGTCTCCGGATCAAAGCCAGTATACTTCGTATGCAGCCACAGATTATTTCCGGTAAATGATACGGTTGCGCCGCTGATAGCCTTTGTAGGACTCAGCCACTGGCCAGGCACTGTATAGGACAATGACAGCGAACGTAGTCTCACCCAGGAGGCATTCTCTATAAAGTTCTCACTTGCGCCCCTGTAGTAATTCCTGTAGAAACCGGCGCCATAGTCAACACCATCGGGGCCTTTTGCCTGTCCCATATAGACAGGCTTCGTGTTAGCTGTACCATCTGCCAGTAGACCATTGAAGACGATGGTTTGGTCGCGGTCTTCTGTCTGCCTGGACTCACCGAATGCTGCCAGGAAGTTAGACAGCTGGTTGTATTTGTAGTTACCCTGACGTACATCAAACAACACCGATAAAGACAGTTGTTTATAGCAGAATGTCTGCGTCATATTACCGATCCACTTAGGTAAGGTGCTGCCCAGGTATCGCTGATTGGAAGCATCGTCCAGCACGGGGAAACCATTCGCACCAATTAACAGCGGCAGGTCATTACGCAGCGTCTTCTTATCATCCACTTCATTACCGTAGTAACGCTTATAAGTTCTTCCATACAACGCACCATATGACTGACCCGGCACCAGCTTGGTGCTCACAGTGGAACTCAGGTAGCCATATTGGGAAGACAGGATAATTTCAGCCAGTTTCAGTTCTTCGTTCAGCTTCTTTACCCGGTTACTGTTGGTGGAGAAGTTCACCCGGAAGTCCCAGCTGAAATCTTTTGTACGTACCGGCATGGCTGACAGGGTTATCTCCAGGCCCCTATTGCTGATCTCTCCGGCATTAACATATGCCTTGTCAAAACCAGTGGTCGTGGAGACATCGACAGGCACCAGCAGGTCTTTGCTTTTCTGTTGATAGACCACTGCTTCCAGCCCTACCCTGCTTTCCAGGAACCGCAGTTCGGTACCCAGTTCTGTGGTCTGGGTAAATTCAGGACGCAGATTAGGGTTGCCCAATGTTCTGTTCTGATAGAACGGTACACTGGATCCGATAGTGGTACCCGCCTTAAAACCATTGGTAATGGAATAGGGATCACCGTCTTTACCGATCTTCGCCCAGGAGGCCTTGATCTTCCCGTATGTCCACCAGTCCGGCAATTTGAACTGATCACTGAAAATGTAACTCAGACTGACAGAAGGATAAAAATAACTACGGTTATTCCTGGAAAGTGTAGACGTGTAATCATTCCTGCCAGTCACTTCAAGGAACAGGTAATTATTGAGACCCAGTGTCAGATCGGCGAAATAGCCGTAGTTCCTGTAATCAGAAATATAGGATTCACCAGTTACACGTTTGGCATTATTCAGCAGGAACAGGTCAGGTACTACAAGCGTATCGCCCATTACACTGTTCCTTCTCACACGTTGATCGCGGAGGTCATGACCGAGCTTCAGATCAATAGAATATTTCTTATTGAAAGTATGTGAGATATTTGCCATAATGGTGGATGTCAGCGTGCGGCTGCGCAGGTTATATTCATACATAAAGCCGTATTCGTTATCGTCCAGATTAGGCGCTTCTCCTACCAGGCCCAGCGGACCAGGCGCCTGATGTACCCTGCCATCTGTATAGAAGTCATTACCCACCCGATATGAGAAGTTGAGCCATTCTGCCGGTTTATATGTAATGAACGTGCTGGCAATGGTACGATTGACATTATCCCGGAACTTATTGGTTGATAATGTATAGATCGGGTTGTTGGTACCACTGCTGTAAGTCTGTTGTGTGCCGTCGGGTTTCACATAATTTTTCATATCCCACCTGGGCGACCAGTAAATGATCTGCTCTCCATAGCGGTCGGCATTCACCCTGTTACCGCCGGAATTGATATAGTTCAGTGACACACCCGCGCTGATCTTTTCACTGATCTTAAACTGGCCATTGATCCTTGCATTATAACTGGTATAGTCACTGAACGGGATCACGCCATCCTGGTCTAAGTAAGAAAGCGAACCCAGTAACTGTGCCTTATCTGTTCCACCACTGACATTCACCGTATGACGCGTCTGGGAACCCGTCCGGAAGGCTTGTTTATAATTGTTATATAACTGATCCGGGTGCGTATTATCGAGCTTTTTTGCCTCCTCTACCGTTGGACCGAACGTGGGCCAGAAACTCGCAGGATCATATAAACCGAGATAGCCCTGCGAAAATTTAGACTGTACGTCCGGTGTTTTATTGACTTTATCCAGCCCGTACATACCACTGTAAGTCACCTGTAGCTTACCTGACTTGCCTGACTTCGTAGTGATCACGATGGCACCATTAGCAGCACGGATACCGTATAATGCCGTCGCAGCCCCACCTTTCAGGACCGATACGCTTTCAATATCGTCGGGGTTTATATCGGCGGCACGGTTACTCATACCTCTTGTTTCTGCACCACCGGTGGTATACGTATTATTATCAATTTCCACACCATCTACGATGAAAAGCGGCTGATTGTTCCTATCGCCCGCAATGGAGTTAATGCCCCTGATGATGATACGGGCGCCCTGGCCGGGACCGCCACCAGCACTGGAGATCTGTACACCAGCTACTTTACCCTGCAATGCATTCACTACGTTGGACTGGTGATTGACATTCAGATCCTTATTATCTACCTGTTGAATCGTATAACCCAGTGCACGCTTCTCTTTTTTTACGCCGAAGGCAGTAACTACCACTTCATTCAGGTCCTTCCGGGAAGACTGCATCGTTACATTCAGCACATCGCCGGTACCAACTGGCAACTCTTGTGTAGTATAGCTTACATAGGAAAAGATCAATGTAGCATTATCACCCGAGAGAGTAATTGTATAATCGCCTGTAGCGGCAGTGAACACATGGTTCTGCGTACCTTTTTCTATGATGACGACGCGCTCAAGCGGTTGCTGCGTATCACCTCCCACAACGTGTCCGCGCAGGGTTTTCCCTTTTTGGGCAAAGGCAGTAGAGCAGACTGCCAATAACAGGATCAGCGCCAGCCCTGTAGAAACTTTCATAAGCTGTTAAGTTTAGAATGAGTGATGTGAAAAAGCATGAGTTATCCTCGTTGTACATGGTACAACATGATTTTGGTTTAGTGTGCTATAGATTATTCCCCGGAGTCTGTGATCAACTCAGTGTGTCATCGACATAAGCAAATTTTCCCTTATCAGATGTAGGGCTTTCCCTGGTTAAACAAGCAGTTTTACTTCCTGATGAGACAAAATAAAAAAACAATCATTCTTTTGCAAGATTTTCACGTATCAATTTAACACTAATACGATACGATGGGTTCAATCGGGGCTATAAAAAATAATGATCTCTACCCGGCGGTTCCGCCTTCTTCCTTCAGCTGACTGATTATCTGCTACCGGCTGATGCTCACCAACACCTATGATCTGCCGGATGTCATTGCCTAGTCCGTGTTCCTGCATATAACTGGCTACAGCATTGGCCCTTTTCATCGATAGCGTATTGTTATAGGCACTGGTACCGGCATTGTCCGTATGCCCGTTCACCTGTAGCTGTATACTGCCGTCCCGGGGTATTTTTTTCATAAGACTGTCCAGCGAGCCATACAGGTTTCTGTTCAGTTCACTACTATTGAATTTAAAGAGAATATCGGGAATGACCAATGTATCGGGATGATGAGCGATCAATTTAGTTGGCAGGGTATCTTTGATCAGTGGCGGCCGGCATACGATCATTTCAACACGATTATTCTCACCGGCTGCACCACCAGCAGTGTCATATCTGGGGTTGGTCCGCCCTTCCCCCCTTATCTCAAAATCGTCAAAGCTGTATCCCTCATTATACACCATATAATTGGCAACGGCTTTTGCCTTATCCGCAGAAACGATCCTGTTATATTCTTCCGACGCCGCCTGCCAGGCATACCCGATCAGCAGGATACGTGCACGGTTGCCCCGGTAGCGGTTCAACGCGTCATCTATCTGTTGTTTATAGCGGTCATTGAGGCTGGTTTTATCGGCAGTGAACAGGTCATCTTTCAGTATGATCGTATCACAACCAGCAGCGCCATCCAGACGGTGTATAAGGTCACCAGCAGCGATCAGTGCCTCAGGAATGGTATGACGGTGCCGTTCTTTGTACAACAGCATTATTGTACTGTCGGGATTACCACAGGCGGTACCCCCTTCTTCGGGCGTCACACTGATACTATCGATCAGCAGCTGCGCATTATTGTATCCGCCTCCGGCGCCTTCTTTCTTTTGTGGTGCCCTGAAATTACCGATGAGCATATGCGTGGCCGTCTGCGTGGCAACGTAGGTTTTCTCCAGCATGTACCAGGGATGATTGAGCCGGAATAGTTTCTTCTGTACATCATTCTCATTTAGTTCCAGACTGGCAGGCGCAGTCAGGCAACTGGCATGCTGGCTAAATACAAAAGCGGTGTCAAAGCGTATCCCTGCGCGTAAGGGGTAATTATCCGTATTCATGTAGATACGTATCCGGTATTTTTTCCCTTTTTCCAATGAACAGCGCAACCGGGTCTGTATATAGACTCTGAGATCAGGATTTTCCTTGCCTTCCAGTAAAAGATTAACGTAGTGTTGCCCGTGCAGAGCAGTGCCGTTACACAGGTATTTCATCCTCGCCACCTCCGGCGCAACTGAAAGCCAGGCTGAGGGGGCACAGGGAGCTGTATATTCTGTACAGATATTTACATCTTCGAAGGAAGCGTTTGGCACCAGGTTCTGGGCAATCAGTCCCATTGTACAGTAACAGCATAGCAGTATCGTTGCGATACTTTTTGCAACATAGGCCAGCATGCACGTGGAATTATATCTTATATCCATCGAAAACCAGTACTAAGGTAGGATATTATTAGAAATGTGAGCCCCATTCCCGTTATTGACCACAATAGGCTGGAATAGGAGGAAAACCCTTACTTTTATTCAATTGTATACTACCTAAACCACTCTATTCATGCTAATCGTCATCAAAATCCTCATTGGTCTCTGTGCCCTTGAACACCTCTATATTCTATGGCTGGAAATGTTTGCCTGGACCACTAAAGCACCTAAGGTCTTCAAACAGCTTCCCGCACATCTCTTTGAGCCCACAAAAACACTGGCTGGCAATCAGGGACTGTATAACGGCTTTCTTGCAGCAGGTTTGATCTGGTCATTCTTTATTCAGGATGGCGCCTGGTCGCTGCATATAGCCACCTTCTTCCTGAGCTGTATCGCAGTAGCGGGTATCTATGGGGCACTGACTGCAGGGAAGCGTATCTTCTTCGTACAGGGACTACCTGCGCTCATTACCTTATTACTGATCTCTATTCTCTGAAAATATTAGTGTTAAAAATACCAGGAGGGCTTCATCATGACAAGGTGGAGCCCTCTTGCCATGATAGTAACGCCAGACAAAGCGTACACACCCTCAGGGTAGGCGTGTATTTTATCACTAATGCTGCGCAAAAGAAGGGTCGTGATGCATCGCAGGTTAACTGACGGGGTGCCTCTCAAGGGCGGATGAAGAAGTAAAGTGGCCTGCCATTGAAAGGGGTAATTAAACTCCAAAAGCCGCATCAGCTATTGATGCAGCAGTTTGAAGTTTAGGGAGCAGAAGAGGTGTTGAGAAAACTACTTAACAGCGACAAATGTCTCAACAGCTCATGCTCCCTAAGCATTCGACCCACCATCTATCGTGAGTGCTGTCCCGGTGATATAACCACTTTCAGGACTGGCGAGATAAGCAACCAGACTGGCAATATCAGCAGCCTTGCCAAAGTGACCCAGCGCCAGGCGTGCTACCTGCGAAGCGGCATGTGCACCATCAGCGGGGTTCATGTCAGTATCTACAGGACCGGGTTGGACAAGGTTGACAGTGATCCCTTTAGGGCCTAGTTCCCGGGCCATTCCCTTTGTCATACCGATCAATGCGGACTTACTCATGGAATAGAGCGTTGCCCCCCGGTTAGCGACATGATCGGCCATGTTGCTGCCGATGCTGATGATCCGACCGCCCGCAGTCATATGTCTGGCAGCAGCCACAGAAGCTATATAGACAGCGCGGACATTCACATCCATGATCCGGTCATACTGATCAGGAGTTTGCTCTTCCAGCGGACTTTCTCCATAGATACCAGCGTTGTTCACCAGTATATCAATACCTCCTAACTGGGATATAACCGTATCCACAGCATTCGCAACCGCCTCCTGAGAAGCGCTGTCAGCCAGGATCGGCAATACTTTCCGTCCGGTACTTTGCGCTACGTCCCGGGCCAGTTGTTCCGCTTTAACAGCAGACCTTACATAGGTAAATACCACATTTGCACCAGCATCCGCCAGTCTTTTTACGATAGCGGCACCCATACCGCGGCTACCGCCTGTTACCAATGCGACTTTGTTTTCAAGATGTTTCATAATAACTATTTTTGTTACTTGTTTGTAAAAGTAAAGAGGTATACGTAATTTTACAGGTACTGACAAGATTATTAAGTACTGACAAAAATGTAAGTAATGAGAAAGGAAGGCTCAACTAATACATTGAACAGGAATAAGATAAACCTAAATTGCGGCATGGCTTACACCCTCGATCTGATCGGTGGCAGGTGGAAACCAAACATACTCTGGGCATTACTGGGGGGTAAACTGCGGTATAGCGAACTGAAAAAAAATATTCCTGACGTATCCGAGCGCATCCTTGTATTGCAGCTGAGAGAGCTGGAAAAGGACGGTCTGATCAAAAGACTGGTGTATGCAGAAGTACCTCCGAGAGTGGAATACGAGCTTACAAACGACGGTGCGTCAATGAAACCAATGTTAGAATGTATTTCAGCCTGGGGAGATAAACACAGGCCCAATAAGACAAATTAGTACTATCTTAAGAAACTTTAGTTTAAAATAAGACACATCAATACATGACGTTAGACATATTTTTTACCGTCTTTCTGGTACTGCTGAACGGATTTTTTGTAGCGGCAGAATTTGCGATCGTAAAGGTCCGGTCATCGCAGATCGAAGTAAATGCGGGCAGCAACAAAACGGTCTCGCAAGTGGCCAAAAGCATAGTCAATAACCTCGATGGCTATCTGGCGGCCACACAGCTGGGTATTACACTCGCATCCCTGGGGCTTGGTTGGGTCGGCGAGAAAGTGATGACAACCCTGATACTGAATGCTTTCCATGCACTTAATTTCAATATAGCGGAAGACGTTGCTCACAAAGTAGCAATCCCTATTGCATTCCTCGGTATTACCATCCTTCACATCGTATTTGGTGAGCTGGCACCGAAATCGCTGGCGATCCGTAAACCTGTACCAACCACCTTTACCGTAGCAATTCCCCTCAAATTATTCTATGCAGTGTTCCGGCCATTCATCTGGATCCTGAATGGTTTTGCGAATGTCATTCTGCGTATGGTAGGCATCCGCCCTGTGCATGAACATGAGGATATACACACAGAAGAAGAGCTGCGTGTCATCATCGCAGAAAGTCATCAGGGTGGTGTGATCGAGGAGACAGAAAAAGCACTGATCCAGAACGTATTTAATCTGGGCGACCGTCATGTATCAGCCCTGATGACGCCACGTAACGAGATCATATGGCTGGATGTGGATGATGATCCGGAAGTGAACAAGGTAAAAATCCTCACCCAGAAGCACACAGTATATCCGATCGCCAAAGGCGATCTGGACCATACCACCGGCTTTGTATATTCTAAAGACCTGCTGAGCGATAACTTCAATGGCGCTATTAATAACCTGGAAGCGATCAGCCGTAAACTGCTGGTGGTAACTGTACATAACCGTACTTACCAGTTGCTCGAACTGTTCAAGCGTGAAAGGATCTACCAGGCAATGGTAGTCGACGAATTTGGCTCGATCAAGGGATTGGTGACCATCAATGACATCGTGGATGCGCTGGTAGGTAACATCTCTGAGACCAACGAATTTGAATATGAGGTAATACGCAATGAGGATGGCAGTATCCTGGTAGACGGCCAGTTGCCATTCGTTGAGTTCCTCGAAATGATGGGTATCGACGCAGATCCACAAAAGGTAAATGTGACCAATTTCGTTACCCTGGGTGGTTTCATCCTGGACAGAATGGGTAAGATACCAGAAGCAGGTAACAGTATCACCTGGCGTAACCTGAAGCTGGAAGTGATCAAGATGGATCAGCACCGTATCGCCAAGGTACATATCTGTAATGTCGAAAAAGACAAAGACAAGGACGAGGAGAAATAATTCGTTCTACAAATACTTTAGGAGCACCATTACATAAATGGTGCTCTTTTTTTGCCCAGGTAAATATTAATTTAACGCGATACTACTCAACAAGACCCTGCAATGATGAACAAGCTGAAATCGTTCTTACCACACGTAGCGGCCATACTGGCATTGCTGTTGCTGTCAATTATTTATTGCCGGCCAGCTATGAACGGGAAAATACTCAGCCAGAGCGATAACGTGCAATGGCAGGGAATGGCAAAGGAAGCCATGGATTATAAAAAAGCACATGGCATCACCCCTCTGTGGACCACCAGCATGTTTGGGGGTATGCCTACTTATCAGATCGCGATGGAAACGCCTTATGACTTTGCGAACTATATTCCGTCTGTGCTGACATTGGGATTACCCAAACCCATCAACGTATTGTTCCTTTCGGCTATCTGCTTCTATTTGCTTTGCATGACCCTCGGCACGAATCCATGGATCGGTTTCCTTGGCGCAGTAGCATATACATATGCCAGTTATAGTCCCATCATCATCGTGACGGGGCATGAGACCAAGATGCTGGCGCTGGCCTATCTGCCTGCTGTGATTGCAGGATTGGTACTGATCATCCGTAAGCGCTACCTGCTCGGCACAGGTATGATGGCACTGGCACTCACCTATCTGGTCGCCGCCAATCACCTGCAGATGACCTACTATTTCTTCCTGGTACTGGGCGTGATCGGCATAGCATATGTCGTATACTGTATTCGCGAAAAAGAATTCAGACACCTGATCATCAGTGGATCGTTGGTGCTGCTGGCAATAGTACTCTCATTCGGGTCTAACGCGGTGAGTCTCTGGACAACCTACGAATATTCAAAGGAAAGTACCCGCGGCGGCGCATCTGAACTGACACCACTACCTGGTGCGTCAGATGATAAACCACAGGGAGGCCTGGACAGGAACTATGCCTTCCGCTGGAGCTATGGAAAATTTGAAACCTTTACCCTTCTGGTACCCAACATTTACGGCGGAAGCTCTTCGGGAACACTGGGCAAGGATTCTGAAACCTTTAAGAAACTGTCTGCGATAGGCGTACCTGAAAATCAGGCCGAACAGGTGATTAAACACTGGAATCTGTATTGGGGTTTTCAGTCTGAATTAGGCACCTCCGGTCCCGTATACCTCGGCATTGTGATCTGTATGCTGGCGTTACTGGGATTGTTCATTATCCGTTCCTGGCATAAATGGTGGCTGATCGGGATCAGTGTACTCGGTATTCTGCTGGCATGGGGTAGCAACTTTGCGGCCTTTAACTATTTTATGTTCGATCATTTCCCGCTGTATAATAAGTTCCGCGCACCATCACAGGCGCTGGTCATTCCACAGTTCTCCTTTGCCGTACTCGCTGTGCTGGCGCTCCAGGAACTGGTAAGCGGAAAGTTATCCAAGGAAGCGCTGAAAAAGAAACTGCGATGGACTGGATTGTTGACTGGTGGCCTGCTGGCTGTAATCTATCTGGCTTCCTTCAGTGCCAATTATACGAATGCGACAAATGATCCGCAACGTGCGGGAGGTGATGATATGTTCCAGGCACAACTGACCCAGATGTTACAGGGGAATGCGCAGTTGTCGGGGGAACTGATGACTGCCTTGTATGCGGACAGAGAACAACTTTATCATAGTGATGTATATCGGGCTATTCTTTTCGCAGGGTTAGCTTTTCTGCTATTATGGCTTTACCAGACCAACCGGCTCGATAAAAAGTGGCTGCTACCTGCGCTTACGTTGTTAGCCGTGATTGATCTGCTGCAGGTCGATGCCCGTTATCTGAACAGTGAGAGTTTCATGGATGAGACCAGTTATGGCGGATCGTTCCAGCCTTCATCGGTTGACCAGCAGATATTGCAGGATAAAGATCCACATTACAGGGTATTCAACCTGACAGCAAAACCGTTTGATGACGCAATGACATCCTACTTCCATAAGAGTGTAGGCGGTTATCACGCGGCAAAGCTGCAACTCTATGCTGATCTTATTGAAAGGCAGATCAGCAAAAACAACCTGCAGGTGCTCAATATGCTCAATACAAAATATGTGATTGTACCCGGGCAGGACGGGCAACCAGTAGCACAACGTAATCCGGAAGCATTAGGCAATGCCTGGTTTGTAAAGCATATTGTATGGGCGAAAAATGCAGATGAAGAAATGCGTATACTGGACCACATGAACACCAGAGATTCGGTGGTCATAGATCAACGGTACGCTGAAGCGGTGCAAAGTACGCTGGTATATGATTCAGCGGCGACTATCAGCCTGATTGCCAATAACCTGAATGAAATCAGTTATGCGTCCAGTTCAAACACACCGCAGTTTGCAGTATTCTCAGAAGTTTATTACAAACAGGGCTGGAAAGCATTCATTGATGGACGGGAAATACCGTATGTAAGAGCAAATTATGCACTGCGGGGTATGACGGTACCGGCAGGTAAACATACCATCGCGTTCAGGTTTGAACCGAACGCATACTACGCTGGCATTAAGTTGTCACTGACCAGCTACATCATAATGTTGCTCCTCCTGACCGGAGGTATAGTTTTGAATTTTAGAATGAACAAAATGAATGGTGAAAAAGCAAAAAGTGTTTGATAATTTTGTTCCATCACGCTGAAAGCATCGACTGTCCGACGATATAGCGCATCATTATTCCAGATTCAACGCATAGTGATAGGATGACGTCGGGAGTATCTATGGAGATTAACAACACGACAAAAGGGGACTTTAGCTATTCAGAAAGATTATAAAAACGTCGCGAAGCAAATATCTGCATAACGGTAGTACAGAAGATGAAATGCTATTCAGCGGCAAAAGTACGAGAGCAGATAACCAATGCTACTTCTTTCAATATCAATGCATATCTCTGTTTATGTAAAAGTAAACAGAGATATGCTTCCACCGGATTAACCAGCCATATATAAAGGACACTTATGATAGAGATTACATCTGAAAACCTTCGGGAACGCATATTCCGGCATGCTTCCGGGGCGATGGGAAAGGCACGTAGCACGAATAAGAAGATTACTATTGCAGAACAGGGACACTGAATGTATCATACGCGATCACCTTCGCCGGCACTTGTTTGTGGAACCACCTAAATGCACGGTTACAAAGAATCATTTGTAACTACAATCATAAATAAACACCATTATTAAAAAAGTATACCCATCTGTTGTATGAACAGATGTTGTGTTGGTATGTCCGGATGTTTGACTATCCTGACTAATGATGTTCTCCTGTCATTTTATACTTATTGCCGGGGTGGGTATAGGAAGATATGCCAGTTGATAGCACCAGCACATTCTGGTGTTTCATCTGTGTAAGGCGGAACTGAAACGCCTGTTCGGCGGAATATATCCGATATGATGTACTCCCGACAGGGCAGACATGTAAGGGCGACACATGTAGCCCGTCACATACGATGTTGTCTACAATAATGCATATAAACGTGATACGCATGTGGTGGATAGTATTTACGGCTACTGAAGTTTTCAGCAGAACAGATGAATATAGATACGCCTGGTTATATCTCTTGCGTAGAAACTACCTGCATCCATGGAGATGGGCGAAAGACATTTAGCATCGTGGATAACAGCTGAACATCACTTTTGTGTCTTTACCCAGGAATAGACTCGACGAATATACGCTGATGACAAAACAACGGGTACATCATATCTACCGTTCCGGGTGTCAGTAACTGCCATTCGTCGTCTGTATAGTCACCAGAATTATGCTTACAACAATCGTGATAACCTTAACACAAACAATCAATATTAAACATCTAAACAACAGCTATGAAAAAGCACAAATTCAGGAAGGAAATAGTTGAATTCATTGCGAGTAAATTCGAAGAATCCGACCAGGCACTGGGTGAACTTGTCATGGATTTCAAGCAATTACACAGAGACGTTCTGACCCATGAAACCAGGATCTCACGCCTCGAAAAGACAATCAATGAAATGCAGGCGGATAATGTACTTACACAAGCCTGTCTTGCGAAAACAATCATCAAAAACGACAACGCAAAACGTGAGCTGAAATACGCGATCGCCAGGTCTGAACACTTCTATTCCCGGGCAGTGCAATTCGCTGAACAGTTGAAACAGATGAGAAAAGAGTTAACAACGCTGAAAGCGACTGCTAACAAAACAACGCCGGATACAGCGAGCGAAAAAACAACGGATACCGGTGATCATCAGGTAAATGAGGCAGCAGCCTAATACGACATGGTTAAGGTTAGCAGCAACTTTAGCCTGGAAGAATACTTTTAAAATTTTTTATTATGGCAGACGTATCCAACGAGACTATACACTTACTGCTAACCAGGGTAATGAGATTAGAAACAATAGTAAGTGAGGAATTTAAAACAATGGATGAAAGAATGATTGCTATGGATGCCAAACTGGCCAATACTGTTAGTAAACTTAATAATATCGAAAACCGGCTCATTGATGTAGAACAAAAACAGATTGCTCAGGATGTTCAGATTGAAAGTCGCTTTTACTCCATCGAAGTAATACTGGAAAAACTCGCCGATCAGCTGTCAGGAAAAAAGCAAACACAGGGCAAAACAATGGCGAAAGGCCGGGGCAAAAACTGAGTGGCGATTATAAGTGTGTCGTGGTGAATAAACAGGCCACTTTATTAAGAGGCAGCCGTATCAGCGTAAAGGAGATAATCATATATCACCGGCGCGAGCTTATTGAAACGGGGGCATATTATGTTTGGTCAGAAGGGGCGTTCCGCCGGCGGCGGAACGCCCACTGATATTGGATACGTTGCTTTACTTGCCCCATACGGCACTAAAACGTCCGTTATCATCGTAGTTCTGTACCTTCACCAGACGAAGGCCCTGAGCAGAGAACTGATCAAATTTGGACTGATAGTCTGCTGATGTCATACCATAGTAGGCGGCATAGTTGCTCTTTTTAGGACGCCATACCCCTCCTACTTTGCTGCCATTTACGCAGATGCTTTTCAACTCCCAGTTAGGGTAGAGTTCATTGAATTTATTGTTGAAATCGGCAGCATTCATGCCGTAGTAAAGGTAGAAGCCATTGTCATTAGGCTTGTTCACGAAAACAGCCGCATGTAGTCTCTTACCATTCACGGTGTAGTCAACATGCTCCTGTACATGCCATTTCTTAGTGGTTACGTAAGTCTTCCACGCATTGTCAAAGGTGGCATCATCCGCATTGTGCACCGAATAAGCAGCCTGTCCGGCAGGATTTTTTTCCCAGATAACGGAGAACCTCGGATTACCACTGCCGTCCTTGGTTACAGAGATCTGACGCGGACGCATGCCCTGTGCATTATAGGTATTAAAATAGTTCTGATATACGGAACCTGTCATGTAAAAGCGTGCATACCACTCGCCCGAAAGTCCCCACTGGAACGAACCGGCCGCATATAAATTGCTGCCATTGCGGTCTACGCTGACTGTTTGCAAAGACATGCCCATCCCTGTGTAGTAAGACCAGTATTTATTAACCAGATCCAGCGGCACGTTGTGGAAGCTCGGATAAAAAGGCGCATACAAACGGGCATATGGTGTCACTGACCCGAGGTCATAACAGCTTACGCCGCTGTGATTGTAGGTCCCATATGGATCTACGTTTACCCAGTCTCCACTGTGTCCGGCGCGGGTATCCTGCACACTCACCTCAAAATGCAAGTGAACATTGAAAGAACGTGTATCAGGGTTCTTCATGGTACCATCATCCTTCAGGATCACGCCAATACCACCTGACCCGGTATTACCTGCATAAGCGATGAACTGGCCAGCCTGTACAATATCATTCTTCTTCACCTTGATGGTCTGGGAATTGGTGCCCCAGCAAAGGTTGCTGCTGGTACCATTGGTAGCAAATGACTTATACTTGGCCGTTGGAGAATTTTTCGCCAGTCCGCGATCATTATCATAACCATTACGCAGGTGCAGATAACGGCTGCGGTATTTAAATCCATCAGGAGCAGTATGTTCGATGATAACGATATTACCGCCTCCGTTTGACCAGTATACATCTATTACTTTACCTGGAGCGATGGCATATACGCCAAAAGTAGGATCCTCGTTCGCCGCAACGCTGGACTTACCATAGTCGATTGCCCGGTGTGGATCATTTGCCCCATTGTTGTCATTATCCCAGCTATAATAGAAGCCCTGCCATACGCCTACCGCACTGCTCTTGTAGGGGAAATATAGCGGCATGTGTGCTTTTACACCACTGTAAACCGGATCAAGGCCATCTTCTACTACGGGAGGTGCGCAGGCACCACTACGGAACATGGCAATACCCGGCGCATCTGCTTCGGTAAATACTATCTGTTTAGGAGCCACCATCCTTCTTGAAGGTGTGATCGTTCTTAATCTGCCAACAACAGGCTTGTTACTGATCTCATCACCATCAGGGCCTTGTGCAACAGGTAACGTAGGTTTCTGAATGCTTTTATAAAGCAATTCCGGACTTTCTTTTTCTTCTTTTTGTGGTTCCTGCGCAAATGCCTGCATACACAATAATGCGGCTGCCGCAGAGAGTAGAATTTTCATACAACGTAATTTTTGGGGTTGAATTATTATTACGAAGGCAAAGTAAGTACATCAGAAAGCGAAAGAAAAATGGTAATTCCTATCTGGTAAAAATTGAATGGTAAATGGTGGATATGAGAAGATAAAAGGCAGGAAACATTTAATAGACAAGGGTTTGCGGGAAATACGCTCTTCGGAAAGTACGTAAATAGTGCGTAATAAAGGTAGCAAAAGATAAACGGGGAATACCTGTAAGTCCTACAGCTATTCCCCGTTTATCTCTTTATTAATAAACTATCGTTTCAGTAAACTATTTTTTACATATCCGTAGCTCGTTTTAATACTCTCGAAAGGATCAATAGTGATCATATCCTGTTCTACAAAAGCGTACTTCACGCCTGCTACGCTGGCATTTGAAAAAATATGCTTAAAGTCGACTGCTCCTGTACCTACTTCCGCAAATTTCACTTTAGGGAGTATCTCCATGGATGTCAGCTTATCGTTATCTCCGCCGGCAATCTTGCCCTGTGTCGTTTTGTCGATATCTTTCACATGCCACATAGAGAATCTTCCTGGATGCTTTTTGAAAAGCGCTACCGGATCGACACCGGATTTAATAGCCCAGAAGAGGTCCAGTTCAAATGTCACCAATGATGGATCTGTACCCTTCAGCATGATCTCATAGCCGGTGGTATTTACATCCGGTTGTGTCCTGAATTCCCAAAAGTGATTATGGTATCCTACTTTCATTCCGAGCTTACGGGCTTCCTCTCCTGCCTTGTTCAGCTGCGCTGCAATAAACTTATAGTCATCCGCGGTCAACTTATCCCACAAAGCTAATGGCGGAATTGGCACGATCAGGTATTGCTGTCCCAGTTCGTGGGCGATTTCCAGCTGTACCTTCAGGGCCTCATCTTTACCGTTACCACGGGTCAGATAATCATTCAGCTGATAGTGCCCACTATGGGTAGCCAGACCGTGCTGTTTCAGTAAAGCCTTTAATCCCTTCGGGTCCAGTCCCCAGAACTGGTCTTTCTGACCACGCTCCTTATATCCGTAGAATGTTTCGACATGGCTGTAACCTATCTCCGCAACTTTAGCGATCGTACCTTTCACGTCCTTTGCCAGTGGATCACGCAGGGTATATAGCTGTAGGCCGATCTTTGTAACAGTATTCTCTCTGCTTCGGCTGAAAATACCTGATGGATTGATCATTAATCCGGCTGCTATCAAGCCAGCCTGCTGCATAAAAATTCTCCTTGAGCTCATGTTTTTGTTTTTAACGTGGCGTGGTATAAGCTGAATGTACAAAAAAACACTGATGACAAGAAAAGTATAGGGAGGAATGGCTGTTTTTTTAACAATTGCCGGCAGGGGAACAAACGAAAAGGGAATCCACCGTGGTAGACTCCCTTCGTATCTCTTCAGTTGTAAGCATTAGCGGATGAAGATCCTCGCAAACAGCAATCCGCCAGCAATGAGGATCGGACCGATAAATGCTACCCAGCCCAGCTTACGTCTTGGTAGGGCATTTAAAGCCGGTAATAACTCATAATTCACCTCATACAATTTGTTGTCACTTTTACGTACACACCAATTGGAGCCGATCGGGAACATCGGGATCCAGTAAAGATGGGCATATTGTTGTCTCAGCTCAAACTGCACGATACCCGGCACCTGCTCGTGGATACCGATTTCAGATAATTGTACAGTTTTCGCATTGAAACTGTTACGTCCATAAATGATCATAGGTTCTTGGGTTTAGATTTTATAGGTTTAGGCAATAATAGCTGATTTGGCATAACAATATATAAAGATTTTTAATAATAAACAAAAGGTCCGCCAGTTGGCGGACCTTACATAGGTGTAGGTATATACAGGGTAGATTGGATACTGATTTATTCCCAGGGCAGATCGATGGTTGCGCCAAAACGCAGCGTATTGGCCAATGGACTGCGGTTAAACCCGCTGCCTGATGGCACTATATAGGCAACGTTGATCATGGCGGAACCATATTTGTAACCCAGCCCGGTCGTTACATACTTCCGGTCACCATGGGTCTTGTCTTCCCAGAAGTAACCTGCTCTGACAAAGAACTGGTCATCGAAACTGTATTCACCTCCCAGTGACACCTGGAATGACTTAAAGCCCCCATTTGCACTACTGAAAGATTTGAACCAGCTTTTCACAACACTATAGCTGTAATAAGACGAGATGCCTGCTGAATCAGTTGGTACGACAGGGGTCAGTAGTTTATTGATTTCCAGGCCGAACGTGAATTTATGTCCCTCTTCCATCGGTAGTCTGTAAGCCACACCTGCTCCGAAATTAGAAGGCAGGTATTCCCTGGCTGTACTGCTGTTACTGTAATTGACACGTGATCCCAGGTTGGTGATCGTAGCACCAGCTGTCAGGCCCTTGCCGTCTTCATCCACCAGATTATAAGTCATAGAGAGATCTACACCGAAGGCATTGCCGGCCTTGTAGTTGATCCCGGAATTATTGGCATTGCCGCTGGCCAGTTTCGAATAGATATAACGGGCCGTCAGCGCCAGACTTAAATGCTCTCCCAGTTTACGGGCATATCCACCTTCCAGCGAAAACTCCCGCGGACTGGAACTACCCAGCGCATTACCTGCCGCATCAGCAAACTGAATATTACCCAGGTTAAAGTAACGCAGTGCACCGCTTACTGCCTGGTTGTCATCCAGTTTATGATACCCGCTGATCGTTGCCAGATAGATCTTATTACTCACCTCTCTCAGCCATGGCACATAGGAAACAGCGAGACTGTTGGGTGCCTCTGCGAATGCTACCTTCGACAGATTGTAAAAGGGTGAATTAGCATCTGCCTGTGTAGCGATCCCCATATCACCCATGCCGCCGGCACGGGCGTCAGGAGATATGCGCAGGAAAGGAGCTGCAGATGTCGCAACATTCAGCGTTTTCTCCTGTGCATAGGAAGCAGCTGGCAAACAGGCAGCTACCAATAAAGCTAATGTCGCAGAGCGGAAACAGATACGTATCATCTCATTCTTTTTGTATAGCCCCGGCATTGACTGCCGGGGCTCTCAGTGTTTATCTAGCGATTACAATAGTAGTATTGAGCGTCTTCTCCTTTGTTCTGATGAACAGTACATAGGTGCCGGAAGGCACTCGCTGTGTGTTAATGGTCAGGATACCATTGTGTATAGCGCCCGACTGCTGCATCAACACCTGTCCCGCCATGCTGGTCAGACTGTAAGTCGCATTGCCATCATCTACGCCGTTGAAACGCACGTTCAGGATATCTGTGGCCGGCTGTGGATATACCAGGTCGATACCGGAACCAAACTTCACGCGAAGTGCGATCGTACTGGAGACCTTGTTACCATTGCCTGCCAGATCAGTGGCACCATCAGCCGGTACATTGACCAACATGACACCTTCCACGTCAGGAGCAATAACGACCGCGTAGGAAGATGAAGATAACTGTTTGAACTGTGTCACCTTACCTCCTACTATATTAATGTCAGAAGATTCAAATCCGATCACATCTTCCGTAAACGTCAAGCTGAAAGTTACTGGGCCCGATAACGGTTCTGCGCTCAGGGTGAGCATAGAGATTTCTGGTCTGGTCAGATCAACAGTCAATACTACCTGCGAACTATGAGCACTTTCATTACCCAATACATCGACAGCAGTAACAGTGATGTAATGAGGACCTTCAGACAGCGGAGGATTATAGGTATATGCCCATTCTCCATTTGCTTTCACAGCGGTGTTACCAACAGGTTTGCCGTCTGTATAGATAGTGATCAGGGTACCTGGCTCACCATGACCGGTGATCGTTGGCTCAGTGATATTCACCAAACCAGGAATGTTGATACCAGGTAAGGTCGGTGGATCAGGTACAGCCGGAGGAATAGCATCTATACCGAAGTGCAGCGGAACGCTTGGCGCACTGGTATTACCCGCTGCGTCAGTGGCCGTTGCCGTGATCACATGATCACCCTGTGATAAACCGGGATTGAAGGTATAGGTATAACGACCACTTGCATCTGCGACCCCGGTTCCAACCGGTTTGCCGTCAGCATAGATAGTAACAGTACTGTTAGGTTCTGCAGACCCGCCAATAGTTGGTCTGGTGGTGTTCACCACACCTTTGGTATCAGGAGTTACCAGTACTACTGTTGGTGCAGCAGGTGGTTTAGTATCCACCGTAATATATAATGTAGCACTTGCCAGACTGACATTACCTGCCGCATCAGTAGCTGTCGCGGTTATGCTATGTCCACCATCTGTCAGCGCTGGTGTCAGTTCATAATGGTAGTCGCCCTTGTTATCCGCGGTTACAGTACCTACAGATCTGCCATCTACATAGAGGGTGACAGTGCTGTTAGGTTCTGCCTTACCCGTTACAACTGGAGTGTTGTCATTGGTCAGCAGTTTATCGGTTGTTACCGTCGGAGCATTCGGCGCCCGGGTGTCGACCACGATTGACAATGCAGGGCTCTGACCGCTGGTATTACCTGCTGCGTCAGTAGCGGTAACAGTGATGTCATGTTTACCATCAGCCAGCGCAGGATTGATGGTATAGGTGTAGTGACCGGCAGCATCTGCTTTGGTAGTGCCGACTGATTTACCGTCCACGTATACGGTCACTGTGCTGTTAGGCTCCGCATCACCTTTGATAGATGGCGTGGCATCATTGATGATGCCATCTTTACCACCTATCAGTTGAGGCGCAGCTGGCGTTGCAGGCGCAGCTGAATCAATGGTGATATTTAAGGCCGGGCTTTGTGCACTGGTATTACCTGCGGCATCTGTTGCCGTCACTGTAATAGCATAGCTAGCGTCAGCCAGGGCCGGACTAAAAGTATAAGTATAGTTACCTGCGGCATCTGCTTTGGTAGTACCCACTGCTTTGCCATTCAGGTAAATGGTGACTGTGCTGTTAGCTTCTGCCGTGCCTTTGATAGAAGGCGTATTGTCGTTGATCAGGCCACCTGTGCGACCATCTTCAAGTACTGGTGAAGGCGGTGTAGCCGGTGCATGTGTATCAACTACGACCGGCAGCTGCGCACTCTTGTCGCTGGTGTTACCTGCAGCGTCAGTGGCCGTGGTAGTGATATTATGCGGACCGTCAGACAATGCCGGGTTAAATGTATAGGAGTAGCTACCGTTTGCGTCAGTAGGCACCGTACCCACTACGTTATTACCATCATAGATCGTTACAGTGCTGTTGGGCTCTGCTTTACCTGTAATGGTAGGCGTATTGTCATTCGTGGGATTCTTAGCAGTCGTTACTGTCGGCGCAGCAGGCGCCTGGGTATCTACTACCAGGTTCAGTGCCGCACTGGATACGCTGGTGTTACCACTGGCGTCAGTAGCACGTGCAGTTAAAGCATGTGTACCATCTGTCAGCGCCGGATTGAATGTATAGGTATAAAGACCATTTACGTCAGCGGTAGTCGTCCCTATAGCAGTTCCATCTGTATAAATGGTAACTGTGCTGTTAGCCTCCGCTCTGCCGGTAACAGTCGGCGTATTATCATTCGTCGGATTCTTTGCTGTTGTCAGGGTTGGTGCAGCTGGCGCCCTGGTATCTATGTTGATATTCAGGGTTGCGCTTACCGGACTGATATTGCCTGCGGCATCAGTGGCCGTTGCTGCGATGGCGTGCATACCATCAGACAATGCCGTTGTAAACGTATAGGTAAATTTACCGGTAGCATCAGCAGTCGTGGTACCGACAGCGGCACCATCAGCGTAGATCGTCACCGTGCTGTTTGCTTCCGCTGTACCGATCACAGTTGGCGTATTATCGTTTGCAGGTGTTGTTCTTGCTGTCACAACAGGGGCAGTTGGCGCCTGGGTATCGACCACTAGGTTCAGGACGTTGCTCTTCGCGCTGGTGTTACCGGCACCATCAGTTGCAGTCGCCGTCAGTGGATGTGTACCATCGGTAAGTACCGCTGTAAAGGTATAAGTATAGTTACCCGAAGCATCCGCAATAACTGTGGTGATGGGCGTGTTTCCTTCATAAATCGTCACTTTGCTGTTTGCCTCCGCTGTACCAGTAACTGTTGGCGTATTATCCCTGGTAGGATTCTTCGCAGTTGTAATCGTTGGTACAGCTGGCGCCTGTGTATCTACCACGAGATCCAGCACCACACTTTTTGCACTGGTATTACCAGCAGCGTCAGTAGACGTCGCTGTTAACGGATAGGTACCATCTGCAAGCGCTGTCGTGAAAGTATAGGTATAATCACCACTAGCATCAGCCATGACCGTTGTCACAATTGTCGAACCATCATAGATAGTTACACTGCTATTCGCTTCTGCGCTACCTGTCACCGTTGGTGTATTATCGCTTGTTGGATTTTTAGCCGTCAGTATCGTTGGTACAGGTGGCGTCTGCGTATCGATCACCAGATTCAGTACTGCACTCTCCCCACTGGTAGTGCCGGCGGTATTGGTTGCAGTAGCCGTCAGCGGATGCGTGCCATCTACCAGTGCACTTGTGAAGGTATAGGTATAGTGACCACTACCGTCAGCCCTTACCGTGGTGATAATAGCAGTACCCTCATAGATAGTTACATCACTATTTGCTTCGGCGTTACCAGTTACGATCGGCGTATGATCGTTTGTAGGATTTTCAGCCGTCGTAAGGGTTGGTACAGTTGGTGTACCTGTGTTAACAAACAGGTTCAGCGGATCACTTGGCGCGCTGGTATTACCGGCAGCATCAGTTGCTGTCGCCTTTACAATATGTGTACCGTCTGTCTGTAATGGCAGGGTATACGTGTAATTACCCACAACATCGGCAGTGGTAGTACCTACTGCTACCCCATCGACGATGATCTTAACGGTGCTGTTAGCTTCCGCCGTACCATTTACATCCGGGGTATTATCATTTGTTGGATTCTTCGCCGTCGTAAGGGTTGGTGCAGCTGGCGCCTTGGTATCAATTTCCAGGGTAAGTACCGTACTCTTCACACTGGTATTGCCAGCTGCATCTGTAGACGTAGCCGTCAGCGGGTATGTACCATCCGCGAGGCTGGTGGTAAAGGTATATGTATAGTTACCCGTAGCATCAACGGTAACGTCGGTCACTTTAGTAATGCCGTTATAGATAATTACGGTGCTATTCGCTTCGGCAGTACCCGTTACGGTTGGTGTATTGTCGTTAGTTGGATTCTTCGCCGTAGTGATGGTTGGCACAGTTGGAACACCCGTGTCAATGTTCATGTTCAGGGTATTGCTCTCAGCACTGGTGTTACCCGCAGCATCCGTTGCTGTGGCTTTTACTGTATGAGGGCCGTCTACCTGTACTGGCAGTGTATAAGTATAGCTACCGCCCGCAGTAGCGGTGGTTGTGCCTACAGCCACACCATCTACGATGATCGTAACTGTGCTGTTAGCTTCCGCCGTACCCGTTACATCAGGCGTGTTATCATTGGTTGGATTCTTCGCCGTATTAATAGTGGGTGTAGCTGGAACACCCGTGTCAATGGTTACGTTCAGCGTATTGCTCTCAGGACTGGTATTACCAGCAGCATCCGTTGCTGTAGCTTTTACCGTATGAGGACCATCTGCCTGTACTGGTAGTGTATAAGTGTATTTACCCGCACCATCAGCAGTGGTTGTACCCACCGTTGTACCATCTACAATGATAGTAACAGTGCTGTTGGCTTCTGCATCACCCGTTACATCCGGTGTATTGTCGTTTGTCGGGTTCTTCGCCGTAGTGACAGTTGGAGCAGATGGAACACCGGTATCAATTATCAGGTTCAGCGTATTGCTCTCTGCACTGGTATTACCCGCAGCATCTGTTGCTATGGCTTTTACCGTATGAGGCCCATCCGCCTGTACTGGCAATGTGTAGTTGTATTTACCAGCACCATCAGCAGTGGTTATACCTACTGCTACACCATTCACTATGATGTTAACGATGCTGTTAGCTTCTGCATCACCTGTTACCTCCGGCGTATTATCGTTTGTTGGATTCTTCGCCGTGGTAATAGTTGGTACACCTGGAACACCTGTATCAATTACAAGAGTGAGGGTATTGCTCTCTACACTTGTATTATCTGCGGCATCGGTGGCGGTAGCTTTTACCGTATGAGGGCCATCTGCCAGCACTGGTAGTGTATACGTATAGGTACCACCAGCGGTAGCGGTAGTAGTGCCTACAGCTCCACCATCTACAATGATCGTAACGGTGCTGTTAGCTTCAGCAGTACCCGTTACATCCGGCGTATTGTCATTTGTCGGATTCTTCGCCGTAGTAATCGTTGGTGTAGCGGGAACACCAGTATCAATTGTAAGGTTCAGCGTATTGCTCTCAACACTGTTATTACCTGCCGCATCACTAGCAGTGGCTTTTACCGTATGAGAGCCATCCGCCAGCACTGGTAATGTAAAGGTGTACGTACCACCAGCAGTAGTGGTAGTGGCGCCTACAACTGTACCATCTACGATGATAGTTACAGTGCTATTAGCTTCAGCAGAACCCGTTACATCCGGTGTATTGTCATTTGTTGGATTCTTCGCGGTGGTAAGGGTCGGTGCTAATGGCGCACTTGTATCTATGGTCAGGTTCAGCGTATTGCTCTCCGGACTGGTATTACCTGCCGCATCAGTCGCGGTAGCTTTTACCGTGTGAGCACCATCTGCCTGTATTGGCAGGGTAAAGATATAACTACCAGACGCACTGGCAGTAGTCGTACCGATTGCCACACCATCAACAATGATGGTCACGGTGCTATTCGCTTCGGCATTACCGGTAACATCCGGCGTACTATCATTTGTTGGATTTTTAGACGTCGAGATGGTCGGTGCTACCGGAGCCTGCGTATCTATCCTAAGGGTCAGTGTATTACTCTCTGGACTGGTATTACCTGCCGCATCGGTGGCGGTGGCTTTTACCGTGTGAGCACCATCTGCCTGTACCGGCAATGTATAGCTATAAGTACCCCCAGCAGTAGCGGTAGTGGTGCCTACGACTGTACCATCAACAATGATAGAGACCGTGCTGTTAGCTTCAGCAGTACCCGTTACATCCGGTGTATTGTCATTTGTCGGGTTCTTAGCGGTAGTGATCGTCGTTACACCTGGTGCCTGCGTATCAACCATCAGATTCAGCGTATTACTTTCTACACTAATATTACCTGCTGCATCGGTAGCAGTGGCGTTTACAGTGTGAGATCCATCTGCTAACGCTACCGGTAGTGTAAAGCTGTAAGTACCACCCGCTGTAGCAGTGGTTGTACCTACTGCTACACCATCTACTATAATAGTGACCGTGCTGTTAGCTTCGGCTGTACCCGTTACATCAGGCGTATTGTCATTTGTTGGATTCTTCGTCGTAGTGATAGTTGGCCCACCTGGTGCCTCAGTATCCACCGTAATATTCATCACAGGGCTCATACCACTGGTATTATCCGCAGCATCAGTAGCTGTGATGGCAACTGTATGATCCCCATCAATCTGTAAAGGCAGCGTGTAAGTATACGCTCCACTACCATCCGCGGTAGTAGCGCCTACAGAAATACCATCTACATAAATGGTCACTGTGCTTCCTGGTTCAGTTTGTCCTTTGATATCTGGCGTGTTATCATTGGTCAATCCCCCCAGACGACCATCTGCATAGATAGGTGCAGATGGTGTCGATGGCGCCTGTGTATCTATCTTCAGTTGCAGGGTATTGCTCTCTCCGCTGGTGTTACCAGCCGCATCGGTCGCAGTGGCTTTCACCGTATGAGCACCATTTGTCTGCACTGGCAGTGTATAAGTATATGTGCCACCGGCTGTCGCGGTGGTGGTGCCAATAATTACACCATCTATGATGATCGTAACCCTGCTGTTCGCTTCAGCAGTACCGGTTACATCCGGCGTATTATCATTTGTTGGATTCTTTGCTGTAGTGATCGTTGGTGCAGACGGAGCCTGCGTATCTACTGTGAGATTAAGCGTATTGCTCTCTGCACTGCTATTACCTGCCGCATCGGACGCAGTGGCTTTCACTGTATGAAGACCGTCCGCCAGCGCGGGCAATGTATAAGTGTACGTACCACCAGCAGTGGCGGTGGTGGTGCCTACAGCTGCTCCATCTACGATGATCGTAACCGTGCTGTTTGCTTCAGCAGTACCGGTTACATCTGGTGTATTATCCCCTGTTGGGTTCTTCGCTGTAGTGATGATTGGTGCAGACGGAGCCTGCGTATCTATTGTCAGATTAAGCGTATTACTTTCCGGGCCGGTATTGCCTGCCCCATCTGTCGCAGTGGCTTTTATAGTATGAGCGCCATCAGCTAATGGTGTTGGTATTGTAAAAGTGTAATTACCCGCACCATCTGCATTTGTTGAACCTACAGCAGTGCCATCTACGATAATGGTGACAGTGCTGCCGGCTTCTGCCTTACCTGCTACATCCGGTGTATTGTCATTTGTTGGATTCTTAGCCGTTGTGATGGTCGGTGCACCTGGCGCCTGCGTATCTACATTGATATTCAGCGCGGCACTCAGCGGACCGGTATTACCCGCTGCATCTGTAGCTGTAGCGGTGACAGCACGCAGTCCATCCACCAGTGAAGTATTGAAGGTAAATGTGAACGCGCCAGATGCATTCGCAGTAGTCGTTCCTGCATAGACACCATCTGCATAGACAGTCACGGTACTATTTGCTTCTGCTGTTCCTGTCAGTGTAGGCGTGTTGTCATTGGCCGGTGTTGTCCTTGAAATTACTACAGGAGCCAGAGGCGCCTGTGTGTCTATTGTGATATTCAGTACATTACTATAGCCGCTTACGTTACCTGCTGCGTCTCTGGCGGTAGCAGATACCGCGTATACTGCATCTGCGAGTGTAGCGAAAGTGTAAGTGAATGTACCACCAGCGGTGGCTGTTACAGTTCCTACGGCTGTTGTTCCCCTGTAAATGGTCACTACACTGTTGGCTTCTGCTGTACCGGTTATTGTTGGTGTATTATTATTAGTTACCACTTTGCTGGTAGTGATCACAGGTGGCGCAGGTGCCGTCGCATCCACTGTAATGGACAACGGCGTGCTTGCCGCACTCACATTACCTACCGCGTCCGCCGCCGTTGCGGTGATCACATAAGTTGCATCCGGCAACGCCGGTGTAAAGGTATAAGTATAGTCTCCGCTGCCATTTGAAGTGACAGTACCTACAGCTGTACCATCTTTATAAATGGTCACTGCTGTATTGGCATCCGTTTTACCTGTTACAGTAGGGGTTCTATTAGTCGTCAATGTAGCTGCTGTGATCAAAGTTGGTACAGCAGGTGCCTGTGTATCTACAGAGAAGTTGAGTGCATTGCTCTTCGTACTGGTGTTACCTGCGGCATCTGTGGCTGTTACTCTGATGACGTACGGACCATCTGCTAATACAGGGAAAGTGAAGGTATAGTTTCCGCTGGCATCTGCCTTCGTTGTACCTACAATAGTATTGCCGCTGTACACGGTCACCGTACTGTTAGCTTCAGCCGTACCTTTAATATCAGGTGTATTATCATTCGTCACATTCCCTACACCACCCACTAATGTTGGTGCCGCTGGCTTTGCCGGAGCAGTGACATCTACTGTCAGCGGGAACGGATCACTGCTGACACTCGTATTACCTGCAACGTCTGTAGCGGTTACTGTTATATTATGGAGTGAAACAGTCATTGTAGGTGCCGTCAGGCTCCATACACCAGCCGCATTTGTGAAGATAGTACCGATCAGTGTAGCACCATCATACACCTTTACCTGAGAACCAGGTTCCGCCGAACCTGTTAGGTCAGGTGTTACGTCATTGGTTGCATTACCCGGTCCGGATGCCAGTGCCGGCATGCCTGGCTTAGCAGGTGCCGTCAGATCGACTGTTACTTTAAATACAGGACTTACAGCGCTGGTGTTACTACCAGTTGTTGCAGTTGCTGTAAAGGAGTAAGTACCATCTGTAAGCGATGTCGCTGTATAGTCAAATGTCCAGTTACCTGAAGCATCTACTGTTGTAGAGCCCAATATTGTTGATCCCAGATCAGCTCTGTAGACCTTTATAGTTGCAGATGCCTGACCAGTACCATTGAGCTTTAAAGTAGCATCATTGGTAATAGTGTCTGTTGTGCTAAGGCCTGTATCATCTGTAATGGAAACGATATTCGGTGCGGGCGGTGCATTCGCGATAACCCTGCTGTAATCAATATTCAATACCGGATCAGAAGCATATCCACCATATTCCACCACATATCCGAGATTGTTAGAATTACTCAGGTCATTCCATCTACCCTGATTGGTAGAATAGAGCTGCATGTACCGCTCATCGGTATTCTGATAGTTGTTGGGTTCTGCACCGTTCCATTTCATATAGGCGCCATTCACAGCCACCGGATTTACCAATCCTGTGGAGATCGCCGTACCTTTTTCTGGTCCGGTCACCCAGTAATAATATCCATAAGCAGATGCCTGGTCATTGAATTGTGTGCGTCCCAAAGCGGTATTTACGTACTGGTAATCACAGGATCCACCCACCCATCCATCGCTGGAGAGCTTCGACGTAATAAAGTCGTTTTCAATCTGAGCGGTAATTGTGGCCAGATATCCCTGTAAGCCATATAGCGTCCTGGCTTCTGCAGCAGCTTTTGCCGCTGTCCAGCTCATTGGTGTCGTAATGTATTCGTAATAGTGAGGTTTAGTACCCACCGTATAACTCACGACGTTACCCAGCACGAACTTGATCGTCCTGTTACCGGTGTTACCGCTGGTCGTATTGAATTTAATGGTACGGTAGAAATCCTGCCAGGCAGTGGCCGATGCAGATCCGGTAAACACGGCTACACCTGTACTGGCAGTATAATTAGCTGTTATACCAGCAGGTAGCGTGCCCCAGCTGATCACGTCACCATTTACAAATCCTGCATCTATATATACACGGCCATCGGTTACACTGGCTGCCCCTTTTACAAGTATCTGATTATCAACAACCGTAGCGGTAGTAAATAGGGATTTCTGCTGCGTACCCTGATTGGTAGACGTAATTTCGGCGGCTACACTGGTTGACGCCTTTGTAGCCAGGGTAAAATAATCTCCCTTGGTCAGGCTAACGCCGGAAATACATACGCGGTTCACCAGGGTGGTGATGCCGGTACTAATGGCAGTCGCATTACTGAAGTCACCATCCTTGTCGATCAGCAGGGCGAAGTTTCCCGAGTTGGATACATCGATACCCAGTCCTGTCAGTTCGAAGCAGATATCCACTGTACCGATGTTACCATTCAGGTCAGCTCTCCACACCTGTTGCAGGCGGGAAATATGAGAAGAAGGGGTTTGGGAAGAAAGGCCGTAGCCGGCACGGTCATTACCAAAACTCAGTACCACATTGGTATTGGTCTGAGAAGGATTGGTCACCGACACGATGCCGCTGAAAGAGGCACTCATATTATAAGTACCAGAACAGGCAGAGGTACGGATACCTACGCCATTCACATCATTGTTATACGGAATACCGAGCGTGTAGTTAGACGCCATGTCGGTAAAGTCGGTCGTGTACTTATTGGCAAGATAAATATTGATCTGTTCTATTTCACAGGCAGACAGTTTCCTGTTGTAAACAACCAGTTCACTGATATCACCATTATAATAATTATTATCACCATCCAATCCTATTCTGAAATCACCACGACCAGTGGCACCGGCCGTCTGGTCCGTAAAAGCAGCAATAAGCTTACCGTTCAGGTAAACTGCAGATGCATTATTTCCACCACTACTACTATAAACGGCGGTGACCAGCCTTGTCTCTCCGGACTGGGCGCCACCTGGTATGACGACGGCCGTTCCTCCTGTATTCAGACTCGCATTCGTGGTCCCCGTAGCCGCTTTACTGTTAAAGTAACGTTGTGCTGTTCCTCCGTTGTCATTTCCCCAGACCGCCTGGGCATTGCCATCGTTGGTCCCTGGACGGTATACTGCAAAAATGGTCACATCTGAGAGCGTACCGGCTCTTATATTCAGACCGCTGACAGTCATACCCGAACCTGCAGTGGCAGATGTCCGGTTAAAATGAACAACAGGACGATCGTTAGCACCGCCGCTATTGTAAGTCACGGAGTTAGCGCCAAAGCTGACAGCATTATTCCCACTACCCGATTTATCAAACCAAGTGGTGAGCGTACTACCATAAGCTGGTGCAGTACCTCCGTTCAGTACATCACCTGCATCCAGCCATAGCACAGCGCCGTTATTCACGCCGGCCGGGCCTGTCTGAGCAAAGGATGTAAGAACGAAAAGGCAACACAACAGCATGCAGCCCAAGCATTTACGTAGAAATAATTTCATCGGAAAATAATTGGTGAAGGTGTATTTGAACGGGGATACATTGCCAGGGTGTCCCGGATCATTCATAGGTATTTTATTGTTTGGTGTCAAAAGACGGTTTTCACATGTTACAAATTTATATACTTGTTTAATATAATTATTTAGAATAACTTGTATTAATATGTAGTAGTTTTACTACAAGATTTTGTCGCAGTATATTACATGCGTTGTTTATTTAAATGTTGTAACGTACTTTTACACAATTACTTACTATGCCTAATATACTTGTTGTAGATGATCAGGAGGTAGTCCGATACGGCACTACACTCATACTGCAGAAATCAATTGATGACGTGCAGGTGAGTGAAGCGGGTAGTTTTGAGGACACCCTGAAGATCCTTTCTACCAAAAAATTCGACCTCGTCATCCTGGACATTGACATGCCCGGGGGGAACAATCACCAGATGCTGGATGTGATCCGGCTCAGGCACCCGGATATTAAGATCCTGATATTCTCCAGCTATGACGAGCAGATCTTCGGATGGAGGTACCTTGAGGCAGGTGCTGATGGCTTCCTGTCCAAAAAAACCGGCATAGAAGAGATAAAAAATGCCGCCAAGACCCTTCTCAGGGATGAAAAATACCTCAGTCCCACCCTGAAACAAACCTTACTGAATAATTTCACCAATAAAAAAACGGCGACTAACCCCATTCAGCGCTTGTCGAGTCGTGAGAACAATATCATGCAACTGCTGATAAAAGGCTCCAGTGTAGCGGAAATCGCTGACAAGCTCAGTCTGCAGATCTCTACTGTCAGCACCTACAAGAAAAGGATCTTCGAAAAGCTCCAGGTCTCCAACGTCATAGAAATGATGGAGAAAGTTCAACTCTACTCATAATCCCCTAGATATTATTAAAAAAAGTTACTATATTGATACCCTGATTACAACTGAAATCTTTTGAAGAAGCATTAATCATTATTCCGACCACAACCCTATGAAACGACTACTTGTTATCGTTACAGGCATTGCTGTAACCACTCATTCCATGGCACAGGAAAAACGGGGACCATTCCAGTTAGATGGCACTATTACAGGCAAAAACAGCGGTTACGTACATATCCGCTATGGCAACGGCTTTTATATGGAGGACAGCTGCGCTATCAGCAATGGCAGCTTCTCTTTTAAAGGTATGCTCAGTGAACCTGTGATGGCCACCATCAGCGGCGGCAGCGACGACGGCTATGACTTCTACCTTGATCCTGGTAAACAGACCATCAACGTGAAATCGCCTACGTTCAAAGAAGCCACCGTAACCGGCTCCGCATCGCAAACCGAATACATGGAACTACTGGAAGCCCGGGCCGGCGTGAACCAGGAAATGGCACCCATTTCCCACACACTCGAAGAGGCAAACAAACAGTACCTGAATGCTATTCAGGCCAGGAAATCTGACGCCGAACTGGCTGCATTGAAATCTAAAACAGATGTTGCCAGAAGCAGACTGCTCCCACTCGAGGAAAGGTTCCGCGAAACCACTTACGACTTCTTCCGCTCACATCCGGCCTCCTATGTGACGGCAGCTGAGATGCGGCTCTTTGTCAGCTATATGAAGCCTGACGATCTGAAATCGTATATCTCGAAAATGGCGCCTTTTCTGCAAACCAGCATCTACGGACAGGAACTCTCCGATCTCCTGGAAAAACTCCAGAACGGTGCCCCCGGCAGCCGCGCGCAATTATTCAGTCAGCCGGACGTCAATGGTAAACCGCTGACCTTAATGGATTTCAAAGGGAAATATCTCCTGCTGGATTTCTGGGGCAGCTGGTGCCTGCCATGCCGTAAGAACAACGTCCATCTGAAAGACATCTATGCACAGTACAAAGACAAAGGACTGGCTATTCTCGGTGTAGCCGATAATGACAGCCGACCTGAAGACTGGAAAAAAGCCATCGACAAAGATGGCATCGGCATCTGGAACCATGTACTGCGCGGGCTGGACCCTGTCAAGTTCAAAGAAGACGGTAAACCACAACCCGGCGATATCTACAGTATGTACGGCGTACATGCTGTCCCTACTCAGATCCTCATCAATCCGGAAGGAGTGATCATAGCAAGGTTTGGTAATGGCGGCGAGAATTACGAGCTGCTGGAAACCAAGCTGGCGGAAATACTTAAATAAT
Organism: Chitinophaga agri; assembly: GCF_010093065.1. NCBI lineage: Bacteria > Pseudomonadati > Bacteroidota > Chitinophagia > Chitinophagales > Chitinophagaceae > Chitinophaga > Chitinophaga agri. The sequence goes on along the minus strand of NZ_CP048113.1, from coordinate 821,897 downwards.
CAGGAATCAGTCTACTAACGGACTCCCATTTTAAAAAGAGCGCTCATGATCATTTCAATCATGAGCGCTCTTTTCTTTATATCAGTATATTAGTAGCATTAATTCCTAATTTAAATTGGCATGATTAAGGTATTGGGATCTATACAAGCTGATCCAAAATATATCATATGCAAACTACTTCAAACAAGCAGTACCCATTCTTTATTAAAGCGCCCCTGATACTTATTGGCCTTTATCTCGCCTTCTACATCCTCTATCTCCTGAAAGATATCCTGGTGCCTTTTGCCTTCGCAGGACTGATCGCTATTCTGCTTAATCCATTGTGTAACAGACTGGAAAGATTCAGGATTCCCAAACCGTGGGCAATTACCATCAGTATGTTTATCGCTGCCCTTGTACTGGCGGGTCTTTTGTATTTTCTGTCTTCCCAGATCAGTCAGTTTGGAGAAATGATTCCCGAACTGAAATCCCGCTCACAGGAGCTCCTGTCACAGGTACAGCACTGGGCAGCCCAGAAATTGGGTATTTCCATGCAGAAACAGACGGATATGATCCATAAACTGACAGATAATGGTCAGCAGTATATCGGCTATACGCTTGGCTCTATTTTCGGCGTATTGGGCGTATTTCTCCTGTTGCCGGTATATACGTTTCTGTTACTGCTGTATAAGGAGCAACTGGTGAATTTTGTGTACGAGAGTTTCGGGAGTGCACACAAAGAACATGTGCAGGATGTATTGCAATCTACAAAAGGCGCTATTCAGAGCTATATCGCCGGACTACTCATTGAAACGGCCATTATTGCTGTGCTGAATTCCATTGCACTGTTGATACTGGGTGTAAAATATGCGATCCTGCTGGGTACTATTGGTGCGATCCTGAACCTGATACCGTATATCGGCGGACTGATAGCTATTGCACTGCCTGTCATGATCGCCACCGTGACAAATGATAGCTTCACGACTCCCCTGCTGATTATTGGTGTTTACTTACTGATACAATTCATTGATAACCACCTGATCGTACCGAAAGTCGTTGCCTCCAAAGTATCGATCAATGCACTCATTTCCATTGTCGTAGTACTCATGGGTGGTGCATTATGGGGCGTCAGCGGGATGTTCCTGTCCATTCCTTTTGTCGCCATCCTGAAAATCATTTTTGATCATATTGATGGCCTGAAGCCATGGGGTAAACTATTGGGAGACAGTAACCCGGGCAATCTCATCCAATCTCATAAAAAGTAATTTAACATATCTCTGCGATCCTTCCGGGCTGAAAAAGGTAAATTTGTCAACAGTTTTGTTACCTAAATGAAGTTCATATGGAAACTACCTTTTATATTTTGTTACACCTGAAGACTACAGATGGACATGAAAATTTTGGTAAATTCTCTATTGGCGATGATAAGACGGTAGCCGACAAAATCTTTCATCAGCTAAAAGGTAATCGTGATGTTACCGATCAGTGTGGCCTGTGCATTGAGTATATAGAGATGCGGGATAACCTTCCATATAACGTCCAGATCATGAGTTGTACACTGGATCAGATAGCAGAAAACTGCCGGATCATCACAAAAGAAACATTCAAGCGGTTTGCCGTATAGTTCAGGGCAGCTGCTTCACGGAAAAGTTACTGATCTCCTGTCTCGACCAGGTAGAACGGAACCCGAAATACCCCTTTTGTAATGGTGAAGGATCATTGTAGGAAAAGTAAACAATATCATCAACGGAAAACGTCACCACGCCATCTCTGACAACAATATCAACATGATATGTCTGATTGGCTGTCAGCAGATGTGCTGCGTCCAGGTATTCCTGCAACAGTATCTTTTGACCATTGCCTTCATACTTACGGAAGCGGGTAGTCGTGTTCGTATTGCCACCCATGCCGACATAATAGAGACTTAACGAGTCATACGACTCAAAGACGCCGTTGCGCGTAAACAGGTGTCTATTGCGGAGATCAGTGGCCATCCGGATGACTGTGGCGTGGGCACCATTTCCACTATCCATCTGGACGTATTCAATGGTTTACAAAAATTGTCCTGTACCAGTGCGCTTCCTACCTTCTGTGCAGTGACTGCTGTCACCATACCGCTGATCAGCAGTAGTATTCCCATCACTCTTTTCATATTATTTAGCCGGATAGTCTTCGTTTACATAATCGAGTAAAGCCATTGCTGTCAGGCCCCATTGTGCGACAGCATTTGTAGAGATGCCGTCCGCTTCTTCTACCTTATTCAATACCAGTGGACCACTCAATGTGCGTATTTCTTTTGAGAATTTACGGATGCCGGCCTCTCCTTCCAGGAACTCTACCCAGGCGCGTTGTGCCAGGCGTTTATCTTGCTTTCTGACAGCTGCGAATGCCGTCAGCCGGGCATGTCCCTGTTTCAGGTTGAGCTTACCCAATGATTTGCCCAGGACAGCTTTTTGCTCTTCCTCCGGTGCGTTGTACATCTCACAGTATTGCAGCCAGGCTTTCTCAAAAGCAGGCATCTCTACCAGGGCGATCAGCTCTGTACAGATTTCCGGTAAACCGAATACTGCGCTCAGGTGGGATGCGCCAAACTGTTCAGCAGGTGCTGGTTGGAATTTACCCGTGGCCAGTTCCATCTGAGCACTCCCAGTAAAGAATCCATGTGGTTGGGCAGCGATGGTCTGCATGCTGTTCAGCAGACGGTCTTTCGCTGTCTTGCTACCGGTACGCTCCCATTCTGTTAACCACGCCCCGGCGAGTGATCCCCAGTCTGTACCGAATGATACGCCTGCATACTTTCCATCCGGATCACCTTTCTGCTGACCGATCTTACGACCGGGCACAATTGTCCGTAATGTATCTGCTGCATCTATCTCTGCATGCATAAGGTCTCCTACTCTTTCATCTGCCGTGAGATAATAATAAAACCTACGGTTCGTAACGGTGGATATACGCAATTGTTTGGCGCTGCATCCCCAGTGCTGCACGTTATGTCTTGATCCTAAAGGTGCAAAAGGTCCAATATGGTGCACATCGACTTCTCCGGTATGTCTGGTCATGGCCTCTGCCATGCGGAAAGCATCTTTACGGCCGGTGTGGAGATAATAGTACCATAACCACAGGTCAGTAGATAATTCAGAGTTATCCCATGCGAAGCCGCCCACATCATATCTCCACACATGGCGGTCTGTATCATATGAGTGCATCACATCTCCGTAGTTCCAGTAACCGTACCAATGCTGCTCGTCCACTTGTCGTTTGTAGTAGTCAAAGTAGAAGTCAAGTTGCTGGTGCAGTTGCTCTTTTTCCGCAGATGGCGTCTGCCGACCGACCCAGCTGCCACCAAATACACCGGCGGTCTGCCACTGAGGTACATCAAAGGTGATCATGGCCGGGTCCTGGATATAAGTGGCGATGCTGGCGAGCCGCTCGTGGGATGGTGTTGATGGTAGCACCCATATCTGTGCTTCCGAAGTACGTGCCACACCGAATGGCGTACCAAAGCCTGGTTCATAGTCCTCGTAGGTGATTTCCAGGCCTTCACGTTGCTTTTCGAAAGTATCCTGTCCCATGCCATCATGATAGAACCGGAGGTCCATGGGACTAGCCCTTGGCGCCCAGAACCACATGGTGATACTACCTTCTTCCGTATGAGCATTCCTGATATCAAGTTGCGCGGGATGGCTCTGCCAGAAGTTGCGGATGCCGAATGCGAGTCCGCCGGCAGGTGTACCCAGGTAGCCTGTCCCAGACGATCTGCGTCCATAGGCCGACTGTATCCAGCCGTGACCAGCTTTTGTCCGCTTCTGGATCTCAAATGCGTCGGGGGTCGGCTGGAATAATGTATAGTCGCCGAATGAAGGGATGTATTGTAATCTTTTATCGACAACAGCCGGCAAAGCACCTGTGATCTCGTCCCCATCCACCTGGGCGGTCCTGACGGCTGCTCCGGGATCACGACGCAGACCAGTGAGGCCTTTTACTGCTTCTCCGAACACGCCTTGCTCTTCACCCGTGAAGCGGACATGCCTGTTGTAATGTTCCCCACTAAGCGGGACGGCAAAACGAATCCCTAGTCCGCAGATAAAGTCCTGTTGCTCATTGCCGTCGAAAGTAATGGTATGAAGGATGCGAATAGACTCAGCGCCTTCATAGAAATACAGTCGTATGATAAAAGGGAGCCAGGCACGTTTTGCAGCATTCACATGCTTTCCTTCGATCTTCACCACGGCTCTGACGGGGCCTTGCTGTTCCAGTGTAACAGATGATATATTACTTAGGAATGCGTCATGTTTAGGAGATTGGCCGTTGCCTTCGTCAGGGATGTCCTGGGTCAGCAGCACCAATGTACCCTCTTTTGCAATGAGCTGTTCTTTTCTTTTTAATGTGCGTATGAGTTGCGCACCGGATTTACCGATATCGCACTGTAGCACGCCGGTATCTATTATTATATGATCAGCATTGTCGGTGATCTGTATCTCCCCATTGGCAGTCTCACGCTTTGTTACTGATAATGTGAATGCAGCTGATGGCAATCCTTTACCTGCACCGATCGCATGAGCGCTCCATTTAACAGAACCATCCGGCCAGGTGGCCAGAGACCAGGACTGTATATTAATATGGTCACCATCTGCCCCTGTAAGGCGGAAGCCAGCATTCTGCTTCACTGTTCCCCTCGGCCAGGGAACACCCCAGGTAGCACCGGCAGATAATGAAGGGGCCCTACCACCCAGCCAGTGTAAGTTCACTGAAGATGCCGCGGCCGTACCAGCATGATTTGCGGCGGTTCCTGGTAAACAAGACAGTACGGGCCATCCGGCGGTTAACAGACCCGCGTTTCTGACAAATGAGCGTCGGGATAGATTGCTTTTCTGCTGCATATCAAGTTATTACGTGGCGAATTGATCGATGGGTTAAGTATGGGGATCGGTAGCCCTCTATACTACACTATTGAGATAGCAGACAAATATATAAGAGAAATTCTACAGTATATCGGCAGATTTCTGAATTTTATCTATTATTTGTTGCACGCTGAATATTAATTATCTACTTTAGCGACGAGCAAATCAATCACATCGCCATTAACCTGTAACTGCGCACTTTTAGCATTGCTATACACCCAGCCATTGACCTATTGAAGACTGTTCCATTTTTCCTACATCTCCCTGCTGTCAGCTTTTCAACCTGTAAATCAATATGCGATGATTATACAACTATGTGGCCTGTCGGGAGCAGGAAAAACTACTATTGCCAGGAGTGTTCAGCGTAAAGCGGCAGCTTCACGATTACCCATTGAAATAATAGACGGAGATGCTTACCGGGAATCACTTTGCAGAGATCTGGGTTTCTCAAAAGAAGACCGTTGCGAGAATATTCGACGCCTGGGATTTGTGGCCAGCCGGCTCTCAGATCATGGCGTGATCTGTATCATCAGCGCGATCAATCCATATGAAACTGTTCGCAGAGAGCTGAAAATGAAGTATGCGCACGTGAAGACAGTGCATATTGATTGTTCTCTGGATGAGCTGATCACACGCGATACGAAAGGTTTATATAAGCGAGCACTATTATCTGATAACCATCCTGATAAACTCAACAATCTCACCGGTGTAAATGATCCGTTTGAAGCGCCATCACATCCGGATCTCCATTTAAGAACAGACGAACATAGTATTACCGCCTGCACAAATACACTGTATCAATTTATTCTGCAAAATATAAAACACCAGGAAGCGAAGTATAGTCGGGCAGCTTCCATTTAATCAGACATTATGAATAACAACGTTTTGGTTATAACGGGCATGCACCGTTCGGGCACTTCATTGCTTACACACTGGTTGAATAAATGCGGATTGCATGTAGGAGATCAACTCCTACCTCCTGGCATCGGGAATGTGGATGGTCATTATGAAGACCTCGATTTTTACACGTATCACGAGAAAGTGTTGTTGGAGCATGGGCTTTCTGCGGATGGTCTGGTGCCTGCACATCCTGGTCCGCTGACAGGCCATCAACGTACGACATTGAAAGCATTAGTGAGCAGGAAGTCTTCTGCGCAGTCGCAGTGGGGTTGGAAGGATCCGCGTACGTGCCTGTTCTTGCCGTTCTATAGAGAGATACTGCCGGAAGCAAGGTATCTGGCGATTGTACGTGATTATAAGACGGTGGTCAGTTCGCTGGTGCAGCGAATGTTTCAATTGCACGACTGGAAGTATGAGCAGTGTGATATTTTCACGCGTGTGATATGGCGGTATTTCAGGAAGCCGTTTCGCAAAGAGCAATTGCTAAGGAAATATTGCAATGAGCATCTCGCGGTATGGATCACGTATAATGAAGCGATCTTAAAACATATAGAGCAGTTGCCGGATTCTAATTACATCGTTGTAGATCATCCAAAGCTAAAGAATAGTAGTCAGGAGATATACAAGCACTTGTCTGATGAGTGGCAGTTTGATCTCGAGTACTACGACTTTAAGCAGCTGTACAATGAGAACAGGATCAGTGATAAACTGAATATTGTTGATTATATACAGGATCCGAAGTTGTTGGAGCGTGCTGCGGAGATTCATTGCAGATTGCAGGCGAAAGCGATTTAAGTAACATATGAAATAATACCTTATTAATTATTGTAAATGAGATTATTATAATTTTATATAAGCGAACATACTAAACAGCTGATTGGGTGCAATTTCATCATTATTGTGCCATTATCATGCCATCATTAAGCCTGCATCCGTATGTCTGCAGACACGCAGATGCAGGTATGATGATGGTGCATGCCGCTGGACAATTCCCTCCCGATATCAGCGCATTTTCCAATGAAGCTAACAATGACGTAGATGACGTCATGAATAGTTAGTTAATAATAATCCGTTATTACAAGCCGGTTATCAGGAGATGCATTCACCTGGTTATTACCGGCTGGTAAAGATGTCAAAGAACTGTGTGTATGCTCCCGGTGCATACCTGTGTTTTTATACACAGCGCTTAGTCTTAATATAGACTAAGTGCTGCATATCATGCATATAGCAGGATGCGACGAAAAGCACACGCAATCATGCTCACCAGGTAAAACAGCGGATCTACGGCTGCTGCTTTACATGTGGTGATTGCTGTTACAATGTTAGGAGTATTATCAAGGTGACTTCAGACAATGTGCGTGAACTGCAAGAACATGTACGTGAACTGCAGAATCTTGGGGGCGGAGATAAAAAAACGGGAAAATCTGGTACTTCAAACAATATACAGCTCGCCGAACAGGCATTTGTGTGGTATTAAAGTGTAAGCAAACCGCCTGTTTACGTCAATACGCCGTCTAACGTATAGGGAGAAATGATACGAACATTCAGTGCTAATTGCATTTTCTCAATCCGGAACGAAGATATCAATGTTATTTAATCAGCAATTTCATTCGACTTCTTTTTTTTTCTTCCTAAATGCGCTTTATATACCTTTTCAAACTCAAGAAACAAAAAGCCTATAGTTTTATCACATTCGATGATACACTCTCTATTATCAAATATAGTTGATCCCGTGGGGATTATCTGCAGATATTGACTCCCCCGCCTAATAATCATCATGTCATAATAATGAAATACCAATTTTCGGGATAATATGTAATAATCCAGGTTATTTATCTGACATGTATCTAGTATCGGCATCACCGAATCAACTTTATATAACGATGTTGGCTGCCCCTTAATCCCATATTCTACATAATAATTCTCTTTATTTCTGAACAATTTAAAAAAAGAATACTGACTACCTGAAATAGTAGCTAACGTTATGGAAAAATCATCCTGTTTGTCAATGTAGTCAGTATTAAAATAGGATGATCTCACTTCAGATGAATCAATAAAAATAGTACAATCCTGCGCAACTGCACCATTTACTTTTAATATCATACTAATGAGAAATAATGCCAAGTACTTCATAAAGTTTGATTCTATTCTGAAAATATTCAGGGGGATACTTTTTAAATAAATCATAGTCCTTCCCTATTTTAACAGATGTTATCACTCCTTTTTTAGGATCGATTTTATAGTCCAATTCAAAACCTGGTGAATAGTATCGATGTAACTTAATATCATTGTGATTACTTCGTTTCAACTCACCTCGAACAACATTCTCAATAAACTGTGCTCCCAATTCAGAAACCTCATGTTGTTTTTGATATGCCACATTATAAGCATTATATAATGAATTGCCCTTCTCTTTATAAGCATCAGGATTAAGAGTCGCCGCCGGAGGATCTAAATGATATAGTTCTCTTATTTTATGCCCTGTTTCATGTGCTATCATTCCAAGAAGTGCATAATGTTGGGACTCTTCTCCATTAGCAGGCGAATTAAACTTAAAATGAACGCCAATTTTTATTTCGTCACCTCCATCCGGAGTTTTACCACCATCTGCATTCGTTGCAGTATAATAGTAAGTTTCCTTGCGGCTATCCAAATCATTATACATTTGGCTAAATGAATCTGAATGTTTACGTAACTCCTTTATATTCTTTTTCATCTGTCTAAACTCCTTGTTCGTAACCCCGTCCTCTCGCTTCAATCTAACGACATCACCAAAGGGATCTGTTAATAAGATAGGATTGTTTGCAAAAGTCGCAAAAGAACTAATCGATACATCTGTTTTCGGATCAACATTCCATCTCCTGCCTATCCTCGGATCATACTCCCAATGTAACGCAGTATAGCTATTCCCCTGTTCCATAATCTCATCACTTTTCTCCTGCGCATTAAAACCATAACGGTATCCACCAGCGCTTGCTATTCCTCTTCCTACCATCTGCATCCCAAATGGATAGTACTCCTGCGCCGATGCTACACTTGCCACATATTCCCCATCCTTCAACCATTTCCGGTCTCCTATCGTCACGAGTACATTACCCAAATGATTGGTTAATTCAAAGACTTTTTGACCTCTTATGAAATTAGTATAAAATCCCAAACCTAATCCATTCACTAAATCAGTATTCAAACTACTATTATCTTCAACATTGATTCTCAGTATATTAATACCTAAACGACCAGATCCATACAGGTGGGACTCGGTCCTAGTTAGTTTTCCGCCGTTTATTCCTTTGTCTCCCTGCGTATAAACTGCCATCACATTACCTGTAGCATCTCTTACATACCATGTATAAATGTCTCCTACCTGTTTGCTTACCCTGTTTCCTCCGGCGTCATAGGTATACCTGATAACGGCGCCATCAGCTTTAGTTATACTGGCGATTTTACCATAGATTGTCCACTGTACATCTGTAATTCTCCCTTCAACATCTCCCACCAGGTTACCAAGACTATCATAATTATAGTTGCCGGCATTCTGGCCATCAATATCGACATCATAATAAGCAGGATCTACACTATCATGGACAAAATCCAGCTTATTTGAACCCGTTTTGTAATGATAAGTAAGGTTATCCATCTCCAGCGGCTTATTCGCGAATGTGTTATTCCCTTTTCGACCATATGTCAGGATATTACCATTCTCATCATAAGTCACATGCTCTCTGAAGTCTGGCAATTCGATCGCATTCCAGACATTGCTAACAGCATCTAGTCCCTTATAGGCGACCATACCTTTTAACCTGTTCAAAACATCGTAGTTATACCTATACTGCAATGGTATTCCTAAAGATGGAATAAATTGACTGATTGCAGCAATATTGCTATTATATAACGGACTAAAGCCTGCTCCTGTCGAAGAAGCGAAAGGGCGGTTATCGCTAACCGGCTGATAGTCTTTATCTCCATAGTAATGCAAAGCAAGTCCATACACATCCTTTGCTACTGAACTACCGTCATGCCCCATATCAAATTCACCGTCTACCGTTGTACTGTTAATTCCTTTCAACCAACCCTGTAATGTATAAGCATAGTCTATTCCCTGTACTGATTGCTGCCCTAATACGGTACGTGCCAGCAAACCATGCTTATAATACTGGTAAAAAGCATCATTCTCCCAATAGATACTATCTGTACTTGTCTCCACATTGGTCATTCTATTCTCAGCATCGTAACTGTAACGATGATAGATCGCATCTGAAAAGCCTGGCTGATAAGCTACATGATTTACCTTACCACTGATGAGATCATATCTATATACCACTTTTTTCCAGCGGTTTCCAAGATCTCTCAGAATACTGCTCTTATAATCCTGCACCAGAGTATCCACATTTCCAGCGATATCATAACTATAAAGGGTTCCGGTAACATAATTCCCCGACAGTTGTTCTGCAGCAGCATTATACAATGCTGTCCAGGAAATACGGTTCCTCAAATTCTGTTGAGAAATCATGCCTGATGCCAGGAAGTCATTAGGTTTGTCATAGAATGTATGTATAATCTGTGTACGACTATTACTGCCTTCAGTAAACCAGGACTGTAAGCTATCTACACTACGGCTAAGTGTATTTCTCATGAACGTACTACTGCTGATCTCACCCACTTCTGTTATCCGACCTAAAGGATCATAGGTCGTGTAGCCATAATGTTGCATAGGCTGCTGCTTCGAATTCTGAGCAGTTACGAGACGACCCAATCTATCATACCAAAACTTACTACTGCCAGCATCCGGTGTTCTCTGGACTACCACTTTATCGAGTGAATTATATCTGTATTCTGTTGCCAGTGTGTGTGGCGGAACTAATTGCTGATTTGTTGCCTTTGCCACCGTCACACTATCCGCCCAGCTTTGACGCAGATTTCTGACTACACCCGCTGGCGGCACCGTCTTCACCAGATTGCCGGCCTGATCGTAATAAAACAATGTATAATGATACTCACTTGTTGCATACGTCACTGCGAATTTCTCTAACGATGCTGCCTGTAGGGCAGTAGCAAGATATTTCTCATTAAAGTCGTTCTTCACGGAGTCTGTGTAAGCCTTATAAATGGTCATCGCTGCACTCTCCGCAAAGAAAGTACTATCGGAACAGGCTGTTGACTCATCCAACGGTACCGTCGGGAATACGCCCATGTTACCACACAGTAACGGCAGATCATACACTGTATAACAACTATCCATGCCCGGACAACTGCTCATATTTCTTATTGGCGAACAGTTCTTCTCATTTAATGCTACCGCACTCAGTAAGTTCGGATTCAGATCGGTAATGGTTTGTGCTGGCAGTGATTTGCGCAACGTAGAGGTTAGAATATCTACACTATTAATTATTTCACTACTGTCCTTACATCCTGTCTTACCACTCGCATTCGCCAGCATCAGCATTGCTTTGCCATCCATTACACCACCGCCGGCCATCGTACCGTCAGTATTGGAAACAATGTGGCGAAGATACTCCTGGCCACTTACACCTACATGACTACTCCATAATACACCATTATTGATACCTATCTTCTGCCAGTATGCACCACCAGTACTACCTGATACGGACTGTGATAACAACAAGCTACCATCCCTGGTTCCTGTCGCCGTCACTGAGCCAGCTATAATGCTACCTGGTGCCGCTGCCTTTCTCGCAGATACAATAGAACCTGTACTACTAATATCAACCAACGTCGCACTATTCAGACCAACCAACTTATAACCCATGGCTGTCTTCAGGATACTACCCGGGATATGATCGCTGTTATCAGCACTGTAACCACTCTGTTCCAGCAGATTACCATCTACCTTGCTGAACTTCAATATTGCGGCATCATATTTACCACTACCTATAGCTATCGCCGTTCCGGCTACCAAAGTGTCTCCATTCTCCACTATATTCATCTGCTCCTTACGGTCACTGGATGACAATACCTTGCTCCACTTCAGTTCACCTTCACCTGTAACGACTCCCATGATCCATTTCGATGGAAGGCCCTGACCTGCAAATGCATAATTACTATCAAGCGTCTCGATCACATCAGTACCCTTACCGGTGTAACCATTACTACCCAGATCCAACGCCTTATTCCACTGGATCACACCTGCACTGTCAAACTTCACTAATAAGATAGCACCATTATCATAACAATACGAGTTTGTAGAGCCGATACCGATATAGCCGCCATCACGCGTCTGACGGATACGTTTGATCTCTTCATGATTCTCTGCGCCATAGGTCTTTGACCACAATAATGCTCCCGTACTATCCGTTTTGATCAGGTACGCATCCTCCTCACCATTACTGCAACCTCTTGTCCAACCAGCCAGTAAGTAACCGCCATCACGGCTACGAACGATATCATTGATCTCATCTACTGATCCATTCGAATACGTGCTTACCTGAGGATTACCCTTCAGTGATCCGGGCTTACATACCTGTACAACATTACCTGAAGGCTGTTTACAGCTGTCATTGATAAACGACAGGTATTCCCACGCCTGCTTCGCAAAGCCAAGGCGGTTGTTCATATACGCTGCAAATAATGCATTCTTCTTATCCTGCACACTGTCTTCTTCCTTCATCTCTGGCGTAATACCATAACTCGTTTTAAAGGAGATATATAAACGCGTTACCTCTTCACATGTCGCACACGCCGGCGCTACATTACACTGGAAGATTGATGGTAATACCAGTTGCTTCGGCAACCAGTTACAGCTGCTGTTGCGATTGTTACACGCCGTCGCCAGCGCTTCCAGGTCGTCCTGACTGATACTTACACCTCGTTTGCGACTGATATAAGCTGAAAACGTCTCCCCACTATGCTTCATCGCCGCGTACTCCTGCTTCAGCTCGGATATCTTATCACACTGACAATCAGTTGGTGGCGCATACGTCGGCTGATCTCCATAACTTACCTGACGGTCATAGGGTTTCGGCATCGTGATCACATCCGCATTACACACCAGGTCTTTACTTCTACCTCGCAGACGATTATACTCATCTATCACTTCCTCGAAACTACGGTAAGCATTAGTGCTACCAGGCCTTACAGAACTGGAGCCGCGGGATGGTCCACATCTGAACCTTCCTTACAAACCGCTAACAGTTTGGGGATAATATCAGTTTTAATAGCCGTTGTATCATAACAACCAGATAACTGTTGTACCCAATAAGATACGTACGCAGTACAGTTGGCGGTGTACGCACTGTCTGAGAGCGTCCTTGACGCCGTCTCTGCGGCATTCTTATCTTTCAGATAAGCCGATGATGCACCCAGGCCTGCATTCGCCAGCTGGTCGGTACTGGACGTAAAGCGTAATACCTTACCTGAGTCCAATAGCTCTTTTGCACTCGCGCCACAATTCAGACTCTTCAGGTAGTCATCTATTACCGTACGTTTAGCACCAAGGTACATGCTCCGGAAACTACGCCATGCCATGTTCAGATCGCCTTCGCATAATTTAGCCGAATTAAACGCATCCTCTGGTGAACTATAACTGTTGATACAACCAGCTCCGGATTCGTCACATTTCACTGACGCTACCGCCACACGCCACATATCATAACTACCACCGTTAAAATGCTCCAACTGACTAATCAGCTTGCCCGTTAAGGTTGTATTATCTAAGGGATCCTTCTTATTAATAGGGAAATTTCTATTACTCATCCCCTGCGGGTTCAGATAACCGGCATCCCGCGCCTCCTGATAGGTTTCTACCTTTTCAAACGCCATATCCCATTCCTCACTAAGGCGGTAGCCATTTTTAGTCAACAGCTTGCAATACTCCGGATGCAACGGCAGTAATGCCTCCGCCCACGAAGACTTGAAAGCTGCCGCAAACTCCGCAGGACCTAATTTCTGCGGTAACACATACTGACCACCGGCTATATCATACACCATGTCACGCTCGCCGATCTCGTTCAGATAGTGGATAGATGTATCTGCATAGTTATACGTCGTATCCTTCATGTCAAGATAGAAGATAGAATACCTGTTCGCCGTATCACGTGGCAGCGCATACTGACCGCCAGGAGCGGACATGTCCAGCAGCATCGCCTGACGCATCGCGTCTGTCTCCGTACCTTTACCACATAACTCGTTACAGGTTGCCAACGCTTCATTATACGATGCCCATGCTTCTGCGCGGTAGTTGACACTATCACCTACGTAACCATTATCAGTCATATAACGGATACGGTACTCTTCCCAGAGGCCGATACCCGCCAGACAGCTCGCACAGTCAGGCTCACATGGGATCGTACGTTGTATCGCCTTTTGTTCTTCCAGGATCTGCTCATAGCTCTTACATACATTACTTTTCAGGAACACGCTATCACGATAGTAATCCATCGCAGCCTGACTGATCGTTAATGTCTTCGTAAAAGTATAGCTACCCTTATCCAGCCAGAGACTGAATGCTAAACGGATCGGTTTAACAGGCTGATCACAGTCTACACTGATTGTGTCCAGCTTAGCCCGTAACACAGTATCCACTGGTTTGCCACCTGGCAGGTGCTGGCTAAATACATCATCTGTGATACGGATCTCCAGATCATACATACCAGTGTAGCAGATAGCTGTATCCTTGCAGTTCTGTTTTTGTAAGACCGGTGGAGTCAGCTCATAAACAAATCTGACACTATCTCCCTGCGTAGCGAAATGTTCCTTACGACTGGTTATCCGGTTACCTTCTATGATGGCGTTCTCTGCACCCGATACTGTATCTGTTACTACAATGCTATTTAAAGAAGATAAATTCTCTAAACCACCATTCTCCGGCACACCAGCTAATGCGGTAGCAATAGTCCGGTTATGCATATCCAAATAGGTAACAGTCGTCTGACCATTACCATCAGTTACTGTATTTTTAAAATAGTGTGTCACATCACCCACCTCTGTACCAAACAGCGCATATAGTTCATTCTTAGTAGGAGTATTATAGCTGTACTTTGTCTCATGACCACTACCTAGCTTAAAGGTCCTACCTATCTCTCCCTGACGCGAAATACGTCCTGTATTATCAGCGGTATACTCAATTTCTGAAAACGCATAACCGTCCGCATCAGGAATGTATTGGTTATACCCAATACTTTTCTCAGGATTATTCGGCGAGTAATATTGATTAGCGCCTGACTGACTGCTCATCTGTGCTGCAGAGGCATTCAGATAACTCTCCGGACTGGCGAGTACATCATACTGGTCTTTGTCATACTCTGCACCGTTTAAGGCTGCGTTCAGATTATGGGCGTAACTCAGTATTTTATTTAATGTTGGTGCGGGCATTACCTGTATGGTAGGCCGTCCCTGATAATCATATAAAGTCTCTGCAGCAATTATCGTATTCGTTGTGTTATCTTTAGTCACTATCTGGCGGTTCTTTAAACTACCATCATAATAGCTAACTGTCACCTTACGCTTTCCATCTTCGGAAAAGGATATAGAGGACTGCCAGTTAAGATTGGGTTCATGTCCACCATATTGATAAACTCCGAGGCCATTGGAAGTATTGGAACTCCAGTCCGTCTCTATACGCCGATAACCTGCCTTCTCCTGCACTCCTCTGACACGATAATAAAGTGTACCAGGAGCATCGTACAATAATGGTATGCTGTAGCTATTAGCAGATATCGTAACACGGGTAGTATTGTTCTCAAATATCAATGTAGCAGATGGATTAGAAGGATCTCCATAACGACCATCAGATAAGGCGCTTTGATCAATATATGCCCACTCCAGATCATACACATCTGCACCTGTCATTACAGGCCAGTTAACTTCCAACTCACCTGTCTTAATCACGCTGTCGATATTCTGGCTAACACTCTTAACCGCATCTGCCATACAGGATAATTTATAGACCGGATGTACCTCCATCTCATTCGTTACCAACAGTGCAGATAAAATATCGGTAGATACAGTATTTGTAGTCCTGCTTGCTGCTGTATTTGTATTACCTTCTATAATAGTAACACCTAATACCTTCACGTTTACACGGTGAGCGCCTTTAAACACAAAACTACTACGCATCGTATAGGTACCTGCAGTACCATAATTGATCAAGAAGCTTTGATCAGCAGAATCCACGGAGAGATCGGGCAGCGTATAATAAATACGCAGATTGGCGGTCACACGGAATGAGTCCGGCAACACCACCTTTGCATATTCATTGATACTGAAGGTGATAATATTCTTTACCTGATAGGGAGTATCCAGCCGGCCAGCAGGACCACTGTTAAAATAAGCGGTATCTGACACCGTAGTAGCGGAGTCGGGAGCTAATTGTCCTTTAGCACCATCCAGTATTCGCTTTAATGTAATCTGTCCTCCTGTCTGTGCATGGGTTAACTGTGGCAGGTATGCCAATAAAAAAAACAATGCTCCTTTTAAGAACTGCCTAATTTGCCTCTCTAAATTCATAGGTCCGGGATATTCTATTCTTCTTATCGCAATAGCTTCTACTGTAAGTAAACCATCTGTTTACGTCAATACTCGCCTAACGTATAGGGAACAATGATACGAACATTCAATACTAGTTGCATTTTCTCAATCGGCAGCGAAGGTATAGAAAGCGGGGCAAATAAATGCGATTATACCAATAGATTAATTAAGGACAAGCAATATAACGACATACTGTCGTCTTTCATCAGAAGACGACCGTATATTTATCTGAATGCTCTGTGCTATCATTTTGCGTACTTAAGAAGTATGCCCAAAGTACTCATCAGCATTTACCCAATACCCCGTATTAGATATTTAATATTGCGCGTTTAATATCGACAACAAACGTTTACTCATATCACGAAATGCGTCATGACTATCCACGCTGTTAAAATCAAATTCATTGTCACACTAATTCCATCTAAGCTTATCCAACTTACTCTTCAGAAGCCCCATTCGGAAATTTTAATGTCGCCAGATTCCCAACTGCCAGACCATCTCCTAACGCTATCGCTTTATTATATGTTTTGATCGCTTCATCTATTAAACCTCTCCGCTCATAAATGACTGCCAGTGCATTACATGAACTAGCGATATCGTTGTCACAGGCTTTTTTAAACCAATACATTTGCATTTCTTCATTCTCGTCAGGATTATTAAACCCTAAAGTATTACTATCACCATATGCCAATGCCATAGACTCTTGTGCTAAAGGATATCCTAAATTTGCAGATATTTTCAAAAAAAACAGATATTTTCTATATAAGACACGACGTCTATTCCGACTTTTAGTATGAAATAGTATTCTGTTATCAAATCGACATGCTATCTGATATTCGGAAAATCCACTCTTATCAGAAATCTTAATAAATCTCTTCATTCGAATATTTTTCATATGACTGATATTACTATTAAGTTTTCTTAGGTTTGTTTGATTGCTCAGGCTGTGGTTGCTTAGGCTTCCCTCGGTCTGGTATTTTCTTATCTGGATGTTTTTTTTTCCAAAATTCAATAAATTCAGGTGTTTCTTTTACGATGATGTCTTGCCATTTGCATCCTTCCTGGTAGTTTGATCCGTTTTAGGGTTATATTTCCATTTCTTCCACGGATTATCTGTACCATCCGGTCTCGCGGTCTGACCAGGTATCCATTAAACTCATTTACAAAGAGTCCGCAATCTTCTTATATCGTACCCTCCTGATCTATTTACTGGCGAGATCTTTAGTATACTTCTTATTTCTGGCATAAAGCCTCATGATATTAGTCTCATTCGCCGCTAGCACAGAGAGAGACACAATAAAAAAGCTTTTAAAAATACTATTGCCGCCCTGTTGAGATGTGTATTTTGACCTGCCTGCTCATTTCTTCCACCATCCATATACCAATTAAAAAATTGAATGGCGTCCTCTAGTCAGAAGACGCCATTCAAAGATCATTTAAATGAAATACCTAGTGGATTCTAATATTTTAAATAATAAACTCCTTTTTCCAATACCTTCAATATCGTTCCATCGCTCCTTTCACTTTTCATGGGCGGATCGGAAGTAAAATCGAACGTCAATTCCTTTCCTTTACCAAATATTGGTACATGGAAAAAACGATATTGTACTAGACAATCATGACATGTATCCTTTGGATTTTCCGTTCCGCGGATAATTTGTATAACCATGATTCCTCTTTTTTTCATAAAGTCGGCTAAAATACTATCCGCATTAGATCGTTCAATGATCGAATCTCCTTTATATCCATTCTGGAAGTCATTCTCAACTATATGTTTCGTCATCTTTTTATAGTCTCCCAAATCTTTAAATCCCCCATCTATAAGACGTGTAGGACTAATAGTTTGACAACTCAAAAATGAGAATGCACAGATCAAACTAATGAATGTGCTTCCTTTCAAACAACTTTTTAATGTGTCCACCGAAAGTATTTTTTTCTCCGTTAATTTCTATAGGCAGATTTTCAGCAGCTCTAATGTGAACGTCTTTCTGCTCTTGTTTTCTTAAAGCCAGAGATATTGCCTGAGCAATTTTCCCCAAGAACTTTGATCCTTTAACCATCGCACCCACCCTTGTAGTACTTGCAAGGCCAGATACAACATCGCCGTCAGCCTGAAAGTCCTCATATTCCAGCTTACCGATTTTACCTTGTGTTTCTAACTCCTGTAATCTTTTATAAAGTGCTGATTTAGGTGAAACGGGAGAACCGGCAAGTACCAGGTTATCTATTTTAAATCCTTTTTCTAGTCCAAATTTCTCGGGATTCTCCAACATGGCAACGGCGGCTTGTGCAACGGTAACAGATCCCTGACTAGTTCCTAACAGATTCATCTGTTCTCCCTCTGACCTTTTCAAAGGATTACGCTGCAAGTCATCTTTAATTCCATTGATCACCATCATAACCCTATCATCGTTTTCAATGTCAAGGCGCGGACGCTGACCATGCCAGGCAACATATCCCATATCTGCAAAACGACCACCTTTTGAACCCTGAATCGTCTTAGAATAAGTATTATTATCCTGCAGATATTGCCTAAGGACATCTGCAACCCCACCTGAATTCTGGCCTTGCCGCGCGTATGGACTATTCTTGTCTCCTTTTGTAGCGTCGTACCCTAATCCAGGGACAAAATAGATTCTCTTGCCATCTGGATCGATAAATATCGTTGGATTATTTCCTAAACCGGAATATGGCGAAAGTGCTGGATACTCATCAGCAGCAGGATCCACCGAAAGCATCCTTCCTACACGGGGATCATATATCCTAGCGCCGAAGTCAATCGAGTTGTCATCTCCTTTCACTTCATTATCATTCTCCTTCCCATTGAATCCATACCTATAGGCAGTGGTATTGTAGTTTCTGCCTGGCATCTGCATTCCAAATGGATAATATTCATTAGCCGATAACAGATTAAAGTCATATAAGATATTATCTCCGGATGCGCGGGCAAACTTCTTATCAGTCACCGTCGCCAGCACGTTACCAAGATGATTACTTAACTCAAAACGCTTGTTGCCTCTGACAAAGTCAATAACTTCACCTGATCCAAGTTTAGCCAACACTACGCTAGTCTCATTATTGCTTAGAGTACCAGATTCAACATCAACCATTCCGAGTCTGTTTGCACCGTAGAGCGCCATCTCCGAAAGCAAAACCGGGCCATCTGCGTCTCGGGTATAGGTAGACAACACGTTACCAGATGCGTCCCGCACATACCATGTTGTTATGTTTTGATATCTTTTGCTAATCCTGTTACCAGCTATGTCATAGGTATAATGTATCGTGTCATTATTGGCCTTCACAATATATGCTATTTTGCCGTAAATATTCCACTCTACAGTTACAATACCCGCTGCAACATCACCTATTAAATTACCTATGCTGTCATATACGTAGTTACCAGATTGCTGCCTATCAATATCATTATTGTAATTTTCTGTCGCCACTGCATCGTCAATCCAATCGAGCTTATGCGTGCCTGGACGGTAGTTGTATGATAACTTGTCCATTTCAAGAGAATTATTTGCAAAGGTGTTATTGCCGTTACGATTGTACGTCAGGATATTACCATTCCCATCATAACTCATTGATTCTTTGAAATCTTCTAACGGCACCACTTCCCATGTATTGGTTGACTGATTCAATCCCTTATAAGCCTGCATACCTTTCAGACGATTCAGTACGTCATATTGATAATTATATAAAAGCGGATCACCTATTGTCGCAATATGCTGACTACTAGCGGCAACGTTACTGTTATATAGCGGCTTAAAATCACCTGCTGCAACTGCAAATGGCTTTTTTGCAGCATTAATAGGTTTATAATCTTCAGACCCATAGTAGTGCAATGTGAAACCAAATGCATCTTTAGGTACCGCACTTCCGAGTTTTCCGTCCTCTCCAGGATCATTCGCGGCATCTAATGTTGTACTATTTACACCTTTGATATTACCCTGCAGCGTATAAACATTATCTATACCCTGCACTTGCTGGTGACCAATCACCGTTCTTGCCAGTGGCCCATGCTTGTAATAATCGTAATACGCATCATTTTCCCAGTATACCTTATCATGGCTGGTTTCTACATTTGTCAACCTGTTCTCCGCATCATAATCGTAACGATGGTAAAATGCATCTGATTCTCCAGCCTGATAAGCTACCTCATTCACTTTCCCACTTACTACATCATAGTTATATGCAATTTTCTTAAATCGCTGACCTCCGGCAGCCATCGCCCCTTCTCTATAATCCTGCAAAAGCGTTTCCACGTTACCATGAATATCATAGCTGTAGAATGTTGCTGTAGTATGTTTACCCCCAGCCAATGATTCCGTTCCATTATATAATGCTGTCCATGAAACCCGGTTGCGAAGGTTGCGGCCAACAAAGCTGTTATCATCAAAGAACATATAAGCCAGGTCATAAGTGGTGCGGGTAATCTGATGTCTGCTTGATGCTACATTGTTTAACCAGCTAGCCAGACTTCCAGGCCTCCTACTCACAATATCCGTCATAGAAGCCGCTGATGACAACTCTCCTAGCTCTGTCGCCCTTCCGAGATCGTCATACAATGTATAACCGTAAAGGAATTTACCTTTCTGTTTATAATTCTGTGAGAGTACCAGTCGGCCCATCCTGTCATACCAGAACTGACTGATGCCTGCATCAGGTGTCTTTTGCGCGATTACACCACCCAATGAGTTATATCTGTATTCTGTAGCCATAGTATGAGCAGGTACCAGTTTTTGATTAGCTGCTTTCGCCACCGTCACACTGTCCACCCAGCTTTGACGCATATTCTTCACTACGCCTGCCGGTGGCACTGTCTTCACCAGAGTACCAGCCTGATTATAGTAATATAAAGTATAATGATATTCACTTGTAGAGTAAGTCACCGCGAATTTCTCTAACGATGCTGCCTGTAGGGCAGTAGCAAGATATTTCTCATTGAAGTCGTTCTTCACGGAGTCTGTGTAAGCCTTATAGATGGTCGTCGCTGCACTCTCCGCAAAGAAGGTGCTGTCGGAACAGGCTGTTGACTCATCCAACGGTACCGTCGGGAATACACCCATGTTACCACACAGTAACGGCAGATCATACACTGTATAACAACTATCCATGCCCGGACAACTGCTCATATTTCTTATTGGCGAACAGTTCTTCTCATTTAAGGCTATCGCACTCAGTAAATTCGGAGCCAGATCGGTAATGGTTTGTGCTGGCAGTGATTTGCGCAACGTAGAGGCTAGAATATCTACACTGGTGATTATTTCACTACTGTCCTTACATCCTGTCTTACCACTCACATTCGCCAGCATCAGCATTGCTTTGCCATCCATTACACCACCGCCGGCCATCGTACCGTCAGTATTGGAAACAATGTGGCGAAGATACTCCTGGCCGCTTACACCTACATGACTACTCCATAATACACCATTATTGATACCTATCTTCTGCCAGTATGCACCACCAGTACTACCTGATACGGACTGTGATAACAACAAGCTACCATCTCTGGTTCCTGTCGCCGTCACTGAGCCAGCTATAATGCTACCTGGTGCCGCTGCCTTTCTCGCAGATACAATAGAACCTGTACTACTAATATCAACCAACGTCGCACTATTCAGACCAACCAACTTATAACCACTGGCTGTCTTCAGGATACTACCCGGGATATGGTCGCTGTTATCAGCACTGTAACCACTCTGTTCCAGCAGATTACCATCTACCTTGCTGAACTTCAATATTGCGGCATCATATTTACCACTACCTATAGCTATCGCCGTTCCGGCTACCAAAGTGTCTCCATTCTCCACTATATTCATCTGCTCCTTACGGTCACTGGATGACAATACCTTGCTCCACTTCAGTTCACCTTCACCTGTAACGACTCCCATGATCCATTTCGATGGAAGGCCCTGACCTGCAAATGCATAATTACTATCAAGCGTCTCGATCACATCAGTACCCTTACCGGTGTAACCATTACTACCCAGATCCAACGCCTTATTCCACTGGATCACACCTGCACTGTCAAACTTCACTAATAAGATAGCACCATTATCATAACAATACGAGTTTGTAGAACCGATACCGATATAGCCGCCATCACGCGTCTGACGGATACGTTTGATCTCTTCATGATTCTCTGCGCCATAGGTCTTTGACCACAATAATGCTCCCGTACTATCCGTTTTGATCAGGTACGCATCCTCCTCACCATTACTGCAACCTCTTGTCCAACCAGCCAGTAAGTAACCGCCATCACGGCTACGAACGATATCATTGATCTCATCTACTGATCCATTCGAATACGTGCTTACCTGAGGATTACCCTTCAGTGATCCGGGCTTACATACCTGTACAACATTACCTGAAGGCTGTTTACAGCTGTCATTGATAAACGACAGGTATTCCCACGCCTGCTTCGCAAAGCCAAGGCGGTTGTTCATATACGCTGCAAATAATGCATTCTTCTTATCCTGCACACTGTCTTCTTCCTTCATCTCTGGTGTAATACCATAACTCGTTTTAAAGGAGATATATAAACGCGTTACCTCTTCACATGTCGCACACGCCGGCGCTACATTACACTGGAAGATTGATGGTAATACCAGTTGCTTCGGCAACCAGTTACAGCTGCTGTTGCGATTGTTACACGCCGTCGCCAGCGCTTCCAGGTCGTCCTGACTGATACTTACACCTCGTTTGCGACTGATATAAGCTGAAAACGTCTCCCCACTATGCTTCATCGCCGCGTACTCCTGCTTCAGCTCGGATATCTTATCACACTGACAATCAGTTGGTGGCGCATACGTCGGCTGATCTCCATAACTTACCTGACGGTCATAGGGTTTCGGCATCGTGATCACATCCGCATTACACACCAGGTCTTTACTTCTACCTCGCAGACGATTATACTCATCTATCACTTCCTCGAAACTACGGTAAGCATTAGTGCTACCAGGCCTTACAGAACTGGAGCCGCGGGGATGGTCCACATCTGAACCTTCCTTACAAACCGCTAACAGTTTGGGGATAATATCAGTTTTAATAGCCGTTGTATCATAACAACCAGATAACTGTTGTACCCAATAAGATACGTACGCAGTACAGTTGGCGGTGTACGCACTGTCTGAGAGCGTCCTTGACGCCGTCTCTGCGGCATTCTTATCTTTTAGATAAGCCGATGATGCACCCAGGCCTGCATTCGCCAGCTGGTCGGTACTGGACGTAAAGCGTAATACCTTACCTGAGTCCAATAGCTCTTTTGCACTCGCGCCACAATTCAGACTCTTCAGGTAGTCATCTATTACCGTACGTTTAGCACCAAGATACATGCTCCGGAAACTACGCCATGCCATGTTCAGATCGCCTTCGCATAATTTAGCCGAATTAAACGCATCCTCTGGTGAACTATAACTGTTGATACAACCAGCTCCGGATTCGTCACATTTCACTGACGCTACCGCCACACGCCACATATCATAACTACCACCGTTAAAATGCTCCAACTGACTAATCAGCTTGCCCGTTAAGGTTGTATTATCTAAGGGATCCTTCTTATTAATAGGGAAATTTCTATTACTCATCCCCTGCGGGTTCAGATAACCGGCATCCCGCGCCTCCTGATAGGTTTCTACCTTTTCAAACGCCATATCCCATTCCTCACTAAGGCGGTAGCCATTTTTAGTCAACAGCTTGCAATACTCCGGATGCAACGGCAGTAATGCCTCTGCCCACGAAGACTTGAAAGCTGCCGCAAACTCCGCAGGACCTAATTTCTGCGGTAACACATACTGACCACCGGCTATATCATACACCATGTCACGCTCGCCGATCTCGTTCAGATAGTGGATAGATGTATCTGCATAGTTATACGTCGTATCCTTCATGTCAAGATAGAAGATAGAATACCTGTTCGCCGTATCACGTGGCAGCGCATACTGACCGCCAGGAGCGGACATGTCCAGCAGCATCGCCTGACGCATCGCGTCTGTCTCCGTACCTTTACCACATAGCTCGTTACAGGTTGCCAACGCTTCATTATACGATGCCCATGCTTCTGCGCGGTAGTTGACACTATCACCTACGTAACCATTATCATTCATATAACGGATACGGTACTCTTCCCAGAGGCCGATACCCGCCAGACAGCTCGCACAGTCAGGCTCACACGGTATTGTACGTTGTATCGCCTTTTGTTCTTCCAGGATCTGCTCATAGCTCTTACATACATTACTTTTCAGGAACACACTATCACGGTAGTAATCCATCGCAGCCTGACTGATCGTTAATGTCTTCGTAAAAGTATAGCTACCCTTATCCAGCCAGAGACTGAATGCCAGACGGATCGGTTTAACAGGCTGATCACAGTCTACACTGATCGTGTCAAGCTTAGCCCGTAACACAGTATCCACTGGTTTGCCACCTGGCAGGTGCTGGCTAAATACATCATCGGTGATACGGATTTCCAGATCATACATACCAGTGTAGCAGATAACTGTATCCTTACAGTTCTGTTTTTGTAAGACAGGGGGAGTCAGCTCATAAACAAATCTGACACTATCTCCCTGCGTAGCGAAATGTTCCTTACGACTGGTTATCCGGTTACCTTCTATGATGGCGTTCTCTGCACCCGATACTGTATCTGTTACTACAATGCTATTTAAAGAAGATAAATTCTCTAAATCACCATTCTCCGGCACACCAGCTAATGCGGTAGCAATAGTCCGGTTATGCATATCCAAATAGGTAACAGTCGTCTGACCATTACCATCAGTTACTGTATTTTTAAAATAGTGTGTCACATCACCTACCTCTGTACCAAACAGCGCATATAGCTCATTCTTGGTAGGAGTATTATAGCTATACTTTGTCTCATGACCGCTACCCAGTTTGAACGTCTTACCTACAGAACTCTGACGCTGAATGCGTCCCGTATTATCAGCCGTATACTCCGTCTCCGAAAACGCATAGCCGTCTGCATTAGGGAGATACTGACTATTACCAATTAACTTTTCCGGGTTGTTATTAGAATAATACTGATTGGAACCTGATGTACTACTCATTTGCGCAGCAGAAGCAGTCAGATAACTCTCCGGAATGGCGAGTGCATCATACTGATCTTTGTCATACTCTGCACCGTTTAAGGCTGCGTTCAGATTATGCGCATAGTTTAATATCTTACTTAACGTTGGAGCCGGCATGACCTGCAAGGCAGGACGCCCCTGGTAATCATAAAACACCTCCGTAGCAATAACCGTATTAGTGGAATTGTCTTTGGTCATTGTCTGATGATTCCTTAGACTACCATCATAATATTTAATAGTAACCTTACGCTTACCATCCTCTGCAAAATCAATATTGGATTGCCAGTTAAGCCCTGGCTCATGGCCCCCAAACGAAAATGCGCCCAGCCCACCTGTCGCATTGGAACTCCACCCCGTTTCTATACGCTGATAACCTGCTTTCTCCTGAACACCTCTAACTCTATAATATAAAGTTCCTATGGCATCGTACAATAACGGGATACTATAACTATTAGTCGCAATAGTAACGCGGGTGGTATTATCCTCAAAAAGTAACTCCGCAGATGGATTTGAAGGACTCCCATAACGGCCGTCAGACAATGCAGTCTGATCAACATATGCCCATTCCAGATCATACACATCCGCACCTGTCATTAAAGGCCAGCTAACCACCAGTTCTCCTGTTTTAGCTACACTCGCTATATCATGACTGACACTTTTAACCGCATCCGCCGTACAGGATAATTTATAAACCGGATGAACCTCTATCTCATTAGTTACCATAAGTGCCGATAAAATATCGGTAGATACAGTATTTGTAGTCCTGCTTGATGCCTTATTTGTATCACCTCCTATAATTGTAACACCTAATATCTTCACGTTTACACGGTGAGCTCCATTAAATACAAAGCTACTCCGCATAGTATAGGTTCCCGCTGTATCGTAATTTATAGAGAGGCTTTGATCAACAGAATCCACTGAGAGATCAGGTAGGGTATAATAAATACGCAAATTGGCGGTCGCACGAAATGAATCCGGCAGCACCACCTTTGCATACTCATTTATACTGAACGTAATGATATTTTTAACCTGATATGGGGTATCAAGCTTACCCGCTAATCCACTACCAAAATAAGCCGTATCTGATACTGCAATAGCCGAATCTGCAACTAACTGGCCTTTGGCACCATCCAGGATTCGCTTTAATATAATTTGTCCTCCTGTCTGCGCATGGGTTAACTGTGGCAGGTATGCCAACAATAGGAACAATGCTCCTCTGAGGAACTGTTTAATTCGCCTCTCTATGTTCATAAGGTCTGGGATAATCTATCTACTTAATCTTTTTACTATTTGTCCGTTAGCAACAAACAAACAGCCTTATTTCTTCTGGGTTGATCTCTCTTCTTTCAGCATCTTCACCTCTTTCTCCAACGCATCTACCTTCGCGTTCATCTCCTGCAAAGCCTTCACCAACAATGCCACTGTATTCGCCTGATCAACGCCTTTACGCTCCGCAGCTGCCATTTCATCCGGTAACTCATCGGCAATAAACCCAATGTGCTTAATATTAGCGCTATCAGCCTTATAAACGAACGTACGCACCTGCGCATCTTTCAGAATATCCGTTGCATTTGCTGTAAACGGCGCTATATCTTTCTTCAGACTCCTCATGGACGACTGTACAAACGCCGTAGCTGTCACCTGCCCTGCAATCACCGTATTACCACTCGCGTCGGTTCTCAATCTCCAACCGGTACCTGATGGTCCTGTAAATCCAATCTGGTTATCGCTGGCCGCATATACACTTCCACGTCCTATACCATCCGCAGTTTGCAATTCCAGCCATACGACATTTGCACCAGCTGTTGATCTGATGGCCCAGCTTGACGTGAACGGTTGATAAAACAATGCCCCATCAGTGGTTTTTATTCCTTTACGGTTCGGCACACGCAACCATGATTCAATCGCCAGGGAGCTATCACTATCAATATTCAGACGCAGATTCGCTGTATGCCAGAATTCCTTCCATGCAGTCCAGGTCCCGTTTCCCTGACTTCTGAAAAATATTCTGTTCTGATTGACACTGGATGTCATTCCATTGGCTATCTGCATGCCATATAGTGTACCGTCACTAGCCCCATTTCTATGCCTTGTTGAAATAACACTCCACCAGAGTCCGTCATTGACAGGCCCATTCACAGTACCATTTACAGAACCAATAAAGCTATAATTCACCAACGTATTCCAATCTGTATTTGCAGGCTCAAACGTGCCACCTCTTACAGGATTCAGGTTAGCAGTATGAAACAGATCAGATCCCTTATACTTCAAACGGTCTCTTCCGATAGACAGGATATCTGTCTTCTGACCGCCTGTGGAACTCCCGTCATGACGAAATATCCACCCTTCATTAATGTTATCTTCAGCGAGAAAAATGAGATTGCCAGGGGGATCATCTTGTGTAGCCTCAGCAAATATTGACCATCTGTCAGTAAAATACTGCCATCTCAATCCATTAGAAGGGTTACTGGAAGACCGATTGAAATTGATAGTATAAGGCGTACTACTATCCCTTGCCATTACAGTTCGTAATGTCTCCAACGGCAGTTTACGAAACTCTGTTACGCCTTTGCCTTTATTATACAAATAACCAAGCGTATCCTTCGTCCTGTTTTCCAGGATCAGTTCCGCGGTATCACAACCACTGTAAATACGTACACTATCCGCACGAATCTGGTAGGTGTTTTTCTGCGCCATTACCTGGCTCGCCGCAAAAGGAATGCTTAACAGCAGTACTAACCGTTTCATATTTCCGTTCATATGCTTAGACTATTCTGATTGTTACCGCTGCCACATTCTTACAACGGCCGACGTTTTTTAATATTATTTATTACCGCTGGCTTTGTTAACCGCTGACTCCAGCTCGTCCAGTCTCTTATTCAGCGCCTCCAATTTCTCTGTCAGCTCCTGCACGGCCTTCATTGTGATAGAAATAGCAGAATTACTGTCAAACTTGTCATGTTTCTGGGTCGAGAAATGCCAGTCACTATCATCAGCGATAATACCCACGTGCCGATTACTTTCCTTATCCTCTTTATAGGAGAACTCCACTATCTTTAGATCTTTGATCAGTTTCAATGCATCTCCATTGAAAAGCGTGATGTCCTTTTTCAGGGAACGTAATGAAGACTGATAGAAACCTGTAGAAGTCATGTTTCCAGCCGCAGTTATATTCCCAGTCGTTCTTACATCACCGCCGAGCAGAACACCACCTTTCATATTGAAACGATGTGCAACAACCCCATTTGACGCAATTACGATCTGTTCATCACTTATTGAAGGTATAACCTGGTTACCTATGTCATAGCCAATTCCATAGTAATTTGTATCGGAAACAAACTTGTCACCCTTGGTCCAGATGATTTTTCTCGCTAAACCAGTAATCGAAAAATCTCCCATCATACCAACTGAGCCAGTAGTAAGAAAGCCCAAAGCAGTCATAGCTCCATTCGTTTTGACATTACCATTAAGTAATACGCCACCGCCCAGATTAAAGCGATGCGTGATCAAACCGTTCTTGGCAAATACAATCTGATGATCGGAATTATTAGGCGTGACCTGGTTACCGAAGTCATAACCGATACCATAATAGTTATCTGTACCGATATTGTCATCCCCTACTGTCCATATCACCTTCTTATTAGTAGAATTTACCTTATAGTCACCCACCAGACTCAATGGTCCTCTCGTACGGTATCCATTATTAGTGGTCATACCTGTATTTCTGCTAAACATCCAATATTGCCCATTCTGATCAGCCGTTCCTTCTATCACATCCGGATTCAATACGTAGCTCATCTGCGTCATACCAGTTGGTACTCCTTCATTATAGTCCGTCGCTGACGTTATCTTTTGCCAGTTGACCATTCCCCATCCACCTGTTTGCTCATTATCAGTCATGGACGCTTTTACACTCAGCGTTTCCGGCCTATATGTCAGAATATCTATCGCAGTACCTTCATATGTGCCACCTTTCACAACTCTTATAGCGGCAAAAGGTTGTGTACCAAAAACACCGTTACTGATCACCTGAATAGTTGGTGCCCTGTTGTAAAGCACTGTTACAATAAACTCAACTGTCTGATGAAAGGATGCCGTACCATCTGTGATAATGAAATGTCCATAGGCACGGTTACCATTTGTCGCTCCTGTTGTGGCATTACCGTTAATAGCTATTCTATACCATCCTGGACCACTTGTAGTCGTCCAACCAGTCGCTGCACGTGGCGCATATTTCTTATCTGCATAGTCTTTAAACAGCAGTTCCCTCCAGGCACTCCAGCCCTCACTTGAATCCGTATCATCCTTGATTCTCAGGAAAGCACCGTTAGGTCCCTGCGTTTCGCTATCCCAGTTAACCGCCATGTCAAAGCCGGTTTTCCCATATTTGAACATCAGTCCATCATAATAGTTTTTCTGACCGACGTTCTTAAATGCCTGATCAGAAAGCGCAGGCATATCACTTCCTGTATAAGCGAAGTAACCTACTACTTTATTTGATGGCCAAGAGGCAAACGGAACGCTACTGTT
This sequence comes from Chitinophaga agri, assembly GCF_010093065.1. Taxonomy (NCBI): domain Bacteria; kingdom Pseudomonadati; phylum Bacteroidota; class Chitinophagia; order Chitinophagales; family Chitinophagaceae; genus Chitinophaga; species Chitinophaga agri. The sequence continues at coordinate 792,013 of NZ_CP048113.1, read as the reverse complement.
ATTTGGGACGTATACCATATTCGTTGATAACAGGTCATACCTTCCATCCAGGTTCAGCGGCACCGTTACGACTGTACCATCTGTCTTTCTGTAATACAGGTTCGTACCCGAAGTATACAAAGTATCCACCGTTGTCTTTATAATCGCCCCTAACTGCAAAGTATCCTGTCCGGTAATCGCAATGGCATTGTTACCTACCGTCTGCAACTGCAGTTTACGAAACTCTGTGCGTCCCTTTCCTTTATTGAAGAGGAAACCCAGTGTATCTTTCGTTCTGTTCTCTATAATCAGTTCTGCTGTATCGCAACCACTGTAAATGCGAACACTGTCAGCCCTGATCTGATATACATTTTTCTGTGCCATTACCTGGCTTGTAGCAAAAGGAATGCTCAACAACAGCAACAGCTGCTTCATTCTTCTGTTCATAATTTTATCCAAAATAATCTGACTAATCTGTTATTACTGCAGGTTGGGAGTACCTACAAACACCTGATAGGCGTCATAAGGTGCTTTTGCCTTGAACTCGCTGCCTTCTTTATAAAAGAATTTGCTATTATCGAAAATGCCGGTTGGTTGCGTTAATATCTTGTAGTCTGTGAAATAACAGCGTACAACGGCATACTCACCATACTGTTTAATGACAGATGCATTATCTTCCGCGCCTCCCATTGACTCCATCAACATCTCTGTCTTCAACACATACTGCATTTCCGTCAGCACGTTGGTTTTCTTATCAAAGTCCATGCGGAACTCCTTATAAGGCATCCCTGGCTTGAACCCAACACGCATAGTTCTTACAGTGGCTGTTTCTGTTACCGAGCAACTACCAATCCCTACCCGCTGTATCGCAGCTCTCATCTGTTCAATAGGGTCTACCGGGTTGACCTCAGGTGCTTTCGCCAGGTACATTACGCCTTCCTCCTTGAAGAGCGTTACTATATACTGTTCGTTGGCCGTCATCTCTGTTGAAGAGAGGCTGTAATGATAGTTACGTCCGGAAATATCCATATGCCCGTTCAATGAATCAAGCACCGTCTCCGGATGCTGTTCACTGGTATAAGTATACCTGATATCGAATGACAAAGGCTTGTCCTTGTAGGCAGACTGCATTTTTCTTATCTCCGCATACATCCGGGTGGTATCTGACTGATCCTGCGCGGCGGCTGACTGACCCAGTAAAAAACCTATGAATACCAGTCCAATTCTCAACATTTTCATAATAGGTACAGGATTTACTCTTTTATTAAAGCACTTCTTGTTTCTTTGATTGTCTTAACACCACGCTCTGTTTCTTTCTTCACGCGGGTAAGCGTTGCATCATCATCATACTCGAAGAATGTAGCATAGTTATTCTCATCCAGTTCTGCCATCATCCTCAGATTTCTTGCATCATACACAAAAGACTTCATGTTAGCATTGTAAGGGTGTACCCTGATATCGTCATAAAAAACAGTGGTTGATCCTGTAGCCATCAGCACCACAGAGAACCCTGTACTACCTGCCGGCAGGTCAACAACCTGCTCATAGCGCTGCCAGCCGTCAATGATCGCACCCGTCGGCTTGATCTTCAATACGGTGCTGCCACTATTACTTTGCACTGCCAGTCCGATTTCATTACTTGTATAAGACGTGCAACTACAATCCTGTATTTCTTTTACCCAGGCAGTGAAGAGGATCTGTTTGCCCGAAAGTGGCGCAAAGGAGGGCATGATCACATCTGAATTTGCACGAATACTCTTCAATACAGTAGAAGTTACACTGCCACATTGAACGGTTGTTTCGTTGAAAGTAGGCAATCCCTGCTCGACCGGAGTAGCCATTACAGTACTGACCACCCCCACGGTATCACCTGGGGCTACCCTGATGCTATAACGGCCCGTATGTTTCTGTGTAGAATCAATTCTACCCTTGTAAATAGAGAAGTCAAAACGGCGGCCGGTTGGGCATGGACCTTCACATGCGCCATTGCCAAAGTAATAGTCTTCAAATCCTTCATATGCTGCCTCCTGGTAACGGCTGTTCTGTACTACTGCTGTCGGAATCGCATCCGCATAACCATACAATCCTGCATTGAATCGACCCAGTGGATCTTTATTCTCCAGCTCAAATCCTTTCGCATTAAAAATGGTGCTCTCCGAATTCCATACCCAGTTCTCCGCTTTGTTAGCAGACCATTTACCATTCTTCAGTGTCCAGAAAGACTCATACTCTGCATATGCACCGTCTGTTCTGATATTGGTCGGCTGATTAGGATCAGACTCAGCCCGGGCAGTATAATAAACGTAAGAACGTACCGGACGCCAGTTACCCAGCAAGCTATACTTATACGGATTCACACTTGTATCTGTTACTGCGCTGTAACAGATTTCCAGATAAGGCGCGACGCCGACGTGCACAGAACCTACTATCGGATCATCACACATATCACTGGTAATCGTTATCTTGTATGTACCCGTATCTTTTACCTGGAAATTCTTAAGAATCAGCTGTGCCTGCCCCTCTTTCTCAACTCCATTAGGATATTTCCAGAAGAAACGGTTCGCATCAGTTGGCAGGTTCAGTACATTTATCGATACAGTCTCTCCGATACAGTATTCAGCCCTCTCAGTTGATATCACCTGTGCTGTCGCATAGTCAATAATCTTAATCGGCTGTATAGCAGATGCACCGCATGAATCTGAAATCCTGACCTCGTATGTTTTATTTGCTGTCAGCTTAAATGGTCCATTTGAAGTAGCAGTAAAAATACCGGTGTTGTTAGTAGCCAGGTAAGGACCTGTTGCTCCGTTACCCTCTTCCGCAAGTTGAAATGTATATCCGCTACCATACGAAGAACGTACCCCGTTTACACCATATGCCCATATTGTACCGAGATCTTTCGGCCGGCTTGGACATACCCAGCCAATAGACCGTTTAGTGTCAATACCTAACGCGTTATTTTTGTACTCTACAGTGAATGTATTAATGCCCGGAAACTCTTGTACAGAAGTTGAACCAGATACACCTATCTGGTAAGTTCCCGGAAGCGGTAATATTATTTGCTGCCCTGCAGGAACTATACGATAATACTGATTAGGGGACAAAATCGAATAATATAATGGTAACGTCTGATTTTGATAATAAGCCTCTCCAGTAACAGTCAAACCAAGTCCATCGCAGGTCTGTATCGTTGTATCCTTCCAGATATATTTATATACATCCTGCTGTCTGATCGTAACCGGCATATCATAACTGCCGCAATTGTCAGTGATTCTGAATAAATAGCTTCCAACACCAAAAAATGCCAGTTCGTTATTCTTGTACACCGCAGTCCCACTTGTTTCATCGTTAACGATGAAGCTAAAACGTTGATCTGCCGGACTTACCAGTTCGATCTTCGTTCCTGGTGTAAACAAGGATGATTTGTATACGGAGAAAAAAGCATGTCCCTGATACCCTGAAGCACCATATCCTAATTCCATCGACAATGCATAAGGAGATTCACTTCCCGGAGCAGTTACGCTAAACTCGTCGCCCCAGTTGGATGTTGCTACCTTACCATTAGCATCAACCACCGAAATAGTGTAGTCACCGAACGCAAGTCCCTTAATGCTGCGCGTGCCAAGACCGTCATTATAGGTCTTTACCGTATCATAGCGGTAATGGTTTGTCTCTTTGTTCTTTAAAGCAATATACAGCGGATAACAAGCCATATTACTGGCTCCGATATAGTATTGCAGATTGTAGTTTGTATTACAGTTATACTGCGTTTGCATTATCAGTATTGGTGCAGCAGTAGCCGTTGAATCAGAAAATATATTCCCGCAGGCAGTTCTGAAATTCACTTTAATATACGAACCAATATAGTCACTGATCTTTTTCCCGCCTGGCAATGTGATTGTATCGAATACGGTGTTTACGACAGTTACAGGCTTATAACCTGATGTCACTCCACCAATAGTAAACGAAACCTCTACCGGACTATTTTGTGCATATAATATTTGCTGGAGCTCCCCATTATAAACTCCAAAATTGCCGAAGGTCACCAGACTGCAATTATTGTCCTGTACAGGAACCAACGCAGCATAAACGCCACCAGCATTTGCGACATTCCCAATCGTCAGCGTTTGTGCAGGGGAAGTTGCATTACAGGCATCTGTAACAGATATCGTATAATTTCCCGCTTTGAGACTATCTATTCTGAGAACATTTACATCAGTTGTGAATGTTCTGCGGCCGGAGTAACCGGCAGGCACTGTTGCCAATGTCACTGTGTATGGTGCACTTCCGCTCGCAATCACGACATCCGCCCGACCACTGTTACAACCTGCTAAAGCTGCTATCACCTGTGAGGCAGTCACGTTCATCGGCACATAGCTAGTTGTAACAGTAACCTGTACACTATCCCACACAGACACACTGTTACATAACGCCTGAACAATTACGCGATAGTTCCCACCCTGCAGGTTTTCGAAGACAGGAGACGTACTCTGGTCAACGAAACGTCCACCTGGTGTAAGTGGCCGCAGACTATACAATACATTCGTCAGTGAAGGCGCATTACTCCCGGTCAGAGAGGCGGTTATTTTACCATTCGCCGCACATGTGGATGTCTCTACAGCTGCTGTTACATCCCATTGATTACACTGTGCATGCAGCGTTTTGCTGCTCAGCAATAAGAGATGCAACACCATCCCGCAGATGATCACCCCCCATTTATGCCTGTTCTTAAATATCATTGAATCCCAGATAAAGTATTATTCAAATTAAGCCCCTTCAATAATCACTTTCGCTTATACTGGCAGTGGTATACCATCTTTACTGCCGACTTCGACGCCGCATCCTGATAATATGCAGCTGGCATGATAATCGTCAATGCACCTGATGGAGAAATCTCAAAGTGATACGATGTACTCATCGCAGGAAAGCCTGGCTTCATTTTCTGACTGATTATCAGCAATCCCTTCTCTGCGGTTGTATACTTCTGAAAAGAAGGCATACGACCTGTCAGGAAACAGGAGTCTTGTTTAAACCTGGCGTTCATCGGTACTGGTGTTCTCCAACGCACGACGGATGAAAGGTCAATCGTGTTTTTTTCCATCAACCTGTCATCGCTCTGAGAATATAGTGCTGACTGTACTCCAGTTAATACCCAGTTACCCTGTAACCTCGCAGCATCTGCCTGCTGCTGGGCGTCCGCGTTATACACGAAGCCCAGTGTTGCAAACAGTACTACCCATAATATTCTATTCAGCATATCTTTTCTTTTACAGTGTTGTGATTAATAAGCACAAAGGATCTTCTGCTTTTTACGGTCCTGTACCTGCCAGTTCTGCTTGTATTCAATCATACTGGCACTGATGATCTTCTTATCCTTATTGATGTTCAGGATATATTTCCCGTTTCCTGCCAGATCCAATGGTGATTTCATCATCGTTACTGAACCCGCACCTGCATTCATATTCCTTCTACCAGACCTGATCACTTTAAGTGTCACATCATTTCCTGTATAAGGCTTTCCATTTTCATCTATGAAATAAAGACTTTGTACACCATCACTCAACTCATTCGCATTCACTACCCATAACATGCCTGCATTCGGGAAGGTCGCTGGCACCGGATTACATTCATCGTCATTGACCTTGTTTCTTCCATAGGCCAATATCTCATCACCAGAGAAAAACAGACTATTGATGGTTCCGTCAGAAATACCTCCAGGTGTTAAACCGCCAATAATCTTTCCATTCTGCAAATAGACATGATCCAGTGATGCATTCACATTCTTATATGCACCGGACATACCCTCGTACATCCAACCTGCCGGATAACTGAAATTAAACACCGGATCACCAAACTCATTCTGAGTGGATGTCAATATCACATCTCCTGTTTCTCCATCATACAGCAGGTTCCTGGTTACTACCTTACTTCCCTTATCCATTACTTCCACACTGTCCATAATACCATGCCTGTTAATCACCTTCATTGCCGCCACTGAACGGAACTGGTTTTTCTCACTCTGTGGTATCGGTATGACCATTGGCAAACCAAACGGAATAGGCGGATTCAGGAAGAAGATATCGAGGTTCGCCTCAACTGCCATACTGCTGGTTTCCATCCGGCTCTGACGCATATCCATCATTAACTCCACATCTTCACCAATGGTAAGATCTGTGCTGATATTACCCTTGGCATCCATCGTCAGTACGGTGTTGCTCAGTCGTTTCTCTGCACTCAGGTCGTTGGCGACCCTATAGAAATAGCGTGTGTAAGAATTAGGCGTTTTATCCGCATCGCCGTAAATATTCTCCGCTTTCGGTTTACCATGCATGTCATTTAACTCCACCTTGAAGCCCTGGCTTAAAGTCAGATAATGGCGGGCATTTATCTTAAACAGGTTATTTAACGTCGGCTTGTACACCTTTTTGGTTGTTGCATCAAATATTGACTGATCAGAGAAAGTCGGGAAATCATAAGCCGTATAGAACAGATTCTCTTTAAAGCCGGTACGTGATTTTATCTTCGGATCATTGTTAATAGATCTTGATATCACCGCACTGTAACCAACCGATGCACCCGGGTAGAAAGACTCTGCTACAGGTGACTCCATATAGCTGATATCCACCGGTGCCCATAGTGCAGATCTGTCACCATATGCGATAGGTTTACGTAACGGGTTCTCTTCCGCTCCCACCATTGGCTCATATGTAGCCACCCCGCTACTGATCTTTCTTTCCACACCGTCGATTTTCATCGTCCTGGTGTATTCGTATTCAGTACCATACATGGACTCTTTACGTCCAGTCATCTTATTCCAGTTATCATAGATAACAATTCTCTTCACACGGTGGCCATTTCCATATTTCTTGTAGTCAGGCACATTCAGACGTACAAAGGAGCGGTTCAGATCCACATACTTCATCCATTTTTTGCTACGCACAGTGGCGTCGAAAGATCTCAATGCATTCAGTATATTATCTGCCTGCGCCATAAACATCTGCAGCGCATCCACTACGTTAGGATTATCGCCAACATCAGAGCCCGGGTAGGCTTTGGATGGTGCATGCAAACGAAGGAATTGCGCCGCCATTCTGGCCATCGGCGTCAGGTCTCCTCCCAGTTTGCCTTTGTCGTTGACGGTCTTCACTTTAAACCAGATTGTTCTGCCCCCATTCGTATATCCATACTCTCCAGGTTCAAGCACTGCGTATACATTAATAAACTCGTACCCGCTACCCCATTTATCTGTCGGCATTTTTACATTCAACCGGAAAGACATCATGTCATCAAGACCTGTCAGATATTTAGTATATACCTCTTCCTTGGACGACACTGACTCAGGTACATTAATCGCTACATAGGCATTGTCACCTGCCGACTCATACAAAGTAGGTGTCAGGTTACTGGTGAATGGCTTTTCCGTAATAACCGGTTTTTCACGAGAGAAACCGGCAATGTTAAACATTCTCGCAGCTCTTGTGTGTTGAACAAAACCATAATCATCACTTTCATAAGTGATCTTCATACGACCACCAGATGGCAATGTGATTTCGTCCAACGTCCAGGCAGCAATATTAGTGGCCGCTAAAGCACTATCCTGAACTGCATAGGGATTCTCTCCGTTAGTGATCTTATTATTCTCACTATATCCAAAATTATCTGCCGGGTTTTTGTAGTTTCCCCAACGGTCAGCTGACTTATGATCATAGTCCGGATTCACGGCATTATAATTGAATACGTAGGCATTCTTCTTTCCCTTCTTGTTTCCATTGTATGTAAACCAGATACGCGTCAGCGTTAATTTACCTGTACTATCCGCGTTGCTGTAACCTTTACAAAGTTGGTAATTATATTCAAAATGCACTGTCTTGATTGGTCGCGCAGCGGTATTGTATTTTAAAAAATCTGCCTTGGTATACAGATTAATTTCTTCCAGACGTTTTGATGGATTAATACCACCTTTATTGCCATTTTCATCTATTGGTTGCTGGTCATATCTGTCGGCCAATACAAAAGTTGCCACCATATTTTTTGACTCAATCGAGTTCAGGTACCATAACTCTTTCTCTCCGTACACATAACTACCCTTATCATCACGATTGTCAGATTTCATACCTTCATTATAATTAGCCCCCTTAGAATAAGGTGTACGCCATTTAAACGGATTATCCTTACCAGCTGTCTTAGTATAGTTGAACTTGACCGCATTACCTGGATCATCATCAGAAATACCGTTTCCGGTGAGATCCACATAGTCAGGAGACATGATACCCGTTAACAGAAAAGCAGTCGGATAAGCCGGCGTTTCCTCTGAAGAGAAATACCAGTCAGTGCCATTCTTATTTCCTACAGTATTATCAACCCCGTGATTATAAGCTACGCTACCATCTTCCGGGTTTCCATTTTCATGCTTTACAGCAAATGTTGTTTCTTTCTGTTTGATATTATAAACAGGAAGACCGTAAATATTACGTTTGCCATCAGGGCTCAACACTTCCACCTGAGAAATATGATTTGCCTTTCTCATGCTGGTAATCCTTCTCTCATTGGTCAGAAAATCTGGCACCGCTGTGAAAGTATCATGTACGATAGCAGGTGTGTAGAAATCCTTCGCGGTAATATAGGTCTCTCCGGAGAACATTGTGAAATGGATCCTGGTATCGCCAATCCAGTTAAATAATTCCACACGTAAATCATACATCTGTCCTGCTTCGAGGTTCACCGTTGTTTTACGAATGCCATAACCTGTCCACCATCCATTTATCAGACTTTCACCGTTCATGAAAACCCTTACACCATCATCTGTATCTGTAATGATTTGATATACACCAGTGACTGGCGCCTTGATACGTCCCGTCCACCTTACCGTGTTAGGAGGTGCATCAGCCTTATTACTACCTACACCATATGGAAACTTAAAATCATACACATCCTTAAAGTGAAGCCCGGTATCGATCCTGGTCATAAATTTCTTACCATCCAACTCTCTTCCTTCAAAATATTCCCCCAGGAGTCCATGCTCCTCTTCATCAATGATGCCCTTGTTTCCTGTATTAACGGCGCAATCATTCTGTAGCATGAATTTATTTAGCTGATAATTTTCAAGGTAAGGAGACTGACCGGCGACACTAGCCTCTTTAGCCGTCATGTAAGTAATCACCTGTGTTCTTTTATCTCTGTTCTCCTTCACATTCTCCCGTGCTTTCAACGCTACATCTTTGCCGAAGCGACCATCTTTATACGTGGTCAGTGTATTCAGCGTTCTGATATCCGCTCCTGCCTGGAATAACTTTGGCACAACAATATCTTCGCCGCCGATCAGGTCATAAAATGCTTTGGTATTCACGGTCTTCTCACCCGGATTACGGAAATAAGACGGCTCAACAAGCCCTCCACCTTTGGTAAAAGCAAGTGATGAAGCCAGTGGATTAGACCTTGAATCTGTCCATGGCAAGGTTTCAGTAAATGAACGGGTATAGTTTACGTCCACACCTATTTTCACAATATCTCCGAATCCGACGTCAGCGCCTATACTTAAAGACTTATCCTTTGTTTTGAGCTTGTGATCATATACATAACCTACATCACTTCTGTAGCCACGGAAGCTGCCACTTACGCCCTCTCCCAATATGGAGAAAACGTCATAGGTGTAAATAGGTATAGCAATATTTGTTGACTGTGGATCTCTATCTCTGTAGCTAGCATCCTTTTCTCTATTGTAATCAAGCACAGCTAATGGATTTCCCTCTGCATGCTGATAATTAAGGTACCCATACGCTGGCAAACGCATCACCTGGTCTTCCGGCTCAATGCCTTGTTTAGCAATATATCCACCCAACGACAAGCTCGGATGTACAATCTTCATCTGGGCACCCACCTTAGCCGAAATCGTCAACATTGTACTGGTGTACGGTACTGACATAGCAGGGTTGAATGAAGGAGAAGCAAACGAAATAGCACCCGATAAGCGACCGGTTGTTGTCATCCCATTACCCTCTCCATTGGCCTTTGTATTCTTCTCGTTCGTTCTGTAAAGCGAGGTGCCTGCCGAGAACTGCACTGATTTCATACCTTCCCTCGTATTCAGCGCAGTACCTACACTGAGTGGTACCATCAGGTTTCCTTTATCTCCATACTCCGCCGCCTGGATAGAATAGCCAACGCTGGGAGAAATCGTCAACCCATTCTGGCTGCTGTTTGTAAAACCGAGACCGCCTGATAAACCTGATGCCTGACCTTTCGCTACACGTAAACCCACGGCCGTACCCATTTCAATACCTATACCTTTATAAGTATTATGAACAATCCCAAGAGATGCAGATAAGGATACTCTCACTGCGTCTGTTCCAACATCCTTTCCGCCTATGTTCTGCGTACGACCTGCCAACTCCAGATCAATACCGAGGTTTCCACCTATCGTCTTGCTTTCCCTGATACTCTGCGTCTTGGTTAAAGTATCTGCACCGTTAAACTCATCCGGTACGCCTCGCAGGTTACGATTAATAACCCCTGGGTTCAAGCTCCATCCTAAACCTACCCAGCTCGCCTCCTGGTCCATCGTAATACCACTGTTATACCCTATTGCAATTGGATATCCCCCCACATCCATCAAGGGGATCGAGTAGGACAAATCTCCCGAAAACAGATCGACCATATTGTCACTGTTCACAGAGTGAAACTCCGCCATCTCAGGCTGCCCGGGACCGCCTTCCGCTTTCTCCGGTGCAAATGTATTTTTCTCCGCATCCTTCGCCACTATAGGAGTGGCCACAGGCATCGGTTTCGCTACTGGTGCAGTATTAGCCACACCGGTAGTTGCAGGATAATTATTCTCCTTTCTATACGCAGGATTTATTACAGCTGCCTGTGATGTAGCAGGAGGAATGATCATCTCAAAATACATCAGTGCCAGCATGGTACACGCAAATGTCTTCTTCCTCTTAGCAGCAAGAGCCAATATCATCTTCGATCTATTTTATAGGTATAGGGACTGATTCGCCGGTTAATTCTCTTTCGTGTAGACAAACTTCATCTGGAAATATTCTCTCCGTGAATTTTGTACACGCAGCAGGTAGGTCTTGCCATCCTGCAGACTATATTTTCTTCTTATTGGGAAGGAGATCATGTTATCGCCGGGTACTACTTCGATCTCACCGTAGGTAATGACTTTATTACCCGCTTCAAGACCCAGCAGTTCATATTGAACGGTACTGTCGTTAACCGCATTGATATAGGTAAAGTGTACATTGCCTGTTACAGCAGCTACGGCACCGTCCAGCTCTTTTCTCAGCTGAATATGTGAATCCTGTGCTAACTCTTTCTTCACCAGTGTAGACTTCAGCGAGAATGTCCACACATCCGTCTGTGCAGCAAATGCATTCCCATTACGCGCAATCACCGTCCAGGCATATACTTTCCCGGTATCCAGCGATAATGCGGATGACGGATAGTTGGCAAAAGGGCTTTTAGTGGAAGGTAAACGGTATACAGGTAAGTTCTGCTGGATCGCTTCTACGGATGACTGTCCGCTTCTCACTTCTGTCAGCAGCAACTCATAATTCAGATTGCTGAATAACGTCGCAGGAGATGGTGGTAACCAGGTGAACTGCGGATTGAACGATTCCAGTACGCTCTTGTCTGCTGGTGTATTCAGTAACGGCGGACCAACAGGTGCTACCGCAAAAGGACTACAATCTTCCGAGATCAGATCACCTTTATAGGTACCGTTGATATAGACGCTGTAACAAGCCTGGTAGTTACCTACAGGCAGCAGCCCGTTCGGACTTCTGTCAGCCACGTCAGACAGGTACTCGTACTGTATCGGAGAAACATCTCCGGCCTGTAACTGCTTAGCGCCTTTGTTCAGTGTCAGCTCTCTTGAAATACCTGTCAGTACCGGCTGATTCGTCCTTACATCGGTAAGGCGCATCATGATCCTGACTGTTACCGGTGCATCAGAAACAGATACCATCGCAATGTTCCAGAGCTGTGCCTTCATCAGCACACCTTCGGGAGGTACCTGCGCCGTCATCGTTACCTGTGCACTGGCCTGCACTCCTAAGAGCACACCTAAAAAAACAAAAATGTGGGTCCAACTTTTCATTTTAATCAAAATGTCTTTATATAAGTTACTCTTCCGTTATTACTGGATACCAGGCGCTTCTGCATTCCTGGTATAAATGCCTTTTCTGCCATGACTGCGATCTCCCCCAGCTTAGGGATTGTGATCTTCGCGTTACCGGAAAAACCGATCTGGGTAAGATTGAAGGAGGTCTGATAATTGTATTTCATACCTCCACCTAATTCAAACCAGCTAAGCATCTTGTATTGCACACCACCTTCCCCGGTATATAAATTATACTCAGGATTCACAGCTATTGCACCACCCGCTGTAAATATGAACCTGCCATAAAATACCGTCTGGCTTAATACCATATTCTTACTGTTGAAATATAAGAAGCTACTATCCGTCTGTTTATTATAAAACTGTGTATAAGTCAGCATCGTGCTCATCATGATTCCCCTGTAATAGTAGAAATGACTCGCAGTTCCTGACAGATTGTAGTACAGGTTCTCGGCATAGCTCGTATCACTCATCTTCGTCAGCTGTGAACTTGGGAAATACCCCAGTGTCAGTGTCGGCCATTTCTTCCTGCGGAACGTGGCCTGGAAGCTCTTAAATACGGTGTTACTGGAATAATTCGTTTGCTGGTAACTGGTCGTAAAATCGTTCTTTCTGATACCTGCACTTAATGTCAGCTGTTGCTGAAAGAAAGGCTGGTCCACCTTCAGCGCCCAACCTGTTTGAGAAGAACCGGTAGTATACAGACTGAACGACTGGAAATTAGCCCCCATCATCTTAAACACACCACTAAACCTGGTGCCTGTTTTAGGCAACACAGAGTTGGCAGAGATAGCATATGCCTCATTAGAATGATCGCCCAGTTTGAAAATACCATTGCCGGCATCCTCATGCTCTCCTACTGGTCTTGCGTAAGTCGGCAGAGATGATTTAGCGATCTCTCCCTTGATATAGTTATTTTCGTCCAACTGCCATCTTCCCTCCAGGGATAATCCCATAATATGCTGACTCAGGTTCGTCGGACTCGGCGTTCCATTATTAGAAACAGTATTAAAATTATACACCTGCTTTCTACCGGTGTAATAAGTCAGTATGATATTATTACCATCCCGCATACCCTTACCAACACGTACCAGATTGAGGTGCTGTTTCGTCCTGTTGTCATTGAAGATGAAGTCCCTGAAACGGTAATCAACTCTGCCTGTCGCAAAAGCCACATAGTAATCAGGATTATACTCTGCCTGGGCCCCGAATATGCTGATATTCTTCGCCGTCAGCTCTGAATAGTCCACTAACAGGCGCCCTACTCCCACTGTCCGGATAGCAAGCAGATGTTTATATCCTTTAGGTAATATAGAATCAGGGAGGTTCATTGCTTTGAGGTTGTCCGCGAGTTCCTTGTTATTTTTACTACGGGCTAACACATCGGTCAATGCATTCTTTCTGATATTGTAAATATTCTCCTGTTGCTTGTATACACCCTGCAACTTTGCCAGTTCCTGCTGTAGTGAGTCTATCTTCTTGTCCACTGCCGCATACTTGTCATTGAACCGTTGCAGTACGGAGTCCGCCGATTCATTCACTTTCTTACTCTTCTCTTCCAGGTCAGACAATTTACCGTCAGACCGCTTGCGCTTACTGATATCCAGGTCAGGGATCCTTAAATCAGGCTTGTTCAACGCCTCCAGGGAATCCCGTATCTTCGCATAATACGCTCGCTCACGGGCTTCAATGATATGCTGTAACAAGGCTGGATCACTCTTCCACTTCTTCAGTTTATTAATTTCCAGCTGCTTCGCTTCCACCTGTGCCCGCAGCTGCTGTAACTCCTCGAGTTGCGCATATTTCCCCGCATCCCAGCCCCTCGCCTTCTTCATCATCGCATTCTTAAAATCCCGGTTGGTATACTGGAGATTAAAATCGGTAAGATTCCTGAAGAGAGAAGAATTACCCATACGGGTAGAAAAGTTCAGCCTGATAGGATAATTGTCCTTGTAAGTCAGCTCAAGACTCGTCTGCACGGTATGCTGGTATACATCCTTCTGCGTGACAGGTGTGTCTACACTTGACTGGTAGAAGAGATCGTACATCACATTACCATGTACAGTCAGCAGCGGATTACGTTGTTTATGCACGACGACTACCTGCTTAGGATTTCTCTTATTATGCTCATAAACGCCAATGAAAGTATCGTAAGTGATTGGAACAAAAGGGGCAATAACATACTTCCTTGATCTGCTGGCTGCGTTAGAAAACGACAGCAGACTGTCACCGAATGCAGGATATTGCTGCTTTTCGGGCAATTTTACTTTCCACTTCGTGTAATAGTCCGTCATGGGCGTAGTTAGCACAGACTGACTATATACATTGGCAGCGGCCAAAGTAATCATGATCAGGAATAAAAAATATTTCACGGTATAGTATAATCAAACGAATTCCAGGTCAATAAACACTTGACAAAAAGTAAGGGTTCAAACAATCTTTTCCATCAGTGTATTATTAATCAAGAGCGCAAACAATCATTATAAGTATCTGAACAACGCATTGACAATAGGTATAGACAAACTTATTTACTTGCATTTTGATCCCCGGACTAATCAATCTTCTTCTTTAATGTCTGGTATCAACATAACTCAATAAATGCTACGCAATTCGGGCACAAACATAGCATTTTTTTAAAACATTCAAACTTTGACGCATGTTTTTTTTTGAAAACATGGCCAATCTGGGTAATCCTACTTAATGAAGTCTATCCCCCTCATCTCACATACTCCCCAGCACATCTTTTAATATCTCCTTCTCCTCCTCACTCACATTCTCATCCTCCAGCATTTCCTCAATCAAAGCCTTAAACGCCGTATCTTTTTTCGATACCAGGTAGGTAAACTCGGGGGTGCCACTTACGCCTCCATACTGACGGGCACTCGTTGTCATTTCGTTATGCACGTCGTCGATAAACCGCATCTGATTACTTTCTATCAGCTTCAATCTTTCCTGATAGGCATCGTGGCTGCCAAACATAGCTTTGAATAAAGGATGGATAGTCGCACGCTCGGTATCCCATCTCATATATTGCTCGCGCTGCGTCCAGTAATTATAGTGTGTACATTCCGTGAACATGGACATTACAAGTGCAGTATCCGGGTCTCCCATGCTAATGTATAATGTAGTATCTATCGGCGTGTCTGATGTGGTAGCTTTAATTTCTTTCGTATCTGAACAGGCTAATGATAAAAAAACCAGTACTATAGGAACAATTATTTTTTTCATGGGCGGCAAATTTACATATTTTCAAAATATATCAGCCACACTTTGCTATTTGATGTAACTTAAAGAAAACAAAAACACATGCGTACACAGCGTATCCTCTGGAAAGGCATTTATTATAACACGCTGGAATATCTTCATATCCAGTCAGATACCACACATGATATACAGGGGAATATTACTGGTCTGGTTAAGGATCTGCCGATACATGTGCAATACAAAATTAGTACGAACGCTCAATGGGAAGTACAAACAGTTATCATCAGTATCCTTGAACATGGGGAGAATACCTTACAGCTCACACGGGCAAACGATCGCTGGCAGGATAAGCAGGGTACTGTGCATGCCATCTTCGACGATTGTACGGACATTGATATTTCATTAACGCCTTTCACCAACACGCTGCCGATCAACAGGCTGTCATTAGCTATAGGTGCTTCAGCTGACATCGCCGTTGTATATTTTGACCTACCGGGTATGGATATTAAACCCGCCAGGCAACGATATTCACGGCTATCAGCAACCACCTACAGATATGAAAGCCTGACCTCCGGATTCACTGCTGAACTGGAAGTGGATGAAGCAGGATTAGTGATCAACTATCCGGAAATATGGGAGAGAATTGCGACGCACATATCATAGCGGCGTCGGTATATTGTCTAATGGCAATGTTGTATTCATCATCTCAAAAGAAGCAAATACTACCTTCTTCGACTTCGCGAGTATATTCAAAGATCTCTTCGGATGTAGCGATGCACTCTACCTTGATGGTGCCATTTCAAAAATGTACCTGCCGCAACATCGACCCGAAGATACAGGCGGCGACTTTGGTGTTATTATTTCGGTTACCGGTAAGCGTTAATGATACTCACCATATTTAAGTGCCACAGGCTATTCTCCTAATACGCCCTCGTTCTTCCTATATAGATATTTCTGGCATTCAGATAGGTATCCGCTGTCGGGCCGGGACTACCACTGGAGCCCTCCATCTGCATATTGATGATCACATAGAGGGGTTTGCCCACAAAATCAGCATTGTGAACCGCTTTCCATACACCATCAATGTAGTAGTGGATGTCCACATGTGTGGCACTCACCTTCGTGATCCACGCACGATACGTATGCCAGCTGCCTGGTGACGATACCGTCGTTAGCGTACTTGACACATCTGAAGGTGTTCTGAATGTATTCTGCCAGTTTGTGGCATTCCCTTTGAACTCCATGATGTCGCTTTCCGGCGGCCAGCTGTTCACGCCTGTCAGCCAGAAGGCAGGCCAGGAACCGGTAACAATGGGTACCTGGAAGTCACATTTCACTTCCCAGTTAGGGAACTGATCGTTAACGACCACATGTTGTTTGGTATTTACTGCACCGGAGTGATACCGGATCGGCAGATAGGGGTCCGAACTGCTGTTACCTTCATTCCAGTTGATGCTGGTAGCTTTGATAGTCAGTACCCCATTGTTGAGGTAGATATGATTATGATCTGTAGGACTACCATACATACGGGCTGTCCCGTTGTGGTCAGATCCCCATGGATACAGGTAGTTCCATGCCGCTTCGAACGCCGTATAACTGGCGAAAGTAGCATTGTCTATAACGGTTTCCCAGGTCGCCGCAGCAACAGCCGCCTGCTGCCTGTCATCTAAAGATAGTACTGGCGCCTGTTCGGCGATGAGCTGTTTCTGGCAGGCAAAAAGCAAGGGAGAAAATAAGGCCAGCACCAGTCCGGTCAGTGTTTTCATAGTGTGTAATTTTATAATAAATAAAAGCATATGGGTTATATCGGTAGAACGCCTGTGGCCGGTAAGAATAAGTTAACAATGAGACAGATAATTCTTTACTTTTAGGTCCTGAATTGACCATTTTGCCATTACCTGTTTATTTTCGTACGAAGCTGGTGAACTTTCGGTCAATCTGTCATTCATAAAGTAGCTTCCGCTGCGGATTGAAAAGTAAACATTTTCCTGAATAATTTCAATGTGTAAATGAATATCAGAAGTATCGTCAATAAGGATAACATCAACTTATTGAACTGTGAAAGTGAACCGATTCACATCCCGGGATGTATTCAGGAGCACGGATTTTTACTGGGTCTGGCACACGATTCACTGCTTATCAAATATTGCAGCGAAAACGTACCGGCCTTCACCGGATTCACACATCTTCAGTTACTGGGCAAGCCGCTACAATTGCTCTGCAGCGCCGAACAGGAAGACATGCTGCGTGCATTTCTGGCAGCTGCTTCCTTCGACCAGCGTCAACCTTTTGTCTTCACCATCAATGATGTAAAGTACAATACCAAACCGCATATCAGTAACAATACCATCATCCTGGAATTTGAACCCTTCCCTGATGGCACACTGGACATGCCCAACCTGTACAAACAAACCCAACAGTTTGTTTCGTATCTGAACGACGCACAGGACCTGAAGCAGCTATGTCAGTCCATCGCTTCAGAAACCAGATCCATTACCGGTTACGACCGTGTGATGATCTACCGTTTTGACAAGAACTATAACGGAGAAGTGATTGCAGAAGCCAAACGTGACGACCTCCTCCCGCTACTCGGACATAACTATCCACATACCGATATACCTGCGCAGGCCAGAGCGCTCTACCTGACCAATATGCTACGTATGATCGTAGATGTGGATTATCAGCCAGTGCCACTGTATACTATTGCAGACGAGCAACAGGAAAAACACCTGGATCTCAGCCTCTCTATTCTCAGGAGTGTATCTCCCATACACATCGAATACCTGAAGAATATGGGTGTCAGGGCCACACTCACTATTTCGTTAATACAGGATAATAAGCTATGGGGACTGATCTCCTGCCATCATTATTCTCCTAAGAATATTCCTCATTACACGCGCTTATCTGCCCTTCTGCAGGGATATTTCTTTACGTCCCAGATCAGGGTAAGGCAGGCGGCTGATGAGTATAACTACGCGCAGCTGATCGAACATAACATCCAGCCGGTGCTGGAGCTGATGTCTGGTGACAATTTCATAGAACAGCATTTTGAGAATCCGCTGCTGAGAGAAGCGATCCGAGCCTCCGGCTTTGTGATCGTACTGAATGAGGTAGTATACAGGAACGGGAATGTACCGCCGGATGAGCAGCTCTTCCCGCTACTGCAATGGCTGAAACAATACTCTACCAGCGGGCATTATTCCACCGATCATCTCGTGGAGGTCTATGCCCCTGCTACGGATATGAGCGACACTGTTGCCGGCCTGATCTATCACACACTGGACTCAGAAAATAAGAACTGTGTGATCTGGCTCAGACCAGAAATGGAAAAGTCGATCAACTGGGCAGGAAACCCCAGTAAGGCGATCGTCATGGACGCCGCAGGCGCCCGTCTCTCTCCACGTAAGTCTTTTGAATTATGGAAAGAGGTCGTAAAATGTTATAGCGAGGAATGGGTCACACCGGAGCTGACCGTAGCAGCACGCCTGGCGAATAGTCTCCAAAAACAGGCACATCTGGCGGATATCCGCCGGGAAGAAAAAAGGTACAAGGAGCTGGCAGCTAAACTGGAAGCAGCTAACGCGGAACTGGAAAATTTCAACTGGATCAGCGCACATGACCTGAAAGAACCCCTGCGTAAGATACAGCTCTTTGCTTCCAGGACCTTCTATTCGGAAGTCTCCCTGGATATCTACAAAGACTCACTGGTGAAAATACAACTGGCAGCCTCCAAAATACAGCTGCTGCTGGACAGTATGCTGTCCTTCGCTACCATGAGCAAGACCAACGAGGAGTTTGAAAAGATCAACCTGAATAATACATTAACGCAGGTGATCGGTAAGTACAGGAAAGAGATCAATGCAAAAGAAGCGGTCATCACCTCAGATGCACTGCCTTCCCTGGATGTATTACCTTTTCAGGCAGAACAACTTTTCTCTAACCTGATCTCCAATTCCCTGAAATTCTCAAAGGACGATACCCCGCTGAAGCTGGCTATTCGCTATCACAGATCTCCGCAGTATCATATCATTACGTTCAAAGACAACGGCATCGGGTTCCAGAATAAATACGCGGATATTATCTTCAAGATCTTCCAGAGCCTGAATAAAAATGGTCCGCAATCCAACATTGGGATAGGACTGGCCATCTGTAAAAAGATCATGGATAACCACAATGGTACGATCACGGCTGAAGGCGAGGAAGGCCTCGGAGCAATGTTCAGTGTCTCCTTCCCTACCTGATCAGCCGAAAAAACTTACCTTTGCGCCCATAAATTAAAAAAATATATGGACGGCCAATACAGAAAAGACATAAAACCGGGAATGGTGGTAGCGATCATTCTTAAAAAAGACCAACGCAGTGGTAACCTGACGTATGGTATTGTAAAAGATATTCTTACATCGGCACCCTACCATTCCCGGGGTATAAAGGTCAGATTGGATGACGGCCAGATAGGCCGTGTAGCCGCCTTCGGCGAGGACGATGACCTGTTACGCTGAGAATTCCAGCTGCCGCAGAATGGTCGGATCCTGGATCTCTTTGTCCCTCGCCAGTAACAACACCTTGGAAATCAGTTCAGCCGACTTCGGATCATCATCTGCAAAAGGCAGGAACAGTCTGCCCCGTTGCTGTGAATGCACCGGTAAGATAGACAGGTACCTGCCTGGCATCTGATGCACCACTGCACTTCCCAGATGCACGCTGTAATTGCCATACTGGCCAGCGATCTTTGCATGATGACCACTCACCGTGACATTATCCAGTTTGAACAATCGCAGTGTTTCATTCAGCAGTACTGTTCTCATTTCAATAGTTGAATGACTCGCTTCAGGATCTACGCCCCCTGCGTGTGCGACGCTCACCACCAGATCAATATCCCGCATCACCTCACTGAAAATACGCGGATCGATATCTTTAAACGCTACAGGCTGCCCTGTTCTGATATGATGGAAGATCACAGTTTCCAGTACCGGGCTTTCCACTTCCGCCGGAGAGAACCAGTTCGCCTGCGCATACATTTTCACCATGAAGCCCTGCTGATGGAATACCTTCTGTAAACCCTCTTCGTAATCCACTTTCCAGCCCCTTGTTTTCAGTAACGCTACCGTCTTGGATGGTTGTACCTGATGACCGGCATAACGTCGGGAAACGGCCTTTTCCTGCATTTCTTCCTCCATCGGCAGATAGAGCTCACGGAATACCTGTTTAAATGGCTGCTGTATCTGCTTTTCAAAACAATACTGCTGGTAACCACTCCAACTCACCGTCTGCTGCAGATCGATACAGTGCGCGATCCTGATCTGGTCATCCGCACTTATTTTGACTGCCTTCCCTTTACATGGTACCAGCGTACCGTCTGTCCAGAAACCGTGTCCCTTATCTGTAATAAAGACCAGTTTCTCCAGGTGACGCGCGATCACCGGATGTGTAAACAGATTGATCAGCTCCGCTCCGTCAAATGCATCTCCCTTGACCATCGCATCTTCCAGTGCCTTGCGGGAACGGCGGAACTGCTCTTTCAGGGTCTTTTTAAACTCCAGGAGTTCGAGTACCTTGGTATCTTTTTTATATTTTGCCGGAATACTTGCCAGCTTCCTGTCATTTTTGAATGCTACCACATCCGCTTCTCCATCTTCGTCTATGATCAACCCGATCAGCACATCATCATACTGCACCTGTGTCTCCTTAGAGAGGATCGTTTGTACCTGTTTGGTTTCCATGGCCCATGTCAGGCGCTGCGGATCAGCATAACCGGCATTTCTCGCCAGGTTCTCCATCGCAATACGGATCGCCGTTGCCTCACTCGCTTGCTTCTGTGCACCAAACTGTTTACTTTCCTTTTTGAACTGCTGGATATATTCATAACGGTCCAGGATATCTTTTTCCTTATTGGTCTTATGCAATGGTATCAGTCCATACATACGCAGGTAGTCCTGATCGCGTTTGTCCCTTACCTTCTCTGTCACCTCCCTGATCTTCAGGCTACCCGTCATCACATCCGCATATAATCTTGCTCTGCGGTGACCATTCCCATCACTGATGTACTTCGCGGCATCGTAAACTTTCTGCCAACGCTCCGTTCCGATCTCCTTATAGGCCTGCAGAAACCAGTCCTTATCGACCGCACCGTCTTTGAAGTCCTGTACATCTACAGAAGAATAACGGGCAATCTCACTCTCTGCTTCTGCTGTCTGCTCTGCATAAGCAGATGTTTTTGTATGTGCATGCATCCACCAGATTGCTGCATCCAGCCCCTTCCAGCCAAGATACTTACTCACCAGTTTCTGCCATTGCGGCGCATACACTGCCGCCTCCAGCAAACGCGTCTCTGTTACTTTTATACGATCCATCGCTGCTGCGAACTGTTCGTCCGTATCTGTAGCCAGTGGGAAACAACGTTTCAGCATTGTACTGAACAATTGCTGTTTATTCTCGCTCTCAGATGAGTAGATATATCCTTTGTGCAACGTAGTCTTTCCTAAGCCGGCGAGTATATCTGCAAACCGCTGCGTACCTTCCAGGCTTTGTATCTCTTTCGCAAAGTCAGTCACACTGGTCGCAGTATCTCCACGTTTTAACTCAATGTCCAGCAGGTGCTCACGCACGCGGTTGAACATCGGCTGCAGGAAAGGATATCTGACGAAATAACCTTCTTCATCTTTGGCCTCTTTCCTGCTGGAAAGCACGCGCACATTGTCGCCATCCAGTATCCCCCTGTACATCTCACTTTCTGAGATCAGGCCCTGCTGAAATGCACGGCAGAAGATATCCAGTGGCGGGTGGCTGTAGCGGATATTCTCAGGTAAGCCGGAGAACTGTCTCCAGTTGTATAACTGCCAGCAACGGGCCACCTCCTCATCTTTCAGGCGCCGGACAGAAAGCCTGTTAAGATACCAGTTCAGTAAACTATTGTCCTGCCAGCCATCGCCGCAGGCATAATAGCGATAGGCTTCTACCGACTTATGCTTCAGTACCTCTTCCGGATATATAGCGAACAGGTTGGCAGCTGCGCCCAGGAGATATGCTTCTCTTTCTGTAAAAGGATAAATGATCGCCAGCGCCTTCAATATCTGTAACAGCGGATTACTCCAGTTATACCTGTGCGCATTGGTCATCCCTTCAGGCAGATAGTCATTCAGCTCTGGTATATGTGGCCTGGCGATTATAGCAACACCTGTAAAACTTTCGTAGTCAGCCTGTACCGTCACATCACTCAGTATAAAAAGGTCTCTTGCTGTAAAACCGGACTTTTCATACCATTCCTTCCATAACCCAGACAACGGATAAGTAGCATAGCGCTCTTCGGGCGACAAAGCATCATCGAAGGTTTGCATGGTGCTTCGCATGGTATTACCCAGCAGTACCTTCTCCCGTGTATTGTTGTAATATGCTACTTCGTATTCATAGTCTGCATGTTCCATGAACAAGGCATACAGCTCCTTCAGACCTTCTCTGATAGCGGCCTCCGGCAATGTAAAACCATATGGTCCCTCAGCAAGGCACCTGTTGTAATAATCCTCCGGATCTCTTGCCGGAGCAATGACAGGCGTTATCGCAGCCGGATCATATAATCCGTATCCGTTAGTATTATCATAGACCACTACCTGCTTATCGGCTGATAATTGTTCCAGAAGGATCGCTTCCTTCTGCGGAATGCTCTTTCTGCTTCTGAAAGTCTCCAGCAATGGGGTGATCACAGACTGTAAACGCTGCTGCTGCTGAAGCTGTATAGCGATATCCAGACCCGCGAGCCGCTGTTCACCATCGCCGTTCAGCAGGTCTTCCAGCTGACCTGAAAGTATCGCATCAGGTTGTCGCATCAGGATACCGATGATCTGGCTACGCATCGCGCTGCTTTTACGCTTTAACAGCTCTTTGAGCACGACCGCTTCTTCTGCTACCAGCACTATTTTCGTCAATGCCCTCATCGCGGAGGTCTGCAGGAACTCTCCTCTTTCTTTAATGATACGCATGCAGTAAGTGCGCTGGAAACCGGTAACAGGCTTTACCTCCTTGCGTTCATCCCAGTTGTAATCCGTGTAGCCCGGCAGGATAATTCTGGTCAGCGTGGACTTCACAGGAAGCTCCATATCATCGAAGTAAGACATCACCGTATCTAATCGTTCCGACCTTTCCTTTATCAGCGGCAGCATGGCTTCCAGTACTTCGCTTCGTTTATAGGTACCATTCATCCAGTGGAAGGGCTTATTGGCAAATGCCTTCTCTTTTACAGACGAACGTTGTAGTATGGCATGCAGTTTATCGAACAACTGCGGATAATTCCTGTCGTAATAATTAGACCTAAAAGTGACACGCCTTTCTATGATCCTCACTGCCAGGCCATTTACTGCCAGGTGCTCATCCTCAATACCTGCAAACAACACCGGCATATCTACTGCAGGATGCCGCGTCTCATTCACAAACTGTTGTGCAAGCCACCGCTTCTCTACATCCGTTCCCTTCATCAGTTCCAGCAAATAAGGTAGTGTCTTCTCAATATCGTAAACACCCTGTGCCCAAAGGGCCATATATACGTCCGCGTTATTATCACTTTTGATAGCTGCTGGGATCAGTGACGGATCGGAGAGATAGGTATAAGCTTTCTCCACGAAGCTTTTTACTGCGGATTCTTTCTCTGCCTCCCAGTTCAGGCCAGCCCATACATCCAATGCCCTGACAACAGCAGAGAACCTGGTCAGTTTATTATCTATGATGACTTTGAGCATATATTTCAAAGCTCCTGTACTCGTTTCATCCAGCTCTTCCAATACCGCCTGCCGGAGCCCTTCCTGTCTTTGCGCCGCCAGCAACAGCTTAGCCACCAGCTCCCAGGCTTCGGGCTTATCACTCAGCAGCAGCGCTTTAATAATGTTCCGGCTGACTTTACCCACTGGTTCTTTATTGTAGATGATATTCTCCAGCGTAGTGAATACCTCGTTGTTACCCAGATCCAGTGCGGCTGCCCAGATATGGTACATATAGGGAGTTCCATGCTCATGATCGCAGATGATCTGCTCCGGGAGGCTGAGATGATAGCACGTGAAAGTGTACTGTGTATCATATCCGAACAGGTAGGACTGAAAAATTACGCCTTTCAGGAAATGCAGCTGATGGATGAGGTACATCTCTCTTTTTTCCGGTGAACGGAATGAACGACGGTAGCTGCCGGTCTGGTATATCTGGTAGCGGAACTTCGACCAGGCGTGTTTTACGTAGACCGCATGCTCCTCACCAAAGAGGAAGCGTAACAGGTTAAATGCTTCCTCATCTTCCCACTCTTTCTCCGGCAACAATGCTATCAACCTGTTATAGGTATTACTGCCAACAGGGATTTCATAATAAAGATTGTTATTAGGAACAGTATGTCCTTCTAACCGGCGTGCAATTACCAATGCAAATTCCGCCATGTTCCTGGTCAGTAGTGGATGGCTGACGGTTCCGTTATAAACGGAGGTAAGGGTTTCGATAAGTCCTTTCTCATAATCAGGGATAATCCTCGATTCGAGGAATGTTTTCACGTTCATGTCAAATAAATTAAGGGTTTTCCATTACCAGTAACTACCGGCTAGAAATGTTAATCGAATAAATGTGATCACTGTCTCGGGGGTTAATGCAACTGGTTCAGATAGCTTTGTCAGCTCCCTTTCGTCCGCAAACACGGCATACATACCGTCTTCAAAGGCCTGCAGGGCTGCCTCCTGTGCTTTCGCAGGATCTGCTTTCTGTTCGTTATAAATACTTCCGAAACCTACTTTTCCACTGGCAGTCTGTCCCTCGATCTGCTCACTGGTCAAAAAGGGTAATACATTCTTTTCAAAAGGCTTACTGTTGTAAGCATTCACCTGTTGTTTTACAACTGCGGTGATCAGTTCCTGTACAGAAGGGTTATTGCCTAAGTCATCTATTTCTGCATGTTGCTTCTCGAGTATGGCATGTTTCCGTCCTGCTGCTTTAACATTGATTATCAGCTTCATCAGGGTTCAGGTTAATATATGGCGCCGCCAAGATAAAAAAATTCACATAAATATCTGTTACTGTTATCTTTGCCGCATGAAATATGCCGATAAAGAGATCCAGGAGATGGAGGAATTTTTTAAAACAGCCGTATTACCACAAACAATAAATTTAGCCCCCGGGGTTAACATTACTGACGTGAAAGCCTTTGTTTTCAGTCATCTTCAGATTATCAGGCTAAGAAAAGGGGTCACAATTTTTGAACCTTTTTACGATCGTCTGGTACAGGTAAAAGAAATTTTATCACAGGCAGAACAGGGAGCCGCCTAATTACTCCCTGTTGTGACCAGTTTGGCAGACCGGGGTGTCATCCCTGTCTGCTTCTTAAAGAAGTTATTGAAATACGCCGGATAATCAAACCCCAATGCATACGCGATATCAGCGATACTCCAGTCTGTATTTCTCAATAATAATTTCGCTTCTGCTATAATACGTTCCCTGATGTGCACCGTAGTGGCTTTTCCTGTAACCTCCCGGACAGCATGGTTCAGGTGGTTCACATGAATAGCGAGACTTTTTGCATAATCGCCGGCGGCTTTAAGCGACAGTGTCTGCGACGGATGGACGATCGGAAACTGTTTCTCCAGCAGCTCCATAAAGGACATCGTTATACGCACGGCTGCGCTGGTAGGCCTGCTGACAGGTTCCGCCGGCTGTACACGCAATGCTTCATGGATCACCAGATTAACATAATTCTTGATCACGTCATGTTTATGTATATAATCCGTCGCTTCCTCTTCTATCATCTTCTGGAAAAGTGCTTCTACGGTGGCATACTGCGCGGCCGAGAGGAAACATACCGGATTACCACCTATTTTAAACAACGGGGAATCCTGGAATGACTGATGACTACGCTCATGAATATTCATAAACTCCTCTGTGAACTGGCAGTAGTTGCCCGTCCAGGTATCGGACACAGGCTCCCAGCTGTAAGGCACCAGCGGATTAGAGAATACCAGCGCAGGCCGGTCGATCAATATGCCGGTATCAGCATAATGTAACCGGGCGATCCCTGTAAATAATGTGATCTTATAAAAATCCCTGCGGATATATGGGGTTGCGGTTTTCCATTGATTACTGACAGATTGCACCTTAAAGTTCCCGTTCTCTATCTTCGTTCCGTCACATCCAACAAATCCCTGACTTTTGTGTGCGTTGGCATCCATATTATCAAATTTGAGATAAGACTATTCTGTCCTAAATTTACGAAAAAATAGTCTTATCTCAAGGCTTTTCCTATAAATCCCAACGCTTTACGCAGTCATTTGTGAGTACTATTTATTAGAATAGTTGTTCTTTTAACGTATACCGTACGTCATTGTCAGGTAATACATCCCTCCTATGGCCGGACCTCCCAGAAAGGAATAATAGTACCTGTTCAGGAGGTTACTGGCGCCCAGTTTCACTTTACAGCCGATCTTATCAAATGTGTAGCTCGCCTGTGCATCCAGTGTGGAAAAAGCAGCTACATCGCCGTTCACCAGGAATGACTGCCAGTAATAGCCGTTCTGCCATTTCCAGGAGATCCCCGCCCCTACGTGATTTACAATACGCTCCTTTGCCAATGACATATTCACCGTCCAGGAAGGGGTATTGAAACCGTCTTCCAGCCCGTCTTCCTTATCAGACATTTTCAGTCTGGCGAAAGTCACATTTGCATTAGCCATATAGCCATGCTCACTATAGGTGAGACCCAGGCTACCACCGTAGTTGTTCACTTCCGTCTGAGAGTTGGTCCACATCCTGTAGGGACTTTGCTTCGCTTTATTATACAGGGCATATGGAATAGAATCCGGTACGGTTGTATTTGGCACATTCATATTTGCCTGAGCTATAAAGTTCTTATACCTGTTGAAGTAAGCTTCTGCATCAATGAAGCACCTCCCTTCTCCGAAAATCCCTTTATACCCTATTTCTATTGATTGCACATGTTCCGCCCTGATGTAGGTATAAGGATTCTTTTTCAACAGGCCCCTGTTCTTATCGATGGCCTGGTCCTGCGTTAGTCCGCCGCCGTTTACATCATTCAGGACGGCCTGTTGAAAGGAGGTAATGGAAGATGCCAGCCATGCATTTTCAAAGATACCGTTAGACATGGCTGGTAACCCACCGACACGTTTTACGCCACCGCTATTGACATTAGAATACGCTTCGAAGATGCTGGGATAACGGTAGCCGCTCTGGTACGATGCCCTGAAATGCTGTGTGGTTACAGGAGAATACACCGCTGTAAAACGCGGTGTGATCATCAGGTCAAAATAGTCATTCTTATCACCTCTCACAATGGCACCCAGCTTCAGATCGCCGTTCAGCAGCGTTTTGGTGACAGACACAAAACCACCTGTCTTCGCGTAACGGATATTGGTATATTCCTTTCCGGCCTTCGGATTAATGAAATAGTTACCATCCGGTTCAATGATATAGGTACGGTGATCAGCGCCAACCAGTATCTGCAGGCCTGCTTTCTCTTTCAGATCACTTAACAGCTGCTGTGTAAGGTCTACCTGTCCTTCTGCATGAATGAAGCTGGCCTTTACTTTCAGGGCAGCACCGAGATCCCAGTTATTGATCTGTGCCAGCTGGTGCAGACTGTTATTAAATGCGGCCGTTCCTGGTAAGGGGCGGCCCGCATCAGCCGCGATCCTCCCCTGTCTGTGAGCATCGGCAATGGTAGCGCCTGCGCCGGTTGCGGTATTGAAAGCAGCCGTATAATCGGCGTACCACTGATTATCGGGCTTATAGGTACGGTCAATATTCTCTGCCATTGACCGGAGATTGTAGGAGTTGCCTGTGTTTTCCCTGTTCAGATAGAGTTTCAGCTGCACGCTGTTCGACTGAAACTGCAAGCCGTGTTGCTGTACGAGATAGTCTGCCAGCCGGAAGCGGTTGGCGCGCTGGTATATATTGTCCAGCAGGGCCATATGATAGAGGTAGGTCAGCGTCATACCTGGTTTCAGTTCGTAGTAGATGCCGGCATCCGCCTTGGTATTTTGCAGTTGATAATCTACTACATCTTTCTCATCGTAGCCGGTCCGTGATACGACATAGTTACGACCACCGAGGGAGATCGTCTTTCTGTCTGATGATTCATTGCCATAGCTGCTCAACGGGTCCTGTGCCGGATTGTCATTACCCAGCAAACCAGTACTGGCATTCGCCTCACCATTCAGTTCGCGGTGATCATTGGCGATCCAGTCGTATCCGTGGTTGAACGTACCATTGATCTTAAACGCAAGTGTAGGACTGATGACCTTCGCCCAGCGGATACTAGTCTCCGTATAGGCCTTCACAGCGCTGTTTGCATCTCCGGCATGTGTCAGGGCTGTCTTCTGCTGGATACGCAGTCCTTCCGATGTAAATGGATTTTTGGTAGTGATGTTGGCCAGTCCGTTGATGGTATTCATGCCATATAAGGCAGACGCCACACCTGGCAATATTTCCACGTTAGTGACATCCAGTTCAGACGGACCAAGTGCGTTGGCGATAGGTCCGCCGATATGCGGCGATTGTACATCCATGCCATCAACCAGTTGAGCAAAGCGCACATTTGTCGTATTGGCAAATCCACGTGCGTTCAGCACTTTAAATCCCAGACTGGGGGTGATCAGCTGCACGCCCTGCAAGTGCTCCAGTGCGTCGTAGAAAGAAGGCGCGGCTGCGTTACGAAAGTACTGTTCACCGACCTTCTGTATACTCACCGGAGACCGCAGCAGGCTTTCCCGCGTACGCGATGCCGAAACCGTTACTTCTGATAAAATTTTAATAGCAGTATCCTTTTGCGGAGCAGGATTTTCCTGCGCCTGCACTCCCACACTCACCAGGCTACACACAATGAATAGATGTCTGGTCATAATAGTGATTTGCTTCGTTATATACCATCAGATATAACGATCAGGTAAAAAAAGCACATACGGGTGATGTGCAGTCTGTCTGTCATTATTTTAGCCTTGCCGTCTCTTCTTCCAGGAATTTACTGAACCTGGTCCTGAGTTCACGATGATAGGCGATCAGCTGACGGGCCTCATCGGAAATAGCGGAACCGCCTCCATTATCGCCTCCTGTGCTGGTGATGACCAGAGGTGTCGCCGACATGCTATTCAGGTTATTAATCAGCTCCCAGGCCTTTTTATACGACATTTTCATTCTCTTGGCTGCCTGGTTCATAGAACCTGTTTCCTGGATCAGTTCCAGGAGTTCTACGGGGCCGGGACCGAAGAAACGTTTGCCGTCGCCTTCCATCCAGAGACTTCCGTTTATTTTCAGTAACCCATTAGAGAGAATGTCCTTGATTGCCTTTTCCATGTTTCAGATGCCGGTTGGTCTTTTGATGCTTTTGAGATGAGGTGCTGTTCACTGTCCGGGGATACGCTGTCTGCAAATGTAACCGCTTCACGCATTAACCACCGATGGTGATCATACTCCTGTTGTTAATCAGTTCTGCATGCACATCTTCCAGTTTGCCGGTGAACTGGCCACCCAGTTCTTTGGCTTTGCTGCGGATGTTCTGCTGTATAAGCGGTAGTACATCTTCTCCATTTCTCAGGGCGGTCAGCAGGTCAGTTTCTCCCTGTGAGAACAGACAGTTCTTGAGTTTACCATCCGCCGTGAGACGCATCCTGTTGCAGGTACTGCAGAAAGGCTCGGTCATGGTACTGATCACGGAGAAGGTGCCGGCGTGGCCTGGTACGATAAAACCTTTAGCCGTATCATTTGCCCCTCCTTTCAAAGGTAAGAAGTCATATTCCGCGTTGATGCCATGCAGGATCTCGTGTAAAGACAGGACCTTGTTGCTCGTCCACCGGTTACCGCTGAAAGGCATGAACTCAATAAAGCGGACATGTACCGGGGTATCTTTTGTCCAGGCAACGAAGTCATTGATCTCGCTATCGTTCAGCCCTTTCATTACAACCATGTTCACTTTCACGCGAATACCCTTATTGAGCAGCAGATCGATGTTCCGTTTCACCTGCGGGAAAATATCCCTGCGGGTGATGAGCGTAAATTTATCCTGCTGTAGTGTATCCAGGCTAATGTTGAGCGAGCGGATACCCGCTTCTTCCAGCACGTCTGTAAATTCATGAAGTCGGGCGCCATTGGTCGTCATGGTCAGTTCGACAGGCAACCGGGAAAGTGACAGGATGATCTTTGCAGCATCCTTTCTTACCAGTGGCTCGCCACCGGTCAGTCTGATCTTACGGACGCCATTGGCAGTGAATATCCCTGCTAAAGTGGCTATTTCATCCGCCTGCATCAACCGGGAAGCCGGCGTGAAGTCATAGTCTTCTTCCGGCATGCAGTAAAAACACCGCAGGTTACAATTATCTGTCAGGGAAATCCGCAGGTAATCATGCACACGGTTATACGAATCAATTATCATCAGTTTACGACTTGCCCTGTTAGTAATCGCTGATAGTCTTCAGCGGTATCAATATCCAGCGCACCCAGCGGAAATGGCACCAGCGCCAGATCATCGGTGGATTGCTGCAGGATCTTTTTAGCGCCCTGCTGTCCTTCAAGGGCAGCGAGTGCATCGAAATAGGTATTGCTGAAAAGTACGGGGGTACCAGCCGTGTTATCGTATGTGCAGGCGATGATGCCTTTTCCGGCGATCGTCTGCTGATCGATCAGCTGTTGCAGGAGAGCTGCATTCACGAATGGCTGGTCACATACCATGATGATCACCCCGGCGAGATCTGTATGACGGGCTATCAGCTTCATGCCTGTGCTGATAGATGATCCCATGCCTGCTGACCAATGGTCATTTTCTATTATCTCGAGTGCGAACCCGCACAACTTTTTCATGATCAGGGGCGCGTTTGCGCCGGTCACCAATACCACCGGACTGCCTACTGCCGCAATTGCTTCTTCCGCCATCTTACAGATCAGGGTTTTGCCCTGGTACATCAGTAATTGTTTCGGCTGTCCCAACCGGGATGAATTTCCCGCTCCCAAAATGATAACACCGTATTTTTCCATATCCATACGATTTACAAAGTATGTATCGGCCCGTCTTTCTCTCTGAGAGGAATGCCGGTCCTCTCTGAAAGTACGCTTTTTATTTCAGCCGTCACAGACAATGCAATTTCTTCTGCTGTTTCCGCACCTATATCGAGTCCCACGGGACCATGTATCCTGGCCCTGCTTTCTTCACTTACCACCATCCCTTTCGCTGCCAGTTCATCCAGCATACGTTCCAGCTTTGACTTCGGCCCCAGCGTACCGATGTAAGTTACTTCTTTTTGCAGCAGTAATTCCAGCAGTGCGAGATCATAATTGTAATTATGCGTCATCAGCACAAAAACGGTGCGTTCGTCAATCACTACTTTATCCAACACATCTTTCGCTTTGCTGACGATCACTCTGCCTGCACCGGGGAACCTGGCGGGAGTGGCATATAACGCCCTTCCATCCACCACGGTAGTATGCCAACCCTGTATACGTGCGATCTCCACCAGGGGCATCGCATCATTACCAGCACCGGCGATGATCAGGGATACCGGAGGTTTCAGCAGTTCGACGAAAGCATGCAATGCCGGTTTTTCGTCGCCGTACTGTTTAACCATGCCCTGCTTTGTACTGAACACTTCCAATACATCCTTTACGATCATGGTTTTCAGTTCTCCGTCTTCGAGACTACCGGCAAAGCTATTACCAGCATAGCGAAGACAGGTACCAGGCTGCTGAGCAGCCTGGTTTAACCTGAACAGGGTTACTAATACGGCGTCTTCCCGTTTCTCCAGCACCTGTTCCAGCAGGCGGATAGCATGATGGGGCGACTGCGGATCTATGGGTTCGAACAGGATATGCACTACCCCGTTACACCCGAGTTGTACACCGATCTTTGCATCATCCTCATCCGTTGTATCATAGGTGATCAGCTTATTCTGCTGCTGCACGATGGCCAGTAACGCCCTTCTCAGTGCGTCACCTTCCAGACATCCGCCGCTGATAGCGCCGGTCATCTCTCCGTCTTCCGTGACCAGCATTCTGGCACCCGGACGACGGTAGGAAGAGCCTTCCACATATACAACGGTAGCTAGTGCGACCTTCTTTCCAGACTGTTGGGAAACTTTATACGCCCGTATGATATCCTCAATTTCCTTCATCTTATTTGTCAGGCAGATAAGCACCCTTATCCAGCCATGTTTTAAAATGTTTTACAAATTCTGCGCGGCTCATTGGCAGATGTGCCAGCCCTTCTGCTGGGTTCCAGCCGCTGCCTACGAGCGAGTCTTTACTGACGTGCTCGATCAGGCCTTCATAGTCTTTATGACCATTCTGGCTTTTATCCAGCATTGTTTGTGCCAGTTCTCTCGGCGACTTACCCTGGAACACCATTTTCATGTCAGCAGGTGGCAGGTGCCAGTTCGGATTACCCGGCGGCATATGCAGTCCCGGTGTGTTCTGGGGCTGGTGACAGTTAGAACATTTCATGGCATACAGTCCTTTACCGTCTACCCCACGCTGCACGTTCATGGTGTGTATGTGGCTGTCGTCACCCTGTAGTGGCCTGTCTCCTGTTGGATGACAGTTCATACAACGCGGGTGCATCAGCACTTTATATGCCTGTAAAAAGGCTTTCTTAGAGATCACGCTGTCTGGTTCCGCCGCTTCCAGCATCGCAACAGTAGCTGTTTTCTTTTCGGCGGGCACCTTATTGAATGCGTCCGAGCGGAAAGATACTACAACCGACGAAATTGCCGTCACAGCAAGCAGCAGGTAAATCCCCTTTCTTGTATTAAAAAATTGATTTTTAGTTATTTGTGACATAACATCGCTTTACGTGTAAATAATCAGGAACATTACGCCTTCAGGATTGCCTTGTTAAACGGCAGATCTCTCAGTCGTTTGCCGGTAGCTGAGAAGTACGCATTGGCAATAGCCGGTGCCACCGGAGGAACGCCAGGTTCTCCGACACCGCCCATTTTACCACCGTTTTCCACGATATGTACTTCTATTTCAGCTGGTGTATCAAACATTCTTGACACCACGTAATCATTGAAGTTGCCCTGTTGCACACGGCCCTTTTCCAGGCTGATCTCACCCAGCAGCGCACCGGACACGCCAAAGTTGATACCACTTTCTATCTGGGCCCTTACGCCATCCGGGTTAACGGCCAGTCCGCAGTCAATGGCACTCACGACCTTGTGCACCTTAATGGTACCATCACTGTTCAGGGAGATCTCCACCACGTGCGCGACATAGCTCAGGAACGACTCATGTACTGCGATACCCCTGAACCGTCCTGCAGCCAATGGCTTACCCCATCCGGCCTTTTCAGCCGCCAGGTTCAGTGCCGCGAGGTGTCTCGGATGGTCTTTCAGCAGTTCCTGTCTGTATGCCAGCGGGTCTTTCCCAACCGCATGGGCCAGTTCATCGATCATCGCTTCCATGGCCATCGCTGTATGTGTATGTCCAACGGAGCGCCACCAGAGCACCGGTACTTCGTTCTTTGGCGAATGCAGGGTCACCAGCTTGTCAGGCACCGCCGCCAGGTAGGGAGAATCGGCTACCCCTTCCACAGAGGCTGCGTCAATACCGTCCTTGATCATAGCAGCGAACAGGGTCCCTTCCATGATGGACTGTCCTACGATGTTATGACTCCACGCAACCGGCATACCATCCGCGTTCAATCCCACCTTGACATTATGTACAAATGCCGGACGATAGAATCCGCCTTTCACATCATCTTCACGCGCCCATACCATCTTCACCAGTGGTTTACCACTTGCTTTAACAATTTCGGCTGCCTCCTTTACAAAGTCGGATGCCGGCGTAGCCCTTCTACCGAAGCCTCCACCCAGGAATACGGTGTTCACCCTTACCTGTTCCGGTTTCAATCCCAGTACTTTCGCTGCTGCATCCTGGTCCATACCTGGCATCTGGGTACCGCACCAGATCTCGCACTTTCCGTCTTTCAGTTCGATGGTCACGTTCAGTGGTTCCATCGGAGCGTGTGCCAGATAGGGAAAGGTGTATACTGCCTCTACCGTCTTCACGGCCTTTGACATACCTGTATCTACGTTACCGCCTTTCGCTGCCGGTGCGCCGGGTGTTTTGGCCAGTTGTTTATACTTCGCCATCATCGCTGTAGAATCCACCTGCACACCACTACCTAAATCCCACTCCACTTTCAATGCGGCGCGTCCTTTCTTAGCTGCCCAGTAGTTATCCGCCAGCACGGCAACTCCGGTCGGGATCTGCACGACCTGTTTCACCCCTGGAATAGCTTTCGCTTTCGCTGCATCCACTGACTTTACTTTCGCCCCAAAAACCGGCGCATGTAAAACGGTGGCGGTCAGCAGTCCGGGGAACTGCACATCCATGCCGAATTTAGCGGTGCCATTGATCTTCGCGGGGGTATCGAGGCGTTTCACGCCTTTACCGATATATTTCCAGTCTTTCGGATCTTTCAGCGGCACATCAGCCGGTGCGGTCAATGTGGCCGCCTCGGATGCCAGTTCGCCGTAAGTAGCGGTTTTATTGCCTGCTGTAACGATACCGTTTGCCGTCGTACATGCTGACGGGCTCACACCGAATTTCTTCGCCGCTGCTTCCACCAGTAACATCCTGGCGGTCGCTCCTGCTTTACGGTATCTTTCAAACTCAGAATATGTGGTACTGGAACCTCCGGTGATTTGTATACCAAACAGCGTATGGTTGTATGGTTTCCAGGCATCGCCATGTTGCACGACCATTTTATTTACGTCAACATCCAGTTCATCTGCGATCATCATAGACAGTGTCGTCCAGATACCCTGTCCCATTTCGGCGTGCGCCAGGTAGACGAGGATCTGATTATCTGCTGTGATATGCAGGTAGGCATTTGGTGCAAATGCTGCTCCGCTTTGCGGACCTACCATAGATGCTCCGCCGGCGCCGGCGAGCTTCTTCGCTCCGGGTACGGTAAAGGAGATGAGCAATCCGCTACCCAGTACGGCACCGGCTTTCAGGAAGTTACGCCTGCTACTGTTCAATACTTCACTCATTTCGCGCTACCTCCTTCCCGCTGCATTTTTGCGGCTAAATGAATAGCCTTTCTTATACGGGGATATGTGCCGCAGCGACAGATATTCCCGGACATTGCGTTGTCGATGTCTTCATCTGTAGGATTTGGATTCTCCCTGAGCAGAACGGCGGCGGACATAATTTGTCCGGACTGGCAATAGCCGCATTGCGGTACATCAATGTCCAGCCATGCTTTCTGCAGGTAATTTTCCGGATCGGCAGATAAGCCTTCAATTGTTGTCACTTCCTTGCCTACGGCCCGTGACACCAATGTTACACATGAACGCACTGCTTCTCCATCTAAATGGACGGTACAGGCGCCACATTGCGCCATTCCGCAACCGAATTTGGTACCAGTTAATCCCAGCACGTCCCTCAATGCCCATAGTAATGGCATGTCAGGGCTGGCGTCCACTGAATACTCTTTCTGGTTGATCTTTAGTTTAACCATAAAGATTTGCTTTTCTGTAAATAATTGATCTAAATAGGTTGACTTGCGGCAGGGATCACTGATACTGCTGACGACCCGTATACGGCGTGTGGCCGCAGGTTCCTGACGGGAATCACTTATCAAATTTGACCTTTGCTTCCTGAAATCGTTAACGTTTAAAAGCAAATTTAGTTCGAAGGAGGGTTATGCAAATTGTAATATTCAAACAGATAACTATAAAATTCAAAGTTTATGGATCCGGGATTTGATTTGAGAGAGAGGGAACGTTATGTTATTTAGGGAATAACGAAAAATAGAGGGGTTGTAAAAATCAAACTACTTGAATAGGTATATGGGGAGGATATGTTGTTTTTTTAAGTAGTGGTGTCGGGGGTATTGGAACTATGGGAAGGTATGGGCATAGATTTGATCAATATTTATATGTGCAAGATAGCGTATGCGCTGTTGAATGGGTGTCGTTACAGGTTTTATCAGACGATGGTCTTTGCCGGTATCAGATGGGATTACGGGCTGTACCCCTCCATGCGTCCTTGCTATGCTACTGAGGGATAGGCATTGGGCGGTAGTGGGGCTATTAAACCCCTGTTGCATGGGCTGAGCCGCGCATGAAGGGCTAAGGCCCTCCATCTCCATCTGCAAACCTGACTGCAGACATTAGGACGGCACGGAGATTCCCAAGCGAAGTCTATTCAAGTAGTGATAGAAATTTATCACTACTTAAATAGACGGTGTAAAACTCTTTTATCACTGATAACGAATCTCAGAAGTAGAAAAATACACCGGTACCACGCTGAAGCGCTTCAATAAATAAAGATTTAAGTTCTTTAAGTTTATTAGTAGTGACTGGAATATCAAAAACGTCGCTTGCCAAAACTTTTTGCAACTTTTCCTTTTCAACTATTCCATCATCTTCATAATCATCTATCATTGCGTCAGCAATTTCGTTTATTCGATCAAAGACTCCGGCTGAATCTAATTCCTTGAATTCACTTTGGTCAATCATTATTTCGATCAATTGATGTGGCTCTGCCCTATCGTAGTCTAATTCATATTGTGCTTCCTTGTCAATGGGCACTGTAATTATTCGTGTTTTCATTTATCAATATTTAAATAGTGCGTAACTTGGTTATATTCTGGCTGGGATCTACCTTTTGTTTTTCCGTTTACAATCTTATTATTCGGCACCTTTCCATCAAAGTCTAAAAACTTTCGTTTGCCGGATAATGCAGTATTTTCTATTCGAAAATAATTACCTAGCCGGTCTTCTACTACTTGAATAGTAGAGCCCTCATTTGCATAAATAATTTTCTTTCCATTGTCGCTTACCACACCTTCCGCTCCCGGCGCAAATTTCTCTATTGCCTCACTTAAACTGGCCTTCGACCACTCGTCACCGAACTCTTTCGCCCGCCCTGCACCATCCAACTTCCCTGACATCTTCACTCCTACCTCTATCCCCTCTGCTACTTTCGCTCCACCACTCCCCACATTCGATGTAAGCGCCAGCTCTTTTGTCGTTGTTACTGCCACTTTCAGCTCTAATCCTCCAAATCCGGTCACGGCGCCGAGCGGATCTTGCCTAAACGCATTATATATCAGCTGCGGCGTAGTGTTTCCTGTTGCTATACGACCTTTAAAATTCTCAACACCCTGATTTACAGCTCCACGGATCACCGCCATGTTCTCCTTTCTATTCTGGTTCATATAGTTATTGAGCTGTCGCACCATCACATTGAACACCTGGAACATCGTTTTAAGTATTCCCTGCCCCGGATCTGGCTCCGGTTTATCTCCCAGGAAGTCACTATAGCGTATAGGATTATTGAAATTAGACACATAGGGCGACCATGCCTCCATCTTATCAATCTTGGGGTCTATCTGCTTCCACCTACCTGTTTGAGGGTCTAACGTCCTGTAAAAGGCATCGTATTCATTGAGGCTAAGCGCTGTGTTAAGTTCAATGCCGTTATAGCGTTTCCTGTTTTCCGGGTACTGCAGTCCTTTTAGGGCCGGGTAACTGATGGCAGCCATCGTGAGGCCAAAAGGATAATAATGTGTCTCTTCCAGCAAAGGACCAGTAATGTGTGTAACTGTCAGATTATCAAAGTATACATCCTGGGCACTTTCATTGGTGGTATAAATATAAACATATCCGCTCTTATCTATCCGCATCGGTGGCGCCACCAGTGTTTGTACAATGTCTGTCTCCGGTTGTACCTGTCTTACACCGGTATTCCGGCTGACCAGGTTAAGCTGGTCATCAAAGCCTGCAAAACAGAGATATGCGGGTAACGGATCCGGCATGTCGTTTCGTGGTAACTGGTCCTGTAATTGTTTGTGAGCAGCCGTGCCAAACGGGAAGGATGACAAACTGGCGTCCGTTATACCGTGCACCTGGCTGCCTGGTAGTTTACTGTTAAACGCATCCAATAAGGCCGTGATCATTGCTTCTGGTCTGATATTGATGGGTGTGGCCGGGCCCTTTTTATGAAATGCGTTAACACCGATCATGAGACTATCGCCAGCCATTACACGTATGACCAATGAAGGACCGATCTTTTGTCCGTTGATGGCGTTTAGTCTGGCAACATATCCATCCGTGCTTCCTATTAGGCCGTCCGGATAACCAACCGGCTTCTTTGCACGCGTCTCCGCAATATTACTGAACAGGGTGGCTTCTCTGGCGGCAGAAGCAGTCTCCATTGTCGCCTTAT
Source organism: Chitinophaga agri (assembly GCF_010093065.1). Lineage (NCBI taxonomy): Bacteria > Pseudomonadati > Bacteroidota > Chitinophagia > Chitinophagales > Chitinophagaceae > Chitinophaga > Chitinophaga agri. Next base: position 753,519 of record NZ_CP048113.1, on the reverse strand, counting down.
ATACGACAGTGTCCTTTTCTGTGCTGAGTACCATGCGGACATTTCCCAGGTTATCTTTCAGGAAATAATCAAATACATATACTACCGGTTTACCTGTTTTGTAAACTGGCCGGATACGACCTTCCTCCTGGGCAATGAACTGCAGGGTATCCTGTTCGTACTGGAACCCATTGATGTAATGTGTAATCCTGGAACGATGTGGTGTTATACTCGTGTCAGCCACCATCTTTGCCAGCAGTTCTCCTTTACCCGCGGCATAGAGATAATGGATGGAGGCCTTTTTTCCTTTAGCAAGTAGTATTGCTGGCAGTTGCTGGTGGTTGTAAAGGACTGTGTCGATTGCCTTGTTGTTGTCTCTGGATATATTCCCGTTAGGGTCATACCAGTAATCCTGCACTTCCCTGTTATCCATTTCCCTGAAGTCGCCAAGCTGGGTGGCAGGATCGTTTCGTTTGTCGGTCACATAACTCAGCCGGTTACTGCCGGGGAAGTAACCGTATTTCAGACTGTCGATCGTCCGCACAGCCATTCCGCTGACGCCCCGCTGTTTCATCGACAGGATATTTCCGCCGGGATCATATGTTAGTCCGCTGACTGAGAAGTCTGCCTTGTCATTTGTCCAGGTGGTACTACCGGGTTGCTGCTGTACGAAATCAGCATAATTGAGCTGGTCCGCCCTGTCGTAGTCAAATCCGTAGGCCCGGACAATGCCGTCAGTGGCAGTCTTCCATTTTATACCGGCTATATTACCGGTATACTCACTACTGTCAAAACCATACTCATAGCTATACTCCTGTCCGAACCAGTTGGAAGTCGAACCGGAGGTATTGACGAATGTCCCGTTGACGGACTTCAGCCATCCGCGAATATTATACACATACTGCAATGTTTCCAACTGCGCATTGGCGCCGGTGACTTCAAGCCGCTTCGTACGTAACCTGCCATTTTCATCATAGACATTTACAGCGATGGTGTGCTGCGTGGCAGGATCATCATTGATACGCTTCCCTACCGAGTCTACCCTCCCCAGGGCATCATAGGCGAATGTGGTCAGGATGGTAGTCTGTGGTGTCAATACACTTCTCGGATTTGTATGCCGCTGGTAAGTGCTTAATATCTTTCCGCTGAAATCATACAGGGTGGTAATAACATCGTTACCTCCAGCCATATTATTAGCCAGCACCTGCGTCACTCTTCCTTTCGCATCGTAATAAAATGTAGCCGTAATGAACTGCTCAGTCGCTTCGACCCGCACGCTCCTCCCCGTCATCAGGCCTTTCGTCATCTGGCTGGCAACGGAGGGTAGCAACACCGGATAGGAATTGCCGCCTGCCTTCACTTTATTGATATCTGCAACGAGATAAGATTGTTTACCGGGGAAATTATAATCATCGTAAAAGGTATTCGTCAGTATTCTTGTCTGAGTGGCAGCAACCAGCGACAGGATATCCTGCGATCCGGGTATCAGCTGATCGACACGCATCTGCAATTGCGCCCTGCTATCAGGAAGATTGATCAGGGCCGTCTTTCGTTCCCTGTTGAGCTGATCATATGAGATGGCATACCATTGCCCCATCGCCTTCATAACTCCATCTCTGCGGGCCACGATCCTGTCGCGCTTATCATAGACCATTTCGATACTATCTGCCCCCGGTACTTTCTGTACGATCGTCCGTAATTCACCGTCATAGCGGTATAGGAAACACAGTTCAGTGGCAGCCACTTCCGGAACGGTCCAGCTGCCTTTTATAAGATCGACCGCTTTGGGCGGTATCACCGCACGTAGCATACCGGCATCGTCATACACGTAATAGGTAGATAACCATCCCATATGCCCGGTACCGGGATTGGCGGCCAGCTGTGATCGATACAATACAACACGTCCTGCCTTATCATGGTAAGTTATACGCTGTACACCGGCTTCGCTGATGACCACATCTTTTAACAGGGTCCCTGCGCTGTATATACGGACGCTGACAGGTATCTGTCCCGTCACTGGCATCGTCCAGCATCTTACAGAATCAGCGACAGTATTGACCTGATAACGCTGCATCACCGGCCGGCTTCCACCTTCTTTTGCCCAGGCATTACCCGGTGCCCAGGCATGTGTTACCCTGTTCAATGGAGAAGCGTCATAACGCGTCTGGGTGTAATAAATACTATCACTTCCTACACCAGGAGACAGCGCCCTATCCTTATAATAGGCGCTCTGTGCAGGGAAAGGGGTCGTCTTAAATGCCCCATTGCTGATCCCTGTCTGCTGTGCATAGGGCAGATAGCTAAACTGCTCTCTTCCGAAAGCATCATACAACGCCGGAGATACGACATCTTTTCCTCCAGGGCTATGCTGCCGGCCGACTGTCTGCAACAAACGTCCTAATCCGTCAAAATACTGTGTCTGCATACGTACCTCCACTGCTGTTCTGGTAGTGGCGGTCACCCATCCCGTATCAGTAGCCGGAGCGGCTGGTGTCCAGGTACGTATACGGTTCACAAGCGCGGATCTGTAGCCAGGGGACAATGCCGCTGGTCTGGCTGAGGGTCTGATAGTATTAGCAGGACGATTCTGTGCCCTAATAAGCGACACGTTATACGTTGTTGCTAAGAATAGGTACATAACCACGCGTAATATCTGCGTGCGCGATAAAAACATAGCAAATCTCGACTGCATAAAAAGTGGCAGATTGGGATAACAATTAAAAAATAGTAGCCATTAGGGGGAAAACGGATTAACAGTGCGGTTATCAATGTAGCGGTTTCATAGGACCCTCTCCATGATATGGTAACAGTCACGAAGTAACGAGTTATTTTCTACAATATAGTTAATTCAAAGTTAACAAGCCCCAAAATAGTATGTCTACCACTTCGCATATAGTTCCTTCATCTCTTAGGTAGCATTAAGATGCTGATACTTCCGGTTATAAACAGGTCAGATACAGGTCACTATTATATCAGCTAGATATTGAAGTGACCTGTAAACAACCTATTTATTACACAATGCATTGGGACAGCGGCCGAACGGCTTACCTTTGTCGTAACAATCTCAAAATGACCTATTATGGCAATTATTAAGGATAACATCCTCATGCAGTTTGTCCGGGGTACTATCGGCAGACAACTCACTATCTATGAAAGGAACGGGCAGATCATTATGGCGAAGAAACGCGGCCCGTCTACTAAAAAACCGACTCAAAAACAGCTGGCAGCCAGGAAGAGAATGATCATTGCCTCCTCTCTGGCGCAGGCAATGATGGAAGATCCTGCAGTAAAGGAATATTATGCATCTATGGCCGGTCCTGGTCAGAATGCCTATAATATGGCGGTGAAAGATGCCTATCGTTCTCCGGAAGTACAGAATATCAGGCTGGAAGAGAATGATGTGGTGGTAACGGCGAAAGATGAATTCCGCGTAGCGAAAGTCGAAGTAAAGGTACTGGATGCGGACGGCGTGATCAAAGAGAGTGGCAGGGCGGAGTTAGGCTGGAACGGGATAGAGTGGCGTTATAAGGCGGCATCATTGCCTGTAGGAGGTAAGATCATTGTTGTTGCGAAGGATCTGCCAGGGAGGGACACCGTGAAAGAAGTCCTGCTCACATAAAAGCACGATCGGTTTCTTTATATTGACTTTATACGTTTGTCCTTCGATGTGATCATTGACAGGTATGGTATATTCATGGCCAAACAGCAGGCGAATCTTCAGCCGTTATTGATTTATCCGTTAATCACATCATCATCTAATCTCCGCGCCGCTATAGCTTTCATAAGATCACCTACGGTTAAAATCTTAATTTCCTTTGGTATAAGCAACATAGATGGTTCAGGATAGAAATATTTCGTGAAATGAAAACTACTAATATCTACACTGTACTTTTTGCTAAACTGTATTATGAAGTCCTCACCATCATCACCGGTTATACCAAGATCATTCTCTATTGAAGTGCCTGTCGTAACCGGAATATCAAAATGCCTTGATTGCTGATGTATAAAAGCAACTAAATCATTTAATAGCTCTTCTTTCATATTCCATCTTTTATCTGCTTAAAATAATAACCGAACCTGGCCCGACATTGTGTATCCTTCGCCGGGGCGACTAGTTATGGTTATGATCACAGCCCTATACCTCCTTCCCCATCTCAATAATATCCCTCCCCTCCAGCACGTTTTTTTCATACCCCCTTAACGTCACCTGCATCATCGCACGCGCCAACTCTTCCATCTTACAAAACGCGGGAGCGTATATCAACCGGCCAACCGGAAATACCCAGTTAATATACCTATAAAAAGGATGCACATTTTTCTGCCCCTTTACCTTCTTAATAAACCCAGGTCTAAATGCATACACTGCCTTAAACGGCAATTGCATGAGATCATTCTCCGTCTTCCCTTTCACTCTCGCCCAGTGTTGTCTTCCCTTCTCCGTGGAGTCTGTCCCGCCACCGGAAACGTAACAGAAGGTCATATCAGTATTCAGCTCACTCAATACACGGGCGACATGCATGGTCAGCGTGTACGTCATCTGGTAATAGGTATCCTTATCCATCCCTACCGACGATACGCCCAGGCAAAAATAACAGGCGTTGTAGTTACTCAGCTGACTACGGATAGGTTCCACATTCATAAAATCCTTGTGAATGATCTCTTTTAACTTAGGATGTGTCACACCGCAGGGCTTCCGATTGATGACCAACACGGATTCAACATCAGCGCTTTCCAGGCACTTCAGCAACACACCCTCACCTACCATCCCTGTAGCACCGGTAATAATGGCTCTTATTTTCATACAACCAATATAATATAATAAAACAAAAAGGATTATAAAAAGACTGTTGACCGGGTTTTCTCAGATAGTATACTTCTTATTCAACAGTTTCAGTTCCTTCGGATAGAATACCGTTGAAGAGGTATATATTGTTTCCTTTTCTTGCCATAAATCCCTATTTTGACTACCAGTCAATTTTAGCCCAATAATTTGTTATGAAACTACTCAAAAGCGTCTCGCTATTGCTACTCTCTTCTATGAGCCTGCACCCATTACAAAGCTGGAGCCAGGGATTCCTGAAAGCACAGGACACAAAGATCGTCAACCAAAAAGGGGAAAATGTATTGTTACGTGGCATTGGCCTCGGAGGCTGGATGCTGCAGGAAGGCTATATGCTGCGCGTAAATGGTCAGGGTCAGCAACATAAGATCCGGGCGGGTATCGAAAGTATCATAGGCCGCGAAAAGACACAGGAGTTCTACGATGCCTGGCTGGACAATCATACTACCAAAGCCGATATCGACTCCATGAGAGCCTGGGGGTTCAATTCTGTTCGTTTACCCATGCACTTTAACCTGTATACGTTACCGTCAGACAAAGAGCCTGTAGCCGGACAAAACACCTGGCTTGAAAAAGGGTTTGTACTAACGGATAGTTTGCTTTCGTGGTGTAAGGCCAACCAGATGTACCTGATCCTGGACCTGCATGCAGCTCCCGGTGGACAAGGCAATGACCTGAACATCTCCGACCGTGACGGTACAAAGCCTTCCTTGTGGCAAAATGAGGCCGATCGCCTGAAAACGATCGCCCTCTGGAGGAAACTGGCGGAACGTTATGCAAAAGAGCCCTATATCGGCGCGTATGATATTCTGAATGAGCCCAATTATGGCTTTGAAGACCCGGATAATGACAAGAACGGACTGAAGGAGCAGAATAATGTGCTGCTGAAACAACTGATGCAGGATATAACCAAAGCGATCCGCGAAGTAGACGACCGCCATATCATCATCATTGAAGGAAATGGCTGGGGCAATAACTATAATGGCATCCTGCCGCCGTGGGATAAAAACATGGTCCTGAGCTTCCACAAATACTGGAACCTGAATGACGCCAGATCTATCCAGCACTTCCTGGACTTCCGGCAGCGATACCACATCCCTGTGTGGCTGGGTGAAACAGGCGAAAACTCGAATGTATGGTTCACTGAAGCCATCCGCCTTTTTGAAAAGAACAATATCGGATGGTCCTGGTGGCCATTGAAGAAACTGGGCGCGAATAATCCGCTGGAGATAAAATCCAACGAAAAATACATGCGCGTTATTGATTATATCAGCGGTAAAGCGGCCGCGCCTTCTGCGGATATTGCCTATGAAGGGCTGATGCAGGTAGCGCGGGATGCCAATATTAACCGCAACATCCTGCATCGTGATGTGATTGACGCGATGATCCGTCAGCCGTTCAGCAGCAAGACGCTACCCTTTAAAGCGAATGCGATCAACAATAAAGCGGAGATCAAGGCAGTGGATTATGACCTGGGCGCCTTACGTGCCGCCTACTTCGATACCGATACGGCTAATTACCGCACGACAAATCCCAAATGGGTGGGTGGCAACAGTGGCCGGGTATATCGCAATGATGGTGTTGACATTAAAGCAGATGCGAAGGAGACGGACAGTTATTATGTGACAGATATTGCGACCGGCGAGTGGATGCAATACACGGTGAGCGTATTACAGAAGGGTAAATACAACATCGCTATCATAGCGGCGCCGGGTAAGACGCCAGGTAAACTGGCGATCAGCATTGAGGGTAAACCGGTCGGCAAAGTGACGGTTATTCCTGCGAAAGAGCAGAAGGATGGTGCATGGCAAACCTATACATTGCGTAACATACCCGTCAGGAATGGCCGCCAAACCGTCCGGTTATCCGCCGAAACGGGAGGATTTGACCTGAAGGCCATCCGTTTTGAGAAATCCCCAATACCATAAAATAATCAGGAAATCAGGAATTAGGAATTGGTTAGCCTTCAGCCCCTGATAGCATCTCATTGCTATGTGCGGTCCGGGCGTGATTATAAAACTGCCAGGATCAGTATATGCAACGGCTTGCTGAACAATTCCCAATTCCTAATTCCTCATTCAATTTGCGGTTCTGGATAATTCAGCTATTTCTTCTTCGCTGAATACTCTTGATCTTATATGAAACCGCACTCCTAGCGGGATTTCCAGTGAAAAGCTGCTACCACGCCCCTTAATTACGTCCAGGGTCAGCTGCGTATGCTTCCAATATTCAAACTGGTCCGCGCTCATATAAAACTTACATCCGGCGACCTCGCCGAGACATATGTCCGATGCGCCTACTTTAAATTCCCCGTCCGGGAAGCACATCGGTTGTGAGCCGTCACAACAGCCCCCACTCTGGTGAAACATCAGGGGGCCGTGCTTGTGACGGAGCTCATTGATCAAGGATATGGCTTCGTCGGTTGCTATGATTCGAAAGATCATCAGAATAGTATGGTTGATCAGGAATTGCACTAAAAGAATCCTAATTTCTGTTTCCCGTAGGAGATCAGCATGTTTTTCGTCTGCCGGTAGTGATTCAGCATCATCTTATGCGTTTCCCTGCCAAAACCAGACTTCTTATATCCACCAAATGGCGCGTGTGCGGGATACGCATGGTAGCAGTTCACCCACACCCTGCCGGCCTGAATGGCACGGGGTATCTGATAGAGCTCATGCGCATCTCTCGTCCATACACCGGCACCCAGACCATAGAGGGTGTCATTGGCGATAGCTACTGCTTCTTCAGTGGATTTAAAAGTGGTTACGCAGGCAACGGGGCCGAAGATCTCTTCCTGGAATACCCGCATCTTATTGTGTCCCTTCAGCAGGGTCGGTTGGATATAATATCCGTTTTCCAGACCACCGTTCTGCTGATAGGCAGCTCCACCAACGAGTACCTCCGCCCCTTCCTGTTTACCGATATCAAGGTAACTAAGGATCTTCTGGTACTGGTCTTCTGACGCCTGTGCCCCCATCATGACAGTGGCATCGAGCGGATTACCCATTTTGATCGCCTTGGTACGTTCTATGACACGTTCCATGAAACGGTCGTAAATATGCTCGTGTACGAGAATACGGCTGGGACAGGTACATACTTCTCCCTGGTTGAGCGCAAAAAGCACGGCACCCTCCACCGCTTTATCAAAGAAATCATCATCAGCGTCAGCAACGCTTTCGAAGAAGATGTTCGGGCTCTTACCACCCAGTTCCATCGTAACAGGAATCAGATTTTCAGAGGCATACTGCATAATGAGTCTGCCGGTAGTTGTTTCGCCGGTAAAAGCGACTTTCTGCACCTTTGGCGAAGATGCCAGTGGTTTACCAGCTTCCACACCAAAACCAGTCACTATATTGAGGACACCTTTCGGTAATACGTGTCCGATAAGTTCCATGAGCACCATAATGCTGGTCGGCGTTTGTTCAGCTGGTTTCACCACTACGCAGCAGCCGGCAGCCAGTGCAGGCGCGATCTTCCAGGTAGCCATCAGCAGGGGGAAGTTCCATGGAATGATCTGACCGACCACGCCGATCGGCTCGTGCAGGTTGATGCTGACGGTATTTTCATCATGTTCACTGATAGTCCCTTCTTCACTGCGGATAACGCCGGCGAAGTAGCGGAAATGATCTATTACCAAAGGCAGATCGGCCGCTTTGGTCTCTCTCAGTGGCTTACCATTATCTATTGTCTCGACAACAGCCAGGTAGTCCAGGTTATCTTCCACGATCTGTGCAATTTTCAGCAGGAGGTTACTCCGGTAGGAAGCGGCTGTTTTACCCCAGGAGGCAAAAGCGGCATGCGCCGCATCTATGGCTTTGTCAATATCCGCAGCATTTCCCCGTGCAGCCTGGGTAAATACTTTACCATCTATTGGAGAAATGTTATCGAAATATTCACCGCTGGATGGTGGCACCCATTCACCGTTTATGAAGTGATCATACCTTGATTTAAATTCAGGGCGTGCTGCCAGGGTTGACGAAGGGGCAGCAGATGTTGCAATGCTCATAATAGTGGAATTTGGTTTAACGTGAAATAATACTGCTAAGATCATGAACTCACCACAAGACGCGGATATTTTTGTACTTATTTATAGCACGATCGTACCTTAATTTTGAGAAGGAGTAAAATTTGGTTAACTTGTTAATAGTAAACAGATTATTCCTATGCAAGTAAAAAATTATTTGCAGAAAATAGACCTTACGGTCCCACGTGAGTTGCAAACACTGGTAGAGAACAGGCGTGTGTTCAATCTGCGGAGTTGTGAACTGAATATCTTCGAAAGTTATGAGCAGGCCTACCACGTGCCGCTCACTTTTAATGACCTGGTGATCACCAGTATGATCAGGGGTAAAAAAGTGATGCATCTTTCCGATAAACCTTCTTTTGATTACCTCCCGGGTGAAACTGTTATTGTGCCACCACACGAGACCATGATCATTGATTTCCCGGAGGCAACCGTTGATAATCCTACGCAGTGTATCGCGCTGGCCATCGATGATATTTATATCCGGGAAACGGTGGACTATCTGAACAACTACTATAACAGCGGAGAAGGACGCCAGAACTGGCAGCTCTCCTTCCAGCGGTATCACTTTGAGAATAATCATGAGGTTACTGAACTGATCAATAAACTGATCCGGATCTGTACGAGTGAGGACCGGTCAAAGAACATCTATGCAGATCTGCAGCTAAAGGAACTGCTGATCCGGTTACTGCAAAGCCAGCAGCTGGGACAGGCGGTTGAAGGCAGTATTGCTGATAGTAATGGCAACCGGCTGAATTTCGTGCTAAAATATATCAGGGAGCATCTGACGGAAAAAATAGCGGTGGATGCACTGAGCAGGAAGGCTTATCTGAGCAGGAACCTGTTCTTTAAATGGTTCAGGGAGCAGTTTGGCATCACGCCGCTGGAGTATGTCAACAATGAGCGGATAAAGCTGGCGAAAGAGCTATTAGCAAAGCCGCAGCACTCCATCTATGATGTAAGTAAACTCTGCGGCTTTACTGATGTGAACTATTTTATCAGGGTATTCCGGAAACTGGAAGGTACTACACCTAAAGCGTACCAGTCTGCACAGGAATAGTCTGCTTTATTTTTTCCATACATTATTTACAGGTGTGTAATCCATGTAGATCACACCGTCCAGTTTTACGGAGGCGATAGCTTTATTGACAGGCACATTTACCGTGATATTCTTAATACCGTTCTTCCATACAGCAGGCGTCTGATGTACGGATTTTGTCGTACCATCTTCAAAGGTCACCACCACATCAAATGGAATGGCAAATCCGCCGTTATTGGCAATCGCTATTGCTGCGTTGTCTTTTTTAGCTTTTACACTTACCAGTTCCAGGTCAATATAATTATTGCTGAAGAACCAGTTATTCCAGAACCAGTTGAGGTCCTGACCGGAAGCGGTATTCATGGAATTGAAGAAGTCCCATGGCGTCGGATGTTTACCGTTCCAGTTGTTCATGTAGGCGTGCAGCGACTTTTTAAACACCACATCTCCCAGCATGTCTTTCAGGGCCAGATACGCCAGGGAAGGCTTACCGTAGGCATTATTGCCGTAACCGGCGCCACTTACCTGGTGCGACTGAGAAATGATGGGCTGATCTTCTTCGCCGGAAGGATCACTGATGTAATATTTTACACGGAATGACTTATAGAAGTTGTCTGCCGCTTCCTTCCCTTTCTCTGCAATACCGATGAGGTATTCGAAGGTGGTTGCCCAGCCTTCATCCATAAAGGCATAACGGCTTTCGTTGATGCCCATGTAGAAAGGGAAATACGTATGTGCGATCTCGTGGTCCTGTACCAGTTGTGCGAAACCTAACTGGTCACCCAGGGTCGCATCATTGACCATCATCGGATATTCCATATCGGCATACCCCTGGAAGGCGGTCATTGTCGGGAAGGGATAAGGGATACCAGGCCAGTTGCGGGAGAACCATCCCAGTGCGTAGCGTGAAAAATCCACAGAATGATGAAAGTCGGCGGCAGCATCGTCATAAGCAGCCTGAACACTGGCACGTCTGCCAGTAGTGCTATCTACCACTACGCTCGCGGCGTCCCATACATAATGGCTGCTGGTACCGAAGGTTACATCAGCGATGTTTGAAGCGGTGAACTTCCAGGTATTCCAGTCATTCTGTTGTGTAATCTTACCCGCGCGCATTTCTTCCTTGCTGGCAATATGTATCAGCTGGTCGGATGTATAGGAATCATTCAGGCGTTTGGCGATTGCCGGCTGTAAAACGGCTGCTGCATTCTGCAGTACGCCGGTACCCCATACTACATAGTTCCCGGGCACCGTCACAGCTACGTTATAGTCATTAAAATCGCTGTAAAACTCAACCCTGTCCATATGTTCGATCTGGTCCCAGCCGTTATAATCATCATATACGGATACACGCGGGTAAGCGTACGCGAGGAAGAAGGTGGAGCTATCGATCTTACCTTCCCTGCCACTCTGCTGAGAGAGGGTGTAGTGCCAGCTGATATGAAGGTCCAGGCTGTCCTTTGCATTCAGCGCCTTTGGCAGGTTTACCATACCAACGGTCGCAATATCATTGTCAAAAGGCACATTTGTACCATTGACCAGGAACGTGTCAATGGTAACCCCTTCCGTAAGGAAATCGCGGCTTACATATCCGGACCGGGGCGCATTCACCTTGTGGAGGTTACAGATCAGGCGGATAACAAGCCTTTTCAGGGTGTCGGGGCTGTTGTTGATATAACGGACATTTTCAGCACCATACACCACACCGGAGGGCGCGTTTACTTTCAGCTGTATATCATAGCGGCCTTTGTTCTGCCAGTAACGTTCTCCGGGAAGGCCGTTCCTGGCACGTGTTTTATTTTCGTAGGCTTTTTTAACATTGCGGGGCATGTACAGCTCCTGTGCTGAAGCCGCGCCGGCATAGCCGAGCATCAGCGTCAGTGCGAGTAAGATCCTGGTCATAAGTAATGTTTAGATGTCGGCAAAGATACGGTCCCCTCATAACAGTAGGATGAAACAGGCATAATGATTGTACCACTCATCATAAAACAAGTCAACATGAGTACTTTCACCATTGATCACAAAGACAGTCAGTTAACCGTTGAACAGTCTGACAAACGTCGTTTTAAGGTAGCGTTACCCGGCAGGACCATCGTTCTTTTCCTGAAGCAGGACAATGAAGGAGCGAACCACTGGTTTGAAGATGGAACAGACAATGAAACACCGGAAACAAAGGAAATCGGACAAGCGATAGATAATTACCTGGCAAAAGCCGAAAATTAACCTGGGTTAAAATCTTTCTGCGATGGGTCAGGTAGCTTTGCTGTACCATTTACAAACAACGTAAAACAAACAGCAATGGCAAATACATTAGGTATAGGCGACCGTATTCCTGATTTTACATTACAGGACCAGGATGGCAAGACAGTGAACATCCGTGATTATATAGGTAAGAAAAAACTGGTGATCTACTTTTATCCGAAGGATGAAAGTGCAGTCTGCACGAAAGAAGCCTGTTCATTCCGGGATAGCTATGCAGATTTTACAGATGAGGGAGTAGAAGTGATCGGCATCAACGCGGGCAGCGTAGAGAGTCATCATGCTTTTAAAAAGCATCACCGTCTACCCTTTACACTGTTAAGCGACCCGGGTAACAAGGTACTGAAACAGTTTGGTATCAGGAATGTATTGTTCCTGACAGGTCGTGAAACGTTCCTGGTAGGACTGGACGGAAAGATCGCCGCTTCTTTCAGAGGTTTCCTTAACGGGGCGGCACATGCACAGAAGATGCTTTCCCTCCTGCATGCCACTGCGTAAATAATATCGCCCGTATAAGGTTTATACTTTATACGGGCATTTTTCACGTAAGGCCCCTGCTATTCGGCCAACGCATCGAATGCAAAGTACTGTTCCGCTTTCCATGGGCCGTGCAGATAACGCCAGGTCTTTAATCCCACGGCTTTCATTTCAAAAGGCGTAAACGTTGCAGACAATGTTTCATGTAATTGTCTCGCCTTGAAGTCCGTCACTTTATTCTGCACAGTTATATGTGGGCGCAGCGGTTGCTTGTCCTGTCGGATCAGCCAGGGCTCAAAAGTTTGCTGCAGACGGCTGTGCATTGTCTGTAATGCGTCAGATACCAGTCTGTAGGCTACTCCGTTCCCAAAATGTACGATCCCTGCTACCGTCAGCATTAACGGCTGTCTCTGTGCAGCTGCTTCCAACGCGGCTGTAATAGCCGGCTCCGCCGCGGGTAAATGATGAAACAACGTAATATGTGCATCCAGGTAATTGGCGTGAGCGGGAAAGTAACGTGTACGCAGTTCATTAAAATGTCGTTGATACACTTCTTCCATCTCCAGCGTGACGATCAGGATATTACTCATTTTTTATGTTAAAGTCTACTCAATATTAAACGATTCTGTGTAACAAAAACAAGCGGAAATCCGTTCCAGACGAAGATGACGAAAAACCACGTGTTACAACACGTATAAAAAATTACCTTATTATACTGAAAAAATGAGCAACTGGTTACAATTTAATATTATTAAACGCGTAATTTTGATCACACAACAAAGTCAACAGTGTTAAAACCTGTCATGAGAAAAACTTACCAGTGCCGGTAACAATGATCATGTTAACCCAAACCATTAAAGCGCAAGTAACAGACAACTTTTCAATACGCTGAGGAGTGCAAAGCGGGCTTTTTCCCATATTAAGGTTCAACTGCAGCTGCAGGAAAACAGGGATGTATATGGTTTGGTGCAGGAATGACCGGACACGGGTGATCTTACCTGATTAACCAGGGTAATTACAAAAAAACAAACCATGAGTATACGCGTTGCCATCTTTGACGACAACCAGGATATCCGCGACAACATCTGTCAGCTATTGCGTACCGCCCCTTCTATAGCCGTGGCGGGTGTGTTCAGCGATGCCCGCAGCTGTGTGGACGATGTCCGGGACTGTGACGCCGGGATCGTGCTGCTGGACATAGAGATGCCGGAGGTGAATGGTATTGAGGCGATCAGACTCCTGAAAAACGAATTGCCGCATGTACAGATATTGGTGCAGACGGCCTTTGAAGACGATGACAGGGTCTTTGACTCTATTTGCGCCGGTGCCTCCGGTTATATTCTGAAAGACGACCTGGATACACGACTGACAGATGCCATACAGGAACTGCAAACCGGCGGTTCCCCCATGAGTCCTTCCATTGCACGCCGGGTACTGAATCTGTTACAAAAATCGGCTATACAGAAACCGGAACCGAGCAACGATAACTATAACCTGACTGCCAGGGAAAAGGAAGTGCTGACCTGTGTGGTGAATGGTATGAGTTATAAAATGATTGCGTCAGAGCTGAGCATCAGCTATGAGACGGTGAGAAGTCATGTGAAAAAGATCTATGAGAAGTTACGGGTGGCGTCGCTGACAGAAGCGGTTGCACTGGCTATTAATCAGCGGCTGGTGTAGTCGTTCAGTTATCGTGGAGAGCTGTCTGCTACTCCCCGATTTAGGTGATTGACCAGCATGGTAAGAACATATACATTTGCTGTCCGGAAAGCCGTTACGGCGGCATCCTTTCAGCCAAATACAAAGCTATTTCAGATAAAAATATTCAACTATCTGTTTACGTTAATCTATATGTTAGAGCCCTGTTCCCAGGGCTCTTTTATTTATCCGTCAGTGCTTCCATAAATGCTACTATGCTTTTCATTTCTTCCGCTGATAACCGCAGCGAATCTGCTGACAGGGTCTGCCCTGGCAAAGTAATGCCATAACCGGCAGCGCCGCCTTTGTTATAGAAGGTCATCACTTCCTCCAGTGTCCTGTAGGCGCCGTTATGCATGTAGGGGGCTGTCAGACCGATATTCCGTAATGTCGGTGTCTTAAAGGCATATTTCAGCTCATCCAGCTGGGTATGTGTATATCTGCCCATGTCGGGGTCGAGTTCCGCTATCCCTGGCGATCTTAATACGCCCAGCACTTCTGACTCTGACGTAGCAAAGGAAGGAGCCCCGGTGCCATTGAACAATGGCATAAAGTGGCAGGTAGCACAACGGGCTTTTCCCATAAACAGGTTCAAGCCTTTCTTTTGTGTGGTCGTCAGTGCCGTCGCATCTCCGCGCATATACCGGTCGAAATCAGAACGGAAAGGGTGTAATTCTCTTATATAAGCCGCGATCGCCCGCATCACGTGCCTGGGTAGTATAGTATCCTGCATGTCCGGAAAAGCGGCCTTAAATTGTGATTTCAGGACACTGTCACTATTGAGCCAGGAGGCTACGCTTTCGGGGGAAGAATGCATCTCTGCTTCGTTATGTAAGACATCGAGCACCTGATTTTCCAATGTAGGAGAGCGCATGTCGTAGAACTGTGCCTGTTGCAGGCCTGCATAAAGTAGCGTTGGCGTATTGCGTAATACGCGGGAAGAACCATCGAGTGCCACGTTCTTAGGCAGTCCGTCGGTAAATGCCTTCTCAGGCTGGTGGCAGCTGCTGCAGTTACGCTGACCGTTACCTGCCAGTCTGTTGTCATAGAAGAGCATTTTACCCAGGGCTACCTTTTGAGGTGTAGGTATCGCATCTGCATTATGTACAAAATAGGCGGTATTGAAAGCGCTGCTGTCAAACAACGTACGGGCCGTGTTCTTCAGTGCCTGTGGGTACTTAATGGGCGGCAGTCCGGCGGCATAAAACCAGTCGGTCATAGCAGCAGATAATGGATTCAGCTGTTCTGCCATGAATGCTGCGTAGTCAAAGGTGCCTGCCGGTACAGTTTTTTCTGTCACAGCGATCGTCTTGTCGAAACGGGACAACAGCGTATCAGGTGCGCCCGTCAGGGCCATTATATCCTTTACTGCACGCAGGGCCACCCCGGTTTCTTCTATTCCCCAACCGGATAAGGGTGTATCGAAGCCGCTGATGCCTAATGCTTCTGTACGGAAGACCTCCATCTTACAGGCATCAAAAACGTGGGCGGTATCGAAGCGGGTATTTTCGATGGTATGTCTTAAAGGGATCAGACTGGAGATCAGTCCCCTCGCCTCTTTCAGCAGATCGGCCGATACAGCTGTATCATAAGGGAATAACATCTCCTCCATTACCTGCAGTCCCGTGGGATCTGAGCGTTTATTCTCCTCTACTTCGATCTCTGGTAATGGCGGGCCGTTGAGCTGGCGGGAAGTAGCGGGCGCATAGTACACGCTGAACCACTCCAGCTGTTTGAATGACCGCCTGCACTCCTTAAAGGCATTACGCAGCTCCTGCTCTGGTGCGCGTGCGGCAGCCAGGGCCCGCAGGCGCTCCGCTCCTGCTTCCAGTGAATCGATATGTATGGTCAGCCATTGGTGAATGGTCTTATCAAAATCTGCTGCGGATGTATGGGTATTCGTACATGCTATCCAGGAGGTTATTCCTGCGATGGCTACCAGTAAACAATTCCTGATCTTCATGTGATGCTGTAATGAAAAAGTTTCCCCCGGTGAAGAGGGAAACTTAACTATAAAAACAGTGGCTTCGACGGTTTATTTCTCAATACCAGTGATGATCACTGTCTGGCCGCCTTCCTTGTTAGTGGTCAGTCCGCTACCATCAGCGTTAGCAAACTTGCTGTCAGTCCAGGTATGCGGGTGAATATTCACTACAAATGTATTGGGCTTACCGATCAGGTCAGAGATATCATACATTGCACCGTATTCCCATGAGCCGAGACGGGTATCATTAGCTGGATTGTATTTATTATTGAATGCAGCTTCATTCCTGCGGTGATCCATTTCCAGCATTGGCTTCAGCGCTTTGGTAGCGATGTTGTACTGCCAGATACGACCGTCATGCTTGTTCTCCGCATAGTAAGAGTCCCCATCTTCCTGAATGTATACATAGTGTTCAGTCACACATACATTGTCAGGATTCACCAGGCTGTTACCCGGATCGACGTTACCATCTACCAGCGGCGTCAGCTTACCTTTCAGCGGATTAGCCGCATCCAGTACCAGCTCGTATACACGGCCCCACATAGTCAGACCGGCAACAGGCGTTTTCTTGTCGGACTGGCTCACACCAGTAGCCGTGAAATACAGTTTGCGGTTAGCATCTACAGAACCTTTACCATAATCCAGGTCTTCCACACGGGCAAACTGGATCGCTTTCTTTGCAACGGTCTGCGCAGCCAGTTCAGCGCCAGTGCTGGTCACTACATCATCATAGGTAACAAATTCCACGTCATAGGATTTGCCTACTTCCATGTCCGTCTCTACAATGTTCTGGTCTACACGTCGCAGCATATACAGCTGGCCATTCTGCAGATCACCTACTTTATTACTCAGGTAGAGATTCACCTGACCTAAGCCCTGGCGGCTGCTTTCATCTTCACCGATGAAGATAGCGGTCTTACCGGGGAAGGCATTCTTAGACAACGGCACTGCATTCTCTGCACTGCATTTACCCAATGCAGGAATCGTCCGGTTGGATTTCCTTATATCGGCGGAGCTCATTGGATTGATCGCATGGATCATGGATTCACCATCGGTCTCACCGGCAGTCAGGAACATAGGACCGAAGCCGTGCTCTTCCATGGTGGTCATGGTAGCTGAGCAAAGACGCATGGCGCCGCCTTCGGCGTCTACAATGTATTCACCTTTCACTGGTTTGAGGTTGCCATCCAGGAATACGCGTGATACGGAGAACAGGATCTCATGATTCGTGATCATCACGTACCCTTCACCGTTAGGATTTTTGATCATACCTGCGCCATCCGGCTGTGCACCATACCTGAAGGCGGGAGAGCCAGACAATGTATCATCACTACTGATCAGTGGATAGATCTTCAGGTTGTCAAAACCTGAAAGGGCTTTTACAAGGGAAGGTGTAACAGATTGTGTCTTAATGGCCAGTCCGGATTCAGGTGTGGACGGATTGTCATTGTTACTACAGCCGGTCAGCAGTACCGCAGCCAGCAGCGGACTGATACCTGGCATAAATGAGTTAAGCTTCATATGGGTTCGATAGATTTGTGGACACAATATCTTTTACACATATTGCCAGAATGTTAACCCGGGGTTAAATGAATGTGAAGGAAACCGCTTACAATGTGCAGTTCCATATCGGCAGTGCGGCAGTGCGATCGGCAGTAATTTATTCCGCTTACAATAATCTCTCAGCTGCCACCGTTAAAGTATTCGCATCATAGTATTCCATCGTTCACGTTGTAGCCATATACTTTCATTAAAATCTTTTAAACCCTCGTTCTCAAAATCCATTACCGGAACATTCCGAACAAAACACACATACTATGAAAATCAGCAATCGTGTACTCGTAGCGATCAGTCTCCTTTTTGCTATGGCCTGTACCAAGAAAAGCCTCCTGAATGAGGCGACCCTCTCCGGCACTAAAAACAGTTTGGCGAACGCCCAGGCATCACCGGTAGGCGATGTGGTCGGGAAAATCACAGTTGGCTACCAGGGCTGGTTTGCCTGCACAGGAGATGGCTCTCCTATTAATGCCTGGTGGCACTGGACGCAGAACTGGAGTCAGTCTCCGTCGTCCTCCAACAATGGCATCAAGTCCTGGCCTGACGTAAGGGACTATGCCAGCACTTACACGACGGCCTGGCCGGCCCTGAACAACGGACAGCCGGCAAAGCTGTTCTCCTCCTTTACTGACCAGACGGTCAACACTCACTTTCTGTGGATGCAGCAAAACAACATTGATGTCGCAGCACTGCAACGCTTCAATCCAAATGGACAGGAAGGGCCCATCAGGGATGCTATTACCGCCAAGGTAAAGACAGCGGCCGAAACGTATGGCCGCAAGTTCTACATCATGTACGATGTTAGTGGCTGGACAAATATGCAGTCTGAGATCAAAACTGACTGGACGAACAAAATGTCCGCCTACACCTCCTCTACTGCCTACGCTTATCAGAATGGTAAACCTGTAGTATGCATCTGGGGTTTTGGTTTCAACGATGACAACCATCCCTGGTCAGCAGCGGTATGTCTGGACGTGATCAACTGGTTCAAAAACCAGGGTTGTTACGTGATTGGGGGGGTTCCTACTCACTGGTTGAATGAGGTGAGCGATTCACGCCCAGCTTTCCTGAACACCTATAAGGCGTTCAACATGATCTCTCCATGGATGGTAGGTCGTATCGGTAATGTCAATGATGCCGATTACTTCTATACCAATGTCAATACACCTGACCAGGTCTATTGCAATGCGAATGGAATAGATTATCAACCCTGTGTACTGCCGGGAGACCTGCAGGAGCGGCAACGCGCACATGGCGACTTTATGTGGCGGCAGTTCTATAATATGGTGAGACTGGGTTGCCAGGGTATTTACGTCTCCATGTTTGATGAGTACAATGAGGGTAACCAGATCGCCAAGACTGCTGAAAATATCAGCCAGATACCGGCAGGTTCTGCGTTCCGTACGCTTGACGAAGATGGTACGGCCTGTTCTTCGGACTACTACCTGCGCCTGACCGGCGATGGCGGCCGTATGCTGAAAGGACAGATCGCGCTGACAGCTGTACGCCCTACACCAACCATACCTGGTGGCACGGTTATCCCGATCGGGCAGACAGTCACACTTAAAGGTGCCAATAACCTGTATGTATGCAGTGAAGGCAATACCCAGCCAATGATCTGTAACCGTACCGTAGCACAGTCATGGGAACAGTTCACGGTAGTAGATGCTGGTGGCGGTAAAGTAGCGCTGCGCAATCAGGGGAACTATGTATGCTCTGAGAACGGTACACAGCCGGTTAATTGTAACCGTACCGCTATCGGTCCATGGGAACAGTTTGACTGGGTATCCAACAGCGATGGCAGTGTATCTTTCCGGGGCAGTAACGGGGCTTATCTGTCGGCCGAGGATGGTGTCTTACGCATGACCTGTAACCGAATGACGATTGGCGCAACGGAGAAATTCAGGATCAACCAATAAAATAAAAAAAGGCGCCCCGCCATATGGTGGGACGCCTTTTTGCCTATTGTACTTTACACTTCTTCTTATTTCAGGACGGTTACCTGTCCCTGTTGAATGGTCACAGCTCCTCCTACTTTCGTCTTATAACTGATCACCCAGATATAAGAGCCACTCTCCACTACCTGTCCAACATATCTTCCATCCCATCCTTTCTTCTCATCTTTGGAGAAGAACACCATTTGTCCCCAACGGTTATAAACGTGTAGTTCATATTCATACATCGGGCCTTTGGCACGTGGTCTGAACACATCGTTCTTACCGTCGCCGTTTGGAGTGAAGGCAGTCGGGAATCCTGGTTCGGGTTCGCAAGGTTTGAAGGTCACCGCGATATCGTCTGACATGGAACCACAATCGTTGTAAACAGTCACGGTGTAGTAGCCGGTGCTGGTCACGTTATAGGAGTTTGCGGTACTCTCTGTGGTACCACCCGTCCAGCGCACCTTGTTACCGGTACCCGGATCGACTTTCAGTACCAGGGTATTATCGAGACAAAGCGTGGTGTCACGACCGAGGCTAAATTCCGGAATACCCGCTACGATCACGTCTACGCTGTCCATGGTGATCTGAGAACAGAACCTGTCCATCACAGAGACTGTATATCTTCCAGGTTGTGTTACCTCTTTGATCGGATTCGTATCGCCGTCGTTCCACATATAGGATACGGCGTCGTCATTGGTCGCATTCAGTACCACACGGCCACCTGCACAAATGTCTCTCTGAGGTCCGATGTTGATATCCAGTTCTGATTTCAATGTTACTCTTACAGTATCAGTTACCACACAGTTGTTGCGTGTTACCGTTACCCAGTAGTCGCCTGGTCTTGTCACTACGATAGACTGCGTGATGTCGTCATTGCTCCAGCGTACGCTACCACCATCAGGGTCAACGGTCAGCATAGCTGATTCACCCGGACAGATCGCAGTATCTTCTGTCAGCGTTATCAATGGAGCAGTAGCAACCGCTACATCGACTTCATCGTGCGTGGTACAGCCATTCAATGTTACATCTACAGTGTAGGTACCCTGCATGTATACATCGATGGTCGGAGAAGTTTCACCGGTAGACCATACATAGGTCGCGCCCTGAATGCTGGTACCCAGTTTAAGCGTTGTGCCTTCACAGATGGTAGTATCGGCCATATCGATCACCGGCGGATTATTCACGATCAGCTTCACGGAATCTATCGTAGAACAGATGTCGTTAGATACTGTCACGTGATAAGTACGCGGTTCATTTACGGTAATAGTTGACGTAGTTGCACCTGTAGACCAGCGGATATTGTAAGCAGCATTTGCAGCCCCTACATCCAGTGTTACGGATTCACCATTGCAGACATTGATATCGTCACCCAGTTCTACGACCGGTTTCTGGATATACTGCAGATCGTAGGTAACGGTGTCGGAAGAACAACCTGTAGTACCATCGATCACGGCGAAGGAAGCCTGTGTTGCACCGTTCAGGTCAAACACGTTGCTGCTCTGTGCCAGTGGTGTCGCTACGGCTGTAGCAGGTACTACGCTCACCAGGACGAATTTAGGTCTGGTGACTTTATTCTTTAAGCGTATTGCAAATTTGGTATTAGAAGAACAGTTGGCCGGTAGGCTGGTTTCCAGCGCTGGCTTCGGACAAGGCTCTACGGTGATCGTCTGTACTCTTTCGATGGCCGCGTTACCGCACGCATCGGCAATGTTCCACCTTCTTATGATGGTATATCCATTACATTTATCTACCACGAACGGATCCTGTACCATGTTCACTTTCTTAGGGAAGTTCACATCACAGTTATCCACCGCATAGAGTGTTGCCGCACCCGGTATCTGATCGCTGCAGCTGATAGTGATATCGGCAGGCGCTTTGTCGATCACAGGAGCCGTTGTATCCATCACGGTGATAATCTGACGAGCAACAGTTGCATTGTTACAAGCGTCTTTCGCTGTCCATGTACGGATCAGGCGATAGCTACCTGCGCAACCACCCTGTACAGTTTCGCGGGTCTGGGTGTAACCTATTTTAACGGTACCGCAGTTATCGCTGGCTCTGAGGTTGGTCGGTGCACCAGGTATAGCATCACAGCTTACAGTGGTATCACCTGGAGGCATTACGACGAATGTCGGCCTGGTGGTATCCTGTACAGTTACGACCTGTCGCATGGTGGCGGTATTACCACAATTGTCGGAGGCCGTCCAGGTACGGGTCAGTTTATAGCTGTTCAGGCAGGAGGTGGAGAGGTTCTGTCTGGTTTCAGTCAGTTTCACTGGTACATTAGCCGTACAGTTGTCAGTGGCCGTTACCGTTTCGACACCAGGGATCTGATCGCAATCTACCGTGATAGCGGCAGGTACGATGACAGAGAATCTTGGTTTGATCGTATCCTGTACGGTGATGGTCTGCGTCAGTACGGTCTTGTTACCGCAAAGATCAGTAGCCGTCCAGGTACGGACGATCTGGTAGTAGTCAGCACACTTACTGCTGGAGATCGCCTTACGCGTATCTACCGGCGCAGCGATAATACTACCAGGCGTACAGTTATCAGTAGCCGTCATGATCTCACCAGCAGGCACCTTGTCACAGTCAACTGTGATATTAGCCGGAGATGTACCAGCGAATACCGGAGGCGTCATATCTCTTACGGTAATGATCTGCATCAGGGTATCACTTCTGTTCCCACAGGCATCAATGGCGATCCATTTGCGCACCAGGAGATAGTTGCTAGGGCAGCTTGCACCCGCATCCTGTCTTTCTTCGATTGGAGCAACAGTCAGCGTACCGGCACAGTTGTCAGTAGCCGTCATGTCTATAGCAGCAGGAACGGCGTCACAGCTCACCGTAACGTTAGCCGGTGCTTTCGTGGTGAACACTGGCCTGATCTTGTCGGTGATCGTGATCACCTGTTGTGCCTGGGTTGCCAGACCGCAACGGTCAACCGCCGTCCAGGTACGGGTAACGGTCTTCGTACAGACATCTACATTCGACGTTACATCGTTGTAGGTGATTGTCAGCGATTCATTATCATAAGGTGCGTGGCTGAATACCGGGGTACCGAACAGCGTAGCGGGATCGGTTGCCTCTGCACAATCAATAGATTTCGGACCGGGCACGGAGATCACTACCGGAGGAATGTTCATCAGGGTCAGCATGACAGCATTACTGATATTACCGGTACAGGCACCCGACATCACCACTCTTCTGTACCAGGTATTGCGGCTGATAGATGGTGGTGTGAAGGTTTCGTTGGTACCATTGGTGGCTACGTTCATGAAGCCGGTGATCGCATTTGTGGTGCTCACCTGCCATTGGTAGGTATAAGTACCGGTACCACCGGTGATTGTACCACCACTGAGGGTAGCAGGAACATCGCTGGCACAGAGTACCTGGTCAGCAGTGATCGTATTCCCCTGGATAGCGGGCTGGTTTGTCAGCACTACATCATCCGGAGCGGTTGCACAGGAACCGTTCGTGATGGACCAGCGGAGGGTGACAGTTGCACCAGCAGGTACGTTCACGGAGGTAGTGGCACTATGTATATCAGCAATAGTAGCTGTACCACTTACAATGGTCCAGGTACCAATAGCTGCTGCCGGAGAAGCATTATTGGCATTCATGATGAACATCGGATCATCACAATGTACCTGGTTAGCACCTGCATCGGCGACGTTCGGCATCACGCTGTTAGTCAGAGTGATGCTATCCACGGAGTTGCAGGTGCTGTTAGAGATCACCCAGGCCAGCGTTACAGCGGTACCTACCGGTACATTCACTGTAGCTGAAGGGTTACTCATATCGCCCGCGGCGATGCTGGCAGTAGTTCCTGCCGGCAGACGCCAGGAAGCGGTACCTGTTACAGGTGTGTTGGCGACCATGTTGAACACTGCGTTCTCACAGTGTTGCTGATCAGGGCCGGCAGTTGCAGTTGTAGGTTTAGGAATGCTTGTTAAAGTAATATCATCTGAGCTGGTACAGCCACCGTTGGAGATCGTCCAACGTAAAACCGCAGTTGCACCAGTTGGTAATATAATGTGAGCCGTGTCCATATTCTCCTGACCAGGTGTGATGGTAGCAGTACCACTTACGACGGTCCAGGTACCAATGGCACCCGTTACATTCGGCTTGTTGGCCTTCATGATGAAATCAAGGCCGGAACACAGGGACTGGTCAGCGCCGGCAGCCGCGATATTGGGCTGCATGTTATTAGTCAGCACGACTGTATCACTGGTAGTACAACCACCGTTGGCGATCGTCCATTTCAGTGCCAGTGTTGTACCAGCAGGTATATTAATATTAGCGACAGGATTATTTACCTGCGCTGCCGGGAATGTAAATCCTATTGGAGAGATCACCTCCCATTTACCTGTACCACCAGCAGCGCTATTGGCGCCCAGGGTAAAGGTAGCTGTATTACATTTGGACTGATCAGGACCAGCGGCAGCTGGATTAGGCGCAATGCTGTTACTGAGGGTCACATCATCTGTGCTGGAGCAGCCACCGTTGGAGATCGTCCAGCGTAATACCACTACGGAACCAGCCGGCAGGCTCAGTGTGGCAGCCGGATTATTTGCAGTACCAGCAGGTAATACATAACCAGCAGGTGTAGAAGATACAACGCTCCAGGAAGCGCTGCCTAAGGCTGGCGTATTGGCCCCTAATGTGAAAGTACCGTTACCACACTGGGACATGTCAGCACCAGCAGCAGCTGTAGTCGGCGCCATGCCATTGCTCAGCAGCACTGTATCTATAGTGGTACAGTTACCGTTTGAGGTAGTCCATATGGCGATGGTGCTGGCGTTCACCGGGAGGGTGATCACCGCATTCGGGTTATTCGCCTGTCCGGCTGTGATGGTACCAGCACTACCAGCAGGTAATGTCCAGGTACCAGTACCACTTGTTACCGGAGTCGCCTGCATCGTGAAATTATTATTACCGCATTGAGCGATATCAGCGCCGGCATTCGCCGGCGTAGGACCATTTACATTCTTTAGTACTATAGCATCAGAAGATACACAAAGACCATTAGTGATCGTCCAGGTAGCAGTGACGGTCACACCCAACGGTACAGTGATCGTGGCATTCGGGTTACTGGTATCCGCTACGGGAATAGTGGCAGTTGTTCCCGCAGGCAGCGACCATTTACCAGTACCGATAACAGGTGCATTGGCAGACATTCTGAAGGCAGTCACACTACATTGCGTCATATCAGGACCAGCAGCGGCGACCGTAGGCGGAGCCGCATTCGTCAACAACACAGTATCGGCGATGGTACAGGTACCATTAGACACTCTCCAGATCGCCTGCACGCTTACACCAGCAGGCACGTTGATAACTGCCGCCGGATTATTGGCCTGACCAGCTGTGACAGTGGCCGAAGTACCTGCCGGCAATACCCACAGACCAGTACCGGGTGTTGCCGCACTGGCGTTCATGGTGAAGGAAGCACTGTTACATTTGGACTGATCCGGACCAGCATATATTGTAGCCGGCATCCCCGTAAAGGTAACAGTAGTGCTTACACAGGCAGTCGTATCACAAGTACCCAGGCTTTCCGCTCTTACATAGAAAGTAGCAGCAGCAGTCATAGGAACCGTGATCGTAGTACCAGTACCGATGCGGGCACCTTGTCCGCAACCGCCTTTGTACCACGCCCATACCGCATTTGGTGTAACACCATCAGCCTTCAGACCCAGGGAGCCGCCGTTCACTGTCAGCGTAGCGGAACCATTACCACATACCCCAGTCGTGCTGGAGGAGATGCTGGTAGCAGCAGTAGGTCCGGTTTCCACATTCACCGTAAATGGAATGGTAGAATCACAGCCTGATTTAGCTGTTCTGTAGCTAAGATTAAAATTATAAGTACCAGGGAGGACTGTCGCCGGAATATTTACTTTCAGCGGCCAGCTTAGTGGTTGATCCGTTACCGGAACAAAACCTGGCATTGCAGGTGTGCCTGCTGTCACTGAATATAAGGTAGGCGTTCCTTTAGTGGACAAAGTATCCAGCATAAAGAACCCTTTGCTTGTACATCCTGCCACAGGGCTGGCCAGTCTGATGACAGGTCGGCCGATCTTATGGAGGATCACAGTATCTATGTTAGCCACGCAGCCGCCTACGTTGGTAATGGTCCAGGTCAGGACGATATCACCCTGTGCATCGAGTGCGGTGACCGTTGTATTATAAGCGGTATCGTAAGCAATGGTTGCATTACCGGAAACCAGTTTCCATAAACCTCTTTCTGCTGCGGGACCGTAAGCTTCTGTTTCAGGAGCCGGTTTGCTGGCGTTCATGGTAAATATATTATCTGTACCACACTGTGTTGTATCCGGACCAGCATTTGCATAGGTAGGATCTGTCAGCAGGCTCAGTGTATCCAGTACAACGGTAGTACAGGTTGTATTGGTACCGCTTCTAAGTGTCCAGGACAGTACTACAGAAGTACCAGGCTTCTTGATAGTTACCCTCGTCCTTGCAGCTGAAGGCAGCAGGATCTTCACATAGTCATCTATTACATCATCCGTCACTGCCGGACCGTAGATCTCTTCTACTCTCCAGGTACCGGTCGCTCCTGGCACCGCATTTACTTCTACGGTAAAGTTACCGGTAGAGTTGGAGCTGGCACAGAAGACGGTCTGGTTAGGTTTCAGGGTCGTTGTCGGTGTAATAGAAGTCCTTACAATAACAGGTTTGGACGATACCACACAACCATTGATTGGATCGCTCACGGTTACGCTGTATACACTATCAGCAGCAGAAGTGATCTGCAACTGTGTTACTTCGGTCAGTCCATCAAATTCAGGCATGTGTACTTTTACACCATTTACATCCGGACCTCTGAACCACTGGATGTCATAACCATTCAGGATGCTGTTCACTCTCATGTCGATCGCATCACCCAGACAGACGTTACTGTCGGATACAGCGACGTCGATCATCGGAGAGCGGATCGCACTGATGAAGATGCTATTCTCATCCTGACAGGTATGGCCATCAGCATAGTTAACATAACCAAATACAGTAATGGTGGTATCTTTATCTACAACGATAGAACGATTGGTGCCATCAAATCCCGGCAGGTCTTTCCAGGAATAGGAGTCAAATCCGCCGGAAGCTTCCAGTTCCACATTCGCGCCTGCACACACTTCACTTCCCGTCAGATTAAGGTTCGGCATTGGGAGGATAGTCAGCCTGATCTCAGACGATGGAGACGCACAGGTATACTGGTCACTCCCCCTCTCATAGATCTGCGCGCGGAAGAGATAGTCCGAAGCTACTTTCCTTGTGCCTTTCAGTTCGCCTTCCGCGATCACCAGTTCTTTGGCATTGTTCACACTGAAAGGTACAGGTACCCAGGTCTTACCTTCATCATCACTCATCTCCCACAGATACACCGGGTCAACGAAATAGTTAGTCGGCGTATAAGCAGATACCAGGGTGATAGGAGCACCTTCACATAATACTTCCTGCAGACTTTCCTTATCTCCTGCGATCTCAGCGATGATGTTAGGGCTACAATACGAAAATTCGATATCGTCAATCGCGATATCGTTTCCACAACCACCTGGTTTATTATTTATTATAAATACAGTAACGGAGTCAACATCAGACGGAACCGTAAAGGTACCCCCGTAGCGCTGCCAGGTGGGCCCTTTGGACCCGAGCATCATGGATAATGACCGGGTGTTAAACTGGTTCAGTACCCTTGTAGGTGTCTTTGCATCTACCACCCTGAAGGTCACCCCTGCATATTGATAATTACCACAGGCATTCATGGAGGCAGCGGTATTCAGGTCCATCAGCCAGGCGCTGAAGTTATATACAGAGCCACGACACAGACCGCTCACAGTCTTTTTATAGAACTGACGGGGAGTGAGGGATGAGTTAGCTACCAGCATACCACCACGGTAGCCGCCGGTATGGTCTGTTTTATTGGCCCAGTCACTTTTAATGAGACTGGGGTTATTTGAAATCGCATAATTATCTTCTAATAATGGACCGCTAGGCTGGTAGTTATAGGAGATCACGCCATCTACCGGATAATTCCTGCGGTTCACTCCTTCTGCCAGTGCGCCGAAGTCTTCCGAAAACCCAGCCATTGTACCTGAGCCATCACCACAGGTGGTAATGGTACAGTTCTCTGCATACAGTTTGTTGGTCCTTGTCACTGTTCTTTCCACACCACCAGCATCTGTATAGGTCAGGGTAATGTCGAAAGTATAGGTACCAGGCACAATGAACTGCAATGTCAGCATGGACGTGTTCGTAAGCTTGGTCGGCTTGTCGGCAGCTGTATTCTCGGAGTAGAGCACTTCGTAATCAGCGTCTGTGTTGTTAGGCGACGTGATCTTCCACGTTGCCTTTTTAACAACCGTAATACCGGTACCGGTTACGTTGGCATTCATACTGGTGAACTTCTGCTGATTAGCTGTCGCATTGGTGGTCGACATACATACCGTATCCGGCACATTTACATACACTGTCTGAGCGTGCACCATTTCAAATGCGCAACCCAATAACAGGCATAAGAGTATTAGAAGCTTTTTCATCAATAGGGATTTCGTGAATAGTCTGAAACAGATGAGTCCTGAGGAACCCGCTGTTAGCTGACGGACAAGGTTTTAATGTTTGAAAAAGCCCTCTTTTCTACCTTCCTGAACAAGTAACAGGACATGTATAAAGTCATCATAGGCATAAGTAGTATAGCTAAAAAATATTTCTATTCTAAGATTAAAAGTATAAATAATATGAAACTATTAAAAATGCGTACTATAATATAATATAGCCTCTACGTATAGAATATGAGCGAGCTCTGGTAGTCGAATCTGATAGTCAGCGGTTTACCTCGCGGCAAAAAGCTGAAAGAGATATATTAAAAGTTATCCACAATTGAAGTTATCCACATTGTGACAAAAAAGGCTTCCGAGGCGTGAATCTGCAAAAAACACCTCAACTCATTTATAATCAGGCAGACGGAGTAATGAGTAGGCAAATCCTCATTTTGGCCGGCACGGGTGAACCGGATAGCACGCTTCATTGTTTTTTCATTATTCCGGAATGCTGCTGACATAGGGCTGTCACTCCCCCTGATTTTCTTTGTATCATCATACATTACTCACCAACAAAATATATTGGACATGACACAGGAAACCATCAGCACGAAAGCCGTTATTACTCCAGCGGAAATGCTGGAACACTGGCAGGGACATCGCAGACTTACCCGCCGGGTCATTGAAGCCTTTCCTGAAAAGGAACTCTTTAGTTTTTCTGTTGGCGGCATGCGGCCCTTTTCTGAACTGGCACTGGAAATGATCGCCATGGGTATGCCGGGTATAGATGGCATGTTAACCGGTAAGTGGTCTACGTTCGAAGCGATTTATGAAGGAGGTCGTCCTACCACAAAAGAAGCACTGCTGGCTCTCTGGGACGAACTAACGGAAAAGCTTAATCGCCTGTGGCCTGAAATACCGGCAGAGCGGTTCCATGAAGTAGACGTCGCTTTTGGTCAGTATGAAGGTACGATCCAGTTTACGTTATTTTATTTCGTTGACAATGAGATCCATCACAGGGGTCAGGGATATGTTTACCTGCGGGCATTAGGCATAGAACCACCTCCATTCTGGGACAGGGCGTAACTTGTCCTGTCTTCCCCTTATTT
The DNA here is from genome assembly GCF_010093065.1 of Chitinophaga agri. Classification (NCBI taxonomy): domain Bacteria; kingdom Pseudomonadati; phylum Bacteroidota; class Chitinophagia; order Chitinophagales; family Chitinophagaceae; genus Chitinophaga; species Chitinophaga agri. The sequence goes on along the minus strand of NZ_CP048113.1, from coordinate 724,061 downwards.
ATGTCTTATCTGCCCACCTGCGGCCACTGTATATCTGTCTACATTTGAATCATTGTATAACTCTCAAAAAAACGGGTATGGCTTCACTTAATCCTTATCTCATCTTCAACGGCAATTGCAGCGAAGCATTTGATTTCTACAAATCAGTGTTTGGCGGAGAATTCCAAATGTCTTCAAAATTCAAAGAGATGCCGGGCGGCGAAGAACTACCTGCCGACAAAGCAGAACAGATCATGCATGTAGCATTACCAGTGGGCGATAAAAACATACTGATGGGCAGTGATTGTGGTCCGGGTATGGAGGGTGTCAAATCAGGAGATAACTTTTCCATTGCGCTAACCACCACATCAGCAGAAGAAACGAGGAGGGTCTTTGACGGACTATCGGCCGGTGGCAATATCACTATGCCATTGGAAAAAACGTTCTGGGCGCCACTGTTCGGCATGCTCAAGGACAAATTCGGTGTTAACTGGATGATCAGTATGGATGTAAATCCTGCTGCATAGAAGACGCTATGAAATGAGAACGCCTTTTTATACGATGCTGATCCTCAGTAGAACGATCAGCATCGTATAAAAGAGGCGTTTTGTATCAGGGTCTTTCTCAGATAGGGAATTACTTCAGCAGGCCGGCAGGGATATGTCCGTCGGTGTCCAGCTTCAGACCAAGCAGTTTTGCAATAACAGGTGCTATATCTGTCAGGTCAATATCTTTCAGGTTCTTGCCCTGCGCGATACCAGGACCATAGGCTACAAAGCCGGTCTGGATCTCTTTGAAATCAGGATAGTACCCGTGTGTACCGCCTTTTGCATCCTTTATCAATGCTCCCTTTACACCGCCACCAATGGTAACACCTTTTGCAGCTGCCAGCGCCAGGGCTGCATTCGGATCTGCACCGACCGCCTCCAGCTGTTTGCGATCAATCACTTTAAACATTTGCTGTTGTTCAGCTGGCAGGTGTGCCAGTATCTCTTTCACTTTTTCCAGTGACTGTGTATCATTCCTGTCTTTCAGGTGCAGGAAAGCCGATCCGCCGGAGGTATGAAAACGGGCTTTCCAGTCGCCTTTGTCTATATTTTTAATTAGTCCCGCTTCCACTAGCAGCACATTCGGGGAGAATGACTGTCTGATGTCTACAAAACCATGATCGCCTGTAACGATAATGGCTGTGCTATCTTTGATCCCTGCCCTGATCAGTGCTTCCAGGATAGTACCGATGGCGCGGTCAGCACCAGCCACTGCTTTTCTTACCAGCAGACCATCACGTCCCTGCATGTGCTCATAATGGTCGGTACATGCCAGGTGCAGCGTAGTAAATGCAGGCTTATATTTAGTGATCATGTAGGCGCCCATTCTGGCTACATTCTCGTCCATTGTCAGCTCTTCTCTCACCATTGTGAAATCTTCAGGCCCTAACTTACCCGTTGCATTCTCCTGGATCTCTTCCCAGAGAGAAGCAGGCGTAGTGGCGGCAGCGGTAGCGTCTCTCCTGTCTGTCTTCTTGCCCACCGGCCACACGTCGGGGATGTTATAGTCTACAGGTGCACCGACAGACACCGGCCAGATCACATTGGCATTGGTTTTTCCCGCGGCATGTACCGCATCATACAAGGTGGGCACCTTGATCGCTTTGTAGTAGAAGTACCATTCGCCGCTGGCCTTTCCCTCTTCGAACGGCGCATTGTAATAAATACCGTGTTTAGCTGGTTTCACACCGGTGATGATAGTCGTGTGATCCGGGTAAGTGACGCTCGGGAACACGCAATTCACACCTTCGGCAGCCGCACCACTATCCTTCATCATACGAAGGTTGTTCATACTCCAGGAGGCATCCTGGTAGAAGTCGGGCCGGAAGCCATCAATAGTGATCAGTACCACGTGGTTGACCTGTTGGGCGGCGGCTGACAATGTGAACAGCAGTCCACCGGCAAATGCATATAAACGCTTCATTTTGGCTGTTATGTTTATGTAGAGAACCGGAAAATGAAGTGGGTACCGTCAGCAAGGGAGGTTAAGAAATTGTTACGCACTGTTACAACTCCCTGGTTTATCCTGTCAGGCGGGTGCGGTCTTAAGTATAGTTTATCAATGCGGTGACCGACACAACAATTTTCAATATAGTCGCATATGTTATTCATTCTGCTTGTTGCCACTTTCACAGTTCATTAACAGATTATTAACGAATTACTCAGAAATAAATATTAAACTAGCACTACAAAAGACACCTGTTTGTAATGTAGTGTCAACACGAATAATCCCTTACTATTTACCCGTGATGCGCAATGATGGAAGGATACTTTAAGGAGGAATGGACAAGCTACCTTAAATCTTATGGTTTTCTAAGCAACCCAAACGAGCACTTTTACCAGATCGCCAACAATACGATGGCCCTGCTTGACAGAGATGATGCCGCCCATCTGAACAAGGCGCTCTCTGATAAAGAGGTGTATACTGGTATAGCCCCTGTAAGGGTCATTCCCTATGAATATGACTGCCTGTATGAAGGAGTATTACAACTGTTACTCAATGATCAGCTAAATGAACGGCAGTTACTACCGGTATACAAAAACATTATCCGGTATCATCAGGACCGGCAGCAGTTTAGCGGGTCTGTCCCACCTGTTACTACCACCACATCTGTATACAATGGCGTAGATATCATTGATATCAGTAACGAGGGAAGTCTCATAGACTATAGTGATATGCGGCCCGCCGCATCGCCTGTCACGGCGCCGCCGGACCGGACGCCCAGTTACTACGACGAGACCGCTAAACTGGGGAATCGCTTCAAAGACAAGCTTTATCTGAACGTACGGGAAGTGGAATGGCTCAATCAATTCTGGAACCCGGATAACATGTTCCTGTCTGTCGAAGGTTGCTGCATTGCCGTTATACGGCTTTACCTGGCGGCCATCAAAACGATAGACAAAGACCTGAAACAACAGGGAAGTGCTTTTGACGACCATGTTGGCCGACTCGCGGATCAGTTGATGGATCAGGTATATCCGGATAAGTCCAGAGGTGATGCGGACTATAACCGGGAACGAATAAAAAGCGATATCTACCTCACTGTATTCAAGCGGGCCGAAAACGCTGTACGCGGGAAATATGCACAGAAAAGAAAGCTAACGGAAGATTTCCCTTATAATGCCTGCAGCGAATACTTCGAAGAGCAGCTGGGTCAGCGTGTAGCCGCCGCTATCCTCAGCAAGGAACAAGCTATTCCACCTGCCGACCGCGTGACAGAAATCCAGCTGAACGCACAGAACAACACCCGTTGGCGCCTGTTCTTCGAGCAGATCGAAGCCAGGGTAAACAAACAGAACTATGCGGAATGTATATCGGAAGTAGTGCAGCTGGCGGCGTTGAATATCAACAATCCACAGAAAGAGAACATTTTCTTTGAAGCATCCAAACTGTTCGCTGCCTATGACCGGGAAGACGCCGTCAGGTTCTATCTGAAATACCTGCATGCCGACCTCCGTTCTGAAAAAGCGGATCGCAAACAATTACCTAAAACCATCCATAAAAGCCTGTTCAAAACAGAACAGGAAAGACAATCTTTTGAACTTGTTGCCAATAACCTCATCCAGACTGTCAATCTGAAAGCCGCCCTTGAAGAGGTACCTGGCATTTTTGTTAAAAAAAGAAGGACGGTACAACTGGACACGGCCGCGATTGAAGCTGTGATCTCTGCCCATAATGAAACAGTTAACAACCTTAATAAGCTACTACAGGACGAAGAGCCGGAAGAAGCGCCTCCGCCGCCAGCCGCAAGTGTTTCCATCACCCTGCTGCCTCCTGTAGTTGAAATCAAAACCGGCAATGAGATCGCCTTTGCAGCAGGGATCATCCTCAATACTCATCAACAGGAACTACTGACCATGTTCCGCGACCACACCTTATCATTACCTGCTGATACCGTCAGTTCCTTCGCAAAGGAAAGAAAGTTGTTCCGGGACCAGCTGATCGAAAGCATTAACAGCAGCTGCTATGAAATACTGGATGATCTGCTGATAGAAGAATATGACGATACTTACACCATCACCGAAAAATACTTTCAAAACATTATAGCATGATAGAAAACATTAAACCCCGCGAAGCCACTTCGATTATTAATTCGCTGTTAGGCGGCGTAGTTCCGAAAACCGGTGTACAACATATAACGGTAGGCCGTTCCGCCGAGATTCAGGCATTCCTTACCGCACTGGAAGATGTAAAGAACGGGCATAGCATGGTTAAATTCTGGATCGGCGACTTCGGCTCCGGTAAATCATTTATGATGCACCTGCTGAATACAGTTGCTATGAAACAGAAATTTGTGGTGGCCAATGCAGACTTCACACCGCAGAACCGGCTATATGCCAACGATGGTAAATCGCTGGCGCTGTACAGTGCCATCATCGACAACCTCGCCATACAAACCAAGCCGGAAGGAGGCGCCCTCTCTACCCTGCTGGAAAAATGGATAGAGCAGGTGATCACCAAAGCTGCGCAGGAAAATAATATTGCTATAACAGATATCAGGGATGAAAAGTACGAGAACCTGATCCTGAACTATATTCAGCGTACGATCAATGAACTGACAGACGTAGGCGGTTTCGACTTCGGTCAGGTCATTATGAAATACTATCTGGGTTATATCAAAGACGATGAACAGCTCCGCAAGAACGCCCTACGCTGGCTAAAAGGGGAATATCATACCAAAACAGAAGCCCGGCAGGAACTGGGTGTAAGAGATATCATCAGTGATGATAACTACTATGATATGCTGAAGAATTTCTGTAAACTGTTTGTCAGTATCGGCTACAGCGGATTCATGGTCAACCTCGATGAAGCGATCAACCTCTACAAGATCCCGACTGCCGCTATGCGGGAAAAGAACTATGAGAAGATCCTGCATATCTACAATGACTGTTTCCAGGGCAAAGTCGGTAACCTGTTCTTTAACTTCGCCGGCACCCGGGATTTCCTGGAAAATGAAAGAAGAGGGCTGTTCAGCTACCAGGCGCTGAAATCCAGGCTGGCGACAAACAAGTTCGAATCTCAGGAGATCAGGGACTTCGCACAACCGGTGATCCGTCTGATGCCGTTGAATGCTACAGAGATCTATGTGCTGTTACAGCAACTGAAACAGGTGTTTGACCTGAACTATAAAACAAATATTGATATCACAAGCGAAGACATCCAGCTCTTTATGGAAGAGTTGTTCAACAGACCCGGGGCCAATGAGTTCCTCACGCCGCGCGAAGTGATCAGGGATTTCCTGAATATCCTGAGCATTCTCCGTCAGCACCCGGGTATGGACAAAGCGAAACTGTTTGCCGATGTAGAGGTAACAGACGAAAGACCTGTGGAGGAAGACCTTGAAAACATCAAAGAGATATGAGTGAGTTTTCATTGCTCTCGGAGCCTATACGACGATATATCAATGACAAACGATGGGAAGCCCTGCGACCGATCCAGGCCGCCGCTATCAAACGGATCCTGGGCACCGAAGGTCACTATATGCTGGTCTCCCGGACAGCCTCCGGTAAAACGGAAGCCGCTTTCCTGCCTATCCTCTCCAAAGTGAACTTTAACGACGAGGGGGTGCAGGTATTATACATCTCTCCGCTGATCGCCCTTATCAATGACCAGTTTATACGTGTAGAAGACCTTTGCCGCTATATGGATGTCACCGTCACCCGCTGGCATGGCGAGGCGAATGTGGCGGCTAAAAAGCAGTTAATAAGGCAACCGGAAGGAGTATTACTGATCACGCCGGAATCGATCGAGGCGCTGTTCACAAATCATCCGGACCATGCGCAACGGCTATTCTCCAAACTAAAATTCATCGTCATAGATGAGATCCATACCTTTCTGGGGAGCGACAGAGGAATGCACCTACGGTCGCTATTGTCGAGGATCAACGATCTGGCAACGGATAAGCTGGCACGTATCATAGGTTTATCGGCAACAGTAGGAGACTATGATGAGCTCAAACGCTTTACGGGAGATGTACCGAATACAAAGGTGCTCGTGGACGGTACAGCGAAAGGGATCCATGCCCGGTTCATGTTCAGCAAAGACAATGATGCGGAATACAACCCTTTTTTTATAGATGAACTATACGGGCATGTGAAGGACAGTAAGGTGCTGATCTTCCCGAATAGTCGTGGCAATGCAGAAGAACTGGCTGTCAAACTGAAAAAAACTTCCGAGCGGAAAAAAGGGCACCATTATTATTTCTCTCATCACTCTGCAGTAGATAAGGAAGTGAGGGAATATGTAGAGGAATTTGCAAAGAACAATAAGCGTAACAACTTCTGTATCGCCTGTACCTCCACACTGGAACTAGGTATTGATATTGGTACAGTAGAAACTGTTATCCAGATAGATGCAACTCATTCCATCGCTTCTCTCATTCAGCGGGTGGGCCGTAGTGGCAGAAGGGAAGGCCAGGAAAGTCAGTTATTGTTGTACGCGACCGAGCACTGGTCTATGCTGCAGTCGTTCGCCTGCTGGGAACTATTTAAGGAGTCGTTTATAGAACCAGCCTATGGACAGGCCAAACCTTTTGATCTGTTGTTTCACCAGGCGCTCTCCATACTGAAGGAAACAAATGGATTGTCCAGGGCTGTGTTAGTGCAGCGACTACATCATAATGCCGTATTCGGGCATTTCAGCAAAGCGGAGATCGATACACTCCTCGACTTTATGATCGGGGCGGAATATGTGGAAGATCTTCGCAAAGAACTGATCGTAGGCGTAGCAGGCGAAAAGCTGACCACCTCGCGTGACTTCTATTCCATGTTCGTATCGCCCGTCATGCTGAAAGTTATATATGCAGGGAATACCATCGGCGAGCTGGAATTTACGCCAATGATCGAGGTAGACACTAATGTGCTACTTGCAGCGAAGATCTGGAAGATCACAGATGTAGATATTAATGCAAGGAAGGTATTTGTGGTTCCTGCGAATGACGGCAAAAAGCCCGTTTACAACAGCGGTAGCGGAGATGTACATCCACGTATCCGGCTGAAAATGATGGAATTGCTAAATACAGATCTGCATCCGGATGAAGCTGACAGCAGCGCTATAGAAAGTATCAACGAACTGAAGCTGCTGTTCAAGGATTTTAAGCTGGATCACCTGTCTTCCGTGCGTCCGGTCATTGTGAAAGAAAAGAAATATGTCATCTACACTTTTACAGGGACAAAAATCAACCGGACACTCTGGTTCCTGGCCAAAACACTTAATATTCAGCATGTGGAGGTTGATGACCGGCAAAGTAAGCTCACCATACCGGACAAATCGATTGACCTGGGTGAGTTGATCTTAAATATGCGTCATCAGCTGGCCGGTATAGCACAGCATGTAAGCATGTACATTGAAGAGCAGCCGGAATTCTTCCCTTTAAGCAAATGGGGGGTCTACTTACCACTGGCAATGAAAGTGGAATATGTCCTTAACACGACGTTCGATATTCCCGGAACCACGGCGTTCCTCTCTGAACTAAAGCTGGTCACTCCTGCTATGGATGATACCGTTATCAAAGAATAAATTAAGATGCCGCCTGCTGTTATACAGGCGGCATCTAATTATAGCTTGATAAACACCTTCTTCTTATACAGCCAGTAACACAATCCCCACTCCAGTATCCATGTTACAAATGCGGCCGCAATATGCCACGGCACGAAGATGGCCACTACCCCATTCAGCCACTGCGCACCTACCGTCTCAAAGAACACATAAATGAAGATAGCGTTCATACCTACCACTACTGGTATCCAGGTATACCGCTGATGATCTTTTATATCGATCCACCAATACAGGAAAGCGAGGATCAGCAATACCCAGCCTGCTGATGCCATCACAAAGCCAGCCGTACTGATACGTTTGATAATCGGCGAAAGGCCTGCCATGTCTGCTCCGAATCCCAATACCAGTAATCCGAGACCTGCAATAGTCAGCAAAAGGATCTTGCGCTTATTCTCCATCGCTGAAGACAGCAACTTACCGGCCGTCACCCCCCAGATAGTATGCGCTGCTGTCGGAATGATATTGATCGCCACCCACCCGTCTTCATTGATCTTACCCATCAGGAGCGTATCCATGTAAGCACCGAAATTATGATACTCCACAAATGGCTGATCAAACCCTGGCATCAGTATAGTTCGGTACAATATGTCATTCAGCAGGATCAGTGCGAACCCGGCAACGATCTGAAAAGTATAGGAGCGGCCGATGACCAGGTAAGCGATCATTCCTGTGACGGACAGCTGTGTCAGCACATTCCAGAGTTCCCATACCAGTTTTCCGGCGTATACACAATGCAATCCTGTACCCAGCAGGAAGAGCTTAAGACTTCGTATAGCAATATGTTTGAAATTCTCTCCCCAGCTGATCCCCTTGCGCAACTTGCTCTCATATGAGATATACATGGCAGTTCCGGCCATCAGCATAAACGCCGGCTGTACGAGGTCCCAGAAGCGTAGTCCGTGCCAGGGATGGTGAAAGAACTGGGTGATAAAAATATTGTTATGCCCTTCGCGTAGCGATTCATATACCCGGCAACTTTCTCCCGCCAGTAAGATCATGATCAGTCCACGCATGACATCCAGCGATAATAAGCGGCCTGCCTGTTTTTCCATAACGTTTGTTTGATGTAAATACTTGTCCGCAAAAGGCTCCTTTTCCAAAGCCCCCTGCGGACAAGCCCAATCCTCACGATGTACATCATTCTATATAAACACTCACATATTACTCAAAATTGATCAGCAGCGAAGTGGCTCCGTTAGGCACATTGCCCAGCACAGCCGACCAGTCTCCCTTTAGTGCCTGAATGCCCAGCCGCATGCCTGTCGTTGCTGCCAGCCCTTTCAGCTTTGTGCGGGAGAGGCGTAATTCAAACTTCAGGACCCCGGCACTCTCCTCCCTGGTACCTACCGTATAAAACGCTGTCACGCCAGAGGCATCAAATGTAAAAGCCTGCTGATCCCCTTTATGATAGAATGCGTCGAACCAGTCACTCAGCACCGCGCCTTCCAGCAATACGTCATATCCTCCACCGGCAAAAGCACCTGTCAGTAACCCTGTGCCGGCATTGTTATCCGTATCAAGGTAGAAATCGTAGATATCAGCGTTGGCAACCTTCGAGTTCACTTCCAGGTAGAGATACACATAAGTTGCATCATAGTCGAATTTTGCTTTTCTGAAATACGTTTCGCCGGGAGCTGGATTCACCTCATATTCCGTTACGTCGTCCCAGTCAGCAAACGAATTATCATCCATCTTCACAGGTGATGATTTGGCAATATACAGCACAGTTGAACCTTCCGTCACCTTACCTTCCTTTGTTGTAGCATAGAGGGTAGGTACGTACTTACCTTTACCCGGATAGGTATGCACAGGACTTTCTTCTTCAGAGGTAGTGCCATCGCCGAAATCCCATTTATATGATACGGCTCCGGTGGTCTTATTGCTAAAAGTTACGTCATTTCCAGTAATACTAACCTCATAAAATAAGTCGGCGTCCGGAGCAGCCTTATCGTCATTGCTGCAACTGCTTATACCTGCAGTTAGCAGCATACTTAAAATAATATATCTGAATTGCATCATGATCAGGCATTTAAAGATGAATTAAGGATTCTGTGAACAGAGCTTGTTTGTCTGTATTTCATCGATCGGAATAAAATAGATCAGCCGCTTGTTGTCAGGGTTGATCACCATATTCTCGTACCCGGCCGGACGCTTGCTGAGATCTATATCCGACTCCTTCAGCCCCGGCAGATGGTAGCCCCAGTATGTCCTGTTCATAGACAGGTTATTCCGGTACACATCAAAGGAACGATGTCCCTCAAAAGCGAGTTCTATCCTTCTCTCTTTCAGTACTGTTTGCAGCGCTGTTTTTCCTGCAGGCAGCTGACCATTATACAATGCATTTTCCAGTCCCCTGTTCTTACGGATCATGTCTACATCATTCAGGGCAGCGGTAGCATTGCCAGCCTTTGCTTCTGCCTCGGCCTTGTTCAGGTACATTTCTGACAGTCTAAACAGTATTGGGGAACTCAGCGTAGGGCTACCTCCCTGTCCGGAAAATTTCAGAATATAATACGTCTCAATACCATTCTTTTTCTGCAGGTCACCATTGCCATCCTTCAGTGGCTGGATGTAAGACCAGCGGGCATCCTGCGAATAAGCCGACATGGTATCGCGTAGCGACTGGGAAGCAAACTCCTCGCCCCATCCGGAATTTCCGTCGGAATAGATCATAGAGGCAATAGACCCGCCTTTGCCATAATCGTCGACCGTCGTAAATGCCACGCAAAAGATCGTCTCCTTACTTCCCATAGCGTTCGCAAACATAGAACGGAAACCCACCGCGTTCTCTAATCCAAACCTGCCGGCATTGATCACTTTATCACTATAGTAGATTGTGCTGTCGTTATTACCTTTATACAGATATGCTCTTGAAAGCAGTGCCCAGGCGGCTTCCTGTGACGCGTACTGCACGCCCCGCTGTTGCTGCATCAGTGAGGCGCCTTTCTCCGCATCTGCTATCACGCTGGCGTAGACCTCTGCAACAGATGCTCTCGCTTTCGCGGAGGGATCACTGGTAGAGGTGCGCAGGATAATGCCATCAGCGGCAGGATCCAGCGCATAAGGGCGCGCATAGAACTTCACCAGATTAAAATGACAGAACGCCCGCAGGAAGTAGCATTCCCCTATCAGTTGTTTAATCGCCACGTCCGGATCAGGTACTGCTTCTGCCGCTTCTATCACAGTATTCACATCATTGATGATCTTGTAGGAAATATACCAGAAATACCTGCTGTTGGTCTGCGTTGGCGTATGATTCAGCGAGAAACTATAATACAGTGGGTCGGTGGTGGTCTGCGCGCAGACAATATCATCACTCGCAAAGTCGCTCATCTGAAAATACTGGCGCAGGTACATATTATTCAGATCGGTGGTACCATTGAACTCCACATGATCTTTAAATAAAGCATAGGCTCCGTTTAACGCCTGTCTGAGTCCCTGGGCTGTCTGCGTCAGTGTGCCGGTCGTCAGTGAGTCACTGGGATTTATATCCTTCAGGCAACTACCCAACAGCAGCGGGAATGTCAATATAATGAAAAGGAATCTTGTTGTCATAACTGATATTTTACTAGAACCTGATGTTGATGTTAAACAAAAACTGGCGGTTGTTAGGATACTTGAAATCCGATACGCCTGGCATTACATAACTGCCGGAGGTTATTGTGGTAGCGGGGTCTTGTCCGAGGAAGCCTGTGAAGGTGTATACATTATCCGCAGTCAGGGCCAGTGTCACTCCTTCCATACGCCAGCGGGTCATCCAGGCTTTGGGCAATTTGTAGGATAATGAAATATTTCTGATAGCCAGGAAATCGCCGTCTTTCAGATAACGGGTGGATGTCTCGGTGGAATTGGCTGCATTCTGGGGACTAGGTTCTGTCGCATCATCTCCGGGATGTGTCCAGATCTTGTGGTCATGCGGCAGATTGATCTGGTTATAATAAGGTTCATTACCATCATTCATCACGAAACGCAGGCTGTTGCTGAATACTTTGTTACCTGTCAGATAGTAGGCATTTACACTCAGGGAAAGGTTCCGGTATGTCCACTGTGACGTTAAACCACCCTGTAGCTTCGGTAATGCGGACCCTACTTCCTGATAGGTTGCACTTGCATAGTCAGCCGTTGGTGTACGGGAAATTTCCTTTCCGCTGGCATCCCGGTTGATCACCTCCCATTGCGGGGCACCGGTTTCTTTATTCACGCCCAGCCATTTAGGCATGTAAAATTCGTACAGGTTGCCATCGTTGCGATAGATCTGTGAGATACTCCAGGTAGGTTGTGTACGGGTGATATCGCTGGGCAGCTCTCTCAGCTTATTCGTGTTGTAGTTGATGTTGAAGTCGGTTGTCCATTCAAAATCAGGTGTTTTGATATTAATGGTACTGATACCTAGTTCGATACCATTATTGATCACCTTACCTACATTCTCCCAACGTTGTTCAAAGCCGACAGAAAGTGGCTGTGGTACCTGTAACAGCAGGTTGTCTGTTACGTTATTATAGGCATCTACTGTTAAGTTGATCCTGTTGAACAGACCGATATCTATACCGACATTCAACTGTCTTTTACTTTCCCAGGTAAGATTTGGACTGGGCAGCTGCGAAGGGGTGGCTGCCGTACCGCCATTATACTGACTGCTCAGCGCATACAACCCCAGGTAACGCGAAGAACCAATATCCTGCGTACCCGTGACCCCGTAGCTGGCACGCAGCTTCAGATTACTGAACAGTTTACTATGCAGGAGAAATTCTTCATTGCTGATCTGCCAGGCAGCAGATACCGCCGGAAAGGAACCGTAACGGTTACTGGCAGGGAATGCCGTGGAACCATCTACCCGATAGGAAGCTGTCAGGAAGTATTTGTCCTTATAGCCATAGTTCACCTGTGAGATAAAAGACTGGATGATCGCCTGATCATATGCACCTGTCACCAATTGGTTATTTGACACGACATTAAGTACCCGTAGACCTTCCGGTAATCCCTTACCAGACGCGCCTAAGATCTCGGTCTTGCTGTTCTCGACCGCAATACCAGCCAGTCCGCTGATCGTATGGTCTCCCTTGCGGAAGTTCACTTTCAACAGGTCATTGGAAATAATACCATAGGACAATGTGCTCAGCTCATTCAGAAAACCAGTACCATTGTACTGTCCCGCTACTACCGGAGCATAATAATCTGATCCTTTATTATAGCTTACAGCTGCCCTGTTGCTACTGGTGAAAGAGAGCCAGTCAGTGATGTTGATATTAAGTCCGAGGTCATAGTTGACATCAAAGTTCTTATACGGGTGATTGGAATTTTTGATGGTATGAATGGGATTGACCTTATCTCTGGACCACCATTTAAAAGCGGCATTACCATCGACATATACCGGATTGCGGTTAGCATCATAAGGATTGTCCCATGGCATGTTCAGGTAGGCATAATACACGTCTTCATAGTTATAGCTCTTACCGGTAGCACCACTGATGTTAATGTTATTGGTAACGTTAACACGCTTTGAGAAATGATAGGTGGAATTAGCACGCAGGTTGATACGCTGATAACCGGTGTTCATGAACGTTCCGTTCTCATTGTAATAAGAGAGGCCGGTATAGTACTCACTCTTCTCGGTGGTACCACTGGCAGAGACATAGACATTCTGCATGGCGGCGGTACCAAACATGGCCGTCAGCCAGTTGTAATCCTGCCCCTGCAGCATCTTTGGTCTTTCGCCGTAGAATTTTAATATATCGATCTTGTAGGAGTTGTTGTCCGTCCCCGGAATATAGTCTCTGTAAAATTCCTTATGACGTTCATACAACTCACTGCCATTCATCATTTGCATCTTGCCAAAGTCTGGTCTGCGGAAACCGGTAGTGATCTTTGCTTCAAAACGGGTCTTTCCCAGTTTCGCCTTCTTGGTCGTAATGATGATGACACCAGCATTGGCCTGTGATCCATACATAGCGGTAGCGCCGGCATCTTTCAATACCGTAATACTTTCCACATCATTGGGATCATAATTGCCACCGATGATACCGTCTACGACAAACAGCGGTGTCTGGGAGGCATTGACAGAAGACACACCGCGTAAACGCAGTTCGGCGGCCGTACCAGGTACGCCGGAGCTATTGACGACCTGCAGACCGGCCACTTTGCCCTGCAGCATGCTACCGACATCGTTGGTGGTGACATCTTTCAGTTTCTCTGCGGATACGACACTGACTGCGCTGGTCAGTTCGCTTTTCTTTTTATCGCTGTAACCGACAACGACGATCTCATTAAAATTACGGGTATCTTCTGCCAGGTCTAACGTGACATTTTCAGCAGCCGCTACTTCACGGGTAGTGAACCCGATATTACTGATCACGAGTACATCCTGCGTTCGCACACCGGTAAGCGTGAACCGCCCATTGGGATCCGTCTGCGTGCCTTTCCGGGTCCCCCTGACCAGTACCGTTGCACCTGGCAGCGGACCTCCACCAGCAGCGCGGATCACTCCACGAACCGTGATCAGAGAATCCTCTTGTAGCGATGTGAGTAAGTCATTCCCATCGGGCATCAGTTTTTTGATGACAAAGTTCTTTCCTTCGAGCGCATAGATGACCTGCTGATTGCGGAGGCAGAGGTCCAGTACATCGCGTACCGGTGAGTCTTTCACGCTGAAAGTGACAGGCTTGGTATTGGCCAGTACCTTTTCGGAATACACGATGGAGATGCCGGTTTGGGTAATAATTTCGGCAAACACCTCCCGCAGGGGCATATTCCTGGCAGTAAGTGTTACTTTCTGAGCGTATCCGGCAGCACTCACATGCAGGACAGTCAACAGCAGCAGAAACATGGTCAGTTTCATAACCAGGCAAATTTTGGTTGATAGCCCGCGAACAGCGCGGGCCTGTACATAACAGTCGAAAAGCATACTTTTGCAGTGTTTGGTGGTACTTAAATGGTCTTACAGCGATTATTAAGGATGCCAGATGACCACCGGAGGTGTTGCGAGCATCTCCGGTTTATCAGCATACCCTGGTGGTTGATACTAATTATGGTAATACAATTACTTTTCTCCCCTCAATCCTGAAATGATTAAAGCCGTTACCTTCCAGCAAAGCCAGTACATCGGCCAACTGCAGGTCTCTTCCTATACCGCCTCCGTATAATTCTGTTCCGGGGCTGGCCTTATAGACAATGTCTACGTCGTACCAGCGGGCTACTTCCCTCAAGATGGCGGGTAATGCCATGTCGTTAAAAACAAACAACCCATTCTTCCACGCGGTCACTTTCCTGATATCAGCTGCATGTACTGTCAGCTGGCGATGTTGATTGTCCACCACAGCCTGTTGTCCTGGCTGTAGTAATTGTTTCGTGTTACCTTCCTTTACCAGGATACTACCGGTGACCAGCGTCGTATTAACAGACGATTCATCTCCATAAGCCATCACGTCGAAGGCGGTTCCCAGCACCAGCACTTCGAGACCATGCACTTTCACTTTAAATGGTTGCTGAGCATCAGGAGCGATTTCAAAATATCCCTGTCCTTCCAGCTCCACGATCCGGTCCTTTCCTGCGAAAGCGGTGGGATAACGTAACATGGAAGCGGAATTCAGCCATACCCTGGTACCGTCAGGAAGTATCAGTTTGAATTGCCCTCCTCTGGGTGTCGTCAGCTTATTATAGTGAATACTGCCATCGGCAGGTTGCGATGCATAAGACAGCTGTCCCTTCTGTTGCTGAATAGCGACTTTTCCCTGCCGGATCACCTGATTACCGGCACTGTCCAAGGTCACCGTACTACCGTCGGCCAGTGTCAGCACTGCTTTATTGCTGGCTGGCAGGATCGCTGCCGGAGCAGGCTGTTGTATGACCATGGCAGACCGGTCAGGCTGTTCACTACGTGTCAGCCAATAGCTGGCACCTGCCAGTAACAGCACAGATGCTGCAATGGCGATCATCTTCAGCGGGAGGATCTTTCGAACCGGAGGGACAGGTTGTATCTGCGCATAGATCTGTTCATAGTCAAGATCCGGAGTGGGCTGTGCCGTGTGCCATAATTCATCGAGATGTTGCGCAAGTATCTCGTCACTATGGTCCTGACCGATGGCGGCAAACAGCTCATCCAGCTCTTCGCGGCTGCATGACCGGTTTACATAACGTGCTACCAGATAAGCGATTCTTTGGTTGTGATCGGGCATATTAACCATAAAGACGTATGTGAGGGAAAAAAGGACCGCGGATGACGGATTTTTTTTCAGCTATTGCTTAATACGAACAACAGCAATAACAATTCGGAGTGCCGGGACAGAAAGTGGCGGATGAAACGCAGGGTCTCTACCTGTACGTTTTTTACCCGGCTCCTGGATAAGTGCAGCCGCCTGGCAATCGTAGCATGGTCAAGTCCTTCCAGTTTACTCAGCCGGAAGATGGTACGCTGCTGCTCTGTTAATTTTGACAGGGCCATATTGACCAGTTGCTGGCTTTCCCGGGCATCCAGTTGCAGATCCAGGGCATCGGCAGTGGCCGAAATATTGGCCCATACATGATCGACCAGCTTTTGCTGCAGGGCGATCTTCCGGAGATGGTCTAACGTTTTGTTCCTGGCGATGATGAAGATATAGTTCGCGGGATTGACCACAGGAGGCAACTGTTCCCTGCTGGTCCAGAGTTTAAGAAAGATATCCTGCAGAATGTCCTCCGTGTCTACGGCGGAGTGGGTCAGGTGGAAAACAAAAGCAGCCACCTGCCTGCTATGGCGGTCATAGAGCTGACGAAAGGCAGATTCATCGCCCTTCCGCATTCTTTGTAACAGTTCGTTATCGGTATCTGGCTGCATGCGTAAATCCGCTGTTTCCCTTTAGCTGCTGGATAAATGTTATCCATCTAAAAATACAAAAAAACTATACTTATCCTTCTTATCTTGCATACAGATTTATCTTTATACAAACACCATATCCCTATGCACGCTGCCGGTACTTTTTACAAGTCCTCAGGATTGATAAAACCCAAACGACTCCCAGGCTACCTATTCGGAGGTATCTCGCTGGCCGTTCTGATCGGCTGGTTATTTTTTAAGTTATGTGATTTTCTCTCTTTTGTCTACCTGAATTTTATATTGCTCTTCGGGGTGCTGTTACTTAGTATTATTGCCTATACCTCCCTGCGGATGTATAGTAGAAGCAGGCATCATGTGCTGAATATCTTTCTGTCCATCATTTTTTGTTATGTAGCCTGGTCAGCTCAATGGAGTTTTTTCAGCATGCAGTGGAACTATGGCTTTTCTTTCCTGGAAGGAACGTTTAATCCGGGGGCGACATTACAGATTATTACCCGGCGTATGGTACAGATAGATACGGAACATTTAAATCGTACAGCCGGCAGGTTTCCTTTTAGTGGGGGGCTTGCAGCACTGTTCTACCTGGTGGAGTTCATTGGTTTTATGTTGCCAGTTGCGTATCTGTGGGAAGACAGGCAGTATTATTGCGAAGGCTGTGATAAGTTCTATGAGCGCAAGGAAGCATATGTAACCGCAACTGATCACTTCCTGACACATCTGGGTGAAGAAGGAGATAACCGTCAATATCGTTTTCTGCCGTTGATACAGTTTTACGGCAAACTGGCGCCTATCTATAAGCGGAAGAGAGAAGTCATCAAAGTGACGGTCCATTATTGTCCAAAATGTCTTGACAACAATATTATAAGTGTATCGACGTTTGAACAACAACCGGATGATGATAACAGGAATAACGCAACGCTGACGAAAGAAATCGCCATTACAGAAGGAATGTATATAGAAAAAGTGATGGCAGAAATTATAATCCGTAAATTCGCATAAATTACCATCCCAATAAATTCAAAAACGGTCCGCCAATGGCGGGCCGTTTTCTTTACAAGCTATGATAGGGGTGTCACAACGATGTCTCATCAGCGCCGATATCCACCCTGTTATGCTGCTTACGTGACTGCTTATCAATATCCAGTTCTCCGGAAGCAGGTACAAAAGCAGGATCACCTGCATTGATACAGGTGGAACTGTTTGCGAGGTGCAGGTTGAGCGTAGCGAGTGTGCTGTTCACAAAAGAAGGAATGCCATAAGTACCATTTGCTTCCAGTCCGGTACCACTTTTAAAAGTAGCCAGCGAACCATAGGTGGTACCGTTAATACCCCCCCAGTCAAACGTGATAGTATTGGCAGTACCGGAAGATGTATAATACCGGTTGTAATTCATCGTGAGGTTGGTACTTGTATATCCCAGCAGGGCGATGACAACAATATTGCTGGCCGACTGTACGATATTATTCGAGAGTGTAACGTGATCAGTGTTTTGTAAACTGATCTCACCCCCCCATCCACCATTTGTATAGTTCTTAAACAGGGTGTTATTGGTGGCGGAAGACCAGGCAACCTTACTACCAGCAGCATTGGAACCGATCACAATGCCGGCTTCTTTATTATTGTAAATAAAGTTGCTGCGGATATTGATACCTTCCGCTGTGTTGTTCGCATTCTCACAACCAACTGTGATACCGGCCCCGTTATTAAAGGAAGTATTGCCTTCGATATTGATCCATTTACCACCGTCCACATAAATACCACCACTCGTAGCCACCGGCGATACACAGTTATAAACAACATTCCCTTTTACATTGCCATTTCGTGCGAAGTTGACACTATCGGGAGCCCCCGTCCAGCTGTAATGTCCTGTCATGTCTATACCAATGTTCCTGATATGGTGTACGATATTGTTCTCGATGAGGAAATTGTTGACATTACCCGACATGGTGAGGGCTTCACTGTAACCAGTATTGCAGGCGTAGATCTGGTTACTGCCAACGTATATCTGCGAGTAGGCAGTGGGTGTGGTACCGACTACGACCAGCGGATTAGCATTATTGGCAGATGATGGTACTGCTGTAGAATCACCCGTCCAGCCTATATTGTAGATACGGCAGGACGTGATCTGTAAGTCAGTACCTGCTCCGCTGACATAGATGCCTGACGCGAAGCTCCTGATGTTGTTAGCAATGCTAATGTTGTTGATCCTTACATAGCTTTTACTGCTGATGTTGATCATGGCGTTCTGTACGCTGTTAGTAGCGCCGACACCATCCAGTACAACTGTGCCACCACTGTAGTTGGTCAGCGTAATAGGCTCCGTAGCGGAGGCGCCGGAATTGGGCCAGTTAAGCCGTTCCTTATAGGTACCACCCGCCACATAAATAGTGCTGCCTGCACCGGAGGTAGTTTTGTTAAGGGCAGCCTGAATTGTCTTTAAAGCACTTGCGGCAGAAGTTCCGGTGTTGGCATCGTTACCGGAGGTTCCGTTGACATAGTAACTGGTAATAGCCAGTTCGGGATGAACGTTGTTATCTTCTTCCATCAGCTCTTTCTTACTACAGGAGATCAGGGTAGCCAGTAACAGGCATGCAATGGCATTCTTCATAGCGGTTTTTTTAATTTATGAGGGAAAATTATCATCGGTAAAGACGATCCGGCCGGCAGACAAGGACCGCCCACAAAGCGTAATTATTTGAAAATAAAACGGATAATAAAAAAACACTATCTACATAAAATTAATTTTCAGCGTAATTAGGAAGATTCACGAAAAATGGCATAGTTTTGTCTACTGTACTGTATAATTGAACAAACCTAAAAAGTCAGGATATGAAAAAGTTATTTTTGAGCTTGGCCACTGTAACGGTGCTCTTTGCTTGTAATAACAAAGCGTCTCAGGAAGAGGCTATTGAAAGTGCAAAGCAAGCTGCCGTAGATTCCGTCAACAACGTGAATGCAATTAAAGAAGCTAAGCAGCAGACCATTGATTCCATGAAGGCGGTTAACAAAGCACGCGAAAGCAAAGCGCCGGCTACTGTAAATCATAGCAATGGTAACACTAATGACAACAGTGCTCCTGCGGCATCCACTGCTTCTACTACTGAAACAAAAAAGAAAGGCTGGAGCCATACTGCTAAAGGCGCCGTTGTAGGTGCTGGTACTGGTGCAGTAACAGGTGCTATCATCAATAAGAACGACCGCGTGAAAGGTGCGGCTATCGGTACCGTAGTAGGTGCTGGTGCTGGTGCTGGTATCGGTGCGATCGTTGATAAAGCTAAAAAGAAAAAAGAAGCCAACCAGTAACTGGTTGCCTATATGACATTGCATGTGGGTCCCGGACGGTATAAACGTCCGGGATTTTTTTGTACCTGTGGCATGTTATTCGTTCCTCTTTGCTATTAAAAGGAGCCAATGAAAAAATTAGCCCATTTAATGATGCTGGCACTGGCTATAGGCAGTACCGCTGAAGCACAGACACGCTATGTGAAAGTACCTGCAGGATACCTGATGGTACTCCGTCAGGGTGACGACCTTTTTGCCCAACTTGAAGCATTTATGGTGAAAGAAAAGATCCCCGCCGCCAACTTCACCGGTATGGGGTTTGTCAACGCTGCATTCGGTTTTTTTAACCAGCAGACGAAAGCGTACGACCCGAAGTCTTTTGATAATGTCGAACTGGCCAGTATGCAGGGTAGTATCGCCTGGCAAAAGGATACTGTCTCTATCCATGCACATGGAGTAGTGACTGATAGTACATTCCAGGCTTATGGCGGGCATTTGCTCGGGGCTACGGTCAGTACCGGTTCACTGGAAATTATGATCACCGTACACAATAAAAGGTTCAGGAGAGAAAAGGACGCGTCTATCGGGGCAAATGTGCTGCAGCTGAAAGAGGAAGAATAATGGCCACGTAAATGGCCAAAATGTCATATTGCTGCTGATCGCTTCCACTTCGCTTGTTCGTCGCTTGTTCGTCGCTAGTTCGTCGCTTCCGGCCCCAACTAGCAAAATGGCAGACATCTACTATTTGTCTATTCTATAACGGGCCTTCTCCCCGCTCTGAACACCAGACTTCCCCCTGCCAGTACCAGCCCCAGTAATGCCGCAATGAATGTACTCCATCCCCATCCTGTCAGCACCACACCAGTACTGGTACCAATGAATGAGGAACCTGCGTAATAGAACAACCAGTACAAAGAAGTAGCCGTACTCTTCCCCTCCTTTGCTTCCTGTGAAATCAACCGGCTGGCCAGGGTATGTGTTGCGAAAAAGCTGAAAGTGAAAATACCCAATCCGGCCGCAAGCGCCACCAGCTGTGGAATGAGCATCAATAACAAACCCGCCGCCATCAAAGGAATAAACACCCTGATCACACGCGCAGGCGGTATGCCATCGGACAACCTTCCGGCCACCATCGTTCCTAATACACCTACTGTATACATCAGGAAGATCCCTGCTATGACATAGTGAGGTAATGAGAACGGCGGACTTTCCAACCGGAAACCCGTATAATTATAAACACTGACAAAACATCCCATCAGTAATGAAGCGGCAAAATACACCAGCACCATAACCGGCTGCCGGAAAAAGACACCCATCTGCTGCCACTTCTGTCCGATATTCATGGGCATAGCGACAAAATGTTTAGAAGCAGGCAACCGCTTAGTAAAAAACAAACCCAGTATCAGACTGGTCGCTCCGATACAACCTGCCGCCCAGCGCCAGTTTGCCCATCCGGCAATCAGCATCACCACGATCCTTCCCGCCATGCCGCCAATCGCATTTCCACTCAGGTATAAACTGATGGCCAGCCCCAGAGAAGTAGTCGCCACCTCTTCTGACAGATACGCCAGTGCGACCGCTGTCACACCCGACAATACCGCTCCTTTGACAAAGTTGACCGCTATCAGCAGGTGAAAATCACGTATAAAAACCGATAAAAGCGTTAATACCGCAGATACCAGCATCGCACCTCCCATGAGATGTTTACGCGGTACGGCATCTGCCTTGAACGAGAAAATAAACAGTCCTGCTGCCATTCCCATGGTGGACGCAGAAACGGCCCAGCTGCTTTGTGCAGGCGTGACACCAAACTCTTTACAGAGCATCGGCAATACAGGTTGGAAAAGGTATAACTGGGCGAAGACGGAGAGCCCTGAAAGGAAAATGCTATTTTTAATACGGCGAAAGCGAAGACTGCCGCGTGCTGCTTTTGTATTGATCTGTGTATCTGTTGTTGCCATTCCTGATGATCCATTCACGCTGCAAAGGTGGGAAGATTAGTGGAAATGTAAAATGATATTTGAGGGATTTATTGACCGACAGGTTATCACACAGAACGCGGGAACAGCCTTTTGCTCTCCCCGCGTCGTAGTACCACATTGCTATAGCAGACAATAGGACAGTGCAGGACAGTTTAGTGCAGGCTTTGCCTAAATTTCTCTTTCGATCTATTACACAAAATTCCTCGTCATGACAAAATCAGGTCTTATTCTGCTATCATTAGGACTATTCTTTACAGATGTATCAGGGCAAACCAGGGTCGGTAGCCTCCTCTGTGAGAACAAGGTCAATCCGAAAGGAGTCGACGTTACACATCCCTTTTTCAGCTGGCAACTTACAGGCGACCGCAAAGGTATCCGGCAATCCGCCTATGAAATACGCGTCAGTACATCTCCACAATCGAATTCCGGCAAAGAATCTGTCTGGAACAGTGGTAAGGTTTCTTCCGATCAGTCCGTACATGTCCCCTATGCCGGCAATCCGCTGGAGTCGGGTAAGCAGTACTACTGGCAGGTCAGGATATGGGATGAGAAAGGCAAAGCCGCCGAATGGAGTCCGGTGGCTGAATGGCAAATGGCGCTCCTGCAACCATCTGACTGGAAAGCCAGCTGGATAGAGCCAGGATCACCAGAAGACAGCATTCTGCGGACTAGTCCACTGTTGCGCAAAACATTCCGCGCGTCGAAGAAGGTCCGCTCGGCAACCGCCTATATCACGTCGCGGGGCCTTTACGAGGCTGTTATCAATGGTAAACGGGTAGGCGATGCCTATCTTACACCCGGCTGGACGAGTTACCGTAAAAGGCTGCAATACCAGCAATATGATGTCACCAGCCTCCTCACACAGGGTGACAATGCTGTAGGTGTGACGCTGGGGGTGGGCTGGTACGCCGGTTACCTGGCCTGGGGAGACAGTAAGAATCACTTCGGTTCCCGTATAGGCCTGTTGTTTCAGTTACATATCCAGTATACGGATGGTACGGAGGAACTGGTCACTTCGGACAATAGCTGGAAGTCCTCTACAGGTAGCATCCTCTATTCAGAGATATATCATGGTGAGACGATCGATGCCAGAAAAGAAAAACAGGGTTGGACAACTGCCGGTTACAATGACAAAGACTGGGTAGCAGTCAGGCTGAGCGCTGATACAACTAAAAGTACCCTGATCGCTACGATCAATGAACCCATCAGGAAACATGAGGAGTTCAAACCAGTGAAGATCTTCACTACTCCTGCCGGAGAAAAGGTCATCGACTTCGGTCAGAACCTCGTAGGCTGGGTGAAGGTAAATATCAAAGCCAGTGCAGGCGATAGCATCGTACTACAGCATGCCGAAGTACTGGATAAAAAAGGGAATTTCTACACGGAGAACCTCCGGCTGGCAAAACAAAAAGATGTCTATATCTTCAGGGGTAACGGCGTAGAATCTTTTGAACCACACTTCACCTTCCAGGGTTTCCGTTTCGTGAAAATAAGCGGCTTCAAAGGCGAAATAAAACCCGAATACTTTACGGCTGTTGCCTTGTATTCAGATATGCCGCAAACAGGTAGTTTCAGTTGCTCCCATCCCCTCATCAACCAGTTACAACACAATATACAATGGGGACAGCGCGGCAACTTCCTGGACGTACCTACTGACTGTCCGCAGCGGGACGAACGTCTGGGCTGGACGGGTGACGCACAGGCATTTTCCAGAACAGCGGCCTACAACTTCCAGGTAAACAATTTCTTCGACAAATGGCTGAAGGATGTCGCGGCAGACCAACGTCCTGATGGCAGTGTGCCGTTCGTGGTACCCAATGTGCTCGGCAATGACGCAATGGGGTCCGCTGGCTGGGCCGACGCGGCGACGATCATCCCCTGGAATATGTACCTGGCCTATGCAGACAAACGGCTGCTGGAACAGCAATATCCCAGCATGAAAGCCTGGGTGGAATATATGCGCGGCAAGAGCGTCGATGACCTGTGGAATACCGGCTTTCACTTTGGCGACTGGCTGTTCTACCGCCCGGATGATGACAATGATGGCCGTGCAGCGCTGACCGATAAATACCTCATTGCGCAATGCTTCTATGCTCATTCCACACAACTGCTGATCAATGCCGCAACAGTATTGGGCAATAAAGCAGATGCAGATAACTACACGAACCTCCTGCAACGCATCAGGGCCGCATTTATGCGGGAGTATGTCACCCCGAGTGGCAGACTGGTATCCGGTTCACAGACGGCCTACGTACTGGCCCTGCAGTTTGATATGCTACCGGAAAATCTGCGTGACCAGGCTGCCCGCAGACTGTCAGATAACATCCAAAGTTACGGGAACCATCTGACCACCGGCTTCCTGGGTACACCCTACCTCTGCCATGTGTTAAGCCGCTTCGGTTATACCGATCTGGCATATACGCTGCTGCTACAGGAGAGTTATCCTTCCTGGCTGTATCCGGTGAAGATGGGTGCCACTACCATCTGGGAGAGATGGAATGGGGAAAAGCCTGATCACAGCTTTGAGACACCAGGTATGAACTCTTTCAACCACTATGCATATGGCGCTATCGGTGACTGGATGTACCGGGTGATCGTTGGTATTGACACAAAAGAAGACGCACCGGGGTACAAGCATATCATTATCAGGCCTAATCCAGGCGGATCGCTGACAAAGGCAGAAGGCAACCTCGCCACTTACTATGGGAATATAAAGTCCTCCTGGCGCGTGGAAAACGGGCAGTTCCTGCTGGATGTGGATATACCGGCTAACACGACCGCTACAGTGTATGTTCCGGTGAAAGATGGTGGCGATGTACTGGAGGGCGGACTGTCTGTTGATAATCAGAAAGAGATAAGGGTGAAGCATAAAGGAAAGGAAGTGATGGAGCTGGAAGTGGCTTCCGGTCAGTATCATTTTGCTACGGCAGGTAAGCCGGCGGTAGCAAAGGTGCAGT
Source organism: Chitinophaga agri (assembly GCF_010093065.1). Classification (NCBI taxonomy): domain Bacteria; kingdom Pseudomonadati; phylum Bacteroidota; class Chitinophagia; order Chitinophagales; family Chitinophagaceae; genus Chitinophaga; species Chitinophaga agri. The sequence continues at coordinate 699,447 of NZ_CP048113.1, read as the reverse complement.
AATGATCAACGTTCATTTTGAATGTAGTAAAGGCTCCGGAGCAACATACCTCTCCGGAGCCTTTTAATTATCACCACATAAAATCAGACAAACTCCTGCCAGATGATTATCTTAGTACCGTCATGGATAATATCGTCATCAAAAGAACAGCCAGTACCGTTCCGGACTTCCAACTGCTCATTACCGAGCTGGATGCAGACCTGCGCCGCCGCAACGGAGATATTATGGACATCTACGACGGGCACAATAAGCTCCAGCCGCTCGATACGGCTGTCGTTATCTATATGAATGATGTACCTGTTTGCTGCGGATGCTTCAAATCCTACAGTGACGATGCTGTTGAGGTAAAACGAGTGTATGTACGCGACGAGGCAAGAGGAAAGGGTTTCAGTAAATTACTGATGAAAGAACTGGAAACCTGGGCGACAGAAATCGGCTTCCGTAAAACCGTGCTGGAGACAGGCAGTCAGCAACAGGAAGCACTGGGATTATATACCAGTCTTGGGTATAAACGTATCCCTAATTATGAGCCTTATATCGGTTTGCCGGATAGTGTTTGTTTTGAAAAGGATCTGCTATAACAATTTGTATATAAAAGTGCTCCTTCCTCCACCTCTGTCACCTGCCCATGCATGTGCTTCGGCAACGGCCATTCGTTTTTAAGTCAGATATACCAGCAACTATGTACGATCTATTCTTCCAGCGGTTCAATGAAAAGGTGCCCCTAACGACGGACGAAACGGCCATCATAAAAGCGCATCTGGTACCTAAAACATTACGGAAGAAGGAATTCCTGCTCCATGAAGGTGAGGTCAGTAAACATATTGCCTTTGTAGAAAATGGGGTATTACGCATGTATCTTCCGGAAGAAAATGGTACACAGCGCATTACACAGTTCGCCATAGAAGGCTGGACCATTGCTGACCTATATAGCTTCCTCACTGGCGAACCCGCCACCCAAAGCATTGATGCGCTGGAAGACACAACGGTTCTGCTGATCAGTAAAAGCGCTCACGAGACGCTACTGAAACAACTGGGTAAATACGAGACCTATATGCGGCTACTTATCACTAATGCCTATATCGCTTTGCAGAAGCGCTTTACCTCTTCCTTTCACTTATCGCTGGAAGAGCAATACCAGCACTTTGTCAATACCTACCCGCAGATAGTGAACCGGGTACCTCAGCATATGATCGCGTCGTATATGGGACTGACGCCGGCTACCCTAAGCCGCCTCCGGAAAAGATTATCACTCCGGAAGCAGGGGTAGCTATCTGCGTCGAAATTTCCCTCCCTGTTGAGGCTCCCATTGGTCTACTTTAGGCTTACTAAGCACATTATCCTCTCGTCCATCCGCCTTTAGCTGACTATTCTGCAGCTTACGCAGTGTCTCCAGTTTGGTCGTCAACGCATCCCAGAATTGCTGCTGGTTCATCTGGGTTTCATTACCTATCGCGTTGTCAATTTCGTTAAGTACTTCGCTACGCGGTGTCCTTGCGCCATCTTCATCCGTATTGAGATCCACCCCACTGCCGGGGTCACCGATACGATTATCTCCAGATGGTCCGACTTCCAGGTTGAAAGGCAGATTCAGGAGAATTTTTTGTGTATTGGAAGCCCCTTTGAATGTCGAAGTGCCAATCTCCTCCAACTTCAGCTTAAATGACTGAGAAACGTCCGCATGTTGCACCATCTTCTTATGCAATCCCTTCAGGTTGGAACGGGATACTTTATGGTGAATGGTATATTTGCCGTTCTTAAACAGCTGCTGATCTCCAGACCTGCCAATCTCTTTAGCTTCATTACGTACGCTACCAAAAGCCCAGTCTCCGGAACCACCTCCACCTCCTTTTGACCTGTTCGCGTGAAAATCCTCCTGCTCCCTTTCCAGTGCCGCTACAAATGCATCTCTGTCAAATTCCGGGTCATCTTCCCATTTTTCCTCATCATCGTTATATGTCTTGCCGAATCCCTCCATATCCTCGTTCGAATAACTGGAAGTTTCGGCTGCTGTATGCGTTGCAAAGTGGGCAAGATCATCATCCAGATTAAGCCGTTCCTGGAGGATATTGAACCGGCTGACAGTGTCCCTTGCCCTTTGAAGCCCACGCTCATTCAGCTCAAGCTCCGCCCTTTTATGTCTGCCCTTGTCTCCTGCCAGAAATCTGATACCGTCCGCATTTTTTGCTGCCAGTTCTGAATACATGACCGTCTTAGCAAGTATTTCCTGTGCCTCAGTCTCATCTATGCCTAAAACAGATACCAGCAGGTCCTGTGGAGTTGTGGGTAACACTTCCTCATCCGAATCCACCTCCCCTTTCTTCTCCTTCTTAGGCTCCGGTTCGTTATCACCTGTATTCTTTTTTGTTTTCTTCTTCCCCAGCTGCACCACGCCACTCATTGATGCCGGGCTAACCATTCGCTGAAAAGGTTGTACAGCAGGCATGGAGATTCCACCTGGGGAAGACGGCTGTACCGCCATCGCCCTGGATGGTTGCCGAAAATGGGATTGTTCTGTATAAGACTGCATAAGGATAACGGGTTGATGGTATTTCAGGCACTTAATATAGCGAATATTGCGGATTCTTCCTTATCTACAATAGTTCTCTACTCACACCGGCAGCTCTTTACCTCCATCAGGCAAGCGACCACTTACCTCCGGGTTAGCGCCCGATTTATTGCTCCAAAGCAATAAATAATCCGCGCGTCCTTGATAACTTTGCTTATCCGATCAGCCAACTGACGCCTGGAAGGTCCTTTTAATAAGATCTCTCAGTAGTTGCTGGCCTAAAACGACTGTTTCAGATGGAAAGGAAAAATTTTATTAAATCGATAGCAGTAGGAGCTCTTAGTATGACAACTTTATCCGCATTCAAAAACTTTACAGATAATCTCCCTGAAGACGAGCACATGATGCCCGTACTCTTCATCGGACACGGATCTCCCATGAATGGGATCGAAGACACGGAGTTCAGCCGTCGCTGGACACAAATGGCGAAAGAGACACCCACGCCAAAGGCTGTACTGGTGGTCTCTGCGCACTGGCTGACCAGAGGCACCAGGATCACCGCCATGGACTTCCCTAAGACCATTCATGATTTCGGTGGGTTTCCCAGGGAACTCTTCGCCGTACAATACCCTGCCCCCGGCGATCCATTGCTGGCAAAAGAAACAGCAAAACTGATCCAGTCCACACAGGTAGAACTGGACCATGACTGGGGACTGGACCACGGTACCTGGACCATCATCCGGCATATGTACCCGCATGCTGATATACCGGTACTGCAACTCAGTATTGACTACTCAAAACATCCGCAGTACCACTATGAAATGGCAAAGGAACTATATGCCCTCCGTAAGAAAGGTGTCCTGATCATCGGTAGCGGCAACATGGTACACAACCTCCGGATGGCTGCCTGGGACAGACTGAACGAACAGTTTGCCTTCGACTGGGCCTCAAAGATCAACGATCAGTTCAAATACCTGATCCAGCAGAACGATCACAGAGCACTCATCAACTATGAGAAACTGGGAAGGGAAGCTACGCTGGCCATCCCAACACCTGATCACTATCTGCCGCTCATTTACACACTCGGATTAAAAAGCAGCAAAGACAACGTGGCATTCTTTAACGACAAGGCGGTGGCTGGTTCACTGACTATGACCTCAGTAAAAATTGGCTAACGCCTGGCTCAGACAAATGATCATGGGAGGCTGTCCGCCATTGGCAGTCAGCCTCCGGATCGTATTCATCACTCATAAAGACACCTGTGTCGCCACAATAAACGTCCCCCTTGAGGTATATTGCCTGTCTGCGACAACTACCGGACGTGTCTGATACTTCAGCGTCACTCTCGCATGATGCCCATCCAGGAAAATATTCGAACCACAACTCCAGTACGTGAACGCATTACTACCATAACGCTGGAAGCGCTGCCAGCTATATTCTCCGAAAGCCTGTACCCTTACGGCACTCCTCCACATTGTCTTTGGCAGTAAAATTCCTGCTTGTGTAAACCAGGAAGTACCTGTACCAATAATAGGCGCAAGATTCCCAAACCCTGCCTGTGACTTCACGCCATTGTAGCGCTCTGCTGCACCGGCATTCACATTCATAATGGAACCATTACGAAGATAACCAGGACCGAAGTGATAATTGTAGTACACACTATAACCCGTGAATGCCCAGTTACTGGTATTACCACCGAATGGGATGTCTGCAAATACATCCGTCGCCCACAATCCTATGTTATGCTCCTGCAATGCAGCTGTCGCTGTATTAGACCGTTGTGTGGTCGTTCCGGACGCGGTGTAGTAATATCCTGCACCTACATTCAGCACCTTTTTTGTACCCACATAAGTACCTACCGTAAATGGCAGGAAGTCCGACTCCCGCTCAAAAAACTGCCAGGCCACATAACCGGTCGTAGACAATCCACCTGCCGCATTATTATCTACGGCATACCCGCTGTCCGGCGCCCCAGCCGGATAAGCCACTGGTTGATTCAGCACGGTAAATGGTTTATTGACCGCCCACCTGTATGACAGTTTATAAACATGTCCTTTTGCATAAACACCGATCTGGCGGGCAAACTGATCTGACAGATCAACCAGTGGCCAGTTATACAGCGGTACGTCCAAAGCCAGGTAGTTCGATGAACTGGCCGTCGTCATACGACTGATCCCCATCCAGTAATGCAGGCCGGTACCCACATACAAAGACACGTTATTCATCCTGCAGGAGGCGTCTTTATGATCAGGCAGCACTGCATATTCATTCCAGAGATCATGGACGTATAACTCCGGCTTCTTACCCAGCGTACCCTGGAACTGCGCGCTGCCGTTCCCCGTGTTGCCGCCACCGCTACTACCACCACTGGAAAAGGTCTGGTTATCTATACCGATATTGGCGACGATCAGATACCGGGGGCCCAGCTGACTGTAAGTCGTTAGTCTGAACTGACGGATGCTGAAATCGGTCCAGCTATCCTTCTGCACACCATTGATCGCTGTTCCGGGGTTAGCGCGGGTGTGTCTCGCCCAGAAAGTGGCATATGTATTAAACTGTATGTACTTCTTCCCGGAGGAATCGAACTTGATACGCATGCCATCTTTATATTCTGGAGAGCCACCCTGCGCAAAGGATGAAAGGCCGGTTATCAAACAAAGGGCACAAATGAACAGCAACTGTTTCATGATACCTGCACTTTTCTTAATCCCGCACCTTTACCCGTTTCACCAATCACAAGGCTCAGGAAGAATGCCACCAATATAATGACAATAAAGAATATTCCTGCACCCTTGAAATGAGCGGTATTATCTGATGCGGTAAAAAGTGTCTTCCCAAAATAAGCTGCAAATATTGGCCCCAATATAGACGTCACGCCAAACACCAGGAAGTTGATCCCACCGGTTGCACTACCTTTCACCTCATCCGGATTTGCTTCCTTGATAATTGAATAAGGAATCATCGCAACGCCCGACGCAATGCCAAACACTGCCAGCGTCAGCCAGCTGGGTAATGAAGCAGGCAGGAAAACAAATTGCGTAAAAGCAATGAACATCACTACGATACCGGCGATCAATACCGGCCTGCGTTTACCCATCCGGTCCGAGATCCACCCTGCCAGGGGGCAACCTACTACCCAGCCCATTGGTACCATTGCACATGCGACAACGGCCGCCTGATTAGAGAATTGCAGGTCCTGCTTTAAGAAGGCAATTCCCCAGGTCATCGCAAAAATAGTGGTGGGTGCAAACAGACATCCTGATATCACACCACTCAGATAAGACTGTGGATTGGTAAAAACAATCCTGTAAGGCGCCAGTATACCAGCCGTCTTACCGCTTACGCTTACCTGTTCCCTCGGCGTTGTCATATACAGCATCACTGCAATGACTACACTGATCACGCCGATGATCAGCCAGAAGCTCTTTACCGGAAACCCGCTGCTGATCAACGGGCCGGTTACAAACTGACCCGCGGAGCCTCCCAGCATACCTACACATTGTGTAATACCAATTGCCGTCGCCAGGAACTTAGGTGAGAAACCATGTGCAGCCAGGTACACACAACCGGTAAAAGCAAAAGCGGACCCTGCTCCCTGTAATAACCTGCCGATATCTCCTGCTGCCACAAGTGGCACCGCAAACAACAGTGACCCCACTCCCAATACCAGCGATCCGAAAGAGATCACTCCCTTACCTCCCCAGCGGTCCAGTGCCACCCCGGCTACCAGGCTGGTCACCGAATAGGTAAAATAGTACTTCACCACGATCTCTCCGATACCGACTGCATCTACATGAAAGACCTGTTCCAGTTCAGGAATCATCACTGCCGGAGACGACCTTACCGCATATTCTACCAGATAAAAGATCGTCCCAATCACCCAGGCCCAGATAAAAGCCTGGCGCTTATCATTCGTGTCCACGTTCATCATTGATTGCTGATTTAAGCTGTACATGAAAGATTAATCGAACAGCTCGTACAAATGTTTGTAATTGCCCTTCACTGAAGCCAGTACATCCTCGAACTTCCCCCCCAGCATCATTTTGGTCATGGAAATGGCCATCCCCTTCACCATCTTCAGTTCAACATGCGGCGGCATCGACAATGCAGCAGGATCAGTAAATACATTGACCAGCACAGGTCCGTCTGTATTAAATGCTTCCCGCAGTCCATTCTCCAGTTCCGCCGGATCGCTGATGGTGATACCTTTGATCCCCATTGCTTCCGCCACTTTTGCAAAGTCAGGGTCCTGCATATCTACCTGGAAATCCGGCAGCCCCAGTACTTCCATTTCCAGTTTTACCATACCCAGTGAACGGTTATTAAACACGATCAGTTTTACTGGCAGTCTGTATTGTTTAATCGTTGCAAGATCTCCGAGTAACATAGAGATACCGCCATCACCGCACATAGCCACCACCTGCGTACCAGGACTGGCCAATGCTGCGCCCATTGCATGCGGCATGGCGTTGGCCATCGAACCGTGTACAAAAGAACCTATCATTTTTCTTTTGCCGGTAGCATCAATATAACGCGCGCTCCATACATTACACATACCTGTGTCGCAGGTAAAAATAGCATCGTCTGCCGCCAGCTTGTTCAATGTCGCCGCTACTGCTTCCGGATGTATCGCATTCTTCGCACCCTTGTCTTTTACGTAGAGTTGTAAGTGTTCCTGCACCTTATGATAGATTTCCAGTTGTGCGTTCAGAAAGCTATTATCTGTCTTTTCCTTCAGTAACGGCAGTAACGCATTGAGCGTAGTCTTAATATCGCCATACAATCCCATCTCCAGCTTCGCCCGGCGTCCCAGGTTCTCTGGTTTGATATCTATCTGGATGATCTTTTTATTCTCCGGATAAAATTGTGTGTAAGGGAAATCAGTTCCCAGCAGGATCACCACATCACTCTCATGCATACTGTGATAGGCAGAAGGTAATCCAAGCAAACCGGTCATACCTACCTGGTAAGGGTTATCGTATCCAATGCCCATCTTCCCACGGAAAGAATATCCCACAGGCGCTTTCAGCAAAGCCGCCATGGCCACTACTTCATCGTGTGCCTCCGCAGCGCCGATACCACAAAAGATGCAGATCTTAGGATGTGCGTTGATTATACCTGCTAGCACAGCAAGTTCTTCAGGCATAGGACAGATCGTAGCCCTGGTAAAATAATTGCGGGTGGATGATTCAATGGTCGTAGCAGCTGACAGGGCTACATCGCCAGGCAATCCTACTACTGCAACACCCTTCTTCTGTACAGCTGTCTGAATCGCCGCCTGTGTCATTCTCGGCACCTGTTCCGGCGTGGCCCCCACCTGCGTATAATAACTGCAATCATCAAATAGTTTGATCACATTCGTTTCCTGAAAATAACCGCTACCAAATTCCTTTGTAGCACAGGTAGTAGCAATTGCCAGTACCGGCGCGCCGGAACGGTGAGCATCATATAATCCGTTCACCAGGTGTACGTGTCCGGGTCCGCTGCTGCCCGCACAACACGCCAGCCCACTGATCTGCGCATCTGCGGAGGCTGCGAACGCGCCTGCTTCTTCATTTCTTACATGTATCCACGTGAGTTCCGGATGTTTCCGGATAGCATCATTCAAGCCATTAAGACTATCGCCGGTGATGGCGTATATTCTCTTAATACCTGCGTTAACTAACATTTCAACCAGCTGATCTGCGACCTTTGACTGCATAACATTTTTTTTACTGTTGATAAAGCCTTACGATTTAGTAAGTATGCTGTAGACGATAATAACGGGAAGCAGATATCTTCCCCGGGTTACCTATATTGATACAAGCGATCATTGCAGTGATGTGTATCATGGTTAACTCATACTGCTGACAAAATTATTACTACATAGTCGTTTTGTCCATGTCTAAACCATCGGTCATTCTGTACAAAATCCTGTAAATGTAGGCGATATCATGGGGGGGCATCAAAGGCCGGGGAGCTAACAGTGTTGTATATTATTAAAAAAGGGGCTTTTCAGCCCCTTCCTGATCCGATCATGGATTAGTTGACCACAATCCTACTTCCTTTACAAAAGCGCGCTGGGGCAGCTTCAGATTATTCACCACCAGGAATGCCAGATCTTCCGGTTGTAATACCTTGTCCGGATTTCCATCAGTAAACTTAGATGTCAATGTCATCTCTGTTGCGATCGTACTAGGGTTCAGTGTGGTCACGCGCACATTCGATTTACGCACCTCCTGCATCAGCGACTCTGTAAAGTTGATCACCGCCGCTTTGGACGCACCATAGGCTGTCATCTTCGCCGCACCCTTCTGTCCCGCTGTAGATGCCACATTGATAATATCACCCTTACCCTGCTCCAGGATGAACGGTAATACCTCACGTGTTACATAATACGTACCCAGTACATTCACCTGGAATACTTTCTCCCATTCCTCCACCGGAATCTCCAGTATACCGCCATACGCCAGTACACCTGCATTATTGATCAGTATATCGATTTTTTTCAGGGCACCGGTGATGCTGGCTATTGCGGCTTTTACCTGCGCATAGTCGCCTACATCTGCAGTCGCATATGCCACGTTCACATCCGCATTGATTGCCTTCACTTCCCCTGCTACCTGTTGCAGGTCAGCCGCCGTGCGGGCGATCAGCCCCAGATGTACACCCTCTGCGGCCAGTGCCAGTGCCATTGCTTTACCTAATCCTTTTCCTGCGCCGGTGATAACGGCGGTCTTTCCTTGTAATGATTGCATATAATAATGATATTTAAGTAGTGATACCTGTCAGGCGTCATTGTTGCCCTGCAAAATTCATTACATTTGAACTTCAAACCAAACTTCTGGCAGTTTTTTGCTGGTTTGTCCAATAATCATGAACTTATGATACAGTTGGTACGGCGTACAATGGAAATTCTGCAGTATATCGCCCAGAATGGGAATAATGTACGCCTGCAGGACATTACCCAGTCGCTGCAACTCGAAAAGACGACGGTTCATAATTTTCTGAAATCTCTCATTGAACTGATATGTATCAGTCCGGAACAGGTAACGGCTATCTTTCCTGACGGATGAGTAATCTTATGTATTTTACCAAAACCCTAACATTCTATTTACTAATTTGCCCTACAACCTGTAATGACCCGTGACAGCGCTGCCTGAGAGGTTTCCCCCCGACTATTCAATAACCCATGCCATAAGCACATTAACTGTATAAATCTGAGTTATGAAAAGAAGTACATTCCCAATGACCGACGGTATGACGATACCTGTTCGGTTAAGCCGTCTGATAGGTATGGCTGCATTAATCCTCGCATTCAGTCTCCCTGTTGATGCCCAGCGTCAGCGTATGACCTATAACCTGTCAGACCTGTTAACCAAAAAAAGCTTCACTGTCGAAAACAGGCGTATATCCGGACTGACTGAGAAAAACGGCGTCCGGCTTTCCGCTGACAATGGCGCCGGCGTTGCCTGGATTAATAACGCCTCCTTCTCCAATGGTGCTATAGAAGCCGATCTGCGGGGCAAAGACATCAAACAACGTAGCTTTATCGGTATAGCCTTTCACGGCGCGTCGAAAGACGATTGTGAAGTGATCTACTTCCGGCCCTTTAACTTCCATGCGAAAGACAGCCTGGCCAGCATGCACATGGTACAGTATGTACAGGACACTCTCTATGGATGGGAACGGCTAAGGGAAGAACACCCGGGTGTATATGAAAACAAACTTGCTGTACCGCCTGCACCCGACGACTGGTTCCATGTGAAGATAGATGTACAGGGTAAGGCCATTAAAGTATATGTCAATAATGAGAAAAGCCCCAGTCTGCAGGTAACCTCACTGGGTACCCGGACCTCCGGCAAACTGGGTTTGTGGGTAGGTAATAATGCCGAAGGGGATTTCGGGAACCTCGTCGTAGCACCACGTTAAATAAGACCAGGCGGCCCTGCGGAACTATTGTTAAACCAAACGCCTGTGAACCGTGTTAATTTAAAGACCAGTGCATTTTGCCACCAAAAAAATCCTCCATAATGAAAGCTGTTGCATTTATTCAGACCCTGGTGTTGTTCCTGGGTATATCCGGTATCGTCAATGCCCAATCTTCTACCGACGCCATGGTCAAAGAATGGGAACGTGCCAAAGCATACACCAAAGAATATCTTGACGCCATGCCGGACAAAGATTACGGACTAAAACCAACGCCGGAAATGCGATCATTTGCAGAGCAGATGTTACACATCGCCGATGCGAACTATGGTTTCTCATCTGCCGCTACGGGGGAAAAATCTCCCTTTGGTATGGGAGAAGCTGAAAAGACTACTGATAGGTCAAAAGAAGCCGTAACAAAAGTGGTGATGGAAAGCTATGATTTCGCTATCAGTTGCCTGAAAAAGCTGACGCCAGCACAGCTAAATGAAAACATCAAACTAATGGACCGGTTTGAGCTGACCAAAGGGACTACCTTTGAAAAGGCGTTTGAGCATCAGACCCATCACAGGGGACAAGCTACTGTGTACCTGCGGCTAGCTGGTGTCAAACCTCCCATGGAGAAGCTGTTCTAACCAGCAAAGTGAATAAAATGAAGGCCCTCGGGCCTTTTTTTTTATTGCCTGCCCTGGATATTGCCGACTCCCTGATATAGTCGAAGTAACAGCAGCCTGCGATATGATCTGGCCACCATTACGGGTAAGCGGTATTCTACCATTGCAGTGCCGACTTCCGCGGGCCCTTTTTCATCTGCTATTCCTGCCGGTTGACTGGTCTCTGCTATCTTCAATGTTTCCCAACACAAAGCTATCACTGCCAATGATAAAAACATGTAGTATATATATTTCTTCATACCATTGAGATTTAATAGTTAACTGTTCAGATATTCCCTAAAGCATACTCCCGTGTTGACCATAAAGTCCTTATATCTTTTTGTTGAGGCGGGCGTTCCGGCGTACCCTCCTTATAAACAAATGATATCTTTCTGCAACACCCCCGATGTGGATGTCCTCAAACGAGGTAACAGAAACTTAATAGAGAGTGGTAAAGAAGCTTACCAGCTACTGATTATAACCAGTATAGGGTGTGGGCTTGATAACTTCCTGGGGCGCTGTACAAATTACCAGCAGTTGAAGGGTTAAGGGATTCAACTCAAAACTCCAGCCTTCCTGATTACCTTACAAAGATAAGCAGCGGCTTTCACAAAATATTTGCGGGAAATACTGATTTTTTATAATCGCGGGACATCCGCCTGGCTACCAGTGTAGCCAGGCGTGCCCTCTGCTTATAACTTATTGTAAAGATCATCCGTCACTGGCTCCAGCCATTCGGCTTTACCTGCTGTAATGGCAATGTGCGCAAACCAGCTGTCCTTCGTGGCCCCATGCCAATGCTTTACACCATCATATATGACAATTACGTCACCGGTTTTTAACCGTTGCGCCGGTTTACCCTCTTCCTGGTACCATCCTTCGCCTCCTGTCACCAGTAACAACTGATAGCCGTCACGATGAATATGCCAGTTATTCCTGCAACCCGGTTCAAAAGTCACCTGTCCGACACCAACATTGATCCTGGGATCAGCGATCAGCGAGGTAAGATAACTCTGCCCGGTAAAATACTGCGCAAAGGCATCATTCCTGTCTCCCAACGGAAAGGCTGTCCCGTTCTTTATCTCTTCATGAGCTGCCATAATTCCTGCTTTTTGTTTTTATAAGAAACACATTAGCTTTTCCCTTTCAGGGAAGCCATATCGATCACGAAACGGTATTTAACATCCCCTTTCAGTAAGCGTTCGTACGCTTCATTAATTTGCTGAATGTTGATCATCTCGATGTCAGCAGTGATATTATGCGTTCCACAGAAATCAAGCATTTCCTGTGTTTCTTTAATACCTCCGATCATCGAACCTGCGAAGCTCTTACGCCCCGGGATCAGGCTGAACGCAGCTACTGGTAATGGTTTTTCAGGAGCTCCCACCAACGCAAGGGAACCATCTACGCGCAGCAGTCCCAGGTAGGTATTGATGTCATGCTCAGCCGATACTGCATCTAAAATAAAATGCAGTTTTCCACGATAAGCAGCCATCTGTTTTTTATCTTTGGATAGCACGATTTCATCGGCTCCCAAACGTTTCGCTTCAGCAAACTTCGACTCAGATGTTGTAAACGCAACGACGTGAGCTCCCATCGCCTTTGCGATCTTGATGGCCATATGACCTAATCCGCCGATGCCTACAACACCTATCTTTTTACCCGGACCTACCTGCCAGTGATGCAGCGGAGAGTAGGTAGTGATACCAGCACACAGTAACGGTGCTGTCGCCGCCAGGTCAAGGTTCTCAGGAATACGTAATACATAGTTCTCGTCAACCACGATACTTTCTGAATACCCCCCAAAGGTGGGCGTATTCTCAAAATATTTATCCGGCGCATTGTAAGTGCCGGTCATACCCGGCTCACAATATTGTTCAAGATCTTCCTTACAATACTCGCACTCACGGCAGGAGTCAACGATACATCCTACTCCCACTACGTCACCAACTTTGAATTTTGTAACGTGATCACCTATACTCTTTACTTTACCAACGATCTCATGACCAGGTACGCATGGATACATTGTCGGTCCCCATTCGCTTCTGACAGTGTGCAGGTCTGAGTGACATACACCACAGAACAGGATATCTATCTCTATATCGTGTGGCGTTGGTTTTCTACGTTTAATATCTAATTCTTCTAATTGCGCCTCGGCTGATTCGTTACCAAAGGCTTTCACCTGAGTTGTTGCTACCATTTTGTCCTGTTTTTCTGTTTACGTTTTTAAATTTACCAGTTAGCTTGCTGGAATATAAGCCTAGTATAACAACGGCGGATGTGCAATGTTCGCCGCTATGGCTGATTAAATTTCACGGAACTTCCTTAGCTGTTAAATGTATCTGATGATCTTTGCCGGTACCCCGCCGGCTACAGTGTTATCCGGTACATCCTTAGTGACCACCGCGCCAGCCGCCACAACAGCATTCCTGCCAATAGTTACTCCCGGCAGCACCGTTACCCCTGCTCCCAGCCATGCGTTCTGTTTAATATAGATCGGTTTACACACCATCCCCCTTCTTATAGCAGGATCTAACGGATGATTTTCTGTGATAAGATTTACTTTGGGACCTATTAAGACGTCATCTTCTAAAGTTATGCCTCCCATATCCAGGAAAGAACAGGCATGATTGATAAATACCCGGCTGCCAATACGGATATGACGTCCGAAATTGGTATAAAAAGGCGCGAATACGGTGGTTGTATCATCCAGTTTTGCGCCTGTGATCTCGCTGATCCGGCGACGCACCTCATCTGTATCAGTAGAGGCGTTCAGTGCTGGGGTAAGGGCCAGCGTACGGGCGACAACCTCATCTACCTGGCGAAACTCCGGGTCCTGGAGTGAAACCAGTTCGCCTGCCTGTAATCGATCGAAGATATTCATACCGCAAAGGTCCGTCATACGACCTCCTGCCGGTTAATGAAATTCAAATCAATCATTAAGAAATTCAAACTACTGACTCCCGGAAGGCCGATGGATTACTGCCGGTAAGCTTCTTAAAGAAATTGTTAAAATATGTCGGGTAATCAAACCCCAGGGAATAGGCGATCTCTGCAACATTCCAGTTTGTATGCTGTAATAATGCCTTCGCCTCCCGCGCAATGCGCTCGGTGATGTGTGTAGTGGTAGACTTGCCTGTAGTCTCTTTTACGGCCTTGTTCAGATAATTGACATGGATGGACAATGCTTTCGCATAATCCTGTGCTCTGGTCAGCTTTAAAGGGCGCTCCACCGTCTCAATAGGAAACTGACGCTCCAGCAGTTCCATAAAGACCGCCGCGATCCTCGACAGGGCATTGTTGTGCCTGTCCATCTGTTCAGAAGGCTGTAGTTTCAACGCCTCATGAATGATCAGATTGATATAATTCCGGATCAGGTCGTCTTTATACTGATAATCAGTCTGCTGCTCTTCAATCATCTTTTGGAAGATGCCATTCAGGAAGAGCCGCTGGGCTTCTGAGATCTTCAGAATAGGCGTGCCGCCGATCTTAAACAATGGTGACTGCTGCAGACTCTCCGAGCGCTCCGACTGCCCCAGAAATCCTTCTGAAAACAGGCAGGTATAGCCGACATAGGTAGTCGACAGTGTCTCCCACGAGTAGGGCACATGAGGATTACCGAAGAATAATACGGATCCTTCCTGTTCGAAACTCCGGTCTGCGTAATGGATAATACTGCTGCCTGTGGTCAGACAGATCTTATAGAAATCCTTTCTGCTGTATATCCTGGTTGCATTGCTGTCGCTCTCGATCTCCCACACGTTAAAGCCGTTCAGTTTCAACTGATTATTGAAATATGATACGGATCTTCCACTATTAGCGCTCATGGAGCAAAATTAAGAAATTCATTACAGAATCATATTCTGGCAGTAACTAGCAATATAGATAGTATGGGGTTTCTCTACACCTCCAGCCAGTCTCCCTTTTCTCCCCAATAAACATGCAAATACGACGCGACAACTCCCGCCTTCCTGTAAACCGGCATATCCACCTCCTTCCCCCTTGCATTATACACCTTTCCGATCCGTTCTAATTCCCCCGTCTCCCTCCCCGTCGAATAATGAAATTCATGTCCTTTAAATCGCCTGCCTTCGATCTCCACTTCTCGATACCCAAGGGTCAGGCGTCCATCCTTCATCGTCGTCTTGATCCCTAAGAACCCCACCATCGGGTATGGCAATCCATCCCTGTCTCCCAGCGTTTCTCCGAGATACATCATCCCACCGCATTCCGCGATCACTCTCCCACCCTGCTCACAATATTTCCTGACAGAAGCACGCATGGTTACATTAGTGGACAACTGCTCCAGGTGTAACTCAGGGTACCCGCCGGCAAGATATAACAGGTCTGCGGCCGGCATTTCCGCATCATGCACCGGACTAAAGAACTTCACTTCTCCTAATCGCCGCAACGCTTCCAGGTTCTCTAGATACGTAAAACTGAATGCTTCGTCGCTGGCTACCGCTATCCGCAAACGTCCTTTCTCTACCGGACCGGCTGGTGTAAACAGGGCTGCCGGCCGGCGACTGATCTCCAGTATCCTGTCCACGTCAACTGTCTTTGCGATATGCATCGCTGCAGCTTCTATGATCGCATCATAATCATGCTCTGCCGAAATCGCCAACCCCAGGTGTCGGGACGGTATCTTTACCGCGTCACTTGCCGGCACATATCCCAGCGGCGTCACGCCCAGATCTTCACAGGCATCTTTCAGGAACTGATAATGACTCTCTGTATTGACAAAATTGAAAATCACACCAGCAATTTTAACGCCCGCATGAAAATGCATAAACCCATATATGAGCGGCGCAACGGAATATGCCATGGCTTTTGCATTTACCACCAGGATAACCGGCATATCCAGCAGCATGGCAATTTCCGCACTACTGCCTTTCATACGGTCTGCCCCGTCAAACAGGCCCATCACCCCTTCGGTGATGACCACATCTGCCGGCTCACTATACTTCCCGTAAACATACGCCAGATGTTCAGGGCTCATCATAAATGTATCGAGATTGACACTGGTCGCATGTGCAGCCAGTGAGTGATGTTTCGTATCAATATAATCGGGGCCGCACTTGAACGGCTGCACGTGTAGTCCGCGGTTATGCAGCAAACGTAACAAACCAAGCGTAATGGTTGTTTTACCCGAATTGCTCGACGGAGCTGCAATTAAAAACTGAGGCTTCATTCGGCCAAAGATAGTACATTCGTGCCCTTATGCAGCGACTAAAGTCCATCATGTTCGCCGGCACTGCATCTGATGTCGGTAAAAGTTTAATTAATACGGGGTTCTGCCGCATCTTCAAACAGGATGGCTATCTTCCCGCACCTTTCAAAGCACAGAACATGTCGCTCAATAGCTATGCCACGCCGGATGGTTTTGAGATCGGCCGGGCACAGGCGGTACAGGCAGAAGCGTGTGGCATTCCGTGTAGCACCGATATGAACCCCGTACTCCTGAAACCTACCAGTGACAGAGCTTCACAGGTGGTATTGCTGGGTAAACCTGTCGGCAGTCAGACTGCGTACGATTACTTTATGGGTAATAATAAACAGGAGCTGTTTAAGGAGGCTAAAGCGGCTTACGACAGATTAAGCGACCGGCACAACCCTGTTGTTATGGAAGGCGCCGGCAGCATCAGCGAACTAAACCTCAAACACCGCGACATCACCAACATGCGCATGGCACAGCACGCGCATGCGGACGTATACCTGGTTGCAGATATAGACCGCGGTGGTGTATTCGCCAGTATATATGGTACCATTGCCCTGCTCACGCCGGAAGAAAAACAACTCGTCAAAGGTATTATCATCAATAAATTCAGGGGCGATGCCCGGCTGTTCGATAGTGGCAGGACCATGATCGAAGACCTCTGTCACGTACCGGTGGTCGGTGTCGTACCCTATCGCAAAGACATCTATATAGAAGAAGAAGACTCCGTCGGACTCGAACATAAACATAATAAACTGGCGACCGGCAGGATCAATGTGGCTGTCGTATTACTCAACCGCCTCTCTAATTTTACCGATTTCAATGTACTCGAAAGAGATGAACGGGTACACCTCTTCTATAGCAACAATCCGGCTGATATAGAGAAGGCCGACATCATCATTATTCCCGGCAGCAAAAATACCATCGCTGATCTCATTGATATTAAAAACAATGGTGTTGCCAAAGCCATCGTGCAGGCTCATAAAAATAACAGAACAGTCATAGGCATCTGTGGTGGCTACCAGATGATGGGCCAGGTCGTAGAAGATCCGCAGCACGTGGAAGGCCCGGTAGAATCCATGCCGGGACTGGGTCTACTGCCGGTTAGGACCACGCTGACAGAACACAAGGTGACGGAACAATGCCGCTTCTTTTATAAAGGGAACACCCGCACCTGCGAAGGATACGAGATTCATATGGGACAAACCACCTCCACCGGTGAAGCATTTCCACTGAACCAAACAACTTCCGGACATCCTGATGGGTATCAACTCAGTGACCGCTGCTGGGGTACCTATATACACGGCATACTTGATAATGCCACGGTAATAGATGACCTCCTGCTGCCCTATACAGACAAACAATCGGCCTCCTTTGATTACGCCGCATTCAAAGAAGAACAATATGATAAATTAGCTGCCCACTTGCGCGAACATATCGACATGGATTATATTTACGGCCAATTAAAGCAACAGTCATGATCAACGGGCATGGAGACGACAGGTATTTATTCAATTATCCTGTCAAAGCCGATTTCAGCTCAAATGTATACTATGAAGGATTTGACAGCGGATTACAACAGCATCTCACGGAATGTCTCTATAAACTGAATAATTATCCGGAAGCCAATGCCCAGCGACTGCAACAGGCACTGGCCGGCTGGCACCTGCTCACACCCGGACAAGTGCTTGTGACGAATGGCGCTACGGAGGCGTTCTATCTTGTTGCGCACGCCTTTCGCCAAAAGACGGTTACGATCGCTGTTCCCGCTTTCGCGGAATATGAAGACGCCTGCCAGACCAACGATCTGACGGTCAGGTATGTTCCCTACGATGACCTGAACGCGGGCACCCGTTTTGATACAGACCTGGTATTCTTCGGTAACCCGAACAATCCTACCGGAGCTATACTGACGCGGGACACGATCACGCAGCTACTCACCGCCCATCCGAAAACGATTTTCGTCATAGATGAAGCCTACGTTGACTTTACAGAAGCGGTGATTTCGATGGCCGGCGCCATTGACCGCCATCCCAATCTGATCATCATCAAATCACTCACAAAAACATATTCCATCCCCGGCCTGCGCCTCGGATACATCCTCAGTAATGCGGCACTGATCAGCAAGATCCTGGCTTCCAAAATGCCCTGGTCTGTCAATGCCCTGGCCATAGAAGCGGGTCTCTACATCGCAGCACACAGGGATACACTCAAGCTGCCTGTCAGCCGCCTCCGGAAAGACACACAGGAACTGATGGATCAACTACGTTACATGCAGGAATTCAGTGTCTGGCACACACACACGAACTTCTTCCTCTGTATGACGCACCGGTTCTCTGCATCATTACTCAAACAATACCTGCTGAGCAATCATGGTCTGCTTATCCGCGACGCGTCCAACTTTAAAAGTCTGTCTACACAACACTTCCGGATCGCTACACAACGGCCGGAGGACAACCAATTACTGATCAAAGCCCTGAACACATGGATCAACGGTTTCTCCTGATCATTATTCCTTTAGTGACGGGCTATCTGCTGGACCTTGCGCTGGGCGATCCCCGCTGGCTGCCACACCCTGTCCGCCTTTTCGGATCCATTATCGCCAGATGCACCGCTACACTTAATAAAGGCGAATACCGGTTCATCAAAGGTATGTGGATGACCCTTGCCCTCTGTATCGTCACGGGCGGGCTCTTTTATGGCGCACAATATCTGTTACTGCAATTACAGACACCCATTTTTTATTACCTGTTCACCAGCATATTTGTCTTCTATGGTTTGGCGAATAAAAGCCTCTTACAGGAAGGCAAAGAGGTTTTTGACACATTGGCTACCCAGGGACTGGAAGCGGGCAGAAAACGACTGTCCTGGATCGTAGGCAGGGAAACAACGCACCTGCGTGAAAACCAGATCCGTACGGCCGTATTTGAAACCCTTTCTGAAAACCTGAGCGACGGTGTCATCGCGCCTTTGTTCTATTATGCCGTCGGAGGCTTACCGGCCATGATGATTTATAAGATGATCAACACCCTTGACTCGATGATCGGTTACAAAAAGGAGGAATTCTTCTGGTTTGGGAAGTTCGCCGCCCGCCTGGATGATGTGGCCAACTTTATCCCGGCCCGTATCACGGCCGTGCTGATGGTACTGGCCACCTTCAGTAAACGGGGGCTGATCTATATCTTTAAATACGGTAACCAGCATGCCAGCCCTAACTCCGGGTACCCCGAGTCCGCTCTTGCCGGCATATTGCATTGCCGTTTCGGCGGCCCCAACACCTACCATGGGCAGGTAGTTGTCAAGCCATATATTGGGGAACATGCCAGGGACCTCGCCCATGAGGAGCTACGCAAAGTCATGTATATCAATCATGCAGTGACGTTGCTGACCCTCGTGATCATTACCGCCCTTTATTATTCATTAGCATAACTAACTGATTAACTGTACGCTGCTTTTATCTACTGATAAAAAAAGTAAATAAATACCTACATTTGCTACGGTTTTTGGTTTTCAGCCGCTCACAAACCGGTTGAAATTAAAAGGGAATTTGGTGTGATTCCAAAACAGTTCCCGCTGCTGTAAGTTCTGTAACAGCTTTTAACTGATGCCACTGTCCGCCTGTCGGCGCATGGGAAGGCGTTAAAAGTAGAACGAGTCAGAAGACCTGCCAACGACTATGTTTATCCAACACTTCGGGAAAAAAGTGGAAGGAGTACATTCCGCAGTTTGCCATCCGCACACCTGCACTTGTTTCCTTTCTATTTCCGGGGGTCTTGTTTAATCATTAACGGGTAATTAATGTATTAAATCAAAAGTAACGACCAGCATGGCAATCAAAGACCTGACGAAAGTTCAGAAAATCCTCTTTATCTGTAATGGCGGCACCTGCAGCAACAAAGGCGCAGATGAAACGACCATCAGATTAAGGACACATCTCTCCGAAAATGACCTGAACGATGAGATCCACACCGTCCGCACCAAGTGCCTGGGCCAGTGTACCTGGGGCCCCATGGTATTTATGCATCCGGAAGGCCTGTGGTATAAAGAAGTCTCTCCTGAAACCACCCGCGCCATCGTCGCAGAGCACCTGATGAAGAATGCACTTGTCATGGACCATGTACACTTCCCGGAAGCGGAACTGGTTGATGCGAAACCACTCTCCTATAACAGCCAGCCTAACGAATAAACGCATCTTATGGACATCCTGCAACAAGATCTGACCGGATTCATTGTCCTGTCTGTGCTGGGTTTAAGGCATGGTCTGGATCCCGATCATATCACGGTGATTGATAGCTACACCTACCGCCTGCATCTCCATAAAAGCAAATGGACCCGCTGGGTAGGCACCCTGTTCACGTTTGGCCATGGCATCATGGTCACGGCTATCGCGTTATTCCTGTGTATACTGAAGAACAACTTTGAGATACCTCCCGTACTGGATCTCGTCGTGGAATGGTTGTCTTCCGTGATGCTGCTGCTCATGGGTATTTCAAACCTGATCAACCTGTCCCGTAAAGACAATACGACCGTCAGCGGATTCCGTAAAAGACTGCTGCCAAAAGTGTTTGATAACAGTCTGAACCCATTCACCGTCATCCTCACGGGTATTATCTTCGGATTCATCTTCGATACCTCTTCACAGATCGCTGCCTTCGGGTATGCTGTATCTGTATCTAATCAATGGGTATACGCCATTATGGGTGGCATCGTATTCTCGCTCGGGCTGATCGCCACGGGCACCTGCGACTCCCTGCTGCTGAGCAAACTGCTGAAAACATTTGACCAGAAAAAGATCCAGCGTCATCGTTTTAAACTGAATGTCCTGATCACGATCATGTGTTTTGCCATTCCTTTGTATAAAATTGCAAGCACATGGAACGAATCACTCGAACTTAGTGATTTCCAGAATAATATTGTCGGACTGGTTTTTATTAGTATCATTATATCTTTATACGCGGAACTGTACCTGCGGCACCGGTATGCGAAGGCGGAAACAGTGATCGTCAGTGAACAGGTCCGCGCAGAAGATTAAATCAATATGAGCAACACACCGGAAAATACGATCAGCATCTTAGGCTGCGGCTGGCTCGGCCTCCCGCTGGCTGTCCATCTTGTAAAAGAAGGATACCTGGTGAAAGGCTCTGTCACGACGGACGACAAAATGAATGAACTGGCGGAACAACAGATCAAACCCTACAAAGTAATGATCACCGACGCCGGTATTGACAGCAATGACATGACAGGCTTCCTGCAAAGTCAGATACTGATCATTAACTTCCCTCCTTCCCGCAGAGAAGATGTTGTGTTGTACCATCAGGCACAGATGGCCCACCTCATAAAAGAAGTGGAGCACAGTCCGGTGAAACACGTGCTCTTCATCAGCTCTACTTCTGTCTACCCTGATGTGAATGGAGAAGTATATGAACATGAAGTAGCCATGCCTACAAAAGGCAGCGGCAAGGCACTGCTCACCGTAGAAAAAATGCTGCGTACCAATGTTCGTTTTATGACAACAGTGATACGCTTCGCAGGACTGATCGGTTACGACCGTATGCCTGGCCGTTTCCTGGCTGGCAAAAAGAATGTAGAGAACGGGGATGCACCGATCAATGTCATCCACCAGGACGACTGTATTGCGCTGATCCGGGAGATCATCCGGCAACAGGCATGGGGTGATGTATTCAATGCCTGCGCAGATGAACATCCCACCCGCCGGGAATACTACACCCAGGCGGCCGCTGTCGCCGGACTGGAACTGCCTACCTTCGCAGTCACCGCCGATCCGCATTTCAAGATAGTTAACGCTGACAAGATCAAACAAAGACTGGACTATTCGTTCAGGTACCCTGATCCGCTCAGCCTTTTACATAGTGGTATATGATGAAAGGGATTTTAATCTGTGGTCATGGCAGCCGCGACCCCGAAGGTGTCGAAGGCTTTAAGGCATTGGTAGCACTGATGCGCAACCGCTATCCTGACCGGATGGTGGATTATGGCTTTCTTGAATTTGCACACCCGGTATACGCTGCCGCCGTAGAACGTATGTACGTGGCAGGTGTACGGGAGATCATCGCTATTCCTGCCATCCTCTTTGCCGGTGGACATGCCAAAAACGACATTCCCTTCGAAATGAATACGCTGCAGGCACAATATCCTGATCTGCGGATCAGACTGGGCCGGCACATTGGTATCACACCTTCTATCCTGCAACTGGCAAAGAAGCTGGTAGAACAGGCGGAAGCTGCCCATCCGGCGATGGACAGAAAAGATGCCTGTCTGCTGCTCGTAGGCAGAGGTACGTCCGATCCGGATGCTAACTCCGATATTGTGAAACTGACCCGTATGCTGGGTGAAGGCCTGGGCTTCGGATTTACTACGACTGCCTTCATTGGCGTCACACAGCCTTTACTGAAAGATCACTTACCGATCATCGATCACCTGCCGTATAAAAGGATTGTCGCATTGCCCGTATTCCTGTTCACAGGTGTACTGCTTAAAAAGATCTATACACAGCTCGAAGAATTCAGTGCTATCACCAATAAAACAGTGATCGCAACTAAGTCCTTCGAATGCGATGAACTCCTGATGCAAACAATCGACGAACGTGTCAGAGAAGTCGAAGACGGTCATCCGAATATGAACTGCCAGTTGTGTAAATACCGTACGCAGATCATCGGTTTCGAGGATGAAGTCGGTAAAGAACAAACTGGACACCACCTGGCTGTAAAAGGTATCCTCTTTGAAGAAGATGAAAAACCTGGTGAAAAGAAAACCGTGTTCACAACCGTTAAAAAGATCCTCGGCATCTGATACATGAATAGACAGGGAAAGATATATGGCGTATCACTAGGCCCCGGCGATCCGTTGCTGATCACCGTGAAAGGCCTGCAAACATTGCAGCACGCAGATAAGATCTACTATCCGGGATCCTTGCTGGCGGATGGTCAGACCGCCAGTTATTCTTTGCAGATATTACAGCATTACCGGCTGGACGAAAAAAAACTCCAGGGGATGTTCCTGAAAATGTCAGACGACCGCCAGTCGGCTGAACAGACCTACGCGGAGACATTTCAGCTGATACTGGCTGATTATCAGAAAGGACTTCAGATAGCCTTTGTCAGTGAAGGGGATATTTCATTTTACAGCACCTTCGCCTATCTGCTCAAACACATTCAGGCGCATCAACTGGAACTGGAGATCATCGCCGGTGTACCCGCTTTTATACTGGGTGCTGCGGAGCATCAATCCTCTCTGGCCATACTCAATGAAAAGATCGCCATCCTGCCCAGGATGAAAGACCGGGACACGTTAGCACGTTACCTGGAAGAATTTGAAACAGTGGTCCTCATTAAAGTCAGAAGCATCCTGCACGAGATCCGGAGCCTGATCCAACAGACCGGCCTGCAGATAGTATACTGCGAAAGACTCGGTACGAAGCAGCAGTATATTACCACAAAGCTGGAAGATCTTGAAAACAGGGAAATACCATATTTCTCATTATTGATTTTAAAAACTAATAAATAATCGGGAATAAGCATCAGGAATTGTCTTACGGCTAATCAATTTCCTCATTCTTAATTCCTGATTCCTGAATCACTCATATGAAATTAAGCGTAGTTGGCATTGGTCCCGGCGGAAGAGACTATATCCTGCCCGTTGCACAACAGGTACTGGCAACAGCAGATATCGCCATCGGATACAGTTACTATTTTCAGTTTGTGGAGCACCTCCTGCCCCCTCACTGTGAATGTATCGGCAAAGACCTCACCGAAGAAGAAGCCCGCGCAGTACTGGCCGTCAACCGCTGTGAACCCGGCAAACATGTTGTCGTGATCAGCTCAGGAGACGCCGGCATCTACGCTATGGCCTCTCTGGTATACCAATACGCCAGCACCCGCACAGATAAACACATCGACCTGCAGACTATCCCCGGGATCAGCGCGTTCATCGCTGCTGCCGGTAAACTGGGTGCGCCGCTTGGACACGATTTCTGCTGTATCTCTTTATCTGATCTCATGACACCATGGCCGGTGATCGAAAAAAGGATACAGGCAGCTGCCATCGGCGACTTCGTTACTTCTTTATACAATCCCAGGAGCAAAAAACGCTTCTGGCAACTCGCCCGCTTCAGGGAACTGTTCCTGCAACACAGAGATCCGGCGACACCCGTGGCGATCATCCGCCAGGTGACCAGACCGGACGAAACGATCACCATCACTACACTTGGCGATATGAATGTGGAAGCAGTAGACATGTTCTCCCTGGTAATGATCGGTAACTCGCAAACCTATTCCTTCAAGAACTACCTGGTGACGCCAAGAGGCTACATGGCCAGGAAGCCAGCCTCCGGACAGGAAATACAGGACGAGAGCTTCCGCCAGATCGCTGCACAGCTGAAACGTCAGGATATCAGTGAGGCCGACAGATGGGCGATCATGCGCTGTATACATACAACGGCCGACTTCGAATACGAAGACCTCTATGTATCCAGCAATAATGCGATCGACCACTGGCATGATTATCTCCGCAACGGGGGGACCATCGTTACAGATGTGACCATGGTACAGGCAGGTATTACGAAAGATTTCATCAAAAGATATAATGCCAACGTATACTGTTATCTGAATGACGAAGCAGTATTACCACTGGCAGAAAAAGAAGGACTGACCCGTAGCCAGGCAGGTATGCGCATCGCCATTGAAAAACATCCGGATGCCCTGTTTGTGGTCGGCAATGCACCAACGGCCCTGTTTGAACTGTGTGATCAGTTACAGGAAGGTAAGTTCACCCCGGCGGGTATCATTGGTGCACCAGTCGGTTTTGTCAATGTGATCGAATCCAAACTGAAACTACAGGCGCTGCAACAGGTGCCCTATGTCATCATACGTGGACGTAAGGGAGGCAGTAACGTAGCCGCCAGTATTGTCAACGCCGCATTCACCGTAAAAGACAAGTAGTGGAGTATATCGTGATCGGCATATCGAACCATCCGCATAGTGTACTGCCCGAAGGAGCCATGGAAATTGTGCCTCATTACAAGGTCTTTTCCGGTGGCAAACGACACTATGAACTGGTAAAAGAACAGCTGCCGGAAAAACATGAATGGATAGATATCCGTAGTGATATGCCTGGCCTTTTCCGGCAGTACAGGGCCCGGAACGAAGATGTGGTGATCTTTGCCTCCGGCGATCCCCTGTTCTACGGCTTTGCAGCGACGATACAGAAATATGATCCCGGAGCAGATATGCAGATATACCCGTATTTCAACAGTATACAACTGCTATGTCACCAGCTGAACTTCGCCTATGCACATGTCGTGAATACTTCCATACATGGGCGCTCATGGGAAGAGCTGGATCAGGCGCTGATAAAACAATCACAGAGTATAGGCGTACTGACCGACGGCACTAAAACACCGGCCGCTGTTGCTGCACGCATGCTGGAATACGGGTTTGACAACTACGCCATGTATGTGGGCGAAGACCTGGAAGGAACCGCTGGCAAGATCGTCTTCAGTGAACATATAAAAGACATGACGGACTATAAGGCACATACCCTCAACTGCGTGCTGCTGAATAAGAAGTCACCCAAACCTGCTTCCTATGGCATACCAGACAATAGTTTTCACGGTCTGGAAGGACGTCCTAACATGATCACTAAAATGCCGGTACGCATGGTGAGCCTCGCTCAGCTGGATCTTTCTGCCCGACGTACATTCTGGGATATCGGCTTTTGTACCGGCTCTGTGTCAATAGAGGCCCGCAGGCAATACCCGCACCTGCAGATTGTCGCATTTGAAATACGACCGGAATGTGATGCGCTGTTCGAACAGAACACCCGTAAACACAGTACACCGGGTATGACGAAAGTCATGGGCGATTTCTTTGCGCAGGACCTGGCAGCACTGCCATCCCCTGATGCCGTCTTTATCGGTGGACATGGTAACCGTCTGGAGGCCCTGATGAAACACCTGGACCAGTATTTGCCTGCAGGCGCAAAGGTGGTCATCAATGCCGTCAGGGAAGACAGCATCACGCAGTTTACCGCAACCGCTGCACAATTACAATACACATTATCCGCACCGATGGTGATCACGGTGGATAGTCATAATCCGATCACCATCCTAACGGCAGAAAAGTTATACAATGAGTAAGACAGTCATCATAGCCAGTACAGATAAAGGCGTTGCGCTGGGCAACAGGATCAGGACAGAATTTCCAAAGTCCCTGCTGGTCAGTACCCGCCCGCATGAACAGGCTACGGCCATAGAAAGTATCGCCCTCTTCCTGGAGAATAATTTCACGGCTTTTGATACCCTGATATTTATAGGAGCACTGGGTATCTGCGTACGCAGCATCGCGCCTTACTTACAGGATAAACATACTGACCCTGCCATCATCAATATGGATGACAACGGCCGCTTTGTACAGGCAGTTGTATCCGGACATAGCGGCGGCGCCAACGACCTTACCCGTAAGGTAGCGGCAGCTATCGGCGCACAGGCTGTCATCACGACCAGTAGTGACCTCCAGGATATCTGGGCACTGGATACACTGGCCGCAAAATTTGACTGGAAGGCATCCGCTTCTGTAGAGATGAACAGCATCATTTCCCTGTTCGTCAATAATAAGCGAACCGCTGTCCTGCTGGACATTAAGGACAAAGGAACGACCTATCTTGAAAACAGTTTACCCGCATTCGCAGATATCTACTACGATTTTGATGAGATAGACCTTACGCAATATGCACTGCTCATCGCGGTGACATACAAAGTGTATACAGCTGATATTCCGGTCCTGGCATTCCATCCGCCAGTACTGTTTGCAGGCATGGGCTGCTCACGCGATATTGAAAGTGACCAGCTGGAGACATCTTTCTTTCAGGAATTAGCACAGCACCAGCTGGCGGTGCAGTCAGTCAGGGCGATCGGCTCTATTGATGTCAAACACGATGAGACCGCCTTCATTGCACTGGCTGAAAAACTACAGATACCTTTCATTACTTATACAGCAGCGGAACTGAATAGTCAGGCTGTCGTAAATCCGTCGGAAGTCGTGATGTCCAAACTGGGCGTACACAGTGTTTCAGAAGCGTCGGCTATGCTGCTGTCCCGTAATAAAGAACTACTGTTAGAAAAACAAAAGATCACCGTTCCTTCCGGCAAGAAACATACCATTGCCGTGGCGATCGATCAGCAGGTGGTACGCAAAGCAGTGGTGGCCATCGTAGGGGCCGGACCAGGCGATGCGGAACTGATCAGTCTTAAAGGAAAACAACTGGTGGAAACGGCTGACCTGATCCTGTATGCAGGCAGTCTGGTACCGGAAGAGATCACCCATTATGCGAAACCGGCAGCGATCGTGCGTAATTCTGCGAGTATGACCCTGGAAGAACAGATCAGCCTCATGGAAGAACACTATGCGAAAGGGCATCTCATCGTACGGCTGCAATCCGGCGACCCAAGCATCTACGGTGCTATCCAGGAACAAATGACCATCTTCGATGAAAAAGGAATGGATTACTATATCGTACCGGGTATTTCATCCTTCCAGGCGGCAGCTGCCAGTCTGAAGTCAGAATTTACCATTCCTGAGGTGGTACAAAGTATCATTCTCACCAGGGGTGCCGGTAAAACGCCACTGCCCGGGCATGAAAAGCTGAACGAAATGGCAAAACATCAGGCGACCATGTGTATCTTCCTGAGTGCTACCATTGCAAAGTCCGTACAGGAACAGCTCATGGAACACTATGCACCCGAAACACCGGTAGCCGTATTGTACCGCGTCAGCTGGAAAGATGAAGAGATCTATACCGGTCAGCTAAAAGACCTGGCGCAGATCATCCGGGAGAATAAACTCACGCTGACCACACTTGTTATTGTTGGTGTCGCGATCGGCGCCCGGAAGAACCGCTCACATTTATACAGTCCTGACTGGAAACATACGTTCAGAACAGGCAAAACATTAAAAGCCAAATCATGATCCTGGTCTTTGGCGGAACAACAGAAGGTAAAAAGGTGGCCGGCATGCTGGAGAAACATGCCCGTCCCTATTACTATTCCACCAAGACCCTCATTGATTTCGAAGCAGGTCAGTATGGGCAGTACCGCTATGGAGCCCTGACAGCCGGCGAACTACAGACGTTCTGCAGAACGCAGGGTATTAAAGCGATCGTGCATGCCAGTCATCCGTTTGCAGCCGTACTGCACAACACGATATATACCGCTGCGCAGGCGTTGTCGCTGCCGGTATTCCGTTTCGAACGGCAATACCCTGAACGGCAACAGCATCCCCTGATCGTGTACCTGCCCTCGTACCAGGCCGCGATGGACTGGCTGGAACAACGTCCCGTAGCAAGGCTGCTGGCGCTGACAGGTGTACAGACCATCGCACCACTACAGCGTTACTGGAAACAGCATACGACTATCTTCCGGATACTGCCGCGGGATAGTTCGCTGGCACTGGCAAGGGCAGCCGGCTTTCCGGAAGAACAGCTGATCATGGAGATGCCGGGTAGTGACAGCCAGCAGGAAGCGGCACTTATCAGACAATACAACATCGGGGCGGTGCTGACGAAAGAGAGCGGTGATTCCGGCTTTCTATCCACGAAGATCAGCGCGGCACTTGAAAACAATATACCCATAGTCATCATTGAAAGGCCCGTACTGCCGGAGACATTCATCCCCGTAACAGACGAAGCCACCCTGATGACACAGATAAACTATTTGCTGCCATGAGTTTACAACCGGTACCAGCAGGGCCTTTACGACAAGGCTATACCACAGGGGCATGTGCTACGGCATGTACCCGTGCGGCGCTGTTATCGCTGATCAGGCAGGAAACGGTGCAGGAAGCAGAGATCACCCTGCCACGCGGCGAGAAGGTGGCCTTCGCCATCAGCTCCTGTACGTTCACAAAGGACCAGGCAACCTGTACCACCGTAAAAGATGCCGGAGACGATCCGGATGTGACCAACGGGGCCACTATTGGCTGTACAGTGTCCTTTAATGACACCCTGGAAGTAAGGTTCATCCGGGGCGAAGGCGTCGGCATTGTAACGCTGCCCGGACTGGCCATTGGTGTAGGTGAACCGGCTATTAATCCGGTACCCCGGAAAATGATGACCGATGTCGCCTTATTCCTGACACACCAGTATAAGCTCCGTAAGGGGGTAAATATCGAGGTTTTCGTCGTGGATGGGGTCAATATAGCCAGGAAGACTTTAAACAGCCGTATTGGCATCTTAGACGGCATTTCCATACTGGGCACAACTGGTATCGTCAGGCCCTTCAGTGCGTCTGCCTACATCGCCAGTATTACTCAGGGAATAGATGTGGCGCTGGCCAATCACTGCCGGGAGATCGTGATCAACTCCGGCGGCCGCTCAGAGAACATCCTGCGGCAGCGCATGCCGCACCTGCCCGAATATGCCTTCATACAGTATGGCAACTGGATAGGTGAAACCCTGGAAAAGATAAGCAGTGTCCCACTGGAGAAAGTCACCATGGGCATTATGCTGGGTAAGGCGGCCAAACTCGCACAGGGAGAACTCGACACCCATAGTGGCAAGTCCTCGTGGGATAAACAGTTCATATACGACCTGGCCATCGCATGCGGGTATCCGGAAGCACAATGTGCGCCGATACTGGAGCTGAACATGGCCCGGCGGCTGACGGAAATATTCCCGTTCACCGCCACAGAGCCCTTCTTCCGGGCACTGGCAGACCGCTGCTATACAGTCTGCGCACCACTGATACCGGGCGTGGCACTGCATATATTACTGATTGACGCAAACGATACAATTCTGAGCTTTTGATATGATTGGATTTCTTTTTACAGACTCTTTGTTACTAGGGATACAGCATTCCTTTGAACCCGACCATATGGCCGCAGTATCCGTGCTGGCTTCTGAAAAGGCCAATAACAGGATCGGACTGTCAAAGCTGATATGGCGGTCTTCCCAATGGGCGCTCGGTCACTCTGTTACACTGATCCTTTTCAGCTGCCTGGCGCTACTGGTAAAATCGGCCCTGCCCCTCGACCTCTCCGCCTACGCGGAAATGACCGTCGGACCAGTGATGATATGGCTGGGCATCTCCGCCATCCGCAGGAACCATCAGCTCAAAAAGATGATGGCAGCACACAAGGTGATTGCCGAGCATGAGCACCTGAACAACGCCCTGCATATTCATGGCCGGCAGGGAGAAGAGATTGCCATGAACCCGCTCAGCCGCTCCTTCTGGGTAGGCATGCTGCACGGCCTGGCCGGTACCGGCGGCGCCTGCGCAGTAGCGCTGATCATGGCTGCCAGTAATACCACCACCGCTATCGGTATCATTGTCCTGCAAAGCGTAGGTATTGTCGTTGCGATGACCACCTATAGTTGTGTACTGGCCTTTTCGGTATCCAGGTTCATCGAACGTAACCAGATAGCATTTAAGTCACTTAACGCAATTGTCGGACTGTTCTCCATTGGCGTAGGTTGCCTCTGGATCTATAACAGCTTTGCATAAAACAGCTTGGACATGCATTTATTTCCATTTACAGCCATATACGCGCAGGACGATTTCAAACTGGCCCTCACGCTCTGCATGATCGATCCCGCGCTGGGCGGTGTACTGGCGCTGGGCGATAAGGGGACCGGTAAGACGACCACGGTAAGAGGACTTAGTCACCTGATGCAACGCACCCTGCCCGACTTCCCATTTGTGAATCTGCCGATCGGCGCCACAGAAGACCGTGTACTCGGCACCGTGAAACTGGATACGCTGATCAATCAAAAGAAGATCGAGATCCAGCAGGGACTACTGGCATCTGCTCACCAGGGCATTCTTTACATCGACGAGGTGAACCTCCTGAATGACTATCTGATGGACATCCTGCTCGATGCTGCGGCCAGTGGCGGCTATTACCTGGAACGGGACGCTGTGTCCCACTGGTTTGAAAGCAAGTTCTGCCTGGTGGGTACCATGAATCCCGAAGAAGGCGAACTACGTCCGCAATTGCTGGACAGGTTCGGACTGAGCGTCACCGTACACACCCCGATGGACAGGACTGACCGTATGCAGATCGTCAGCCGCCGCCTCAGCTTTGATACCGATCCGGCCGCCTTCCTGCAAGAACATACTGCCGCCGAACAGCAACTCGCAGAAAGAATAGCTGCCGCTCGTACGCAGCTGAAACGGGTCACCTATGATGACAGCATACAGACTGTCATTGCGGATACCTGTATCAAACATAAAGTAGAAGGCCTCCGCGCAGATATCCTGCTGCTGAAAGCCGCCAGGGCATATGCCGCCTTCCATCACCAGCCAGCAGTGACGGCCGAAGATGTACATAAGGTAATGCCGTTTGTACTATCCCACCGTTCAAAAAACTATTCTTCATCGCAAAATCCCCGGCAGCAACGGGAGCAACAGTCTCCCCGGGATGAAAAGGAGGGCGATACGATACGAATAAAAATGAACTGAGCCCCCCTCCTGCATCACTACAGGAATACCTGTTACAGGCGACGAAGACAAACAACTACGTACAGCTGAAACGTGCAGCACCCGGCGACCGTAAAGGGGCACAACATAAAACGAACACAAAAGATAGCGGGCTACGGCAGAAACAGGCTTACGCTCCTCCGTCCGCACAGATCGATATAGCCGCCACGGTCAGACACTACCTGGTCCACAACACCCTCGTGGTCCGTTTTAAAAAGGAACTGATCAAGACAGATATGTATGTCTTTTTCCTGCTGGACTCCAGCGGCTCAATGATCAGGGACAAACAGATCGCCTACATCAAAGGCCTGGTGGAAAGCACCATCGCCCGTTATAAAACCCGGCGTATCCGGTATGCAGCAGTCGCTTTACACCAGGGAAAAGCAACCATATTGTCTGCCCCTACCTTGCATGCCGGCGAAGTGCTACAGGCTATTGCCACCCTAAAGACCGGCGGTAAAACGAACATGCAGGCAGGCTTTGCATTGCTGCATCAGCTGCTGAAACGGAATATGCAGGCGAAAGCCAGTCTGTACATCTTCACTGATGGGAAGATCAATGCAGGTCATTCCACACAGCCCTTTGAGGAAGCCGTCACTTATTACAAACAATACCTCTCTGCCATCAGGGAGACAACAGTGGTGGATAATGAGAGTGGCTTTGTGAAACTGGGCCTGGCCGGGAAACTGGCTGACGCGATCAATGCCAGAAGAATGGGGAACGGTGAATGAGGAATGAAAGCGGGTCTACAATTAGCACTGCACCTGATTAAAAAAATGACAATGAACGCTTGCTCAACGTAATAGCTAAACGTATCGAAGGACCACCTGACCATAGGCCCCTTAAAAATTGTATTAGCATCAATTATAGAAGGAACGGGAACCAACATTTGAACAATTCCTAATGCTCAATTTCTAATAACCATGATTCACTACATATCGGGCGGGCAACGCTCAGGCAAAAGCGACTATGCCGCCAGGCAGGCACTCGAACACTCCAATAATCCGGTATACCTTGCCACCTCCCGTATATGGGACGAAGATCACCGGGCTCGTATACAGCTACACAGGAACAGCCGCGATACCCGCTGGGAGAATATAGAAGAAGAAAAGAACATCAGCCGGCTCCAGCTGGAAAACAGGACGGTGGTGCTGGACTGTGTCACACTCTGGCTGACCAACTTCTTCATGGATAACCACTATAATGTGGAGGCGGCAATGAAAGAGGCCCGGACGGAGTTCGATCTTTTCATCCAGCAGGACTTCCACCTCATTATCATTTCTAATGAGATAGGAATGGGTGTACATGCCAGCACGGATAGCGGCAGAAAGTTTGCCGATCTCCAGGGATGGATGAACCAATATATTGCCAGGAAAGCGGATAAAGCCACCCTGATGGTATCCGGCCTTCCGCTCACGCTCAAATAACCCGTAACCGTACAGCTATGACGACATTTGCTATTGCGCCTGTCACCGACAGTATAAAGGCCGCACTACAACACAAGATCGATTACAAGACAAAGCCCCTTGGCGCACTCGGACAACTGGAAAGGCTCGCGTTACAGATAGGTTGTATCCAGCAGACGCTGACGCCCGCGCTGCACCAACCTGCCATGGTTGTCTTCGCCGGTGATCACGGGGTTGCACATGAAGGTGTGAGTCCGTTCCCCCAGGAAGTCACTTACCAGATGGTCTTCAACTTCCTGCAGGGCGGCGCTGCTATCAACGTGTTCGCCCGTCAGAATGGTATGAATATCAAAGTAGTGGATGCAGGCGTGAACTTCGATTTCAATCAGCATCCCGGACTGGTACATGCCAAGGTGGCCATGGGCACCAAAAGCTTTCTGCATGAACCGGCCATGACAACTGCTCAATGTGAAACCGCCATAGAACGCGGTGCTGCGATCGTAAAAACACTACACGATGAGGGCTGTAATGTCATCGGCTTCGGGGAAATGGGGATCGCGAATACTTCCGCAGCCGCGGTCATTATGAGCCTGCTGTGCGATATTCCGCTGGAACAGTGTATCGGCCGGGGCACCGGACTGGATGATGAAGGGCTGATCAGGAAAAAGGTGATCCTGGCGGAAGCGATGATCCGCCACAACCGTATAGATAGAACTCCCCTGAACATACTCAGTACCTTCGGTGGCTTTGAAATAGCCATGATGTGCGGTGCTATGCTGCAGGCAGCAGCTTCGGGTATGATCATCCTGGCAGATGGTTTCATTACCACTGCTGCCTTGCTCGTGGCGTCAAAGATCAATGCGCATGTGCTGGATTATACGGTCTTCACGCACCAGTCAAATGAGCAGGGGCACCGGCTGATGCTCTCCCACCTGAAAGCTGTACCTTTACTGGACCTGGGTATGCGTTTAGGAGAAGGTACCGGCGCTGCTGTTGCCTATCCGGTGATCCAGGCCGCTGTTAATTTCCTGAATGAAATGGCCAGCTTCGAATCTGCCGGCGTGTCGAACAAAGCATAGGTATGAAAAAGGAGGTCCGCATATTTCTGACTGCACTGATGTTCTTCACCCGTATACCGGTGCCGTCACGTATTGACCATAACACTGCTGATCTGAACAGTTCCAGCCGGTACTTCCCGATGGTAGGTATCGTTGTTGGTCTTATTGGCGCAGCTTTTTTCGCCGGCGCACATGCACTCTTCAAAGATATCTTCACAGCTGTCATTATCTCGCTGATCGCCACACTGCTCACCACCGGCGCTTTTCATGAAGACGGTCTGGCGGATGTCGCAGATGGCTTCGGTGGTGGCTGGACCAAACAGCGCATCCTGGAGATCATGAAAGACTCCCGCGTAGGCGCTTTCGGTGTGATCGCACTGATTGTGACCCTGCTGCTGAAAGTTTGTCTGCTGGCCAAGCTCGCACTCCTGATGATCCATACGCAGCTGCTGCCTTTCTGCCTGCTCTATGTAGCTGCTCACGCATACAGCCGTACCATGCCCGTATACCTGCTGCGCTTTATGGCCTATTCCCGGGAAGACGACAGTACATCCAAAAGCAAACCACTGGCCACAAGGATCAGCTGGCCGGGTTTTATACTGGCCAATATTACCGGCCTGGTTCCGCTGACACTGCTGATCACTGTCTTTCATCATTCAGTGTGGCTGCTACTGGTCATTCTTCCGTGCGCGTTACTGACCATCTATCTGTCACGCTACTTCCGTAAATGGATCAATGGTTATACAGGAGATTGCCTGGGTGCCACACAACAACTCAATGAACTCGTTTTTTACATGGGTATCCTCGCTATATGGAATTACATCTGATCCGACATATCAAACCTGACTATCCCGAAGGCACTAACTATGGGCAGACAGATGTACCCCTGCCGGCAGACTATGCCATTATACATGCGGGCATCATCAAACACCTGCCTGAGTATGACGCCGTGTATAGTAGTCCGCTGCGCCGCTGTCAACTACTGGCCGCCGCTATCGCTCCCGGCCATCATACCGATCCACGGCTGATGGAACTTCATTTCGGAGACTGGGAAGGCAGAAAGTGGGACGACATCGACCGGCAGGAACTTGACCCGTGGATGGAAGACTATATCAATCGGGCGCCGCCCAACGGAGAATCCCTATTGACACTGGTGAACAGGTTCGCCGATTTCGTAGATGAATTAAACGCTACGTCGCATCGCCGCGTACTCATCATCACCCATGCAGGCATCATCCGCGCTGCCATGTACCTGTTCAATCACATTCCATTGAACCAGATCATGATGGAAAAAGTGGATTACGGTGGCACCTACACGTTCCGTACATAATGATCGCAGCCAATATAAATTAGTAATTATTCATTCCTAATCAGATGAAGATATATACCAGAAAAGGAGATAAAGGAACGACTGCCCTATTTGGTGGCAGCCGCGTAGACAAAGACGATGTCAGGGTTAACTGCTACGGCACGCTGGACGAAGTAAATTCTACTATCGGATTACTGCGTGCGAAATTAGGGCCGGAACATGAATGGCAGCCTAAGCTGCATAAGATCCAGAAAGACATGATGGACATGATGTCACACCTGGCCAGGCCGTCAGACTGTAAAAAGGAAAATCCCAATCCCAAACCGGAAGATGGCGCAGCGTTCTGCGAAGAGTGGATCGATGAACTGGAAGCAGCTATGACTACTAAGTCCGACTATTTCCTGTTGCCCGGAGGAAATGAGATCTCCGCTTTATGTCATGTGATGAGAACACAGATCCGCAGAGGAGAAAGACTGTTGGTCAGCCTGATGAAAGTGGATCATGTAGACGACTATATCGCGGCCTACATCAACCGGCTGTCTGACCTGTTCTTTATCATGGCCCGTGCTGAGATGGATAAAGCAGGTGTAGCGGAAGAAAAATGGCAGCTGTTTCTTTACAAAAGAAAGAAACAGCCGGAATAAGCTTATTCGTGGTCCACAAATAGTTGCTGCAGGCGTTCCAGCGTATCCTTGCCGGGTTGCTTCCACATGCCACGCTGGATCGCTTCCAGCATACGCTCTGTCATATCTTTCAGTGCCCACGGATTGACCTGTTCTATGAACTGGCGGTTCTCCTCATTGAAAAGATATTCCTGTGTGATGCCTTCGTACATAAAGTCGTCCACCAGGTCGGTGGTCGCATCATACGCAAACAGATAATCCATGGTAGCAGCCATTTCAAACGCCCCTTTGTAGCCGTGGCGCTTTACACCGGCGATCCACTTCGGATTGACAACACGCGAACGATATACTTTCAGGAGTTCCTCCTTTAGCGATTTGACTTTCGGGTTCCCGGGACGGGCATGATCGCCGAAATAAATAGCAGGCTGCTCACCTTTGACTGACTGCACGGCATTTGCCATACCGCCCTGGAACTGATAGTAGTCGTCGGAGTCCAGGATGTCATGCTCCCGGTTATCCTGGTTATGCATGACGATCTGCATATCCGACAAGCGCTTCTCAAATACTTCATGCGCCGATTCACCAATACGGTCAGCGCCATAAGCATATCCGCTCCAGTTGATATATACTTTGGCCAGATCTTCCCTGGACTGCCAGTTCTTTTCATCGATCACGGCCTGTAAGCCCGCCCCATACGCACCAGGCTTGGAACCGAATACCCTGAATAAAGCACGCTTATGCGCCTTCTGCTCTTCCAGTCCTTTGGCCTGCCATTCCTGCTTCTCCTGTATGAAGCGCTTCCGGACAGGATTCTGTTCGAACGGTTCATCCAGTTGCGCGACCTTTTCTACTGCCGCATTAAACAGGGAGATCACATCCGGAAATGCATCCCGGAAGAAACCGGAGATCCGCAGCATCACATCTACACGCGGGCGTCTTAGCAGGATCAGCGGGATGATCTCAAAGTCACTGACACGCCTGTTCGCTTTCTGCCATACAGGTTTCACGCCCATCAATGCCAGGGCCTGCGCAATGTCATCGCCACCGGTGCGCATGGTGGAAGTACCCCAAACGGAGAGTCCGATCGTCTCCGGATAATCGCCATGCTCCTGCATATACCGGTCGATGATGAGCCGGGCGCTCTTCACGCCGAGATCATAGGCCGTCTGAGTCGGGATGGCACGTACATCAACCGAATAGAAGTTCCTGCCGGTGGGCAATACATCCAGTCTGCCCCGTGTAGGCGCTCCCGAGCTACCGGACGGCACATATCCACCATTAAGTCCGTGCAGCAGGTTGCTGATCTCTTCGGTTGTTTGCAGTACTTTGGGCAAAGTATCTGCTATGATAAATGCACATAGTTCTTTTACATGCGGCGTCTGTGGGATGGCGCCATCTCTGAATAGCGCCGCTTTCATGGTATCTCTTGCCATGGCCTCCAGCACTTCTACGACGTCGCCGTTGTGACGACAGGCCAGGAACACGCTGTCCGCACCTTCCGCGGCGAAGGGCACCTGATAGTCGCAGTGCAGCGGATCAATTTCCAGCTGGTGATCT
Organism: Chitinophaga agri; assembly: GCF_010093065.1. NCBI lineage: Bacteria > Pseudomonadati > Bacteroidota > Chitinophagia > Chitinophagales > Chitinophagaceae > Chitinophaga > Chitinophaga agri. The sequence goes on along the minus strand of NZ_CP048113.1, from coordinate 661,722 downwards.
TTCGCCAGTGCCTGTGTAATCCCCATCCTGCCATTCACCGGTATACGATGCAACGCTACCATCAGGTCGATCAGCTGTTCACCTGCCGGTACTTTACCCAGGATGTGCAGTCCGTCCCTGATCTGTGCTTCTTTCAGTTCACAGAGATAGCCGTCCAGTTTTACCAGCAGTTCATCAATATCTTTCACCGAGGCCTGGAGGTCTGTTTCCAGATTAGCTTCCTTCACCAGCTGCCTGATCTGCGTCCTGATCACCGCGGTTCTCTTCGGGTCTACACTATATGCATCGTAATATTCATCGATAAGGTGTTCCAGTTTAGTCAGCACACCATAACTTTCCGCCCGGGTCATCGGTGGTATCAGGTGATCGATGATGATCGCATGATTCCTCCGCTTCGCCTGTGTACCTTCTCCGGGATCATTCACGATAAACGGATAGAAGTGCGGGATAGGCTCCAGCAGTACCGCAGGGAAACAGGATGCCTTACTCAGTGCTACACTCTTGCCGGGCAGCCATTCCAGGTTACCATGTTTACCTACGTGCACAACGGCATCAGCAGCGAAAACATAGTTGACCCAGAAGTAATAGGCAAGGTACCCGTATGTAGGTGGCAGGTCGGGTGAGTGATAGATGGCTTTGATATCCTGGTTGTACCCACGTGCAGGCTGAATACTGACGAAGGTGTTGCCTAACAGGAAACCGGGGATGATAAACCCATCCTGGTTAAAATGAGGCGAGTCTTCCGGTTGGCCCCATTGTGCCGTGATCTTTTCTTTCAGGGCAGGCGCCAATGCGTCATATGCCTGATAGAAAGCATCTTTTGAAAGACTGACCTGATACGGTCTGTGTAAAGTAGTATCAGTATCGTTGGTGATGTAGTGGGTGATGAGTGTGATCAGCTCACTGCTATCCGCAGGAATAAAATTCCCCAGGGCATAGCCGGCCGATCTCATGGCCTGCAGTATCTCTACAATGCTGGCAGGTGTGTCCAGTCCGACCCCATTGGCCAGCCGGCTGTCCTTGTTCGGATAGTTCGGCATAATGAGGGCGACACGTTTATCCCGGTTATTCTTACAGCGAATGGCTATCCAGCGTTTCACGAAAGCGACCACGAAAGCACAACCTTCTTCATGTGTTGTATACTTCAGGATGTCTGAGTCGGTAAGTTCATCCCTTCCCTCGGACGACTTGAACGATACCGCAGTCGTGATGATACGTCCGTCTATTTCCGGCAGGGCAATATTCATGGCTACGTCCGTAGGTGTAAGTCCGAAAAGGTTCTCTTCCCACACCTCCCTGGTACAGGAAGCAAAAATGGCCTGAATGACAGGGACATCCATTTTCCTGAAAATGAACTGTTCGTCAGTTGTATCCAGCAGGGACCTGATTGAGAAACTGGTGGTATTGATCATCACATCGATCAGCGCACCTGTCTTATGTTGCAACAGGTCGGACAATTCATCACAGATCGCCTGATCCCTCAGGTTGCTGACAAAGGCAATCACAGGATGTATATGTTCCTGTCTCAGCTTGTCCGCCAGATAGTATACCGGCTCCAGGTTATCTGCCAGGTAATGCGTCTGATACACGAGTATCACCGCATTCCTCTGCGTCCGACTACCAGCAGTATGCTCTTCCCCCTGTGGGATAATCCCCCGTTCCGGATGAAACAGGAACAGGTCCGGCAAACGGCTGGGAAGAACTATGGCATAGGGCAGATCAAAGAAAGTACGGAACAGGTAACACAGACAACTGACATGGTTCTGTTTGCCACCGGCGCACAGGTATTTCCATACCATATCAGCGACATGTACATCGGCAGTAGAGCTGTTAAGCAGCTCTACGTCGGGTACATCATATCCCGGGAGGAAGAGAACAGGGATCTTCTTTAATTCACAGGCAATGCTGACCGCCTCAAAGAGGTAAGGATAATAACTCTTCCCTCCGAGGAAACGACAGATGACCAGCTTCGCATTACTGATGACTTCTTCCACGTATTTGTCTATGGTCAGCTCCTGTTTCAGATAGACCAGGTTCGCAATACGTAGTGAAGGCAGGGTTTGTCCAGCATCAGCTGACGCATGCAGCGTTCTGTAGGCATTGTTCAGCGAGTGTATTTCCGTGTCAGCGGCTGACAGGAAGATGATATCACCCGGTTGTTGCTGTATATGGAACACCCCTTCGCCATTAGGGTTCCATCCTCCCGGAATAGTTGGAATAAGGTGCATGTAAGAGATTAGCTGACTACAGTCAGTTTTTCATTGATGATAGCGGCCAGGTCCTTGTCATGTAATTCGTCACCGATGACCACCAGGCTGGTTTTACGGGTTTCTCCGTCTTTCCATTTACGGTCAAAGTAATGATCGAAACGGTTGGATACACCCTGCAGTACGAGACGCATCGGCTTACCCGGTACGTCGATAAAACCTTTGATACGGTATATCTCATATGTTTCGATGAGTTCCTTCAGTGCTTCTATCAGGGTTTCAGGTGTATGCGGCGCAGTAATGTCCACGACTACAGAGTCGATATCATCATCGTGGTGATGGTCCAGGCCATTGGCATGATCTTCTTCGTGATGAGAGTGACGGCTGTCCAGGTCATTTTCAGCAGCGGCATTCACGCCTAAAAGGATGTCTGCGGACAATACACCGTTAGCAGCAGCGACCATCTTCACATCCGGACGTACCTTGCCGGCGATGATGTTACGTACTTCCTCATATTGGGTCTCATCTACGAGGTCTTTCTTCGTCATCACTACGAGGTCAGCGCAGGAGAGCTGATCTTCGAACAGTTCTTCGATCGGAGTCTCGTGATCAAGCGAGTCATCCGCCAGGCGTTGCGCCTGTACGCGTTCCCTGTCACAGATCTCACCCGTTGCCTGTCCTACTACGTCCACTACCGTTACTACCGCGTCTACTGTGATCTGTGGTTTCAGCTCCGGCCAGTTGAATGCATGCAGTAATGGCTTTGGCAATGCCAGACCGGAAGTCTCTATGATAATATGATCAATGGTATCTTTACGCTCCATCAGCTGCAGCATTACAGGCAGGAATTCTTCCTGTACCGTACAGCAAAGACAGCCATTATTGAGCTCCAGTACATCTTCTTCATTAGAGCAGCATGATTTCAGGATCTCCCCGTCAATGCCCATTTCACCAAACTCGTTGACAATAACAGCCAGTCTGCGCCCGTTGGCATTTTGAATGAGGTTGCGGATTAACGTCGTCTTACCGGAACCCAGGAATCCAGTAATGATTGTAACCGGGATTTTTGAAGCCATATGAAAGTCAATTTTAAGAGGGTGTAAATTACTGTTTAATTAGTAAGATGAGTCTCCATCTCAAAAAAATCTTTCCATGTTTCAGGTTGGAAATATCTTATCGCAGTAGCGACGCCGGTTGTGTCCAGGTTAGCAAACACTGGCTGATCAATCCGCAACAGAATCTGTCACAATGAACCGATCGTCGTCTGACATTTAAAGCTGTACATTTGGCGCCATTGTGCAGGAATGGAACAAGTTCATATCATTTGACCAGGCTGTCCGGAATTGCTTCTTTTTACTGGACAAAGACATGCTGTGCGAAACGCCGCGGTAAAAACGTCCGGAAGTGAACGCCGGTTACTTTGAAAGCGAACACCTGCACAGCCCTTATCATTTACAACGCATTGTTTTTCAGCACCCTCGTGTGATGGCACCGCCTTTGTATGGCATGGGAGCACCCATTATCTAAACGTATCCTTATGTTCAGGAATTATTTCACCGTTGCTATCAGGAACCTGAGACGCAATCTCAACTATGCTGTACTGAATATGGTCGGACTGACCCTCAGTATTGCCGCCTGTCTGATCATCTTCCTGATCACTAAAAACGAGCTGACCTTCGACCAGCACCACCAGCGGGCAGAACGGACCTACCGGGTGACCCTGCACGCACTGGATTACAACCCCAGTGTATCTCTCGCTGTGGCACCTGCTATGCGTACGTCATTTCCGGAACTGGAAATGGTCACACAGTACTGGCATAACACGAACGCATATGTTAAGGTAGGAGATGCCCGTTATCGTGAAAGCGAATACGCCTATGCCGACCAGTACTTCACCCGGGTATTCGATTATGAATGGTTGCGCGGCGACGCCAAAACAGCCCTGCTGGAACCGAACTCGGTGGTATTAACAGAAAGTCTTGCCCGCAAATATTTCAATAAACAGGACCCTATGGGGCATGTGTTACACCTGAACAACAGGCATCAGCTGAAAGTCACCGGCGTCATAAAAGATCTTCCTCCCAATACCAGCCAGACCTTCGGCCTACTGGTATCCTTTGCCACCATTATACGTGAAATGGAACGGCCAATGCGGGAATTCTACGCTATTGTGGGTGGTGAGACATTCATTGTTACGCCTCCTGGCTTTGACGTCAGTAAGTTACAGGTTCGTATGAAACCTTTTATCAAAGACAACTGGGGTGCAGACATTGCAGCAGGTGCAGAGATGCCATTACAACCTTTAAAAGATATTCATTTTGACCAGCGTTATATTCAGAGTGCAACCACTTCCCGCACTACCTATCTTGCGCTGATCGCCATCGCGGCATTTATTATCATCACGGCCTGTATCAACTTCATTAACCTGGCCACGGCGCAGGCGGTGAAGCGTGCCAGGGAAACCGGTGTAAGAAAGGTACTGGGGGCCACGCATACACAACTGATCAGGCAATTCCTCGGAGAAACAGCCATACTGGTTTTCATCACGGTATTGGCGGGTCTGGTCCTCGCCTATCTTGCATTACCCAGCGTCGCCGCTTTACTGAATGTGCGTATCGGTATCGAACAATTGAATCAGCCGGTGGTATATGCCCTGTTACTGCTACTCGCAATAGTGATCATTCTGTTAGCCGGTCTTTATCCCGCATTCGTACAATCCTCCTTCCAGCCGGTGCTGAGCATGAAAGGTGTTACCAGACAGCCATCTGGCGGGCTTAGCCTCCGTAAATCACTGGTATTTGTACAGTTCCTGGTATCACAGGTACTGATCATCGGCACACTGGTAGTAGCACGGCAAATGGACTTCTTCAAGAACCAGGACCTGGGATTTGATAAGGAAGCAGTGGTGAGTTTTCCGGTAGAGGATATGCAGAAAAAGGACGTACTGGAACAGCAGCTAAAAAGTATCTCCGGTATTAAGGAGATGACCTTCTCTTCCAGTGCCCCTTCCTATAACAATAACTTTGCACCATTCAGATCTCCGGAAAAAGGGATGGTAGATGAAGATGTAACAGAAGTGAAATTCATTGACGAAAACTATATCCCATTCTATCATATTCAACTGCTGGCGGGTACAAACGTATCTCACTTAAGAGATAAAGATTCACTCAGGCAGGTGGTCGTGAACGAGGCACTGTTGCGTAAACTGAACATACATAAACCGGAAGAAGCCGTCGGCATGAATATCGAGTTCGCCGGGGATAAAGTCACCATCAATGGCGTAATACAGGACTTCCAGAGTGAATCCAAACACAAGGAAAGAAGACCGCTGGTCATGACAGATTTCGCCCGCAGAACGGACGTCGTCAGTGTAAGGCTCTATCCTAAAGGGATGCATAACACCGTTGCACAGATAGAAAAGATTTGGTCCGCTACTTTCCCCGATGAACTATTCTCTTACGAATTTATGGATAATCACATTGCTTCATTATATCAGCAGGAAGAGAAGCTCTTTACAGCGTATAGGATTTTTTCCATACTGGCGATCGTGATCGGGTGTCTGGGGCTCTACGGACTCGTTGCCTTCTCTGCTGTACAGCGCAATAAGGAGGTGGGCATCAGAAAGATAATGGGCGCAACGCCTGCTGATATTGTTACCCTGTTAGGGAAAGAGTTCATCACATTGATCGCCGTCGCCTTCCTGGTGGCGACACCGCTGTCCTACTATCTCATGCATAACTGGCTGGGAAATTTTGCCTATCATATTACGCTGGGTCCCGGCATCTTCCTTATTGCCCTGGGATGTTCCATTGCAATAGCAGCGTTTACCATTGCGCACCAGTCGGTGAAAGCAGCAATAGGCAATCCGCTGAAGAGTATCAGAACAGAGTGAAAATCAAAACGCGAGTAATAACAAGCCAGCGAGCGGGCCTGCTTATTTTTATTACTCAACAAATATGTCAAGGAACTACCAGAGTAAACACAGTCACTTTGTGCCTTATTCAGCTCCGGATACAATAATACCGGGATTTAAAACACATTTTCTGATCATGTACGTGAACTGCAGAATTGTGTACGTGAACTGCAGCAATCAGGGGTGGAAACAGACCAGCAAACAAATCGTTGTATTTCTGTAGGAATATGGGAAGTAATATATTACGCGGAAGGGCTTCTGGTGTTGTTTTCTGGTTGTTGTCTTGTTAAGGTAAGCTTTCTCTTACGTTTCTCCTACGTTTTAAGACGTAGGAGAAACGTAAGAGAAAGCTTACCTCACTAATACCTGATCGAATGAAAAAGGAGATTGGGAGGTATGAGGTAAGTACCGGTATGATCACTTTCTCGTTATAATTCATCTTTTGGCTTCAGCCGGACGATTACAGGGTTGTCATGTGCACTGCCTTTGGAGAAGTATGCGCTCAGGGCAGTGGGGAACTGAATTCCCTTATTCTTTATCTCCTTTTTTGCGTTTAACAGGAATAGCGAGGAAATGCTGGTGTATACTGATGATCCGTCACAATAGGCGAACCCAATGTTTTGAAAGTGTGAACTACTCTTATCAAATAGTGGGAGGAAGAAAGTCGTCCATAAAAAAGGGGCCACTTGAAAGCAGCCCCTGATACCTAATGCTTATTTATTGTCAATCGATATATGATCGTTGGTTGGTTTTTGGCGCTAATGATGCATTAATTATTAACTAAAATCTGATCTCCTTCTCTCCCATCTTCCTGATCTTCGCACTCAGTTCCTTCAGATGAAGTTTCGTTTCCTTATCCATCCTCGGATCGGCCTGGTATTTGGTCAACAGTTGCTGTGACTTTACCAGCGCAGCCCTAAACAGGTCGTTGATATCAGACAGGTGGTAGGTATATACCAGATTGATCGACGAGTACACCTGATCATTATCGCTTGTCGGATATACCATCTCCATGAGTTTGTTGATATAGATCTTCTGGAGATTACGCCTGTAGAACGATACACTTTTTCCTTCATACAATTCTCTGAAAATACTCTTATCCAGATCCTGCAGCATCTCCTCAATAGTGTAGACCTTCACGGTATAGTTCTTGTCATATTGTGCCGCCTGCATAGCGGTCAGGCGTAAACGGTTGAATAAGCCTACGATCACGCCGCGCTGAATATCTATCAGGTCAATACCGAATTTATCAGGGATGTTCTGCATCAGTGACTTTTCGTTGAGCCACTCGGGTGTCGTAAATACTTCTCTGTCTACGAATGCCATCGCTTGTTTCTGACGATCGTATGGTACCGGTTCGTAGTTAACACCCGGCTGACTCGCTATCCGTTCGTTATGATATTCTGTGCCGATATTACGAAGCACATGCCCAACGTATGTCCCATACTGATTATATAGCGTTGACAGCAATTCACGCATGTCCTCATAATCCTTTTCAGGCTGGTATGTCCATTCAGCCATATGCTTGATGATGCGTTTCAGGTTCATGATACCATAGGTACTTGCCTTTACTGCATCATCTCCCAGGTCTTCGCTCTGGCAGCGCGGGTCCATTGGTTCCAGCTCACTGCCGAACAGGAGACGTTTGTTTTTCAAACTGTCTGTGACGATAGCAGTCAGCAGTTGCTGTTCCGCATACTCGTCCCTGATGTCGGGACGCCATTTATAGCCCCATTCGATCGCCCATTTGTCGTAATCATTGATACGCGGATATAATCCTGCGCGACTGATATTATCTTCCGGCTGTGCCACATAGTTAAAACGTGCATAGTCCATGATAGAAGGAGTATGCCCGTGTTGCTCAACCCAGGCCTTATTACGCAGGTTCTCTACCGGCACAGTAGCGCTGGAAGCATAGTTGTGCCTCAGCCCCAGGGTATGCCCCACTTCGTGAGAAGATACAAAGCGGATCAGTTCTCCCATGAGTTGATCATCGAACACCATTTTCCTCGCGCCGGTATCAACCGCTGCACACTGTATAAAATACCATTTGTGTAATAGCGACATCACATTGTGATACCAGAAAATGTGGCTTTCCAGGATCTCACCGGTACGCGGGTCATTGACGTTAGGGCCCATGGCATTAGCTACTGTGGACGGACGGTAAATGATCGCGGAATGACGGGCATCCTCCAGGCTCCAGGTGCTATCTTCTTCACGGGAAGGTGCTTCCTTTGCACAAATAGCATTTTTAAAGCCTGCACGTTCAAAGGCAACCTTCCAGTCATTTACACCCTGCATGAGGTAAGGCACCCATTTTTTCGGTGTAGAGGGGTCGATATAGAAGACGATCGGTTTGGCCGGTTCCACCAGTTCGCCACGTTTGTACTTTTCTACATCTTCCGGTTTAGGTTCCAGTCTCCAGCGTACAGCATACGTAGTGTTGGCAACACCCTGTGGGTTCGCATCAAAATCTCTGTGTGCAACGGTGAAGTAACCTACACGTTTATCTTCCAGACGCGGGCGCGCCAGTTTTTCGGGGAGCAGCACCATAGAGGAGTTAAGTTCCACGCTGTAGTTGGAAGAAGTCGGATTGAGACCGGCGGAATAGGTCTTGAACGCACGCACTTCCACATTGGTAGGATAGGCATGCACGTACTTGATATAGCTTCTGTCATTCTGCTGTCCGCCCATACCGGCACGCTCTTTCAGCTTTGGCTGGGAGAAATAGTTAATGTCGTTATCGCTGTTCAGGAACTCGCCCATATTCAGCACGACAGCCGTTGAATCAGCATTGTAAGCCGCGATCGGGAATACCGCCGCGATCGCCTGCACGTTATTACGCTGTACATTGGTGTACATAGGCTTGGTACTGTCACCACTGTATTCGGAGAAAGAAAGTCTGCGAAGATAAATGTTGTTATTACGTGCTTTCTCGAAGCGGTATACCGCCTCTCCTATCTGGTCACCAGTAAGTCCCCAGTTACCATTACGCATATCTACAGAAGCCTGTGCGAGACGGTTTACGATGAGAATATCTTTTCCCAGAACAGACAACGGCACTTCAAAATAGTAATCGTCTTCTTTTGAATGTACGATAATGAAACCCGAGTCGGTACGCATGTCTTTAGTAATGACCTCACTGTACTTCTTCAGTTTAGAGACTTCCGGCTTTTTACCAGCCGTAGTATCTGCTTTCACCTCAGCCGGTGTTTTGCCTTTATCTTTCTTTTTTCTCCATTGCGCGTTAGCAGGTAAGGATGCGGCGAGCAGGGCGCATGACAACAGCCATGCACCGGGACTTAGTTTTACTTGTAACATATCTTCTTAGCTAATGTAGTTATCTCGGATTCTGTGAAATCTCCGGGTTAAATTGAATATTCTTTGAAGGTATTGGAAATAGGTACCTGTTACTGTTTGGTTCCAGCGTATAGATCGTTCCCAGGAACCTGCGTATGACTGTTCTGGCAAATGCAGGCTCCCTGTTCAAACGCTTCTGGTCAAACCATCGCAGGCCACTGCCCATCAGTTCACGGCGGCGTTCATCCACGACAAGGCGTAGTGCCTCATCTGCACTATTGGCAGTCAGATCGGCATAAGTATCGGTTGTGAAACGCTTTTCCCGCAGCTTGTTCAATGTCCGCAGCGCAGCCGCTGTTCTACCTTTACGCGCATCGGCTTCGGCATGGATGAGCATCATCTCCGGCACACCGGGACCTGTATATGCGTTGGTATTTGACAACCGGGTGCGCCAGTAACCTCTACCAGGGAACGGTGTCCACTCAAAGTTGGCGCCATCATTTGTATATAACTCATAACGGAGATCGCCTGGTTCAAACAGCTGTAAAAGGTCAGTGCTCAATGCGTACACAGGAGATACGGCAACCGTCTTCGCCAGGATGATCTCCGGGTCCTGATATATCTGGGGGAAAGACGTTGTACTACTGGCATAGGAACGCAGATCGATCAGGGTCGACTGTCTGGCCAGTGCACTATCTGCGTATGCAGCCGCACTTTCATAATCGGCCATATACAATGCTGCACGGGCCATCAGCGCATAGGCAGAGGTAGCAGAAGGCAGCAGGGTAATGATGGACTGATCAGGCAATACAGCGGCAGCTTCTTTCAGATCCGCCATGATCTGATCATACACTGCCTGCACAGACGCTCGCTGTAACGAGGCAAACAGATCAGGTGTCAGCAGCAGAGGTACACCGGGATCTGTTGTGGCAGTCGACTTGTCATAGTGACGCGCATAGTTATTCACGAGCATCAGGTAAGCGTAAGCACGTTGCACCAGCGCCTGACTGCGTATCTGTTCTTTTTGCTGTGACGTGCCGCCCTTGCTGTTACGCACTTCGCTGATAATGGTATTGCAGACATAGATCTGTTTATAGAACAGTGTCCAGTCGGGATCGTCCTGATCGCCAACAAACGTTACCGCCCATGTGTAGGCAGCTTCCTGCCCGCTGGCCATACCATTTTGAAAGGGCTCATAGTCAATACCGTAATCGTCCACAGCATACAGGGGAAAGCTGTAAGACACACGGATGTCGCCTTCATTCTGCATCAGCCACTGGTAATCTACTGTATTCACCAGCGCTCTTTTCCCCTGCGGAATTACCTCAACATAGTCGCGGCAGCCGGTGTTCCACAACATAGCGGCACTACCTAATGTGATATATAAAAGTCTTTTTATGCTAAACATGATCAGTAACGATTAGAATGAGACATTTAGGTTGAACGTATAGGTCGCCGACGGCGCAAGGGTTGCATAGTTGTTGGACAGTACATACATCGGATCTATCCCGTCTTTATTCTTACGCCATATCACACCCAGGTTACCAGCCGTAGCACCTAACGTCATACTTTTGATAGCACCGATTTTTTTGAGCATACCCGCGCCTACGATATAGTTCAGCGAAAGCTGATCAAGACGGATATTGGAAGCGCTGATCACGTTCAGGTCTGACTGAACATACCTTTCCAGACTGGTCGAATTCGCATTCAGCAAACCAGGGATCGTTGTAAAAGCCTCATCACCTGGTTTACGCCAGCGGTCTACCAGTGCACTGGAGGTGTTCAGGAATCCGGGGGCCTGTCCCCATGAAGGATACAATCCCGGCAGGATATCCCGTTTAAATATTTTGTGTCCCAGATAGTAGGTCGCTCTGGCGGAAAGACTCAGTTGTTTATAACGGACCGTATGAATGAATCCACCAAATACCGGCGGTTCTCTGCGGCCCACAGCGATCCAGTCCTTATCCGTGACAGGCTCGCCATCATAGGCATTCAGGATCTTTCCCTCATGATTACGGATCTGTGTCTGTCCCTGGTTGTCCAGTCCTGCCCATGGCAGCGCCATGACATAATCTATCGGCAATCCCTGTATAGGTGCATCCGCTAAAATAGCAGCGTTGGTAACCGGGAATCGTGCATCTGTCACTTTATTGGTATTATAGGCAAGGTTCAGGGTCGCATTATAATTCCAGTCACGTGTACGGATCAAATTGGCGTTAATACCCAACTCCAGACCGTGACTTTTCATAGTAGCCGTATTGTAGGGAACAGATTGCCAGCCATAGGTAGTGTTGATAGGCAGGTCTACAAGGATACCACGGGGACGTTTGCTATAAATGTCAAACGTAATATTGAGCAGACCATGCATGACATCTGCTTCAAATCCACCATTGAGCGTCGCGGTTGTTTCCCATCCCAGCTGCTGGTTACCCGGAGAACCGAGACTGGCAAACGGCAGGCCCGTGAACTGGTCAGGCGCATATACGTTCACTATTGTGATGTTCGATCCAAAAGATGGCGCAGTACCTGCCGTGCCATAGGTAGTGCGTAACGATAATGCATCCAGCCAGGTAATAGCGGACATAAACTGTTCCTTGCGCAGGTCCCATTTCAAACCGGCAGACCATAGCGGAATAGCCCTGTTATGACGGTCAACACCAAACATACTGTAATCGTCAAAACGCACACTTCCAGACACGTGGTATTTATCCTGCAGTGAGTAGTTGGCATTGGAGAAATAAGACAGGTAGCGTTTTATATCAGAGAGCATTGCACCATCCTGATAACCGATCGTTACGTTCCCACCATAGAACGACCTGTATGGGGTGGTTGCATTCCATGCCTGTGCAGTGCCGGTATTGACATCATAGCCATAGCGTGTTTGTCTGTAGCCATGGGATTTCGCTTCACGGATATCCGTACCCGCCAGGAATGTCAGACGGTGAATATTATTCCACTGCTTATTGATGTTCAGCTGTGCCCTGGCGCCATAGTCGGTTGACCAGGTGTTCAGGTTCTTCATAATCCCTCCCAGTGGGATACCATATACCAGTTTACCATTCTGTACAGAGGTGGCATTGTTCAGTTTATCGCGTGCATCGAAACTCTCCGGTTCATCGAGGGAGGTGATCTCCTGTGAACTGCGCTGATACATGCCGGAAAACTGCAATTCCGCCCAGGAATTGATACGGGCAGACAGGGACAGCTGCATGCGCGTTTGCTGTTTTTCGTATGTTGTATTGGAATAGTTCAGTTGATCGACGGGATTGTATGTCCAGGGAAGCAATCCAAGTTTATTATGCAGACTGTCTTCTACTTCAGGTTTAAAAATGGTGTTATAGCTGATCGACTGGCCGTTCTGATCTACCAGCAGATCATAGGGTCTTACACCGAACATGCCTGGCTGCAGAACAGACAGCGTCGCCGTGTTCACCACACTGCTGGAATAATTATGTGTCAGACCGGCATTCAGTTTCGCACGTCCCCCCAGTATATCTGAGGTGAAGTTACTGTTCATCGTATAGTTGGTCGTACTATTACTCCGGTAAGAGGGCTGGTCTTTTGAATAATTACCCGATACATGATAGCTGCTGCTTCGTCCACCGCCCGCCAGTGACAGATTATATTGCTGTGTCACAGCAGGCCTCATCATATATTTGCGTATCTGCGGATCAGCATTGGTGTTAGCCAGCCTTTCCAGTTGTGCATCGCGCTCCTGGGCAGAGATCTCTCCGCGCTGTGCCAGGAACATATATTTTACTGCTTCACTGGGATTGGGATATCGCCAGTGCGTATAAGGGTCCTGATAAAAATTGGCGTCAAACATTTCCTGTTCCATGTCGATATACTGACGACTGTTCATCCTTTTTAACCTGGAAAAGCTGACAGGCGCGGCAACGCTGACAATAGCACCGAGATTGACAGCCGTGGCTTCTCCCCGCCTGCCTTTCTTTGTCTCAATAACGATCACCCCGTTAGCTGCGCTGGAACCCCAGATAGCAGTAGCGGCAGCATCTTTGAGAAAGGTAATGCTTTCAATATCGTTTGGGTTGAATGCGCTGAGGGTCGCATTATTGGTAACAACCTGATCTCCCAGTAATGGGGTATATCCCGGACGCAGGTTCAGATTCTGGTCCATTGCAGGAAAACCATCGATGATGATCAGTGGAGCGCTCTTCAGGAAGTTATTGGCACTTCTGATCTGGATAGTGTTGCTGACAGGATCGAAGCGTACACCGGGTACTTTACCTTCCAGTCGTTTAGCCAGATTGATATCGGGCGTCTCTTCCAGTTCCTTCGCTGTAACAACGGTATAGGATCCGGGTGTGACGGCTTTCTCCAGCTTCTGAAAGCCAGTACTGATCACCACTCCTTTCAGCTCCCGCTGCTGTGGTGTCAGCGAAATGGTCACTTTCACATCTGTATCAGCTACCGTAATTTTCTTTCTGGCAACGAGATAAGCCATGTGCCTTACTTCAAGTGTATAGTTACCCGCGGGAACGGCCGACAGTATAAACGTACCATCATTCACGGTAGTGGTGCCCCTGTCTTCTGTGGGCATCAGTCTTACAATTGCGCCGGGTACTGGTACCCCTCTTTCATCCAGCACCACACCGGAGACGACCGGCATGGAAGGAGGTGCCGTATAAGGTACAGGCACGGGCATCGCTCTTTTGGAGATGACGATGGTCTTGTTCTCTATAGTGTAATCGAGCGGCTGATCTACCAGCGCTTTATGCAGGAAACTCTCCAGCGGCAGGTCTGTGGCATGAAGGGTGACAGGTCTGGTTCTTCCTACCAGCTCCTGGTCGTAGAAGACGACAAAGCCTGTCTGTTGTTTGATCACTTTGAAGACCTGTTCCAGTGACACATCCCTACCGGAATAGGTAATATGCTGCGAATAGACGCTCCTGGCGCTGGTCTGCAATATAAATACCAGGAGCAGAATGGTTGATAATCGCATAATACGTAGCGTTTGACTCACTAACCGGCTACCCTTTCGGACGGGCATAGGCATCCCCTGCCGGTTACAAGAAGCTTGAAAAATCATACTTTTGTACTCGTTGTGGTTGATAAATAATAAGTGTCTGGCGAAGACGCTGTTTGTTTAGAAAGCTCCGACCATAGCCGTTCTACCTCCCCGTAGAGCGGCTATTACATTCCTTGCTGAAGTCCCCTTTACTGTTGTTCTCTGTTTATGTTAATCTATAGTACCTGTTTACATGACTATTAACCTGTTCCCATTCTCAATACGGCATTTCACATCCATCTTCTCCAGGATACGTAATACCTGCTGCAGTGACAGGTCACGTTGTATTTCCCCACCGAATTTTCTTGTCGGCACCTTGCCTTCGAAGACGATCTCTATATCATACCAGCGGGACAGTTGCCGCAGGACAGCTGGCAGATCCAGTCCGTCAAAATTAAACATCCCGTTCTTCCAGGCCAGGACCTGGTCCATATTGACCTTATTATTGCGTGTCAGTGTTCCTTTGTCGGCCACGACCTGCTGAAGGGGGTTCAGCACAACGCGCTGGTCAGGAGCATCATTGCTCACCATTGCTACTTTACCTTCCAGCAACGTTGTACTGACCGGGCTTTCATCGGAATAGGCATGAATATTAAAACTGGTTCCGAGTACTTCTACCGTTGCACGGTCATCAATCTGTACCCGGAAAGGTTGCTGCGGATCTTTTGCTACCTCAAAATAAGCTTCCCCCTTAAGCGTCACCACCCTTTCCCTGCCATCAAAAGCGGTAGGATAACGCAGGGATGTGGCCGCATTGAGCCATACGGTCGTACCATCAGGCAGGATCACTTTGAACTGACCACCACGAGGTGTCGTCAGGGTATTAAAACCAGCACCGGCAGCATGTGCGTCAGACTTATAAGCCAGCAGACCTCCATTTTGCTGAATAGCAGTGGCGCCCTCCGCAATTTGTTGTTTACCTGCACTATCCAGGGAAATCTCTCTGCCATCGGACAAGGTCAGTATCGCCCTGTCAGCACCAGGCGCCTTGTCATAAACGACCGCAATATCACCTGCGGGCATATGCTGTGTAACAAACCAGGTGCCTGCCATCGCCATCACCACCACAGCTGCTGCTGCCCACCAGTAGCGCTTCAGCGAACGAACACGTATACTACTCACATCCACAGGTAATTGATCGGTCAGGAAAGAAAGACGGCTGAACACCCTGTCTACCGGCTGACGGTATATGGAGTATAGTTCTTCTGCTGTTCCATCTACGTCGACCTGCTCCAGCAGTTCCTGCCAGAGCTCCTGGAACCGCTCATCGGCTGAGTAAGCTGTCAGCTTCCTCAATTCCGCTTCGGTACAGGATCTTTGCAATAATTTAATGAACAGACCACGTAGTTCGTCCTCATGAAAAACATCTTCCATAATAGCTATTACGAACGAAAGGGAATAAATAACTACTCCCGGTGAAAAATTATTTTAAAATAAAATAGAGCAGGATCATTCCGGCAATATCCGGGTGGCCGGCCAGGTATTCCCTCAGGGACCGGGTCGCTTTAACAATATGATTATTAACGGTAGATGGAGAGATACCCAGTAACCGGCCGACCTCATCATGACTTTTACCTTCCAGTTTGCAAAGGGTAAACACCATTTTCTGTTGCGGAGGTAAGGCATCAACAGCCTGCTGGAGCAGGAATGCACTTTCTTTCTGCTCAAGTCTTTCTTCCGTATGGGTATAGTGGTCAATGCTGGCATCCAGGAGCCGGTTTAGCAACTGGGTGTTACGGTTGGCCTTTCTGAAGAGATCTATGGCCAGGTTATCCGCTATTTTAAAGATATAAGACCGGAATGAGCGGGTGGGATCAATAAGCGGGTGCTTCTGCCAGACAACAATAAACACTTCCTGCAACAGTTCGGTCGCCAGGTCTTCGGAGTGGAGTAACTTCAGCAACTTACCATAAATACGGGGTGCATAGTGGTAATAGATAGCCTGAAAGGCCTCTTTATCACCTGCCGCTAATTGTTCCAGTAAAGCTGTTTCGTTATCTAACATTCCTGACATGCTGCATTCATTCTTTCACTGTCGTTGGTTGAACCGGGCGCTAAAGTAGTAAAAAAGCCGAATAAGTATATATCCCCATAAACAACAATAGGCCGCTCCAGTGAATGGAAGCGACCTATTACATTATTTACGACTGCCTAATTTCTTTCTGCGATCTCTTTCACCTTCTCAAGCGCCTTCGGCCAGGTCTCCATGAAATAGTCCTTATGGGTTTCGGTAATATCCATATCTACTACCAGTTCTGTTTTGCCATCAACAGTTTTCAATGTGTAATTTTCATGTGCCCCGGCCCACTCCTTACCTTCAGCACTGTCCAGGTCTTCCTTCCCGTCCTTAACAGATCCCAGGTGCTCAATAGACATGTACTCATTAGGTATATTCTCTGCAATGGTGGCTACCATGCCGCAATTATCCTCCCCACCCAGGAATAGCACCTTACTGCCCTTTTTCCAGTCAGTCTTGGCCCAGGAGCCCGGAGCAAAAATGGAAGTCCATTCTCTGTAAGATGCGTCATTCCATAATATTTCCCACACTTTTTCGCGTGGACCATTGATCATGATCCTAAATTCCTGTTTTTCCATAGTACGTGTTTTTTAGCGTTATAAACCTATGGTAAAGGTGGAACTATTTTCACTTACGCAGGAGGTGCGGGAGAGACATTTATAAGGGGCGGAAGCGTCATGGGTAATCAGGAATTCCTGATGACTTTTAAGGAACTTTTACTTCAATTACCGGTGAATAGTTAAATTGCTTGTAGCTGTCGTCCACACGTGCGCCCAGTCTGGCGTAGAAGGTTCTGCCTGACTTCAGGTTCGGCACCCTGATCTCATAGGTCTTACCGGCAATATCTGCCGACCAGCCGGCATTAATATCCACCTTGTTCGGATCGGTATACTGACTGATCGTTGCGCCGCTTCCTACATAATCATCTACGTTTACAAAAGGCTTGATATCCAGTAAGCGGGGTAAGCCGGCTGTCTTTGGCGCCGACAATTTACAACGCATGATGAGTGTGGTACCTTCGAGCTGATGTTCAAACTGGGTGATACGGAGGTACGGGGTCAGCGTGAAATCCTGTGCCGTGGTACCACTGATATCAAGCTCCACCCCCTCTACCGGCCAGAAGGCGCCATTGACAGGCGTTACGCGATAGTGACCGCTGAACAGTTTTGTATCTTCGAATGAACCATCGTATTTAGACGGAATATATTGCGGTGTAGGCGTGGCACTCCAGCTTAATTCTTCCAGCCGGATCTGCACACCGCCGGTCTCCGTCAGGAAGTTCTCCTTCGAGTCATTGTCAAGCAGTCTGCCTTTAAACGCAGCATCCGGTCCGTCATAGTTATCCTCCTTCGAGCAAGCGGTAAATAAGGTAGTAGCCAGTAACAAAAATAGTCCTGATATGATCTTTCGCATGGTTGGTCAGTTTTAATGATTAGGGTTATTGGGAAACAGGTTAGGATTCTTACCCAGTTCGCCACCGGGAATAGGCTCATAGTAGAACTTCTTTTCAAAGTTGTACGTGCGCTGGAATGGCTCCGTTTCACGGAGGAAAATGTATTTCTTTTCGTTGGCGACATAATAGGGCATCAGTGCATGATACCTGGTATTGTCCAGCAGCCGGTCAGCAATACGCCATCTTCTGAGGTCCCACCAGTAGTGCTTTTCAAAAGCCAGTTCCTTACAACGTTCATTCCTTACCGTATCGATGGTGATATCGGTATGGATCAGTGGCGCACCGGCGCGGTCTCTGATATCATTCAGCACATTCACTGCGTCCGTCATGTTGTTCAGTTCTGCCGCCGCTTCTGCCCTGTTCAAGAGCACTTCGGCGTAACGCATATCGATCCAGCTCTGTGTGCTCTGATATAATCCGCAGGCTGACTGTGCCCGGTTGTAATCAATGTATTTCCTTACATAGAAACCGGTACGGGTAAGATTGTCATCATCAGTGCTGATACCCGTAAAACCGATGATGCGCATACCATCATACAGCGTTTCTGTTTTTCCGGCAAGATGTCTGAATGCCCGGTTAGGTGGGTTCTGCCCTACCTCCGCGGCAGCAGTACCCTGAAACTGTTCATAAATACCACGCTGCATATCAAAGGTCTTTCCCCTCAATGCTGCACCGGGGAAGTACACCGTCGCGAGCAAGCGGGGTTCAACGCCCTGCATCAGCTGAGCGGTATTGTCGAAGCGGCGTGGTGTGCCATCATTGTTCACGACAGGTAGTGACCCGGAGAAACGCTCTATCAGTTCCAGTGTCGGATAGGCACGGGAAAGGCCGTCGGCGGTCATAAACCGGCAGGTCATGGTAGCGTCCCAGCTATGCGCAGTATTGCTGGTCAGGGAGTAGTCGCGTACGAGTATATTCTCTGTACTTTCCCTATCAAGGAAGAGGTCAGCATAATTCTGTTCCTTATCTGTCTTTTTACGATACAGGGAGTAATGCCCTTCGAGCAGTTTTGCCGCATCCCAGGCCCGCTGGAAAAACCCGTTCGCCGCACCAGCCGGTATACCAGCATATCCTTTTTCCCGTGCCTCTCCGGCTACAAAATTGTCTGCACCATACCTGGCAATGGAGCCTGCGTATAGCATAGCCCTTGACTTCAATGCCGCCGCTACATAGCGATTCGCACGTCCGCGTGGACTGGTGGCGGGCATCTTTGCATAGGCACTATCCAGATCATCAGCCACAAAATTCCATACATCTATTTCCTTGTCACGATGTACCTGCAGTTCTTCCAGACTTTGCTCCGGATAGTGCTGTACCTTCTTTATGATGGGTATACCGCCGTAACGTTTGACCAGTGCAAAATAGAAGTACGCGCGACAGAAGTAAGCTTCTCCCAGCCATGCATCTATCTGTTCCCTGGAAAATCCTGTACCGAATACGGGCAGATTTTCTATAAAATAATTGACCGTACGGATATCACCATAAGGCCAGTAGCCGAAGCCACCGGCACCATCATAGGTACTGCCATAAGGACCGACCATTTCACCACACAGCGCACCGGGATGGTAAAAATGTTCCCATCCACGGTTAAATCCGGAACCTGCCTGCTGGTAAAAGAAATCCTCTATCGGCAGCGCCCTGTAGATCGTAGCCATATATCCGGAGACGCCGGCCTCTGTGGCAAATACGTCCTTATCCTGGATCACATTCAGCGGGTCAATGTCCAGATCACGGCAGCCGGGCTGCATCAATAGCGTGAGTATAGTAATGATACCAATGTATATCTTGCTCTTCATGTAATTTTCAGTTTAGAAAGTGACACTCGCTCCTACGCTGAATGTTCTGTTCATAGGATATTTATAGCCGCCCTGGGAATAGTTCCAGTCTGCCCCGTTTGCCACCGTACCCGGGTGTTCGGGATCACTGTACTGTAGTCCGGTAAAAGTGGCCAGGTTGTAGCTGTTGACAAAGGCGCGCAGGTTAGTGATACCCACACGGCTGAGCAGCTTCTTCGGAATGGTATAACCTAGTTCCAGGCTCTTGATCCTCACATAGGAAGCATCCTGTACCGCTTTGGTACCTTCTGCAGTTGGAGAGCCCATAGCGGGATACCTACCAGCCACCCATACCGTATTGGGATCAAACACATCTGCACCCGGATCGGCCGTATGCCACCTGTCCAGGAAGGGCGTCAGTGCACTACGCCCATACATCAGGGGTTCGGCCATCTGCTCCGCATACTGTACATAGAAGTCGGTCGCTCCCTGTAACAGCATGCTCACATCGAATCCCTTCCATCCCGCGCCTATGGTCATACCAAAGTTGACCAATGGAATATCGCGTGTGGCGATCGGAGACTCATCTTTCCCATCGATCACGCCGTCATTATTCCAGTCGATATAGTAATAGTCGCCTGGTACGATGCCCTGGTTACCACCACCAGTATTGATAGTATGCTGATAGATCTGGTCATAGGTAGCGAATTGTCCGCCGTACTGTTTACCCCACCAGATATTCGTATAGCGGTCCTGCTGGGAGTTCTTCCAGTGCTCGTAGGAATTGCCGGCCTTCGTTTGCTGTACCGTGCGTAACATGGTGCGTGTGGATGCGACATTGGCACTGATGTTATAGCTGACATCCCCCACGGAATTCCGGTGTGTCAATACGATCTCAAACCCGCTTGTTCTGTCGCTGTTCAGGTTTTCCTGCGGCAGGTTGGTACCTACCGTACCTGGTAACGTAGTGGTCCTTGTAGCGAGGAGTCCGTCCCTGTTACGGATGAAATAATCTACTGAACCACCCAGTAATCCTTTCAGGACATCAAAGTCAACACCCATGTTCAGCGTCTTCGCCGTATACCATGTCAGATCAGGGTTCACAACACCTCTGGATACCATTCCGTTCACGTAATTACCACCAAAGAAATAACCGGGGGAAGGATAGTTATAGCCGGATATATACTGGAAACCGGTAGCACCGTCATCACCGGTCTTACCGTAAGAACCACGCAGCTTCAGGTTGTTCAGGATATCGGGAGAGAGGATCGTCTGTATGAAAGGCTCTTCACTCAGTCGCCAGCCCATCGACACAGCGGGAAAGAATCCCCATTGCGCGCCAGGTTTAAACTTACTGGAACCGTCATAACGGAAGCTGAAGTCAAACAGGTATTTCCCTTTAAAGTCATAGTTCACTTTACCAACCAGCCCTTTGTTCACCGTCTCCCATAATCCGTTGCCATCCATACTTCCCAGCTGATTGGTCTGATCGCCTGCAAACAGATAAGGCAGTCCCAGAGAAAACTCCCGCTGTGCGTAGAAATTATCCGCCATGGAGTGGCTTTCCTCGTACAACAGCAGGCCGGTTACGTGATGCCTGCCTCCGAAATGCTGGTTATAGTTGAGCGACAGCTGGTACAATGAAGAAGTATTATTACCGTAGGTCCTGTTCACCGTAGAAGGTGAGTTGACCAGCGTAGGGAGGTATTTATCATTCTGCCGGTCGTATTCGTACAGGTTGTAGGACTTCCTGATCATCGTATTGTCTACGATGTTAAATCCGTAGTTATACATTCCTCTCGCCATCAGGCCCTGTATACCGGGAATGTCATATTCCAGCGCCAGCTGTCCCTGGAAGTTCCTGTTCTTGAATGCCTGAGACCCGACAATGTCAGCATCCGTCATCACTACCGGATTGGCATTATCCGGCTCCAGGTGCGGATACAGGGGATTGTTATTGGCATAGATCTGGTCTGTCGGCAGCTGGTTCCATGTATACTTGAACATCTCCCATACACCTCTGCCACCAGGTTGATGCTTTGTATCGGTATAGCCCGACAGGAGCAACTGCGCGCGCATATGGTCATTGATCCGTGCATTGATATTAGAGCGGAAGTTCCAGCGGTCATAGTGCATGTCACCACTACGGAACAGCCCATCCTGATCAAAGTACCCCAGGTTGAAGAAATAGTTAGCCTTGTCATTGCCGCCATTGACACTCAGCGTATGCTGCGTTTCGGGGGCAAACTCCCGCATGGTGGCACCTACCCAGTCGGACGATAAAAGCGTTCCATTCCTGTACAGCTCCATGTCTGCATCTGAAAAAGACGGCGGCATCTGATTATAGAAGTTATTCCCGAAGTCACGCTTCTGTTTCTCATTCTTCAGCATCATATACTGCAGGGCGTTCACTCCCTGCGGCACATTCAGGAACTGCTGCCAGCTCTGGTTCACCGCGTAGGTAATGTCATACTTGCCTGACTGACTACGGGTACCTTTTTTGCTGGTTACCACGATCACCCCGTTTGCCGCCCTTACCCCGTAAATGGCGGCAGAAGCATCTTTCAGGATGGAGATGCTTTCGATCTCGTTAGGGTCCATCCTGGACAGGTCGCCACCGCTTCTTGGCACTCCGTCGATCACGACCAGTGGATTGCCCATTCCCCGGATGTCGAATACGTTGTCATAAGCTCCGGGTTCACTGCTCTTCTGCACGACTCTCAATCCGGGAAGTTTTCCCGTCATCATATTGATCACGTTCTCGTTCCTGGTCGTTACCAGCTCCGCCGCCTTAATAACAGATACCGCACCGGTAACAGTGGCCTTCCGTTGTGTACCGTAACCTGTTACAATGACCTGGTTCAGGCCGGCGGTCGTGGCAGGCAGCCGTATGAGCAGATTGCCTGTACCGTTCCAGGGGACCCTGAGCTCCCGGTAACCGACGAGGCGTACGTACAGGGAAGTCGCCTGGCCGCCGGGTGCTTTAAAAGAGAAGCGGCCGTCTTTGCCGGAGATGGCGCCGGCAGAGGTACCTGCAATGCCGATAGTGACACCTTCAAGGACCCCGCCATTGGCGGAGTCGATGACCTGTCCGCTGATCGTGTTAGCAGGTGTTGCCCCTGTATTGTCCCGTTGTTGTGCTGTGGCATGTCCCGGTTGGGATAGCAGCATGGTGGTAATGAGGAATAGCGGGAGGAACAGGGAGTGGCCGCTTTTTTTCATAACATGCATGCATGTTTCAGACGTGGATCTTTTCATATTTGCTTTTTGTCCTTTTAAAGAGGAGGTCTGTGGAATTGTGGTTTCATAACTGGATTAAAGAGTTTTATGCTGGATTCACTGACATAGATCTATGCATTTGGCTGTGGGTGTAAGAAACTAACGGGAAGGTTAAAAAAGGTTTAACAAAAGGGTTAATGGAGGGGTTAATCGGAATTATTTTTTAGATTTTTGCCTTTTCTGCCAGATGTGGCTGGCTTTTGAGTGTGTGGGTAAGGGCTCACCGGGTTGGCGGAATGGGGCATGCAGGGGTGCTCGTGTCTATAGGATATACAATGACGTTACCCCAAAAATTGACACAGGCAATTAGTTGCATTGTTATTACAATCAGTCAGTTGCGCATGTACGTTAGTCCCCTTGATGACCAGCTGCGTTCATTTCGTTGACTTGAGCAAGTAATAATTTTGAAGGGATGGGAGCACTTTAGAGGACGCATTATGGGGGGTTCAGATGGCAATAAATTACCTGTTTGTAATAATTAACAGCGCATCGAAGGCGTTGCATAACCACAGTCCGGAAAAGGTGATATCCTGTTTCCCCGAAACAACTTATGCCCACCTGGCCCCAGTCACCCTAAGAAAGAATCTACCGGATCACCTCATTAAAAGACTTATAAAACTCCTCCCCATAGATCTCCCTGTAATCTTTCACAAACTTCTCATAGGTATTATTCGCCAGAGAATACCGGCGCAACTGCACCAGGCTCTTA
This sequence comes from Chitinophaga agri, assembly GCF_010093065.1. NCBI lineage: Bacteria > Pseudomonadati > Bacteroidota > Chitinophagia > Chitinophagales > Chitinophagaceae > Chitinophaga > Chitinophaga agri. Next base: position 638,040 of record NZ_CP048113.1, on the reverse strand, counting down.
CACTTAAACTCCAGGGCCTCTTCATTCAGACGATCAAAAAAGAAAATCGCATTAGTAATACGAATCACAAACTCAGCATCAGCCGGTTCCCGTTTCAGATACGCCAGACTGATGTCAATGACAGCATTACTCACTTCCGCCTTCACATCATCCAGCCAGCCGTACTCCGTTTTCGCCAGGAAAGCACCTGATTCGACGATCTTCAGCAGCGCCGTTATCAACGACCTGTCAGGCGTAGCTTTAGTTTTAGTAAGACGTATAAATTCCTCATAGTCAAGATAGAATTTCCCTTCCGTATACTGAAATTGCCAATAGACGGAGTTCTTGTACAACATACAGTGGCCGATCTTTTCAAGAATACCTTTCAGCTTCGCGAGATTGACGGAACGGTTGTTCTTGGCATCCTTGGCAGATTTACCACTCCAGAGCACTTCATTTAATTCGTCAGATGTGATCCCCTGCCCTGTTCTGACAGTATAGATCAGGATCAGCAATAGCAGTTCCTTCATGAGCGGCGTGAAGAGCCCCGTCACCTCCGTACCCAACTCATTAAAAGCCTGAAAAGGACCAAATAACTGTATAGAAGATTGTGCGGACGAAGGCACATCAACTGGAGGAGAATATGCATTTTCTGGTAAAGATGTTGGTAAGGTTACATCAATGGGAACGGCAAACGAAGTCTTCATCTGAGTGACCGGGATAGCTGATCCTTCGCAGATGGCGTCGCCTGTATCGGGCTCAATGTCAGGTGCAGGTGTTGATGACGGCACCGTTGGCATTGCGCCCGGTTCCGTTGCTGCCGGCTGCCCAGCGGCGCTATGGGCAACTGGATGTTGCGGCGAATCAGGATGCATAGGGGCCTGATTGTGCTTCAACCGCCTGTCCTTACGGAATGAATACCACAAAATGATGCCATAACCGAGTAAAAACAGCGAGATCGCGATGACCCACTGATACGAATGACCATGCTCAGTGACGTCCAATGTAGCCGCAACTTCGTTATCAAGATCCAGCGGAGGAAAGTCAATTGTGTAGATCTTCACCTTCGTTTGCCGCTTAGGCAATTCCTGGTCATCGTACAGGAGCGTGATGGCAATCAGTTTACCCGCTCCGGGGGCGAAGTACAGATCAGCAAAGGATTGTACATCATAAAACGAGTACGGTATAGCAGTCCCCGTTAGTTTGTACATCGGCCTATCCAGTGAGCCCTGCAACAACTGAAGATTCGAATTGAAACTATCCTTGGAGAATACCAGTCCGTAATACTGACGGCGCTTCGCATCAATGACCAGACTGTTCGCAAATGTAAAACGGCCATGTATCTTATCGAAATTGAAACGCCGGGAGAACGTACGGGTACGGACGTCAAAAGAAAAAAAGTCATAATACACTCCGGGATCCAGCATCTGATCGCCGGTTGTACTGCCATAACCACCTGCAATAAAAGCTGTATCGCCTGTGGCATTAATGCCCAGCCCAGCCAGATATCGGGGCGGAAAGTGATCGCCAGCGACAGACAGCGTCTCCCATCGCCCCGTGCGGAAGTCATACCGCTGTACCTGGTTCTTATATTTTAGCTGACCATATCCCCCAATGACATATAACGACGAATCGACCGGAGAGATGAATTTATTCGCATGCCAGTATTCCGTCAGGATGGTATCCGGAAATGTGCTGCTCCATTTACCGGCAGCAGGATCGTATGCAGCCACTTTACGATGATCAATGTAGTAGTCATAGAAACGATCGGACAGCGTATCATAAATGCCCTGGCACCCAACCAGGATGTTCTCCTGTCTGGCTGACCGGGCCGTGCGTGGCCGTTGCGGCTGACGCAGGTCGTAGGTGATCACGGAGTCTACACCGGCAATCAGCAACTGTTCATTCCTGCTGTCAAAAGCGGCTACGGCGTTCCCGTTCAATTGGAAATCGCCGGCCACACGCCAGTGCTGATGATCAGGTTTCAGCCACACACCATTTTTTACCTTCGCAGGTATATGACCAACCGCATCATAACATAAAGTGTCCGCAACCGATTCAAGCGGCCAGTGATGGCGCAGGTAGTTATCATGAATGATCCGGATGTCCTTGATACGCATAGGCGGAATGTCACGGGTATGGAAACGTTCATCATCATTGGCCCCATACAGGAAACGGAAACAATCGCCTTTAAACGCAAAGGCGGCACTGCCGACAGGCTGGTCATTAAATGAAAGAGAGAGCTGCTGGTTGCCCGCATCTAATGTAATAACCAACCGGTTCCATTCATTGTAGAGCCGGTAAGGTTCAGCAGCAAAAGAGATGTTAAAGAATTTCTGCCCGGAGATAACCCGGAACAGCGACATCCGCTGGTCATAGATCAGATCAATATTCTGATTACCATTGATAATACGGAGGATGTAACCAAAGTAAATATGATGATAGGAAACAAAGTTCAGGTCAAATTCCAGCTTCACCACACCAGACAAACAAAGCGGCTGCAGCGTACCGATTTCAAACGCAGTCCTCTTTTCGGCTACTGCCTCATGTCCGTTAAATGCCAGTCCATAGGATAAATAAGATTGTGCCCGTCCAGCCGTACTGAAAATGATTAACAAAAATATAGTGAGGAAAGATCGATACATACTTAAGCAAAAAAACAATATTAAGTTGTATTGCGCAATCCCCGCTACATTTTTTTCGGCCCGGATCAGTACACCACCAGCACCGCCCCTTTCTCCTGGACAGGTTGCCCGAGGATGTCTATTCCCTGTACCAGCCACACATAACCACCCGTCTCTACCCTTTTCCCACGGAAGGTGCCATCCCATCCGGTATTGATATCTTTGGTGCTAAATACCGGATTGCCCCAGCGATCCATTACAGAGAACAGTGTATAGGAAGATACGCCGATGCCTCTCGGCCTGAAAATATCGTTCTGACCGTCACCATTAGGTGAGAATGCTGTAGGGGCATATATTTTGATGGCATCGATCACGTCCACCTTAAAATAGGTCGTCGGACTGATACATTCTCCGAACTGATAGTAAATGCCAAAGGTCGTGGTAGTGGTGATCTCATCTATCGTGAACTCTCCGGTAGCATTATTCATCGACCATTCAGTACCAGGTTTGAAAAGATAATAAGTACCCTGGTTCCGGTTATTTACCTTGATAGTTGCTGGCATACCTTTCATAATGATCGCCTCTTTGACAGCAGGCGCCAATAAGAGGATGTCGACAGCCTCGATCGTGATCGGCTGACCGTATACAACACAGCCATACCCATCCGTTACCCGCAGGGTATAAGCATAGCCACCTGGCAGCGCCTCGGCATGCAGGCTGTTTGAGACGATCGCACTATCGGGATTCAGCCAGGCGTAGGACAAAGGCTCCTTGCCATCTACTGCCACACCGGTGATCATACCGGAGGTCATGCTGCAAACGTCATCCAGTATAGACACAAAGGACGCATCAATATGTGGTAAATTGGGGGTCCTCAGGATGATCGTAGAGACCAGCTGTTCACATTGCTCCACATCAGTTACATATAGCCTGAACACCCCATCTCCCACGTTCAGCAGGTCGCTGGCATTGCTGACCTCTGCATCATTTCGGTCCAGCCAGCGGTAGCTCAATGGCGTCCCTCCTGTTAATACCAGATTGGTCACGCTACCATTATTCATATTACAAACCGGATGCACGGTATTGGAACTGGTCATCGTGATCAGCGTCGGCTGGTGTCGTTCAATATCAAAATCCTGCGTTGCATTACAACCATAGGCATTGGTGATCTCCAGGCGGTAATTGCCCGGTGCGAGGTTCGTCAGGTCAAGGCCTGTACCAAGTACTGCGCCATTCACATCCATCCAGCGGATACGTTCCGCATTAATGGCCCGTAAACCAGTGATACTGCCATTATCGGCCGTGCAGGCAGCCTCTGTGACAACGAGGCCTGTCCTGTCGATGACGATATTGCCAGGAGCCGCTATTACAAACGGTTGTGAAGGTGCTGCCGGACATCCCGACTGATCTGAAAAAGCCAATGTATACGTGCCTGCAGGAATGTTCACCAGGTCTGTCGTATTACCAACGGTGGCGCCTGTGGCATTTGTCCAGGTATAGGTAAGTGTACCGGTGCCGGTTACTTTCAGACCAGTGATACTGCCCGTCGGCTGACTACATGCTGCGTCCTGTAAAAGCAGGCCACTTACGTCCAGCACAGGGGCATTAATGGCCTTTATTTCAAAGGGACCGCCAGTGGCAGCACAACCATTCACCGTATCCGTGATCTCCACAAAATAGGTACCCGGAGACAGATTGCTGATACTGCCCAACCGCCCTATAGTTACCGCGGGTGCAGTAGCGTTATACCATTTGATTTTCAGGTTGATCCCTTTGAACACCAGGTTGGAGATACTACCATTATTAAAGCCACAGGTAGCGGGCGTGATAATGCCGCCAGCTGCCTGGACGAGCGGCGTCCTGTTCTCTACTTCAAAAAAGGGAGAGTATTCAATACACTCCGGTTTATTACAACCCGCACCATACATCACCAGTCTGTATTTACCTGCGGGTACATTTATCAGCGAAGTATCGGTACCGACGGTGTTACCATTTTCATCTTCCCAGTGGAAAGGCATAGCATTGTACAGAATGCGGTTATTGATACTACCAGTCGTCTTTCCGCAGGCAGTATGGGTAATGTTCTGCAGGATGTCTTCACTCCACACCGGATTGCTGTAATCAGAAGTAGCACCGGAAGGATCCGTGGCAGAGAAGATCACCCCATCGCGTCCTTTCAGTGCGTATGACCATTTACCATCTGCCCCTGCAAAGAATGTTTCTATATAATTTCTGCCATCACATTTACGGCCGTTACCACATTTGAAAGGAACAAATGCTTCCATCTTTGCATTAGGAGTGGCCGTACCGCTGATGGTAGTGGCGTTACAGGTAAGTACGTGTACAAAAGGTGCTGGTCTTCCATCTGCGGGATTCCACCGGGCCAGCTGTATACTGTTTGCCGGAGCGGAAATGATGGTCGTATTGTTATTACAGAACATTTCATTCTGTGAGACAGTTACCTGATAAGAGGCAATCACGTATACGGGTACATCATAACAGCCGGCAATGATGTTCTTGTCTGACATAGTACCACCGATCGTACCCTTTGCACAATCGCTGATCAGAATACCCGATGAACGTTGTCCCAGTACCGCCGTACCAGTGATCTCCGTTCCGATCTCATTACGCTGGATCCTGAAAGTACTGTTACGCAAACCGGACAGTGATATGCCATATAAACTCTGACCTGCGATCAGGTTATCCGTCACTGCCACGGTACCGTTTGTAGCACCTGAGACCCCCAGGTATTGCTCCTGAAAAAACGGAGAGGCAGTAGCAGCCGTACCATCGACATCTGTACCGATCTTATTAAAAGCAACAAGGGCATTTCCTGCATCCAGCGAAAGAAATACTCCTGTGCCGGTACCTGCAATAGTATTACCCAGATCGACCCTGTTACCACCTAATGTCACGCCGTCCAGCCGCGTAATTAAGACGGGCTGAAAACAGGAATAAGCATCCGCAGCGATCTGGCCATCTTCTTTCATCCCGATAATATTACTCTGTATGATGACATTACTGATGGTCTTCGGATCGGCATTCGGTGCTACGCCATGAATGCCGTAGCGATAACCATAGATCACATTGCCCTTACCGGTGCCCCCGATCGTAATATCAGAAGAAGTACCTGTGATCTGAATACCATAGCTCTCTCCCACGGTACCATTGGTTGCGAGCACCAGGCCATAGATCTCCACGCCAACAGCATTGGCGATACTGAGTGCATAAAAAGTATTCAGATTATTATCTCTCATGAGCATCACCCTTGCAGTACTGACCCCGTATACAGATGATGCCTGCGTGGACGCATCCACGACGATGTTACTGCTCAAAGCGGGCAGATCGCTGTTCAGCGTGATCACTGGCCGTGCCGGTGAGGTGACAGAAATATTAAAGTAGATATAGTCTTTCTCCGTAATACCGTTGCTGTTAGCTTTTGTAATTGCGTCTCTTAGTGAACCGGGACCGCTGTCAGCCTGTGTTGTAACGGTAAAAACAGCTGCGCTGGCTGAAGAAAAGATACAAAAGATAGATATGGTAATAAGCAGGAGTTTAACACCTGTAGGTTTCATATTAATCAGTATTCGGGATATTTTAGCAGTTTCTCTAATGCTACCGGGCCGAAAAATACACATATTTATCAAGAATGTAATATCACACGACGATTCCAGACCAGATTTCACCTGCTCAGTTGCTTGTCCACTGCACAATAAGTTAACTATCAGTATCATTAACACTGATATTTTATTATCCACATTTTTAAATCCAGGGGCTATGAAGGACTGAATACGGTCAGATACAGGGACAGATGGCTTGTCCCCCCAGCGCCTGATGGAGAGCTGGGAGAACACTGATCCGGTTAGGACTACTGCCTGGCGCCAGTAATATTATTCCACCCCCCGGCTTCCTTGTGCCAATCTTTATATCGGATAAAATAAATATCCGGTTGCAGGTCGCTGATCCTTAAGGGATACCATAATCAGGAATTGGAATGCGGCGGAGATGATGTGATGAATACCTGTTTTATAAAATAGAAAAGGGCTCCATCCTTACAGATATAGCCCATTAAAATATTTGGAATGACTGGCAATGTTAAATTCCTGCTCCTGATGCTACGACAAATTCCCCATCGCCGTATTACGCTCCGACTTCAGGTAAGCAATGTATGCAGGCAACGTATCTAATGTGGGGAATTCATCTTCCTCCATAGATTCGGGTAAATCCCTGACTATATATACACTGATATTCTCTGCAAACGACTTCTCACCGAGAAGACTTTGCAGCAAAATAAACACAGCATCATCAAGATTCTCATTCTGCTTAAGGGATTCGTAATCGCTGATATGGACAACGATATTCAGTTTTTCAGGAAGGTCTGGATCTTCCACTGCAGTGAACCACATATCTTCTGCTATCAGCTCCAGTTCCCCGTACTCAATTGTTCCACCGTCACTGTCTGCCTGAATAAGCGCAGTAAACGTCCAGCGCTCTATCTGAGGTGCTTTCCCGACGAGATATTCCGCATCATCAAAGAAATCCTGGTCGCAATTGGCAGTGATCACCAGTTCGCCCTGGTTCTGTTCATCCACGCGCATTTCAAAGTACAGGCTCGTGCAGTACAAATGCAGCTGCTCCGTCAGTTCATCAAATAAACTAACGATCTCGTCCTGATCCATTTCTCTGAAAAAACGGAAGTCCTCATTCCTTTGCTCAAACCAGTTCCAGAATCTGGCTGCATCATTACTTCTAAGCATAATTCTCGTTTTAAAGCTACACGTAGCCGGGGATAACAAATTGTTTATTACCTGCAATTTACTTTTTTTTGTTATTTCCAGCCGATTACAATACCCAAAAATAAAAAGAGACTGCCGCAGGACAGTCCTTTTTATTTGTTGTTCGGGCGCTATATTTTGATCCGGTACACTGTATAGGGAGAAGTTCGTTTGTCGATGCCATTATTATAGTCAGGCTGTTTCTGTATCTGCGAACAGCTGATATACAGGTAACCATCTGCAATGGAGTAGCTATCAGGCCATATCAGCCGGTCGTCTTTCACGATAGTTGTCATCTTGAGATTTGTATCCAGTTTAACGATCCGGTATCCCTGCAGGTCGCCGAGGTAGAGGTTGCCTTTGGCGTCAAAGATCATTCCATCGGTGGTGGTGAAATGACCGAGGTCTTCCACCCTGCTTCCCAGGTCACCATCTGTCCTGTTCCAGTCCCGCAGATATTCGGTCTTTATACGATAAAGCTTGTCATCAGACAGCGGCTTATAATACAGCCAGTCACCGTCCGGTGTCAATGCAATACCATCTGAATTGAACTTGGCAGGTCTGCCATCTTTCATCAGCTCCCTTCCATCAATGATGAATTTATAGGCAGGGTCTGAGATGGTGGAATAGTGTGCCTGTAATACACGACGCATCCGTCCGTCGGCAAGGTCTGCTACAATGATCCCGCCCCCTTTGGACTCCGTCAGATAAGCATACTGCCTTTTGACATCTACACGCACATCATTCACATACGAGGTATCCGCAAGTATATTAGTAAATGAATAGGTGCGACTGATGGTATTAGACTGTTTATCCATCTTCACCAGTTTCGCACCATTACCCTGAATAGTTTCTAATCGGGGGGCTGACGGATCGAGCACCCAGAGTGTACCCCCATCATCAAAGTAAACCGACTGTACACACACCCATTTGTTCAAACCAGAAAGACCATGCTGCCACTCGTTGGTTGACACATCCGGGTAAGGCACTTTGCCTGTCTTTCCACTCGTAGTTACGACCGCATACTGATAGCGATCTGACCAACGCGGATAATTGACCAGTAAGCGACCGTTGGATTCTTTTGCTACTCCTGTCAGCTGATAGGTATTATCTTCAAAGACGAGTTCCAGTTTATCTCCCGGGTGATCGTCATCTCTGGAGCAGGCGCCCAGCGAGGTAATAGCCAGGGCCACGGCAATGTTTACAATAGTGCTTTTCATACAACATCATTTTAATAATGTCAGAGCACACAACATTATGCCAATAACCAGGTACAGGGGAAACCTGGTTGCCCGCTGACCTGACTGTTCCCAATAAGGTTAAATTGTAGCAATTACTCCCATCAGCAGCAGACACGGGCACGCAATAAAAAAGAGTGTCCGCTGACGGCCCTTCCCTTTTTGAACTATTAAGCCCAAACAGGATTCAAACGTCGGTGAGTAAGATCGAGGAAAGCCTTTGTCATACTAGCTTTCAGCTCACCTACCGTATTATCCCTGTTGAGGTTCAGGTTACCTTTTTCCTTCAGTGCATGATCAGGACAGAAAAGGACACAGTCAGCGACGAAGATGGAAATATCGGATACATGCATATCACCAACAATATCATTCACATCGAAACATGGGGTGTATTTTTATTCCTTCCCACGAAATAGTCTGTCCATTGATGGTCACAATGATAGCGACTAACGGAATGCATTTAATCAATACCATGTTAACAGGTATTTTTCCCCTGTTAGTGAGAGGTTAAATCCGGTGGCTGGCCATAAACAAACAAGGCCGCTAAAAGCGGCCAGGCAGGGATATAATATGTATAGCATTTCACTGAAATGTCTACTCAAAAACAGGTGCTACTTCTTTCTTTTCCATGAGATAACTCGTCACCTGTCTGATCTTCCCATCTTCCATATGAAAGACATCACAGAAGGCGGCTTCCAGCACCGCCCCATCCTTCCGTTTAGAACGAATCTTTCCTTCAGCGATCACAATATCATCTTCCTCGACCATTCGTGTGACGGTAATATCCGGCTGGCGTTCAAAGGCATCATCTTCCATCTCCCTGTCAAACGACGCTTTGCCTGTCAACTGGTAAAAGCCCGGCATCTCCCACAACACATCTTCTGTCAGGCAGGCACGTACCATTTCATGGTCACTGTTCCTGAACCCTTCCATGTAGCGGGTCACTGTTTGCTTATTCGCAGTCATAATAGAAATAATTAGGAATCAAGAATTAGAAATCAAGAATTGGTTCGCCAAACAGCCTACTCACCTTATTTTCCTTTATTAAGTTAAGCAAAAGAAACTACGCAGTCAACAAATGACGCACCTTATTCCTATAATTGAAAAGCACTAATTACCATTCCGGTTCTTCATTCCTCATTCCCGATTCCTAATTTTTGCCAAAAGACAGGCCTGGTATTTGTACCTTCATCGGAGTCATCAAATAAACACCATACAATGGCTTCATCCGATCAGATACTGGCAATAGACGTAGGTGGTTCTCACATTAAAGGGACTATCCTGAACAGCAAAGGCGAATGGCAGATGGAATACAAACGGCTGCCGACTCCCAAAGGGGCGACACCCACTGATGTATTAGCAACGATCTCCACACTGGTGGAGGATATGCCGGCCTTTGACAAAATATCGGTCGGCTTTCCCGGTTACGTGCGTAATGGAGTGGTCTACACCGCTCCCAACCTCGGTAACCCTCACTGGAAAAACATCGACCTGGGACAGCAGATCGCTGACCTGCTTAGAAAGCCGGTCAGACTAGTTAATGATGCGGATCAACTGGGACTTGGCGTAGTTAGCGGTAAGGGGTATGAACTCGCAGTCACATTGGGGACCGGCTTCGGTACGGCAGTGCTGATCGACGGTTACCTGCTACCCCATCTGGAGATCGCACACCATCCGGTGACCAAGGAACACGACTATGATGAATATATCGGTAATAAGGCGCTGGAAGAAGAAGGTAAGGAAAAGTGGAACAAGCGCATGGAGAAGGTACTGGAGATCCTGAAAACCGTCTTTAACTATGACCGGCTGTATATAGGTGGCGGCAGTGCCAAGGAACTCACCATCCCGCTGGATGACAATATCCATATCTTTACTAATAAGCAGGGAATCAAAGGGGGCGCCAGACTCTGGGACCTGGAAGATAAGTACCATATCAGTACCAATCATCCGAGGTAATGCGAACGAACCTGCTATAAAAGGCGAAGCCGGGTACGGAACTGTACCCGGCTTCGTTTTTTATTCTGTATACCCCTATTGGTACTGACGACCGGAAAAATAAAAGGGCGCCACTGCAAGCGCCCTTTCTGACTAAACAATCACAGATTACTCTCATTCTGCGGCAATGGGTACCGCGTCCACACATCATCGTCGGGCCTGTCTTTCGGCAGTGTGCCCAATAAGTTATAGCGTCTCAGATCTATCCAGCGATGTCCTTCCATGAATAAAGAATAACGCCTGTGGTATAATAATTCTGATATTAAGGCAGCATTTGTTACAGCGCCGGCATAAGGCGTCAGGTTATGTAATGCCCTGAGCCGGTTGAAAGCAACGATCGCGTCTGGCAGAGCGCCTGACTGGATCTTCGCTTCCGCATAGATGAGGATCAGCTCTTCATTGCGGATAATGCTGACAGGTGCGTTCAGAGAACTCCAGAGTACGACATCGCGCGTACCGGTCAGGCCATTCTGGCTGATGGGCGTATTACGCAGGGCCGTCTTTGCCAGACGGTCATCACCCGCCAGGATATTAGCCGCATAAGACGGATGAGACACCCTTACCTCACCATTGGTATTCGGCGCCAGGTACATGGTATTGGCCAGGTCACCACCGTTGGTGGAGAAGTAATGGAATACACCGTTATTCAATGGGCCATTCAGATCGAAGAAGGACTCATTCAGTGCAGTCAGCGCATTCGTCCATTGCTTCCTGTAGATCAGTACCCTTGCGGCAATCGCACGGTTGAACTGTAGCAGGCCGGCCGCATCTTTAAATCCGGCAAAACCGTTTGATAAAGGGAAGATCACCTCTGCACCTGTCAGGTCGTTCTTACCCTCGTCGAGGAACTTCAGCACCGAGTCCATCACCACACCAGGATCAGTGATCACAGGCCCTAAAGCAGCACCGTTAGGAACGGGTATACGTGCACCACTGGAATCCGTCATATTGATGTTCAGCAACAGCTGATAGCCGATGATCGTCTTTGCAAAACCGGAAAAGGCCTTCTTCTGCGCATCAGAAGCGATAGCCGTACGGGCATTCCGGGCCGCATCCAGCAGTACAAAGCACTGTCTCATTACCTGATACCGGGAACCCCAGGGATTCGTGAGATAGAAAGTGTTATTATCCAGTATCCTCGTACCTCCACCTAACAGGTCTGTGGTATAACGCGGCTCAGAGCCGGAGAAGCGGTAGATCTCCCTTCCGATCACACCGGTACCATCGAGATAACCGGCATAGTTGTTACGCATCCCTGATTCAATACCCGTTACGAGGTTAAACAGATCGCTCCTGGAAGGATTACCGGAGATCGTTCCTACCACGGGCGTATTCAGACTGTTGATCTCTCCTTTCTGACAGGCATTGAGGAGCAGCATGCTAACAGCGGCGGTTATGATTAAGAAGTAGTTCTTCATGTGTAATAAGTTTTAACAAGTGGAAAAATGATCAGAAGTCAACAGCTACATGGAAACTGGCTCTTTTGGAAGCCGGGAATGGCGTTACGTCCACACCGGTAGACAAACCATTACTACCCCGGCTGGTGGACGTGGTAATGGTATTACTGCCGAAGTTGGACACTTCCGGATCATATCCTACGTAATTTGTCCAGGTAAAGAAGTTATTCGCCGATACACCCAGGCGAACACCTTTCACCACTTTTGTATTCTTCACCGGCACATTGTAATAAAGGCCGATCTCACGGATACGTACATAGGACGCATCCTGTACATAGATAGAAGCATCCCCGGCACCTGTGCGGTATACACCGGCTTTTTGTCCATGGAGGATGTCATCATAGTCGAATGAGGTCTGACCAAGGTCAGTCAGCAACTGGGTCAGGTTAATGTTGTCACCTCCTTTCTTCCAGTGTACCAGGAAGCGAAGAGTGAAGTCTTTAAAGAAAGTGATCTCATCAAAGAAGCTCATCTGGAATTTCGGTTCAGAGTTGCCGATCAGTTTCAGGTCACTACCTACGGTCCCCTTGATCTGCGTAGCGGGCTCGCCTTCTTCCAGGTAGAAAGTACCGAGTGAGTTACCGAATGCACCAATGGCGTACGCAGGGATCAGCAGTTTGGTGACCTTCGAGCGGTTACGCCACCAGTTGAAGGTAGAGCTCCATTTCACATATTTGTTATTAATAGGAATAACGGTCAGTCCCAGTTCGATCCCCTTGTTTCTAAGGTCGCCACTGTTCTTCCATTCGTTCGCGTAACCAGAGGAACCCGGCAATGCGTGACGAAGTAATACGTCCTGGATACGTTTATTGTAATAAGTGGCTTCCAGGTTCACACGGCCCTGCCATGCACTGATGTCCAGGCCTGTTTCAAATTCTGCCTGACGTTCCGGTTTGATATCCGGATTACCCAGCAGGTTATCTACCAGTACTCCGGGATAACCACCAATATTACTACCCAGCATAGCGGTGAACTTACTGCCATAAGGCGGTACGTTTGCCGACTGGCCGTATGCGGCGCGTAGCTTCAGACTCTGGATGGCATCTACCTTCCAGAATTTCATTCTCGCAATGTTCCAGGAGGCGGCGGCTTTAGGGAATACATAGTATTTCTTGTAATTACCGTTATTGGTAGAGCGGTCAAAACGTACGCCACCACTCAGGGTGATCGCATCAAGCAGCGAAAGGTCTTCCTGTATGAAAATACCGTTATCGCGGTATTTCTGTCTGAACTGACGGGTTGCCGTGTTCGCACTCGCATCCAGGTTGCTTTGTCCGGATACCAGGTTGGTTGCCACAGTCACGATGTTGTCAAAGTAACCTGTTTCCAGTGTGGCGCCTACAGTACTGGTCAGGCTCAGATTCTCACCTGGTGAGAAGGTATTAGCCAGGAAACCTGCGAGGTTGGTGTTGATGTTATTGGTATTACCCTGTATAGAATGGCCCTGTAATGCATTCTCTTCGAATTGCAGATCGCGGGGGAAGAGCGCGGCTGTTTTATAATTAAAGTAGTCTACACCACCACGGCCTATAAATTTGGTGGTAGAGGTTTTACTTTGCTGCAAACGAACATCCAGGTTGGCACCACCTACAAAACGGTTGGTCATTTCGTTGTTCTCCATTTTGTCGCGGGTCTCCAGCGGATTAGAAGCCGCAAATGGATTACGCGGATACTCACCCAGCGCGTTCGGATGCAGATCTACGAAATCGGGTGTAGAAGACAATGCGACGCCATAGGTCACACCGTTGTTATCGTTATTGGTCAGCCCTCTGTCTGCATTGGAATGAATATAGTTCATTGTAACGGCGAGAGAAATAAAATCCGTCAGTTTATGATCAATATTTACACGTGCGGAGTTATTGAAGTAACCGGTATTTTTCACGATACCATCTTCCTGTCTGCGGTTACCGGCAAGATAGAAGGTTGTCTTGTCACTACCACCACTGATAGACAGGCCGGTGTTAAGGATCAGTCCTGTTTCACCATACATTTCCTCTTCGTAATTGAAGATCTTACCGGCAGTGGCGGCAGCGTTATACTGGTCTCTGAAAGCCTGACGTCTCTGCTGGATCACAGGATCGGGGTTATCAGCAGCACCAGCCAGATCAGCGGCACGGTCAGCGTTAAACGTACGAATGCCCATGAGGTGTCTTACCTTGGCAAAGCCGGTTTCATGGTTCACGGTTACTTTGGTTTTACCTGCGCGGCCTTTCTTGGTAGTGATGATCACGACACCAGCAGCAGCTTTTGCACCATAGAGGGCAGCAGCGGAAGCACCTTTCAGCACTTCTATGTTTTCAATATCAGCGGGGTTGAGGTCAGCGATACGGCTGGAGGGGTTATCCTGGTTATTGGGGTTACCGGCAGTAGCGGCGCCGGTTACATCGTTCAATCCGGCAGGAATACTGCTGTTGTTAAAGAAGATGCCATCCACAACATACAGTGGCTGAGAATTACCGAATACAGAAGTGATACCTCTCATCTTAACGGAGATACCACCACCTGGCGCACCTGAGTTAGCGGTGATCAATGCGCCGGGAACTTTACCACTGAGGGCGGCATCAAAGGTTTGTGCCGGGGCGGCACCTGTGAGCTGATTCGCATTAATGGTCACAACGGTATTGGCCAGGTTACTACGTTTCACACTGGTGGCAAGACCTGTTACAACTATTTCATCCAGTCTGGCAAAGTCTTCTTCCAGCGTGATGTCAACATTGTTGCTACCGGAAGTGACCTTGACGGTTTGTGTCTTGTAGCCGGTGAAAGACACGAGTAAGGTGTTGTTACCTGAGGGAAGTGACAACTGGTAACTACCATTGGCGTCAGAGATAGCGCCGCGATTGGTACCTTGTATCCTGACGGTAACACCGGGGATAGGTTTACCATTCACAGCGTCCCTGATCTTACCTGAAATGTTTTGCTGCGCAAATAGTGCCAGTGTACTGCATAAAAATAGCAATACAAGCAAGCCGGTTTTGGGTAGAAGCATAGCTTGTGCGATTTAGATATTGATGTTTGATAAAAAAGCTACAGTTTCATGGCCTGTTTAATGATTTTGGTCGATACGTGCTAAGAATCCAGTCTCTGTTAACTTAACAGATGAATGTTCATTGTGGTTTCCTGTCTGGCGGTCAACTATCGGCTGTCATATACATTTTTCACGTAAGCAGGGTTTCTCATAAAGCCGGTCTGTTATAACGTCGAATTTGGATCAGCAGATTACGAAAAACTCAATGCATTTAACTTTTTTTTGTTTGGTTGAATTACGTTATATTTTTCAGCCTTCACACATTGATTATTATGCATTTTAGGGCACATATACTCATTACACTGTTACCGCTTGAGACATCAAAAAAACAACAGGGGTACCCGCCGTATCGACAATTGATCACAGCAATATCTATGTGAAACACTCCAAGCCCTGTTATGACTAACAGGGCCCAGGACAGTATTATAAGCTCATGAAACTGTGACTAAGGTTTTACACCACCTTCAATCACACCAGTAAGATCTTTTGATATCAGTTTCGCGCCGTCGTAGAAAGATACGGTCGCTTTATCTTTTATAGAGAATAATGGCTGACCGAAAAGTACATTGCCCCTGAAATTATCCAGTTTGAGTATTTCTCCTGTGGAATTTCTTTGTACCTGTATATAGGCAATTGCATTGGGATCCTTTGAGAGGTCTGCATAAAAGGTATAGTAGTAATTCCCGTCTGTCTGGTGACCGATTTCCGTGAATCCTGCTTTATCCTTATTTGGGCTGGCAATGATAGTGCCCAGGGATGTCATAAAGAAGACAACTGTCAGAAAAAGGTATAATGTGCGCTTAATCATAGGGATAAATACTTTAGATCAATAAAAAGGTTCGCGTTCTAATTACAATTTAACAATTTTTTATATTTAAAACCAATTTAAATTTATTACCCTCACGCGTGCATGAAAAACAGACCCCGGAAAAAATATTTCAAAAAAAATAAAATACTGACTATCACATACTTAATAAAAATCTTTATTGCCTGAGAAATCCCTGTTTTTAGATATCTGCCGCCACTTCACAATCACGTAACATACATATAATAAATCAGTTACACATGTAAACGTACAACATATCTGATATTTCTAATGCCTGAAAAGAAAAATACCAAATCCATATACTTTAAAAAATATTTTAAACCCTTGTACGCATATCGGGATTTAAATGTTGTCTTATAGGCAAAGGGTTCAAAATAGTGCGCGTTTAAATTTTGGATATACTTTAGATATTTCGTGTAACCAATGATAAAGGTAAAACAGATGAATAAGGGTTTAGCGGTTCTAGTGGCTTGCTGCATGGCGATGCCGGCAATGTCACAATCATTTCAGATAAAGGGAAAGCTCGGAAGAATGAAAGCGCCTGCCAAAGTGTATATCGGTTATAACTACGATGGCAAGAGTGTATATGATTCAGCAGATGTTGACAATGGTAACTTCTCTTTCGACAAACCAGTATCCTACCCTACCAACGTATTGCTGACAGTGAGCAGAGATGGAGAACATCAGACATTTTTTAATGCAAGGGATATCGCACACCTCTATGTTGAACCAGGTGCGATCGTGTGGCTGACTTCAGATGAAGATATAGCTAACTTCAGCTCTAACGGATCAAAATCACAGGATGATTATGATGTTTATCTGAAGCACATGGAAGATGCAGAAGAGAAACTCTCCCTGCTGACCGCAGAATCGTCCAACACCTTGCAGAATGATGTATCGGATAAAGGACTGGCTGCAAAAAGAGACTACATGGAGCATTTCCGCGCAGCAATGGCTTACAGGAAACAGCACATGAAAGAATTCATTCAGAAGAACACCGATATGTATATCAGCCTGGACATCCTGGAAGAATACGCCGGTAACTTTATCGACTACCGCGAAATTGAACCGATGTTCAACGCACTGAATGAAAAGACGAGAAACTCCGTAAGAGGTAAAGCCTACGCTAAAAAAATTCAGACCTCTAAAAATACGGCTATCGGCGCACAGGCACCGGAGTTCGGACAGAAAGATACAGAAGGTAACAAAATAATGTTGTCTTCTTACAAAGGAAAAGTGGTGTTGCTGAACTTCTGGGCTAGCTGGTCTGCTACTTCCAGGATGGAGAACCAGGAACTGAAACAGATCATCAAAGCATACGATCCTAAGAATCTGGTGGTGATCAACGTTTCCCTGGATGAGCGCAAAGAACAGTGGTTACAGGCCATCGCTGATGATAAAATGAGCGGTATCAATGTATCCGACCTGAGATTCCTGAAGAACGAAGTAGCTGAACTTTATAATATTAACGCAGTTCCGCAGAACGTATTAATCGACGCATCAGGCAAAATTATCGGAAGAAATGTTAAAGGGACTCAGTTGTCAGAAAAATTGAACGGAATATTTGGTAAATAAATAAGTAAAGAGTGTAATCATAACAAGTAGTCATAGTGAATTAATGCAACCCGGCGGGGCACGTGAGATATCTCTATATATCACAAAAACCTGCCGGCTTTTTTTGTTTATAACTATTCCCACAATATATAAGTAAATAGCCCGTGCAGGACCTGCACGGGCTATTTACTTATATATATCCTATTACCTTAGTCCTACTGTGAAACCCAGTTTACTCTTTGCCTTTATATTGGCGCCAGTCAGGTTGATCCTGTAAATATGATCGCCCCACTTCTGCTTTACGCCCCCATCCTCTTCTGTCACCAGCGGGATCTGTTCAATACTGGCCTCCAGCAGGTCGGATGGATAACGCAGATAAAAATCCTTCGACGTACCACCTTCCTGCCTGTGAATGACCAGCATCCCCGGCTTTACGACCTCCACCGGATAGCAGGTCATCAGGTGTTCTGTCACTTTTCCGTCTGCTGTCAGCTGTAATACATCATCGATGTTCACCTGCTTCCCCCTTGTCAGCCGGATACTCCGCTGCCAGCTTTCAATACCAGCGGCCACCGGATAAGATGGACCGATATCCATCGTCAGACTCGCCGAACTACTGTTATGCCTGTACAGCACGTTATGCGCCTTAAACTGCGCACCTGCCGACTG
Source organism: Chitinophaga agri (assembly GCF_010093065.1). Lineage (NCBI taxonomy): Bacteria > Pseudomonadati > Bacteroidota > Chitinophagia > Chitinophagales > Chitinophagaceae > Chitinophaga > Chitinophaga agri. The sequence goes on along the minus strand of NZ_CP048113.1, from coordinate 619,895 downwards.
CGGATAACCATTTACAGTGGGTACATTATGATGATCGGAGCGGTTGTACCAGATGTCATACCGTTTGCTGCTGAAGGTCTTTGCGGTGTACGTACCACGACCAATATCGATCAGTACCGGCAGCCCGTCATAGTACACTACGTAGTTGCCTATATCATTATGATTGTGACTTTCATCATTATGCCCGCCCTTCGCAGCTACAAAAAAGCCATCCGTAGTGCCTTCCTTATCCCTGGCCACCATCACCTGCAGATCAGGCCACCATACATCTCCCGGTAAGGATAGCCCTTTCTCCGCCTTTCTGAATTCGTCCTGCATAAAAATGGCAAACAGGCGTCTGAAAAAGTGATACCCGCCAACTGCCGACTGGTTCTCTCCTTTCAGGTACCAGGCGCCGAAGCGCATCATCTCCTCGTCTTTGATGTCTTTCCCGAAACGATAGATCATGCCTGCCGCCATACCGGGCTGCGGATCAGCATCCGCAAAGTCCAGGAAATAACGCTCGCTGATCTGTGCCCTGTAAATGAATTTACCCATCTCGGCGAATTTCCTATCATCATATACATACTCAAATGCATTGTTGGTAGCCAGGTTCAGCATGGCGATGTTATCATATAGGGAAGCTGCCGCAGCACCCCAGTAACCAGGTCCTTCATCACAACCGCCATCTGCGGGATAAGGGTTCAGAAAGGCATCCAGTACGCCCAGCACCCTGGCCACGGCCGCAGTTCGTTTATCATCATCCCGCTCCAGCAGCAATACGGCATTCAGCCAGTTGGAACAGATCCAGGGATTCCAGTTATTGGGTCTCCTACCATTGGCGCCAGTTGCCATCCAGCCGTGATGCTTGGTCATCAGGGGCTCAAAGATGCGCCTGTTGGTTTCATAATAGATCCTTTTACGTATCTGGGGAGACGCGGCATCCAGCTGCGGACCAAGAAAATAATCCACCCACGCCAGCAAAGTCGCTGTCTCTGCTGAAAACAATTCTACAAAAGGTTGCGACACATCCATCAATCCCTTAAACGATGATGGCAGGTGAGCTGGTACGCCCCAGAAAGACTCTTCACAAACTGACCATACTCCATTAATGATAGGGTCTATGAAACGGCCCTTGTTCTCATATACTTCTGCCAGTAACAGCGTACCCAGCACCTCTCTTCGTTTACCGGCTATAGCCTGGTATTGTGTACGGTTTCCGGTCCGGATGATCAGTAATGATTTTGTGGCAGGTATACCCGGCCAGTCATAATCCAGGTAGCCTTCCGCTTTCTGTATAATGGCAGCCCCGATGTCGGCATCTGCATGTTTCCAGCCCTCCCGGTCCGACGTACGCGGGAAAGGCGTCCATGTGGCCTGCGGTATCAGCTTCGCGGCCAGTTCGGCTTTCGTATAATGACCGCTCAGCAAATCCTGCGCGCGCAGGCCGATACTATTTACGATCAGTATGCCGGTTAAAACGATCCATCTTTTCATAACGCTTCATTTTTAGTACGCCCAATGCGTCAGCAATAACAGGTCATTGTGATAGTCTTTATGTTGTGCCTTTAAGGCGCTCAGGTCAATGGCCGGGTACTTACGGGCAGCAACGGCCGACAACTCCAGGAACGCTTCATCATGCTTCGGCTTGATCTGCTTATGTGTCCAGGTACGGGTACCCGTTGCGTAGGGCAATAACCAGCCATAGGCTTTCTGCAGACTTTTACCTCCGGGGGTTTCATAGTGCCAGAGGTCTACCTGCACATTCTCAGCCAGCAACGCCAGTTCAAAGAAGGCCCGCAGATTGAACAATGAGTAATTCCATGATAATGTTCTCGCCAGTTCTTTTGGTTGCCTGCCATCCACATCGAGTTGTTCGTCTATGCGCTTCTTCGTCTGCCGTTCCAGCATCTGCCTGGCCAGCTCCGGTTGTTCCGTGAACAAAGCGATGACTACCTGCTGTACATCATACCAGGTACCGTGGTTATTCAACTCATCGGCTTCGTCCAGTCCGATCGGACTGGTACGCATCCATTGCAGGAACTGCGTGTACCAGTCCTGTATACCTTTATACTCCTGATCACTAAGCACATGGGCATCCTTTAACAGCTGTATACCGTCGATAAGCATCGGCACGTTATGCGTATCTATCAATCCGATGCCCCTGCCATCCGTAATTCCCGGGATCGCCTGACTGTAATTCAGGTGGGGGTTCATACGTGTAGCGGTGTCCAGGAACCAGGTACGTAGCAGTCCGGCGGCATGTGCTGCGTATTGCTTTTTACCAGTGTAAAACCAGGCGAGACCCAGATAATAGACATCCCTGGAAATAGCGTTCTGGTATTCATCATCTTTGATAGCGTATCGCTCCGGATTTACCTGTCCGTCCTTCCGGATATAGGGTAACCCGTTGACTTTCGTTGAATCCGGCCACCAGTATGGGCCTACACTCATGTAGTCATGCTTGTTGCCACTTGGTGGCACTTTCGATTTATAGACCACCGAATAAGGCCCGTTCTGCAGCGACTGATCTGCGATCTTCAGCAGCGTGGTCAATGCCTGCTGCGTCGCCGGGTCCTTCTTTTCCAGTTGCCTTTTCCCCGCTATCAGCTGTTCTGGTTTGAGCAGAAAAGTCTGTGGCGGCGTCTGAGCTGCCCGGGTATACAGGCAGCTCAGTAAGGTCATTATCATTCCGGCACAAAATGCAGGCATCTTCATAGTGATATTCATTATTTAAGCGTGTAACGTTTCATACTGATAGTAGCGCTCTTCTTTGCGTCGTCCACTTTATTCATGTAGATGTAGGCGCGGTACTTCCCATCAGCTGTCTCTACCCAGGTGCCCGCCTCTGATTTCAGATTGAGTACATAATCCGGTGAACCGTTCATGTCCAGTTGCTCAAAATCAAGGTCGTCAATATAGATACCGTACTGCAGGCGCGCCAGATGGAAATCACGGAGGTTCCACGTCTTTCGCACCTTAGTGATCTTATTGACGCCTGGAGGTAGCACCACATCCGGCAGGTACTCAGCATTCGCTCCCGGTGACACTAATGCGTGTCCGAATGTAACACCGGTAATAGCACGGTGCAGGTATACCAGGTCGATCTTGTCAGGATTTGCACTGGCTTCTTTTTCTGTATAGACGGCCATGTCAGCCACAGAAATAAAACAGGCATCCCCGTTCTTCACCGGCAGGTCCAGCACCATGTCCATACGGGAAACAGCATACGGTCCCATGGAATAGGAAACCGTCTCACCGGTGCTGCTTTTCGCAGAAAAAGTAAACCGCACTTCCTTACCCTGCGCTGATCTGGGGATCGCATAGAAATAACGTAAGGTCACAGCATTCGTATCTTTAATGAAATTCACCCTGGTCACATTCCCTTCATTGGAAGAAGGATCTCCGATAGCAATGCCGACATCTTCACCACTGCCATTAGTATAATAAGACCTGTGTTCCAGGTAAGTGGCTGCCTCACCTGCGATAGACGCTTCCACCTGTGCGGACACGATCTTACCGCGTGTGGCAGGTAAGGCAATGGCATAGGCAAATTCAATATTCAGCCCTGCCACATTAGGACCAAGTGTTCTTTTAATACAGTCGTTCTGAAACGCGTTCTCCGGCGCTGGAATAGCATATTCCTTATCCTTGCACCCCGTGAGCAGTAAGCCCAGGCAGAACAGCGGTATGATATAACGAACAGCAATTGTTCTCATAATGTAATGTTTAATTGTAAATACTATCTGGACTGTACGGTCACCAGTACCTTATAGGTCTTTCTCACCTGTCTGTTGCCCGATATAACGGTATATGTTCTGGGATTGGTCAGATCAGAAAAGTCAGTAAACCCGGTGATCTTCGGATCCAGTTTTGCATCTGTCACCAATGTAAACTGTGGATAGAGATGTGTCAGATCAGTACCATAGAACACGGTCACGTCTACCGTACAGGCTACCGTATCTATGACGGCGTTCTTGGTACGCACCGTCTGGAAATCAGCTCCCAGTAGTTCAAAATTGCTGACATAACATTCTGCACGCGTAGTGATCAGCAACCCGTCTTCGTCGATAGGTGTTTCCTTGCGGCAGCCCATCCAGCTTAATGCGGCAAGCAGTGATATGATGGTGATAAAGTGTTTCATTGTGAAAGGTTTTGAAATTATAGCCAAGGTGTATTCTGCGTCAGGTTAGGATTCCTGTTCCTTTCTCCCGGTGGGATACGGAAGATGTAGTTCTGCTGATATTCTCTTTCTGACTGGTTCTGGAAATAGCGGGTCATCTGTGCACCATAGGTATCTATACGCCATACACCATTGCCATAGGGAGGGTTCCATACGCGTTCGATGGCTCTCCAGCGACGGAGGTCAAAAGACCGTTGTCCTTCGCCAAACAACTCGACGATACGCTCCTGTTCGATCGCCTGAAAGAAGGCTTCTTTATTCGCGGTTTTCTCCGCTGCCAGTGGCGGCAGATTACCTCTGTGACGCACCCTGTTCACCAGCTGAATAGCATCCGCCTGCGGACCATCCACGGCATTGGTTGCCTCCGCATACATCAGGTATACATCTGCGAGCCGCATCACAGGGTAGTTATAGGTGCCGTCGCTGCGTCCCAGCCCGGCGGTATTACGGAGGAACTTACGCAGGACAAATCCCGAGTTACAACCATCGGTATTATAGGTGATGAAACTATTGCCGTCAATGGTGACCGGCTGGTTCCAGGTACGATAGATAAATGGTACCCAACCGGTAGATTTCAGAGAGATCATCCCCACGCTGACCTCATAGTCCCACATGATAGACGACTTCATCCTGTAGTCACGGTTGGTATAACTCTGCGGATTGACAGCTGAGTTAAGCGTTGTTCTTGCAGCGGGATTGTTCGCTGGATTCATGGGGATGAGTTTATCTGCAAAATCGCCCGTGATCGTGGACTGATAGCGGTCTGCTATTTCATAGCGCGGAGAGACCCAGCACTGTGAGCCCTCGTGGGAACGGCCGGCTACATCACGCATCAGTTCTTCGCCCTGATTGGTGCCGGTACCACCATGAGAAAAGGCCATGATCATTTCCGGGTCACCGTTGGCAACAGGGGTGAACAGGTAATAATAGTTCGGCAGTTTATCCGCTTTCCCTAGCACGTCACACTCTCCCGGCTCTCCACCCCGGAACAGGTTCAGGCCATAATCGCTGATCACTTTTTTAAAGTCTTCCGCAGCCGCTTTATAAGCGTTCGTACCTGCTGCCAGGTCAGGCATAAAGGTATCCAGTTCAGGCCAGCCGAATGTGTTCCAGGAAGCCCAGTACAGCTGTACTTTGCCCCGGAAGGCCAGTGCCGCCGGTTTGGAGGCACGGCCAATCTCGGGGGCCTTCACCGGGAGTTTTTCAAAAGCATAGGTCAGGTCAGCTATGATAGAATCTTTTACCTGTGTAATAGGCGTACGCGTCAGACCAGCCACTTCCGCATTGTCGAAGACGACATGATCTATATAAGGCACATCGCCCCACATGGAGATGAGTCTGAAATAGACCATTGCACGCAGTAAGCGGGCTTCACCTACGATGCGCTCCAGCTGTACCAATGAATTACCGCTGGCGGCAGGCAGCATCTTACGCACGTTCTCTATAACATAGTTCGCACGATGTACGCCACCATAGAGGCGTTCGTACATTTTGTCGAAGTTGTCGCCATATCCCGACGGACTATAATCCCCACCGTTATAAGCATCTCCTTTCTGCAGGTTCCCACTGGCGGTACTTGTACCTCGCACGCGCAGGTATTCTGCCTGTCCGTCGAAATAATAATCGCGGTCGAAAAGCGGACGAATATCCGCGTAAGCACCCATCAGGGCGAAAGTGGCATCCGCCTCTGATCTCCAGAAAGCGCCAGTGCCCAGTTCTGTGGAAGGTTCTCTCTCCAGCAGGTCCTTTACACAGCCGGTGGTCAGTAAAACACCCAGCAACAGTAAGGCTGCGATATATGATGTAACAGTCTTTTGTTTCATGATCGTATCATTTATAAACCTATGTTCAATCCTGCTCCATAGGTCCTGTTCAGAGGATAGGCATTACTCCTGTTGCCTGTCAGCTCAGGGTCCAGTCCGCGGAAAGAAGTAATGGTGAAGATGTTTTCGGAAGAGCAATAGATGCGGAAGCTGCTTAGCCCTATTCTGTTCAGCAGCGCTTTAGGCAGTGTATATCCCAGCTGTATATTCTTAAAGCGGATATAGCTCAGGTCATCCAGCCAGAAGGTGGTTTCCACCCGGTTGTTACTGCCACTCAGTCTCGGCCATGCACCATCGCGGTTCTCTACTGACCAGGGGTTGTTCCAGTGCTCCCAGGTGGAGGCATAACGTTGTGCGCCAAAGTTGATATTGTTATAGTTATTGAGCCAGTAATCCTTACGACCAGTAGCCCCGGTGATCAGGAATCCCAGGTCAATGCCCTTCCAGGAGAAATTAGTATTCAACGCGAGCACAGTGGTAGGCCGGTCACGCTGTACATTAGGATATGCACGCATGTCATTACCGTCTATACGGCCGTCACCGTTCAGGTCTTTACGGATCAGATCACCGGGGGAAGCGCCCTGTGGCGTGTTATTATACACGTCCTGCCATGTCTGGGCAATGCCCTTATCTTCATACGTATACAGGAAGTGGTAAGGCATATTCAGGAAGGTCCATCCCCGGCTGAGGAATTCATTCCATTTCTCCAGCGTGGTAATATTATAGGAACCATTCAGATTTACAGCATAGTTAAGTTGTCCGACCCTGTCAGTCCAGGTGAGATTTAATTCAATCCCCTGGTTCCTCAGATCACCAATATTCTTACGGGGAGCACTGTAAGCACCTGTCAGCAATACGGACATTTCAGACGGACGGTTCATGCCGGTGGTCACCCGGTTGTAATAGTCGATTTCGGCGGTCAGGTGATTATCCACAAAGCCAAGGTCCAGACCGAGGTTTAGCACACGGGTCGATTCCCAGGAAAGGTCCTTGTTGACCATCTTCTGATTCACAAATCCCTTGGCGATCGTACCATCGATCATGTAATGACTGGCGGCCAGCGTCGCCTGTTGCTCCGTACGACCGACGCCACTGTTGTTACCCAATCCGCCGTAAGACGCGCGGAACTTACCGTTACTTAGCACACGACGGGTGAAGCGGTGGAGGAATTTCTCTTCCGTGAAACGCCATCCCAGGGCAACAGATGGAAAGAAGCCGTATTGCTTTCCGGGCAGAAAACGGGAAGAACCGTCATAGCGGAAGTTGGCTTCGAACAGGTATTTATTAAAAGCGGTATAGTTAACGCGACCGATATAGGAGCGTAACCCTTCCGTACTTGAATTACCACCCGTGGACTGAATATCTGTCAGCGCCGCATCTACCTCATGCAAAGTAGGGTATAAACGATCATTACGGGAGGTACCCTGATAGCGGTCATACCAGAACTCTTCACTATATACGCCGAGCAGGGAAAGATCATGGTTAATACCGATCGTCTTATGATAGTTGATACGACCGTTGAGCATGGTCTTGTATCCGGTATTGGTAAAGTTACCGATACCTGCATTCTCACCTACATATACGCGGCTACCAAAGTTCACCGTCTGGAAATTATAGGCCCGGTTCGGGATATTGGCATTCCAGCGGAACTGGTTGTAATAGTTCAGCGTATAGTCCACGCGGCCGGTCAGTCCTTTAATAGGCTCCCAGTCAATGTACGCAGTAGCGTTTGCCTCCTGACGGTTCTGCCGGTTCAGCATGTTCTGATACACTGTATATGGGTTGTAAGCCTGCGGATCCTCGTTATACGCCATTACGCCCCCATAATAGCCGGTAACGGGGTCATAGGGAGTAATACCTGCGATAGCGTATTGCAGGTCCATACCAGCCGTATTAGACGCATCGTCGTCGGTGTAGCCGTCCGTCAGCGCATACTGGTATTTAGACCAGTTACCGGCGAAACGCAGACCGGCATTCATATTCTTGCGTAGTTTATTATCGTAGTTGAAGCGGGCGTTATAACGTTTGTAATCATTATTGATCTGCAACCCCCTCTCGTTCATCACACCCAGCGAGATAAAGAAGTTAGCGTTATCAGTACCACCGGAAGCGGACAGATTGTAATTCTGTAAGACACCCTCCCGCATGATCACGTCCCACCAGTCGGTGTTTGGGTACCGTAATGGGTCTATCATGCCCATTGCCATCCACTGATCAATGGTACCATCTTTAAAGTTATAATTAGAGCGCAGGGTGTTAACGGCCGCGGCACGCTGGTGGACGGTCAGCGCACGGGCATAGTCAGCCATGAACTGATACGACCTGGTGGGCTGTTCTACTCCATAGGTGCCGGAGAAATTGATCGTTGTTCTCTTTTGTCCCTTACCCGATTTGGTGGTGATCAATATTACACCGTTAGCAGCCCTGGAACCGTATACAGATGCGGAGGTAGCATCTTTCAGGACAGAGATACTTTCAATGTCGTTCATATTGACACGGTTGATGTCCACATCCGGCATACCGTCTACGACTACCAGCGGACTACTGTTATTCACAGTACCAAGACCGCGGATGATGAGGCTGGAGGAGTTGTTGCCCGCCATACCGGAGTTCTGTGTCACTGACAGACCAGGTACAAGTCCTGACAAGGCAGAAGAAGTATTAGGCAAAGAACGGCTGGTGATCTTCTCATCTACCTTCACAGCAGAAACAGCGCCAACGAGTTTGACCTTTTTCTGGGTGCCGTAGCCGACCACCACCACTTCCCCCAGGGCCTTCTGATCTGATTCAAGCGTAATGGTAAGTGGAGCAGCGCCGGAGAAGGCGGCTTCTTTTTTTACATAGCCCATGGAAGATAAGACCAATGTACCTTTTGAAGTGTTCACTTTGAGCGTGTAGCGGCCATTGGCATCGGTGACAGTACCGGTTGATGATCCTTTTAAAGAAACGCTGACGCCGGGTAAAGGTTGTCCGGCGGCATCGGTGATTGTTCCACTAACGGTTTGTTGTTGTTGTGCCGCACCCTCCTGGAAGTACAGGTAGCCTGATTCAGGAGCAGTGTTTGCCGTAGCGGTTGTAATGGATCCTGCTGAGAGGACAAGGGCATGCAGGATACATCTGGCATGCAGCCAGCGTACCCCCGTTCCCTTTGGAGGAGGTAAATGAGTAATCATCACTATAAATGTTTAGGTGAAGGCAATAAATGGCCTGTGCCGGCTGTTCACCGGCATAGTGCAAAGACATTCCGTCCCGGGAATGCAAACGTTTGCATATTAGGAGCTGCTGTTAATGCTCGTTGTATTTGTTGAATTGGTCATGATACGTGGAATATTTTGTTTCGATCTAGATTTGGTCCAGGGTATAGCTCTTCTACAGAATATAATGATTCGTCTGTCTTTAAATGCAATAAACGACAATCGATTGCATTTAAAGTTATTAAATTGATTTCATAATTACATACTAGTCCCCGGGATTTTTTTTCAGAACGCGTAAACGATTGTATGACAATCCCCTGTTTTCTGAATGCTCAGCTTTTAAACGCATGCCTGAGAGCGCACAAATGTACGTACAAACATGAACGTCTCAGATACGGCAACTGTTCAATATACACACGCCGGCCATCTGCTATGCTAAATACGTATATTTACTTCCGTAAACCCTGTATACATGAAAACCATCATCGTTAGCCTATTGCTCCTCCCTCTTCTGCTGGCCAGCTACATCGCTTCCGCTCAGCCCCCACCGGATAAAGATTCCGTAGAAAGAAGGTTTCTTTCCAACGGCGCCTACCGCCACCATTATTTCGCACGGGAATGGCAGATCTACCTAGACAGTGCGCTGGCAGTACTGCCTGATGAAGCCTCTTTCTGGCAACAGAAAGCCATGCCGCTTTTCAAGCAGCGTAAATATGAAGCCGGAATGGTCTACCTGGACAAAGCTGTCGCACTTGATGCGGCGGAATACCTCGATTACAGGGCATTCATCAAATGCATCTTTCAAAAAAACTACCAGGGTGCCATTGCTGATTTTAACCTTGCCAAGAAAGCGGGATATCATCAGGGGGTCATGGACCACCGGTACGATTTTTACCTTGCACTGAGCTATCTGCAGCTAAATGACTATGTCGCCGCTAAAGCAGCATTATTAGAAACTATCAGATCTGTGGAGGAAAATACCCCTAGTGCTCCGGTACATTTTCTCTATTACTTCTATCTGGGCATTATCAGCTATGAAACGGCGGACTATAACACGGCCCTCGATTTCTTCAACAAATCCCTGACCCAATATCCCCGTTTTGCTGATGCGGGATACTACAAAGGTCTTTGTCTGATACGCCTGCACCAGGGAACAGCAGCACGCGAATCATTCACTTCTTCCAGGAAGAATTTTAAAGAAGGCTACTCCATTCCGGAAGACAACGCCGTGTATGAACCCTACCCGTACCAGGTCAAAGAATGGATGTATAACTATTATATACGATAGTTGTAATGCAAATAACACACAGCATCAGACACTCGTTAAAACAACAGTAACGCAAAAGAGTATATGTACTTACTGTGCTTGATAAGTTGTCTTATTTTTTTTCTATCTGCCGCATGTACTCCCGGCAGCAGCCATTCTACTGTAACGAGGCCATCATGCAACATCTCCTTATTTTTACACGCTGCACTTATGTATACACGTACCGCACAGAACAGGAAATAAAACTTACTTACAATGGAAAATTCAGGTAAACCCGGCAGAATATAATTTACCTTGCTTCCATCTCTATATATAATTTATCATCCTCAAAATCCGGTTTTTTATGAAAAGCGAAAAACGTTTAACCCTTGAAGACTTCCAGATGGAAGCAGTTAACTCAGGTAACGAAGTAGAAAAAATGCTTGGACTGGCAGCAGCTGGTTGCCACGTTACCGGACCACACAAAAATGATGATGGCAGTGTTACCCTGATCGACTACGAATGGGGTCTCGCTGAAGCAGCTCCTGAACTGAGCCTGGAAAGAGATTTTGTCGCATTTCCATGATCAGTAACGCAAACGCATTGAGTTAAAGTGCAGGCAGGAGGTACTGTACAGCCTTCTGCCTGTCATTTCATGACGTATTATACGCTTTCGTTGAACCGGTAAACAGTCCCAATGAAATATTATCCCGCATATATAATATTGCTGATGCTTTGCCTGGTTAATACTGTCTTTGGCCAGCAAAAGGTTTTAACGCCTGTGCAAAAAGACTCTATCATACAGATACTGACGACAACCGCCTCTACAGATCAGCAATATCGTTCACAGCTGGAAAGCGTGCAAAGCAAGTACGGTGGAGACTCCCCTGAAATGAAAACGCTGTTCAGAAAAATGGCGGTTGCCGATTCCCTGAACCTGCTGAAGGTAGCCGCTATCATTGACCAGTTTGGCTGGCTCGGTGCAGATGAAATAGGCAGGGAAGGTAACACAACATTATTCATGGTCATACAGCATGCAGGCATTCAGGCCCAGGATAAATACCTGCCGGTCATGCGTGCCGCTGCTGCCAACGGGAAAGCAGCACTTAAAAGCCTGGCACTGCTGGAAGACCGTGTGGCCCTGCATCACGGCAAACGTCAACTGTACGGAAGTCAGGTAATATGGGACATGCGCACCAATCACTACCAGGTTGCTCCACTCGAAGATCCTGAACAGGTAGACAAGCGGCGAGCCACCATGGGACTGCCTTCCATGGCGGAGTACCTTTCTCCCTTTGACATGAAATGGGATGCTGCACAATATGCAAAGGAACTGCCGGCCATAGAAGCAGACTTCTTTAAAAAGCAGGTAAAAAATTAAATGGTATCTACAGGTGATACCGGCTGAAATACCGGCTTCAGTTCATCTACGTACGGCATACGACGCATGCCTACCAGTACATGATCCAGACCACGATGCAGGTACTCCCTGCAAAGTAACAACGGAAGCGTATCACCGGGCGTCGTTGGGATCAGTCGTTCATGACCGTTCTCCCGAAGCCAGCTGATCACCCTTCCCGTAGATGTTTGCAGGCAATACTGCCAGCAAACCTGCTGAAAGGAACGTAACAGCTGCAACGCCTCTGCCGGTATACTATTATCATATAGCAAACGCGCAATGGGATATAATGTACCATAGAACAGCTTATTGAATGCCTCCTCATGCGGAATGACTTTCCAGTTGTCTCTCAGAAAGGCCAGTAATGCAAAATCATTCAGACTACTACCCGGCTTCTTCTGCTGCAACTGTCGTTCCAGCAAGGCAAAACAGTCAGCGTGCAGGGCTTCGTCAGCTGCAGGATCAACGGAAAACTGCTGCACATTGTAGATCACCATACGCAACATGCCATTGGCCGCATTCGCATTCAGCGGACGGTTACCAAATGTACGGATACCATGCCGGGCAGCCAGCTCCAGCAAACTCATTTCGCTCGCTGGTACATGTACATCCGCCTGGTGCTCGATGATGTTAAAAGGAAATTGTATCAGTTTAAAATGATTGGCTGTAGTCACCCGTGTAGCAACAGCTATCAGCTTTGACAAGTCAGTCGCTTTCGGTCCATCTGTTATACTCAGTGTGTTCGAACTGACACCATAATAGCGGATCCTGCCAGCTGCCACCTCTGACTCCAGGAAAGCAAAAGCCTGTTCAAAACGGCGGTAGTATTCTTCCTGACTCGCCATTGCGGCCGGTTGTTCAAAGAAGTATTCGGGAGAATGCAGCAGGAAACCATCGAGCCAGGTCGTACCCATGCGGCGCAATGAAGTGTCGATCTGCAAACGGAGATATTCAGGATGCATGGAATGAAGGAAGGTGTCGCTGATCGTTACGACATCGCTTAAGCCCTTACCTGATTCCTGCAGTTTTCTGAAGGCCACTAAATTATCACCGCTGATGTATCCTGCCTTGGTCACAATAAATAACTGCGCACGCGGAACAACTTCCAGCAGTTTGGCAACAAGCATTTCCGACGCGCCATTTTCATAATTGGATGCGGTGTCCAGCAGGTTGCATCCGTTGCTTACAGCGTGCAATAAGGCTTCAAGATGTTCCTGGTTACTCTCGGACGTCCGGTACATACCAAATCCGATCTTGCTCAGTTCGTGCAGTTGTATCATGAAAAGTGATTTTTGTGAGGTCTGATAAGGGTTTTGAAGTGGGTATTTTACAATTTTCCAACAGCCGGATATACTAACGTAAAAGAATACCTATTATTACTTCCTGCCTGTTATACAGGGACAAAAAATAATGCTATTCAAATACCTTTCCCTATTGGATATCTCTGGATTTAAATATAAATTTATTTATTCTTAACAACAAAAACATATAGGTTATGAAACAAACAACACGTTTGTCATTAGACGATTTCCAACTGGATGTTGCTGACAGCAACAGCGAAATCGAAAAGCTCATGGGTCTCGCTGCTGCTGCATGCCACAAGACCTGTAATCCTCAGCCCGATGCTACTTACATCGATTTTGTAGACTATACAGCCGAGCTGGCAGCAGTGGAAAGAGAGGAGCTTACGCTTAGCCCCCTGATGCGCTGATAAGGCAATTCCCACTAGTACACACCTCAAAATGTAACCTGTCGGACATGTTTGTAGCATAGCCCTGTTACCCATCGTTTTACCACACTAAAATCTTCCCCATGAACAGATTATCGCTGGATGATTTTGCCATTAATGAGATCAACACGGACAATGAGATCGAAAAGATGCTCGGTCTGGCTGCTGCCGCATGCCATACCACCTGTAATCCTGATCCTAATGGTGTTGTTGACTGGGTTGATCATGAAGCAGAACTTCAACAGCTGGTTGAATTCGATTCATCATTGACACTGCGTCCATAACATGTACTGATTTAATTGATCATAGTGATGTCAGCATTTGCTTGACATCACTATACCTGTTTAAACCTGTTTATCACCTATGGTCCTTCTAATTTCCAAAGACCTGGAACCCTCCACCGATAAAGTGATCGACTGGCTGCGTTATATGGGAACACCCTTCCGCCGTATGAATGGTTCCGACCTCCTGGATGCCGCACATGCTCCTACCATCCAGGTAAGCGGTAGTCAGACAGACATGCATTTCAACGGTGAATTACCGGATGCACTGTCGGATATTACGGCGGTATGGTACCGGAGAGATGGTACGAAAGCGCCAGACACACGGCCTATTGCCTCATTGCAGACAACTGGCTACTACGCCGACATCGTCCACCATCTGAGTCAGGAGAACGCTATTGCTAAAAAAGCCCTGTTCGCACTGTTAGCCACGAACACCCGGATACTGGGAAATTTCAATAGATCGAGTGTCAACAAGATCGAGGTACTCATCACAGCTCAGCGACTGGGACTGGATGTCCCCGCAACGCTCATTACGCGCTCCAAAAAGGAGCTGCAGGCGTTTTTTGATACACATGGCCCAGTAATCACCAAAGCGCTCTGGGAAAGCCCCGGAATCACCATTAAACAGGAGAAGACGATCCACTACACCAGTTATACGGAAGAGATCACGCCGGACGTCCTTGCTGACATTCCCGAAACATTCTTCTATTCGCTCTTCCAGGAAAAACTGGAGAAAGAACTGGACTTACGTGTCTTCTATCTCAATGGGGCCTGCTACGCCATGGCGATCTTCTCTCAAATGGACCAGCAAACGAAAGTCGACTTCAGAAAATACACCAATAACAGAAATGTGCCCTATCTCCTCCCAGAGAATGTCCGGCTACTGATCATACAGCTCATGCAGCTCATGCAGCTGAATACCGGCTCACTGGACTTTGTAAAGACGCGCAGTGGCCGTTATGTTTTCCTCGAGGTGAATCCTGTAGGACAATATGATATGACCTCCGTTCCCTGTAACTATCAACTGGATAAAAAAATCGCACAATACCTTTCACACCATGCATAATTACCCTCAGCACCCCCCTGTTCCCCTGCAGCCATTTCCACCGGAACTGGCCACTGCACTACCTGTCAACTATTACCTCTTCGTCAGGAGCATCAGTGAGAAGGTCACCTCCGCACCCACTACCGTGCACAGCCATCTGCATCACACATCGTCCTATGTGATTTTGCCTTTTTATAAAGCGATCTCCAATATTCTGTAACGATGGAATGGTTTAGATTCTTCGCATCCTGCCGGATTGTGGCTGGTCAACACAGCAGTGCCATTTATGACCTGGACCGCTCCGTTATTTACGATCTCCCCAATGCCTTCCTCGATATTCTCCGGGAAGCAACATCAACGCCTGTCGGACAACTACCGGAGGTTTATGGCGAGACCCGCTATCCCCAGATCAAACAGTTCATGAACAAGTTCGTAGAAAAAGAAATTGCGTTCTATACTACAGAACCCGAACGCTTCCCCGATATCGATCTTTCCTGGGAGATGCCCCGTCATATCACCAATGCGATCCTGGAACTGGACGATACTGATAGCTATTCATTTTCTGCAGTCATTGCACAACTCAATGAACTGAATTGCCAGGCAATACAGATACGGCTCCTTCGTTGCTTCAGTACCGCTCAGATAACGCAGGTGATACTGAAGGCGCTTTCCGGTACACAGATCAGCTATTGTGAGATCATGGCCCCTGCCGGCGAGACTGATGCAACACAATGGGTGTCCCTCATGGATCTGCAACCCCGCCTGCGCAGGGTATTCGTATATGCTGCGGCAGCAGATGCCATTCTTTATAATGACAACGACCGTTTTGGCAGAAAAGTGGTCGCCTTCAAAAAAGACATCAGGCAGGAAACCCGTGAAAAGATCCGGCCGGAAAGGTTCTCTCCCAACATTATCAGCTTTACGGAAGCCCAGTCGCACAACCTGGGCCTGAACCGGAAAGTAGCCATAGACAGTAATGGGAACATCCGGAATTATATATCCCATGCCCGGAGTTTTGGCCACGCGAATGAACAAAAACTGGAGACCGTCATCAACCTCCCTGCATTCCGCGAAAAATGGCTGCTTTCCAATGACCAGATCGAAGACTGTAAAAATTGTCAATACCGTTATGCCTGCGTCAGTAACAGTGATATCAGGCAGGAAAACGACAAGTATTACAAAACAGATATGTGCACGTTCAATCAGCAGGAAAACACCTGGTAAAAGAGATCCTGTGCAATTGTTTACCATAAGAGCCAAGTGCTATGAATCTATTCAAGAAAAAGAAATTCCCGTTTTTCAAACAGATAGATCAGTTTGACTGCGGACCCGCCTGTCTGAAGATCATCTCCAAATTCTACGGACGGAATTTCAGCTCCGAACACCTGCGCGACATCTGTAACATCACGCCGGATGGTATCACCATCAAATCACTGATGAAAGGTGCTGAAACACTGGGATTCAAAACTGTTCCTGCTTCCATCTCCTATGAAGTACTGGAACAAAAAGCGCCCCTGCCCTGTGTTACCTACTGGCGCGACCGCCACTTCCTCATTGTATACGCCTTTGAGAAAGGAATGATCAAAGTAGCCGACCCCTCTCATGGTTTGCTGACCTACAGCAAAAAAGAGTTCATCGAAGCCTGGCAGAACAATGCGCTGGCCGATGAGACGACAAAAGGCATCGTGTTACTGATGGAGCCTTCTTCCCGGTTCTTTGAGCAAAAGAATACCGAAGCGGCAAAAGGACTGCTGGGACTTTTCCCCTATATAAAAAATTACAGCCGATATATCCTGCAGATCTTCCTCGGATTATTCCTGGGTAGTATCCTGCAACTCGTACTCCCCTTCCTCACACAAAAGCTGGTAGACAAGGGCATTAATCTCAATAACCTGAACTTCGTCTACGTGCTGCTCCTCGCACAGCTGATGCTCTTCTTCAGTATGTCGTTCATAGCGGCTATCCGGAGCTGGCTGTTGCTGTATGTAGCCGCCCGTATCAACATGCTCATCTCTTCGGACTACCTTGTCAAGCTGCTCAGCAAAACGGTCTCGTTCTTCGACTCCAAAACACCTGGTGACATCGTACAGCGCATCAATGAATCTTCCCGGCTGGACGCCTTTCTGTCTACAGCTCCTGATGCCTTTTTTTCCTATCTCAATGCCACTATCTTCCTGGGAGTGCTGGCCTACTACAGCTGGAGCATCTTCTTAATCTTCATTGTGGGTATCGCCTTGTATACAACCTGGGTATGGGCATTCATGAAGAAACGCGCGGAGCTGGACTTCCGCCGGTTTGACTCCTCATCCGGCATGAACAGTAAGCTCATACAGATCGTCGGGGGCATACAGGAAGTAAAGGTGAACGGCTCTGAAAGAAAACATATACGCGACTGGGAACGGGTAAGGGTCGATTACTTCAAAACATCTGTATCCTCTCTTAAGCTGACGCAGTTTCAAAGCATTGGTGGTAACGTCATCAATGAGGTGAAAAATATCCTCATCACCTTTTCCTCTGCCCTGCTGGTAATGGACGGACAGATCAGCCTGGGCGTCATGCTGGCTATCCAATACATCGTAGGCCAGATCAACGGTCCCATGCTCGGCCTGGTGAGCTTCTTCCGTTCCGTACAGGACGCACGCCTCAGCATGGACAGGTTCGCTGATATCGACCATATTACGCCCGAGCAGGAACAGCTGAACGATCACTCGCTTATGAAGATCCCCGCTCAGAACTATGATATACATATCAAAGACCTCACATTCTCCTATGTGAAAGATCTGAATGCGCCTGTATTGAAGAACCTGAACCTGACCATTCCGCGCGGTAAAATAACTGCCATCGTGGGAGACAGCGGCAGCGGTAAGACAACACTGCTTAAGCTACTCCTCAAACTCTACCTGCCCACCGCCGGCGACATCATGGTAGGCAATTACAATCTGCGGCATATTGACTCCGACAACTGGCGTTCCCTCTGCGGCACCGTGATGCAGGATGGATACATCTTCTCCGATACGATCACACAGAACATCACCGAATCGGCAAGCGATGAAAACGTCGACATTAACAAACTGCTGAACGCCGCCAGAATAGCCAACATAGAGGAACTGATCAATGCTTTGCCTGCCGGGTTCAACTCCATCATTGGCGCGGCGGGGTCCAGTGGCAGAACACTGAGTGGCGGACAACGACAGCGTATCCTGATCGCCAGGGCCGTTTACAAAAATCCCGAATTCCTCTTCTTCGATGAAGCTACAAGTGCGCTCGACGCCAATAATGAAAGAAAGATCGTAGAAAACCTGGACACCTTCTTCGAAGGCAAAACCGTGATCATCATTGCACACCGCCTCAGTACTGTTCGACGGGCTGACCAGATCATCGTGCTGGACAAAGGTGAGATCAGGGAAATAGGCCGCCATGAAGAACTCGTAGAGCGCAGGGGCTACTATCATACATTAATCAAAAATCAGTTAGAAATTGCCAATTGACGAACAAAAAATAAGCAGGATCAATGTCCGCAGCGAATACTTCCAGGATATACTGGACAAGGTTCCCTCCCGGATCATTACCTATGGCAGCACCGGCATGCTGGTGATACTGCTCATCATCATCATCGGGATGAAGATCGTACGCTATCCGGATGTCATCACAACTGAAGCAGTGGTGACAACCAATACGCCACCCGTGACCGTACACAACCGTGTCAGCAGCCGGATTGTAAGTCTGCTAAAGGCCGACCAGGACACCGTCACCGCTGGTGAATGGGTCATGGTATTATACAACAGTGCCAGCTACCAGGAAGTCCTGCGGCTGCGCGACATCCTTAAAAATGTAAAAGGCCCTGCATTCTGGGAAAAAATAGATACGGTGAAATTCGAGGAGCTGACCGCTCTTGGTGATATGCAGTCAGGATATGCCCGCTTTTACAAAAGCGTGGAAGAACTCCGCCTGTTTAACCGTCTGAATATCCAGCACCGGCAGCTCACCATCAATGCGGACAGGGCGAAAAGCATGAACGCGCTTAACAAACAGCTACAAAATAAACTGACCATCCTGCAACGTCAGAGTCTGTTATCCAAATCGGACTTCGACAGGAACAAACTGCTGGATAGCATGCGCGTGATTGCCAAAACAGAAGTGGAACAGAAAGAGATCAGCTATCTCAATACACAGAACATCCTCGAAGAACTCAACAACAGCCGGATTAACAATCAGCTGCAGGAACAGGCACTCAACAAAGAGAATGTTACCCTTGCCGCTGACTATGACAACACCTTGTTCACCCTGCGTAAAAACATCTTTCAGTCCTATAGTGACCTTACCTTCCAGCTTACTGAATGGCAAAATAAATATGTACTCGACGCACCGGTAAGCGGCGTATTGAACTTTTACGATATCAGAACGGCTGATCAGTTCCTGAGTAATGAACAGAAGGTCTTTACCGTCACGCCAGTATCCGGAGAGGAATATTTTGCTATTGCCAAACTACCGGTCACCAACTCGGGTAAAGTAAGGGTAGGACTAAAATGTAATATCCGGCTGAACAACTATCCGTATACTGAATACGGCATGTTAAAAGGCACTGTCACTGCCATATCTGCTGCTGTCAAAGAAGGCTTCTACAGTGTGAAAGTACAGCTCCCCAACCACCTGGTGACCACATTACACAAACCCCTGGACAACAAAAGTGAACTCACCGGTCAGGCGGATATCATCGTAGAGGATCTCACCTTGTACGACAGACTATTTAATTCCATCATTAATAAAAATACCTATTGATATGAACTACTATGAGAACTTTGAAGATCATCTGGGCGCCGTTGTTGACTCCGTAAAGAAACTACTCTATGCCAGACATAAAGATATCTTCCAGCGCATTGATTTTTACAATGACAACATTTACCTGGAGCCCTTGCTATACACCTATCTGCAACAGCAGGACAACAAATGGCTGGACTGCATCATTTATGGTTATGAGCGATCCAGGAAACCACTCATCACTGTGTTTCCAAACTGCAATGGGCTCATCTACCTACCTAATACCGGTTACCTTCGCACCTCGTTCACCGGCAGCGCTCTCCTGCTTCGTACAACCGGCGATACTATGACGTTACTCGATGGAGAAAACGAGATCCCCTTTACGTTCGAACCCCTACTCTACAGTGATCATGGCATAGAGATCGTTACTGACCATCACCCGCTGCTCATGAATGTATTCACCGAACAGGGCAACCCTCCTGAAGACGTCCATGTGGCAGGCTTACATCAGCAACACCTGACATCGTTCAATAAAGGCATGGAACTTATCCGGCAGCTAAACCCGGATCACTTCGGACTGCTGCTCAAAAATCTGAAGAAGGCGATGCTCTTCACTGCCACCCACCAGAATTCCTTCGCTGTACTATCGGCCCACAACATGATCTTCCTGCATGTCAATCCATGGGACGATGAAATTTTCTTCGCTGACCACATCTCTCACGAAGGTGCGCATGTCACTTACTTCACGCTCACCTACGAAACAAAACAACACCTGTTCACCATCAGCCATAACACTCCCCTGGGAGATTTGGTTGGCAATCCTGGTCATTACCCCAGTGTATACCTGTTCTTCCACGGCATGTTCACCTTCATGGAGATCACCAAAACCTTACAGGGCTGTATTGACAAGCCCGGATTCACACGTTTGCAGCAGGATGATATCAAGGGCCGGTTTATCTTCCATATGCAGCGGTTTAAGCTGTCGCTGGATATGTTTGCAGAGCTCAATATATTCCAGGAGGAAGGGGCCGGGTGGTATGCGCTGTTCCTTGCGCAGTACGAAGCTTTTGAGCAACAGTATACTGACCTGTTACCTCTGTATAACCTGACAGGACAACCGTATGATTTTAATAGTAAAGTCTTTGCGGAAATAAATAAACTGACGGCCTGATGAGATGATATTAACTAATTCTTTCCCATTCCCCAAACAAAATTATTATTTTGGGCCCCACTAACCGCCGTTATGACCATGATCCTTTCCTCGTTACGTACGACACTTACGCTCCTTGTATGCCTGCTACCGGCATTGACACTGTCAGCCCAAACCGGTACCGTTGTGAAGACATCCCGGGGTTACATCCGTGGCACCACGGAGAAAGGAAGCCTCGTCTTTAAAGGTATCCCGTACGCAGCCCCTCCTGCCGGCAACCAGCGTTTTAAACCACCAGTGCCAATGCCCGCCTGGAAGGATACATTGTCATGCACAGCGTTCGGCAATATCGCGCCGCAGTATAACGGAGAAAGCAGGAGTATGACGGGTGATGAAAACTGCCTCACCCTAAATCTGTATACGCCGACAGTTAAGCCAGTTAGAAAGATGCCGGTTGTCGTGTGGGTACATGGTGGCGGTATGACAGGAGGCAGCGGCATCGGTATGAACGGACAAGCCTTTTCGGACAGGGATAGTATTATCTGCATAACCATCAACTACCGGTTAGGGGTATTCGGGTTCCTGTATATGGATGATGTGCCAGGTTATAGGGCATCAGGCAATAACGGCCTGCTGGACTGTATCATGGCACTCCAGTGGATCCAAAAAAATATCCGTGCCTTTGGAGGAGACCCCTCCCGGGTGACAGTCATGGGAGAATCTGCAGGCGCGAAGCTGATCTCCGCACTCCTGGTGGCACCGGCTGCAAAAGGGAAGTTCCAGCAGCTGATCCTCGAAAGCGGTGCCGTAAATTGTATCCGGGATATACAAACGGCAAGAGCCATCCGCCAGCGTGTAATGGATACACTGGGAGTGAATAGTCCGGCAGCACTGGTTGAATTACCGGCAGCTACACTGATCGCCGCCCAGGCTAAAGTACTGGGAGGCCCCAAAGGGACGAATTATTTTGGTCCGGTGACAGACGGTGTTCTTATTAAAAAAGATGCGCTCGCATATGTAAGAGAACATCCGGATAAAAGGATAAGGGTATTGCTCGGTACCAACAAGGCAGAGGCTATATTGTTTATGAATATAGACCGTAGGCTGTATACGCCTGATTCCATTGCATTAAGGGACTGGTTCGGCGATAATCATCCTTATGCCTATCGCGCCTGGCAACGGATCCAGGACAAACCCGTTGACACGGCCGCTATCATCACACTAAGCAGATACATGTATCAGCTACATACCTTCCGCCTCGCAAAAGCACTGGCCGCCGGCAGTGAAAAGGTCTGGCTGTATTCATTCGAACAACCTAAAAACGGCGCTCCCGCAACACATGCGGACGAGCTGGCCTACATCTGGTATGTGCCCGGTGAAGGTACGCCTCCGCCCAATCCGGCGCTCGCGACCTTCATGCATCAGCAGTGGACAAACTTCATCAAAGGTTACCAGTTATGGACTCCGTATGATGAAAATAAACGGGGGATGTTGTTTGACAATAACAGCCGGGAAACGGTGCTGGACGACTATGAAGATGCTGACCACCCGACAATGGGTTTCATCTTACACGGCAGATGATCTTTGCAGATATGACCAGAGCGCCCCGCTATTTTGGCGTATCCGGCCCGCCTGTAATTGCATGGTAGCATGTAAGTTTGCATCACACATAAACATTCTCCCATGCTGAGAAAAACAGTGTACCTGCTGATACTCCTGACAATGACAAACCTGACTATGAACGCACAGACCACCAACACCGGACACTATGCCGATGTAAACGGATTAAAACTGTATTATGAAATACATGGCAATGGTATGCCACTGGTATTACTGCATGGCGGAGGATCAACCATTGAAACCACCTATGGACGCATATTACCCGGCCTGGCTGCACACCACAAGGTCATCGCCATTGAACTACAGGCGCATGGCCATACGGCTGATATAGACCGTGCCATGACCTTCGAACAGGATGCGGACGATGTAGCAGCCTTATTACAACAATTGCATATTACTAAAGCAGACATAATGGGTTTTAGCAATGGCGCTACTACCTGTCTGCAGATAGCGATCCGTCACCCGGAACTGGTTGGAAAACTCATACTGGCTTCCGCACTTTATAGAAGAGATGGTATGCTACCGGGCTTCTTTGAAGGAATGGAACACGCGACGCTGGAACAAATGCCGGCGCCACTGGCAGATGCCTATCGCAGGATCAATCCGGACCCTAAAGGATTACAGGCCATGTTCAACAGGGATGCCAGCCGTATGGTGGCTTTTAAAGATATTCCGGATGCAGCTGTCAAAAGTATCCAGGCCCCTGCCCTGGTAGTTAGTGCAGATAAAGACGTTATTCTGCCTGAACATGCCCTTCTGCTATCACGTACATTACCACATGCCCAACTCGTGATCCTACCCGGCGGACACGGTGATTACATAGGAGAGATCTGTGCACCCGATAAAGCAAGTCAATTACCCGCCATAACAACGGCAATAATCGAAAACTTCCTCAGCAAACACTAATACCACAACCTGCATCTGAAACCGGCGATGCAGCTCACGGCACGTACCGCTCCAGCCTAATATGCCGTACTAAAGGTCGAACCACTATCCGGTGACAGAAAAGTGGCTTCCACATGTCGCGCAGTTTCCGTGACCTGCACCGAAACGGCCCTTCTGAGGGCCCCAACACTTCTATATTCATAATCCTCCAGATAAAAGACTGCCAGCCTTCGCTCAAATGGTCCACATACCTTATACAGCGTTATCCGGGGTGTATCCATTTCCCTGGTCACCACGAAATTATGCCCATTTGGCACTTCCCGGTAAAAGTCAAAACGATAACCCGGCATTCCCACCTGTCCCATCAGCAGCAGAAAACCGGCCATTGGCAGAAATAAAAGGGCGCCAATGCCCAATATCGAGGTATAGATCCTTACCCATTTCAACTGCCGCTGATAGCAGAACAACACCAGAGAGGCGATCACCCATATCAGCAATATGATCGCATCTGTCCAATACCCGCGGAAACTGAAACCGGCAGTATAATCAACGGTCCTGACCAAAATGACCAGGACCGTGAAGGTGATATATATCTTAGTGAAACTATTCATCTTATTCAGCATCTTCTCTATCAAGTGAATCTTTCGCATTCCCGCGTTTCAGCTTCACAACAGGATTCTTCTGCGTACCCGTTACATTGAATGGTATACCCAGTATCCCGAAAGGCGGTAGTCCTACCCGGCCTCTCATATTCAATCTGCCATCAAAACTCACCTGTCCTTCAAAACGCGGGCGGAAACCTGCAATGCGCAGCTTAGTTCTTTCAATGGTAATAATATTATTAGCGATTGAAGAACGAATATCCACCTCCGACAAGCCAGGGTCTTTAATATCTTTTCTGCCGGTCGTATTACCCACCGCATTCAACATCCTGAAACCCTTGAGTTTGATCTTCTTTAACGACAACACACCTTCTCCTTTCAGTGATGAATACACAATATGCATATTGCCATCCAGCCGGCCACTAACGTGATAATCCAGACCTACAGTTCCACTGGCAGATGCGGCGGAAGTAGCCATATCATGGAATAGCCTGATCTCGTTATAGGCACGCTTGATATCAAACTGGCGGGCGTTAATCCGGTAATCAAAGGCGGCAGACTGTTCACTCAGTGGTGTATACTGTGCATCCATCGTTACCGGTGCATCGATAATACTGAACCCGGTTCTCATCAGTTGCAGACTACCATTGGCCACTTGTAACTGCCCATGGAACTTACTGATGTCAATACCACTGAAGCGCACTTTTTCGGCATGGGCTGTCAGCGCGAGAGACAGATTACCCGGAATGACCACTACGTGAGGTGGTTCCGGTGTACCGTCAGATTCCTCCATTTCGTAGGACTTTAACTCATCTGCGAGCAGGTAATTGCTTTTCAATGTGAAAGCTCCCTGTAACGGCTGGCTCTTCTGCGTAGCATAGCCGATCAGGTTATACAGATGACCATTCAGGTGAATGTCTGACTTCCCATAGCGCAGGTCAAACTGATCAAACCACATCTTGTCTTCTTCAAAACGAAAAACGCCGTTCTCTATATGAAATGGCAGTGGGAAATGTGGCGCCGTAACAGTTACATCTCTTACTGTCAACGATCCCCTGTTATTGAGATTTGCATATTGTCCGCTCATGGCATCCGCCTGTGTGCCCTGCAGCGAAAGTTCTGTTTTGATCAGCCCCTGCACATCATACCCCTCTTTACCCAGCACCTTATAAATACGCCCCAGGTCAATCACACCACTGGCCAGGATATTATAACACAGGTTGTCAAAGTTCTCCAGCGCTGCTTTCAATGTAAAGGGCTGTCCTTCAAACTGGAAAGAGACAGGCTTAATGTCTACCTTCAGCGCCTGCAAGCTACCTGCTGCATCCGTCAATACTGCATTCACATTGATCTTTTCAATCGGATGTTTATAGTATTTGGTCTGCAGACTACCATTATGCATGCTTAGCATCGCCGTTGTAACCGGGAACAGGCTTGCAGCAGGTTTATAAGTACCCTTACTTAAGATATTGATATTCAGATCGCCGCCCAGATCAATACCGTCCAGCGGATAAAATTTCTCTACATCGGTCATGTGTAAGACCGCTTTCAGACTGGCATCCACATGTGGCTCCTGCCCGTTGCTGAGTTGCAGGTAACCTTTAATATAGTTGTTCAGCACTTCTGCATTCAGCTTGCTGACATTGACACGGACATTGGCATAATTGTTATCCGGACAGGAAGCCTGCATATCAAAAGCAATGCTATGCACCGGCTCACGTACACCATCAAATTTAATATACCCGTTACTGAGGGTAGATACAAACTCGAATGAAGGTATGCTGCTGATCACCCTATCTGCCTCATGTCCCGGACCATTATTGACTGCGTATTGTATATAGCGTCCATCTGCCTTCAGGTGAGACAGAAAGTGACCTTTCAGGTCGAACCTGTCCCATCCCATCGCCTCACCCCATTGCTGCATATCAATGTCTGCATCCATACGGGCATGTATCTCGGGACGATATAATCCCGTCATATTAATGGATGAACGGAAATAGCCTTTATCCAGTGTAAAGAACAGAGAATCAAGACTCACGTAGAATTTCTCTGTATTCATCTGGGGTAACCTGGTCTGAAAGTCCAGACGCAGGTCTTTAACCTTACTGGAAGCGCCGGAATGTGCTATCTCGCCATCCCTCACCTTTATATTGAAGGTAAAGTCAGGCATCTTGTTGGTTCTGGCAATGTACTTACCTGTGAGCGATGCATTTAGCTCAGCCGCCCCTTTCACGTCCGTATGTTCCATCCAGGAGATATAGTCTGCCGGCAGCGCGCTGAATAACGCTTCCAGCGTAGACGCACCGGAACTCAGTGTGAAGTCCATGTCGTATCCATTACGCAGAAAGCTGAATGCGCCATGTAGCCTTACAGGTAACTGATTAATTTTCAGATCATTCCGCTCAAAAGTGAAATTGAGGGATTTGGTATTGATCCTGGTGACCAGGTCACCGTGGAGCTTTTTAGACTGTATATATGGAACCTCCCCATAGGTCAGGTCCAGGGAAGTGATATTAATTTTTGAGTACAGGTCAAATTTTGCCGACTCCAGGTCACCTTTACCCACGTAGTTGACATCACGGGCACGCACGTACAATCCCAGTGACTTGTCATGATAAACAATACCACAATGGTCCAGCTGTATACGGTCTATCTTAATGGAAGCTCCGCTACTGTCAGTCGTCTCCTTAGTCGGGGCAGCCGATTGATAAATATTGTAATTTGGGCGGCCATCTGCATCCGCCAATACGTGAATGTTGCCCGCTGTGAGATATATCTCATCGATTTTCAATGTCTTGGAGAACACACTGCCCAGATCTACTCCGAGCGATACTTCGGCGGCCGTTACCAGGGTATCCTGCTCGAAAGGAGCCGACCCTTTGAGGCTAACATCATATAACGTCAGTGTCAGTGAAGGGAAATGTTTAAAGAAAGACAGCCTTGCACGGGAAAAATCAAGTTCTGTAGTAATACTATTATTGGCCCAGGTCTTTATTTTCTTTGAGACCGCACCGGGAAATAATAATGGTAATAAAAAAAGCAACACCAGTATTCCGAGGAGGGACACTGAAGTGATTTTCAGTGATTTCCACGCGATTCTCTTCATTCTTCCATTAAGCATAAGGTATAGGATAGCAGTATTTATTTAGTTCACTGCACTTGCGGGCGCAAAGATAGAAAAAAAATTTCCGGACGACCCAACCTTTCACTAATTGAATACCGTTTACTCTAGTAGATAAAACGAAAACCATGAAAAAACTCGGCGTCTACGTACTGTTCATCGGTGGAATTGCACTGGTGCATACCGCGTGTACCAAAGAAGAAGCTCTCAAATTGCAGGGCAGGAATGTTTTAGCGGCACAGGATTCTATCCCACACGACAGCATCCCGCATGATACCATCCCTCATGACAGCATTCCGCATGATACGATCCCGCATGATACGGTACCATTTCCTCCGGATACCACGGTGAATCCGCCGCATTACCCGGATACCACTTTCCCGCCGTATCCACCGTATCCGCCACAACACCCGGATACACCTAACCATCCGCCGCATCATCCGCACCATCCGGACACGACGCGTCCGACTCATCCACACAATCCACCCCATCACCCGGATACCACACGTCCGCACAATCCGCCACACTATCCCGACACTACCCGTCCCGGTCAACCACCGGTGGATAGTGTATACAGAACCGTAGCGGACCGTCATTCACCTGTTAACAGGCTGAAGGCGAGTGGTATTTCCCTGAAATAAAGTAATCTTGCAGCACAAAATTCATTTGTGTCTGTCAGAAATCATACAAATGATCGTTCCAGTATTCACTTATACCGTTGCAAAGATACTGTAGCCAGTTTGTCTCACACCTGGATCACCTGATGGTGGTCCAGGTAACTCGCACAACGTGCGGAAATGAAATCATTTTGATAAAACCTATTTGAGCGTCCTTCAGTTGGAAGATATTAAGGAACTGATAAAATTGTGTGCTGCTAACGACCGCCTGGGCCAGGAGAAACTTTACCGTAAGTTTTATCCTGCGCTATTCTTATTATGCAGGAAGTTCTTTCCGCTGCAGGAAGATGCGTTAGAGGCATTAAATGACGGGATGCTGAAGGTTTTTAAGAACATTGAAAAATACAGTGACGAAAAAGGAGAATTTTTTAACTGGGTATACACAATCGTACGTAACACGGCACTGGACAAACTCAGAAATGTCAGTCAGCCGGGATATATGGAGGTAGATGACATGATCATTCCGGACAATGACAATCCACTAAAAGCTTTGGAATCAGCGGATATCTATAAGCTACTGGATGTACTTCCCCCTGCGACAAGGGCGATCTGTATCCTGTTTTATCTGGAAGGATTCTCGATACCGCAGATCGGAGAGCAGCTGGACATAAGTGCAGGTACTATCAAGTGGCACTTGAGCGAGGTCAGAAAGCGGATGAAACCAGTTTTATTACAGCATTACAAAAATTAGGAATAAAAGTGTCTGAGCAAAATTTGAGCGACAAGTTTTTCAATAACGAAGAAAGCGGCATCCCTGTTCCGCCTGCGGACAAGGGATGGATGGCTATGCAGCAAATGCTGGATAAGGCAATGCCTGTGCAGGCGCCGTCCACTCCTGCTAAGCCTAAGCCAGGCGCTTCGTCGGTGATCAAAACATTGCTGAAAGGCGCGCTCATTTCCGGTACTGCGGCAACTATCGGCGCTACTGCTTTCTGGACCTTCCAGCAGTACGGACGGACGACAAATACTCCGCCCGCCATTGTAAAACCGGTGACCAGTCCCGCTACCGACAGCATTTCCGCTCATGTGGACAGCTCCCTTACGGCCATTGGCGCTGTCCTGGAAGAAAACAGCAGTCATCAGGTGAATGCTGATCTCAACATCCAGGAACAACCAACAGACAAAACAGCGTCTGATCATTCTTATACCAATGCGAACAAGCCGGTTGTGGCATCTACCCATGGATCCATTACGCCGCCTCATCCGGCATCTGTTAGTCCCCGGGAAACCAATGGACCCGAAAATAATTCCGGTACGGCGAAAGGGACTCCTGCCACCCTGTTGCGTCCAGCAGGATCTGCCAATAAAGCGGTTGCCGGAGATGCAAAAGAACATACAAAAATAACCGCTGGCAGCGCTGCCAATAAAACAGCAAGCAATCCGGCTGTTACTGCCAATACTGATAAAGGTACAACCCGTCAGCCCTCAGCGGCTGACCGGTCAAAAGATACACGACAGCAGGCTGGCAGATCAAAAGGATCAAAAGGATACGCTGCCATTATGGGGATTGCTCCCGCTCTCCCGGATGCCGGACAACAGGCATCAACCGACCCTTCGCAGGTAGCACCACTTTCCGCCGATGCTCCGGAAGATATTGCCCGGCCGTCAGGAATACCCCAAAACACGCCTGTTCTATCAGGGGCCGGTCAACCAGCAATCGCGCCGCAACTGCCCGTACAGGGTGCCTTGCCGGCAGCACGCGGCGTGGCTGATCTTACATGGGTACTTGAGCCGATACCGCTAACTGACCAGCGTGGCAGCAATAGGTTGCTCCACAACGATCGGGCGGGCAGCAGCTTCAGGGCAAAGAATGCGATCAAAAAAACCAGGGAGCAGCCAGGGTCCTATCGTATTTATGCGCAGCTAAATATTGCTGCTCCGATACGGACTGGCAGTTACTACTTATCAGCCCCCAACGGCAATGACCAGTATGTCCGTTCCCTGATACCGATCATACGCATAGAGCGGAAACTATATAAAAGTGCTTTGTCGCTCGATCTGATGCCACTGACCGCTACTGCGACAAACGATTCCTTACGTCACTACACGAACATTGGCACTGGTTCTCCAATGTTAGACACTGCCTGGTCAGTACAGAAACGGTTTGGTTACGGGGCTGCCTTCCAGTATCAGCATTTCCTGACGGAACATTTTGCCGTAAGCGGCGGCCTGCAACTGTCCGTTTTCAATCAGGCATTGATAAAACAAACCATCAGCGACTCTATGTGGGTATATGGGCCGGCAAAACTGCGGGCTGCGGACAAACGGGAACTGGAGGAGCTGGCCACTACACGACTGAATGGTGTCATAGAACTATATTATATCCTGGGCAAATGGCAGGCAGGGGTTAAAACCATTCTGCCGTTGAATATCAATCCCGGCAATGGATGGAATCCGAAGACTCCTGTACGGGTAGAATTACTGATCAGACGAAGACTGATAAGTTTTAAATAAACAGCCATCAATGCAAAGCGTTAATGGCTGTGCTCCTATATACTGAGTATTGGTTCAAAGAACTCCATCATCTCAGGATATTCCCGTAGTTCCTCCGGCAATCCTCCCAGTCTGTACACCTCTTCAATAAACTGTTCCTTCCCCAGTAAATAACGCTTCCCGGACGCCTGCGTACCAGGACCCGCAGTGCCACTTACGATCAGATACAACGGTGGTTTCCCCATTCCCTCCAGCAACTGCGTTACCCGCAGCGCAAGGATCGCACCCATGCTATGGCCATAGATGAGATAGGCAGGGGTACGCCAGCTTTGCAGGATCTGCTGACAAATATCAGCTGCTGCCGCTTCAAAGTCACAGATGAGGGGTTCCCCTATCCTGCGGCCTCTTCCCGGTAACTCCGGAGTGACCAGTTCAAAACCTTTCAGATATGGCTCCAGTTGGCGGAAAGAATAGGCACTCCCACCTGCAAAGTGCAATAATACCAGTTGAACAGGCTCGCCCGATTGATTACGTAGCATCATGATGTTTGATTTTGTGTTGGATGAACCTCACTACCTGTAAGGGTGTAGGCCTTGATAGTATTTTTCTCTATGGGTTAATGTTGAACTATGGGTTTAGCTGCTTGTGGTTATTTGAGATCATTAAAATAGATAAAATTCCTACAACAAAAAACTTCCGGCTAGTATATTGTCCCGGGCTGAACATGCACTTTTCATCATGATAAAGAGGGCGGTAATGAAGATCCTGCTCTTCACTACCGCCCTCTTCTATGAAACCACAATAACTGTAAGATCAATTCACTACCAGTTTCTGTGTGGCATTCAATATTGAGTTGTCGATCTTCACCAGGTAAATACCGGGATGCAGTGTCTTACTCTCCAGTGTCAGTTGCGCAGCCGCTGTAACCCGCTGCAGTACCACCTTGCCGGACAGCGTATAGATCGTCACGACGCTCTTTTCTGCTTTGGGATTCTTGAAGCGGACCTGCACATTTTCCTGCGACACGGCTGGGTTAGGGAATAACTGGAACTGTGGCTGTGATGTGACCGGTTTATATTCCTCTGGTCTTGGATGACCGGTAAACGGATGGCTACAGTATTCAGACCAGTCTATACCTGGCTGTGAGGCGGCAAGTCCCGCATCACTCGTTCTGGCGGAAGACAGCAACGCTGCTTCGTACCATTTTGTATTCACATTCGCAGCACCAGCGATACCGGCTACCAGCTGTAACCTGTAATCATATTTAGTTTTCCGGGTATTCTCTCCCTGATACAGATAATTCGTATTGGTGATAACGGCAATAACGATATTATTTGCTGCCGGTGATGGCAGTGTCAATGTACAGTTACCGGAGGATACATACTGGCTGTATACAGGCGTACCGTTTGTGGTCCAGTATACCAGCTGACAGGTCATATTAGCACCAATAGGCTGGAAGTTCACAGTAACAGTCGAACCGTTCACTGTCAGCGGGATCTGGTTTGCACCAGACCATCCTGGTAATGTCGTCGTATCGGGTGTCAGTGTACCATTACTGTTGGTTGTCTTCACATAAGGCGTAGCGATCCATGGAGCAGGATTCAGCCAGGAAGGCTGCCATTCAGCCCCGATCGAATTACCGAACACACTATTCAGTAATGCCACGCAGGCACCTTTCCATTTACCAAAATCAACCAGCGCCTGTTTAGACCTGTACTCAGTGATCAGGCGGCGTGTCTGTGCCTCTCCGATACCACTGGCAATACCTTCCAGTACACGGGTAGGCGCATATCTCCATATCCAGGGTACTGCATTATCACCCAGGGTATTACCAATGAATGTCGGGAAAGAAGAGCTGTACTGATGACCTCCCAGGTAAGTTTTCCAGGTACAGATCTGCTGACTGCCATTGAACATATTTACCCCTTCTGCTGCCGGCCCCCCGAAGCTACCGTCCTGTAACCAGCCGGAATAACATTCTATTGGCATGAACGGTGCGATGAAGTCCGTTCCGTTCAGGAAACCCATCGAACTATAATTATTGGAACGACGGGCATCTGCTGTTTGCTGAAACCATACATTGCCTCCTTCATGGAACCATGCGGCGTTCTTCACACCTGGCAGATCGGCCAGCATAGCATGAATACCTTCGTGTGTCATAGCGCTCTGCTGATAAGCTGCATCACTGCCGGTATACTTAGGATCGAATGCATACACGGGATAATAAGAAGCCAGGATGATCGGCCAGTTTTGTCCGTTATAATACACAGCACTCTGCCAGCCACCTAATGCGGTGCTATCTGCATTATCGGTACACAGACCAGAACCATACAGGTACACGGCGCTTTTGTAACCGTTTCTTACACGCAGATCAGGAGGCCATCCCATCGTATCACGGAAGTATCTGAAGTCCTGATTCAGACGGGCCAGCATAGGCGTGATCGCTGCGGAGGTAACGACGGATTTTTTCTTAGGTCCCCAGCGGAATGTCCACCAGTCGGACGACTGTGTTCCAACTACCTGCGGACAATCATTCAGTACCTGGGTCGGCATGGGCAAACTCGGATATTCACTTCTGAAATCATAACTGATCGTTGGCGAATAGGCCGGCCATGTATATGCATTACCGTTGCCACCGGTAGATACAGGCGTACCGGTCACCCGCCATTCCAGCATACCGGTGGATTGTGTTGTATTCCGCATCGTAACACGCAGTCTTGATGTAGATACTGCTGTAAAGCTGAGTGTGTTGAACGCATTCTTCACCAGGGGAACATTACCCAGATTCACCCATGCGGAACCATTCCAGGATTGCAGGTAAGCGGTGGTAGGCGTCAGCACACCACCTGCATCATCAAACCAGTAGACCTGTACAGAAGTGACGGAAAATGCCTGTGACCAGTCATACTGTACCCATTGCAGGGAATTAGGGTTGTTCCAGTTACCATACGCACCATGACTCTTGTCGTTTGAATTGGCGGGCGTATAGTTGTCATTGAGGGCTGTGATCGTTTCCCAGGAGGAAACATAAGACGTACTTGCCGTTGCCTGCGGAGCAATGTTCGTCTGCGCAAATGCGGTAAGCGCAGCGAACAGCGACAGGACAGATGTCCATGTAAATTTGAGCATACGATGATGGTTTTGATTATTTGAGAGAATAAAAATTAGCATACAGTAACTACCTACAGACAGGAAAGCCCGGCTGAAAGCTCACAACATAGAATTACGCAACAGGTTTTACATAAGAGATATAGGATAATATCCGTTTGGGTTTAAAGTGTCAATCTTACACACAAAAAAAGCATCAACGGTGTAAATCTAGGATGTCTTTGCCTGAACCAGTGTCAGGATTTTAACCACTTAGGATAGCATTTTATCTGAAACGATCTCTTTTGTAAAAACGGGAATCATATATATTTTCGGTTTCTTCTGCGCTTTATATATTTTAGCAGCAGAAAGTGGGAAACTTGAGAGGCAATAATACTTATAGTGACCTTGAGCTCATCATGATGCTAAAGAGAGGCGATATGAATGCATTTGATGTGCTGTACGCCCGTCATTGGTCTGCCATGTATCAGACTGCCTGGTATCTCCTACGCGATGAGAGTGTATGTATGGACATAGTACAGGACATTTTTACCTGGCTATGGGAAAAGCGTGAACAACTGGATATACAGACGGTGCCCGCCTATCTGCGCACCGCGGTCAGGTTTAAGGTGGCCAATTACATCCAGGCCGGAAAGATCAGAGAGGACTTTTACGAAGAACTGTCGAAACTAACTATATCCGCCGGGTCAGGTCCGCAGGAACTACTGGAACTCAATGACCTGAAAACGATCATCCAGGAGGCGGTGAACGGCCTGCCTGAGAAATGCAGGGAGATCTTCCTGCTCAGCCGCGACGGACAACTAACCAATCAACAGATAGCTGATTTACTGGACATCTCGCTCAAAACTGTAGAAGCACAGAAGACTATCGCCATGAAGCGCATCCGCGCAGCAGTTGAACCACACTTGCTGGCCCTGCTTATTATTCCCTTTGTGACCAGTTACCATTAACTGAGAAAACTTTTTTAAAAAATATTTTTCCCTGCTTTAGGGGTATAGGCATTTTCAACTGCCTAGTTATGTGAATGCATTTGTCATGACCAAAGAGGAACTCTTATTGCTAACGGAAAAAATTGTATCAGGTACCGCCACTGACGCGGAACTGATCCAGTATAACCGGCTGTTTAATGCCTCGGGGCAACAAACAGCATGGGATGAGCATGTCCTTGGTGATCAGCAGATGATCGGCAAAACGATCCGGGAAAGGATCCAGGCCAGGATAAACACCGCGCCACCTGCTGCCCGTGTCGTGCCTGCCCCATGGCGTAAATGGGCCATTGCCGCCAGTATGGCGGTACTCCTGAGCACAGGCTACCTCTACTACAGGGCGGTACAGCATGCTGTACTGGCGCCACAGGCAGAAAGATTTCAGAATGACGTACCTCCACCGAGGTCCAATCATGCCGTACTTACACTGAGCAATGGCGAGCAGATCTTACTGGACAGCGCCGGCAACGGCACGCTGGCCATGCAGGGAAATGTGCACGTCAGTCTGAATGCCAACGGACAGGTAGTATATAAAGGAGCTGATAAAACAAGTGCCATCAACACGATAGCAGTACCAGCCGGTAGCCAGCCCGTGGCCATCGTGCTCGCAGATGGTACGAAAGTATGGATAGATGCGGCGTCGGCCCTGACCTATCCGACTGCATTTACAGGGAACGAAAGAACAGTGACAATAACCGGACAGGCCTATTTCGAAGTGGCAGCCAGCAGTGCAAAGCCATTTATAGTAAAGAACGGAATAGATCAGTCCACTATACAGGTACTGGGTACCAGCTTTAACGTGAAAGCCTTCGGGCCGGACAAACAAATTAAAACAACCCTGTTCGATGGAGCCGTTGCTATCTCCACCACCAATGCAAGGCAACAGCTCCATCCGGGCGAACAGGCAGTCGTCAACAAAGAGGGGACTATACAGGTCACGACTGGAGCAGATCTGAAAGAAGTACTGGCATGGAAGGAAGGCGTGTTCTATTTCAATGGAACCAATATTCCGACTATCATGGCCGAACTGCAACGCTATTATGATATAACCGTTGTATACGAGGCAAACGTAAACGATGAATTCGTCGCCAGAATTCCAAGAGACGTCCCGGTGTCTCAGCTACTGAACCTGCTCGAGATGACCAATCTCGTGCACTTCAGGATCGAAGGCCGAAAGGTTATCGTCATTAAGTAGGGTCATACACCACTACGATATTATCCTTATAAGCGCTATGTGCGCTTATAAGCAGGGAAAGCTTTGTCTATTATCAACCACCTGACGGTGGATATTTATCAATCAATCAACCAGAGTCTATGCCTGAAAAAAAGTCATGGAAACAGCTTTGTCTGCACGCGCCAGCCGTCAGACACGTTCGTAAGAAATGTTTACACCTCGGTGTCCTGTTTGGATGCCTGTTACTCGTGGGACAAACCTATGCCCAGAAAGTAAGTATGAATATCAGATCCGGCTCACTGGAACAAGCCTTCCGGGAAATTGAGAAACAAACCGGACAAAGCTTTATCTATACCAAAAGTCAGCTGAAACAGGCCGCCCCGGTCACACTCAGTGTGAAAGGCCAGGAACTCGACCAGGTATTAAAAACACTTTTCAATAACCAACCATTCAATTATTCCCGCTCGGGCAACTTCATTGCCGTACGCGCTAAAGAAACACAGGCGGAAGCCAATGCCGCTCCTGTCAACGACATTATGGTAAGTGGTGTTGTCAGAGATGCTAACGGCAGACCGCTTCCGTCTGTTTCTGTAGTCGTACCGGGTACTCCCTTCGGTGCGATGACCAACGACAACGGCGAATACGCCATTCCCCGCGTTCCCGCCAGCGCCTACCTGCTGTTCTCCTATGTATCTTACCAGCCGCAGCAGGTAGCTGTGAAAGGCAGGACCACCATCAATGCGGTGCTGCTGGAACAGGTAAGGGCCCTGGACGAAGCAGTGATCATCGGCTATGGTACCACTACCAAGAAAATGAATACGGGTGCGGTTAGCAGCATCACTGCCAAAGAGATCGGTATCCAGCCGGTAGCGAACCCGCTGGCGGCTTTGCCGGGCCGTATCCCTGGTGTACAGATCACCCAGCAGAATGGTCTGCCTGGTAGCGCGGCTATCGTACAGATCCGCGGACAAGGCTCGCTCGGTTACGGTACACTGCCGTTGTATGTAATAGACGGCGTGCCGTTCACCAACTTCAGCGGCGGACAGCCCGTTACCGACAACCTCAACTCCTGGGGTACCAGTGGTGCGAATGGTGGTATCAGCCCGTTCAGTATGATCAACCCTGATGACATCGAACGTATGGACATCCTCAAAGATGCCGACGCTACGGCCATCTACGGTGCCCGCGGCGCCAACGGTGTTATTCTGATCACTACCAAAAAAGGAAAATCCGGCAAAACAAGGTTCAATGCAAACGTATACACCGGCACGGGTAAAGTAGGCCGCTTCATACCGATGATGAACACTGAACAGTACCTCGACCTGCGTAAGGAAGCATTCAGCAATGACGGTGCTACGCCTACTACAGCCAACGCGCCTGAGCTGACCGTATGGGACCAGAACGCCTATACTGACTGGCAGAAGCTACTGCTGGGCGGTACGGCCCGCAGCACCAACGCTGAAGCCGCTGTGTCGGGTGGTGATACAAAAACACATTTCATGTTCAGCGGTGGCTATCATAGGGAAACAACGGTATATGACGGTGATTTCAACAGCACCCGTCTTACCGGTCGCCTCTCTGCCGACCATACTTCTGCTGATAACCGCTTCTACGCTGCCATTACGGGTAACTACTCCTATGATAAAACTGTCCTGCCTGTCAGTGATATCACTTCCCTGTATAACCTGCCACCTAATATGCCGCTGTACACTGCAGATGGCAAACTGGCATGGTCTTCAGGCTTTAACAACCCGCTGGCATTATTGCTGAGGAAGTACAATGGCAATACCACTAACTTCATCACCAACGCTAACCTGCGCTACACCATCATCAAAGACCTGAACTTCAAAGTAAACCTGGGTTACACTACCACCCAGCTGGAACAGGTGGCCGCAAATCCTGCGTCTTCCTACAATCCGGTGAACAACCCGGTTAGTTTCGCTTACTTCACGAACAACAAGTCACAGAACTACATCGTAGAACCTACGCTTGACTATACCCGCGATCTGGGAGAAGGCAAACTGAATGTGCTGGTAGGTGGAACATTACAAAGAAGCCTGTCCAACGGTACCTATCTTACGGGTAATAACTACAGCAGTGAAGCCTTGCTGAAATCTATCATAGGCGCCGGACTCGTAACGGTGAACTACAATAACTACTTCGATTATAAATATGCTTCTTTTTTCGGTCGTATCAATTACGACTACAGGAAAAAATACCTGCTGAATGCCACCTTCCGTCGGGATGCCTCCTCCCGGTTCGGTCCTGATAATGCGATCGCCAACTTCGGTGCGATCGGTGCAGGATGGCTATTCTCACAGGAAGACTTCATTGCTGACAACCTGGACTGGCTGAGCTTCGGTAAGCTCCGGGCTTCCTATGGTACCACCGGTAATGACCAGATCGTGAACTACATCTATCTGCCATTGCTATCGTCTGCAGGTACCTACCAGGGACAATCTGCCCTGCTACGTGCCACGCTGCCTAACCCTGGTGTAAAATGGGAAACTACCCAAAAACTGGACATCGCTATCGAACTGGGTTTCCTGAAAGACAGGATCATGCTGACGGCTGACTATTACCGCAACCGCTCCAGCGACCAGCTGTTGGCCGCCGCACTGCCTACCCAATCCGGTTACAACAGTTATACCGTGAACCTGCCGGCAGTGATCCAGAACAGTGGCTTTGAGATTGAGATCAACAGCACCAATTTCAAAACCAGGAACTTCAGCTGGACCACCTCCCTGAACGTGACCTTGCCGAAGAACAAACTCCTGTCCTTCCCGGGTATCGAGAAGTCTTTCTATGCCAGCAGCTACCTGGTAGGTGAACCGATAGACCTGGTAAGGAGATACGTATACACGGGTTATGATCCGCAGACGGGCATTCCGCAGTACGCTGACCAGAACAAGGATGGCGCCATTGACTTCAACAACGACAGAAAGATCATCCATCCGGGTACACCTTTCTTTGGTGGTTTGAACAACACCTTCAGCTACCGTCATTTTGATTTCTCCTTCTTCCTGCAGTTCAACCACAGGAACGGCGCTACTAACGGTTTCAGCACGCCTATCGGCAGCAGCCGGAGCAACCAGAACACTTCTGTGCTGGACAGATGGAGACATCCGGGTGATGTAGCAGCCTATCCTGTCGCTACCACTACTTCCGGCACGCCCGCCTATGCGGCTTACACCCAGTACGGCAGCTCCACTGCCCTGTGGGGAGATGCCGGCTACCTGAAACTGCGTTCCGCCAGCCTGGCCTATACACTACCTTCCGAATGGCTGAAGAAAATGAAAGCTTCCGGTTTCAAGGTATATGCGGAAGCACAGAACCTGTTCACCTGGACGAAGAACAAATACATCTTCGATCCTGAAACAAGCGTACCTGGCGGCCCTCCGGGCTTAGGTACCGGT
The DNA here is from genome assembly GCF_010093065.1 of Chitinophaga agri. Classification (NCBI taxonomy): domain Bacteria; kingdom Pseudomonadati; phylum Bacteroidota; class Chitinophagia; order Chitinophagales; family Chitinophagaceae; genus Chitinophaga; species Chitinophaga agri. The sequence goes on along the minus strand of NZ_CP048113.1, from coordinate 581,083 downwards.
CTGATCGCCATGCCGCCGCTGCGCACGATCGTCTTTGGTGTTAACTGTTCATTCTAAAATGTATCATTCATGAGAAATCTCACTATCCATAAAAAAATAATCGCCGGTCTTTTACTGACCGGATGCACATTCACCTCCTGCCGTAAACTGGTGGAAATAGGTCCGCCGGTCAACCAGGTCGGCCTTGACCAGAGTTTCGAATCCGATGCGACTGCCAGCAGTGCGATACTGGGTATCTATAACTCCACTTCCCTGCGTGAAGCCATGTTTGCTATGACGGAAATGCCGGGCCTCTCAGCAAATGAGCTGCAGAACAATATTGCTTCTCCTGCTTTTGATGAGTTCAGGACGAATGCCATCACCATTACCAATAACAATATCGCCAGCTGGTTGTGGTACAACCAGTACTACAATATCGCACAGATCAATGCGATGATGGCCGGTATTGAAAGAAGCACGACACTGTCAACGGGTGTAAAGAACCAGTTGCTCGGTGAGACCAAAACATGGAGAGCCTTCCATTTATTCCACCTGGTGAACTACTTCGGCGATGTGCCGTTGCCACTCACCGACGATCCTATCGGCAACTCCACCTTAGCCAGAACACCAGCTTCACAGGTATGGGCCCGAATCATCACCGACCTGAAAGATGCCGTCGCATTGCTGAGTGATACCTATCCCAGCGTTTTAAGGAGCAGGGTGAACCGCCAGACCGCCAACGCATTACTGGCAAGGGCCTACCTGTATACCAAAGACTGGAAGAACGCAGAAGCCACTGCCAGCCTGGTGATCGGATCGGGTATCTATAGCCTCGGTGATGTGAACACCACATTTGTTAACACCAGCAATGAGATCATCTGGCAATTCGCTACGCTGACCGGTGTATCCATGTTCACCACCAACACCGATAACCGGGGTGGCAGCTTTGCCGCAGCCACCGGTACGGTGCCGGGTGTAACGCTGACTGATACACTGTACAATAGCATGGAAGAAGGTGACCTGCGTAAAGCCAACTGGGTAACACCGGCTACTATTTCCGGCACCAACTATAAACTGATCTCCAAGTACAAGATACGTGTACTCCCCTCCGGTACCACCACCGGTAACGAATACAACGTGGTATTACGACTGGCAGAACAATACCTCATCCGGGCGGAAGCACGTGCAGAACAGGATAACCTCGCCGGTGCGATCGCCGACGCGGATTCCATACGCAGAAGAGCAGGCCTGCCGATGCTGGATAACAACCTGTCCAGACCGAACGTCCTGCTGGCGATAGAAAATGAACGGAAAGCAGAACTCTTCGGCGAATGGGGCCACAGATGGTTTGACCTGAAGCGTAAACCCAGCACCGTGAGCCCTGCGGATAAAACCCGTGCGGACGATGTTGTAGGCGCTATGCGACCTGCGACCTGGAATAGTACAGACATCCTCTATCCTATTCCGGATGCACAACGTGTCGCTAACCCTGCATTAACACAAAATCTCGGATATTAAATCTGACCATTAAAACGGATCAACCCATGAGAAAAACAATTCCGGTATTATTAGGCGCTGTACTGGCTGCAGGCATACAGACGGCTACTGCCCAGAAAAAACCCGCAGCCGATACACTGGCCAAACATTACCAGGCACTCCTGAAAGGCAGCGATGCTGACAAGGCTATACTGACCAATGAGCTATACGCATTGCTGAAAACTAAAAAAGAAGAGAACTGGATCACGGCCGCCAATAACTTCTATCAGCTGAAAAAAGCGGATGTGGCTGACTCTGTACAGGTGGCAGCTGAGAAACGCTTCCCTGGCGGTATCGTAGCACGTGGTAAAGCCCTGCAGGTCGTCTACGACGAAAAAGATGCGGTGAAGAAAGAAGAACTGTTCCAGGTATGGATCAGGAAGTATCCACCTAAAAAGTTCGGCTCCGAGAGGATTATTTATGATTATGCCCGCAACGCCGTGGGTACCGCATATACAGACGCAGGTAATATTCCTAAAGCCCTTGAATATGCCAACAGCATAGAGTCCCCTTTCTGGAAAGGACAGGGTTGGGCAGGTACCGCCGAGCGCCTGATGAAACAGGGGCATTATGCAGAGGCGAAGGTCCTGCTGAAAAAAGCTGTAGATGATGCGGCTGCATTCAGGACCACCCGCAAAGATGAATTCGGTGCCAAATTTGCCGCCACAGGCTACCCGGGCTACCTGAGTTCCTACGTCGCCTGCCTGTTCCAGGAAAAACAGTATGACTCCGCACTGGTATACATCAAACTGGCAGAGAAAGCAGAAGATCCGGTAAGAGCTTCCGTAATAGAAATGTACGCGAAGATCCTGCTGAATAAAGGCGACTACGCTGCTGCCTACGAAAAGCTGAGCGGCATCGCTGCCCGTGGTCTGCTGAACCCAACCACCAAAGGCCAGCTCGAAGAAGCCTTTGGCAAGGTAAGAGGCGGTAACTTCCAGTCTTACCTGGATTCCCTGAAAGGGCACATGAATACGGCTATAGAAGAAGAAATGGCGAAGCAGATCATCAACATACCTGCTCCCGGCTTTACGCTGAAAGATGTAGACGGCAACACCGTGTCCCTGGCCGATTTCAAAGGCAAGACCATCGTACTGGACTTCTGGGCTACCTGGTGTGGACCATGTAAAGCATCCTTCCCTTCCATGAAAAAGGCGATGGAAAAATACAAGGACGATCCCAACGTGAAGTTCCTCTTTGTACATACATGGGAGAAAGAAGAAAATGCAACCGCGAATGCGAAGAAATATATCACCCAGAACAACTACCCTTTCCAGGTGCTGATGGACCTGAAAGACCCTAAAACAGGTGAAAACAAAGTAGTGAGCAGTTACGAGGTGAAAGGTATTCCGACCAAGTTCGTCATTGACAGGAACGGTAATATCCGCTTCCGCTTTACCGGATTCACAGCTGGCGAGGATGCAGCAGTAGGTGAAGTGGCCGCCATGATCAACCTGGCGAATAAATAATCGTCAGGCCATAAATGAAAAGACGGGGTGTCTGCTGATGAGCGGATACCCCGTCTTTTCATTTACACCCGGCTGACCTACAGAAAACCGTATTGTCCTGCCAGTTTAATAGCCGCTGCAACGCGGTTCACCCCGAATTTTTCCATCAGGACCTTCCGGTGATTTTCGACCGTATATGGGCTTATAAATAGCTTTTCTGCAATTCACTTACATGACTCAGGCAATTAAAATACCGGTATCCGGGTATTTTAATTCATCCGTTATGTTGTAATTTTGCCATATGTTTATGAGAATACCTTTCATGGTCTGTCTGTTACTCCTCGCTATTTTCTGTACCTCCTGCTTTGAGGTGATTGAAGATGTCAGTGTAAAGAAAGATGGTTCCGGCAATATGAAATTAACCCTGAATTTTAGTCAGAGCAAAACGAAGATCGCAGCCATCATGATGATGGACAGTATACGGGGACATAAAGTTCCCGGACGCAATGAGATAGAAGAGAGAATGCAGGAAGCTGTTGACAAGCTAAAGATGATGAAAGGCATCTCCAACGTGACACAGCAAACAGACTTCAATAACTTCGTTGCCACGATCAGCTTTGCGTTCAGAAACACCGCTGATATCAATAACCTCACGAAGAAACTACTGGAAGAATATGAAGTGAACAGCAATCTGGCCGCCTCTTACACTTACAGCCAGGAGAAAGCCACTTTCAGCAGGATCTATAAGAACTCCAGCGAAGTAAAAGAGCAATTCAGTAAATTAAAAGAAAGGGACAAAGAAATCTTACGCTCCGCCTCCTATATCAGCATATTCCGTTTTGACAATACTGTCGCCAGCTTCAGCAACCCGGCTGCCAAATTATCGAAGAATCAGCAGGCGGTAATGCAACGTATCCCCTTGTATGATCTGGCGAGCGGTAAAGCGGATATTTCCAATCAAATTCAATTATCCAAATAGCATGAAACGACTATTGTCATTGATAGCCCTGACCTCCTGTACTGGTCTGACCGCCATGGCACAGGATCTGGCCTATAAGATCCCCGAGAAAGCATTCAGTGTAGGCGCCATAAAAGGAAATCAGTTATTCCGGCTTGCATCAGTAAAAGAGATCAGCAACTCTGTACCCGGCCAAAAGCTGCTGGCGAAACTTTCAAAAGGACATCCCGCAGCCTATACCGGTCTGGAAGAACTTGGCTTCAACCTCTCCGCGAATACCTATTTCTACTATCACATGACAGATAGTATAGATTACACGACCTTAATCATACCCATTGCGGATAAAAACAAGGTGGAAAAGCTCCTGCTGAAATACCTTGCTCCTGTCAGTGAAGTGAACGGTGTCAAAACAATGATGGATGACCAGGATGGTGATAAGACAATAAAATCCTGGAATAATGAAATGCTTGTTCTCACCTCAGGTCATGCAAAAGCATCTTTCTTTTCTGATTCTGCTACCGCTGCAAGGTATGGTATTGACCCGGATGTTCGTCCGGTGTATGTAGAAGCGGATACTGCAGCTGTCACAGCGCCTTATGAAGATAGTGATGAGGTGCTCGTTGATAGCGCGGTTGCGCTCATCGACACTGCTTACGCGGTACCAGATATAATGGACGTACCAACGGCGGTACCGGATGATGCACCTCCTCCACCGATGCTTCCTGACAGTTACCAGGAAGACACGGAGGAACAAATGGAACACTATAAGCAACAAGACAAAAGAAAAGACAGCCTCTCTCAGGCGTGGCTCGTTGACTACTCCAGACTAGTGTTTGATAAAAAAGAAGGCAGCTCATCTATCCTGAACGTTCCCGGCTTTAAACGAGCTAACGATCCCGAGGCGGTGGCCTCCTTCTGGATGACCGACATCCAGCGCATGTATGCTTCCTTCCTGCCGTACTCCCTAATGAAATATGGCTACGGCATGAAAGGATACGGTACTGTCAACGCCAGACTGTATATGGACAAAGAACACATGCGGATGACCACTGAAATAGGGCTGGATGAAAATAAATCAGCTATCTATAACAAGATCTGCAACCATCAGCTGAACAAGAAATTCTTCAAATACATCAACAGTGACAGCCTGGTGGGCTTCATGAGCTACGCATACAACACCGAGGCCTACCTGAATGAAATACCGAAGATGTTCACTGGCATATATGCACGTTACGATGAGGAAATGATGATCGCCGGCGATATGATCTCCCTGCTGCTTGATGAGAAAGCGGTAGCCAAAGTGATTAAAGGTGATGCGCTGTTCCTGTTATCCGGCATCAGTGAAAAACAGGTCACTTACAGCAGCTACGTTTACGACCAGGAGACTTTTGAATATAAGGATACCGTCAGAACAAAAACGGAAACACTGCCTGACTTCCTGCTTATGTTCTCTTCTGATGATGCTTCCATGATAGAAAGATTACTGCAATACGCCATCAGAAAAGAGAAGGCGGTCCTCCAGGACGGCATCTACAGTTTTGAACAAACGAGAAAAATGCCTTTAAGCTTACACCTGCTGATCAAAGATGGTATCGTATTCATGGGTACTTCCAGAGACGAACTTACCCGGATACAAAATGGCACCTTTAAGGCAAATGTTACCAAAGAGCAGAGACAACTGCTGACCAAAAATAATTTCTCCCTGTTCTTCAATCCCAGGAACATGGGGCAGGTAATACCGACCAGCGAAGTGGGTGAAACGGCAGAAAGACTGCGTAAGCTGATGAATGGAGCAGGTAATGTGTACATGACATCGACAGGTATCAAAGATGGTTATATCGGTGTCGATATGACTGCGGATGTACCTAAAGAAAAGGAAAATGCCCTGAAATATTTCATGGAGATGATGGAAGAGATGAACGGATTGAAATAGTCCTATCTGCTGATATTTTTATGGTTATACCCCCGCAACAGTGATAGTTGCGGGGGTTTGTTTTACACTACAGCACGCCAGGAAAACAATACTTTAGTATTACAAAAAGCTAAAATAAAACCAGTAACTTAGCATACCTATACCTACAACTAAATTCTGCGGGATGATAAGTGCGCTTGATACCATCGAAAACAAACTTACTGCGTATTACCCTACGCCTGTCGACAAGTTATCGCTACGTCTGTTGTTACTGGACTTATGCGAATTCATTGCGACACACATCAGACCCAGATCACCAACACATGAGACCAGGGCATTAAGCCAGCAGTATATGAAAACGTTTAACCTCTACCTCTCAGTAAAGACCATGCAATCCGATGAAAGTATGGCCGGTGTAAAAGAGTCCGCTTTGATCAATATTCAGTTAATTCGATCGATCATTCATTACGATAGCAAATCATGCGGGTGAATATAGCTTTAACTACAAGCCTCAATTCTCCCAATTGCCGCTTTGTGAAATAGTACGCTTATCTATACAACGTTTATACGATCAACAAAAATTCGCCTTCTATCCTATTGACTTACCCGAAGCCCCTTCTTCAGATAATTATTATCCTTATACAAATCCATCATTTCTGCATCCCCTAAACCTGTCTGAACGACTGTAATACCGCCCGAATAATGTACGGGAACAGCGGACACTATTGCGCAATAAATAAACAGCGTATCCTTTCGTTGCTTATAATACACCGCATCAAGTCCATTATAGATATAATCAGCGGATTCGTCCGGAACAAACTTCTCATTTTTCTTCCCGCTGATAAATACGCGCTGATGATCTGCGCTGATACCCCAATTTTTGAAGTGAATAAAAGCCTTTCCACCGTCTACCGGCGAGTTAATCTCAATGATATTATGTGTGGTGAGATCATCTTGTCCCGGAATGAACAAAAGCGCGAGTAAAAATACGACAACAATAAAACTGCCTAATGTCGCCATGACATACTTAAATCCTTCCATTTCATTTGTTTTTCAACTATCCCGCCTTTTTCGGCCATCTTTCTCCTGTAAAATCACGGTATACAAATAGTACCCTACCTGTCGCCGAATAAGGCATCGTAATATTAGGATTTTTCGTTACAACTTCAATGTGTGCCTTATGAAGGTGCTCATTTAATTGAAACCGTCGCTCTCCACCATCCTCTCTCCGCCGTCCGACCGCCGTTTTGAGTCCGTATCTGTTCCGTCACCAAACTATCAGATAAAGCACACTTCAATATCCCTCTGATATTGAAGTACCCTGTAAATCCCGTTTTTATACACGACTGCATACATACTTCGTTACCATCTGCTACCTTTGTCAGACCTCAAAACAACCTATTATGGCAATTATCAAGGATAACATCCTCATGCAGTTCGTCCGGGGGACTATCGGCAGACAACTCACCATCTACGAAAGGAATGGGCAGATCATTATGGCGAAAAAACGCGGCCCATCCAGGAAGAAACCCACGCAAAAACAGCTGGAAGCAAGACATAAAATGATCATTGCGGCAGCGTTAGCCCAGTCAATGATAGCAGATCCTGCGGTGAAGGCCTATTATGCATCCATGGCGGGACCAGGGCAAAATGCCTATAATATGGCCGTGAAAGATGCCTACCGCTCTCCTGAAGTACAGAACATCCGGTTGGAAGAAACGGAGGTGATCGTCACAGCGAAAGATGAATTCCGCGTTGCGGCAGTGGAAATAAAGGTCGTAGATGCAGAAGGTGTGGTGACGGAAAGCGGCCGTGCAGCATTAGGCTGGAATGGAATAGACTGGCATTATAAAGCCAGGGCATTGCCTGCCGGAGGCAGGATCATTGTTACCGCGTCCGACCTGCCGGGCAGGGGTACGGTGAGGGAATTGCTGCTCGTCTGAAAAATAGCCGGCAAATTATACAGTGCATAAAAAAAGAGCGCCCGCCGAAGCGGAACGCTCTGTATAATTATTCATTGTTCTTTCCAATAGCTACATACCTGGGTTCAATACATCCAGTATAGGATGATCTATGCCCTGTAAGGTCTCCTGCTCCGGTTTCGTCAGCTCCATTACGGCAATATCATTCTTCCCGGCTTTCAGCCATTCCGCAGGCACGTAGATCGTCTGTTGCGGACCGACCTGCCAATACCTTCCCAGGTGATGACCGTTGATCCATACAGCGCCTTTACCCCAGTTACTGAGATCCAGCCAGGTATCGCCGGTTTTCTCCAGCGTGAAGGTACCCGTTCTGTATACCGGAACGTTCGCACCTGCTTTCACCACTCCCGTCTTCACCTGCGGCAGGTGATCAAACGGCAGCCCGTACTGTCGCCAGCCTTTCAACGCTTTATGATCGAAGAGTACCTTCTCTGTGATACCCTTGCGGTTAGACAACAGGTAAGGGCCGAAGTTGATACGTCCCAGGTTCTCTACCAGCAGGTCAAGCTTCACCTTTCCGGCGGGCAACTGCAACTCGATACTATCCAGTTTGGAGCGTCTGTCCAAAACGCCTACACGTTTTCCATTGACCATCACGATGCAATAGTCGCGGAGCTCTTTTAATTGTAACAAGCCTTTTCTGCCGCCCTGGAGCGTGGTGCTGTACAACACCCATCCGTAAGCCTGGTGGAGGTCTTCGAATGTACGCGGTGTTACGCTGCTCACCGGCTTAGGCAGTAGATCAAATACACTGTTGGCAGCCGTCAGTCTGATCTCAGGGATGGTGATCACGGGGCGCTTTGCCGGCACTTCCGGTAACACGGTACCTGCAGGCAGGTGTCGTGCTATTACCTGCCTGAACTGCATGAACTTCTCTGTGGCATTACCCGCTTCATCCAGTGGCGCGTCGTAATCGTAACTGCTGATCTGTGGTTCATACGGATCTTTGTCATTGGCATTCGCCCCGTTCATGAAACCACGGGTTGTGCCGCCATGGAACATATACATATTGATAGAGATGCCTGCCGCCAGTACGCTGTCCAGTTTACCCAGGTATTGCTGATACGGAACAGTATGATGTTTCGTACCCCACCAGTCAAACCAGGCAGGATACCATTCTGCTATGTAGTAAGGCCCTTTTCCGCCGTGATTTTCGTTGATCAGCTGTTTTACCTGTATGGGATCATCGACACCATTAATAGCGGGCAATAAGCCTGGTAAATGGCCGTTTTTAATCGCAGCCTTCGGATCACAGGTATATAACAGTCCATCAAAGCCCGCCTCTATGAACATCCTGCGGTTCACATCCAGGTAGTCTTTATCATCGGAGTAAGAGCCGTACTCGTTCTCTATCTGCACCATCAGGATGTTGCCACCATGTGTGACCAGTAAAGGCGACAGCTGTTTTCCCACGGCATTGATATAATTTTTGTAAGCCGCCAGGTACTGTGGCTCCTTGCTACGTACCTTCAGTCCCCTGATCTCCTGCAACCAGTATGGATAGCCACCAAACTCCCATTCCGCACATACATAGGGACTGGGTCTTAACACCACCCACAATCCTTCTTCTTTGGCCATCTTCACGAAAGCGGCAATATCATTATTGCCTGAGAATTCATACCTGCCCTGCTCCGGTTCATGTACATTCCAGAAAACATAGGTACCAATAGTGTTCAGTCCCATTGCCTTGGCCATTTTCATTCTGTCGCGCCAGCATTCCTTCGGCACACGCGGATAATGGATCTCTCCCGAGATCATCAGGAAAGGTTTACCATCCAGCAGAAAGGCTGTATCACCGAGGGCGAATGTATGCTGTTGTGCGAATGAAAATAAATGGGAAAAAACAATGAGGAGTGTAATAAAGCCAGTCTTTTTCATGCCGGTTCTTTTATGATTTGATACTACCTGTCACTGTTACCACCGCACGTGCAGGTATAATAATGTTATTGTCTGCCGGTAAGGGTCGGAGGTTCCCGGCAGCGGAAGTGATATAAGCGCGTGTATGGGTGAACGTACCTTTTTCACTGGCGGCAGCGATCTTCATCTCCCGCTGTGAATTATTCACGATCACAAGACACACCGTTTTATCTGTGTTCCTATACGCAGATACCAGCAGGGTGCTATCTCCCTGGATACCTGTTCTGATACGTTGTGCACCTGGTCTGATAAACCGGCTGTAGTTACCCATCGCCCACAACATCTTGCTATCACGGTATTCACCATCCGTCTTGTTCTTATCAATGTAGATCAGTCCATCCTTATAATCGTACGGAGAGATCGCCAGCCAGTATTGCCAGGCCCTGGCATTCGCTATGGTCAGATCGCGGTGGATCACGGTGGCCAGGTACAATGCGGCATCCATGCCATAGTCCCTTTTGTTACCGTTGATCTCACCGGCGTTATCGCCGAGGATACAATATTCGGACTGCCAGAAACCCAGTCCGGGCACGGCGGCAACGGCCTTCGCTACGGCTTCTCTTGTACTGACAGCCAGGGCTGCGGGAGAAGTGGTGAAATAACTATGCGCAGCAATGTTACGGCTTACGTTAGAAAGATGCCCGACATAATAAGGCGAAGATTTATCAAAAAAAGCTGAGACCTGTGTACCTTTTCCGGGTTTATCTGCCTCGCTGAACAGATAGTCCAGTTTACCGGCTTCCCCTACTAATATTTTTGTTTTGATCTTCTTCGACGTTAATGTCCTGCTTAGGCTCTTTGTAACACCGCTGATCTGCTCATTGTCATACGGACATCCTTCCTGTCCGCCATCACTCCAGTCCCACTGCGGTTCATTGATCGGGCTGATCACATCAAACTGTACACCTGTAAGTTGATGGATACCCCTGATAGCGGTAGCTATATATTCAGCCAGTGCGCCGTATTTATCCGCAGTGATATTACTCTTCCCGTTAAAGGCAAATGCTTTACCATTGAGGGTCAGGTGTACCGGCGGACTATTCAGAAAGCCCAGGAACTGACGGACGTTCCTTTTGTGTGCGGCCTGCAGGAACCACAGTTGTCCGGATTGCTGCTGCCAGTCAGTGGTCCTTCTCCATTCATCCCGTATGGCACTGCTGTCTCCCTGTTCCGCACTGCCGGCGCCAATATTATAGCGCCACATCGACAGGCCGATACCAATGGGCGACCCGGTAGTACTGGTATCTGTGCTGAATAGCCAGTCAGCCATGGTATTTTTCTTCTGCTCAGGCCAGTTGCCTGCAAACTGCACAGACCAGGCATCAGACGCACTGAAATTATCAATCGTCTGGTAAGTCGTACCCGGGTCGATGCTGATATGAACTGCGGTGGTCTGAGCCACCGCAGTCTTACATGTAAACACCATCAACACCGGTATAAAGAGTCTTCTCATGCTTAATATCCGGTGGTTTGTTCCAGTTTGTTATTAGTTGCTAAGATCTCTGATCTTGGGATAGGTAACCAGTTGTTCTTTTCTGCGAACAGGCGTCCGCTGAGGGCTTCTTTTCTGGTATACACCAACTGACCATTTGAGACAGTCACATCGATCCCATACGCAGGTACGTTCTCCGTCTGCATTGCAATGTTCCAGCGACGTACATCATAGTAACGATGCTCTTCGAATGCCAGTTCTACCTGACGTTCTCTCCGTATCACTGTACGCATCTGCTCTTTGGTCAGCCCTGCTGTAAGTACGGGCTGTTTCACGCTCTGGCGTTGTCTTACCTGATTAACAGCATCGTATACGGTAGCATCCGGACCGACTGCTTCATTCTGTGCTTCTGCATAGCTCAGCAGGATCTCTGCATAGCGCATGTAGATCCATGGCTGTAAACCTGCCACATCCCATGGGTTATCGATCGGGTTCCTGTCATCCATGAACTTACGCAGGTAGTAACCCGTTTTAGACGTATTCCAGTTGGAAGGACCATCTTTACTATCCTTTCCACCCGGTGTGTAGGTCTGTACGGTTGAGTTCCTGTAGGTAGCACCGTTATACAGAATGCTGGCATAGAAACGGGCGTCCCTGTTCACATATGGATTCGCCGCATCATAACCGGAAGTAGCATCCGTGATGGGTTTACCATTGTTCATTTCATAGGCATCCACCATGTTCTGCAGCGGTGTATTGCCTGCCCATCCGTTATAACCATTTGCACCATTCGCAATTTCAAGGCACACGTGGCGTGCACCGATCGCATACTGACGGGCGAAAATGATCTCATTATTGTTCACATCCAGGAACAACTTAGCATAGTCCGGTGCGATTGAATATTGATTGAGATCCATTACTGCTTTGGCAGCAGCAGCGGCATCTGCCCAGGAACCCACATTATACAGCGGACTTGCTGCGTACAGCAGCAGTCTTGCTTTCAACGCCATAGCAGCGCCCTTGATCGCTCTGCCTGACTCCCAGGAACCATCGTTCGCTGCCGGCAGTTGTGCAATAGCAGAATCCAGTTCAGCAACTGCATAGTCCATACATTCTTTCAGCGAAGAGCGGGTGTAATCCGCTTCTGTTGGTTTATCGTTCAGCTCATATACCTTATCACCTACCAGGATCACTTTACCATAGTTCCTGATCAGGTCATGATAGCGGAATGCACGGATGAAGTGCAGTTCTCCTCTCAGTCTGGTTCTCAGTCCTTCGCCCATCTGCACCTGCATGATATTGGCCAGTCCCCAGTTCACTTCCCTGATACTGCGGTAGCTTCTGCCCCACAGTGTACCAGCGATGCCGGTGTTCTCAGGCGCCAGCAAACCACGCTGGATCAGCCAGGTGTTATCATCGTTATTGTAAATTGCTTCGTCGCTCACGGAAGCCCACATGGCATATTCGAATCCCCTGCCGAAACCCGGATTGGTACCTTCCCCTTCCTTGTCCTGCAGTTTGATGCTCAGGTAACGGTTCAATACGAAATCATTGAAGAGAGAAGAATCCGCCAGGATCGCTGCGTCAGATACCCTGTCCGTCGGTACGATGTCCAGGTAATCTTTCTTACAGGAGGTAAAAGTGACGCCTGCGAAGGCTATTAAAGAATAAATAAAGTGCTTAGTTTTCATCGATGGAATTTTTACGGATTAAAATTTAACGTTCACGCCTGCATTCACGATACGCTGCTGCGGATAGAACTGGCCGCTGCCGCTGTTACCTTCCGGATCATAATCTTTCACTTTGGTAATGGTGAACAGGTTAAATGCGTTGGCGTAAATCCGCACGCCAGCAAGTTTCATTCTGGAAAGCAGGTTGCTGTTCAGGGTGTAGCCCAGTTCCACGTTCTTCAGACGTACGAAGGACGCATCATTCAGCCAGAAGTTGTTCTGATACAGGCCACCGTTCACAGAAGAAGAAGCTCTTTCATCCACTCTTGGATAGTTACCACCCATGTTGGTGGGGCTCCAGCGGTTGTCAGCCCAGCTGCTATAGAAGTTACCGATAGTACCGGATTCAGGTAATACATACTGGCTTACGCGTGTTTGTCCTGATACAACGATAGACAGGTCCACACCTTTATAGTCAGCGCTCATTACCACACCGTAGGTGATTTCCGGAATATTGCCATACTTGGATCTTACAGGGTCATTACCATCGATCTTGCCATCTTTGTTATAGTCCTCATAGATCAGGTCACCAGGCTTCGCACCGGTGATGTGAGGTGTCTTATTGATCTCTTCCTGTGACTGGAAGATACCGATGGCGTTATACAGCAGATAGGTGTTGAGCGGTCTGCCGGTGATGCGCTGGTAATCCAGTGCACCAGCTGGTTCATCCAGGAAGATGATCTTGCTCTTTGCATAGGTGATGTTACCATTGATGCTGTAGTGCAGACCACCTTTGGTTTGATTGTTATACCCCAGGGTTGCTTCCAGACCTTTGCTGTTCACTTTACCGATGTTCTCAAAAGGCACCAGTGACTGGCTACCATTCGGATTCACGATACCGGTCATCTGGGGGATAGAAGCATTTCTCAGTGCCAGGATGTTGGAACGTTTCTGCTGGAAATAGATGAACTCAAAGTTGAAATGCTTCAGGAACTGTGCATTGATACCGACGTCCAGTTTCTTAGCTGTTTCCCAGGTAATACCGGCATTACCCAGTTTGATCAGGTCAATACCGGGCTGTATAGCACCACCGAGTACATACTGGTTATTGAAAGAGTAGTTGTCATAATACTGGAACAGTCCCACGTTGTCATTACCCAGGGTACCATAGGAACCTCTTAGTTTCAGGTCATCGATAAAGCTCACCGACTTGAACCAGTCTTCCTGAGACACTCTCCATCCTGCAGATACAGATGGGAAGAAACCATACTGATTGCCTTTAGGGAAGGTAGAAGAACCATCTATACGCGCCTGTGCTTCCAGCAGGTATTTCTCCTGGTAGTTGTAAGCCAGCCGGCCGAAGTAACTTTTTCTGGTGAAATTGTAGCTGTTACCTGAGTTGCCCCTGTCGCCGGCAGCGGCACCACCCTGAGACAGTTCAGGTGTAGCGGGTGTCGGGAAGTTAATTCTGTAGGCACCCATACTATCCTGCGCGATCCTGCTCTGTTCATAGGCTACGAACGCACTGATATCATGCGGACCAAACTTCTTAACATAGTTCAGTTTGATGTTGGAAGTCACCTGTGAGCGGTTCAGCTGTCCCTGTGTAAGCGACGCTGCACCGGCAGAACCTCCGATGATATTTTTATTATAGGTATCAGTAGTTTTATTGTACTGATATACTGAGTAAGGTTTGCTGAATGATTTGGAGAAGCTCCAGGATTTATCCACGGAGAAGAAACCGTCCATTGACAGTCCATCTACACCCGGGATCAGATAGCTACCTTTGAGGATACCATTGAATACCTGTGTAGGGTTCCTGTTCACACCACCGATATCCGTCACCTGCAACACAGGGTTATTATTTTCGATACCAGCGGTTGGCAGTCCGTTCGGATAACGTGGCGCTACAGTCGGATAAGCGCGATAGATGGAGCGGAAGATATCACCGGCACCCGTTTGAGGATACAGACGGTCTTCCTGACGGCCGGAAAGGTAAATACCCACTTTCAGTCTCTTGGTCACATCTGCATCGATATTTGAGCGGAAGTTGTACTGATTGTATTCAGTAACCCCCTGCTTATAAATACCATTCTGTTTGATCATACCCAGGGAAGCGTAATACCTTACGTTGTCAGTACCACCACTTACAGAAAGGTTGTGCTGATTCTGCAACGCCACTTTCCTCAGCGTTTCTTTCTGCCAGTCGGTATTGGGATAGTTCAGCGGATCGGAACCATCTCTGAATTTCCGGATCTCATCGGCGGAATATACCTGGTTCATACCACCAGCCGGCGTACCATAATAACGGATCTCATTCACGATCTCCGCATAGGTAGCTGCATCTGCCATTTTAGGCAGTCTGGTAGGAGAAGAAAAACCCTGGTTGAAGCTGTAGCTGATAGCTGGTTTACCGGTCTTACCACGTTTGGTGGTTACCAGGATCACTCCGTTCGCTGCACGGCTACCATAAACAGCAGCGGATGCATCTTTCAGTACGCTGATACTCTCGATATCATTCGGGTCCAGCCTGTCCAGACCACCGATCTGTCCGGGTACACCATCTACCACGATCAGTACATCATTGTTACCCGGCGTCGCCAGCCCACGGACTGTCACGCTGGAGCCGTCATAACCCGGCTCACCGGACCTGTTATTGGTGATCACACCGGAAAAGCGTCCCGCCAGTGCATTGGATACGTTAGGCTGCGGGCTTTTAACGATGTCGGAACCTTTCACCACAGATATAGAACCGGTCAGGGTTGCCTTTTTCTGGGTACCGTAACCAACAACGACCACCTCATTGACATTCTGTGTGTTAGTGGAGAGGGTGATATTGATCGGCGCCCCTCCTTTTACAATAACTTCCTGTGGAGTATAGCCCATGTGATTGAAGATCAGGGTATCACCGTTGGCCACGGACAGTGTAAAGCGGCCCTGTTCATTTGTAAGTGTTCCCTGGTTAGTCCCCTTAACCCGGACACTTACCCCTGGTAATGCATCCTTTCCCTCAGTAACCCTTCCTGCAACGGACTGCTTCTGCGCATAAAGCCCAGGTGCCAGTGAGAGCAAAAAAAGGAGGATAAGGAGCCATTGCCGTAGTGAAGCTGACTTCACTATCATAGATAAGCATTTTTTCATAACGTACTTTCCTTTAAAATTGACTGATAGTTGGTTGTACTATGTTTACGTGGTATTTATGAGCCCAAATTAGGAGGATAAAAGTGACTGACAGAGGGGGTAAATCACTTAAAAAAGGGGGTAGATTCATATTTTACCCCCTTTTTTCAGGCATCTGATCTGACCACTGTCAGGTCTTCTGTAAAAGAGTGCCGGTATTTCTTCACGTACTCGGAAGGATTCATTCCGAACAACTTAAAAAACTGCTCCCTGAAGTATTTAATGTCCCCGATCCCCACCTGAAAGGCAGCCTGGTTGACCGTATAGTTCTCTTTCAGCATCAATACTGCTGCTTTCCGCAAACGGATAGAGCGGATAAAGGCGTTGATGGTTTGACCGGATATGGACTTCACTTTTTTATACAGGCTTGAATGGCTCATACCGATAGCCTGGGTGAAGGTCTTAATAGAAAAATCCTCGTTGCCGATGTTGGTTTCTACGATCTCGATACATTTTTTCAGGAAGTCCTGGTATTCAGCAGGTACTTTCAGGTCACTGCGTTTCAGGGTGATCCTTTCCAGGAAATACTCTCTGAGCAGGTTCCGGTTCTTCAGGATCGTCTGCACCTTCACCATTAACAGTTCATTATCAAATGGTTTGGTAATATAATCGTCCGCCCCGCCTTCGATCCCTTCCAGCCGGACCTCCTGGGAAGACGCCGCCGTCAGCAGGATGACCGGGATATGGCAGAAGGCTTCCGTTTCCTTTATTTTCCGGCAGAGTGCCAGCCCGTCCATGCCTTCCATCTGGATATCGCTGATGACCAGGTCGGGCACATATTTCTCTACAGCAGCAAATCCGTCGGTGCCATTCTCCGCCTCATAAATGATATATTTATCGGCAAACAGCTGCCGCAGGTAGCCCCGGATCTCGGCATTGTCATCTATCAGCAGCATGGATTTCTTTTCTGTGATCAGTGCTTCCGAAACGGCAGGTTTGGCCGGCTTACTGTAGACATCCTCTATCAGTTCATCCAGGATAGGGGACTTCTTTACCGGTTCGGTGATCAGTTGGGCTGCTTCAAAGTGAGCGGAGCCGGTCAGCAGGTGGAGGGAGAACACAGTCCCCTGCCCCACCGTACTATTGAAAGTCACTTTACCATGATGGTTTTCAATGAATTGCTTCACGAGGTATAAACCGATCCCGAAACCAGTCTGTGTACTGTCGGCCTGCTGGAACTTGTCGAAGATGCGGCTTTGCATATGCGCTGGGATGCCCGATCCCGAATCAGTGACCGTGATCTTTACCTCACTGGCGGTACCAGTCACCTCGCAGGAGATCTGCCCGCCATCCGGCGTAAACTTGAAGGCGTTGGAGAGCAGGTTAAATAATGCGATCTCAATCTGTTCATAGTTGGCATATACATCGGCTGCCGCATCGGCCGTCACGAACTGGTAACTGATATGCCGGGTTTCTGCCTGCTGGGTGAAACAGAGGAACACTTCATTACAGAGCGCCACGATGTCGAAGCGGGCGACTTTCAGTTCGTCGTTACCTGCCTTACGGAATAACAGCAGCTGATCCACGAGACTGAGTAGTCTTCTGGCATTTCGGTAAACAACACCCAGTTTCTCATTATCTTTCAGCTCTTTGAGCGGATTGATGATCAGTGTCAGCGGCGTTCTGAACTCGTGTGAAATATTGGTGAAGAAGGAGAGTTTCTTTTCATTGATCTCTTTTTCCTTTTCGCTTTCCAGGTGTGCAAGCTTGATCTCATACTTCAATCTTTCCTGGCGGGACTTATATTTTATATAACCATAGATCACCAGGGAGATAAGTACGAGATAAGCCAGGTATGCCCAGGCCGTTCTGTACCAGGGCGGCAGGACAATGACTTTCAGTAATGGTAGTTCCTCCCCCCATTTACCATCCGCGTTGGTCGCCCGGACCCTAAAGGTGTACCGGCCCTCCTGCAAACGGGTATAGTTAGCTGACCGGGCTTCCCCCGCATCATTCCAGTTCTTGTCCCAGCCATCCAGTAAATAGGCATAGCTGATCTTATCGGGAGATGTGTATTCCAGTGAGACAAAATCCAGGGAAATGGCCGCCTTATTATACGGAATGGTCACCTCTTCAATATTCTCCAGGGAGCGTGCGGACACGAGGTCGGTCTGCTGCTGTACCGGGCTGTTATTGATCCGGATACCGGTCAGGAATACCGGGGCGAAGCTGCTCCGTTCATAGATACTATCCGGATAGAAGACATTGAACCCGTTGATACCTCCGAACAGGAACTCACCGGAGCGTAGTCTCAGGGCGGCATTGTAGGCAAACTGGTTGCTTTGCAGACCATCAGAACGGGAGAAGTTACGGGAAGTATGCAGCACCGGGTCGAACTTCGCCAGTCCGTTGAAAGTGGTGAGCCAGAGGAAGCCTTTATTATCTTCGAGCAGGCGCAGGATGGTGTTACTGGGCAGTCCATTTGCTTCCGTGAAGCGGGTGAATTTCCCGGTCGCACCATCTACGAGTAGTAAACCTCCTCCTTCTGTACCCACCCAGAGGTTCCCGCGTTTGTCCTCATGGATGGAACGAACGGTATATCCCAGGGGGAAGGTGTGGTGCTGCCGGTTGTCGCGGTCTATTCTGATAAGACCAGAATAATTACCGCCCCACATATTGCCTTTGCGATCTTCCGCAAGGCACTGGATATTGACGAGGGTTTTATCAAAGAGTTCGAAGTTATTCTTTGCACGATTGAAAAGGTACAGTGTACCATTGTTGGTGGTACTGGCCCATAGCTGTTTTCTGGCATCTTCATAGACCACCCATACGTTATTTTCTTCTGCCTTTGTGAACGGATTGAAGCAGTGAAACTGTTCAAAGGCATCCTGCTGGCGGTTATAGCGGTTCAGCCCACCAAACCAGGTGGCGATCCAGAGATCGCCCTGTCCGTCCTGCACCATGCTGGTGATAAAGTTGCTGCTGAGCGCACCTGGTACGGCAGGGCTGTATTTGTAGATCTTAAAGGTATTGGCTTCGCGGTCCCAGTATTTCAGTCCACCACCATCTGTACCGATCCAGACATGCCTGCCCGCACCTTCACAGAAGGAAAGGATAAAGTTCTCTACAGTGCCGGTAAATGCATGCTGCTCAAAGAGGTGTTTGCGGGCGTCAATGATATTGACCCCGCCACGTAAGGTACCGATCCATTTACGGCCTTCCCGGTCTTCACAGATAGAATAGACCGCGTTGCTGGTCAGTGTCTGCTGACTGTGCGCTGCGTGACCATCTTTGGCGATAAAGATCCCATGACCATCTGATCCGGCCCATATAGCGCCCCCCTGATCGGCGCAAAGGTTCACGATATTGCAGTTCTCTTTCAGATAGTTGGCAGACCAGCCATCATTATAACTGAAAATGCCCTGCTCTGTACCCAGCCAGAGCATCCCTTTCTTATCTGCCTTCAGGCAGTTACCAAGTGTGATAGTACGGTTGAGCACAGTCATGGTCCCTTTGCGGCAATCGTATCTGCAAAGACCTACATGCTGTACGAAAACAAAGGCGGCTGATTTATCAGGTGTGAATTCGATAGCGGTGACTTCATAGCTGATGTTATTTTCCAGGGGTATCTGTTTACCGGTGCCGGGCCACTGGCTGAACTGTATCAGACCATTATTCTCGGAACCAACGAGTACCAGTCCGCCGTTACCGGCCTTTATAATATGAATGTTCCCCTGCACCAGTTTGCCGGTAGCAAATCTGGCCACGGAGAACTGTTCAGTTACCGGATCAAACACGCTGATACCTTTTCTGCCGCCGATCCATAACCGGTGGTCAGAGTCGCCGTCCATAGTATATATCCCGTTATCGATAAGGGACGTGGAATCGCCTATCTTATTTCTGTAGATCTTGAATTTGTAGCCATCATAACGATTCAAACCATCATAAGTACCGAACCACATGAAACCTTTATAGTCCTGGTATACGTTTAATACAGCGTTGTTGGATAGGCCATTTTCTATACTTAGATTTCTGGGCGGCTCACCCGCAGCAAATAGAGATTTCGCTGCAAGGCATAGCCATAACATCATTGTCCACCGCATTATACTGTATTCTTTGCGGTTAAAATAAGGAAATTTATTTATTCAGCGGTTTTATTGTTTAATGTACACTTATTATAGAAGCAGGAATTGGAAATTATTTTTCTATCTTCCGCACTTACTTTAATCGAATCATGATAACTACGGGGACCATCACAGCACCGCCGGAGCGGAAGAATCTACTGCAAACAAAACAACATTTCGAGATACTGGACGGGCTACGTGGTGTAGCGGCCATCGTCGTAGTGGCCTTTCATTTTCTGGAAATAGTATATACCGATCCTAAGACAAACTTTGCCGGACACGGATTTCTGGCGGTAGACTTTTTCTTTTGCCTGAGTGGTTTTGTGATTGCGTATGCGTATGATAACCGTATTGAGAAGATCGGTCTTGGCGAGTTCTTTATCTCCCGTATCATTCGTTTACATCCGCTGGTCGTACTCGGGTCTGTACTGGGTTTACTGGCCTTTCTGTTTGACCCGTTCGCATCCGTACCTGAAAGCTATAACTTCGGGAAACTGGCACTCATCTTCCTGGCGTCTATCCTGATGGCGCCTTTTCCGGTGATGGGAGAAAGAGCCTTCAACCTGTTCGGCCTGAATGCACCGTGCTGGTCACTTTTCTGGGAGTATGTGGCCAATATTGTTTATGGAGTGATCCTATGGAAACTTCACAGACGTGTATTACTGATCCTGGTGATACTGGCCGCTGGCTGGTTAGGCTATATTGCCTACACAGCACAAAACCTGATGGGTGGCTGGAGCAGTGACAACTGGTGGCATGGTGGCGCGCGTATTGCCTTCTCTTTCCTCGCGGGGATGCTGGTCTATCGTTATAACATGATCATTAAGAATAAACTGGGTTTTTCCGGCCTGACAGTTTTACTGCTGCTGGCATTGCTGATACCAGTCTTCCGACAGAACTGGCTGGTGGAACTGGTGATCGTTACCCTGTATTTTCCTTTCCTGCTGGCACTCGGCGCCGGCGCACAACCCGGCAAACTGGTACAGGGCATCTGTCATTTCTTCGGTAAGATCTCCTATCCGCTCTACATGGTACATTATGCGGTAATGTGGGCATTTGCCGGTTACTATACCCAGTACAAACCCGGTACTGCACAATTGACCGGTATCATCTGCATAGGTCTGCTGGTATTGGTGGGTCTGGCCTACATCGCGATGGTGGCGTATGACACACCGGTACGTAAGTATCTGACAGCTAAGAGGAAGGGAAACCGGGCACAATAATTAGCCGGGATTCCCCTATCTTCATATTTTAACTATCCTTAAACTGAAATGAAGAAAAAACTGCTTATCCCCGCATTGGTCGTATTAGCATGGAGCTGGCCGTCTATAACAGTTAGCGGGCAACAGAAGACATCCGTTAAAATACCCACAGCCAGTGAGGCAGACATCAAATCTATCCGCGCTGAGTTTCAAAAGATCAACACCTTAAAGTTAGCGAAGGAGGAAATAAACTATGAGGGACTTTCCTGTGCGCCGGAAGGACGTATCCAGTGTTTCACCCAGGGGCAGGACATCCTCAAGATCGTTGATGCCGGCGCTGCAGGTGACGGCAGCTGGACAACAGAATACTATTTCCGGGAGGGTAAATTTTTCTTCAGTTATGAAGTGATCGTAGGTAGTTCAGCCGACGGACAAGATTCCAGAATTGAGCACCGTATCTATGTGAAAAATGGTAAGATCATCCGTTACCTGGAAAACCAGCAGGAGATCCCTGCAGATAGTTCAGCAGACCGGACACTGGCCATTGCAGCTGAACTGTACAATGTATTCCACAATAACCTGGATTACAACAACACGCTGCTGGAGAAGATATTCTGTAAATAGGTCTTACCTGATCCAGGAAGCGATCGCTTCCATAAAGAGGGTCTGCTGATCGATGAACGCAGCATGTGCGCAATCGTCCAGGTACCATACATGATCACTACCGATCAATGTTTTCAGCCGGTCTATCTGCGTAGCAGCGAATAATCCGTCATCCTTTCCATAGAAAGCGAAGATGTTGATATGACTATCTCTGAGCTTTTCTATTTTAGGTGTAATATCAATGGTGGTATAATGTTCATTCCGCCAGAATCCTCTGCCGGGCGCTGTACTGGTATCAGCCCGGAGGCTTGTCAGTACAGCGTCCTCTTTTACCTTTTTGTTTAATACAACAGCCCGTTCATTAGGATGCGGGGTATCAAAGAAGGCGTTTTTCGTGGCCAGCGCAAAGCAGTTCGTCCTGAAAGCTATGGAACTCCTGTCCATTCCCGCCACCTGTTGTAATTGCTGTAGTCCGGCAGTATCATGCTTCTCCCTGAAAACAACACCTGATCTATCCAGGATGGCCGCATACGTGTCCTGCAGGGAAAGCAGTGAACTCACCAATACCAGTGAGGATACTTTATCACTATACTTCTCTGCATACAGGGTCGCCAGTAATCCACCGAAACTGTACCCGATCAGGGTGGCCCTTTTTATACCGAAACGCTTATAGAGGTCATTGAGATCGTCGAAGGTCTGACGGAAGGTGTACTTCGCTTTCAGGTCAGCCGAGCGGCCTTCTCCCCTCCGGTCATACAGGATGACAAAATACCCCATATCTGCGATCTCCTGTGCGGTGGTGAGCTCAAAGGAGCCAGCGTTGCTGCCCGGACCGCCGTGCAGAAAGATCAGCGGTTTACTGGTACTGTCACCAAATACTTTTGTGTAAGGTAGCTGTGCATAGGTAATACTGATCGAAAATAGCAGGATCAGCGTGAGTATGGAGGATTTCATCTAAAGACTGAATTATGGCGACTAAATTATTTTAAAAAGAGCTGGTTGCAAAACGCAGTGACCCTCAACTGAGGATTTTGACAATACAAAGCGGAAAGGAGTCAACGCGTTATTTTGCAACAGGTGGTAATACGATTCCCAGCAATCCTTTTCTGAACGTGACAGGGATGGTATCTCCACTCCTTAGACCAGTGTAGTATATACGTTCCGGCAACAGGCCGTCATGAACCAGTTCACCGGTCTTTACATGCCGCAGATGCAGGTAGTCAGGTTTACCCCGGCGTTCACTATCGAAATAGACGCTGTATCTTTCCTGCTGCACAGGCGTAACGATCGCCCGGTTCACCAGCAATGCCACCCCCAGGAAGAAGCCACGGGTGATGAAAAAGATAAAGGCACAGGTGATCACGGCGGATAATATCCCTTTCAGGGCCTCCGCAAACGGCCTTATTTTCACAAGTGCGTATATGATGCCAATAACAGATAGGCCTATCCATACCCATAACAGTATCGGCCACAGGTAAGCGTCTTCAAAATGACTGACAGTATCGGCCATGTAGTATTTCTTCTGTGTATAGGGGAATACAACGGTCAGGAAAACAAACACCGTCAGGAAAATAATCCTGACTTTATATTCATTGAATAATGCTTTCAGCTTCATTGTGTCAAATTCGAATACCGCAAATGTACTGCCCCTGCGGAAGATTTCCTACCGATTCCCGTGTTGTACTCAAATATCAGGTACTATTTCCGGATGAGCAGGGTCGGCAGCCAGCCAGGCAACCAAAGGCTGATATTTCAGCGGCTTCTTTTTGTATCACCGTGCCTATTGGCTACCTTCGCAGTCTTCAAAACCCAGTGCATGAAATTCCATAAAAGACTGTTACCAGTCATACTCCTGACTATTTTATCCGCCAGCTTATACAAGCCCGCCACTGCCCAGCAGCTGATCAAAGACCTGTATGTAGATAAAGAATGGTCGAAGGACTATCAGCCATTCCGCATAGCTGGTAACCTTTATTACATCGGTACTTACGACCTGGGCATCTTCCTGATCACCACACCGGCAGGACATATACTGATCAATACCGGCGCTGCGGATTCTGAAGCGCTGATCAAGGCGCATATGAAAGCGCTGGGATTTAAATTCAAGGACATCCGTATACTGCTTACCACCCATGCCCACTATGATCATGTAGGCGCGATGGCCGCCATCAAAAAGCAGACGCATGCCCGTATGATGGTCAATGAAAAAGATGCCGCGCTGCTGGCTGACGGGGGCAATTCCGATTATGTCATGGGGGGAAAGGGCATGATGTTCCTGCCAGTGAAAGCAGACAGGATCCTGCATGATAAGGATACGATCTCACTCGGCGGCATGAACATCGTTGTATTACATCATCCGGGGCATACCCCGGGGGCTAACAGCTTCCTGTTCAATGTTCAGGACACTGCGCATACCTACAGGGTGCTGATCGCCAATATTCCTTCCATTCTTGATGATACACAGCTCGCGGGAATGCCGCTGTATCCGGAAGTCGGGAAAGATTATGCACATACACTGAAGGTCATGAAAGAAGTACAGTTTGACCTGTGGCTGGCCGCACATGCCAGTCAGTATGACCTGCATAAGAAACACCAGCCAGGCGATCCTTATCATCCGGCAGCGTTTAGTGACCGTGCCGGTTATGACGAGGTACTGGACTACTGGCAAAAGACATATGATAAGAGACTGAATAAATGAGCTGTAAGGATAATAAAGAGGCCCGTATTGACACACAATACGGGCCTCTTTATTCGCTGGTAAACCAGTGATAACGTTACGACTGCGATCTTCGCAGAAGATAGTCGGGTGTATACATTACTGTAAGAATAAATACAGCTGACTAAAAAGCTAATGGACCTGAATCATGTCATTGACAACGATCAGGCCATTAGCACACACACAAAGGTGCGGCAGTATGCAGGAAATCATGCCCTGCCGCGTACAATCCAACGTAAAAAAACCAACACTATATGCTTAGCAGACGAGTCATTCACTGATCAACGTCCTCACTGATAGCTCATGTCATCCATTATTCCGGTTCAGCCTGTCTGGCTTTGCGTCCCGGGTAGTCCGCCGAAATATGCCGTCGTTTCTTCAATCAGCGCCTGCATCAGCTCTTCCGCCCTTCTATGTTTCAATACCGGCGCTATCTGTCCACCCCAGAAGTAGAGCATATCCCACTGCGCCTTTTCCATAGCCGCTTTTCTCAGGTGAGACATGAAGGTGGTCTGTAAGGGAAAGGGCAGATAATGTGCAGCCTGTGGGTTCAACTCCGCGGTGATACGGTTAGCGATACCTCTGCCGAGGCGACCGGTAAACGCGCTGGTCAAAGTGGTATACTTAGCGGCATCAGAGAACAGCATATCCCTGTGTAAGGGCGTAGCGTTGGATTCCTCACAGGCGAGGAAGGCCGTCCCTATCTGCACCGCATCAGCACCGAGCGCCATGGCAGCGGCGATACCTTTTCCACTGGCAATTCCGCCAGCAGCGATGACGGGCACCTTCACCTTTTCCCGGATGAGTTGTAACAGTACGAACGTACCCGTTACAGAATTTTCGGCGGAGGCGAGGAAGGAAGGACGATGTCCACCCGCTTCGAAACCAGACGCGATGATAAGGTCCACACCCGCCGCTTCCAGTGCAATGGCTTCGTCCAGCGTGGTAGCGGCGCCGATAGTGACAATACCGAGGCGGCGGCATTGCGCCAGGATATCGGCGGATGGGATACCAAACATAAAGCTGAATACCGGCGGCTTACGATGCAGCAGCACGTCTACCTGATCTTCAAACCTGGATTGGAAGGGAGCAGGTTTATCCGGTACGGCAATACCCATTTCTTCAAAATAAGGGCGGAACAGCTCCCGGGTATGCTGATACAGTTCGTCAGAGACGGTGCCGTCCACGGCGTCAGTATCATTGACCCACAGGTTGATATTATACGGTCTATCCGTAGCTGCCCTGATCTGCTCATCTACGGCAGCGATCTCCTGCGGGCTCATAGAATAGGCTCCGAAGCCGCCCAGCCCACCTGCGTTCGATACGGTTGACACCAATGCTACAGAAGATAAATTGCCTCCAAAGGGCCCCTGCAGGATGGGATATTCAATGCCGAGTATTGCCGATGCTTTTGTCTGGTACCACATAACGTCTGATTATTATTATTCGCTGATATCGCTCATCATCTTATTGACGATGTACCAGCGTCCGTCGATCTTGTGAAAGGAAAGGATTTCGTTGTAATGAAAGTCATACATCTTCACCTTGACCCGGGCCACTGCGATGGAGTTCACGATGTCGATTGACGTGATATCGCCATGGAAAGGCTTGCCGGAATCTTTGGGACTTTGCCGGTTCTTCACCCCTGTCAGGTACTCATCCCTGCTCTTCGCATAAGGTTGCCCTTTTACATCGCCGAACAGTAAGGTACCCGGATACAGGATACTACCTAATCTATCTGTATCGCCTTCATAAATGGCGTTAAAGTAATTATTCTCCAGGGCCGTAGCAATAGCCAGGGAATCCTGTTCATTATTTTTCATCTTATCTGCCTTTTGTGCTTTGAGTACAGGTATGAGACCATACAGCAAAGCGGTCAATAAAAGTGCTTTCATGATCAGTTCAGATGATGGCCGGCCCCCATACCACCGTCCACGTTGATAATGGTGCCGCTGATGAAATCATTCTTCGCCACTGCATATACCATTTGCGCTACCTGTTCCACTTCTCCTACCCTGTTCAGCAGGTGGATGCCAGCGCTCTTATCAGCTTCGTCGCCATGCATAGGCGTACGGATCACACCTGGAGCGATGGTATTCACGCGGATGTTCTGTTTGCCAAATTCAGCAGCCAGTTGCAGGGTCAGTGCATGTATAGCTCCTTTGGAGGAAATCGGCGCAGTAGAAGGACCACCACCCAGCGCGTGATAGACCAAAGGCGTACCAATATTAATGACTGTCCCGCCTTTTTGTTTGATCATCTGGGGAATAACGGCCTGTGTGGTAAAGAAAGTGCCTTTCAGGTTGGTGTCGAGGAAGCGGTCCAGGTAAGCTTCATCGACTTCCAGGAACGGTTTTGTCTCGTATATACCAGCGTTATTCACCAGTACATCTACGCCGCCGAACTGCTCAATCGCTGTCGCCAGCAGGCGTTCGCCGGTACTTTTATCTTTTACATTACCTGCGACCATGGCCAGGTTATCACCGGCGCCCAGTTCCCTGTAGACCTGTTCCAGCTTTTCGGCGGTTGCAGAATTGATGATCACATTATCACCTTTCTCCAGGAAATAACGGGCGACTTCCTTTCCTATGCCCTGAGAAGCGCCGGTAACGATTATAGTTTGCTTTTTCATTTTATGAGGTTTGATACGTTGTGAAATGATTGTACTATTTCCGGTCTGCAGTAATTCCTTTCTCTCTCAGTACGGATACCTGCTCACCTGCAAAACCCCAGTCATCCAGTTCTATTTCCTGAATGACCACATGGGTGAGTTGCGGGTCTTTATTCAGTACGTCTGTGATCAGGTCGGTCACTCCTTTAATGAGCGCCTGTTTCTGTTCTCTGGTAACACCTTCACGGGTTACCTCGATCTTTACGTAAGGCATAACACATTGTTTTAAGCCAGCGCCGTTGATTAAGCGGCTTTAGCGGTGAGCGTAACTGTTAATTCGAAGTCGTTATAGATGAGCGTATCACCCAGGTCTTTGAAAAAGTTACCGGAGCGGAAGCGCATCGCGTATTTGGTACGGTCAATGATCAGTTTACCGCTGGCGGTCAGCTGGCCGTCCTTGACATTTACAGCCGCGTCGAAAGCGACAGGATGGGTGATGCCTTTGATGGTCAGGTCACCATGCACATGATTGCCGGATACGGTAGTGATCACCAGACTGGCTTCGGGATATTTGTCTGTAGAGAAGAAGTCGTCGGAAACAAGGTGACCGAGGAACTGGGCATTCGTAGCCTGGTCGGCGATGTCGAGTATTCTGATAGAGGTAGTATCTACTACGAAGTGACCACCGGTAAGCTGGTTACCGTTCAGGACGAGGTGGCCGTCTTTGATAGCAATGGTACCATTATGAGCACCGGTTACTTTTTTACCCACCCAGTCAATATTGCTTTGCGCACTAACGATTTGAAATTTCTGATTTTCCATTGTGTTTGTGTTTTTGTTTGTTATGATTACAACACAAATGTCAGCCGGAAAATCGGGGTGGTTGCGTGACCTGGATCACATTCAGGGAGAAAGTGATCTGGATCACTTCTCAGGGGTTATAGAGGCGGCTGAGGGTTTCGCGGGAAACACCCAGGTAGGCGGCAATGAGGTTTTTAGGTACCATGTTATAGAGCTGCGGATAGAGGGCCATGAGCTCTTCATAGCGGTACTTCACATTGTTATTCATAAAAGACAGCAGGCGTTTCTGGCTGGCTACATAGCCTTTGTTGGTACGCCAGCGGAAGAAGTACTCAACATTATGCAGCTCCCGGCATAACTTCTCCCTGTCCTCATTGGTCAGGCACAGTAGTTCCGCATCAGTGATACAGTCTACATTGACAGTGGCTTTGGTATGGGCATACAGGGCGTTATAATCAGACGCCCACCAGGTAGGCATGGCAAACTGCAGGATGAACATCTTCAGTTCATCGTTAATGAAAAAGGATTTCAGGCACCCTGATAGTACGAAGTATTCACAGTTGACCATACTACCCTCAGCAATGATGGATTGTCCTTTTTTATACTGCTGGTATTGAAAGTGAGAAAAGAAATAATCAAACTGCTCGTCTGTAAGCGTGGTCACTTTGGATATATGTGTCTTCAGTGTCTCCTTTATTGCTGTTGGTTGCATATACCTGTTTATAGGTTTGTGGAGATAAAGGTAGGTATTCTTCGCTATCTGTGACTATACACAGGAAGAAGTGATGCAGGGGAATAACTTCGGGGCTGCCGCATCGGCTGACGGTATTATTTTCTGCCACAAAGGGATTATCTTGCTCTCCGCATATATTACTCATTCATTAATGACATGAACAGATGACAGACCATAAACTGGCAGCGGCGAAAGCCGCAGCTAAGATGATCAGCGCCGGACAGACCATCGGGTTAGGCGGTGGCAAAACCATTGTATACCTGGCCAGCCAGCTGGCGGAAGACCCCGCTTTGTTGTCATCACTGACCGTCACTTCTTCCTCGTTTGACACGACGGTGCTGCTGCATGAACTGGGCTTCCGGCTTGTGGCACCTTCACTTATCAGTCAGCTGGATATTTACTTTGATGGATGTGATGTATTTGACAGGCAGCTGAACGCATTAAAAAGCGGCGGCGGGATCCATGTCATGGAGAAACTGCTGGCAGCAGCGGCAGAACAGTTCGTATTACTGGGAGATGCCGGTAAACGCCGGGAAGCGTTGGATCCCCAATACCCGCTGGCCATAGAACTGCTGCCGCAGGCGCTGGGGATCGTACGCCGGAAGATCGCTCAACTGTATCCGGGTACCAGGTTCGTACAGCGCCTGAGCAGCGAAAAGAATGGTGCACTCATTTCCGATAATGGCAATATGCTGGCGGATATCTACTTCGACACATTCCCTGATCTGACCCAACTGGATAGGCAGGTTAAAATGATTCCAGGCATAGTGGGACATTCCTTATTCCTGAAAATGGCCCATAAGGCGGTCATATCCGGCGAAAATGGCATTGAAGAGGTGTTACCTGCTGGTACAGATCATTCTTCTGTCCATGCATAACGGGACAGGTGCTGATAAACCAGCGCTTTCACCACCCTGTTTACTCACTCAGGTGAAATCCGTCATCATTGCTTTCAGCTCATCCAGGCGTTTCCCAAAACGTTTCCGGACGTACCAGATATTGCTATAATGTACCGCTCCCCCAAATAACGCTATTATCAGTAGCATCCAATACCAGCTCACCTTACTGCTCAATACCAGCGGGATGGCCACCATGGAAACGCTGGCCACGGTAGAGAACCAGAGGTACAGTTGTACGGTACGTTGTGTTTTCTGGTAGATGCCCGTAATGTACTCCCTGATATCGGTACCCTTGGGAGCAAGAGAGATCATGATCAACCTGATGAACAGGAACAGTGACAACAGGAAGTAAACCATGGCCCCCACATAACTGATACCGATGGCCATGACCAGTTCAGGGCTTAGTTTATGCCTGACCTTTGCACTCATATAACAGGAAAAGATCGTGGTCACAATACAGACCGCTATAATGATGATCTCTTTTCTGACTGTGGCGATCATTCTTTTCCTGCCTGTTATCAGGCGTTCATCTATCATTTTACTCACTGCCTGTTCAGCAAGCTGCGGATTACTATATCTATCGGCGGCTCCCTTCAGCAGGGAATCAAAGTCATCCAGCGGTTCCATTATTGCTTGATTTTTTCACTGGTAATTAAATCTTTCAGTTTCTGCCTGATGCGGCTCAGCTTTGTTCCTACATTGCTTTCAGAGTCACCGGTGATCTCTGCGATCTCCCTGTAACTAATGCCATCAATGTATAGGAGGATGAGGGCTTTCTCTGCCTTCTGCAGGGAACGGATATTGTCCCATAACAGGCGCTCCTGCTCATGCTGGACATTCTCCTGCTCGTGGGTGACAGCTACCGCAGCTGCCTGCCGGAGGTGTTTATCACGCGTGGCAGATTTCCTGGTGTAAGTCAGGGCGGTGTTCAGGGCTACCTGGTACATCCAGGTAGAAAGCTTGCTCTGACCGCGGAACCGTGGATAAGACAACCACAACTGCAACCAGATCTCCTGCAACAGGTCTTCTTTATCCTCTTTGTTATCTGTATAGATATTGACCACTTTAAAGATAATAGCCTGGTGAGGCATGGTATGGTCCAGGAACTCGGTTTTGGTCATTACTCATGCGCCTTTTTGATCGTAAAAGGGATATTTTTCAGGGTATATCCTTTCTTTCTTAAAAGTTCAACAATACCGGCATCACTGCCCAGGTGTCCGGCTCCTACTGCTATGAGCGGATGTTCTTGCTGCTGCAAAAGGGAGTCTATACGGTCAGTCATGATGATGTTTCTTTTATTGACCAGCGTTTCACTGGTATTGGCATCCAATGGCATGAACTGTTCCAGTTCTTTCAGCATGTTTGTAATATTTTGTCTGGCGTAAATAGCCGTCATCTTTGACAGTATTTCCTGTCCTGACAGGTCATTGCTGAGGAACTGGCGCAGGGCCTCTGTCTGTGCCGCGATGCTCATGGTATTAAATGCCTCCATTTGTTCTTTGACTGTTTCCAGGCCACCTACTGCATGTTTCCCGGACATGGCGGCCTTGTATAATTCCAGGTCCACAGAAGAAGTTTTTTCATTACCAAGCAGCATCACTGATACAAACAGCGGTTTTATGGTATAGACCCTGTCTCCCAGCATCTTTGCACTGGCGGAACCCTCCAGTAATTTATTCAGCCTGGCCAGTGAAACCGGATCCAGTAATTTGTTAATATACTGAGACGTGTCGGTAATAAACATACCCGCGCTCATTTCCGCCATATTTATTTTACCAAAGTCCAGTTCGAAGTAGACCCTGCCCGTCTTCTCCAGCAGCTCGAAAGGAGGTTGTGGCAGCTGATAGGTGCTGGTGTCATACAAGTGAATGGTACCAAACAAATAGGCAGGAGCTGTCATGTTCCTGCCGGATATTTCCCATAATAATCCGTTTTGCGGCTGCTTTTGCGCAACTGCCGGAGTCAATGCTGTAAAGGCCAGTGCCAGTGCAACCAAGATAGTTCTGATTAACTTACATGTGCTCATTGTGTAAGGGTTTTATTCATTAGTATAGGGAGGAGGTAAAACCTTACAAGGTTGGGAAAATATTTTCTAAGCGTTTACCGGAGGGCACTATTCACAGACGTGGGTATCCTGTCTATGGAAAAGCCCGCATTACCTGCGGGCTTCTGCCATGTTAATATTATTCAGCTTTCTTTCTACTACGGGCCACCGGTCTGGCGGCCAATTGCGTTAACTCATACGTGTCGTATGGTATATTAAAATTACTGAAGACCTCCATATGGTTGACGAAGTTTGGATGCTGATCAATAACGGTCGCTGCTGCCAGCAATGTTTGCTGCTGAGCAGGGCTGAACTTATTCAGCTCCACTCCATCAGGGAACAGGACCGAAAACAGTGCCTGTAATAAGGTTACCTGTTTCAGGCTATTCGATTCCGGCAGCATATTGATCAGGACGAAGATGTTATCTTCGAGCACTGCTTTCTTCGCATGGCCTAATACCATCAACGCATATTCCGAAACGTCTGTTCCGGTTGTGTAAGGCGTGAGCGCATAGAAGTCATCATAATGAGCAGCGTCCGGATCAGTCAGCGCCTGCAACAGTTCAGACAACCATGCTGCCTGTGCCTGTTTCTTGGTGGCCAGCACCAGGTGGATCGCCATGATCAGGCGTAACATCTTGTCTGTCTCTGTTTGCAGGGCCTCAGAGAACATGCTGACCAGTTTTGCCGGTTGTTTACTGTTCAAATAGTACCGCGCCAGTAAAAAAGCAGCGAATTGGCGTCGCTGAGCTGTATGAGCCGTATTATTCCATTCCTGTAACAATAATGTCTCTGTGTCTGGTACTGCTTCTCCCATGTGCAGCAGCAGGTACTGTGCCTGACGGGCGGTATCATTATCGCTGTCGTTCGCCCATCTCAAAAGCAGCGGAGCAGCTGGCAGTAACGATTTGATCGTCGCTTTGTAGGCTTTCTTCGGATAATCGAAATATGCCTGTCCGAACACTTCAAAGAGGAAGCTCCTCATCCGCTGTTGTATCGCAGGTGTGTCTCCATACAGGGGAAGCATTTTTGCAACGATACCGGCTATTTTATACGTAGCCTCATAGAGACTTTGCTGGTGTTCTATTTCATACCAGATAATGTCGGCAGACATGCTTGCCACGTCGTTATCGTCCGACAGCAAACCCTTAACAGCAAGTGGCAGTCTGCTACCACCTCCCATCGCAGTATCGATGTTTTCCCAGTCAGTCTTCTTCAGTTCTTTGCTGAGATGCGCAGGTGCTACCAGGGCGGCCATTTTTTCTCTTGTCAGCTGGCGTCGCTTCTCCATTTTAAAGTTCTCTATCACTGACTCCCAGTCAGGTAGCAGGGTATCCTCCTCGTAGTCAGACAGCGAAGGTAACAGGTATGCCCAACGTTTCCTTTTACTGCGGAAAGCCTCTTCCTTTTCCTCCATACTTAACATCTCCGCTCCCGATCTTTCATACAGGCGCCAGACGCCGGTACCGTCTCCGTTAGAGGTATAATCGACCAGTATGCTGCCATCAGGATAAAAATACTTTACGCTGAGCAGCGTCTTTGGTTTATCGTCAAGCTGGACCCCTTCATATACCAGTGCATCATTGTAATATCTGCGCTCGTGCAGTGGCATCAATCTTTCACTTCTGACGGAATAAAGCTTGTTACCGGCCGTATTAAAGTAAGCAGTCGTAACATCCTGCCCCCCATTACGGTATAAACTGGCGGATTTAGCAACAGGAGGCTGGCTACTGATGTAATAAAAGGTCTGTAACAATTCGCCGGGTGAATGTGCTTTTGACATCCATAGACTGCCGTATTCATACGACTCTTCCAGTGCTATCTCACCGTCTTCATTATATATTCTTCTCACCTTCAGCGCCCCATTCAGGTCCCATTCCTGGTATTCACCCACATATTTTGCAATGCGGATATTGACTGTTCCCATGACCCATTTGTGCTGACCATGTTCTATGGCATAATGAGCACGTTGTGATACGGTAGCAGGACGGGCGGGTAAAGGCACTCCTTCGGCATTGACAGGCTGGCGCTCCCGGTTAAAATATCGCTGGGCATTGTACCAGGGGCCATCGCCCGGATAATCAAATTCAGCGATCCATACAAACGGGCTATCATATTCGGCTGGCACCGGGAAGGGTTCTGTAGTGGGATGGTCGCTTTTGGTCCAGCGATAGGTACCCGTCCAGAGATCTCCACCACACCATAAGCCTTCCTGGGCGATGGTGCCATCGGGATGAAAACGCTTTATCTGATAAGGGGAAGTACCGTCTCCGTATTCAACAGTACCGGCAAAATGCCCGTCCACATGCCAGTATTTCCAGGTGCCGGTGGGTTGTCCGGCGGCATTCTTTTCGCCCAGCTCCCATTGGTTGTCGGTCGAATTCCAGACAGCTGCCGCAGGGACATTTACAGATTTTTCCATATCGGATAATGGATTAAGGATACTATATGGTTAAGAAATCAGGGTTTCCCGTTTTAGCGTATTTAGTTTATTTCAAGATCATCTTTATAGGTTACGCGTTTAATGGCATTGCTATAATATGCTTACTTACTTTAATGCTCATGAATGGTATTTCTTGTTGTGGTAAAATGGAAGACCGTCATTACTTACGAGATAGCTTTTAAGGTATCAGGGGCCTTGAGCGGCTAAGATAACACAAAGATGATTATTTTTTACTACCTGTTTTTTCTATTTTGCAGGGCAGTTCATGCTACTTCAAAACATTCAACATGTTCAATACACTAACCGGCCTGCTGGGCCGAAGGATTGATGATGCACAGATCATCTCATTTATTGAGACTAACGGATTTAAATACCCTAAGAAAATCACTATTTCAAACCGTTCGGCAGACACCTCCTACTGGGTAGAAAACAAGAAACTCGGATTTGACCTGTTATTCAATATCAACACCTATCTGAAAGATTATCCGCCTGTACCTGGCGATAAAAAGGGCGTTTTTATACCCCTCCTCAGCCATGTAAGGTTCCATAATAACAAGTCAAAAACAACCTTTCCGCAGGGAATTGACTTTACGCATGATTTTGATACGCTGCAGGCTAAACTGGGCGCCCCTACGCTAAAGAGCAGTGATATCACACCTATCTGGCTCAATGATGATGGCAGTGAAAGTTTTTACAGATGGGAAGTGCCGCTGGTACCTGAGAAGTCAATCGTCTGGGGCGTCCAGTATGGGGATGATCTGGCTGTTACTAACATCACACTGGAACTCCAGTATTCCATGCCCGTATTCAAATTATACTATGAATACCTGTATGGCACTTTCGATACCTTCCTAAAATCAAAAAGTCACTATATCACTTCCGATCTGATGTTCCTGCGTTGGGCCATTGAACGTGACCTGGTGAAAACGGATGCGGTAACAGCACCAGTCGTACGTGACATCAAAGAGGGCAAATCACCTGTAACAGAGTGGATACGTGTGCTGGACAGAGGATACATACAGGAAGAAGATTTTGCCACTGACCGCGATTTCGTACATGCCTATATCAAGAACCTGAGTGGTCATGACGTGTTATATGGGCGAGACTTTGCGTTCACACTGCTGACCGATCCGCAGGAAAAGGAAAACTACTTTGGTGAAGCGGCGACAAAGTCGCTAAACGAGATTGCGTTCAATGAAGAGAATTACGCGAAAATTAAAGCCTTGCTGGACATGCGGCTGGCGGAATACAGGGAGCATAGGTTCAGTAAAAGCAAAAAAGAAGTGAGCTAAGCAACTTTTTCCGGTATGGGGCGTCTTTATGCAAACCTCAAACCGCAAACACATGCCAGTCCCATCTTTTAAAGCGATTTGCCTGCTTGTATCAGGTATCCTGTTCCAACTACAGCTTTCTGCACATAACGGGAGTATTGCGTATGCCTATCCACTGGGTAAGATCAAAGTGGACGGTGACCTGTCAGACTGGCCCAGGGACGCGATCCGGTATAAAATAGCCGTGCATCCTTCGGACACCAGGCCGAAAAATGACGCAGACCTCTCCGGCTTTTTCCAGCTCGGGTATAATGAAAACAACCAGTCCCTGTACCTGGCATTTACTATTACAGATGATGACTTTATAGAAGACACCTCCGCCAATGTGCGGTGGAACACTCAGGACGGACTGGAGCTGAGCATTGATGCCCGCCACCTGATCACCGGTTCAGGAGTAGCGTCTTTTATGTACAGCCAGAAGCTGCGTAATACCAACAATGCGTTCTATGATCCTTTTGCCAGTAAAGCCACGTGGGAGATGATGGAAGTGGCGATGATACGCCGGGGCAATACCCGTTACTATGAATGGCGCATCCGGCTGGGAGATCAGTTAGCGGTAGGAAAGTCTATAGGGCTTGACTTTCACGTATTTGACAAAGACAAAGACGGTAGTTTCTCCTGGTCAGCCTGGGGACAAGGTGGTTCCAAATATGTCAATCCCAATAGCCTGGGCGACGTCCTTTTGCTGCCAGCCGGCGCCAAACTGGCGACAATCTCGGGGAAGTTACGCTGGGATAAGACTTCCGCTACCCGGTTACCCGGACGGATCAGACTGGACAACCCCGGCAAACCCGGACTTTGGTTAACCGCAATGGTCGATAGCCTGGGCAACTATACCACCTTAGTACCCGCAGGCAAATACATGCTTACCCTGGCAGATACCTACTATCACCCGGATAAACAATTGTATGCCGCCAAAGAGGAAACACCTGTCACCGTGGTGGTGAAGAGCGGGCAACAGGTAACCGCGAAGGACGTTGTGCTTTCCAATACCCCTATGCCTGACATGATCCCTGACAGCGGCCTATTGCTGGCCGACTTCACAGCGGGTAGTGCAGCACAGACGGACCGTTTCATCGAGACCTATCGTCAGTATTATGGTATTCCCGGCGTATCGCTGGCGCTGATCAAAGATGGGAAGCTGGTCTATCATAAGACTTACGGAGTCACGAATACCATGACAGGGCAGAAAGTGACAGACAGCACCTTATTTGAGGCAGCGTCTATTACGAAACCGGTATTTGCGCTGGCTGTTGAAAAGCTGGCAGAGCGTGGGGTGATCGACCTGGATAAACCCTTATACCTGTACCTCCCCTATAAAGATATTGAATACGACGAACGGTATAAGCTGATCACGGCCAGACATGTATTGACACACCGGACAGGCTTTCCTAACTGGCGCTGGATCAATGACAATGGAAAACTGGACCTGAAGTTTACGCCAGGTACATCTTTCGGCTATTCGGGAGAAGGCTTTGAATACCTGAAAATGGTGGTAGAGAAGATCACGGGGAAGAAGGTCGAACAGGTCCTGGAAGAAGAAGTGATCCAGCCTGTGGGACTTTACCACACTTTCTTCTCGAAGAATGACTCCCTCCAGCGGGTCGTTGCCTTTGGACATATCAATAAGCTACCCAACAATAACGACCTGCCGGAAAACCCGGGTATGGCCTATTCCATGCATACCGAGGCAGCTATCTTCACCCGGTTCATGTTGTACCTGATGGAACAGAAAGGGCTGAAAGCGAGTACCTACGATACCATTTTTTCCAAACATTCGGATTACCCCTTCGATGACTCTGACAGACCGAAAGTACCGACCTATATGGGCATGAGCCTTGAGATCAGGGAAACACCTTATGGAAAGACCTTTGGACATGGAGGCAATAACGGGGATTTCAAATGCCAGTTTGAAGTGTACAAGGATATGAAGATGGGATATGCTATTTTCACCAATTCGGATACATCGGATGAACTGCTGGACAATATGAGGAAGTTCCTGGTGGAAGGGAAAGATTAATTCGTAATTCTATAGAGTATTGTTAC
The DNA here is from genome assembly GCF_010093065.1 of Chitinophaga agri. Lineage (NCBI taxonomy): Bacteria > Pseudomonadati > Bacteroidota > Chitinophagia > Chitinophagales > Chitinophagaceae > Chitinophaga > Chitinophaga agri. The sequence continues at coordinate 543,576 of NZ_CP048113.1, read as the reverse complement.
TCATCAGATAGCTTTGAGTAGTTTTTTTTCTCTATCTTAAAAAGAAAAATGAAACTCCCCATACCTATCCTGATCTGTATGCTGAGTGCCCCTTTTGCGACCGCCCAGAAAACAGCGCTGAAAGTTAACGTCAGTGCTAATACCAGTCTGCTACCGGACTTCCGGAACGAGGTCGTGTATGTGGAGCGTTTTGTCATACCTGATCTGGTCCGTATTGACAATGCCGTTTCTCCGCCAGCTGTTACACAGACGGCTGCCACTACTAATGCCCGGATAGGCTTTAACCTTGAAGTGGAAGCAGTGAAACCATTGAACGGTCACTGGAAATGGTCCCTCGCCATAGGTGTTATGCAGCTTAAATATGACTATGACACCTATATGGGGCAATCAGCGGAAAACAGGCCCATGTATTTAAGCGAACTTTCGAAAAAACATGGAGATACACGGTTTACCTACGTGACTGCCCGTCCGTTGAATGTAACGCGGTCCTTGGGTCGGTTTTCGGTACAGGCAGGCCCTGTATTTAATTACCTCATCGACAAACAATTCAGCAACGTGATCGTTCGTTATGATGCCAGTACAGGCGCCGCTTCCGGCGGTACATTTGAAACAAAGGGCGATGCCCGGCGGCTGGTGTGGGGTGGTCATTTCAATATGCGTTTTGCGGTAGTGAAGCAACTGGAGATGATGGTTGGCGCTCAGTATTTCTTCAACTCACTTTATAAGAAAGAAGGTACGTACGAAGAACTGCGGGATAAAAGCAAAGCATTACAGTTACAGGCGGGCGTAAGTTACAAGGTAAGCAGCCTGTTTCGATGACTCCCCCGGCAATATTATCACTCCACAACAACTATATTATGCATGTCCTCAGGTCTGCTATGACCACCTTAGGTATTCTCCTGCTGACTGGCGCTCATTACGCCTGCCAATCGCCACAGGCAGACAAAGGCCCTCCTATCCCTGCGCCCGGGTCAACGTCCGCATTCCTGGCAGGTACATTGGAGAAACTGCTTGACAGCTCGCTGACTACGGACACCGTCGAGTATGGCAGCCACTCTCCGGAGCCATTTGTCTTTTTCAAGTCGGGTTATTTCCTCAGTAAAAATGAACGGAATGCGCTGTTCTTTTGTGCACCGAGGGATAGCACCTACCTCATAAAACTATATAGTTTACAAAATAATACCTGGCAGCTAAAAGACAGCATTGAAGGATACGCACTGGGACAACTGTATTTTCATGCCACATATGATGACTATAACTTCGACGGTCAAACGGACATCTATATTCAGGAACTGGCATCCAGCGGATATGTGCTATCGAGCGGGCTACTGCTGACGATTGACGGCGAACAGAAAAAGATCACACCACATATAGAGACAAGGAACCTGGCGAATATGCATCCCGACCCTGCGACGAAAACAGTCATCTCGGAAGAATACATCAGCTGCAACCATCCTGATGGCAGCAATATATGTACGGTGACCAATAAATGGCTGGATGATGTCCTGGAGCCAATAAAGAAGAAATGTAACTGTCCGTAGGAAAAGGCCGGTAGCAACTATATTAAAAGCAACAGGCCGGAAATGATGATTCCGGCCTGTTGCTTTTAAATACGGTGAGGTCAAAGGGATTATCCCAGTACATGCTGGGCCAGTACCTTCTGTACTTCATATACATCCACAGACTTATTAAACTGTTTGCGGATGCTGGGTTGTACTTCACTGGAGATCCAGATCTTCAGTTCTGCGTCCAGGTCAAATGTGCCGGCCGTTTCGATACTAAAGCGGGAAATGCTTTTGTAGGTAATGCTCAGGTATTCCACTTTGCTGCCGGTAATACCCTGCTTGTCAACCAGGATAAGACGTTTGTTTGTGAAGATGAATGTGTCCCTGATGAGTTTGAACCCCAGTTCAATGCTTTCGTTTGGAGTCAGGAGTTTGCCATAATCTTTGATGAGCTGCGCCTGGTCTACAGCGCCAGCATTGCCGAGTAATCCGGAGAAAAGTCCCATTGTTGTAAATTGCTAATGTATAGGTAAATGGTTTGAAGAAACCAAGATAGCTTTTTGTATTACAACCGGCAAATCTATGTTGTCACTTCAGTTCTTTAAATTCAGAAGGGGTCATGCCCGTGTGGGACTTGAAAAACTTTGAGAAGTTGGCATGATCATAAAAGCCCAGGTCAAATACGATCTCTTTCACCGTCATTTCAGATGCTTTCAGTAATCGTTTAGCCTCCAGCAGTACCCTGTTCTGGATCAGGGACGAGGCAGAGACGTTCAGTTGCTTTTTGCAGACCATATTCAGATAGTTAGCAGAGATCCCGATCTCACTGGCGTAGAAGGCGACAGACCGTTGTGCTTTAAAATGCCTGTCGGTCAAACTGATAAAACGGGGAAGGATCGCGTTGGAGCTATAGCTATCCAGGTCTTTGAAAACGTTCTCCGCCACACGACTGATCAGCAGACCGATCGTGCTGCAACGGGCCTGTATCAGCTCCCAGAAGATGGCGGTTGCTTCCAGTTCGTTTTTTACGGACTTAAACTCGTATAGCAGCGTATTAAAAACGTCTTCTGCAAGGTCTATCACCGGGTGATGCTGGTAGAAAGCCGCGGAGAAACGGAGATAAGGGAGGAAAGTCTCAAACCGCTCCCTTCCTATCATCAGTTGATAGCCGACGGTTTCCTGCGCTATTTTCCATTGATGCACCTGTTCTGGAAAGACCATATGTAACTGATAGTCGGCGATGGTGTGCTCCACGAAATCAATGGTGTGTGAGCCTTTTCCCTTTTCAAAAAGTATTACAATGAAGAAGTCATGTTTGTGGGCTTCATCGATAGACCGCTCTCCCAGCAGCTCATGAAACAGGACGGTACAGTCGGCAGATCTACCCTGACTGAACGCCTGAATACTTAATACCGGAAAATGATCTTTCTGATAGTCCATCTGCGCTATATCGTTTGCTGAAGACAGGGTAACCTGACGGACCAGGAGCCGCGGATTACCTCTATGCGGCTAAATTAGGCAAAAAACAATTTGGCTGCTACGCACGCGACCGATAGCGGGCATATAATGCCGAAAGCCGCCTCCATAGTAGTTGGAAACGGCTCCGGACTATACGGCAGATTGCTGATCAGCTGTAGCTTACCGGCCTTCCGTATTTCGATGATGACATTGTAACCAGCTGGCTTTGCATGCTGCAGGGACGTACGGCCGTCGTTGTCAGTAGCAGCTGTTATCAGAAAACAATATTACCCTGGTGGATGAGCGATTTCACTGGTGATATACGGGATACGGCTTCTGCTGAGCAGCTGGCATCCAGGAGTACCATGTCCGCAGCATCCCCTTTTTCAGGCCATTGCTGATTGCCTTTATCATCCAGCGGAAGTACGTTGTAGGTGGCCAGCTTCAGACTTCTGGACAACAGGAACTCAGTAGCGTAACCATATAGCTGAGCCATCACGTTTGCCTTTTGCAATACGCTACCCAGTCCCCAGGTATTCCAGTGGTCAATGATGCTGTCATTACCCGTGCCGACAGTCACCCCATATTTATAGAGGGTAGGGATAGGCATGATCAGTCCACCGAAGGGAATGGTAGACATGATACCTATCTGCGCCTGTGCCAGCCTATCTGCTATTTCCTCCTGTTTGGCCTTTTCCAGTTTGGCCAGTACAAAACAGTGGCTGAGGAAGGTTTTGCCTTTCAGCACAGGGTTCTCATTGACCCTGTCGATGAGGTATTCTACCGTCTTCAGACCGGACTCTCCGGATTCGTGCAGGTGTATATCGATGCCTTTATTGTTATCAAGGGCAAGTTTTACGATAAAGTCCATTGGTTTAGCGATCTCGCCATCCAGAGAGAACGGATCAACGCCACCGATAAAATCAATATCCATTGTAGCCGCTTCCTTCATGTAAGGCACGGAGTCGGTATAGAACAGGCCATGTTGCGGGAAGGCGACCAGTTCGGCCCCGAAGGTGGTCTTTTTATGCTCCAGCGCTTTTTGCAGGTTTTTCAGCGAATCGAGTCTGGAAGTAGGCTCGATGTTCACGTGGCTTCTGGCGAAACCGGAGCCACAGGACTGTAACAGTTCGATAGTCCTTTCGGCATGAGCGGTGGAGGTCCTGAGCATGTCCGGAAGGATCTGCTGTTCCAGTGCGATCATGCCTTTGACGCCGTTTGTCTTCTTTCTGGCGGCCTTCCAGGGACCACCGTAGAACGTCTTGTCCAGGTGGATATGCATATCTTTAAAAGCCGGCAGCATGAGCCATCCTTTTGCATCAGTCGCATTGGCTTTCGGGTCATTAGGCGATATGGCCGTGATCCGGCCATCGGCTGCTTCTATACAAAATAAGTCCGTTTTTGTAGCGATGACCTCCTCTCCTTCATATTCAAATCCTGTTTCCAGTCTGACATTCTTCCATTTCGTCTTTTTGCCTCCCGTAGCAGATGGTCCGTCCCCTGCCGGCGCTTCAGCGTGGGCCGTGGCGAGTAATGAAGGGGTGAGGCCAAGTCCCAGGGTGGCCATAGCCGAATTCCTGATAAAATCCTTTCTGGAGATATTTGTCGCGCGCATAGTTGTTAATCTTTTGGCCAAAGATAAAATGTCATTCACCGGGATATGGGTAGCATTTATAACATTCTCTGTAAGATTTATAAATGAGCGGCTATTTACGGTATGTGCACTGAAACAGGAAAGCATCTCCATTGAACACTGCGATCTTTTTTTTGTTAAATCTGTACCCGGATAGCCAAAAGCAGGGAAAAATACTTCAAACACGTGAATAAGGACAACGGGATTTCCATTCATCGCCGTCATCTTTGCGCCTGTGAACTTTCAGAGAAATGATGATAACCGTTACAACACATACAGGCAGGGCTTTGTGTAATCAGGAAAGAACAGGCGCGGGCTGTCCGGCGTAAGCAGATGGCTACACGAAATACATTGGCGTATGTACGCAGCAGAAAGCCACCTGACAATCATATAGATTTAAACTATCTAAATATAGAAACTAATTGTTTGTGTTTATTTCTTCAATATCATAATTTTAAAATTCTGCGCGAAGGAAATCTGATAAGCAAGCATTCATTCATACCATAAATCGCTAAAAATGGGAAAAGAGTCAAACGACATTAGTAAATGCCCCTTTCACAATGGCACTCTGAAAAGCAACGTTGGCGGTGGCGGCACCAGAAACCGCGACTGGTGGCCTAACCAACTAAAGTTAAACATCCTGCGTCAGCATTCCACCATGTCGGATCCTTTCGGCAAGCAGTTCAATTATGCGGAAGCATTTAAAAGTCTGGACCTGGAAGCCGTGAAAAAAGACCTGCATGCATTGATGACTGACTCACAGGAATGGTGGCCGGCGGACTTCGGACATTACGGTCCGTTATTCATCCGTATGGCCTGGCACAGTGCAGGTACCTACCGGGTAACAGACGGACGTGGTGGCGCTGGTGGCGGACAGCAACGTTTCGCACCGCTGAACAGCTGGCCTGATAACGTTAGTCTGGATAAGGCACGCAGACTGCTCTGGCCGATCAAACAAAAGTATGGAAGCAGCATCTCCTGGGCCGACCTGCTGATCCTGACAGGTAACGTGGCACTGGAATCAATGGGCTTTAAGACATTTGGTTTTGCTGGTGGTCGTGAAGACAAATGGGAAGCAGATGAGGATGTATACTGGGGTGCAGAAACAACCTGGCTGGGTGGCGACCTGCGTTATGCGCATGGCTCACCAGGTGTAGAAGGTCAGGGCATTGTTTCATCTGATGATGATGCAGATGGTGATATCCACTCCCGCAATCTGGAGAAGCCACTGGCTGCCGTACAGATGGGACTGATCTATGTGAATCCTGAAGGTCCTGATGGTAATCCTGATCCAATTGCAGCAGCAAAAGATATCCGTGATACCTTCGGTCGGATGGCAATGAATGATGAAGAAACCGTAGCGCTGATAGCAGGTGGACACAGTTTCGGTAAAACCCATGGCGCCGCTCCATCCACACACGTGGGTAAAGAGCCGGAAGCTGCGGGACTGGAAGCACAGGGACTTGGCTGGAGTAACAGCTATGGCTCGGGTAAAGGTGCCGACACGATCACCAGCGGACTAGAAGTGATCTGGACCAAGACACCTACGCAATGGAGCAACAACTTCTTCGAGAACCTTTTTGCTTTTGACTGGGAGCTGACCAAGAGTCCTGCAGGCGCTCATCAATGGGTAGCTAAAAATGCAGAAAGCTTCATCCCCGATGCGTATGACAGCAACAAAAAGCACCGGCCTACCATGTTGACAACCGACCTGGCACTGAGAATGGACCCGGGCTTTGAAAAGATCTCCAGGCACTTCCTGCAGAATCCTGATGCTTTTGCAGACGCATTCGCGAGGGCATGGTTTAAATTAACACACAGAGATATGGGACCACGCGCCCGTTACCTGGGACCTGATGTTCCGGCAGAAGAGCTGCTCTGGCAGGACCCGGTACCGGCGGTAGACCATCCACTCATCGATGACAATGATATTGCATCGCTGAAAGCAACTATACTGGACGCAGGTCTGACTGTATCGGAACTGGTGGGTACAGCATGGGCCTCAGCGTCTACTTTCCGTGGGTCAGACAAACGCGGTGGCGCCAATGGTGCACGGATCCGCCTGGCACCTCAGAAAGACTGGCAGGTGAATAATCCGATCCAGTTACAGAAAGTATTAGACAAGCTGGAAGGTATTCAGCAGGCTTTCAACGGCGCACAGTCCGGCGGTAAGAAAGTTTCCCTGGCGGACCTGATCGTACTGGCAGGTGCTGCGGGTATCGAGAAAGCAGCGAAAGACGCCGGACAGGCCGTAACAGTGCCATTCACACCTGGCCGTACGGACGCTACACAGGATAAAACTGATGTTGAATCAGTTGCTTACCTGGAGCCGCTGGCCGATGGCTTCCGTAACTACCGGAGGTCACGCGTACCTGCATCTACTGAAGAACTGCTGATTGACAAAGCGCAGTTACTGACGCTGACAGCGCCCGAGCTGACGGTATTATTAGGTGGCTTACGCGTGCTGAACATCAACTATGATGGTTCCAATCATGGTGTATTCACGGCTACTCCGGGTGTACTGACCAACGATTTCTTCGTAAATCTGCTGGACATGAACACCGCATGGAAAGCGATGTCAGACGACAAGGAACTGTACCTGGGTACCGACCGTACGACCAGCGCTAACAAATGGACTGCCACCCGTGCAGACCTGGTGTTTGGATCTAACGCTGAACTGAGAGCCATTGCAGAGGTGTATGCCAGCAGCGATGGAAAAGAAAAGTTCCTCAAAGACTTCGTAGCTGCCTGGACGAAAGTATCCAACCTGGATAGATTTGACATAGCCTAATTACTGCCGGATAGTATATAAAAGAAAAGCCTCTGGTTAAACCGGAGGCTTTTCTTTTATATACTATCCGGCAGTACTACTCCCATCCTTCCTGCACTTGATGAGGAAGAACGGGTAGTTCTCCTGTACCGCTGTTATTTCAAATAACCCCGCATTCCCAAACTCCTCCTGAATGGAGGTATGGTCATAAAAGAACATCTTCACCCCTCCAAACATTTCAAAGCGGTCCTTCCCGATCATGGTTCCCTGTCCATAGGTCTGTGCCGTCCTGGAGATGACAGTAAAAACCATATATCCACCTTCGGACAACTGATTGTAACAATCGCTGATCAGCTTAGCTCTTTCTTCACCATCGAGCAAATGGATCAATGCATAGCAGAATATGCCATCATACTTGTACGCATCAAAAGGCATCGCAGTGACGGACCCGTGATGTATCACCATATCCGGTCCATAATGCTTCCGAGCCATTTCTATGGCAGTCTCAGAGATCTCTATGCCGGTAACCGTCATGCCGTTGTCTTTGAATAGCTGCGCATTCCGGCCATAGCCAATACCGGGAATCAGGATGTTCCTCACGCCTTCCCTGACAAAAAAGTCGTTCACTATTACGGCGGACCTTGACGGCTGAAAACCCCACATCTCCTGCTTTTCTTTAAAGGCAGTCTCCCAGAACTCCGGCTTATTGGTATCATTTAGCATGGCTCTTCCCTTTTTGCAACAAAGTTACATAATTACATTTTACCATGGATGTGAGCGTCCGCTCACAACAATTACCCAATAGAATTATTCTGCTGCATCTTTTCCTGACACTGCTGTACCCAGGGCAGGATCAGTATCCTGAAACGTTTATCATTACGATCGAATAGCGGACGTGTAAAAGTTACAGCAGTATCGGCAGTCACGTTCTGAGAGGTGGTAGCCGTTGTGGGCCTATCCACGACACTTGCGGCATTTAATAATGCACCGGTCCATATCAGGGTCAGCATTCCTCCCAGTCCCCAATAGATGCTTTCCCCGAACCTGATCACTCTCGGCAACGGTCCAGGCCCACTGCCCCATTCCGGCTTGCAATATTTCAGGAATAAATAAGCAATGATACCGCAGAGCAAAAAAACGGTGGTCGCCCATATTGCAATGGTGAAATTGCTCACTAGTTCACGCGCGTCGTTGATGGCTCCAAACAGTCCGCCAAGTGTCATAACACCGGCTACGGCAGCCAGGAATTTAATGGAAATGTTCTGGTAAAAAGACTTTGGCATCGTACTATCATATTTGATACACGTGGTTGAGAATATTGAGGTTATCCGGGCATATCAGGACATTCGTGCATGTCGGTCACGAAGGGATGAGAAAAGCAATAGTTAGTAGCGTTGTACATTAAAGATACTGATTTATGTGATATGTCTCACAGCATGGTTGTCAGTGATATATGATCAAAGAAGCGCCTGTAAGATGTTGGACTACAACGATCTTACAGGCGCGTTTTGATTGGGGTATGCTGGTTTGGTATACCTGTCACTACTATTAGTGATACAGGACATCGGCTGCTATACCTGGCTTGCCGGGAATCGTGGCTGTAGTACAGCCGCTTTCAGCATTGGCGCTAGTTATAACTGCATGGTGATTGCCTCAGATCTAATACCTGATCATTGACACATTTGGTTCTGTTAGCCCGCTATTACATATGAAGGTCCAGGGTGCGTGTAAATTTTCCTTTCATGATATCTATTGTCCATTGATCAGGGGAATTTACTGCCTTATTGTTTGTCATATAGTCAGGATGAATGAATCCAGGATATTCTCTCCTCAGGAGGTCGATCTGTGAGGTGCAATCCTGCAAACTCTTTTTCAGGTTTTCATTCTCCAAATTGATAATATGAATCTGCTGCTGTACTTCCTCCAGGAATCTTGTGTTTTTGTTAGAGAACATAGTCCGGCGATGTTGTGGTTAGCTATTTTGGTATAAGCGATGTTATTACAATGATAACGTATTGCCAACGCCGACTGGTTAATAAACTGTTAACGGAAGGGTTAAATATGCAGTCAGGTTATTAGTGTAACACCTTTGTTGTAGTATTGGGCGTCGTTATTGTCTGATTTAGCGTTTTATTTACAGCCTGTATCATGAAAGCAACTTCCCCTCACCTATCCTTCCTGAAATACTTTATCTGCTCTAACCGCACATGCGCCTCCTCCTCGCTATAATTCGCCTTCGGCAACTGCTCTACCAACTGATAGTTCTCAGATCTATACCCGTTCACACCAGGCCCGATTGACGACAGGTTATATTCCCTGCAACCACCACACCTGATGATATGCCAGTTATAATCAGGTATTCCTTCCTGCCTGCCCATAATGGAAGTCTTTAACATCGTATCACATGCGGTACATCTTTGCTGCCTCACTTCCACGACTTTTCCTGCCCCTCTCAGAAAATTGGTGATACGCATCAGCGTATTAAACACGCTACCATACTGCCAGCTATTCAGATCATGTTTGATATCTGCATCTACGATCACAGAAAGGTCATAAAGACGATCGCACAGGTACTCCCGCTCTCCGGTATCATAATGGAATTTATTCACTGCATGCAAATGGTTCCGGAAGATCTTTGTCAGTTCCCGTTTGCTCAGGTCATTTGTTATTCCGGCAATTATTTCATCAGTGCAATCATTAACGATCAACTGCATGTCATTACACTTATCAGGGTCAGAAGGGCTTAATCCTCTTTCCTGAAATTCATTGTAGGAAAATTTATCTTTAGTTCTGAAATTGGATAGGGCAGTTAATATAGGTCGTTTGTCGCGCATAGTGTCTTTAGTATGAATTAGCATCATCCTGTTCTTTGGATAAAATGAATCTTAGTGCCTCGAACGTTTGATCCAGGGTAAGATATGACTTTGCATTGGGAAACACCTGAAAATTGTCAGGATTCTCTGTAAGATGGCCGAAATTCAGTTGGCTGATCCGGTATAGGGTTGCGCACTGGCTCATAGATAGGGCGTTATCATGCGAATTTAATCAAAACAAAACGAATTGGCAATGAATGTCAACAGCCCGCCTTCCAACCGTTGAAACCGGATTTTTGTTCCGCCGACTCGATAATTTTTTATTCCGCCCATCACCCCGAAAAAAATAACTGGCAAAGGTTTCCGGGGTAAACCCATGAAAAGCAGGTGCTTGCCGCTCATACAGAAAACCATTGCCGGATATTTGTTTCCGATATAGTTTTGCTGGCATATTTCACTGTTACCCTAACAATACTAACAGTCCAAAACATGTAGCATCCCAGTATACAACCTCAACATAACGGTACATTGTTGTTGTTCCCGGGCGCTGTTGTAACAGCTCCGGAACGATCCCCTGTTCCTCACGGCAAATTCCAAACGAAAATGCAACGCAGGCTATAACTGGTCATTTATTATTTTTTTTTAATCCCATACTCAAAAACTAATGAAACATTTTTTCATTACGGCATTTGTATGCGCCACAACGATCGGAAAAATAAATGCGCAATCACAAACTAATGCCCTCAACATTTCGGCAAATGGCAATGTCGGTATCGGTACGGAGACTCCTTCAGAAAAGCTTCAGGTAGATGGTAACATCAAATCCAATAGCAGGTTCATAGACAAATCCGGATCTGTGATGCCCGTTGGTGCGGTCATCCCTTATGCAGGCAGCACACCTCCTCCCGGATGGGTATTCTGTGATGGTACTTCCTATCCGAAGGCCGGCGATCAGAAAGAACTCTTTGACGTTATCGGCACTACGTATGGTGGCGATGCAAATACCTTCAGGGTACCTGATCTGCGTGGCACCTTCATTCAGGGTACCGGTCTTGGCGATGGGCTGGGCCTCGCAGGCGGCGCAGAACAGCATAGTCACAGTGTCTGGATGCCTGAAAGAACATTTTCCACCACACCGGCAGGTATTCATAGCCATAGATTTCCCACTAAATGGTATTTCAGAGGATTTGCAAAAGGTGGCTTCACAGGCATTGATACAGGTGGAGACGACGTGACCTATCAAGCTACACAAGACTCAGGAAATCACGCGCATCAGGTAACTGTTACAGGCCTTCAGCTGTACACCAGCAGTACCACCGGGAAAACCCGCCCAAAATGGCTTGCACTCAATTACATTATCAAATACTAAACTAAACATCCGGCGACGCCGGCTATTACCCATAACATTTACCTCAAAACACAAATACAATGGCAATTACTAAAATTGAGAATCTCTCAAACAACATCGCCCCTATCACCGACGCAGCAGAACTGGCAAAATTTGATAGCAAAGACGCATTTGCTGAAAAGATCACAGCCACAGGCGTGACAGCCGCCACATGGGCGACGTTCGCTACCGCCAATGACAACATTCAGGTAACCTGGTCAAACGGCGCTACCGTTGTCAGTCGTGCAGTAGGCGGTACATTCGCACAAACCGGCACCACCGTTACGATCAGCGGTCTCGCTAACGCTTCAAAATATAGTATAGGCGTAAACGGTCAGTTACTCATCGGCCCTGAAGGCCAGGATGACGCTGCGGCCATCGTGAATGTCAGAATGGGCAACCTGGTAACGAAGATCAATCCGAAAGGCGACTGGATCATTGACTTCAGCGACAAAACAGATGATGCGGGTGGAAGTTCCATTAACCTGAAAGTACTTATCGACTGGATCAAGAGAAACACCGGTGACACCGGCGCTGTACCTGAACTGCCACCGGTAAAGGGTGAAGACGGTGTGGCAAAAAAACCAGAAGATTTCATCATCGAGTTCAAAGACTTCTATTACAACATTACACAGAAAACATTTGATTTCTGGGTAACGTCAAAAGACGGTCAGACCATTACATTCGGCGCCTTCACTATCAAGAAAGTAGGCTTCAGGGTAACGAATATTGCCGTAAACCCATCCCTGGAAGCACCAAAAAGCTAAGGCCCCGCCCTTTACAAATGATTGAACACTGACGTTAACACACCCGCAGCAATATTACCTGCCCGGAATATCATCCCTTAACTGGTAGTCAACATTATGGCAGATCCATCTCACTTCCTGCTGGACATTTCAGGCTCAACCCGCATTGGTACTACCAATGCGGTTGAGTTTGAAATTGCATTGGGCTTCCGGATAAATGGCGCCGACAAATCGATGTATGCCATACTGAAAACGGAAAATCCCAACGGTATCACTTTACCAGCATTACTCAACGCGTTTGATCCGGATGATAAAACAGAGATCCCCGGTTTCCTGGACCAGTTGCCAGGCATCAGGGAGATCTCAATAAAATATGGTACTGGGGCCCATTCCAGTGAGTTCAGTCTATCTATCGAGACAGTACTTAACATCAACGGTAAAGAGATCGATAGCACGCTGCTGATCGCCTATAAAAAAGCAGATAATACTGATGCCTCATTTACGTTTAGTGGCATCCTGCGCATAGAGAGTCACAAATTTGGGCTCAGCTATACCAAAGTGGATGATACCTGGTATATGTTTGCGACCTATATCCATACAGGCATAACCACCCTCAATCTGAGAGACATCGCTGGTAAAGTTTTCAGCAACCCCAATGCGATCCCTGATGCGGCACTCACCCTGAATGATTTCAAAGCCTTCCTGCTCTACCGGAAAACAGGTGAAGGCGATACGGATGTACTGGTCGGCCTGGGTGCCGGCCTCCATCTCGATCTTGAAGACCTCCCGCTTGCGGGATCACTATTTGCCAAAGACGATGCGTTCGCCTTCCGCGAGGTACTGGCACTGTATGCCAGTGGTAACTTCACCCAAACCGAATTGCAGCGCTATGCAGGCATGCCCGACATTCATGTCACTGCCGGATTTAACATCTCCGCGCAACTGCTGATCAATGGACGTTCAGCATATTATGCACTCAATGACGGCCCGGGTAAAACCTACCCTACCCCAACAGAAGATGGCAGCAATACAGCGCAGGTAAGCACGCTTCCCGGAGAAATTGCGGCTAAGGCAAAGTGGACGAAAGTAAATAAACAGATCGGGCCTGTTATCCTGCAAAGACTGGGCTTCATGTACAATAACGGCCGGGTGGTGTTACTGCTGGATGCTTCCGTGCAGATGGCAGATATCGGTATGCAGCTGATAAGTTTGGGACTAGGGTTCAAACTGGAATGGAAATTTCCTCCTGCGCTGCCTGAATTTTATATAGACGGCATAGGATTATCATATACCAAAGACCCTGTACGCATCAGCGGTATGTTCCTCAGAGCAACACCGCTGGAAACTGAACAATACTCCTATTATGGCTCCGCACAACTCTCACTTGCACAGTTCAGCGTGAGCGGTATCGGCGGCTATAGCAAACTGATAGCGCCTAAACCTGATGGTACGGTCTCCCTGTTCATCTATGCCATGTATGCCGGCACGATTGGTGGACCCGCCTTCTTCTTTGTAACGGGTATAGCAGCAGGTTTTGGATACAACCGCCGGGTAAAAACACCTGCGATCCGGGAAGTCAATACCTTCCCACTGGTGGCCATGGCGCTGCATCCGAACCCAGACAAATCACTGAATGATATATTAACAGAATTAGTAGCGAAGCAATGGATCCCTGCATCCCCCGGCGATTACTGGCTGGCCGTAGGTATCAAATTCACCTCGTTCAAACTGATCGATTCATTTATACTCGTCATGGCACAATTTGGTACCCGCACCGAATTTGCCATCCTCGGTCTCTCTATTCTGGCATGGCCTTCAAAAGAGAAAGCCATTGCCTATGTAGAACTGGCCGTAAGGGTCAGCTTTGGTCCTGATAGCGGCGTGATCGCTGTGGAAGCCATGCTGACTTCCAACTCATACGTGCTGGACAAAAACTGTAAACTCACCGGCGGCTTTGCATTCTATGCATGGGTCAAAGGACAACACGCCGGAGATTTTGTCATTACCCTGGGTGGATACCATCCCAAATTTAAGAAACCGGACCACTATCCTGATGTAGACCGTTTAGGACTGAACTGGAAAATCTCCAACCAGTTACAGATCAAAGGCGGACTGTATTATGCACTTACACCTAATGCGATCATGGCGGGTGGAAGATTAGAAGTCACCTTCAGCCTCAGCTTCCTGACCGCCAGTGTTAATTTATGGGCCGACATGCTCATTGCCTGGGCGCCTTTCCAGTATGCGATCGATATGGGTATCCGCGTGAAGATAGACGCCCATATAGACATGGGACTGTTCACCATTCACTTCAAACTTGAAATGGGTGCAGAACTGCATATCTGGGGACCACCATTTGCAGGCGAAGCCTACGTGGACTGGCATATTTTCTCTTTCACAATTCCATTCGGCAACGCTGGCAGAACGAAAAAGGAATGGCTGGACTGGCCCGGATTCAAACAGCAGTTTATCCCTACCAATACGAATAAGAAGATCGCACCGGAGATCATTATCAATACCGGTATTATTAATGAATACAAGGTAAAGACAGCCTCCGGTGAAATAAAATACCTGCTTGTCAATCCGCATCAGCTTAGCATTAATGTTGACATACCAATGCCGGTGACCACCGTGGAAGTGCCCGATCAGTCAGGTGTGGTGAATGAAATGGCGGCGGATGCAAAGATGCAGACAGCCAACGGTATGCTGCAGTATGCAGACCGTAACACAACGCTCGGTATCCGGCCGATGGGGGCCGCTACGCTTCCTGCTACACTCAGGGTAGAAGTACTGATGAATGGTAGTCCGCTCAGCGGCGACTTCGCCCCTCATTACGCTACATATACCACTGGCGTGCCCGGATCATTGTGGAGCAATACACCCGGCAGCAATGACAAGGACCATCCGGAGGAAGTAAAGATCTTACAAAATACCCTGAAAGGAGTTGTTATCACGGCCAGAGAAGCACCGCCCCCACCCGATCCGCCAGGCTTCGACCTCAGTGGAAAGTTCAGGGCAGTCAATGAATCACTCAGCTGGAGTTATGTGGCAGCATTGACAGGCCCCGATAATACCGCGTATAGCGAGGCCATTAAAACGATCATCACGAATAAGCTGACCGATGTGAGCATCACGGCAAAACGCCAAAGCATCATCGAGGCTGCCCTGCTTGTACAGGACATGCAGCAGGCTGATACCACAGGCAATCTGCCAGAATGGGTGACCACATTCAATGCCGATCCGGTGATCGTGCAGTTAGGTGGCCTTCCACAGTACAGGAACGAAACAGGTAATACTAATAAAGCGGACAATGGCAACTGAGCAACAACTATTACAAAACCCGGAGCTACTGACGTTCATACATGAAAGCTTGCCGCAACTGGTGGCCGGAGAATATACGGTAAGCGCTGACCTGTCAGTGTCTGTGGCAAAGGCCAGCGACGCCGATTTTGAAAAGGCTGTTAAAAAGGTCTGGGTAGGCGCCCCCCGTTTTATCCTTGAAGAAGCAACTGTCTATACGGTCTACCCTCCGAAAGATGCGACCGGACATTTTGAAACAACCTTACCACAGATCGTCTTCAACCGCCGTACATTACCCTGGGAAAGGACAATAGACGGAGAGCAGCATACCAACACACAGTTTAAATTCAGTCATCCGGTGCGGCATGCCCCCTGGATGGCCCTGTTACTATTCAGCGAAGATGAAATGCAGGGATCAGGTATCGCAGAAAATGCCATCATACCCACCAAAAAGAGTCTGAAAGACCCCGGCAGCCAGGTATTCGTACCGGAAATATCAGCCGATATCGTCCATGGCAAAAATCCCAAGCTGGCCCCCTGGGAAGACATCAATACCTCTTACGATGTAATAGATGTGCCGCTGGCACTATTCAGGCAGGTAGCACCTGCAAAGGACGACCTGCCCTATCTCGCACATGTGAGAAAGGTAACAGTGGATGATAGCAAAGAACGCGCATCCATTGCAGATGATGGCTACTTTTCCACGCTCATGTGTAACCGGCTACCGGTCAGCAGCAGCGACAACACCAGTGGTGTCAGGAATACCATCTTCCTTGTATCACTGGAAGGCTATCACAACCATTACCTGAAAGATCAGTACATCGAAAGCAAAGGAAAAAATAAGGTGCGGCTGGTGGTACTGCAATCCTGGAGTTTTACAGTAGCCGCGGGTAAAAACTTCCTGGAGCTTTGTGAAGGACTACATGTAAGTCCCTTCAAGATCAACTATCCCGCAGGGACCCATGAGGCGCTGAAAAGATCATATGACTACGGATATACCCTGTTACCACATGTCACGCGTAATGGTGCACAGACCTATTCCTGGTATCGGGGTCCGTTCAATCCGAACTTCCTGCCTGCCAATCCGAAGACCAAGACGTACAAGACCGCCGATGAAGCACTTCGGTTTGACCACACGACCGGCATGACGGACATTTCCTATGCGGCCGCCTGGCAACTGGGACGACTACTGGCCTTAAAAGACAAAACATTCAACACGGCCCTGTATCAGTGGAAACTGCAGGGTAAAAGACAGATAGTGAAATCAGCTGCCCGGCAGCAGATAGCCGGTTTGTTCCCTGCCGGATACGGCAGCAATATCACGGAGACGGCCTCACTGGAAGACACCATGAAAGGTTTTCTGGCCAGTCATTATAACGCAGGTAATCCCTTTACCGAAACACCCGTTCCCTTTTCCAATAAACCGGAAGATATTGATCAGCAGTTAAACAATATCGCCGGCAGTGGTGGCGGCATACATGAAATACCATCCACCATCACTGACTGGCTGGGCAAACTGTTCCTGCTGGAAGGCGTGCCGGTGAATTATCTACTGCCACATGAAAATTATCTCATCAGCCGTGAAGGAGGAACCATTGAAAAAGAAGCAGTAGGCACTTTCTATATAGACTATGACTGGATTGAAGCCCTGCTGGGTGGCGCATTAAGCATTGTTGATACAGCAGATTCGGTATCCCTGCTGAATATGCTGAAAGATGGCCGCTTCCTCCCTGATAACATCATGGTGAATAAAGCGAACGCCTCTTTTGTACCACGCGGAGAAGGGGAAGCAGTTCCATTACCCAAAGTCATCAGCGGACACATTACGGGCTTCTTTCTCCGTTCACAACTGGTATCGGGATGGAAGGGCATTAAGGTCTTTGCCAGGGACGAAACAGGCGCCTGGATGCAGCATCCATTGAAGATAGAACGGTTATCGGACGATATACAGCTCTGTGTATTTTCAGGTAAGGTACAACAGCTGCAATTCATACAACCACCGGAAGGAACACACTTTGGTGTCGATGAGAGCAGTGAAGGATGGCAGAAAGCGCTGCGGGATAAAGCCGGCAATGTAGGACAGACAAAAGTTACGCTCGCGGTGAGCAGTAAAGGTGTACTGTCCCTGAATAACATTGCGGGCGCTATCACTGAAAAAGGTACCACCGTCAGTACGTCCGCCGAACTGGCTTTTCAGTTGCTCGAAAGTCCGGTGATATACACCCTCAACATTTTAGATAACTGGAACAAATAACCCCACCCCAACAAGTAAACCGATTCGGTCATGAGTGAGAAAATATTAGTGCCGGTAAAAATAGAAGCGCTGGTAGTTGATAAGGTCACGGCGAAAGACACTGCATTTAACTGGAAGAACTTTTACATAGATTATGAAGGACTATATGCCCGCCTGGGTACAGAACTGGAACCCGGCGACCTGAAATCGCTGAACCAGGGAGGTTTCTGTGAAAAAGGTATACACCTGCACTGGGCACTACCTGCCGTCCTGACCAACGGTATACAGAAAGAAGGTAGCGCGTTGTTCCCGGCAGTGCCTAACAGGTGGCTGGTGATCAGGACACATCTGGTCAATAACCAGCCTGTTATTAAAAAATGGCTGCTCGAAAGTGATCACATTACGCCACTGCGATCTGATAAAAGCACCTGGGCCATACAAAATGAAGATGGCAGCTACTCTCCTTCGCACAACATCGGCAAGGCAACTGTGCTTGAAAACTGGACGGTAGAGCAGCCACGCAGCACGACACCGCTGACAGCCATGGCGCCTGGCAACGCCAGCTTTGCAGGTATCTATCAGTATTGCCGGAATGTATTCGGCCTCTGGGACGACCTGACCGGAATGGATGCGACGGTCGCCTCCTTCTCCTACCTGGTGACGGGCTGGTATTCTGATCCGGCTATTGAGCCGCTGATGAACGGCGATGCGCTCATCATTGATAATATCAGGAACAGGTGGGAGTTATCAGGCGCTACCAATAATCCTTTCCCCGACAGCATCCTGTGTCATGGTTTTATACACAGCGTCAACTGGGACCCTGCGCGGCTATATACCCTGCCGGTAAGCGGCGCCGCAGTCAATACAGGGGTAGGTATGACAGCCATCGAAGCAAAGACAGCACAACTCTCAAGGCAAACAGGCGCTGCCGAAAAACTGCTCAGCGGCTACTTCTATGATATCCTGAAAGACACGGTAGATGCGACTGTGCTGGACACCCAGATAGACAGTCATGCCTATACGGCTTATGACGGCGGTACCCTATGGGAGATCAAACAGGTAGAAAAAGACGCCAGTACCAGAGAAGAGAAAGAAGCAATACCTGTTTTTCCTGATCCGGTAACGAACCCGGGACTATCAGCAGCTTTTAAAAAGATCAATACCGAACAGCAGGCGAAGGACAGACTAACAGAAATGAAAAAGTCATACATGCTTGAATTCAGGGCATTGAGTGATAAGATCATTATGGCAGAAAGGGACGAAGACACAGCATTAGCCGCCTCCCTGATGACCCGCCGCAACGCATTACAACAGGACATCGACGCTGCCACCACCGGTATAGCACAACACCATAATGCTGTCACTGTCCAACAGGATATTATCAGGCAACTGCCTGCTTTCCTGCCCGATGGCGACAAACCTGCATTATTTGAACTGTCAGAGAAAAAGATGGCGCGGTACTGGCAGCCGAACGAACCGACAATGCTATTTACAGGCCCGGGTGTGACAACATCTTCCAAATACAAAAATCCGGGTAAGACTGATAAGCTGCCCTGCCGCATCCCACCAGAGGTCATAGCCGGCATGGTATTGAATGATCTCAGCACGGGAGATGGCCGCACGATCACACCAGGCACTATTGCGCTTTCATTGAAGGAGTTAGGCTCGCTGAAAAACAATATTCCGCTTATCAGCCAGCTCTATCAGGAAGCGATCCTGTTTGACCCGGCGTGGACACTCGTATGGGCCCAGCAATATTATAAAGATAGTCCTGGTAATAACGTCAGTATACAGGCGCTGGCCACCTACCTTAGAAATATGCTGCAACTGTCAGCAGGTGTACCGGCGGATAAATTTAAAGCGGTGGTGTTACGGAATAATACGCAGATCAGGCCGGACAACTGGACGGCTGATACGCTTTCACAATTACTGGCAACAAGAGGTATCCAGCGTTGGCAACACCCCTGGACACCATTAAACCTGATATGGTATGCCAGATTCATCCCCACCTATAGTGTCAGCAACGGACAATGGCGATATAAACAGGAAGACTGGCAATGGGAGAATAAGCAATATCGTTATAAAGGCGCCGCTCCTGATATCACAAAATCGATTGAGTATGCCGGCAAGGTGCTGCTCACTGATATGGTGACCAGCCTGATACAGCAGCGGCTTCCCGGTCACGTAAATGCAGGCGCGCATTTATCACAGGCACTGGGGTCTTTTTCAGATGCATTACTGATGCGGGAACAACCGATCCATATACCGCTGCTGAGGAACCTCGCGGACACAGATGGGGTCTTGTTACCAGACAATAGCGTGGCTGATTATCTGTATAAAGAAGACTATTATTTCCCGGATGCAGACGCGGTATCAGGCGGGGCTGCGCGATTCTTTCCCCTCAGGGCAGGGCACCTTCGGCTGACGCGGTTATGGATCACAGATACTTTCGGCCAGGTACAGAAAATCATTGACACAGATACCAGCGGCAATGTCATTCAGAAAGGACAGCTGCATATCGCAGAGAACCTGAACAAACTGAATAGTAATTTCCAGATAACGCTCTCTCCTAAGATCATACAGCCGGCCAGGCTTTTATTCAGATGGTGTGCAGCCAAACCGGGGCCGATGGAAGAAAGTACCATTGACCCTGCGACTAATCCCGTTTGTGGCTGGATACTCCCCGATCACCTGGATCAGTCGCTGGATGTATACACTGCTGAAGGCGTAAAATGCGGTGCGCTGAAAATGGGAGTCATCAACGGTGTGATACAGTTACAATGGAGCAATCCACCGGGTATCGCCGCCGACCGGACACCGGATGCAGCGATCAGCAATACGTTCCTGCTGGACTTTGTGAAGGGCCTGCTTAACTTCCGGGATAACAATGGTCAGCTGGCAGGAGGCGCGGCACTACGCTCATTGTTTGCATTGTGTAACCGTACCGCCCTGTTCCTCTCCACCTCCGGAGCGGAACAGGCACCGGGTATTGCCGGGTTGATGGGACAACCCGTTGCAGTGGTCAGGGCCTCACTGAAACTTGAATTAAGGGGCTTACCGGCGCAACCGCAGCACTATGCACATACGATCACGGAAGAAACGAAAACACAACCACCGGGATTAGATAATATACAGTTCCCTGTTGCGCTGGGAGACAGCCGTAATAACAAAGATGGCCTGATCGGTTATTTCACTGACAAGGGAAAGGGCTTTAGCGAAATGCATATCCCGTTTGGTACACCAAAACCGGCAAGTGAGTATTTCACCAGCGGAGACATTACGCTGACGATCAATAGCCACGCAGCACCTGAGGGCATCACGATCCTGATGGATCCCAGAGGTGGTGTACAGGCAGATTCCGGGATATTACCCGCGAAGCTCATCGATCTGCCGGCTACCTATACCGAAGGACTCAAACATATGGAACTGGATATGCTCATCGCACCATTCCTGGGAGCACCGGCAACCCCCTTTGTACCACTGGGCGCGGAACCCGACCGGCAATGGATATTAAAACAACAAACAGCAGCAGGCTGGCAACAAACCAACGTCGACAATCAAATGCCATTACAAACCGGCTCGATCAACAGCCAACTCATACAGGAAGGCTTTTTATCGTTACTACCTGCTACACCCCATCAATAATACTTTACCGCAGCATTTAAAGATCATGGACAAATTTATTTTAAACACCGTCAATAACACAATATCTGACGACAATGCAGACGTGAGGTTTGCCATCACATGTGACAATCCGGACAATACGGCAAAGATAAAAGCAATTGAGATTGATGTACAAAGTCTGGCGGAGATCGTAGACTGGACGGGGGTCATTCCATCTATCACCAATATCCGGGAACCGCATGCGTCTGCAAAAGTAGAATCGTCGGGAACAAAAACCGGTACGATTACATTCACCTTCAGCTACGCGACTTCCTTCAGCGATTGTGGTAACCGGATCGAATTTACATTGGTCAATCTGAAAAAGAAGGAGGGACAGACTTTTCCCGCATCCGCTCCTATTAAATTCAAACTTAGAACGATTTCCGCAGTGATCGGCACTTATCCGGACGACTACGTTTTTAATAACATACTCGTCTCTGCGAAGAAACCTGAGATTATGACCTTCAGGATAAGTCCTTCTATCACCCGTAACAGCAATGAGGTGATCATTGCGTTTGAGACTATAAACGCTACTACCTGTGAAGTGAAGGATAAGCCAGGGAATGTGATATGTACCTATACCCATATCGACCAGACAAAGCCTTTTCGTGTTAATTACAAGGTACAGCTGGGAAGCGCCACTTCTTCTATCCGTCCCCCCTTCTATCTTAGTGCCAGGGATGGCGTAATGGAAGCGCAGGAGAATACCGTGGCAAATGTCATCAGGGTAGATAATGCAGACTGGAATGTGATGGATGATTTTAGTACGTGGGTGGAAACGGTGGAAGAGGACGGAACGATCATTTCGAGACTGGAGCAGTATAAGCCGGTCGATCTTGTATTAAACGAATACAAAGACATGATGTGGGCAGTGATGCAGAAAAGGAGCACTACTGCTTTAGCGGATCCGCTGGCATACATCTGGAAGTCACGCGATGGCGCCAGTTGGGAACCACATCTCATCAATATCCTGGGAGATGATGAACAGTACCGGTTAGTACATCTGTCTATTCCTGCTGAACTGGCACATTGCCCCTGTGTACATTTTGGTAATGATTCTCTCTATTTTGTCGGGGGTAGCAAGACCGATATCAGTGTATATAGTAACAGGATCACGGTAGTCAGTCTCACCAACGGCGGCAGAAGCTACATTGATGCACCTGCCGACATGAAGCCACGTGCCATGCATGCGGTGGTCGTCTATCCGGATACAACCGGGAATGACAACATCTGGGTGATCGGCGGAGCCGACAAGAATGGTAATGGTTTGAACGATGTTTGGCGGTATAATGGCGACACCTGGGCAGCAGTACCTACTACCGGAGTAATATTTCCAAAACGTTGTCAGTTTGCCGCTACGGTACAAACAGATGTCAACGGCGAAAAAAGCATCTGGATCGGCGGGGGCGCTGTCAGGTACAATGGCAGTACCCTGAACGATTTGTGGGTATATAAAAGAGCTGGCTGGCAGAAGGTACGGAACAGCGATGGCAGTGCAGACCTGCAGTATAGTGATGAGTGGCTCACCGCAGCATCACTGTGCTACGTACGGACGAATAATAACAGCGTACCGGATCCTGCCACCGGCTCTTACCGTTACATATTATCAAGTAACATTAATGACATTACAGGCGTAGGAAAAAAATTATCCTGTAACTGGATATCAGCTGTGGATACCGCACGTAACTATTGTAAGTGGAGCAATGTGGCTGTCACTACACCAGAGCTGACGGCAGCCTTTGATACGGCACGAAGCTTCGCTGCGGCCACGATAGGATTCAATGGCTGTGCGTGGACAATTGTAATGGCTTATGTGTCGAAGGGGAATATTGAAGTATCCCGTTTATACTATGCCTGTCCGATGCCATAGCGTACACACAAGGCTTACCTGATCACCCCAAAAACAACGATAATGAAAATACATCTGATAAAATATACACGATCTCTATCTATACAGCTGATAGCGACACTGCTGTTGCTGGTATTTGCTACAAACGGTACCGCACAACAATACAATGATACCAGGGTAGCAGTGATCCTGCCTAATGTTACACAGACCCAGCGCCCCGGGGAAGCTACTGTCAGTGAAGATACCAGGACATTCTGCCGTGCGGATACATTCTTCTTCATCTCCTCTTCTACTACCGGCCGTAAGGTGAATCATGATTATTCCGCCTACCTGCAGTTTAGTCTGGCGTCTATACCCGAAGGCGCGATCATCGATACTGTAGATCTGCTCATCTATCTGAAGAAAGTTAAAAATACTTCCGCTGTATTTGAACAGGGAGTGAACCTTTACGAGCTCAATCGTCCGAGAGACAATCAAACGATAAATATTGCCGACTCCTCCAGCAGTGCCATGAGCCTCGTATCAAAAAATGACATCTCACAGGCAATACATCTGCGGCCGGATATCACCAATGGTAATACCTGGGTAACAGAGCGGAAAGGTAACTTCTATTGCATCCTGGCAGCAGAAGAAGCGCAAACGTATGGGTATTATACAGAGCGGTCAGATGATATGTCGCGACAGCCGAAGCTGGTCATTTACTACCACATGCCTGCTGACCAGATCAGGAAAAAAAGCTGGCCGCAATACAAATACGATGCTCAGCATACAGCCATGCAGGGATGGCAAAGTAATACGAACCCTACCGGTTTCCGGGTAGAAATGCCATTCTTTGCCGGCCCCAATTATATTAAGTCGGACCCCATACTAAATGATGATAAGCTCATGATGTATTATGTGACATCTACATCACCGGCACACTGGTTACTGACATTATCGCAGCGGGGCAAACAGTTAGGCGCATCTTCTATAGACGGCGCGGGAGTGGTGAAGTACGGACCTGTCGCTGACAGGAAAGGCTATACCTATTGTCTCACCGGCAATACAGGTAACCTCCTGAACGTTTTTGATCCGAACAGCAATATGGCCTTTTCCAGAGAACTTGCCAATAATGCACAGGCAACCGCCACACCGGTGATCGGGTTTGATGGCAGCATCTATATTTCTACCGATAAAGGTGTATATGCGTATACCGCTCAGCCGGAATTTAAGCTGAAATGGGTATATACATCGGGGACAAATAAATTCGGCACACCAGCACTGCATGAATCAGAACAACTCGTTTATGTGTATGATGGTGCTGCCGGAAAGCTGATCGCACTGAACAATGCTGATGGTGTGATGAAGTGGGATGTAAATGTGATGACTACGTTTGCCACTGACATTCCTGTACCTTCTGTAAAGCATAACAAAGTTTGTATAACCAATGGTCTGAGAAGAGGTAGTAGTTTTCATATTGTCAATGCCTTCGATGGCAGCAGTTACGCGAAGGTAGTGGGAGAGCCCAACAAGGTCTCTCAACCAGTCATAGGAACGAATAATATCTACATCATCAACAACGGACGGCTGGAAGCGTATTCTCTGGCTGACGGCGGAACAGTTCCCACAGCCAACATCACAGGACTCAACCCAGCCAGTACGTTAGCTATAGATGGCAATGACAATATTTTCATATTAAACACGGAGCAGGGACAACAATCGCTCACGGTGGTGTCTCCCGGAGCGAGCATTTTTCCTTCGGTAGCATTTCCCGACAGCGACGGCTATTTAACCGGGAACCGGCTGATGATAGCACCAGATGGAAGTCTGATCGCCGGAAATGACAACCACGTGTACACGATCGTGCCCACCGGTTTTGCACTCAAAGGGGACATTACTATTCCCGACGGGTCATTTAAAAGTGAATACCTGTACCGTGCAGACGGGATTGTGAAAGTAAGCGCCAGTACGATCGCCAACAGGCAGAACGTGGTGATACACGGAGGAAAAGGTATCAGTTTCAGACCCGGCTTCAGTATACAGCGGGGTGCCACCCTTGTTTGCAAGACAGGGTTGTAACAGATCATGGTCTGTTATTCCCGCCAAAGGCAGTTCTCCGGAACTGCCTTTGGGTATTTCAATACTTTCTAAACTGGATAAATTTACCTATATTGAACTAAATACCTCCCAAATGAGTTAATAACGTTATGTGATAAAAGTCGAGACACTATGCAACCGGCTTACCTATGAGGTTTAATGACCAAAATCAGCTGAACAATGAAAAAGTTTACTCCCTTGAAGGCAGTAGCGATGATGCTATTGTGTACTATGACACTTCCCCGTTCATTATTCGCGCAAACAGATATTGATGCACTGATGATGGCGAAGAATGAATACTGTATCGGACCCATGTACAGCTATAGTAGCTGGAAAAACTATTGGGAAGGAACATTCAAAAGAGACAATGAAAATCTGGGTACCGTCTCCACAAAGACAATTTCCGTGATGGGCAACTACGGCATATCGAAAAAGCTGGGCGTTCTTTTCAATGTTCCATACGTAAAGACAAAAGCCTCCGCCGGAACATTACGGGGTATGGATGGATTACAGGATATGAGTCTCTTCCTGAAATGGCGGCCTTTCCAGCAGACACTGGGTAATGGCAGACTGTCATTACTGGGCATTGCCGGTGTATCGTTCCCACTGAGCGATTACACCCCTGACTATCTGCCCCTGGCTATCGGGTTACATAGCAAAACTGCTTTAGCAAGATTCATGGCAGATTATAAGTGGAAAGGCTTTTTTGCCACTGCTTCGGCGACCTACCTGCTGCGGGACAATATTGACATTGACCGGGAATCCTATTATACCACGGAAATGCACAACACCCATGAAGTGAAAATGCCGGATGTGATGAGTTATAATTTCCGGGCCGGCTTCAGAAATCGGCGGTTTATAGCAGAAGCGGTGCTCAATATCTGGAATACGCTGGGTGGATTCGATATTACCCGCAATAATATGCCTTTCCCCAGCAACGATATGGAAGCTACCATGGTAGGCGGTAATTTCAAGTATGTCCTCCCTCCCCTCCCACAGCTTTCTATAGTAGCTGGTGGCAATACTACAGTGGCCGGCAGGAACATGGGGCAGTCCACAACCGTCTACGGCTCCCTCTTTTACATCCTGAACTTCTCGAAAAAAGTCAAGCTGACTGATCCATCCTCAAATGCTAAGTGACATGAATAAAATCATTCTATACGGGATTACCCTTATCTCGATAATAACTTTCGCCCTCATCGCCTGTAACAAAGATATTGAAGGCAGAACGGAGAATATTCCGGCACTGACACCTGTTAATCCGGACCTGAATGCAGGAACATGGAAACCGGTATTACTGACATCCCCAGCGGAGTTTCATGTAGACTCACCGGGAGGTACCAAAACACCGGATTACATTGCACAGATCAATGAAATTAAAGCCTGGCAGGCAGACCTCAGCGCAGAAGAAAAACGCATTGTAAAATACTGGAGTGCGGGCGGCATCTTACGGTGGAACGAGATCATGCGGGAGCTGGTCGCAAAGCATAATCTGCCGCCCTACCAGAACGAGGACGGCACCTATCCCGTACCTAACGCCAGCAATCCGCTGGCCTATCCACTCTTCCCGTTCGCGAATCCGCCTTATGCTGCAAGAGCCTATGCCTATGTGGCTGCGGCACAATACGACGCACTGGTAGCCGCCTGGTATTATAAGGCACGGTACAAACGCCCGGCGCCTTATCAGGTAGATAGTTCACTGAATGTACTGATACCCCGGTCCGGGCTGCCGTCCTATCCTTCTGAGGATGCAGTGATGGCGGGTGCAGCTGCGGAGATGATGAAGCTGCTCTTCCCGGGAGATCAGGACTTCATTCAGCAGAAAGCGGAAGAGCAGAAGCTGGCACGTATGATTGCCGGCGCCAATGTCCGTAGTGATATCGAAGCCGGGGAAGCATTAGGCAAGGCAGTGGCCCAGAAATTTGTTGCCAGAGCAAGAGGCGACCGGGCTGGTGCAGCGGGTGGTACGCCTGCCTTATGGAAGCAACTGGAAGATGATTGTATGGCGAAGGGAGAAACACCGTGGCAAAGCCTGGAAACACCTAAACGTCCGCCGATGCTGCCTTTATATGGCAAGGTAAAGCCCTTCCTCTTCGACTCACTGACGGTCATCGCCTTACGCCCCGGTCCACCACCTTCTACGTCCGGTGATGAGATGAAACGAGAAGTGGAGGAAGTATATACACAGACCTCACGCCCGACACGGGAGAACATACGGATCATACATTTCTGGTCGGATGGTGTGGGCACCTACACGCCGACCGGACACTGGATGTCCATTGCTGCGGAAGACTTCCTTACCAAAAACTATAGCGAGGTCCGCTGGGCACGTAATATTGCCTTACTGGCGATGGCAGAAATGGACGCGGCGATCGTTTGCTGGGATACCAAGTATTTCTATTTTAATCCGCGACCCAGTCAGATGAACCCCAATATTAAGTCCCTGACGGGTGTACCGAATTTCCCTTCCTATATATCAGGGCATTCCACATTCAGCGGGGCGGCGTCCAGGCTACTGGGGCACCTTATTCCCGAGAGAGCGGCAGCCTATGATGCAATGGCGGAAGAAGCGGCCAGGTCGAGGTTTCTCGGCGGACTGCATTATGATAAAAGCGATTGCCAGGTGGGATTGGTTGTAGGGAGGAATGTGGGAAATTACGCGATCAAGCGGGCACAGATGGATGGCGCAGAATGATGTTAGTCGCCGCTACTTCTTTATGCTGCCGGTAAATATGGTAAACACATATTTACCGGCAGCTATATGATCACATCGCTTCCTTATAATGCTATTTCAATGTCGGAAGTGGGTATTGAGCAGCAGATGAGGATGTTTCCGTTCGTCGGTTCCATATAAGGCTCTGTCTCATATTCGGTGGTTCCTTTAAGAAGCTTTGCCTCACAGGTGGTACAGGTACCCGTTCTGCAACTGAAATCCGGATCTACGCCCACTGATTCGCAGAGCTCCAGTATGGTACCCTTTTTTGGTGTCCAGATAACTTCTTTTTCAGATTGCGTTAGCGTCACTTTGTAGCTGATATCACTGCCTTTCATTTCTAGTAAATTTTGGCGGCTAAGATAACTTTTCCGGAGGATTTGCTCAACGGAAATCTGCGAAGGCCAATTTACCCCCTTTATGGTCGCCTTATAGTCCGGAGCTACAAGCGACGAACAAGCGACGAACTAGCGACGGCCAAGCGGTATATAAATTCAGGCGCCAGATCAGGACGAAAAAGATATCCCTGGACCACCGGCAACCGACTCAAAAAAACACTAAAAAAATAAAAGGATTAATAATCAGCAGATTACGTTATATTATTTTAATTATAGATACCGGGTTGGTAATGGTGCTAACTGCACTTACCTACAGGGGATTTCTGCCTGTAAATCAATGCAAATTGACAAGATAGCAGTGGAAACTTCTGTCGTCAACAGAAGTTTCCACTGCTATTTAGAACAGGTACTATCCGCGTATTAAGTAGCTACTCAGCAGTTTGTTTTCTACCTTTTACGCTTGTAATGCAGTTGCGTCAGTCCGGTATCAAATGCTTTTGCCGTAATAAATTCCAGGGGCTGCTCAGGTATTCCGTCTTTGAAAAGTCTTGTCCCGCTACCTACCAGAACCGGAATAACCGAGATAACAAAATCGTCTATTAAGTCGTGCTTTAATAGCTCATTGATTACTTCTGCTCCCCCATCGCAATAGATATTTTTACCATTTTCTGATTTTAAACGGTCAACAAGTTCGGTTAAGTCACCTGTATAAAAAATCGTTCTGCCTATTGGCGGTCTCTCCGTTCTTGTAATGACATAAACATCTCGCTGTCCGTTATCATAATGAGATGGCCCGATTTCGTTAACTACATAGTCATAGGTCCTTCTGCCAATAATTACGGTATCAATTTGGGATGTAAATTCCGCATAGCCATAATCCTCTCCTTCTTTTTCTACTAATTTCAAAAAGCTTAGATCGTCATTGGGTTTGGCAATATAACCGTCTAAGCTCATAGCAATGAAAAGTGAAATTTTTCGCATTTGTTTTGAAGTTCAATGTTTACGCAAATTTACATTTACGCTTCCACTGGTACTTTGTAAAAATGCGACAAATTAAAGTAACGATGGTGAAAGCCCTGTATTTCGTTTGATTTCAAGACTAAGATGTGAATGATCATAATAGCCACATTCAAGAGCTATATCGAACAAACTGCGGGTTTGCTTCGAATCTTTGATCAGAGACAAAGCATGCTGAAAACGGATAATACCCGCATATTCTTTTGGAGACAGTCCGATGAACTTTTTAAAATTCCGCTCCAGCTGTCTTACGGTTATAAAATTTTTTTTCGCCAGGTCGTAAACGCTGATTGTTCCTTTCGAGCAATGTATATCGTTAATGACAGCATGCAATTGATTGGTTTTTGTTTTTATTCTTTCAGAATAAAAACCATCAAAATAATGGAATAGATTTTCACATGCCTTATCAATATTAAACGAGTTGGATCTTTCTAATTCGACAGTGTTATTTGTCAACTCATTCTGCGAAGCATAACTATAGAAATTAGCAAAAGTTGCCGGTTTCAGACATACCCCAACTAAATGTGTATCGTTATCAATGAAGCTGTCCTTGAAAACATTCATTGCACCCACCACGTAAGTTTTCCCGGATTCCATTGAAAGTCCCCCATTATCTGTCAGACATTTATTCCCTAAGTTCAATATAATGCCTGCACAGCCGTCCGGAAAAACCCGCTCCCATTGTTTCTCAGATTCGTTTCCGTTCAGTTCCCAATAAAAATGAATAAAGGGCGCTAATTCTTTGTGAGGTTTTACTTTTTTATATACCATTAGTTGCTTCAGGCTTATTCAGTAAAATGCTTCTCAAGTGCTGATATGGCAATTCGCATGCTTATGTTCTTCAACATTCATCAAATTTAAAAAATATTCCATCAGAAATATGGTTCAAAATTCACTAACCATTTGTACACTTTGCTTTCTAAGAATATCTGTTAATACAAACGAAGGGATGCTCCCTTCCGGTAGCATCCCTTGTTACTTTTATGGGGAGAGCTCGAATGTTAGCAGGCAGTTCCGGCTGTTGCTGTTTCCTTTACCATTGGTTTTAAGCCCAGGTTTTGCAGCATCTGTAAATCGTCAGATACGCCAGGGTTAGGGGTCACCAACAGTGTTTCCCTTTCACCGGTGAAGATGGAGTTGGCCCCCGCCATGAAGCACCAGCCCTGTTCCACCTCTGTCATTTCGATACGGCCGGCACTAAGGCGCACCATAGACGCAGGCATAGCGATACGTGCAGTAGCGATCATACGTACCATATCCCAGATGTCTACTTTAGGGTTGTTCTCCAGCGGAGTACCTTTTACCCTGGCCAGTGCATTAATAGGCACGGATTCAGGGTGTTTTTCCATGTTGGCCAGTGTGAGCAGCATGGATATACG
Organism: Chitinophaga agri; assembly: GCF_010093065.1. Lineage (NCBI taxonomy): Bacteria > Pseudomonadati > Bacteroidota > Chitinophagia > Chitinophagales > Chitinophagaceae > Chitinophaga > Chitinophaga agri. The sequence continues at coordinate 512,696 of NZ_CP048113.1, read as the reverse complement.
GTCCATATGAGATTCGCCCAAACCGATAATACCGCCCGAGCAGACGGTTAGTCCGGCTTTACGAACATTATCGATGGTTTTAATACGGTTATCGAACTTTCTGGTAGATATGATCTCGTTATAATAGTCCTCGGAAGTATCCAGGTTATGGTTATAGGCGTACAGACCGGCCTCTTTCAGGCGATTTGCCTGGTGCTCCGTCAGCATGCCGAGGGTACAGCACACTTCCAGGTCCATGTCATTGACGCCCTTTACCATGTCAATAATACGGTCAAAATCACTGTTATCCCTTACCTCCCGCCAGGCAGCAGCCATACAAAAACGGGAGGCGCCATTCTCTTTTGCCTTACGGGCATGAGCGAGCACGGTTTCGGTGGGTAGCAGGGCCTGTACCTTGATGCCGGTCTGATAGCGGGCAGCCTGACCACAATAGGAACAATCTTCAGGACAACCACCGGTTTTCACCGATAATAACGTCGATATCTGCACTTCGTCAGCCTTGTGCCATTCCCGGTGTACGGATGCGGCATCGTATATCAGCGTTAACAATGGCCTGTTGTAAATGGCCATTAGTTCTTCCTTGGTCCAGTCATGACGTAGTGCTGTTGCTTCCTTCATTTTCCTCATTTTATATTTTATTCTGATTGACAGGGAGCGGAATACCTGTTTTCGGCCAAATTTAATACCTTGCCGGTAGGTTTACAGGTGCCAGTTTTAATATTATGAATAGTCCGGTTGAGGTTCCATATAAGAGTTTTATCCAGATAGAGCGGTCTTCCCACATTGCTATTTATATCCAAATAGCCAATCAGTTGATGCAGGCGATCCAATCCGGCATATTATTGCCAGGGACAAAATTGCCTGGCAGCAGAAGTCTGAGCGAATTGTTAAAGGTACATCGTAATACCATCACTGCCGTGTATGAAGAGCTGTATGCGCAGGGCTGGATAGAGATCAAACCCAACAAGGGCGCCGTTGTCATGCCCCGGTTACCTAAAGTGAAAGGCCGGCCGGCAGAAAGCGGTGGATACCCGGCTACAACCGGTTTCACCTTTGCCACTACCGCTCTTTTGGACAACCCGTTTGACTATGCACCCTGTGACTATGTGTTCAATGACGGCGTTCCTGACATCCGGCTCACACAGATAGATGACCTTTCCCGTTCATATAGCGCCAATATGAAGCGTAAAAGCAACTGGAAGAAAATGAGTTATTACAACCAGGAAGGGAGCCGGTATTTTAAGGAGCAGCTGTCACGGTACCTCCGGCTGTCACGTGGATTCAAGATATCTATCAACAATCTGCTGATCACCCGTAGTATTGAAATGAGCCTGTTTATCATTTCCGAGATCATTCTTCGTCAGGGCGATTACGTAGTGGTCGGCTCTCCCAGTTATTTTGCTGCCAATATGATCTTTCAGAAATCCAGTAACCAGGTACTGACCATCCCCACCGATGATGAAGGGCTGAATACAGAAGCCCTGAACGAGCTATGTAAGTCCCATCCCATCCGGTTGGTGTATGTCACGCCCCAGCATCATTATCCGACAACGGTCAGTTTAAGTGCCCGGAGACGTATGGCGCTACTGGAACTATCAAAAAAATACGGCTTCGTGATCGTAGAGGATGATCATGACTATGACTTTCACTATGACAAACAGCCCCTGTTACCCCTGGCCACTGTAGACACAGCAGGGATGGTCATTTATGTAAGCTCATTTGGTAAGTCGCTCGCACCGGGGTTCCGGACGGGATTCGTCGTTGCTCCGGAGAACCTGATGGTGGAAATGCGCAAATACCTGGGCATTATAGACCGCCAGGGAGACGTGATGATTGAGCAGGCGTTGGGAGAAATGATAGAGGAAGGTGCTATCCAGCGGCATATGAAACGCTCACTGAAAATATATAAAGAACGGCGGGACCTCATGTCGGCACTACTGGAGAAACAACTGGGAGACTGGATCGAGTTCCGCCAACCAACAGGAGGACTTGCATTCTGGCTATCTTTCAAAAAGCCGGTAAACCTGATGCGGTTAAAGAAACAATGTGAGAAAAACAACCTGTTCATTCCAAGAACGCTGCTGTATCAGAATAAAGAAGTGACCGCACTGCGAATCGGATTTGGACACCTGGATAACGATGAAATGGAGAAGACCATTCTTATTCTGAAGGCATCACTCATACAACTGCAACAGTAGCCAGTGATCAGCACACGACTGCACCGGCGGGACAAACTATAAAAAAGCCCGGCTCCATGACGAAGCCGGACTTAGGTGATCATAGGGATAGATAACGTGAACCAGGTACTGGTTATTATTGATTATTTTTTTCAGGCAGTGATACAAAACGGATCACATTCTCTCCGCTCAGATACCTTCCGGCAGCTGACCTCAGCGACTTACTGGTAACCTGTTTCAATCGCTTTTCCACATCAGGCACAGGTTGCAGTTCTTCGTTTCTCTCGAGCTTACCCGCTATATATTGCAACCAGAATTCATTGCTCTTTACCTGCAACTCTACCTGCTTTCTATAGCCGGCCTTAAATTTCACCAGTTCATCACTGGTAGCGCCGTGTTTTTGCAGATTGGCAATGTCCTCTCCTACCAGTCCCACCAGGTGCTCCACGTGTTCCGGCGCACAACCGAAAGACACGTTGATGGCAAAACGCGGATCTGGCTCTTTCACCATGCTGCCCTGAGCAGAAGGTGTATACACCTCTCCTGCTTTCTCTCTCAGGCTCTCCAGCAGTCTGTATTGCAGTACTTCTGTCAATGCCTGTAATTGCAGACTTTCTTCAGCACTATAGGCGCAATCGCCATTATAGACCAGCAGTACAGTCGCCTTATTACCTTTACCCTTTTCCACAACCTTCACCAGTTTACCTTTAGGTACCTCCGAATGAAGGGTAACAGCTTTTTCGTTCAGGTTTAAAGCAGGTAACGCTCCCAGGTAACGCTCCAGCAGTGGCTGAATGCTATCTGTGTTAAAATTGCCCACAAAGACAAAATTCGCCTGTGAAGCATCCGCGAAGCGGTCTTTATAGATAGCCAATGCTTTATCAAGACTGATACTATCAAGTCTTTCCAGTGTAACCGGACTTGTACGATAGTTATATCCGCCCAATACGGTGGTGACAGTATCCCTGAACACGTTATCCGGATCATCGTACTTGTTCCTGACTGCTTCTCTGGATCTGGCAATAGCGTTTTCAAATAACACGGTGTCTTTACGGGGAGCAGTATAGCGCATGTAAATGAGCTGTAATGCAGTCTCCAGGTCTTCAGACCTGCAACCGCCTGTTACACCCTGGCTACGGCCACCGATATAGGCACCTACAGAAACTGCCTTACCATTCAGCATCCTGGATAACTGAACAGGGGAATAGTCACCCAGTCCGCTACCACCGATGATACCGACCGTATTGGCAGCTGTAGGGAATTCTTCGTTCGGATATTTGTTGATACCACCCGGTGCAAATGACATGAACTGGATCTGGTCATTCGTATAGCTGGTGGGTTTCAGCCACACCTTCACTCCGTTACTTAAAGTCAGCTGTTGCATATCAAGTGCCGCCACAGTAGAACGGGAAACGACCTTTCCACCAGCTGGGATATTTTTCAGCAACACGTTGCCGGTTGCTACATCGCTGTATGGCTGAATAGCCATAGTCGCCATCTTGCTGAACCATGCGTCTACAGCAGCAGAATCAGGAAGATTCGCTTTTTCCTTTTCAGGAGCGGACAGGAAGATGTCTCTGTTTGTGGCGGTGATGTAATGAGTAGCCACTTCTTTGATATCGTTCAGTGTGATACCAGGTAGTGTCGCTTTCACAAAATCATATTCCCAGTCAAAGCCGGGAGTGGCAGCGCCCTGGAGGAACAGTTGCTGGTATTCGGAAACGTAGCTGCTGGAAGGTGTTTTACTCTTTTCCTTCTTAGCCGATTCCATAGCAGTTGCATAACTGAGTTTCGCTCTGTCGAGTTCCGCCTGGGTAAAGCCATCGCGTTTTACCTGCTCGATCAGTTGCCAGGTAGTGGCAAAAGCTTCCGGTAATTTACCTGGCTTCGCAGTAACCGAGTAGGAGAACTGATCCAGACCACCAAACAGATCGCCAACACCTGCTTTCACTCCGAGGAAGGGCAGATTAGGCTGCTGACTCAACTCGCCCAGTCTGCGACTCAGCATCTGATTGAACAAGGCTTTCTGAATAGCATTCTTATAGTCAGTAGTCGTTTTGATCGTGCTGCCTTCATGCTTGATCAGCATCTCCAGTTCAGTTGCCGTGATCTCCGGATCGGTGATCGACCTGAATTGGTTTTGCCCGGTCAGCTCAATTTTGTATTCCGGACGGGGACGTTCACTGGCAGGATTTTTCAGATCGGCAAACTGCTTCCTGATCTGCTTTTCGACAGCGTCTACATTGACGTCGCCTACCACGATCAGCGCCTGCAGATTAGGCCTGTACCAGTCTTTATAAAACCTGTGGATGGCGGCTACCGGGAAGTTCTTTAGAATACTGTCCGTGCCGATAGGTTCCCTGAAAGCATATCGTGAATGATTTAACATCACGGGCAGGGTTTGTTGCTGCATCCTGGCGCCAACCCCCTCCTTTAAACGTTTTTCTTCGAGGATAACACCGCGTTCCTTGTCCACGTCTCCAGGATCGAGGATCGCTTCCTGTGCCCAGTCACGCATGATATTGAGTCCCTTGCCTACCATCGCAGGGTTATCTGTCGGGATAGGCAGCTGGTATACAGTTTCATCAAAAGAGGTATAGGCATTCAGATCAGCACCAAATCTTACACCGGCCTTCTGCAGGTAGTCGATCAGGTCGTTCTTTTTAAAATGGGTAGTACCGTTGAAGTTCATGTGTTCCATGAAATGCGCCAGTCCTAACTGATCTTCATCCTCCAGGATAGAACCCACTTTATTGACCAGGTAGAACAGTGCCCTTTTCTGTGGCTCTTCATTCCTCCGGATGTAATAGGTGAATCCGTTTGGTAACTTTCCTGTGCGTACAGCAGTATCCGGCGGTATAGATTGATTTTGGTGTTGGGCAAATGCTGATTTCCCATTTGCCAATAGGAGCATTAGTCCCATGGTAGCCCAATGGCGATAGTGCATAATGTTTGGTTTTTGATGTAACATCTCCCCTCAGGGATCAATACTGATCTATAACATATTCAATATTCCTTCATTCTCAATAATGATCATACCTTGTCTGTCGGTGGTTATACCTTTTTGCAGCTTGTATGTATACTGAGGGACATTGTTCTGCATAATAGTAGGCAGGAACTCGAAAGAGATCTGTGAACCACCATTATTCAGGGCATGTCCAACTTCAAAGATATGTGTTGAAATGATAAAAAAACAATTTGTAAAATTGGTAAATGCTTCTGTAACAGCGAGTGTTGCATCATAGGCATCTTTTACATTTGTTCCTTTAAACAGTTCATCAAAGATGATAAATAAGGATTTACCGGTCGCTACTTCTTCCGCCACTTTTTTCACCCGCAGCACTTCCGCGTAGAAGTGGCTATATCCTTTATTCAGATCATCAGGAACGTTCACGGAGGAATAGATACCGTCCAGGAGGGAGAATTGTACATCGGTTGCGGCCACGGGAAATCCCATATGTGCCAGGTAAAGAAGGATACCCGTAGATTTCATCAGGGTTGACTTACCTGCCATATTGGCGCCTGTGAGGAATAATACATTCGTTGCTGTATTAAAGAACAGGGAGTTGGCAACACCTTTATCAAGCCCGGGATGTCTCAGTCCTTTTGCTTCCAGCTTGTTCCGGTCTTTCGGCAATGCCTGTGCATAAGAAAATCCTTTGGCCCTGGCCACACCGGCTACGGCTATATACAGATCCGTTTCATAGATCAGTTCCAGCAGCATTTTCAGCTGACCGCGAAATGTACCTGTTAGCATGTGATGTAGCCGTACATTATCCAACAGGGACCGGGAAGAGCTGTTAAGCTGTTTGTATCGCACGTCAGTAATAATGGTCCGTACAATGTCTGACCATTTCTTCCATGGCTGATCTTTATCGCGGCCTTCTTTCTCCAGTTGCCGGAGGAGCTGTTCACAGGCTTCCAATATGGCGATGCTACTGTCTATACCTGTTAAAGCCAGTTCATAGGTATCATCTCTGACCAGTAGTGCCGCGATCTTCTTCCTGCTCAACTCCCAGAGGGCCAGGAGATAGCTGCCATCTCCGCCTTCGTCCAGATAGGACTCCATACGTTCCAGCTGCTTATCATCAAAAGGGAAACCGGTAGGATGATCATTGAAATAAAGAAAGATCGCGCTTCTGTTGTTGATCGCTTCCACGTCTGACAGCGGATGAAGGAACATGGCATCCAGTAGCTTCTCTGCCCCCCGGGTCTTCACTTTATTGAAAATACTGAAAACTGAACCAGGATTAAATTTGCCTAACAAGGACAGATCGTCTAACGTTTGTTTGTCTGCAATAAAACTCATGTGTTCGTCTTTACTGTTTTTTTTCTGGCCAATATATCGAGGATACCTTCATTTCTGATAATGACCATCCCGTGTCTGTCAGCCGTAATGCCTGATTGCAGTTTATGCGTATATACGGGCTTGTTACCATCCATTAATGTGGGCAGGAATACGAAGTTGATATTTTCACATTGTGCCCTGAGCACTTCCCCGGCTTCAATGATGTGTGTGGACACCATGAACATGCAGTTCTTTCTGCGGGCAATGGCACTGGTAACAGCGATCGTTGCCTCATGCGCATCCTTTACATTTGTACCACGGAATAATTCATCGAAGATGACGAAGAGATATTTATCCCGGCTAAGTTCCCGCGCTACATTCTTGATGCGGAGCACTTCTGCATAAAAGTGGCTGGCACCCATACTCAGGTTATCGGGAAGGTTGATGGTCGTGAATATACCATCCCGCACGGAAAACTCCATCCTGGAAGCAGGTACGGGGAAGCCCATCTGCCCGAGGTACATACAGATGCCCAGGGCCTTCATGAACGTAGATTTCCCTGCCATATTGGCCCCTGTCAGGAATATCACGTTGCTGGAAGGAGTGATGGTAATAGTATTGGTGACAGGTGTCGTTAACGAAGGATGATAAAAATCTTCCAGCAGCACCGTTTGCTGTTCCCGGGGAAGGGCATTGGGGAAAGCGAACTTTTTCTCTGCCGCGATACGCGCGACCGATATATAAACGTCCGTCTGATACAACAGGTATAACAGCCGTTTCATCACCTCCCGTTGCCGGAAGCGGAGTATTTTATCATACTCCGCTACTTTGGCAAAAGGTAATTTATGTTTGGCTGGCTCGTGTAACAGCGACTGTAGTTCCGCTTCTTTCAGCAATTGCTCTATCGCTGTCAGTTCTTCACTGTACGGCGTTGCTGCCATCTGCTGACGGACACTATCCGCGAACCGGAGGGTTGTCTGTAAAATAGCGATCAGGCACTCTACTCCTTTCTCAATGGCTTTATAGGCATTATCACCGGCTATCAGCTGATTCAGTTTTCTACCCAGATTATCCTGTTGATCACTCAACCGGCTACGTTCATCTGTATGCTGCAGGTACTGTTCGGCCCCATCGAACCACACGGCATCGTAAGGGAAAGATACGCCGGCGGTCCCGAAAGAACGAATGGTTGTACTACGTGCGTTAATTGCAGCTGCTTCCGACAATGGATTGCGGAACATTTCTTCCAGCAGCGCTGATCCTCCCCGGGTATGCGTGCGGTCAAAGATGGCATAGATGCCACCATTTGTACCGCTTTTGCCGAAGATGTTCAGATCAGTCAGCGTTTGTTTATCCGTCATTAAGCTCATACCAGCAACTATTTTATTTTCTTTTTCTTCTGATCAATAAGATGGTGCTACCAATTATGAGGATGCCAGGGATCGCCCACATCAGCAGGTATTTCAGCATTTTCACTCCCTCTTTGGTAAGAGTAATATCGTTATCAGAAGAACGTGGGCGGCTTACATCTACCGGAACAGTGCCATAAGATAACCAATGGAACATACCCGGGATCAGCGAGAAGTTAGAAGCACCGTAACGTCTGATCGGCGGGTTCATACCACCATTGCTGATACAGTCGGCATCTCCCAGTATCATAATACGCTGTTCTTTATCACCTACCTTTCTTGATAGTGCATAGGCAGTTACAAAGCTGTCTGCCTTCTCTCCTGACGCTGCATCCAATGAAGCAGAATCATTCACGAAATCGATCGTCTGCAGTTCATTCCATGTTTTCATGGTATCGACAGTTTGTAATACAGGTACTGCCGTAAACCCTTTTTCAGGACTAAATATCAGACCGGCACTTTTCACCATACCTACATACTTACGTTGTTCACGCATCATGCTGAATATAGGCGCAACTTTCTCAGCAGCGGCAGTAGGTACTGCCATTACAACGTTGGCTGCCACGTCCAGTTTAGGCTGCACCAGCTGACCAGGAATTGTCTTTACACCAAACTGAGCGATGAAAGATTCCATGATAGGAGAACCGGGCTTCAGGGAGATAGCGAGATTACCACCGCTGGCGATGTAGGCATCGAGTTTCTTCTTTGTGGCAGTATCCATGGCCTCTTTCATATCTGAAATGACAATGATGTCGATTCCTTTCGGGATTTCCTTATCGCCCGTCAGGTCCAGTGAAACTACATCGCAACCCTGGTTGGTGAGTGCATAACGGAAGGTTTTTACAGATGAGAAGAGTGTGTAGTCCTTCATTCTGTCTCCTTCTATGCTTCTTTCTCCCTGTCCCTGCAGGAAACCGATCTTAGGCAGCTTCATGACCATCCTCTTGAACATGGCAGAAACTTCTCCTTCATCAGGAAACTTCATCATGTCGTCGTAGATCCTCAGCCATGCTTTCTGTCCATTTCCTCTTTCTACCAAACGAACGAAGGTATTGCCCTCATCTTCCAGATTGATCTGCTTTTTGATCTGTTCAGGTGTGAGGAACATATTGATATCAAGTTCACGGATCTCAGCCTCCTTGTTCGCCATTTCAGCGAGCGTTTTATCTTTATAAACAAAATCAAGGCGTGGATTATTAGTCGGTTTATCGTAGTAATAAACGTATTTCAGTTTCGTCTCTGGTTTGAAACGGATATATTGTTTTAACCGCTCTTTATCTTCATTCACCTGGCTTGGAATACCATGATAATATTCTCTATCAAGCAGGTTCACATAGGTAGTGATCGTCAGATCACCATCGAGCTTGGCCATAATAGCCTGGCTGTTAGGCGTCAGTGTATTACGTTTGGTCTCTGTCGTATCGTAATAGGCCATAAATACCGGGCGGGAGGTAACATAACCCAGCAGCATCGCCAGGAACACCACCAATGAGTATTTACTCCATACGGTCGCGAAGGATGCATGCGTACGGCCAGCCTGCAGTTTCTGAATGCTCAGGGTCAGGAACATGGCAATAACGATAACAAAATACAGCACATCTTCACTACAGATCAATCCACCGATCATTTCGTTACAACGACCAGAAATAGACAGCCAATAGGTAATGTCACGAACAAAATTAATGTCCTGCCATACTTTGTTCATGTAACTGAGTGCAGCCAGTAATACCAGCGTACCCAATGCAGCCACCACCTGGTAGGAAGTGAGACAGGACATAAACAGCCCGATAGCAGCGTATGCGCACATCAGTAGGTACAGGGATAATAAACCTGAAAATACAGAAGGCAGATCGAAGTGTTCCACCGTACACATGCCTATCACTACATATACCAGCAATATACCGATCAGCATGAGGCTATAGAGCATCATGGCAGTGAATTTTCCATAAATGATCTGTGCGGAGGTAACAGGTGATGAATATAATAATTTAATGGAACCGCTGCTCAGTTCACGGCTCATCAGCCCCATGGTCAGCAACGGGATATAGAGATAGAGATAGCCCTGCACGGTCGTGAACAAACCAAGATTACCTGAAAATATGCTGGCAGTGATAAAGGCGTTACCAAAACCTACATTCTTTGCACGAACGATCTCCTGCAGATGTTCAACAAAGGACATTCCGGTCTGAAAGGCGAAAACCACCAGTATCATCCAGGCAATCGGCGAATAAAACAAGGTGAACAATTCCGCCTTGGCGATCTTAAAAATACGTCTCATTTAATATCTTGTTATCAGATTTTACTTATTGTTTTTCTTCGACAATCTGGCGAACACTTCATCCAGCGAACTTTTCTCTATCACCAGTTCCATCAGTCCCCAGTCCTGGTTCACACTGGCAGCAGCAAAGCGTTGCGCGGTTCTCTTCTCGCCATCATACCCCAGGCGGTAACGGTAGGGAGCGATCTGCTCTACTGATCTGATACCTTCCACGCTCATGAGGGCATCGCTTACCGGAGGAGTGTCCAGCGTTACTACGAGGGTGTTAGGTTCTATGTAGTTATCGAACATCTCCAGGGAACCCGAAAATACCATCTGTCCTTCTTCGATCATTTTGATCTCTCTGCAGGTAGCCTGTACCTCTGTAAGAATATGCGTGGAAAGCAATACAGCACGGTCAAGCGCGATCTGCTTGATCAGATTACGCACCTCCAGGATCTGATTGGGGTCCAGTCCGTTGGTAGGTTCATCGAGTACCACGAACTTTGGGTTATGAACAATAGCCTGTGCGATACCAACACGTTGCTGATAACCACCGGAGAGGTTACGCAGGAGGCGTTCTCTGAAATGGGCCACTCCGCATCTTTCCAGCACATCTTTCACCGACTTTGCTATCTGGCCTTTCTCAACCATCCGGAGTTCAGCGCAATAGGTCAGGTATTCTTCCACTGTAAAGTCGAGGTAAAGGGGCAGCTTTTGCGGCATAAAACCAATATTGCGTTTCGCCGCTACAGGATCGTCTTTCAGATTGATACCATCGATAAACACTTCGCCTTTCGATTGTTTTAATACGCCACAAATGATATTCATTGTGGTAGATTTACCAGCTCCGTTGGAACCCAGTAGTCCCACAACTCCCTGGCTGCTGATCTCAAAATTTATATCTCTGACCGCCCACTGTGATGCATAACGGTGAGACAAGTTTTCAACTTTTACGATGGTATTTTCCATGCATTACGGATTATCTAATAAATAATTTAGCGGGCGTAAGCGTTGCTTACACTATTACCAGTACAAATAAGGATGTGGAGCGTACCGGTCTTCCGGTTGCCCGGGGCTAAAACCCCGGACAGGCGGAAGGATCAGGTATCAATAGGTGGCGTTCGCAATTGCGCGTACGTCAATATTGTATCTGGACTTATAGTAGTTCACGAGTAAGTCAAATTTCTGTTTGATCACAGGATAAGCAAGGTATGACGCCATCTGCTCATCAGTGCGCGTAAGGATGGCCGTGATATAGGTGGCAATATCGTTGCTCTTCGCCTGCGGCCAGGAATAAGTGCCATAGTACCATTCCGATGGATTTCCATTAGGCAGATAGGATACCGGCATAAATCCTCTTTGTCTGAATGCATCAACATTCGCAGGATTAGACGCATTTATCGGAGAAGCCGGATAGGTAACATAATCGCTGATATCATAGAATGAATCCGGCACGTCCAGTATCTTATTCTGGATATAGTAGTTCCAGATAACGCCTATCAGCGCATTTCTCTTTGCCACCTTGCTGGCCGGGGTCATGGTACGAAGCGACGCATTCATACCGGCGAAGGTGATGGACTTGCCTACTATCTTATAGTCAAAATACAGGTATTCTCTTCCTGGAGGATATCCTACACGATATTGTTTGATCGTATCCGCCATCATTACACGATATGGAATGCCCTGATTTTTCTTAAAGTCTTCCGGAAGGAACTTCAGCCATATATCATGAAGAAAGTTCAGCATATCCATGGTGTATGCGGGATTACCCAGCACCGCGGTATCTATTTTAGAATTGGATCCACCTGTAGATGGCACCCAGAGGAAATCCTTCTGGGTAAAGTTGTACAGGAAATAGGAGCCGTATGTATTATAGAGAGACAGGATCTTCTCATTGGCATCGGCCGGTGCATCACCCTGTGGCAGAATATAGTCAGCCGGTACATCGGTAGCCGGACCGATGGCTGTGTCTTTCTTACAGGAGAACAGCGCCATGCAGCAAAGACCGGTGATAATAATTATATACTTCATAGAAGATGAATTGCTTGTTAGTAATATTATTGTCCAATTCTGTCAGGCATCTGACCAGATGGGTTCTGTTTAAGTCCTGAATTTTTCAATATTACACTTGTAGGGAATGGCAGTACATACATCGGGTCAGCTTTAGTGAGCTTGTAGTGTACTACATTTTCTCCGAGGTCATGCTGATACCGGTGAGAGATTTCAGGCATACCGTAACGACGCAGGTCGAACCAACGGAAGCATTCGTAAGCGAATTCCTTGCGGCGCTCGTCTCTTACCGCCTGCAACAGCGTAGCCTTATCAGCAATATTCTCATCAGTATAACCCTGGATACGTTTACGTCTCAGATCGTTCAGGTCCTTTAATGCAGCACCGAGTTCGCCCAGCTGTACATTTGCCTCTGCCCTGTTCAGTAACGCTTCTGATGAGCGCATGGCTTGTCCCAGATCGACTACGAAAGGAAGTTTGGATACAAGATTTACACCTGTACTAGATAAGGAAAAACCTATTCTGTACCTTGCATCCTCTGTGTCATATGTAGCAAGGAACCGGGCTGCAGGTGCATAAGTGTTCTGATTGGCCTGTGTATTACCACCAAACACCCATTCTACTTCCGCATTATTATAATTCAGCCAGCTACCAGACTTGGTATCCAGCGTAGTCATGTCCGTAATCTTGCCCCCCTGTTCAAAAACCTTGTTCGCTTCTGCTACACTTTCCTTCCAGTTCTCCATGTAAAGGAACACGCGTGATAGCAGGATATGAATAGCCGGCTGATTGATATGAAAGTCTTTGCGCATGATCGGCAGCGGGTCCATCAGGGCGGCGGCTTTCTGCAGGTCGCCGACTACCTGTGCATACACCTCTTCAACAGTGGCCTGTGACATTGGACTCGAGACAATACCGGAGGTCAGCTTTAACGGAACACAAAGTGATTTGGCATTATAGTTATATGGTTCTCCATAAAGATTAGCAAGCCGGAAATAATACATGGCGCGCACCGCCAGTGCTTCTGCTTTTACGCGGTCTTTTTCTGACTGGGTACCTATGGCCTTGTCTATATTCTCCAGCACGGCATTACAACCCATAATTTTGGCGTAATACTGTGCATAGGTGGTCACAGAAGGATCTTCCGCGATAAGGACGCCCATACCATCCATATCAGCAAGTTTAGGTTGCCAGCTATACCAGAGAAAATTCTGTTTCGCATCATAAGATCCCACGACGTAGGATGGATCATTAGCATATTCCAGGAAAAAATCGACATCATCGTCCATGAGATAGAGATACTTCATAGGCTCGTTATTTGTCATATACCCGGATCCTATCAATAGTTCTCTGAAATCGGTAGCCGTTTTCGGGATCACGTCACTCTGCGATTTCTCCTCTAAAAATTTCGTACAACTGCTTAAGGTAAGCAAACCGGCCAAACCGGCTATTAAAAATAACTTACGTTTCATTCGCTTTAATGTTAGAGTGTCATGTTAAATGAAAGGGACGCCATTCTGCGTGCAGGCCAGCCGGCTGTTTCCGGATCGTACCCTCTCCATTTCTTGTCGAAAGTGATCAGGAAAGGATTGGTCAGGCTAAGCGCTGTGCTCAGACGTTTAATATGTATCCTTTCTACAACTGACTGCGCAAATTCATAGTTCAGCGATACCTGGCGGCAACGGATGAAATCCGCGTTGCCTACCATATAATCGGATGAGTTATACATCGTGTATGGTGTCAGTACAGTTGCGGCATTCAGCTGCGGCAGTCTGAGTTCATAATAGCGCGGATTTCCCGGAGGGATCACCGGCACATCGGTATTTACTTCATCGCCCGGATGCTGCCAGCGTTCCTTCAGGATACGTGGTACGTTCTGTTCAGGCGTTGGTGCACCACTGGCATTATAAAACGCAGGTATACGCTTGCTGGCGCCAAATGCCATTGCAAACTGCGCATAGAAGGTGATATTCTTATATCTTAACATGGTGTTGGCACCACCAGAAAAATCAGGCTCCATCTTACCGGACTTCACGAGATACTCAAGATCATTGGCAGTTGGTTTAATATCCATATAGTTAAACATAGGGATACCGGTATTGTGGTTCAGTCCAGCATATGAATACGAGTAGAAGGTGGAATAGGCTTCCCCATTCACGATCGCCTGACCGCTCAGATAGTCACCCAGCATGTTCACCCGTTCATTCTGCTTCACTTTGTTTCTCGCCAGACCGGTATTGGCAGATATCTGCCAGGTAAAGTCCTTCGTTTTAACAGGCGTAAAACTCACCAGCAGGTCGTACCCTTCGTTCTCCATCTGGGAACCAAAAACGGTGGCTGCGCTCATACCGTTTTCAACAGGTATCTGGTGGGAAGCCAGTACGTTACTTGTCTTTCTGAAGTAGTTGGCAGTGGCATTGAATCGGCCGTTCCACAGGGCTACATCTATACCCAGGTTCCAGGTCTTCGTTTTCTCCCATCCCAGATCAGGATAGGGCAGCGATTTGATATTAAGTGTGTATTGTTTGAACTGGCTATTCAGTCCGCCGTCAGTAGCAATGAGGTATGGCGATACCGCTTCAACAGCATTTCCCTGGTAACCATAGGTAGCTGACAGGTCCAGCGCGTTGAGCCATTTGCTGCGGTTCAGGAATTTCTCATTCGCCAGGCGCCATCTACCACCCAGTGACCAGGTAGGCTGGAAGCGTTTGTTCTTATCCTGACCAAAGCGGTTGGAAGCATCGAGGCGCGCGTTGAAGTTGAAAATATACCGGGCGTCATACGCATATACTGCAGAGAAATATTCACTCAGGAAATTACTTTCCTGGTTGACGATCTTGGAGTTCAGTCGCATGTCTTCATTCAGATCATCAGCGCCGGTGTTACCGAGGAATACTGGTCTCAATGGTACCGGAGCATACGTCTCACCTCTGTAATGCAGATATCCGTAACGGCTGTTGGTGTTTCCTTCCAGCAGAGCGGATCTGGCTTCTATACCACCCTGCAGGGTCACATTATGTGCCTGTCCGAACAGACGGTTGTAAATAAGGGCGTTCCTTAAAGTATATCCTCTGTTGGAAGCACTCTCCAGCTGGGCCAGTCCACCGAAAGGCAGACGGCTGGACAGCTCCTCCGGACTGTTGGATGATACGGTACCGAATTCATATCCCCTGTATTGAGCAATAAAATTAGAGAGCTCGGTAGCATAGGATTTTATACTGGAAGTGGCAGAAGTATAAGCCAGGAGACCCTGGTATTCCAGCCCTTTGGCCAGCTGATAACGTACATCAATCGTTGATCCCAGTGTGGTGGTATTATTCCTGTTGCTTGTATTGTCCAATTCATTCTGGATATTGTACAGGTAGGACAATTTATTCGGATACACCGTACTACCACCTTTAGATGTCAGTTTCTCATGGTAGAAGAAGGTGCCGTCATCGTTGTACATAGGAATGGTCCTGGCAGTCTTGTAGGCATATTCAAATGGATCCACACCATACGCAAAACCATGGGTGGTACGAACAGTACCATTCAGCAGTAAGTTAACCGTCAGTTTCTTACCGAATTTCAGTGTGGTATTGGAGGAAGCGGAGAAAGTACTAAGGTCATTTCCTTTAGCTTCCCCTTTCTGCTGCTGCATGTTGAAGGAAGTTCTGTTCATGATCTTTTCCGTTCCGCCGGAAATACTGATACTATGGTTTTGGTTAAATGAATTCCGGAACAGCAGTTTAAACCAGTCAGTGTTCTGATTTTCCATCTTTCTGTATTTCGCCACGTAGGTAGGATAGTCTATTTCCTTGTTCTGTAACTGCTGGATAAGCTGACCATAACCAATGGGTAAAACCGTGTTGGTATAGCTGTCACGGTTTGCGTACACCTCTTTGGAGAACTGCATCAGTTCCTGAGAGTTCATCAGATCATACATACCATAGTTAGGACGCTGACCAACGGACAGGCTGTTAGAATAGGAAACAGCCAGCTGGCCCGGGCGTGCTTTTTTCGTAGTAAGAACGATCACCCCGTTTGCAGCCTGCGAACCATAGATGGCGGTCGCTGACGCATCTTTTAATACAGTGATGCTCTCGATATCATTCGGATTCAGCCAGGCGATAGCGTTGGATGCGATCAGTCTGAGTTCTGTGGCATCACCGGCGAGAGAACCATTACCATTAGGGATCGGAAGCGGGTCACGCTGAATAATACCATCTACCACCCAAAGCGGCTCCTGGTTACCCAGGATGGTGGAAGTACCACGGATACGGATCTTAGGACTACCGCCTACCTGGCCGGTTTGTGTAATAACGGACATACCGGGAACAACACCCTGCAACATCTGATCTATCGAGGTTTCGCCGGCAACTTTTATATCATCGGCTCTTACGGAGTATACTGCACCCACATAGTTACCCTTGTTGACGTTCATGTACCCTGTAATAACAACGTTATTCATTTCAAACTCCTTTCTGTTCAGGGTGATATTCAGCAACAGGTTATTACCTTCTGTTACCAGCAGGGAGCCTGCCTGGGCTTTATTGACAGTATAGGCAGAATATCCGTTGGCAGATTTCTGCACGGCAATTTCGAGTGATTCGAATCCCAGCATGGAAATCTGGATCACGGCATTTTCAGGAAGGTGGTTAAAGTAAAAGGTACCATTGCTGTTGGTGATGGTACCGTTAACCGTATTCTTAATTCTCACTGACACACCTGACAGCAGTTCTCCGGTAGTGGCATGGATCACACCGGTGATAGTGTTAGGGGCCGGCAATTCAGCGGCCTTGCGTGACAGTACAATAGTTTTATCCTTAATCAGGTAGGTAACGGGCAGATCCTTCAGCATTTCGTCCAGGAATGCCGTTAATGGCATATCCGTAGCCGAAACCGTTATCGTGGCTGTTTCGCTGATGGTGTTTGTATTACTGAACACAACGTATCCAGTTTGCTGCTTGATGGCAGAAAATACTTGTTTATAAGGTATAGTTTTACCCGATATAGAGACGGTTTGTGCATGGCCTGTAGCGGCCGCCTGCAGGATGACAGTAATTAATAATACAGCTGTTAGTTTCATCGCCAGATAGATTTTGGTTAGACTGGCTCTTGTTACCCGGCAATCGGGTGGCCAATAGCGTTTTTTTTGCATAAATTGCATCAGATTTGGTTGTTAATAAATGTGAATCGTAACGACATTTTTTGCACTAACCAGGTCATGTTAAACGTCACGGCCGCAATCCGTGACGTTTTTTTTACTGGTTAGTTTTTGGCAATAATCATCCGGACCGGAATAATCCGGTCATTAGTACATTGTTGGCATAGGCCTGAAAGTTTACTTGTTTAGTACGATTAGTTTACGTCCCTCTACCCTAAAATCGACCTGAAACCTCTTTAAAATATCCAATAGATCCGTTAAGGCAATTTGCCTGGTCATTTCCCCGATAAACTTATCTGAATTGGGAATACCGTTCTCATATACTACTTCTATATCATACCATCGTTCCAGGTCACGCATGACCTCTTCCAGGGTTGCGCCGTCGAAGTTGAACAAGCCATTTTTCCAGGCTAATATCTTCTCCGGATCCTGATGATCGGCTATGGTGATCAACTGTTCTTTAATGCTTGCCTGTTGGCCATGCTGCAGCGTTACAGCTTTTCTATGATCGGTTGATACTACTCCTACCCTGATGCTTCCGTCAATCAGCGTAGCACGGATAGAGCGCTCATTCTCGTATGCATTCACATTGAATGTAGTCCCTAAAACTTCTATATCGATCTTATCTTTAACTGCTACAATAAAGGGCTTGTTTGCATTCTTTACTACATCGAAGTATACTTCTCCTGTGACCTCCACCCTTCTTTCATTACCAGGAAAGCTGGTCGGAAAACGGATGGAGCTGGCAGCGTTCAGCCACACGTTGGTACCATCGGGTAATGTTACATGGAACTGTCTGCCCGCTGGTGTCGTCATTTTATTATACTGCATTTCCATATTTCCGGCAACAGTCGGATCGTATACCAACTGACCCTCCGACAGTACGATGGAGGCCCCGCTCTGGCTAGCCACGATACCGTTATGCAGGCTATCCAGCACTACTTCCCGGCCATCTGCCAAGGTGAGGATAGCGCCTTGTTTTCCAGGCTCTATATTAACAGGCAGAGAAGCGATGACAGCTGGTTTATTGTGCACACGGGATGTCCAGTAATAGGCACCGCCCAATAAAAGCAGGGCGGCAGCTGCGGCCCATCCCCATTTTCTGAAATAGATGGTACGTATACCAGCAGGTGCGTCGTTAAATGCAGGAATATGCTGACTTATTTTCTGGCTGATCTTTTCTGAATCATAGGCATAGAACTGTTGCAGATGAGTGGTCAGTTGCTGAGGATCGGTCATCTCTGTAAAGAGATCACGGTGGTGTTCTTCTGCATTGATCCATTCGGTCAGCTCTTTCTGCTCAGCTTCGTTCAGGCTGTTATCAAGATACTTAACGATTAATGCGGCTATATAATGATTCTTCTCTGTCATGCTATACTACTAAAACAACTAACTCTACCTTATATACCGGTCTATCTTAATTTTTTTTATTTTTTTTTACCGCTGCAGCATATTCAAGGCCAGCGCGAGCATGGGCAGGGAAAGTAACTTATTTTTAAGGACAGCATTCCGCAATAATGCGACACCTTTGGCTTTTTGGTTCAGCACTGTCTGATAAGCCATATTTAATTCGGCGGCAATTTCGGGTGCGCTTTTCCCTTCTATAATAGCCAGGCGTACTACTTGTCTGCATTGTGGAGGCAGCTTTTCTATTTCCCCCGAAATAAGCTGTAAGACCTCTGCTTTGATATAGGCATTCTCTACATCTATTGAGAAACGATCAGCACCATGTTCTATTGAATGATGGATATCATCATGACGCTTCTGTGCCTTTATATAATTAAGTGCGGCATTTTTAGCTGCGGTGAACAGGAAGGACCTGAGTTGCCCCAGTGAGGGGAAGTCCTCTTTTCGCTGAAAGGCGCTGATAAAACATTCTGAAACAATATCCTCAGCGGCCATAGTGTCCGCTACCAGCTGCTCTGTGAAATAACAGAGTGGTTGCTGAAATAAGGCGTATACCTGGTGTAAAGCTTTTCTATCCCCCAGTTGGAAG
This sequence comes from Chitinophaga agri, assembly GCF_010093065.1. Classification (NCBI taxonomy): domain Bacteria; kingdom Pseudomonadati; phylum Bacteroidota; class Chitinophagia; order Chitinophagales; family Chitinophagaceae; genus Chitinophaga; species Chitinophaga agri. The sequence goes on along the minus strand of NZ_CP048113.1, from coordinate 493,410 downwards.
GCGGAAATCAGCTCAATTTCCTCATATGCTGTTCTAGACGACAATTCTTTATTAATACAGTTGGGATCACAAACTAGGGCAAAAAAATTTAAAGCTCAAACGTATCCGCCAAATATTTAAATATTATTAAGTAGTATATAATATAAAAAATGTGTGTGTTGCTGCCAACAGATATCAGAAATGCCGGCTCAAGGGGCGCTTCATAATGCCGGCTCCGGTAAGAACCTACACGTTAGTTGTATCAGCTGGCTGATACCGGGGAAAGGGCTATACGCAGCTGATAAACTTTTCTTGTGACTACCTGAAATATTTCAATAAGAAGAGGTATCATATTCGCCGGTTACTGTCGAACCGGTAATTATGATACCTCTTTCATTAAATACATCTCTTAAGATCAGCTGATGAGCGTTTTGATCTCGAGGAATTCTTCCAGTCCGATCCCTCCGTTCTCCCTGCCTATACCAGAACTTTTATACCCTCCAAATGGCGCCATCGAATCATGTTTAAGTGTGTTTATCAGTACCCTACCCGTTTTCAGTTCTTTGGCGAGTTCCTTTGCATGAGCAGGATCTCCCGAGCTGATATAGGCCATCAGGCCGTACTCTGAATCATTGGCCATTTCAATAGCTTCTTGTTCGGCATTGTAGCTGATAACAGATAATACGGGGCCAAAAATCTCCTCTCTTGCGATACGCATATCGTTGCTTACACCGGTGAAAACAGTTGGCCGGACATAATATCCTTCTGATAATCCTTCAGGATGTCCTGGTCCTCCTACTAACAGTTCCGCACCTTCGTCCAGGCCGATCTGAATATATTGCTGGATACGTTCAAACTGTCTTTTATTGGCCAGAGGGCCTAATTTGTAATCGCCCTCCCGGGGATCTCCTACTGTGAAATTCTCAGCAGCTGTAACGAGTAGCTGCTTTACCTCTTCCAGTTTAGAGGCCGGTACAAACAACCGGCTACCAGCTATACAGGCCTGTCCGTTGTTCATAAAAGCCGCCTGTAATGCCATTGGAACAGCCGTCTGCAGATCGGCATCTGCTAAAATAATATTCGCTGACTTTCCTCCCAGCTCCAGGGTCACTCTTTTCATGGTATCGACGGCGCGTTTTGCCAGGATCTTACCTACTATTGTGGATCCGGTAAAGGAGATCTTGGTTACTTCCGGACTGGCCATAATGGCCTCTGTGATCACCTCACCGCTGCCGTTGACCATGTTTACAACACCGGCAGGAAGTCCTGCGGCATCAATACATTCCATAATGATCTCTGCCTGCCATGGGCAAAATTCACTGGGCTTCAGGACGATCGTACACCCTGCTGCCAGTGCTGCGGCAACTTTCAGCGCTATTGCACCCGCGGTGGCATTCCATGGCGTAAATAATGCAGCCACACCTACAGGTTCTTTTATCACAGTACTCTCATTCACCCTGATCGTAAATGGATAATTTTCAAGGACCTTTATGCCGTCCAGGAAGGTGGTTGCGGCAATCACGTTCGCCCATCTGGCACGTTCCCTGGCAGCCCCATATTCTACAATAGTAGCGTTGACCAGGTCATCTATCCGCTTAAGAATTTCGTCATGGATCGCTTTCAGGTATGCGGAACGTTGTTCGACCGTTGTCTTACTATATGCAGGCAACGCATCGGCCGCTGCCCTGATGGCATGCATGGTATCTACCTGGTCGGCGTAGGTAATTTCCGCGATCGCCTGACCATTCAAAGGACTTATAACTGTTGTTGACGCTGTACCATGGGGGGTAGAAAATTTCCCATTGACATAAACACTCTTAACTGTTTTCATATCATTCATTTTGTCCCTACAAAGGAAGGACATTTTCCCCCCCCGCATTTTGTTGTACGGTCCATTTTACTTTGTGTAAAAGTTCAGCTTCTCATACCGGAGTGCCACGCAGCCACTACTGAATGCATGTGAAGCCACTAACTGTAAATCCAGGTTTTCCGGTAGATGCATTTCAGTAAACAAACGCCGCCCCTGTCCTACCATTACGGGATGAACGACCATGTGGAACTCGTCTACCAATCCCCATTCTATCAACTGTGCAGGCAATGCTATTCCTCCTGTAGAAATGCCTTTACCAGGTTGCTGTTTCAGCTTCAGGATTTCCTCCCTTACATTATCACGGATGATGGTTGTCTGGTCATCCGCTACGCTATTGACGGTTTTCGACACCAGGACCCTGCTGAGACCCGCAAACACATCGGCAAAGGCATTTCCCGTCTTATCCATTGATTGTGTTCGCGCCACCTCGGGCCAGAAAGGCACCATCAGTTCATAGGTTTTCCGTCCGTAAATGACCATGTCCACACCCTCCAGCAGCGCTCTGAAATAATCATGTACATCCGCTCCACCACCGAATCTGGTGTGATCGCAGCAACCATCCAGACTGATATTGATACCATAGATCAGTTTCCTCATAGCATGTGTTTTTACTGTACTTAAATGTAAGGAACTCCGGTTAAACGCGTGCGGCCTGGCAGTAGGCCAGACACGTTTATAACCGTTATGTGAACCAGCCCATGACGGGCTTTACAACAAACAAATAGAGAAAATTTCCCAATCTGATAAAATAATTTCCGCTTTCGATAGCTGATATTTCCACCGACCTGTGCACTTTTGCAGCCTAATTTAACTTTGTTTTATGGGAATGTATCGGGGGAGCCGAATTTCGGGACTTGCGCTAATACTAGCATTCTTCTTATTTAATGTATCTGCCATCTATGGAAATGATATAGATGACAAGCCAACAGGCATTTCTGGTCTTGTTATGACCAATAATGGAGAACCCGCTCCGGGAGTCACTGTGATTATACAGGAACTATCCAAAGGGGCTATTACCAATGAAAACGGTCTGTTTACATTCAAAAACATTCCGGTGGGCACCTATCATCTGAAAGCATCACTCATCGGCCTGGACCCTGTTGTTGTAGTCGTAAAAGCGGAAGAAGGCCGGGAAAATTATATTAAGATCCTGCTAAGTGCTTCCTCCCAAAAGCTGGAAGAAGTAGTCGTGACCAGTGGAGGGAACCGTTTCGGCAGAAAAGAAAGCGTGGATGTTTCTAAAATGCCGCTGAGCAACATGGAAAATCCGCAGGTTTATACCGTTGTGAGTAAAGAACTAATGAAAGAGCAGCTGATCACAGATTACAACAGTGCTTTTAAGAATGTGCCGGGCGCTGGTGTCGCTGAAGTAAGGAACCAGGGTAGAACCACCTTCATTTCCAGAGGTTTTCCGACGCCTCAGCTGGTTCGTAACGGCGTAAGCAGTTTCACCTACACGACGATCGATCCGGTAAACCTTGAGCGTATTGAGGTGATCAAAGGGCCATCCGCGACGCTCTTTGGTAGCACGGTATCCTCTTTCGGGGGGCTGTTTAACAGGGTCACCAAAAAGCCTTTCGAAAATTTTATGGGGGAAATTTCCTACTCCGGTGGAAGCTGGAACCTGAACCGCCTGACGATGGATATTAATTCGCCACTGAATAAAGAGAAGACAGCTTTACTGAGGGTCAATACGGCTCTCCATAGTGAGAACAGCTTCCAGGATGCCGGCTTCACCCGGAGTTTTCTGATAGCCCCCAGTTTCTCCTATGCGGTGAATGACAGGCTGACCCTTTCCCTGGACGTTGAGTTCAGTTTGAACAAAGCGACCTCTCCTACCCGGCTGGCACCTTATACAAAAGGAACCGCAAAAAGCATTACGGACTTACATATTCCCTACAGGCTTTCCTTTGCAAACAATACCATCACCTATTCCAGTCAGCAGTATAACATCTTTGCACAGGCGAAATATATACTTTCAAAAAGCTGGACTTCACAGACAATCGTTTCCCGTACACGCTCTTCTTCTGATGGAAACGTCGTACAGCTGACCATGACATCCGACACGTCTTTACGTCAGGCTGTCACTAACCAGGAATTTCCCTATTACGGAACTGATATTCAGCAGAACTTCATCGGCGACTTCAAAATCGGCGGATTAAGGAACAGGATTGTCGCTGGTCTGGATTTCTACAGCCTGCGATCCACCCGTAACGACGCTACGGTAAACCTGACTCCTATTGATGTCAGAAAACCAGGGACAGCATATAACAACTTTACACTCGAGAAGGTAAAACCGCTGTTTGCGAATGCTACTTTTTCCAACTATGTAGCCGGAAGAGAAGAGACTTACAGCGCCTATGTATCTGATGTCCTCAATATCACTGATAAGTTGCTGGTAATGGCCAGTCTGCGTGTGGACCGGTACATGAACAAAGGAACTTATTACCCTGCCCTGGACTCAACGGCTGGCAACTACAATCAGACCGCCCTGTCACCGAAATTCGGCGCAGTATACCAGGTGCTGAAAGACAAGATCTCCGTTTTCGGCAACTATATGAACGGCTTTAACAACGTTTCGGGATCTGATTTTGAAGGAAATACTTTTAAGCCTACACAGGCCAATCAATGGGAAGGCGGGGTGAAATTCGACCTCAGCAAAATAAGTGCAACATTAAGCTACTATAATATTTCTGTCACCAACGTTACACGTGATGATCCGGAGCATGCTACCTATTCCATCCAGGATGGTACACAGCTAAGCAAAGGATATGAAGTGGAAGTGATCGCCAACCCGATAAAGGGGCTGAACATCATCGCTGGTTATACCTACAATGACAGCAAATTCACTAAAGCCAATGCTGCTGTAGAAGGCCTTAGACCGACTACTGCCGGTCCTGACAAAGTAGCCAACCTGTGGATCAGTTATCGTGTGGCCTCGGGAACTGCTAAAGGACTTGGCTTCGGTTTTGGCGGTATTTATGCGAGCGAGTACTATCAGACCAATACCACTGCGTTCAAATTCAGCATCCCTTCCTATACGGTGTTGGATGCGGCTGTCTTCTATGATAAGCCAGCATACAGGATCGGGTTGAAGGTGGATAATCTGACCAATGAGAAATACTGGTCTTATCGTCTGGCAGCACAGAATCCTACCCGCGTTACTGGTAGTGTGACGTTCAAGTTTTAATGATATACATCCGGGATATCAGGGGCTGACTGTAATGGTCAGCCTCATTTTTTTTTGTTTGTATAAAATGCCTTTTAGTTGAATACATCTGGCAGGTTAGAAATTTTAGGAATATATTTTGTTTTTTAAATCATTTTATTACCTTTGCGCTCCCTTAGGGAATGATTCCGTAGCTCAGTTGGTAGAGCAATACACTTTTAATGTATGGGTCCTGGGTTCGAGTCCCAGCGGGATCACTGGAAATTAAACGCTTCAAGTTCAAAGACTTGGAGCGTTTTTGTTTTCTAGCATTTCATGCATTATCTTCATTATCAACCTTCAAGCGGGTTCGAGTCCCGGCCGGGTTCTTTTTAATTTGCGATATCTAATTGGGCAAAATTCCACTTATAATTAAAGTAGATTGTATTTGATTAAGCCTATTTAATATGAGATTCTCATTAACTTCCTAACTTAGCTCCTCGTTTTCTATATTCGTTGTCTATTAAACTCCATATCGCATAATTGCGTTAAATAATCAACAATCTGGTTCAAGTTTCCCATAGTTTAGGGGCACAAAAACCTGGCTTGGAATAGAAGTCGGGCTTTTTTTGTAGGAAGTACTCATTAGATCCGCAACGAGCGCGAATAACGGATTATTTCCGGCTCTGGTTGAAATGTTGGAGATTTGTACGAAATTGAGAATTTTAAACGTAGAATATCGACCTCTCTTCGAACTCCGATGTTCTATATTTACCCTGTTTACTTAAAAGTGTCATCATTTACCGTAGAAATCCAGTCAGAGATTTCATGATTTAAATTATGGGGGTCTTCTGAATTAGGCTTTCTAATTTTGCTTCCTTGAATTGAAATAGAAGTCTTCATTCCCCGGCTCATTTTCTTTACCTGGTTGACAAACTATACGATATCTTATGGTATGGTTTAACGCATTACACTATACATTATATGAAAAACATTAAGCCGTATTCCAGAGCCCAAAACCATACGTTCACCATATTTGGAGTGTTGGATTATCGCCAGTTTTACAACAGGGTCAAGCCTATAGATCCAATTGAACAGCTTTTAAAATACCCTACAGACGTGTTGATTATCATGCTTTCAAGAATAAATGCGATTATCTTTGAGAGCGACGGTACCCCCAATCAAATTGATCACGACACATTCCGCCTTGTATTTAACAGAATGAACAGATCGATCTATGAACGGTTGATCAAAATACGCTTGACTCAGGAAGGGAGGCATGCTGCTATCTTTACTTCGCAGGCTATTGTTAGCCTTATGGCGAAACTTATCGCCCATTACAGGCCAATAAATGATCAGGACAGGATCAATGAAGAGGGGGAGGCGCTCTTGCAAATGGAGTTGTTCGATGCAGTCCTTGCCATTAATGACACTTATTACAACCGTGCAGATAATAAAAATTTATTGTCAATAACTCACCTGTGGAAGATGGAACTATTTCAGCAGGAATTCGCCAGGAAGAAAATCAACATGTATGGAGTTAATGCATTCAAGGCTTTTTTATTCTTTCGTTTTGTGGGAGAGCGATATGGCGAAACCCTTTTAAATGAATTTGCCGATGCATTCGGTGTAGCGTCTCCCTATAATTTTTATTTCGTGTTCCTGCAAACTATTATATCTTCTTATACCGGCTATGAACAGGATAGGCAGCCTCGATATTGCATAGTCGATGAGACTTTGGAACGCGTGCTCGAACCTTTTATCTATGATCCTACTGCCGTACCTGCCAGCGCTTTTTCCGGCGAGGCCTTTGCTCTGATCAACCAGCCCTTTTACCGTTTTTCGGAAGGGGTAGCTGTACTCGATTTTGATTTCTTCTCGAATTTAACCGATATCAGTCTCATTTATTATTTTTATAAAGTCACCTCATTGAGGAAAAATCATGGTATAAAAAATTACAACGAGTACCTAGGGATAATCGGAAAACATTTTTTTGAGGAGTATATAACGCTTCAGTTGGTCAGGCAAATATTCATGCATCGGCACGACAGAATCAAGACAGATAAAGATGATCCCCAATATCCCGACATTCTAATAATGCAAAATAACAAAGATGTATTTGTCATTGAAGTGAAATCTGCCAGAATACATGGAACGGTAGTGGATAGAGCCGATACGACAGGGTTCGAGCAATTCCTATATGACCATTTCGCCAGTGAAAAGAAATTAGCAGGAGAAAAAAATAAGGGTATATATCAGCTAAGAAATCAAATCCGTTATCTCAAGTCAGTCGGCAGAAAATTCAGAATATTTCCTGTAATTGTCTACACAGAGCCATCCCTTGATATTTCAGGAGTCAATACTTTTCTTGATGAACAATTTGATTCTATCATTTTGGATGACCGATCTTCCTTCATAAAAATTCATCCACTTACACTGATTCATCTACATTTCTTTATTAGATATTACCCAGGGTTAAAATCTGAACGCTTTTTCTTACGAGACAGAATTACTGAGTACCATGATCGTAAAAAGAAGGAATTAAAAGATGCTATTAAAAAAGCTAACCCCTGGACCTATCTTACCGCACAATTTTCTTTCATGCGCTTTATGGAACAGACCTACCCGACTGGTAACCCGATGAATTATTTTGAAGAGGTGGCTACAGATTTCGGTTTTGGGGAACAGGCTAAAGGCGCTGAAAATCTTTCCATTTAACCTTTTTTGTAATTTCGAATTTTCGTAAAATTCGACAACATAAATTCATCCGTTATGATAAAGAATATACTTGAAACATTTCATAGAAATATAACACTAGACAGTATTAACGGGAACTATGATAATTTAGATGAATTGATGAATCTTTATGAAACTATAATCTTGTATCAATGTAATGACTACAACAATTATAGAAATGTCAGTCCCTATATATTAACAATATTGGAGGAAAATAGTCATGTTTCCACTGTTATTGGAATTGATACCCTAGTAGCCCAATTAAAAAAAATATTGTTGGGAAAGTTCGAACAATTAGATCTCTCAATAATGGAAAAATCAACGGGCGATAGTTTTCTGAAAAAGTTTTTTTTGTCTATTGAGACGGCACTCAAGGAAGATAATCAATTGAGGCTTTCAGAAGCAAATATTGACTTCAATACGCTCTCCTTAGAAGAGAAACAGGACGCCGTTATAACTTCAATTCTAAAATTTCAAAAAGATGCAGAGAATTTAAACTGGGACGAGGAGTTAATCAAAGATAACCTTTTAAATCTAACGGCAACTAGATCACTCCTTCTATCGCTTGGGAATGTCGAATTGTTTTATTTCATAATAAGCATGTTGTTCGATAGATTATCAACTTCCGAATATTTTCAAGCGGGGCGAGATATAGCAGAAGAAGTTATTCTCGCATCTTTTAAAGATCACCTACCTGAATGGGGGTTTTATAACGCTTATTGGTTCTATTCTAATACAAATAGCATACATGCAGCATTATTATACGCAAATCTCAGTTTAGGGGCCGTTCTTAGCAAGAAAAATTCAATTAAAGAAAAGTATATAACCACTTTTCTGTGGCAGTCTATGAAATTCTTCAGAAATGTTGGCCTTCATAGGTGGGTGAAGGTTATATATAGCTTATTTCCCCCCAAGATTCATATCGATGAAGACGAGGGACATAGAATCAAACAAACCTATTTCACCAGTTTATTATTGACTTCTGATGAAAAACTACCTGAGGTATTATTAGATTACTTAAATCAGTTTAGAGAATATCATTTAAATGGTGATGTAAATGATACTATACCCTGGCTGTTACTTCTCTATAATATTAGACGTGTCTATCCTAATGCTAACTTTAGCTCTGATGGGTTAGGATTTTACCTCTCAGTTTTTGAGCAAATAGTACCAGAAGAAAAGATAAAACGACAAAAGGATGTTATTGAAGGTGGCCCGGATCTAAAAAAATATCTACGAGAATCTCTAATAAAACTACTGGAAACAAGAAACGCCAAAGACTTTGTATATGACAATAAAATGGCATTAAATATTTCAACTCGCCTCATTGAGTCCAGTGCCAGAAATAAGGATTTTTCGGGATTCTTATTGGCGATGCTTGTAAAGTCTGATTACAGTCTTGTCTTTAAAAATCAAAAAAATGAATACGAACTACCACTGAAGCTACCAAACCTTGAAGATTTTATTTATTCTGTATACGAAGATTCTATCCAATTATCTAATGAGCTTTCAGATAATGATAATGGCTGTATTATCTGGATTGGTGTATCCGAGGGTGCTCTAGTTCAACTATCGCTATTTAACAGGCAGTTCTTTTTCTTCGATTTGGCTTGGACCGTAGAAATGGTTAACCAGCTTTCTGACTCAAGATTTCGTAGTACTCTAAAATTCGAAGATACTGTCAAAGATAAATTCGGTTCAGTGCGCGAAGTTCTTCCAGAAGAATACTTATCTCAGTCGGAAGACATAATAAATAAAATAAAGCCAATATCTATTCAACTTATATCTGAGACCTCTGCTGTATATTTAGTAATTGATATGATTCTATCACGGTTTCCTCATAATTTATATCTCGATGCTAACTATGACTTTGTTTCATTAAAGTATCCTACAACTAACATTCTATCAACGGAATGGTACTTAGAAAACAAAGGAAGTTTTAAACTAACAAAAGAGTATTCAAGATCAATATGGGTGCCAATTGAAAGCGGGGATTGGGCTTTAAACTATTTATTTAGCAATATAGAAGATACCCTTCATGAGCATAAGTTTAATATTCACACCTCAAAAATGGTAAAGGCTCCGTTATGTTCTGACATTAATATTATATGTTCTCATGGGGGAGAAAATATTTCAGAAACTCAAGTCTTTTATCAAAATGGAGAGCTGACCCATAATCTCAACGAAATTATAGGGAGCGGAAAAATATTAATTTTCTTCGTTTGCCATTCTGGATCTATGGATTTAGAAATGTTTCGAAATAGCATAACTTCTTTAATAAAAACTTTTATGTCAAAGGGATACGGCGCAATTATAGCTCCTGTATGGGCATTAGATGTCACGATACCGCGTTATTGGCTTCCTGAGTTCTTGGAATGCATGGATAAAGGATTGACAATAGACAAAGCGGTATTTAACGCTAATAAAAGGGTATATGATAGATATCCTAGTCCTCCAGCATGGGCATGTCTACATTTATTTGGAGACCCTAATATTCGAGTAAGTTGAAATCATCAAACATCTAGCCTTTGTGATGATAATGATGAATTATTATCTGCTCCTACAATTGGGTTAAGAAGTTGTGATTTAATCTGATATTTTAGCCATCTTGCCGAACGGAAGGATTAAAAAAAGCCTCTACCACAGCCGGATCCTGGAACTCTTTCGGATGATCAAAAGGAAGTCCTAAGGAAGTACACAGCTGATCTGCATAATTTGTAAATCCAAGTTCAGCTAGTTTAATCAATCTTTTTTGTTGTTTTTCGTTTATATTACGGAGTGTGCCTACGTTATAAAAAAGGACATCACATATTGCACTTCCCATTTTATCAAAGTGCAGTGCATCATACCATTGTAAGTCGTTCCATTCATTACCCAGTTCGCGTTTAATATCGGAATACACGTCCTTAGCCAATTGATCTAACTCCAATGATTTGCACTGTAGTGCCTTATATTCTTGATCCGCTAGCGATCTTTTAAACCTAAAATTAGGACTGTCAAAGTAGTTGTTTAAGAGTAAGGTTCCGGTAGACAGCATCTTCGGCATGTAAGTCTGAGGGTTTATGTTTGCGTTGTTTAAATATGCCCTGTATGCAATCATCCAATAATTCCACGATACGTTCATTTACAATATCGGAGAAGAAGAATATCGCGATGCAATGGAGCCAGTCAAACGTAAAGATGCAAGTGTTTTGTGATAATCATGGAATCACGGTCTCCATGCTCAAGAACTGGAGGAAGCAGTTTGCCACTCCTGCAAAAGTTCCCAGACGAAAACATTTCATTCAGCTGACACCTTCTAAGGCGAGTATACCAGATATTGCACTTCCATTCGCGGAGGTGATATCTTTATCAGGTAACAGGATAATTTTTCATTCGGCGGTCAATACAGACATGCTAAAAGAGCTACTAAACAGTAAATAAATGCTGGCACTCTCGTCCTCATGCAGGTATTTTCTGTATACTCAGCCAATCATGATAAGTAGTAGCTTTTACAAACTGGCGGCTATTGTCAATCAACAGATGCATTTGGATCCTTTAACCGGGGATGTCTATATTTTCTTTAACCGCAGAGCTACACATATCAAGCTACTTCAATGGCAGCAAGATGGATTTGCGATTTATTACAAGCGGCTTGAGAAGGGAACATTTGAGATTCCCAAACCAGGTGGGGTACAGTCTTCGCTTACTTCTACACAATTGATGCTTATTCTGCAAGGCATTCAGATGGATAAAGTCCAGTACCGCAGGCGGTATTTTCGACAATCTGCCGATCATTAACATCGCGCTAACAAATAATTGATTTACATGTGATAACATTGCAATTGCAATGAGTACGTCAGCAGAAGATAATGATTACAAACAGCTCTATGAGTCTGCCATCAACAAGGTTGAGCAGCTGCAGCATGAATTGAATCAGCTCAAGAAGATGATTTTCGGAGTTCGTCAGGAGCGATTTATTCCCGCAGATAAGAATCAACTGGCACTCGATATTCCAACAGAACAATCTGCTGCTGTTTGCAACGTGTTAGATGCAAAGAAGGTGACTTATGTGAAAGTTGTAAAACAAGATGCGACTCAAGCCAGAGATAGCCGTCATACCATACCATCTCACTTACGAAGAGAAGATGTAATTATAGATCCAGACCATATACCAGCTGGTAGTAAACATATTGGCACCACTGAAACTGAAGTGCTGGAATACAAACCCGCTGAAATTTATGTAGTCCGTTACATCCGTAACAAGTACCTTCTCCCATCTGCGGATGAGACGTCGTCAAAAATTATTGTTGGACCTTTGCCAACATTACCAGTTGCAAAATCGATGATGGGGCCAGGCTTACTGGCTCAACTGGTTGTTGAGAAGATCTGCGATCATCTCCCCGTGCATCGCCAGCAACAACGTCTGGAAAGAGATGGTATAAAGCTACCATACTCAACGCTGAGTGATGGTTTTGCTAAGACAGCTGCGTTAATTACTCCTATTTACAGAGCGCTGGTAACAGAAGTACTCAACGCTGACTATTTGCAGGCTGATGAGACATCGGTACCGGTGCTCGACAAGGATAAGAAAGGTAGCACTCATCGGGGGTATTACTGGCTCTATCAGGATAATATAAACAAGCTGCTTGTCTTTGATTATCAACCCGGACGTGGCCGGGAAGGACCCGCAGAAATGCTGAAAGATTTTTATGGTACGCTGCAAACAGACGCTTACTCTGCATATAATAGCATTGTTGATACCAATAATATAACATTGATCCACTGTCTTGCTCATGCAAGAAGGTACTTCTCTGACGCTATTTACAGCGACCGAGAAAGAGCAGAATATGTATTGGAACAGTTACAGCTCGTCTATCAGATTGAACGCGATAGCAGGGCGTTAAATCACGACAATGAAAAACGAGCAGCTTCAAGACAGAAGCACTCCTTACCTATACTGAAGAAATTAGGAAGCTGGATGGAAGACCAATACAAGCAGGTACTTCCACAAAGCCCGATAGGAAAAGCCCTTGCCTATAGTATAAAACGCTGGGATAAACTCTGTGCCTTCGTGTATGATGGAAAGCTACATCCAGATAATAACGCGGCTGAGAGATCTATAAGAGCGACTGTTATAGGCCGAAAGAATTACCTCTTTGCCGGGAGCCATGAATCAGCAAAGCGAATTGCAATGCTCTACAGCCTGATCGGAACCTGTAAACTACATAACATTAATCCCAGCCTTTGGCTAAAGGACGTTTTAATGGTCATTAACGACCATCCCATCAACAGAATCAAAGAGCTCCTACCTCATATCTGGATCACGAAGCAAAAGTAACGCTCTCCAAAATCATTACATAGGTGCTGTCTACCGGATACTTACGTTTAAGAATCTTGACCTATAAATATTTAATGCAGTTTCAACCATATTTATCACAGTTCCAGCCTGGTCTGGCCCCCAAGGGTCAAATTTTTCTTCCGGAATATAGAATAGCTCGCTGGCAAGTATAGTCGTTACTTTCTCCCGTAAGTATGGCGTAAGAATAATTGTCTGTTTAGCTATTTTGGCAACAAGCCTTTCACATGCCCATAAATACCTAAGCTCTATGCGGTCCGATAGGTGAAAAATGCAGGTGTCAATCCATTTAGATAAGATTGTCTCAGTCTTACGCTCCGTATATATAACCGTACTAATGCCTTGCTCGTTCAGTTGTATGAGGGTAAGTATCCGATAGACAGCACCTATGTAGTGATTTTGGGGAGCGTTACTTTTGCTTCGTGATCCAGATATGAGGTAGGAGCTCTTTGATTCTGTTGATAGGATGGTCGTTAATGACCGTTAAAACGTCCTTTAGCCAAAGGCTGGGATTAATGTTATGTAGTTTACAGGTTCCGATCAGGCTGTAGAGCATTGCAATTCGCTTTGCTGATTCATGGCTCCCGGCAAAGAGGTAATTCTTTCGGCCTATAACAGTCGCTCTTATAGATCTCTCAGCCGCGTTATTATCTGGATGTAGCTTTCCATCATACACGAAGGCACAGAGTTTATCCCAGCGTTTTATACTGTAGGCAAGGGCTTTTCCTATCGGGCTTTGTGGAAGTACCTGCTTGTATTGGTCTTCCATCCAGCTTCCTAATTTCTTCAGTATAGGTAAGGAGTGCTTCTGTCTTGAAGCTGCTCGTTTTTCATTGTCGTGATTTAACGCCCTGCTATCGCGTTCAATCTGATAGACGAGCTGTAACTGTTCCAATACATATTCTGCTCTTTCCCGGTCGCTGTAAATAGCGTCAGAGAAGTACCTTCTTGCATGAGCAAGACAGTGGATCAATGTTATATTATTGGTATCAACGATGCTATTATATGCAGAGTAAGCGTCTGTTTGCAGCGTACCATAAAAATCTTTCAGCATTTCTGCGGGTCCTTCCCGGCCACGTCCGGGTTGATAATCAAAGACAAGCAGCTTGTTTATATTATCCTGATAGAGCCAGTAATACCCCCGATGAGTGCTACCTTTCTTATCCTTGTCGAGCACCGGTACCGAGTCGAGTAGGCAAGGGCATTTCAGCCCAAGCCTCTCACAGCACCGTGCGTGATAGTCTCCCATCACACGGCGCTTCCAGATTAGCAATACAATTAATATGGGCGAATAAATGACCAGTGTTCAAATAATCGGGGATTGGTTTCGTAGACTCTTACAAGCCATATATGCGCCCGTCCCTTTCCAAGTTTTCTATTTTCCATTATCCATCTTACCAATTTTAGATTTAGCCAGTACCACAATCCATGTGTTGTCCACTTTGAGTATACACAATAATACTGATACCATCCCCTGATTTTAGGGTTTAGTATCCTTGCGATGTTCAAAATCGTGCCTTGGAAACGTCTTCTTACTACCTCTCTCACTTTTTGCCTAACTGCTTTTTTAGACGAGTCACTCATACACGGAAAATACATAAGTTTCCAGCCGTTCTTAGTTGGTCTGCCTAATGGTCGAAAAGTATAACCCAGAAAGTCAAAGCTTACACTTCGATGTGCTTCAGTATGTATATGATTTTTGCAATAAACTATACGCGTCTTTTCCTCATTCAGCATCAACTGACAATCTATCATCCTCCTGGTAATTGCACCTTTGATGAAATTTGCCTGTTTTTCTGTCGTACAGTGTATAATTGCATCGTCACAATACCGTTCAAAAGGCATGTTTGAGTGATTCTTTTCCATCCATTTATCAAATACAAAGTGAAGGAAGATGTTAGCTAGTAGCGGGCTTATTACTCCTCCCTGAGGAGTGCCCTTTTCCCCACGTCTAACTTCTCCGTTACACATAATTCCAGCCTTAAGCCATCGCTTAATATACATTAGAATCCATTTCTCTTTTGTATACCACTCGATTGCCTTCAACAACAGTTCGTGATCTATACTATCAAAAAACGCTCGAATATCAATATCAACCACCCAACTATAATAACCACACCGTGCAGTGGCTTTCTCCAAGGCCTGATGTGCATTCTTACCGGGACGATATCCATAACTATCCTCATGGAAGCTGCCTTCCACGATAGGTTCAAGATAATTTTTCACAACCTGTTGAGCTATGCGATCTGATATTGTAGGTATGCCAAGAATACGCACACCGCCAGATTTCTTTGGAATTTCAACGCTTTTCACAACTGGCGGGTAATAACATCCAGATGTCATTCTGTTCCAAATCCGATATAGATTCTTTGACGCATCAATCGAAAAATCTTCTATACTTTCTCCGTCGATTCCACCACTTGCATTATTTTCCTTTACTTTCTTGTAAGCATCCAGTACCATTTTCTTGGTCACCGGATGTTGCTTTGTTTCATAATAATCAATCATCCATTTTACTGTTGTTGGTTTTATAAAACTAATCTGGCTAAGCCCTTCCCTCCACAGCCATTACAGCAGCTTCAATAGTACTACGACTTAGTCCGCCTCTGTACAGGATATTGGTATTTAACCTTGCGGTGTCTCCGCTTGAATTGTTCCCTTTGCACTCCTGTACAAATTCCCTTGTTCCATTAAATCGCCTGATTTAGTGTCCTGCTACCTATGTACCGCCTGTCATCTAGCCAACACCAGGTTACTGTCGCTAAACTTAATTTGTAGGTAAGAAACTGTTACCTGCTTTCGACAGAATAAGTGCGATATCGATACTTTACTATGGCAGTTCACTTTCGTTCAGCTCACTAAATCTTACCTGACAGATTAATTCTGCCTTTTCCCCTATCGCTCAACACCTTTTCCTTTCGTCCAAAGCATCATAGGGTGGTTTGTAAGGTATGCCTGTCATCCCTTACGGTGGGCCTGCCACCATCAATCTAACAGCATGTAACTTTTCATGTTACTTCAAGGCACACTGTCTCATCAGCCTGCAAATAGTCAGCGTTGAGTACTTCTGTTACCAGCGCTCTGTAAATAGGAGTAATTAACGCAGCTGTCTTAGCAAAACCATCACTCAGCGTTGAGTATGGTAGCTTTATGCCATCTCTTTCCAGACGTTGTTGCTGGCGATGCACGGGGAGATGATCGCAGATCTTCTCAACAACCAGTTGAGCCAGTAAGCCTGGCCCCATCATCGATTTTGCAACTGGTAATGTTGGCAAAGTTCCAACAATAATTTTTGACGACGTCTCATCCGCAGATGGGAGAAGGTACTTGTTACGGATGTAACGGACTACATAAATTTCAGCGGGTTTGTATTCCAGCACTTCAGTTTCAGTGGTGCCAATATGTTTACTACCAGCTGGTATATGGTCTGGATCTATAATTACATCTTCTCTTCGTAAGTGAGATGGTATGGTATGACGGCTATCTCTGGATTGAGTCGCATCTTGTTTTACAACTTTCACATAAGTCACCTTCTTTGCATCTAACACGTTGCAAACAGCAGCAGATTGTTCTGTTGGAATATCGAGTGCCAGTTGATTCTTATCTGCGGGAATAAATCGCTCCTGGCGAACTCCGAAAATCATCTTCTTGAGCTGATTCAATTCATGCTGCAGCTGCTCAACCTTGTTGATGGCAGACTCATAGAGCTGTTTGTAATCATTATCTTCTGTTGACGTACTCATTGCAATTGCAATGTTATCACATGTAAATCAATTATTTGTTAGCGCGATGTTAATGATCGGCAGATTGTCGAAAATACCGCCTGCGGTACTGGACTTTATCCATCTGAATGCCTTGCAGAATAAGCATCAATTGTGTAGAGGTAAGCGAGGATTGTACGCCACCTGGTTTGGGAATCTCAAATGTCCCCTTCTCAAGCCGCTTGTAATAAATCGCAAATCCATCTTGCTGCCATTGAAGTAGCTTGATATGTGTAGCTCTGCGGTTAAAGAAAATATATACATCTCCGGTTAAAGGATCCAGAGGCATCTGTTGATTGACAATAGCCGCCAGTTTGTAAAAGCTATTACTTATCATGATTGGCTGAGTATATAGAAAATACCTGCATGAGGACGAGAGTGCCAGCATTTATTTACTGTTTAGTAGCTCTTTTAGCATGTCTGTATTGACCGCCGAATGAAAAATTATCCTGTTACCTGATAAAGATATCACCTCCGCGAATGGAAGTGCAATATCTGGTATACTCGCCTTAGAAGGTGTCAGCTGAATGAAATGTTTTCGTCTGGGAACTTTTGCAGGAGTGGCAAACTGCTTCCTCCAGTTCTTGAGCATGGAGACCGTGATTCCATGATTATCACAAAACACTTGCATCTTTACGTTTGACTGGCTCCATTGCATCGCGATATTCTTCTTCTCCGATATTGTAAATGAACGTATCGTGGAATTATTGATTGGTTGCATACAGGGCATATTTAAACAACGCAAACATAAACCCTCAGACTTACATGCCGAAGATGCTGTCTACCGGAACCTTACGTATGAGGAAGTGGAGAACAGCTGAATAATAGGTGGGATGGACGGGATAGGGAATGTCCAGCAGCAATCTTCGAAAGAAAAGAAATTCATTAAATTCGGAGGATGGTGCCAAATGATTCTCCTTTATTCGATCTATAATAATATTGGACACAACTTTTTGTTGATGAATATTCCGTAGCTGAGAAAAAACGGTATATACAAGCTGCGAAATATCTCCACTTTTTAAAGTAGTTCCTAGTGGGAGTTATCTGTCTGCCCATTAAGCGTCAGCCGATTCTTCTTCTCAACTATGTCTTTGGCGCGAGCCGCCCTTTCTATGACGTGCTGGACAAATTCATCATGTCTCTCTATTAAGTATTCGGACTGAAAAACTTTTTCAATTTGATCCAACAATCTTGCCTTTATCATTGGCAAGATCTGCGTAGCACCAATATATTGGTCTAATTCCATGAACCGGTTAGCTATCTCCCGCTGCGGGATCGATACCAGCGGAGTGCAGACTTCGTCTAACAAATCCCTGTCGTAAAGATTCGTGTACCAACCGTTGCTTACTACAAAATATCGACAGTTAATCTCCGGATGGAGAGCGTAAAAGTGTGCTTGCGCTACCTCGGATTTATCAATGACAGGTGGCAGGCTCTTGTTGACGCACCGGCCATCCTTCGCATCCATTATCCAGAAATACTGTTTCCTAAGGCTGCATAAATAGTCCAACTTGATTCTTTTGCTACCAACAGATAGAAACAAAGGATTAAGATGAAAACTCTCTTCTCGGGACACGCTATAGTCTTTTTCCTTTCTATATCCAAGTATTTTACAAACTTCCACCAGGAATTCCTCCCGGATATCGGCTTCGCTATAATCTGATAGGTCGATTAATGAGAGACGTTTGAGCTCTTGTTGTTCTGCTTCCTGAAGTGGTGCCCGATATTTTTTCATACGCTAAGAGATTTTTCCTAACAGATGGCGGAAAGTCATACTAATTAATATGAATAAGGTAGCTCTTGGACAACTAAATAACATAACTCTCCTAGAGCTGCGTTATTTAGATAGGAATATGTTGATGAGAAAATGAATGAGGAAAGATACTGGGGTATACAAGTGATCAATGAAAAAGGTATTGCTTGTTGAACGTATTCTGTCTTACAATTCGAAAGAAAGATGGCGTAGGCGTTGGGAAATCCTTGAACTACTCCGTTCAACTTTTATGCAATAACCAATTTTAAGCCTAACCCATTAGGCTAATAGTCCCCTACTTCTTCTTACTCTTATTCTGAGTTTGAGTAAGAGCGGAAGCAGCAACTGCTTTCACTGCTGCTGGTGTCTTAGGATTGCGCAGTAGGTTACTCGCAATAGTTGCAACCTTTTTAGAGGTGCTTTCGTTTGTTGCCTTTTTGTAAGTCATAAATCTGTGATTTAAAGATTAAAAATACAACACAAATTTAAGTGATAAACGGTCTAATAAAATTATGGACGGAAAATACTTTTCCACATATGTGGAAAAAGTTGCCATAGCAACTTTTCAAATAATTAATAGATAATGAATTTCGATTAAATAATATATGATTTGCTACCTTTTTTCAAGCCGGAGATATATTAGGCATTAGGTAGTTTTTCCGAAGAGAAAAAATGCAAGATCCTCCATGTAATTTTTTGAAAGATAACTTTCAAAATACCGGTCACCGGTTTCGTTAACATTAAAACGAAATACCCCAACGTACTTTGGAATGTCAGCCCAAGGGGGAGGGTTGTAATCTTGCTTTTCCTGTCCTTTTGTTACATAAGTATATCTTCCTTCTATTACGTGTATTAATGCTATTCCATGAGCCTCTGCATATTGTATAGCTCCTGCCTGAAATGTCGATGTTGAGAAGATAATACCCTTTTGTGCTCCAATCGATCTTAATTTATCATTTAGGATTTGTACTTTCTCTCGTTTAATAGGCTCTTTATAGTGCTTACATTCAATCAATACAAGGAAGTCACACCCCAATGCCTCAAAGGTTGCCTTGACATCAATTTGATAGGTGCCATCTGCCGTGGGAATTTTGTCGTTATGAGTAACTTCAAAATCTTTAAGCGGCTGTCCCAAATCACTTACATAGTCCCTAACAAGTCTTTCAAATTCTGTATAAGTGAGGCTTGTAACTAAATTATCAATAGGTTTCGGCAAATTTTTGATTGAAGGGGCTGCTAATTTAATATTACCTGATTTCCATCGAGAGGAATTATATTTTGATTGAATAACACCTGTCCATTACTATTAAAGCCACATGTTATTCCAAGTACTTGCTTATTGTGCAGCAATTTCAATGGTGGATATTTGTCTAATGTCAATGGACTTTTAAGACCAATTCCATATTCAGTATCCGTGAGGGGAATTTTTAAATCATGCGTCCCTGTTGATTTGTCCATATATACTTCTAGGTTGAAAGCATTTTTAGTCAATATTTGATACATGTTATTTGCCTCTTGTTGATCGGGGAATAGGAGTATCAATATAGGCCGGTTATTGTTATCAGTCAGAATAGAAATATCCTGCCATTTCAATGTTGAAATGCTTTTTGGGGAATTATCCATACAGAAATTTTACATTGTGATATAATGAGTTATACAAATTACGACAAATTAGTAATAAAGATCCCGTGAGAGGATAAGAAATTTAAAGCTGTACCTAACAGACACCTCGAACTTTTTCGATGTTATTTTAACACATTATCTTTCTAAATGAAATAAATCCGTCAATTCGGTTGCTATTTGGTTCGAGTTTCGTATACTTGGGGTCACAAAAAAAAGCTTCAACGTAAGTTGAGGCTTTTTTATTTTCCATTGAATTTCAGTGTTTTTATGCTTTTCCATTTCGCCTCAGTTGTTCTAATAAAAATTGGGGGTTTGTCAGATCGAACTCTCTTCACACTTTGCAGCTAAACCTTAATAGATTATTAATCAGGTTACTACTCCTTTATCTATCGTAATTTTTTGTTAGCAAGAAGTTCTTGTACCAATAGGGTGACCTCTTGGGACTCGAACTCTACTATTTATTAGGGCTGTAGGTAATTTGATGCCCCATCAGTTTGCTGAAAATTAATCAATGAAGCCATATCCCTAAGAAAAGCTAATATTTGAGGAAATTTCTGCCCAAACATCGAACTCGCTTTGAGGCTTTGAAATCAGCAGCATTTATCAGCTCATTGTAGAAATATTTGCTTTCCGCATCGTATTCAGAACAAACTTGCTCTTCTGGATTTTCATTAACTTTTTATGGCCAAAGACCTTTGTCCCAATCATTATATTGGCTATCTCATTTAAAGCACTTTGGAATGTTTTATCACCTGGAACAATCTTATCTTTTAACATAAGCCTGGTCATTTTTACTTTTCTTTCAAAAGGCAGCTTCAAAAAGAGCTGATCCATACAAAGAAGTTGAGACACCTCTTTGTCAATATCTTTTTGCAGGCCTATTATACCCAGTGCTAACTGATGAAGATCGTTGCCCATTGAGTTGATCCTTGTTTCACAATCAGACCTTATAGCGCAAAAGTCGTCTTCATCGATTTCACCTCTTAGGAGTAACTCCTTTGCTTTGATTGATCTATCGAAAAGACGTTCTAAGCTTTTTGTGACCTGGTGTTGTTTTATAGGTAAGGTTCCGGTAGACAGCATCTTCGGCATGTAAGTCTGAGGGTTTATGTTTGCGTTGTTTAAATATGCGCTGTATGCAACCATCCATTAATTCCACGATACGTTCATTTACAATATCGGAGAAGAAGAATATCGCGATGCAATGGAGCCAGTCAAACGTAAAGATGCAAGTGTTTTGTGATAATCATGGAATCACGGTCTCCATGCTCAAGAACTGGAGGAAGCAGTTTGCCACTCCTGCAAAAATTCCCAGACGAAAACATTTCATTCAGCTGACACCTTCTAAGGCGAGTATACCAGATATTGCACTTCCATTCGCGGAGGTGATATCTTTATCAGGTAACAGGATAATTTTTCATTCGGCGGTCAATACAGACATGCTAAAAGAGCTACTAAACAGTAAATAAATGCTAGCACTCTCGTCCTCATGCAGGTATTTTCTGTATACTCATCCAATCATGATAAGTAATAGCTTTTACAAACTGGCGGCTATTGAGAATATAATTGAAAGCTGTGATACCGTGATACTCCAGTTTTGAAGTGGTTGCGTCCATTTTTTTGAATATTGAGCGTAGCCAGATAAATGAGTTTAAGTAATGCCATATGCAAGGTAAATGCGCCTTTGGTTTTCGTCACTTTCCGAATCTGTCTGTGAAATCCTTCTATAGTATTAGTTGTATAGATAAGTTTGCGGATTGCTGCAGGGCACTTGAAGAAAGTACTGAGTTTATCCGAGTGACGATTCCAGGATTCAAGCACAACGGTATATTTTTTACCGCATTTCATTTCCAGCTCCAACAACTGTCCCTCTGCCTCATCCTTACTCGCCGACTGATAAACAGGCCTCAAATCTGACGTGAACTGTTTTTGATCCTTACTAGCTACATATTTGAGTGAACTACGAATCTGATGTACAATACAGGCCTAGACTTCCGTTTTAGGATAAATTGTTGCTATTGCTTCAGCAAACCCCTTTAACCCGTCTATGCAGGCGATCAGAATATCAGCGACACCACGTTGTTGAAGATTGGTCAAAACACCCAGCCAGAAGTTGGCGCCTTCACTTTCGGAAACATACATGCCTAGTAGATCTTTACGTCCTTCAGTATTTATCCCCAGAATATTGTAAACACAGCGGCTTTTTATGTGCCCATCCTCTTTCACCTTGTAGAACATAGCATCCAGCCAAACAATGCAATATATAGCCTCTAAAGGCCTGTTCTGCCATTCTTTTACAAGGGGAATAACCTTTTCTGTAATGGCAGAAGGTGTACTGGCTGATATGTCATACATATCTTTGATATGAGCAGAAATATCGCGAAAGCTCATTCCATGCCCATACATGCCAATAATTTTATGTTCAAGACTTTCTGCTGGTATCATGAGATTTACTTTACAATGCCAAGAGTTTGCTGTGATCAATTCAATTTAATCCTTTTGAAGAGGAATAATTTTAGAAACCTTCATACCTCCTGTATATACTAGTGTAAATTCTCCTTTATCAAACGTTATCGGAAGAGAAACCTTGTTCTTCAGATAAGGCGCAACTACAGAATCCGTTGAGTAAACTATTTTAATCGGGCTTGTCATCTTTAAAACATAAATAGAAGGAAATCCTCTTTGCTGTTTGTGGAGGTCCGTCAAAGTATCATAATGAAGACCAATTTTCTTCATAGAGTCAACATCAAATTCAAACTTAAAGCCAGTTACATCTTTTCTTGCCGCTAATGTCTCTTTATATGAATGAGCTCCAGCATTATCCATTCGAATAAAGTAATATCCAGATCCATCCATCATTAAGTAGCCAGTTTCCTCTACTTCACCATTAGTTTCAGCTCCTTCGGAACCTAGGTTACATTGAGAAAAACTCAGTAAGGATAAAATAATAGTTATACAGGTTTTTATACTTTTAATAGCCCGCTTTCCTGATACCTTCATTTGAAAAAATGTATTCATGGGGATTAGTGTGTTAGGCATAAAAGAGATCCCGGATCAAGCCCGGGATTACGAACTTACCAGACTTTTCCCGCCTAATCCGCACCAGTTTTATGATAATGTCATATCGGTAAAAAGGGAATACCTATCCAGACATCCCCCATCTAACTATGACCTGAATCTATCTAAAAGATTTAAAGCCCGCAAAATTCCACAAATTCGAGCAAACATATATTGGATTTGCAACAAAAAAATGGACAACTTATCAAACTGCTTGTTTTAGAATGGATTTACCAAATTCTTCAGGGGTTAAAAATCCTAAAATTGAGTGTATACGCTGCCTGTTGTACCATATTTCGATGAACTCAAATAGCTCTCAATTTCCTTTTCTGCTCATGCTTTGTTCTACTGGCTTACTTTTAAGCAATTCTCGCAGTCCTCGAACTTTTGTCGTATGTTTTAACTCACCGGTGGCAATTACCATTGACTGTGGTTAAATCATCAATAAGCTGGTTCGAGTTTCTCATACCTGGGATCACGGAAAATTAAACGCTTCAAGTTCAAGGACTTGAAGCGTTTTTATTTTTAGCACTTTTATACATTATCTTCATTATCGATCATTTATGGAGTTCTAGTCGTGTAGGGGTGTATCTTACTATCAATAGAATACAGGTCATGTTACTAGGCATTCAGTATTTATTCCCAATCGTCTATTATCTCAGTCGGTTTAAACTCAAAAATTTTGAAGATTGCGTCTATATCGAGAGTACAGTGCTCAGGTAAGTTTATCGTCGCAATTCCTCCAAAGTCAACTTGCCAATGGCCGCCATGTCTCACTATTTCATCACCTAGTAACCGATACTCCGAACTGCTAAATTCTGAGGTTAGGAAAAATCGGCGCGTAACATATGTTGACTCTTTTAGGATTTTAACTATTTCATGTCTTCCATCATTATTAATTCGTGTTTCAAATTCAGTTCCTAGTGTTAATCTGTAGTTGAATATGTCATTGTCAATCATCCTAAAAGTCGTATTGGCAAGTTTCTCAGCATGCATTTTTCCAGTCATCGGCTGTCTTTTATCATATAGTTCTATTTCGACTATTTCATTTGTAGTTTCCATACCATAAACCAATTTAATACCTATAATAAAACATGTATCTGAATAAATTAATAACACATTAATAAGTCTTGAAGTCAAAAAGACAGAGATGAATGTCTAAAACGGAGATCATTGGGCCACCCTTAACGGAGCATACCGGGCCAGTCAAAACGGTGATATAGGGCCAAAAAGAACGATCAGTGTCTACCTAAAACGGATTGTAGGTTGCCGATTTTCAGATTTCACTCACTAAAACGGAGGTAATTGGGCCAAAAATAAGGTTTTCATCCACTTAAAACGGAGGTCACCGGGCCAATTTAATCAATATCCGCAGCCTAAAACGGAGGTCGTTGGGCCACTTTCCATGATTTGCAATAGTCTTGTACCTAAAAAAGCAATAGGTATATGGCGGGTCAAAGAATCAATGTCATGGAAGTACGTACATTAATTTCACTGAAACAGAAGGGATGGAGCAATCGTAAGATTGCGGATTACATTAAGGTCAACCGTAAGACTGTAGACAGTTATATGACCCGCTTTAAAGCATTGGAGTTATCCTGGGAAGCCTTATTGCAACTGGAAGATGCTGAACTTGCAGATCTTTTTACAGAAGATAGCCAGACCGAAAAAGAACGCTATGAGACATTGGCCGGTTACTTCAGCTACTTTGAAAAGGAACTGCTGAAGCCTGGTTGTACACTGGGAGCATTGCATCAGGAATACCTGTTTAAACACCCCGATGGTTATCGTTATACACAATTTTGCTGGCATATAAGGCAGTGGAACAAAAGGACCACGCCGGGAGGAAAACTATTACATAAAGCTGGAGATAAGCTATATATAGACTTTTGCGGGGATAGGCTCTCTTATGTTGAAAAAACAACCGGGGAACTGATAACCGTGGAAGTGTTTGTTGCTGTGCTGCCCTGCAGCCAATACACTTTTGTAAAAGCAGTATCATCCCAGAAAAGGGAGGATCTGATTACTTGCTTATCTTCCTGCCTGCAATGGCTTGGTGGAGTGCCACAGGCCATTGTATCAGATAATCTCAAAAGTGCAGTAAGCAAAGCACATAAATATGCACCACTGATCAATAAGACATTGGCTGACTTTGCACTGTTCTATGGGTGTGCGGTAGACCCTGCACGCCCATATCACCCACAGGACAAGGCTTTAGTTGAACGTGCAGTAGAGCTGGTATACCAGCGAATTTATTATCCACTATCCCGCCATACATTCTTTTCTCTTGAAGAGCTCAATACTGAGATCAGTAACATGCTGGTCACTTACAATGATTACCTGTTTGCTCATGGTGGTACCACCCGTAGACAACAATTTATTGACACTGAAAAAGAATGGTTGCAACCATTACCACAGGGGCGTTATCATCTGCGACAATACAGACGAGCGAAGGTTCAGAAGACCAGCTATATCTATCTAAGTGAGAATCGCAACTACTATAGCGTACCTTATCGCTATCAGGGGCATCATGTAGAGGTGCAATATAATCATGTGTCAGTAGAGATTTTCTACAACCATACCCGCATAGCTAGTCATCGTCGCTGCTTTACACCTGGGCATTATACCACAGTCAGTGAACACATGCCATCTACTCACCAGGTCTATAATGGCTGGAGTCCTCAATTTTTTGAGGATAAAGCAGCACTTGCAGGTAATAATACACTTCTCTATATCCAAAGGTTGTTAGGTCAGTATAGCTATCCGGAAATCGCCTATAAGCAATGCCAGGGCATACTTGCCTTAGGAAAGGATTATACTATACAACGTCTTGAACAGGCTTGTCATCGTGCACTGGAATATCATAAAGCCGGCTATCATACTATCGAACGCATTTTAAAGGCTGGACTTGACCAGTTGGAAGAGCCGCCAGCGGCTCTTCCAACTATCCCGGAACATGTTAACATCCGTGGAGCGGCAGCATACCGTTAAGTTCACTAACAGCAATTATTTATTAAAAACACATCATAAATGAACGAAAACAACACTGTAGAAAAATTACGTCGTATGCATCTGGGCGCTATGGCTCGTCTTTACCACCAAAGCCTTACTGATCAGCACTACACAAATTATACAGCAGATGAACTTCTGACCTTGCTGGTGGATGCTGAATGGGAACATCGTCAGAAAACCCGGATAGAAAGCCTGATCAGACAGGCTGGTTTTAAACAGACTGTATCACCACAGGATATTGACTATATGACTAATCGTCACCTTGACAGGAATGTACTAGATCGATTACTTAATCTGCACTTCCTGGAGAAGGCTGAGAATATTATTATTACAGGCCCTACGGGCTGTGGTAAAAGCTTCCTCGCACAATGTCTGGGTGTAAAAGCATGCCAAATGCTTAACCGCACACATTATTACCCTGCCACCCGCTTCCTTGACAAAGTTAAATTAGCCAGGCTTGATGGATCTTACTCTAAGATGATACGCACAATAGGTAAGCTACCCTTATTGATCATAGATGATTTTTTACTAACTCCGGTGGATCAAACCACAAGAACAGCCTTACTTGACGTAATAGAAGAACGATACGAGAAGGGGGCTACTATTATATCTACTCAGATACCAGTGGAACAGTGGCATCCCTTAATAGGGGAAAGCACAATGGCTGATGCGATATTAGATAGACTTGTGTACTCTTCTCACAGAATAACACTGACAGGAGAGTCTTTAAGAAAGAAAAAGAAACTTACTGCTTAACTTTTAATCAATACCTGTAATATTGCAATGGAAAGTGGCCCAATGACTCCGTTATGCCTGGCCCTATATCATCCGTTTAGGCTGGCCCAGTATCACCGTAATAGACAATGAATTCGTATTCAATAATCTGTCAGCTCTTAATATCTGCACAAGAATACGAGGGCCACCTGTCTTCGGCTACACAATCTATACCGCAGTCCGAATTCCAAGGCGTAAAGGATTTGTCCTGACGCTGTATAAGATACCAATCAACCATCTTTCAGGAACCGGATATTTCAGTATTTCCAATTAAAATTCAATGACCCGCACTTATGGCAAACCATATATTCGTTATCAAGTTTGTCAGATTTGCAACGATTACAAACTCCATAGGTTCTATTAACATGAGTTACAATATATTCGGCTTCCATCCTTCTTTGTGACTTAAAATCTGTTCCCTTTGCTGCAGGGCATTCTCCATCATTGCATTGTATTCTTTGTAGTCATAATACAAATATGCTCATTTCTACTCTTACTTACCAAAAAGGCAAAGTAAAAATTGATTGCGTCGCGTGAATTAGCGATCTTATTTTTCTGGTCCCGGTGGGTTGATGAGCAGCATGGGCCTGCGGTCAGAGATGTTGAATGCTTTGGCGTAGGGTGCCAGGATCCAGTACAGTTGCTCGGGCACGAAGTAAAAGGCTTCGACGGTTTGCCGGGGAATGGGCTTGTTTTTGTCTTCCCACTGGAGGTGTATGGTGCGTTTATCGTCTACCAGGTGCTGGCAGTCTTTTTTTTCCAGGTATGCATGGCCCCAGGAGGTGCCGCCGGACAGCAGGCGCTTCTCAGTGCATATGAGATAGAATAACCTGAATTGATACTGATTGCTATGGCTGTTTTTGGGATCTCCCGGCTGAAATGCAGGGCATTCACTGTCATTGATGTATAGCGCCCTGGTATAAGGGGCTAATATCCACCAAAGGGCTTTGGGCACCAGGTAGAAGGGTTGCAGTTTCCGTTTGGGCACTGGCGCTGATTGATCTTCCCAAATCAGGTGGGTAGTTAAACGTTCCAAATGCAGGAGTGCCTGTCGCGTCGTTGACACCACGGTCATTTTCATATTTCCATATATACTGTTCCCATCCACACAAGGCACGTACATCAGTGTAAAAATGTATTTATGAGAATGATTTTCCATTTCCTCTACTCTTTTCTATTGGCGGCACGGAACTGCTGTTTCTAAAGTGACAGGTGCTTAAAAACGGGCCGGAATGCTTCCGCGCAAAAAGTTCATTGTCCCTGGATCTGCTCGACCTTAATTGTGCCCTATTTTCGTCGAGTCCGTTTACGAGGCAATATTAACACCGTAATTTTAGATTTGCTAATATTTTTAGCAAATTTATTAACATAATGGTTTTTAATGGATTGTTTAGAGTCTGTTTTGCACCGCACTCTATTCAATAATGTAAACTTACGGGATATGACTGTTTCAAGTTGTTTAAATCGCAGTATTCCCTTTTTATATTTAAAGCCGCAGAGATCAGTGAAAAATAAGCAATGGCCAGGATTTATCGTTAAGAGATAATCTAATTTTTAAACATATTATTTTTGATAGTGTTTCTAGATTGCGGTATCTTCGCAGCGAAAATTCAATTGAAACTACGAATGTTTACCCGTACCATGTACCCGTTTAATGTTCCATTGTGTAATACAGACACTTTAACCTGCGTTTCATTTGTTTTAACTTTTGAGTAGCACCGGGCCGATACAATTTGTATTTGGCATCTATGTTAGTAGCCCATTAATACCTGCTTTTTATGAGAAATAAAGAACGTAAAGTATCGAAGTTGACCTAAGGAAAATGCCATTATTTATTCCTTTGCTGACTTATGTATAACCTATTTCCTTTAATGCATCAATAACCATTTTATGTTTTTATTATCCTGCTGCTATCCGGCTCTCCCGGTATAGCTACTGTGCCGTTTTTCTTAACCATTACGAGCTGTTGTGCTGATCAAGGCACGATAAGGTATTCCTATGTCATTATTCATCATTAATAAAAGTAAACTATGAAAAGAGTCGTGCTGCTTAGCCTTGCAGCGTTCTGTTTCGCCTGCCAGAAAGAAGCCAGACAGGACAAACTTATCCCTAATGAAAACCGTACTCCCACTATTGCAGCAGCCGGTGATGGTGCTTATGATGTAGTTGGTTACGGTTGTGATGTAACAGGGCCTTTTGCTGATGCAGAAGCGTCTCGTAGCCGGGTATTTGATTTTGCTGCATTCTATGCTGCCAACCCCGGCAGCGTGAATATAAAAACGCTGAGAGACCAGAAACTGTATTTCGAATATGCTGCCGATGCAGCGTCACTGATGAAGAAAGTTTCCATGAGTTTAAGCGCAACCGCTAAATACACCGCCTTCTCCGGAACCTTAAAATTTAACCGGGAGCAAACGAATACCTTTTCGTCCAAGGATATCTATGGTTTTTGTAACCTGGTGCTGAAAAGTAAGGAGATAGTATTGAGTACGGATGCAGCTACGTTAAAAAATTATCTCACGCCTGAATTCAGGTCCGACATTGCTACCCGACCTGCAAGTGAAATTGTAACCCGCTACGGTACTCACGTGTATTTAAGTATTGTAACTGGAGGCAAAGTGGAGATCATCTACAAATCTGAGACAAGAAGTGGACGACGTACTGTTGCCGCTGGAGGCGGTTTGCAACTGAATATGAAAAATGCATTCGGTATTGACCTGACAATCGGTGTTGAGAAATCAGCTTCAGATAGTAACACGCTGGAGACAATTCATTATCATACCAGAGGCGGTGGATTCACATCAGTTGCTACATTTAATGCTAAAGATGGTACTAAATTCGATCCCAGTGACTGGCAAAAAACAATCACTCCGGAAAACTCCGTACTCGTTGAAATCCCTCAAAATGGTCTGATCGCTATTAGTGATCTCGTAGATGATCCGGCCAAGAAGGCTGAACTGGCTGCTTATACTGAGCAGTATATTCAGAATAACGCTGTCAATCTGCAATACGAGAAGGCTCCGATGTATTCTTACTACTATAACAAGAATTTCCAGGTGGTTGACATTTTGTTGACGACTACTCCCGCTGAGGTAGCTGGCGTAGCGTATTGGACAAATCAGGGTATCATCGGAACCGCATTTACGGATAATTCTAAGCCGGGTACTATTCCTATTTACAGATATTTCCAGAACAACAATACACACTTCTTTACCAACGATTTCAATGAAATTGGCTACGGTGGGCAACACGGTAAATATGAATGGATTGCCGGATATATCTATAAAGATCCAACTCCGGGTGCTGTTCCTATATATCGTTACAATGCTGATGGAATGCACTATTATACGACTACTGATCGTGGTAAAAGTTTTACGATAGGTGCGAGCCTTTTTAAGAAAACATACGTGTATGAATCCATTCTTGGCTACATCCCACAGAACTAAGCTCGTTTAACTATTTTTATGAAAGAAGCGGTCTCCTATGAGGCCGCCTTTTTCGTTAATTTTGTTCGCTGTTGAGTGCTGAAGATTAGTCTTCGGCTCTTCCAGTATTTTGGTGATCCTTTTTTGCTGAAAATATACCAGGGATGACATGGCTCTTTTCCCTTCTCGTCAGACAGCGATGCCGGATAATCCACCTAACAGGACAATAAACATAGATCAAAATCATTTGTGGCTATCGTGAGGCCGATGCCCATAATCGGTCCCATCAATGGTGAAATAAGCATTGCGCCAACAATAACAGCTGTAGAGTTCACATTGAGACCGATTGCGGCGATGAACATTGAAAAATAAGCGTCGATAAATTTTTACGCTTAAAGTAAACATTCCGGGTTATTTCCGCGACAATTCTCTGACCATCCGCCTTATCTTCATTGAGATTAAATCGTTCCTGAAGAAAATGTTCTTATTCCCTTTTAACAGGATCTATGTATTTTAAATCAATAAAATTCCCTCCAGGATATACTTAAAATAGGGCTACTCAGATTTAATACCGCATGATAAGCAATCTGATCTATCAAGTCGGGAATGATTTTAGTGTTGATAATGTACGTAGACTATATAATTACATTCAGCAGATAAATTCAGAAAAAATGATGAATAAAAATAATTATTGGAAGCTCCTGATATCTTGCGTAATATCTTTTTTTATAATGTACGGGGTCATGTTTTTAAATGTAGATTCGGCTGACCACATATATTTAAGCCTAAGCCGATTTTACATGTCATTATTAATGGTGTGTCCTATGGCACTTATTATGTTGGGAATAATGCGGGACATGTATATGAATAGAAACAAAAATGGCTTAATTATAGTATTTAGTATAGTACTCTTTTTCGTATCGCTTACCTTATTGAGAAGCCAGACACCAGTTACTGATGTACAATATATGAAAGCAATGATCCCACATCATTCATCAGCCATTATGACCAGCAAACATGCAAAACTAAAGGATCCACAAGTGCGGCAACTTGCAGATAGCATCATTCAATCTCAGGAGCGAGAGATTCGATTAATGAAATCGATGCTGAAAAATTTCTAATAGCTGCGTATGAAATCTTCAAATTAGGTAACCCAGGGGTATAAACCATATTCGATTTTCTGAAGAGGCGTTTCTGCATCTAACCCAATCACAAAAAAGAATAATTAAAGAAGCTGGGAAGACATGACGGCACGTTTTATGTGAAGATATTTGCTTTTAACCTACAGGAATCGATTAACAGTATGCCAAATGAAAAAGATCCAAAGACCGGACATGATACGCTAAGCAGCGAATTAAGAGCCTCCCTGTCCCGGACCCTTAGACGGTTTCAAGACTGGCTTCGCCCGGACCGGACGCAACCGCTTTTGTTGCGAAGTATAATTTTTGTTTCCAAATTGCCCGTTCTGATAATTGCACTGGCACTTTCACCGGTTTTTTTGATCATTCTGCTGTTTGCATTTGCTGTTGCGCTATGAAGAAATTCAGATTAGACGATTGCCTGTTCGTTTTGAGTAAAATATTATTTTTGGCACATCAGCTGTTGCAGAAAGTACTGTACGTCAAGTTGGAAATAGCCGATTCGTTTCTTGATCCATTAGTATTCATGCCCATCTGCTTGTATTTGTTAACGCGCGAACGCCGTTGGTTTCTTAAAGAGCCAAACTACCAACTGCCAATCGTTCATATCTTATGCTATGTCTTCTTAACGATTTTAGTTTCTGAAATTGTCTTTCCAGCATTGAGCAACAAGTTTACGGCAGATCCATTAGATGCTTTGTGCTTCCTGGCAGGAGCAATTTTGTTTGCTGCGACGGCAATGCCAGACATTCAAATGAAAAAGGCTGGCTGAGCTATAGGATGAATTTGCTGGTCACAGGGCCGGGTGTATATGGCAAAATGTTTTATATTTCGCATTTAATGGCATTTAAAGGCAGATATTATGGCGAAGACTCCTATTGAAAGATTGCTTAAACCTATACATCGCTTTATCCACCAGGAGTTTACAGGTGGCATTGTATTATTTGTGGCGGTGATCGCTGCGATTGTGTGGGCAAACTCAGCATGGCATGACGCTTATCATCATTTGTGGGAAACGAAATTGGCTGTGTCATTTTCAAACACGGCACTGGATGTTCCACTGCACATCTGGATCAATGATGGCCTGATGGCCCTGTTTTTCTTCGTGATCGGTCTGGAGCTGAAGCGGGAGTTTATGGCAGGTGAGCTGTCTTCAATGAAAAAGGCCTCTTTGCCAATGGTGGCGGCAATTGGCGGTATGCTGGTTCCTGCAGCGATTTATCTTGTGATCAATCAGGGGAAAGAATCTTCACATGGATGGGGCATTCCCATGGCTACAGATATTGCCTTTGCATTGGCTTTGCTTTCGCTTGCAGGTAAGCATATTCCTTCATCAGTAAAGGTGTTTTTGTCGGCATTGGCGGTTGCCGATGATTTGGGCGCTGTATTGGTGATTGCGCTTTTCTATACCGCTAGTATCTCTTTTGCACCGCTGATAGCTGGCGGTTTTCTATTGCTGCTAATGGTCGTGGGCAACGCATTGGGGATCAGGTCTAGTTTATTTTACCTCCTTGTGGGTATTGCGGTTTGGTTGTGTTTCTTGTTTTCAGGTGTACACGCTACAATTGCCGGTGTATTGGTGGCCTTTACCATTCCTGCCCGCACCAAGATCAATGAACAGGAGTATGTAAGTTCCCTGAATGCTTACTCAAAGCAATTTGAAGAGGAAATTCCTCTGGACGGTTCGCTAACTACTGCTGAACAACATAGAACTATCGAGAAGATCAAGCAACTTTCGTTGGATGCAGAAACACCATTACAGAAAATTGAATATGCTTTGCACCCTTGGGTGGCTTTTGTTATCATGCCTTTATTTGCATTAGCTAATGCTGGTATGGTGATCGGCAGTGATTTTTTTAGTTCGCTGTTGAACCCTGTGAGTATGGGTGTGGCTATTGGACTCTTGGCTGGTAAGTTTGTGGGTGTGCTACTGTTTACTTGGCTGATGGTGCGTTTGCGTATTGCAAGTCTCCCCCAGTATGCTACATGGCGGCACATTGCAGGTGTGGCGATGCTGGCGGGTGTTGGCTTTACCATGTCACTGTTCATTACAGGCCTGGCCTTTAGGGATGAATTAAAGATAGACCAGGCCAAATATGGTATTTTACTGGCTTCTGTAATTGCGGGAGTTACAGGAATACTGATATTGAAGGGAGCTAAACGTAAACCTTTAGCCATAATTGATGATACCCAAATAGCTGGATAACCGCGCCCAACTAAAGCCGCTTGAATATAATAATTGTGGTGCCTTCGCCGGCTATATCCCTAGCTTATGTTTTAAAAATTCACTTAGGCAATGCCCAGGGCTCAAAGTTTAGTAAGTAAAATTTATCAAATCGTTTTCCAGGGATCTAGCAACCAGCTAATTTCTTAGGATGTGACTACAAATACTTTTTGCGTATTATAATATTACCGCTAAACAGATGAATAATTTCTCCTGCCTACTTTTTATCGTTTGGTTCGTGAACGCCTATTCCAAATTTCTTGACAAGGGAATCAGCCTCTTTTAGTATTAACCCTGGGTAAGCAATATCCCATCTATCATCTTTTTTTTAATTTAGCTCTTTTCATACGGGCCACCTGCAAACGCTATCATGTTGCGAAATTCAAAGATATTCTTATTCAAAAGAAGGACAGGTCCTTAAAAGCAGATGTAGAGAATATAAATGTCAAAACTTATCTTTACCCGCGTGTAAAAACAGACCTTTTCATGAACAATCCTATGAGTGAAAACGGGCATCCCTTACCCGAACGCCCGGCCACAGTACCAGTAAACGCCTGTTTTATTCAGGGTGAAAATAACCATCCCTATTGGGTCCTGAGACAGCTGGCACCCACGAAGGACCAGTATACGGGTGAATATACAGAATGGGATCCGCAGGGAAAACTGCTGTTAAAGAGAATCTACCATGATGATAGTGGTATACCAGAGGAGGTTTTTATGGCAGATGTGTGCCCTGAGCATACAGACAATGACTTTTATGCCGGTGGGAGTGTAATCAGCCGCAGCAGGCGTTATAGTTATAACGGCTGTCAGTTCAGGCAACTTTTCTTTGATGAGAGTGGACAGTTGCTATACGAGCTGAAGAAAGTATTTGTACCAACGAGGGTTACACGCTGTTATTACAATCATATCCTGGTTTTTGAAATGATAGCAGCACAGGATCAGACACCAGTCAGCGCAAAATACTTTTATCCTGATGGTACTGTAATGACCTCTTATCTCTCTAATGGAGAGAATAGGGGTACATGGACGATGTGCAACACTGCCGGACAAGTAATATGGGCATTTCCCAGGGAGAATGAAATATTTGTGAGTAACAAAGAAAAATGGCCTGACTTTTTGCCTGAGTGTATAAACAAACCGTCCCACCCAACTATTGACAGCTATATCGACGCGGTCGTTAAAAAATTCACGGAAGAATATGACAACTATGTAACCAATACAACCATACAGTCGCTACCTATACCTGATTACCTGCAGGCTGAACTCGATAGGATCAGCTGGCACCAGCTCAAAACATTTGTTGGTACAGGGGAAGACCTACCCGTTACGATCAATGGATTACTAACAGGTAATGATTATATCGCGGACATATGTGCGGAACGTATCTGGTGCAGGGTTGGGAAATATATCAGTTATTATGATCATTATGATGCGGCATATGCCACAGCAACTATATTGGCACATATACTACAGGTAGCAACAGCACCTTCACGTCTGTTGGCACTTTTATATCGGATCATTTCAATACCTTCACTACGTACAGCTGGTTACGCTGAGCTGGTAGCATCCATGGCCGGTATAGTGCCAAAATTACAGCAATGGGCCTCCTCAGAAGATCACGTTACCGCGCGTCATGCACAGCATATACTATTGCACGCAGGACAGGGAAGGCCCGAGACAGAGACATTATTCCAGCAGGAATGGCAGAACGTCACTCACCCTGTATGGCGCAGAGAATATACATTGTATTGCCTGGGAAGATACTATGAGATATCCGACTCATATACAAATATGAGAAGTCACTTTACAACAGCTTTTCAGCAGGAACTCCTGCCTACATTGCAGACAATTATGGCCATATATCTCGTTAGAGATGCAGAGAAACGTTCAGAGAAAAGCTGGATTGATAGCATTATCCGGGCATTAGATGAGCCAGACACAATATTAAAATCACTAAATGTGATAGAGACCTTTACAGGTTGGGATCCGGAAGGTTTTCTTATAATGATACTGGAAGACGCCGGGGTAAAACGATGACTTATTAACTGCTCATTATACAGTCAAAGGCCTGGGCATATCCTCCAGGCCCGTCCTATACTATAAAGCGAAGCAGATAAGATGCGCCCGCCAGATTGCATGCCATCTATTGGTTTTCCTATTGCGTGTTCCATTTCACCGCTACAGATATCGTCCTTACAGATTCCGGAATTCAGAGACATTCGTCCCTGCGTAATTTTTAAAGAACCGGCTGAAATGTGCGGGGCTTTCAAAACCTAGTTCATAAGCAATTTCCTTTGCTGACCTATCCGTGTAATGCAGGTAACGTTTGGCTTCCAGCACGATCCGGTTGCGGATGAGGACAGAAGGAGCAGGCTGCTTTAGCAGCGAAAACACGTTGCTGAGTGTTTTAGGTGACTTGTTGAGTGACGTGGCATAAAACTTTACTTCGTGCTGTTGCTTGAAATTTCCTTCGAGTAGCAGCGAAAATTTCCTGACTATGTCCATCCTCTCATCCGGGAACTGCTGATAGCTCTCACACTGCTGCTTCGCTATCCGGGTGGTTTTGATGATCACCCTCTTCAGCAGGGTACGCAGCATTTCTCCCTGGTAGTTATCCTTTAGCATCATCTCGTTAGTGAACACCTTTTCCAGATGAGACATTTCCTCTATTTCTTCCTCGTCAAGCCGGATGAACATAGGGTGCTGAATGCCATAGAACAGAAAGCCTACGCAACCAACCTCCGAGTCATAGTCAACGATGCAATAAAACTCACGGTTGAACTGCCAGGCGGACAGTGTTTCAGGATGTTCGAATACAAAATGCTGACTGGAAACAAGCGGCAGAATGGAGCCCGCAGGCATGGTATAGGTCACCTCGTCTATTACCACCTGCTGAGCCGGTCCCTTGTTATAAACAAAGGTATTAATTGGGTAAGGGGCCGGTTTATTCAGCCCATTACCCGAAAAGAATTTATTACCGCAATGCATTATCAAGCGTGCGGATGTCCCGTTTTCGTTATACTCTCTTATCATATCAACGCTACTTGCTGTTCTTTACCAGGCTTCGCCTGCAGCCTGACTAATAATGAATATTGTTCCATAAAACAGAATTTAAGATCGTTACAATAACTACCGGTTACGCTGCCTTAGGATTTAAAGTTCATTCCTCACACTGGCGGCTACAGCTTTTAAAAGGTCAGCGCTCATCCGCTGTTTAAAGTCGGGATTTATGTATTCAAAGTGAATGACACCCGTTCTATCTAAAATAAACACAGATGGCACAGGAAGCAATAGACCGGTATCCTTCCCACCTGTGGTCCTGGTCAGCATCTCCCAATACGTTTTAGGAGCCTTAAATGCGATCCCTAACTGCATGGACAGATGGAGGTCTGCGTCCGAAAGCAACGTATAGCCGAGTTTTTCCTTTGTAGCCGACTCCATCAGGGCTGCCGGAGCATCCGTACTGACAGCGATCAGCTGGTATCCCAGCTTCTCCAGTTCAGGGAGCGCCTCCTGCAGGCCGGAAAGCTGTCTGGAGCAATAAGGGCACCATCCACCACGGTACATGATCAATACAGTTGGCTTTTCAGCAATCGCTTTGTTCAGCTCAACATTGTTTCCCAAAGCATCCGGTAAAGTTACCACAGGAATTCTCTCTCCCACCAGCAGCGGACTGATATCTTCCGGCTTCCCGGGTACCACGTACGCTGTTTGTTCCGTTCCTGCCATATTCATCGTTGCCGGAGACGCTGTGTGCCGGCTCATTTGCTGAGCATCCGCCTCTCCTGCTGTACTGGCGAACAGCAGCATGGCTAAACAAGAATAGAGGCGCACTTTTATTATACTTTTCGTTTCCATAAAATTCGTTGAATTACTTACTACCATATTATTGCCGTACAGATCAAATTGTCAGCTGATCTTTCTGGTTGCCTGCTCTCTTACAACCTCTGATCCATGTTACATTGTAAAGATGTTAAAAGGGGAAGCATGTTCATCTTTGCTGCTTCCCCACTTGCATCTAATTAATGGTTACCTTAATGATATTAGGTATTGCAGGCAGTGTAGTGAACGCATTCGGATTCGGCACCTCTTCAATCAGCTTGCTTTCTTCCAATGGCATTCCTGCCAGATTAAACTGCGTAAGGCCGGCCCCCGGGAACTGATTCGGGGCAGTACCATTGTCAAATAGTCCGATGGATGAAGAAATGTCGCCTTTCTGTGTTGCGTCTACACCATTGTTCCTGGAAGCAAAGAACCAGTCGTTGGATAGCCCGTACATAGTAGCAATCGCTAATCTGTCGCCTGTGGCAACATTTAGTTGCTGGGACACGCTACTTCCTGCCTGTGCGCCTATCTTAGGCAACAGAACAGTACTGCTCGCTGCGGGAAGCACATATACGTCTTTTACACCCTGTATTGTCTTCAGATAGGTCGCCAGGCCGCTGGCATCACCTTTTTGAGCGAGCTCCTTTAACCCCTTTCCGCGATC
Organism: Chitinophaga agri; assembly: GCF_010093065.1. Classification (NCBI taxonomy): domain Bacteria; kingdom Pseudomonadati; phylum Bacteroidota; class Chitinophagia; order Chitinophagales; family Chitinophagaceae; genus Chitinophaga; species Chitinophaga agri. Next base: position 455,079 of record NZ_CP048113.1, on the reverse strand, counting down.
CTTCTCGCCCGTCTTATAAATGGGGTTTTCGATACCATTATACACCACTACCAGCACAGGAGAAAGCGGTGTAAAAATGCCGGTCCGTGCGGCGATATAAGCTCCCAGCACACTGTTATCTCCCATTTCCGCAATATTGGTCAGGCCGTTCGCAGTAGGCTTGCCCGCTTCATAAAGTGGCGCAGGATCTAAGAGGTTACCTCCGGCGATATAGGAGATAGCCCATACACCCGGACTAAACGGTGTAGGGTTGGATGTATTTCCCGAAGTATTTGTGATAGTAAGCGTGAAGATCGCATTTCCCTCATAATGTAATGTTGCCTTCATCAGCGAAGAAGCAGCGGCAAAGGCATTACCCTGGGCGTCTACACCTTTTACCTCGGTAACGTTCTGAATTGCTGCCTCCGCTGTGCCCGGATGTGACACGGAAGCCCCCGGCGCCTGGTTAACACGGGTACCGTTATCCCATAGTCTGATCTGTGAGGATACGTCGCCCTCTACTGGGTTACCGTTATCCTGATAGACTTTGATACCAGGATTTGAAGGGGCAAAAAACAGGTCATTTGACCAACCATACATGGTGACAAAGGAGACGGCCTGTCCTTTGGCTGCCGAGAACTGGAAGGATACAGATTCTCCCGGCATAACAACTGGAGATGCACCATTGTTCTTAAAGGTCCCCGACTCGACAAGCGGCCTGGAATCCAACACATTCTCAATAGTAATGGTGGCAGCGGATGTTTGTGGCGTGTTATTATTATCCTTGTCACAGGCGCTCATTAATACGGGAAGCATGGCGAATGACAAACAGGCTAAATGTCTACTTTTCATGATAGATTGTCTTTTGAATTATATCATGAAGGTAGGCAGGATTATATGCCCCCCTGGTATCTCTACTTCCCGTTATGTTGTCCAGATTTCCCGAATATGTTATTTACACCATGATGCACCTTTCTGGCGAAGGTGATAAATTATCTATATCGCGTAGTTCTTAACACTAAAATCCCAAGCGAACCGGCAAGAACTGAAGATATGAGGATCCCATATTTAGACTGATCCACCATTTCAGGATTGGTAAAAGCTAATCCTGTAATAAACAACGACATCGTAAATCCGACGCCTGCAAGTATAGCTACTCCCGTTATATGTCTCCATGTGGCAAACTGGGGTAGATCTGCCATTCCTGACTTTACCATCAGCCATGTAAATAAAAGAACACCAATAAACTTGCCAAGCAGTAAACCGATCGCGACACCCAGACTAACAGGATTCAGTAACGCCGTAAAAAAGCTACTATCTATGAGCATTCCGGCATTTGCGAGTGCAAAGAGAGGCATGATCACAAAGGCAACCCAGGGATGGAGACCATATTCAATTTTTTGAAGCGGCGTTTCCGCATCCAGCGAAAGTTGTTTGATCCGTTCTATCGTTTGATGTTGCTCGGCAGTAGTCAATGATCCCTTTAATGGAATTGCTTCCCTGAATTGATTTGTGTAAGCGTTTAAACAACTAACATATTCATCCTCGTCGATCTTGGTGCGCGCCGGAATAGTGAACGCAACCAGCACCCCGGCGATAGTTGCATGCACACCTGAGGAAAGAAAGCACCCCCATACGCAAATTCCTATCAGCAGATAGAACAGTGTACTTCTTATACCCAATGCGTTTCCCAGTGCCAGCACCAGTAACAGCCCCACTCCTATGATCAGCGGCAAATAAGCAATTTTCGCTGTATAGAACAGGGCAATTACTATGACCGCACCCAGATCATCTGCCACCGCCAACGCTGAAAGGAATACTTTTACAGACGAAGGTATTCTCTTACCGGCGAGTGATAACAAAGCGAGTGCAAAAGCAATATCCGTTGCCATCGGTATTCCCCACCCCCCTGCGGAGTCGCGGTTATTGTTAAAAAGGAAATATATAAAGGCGGGCACTAACATCCCCCCTAATGCAGCCACCATCGGCAAAGAGGCTTTTTTCAGTGAGGAAAGCTCACCAGCTATAAACTCCCGTTTCAACTCTAATCCAATGACAAAAAAGAATAATGCCATTAGCCCATCATTTATCCAAATATGCAGTGGCTTGTCTAAACCGCTATTCGAGAATGAAACAGAGAGGTTTTTCTCCCATAGATCATGATATGAATCGTGCCAGGCCGAGTTAGCCCAGATAATTGCTACGATCACACTCACAAAAAGTACAATTCCTCCGGTAAATTCCTGATGAATAAATCTGTGGATTGGTCTGAGTATTTTCTCAATAGGAGTCTTTGCCATGCCTTGCGGTTTCTATAGGTAAAGCGGGCAAATTAAAAAAAAATCTCCATAATGTCGGAAATTGGCAGGTTAAAGCCTGCTTTTAGTGCGTATTCCCCCGAATGTTTCTGCCATAAATTCGACTATAAATGCAGTCGGGCACGACCATTAGTCCTTTACCACCTAAAACAGCACTTTAGAATAACACTGTTGAAAAGACCGCATTGATTAAAAAAATTGCCCCCATTGATTATCTAAGTGCTATATTGTACGTAGGAAATATAACCCGAACGCTCCCCTGAAAAGTATTGCACCCATTTGACCATGAAGATGGGGATTTCGGCAAAACCGCACTCGCCTTCAGTTTTCATTGAAGTATGCACTGTGGCCATTGACAGCACTAATCTAATCAAGACAATATGAGGTATTCTTTTTTTCTTCTTCTTTTCTTTTCCATCAGCGCTATCGCTCAAAAGGTAGATGTCTTGCTCATCGGTGTTTCACACAACTACGCTAACTATCCACCGCAGGATTTTTCAGGTATCCACAATACAATCAGAAAATTCAAGCCAACAGCTTTTTTCGGCGAGTTTCTGAGCAAGCAGGACGAGCAGAATATTATGAATTACTGGTGCAAAAAAGAGAATTTAATGCGCCTGGAAATACTTAGGAAAAATAGAAATATACCGGAAGAAGCGTTGCCCCAAATAATAGACAGCTTAAAAAAATCAGTGATCAATAACCCGAAAGACTATCGGCTGAAAACTGACTTAGCCCATGCCCATTATCTAAATCAGGACGTTGCAAATGGCCATTATCAATTTTGGCAAGTGTTTAATTACCTTCAAAAATCGCCGGACGTTGAACTTGAAAACTATGTCTCTAAAATACTCAGCCCGCAATTAGATACCGTAGGAAGAAGTATGAAGAGATTAAAGACTTCGGAATATGCCTTTATTGCGTTTCCAATGATGCTGGAATTGAAAATAGGGGAATTAATTGCCATGGACTGCCAGGATTATGATCTGAACTGGGGCGCGTCCTGGGAAGCATTCGATGCAAAATTCGATGTGTTTAAAAAAGATACTTCAGCTGTGTTCAGTACTGAACTGAAAGCTTATATGAAAGCAATCCTTAAAGGTTTTGCAAAATACGATAGTATAGAAAATACTTCAAAAAATGTCACTGAATGGCTAAATACCGACGAAGCAGCTAAGATCTCCGCATCCGGAGATTTTTATTTGCCGGAAATGTATACCATGGAAAATTTCCCTAAAGAAGAAATGCTTTCGAAAATACACTGGTGGATGATGAGAAACAAAGCAATGTGCGATAATGTAGTTAATCAAGCCAGGGCCCTGGGGGTGAGAAAAGTCGTTGTTATTGCCGGAGCCAATCACAGAAAGTATATGCAGGATCTTTTCGAAAAAATGCCGGATGTAACCGTGCGAAATATAAATGAGATGAAATAATCACCTACCTGCTCCTCCATCCAAATACATAATTTATTTATATAATATCAATATTGTGTTGTAAATTGACGCTTAAATGTAAACATCACTTTATGATTTGGACTATTATTATCGGAGGCATTGCCGGCTGGCTGGCGGGGAAACTGATGCGTGGTGAGGGGTTTGGAATAATCGTGGATATCATTGTCGGCATAGTTGGCGGCTGGCTGGGTGGGTGGCTTTTCGGCCAACTTGGCATCCATATAGGTAGCGGCCTTGCAGGCTCACTGATCGTGGCGCTGGTAGGAGCTATAATATTAATCTGGCTTATCCGGCTTGTGAAACGATAAGAATGGCGGTTGAAATTACTCATACCGCCATCCCTGGCTATCCTTGCAGGCGAACCCACACCTTTCCTGCTCAATGAAGGTCCCTTACCACTTCTGCCCCTGATCCGCCTCGCAATATATCAAGATCCGCCCCGAGATGCGCCTGCTGCACATGATCAATATAAAATTTAACATATCCGCGGATGGCCATAGGTAGGGGCGGCTGCCAGCCGGCCTTACGGGCAGCAAGTTCCTCTTCTGTAATATCAAGATGCAGTCTCCTGGCGGCTACATCCAGCTCTATCATATCTCCATTATGAACGAAAGCCAATGCACCTCCAACGGCCGATTCCGGAGATATATGCAGCACTACCGTACCGCCGGCGGTGCCACTCATGCGGCCATCAGAGATCCGTACCATATCCTTCACTCCCTTCTTCAACAGCTTCATTGGCAGATCCACATTTCCGACTTCAGGCATTCCCGGATAACCCACCGGACCGACGCCTTTCAGCACTATTACACAATGTTCATCAATATCTAACTCCGGGTCATCTATCTGCGCGATATAGTCTTCTATACATTCAAATACGACTGCCCGCCCACGGTGTTTCAATAAATGAGCAGATGCTGCGGCAGGCTTGATAACAGCCCCCTGCTGGCATAGGTTACCTCTCAGCACGGCTACACCGGCTTCTGATTGCAGGGGGGCCTGTAACGTGGCAATTACTTCCGTATTGTAACAGGGTGAGACAGTGCAGTTGTCGCAAAGACTTTTCCCGTTAACAGTGATGACATCTGGTTTAAGATAGGGTTGCATTTCCCGGATCACAACCGGCAGGCCTCCTGCATAATAAAAATCTTCCATCAGAAATTTCCCTGAGGGCTTCAGGTTGACCAAAAGGGGAATCCTGCTGCCGGTTGTATCGAAATCATCAAGTGAAAGAGGAACGCCGATCCGGCCGGCAATAGCCAGTAAATGAATGATAAAATTTGTCGAACCTCCGATCGCAGCATTAATGACAATAGCATTCTCAAAGGCATTCCGGGTAAGTATACGGGAGAGTTTCAGGTCTTCCTTCACCATTTCTACAATACGACGACCACTCAACTGGGCCAGCAGTTTCTTACGTGCATCCACAGCTGGAATAGCGGCAGCACCAGGTAATGTCAGACCAAGTGCTTCTGACATACACGCCATTGTACTCGCCGTACCCATCGTCATGCAGTGCCCCTGACTTCTCGCCACACCCGTTTCTACTTCCTGGATGTCCTGCATCGTGTAATTTTCCAGTCCCTGCTTTTCCTTTATCATCCAGTTGAAGGTGCCACTTCCAATGCATTCACCCCGGAAATGTCCATTAAGCATAGCGCCTCCTGGTATCACTATTGTGGGCAGATCCACACTGCAGGCGCCCATAATTGTGCTCGGGGTTGTTTTATCGCAACCTGTCAGTAATACTACCCCATCAATGGGGTTCGCGCGGATCGTTTCCTCCACGTCCATACTCGTGAGGTTACGGAATAACATCGTAGTGGGCCGCATAACCGTTTCACCAAGCGATGTAACCGGAAACTCGAATGGAACGCCTCCGGCTTCCAGCACGCCACGCTTTACCACTTCAGCTATTTCACGAAGATGACCATTGCAGGGTGTCAGCTCGCTCCAGGTATTACAGATGCCGATGATTGGCCTGTTCATGAAATAATCATCGGGATAGCCCTGGTTACGGAACCATGACCGGTGTACAAAACTCATTTTATCCTGTTTGCCGAACCAGTCGGAGCTTCTTAGTTTTCTCTCTGTGCTCATTACCAGTTATTATTTTACTTATCCCACCAGACCCTTGTGCTCAGCTTATCGGCGCCCTGTCGGGATATGGCTTCGTTTACGTTTTCACTGTTTACACTTAGCTCGGAGGTTGGATAGGTCAATCTCCTGATAAAAGTGCCTTCAGGTACATCCGGATTGCCAGGTTGGCCATATGGATTAGGAGCAAGGTTAGGAAAACCACTTCTCCTGAAATTCGCAAATGCTTCGGGGCCATTCAGAAAGGAGGCGATCCAGTATTGGGTATTGATCTCCTCCAACTCCCTGCCAGCCGTAAGAGGATTGGCCGCCACATACGTATCACGTGCAGTGGCAGTGATGGCTGAATTAACATCATATACGGCCATTTGATCCATATGGGCGCTAATGCCATCAGCAAAGTACTGCGCCGCAGTGCCGGATGTGATCCAGCCCCGGAAGCGGGCCTCTGCCAGCAAAAGGTTCGTTTGTGCTGCTGTTACAAGAAATACAGGGGAAAATGTTTTAAGTATTCTGCGCCGGTCAACCTGACTATACTCGTAAAAACTGGTGAGGCCATCAGCTGTCGCTGCGGCAGTGACCGTGCCATTATCTTTGCCGATAGGCATCCCGATTTGTTTCACAGGATCCGTAGTTCCGGCGGCGGCTGTCTGCCCTGCACCACTGGCGGCCCCGATATACCTGACGGCTATTGCTGACAGCCTTGGATCATTGGTATTCTTCAGCCGGTCCGCAAATGGTTTGGCGAGGTAAAAATTGGCTGCTTCTCCACCATTAAGTGTACTGCCAATAGGTTGCGTATAATTCGCATCATGCCTTATATAGGCATTATCTGCATTAACAGTAATGACACCTCCTGCGAAGGCTGCCTCCACTGTGCTTTGCGCTTTGGTAACATCTACCTTACTCAGCCGCATACCTGCCCGCAATAACAGGGAATAGGCAAATTTCTTCCATTTGGCTATATTCCCGGCATACAAGATATCGCCTGTTTCAATAACAGCCGTCGTATTAAGTGCCGCAGCGGCTTCTGTAAGTTCCTGTATCAGCAACGGATAAATGTCCTGCTGACGATCGTATTGTGGAAACAATACGCCTGTTGCTAAACCGGCGCCACCTTCCAGATAGGGAATATCTCCGTATTCATCCGTCAGTATCATGAATATATATGACTGGTAAATGCGCGCCATATTATACATGTTGCTTCTGTTCACCAGATCCTTCGACCGCATACGGGCATCATACGTGTTCTTTATTACGCTTTGGTAGTAAGCTGTCCATAAGGGTTGTGTTGTTACATCGCGACTGTCCTGATTAAAATTGGCGCCGGCAAGTACGCCGCCATTGGGTGATACCATTTGCTGTACTATTCCTACATCAAATACTAATGACTTCACCGGAAATGATGTATTAATAATGGCCTGGTTGAGCAGCAGCACCGGATCCAGGGAGGTCGAATTCGTTTCGTTCACGTTCAGATCACTCAACCCCTTGTCACAGGAAATAAGACAACACAATATAGCGATGGATAATAAGCACTTTTTCATGATGGGATCTTTTAAAGTTTTACATTCAGATTCAATCCAAGACTGCGGGTGGTGGGTAGTCCGGGCGATTCAAGTCCCATCTGGTTATCAGACCCAAAGCCAAATGTCTCCGGGTCAATGTTATCAACCCACTTCTTCAGCAGCAATACATTGTTGCCGACAAGATCAAGCTTCAGACCTTTTATCGGCCATCTGGCCGGAATATGCTTTGTAAGGTCATAACCCAACGATACCTGGCGTACCTTCCAGTACCCGCCGTTGTATACAACAGATGCCACGATCTGTTGTGAACGAAGATGTTCCCAATACGTTTGCGCTGCTGCCACGGCCTTATTCGGATTGCCCGCTGCATCTACTCCATCACCTGTTACACCGCCTTCACGGCCCTCCAGCGTTCTCTTATGCAGTCCGTGTCTTACTGCGTTGAAGTTAGTACCGGACAGCATTTTGTTACCAAGTTTATAATCAACAAAAACACTCAACCTGAAACCTTTATAGCTGACGGTGTTTAAAAAGCCTCCTACCCATTTGGGCAACGCACTGCCAAATAACAGGAAGTCAGCTGTCCGCTGCGGCAAACCGTTCGACTGAAATATTTGCTGTCCTTTATCATTATATGCATATCCGTAACCGGCAATCTGTCCGATTTCCTGCCCCACAACATGCCGGGTCTCTCCATTGAACACGTGCGTGCCTGTAGTGATGCGCTCTCCGGGTTTCTCTGTGATGATACTAAGTACTTTCGTAATGTTATAGGAGGTGTTTGCGGTGAACTCCCAGTTCCAGTGAGTACCCCGCACCGGCACCAGGTTCAGCATCACTTCAAAGCCCTGATTACGGCTTTTACCGCTGTTGATCGGTCTGTTCAGGTAACCGGATGCATCTGAAATTTGTACCAGCACTATCTGGTCGCTGGTAATTTTCCGGTAGGCTGCCAGATCAATATTTACACGGCTATCAAATAACCGCATTTCCAGGCCGGCCTCCACTTCAGCTATCCTACTGGGTTTTAATCCTGCGTTGGGTAACGTCGTACCGGTAACATTGTTACTGATAGCGCTCGTGCCAACAGGCACCGCCTGCCCATTGGGGTTATTAATGAAATTGGCATTAGGTGTATAGAACAACTGATTAGAATATGGCGCCACATCTCCATCACTTCCCACTTCCGCATAACCCAGGCGTAGCTTACCAAAATTCAGCCAACCGGCATGGGGCAGATGTTCGGAGAAAATATAGCTACCAGAGATGGAAGGATACAAAATACTTCTATTTTCAGGCGACAGGGTGGAGAACCAGTCATTCCGTATTGTACCGGTCAGGTAGAACGTTTGCTGATAGTTTATTTCAGCAGAACCATACAAGGAGTTTACACCCTGTTCTATCAGCGTATACACCGGATCTTTGGAACGTCCGTTCTGTACTGCATATATTCCCCTGGTGATAAAATCTGTTACCACCACATTATTGACGTCGCTTCGTTTACGCATGCGGTTACCTCCCGCATTAACATTAATTTCTACTGCGCCGAATTTTTTATTCGCATTGATCAGGTAGTCAAGGTTCGTTTCCCGAAAGCGACGCGATTCCTGTGTATATAAACCATTCACAAATCCTGGAGGCGCTGCAGCCCGGGAGGCCTGTCCCGTAGGAAAATTGTTGACGTCCTCATCCCTGGACCAGTAGTCCTGACCAAACCGCCCCTGTACGCTGAGCCATGGCCGCAAGCGATATCTCAGGGTCACATTACCATAAATACGGTCCCGTTTTATGTTATGAAACTGTTCTGCCATCACCCAGTAGGGATTGGTGCGGTTGGTGAACCTGGACCAGTTATATTCGTCGCCAGCTGCATTATACTTATTGTCATCCAGCACCTGCAATGGCATGGATGTCGACATGGCCATCAGGGTGGTGGGAATGGAATTATCCTGATTCGCTATATTGGGTGGATTCCTGTTATTCTCCCGGGAATAATTTACGTTTCCTGATATCATAAATTGCTCCGACAGGTCATAGCTAAACCCCATATTCATTGATTTGCGGTTAAATGTATTATTGGGCATGATCCCGCGATTATCGGTATTATTAAGCGACAACCGCAAACCTCCTTTATCACTGCTACTCTCAAAAGCAACCGTGTTCGCAACATTCTGACCATGACGATAAAACTCCCGGATGCGGCTACCTTGTGGTTCGTAGGGTAGCGTCAGGTTATTAAAAAGGATCTGTGTCAGTCCCGGTGCAAATTTCTCACCGAATGACCATTGCCCGGAAGTTGGATTCGGCACTGACGGACGAACGCCATTTTCACCCTGACCATATTCCTGCTGGTAATCAGTAAAGTCGAGCGGGGTGTCATTGGTATAGTTAAGATTATAGGTGACACCGATCCCCCTGGTTTTCCCCTTTGTCTTCGTAGTGATCATGATCACCCCATCCTTTGCACGGGAGCCATAAAGAGCAGATGCTGGTGCACCTTTTAATATCGTCATGTTCTCGATATCATCAGGATTAATACTCGACAAGCCATCTCCCCCGTCAGCGAACACGCCTCCTCCTTTTACGCCTGTGATATTATCGTTGAAATTGGTATTGTCAACCGGCACGCCGTTAATGACGATCAGCGGATTATTTTGCCCCGAAATAGACGACTGACCACGGATGCGTATCTTGGAGGTGCCCCCTGGCCCTGTACCCAGCGAAGAGATGTTCAGTCCTGCCACCTTCCCCTGCAGGGCATTCATTACATTGCTGCTGCGGTTCACACTAATTTCCTCGGGTTTGACACTGGTGGCGGCATATCCCAGGCTACGGGCCTGTTTCTTAATACCAAGGGCAGTGACGATCACTTCACCCAGGTTCTGGTTATCGATCAGCATTGATACATTTATTATTCGCTGGTCCGTAACCCTCACTTCTGTTGTTTTAAAACCCAGTGAGGTGAATATAAGGATGGCATTGGCGGAAGCGGGAATACGATAGTTGCCCGAGCTATCGGACGTGGTTCCCTGGGAACGGCCCTTTACGGTGATAGAAACGCCGGGGAGTCTTGCACCCTTTTCATCAGCCACCGTTCCTGTCACGGTTTGCGCATAGGTATAAGACGCTATCAGCTGTAAGACAACAAGCAACCAGCCACCAGCAAGGCGGGATGCACTGCCAAAGAAGTAATTTTTCATAACGTAATTTGGTGTGGTGAGGAATCTTTAGACTTACAAATTATCTGGTATTACATATAAAAACTTCCAAAATAAAACGACGTTGAATTTTGTACGTACAGGTTGAACAAATTTCTTTACTTTATGTAAGCCCACGCATTACCTATATGAATCAATTTGTGCTAAACCACGGTAGATCTCCAGAGCTGGCGTTATTTCCGCATATCCTGGAGCTGGGCATGAAAAAGAATGGCTCCATTCAGCCCAACAGTTTTCCGGCCACTGTAGCAGAAGGATTACGCATATATCATATATTAGAAGGCAGGTTCGAATGGTACATTAACCATCAACCGCACGTGTTTTATCCCGGTGATGTAGCGCTGATAATGCCTGATATTCCACTCAGTTCCGACAATAGCGTACTGACCATCGGGTCCTTTATCTGGATACAACTCGCCGTACAGAAACTGGATACCGGTCATATACTACCAGATAAATGGAGCAGGTTATCTGACAGTGAAGCCGCTGCCATCAGCAAGATATTGTTTGTAAACAACCTCCCCGCACTGAGCCGGTTCAATGAAGTGTGCAGTATTATTAAATGTATTTACACAGAGCTATTTGAAATGCAGGTCGCTTATCAGACGCGTGTTAATCACCATATAGATGAACTGCTGATACAGGTTAGCCGTAAGATAACGCGGCAAACACATTCGACCCGCGACTTCCCCCAGGCGTTCACAAATCTGGAAATGGCGCTGCGGCAGGACCTCGCACATCAGTGGACTGTAGAGGAAATGGCCGGACTGGTAGGAATGGGTACCACTTTGTTTACCGAAAAGGTGAAAAATTTTACCGGGTTCTCGCCTATCAATTACCTGATCAATATCCGCATTTCCGAGGCGATCAGATTATTGAAACGGGCCGATATATCAGTGACGGATATCGCACTTGATATAGGGTTCTATTCCTCTCAGCATTTCTCTACCACCTTCAAAAAGCTAACAGGTTACCGGCCCAGTGAATTCAGAAAAAATCATTTGCGTAATATATAACAACCATAGATATGAATTGTATTATAACAGTTGAATTAGGGACCTACGGAGTAAAGGTATTTGTATATAGCCTTGATGGCCAGGTGATCGGATCCATGAAGGGGCACTATCCAACATTCCATACGCAACCTGACTATAGCGAGCAAGACCCTGAGCAGATCTTCATCACAACCTTATACGTATTGAAGAACGTGTTAAATGAATACATACATCCGAAAAAACATACAGTAGCCAGCATCTGTTTCTGCGGCTCTATGCACAGCGTACTTGCCGTTGATATAAAAGGGAACCCACTTGGTAATGCGATCACCTGGGCAGATAACCGCGCCAAGAAAGAAGCCCAGCAACTGCGTGACTCTCCGTTGGGAAAGAAGCTATATGGAGAAACAGGTACCCCTATCCATCCCATGTCTCCACTGGTGAAAATTGCATGGTTGAGGGACCATGACAGGGAACGCTTCGCCAGCACAAGCAAATTCCTTTCTATAAAAAGCTATATCATTCATCAACTCACAGGGGAGTATATGATAGATTATAGCATCGCTTCCGCCACCGGGTTGCTGAACATTCATACTGTCAACTGGGAAGACGACGCATTACAGTATGCCGGTATTACGGCTGATAAATTAGCCGTAGTAGCACCCATATCGTCAACAGCCGGTAACTTAAAAAAAGCATATCAGCAGTCATTACGACTCCCGGCAGATACAAAGATCCTCATTGGTTCCAGTGACGGATGCCTGGCCACCTTGGGGGACGGCATCATAAAAGGAGAAGGAAAGGCCAGTATCACCATTGAAGACAGCGGCGCAGTACGGGTGATGGGAACCAGTGTGTTACAAGATGAACAGATGCGGTTCTTCAATTATCTGCTGGCGGATAACTACTACATATCGGGAGGACCTACCAATAACGGTGGAAACATCTTCGAATGGTTCACCCGCCAGTTCGGTGATTTCATTCATCAGTTCGATATGGAAGATAGTATGGGGCAACTGCTGGAAGATGCGACTAATGTACCAACAGGATCAGATGGGCTGTTGTTTATGCCCTATCTGCTCGGTGAACGCGCGCCGATCTGGAATGCCAATGCGAAAGGTGCTTACTTCGGAATTAACATCAAACATGAGCGAAAACATTTCATACGTGCCACGATAGAAGGCATCCTGTATGAAATTTACAGTATCGGCAAGACCCTGGAAGAACAACGTCCGATCACCAGCCTTTCCGTAAATGGAAGTTTTGGTACCATTCCCTTCTGCAGTCAGCTGATTGCTGACATCTTCAATAAACCAGTACAGGTAAGACCACAACTACACAGTGTAAGCTTCGGCGCCTATATACTAAGTGCTACCGAAATGGGCGTATACCAGTCCCTGGACGATACCGCTGTAAAACCGGCCGAACCGCTTCACGTATTTACACCTAATGAACAACATCACCAGATATATGCTGATTACTTCCGCATATTTGAACGTTTAAGTGACAAACTCGCTGACGAATTCGAAGCGATCAGTAATCTGCAACAAAAATATGCTCATTCAGATAAATCACTTACACATGACAAACCCTAACTCAAGAAGATCTTTCGTATCCAAAGCAGTTATAGCTGCTGTGATGGCGCCTTTCGCCACCTTCGGAAAAGGCTTTGAAACAGCGATCGGCCATGCCCCTAAACTGTCATCTCCTTCCAGTCTGAAGATTACAAAAGTAACATGCGGTTATATCCGGGGAAGCTTATTTGTAAAGATCCATACCAATCAGGATATCTGGGGATGTGGTGAAGGTGTGGATGCCATTGCCGGTACTTATCACCTGGTAAAGATGCTGGGCGCGAGCCTGGAAGGCAAAAGCCCTTTAAATGTGTACCGCCTGTTCGAAGACATTCGTAAATCAGGGTTTTTCCGGGGCGCACAGTCGGGCATATATATAGCGGTGCTGTCAGCTATAGAAACCGCATTATGGGACCTGGCCGGCAAAGCCCTCCAACTGCCCGTCTATCAACTTTTAGGAGGCAAGTTCAGAGATAAGGTACGCGTATATTGCGATACGGCGTTATATCAACACAATCTGCCCACAGCTGCCGATTTCGCAGAAGCTGCGCTACAGGCAAAAAAGATGGGATTCAATGCGATCAAATTTGATCTTGATCAGGCAAACGACCCTAATAAGTACGACCCATATAACTGGACAGCGGGTCCCGCTGAACTGCAACGGATGTTTGATCAACTGGCAGCTGCCCGGCAGGCTGTTGGACCCAATATTGACATTTGTGCCGATATGCACGGACGTTACGATGCGGTCACTGCGCATGCGATTGCCAAACGACTGGAGCCGCTGCAGCTGATGTGGCTGGAAGAACCGGTGCCGGCGGAGAATGTGGAGGTGTATAAACTGATTGCCGACTCCACCACTACTCCCATCTGCGTTGGTGAAAACCAATATCTTGCCTATGGATTCAGACGAATGCTGGAAATAGGCGCTGTAGACATTGTAATGCCCGACCTTCAAAAATGCGGTGGACTCGGAGAAGGACAAAGGATCGCTAACCTGGCCAACCTCTATTATACACCGTTTGCCCCCCATATGGTGGCGTCTTTTCTCGGCGCCATGGCTTCAGCACATGTTTGCGCTGCAGTACCCAATTTCATGATACTCGAATGGCAGAGTTACTTTCATTCGCAACCCATGTTTAAAGAGATTATATCCTATGATGGCGAGTGGGTGAGCAACAGCTATATCACCGTCTCAGAAAAACCAGGCATTGGCGTAGAGATCAATGAAGCAGGCATGAAAAAATATGCCATACCCGGGATCCCTTTCTTTGAATGACCGGATGCCAAATATATCCCGAAACGATGTGAGCAAACAGGACTCATTTCCTGCAATAATTCTCATTTAAACGACATTCCTTTTCAAACATCGCATACGTCTTTCGCTGTGTCAGTGCTATGATACCCTGCTCTTCGGCTGTCAGCAGCCGTCCTTCCTGTTTGGCGGTTGCTTCTATTGTATCCAGCAATTTATACAGTGTAAATACCGCATTATCGCCTTTAAACAGCTCCCGGCGCATCTGTTCCGTTTGCTGGATAAACTCATCTTCCGACACTTTTTCTACTTCATCCTTACCAAACATCACCTTGGGAAGATAGTCGGCTCCCGGCATAAATTTACCGGTATCCCAGTCCAGTTTAAGTATCTCCATACCACCATTTCCAAGGGGAAGCAACTGCACGGTACGATTGCCAACTACAAAATACTGGCGTTCATCAGCGGTGTTCTGTGGCTCATTCATATGTTTCGTGTTATGCGCTTATTCTTTAACATTTTCTGCTGGTTTACCGGTAGTGGCCTCTTTTATGGCCTGGCCAAAGATCTCATTTGCCCTGGCTTCTATTGACAAAGCAATGGCCTGCTGTTCCGCCGTTAACTGACCGGCGGCCCTGGCCGCATCTGGCGCAACTACCCGCTTTACCTCATAGATCGGGTGCTCTAAACTAGCTACTTTATCTATTTGTTCCAAGTGCAGGCGTAATTCTGCTATATGACCATTAGACATTTTTATGCTCATCAGCACATCGCGGTATCCGCTTTGCTGGGGATCGACGAACCGGTCTTTGACCTTAATGATCCTGGCGCCAAATTTATTCTTTATCACCTGCAGGGCCTGATAAATACCTTCCAGCGATGGAAATACAATTTTGCCACCTGCAATGTCCACCAGCCAGGAAGCATCGCCTGCATACTCATCCCTGACCTTCTGTTCGGCACGTTCTCTCCCCTTCAGTTCCGGCCGCATCGCCTTCCGGCCTCCCGCCTTACTGACGCCGGGGTCACTCAGCACATCATCGATCACGTTACCCAGCTCGGTGGAGGCTACTTCTGCATCCGCATACAGCTGATCAAGATCGCCAGTCTGTTGCCGCGGCTTACCCTGATTCATGGACTTAACTGCTTTTTCAAAGTCGCCGCTTAATTTCCGTTGTTCATCGGTTAAAGGCGTCGCCTCCCTCAGCTCCCTACCTTTGTATTTCTCCACTACTTTATCCGCGCCAAGGTCTTTCAGTTCCTTCATCACTTCCTCAATGATCGGAATAGCCTCCGGATGTTCAGCGAAGCTCTTAATGACCTGCGGATTTGCCTCGAGGTATCTGCGGATCGGATCAAATTTGTAAAGCTGGGGCCTTACTTTTTCGATCTTGATCATTAATTCTATTTCCTTCATGGCCTCGGCGGCTTTTTCCTCCCGCATCTTCTGTTCCCGCGCTGCACCGCGGGCTGCCACTTCCTCTGCGCTCATGAATTTCTCATATCCATCAGCAGCCTTCAGTAATTCTTTGGCAGCAGTGGCCTGCTCTATCTCCTTCAACATAGCATCTATTGCATTCAGCTGCTCTTTTACCATGGCATTGATCTCTTTCAACACACCTGACCGCAACTGCTCCGTCAACTTTACCTTATAACTTTCGATACCTTTTCTTCCTTCCGGTGTTTTTGACAGCTCCTTCCACGGGATCTTCTGTCCATCCTTCACTGAAGACTGATCAAAAAAGCCATTGTCACCACTTTCCAGTTTATCAATGAACGTATCCATGTCCATTTTCTCAATGTCTGACGCAGTTTTCAGTGCATTGTCCTTCGCGGCTTCGCCTGCTTTTACCAGGTTCTCCCGATGCCCTTTTATCTCGGTCTGGAACTCCGCTTTGACCTTCTTCAGGTTTACACCCGCCTGTACACGGCGCCTGAATTTTGTAAGTGCGCCATTTATTTTAGTGACTGTTTCAGGGAAGAAGGTTTTGGCGACGAACCTTATCGCTAATGCCAGCACAAGTAAACCCACCGCCATTATTACGTTCGTCAGTGAAGCAGCGGCCTTCTTCACCTGCTCTTTGAACTCTTCCTCCGTAGTGGCCTGTGACGCCGCCTTTATGCGTAGCTGCGTTTCTACAGTAGAAAGCACCACCGTACTCGCCAGCATATATCCCATAAAGGCAGCAATGGTTGCCAGCTCTCCGACGCCTGTCAACCAGGATAACACATAGAGAACGCCACCTACTGCGAGCAACCAACCGGATAACTTAGCGCCGGCTCCTACGCCTCCTGCCCATCTGGCCCAGGCATTGGCGTCACCACTGGCCGCTTCCTGCATATCTTTTCCCATACCTTTAAAAGTATCGCCGGTATTCTGCAGGGTAGCTGCCTTCGCAAAATCTACAGCCGTCTCTCCTGGATGGTCCTTCATATATTCCATTTGCGCCTTTGACACCTCCCAGGTCTTCTTAGCGGCCAGGTCGTACCGGTCGGCTTCAGACATGGTGCGGACATCCTTGCCATCCAGGTTTGTCAAAGCTTTATCCATAGCGTCCTGCATAGACGCAGGTTCATCCTGCTTTGCATTGGCCTGTTGTTTCTTCATAGCGGCCACTAATTCTGCTTTCCTGGCCAGGAACATATCTACCGACTTTTCAAAAAGCTGCAGATCATCAGTTGCACGTAATACCAGCAATTTGTACACCGCCAGGTCCTCCGGCGAAAACTGCTTCAGCTTTTCCGCAATACGCAGCAGCTGCTGGTAATCGCCTGGCTTGAAAGTGCCTTCACCTCCCATCAGGTCCTTTAGTTCCTTCGGTAGTGACTCCAGTTTCCTTTTCTCTTCCAGTATTTCATTACGCATGTTTTCCCAGGTCACTGCATTCCCCTTTTCTCCTGGTTTGATCTTAGAGTTTTCCTTGTTCCCTGAAACTTCGTAATATCTTTTATTGGCCTCAGCGTTCACCTTTTCCTGGCTATCCCCGGGTAAGGCTTTGAAGTCCTCTTTCAGCTGTTTCTCTTTGTCGGCCTGCTCTCCCCTGACCCGATCCAGTTTTGTCTTTGGAACAAGAAAAGGGATGATCTGCCCCCTGTTTTTGGTCATATCACAATAGCTGCCACATGACCACGACATGTTCATTTCCCTGCCATAAGCTACGCGTTCAAAAAGCCGGTACATTTGTTCCAGACTAGTAAAGTTTTCAGGCACTTTTACCTGGAACTCGACATATTCAGGACCTTGTTTTTTCTGACGCTGGATCTTTTTCTGAATACTACCGTTCTGCTGCACCACATGCGTTAACTCATGGGCCAGCAGCTTATCGCCCTGCGTACTGCCGGGGCTATAGGCGCCCTGGTTAAAATAAACGTCATTGCCAACGGTAAATGCGTGGGCATTCAACTGCTCACTTAACTGCACGGCAGTCGTTCCTGTATGAATTTTGACATCGCTGAAGTCTGCGCCGATCGCATTTTCCATATGAGCGCGGGTGTTGTCAGGCAAGGGTTCTCCACTTCCTTTAGTTTGCTGCAATGCGGTCGCTACATCGTCTCCTGCGGGGACCTCTCCTGTCTTCTCTTTCCTGCTTACCTCCATTCCTTCACCTTCTTCTTTCTGCAACAATTCCTCCTGCTCACAATGCGCACATTTTCTTTGCAATGCATTGGAACCTGGTGTAAAGAAGGCAGGTGACTGATCTTTGCCAGCATCTGGCGTAGCCGTTACCTTATCTGCCACGGCATCTGCCTCCCTTTCATAGGCGTCGTCAGGCGGATTAACGATCAGTTTAGTCTGAATCCCCGGCGGGACAAAAAAAGGGGTACCACTGTCGCCAAAAAAATCTCCCTTACGCGCTTTCGCCGTACTCTTAGTTTGTTTAGCTTGATGCTCCATTCCGATTTTTTTTATTGGAAGTAGTACCTGGCGTTACGCCAACCTACCAGTGGGAATAAGGGTTCGTCCGGGGCCATCCAGGATAAGGGGGCTATCTATGGTCATTGTAATGCTGGGGTCGAAAACTATTATTCTTTCAGGGGTTGCGTACTACATGCCTTAATTGCTGTTCATTAGTGCAGTCATCTCTCATCTGCCTAAGTATGCACTAAGTTACCTGAAAAAAGAAATGCCGGCAAATTTTTCCGCCCTGATTGCAGTAATTCCGTATAAGTACTTATTGCCACTTAACCGTATATATACAAGCGTCATCCACGCTCCCGATGGACCCAGGGAACGGCCACCATTCAGCTTTCATTCACACACCTGATGAAGGGTGCCTTAGTTATAACTCGCCGTTGCTGGTATAACATAATGACAGTTAAAAGGGGCTATGCAATATATTCTGATCACTTCTTTGACACCGTTATACGCGTACCCTCTCCCGGCATGGCGTACACATTTACCGTATAATTAATGTGCGCAGCACGGTAATGTATGTTCTTCAATCCATTGCCTTCCATAACAGGTATCAGTGCCATATCAAACCCAACACCGTCATCGGATACGGTTAAAGTTAGCCTGGGGTGAGCGGAGATGAGGATGTTAATATTTTTACACGCAGCGTACTTGACGCTGTTATTTACCGCCTCCCTGGCAATCAGCAGCAGGTTCCTTTTTTCAGCTTTGGAAATAACATGGTCCCGTATCCCGGGTTCCACCTGACAATCCAGCTTAATGCCCTGTGCACTCAGAACAGGTAGTACCGCGTTACAGATACGTGTTACCAGATCCTGCAGCTTATCGCCACTGTCATCAAGCACCCACAACATATCTCTTAGTCCGCTGGACGCATTTGCCAGCGAGTCTTCTATCTTATTCAGGTACGCTTCCGGTTGCCGCGTATGCTGCGCAAGATGGGTCAGCACTTTAACCGTATTCAGTGTGCTGCCCAGGTCATCATGAAGATCGTTAGCGATTTCGCGCCGGATGGCATGCTGTCTTTTCAACTGACTGATCCGATACCGGTAAAAGGCAAACAGGAGCCCTCCGATGCTGATCACTACGAGTGCTTTGAACCACAGCGTCTGATACCACCTGGGCATGTAATCCAGGCTGATCTCCGCAATACGATCCGTCCAGATATCATCTTCATTGGCTGCCTTTATCTGCAAGGTATATTTGCCTGGATGGAGATCCATCAGCGGGATATAGTTTTGTGTGCCAATTTCGGTCCACTTATCATTCACCTGTAACATCCGGTAGGCATAACGTACCCGCTCAGGATTATTAAAATTCAAACCAGCGAAAAAGATAGTGGTCTGATAAACGTCTGAAGGTATCTGCAGCGACGCCATGTGCAGATCGGTGGTGTCCCTGCTTCCGGATGGTGCGTCCATCTTCACCCGGGTAATATACAGTCCGGGCGGCGACAGATTCGTATGGAAGTTACGCGGATAAATAACAGAGAATCCATTCACGCCTCCGGCAAAAATAGTATCCGGATGGCGGCGGTACCCGCAGAACTGTTCAAATGAATTGGAATGAAGTCCGTCCTGTTCATAATAGTTCCTGATCTTATTGCTGCGTGTATTGAGAACAGACAATCCGTCATTGGAAGTGATCAGGATGGTCGTGTCATCGGCAGGAAATACCTTGTATACACCATTGTTACATAAACCTGAACTGGTGGAGATGATTCTTTTTACCTGTAATTGTTTATCGGTTTCAATCACTCCCTTGCCATAGGTGGCAAACCAGTAACTTTTGCTTGTCTCGCACATATCCAGGAGGATGTCAGACGTCTGTGAAGAATCGGTATCAGATAAGGTAAAGCGGGAGCAATGTCCGGTCAACGGATCAAACTGAGAAAGCGACTTTGTAGATATCACCCACATCTGTCCCTGTGTGTCCCTGTAAATAAAATTAACGTCCCCATTATCGAGTTGTAAGCCATTTGCACTATTATACCCCTTTATTTTCCGGCTATTGCTGTTCCACACCCACAAACCACTATGTAAGACGCTCCCCAGCAGGACGATGCTATCATTATAACGCGCCATGGTACAGAAGAGATCATTTTCTATGAAAGAGAGCTCCGGATACAGTTGTTTTGCGGGTAACAGTTTCCCATTACTGATGATAAATAATCCCTGACTGTTTGACACCAGTATTCTATCCGGCGTAACGGGCGATACCAGGTAACAGGAAGCGCCCTCGTGTAATTGCCTGATCACATCGGCCTGCGTATTGACTTCGTATAATCCGTTGGCAGCACCACAATAAACAATGGAATCATTGAGTGAACAAAGAGAAAATGCATGCTGGATCTTGGTGTCCAGTGTGGCAGAACGGTAAAACCTTTCAAACGAAGGTCTCCTGAGTGAACAGTAAGACAATCCTTCTTCAGACCCCATCCATAACCGGTTATCATTGTCAAAATACAACGCATAAATAGCGGTCTGCCAGGCATCGCTTTCATCATTGCGCTCCACTATCTTACTGAGCACACCCGTCTGCTGGTCTTCCTTGTAAAGATGATGTGCATCTGAGATCCAGCGGTTACCTGTTTTATCCAATGCGCAGCTGAAGACTTCATTTGTATTAATAACGCTTGTAGTATCCCTGGCTTTCAACACCAGTCTGTTATTACCTGCGCTGATCTGCCTTAGTCCCCAGTTCGTGCAGGCAAACACCTCATCTTTTTTCGAAGAGATCACATTCCAGAAAACAACTGACTTGCGCGACCGGTTAGTGTTCATGTCTGCAGCCGTTAACCTGCTTAACAATTTGCCTGTACGACCATCCAGCAATAGCACGCCTTCTTCATCACAGCAGGCCCAGATACGTCCCTGATCATCGGCCAGCAATTTGCCGGTTTTAATGTGAGAGAACGGAAGGCTGAGTAATGTGTCTCTCGCCAGGTCAAATGCAAACAGACCTGAGTAGGTGCCTATCCATATCACATCTCCGGATACTGCTATACTACGTAACCATTTGTCTTTAAAGGAGGGTAACCGCTGACTTTTTTCCCGGGGAAATATGACCCTGTGTTTATCTGTTGCAATAGTCTGCAGTCCGCCATTAGAGGTAACCACCCATATCAATCCACGTTGCCGGTCCTCTGCCATATCCAGTATCGCATTCCCTTTCAAGCGCCGAGCCGCCACTGCCTGCTGATTGAAGACAAGGAAATTTTTCCCGTCAAAACAATTCAGACCATCCTGCGTACTAATCCAGATAAATCCATATTGATCCTGCAATATTTTCGTAATATTGTAACTACTCAAACCATCTTTTTGACGATATTTACGGAAGTGATAAACTTCCTGTTGCTGCCCCAGACAATTATTCAGATTCCCCAGAGCAAACACAAACACAGCGAGAAGAATACAGATTTTGCGCATTTTCAATAATCTCTCTAAATATAATAAAATGCAAGCAACTTACAAGTGGACAGTGATCTGTCTGATGCACGCCACTAACGACACCACCCATTCTGCTATGGCGATGTTCAGGGATATGTTAAGTCTTGACATCCCCGACGACGTATGTATCACCATCTGCTTACGGATACCCGTCGACAATGTCCGTAAAATTGACCGGGAGTATGCCGGTCCGCCTCCCGCCTTCCCCGATCAGCAAACGACGTTATTCTATCAGGTCGTACGTAAAGACAAGGGAGCAGCGAGAACAGGCAGTAAACTCAATATGTTAAAGGAGGACCGTATATTCGACATCACTAAAAAGGAAGACATCAGCAACTTCTTTCAATCAATAGTAACGGGTAAGCAGCGTGCTGACAGATATATGCTCTTCACCTGGGGACATGGCTCCGCTATTGGGGTATTCCCATTCAGGGAGATACAGCACCCAAGATATCAACTGCTTATAATGACGGAGTTGAAAGAGGCGATATTAAATACTTTTGTCAGCGCAGGACAAAAAGTAGATATCGTTGTGATGATGGACTGCAATATGCAATACTTCGATACAGGGCTCATCCTGCATCAGGCCAAGGTAGCGTGTATGGTCGCTGCAGAATATGGAATAGATTTTCAGGGATATAATTACATCGCTATCCTGTCCGGATTATACGGAAACACGTCGATAGCCACATTCGATCTCGCCAGGCTGGCAATAAATACATTACAACAATCTCCCGCCCTGAGACCCCACCTGAACACAGCGGCTTTTTTTGCCACCGATCTATCCTTTTATGACCGGCTGATCCCTCTCATCAATCAGCTGGGCCGCAAACTCAAACCGGATGAGGCCAGAAACGCCATTACTGTCGATAATTATCTGCATACGGGATCTGATCTCATAGATCTGTTTCAGCTCGTAGATAAAATGGTAGCCAGGTTTGGTGATACCTGGGAACCTGCGCTTGTGAAGGAGTTCAATGCATTACGGGAACATATGTTTATTGAAACATTCAAAGGCCCGGGACTAATGCGCCCCAGGCCTAATATTCCTTTTGGCATGGCCATCTGCGTCCCCAGGTCTAAGCACAGTTATTTCTATAGATACTTTGCCGGGAGCCGGCCAACATTAGGTTCCGGTATTGCAGATACATGTGGACAATGGACCGACTTTATCGATGCTTACGCAGCAGCATCAACTTCCTGACAGGAAGTTGATGCTGGTTCTTACAATATAACATCATTATAGATAATCTCTACCTCTACATCATCATTAGACAGCGGAGCAGCAATCATCTGATAATCTACTCCAAGGGCAATATCCCGGGGAGCTTCATCGAAACGGATCACGCGGAATCTATCTTTGGTCCAGGGATCATATTCTCTATCTTCGTACTCCTTCGCAACAATCAGCGCTTTGATAGTCACCTTTACGTGTCCTGTCTCATCGAGCTTCTCCACAACAGTTGAGAGGACCCTGGGCTCGGTTCTCAACTCAAATATATTTGCCTTTGTAGATCTCAAACTCGGTCCGCCGGGGACTTTTGTTTCGCCTCCGCGATCTGCAAATTTGCTTTTCACGATCTTTTCACCGTCCATTATATTTAAGGTTATTGCAAAATTGGTGACACCGTCACCGCTTCTGGCCGAAAGCGCAATAACAGCTTCTGCTTTAATGTCTGTGGCTACCTCTTGCATGTTTATAGATTTAAGTGTGAAAAATAGGTTTATCGTAAACTACATACTATCACACACGCCCGCCAGCGGGAAAATACTGCACGCCAACGGGGAAATTCCCCTTGTCAGAAAGGTAAGCTGATACCCAAAGCTATACAATACCAACTAGTTTGTATTTTTCTAACTTCCTACGGGAAAAACACCGTATCCCGGACGTGCTTTCCCTGTTTCCACTCCACGCGCTCCATAGTAAGTTTGTATTGCACCCAAAGCAATGCGATATGAAAAAGCATTTATCCTCCTGCTACCGGCATATTCAATATAGCACATACCTCCTTTCCATAGCACAGTGCGCGGGTGCATACCTATCTGACGAATGACGGAAGATAATGACAGGACCTGGCATAGGTGCGATCACCTATGGATGAATACGATAAAGCAACCACAGCATAACAATTTATTCACCCCCCAAAAAGAACATCATGGCACATCAACAGATCATGGAAGGTTTTCCTCATCACATACAGGAGAAGCTCGCTCAACGGGAAAACGAGCGGCTTGCATTACCAGCCTATATCAGCGGCAAAGCGAAATCACTTGTTTTTGAAAACCTCAAACTATGGCAGACAGGCAGCCTGCTGGTAAGTTTCAAAGGCGGAAACAGCACGCTGCATAAAGCCATCGCTGATACAGCAAAGATCTGGTCCCGCTTTGCAAATATCACCTTTGACTTTGGAAACGAAGCCAAACAACAATACCGTGGCTGGACGGCAGACGACGATTCACATATCCGGGTAGGCTTTGATTACGATGGTTACTGGTCTTTAGTGGGAACCGACAGCCGCGACACCGCTATTGTTTCAGCCGGAGACATTACGCTTAACCTATCCGGCTTTGACCAGGGCCTTCCGCGTGACTGGGAAGGGATCGTCCTTCACGAATTTGGTCACGCTATCGGCTTTCACCATGAGCATGCTACCCCGGATATTCCGTGCGATTTCGACTGGGATAAAGTATATGAATACCTGGCCCAGCCACCTAACAGATGGTCCAAAGAGAAGGTTGACTTTAACCTGCGTCAGATGCCCGCAGCCGGACTAACCTATGGGCCGCATGACAAACATTCTGTTATGCACTATTCATTTCCCGACTGGATGTTCGTATCCGGCGCCGCTTCTCCGTGCTGTACACCGGTCAACAACAGCCTTTCAGCTGAAGATCAGCGGATGGCGACCAAAGCATATCCTTTCAATAAAGAAGCTTTTGCTGCCGGCTCGTTGTTCAAAAAAGAAGCACTGGAAGACCTGCTGGCTATCGGTGCAAATGGTAGTGACCATTTCGCAAAACACCTGTCTTACCTGAAAGAAGATCAATCTTACCGCAATTTCTTTTAAAACCTAGCAACATGAAACTGCTCATCACACTCTCACTATTACTGATAGCTGATCAGTACTGCTCCGCGCAGGGCAATACCATCGGGGTTGTCTACAATATGCATGACAGCAGATTTGAAACTGATTTTCCCATGCTGATCAAAGAAGGTAACAAGATATCGCTGTCATACAAAGACATCAACCCTTTCGCCTATAAATCAAATGTGGTCTTTACAGATATCAATCACAACTTCCTGGATGGGATGGATGTGGTACAATCCGGGTTAAACAGCCTGTCCGGACCTCAAGAAGAAGCAGCTGCTGAGGTAGTGAAGGCAAAAGCAATGTTTGCCTTACCAGTCAAAACAAAAGCAAAGTTAGATAAGAAAGAGGCACTGCTGAACAGCATACAGCATCATCTGACCATCATACAGCGACGTATACAGACGATCGACGCAATTATGACAATAGATACGCTGATCAGGATCGGGAAGAATGACAGGGCTAATTTTTCCAGCGCAAGAATGGAAGCGTCCATTATGCATCCGGTTGCTGCATATGGCATCACAAAGGACAATATACCCGATAAATTTCATACCAGCCAGGAGGACATATACAGCAGCCTCTCTCACATTTACAGCGCCTTAAATGAGCTGAAATCGTTGAAAGAACCGGGGATGAAACCGCTTATTGACTCACTGGAAAAAAAGGTGGCTGTGCTCAATAACATCTACACCGGGACGAATGCCGCCATCCTCCTGAAAAACGTCAGTATCATCCAGTACAATCTTACCACCGTATTGAACGCAGATTACACCCTCCCTCCTGTTGCTATCAGCACCGCGAAAGGCGATTTCATTGAGATCAGTGACGAGCTGAAAGACAACGCAGATAAAAAAGTGTTCACCATCGCCCCTCATAAGATCAGGACATACGGCGGTACGCGGGTAGACTTCAGTATCGGGCTAACAGCTGGTATCGGCGGCAATGGCAGCAACTATTCGTTAAGGAAGAACCCTACCGATGCCAAAACCGGTGATGATACTGCCCGTGTATCACTGTATAAGAGTAGCAAAAACAAGTTGATCCAGTTCAATCCGGGCGTCTTTATTCACTGGTACAAAACAACAAAGCACAATATACAGTGGATGCTCAGCACCGGCTTTTCCCCTGATTTCTCCACACTAGCTAATTCCCGGCTGTTCATAGGAACAAGTCTCGGATTCCCTTCTTCCAATGATCTCGGTAAACGACTGGTATTGAGCATAGGCATGAGCGTCGGATACGCAGATGTCCTGAAGAATAAATACCGGGACTGGAACAACTATAAGCGTTTTGCTGATATTGATGACGCCGATCTGACAGAAAAGGCACCACGGGTAGGCGGTTTCTTCGCAGTTTCCTACAACCTTGGTGGAACCGGACATACAAAATAAACCCTTCATTCCGGCCTGTAATGATTAATAAAGTATAGTTATGAAAGATGAATTAAGCTTGCTATCATTACAGGCCAGGATTGAGTTACAGGAATACCTGTATACGCGACTGGGAACAGCCCTGCATGATAAGGTTGCTCAGTTACTCGGAAGCGTTAATATGTTACTCGGCGCTGCTATGAAAGACATGTCGCAGCTTTCGGACATGTTAAACACCGCACATGCTTCACTGCGTACCGCCATGCAGGAATTACGTACCATAGCCAGGCCTATACAGGCGGACTGGATGAGCCATTTCAACGCATTGGAGTATATCCGGCAGGAGATCAATTATATGAATACCCCTATGAAGCTGCTCATTTACGGTAATGAATTATCAATATCCGCAGAAAAACAAGTAATATTGTTCTGTATTATACGGGGAATAGTCGAAGCCTGCCATGTAAGTGACATGCAAATTTCATTCAGCAGCCCCCTGGAAATAGTGATCAAAAATGACGGCACCCCACCATCAGCAACGATACAGCAACGCATACAATTATTACAAGGTGTCTATCATCCCCATATCAATGGTTTTCGTATCCTTCTAAATTTGTAAGATGAAAATAGCGGTCGGTATAACAGATGATCATCAGCTCTTTCTGAAGTCATTGAGCACGTTGATCAATACTTTCAGTCACTTCGAGGTAACGCTGGAAGCGCTGAACGGACAGGAACTGTTAAATAAGCTCGCTGCCTCCCCCAGCCTCCCTGAAATCATACTCATCGACGTCAATATGCCGGTTATGAATGGTATCGATACCGTTCATAAAATCGCCGCCCAATACCCGCTGATCAGGATGATCGCCTTATCCATGAAAGATGATGACACCACGATCATCAGCATGATCAAAGCCGGCTGTAATGCCTATCTGCAAAAAGACATCCATCCCGATGAACTCGAAAAAGCCTTACAACAGGTGTATGATAAAGGCATCTACAATGGCGACGCCTTCAATATCAATTACCGCCGCCTGATCAGGCATGATGACCAGGCCCTGAAACTGACGGATAAGGAAATGCAGTTCCTCCAACTAGCCTGTAGCGACGCCACTTACAAAAAGATCGCGGCTGATATGAAAGTGGCCGAAAGAACCGTTGATGGTTACCGGGAGGCATTGTTTGGGAAGCTGAATGTACAAAGCAGGGTCGGAATGGTATTGGAAGCGATCAGAAGAGAGCTGGTAAAGTTGTAGTCTGACACGATATCATCAGTGAATAAAAGTCCTTATTTTTGTATAAAATCCATTCAGCTAAGCGGCAGCTTATCAACGCGCAGAAAGCAGGCATTAGCTAAAATGGTAAAATTACTATGTCAATAATTACGATAGTCGGGGAAAGGATAAAAGAGATCATAAGTGAATGGAGGAATGACATCCGGCGCTTGCCGGTTCAAAAGCCCTCTATCGGGATCTTATTGTAACCCTGGGGTTCACAGATGGTGACTTTATACGACTACATTAGACCAGGAATTATCAAATCCAATCATCAGCATGTACGAGATCATTATCAATACAAGCGTCGGCCCGTTCCAGCTAGGTCGTCACATCAGCGAATACTTACAGGATTATGACTTCCATCATGTGCCACGTGAGTACGAGCCGGAATTATGGGATAGCTATAACTACCTACCTTTGTCCGGAGAACCGACTTACGATGCGTAAAACGAATAAACCCATTCCTGTAAACTACCTGGAAGACAATTTCAACTCAGGTATCACCATTGAAAGGATGTCCCTCCACGACATGCCGATTTTCGACATTGTCGCAGAAGCACATCGTCACGACCGTCACTCCTTCTTTTTACTGGAAAACGGTACAATGACCATCGAGATCGACTTTCAGCGGCACCGGCTCAAAAGATCGTCCCTGCTGTACATGCACCCCGATCAGGTACATCGGATACTGGCATTCAAAGATGTGGTCGTTAGTAGCTGGGCTATCACCAATGAATACCTTCATCCTGAACACCTGAAACTACTGGAGAAGCTCACTCCTGGCGGTCCGCTACCATTAAGGAAGGAAACGTTCTCTCTTTTTTACCAGGCAGTAACACTTTTTCTCCAGTTCTCAGAACAGCCGCAGGACAGCGTTTATCAGTCCCTGCTAAAAGACAGCTGCAACGCCCTCATCGCATTAACCATCTCACAATATTTAAAACGCGCCAAAACTACTGACCATCCAACGAGAGCCGAAACGGTCACGCAGGCCTTCCGGGAACTCCTGGATCACCATTATACAGCTGATAAAAGACCGGCTGCCTATGCCCGGCAACTGAACCTCTCAGTCCCCTACCTGAATGAATGTGTCAGAAATACAACCGGCTTCTCTGTTTCTCACCATATACAACAGCGTGTCGTGCTGGAAGCCAAACGACTGCTCTATCATTCAGATAAGTCGGTAAAGGAGATCGCCTCCTGGTTAGGGTATGATGACTATCCCTATTTTATCCGCCTGTTCACCAAGGTCGCAGGCATGCCGCCCTTATCCTTCAGGCACAAAAACCTCGATTAGTCCAATACATACACCGGTTCACTATTTTATAACCCATGCGCTGGTTGTTCATTTGCTGCTGCAATAAAACAGCAACAAATGAATATATCAAAAGGAGAGAAAGTGCTCATCTCAGGTGCCAGCTTTGCCGGACTATCCACCGCTTTCTGGATGAATCAAATGGGATACGATGTAACAATAGTGGAGATCTCACCCGGACTAAAACTGGGCGGCACACCTGTCAATATACGGGGAAATACGATCGGGATCGTGCAGCGAATGGGGCTTTTTGAGGCGATAAAGGCGAACAGGCTACACATCGACCTGTGGGAGTTCAAGAACGCTGACAACATTACCGAAGGATCGATGCAACTGAGGCAAGCCGGAGAACCGATGCCGGATGACGACTATGAGATTGAAAGGAATGTCTTACTTAACATGCTCTTTGATACCGTAAAAGCCGATGTCACCCTTATGTTCAGCAACAGCATCACTTCCATCCACGAAACAAACGACGGGGTGCTGGTAACATTCAGAAATGGCGAGCAGCAGTCATTCAGCCTGGTCTTTGGTTGCGACGGCATACACTCTGCCGTAAGACGAATGTGCTTCGGGAATGAGGCTGCATACGCCCATTTCCTGGGACAATACTTCTCCATCACGATAGTCAATAAATTACTGATCAGGGAGAATACGGCACAGCTATATAATGTACCGGACAAGGCCATCATGCTGAACGCTTACAATAACAAGACCGATATCATTTTCGGATTCCGTTCAGATGAAGAGATCCCCTATGACTACCGGGATCATGCACAACAGAAAAGAATTATACGCGAACAGTTTGAAGGAGAAAGCTGGAGAACAACCGAACTGCTTGCTGAAATCATGAATAGTGAGCCCTTCTACTTTGACAAATTGTGTCAGATAAAAATGCCTTCCTGGACAAAAGGCAGGATAGCATTAGTGGGTGATGCAGGCTATTGCGCTTCGCCAGCTGCCGGGATGGGTGGCTCTCTCGCTATCGATGGAGCAGCTGCATTAGCAGATGCGATGCAACGACATCAGGGCAATTTCGAAAAGGCGTTCCAGGATTATAATAAAGACCTGCGTCCGTTCATTGAAGCCGTGCAGGAAGAAGCGGTACAATCAGGACTGGCGTCCCTTGTACCCAGAACGGAAGAGGCGATCCGTGAAAGGAATCTAAAAGGCTTTCAGTAGTCCGCTGATGAACCAAATCGGTGAAATAATAACAGGAAAGCCCACCTGACCTTATAAAGACAGGTGGGCTTTATCATACCGTCTGATACACTTACACTTGTTCCGTCATCCTGGATGGAGTAGCATGCTGCTGTGCTACCTGCGTAACAAGTGCAGGGATGACATAGCTCAGGCACACGCCAATATTGAACGCAGCGGTAAAGTTCTGTGCTTCTGTTTTAACGTTACCATTTGCATCTTTACCATCCACGTCATCTGCAAAGTGTCCGACCCGGTCGGTAATACCGGATATGAACAGGAACGGTGCATCACACATTAAGCGTATTACGCCGTGCGTGGTTTCCACGGAGCCTACCGGCAGTGTATTACCCGTCTCTGCCAGTGTTTTAAGTCCACTTTCGTCGGAGTACTGGTAGTCGGCGTAATTGGTGATATTCACCACACTTACGCCTATATTATCTTTATTGGAGATCACACTGATATTATCAGAAGGATTCAGATAAGGCTTCAGCAAACGTTGCTCTATTAACTGAACAGTATTACTATCCAGCTGGAAAACAGCCGGGTTCACGGTCGATGTCAGTACGTTTTCAAAGTGCGCAGGATCATCCCATACACTTTCCGGATTCTCTCCGTTCGGATGATAATTGTGGATGAAGATATTACTGCCCATTACAACGCACCCGTTGTTATTACTACCATTAAGTCCGAGTGCAGCTGTGCCCAGTGCGACGACCAGATCCGGATGCTGCTTACTGTAATCGAGGATCCTGGGCAGGCACGCGTGCTTACCCTGTGAACTGGAGGGATTCCATTTTGCATCCATGATATCCTGTATACACCATAGTTCAACGGTGGCTTGTTTGAAAGTGTCCCATACAGCGCGGGGCTTTGCGGCACCTTGAGGGAAGGTCCAGGGGTAATGCAGCTGTGTCGGATCTGGAAGCGTCTGCGGCCGGACCCTTACATTCAGCAGGGCATTCAGGATAGGCTCTACTTCCCAGGACTTGTTACCGATTAATACAATCCTTTTCATGATGTAGTTTTACTGTATTGGTGAAGAAATAAGAAATCAGTAGCAGATGGTTGTATACGTGGATACCTTCTGCCCTTTATGCAGCAGTCATTCCCGAGTTAATGGTCTGAGGGCGGGGATTTCCTGCTTAATAACAGTAAAAAGAGAAAAAGGTTAACCAGTTTAGCCTGACCTTGCGGCAGGCATGACGATGCCGCACATTGCCGGGGCAACGTCTATCGTATGCAGGGGTAACTACCAGCAATATATAGGGACAGCTGTTACATTAGCAGTAATTCTTTTACGGTCACCTTCCCCGGCAGATCGGCAACCGCTATCGTGATCTTACCACCGGCAGGCAGCATTGCGGCCTTATAATACCAGTCTACGCCGTTACGGCCTAAAATAGCCGGTCCTTTCTCACGTACCACACCATCCGCATCGGTCACCTGCACGGTCACAGCCGCTACGCGGAATTCGTCCTTCGCCGTGACTATCACTTCCGCGTCTTCCAGGCGAATATTTTGCACTTCAGGGGAGCGATAGGCATCCTTTACCGCCATATTATAGGCATTCTGGCCTGGTCCGGCCAGCGAGGCATAATAGGCCTTGATCTCAGGATCGTTCATCATATCCCGGGCTAAATCCGCCGCGATACGCATTTTATGTCTGGCTTCCAGCTGTTTTTGTGTGGGTTTTTTACTGGAGGGGCGGCGTTTCTTCGCCATAATGATCTGCCCATTCCGTTCGTAGATGGTGAGTTGTCTGCCGATCGAGCCCCGGACGAGCTGTAACAGGATATTGTCTTTAACAATGGCCATAATAGTCAATTTTGAGGTAATGATGACAAAGGTACTTAGTATTATTCTGATCTCCAGTCTCAATGAGTACTAATACATCACTTAATTATCACTTCAATATCCGGAGGATATACAAATGATATGTAACTGACCTTTTAGTAATGCAAAAATATGAAGACCTGATGCCTGGTAAACCATTAGTATACAGGTAGCTCAGTCATTGGAGAGAAGATCAGGAGCGGATGCTATGCTGATGGGAGGACCGGACGTCGCCCGGCACACATCATACTGCTGTACAATTACTTATTCATAAAAAATTTCAGCTCGGCTTTGTCATAGCGGATTTGCATTCTTTCAACCTTCTGTTCCAGGTATCTCGTTGTCTTTTCTGGCGGTACTCCGGCGAGAAAAAGAAAAAGTATAGGTAAACGATGCATCCACCGAAGAGGGCACCTGTAAAGAAGTGAATGAATCTTTTCATTGGCTGTTGGCCTAAGATAAAGGAAATGTGATACGGGAGCAGGGCGTCAGACAATCCCCTGCTTCCCCATTAAATATCATAAAAATTCTATTTATTTTTGTATTTTAATACTTCACGGGCACTGATGCGAACCAATGTCCAATTTATATCGCAAAATTCCGGGATATACCGGCAAACAGCCAGCAAAACGCTTTTTGATCAAACCATAACAGAAGGATAAAATGTGGCATCCGCCGATAAGGAAGGGGCGGCATGCTACAACAGAAATTTTTACTGTCCAAAACCACGTATATGCAAAACATCCAAACGAACAAGCTGTTCTGGGCGAGCTGCCTGGCTTTATTAGTGACCTCTCTCTCCTTCGGCATCCGGGCCGGCATGATGACCCAGTTAGGGTTAGATTTTAACCTGAATGCAACGCAGCTGGGTACTATTACTGCGACTGCGTTCTGGGGATTTCCACTGGCGATCGTGATCGGCGGAATGATCGTTGACATTATTGGTATGAAACGCCTGCTTGTAGGTGCTTTTCTTTTTCACCTGACGGGCATTGTACTCACGATCTTTGCACAGGGTTACTGGGCGCTTTTCTTCTCTACGCTGCTGATCGGTATTGCCAATGGTACGGTAGAAGCAGCGTGTAATCCGCTGGTGGCTACATTGTATCCAAAGGAAAAGACCACCCGGCTGAATTATTTCCATCTCTGGTTCCCGGGCGGTATCGTCATTGGTACGTTAATCGTGACCCTGTTCCTTAAACTGAATCTGGGCTGGCAATTGCAGGTAGCGACCATGCTGATCCCGACCGCTGTCTATGGCTTCCTGTTTTCAAAACTTGATTTTCCCCCTACCGAAAGGGTCTCGTCCGGTTACTCCAGCGGAGACATGTACAGAGCCGTGCTTTCGCCGCTGTTCCTCTTCATGCTTGTTTGTATGCTGATGACAGCCATTACAGAACTGTTCACAGGTCAGTGGATAGGTATGTTACTAAAAAATGTGACCAGTAATGCCCTGCTCCTGCTTACGCTGACGACAGGCATCATGGTGGTGGGCAGGGCTTTTGCCAAGCCAATAGTTAAGAAACTGGCGCCACAGGGTGTATTGTTGTTCTCAGCTATATTTGCTGCGGCAGGGCTTTATATGCTGAGCACCTTTACAGGAAGTTCGGTATTCTTTGCTGCGGTGATCTTTGGTATTGGCGTATGTTACTTCTGGCCTACCATGATCGGGTTTGTGGCGGAGAACATCCCGCAGTCCGGCGCACTGGGGCTTAACCTGATGGGAGGAGCAGGCATGTTTGCAGTATCTATCTACACGATGTTCATGGGCGGATTTTATGATGGGCTCATTGTAAAACATCTTCCGGCAGGCGCTACCCTGCAAACCTATTCGACGGCCGTGGAGGGAACGCCTGAAGCGGCTGCGCTGGCAGCAGCAAGGAACCTCGCAGGCCCGGAAGTACTGCAGGTGACGCTGATACTACCGGTTATTCTGATCATTGCATTCACGTGCCTGGTGGTGTATATGAGATCAAGAAAAACCAGGCAACTGGCCACTGCATAGTCGGTGCTGATAAAAAGCGCCCTTATGCATAGCGATGGCGATGTGTAAGGGCGTTTGTGTTGGGTTCACCGGTGGGCACATGAACCCTACCAATGCTAAAGACCTTTACTCCTATTAAATAAAGCACGATCCGACAAATGAAAACCGAAGATATCATACAGGAACTGGCGCAGACCGGCAGGATCTCCAGGGAAACGATACAGGAAGTCAACGACGACACAGACTTACGGATAGAGATGATACACTATTTCAATCAGCATCAAAACAGGCCGTTTGTACTGGAACTGCTACGCACCCTGTCTGAGCTGAGGAAAGACCCGGATGAGGACATTTCAGGTGCTAGCCTCATGCTGGCCTGTTACCTACTGGGAAAACACCAACAAGTGGAAGACTGTATGAGGGTCTGGGAGGCAAAAAGAATTGATTTCGATACCTACTGTTACGTCGACGGGCAACTGATTCCCTTTGCCGGCATACAGGAGACCATCGCCTATCTGAAAACACAAACCGGCGAAGAAGCCGGCAGGGCGTTGCAGTATCTGGAGGGTGGGGATTATGATAATTTAGATACCTACTACGGCGAAATACCCTGGTTTGTAAATCAATAAGCGCAACAACTGTGGTCTTCTCACACAAAAGTTGGAATGCGCGTTCTC
Organism: Chitinophaga agri; assembly: GCF_010093065.1. Lineage (NCBI taxonomy): Bacteria > Pseudomonadati > Bacteroidota > Chitinophagia > Chitinophagales > Chitinophagaceae > Chitinophaga > Chitinophaga agri. The sequence goes on along the minus strand of NZ_CP048113.1, from coordinate 420,547 downwards.
TCCCTTTTCGTAACTTGCTGTACACCCCATGTAACGCATGATGCATGCGATTGTCATTAGATCAGTATAAAGTTTAAAGACATGACCAACTTTTTAGATAACGACAACTCCATACAAGACAAGCTGCTTATATTCCTTAATGAAGTGATCATTGGTAGCCGGCAGGCCAGCAGGATACTATCAGATCTTCACTTACTACATACAACACCAGGCAACGTGACACAGAAGCTGAAAGCCATCCTGAAAAAGCAGCCAGCGAAGACCGTACGTCATTCAGTGAAGCGGCTGCTGGCTGATGCCAGCACTAACTGTCATTGCGGAGATATGCTGGAAGCAACGCTATTCAATGATGTGGTGTTGAGCCATATTGCCGTGATGCAGCAAAACCTGCGTTTCGAGCCTAACCTTTCGGGGAATCAGGAATGGGCGTAATGTGCCCGACTAATGGTTGATTTCCGGCGGTGTGCATTGCCCGGGCTTCCTTTACCTTTACTGTAATTATCCCCTTCCTTACCCTTAAATGCTGCAATGCGATGATACAGGTGAAAAGATACTGGAAGTACTTATTCCTGATTCTCCCTACCCGGATGCTTGCATTTACCACAGCATTGGGCGAAATTAGCTCCTGTTTCAATCAACATCTTTTCATTCCATTCGTTTTCTAACACGGGTAATGCAACATCTTCCATTTTGTTATTGCCTTATTGAACAATACTTACATTATTCGATTAATTATGAAAAAAATCAAATTATCAAATACTACAGAAGCAGACATGATGATTGCATTCGAGCCTATAGGTGATGTTTTCAACCTACCATCCAAAGAGGATCTTCAACTTTTGGTTCTTGATGAAGTAGCTGGCATTGACGAATTTAGTATGAATATCGCGGTTGGAAGTATGAATGAGTTGCCTACAATCACCATTTTTGCAGAAAGAAATAAGTTTGAAGCCTGGTATAAGGGACAATTAGTGAATAATATGTAGCTATTCACTTTTCAAATACGTCGTGATGAAAGGATCTGGTAGATCACTGTCATACAAAAACCTTTACGCGACCAGGAAAAATTCGATTTTCTCAAAAAGCTGTCCTATCTTAGTGAAGCAAAAAATTGTCATTATTAACTTGAACAGTTTAGCCCGATACCTATAAGTGGAGCCCCAGATACTGCCCATTATAGCACTCAATAAACCGTAACATTCATTACCCTGTACAAATCATTACACATGAAGCATCTGTATTGCTTATGGCTATTCGTTATGTTTAGTTTACCGGCCAGTGCGCAAGATAGCCTGTTTGCCCTTCCTCAAAACTACCTTGGAAGTATCGAGAAAAAATCTGAAAAAGTATCCAACCGTATTGACGCCAGTGCAGAAAAAGCAGTCAGCAAGCTGCTGCGACAGGAGGAAAAGCTCTACCGAAAGGTAAAAAAGATCAGCCCTGAACAGGCCGAAGGCATATTCCGCAAAGGATTGGACAGTTTGCGTGGCCTAAAAACTGCCATGAAATCCGGAAAATTGCAATTGCCACCAGGTATCAAACAGCATGTACCCGCGCTGGATAGTATGGCCACATCCTTAAAATTCCTTGGGGGCAATCAGGAACTCCTGCAAGGCAGCAAAGAAAAGCTACAAGGCGCTGTCAGCGGCATTCAATCCTTGCAGCAATCACTGGATAATGCTGCGCAGATTGAGCGATACATCAAAGAGCAGCAAAAAGCGCTTAAAGCCCAGCTGGCCCAATTTACTGGTTTGTCTAAAAACCTCCAGGCAATCAGCAAAGATGCCTACTACTATAATCAGCAAGTGAAAGAATATAAAAGCCTGCTGAGCGATAAAAAGAAGGCCGAAAAGAAAGCGCTGGAACTATTGTCCAAAAGCAAGATCTATAAAGACTTTATGCAGCGGAACTCCCAGTTTTCCGGGCTATTGGGTCTACCAGCTACAGGTGCAACCGCCCAAATCGAAGGCCTTCAAACCCGCGCGATGGTAGAAGAAGCCCTCAGACAGCGCGTAGGCAACAATCCGGCATCGCGTCAGGCAGTTTCTCAGTTGATGGACAATGCCCAACAGGCGTTTTCTAAATACAAGGATAAACTGCCCAACATGAGCACGATGTCTGATGAACCAGATTTCAAACCCAATCCCTTTAAAAGCAAAACCTTTCTTCACCGGCTGGAATTGGGCGGGAATATCCAATTTCAAAAGACCTCACAGTATTTTCCCTCCAGCACAGAAATAGCCGGGCAGGCCGCATATAAGCTAAACGGTAGAAGCAGTGCCGGTCTTGGAGTATCTTACACCCTGGGTATGGGTACCGGCTGGAACCACATCCGCTTCTCGCATCAGGGCATCGGCCTGCGGAGTTTCCTGGACTGGAAGCTAAAAGGCTCTTTCTATGTATACGGTGGAGCCGAGGCCAAATACATCACCACCATTCGCAATGGAAATGACCTGAAGGCCTGGAATAACTGGAAACCAAGCGCCCTTATCGGAATCAGTAAAAAATATAAAATCAATGCCAAGCTGAAAGGCAACATACAGTTAGTTTACGACTTCATGGCCAGACAGCAAATGCCGGTATCCAGCCCGATCATCCTGAGGCTTGGATATACCAAATAGCGGTTAGGGGCAAAGCCCCTACCTACCCCTTTGTCTGTAACTCAAGTACAGGCGCTCTATATATGCTCTTTCATCCATTCAGGCATCGGCTTGTCTTTGAGGTAGTGGTCTAAAAATTCCCATACTTTTTTGTTGAAATCATACTGATTAGTTTCTCCGCTCACTCCATGACTTTGACCCCTATAATTTATCCACCAACACGGCTTATTTAAATCACGCAATACAATAAAGAAAGATCTTGTTTGTTCAAAATTCACACTTCCATCGCCATCATTATGCATAAATAACAGTGGGGCGGTCACGTTCTTTGAAGAAAGAATGGGGGAGTTTCTAATATAAGTATCCGGATCATCAGCTAAAGTTGATTCCATCATCAAATAAGTCGTTTGAGCAAAACTTTGTTGACTATCACCATCACCCCAAATGCCGCTCGCTAATCTGATCATGTCACTAATACCAGCGCCAGAAACTGCAGCAGCAAACCTTTTAGAGTGTGTTATAATATAATTAGTCTCAAAACCACCAAAACTATGGCCTACTAAGGCCAGCTTCGCTGTATTTACCCATGAAAAATTAGACATAAAGTCAATTGCTGCATTCACCGAATTTAATGCTCCATCTCCGCTATACTTGCTCCTGCCTGCTATGTCGGGCAAGAAAACGACATATCCATTACTTACCAATATGGGAATTGAAAAATCGGCAACAGCCAAAACCGGTTTATCAAAATTATTAAGAAGGTTACTTTTCGTTTCATAGATGTTAAAAATCACAGGATAGCTTTTAGCGGAATCGAAATTTTCTGGCTTATACAATACTCCCTGTAGGTTATTTCCTGCCTGATCTTTATAGGTACATAATTCCGCCTTTAGCCAATTAAATTGCTTGTGTGGCTGTATATCAGACAATGCAGAAAAATATCGTAAATCCTGACTGAAGTAATAATTCGGTTCAGAATCGGCCTTCTCCCGTCTTACCAAAAATGCCTTTCCATTGGATGAACGAATTAAATCCTCTTCTCCAAAATGAGTATACAAGTCCTGCAAATGTCCTGAATACCTTGCTTCCAAAGATAGAAGAACAGATCGACCGGTATAAGGGTTAAACTTACAAAATCCAAAATTCTTATTATCAAGATTAAATGCAGTTAATAATATTTCTGATTGTTTATCGACTAGGGAACCAGATGGATCTTTTTCAACAGCATAGAACAAAGTATTATTCTTCTCTCCATCAGTTAATACTATTGGGGATACTTTTGCATTAGGATCAGCCTTCCACAAGTCATAAGTAGAATTAATTAGTACAAATGTATCATCTTTCAACCATCCTGATATCCCGACTACAATATCTTCAGGACAAGGGTAATTTTCCTTATATGCACGATAAAACTTCGCCGACAGAAATATTCCTATAAACTCCCGATGCCAAATTGTAGTTGATATGTAATGATTCGGTTCTGACCATCAATGAAGTGTACTGAAATCTTCAGACTTTTGCAAAAAAGAGTAATGTAAAAGCCTATTGTTAAGTTGAACGAGCCGTCTACCACCAAGGCGGAAAGGATGAAGGAGATTGTCAGTAATTACCCCTGTTCTGGCAAAACAATTAAAGAGTACTGCGCTGCCAATAAAATCAAAGTGAAGACCTTCTATTATTGGCTCTGCAAGTAAAGAAACACACAGGTTCCGGTATTAAATAAGCCCATGATTTTACTTGTAAATATTGATTCGATGAGTGTATCCGGTGAGTGTCAACCTGTGTTCCCGGAGCTTTTAGGTATAAAGATCTATCAGGCTGTTCCAGCGGAATATTTACTCACTTTGATAAATTGTTGATAAATGTTGTCTCTGGCAGGTTATAATTTTTATTTGTATACGCACAATACCGATATGCGAATGGGTATAAATGGTTTATCCGGAATAGTGCGTAACATAATGAATCAGGATCCATTAAATCGTGGAGTAATCTACTTGTTCTTCAATGGCAGGCGTACCCAGGTAAAGATGCTCGTTTTTGAGGGTGATGGCCATGCCCTTTACAATAAAGATTAGCTCAGGGCACATTGGGTACGCCTGTGTATGCCCAGACTACCGATCAGTGACACTGGACAAGAAGGATGTGATGCTGATTTTGGAAGGAGTTGAGATCAGGTATAGGAAAAGGTATGAGCGAAAAAATCAGACATAATCAAACCATTATAATACCTGCTGCGTTTATATAGCTGTAACCATTACAACAACGCAGTGCGCCCCGAATTAATTACTTCCATCACAGATGCTTTACAACAGGTCTCCACCTTAACAATGGCAAATGCCTACTTGTCAGAATCTGTGTCCCGGGAACGGATTACGTTTGGAAAAATCATCTACGACCTGAATAACCAACTGGAAGCAAAGCAAGAAGAATGTGTCAAACTGAATAAGTATTTTCATCAGGCACATAAAATCATGCTGGATAGGGAACAAATAATCAAAGACCTGGAAGAAAGGATTTTGATCCTTGAAAAGGCAAATGCTGAAATGAGAGAGAAGGCAGAAGCAGGATTACGAAAGGAAGTTCAGTTAAGGGAATTCTGTGATATATTGATGGGAAAGAAATCCGAGAAATTTATACCTGAATCAGCGGTTGTCAATGTTGCTATTCAGCAAACGCTGGGCGCTGAATTTGATGTGCAGGAGTTAGAAGAGATTATCAGCGTAGCAGTTACTCCTGCTTGTGTACAGCAAGCAAACCATGAAATAATCAAAGGCAATCGGAAGAGGAAAAGATACCAGGCACATCTTGGGAGAAGAGTTCAGCCTTCATGGCTAGAGGTTCAAACTGAGACTATAGATATCAGTATTGATAAAACGGGCCTCAAACCAACGGGCAAAAAGGTGACTACCTTTTATGATTATCCACCAGGAAAAATCATCAAAGTCCAGCAGGAGCACCTTCAATATATCAATGATGAGAAGCAGATCATCTGTGAGCCTGTAAAGCCGCGCATGGTAGAAAAAGGTACCGCAGGCAACAGATTGCTTGCATACCTTCATAGCCGCCGTTTTGGATATCGAGACCCTTACTACCGCCAGCTGAGATTTATCAAAAACACGACGGGTGTAGACTTTGCAGCATCGACGGTAGATGGTTGGGAAGAAATCTGTTATAAAAAACTTCAACGATTACTACGGTGCCTTTGGAAGGTCATTATGCAATCAAAATATATCAAGGCAGATAAGACGAAACTGAAGTACCTAAGCGATGTAGGCAAAGGGAAGCCATCTAATGGGTGGCTTTGGGTGTTCCTGTCACCAGAACACAAGCTAGTCTTGTTTGAATTTAACCCGTCAAGAAGCCAACATATACCAGCCGAAGTATTGAAGGATTTTAAAGGCATACTCCAGACTGATGGTCTCGGGTCATATACTGCTGCTTTTAAAAATAACGATGAAGTTACCATGATGAGTTGCCTGGTCCACATCCGTCGCGGGTTCAGGAAGGCAGAGGCGTATGACAAAAAACTTGTAGCAGAAGTACTCACACTCTTCAATGTTATCTACCGGATAGAAGCCTATGCCGATAAGAATAAATCTACTCCGGATCAGCGATTGCAACTTCGTCAGAAATATACCGTCCAGTTCCTGAACAAAATCAAATCAGGGTTACTTCACCAGCAAAATCAGGGTCATCTGCCAGGAACGCCTATCGCAAAAGCTGTCAATTACGCGCTGGGCCAATGGCCACGTTTAAGAGCATTTACAGAAAATGGATACGTCGATCCAGATAATAGCGGCGCCGAGAGGGTAATCCGACCTGTTACTATCTTCCATAAGAACTTAATGTTCGCAGGCAATGAACATGGAGCCGAACGTGTAGCTTTATTTTACTCTCTGATTGAATCCTGCCATCTCAATAACATCGACCCGTTTACCTACCTCTGTGATATCTACGATAGTCTGCATGACTGCCCTGCAAATCAGCTGATCAACTTATTACCTCACAACTGGAAGAAGAAAGGATAATGATGCAAAGGTAATGCCCTTGATGATTAGTTGATGAATGCCGAGGACCGAATCATTACTTTGTAATCAAAGCACCAGTTGACGGCTCGTTACCTTTCTCACTGTCTGCAACCTTCTACGATAGTGAAGGCAAAGAAGCCCTGAAAATCGTAGATAATAAACTTTACATTTCAGCAGATTATTGGGATGTAACAATGGCAGATGGAAAATTAACCGTGAAAGATCATGGAGAGGTACGTTTACGCATACTTTCCGAATCACCCCATAAGGTAATTATTCATTTATTGAAAATAGATCATAAAGGTGTGGGATTAACATGGTGATTTGGAAAATGACATGATTTCTGTATCATAAACATAGAGTGCCCAAGTTTTGGAGCACTCTATGTTTTCAGTATTTAATATGTCGTTGCATCCACCCCGGTATCGGCTCATTTTTTAAATAATAGTCGAAGAACTCCTTTGTCTTCTTCATGTAGTCTATCCTGTTCTCTAGGCTTCCTACGCCATGTCCGCCATCTTTATAAGACAATAGCCATGCTTTTTTCCCCTGGTGGCGCAAAGATAAGAACATCTGCAGGCTATGGTAAAAGGGAACGTTTCGATCATCCTCACTATGCAGAAATAGCACCGGCGTTTGAATATTCTTAGTTTTAAAAATTGGTGAATTGTCTATATATAACTGCGGTGCGTCTTCGAAGTCAACAGTCATTCTGGAATTGATTCTGGAAAAAGACCTTACTTCCTCATTGACTACACCTAGGTCAAAGGTATTATTAACAATACTTGAAAACCCCGCGCCCGATAATGCAGCTGAAAACCGATTTGTATGGGTAATGATCTGATTAACTTCATAACCCCCATAACTATGACCTGCAATTGCCATCTTGTTGCTGTCTATGTAGTTAAAGGTTGACAAATGGTCGGCCGCTGCATTGATGCTCATTAATACGTATTGCCCAAACTTGCCCTTTTCAATATAGATATCGGGTTGAAAAACCAGGTATCCGTTGCTAACAAGATGAGGTATATTTAAGCCAGAGGACACCGGGTCCACGGATAATGGCTCATTTAGGGTATTAGAAATATTTTGATAAAAATATAAGATAATGGGATATTTCTTATCAGGGTTAAAGTTCTCAGGTTTATACAGTAGGCCCTGGCAGACATTTCCAAGTTCATCTTTATAAGTATGCAGTTCTGAAGTAAGCCAATTGTATTTTTTCTCAGGGTATAGCGTAGTTAAAGTGTCAAATTTCCTGAATTGGGTGGTAAAGAATAGATCAGGAGTTTTATCTACGGTAGGGAATGCTACTATGAAGGCATCTGCATTTTTCGCTCTCTGAAAATATCTCTTAGGGACCTCTCCGTAAGGTTCTGCCCAAAAGAAGTTGCCGGCATACAATTCTTGAAATATCTTTCGTTTGATATTAAGTCTGTATAGCGATGATTCTTTGGTTTTGTGATTCACCCCATATACATACAGGTCTTTGGACGGATCAATGACCTGATTGTCCATTTTTTCACAAAAGGAGTAATGAATCAACCCATCATTTTTACCATTTGCAGTTAGGTTTCTAGGGCTGCATTTACCGGTTACGTCTAGTTCCCAGATGCCATGCATCCCAACCATGAGTACATGTGTAGTTCCCTTTATCCAGCCGATTACGCCTTTATAATTAGGTAACGTGGATCTTGTACGCCCATCGTAGTGGAGCATCTGTTTATTAATTTCCTGAGTGAAATCATATATAGCGTTCAACGGAACATCAAAACATTTGTAGACGTCGTCCTGGCCGTCTCTATAAGTTATAAATCTATTATCCGGTGAAAATTTAATATCATAGATACTGGTTATGGAAGATGACCGCAAAAGTGTCCGCTGACCGGTGGATCCATTGACCATGTAATAGGACTTGTAGGGCTTGTCTGCTGCTCTTTTACTTATTAATGAAGTATCGATGACCTCGATGACGAATTTGTCGCCCGAAATTTTATGAAGAACACTCCCTTTGTGCTCATTGCCAAATAAAAGTTGCGTTACTTTTCCGCTATTAATGTCAAGGGTAGTTAGGTTGCGCCACTCCCTCGGCCCTTTAAAAGCATTCATCTTATATTGACTATACAATATCTGGTCCTGGTAGCTCCAGATGTCAGGATCGGTCGGCTTCTTAATGTAGTTTACATCTGGTAAAAAAGTGAAATATAGCATCCGGCTATCATCAGAAAACTCCCAAATATCGTCGACAGAAATCACTTTATCGTTGGGCATGTGCCGAGGTTGAAGTATGGGGCTGGCTGTAGTCATTGTATGATCATAAAGCCAAAGTGTAAGTAACTTTCCCGTGTCTGTTGTAAATGCTATATCTGCTCCTGATTTACTGAATATTAGGTGTGACACAGCGGATCCTGAATAAATATCCCTATATACCCCGGTCGAGAGATTTAGCGAGGTTAAAGTATTGAGATTGGGGGTCTCGGCCACTTTTAATATTAAACTGTTGCCTGTGGGACTGATTTTATATTCTTCTACGTTGGCAAAAGATAGGTTGTTTTCAGTATTTAGATTAATTATGACCGTCTGTTTTGAAGAGTCAGATTTATAAATAAGATACTGTGCGCCTGCCCCTGCAAATAACGTGAAGCCTCCGGTTCTGGCTATTTCAGTTGACTCGGCACTGCCAACCTTCAGCTTGTTCAGTCTGCCGTTTTGTACCATATAATAGTATTTGGAATCCTGGCTGAACTCCGATTGGCCTAATGAAGTAAATTGTCTAGACCATGAGTTGTTTGTCGATTTAACGGTGGTAGTCGTCTGACCCAGTGGACTATTATATACGCTGTAAGAAGCAAATTTTCCATCATTGCTTAACTTAGATTGTATAACTTCCGGCCATTCCAGGAAGGTAGAATCTGTGATCAATTTCTTTTGCCCTATGCTGGATATAGACAGCAGAAGAAGCTGAACTACTACTATTATTCGAATCATCATTTTTCTTTTATCTTAAACTAAAAACTTTCGCTGCTATAGCAGCGCAGTTATTTGCTGATTTGTCAGCTAATTTTCTTAATCTCCTAACTTAGGTGTCTATCTCTCATATCTCCATCAGCTATAAGAACGTATTTTTACAGTGAAAGACGCTATAAAGGAAGATCATGTTTTTTATTAACTACACATTTCCATATCGAGTTGGCCATTTTACAAAGCATTTTCGTAACATATGAAGAGCGGTAGCTCTACACTATATATTTAAAGTCTTTTGCGCGCAAATTGATAAAGGGGGTAGCCGAAAACCCATGATCAGAGTAGGCACTCATATTCTTCACACAATAATTTTCAACATCATGAAACGTGCTAAATTCGTTCTCGCAGCTGTTGCTGTTATGGCTGTTGCGGGTAGTGCCTTGGCTTTCAAAAGCACAAGACTGAACAAAGTTCTGTATTTTACTACAGCAGGTACTACATCTTGTACTTTCACAAGACCAGGTTTTGCTACAACTACAGCTGTTCCAAACCAATTGCCAGTTACTACTTCTCTGATTCCTCTGGCAGAAACTCCAGGCATTTGTACAACTACTACGCTGTACTATACTGCTCCTTGATTGTAACTTTCTATACGCAGGATGTAAAACATCCTGCGTATATTTAAACCATCTTCTTGTCATGCTGGTAGCCATACTCTGGAGGGAGTATCCTTTAATTATTTTAAATCTCCGGAAGTATGCAGGATCATCTATGCCCAATTCGTAGTTGATTTCTTTCATATTCATATTTGTATGTTTAGTAATTATTTTGGATTCAGCATAGATCCGTTGTAGCAGCATTCCGTGGATCGACCCCTTTGCATTAGCTGCTAATACCCTATTTGCCACTTTTAAGCTTAAACACATTTGTGAGGCATAATAAAGGATTCCCTCATGGTACTTAAACTCTGCTTCGGTTAATTCGCCCAAAGACTTCAATATTTCTCTTCTGGCTCTATAAAGTCTGTTTTGTAAGCTGAGGGAATTATTGCGATATGTTCTTCCATAGATGTCATAGGTTATCGCGACCATTATTGCCAGGTTGGCACATTGTTTTCCATTTTCTGAATCACTTCTTTATATATTTTAGCATTTGCATCGCGCTTTTTTTCTTCAGCCAGGCTTAAAGCTCTTTTCTCTTGTTGTATGGCTTCCTCTTTTCTACCTATTTTATACAAAACATTAGCGTACGTATCGATTACTTCATCATCATGAGGGTTGTTTTTCATGATCACTTCGATAAACTGCAGGCCTTTTTTCAAATGCGCCGGATTCATACTTCTTTTAAAAATCACCTCATAAACCAGGTTGTTAACTTGCAGCGTACTCGCCTTCACAGCGTTTTCTATACCTTTTTCTTCAACTTTTTCTATTTCATATTTCACCACGTTTTCCCAGTCTTCCTGTTTGTAATACCATGCAAGTTTATGATCGAAAGCCAGACGTTTCCCGGTTTTTGAATCATACCGTTTAGTGACTTTGTACTCAATATCTTTCCAATCCGGTTCCTTGCCGCGTTTCTCCGCCGCCGTAATTAATGGCATGATGTAATCCCTGCTTATAAAAAAGGAAGTATATTCTTTGGATATTCCTGGTCTGAAAGCTGAGTCCAGTATCTGAGGATGATTATAAATATACCTCACCACTTTATCACTTTCATGGATGGTGGTAGGAAAGTGAAAAGCTAAATCTGTGAAGTTTTTAGTCAATTGACTTTCGATCCTGAGCTTGTCGAAATACAGATTTTTGTATTTGCTAACCAATACCCTGGCCAGACTATCGGCTTTCAATTCCTTTGTCCTGATGGCCAAATTGAGGAGAGCTGAATCTGGCAACTTGCCATCTTGGTACTGCTTTAACAGTGGATAATAAGCATTATTCAGGTCATTTGCTTTTTCAAGGACCTTCAGAAAGTCCGCGGCATTGTGAAAACCAAATTGCATCGTCAGCAAGTCACCTTTCGGCGAGAGAAATAGAAAGGAAGGGAATGCGTCTACATGATATTGTTTGCCCAACAGTACGGCATCTTTATACCATGCCTGAACTTCGGGATTATCGTTTTTAGTTTGGTCCATCTGGATTTTAACCGGCAGAAAATGTTCGCTTAGATAGTCACGAACAGTGGGGGCTGTGTACACCGAAGCATCCATTTCTTGGCAGGGGGCACACCATGTTGCGTAAAAGTCGATAAATATGTTTTTATTCGCTTTCGCCGCTTTTTCAAGTACGGATTGCCAGTTAGGCAATTTTTCAAATAAGTCGGCCGGGGTTTGGGCTAAAGAGAGCATTGGGGATGTAAGCCCTGCCAGCAGCACTATGACAATCTTTTTCATTTCATTTAGTTTATTGAGGAAAAGAGGGCTGCGATGCTTCACAGCCCTCACTAAGCTATTTTGAATACCCTGGAGTCTGGGCTAATGATGTATTAGCGGTCAACTCATACCTTGGAATAGGATAATAGGATTTGAATGATGACCACGTACCTTCTTTATCCGCTTGTTCATCTGTCAATATTCTATCGATATTACCTAAACGCCTCAGATCGAACCAGCGGTGAGCACCTTCGGTAAATAGTTCTGCCCTTCGTTCATCCAAGATCAACGGACGAAGTTGCAACTGGGTTAAGGAACTAGCGAATGCAGGAAGCGGATCGGGGACCGTACCCGGTCCTGATTCTCTGCGTTTTGAACGAAGTGCATTGAGGTCAGACACTGCGTCTGCTGTTTTTCCCTGCTCGTTATTAGCTTCAGCCCGTATCAGATATTGTTCCGCCAGCCGGAATACGATAGTGTATTCTTTAAGGTCTTTGGAGTTGGCTATAAACGGGACTTTGTATTTTGCTGGATAGTAATAGTCCCTGTTATTTGCATTGACAACACCCAGCCAGTTGCTTTTACGTGCATCGCCAGGTTTGAAGCTATTGACAAGTGACGTGGAGGCATAGATTGGATAGCCGCCGAATACATTACCGTTTGGACCTGTAGGGGGAAGGTTGAAAACGCTGCCTTCAAAGGTGTTGTAGCCAACATTGATGGATTGCAGTGCCCAAATAGTCTCGGAACTGTTCCTTAAAAAGGCAGATGTAACGTCACTCAAAGAATATTGTGTATTATCAATGACAGCAGTTGCTGCGGCTTCAGCTTCCGGATATTTCTTCTCATATAGATAGACCCTGCTTTGCAGTGCCTTGATGGTTGAAAGATTAGGACGCAGGCGCTCCGGAGTAGGTGTTATCAGATCTGAAGATACGTAGTTCTGATCGAGCAGTGTTTCAGCTGCAGACAGGTCTGATTCTATCTGTGCATACACTTCTGCGGATGAATTATTCTTCAGCACACTGTTTTTATCATAGTTAGTGGTCAAGACTAAAGGAACGTCACCGTAAAAGTTCGTCAAATAGAAATAATAGAATGCGCGGACAAAATAGGCCTCTCCCAATAGTCGCCTGGCCACAGCCTGGGTGAGATACCGATTGCCCTTTAATTGTTCAATGGCGGTATTTACCGTAAACATTTGCTTATAAGCGACAATCCAGTAGGTTTCGAACTGGTCCGAAGTCAGATATTGCGATTCCAGTGAATTTTTGTAATAATCTGTATACCGATAAGAGTTTTTGTCATAAAGTGACAAGTTATCAGCTGAGAGTTCCGGCAGGATCGCTGTTGAGACGTAGGAGCCGTTCCCGGTATTTCCGCTCATAGCAGTGAAAAGGCTTGTGCCAACCTGAATGGCCGAAGAATTGTCCCGGAATGCACTAACTGTTGTAACACTAGTCGATGGGGCATCTACTGTAATGTATTTCTTGCAGCCTGTTGATAATGAATTGCTGATGATGAGCCCTCCGATAATGAAGACTTTAGCATATATAGAGTTGTTAGACATATTTTTCATCGTTTAAGAGTTATAATGAAACTTGCAAACCCAGGGTATATGTTCTCAATGGAGGCAGGAAACCAATTGAATGCGTTTCCGGATCGGCACCCTCGTATTTGGTGATCGTGAGGAGGTTTTGTCCCTGCACATAGGCCCTCAGGCTGCTGATGCCGATTTTTCTGAATAATGTGGCTGGTATATTGTAGGAAATGGATGCATTCTTCAAGCGGAGAAAGGAGCCGTTGCTGTATTTCGCGTCGCTGTCCTTTGCATTTACAGTGGTTATTGAATATCCCGTAGTGATTTTTTCAACATCGGTAATATCGCCTTCTTTTTGCCATCTTTTGAGCATATATGTAGGTAAATTTGAACTTCCATAACCCGGGAAGAAGTTTTCATATTTAATGTTTGGAGATACCTGGTTAACATACTGTAACAGAAAGTCGAGGTCAAATCCTTTATAACTGATGGTATTGGAAAAACCGCCGTACCATTTGGGATTGATGTCAATCAGCTTTGTACGGTCCATGAAGAAATCTGGATAATTTAACTTTTCCCCTTTGGAGGTTACAAATTCGTATAAGCCTGTTGTAGCATTAACGCCAGCAAATTCGTATGCTTTGATGATATTAACTGGTTTACCAATAACGTAGGTATTAGCATAAGAGCTCCCCTCGAGTCCAGGAAAGTCAATCAGTTTATTTTTAGGAATAGTGGCATTGAACGATGTTCTCCAGGTAAAATCCGGCTTAGAGATGATCGATGCGTTCAACAACAATTCGATCCCGGTATTCTGAATGACAGCTTCAAAGTTCTTTTTGACATTGGTAAAACCAGTGAGGTTGGGCATAATGTAGTCGACCAACTGATTGGACGAGCGGTTGCGGAAATAATCGACGGTAAATGACAACCTATCGTTAAAAAATCCCAGGTCAATTCCTATATTAAATTTGTTAGTGCTTTCCCATTGTAGGTTTGGGTTGGCAAGCCTTGAAGGTATCAATGGAGTAATACCCTGATAGGGCATCCCTGATGGAACAGCGTCCAGCAGACTTGCATAAACATAGTCATCAATCTGATCGTTGCCGGTGATGCCATAATTTATCCTTAGTTTTCCGGTTGATATCCCTGAAGTTAAGTTCTTTAAAAAATCTTCATCGCCAAATAACCATGCTCCCCCTGCGGAAAAGAAGTTATGTAGTTTGTTGTTGTCTCCGAACCGGCTGCTGCCATCGCGTCTGGCAGTGAAATTCAAAATATATTTGTTGTGGTGACGGTAGTTTAGCCTACCGAAGATGGCATTGTATTTATATAACGTTTCCTTGCCTAAAAGTGGCTGTACATTGGTAGCTGCCCGTGGATTTGCCAGTTGACTGTTGTTGTTGAAGCCAAATGCTTCAATACCGCTATACTGGGTTTTCGTTTGCTGAAAACTGCTGCCGACCAGGAAGTCAATTACCCCATCGGGTAGATCCTTTCGGTAAGTGATCTGAGGCTCAATGATATAAGAGTTGATGGAACGGTCCTGAAATTTTGAACTCGAGGTAACACCAACGAACTCGGGGGAGTAGGATTCAAATTTTCTCAAAACCATTTCATCACCAAACAGCATATTGTATCCAAATGTGGATTTTACAGTCAATCCCGGTAGTAGCTCATAGCTGATTAAACTGGTTCCAAGCAAATTGTTGCTGGTACTATAATATTCATTGTATTTTTCTTTTAATGGATTGTCTCCAAAACTGTAGCGATTCGGGTCATTGGGAAATGGGCCCCAGTTGATTGAACCGTCAGGATTCAGCAAGTCAGGGGCATTGGGGGCTGTAGTAAGCACTGCTGATGCGAGATCAATTCCATTCAAACGATTATCATCCCGAAGAAACGATCCTTTAATCATGAAATTAAATTTCCTGTTGTCTGAGGTTGTATTGATAGTGAGATTGACATTGTATTTTTTATCAGCCAGATCATTCGGATATACGGTGGTCTGCTTTGAGTAGCCGCCGCCTGCTAAAAACGTCGTATTCTCGTTGCCTCCTGAGACATTTGCCTGCAGGCTGGTGAAATTAGCTGTGCCGCCAACGAGTTCCTTCCACCAGTCATGTTCCTTGTTATTCGCCCACACAGTCAGCGGATAGTTAGAATAATCAGGCACTGAATTTTCATTAGGGACATCTTCTCCCGAATTTTTGTATCCCTCACGTCTTAATTCCAGATATTGATCTTTATTGAGAAAATCAGGACGGCGTGTTACCTGGCTCCAGCCGGACTGCATATTTAAATCTACTTTTGTTTTGCCTGGCTTGCCTTTTTTGGTGGTGATCAGGATCGCACCGTTTGCTGCACGGGAACCATAAATGGCGGTTGCATCGGCATCTTTCAGAATGGTCACACTTTCTATATCAGCGGGGTTGATGAAATTGAATGTGCTACCTCCACTGGACGTTTTGGCGCCCAGAACATTTTGAGATATTTGATTGCCAACTAGGGAACTACCTGTAAAATCAGGTGAATAGGGAATGCCATCAATGACATAAAAAGGCTCAGTCCCTGAAGCCAAACTGTTAATGCCCTGCAACAAAACCCCAATTCGGCCATTAGTTTGTCCTGAGGTCTGTTGAATGAAAAGTCCAGGGATACGCCCTTGTATACCGAGAAGAGGGTTGCTTACCGGCTGCCTGGCAATTTGGGCTCCAGTAATTGTCCCTTGATTACTGGTTCCATATTTTTTCTCTATCTGACCATAGGCTATGATCTGGACCTCAGATAGATCAGCCTCAACATCCTTAAGGGTAACATTAGGCACCACACCGTTTTTGTAGGCTACCTCGCGGCTTTCTTTGCCGATCATGCGGATAAGCAAAGCACCATTTTCAGGTGCATCAGGAATGGTGAACCGCCCCGAGCCGTCAGTTACAGCCCCCAGATTGGTTCTTTTGACCATCACAGTTGCTCCAGGAAGTGGCTGACCTTCTTCGTCAGTAACTGTACCTCGTATAGTAGTTAATACATCTGATCGTAACGTTAACGTTTCACTTTTTTTTTCAGCGGGTTTATCCGCTACCATGATGAGTTTTCCTTCGATTTTGTAGACGAAAGGCTGATCCTCAAAAATCATTTGTAAAGCTGTTTCAATAGTGGCTGATTTGATGTTTATAGTAACTGGTTTTGCTTTTTTTGCTGCTTCGGGCGGCAGGGAAAAGCCATACCCAATTTGTTTGCTTGCCGACGACAGTACATCCCAAAGTTTAGCATTTTTATAGGATAGGGTAATTTGCTGTGCGTAGGTTCTGGCAGTGACCTGGAGATTGATGGCAATAAGTGCGATAATGATCTTCATAACTGCTAAGCGTTTGAACATTCGTGTCCTCAAAGGGCTATTTTCTTTAGAAAAAGAAGCCACGCCCCTTTGGTAATGAATTAAATTCATAGTTTTGCGTTTGGTTGGTTTTTTAATAATACTACTTACGGTGGTGTTAGGTATAGAACCGGCTTTCCTGGTTCTGTTTGCAATACAGAATCCGGATTAGTTTACACCACTTTTTAATTGATTTTCCCTGACTACTTTTTGTTGACGATTAGCCTCCTTTCTTCTGTTAGCGTAATTTTGATCCCGTTGCTGAATTCTAAACCATTGATGAAATCAGACAGTGTAAGATTGTTAGGTAACATCGCATTTACTGGTGTCAAAGGCAGATTTTGAATATCTGCGTCTACGTTATACCATCGGCAAATTTGACGTATGGCTTCTGGCAATGGTGTTTCCCTGAAAAGGAAATAACCGCTGTGCCAGGCTATTGCGTCTTCTGCATCTACGTTGTGTACCTCAAAATCTCCTGCTGATAAGAGCAAGGCTTGCTGACCGGGTTTTAACAGTTGCTTTTGGAGGGATGAAGATGTGAGTTCAACGCTGCCTTCTGCAAGCGTAGTTTTAAGCTGTTCATTGGGATAGGCACTTACATTGAAATGCGTGCCTAACACTTTTAGTTGTTGTCCTTTAGTGGTAACGAGGAATGGCTTGCGAGGGTCCCTGGCCACTTCGAAATAGGCTTCTCCGGTGATAACCACTTCCCTGGTTTCTTCTGAAAAACGCGCAGGAAATGTAAGTGAGCTGGACGCATTCAGATAAACATGGGTGCCATCGGATAATACCAGCCTGTACTGGCCGCCGCGCGGTGTTGAAATGGTGTTGGGACCTTCGGCCTCTTTTATATGGCTGGTTTGTGTTGTCTTACTGTCTTGACTAAACGTAACGGTTCCGCTGTTTACATTATTGGTTATGCTTACGCCAGTAAGGGAATGGTTACCCACTAATCCGCTTTGTGTATTTAGCGCAATGGTTTGCCCATTACTGAGTGTAAGCGTGGCATTATTGCCAGCTGGCTGGATTTGCTTTGCGGAAACCGCTTGATGCTGGATGTTTGGCTTTTGATGGCTTGCATAGTAGATGCCTCCCGCAGCACAGGCTACTACGGTAATAATCGCTGCATAACGCGCAAGTGCCGGTAATCTTCGCCTGACAGGTGTAGGAGATATATTGGCCCATATTTCTCGCTCTATGCGGTCATAGTCTATTTCGCCCTCAGGAGTTTTGCCGTCGTTTATTAAATGTAGAAAATGGCTTTCTACTATGGCAATCTCTTGTGCGGTACATTGGTTCGTTTGATACTTCTGTAGAAGCGCTAGTACTTCTTTTTCATCCATTATACGTTCCCGATTTCAGTATGACATACACGTTATAATAGTATAACAAGCAACTCAGTCTTTAGGGTGCTATTTTGGACAAGTTTTTTTTATTTTTTTTTATTAACGTAGCGTTAACTATATGTTATGTCTGTATTTCTATTTGTTTAGCCATAGAATGAGCGCCATGATAAATAGCAGAGAATGGGCTCCTAGTTTGCTCTTGAGAACTTTTATGGCTCTGGATATCTGGCTTTTAACAGTTTCTTCCGAAAGATTGGTGGCTTCTGCAATCTCCCTGCGAGACATATAGGCTTTGCGGCTCATCTCAAACACCTGGCGCATCTTTCGCGGCAGCTTGGCAATCTCAGCTTCAATTTGTCGCAGGACTTCGTTTTCCCTGACCTGAGCGTCGGTGATGTACTCGCCAGCGTCCACAAATTCTTTTAAGGAGGCTAAATAGCTTGCGCTACGTTTATTGCGTAGGCTGAGGTTGATGACGTTGTTTTTGACTATGGTATATAAATATGGGGCTATCCGGATTTTAGAAAAATCTGTTGTGCCGATATTGCAGTAGAGGGTGGTGAAGGTATCCTGGACGATGTCTTTGGCTTGCTCGTTGTCCTGAAGCATTTTTCGGGCAAATTCAAACATAATACGCCAGTAGCGCTTATAAATTTCTTCATAAGCGTGGACATCCCGGTTATTGAGCCGGTCGGTTAGTTCTTTATCAGTTAGCGTACTGTATATATTCATCCCTTCGTCTTAGTCTTAACGGTTGATCGGCGACCAGGCTACTTGGTACTAATGTAGAAAGTATATCTACTAAAAGCAAATACGGGCCGCTGATATTGGTATTTAGGGAATTTCTGGTTGAAGGATAATACAAATCGCGTTCCTTGTTGGTGTAGGCGGAGTTGACTTATCTCTTTTATTTAGCTAGTGCCCAGTTTGTACTGGCATGTTAAAATTAAGGACTGTGTGGGGAATATCCAAATGTTTAGCCCGGCAGAGGTGGCTGGTTATTTTTTTACAAGATAGTTGGTTGGGGAAGGTTACTTTTTTGGAGGTTTTTACTTAGCGGGGGAAAAGGGAAGGCTGAGCTTACGCCCGCCAAAATATGAAATTGAAATTACTTTGGATATAGTTTCTATTTACAAATAATGAGGTATTGCAATGCAATAACTAAAATTTAAGTCTATAATAAATCCTACCTTTTTTACTTAGCAGAAATAACAAATAAAAAAAGTAAAAAAACAAAGGAATTAATACTATGGGATGATGTAGCCAAGAACTTGTTTTCGTGCCAAAAAATAGATATACCAATGGTGAGGTAAATTGCATAAAGGTAGGCTCAGCTTTAGTGACACTGACGAATAGTAAATTATACAGCCCATATACACAAAGTATAATACCTAGTATAAACGTCCACTTACTATTCCACAACACCATCCATAAAATCAATATCAATACGCACAGAATGTCTCTACGGAAAAAACTACTTCCCAGTGCAGCAAAATAAATACTTACTCCTGTTATCAGCATTAATAGGGTTATTATAAACCACTTAATCATTTTCATTGTTAATATTTATAGTTGTAAAATCATTTATAGTTGTAAAATCCTCCGCCTGGTTCTTTTCTATATCCTTCACCTTACCATACTGTGACTAACATCGGTCAGGGTTTCCACTTTAGGCTTTTTTGTTGTCCAGTGCTGAAAAAGCAGTCAGCAAGCTCCTGCGACAGGAGGAAAAACTCTACCGAAAGGTGAAAAAAATCAGCCCAGAACAAGCCGAAGGCATTTTCCGCAAGGTATTGGACAGCTTACGCGGCCTAAAAACGGCCATGAAACTCGGAAAACTGCAATTGCCACCAGGTATCAAACAGCATATAACCGCGCTGGATAGTATGGGCACCTCTCTAAAATTTCTTGGCAATAACCACGCTCTTTTGCAAGGCAGCAAAGAAAAGCTACAAGGCGCTGTTAGCGGCATTCAATCCTTACAGCAATCACTGGATAATGCTGCACAGATTGAGCAATACATCAAAGTGTAGAAAAGAGCGCTTAAGGCCCAGCTAGCCCAATTTAACAGACTATCCAAAAACCTTCAGGCGATCAGCAAAGACGCCTACTACTACAATCAGCAAGTGAAAGAATACAAAAGCCTGCTGAGCGATAAAAAGAAAGCTGAAAAGAAAGCGCTGGAACTATTGTCCAAAAGCAAGATTTATAAAGACTTTATGCAGCGGAACTCACAGTTTGCCGGCTTACTTGGAATGCCATCTGCAGGTGGGGTTGCCCAAACTGAAGGCCTGCAAACCCGCTCGATGGTAGAAGAAGCCCTCAGGCAGCGCGTTGGCAACAATCCAGAATCGCGGCGGCCAGTTTCCCAATTGATGGACAACGCCCAACAGGAGTTTTCTAAATACAAGGATAAACTGCCCAACATGAGCACGATGTCTGACGAACCAGATTTCAAACCCAACCCAATGAAAGGCAAAACCTTCCTTCATCGGCTGGAATTGGGCGCCAACATCCAGTTTCAAAAGACCTCCCAGTATTTTCCGTCCAGCACAGAGATTGCCCTGCAGGCAGCCTATAAACTGCACCGCAAAAGTAGCGCAGGCCTAGGCGCATCTTACACCCTTGGCATAGGCACCGGCTGGAATCACATTCGCTTCTCGCATCAGGGCATCGGCCTGCGCAGTTTCCTTGACTGGAAACTAAAAGGCTCTTTCTATGTATATGGTGGTGCCGAGGCCAAATACATCAGCACCATTCGCAATGGCAATGATCTGAAAGCCTGGAACAACTGGAAACCGAGTGCCCTCCTTGGAATCAGCAAAAAATATAAAATCAACGCAAAACTGAAAGGCAACATACAGCTACTATACGACTTCATGGCCAAGCAGCAAATGCCGCTATCCAGCCCGATCATACTCCGGTTAGGGTATACAAAATAGTGAGTAGCGGTAAGGGACCGAATAGCGAGTAGGGGAATGCTCCTCTCCTGCTGGGAACGGTAAGAAATTCCCGATGTCCCAATCATTCCTCGCCAATCCTAATACCGCATGCTCTCCGCAGGCTACTACGCTAATTTCATATAGTATAACCAAAAATAGACACGATGCATACACATCATGAAAATAATGCCTTTTTCATTGTAGTACAATAAGGGGATCAGCTTCGGCTGACCTTTTTTCCGTGTGAGGCATCATGCCCAGTCGCTGGAATATGACATCAGGTAATTGTACTAGTGTCAGTTTGCTTCCTTAATGGGCGGCCTTGATCAAGAAGCCTCATTATAAAACCGCGCTGCCAGGTGCCGTTTTATCGTTGGCGGATGTTACGAATATCGGACGACTGCAACATTGGGTATAATGAAAATTATCCAATTCCTTACCGTCTTAACCTTGTTATGCCTGACCGGCCTCCGGCTAATTGCCCAACGCAGCTATCTCTATGTTAAAGAAGATACCTGCTATTCCTGTGGCCAGCGTATGCGCGGCTATACCATAGATTACCTATCTAACTACTTTTGCGTTCATCGTGATTCCCTCGTGTTTAGTGTGCCTCATGAACGTATTTCATTCGGCTCTCATGGCTCTTATAAGCGGGCGACGAGGTTTGCCATGCAGCTTCCGCTCCATTTACAGGAAACATTTATCAGCGGTTTCTACAACTATGCCTTCAACTTTCCGGACTATGAAAATATAGCAATCAAAATGAACAACTATATCAAAGGCCCACAAATCGACAGTAACTGTACACCTAATGCCGATGACATTGATAACCTCATACGCCACATCGATTTCTTTGACGACATCGATGTATCGCTGATAAGTGACCGAATTACCGAACTCTTTTTCAGGAACGGTCAGGCAATACTGCTATTGAATATCAAAAAGGAAAATTACTCCCGTTTCCTAAAAGCGGTAAATTCCTTTCGCATCACTGACTTAGGAGAATGGACTCAGATTAAAGGGAAAGAAGTTAATTGACGACGTTACAAGAATGCAGATTTAACGCGTTTGTTAACTAATTTTCAGTTGTTACGCTGTATCTTGAAACTCCATCTTAATAGCCATGGTCTATCAATTCTTTAATGCCACTGTCCATAGCTAAAGTTCCACCTAAATAGTATTCAGATTCTTGTACCTTTCGAACGCCTCCCGTAATGTGGCTGATAATAATATCGTCCGAATTAAATCCTAAACCACGCTTTGCAATAAAGTTATTAAGTTTAGGGCTTAAGAAACATGTATCCAATTCGGTTATCTTTCTCATCTCCCATTGTTTTCCAAAATACATATAAAGCCTTGCCTGATAATGTCCAACCTTATTTTTATAAATCACAAAACTTCGTATAACTCTTTTTGCACCATTACTATTGGCTTCAACAACATATATATCTTTTGGAAGATCTTCGGAAGATAGCTTATCCAGGAAACGATACCTTACAGATTTCTTGTTAACGCTGTCAGGTGAGGCAATATCCCAATAAAGCGGAATACCCCAACTTCTATTATCCAATGACGCAATTAGTGTACTGTCAGCAGATGCCACTTTCTGTGAAGCTAAGGATTTCAATGTTGCTTTATTCCATTCGAAAAAAAGTCTAATGACAGACAACTCACCTGGTTGCACCTGAGGCAATAGACTTATATTACATTTACTGCCGATCAATAACAAAAGAGCATATTTAGTCATATAAATTTTATTTATTTAACGGAAAATATGGTAGTTTTCTTAGTACTATATTATTCTGGGCTCGAATTTCATTCTCTTTTTTCCTTGCTCGAGACTCTGACTGTCATTCCCTTTTCACCCAAGTCAGGATCTATTTCTCCAGTAATCTCGTTACTATTTTTTACCATACTTGAGTTCTAATGCATGGAAAAGCTCATGTCCTAAAAGGACAAACGGGGAAAACCCAAAAGAAACATCAACGTTCACAATTGAAGTTGTTTTGTCACTTACATCATTTCTAATATATGGATTATATCTGATACTGGACCCGGAACCTTTTCCTGGCGTAGAACCATCAGTGAAATTCACCGGGTCATTCTTGTCAACGTCATCTGACTCTGTGATAAATACATCAGTTCCATCATGCTTTATGAGATCGGTGACTATTTCAGTAGATGCACGTATCCCGATAGGATTTCCATTAGCATTAACAGGAACTTCACCAGTAAATTCTACCTCATCATCTTTACCAACATTGCTGGTAAGCTCTACAACTCCAGTATTTAGTAATACCAATTTTGTGATGACAACTTCTGCAAATCGTTAAATGCGATGGTTCTAAAATGCCACTCTCGCGGGCATAAAATACAAACTAGTTGGTATTTGATTGGTGGTATAAGCTATATAATTTAGGCGCTACAACTAAATTAATATGGATTATCCTGTAGAAAAGGCTAAGTCAATTTTTGATTTGATCCGCTTAGTTAGTCCCTTTGCTTATCCTCTCTTAATCTCCCTTTTGTTTCCTGTAGTGTGGGTCACTTTAAAGCTATTTTTGGGTATAACGGTAAGGTTCCGGTAGACAGCATCTTCGGCATGTAAGTCTGAGGGTTTATGTTTGCGTTGTTTAAATATGCCCTGTATGCAATCATCCAATAATTCCACGATACGTTCATTTACAATATCGGAGAAGAAGAATATCGCGATGCAATGGAGCCAGTCAAACGTAAAGATGCAAGTGTTTTGTGATAATCATGGAATCACGGTCTCCATGCTCAAGAACTGGAGGAAGCAGTTTGCCACTCCTGCAAAAGTTCCCAGACGAAAACATTTCATTCAGCTGACACCTTCTAAGGCGAGTATACCAGATATTGCACTTCCATTCGCGGAGGTGATATCTTTATCAGGTAACAGGATAATTTTTCATTCGGCGGTCAATACAGACATGCTAAAAGAGCTACTAAACAGTAAATAAATGCTGGCACTCTCGTCCTCATGCAGGTATTTTCTGTATACTCAGCCAATCATGATAAGTAGTAGCTTTTACAAACTGGCGGCTATTGTCAATCAACAGATGCATTTGGATCCTTTAACCGGGGATGTCTATATTTTCTTTAACCGCAGAGCTACACATATCAAGCTACTTCAATGGCAGCAAGATGGATTTGCGATTTATTACAAGCGGCTTGAGAAGGGAACATTTGAGATTCCCAAACCAGGTGGGGTACAGTCTTCGCTTACTTCTACACAATTGATGCTTATTCTGCAAGGCATTCAGATGGATAAAGTCCAGTACCGCAGGCGGTATTTTCGACAATCTGCCGATCATTAACATCGCGCTAACAAATAATTGATTTACATGTGATAACATTGCAATTGCAATGAGTACGTCAGCAGAAGATAATGATTACAAACAGCTCTATGAGTCTGCCATCAACAAGGTTGAGCAGCTGCAGCATGAATTGAATCAGCTCAAGAAGATGATTTTCGGAGTTCGTCAGGAGCGATTTATTCCCGCAGATAAGAATCAACTGGCACTCGATATTCCAACAGAACAATCTGCTGCTGTTTGCAACGTGTTAGATGCAAAGAAGGTGACTTATGTGAAAGTTGTAAAACAAGATGCGACTCAAGCCAGAGATAGCCGTCATACCATACCATCTCACTTACGAAGAGAAGATGTAATTATAGATCCAGACCATATACCAGCTGGTAGTAAACATATTGGCACCACTGAAACTGAAGTGCTGGAATACAAACCCGCTGAAATTTATGTAGTCCGTTACATCCGTAACAAGTACCTTCTCCCATCTGCGGATGAGACGTCGTCAAAAATTATTGTTGGACCTTTGCCAACATTACCAGTTGCAAAATCGATGATGGGGCCAGGCTTACTGGCTCAACTGGTTGTTGAGAAGATCTGCGATCATCTCCCCGTGCATCGCCAGCAACAACGTCTGGAAAGAGATGGCATAAAGCTACCATACTCAACGCTGAGTGATGGTTTTGCTAAGACAGCTGCGTTAATTACTCCTATATACAGAGCGCTGGTAACAGAAGTACTCAACGCTGACTATTTGCAGGCTGATGAGACATCGGTACCAGTGCTCGACAAGGATAAGAAAGGGAGCACTCATCGGGGGTATTACTGGCTCTATCAGGATAGTATTAACAAGCTGCTTGTCTTTGATTATCAACCCGGGCGTGGCCGAGAAGGACCCGCAGAAATGCTGAAAGATTTTTATGGTACGCTGCAAACAGACGCTTACTCTGCATATAATAGCATCGTTGACACCAATAATATAACATTGATCCACTGTCTTGCTCATGCAAGAAGGTACTTCTCTGACGCTATTTACAGCGACCGAGAAAGAGCAGAATATGTATTGGAACAGTTACAGCTCGTCTATCAGATTGAACGCGATAGCAGGGCGTTAAATCACGACAATGAAAAACGAGCAGCTTCAAGACAGAAGCACTCCTTACCTATACTGAAGAAATTAGGAAGCTGGATGGAAGACCAATACAAGCAGGTACTTCCACAAAGCCCGATAGGAAAAGCCCTTGCCTATAGTATAAAACGCTGGGATAAACTCTGTGCCTTCGTGTATGATGGAAAGCTACATCCAGATAATAACGCGGCTGAGAGATCTATAAGAGCGACTGTTATAGGCCGAAAGAATTACCTCTTTGCCGGGAGCCATGAATCAGCAAAGCGAATTGCAATGCTCTACAGCCTGATCGGAACCTGTAAACTACATAACATTAATCCCAGCCTTTGGCTAAAGGACGTTTTAATGGTCATTAACGACCATCCCATCAACAGAATCAAAGAGCTCCTACCTCATATCTGGATCACGAAGCAAAAGTAACGCTCTCCAAAATCATTACATAGGTGCTGTCTACCGGATACTTACGTATAACGAGTAAAGAACCACCACCAGCCTCTACGGAAGGGGGACGTTTTAAAAAAGCTGTTTCAATTCTTAAGCGCTTATTCCAACAATTTCATCACAGCAGTGATCATTTCGTGTTCTATTTTTGTATTGCTCTTTTTTTCATCGGAGGCATAGTGCTAAAGTATGGCGAGAAACAAGAAGAAGGCATTCGTCAGAAAGCATTAGGATTAAAAAGTCGTTATGAGCGAAACTTGTTCTTGTTTTATTATGAAGTTGGACTTTTGGGTAAAGGGTACACCAGAGAAGACCTAAATAATATTTTGGAACGCTATCCAAATGAGTTTATACGTGATGCCAATCTGTTTATTTGTGTGGATTCGACTGTGAAGGCTAACGTGACCCGCCAGGTGTTTGTACTTCTTGATAATTACATTGAAACCAGCTTAAGACATAAGAATCGCCTGAATCTACAGAAGCTGTATGTAACAGATGATAAGTTTGTTGACAATGTTCGATACCTGTTTTCAGGCGATATTGTTAAAATGTTCCTTGCCCAACCTGCGATAGCTGCAAAATATAGCATTGAAGATGATGGCGGTGAGATGTATGTACGGAAAAAGTAACCTTCTAGGACGCTTTTTGCAGTCGTGGGTCAATGATGTTATTGATATTCAAGGGTGTGTCGTTGCCTAATGGTGGCAGTCCGGGCCAAGTCCAGGCAGCGTCTTTACCTTTGTTATCGGGCCGTTGCCTTTTGCCGGTGAGCGGATGGACGGTGTGATAGTTCAGGTCTTCTGATGGGAGTTGGTAGTTTATGATTTCTTTGAAATCTCCGAAGGTGCGTTTGGGCGATACCCATTGCCTGGCCATCTCTAACGGTACGTAGAGGGGCATGCGGTGCTTGTTCTCTCCATGGTTGTGGATGTGGCGCATGGTTTCGTTGGCTTCGGTGGTAATCATGGCAAAGCCGGAATATTTGCGTTTCTGGCCGTCTGGTAGTTGTTCATCGTATACCTGGTAGATGCCAGGTATATAGAAGTATTCTTCTTCTGGCTGGTGATTGGTGCTGATGGCGTAGGGCACTGCTGTGTCCCAGGTGTCGATGTGCCGGTGTTCGTAAATTTTGTTTACGGGTATGAGCACCGCGTTCTTAATAAGTCCTTTGTTATTCCAATAGGAATTTGGATCGAGCAGGTTTTCCTGGCGGGCGTTGACCATGTTCAACCTCCGTCTATGAAAGGCGGCTTTGTCTGTTTCGAAGGCGGGGTGTATTCCCCATTCCATTTCTCCGAGCAGCAGGCGGTCCTGATGGCGCACGACGACGTTGGCCAGTTGGAAGGCGTTGGCGTTGATGAGTGTGAGTTGTTCGGTGCTGAACTCGAGGTGCTTTACGTTTTGTAGTTCAGGAAAAATATCGGTGATTAAGTCGATTTCTCCATTCTGCGATACCATTCTGCACATGATTTTCTATTTTATGATGTCGTAAAATAAGACACCTATAGTCTGCTTTTCATAACTGTAGGTGCCGTATAACTGGCCGGCTTCGACTTTGACGCCAAACTCGAAATGGCCCCTGTAGTTTGTAATGGAATATTGTTTGATCCTTTCTCTATGTTCTGTAATGAGCTTTTTCCTGGCGTCTTTGTCTTTGGTGGCACTATAAAAGAACTGGTAGCCTGAATTGAGCTGGAGCAGTTGTTTAATGTGCTTTACTGTTTCTTCGTTTTGCAGGTTTAATACCTTCCCTTCCCCTGGTTCCAACTGGCCGAGGTGGCTGGTTGCCTGCGGCTCATAGGAGTATGCGGTCAGCATAAATCCTTTACCTTCTGGCAGGCCGGGCCATTGGAATCGCTGGGCGACGACATAGGGTCGCCCGGCTTTGATGAATATGCTTACGAACGCTGGTGTAACGCGTTCAAATGGATTGTATGGTGATGCTGCGTTGATTTGTTCCCCTTTTTACAAACTTACTAAAATATTTAGTAATTATTACAAGATATTGGTTTATAATACATTGATGAGATCGACTGGATTGACCGTTCCTTCTCCGTCTGCGGCATTTCGCTTCACAGCACTAACGTTTCCCAGGATGGGTGAGAGAAACGTTATGTCTTTTCGTAGGGTGCGGCGGCTTCTTTCTCACTTTTGAGAAACGTCCGAAGGGAAGAGGGAACATAATAGGTACCGAAGAAGTGTTAAGATGTTTATCCTCCCCGCTAGTCTGAGTCGATCACGGTAATGGTTACCCGAAATTTTGGCACGAGTTCGAACAATATGTTTGAGCGGTTTGCACTCCGCAAGCCGGGTAACGGAAGTGAAGTGATATGTATTGGTGGTTGCTCTATGGCCTTGTTTCGTTGTTGGGTGTACTAGTCGTGGTTCGATCACGCGAAAGCAGAAAACAAAAGGCTTCTATGCAATGCAGTTAAGGACGCGCGGATTGTACGCCCTTTTGCCGTTGACGGCTTCAAGTCTCCGTCCTGATTTGCTTTAAATATCCTGTCTGTATTTTGGGTACACAAGATAAAGGCGGCCTCCATATCTTTTATGAAAGTGTCCATTTTCTTTTTTACAGTGATATAGTTGGGCAATTGGTCTTAATGGTTTGGCTATGTTCATCCCAATGTTTTGGAGCGATAGCGGATGATAGTTTCACATAAGTTCTTTGGCAACCAATTTGGCTGGGTACTCTAGCGTTTGTTTATTTTTTGCCTGGGTTTGCAGTTTACTCGATTTCATAAACCCGCCACCAGCAAGCGGTAAAATGCAAAAAAGGCGCTCGTCATGAACGCCTTTCTTATCCGTGATCCCGCTGGGACTCGAACCCAGGACCCATACATTAAAAGTGTATTGCTCTACCAACTGAGCTACGGAATCATCCCTTTTTTGTTGGGATTGCAAAGGTAGAAAAAAATTCCTTCCCACCAACTTTTTTTCAAACATTTTTACAAAACCCGCTACAGACAAAAAGAAACAACATATATCATTTACCCCTATTTTTGCATCTAAAAAAAAATTCTAATGCAAAATAAGGTCGTAGTGATCACAGGGGGTACCTCCGGTATCGGAAAGGCGCTCGCAATAACTTACCTGAAGGCCGGGGCGAAAGTTGCCGTATGCGGCAGAAAGTCCGATGTCCTCCAGGCAATGGAAAATGAAGTTGCGTCGGATAACCTCTATACATTTACTGCCGATGTGAGCAAGGAAGAAGATTGTAAACAGTTCATTGAGCAGGTCATTGCCCGGCTAGGTAAAATTGACATACTCATTAATAACGCGGGTATCTCCATGCGGGCATTGTTCCGGGATGCGGACCTGACCGTGTTAAAGCAGCTGATGGACATCAACTTCTGGGGAACCGTATATTGTACAAAATATGCGTTACCTTCATTGCTAGCGAACAAAGGAACCATTGTCGGTGTATCTTCTATAGCAGGTTACAGAGGCTTGCCCGGACGTACCGGTTATTCCGCTTCTAAATTCGCTATGCAGGGATTCCTCGAAGCGTTGCGCACTGAAAATCTGCATACAGGCATTAACGTAATGTGGGTGAGCCCGGGCTTTACCGCTTCTAATATTCGTAATACTGCACTGAATGAACAGGGACGCGCGCAGGCTGAAACACCACTCGATGAAGGAAAATTGATGAGTGCTGAAACAGTGGCAGATGAAATAATGAAGGCAGTGACAAAACGGAAACGCACATTGGTACTCACGGGTCAGGGCAAACTGACAGTGTTACTAAGTAAACTTTTCCCCGGACTGCTAGACGGTTTAGTGTATAACCATTTCAGGAAAGAACCAGGGTCTCCACTTAAATAATTAACTTTAAGCCGTTCAACGCCAATGATTGATTACAAAGGATTTAGCGTGAACGGCTTATCGTACCTATTTCAGTTATTACCACCGTTTGCTCAGTTATCACGTACCCCAAAGCCCCGACAACAGCCTATTTATAGTTATTCACATCTTAACAAGTTATTTATAAAATCAGCACAGCAACATATATATTTTATATTTCTTTGCAGACAAAATGCCTCCGATAGCCCAATGGCATTCTTTTTGGGAAATGGGTTATCATTGATAAAATGTCCATTATTACTCTGACATCCGACATCGGCCTTCAGGACTACCTGGTTGGCGCCATCAAAGGGCAGCTGTGGCAACACTGTCCTGGTGTCCCCGTCATGGACATTACTCACCAGATCTCCCCTTTCAATCTGCCACAGGCTACATATATATGTAAGAGCGCCTTCTCTTACTATCCGCCACGTACCTTCCATATTGTGCTGATCAACCTCTTTGACAGAAAGGCCGATCATGTGCTACTGGCCGAACATAATGGACAATATATTGCCTGTGCGGATAACGGACTGATAACAATGATTGCAGGCGGATCTCCTGACAAAGTGGTTAAACTACAGTTGAACAAGGAACGCCCGCAGGATACCTTTACGATCCTGAAACGCTTTGCTGATGCCTACAAAGAGTTGCAAAACGGTAAGTCGCTCACAGATATCGGCGAACTGGCCAGTGAATTCGTCATCAAGAATAACCTTCAGCCGCTGACAGGCGAAGATTATATTGATGGTCAGATCATCCATATCGACAACTTCGAGAACGTAGTGGTCAATATCACCCGCGAGCAATTTGAAGAACACCGCCAGAACCGGCCATTTTCCATCTTCTTCCGCAGAGATGAAGTGATCACCCAACTCTGTGAAACCTATGCAGACGTGCCGGAAGGTCATAAACTGGCCCTGTTTAACGCAGCTGGCTATCTCGAAATAGCCATCAATAAAGGTAATGCTGCCGGCCTCTTTGGTTTGCAGGGCTTCACCCGTGATCAGCTCACTTCCGGATACCAGAAACTGGCCTTTTACCAGACCATCCGCATTATCTTCGGCTAAATTTAGCCGGAGCCCCTTCCCTATTGCCTGCCACTTCCTTATTCCTTTGTGAATCAATCCCTTTACTACAGCGCATCTTCAGTATCCCATCTTCAAAAATTTTCTCTTATTAAAGAAAAAGTTAAAACTGTTATCTCTAATTATCATAATTTGCCACTTTTTCTATTTTTGTCGGACCTAAAACATCCTTATGAATTTTAAAAGGACCAACAATCTTGTCGGTTGGGTTGTCTGTATCATTGCCTGCACTGTCTATATTATGACTATGGAGGCCACCGGTAGTCTATGGGACTGCGGCGAGTTTATTTCAAGTGCCTACAAGGTACAGGTTCCCCACCCTCCAGGTGCTCCTTTGTTTGTGCTGTTGGGGAGGTTGTTTACGATCCCGCTGGCGCCTTCACAGGCCGCTTTAGGGGTTAACCTGATGTCTGCCCTGTCCAGTGGATTCACTATCCTGTTCCTCTTCTGGACAATCACACATTTCGCACGTCGCCTTATGACCAGGAACGGAAGCGAAATGACCCGTGAAAAAATGATCGCTATTATGGGTGCAGGTGTAGTTGGCGCATTAGCGTACACCTTCTCTGACTCATTCTGGTTCTCTGCAGTAGAAGGTGAGGTATATGCAATGTCCTCGCTCTTCACCGCCATCGTATTCTGGGCTATCCTGAAATGGGAACACGAATCTGACGAAGCCTACGCTGACCGCTGGATCGTTTTCATCGCTTTCATGATGGGTCTCTCTATCGGTGTCCACCTGCTGAACCTCCTCACGATCCCGGCTATCGTTATGGTGTACTACTTCAAACGTTATAAAGTAACTCCAATGGGTACTTTCTGGGCGTTTATCATTGGTTGTGCCATCACCGGTCTCGTACAGAAGTTTGTTATTCAGGATACTGTCAAGGCTTCCGGTCTGATGGATGTATTCTTTGTAAACTCTCTGGGTCTGCCTTTCTACAGTGGTTTCGCCTTCTACTTCATCGTGCTGGCAGGTATCCTGCTGTATGGATTGAAGAATCCGAAATTTGGTATCTATGCGCCACTGATCCTGGTAGCTTCAGTTATTGTCATCCCTGCCTTTAACGATGCTTCAGGCGCTGGTTTGAAAATATTTAAGCTGATCGTTGCTGCTGCAATCGTAGCGGTCCCTTATTTAGTGAAGCTGTTCGATGTAAAGACTGATTCTCAAAACTTCGCACACTTCACCAAAGTAACGATTTACTCTATCATCTTCCTGTTACTCGGTTACTCTACCTACATCACTACTATGATCCGCTCTACCGCGAATCCTTCCGTAGATATGTATAACGTAGATAACCCGATCTCCCTGGTAGGTTACCTCGGTCGTGAACAGTACGGTGACTTCCCGCTGGTATACGGTCAGGTATTTACCGCCCGCCCTACCGGTTATGAAGAAGTAGGTAATATCTACGCCCGTGGTAAAGACAGTTATGTGATCGCCGGTAAAAAACAGGTACCAGTATATGCTGCCGAAGATAAGATGCTGTTCCCCCGTGTATGGGATGCCAGCAACGATCAGGGTCATGCGGACTACTACCGGGACTGGCTGGGTCTGACTGACAATCAGCGCCCTAGCTTTAAGGATAACGTCAGCTTCTTCGTAAGCTACCAGGTTTACTTCATGTATTTCCGCTACTTCATGTGGAACTTCTCTGGAAAACAAAATGACACACAAGGTTACGGTAACAAACGTGACGGTAACTGGATCACCGGTATTCCTTTAATTGACAATGCGTTCTATGGCGACCAGTCTATGATGCCGGACAGTCTGAAGAACAATAAAGGACATAATACCCTGTTCCTCCTGCCATTTATACTGGGTGTAATTGGTTTCTTCTATCAATATAATAACCACCGTAAGGATACTCTGGTCACTACGCTCCTGTTCTTCTTCACTGGTTTTGCTATCGTGCTTTACCTGAACCAGGCTGGCAATCAGCCGCGTGAACGTGACTATGCATACGTAGGTTCCTTCTATGCATTCGCTATCTGGATCGGTTTGGGTGTACTCGCCCTATTCGAATTCCTGAAAAGTAAGACCAAATCCGCGATCTCTGCACCTGCAGCAGCTATCGTCTGCCTGCTCGCTGTACCGGTACTGATGGGCTTCCAGGAATGGGATGACCACGACCGTTCTACTAAAACAATCGCCCGTGATGTGGCTGCCGACTACCTGAACTCCTGTGCTGAAAATGCCATCCTGTTCACTGTCGGTGATAACGATACTTACCCACTGTGGTATGCTCAGGAAGTAGAAGGTATCCGTCCTGATGTACGTGTGATCAACCTCAGTCTCCTTGGTGTTGACTGGTATATCGATCAGCAGCGTCATATGGTAAACAAGAGCGCAGGCGTTCCAATGTCCTGGTCTCCTGATAAATACCAGGGCGAAAACCGCAACTACATCCAGTATTATGATGGTGGTAACTTCCCGCAGGATAAATTCTATAATCTGAAAGAAGTGATCGCATTCATGGGTTCTGATGATCCTCGTGTGAAACTGTCTACTACTGATGGCTCACAGATCAACTACCTGCCTGCAAAGAAACTGTTCATACCTGTGAATGTAGCCGATGTGATCAAAAACGGTACTGTTGATATCCATGACAGCGCCCGTGTACTGCCTCAGGTGCCTTTCCAGATCAATAAAACCTATCTGCTGAAGAATGACCTGGCTGTATATGACATCATCGCTACCAACGAATGGAAACGTCCGATCTACTTCACCAGCCCTACCGATCTCGGTCTGAACGACTACCTCCGTCCGGATGGTCTGACTTACCGCCTCGTACCGCTGAAGAAGACTGATAATAACGATCCGATGGGTGCTGATGATAACGTGAACATCCCTGTGATGTACAAAAACCTGATGGAGAAATTTGCTTTCGGTGGTGCTAACACTCCAGGTACTTATTTCGATGAGCCTAACCGTAAGCTCCTGCAATACCTGCGTAACGCTTATACCAAACTGGGTACTGCAATGGCAGTTGAAGGTAATAAAGACTCCGCACTGGCTGTACTGAACAAGAGCGATAAAAACCTGCTGGAAGGTAACTTCCCTTATGCGATGACCACTCCGGGACAGATGCATAACTACAGCTCTATGCAGACTGTATACGCATACTACCTGGCCGGCGATCCTAAGAAAGCAGATGAGATCTCTCAGAAGATCATCAGGGACTGTACACAACAGTTACAATACTACCGTAGCCTGCCACCATCCAAAATGAATGGCTTACACCGTGACATGCAGCTGGCGGAACAGTTCATCACCCTGCTGCAACGTATGAAGGAAGATTTCACTCATCCTGAACGTCGCCAGCAACCGCTGGACCAACCAGGCACTATCATTGATAGTCCTGAACAAACAACTGACGGCGCTGATGTTAAGTAATCGTCACTGCTGACAATACATAAAATTAAAGGGCGTTCGCTGTTAGCGGACGCCCTTTAATTTTATGGTAGGACCGATGCCTTCGCATAGTTAGCTTTTAGTCTTTAGACAACAGGGACACTAACCTGCATGGATCGCATTGCAGGTCAACTGAGCTTATTTTCTTCTCCGCCAGCCGCCATTCACCGCCACAGGAAGGACAGGCATTCTCCATCACATTGTTGTTGTAATTAAATAGATGATAGTAGCTGGGTTTACCTGTCAGCTCCTCTAACCGGGTACAGATCTCCCGGCCTTTTGTTGTCAATGAACTTTCAATGCCCGACAGGTAATCATGGAACGCCTGATCTCCCAGACTCCCCCGGAACCATAGATTATAGATCTCATCATAGGTATTCGCCCAGGAATGGATATCTTCGAAGCTCTTGTTACGAATATGTGTATACGGAAGCGCATATAGCGGAATAGGGTCAAACGTGTCGCCCGACCTTACCGGGGGTAAAATACCTGAAAAGAGGATCAGCGAATTGGATGTATCCAGATCGGCCGTAGGCACAGGTACCGGATGCTCTCCTACATAACTGCTGGTAACAGCGACACCGTAGCGATCCATTAATGTATAGATCCATTGATTCACGTAATCATTATTATAACGCTTATCAAGCGAATCTCTTCTCAGACATTGCACATGCAGAGAGACCGTGTTCTCCTGGAAAAGAAAAACATCATTCTGAGATATTAACTGACCATTGGAACGAAGGGAACGGATATAGAAGTCGGCATCATCCAGGAATGAATCCATGTGCTCCTTCGGCAACGCGGACGTTTGAAACAGGATCTGAAAAATAAACATAGGGTATAGTTGTACATAAATAGGATATACTAAATATACCTAAATCATCTCATTATAAAAAATCTTTATTACCTCCAATACCTCTGATTACTAAGGCCATAGGTGATATAAACACCATCCCTGGCCACCTCATAACGTACCCCGCCCCCGGTAAGTCTTAGATACCCTTTTTCCATAAAAACAATATCCCACCGTCAGCTTCCATAAAAAAAACTCCCGCTTTTGCAGGAGTTTCCTTCATCAAACATTATAACACTATTATAATTTTCCTACCTGGTCCCACCAGAACTTCACACTCTCTTTCACGTCCGGCACACTGTTGTCCCAGTTATACTCATATTCTACAGAAAACATGCCTTTAAATGCCTGTGCTTTCAACTCTGCCAGCACAGCAGGCATATTGCAAACACCATTCCCCCAGATGACATCATGTGCATCACGCGACTTCTCATTCAGGTCTTTAAAATGCAGATGCAGCACGTGTCCCTTCAGCTGCCTGATACACTCCACCGGCTCCATACCTGAACGTACCCAGTGACCAATATCGGCGCAGGCGCCCATATATTTGCTCCTTCCTTTAATAGCAACCAGCACGCTGTCCGGATGCCAGTAATGACTAGGTTTAGGATGATCATGTATAGCTACCTTGATCTTATACCGGTTACACAATGTAGACACTACGTCCCAATGCACACGTTTAGGTTCCGCAGTGATCACCTGAATGCCCATTGACTTCGCAAATTTAAATACCTGTTCCCATTCCAGTTCGCTATCCGGCGATACAACCCCGTAAGCAACCAGCTTCTTCTTCTTCTCCTTCAGCATGGCCTTTACCTCAGCCTGTTTTGTCTCATCCATTCTCCAGTCAAACTTGCCGTCAATTCCGTTACCGATAGGCTGACCATTATAGCATTCAACATACTGGACACCAACGCTGTCCATTTTGTCCAGTGCCTGCGCCAATGTGAAACGGTTGAATGTATATGCCTGCGCCCCCAGTTTCCATCCCAGCTTGTCAGCCTTACCCTGTGCAAAACTTAACGTGGATGTCATCGTAGTGCCGGCTAATATACCAGCCAGCAACAATACGCTGCTCAGTTTTTTAATCATCTGCTATGGTTTTAATTTAAGCTCTGTTGGAAAAATAACAGCTTTACAGGAAGAAAGCAAGAAATGAATGAGGAATTAAGAACGAGGAATGAGGAATTTATTTTAAGGATAATCTTGCACTGTTCAACAACCGTCACCATTAATAGCCATGGCTGTTTTATCGGTTAGGCGCCATGACGTACGCAATTCCTAATTCCCGAACACTGTTATACCTTCCCGCCACCTTATATATTAAATTCCTCCTCATACATAATCCGCTAACCAATATCGATATTCTTCGTTATATTATTTTGAAATTACCGGCCATGGAGTAGGTATATACATCATACGACTAAATTGCCTAATTTTAAATATTATGAGAGGCATACATTTTTCCAAATTTGAACCCGATGAGCAGCAGGGAAAATCGCCCTTTGAGAAGTTACTGGATGTGTTCACCCAACTGCTGACTTACACCAGCGGAGACGTAAGTGAAGCATTACAATGGCTGACCGAACTGGACAAAGAGTACCACCTCACCAATGATGAATATGGCATCGGAGACTTTATACAGGAGCTGAAAGAAAAAGGATATATCCGTGAGAACGAAGAAAGCGGTAATATTCAGATCACCGGCAAAACCGAACAGAATATCCGGAAACGGGCACTGGAAGAGATCTTCGGCAAACTGAAAAAGTCTACCAACGTCGGTAATCACAACACCCGCAAATCAGGCCAGGGAGACGAACTGAACGCCGACAGCCGCCCTTATCAGTTTGGGGATGCACTGGAACAGATCGACATGACTGCTTCCATCCGCAACGCCCAGATCAATCACGGTATCGACAGCTTTTCCATTCATCAGGATGACCTGGAGATCCAGGAGACCGACTTCAAAACACAGACGTCCACCGCCCTGATGATCGACATCTCCCACTCCATGATCCTCTACGGTGAAGACCGTATCACGCCAGCCAAGAAAGTAGCCATGGCCCTGAGTGAACTGATCACCACCCGCTACCCGAAAGACACCCTTGACATCATTGTATTTGGTAACGACGCCTGGCAGATCGAGATCAAAGATCTCCCTTATCTGCAGGTCGGTCCTTTCCATACCAATACCGTCGCTGGTCTCGAACTGGCCATGGACATCCTGAGACGCAGACGCAACCCGAACAAGCAGATCTTCATGATCACTGACGGTAAGCCCACCTGCCTCAAGAACGGGAAAGAGTACTATAAGAACAGTTTCGGCCTGGACCGTAAGATCCTTAACCGCACACTCAACCTCGCTGCTCAGTGTAAGAAACTGAAAATTCCGATCACTACATTCATGGTAGCTACCGACCCGTGGTTGCAAAAGTTCGTAACTGAGTTTACTGAAACCAACAACGGGAAAGCCTTCTTCTCAGGTCTGGATAAACTGGGACAATTCCTTTTCTTCGACTTCGAGAACGGTAAAAGAAAGATGGTCTGATCATAACAGCCGTCACCTTATCATTGATAGATAATCCATTAATACAAACATGAATATTAACATAAGTACGTTAGGTGAATTAAAGAAGAGTGGATATAAACCTAAATCCGTTAAAGAAGAGATCAGACAGAACCTGATACTCAAACTTCAGCATAAAGAAAACGCATTCCCCGGCATCATCGGTTATGAAGACACCGTTATACCCGATACGGAAAGAGCCCTGCTCTCCCGCCATAATATCCTGTTCCTCGGTCTCCGCGGACAGGCAAAAACCCGTATGGCCCGTCAGATGGTTTCCCTGCTGGACGAATACATTCCTATTGTGGAAGGCTCTGAAGTGAACGACAGCCCATTTGACCCGCTCTCCCGCTACGCACGCGACATCGTGCATGAGCTGGGAGATGCCACGCCGATCGCCTGGGTACACCGTGACCAGCGCTATAGCGAGAAACTGGCTACGCCGGACGTATCTGTGGCCGACCTCGTAGGTGATATTGATCCGATCAAAGCAGCTAACCTGAAACTGAACTATGCGGATGAACGCGTGATCCACTTCGGTATCATCCCCCGTTCCAACAGGGGTATCTTCGTCATTAACGAACTGCCGGATCTGCAGGCCCGTATACAGGTATCCCTGTTCAATATCCTCCAGGAAGGTGATATCCAGATACGTGGTTTCAAAGTGCGCATGCCGCTCGATATACTGTTCGTGTTCACTGCGAATCCGGAAGACTATACCAACCGTGGTTCTATCGTCACACCACTCAAAGACCGTATAGAAAGCCAGATCATTACGCACTATCCGAAGAATATTGAGAACTCCCTGCTCATCACTGAACAGGAAGCGAATGTGCACGCCGACCAGCAACACGTACATATCAGCGATATGATCAAACGACTCATTGAGCAGGTAGCTTTCGAAGCCCGTAACAGTGAGTACGTTGATAAGAAAAGCGGTGTATCCGCCCGTCTGACCATCGCTGCCTACGAAAATGCTGTCAGTGCCGGTGAACGCAGGGCGATCATCAATAAAGAGAAATCGACCTACGTACGCATCGCCGACCTGCAGGGTATCATTCCCGCCATTACCGGTAAAATAGAACTGGTATACGAAGGCGAACAGGAAGGACCTTTGCAGGTAGCCGTAAACCTGCTGGATAAAGCGATCCGCAGTGTGTTCTCTCAATACTTCCCGAACCCGGATTCCTTTAAGAAACGCAAGCAGAATGCCGCCGCTGCCGAGAATCCTTACAGGGCCGTTATCCAGTGGTTTGACAAAGGCAATGCCGTACAGTTATTACAGGATGTCAACGATAAACAGTACGAAACCGCACTGTCAAAAGTTGAGGGCCTGAAAGAACTGATAAAGGGCAAATTTCCGCAGGCCAATAACAAGGAACAGTTACTGCTGATGGAATTTGTTTTACACGGACTGGCCTCCTACTCCCTGATCAGCAAGAAGGTAGTGGAAAATGAGACCCGGTTCAGTGACCTCCTGGGCACCATGATGAACTTCGGTACCAGCACAGAAGAAGAAAGCGACGAATTCTAAAATATACCGCACCCGTTTATAACGCGGAATATTGAAAGAGAACTACTCAGATTGCTGTTGCATTTTACAGCGCGAGTAGTTATCTTTCAGTATTCCGCGTTTTGCATTTCTTACTACGTATTTATTGAAAACAACAATATCAAATTCAGTTATGAATAACTCTAGAAGACACTTCATCCGTTCAGCCTCCTCCCTCGTCGCCGGAGCCGGATTAGTAGGTGCGTTGCCAGCTTCTTTGCGCGCAATAGCTCCCAGCGATAAGATCAATATAGCCGCCATCGGTATCAATGGTATGGGCTGGTCTGACCTCACTGCCATACTTAAGAACCCGTATGCCCAATGCGTTGCCCTCTGTGATGTTGATAAGAACGTACTGGACAAAAGAGCCGGCGAACTGGAAAAGAAAGGGCAGCGACCAAAAGTCTATAGCGATTACCGCAAACTACTGGAAGATAAATCCATTGATGCGGTGATCATCGGTACGCCTGACCACTGGCACTGCCTCCAGATGACGGACGCCGTATCCGCCGGAAAAGATGTGTACGTGGAAAAGCCGATCGGCAACTCCATCGCGGAGATCAATGCCATGCAGGCTGCACAGGAACGCACTAAACGCGTAGTACAGGTAGGTCAGTGGCAACGCAGCCAGCAGCACTTTAAAGATGCCATTTCCTTCGTGCATTCCGGTAAGCTCGGACAGGTTCGACTGGTGAAAGCCTGGGCTTATATGGGATGGATGCACTCCATTCCCAAAGCGCCGGATGGTAATCCGCCAGCTGGTGTGGATTACGCCGCCTGGCTCGGCCCTGCGGAGAAGAGACCCTTCAATCCCAACCGATTTCATTTTAACTTCCGCTGGTACTGGGATTATGCCGGCGGACTGATGACTGACTGGGGCGTGCACCTG
Source organism: Chitinophaga agri (assembly GCF_010093065.1). Taxonomy (NCBI): domain Bacteria; kingdom Pseudomonadati; phylum Bacteroidota; class Chitinophagia; order Chitinophagales; family Chitinophagaceae; genus Chitinophaga; species Chitinophaga agri. The sequence goes on along the minus strand of NZ_CP048113.1, from coordinate 380,263 downwards.
CTGGATTATGCCCTTCTGGGGATGAAAGCACAGCATCCTGTATCTGTCATGGCGGCTGGTGGTAAATTCGCCTACCCGGATGATGCGGCAGAGACGCCTGATACACTGACCACTGTTTATCAGTTCGACGGATTCAACATCCAGTGGGAACATGCCACCGGTATCGATGGCGGCCCATACGGACGTAATCATGGCATCGCCTTCATTGGTAATAACGGTACATTGGTACTCGATCGCGGCGGTTGGGAGGTAATTCCCGAAAAGGGTAAGATGGAAGCCGTTCCGCTGACCAAATCAGTAGATAACGGGCTTGATAAACATGCCGTGAACTTCCTGGAGGTGATCAAGTCCCGTAAACTGGAAGACCTGAATACTCCCATACAGGCAGGTGCGCATGTCGCTACTATCGCGCAGCTGGGGAACATCGCCTATAAAACAGGCAGGAAACTGAACTGGAATGGCGCGAATGGTAAATTTGATGACAGTGACGCGAACAAATACCTGGCTGCCCAGTACCACAACGGGTACAAGCTGCCAAAGGTCTAAATAAAGAAAGGGCGCCCGCCTGTAGCGGGACGCCCTTTTCCATTTATCAACCAACATTATAGCCTTATCTGATCACGTCGGCTGCTTCCAGCATCTCAATCGCCGCCACATTCCCCTGCTGCGCTGCCAGGTCTGCCGCGGTCAATCCCCTGTTCTCACATATATGTCTGTCCGCCCCTGCATCAAGTAGCAGCCTCACCATATTATTCCGTCCGAACATTGCTGCAAACATCAGTGCGGTTCCTCCGTTACCATGCTGCAGATTGAGATCTGCACCATAACCTATCAGCAACGTAGCGATTTCAGGATATCCCTTGAAGCTTACACCCATCAGGGAAGTATTGCCACCATAGTCGCCTGCATTGACATCTGCGCCTGCGTCCAGTAATAACCTGGCTGCTTCAAGCTGACCATTATAGGTAGCAATGATCAGTGGCGTATATCCACGGTTGTCACGTACATTCAGGTCACTGATCTGGTCGATATGCTCCCGCAGGAATGTCAGATCTCCTGTCCGTGCTGCATTAAAGAAATCGCTGATGATAGTTTCCATGTGTCTCTTGTTAGTATCGTATATTTCTTTACCACTACGCAATGATTCAACATTGATGCCATCATGAGCGGCATCAGGTGCATACAATGACTGAAAAAGTGAACTCTTCCGTGGGAATAGTAGTCCTGTTGACTATTGATAATTCACATACTATTCCGTGAACTGCCATCTGCAAATAATTCAAGCATACCATATCCCGGAGCGGTTTCCCGGTTGTTACCTTTCCACCACGCACCAGTTACCGCACCATTACACAGATAGGTGACCTTATTATACACTACCTTATCTTTGAGATGTATGTGTCCGGTTATCTTAACCGGAGAAAGTAATCTTTTTCAAGTAATGCTTCCCGCGTCATGGTGATGACAACGCCCCATTCCATATAATAGTAGGCATCTGCAAGATCCAGTACATGATCATACATATGGTCTGTGATAAGGAACCCTTTGCCATTGGCAGCTTCCCGTCGTATCAGGTCTTTGATGATCTCTACATGCAATGGCATAATATGGGTGAATGGCTCATCAAGCATGACAAACTTTACGGGAGAACAGATCAGCACAATTGTAGCGAGCATACGTATCTGTCCGCCGGAAAGCGAACTGACATATGCATTTTCAATGGCTGCAAAATCAGGGAAACAAGCCACGATCTTCTGCCATGGCACCTCATAGGACCGTGCAAAAACGCCGGCTTTTATATTCCGGGGAATAAAAGAGAACTGCGGCAGATACCTGATCAGTCCAGGTACCTTAAAAGGTTGCTGCAATTTCCTCCCATTATACCTGGTAAAGCTAAATTCTGCTGGCTGCGTTCCAAAGATGACCCGCATCAGACTTGACTTACCGTAACCATTACGGCCTACCAGGGCATGGACCCGGCCACTTACCAGTTTCATATAACCGCCACTGATAACAGTCTTTGTTCCATAGGAAAGCGTGACGCTGTCCGTTTCTATTATATCCATCAGCAGAAAAATGAAGTGATATAGAACAGGGTAAAGAAGATCAGCCACTCAAAAAGGCAGGCGCTCACTATCAGCTGAACCGGGCTCAGTCCCAGGTTAAAAAAGTAATAGCGCTCCTTCCGCTGCCAGTTAAGGTAAGCGGTCAGTCCGAAAGTAATGACCTTTAATGTGAGTATAGCAGGAACAATGCTGTCAGCGTACCGGGCGTTCTTATAATACAGGCCACAGGCAGCAGTTGTCAGCAGCAAACCGGGGATGAGGAAAAATGAACGGTAATAGAGTAACAAACCGCGTATTCTTACCATAAATAGTACAGAGGATGATTAGCCATCCTTCAGTACAATTTATCAATATTTATTGCTGGTCCCATCCAGCCGCACTGCGAAATAAATGTTAAATCAGTGCTTACAGCGCCGTACCAGCACTCTCCTTTTCGAGCATCATGGAAAGATATACGGCATCACTGATCGGATTGTCGTAATACGCAGCGATCGGCTGGAAGCCCAGGCTGGTATACAACTCAATAGCAGGGCGCATGTGTGCAAGGGTATCCAGCAACATACGTTTGTAACCCAGGTCTCTGCCCGCTTCGATCGCTCTGGTGGCCAGTGCCCTTCCGACACCATGCCCTTTAAAGCTGTCGCGCACAAAGAGCCTTTTCATTTCGCAGGTGGAGTTTTCAAACAACCTTACTGCCACGCAACCTGCGGGCTGTCCATCTACCAGTGCCAGGAATAGCGCTCCTGCCGGCGCCTCGTAATAAGGCTCAGGTAAACTGCTTAATTCTTCTTCGAACCGCTGAAAACTGAGGTCAACACTTAACCAGTTGGCATACTCTCGGAAAAGCCCTTTTACCTGCTCCAGTAGCTTGACATCATCTTTTTTTACTTCTACAACTTCCAACATACCTCGTTATTTTATTTATAGAAAACACAAAAGCCTCCTGAGCATCAGAAGGCTTTTAATTCAGGGTCCGGAGACCAGTACTGTAAACGATATAATTAATAAATTAACTCATTGTCAGCATTCACAACATCACTAATACAGCCTTACTGCTCACCTCCCTTTTTTGAAAGGGGGGGTAACAAATATAACAAAATTTGTTTAAAAAGAACAGGGCGGGAAGAAATACTTTAACTCCTATTTCTTTGCTGCATGTATTGTCTTTAATTCCGCTACAAGCGCTCCCAGCGTATTCACGCCCCAGTGTTCAACATACTGCCCGTCGCGCACGGTGACCATGTCCATTACCCGGATCATCACAACCTGATGTGTTGGTGGTATACCCATGAAGGTGCCTGTATGGGTGCCTGAGATCGTTTTAAATGTTGTGACCTTATCTCCTTCTGCTACCTGTTCATGGATGGTTACCCTGAGATCAGGAAATGCAGGTCTGAGCACTTCATTGAAAGTATACAATATACCTGCGGCCCCGCTATCTGCGCCTGCGGCTGCGGTATGGTTGATAAAGGCAGCATGCATGATCTCGTTAAAACTGTGCAGATTATTTTCTTCAATCACTTCTTTGTTGAACCGTCTTACCACGGCTTTGTTCTGTTCTGTTACGGCTGTCATGACCATTGATTTTATATTGCAAAGTTAGACCGCCGTCACCGTGATATGTTTGTCCTGCGCGTTCAGCTTTTATGCCTGGACGTTCATATTTTGTTCCTGGTAGGCGGAGGGGGTCATACCAAATAACTGGCGGAAGGCTTTTGTAAAACTCGAGTGACTTTCATAGCCTACCTGATCATACACATCGCCCGGTTTGGCTTGCTGATCTTTGAGCAAACGCGCAGCCACCTGCATCTTCTGTTCCAGTATCCAGCGCTGCGGAGTAGTGCCGTATATTTTCGTGAAGCGGCGTTTGAAAGTAGACAATGACATGCTGCAGAGGAACGCGAGTTCTTCTACCGTTACACGGTTTGTGATGTTCCCTTCCACCGCCTTCCTGATCTCGAAGTCCTGCATGCTGCCGGTAGCGTTCACTTTCAGTTGCAGTAATGCTTCCGGTGATGTTTGCAGCAGGTACAATAACAGCTCTTCGAATTTCAGTACACAGATCTCCTGCGAGATCGGTTGGCTTACCTCCAGCAGATGCCGGAGTGATGCTATATAATTGCGGATAAACACGTCCTTTTCGAAGGTGATAAAAGAAGCCGCCGGTACTGGTAACGGTTGCTGCGCCTTTACGAGGTGGTCATATTTCATGAAGAAGTCCAGCAATGCATCATCACTGTAATAGAGAAGAAAAGCCTGGAAGTTGCCATTGTCCGACAATACGCTTGTGGTCAGACAGCTACCCGCTGTCAGGAACAGGATGGCGTTATCATTCACAGTAGTTGTTTGTCCGCCGTAAATGACAGTCTTACGCCCTTCCACCAGTAGATTGATCATGTTCCTGTGTAAGATCACCCGGTTCTTTTTCGTGTTACAGGGAGATGTATATGGCCGGATCAGGATCCGGTCTTCTGCGCGGTATTGTGCCGGATTGAGGTCCTGTGGCAGATTGATTACATTCATCCCCCCAAAGATCACAAAAAGATCAGGGAATGACACCACGTTTCCAGAAATCGTCGAAGATGGTGAAAAACATCTCCTTCGTTTCCACGTATTCGTGGCATCCTGCGCTGCGGTCCCTGGTGCCATCCCCGGGCTATTGCCGGCTACATCTCGCTCCAGCGGAATAAGTCTCCGCTGTTGATATTAAACGCCTGATTTGCGGCATTTCCTGCCGTTGCAGTCCAGGTGGTGGCTTTTGCCAGGAGACCGGCGTTTGTCATCCCGACCAGTTTGTTGTAAGCACCAGGTTTACCCGGGAGGCGAAGTGGCAGATCCAGTTCCCTAATATAGATGCATATTCCAAAAACACCTGGGAGCGTTCTTCCGGGAACATACCGGCGTCCCGTTACGCGATTACATCAATCGCTATAAACTGCATATTATTGAAAACAGGCTGACATACAGCTCTTTATCGCTCAAAGAGATCAGCCAGGAACTGGGGTTCACCGACCTCAGTCATTTCAGTAAATTCGTCAGGAGTCACCACCAGATCAATCCATCCGCCTACCGGAATAAATAAAGCCTTGCTTACCCGACAAAATGCGCATATAAATATTATATTTGTATGTGATATATCATCCTATGACTATTGACGCTGTCGATGCCGGCTGACTATTCAAAATCCCTATCCGTATGAGTTTATTTGACCGTTTCAGGAAGAAACCTGCCACAACTGAAGACAATACAGTTCCAACACCGGAGGCCACCGCTCCCGATGCCCTTTCACCAGACAGGAACTTCGTGGACGACCTGGTGAGCTATTTCAGTTCCAACCCGGACATCACCGCTGCCTATTTCGGGTTTGGGTACAACAATACCACCAGGCAACATATCCTGGTATTGGCGATAGATCATCAGACAGATGAGGATACGGTAAGGGACCTGACCTGGATGATCAAATGTCTGTTCATGAGTGATACCGACATTCACTACACATCCAATATCACGAACCAGGAATTACTCGACTATATCAAACAACACAACCCTGCTTTCTATCACCAGGATGGATCGGCTGTGTTACAACAGAAGATCATGAAGCAGTGGTTTGACCAGCAGCAGTATCATACTGAGCTGATTGACACACTAAAAACAACACCGGTCTTCACACTGGCCCATAAGATGGAAAACAGCAAAGACCTGATGCTGGCAACTTACGTAAGGGAAAGCGGTGAATTCATCCCCCTGTTTGCCAGTGAGGATATGATTGCCAAAAGCGGCATGATCAATCTTCCGGACGACAGGGTAGTCGTTAAAATGACCTTCCAGCGGATCCTGAATGGTATTAATCCCGGGCAGCTGTTCATCCTGAATCCGGCAACACCATTTGAGGTAGAGATGAAGGTGTAACCCCTGAATGTACTATCTTGCAGCTGCTATTCAGCTTTTATATACTGACCGGGTGGCATACAAAGTCAGCGGGACATATAAAAGGCTGCTAAAATAATAGCAGGAACACATGACAGAGAACCTGGAAGAACTGCTTTCCGAACTCACACCAAACGACGTTTCCCGTTTCAGTCTGGCAGGCGCAGAGACATTGTGGCTGACCTTCAGGAAAGTATATGAAGATGAATTTAACGGCGACGTTAATAAAACCGCAGAGATATTTGACAAAGCATGGCTGCTGGTATCAGGTCAGCTGAAAGATACAACTGTCGAGGAGCTGGAAACAATGGCGAAAGACCAGATCCCTGATCTGGACAACTTCATGGGTATCTTCGAATCCGCATGGCGTACCACCCTGGCGTCCAGTGCCCAGAACGCAGCAACCGGAGTATGGCTGGCCATCTGCGGACTTGCTGTGGAACCGGTAGGCGCTGCGCTTGACACGACCGACATTATCCGTAATACACTTGATATACTGATCAGCACACAGTTCAGCGCGGAAAAAGGAGAAGACTTCTTCCCGGAAGAAGAAGATATTGAAACACATCCGCTGTTCGAAGAAGAAGTGAACAGGCAGCAGGAAGCGATTGCTGCCCTAAAGAACGGGAAGCAGGCAACCTTCAGACAGGACTTCGTCCGACTGATCCAGTTGAATAAACTGGGTATCGAAGCATAACAACATTATCAGCAATAAGCGGCAGGGCACCTTTACCAGGGTGCCCTTCGTATGTAGGCAAATCCGCGTATCTCACCTGGCAAAGCGGAAAGTATTGTGAATATTTTGATAGTTTTGCCGCCTATGGACAGACTTTTAGCACCCAGCCCTGGACTCTTCACCGTCACACTCATTTTACTCGGTTTCAGTCTCGTCATTATGTACCTGATGTACAGGAAGCTGACTGGCCCTGCTTTTATCGCCGCTATTGCAATGGGTGGCCTTATCGGATGGGGAGGTGGTCCACGCGCACTGTTCCTCCTTTATGTTTTCTTTGCACTGGCAGTACTGGCCACATCTCACAAGAAACAGCTAAAAGCCAACTTGTCTCCCGACGGGAAACATCCTCAGGAAAGAACCGTCGGACAGGTATTTGCCAATGGCGGCATGGCAGCTATCATGGGTGCGTTTGCTATCATGGACAGACCAGGACATTCACTCTATGAACTGATGCTTAGCGCGAGCCTCGCTTCCGCATTATCAGACACGTGGTCATCTGAACTCGGTATGGTTTACGGACGTAATTTCTACAACATACTAACTTTTAAAAAAGACCAGAAAGGTCTGGACGGTGTTATCAGCCGGGAAGGGTTTTGGCTCGGCGTGGCCGGGGCGGCGATCATCGCACTGTTACACGGAGGTTTCAGTAAAGAAAGCTGGGTCATCCTTGTTGCGGGTGTCACAGGTAATCTGGCTGATTCATTAATGGGCGCATCTATGGAAAGGAAGCACATGATCGGTAACGATATGGTTAACTTTCTGAGTACCCTGGCCGCTGCACTCACCGGACTGGTATTGTACAGCTACGTATAACAGCCTCCATATAAATATCACTGGGTTTTATCCTCCTTTTTCTTTATATTCATTACTACAAGCTACATAACACCCAAAACATGTTGTATCATGTCCCGCGTTATTGAAAATAAAAAAGCCGGCATTTTTAGTAGATTTCCTACTATACGTACTCCTCATCTGGAACTGGTACAGATAACAGATGCACATGCGGAAGACCTGTATAAATTATTCGGCGATCAAAACGTCACCAGGTATTACAACCTGGTTCCGCTGGCCTGTCCGGATGACTCCCTCCCCCTCATCCATCACTTCCGCAAACGCTTTGAAGCGGGTGCTGCTATCAGATGGGGCATACGGCTGAATGAAAGCGACCGGATCATCGGTACGGTGGGTTTTAATAATTTCACACCGAAACACCGGGCCAATATCGGCTACGACCTGCAATACGCCTATTGGAACCGTGGCATTGCAACGGAAGCCCTCCATGCCATCATCAGTTATGGATTTCATGCGCTTAATATCAACCGGATAGAAGCGGAAGTAATGGAAGGAAATGAGCCATCCATGCACCTGATGCATAAATTAGGCTTCAAACAGGAAGGGGTATTGAGACAGTGGATGTATTGGAATGAGCAGCATTATGATATGGTAATGTATTCGCTGCTGAAAGCAGAAAGAAATGAATAAACAGAATGAGGAATTATTGATTTTCAACAATAAAAAAAGATCGCTCGTGGCTGGAAACCGGAGCGATCTTTTTTATTATGGAAGGCCTGATGTAATTACCTAGAACCTAAACCCCGCCGTTATATACGGCAACGCTCCTTCTTCCGAAAAGCCCACCGCCGCCTGTATCAGGAACAGTTCCACGGGAACAACATAAATACCACCGCCATAACCATCATGCCATTTGTGAGAGGTTTCCCCTGGCAGCCATACTCTTCCAAGATCATTGAAGCCGATCAGTCCCACTGTACCGGGTAACAGATAAGAGGTAAAGTCAAAGAGCTTCAGGCGTAGCTCAAAATTGTGATATACAGCCGTCTTTCCGATAAAGCGGTTGGTATGAAATCCTCTCAGGATCTGTGTTCCACCAATTGCCATCATCTGAAAATACTGCGGATTCCCTACTGTGGTACCGGCCGCAATACGATTCGCCATCACTAGCGTAGAATCTCCGATCAATGGAACAAAGAAGCTGAAATCTGTGGTGAATTTCCCATACCGTTTATGTTCGCGGTTAGTTTGCTGCATACCGGTCAGCTCTGTATGCCAGCTAATTCCTCTATGTGGCATCATCCCTCCCACCCTTGTATCTGCTTCTATACCAGCTATCAGTCCTGCATACAAACGATCATCAAATACCCTTGCATCAGGAATTGCTGCATTATAGGCGCCAAGGAACTTATGTGTATTGTTTGCTTCCCTGCTGGTGTAATATTGTCCGGCGATACCGCCACTAACAGTGACATGCTTCGCAATGTTGCGGTATAATCTTACATCGCCGTTGATCAGATCATACCGGTTACGGTAAAACGTAATTTCCATATCGTCATCATTGACGAAAATTGATTCGTTACCTAATCCGAAGAAGTTACTCAGGTTGTGCGGTCCGCGGGACAATACGTTAATACGCAGATCATTCTTGCCGATGAGCTGCTTATAGTCCGCCAGGTATTGCAGCATAAAAGCCTGCCGTCCCGTAACATAACTAACGATCAGCTGATGTTGCTGTGCATAGGGTACTTTACGGAAGCCCTGCTTTTCCAGCATGGTGTTCACCCGTAGCATAAAGCCCTGATCGGGGTTATATTGAATGGAAGGTAACGGACCAAAGCGATCAAATAAGAAGCTGCGCTTGTTGTAGCTATTGACGAGTGTATCTGTAGAAGTGCGGATCCTGGCGTCACCTCTGGGAGGAATATGATTGACTTCATCAGCGCGGTCATAGATAAACAGTCTTCCTTTGCGGGGCACATCATCTGCCACCGTAAAACTATCTACACCATCGCCTCCGATCATGCGGATACGAATAGGCGAGGATGCTGCGCCCGACACGGTAAAGACGTCATGTCCCGCCAGTGCATACAGGCGTACTTCTTTAGTGACAGTAGGGTCAAATTCGCGCTTATATATGACACCATCCAGTGTTCCCTCCTTCTTCATCTTGCTGATGGTCACCGATACACGGCCGCTGTCCAGACGACGGATATCAAAGAGCTCATGTTTGTCAGAAGCAGGGATATCCGTATAGATAGACAGGAATTTATAATAGCTGACCGCCTCCTTTTCCAGTTCATTCCGGCGGGCAATAAAAGCGTTAATGATCTTTTCTCCGGATAATGCAAAGATCGTATCCGGCATCAGGCGAACGGACTGCCTGATCAGACTGTCGGTGAGGGTCGCCTGTACAATATGCACCTGTTCACGCCAGTCATCTTCACTCAGTCCATTCAGGAAATAACGGTCGAAATAACGGGCATTGAAGTTAAATCCCTTCACATCCCGGAGATGTTCATGATACCCCTGGAACTTTGACTTGAGCCATTGGTGGGACACGATCCAGGGGAACAGGCCAGTCGTATTGTAATACACCTGGTCACGGTCACGGGGAACGGGAGTGTAGTCTACACGTTTGTCTTCCTTTACCCGCTCCCAGCGCCACTGATCTTCGTGCCGGTCCCAGTCGCCCAGCAACATATCCAGCAAACGGGCCCTTAGCACTATTTTCTGATTGACGTGTACGTCATTATCTTCTTCCAGCTTACGCTGTGTTTTCTCGGTGTTATCTGTGCGGGTGGCCTCGATCGGCTCACGTTCTTCAAAGAGGAACACTGCGTTCGCAAAGTCTTGCTGGTATTCACCCAGGGCGGGATCATCAGGAACATACACGATCTGCGGATTCGCATGTGGGATACCCAATGCTGCCGCTAATGGTGGCACGGTAAGAGAAGAATAGGGATGTGCAGTTACCACCTGATCCTGCAGGATGTCTCTGGCGATAGTCGCCCGGAGGTTTGGCGGCATCCCTCTTTCCGGATATTTCTGGATGGTACGAAGCACCCATTCCTTCCCTTCGTTGTCTTTTAGGCGTAGCGATTTGGTTTGTAGTCCGCCGCCTCTCTGTTCAATGATCAGTCCTCCTTTTTCCTTTTCCAGGTGGAAGACCTTCATTTTTACCGGGGCGGCCCATAGTTTACGGTAACTTTCACCGAATAAGGTCCGATGAAGACCGCTCACGCTGTCATAGGCAGGGGAAATGGCGACAGTAATGCTGTCACCTGCAGGATGCTGGGCCTGTACCGTGGAAATCGTAAAAACAGCCAGAATGGTGAAAATTCTATTTAGGCTCATGCAGTCGTTTTGTATTATTTTAAGCTGTACTACCTGCAAAAATATATATTTGATCTGTTAGCCATTTTAAAACCAACATAATCCTTTATGCAAAACATGAACAGGAGAAACATTGTTCTCGCGCTGAGCTTCCTTTTTATCCTGCCTGCGGCCTTCGGACAGCAAAGCAAGGCCGCTGCCATTGATTCCGTAATACAAAGAGCATACCGGCTGGGCGTATTTAACGGTAATGTGCTTGTAAAAGATAACAACAGGACCGTTTATCATACCGCAATAGGACAGGCTGATGCTACTGGTAGCCAGCCCCTTACGGAGCAGCACCGTTTTCATATAGGCTCTATTGCCAAAGAGTTCAGTGCTGCAGGTATTATGCTGTTACAGCAGGAAGGCAGGCTATCGCTACATGACCATGTATCAAAGTATCTTCCGAACCTGCCATCCTGGGCCGACTCTATTGAGATCATCCACCTGTTGCAGTATACCAGCGGCTTGCCTGACGTCAAATGGAAGACGGTGAACACCGATGCGGATAACATGGCCGACCTCCAACAGCTGACAAGGCTGAATACTGTACCAGGTCAGACGTATGCATACAATAACAACAACATCTTCCTCCAGCGGCAGATCATTGAAAAGGTCTCCGGTAGGTCGTTCAAAGACTTTGTGACCCAACGGTTGTTATTACCTGCGGGCATGAAAACGGCGATCGTTGACCCTACAGAGACAACTCCCCTGATGTCGAAGTCTTTCAGTAATGACAAAAAGCAGGACCCGTTGACGATCCCTATCTCCGGACAAACAGCCGTTACCCTGCAAGACCTCTATTTATGGTCAGAGGCGATCAACCATTTTAAGATACTGCATCCAGCGTCCACACGTACCATTCTTTATCCGTTTGCACCTAACAGGCAGGCAGGTCTTGGTGGTGGTGGCATGGAAGGCAATAAAATGATACGCCATGTACACGATGGCACCGGCAGGAACTTCCAGGCGCTGCTGGTGAGTGATCCGGTGAAAGGCCGTACTGTTATATTGCTGACCAACAACATGCAGAATAACCTGTATGACTTCAATACGGCTATACAAAACATACTGGATGGCAAGCCTTATACACAGCCGAAAAAGGCGGGTTTCAATCTGCTACTGGCAAATATCAAAGACCAGAAAGGCGAACAGCTACTCACCCTGTATAATCAGCTTAAACAGCAGTATAGTGAACAGTATGATTTCGACGGAGAAGGTACGCTTAACCGTCTGGGTTATCACCTGATGGGACAAGGACGGATAGACGATGCCATCATCGTTTTCGAATATAATACAACCCTCTTCCCGCAGTCGGGTAATGTGTTTGACAGTCTGGGCGAGGCTTACTACAAGAAGGGAGACAAAGCCAGGGCGTTAGTGAACTACAAACGTTCACTGGAACTGGACCCTGGTAATGAAACCGCTAAAATGATCATTGCAGAACTGACAGCGAAGTGATCATTTTTTCCTTGAAGACACTGCACTGTTCCTGATAAACAACACTGACATCAGCGCGCCCAGCCAGCCAAGAGCACCGGAGATGCGCATGATCTGCTGGTAGGCAGTGATAAAGCTGTCATGATATACCCGTGTTACTTTTTCCTGATCAGCCGTAGTCAGGGTGGCAGGCGGACGGGCGTTTCCCAGTTCGCCGGCCTGCTGCATTACCGCCTGTTTATCGGATGTACTTAACGGCAGTCCGGGGATCTCCTTTTGCAATGCGCCCGTAAAGAATAAAACGGCCAGTGCGCCGAAGATCGCATTGGCAAATACCCCTGCAATACGGGATAAGGCATTGTTGATACCGGAAGCGGTACCGGAGTAGTGATCACTGACAGCACCCATCACCGTGGCGGTCAACGGTGCGACTGTCAGCGACATACCGAGACCGAAAATAACCAATCCGGGGAAGAAGGTAGTAAAGTATGCAGCAGGGCCTTTTGTTTGTCCGACGAAAGATAAGAACAGCAATCCGGTGCCGGCAATGGCGGGACCGATCGTTAATAACAGCCTGGGGCCATATTTATCCGCCAGTGTACCGGCAAAGCGGGCCAGCAGCACCATCAGAAAAGTAAAAGGTAGAAAGGTCATGCCGGATTGTAACTGGTCATATCCCTGTACCTGCACCAGATTAAGAGAAATAAACAACATCCCCGCCCCCAGTCCGGCGTATAGAAAGAACGTCAGCAGGTTTGCACCAGAGAAGGTCATATTGGTAAATAAAGACAACGGCATCATTGGATGCCGGCTATGCTGTTCTATCCAGATGAATGCGAAGAGCAGTACAACGCCAATACCCAGTGACGTATACACCTGCCAGTTATTAAATCCTATATCGGGAATACGTAAAAAGCCGAAGGTCACGGCGGCCAGTCCGCCGGCAATAGCAAAGGCACCTATGTAATCGAGTGTATGATCAGGCTCTTCGCTGATGCTCTCTTTGACCTTAGTCCATAAGATAGCAATGGCGGCGATGCCGATCGGTATATTGATGAAAAAGATGTAACGCCAGTACCCCGCATCAGCCAGGGCGCCACCCAGTATAGGTCCGCCAATTGTTACGACTGTGGTGAAAGCAGACCAGGTACCAATCGCTTTTCCCCGCTCATTTTCATCTATGGAAGATGAGATCAGTGAAAGACTGCCGGGTATCATGAGTGCACCGCCTATCCCCTGTAACATCCTGAAAAGGATCAGCAAGGTCACATCGCCGGCAATGCCACATAAGGCAGAGCCACCGATGAAGATCAGGATGCCTGCAATAAAGATCTTCTTACGGCCCAGTTTGTCGCCGAGAGAACCTCCTATCAGCATCAGGGCCGCCAGCATCAGCAGGTAGGCGTTAAGCATCCAGAAGAGGTCTGTACCGGAGGCTTGCAGGCTTTTCTGAATAGAGGGCAGGACGACGTTCAACGCCGTGCCATCAATGAAAGCCATGGCAGAGGCCATGATTGTGGACACCATGATCCATTTGCCGGGCGCACTGGAAAGGGGGACTGTTGCCATAGCAGCAAGTTAGGGAAAATAAGGTTCCGGGTATGGCAGAGGATGTATATCGACAAGGGATGCGATGATTGCGGCAGGTGATCGGGCAGATAGCAGGCTCCCAGTGCACTTTATTCCCCGGAGACAGAAAGTGATGTATCCGGTCTGTAGTGATGGCGAATATTCATTGTGCTGGCAACTTGGACGAATATACGGAGAAGGATCAATTGTGGATACATGAGAATAGCTATGGAGATGTGTATTGGGAGCATTAAAGGACTGTATCAGTGACCGGAGGACTGCTGTTGCCGACGCATGGTGAATGCAGTGTATGCCGTGGGAAGAAGCAATACCTGCAAACAAAAAAAGGACTACATTGCTGTAATCCTTCCTGAGGTTTCGAGCGGATTCGAACCGCTGTAGGAGCTTTTGCAGAGCTCAGCCTAGCCACTCGGCCACGAAACCACTTGTTTTTTCGTGTCTCATTCATTAGATGAGATCGCAAATGTAGCAAATTTTAACTGTAGCAAACAACTACGATTATCCACAGAGGTGAGGTTCTTATGTGGAAAATAAAACATCTGAATATTGTTCCACTTTTACACCTCCTGGACGAAGATAAGCAAACAGATAATCGAAAGATGCATTTATCTGGCTTAACAACAGCCATAAAACAAAAAAGGATTACATTGCTGTAATCCTTCCTGAGGTTTCGAGCGGATTCGAACCGCTGTAGGAGCTTTTGCAGAGCTCAGCCTAGCCACTCGGCCACGAAACCATTTTTTTTCGTGCCCCATTGTTTGATGGGATTGCAAAAGTAGGAAATTTTAGATATTTGCCAAATATATTTTAAAAAAATATCAGAAAAGATGGATAAACGTATCGCAGAATCAGAACTGATACTGAACAGCAGAGGAGCCGTATATCACCTGGACCTGCAACCAGAAGAGCTTGCCGGAACGATTGTCACCGTTGGGGACCCTGATCGTGTGCAGGAAGTGAGCAAGCATTTTGATAAAGTTGAGGTGAAACGTCAGCATAGGGAATTTGTAAGTCACACCGGTTACATCGGTCAGAAAAGACTTACCGTGGTGTCGACCGGGATCGGTACTGACAACATTGACATCGTATTGAATGAACTGGACGCACTGGTCAATATCGATTTCGCGACACGCACCGTAAAACAGGACCTTACCCGGTTAAAGATCGTCCGGCTGGGTACTTCGGGCGCCTTGCAGGGGAATGTACCAGTAGACAGCTTTGTGGTATCCTCGCATGGTCTGGGACTGGACAACCTGCTGCCATGGTATGAATTTGACAATACCACTGACGAAGAAGCGCTGTTAGAAGCATTTCATGAGCAGGTGCAGCTGCGTCCGGGCAGTGCCAGCCCCTACCTGATCAGTGCAGCACCGGGTTTGGCGGCTAAGTTTACAGACGGTTATATCTCAGGTATCACCGTTACCTGTCCGGGCTTCTATGCCCCGCAGGGGCGTGCACTGAGAGGGCCTCTCTCCCATCCGCAGCTGCTGGAACAACTGACTGCCTTCAAACTGGGTCGTTTCTATATTTCCAACTTCGAAATGGAAACTGCCGGCATTTATGGACTGGGCCGGGTGCTGGGACATGATTGTTTATCTATCAGTACGATCGTTGCTAACAGAATCGGGCAACAGTTCACGAAAGATGGCGCGGCAGCAGTGGAAAGGATGATCGTGAAGTCACTGGAGATAATTGGTAATGAATAATGAATAACTAGGAATTAGGAATTAGGAATTAGGAATTAGGAACTAGCAATTAGGAATTATCTATAATACATGTTAGCAGTATTGTAAAAGCTGCCCCTGACTATCGGTCAGGCGGTTCCCGGTTTTAAGGAGGGACTGATCTGCTCAATTGCTAATTCTTAATTCCTAATTTCCTTATATTTGTTCCTTATGTCAGCAATTCATTTCTACAAATACCAGGGCACCGGCAATGACTTCGTGATCATGGATAACCGGAACGGCGAATACAATTTTCTTACAGAACAACAAGTGCATTTCCTGTGTGACAGACGTTTCGGTATCGGCGCCGACGGTCTGATGCTGCTGAACAAGCAGGAGGGATATGACTTCGGTATGAAATACTATAATGCTGACGGCCGTGAAAGTAGCATGTGCGGAAATGGTGGACGCTGCCTGGTAGCCTTTGCCCGTAAAATGGGACTCACCAACGAGAAACTCACCTTCCTGGCAGTGGACGGTCCTCATGAAGCGACATTGAGCGCTGATGACTGGGTAAACCTGAAAATGCAGGATGTAAGTGGCGTAGAGATCAATTCTCTCCACTCCTACCTGAATACAGGCTCTCCACACTATGTAAGATTTGTGGAAGACGTAAAAGCAGTGGATGTATATAATGAAGGAAAACGCATCCGCTATAACGACCGCTTCGCCAAAGAAGGCACCAATGTCAACTTTGTACAATCACTCGAGAAAGGCATCTTCGTACGTACCTATGAACGTGGCGTAGAAGACGAAACCTACTCCTGTGGTACCGGCGTAACCGCTGCTGCACTCATGACGGCCGGTGCTGAAACAAAGGAGTACATCGTCCCTGTACAGACCCTGGGCGGTAAATTAGAAGTAAGATTCACCCGTACCGGTGAAATGTCCTATAACAATATCTGGCTTTGCGGACCGGCAACACTGGTGTTCGAAGGAAATATCACATTGCCGTAACTTTAATTATTCTACCTTTGCGGCCGGATGATTCAATATTTCAAAAATATAGACTCGCGCACGGTAGAAATTTCAGGACCAGAGAACGGAGCCTGGGTAAATATTACCCCTCCGTTAAAGCAATCTGAATTTGCCCAGCTCTCCGAAGAGCTGGACATTCCCCTGGACTTTCTTACCGACTCTCTCGATATTGATGAGAAGTCGCGCTATGAGCTGGAGGATAATGTAAAACTCATTGTTATCAAGACACCGACGGAAAACAATTCCATCAATGAGAGCGATGCCTATTACATTACCATCCCCATCGTGATCATCCTCACGCATAATCAGATCCTCACCGTCAATTCCTTCGACAATGCAGCGATCAACCGCTTCCTGAACACCTTCCATAACCGTCATCCGGAGAAAAGGAATATGATGGTGCTGAAGATCTTCGAGAAGGTGACCATGAACTTCCTGGATTACCTGAAAGAGATCAATCAGCGCAGGAATATCCTCGAGCAAAAGCTGTACGACAGTAACCGTAACGAGGAACTGCTATACATCATGCGTATCCAGAAAAGCCTGGTATATTTCCTCACCGCGCTGCGCAGTAATGAACTACTGCTCATGAAACTGGAGCGTACCAACTTCCTCGGACTGAACGAAGATGAAAAGGAATTTCTGCACGACCTTATCGTAGACACCTCCCAGGCGCTGGAAATGGCGAATGTATATACCAACATCCTTAGCAGCTCTATGGATGCCTTTGCCAGCATTATTTCCAATAACCTTAACCTAGTAATGAAACGCCTCACGTCCATTACCATCGTCCTCACCTTTCCCGTATTGGTCGCGAGTATCTATGGTATGAACGTAGAAATTCCATTCGCCCACTCAGCCCACGCATTCTACATACCCGTCATACTGTCTATCGTGATATCCGTTATCATGAGCTGGTATTTCATGAAAAAGAAATGGTTCTAGGCTGTATCTTGCCTGCTGACTCAATAACCTGATCCTCTGATGAAGAAAGTGTTCAATGTTCGCGTATATGGTATAATGATGAATGAGCAACGACAGGTGCTCGTCAGTGATGAATATATCCGGGGAGGATATTATACCAAGTTTCCCGGTGGCGGACTTGAATTTGGCGAAGGTACCCTTCAATGTGTAGTGAGAGAATTCCAGGAAGAACTGGGACTTGACGTGGAAGTGGTGGAACATATCTATACCACTGATTTCTTCCAGATATCTGCTTTTGACGACCAGTCACAGATCATCTCTATATATTATCTGGTTAGACCCTTGTCAACACCTGGTTTCCCGGTATTGGACAAGCCTTTTGGATTCGAAATACCCCAAGGTGCGTTCCAGGTGGAAGGCGCCAGATGGATCAACTGGGAAGAGTTTTCCGCCGAAGCAGTCACCCTTCCCATTGATAAAGTGGTGGCTGACCTGGTGAAGGTCCGCTACTAATTATTCATGCACGATCATCGTCTCCTCTTTACCCATCGCCGCTGCTTTCATACGTGCAGCATCAGCGCCCAGGTATTTTTCAATCAGCATTTCTGCATAGTAGATCACTGGCGTCAGTAAGATCGCTACGGTAAACTTATAAATATAGTTCACCACACACACTGCCAGTACCAGCTGCCAGCTCCAGCCCTTACCTACTTTAAACGCAATGAACAGTACAATGAAACTGTCTACCAGCTGTGACACCAGCGTAGAACCAGTTGCCCTGAGCCACATGTGCTTCTCGCCGGTCGCCCTTTTAATACGGTGAAATACGGTGACATCTACGATCTGGCTGACCAGGAAGGCTGCTATACTACCGATAATGATCCACATGCCCTGACCAAAGATGCCATTGAATGCGGTCGGCATATCAGGAATCCCGTCTGCTACACCGGAAGTGATCCAGAAATCAGCAGGTGGCACGCCCATTGCTACATAGAACATCACAAACGCATAGGCGATCAATGATACAGCAATGTAGGAAATACGTTTTACGGCCTTCGGACCATAATATTCATTTACAATATCCGTCAATACAAATTCCAGCGGCCATAATATAACACCGCAGGTCAGGTTGAAGGATAATCCGCTTTGACCAAACACCGTGAAGGTATGTACGGGAAGCCCGAACAGTTTCTCCAGCGAAAAGATCTTGCCCCCGATACATTCCGCGATCAGCGCATTGGCCACGAAGAACGAGCAGAAGAAGATGAAAAGTTTAGTTGGTCTGTCTTTTAGAATGTTGTTGATCATCTGAACAGGAAATAAAATTGAACGAGTAAAATTATGACATTCACAATAAAAACATAGGGAGGCAGCTCTGCCCACGTGATCTTCCGCCGCCATAATACAATAGTAGTGATCAGCAATACCAGCAGGTTCAGCGGAAATGCGAGGATCATTCCCACTGGCAGGATCAGCTTAAGTAACTCCGGGGCCTGTCCTTCGAATTTAATGTAATAAGATGCTTCCGCTATCAGGAAGCAGAGGTTGCATATAAATGCCAGCTTTAAAAGGAATCGTGACCGCCCCATTATTGAAATTTCGGATAAATTACAGTTATTTTGCTTTACCTCATCAGAATTTTAAACAAAAAGGATAGTTACAATCATGGGAATAGCGATATCAGTAGTCATTTGTTCATATAACAGAGAAGCCTATATTATCGAGGCAATTGATAGTCTGTACAAACAGGATATTGATAAACAACGCTATGAAGTGATCGTGGTAGATAACAACAGCAAGGATAATACGGCTGCCAAGGTACGGGAATATATAGATGCTCACCCCGACATGCAAATTGCCTATTACCTGGAAACCCGCCAGGGTGCTTCCTTTGCCCGTAATACCGGCGCTGAGAAGTCCAGCGGACAACTGATTTGCTGTATGGATGATGATGCCGTGGCCATGCCTGGTTATCTTCAGAACATCATCACATTCTTTGAACAACATCCTGATGCAACCGGCCTCGGAGGACGCATTATTCCCCGTTACATCCCTTCCGAACCCAAATGGATGTCGCATTATGTGTCTTCACTGGTAGGTAATTTTGACTATAGTCCGGAAGCCAAACCGTTCGAGAACGGCCGCTATCCGCTGGAATCCAATATGATCGTACGCAGGGACGATTTCTTCGCTGTCGGCGGTTTTAATACCAGTCTGCCGGGTGTAAAAGGCACACTCCGTGTCGGTGGCGAAGGCAAGGAGTTTTTCTATAAACTGATCGAAAGAGGCGGTGTTATCTATTATGACCCGGCAGTGATCGTACATCATGTCGTGGAAGTAAAGAAGCTGACTTCAGAATATATGTACCGTGTGGCCTCGGGTATCGGCCGTGGCGAAAAGGTGCGTATGCATGCAAAAGGCGCAGCTGCCGTACATAAGAAAAGCCTGGAATATCTCTTCAAACTGGGCGCCTCCGTTGTGATCGGAGGATACTACCTCCTACAGGGCAAACCCGCTAAGACGTGGCCTGTTATCCAGTTCAGGATCGATGTACTGAAAGGATACTGGGAGCCGGTACACGTAGGGGAAAATTAGGAAATAGGAATTGTGGATCAGGAACTGGAGGCTGAAGACGGACAAGTTCTTCAACCGGCATCGGTGTGTCGTATTGCTGAAGACGGATGAGGTCTTCAATTGAAACTGGACAATTCAAAAGTACCAGGACTGTGCACTACGGATTTGGCAGCAACAGCGCTTGTAAAATTTAAAGGCTGCCGGACTATCTGCTTAGTACATTATAGAAATAGGGTTTATTCCGGACGATAGTAGGTGTCAGCCCCCACAAATGGCAGACATTTTTGGTCAGTCCCCAGACCTGCGGCATATACCGGAAAGGATTGCGGCCCTTGAAGATATTTTCAAACAGGCTACCGATAAAGAATACCGGTATGGCAAATGTATAATTGAGTAATAAGATGAAATACCATAGTACACCGAACTGCTTGCGCACCCTCACGTGATTGGACAACATGAGCTGCAGCCCCTTACGGTCGTATAGTCCGTAGTAACCTTTCTCATCAGAATCAAATGCATCGCCGGTTGTTTCTCCCTGTAAATGAATGATATTGATGTCGCCGTATATGGCCAGCTCACCGTGTTTACGCAGGCGACTGCACCATTCCACCTCTTCTGCATACAGGAAGAAGTCTTCATCCATATACCCTGCCTTTTCTATGGAACTACGTTTCACCATCAGGTAAGCACCACTGATCCAGTCTACATGATGTTCCGTGCTGGCTTCCTGCACGTTAGGCACTTTGGTCTTCATTTTATACCCTACCCAGCGGATCACTTTCCCCCAGTAAGGTAAAGGCAGGAGGTGGTTCAGACCGCCCTTCATGAAATAGTTGCCCGATATTTGCAGGGTACGGTCAGCATTCAGCTGCTGTACGCCGCAGGCGATCAGGTCACTCTGTGCAAAACGCTGTACACAACGGTCCAGTGCATGGTCCAGGATAAGTGTATCAGGGTTCAGTAATAACAGATGATCTCCCTTGGCTGCACGAAGGCCAACATTATTGGCGCGGGAAAAGCCTGCATTGTAGCCGGTTTGCAGGAACTGTACAAAGGGATAGGCGGACGTGATCTGTTGTTCACTGTCATCCCCGGAAGCATTGTCCACTACGATCACCTCGTAACTGATATTTGTCGTTTGCGCCACAATGGTGCTGATACAATCCAGAATGAGGCGGCTACTCTTATAATTTACAATGATGATCGAAAGGTCCATGCTTGATACTGTACAATATAGCTGCCGGAGCAGCCGATTAAAAATGGCAAAACACCATCTGAAATCGCAAATTAATAAATACCTTTAGCTTTACAACAACTGTTATTTTTAAAGAAATATGAGCGAACTGCGGAAAAAGAGTATTGTTTCAATCGTCTGGACTTATGTTGGTTTTATTTTCGGTGCTATTAACGTATTCTTATCTGCAAAATACCTCCTGCCGGAACATAATGGTCTGACCCGCGTACTCCTCGAAATGGGCGTATTATTTTCGGCTATTGCCACATTTGGCGTACCCACCCTCCTAACGAAATTCTACCCTTACTATAGTGACCGGATGGACCGCAAGAGTTCCGACCTGCTGACGGTGGCCCTGCTGATCACGACGATCGGGTTCCTGTTACTGGCAGCGGGTACCTATTTCCTGGAGCCGTTTATCAGCCGCAAATTTTCAGGTAAGTCGGCCCTGCTGGTGGATTATTATTACCTGGTGATACCCGTTACTTTCTTCCTGACCTATCTCACAGTGCTGGAAGCACAGGCATGGAACCTTTTTAAAACAGTCGTATCCAATTTCTTTAAAGAGGTCGCGTTCCGCGTAGCTAATCTGCTGTTATTAGTCGTTTACATCCTGGAGTGGATCAACCTGAAGACGTTCTTTATATGCTTTAGTTTTCTGTATGGCGTATCGTTCTTCGGTCTGCTCATTTATATGATATCTATCGGCGAACTCAATATCACCTTCAAGATCAGTAAACTAACAAGACGCCTGTGGACGAAGATGCTGCCGTATGTGATATTTATGCTGGCGGGCAATATTGTGCTGGTGTTCAAAGACAGTTTCGACGGACTGGCTATTTCCAGTATGCACGGTCTCGAATTTGCCGCAGTATTCTCCCTGGTGAACTACATGGTAACGTCAATCGGGGTGCCCCAGCGAAGCGTGGTAAGTATTGCCTTCCCGGTGATCGCCAGAGCATGGAAAGAGAAGAATATGCCGAAACTGGCAGATGTATATACAAAGACGTCTATCACGCTACTGCTGATATCGACGTTCCTGTTCGGACTGGTCTGGATCAACTTCGACGATGTAATGACCTTCCTGCAACTACCGGAGATCTACAAAACGGGGAAACCGGCCCTGCTACTGCTGGCTTTCGCGAAGATCGTGGAACTGGGTACAGGCGCCAGCGGACAAATCATCATCTCTTCCCGCAAATGGAAGTTCGAGTTATATTGTAACATATTATTGCTGATCGCGGCAGTACCGGTGAGCTATCTGATGATCAGGCAATTTGATATCTGGGGTGCGGGTGCGGCCAACCTGATCCTGGTAGTGGTATTCAATGGGATCCGTTTTGCGTATCTGTGGTACTACTACAAGCTGCAGCCTTTCAATATCAAGACACTCTACGGTATTGCCTTACCAACTATACTGATACTCCTCACCACTACACTGATCAATTTCTCTATTCCGCTGGTGAACATCATTCTCCGCTCTACCCTCTTTGTCGCTGGGTTTATTACAGCCACACTCCTGCTGCAGATCTCGGAAGATGCAACAGGTGTGTTTCAGACTGTGAAAAAGAGATTGGGACTGGCGAAACCGCCGGTAGAATAAGGTTACTTTCCTTTGCCGCCTGACAGCATGAGCTTCAGCAAGGCAACTGCGAAAGAAAAAGGGATGACGATGGCACCTTTTATCTTCTTAAAAGTAATAAAGGCCAGTGCGATGAATGCCTGTTTGGGAGACATCTGATACAACTTCTGCAGGTAGAATTTCATCTTCGGCTGATTCTCCTTGAAGATAGCGTAGTACACGGCAAACTTCCTGTAATACAGCATTTCATCACGTTTGCTGATGTGCTGTACGAGTGTGGGCAATTGCTTCTCCACCACTATTTTCTGCAGGTCCTGTACAGCGGTAGACATGGTACCGGTAAGTGACGCTGCATGTACACGGTAATAGTAGACATTATATTCCGGCAGATAGTAGAACTTACTATGCATAAAGGCACGCAGGAAGAAATCATAGTCTTCGATCATAAAGGCGGATAAATTGTAGCCTTTATTGCGCAGGTGCACTTCTTTTTTATAAAGGAAGCAGGCGCCACAACCTTCCCAGGTGATGATGCTCTGGTTAATATCATTGAATCGCATGATCCCTACCTCCCTATTATCATCATCAATCTGGATGTAGTCACAGTACACCAGGTCTATCTCCGGTTTCCCGGCGAGGATCTTTACCATACGTTCCAGTGCATCGGGCGCATAATAGTTGTCATCGGAAGTCCAGGTGTAGTAGGTACCCTTAGCTTCATCAAAGCCGGTGTTCAGCGACGCAGGCAGGCGTTTGTTGACAGCATTGCTGATCAGCCGGACACGTGCGTCCTTTGCCGCATATTCAGCAGCAATTTCCGCGGTATTATCTGTTGAACAGTCATTCACGATGAGCAGTTCAAAGTTGGTGTAGGTCTGCGCGAGACAGCTGTCGAGTGACTGTCTCAGATAACGGGAGCCGTTGTAAGTAGGTAAAACGATCGTGACCAGTGGGCCGTTCATATTAAAGTACTTTGTGTAAAATATCAATGATCTGTGCTGAGCTGGTACCGTCGCCATAAGGGTTTACGGCCTGTGCCATCTGCTGGTACAGTGCATCATCTTCCATCAGCGCAATACAGTTCTCTACGATAACAGGGCGACTGGTACCCACGAGCTTTGCCGTACCTGCATCTATACCTTCGGTACGTTCTGTTACATCCCGCATCACCAGCACCGGTTTACCTAAAGCAGGTGCTTCTTCCTGTATACCACCGGAGTCCGTCAGTACCAGGTAACTCTGTTTCATGAGCCATACCAGATAGGGATAATCCAGCGGTTCTATGAGATGTATGCCGGGTACGCCTTTCAGCAAGCGCTGTACAGGTTCCTGTACCTGCGGATTGAGATGCACCGGGTATACGATCTGCACTTTACCTTCATAGCGGGTGGCCAGATCACGGATGGCCATACAGATCTCTTCGAATGGTTGTCCGAAGCTCTCACGGCGGTGACCGGTGACCAGTATAGTCCTCCTGGCAGGATCGAGGAAGCTGAAATATTCTTTATAGACAGCGGCGTCACTGATCAGGTCTGCCGTCATCAGCAGCGCATCTATGACCGTGTTACCGGTTACGTATACGTGTTCGCGTATGTTTTCGGCATACAGATTCTCCTGTGCCGTGATTGTGGGCGCAAAATGGAAATCCGCCAGATCACCGGCCATTTTCCTGTTCATTTCTTCCGGGAAAGGGGAATATTTATTACCGCTACGCAGTCCTGCTTCGATATGTGCAATTTTAATTTTCTTATAGTACGCAGCGAGGGCACCTGTGAAGGCAGAGGTGGTATCACCCTGTACTACCAGTACGTCCGGCTTTTCTCTTTCCAGCACTTCATCCAGTTTCTTCAGACCGTCGGCAGTAATATCAAACAATGTCTGACCGGGTTTCATCAAAGCCAGGTCCTCATGCGGCGTGACACCAAAAAAGTCCAGCACCTGTGCCAGCATTTGCCTATGCTGACCAGTCACGCATACGTAGGGTAACCATTTATCGGGTTGCGCTTCACATGCTTTGATCAGGGGGATCATTTTAATGGCTTCAGGTCTGGTACCAAAGAGGAAGAATATCTTTTTCAAGTGTCGCTCTTTATGCGTTTAATAATAAGTTCAGTATTGTTTTTCCGGGGGCAGGATTATACAGTTTCATGGCATTTGCGTTGGCGGCAAGGCCCATTTGCTCCCAGTCCGCGCGTCTTTCCCATGCCCGTTCCATGGCATCTGCCATAGAACGTACGGTAGCACCGGGACTGATAAATCCTTCTATCCCTTCTCTCACCCACTCACGGTGTCCACCCACATCCGTCAGGACAGAAGGGCGTCCGCACACCATGGCCTCCACTATAGCAAGTGGCATGCCTTCCTGCCGGGAAGGCATCAGGAGGAGGCTGTTTTTTTTCCACACCTCACCAATATCACTCACTTTACCGTGGAAGGTCACGCGGTCGGTCAGCCCGTAAAAGGCTGTCAGTTGCCGCAAGTATCCTTCATCCAGGCCGGCGCCATAGATGTTGAGATGCCATTTACGCGTACGCCATTGTTCCTGATGAAGGGCACTCAGCACGAGATCCTGCCCTTTGTGGTCAGTTACCAGTATGCCGACCATGGCGAAATGCACAGTATCGTTTGTGGGGAAAGGTTGTATGCCTATATTGGAGAGATTCACCGGATTTCTGATCACCATGGCGTTCTCTATGTTGGAGCAAAGGTGCCTCCGGGCGATCTCCAGGTTGCCTTCCGATACAAAGAGCACTTTCCTGGCCCGTTGATAGGCCGCGTTGATCACATCATAGCGTACCCCGCCGAAACCACGTACATCATGGTTCAGGTTACAGTTGATGAATAATGCAGCGGGCGTCTTATCGAGTGCCTTCAGCAACAGGACATCGTCTGCAATGGAATAGGAAGTGCCCACGTAAAAGATCACGTCAGGTTTCTCCTTAAATAACCGGTGGAACGGGTTCTGTAGTTTATTGGCCAGTATGATAAGGCCTTTCCGGAAGATGCGTTGCAGGAAAGGGATCCCTGGCTTTACAAATCCACGTCGGTAAAAAAGTCTGGCTCCATTTTGCAGCAGCTTCACTGTTTTCGGATGCGGGGGACCGCATTTAAGGGCAGATATATATACTTCGTGCCCGTCCTTCAGCGCTGCTGCAGCCATATCGGCCCAGAGTTCCTCACTCCCGCCCCATGGCTCTTTAATAATGGATACAATACCTATCTTCATGGATAATCACCAGATTTTCGATCGCGAAATAATTCCGGCGAAGATATATTTATTTATTCTACCCTGCCGCCGCCTACATAATACTTTTTCCAGTAACTTTCATTGAGGTCACTGATCATGACGCCTGAACTGGTGGAGGCATGGACAAATTTATCATTGACAAGATAAACACCTACGTGAGAGATAGAGGTACCGTTGGTTTTGAAGAATACCAGGTCTCCTTCACGGATCTGGGCGTTACTGAGCTTTTTGGATTTTTCGTATAACTGTGCGGAGCTGCCGCCTGACGGGATACTGAAGACCTGTGCCAGCAAACTGTTAGCGAAGCCGGAGCAGTCTACCCCATTTTTATTTTTGCCACCATATACATACGGTGTGCCCCACCAGTCTTCAATGAACCTGAAGAGTTGCATATTCAGGACACTTTCCACCCGTACATCGAGCAGCTGGGCGTATTTGAACTGCCAGAGTGCGGCATTTTCCAGGTTGGAACTACCCGCTGTGAAATTCTTAATCTTTGCAGATCCGGTGTTGGCCACATTGCTTGACAAAGCCACCCTTGAAAAGGACATTCCGTCAATGAACGGGGATACAGTAGTATTGCTCGTCTTACTGGCCGATTTCTTAGTAGATTTACAGGATACTGCCCCCAGCACACACAAAACAACAGTTACCCATAGGACCTCCTTTCTTACTTTCATAAGCCTCTCAGATTAAATAAATTTTAGCTAAGTTACTAATAATAATTGTTTTTAAAGTGTTTTCACTCGAGGGAGTGAAAGCGGCTACCCACAGGCCTTAGCGCTTATGCGTCGTATAGCCCGGCGTTAGCCGGCGACTGCCTCCGTGTCCTAAACGCAGGCTGTGTGGATAAATTTAACAGTTCCATGTTTAATTATTGGGCGAAGTGTCGGATTTTTGCGGAATGATCTTTTCCCACTTACACGTTCATACACAATATTCTCTGCTGGATGGCGCAGCAGATATCAAATCATTGTATAAGAAAGCCATGGCCAGCAATCAGCCGGCCCTGGCCATCACGGACCATGGTAACATGTTCGGTGTCTTCCAGTTCGTGGCAGAGGCTTATAATAATAAACTCAATCCCGATGATCCGAAGGATAAAAGGCTGAAGGTAAAGCCTATCGTTGGCTGTGAATTCTATGTAGTAGAAAACCGCTTCAAGCGTGCTTTTACCCGTGAGGAGAAAGATATCCGTAACCACCAGGTACTGCTGGCCAAAAACGAGGAAGGTTACCGCAACCTGATCAAGCTGTGCTCCCTGGGGTATATCGAGGGACTGTACGGTAAGTATCCCCGTATTGACAAGGAACTGATCCTTCAGTATCATAAAGGCCTGATAGCCACTACCTGCTGCCTCGGTGCCTCGGTACCAAGAGCAATCCTTAAAAAAGGAGAAGATGCCGGTGAAGAAGAGTTCAAATGGTGGCTGGACATATTCGGAGAGGACTATTATGTTGAATTACAGCGACATGGTATCCCTGAACAGGAGAAAGTGAACGAGTCACTGCTCAAGTTCGCCGCCAAACATAATGTGAAGGTGATCGCCTCCAATGACTCCCATTACGTGGACCAGGCCGATGCGAATGCGCATGACATCCTGCTTTGTATCAATACCGGCGAGAAGAAGAGCACGCCTACCATGAAGGATTTCTCTGACGATGATGTGTCGATGAAGAACAAACGTTTCGCTTTCTACAACGATCAGTTCTACTTCAAGACCACAGAAGAGATGAGTGCCCTCTTCCATGATCTGCCACAGGCTATTGACAATACCAATGAGATCGTAGATAAGGTAGAGCTGCTGGACCTGAAAAAGGACATCCTGCTGCCCAACTTCCCTATTCCGGCACCATTCCTGACCCAGGACCAGTACCTGCGTCATCTGACTATGGAGGGGGCACATAAGAAATATGCAGAAGTGACCGCAGAGGTGGAAGAACGCCTCAACTTCGAGCTCAATGTCATTGAGAACATGGGATTTGCGGGTTACTTCCTGATCGTATCCGACTTCATTAAGGCGGGTCGTGACCTGGGAGTATTCATCGGTCCGGGTCGTGGTTCTGCAGCTGGTTCTGCGGTAGCATACTGTATCGGCATCACGAATATTGACCCGATCAAGTATAACCTGCTGTTTGAGCGTTTCCTGAATCCGGAACGTAAGAGCATGCCCGATATCGATACGGACTTCGATGATGAAGGCCGACAGAAAGTAATTGACTACGTTGTTAATAAATATGGCAAAAGCCAGGTAGCACAGATCATTACCTATGGTACCATGGCCGCCAAGATGAGTATCAAGGACGTGGCCCGTGTAATGGACCTGCCACTGGCAGAATCCAATATGCTGGCGAAGATGGTGCCTGATAAACCCGGCATACAGCTGGACCGTATCTTCAACGCGCCCATTGATGAAGGAGAAAAGAGCCTGGCCGAAAAAGAAGGCCTGGGCCCTGAAGACCTGGAAAACGTTAAACGCCTGCGCGAGCTGATCAAAGGACAGGACCTTCAGGGGGAAGTACTGAGAGAAGCCTGCGTACTCGAAGGGTCCGTACGTAACACGGGTATCCACGCAGCTGGTATCATCATTGCGCCGAAAGACCTGTACGACCTGATACCGGTATCAACAGCCAAAGACTCTGACCTGCTGGTAACACAATTTGAAGGTAGTATCATTGAAAGTGCCGGCGTAATCAAAATGGACTTCCTGGGTCTGAAGACCCTGACCATTATTAAAGGTGCGCTTGAACTGATAAAGATCAATCACGGCATAGATATCAGCATTGATGACATTCCGCTGGATGACGTCAAGACGTACGAGCTTTATCAGAAAGGGGAAACCAACGCCACGTTCCAGTTCGAGTCCGCGGGTATGCAGAAATACCTTCGCGAACTGAAACCGGACAGATTTGATGACCTGATCGCGATGAACGCCCTGTACCGTCCGGGACCACTGGAGTATATTCCGTTGTTCATCCGCCGTAAACATGGACTGGAAGAAACGGTGTATGACCTCGCGGAAATGGAGGAATACCTGAACGATACCTATGGTATTACAGTGTACCAGGAGCAGGTAATGCTTTTGAGCCAGAAGCTGGCTAACTTCTCCAAAGGTGACGCGGACGTACTCCGTAAAGCGATGGGTAAGAAGCAGAAGGCAGTACTGGACAAAATGAAGAAACAGTTCATGGAAGGTTGTGCCGCTAACGGACATGACCTGAAGATCTGTGATAAAGTATGGACTGACTGGGAGGCATTCGCATCCTACGCATTCAATAAATCTCACTCTACCTGTTACGCCTTCGTGGCGTATCAGACCGCTTACCTGAAAGCGCACTATCCGGCGGAATACATGGCGGCTGTACTGAACAACGCCAGTAACATTGAAAAGATCACCTTCTTTATGGAGGAAGCAAAGCGCATGGGTATCGACGTATTGCCACCCGATGTGAACGAGTCTTTCAAAGGTTTTGCGGTGAACAAACAGGGACAGATCCGTTTCGGTCTTGCCGGTCTGAAAGGTGTGGGTGAAGCTGCCGTAGAAAACATCCTGGAAGAAAGACAGAAGGAAGGGCCATACAAGAACATCTTTGAGATGATCAAACGTGTGAACCAGCGTGCGGTGAATAAGAAATCACTGGAAGCCCTGGCGATGTCAGGTGCCTTCGACTGTTTCCCGGAACTGCATCGCGCCCAGTATTTCCATAAACCAGAGAATGATAATACCACCGGTCTGGATAAGATCGTGAAATTCGGACAGCAGGTAACTGCCGGTGCTGCCACTTCCATGGGTAGCCTCTTTGGGGCGGAAGAAATGCCGGATGTGGAACCGCCGAAGATCCCACCGTGCGATCCATGGCCGCTCATACTTAAACTGAATAATGAACGGGAGGTCACCGGTATCTATATTTCCGGTCACCCACTGGACGATTACCGTTTCGAAAGCCAGCATTATAATATGAATACCGTGCAGGAGCTGGTAGAATACCAGGCTGACCTGCAGGCGCCAGGCAATGCGAGGGCAGGACGCGAGCGTAATTTCAGGCTGGCCGTCTATGTGACAGGTGCACAGGAACGTATTTCCAGGAATAACCGCCAGTTTGGCATCATGACTATCGAGGACTATTCAGGTAAGTTCGAATTTGCCCTGTGGAGTGAGGACTTTATCCGGTTTGCGCCTTATCTGAAAACGGGCTTATGTATATTCATCAACGGCGGCTTTAAGGCCAAGCGTTTCAATGATGCAGAGTATGAGTTTAAGGTGAATAGCATTCAGTTGCTCCAGGAGGTAAAAAAGACCCATACAAAGAAGGTGATCATGGCCACTACCCCTAAGTTCATTACGCGTGAGCTGGTAGACTTCCTTGTTGACAATATCAACAAATACCCGGGTGCCAGTGAGCTGTTCCTGCAATTGACGGATCGTGATGATAATACCCAGGTAAAACTGCATACTTTCAACAAGCATATAGAGATGAATGATGAACTGGCGCACTTCTTGTCGAAACAGCCTGACGTCGATGTGTATATAGATACAATCAATAAGTAGCAGTGCTAAAATGGGCTAATTTGCATGGTCAAAGGGTATATTTATACAAACAAAATACCGGCTGTCAAAAAAGCAGTAATTTGCATCCGGTTCGAAAATTGAATGAATATATTTGCATTTATAAATTTATTACAGAACTTTGATTTACTATAATTCATAAATTTAATATCATGGCATTAGAATTCACAGATTCAAACTTCCAGACAGAGGTGTTGAACTCAGATAAATTAAGTGTGATAGATTTCTGGGCAGAATGGTGTGGTCCTTGTCGCGCGATAGGTCCTGTTATTGAGGAGCTGTCGAAAGATTACGCTGGTAAGGTTAATATTGGTAAAGTAAACGTAGACCAGAACCCTGAGTTGTCTATCAACTACGGTATCACCAGCATCCCTGCTATCCTGTTCATTAAGAATGGTCAGGTAGTTGACAAACAGGTAGGTGCTGCTCCTAAATCCGTTCTGGAAAAGAAAATTCAAGGTAACCTCTAGTAGGTAAGTTTATAGAAAGAGCCGGTCTATTGGTATAGGCCGGCTTTTTTATTTTAATGAGGGATCAGCAATTGCTTATGAGTAAGCGCATCCTGTTGGTCATGCCCTTTAATACTATCGGGAGATCCACAAGTTTGGTGGATAACACAATTCCCAATTCCTATGCTTACCTCACCAACATGACCGTGCCCTTCTGCCGGTGCACTTTCCCGAGATCTTCAAAGAAGATGTAGTCTATTACATACACATACCCTCCTGCAGGTTGTGGCTGATCCTTATATAAACCATCCCATCCTTTTGCCACATCATCCGACCGGAAGATGAACTCACCCCACCGGTTGTAGATGACCATACGGAATGCAGCGACGCCCTGTGCCTTTACTCTGAACAGGTCATTGCTGCCATCTTTGTTAGGCGTAAAAGCTGTTGGAATGAACATTGAATTTTTAAGATCAACAAAGATCGTTACCGTATCTGCAGTTATGCAGTTCTGCCCTGTCCTGGTGGTCACGATGTAGGTGGTCGTTTGATAAGGTTGGGCGACAGGCGACGGACAGTTCAGACAATTCAGGCCTGCTCCCGGCATCCACAGATAATCGGGCGCATTGATCGCATGCAGCTGTACCCTGTCTCCTATGACGATCGTTGTATCATTGTTTGTAATGCTTACTGGTGGAATATCCAGGTTTTCCAGTGTCGTAAAAGTATTCGCCTCACAGCCATTCGCATCTATGACCTTCGCATCATAATCACCTGCCGCCAGGTTTATCATATCGGCATTGGTAGCGGTTACACCGTTTATCTCGAAAGTGTATGGCGGCGTACCACCGGTCGCATTGATGATCAGTGCACCATCTGCACGACCACAGGTCTCATTTCTCGGTGTTACTGTCATATCAATGGGTACAGGTGCTGTCACTGTTACGGAGACAGTATCCGCACAGCTGCCCGCACGCCCGTAGATGGTATAGTTACCCGGTGTGAGGTGATCAAAAGTGGTAACGTTCTGATAAGGCAGGTCACCCAATGCAAATTCAACGGGTGGCTGACCACTTGTTACCGTCAGACGGATAGCGCCATCTGTTCCTCCGGCACAGCCAGTCCAGGATGGTGTAGCGGTAAAACTAAAACTGTTGTTGCCCCCAGCTGTCAGATCAACTGTTCTGGTGATGGTACAACCCACTGCATCCCGGATATCTATATTATAGATATCTGCCGTAAGACCAGTATAGTGATCCTGCGTACCCATATCCACGTTATTCAGGCTGTAGGTAAATGGCGGGATACCACCCGACGCTTCCACCGCAATGCTACCGGTAGGATGCGCACAATCAACAGGGGTCGCATCAACCGCAACATTGATAGCCGGACTGATCACCACTTCCACTTCATCAGTAGTTGTGCAGCCGCCACCATTGCTGACAGTTACACTGTAGGTCGCACTGTGAGTGACCTGTAACGTATGACCGGTACTGAGATCTGACCAGGTATAATGGGAGTTACCTGTTCCTGCATCCAGCAGCACAGGTGTATTATTGCAGGTGATCTGATCCGGCCCGAGATCTACCGTAGGTAAAGGCATCACTACGATGTTCCGGCACACAGACTGCTGGGTTGGTAATCCTTCATCCATTAGCAGTGTCACAGTATACGTGCCTGGTTGGGAATAAGCGTATACCGGCGCTGTATATAACGTCGATGACGGAATGGAACTATTGGTACAACTACCGAAACTAACCCTGGTCAATGTATTATTCAGGGCATTCGCCACGAATGTATACAGGTTATCCTGTACCCGGAAAACGGTAGAAAGTGAATGAGGATAGCGGAAACCTCCAATATTGCCATAAGAAGATGCTGTTACGTTTCCTGTAATATCATTGCCGGCAAAATCCAGTCTTAACAGGTCATCGCCGTTACCATTCGCTACCAGTGCAAACGTGCCCCCACAATCACTGAATACATATATATCACGGGGTTCATTCAATAATCCGCCGGGATTACCCATATTTACGGCCACAGGCGTATTTAAGAGCGAATTACCAAAGTCCAGGCGGGTAATGGTATTTCCCCTGGTATTGGTAATAAACATATGCCAGTTACCATTTACATTAATAATAAATGTACCGGTAGGAAAATCCAGGTTACCGATATTCCCCAGGTTCACGCCAGTAGGTGCAGTCCCGAAAGAGGTGCCAAAAGACAAACGGGTCACCGTGTTATTATCTGAGTTTAGTGCCATACCGTACCAGTTCCCTCCTTCCTGAAAAGTAAACAGGTCGGTAGGATAGGCAAGGTTGCCAATGTTCCCCCAGTTGGTGCATGTCGGGGTATTTGTAAGGCTGCTACCGAAGTCAATCACGGCGACACTGGGACTACTGACCACACCACCACCTACGACGACTATATGCCACCCTGCAGCATCCTGTACAATCCTGAGACCTTCCGTCTGCGGAGGGATCTGGCCACCAAAATCACCCAGGTTCTCAGCCGTCGGTGTATTCAGCAAACTATTTCCAAAGGACAATCTTACCAGCGCAGGGGCATTATTATTTGTTACGAATGCATAATAGTTTCCTCCCTCCTGTGCCATGTCAAGGAATACCGGTGTTTGTAAGGTGCCGCCGAAATCACCGAAGTTGACACCGGTAGGCGGCTGATACAGATTGCCTGCACAGAAGTTCCAGTAAAAAGTAGTACCATCTACGGAAGTATTGAAAAGATGAACAGGTTCATTGATACAAACCGTATCAGGTGCAGTAAAACCGGCTTGCTGTGCCAATGCAGGTATACCTGCGAATAATAAAACAGACAAACAGGTTGATAAAACAATTGACTTCATAGATATCAGCGAATGGGGATGTGTGCGCGCTAAATTAGCACATCCGGGTCGAATGTCCCAGCAAAATCCCTTTTCCTGTGTGCTGATTTACAGCCTGTTCTACCTACCAGAACACCTGTTTGAATTATATTATATACATTGCTCACCTTACCAGGTAATAACGCCGTGTGCTGACCCATATATCGTGTCTTAAACGGATGCCTGATCCGGTAAACATAGCTGCCGCTGAATATAATTTACTTGTGCAGGTGACTACCTATAAAAGTTGAGAAATCGTTAATGATCAAATAAACCTGGTCAGGGAGCTGGGGTCTAACGGTTAATAAGAAATTTTTATAAAATGCGTTTATCTGATGGCAGTTGTCAAATTATATGTGTAGTCACTAATAAGCACTCATCTAAAAAAATCTAATTTGACACTTTAAGTATTCATGCAGCAAATTGATAACACCTATATAACTTTAACAATTATAACTTTTTGATAAAAATCGCCGGACAAGCCGTATTTTAACTTATTCAAATCAGAACCTTGCGCAATTTTACCCTTATTATCCTCGCCGTCCTCTATGTCATACCCGCGCTTGCACAGCGTAAATGTGGTACCGAAGAAGCAATGCTACAACTGATTGCTTCAAATCCTGCTTTACAAAAGGTCCGTGACAGGAAAGAGATGCGTTTGCAGGAGATGACCCGGACAGTCAAGCAATCCAGAGCGTTCATGCGGACCACCTACCCGGTTGTCACAATACCTGTTGTTGTACATATCGTATTAAGAAACCCTGACCAGGTAACGGACGAGCAGGTACAGTCGCAGATCGATGCACTCAACCGTGACTATGCTGCCAACGCAGCGGATATCTCAAGTCTGCCGGCGGCATGGGCCGACCGACTGGGGCAGGCGAACATCCAGTTTTGTCTTGCGCAACGTACCCCCGATGACAATTTTACGAATGGAATAGACAGGGTGACCACTACCCGCACCTCTTTCAGTGTGTCCAATTCCGCGTCTGCTGTTAAGCATGCCAATACTGGTGGGGCCGATGCCTGGAACAGTGACAATTACCTGAACATCTGGGTATGTAACCTATCTGATAACTATCTGGGTATTGCAACTTTCCCCGAAGGCTATCCTTCCGACGAGCAGGGGGTTGTGATCACCTATACCGGCTTTGGTACTACCGGAAGCGCTGTTGCGCCTTTCAATATGGGCCGTACCACTGTCCATGAGATCGGCCACTTCTTCTCCCTCCGTCATATCTGGGGAGATGAATCCGCCTGTGCGGCTGACGATGGAATTGACGATACTCCTTTACAGGGAACCTATACCTATAACTGTCCGCGCTTCCCGCTGACTGACAGATGTACCGTAGATTCTCCAGGTATCATGTTCAACAACTTCATGGACTATTCAGATGATGCCTGCATGCTGTTGTTCACTTCAGATCAGGTAGACAGGATGCGGCTGACGCTTGAAAATGACAGGTCATCCCTTATGTTCTCTGAGGCTTGTCTGCCACTGAACCTGCAGGAGAACGATGCGTCGATACTGACCGTTGCTTCTCCGTTCGGACAGATCTGCGAGAATAACCTCGTACCGAAAGTCGTGCTGAGGAACCAGGGCAAGAATGCACTGACATCTGTGAAGATCTTTTATGTGGTGGATGATGGTCAGCTGATCTCCTATGACTGGACGGGGAATCTTTCGGCACTCAGGAATGATACGATAGAACTCGATAACAGCATTCCCGGTATAGGGGCGCACCTGTTAAAAGTATATACGGCGTTGCCTAACGGGAGTCCGGTGGATGGAGATCCTGCGAATGATACAGCGTGGTCTAACTTCCAGTATTATGCCGACGGCACGTTCCCTTATAGTGAAGGATTTGAAAGTGACCTATTCCCGCCTGCCGGCTGGGAGATCAAAAACTATGATAACAGCTTTACCTGGGAACTGACAGCTGATGCGGCTAAAACGGGCAGCCGGTCTATCGTGATGCACAACCTGGCCTATAATACGAATGATGCAGTGGATGATATCCTCACCCCGATGTTTGACCCTACAGGCAAGGACTCGGTGTTCCTGTTCTTCGATGTGGCTGCCGCTGCCTATTCTAACCTGAACGGATCGAATATGGTATGGGATAGTTTACAGGTGCTGACCACTTCTGACTGTGGGGAAACGTATGACAGTCTCTATAAGAAAGGAGGTGAATCACTTCTGACGCGCAGACAGCCTGTGACTTCCGAATTTATTCCAACAGCTTCAGAATGGCGCAGGGATTCCATCAACCTGACACCAATCATTAAGAAAGGCCGTTTCAGGGTGGTGTTCAGGAATATCAGCAATGCGGAGAACAACATCTACCTGGATAACATCAACATTGTTACAAAGAATACACTTCCTTATCTGAAGGAGAAAGGGCTGGTGATCGGACCTAATCCGACAGCTAACCAGTTATTCATTACCTTCCTGGAAGTACCCAATGACCTGGATCATATCGCGATATACAACACTTTAGGAAAGCTGGTCGCCAGGCAAGCCGGCTCGTCAATCAATAGCAGCAACCGTTTTATCTTTGATTTGGTAAATGAGCCAAATGGTATTTATTTTGTAAAATTAATATACAGGAATAACGTCAAGACTATTAAGATAACTAAAGTGAATTAAGCGAGATGACGACCAGAAATGATCATCCTGCCATATCTACCATATTGCAGGATACAAGATTGGATAAAGGGTTGAAAACCATTGGAGAAAAGGTAATGTCAGCAGAAAGGCTGACGCCGGACGACGGTCTGCTTTTATTTGAGAAAGGAGAACTGGCCTATGTAGGAGCCCTTGCCAATGCTGTACGCGTGCGTATGCATGGAGATAAAACCTATTTCAATCGTAACTTTCACATAGAGCCGACGAACGTTTGCATCTTTACCTGCAGATTCTGTGCTTACTCAAAATTGTATAAGAATCGGGAAGAGGGTTGGGAACTGAGCATCGACCAGATGCTGGATATTGTGAAAAAGTATGATGGTCAGCCAGTTACGGAGGTTCACATCGTAGGTGGTGTGCATCCGAAGATGAACCTGGATTTCTTTGTTGAACTCCTGCAGAAGATAAGGGCACACCGTCCTGATCTTCATCTGAAAGGCTTTACGGCAGTGGAACTGGATTACATGTTCCGCAAAGCAAAAGTGAGTGTTGAAGAAGGTATGCGCATCCTGCATGATGCGGGTCTGCAATCTATGCCAGGCGGCGGTGCAGAGATCTTCCATCCCGACATCCGTGCCCAGATCTGCCATGACAAGGTAGATGCTGATGGCTGGTTACATATTCATAAGACAGCGCACCTGCTGGGAATGCATACGAATGCGACCATGCTGTACGGTCACGTAGAACAATTCTGGCACCGTATAGACCACATGGAGCGCCTCCGTCAGCTGCAGGATCAGACGAAAGGTTTCAACACCTTCATTCCGCTGAAATTCCGTAATGGCGACAATGAGATGTCACATGTTCCTGAGACTTCTGTCGTAGAAGACCTCAGACTGTATGCGATCGCCCGTCTGTATATGGACAACTTCCCCCATCTGAAAGCCTACTGGCCGATGCTGGGTAGAAATACCGCGCAACTGACCCTGTCCTTTGGTGTAAATGACCTCGATGGTACTATTGATGATACCACCAAGATCTACTCCATGGCGGGTGCAGAAGAGCAGAATCCATCCATGAACACCGCACAGCTGGCCATGCTCATCAAACAGGCTGGCAGAAGACCGATAGAGAGAGATACGGTGTACAATGAGATCAAGGATTATACGGATGTGGTATTCTCTGACGAAGAATTGATGGCACGTTAAAAACAACGCTTTATGTCAGCTTCCCGATGGCTCCTCTTTAACGTTGGATTTATACTTTATATAGCCGGATGCTCCAGCAGGAATGCATCTCCGGCCAATAACAGTAATTCGTCCTCCGGTAATGCAGTGGTAGCTACCGTACCTGATAGCGGACCACCCTTCAAAAAGGAAGGCGTTCTCTATTTCCTCAGTAAGGTCAATAATGATACGCTCCGGCAGATCGACATTGAGTTTGCTGATAACGACGAGGAAAGAGCAAGGGGCCTGATGGACCGTAAGTCAATGTCTGACATACAGGGTATGCTCTTCATCTTTCCGAAGGCGGAGGAACAATCCTTCTGGATGAAGAACACCTACATCTCACTTGACATCATCTACCTGGACGAGAAAAAAGAGATCGTATCGGTACAGAAGTATACGACACCCCTCTCGGAAGAAAGTCTTCCTTCGTTCAAGAAAGCGCAATATGTGCTGG
This sequence comes from Chitinophaga agri, assembly GCF_010093065.1. Taxonomy (NCBI): domain Bacteria; kingdom Pseudomonadati; phylum Bacteroidota; class Chitinophagia; order Chitinophagales; family Chitinophagaceae; genus Chitinophaga; species Chitinophaga agri. Next base: position 341,862 of record NZ_CP048113.1, on the reverse strand, counting down.
AGGTGAATGCAGGGTTCTGCGATAAGTATCATATCGCCTACGGAGACAGGATCGCTTATAAAGCAGTTAAATAAGGTAATTCAATATAATGAACGGGCTGTCCGCTGATAACGGACAGCCCGTTTTGTATGCTGTCGGCTGATACAATTTTGACGCCTGTTCAATGCTTCGCCGTCGCTAGTTCGTCGCTAGCAGGTCGCTTGTTCGTCCCTTCTATATTGGAGGAAGAAGCTGTTGAAAAAATACAAATCATTGTAAAACAACCACTTAATTATTCCCCATCATTCATATTAGGATGTCACCCCATATCAAAATAGTATCAGTTCTCTCCAATCCTGCTTCACCTCTACCCTCACAGCGCCCACCAGTAAGCTACCTGGCATTTCCTCCTATATGCGTGTTCAAAAGCAGGCAGGAATAATGCGGAGGCGGTACTACTTACCTCCCCCTCCCGAAAAGAACAGGAATGTTCCTCTTAACGCTGACATAGATACCCTACTATGACCTGGCTGTCCTTCCCGTTATAATCACTGAGTGCATCTGATCAATTGATAATGACATCGTACTGGTTGACTACCGCTTGTTAAAACGGCAGGTGATCAATCGGCAAAACAAATGGATGGATATATTTCCCGGTGATTATGATCAGTCTGGCGGACTTCTATTCATGTTCAGAAACATGTATCAAGGTCTGGCTGAACCAGTCGCTGGTTGATAGCAAATGAGGAAGAAAGGGCACTTTGTTTGTTACCATAATTGCGGCAAGCAAGATGCTTATATAGTTATTTGAGAGGCTAAAGCAATATTATAACAAATAAACTTAAAATACTGATTATCATTTTATAGTGTCGTCTATTTACAAAGTTACATTAAGTAAAACAACCTTTTTTCACTCATTAGATACTATCTCGCTGCTGTCGGGGCCTACCGATATCTACCGGCGCAGCAAAATAGGTTCCTTTATACACCTTGCAGGTTGCACACCAGAAAGTAACAATGACGAGTGCCCAGGAGTCAGCTTGAAAAACTGGTCTATCTAAGCAATTAATTCTTTCACTGATTAAAGTTGTAAATGACGGGTGTATAAACAATTGCCAACTGACAAAAATTGAACGATCCCTATGTTGAGGCATGCACATCTTTATTTTTGGTCGAATACAATATTTCGATACCTTTATGCCAACCATAACATTAGGCACGACCCGAAAAACCGCTGCGGGAATTGACTCTCTCCCCTGGCAATCAGAATAGACCATACTCTTTTTTCTTATTGTTCCCGTGCCGGCAGTCACAACTAAGTTCGAGTACATAATGTTCGTGTCTCTTTAGAAAACTTATTTTATTCACCTCTTAATCGTAACATGTGAGCACTATCCTGATCGTTGATGATGAGATCCAGATTTGCACCTTGCTAACTAAGATACTCAGTAAAGAAGGATACGAAGTAGATCATAGCGTATCCGGCACTACAGCACTGAAGATGGTGAAGGAAAAGCTGTATGATGTTGTCTTCTGTGATTACCGGCTGAAAGACAAAGAAATAGATGGCAGCGTACTCTCGCTTAAGATCCGTGAACTAAGTCCGCCGACAGGCATTGTCGTCATGACCGGCTATCCTGACGTACGCGTTGCTATTCAACTGATAAAAAACGGCATTTATGACTATGTGGTCAAGCCACTGAATGCCGCGCAGGTTATTCTGCTTACACAGAAGGCCCTGTTACATAAAGCACTAACATCTAAGGACCCTTTGCCAGTCGCTCCCGCATCACCGGAAGCACCTGTATCTACGCTGGTCTCGCACAGGGGTACGCTCAGTCAGTTTGTGTATGGTGTGGGGAATGCCTCGAAGGAACTGCATGTGCATATCAAACTGATCGCGCCAACTGATTATAGTGTGGTGATATTGGGAGAGACAGGTACAGGGAAAGAATCAGTGGCGCAACTGATCCATAGTCAGAGTAAGCGTAAGAACAAACCGTTTGTTGCCATCGACTGTGGCAGCCTGTCCAGGGAGCTGGCCTGTAGCGAACTATTTGGCCACGAAAAAGGTGCCTTTACCGGCGCCATACAGGCTAAAACGGGCGCATTCCAGGAAGCACATGGTGGTACACTGTTCCTTGATGAAATAGGTAACCTGTCCTATGAGGTGCAGACGGCCCTGCTCCGCGCTATCCAGGAAAGGGTGGTCAGACCAGTAGGTAGTACGCGCGAGACCCCTGTCGATATACGTATCATTGTAGCCTCTAATGAGGACCTGCAACAGGCTGTGTTAAACGGACGCTTTCGGGATGACCTCTATTACCGTCTGAACGAGTTCAGTGTGAATGTCCCCCCACTCAGGGCCAGACGGGATGACCTTCCACTGTTCGTCAACGCTTTCAAACAAATGATCGAAGCAGAACTAAACAGGGAATATGGTGAGGTATCAGCAGAAGTCTACCAGGCGTTTTATCATTATGGCTGGCCGGGCAATATCCGCGAACTGAAAAACGTCATGAGAAGGATCTGCCTTTTGTCAACGAATGAGGGTCCTGTTACGACTGCGCACCTGCCGGAAGAAATGTTGCCCGCGTTGAAAGAAGCCGAAGCCACGGGCACTGGCGGAACCACTGAAGAGGACCTGAAGAATGTATCCCGTCAGGCGGAATACAAAAAGATCATGGATGTATTACAGCAGGTGCATTATAATAAATCGGAAGCGGCCAGAATGATGAACATCGACCGTAAGACATTATATAACAAACTCCATACACTCAATATCGTATTGTAATCCGTTATTTCTTTTGCCAAAACTCATAACTAGTGCCAATCCATAAACAAAGAGCGCCGGTAAGCGCTCTTTGTTCGTGATACCAGGTATACGTTACTTCAATTCTGCCATTGTAAATGATTTCTGACGGCCTTTATAATGCTTCCGCACCTCCTGGATATCTTTCTCTGTGACCCTGGCTGCATGATTGCTCCAGGCACCACGGATGTAACTCAGTACCTCCGCAATATCCTTATCAGAGAACTCATCATTGCTGCCTATACCAGGCATATCTCCGCTGATCTCAGGCGTTTTATATTGTTTACCGGCAACAGTTACCGGGCCGGTCAAGCCGAACAGCACGATGGCCGCCAGCTTATGCTTATCGCCTGTCACGATCTCTGACTGGTTCAATGGTGGAGCGAGCGACTGGATACCATCACCATCAGCACCATGGCAGGTCTGGCAAACAGTTTTGAACAGGATGGCGCCTCTCGGGTAGGTCTTTCCCAGGCTCTCATCCATGCTGGCTTTCTTATGATTTTCAATATCCTTTAGTACTGTTTTCAGGCGTTTGGCGAGCACCAGGGTGGTATCCGGATGGATGGCTTTCAATAGCTGCTGTAATGCGATTTCCTTACCAGCCATACCGCTGATGAGCGCATCAGCCACATAACGGTCATTGGCATATCTATCCACCAGGCGACCTCGCAGTGAATCAGTTTCCGCATGCAGCGAGGCCGGCAGCGAAGGCAGTAGTAAGGCAACATAAGGCGCCAGGAAGACATTCTGTTCTATCATCTTCAGCTCGTTCAGAACAGCCTTTCCGTTTGCAGGCGTCATGACTGCCGGTAAAGCGGCCAATGCTTCCGCCTGTACGTATGGATTGGCCTGATGCAGTAACACCTGTACGTCTGCCAGTTGTAATGCGCCCAGGCCTTCGAGGGTCCAGAGTGCATGCACCTGTGCATACAGCGGTTGCTGTAAGCGGCTGCGTAGTGCCGGAACGAGCGTAGTATAATGGTGATCTACGATCAGCTGTTGCGCTTTATCGCGTAGCCAGCCATTGGCATTTCCTAACAATGAAAGCAGGTGTTCCGGATCGTTTTCAATAATAGTCGCAGCAGGGTGCTGACCAGCAGGTACAACCCGGTAGATACGTCCGCAGTTCAGCGGATTGGTCAGATTACGGCTCTTGATCTCGTTTTTCAGATAAGGCGTCAGGTAGGTCTTATGCTGAATAATACCCCTGTACATGTCCAGGATGTAAAGGGCGCCATCCGGTCCGTCGTAGAGGCTTACCGGCCTGAAACGCTCGTCGGTGCTGGCCAGGAACTCCTGGTGCTGATAAGCCTGACGCCCTTTTATGATATACCCGCTGTCCCTGATGAGGTTCCTTTTGATCAGGTTGCCAGAGGGTTCTGCCACGAAGATATTGTTATCATAATCCTTCCCGAGCAGTTTGCCCCTATAAACCAGTGGGCTACAGGCAGCCGTCATATTCACGAGACGCAGGCTGTCATTGAGTGTGCCTTTCATATATCCCCTGTTCACACCGGTGGTGGCTCTGACAGGATATACCTTGTTATCCGGAACGATCTTTTCATCGTAGCCGGCTACGTTTTTCTGCTGACTGTTACCAGCACCTAGTCCGGCAGGGAAATAGTCGCCCAGTACATTTTCAGAGTTATTATTATAGAACAGGCGGCCGAAATTATCCTGGGAAATGCCCCACTGACCGCGGAAGTGTGTTTGTTCTTTCAGCCATTTATTGCCCACCTTACGGTAGCGCTTATCTGATTTAGCATTGTAGATCCAGTTGTCCATAGCGCGCAGCAGGCCGTTAGGCTGATGTTCTACGTTGCCGCCTTCCGTATATTTATCGTCCACCAGCGTTTTCTTTCCCGGCTTGTCATGATCATTCTCCACAAACCATAATCTCGGAGGTGCAGCTATCAGCACCCCATTCCCTACCAGGCAGATCGCTCTGGGTAATACAAGACTGTCCATAAACACGCTGCGTTTGTCAGCAACGCCATTATGATCCGTATCTTCCAGGATAACAACTTTCCCATTGGGGATCTCTTCGCCCGTACCGGCAGTATCAGGCATATAGCCGGTCATCTCCACTACCCACATACGACCTTTCTCATCAAAGGTCATCGCAACAGGTACGGTGACGAGTGGCTCAGCAGCTACCAGCTGTACTTCCAGCCCCTTTTCGACCTGCATGTGTGAGATGGCAGTGGTCGCATCCAGGACTGCGGAGGTCGCATATTTTTCCCGGATAGCGGATGAATCGGAGGATCTGTCAGATAGTTTGTTCTGGCCGTTGTTACACGCCGTTAGGAGGAGTGCAAGAAAATAAAACCTGTAACGCATTATGATAATCGATTGAAAAAGATAAACGTGAAATTAGGAATTAGGAATTAAGAATCAGGAATTGTGATGATAAACGGCTGCATATATGTAAAGGCCGGTATTAACTAATGTGAGGAAAATCTCCAGCAAAACTGTCCTATACTGTATCAGCTATTCAAACTACGCAATATAAGCCGGGCTTCGCTGCGTTCTAATTCCTAATTCCCAATTCCTAATTCCCAATTCTTCGCTATCTTCGCTGCTTACAACCACTTTTATCGCGCTTATGGGACGTTTCCAAGGACTCATCGGGATAATCCTTATCCTGGGACTTGCTTACTTAGCTTCAAACAACAAGAAAAAGATCAACTTCCGGCTGGTGATCAGCGGAATAGGTTTACAGGTATTGATAGCCCTCCTCATCTTTAAGGTAAGTTTCGTTTTTCGTTTCTTCCAGGGCGTGGGTAAAGCCATGGGTAAACTGGAGGACTTCGCCCGTCAGGGTGCGGCCTTCGTATATGGAGGTATCGCGGTAGAGACAAAGCCACCTACTGCCGGGGCACCGGCCAGCTTCAGTAACTACCTGACAGGGGGGTTCGTATTTGCCTTCAATATTACTGCAGCTATCATATTGGTATGTTGCCTTGTAGCCATCCTTTACCATTTTGGCGTCATGCAGCGTATCGTGTCAGTTATTGCGAAAGCGATGAATGTCATTATGCGGGTAAGTGGTGCAGAAGCGCTGAGTAACGTCGCGAGTGCTTTTGTCGGGCAGATCGAGGCGCAGGTGATGATCAGACCTTACCTTCCGTATATGACCCGCAGTGAACTGCTGGCATCGATGAGTGGTAGCCTGGCCTGTATTGCGGGAGGTATTCTCGTAGTATATTCTAATATGGGTAAGGCAGCGGGTATGGACCTCGCTCCTATGCTGATCACGGCGAGTCTGATGGCGGCGCCGGGCGCACTGGTGATCTCCAAGATCGTGTTTCCGGAAACGGAAGAATCGCAGACGATGGGGAAAGTGAAGCTGGAAGTGAAAAGTCAGTATGTGAACGTGATAGATGCGATCACCCATGGTGCGGGCGATGGTTTTAAAATAGCCATGAACGTAATAGCGATGATCATCGGTTTTATCGCCCTGATCGCTTTCCTGGACTGGGGACTGCTGAAGATCGGACATATATTCAATCCTGACTTTGACCTGAGCCTGAACTGGATCTTCGGGAAGCTCTTCTACCCCGTGGCGTGGGCAATGGGCGTCCCTTCCGGCGATGTGAACAGTGTGGCGACCCTGCTGGGCCAAAAGCTCACCATCAACGAATTTATCGCTTTCAAGAACCTGACAGACAAGAACATCCCTGTCCTCACGGAGAAGGGCCTGCTGATCGTCAGTATCGCTGTTTGTGGTTTCGCTAACTTCAGTAGCGTAGGTATGCAGATCGGGGGCATCGGCGTACTGGCGCCTGAAAGACGTGCTGATCTGGCCAGTCTGGGACTGAAAGCACTCTTCTGTGGCACACTGGCATCTTACCTGTCGGCCACTATTGCCGGCATACTCATTTAAGTAAACATCGTTATATACTAACAGAATCCGCCTTATCTTCTGCCGGGTACCGGTCAGAGGATAAGGCGGAGCTCTTTTATAATGTCAGTGCTAAACGGCGACTCAGATAGTCAGTCTCTTTACGAGATCAGCCATCACAGCGTCCCAGCTTTCATACTGTCCTTCTTCTGTTCTAAGGTCTTTCATTTCAGAAGAAACCCTGATCTTCTCAACAACAGCAACAGCCAGCTTACGTAAAGCAGGCGTAGCTAACAGGTTGAGAACGTCCAGGTTTTCCAGTGGATCTTCAGGAAAGTCTTCGCTTGCTTTACCGGCGAGAGCTGCAACTACTTCTGCAGCAGCCAGTGCGTCTTCGCACTCAGATGCATCCAGTATACCATCTTTGTTAAGGGAGAACTGAAGCGTGTCGGCAACCATACCGCCATCTTTGTTGTCCATCATTTCAAATACCCAGTCTTGAGAGCCATCATTTTCGAAGTTTCTGGTACCCCATGTGCCCATGATATGTAATTTTTTGGTTTGCTTTATTGATTAACTTAGTTAAGACTTCTGAAATCCACAGGCACGAGTTTACTTACACCCGGTTCCTGCATGGTAACTCCGTAGATCACGTCCACAGCTGCCATCGTCTGCTTGTTATGCGTAACGATGATGAACTGGGAGTTATCCGAGAACTTACGGATCATGTTTGTGAATTTACCTACGTTGGCATCATCCAGCGGCGCATCCACCTCATCGAGGATACAGAATGGTGCCGGTTTGATAAGGTAAATAGCAAACAGCAGCGCTGTTGCTGTCAGTGTCTTTTCTCCACCACTCAGCTGCGTAATGGCAGCCGGACGTTTACCCTTCGGTTTGGCGATGATCTCGATACCTGTATCTGCCAGGTTCTCAGGATCATTCAATATCATATCACACTGGTCTTCTTCGGTGAACAATGCCTTGAATACACGTACGAAGTTTTCTTTCACCTGGTTGAACGTATCCAGAAATTTCTGGTTAGCCGTCGCTTCCACTTCCTGGATAGTTGCCATCAGTGATTCCTTAGCAGTCACAAGGTCTGTTTTCTGCTCTAGAATAAACTCGTAACGTTTCTTCATCTCCTGGTAGGCTTCGATAGCCGTAGGGTTGATCTCACCCATATTTTCCAGTCGCTTCTTGAGTCTTTCCGCGCTACCCTGTAGTTCTTCTACCGGCAGTACGGAGCTACGTTGTTCATCAATGATCTCGTCCAGGTTCACTTTAAACTCCACGCTCAGTCTTTCCTTCATGGAAGCCAGTTGCAATTTAAGTTCATTCACCTTATCCTTGATCACGGTCAATGATTGCTCCAGCTGTTCCTTGGCACGCTGACGTGCACGCAAGGTAGTTTCCTTTTCTGTTAACTGGTTACGGAAGTTGTAATATTCCTGGTCTTTTTCGTTCAGCTCTTTCTCTTCTTCTTCCTTTTTGCGGAACAAGTCTATAAGTCCATCTTCCGCAAGCCCCAGTTTGTCCTCTGCTGCAGCGATATTGGCTACGGCGTCTTCCAGCTGGGCTTTATTACTGGTGATCTGCATATGCAGATCAGACAATTGTTTACGTTTGAAATCCAGCTCCTGTCTCAGTGACTGGACTTTACTCTGCTGGCGTGTATGCTGCAGGTTCTGGTTATTGAACTGTACACTTGCCTGGTTAAATTGCTGCTCGGCTTCTGTAGCGGCCCTTTCAGCTGCTGCGATGCTATCGTGCAGCGCATATACTTTTTCATTCAGCTCTTCGAGTTCTTCCCTTACACCCTTGATACTATCCTGGTTCGCCTGGAGGGAGTCCTGCATTTCCTGCAAACGCTTATCTCCGGATTCAACCAGATGGCGGAAGTTCTCTATACGGTTCTGCAATCCGAACACCTGGTTGCTCAACTGGTTGATCTTCTCGCGGGCGCTATTGATCTTGTTTTCGTTCAGCTGACTGTTATATCCCAGTACCTGGTTATGTTTTTCCTGGATCTGATGACGGAGGGATGCCACCACATCTTCCAGTGTCCGGATCTCTTCGTCCAGTTTCTCCAGGTTTTTAGCACGCCCCAGTTTCTTACCTTCAAACAATCCGACAGAACCACCACTAAAACTGTACCGGCCACGGTTCATTCTGCCACTTTTCTCAATCACCAGTACGTCCTGATCTGTCAGTTGCTCAAACAGAATGCTGCTAACATCATCCGCAATAAATACTTTCCCGAGCAGATAGTGTCCCAATCCTTTATAACGCTCTTCCAGTTCTACTACTTCCAGGGCAGGAATAGTACCCGGAGGGCTTGCAGGCATAGCATGCTGTTCATGGAACTGATCAAGGATAAAGAAATTAGCCTTTCCCTTTTTATGTTCATCCAGCAACCGGATAGCCTGAATTGCTTCTGCTGCATTATTTACAACATAGTAGTTGAGATAAGGTTCAAGCAGGTTCTCTACGCAGGTGCGGTATTCTTCCCTACAAAAAAAGATGTCACTGAGAATGGGTGCTTCATTGTTCCATTCTGTGTTCTTTTTCAGGAATTTGATACTCTCCGGATAGCCTTCCAGGCTGTCCACGAGCGATTTGAGGAGGTCGTATTCATTCTTCTTCTGGTCCAGGGTACGGTTCTCGTTCACCAGTTTATCGCGTAAGCCTTCTATCTCTCCCTGGGTGGCCAGGATCTTTCCTTTGGTTTCTTCCTGGAAAGCGATCATATCTTCCAGATCGGCTTTCTGGTCCTGCAGGGTTTCCTGGAGGATGACCTTTTCTTCTTCCAGCTGCGTGATCTGGTGGAGGCGGCCGGTCTTTTCTTCCTGCAGCTGCTGAATGCTACGCTGGAGGTTCTGTACCGAGGTATCTGCTACGGCCACCTTCTTTTCTGCTTCAAACTGCTGGCGTTGCCATTGCTGCTGATCGCGGCGCAGGTTCTCCAGGGACAGCTTCTTCTGGTTAAAGGCTTCTTTCTTTTCGTCTACCAGGTCCTGGAGGCCTTCGAGCTGGTCCTGCAGGCTTTCGAATGCGTCCTGCTCTTCCGCCACCTGTGTTTCGGTGAAGGCGATAGAATCTGTCAGGCCCTGCAACTGTCCTTCCGCATTACCCAGGAAGTGGCTGATGTTGCGTTCCCTTTCTTTCAGATAGGTGAGCTGCTGGGTAGCGAGGTTCTTATCGTTCTCTTTGGTACGGATGGTGGAAACGAGTTCATTGAAGGATTTCTGCAATACCTGCAGCTCTCTTTCCTTGGCAACGAAATGTAATTTATCTTCTTCCACACTGGCTTCTGCGGAGGTGATCTCCGTTTCCAGCGCCAGTTTCCGGTCTGCTTCCGCCTGTTGTTCGTCTGTCAGCTGTTTAAAAGTGACGTTAAAACCTTCCAGGGCTGCTTTCGCCAGTTCAATACTGGCTTCGCGGTATTCCTTTTTCACCTCATAGAAGCGTTCTGCCTTACGGGCCTGCGCTTCCAGGGTTTTCAGGTTATTATTGATCTCAAAGAGCAGGTCCTCAATACGGTTCAGGTCTCCTTCAGTGGCTTCCAGTTTGGATTTAGCCTCCTTTTTACGGGTTTTGTAGATGGAAATCCCGGCAGCCTGTTCCAGCATACGCCGGCGGCTGTTTTCCTTATCTTTAATGATATCGTCCACCATACCCAGTTCGATGATGGCATAGGAATCCGTACTAACGCCAGTATCCATAAACAGGTTATGGATATCCTTGAGGCGGCAGGCCACATCATTTAGGCGGTATTCACTATCGCCGTTCTTGTAAAATTTACGGGTAATGGTAACGGTGGTAAACTCAGTTGGCAGGACATTGCGGGTGTTCTCAAACGTCAGGCTCACTTCGGCCATACCACTTGCCGAGCGTGTTTTGGAGCCATTGAAGACCAGGCCAGACTGGTTCTCAGAACGCAGGTTGCTGATCTTATGCTCCCCGATCACCCAGCGAATGGAGTCGATAATATTACTTTTGCCACAGCCGTTGGGGCCTATAACCCCCGTTACGCCTTCGTCGAAGTGTAATACGGTTTTGTCAGCAAAACTTTTGAAGCCTTTGATTTCTAATGTTTTTAAACGCACAATTGCTCCGCTTTGTTTTTTTAAAGCCGTCAAAGATAACTATGATTTCTCTGATTTATAGCCCGGATTTACCTGATCATACTATAATAATGCATTTTTGCCAGATTAATTATCTCCTTTTTCTGATTATCAGCATTTTAATCAGAGACTGTTACCTTTAATTTTCCAAAGAAAATAGTAATTTTTTAGACAACCATGTTCCGGTAAAAATTTAATTATACACAGTTGTGTATAAATTGCAGGACGAACTGTCTACGGTACATTTCAGCTGCTTTCCGGTTGTTACAAAAGCAAATATGACCGGTATAGCGTCATGAGCACTTTACCACACAGAAAATCAGCATTCTTTTTGCTTAACAGCGATTTAAATAACTTTGCATATATCAAATTTTCCAGATGCGGCATTGGATTCAGGAAGTCAGGAATTTCATTTATAGTTATCATTTCAGTACTGGTTTACGTACAACCATCAGTGTAGTAGTGCCTTCCATCGTATTTTCCATGATGGGCGATCTGCCGATGGGGATCGTGGCATCACTGGGCGCCCTGGCCACTGCCCTGTCAGATGTTCCCGGCACTGCCCTGCACAAACGCAATGGTATCCTGACGGCTATTGCCTTCATCTTCCTGACCGCCCTCGGTACTTCGCTGATCGCGCCTTACCCTTTACTGATGACTGCCTGGATACTGGCCTGTTGTTTTGGCAACGGTATGCTGCTCGTATATGGTAACCGTGGTGGCAATATCGGTATTGCCTGTATGCTGGTCATGGTATCCATTCTGGGAGAGAACCCGGTCCCTCCTGCAGAGGCATTCCTGCATTGCCTGGTCATACTCGGAGGAAGCATCTGGTACGGTTTCCTTGCCCTGCTGCTCTGGCAGATCCGTCCCTATCTGAGCGTACAGCAGATGCTATCCGAATGTATCATCGAAACGGCTCACTATCTGGAAGAAAGAGCAGGCTTTTACGAAAAAGGCGCCGACAAACATTTCGACGAAATATATAAATCCGTCCTCGCCCAGCAGGTCATCGTGAGCGAAAAGCAGGAAGCCGTACGCGAACTACTCCTTAAACGCCGCAGCGCCCAGCAAGGTTCTACCAGTATCAATAAAAGTATGGTACTGATCTTCCTGGACATCACCGACCTGCAGGAGCAGATCATGGCTTCCCAGACCGACTACCTTGCTTTACAGCAGGACTTCGGCGGCACAGAGATACTGGAGAAGTTCCACAAGCTGATCCTGCTGTTTGCCAGCGAACTGGAACTGATCGGCACCGCAGTTGCGGCCGGACAACGTTCCCTGCCTGAAGCAAATCTGCGACACGAACTAGACAAGGTGCAGCATGCACTCACTGCTATTCATGACTCGCTGCCTACCCTCAAGGAACGTACTAAACTGATGACGCTGACCGGCATCCTCCATAACCTGCAGGACATGACGCAGCGCATCTATAACCTGCACCGTCTCACCAGACTGGAACGTGTGAAAGATGAGGTGATCGATCCAAGATTGCAGCTATCCAGCTTTACCACGCGTAACAGCTACGACCTGGAAGACCTGCTGAATAACCTCTCCTTTGACTCACATATTTTCCGGCATGCCCTGCGGGTCAGTATTGCTGCTGTTACCGGCTACCTGCTGGGCCAGGTCTTACACCTGGACCGTGTATACTGGATCTTGTTAACGATCGTGGTGATCCTGAAGCCGGGCTTCGGTATCAGCAAGGCGCGCAGCTATCAGCGTATCATCGGAACGGTGCTCGGTGCATTATTCGCCGCAGGCGTACTGTTCCTCACCACTAATACGACGATCATCTTCATCCTTATGCTGCTTTGTATACTCGGGGCCTATAGCTTCATGACCCAGCAGTATACACTGAGTGTATTCTTTGTTACCCCCTTTGTCATCTTCCTCCTGCACTTCCTGCATCCCGCACACCTCCAGAATGCGGAACTCCGTGTGCTGGATACTTTTATAGGTGTCAGTATAGCATTTGTGGCCAGTTTGCTGCTATGGCCAAGCTGGGAGCATAACTACCTCCCCAGCCATATGTCGAAAATGGTGAAGGACAATGCACGCTACCTGGATCATGTGATGCGTCTCTACACCAACGGGGAATTTGTAATGAATGACTACAAGCTGGCCAGGAAAGACACTAATGTAAGCGCGGCCAACCTGATGTCGGCGTTCCAGCGAATGCTCTCTGAGCCAAAAAGCAAACAGATACATGGATCGGAGATCTATCATTTCGTGGTACTTAACCACTCGATGATGTCACATACAGCTGCCATGGCCAATTACGGTCTGCTACACCGCATACAGTTCCCTAAGCCGGAGTATCAGCATCTGAATCAACTGTTACAGCAATATCTCGACTGTATCGTACAACTGATAGACAATCCGGATACACCACCCGCTCCTTTACCCGAGCGACTGGATGCCCTGGATGCATTAGACGCGGAGTTGGAAAAGCTGATTCAGCGCAGACAGGAAGAGATCAATAATGGGCAGGGCGAAACGCCGGTAAGGGAAGATATGCTGGAAACAAAGATGGTGCGCGATCAGATGCATGCCATATTTTCCCTGTTAAAAGACATGAAGAAAACCATCGACAAAACAATAAATTAGGCATTGGGGATCAGGCGTTTTTTATAACAAATGTCTCGGTATAACGCAATAGCGCTCCTGGCCAGTGGTCAGGAGCGCTATTTACTTAGGGAGGCTTGATCTACTCAATTCCTAATGCCTGATTGCTATGATCCCAAACTGGTCAGACAGCGGGTCCATATTTTCCAGTATCAGATCAAAGAACGCCGGCCCCATTGTCACATACCAGGGCATGAAGTTCTCCTTCCGCTCCTGCAGGGAATTAGCCGGGAATAATTTCTTTTTCAATGTACGGATCTGCTCCGACTGCCAGTTGAATTTCTTCTTTTCCGCACGCAGGAACTTATGTTCAAGTTTACCGATAGATTTCACTGCTCTTGTACGTTCCGCGCCTACAGATGCTTCCAGTGTCACATCGATACTGGCTGCTTTTAATACCAGATCATCAAACAGCTTCTCAATAGCCGCATATTCATCCTTCAGCACCAGTGCCGCATTGGTATGCTGCTGTACAAAGCGCGTAATCAGGTCTTCCGGATCTTCAAACAGCTCTGCGATGGTAAGTCCCAGTTTCTGTAAACGTTGCAGGGAGTTATCATCTGCGAGCAGGAAGGAATTACGCAGGATCAGTGCCGGATAAGGAACGCGGTAGTGTATAAACAACTGCTGTAACTCCAGCCAGTAGGCGATCTCACCACCACCGCCAATAAAGGCGATATTAGGCAGGATCGTCTCCTGCAACATTCCTCTCAGTATCACATTCGGGCTGAAACGCTCCGGATGTTCTTCCAGCTCTTTCTCCAGTGTGGCCGCCGTAAACTCCACCGGCAGGTGTAATACTTTCCAGACATCTCCCACCCGTACGATACGCTCGCGCGATGTTTCCGTGAGATAGAACAGGTTGATCTCGCGCGGATTCGCCTGCACCTTATGATGTTGTGAGAGCTGCGCAATGGTCTCATTCACGATCCCGAAAGATTGCTGATGGAACAGTTCATCCCGCATAACGGGTACAAACAGTTTCTTCAGCTTCGGAGAATCCGGCACCAGTACCACCAGTCCGTAACGACCAAACAGCTCGTTTACGAGGTACAGGGTCGCGTCCTGAATATTCTTATGTTCCAGATATGCTTTGCGCAACAGGGCGATCAGCTCTTCCGCATAAGGGCCGTAGCCCACCGCTTGTTTTACCTGGTCAATGAGTGTGTCAAAACCTTCCGGTTGCATACGGCCAACCGCGCCGGCCTGTTGGGTAGGCCAGTTGATGGTCTTGCCGTCAATATACACATGTCCCAGTTCATCAAGATCGGCATCTTCGCTGCCCATATAATATACAGGCACGAAGCTATATTGCGGATACTGCGAACGTAGCTGATCAGCTAACTTTATGGTTTGCAGTATTTTATAGGCAAAATATAAATAACCGGTGAAGATATTGGGCTGGTGTGCCGTGGTGATGGTGAAAGTCTGCTGGTCCAGCAGGCTGTTGATATTATTCCGAACGCTGTCGGTAATTTCCAGCCCCTCATATTGCTCCGTGAGTGCTTCTACCAGTACATCTCTTTGTTGTGAAAATGCTTTCTTTGCCTGTATAGCGGCCTCAAAATCAGGCTTTACGGGAGAATATTTATAAAAGGGACGAAGACTCGGATGCTCGGCCAGAAAATCTATAACCAATTGATTAAAATACCCGGTTTTACAATACGGGATACTGCTTACAGGTTGCTCCATACGCTTACGCTCTGATTCTTTTAGATGCACGAAGGTAGGGAATGAATCGAGAATGATCAATTACGAATTACGAATGGTTATAATCAATGAAGAAAACAGTGTTCGGGAGGGCGGGGATGATACAAAAATAAAGAGGCGCCCACCTGTGGTAGACGCCTCTGACAATATTCAAGGTCAATTATTCTTATAGCTTTAGATCACAAATCCATCTGGCAGCACCATGCCATTTTTGATCACCACAATACCATCTTTCACCGCATATTTCTCATGATCACCATCCGGTAACGGATCGCCTACATTGATCTGTACATTGTTCCCGATGCTACAGTTCTTGTCGATGATCGCGTTATTGATACGGCAATTGTCGCCGATACCCATTGGCGGATGGCCTTTGGCTTTCGCCTTTTCCAGGTCTTCCAGCGTCTGGTAGTAATCGGCCCCCATGATATAGCTGTTGGTGATAACTGAGTTTCTGCCGATACGTGTCCTGATACCCACCACGCAGCGATCCAGCTGACTGTCCAGAATAATGCTACCATCAGAAATAACAGTATTCTTCAGTGAGCCGGCAATCTTGGCCGGCGGCAGCATACGTGCGCGTGAGTAGATAATATGAGACTCGTCGAAGAGGTTGAACTTAGGAATTTCATCTGTCAGTTCAAGGTTCGCCTCCCAGAAAGAGCTGATATTTCCAATGTCAGTCCAGTAACCTGTGTATTGATAGCTCACCACTTTCATGTCGGCATTGATCGCATACGGGATCAGTTCCTTACCGAAGTCGGTGGCAGCTTCCTGTCCGTTCAGCAGGTCATACAGGGTCTTTCTGCTGAAGATATAGATACCCATACTGGCGAGGTATACCCTACCTTCTGCCTGCATTTCCTCACTTACCGGGGAAGCCCAGGGAGCGAGTACGTCCTGTTTGGGTTTTTCGGTGAATGAAGTGATCAGCGCGTTATTGTCTGTTTTCAGAATACCAAAGTCAGAAGCATCCTTAGCGTTCACCGGAATGGTGGCGATGGATACGTCGGCCTGATTTTCTATATGGTGTTGCAGCATTTCGCGAAAATCCATCTGATACAGCTGGTCACCGGAAAGGATGAGCACATATTCAAAGTCGAAGTTATCGATATGGTGCAGACACTGGCGTACCGCATCGGCTGTACCCTGGTACCATGTCGGGTTATCAGGCGTCTGTTCCGCAGCCAGGATGTCTACGAATGCCTTACTAAAGTGGCTGAAATGATAAGTATTTTTGATATGCTTGTTTAACGATGCTGAGTTAAACTGCGTCAACACAAAAATGCGGTTCATGTCAGCATTCAGGCAATTTGAAATGGGTATATCCACTAACCGGTATTTACCGGCAACGGGTACTGCTGGCTTGGAACGCTTGCGCGTCAGGGGGTATAGACGGGTACCAGATCCGCCTCCTAAGATAAGGGAGATAACTGCGTTAGACATATATTTCGATTCTTTGTTTCAGTTTTTGGGTTATTGTCAGCGGACTACAACTGAGCTGTATAATTGCAGATATTCAGCAGCTGCACTGTCCCATGAATGATCAAGCTGCATAATGGTTTTAATAATACCCTGCAATTGTGCAGTATTACTATAAAGTTTCACAGCGCGGTCAACTGCCTGGCAGGCGTCCCATGCTTCCGCATGAACGAACCGGATACCAAAGCCGCCGGGGTCTCCGAAGTCTGTGACTGTATCTTTTAATCCACCAACACTTCGTACGATAGGAATTGTACCATAGCGGAGCGCATACATCTGATTCAACCCACAGGGTTCCACCCTGCTCGGCATCAGCAGAAAATCGCTTCCTGCATAGATCCTGTGTGACAAAGCCTCATCGTATCCGAACTGCACATTAAAATTATCAGCTGTCAATAATCGTGTCTGTTGCAATGACCATTCCACATGTCGGTCTCCGCTTCCCAACAATAGAAAATTCACTTGTTGTTTTTGTTCAAATATAGACCTGCCGATGATTTCAGGTAACAGGTCCGCCCCCTTCTCTCCCACTAACCGCCCAATAAAGGAGATCAACGGTAGTTCCGGATCGAGGTTATATTGCTCACAAAGTTGTTGCTTTATGTCACGTTTTGCTGTAACAAATGTCTTCAGGTCATAGTTCACTGGTAACATCGGGTCCGTAGCCGGGTCCCATACATTCACATCTATACCATTCAATATACCGATCGCCTTGCCTTTTTCATAGTTCATCAGGGCCTCCAGTCCGGCGGCACTGGTATACATCTCTTCAAGATAACTAGGTGATACCGTTGTAAATTTCCAGGCACATTTAATACCTGCGGCCAACGGATTGATAGCACCGTCCCAGCCCAGCAGGCCGGCTTTCCAGAGGTCGAACCCTGGCAGCTGATACAGCCTGTCCCATCCAAACTGCCCCTGGTACTGTGCATTGTGTATAGTCAGTACAGTGGCGATGTTGCGAAGGCGCTCATACTTGTATGAATGAGTCATCATAAACGGGATAAGGGCCGTATGATGATCATGTACATGCACCACATCCGGATGATGCTGCCACTCATTGAGCCAGTCCAGTACTGCTATCTGGAAGGTCAGGAAACGATCTGTGTCATTGTAATAACCATATACCCGCTCCGTATCCAGCAGTCCAGGGATGTCCACCATATAGAGATCGAAGCCCAGTACATTGGTAACCTCTCTCCATACGTTAAAATGGTGCCAGCTGTGTCCTAACCAGCAACCACCCTGGTGTACGAGTTCAAATTCGTGTTTGTGAAAAAAACGGGTGTTGTAAGCGGGCATCACGACCTTGGCTATATGTCCTGCTTCAAACTGGTACTTGGGCAATGCCCCTACCACATCTGCCAGACCTCCTACTTTCGCTATAGGGTAACATTCCGCGCTAATGTGTAAAATCTCCATGCTAAAGAATTAAAAACTGTTCTTTCAAATTACCTTGGAAAAAGCATATTACAAAGGATTGTCCAAACTTTATTTAAGGCTCAAACCGCATAACGGGCTATTCCATCTAACTCCCTAATGTGCAGCGTAATTTAAACCAATCCCCTTATATATCAGCAAATATTTCTATTCCTTTTTTAATGCGTGCGTTACTGTTATAGCTCAGCTTATCTGTTCCTTTACACCCCTAACTGGGGCACAGAAACCCCGGAACGCGGAATAGGGGTGTAATAATGACATAATACATTACCTTCGGAGAAACCTTTAATACACGTTATATTATGGATTTCGGTCGTGTGGATCCGGCAATGCTGGATGAAATAGATTTCAAACTGCCTGCTGAACCTTCGTTTAATAAAGCTGTTCTCAAAGGCAAAGCCGTTAAGAAGCCAAAGATCTTTCTGGGCTGCGCCAAGTGGGGCCGTAAGGAATGGATTGGTAAGATCTATCCCAAAGGTACCAAAGAAGCCAATTTCCTCGATCAGTACGTTCACCATTATAACAGTATCGAACTCAACGCCACTCATTATAAGATCTACGGCCCTACTGAGATCGCCAGATGGGATGCCCGTGCCGAAGGCAGGGATTTTAAGTTCTGCCCCAAGGTGCCGCAAAGCATCAGCCACTACAGCAATCTTGTAGATGCCACTCAAAAGACGACTGAGTTCCTCGAAGGCGTACTTGCTTTCGGTGATCACCTGGGTCCCATCTTCCTGCAGGTGAGCGATAAATACTCCCCTAAAAGAAAAGATAACCTCTACAAATACCTGGAGAGCCTGCCGCAGGACCTCCAGTTCTTCCTGGAAGTAAGACATCCCGAGTGGTATAGTGATAACAAAATCAGGGATGAGCTGTTCACTACATTACGTAAACTTAATGTAGGCGCTGTGATCACAGATACAGCCGGTCGCCGGGACTGTGCACATATGCATATGCCCATTCGCAAGGCATTCATCCGCTATGTGGGCAACAGCCTGCATCCTACTGACTATGTCCGTATTGACGACTGGATCTCCCGCATTCACTACTGGCTGCAACGCGGCTTACAGGAACTGTACTTTTTCATGCACATGCATGATGAAGCCTATTCGCCTGAACTGACTGTCTATATGGTGGACAGGTTTAAGGAAATATGTGATATTGAATTACAGAAGCCCATTTTTGTCGAACAAAGCGGCGAACTATTCAGGTAAGCGTTAGCATCATATGATTTAATTGCTTTCCGGCAAGCTTCTTCCTCAACTTTCGTCAATTTCTAATTTCCCGGCCCCGGCTTGTATTTAGGTGATCTAAATGTTACTTTTACTGCCTGAACAGGGAAGTTTTATAAATTATGCGAGATAAGCTAAGGGAACTCGCCCGTGACTTGACGGGTACCCTATACGATGATGATACCATGCGTACGCTGTACGCCACCGACGCATCCGCCTACAGGGAAATGCCACTGGCAGTAGCCATCCCGGCAAATGAACAGGACATTAAAACACTGATCGCCTTCGCGCGTGCTAATAAAACCTCACTCATACCTCGCACCGCCGGTACCTCTCTCGCCGGACAGGTAGTAGGAAACGGCATTATAGTGGATGTCTCAAGGACCTTTACCAAGATACTGGAAATCAATACAGAAGAGCATTGGGTACGTGTACAGCCGGGTGTGATCAGGGATGAACTGAACATGTTCCTGAAGCCCTACGGATTTTACTTCGGTCCTGAAACGTCAACAGCCAACAGGGCCATGATCGGTGGTATGGTGGGGAACAACTCCTGCGGCTCCAACTCTGTCGTATACGGCAGCACCCGCGACCATCTGCTGGAAGTAAAAGCCATCCTCAGTGACGGATCTGATGTCGTATTCAACGCCATCTCGTCCGATGAGTTCCATGCCCGCTGTGAAAGAAATGACAACAGCCTTGAAACGACCGTCTACCGTCAGGTACGTACTATACTGGGCAATCACTCCAACCAGGAGGAGATCCGCCGGGAATTCCCCAAACCAAGCATTACCCGTCGTAATACGGGTTATGCAGTAGACCTCCTGCTGGAAACCGCCCCCTTCACTGCTGGTAAAGAAGATTTCAACTTCTGTAAGCTGATAGCGGGATCGGAAGGTACCCTGGCCTTCCTCACAGAGATCAAACTAAATGTCTCCCCACTGCCGCCTAAAGAAACAGGACTGCTGTGTGTACACTTCAATAGCATCGATGAGTCCCTGCGCGCCAATATTATCGCTATGCGGTATAAGCCGAGCGCCAGTGAGCTTATTGACCACTTCATCCTGGAATGTACCAAGGATAATATTGAACAAAGTAAGAACCGCTTCTTCGTACAGGGCGATCCGGGCGCGATCCTCGTGGTAGAGTTCTGCCGCGATACCAGGGAAGCAATTTCGGAAATAGCCAATGAGCTGACCACCGAACTGCAGGCAGCCGGATTAGGTTACCATTTCCCACTACTCTTCGGAGATGATACCAAGAAGATCTGGACGCTGCGTAAGGCAGGTCTTGGTCTGCTCAGTAACCTGCCTGGTGACGAAAAAGCAGTGCCGGTGATCGAGGATACCGCGATCGATATTGAAGACCTCCCGGCTTACATCCGCGATTTCAATGAGATCCTGAAGGGATACGGACTCTATTCCGTTCACTATGCCCACGCCGGTAGCGGTGAGATCCACCTTCGTCCTATTATCAACCTGAAAACGGAAGAAGGTAACCTGCTATTCAGAAAGATCGCGGAAGAGATTGCGACACTTGTAAAGAAATATAATGGTTCCCTGAGCGGGGAACACGGAGATGGCCGTTTGCGTGGAGAATTCATCCGGCAGATGATCGGTGAAAAGAACTATACACTACTGCGTGAGCTGAAATATACCTGGGACCCGGAGAATATCTTCAATCCGAATAAGATCGTGGATACGCCGAGCATGAACAGCATGCTGCGTTATACCCCCGGACAAAAAGCCCCTGAGCTGAAAACGGTCTTCCACTTTCCGGACCAGACCTTATTGCAACATGCCGAGCAATGTAACGGCTCGGGTGACTGCCGTAAGACCGAAAAGAGCGGCGGTACCATGTGTCCAAGCTACATGGCGACCCGTAATGAGAAAGATACTACCCGCGCCAGGGCAAACATTTTACGTGAGTTCCTGACGCATTCCAATAAAGAGAACCGCTTCGATCATAAAGAGATCTACGAGGTACTGGACCTCTGCCTGGCCTGTAAAGGTTGTAAATCAGAATGCCCATCCAACGTGGATATGGCCAAGCTGAAAATGGAGTTCCTGCAGCATTATCATGATGCTAACGGTGTTCCTTTCAGGGCAAAGCTGATCAGTAATTTTACGCGTCTGAATGGCCTGGCGACCATCGCTCCGGGCATCTACAACTGGATGATCAATACACCACTGACAAGTCATCTGATCAAAAAAACATCCGGTTTTGCGATTAAACGCTCACTGCCTGAGCTGCAATCCACTACCCTCAGAAACTGGTTCAGTAAACAGTGGCCAAAAGAAAAAGCGACGTTACCTGCGGCGAAGCAACCGGTGTATCTTTTCTGTGATGAATTTACCAACTTCAATGATACCCATATTGGTATCAAAGCGGTAAAACTGTTACACCGGCTGGGTTACGACGTACAGATGGTAGAACATCCGGAAAGTGCGCGTGCCTGGATGTCCAAAGGACTGCTGCGTAAAGCACGCAATTTTGCAGAAGAGAATGTGCGCATCTTCAGCGCTATCATCAATAACGATACACCATTACTGGGTGTAGAACCTTCTGCCATCCTGAGTTTCCGCGATGAATATCCGGACCTGGTAAGAGAAGAGTTCAGGGCACAGGCCAAACAACTTGCACCAAATGTATTACTGATAGACGAGTTCCTGAGCCGGGAAGCCGCCGCCGGCAATATCTCCTCCTCTCTGTTCACAACGGAAAAGAGACAGGTGAAACTGCATGGGCATTGTCAGCAGAAAGCATTGTCTACACCATTGCACAGCAAAAACATCCTGTCCCTGCCTGCTAACTATGCAGTAGAGATCATCCCTTCCGGATGTTGTGGTATGGCGGGTTCTTTCGGTTATGAAAAAGAACACTATGACCTGTCCATGCAGATCGGTGAAATGGTCTTATTCCCCGCGGTACGCAATGCGGCCGCAGAAACGATCATTGCCGCTCCCGGTACCAGTTGCAGGCATCAGGTGAAGGATGGCACAGGTAAGAAAGCGCAGCATCCGGTGGAGGTATTGTATGAGGCACTGAAGGAAACCACGAATCAGGAATAAAGAATCAGGAACTTCCTTCGACTATATTTCTGTTTACCAGATAAAGATGACCAAAAGAAAAGAGCGTCCGCATATAGCAGGACGCTCTTTTTTATATGATCAGATAGATAACTGAAATGACCACCAATAGATCATTCGACGCATTTCAATTCCTGATTCCTACTTCTTCCTTACAGGTTATAAATTGATGGTATCTGGCAGATACTTCTTTATAAGTCCTTCATAATACGGCTTCAGCTCACTGATAACCGGAGGTTTCGGGCTCTTTGAATAAAGATCATACGGATTGAATTTCCTTACCCACTCAAACATCTCTCTATCATGATCATTCATCAAATGATCATATGCTTCCTCCCGGTGCTGTGCATAGAAAGAGTGGTACCGGATCATATACAGCGCTGGTTCGGGCAGATAGTCCTTCATCATCTGATAAAGGTATTCATCATGTCCCCAGGAGAGATCTACCTGATTCAGTCCGCAGTTCGGACTATAAATGCCGTATTTGGTATTGTATCTTTCATCCTGTGCATCCGGGTTGTTAGCAAAGAACTCCGGGTAAACGATCTTGTCGGAGAACTGGCAGCCTACCGGGAAGGTATCTCCTACTACAGCCCATTGTGGCTCTCCGAACAGACAGAGTACTTTTCCCATATCATGAATGAACCCCGTCAGTACGAACCAGTCCGGGTGACCGTCCGCACGGATGGCTTCCGCCGTCTGTAACAGGTGTTGCAGCTGGTCCAGCTCAATATCCGGATCTGAATCATCTACGAGGGTATTCAGAAACTCCATGGCGCCCCATACCGGTGTCTCCTTACGGTTAAAGGCCAGAAACTCCTTTTTCTTCTGTTGTACGAACTCATACGTCTGATACTGATGGTTCAGCCTATAGAATTCCCTGACCGTGTCACGGCCGGGATTATCATAGTTCCGGTACTCGTCTTTGGCTTTTGCCGGCTCTCCGGCCGCCTGTTCCGGATAGCGCAGTAGTACGTCGTCCTCCCATTGCTCTATGCTCTGCAAAGGGTTCAATTCTTCGTTGGAAAAGGTGTTCGAGCTCATAATTCGTGGAAATTGAAATGGAGAAAAATAATAGTTAGTCTGCTACTCTAATTTACGGATTTCAATCGATTTCCGCAACAGTGAATTTTAATTCTCCGGGTTATTTTGCCGGTCCGGTCTTCCTATTATAAGGGTACCTTGAAGTGACGGTCTAGTATTCAAACATTAGTGAACATCAGCGCAGGGGCAGGTCACGGTTCTTACGAAGCCGTATACATCGTAAAGGCCTCCTCTGGCGACGGTATAGCGCAAAAAAAGCGGGCAGCCCTGATGAAGGGTTACCCGCTTTTATTACGCAGCCCGAAGGCCCGGTTGTTTATTACCAGAATACGGCATACAGCACTATGAGGAGTGCTGTAATGACCACGCTACCCACCATGAACACCGGGGTGGTGCGGAATAAGGCCGGATCGATCTCGATGACACGTTTCTGGTCTTTACTACGCTTATCCAATAATGTCACAATGATCATTAGCGCCACCAGGAAGCCAAACACAATACTCATACGGTCCAGGAAAGGATATTCCGGGAACGATCCGTCGGTCCATACGGGCAGGAAAGTCAGCAACGCGGACAACGGAATGGTCAGGATAGCTGCCAGTAAGGCCGCCAGAGACGTGGTACGTTTCCAGAAGAATCCCAGCAGGAAGATGGCCAGTATGCCCGGTGAGATGTACCCCACACAGTCCTGGATGAACTGGTAAGCCTGGTCGAGCGTGGTCAGGGCCGGCGCTACAATACAGGCCACGACCATTGAGATGATCACAGCTACGCGTCCTACATTAACCAGGTGCTTCTCACTGGCGTCCTTTTTAAAATATTTATGGTAGATGTCCAGGGAGAAGATGGTAGAGATGCTGTTCAGTTTACCTGCCAGCGACGCCACGATAGCCGCAGTCAGGGCGGCGAAGGCCAGGCCTTTCAGCCCGACTGGCAACAGGTTCATCAGCGTTGGATAGGCCAGGTCGGGCTTTACCTCGCCTGCTGCGTTTCTCAGTTCGTCATTGAACACCCCTTCCTTGAACAGCACATAGGCCGTGATACCCGGAATTACCGAGATCAACGGTATCAGCAGTTTCAGAAAAGCGGCAAACAGGATACCACTGCGGGCAGTCTTCAGATCAGCACCCAGGGCACGCTGGATAATATACTGATTACAGCCCCAGTAATTAAGGTTGTTGATCCACATACCACCGATCACGACCGACAGGCCTGGCAGGTCCTTGTAGTAAGGATGATCGGAAGAGAAGATCATATGGAAATGCGTATCCGCCTTTTCATGGACAATCGCCAATCCTTTCAGGATGTTGTTGCCATATCCGAAGTGGGAAGAGACCATCTGCAAGGCCAGGTAGGCCGTCGCGAGACCGCCGACGATCAGCACGAACACCTGTATCACGTCGGTATAACCGATCACTTTCATCCCCCCCAGCGTCACCAGGAGCGCAAAAATGGCCAGTCCGATAATACACCAGAAGAACGGTATGCCGGAAATGGCCGTGATAGCCAGTGCACCCAGGTAGACGATCGATGTCAGGTTCACCAGCACATATACCACCAGCCAGAAAATAGCCATGATGGTGCTCACCGTCCCATTGTAACGTTCCGCCAGGAACTGTGGCATCGTGTAGATCTTATTCTTCAGATAGATAGGAATGAAGAAAATAGCTACGATGATCAGGGTGGCGGCTGCGATCCACTCATAGGAAGAGATGGCCAGTCCCAATGCAAAACCGGAACCGGACTGTCCGATAAAGTGTTCAGCGGAAATATTGGACGCTATCAGGGAGGCGCCGATGGCCCACCAGGTCAGAGAGCCTTCAGCCAGGAAGAAATCTTTTGTACTGGCAGTCTTCGCTTTCTTGCGTTGAAAAACATAGTAACCGAAGCCGGCTACTATGATAAAATAGATAAAAAACACCAGGTAATCCAAGTTACGTAAGTGATGTGCATCAGCTATTTGGTTCATATCAGGGATTTAAAGGCCCGCTCACAAGCTGTTTTCAGACCGTAGCATTAAGTTTGATAAGTAAAAAAGCGGGTCAAGATACTTAATAAAACATTATTTCAATACTTCACTTTGTTTTTACGTTATATTTACTCCGTATGTTAGAAGTAGATAAAAAGGAAGCGTACCTTCTGCAGAAGGCGGTACGCCAATGGGAATCCGGGAACCTTATTACCCCTGAACAGGCCACCCGTATGAAGGAAACGTGGCGTATACGGGAAGGCGACTGGCAGGTGGTGACCCTTTATATCTTTATTGCCGCGATCTCCTGTGCGTTGATGGCATTCGGTTCACTGGTACTGGATGAGAAGTGGATCGAGGTGTTCCGGTTGAAATATTCCCTGACAGATGGCATTATTGCCACGCTATTTGCGGGACTGACCATCTTCCTTTGTTTTCATGGCTACCGCCGTCGACAGAAAGACCCGGACTATTCCCTCAACAGGGAGCTTTTCTGGCTGCTGCCTATATTAAGTGTCGGCGTC
Source organism: Chitinophaga agri (assembly GCF_010093065.1). NCBI lineage: Bacteria > Pseudomonadati > Bacteroidota > Chitinophagia > Chitinophagales > Chitinophagaceae > Chitinophaga > Chitinophaga agri. Next base: position 315,976 of record NZ_CP048113.1, on the reverse strand, counting down.
AGCGTTGTATACCTGGGCAAGAGCTTACAATACCTGCATGGCAATTATGGAGTGTTCTGGCTGCTGGCTACCGCCACGTACGGTATAGTTGGCATACTGCTTTCATCCCGGCTGATGTGGACGGCTACACTGTTATGCCTGATACCAGCTTACGTCAAGCTCACTTACTTTATTTCAGATGGTCAGTCGTTCTTCTGGGGCATGAACCTACCCTGCCGGATGATACTGCTGGCTTTTATCATGGTGGGCATCCATCTTATATTCCGGAATAATCGTTTATACAAACAGGTAAAACATATTACCTGGATCGGCAGCTGGCTGCTACTACTGTTATCTGGCTGGATGATCTCTATTTTTGGCAATGCAGCCACGTTTGAAGAATGGCAGCAGGTCAGGCAGGTACACCTGCTGTGGTGGGTGGCGGGATTTACAGTGTTGTGTGTACTCGTATTGATCTGGGGTATCAAAACACATGATACCATGGTGCGGGATATGGCGGTATTGTTCCTGCTGCTGGACCTTTACACGCGTTACTTCGAATATCTGTGGGACAGGACACACAAGGGCGTGTTCTTCACTATACTGGCACTGTCATTCTGGTGGCTGGGCAAGATGCTGGAGAGGAGATTGAAGCGGCAGAAGGCGGAGAAGCAGTAGGAATTGGGAATCAGGGATCAGGCATTGAGCCGGAAGTGTCTTCAGGCAATATTCAGGTCAGCCAAAATAAATAGTGATACAAAGGGCGCTTCAATAACTGAAGCGCCCTTTTTTCTGATACCATCAGACGGAGCAAGCCTATGATCGTTCCATCGCGACAAGCTTCGCTGCAATTTCAATTCCTACTTTCAATTCGTCACCACTTCCAGTTCTCTCACCTGGTAACGTCCGGTATCGTGGAAGCTCCAGTCATAATTGGCCGTGATCCACGAGCGTAATACGGACAGGAATCTTTCCAGTTCTACGTCCAGTTCTGCACCAAAGGAAGGCAGCAGTTTTTCGAGGGCGGTGAAGAGTTTAACTTCTTCATCGTGCATACGGGCGGTCTCATTGACGGCATCCTGCATAGAGATGTTACGTTCGTGTTGCAGTACCAGTACGAGGTTATGCACGTCGCCCTGTCTGGCTTCCTTGGCACAGGAGAAGATATCATTAGCCCAGCATACAATATTATTGCAGGCCAGTACAAGACGTTGTACGATGAAGTGCTGGAGGATATGAGCAGGTAGGTACACTTTTTCTATGATCTCAATTGCCTCTACATCGGCAAACAGGGCGCCAGTGTAAGGACGCATGGTGACATATTCAGCGACGGTGGGTGTGATACCGGCGGCTCTGTTGCCGGCTTCCCAGTGGCAGGAGGTGAAGTATTCTTCCATACTTCTGATGAAACGCGCCTGCCAGGCAGGATTGCCGATAGCCTGCATACGTTCCCAGATGTGCATGAAACTCCTGCCGAGCACCGTGTCCACAGGTATGTTCTGTCGCAGGATGTTCATAAATCCGTCGGTGACATGTTCCAGGTAGATGGCTTTCTTGCCCAGTTGTGCTTCATCGCATTGGTCGTCGAGCATAAAGAGCCAGGTATTGAAGTTGGCAATAATACACAGCTCGTTGTAATCGGCCTGCGGAAATGCCCTGGCAGCAAGCCAGGCGAAGCGTGATTTGTCAAAACGCGCCATTGCTTCCGGCGTGGTAATGAATCCGAAATCGGCCACCCATTGGCGGTTTTGCTCATGCGCAGCTGTTACATATTGGTTAATAAGAGAGGGGAACGGATAAATTATCCGAGGCAAAGTGATCGTTGGCATAGTAAAAAGTGGGTTAAGAGGGTGAAAGGGTTATCATTCCCTTAAATGCTCAATTACTTTAGGAAAGGCCAGCCTGAACCAGCTGGTGAACTGCCCGGGGGTTGCCAGTAATTGCCGGGTTAATTCATCTACAGATAAAAAACGAAACGCATGCACTTCTCCCGGGTCAGGGTTGATAACACCGTTGTAAGTACCTACCCATACGTGGTCGTATTCATGCTCTATAAGACCATTGTCAAATTCTGTGCGGTAAGTAAACTGGAATAGTTCGCGTAGCGGACAATCGAATCCCATTTCTTCTGTGAGACGGCGGTGTGCCGCGGCTTCTACTGATTCACCCGGCATCGGATGGCTACAGCAGGCGTTTGTCCATAAGCCGCCGGAATGATACTTATCAAGCGCCCGCTGGTGGATCAGCATTTCGCCGTTATCATTCATAATAAACACTGAAAAGGCCCTGTGTAGTAACCCCTTTTCGTGAGCTTCCATTTTTTCCATCAATCCGGTTTCCTCATCCCGCTCATTCACCAATATTACCTGTGCTTTCATACAATGACAAATATATGGTTCATATTTTATGTAAACGAATTCCGGCTGGCATAAGCACCCTTATAGCAGCAACAGTTCGTCGCCCGGCGGGGAGTGATTAGTCATCATAACAGGTGTCTTTTAATGTAACGTTTACAAATGATGGTTGATGGATTTTCAATAGGGATATTGCTGACGGCAGCGATGGGTTAAAACTTACAGAGACAAATTACGTAATTATTTGTTCATTTTATCTTTTGCTTTTGTTCATTTTATCCTACACTGCAGCCGGTTTGCACAGCTCCCTCCAAGTTTCATTATATTTGCATTTATGGCAGAAGATCTAAGCATAGTTAAAGGAGACAAGACAGCAGAATATCAATCCATTATTCCGCAAATCAATGCACTGGTGACGGGTGAACGGGACCTGATAGCCAATCTGGCTAACACCGTGGCTGCACTCAAAGAGCAGTTCAACTGGTTCTGGGTGGGATTTTATCTTGTAAAAGGTGATGAACTGGTGTTAGGCCCCTTCCAGGGTCCGGTAGCCTGTACCCGTATCAAAAAAGGAAGAGGCGTGTGCGGCGCCAGCTGGGCTGAGGCAAAAACACTGATCGTGCCTGACGTCGAGGCTTTTCCCGGCCATATTGCCTGCAGCAGTCTGTCAAAATCGGAAATAGTAGTCCCTGTAATCCGCAATGGCGTGGTTATTGGTGTATTGGACGTGGATAGTGAACTACTGAATCAATTCGATGAAACTGATCAGAAGTACCTCGAAGAGATAGTAGCTTCACTCGATTTCGAAGCGTAACTTCATATACCAGACCCATTAACCAATGATGTTCTTTTTTCGCAAAAAGTCCGATACCAACAATACGCACATTCCGTTTCTTGCCGGAATAGAGACCGATATACATTCTCATCTTGTACCGGCAATAGACGACGGTGTGCAGGAAGTAGAGACCGCTGTCCATTTCATCGAAACATTGCATGAATTAGGCATACAGAAGGTGATCACCACCCCTCATATTATTATTGATCGTTATCCGAATTCAGCAGAGACCATCAGTGCTCCTTTCCAAAGTGTGAAGGAAGCACTGTTAGCAAAGGGCTCTACGGTAAGCTACCATCATGCTGCGGAATATTATATGGACGAATACTTTGAAGAACTGATGAAATCATCCCGGCTGCTTACATTGAATGGTGAGCTGCTGCTGGTAGAGATCTCGTTCATGTGTGCGCCCCCGCAGCTCCATCAGTGGTTGTTTGACCTGTCCGCACAGGGGTACCGGCCGATATTGGCCCACCCCGAGCGATACAACTATTACCATCAGCAAACCGACGAATACCGCACTTTCAAACAAAGAGGCTGTTACCTGCAGGTGAACCTGCTTTCCCTGGCCGGCTATTATGGCCGTCATATTCAGAAAGCAGCGGAGTGGCTGATAGAACAGCAGCTGGTGGACTTTATTGGAACAGACCTCCACCATGAGAAACATCTCCAGGCGATCAGGGCCATTGCGAAAGACAAAAAGCTGGTGAAACTACTCGAGAACTACCCATTCAAAAATAAGACGCTGACGACCGCCGCACAGGTGATAAAGTAATAAACAGACATGATAGCAGTTATCGGCTTAGGCTACGTGGGCCTGCCCCTTGCCATTGAATTTGCCAGAAAATATCCCGTGCTCGGATTTGATATAAATGAGACACGTGTCGGTGAATTATGCAACGGACAGGATAAAACCCGCGAAGCTGATATCGAAGCCCTGCACACCCTGCTCGCTACCGGAAAGCAACCCGGAGCCGGTGCCGGTCTGCGTTTTTCTTCAGATATCAATGACCTGAAAGCATACAGCATCTTTATTGTTACCGTACCCACTCCCATAGACGAATTTAAATCGCCCGACCTCACCTTCCTCCTGAATGCTACGGCCATGCTGGGAAGTGTGCTGAAACCAGGTGATATTGTGATCTATGAATCCACGGTTTACCCTGGATGTACGGAAGACGATTGTGTGCCTGTACTGGAGCAACACTCCGGTTTACGGTACAACCAGGACTTCTTTGTGGGTTATTCACCCGAAAGGATCAATCCAGGTGATAAGGTCAATACACTCACCCGGATCAAAAAGGTGACCAGCGGCTCTACACCCGATATTGCTACCCGCATTGACGCACTATATGCGTCCATTATCACGGCCGGTACACATAAAGCACCCAGCATCAAGGTGGCAGAAGCATCCAAAGCGATCGAAAACGCCCAGCGGGATGTGAATATATCGTTCGTGAATGAACTGGCACTGATCTTTGACCGTATTGGTATTGACACAAACGACGTGATAGAGGCAGCGGCCACCAAATGGAACTTCCTGCGTTACAAACCGGGACTGGTCGGAGGGCACTGCATTGGCGTGGACCCCTATTACCTGGCCCATAAGGCGGAATCACTGGGGTACCATCCGCAGGTGATCCTCTCCGGCAGAAGGGTGAATGACCAGATGGGCTATTTTGTAGCGAACAAGGTGGTGAAACTGATGATCGACAAGGACCATAAGATCAAGGGAGCCCGCGCACTGATCATGGGGATCACATTTAAGGAAAATTGTCCGGACGTACGTAATACGCGGGTGATCGATATTTACCATGAACTGCTGCAATACGGGCTGGCAGTGACCGTATATGATCCCTGGGCAGACCAGGAGGAAGTGAAAAGAGAATATGGCATTGATATCATTACCCGGCTGACGGGAGATGAAATATTTGATGCCATGGTCATTGCGGTAGCACACCGGGAGTTCCTTACATTCGATTTCAAAAAATATAGTAGCAGTAATACTGTCATTTTTGATACAAAGGCCTGCATTGACAGGGACATTGTAGACGGGCGACTGTAACTGCTACGGCTAATATTCAGAAAGGCAATATCATCCTGATATTGCCTTTTTTACATACTAAATCAATTAGTTGCAATAATTTCCATACCTTTACTACAGTACGCTGCTTTTATACAGAGACCAAAAAATCCCATATCTTTCTTCCAAAGCCTCACTACTTGTTATTATTCTATTAACCTTGTCATGAATGGCTTAAAGAGCCAGCCACATTCATTAACCATTAAAAGGCGAGTATTAACCTAATAAAACATTTCCGATCGTATCGGAGATAAACCATGTACCATGAATACACCTTATCCGGCCACCTCCGGCCTTCAGGAGGCCCCTCATTCACGCATCCTGCTGGTAACAGGAGATGTTGCTATTTTGCGGAAATTCCGGCAGCTGTTGTTACCTATGTATGATGTTATTACGGCCAATACGATTGCCGATGCCATTAACTTTTCCAATCACCAGCAGCCAGACCTTATCCTGTGTGACGTATTAGTAGCCGACAGCTCCGGCTACCAGTTCCTGATCTCTCTGCGGGATGATCCTACCCTGAAACACCTGCCTTTTGTCCTGTTCAACCGGCTGAATGTGACAGCCAACATCAGGAAGGGAATGAACCTGGGTGCGGACGATTTCCTGGTATTTCCGTTTACCGGCGAAGAACTGCTCAAGAGTATCCAGTCGCGCCTGAACAGGTATCAGCATATACGGGAAAACGGTATGCCGCGGGAGGCACTGATCCATCAGCTGTACGTGGAGGGTACACATCCGATCAATGAGCGGCTGAGCAAGACCGAAGCCAAGATCCTGGATATGATCGCCAGGGGAATGAGCAGCAGGGATATTGCTTCCACCAAGTGTATCAGTGTACGGACGGTAGATAATCACCGGCATAACATCACCAAAAAGCTACAGCTTTCAGGACCGAATGCCCTGGTAAAGTTCGCGTTTGGTCATGGCATTACGCTGAGCAAACAGTAGCTCAGCGCACAATATGTTCCTTCACGATACCTAACTTTTTCATCCTGGCCTCCAGGGTGGTAGGTTTTATATCCAGTAGATCGGCCGCACCCTGGGGACCCCTGATCCTTCCGTTGGCATAACGGAGGGCACGGATAATGGTTTGCCTTTCTGTTTCTGCCAATGTCAGCAGCGGCATGGACGGGCTGTGATCCTTCTGATAGGACTTATGCCCCTGCGGGACATCGATGGTGATCTGTGGCGCTTCATTTAAGATGACAGCACGTTCCACCATATGTTCCATCTCCCGTATGTTTCCCGGCCAGCTGTAATCGGTTAAAGCCATTACAGAAGCGGGTGCGATAGCGCGTACCTGCTTACCGTATTTGAGGGCGGCATTACGTGCAAAGTGCTGTAACAACAGCGGGATATCTTCACGCCGTTCACGTAAGGCGGGCAGGTGTATGGGGAACACGTACAGCCGGTAATACAGGTCAGGCCGGAAACGACCCGCCTGCACTTCATCTTCCAGCGTTCTGTTGGTAGCGGCGATGATGCGCACATTCACGGGAATAGTGTCACTGCCACCTATACGTTCTATTTCCTTCTCCTGAATGACCCGGAGTAATTTTGCCTGCATATCAAGCGGTAATTCCCCTATTTCATCGAGGAAGAGGGTACCCCCTTCCGCCATTTCAAACTTGCCGATACGGCGGTTGATAGCACCGGTAAAAGCACCTTTCTCATGGCCGAACAGTTCGGACTCTATCAACTGTGGAGGTAATGCAGCGCAGTTCACTTTGACGAAGGACTTGTGCTGCCGTTCAGATGCCAGGTGAATGGCTTCGGCAAACAGTTCTTTGCCTGTACCAGTTTCGCCGGTCAGCAGGACAGTTGCATCAGTGGGGGCTACCTGTCTGACCTGCTGAATAACAGGTCTCAATGCGATACCACTTACCAGTTTGGCAGGCAGCAGGTCATTGTACATCATTAGCTCCTGCCCTTGCATGTCGCCCATATCTTCTTCCTGGAGCCATTGGGGCAATGCTTCCAGTAGCATGAGCTTCAGCGTGGCAGCGGACAGGAGGCCGGCATGCCTTTTCACGGCAATCTGCAGCACCTGGGGAAAGGTGTTATGTTGCTTAGCCAGAATACACAGAAAACCGAAGTTACTGGTATGGTTACGCAATGGCACCATCAGCATTTCCCTGACGCCGCTGTTGAATAACGTCGTTTGCAGGGCAGATCTTCTGTCTGGTGCATACATTTCCAGAACGCCCGCAATGTTATCCTGAATAAAGTGCTCACTGACTTTGGCGGGCAGCGGTAACAATTTTAAACCGTCTGTCTTATGCCACCAGTGGCTGATGACACCATTGACATCAGCAATGCCTATCAAAACAGATACAGTATGCAGATAAGGCTTCAACAAAGAATGTACAAGTGCAAAAAGGTCCTCTTCGTTCCTGAGTGATCCTATTGCTTCTTTCCAATCCACTCTTCCATTCTCTAACTGTATTTCCGGCAATGTCCCTTCGGGTAATAACAGTTCAATCAATGCTAACAGATTCATAGTTCCTAACTATTGCATAAATAGATTTCCCGGAAACCATTGTTGCTTTCGGGTTACAACTCCAGTATTTCGTGTATGCGGTTAGAGTTCTCCAATATGTTGGAGCATAACTCCATAGGAAAAACGCCCAATATCGTTGGTTTACAGCCAATTACTCCAATGGCATAGGGGTTGCGTCTTCGAGATTAACCATGGGACAGAAAAAGGAAATTTACTCCTTTATTGTGTGCTTTTCATAGTGTAACAGATTGTCATGATTAACTAAGGGCAGCTTTACAAAAACAATACCATAATCGTTTTGAAATTAGCAGTCCTAATAAATCCCAGTTAACCATATTATTAAAGACCATGCTATAAGGTTTAGAAATATATATTTTTTAAGCCCGATTGCCATTACTAAAATTATCTTGACATTTTGCCGGTACACTTTTAGATCCTTTATTGAAAAATCAGTTTTAATGATGTCCTTTAACGTTGTGACCATTTATGATAACAGGCGTTGGGACCGTTTTGTAAGAAACGCCCATATGTCTGACTTTAATCATTCCTGGCACTATCACAGCACGGCTGCAGACGGAGAGCCGTTGCTGCTTGTCTATGAAGAACAGAACGAATTCATTGCGTTGCCCGTTATCAGAAAATCGGAAGGTGAGACGAACGGTGTTCGCCAGTACTCCCTTCACAGTTATGCAGGGCCACTTTGCAGCACCAATTTCGCATTGCTGAACAGTGGCATGCAGGAGCGTTTTGAGCGCATGTTCAGGCTTTTCATGGAACAGCATACAATTATAAGCGTATCTGTTCAGCTACATCCTTTAATACATAAAAACTTTAAACCAATCAGCCTGGGGGTACTCCGGAAAAACCCTGAGAGCATGCTTATCCAGATCACACCGGGTACGGGCATGCAGCCGGAACATTATGGGGAAGATTTCGGCAATCGGTTATCCCTGCTTCAACGTAAAGGATATACTGTGCGTCAGGCACTGGCTATCCATGATGTGGATGCTTTCGGAGAGATATTCCGCCGGAACCTGGGAGCATTGAATCAACAGGCTGCGGCTCATTATGATAAAGCATGGTTCAGACAAATGCTACGTCCGGGAGGATTTGATGCGTGTCTGCTCTTAGCGGGTCAGGGTATGCAAACAGCTGCTGGTGCGTTACTGACATGCTGTAATGACCTGATGAAACTTCACATCGCTGCTACGCATGAAAATTTCCTGTTTGATGCGCCCTTACGGGTGCTCCTGCACGAAGCTGTTATGCTGGGTCAGAAAACGGGTATGCAGCATTTGCTGCTGGAAGGACTTGCAGGAAGGCCGGAGATATTGTATGCATGTAAGGCATACGGTCCGGAGTTATATCCGGGTTTTGATACCTGGCAGATCTCGTCTGGTAAGACTGACTATGGGGACAGCAAAGCGCGCAAACTACGGCAGCCCTTATCTGTGGCTGTCTGAACCTAAGACATAAAACAAAAAGAGCGTTCATATAGAACGCTCTTTTTTTATGCAGAGGAGTTTGTATAAAAAGGAAACGGCCAACCATGAATGGAAAGCCGGTCTTTCATCCATTGTTTGTTAACCCCAGTTGTCGAATCGCATTTGGCAACTGGGGCTACCCTTACAGCGGATTGTTAATGCAATATTAAGACTTTGCTAATTAGAAAGTTGTTAATCCTTGGTTAACGAAGATTTATTGTTGAAGGAATAGGTTGCTACGGGCTGACACGTTTGTTGTATGTATAAACATACAGTAAATTGTCTGCGTGAATATGCATGGTAATTTTTTACCACATTTTCACCCTTTTTTGCCCGTTTCGGGCAAATGAAACCGATTGGTAACATCAACCGTCAATACATTCTTCGTATGATTTTTCACCTTTTTCAGAAAATCGCTTTGCCGTAAAAAAAGTCGTCAAACAGATAATATGTGACAATTTCATGACGAAAATTGCACCCTATTTCTGTCCGGAAGCCCAGAAAATCGCGTTTTTGAAGAGTGTCAGGTAGCTGTTATTTTCAAAAAGGTCGGGAGAATGCCCCATAAAAATATACACATTGCGTGCTTTATAGGCCGGATTGGTCCATATAACCGGATGGTCACCCATTGTTTTGGAGGATGCAGGCTGGTAAGAATGCTCATCTACGTTGGCCAGGACATGTACATGTGCCCGCGGACTGTTATCATACGTATACCATTCTTCCGTCTTTATTTTAAACACCGGTGGAACACCCTCCAGGACAGGGTGGGCAGCATCCTCTACATGTACATCGCCGGACGCCAAACCCGCTATATAGTCTTTAAACCTGATCTGCCCCATAAAGGCGTAAAACCAGGGCCAGATCCCGTATCCATCAAATTCTCCCAGCAATGTCGCATGATGGAAACCGATCCAGCCTCCCCTGCCCTCGTTCACATACTGTTCGAAAGCTTTCACAGCCTTGTCTTTCCAGGCGTAGGGCGGATAGTCCAGCTGAATGAACAGGCGATATTGTGAGAGGTAGGTACTGTCTATCTTTTCCGTATTATCAATGTAGTCAATGACGAAATTGCTGTCACCCGCCAGCTGATCCAGCCAGACCTTCGCTGCCCTTGAATAGGCAATATGATGTCCCCCATTCTCTGCCAGTGCCAGCACACGGAAGCGGGGTGTAGACAGCCCAACAGGTTGAAATGCCTGTAAACCAAAGAGTATTACGACAAATGGAATGTAATAAAGCGTTTTTCTGCAGTAACGGCGGAACATACAATTACGGGGAATGTGTTACCGTAAAATAATGCTTCCCTTTTAATTATACTAGTGCCTCTTCTTCCTGAAAGGTGCAGAAGGCCCCTGCCAGGTACCTGCTATAAAAGACCGCACCACGCCATTCACATAGGCGTTCACCGCCTGTGAGGTGCTGTGGAGGCACTACTGCTACAAACACGGCGCAGAGCACCAGCTGGTAGAAGGCAGTATCTTCATTCAGTATTAACTGTTTATGGAAGGACGACATGCAGGTATAGCTTTGGTAAGGGGATGTTCACTGACAATATTGCGAAGATATAAAAGTTATTTTATCACTTTCTTTATCAAAAGCTTACATCTGGCATTTAGGGCATAGTATTTGGTGTTGCGTGGGTATTACAATCATAAAAAAGGTTTACAATGCCTACTTCAAAACAAACGACAGCAAAACCAGCAGCAAAAACCACTACTAAATCAGCTTCTGAAAAGGAACCAGGTAAAGGTCTGAAAGCCCCTCTGACTCCAAGCGCAGAACTGGCCGCAGTAATTGGTAGTGAGCCGCTGCCAAGAACTGAGATCACTAAAAAGATCTGGGATTACATTAAAGAGCATAATCTGCAGGACGCTCAGAACAAGCGTAATATCAACGCTGACGAAAAACTGAAGAAAGTATTCGGCGGGAAAGATCAGATATCTATGTTCGAGCTGGCTAAACTCATGAATCAGCACGTAAAATAAGTTAACCTCTTACCTTATTCGACACAAAGGTATATGAACAGGGGTTGCAGCCGGGAAAGCTGCAACCCCTGTTCTTTTAAGCTATCTTACCAGCACCAGGGTGCCCTTTTGTTGTATCGCCTGTTGCTTGCTGTCGGTATAGGTCACCACCCATAAATAACTGCCCGCTGGCACAACCGATCCTTTCTCTTTTCCGTCCCAGCCATTATCTGGATTACGACTCTCAAACACCAGTTGCCCCCATCTGCCATAAACAGCCATCCGGAAATCGGTTACCGCATCATGAACTTTCGCACGGAATATATCATTCTGCCCATCACCATTCGGACTAAAGGCATTCGGCATCCATACGGCGCAATCTCTGTATTCTTTTGCAATAACAAAACTCCGGGATATCTGGCAATGATGCTGGTCTGTGATCGTATACTGATATTCTCCGGGAGCCAGTCCGTTAAAAACACTGTCCTGCTGATCAGCCCTGCCTGACAGACTATAGGTGTAGGGATAGGTACCACCCTGCGGCGTCACTGTCAGCATACCATCAGTCACCGCACTGCAACTGGTGTTCCTGGTCTTAGCACTGGCAATTGAGAGTGTCTCCGGTGACTTGATCTCTACATCTTTTTTCTCTGTGCACCCACCACTCTCTTTTACGACAATTGTATACTTCCCTTCCGCCAGATTCTTTATGACACCCGACTGACGACCAACTTTTTCCTCGTTGATGTAAAATGTGTAAGGCGCCTGTCCACCGGCGGCGTCTATGCTGATCACTGCATCCTTCTCTCCGTTACAGGTGGGCGCGGCTACCTGCACTGCTGCCAGTATATCAGACGTATGGACATCGACATCTGCATAGGAAGTGGCACCCTGGTGCGTTCGGACAGACACCCTATATCTGCCGGCGGCAAGTCCCGAGACAGAGCGCGTCTTAAAGGACCCCGGCTGCCATTCATAGGTACAGCTATCAGGTGCTTTTACGTTAACCGACACCCATCCGTTTGCCAGTCCCAGGCAGGTATTTTTAGAGACTGTCTGCAATTTGATGCTCTCTCTCAGGTCCGACAGATGATCAATAAGTACCGAAACCGCGGTTGCACTGGTGTCTTCCGGCATTTTATACGGACTGAACGAAATATACCGATAACGTTTCTTTGGCGTAATCTGAGCTGTATAACTCTGCCAGGTCTTGTGGGTGATGATGCCGGAAGTCCACAGGGTATCTTCTCTCTCACCTTTCCTATTACTACCATGCACTACCAGTGAACCATAGGCAATCTTCTTTCCATAATAAGCACTGGTCGCCAGATCGAATGTGATTTCATATGTCTTACCAGAATCAAGTGTTTGTACCAGTTCCTGCGCAATTCCCTCCTGCGTACGGGAATCACAGATCATACCGACATACGTTTGCTGGTCGGATGCAGGCAACGTCTGGCCATAGATGCCCGGCTGTATATCAGGTGTTCTTGACACAAGTAGCCAATGTTCGGGTACAGCACTCTCTTTAATGATCCCTTCCAATGAAGGATTCTGTATCCGGATGTCCTGTCCGGAGGACTCGTCATAACATAAACATAAGATAAAGGCTAAAATTGGTTTACATAGGCATAGATAGTACCTTCTGTAACAGGACATACGCCTGTTAACAGCACTCAGTAAGGTATTCATAAGATATCGTTTATCTCATTCTCATAGAATATGAATAATTAAGTTATAATAGGTAACATGCTAAATATAAACACAATATACGATTATATTTAATCATATTCTAATACGAACGTGTTAAAGATATGGTTATACGATATGGTTATATAAATAAACAGCCCGGTACTCCTTGCGAAGGACCGGGCACAAATAAGACAATCTTAACGCTTAAACTATACTGTGTACTACTTTAAAATTCGACGTATATACTGTCTGGTTTCCATTCAGGATTACTGATCACAACTTTTACTGTGTCGCCGACACCTGTATTATCAAACAGGTTGCCGCTCAACACTGTCTTTTTATTGGCAATAAGATCTGCGGTCATTATTGTTTTCGCACCCAGCGTATCGCCTCCTGCACTCAGACAGGCAATATCTACTGAAGTCCTGGTGGTGTCCAATGTAACAATGTACATCTCTACGCTTACATTACTTTTACCTCTCAGAGAATCTGTGATAGGCAGGCTATATGGACGATAGGATAATGAATATCTTGCGCCGGATGTAATCTCGGCCAGACCAAGATCTAAGGCTCCTGGTAATGGCAGGTTTGCATCCGCCGGAAATCTGGGGTAGATCCCCGGAAGAATATTCAATGATGCTGCCGTCATAGGGATCATATCCTTTATCGTAACCTTCAGCTTTGCCATGATCCGGTCAAGCGACATTAGCTGGCTTACCGGGCCATTTACACTGAGTTGCACCTGTTTGAAGAATACATCTGTACCGGGCAATGAGAAAATGGCAAACTTTTCAATGTAATCGAGCGGTTCTGGACCTATCACAACGGGATCTTTAGAACCAAGAACAGATATTTTGTAAATCCCTGCTGGCAGCGAATCCCTGATAGCGCCAAAATCCGGATCATCCGCATCCTGTCTGATCGTTTTTACCAATCCACCGTATTCATTAAATACCAGATAGTAGATGTAATGTATATACTGTTCTATTGAGTCTCTCGCATTCTCGTTATTAATCACTATTCTGCCATCATAGTCTGTAACGACATGGCTAAACCCGCTTACATCCAGTGATATCGGGTATTTTTCAGTAATTGGAGTATCCTCATCAGGATGGTAGTCCTTCCTGCAGGCAATCACTAATACCTGTAAGGATACGACAGCATACAGCAGTAATCGTTTCATAAGGAAATGTTTGGGATGTTAACTAATTATTGAACTAAACAAAAGATAAGGCGACGCATCACAGCACTCGATTCGCAGATGCACATTGTGGAATAAACAGATAAATGATATCCGTGGATAATAAAAGTAATTTTTGCATCTTCAAGCCAACAAATTCCACGCCTAATTAATCACAACATTCGGCGGTATCACGGTCCAGGCCGGAATGCTGGCGTGTCTCATCACCACTGCGCCTGCCCCGATCACTGCACCCTCACCAACAATGGCACCACCGCCAATATACGCCTGTGGGGCTATATGTACGAAGTCTTCAATGATCGCATCATGATCAACAACGCATCCTGCATTGAGGATACAATGCATTCCTATGGTCACATCTGCCTGAATAATTGCCCGGGATAAAATAACTGTACCTTCATTTATGTTTGCATCTGCTGAACAGACAGCTGAAGGGTGTGTCAGATGATATACAGGATGAGTAAGTCCCGAGGCGATATCCTTTCTGGATTGATTATTCCCAACCCCAATGATAACACCATTACCTGGAAAGACCGTCTGTTTATAACGTTCAACCGGCAAGTCCCTGAAGCGATGACCTGCCGGGCTGTTGTCATCGAAAAAACCAGCCACATGCATATTATTCAGTAATACCAGTTCATATAATACTTTCGCATGTCCCCCTATTCCGTAAATACAACATGAACGCATAACTATCTGATTTGAGCGCGCATCATCCGCGGCTTTAGGATAATATATATCATGGCCAGTGGCATGAGCAGACAAACAGCGATCAGCAAACTACTGTCCGCCTGGTAAGCGCCCACAATCACACAAATGATCAACAGCTGCAATATGGCATATAGGACGGAGACTACCAGGTGAGGCACCTTGCATTCATTTGCCAGCAACTGATAAAAGTGTAACCTGTGTGCTTTAAAGATATTTTGTCTCAATATAAGCCGGTGTATGATCGTTAGCACAGCGTCTACACCATATACTGCGAGGAAGAGAATATACAGCCAGTTGCCCGTCGCAAAAATAAGCTGCAATAACAACGTCACTATCCAGAATGAAATCGTGACACTCCCTACATCTCCGGCAAAACAAACGGCTTTCTTCCGAAAGTTAAATACCAGAAATGCACCGGTAGCCAGCATCGGGATCCAGATCAGGTTCTCCGCTGTAAAAGCCACCTGCCGCAGGTTCACATACTGTAATCCGGCTAAAATAACCAGGCTATACAGTCCTGTGATGCCGTTGATCCCATCCATAAAATTATAGGCATTGATAATACCGATCACGAGTATATACAAAGCGGATATCAGATAAACAGGGAGCGAAGCAAACACCTGCAGATACAGAAACATCAATGTAACTGCCGTTATATGGAACACGATCCTGATACGGTTCGGCAGTGTCCATATATCATCCGCAAAACTAACGCCGCCAATGATCAGCAGTCCAGTCACTACCAGCCAGAAATTTGGGTCTAATACCCATACCGTCAGCGCTGCAATAATAAATACGACTCCACCGCCACGAATGGTGATGGCCGCATGTGAACTTCTTTCATTTGGTTTGTCTATGATATTAAACCGGTCCGCTATGCTGAAATAGATCAGTAGTGTGCCTGTAAATAAGATAAACAATATCAGATAAATCATAAGGCTGTAGACAGTTTTTCTATGACGCTTGATGGATTCCAACCGAGTTGTTCACGAGCTTTGGTATCGTCAAAGGTCAATGTTGATGTAATCTTGCGCAGCTTGTCACTATTCACCGGCGCATACCTTCCCAGCATATCACCCGCATAGCCGATCAACCTGGCCAGCTGTACGGGTATAGCGACGGGTTGTTTCTTCTTCAATGCCGAAGCAATGCATGTTTCGAGTTCTCTGAAACTGGGATGCCGGCCATCTGTGAGGTTATAGACCCCTTCCTTCCCCTGCACCTGTGGAATGAGATCGGCAACATCTCCTGCCCACACAATACTCTTCCTGGCGGTCGCATTTCCTATGCTCATGTATCTCGAGCTGGCGATGCCTTTGATCATCGCGCCAAGATTTCCCGGTGCGTTTATGCCTGCAATTAATGGAAGGCGCAGTACCAGCAGCTGCACATGCTGCTCAGTAGCCCATTGTGTAAGGAACTGCTCCGCCGCAATTTTACTCTTACCATAGGGAGTATTTCCTTTCAAACAATGTGCTTCGCTGACCAACTCTCCCTCATCCAGTCCATATACTGCTACGGTACTGATAAACACCATCGATGAAGGAACTGCTCCGGATGCCTCGAGTGACCTGCAAAGGTTGATCGTTCCATCCAGATTCACCTCATAAAACGCCTTCTCTTCCGCTGCTGTGCGCGGCACCGCATGTGCCTTACCGGCACAATGAATCACGACTTGTTGTACTGGTATGTCGGCCCGTATCTCCCTGGCCAGATCCATTTGCAGATGGACTGGCGCATTAACGGCCTTTCTGCCAATAGTCGTAAAGTGATAGGTATCAGATAACCTGTCCAGTATCATGCCTCCGAGAAATCCGGAAGCGCCGGTGATCAATGCATGCGCGTTATCTTTCATTATAGACAAGTATTTGTGCGTACTTCTCCAGCATCTTCTCTCTTGAATAAACTTCCTCCGCGAGCGTTCTTGCCCTCTGTCCTGCGGCCAGCAATCGATCTTTATCTGCCAGCGTAAACGCATCAAAGAAACTGATCAGTTCCTGTTTATCGCGTAGCTGAAAACACCACCCTACCTGGTTATCGGACACCATCTGTCCTATCTCTCCCGCGACATCTCCAATATAAAGTATAGGCTTGCCTGCCGCCAGGATATTATATGACTTGGAAGGTACCCCCAATCCAATCATACCTTCCTGCAATGAGACAATGCCCACATCCGTAGCATTCAGGAATTCTGTTTGTTTGGTTCTGGGAAACGAATCCAGGATAGACACATTTGTCAAGCCATGCTGCTGAACATATTGCTTCAGCTCCTGCTTCATAGCTCCCTCTCCTATAAACATAAAATGCAGCACCGGATTACGTACCTCTCTGATCACCGCAAATAACTCCTCTAATCCCTGTACCCTGCCCAGGTTGCCTGCAAACTGGAAGATAATACGGTTATGAATGTCTAGCTGCCGGACAAGTGTATTCTTATCCCGGCTTTCTGGTATTATACTGTCTATATCTGCCCAGTTTTCCACGATACAGATCTCAGGTTTTCGCCTGTAGGCATTTAACTTCTGCTCAAACAATGCCTTCATATCCCTGCCAATCACCAGTAAAACAGACATCTTGCTATAGGCTTTATCGAATATGCGTTTCAGCAGCTTATAAGCGATACTCTTCTTTTTAATCAGACTAACCGCTACAAGATTTTCGGGAAAAACATCATGCACAATGGTATAACATCTGAGCTTTTTCCATTTACAGATGTAGGAAGCCATGACCAGCAGTGGCGCCGGATTTGTTACGAGCAGTACGTCATCACCACTTTTTGCCCGCCGGAAAAGCGCATATGCCAACTTACAACTTAGCAGCAACAGCTTCAGGACGCGTTGCATCAGCTTATCCTTATTGAAATTCCCGGCATTGACACGCGTGATCTGAAGACGACTCAGGTCAGCTCCTTCTCCTGTGATGCGTGACTGCTGATAAGCTGCTGGTCCGCAGATGACGTGTACATGCCGGCTGTTGGCAACATGCCGGCTGATCTGCGTCATGATGTAGGCAGTCGATGTCTCTTCAGGATAAAATAATTCTGTTAATACCCACAATGTCTTTTCCTTCATATCAATCGAGGTTTTTCCAGACAGTTCTCTTTACATAGTCTGTATATGAAATGATCAGTCTGACTACCTTATCCGATACGTTCGGCATGCTGTAATCAGCCACTTCCCGGAACAAACGTTGCGCTTTGTGAGTCGCATCCAGTTGTGCGAGCCCCTGCAGGATCCTTTCGGGATTCAGTCCCACCATCATCACGGATGCCTCTTCCATCGCTTCCGGCCTTTCGTGTGCCTCCCTGATGTTGAGCGCCGGAAAATTCAGAATGGAAGACTCTTCCGAAATAGTTCCACTATCTGACAACACCGCCTTTGCGTTCATCTGTAAAGCGATATAATCACTCAGCCCCATTGGTTTCATCAGCTTCACCAGCGGATCAAACGTGATCTGCTGTGCGTCGATCATTTTACGTGTACGTGGATGTGCTGATACGATGACCGGATGCTTAAACAACCGCGCCACTTCATTCAGCGTTGTTACCAGGGCTTCGAAATGGCGGTCCGAGTTGATATTCTCCTCCCGATGCGCGGATACCACAAAGTACTGCTGTGGTGTCAGTGTCAGCCTTTGCAAAATATCTGACTGTTTTACCTTCGGCATATAATGATGGAGTACTTCATACATCGGGCTGCCTGTCTTGATGACCCGGTCAGGTGGTAGTCCCTCTCTGAGCAGATATTCTCTTGCTATATCAGAGTAAGTGAGATTGATATCACTGATATGATCCACTATTCTCCTGTTGGTCTCTTCAGGCACCCGCTGGTCAAAACAGCGGTTACCTGCTTCCATGTGGAAAATAGGAATGCGTCTTTTCTTGGCAGGGATCGCACAAAGGCAGCTATTGGTATCTCCTAGTACCAGGAAGGCATCCGGCTGCTCAGCCTCCAGTATCGGGTCTATTTTGATTAGGATCTGGCCAATCGTTTCTGTCGCTGTCTTACCTGCAGCCTCCAGAAAATGATCCGGCTTTCTCAGTCCCAGGTCTTCAAAGAAGATCTGATTTAATTCGTAGTCATAATTCTGTCCGGTATGCACGAGCACATGTTCTATCGCAACTGATTCGTCCAGCTTTGCCAATACTCTTGACAAGCGTATTATTTCCGGTCTTGTACCAACTACAGTGAGTACTTTCAGCTTTTTTAAAGTCTGGCTCATATTGACGTGTCCTACGTTTTTATTTAAACAACTTCGAAATAGGTGTCTGCATCCTGGGGATCAAAAAATTCATTGATCCAGAATATTGTATATAGATCTTCTTCTCCTGTGTTCTTAATGTTGTGTGTATACCATACAGGCATGTCCACATAGGCAGGTGATGCCCCATCCAGCTCGAAGTTCATAACCTCATCTGTATTATACCTCCGTAACTGAATAGTGGCCTTGCCTTTGATCACTGCAAAGCGCTCAATCTTCCTGGTGTGGAAATGATTACCGCGGGTAATACCAGGCACGGTTGTTGAAAAAGATACCTGTCCCCCCTGCTCAAGTTTTACCAGCTCCACAAAGGCTCCTCTTTCATCTGTATGCTGTTTAAAAGCTACCGGGAAATAAGTACCATGATCGATGAAACTGCGGAAGGTATTGAACAGCTGTACGCTGAACCTGTCCGACAACTTGGGGAATATCCCCCTGTCAAGATACAAAGCCTTAAATTCCCGTAGTGATGCCAGTATTTCTGAAACATGACATTCCTTGGTTGCGCTGATCTCTTTTAACGCATCATTATTCTCTCCGCGGATGCAGCTGATGATCTCATCGCACAATTCATCTACATAGATCAGTTTTAACAAGCCATCCTGATCAACCTTCGGCTCACCACCATTGCATAACTGGTAGCAGAAAGTCGCCACCACCGAATTATAAAAAGGCTTCCCAAACGGCCCGAATACATTCGGTATCACGAGTCCTGTGAACCGCGCGTTATGTGCATCAGCCCATTCCTTCAGTATATTTCTGGCTGCTTTTTTTGAGCGTCCGTACAGGTTATCGCGTTCTTCCTGTGTAGAGGAAGAGAACAATAGGTGCGGACTGTTTCCGGCCTTTTTAATAGCGCTGATCAGTCGTTCCGTCAGACTGATATTCGTATCATGGATCACCTGCTGATCGTCATGACGGTTCATTCCTGCCAGATGCACGATGACATCACACTGTCCGGCCCATGCCGAAAGCTGGTCTTCATGGTCGAAAAATGCTCTCTCAAATGGTACAAGCTGATAGTCGTCTTTCAACAGACTCAGCCTGTTATATAAGTAACTCCCCACAAATCCTTGCTGCCCGCTGATACCTACTTTTTTCATATCGTTGATAGTATTTAAATGGTCGCTGTCTTTACGCTGAGCGCTTCCCAGTCCAGCCACCAGGCGGGATTGAACGACCAGCGGTCATTCGCGGAGCCCTCCAGTGTCAGATTAGAATAGATCATCAGTACCGAATCCGGTTCCAGCGCCTTCAGTCCGTTTGCATACCCTGGTGGCACGCTCAATACCGCCGGGCTGTTCGCAGTAAGTACTTTATACGCTGCTTCCAGCGCCGGAGAAGGATGGTCCCAGTCATCTATCTTCACCCATGCAACAGCAAAAGTGCCGCTGACAACGTAGAAATATTTGTGCTCTACCCGATGGCCCTGCCACGCACGTATGGTAGCCGTAGAAGGATGTATGATCTGATAAAAACGCTTTACATCAGGAAAGGAAAAGTCATTAACAAACCGCAGGGTTCCTCTCTCATCTGAAAAGACATTACCGTTAATAAGCGTTACTGTATCGCTCATGATCTACGTTTAGTTGTTCCTGTACATAATCAAGATTCAGCAGCATATCTTTCAGCTCCTCGTCACTTAGCCGGTATGTATTGTGTGAATGATAGTCCTGTGCCGCTGCTATTTCCTGGTTACCTTCAGAAAAATATTTAGCATAATTCAGGTCTCTGTCATCTGCGGCAATGCGGTAGAAATCTCCCATATCTTCCGCTTTACCAAACTCTTCGCGGGTCAGCAGGGTCTCATACAGTTTCTCTCCATGTCTGGTACCTATGACCTTTATTTCATTGCTGGCATTGAATATATCCAGTAATACCCTTGCCAGCTGACCTATTGTAGAAGCGGGGGCTTTCTGTACAAATATATCACCCGGGTTGGCGTTGTTAAAAGCGAATAATACCAGCTCCACCGCATTACTCAGCGACATCATAAATCGCGTCATTTCCGGGTCAGTGATCGTTAAGGGCTTTCCACTTTTGATCTGTGAAATGAACAGCGGAATAACCGACCCCCTGCTGGCCATCACATTCCCGTATCTTGTACAGGTGATCAACGGACGTGTATGTAAACGGGCTTTAGAGATAGCCACTTTCTCCATCATCGCCTTGGAAATACCCATTGCATTGATGGGATACACCGCTTTATCTGTGCCCAGGCAGATCAGTTTTTCTATTTTATGTTTGATCGCGGCTTCCACTACATTCTCAGTTCCCAGGACATTGGTCCTGACTGCCTCCATAGGATAGAACTCACAGGATGGCACCTGCTTCAGGGCAGCTGCATGGAATACGTAGTTAACACCATCCATCGCATTATCGATACTTCTGAAATCGCGTACATCACCCATGTAAAATTTCACCTTATCGCTGCGAAGAAGATTACGCATATCATCCTGCTTCTTTTCATCTCTGCTGAATATACGGATCTCTCCGATATCGGTATTGAGGAACCTCTTTAGCACGGCATTGCCAAATGAGCCGGTCCCTCCTGTTATTAGTAAACATTTGTCTTTGAACATAATTTTCAATTTCAATAATGAACGGGAATATTATTTCAGCTTTAATACATTGGTATCGATAAATCTCCCTATATCCTCCCAGGAATAGGATTGTGCCACGATCCGGCTTCCGGCCTCCACCTTACGCGCCATTTCGGTCCTGTTGTCATACGCAGCGGTAATACAATAAATGATGTCCTCTTCGTCAAGCGGATTAAAATAATAAGCCGCGTCCCTGCATACTTCACGGGCAAAGTCCATATCACTTGTAAAGATGGGTCGACTGAAATACATCGCTTCTATGTAGGAACCTGAAAATGATTCGAGCAAAGTAGGCAGGAAGAGTCCATCATGCTCGTCATATGCAGCAGCGATCTCTTCCAGCCGGACATTCCCTTTGTTGATGATCACCTCATGTAACCCCATCGCCTTGATCGTTTCAATGAATCTTTTGCTGCCCTCATTCTCCTCTTCGTCGATCGTAACGGATATCCGGATGGGCAACCCTCTGCTCACGATCTCCAGTCCCACCTTAAAAAGTATCTCGAAATTCTTGTGAGGGAAGTATTTGCTCAGGAACAATAGTCTGATCTGTTGGTGTCCCTTCACGGCCGTACTACCTGCCCGTCCCTTTTTAAAACTGGTGAACGATACAGCATTGGGTATGACATGAATATCCTCCTTCGGGATCTTGTAAATACTACTGATCCGCTTTCTCATGGTGTTTGTCTGTACACCATATACTGTAGGATATTTCAGATTCGCTTTTACCAATCTGAGCATATTCCTGATATACCTGTAAAACTTCCGGTCGCTCTGTCTGAGCCTGTCCCATACAATACTTTCGGGGTAGGCCAGATAGGCCTGATGTATCAGCAGGAACTGTGGTTTCAATGTCGGCACGGCGACGTTGCCCAGGCTTAGGACAAAGTCCGTGCGTGAAAGCGCAATTCGTAACGGCAGTACAACATAATTCGATATGATCTTAAATACAGATGTATTGAAGATGGCTGGCAAAAAATAGATACTCGTCCTGCTATCCACTCCCTGAAAGCGCTCGTAACCATACCCAGCCGGAGCGACAATCATAATTTCAGACACAGCAGGATTGGCTATGTAATAGTTGATCAGGTTAAACCCGACAGTCTTTCCTCCACCAAACCGGAGGTTATGGGCGTTAATAAATATCTTCATTCCTGCGAAAAGTTGTGTCGTTCAGTAACTGTCATAGTCCCACCTGATTTTCCCTGAATAAGGTCGTTTTTCTCATGCGCTCATTAAACCTGCTGTAGTAACTACCATTTCGGGAATTCGTCTTACCGGACCATTTATTATCCTTTGTTCCTGCTGCAAATGATCGCTTTATATTCAGTACCCCCATCATCTGACTGATATCCGCCATTACGTAATTATCCTTATCAAAAATGGACAGGTCAGGAACTTTAATAAATTTGGACCTGTACTCCGGCGACGAATACCGCTTCACGTATACGGAATTATCCTCCGGTGCCCTGGCATCCGAGTAAAATGTGTTGTTATTAAAAAGAATGATCTTCGCTCCCCAGCTACCATAGAACCATTTTCCGGTTTTCCTCACGATGATATTATCATGAAACGATAGAAATGTATCCGGCACAGGCGCCGTGACAACGGCCAGCTGCAGCTGATTGATATCTGCATTGGCAAAGATGTTATTGGCGACTTCTATATTGTCTGATAAAATGCTCTGAAAGTATCCACCGCTTTTCGTATTTACAACCAGGTTACCTGTTACTTTAATATTTGCTGATCCCTGATCAAGGTATATCCCCCAACCCCCATAGTCGTAGCTATAGATATGATGGATGATATTATCTCTTATCACAGTACCGGAACTATTACCCAACATATAAATACCACCCAGATCGTCGAGCACTCCTTTACCAATATGATGTATAATGTTACCGGCAATAAGATTGCCTGTCGCATAGCTCTTTCCTTTACCCCATGTCCACCCTACAGTTACACCGGTATAATACAGATCAGACACTTCATTGTTAATGATCTTATTATCATGCGACTGAAAAACCGCTATTCCCGCACCAGCAGCATTCAGTTTACCACCATTCTGAATAATACAGTCGCTTACCGTATTAAAAGCTGTCACAGGTAATTTCACGCCGTTTCCATTGGGCTTGGGTTCCCCGATCCGGATAGCCCCCATACCAAACTCGTTGAAGTAGCAACCATCTATCAGCGAATTATAGACACATTCATTCAGCCACAACACATTCTCGCTGATAGCAGTAAATGCACAGTTCAGGAACTGTATATTGCGGGCATACCCTACTTCTATGGCTGCACCATAGGTCGAAGCGGCTTGCTGGGGCTGCAATCCCTTATCCGACACATCAAATCCGGCGCCTTCAAAAGTGACATTGCTGATATATACATTGCTGACCAGACTATTCGCACCGCTTCCCCTGACCAATAGCAATTCATCAGTGACGGGTATATAAAAAGCGGTGCTGCCAGCAGTTTCATCAGGCGCTGGCTTATAATAGATCTTGTGCGCCACCTTATCATACATCCATCTGCCTGCACTCATCCCCATTGTGCTATTCACGATCTGATAGCGGGTACCTGTTTTCCAGGGAGAATAAGGCACCATCTCCTGCCCCACTACAGACAATTGCGCGTTCGACACATTGTTAACAGGGCGCCTTATAAAATGCCATTTGTTAAGTATTTGTATCTCAGCAAGGTTACTATATTGCCCTTTCAGTGGCTTTGTCACATTATCATCTACACTCAGCGTCTGCACAGCAGAATCTGATAACAGATTTACATTCTTCCGTTGCTTCAGCAGCTTTTGCGTAACTCCTTTAAAGTACAACCAGTCATTATCCGGATATACTGACTGTGGAGCAATCCTTTCATTGACTTTCAGCTGACTCACAAAAGAAGATTCACCACTGACATCTATCTCCCAATACTGCCCGCCTGTTTTAATTTTATTGCGCTCAATCCGCCTGAAACCAGAAATACGCACCTCTCCACCTTCACTGGTAATTGTCAGTGAAGCTCCTCCAGGTAGAGACTTCGAGATGACAATCGGTTTACTGATATAATAAACACCTTGTTGCAGCAAGATCGTCACAGCATCCTGCTTGTCCAGCGACAAGGACTGCGCTTTATCTATGGCAGCCTGAATTGTCTGCATAGCACTTCCTGCGGTACTGCCGTTATTACTATCACTGCCATTCACAGATACATAGATCCTGATACTTTTGGCCGGCAGGTCACCCGCCCAAAGCAGTCCGCTAATCATCAAAAGCACAGCAGTAAAACGTTCAACAAGCTTTTTATTCATACTGGAGGTTTTGCGTTAATGAAGTCAAATCATGTGCCTTTTAACATAAATTTCAGTATACAATGAAATACCAGCGCGGATGCCAGTAATCCGGTGGTGTACGCCATCGACGATAGCAGATCTCCGCGTAGCACGAATATGAACGACCCGATCAGCGAAGGGTACAACACAATCCAGAAATTATGAAGGTTCCCCCTGCTAATATTGGTCCAGTAGAACTGGTCCATATACCGGGAAAGCAATGCCAGCAATAATATGAATAGTAACGTACCGATCAGTCCGAAGTTGATAAACCCTTCCGCCATAAACGGACAGGATACGTTGAGGAAGCCCAGCCCATGGCTATCGCCAACAAAATATCCGCTACCGAAAGGTTTGGCAGGCCACATGCTTCTTGGCACAAAGAACAACAGCGCCCCCATCAGCTGTCTGCCATAGGTAAGATCATGCTGCTCCACATAATTCACCGAGCGACAGAACATAGAATACGCGTCGAAGTCGCCAGACTTATAAGCCGTGGCAGTCAGCGTGGTATAATTCTTCAGTACGAAATCCAGCGTAAAGTAGTCGTACCGGGCATGCGTAAGAATTGGAAAGAATAATATAAAGATCGTAATGAACGAAAGCGGTATCAGCTTCTGCCATTTAAATGTCCTGAAGTAGTTTAAAATGATTCCCAGATAAAGGATACCTGCATAATTGCGGGAGATAGTGGTTGGAAAACATATAAGTATGGTCAATCCTAAAACCAGCAGCCCCCATACAGGCGAGATCTTCTGCTGCCGCATAAAATGCACGCATAATATGCAGTAAAAAGCCAGCAGGGAACGTGAGATAATACCGACCAGCAAGCCCTGATCCTGACTTACATCCGCTGCTTTAGACTGTGCGACCAGATCAAACCGCGTGAACTGTATTCCCGTGGTAAAATAGGTATACAACCATACGGCTGCAAAAATGATCGTTCCAATCACGGCAAAATTGAACTTGGGATAATTAATAGCGAAAAGACTATTGATCTTTATCCGTGGCTTATAGAGCGAATACACCAAATCGTACAGCGACAATCCGATAATGATATAAATATTTGTTTCAAACACCACCTCTTTCGGCATACTGCCTCCCCATGGAAAGTCATTTGTGAGATACTGAAAGGAAGCCGTATAACCGAGAAAGATCAGGTTGAAGATCCAGAAGAACATATTCAGCGAATAGATGTACGGATCATTAAAAGCCTTGTAGGCCGAATAAAAAATAATGACACCAAAGAGATAAAAATTAATATCAAACTCTTCTCCTATCATCTTGTCATATGCCTGCAAGATGTACAGCAAAAGGATCAATATGGGCCAGAAAAAGTTCTTCATGTAAGACGATAGGATTTACTTACTTATTATGCTTAATATCCGAAAGCTCTCCCTCCTGGCCAGCACGTAGATAATACTGCCTGCCAGAAATATATTCACTATTATCTTGGCTGTCCATATGAGCATCAGCGGAGACACTGTAATGAAAGCCCCTAATGTGGCCAGTAATGATAAATACAATACCACCGCTGCACTTAACAGGTAAAACAATACGCGCTGCAGGCCTCTTCTGAACAATACCAGAAAGGTGACCTGGAATAACACATGCGGGATCAGCAGCAGACTATAATAATTCACAAAACCACTGATGGGCGCATATTTACTAAAGAACACATGGATGACGAATGGACCGGCTACAAACAACACCCCAATAAACGCCAGTGTCATCAGCAATATATACCGGAAGAAATGTATGAACTCCTTTCTGCTGGCTGTCGTCAGTAATGGCTTCATCCTGATCTCTATCAGCGCGGCAGGTAACGGAGAAAACGCATTAAAAAAGAACATGGCAAATGATACCTGCGCGACTACCTCATAACCAAAGAACTGCTTTAGAAAGAACCGATCCCCACTCAGGAGTATGAAGTAAAGGAAGGTAGACAGGAACAGGTAAAATCCCTCGTTCAGGTTCTTCCTGAAGATGGATTTCATATACCTTACATCCACGACAAACCGGCTACGCAAACTTCCTCTGAACAGGAACCATATAAACAACACCAGGTATCCGGTCAGAAATAACAATCCGGCATATAGTAAACTACCGGTACATACACCGATGGTCAGGAAGATCACTGGCACCAGGTCAAAAATGAAGCTTACGCGGACATATTTGCCTGTTTCATGAATATTCCGCAGATAGACCTTCTCATAAAAGAGATAGGCGTAAAAGACCCCGCAAAGCAGAAAAAGGAACGTCCAGTAACTAAACTCAAAACAAAAGACCACCAATGCCATGGCCAGGGCGATGAGCAGATTGATCGTGCGAGATGATGCTATAAAAGAAGCCACGGCATTATCATCCCTGAACTGACGCCTGTCAATCGTATTCCGTAATCCTATGTTGGAATATTCAAAATACTGAAACAACGTACGTCCATAGTTCAGCATCCCGGCCGTCTGTACATCGAACCGCCGGAACAGCACAAACTGCAACAGGAAATTGATTCCGATGATCAGGTATTTCTGCGATATGAACTTGATCTTATCCCACATGCCGATTACACATTTACCACATCCAATGTATCTTCTTCGCGTACCACCTCGGTCTGCTTCCGTGCTGTGATAGCGGATATCGCCTGCACCATGGGCACGGTAAATCGTTCCGGATCAAAGGAACCATAAGCGATATAGTTGACATTCCCCTCGTAGGTACAGTTATAGTATGCAGCCAGGAAACGCCTGTTGATATCTCTTACCTTCCCATTGTCCTTCTTTATGGCTGAGAATATAGTATACAGGTCCTCAAAGCTTTTTACGCTAATACACAGCGGATGCTTCTTATAGAAAATATCACCGAAAGCTACCACCATTTTACCCATCATCAATGCCTCAAACCCCATCGTACTCGTCAGGGTAATGATGCCCAGACTATGTTGTAACAATGGCTTATTAGGCTCCAGCGGGTGTACCAGCCTGACATTCGGGATGCGCTTCAGTTCCTGGTAGACTTCAAATGGCAGATTGCCCAGGTTCACAAAATGCTCTTTCACATACAGCAGTGTGCCGAAAGGCAGATTGAATGCAATATTCTTTATTAGTGATATTTCATCAACAAAATGTCTCGCCCATACGGATGTAGAACTTTCAGGTTTCATTTGCATGGGGAACACGAAATAGTTCCCTTCAGGCTTCACCTTGTCAAAGATCCACCTGGAACGAAAGATCTTGAGCTTCCTGTTCAGCTGCCGGAAGAAAAAATGAGTATACATCTTTACCGGATTGTGTACAGGAAAGCTGTACTTAACGTCCGCACCGTATTTACGCAGATATTTAAATCCCGATGTAAACATCCTTACCTTCTCTCCACTCACATATTTTTTGATCAGAGAGGTCTTGTAACTCAACGGATGACTGAAGGAATGGTAGGTAGGTATCTTGTCCTCCTCATACCTGTCCAGGTAGGTATCAATATCTTTCATCACTGATTCCGGCACTTCGCTCATCTCCACATTGTCATACGCATGACTGAACAGCTGCACGGTATTAAACCGTTCCGTCTGTATCTCAAACCGCCCGGGCATACGGGACACACAATACCCTAGGAAGCCCACATTATTCAAAGCGCCTACCTGGTAACAAACATGCGCGAAGCTGTTAGAGATATTCTCATAAATGAAATAATCAATGCTACAGGTAGTAAAAATATCATCAAAGAATGACACCATATTCGCCATCAGCGCTTCATAATACCCATGTCCCCTGGGCTTAAACCTGTAGTTCACGAAAAAGCGGTCATAGTCGGCGTAAAACGTTTCCCACAGATTGATCCCTCTATATTTTTCCGGCACTACCGCTGTCTTATAATGCTCCCTGAAGTAAGATGAAAACACAAATACCTTCTTGCCCTCCGGAGAAATATGGTCTGTCAGGAAAGGCAGATGATCACTATATGCATAATATACCTGATGTCCTCTCTGCTCAAGCGCCTCTCCCAGTTTTGTATGATACACCGGCATTTGGGGAGCATTGTTAATTAGAATAAGAAAAGCACTCATACCTTCTAAAGTTATCCGTTAGTAAAAAAACTGTCGCACTCAAAGACTACAACAATTTGAAATCAAGTCTGCCGTCCAACATCTTTATATTCTATCCCGGTATTCCTTTGGAGCATCCTCCGGCGCATATTGTAACGAAAATCGACATGAACTGTATCCGGTTAGAATGTTATATATTTGATGTCTTCCTGTGCTTTTTTATAATCCTCATGCTTGCCGATATCGAGCCAGTAACCTCTCAACGGATAAGAAGCTACTTTCTCTCCATTAGAGATCAGTTTCTCCATGAGGTCTGTTGCATTAAAAAAAGCATCGCGGGGGATCAGGTCCAGACACTCTTTTTTCATGAGATAAATGCCTCCGTTGGAATAGTATGTGTAGGTCGGCTTTTCCTTGAAGGAGCGTACCTGTGCATCTTCTGTTTCCAGTACAGCGTAAGGTACTTCTACGTTGTAGGGAATAGTTACGACTGATAGCATCGCATCCTTGGCCTGAAAGTCAAGAAAGAAATCTTCATAATCCAGATTGGTCAATACATCTGAGTTGGTGACGAGGACATAATCATGCGTCACATTCTTCACTTTGGCCGCCGCCCCGATAGTACCCAGCGGCTCATCTTCCCAGAGATAGTCGATACAGGCACCCTTTTCGGACCCATCCTTCAGATAATCGCAGATCTGATCTCCCAGGTACCTCACAGATATCCAGATGTCATCAATACCAAAAGTCAGTAACCTGTCTATATTATGTTCTATAATAGGTTTGTCACCTACTTTCAATAATGGCTTTGGCACTTCATCTGTCAATGGTTTCAAACGTTCTCCCCTTCCTCCTGCCATCACGATCGCATCTACTGGCAGGTAAGACTTATGATAGCGGAAGTTGACAATATTATGCATCCGGTTCTCATGGTCGATCACCGGAATGATACGCAGGTTTTTCTCCCGGTATTCAATGATCTGTTCCACTGTATAATTGCCTTTCTGTATCACACGTGGCGGCTTGGCAATAAAGTCTCTTACATGACTATCCAGTTGTAGTCCTTTAAGCAGACCACGGCGTACATCACCGTCGGTAAGCGATCCTACAAGTCGTTCATCACCATCTACTACAAAAAGGATGGTATCTGCGGCAAGCACATTTAATCGTGCCAACCCTTCCATGAGTGTAGCATCCTGATCAATCAAATGTCTTTTATAGTCTGCCATACATGCTTGGGTAAGTAGATCCATTAATGAATGTTTTTTTCTTTTTCACCTGTGCAGACTTTGGGTTTATAAATGCCGTAGTCCGCTCCGGAACTTGTCAGTATAGCTATCTTCATATAAAGTCCGACCAGGTAAGTTTATGATATGCAGTAAGATCTTTGCCCGCTCTCATACCCACCACTTTCTCCATGTCAAAGGGAGATATGCCGTCACCAGGACGGATCATCAGGAGGTCACCTTCCGTGATGACGGTTCCCTGAGAGATGTCGACCCGAAGGTGAATACTTTTTCTGGCCACCGTCATATTCTTCTTCTCCGAGGGACTGGGTTGTTTAAACCCGCTGCCAGCAATCGCCTGTTCAACATTTCTGATGGCAGTCACCATCTGCCGCAGCTCTACCGGATCAAGCGAAGCCTTATGATCAGGGCCGTCCATTTCTTTATCCAGCGTGAAATGCTTTTCTATGATCTCGGCACCAAGTGCCACGGCAGCTATAGGTATTTCAATACCCGTTGTATGATCAGAATAGCCAACACCAGTGCCAAAAGCCGTCTTTATTGTATGCATAGCCATCAGGTTTACATCCTGCATCGGTGTGGGATACTCCGTATTACAATGCAGGATACGGATCTCTTCGCGTGCGATACCGTTCTCTATCAGTACATTAACGGCCTGTTCTATCTCGCCGAGCGTGGTCATACCAGTCGATAAGATGATTGGTTTCCCTTTAGAAGCGATATACTTCAGATAGGGGTAATTGGTGATCTCGCCGGAAGGCACTTTGAAAATGTCTATGCCAAGCGTATCAAGAAAGTCAATGCTTTCTTCGTCAAATCCTGTGGAAAGAAAGCGAATGCCTCTTTCTGTAGCATATGCCTGCAGTTCATAGTGCTGTGTTTCACTGATCTCTAGTTTCTGCAGCATCTCGAACTGCGAGCTTCCCGTGTGCCCAGTGTTCCTTTGCTGATATTCCGCCTGTTTTGCTTCGCGGCTCACCAGTCGTGCCGCCTTAAATGTCTGGAACTTGACATAATCCGCACCTGCATCCGCGGCGGCATCGATCAACCGCAAAGCATTTTCCATGCTGCCGTTATGATTGACACCTGCTTCTGCTATGATAATAACTTTCTTCATTTACTGATGATTTTACACGGCTGACCAGCGTATGTCTTACCTGATACTGACAGGTTCGATGATATTTCCGGCTCCAATCTCCGCATAAGCTGATACCTGCGTGTGGGCAGACATAACAGTTGCAGAAGCAGCATTCTTTTCTGTGAGCCGGGCAAACACCGCCATCAGGACCGAAGGTTTACCTGTCATAAAAGTTTTTAATATTGCATATGACCTTTTCTATTTCCTCATCTGCGATGTTTGTTGAACACGACAGACTCAGACTGTTCGCATAAATATCTTCGCTGACATCACTGAAATGATAATAGATATCGTTGGCAAAAGCCGGCAATCTGTGCATAGGCACCCAGAAAGGTCTGGTTTGTATACCATTGGCATTCAAGTATTGCTGTAATTCTTTCGACCTGTCAAATCTGGCTGTATGTATCATATGTTATATATCTCTGCTTTATACTGTTTCAGATTTTCTTTTTTCCTGAACCAGCCTATTGTCGCCGCAAGACCCTGACTCAGTGTATATTGTGGCTCCCATCGTGTATATGTCCGGATCTTTTCATTGGCGCCGTACAGTCTGAACACTTCAGACTTTTCAGGACGCAGCCGCTGATCATCCATAACGATCATTGCTGCCGGATTGATCTGCTGAATAAGTTCATTCGCCACTTCTGCAATCGTGATCTCCGATTGTGTAGCTATATTGCAATCATGTCCAATCAGTGCATCTGACTTCGCTATTTCCACAAAACCATTTGCCGTGTCCTTCACAAAAAGCAGATCGCGGGTTGGTGTGGTATCGCCCAGTTTGATGGCTTCCTTTCCGTTCAGCAGTTGCGTGATGATGGTAGGAATGACCGCTCTGGCTGACTGTCTCGGGCCATAGGTGTTAAAGGGCCTTACGATGGTCAGTGGCAGATCAAAACTTCTGTAAAAAGATTCCGCTATACAGTCTGCACCGATCTTGGAAGCAGAATAGGGCGACTGTGGCTGCCGGGCATGTTTCTCATCTATCGGAATGTATTGCGCTGTACCATATACCTCAGAAGTAGAGGTTACCAGTACGCGGGCAATGTTCAGGTCTCTGGCCGCCTGTACGATATTCAGCGTCCCTTTCACATTCGTGTCGATGTACGAATCAGGGGAATGATAACTAAATGGAATAGCGATCAGTGCAGCCAGGTGAAAAACCACATCAATGTCTTTCATAGCCGTGCGCACACCATTCGGATCACGGATGTCACCGGCAAATACCTGAATACGGTCCAGCTTTTCCGGCGGGAATGTATCCAGCCACCCCCAGCTATTAAATGAATTATAATAGACAAAGGCCTTGACGATAGCACCTTCTTCCAATAACCGCTCTACCAGGTGACTTCCTATGAAGCCATCCGCCCCTGTTACCAGCACTCTTTTGTTCTTTAATTCCATCTCCGATATGTTTTGCTGTTATTTGTTGACAAGGGACTTCTTAATCCTGGACACAAGTGTTCTACGTGGTGACATGTTATATCCATAGCCATAGCCATAGCCGTAGCCATAGCCATAACCACTTCCGGCAGCTCGTTTTACGTCATTGACAATGATGTTGATCTTTGGCATCTTCCGCAGCTCATACAGTTCTTTGGAGATCTTCAGCTGCTCCTTGAAGGTGTGCCCCTGTCTGATCAGGTAAAGCGTTGCATCTGCATAGTTAGCCAGTAACTGCGCATCCGTAACGAGACCAATAGGCGCCGTATCCACGAGGATAAAATCAAACCTGGAACGTAGTTCATCGAAGAGGCGTTTTGTCTGTTCCTGCAACAGGAGTTCTGCCGGATTCGGTGGAATAGGGCCGGAACTGATCACCCAGCAGTTGTCATGGATACCGGAAGGTTTTATGATGCTCTCCAGGCTGGACTTTCCTATCACGTAGGTACTGAAACCGGTGTGATTGGTCAGCCCCAGGTATTCAGAGATTTTCGGCTTACGAAGGTCCATTTCCATCAGCACGACCTTTTTCCCAGACATTGCCAGGATCATGGACAGGTTACTGGCAACGAATGACTTCCCTTCACCACTCATGCTGGACGTCAGCAGGATGACCTTATCTTTTTGCCCGGTAAGGATGAACTGCAGGTTGGTACGAATAGCACGGAACTGCTCGGCTACTGGTGTGAGGGTATTGGAATTGAGCACCACCATATTCTTTTCATCGGAGTGTCCGATCTCACCCAGGATAGGGACATTGGTATTATTGGTGATGTCATCTCTGTTCCGGATACGCGTATTGAGCAATTCCATAAGGTAGATGACGATGGAGGGCACCGCAACACCCAGAATGATCCCTACGAGGTAGATAAGTGATTTTTTAGGCTTAAATGGTCCTGCATCACTTTTCGCCGCATCAATGACCCTGGCTATTGCCATATTGGATGATTTGGAAATAGCTGATTCCTCACGTTTCTTCAGCAGGAACAGGTACAGGTCCTGTTTGATAGCCTGCTGGCGGGAGAAATCCAGGAATACCCTTTCTTTGGCAGGTACGGCACGTATTTTCTGGTTAAGTGCTCCCTGGCGGTTCTCCAGTTCATTGATGCTGATCTGGATACCGGTCTTTACAGAGCCGATGTTCGTGCGCAGGTCTCCCCGCAATCCGGCCAGCTGCTGGTCAAGGTTCCTCACCAGTGGATTGGACTCTGTACTGGACATCAGCAGTCTTTCCCTTTCCATCTGTAGGGTATTATACTTTTCTACCAGTCCTACGAAAGTAGGGTCCTGCACAATGAGAGAAGACGGCACAACCCGTTTGGTGTTCTTATCGTCTCCAAGGTACTGCGCCAGCGATTCCACAACGCTCAGCTTCACCTGCTGTTCGGTCAGCTGCCTGTTAAAATCGCCGCTTCCGGTTACCAGCTGTTTAGCCTGTTCGTCTATATTGGCCAGTTCATTGGCCTGTTTGAAGTGCTCGATATCCTTTTCGACACCACTCAGTTCCTGGCTGACGATCACCAGTCGGTTATCTATAAAAGCAATGGTACTGTCAGCAATGCGGTTCTTATCCTCAATACTGGCCCTCAGGTACGCGTCCACAAGTTTGTTCAGGATCATTTCCCCCTTGGATGGCACCCGGGTATTCAGGGTGAGGTCAATGGTACTGACCTGTTTATTTGGAATGCTGATGCTGACCATTTTCTGAAAGGCCGCCACTGCTTTATCGACGGAAGTGATGTTCATGTGGTACTTATCCTCTCCGCTGGGGAATGCAGGATTCAGATCAATTTTGACAACACCTTCGGTGAGATGCATGGTATCGCCGGAGGAGATGGTACGGCTGAAGTTCTTTTTTGTCAACCTTATTTTACCGGCTTCCTGTTGCAGGGTGTAGCGTACAGGTTTAACAGAATCTTCCATTGACAGCCATTTAACAACAAAAGGAGATTCTCTGAAGATCTCACTTTCTTTCACGCGTCCTTCTGCAAAGAGTGTTACGTTCAGCTGCAGTTCCTGTACGACCTTCTGCATCAGTGAGCGGGATTTAAGGATCTCGATTTCATTATCCACGCTGCTTTTGGTATTAAACAGTTCGAGCTGCTGAAGTACTTCCATTCCACCGGACGAAGATCCTTTCTTATCGTCCTGCACCAGTATTTTGGCATTCACTTTATATTCCGGTGCGGCGTACCGCATGAACAGCCAGGACAAGAAGATGCCCAGGCCGATACAGAGTACAAACCACTTCCAGTAAGTAAATAATTTATCCACCATCTTACGGAGGTTGATACCACCATCAGTCAACCCTTCAGATACAGGTGATCCGTTTAGTTGTCCGCCTCCATTTATATGCGCACCGTTCTGCATGTCGTAACATTTAAAAGTTAACTCTCGAAACAATTACAATCAATAGTGTCAGGCCTGCTGTAATGAGCGACCATTTCCTGACCTGCGAAATGTCCTGTGAAGCCACTTTATATTTGTTTGGCTCGACATATACCACATCGCCCTGATGGAGGTAGAAATACGGAGAAGAGAAGGTATGGCTGTCATTGAGATTAAAACGGATAAAATCTTTGTTCTTTCCGTTCTCTCTGACGAGCAGCACGTTCTCTCTTTTGCCATATATCGTGAGGTCTCCAGCCATACCGATTGCATCGAGTAAGGTGACTTTTTCATTAGGCATTACATAAGTGGAAGGGCGGTTCACTTCACCTAAGACAGTCACTTTAAAATTCGCAAAGCGAACATTGACGATCGGGTCTTTGTAGTATTCAGCCGCTTTGGTATTTATTTCATCACGGACCTTATCCGTTGTCTTATCCTTTACTAATACCTTTCCGATAAGCGGTAATATGACATATCCGTTCTTATCGACGAGATAGCCTGTTACATTGTTACCGACGGGCGTGCCGCCGGGTACTGCACTGTTGGTATTGCCACCTGCTACCGGCCATGAGGCAGTCGCGTTCTGGTTTAACAATGCGGTAGCGGTAGGGTCCAATGTCTGGATAGTAACCTGCAGGATATCATCCGGCTGAATAGTGGGAGTATAATATTCTGCCTGTGATACGGATCTTAATCTCGCTGTATCAGCCATATCCTGGAAGTAGGTGATATTCTTCGGTGTTGAACAAGCGAACAGACACAAAGAAAGAATGGCTCCCGATAAATGGAGTAATGATCTGAAGGGTTTACTGCAATAATTCTCGTAGTTAATAATTCTCATTAGAAAAACGAATATTTAAATACTTTTCCTTCCTGCGCACCAAAATTGAGCTGGCGGGCTGGATCTGTTTTTTATTAAGAGGAATATTATAACTTGATCTTGTCTTTATCTAGCTGCTCGTACGTAGAGTTCTTGCTGATAAATTCCGGCACCAGCTGCTTCATCAATGCAACTGTCGGCGTGATATAATGCTTCTGGGCAGAAGCGATCAGTTTTTCAATTTCTTCATTTACTTCAACAAAGTCGTACTCCCGCACTCTTGCTATCATGATCTTTTCATGGTAAGTACTCAGTGTATTTTCAGCAGTGTTCAGCAGTTCTTCATATAGTTTTTCACCGGGCCTTAGTCCTGTATAGACGATCTGTATATCTACACCAGGCTCTCTGCCACTCATACGGATCATTTTACTGGCCAGTTCAGCGATCTTCACTGGTTGCCCCATATCAAAGACGAATATCTCTCCGCCCTGTCCCATCGCGCCAGCTTCGAGTACCAGCTGACAAGCCTCGGGAATGGTCATAAAGTAACGGGTGATATCGGGGTGGGTAACCGTGAGCGGACCACCTTTTTCCAGTTGTTGTTTAAAGCGTGGGATAACAGATCCGTTTGAGCCAAGCACGTTGCCAAACCTGGTGGTGATAAACCTGGTGGGAGGCGTACTGTATACAGGGCCGGTCTTTTTAAACTGACGGTTAACGTGTGTGTTGTAGGACTGGGTAAAGATCTCTGCGATCCTTTTGGAAGCCCCCATAACATTAGTCGGATTGACCGCCTTGTCAGTAGAGACCATTACAAATTTCTCCACACCAAATTCCACGGAGAGCTCCGATAACATCTTTGTGCCGAGTACATTATTGAGTACAGCGACAGAGGGGTTCTTCTCCATCATTGGCACATGTTTATAGGCAGCGGCGTGATATACTACTGCAGGTTCATACACTTCAAACAGCTGCTGCATACGGATCCTGTCGCAGATGTTAGCGATGTAGGGAACGACGGTGACACCCGGGTGCAGTTCTGCCATTTCCAATTCAAGTTCATGCAACGGAGATTCCGCCTTGTCGCACATCAGGATCACGGACGGGCTGAGTTTGGCGAGTTGTCTGACCAGTTCACTGCCAATTGATCCGGCGGCGCCGGTCACCAGGATGGCCTTACCTCTTGTTTCTCTGCTTACCTGTTCATTATTTATGTTAATCACTGACCTGTCCAGCAGATCTTCAATTTTAATATCCTGTAGTTTGGCGGGGCTCCAGCCGGCATTGATCCATTTGTTCACGGGTAAGACTTTCTGTACCTTAATATTCAGGGCAAAGCAGTTGTCTACAAGATTGTTCAGCAATTGTGTATCGGGCGTTTCATCTGCCACGATGAGAAGTTTTATCTTCTCCTGTCTGACCAGCTTTTCCAGCGAGTCACGGCGCGTACTGAAGATGGGGAGACCGTCCAGGCGTTTGCCTGTGCGCGTTAGTTTATCATCAAGGAATCCCGCGATGCGGATATTCCCCGTCTGGTCTTCATGGATAGCCTTACGCACCATAAGACCAGAGTGTCCGGCATTATAGATGACGGCCTTTGTTTTATTAATGACACCATAGCGGCTGTAATAGCGGAAGACCCATTTGACAAACAGTCTGTAGGATAAAAGGAAGAAAGTATTAATGAAGAAGTTGATAGCAATGACAGACAGCGGAAACATATTCTCTCTGGTATATGCGACAGCTGCGACATTGACATTGTAGTATATGACGGCGCTTATGAGGCTGACGCATGATATACGTCCTATGTCGGCCATGCTCGTATAACGTACGATACCCATGTAGGTACGAAACAAGAGCGACAGCAATAAATTCACGCTCACTACAACAAGCACGATATCCTGCATGGGGTATCGACCAAAGTCTTCGATGTTAAAGTTAAGCCTAAGCAGGAAAGCCAGGCTCATTGCAACAATCGAACACCCAAGGTCTAACAACAAAATCAGCCAGGACGGGGTAATCCATGATCTTTTAGTCATCAGTTTAATTAGATAAGGTTAAAACTTGTATCAATAGTTTTTCATCAACCGCTGGAATCTCTCAAACAATATGTTTTTCAGTAGATTATGTTTTAACCTGCGTGCAAAATAAATACATAATATTAAATTTTACCCGGTTTATAGATGAGTCTGACCAAATGTTTTTAACTCTAATATTAATATTCCATCATATTAGAAGCTCATCGATTTACATAAATTTTCCATACAGCGTATATCCGTGCTTTCGGTGTTAGTGCCTTTCTTTCAGTATCGTGGAATAGTAAAATAATCAATATCAAATATTACGTAGTTATACGCAATGATAATTCATAACATCACAGACACGCATGTATCCAAACGCATTATAATAGCGTAGTGACGATGGCCATTTAACGTGGGCGCTCTTCAGAAACATAGTAATAACAACACGAAGTAATGAGTCTTTCATGGCATGTCAGTTGACTCGTTTGGTATACTCTAAAGGTGTTGTGAGCAGACTTTAAAGTTTTTGCTTGTGAACAGTTATGCTGCGAAACAGTTGAAACAAACACTATACCAAAGTCAGACCTTCCCGGTTTTCAACCACACTGCGTTTTATAACAATAACATAGATGCCTTTGTTTCAGAATTTTCAGAAGACGAAGCTCAGCCGTTATATTTAAAGGAAAAGGATTAACAAATAAAGATTTCTACAAATTCATTTTTCTTCAATTATGAACAACACAGATTATCTGAAATAAAAATACCCGGTGCCAGGGTCAGCACCGGGTAATCTTTACTACAAAAAAAATATATGTTTTTACGTTATTCCACAGTTAGTGTGCCGGTATAGCCACACGTTCGGGTCTTACAACCGGTAACGGTGTTTCAACATGCACTTTCTCTTTTTTAGGCTTGTGTAACACATAGCTGGTCTTTAAACAAGAGTAGCAGATGTACTTACGCAAGGGTAAAAAACCGAGGAAATATTTAGCGAAGAAACCACGGGGTAACCTGTCTTCCAGCACACCGTGTTTACATTTAGGGCAATCCTGCAATTCTATACGTTCCACATCGTTAGAAGTGCCCTGTAACAAGACGTAACTCATAGGGATTATGTTATTTGTTAGGCATAGGTGTAGTCGTTCTACACAACCTTTCAAAGGTACAAATATTCTTTTTATTGTATTAGTGAATTTTTAGCTTTATTAAATACGTAATGTAGAGCATATTTAGATTCAGTTGATTAAGTCAACCAAGCAGGTGCATTGTCACCATTTATTAGCAGGCTCTGCTTTGATGGATTGATACGTAATAACTTGTGTCCATCCGTTTCTTCCGGCAAGTAATGGCGGGATTTAAAAAATACTAAGTTAAGTAGTACAATACCTGTATTGTCTATAGCATCTGTTCAGTGTTTCAACTGTGTCTGATCGGCTTACGCTATAGTCACTTTAAGGGCACCAAAAGGGCACTTCAATATCCCCGGGATATTGAAGTGCCCTTTTGGTGCCCTTAAAGTGACCATTAAGCACCCTGTTTGTATGGAGATCAGACCGGTGGCCGGGCGGTAACGCTTCGTCTGAAAAACTCACCGGTATGAGTGTAGTGTCGGGAATAGATGTATGCGGGGAAACGAACTAACTGATCGTTACTACCACTTTGCCCCTGTTAGTACGGTTCTCAATGGCGCTATAGGCCTCAGCGATCGTTTCAGGTGAATAGTCTGCCGGATCAACCAGTGGCTTAATTTTACCCGCTTCGATCAGCTTTGTTGCCTCTTTCAGGATAGCTCCATGATGTTCCCGGTACTCACCGGATATCAGCGGATAAAGCGTAAATACGCCTGAATAGGTACCACTGCGAAAAGATAGGGGAGCCAGGCTATGCGTTCCCCAGCCAAGTATCGTCAATACATGCCCTGTATATCGCTTTGCCGCCAGAAATGACTCATCGATACTGCTGCCACCAACAGTGTCGTAAACAATATCAAAACCCTTCCCATCACTATACTCCCTTACACACCGGTCTGCGTCGTAAACCTTATAATCTATCGGGGTCGCGCCAAGCTGCGTTATATAATCTGCATCACCGGCTGATGCGGTGGCAAATACCTGCGCACCATATGCCTTCGCCAGCTGCACGGCAATATGCCCTACGCCACCAGCGCCTCCCTGTACCAGCACGGTATCATTCTCCTTCACGTGCGCCTTGTCCACCAATCCTTCCCATGCGGTGATAAAAATAAGCGGTAACGCCGCCGCCTCTTTAAAAGAAATATTGGAGGGCTTATGCGCGATCAACCTGGCATCCACTGCGGCATACTCCGCCAGTGAACCAGGAATACCAGCGATACCGCCCGTCATACCATATACGGCATCACCAGGTTTGAAACCGGTTACCCCCTCGCCCAGTGCCTCAACGGTGCCTGCCAGGTCTATACCCAGAATGGCCGGTAGCTTCGTCTGGGCATGGCCCGCAGCACCAGCCTTTATCTTCAGGTCCAGCGGATTGACACCGCTGGCCGCTATCTTTACCAATACTTCTCCTTTTCCAGGTACAGGTTTCGCTACTTCTGTCAGTTTAAACGGAGTATTGTACTGCTCTAATAATAACGCTTTCATTGTGTACAGATTTATTGTTTTTCGAATACAAAGCTCCGACAATAGGGTATATCAACGGTTGTCATTTCACACTGAAAAGGTGTACTTTTACGACATGCAGAAAGATCATTTAAGGGAACCATTTGAACTGGTACTGAAAGAAGTACCTGATGAATGCCCGAGAGGTGCCCATTCGCATACTTTCTTTGAACTGGTGTATGTTGTCTCCGGCACCGGCAAACAATGTATCAACGAGGTAGAAGTGTCTTATAAACCCGGTCACCTTTTCGTGGTCGCGCCGAACGATGCCCATATATTCAAAATAGAGACGCCTACGCAGTTTTTCTTTATCCGGCTCAACACCAGTTTTATAAGTGGCGCCAAAGCGGGGAACAAGCTCTCTGAACGGCTGGAGACCATACTTGAAAATGCCCGGCATGAACCCGGCTGTATCCTGAAAACAGAAGACGATAAAACCGCTGCCAGGCAGCTGATACAGATCCTGATAACTGAACATTTAAAAAAGGATGAATTTCATAAAGATCTCATTACATCCCTGGTAAATACATTATTGATCCTGGTGGCAAGGAACATACATGAACGCTTTCCCGAAACTGTCAGTGAATCAACCGATCAGAAGCTGATAGATATCCTTGAATATATTCAGTCAAACATCTATTCACCCGACAAACTAAAAGCGGATGAAATAGGTAAACATGTCGGCCTTTCTGAAAGTTACCTGAGTAACTTTTTCCGGAAACATG
Source organism: Chitinophaga agri (assembly GCF_010093065.1). Lineage (NCBI taxonomy): Bacteria > Pseudomonadati > Bacteroidota > Chitinophagia > Chitinophagales > Chitinophagaceae > Chitinophaga > Chitinophaga agri. The sequence goes on along the minus strand of NZ_CP048113.1, from coordinate 274,507 downwards.
CCCGGGAATCCATGCAGCAATACATCCTGCATTACAAGTTAAAACTGATCGAGAACAGACTTTTGCATAGTAACATGCGCATCAATGAGGTAGCAGACGAATTTGGGTTCACGGACAAAAGCCATCTGAACAGGATCTTTAAAAAGCACCGGGGCATGAACCCCAGTTCATACCGGAAGCAGCACCAGGGCGTTTGATAAATAAGCTGCCCTCCGTTTATATACATCTATACCTGTAAAGTTCGAAAACAATTGTATGCCCGACATCTACCAGCCGTCTCCGGCCCATTACCCGCAACTCATCTCTATATGGGAAGCCGCTGTGCGTGCCACCCACCATTTTTTAACACCCTCCGACCTGCTTTACTTTAAAAAGATGGTGGGTACCTATCTGCCTGCTATGGAGGTCTATTGTATTAACCATGATGACAACATCGCTGGTTTCATGGGCATCGGCGATGGCATGGTACAGGCGCTGTTCATCCATCCTGCCGCCAGCGGAAAGGGATTAGGTACACTGCTGATGCAATATGCCATCGACGAAAAGCATATCCGGCGGGTAGATGTAAATGAACAGAATGAAGCTGCGCTTGGCTTCTACCAGCACCTGGGATTTGTAGTGACAGGCAGGACGGAGCTGGATAGCACCGGGCGGCCCTACCCTATTCTCATGTTGGAGCTCCCATAAATAACATAGATCAGTTAAAGGACTGCCGAAATTCCAGCGGCGAAAGATTCGTCTTGGTTTTAAACAGCTTACTGAATGACTGGGGATGCTCAAATCCCAGTGCATAGGCGATCTCGCTGACTGATTCTTCAGTAGTGGACAGGCGTTCTTTTGCCTTTTCAATGAGCTTATTATGAATGTGCTGCTGTGCACTCTGCCCGGTAAGCGAGCGAAGCATATCGCTTAAATAAGCGGCGGATATGTTCAGTTCCCCCGCAAGGTATTGCACAGAAGGTAGTCCCTGCTGCAATGACTTACTGTTATTGAAATAATCTTCCAGCAACGCTTCCAGTTTTTGCAAAAGGTCAGAGCTGACAGTCTTTCGGGTGAGGAACTGTCTTTTGTAGAAACGACTGCAGTAATTCAATAACAGCTCTATCTGAGAGATGATCACATCATGACTGAATTCATCTATTCTGCTTTTCAGTTCTTCATCAATGATGCGGAAGATAGAAAAAATGGTTTCTTTTTCCTTATCAGAAAGATGCAGGGCTTCATTGGTATCATACGAAAAGAAACCGTATTGCTTAATTTTTCTGGCCAGAGAATAGGATAACAGGAAATCAGGATGGATCAGCAACATATGACCTGCCACGCCACTTTCCGGAGGGGTTTCCAATACCTGCCTGGGTGCAGAGAATACCATCCCCCCTTCACCAAAGTCATAGTAATGCTGCCCGTACCTGGCCTTCCCGCACGCAAATATCTTAAAGGAAATATTATAGTAATCCAGTACAAAACTATCCGCCAATGATCCCTTGCGGATATTTACATCCCTGAGATCAAAGAAACTGATCAGGGGATGCAGCGGTTTGGGTAACCCAAAGGCGCTATGCACATCCGATAATGACTCAAACTGCTGCGGCAACCGCTTATCCTTCTTCATACTGCAAATTTAAATGAAAGTTTTGCTACAAAGGTAACGCAGGGTTATTTCTTCGACGTAGCCGGATTGAGACATCTTGTAGTCAAAATGAGAAAGCGCGGTTCAGATCGCGAAAATGCAAGCAGCGCATGCCGGTTGGAGGTCTACTTAACAGTAATGTGCACTTTAATAAAATAACCTGCTAGTTCTCAATCTACAAACAAAGTAAATTAAAAAAGATATTTATGATATGATGGAAAAAGTGCGCTTAACGGCACATGATACCTTATATTCACGATCCGGATAAATGACACCACATGAAAAACTTATTGCTAGCTATACAGATGTGACATTTGATAATGTACTACTCAATAATAAGCCTTTAGGAAAAAAATAACAACCACCATTATGGCAACGATCAGAGAACAGCTTGATTCAGCAGGCATCCAGCTACCATTACAAAAACTACAATTGCTGGAAGCAGTCACAGGAGCACTGGCCAATATTGAAGGAGTAGCAGCGATCGTACTGGGCGGGTCCTATGCCCAGCGTGCAGCATTAGCCAACTCTGATATGGATATCGGCATTTATTATTATACCAACGCCCCTTTTGATATTGAACGGATACGTGAAGTGGCCATGTTATTTGCGGCGGCACCACCTACTGTTACTGGCTTCTATGAATGGGGCCCCTGGGTAAATGGTGGCGCCTGGATCGAGACACGTGCCGGCAGAGTAGACCTGTTGTATAAGAATATCGAACAGATCAGACAGACCATCGAAAAAGCGAAGGCCGGCCAATGGGAAAGTAATTTCGAACAACAACCTCCCTATGGATTTTCTTCTGTGATCTATCTTGCCGAAACGCAGTGTTGCGTGCCGCTATGGGATGTCAGCAACATCATACCCTCATTAAAAAAGGAAGTAGCCAACTATCCGTCAGCACTCAAAGCGACTGTCGTCCGCCAATCACTATGGTCAGCGGAATTCACTATCTGGCATGCAAGCCATGCAGCAATCAAAGGTGATGTATATAATACGATCGGATGCCTGACAAGAGCAGTGAAAGATATTATTACTGCATTATTTGCCCTGAATGAACGGTATCCGATAGGCGACAAACGTGCTATTACCGAACTGACAGGCGCAGCTAAAGTACCGGCACAGCTTAAAGAGAGAGTAGAACAGATCTTATGTGCGGAGAAAGATACGTTGCCAAAGAATGTCATGTACCTGAAGACGTTACATAGTGAAGTTGTCAGGCTGGCAGGCACATTATACCAGCCTTATTTTTATCTGCCATAGGCGGCATGCCTCCACATAAAATAAGTTATATATTTACCCCGTATTACAAAGGACATCAATATGGGATTATTCAGCTTTTTGTTTAAAAAACCACCGGTTATACAGGATGATCTTTTCGGTGCACTGCGCGTCGTCGATGAAGGGAAAGACGGTTATTATATGTTTGAAGGAAATACGTTCTTCGGGCCGGCCAATGGTGAGATAGGCATCCTCATCGGATCATTTTCACCCACGCCTACCCTTTCGCAAAAAAAATTCTTCACAACCCTTCAGCAGCAGTATGACAGGTATGTTCCGCACATGCAGACAAGGATTGAAAGTGAGTTCCGCAAATGGAAGCAGCATTTTACGGTGCAGGATTTTAAGGCAGAATTTATACCTGACTTCCTGGATATTCCCGCCTTTGATACAATAGATGATGTCTGGTCATTATCTTTTACAACTATTCACGACGGCAATCATACGCTGACTTTCAGGTTCAGGAACAACGAGATTACAGAGATGCATGTTGACGGGTAAGCGCCGATAACACCAAAACGGCTATTCCTGTTACATATCCCAGTATTTCTCCAGATAGGAAGGCATACGACGGATATCAGATAACCCCACTGTATCAAATTCATCCATGCCAGGCGCCGCAACCACGCCAAGGTACCTGAGTGCCTGATTGATCTTCCGCATGCCAGGATCCACATTTTGACTGCCTATAAATACGTTCGCATACTGTGATCCTGTGCCTCCAAAATAATCCGTTCTGATAATGGCATACTGTGGTGCAAGCGTACCCGTTATAAATTTCATGATCTCCGCCAGTACGATCTCCCGGGGAATCATGAAATCCGGATCAACGATATCAGGTAATTCCCCTTCCATGCCTAACTGTGATTGCCAGTACTCAACATAGGCGGTATCAATATGAAAAAGTGTCAACTCAGCAGTGAGGGGAACCGGTACCAGATCAAAATGGCTGACCTGTTCGGAATCAAATTTTCCTTTCAGAATGATAGCAGTGATGTTATGCCCCATTTGTTGTTCTTTTTAGTAAAGCATCAGTTAATGTTATTTCGATTTTGCACGCCGCAAAGATAGACGGTACCTCCTTCTTTACGGCGCGCAAAAGGGAAAGTAGCAAGATACCAAAAGTCACGATCATACTTTGCCTTATCTACTTTGTAAATATGAACGGCATAGTTAGGGTCCTGTTCCAGCCCGGCTGCCACATAAGCGCCGAAGACTGTACCCGGCGCCACTCCTTTCACCCAGTCATGATCGTTATAGCCGGAAGTATGTATGCCGGGCTCCGGACTGACATCCGCTACTGGTTTAATCTTCCACTCCACACCGCCTTTACCGCTGTTTAAGGTCATGATCCTCTCCTGTCCGCTTGCTGTCAGGCATAACACACCCAGGACCGCTGACAGCGCCCATCTTTTGTATAGAAACATTATTATCTGAACTTCCTGTTAATACTGTATTATTTAAATCCGATCTGCACACCCAGGTTCACGACCCGCTGATTGATGTATGCATCGCCGGCAGAATTGCTGACCACTTCAGGGTCCTGCTGGTATTTGTTATAGTTTGTCCATGTCAGGAAATTATAGGCGCTCAGGTAGAGACGCGCATTATTAAGTCGCTGTGGCAGCCAGCGGCTGGGCAACTGGTAACCGATGTCGATGGTTTTCAGTCGTACGTAGCGGGCATCTATCAGCCAGAAATCGGACATATAGGTGCGGGCGCTGTTCACAGTAGTAGGATTGCTGGTCAGGCGGGGGAATGCCGCATTATCTGCATGCGCAGGTGTCCAGCGCTCCTGGTGAATGGGCTGAAACTGACTCTGGAAAGTCTCAATACCTGTACCTACTACACTGAAGCTGTATCCGAAAGCGCCCTGGAACAGCAAACTGATACTAAATCCCTTGTAGTTTGCACCCAGGGTCAGCCCCAGGACTGTATTGGCCAGGTTCGGACGGCCAATGGCCCCCCGGTCATTGTTATCGATCACCCCATCGTTGTTCAGATCTTTGTATTTCAGGTCACCGGCCTGTATAGGATATTCCGTGAGCGGTGTCGCTGGTTTATCGTGTGTATTGGCAGCGATCTTCTGAACATCTTCCGGTGTGTAGTAACCGATGAAGGTGTAACCGAAGGGCTGGTCGATCGGCTTGCCGGTTTCACGTAACCAGGGATAGGCCGGCTGTGCTTCATCCTTGAACAACACTTTATTCTTAAAGTGCTGGAATACCAGGCTGGTATTGAAGTTCACACGGCGGATACTGCCACGGTAGTTGATCTGTCCGTCAAAACCTTTGTTACTCGTTTTAGCGACGTTCGTCGGACTAAACCCGATACCGATCATTCCTGGCACAGACCCTTTGCGTACCAGCTGATCATAGCGGATATCATGGAAGTAGTCGACCGTAACAGACAACTTATCTTTGAACAGGTTCATGTCAATACCAATATCAGCCTTCCTGGCTTTCTCCCAGGATACATCCATATTACCCAGTTCGCCTTCGTAAACAGATGGTTGCTGGGAGTTGTTCTCACCAAAGGAATACCCGCCTCCGTAATAGTACTCCTGCCGGTACAGGTAACGGTTACCCGATGTAACGTCAGAACCCACCACGCCATAAGAGGCACGCAGCTTCAGGAGACTGAAAGGTAATTTATGGTCTTTAAAGAAAGACTCCTGGGAGATGTTCCAGCCAGCACCCACTGCGGGGAAGAAACCGTTCCGCTTCTTCGCCTGGAAACGATCGGAGCCGTTATAGGCGCCATTAAAATCGAGGAGATACTTTTGCTTATAGTTGTAGCCAGCCTTGAAGGAAAGTCCCCGGAAATTGGCCGGAACGTCCGATTTAAAGGCATAACTCTGCTTGTTGTATAATACCAGTGAGTTGAACGTATGATCGCCAAAAGAGCGGTCGTAATTCAAAAAAGCCTGGGTATTGATGTTACGGCTATACAGGTCTGTGTTGCCGGTGACCCGGTATGCCTGCAGACGGTAGTTCCCCCTTGGGTCCAGTGTATAGGAGCCATCCTCAGGATTATAGTGATATGATGGCGGTTCAGCAGGGCGGAACAGGTTCCTGGAATACAGTTCAACACCGGCATAGGCCACACGGGCAGTCAGCGACAGTCCTTTCGTAAGAAAGTCCAGCTGCTGGGTAGCGCCGAATAATGCATTGAAATCAGTGCGCTTGCTACGGGTATACCCACCGTTAGCCAGCCTGGCGTTAATAGTCGGCAGCTTATCCTTCGTATCCGCAGCGAAGGCATAACTCCCGTCCGGGTTCATGATCGGCGCTGAATAAGGATGGATCTTTTCAAAGTTATAGACCTCCGACACAACATTCGCCGCATGCGGCTCATTAATATCACCGAAACGGGCAGTCAGGTCAAGGCGCAGTGTTAATGTTTTATTTGCCCGCATATCCAGGTTGGAGCGAAAGTTATAACGGCGAAAGAAATAGTTAGTGTTTACCTCATTACGGGGATCAGAGAAGTCTCTTACCAAACCATTCTGCGTCAGAAAACCACCAGAGATAAAGTACTTCACCGCTTCAGTACCACCGGAGATATCAATGTTACTGTTGGCCTGCTGTGCTAACTTCTTAAAGACCGTTTCATACCAGTTGATATTGGGATGGCCGTAAGGGTCTTTCCCGTTCCTGAACAGCTCAAGATCAGCATCCGTGAAGAGCGGTGTCAATCCATCGTTCCTGTACGCTTCATTGACCAGTGTAGCAGTGTTATAGGAGTCTAATAGTCTGGGCGTCTTTACAGGCGCCTGCACACCGGTTTCCGCTCTCACATTGACCTGTGGCCGTCCGCTCTTACCACGGCGGGTAGCTACCACCAGCACGCCGTTGGCACCTTTGATGCCATAGATAGCTGTGGTAGAGGCATCTTTCAGGATAGAGATACTTTCTATTTCATTGACATTGATCTGCTGCAGCTGCTCATAGGAATATTCAATATCATCTACAATGATCAGTGGTTTGTTTCCCTCACTGTTCAGCGAGCTCACGCCACGGATAAAGAAATCGGACGCATCCCTTCCCGGCTGACCGGAACGTTGCTGTGATACAAATCCGGGCAGCTTTCCCATCAGGGTATTCTGTACATTGGCCGTAGGCACATTCCTGATCTCAGCGCCGGTAATACCACTTACTGCACCGGTATTGGTGATACGCCTGGCTTGTGTAAAGCCTACCACCACCACCTCATCCAGTCCCTGCGTGGAAGGCTGTAGTATAACGTCCAGTGTAGATAGGCCCGTTACATTGATTTCCTGGCTGGTGAACCCGATCAGTTTCACGATCACCGTATTGGAATGACCTTTCAGTGTCAGTTTAAACCTGCCGTCAGGATCTGTAATAGCCCCGTTGGCAGGCACACCTTTCTCCGCCACCGCAGCTCCGGGTAATACCCCGTTGAGGTCTTTTACAGTACCATTGAGTGTTTTCTGCTGCGCCATTAGTGGCAGGCACATGGCTGACAGCAATAACAGTAAAATATATTTCATCTTCAGTCAGTTAAATTCATATCATGAATAAAAGGCTTACCATCCGGGATTCTGGCGCATGTTGTCATTCTTCACCACCTCATCGTATGGTATAGGATACAGGTACATTTTAGGCGCCATAAAGACTGGTTTGAACACTTCTACCACATTAAAGGTCAGCTCTCCACCGTTCCTTATGATACTCATCCCGTGCAGGGCATTTCCATATACCTGTTGCGCTATCTTCCAGCGACGAATGTCCCAGAAGCGATGCTCTTCGAAGGCCAGCTCTATCCGGCGTTCATTACGGATCACCTGACGCATCTCGTCCTGCGACAGGTCGGCCTTCAGCCCATACAGCCCGATATCACCCGCAGGGATACCGGCACGGGCACGCAGGTCTTTCAATACCTGATATACTTGGGCGGTGGCACCATTATATTCATTCTCTGCTTCCGCAAAATTGAGCAGTACTTCTGTATAGCGCAGGAAGATCCAGTCATGCGGCGTGTTACTGTATTGGGTGGCATTCTCAAAATTGCCCATGAACTTACGCATGTAGTAGCCTGTTTTGGTACCTGGCTCTGCGCCTCCGGGTCTGTTCTGCCCACCATCATACGTTTGTATCTCTGTGTTCAGCCACCTTGTACCGTTGTAGATGATGCTCATTGCCAGCCGTGGATCACGATGCGCATAGGGATCATCCGGATTGTAACCAGCTGCCGGATCAGTAATCGGTACACCCGCATCCGTAGGAAAGGCATCTATCAGTTCCTGTGAGGGATTCGTACGGCCACGCGCGACCTGTGCAAATCCTACAGGACCGTTTGTACTTTCGATATCCGAGTTATTACCACCCTGTCGGAAGAAGATGATCTCACTATTATTCTGGGTAATGAAGATATCTTTGCTATTGGGCAACAGGGCAAATTTTCCTTCTTCGATCAACACACGCGCAGCATCAGCCGCCAGTTTCCAGCGCTCCCGGTTAAAGTCCGTGTAGCCGGTCAGTGTATTACCTGATTCGATGTTTCCACCATTGAACAAGGGACTGGCAGCATACAGTAACACCCTTGCCTTCAGGGCCAGTGCAGCACCACGTGTCGCTCTATGACTATTCAGCTCAGGCGCCACGATGGGGTTTGGACGCAGACTGTCTTTGATAGCGTCACATTCACCAACGATGTATCGTACACAGTCAGCAAAGGAGCTTCTGGGTAGCTGCACATCATCCCCCAGCTCTCTTACCTCATCTCCCATCAAGGGTATACCACCATAGCGTTTCAGTAATTCGAAATAAAACAGCGCTCTTATAAAGCGGGCTTCCGCCTTCCACGCCAGCCGTACAGAACTGCCATTGGCCAGTTTATCTTTCACCGGAGAGATATTGATGTTAGATACAAAAATGCTGGCTGCACGGATAGCCGCGTAGGCATTTGACCAGGGCGTTTCCTCCGGGATAGTTGCAAAAGAGGTATACGCGCCAGTCGCCAGCTGTGACACACTGGTCGTACCAGTAAAGCCGGAGATGGCATCATCGGATGCCGCATCCAGCAGATCACCACCTACGCGATTGTAGCCACCCGGCAGCTTTGAATAGACGCTATTCAGAAATTTATTGGCATAGGTACCAAGGGAGTCATCTTTATCAAACACGTATTCTATGGTCACTTTCTCCAGCGGGATCGCTTCGTAATCCTTCCGGCAGGCTGCCAGTGTGAGCAGGAAGCCGGCCAGGAGATATATAGTTGGGAATTGCTTCATCATACTTTATTTAAATGGCTGACTAGAACTTAATATTGACACCTGTATTCAGTACCCGTTGTATAGGATAGGCGCCTACACCTACTTCCGGATCAATAAAGTCGTACGGCGCATGTGTGAACAGGTTTAGTCCGTTTGCAAACACCCTGACACCACCCAGTTTCAACCGTTGTACCCATACATAAGGAAGGTTATAGGCAACGCTGACATTCTTGAGGCGGAAGTAGTTACCATTACGCACCCAGAAAGAAGAAGCAGCCTTATTATAATTATAGTTAGCATCAGCGGTCAGACGTGGATAGGTGGCCGTTGTGGCCGTCTCAGGCGTCCAGCGGCCGGTGATCTGCTCATATGCCTGCCCGTAAGTGAAGTTCATGAACTGGAAACCGGCTTCGGTAGCAAAGTTGGCCACGTAGTTGATCCTGTTGGTCACTCCCTGTACCAAGGCACTTACTTCCAGACCATTCCATGAAAAGCCGGCATTGACACCGTAATAAATACGTGGCTTAGCTGAGGCAATAGGCGCTTCATCAAACTGGTTAATGGCGCCATCATTGTTCAGGTCTTTGTACCTTATATCACCGGGCAATGGTTTGAACCCGGTCATGACAGGAGCGGTTGCGGCTTCTTCAGCTGATTGTAAAAAGCCATCCGCAATGTAGCCGAACCGCATACCCACGGGCTGTCCTGTTCTTTTATTCCATTCGTAGTCACGGCGCTGCTCGTCCATGAAGAGCACCTTACTTTGTTCCAGGCTACCATTAGCTGTAATGAAGTAATGGAAGTTATTCAGGGAAGACTGCCAGGTAAGAGACAATTCTCCTCCTTTATACAGGTTGATACCGATATTTTCCGGGGGATAGGCTGCACCGGATAATGCAATGCTCTTACCTCTTATCTGTAACAGGTTAGCGTAGCGGTCATGGTAATAATCGCCCGTCAGTTGCAGGCGGTTATTGAATAATGAGATATCGATACCAACATCTATCTTCCGGGCAGTTTCCCATGAGATATTGACGTTCGCCAGTCCGTTCTCCTGGAAACCGGAAGCGGGGGAACGGGCCGTACCCTGTTCGTAGATGCCACCGCCAATACCGTTATTCTCGCTGAAGTCCTGCCGCCAGATGTAGTACCCTGAATTATCAATACCATTTCCGGTCTGTGCGAAGGTAGCCCGCAGCTTCAGTTGATCCAGCCAGTGCGCCTGATCTGCTAAAAAACCTTCCCTGGCCATATCCCAGCCGAGGCCTCCTGCGTAGAAGGTACCACACTGCCGGCCGGGCATATAGCGGTTGTAACCGCTTCTGTTAATAGCTGCCTCTGCGAAATACCTGTTACCATAGTTGTAGGATGCCTTTGCAGATATATTCGTTGACTTACCCGGGAGGTCATAGTTGAAAATGGTCTGTCGCCTGTCGGCAAGTACGATGGCATTGACATCATGTGCACCGTAATGCCGGTCGTAGTTCAGTGATACCTGCCCGAAGAAATACTGTGCATTGAATACAGGAATAAAATCATTGCGCTGCGTGATCGCCTGACCATATCTTGCATAGGTGGTATCACCCTGAGTAACCGCCATTCTATACACCAGGTCCTGCTTGCTACGGTTGATAGCATTAGCCGATTGTATAGAAAGGTTACCTTTTCCTTTCAGAGATAGCCCCGGCAGCAGGTCACCAAGGTCATAACGCAGATCGACATTGGCCATCACATCCTTACTGTTATCCTGTATATAACCGCTGTTCAGCGTGGACGATAACAGGTTTGTGGTCAGGTTACCGGTACCGCCCCAGCTTCCGTTGATATTCTTCACCGGATAAGCCGCATTGGATGTACCCAATAGATCACTCAGCACTTTGCCCGCACCAGCTCCAGGCTGCGTTCCTTCCTGCAAACGGCCGAATAGCTGCATACCTACGTTGAGGTGATTGGTCACATCGATGTTTACATCAGTATTGATGAGATAGCGTTTTAAACCAGCGTTGGTATTATAGCTGTTGTCAGGCGATGTTTTGAAGATCCCCTGCTGACTGGTATAATTCAATGATACGGAGTAACGTGCCACGTCTCCGCCACCATTAATGTTCAGATTATATCGTGACAGCGGTGCATTATCTCTCAGCAAGGCATCGTACCAGTTCACATCAGGATGGGTGTATGGACTGGTGTGATCACGAAATGCGTGTATATCTGATGCTTTATATAGCGGCGCTTTACCATCATTCTGTAATGCTTCGTTGAGCAGATAGGCATATTGCCAGGCAGGCAAAGGTTTCGGCATACTTAACGACTGTTGTATAGCCGTTTGCGCCGTGAATGACAAACGGGGTTTACCAACACGTGCTCTTTTAGTTGTGACCAGTAATACACCACGGGAACTTCGTTGTCCCAGCAGGATAGTCGACAACCCATCTTTCAGTACGGAGATAGATGCTATATTTTCCGGATCGATAGAGAACATATCCCGCTGTATACCATCGATGATGGTAACGGGCACCTGACCACGGAGCCATAATCCTATCTCAGCATTGTCATTCGGCTCCGATGCGCCGGGACGCGGGATGTTGCCGACAAAGTCGTCTACGTCAAAATTGTTACCGGTACCCGGATTACGAAAGCCACTATATTGTTGGGAATACAGTCCTGCAAGGCGGCCTGGCAGGGCGTAGGCATATAATGTAGCAGGTGTTGTGGCGATCTGACTGGTGTACACCGTTCCGATAGCACCAACACTACTACGGCTATCAGCGTCCCCATACAAGACCGGTATGGATGCCGGGGTCGGAATGAATACTTCTTCCATTCTTAATACAACCACCGAATCCCGTACGGTGTATTGTAATGGATGATAGCCTGACTGACGAATAACAAGGGTGTTATTCTGTGCTGCCCTGATGGTGAACTTACCGAAAGCATCGGTCATGATACTATCGTTTGTACCTTTTACAGCAATAGCGGCTTTCGCGAGTGGCTGGCCGTAGGTATCTACCAGACGACCATTCACCGTAAAGGACTGCTGCGCCTGCGCCCTGCCGCACAGTAGCAACAGCATACAGGTCAGCGAAGAGATATATGGTGTAATGTAATTGTGTGCCATTGAAATCAGGAATTTGGATTGAGAAATGGGATACAGCGGATAGGTAGCTACTGGCATTTGAATGTATACACAAAGGGGCTGTCAGTGTTACTGTATCCCACTTTCGTTGTCCCGCTTTCATCCGTAAAGAAGTAGGCTATTTTCTCCAGCTGCTCTCCGTCCTGCATATTAAAGTGAGCACGGGGCCAGAGCGTGATAGCCGATTTACGACCCGTATAAGGTTGTAACTTCGACTGATCTGTTTGTATACAGGCATCGAGTACTTTACCCGTGGTAGTATATGCCTTTGCACAGAGGAAGATCCTGTCTGCACCACTGAGAGCCGTTGATACCACATCCGGATCAAAAGCAATCGTTAGCAGATCATTGTCAGTAGCCACACCAGGCGTAACGGCCGCAATCTGCGGATTACAGTAGTCAATCAGGTCACTAACGCCATCGGTGATAGTGAAACAATCCATGAAACGGCATTTGTATACGTTATTGGAACCGAATACATCACTCAGTCCTTCTGAACTTGTTCCGACAAAATAGCCTGTTTTGAATTGTACATTGTCGGTACCGGGGATCAACTTCACCGTTACCTTAATATTCTCTTTTACACCCTGAGGTACATTATAGGCCTGTTCTGTCCAGAAGACCACCCATTCCAGGTCGTCCGTCATGAAATTACCGCCCATACCGAAGCGCTCCTTCAGAATGGCCGGCCAGTTCTTACCGCCACCAGCATCTACCGTGGCAGGGACAGGCACCATCTTGCCATTGCCATAGGTACTGGTCGTAAATGTGACCGCCGCATTTGCAGCAGCCTGCCAGTTTTTAGGAGCCAGAAAACCGATGATCAGTCTGACGTTGGAGCGTCCGCCATCAGCGACGTCTATACGCGTATTGATGTTAATGGTCATCTCTTCACCAGGCCTGGCGTTTGCAGGTTGCTCTACATTCTCCAGGAATACGCAGCCTGCCAGTAAGCACAGGATAGCGCAGATCATCCATATATATTTTTTCATATCGTGTAGTATTGAATCAGGTCAGGGAGCAATTCTTTCGAGTGTATACAGGTAAGTATTAGCCGTACAGCCAGGACTGAATGAAAAGACCAGGTTGCGTTTGCCATTTACCACAGGATAAGTGAACCCGGTACTTACGGGCGCATCTGTGCCCGATTGCAGGAAGGAGATCCGCAATGGATAGGCCGGATCATCCAGGGAGTAGTGACCGTTTTTGTTCACCACAAAAGGCATCGGATTTTCTATACGGTACTCCTGTTTTTCGGTGAACCGTATCCTGAACTTTGTGAAGTCGGCCAATGTGGTAATGTCTACGCCATTCCTCACGGCCTTCGTGATACGCCACTGACCTGAGATGTCTTTCAGTTGTTCAGGTACAGATATTTCATGACGTTTGCAGGCGTGGAGACCTGCGAGCAGTATGAGTAAGCAGAGGATCAGTCTTGATTTCATGGGTGCTGTTTTTACCAGTTTGGATTTTGTTGCAGCTCGGGTGACTTTGCTGTCTCACTTTGCGGGATGGCCCACAGGTACATGGCTGTACGGAAGTTATGTTTGCGTACAGGGAAGACAGTATAGGTTACCTGACCACCGGTACGGGTGACTTTCATACCATTCATGACCTTATTCTGGGTCTGCTCCGCGATCTTCCATCTTCTGACATCCCAGAAACGGTGACCTTCAAATGCCAGCTCTATTCTTCGTTCGGCATGGATCAGCTCCCGCATTTCTTCACGGGTGAGTCCTGTTGGCAATTCGGAGGGCAGCAGGCCTGCGCGCCTGCGTATTTGTGCGACAGCATCGTACACCGATTGTACAGGACCGTCTATCTCATTGGTGGCCTCCGCAAAATTGAGCAGCACTTCCGCATAGCGGATCAATGGAAAACATCGCTGACTGCCATGAATGAAGTTGGCGCTGATGTTCTCATCCAGCATTTTATTGGTGTAGTAACCGGTAGGCGTACCCGCCAGGACAGCATCCTGACTGGCACCGGCGCCGTTGGCATTGAGGTAGATATTGACAGGCTCTTTAAGACCGTTATTCTGAATTAATAGCGTCTGGTCACGGATGACGGAATAGGCCAGTCTGGGATCACGATCTTTATACGGATCAGCAGCTACGTATCCTGATGCCGGATCGGTGATTGCTTTACCATTGGCCATACCGAAAGCATCAACAAACTCCTGGTAGGGGAAAGCGCCTTGTCCGCCGCCACGGGATGGTGGCTGCCAGGCAGTTTCCAGGTCGCGGTTCAGTCCCTGCATCTTCGCGAATATATATTCCGGGTTCACGCGCAGGGTGAACAGCTTATAGAAGCCATAACCCGGCGCGGTGCTATTATCTTCATACAACGCATAGGCGCCGGAAGACATCACTATCATGGCCGCATCTGCCGCCAGCCGCCAGCGGTCAGGTACGTTATCAGTATAGCCTGTCACGGGGTTCTGCGGATCGACGTTACCACCATTGAACAACGGGCTCGCTGCATAGAGTAACACCCTTGCTTTCAGCGCCATGGCTGCACCGCCGCTGACGCGTCCATAATCTTCCCGTACACGCTCCAGCGGAAGAGCACCTGCGGCGGCTTCACATTCTGAAACGATATAGTCTACGCACTCCTTGTATGAGTTGCGCACCGCAGCTATTTTATCGGTGACATTGTATACTGTATCTCCGATCAGGGGGATACCGCCATAATGTTTGAGCAGGGAGGCATAATACCATGCCCGCAGAAAACGCCCTTCTGCCGCCATCACATTACGGATATAGGAAGGCAGCGGTGCCCGGGGCAAGTTCCGGAGCAGCTGGTTCACCCTGCGGATATTGGCGTAACAGGTTGCC
This sequence comes from Chitinophaga agri, assembly GCF_010093065.1. Classification (NCBI taxonomy): domain Bacteria; kingdom Pseudomonadati; phylum Bacteroidota; class Chitinophagia; order Chitinophagales; family Chitinophagaceae; genus Chitinophaga; species Chitinophaga agri. The sequence goes on along the minus strand of NZ_CP048113.1, from coordinate 259,382 downwards.
CAGGCATCACCACTGATGATGGAAGGATTGACGGTTCCGGTGGCAAACTGCACGGAAGTGGTGATAGCAGCCGATCGCTGTGGCTCTGCTTCATCACAGGCAGCATCCAGTCCGCCGTTGCCAAAACGGGTGGCATTCTCGGTAAAACCGATGTCAATGTAGATGTTGGTCAGGAATTGTACGGTCCTGGCACTATCGGAAAAGACGGCTTTTTCGTCCAGGTTGGTTGTCTCCGTCTGATCCAGGAAATTCTTTTCACTGCAGGAAACCAGCGAAAGCACTCCCATGCACAGGCCCAGGGAAGCTGCGAACATGAAGGTCAGTTTCATAACGTAATACGTGGTAGCGTTCTGTTTTTGGTGATAAAATCTAAGTCCCCATTTATCTATAGACACCTCAGAAAACCGCTACCGCCATCCCAACAATTATTTTATCAAAAATGACCTTCCTGCGCCTGTGCAGGGAGCAGATATTATTACTTAACTACATTATTTTCAACAGCTTCTATCCCCCATTCTTTATTAGGTTCTTTTCCCATTTCCAGCAGCAACGTTCCCCCGCGGGTAATATCACTATGGTCTATCCAGGCATGGGAATAAGGCTGACCGTTCAGCCAGGCCCGCTGAATATAACGGTTGACCGGACTGTTATTACGGGTGGCTATAGTAAAAGACCTCCCTTTGGCATATTGCGGGTTTAACTTTACGGTGATAGTATCAAAGACGGGGCTGGTGATCTCGTAACGGGTGCTGCCCGGACAAACAGGGTGTATGCCACTTGCTGCCAGCACGTACCACGCAGACATCTGTCCCACGTCCTCATTGCCCACTAACCCTTCTACGGAGTTATGGTAAGCACGCGCGCAGATGTCACGTGTCCATTGCTGCGTCAACCAGGGAGCGCCCAGGTAATTGAACAGGAAAGGCACATGATGTACCGGCTCATTGGCGTGGTTATAGTAATCATTCCACATCATGTTCCGAGGTGCTTTATCAAAGAAGCTGGTCAGGTCTGCCAGCACTTTTTCCCTGCCACCCATCAATGCGATCATACCCGGAACATCCTGTGGCACAAACCAACCCTGCTGGTAAGGGCTGCTTTCAATTGTACCATATCCCTGACGCATACGACCTTCTTCCGGCCAGTCCTGCCAGCTGCCGTCGTCATTACGGGGACGGAACCAGGCCTTTGCGCTGTCAAACACATTGCGGTAATTGCCGCCGCGTGCCGTGTAGGTCTGCTCATCTGCCTGCTTATTAAGCATACCCGCCAGGCGGCCCAGGCACCAGTCCGTATAGGCATACTCCAGGGTAAGCGATATGCTCAGTCCTCCTGTAGCATAACCCCTGGGGCCATTGCCGAACTTCTCTACCGTATTCTTCGCAAAACTATACGCCTTCCCGACATCAAAATTGCGGATACCCTTGGCATAGGCATCTGTGATCACGGAAACAGCCGGGTTGCCGATCATACAACCGCTGTAAGCATTGAGGAGCTCCCAGCGTTCCAGATAGTGACGACCACTTTCATCAGCGAGTTTGACCAGCGAATTGATCTCATCATTCACGACATCCGGATTGATGATAGATTGCAAAGGCATCTGACTGCGGAAAACATCCCAGCCACTGAAGATGGTGCGTCTGCGGAAGTTCTTATCAGTATATATCCTGCCGTCAGCCCCTTTGTATTTACCGTCAACGTCCGCACACTGACGCGGGTCAATCATGGTGTGATATAAGGCACTATAAAATACCTTCTTTTCTTCTTCCGTACCACCGCTGACCGTTATTTTCCCCAGGGCCTGATTCCATAACTGTGTGGTGCGCTGCTGTACCGCATTAAAATCCCAGCCCTTTATTTCAGCTTCCAGGTTCGCCTTTGCCCCATCGATACTCACGAAAGAAATACCCGCTTTCATGAGTACGACTTCCTGTTCGCGGGTAGCAAATTCAGTGTAAAAGCCGAGGTGTTTCCCCGCTTTCTCTTTTACGCCGGGTAATATAGTTGCCTTGGCGATCTGCTGCTGGTAACGGTCACTTTCAATGTCCTCTCTTTTACGCGTCCATCCTTCCGGAATATCAGCACTCCACACTCCATATTTTGACAACGGTTTACTGAATTGTGCATAGAAGTATACCGTATAGTCAGCCTGACCATCACCATTGCCCCAACCACCGCCATCAGGCGTACAGCGCATATAACCAGCGATCGTATTGTTATTGATCACCTTCACCTCCTGCCATACAGCAGTGCCCCCTACCCTGCGGGCCAGGTCCACCTGTATACGCGACTGTTTACTGGCTGGAAAAGTAAAACGCAAAATGCCGCTGTGCGGGGCGGCTGTCATCTCTGCTTTAATATTGTGCTCCGTCAGCTTTACACCGTAGTAACCGGCGGACGCTTTTTCCGATTCTTTTGCATAACCGGAACGATATCCTTCTTCCGGATGATCGGCAGAACCGGCAGCCGTTTGTAACGGACCTGTGGCAGGCATTACCAGGAAGTTGCCCAGATCACCATACCAGCCGATCCCACTCATCTGGGTAAAAGCAAAGCCCTCGATAGTTGTATGTTCATAACTATAGCCGGAACCGTTGTCTCCACCAGTAATGGTATTGGGACTCAGCTGCACCATCCCGAAGGGAGTGGCAGCACCGGGGAATGTTTTACCGAGACCATGATAAATGCCGGCAGCACCGGTACTGGTGCTTGCACCAATGAATGGGTTGACATAATCAGCCAGTTGCTGTGCCTGACTAACGAAGGGCGTCAGCAGAACCGTGGCCGTAAGTATCTTCATCCTCATCTTCACAATGTTAAATTTTAACGATTTCAATTTTATGGGAAACGGGTTTATTGAGGCGATACACCAGGTCTACAATTGTATCGATCTCCTGTAGCCATGCGGTACGTAACTCCTTGTACATGGCTGTTTCGTAATTCTCTTCATGATAACGCAGCATCCCATCCGTCTGTGCATACTTACGCACGCTGTCCAGGGCAGCTGCATTATCCTTCAGCAGGAGTTGCTTCTTGTCAAAGAAGTTGCCCTGTACCCAATAGTAACGGCGCAGGCGAGACTCTGTTTCTGCACGACGCATATTCAGCTGCATGATGGACAGTGCCTGTCTGTATTGCGGCGTCTCCGTCTGCGTGGCCAGATTGACGCCTGCAGCCAGTGCCGCGGCAGACCATTTACCGATACGGTGACCGTCTATCAGCAGATTGTATTCACCAGCAGGCAGGCCGGCAACAGTGACCATCTCCCGGTTAAACTCTTCCATAAAAGGGATCCAGCTGAGAGCATCCGCCTGCTTCTGCTCATTACCCCAGACACGGGCAACAGTATCTATGGGGAAAGGTAATGAACCTGCCAGATAATTAAAAGTGACCTTACCAGCAACGGCGGAGAGACCCGTTATTTTACAGTTGGTCGCCCGTTGTAGTTTACCACTGCCCGCATCAATACGTACGTCAGCAACAGGTTGCCCGCTCAGCCCCTGGCTTTTGAGAAATAACGAAGCCATTACCAGGTGACCCGCATTACCTGGATGTATCCTGTCAGGCCCGATCATGGTAAATGCAGTATCCTTTTGCTGCAGATGGTTATTCAGGTCTGTCATCGGACGGAAAAGATCTACAAAAGGCCAGTTATGCTGTTTGGCGGCTGCCTCCTGGAAAGCTACGATCTCCTCCATGGCCTTATGTTTACCTTTAAAGTAATTACCTTTGATCTTTGCGGTTTCATCATAGGGCGGAGAAGACATCAGAATGGTTTGTACACCGGGTAGTTTCAGGAGACGCTGCTCTATCTGCTCATAACTACGGCGGGAGGCCGCTATCCGCTCTTTAGCAGTTTTCTCTGCATCATCGCCATTGAATTCAAAATAACCGGTATCATTCATACCGAACGTGAGCACCAGCACGCCCGGCTTTTTTGCCAGGATGTCGTAATCTAAACGTCTGTAGATATCGGCAGCCTTATCGCCACCAATCCCCCCATTCATGATCACCAGTTTCCTGTTAGGGAAATGCGTCATGTAGTAGAGGTAGATGTATGACACGTAAGCACCCGCTTCTGTGATGCTGTTACCAACGAAAATCACACGGTCGTGCTGCCTGAAAGGTTTTACCTGGGCAAGGGTAGATACGGCTGCCGTCAGGCAAAGCGAAACGGAACAGAGTAGTTTCTTCATATGGAGTGGATTATTGATGTACGTTTAAATTTTTAAGACGGATAGTACGGATTCCAAAACGCGGAATGGCCAACCGGATAGCAGTCTTACCTTTTGTTTGCGTTGATGGCAGGGTGGCGATCAGCTGACCATTTAACTGCTCCAGTAAAGCCGCTTCCGCTGTGCCAGTGACAGATAGCGTATGCTCCTCTTCATCACCTGCAGCGTTATATATCCTGATGAGCAGATCGTTGCCATCCATCAGTAAAGCAGGCACCTCCCAGTTTTTATCTGTTACCGTCAGCAGTGAAAACACGTCCTGTGTGATGGTGGGCATTGTCAGCAGGGGTTCACACCAACGGGTAGCCGCAGCACTGACACCTGCTGCATCCCAGGCGCCACTATGAGGAAGGATCGCATAATGTACTTCCGTGGGACCACTGACCGTGTAGTTACGGCCCCACAACGCAGTACCGGTAAACTGTACAGTAAAACCCAGCGGATAGTTTTCTCCGTGCACATAACTGGTGGTATGGTCAGTAAATAATGCCAGCCCCGTCTTACCATCGGTCACATCGGCCCAGTGTAGCAGCACATTGTTTTTGATACTGTCCCAGGTATTGAAGAAGGTGTTACTCAACCTGCTTTCTGTTACATCATAGGGTGCGTCTTTGCTGATCCGTTGTTGCGCAAGGTTCACAGGCAGGAGCACCTGTAACTTGAAACTATCATTATAGAACGCCTTGTGGTAGTCTTCCGCCCGGTAGTGTACTGCTGGTGGTGCACCAATACCAGGCGCTCCCTGCCAGTCAATTTTTAGCTGCATATCAATTCCGGCAGCTCCATTGGTGAGAGTGATCAGTTGCGTAAAGGGATGCCCACTGATGTATCCTTTGATCTCAGCGACAACTTCCGCAGGATTATCCTCTTTCAGGCGTACAGTCGCTATGGTATCCATGCTGGAATGCCATGCGGACTCATTATAGAAATAGCCTCTCAATTCATTGAAGCCACGGCGATGTTTGGTATCTACCAGTTCACGGTTGCCGGCAGCACGGTCTATCAGACTGCTGATCACACCGCCTTTAGCAGGATCGATCACCATCAGGTATTTGTCTGTTTCTATCCTGTAGCGGCCATCCGGCAACCTTTTGCCATGGGCGGGGAAGGTAGCAGGCTTACCTGTTTCGCTGATCCGATACACGGTATATCCCATAGCAGGAACGGTTGCTTTGAATACAAGTGAACCATCCTGCCGGAGACAGGCTTTTGCAGGTTTGCCGTTAGGGTCTTTCACCTCCGGCGCATGTCCGCCGTAATGGGAAAGATGCACCCATTCTTCGCGGACATGTGCCGTCGTATTCACTACACGTATCAGATCGCCGGTGGCCTGCTGTTGTAGCAGCATACTATCACTTACAGCGAGTGTCACATCCGTCCAGTTCTTCACTTTATCGATCCAGGTATCACCTTTTTGCCCGTTGTAAGGCACGATCCAGCAGTCATGATGCTGCGCGAGCAGCAACGCTTTCCAGGCAGTGTCTAATGATATCTGTGGCCATGGACTATGCTGGCGAATAGTATTGATAGCTGCGTACTTCTCCGCCGCAGCCAGTTTATTTTCCGCCCTTCTCACCTGCTGTGCGATGCGCTGGAGCGCCTGCGATCCCCATACGAGACTGACCTGTATATCTTCCTGGCTTAATTTCCAGGGAGTGATCTTTGTGGTATCTGCCACATGACCGATATAGTTACGCCAGGTTTCATAACGCGCATGCTGCTTCAGCCAGGGGCCCACACGCCAGCCAGCATCCTGTAAACACATTCCGACAGGGTGTTGGATACCTGCCGCTACAGCTGATCGTATATAGTCCGTGTTATTATTCCAGGCAGTAGTTTGCCAGGTAGATCTTTCCAGCAATGCTTCTGAACCATATCGGGGAACAGTCCGCAGACTACTACCATCAGGCCCCAGCCACTGGACCAGTTCCCCACCGAAGGCGCGGGTATACCCACCCCAGCAGGTGTTAGGATTTTTCAGTGATGCGTATTTAAATCCCAATGACCGGAGCACCTGTGGTAACGCGCTGGTAAAGCAGGGTTCTTCACTCGAATAAGTCGTCAACACTGTTTCCGGAAAATGCGCCCTTATCTTCTGCATGCCATAAGTGAACTGCCGGATCATACTCTCGCCGGAACCGGTGTAGAGGTAGCTTTGTCCGTAACCGGGATTCACATATTCAATGCGTCCGGCCGCTGACTGGTCAGCGAAGATCTTTTTCAATGAAGCATAGGCCGCAGGTTCTTCCACACGCACCACATCCCAGGTTTCCGGCTCTATCTCCAGGTTGATCTTCCAGTCGGGATTAGCCTGTAATTGTTCAACGATATACCCGGTATACCCTGCCGGGTAATGTCCGTATCTACCCCCGTGATAACCGTCTATAAAGTACTGTTGCTGGGCAAAGGAGTGCCCGGCCACTACGGTGAGCAACACCGTAAGGCCTGTAAAAGTATGTCTCATCATCTCGTTAAAGTGCTAAATCCGGGTTTTTCTGAACTTCTGCCTGTGGCAGTGGAAATTCAAGGTCCTGCTGATCAAATGCTCTCAGATGGTTAGGTGCTTTGTAACCTTGTAAAGGCACCATACGACCATGTTCGACATCAAATGCCTTTCGTGTGCGCAGCATGTCATACCAGGTTTGTAATTCATAGCAGAGTTCCCAATATCTTTCCTTCTGTATTTCATCTGTTGTTACGGTCGCTGGTCGTACATACGCAGGAAAAGCACGATGATGTACTGCATAGTAAGCTGCTATTGCATCGGCATCGTTCGTCGTACCGCCATCCAGCTGGCTCTTCGCTTCTGCACATACCAGCAGGAGATCGGCATAACGGATCAGTGGAAAGTTGGCGCCTGACCGGCCGCTCTTTTCCGCCTCAGCATCCCAGAACTTATAAATGTACGGCATTGGCAGTATCACGATCTCTGAAGGATTATCATAACGCGGATACTGCGTATAGAAAAACGCCTGTTCCTGTCTGCGTCTGTCATCAGCTGCGTAAGCGTTATAAAAAGCGGCGGTAGGCGCCATCGCGCCACCATAAGACGGCTGTATAGATACCGGTTGACTGGGATAAGGCATAAATGCCCCATGCACCTGACTCTGCGCCATCGTCGGGTGGCGTTGCAGCATGAACAGGTGTTCACCTGTATTCTGCTTCGCCATATTCCGAAGCTCACTATAGGTATCAACCAGCGCGTATTGTCCGCTGCTGATCACTTCCTTCGCCTTGGAATAGGCTTTTTCGTAGTAGGTGATCCCTTTTTGTAGCGGATAGCCAGCCATTGTCAGGTATACTTTTGACAGTAATGCTTTGACAGCACCAAGGCTGATATGTCCACTCGGATCGACCCAGGGCAATCCGCTGTTCTCTGCCCTGATCAGGTCTTTCACAATCTGCTCATACACGGCTTCTTTCGGAGAGCGACGTATCCTGATATCATTGGGGTCCTTAGTAGTGGTAAGCTTCAACGGAATATCTCCAAAGAGCTGCACCCCCTGAAAATAATACCAGGCACGCAGGAAACAGGCCTGTCCAAGATACCGCTGCTTTGTTGCTTCATCTATCAGCTTCGTGACACTCACATGCGCTATCACACTGTTACAGTTCTCTACGGGGTAGTAGGTAGCATTCCACCATCCCTGCAACCGGGAGTTGGCAGCATCCAGTCTGTCCAGTCTCAGGAACTGATCATCTTCAGATCCTGAAGGACGTGGACGTTTACTATAACCGGTGATATACTCGATCGAATAGACCGGACTCACTGCTACGCCTATATTCTGTGCGAAGGGAATGGACAATCCTTCATAGGTACCGTTCACTGCCGCTTTGATCTGTTCAGCCGTCCTGTAATAATCTTCCAGTCCGATGACACCTGACGGCTCTTCATCCAGGAAGTTGGCGCAGGAAGTAAAGACCGCAACCATTGACAGCCATAATAGCATTCTTTTCATCTCAATTCCTTTATTCAGAATGTTACGTTAAATGTGACAGCCATCGTTTTGGCTTTCGGATACTGATACAGGTCTACACCCTGGTTAAAGTCTCCATCAAATGAAGATGCTTCCGGGTCATATCCTTTGTATTTTGTAAACAGGAAATAATTTTCTGCACTGACGCCCAGTACGGCCGATCTCATACGACAAAGCTTCAGCCACGCAGCTGGCAGGCGGTAGCCCAGTGATATATTCCTCACCCGCAGAAAAGACCCCTTTTCTATATTATAACTATCGATCTCACTGTCATACCCATCCCCCGGGAGTCGCAGCGCAGCGTTCATTACACCCTGATGCGCCGGCGTCCAGGCATTCAGCAGACTGGCATAGCTATTAGTGGCCGGTGCGGCGTTTTCCATGATCAGGCGGGTCAGGTTTGCCAGACTATGACCATAGATCACCTGGAGATCTACCGCGAGTGACAAATTACCGTAGCTGAATGTGTTGACGAGACTTGTTTCAAAGTCAGGCATTCCATTACCCAGCACGGTTCTGTCACCGGCATCTTTCACTTTATTATGATTGAGATCAGCATATTTAAGATCACCTGGTTTCTTACCATAAACAGCAGCTTCCGGAGCCTCGCTGGTGCGCCAGGTACCCAAACGCTGATATCCATAGAACTCATTCAGCGGCCTTCCTTCCATAATCCTGCCGGCCCATGGATACATAATATCACCATTCAGTTCCAGTACACGGGACCGGTTCATCGACCAGATGAAAGAAGTGTTCCAGGCAAAATGACGGCCACGGATATTGTCTGTAGCCAGGGATAGTTCAACGCCTCTGTTGCGGATGGAACCAATATTATCAAAGACACCTTCATAACCGGAGGTGGAAGGCAATAATTTAAAGTAGAGCAGGTCTTTTGTCACACGGTTGTATACATCCGCTGTCAACTGTAGTCTCCTGTCAAACAGCGAAGCGTCTATTCCTATATTCAGCTGATGCGCCCTCTCCCATCTCAGGTTACGGTTGCCTAATCCGCCAAGTGTGGCGGAAGGTTCCGGCTGTCCTCCGAAAGGAGTCTGGCCGCTATTGATCCTGCTTTGCGTTACATAATCTCCGATATCCGAATTGCCCACTATACCATAGCTGACACGTAGCTTCAGACTACTGATGCTCCGGATATTCCGCATAAAAGGCTCAGATGATACCCGCCATGCTGCCGAAAAGCTGGGAAAATAGCCATACCTGTTATTGGCACCGAAGCGGGACGAACCATCTGCCCGGACAGAGATACCGAACAGATAGCGGTTATCGTAATCATAGTTAAACCGCGTATAAAATGAATTCATAGCAGTATTGCTGGCACCGGATTGCGGGCGCTGTGGCACCAGTCCGGTTTGCAGACTATTATACGAAAAGAAGTTATCGAAGAAACCTTCACTTCCCGCCTGTGTATTCATATTGGCAAAGTAATACCAGCTGGCGCCGGCTACGCCGGTCAGCGCATGTTTACCAAAATGATCTTTCCAGGTAAAATAGTCTTCCGATGTCCAGGAAGCCGAGTTCCCATGTCCCCTGGTGGCGACACCCTGTTGTATATCAGAATAGCCGATAATATCCCTGCCGGAAAAGTACAGATTGTAGGAAGCGCCTGTTTGTCCGCTGACACCGGCCGTAAACTGCAGTTTTGGACTAAAATAGAAAGTCGCCAGCAGATTTCCCATCGTATAGGTACGCCCTGCAACAGACTGCACCTCATTCATTAATCTGACAGGATTTTCCGAGTTCTCTGCACCCGGATAATCTCCTTTCCGGGAGTATGTGCCATCGGCATATCTGACCGGGAAAAATGGCAGGAATTCGTAGATCTGTCTGACCGCATTCAGGCCGAAGGTATTGATGTCAACATTATTCTGTTTGAAGGCGCCACTGTTGATCACGGTCTGCACATGCAACCACTTCTTGACGTTCCAGCCCAGGTTGATAAACCCATTCACCTGGCGGGAATAACTATTGATCAGAATGCCCTGCTGATCATTGTAGGAAACACCAGCCAGTGCAGAGATATCGTCTTTACCCAATGAAAATGACAACGCATGTTCATGGGACAGCGCCAGCCGGCTGGCTTCCTCCTGCCAATCCGTATTGTATTTAGGAGTACCATCAGCATTGAACAGGTCGTCCCTGCGCGAGAAATGTCTTGCCGCATCCAGGTGAGGCGCTGTACGTCCTGGCAGATACTCATATTGCCGTCTGAACATTTCCAAAGCTTCGGTCGCATCCATCAGGTCGATCTTCCTGGCGAGCGTGGCAAAAGCGACCGTATTCCGGAAAGAGATCGCAGGTGTATTTTTACCGCCCTTCCTGGTAGTAATAGCAATAACACCATTGGAGCCCCTGGCACCATAGATCGCGGAGGCAGCCGCGTCTTTCAGCACATCTACCGATTCCACGATATTCGGATCGATATTCAGCGGATCGGCACCCACTATACCGTCCACCACATACAGCGGCCCGTTATAAGCATTGATAGAGCCGGTACCTCTTATTTTCACAATCGGATTACCACCGGGTTTACCGGAATTCAGCATGACACTTACGCCGGCCACTTTCCCGGCAAGTCCCTGCATGACATTGAAAGTAGTAGCCCTTTCAGTCAGTTGCTCTCCCTTTACAGTACCGATTGCCGTTGTCAGGTTTTCCTTACTGGCAGAACCATAACCGATCACGACCACTTCCCTGAGCGCAGCGGAACCTGGCTGTAATATGATCTGGTGTTCCGTGATAAGGGAAGCGGGCAGCTCCTGCTCCTGGAAGCCGAGCAGGTAGAAACGTAATGTATCTGCCGGACCAGCCTCGATAGAAAATGTACCTTCCTGATCAGAGATCATACGGCGTACCGTTCCTTTTACCGAGATGCTGACACCTGGCAGGAAATGCCCTTCAGCATCTGAAATACGGCCTGTATGCAGCGTTTTTACCGGCGGAGCTGTCAGCAGGGTCTTATCTTCCATGATCAGTATATTTCTGCCCCTCAGCTCATATTGTAAAGGCGCAGGCAGCAGGCGGAGTACCTGCCCCACGGAGATATTTTTCTTACTGACTGAGACCTTCCCACTACGGGCGATCTCCGCCGGGTTGAACACAAACCGGAAGTCAGTGGTAGCTTCTATCTGTTCAAATACCTTATCAAAAGGTTGATTGACCACATGGATGTTTACCAGTGTCCGTTGTAAGTTAACTTCCTGCTGTGCAGAAGCCTGGCTGCCTGTCATGCAGAGGTACAGGCATAGGAATAGCATGCAGACCATTTGCACAGTCTTCAGGTGCAGCCATTCCAGTATGCTGTTTTCATAACTTACCATTATCACTTTTCCGGGCCATTATTGCCGGCTACTGATGTTACTGATCATCATATACCAGGTAGTCGTCACTCCCTGGTTCCTGCCGGTAGTTGAAACCATATATGTCGCATAACATGCGGAGTATATCATTTAAAGTAGCTTCTCTGCCAAATTTGGCTGATAATACCGCATGCGCTGTATTTTGTTTGTCGAAGCGAATACGCACATTATACCGGCGTTCCAGGGTACGGGCAATACTTTCAAAACGCATGTCTTTAAAGATCAGTAATCCCTCTCTCCAGGCGATGGCATCTTTTGCCGGTGTAACGGACGTTTTTATCTGCCCGCTGACTGCATTGTATACGGCCTGCCGGTTGGCAGCTACAGGAACAGAGGCGTTGAACGATGTCTGAACAGCCACCTTACCACTGGAAACGGTAACCGTAATTGAGTCATCCGGCTCGTATGCGCAGATGTTAAAGCTGGTGCCCAGGATCTGTACATCCACACTGGCAGCATGCACCATGAAGACCTTTTCGGATTGCGGTGAGATCTCAAAGTAGGCCTCTCCTTCCAACCAGATTTCCCTGGTATCGTTTTTGTCATAGCGGGCCTTACTATCCGCATTCAGCCACATGGTGCTACCATCTGGTAACGTGACCTTCCTGGTAGTGCCTTTTGCTGCGATATCTTCCACCATGACCGGCGTGTTATGCTGAAGACGTGTGCGATCTATCATCCAGAAACCACCACCAGCAGCAAGTAAAATGGCGATTGCAGCTGCAGCCCACCAATACCGGGCACGGGCATGTACGGTTCTCAATCCGGATGGAGCATGACCGATCTCCCGGCTGATCCGGGAGAAAAGCAGTTGCTCCAGCGCCATACGCTGACCTGCATTTAACTGGTCTGTCAGCCCGGGATGTGATTCGAAAGCGCCATACCATTCGTCTATCTCCCGGATTTCCGCCGCAGAGGCAGTTCCTTCTAGATATTTATCTAATAATTCCTTTAATCTGGTGTTGCTTATGTCCATAGTTTCTATAACATTAGACACCTGAAAAATGTCTTACCGCCATTGTGTTTCAAAATTTAGAAAAGATTTCCCATCCAAGCAGCACGATAACTAACAACCAGAACAGGGTGAAGTTGTATTCTTTCAGGCGTGAACGCAATATTTTCAGGGCTTTTACCATGTGTTTCTCCACGGTATTGACTGAGATCCCAAGGCGTTGTGCAATATGCTGATAAGACAGGTGTTCCTTCCTGCTCAGGTAGAACACCTCCCGGCATTTCTCCGGCATTTCCGCACAGGACGCATCGATTTGTTCCTGCAGTTCTTTAAGTTGCAGGGCAGTCGCGGCATCAGGCTGGTAAACATTACGCTCCGCCAATGCATGCTGCTGGTAGCCGTTGCGGACCACTTCAGCCCGTATTGCGTTCAGTACTTTATTTTTCAGTGATATATGCAGATAATTACGGAGAGATGAGCTGAGTACTATCTTATCTCTTTTGATATACAGGTTGACCAGTAAGCTCTGTACCATTTCCATGGCTGTTTCCTGTACTTTTACGCGCCTGTATGCTGCATCCAGCAGTTCCTGCCAGAAGCGCCTGAATATCTCTCCGAATGCGTCGTTGTCCCCCTTTTTAACAAGAAGGAATACCTCTTCATCGGTATACGTGGAATAATCTTGTCGCATCGCTAATTCTAACTGCCAGCTAATGTAATCGTTTTAGCACAAATTTCTTAGTACCCGGAAAAATTAGGCAATACGGGACTTCCATACCGATACTACCGGAAAAGCCCTTGTGCAGGCACCAGATAAAAATCAGGCATCGGGAATTACGAATTGAAATGCTGCGAATGATTACATTATGGGGAACAGGAGCTGAACATTATCAGATAAGAAACTGAACGATGAGAGGCATAAACAGCTGGCAGTGTGATCACCGCCAGCTGCGACGGACCGGGTCTGTCTGATAAACACCGGATACTTACAATCCGATCTTGGAATAGGGAACTCTGATTCCTTTCAGGCGGTAATAGTAAGGATCAAGATAAGAACCCTCACATCCGTCCAGGCCACAGGCCGAGAAGTTTACGCTGTAGGTGAGCAGCAATTCATTCCGGCCGTTGACAAACTCAGGATGAATAACAGGCGTATAGTAGCGGGTGTATTGTTCTTTGAAATATTCTTTGATCGTGTACACCAGTACCTGAGGCGTGAACGGTCCGGTGGGGGAAGTGGCCGTTGCGATGTAGATGTTTCTGTCAGGGTCACAGTTAAAGCCCTGGTCCATCGTCATCAGAATATATTTGCCATTCAGGTAAGCCACACTATTGCTTCCTCTTGCGTCTGCGAGCTTGGAGCTCTCACCGGGAGTGGGTGTTGATGTCCAGGTACTGCCATTATAATATTCCCATTGCATAGGGTTGGATTCAGGGAATCTGGCCACGTGTATGTAACTGCCATAGCCGAAGAAAACGGCTTCACTACCATAGGCGTATACGTATCCGTCGCCTGGTTTCACCATACCAGTAGAATAGTTGATGGTCGTCTGGCTATTCAGTGCATTGGGCAGGGTACGCTCTGCGGTCCACTGGGTGCCTGTGCTTTGGGTGAGCCTGTAAAGCGACTGGCCGGTGGCATTCAGTCCATTTCCCTCTCCGCACTGTACATATACCTTATCTCCTATTTCAATGCCCGGGCCTGACCATGTCCAGGTAGTGCCTGGTTGTATGTTGAATATCTGTTTAGGCTTACCGGAGGTACTGGTATTGATGGTCATATTGGGTGCGCTGTTAGGATTCCAGTTGGTTTTAGCCGGCTGGATAAAGACGGAGTTACTATAGCTGTGAAAAGCGCCACAGTTGAATAATCCGTTAGACTGTACCTGAGACCCATCCCAGGCGTCCTGGGTCACCCAGAGTACCTTCCCGTTGTTACTGCTCCAGGTCAGCGGGATCGTGTTTCCCTGGTCAAATGCAGCAGATCCCAGGCTGGCGCTGTTCCTGTTAAAGAAACGTACGACTTCATCATCACGGTAGGTGTCTGGTGTAATTTCAGTGATTGTCCAGTATTGCCGGCTATTACTGGCAGTGGTTTCCTGGATGACCTGGGCGCCGTTGCCGGTAGCACCACCAGCGACAGACAAAGACAGACCATTACCTTTATTGACGATCCTGAATTGGCCGTTCCCGAGATCAGTAAGCCGCCATAGTTGCTGGTCGGCCAGTAAAGGAAACGCCGCATATTGTTGTAGTACAGCGCCGGAAGTGCCGGTACCGGCGGGTACATCCATCAGTTTACCACTATGGAGATTACGGATGTGGTAATACTTCGTACCGTTGACGGTCGTCTGATAGATCAGGTGCCATTTCTGCCATCTGTCAATGTCCGATCCGGAGATGGAAGTCTGCCATTGTTGTAGTAGCGCATTGTCTTTGAATTTGGCATTTTGTACAGGATTGCCTGCTACCTCGAGGAACTTGTCACTCTTTACGTTTTTGATGGTAACAGTCATGTAATTGGTAAGGGCGGCCGAGGAAACTGTGCCAATCTCCCCTTTGGGCTGTTCCAATGGAGTCAGCGGGCTTTTGTTGCAGGCCGCTGATGTAAGCAGGCACAAGCCAGCCATTAATAGACTTTTCTTCATAATGTGGATTTTAAGTGGTCAATATGAGATGCTCGTAAATGCACACGTGGATATGCACGATAGTAAGACACCTGTGAGGAAGCATACCGCCATTGGGGTTAAAAAAAAGAAGTCGCAGCCTGGTAATGCTGCGACTTCTTTCTAGCTGTTCTGTAAACTTTCAGATCAATGTGATGAAACGGCTTTCAGTCCGATAATAGAACCAATTAACGTAGTGATAAACAGTATCCTTAGAAACGTAGCCGGCTCTTTAAATACCAATATGCCTACAAGTACAGTACCTACGGCACCAATACCTGTCCAGACCGCATAAGCGGTTCCTAATGGCAGGGTTTGCGTTGCTTTGAGCAACAGATACATACTCCCAAAGAGGCTCACCACAAATCCCGCGTACCACCAGTATGACGCATCTCCGGTGGCGTCTTTCGCCTTGCCGAGACAAAATGTAAAACCAACTTCAAATAATCCGCCAATGATCAATAATATCCAGTTCATATACTGCTGTTTATAAAACGCAGGGCAAAGTTAGTCACTGATCGGGCACCTGTATTTTACAAATGATAAAAAATTGGATCATTTCACCTCTGCGCGAATACGGCTGAGGCTCACCTGTGTGATACCCAGGTAAGAGGCAATATGCCCTAACTGAACACGCTGAATGAGATTGGGATTCTCTCTGAGCAACTCTTCATAACGCTGCGTAGCGGTGTTGAACTGAAGGGAGATGAGTCTCTTTTCCGCCTTCATTAATTCGAACTCAGCGAATTTCCTTCCCCAGTTGGCGATGTGAATGTCTGTGTCAAAGAGACGTTTCAGATCGGCTGACTTAAGTTCATACAACTGGGCGTTTTCCAGTAGCTCGATATCTTCATAACCGGGGAGATCCTCTACATAGCTGCGCATGGAAAGCAGGGTATCCCCTTCCTTTCCGAACCAGAAAGTGACTTCCTGGTCACCTTTTCTGGCGAAGGCTCTGGCGATACCTGTTTTAATGAAAAACAGGCTTTCTTCAACCTTATTAGCCCTTACGAGGATCTTGCCTTTGGCATATTCCACCTCGGTGATATGTTCCTTGAATGCAGTCAGAGACCCAACGGGAAGCCGGTATATGTTGTATATGATCTGTTCTATGTCCATTGCTGATCAGCAGCCTTTATCAGGAAAATACTATTTCCTGATAAAAGTACTATCCGCTTTCCCATTTCCCAATTCTTTCCTATTTTCCCGTCATGAAAGGCTTGCAGATTGACACCAACAGCAAAATTCCCGTTTACATGCAGATTGCGGATTCCATTATGGCAGCCGTCCGCGATGGCATATTAACCCGAGACCAGCAAATTCCCTCCATCAACGAACTGAGTGAAGAATATCTCCTGTCAAGAGGCACGGTAGAGAAGGCATACAAAGAATTACGGGATAAGAAAGTGATCATTTCCGTAAAGGGGAAAGGCTACTTCATCAACCGTACTGATGTGGTCATTCCGCTCCGCATATTGCTTATTTTCAACAAGATAAGCAATTACAAAAAACAGGTATACAACAGTTTTGTGAAAGCTTTAGGAGAGAATGTGTTCGTAGATCTGCATATCCACCACCATAGCGTACCACTGTTTGAGAACCTGATCAGCAATCATTTAAGCGACTATGATTACTATGTGATCATGCCACATTTCTATGAGCAGCCGGAAAAAGTCCTTGAGATCCTGAAAAAGATCCCGCCAGAACAGCTGATCCTACTTGACAGGGATGTACAGGAGTTAACCGGCGACTATGGCACCGTGTACCAGAATTTCGAAAAGGATATATACGAGGCATTGCACGAGGCGCTACCGGCTCTGAAGAAGTATAGCAGCCTGGTGTTCGTAAATCCCGGCCTTACCCCTTATCCGAAAGAAATAGAGAAAGGTTTCCGATATTTCTGCCGGATGCAGGATTTTAACTTTTCTGTTATTGAGGGCATTGAGATGCATACACCTGTAACTAAAGGGCAGGCTTATATTATCATCGAAGAAACGGACCTGGTGAACCTGGTGAAGATATGCCGGAATAATCAGCTGACGATTGGGAAGGACGTCGGGATCGTGTCTTATAATGAGACCCTGCTCAAGGAGATATTATTGGATGGGATCACCGTAATATCGACGGATCATGAGCAGATGGGAGCGAGTGCCGCAAAGATGGTGCTGGAGAAGAAAAGAGACAGGGTAAAGAATCCGTTCAGGTTGATATTAAGGAATTCGCTTTAGACATAGCTTTATGCTTTTAACAACTTTATGCCTGCAATTCACCATGTGTTTACATACAGGCGTCCATAGCGACACTGCCGCTCCAGTGTTATATACACAGGTAGATCAACCGCCGATATTCCCTGGTGGAAAACAGGCGATGCAATCATTTATCGACAAAAACAAACGCTGGCCGGCGAACACGGATATCTGTTTCGAAGGAAGAATATTGATCTCTTTTGTCATAGAAGAGAATGGACGTCCAAGCAATATCAAAACAGCTACAAAAGACGCGAATTTCTTTGACCAGGTGAACACAAAACTGGTTAACAGTATGCCCACCTGGCAACCAGGAAGCGTGAATGGTAAGCCCGTGCGTACGCTGATGTATATACCTGTTACCTATAGACTTACTGAATAGGTTGTATCTCTCTGTTTTATATAAGCTCCTTATGAGCTAGGTAAGATATAGGGGCAATGATATCCTGAATGAAAAGATACAGGCGGCTGTAAGTCCTGGCTACAATAAATGGATATGTCGTCTTTTATCCTCGTGGGAGAACACGTTCGTCCGTAATACTATCTTTTGTAACAATATCCGCATGCCTTTGTATGGCCGGATGCGACCGCATCTTTCACCGTAACAGTATCTATCCGGTGAGTACAGTTACGTAATCCCTGACACAATTTACGGTGGTAGGCATAGCTGGTGCCCGACCGGCAGATGTAGACTTCCTGGGATTGGAATGGGGAGAGCCCTGACAATAGTAAGAGTATAAGGAGATGTTTCATAGTCCTATAAATATAATGGAACAGGAGTTACCAATCCATGAAATGAGATAAGATTTAACAGGCTAAACAGCTGATAAACAATATAAAAAGAGAAATGTCTATTTGATAATCTCTGGTGTAAAATACGGCAAATTTTCAGGCGTCATCTCTGACATACGATAATAATCTCTCAGCCAGTTCACCATCTGTTATTGTCATATTCTTCGACTCATCAACCACATCAAGGAAATAGTAAAAATCAAACAGGTTCGAATATTTTTTATTGTTAGCGGTGTATTCAGCCAGTCCTTCGGTTTTTTCTATTTCGAACAAGGCGATATCATTGTTTATCTCCCAAGGTTGTTCCATATAGATCTCAATCACTTCGGATCGTGCATCCAGCTCACAGGAAAGGCAAAATTCTTCATAGGAACCGCCTTTCCTGAAATAACTGATCAATGCTGTCAGCGTCATAGTGTAATACGTTTCTATCCTAGCTTTTCGGCTTGTCTGCGGCTTTGCTGGCGGCTGCGGAGGCTTGCGGCGTGAGATCTATATTGATCTCTATTTCATTTGCAGTACCACCGACCGACCTTGGTCTTGCAACTGAAACACTACAAATGCCACAGTCAGACGATATACGTTTACGCTCACCAATTACTAAAGATGTATTTTTCAGAAAGGGCAATTGAGCATCTATCTTTTTAAATACCTCCGTTATAATTTTTGGTGCGTCTTTCATATCTTTCCTGGCTATCTCCACCACATAATTAAAAGAATACTTAGTTATCTTCTGGACATCCTTCTTACTACCTTCAAAGTCAACTTCAGGCGTTATAGTGTATTGTGGTGCCTCAATGATATTAGCGCTATAAAAGTATCTCCATTGGTTAGGATCAACTATCTCCACATCTTCTTCCAACGGGATTTTAGGTTTTATGCCAGTGAAGTCCCACAGTAATGGAATGATATACTCGTCTATCTGAACCTGACAGGTGGATTGCGCTGGTTGTTGCCCCCACGCATATAGAGAGCACATTATTAGGAGTATCAACACGCCTGAATTACGAAAAGCGGATCTGGTGAACATCTGTATAGGGAATAATTTTAACACCGCAGCTTGTGCGGATGGCGCAAAATTATTACATTTTTTCATTGTATGATTCTGTTTACAGGTATCCCGGGTATTTAATTGTCCCTGAGCGTCGGTATATTGGTGCGCCATAGTATGCTACACCACCCTTTTATTCGGGCACCCGATGGAATAAAAATAGATCCTAAGATTGTATTAAATAAGGCCTTTTAGACATACCCTTTATAAGTTTTCATCTATCCAATAGCGCTTTACTCATCTGTCAACTAGCTACCTATCAAATAATAACTATCAACTTCTCCTATAAAAATTTATAGAAAGATTTTAATCTACTGAAGTCTAGGGTTCTTTTTTTTCAGATGAACCCTCAGTTGAAAAAATAAGGCAGTCCTACCTTGTAATAGCTCCCTAAACACGCCCGGCGTATGACTAACGCCCATACTATTAATACCTTCTCCCACTGGCAACACGATGTTACTCAGCTGCACATTAGGCAACCGCTGTTTTAACAAAGTGCTGTATTTCTCTACCGCCTTACGCACTGCATTATCACCGTCAAAAGCAAAAATGATCCCCTGCAACTGGCTCAGGCCCACAATCGCCGCTTCATGCTCTGCGGTCAGACCATTAGTGCCATAACAAGCCAGGATACCATAAGACTCACTTATTTTACTATGCTGTAATAAAGTCGCTGCATCTATCACTGATTCTGTCAGGATCAGCTTTGTAATATCTGAGTTCGGGTAACCTAGATATAATCCCCGCCTGTCTTTTAGATAATAATGACGCTGCGTATCATCATTGATTGTACTACGGAAGTACATACCACTGATAGCACCGCCACTATTCCGTAATGCGAACACAATACAATACTTCCCAAAAGGCCGATAAGCCTGCCCGCCATCACGAGCCGTACCCCACGGTGATAATTTGCTTATTCTCCGTACTATAGGGCTTTTTAGTACCTAATACGATTTAAACAATGGCTACTTTTGGTAAAAGAGTGAGAGAGTGTAGAGACGCCAAAAGTCTCTCCCAGCAGGAACTGGCTAAAATGATGTCGACTTCTTATACTGTCATTGGTAAGTACGAACGTGATGAGATGATGCCGTCCATCGAAGTCGCTAAAAAACTAGCTAAACTCATGGATACTACTGTGGGATATTTATTGGGGAAAGCTACCGACAGCAACGTCTTAAAAGACCCTATTATGTTGCAGCGACTTAATGAGATTAACGGACTGCCAGATGAAGATAAACACTGTATCCTCTATACCATTGATGGGTTGCTTCAAAACGCCAGAACTAAAAAAGCTTTTTCTAATAAATAAAAAATCCCCGGTCAAATTGACCGGGGATTTTTTATTTATTAGAAGCATTAATACTATTATCTGTTCAACTATTTCCTTCTACAATCATATACTCCGTTAGTAACTTTTCACAAAAAAGTATCGCTTTAATAAAAAAACCGTAAATACTTCCCTTCTAAAAGCCTACCACCGTAATTATTCACTATTGGAAGGTCGTTCAAACTAGTAATTACACTATTAATAAACCCTACAGAAACATTCCCCAAAAATTCATTTAATAAACTTTTCTCAATATCAGTTCGTTTTTCAACTCCTTTCCCTATTAAATATTTAATACGGTAAATTATAGACAAATGATATTCATTTAAAAAACTATTTCGGGGAATTATATAAGATTCTTTCAGTTTAACTAAAGATTCCTTCAAGCTACCATATATATCGTTTAACATGTGAATTTTAAAATGCTCCGACACAGATAAGTCTATCATTAATTTTGTTCCGTCTGTATCAAGAGTAATATTCTTCACGTATCCAAACCTTGAATTATTTGAAGGCAAAGGTGCTTCATAATTCTTTAAATAAAGGTCAAGTTGTTGATATGCACAATCTGCTAACTGTTCAGACATTTTCATATCTAAAATGTGAAAAATGTTACCAAAAAAATGTTGATTATACCAATTTTCATACAGAATTGGATACTCTTTAAAGCTAAATTCAACATGCCTTTCATCATAAAATGACAAGCAACAAGTATTATCCATTTTCATATTATCATTTACTACTAAAAACAGCGTGAACATCTCCATTCTTCAATTCCTGAACATTAACATGGTTATAGCCCGCTTTAAGGGCCTGTCTGCCTGTCCAGGTTTTCCATGCGGCTTCTGTACTTGTTAGACCTGATGCTTTTGCGGCACGGTATTGTATCAAATTATCTGAAAGCCCTTTTTGGTACAGGTCTTTGCTTTCTACCAACATCGCATGAAAGTTAGAAAGTGCCCACTCTGAAGCTTCTCGTTGAAAAATTTCACTACCTATTCCCAACTTTTGATATTTATCCGGTATGTTAAGCTCTATTTTCCATCCACCGTTATGCCCCTCAGAGAATCCAACGGCTTCCTTGTTATATTAATACCATTGTGTTTGTGCTGGTTCTGCCGCTTGTAGTAATGTTGGATCAAACTTTTGCCTCATTTGAGCAGCACCTTCACTAGCAGCAGCCGTAAGCTCCGCTTTCGCAAGCATTCCTGCCCCAACTAAGTTCGCACTTGCAGCAGCTACGTTATGTATTTTCGCCGCGGTTTTATCCTCCAATGCATAATAATCATACATGAAAGCAATATTCGCAGCATTGAAATATCTAGTATATTGCTTCCCACCATCACCAGTATATTAATATCTTGCATAATTCTCTTTCCCATACCGGGAGCAAACTCAAAAAAAGATAATGTTCCATTCTGGGGCAAGTGATATGAGGCTACTAAACCTCTAGCTATTCTTTCCTTTGTTGTCTCTGGTTTTGCATTTGTTAATCCTAACCGTCTAGCCAAGGTAAGAGTATTAAAAGTACCTTCAGCTTGTACATAATTATCAGACGTAACTTTTACGCTAGGTTTATTGTCTGACAAATAATAAGAAAACGTTTTAACATCCTTTTCAGCTCCGTCAAGATCTATACTCCTAATAACATCGTTTTCCGCAAAAGCATAAGTACTATTCCATGGATACTCTTTTGTCAGCGGATCCACACTCAAGAACTTCCCAATCCTCGGATCATAAATCCTAAATCCATAATCCTGCTGATTCCCCTCCCCCTTCACCTCATTATCGTTCTCCTTCCCATTAAACCCATAGCGATAACCGCCCGGCGCAATCTTAGCATTATAGGCCAGTAGCGCTGCATATCATTTACTCAAAACTTCTTATCCAATATTCAATACTTACCTTGATTAAAAGAAAAACAGCTGGACGTCAACATCCAGCTGTTTTAAAAAAGTAACTCGATTACTATGGCACTGAACCGTATCTATTGCGATCACAACTATGTTCATAAAGGTTCAACTTCTATTCCGTATCTCTAAAAGTACAGCCGGTAAGCAAAGAATCAAGCACATCTTTCTGATACTTCAAAATAACCGGCGCATCGGGATCGTTTGTGATATCCGCCATTTCCTTCTTCCTTAAATCTAAATTTATCCAACCTGTTGTGAGACTATTATTCTCCTTATTCGACACCTGTATTGAAACAATACTGTCTTTAACACCATCAACGGATACAATAAGTTCATTTTTAGGAAATGCAGATTTGAAAGAACTACCCTGAAAAAGACGATTAAGCAACTGATTACAATCATCTGTTGTAAACTGAGTTAATTCATGAGGCGTTCCTGTTTTTTCTACAGTGTCTTTCTTAATGTCCACTACAGAATGACTCGAGTCTGAACTAGTCTTAGTAACGTTTCCTTCACTACAAGAAAATAGCCCTATAGACAAGCTACAAGAGATTAAAAACCATTTTTTCATAATTCGATACATTTAATCCTTTTTAATTGTTACCGTTGATTGCTGTTGTTGTTGTTGTTGTTGTTTATTGTATTCAATTGCCAATTGTCTAACAATTTTAGGTTGAATTCCGGCCAACGCTGTCTTATAGTTATCTTGTACAGATTGTGTAAGCCCAGCCCATCTCTCATAATGCCCATTGTAACGTTCTATATAGTCTGCCTTCAACATCATTCCCGCTGTTACAGAAGGTAGCACAACAAATGATTTAGGATGATCCGTTACTTGGGCATTTCCTCCTTTCCCACTCATTCCAGGCCCTTCAAAAGCCAGCCAGATACCCGTAGGGGTAAATTCAGGATGACTTTGAAAAATCGACTTATCCCAACCATAATAAGGTGCGTCATTTTCATGCCCGGCCTTTGCTTCCATTCCCCCCGTCCCCGTATTCTTATATCCTCCAGACTTAAAATGACTTGTCTCTAATCTGTACATTTTCTCGACAATTGTGGCTCTTTCTTCCCCATACTGATCAAATACGGCTTTTAAACCTGTTTTCGCATCTTCGGCAGTAAACTTCCCAGGTTGACCAGCCTTATAACTTACGGGATCCGAAGTCTTTGCATCTCCCCTGTTCTTATCTTCCTTGTCATAGGCGAATGGCGTTATATGGCTATAGTCAAAGTTGTTTTTGCTATCTACAATCGGATATTTGTGAACTACAATTGTTTGCTTAGGCAGTATACCTTTGACACCATATTCGTTTTGTACTTCATACAATATATTGCCCTTTTGCCCATGAACCACAGTAACAATTTTTATTTCCTCTCCATCACGGTCAATTCCGGCAATTGGACTATTGCTTGCAAACTGATATGGTGTTAACTCTGGATATTCAGGTGTTAACGGGTCTACTGATAAGAACTTCGCGATTCGTGGATCATACACCCTCATCCCATAATCCTGCTGATTCCCCTCCCCCTTCACCTCATTATCGTTCTCCTTCCCATTAAACCCATAGCGATACCCCCTACTACTCACCCCTCTCCCCGGCATCTGCATACCAAACGGATAATACTCCTGCGCACTCACCACATCCGCTACAAACTTCCCATCCTTCAACCATCTTTTATCCCCTACTGTGGCCAGCACATTTCCCAGATGATTCGTCAGCTCAAACACCTTCTCTCCTCTCGTGAAATTACTATAAAATCCAGAACCCAACCCTACAATCACATCCGTATTCACCACCGCACTATCCTCAACATTGATTTTCAGCAAATTAATCCCTAACCTGCTCGAACCATACAAATGAGACTCCGTCTTACTCAGTTTACCGCCATTTACATTACCATCTCCCTGCGTATAAACAGCCATTACATTACCGGTAGCATCCCGCACATACCACGTATACACATCCCCCACCTGCTTACTGATCCTGTTCCCACTGGCGTCATACGTATACCTGATCACCGTACCATCATCCTTTGTAATACTACTGATCTTACCATAAATAGTCCATTGAATATCAGCGATCTTCGCCGCGCTGTCCCTGATAAGATTGCCTATATTATCATATCGGTAGTTCTTCAGAGACTGATCATCAATATCCACATCATAATTCGCCGAATCTACACTATCATGAATGTATTCCAATCTGTTCGTACCCGCATAATAATGATAAGCCAGATCATCCATCTCAAGACGCTTCTTCGCAAATGTACTATCCCCCTTTCGGTTGTACGTCAGGATATTCCCGTTCGCATCATACGTCACGCTCTCTTTAAAATCAGGCAACGCTACCGCATTCCATTTATTCGTAAGCGAATCCAGCCCTTTGTATGCCACCATACCTTTTAAGCGGTTCAATACATCATAACTGTATCTGTACTGCAAAGGCGTTCCGAGCGAAGATATCGACTGACTGATCGCCGCAATATTACCATTGTACAGCGGATTAAATCCACTACCCAACGCCGACGCAAACGGACGTCGGGCGCTGATAGGTTTATAATCCCTGTCACCATAATAATGCAAAGCAAAACCATACACATCTGTAGCGGCGGAGTTGCCATCACCGCCCATGTCGAATTTACCACCTATAGCCGTACTATTCACTCCCTTTAACCAACCCTGCAATGTGTATGCGTAATCAATTCCCTGTACGGACTGCTGCCCCAACACTGTTCTTGCCAGCGGACCATGCTTATAGTACTGATAAAATGCATCGTTCTCCCAGTAAATACTATCCGTGCTCGTTTCCACGCCGGTCAGCCTGTTCTCCGCATCATAACTATACCGGTGATAGACCGCATCCGTGCTGCCCGGCTGATAAGCCACATGGTTCACCTTACCGCTGATAAGATCATACCTGTAAACAATCTTCTTCCAACGATGCTGTAGGTCACGCATAATACTCTTCTTATAATCCTGTACCAGCGTATCTACATTCCCATGAATATCATAACTGTAAAAAGTAGCCGTTGCATAATTACCCGTCTGCTGCTCGGGCGATGTATCATATAACGCCGTCCAGGACACACGGTTCCTCAGGTTCTTCGCAGAAACTACCTCGGTAGGGAAGATATTACGTACATCATAAGAAGTACGTGTGATTTGTTTACGACTATCATAGCTATTGGCAAACCACGCCTGTAAACTATCCGCACTACGACTCAGGCTATTTCTCATAGCTCCGCTACTACTGATCTCTCCCACTTCCACCGTCCTGCCCAATGCGTCATACTGCGTATAGCTGTAATACCCTAAGGGCTGCTGCTTCGAGTTTTGGGATAATACCAGCCTACCAAGCCTGTCATACCAGAACTTACTGTTACCTGCGTCGGGTGTCAACTGTGCAACCACATCACCCAGTGTATTATAATGATATCTGGTAGCCATTGAATGCCTGAAAGGCAATGACTTGTTAGCGGCTCTCGCCTTTCTCACCTGGTAAAGCCACGATGGAGAACGGTCTACGACTACACCTGCCGGTGGTACTGTCATTAGCAGATTTCCCGCCTGATCATAATAATACAGCGTGTAGTGATATTCGCTGATATCATAACTAAGCGTATAGATCTCGCGTTCACCCGCCTGCAAACAACTATCCGCATATGCGTTCCCAAAACTGTTACGGACAGAATCCCTGTAAGCATTATACAGATCGGTGCCTTTGCTGACAGCAAAATATTCATTATCAGAGCAGTTGCTACTACTATCTATCGCCTGCCCGTATATCGGATGCACATTACCACATAAAAGCGGCCCTCGACGGATCTTATAACAGCTATCAGCAACCATGCAGCCAATAGGATAATAGTTTATCCCCGCACTTCCCGGTGTAATGGTTACAGGAATAACAGCCGTATCCGCACCACGCACGATGTTGATTGGTAACGGACTATTCCTGTTCGGATTCACCCGCATCGTGATAAAACTATTCATCCAGGAAGCGCTACGGCACTTTATCCTGCCTGACGGAGGCGTCATTAATAACAGCCCTCTGTTTCCATAAGTACCTGCTGCCACCATTCCTCCATTCGTATTCTCAACGATGCTGTTCAGGAAAGAAGTGCTATCCAGTCTGATCATATCCGACCAGGCCAGCGTTGTATCCGTATTGATCTTATTGAGCACCAGTAATGGGATACTGTCCCGTACCAATACATTCTGAGCCAGCACCGCTCCCTGATCTGCGGTGAACGCCATCGGCACTTTTTCTGCCACAATGGTGTCCTTCTTCACCGCCAGTTGACGGGAAGTTAAAACCGTACCACTATTGTCAATATAGGCGATAGAGTTAACCGCCGTCTTACCAAATCCATTCGTAGCACTGAACACATAGCCGTTCGATGTCTTCTGGATAATACCCGGATAAGCATTGTGTGTGATCGGCGCACTTCCAAAATCATATCTGAACACTCTGTATGTCGACCCGTTATACTTGTTCATCTTGGCAATGATCAGGTCAAAGTCGTGGTACACACCGGTATGCTCCATCAGCAGGTTACCCATCACCACCAGCGTATCATGGTCCTCAAGCATAGAATAGGTACCGTCTATACTCGAACTACCCATTTGCCTGATCCAACGGCCCATACCTGCGGCATCCAGCGTACCAACAATCCAATCGCCAGTGCTATCGACATGGTTAATATTGGACCTACCAGCAAAAGCATAGTTACCATCACTCAGCTCCATAATATCCACGCCTGTTTCCCCATTCCGGGTATCAAACCCGATCTTCCGGCTCCATTCCACCACTCCGGTAGCCCCCGTCTTCGTAATCAGGATTTCGGCACTGTCATGACTGATACCCCATACAGAACCAATGGCGATGATACCGCCATCCCGGGTGTTCCTTATCCTGGAGAATGCACTTCTGATACCCACGGGATAATCTTTCGACCATTCTACATCGCCCAGGCGGTTCACCTTCATGATAAAAGCGGTCGAATCCAGTCTTCCGGTTGCAGGACTTACTGATGCTCTTTCAGCATCTCCTGCTGCGAAGGTGGGAATCCCTCCTGTATACCCCCGGCCTTTTAACAACCCTCCTACGAGGAAGCCGTTATCCGGCGTACGCACCAGGTCTGAAATGATCACACTTCTGCCCGCAGGATCAGTATATGAATAATAGGTCGGATTGTTATTAGCACAATGGTTCTCGTCCGGTAAATAATTTTGTCCACAGCTGTCCAGGAAAGTAAGATACTCCCAGGCCTGTTTCGCCAGCCCCAGTTTATTATTCATATAAGCTGCAAATAACTGGTTCTTCGACTGCTGCGCAGAAGAATCCTCAGTTATAGCTGGTACTACTCCCGGGAATTGCCCTTTAAAGGCAGTGTAGGCTGCATTCACCTCCGTACAGGATACACAGGGCGGCGCGACATTACACTGTATAAGCACCGGTATATTCACCGGCTTGGACAGATAAGTGCAGGAACCCTTTGTGCCACATGCATCCAGCAATACCTGTAATTCTTCCTGACGAAGAGAAGTCCCCCTTGTCCTGTTCAGATAAACAGCAAGGCTACTATCACCTGTCTGCCTATTACTATCAAACTCCTGCTTTAACGTACGCAGTTGATTACACTCACAGTCATCAGGCCCGGTGTAGGAAGGTCGGTCACTATAGGCTGGCTGTTTGTCATATGGCGCTGGTGCAGTGATCAGGTAGGCATTACATACCCACGGACTGTCAATATTATGCGCGCGGTTATACTCATCCAGTACCTCCTGGAAGCTCCTATACCTGTAGCTGCTGGCAGGTCTGACTGAACTTGCACCTAAGGGATGCTCAGTATCCGCTCCTTCTTTACACACCTGTACCAGTTTCTCACTCAGGTCCTTTAATACTGCAGTATCATATTTACATGGCGCCAGCTGTTGCATCCACGCTTTCACATAGGACCGACAGTTATCTTCATAGCTTTTTGCCAACGCCTGGTTAACAATATCCGTTAATTCCTTCTGTGTATTATTCGTGTTGAGATAGCCCAGTCCATTCTGGGATAATGCAGCTCCCGCTGTATTGAAACGCGGGTTCTTACCATTCTTCACCAGTTGCTCACTGGTAACAGCTATTACGCCTGCAGGAGCGCCAATATTAGCCACCTCCGCATCAAGTATATTTTTCCTTGTTGTCAGATAAAGCTGTCTGAATGTCCGCCATGCCATATCCAGATCTCCCGGACACATCGTCGCTTCATTAAATGCAGCGGCATAGGTACGATAGTTATCAGCACAACCAGACAACACCTCTCCACATTTAACAGAGATCGTCGCTACACTCCACATTGAGAGCCGCTTCGCGGGATCACCTTCTTTATTATAGGCGTATAAGGCCTCGTAAAGCGATCTGGCGATCTGTACATCCCTGCCCACTAATGGGTCCCTGTTCGCGCTAACCCTGGTGAAAGGGAATGCGGCATCATCTGTTGGATTCAGGTAACCACCGTCTCTGGCGGTAATATAATCATCTATCGCTTCCACCTTCCTGTCCCAGTCATAGGCCGGTTTACGTTCCAGATACGCCTGGTATTTATAGTACTCAGGATGATAAGGCAGTAACGCCGCTGCCCAGGAAGTTTTAAACCTGGCCGCAAACATTTCCGGCGATAATTGCTGCGGAAGGACATACGTCTGTGTCGCATCATTATACACTACATCCGGTAAACCCGTTTCGTCCAGATAATGAATATCCGTCCGCTGATATACAGGTAGCATTGTATTATCTTTCCGATAGAATATCGAATAGATACTGGAAGAATCACTCAGCGTTGCGTATTGTCCTGACGGTGCAGATACATCTGCCAGCATGCCATCCCGGATATTCATAGCATCAGTAGTATCCCTGCAAAGCGAACTACATGCCTCTATCGCCAGATTGTAATCGGCAAGTGCCTGTGATTTGTATGCAAGGGAATCTGCTACCGGCTGTCCGATACGGTCCGGATATTTCGCCCAGAAAGAAGACCAGCTACCAATACTATCCATACAGGACTTGCAATCAGGTACACACTGCTCCTGCGCCAGTAAATTTCGCTGCTCCTGAATAAACTGTTCCACTGTTACACAGGTATCCTGTTTCATGAAAATACTATCCCGGTACAACTCCAGCGCCCGACGGTTCACCGTCAGTCGTTTTGTGATCTCATAATTCCCTTTCGGCAACCATACCCGGAATGTAGTATCAAAGTCACGGGGAGCGATGTTACAGTTTGCCCTGATATTATTCAGATCATAATTACGCAGCACGAACCGCAATGGAGCACCTCCTATACGCTGGTTATAGGCATCATCTGTAATAGTGATTTCCAGATCGTATACGCCGTTAAAACATAGCGGACCACTACATCCGTTAAACCGGATAACCGGCGCCTTCAGTTTATACCTGAAATCATGATAACCATCCAGTGTCACCAGCTGACTTTGTGCATGTTCCAGAGAAAGCTCTTTAACTATATTACGGCCGGGTCCTGATAACGTATCTGTTACGCGCTCCTCTTTATAGGTAGACAGATCCGACAATGATACACTGCTATCCGGACGACCTGCCAGTGCCGTGGCAATCGTACGACCATGCATGTCCACATAGCTCACGCTGTACTGACCGTTCGCATCGCGTACCATGTTTTTAAAATAATGACTCTTATCTCCTACATCTGTACCGAACAATGCATCCAGGTCATTCTCACCCGGAGAACCATAATAATACTCCGATTCATGATGACTGCCTAACCTGAAAACAGGTCCTACGCCACTCTGCCGGCTGATCCTGCCGGTATTATCCTGTGTATAGGATGTCTCCGTAAAAGCATATCCTTCTGCATCCGGAATAAACCTGTTAAAACCGGAAGTGTCGGGGTTAGCAGGCGAATAATACCGATTGGCACCACTTACTGCAGACATCGGATTAGCGCTTGCCGTCAGAAAACCGGCAGGCGTAGGCAACGTGTCATATTCTCCCTTATTATATTCCGGACTATTAATCCCCCTATTGAATCCCGGTGTATATTTAATGATCGAATTTAATGTAGGTGCTGGCATTACCTGAATCACTGGACGTCCCTGGTAGTCGTAAAGTGTTTCGCCAACGATGGTCGTATTCGTACTGTTATCCTTGGTCACCGTTTGCCGCCCACGCAGACTTCCATCATAGTACTGCACAACAGACTTACGCTTCCCGTCTTCCGCAAATGTCGTAGTTGCCTGCCAGTTTAGCGAGTCCTGATGTCCGTTATACGCATAGCTGCCCAATCCGCCGAACGCAGTACTCCATTCCGTTTCTTTACGTACATTGTTGGCCCGCTCCTGTACACCTCTTACCCGGAAATACAATACCCCGTCATCGTCATACAGCAAAGGAATATCGTACCAGTTCGTGTTAATGGTAACACGGGAGGCATTGTTGCGAAATAGCAAAGTAGTATTCAGCGGCGTGCCATACCTGTTTGCTTTCAAGGCCGCCGAATCAATATATGTCCACTCCAGGTCATAGACATCTGCGCCTGTCAGCTGGTCCCAGACAACATGCAGTTCCCCGGATGTATTCAGCCCTGCAGTTTTAAATCCACGCACGACATCCTCCATACAGGACAACTTATACACAGGAGACACCTGCATTTCGTTGTCCAGTAAGAGAACAGAGGAAATATCATTACCACCCGTCGTCGTCAGGCTCACCACTTTAACTGTTACAAAATGCGCGTTGTTAAATACATAGGTACTTCTGCTGGTGTACCTGCTGGAATCAGCATAGTTGATAGCTAACGTTCGCTCAATAGAATCCTGCTGGTCATCCGGACGCGTATAAATAATCCTGACTACAGCGGTAGCACTAAAGGCAGGTGGCAGAGATACAGCGGCGTATTCATTAATTTTTAGTGTAACAATATTCCTGACATGGTAGGGTTTATCTAATACAGCAATCTTCCCTGCATCAAAATACACACTATCTACCACGGTGATGGAAGAGTCTTTGGCGATCTGCCCCTTTGCGCCATCCAGTGCTCCGTGCAGCATAATCACAGACTGTGCACGCCCGGCCACCGCCATCACGAGCAACAGACACATTAGCACGACAACCCTGTAACTGCCGGACTTTCTAACTACTGACATGATCAAAGTATATAGGGATAATAAAAATGGACTCATGGACGGGGATTTTCTTTTAATAGTGCACTCCTTGTCTCGGAAATCGTCTTGATGCCCCGTTCTGTTTCCTTCTTCAGACGGATCATTGTTCCGTCTTCATCATACTCATAGAATGTAGCATAGTTGTTCTCATCCAACTCTGCCATAAGACGAAGACTATTACGATCATATACATATGATTTCATATTGGCGTTATAGGGATGTATCCTGACATCATCAAAATATACGGCATGATCGGCCGATGCACTCATCACAATGGATACAGACACCGCGTCCTCAGGTACCATTACGACTTCCTCATAACGCTGCCAGCCTTCTATGATCGCTCCCTGTGGCTGTGCTGTAATCGTACTGCCGATAGGTTCAGCCGCTTGCTTTACCACGATCCCAAGCTGATTACCGGTGTAGGTATTACCTCTGCACGGTACCGATTCCTTCACCCAGGCACTGATCACAATCGTCTTACCCGCTATTGGTGAAAATGATGGTAGTATAGCCGCAGAATCTGTATTTACAGCCAATAATCCCCTTGTACTGTCAATCCGGCTAAATGTCAGCCCAAAACTATCGTCAGCAGTAGCCACTACCGGTGCGCTCACAGCCACATCTGTATGTGCATCCACCCGCAGACTGAACAAACCCGTATGCTGTTCGGCCGTATCCAGTTTACTTTTATAATAGGAAAAATCGAAGCTCCGTGGCACCTTACAAGGGCCATCACAAGGCGTAACGCCGAAATCATAGTCCTCGAAGCCTTCATATGCAATCTCCCGGTAACGGGCATTCTGGGCTGCGGCTACCGGCAGCGCATCATCATAACCATAAAGTCCCGCATTATAACGGCCCAGTGGATCATGGTTCTCCAGTTCGAGCCCTTTACGATTGACCATAGTCAACTCACTGTTCCATACCCAGACAGCAGTATCTTTATCATTCTCAGGCATACCTTTCAACTGTCCATTCGTGAATTTCCAGAAACCCTTAAAACTATTGATCGTACCAGCGGAACGTAATGACACTGGCGCCAGCGGATCTGTTTCCTTACGTTCCCCGTAATAGGCATATGAACGGAAAGGACGCCAGTTACCCGCCAGACCAAACCGGTAAGGATTCACCGGATGTTCCGTAATAGCACTATAACAATATGCGGAAGTAACGTCATTACAGGTCGTACAGGAGTCGACCTTCAGTTTAGCGACCAGCGTGCTGGCGGTAGTCGTCCGGTATGACACGATCCCGGTCGTATCGCAGACATTACTTACCAGATTATTAAATGTAACCGCAGCGCCGGTAGCAGTCAGCGACACCGTACAATCACCGATTACGGCCTTATAGGACGAGCCACTGGTCGCACTCTTCATCTTCGCATAAAACAATCCGTTTGTATTACGTGCCAGGATCTGACACTGTGTATATGACACCATATATCCCGCACGCCTGGCATCCTCAAGTAAAGAGGATACCAGGATATCGTCCTCCGGCTGAATAAATAACCGGCGGGAGGATATCAGGTAGTCAAAAAATGGCTTGAGGCAGTCACAGGTACAGGCACTGACGTTTTGTGCCCGGAGTGAATCCATGTTGCTACTCATCAATATGATGGCCAGCGACACAATCCGCATATATGATTTCATAAGTTTCTTCATTTTAATAAATCATTCCTTCGGTAAACGCATCTTTTACAAGCCCCACACAGTAATATCTATTGGCAACTCAACTCTCCATGTTTGCGGGCTGTTGGCACTCACCATCTTCTGCACGCCTCCGACCGTTGCATTCATACCGGGCGTCTGGGCGTTTATCTCGACGATATAAGATCCGAAAGGAATCGTTCTGAAAAGTGGCAGATTACCATCAAGCGTTAGATAATTAAGTGTCAGCACTACTGAATTATCACTGACGTTGCGAATAACAACGTTATATGCTGCAGGCGCCGGACTATTTTCCTGCTGTCTTATGCTTACGTTAGTACCCATTGGATTACATGAACCATTCAGATTTGCATGCTCCGGTCCATGTGCATCTGCATAAGCTTTTGCCAGGGAATCAACATATAGCTGAGACTTAGTGGAAGTATATATCCCCGCTGCTACGGTATAGTCAACACGTGTACCTGTGTAGCCCTCCGGACAATCCGTTTTCAGATACGAACCTGTATAAGCTGCATTACTATATACCTTCACAGGTTGATCAGAGAATAAGAAAGACATCGTCAACCCTGCTCCTGCCAGATTAAACAACCAGGTCTCACCATCTCCTTCCAGCACTCTTCTTTCTGTACCATTAACCGTCACAAACAGACTGTCAGTACCATGATTAATGGCAATCCGCGCGCTGTAAGTCCCAGACGGTAAGCCTGTACATTTAGACAGGTCGGCATCAGTCGGATCACTGAAGCTTTTCATAAATACCATCTGACCGGTACGGGTATCTGTAATATAAATAGCAAATACTCCCAGGTCCCCTGCATCCGGTTTCTTGCCGTAAAACACATTACATGGCGGACATTCTCCCAGTTCATTCGCCTTTGCCTGTGCGTATGCCCAGTATCTGGCCTTTGCTTTCGCGTTCGCCGCCGCTTTACTGATCATAGAGGTATCTATGCCAGCCGGTATCTGTACCCACACACCTGAAGGTGCAATGCCCGTCTCACAAACCGGATAAGCCAGTAATCCTGTCGTATCATTATAATAATAACAACGCCCCTCCCGGTTGGCCACCACCTGGGCACTATCTATTAACCGTTGCCTGGCCAGTGCATCAGCAGCCTGCTGACTAACTGTAGAAGCGAACGTTCTTGCGGGAACTGTATAGGTATACGGTAAAGGAATAGCGTCTCCCTGACAGGCATGTAATAAAACAGTAACACTATCTGCGCTGTTCCTGTAAGTATAGGAACAGGTACCCTGCAAATTCGCGTATGCCTGTCCGAAACTGTCTACGTCCGCCTGTGCCAATGAGTCAGCTACAAGCTGGCTGATGGTGGACGAGTATCTGTTAGGTTCCACTTTATAGGTAACTAAAGATCCGGTACCGGTACCACAGTCATTCTTTCTGAAAGACCTGCTCTTCGCGACATTTCCATAGTAACGGATACCACAGTCGCCATTCCTGCCCACATATTCACTGTACGGCACGGTTACGCAAACATCTGTCTGCGCCTGGTCTTTCTTATCTCTTACTTTCCAGAACTGCCTATAGGCTACGGCTGATGCAGAGATGATCTGTTTTGTGCTGTCCAACACGAATTTGTTATCACTGCCGAGTGGATTCTTCAGACATACCACTCCTCCTACACTGCTGCTGATGTTTCTCCTACCGGAACGAACAATTTTCAGCGCCACGTCATTACCGGTAAATGGTATACCATCCCTGTCTACAAAGTACAGGTCCGGCGTACCACCCGCTGCTGCATTCGCATCTACCGTATACATAAAAGTATTCGCAGGGAAGGTGGCTATTTCAGGTGCCGTACCAGAACCTCCGGTCTTCTGGTGCGAATACACCATGATCTCATCACCTGGAGCAAAATAAAAATTGACACTATCTTTCAGCCCAGCTGTAATACGTCCATCCTTTAATGTTAGATGGTCCATCACAAGACCGATATTCCTATAGGCTCCACCCATACCATCATATGCCCAGGCTGCGGGATAACTGAACGAGTAAACCGGATCATCAAATTCATTCTGTGTACTCGTAAGCAGCACGGCACCGGTTTCTGCATCATACAAAAGGTTCTTTGTAGTTACCCGACTGCCTTTATCAATGGCCAGTACACTATCAATAATACCATGGCGGGTGATAATCTTCGTCGCAGCTACTGAACGGTAGATGGTTTCCTCACGCTGCATAAGGTTCAGCAACATCGGTATCAGTAAAACCGGAGGCCACGCAAACTTAAACAGTTCTCCATTTATATTAGGACTATAGCCGAGCGTTGTCGAATGCTGTTCACGCATGTCCAGCATCAGCTCCATGTCTTTTCCTATCATGGCCGACTGGCTGACCTGCCCGTTTGGTGCCATGACCTTTACA
This sequence comes from Chitinophaga agri, assembly GCF_010093065.1. Classification (NCBI taxonomy): domain Bacteria; kingdom Pseudomonadati; phylum Bacteroidota; class Chitinophagia; order Chitinophagales; family Chitinophagaceae; genus Chitinophaga; species Chitinophaga agri. Next base: position 223,594 of record NZ_CP048113.1, on the reverse strand, counting down.
TTGTTATTCAGGTGTTTATTTAAGGTACGCGTATCATCCACCTTGTAGAAGTACTCCAGATAGGTAATAGGTTTCTCAGGGTCCGCTTCTCCGTAAGAAGCCTGTGACTTCACCTTACCCGTCATATCATTCAGCTCCACTTTGAAGCCCTGGCTCAATCCCAGGAAGTGGCGTGCGTTGATACGCAGTAGATTAGATAATAAAGGTTTAAATTTCTTTTTACTGTCGCCCAGATTCGTAATGTCCGTCAGCGTTGGGAAGTCATAGCCAGTATAAAAACAGGTCTCCTCATATCCGTTCGCAGATCGTCTCTTGTCCCCATGGATCGTTCTTACCCTTACCCTGCTGTATCCTACTGATGCTGAAGGGAAAAATCCTTCTCCATAAGGCAGCTCAGTATAACCTCTGTCCACCGGTACAAGTGACGATACCTGCATATTATATTCCACGGGCACTTTCCACGGGTTCTCCTCTCCTCCGATAATAGGCTCATAAGCGGCAACACCACTGCTGATCAGTTCTTTCTTTCCATTTATCTCCTTCACCGTTGTATATTGGTATTCCTGACCATATAAAGATTCCCGCTGTCCGGTCATCTTATCCCAATGGTCATGTATCAGTACTTTCTTTACCCTCAGACCTCCCCCATACTTCTTATAATAGGGATTATTCAATCGCACAAAACTCCTGCTGAGGTCCACCTTTCGTGCCCAATGTTTGGTGCGGGCGGCCACATCAAACGTCAGTATCATATTATTCAGGTTATCTGCCTGTGATACCAGTACCTTCACAGCATCTACCACGTCTATATCGTCTCCCATATCTGATCCCGGGTATGCTTTCGAACCAAGATTCAGACGCAGGAACTGTAGTGCTGATTGCGCCAGCGGACTGTATACGCTTCTCGCCGTATTCATCCTGGCAGCAGGGTCTATCGCTTTCAGCCGCAGCCAGATGGTTTTCCCATTATTGAAGAAACCAAAGTTACCCGGATCAACTGTAGCGTAACAGCTCACGTATTCATTCCCCTTTCCAAACTTATCGCCCGGCATCTGCACTGATAAACGGCAATAAAGCTTATCCATGTCCTGCAGATAGCGATTGTATACTTCTTCATTGCTGGACACTGCATAGGGCACATTTACTGCCACATACAGGTAGTCTACTAAGCCATATAACTCCGGACTCAGATCGTTCAGGGAAGAGGGCGCTCTGGCAGAAAATCCTGCTATATTGAACAACTGTGCGGCACGTTTATTCTGCACATAGGCATAGTCGTCGCTCTCATACACTATTTTCATACGTCCGCCGGATGGCAGCACAAGTGAATCCAGCGTCCAGGCAGCGGCATTTCTTGCGGCCATCGCACTATCCTGTAATGCATAAGGATAGTCTGCATTGGTCAGCACATTCTCTTTCGTAGAACCTGGATTCTGCAAAGGATCTTTATAAGTACCCCAACGGTCACTGCCGTTAGATCTATAAGAAGGGTTATTCTGATGATAACTGAAGATATAAGGATTACGTACCCCTTTATCATTGCCATTATAGGTAAACCAGATCTTCTTTAATGTTAGTCTGCCGGTAGTGGTATCAGCCGGATTACCACTCGCACCCTGGCACAGTTCATATGAATATTCAAAATGAACTGTTTTCACCGGTCTTGGATGCTTACTGCGGGAGAACTCGGCCTTCGTATATAGATTGATCTCGTCGAGCTTACGGGTTCTGTCATCAGCCAGCCTGACACCATTTTCGTCTACAGCAGGCAAATCCTTTCTGGTGGACAGCTTGAAGGTAGCGATCATATTCTTTGACTCAATCGTATGGAGATACCACAGTTCCTTCTCGCCCGAAACGTAACTGCCTTTGTCATCGCGGTCGTCCGTCTTCAGCCCTTCACTATAGTTCGCCTGATTAGCAGCAACCGGTATGCGCCATTTATAGGAGTTCCTTATACTTGCTGTCTTTGTATAGTTAAACTTAATTGCATCTCCGGGATCATCCGCTGAAATGCCATCACCAGTCAGGTCCTGATAATCCGGTGAGAGAATGCCCGTCAGCAGGAAAGAGTGTGCATAGGCAGGTATCCGTTCACTACTGAAATAATGATCAATCCCATTTTTGTTCTCTACCGTATTGTCTTGCCCTGGTACATATGACACCAAACCCGTAGCACTGCTTGTATCCGTTTTCTTTACCGCGAAGGTGACCTCTTTCTGTTCCAGATTATACACCGGAATACCATAGATATACCTCCTGCCATCTGCATTGAGCACATCAATTTCAGAGATATGGGTCTTTTTACGGAAATCGTTGATCCTCTTTTCGCGGACCAATCCACCATTAGCAGATACGAAGGTATCTTTCTCCGGCATGTAAAAGAGATTACGCGTCGGAATCAATGCTACCGGCAATCCACCGTAACGCCATGATAAGGTCATGACCGCTCGTTCCTTTTCCTGCTTGTACTCCAGGCGAACGTTATATAACTCCTCTGCAATCAGGTTTACGCTAACAGAATCGTCTGTAGGCGGATGACCTCCCCAGTGATCTATCAGTAAACTATCATTCATGTAAAACCTGACACCGTCATCTGATTTAGTAATGAACGTATATTTACCTGTAACAGGTGCTTTTAACCTGCCCCTCCAGCGGGCTGAAAAGGAATGATCAAATCTGTCCAGATTAGCGTCTTTAGGAATATTTACGTTAAACAATTCCTTATAACTAAAAGCGATCTGGGGATCTGACCGCCTGAATAAAAAACGCTCCAGATCTCCTGCATAATATTCCCCGATCCAGCCACTTCCCATATCTCCCAGACTATCCGGAAATGAAGCTGCGCAGTTGTTGATAGTAAAAACGCCTTCCTTATAGTTTTCTATAAACCTCGATAATCCGGCATGATCAGCCTCCTGTGCCGTGAGGTAAGAGATTACCTGCGTTCTTTTATCACGGGGACCACGACGAAAATTACGTGGGCTGGCCGTTTGTTTTCCCACATAACGCTGATTGCGATAGCGGTTAAATATATTAGTTGTATGAATATCCGGGCTACTGATACCTGACTGTTCGAGATTCACTGCTACAACATCGTCTCCTCCTATATTCTCGTAAAAGGCAGCATCATTGATAGTCATCTCTCCGGGATTACGGAAATAAGCTGCTTCGTAAAGTTTATCCGGCGAACTAAAACTTACATTGTCTTTCAGCGGATTCCGCTCCAGCCAGGGGCCTGTAGTAGTCGTTGCCCGTAAATAGTTCAGATCAATACCTCCATGCACCAGATCTCCCGCGCCCAGATCCAGGCTGGCACTTTGAGACATATCTTTTGTTCGCATAGCATGATCAAATACATAACCAATGTCTCCACGATAGGCCCTGAACATACCACCAGTCCCTTCTCCAGACATCGAAAATACGTCATAGGTATAACTGGGAATACCGATATTGGGTATTTCCGGTTTCTCCCGATAGGGCATATCCCTCTCGCGGTTAAAATCCAGTAATACAGATGTATTAGCACCTGCATGCTGATAATTCAGATAGCCGTAGGCAGGAATCGACATACGTTTGTCAGCATCCACTATGCTTTGTATGGACGCATACCCCTGAACGGAAAAATTAGGATGAAGTACTTTCTTTTCGCCGCCGGTTTTCAATGTCACACTCGTAGCTGCACTGGAATAGGGTAAAGTGATCTCAGGCAGATAAGACGGATAAGCAAAGCTGATCGTCGCAGTAGGGGTCATTCTGTTTAGGCCACCATTGGCAGCGTACTGTAAATTTTTATCGTCTATTTTATATTGTTGTACACCCGCACTAAGTGACAGTGCTTTTAGCCCCGACCGGGAGCTATATGTCGATCCTATTGATACATTACCTGCAAAACCGGAATATTTCTGCGCTGATGCACCAGACATACTATAAGACAGAGTAGAATGCAGGGATGCGCCCTGCTGGGAATTATTCGTAATGGATAATCCACCGGAAAGCTCCCCCATACTGGCTGAACCAGCTTTTACCGACGCATTTACACCGGTTTCCATTCCCAGGCCCCTGTAATTATTATAAAATATACCCAGTGTACCTCCCACACCAAAACCAGCTTTGACTGAATCGCCCAGTGTCTCAGGCCTCGGAAAACCTACAAGTTCCACGTCAAGCCCTACACTACCACCAACGGTACGATTCTCTTTTACAGAAGCCACCTTCTGAATAGTATCTTCTGTACCATTAAAATCATCAGGTAATCCACGCATATTACGCGTAATAGTTCCCGGGTTGATATTCCAGCCCAGTCCTACCCAACTCGCCTCCTGATCCATGGAAATACCGCTGTTGTAGCCGATTGCAATCGGATATCCGCCTACATCCAGCAGCGGTATGCTATATGAAAAATCCCCTGTGAATAGGTCCACCATATTGGCATTATTGACCGAAGCAAATGCCTGCATCTCCGGCTGCGTAGGCCCGCCTATAAACGCTCCTGCTTTGCGGACGCTTTTTTCGCGCTCTGCTGAACGCTCAGGCGCAACTACACTAACAGGTGCATTATTTATAAAGGTATTAGCCGGCCTTGCCGCCTTTGCGTAATGGTAAACAGCAGGAGATCTCGCTGCCGCCAATGCATAGGAAGGGATAATTGTCTCAAAATACAGCAAAGCTAACAACAGGTATGCACCTGCTCTCTTGTTCTTTGCACTGAGTTCCAGTACCATCTAGGGATATATTTATTGTTATACTACACGGTGAGTTGCTATAGTACGTCTCATAGCATAGTTAGGAGTCAGCTACGCACACGAAAACGCACCACGGAGCACCGTAGTAAAAAGTATGTTAAAAAAGAACTGTGTCTTCCGTTCAGCTGATAACAATAAGATGACATGTGTGCTGTTATGCAACAACAAACCACGACTTTGCCTCAGAAAAGCGGCACAGGGCAAACAAACGCTGATTTTCAGCGGTGGTGCTTACGAAGATAAATACATAGGTAAACTACATGGCCTTTAAATTCAGTTACTATTAAGAATGCATTACGAACATCTGGGCATATCTGTACAAGTTCATTTGAATAGAATGTTCCAATGGCCAACAAATGTCTGTGAATGACCGACTGACAAAGTATAGGGAACGCAGCGGATTCATCACAAGACAAACTTACATTCTAAAAATAATATGACAAACTTTTTTTACACTTTATTTTAGACATCATATACAAGATCCAAACAATACTATAACGTAAACGCCTATCAATATAACTGCTTATAAGCAAGGCGCTGTTGCTCTCAATTTGTACCCTTCATTTTCGGACGAACCTCCGCCCTACCCATCTGCATGCAATTTGACATTAGATGTCATAATTTCTACAATTCATTTCTACTCCCGCTTTCCCTCTCTCATTGTACCTTTAGCCTGTCAGTTCATACAACGGAAATGAACTATCGCAAACCGTCTGTCAACCAATGAGCATGTACCCTTCCAACCAATTACAACCCATTGTCATACAACGACGGAACAGATAACGCAACATCAGGAAAATGAAATGCATAACCTCCATATTAATCTTATTCATCACAGTGTCCGATCCGTCTTATGCGCAGGAAAGTCTGGGTAATCATCCGCTCACTTTACCCGCTGCATTTGCCCTTGCAATGAGAAATAATACTGACATATCTGTTGCCCGTCATGAAAGCAACCTCGCACGACAGGAAGCAACTGTCAGCAGACTCGGACATCTGCCTGATGCCTCCGCGGGCTTGACAGAAGGCTACCTCAGTAATGCCGACATCTGGGAGCCTCCGGGATTGGGTGATCACCGCACATTGCACATTCCTCATCAGATGACTGCACTATCCGTTGAAGCATCCGAAGTGATCTATGCTGGTGGCCGCGTAAATGCCAATGTTAGAAAAGCGGACCTGAAGGAACAAATAGCTTTACTCGCCCTGGAAGAGAAACAGCAGGACATCCTCCTGCTGATCGCGGCGCGATACCTAGAGATCTACCGGCAACTCAACCACCGCGAAGTCTACCTGAATAACAGCCGCCTCGCAAGAGAACGGATGCATAATATCATGGCGCTCCGGAAACAAGGCATGGTCACAAAAAATGATAGTCTGCGTACACAGATACAGATCTCTGACTATGACCTGGCAGCCCGCAGGGTGGGTAACGCTATTATACGGCTGAACAACAGTTTCAACGTAGCACTTGCCCTGCCTGACAGCATGCGGCTGATACCTGACTCCTCCTTACTCCATACACCCAGACATACTGAAGGACTGGACTATTACCTCGCACTTGCACAGGGTAATAGTCCTTCCCTCAGGATCGGCGATCTTGAAACGGCTGTTTCACATGTGCAGATCAACGAGATTAAAGCAGAAAGACTGCCCGTACTCAGCGCATATGCAGGATCAGGATTCCAGCGCCCTTTTCTGAATGCTGCACCGCCACAGGATATCTATTATAACATCTGGCAGGCAGGTATCCGCTTACATTACAACATTAATAGTCTGTATAAAACTCCACAGAAGATCAGAGCAGGTGAACTGGCACAAACAGTCGCACAGAGCAGAGCCAGGTTACGTGAAGAAGAAGTAGATGTATCGGTACGCAACGCATACAATCGCTATCAGGAAAGCTGGGATGTACTGGAAACAAGCAAAAGAGACGTGGAATCTGCCAACGAAAACTACCGCATCGTCATGGAAAAATATCAGAACCAACTGGCGCTGATCACCGATGTGATCGATGCCTCTAATACCAAGATCGATACAGAGATCAAAGTAACTGATGCACTGATCGATACCATCTACACGTATTATCAACTGTTGAAATCCGCAGGTAAACTATGACAGACAAGACAACCAATCTCCCGGGCAAAATACGCACACTGCCCGATGCTGGTAAAAAAAGAAGGGTGAACATACTCAAACTACTGTTCGTTGCGAGTCTGCTGATAGCCATCGCATGGGGCATCTATTTCTACTTCCGTCTGGACACCGACCTGTATACCAACGATGCAACAGTAGAACAATATATCAATCCGGTCAACGTGCGTATCTCAGGCTATATAAAAGAAGTGCGCTTCACGGATCACCAGCGGGTGAAAAAAGGAGATACGCTTGTCCTGCTGGACAATAGAGAATATCTCGTCCAGGTCGAACAGGCTGAAGCCTCCTGGTTATCCGCACTGGCTGGACGCAAAGTAGCATCCTCCAACGTTAACACTGTGAATAGTAACCTGAGTACAGACGATGCGAATATCAGGGCGCTGGAAGTGCGGGTATGGAACGCCGGACAAAACCTGCAAAGGTTCGCTAACCTCCTGAAAGATGAGGCGACGACACAACAACAATACGATCAGGTGAAAACAGATTATGAGTCATTACAGGCACAGTTGACCGCCCTCCGCCAACAAAAGCAGACTACCAGACTACAGACTGCCGAAACCGCACAGAAGGTCGATATCAGTGAAGCTGATATCAAACGTACGCATGCGGCACTCGAGCTGGCAAAACTAAATCTTTCCTACACGGTCATTACTGCACCGTATGACGGCGTAACGGGCAGGCGCAATATCCAGGAAGGCCAGTTCGTGCAGGCAGACAATCTGCTACTCGACTTTGTAAGAAATGACAGTAAATGGATCGTGGCGAACTACCTGGAGACACAGGTCACACAGCTGCAACCGGGCGACAAAATGGAGATCCGCGTCGATGGCATCCGGGGGAAAACATTTGCAGGACATGTTACCTCCATATCAGAAGCGACCGGTTCAAAATATGCTGGTATTCCGGTTGATAATGCAGCAGGCAATTTCATCAAGGTAAGACAACGTATCCCGGTGCGTATCCTGCTGGATGCCACACCGGCAGACAGCACCACACTATCCCTGCTAAGGGCAGGTATGAATGCACAGGTATGGAGAGCAAGGGAAAACTAAACCCGGTTATATGACAGCACCTCACATCTTCTTCAAATGGGTACCGGAGTGGCTAAGGATACCGCTGCTTTTCGTATTGTATTTTGTCTCTCTCGGATTCAATGGCGTGTACATCGGCAACACATCCGAAGTCTTCAGCGGCCTTGGCGTATATATAGAGCCTTATTTCGCAGCATATAACGCAATATACATCGGTATGGGCATCGGATTCATGATCCACGGCAGGCTCGGGGCCAGGTTCAGTGTGAAGGAGATGCTGCTCATGGGATTTATTGTACAGCTGTTGACCAATATCATCTGCGGTATCAGTCCATACCCGGAAGTCACTATGCTGAGTTGCCTGATCCTCGGTTTCGGAAAAGCTGCAGCTGTAAAAGAGTTCTTTGCTGCCTGGGTACTCGTATGGCACGGCAAAGGCGACCGCGTCGTGGCCTATCCGTTCGTCTTCGCATTCGCCCTGTCCGGCTCATTTTTCATCAGCTGGTGGATGACCAGTCTGGCATACATGTACAACTGGAGCTACGCTTATGTCTACATCATCATGGGATTACTCGCGTCTCTGCTGCTGGTAGTGATCTTCGTAGAAGACCAGCCCCTGCGCAGGAAAATACCGCTCTATCAGATGGACTGGACCGGTATCCTGCTGATGACCGGATTTTTTATGCTGATCAGTTATGTCAGCACCTACGGACAGGTAGAAGACTGGTTTAACAGCTCAAGCATCTGTATCGCTACTTCGCTGATACCGGTTACAGGTTTCGCCTTCCTGCTGCGGGAAGCCACCGTTAAAAGACCCGTATTCGATCTTTCTTTTTTCAGGGTAAAACAGTTTATTCCGGGGTTGTTATTACTGATGATAGCAGGACTTTACATACCTACTTCCATCCAGCTCCTCTTCTCACAAAAAGCATTGAAATTTGAGTTGCTGCGTAGTTATGAACTCAATCTTTATATGATCCCGGGCTTCATTGCAGGCGCCGTCAGTGCACATATGTGGTACAAATACAGGCGCACCCATCACGTGCTGATCTATGCAGGGATGTCGGCATTTATTCTTTACAACATCCTGTTATATCAAACGGTAACAAGCAGCAATGGTACACAGGATTTCTGGCTACCTGGTATCATCAGAGGATTTGGAATGGTGCTCATCTTTATCTCACTGGGACTCTACACTACGGAAGTTTTCGGTAAAGAGGTCAGTATAAAAGCAACCGGGATGATGCTGATCGTGCGCAGCTTCGTGTCGCGCAGTATCGCACAGGGAGTGCTGAACTATATGCTGTACGCGGGGAGTGTGAAGCATCTTGTCAGGCAGGCCAACGGTATTGACATAACCGACCGTAACCGATGGCAGGCCGGTCATCACCCGCAGGATTACCTCTCCTTTATACAACAGCAGGCCTATCTGGCCGCGACAAAAGAACTTACAGGTATAATTGTCATTATAGGTGTAAGCACTATGCTGGTCCTGGCGCTGATACATATAGTGGCAAAAAAAACACCTGCGGCCGAACAACCCGCCTGAAGCTGGCAATGCCTGGCCGGCTTGCAGATGCATCTCTGCTTTATACTAAAGATCTAGGGGTACTGTTGGGAAGCCCTGCTTTTCTCAATGATCTTCCGGATAATATCATCCAGCTCCGTTGCGGAGACCTGCAAATAAGATATCAAAGTGTCTCTGGTTGTGGTTTCTGTATCTTTATCACTGAGCAACTGTACAATTCCCAGTATCCTGGCGAGCGGCGCACGGACGAGGTGGGCCTGCGTCCAGGTAATTTCTTCTAATCGGGCATTATGAGCTTCTATTTCGCTGATATAACGCATACGTTCAGCATCCGCCAGCATGCGTTGCGTCACGTCCCGGGAATTGGTAATGATGCCCTGAATGGTCTCATCATCCCGCATGTCAGTAATAATAGTTTCCACCCAATGTATCTCGCCCTTTTTATCAATGATGCGGAACGGCTCAGGTTCAACCCGTTTTTCCTGATCGAGTTTATCAAAACTGTCCATCAATTCATCCACATCCTCGGGGTGAACGGATGCAAAAGCATAAGTACCCAGCAGATGCTCTGCTTTCATACCAAGAAAATGTTCTCCCGCAGGACTGATATATTTGATCCGCCGGTACTCATCCAGCACAGTGATGAGCTCTGAACCCTCCTGTATTAGTCTGCGGAAACGTCGCTCACTATTCGCCAGCGCTTCCCTGGACCTGATCTTGTCTGTCACGTCTATAGCGACTACAATACGAGCCGCTGCATCGCCATAAGGTATAGAATTACCATTGACGTTAACGATAATTTCCTCTCCTGATTTTTCAAGATGCCGCACGAGCGCGGAATGATATTCCTGTGGCCGTACATTCTTTCTCATCATTTCCATCAGCTCTTCCCTGTCCTCAGGTCTTCTGATATCAGTGATTGACATCGACAGGAACTCTTCCCTGCTATAACCATACAAAGCAATAGCCGCCTTATTGACATCCAGGAACCGGTATGTTTGCAGATCATAGACCCACATAGGCAATGGACTCAGATGAAACAGATCACTATATCGCTTTTCGGAGGCCTCCAGGGCCATCGCTACCTGCTGTTGTTCGGTAATGTCCCTTAGGGCGCCAATGATCCGGAGAGGTTTCCCGGTATTATCCCGGATGATATAGCCTGTTTCCTCTACAAAAAGATATCCGTCGAGCGCATGACGCAACCGGTAATGCGCATTCCAGTACACACAATGCTGGTCAGCCAGCGATGACTCCAGCAGCTGTTCTATAGCATCTCTGTCATCCGGATGGATCATTGCTATCCAGCTTTTCACCGGGTATTTTCTCCCATCCAGGGGATAACCAAATACACGGCAGAATCCGTCGGCCCAGTGTATATTGTCTGTAACGATATCCCAGTCATATATGGCTTCATGGCTGGCCTTGCTGGCATAATTGAATCGCTCATTGCTCCGCCTGAGCTGTTTTTCCACTTCAATAGCCCGTTCCCGCTCTGTCACGTCAAGAGCTGACATGATGCGCGCGTGGGCTCCCCAGTCAGGCATGATCTCGGAAGCCAACTCCACAGTGATCAGCTGGCCGCATGCGGTTACATGCGTGACGATATCCTGGTGACGATGTTCACTTCCGGCGATATGACGCAACTGCTCCTTTCCCTGGCCGGCGTTTCTTCCGGGCCATAGGGCGTCGACAGTCTGTGCAAGGAATTTGTCACGGGCGTAACCGTAGCACCGGCATGCGGCATCATTGACAGCCAGTATATGGAGATTTCTGGCATCGTATATCCACATCGGCACAGGACTAAAATTAAATAGTCCAAGCAGGGTCTTCATTTTTTCCGAACTCATCATAACAATATAACAGCGTAGGGCGGACGGCTTCATACGTCCAGCTATAAAAGTAAGTAATCGTCACACTATGATCTCATAGTAAATTACCCTGTTTACAACTATTTTACAGTCTGGAAGATCATTTTGTTCGAAACGCAAAAGATTATACGCTCCGGACGCCGCTGTTACTGCAGTACATGCGTGGGAATAAAAGCCATTTAGCCATTAAAATCCGACGGCATTGCCGCCGTCAACCTGCAATACCACCCCCGTCACGTATTTCGCAGCATCAGACGCCAGGAATAATACAGCCGCCCCGATATCTGCCGGCTGACCCAGGTGTCCCATGGGTGTTCTGCCAAGCGCTTTTGATTTCCGGTCCGGATCGGCATCAAGTGCCTTTGCACTCATATCCGTAGCGATGAACCCTGGCGCAACACAATTGATGCGGATGCCATAAGGCGACAGCTCTGTTGCCATTGCCTTTGTCATACCCTCGATGGCCGATTTGGAGGCTGTATAGGCGATCACTTTAGGTATCCCATATTGTGATGCCATAGAACTGATATTGATGATCACACCCTTAATACCATTTTCCAACTGATGTTTCACCACTTCTCTCGAAAGTGCAAATACCGCCGTCACATTGGTTTGCAGGATCGCCTGGAAATCTTCGTCAGTGACATCGACAAAAGATTTCTTCATGTTGATACCGGCATTATTAACCAGTATATCTATGTGACCGTGCTGTTGGATGATCTCCTGTACCATGACAGGTATTGCCTGAAGATCACTGAGATCACAGGTGTAACAATCACTGCAGGCGCCAAGCTGCTGACAGGCCCTTCGCAGCTTTTCCTCATCCCTGCCGATGATAATGGTATAAATGCCATTGCGCACAAAGGCTTCTGCGATGGCCAGGCCTATTCCAGAGCCGCCACCGGTGACAATAGCCAGTTTATTAGTAGTATTCATTGATCGGTCTATATGGAATTAATGGCCTGATTTACGTTAAAATGATTAATAGCAAGGTAAACAGATGACGGACGACACCGGTCTCCAGTCCTCTTAACTCTGCCAGCCCTTTTAACCGGCCAATTGCACTATACCCGGGATACGTATTTTTATCCAGATCGTCCAGCATCTGATGCCCATGATCAGGACGCATAGGGATCGACTCCCTTCTTTGCTGCATCAGTAAGACGATCTCACTGACGATCGTATACATGTCTGTATCTCCTGCAAGATGAGGGGCTTCATAAAAGTTCCCATTCCCGTCCCGCTTTGTATTACGCAGGTGAAGGAAATGAATATGAGGACCCAGTCGCCGTATCATCCCCTGCAGGTCATTGTCCGGCCGGGCCCCTAAAGAACCTGTGCAGAAACAAAGTCCGTTAGCCACTGAAGGTACCGCTGCCAGCAGTTGCTGCAGGTCTTCCTCCGTACTGACTATGCGTGGTAATCCCAACACCGGATACGGCGGGTCATCGGGGTGAATCGCCATTCTCAGTCCCACCGATTCTGCGACAGGCACGATCTCAGACAGGAAATCAAACAAATGCCGGCGTAAGGTATCGGCATTAATATCCGCATAGGTACTGAGCGCTGCTAATACTTCCGCAGCTGTAAATTGTTCGCCGGTACCCGGTAACCCCAGTAATGTATTATGATATAACGCCTGTTGTGCTTCAGGTGCCATAGTAGTGAAACGTACACGGGCCGCTTCGATCAATGCCGGCTCATAATCTTTTTCCGCATCCGGACGTCGTAACTGAAACAGGTCAAAAGCAGCGAAGGCAGCACGCTCAAAATAAAGTGCCCGGCTACCATCTGCCATCGGATAGTCTATATCTGTTCGCACCCAGTCAAGCACCGGCATGAAGTTGTACGTGATGATCTTAATTCCACAAGCGGCAAGGTTGCGCAAACTTTCCTTATAATTTGCAATATGCCGTAGATAATCGCCCGACTGCTTTTTAATATCCTCGCTTACAGGTAGACTCTCCACCACTGTCCAGGAAAGACCTGCTGCGGATACCAGGTCACGGCGCAGCATAATGTCTGCAATGGGCCACACTTCGCCCGGAGGGATATGATGCAACGCTGTTACGACACCCGAACAACCAGCCTGTCTGATATAAGCAAGGGGCACGGCATCTCGGGGACCAAACCAACGCATCGTTTGTTCCATCTGCATGATAATATGTATTTTGATCAGTGGTCTGTAGCGACAGTAAAATGTATAATCCGGAATTTGTTCTTCTAACGGGAATATCACTGAACCTGTCAGGGTTCGCTGCAACAGTCGTTTTGCACAACTAAAGTAAAGACATTTTCCAAAATTGCAACCGATTGTGTTATTTATTTTCCAAAAAAGTTTACATTAGCTGTATGCGGAAGCTGCACAAGCGATTGTGTATCTTTAATTAGGAATTAAGAATCAGGAATTGGTTAGTCTGACAAATATCAGGTGATCAGGCGTTTTATGCTGGATGCTGAAGAATAATTCTGAAAGCTGTTATGTAAATATTCCGTACCCTTAACCAGCTGAAATTCCTAATTCGCAGTTCCCAATGCTCAATCCCACGTTATGGCAAACGAAAGAGAGGTTACCATATATGATATCGCCAGAGAACTGAATATCTCTGCAACCACGGTCAGCCGCGGCCTGCAGGATCATCCTACTATCAGCAAAAAGACAAAAAGAAAGATCCTTGATCTTGCTGAGCAGATGGGATATCGCAGTAATCACTTTGCGCGCAGCTTACGGAGTCAGAAGACGAATACCTTCGGTATCATCGTTCCACGGCTGAACAGTCATTTTATGTCCTCCATCATCGCTGGTATAGAAAATGCTGCGAATGAACAGGGCTTCTCACTGCTGATAGCACAATCGTCCGAATCTTCTGTAAAGGAAGCCGCCAGCGCCAGAACAATGTTCGACAGTCGTGTGGACGGGCTGCTGGTATCATTGGCCGTAGACACCACTGATCTGACCCATTTCGATAGTTTCTTCAAAAAGAATATACCGGTTATCTTCTTTGACCGTGTACAACAACATGAAAGCTCTGTCAACATCCTGATAGACAACCGGCAGGCTGCCTATAATGCGACCAGGCATCTTATAGAACAGGACTGCAGGAAGATCCTGCATATTACAGCGCCTGTTGTGCAAAACGTCTACAAAGACAGGCTTAGAGGTTACCGGGAAGCACTCAGCGAACACAAAATAAAGTTCCGGGAAGATTATGTGCTGATCACCAATCTGAGTCAGGAAGCAGGCGCCGAAGCCGCCAGGACCATCCTGCAGATGAAGCCCATGCCCGACGGTATTTTTGTAGCCAATGATAGTTGCGCAGTAGGTTGCATGCTGGCCCTGAAAGAACAGGGTATCCGCATCCCGCAGGACATCGCTTTTGCCGGATTCAATAACGACCCTGTCACCAAAGTCATAGAACCCAACCTGACGACCATCAATTACTCAGGTTATGAAATGGGACAGGTAGCCGCCAGACACCTGATCAACCATGTAAGGGATGTCTCCTTCATTAGCAGTACAAATACCATCATACTGCGATCAGAACTGATCGTGAGGGCCTCGTCCCTTAAAAAAGGCAGTAAGTAAGGCATACAAAGGCGCGCACAACTGGCTGCCATTGTAATCAGTACCCTGCCGATTTTAAATAATTCCATTTATGAAAAAACTGAGCCACCTTCTTTTGCTGATGGTTCTCGGTCAGTACCTGCATGCCCAGCAACTGCTGACCAACCGGACCGATAAAAATAGTTTCCCCCTGGTGAATGGCACGGCAGCTGCCATTTACACAGACAGTACCGACGACTGGCTGGTCAATAAAGTTGCTACATTGCTGCAGGCTGACGTTGAAAAAGTGACTGGTAAGAAACCTGCGCTGATACATAATATTGCCGATGCTCCCGCAAACGTTGTTATCATTGGTACCTGCGACAGGAGTCGCATGCTGCAATCGCTCCGCAACAGTAACAAGATCAGTTACGGCGATCTCAATGGCAAATGGGAAACCTACCGTATACAAACCCTCGTGAAACCCTTTGCCCATATTGAAAAAGCCCTTATCATTGCCGGCAGTGACAAAAGAGGCGCCGCCTACGGAACACTCGAACTATGCAAACAGATCGGTGTGTCTCCCTGGTACTGGTGGGCAGACGTGCCTGCCCGCAAACAGGAAACGCTCCATGTAAACAGCACTGCCCGGCTGTCCACGCCGCCTACTGTAAAATATCGTGGCATCTTCATCAACGACGAAGCACCCGCTTTCGCCAACTGGACAAAAGAGAAATTCGGAGGATTCAATCACAAAGTCTACGAGAAGATGTTTGAACTGCTCCTGCGGCTGAAAGGCAACTTTCTCTGGCCAGCCATGTGGGGCAATGCATTCAGTGATGATGACACGCTGAACCCTGTAATAGCGCATCAATGGGGTATCGTGGTCGGCTCGTCCCATCATGAACCAATGCTAAGGGCTCATGACGAATGGCGCCGCTACGGTAAGGGTCCCTGGAACTATGTCAGGAATGATTCCTCCCTGCGCGACTTCTGGCGCAAAGGTATTATGCGTATGCAGCAACACGAGAGTATCGTTACGATCGGTATGCGGGGTGATGGAGATGAACCCATGACCGAAGGCACCGCCACCGCATTACTGGAAAGCATTGTAAAAGACCAGCGGCAGATCATTTCGGATGTCACGGGAAAACCGGCCGCCGCTACGCCTCAGCTATGGGCCTTGTATAAGGAAGTACAGGACTACTACGACAAAGGCATGCGCGTACCGGATGATGTAACGCTGCTGCTCTGCGATGATAACTGGGGAAATATACGTAAACTACCCCCTGCCGGCGCACCGTCAAGAGGTGGCGGCTATGGTATCTACTACCACTTTGACTACGTCGGCGATCCCCGGAACTACAAATGGATCAATACGAACAATGTCGCCCGCGTATGGGAACAGATGCACCTTGCGAAAGCCTACGGAGCTGACAGGATCTGGATAGTCAATGTCGGCGACCTGAAGCCCATGGAATTTCCCATTTCCTTCTTTCTAGATTACGCCTGGAATACAAATGACCTGAACGAAGATAACCTGCGAAAATATTATACCCTATGGGCAGGAGAACAGTTCGGTACTGCCTATGCAACCCGTATAGGCGATATCCTCCGCCGGTTTGGACAATATGCTGCCAGGAGAAAACCCGAGCTGCTGGATGCCGGCACATACAGTCTGACGGCATATAAAGAAGCCACACGTGTATTATCGGAATGGGAAACACTGCTGGCGGACGCAGAAGCCGTCTATGCAGCGGTGCCAGCTGATCATAAAGACGCCTGTTTCCAGTTAGTACTGCACCCTGTCAAGGCATTTACTATCGTACACCAGCTTTACCATGCAGTGGCCATGAACAGGCAATATGCCGCACAACACGACACTACGGCCAACAGTTGGGCGGATAAAGCGAAACAACTGTACATCAGCGACTCCCTGCTGTCCATACAATATCACCAGCTGGCAGGTGGCAAATGGAACCACATGATGGACCAGACCCATATCGGGTACACCTACTGGCAACAGCCTGCGTCCAACAGCATGCCTGCTGTCTCATATATCACCAGGCACCAGCCGGCAGCAATAACTCCTGACACGCCAAAAGATACCCTACCCTACTTCTCCTTCGCCGCAGCGGCATATACCAATGCGCTCCACCGTGGCGGCATCCGGTGGAAGGTCATCCCGGATATCGGCAGAACAGGCGATGGGATCACTACATTTCCGGTCACCAGGTCCCTGCCACTGAATAAAAACAGTCCCTGCCTGGAATATGGCTTTTTCAGCGCAGATACAGGCAAAATAGCCGTTAGCTGCTACTTCTCACCTACGCTCGACTTTACAGGCGGTAAAGGGCTTAAATATGCCATTTCTGTGGATAATGAGGCGCCTGTCATCGTCGGGTTACACGAAAACGGAGACTGGAACAAATGGGTGGCAGATAATGTGATCTCACGAACGACATCCTTCCGGTTGCGCCAACCCGGGAAACATACCATCCGGTACTGGATGATCTCCGCCGGTATCGTTCTGCAACAGATCACGGCCAGTTACGGTACACTACCCGCCAGTTACCTTCCACCGCCTGCAACAGTCAACGATCATGAACATTACTAATACATTCAACACACTTACCAATATGCATATTCACTCATCTCCCTTTGCTTTTCTCCTATCCGCAGCCCTGAGTGGCCTGTGTTATGGTTGTCAGTCCAACAGCTCTTCCCAAACGGCAGATAGCACTCGAACAACTGTCAATGCTGACACTACGGGGAAACACTACCTCTCCCAGCCGCTGGTCAGACACATCTACACCGCCGATCCGTCTGCACACGTGTTCAACGGCAGGATCTACATCTATCCGTCCCACGACACCGCTACCGGCGTTCCGGAAGATGACCTGGGCAGCCACTTTGATATGAAAGACTTCCACGTGTTATCCATGGATGCCGTCGGCGGAAAAGTGACCGATCATGGTGTAGCCCTCGACATCAAAGATATTCCCTGGGCTGACCGCCAGTTATGGGCGCCTGATGCGGCGTTTGCAAATGGTACCTACTACCTCTATTTCCCGGTAAAGGACAAACACGGCATCTTCCGTATCGGGGTGGCGACCAGTCACACGCCTGAAGGTCCGTTTACCGCTGAAAGATCCCCTATTCCAAACAGCTACAGCATCGATCCCTGCGTATTCATCGATGATGATGGGAAAGCCTATATGTACTTCGGTGGTATCTGGGGTGGGCAACTACAACGCTGGGATGATAACCGCTACGATTCTGCCAGAGGCAACCGTAAGGCGGAAGACCTGGCTATTCAACCCAGAATGGCCTTACTGGCGCCAGATATGAAACGTTTCTCCGGACCGGTACTGGAAGTGAAACTGCTGGACGAGAACGGTCAGCCCTTCCATGAAAAAGACAATAGCAAACGTTTCTTCGAAGCTTCCTGGATGCACAAATACAAAGGCAAATACTATTTCTCGTATTCCACCGGCGACACACATAACCTATGCTATGCCACGGGTGACAGTCCCTACGGGCCTTTCACCTATCGTGGTGTGATCCTGTCGCCGGTGGAAGGCTGGACCAGCCACCACTCCATCATAGAAAAAGATGGCAAATGGTACCTGTTCTATCATGATGTACAGCTATCCGGCAAGACCTGGTTACGAAATGTAAAGGTGACGGAACTACACTACAATGAAGACGGCACCATACAAACGATCAATCCTGCCATATGATAAATAACAACTATTATGTAGCAGGGGCATTACTGTTGTCCCTGCTGCATAGCCCTGCTGCTGCACAGGTAAGACTCCCCCGGCTGGTACGCGATAGCATGGTATTACAGCGGGAAGCCCCCGTGAAACTATGGGGATGGGCGGCTCCCGGTGAACCCGTACGCATCCGCTTCCAGGGAAAGCAGTTCCGCACAAAGACCAACACCGATGGCACCTGGTCTGTGATCATGCCCGCCCTGAAACCTGGCGGGCCTTTTACCCTGCAGATCGATGCCAGCAATCATATCACACTGCGGGATATACTCGTAGGGGATGTATGGCTCTGCGCCGGTCAGTCGAATATGGTACACCAGATGATCCTCCACAGTGAACGCTATGCAGCGGATATTGCCACAGCTAACTACCCCGCTATCAGACATTTCAAGATTCCACAGACTTCCGATCTCCGGGATCCCGCGCAGGACCTCACCGGTGGCGAATGGAAGTCTGCCACGCAGGCTGATGTCGCGGATTTCTCCGCCGTCGCCTACTTCTTTGCCACGCAACTCTACGAACAATACCACGTACCTATCGGATTGATAAACGCATCTGTTGGCGGTACTCCCATTGAAGCATGGACCAGTAAAGAAGGTCTACAGGCTTTTCCGGCACTGACGTCCACCATTCGCAGTAACGAAAATATGACCAGACCTGGTGTACCGGCATTCCTGCAACCCGCCGACCCCGGACTCGACGATCAGCCCACCTGGTATGACACGGCCTACCAGCCTTTACACTGGCGACCGATCAATATTCCCGGCTATTGGGAAGATCAGGGCATCCGCGACCTGGATGGTACCGTATGGTATCGCCGGGAGATCTCGATACCACCCGCAATGACAGGTAAGCCGGCCCTGCTACGCCTGGGCCGGATAGTAGACGCTGACATAGTGTATGTTAATGGAAAAATGATCGGTAATACCGGGTACCAATATCCACAACGACGATACCAACTACCCGCCGGCACATTGAAGCCGGGAAAGAACCTGATCGTGATACGTGTTACCAATCAGTCAGGCAAAGGTGGCTTCATACCGGATAAACCCTATTACCTCACTTCCGGACATGACACCATTGACCTCAAAGGTACATGGTCTTATAAAGTCGGTAACGTATATGCGACTCCACCACCAACTGTCACCTTCAGGGAACAGAATGCTCCTACCGCGTTGTATAATGGCATGATAGCACCGATCACCTCCTACACCATCAAAGGTGCGTTATGGTACCAGGGAGAAAGTAACGCCGGTAACGCCGGCGAATATGCGCAGCTACTTCCTGCACTGATACAGGACTGGCGGAGACAATGGAAAGTGAATACGCTGCCGTTCTTCTTCGTACAGCTGCCAGGTTTTATGGAGTATCAGTACCTGCCGTCTGAAAGCAACTGGGCCGTGCTACGGGAGGCACAACGTAAAACACTGGCCGTACAGCATACGGGCATGGCGATCGCAATAGATCTGGGTGAATGGAATGATGTGCATCCCGACAGGAAAAAAGAAGTGGGCGACCGACTCGCATTGCTGGCCAGGAAAGCCCTCTATGGAGAAGAATCACTGACAGCTTCAGGACCTTTGCCGGAAAAAGCGTCGGCAGAAGGTAATAAAGTGACCATCCGGTTCACTAATACCGGTAGCGGATTAACTACCAATGATGGACAACCACCTGCTCAGTTTGCACTGGCTGGAGAAGATGGAAAATTTGTATGGGCACAGGCACGGATAGAAAACAATACCGTTGTCGTATGGGTTGAAGGTATGAACGCACCGCGACGTGTGCGTTATGCCTGGGCTGACAATCCCCACAATCCGAACCTATATAACAGGGAAGGCCTGCCGGCCTCCCCTTTTGAAACAACTATCGATCTATGACACAAGTGTATTAATAACCGGGATTCTGCTTTGCTACACCACCGGCACCGAGTTGTGGATTATTATCAATTTCCTGCTGAGGGATGGGCAACAGCTCATCCCTGTTAGCCCTGAAGTAGGAAAGCGGATCGGTGGTGAAGTAGCCTTTCTTCCTCCATCTCATAATATCACGGTTACGGATTTCCTCTCCGCCCATTTCAACGACTTTTTCATGCATCAGTGCTTTGGTCACCTGGTCTTTATTGGACACCGGGAACTGTGCTGTCGGATAATGCGGCATCGCTACAGAAGCCCTGTCCCTGATCTGATTCAGGTACGTCACGGCCCCAGCCGGATTACCCAGCTCATTCTCACACTCCGCCAGCATCAGTATCACTTCTGCATAACGAATGATACGCTGATTATTGCCACCGGGATGATAGGACGCATTAGAAAGACTCTGCTTATAGATCAGCATGAATTTCCGCCAGCTCACCTTTTTAGTAACGCCATTTACAACGGATGAATTACCATTCTGCATCGCATCTGTCAGCACGTCTGCATCGTTGTTGAACTTATCGCCGGTCTGGTATACAGATGCACTGAAACGGGGATCTGTTTTGGCAGCACCGGTAGCCGTGTTTTCAAATTCATTGAGGTACTTATTGGAAGGTATCAGGTTCCTCCATGCCACCGGACTATACTCCTGGTTACGGATGGTAGACTGGGCTGTACCTGCACCATCGCCGGTACCATTCCAGTCAAAACCATTATCGCCTCTGTCGAAGTATACAGCTTCCCAGATGGATTCAGCATTGAACTCTGTCTCCTCAAGGAAATTATCTGTGTAATTGTTGACGAGACGATATAACCCGGCACCTGTAACCTTTAGCAATGCTTCTTTCGCCGCTGCATAATCTCCCTTCTGTAAATGCGTCCTGCCCAGCATGGCGTTCGCCGCGCCGGATGTAATACGTCCCTGGTCTGCAGCGCCATAGGATGGTTTAAGTACAGCCGCGGCTTCAGTCAGGTCCTTGATGATCTGCGCATACACACCTTCTTCCGGTACCCTCGGCTGAAACTGATCGGGTGCACTGACCACCGTCGTATAAACAGGCACCGGTCCCCAGAGTGTCAGTAATTCAAAGTACGCCCATGCCCGGAAAAATTTTGCCTCTGCAACACACTGGTCACGTACAGCATCGTTATCTGTCACATTCGGCGCACTGCCGATCACGGTATTGGCGCGGTGAATGACCGTATATAACCCTCTCCACACGCTACCCATTACCGGGTTTTCTGAAGACGTCGCCCCATTCAGTATCTGTGCGCGTGGCACTTCTAACTGCCCGCCGCCGGACGATACATCATCACTTCTGAGGTCATGTACAAAAAACCACTCCCTGCCAATAAGGTTACCTGCATGAAAAGCCGAATAGATCGCATTCGTACCCTTCTGCATTTCCTCGCTGTTCTTAAAGTAATTATCCAGCGTGGCATAACTCGGATTGGTTTTATCCAGGTCCTTGGTGCAGGATGTGGTAAATACAGCAGCTGTCAGCAGTGCCACTGTTACTATATGTGTAAAGATTGTTTGTTTTTTCATGTCTGATCTTTTTAACTGCGCTGTTTAAAAACCTACCTGCAGGCCAAACTGGAAGGACCTTGCGGAAGGATACTGTCCATAATCTACCCCATTGGTCAAGGTGGTGTTTTTAGTACCGATCTCGGGGTCCCAGCCCTTATAGCCGGTGAAGGTGAGCAGGTTCTGGGAAGATACATATACCCTGAAGCTGCTGACAGCACCACGGGTCACCGTACGCAGCGTGGACGCCGGCAATGTATATCCCAGGATGACGTTTTTCAGTCTCAGGTAAGAACCGTTCTCGATCCAGCGGTCCGACACACGGGCATTCTGGTTAGGGTCTCCACTGATGGCTCTTGGAATATCGGTATTGGTATTCGTTGGCGTCCATGCATCCAGTACTTCCACGCCTGCACCGAACAGACGGGCCATCCCTTCACGCAGCACCCTGGTACCGTTGAATATCTTGTTCCCCTGTACACCCTGGAAAAACAGCGACAGGTCGAAGTTTTTATAGTTGGCGCTGTAGTTAAGCGCATAGGTGAACTTAGGAATGTAGGTACCCAGGAAGGTACGGTCATCCGAAGTGATCTTACCATCTCCATTCAGGTCCTTGAATTTAATATCGCCTGCGGAGGTAGACTTTGCAGGATCGGTTCCTGTGATCTGTTCCGGACTTTTATTCACTTCATCCTGGCTCTGGAAAATGCCTTCCACCACGTAGCCATAGAAAGACTGGATCGGCTGTCCGCCCACTGTACGCGTCATGTTACCGTTCCCGAAATCCGCATCCGCACCTGCATCGATGGTGGCGCCAGGCGTATTCAGATGCAGGATCTTGTTTTTAATGAATCCGATATTACCGGTGATGTTCCAGTTGAAGGTACCACCTGTCTTGTTATAACCTACCTGGAGGTCCACCCCGGTGTTACGCATGGACGCTGCATTCAGCTGAGAACCCGTACCGCCAAAACCGAAGCTGTAGGGAGTTGGAATAGTCAGGATCAGGTTATCTGTCTGACGACGGTACCACTCTGCTGTGAAGGTCACCCGGTTATTGAACAGTCCCAGGTCCACTCCAATATTCAACTGTTTCGTCTTTTCCCATTCCAGGCCGCTGCTTGCCAGCTGATTATAGTAAGAGGCATTCCCTACAGTGATGGTGTTGCCGAAAGGATAACTGGCGCCGTTAGCCTGCACTACTGCCTGCCATGGGTATTCGTTTGACAGAATAGAATTTTGCAGGGCGGGGAAAATACCGATAGCATTCAACCCGGTGATGCCCCATCCACCTCGCAGTTTCAGTTCTGAGATGGCTGTCACCGGTTTCAGGAAAGGCTCCTGGTCGATCTTCCAGCCTGCCGACACAGAAGGAAAGCTCTGGAATTTACGACCCGGCGCCCACACAGAAAGACCATCCCTGCGGATAGCGCCACTCAACAGATACTTACCCGCAAAGTCATAACTGATACGACCGATGTAAGACTGGATCAGCGTAGCTGTACGGGCGGAAAATGCTGTCACGTTGGTCGCACCCACCAGTGTTTCCCTGTCATTGGTACTCTGGTTGCCGGACTGTGTCTCTCCGAAATTATCTGCCTGCTGTCTTTCATACACTGCCACGGCATTGATATGGTGATTGCCAAATGTCTTATCAAATGTGAGCTGTTCTGTATACAACAGGGTGGTCCTGTTGGACCGCTGATCATTGATGGTAGCTACCGTCGCATTTCTGCCTTTATCGTTGTAGATAGGCAGGAACTCATGCTGGAAGTTAGAGACATAATCCGCACCAAAGGTAGAACGGAAGTTCAGCCAGGGTGTTAAATTCACCTGCGCATAAACGGTTCCGAGCAATTTGAACACCTCACGATGTGCATTGCCCAGTAATATCGCATCTTCAACCGGATTGGTCGGGTCTGCCCCATCCACGCTGTTCTCGGCATTACGGAAACCACCATTCGTAGTGGGATCGTAGACCGGCAGATAAGGTAACGCCCGCACAATATTAGCCAGGCGCGTCCTGTTACCGGAAGTATTATCATAACGCTGTTTGGAATAGGACAACAGGAGATTTTCACCTACGGTGAATACCTTACTGATATTATGTTCGGAGTTGATACGGAAATTACCACGATTATAATTCACGCCCTGCGCAATACCATCCTGTTTCAGATGGCCGGCAGACATAAAGTAGCGGGATACATCATTGCCACCATTCACGGCCACACTGGATTGCGTAATGAGGGCTTTCCTGAAATACGCATCCTGCCAGTCGGTGTTGGTCTGCGCGAACGTCTGTGATGTACCATCATACAACGGCTGATTGAATGCCGCGTCCTGCAGGCGTGGCGGTTTGGCAATACCGGCAGCGCCATTCAGTGCCCTTTCATATTGCAGATACTGCTGCGTGTTGAGCAGGTCTATCGTTTTCCAGGCCGACTGCACACCTACATACGAGTCGAAGGTTACATGGGGTTTACCATCACGGCTACCTTTTTTTGTGGTGATGATGATCACCCCGTTCGTGGCACGGGAACCGTAAATAGCCGCCGCACTGGCATCTTTCAGCACCTCTATGGATTGTACATCCCTGCTGTCAAAGCTGGCCAGATTGGACGTCGGAAATCCATCGATCACATACAGCGGATCGGACGCATAGCTGATAGAGCTGATCCCCCTGATCCTGATCACAGGATCTGTACCTGGTGTACCGTTGTTGGTAACAGTCAAACCAGCTACCCTACCCTGCAGGGCCTGTTGCACACTGGCAACCGGCAGCTCATTAATGGTCTTGCTACTGACAGACGCTACCGATCCGGTCAGCGAGCTTTTCTTCTGTGCGCCATACCCGATCACCACCATCTGTTCCAGTGACTGAGAATTGGGTGTAAGACTGACCTCATATTTAGCACCACTGCCAACGGTCACCTGTGCAGTATTATAACCGATAAAGCTGAACTGCAGCACCTCTCCGGCCGCAGCACTGATCGTATACCCTCCGTCGGCACCAGTCACTGTACCACGGTTGGTGCGCTTAATGGCAACGGTCACTCCCGACAGGGCGTTACCTGTCTCATCCAGTACCTTTCCCCGAACAGGCTGTCCGCCCTGGGCATATGTACTGGTAAATAACAATGTGGCAGCGAGTGTGAGCAATGCCGGCAGCGTAGTTTGCCTGACGGAAGCAAGGCATGTCCGAAAAAAAGCTCGTAAAAACAGCTTCATAACGCGGGGATTGATAGTTTTTAAATGATAATATATCAACAGGTCAAAAAATTGTCATTTTAACACGCATTAAGTACAGCAGTGAGTATTTAATGCTCACGTTGTGAACACAATATTTCATACGGGAATCTTGCTGGTGCTGTGCCTCTCCATTAGTTTCAGGTGTGAAGTACCTATTTAATTACCAGATTTCTTGGTCATCTCTTATCAATACTTAGTTAATATTTCTCAAATCGCAATCGGTTGCGTAAATTTAAATCAGGAACAGAGAATTAGGAACAAACCCCCCCACGTATGAAAGACTCACTATTAATCGTAGACGACGACCCGGATATGCTACAGCTGCTCTACGGAGAACTGGCCACTGACTACCTGGTCTTCACCGCAGAGAACGGGCAACGCGCGCTTGAGATCATCGCTGATCACCCTTTCCGCATTATTATCGCTGCGATACAAACACCTGTCGTCAATGGATATGACCTCTGTCTGCAACTGAAAACAAATCCACAGTATGCACATATCCCGGTTATTCTGCTGACCGGCAGGAAAGGCCTGCAATCACAACTCGACGGATTAAAAGCAGGCGCTGACGCCTGTATTGAAAAGCCTTTCTCCTGCGAACTGCTGAAAGTTCAGATCAGTAGCTTGCTGAATAACCGGAATAAGGTCAGGGCTTATTACACCCAGCAATCGCCTGCTCATTCCCCTGCCATGACACCTCCCGGTACAGAAGACCCGCTGCTCTGCACCTTGCATAAACTCATTATGGACAACATTGAAAACACAGAGATGGACATCGACCTGCTGGCACGGTTAATGAATATAAGCCGGCCCACCCTCTACAGAAAGATCAAAGCACAGTCGGCACTCACGCCTAATGAACTGGTGATGGCCACCAGGCTGACAAAAGCAGCCGAACTGTTAACGAATGCAGGGTATAAAATATATGAAGTGGCCATGATGACAGGATTTAACTCACAAAGCAGTTTCGGCAAGGCATTCCTCAAACAATTTAAGATGACTCCCACCGCATTTCAGCAACTGAAAAAAGCACCTGGAAAACTAAGAACTAGGTATTTATAGTAAAAAATCGGCCTTCTTTTGGTATCTTTCCGCCCGCTTCCGTATCAGTCCTCCACTTTAGAGCGCAATGGACGACGGTGAACAAAAATTTCTAAACCAGCATGGGCGGTAGTCGCTACTTTATTCATATCATATGTATATTCTGCTTCATTTGTGGCAGTACATACAGTCACGCACGGTCATTCGCCTCAGCGAAAAACGATACCACAGCTATCAGACAGCTGATGCACAGAGCCGATGACTATCTGCAGAAACCGGGAACCGCCCAAAAAGATATTGATAGCGCTATCAGTATCTCGCGACGAATGGAAGCCCTCAGTCTGCAGCTAAGATCAGACTTCGGACTCGGATTAAGCAAAATAATGATGTCCCGGGCACTTGCACACGGCGGACAGCGGGAAAAAGGCCGCTCTTACGCACAGGAAGCAGTTGACATCTTTGACCGCCTGGGAGCTTTACGGGAAAAGGCAGACGCCATTATAGAACTTGGCGGCAGTTACAGCAACGACAATAAAGATATTCCGGCAAAAGTCGCTCTGTACAAACAGGGCATCGGTATCTATCACCGGCTGGGAGACAAGATGAAAGAGGCCACACTCCTCGAAGTACTGGGTGATATTTACCTTGTAAAACAGGACTATACTAATTCTTTGTCCAATCTCCATGAAGCACTTGCGTTATACAAGTCCCTGGGCTATAAAAAACTGCAGGGGGTATATGCATTACTCGGCAACGTCTATAGTGAAATGAGCAACTACATCGATGCACTGCGCTATAACCTGCTGGCAGTAAAAACCGGAGAAGAACTGGGTGATTCGAGCTTATTGATGGCATCCATCTATAATAGACTGGCAATGGCCTATTACACCATCGAATACTTCAAACCGGCGATGGAGTATTATCAGAAAGGAATGCATATCTCCCGCGTGAACAATGATGCTTATGGTGTACAGAATTTTCAGTTCAATATCGCCGAACTGCTCGCCAAAACAAACCATAATCAGCAGGCCCTTGACAGTTTTAATGCAGCCTATAACAATCCTCCGGTAACAGATGTGTATGACCAGGGCTTTTTCATGATGCGGTACATCCCGCTTTATTTAAGCATGAAGGATTACGCAAACGCGGAAAAGTGTTACAATAAACTGCTGAAGAT
Organism: Chitinophaga agri; assembly: GCF_010093065.1. Classification (NCBI taxonomy): domain Bacteria; kingdom Pseudomonadati; phylum Bacteroidota; class Chitinophagia; order Chitinophagales; family Chitinophagaceae; genus Chitinophaga; species Chitinophaga agri. Next base: position 196,034 of record NZ_CP048113.1, on the reverse strand, counting down.
ATATGACCAGGTTGATGAACGGATGAAACAGGAATTACGCCTGACCATATCTTCCTACCTGGTAAAAATGAATAATTATACGGCTGCAAAACCATACCTGGATGCCTTCATGAAAATGCACCCTACCTACCCATCCGCCGTACGCAGGTATGCCAATATGGTGATGCTCAGGTATAAAACTGACTCCGCCCTTGGGAACCTGTCCAGCGCTATTAAGAACATGGTGCTATATAAGCAGTTGTCCGACTCCGCCAGTAACCTGGCACAATCTAAACAACTGGGCCAGATGCAGCTGCAATTCGAAACAGAACAAAAAGATAAAGATATCAAGCTGCTGGTTCAGAAAAACCAGCTCCAGCAAGCCTCCCTGCAAAAGGAAAGAGTGTTCCGCTACGTGATCATCGCCAGTGTGATCATCCTGATCATCTTCCTGGCACTGATCTACAACCGCTACCGCAATAAAAAGCTGACCAACATACAGCTGGAAAAACAGCAGAACGAGATCAATGCGCAGAACGATACACTGAAAGGACTACTGGATGAAAAAGAATGGCTGCTCAGGGAAATACACCACCGTGTTAAAAATAACCTGCAGATCATTATCAGCCTGCTCAATACACAGTCGCAATACCTCAATAACAAGGATGCACTGACAGCTATCCGTAACAGCCAGCAACGTATGTACTCCATGTCGCTCATCCATCAGCGGCTGTACCAGACTGACAACCTGGGTAAGATCGATATGCACTGGTACATCCCGGAAATGATCGGCTATATGAAAGACAGTTTCGAAACTGAGAACCGGATCAGTTTTAAGGTAGCCTGCGACCCCATAGAACTGGATGTAGTACAGGCAGTTCCTGTAGGCCTTATTCTCAACGAAGCGGTCAGCAACGCCATTAAATACGCCTTCCCGGACGGCCGAAAGGGAAAGATCGGGATCAGTCTCACCGAAATAGAAGAGGGCTGCTGTGAGCTCATCATCTGTGATAACGGTGTCGGTATACCAGCCGATAAGGATATCCTGGCGACCGAGTCACTGGGTATGAGCCTCATGTATGGACTCAGCGCACAGCTGGACGGAGCATTTACATTAACCGGCAATCATCCCGGTGTATGTATATCCATGTCATTCCGTTACCAGAACTTTGCATCAACAGAGAGAATCCCTACATTTGCCTGACTTTCGCCAGGCTTCATAAAAAGCAGGCCTTCTTTCTGACGATCTACATAAAAGCACGATATATCGTCATAAACTCACTTCCTCCACTTACACCATCCAGCTGATTATCAATCAATAATGAATTGGCACCGATCTTGTCAACTACATGACCTCGCTGATTCTCAGAAACACTGACCAAATCGATTTAAACAGCATGAGCGGTGTCCGCCTTATATTTTTCATCTTATGCCTGTTCCTTGGATTTTCCCGGACAGACTATGCCAACAGCCGGTATGCCGGAGACGATGAGCGGTCCGCCGCCATCTCTTCCGTACTTACTCTATGGCAGCAAGGTGAAGACATCCTGAACAAGCCCCATACAACTTCCGCCGACTGGGACAGTGCTGTCAGCATCGCCCTTGATATAGCCACCACCAGTAAACGCATTCAATTTGAACAGGGAACAGGGCTCAGCAAACAACTCATAAGCGCAGCCATGCGCCACAGCGGCCGTGGTAATGAGGCCATGGCCTATGCGAAAGAAGCCGTAGCCATCCTCCGCCAGTACGGTACAGCAAAACAACTGGCAAATGCCTATATCGAACTCGGTGGCTGCTACAGCAACAACGAAACCGACCTGCCCGAAAAGATTAAGCAATATGAGAACGGAGCCCGCATTTATCACCAACTGGGCGACAAAGTCAGAGAAGCAGCGCTCCTCGAACTGATCGGCGACCTCTATCAGGTTAAAAAAGATTATCCTACATCCCTGTTACGGCTGCACCAATCCCTATCCCTATATCAGGCAGCCGGGTCGAAAAATCTTCAGGGAGTATATGCCCTCATCGGCTCAGTCTATAACGGCCAGAATAACTTCGTAGAAGGACTCCGTTATAACATGCTGGCCGTGAAAACAGGTGAAGCCCTGAAAGATTCCGGCCTGCTGATGTCCAGAGTGTATCATCGTCTGGCCATGACCTACTACAGCATTAACTATCACCGGCAGGCAATGGAGTTCTATCAGAAAGCACTGAACCTCGCCTACCAGCTGAAAGATACCCTGGCTATCCAGAACTACCAGATCAACATCGCCGAACTGCTGACCAAAACAAAGCATTATAAAGAAAGCCTGGACAGCCTGAATGCGGCTACCCGCACCCGCCCGATCACCGATATCAATGACCATAGCTACCTCCTGAGCCAGTATCTGCGACTCTATATCGCCATGCGCGATTATCAGAAAGCCACCCCCTATTACGAAAAAATACTGCGCATCTATAAAGAGGACAAGGTCAATGAATTTGAGCGGACCATATTATCTGCTAACATATCTTTGTACCTGGTGGAAACCGGCCGTTTCCGGGAAGCAGCTGTCTACCTGACCAGCCTTTCGGAGAAGCATCTTTCATTCATGGCAACAAATGCCACGCTTGAAAAATTACTGTTCAAAACCGACTCCGCCCTCGGTAAACTCCCTTCCGCTATCGGTCATTTCCAGCGATACAAGGACCTGTCCGACTCGCTGACCAGTCTGGCCCAGGCCAGGCAGCTAGGCCAGCTGCAACTACAGTTTGAAACGGAAGAAAAAGATAAAGACATCCGGTTACTGACGCAGAAAAGCCAGTTACAGGCCGCCTCCCTGGAAAAAGAAATTATCGTCCGGTATGTGATCATTGGTGGCGTGGTCATACTGATCGTCTTCCTGATACTGGTCTACAACCGTTACCAGTATAACAAGCGGACGAACGTCAGGCTGGAACATCAGCAGGCGGAGATTAATACAAGGAACGAAACACTGAGAAGCCTCCTCGATGAAAAAGAATGGCTGCTGAAGGAAATACATCACCGGGTAAAAAACAACCTGCAGATCATCATCAGCCTGCTCAATACGCAGTCACAGTACCTCCATAATAAAGATGCACTGGCTGCTATCCGTAACAGCCAGCAGCGCATGTACTCTATGTCGCTCATTCACCAGCGACTGTATCAGACGGAGAACCTCGGCAAGATAGACATGCACTGGTACATCCCCGAGATGATCAGTTATATCAGGGATAGCCTGGAAGCTGATCAGCGTATCCACTTCCAGCTGGACTGTGATGATATACAGCTGGATGTGGTCGAAGCCGTTCCACTGGGACTGATCCTGAACGAGGCTGTCAGCAATGCGCTGAAATACGCATTCCCGGATGGTAAGAGCGGCAGCATCCATATCTGCTTTAAAGCGGTATCGCCGGAATGTTGTATACTGACGGTGAGTGACAATGGTGTGGGACTGCCAGAGGGAAAAGACATCCTCGAAACAGCGTCCCTGGGTATGAGCCTGATGGCAGGGCTCAGCCATCAGCTGGATGGTAGTTTTGAACTGACAGACAACCGACCTGGTGTGGCGGTCAACGTAACCTTCAGCTGCAAGGAATTTATATCGAATGAAAAAACAGACTTATTAATCTGATGAGTAGTAAAGGAAATATACTGATTGTTGAAGATGAATTTATCGTAGCGAACGACCTCCGTCTGATGCTGCAAAAAGCCGGATACCAGATCTGTGGCATTGCATCGTCGGTCATACAGGCACGCGCACTGATCGAAAAACATAACCCGGACTGGATCTTACTGGATATCATCCTGAAAGGTGATTACTCCGGTATAGATCTGGCTAAAGAGCTGATGGTGAAAAAGATCCCTTTCCTTTACATTTCAGCCAATACCAACCACCGTACCCTCGAAGCGGCCAAACAAACGCAACCCTATGGATTCCTCGTGAAACCTTTCCGGGAGAAAGACCTCTTCGTCATGCTGGACATTGCCCGGTACAAACATCAGACGGAAAACGTACGCCTCCAGCGGGAAGCCGCTGTAAAAGCAGATGCCAACTGTCTCGATAGTATTATTGGCACCAGTCCGCGTACAAAAGACCTGATTGAACAGATCAAGATCGTCGCTCCTTCTGATACATCTGTACTGATCAACGGTGAAAGCGGTACCGGTAAAGAACTTGTCGCCCAGTGTATCCATAAGCTGTCCACCCGCAGCAACCGACCGATGGTGGTTGTCAACTGCGCAGCCCTGCCCCTCTCACTGATCGAAACCGAGTTATTCGGCCATGAGAAAGGTGCCTTTACCGGTGCTACGCAAAAGCGTACCGGCCGGTTCGAACAGGCCGATAAAGGCACTATCTTCCTCGATGAGATAGGTGAAATGCCTCCCGATGCACAGGTGAAGCTGTTAAGGGTCCTGCAGGAAAAAGAGATTGAACGTGTAGGTGGTGAGAACCCGGTAAAAGTGGATGTACGTGTGATTGCGGCAACTAACCGTCAGCTGGAAAAAGAAGTCGCCGAAGGTCGCTTCCGTTTAGACCTGTACTACCGCCTGAGCATCTTTCCAATGGAACTTCCTCCACTCAGGGCCAGGAAAGAAGATATCCATGCACTGGCCTACCATTTCCTCAGAAAATATGCCGAAAAGAATGGCGTCTCTATTACAGGCTTCAGTGAAAATGCCATGCAGGAACTGATGGCGTATGACTGGCCGGGCAATATCAGGGAACTGGAACATATTGTGGAACGGCATGTATTACTTTCCACCGGCAGCAGCATTGAAAGGATCGATATACCCACCAGTATGTTGCGGGATAACAGTCCCGCTTCTTCCGGCAAATTAAAAACGATGGAAGAAGTAGAAAGGGAGCATATTATCAATGCCCTGAAAGCCGGCAACGGAAAAGTATCTGGTACCGGTGGCGCCGCAGAACTACTCGGCATGCCGGCACAAACCCTGTATTCCCGCATGAAAAAGCTGGGTATCAAACAGACTTTTAAAGGGTAACCTGCTCATCCCCGGCGGTCTCCTCATTGATATAATGCGCTTTCCTGATTCCCAGTTTCTTCATCCGGGAGTTCAGGGTAGTAGAAGGTAATTTCAGTTTTGCCGCGGCTCCGTTAGGCCCGGCAATTCTGCCATTACACAACTTCAGTACTTTCAGTATATACTCTTTTTCCATTATCGCCAGTGGCAGGACGATCGTCTGATCACCCTCTTTTGAGGGCGTGACAACGCCTCCCGGCAGGTCTATCTTAGTGATTGTTCTGGTAGTGCTCAGCAGCAATGTCCGCTCCATCAGGTGCTCCAGCTCACGGACATTACCCGGCCAGTCGTAGTGCATCAGACTTTCCATTGCTTTCGCAGCGATTGTCGGTACTTCCTTCCGGCTCTTGTCCGCAAAACGCCGCAGGAAATAATTGGCCAGTGCCGGTATATCTTCTTTTCTGTTACGCAATGCAGGAATAGCGATTGGAAATACATGCAACCGGTAATACAGGTCACTCCTGAACCGGCCGGCCCGCACCTCTTCCTCCAGGTTACGATTGGTAGCAGCCACGATGCGCACGTTCACTTTGATCGTTCCCTTGCCGCCGATGCGCTCTATTTCCTTTTCCTGCAACACCCGCAGTAACTTAGACTGAAATTCCAGCGGTAACTCCCCGATCTCGTCAAGGAACAGCGTACTATTGTCCGCCAGCTCAAACTTGCCTATCCTGCGCTGCATAGCGCCTGTAAACGCCCCTTTCTCATGACCAAATAACTCACTCTCGATCAGGTTGGGTGGTAATGCCGCACAGTTCACCTTGATCATCAGATGATCCTTACGGGGAGAAGCCGCATGCACAGCCCTCGCAAACACCTCCTTACCTGTACCTGTCTCCCCCAGTAACAATACGGTAGATTCGGATGGCGCAACCCTTGACAATATGGCTACCCGCTTCTTCATCTCATCGGAGGTACCGATGATATCTGCAAACGTACGCTGTACGCCCTCCTGCTCCTGCAGATAACGGTTCTCGTCTTCCAGCCGGGTCTTGAATTTGTCTATCTCTACCAACTGACGCTCGATCGTCTCATTCGCCAGTATATTGCTGATGCCTATCCCCAGCAGATCTGCGATCGCCTGGGTGAAGCGGTCATCTGTATGCGCAAACGCGTTCCTGCTCTCTGAAAAAATGTACAGCAGGCCTTTCGGCTGACTACCATTACAGATCTTCACGGCCAGCATCTCCGCTACGCCGACGTTGAACCACCGGTATACATAAGGTGGCACTTTATTCCCCCTCATCACCTTCTGCAGTTCAAATACTACCGGGCCTTCGGCAGCCATCGCCACGTCAAAAACCCCGTCATTATAGGGGTGCAGGTCGGCAATGATCGGTGTCTCACCCGTCCGGCAATTGATAGATGAAGCCTGGCTATGCAGGAAGGGGGTATGAGATTCACCATCTTCGTTCAACAGGCAGATAGTGTAATACCTGCTGTTAAATAATTCCAGCAACTGGTCTGTAATTACATGCCATAAATCCTCACGGTGCCTGGCAGCGGCGATCCGTGTACTCAGTTCGAGTAATATTGACTGTTCTTTTTCTTTCTTTTCTAATTGCGCCGAAAACATCTCCATAGACGACATATTTAGTTCACTGTCCACACAAGGAAGCATTAGGAATCAGGAATTACGCAGCAGGCATTGGTGAGCCTTATGACAGCAATGTCAGGCTATTCAACACCCCGCAGCCGCCTTCCATCCTTTCACTAATGGTTAATTACTAATTATCCCTGTTCCCGGCAAACTTACTCAGAAAATAGGACATCCTGTAAAATTGGCGATTTGTGTTATCCGCATTATTAAGATAAATAAATCTACGAAATACCGTAAAAAAATTGATGCGAGTTCTTACATAATGCATTGATTAACAACCAGACGCACCAGGGCACATCGTTTGGCTGTAACAATACTGTTCACCCACTTCAAAACAATAAAAAATTACAAACATGGGACAGGATTCGGTTAAAAACATCGTTATTGTGCATGGCGCATTCGCTGACGCTTCCGGATGGGAACCAGCCTATCATTTGCTAAAAAAGAAAGGATTCAATGTCACGTTAGTGCAGAATCCCACCTCTACCCTTGAGGCAGATCTGAATGCTACCAATGCAGCGCTTGACAGGCAGGAAGGCCCTGTGGTGCTGGTAGGGCATTCCTGGGGCGGTACCGTGATTACGCAGGCTGGTACACATGAAAAGGTAAAAAGTCTGGTATATGTGGCTGCTTTTGCTCCGGATGCAGGAGAGTCAACGCTGGACCTCGTACAATCTGCACCGATACTGGATGTGAATGGGATCCTCCCGCCGGATGCAAAAGGTCTCGTATACCTGGATAAAGAGAAATTCAATGCAACATTCGCTACTGGTCAATCTGCCGCCAAATCCGATTTCATGTACGATTCACAGATACCGCTAACCGTTACTGCCTTCACTGACAAAGTAAGTGTGGCCGCCTGGAAGACCAAGCCAACCTACGCCATACTACCTACGGATGACGGTACCGTCAATCCCGTACTGGAACATAAAATGTATGACCGTGCAAAAGCAAGCGTCACAGAAGTTACCGGTGGACACACCTTTTTTATGAACGATCCCGAAAGTGTAGTGAAAGTCATTGTTGCTGCAGCGGAGAATCGGTAGAAAACAGGAATCGGGAATACGCAATTAGAACAGTGCTGCAAAAGATAACAGCCTATTTTAGTAAGTCTTAAATTGAATGGGCGCCTCATCTGAAGCGCCCATTACTATATACATTTAGTCATTTGGCCCTGACGCCTGCTGGCGACGAATGCCTAATTCCTGATTACCCTGAATTCCCATTGCTGGTGGGCACCGCCATTATTGGTATACTGCTTCACAGCAGCACCTGCAGCCGTTGACTGTGCGGGAATTTCCAGCACCTTGCCACTCTGTACGCCGGTGATGTAATAATACCCGCCGTTTACAGATGACAGTGTCCATTGCTGGTTCTCACCGCCATTGTAGTCATACAGTTGCAGCTCTGCTCCGTCCTGCAGGGACTGCCCTTTCATATCCAGCGACTTCCCACTCTGCTGACCGGTGATCTGGTAACGGTTGTCACCCAGGTATTTCACTACCCAGCGCTGATTGATGCCGTTATTGTCAGTCCATTGCTGTATAGCGGTACCACTGGCAGTTCCCTGTCCGGCAGCGTCCATTACCAGCCCGCTGTTCCTGTTCACGATACTGTACGTACCATCGGGTATTAGCTGCGTGTTATTTACATAAGGCGCGAGCACTGCCTGCAGTAAGCCGGCAATTTTTATATGCCCCGCTTCACTCGGATGAAGATTATCCGCCAGATAATCGGTTGTGTTCTGGGCGATCCATCCTTCTGTGTTCACGTAATGAACTTTCTTATCACCCGCCACAATACGCGCGGCTACCGCTGCCGCCGTGGGCTGGGAACGGATGCCCAGGAAGGTCCGCAGTACAAAGATCTCCGCCTGTGGGAACCTGGTACGGATATCCTGGAGCAATTGAAAATATACCGCCTGGAACACACTATCCGAGTCTTCATAGTCGCTGTCATTGGTACCCAGGTTCAATACGATGGCCTGTGGTGTATAACGGCTGAAATCCCAGTTGACGGACGTCGCATAATTCGGGGTCTTCAGTTTAAAATACTGTTTGTCCATAGCAGTGCCATGACGCGGACTACTCACCAGCGCAATACCCGGATACGCGATCTGCGTATGCTCTGTATGCAGTGCTTCTGAACAGATCCAGGCATAGTCAGAGACATTCGCCTGATCATCCAGGTAACCCGCCGTAATAGAATCGCCGATATATTCTATCAGGTAAGACGATACAGCAGGTTTACTGGTCACCGCACCTTCGTCGAGTAGCAGTCCCTCAAAAGAGAACAGATAGTCATAATCACTTCCCTGAGCCACACTCAATGTATGTGCTCCGTTACTGAGTGGTGTCGCTGTCAGATCGATCACCCCGCCTGTATGCTTGTAAGAGATCCACGGACCACCATCTATGCTGGCGTAGAAGTTACTGATATTCCCTGTTTTGATCTTTACCGTAGTACCGGTGAAGTTGACGCGGATATAGGCACCGCCCCACCAGGAATTGTATTTAGTACTGTCGCTGAAGTCCCAGCGGCCGAAATACTGTATATTCTGATCTTTCAGACTGCCATAACCATCTGCCGGCACGGACGCCGCTATTTTATCTGCATTCATTGTCAATATTGCTTCACTATCCTCTTTCTTCGCACATCCGCTGAAGACAAAGGCAAGCAATAGTATGATAAATCCGCTTAGTTTGCGTAACATGATTGTACTGTTTGCTTTAATGACTGAAAATATCACGGTGCGGCGATAGTCCATTGCTGATTTACACCACCATTACCACCGTACTGTACGATGGCGGTACCTGCGGTCGTAGAGAATGCTGGTACTTCCAGCACCTTTCCACTCTGTGCGCTCTGGATAGTATAATATCCTCCTGCCGAAGGAGAGATCACCCACTCCTGATTAGCACCGGCGTTGTAATCGTACAGCTGTAAAGCAGCGCCATCCAGCAGCGACTGTCCTTTGATATCCAGCGATCTTCCGCTTTGTACGCCAATGATCTTGTAATGATCACCACCTACACTGGTAATGGTCCAACGCTGATTAGCACCACCGCTATAACCCCACTGCTGTATAGCTGTTTCATTCACCGTGCCTTGTCCCTGTGCATCCAGTGACAGATTGCTGTTACGGTTGATGATCTTATACGTACCATTTGCCAGCGGACCACTGCCTCCGATCACGTGTGGCGTCGGATGCGTTGCCTGATAAGGGATCTGTCCCTTGATCATTTTACCTGCATCATTCACGAGGCGCAGATAGAAGTCGGAAGACACAGCCACTCCATCCTGATCAAGATGGACGAAGGTAGTACCTGCGGGTGCCTGAGCAGCATTTTCTGCTACCTTGAAGATAGCAGTACCTTCGTTCACCTCATCGAACATTGCTACGTACAGGCTCTTTGCACCTACCTGCTTCATTACCGCTACCTGTGCCCACATGAAGTCACCGTGGTTACGCGGGATCTCATTCAGCGGACTATTTGCATTGGAGTTATGGAAAGAGAAACCCGGGTAAGCGATCGGCTGATAATCGATGCCATGCGCTTCGCAATATTCATAATCGCCCTGGATCCATGGCTGATACGTCGGTCCTACCTGTGCAGCTACCGCCCATGGAGACAGCATATCGAATGATTCATATACACTCATGAAATTATCACGGGTAAATACGCCCTTAGGAGTTCGCCAGTCCATCGGCACACTACCGATCACATAGCATCCCTGCGCTTTGAACCAGCTGATAACATCCAGGCATTGTGCGGAATCGCCGGCGCCTGGTATCTTCGCTCCGAGATAACCCATACCGAAGATGCAGACAACCGGTTTGCCATTCTGCCGCGCGTATGCAGGAGAAGACAACAGGTTCATCGTACCGGTAATGGTATTCGTCCAGTCAGTTTTCAGGCGGTTCAGCATATCTGCATCACCGGAAATATCATACATGATATAAAACTTCCGGCCAGTGGCTTCGGCGGCGGCTCTTACTTTCTGCGCCATACCGTCACGCATGGACTTAAACGGCGGATCGGACAGTTCACCGGTAAATCGCTGTAAAGCAGCACAATCGATCCCGTTCTCCTGCATCCACCTGAAATGAACGTCTACAGTGGACTGATCATAGGAAGAGAACATCTTGGCAGGCTGGCCATTGCTCAGTGCAGGAAATGCCGTTTGATACGTTTTGGTATATTCACCCATGTAAGGCCACATCTCCAGGTTCTGATGCGTCCATCTGTCTACTGCCGATCCATCACCAGGAGCGGTAAACCATCCCTGGTATCCGACAGTTACTTTTCCAACTACGTCACCTACCGGCGAGCCGGCTACAACAACGCCGGCCTTCACAGAAGAATTGTCAAGGGCATTTTCACTGTTTTCCTTCTTTGTACATCCTGATAACAGGGCAAGTAACAGCCCCGAGGCGAGAAAGGTTTTCTTCATAAGATAACTGGTTTTGTAATGGTTATTATGATCCGGTCCGTGCCGGTTTCAGAGCGCCCCGTATCGCAAACAGTAAGCCATTTATTTAACCTCCTGCCGCTGAGCCAGTTCCGTCCTTCTCCGCAGATCAAAAGTGACGGCATTTCGGAAATTAGCGACTATTTTTATGATATATCATACAGTCGGTAGGCGTTAATTAATCAGGACCGGGAATGGCGGATTGTACCGGTACATCCGTCAACCCTGATTCAGCAGAATTCCTGATTTCCCTGACCTTACTGGTCTATATGCGGCAAATAAGTTTTAAATTGAAAAAGTTATCCCATTGATACAGTTAATACAGACTACTAAAACGCTATGATACAATGAACCGTTTCCTGCATATTTTTACCCTGCTCGCATTACCGCTGGCTGTCCACGCCACCGTGAAACCACATAGCCTGTTCACCGATCATATGGTGTTACAGAAAGGTACGCCTGTTCCCGTATGGGGTGAAGCGGCCGAAGGCGAAAAGGTCACGGTATCGTTCAATGGTCAAACCGCCTCTGCTATTACCCGTAATGGTAAATGGATGGTGAAATTAAAAGCACTGCCTTATATCACTACACCTTCCACACTGACCATCACCGGCACCAATACCGTCACCATCAATGACGTACTGGTAGGTGAAGTGTGGATCTGCAGCGGGCAATCCAACATGGAAAGACAACTGGGCCCCCGACCACCACAGCCCCCCATTACAAATTGGGAAAAGGAAAGAGACAATGCGAACTTTCCCCTGATACGGGAATATTATGTACCACTGAAATATTCAAAAGAGAAGATCAGCGACGTGCATCAGCAATGGGTGGTCTGCTCTCCGCAAACAGTGGCCGATTTCTCAGCCGTGGGCTATTTCTTTACCAGTGAACTGTATAAAAAGCTGAACGTTCCTGTTGGCTTTATCTTCACAGCGTATGGTGGTACACCGGCGGAAGACTGGACCAGCGAAGCTTCACTGAAAGAAGACCCGGCGATGGCAGAATTTGTCAGGAACTTCTACAAGATAAAGTACAGCTGGGTGCCCCCGGCCAGGATCATGAACGGACTCTATAACGGCATGGTCCATCCGCTCCTGCCGTATGCCGTAAAAGGCGTAGCCTGGTACCAGGGAGAAGCCAATAACGATCACCCTACGCTTTATCCTGCAATCCTCTCTAACATGATACAAAACTGGCGCAGGGACTTTAATCAGCCGGAGATGCCTTTCCTGATCGTGCAGATCGCTCCCTACAAAGACATGCGACCTGAGATAAGAGACGCACAGCTACTTGTCACCAAAAAAGTAAAGCACACCGCCCTGATCGTCACAACCGATTGCGGAGATGCCAGGGATATACACCCCTCCAATAAACGTCCTGTAGGCGAAAGACTTGCCATCGCTGCCGCCGGCATGGTATATCACCAGAAAGGAGAATATAGCGGTCCCGTATTCAGCGGCTACGCAATAAAAGATAACACAGTTATCCTCTCGTTCGAACATACCGCCGATGGGCTGACAACTAAAAACAACGAAGCTTTAAAAGGATTCACTATTGCCGGCGCTGATAAACAGTTCAAACCGGCTACTGCCATCATTCAGGGAAATAAAGTGATTGTCTCACGTGAAGGACTGGAACAACCTTTCGCCGTACGTTATGGCTGGGCCAATGTACCAGATGTCAATCTCTATAATACGGCAGGGCTGCCCGCCTCACCATTCAGAACGGATGCAGGCGTTCAATAAAAAAGCCTACATTTATTGCCAATTTTGATTTCCATGAGTTTTGATCTCTTCTTCCATACAAAAGCAGATGCTCCGGTATCTGAGAAAGATATACGGCATTACCTGTCTGAAAGAATAGCAACACCTGCTGACGGCGCACCTCATCAGTGGCCATATGATAATGAGGATACGGAAGTATATTTCAGTTTTCAATATGATAAGCCGGATCCATCGGATGAGCACTCGTTCGATGGATTTCATGACACTGGCTTTTCCTTCAATCTGAACTTTATGCGGCCTGACTTTTTCGGACGCGAGGCATTTCCGATTGTCGTAAGATTCATGCATGACCTGGGACTATATATCGTCAATCCGCAGATGGGAGCGGAAACGGAACAGCCGCATCAACCAACAGTGGAAGCGCTCTACGACACCTGGGGGAATGTGAACCTTGATTTCTCCGGCACTTATTTCGGTGAGCATTGTACCTACTTGCCGCTGGAAAAAAGTAATCAGTCCTGGTATCATAACGTTCACCGGAAAGTATTGCAGGAGAAACTGGGAGATGCGTATTTCGTACCCCGGCTGTTTTACTTCAAACCCAATAACAGCCAGGAGGTAGTGACCGTAACTTCCCTGACACAATCCGTTCCCAGCCTGCTGCCGGAAGCTGATTATTACCTGATCTCCAGAGAAAAACGTAGCTGGTTCAAAAAAGAATGGGCACATGATTTCATCCCGTATGATGAACTGATGAAGGCATTAGCTGCATATGTCGATCCGTTTGACTTTCCGCATACGAAGATCATTCATCCTGGTAAAGCACTGGACGCAGAGAAGACCTTCAACGCGATCAAAACAGATCCCGCATTGAAAAACTTCGCACAGCGGACCGATGTCTCCACGATGTACAATAATAAAGAGAAAACGGCAGCGCATGCATAACTGACAAATGGTTTAAACTAACATACAAACGCCGGACTAATTCCACTTCAGTCCGGCGTTCTTTATTGTATTACTGCGTACACTTATTTCGTCGAGCAAGCTTCTTGCGGCGGGTTATACTTGCGGATCACCTTCGCCATATGACTGGCATCCGTAAAACCCAGTTCGTAAGCGATCTCCTTCGCACGCTGGTCAGAGTTCAGTAACCGGCTTTGCGCCACGTTCACCCTGGCTTTCAGGATATATTCCTTCAGGCTCTCCCCTGTTTTCTTCCGGAAGTATTCGCTCACGTACGTAGCTGACAGATTAAACTGGCTGGCCAGCGACTCTACCCGCAACTTCTCGTTATCAAACAGATTAAACTGAATATACTGTAGCATATCCGCCACCTGTTTATCGCCACCCGACTGGTGTTCGCTTCTGAAAGTCTGCTCAAAATTACGACGCAGGATGTTCAGTAAGGCGAACATATGCGCACGAATGATCGAGTCCGACTGCTCACGCTTATCAGTATACTCATCATAAATACCCTTGATAAGCGTCACCAGCATGTTCTTGTCTGATGCGTTATGGATCACATCTCCCGGCTGCCGGTTGTAACTGCTCAGAATATAATGCAGGTGCTGGAACCATTCGGTGTAATCCATCATCTGCATACTGTCTTTTCTGAAGAACAGTGCATTGAAGCGGATAAAAACAAAAGTAGTCGGCTCAGTGATCTTAAAGGAATGACAATCGTATGGAGGCAGCAGAAAGATATTATCCTGCTGGTAAGGGATGACGGTATGATTGATACATTGCTCACCGCTCCCATTCTCTATGTAGACCAGCTCAAAGAAATTATGCTGGTGCGGCCGACGCGTCCATTCCTCCAATGTTTCTTTCGTAATAAAAAAAGGTTGTGCCGAATTTTCCACCTGCATATCTATCGGTTTCAGTGCTTCAAAGATACTTGATATTCCTAAGCGATAGTCAGGACGATCTTGCCTCGTGTACCAGCTGTTTCCTGTTGCTGATGGGCAATGTCCATCTGAGAGAAATCATAATGATTCACGTAGGGAGTCAATATTCCTTTTTCCAGCAGATCAGCGATAGCCTGCATATCTTCACCGGACGACTGTACCAGGAAGAAAAATGCATGTACGCCATTTTCTTTCGCCTTCTCCACTATGTCAGCTGGTATAGTGGTCGGAATGCTTACGATAGTCCCACCAGATCGTACCACGCCGATAGACTGCGCTACACTTTCCGGTCCCAGCGTATCAAATACCAGGTCTACATCCTTCACCACTTTGGTAAAGTCCTGGCTTTTATAATCGATATGCTCGTCAAGACCGATACCCTTCAGAAAGTCCCTGTTAGCAACAGACGAAGTACCAATAACATGCGCACCGATATGTTTCGCCATTTGCACCACAAAATGCCCGACACCGCCCGCTGCCGCATGCACGAGTATACGTTGTCCTTTCTGTAGTTTGGTGTGTTTATACAACGCCTGATAGGCAGTCAGTGCTGCCAGTGTAGCGGCCGCTGCCTGCTGATGTGTGATATTGGCCGGCTTAAGGGCAAGATGTCCTGCCGGCGCTGCGACATATTCCGCGTAGGCCCTGCCATGTCCTGGAAAATTCACCATGCCGAATACTTCATCACCTGCCTTAAACCGGGTCACTGCACTGCCTGCTTTTTCAACAACTCCCGAGATATCCCAGCCCAGCGTGATCGGGAACTCGTCTTTTAATCTGCCGGCCATTCCCTTCCCTGCACGTGTCTTCGTATCTACCGGGTTAATACTCAATGCACGTACTTTTACAAGCACTTCATTTTCTCCTGTTTCAGGCGTTGGTACTTCCGTGTGGATCAGTTTATCAGTACCGCCGAATTCGTTTATAATAATCGCTTTCATGTGTTGGATCGATTGGTTACTATGTTTTATGTGATCTAATAAAGCAAAGGTCTGCCGTCCGCGACCAGGGAAAGAGTACGATTCAGGGGAAGATAGGTATTTTTTGAGGTTCGGGACACTATTACCTGAAACAGGCTGCCGGTGATCACAAACAGGCAGAACGTTAATGGCGATCATAGGCCGGCCATAACAGCATCTTTAACTTGATAAAAAGTCCCGCTATGATACTGACGGTAACAATGAACCCGGCCATTGACATCAGCACCACTACAGAGAAATTCTACGCAGAAAAGAAATTGCGTTGTAGTGTTCCCCTCATCGGGCCGGGGGGCGGGGGTATTAACGTTAGCAAAGCAGTGAAAGAACTCGGCGGACAAACCCTGGCCCTCTTCCCTGCCGGTGGACTAACCGGAGCAAGACTACAGGAGATGCTCAAACAGGCAGATATACCGGTAAATGCGATCGCTATAAAGGGAGAGACAAGAGAAAATATGACAGTAACGGATCTCTCCCTGAACCGGCAATACCGTTTTGTAATGCCCGGTCCGGAAATAGATCAGAATGATCTCGCGTTAACATTAGCCGCAATAGAATCGATATATCCTGCTCCTTCTTTCATCGTAGCCAGCGGCAGCCTCCCTTCAGGTGCGCCGGAAGACTTCTTCGCACGCCTTTCTCAAATATGTGAACATACGGGTTCCAGATTGATCGCCGACACGTCCGGCATCCCGCTTGAGCACGCCATGAATGCAGGTGTGTATCTGATAAAACCCAATATGACGGAGTTGTGCGCACTGGCAGGCAAACCTACACTTGAATTTGACAGTATTAGCGTGGAAGCCAGGGCTCTCATCAGGAAAACCCGGTGCCATGCAATGCTTATTTCTATGGGCCCTTCAGGCGCATTGCTGGTCACCCGGGACTATACGGAACGTATACCTGCACCACCGGTCAGAAAGATAAATGCTGTAGGCGCAGGTGACAGCGTTGTCGCGGGAGTGGTATGGATGCTGGAACAGGGTAATCCGCTGTCTGCTGCCGCAAGATTTGGCGTAGCCTGTGGCACAGCTGCCACCATGAACCCCGGCACCGCACTTTTCCGGAAGGAAGATGCTTTTCACCTGTACGAATGGATCAATCAGGAAATGGATGGCAAGCGTCCATGCGCGGGATAAAAAGGTCATGACTACAAACAGTTGCACACATAACAGGCGTCATCGCTGATAAACCGGTATTCAGGTAGCTTTAGAAAAAGCGCTTATGAAAAAAATATGCGGTCTGATCATCCTTATGCTGACACAAGTCGCTGTCAGCAGTGCTCATGAAGAAATGCACTGGATGCCGGCGAACTGCACGCAAAACAGAGAACAGCTGTTTAATTATTTCAATCAGGCGCCCTTATTAGGACTAGACCCGCACGACTATGCCTTTACGCTGGTGAAACAACTGAATGCCGGCAATGTGCCTGGTGACTCCCTGGCGGTAGATAAACTACTGTCTCAGGCAGCCATATCGTTCTTTAGCGACGTGGCATATGGGACGAAAGCCGTACGCGTGTATTACGACGGACTTAAATATGTACCTGATTGCCTTGATATTCCACAGCTACTGTATGAATCCCTTTCAGCAGGGTCATTCGGTCAATTGCTGACGAAACTTGAACCATCCACACCAGAATATGTTTCGCTTAAAAGATTGATTGCCGTTTACACAGACCGCATACAACGGAATGACTACCACAACGTACAGATCACTTCAGCAAACGTTGACAGCAATAACCACCCACTCATAGACAAACTATTCCAGCTGGGTTTCCTGGATACATGTGCCTATAACGTACATGAAGACACTTTACTGGTGAAGACAAGAGCGGCGCAATATATGTTCGAGTTCCTGGAAGATGGGGAGCTACGCCCCAAAGTGCTGGATGAATTTAACATCTCACTCGAAAAAAGGCTGGTGGAACTACACCATGCGCTGAACACTTTCCGGTGGCTTAACTGCCTGAGAAAAACACAGCCCGTCATCGTGGTAAATATTCCTGCTGCCGGCCTGTTTGTTTACAAGGCTGATAGCACGTTGCTCTATTCCAGAGTGATTGTCGGTAAAGCACGTACTCCCACTACACCACTTGCAAGCCGTATTAACGAGGTCATTATGTTTCCATACTGGAATGTACCTCATAACATTGCAGTGAAGGAATTGCTGCCTGGCATCAAGGGAGCGCCGAAGATCTTCCTGGAGGCAGGAAATTATCAGGTACTGGATAAAAGCGGAAAGATTGTAGATCCGCTGACCATTAACTGGCAGGCATTGAATAAACATTATTTCCCCTATACATTACGCCAGGTATTCGGTTGTGATAACTCACTGGGCATCATCAAACTGGATTTCTTCAATCCCTACAGCACCTATCTTCATGACACACCGGCAAAAAGCTACTTTATGTTCAACAGCCGTTATTTCAGTCACGGCTGTATCAGGCTTGAAGAAGCGATTCCGCTGGCGACACTGATCGCTCCGGAAAACGCCGCTCACATAGATAGCCTGTCAAAGTTGAAGATTGCCCCTATCGGTGCGCCCATCAATATTGCGGTCGCTGCCAAGCCTCCGGTTATCATATTATATGAGGTAGCATGGCCTGGCGTGAATGGCGTTGTGCGTTTTTTTGATGATGTATATGAGAAGTTCAGATAATGAAAGCGCCGGTCATACCGGCGCTATTGTTTCATATATCTTTCTGATCAATACAGTCTGTTTATGCCAGCTAAGCCCCTGCACTTCCCTGGATGCACCTTGCTTCAAAGTACCGGCAAGTCCCCTGTACCTGGCAAGCCCGTGAATGGCATCTGCCATCTCTTCTACATCCCACCAGTCAACCTTCAGTGCATGATGTAAGACTTCCTGTACACCCGACTGCCTGGATATCACCACAGGCACGCCTGCCTTTACAGCCTCCAGGGGAGAAATACCAAACGGCTCCGAAACAGAGGGCATTACATACACATCGGTGACACCAAAAAGACGGACAAGCTCCTGCATCTCCAGAAAACCGGGAAAGTGTACTTTCGCGGCAATGCCAAGTTGTGCCGCCTTTTCTATCATAGGTTCCAGCAGATTGCCGTTACCTGCCACCACAAAACGAAAATCAGGATCTTTATCCAGGATGCGCTTTGCCGCATATAAAAAATTCTCAGGATTTTTCTGATAGGTGATCCTGCTGATAAATGATACGATCTTTTCACTAAAAGGGCTGGCCTTTTTATCATCTCTCCGGAATGAAGCATCAGGCATAGCATTGTGAACGACCTCGATCTTATCTGCCGGTATGTTATATAAACTGATCAGGTTTTTCCTGGTAAACTCACTGACGGTAATGACAATATCAGCTTCATCCATACCCAGTTTTTCAATATCATAAATACCAGTATTGATATGAGCACCTGACCTGTCAAACTCCGTCGCATGCACATGTACCACCAGTGGCTTCCCACTGATCTTTGCCGCAGCTATTGCTGCCGGGAAAGTCATCCAGTCATGTGCATGAATAATGTCAAACTGGTATTTCCCTGCGATCTCCATCGCCGGCAGCATATACCTGAACACCTCCTCTATCAGCTGTGGTCCATACCCACCTTTAAACGGATAGGCCGCTGCTGTATCCTTCCCTGACAAGACGTGCTGCAGCAGGTCATCCGCAGATATTTCCGAAGACTGGTCAGCATCAGCCGTGTATGGCATCAGCACACTGTTTACATGCAGATAAGATAATAGACCCTCGGTGGCAGCCCGCTGTATGTCACCAGTAGCGGCAGGGATCTGATCAGCCGACAATAGTACAGTGCTCCCGGGCGCCTCATTTCCTGATAACCTGGGGGCAACGAAAATGACTGCCACTCCATTCTCCGTGAGTCCGCGGGTAATGCCCTCACAGGCAGTACCCGGTCCCCCGGAGATCTGCGGCGGGAATTCCCATCCAAACATTAATGCTTTCATACTTACACTATTTTCGCCTGTCATTAGGCATATGGTTAAGAAATAATGGCCCTCACACATAAGGCCTGACATATGAGGGGCCAGCTGCGGTTTTTTTTCTGACACGAATAGAAAAATCAGTCAGCACGTTCATATAATTGATAAAAGCATTAAAAGGAGAGGCATATGGGCTGAAGTAATTATGTACGTCACCATCGGACATGCCTTTGGTGGACATATAGTAAAAATGGTCACTGCTCTGAAGCCTGTTCCAGCAGGTAAGTATATCCTGCTGATGCCCGTATTTCATTACCTGATCTTCAAGTTGATAGAGTGCATGAAAGGCTTCCCGTTGCATATCATTTCCAAGCCACGCACTCAGGTCCTTTTCGGTATCGGCCCAGGACGTATAGGCAGGAAAAGAAAGTGTGGAACTGACCGGCAGCAGAGCGCCCGCTTCCTGTGGTGTAACAAAGGTATAACCGGCTGATATTGCACCAGATATAAACGCTTCCATAAACCCGGAAATGCCGGATGACTGCGGGATATGTTCCCCAAAACTTTCATAATCCATAAACAGATTGATGATCGGCGCATCTCCGGAAATAGCATTCAGCCAGGACAGATAAGTAGCTGCTGTAAGCGGCCATCCGCTCCAGGAGCTGTCGGAAAAACGGAATGCAATATCGTCACTTAGCCGCCCGTTCTTCAGTAACAACCTTACAGCCGGACAGCTCTCAGCAGCATACATATAATCGGGACTCCGCCACTCCAGTATACCGGATGTACCCTCTGCAAGGATCGTATCAAAGCCAAGGTCATGTACCACCGGCGCCAGCTGATCTGCATATATAAGTTCCGTATTGCGGAAAGTTTGCGGCATCTGTCCAAATAATTGACGGACAAGGTGCTTGTGCGCTGTCACCTGTCTGCGGAACTCCCTCTCGCTGATAATACCTGCCAGCGAATGCGCGGACGTTTCTCCCAGCAACTCTACACAGCCCGTATCCACCAGGGCCCTGAAACTTGCCAGCACCTCCGGTGCATAGACTTGTAGCTGACTGATAACAGTACCACTGAGCGAAAAACTAACCCGAAACTGATACCCGGTACTGATAATCAGTTGCAGGAGCAGCTGATTGAATGGCAGGTAGCAGTTCCGTGCCACGCGCTGAATGATCTCTCTGTTCTGCACATCATCAAAATACAGATCGTCACCGCCTATGCTGAAAAAAGAGTATTTTCTGAGCCTGAATGGCTGATGTAACTGGAAATATAGACAGATGTGTTTCATGTGGTAAGCTGGTTGTGGATATTCAAAATAACATCCAAGCCAGGACTTCATCAATGATGGTGATCACAATGACCAGTAATTTTCTACCACCTTTACCTGACAATGATCATCCCGCCAGTATCGTCATATCATCTGAAAGCTGTCAGGTATCTGTTAATTTCAGATAAAAATGTGTATGATGCAGGTTTTAAACAAAGCAGCCGCAGGTGCATGTCTATGGAGTCTACTACAATCCTGCAATGCGAACGATGCAGGTATATCCTATACTGATTATATTAACCCGGATACGGTAACTCCCATTGGTATTACCGCAGACAGCACTGTCTATCAGCAAAGGCTGCTGCATCTCGTACATAACAAACCTTCCGACAAATGGCCTGTAGACAAGGAGGAACCGCTGCCACGGGCGATCCTTCCCTATAACAGGATACTGGCTTACTACGGCAACTTTTATACGCCGGCTATGGGGGTGCTTGGCATACCGGAACAGGAAATGCTGACCAGGCTGAAGGCGGAAGCTGCAAGATGGCAAAGCGCAGATACGGTACTGCCGGTTCTACCTGCGCTGCATTACATTGCCGTAACGGCGCAAAGTCAACCTGGTACGTCAGGAAAATACCGGCTGCGGATGCCGGTAACACAGCTCGACAAAGCGGTTAGTATGGCGGCGGACAACCACCTGCTTCTATTCTTTGACGTGCAGGTGGGCCTCAGTACCTTACAGGAAGAACTGCCGCCACTCGAGCCTTACCTGAGAATGCCAGGGGTACACCTGGGCATAGATCCTGAATACTCCATGAAAAATAAAGCAGTGCCCTGTACTACTATCGGCACTTTTGACGCCGCAGAGATCAATTATGCCATATCATTTCTGGCTGGCATTGTCAAAAGATATCACCTGCCGCCAAAAGTACTGGTTGTTCACCGGTTCACACAGGCAATGCTGACCAACTACAAAAATATCAGGGTAGTACCCGAAGTGCAGGTAGTGATCAATATGGATGGTTTCGGGTCTCCTGCTAAAAAAATAGACAGTTATAAAGGATTTGTGTCAAGAGAACCTGTACAGTTCACCGGATTCAAACTATTCTATAAAGTCGATCCCCAAACCGGTAAACGGATCATGGAGCCAGCGGAAGTAATTGCCTTGTATCCGAGCCCGGTTTACATTCAATACCAATAAATTGCCATGTTATGTATTACGAACTTACTCCGGGCAAATTACGCCTGTCTGAACAGCGACACATACCGATGAGCATCATGCTGTTCTCCTATATTATCGCAACACTGATCGCAGCGATCGCGTTCCCTTTATTGAAAACATTGCTTGTGCTATTGCTCGAAAAATTATACGCGATTATCATACAACACGACTACTAGCCATATACTTCTTCCAGGGCAGCGCCCTGCTCATGCAGCATCAGATATTCCAGCACCGCATCGCGGCTTATCACACCTGTAAGCTCACCGTTTGAGGTGACCGGAACAATCAGGTCTGTTTCTGCCGGCAGTTCATCCCAGGCAGCCACCGCAGATAAACTGATATCGAGTGCCGGATGACTTTCTTCCAGCAGGTCAATAACAGCCCGGTCAATATTACGCCTGTCAATATGATTCAGCATTGTTACACGACTGATCACGCCTACCGGTCTGCTTCCATCAACGATGACGAAATACGGCTGACGGTAATCTGTTAACGGCACAAGCGCCTCTCTCAGCGACATGCCCGCCGGGATAACACGATAGTCATGCACAAGCATATCCCGTAATGCGATCCCGGATAAACCCGCCCGGATAAGGGCATCACGTTTTTCAAAAGTTCCCTGCAACAACAAAAATATTCCTGTCGCTATCAGCAGGACATTCATATTCAGCATCCCAGAAACAATGAACAGCAGAGCGACAATACGTCCTACCCATATAGCGATACTGGTAGCTTTCATTGGTGCCGTAAATATTTCGAGTATTCCCCTGAGTATACGCCCCCCATCCATAGGAAAAGCAGGGATCATATTTATCAGGGCGATCAACAGATTGACGGCGTGCATCAGGAACAGAAAATTTACACCTCCTGACCGCATAAACAGCGGTATTGCCTTCCAGATAGGACGTGCGTCAGGAAGGAACGGTATCATGATCAGTCCAATCAGCAGACTTACCACCGGTCCGCTCAGACTGATCAGGATCTCCTGACGGGGATTAACAGGTTGCCTTTTAAGTTTTATGGCCCCACCGATTGGTAGCAGTACAATATCTGTGACCGGAATTCCAAAATACCTGGCCATCAGCATATGTCCAAGTTCATGTAGTATAACGGATACAAAAATACCGGCCAGTGCCAGCAACGTCCATAAGGTATGCATCGGGGTCTTGCCTGATAACCCGTCAATGATCAATATCCACCCGATCAGCGTGAGCAACGTCCAGTGTATGCCGATACTGATACTACCTGCCCTAAGTGTGAAGGTCGGTTTCATAACAGTTATTTTAGTATATGAAGGTCTCCGAAATGACGTAGTAAATCAATGATCAGCGTTATAGCCGGCCATGGATGTAAATCACCACAGAAAGGAACTACGGTCATTGATCTGCTGATGACAGCAAAGTAATTTGTAAAGCATAAATGATTGTTCACCTCATAAATGTTCATTTTATGAAAACAGATCTGCAACTACAGCAGGATGTACAGGACGAACTGTTCTGGGATCCAACCCTGGAATCATCGGAGATCGGCGTGTCTGTCAATGACGGTGTCGTAACGCTCAGCGGTACTGTCAATAGCTATACCAAAAAACTCGCCGCTGAAAAAGCCGCCAAACGTGTCAAAGACGTGAAAGCAGTAGCAATGGAAATAGATATCCATTTTTTTAATGGCGAAGGAAAAACTGATCTTGACATTGCACATGCAGCCCTCAATGCGTTATCCTGGAGCACTGTTGTCCCCAAAGACAGGGTGACCATCAAGGTAGAAGATGCATGGATTACACTGGAAGGTGAACTGGAATGGCAGTATCAGAAACAGGCCGCTGAAAATCTCACAAAAGACCTGCTGGGAGTCAAAGGTATTACCAACCTGATACGCCTCAAACCAGCACCGGCTCAAAATGTTGTGAAAGAAACCATTAAAAAGGCGCTGGAACGGAGTGCGGAAGTGGAAGCCTCCTCTATTAACATCATTACGGAAGGTCATCGTGTAACGCTGAGAGGAAAGGTACGCTCCTGGGGAGAACGACGCGAAGTAGAGAATGCGGTATGGTCTACACCCGGTGTGACTGACGTAAAAGACGAACTTGTCATTGCACCTTAATTCCTGTTTGTATGATTTACGATTGCTTTCATGCGCCACTCATGCAGGACCTGAACTTCTCAGCAACCAGGGAATACCTGGTTGCTGCTCCTTCAGGCGCATGGGCTGCGAGTACCATTTCCGGATGCAACACCAGGAAATATCATGGACTGATGGTAGCGCCGCAGGCTTTCGCGGACGGAGATAACTATGTACTGCTATCTTCACTGGATGAAACCATCATATACGAAAACAACACACACCCATTATACTTTCATTACTATGCAGGTGCAACCCCGCAGGCGCAACCTAACCTGGTCGCATTTGCCGCAAACCCTCTTCCTCAATGGTGGTACCAGATTCAGGATAATACTATCCTGAAGGAACTGCTGATGGACAAAAACGGCGCATTGATGATCCGCTATACACACCTTGCCGGAACAACACCACTAAGATTGCAGTTAAGACCCATGCTGGCTTTCAGGAATATGCACTGTCTTACGCACGCCAATACAGTAGCCGACATACAGGTTAACCGCGTCTCCAAAGGCATCGGCATGAAGCTATATGAGGGCTATAGTAAACTCTTTATGCAAACCACGGACGGAAAGTTTCAGCCGGAGGGATACTGGTATTTTAATATTGAATATCCCCGCGAACAGGACCGTGGATATGAATTCCGCGAAGACCTTTACTCACCCGGCTTTTTTGATATGACGCTCTCCCCCGGAAAGACAGTGGTCTTCTCTGCCGGCTTTCAGGTCCAGTCTATGTCCGTCATCCGTAAGCGTTTCAGCCAGTTACACAACACAGTGGCCAGGCCATATACATTAAAAGAACATCTGCTGCAGGCTGCGGAACAATTCATCGCCAACGGTAAGGTCAAAGCTGGATACTACTGGTTTAACAGCTGGGGACGAGACGCCTGCATCTCACTGCCCGGACTAACCCTGGCCACCGGAAAGACGCACCTGTTCAAAGAAATAATGAACAGCTATACTACGCAGATCAGAAAAGGGCTCCTACCCAACAATGGCTATTGTGACAATGCCCTGTACAATACGGCAGACGCATCGCTGTGGTTAATATGGGCCCTGCAGCAATATGCAGAAAGGACACATTCCTGGAAAGAGATCTGGCATGAATACGGGCAGATCCTGACGGACATGCTGTCGGCCTACAGAGACGGCACCCTTTATAACATACACATGGATGCTGATAGGCTGATCATAGCCGGCACAACGAATACTGCACTTACCTGGATGGACGCCATCGTGCACGGATCGCCCGTCACACCACGTAACGGCAAGGCAGTCGAAATTAACGCATTATGGTACAATGCGGTGTGTTTCTGCCTGAAAGTGGCCTTCTATGCAAAGGACGCTTCCTTCACAGATACCTGGGAATCATATCCGGAGGAAATTGCCCAATCCTTCGCCAATGCATTCTGGAGCAACGAAAAAAGATATCTCGCCGACTGTGTATTTGCTGACAACAAGGACTGGTCCGTAAGACCCAACCAGTTGTTCGCAGTATCACTGCCTTTCTCCCCGCTGTCACCATCACAACGACGCGATGTTATAAACAGGATCAGGATGGACCTTCTCACTACCAGAGGATTGAGAACACTGGCGCCGTCCGACCCATCCTATATCGCTTCCTATACAGGAGATCAGGTATCCAGGGACAGGGCTTACCATCAGGGTACCGTCTGGCCATGGTTACTGGGGCACTTTACAGAAGCCCTGCTCAAGACAGACGGACCAGTGGCCTTGCCATTCCTTGAGAAGATCTATGACGGATTTACCTATGCGCTCGATGAGTATTGCCTGAACACCATCGCGGAAATATTTGACGGCGACTTTCCTCATACCGCCCGTGGAGCAGTTGCCCAGGCATGGAGTGTCGCGGAACTGCTGAGAATGGGCGAATTAATTTCCGGGTTTAAATACAAACCATCCGTCAATATTACTATTCATCACCAACATGAAACATCACTGACATGGACACAGCCGGAAACGAATACCTGACCCCGGATCACCTGTTCGAAATAAGCTGGGAAGTATGTAACAAGGTCGGAGGCATCCATACCGTTGTGAGCACAAAAGCCGGCATCCTCCAGGAAAACCTGAAGGATCGTTATATACTTATCGGTCCGGACCTACTGAACGGGAATGGACAGGCGGCTTCTTTTACAGAAGACAGATCCCTCTTTCCGGTATGGCGGGACAAGATGGCCGCCGAAGGCTGGAGGATCAAAACAGGCCGCTGGAATATTCCCGGAACACCGCTGGTCATCCTCGTTGATTTTACCAGTTTATATCCCAGTAAAGACGATATACTGGCACACCTCTGGAATACCTATCGCCTGGATTCCCTGTCTGGCCAGTGGGACTACATTGACCCGGCCCTTTTCGGCTATGCCGCAGGGCAGATCATCGAAAGCCTGTACCAGCCACATATAAATGCCAGTGAGCATATCGTCGCCCAGTTCCATGAATGGATGACCGGCACAGGCATCCTCTACCTGGAAGAGCATGCACCGCAGATAGCGACCATATTTACGACACACGCCACGGTACTGGGAAGAACACTGTCAGGTGCCGGACAGCCGCTATCTGGCCACGGTAGCCCCGCTTCCGTAGCTGCCAGCTATAATGTGACCTCCAAACATTCCCTGGAACAGTCAGCCGCATCCATCGCTGACTGTTTTACCTGCGTCAGCGAAACCACCGCCAGAGAGTGCAAATCCTTTCTGGGAAGATATCCGGACTTTATAACACCCAATGGATTTGACCTGGCACTGGCTACCAACCTGGAACAACAACGGCACACAGCGCGGCGCACGCTCCTAACGGCCGCTGGTCGTGTCATGCAGCAAACATTGCCGGATGACTGTCTGCTGGTCTTAAAAAGCGGACGATATGAATTCCATAATAAGGGAATAGATGTCTTCATTGAGGCACTGGCAGCGTTAAAAACGCAGACACTGCCGCGGACGGTGATCGCCTTTATCTTCATCCCTGCTGCCAATACCGGGCATATCAACGAACATGCTGTACCAGGTTTCGGAGATCACCTCCTGACCCATTACCTCTATGCACCTGATAAAGATGCTATCTTCAGGAGCCTGCAGGAAAAACAACTGAACAATACACCAGATGACCGGGTAAAAGTGATCTATGCGCCCGTTTACCTGAACGGTAACGACGGTATTTTCAATCTCAGCTACTACGAATTGCTGCCCGGTTTTGACCTTGCCATATTCCCTTCCTGCTATGAGCCATGGGGCTACCCCCCCCTCGAATCACTCGCCTTTCACGTTCCTGCACTGACCACTTCCCTTTCCGGATTCGGACAGGCCGCCAGCGAACTGCCTGCCGAAACCAGGATGGCGATCACTATCCTGGACCGCAGTAATGTGCACGATACAGCATTGAATATTTCAGCGCATATCATGTCATTCCTGCAACGATCACCGGCTATGGTCAACGACCTGCGTGAAAATGCCGGCATGATCGCCGCTCATTTCCGCTGGGAAACATTGCTGGAAAAATACCTGGAAGCCTACAACTTTGCCCTGCATAAAAGCAGGAAGCGGGAAGGACTGTACCATGACAAGCCACAGGCCACCCCTCTGCAAATACAGACGAATAACAACGCCAGCGCCACATGGCATGAAATCAATATCTCAGCGTCCTTTCCATCAGCGCTTGCACCGTTGTTAAGACTCAGTAAAAACCTCTGGTGGAGCTGGCATTCCGACGCCGGTGCACTGTTTCAGCAAATTGATCCAATGCTGTGGGAACAATGCCGGGAAGATCCCCTCCGGATGCTACACAACCTGAGCTATGAGCAACTGGATGCACTGACCCGGAACCATGATTTCCTGAACGATATGCGGCAACAGGAAAAGGCCTTCGATCTGTATATGCATACGCCACAACAGGACGGCCCCAATGTCGCCTATTTCTGCATGGAGTACGCCATCCATGCAGCCTGCAGGATCTATTCGGGCGGGCTGGGCGTACTGGCGGGAGATTTCCTCAAGACCGCCAGTGACATGGGCGTACGATGTATCGGTATCGGGCTGTTCTATCGCCATGGGTACTTCCGGCAGCAATTTTCCGATGACGGAAAACAGATCGCCTCCCCGGAACACCTCGATCCCTCCCATCTCCCGTTTGAACAGGTGAGAGATGCGAAAGGCGATCAGCTGTTCCTGCACTTCAGTTTTCCCGGGCGAACAGTCTACGCGCAGGTATGGAAAATGCAGATTGGAAAAGTACCCCTGTACCTGATCGATACAGATGTATCAAAAAATACAGCCGCCGACAGGCAGATCACCTCAAGGCTCTATCCGTCAGATAAAGAACTCCGGTTACAACAGGAGATCATTCTTGGAATGGGTGGTATCAGGCTGCTGACCGCTTTAGGTGTGACCACTGATGTCTACCATTGTAACGAAGGCCATGCCGGATTCATGGCCATAGAACGTATAGCACAACTCATACTACAGCACCAGCTCTCACTGGAAAGTGCCTATGAAGTGGTGAAAGCATCACAGCTGTTCACCACACATACATCTGTTCCGGCAGCAATGGATTCCTTTCCCGAAACGATGCTACGCCCCTACTTTTCCAGTCTGACAGCTTCCTGTTATATCAGCTGGCAGGAGTTCATGGCGCTTGGCAGCAAAGATACACGACAGCCACAGGAAGACTTTTCCATGTTTTATCTCGCGGCCAGAACAGCACAGGAGATCAATGCCGTCAGCCGTAAACACCGCGACGTTTCCGGTAAATTACTCCAGTCAGTATGGCCTGACTACCAAACGGCAGAACTGCCTGTCAGTTATGTCACTAACGGTATACATCTTCCCTCCTGGTTAGCACCGGAATGGAAAACTATTCTTGCCGGATGCGGTATTGATATGACGACGGGCAAAGGTGACTGGGAACATATCCAGCACATCCCAGAAGAAAAGGTCTGGTCTGTCAGGCAACAGATAAAGAAGAGGAATATTGCAGCCATCAGACAGCTGCTAATGAAACAACTGGCACAACACCATTCCTCCCCTGAAAAAGTAGCGGGTGTTATGGCACTGCTTCAGCCTGATACGATGTTTATCGGATTTGCGCGCAGGTTTACACCGTATAAAAGGTCTACATTACTATTTCACCACTGGGAACAACTTAAAAAAATACTCGATGACCAACGGCCGGTTGTGTTCCTTTTTTCTGGTAAAGCACACCCGGATGATGCAGCCGGTCTGAACATGCTGCAACAGGTGATCAACCATACAGAAAATCCGCATATCCTTTTCCTGGAAGACTATGACCTCGACATCTCGCGGCTACTTGTGCAGGGCACAGATCTCTGGTTAAATCTGCCCGTGAGGAACAGGGAAGCATGTGGCACCAGTGGCATGAAAGCACTGATGAACGGCGTACTCCAGTTCAGTACACCTGATGGATGGTGGGCAGAACATTATGATGCAGCATCCGGCTGGGCATTGACATATGAATACCTCTACAAAGAAGAAGAAAAGCAGAACGAGATAGATGCTGCACAGGTATATAGTATGCTGTATCATGAGATCATTCCGCTATTTTTCAGGCGCAATGAAAAAGGTATCCCATCTGAGTGGGTACAGAAAATAAAAAATGGTATCGCGCTTTCGGGTCAGGCGCTGTGCATGAACCGTATGATGGAGCAGTACGGCCAGTATTACAAAAAACTGGCAGAACGCGGACTGATCATGAGGAACAATAACTACGCGTGTGCCAGGTCGCTCGCCGTATGGAAGGAAAAGGTCCGCGACTGCTGGGACAACGTCCACATCGTCAATGTAGGCCAGGATAAAAGCGTACCATTCACCGCAACAGCAGGCGGCAAAATGCCCGTTTCCGTCGTGGCTGACATAGGATCGCTTACTGTAGATGACATCGGAGCAGAAGTACTCTTTACGCCTAAACATGGCAGCCAGGCGCGTTTCTTCAAACAGGAATTACTGGCCTGCTGCCAGCATGGACAGGAACTGACGCTCGCTGCCGACATTCCGCTCCGGCTCAGCGGAGAGTATAATTATACCTTCCGGCTCTATGCAAAGAATCACTTTCTTCTCTACCATACTGACATGCCCTTTATAAAATGGGCATGATCAACGTCATACGAACAGATAACAACAACTACCTTTCTTCCTGCCGCTATCATTGGGATTGAGCCGGCAGGACAATAGCTTTGTGATATATAAGTATACAAAATCTATATGTTATGAAAAAGATATTAGCTGTTATTGATGCTGTAAACTTTAAAGAAGAACAGCTGGATGCCATTGAATATGTATCCGGCATGTTCAGAAGCAAACTAACGATCATCATGCTGGAAGATATCAATAGCCTCAACCAGCTGATGGCGCCGGACTTCGCAGAAGGTGTGCCTGCCCATACCTATGAAATTGTGATAAAGGCTGCTGAAGAAAAGAAAAAGATCATCAGGGAAAATACCGCCACACTGACCAACATCTGCAGGGAACGGAATATCACCTGTACCATACGGAACGATTCCGGATCAGCGGCAGAAGAGACCATCCTTGAAAGCCGTTTCGCCGACCTGCTGCTGGTAAGTAAAGACACCTCCTTCCCATTTCTCTTTGACACCAATCCTACGAGCTTTGTTAAAGACATGCTGGCGGCAGCCCAGTGTCCGGTACTGGTCATCCCCGATAGCCTCACCGTCCCCAAAGGGGTTGTGTTCTCCTATAACGGCACCTATTCATCCATGTATGCCATCAGGGCATTTACGGCCATCTTCCCTGCACTGGTAGCAAAGGACTGCAGCGTTGTGTATGTATGTGAAAAAGGACATAGTACCATGCCGCACGAGGACCTGCTGAGAGAATATCTTGCAGGCTACAGTAATAAGGTAGAGTTCAAGATCTTTTCCGGTCCTGCGGACGATATACTGGCGGCCTACCTCGAAAACAAGTCAGACTATATCAGCACTTTTGGCGCATATGGAAGAAGCAAACTGTCCCGCTTCTTTGATGATAGCAGTGCCGATAATATCCTGAAGAAAATGAAAGGTCCGCTGTTCATCACTCATCCATAATTCCGGGTTTTTAGGTATAAATAAAAAAGATAGCGACCGTAATCGCTATCTTTTTTCTATGATGAAAACACCTCCGGAAAGAATTCCGGCGGATAAACAGTCAATGCACATCAATTTTCTTTGTCTCTCCGTTTTTACGGGCCTCTTCTTTTTTAGGCAGCGTGACTTTCAACACGCCATCCTGATAGAGGGCGCCAATACTATCCCGCTTTACCGTCTCAGGAAGACGGAAACTACGGCTAAAGCTGGAGTAATTATATTCCTCCCTGCTCACCTTCTCGTCGCTGGATTCCTTCTTTTCTTCCTTTTCAGCACTGATAGTGAGCATATCTCCCTCCACATCCACATTGAAGTCTTCTTTGCGCATACCCGGAGCGGCCAGTGACAGCTTAAAGGCATCCTTCTCTTCCGTTACATTGACGGCGGGTACGGTCGCTGTCCATGAGCGGCCACCATTGGTATCAAAAAGATCTTTCCAGGGTTTAAACATATCGTCAAAAAATGCGGGGAACAGTGGGCTTGTTTTTGCTAAATTCGTAGACATAATTACCTCCTTGTTTTTATTGCTGGTAAAATGAATATTTAACAGTACTAAATTACTCCCCGGATAAAAAACAACAAATGATGTTCCTCAAGCATTATAGTGATCGTCATCACTGTCCTGGCAGTAAATGATGATCTGGCACAATTATTCAAAATTTTCACTTTTTTACGTATATTTGAATAACACGTCATATAAGCCGCACTGCAACAACGCTACATTATATTAATACTCCATATAACATCCGTTAAAAAAAAGCACATGACTACGATTTTACTCATCGAGGATAATGCTGACGTAAGGGAGAACACCGCTGAGATACTGGAGCTTGCCAACTATAAAGTACTGACCGCTGCGGATGGGAAATCCGGAGTGCAACTGGCGGAAGCGCACAAACCCGAACTAATTATCTGCGATCTGACCATGCCGGGACTGGATGGATTCGGGGTCCTGCACCTGATTGGCAAAAAGCCGGACCTCAGAACGGTCCCTTTCATCTTTCTTACCGCGCGGACAGAACGGTCCGATATCCGGAAAGGAATGGACATGGGAGCAGACGATTACATCACCAAGCCCTTTGACCCGGTAGAATTACTCAATTCCATAGAAAGCAGACTGAAAAAAGCAGCCACCCTGAAAGAAACCTCTCTGCAGGGCATTAACGGCGTAGACTCCCTGCTCAATATGGTATCTGCAGAGCAGTCCATTAGCGCCCTGAAAGAAGGTCGCAATATCATGAAGCACAAAAAGAAACAGTGCGTGTACCAGGAAGGCAATCATCCGTCCTGCCTGTTTTATATCATTAAGGGAAAAGTGAAAGCCTATAAAAGAAATGATGAAGGAAAAGAACTCATAACAGGCCTCTACAGCACCGGCGACTTCTTTGGTTATGCGCCGCTGCTGGAAGATACGACCTATAAAGAAAATGCCGAAACAATGGACGATACGGAACTCGCCATTATACCCCGGAAGGACTTCGACGAGCTGACAGGCTCAAACCCACAGGTAGTGCAGCGCTTTATTAAATTACTTGCCAATAATATTGCAGAGAAGGAAACACTGCTCCTGGGCATTGCCTATAATTCATTGCGTAAGAAAGTAGCAGACGCGATCCTCAGCGTCTGCAGAAAATATAACCCTTCCGGCATAGATGGATTCGGTATTGACATCAGCAGGGAAAACCTGGCAGCCGTTGCCGGCGTTGCCAAGGAGTCCCTGATAAGAACAGTAGGCGACTTCAGAAATGAGAAACTCCTCGATATCAAAGAAGGTTTCATTTATGTCACGAACGCCCGGAAACTTGCAGATCTCTCCAATTAAACAACTCGCCCCGGGATCAGCTATTTGTCAGAGCAACAGCAGGTCTTTGCTGAGACGCTGCTCCGCTTCAACGATGTTATGAATACCTTTCAGCGCCGCGTCCGGATTGAAAGAAATACTATTGATACCGCTTCTCACCAACAGACCGGCAAAAGCAGGCAGGTCGCTTGCAGCCTGACCACACAGTCCGATATGCCGTTTCATCTTATTTGCCTTTTTAATGACGTGCTTCAGCATCACTTCCACCGCCGGATCTTCCTCGTTGAAAAGCCCTGCGACCATCGCCGCATCCCGGTCTATTCCGAGTGTCAGCTGTGTAAGATCATTTGAACCGATGGAAAACCCATCGAAAATACCGGCGAACTTTTCTGCCAGCAGCACGTTGGAAGGTATCTCCGCCATCACGTATACTTCCAGTCCGTTGTCGCCTCTCTTTAACCCACATTCCTGCATTACTGCCAGTACCTTTTTTCCCTCTTCCACGGTGCGACAGAATGGGATCATTACCTTCACATTCGTCAGCCCCATGTCTTCCCGCACACGGCGTACGGCGGCACACTCCAATGCAAACGCAGGCCGGTAGGCTGGATGATAGTAACGGGAAGCTCCCCGGAAGCCCAGCATAGGATTTTCTTCAGCCACTTCAAATTGCTGGCCTCCCAGTAGTTGCGCATACTCATTTGTCTTAAAATCACTCATTCTGAGGATCACTTCTCTTGGATGAAAGGCGGCGGCTATCGTGCCAATTCCCTGCGCAAGTCTGTCCACAAAGAATTGTGCTTTATCCGGATAACCCGCTGTCAGTTTGTCAATCTGTGTTCTAACTGACTCATCGGGCAGGTCGGGATACCTGATCAGGGCCATGGGGTGAATACCGATCGTATGCGTGATCATAAACTCCATTCTCAATAAACCTACCCCTGCCACAGGATAGGCCGACAGTTTGAATGCCTGTCCGGGATCACTCATGATCAGCATCGGGCTGACATGCGCAGGTGTCTCCATATCAGTAAAATCGACTGTAGTTGTTTCATAGGGTAACGCACCTTCGTAAACAATACCCGTCTTCCCTTCAGCACAGCAGACAGTGATCTGCATCCCTGTTCTTATTTCGGCAGTCGCGTTGACACAGCCTACAATAGCCGGAACATGTTGCTCCCTGGCTACAATAGCAGCATGACTGGTACGACCACCCGCATCTGTCACGATAGCGGCGGCCTTTCGCAAAAGCGGGTCCCAGTCGGGTGTGGTCGTGCGCGCAATAATAATTTCACCTTCCGCCAGCTGATGCCCTTCGGCCGGTGATTGTAAAACCCTTGCTATACCCGTGGCGATCATCGCCCCCACTGCCTGGCCTTCTGCCAGTACCTTCCCCTTTTTTTTGAGATGATATTCATATGATTTCTCAGCAGTCTTCCGGGAATGCACGGTCTCCGGACGGGCCTGCACGATAAACAATTTACCATCAATGCCATCTTTCGCCCATTCAAAATCCATCGGGCATTTATAATGGGTTTCGATCAGCACACCCCAGGCGGCCAGCTGCGCGATCTCCTTATCCGTCAGTACCTGCCGCACCTGCTGTTGTTCGGGTGTATCAATATTCACGGTCCTGTCAGCACCTTCCGCGTAGATCATGGTAAATTGTTTGCGGCCTGTCTTTTTGCTTACAATCGCCTGTTTACCCCAGCTGAGTGCCGGCTTAAAAACATAGAATTCATCAGGATCTACCGTGCCCTGCACCACGTTCTCTCCCAGTCCCCAGCTGCCGGAAAGATGCACCACATTCCTGAACCCCGATTCCGGATCCAGCGTAAACCCCACACCTGAGCAGGCAAGATCGGCTCTGACCATTTGCTGGATACAGGTACACAGGGCTACCTTTTCATGAATGATACCGTTATCTTCCCGGTACTTGATGGCCCGGTCAGTGTACAGGGATGCATAACAATGCAGCAGCGCATCAATGACCGCGTCTTCTCCCCTGACATTCAGGAAAGACTCATGTTGCCCCGCGAAACTGGCGTAAGGCATGTCTTCGGCAGTTGCGCTGCTTCTTACTGCCACAGCGGCCGGCTCGTTCACACACATGCCCACATAGGCATCTTTTACGGCCTTTACCAGTATTGCCGGTATCTCTCCCCGCAGGATCATCTTCCTGGCAGCAGCACCCGTTTCCCTGAGATTACTGAAGTTCCGCCGGTCCAGCTCTCTCATCAGCTGGGTAAGAGGCTCCCACAGATTATTATAATCCAGGAATGTCCAGTATGCAAATGCGGTGGTTGCGAATCCATCCGGTATATTGATCCCCATCGGCGCCAGGTGATGCGTCATCTCACCCAGGGAGGCGCTCTTTCCGCCTACGGTCGCTACGTCTTTCATCGTGATGGCTGAAAAATGCCTTACAAAGTTTTCCATAACACAATCGTTAATTATTGATGAGCAATGAACAATGGCCATTTCAATTCCCTGATCAGTCTATCGGCCATACTTTCCCTGAAAAATCTGGAAACAGCGCTTCTTCTGTATGCGCCCAGCACTACGAGTGTACTGGCATCATTCATACGCAGACGGGCCGGAATTTCCTCATCCGCATCACCTCTCGCTACGGTATAAACAGCTTTGTTATGATGGCGCTTCATGAACTCCTTCATCAGGGCATTATCAGGGAGATGAAGATTCTCGTCAGACTCCCTGATCGTGATCACTTCTGCTGGCAATGCGCTCTGTACAGGCAACAGGTAACTAAACATCTTTACGGCATATACGGAGGATGGTTCACCATCATAGAGCAGCACCGATGACCTGACTGGCACGTACGTACGTGGTACCACCAGTACCGGACAATGGGCATCTGCAAGAAAATCACGCATAAAATGTGCAGGTGGCGCATCCGCATAACGGTTCAGTGTCTCCGCAGCATCGATCACTACCAGATCCGCATATACACTTTCATGCAATAGCTCCTGTAGTGCAATGTATTTATCCTTATGCACAGAAAAGTTCAGGGCGGCTGCACTACAGGCTGCGCTGAACTTATCAACTGCCTGTCTCCGTGTGCCGGCATCTTCTTCCTCCAGCGTCTCCAGGTTACGGTAGGAATTCTCCGCATCAGCCATCACGCGGTATGGGCTGCGGCTGAAATAAGTCATGTCGTTCAGAAATACACCTACCAGATGTGCATTATGGTCTCTTGCTATCGCAACAGCATACGCCAGTGTGCTCTCTGAAAATTTAAGGCCATCAAAGGCCGCTACTATCTTTTTCATGTTATCAGCATTGATCAGTGGTGTGCAATAAATACAGGCTGTGCTACCAGCTTCAGTACGGGTGCGGCATGGCTCGGCGCGAACAGCGTAGAGAATGCATTTCTGCCATATGCGCCCATGACGATAAAATCCTTCGTGCGGAGCAGCAGGCTGTCCAGCAATCCTGTCTTCACATTGCCATCCATGACAATAAAATCAATATCCGTATAGTGATCATGCAGCCATTCTTTCAGCTTGTAGCGTTCTTCCGGAGCGGGTTTTTTGCCTTCCATAATGGTAATGACAACTACGGAATGGTCTTTCAGTTCAGGAAACAAATAGGTGAACTGCTTGATGGCAAAGACGGACGAACTACGGCCGTCATACGTGAACACAATTTTGTTCAGGCCTTCAAAGCGCTCCGGTAATACTACTACCGGACATTCTGCATCTGCCAGCACCTCTGTAACAAAACGGGTAGGCACACTTTCCTTCTCAGCGGAAAAAGAGGTGGAAGCATCTATCAGTAATACATCCGCATACCGGCTTTCAACAATGATATCTTCGAGCGGAGCGCCCTTATCCCGGTGCACCAGCCCTGTTACTCCCCGCTGCATACAGGCATCCTTAAACAACTGTATATGCTCGGCCGTACAACGCTCCTTGACCTCCTGTGGATTATCAGTCTGCAAACTGATACCGCTTTCCATAGCGACCTCTTTTATCGCTTTAGATGACCGGGCCTCCCCCTCGATGTTTTCCAGGAAAATACCGACCAGCTTCGAACGGGAAAGATTACACAGATAACAGGCGAAATCCAGTGTAGCCACATCGAGCCTGAGTACATCTGTGACATAAAGTATCTTTTTCATAGCACATGTTTTATTCAGTGATGAGTGATCAATAGGGGGAAAGGCAATGTTTTTAACTGCAGGTCCGTCTGACTATGCTGAAAGAACCGGCGTAGGGCGGCTCTGCCATGGGCACCGGTGACGACCAGCACCTTCTTTTTACGTAGCAGGTAGTCAAACAGTGTTTTTTCCTGGTGTTCCTTCAGGATAACCACGTCTCCATATTCGTAATAACGGCTCAGCCACTCCCTCACAGCATGTGTATCGCCGGTGTCATCGTCACCATCGTTCAGCGTGAGCGCCACCGTAGCCTTTATATCGTCAGAAAAGGAAAATATGTAAGCAAACTCCTTCATGGCAAATGCGGCGGAAGCACTCCGGTTGTACCAGAATACCACTTCCTCCACCGGTTCAAAAGATGCCGGTGCAATAATGACAGGACACTCAGCAGCGGAAACCAGTTCTTTCACAATCCTCTCGTGTACAGATTCTGTCAGAAATCCCTTCCGCGGAGTGGCATCGACGATGATCAGGTCCGCGAAACGACTCTCATCCGCCAGGTCAGCTATCGTAAAACGCGAACCGTTATGTACGGATGCGTGTATCCCTTTTCTCTCACACATCTGCTGAAAACGACGGATGTCAGCCTGTATATCATTCGTGTGATTCGTTTCAACAGCCGGTCCAATATCCGTTATCCCACTTTGTGACGCAGTACTTGTAACTATCCGTCTGGGACTTTCATCATACTCTATCTCTTCCGGAAAGAGGCCCAGCAACCGGCCTTTAACAACACCAGCTATATAACATCCAAAGCTCAGCAGGTTAGCAGCAGACTTTCCATTAAAAATCAGTAATATCTTTCTCATGACTATAAGATTTGTGCATCATCGAATGCTGTTTTTTAAAGCGTTGTACATCATCCCAGTGCCCTGTATTCAGGATATGCGCTTTACTGCACCATCCACGCCGGGCCATGATCACGCCCATCTGCATATAGTCATAGTGACTGCATATCTGCGCACAACTGTTGATAACGATCTTTACACCTTTCTCTGTTGCTCCTTTCAGCAGCCTGTCTGACAGATCGAGATGCTGCGGCTGGGCGTTCAACTCCAGCGCAGTACCGGTACGAACAGCATTCCTGAACAACTGGTCCCAGTTCTGTACACTATCTTCATACACGCCGATGACTCTTCCAGCGGGGTTGGCGATGCAATTGATCAACGGATGATCACAAGCCATGATAAACTGTTTTCGATAGTGGGCAGGATGACGGTCAGTGATAATAGCCGTTACCCAGTCGGCCTGCCGCAGCAGGTCATCTGAGATATCTAAAGCGCCATGATTGTTCATTTGAACCACGATCCCTTTTTTGATATAGGAGAATCCAATCGTTTCGTTGACACGGTCGATGTATTCAAACTGTCCGGGATAGGCATCTGCAGATAATTCATCTGACACTACCACATATTCGTAATGCGGGAAAGCGTTGATGACATAATGAGCGATCGTCTCCAGCGACTCTTCACCATGACCGAAATTTGTCTGCACACGCATATCTCCGTTGATATGACTGAAGGTCACCAGGTCAGGTAACAGCTCTCTGCCCGCCCGGAATACTTCTCTGCCCCCCTCCCGCAGTTCCGGTGGTATATATGACAGCGCCAGTTTTTTGAAAATACTATCTTCCGTATCGCCGGCCACCCATGCGCCGGAGTCATTGAACAGCCCCATAGCAGAAAGATGCATACCTTTCTTTTCTGCACGCTCGTTCAGCATGGCCAGATGACGAAGCGAACCGGTATAATACATGAGAGCTGCGCCATAAGAATATTCATCAGCCACCCGTATATCTACCTGGGTGTTATTATACAACACGACAGAAACCATATTCCAGCAGGCCACCACCACTTCCCTGATCTGGGGGATTTCCAGCACATGCTTCAGGAACGCGGGCCGGTCGGTCAGCGCTACACTGACAACCATATCAATGTCTCCGACCGTCTCTCCTCCCCTGCGCAGACTACCTGTTAAAGACGCTTCTTCCACTTCAGGGATCAGTCTCACCACCCGTAGCAGTTCATTTCCCTGTAAGATGGCATCCCATAACAGCAGACGGGAGCCGGATGTCTTATACAGTTTCAGACTTCTCTTCAGTAATCCGATCTTTGCCTGGCTAAAGCCCCTGACCCGCTTTAACTCACCAGAGAGAATAACGGCTTTCAGCTGATCAACAGTGGAAATATCGAGTTCCTCGTGCAGTTTCCGCACCAGCGAAGCGCTGATACTCTTCACGTCAAGCAACCCCAGTAATGCGGCAGGCACCCGTTGTAACAGGCGTACATATCGCTTCAGCGTACCGGAAGTCTCAAACTCGATCAGGTCTCTTGTCAGCATATCCGGCTTGTCCCCCGGATCGGGCAGTTGTCGTATCCCTGACAATGAGATCATACCGTTACCATCATTCGTGATACGGGCGGCCTTCACCGCCATCTCTTCATATGACCTGGCCATAGCTGACCGTCCCATATAGCGATAGCAGGCTGCCATCTTATGATAGATCTCGCAGAATGCCACGCGTGTGCGTGGAAGTTGGGTATTTGGAATCACCGTAGTCATGATATAGTTCTTTTACGTTCAGTGGTAAAATGTAACAGGGTCAGCGGCCATGGCTGAATATTTTTTTCCTTCAGCAACAGTGCGCATCCCAGTGCAAGCAGTAACGTACAGGGGAACGATGCGCCGGCACCCAGCGGTGCAATCGCTAACAGGAAGATGATCGCACCCGTGAGTGCCAGTTTTTCCACGGGGCCTTTCCAGACCAGAAAGGTGCCGATAAGGAACTGCCCCGCTGCTATCGTCAGCACATATAAGGTGATGTGACGACTGAAGTATTCATTGATAAACTGCACATATGCCGGGATGGCAGCGACATCTGCATAGGTCATATAGATCTGCGGATGAGATATTGATATGACCGTGTTTACGACAGCAGCCGCGATAAAAAGCAATGACATGGTCATTCTGCCAATAACAGGTTTCAGTATGCACAGGTAGACGATGAGTACTGCTACAAGGTTGGACAGCATATAAGCTGTTGAAAAAACATTGCCTCTCATAACTGGATACTTTAATAGTGGGGAATGGGAATAATCTCTTTCAAAGCTATCTATCCCGATACTGCTGTGCAATAATGACTGTTATAAGAAGTGGCAATTGAAATCATGGGCAACGATGATGTCAGTCACCAAAATGGAAAGGAACTTGTCTTACTTTCGGGTCATCAAATAAAATCTCACGCTATGAAACAGAATGAAGGCATCTTCGACCGTATCATCCGGGTAACTGCAGCATTAACAGCGTTCTTTCTATACTATAATAAAATCATAACAGGTACCGGAGGCATCATTTTATTGCTCATTGCTGGAATACTGGCGCTTACAAGTCTGATCGGCATATGCCCATTGTACTCACTGCTGGGTATATCTACCCTTCAGCACAGGTCAGGACAAAATAACTCGCAGCATCCGAGCTGATATGATCAAACAGTGCGTTGTTGGCTCCAAAATGAACAAGGTCTGCTATCTAGCAGACCTTTGTTCTTGCATCAGGCTACATTCACAAATAATATCATGTCTTCTCATACCTGCCCGTCATAAATTCAAAACGGATGCGGTATACAACAGGGCGTACCGAAGTTGTAAGAGATACTTCTTCTCCTCCGTCCGTAACCATATGAGGCAGATGTGCCGTTTCGCTTACGCGCATATGCAGCAACCTGCTGACGAGAAATTTCATGGCATAATACTTTTCTTTCTCACCATGGATCTCTTCGAACCGTCCGGTACCGATCACACTTTGCCAGTTGGCCATGTCCTGAATTTCGTCCACTTCAAAACAGACGTCCGGCGTTTTTCTCATCATCTTTATTTTCAAACCTTCAGTGGAATGAGCAATAATGGATTTATCGTGATAAACATAACTGACAGGTACAATGTATATCCGGTCGCCATCGCGGCAGCCGATCCTGCCGGTTACATTCCGGAGCAATAGCTGCTCCATTTCCTGCTGACTAAGTGAACCTAACATACATAAATGATTTAGAAGTGGGAAATAGAATCAGGTACAAATAGACAACTCCTGCCGCAACCCTGCAATGACCATAATCACGCCGCCGATGGTATTTGATCATTCTCCGGGGATCATGACTGAGGTAAATTCAATGTAAAAAAAAACGCTATGAAAGCATTGGTATACCATGGCCCCGGCCGGAAGAGTTTTGAGGACAAGCCTCAACCCGTTATTCAGCAGCCCACTGACGCTATCGTCAGAATAACCAAAACCACCATTTGCGGCACTGATCTTCATATACTGAAGGGAGACGTTCCCGAAGTCACAGATGGCCGGATATTAGGACATGAGGGAGTCGGCATTATAGAAGAAACAGGCGCCAGCGTCGCAAATTTCAAAAAAGGTGATCATGTACTGATATCCTGTATCACGTCCTGTGGTAAATGTGAATATTGCCGCAAAGGCATGTATTCACATTGTGAAGACGGGGGCTGGGTACTGGGGCACCTGATAGATGGTACACAGGCAGAGTATGTCAGGATACCCCACGCCGATACCAGTCTCTATCGTATCCCCGCCGGTGCAGATGAAGAAGCGCTGGTAATGCTGAGCGACATTCTCCCCACAGGCTATGAATGCGGCGTGTTAAATGGTAAAGTGAGCCCCGGCAGTACCATCGCTATTGTGGGTGCAGGTCCTATAGGTCTCGCCGCCCTGCTGACAGCCCGGTTCTATTCCCCTGCAAAGATCATTATGATAGATCTGGACGAGAACAGGCTCCAGGTCGCTTTGAAGTTTGGCGCGACGCATACTATCAACAGCTCGAAGGAACCTGCTCTCGGCACGTTGCTGGAAATGACCGGCAACCGCGGTGTTGACACCGCCATCGAAGCCGTAGGTATCCCATCCACCTTCGAACTGTGTGAGGCGATCATTTCACCTGGCGGCTGTATTGCCAATGTCGGTGTACATGGTAAACCTGCCACATTACATCTGCAGGAACTGTGGGCAAAAAATATCACCATCACCACCCGGCTTGTGGATACCGTCACCACGCCCCTGTTGTTAAAAACCGTCATGTCTGAAAAGCTCGATCCGGCATTGCTGATCACCCACCGGTTCAGGCTGACTGATATTTTGCAGGCATATGAAACCTTCTCACATGCGGAAAAAGAAAAATCATTAAAGGTCATTCTGAACAATGACTAGATCAACAGGACTGTTCAGGTGGCCAACACCTGCCATGTTATACAAATAGCTGAATATGGACACTGCAACGATCAGGGAGAAACAGCATAATACCATTACCGGTACACCTGAGCATGAAGAAAAGTATTTCCTGGAAGGTCCCCGCTCCAGGTTAAGGGAACTGGTCTTTGTTATCAGGATATTCATTGAATTTATAAGGGGATTCAGGATACTTCATTTCGTGGGTCCCTGTGTATCCGTCTTCGGATCTGCCAGGATAAAACCAGGT
Organism: Chitinophaga agri; assembly: GCF_010093065.1. Classification (NCBI taxonomy): domain Bacteria; kingdom Pseudomonadati; phylum Bacteroidota; class Chitinophagia; order Chitinophagales; family Chitinophagaceae; genus Chitinophaga; species Chitinophaga agri. Next base: position 153,178 of record NZ_CP048113.1, on the reverse strand, counting down.
AGTACGTTCTATAACACAGCCTGCAGTATGGGCGCCGGCATCGCCGGACTTGGTTTTACCGTCATGACAGGTGGTGGCCCGGGTATCATGGAGGCAGCCAATAAAGGCGCGCAGTCGGCCGGCGGATACTCTGTAGGCTGTAATATCAAACTTCCCGGCGAACAGCGCCCCAACCTGTTCATGGACAAATATTTCACCTGCGAATATTTCTTTGTAAGAAAGGTATTAATGTTCAAGTACTCTTATGCCTTTGTCATCATGCCCGGGGGCATCGGTACCATGGACGAATTTTTCGAAGCGCTGACGCTGATACAGACACGGAAGGTACTCGACTTCCCGGTGGTATTGATGGGTACAGCCTACTGGCAGCCCCTCATGCCTCTTCTGGACAATATGCTCACAGCCGGCACGATCGACAAAAAAGATCTCAAATACATACTCTTTACTGACTCCGAAGAAGAAGCACTGAAACATATAGACAAATACGCAAGAGAGAAATACAATTCCAAAAGAAAGATGCTCTATAAAAAATTCAGACTACTGGCTGAGTAAAATCTCTCTGTATGATCACTGACGTTAAAACAACGCTCCCCCGGGGACTTGGCAATAAAGACATCCCTGCCCTGCGTGCCAGGTATGGCAGTAATGTTTTTACAAAAAAGAAACGATACGGTCTGCTCATCATGCTGCGTCATATACTGGCGGAGCCCATGTTCATCCTGCTGCTGTTTGCCACGGGTATCTATTTCCTGCTCGGCGCGACCGCTGAAGCCACGATGATGCTGGCAGCGATCACTATGATAGCAGGCATTTCCCTCTACGAGGAAGCCAGAAGTGAGAACGCCCTGAAAGCACTCCGGCAGTATTCAACGCCCTTAACCACCGTGATCAGGGATGGCAGGGAAGCCACCATCCCGTCAGCTGAACTTGTGCCCGGCGATATCATCCTGCTGCACGAAGGCGACATGGTACCTGCTGACGCTACTGTGGTGAGTGCGAATGACCTGACCGCCAATGAGTCGATCATTACGGGGGAGGCCTATCCCGTCACCAAGAACAATACGGACGCGCCACTGCTCTTCCAGGGGGCTACTATCCATTCCGGGGCCTGCATGGCAAAGATCACCGCTACCGGCGATGAGACCACCTTGGGAAAACTCGGCAAACATATTACTGATCCGGTGACGGAGCAAACATTACTACAAAAGCAAACAAAGGTCTTTGTACGTCAGCTGGCCACGTTCGGCATCTTAGGGTGCATCGCTATTTTTACGGTTAACTTCATCCAGACCAGGGACTGGGCCAGCAGCCTGATACTCGGGCTGACACTCGCGATGGCGGCTATACCTGAAGAGATCCCCGTGTCTTTTTCCTCCTTCATGGCATTAGGCGCCTATCATATGAGCAGAATGGGCATTATACCCAGGCAACCCCAGATCGTCGAAAACCTTGGCGCTGCCAATATTATCTGTTTCGATAAAACAGGTACACTGACGGAGAACAGGATGAAGGTGGTCACACTCTATGACGCCAGGGCCGATAAGGTGTATGACATGTCCGGCCTGCCACCTGGCCTTGACAGCCGGCTATTGTTCATCGCCGCCCTTGCTTCTGAGCGGCAGCCTTTCGATCATATGGAAAAAGCGATCATGGAGGCCTTTGACAACAACAATGCAGCCAGCAGGGAACTACCCACCCTGGTCCATGAGTACGCGCTGGAAGGCACACCGCCCATGATGACACATGTATATCACTGGGAAGACACAACACTGGCTGCCGGAAAAGGCGCTATAGAGCGGATCATGCGGGTATGCCATACCGATCCGCTTACGGCAGACCGGATCAGTCGCCTGGCAGAAGAGATGGGGAAACAGGGGCATCGTGTACTCGGTGTAGCCAGTGCGACGGGTAACGATCATGATATGCCTTCCTCACAGGATGCCTGGAACTGGGAACTGGAAGGTCTCGTTGCCTTCTATGACCCACCCCGGCTATCAGCGAGAGAGGTCATTGCAAAGATCAGGGACGCCGGTATACGTCCGATGCTGCTTACCGGCGACCATGCCGCGACCGCGGCTTATATCGCTTCACAGACAGGCATCCTTTTCGGGCATCCCGTATCTGGGGAGGATGTTATGAAAATGACGCCCGCTGACCTGCGTCTCACCGTCCGCCAGGAATCATTGTTCGTAAGGATGTTTCCGGAAGCTAAGCGCAAGGTCATTGAAGCATTAAAGGCCGGTGGCGGGATCGTTGCCATGACCGGAGACGGGGTCAATGACGGCCCCGCCATTAAGGCCGCCAATATCGGCATTGCCATGGGAAAAAAAGGCACGGAAATCGCCCGCCAGGCCGCCGACCTGATCATCACGGATGATAACCTGGCGATGATACCAACAGCCATAGAGCAGGGCAGAAAGATCTACAGCAATTTAAAAAAAGCGATCCGCTACATCATATCCATACATATTCCCATTATACTGATCGCCGTCAGTCCGCTGCTTCTGCAATGGAAATACGTGAACATCTTCTCTCCTATCCATGTAATATTTCTGGAACTGATCATGGGTCCCACCTGCTCCCTGTTCTATCAGCAGGAGCCGGTTGAAAGCAATATTATGTCCCTGCCTCCAAGAAAAGTGACCACACGCCTGTTTACCACGCAGGAGATGATCATCAGCATCATTCAGGGTCTCGTCATCAGTAGCAGTATTTTGCTGTTGTATGCCATATATATGCGGGACCACGACATCGCATATACCCGTACCATGGTATTCATTACCCTGATAGTAAGTAATATATTCCTGACATTCACCAACAGATCGTTCACAGCCACACTCCGCGAAACATTCCGGTACCGCAATTCACTCACACCCTATATACTGATCATCTCCGTAGCTTTCCTGATCGCTATTGAAGCCATTCCCGGCATCAGGAACATCTTCGCATTGAGCGTACTGTCCGTGAAAGATATGCTCATATGCCTCCTGACTGCCGGATGCGCGGTAGCCTGGTTTGAAGTATATAAAAAACTCCGGGCCCGACATTAGTCTGCGATCTCTGTGAACAGATATTCACGCAATACCTTAAATTGCGAATGTGGTATACCCTTAGCGATACTCCGGTATACCACATTCAGAATATCTTCAGAATACGTTCATACTTTCACGGATGAAAATTTTAATAATAGAAGACGAACCGGCGCTGGCCAAAAGCATCGGCGCCTACCTGGCGGACGAAAATTATCTCTGCGAATTTGCGGCTAACTTCGGACAGGCAATAGATAAAGTCAGTGTGTATGACTATGACTGTATTCTGCTCGACCTGATGCTGCCCGGAGGCGACGGACTAAAGATACTTGAAGAGATCAAGCAGCAACATAAACAGGACGGGGTGATCATCATTTCCGCCAAAAACTCCCTCGACGATAAAATAAAAGGACTGCAGATAGGTGCTGACGACTACCTCACCAAACCCTTCCATCTGCCGGAACTGGCCGCGCGTATCTATTCCGTTATCCGGCGTAAGCAGTTCGGCAATGTGAATATTATTGAACTGAATGAACTAAAGATCAATCTGCTGGCCAAGTCCGTCACCGTGAATGATCAACCTGTCGTACTCACGAAAAAGGAATTTGATCTCCTTCTCTACTTCATCAGCAACAAAAACAAAGTGATCTCTAAAAGTGCACTGGCGGAACATCTGTCCGGTGATGTGGCTGATATGTTTGACAGCTATGATTTCATTTATGTACATATCAAGAACCTGAAGAAGAAACTGACAGAAGCAGGTTGCGACAACTACCTGAAAACACTATACGGCACCGGCTATAAATGGGAAATATGAGTAAACTGCTAAACCGTACCATGAAGCGCTTTATGGTATATGCCGGCATCGTGCTGGTGCTCAGTATCCCGGTGTATTACTACATGATCAATCTGCTGTGGCGTCATGAACTTAATGAACATCATATCGAACTGACTGCCGCTGCCGGACGTGAAGACCGGTATCTGATCATTGGTATCGTCACCGGACTGACCATGCTGTTCTTCCTCCTGCTGATGATCGGCTTTATCCTGCTGAACCGCCGTATTTCCAGGCGCCTCTGGCAACCATTCCATAAAAGTCTGGCACACATCAGGAACTTTAATCTCGATCAGCAGCAGCCTGTCGTCTTTGAACATACCGATATAGAAGAATTTTCAGAGCTGAACAAAAGCCTGGAAAAACTGATCGCCGGTAATATTACCGTCTACAATCAGCAGAAAGAATTTGCTGATAACGCCTCCCATGAACTGCAAACGCCACTGGCTATAATACAGTCCAAATTAGACCTGCTGCTGCAAACAAAAGTACTGACGAACGAACAATACGATCTGATAGAGGAAGCCAACAAGGCGCTCGCCCGGGTCACGCGCATCAATAAGAACCTGTTACTGCTCACCAAGATCGAGAACAGCCAGTTTATGGATCGTGAGACGATCGATCTTTCCGGTCTGCTGAAAAGCACCCTGCAAATATTTTCCGTTTTCTCGGAAAACAAACAACTGCTGCTGCAAACTGACATTGCCCCCGGGGTCACCATAGAGGGTAATAAGATACTGATCGAAATACTGTTAAACAACCTGATCACAAACGCCATCCGCTACACACCAGCCGATAATACCATTGAGATCGTACTAACAGATCAATGCCTGCATATTGCTAATCCCGGTACAACCAGTTTACAGCAGGAACAGGTATTTAAACGCTTCGGCAGTACCTCTTCCGATACGCCGGGCACCGGACTGGGACTATCGCTGGTGCAGCAGATCTGTAACAGGTATCAGTGGAGATCGGCATATGAATTTGCGAATGAACGGCATGTGTTTTCGGTGAGGTTCTGAAAATGCCACGCTTGTTTGTAGTCTTCCAAAGAGGTTTATTTTCTGTTGCGCGATGTTTTTTTGTTCGGTATTTCTTCGTCTGGGTGGCTGTTGTAAAATAGTCATTCACCAGGCATATACACCCCCACGTACTTTAGAAAGTCGTTAGATTCCGGTCTTAACTATGCAGAAAATCTTACTGCATGAAGTGTGTCCCGTTCATTTCTATTCTCTTACTTTCCGTTGTATCCATTGTTCATGCGCAATCCCCTAAAGTGGCCCTCGCCGGCCAGGTCAAATCGGCAAGCAATAAAACCGTCCTGCCATTCGTCAGTGTTACCCTTACGAAGGTAAAAGACAGCACCTTTATCACAGGTACGATCACGGGGGATGACGGCCGTTTCAGGATCACCGATGTCAATCCCGGAAATTATCTGCTGACATTCTCCTACCTGGGTTATCAGCCGGTTACACAATCCGTCACTGCCGGACAGTTAACCCCTATACTGGAACTCGGCAGCATCGAATTGTATCCTGATCCCGCTTCGCTGAATACCGTCACTATTACAGGGCAGCAGGAAGCCATACGCCTGGATAAGAAAACCTTCCATGTGGCGGACAATATCAGTCAGGCAGGCGGTTCCGTGCTGGAAGCTATGAAGAACCTGCCGGGTGTAACGACCCAGGACGGCAGGATCATACTGCGAGGTAGTGATAAAGTGATGGTACTGATAGACGGGAAGCAGACAGCGATCACCGGTTTCGGCGGACAAACAAGTCTCGACAACATCCCGGCATCTGCTATTGACAAGATTGAGATCATCAATAATCCGTCTGCCAGGTACGATGCGAATGGCAATGCGGGCATCATCAATATCATCTACAAAAAAGAAAAAAAGGAAGGCTCTAACGGCAAAATAGGGCTAAGTGGAGGTGCCGGCGCCCTATGGATCAAAAAGGCAAATCTGCCGGGTATCAGGCCACAATACCAGCGTACGCCAAAGATCAACCCCTCCCTGTCGCTGAACTACAAAAAGAATAAGGTCAATTTATTCCTTCAGGCAGACGATCTGTACACAAGAACACTGAACAAAAATGAATTTACAGATCGTTACTATGACAACGGAGATACCGTCAGGCAACAAACAAAACGTAACAGGAACACCAACTTCTCCAACGTAAAAGCCGGTATGGACTGGGCGATCAATGACAGGAACACCCTCACCGTATCGGGTATGTATGGTACCGAGAAAATACTTGATCATGGCGATGAGCCTTTCTTTAACAGCGATCTTACAGCAAGGCAGCGCCTCTGGCAGTTCCTGGAGGATGAACTGAAGACGACCATTGTCGGTGCCGCCATCTGGCAACACAACTTCGCTGCCCCCGGCAGAATGCTGAACGTCTCCCTGAGCAGCACTTTTCACCGGGAGGATGAGAAATACTTCTTTACTAACATAATGCCTGAATACACTGGTGCAGACTCTTTTAAGGTATTGTCAGATGAACATGTGACAGACCTGAGCGTCGACTATGTACAGCCGATCCGCCACGGGCGTTTTGAAGCCGGGGTGAAATACCGGTACCGGTATATTCCTGTGAACATGGACTTCAAACCCGGTGTTCATTCCGTACTGGATGCCCATGCCGGCGGTCTGACCAAATACCGGGAAAACATCCCGGCCGTATATGGCAACTACCTCTACGAAAACACCCGTTTTGAACTGGAAGCCGGGTTGCGCCTGGAATATGTAGACCTGAACTACGATGTCAATCCGGACCACCCGGTATACAAGAGCGACGGTTACCACTATACCCAGCCATTCCCCGACCTGCGACTGGCCTACAAGCTGAGCGAAAACAACAAACTGTCCTTCTTCTATAGCCGCCGTGTAGACCGGCCGAATGAAGTCGATATCCGCATCTTCCCCAAATACGACGATGCCGAAATCATCAAGGTCGGCAACCCGGCCCTTCGTCCGCAGTATACCAATACCTTCGAACTGGGCAATAAGCGCAGCTGGAACAAAGGCTACCTCTTCTCTTCCATCTATCATAAGCGTATGGATGCCACTATTACCCGCATTGGCAGTACCGTACCGGGCAGTACCATCATTTATAACATCTTCCAGAATGCCGGCAAGAGTTATAGGACCGGTATCGAACTGCTGTTATCCCGGAAGGTATCCAACCGGGCCACCTTCAACCTGAACCTGAATGGATATAACAATATCATCGACTCCTTTACGGTTGTGAACCGGTATCCGGTAGAGAACGTGTTCAGCGCTGCGCGGGAAAGTACTTTCTCCGGAAATATCAAACTGAATGGCCAGTTCCATTTCGCCCGGCAGATAGACGCTCAATTAACGGCGATTTACCAGGGCCCTGACCTGGTACCACAGGGTAAGACCTATTCCCGCTTCGGGGTGGACATCGGGGTAAAAAAGACGATCCAGCAGGGCAAGGGAGAACTCTTTGTCAATGCCACCGATGTAGCGAATACCCTGCGGAATAAAAGAGCCGTGCGGGGCAAGGGGTTCCATTATACCAGTACCGACTATAATGAAACACAGGTAGTACGTGCAGGCTATAACTACAAGTTCTGATACGCCACTCTTTCCCGGCTTTATGCACCGTCGGATGTCCGATAGAAAGACCTGTGACATTCCAATGCATCAGGTGATTAACAGGGCAGTAAAAGGTCACTTGAATATCCTACTGATACTGAAGTGACCTGAAAACTTCATTTTTATATCACGGTGCAATGGTAGGTTAGCCGAACCTTTTACCTTTGTTCAGTACAACCTCAAAAGCAACTATTATGGCAATTATCAAGGATAACATCCTCATGCAGCTTGTCCGGGGTACTATCGGCGGACAACTCACCATCTACGAACGGAACGGGCAGATCATTATGGCGAAGAAACGCGGCCCGTCTACGAAAAAACCTACAAAAAAACAGCTGGAAGCGAGGCATAAAATGCTTGTGGCATCAGCGTTAGCCCAGGTAATGATTGCAGATCCTGCGGTAAAGGAATATTATGCATCAATGGCAGGTCCGGGGCAGAATGCCTATAATATGGCGGTAAAAGATGCCTACCGTTCTCCGGAAGTACAGAATATCAGGCTGGAAGAGAATGATGTGGTGGTAACGGCTAAGGATGAATTCCGCGTAGCGAAAGTAGAAGTGAAAGTACTCGATGCGGACGGAGTGGTCAAAGAGAGTGGAAGAGCGGAATTGGGCTGGAATGGGATAGAATGGCGTTATAAGGCGGCGTCACTGCCTGCTGGCGGCAAAATCATTGTGATAGCGCAGGACTTACCGGGCAGGCAGACGGTGAAAGAAGTGCTACTTGATTAAAGCAGCGTTGACTTATGTTGATCGTTTGTTACCGGTCGTAAATACCTGACTAAATGTTGGTCTGTTTGACTCAGTTTCACTGCATAGTTGCTATTGCGGGAGGAATGCTATGCGCGTTTCCGGAAAAGGAACCAGCTAATGTATTACGGGATGTGTCTGCTCCCAGTTCCACTGCTCCTCTATCCAAAGGCCTTTAAATAATTCTTTATTACCATTAAAGATTTCCTTAATGGTAGGCAGTAACAGGGATTTACCAAATCGCCTCGGGCGACTTAAAAAATAGTACTTGCCTGATTCTATCAGCGTGTAGATCAGTCGCGTTTTGTCTATATATAAATATCGTCCATTTCGTATTTCGCCAAAATCCTGTATGCCTATTGGATATTTCCTCATATAGACTAAGATAAAATAAAATCCATGACATCCGATCCGGGATAATACAGGTGTCATTACACCACACCTCTCACCTTTCCCCTACAATACTTATTTTTGCAGTCACCGGCCCGTTGACCCGATCAGCCACCGGTAGATTTTCAAGGCAAAAATTATCAGATGAAAATATTGCATACTGCAGACTGGCATATAGGACAAACCTTCTATCAGTATGACAGAACATATGAACACCAGCAGTTCCTGTACTGGCTGACAGATACCATTAAGAAAGAAGATATTGAGTTATTGATCATCAGTGGGGACGTGTTTGATGTAGCTAACCCCTCCGCTACTTCGGTTAAATTATTCTATTCCTTTCTCAATAGTGCCATGAAGGCACAACCCGGTTTACAGATCATTGTCACGGCAGGTAACCATGACTCAGCAGCAAGGCTGGAAGCGCCTAAACCGCTGCTGGAATCGTCTGACATTCATATTATCGGTACGATCGAGCGGAAAGAAGATGGTACGATCGACTATGAAAAAATGCTGATCCCTGTGAAGGATAGAACAGGGGCAACGGTGCTCTGGTGTATGGCTATCCCTTTCCTGCGCATGGGAGACTATCCCGCGGTAGCGGAAAGCGAGACGCCCTATGTGGATGGGGTGGTTGCCCTCTACAGGGAATCCTATGAGCACGCGCTGACCATAAAGCAACCGGACCAGGGCATCATCGCCATGGCACATCTGCATACACTCAATGCCGAAAAGAATGAGCACGATGATAAAGAAAGACTGATCATGGGTGGGGTGGAATATGTTCCTGTCAGCGCCTTCCATGACGACATCATCTATACCGCATTAGGACACATACACAAAGCCCAGAAAATAGGCGGGAAAGAAAACATCCGGTACAGTGGTAGTCCGCTGCCCATGTCATTTTCAGAAAGGAACTACAAACACCAGGTAGTGACTTTCGATATTACCGGCGGCGTACTCAGTAATGTTGCCCTGCTGGAGATACCGGTCACCACCGAGCTGCTACGCGTACCGGCTAAGCCGCAGCCACTGGCCACTGTATTAGAAGAGCTCCTGCAGTTACCAGCGGCTACTGACCATCTGCACACCGCGCCTTACCTGGAAGTACGTGTGCTGCTGGAAGGGCCCGAACCGGCATTAAGACACAAGATAGAAACCGCCCTTACCGGCAAACACGTAAAGCTGGCAAAGATTGAAACAAGCCGCCTGTCATCCGGAGAAAATGAAACAGACACTGTGATGCGCACAGATCAGCTGCAGGAATTAAAGCCACTGGATATATTTCAGAAGGCCTTTAAAGCCAGCTATAACAATGAAGCACCGGAAGAACTGGTCAGCCTTTTCAACCAGGTATTGCAGGAGATCACTACAAAAGAGCAGTAAAAACGCATGAAGATATTAGCCATTCGTTTAAAGAACCTGGCATCACTCGAAGATACCAACGAAATAGATTTTACAAAAGAACCACTCAGCAAGGCGGGGATCTTTGCCATTACCGGCCCGACAGGGGCAGGTAAATCCACGCTGCTCGATGCCCTGTGTCTGGCATTATATGCCAAAACACCGCGCTATCAGCAGGCGAAAGAGACTGGCGTAGAGATACAGGACAGAACCGGAAACAAGCTCAATCAGGGCGATATCAGGGGCATCCTGCGGGATGGCACTGCGGATGGATTTGCAGAGGTCTCCTTCGCCGGCATAGATGGTCATAACTACCGGGCTACCTGGTCAGTCAAACGTGCCCGTAATAAGATAGATGGAAACCTGCAGACAGATACCGTGGAACTCTTTAACCTGAGTACCAATACCCCTGTGCCTGGAAAGAAAACCGAGACACTGCGCGAAATAGAAAGGGTGGTCGGCCTGAACTTCGAACAGTTCACCCGCTCCGTCTTACTGGCACAGGGCGACTTCACCGCCTTCCTGAAAGCGGACAAAGACGCGAAAGCTTCCCTGCTGGAAAAGCTGACAGGTACCAATATCTATTCGGAGATCTCAGTAGGTGTATTTGAAAAGTTCAAAGAGGCTGATACTGAGCTGAAACAACTGAAACAACAGATCGCAGGGATCGTCAGTTTGTCGGAAGAAGAAAGGACCAGCTTCACCGAACAGCAAAGCACGCTCACTGCTTCCATTGCAACACAGCAACAAACGATCAATACCCTTAACGCCGAAATCAACTGGCATCAGCTGCTGGGTACACTACAGGATAACCGGAATGTAGCGGCAGGAAAGTATACAGAAGCCCTCACAGCGATAGAGAATGCGGCCGACAGCATCCGCACCTTCACCCAGGTGGAACAGGTGCAGCCAGCCAGAGGCCCGGTAGAAGCCAGACGATCCTATGAAAGGGAACTATCAGTAAAAGAGGCCGCGCTCGCGGAGATCACAAACCGGATCGTACAGACCACTGAGCGTCAGCAGCAGGCGATGCAGGCTTTATCGGAGGCAGATACCGCCGTACAGGAACAACAACAGGCTGCTGCTGCCTCTCAACCAGATATAGAGAGGGCGCGTCACCTCGACACGCTGATCGGTGAGAAAGCGCAACGGGTGAGCCTTGCAAAGGCGGCAGCTGATGTGGCTGAAAAGAAACAACAGGACCACCTGAAAGTGTTCGAAAATAAGGAACAGGAGATCACGGTGGTGACCGCGACGATTGAAAAATTACAGCAATGGCAGCGGGATCACCTCGGTAAAAAAGATATCGCAGAGAATGATATTGAGATCAGGACACAGCTGAGTCATGCTGCCAGTCTGTTACCCAGACAACAGGAGGCATTAAGGGAACAACAGGATAACAGCAGCTTCATAAAAAAAGCACAGGAACAGATCACGGCCCTGCAGGAAAAAGTGTTGGATGAACAACAACAGCTGTCTGACCTCCAAAAGGCATTCGATACCCTGCACGTGGCCATCGGACAGATGCCCGTCGATGCGTTAAAGGATCAACAGTCATCGCTGATACAGCATATCAGGGAAGGCGAGGCGGCAAAAGGGCACTGGGATCTGCTGCTGAGCAATTTGCAGGAAAAGGAACATACGGTGCGCCTACTGGAAAATTGCCAGCAGGAACTGCTCGAAAAAACAACGGTGCTTAAAGATAAGAAAGCGCAACTGATCGTTGCGCAGACACAAAAAGACCTCACTGACAAACTATTACAACAGGCACGCCTGCAGATAGCAGAGAACGTTGAAGCGTTGCGTGCGCAGCTGATACAGGATGAACCCTGCCCCGTGTGCGGTAGTACAGCACATCCCTTTGCAGGAGGTAATCCGGTAGAACACACCATATTACTGGGACTGGAAGAGGAATATAAAAAAGCCCTGCAAACATACAATAGCTTACAGGGTGATATCAGCACTCTGGAACAGCTCACCAGGAAACTGGATACAGACGGCAGTATGTATGAAGGTATGCTGGCACGCAGAAGTGAGCAGATCACTTCCCTGGAAAAAACATGGATGACGTTTAGTCTGGCAACGGCCAGTCAAACCCTGCCTGCCGAAAGCAGGAAAGCATGGCTGGCTGCCCGCGTACAGGAGCTGCATGATGAACATCAGCAGACGACGCAGCAACTACAGGCATATGAAGAAAAAAGGAAAGAAGCCGATCAGCTGAAAATACAACTGGATGCCTTACAGCATAAACTGACCGCTACGGGGGATAGCCTGAAAGACAGGCAGCGGGAAAAATCCAGTAAAGAGGAAGCGCAACGGCATATTGAAAAGCAACTGGCTAATATCACAGAGAGTCTGCACACCATGACGGAACTGCTGGCGCCACACTTTAACAATCCCGCCTGGATAGACAACTGGAAAAAGGATCCGCAGGGATTTGACAACAGTATCCGCGCCTTCGCCGTACAGTGGAAAGAGCATGTGCAGGCAATCACGGATAATACGCAGTTACTGCGTGAGCATCAGTCAGCGTTGCAGGAGATGAGTAAACAAGGTCCGCTGATCGCGGCAGAGCTGAATGAAAGGATCCATGATCTCAATACACAGCAAACACAGTTCGACACCCTTACGCAGGAGCGCCAGCGATTACTGAACGGCGCTGCTGTCAGTGTGTTTGAACAACGACTGAAACAGGCGATGGACAATGCGGTTGCTACGCAACAAGCAGCAGCGAAAGAATTGAATAATCTGCGGGAAGAGCTCCGTGGTTATACGGTTTCCAGAGAACAGACATCCGCCGATATCAACAATATCCATCACAATATCGCACAGATAAGTGCAGCCATTAAGGAATGGCTGGATGCCTATGCATCGACAGATGGTGTACAACTATCAGAACCAGACCTGACCAGTTTACTGGCTTATTCTGCCGCCTGGATAGACACCGAAAGAAAAACGATCAATGCTTTGCGGACTGCCGTCACTACGACGAAAGCCACGTTGGAAGAACGTGAGCTGCAGGTCACCAATCATCTGCAGAAACGCACGAGTGAACGTGGATTGGAAGAGGTGACCGCGCTTGCCGGTGAAGCCAGACAAACACTGGAACAGCTCTCTGCGGAAAAGAGTAAAGTTGATTACAAACTCTGGGAAGATAAAAAGAACAAAGATACCATCGGCGGCTTACAAAAGAACATTGAAGCCAAAACAGCTATACACGAAAACTGGGGCAGACTGAATGAACTGATCGGCTCTGCTGATGGTAAAAAGTTCCGGCAGATAGCCCAGGAATATACACTGGACATTTTGCTGGGCTATGCCAACATGCACCTGGCGATGCTGACCACCCGCTATAAACTGCAGCGTATACCTGGTACCCTCGGATTGCAGATACTGGATAAAGATATGGGTGATGAACTCAGAACGGTCTTCTCACTTTCCGGTGGAGAATCCTTCCTGGTATCACTGGCACTGGCGCTGGGGCTGGCCTCTTTATCTTCCAGCAAGATGAAGGTAGAATCCCTGTTCATTGATGAAGGTTTCGGCGCACTCGATCCGGATACCCTGAATGTAGCAGTAGATGCCCTGGAACGTTTACATAACCAGGGACGTAAAGTTGGGGTGATCTCTCACGTACAGGAAATGACAGAACGTATCCCTGCACAGATAAAAGTGATCCGGATGGCCAATGGAAAAAGCACGGTAGAGGTAGTGGGAGGTTAACACTCCTCCCGCTCCCATTGTCTGTGGGTCCATAACCAGTATTCAGGTGCATGTAAGATATCATGCTCCAGGTACCAGGCAAAGGTCCTGGTGATGTCATATGATTCCACATCAGCGGTTTCCTCTGTTATCAGCGAGAAGTATACATTCCAGCCGTCACCTTTGCTGCGTTTCCTGACAGAAGCGTATAGCACGACTGCATCGGTGGAACGTGCCAGCTGCTCGGCGCCCGTTGGCAGTGCGGTAGGCTGATGCAGGAAGTCGGTTTTACAACGCGCCCTTATTACCGGCGACTGATCGGCGATAAATACATATGCACCCGGACGATGACGGTTAGACAGCATAAAACGGGCAGTTTCATTCGTAGCCAGCAGCCTGATGCCGAACCGTGAACGGATACGGTATAACACCCTGTTCAGGAACGTGTAAGGTGTGGGTTTATATACCGCATAGACATCAAAAGAAACATAGCGGGGCAGGATGTTCAGGCATTCCCAGTTGCCGTAATGCCCCATTACAATGATGATGTTCCGCCCCTGCTGGTGACAATGTTCCAGTACTTCCGGATTATGCAGATGTACCTTTTTCCGGTGTTGCTCTTCTGTGATGGACAATAGCTGCAGGGTCTCTACCAGCAATTCACTGAAGTGACAATAGAAGGCACGTGTCATGGCCTGGATGTGCCGGTAGCTTCTTTTAGGGAAAGAGCGGGAAAGATTCTGCACAACGACATCATAACGATAGCGCATCATGTTGCAGAGAGTCCAGTAAATTAAATGCTGTATACTACGCAGCATCCACGTGGGTAATAAGCTGATGAAGTAGAGCATAGCAAACAAAGGCTCATACACCAGTCTCCGGTATCTGATCTTTTCGGGTAGCTTCATCTCGTGGCTGGCGTAAGCTGGTTTTCTGATAGAATTAGCAGCGTCGTACATAGGCGTTTTCTTTAGCCCTGAGGGTTTATGATTCAAACATGTTAGTCCGTTAACGCAAATTTAGAACCGATTTATATTGCCTGCTGAAATCTTAACTTTTCTTTGTAGCAGTCAATATGGCTCCGTTTAGCTATAACATTGAGTCCCAGAGATCCATACGAAAATACATGACAATACTATCCTAAAAATGAGTAGATCATTCTGTGGAACTGGCAGCGGGAAGTGTGAAAGTTATCTTGTTGACAATACGGACGCACCTATTCATTCGGATGCCTGGCATTGGTCCAGTATTCCAATATAATACGGATCTGCTTTTCTATATCCTCGTACAAAGGTCTTTTGATAAAATAGCCCTGTACAGTAAGGTCATATACTTCGTCTACAATTTCTTTTGATTCGATGGTAGTGAGAAATACAAATGGTATACTTTTCTTACGCAGTGATTCATCCATGTCGATCCGGCGTCTGAGTTCCAGACCATTC
This sequence comes from Chitinophaga agri, assembly GCF_010093065.1. Classification (NCBI taxonomy): domain Bacteria; kingdom Pseudomonadati; phylum Bacteroidota; class Chitinophagia; order Chitinophagales; family Chitinophagaceae; genus Chitinophaga; species Chitinophaga agri. The sequence goes on along the minus strand of NZ_CP048113.1, from coordinate 137,996 downwards.
ATTCTTGGCACATTGATATCTGCTATGATAATAAGTGGCTTTTCCGTCGTTTCCTGCAAGTACTTCAGCAAGGCATCACCAGCATCAAAAAAAAGTACCATGTTGCGCAGTCCCAGCGATGCTAATACGGACTGATATATTTCCCGGTCGTCTTCATCATCTTCCAGTATAAGCAGCGGACCATGTTTTGCCATTTTTGAAGAAATTTTGAATGGAAGTAAGCTTGTGTCGTTAAATAGTCCGCATTAGTCATGCCAGAAAATAATCAGGAATTAAGACACAGGAACTGGTTGGTTTGAATTGATGTAGACAACCGGGCTATCAATTGCCCTTTCACATAAATAGTCAACAATGTTTTATGCGAAAGGTTGTAAAAACAGGCAATTTCTCATTCCTGATTCCCCCATCCCTAATTTTCTTTCTTCCCCAGGCTCATCGTCGGTATCGGCAATCTAAACCCGACAAAAACATAGTTAGCACCGTAAAACAGGTTATAAGCCCATCCTACCTGCAGGTAATCATGTAGGGTAGACGCTACAATACCCAGTCCCAGTTCGGGTACATCATCCTTGTCAAAGTCGGGAGATGAGACATGTAAACCAAAGTTCAGGTCCAGCAGGTTATTAGGCAGGGAGGAATTCCGTTTCCAGTGCTGGCTCGTCCCAAATATACCTTTGAACAGCACATTGTAATAAGGCGCCATCTGGACGTCCTTCTGAATGTTGGTAGTGATGAGCGGGTGGGCAAAAATAACCCCTACAGTGGCCTCTATATGCGCAAGAATACGGTATAAAGTGAGACTATGGGTTTCCTCCATCAGGTTCCGCTTTGAACTGATATTGGTCACCTGCATCTTAATGACCACACGGTCACCTGATTCGCGGTAACCGGCATAGAGCAGATCGGTGGTTGCTTCAGACGGGATACTACCCAGTGCCAATGAAAAAACTTTATCAGAAAAACGAAGCGCCAGCTCTGCCAGCCTTCTTTCTTCCTTACCGAATTGCAGCAGGTCATCAGGAATGATCATATCTGCCAGCGATGTGATCTTACCGGAAGCGATGGCCAACAGGTTAGCTGCCTGTGTCTGCACTTCTGCTGATGCAGCCGGGATGTCGGTTTTGAGAGCGGTCAGTAACACCTTCATTTTATTGAACTCACTATTCAGCAGGATGATGTCGGATTGCAACGTGGACAGAAATCCGGCACTGGCTGTTGTGTTGGCGCTGCCCAGCGTCTGATAGTATTTTACCCGCTCATTCAGGCGTGTTTTGAGCAGGTCCCCCTGTGCGAGTACCTGTCTGATATCGTACATGACCTGCTGGTCCTTCAGGGTGGTCAATACCTTTGCCGCTTCCTTACGGAAGTCTTCATAATCAGCTTTCAGTCTTTGCTGGAGGATATCGGTGAACTGGCGGACATATTCTCCTCTCAGTATCTCGTTTACGTTCATTTCACGCTGCTGGCTACTCCGTACAGATTGCTGGATATCTTCCAGCTGGGACAACTGTGCATCGGTGAGCGTAAACTTCCAGCGTTCCACTTCGTAGTATTCACCCTGCGGATTATCATCCAGCCCGTTAAAATGCAAAGGAGACGGCTGATTATTGTGCATCAGCCAAGCGCCGATCTGGATCCGGACGTCATTATAGGTGGCGCCATCTGTGAGCTGTTGCTCCAGGTCAGCCAGCCGTTTGCTGAGCGCGTAGGTAATACCTCCCCAGATATCGGTGACGTCTTCATAGGATTCGAAGTAATCGCGTGTAGCAGGATCTTTGTCGAATACCGTTATGATCTCCTGTGCGATGGCGGAGGTACGTTCGACGAATGCCGGCAGACTGTTCTTATCGCCGCGCACATGCTGACGCACGGCTTCTTCCATTCCCCTGGCCCATCCGTCAACTTTACGGGAGGCTTCATACAGGACATTGATCATGTTCACCGCATCGGATGGCAGCGGGCTACCGATACCAGCGGTGTTGACCTTCCGGATAAAAGTGGAACGGTTAAACTGAATGGTCAGCCGGCTGTTGATGTCGGCGTTATTTTTATTACTGTAGGTACGATTATTCTGATCAGTTTCCACAACAGAGATGACAGACTGCGCGTAGACGCTGCTGCCAAATAACAAAGGAAACAGGATAGCACATGGCAATGTAAAAAGTCGCATATGGGATTTTCATTAAGGTAAAACAGGAACTCAACCGTTAGCGTAAGCCGTCATGACGGCAGTGTGCATACTTCCTCTTCCCTTCATAAAACGGGGTCTGGTCACACCTTCTGATACAACATTCCTGAATGGGGAGATGGAGAGCAATACGAAGCTATCATAATCGGAAGGCTTCACGCGGGGGTGCCATTCCATTTTCTTTAACATGGGCAGGAGGACCGCCGGGATGGTCACCCGGACGAAGATGACCATATCATACATACCCATGCCTGTTTTGCCGGTCTTTGACCTGATAAAGTTAGCAGTATCATTTGCTTCAGCAGCTACATCGTCGTCCCCCAATATTAATAGTAAGACCTGGTCAGGTTGGTCCAGCAGATCCTGAAAAACTTTTTGTGCTTCGGCTTCCGCTGTAGGAAGCACTACATAATTTTGCATTTGCTGTCAGTTAAGTGTGCAGTAGGGGAAAAAGTATGAAAATAGCTATTTCAGTGCGAATATCCAATGATACAACACAGATTAATAATATGTAAATACAAGTTAGGTACGGTGTACCGGGCACCTGTCGGTTGCAATGCTTATTCAGTAAATTTCCCTATTTTTAAGTTATTAACCCTGTTATACGCCACTGCTGAGATAATTAACGTTTCAAACCCTTAACAATTCCATGATGACTACTGATGAGATCATACAGGCCTTGCAGGCCTTTCAACCAGCAGAACGCTCCGATGATGATAACGTCTCCTACTTCTATGACCTGATGGAGGCACTGAAACAGAATGCCGACAAGGAGAAAGCAATAGAACCTATATTCCGGCTGATAGAGAAATATCCGCATATTGATTATGGATCACCTGGTCCACTGGTGCACACGCTGGAGTCATTCCATGAGTATTATCATGATGCATTGATCGCATCGCTGGACAGGCGCCCTACGCCACTGACGGTTTGGATGCTGAACCGGCTGACGAACGCGGACCAGGATTACCTGGAGCATAAAATGCTGACAGAAAAGATGCATGCCTTATTACAACATCCGGAGCTGGATGAGCTAACGAAGGGGGCAATAGAAGATTTTACAGAGTTCCAGGATCACCCCGGAGAGGATGCCTGATCAGGTATAACTGCCTTTATGTGCGTTAACGCCCCGTTGCTGTAATTCGGCAATAAAGGTGTCTATAAATTCCATATCCCTGCTGACCGTATACTGATAGGTACGGCTACGGGTCTTTATGGTCAGATACGTTCTTCTGTGCCGGTATTTTACAGTTTTAATTGTCACTTCTTTCATGGAGGATAACGGAATGACCGTTGTTGTGGACGACAGGTATGTCAGCGGCTTTTTGATGAGCAGTTTGTCCGTGTACAGATGGTAGGTCTCTGAAGACCAGGCGGCCCACATAGCGATGGCTATGAAGAAGAACGCTAATGTCAGCTGACCGCCCCATGCAGCGGCGGACATATTAAACAGCAGCAGTATTGCTGTGGCGAGCGACAGCGTCGCAAAAGAGATACATATCAGGAGGTCAGCAAATACTACGTCTGTTTCAAGTACAGGAATAGGCGATTGCTCCTCAACAGTTGCGGGTCGGCGAGTGGCGGATTGGGACATCGGAAATCAGGTTACTACAAATCTAACGAAAAAACAGGCCATTTCTGATAGGCGCTGCTGCTTTTTATTCCCTCCTGTCCAACCTTATGTAAGCCATCCCGGCAGGCCCGGATACCGGGTATGCGATGGCATTTTTATGCATTTAATAGTCGCAATCGAACATTATCCTGCCCACGCTATGGTAAACAGAAAAATATACCGATCATTGAGGAACAGCCATGGATCTGTATACTGATAAAAAGGACAAAAGATGCTATGTAGTCCGGTCCTTTCTTAACACTATATAAAAAACACTTATACATCATCACTTCCCTGCTGATCTTACCGGTGCTTAAAAGTTTATTTGGAACATTCATTCCACATTACTAATTTTACATCCGGAACGATCGTTCCAAACAACACAGATCAATCTTAATAATAAAACAGTACATCACGATTAAAATCAATTTTATGAACAGGTTAGAAAATAAAGTAGCCCTCATTACCGGTGGTAACAGCGGTATCGGATTTGCGACAGCGCAGTTATTTATTGCTGAAGGCGCAAAAGTGATCATTACCGGCCGTAATCAGGAATCTATAGACAAGGCAGTAGCGGAACTGGGCACATCGGCCAGCGGCATTGCATCTGACACAGGTAGTATGAAAGACATTATGCAGTTACAGGCACAGGTGGCTGCGATACATCCGGTCATTGACATTCTGTTCCTGAATGCAGGTGTAGCGAAGTTCTCTCCTATTGAGGCGACGACTGAGGCATTCTTTGACGAGCAGTTTAATATCAACGTAAAAGGTTCCTTCTTTACTATTCAGCAGTTACTGCCTATCCTGCATGATGGCGGTGCTATCGTATTGAATACTTCTATCAACGCGCACATCGGTATGGCGAATGCATCTGTTTATGCCGCCACTAAAGCAGCGCAGCTGACACTGATCAGAAACTTATCCGCAGAACTGATCGGCCGTAAGATCCGTGTGAATGCAGTCAGTCCTGGTCCGGTTAGCACACCGCTGTATGGTAAACTTGGCCTGGCAGCAGATCAGCTTTCCGCAACCGCCAGCCATATACAGTCCAGCATACCTATTGGTCGTTTCGGTACACCGGAAGAAATTGCGAAGGTAGCGCTCTTCCTGGCGTCAGATGATTCAACTTTCCTGCTGGGGTCAGAACTGATCGCCGATGGTGGTATGAGCACATTATGATTTTTTGCTTACATTTGGAACGAATATTCCATTTAAAATGAACAGCAATGCCTAAAGAAGTATTATTCAATGAAGAGACAGTTTTACAAAGAGCGACGGCGTTATTCTGGCATAAAGGATATAACGGCACCTCAATGGATGATCTTACGAAGGCAACAGGTTTAAGTCGTTCCAGTTTGTACAATTCATTCGGAGATAAACATCGCCTGTTCATGCGCTGCCTGCATTATTACCTGTCCAGCCAGCAGCAGTCATTAATGCAGGCAGTTGCCGTAACCAGCTCTCCGCTCAAGAAAATAAAGATCGCTTTCAAATACATGGTGGAGGTGATACTGCGCGATGAAAAAAGGGATGGTTGTCTGATGGTGAACAGCACTGCAGAACTGTCCAATGTCGACGAGGAAGTGGGTGTACTGGCGTTGCAGAACATGGAGGGAATGGAGCACCTGTTCCAGCAATGGGTGAAAGAGGCGCAGCAACAGGGAGAGATGAGTAAGACCTTTACACCACAGGCGATAGCGAGACATCTTTTCAATACATATAGCGGTTTACGTATCAGCGGACAGGCCAAGCCTGATAAGAGATCGCTGGATGATATCGTGAAAGTGGCATTGTCTGTACTGGCATAATTACCGGCAATGCCTATTTAATATAATTACAGATTTTAAAGGGAAATAAAAAGTCTTTTATTTCCCTTTAAATTTTTATTTCCCGCTCAGGATTAGTAACTTACAATAGACTTAAAACAGAAAATATACCTGCTACAGAGTTAAGAATGTTTCCCTGAAGTATGACCAAGTTCCATGAAAAACAGTTTGTGCTGACTCCACACTTCTGACGTATTCACCCATTTTATAATCCTTATTATTCACCCAAAAAACACTTGTTTATGGCAGATGCATATGTAGGCGAAATAAGAGCCTTTGCATTCAATTTTGTCCCCTCGGGCTGGCTTCCCTGTAACGGAAGTACCTACCCCATTCAAAGTAATGCCCCCCTATTCGCGATCCTTGGTACCAGTTATGGCGGCAATGGTACGACTACCTTTGCAGTACCTGATCTGCGCGGTGTAGCCGCTCTGGGCATCAGTTTGCAGAATTCCTCGTTCAATGCACCTGGTATAAAGGGCGGCAGTGAAACTGTCACACTGACTACGGCAACCATACCTGCGCACAACCACATGATGCAGGCTGTTGTACGTACCAGTCAGGCACAGACCGCCGCAGCGATCTCCCAGCCTGGTACGAATGCCTATCTCACCAATGGTTTTAGTACCGGTGCAAACAGGGGGATAGTTGTGTATTCCAATAACCAGGGCGGTACGACGTTAAATCCGCAAAGCCTTAGTCCAACCGGCGGTACCACACCACATGCGAATATGGACCCCTATCTGGCAATGACTTACTGTATTTGCGCCAGTGGCGTTTTCCCTCAGCACCCCTGATCGCCCCTTCTTCATTTACTCACCTTATCTTATCAAAAACATGGAAAACTATCTCGGAGAGATCCGTCTGTTCCCTTATACGCAGATCCCCACAGGCTGGGTGTCCTGCAGCGGACAAACACTTCCTATCGCACAGAACCAGGCGTTGTTTGCCCTGCTGGGTATTTACTATGGTGGTAATGGCACCACCAATTTTATGCTGCCTAACCTGAACGGTCGCACTATCGTTGGTACTGGCAGCAGTACCTCCGGTACGAACTACAACATTGGTCAGGCAGCAGGTACAGAAACAGTGACACTGACGGTCAGCACACTGCCCGCACATTCGCACCCTGTAAATGCCAATAACTCGTACGATCAGGGTAGTCCGAACACCAACTACTTTGGTAATCCGAATACACCCAGCTCTCCCACGCAACCGGGACAGAATACAGGTACCGTCAACCTCTTCGCGCCTGCAGGCGGTGCTACGGTCAGCATGGCCCCTTGTGTTACTGCTACGGGAGGCAACCTTCCACATGAGAACAGGATGCCCTACCTGACACTGATATACTGTATCGCCACACAGGGCATATTCCCCTCACGTAACTAAATGTTAAACCTCTAAAAAGATTTTATGGATAATTATCTGGGAGAGATCAGACTATTTGGTGGCAACTTTGCTCCTGTCGGCTGGTCAGTTTGCAATGGCGCATTACTGTCTATCGCTGAATATGAGGCGCTGTTTACACTGATCGGCACACAATATGGCGGAGACGGCATCACGACGTTCGCGCTACCTGATATGCGGGTAAGGATCGCCGTCAGTATGGGACAAATCAGTCCGTCAGGCGGCTCCGGCAGCTATATGCTGGGGCAAGCGGCAGGCACACAGAATGTCACACTGCTGACCACCAACATCCCTAACCATACACATGGACTGGTAGCGGTGAATACTGCTGCGACAACCGGCTCTCCTTCCAACAATATGCTCGCTGTCACTAACGGCAATAATAACACAGGTCCAACGGCTTACCCGGATGTTAACCTGTATACGACACTGCCCTTACCCGGAGGCGGCACCACTGTGCCCAATGCACTGATGGACCCCATGTCTATCGGTCCTGCAGGTGGCACACAGGCGCATAACAACATGATGCCATACGTCACTGTCAACTACATCATTGCCCTCTTTGGCATATATCCGAGTCACTAAAAATCAGTATGAAAATAGGTATCATTTCCGGCGGGGATCATTTCATCCCGCTCGCCTACACACTTGCAAGCCAGGGCTTGCAGGTGTGTATTTTCTTTTCTCCCACGGAGGATCTTGCTGCACAGCAGAAAGTACAGGCATTTATACAGGCAGCGCGGCTACCCATGCAGATGGAAAAAAACGTCACCACGGATGTATATGAATGGCTGGATGCTGTTCGTCCGGAGACTGTATTCGTATATGGCTACCGTTATCTGCTGGATATAAAACGTTTTGCAGGTATTCCTGCATTTAACATTCATCCGGGGCCGTTACCTTGCTTCCGGGGGCCATCGCCGGTGTTCTGGCAACTGAAAACAGGGCAGCCCACACTTGGGTTTACCATACATGTATTGTCAGAAAAGTTTGATGCGGGCCAGGTCGTATGGACAAAGACAATACCTGATCAGCCACACTACACGTATGCGGCAGTTAACCAGTTATGCAGCCAGTACTGCATAGAAGGCGTCATGGGCATAATAGCGATGCTTAGGCAACGTATGCCGTTACCTGCGATCAGTGCCGGTAACAAACAGGCCGGCTATCATAAACGGCCACAGCTGCACGATATACTGATCAACTGGGAGCAGATGACTGCCACAGAAATATGTAACCTGATACGGGCTTGCAATCCCTGGAATAAAGGGGCGATGACTATCTTCAACGGGCAGGAACTGAAGTTAATGGACGGCGCCCTCACAGCTACTCACACAAACACCCATCCAGGTACAGTTATTATACAGGATAAGGTTATGGAAATAGTCTGTGCAGGCGGCCGCACAATCAGAACAAACATGCTGTACGTCTACGAGGGCTATGTGCCTGCATACTATGCAGACCAGTTCGGAGTACGACATGGTGTAAAATTGGGATGACGATGATGTCAGGCGCTAATTTCGGACGCGAAGTCAAAGCCCGCTTCTCCATTGCCAAGCGTAACTTCGTTAATAGGCAGAACAATCATGTCAGGTGTTTCCCATACTGGGACTGGTCGTGTTGCTTCGTTTTTCATACTGTGATATTGGATTCATTGAAGTTAAGAAAAGTTATCATCAAATACATAGCCATTTTTTTGTAATGACGTGAGTACCATGCTACATATGATACCCTGTGTCATTCTGATCATAGACAGCTCATCCCCACCGGCTAAACGCCGGATAGCTTCTTTGCTCAGGTAACGGTCAAACACCATCGCATATTCCTGGTTGCGCATCACTTCGGCAGCCTTGGGCAGGCCGGCAGTGATACGCTGCGGGAAATCGGGCGAGTACCGGCCTTTATCCTTTCGCCATAATATATCTTCCGGCAGTACACCTTCCATGGTATGGCGCAGCAGACTACGCTTATGTCCATTGAAGATAAATGCCTCTTCCGGCATGTCCATCATCAGTTCGACGATATGGCGGTCCAGCAGTGGCACTGCTGACTCCATTCCATAAGCGTTGTTCCGGCCGTTCAGCATCCCCAGGAACTGCCCCGTACGGCCACTGATGATATTGTCGGTCATAAAGGCCGTGATATCCCTTACAGGTCTGAAGTCGAGTGCTGATCCGTATTTACGCAGAAAGGAAGGATGCAATGCAGTGTCCCGCATCTTCTTCTTTTGCGCACCGCGTAGTGTCTGGTATAATAGTGTGTGCGGCGCCAGTTCTCTTTTAGCTACCTGGAAGGGATGGATGTTTTCCGTTTCCGCAAACTCCATGATGAGGTCATAAGCGTCCATCCAATAGCCTTTACATAGCATATTATAAATGACAGGATTGCCCTGCCAGGATACCCAGTGATCGCCTCCGTAACCGGTGAACAATATACCTACGCCCTCTTCCCTGGCGGCACGCAGGATAGCATGATCCATATAGAAGAAGCTGTTTGGAATGGTTTCATCACAACTGAAGGCATCGAGTGTGCCTTCAAACGGACCCGCATCCGGGGCGTCTACATACGTCTGTATTATATTCGGATAGCGCCTGCCAATGATATCAATATAGGCACGCTCATCGTTTCCTGCAGCATTTTCAGACAAAACAGAAGAAAATGAATACAGCGGTTTGTTTTGCCGGAACAGTTCACGCGCCAGCAAACAGGCGATGGACGAGGAGTCCAGTCCGCCGCTGAGTGTAATTCCTATCGGGCGGTCAGGCATGATCCTGTTCCTGATGGCTGTGAGCAGCAGTTCTTTTAATGCTTCCGTACAATCATCCAGCGAGTCTAATTTATATCTTCCCGGAAGTGGGTTCCAGTATTTCGCCATGTGTATTTTCCGACCATGCAGGGTCAGGTAATTACCACCACAAAAAGCATAGACATCTTTCGTATATGTATCCGCGGCATCCCCCTGCCGGAAATGATAGTTGATGAGGCATTCCGCATTGAACACATGTGGTTTCGGCTTCACGGCGAGTACTGCTTTCAGACTTGAACTGAAAATAAATACGTCGTCGGAGTTATAATAATAAAGCGGCCGGAACCCCATATGGTCAGTCGCCAGGAAAAGGCGGCGCTGTTCAATATCCCATGCGCAGAATGCATATTCCCCTTCCAGGTGGTGGAGTGCCAGCATGCCCCATTTACGGTAGGCGGACAACAGCAGCTGCTGATCGGTGTAACTCCTGTCAGCCGGCAGATTATCCAGCATATACCCGCGGTTGTCTATCCGGACATCAGCAGCCACCAGCAGCTCGTCAGCTATAAGCAGATCAGCAGGTATGCTGGCTGCCGGTGCATGGGGACATTGTCCGATGAGCACATTATCATCTATCCAGGGCGTACACTTACCGACACCGGCGTGCTGCACCGCCTGGGTGATAGCAGCGGCTTCTTCCGGGGAAACAGGCCGACCGTTCTTATATATAATACCAAAAATGGAGCTCATGCATCAGCTTTTAAAACGGGCGATAACAGTATACTCATCTATGCCGGTGTGACCGGTGACAATGATGCCATTGCATTCCAGCCATGCATGTGCATTCATCTTATTCCCGTTCTTATTGACACCGAAAAAAACAACGCCAGGCAGTTTCCGGTAGCGCAGCATCAGTTTACCAGCCAACGCCTGTTCAAAACATTTCGTTCGCCAGGGGGCACAGGCAGCGGCCCTCCTGATAGCGGCCCGGATCCTTTGGGGGCGGATCGTCTTCGTCACTGGTGCGGTCGGGTCGGCCGGTATACTGTCTCCCAGCAGGGGTACAATTTTCCTGAATGGCATAAAAACCAGTAGCAGACGGGCAACGCCCAGCCAGCACCAGGCTTCTGTGAATAATAACGTGGCAGTAAAGACCTTTTTCATTTACAGCAGGGACTTTACAACGGTTAATAATTCAGCCGGATCACTCTGCAGTGGCCTTGTGACACAATGGGTGACTGCCTGTCGTGTCATCGCGCTGATCATATGAAAACAAACGGCCCGAACGGCTGGTTGCCTGAAAAGTACCGGTTTGTAAATATGCTGTATGACCTGTGTGAAGGCCATACTTCCATTCAGCTGCACATGTCTTATTTCATCAATATCTGCTGTAGCCAGGAGGATAATCCTCCGGATGGGATAATGCTGTGTATCGAAGTCCTGGTGAAAGAAAACGCCGTATTTCTCCATACCCGGCATTACCGGGAAAGAGCGGTCGTGCAGCTGGAGGGTCTGCATGGACTGCTCCCATAACTTCAGCATCGGATAAGCTGCAGTGCCCCTCACCCGGTCATCATCAGCACAGTGGTGCAGCACGGTAATATCATCTGTGAATATCGGGTATTTTTTTTCCTGCAATCCTGCCAGTGTCGTCGACTTGCCGGCTCCGGAGTGACCGGTGATAAGCGTAAGCCCACCATCTGTTACGATGCCGGCGGCATGTAATGGGATCTTTTTGCGCTGCTGAAGAATACCCGCCATGGCGCCAGCGAGTACAAACATCCTGAGCACCCTGGGTTCCACATCATCAGCCAGTGGCGAGATGATGATCCTGTTGCCGTCGGCAACATAATAGGTCGCTATACCGTCGACGGTGAACAGTAACGCTGCGTCATTGACAATATCGTAGGTGATACGTCCGGTACAAAAGGTAGCGGACGCGTGTATGACCGGCACCATACCGATGGCAATGGTCACGTCCGTGTGCGGGGACGTGGCGGGCATCAGCTCCGGAAATTCAACAGTGGATGAGATCAACAGGCCGAAGCCCCAATATTTATGCATGAACGATGAACTATTTCGGGTCACATTATGTTACAATTACTATATACACGCAACTTATCATTAATGTTTAAACATATGTCAGAAAGTGTACAATTGCCCCTTTGTAAAGAAACGGTCATACGACGGAATGAGCGTAATTTTCTTGTAAGCCGGGTAGGAGAAGAAGTCGTCCTGATGGACATCCACAATGGGGAATATATAGGTCTCAATGCTGTGGGCAGCGTTATCTGGGAAAAACTGGAACAGCCTGTAGCGGTCCATGATGTAGTACATGCTTTGATGCAGGAGTATGCGATCAGCATGCAGCTCTGCGAGCAGGAAACCCTTCTTTTTCTTCAAAAGATGATGCAGCACAGGATGCTGATCGTTGACTGATCATATGTTACACAACGAAGTCACTGTAGTATTCCTATGCTGCAGGGTATACCTGCAAACAAGCACCATTTCCGATCTTAAGACCTTCATACACGGGCATACGATCCGGTGGCAGGCGGTATATGAACTCTGTGCCCGGCATAGGGTCAGGCCCGTCGTATTCCATGTATTGAGTCGAATACCGGAAGCAGTACCCAAAGACACCTGGCAACAGTTTAAGCAATACTGCCGCAATCTGTTTGTGTTTGCTGCCGACCGGCAGATAGAAGCTGCCCGCATTATAGAGTTACTTCAGCAGCAGGGTATCAAAGCGCGTTTGTATAAAGGAACGGACTTCTCACTGCTGTTGTACAATGATATCAGTATGCGGGAGTTTACCGACATGGATATTATCATACCGGAGGATGCGCTGCTACGGGTGAAAGCGACCATGGAGGGAGAAGGGTACGAAATGGACCAGGCGGATTATTTCAGCCGGTATCCGGCACATTTCAGCAAGCATCTGAAAGATCTTTCCTTCGGGAAACGTTGTTCGCGGGGAAAGCGGTTCAGCTTTGAATTTCATTACCGGCCGACCCGTGCTTTAACAGGCTTTCCATATAGCTTTACGGAACTGCTGGGAGAGGATTACCTGTCGCGGAGCTATACCAGCCAGGACTACTATTCCCTCATGCTGCTGAACAACGGGGCCAGCGATTTCTATCCGCATCTGCGGTCACTGCTGGACATGGTTTTGTTATACCGGAAAGGACCCGCAACCGTTCCCGGGGCATTGCAGCCATTTGACATCCTCTGGAAACAGCTGGCAGCTACATCACTGGGCATTGATACAGGGGGGCAGGCCGCTATGACCACTCGCGCCGGTAAACTGCTACTCAAACGTTTACAGCATCCTGCCATGCAGGGGAAATACACGTTCCTGGAACAGGCGTATCTCCATCTTATTTCAGCGCGGCCCTTATCGGGTAAGGTGCATATTGTAAGACAGCACCTGGCGCACCTGGTCCGTCCGAATGGGAACGACGTAAAAGGGCTTAAACTGCCCTATTTCCTGTATTATTTCACTAAACCGGTGAGACTAGCGGCGAATATGCTGAAACGGCAGGAATAAGGCTAAAAACGGCCATTTCACCGCGCCCAGCCTCCCTCAGCTACACAACATACGATAAGTGGCAAGGTCGAAAGGCAGGCTACAACCAACACTAACATGGACTGCTTACCTGGAATTGTCCCATCCTTTTTATTTATAATGCATACAGCAACAGAAATATTTATATCCAGGTATTCGGTACGAGGCGTCTATAATGCTGCGCGAGACATCCTATTTGTGCAATACATGCAGCATCCAAATGCGATCCGTACATTGTTTTCCGCTAAATATCCAGCGGAAAATGTACAATTGTATGTACAGTTTCTGTATTTTTAGGCCGCAATAAGCGAAGATAAATTACACATGATAGAGGTATATAATAAGCTATACGTGGGAACGAATAGAGACTGCCAACAGGAATCCGCCGGCTTTGCCATCATTCATGCGTGTAAGGAACCCTGTCATCGTCAGGCGGTTGGATACAAAGGCAACCTGAAATCCAGTCACCCTTCCTACCTGATGCATCTGCATGGCGATCGTCATTTATACCTCAATATGGTGGACATGGACCAGGAGCTGATGCCGCAATATACCCACCCTATCATTGAAAGGTGCATGCTGTTCATGGACCGTCATCTAACGGACAAGAAGGTACTGGTACACTGTAACTGGGGTATCTCCCGCTCCCCTTCTATCGCCCTGTTATACATGGCACGCAAAAAAGCAATAAGCAGTGATACTTATGAGATAGCCAGACATCAGTTCAGTACTATTTATACTGCGTACAGCCCGGGCAAAGGCATCGAGGGCTATATGGAGAAATACTGGACGAACCTGCTGCAGATTTAATCGGCGTAGGTTATGAAAAAATAAGTACATTCGCTTCGCTTATAACCATTTAGGCCCCCATATTAACCAGCGTTATCATCTGAAATTTTGCCAAAATCATCGGCTAACTATTCCATGTCCATGATGACCGTCATGTGCTGCCAATAAAGGATGTCCATTATTGCCATCAGACAGAACCATAATTACGCAACAAGAGGAATCAGGACTGCCAGTCTGGGAGTAATACTGACACGAAGAAAGACACAAATAATAACCATCTTTTATCTGTACAATCCACTTTAACCCGGCGGCGCCGGATAACACCTCGTATTTATGACCAGGACCAACTACCTCCTACTGTTACTGCTATGCGTAGCTTTATACGCCTGTAAAAAAGAAGCATCGCCCCTGATAGACCAGCATATAGCTGATGTGATCCCTTCTGCTTCGAAAGAAATATTGTCATTTACATTTAAGGCGAGCAACAATGCTGAACAGTTGATAAAGGATGTGGAATGCCACGTCTATGATGATCACGTCACGGGTTGCATCCCCTATCTGAGTACCAATAAATCACTGATCGCCACTTTTAAGACCAGCGGCATCAGCGTGACCGTCGATGGCGTACCACAGGTCAGCGACACGACCATCAACGACTTCAGTAAACCCGTGACCTTCGTTGTGAAAGCTGCTGACAATACCACGAAAAGCTATACGGTACAGCTGCATACCTTCACAGGTCTGCCTATTTTTTATATTGAAACGGAAGCACCCGTTATATCAAAAGAGGACTACGTAAAAGGAAAGCTGACCATCGACGCTAATACACAATATCCGCAAACGGTGACTGATCTGGCCCTCGAAATGAGAGGCCGGGGCAGCAGCACCTGGATGATGCCTAAAAAACCTTACCGGATAAAGTTCAGCAACAAAACAGAGCTACTCGGCATGCCAGCTGCCAAAAAGTGGGTGCTCCTGGCCAACTTCGCCGATAAAACGCTGCTAAGAAATTATGTGGCACTGGAAATAGGCAAACGCTTTGAAGCGGCATTTACACCACGGGCACGGTTCGTCGAAGTCATTCTGAATGGTGAATATCTGGGCAACTACCTGCTAACTGATCAGGTAGAGATCGGTCCTACCCGTGTTAATATTCCGGAGTTAAAACCAACATCCCCTGCGAGTGACATCAGCGGAGGCTATTTGCTGGAAGTTGATGAACGGCTGGATGAGACAGTCTGGTTCAGGAGCCTGCTACAAGTGCCCTTCACAGTTAAATCACCTGAAAACATTACTGCCGCGCAACTGGCGTACATCAGTAACTATATGCAGCAGATAGAGAATGTATTATATAGCCCTTCGTTTAATGATCCTGTTGAGGGATATACTAAATATATCAATACAGCAACATTCATCAACTGGTTCCTGGTAAATGAACTGCTCAAGAACAATGATGCGATCTTTTTCAGTAGTGTATTTCTGTATAAGGACCGTAATGCGAAACTGTCTATGGGACCAATATGGGACTTTGACCTGGCGCTCGGGAATATCAGTTACAATGGGAATAACCTGCCGCAGGGATGGTGGGTGAAAAATGCGGTATGGATAAACAGGCTCTTTGATGATCCCGCTTTTGTGCAACAGGTGAAGGACAGATGGAATATGCTGAAATCGACACAGGTAAACACCTTATATACATTCATAAATGAAACCGCAGCGCAATTAAAATATTCGCAGCAGGAGAATTTTAATAAATGGGATGTATTGTATAATTATACCTGGCCATACGCAGTTCCAGCTGGTTCCTATGCGTCAGAGGTACAATATATGAAAGAGTGGTTATCCAAACGGGTGAAGTGGATGGACACCGCGATCAATGCGCTTTAAGCACCGGATGATCTATGCAGATAGCTGTTCGCAGGTGAAGGCGGTGCCTGCTGGCCCTATACTGGCGGAGCAATTTATCACTTCTCCGCTAGTAAGATCGTCACATCCGTCCGCCACTCCTGCGGATCTTTCACCTCGTCCGGATCTGTAATATAGAATTCTGTCCGCGCGGCGTACTCAGCACCTTCTACATGCTGAGTACCCTCCCGGAGTCCCTTCTCCTTCATCCAGGATTCCAGTCCCATGTGTACATCTTTCAGGTGACGGTAATCGCCCTTATAGGTCACTGTCACATAACTGGCTGCCGGAAACGAGCCGGCTACAACCCTGCCATGCACCTGTAGGGGTAGCTGCGTAGGCACCCCTACATCTACCAGGAGATGATCTTCATGATCAAATAAGAGATAGCGGAAAAACACAGGACCTGCCTGTACTACGTGATGCTGGTCAAGCCAGTGAATGATCTGTGGCACCAGTGGAGGTAGTACAGCCGGAATATCGGACATTTTTACTCTTGTCCGGATAGCTACGTAAGGTTGTTCATCCCGATGTTCAATGGTAGGCTCGTTGGTCATATCATACCAGTTTTACATGATAAAAAGCGGATTGATCCTGCTAAATTATTGATACGATCTCATGATCTGAAGGTGTAAACAGGACAACCTAGCGGGGCACTTCTGACAACCGGGGGGGATACCATTCCATCTAACAGGAACTGTAGCAGAATTGTTTACCAGACGGGACAGAACGTTATTAACGCTGCCCTTACCGCAGTCAAAAAAAGTCATGCATGAAAGAATTAATGACTGCCTTTTTTTCTATATTCGTTAAGATTTCAATTAATCCACCGCTATAACGGTAGACCTGTCAATCTAAATGCAATAAGTATCCTGTGCCGGGAAGCACAGGTCCATTTCCTTTAACCTCGTCTCACTCAATCGGCGTAATGACATATCATGCACTAACATATTTACTATTTATAATCTAAAAAAGTACAAATGAAAAGAACACGACTGCTTTTCGTTGCTTCGTTTGCATTAGCATGCGCAGCAACAACAACAGTGCGGGCACAGGAGACGGCATCGGCAACGGTGACGGCGACGATTGTCACGCCTATCAGTATCACGAAAGACGTTGATATGAACTTCGGCAATGTGGCCGTACAGTCTACAACGGCAGGTACAGTGGTACTGACCCCTGCCGGCACACGTACGCGTACAGGCGGCGTAACATTACCGACAACTGCAGGAACAGTAACGGCCGCTTCATTTACGGTAGCTGGTACAACCGGTTATACGTACACGATCACACTGCCTACTACTCCGCTGACGATCACCAGTGGTGCCAATACCATGACCGTTACTGCGTTTACCAGTGATCCTTCAGGTACTGGCACACTGACAGGTGGTTCTCAGGTATTGAATGTAGGAGCTACCCTTAATGTAAGTGCCGGCCAGCCTGCCGGTGTGTATGTTTCAGGTACGCCTTTCGACGTTACTGTGAACTACAACTAAGATCAGGCTGACTTCACCCAAAGGCCCTCCCGGTATGAGAACGGCCGGAAGGGCCTTATTGGGCATTCATTTTTTCAACATTGTTTATGCGCATCATCCATTTACTGAAATTCATTCCACTCTTACTCCCGTTTAACACATTCGCACAGGGCAATCTGCTGATCACACCTATGAGGGTCATCTTTGACGGGCAAAAGAAAATACAGGAACTTAATCTTGCCAATACCGGACAGGACACTGCCAGGTATCTGATCTCTGTTATCGAAATCCGCATGAACAACAATGGCACTTTTGAAAAGATCACGGAACCTGATTCGGGACAATTGTTCGCCAGTGGCTTTCTCCGTCTCTTTCCAAGAAGTGTAACACTCGCCCCTGGTGAGGCACAACTGGTGAAAGTGCAGCTGGTGAAAACCGGGCAACTGCAACCTGGCGAATACCGTTCGCACATTTATTTCAGAGCAGTACCAGATACAAGGATACAGGGTGAGGCCCCAAAACTGAAAGACTCGACCAGCATATCTGTCACCCTTACACCCGTATTTGGTATCAGTATACCTGTGATCATCAGGACCGGTACTCCTGATATAAAGGTGAACCTGACTGACGTCGCCCTGGATGCCCCTGAAAATGCACCCGCCTCGCTGAAGATGGTGGTACGCCGTTCGGGGAATCACTCTGTGTATGGGGACATCAATGTTGAGTATGTATCTGAAAAAGGTAAGATCACGAATGTGGCGAATGTGAGAGGACTGGCGGTTTACACCCCTACATCATTCAGACAATTTCACATGGAACTGGATAAAAAACCGGGTATCGACTACCATAATGGAAAACTACGGATCTCCTATACCCCACAATCAAAAGATGCTGCACCCGAACCGATAGCACAAACAGAATTACAGCTACACTGATCACTGATAGTATTATTCCGGCCTGCGTAACGCGTAATCGCAGAACATTAACCAAAACGCATGAATACTGACAGCAAATTTACCCCTGTTTGTTTTACACTCCTCATCCTGTTACTTAGTCTGCCGGTTACGGTATGGTGCCAGACAAGCTGGAAAGGCACTGTTAGCACTACATGGAATGATGCCAACAACTGGACGGCGGGTATTCCGACAGCATCTGTTGATGCTGTCATCGGAGATGCTTCGTTCACAGGTTCCTTTCAGCCCACTATCAGTTCTGTTACTGCCGCATGCCGGACGCTTACACTTGTCACCAGCGCGAAGAACCCCGTACTGACCGTCTCCAAGGGACTGACTGTATCCGGCACGCTCACGATTGGAAGCGGCTGTACGATTTCCCACAGAGGGGTCACTGTCACTGTAAAAGGCGACTTTATCAATAACGGCACCTACACAGCCACCAGCAATTCATCGCGTATCACTATGGCAGGGGCAGGTATTACGCAGAGTATTAATGGTAGCGGTATCTCTTTCAGACGCCTGACGATCAGTGCCGGCGCCACTGTAACACCAGCAGCCAGTTTTGCGGTCACGATTGCGTTGTCAGTCAGCGGTACCCTTCTCCCCTCCGAAAGCACCACCACCCTGATCTCCGGTGCAGGCACGCTCAGCGTAACAGCTACAGGCGTGCTACATGTGAAGGGCGCTACTTTTGCCACCAACTATGCACTCACAGGCACTACTACACTGAGTGCAGGCAGCACGGTGGAATACAGCGCCAGCCTCAGTAATCAAACGGTGCGTAATGACCTGACCTATTCGACATTGCGCATCAGCGGGGCGCTCGTGAAGACACTTGCCGGTAATCTCAATGCCATGAACTCGAGTACCAGCGCAGCCGGAATGATCGTGGTAAATGCCGGTATACTGGATCTTTCCTCCTTCACAGCCAACAGGGGTACAACTGTTGCCGGTGGCACCATCTCTATTGCGAATGGCGCCACCCTGCGGATCGGAGGGACAGGTACCATGCCGGCCAACTTTGTCACCCGTTCATTTGCGCTTTCAAGCACTGTTGAATACAACGGTCTGGCGCAGAATGTATCAGCAGAGACCTACGGTAACCTGACCCTTTCCAGTAGCAGCGGCGCCGTCGTGAAGACCATGCCTGCTACCGCATTTACCGTAGCCGGTAACCTCACCAGTACACCGGGTGCCGGCACATCAGTTACGTTCACCGCGGCGGCTAATATCGTTATCTCGGGTAATACGACTATTAATACCGGCACTACCTTCAACGGTGGAAGCTTCACTATAGATATCAGCGGTAACTGGGTGAATACCGGCACCTTTGCCGGAGGCACCGGTACTGTCAATATGAACGGTCCCGGCACCAGCATCAGTGGTACCGGTACACACGGATTCAATAACCTGAACGTCACAGCCACTAATATCTCAGCTGCCGCTACCGCTTCTATTACGATTGTGGGTAACTTTGCCACGACAGGTCCGGGCGCATTCACACATGCACCGGGGGGAACAGTGACCATGACAGGGGCCACGAAAACTATTACAGGGGCTAGTATTACACTTGATAACCTCACGGTTTCAGGAAGTATGAGTACAACGAGCAGCGTGATACTGACAGGTAACCTCGTTGTTAGTGGCACGCTTACCGGTACAGGTGGCACCATCTCTATGCAGGGCGCCAGCAAGACCATTTCAGGAGCGGGTACGATCGCATTCGGCTCACTGATCATACCGGGTACTGTCACAACAGCGGTCCCCTTCTCCGTCAGCACGACACTGGATGTCAGCGGGTCCTTTTCTGCGACTGCCGGTACCGCTACATTCGCGGGTACCAGCACCCTCAATGGTACCGCTAATCTTTTTAATGTAGCTTTGAATGGTACATCCCTGCAATTGTCTACCAATGCCGTGCTGGGCATTGCCAATACTTTCACTGTTACTGCGGGTACTTTAAATGTCACCTCCACTACACCCAATACGGTTAACTTCAACGGTACTGCTGCACAGACTATTAACGCCCTCACCTACAACAGACTATTACTCTCCGGCGGGTCCGCGAAAACGGCTGCCGGCGCCATCACTTCCAGCTATTTTACGCTGGCATCCGGCACAACTTTTAATGCAGGCAGTTTTACGCACCAGGTACTGCTGGACTTTACCAACAATGGTACTTTTAATGCTGCTACCAGTACGTTCGCATTCATTGGCAGTAATATCTCTACGATCACAGGTGTCACCACCTTTAACATACTCACACTCAATAAAGGCGCGCAGTCCACACAGGTGAACCTGAACAATGATGTGAATGCCGCAACCATCAACATGACCGTTGGTACCATGAACACAGGTACCAACGTCGTGAACATGACAGTAGACAGGACCGGTCCAGGTGTTATCCTGGGAAATATCCGGCGTACCCAATCGTTCGGACTGGGCGGGACCTATGCGTTTGAAAGTCCCAATAACTCGTTATCTATTCTGGGGCTTCCTTTGACGGGATCAATCACTGTATCTGTGGCCATCGGCCCTATCGGTGATTTCCCGCAGGGAAGTGCTATCAACCGCGTATATACGATCAATACCGGCCTTACGCTTGGGCTTACTACCGTGAGACTTCACTATGAAGACGGAGAACTGAATGGTAACAATGAATCCACGATGGGACTCTGGTATAACAGTG
Organism: Chitinophaga agri; assembly: GCF_010093065.1. Lineage (NCBI taxonomy): Bacteria > Pseudomonadati > Bacteroidota > Chitinophagia > Chitinophagales > Chitinophagaceae > Chitinophaga > Chitinophaga agri. Next base: position 116,832 of record NZ_CP048113.1, on the reverse strand, counting down.
GGGCCGGCTGGGGGGCTGTTGGTAAATCAGGGAATAACACGACGGACAATTATGTTGAAATCAGCGGGCAATTAGCGATCAACGGCCGCTGGACATTATCAGATAATTCCAATGTGGTACGCTGGAATGGTTCAGTCAGCAGCGACTGGTCCAATGCCAATAACTGGACCGTCCTGCAGGGGTCTCCTTCCCGCCCGCCAGGTGTAAATGATGTCGCTGAAATAGGTACGATCGCCTTCACCAATCAACCAACTATCAGCACCACTGCATCTGTAAAAGCGATCTCCCTCGGTAGTGTGCAGGCAGTTAATCTGACAGTTGCTTCCGGTGGTTCACTGACCACACAGGGTAATATAGCGGGTAAATGGTCCGCGAATGTGACGCATAACATCAACGTAGGCGCTCAGACGCTTACCGTCAATGGCGACCTGCCTTTAAGTGATGGTACAGCCGCACATGCTATTAACCTGAATATAGGCGCAGGCACGGTTACTGTAGGCGGTTCCCTTACACAATCAGGCGGGGCCAATGTCGTATTCTCCGGTGCAGGCAGACTGAACATCGGTAGTAACTACAACTATACAAATGGCACATTCACACCCGGTACGGGTACGGTCAACTACAATGGTAGTGGCGCACAGAATATTGCAGGGCTCTCCTATTACAATCTCCTGATCGGCAAAAGTGCGGGCGACGCTTTACTTAGCAGTGCTGCCAGTGCCGCAGGTACCCTGAGCGTCACCGGAGGCTCTATGACGATGAACGGAGCGACGAACGTAACAGGTGACGTAAACATATCGCCGGGCGCTATTCTGAACAGTGGCGTAGTCGGATTAACAGTTGGCGGCAACTGGAATAACAGTGGTACATTCTCCTCTTCCGGTGGTACGGTAACATTAAATGGTACAGGTACACAAACGGTAGCTGCTACCACTTTTAATAATCTTATTGTAAGTAACACTGGTGGATCGGTTACGCTGACAGGCAATTGCCCTATCAATGGAAATCTATCTGTTAACAGTGGGACATTGAACCTTTCTACTTTTACCGCTTCCAGAGCGTCAGCAGGGGGTACATTTACGCTGGCGAATGGTGCTACGTTGCTTGCAGGTGGCACCAGCAACTTCCCTGGTGGTTATTCCACCAATACCCTGGGCAGTACCAGTACGACCAACTATAATGGCAGTGTTGCGCAGTCGGTAGCGGGTATCTCTTATGGTAACCTGATATTCAGTAACGGCGGAACCAAAACACTGGCTGCGACCTCCATTGTGAATGGAGACATCACGATCAACAGCGGTGCGACGCTCAATGGCGCAACCTACACCATCAACCTGTTTGGCAACTGGAATAACAGCGGCACCTTTGCACCTGCGACCAGCACCGTTACGTTGAACGGGGCGAACAAAACCATCAACGGTAATACTACTTTCAACCGTCTCACTGCATATGGTAGCTACGTGGTGAGTGGCAGTAATATTACGTACAACACTTTGCTGACGATCGCGACTGGCGGTTCCTTTAACGGGGGCAGCGGCACCGCTACTATAAATGGAGATCTGACCAATAATGGTTCACTCACCAGCAATGGTGTTACGACTTTCACCGGAACGGCACAGCAAACGATCCGGTTTGTCAATGCACTGGTATCTAATTCCAGTGGCGTTATCAATTTCAACGGCACCATTCCACCGGTGCTCAACTCGACCAGTACACCTACGTATGCCACACTGAACATCAATAATACGGGGGGCGTTACCGCCAGCGTAGGATGGAATGTGGGCATTGCCTTTAACATAGCTAACGGCGCCACGTTCAACGGAGGTCCTTCCACACATAACATCTTTGGATCTTTTACCAACAATGGCACTGTTACCAGTAGCGGAACCATGAACTTTCTTCCTTCCGCAGCACAAACGATCAGACTAAGCGGTACAGCATTTACCAGCACGGGTACTTTATTATTCGGTGGGACCGGCGCCATCAGTGTCGTGGGTGCACCAACCGCACTGGGCAACGTACTGATCACGAACACCAGCGGCGTCACCCCTTCCGCTAACTGGCCTGTTAACGGCGACTTCATGATTGCCAATAATGCCATCTTCAATGCGGGCAGCTACACCTATACGGTAGCCGGTGACGTGGAAAGCAACGGTACGCTGAACGGCGGCACCTCCACCTTTGTCATGACCGCCGCAGATGCGCAATTAACAGGTAGTCCCGGCACCACATTCTACGACCTTACCATCACCGGATCCACAACGGCAATCTCTGACTATAACGTGGCCCGTAATTTTACCAATAACGGCACCTATGATGGCACAGTGGGTACCCTGACCATGGTGGGTAGCGTGGCTGGTAATATCTCGGGTGCTGCGGCTTCATTTAACCTGTCTCAGGTGACTATCCAAAAGGACGCAGGTGTAACAGTCTTCCTTGCAAAAGCCATTACTGCAGTGGACGATATCACGGTCAATACGGGCATATTTGATGCCGCCGGCTTCGCCATTACTGCGACCGCGGCCAGCTCACTGGCCATAGAAGACAATGCACGACTGATCCTCAGGGGTACACAAACCTTACCGACCTTTACGTCATACACGGTGGACACATTCAGTACAGTTGAATACGGCGGTAGTACGCAGGCTGTATCAGCAGTTACTCCTTACGGTAACCTGGTGATCTCCACTTCCGGCAGCAAAACTGCATCCGCGATACTGAAAATATTAAATGACTTTACCCTGTCTAACGGCACCTTTGTACAGGGCAGCTTTACTGACACAATTGGTGGCAACTGGACAATGACAAGTGGCACCTACAATAATACAGGAGCGACTGTTTACTTCAATGGTGCCGGCACGCAGACGATCACTTCTACTGGTGCTTTCAATAACCTGACGGTAAATAAACTGACGAATGGTATTACACTCGGTTCGAATGTGACGATCAACAGTGTACTGAACTTCTTGCGGGGCAAGATAACAACCGGCAACACATTCGCCCTGATACAGCCGGCGACAGGTACTGTTACCGGGGCTTCACAGTCTACCGGCTGGGTGGTTGGCCGACTCCAAAAAGCATTTCCTACCGGCAGTGCCACACGCACGTTTGAAGTAGGAGGTGTATCTTACTACACGCCCGCTGTGATCACGATTCCCAATGTCACCACATCCGGTAGTATACTGACGACGGTTGCTACGCCTGACCATCCCAATATTGCTACTTCCAATCTGAATCCGAATAAAAGTGTCAACAGGTATTGGACGTTTGCCAATACAGGACTGGCCTTTACCAGTGCATCCGTTACACTGAACTGGAATGCCGCAGATGTAGATGCCGGTTCCAATACGGCCAATTTCAAAGCAGGCGCATATAACGGGACTACCTGGAGCGCGCCGGCATCTAATACGCCGCTCCCAACTTCCATCATTGCTACCGGTATTACAAATCTTAATGTAGCACTGGCGGTAGGAGAATCTATCATCGACAATACCTGGACAGGGGCGGTAAATGTGAACTGGTTCCTGGATGGGAACTGGTCAAACAACATTGTACCTATCAGTACTACAAATGCGACCATTCCAACTGGTCTGACCAATTATCCGCTGATCACTACAGGTACCGCTGTGACGAACAACCTGATCATACAAAGTGGTGCTGCTGTCACGGTGAACGGTGGTACCATGCAGATATACGGAGCCATCACCAACAGCGGCACATTCACCGCCAGCAATGGCACCATTGAAATGACCAGTACAACCGCTGCGCAGGCCATTCCTGCGAATGTATTTGCAGGTAATACGATACTCAATCTGACAACGAACAATACGTTCGGCGTATCACTGCTCGGTACACTGAACATCTCTGGCGTACTGAAAGCCAGCACAGGAGCATTCTCCACCTCTACGTTCCTCACACTATTATCAACTGCCACACGTACGGCACTTATTGACGGCAGTGGTAATGGCGCTGTAACGGGCAGCGTAAAGATTCAGCGTTATCGTCCGACCGGTTTCGGATATACTTATCTGAGTTCTCCGTTCAATGCAGCCACAGTGGATGAGTTTTCCAATGATATTAACCTGAGTGCAACCTTCCCGAGATTCTACCGGTATGTAGAAAACCGTACTTCTTCGGGCTGGGTGTCCTACACGGCCACATCTAATATTCTGACACCTATGCTGGGATATGCAGGGAATCTGGGTACGAGCACCTCCCCTGTTGTCATAGACATGACCGGCACCGTGAATAATGGTACGATCACCGCTCCTACGCTGACCAACAATAACCAGCCGTATACCAAAGGGTTCAACCTGGTAGGCAATCCATACCCCTCTCCTGTCGACTGGGATGCTACGAGTGCCTGGACGCGGACCAATATTGACAATGCCATCTACTTCTTCAACGCGGGTAGCACTAATCAATATACAGGTACCTACGCCTCTTATATCAACGGGGTTTCCAGTGATGGTATAGCAAATAATATCATCCCCGCGATGCAGGGATTCTTCGTACATGTCAGCGATGGCGCCTACCCGGTATCTGGTTTACTCCGCGTGACCAATGCTGCCAGGGTGAACAACCTGGCACCTAATTTTCACAGGGAACGCCCCCTGACAGAACCACTGCTGCGCATAAGTGCTGGTTATACAGATGAAGGGTACCCTGCTGACCCGGCGGTGATCTACTTTGACAACAGTTATGCGAGAGCATTTGAAGTAGATATTGATGCGCTGAAACTTTTCAACACAGATGAATTTATACCCAACCTCTATGTCATGGCGGGTACGCAGCGCCAGTCCATTGCTGCATGGCCGAACGATATAGACAGTACTGAGATGATACCACTGGGCATCACGACGGAAAGAGAAGGCTATGTAAGCTTTACACTTCCGGTGATCGAACGTATGCCATTAAACAGGCATTTTTACCTGTATGACAGGGAAGCAAATGTGACACATGATCTGCAGCAGTCGACTCCCTACCGACTGTTCCTGCGTAAAGGCAGTTTTGATGACCGTTTCTTCCTGGTACTAAGAGAAGGTGAGGATAACACCCCGGCTGACGGAAATATGAACTACCATGCGTTTGCTGTGGGTAACAGTTTGTATGGACAGTTTGACAAGGTGCCGGGAGAAAAATGTACGATCACCGTCAGCAACGTATCCGGACAGGTATTACTACGGAAAGACTTTACCGGCAACGGCCGCTACTTGCTGGGATCACATTATACTGGCGGCATTTATATCGTGACGTTCTCGGCGAACAGACAACAGGTGTCGAAGAAAGTCTTCATTGCGAACCAATAATTATCTGATGAAAGTAATCAAGCGTATATATCGTCTATTCTGTATCGGACTGCTACTGACCCCGGCCGTGTTATACGGTCAGGAACAGCCCCCCAGGCCGATATCAGTGTATGTTAATCCCGCACAGGGATTGATCTTCGGCGCATTCTTCCAGGGTGTTACCGGGGGAACGGTCACCATCTTTCCTGACGGATCCCGCTCCGTGACGGGTAGTATCGTACAGGCGAATCTCGGTTTTCCGTTCTCACCGGCCATATTTGAAGTAGATGCAAATCCCGGTACACTGGTCTCCATCCTGAACGGACCGGATGTTACGCTCACCGGCAGCAACGGTGGCACTTTAGCCTTACATATTGGAACGTCCAGTACAGGCTCCCCTTTTATAGCAACAGCAACCACCCCTGCACGCACGATTGTGCGCATCGGAGGTACACTTACCGTAGGGCCGCCACCGGCGAATCCGGCGGGCAATTACAGCGGCGTGTTTTCGGTCACATTTATACAGGAATAAAACGCTAATGACAGGCATTACTATCCATATTATTCCATTGTTGCGGCATTGCGGCAAAGCAGTCTGTATACTGCTGCTGGCAGCGTGTGCACTCCCCATGTATGCAAAAGACAAAGAAGGTGATAATGACGAAGACCCCAAATATGACGAAACTTCCATCATGGTGATATTGCAGGGCTTAGGCGGTGCTGAGATACCTGCTGTGGTGAAAGATGAAATTGCCTATCTCTCGATTACGGATGTATTCAACTTTCTGAAGATCCGTAATATGACGTCGGAAACACTGGACTCGTTATCCGGTTTCTTCATCACCCAGGATGCCGGGTTCCTGATCGATAAAAAGAATAACGTGATCCGCTTCCGGGATAAAGTCTTCAACGTAAAGCCTGACGACCTGGTGAAAATGGAAACAGGGCTTTACCTGCGTACAGACTATTTCACCAGCGTGTTTAACCTGGACTGTCAGTTCAGTTTCCGGAGCTTATCTGTTAAGGTAAGTTCCAAGGTAGAGTTACCTGCCATCCGGGAGATGCGGCAACAGCTCATTTATCGCAACCTGAATAAACTGAAGGGGAATATTGTTGCTGACACGACCATCGGACGAAGCAAAAAGTTGTTCAAATTCGGTATGGCAGACTGGTCGGTCGTATCTACCCAGCGTTTACAGAGTGTCAATGACACCTGGCTGAACCTGACCATGGGAGGTACGTTTGCCGGAGGGGAAGCTACCGTATCACTGAACTACAACAACTATGCGCGGCAGCAGTTAAAAGCAATACATCCTGACAGTAGTATCATCCGTCCTTTCGATCAGCGGCAGCAGTACTACCGGTTACGGTTCGTTAACAATGACAGAAAGTGGCTGCGACAGGTGGTTGCCGGTAAGATCTTCACCCCTACCATCTCCTCGCTGTATGCGCCGGTGGTTGGTGTACAGGTCACCAATGCCCCAACTACATACCGTCGTTCCTATGGCACCTACACCCTCAGTAACTTTACAGATCCCGGGTGGACAGTGGAGCTCTATATCAATAATGCCCTGGTTGATTATACCGTAGCTGATGCCGCTGGTTTTTATACCTTCCAGGTACCGCTGGTATACGGAAATTCACAGATCAGGCTGCGATTCTACGGTCCGTGGGGGGAGGAGCGATTCCTCGAAGAGAACATCAATATTCCTTTCAATTTCCTGCCCGCCCGTGAATTTGAGTACACCGCCAGTGCAGGTGTGGCAGAAGACTCTGTAAACAGCAAATTAGGCCGTATTCAGGCCAGCTACGGCATCACCAATACCATTACCGTCGGCGCAGGCGTTGAGTACCTCTCGTCCATCAGAAAGGCCAATACGCTGCCCTTCGTGACGACCTCCATCCGCCTTGTAGCCAACCTGCTGTTCTCGGGGGAATACACCTATGGTGTCAGGGGAAGAGGCATCCTGAGTTACCGCAGCCAGAACAACTGGCAGGCAGAACTAAGTTATTCGAAGTTTAAAAAAGGACAGACGGCCATCATCTATAACTGGCTGGAGGAACGGAAAGCGGTTATATCCAAACCGTTCACTTCGAAGAATTTCTCTGTCTTCAACCGGTTCACCGTCGACCAGATCATCCTGCCCGGATCCCATTATACGACTACAGAATGGCTGGTATCAGGTGCAGTGTACAGGATCGGAACCAGTCTGTCCACCTACGCGATCTTTATGAAAGACGAGGACCCGTTTGTATACAGCAATCTGGCCCTGACATTCCGGGTGCCCGGCAATATCCTGTTCACGCCACAGGTACAATATGATTACAACAGTCAGCGCTTCATGGCGGTACGTGCAGAGGCAGGAAAATATCTCTTTAAGAACGGCTATCTGAACGTCTCCTATGAGAAGAACTACCGTAACAATATCACTAACTATGGCATAGGGCTGCGCTATGATTTTTCCTTTGCACAGATCGGCTTTTCGCTGTGGCGCAATAACAACCTGACCACACTGGTGGAATCAGCCAGAGGCAGTATCATCCATGATGGGAATTCGGGTTATTCCGGTGCATATCACCGCTCCAGCGTTGGCTCAGGAGGTATTGTATTTGTGCCATTCCTCGACCTCAACAACAATGAACGGTTTGATAAAGGAGAGCCCAGAGTGGAAGGCCTGCAGTTAAAATATAACGGCGGCAGAATGATGCGTAATCTCAAGGATACCAGCATCTGCATCATGGATATGGAGCCTTACGCCGCGTACCTGTTCGAACTGGAATCCAAAGGCTTTGAGAGTGTATCCTGGCAGATCAGCAAACCCACCATACGCGTCACCATAGAGCCGAATCAGCTGCGCCGTGTAGATGTACCCGTATCTGTAATGGGAGAAGTGGCAGGTACGGTACGTTTGCGGGAAGATACCCTGCTGAAGGAGCAGTCGGGTATTAAGATCTGCATTTATAAATCAGACAGTACGCTGGTAAAATGTATCCTGACGGAATCGGACGGGTATTTCAACTATATGGGACTACCGCCGGGCGATTATGTTATTCAGCCTGACCCGGCACAGATGAAGAAACTGAAGATGAAACCACAGCAGGCAGCTTATGATATCCATATCAGCGCCAAGCGGGAAGGTGATGTGATAGACGATATCCAGTTTATACTGGAAAGGAGATGATCAGTCCATATGAAATACCTGTACCAACGGTTTCGTCACCGGTGAATTGTCTTCATTGGTCTCCATCAGGTCGGCCATATAGGCCCACCAGCGTTGCACAACAGGCAAGGCACCCAGATCCTGCGATGACCGTCCCCCTGCCTGTTGCTGCACGCCAAACAGGGTGTTTGTTTCTTCGTCGAGGAAGATGGTATAGTCGCTGACGCCATTGTCTTTCAGCAATACGCTCAGTTCGGGCCATATGGTATCGTGGCGCTTACGGTACTCTTCTTTGCAGCCTGGTTTGAGCTGCATTTTAAAAGCGATCTTCATAACATGGAATAATGGGTTATCCGATGATAAAGACAGTCAGGCTCTTTGCGCCATGCGCACCGAGGACCAGCGACTGCTCAATGTCGGCTGTTTTTGACGGACCAGCAATGAATGCACCGAAACCGTTCTCCGGTCCTCCGATACGCGCATAGGCATCGTGCATTGTAGGCAGGATCGCATCTTTGCTGATCACCAGGGCCAGGTGCTGGGTAATGAATGGCAGTACTCTTACTTCCATCTCCTTTTCCGTCACCCAGATAGCCCCGTTCTCAGCGACGCCCAGCTGCCCGGGAATGATAGCCAGGTCCACCTGTTCCAGCTGACGGCCGTCGCCTGTCTGCCAGCCGGTAGCTGCACCCGGAAGATACGCATCCTCAATGGCCACTACCTTACTCAGGTCGGTATAATGTTCCGCTACCAGCGGTTGTATTTCTGTGAATGAAGCAATCTCGAATACCTGTCCGCCGAGGGACTCCACCACTTTTTTAAAAGCGGCAGGATCTCCTGCGCCTGCATGGCTGAAGCCAGACAGGTCAGGTAATTCCTGGTATGCAGGCTGATTATTCTTTATAGCGGCGAGTATCGCTTCGCGTGACATAAGTGTAATTAAAAAATGATCAATTTGGAATGACGCCCTGATGAACGGTTACTTCCTGTTCTTCTTGTACCAGTCGGCAAATGAGTCTTTCGGAGGCGCAGGCATTTCGCGCTGTTTGTACCAGGGATTCATGCCATTATTCACCACAGCAGGGAAAGTACGCATGACCCAGCGGCCTACACCACCAGCAGTTTTATACAATCCTGGTTTAGACAAGACTATATTCATGGCATGCATACCGGCAGCCTTGGTTTTCCCGGTATATCCTTCCTTGGTGATCACCTGCCGCCATTTATAGAGCTGCTGATGGATGTCGATCTTTACCGGACATACATTTGAGCAGGAGCCACATAAGGTTGAAGCAAAAGGGAGATCGGCATATTCCTTCATGTCCAGGTTAGGCGCCAGGATAGAGCCGATAGGTCCTGCGATAGCATTATGATAGCTATGGCCTCCGCTCCGGCGGTATACAGGACAGGTATTCATACAGGCCCCGCAACGGATACATTTCAGTGAGTTGCGGAAATCTTCCCTGCCCAGCTGACGGCTACGACCGTTATCTACGAGTACAATATGTAACTGTTGTCCGGCTTTAGGTTTGCGGAAATGGCTGCTGTAAGTGGTAATGGGTTGCCCCGTAGCACTTCTCGCCAGGAGACGCAGGAATACCCCGAGGTGTTTACGCTGCGGGATGATCTTTTCGAGTCCCATACAGGCAATGTGTACATCTGCCAGATGTGCACCCATATCGGCATTCCCTTCGTTGGTACAAACTACCATCTCACCTGTCTCTGCTACCGCGAAATTCACACCGGTGATCGCCACCCTTGACTGGATAAACTCTTTTCTCAGGTGCTGGCGGGCAGCCGCGGTAAGGAATTTGGGATCGGCGTTACCCGCAGGCGTGCCAAGATGTTCATGGAACAGCTCTCCTATCTCCTCTTTCTTTTTATGGATACAGGGCAGCACGATATGACTGGGAGGTTCCTTGGCCAGCTGTACGATACGCTCGCCCAGGTCGGTGTCCACCACTTCAATACCATGTTCTGCCAGGTAAGGATTCAGATGACATTCTTCGGTTAGCATGGATTTGCTCTTCACCATCCGTTTCACGCCCTGCTCCTGTAACAGCTGCAGTACGATCTTGTTATGTTCGGCTGCATCTGCCGCCCAGTGCACCACTGCACCATTGGCCACAGCGTTCTTTTCAAACTCCAGCAGATAGTCATGCAGGTTACCCAGCACATTATGCTTGATACGGGAAGCCGCTTCTCTCAGTTCCTCCCACTCCGGAAGACTCCAGGCCATACGGTCGCGTTTCTGACGTACCCACCAGAGGGTTTCGTCATGCCAGTTCACGCGGGGTTCGTTGGCGTTAAAGGTATCTGCAAGAGCGGCGTGTTCCTGATGTTTATGTTCCATTCGAAAAAATTAGGAATTGGGAATCGGGAATCAGGAATCAGGAATAGCGTAGAGAGCGTCATCAAATTGATGAATAGCATGCGACCATGTAGATTGTCTAAAGTCTGCTTCCATCTGACGACTTACCAATTCCTAATGCTAATTCCTACTTAATTAGTTTATGCTGGCGTTTAATATTTCTGCGATGTGCAATACTTTCACATTGCTCTGCTGCCGTTTCAAGATCCCTTCCAGGTGCATCAGGCAACTGACATCGTTTCCGGTGATATATTCTGCGCCATTATTAACGTGATCTGCAATACGGTCTTTACCCATTTTCACGGATACTGCTTCTTCAAAGACACAGAAGGTACCGCCAAAACCGCAACATTCATCCGTTCGTTTCAGCTCTACCAGTTCCAGTCCTTCTACCATCTTCAGCAGCTGCTGCGGCTTGGAGAACGGAGCGGCCACCAGTTCACTCATCTGGGAAATACCTAATCCGCGCTGACCGTGGCAGCTCTGGTGAATACCCACCCTATGCGGAAATCTGGCCTGCAGGTGTTCCACTTTGAGCACATCGGTCAGGAACTCTGACAGCTCATAAATACGCTGACGGATATGCGTAGCCTTGTCCTCGCGGCCATGTACATGCAGATGATCTTTGATATGCAATACACAACTGCCGGAGGGTCCTACGATGTAATCAAAATCCTGAAAATGATCTACGAAGAGCGTGTTACATCCGGAGGTCAGGTGTTCAAATCCTGAATTGGCCATGGGTTGACCACAGCAGGTCTGACCCTGCGGGTATACCACCTCACATCCCAGTTTCTCCAGTAGTGATAGCGTGGCGATACCTACCTGCGGATAAAACTGATCAATGTAACATGGTATGAATAGTCCTACTTTCATCTTGTTCAAATATAAATCGAGCCGTGGCTGTAATGTCTCATCTCTACGAGATCGGCTGGTAACGGTTGCGTATTCCAGTGCCGGTGTATAGCGAGAGCGGCGCCTACTGCGGTAGCCTGGGCTACAGAGGCGGCGTACACTTCCATGTGAGGGAAAGCTGCCGCCAGCAGATGCATATATACCGTATTCCTGCTGAAGCCACCGTCTACAAAGATCCGCTTTACCGGTGTGCCTGTTATCACCAGCGATGCAGAAAACTGTTGCTGTTCCATAATATCCATCATCAAACGGTGGTAAGCGATCTCATAGCTGGCAAAGTCCGTCATTGACCTTTCTGCAAAGCGGGAAGCCTGCAACAGTCCCATACCAGGTACGGGCGTTTCCTGTTGCGGAGATACCACGAGCAATTGAGCAAATATAGCGGGGTCAAATACGACTTGCTGGTAGTAATTTACCGGTGTTTGATAATATTCTGCCAGCCTTTTGACCTGCTGCTCATGTTCATTGCCGGCGAAGAGTCTTGCCGCCTTCACCGGTCGATTTTCATATGTAAGGTAACAGAGGCAGTCTGACGCCAGTTCGGCCGGTGTTAAAGGACTATCATTGAAGGGGTTAAGGGTGATACACCAGGTACCGGTGGAGATCAGCGCAAAGGGCGCTGAAAAGCTCGACAGGTAAGGTATCAGTGCTGCTGAACTGTCGTGCAATCCGACACCTGCCATATAATTTTTTCCGGCAATGGACGCCGGCAGTACGCGGTTACCAGGAAATACTGCGGCAAACTTATCTGCCAGTCCTTCTCTCACGACCCACTCATGGTACCGCTGCCTGGCAAAGTCCCACAACATGGTATGGCATCCGATACTGGTGATATCGGCCAGCGGCTGGCCTGTTACGAGGAAGCTGACATACTGCGGCAGATGCAGGGCATAGCGTATCTTTTCAAAAAGGGCAGGTCGGGTCTGTTTGATCCGATATAACTGTAATCCGGCGTTCAGACTGCCTAATGCCGGAGAGGCGGTATCACTACACACCTGTTCCAGTCCGCCGCTACCTTCGCACAGCTGCTCCTGCATGCCTGCGGGATATGGCTTCAGGTAGTTATAAAGGGGCGCCAGTACCTGTCCTTCTTCATCCAGATAGACCATACTGGCGCCGTAAGTACTGAAATTAATGGCGACGACCGTGTATTCCGGGAGCCGCACCAGCTCGCAGAGGCTTTCCTTTACCCAGGCGGTCAGCAGCGTAATATTCTCACACGGATCGCCGTCTTCATCGGTTGTTTCCGGGAAAGTGGTGCCACTCTCCCTGACGATGCGGTAGTGTTCATCAATGAGGAAGATCTTCTTATTCGTCTTACCAATATCAAGTACGGCAATGCAACGCATGAATAATCAGGAATTAGAAATTAAGAATTGGGCTGTATGAAAAGACGGACCACTGGCTAAGAAGCAGCAATTATGAATTGTGTATGCTCATTAGAATAAAACCAGCATTTACAAAGCTGGATACCTATAAATGGCGGCTTTAATTCCAGATTGTTTAAAGTCCTGTGGCTACGGTTTTAAGCCCTCTCTCTTTTATCAGTCCTTCTCTTACCTTATGCTCACGGTAGAACGCCACTGGTTGTAAAACACCTCCTGATAGTAAGCGTGCCTGTGCCACCAACGGACGAACATCCGTACGGTAGGCTGCCTGCAGGATCTCCTGTGCAGCTACGGCATCATTATTCAACTGTGCGGCCTGTAATGCTTTGGTATCTACCAGTAGTGCCTGTGCATAAGCGATCATGATCGCTTCTACAGATTGCAGCAGGTCTTCCAGCGGGTCTTTCACATTATGCGAGGCGTCTATCATCCAGCCGAGGTCCGTTGCATGGTTCATGCCGCGGGCATCCATGCCTTCTACCAGTTCATTGAAGATCAGGAAAAGCTGATAAGGATTGATGCTGCCTACCGTTAAGTCATCATCCCCGTATTTTGAATCATTGAAATGGAATCCGGCCAGTTTACCTTCCATAAGCAATAAGGAGACGATCTGCTCGATATTGGCATTTGGCAGGTGGTGCCCCAGGTCAACAAGAGTAAATGCTTTGGGGCCGAGTTTATTGGCGAACAACAGGGACTGCCCCCAGTCGCCAATCGTGGTAGAGTAGAAATTAGGTTCAAACGCTTTGTATTCGATAAAGAGTTTCCAGGCATCAGGCAGGGCGGCATAAATCTCCTGCAGACTGTCCAGTGTCCGTTTGAATGCGCCTCTGAAATTCAGCTGACCGGGAAAACAGGAGCCGTCTGCCAGCCACAGGCTAAGGGCACTGGAGCCCAGTTCCACACCGTATCTGATCACCTCTATATTGTGTTCCACGGCCTGTCTGCGCACACCTTTATCAGTGTGATGCAGGGATCCGTATTTATAGCTGAACTGCTGGTCTGGCTGGTCCTGGAAAGTATTGGAGTTCACCGCATCAAAACGAATGTCATGCTGTGCAGCCAATGCCCTGATGCTGGCAGCATTCTCGGGGATATCCCAGGGAATATGCAGAGAAATAGCGCCGCTGCTCCTGTTGAGGGCGTGCAGCAAACCAACGTCTGTGATCTTTTCTTCGATATTACGGGGCTCTCCACCACCGGAAAAACGGCCGAAACGCGTGCCGCCCGTACCCAGCGCCCAGCTCGGGATCGCTACCTGAAAATCCTGCAGCTTCTGGATAATATCCTGGATGTCAGAAACATTTTCCGCAATATGCTCAAAGTTGCGCGCATGCGCCTGTATGTGGGAATCGTTGAAAGCAGCGATCTGGAATTTTTCTATATTCATAACGGGTGGTTTGGGTCTTAAGTAAATTAGGAAAAGTTTTGCTAAGTGGCAGCATCTTGCCCATCATTGTCAACACATGCCTTACCGGCAGGAGCCAGCGGCATGTGTTGTCTCAATGATTAGGGGTATGTACTGAACAACTTATGTCATTATCTTACGAAGGCGGCAGCAACCCCACCGTCTACATTGATCACGTTGCCGGTAGACTTACCAAGTAATCCTCCGGTTACCGCGAAACAGGCATTGGCGATATCTTCCGGTAATATCACCTGGTTCAGCAGGGTACGTTTGGCATAGTAGCCAGGTAATTCTTCTACAGAGACACCGTAAGCTTTCGCACGGCCGGCAGCCCAGTCGCCTTCCCATATTTTGCTATCTGCAATTACCGCATCCGGATTAACAACGTTCACCCGGATACCGTCTTTACCCAGTTCCGCTGCATTCAGGCGGCTCAGGTGTAACTGTGCTGCTTTCGCAGAACCATAGCCCGCATTGTTCGGACCACTCATCAGGGCATTTTTGCTGACGATGTTAATGACATCTCCCCCCAGGTCCTGTTTACGCATCACTTCCACGCCTGCCTGTGTCACGAGGAACTGGCCCTTTACCAGCACATCGTACAGCAGGTCCCAGTCTTTCTCCGTATGCGCTTCCAACGGTTTCGATATCGAAAGACCGGCACAGTTCACCACCATGTCCACGCCACCGAAAGCCAGGCTGGCTGTATCGTAGGCAGCCTGTATATCGGCGCTTTTTGTCACATCGAGAATGGCAGTAGTGAATACATCATTACCATATTGTTTTGCAAATTCTTCTTTTGCAGATTGCAGACGGCCGGCATCATTATCATTGATCACGACTACTGCACCTTCATCCGCAAATTTCTTAGCGATGGCTTTACCAATACCACCCGCACTACCGGTGATCAGGGCGATGCGGCCGGATAATGCTTTCGGCTTTGGCATACGTTGCAGTTTCGCCTCTTCGAGCAACCAGTACTCAATATCAAACGCTTCCTGTCTGGGCAATGCCGTATATTCAGAGATCGCTTCCGCACCTTTCATGACATTGATCGCATTGGTATAAAACTCTGCCGCTACCCTGGCCGTTTGTTTATCTTTTGAGAAGGTGAACATACCAATACCCGGATAGAGGATCACTACCGGATTAGGATCGCGTAACGCCGGACTATTCGGATGCCGGCAGGTGTTGTAATAGTCGGTATACATCTCCCGGTAAGCCGCAAATAATGGCTCCAGTTGCTGTTTAACGGCTGCAGCATCGTCCAGTGAAGCCTGCGGCTCTAACGGCAATACCAATGGACTGATCTTTGTACGCAGGAAGTGGTCAGGGCAACTGGTGCCTAATGGCGCCAGCCTTTCCAGATCTTTGGAATTAATAAATTCCAGCACACGCGGATCATCAGTAAAATGACCAACCATGCGGGTATGAGCAGCACACAGACCGCGCAGCACAGGCGCCAGTGCAGCGGCCTGTTTCTTACGGACTTCCGGCGCGGGAGAAGTGATACGGGCGCCACCGAATATTGGCCCTTTTTTACCATAATGATCTTCCAGGTAAGCGGCACAACGCTCAATTACCTCGAGTGTATTGATATAGCTTTCATATGCGGTATCTCCCCAGGTGAACAAACCATGTGAGCCTAACATAATACCTCTGATACCCGGATTATCCTGCAGACATTGTCTGAGTTGTAAACCCAGATCAAACCCAGGGCGCTGCCAGGGTACCCAACCGATGGTACCTCCAAACAGTTCCTGCGTGATACGTTTACCATCCTTTGCGGCAGCAATTGCAATAGCTGCATCCGGATGCAGGTGATCAATGTGTTTGAACGGCAGGAAACCGTGTAATGGTGTATCAATTGAAGGGGCTTTTGAGCTCAGATCGAAGATGCAGTGATTGAACAATTCCACCATCTCATCTTCATGCGCAATACCTCTGTAGATATTCTCCAGGCTATGCAGTCTGTCTACATACAACGCAGCCAGTCCGCTACGTTTCAATGTTCCGAGATCTCCCCCGGAACCTTTTACCCACATGACTTCCGTTTGTTTACCAGTAAGCGGATCTTTGGCCATCACTTTGCAGGAAGTATTGCCACCACCATAATTGGTGAGCCGTAGGTCAGCTCCCAGCAAATTTGAACGGTAGATCAGCAATGCTACTTCATCACCCGCCAGTTCAGCGGCTTTCTGCTCATCCCAGAGATAGCTTACATGTTTAAAGTTTGTTAAGGAAGAAACCGACATATTATCTTATTTAAATTGAATTACAACGATGCGCTTATATTGTTAAATCGAGTTGCCATATCCTACCAACATCACGGATAGCATGATGGTTGCTACACCGGCAACTATTGTAGCGAAAGTCTTCCGGCTTACCCCTTTCCATTCTCTCAGCGTAATACCCCACAGGCTGGATATCATGATGATAAATGCCATGTGGAGTATCCATGAGCTGGCACCATTTCCCAGCTTACTTTCACCCATACCGTAGAAGAAGAACTGGAAGAACCAGGTAGTGCCTGCCAGGGCAGCGAAAATATAGTTGCCCAGTAACGGCGTGTTTTTATTTGTATAGTCTCCGAACGTTTTATTCTTTGCGTTGAGGAGCAGGCACCATAAGAGGTTAGTTGTGAGGCCGCCCCACAACAGTACCACGAAGATGACATTGTTCTGAAATAAGGGATTGCTGCCCTGTTCTACTGCGATGGCGGCCATAGGTTTACCCGCCTCGATACCGAAGTTGAAGCACGCACTCAGGATGCCGGAGACAGTGGCCACGATCAGGCCCTTGCGCAGATTGAACTCCTGTATACTTTCCTTCTTCTGATCATCTGACAATTCTCTTTCTTTCATCACACCAGCAGCACCACAGATAGCAATACCCAGCAGACAAACCACAACGCCCGCCAGTACAAGCAGACCGCCCTGGCTCTGGATCATGGCAGTAAATGTGGTGGAGGTATCGTTGGTGAACAGGTCTCTGTAAATTGGCGGGATCAGTGATCCAAAGGCAGATGTATAGCCCAGTGCTACTGACATTCCCAGTGACATACCCAGGTAGCGCATAGCGAGTCCGAAGGTCAATCCGCCGATACCCCATAATATGCCCATAAAGTAAGTCCAGAATAGCGTGGTGCTATCCGTTGCTGTGATAATGCTCAGGAAGTTGGGAACAGTCAGCCAGGCGGCGAGGAAAGGTACGATCAGCCAGGAAAAGAAACCACCGACGATCCAGTAGCTTTCCCATGCCCAGTTCTTTACTTTCTTGAAAGGGATATAAAAGCTGCCGGAGGCGAACCCTCCGACGAAATGAAAGAAGACTCCTAAAATAGCTTGCATAAATGTGGAATTGTTTGTTTTAATCGTGGAACCTTTCAAATTTAAACAAACACCATGGGGCAACTATCCTACACACTCCTACTGGGTTAAAATAAGAAAAGGCCGTTCACCGTGTGTGAACAGCCTTTATTCTCTCTGCATAAATATCTTACTATCAGTACATTACTTTCACGTCAGCCACGATATAGTCAGCACTCATCGATTTTACCTTGATGATGCCTTTTTTCGCAAAACCATTCTGGAAGAATACGATCCATGGCAGGTCGCCGGTACCGAAGCTTTCATTGTCATTCTTTACGGTCAGCTTCTTGATCGTTGAAGCATGCATTATCGTGTCGAAAGCGCTTACGTCGAAGGTGTCTAACGGCACTTTGTTACGTATCAGGGTAGTCAGTGTACCAGGTATCTTCAGGTCAACAGTTTCATCATTCGGGCTGGCAAAGAACATAGAGTTTGACCCGAAATTGTTGAAAAAGATATCGATATACTTACCGATAGAATCCGGGATGCGGTTGTCCAGGTATACATTTCCCTTGAAGGAGGAGAATGCACGACCATAACTTTCGCTGGCCGGAGTCAGGGAGAATTTCAGATCGGTAAAGGTCACTACGCTATCAGCCTTGTTTCCGCCTGTTCCGTTTCCGGAACCGGGCGTAGTAGTTGTATCACCCGGATTTGTGGTTCCACCGCCAACGCCTGATTCTTTTGTACAGGCAGCGAAGCTCAGTGCTATGACTGCCATCAGCAGGAAGTATCTTCTCATAGGATAGGATCGGTTATTTCAGGCAAAAATATAAAAAAATATAATCAAGTGTACGCCGGTAATATAACTGTAAAGGTGGCGCCCTCCTTTTCGACTGATTCTCCGTAGATAATACCATGGTGGGCGATCACTATTTTCTGACAGAGTGCCAGTCCGATGCCACTTCCTTCATATTCTCCCCTTCCATGCAGGCGCTGGAAGATCACGAAGATCTTACGCGCATATGTTGCGGCAAATCCGATACCGTTGTCCTGTACCTTTATTTCGCAATAAGGCGTACCATTCTGCAGCTGCGGATGTTCGGCCACTTCCTGTGGCGCCATCATCCGGGAAGTGAGACTGATCACCGGCGGCACATCTGCCTTACTGAACTTCAGCGCGTTACTCAGTAAGTTCTGGAACAGCTGTGTCATATGCAGCGGGATAGCGTTCACTGTGCAAAGGCTATCGTAGTTGATCGTCGCGCTTTTCTGCTGGATCAGCAGGTCAAGGTCTGCAACGACCTGCTCCAATGTTTGCCGAAGGTCTACCTTTTCAAATAAGTGATCCTGGCGGGACACTCTTGAAAAGGCCAGCAGGTCCTGGATCAGGGTGGTCATCCTGGTCGCCGCATTCCGGATGATACCGAGATTGCGTACGCCCGCTTCATTCAGTTCATTCGCATACTTATCCTGTAACAGTGCGGAGAACATGTTGATCTTCCGCAGCGGCTCCTGCAGGTCATGGCTGGCTACATAGGCAAACTGCTCCAGGTTCTGATTGACGATATTCAGGTCGATGTTAGCTTTTTTCAGTTCGCCGGTGCGCTGTTCTACGAGCTTTTCCAGTTCCTGCTCGTTGTCTATCATGCGCTGACGCAATGCTTTCTCTTCTCTCAGATCGCGGGAAATAGTGGCCCGCCCCTGCGACATACCCGTTACCGGATCGTATACCAGCATCGTCGTGCCATGAACGGGGATGGCTTCTCCTGTACGGAAATGACGGTATAATATTTCGCCCGACCATTGTCCCCGGCTGAAGAGGTCTTTGTTCACCACCTCCTTCAGACGCTCCCGTTCCTCCGGCATCAGGTATTCGCTGTTGTGCCTTTTTGCCTCTTCAAGTGTCTGCAGGCCGAGCAGTTTGAGACCCGCAGCATTCACATAAGACACATAACCATCATCACTTGAAAGGCTTACGAAGTCGCGGCTGTTCTCGAGTAACGCCAGCAGTTTCTGCTGCTCTCTCTTGGCTTCCAGCTCCGGGCGGAGATCGCGCAGGGATGCTCCGCGGCCAATAATGTGATGGGTCCTGGGATCCCGGATAGCGGTATAATCTGCGTGAAAAGGAATCGTTTCTTTTGTGAGATAATGTTTCAGGTAGATCCTGCCAGCCCATTTCCGGCCTTCTTTAAGCAGGGGAAGGATATCTGTGCTGAAGGTCTGATAGCTATCTGTTACATAGAAGTCTTTGTCTTCCAGGAGCGATACATCCAGATCCAATGGAATGCCCAGGAGTTTCCGGCCAGACGGGTTTATATAGAACAGACGGCCATCGATATCTGACGCCGCCATACAATCTGAACCACTTTCTACCAGGGAAAATAACATCGCCTGTCTTTCCCGGCTTTTGCGCTGTTTGGTGATATCCTGGGCTGTTCCTGCAAAGCGGTAAGCGACTTGCTGTTCATTGAAGTAAGCCTGTCCGATACATCTCAGCCAGCGTAATTTATTGTCAGCCGCACCAATGGTACGGAATTCTATATCATATTTACCGCCGGCATCTCCTGCCATCGCTTTCTCTACAGCGGTGTTCACCAGCTCCTTATCGTCGGGATGTACGTACGTGAGTACACTTTCATAGGTGGTGACGTTTCCTTCCGGAAAGCCATACAACTCACGGCAACGGTCATCCCATATAACACGCTTGTTGATCGGATCCATGTCCCAGGTACCCAAACCGGCAGCCTGCAACGCAAAGCGCATCCACTCCTGATATTCTTCCCGGTAGGTCACCGGATCTACTCCCTTATCTTTTTGTTCCATGCGGTAAAAACAGACGAATTTAAATTGCTGTTCGTGTAAGTAAAAGAACAACAATTCGCAATATCCGCAAATACTACGTAAATGTCAGCACCTTTTTATGAAACATCCCGCGGTTCGAGGTTGAATATGTCTGCCAGCAGCTCATATGATCGGAACCAATCTTCCACCTTCTCGGCCATGGTGGCTGCCACGATCTCATTCACACCATAATCGTCAGCAAGCTTTAGCATACGCTGCTTTACCTGTTCAGGTGTTCCTGCGATCATACGCCCCCTGTTCTGCATCACGCGCTGCCATTCCATATCTGAATATTCGTAGTCGCGCACCTCTTCGTAAGAAGGAAACTGATCGAATCTGCCTTTTTCAAAACTCAGTAGCCGGTAATCCATCATTGCCTGTAGCTCATCTGCCTTTTCCTGTGTATCTGCACAGAATACAAAAATGCCCACACTGGCAGCTGGTTCACTTAGGAACTGAGATGGTTTGAATTTCTCCCGGTATGTTCTCACCGCCTGCGGGCCCCCTACAGGATAAATAAAATGTGCAAAAGACAACGCCCAGCCCTGCCGTGCAGCGAGTAAACCACTCTCTCCGCTGGATGTCAGCATCCATAGCTGCGGAACCGTATCAATATGCGGGATTGCTTTCACCTTCTCATGCACGGTACCGGGCTCACTGGAGTCGGATAAATATCCTTCAAGGTCATTCACCTGCTGCACAAAATCCCTGGGCTCAAAGGTATTGGACGGATTAAGCACATGCGCCGTCAGCCGGTCTCCGCCCGGCGCCCTGCCTATTCCCAGGTCAATACGTCCCGGATACAGGGCCTCCAGCAAACGGAAGTTCTCCGCCACTTTCAATGTGCTATGGTTAGGCAGCATCACGCCACCTGATCCCAGGCGGATGTGTTTAGTAGCTGCTGCCAGTCTTGCTATCAGGATCTCCGGCGATGCGCCTGCCAGAGAACGGGTATTATGATGTTCGGAAAGCCAGTACCGGGTGAAACCCAGGCGATCCGCCAGCTGTGCCAGCTTTACACTTTCCTGCAGGGATTCCACTGCGTTGCTGCCCTTTCTGATGGGCGATTGGTCTAATACGCTGAGACTTAATTTCCTGTCGGCCATATGCTCTTCTTTTTAGAATGATTGTTCCAAAATTACAAAACAATTGTGATATAGCGGGTTAGCAGGGCATTTTTGACAGGAAGGAAATGTACAGGGACACCACCATCGAAAAATGATTTTTATGCAGTCGGGAGATGATTATTG
This sequence comes from Chitinophaga agri, assembly GCF_010093065.1. NCBI lineage: Bacteria > Pseudomonadati > Bacteroidota > Chitinophagia > Chitinophagales > Chitinophagaceae > Chitinophaga > Chitinophaga agri. The sequence goes on along the minus strand of NZ_CP048113.1, from coordinate 94,896 downwards.
ACAGGTGACGAGCAGGAAGACAGGATGAAAAGGCCTGTGGTGGACTTTCGTTAAGTAATCTACGGTCTCTGTTAAAGCGATCAGACGGCGCGCTTTGACAGGCATAGGAAGTAGTTCATGCAGATAAGAAGAGGGTGTACCCAAAGGTATAATACACCCTCTTTTTATTCGGGGAACCGATGGAACCGGTTGGTCATTCAGGCGATGCCGAGAACGTTCGCTTATTTTTGATACACCCTCGTGTGTAAATAAGGATGTTCGGTCACCTGACAAAGCTCGCAATGAAAAGCCCGTCTTATTCCATTACCTTGCGATAATGAGCCTGCACGGCCCGGATCTCGCCCCAGCTCACCTCATCTCCCAACCTTGCCTTTATAGGCGCTGAAGCGGTTACTCCCAGTTCCTTCACCAGGACCAATATCTTTGAGATCTTCTTTTCGTCTATGAAGCGGTCTATCTTTAGCTCATCGTGTGCCACACAATCTGCCAGGTGGCTTTCCACTGTGCTGACTGCCAGTCCCCTTTCTTCTGCAATTTCAGCCAGCGTTTTTCCTGAAAGGTATAACTCCAGCGTTCCTCTTCTGCTATCTCCTGCTTCCCGGGGTTTCTTTGCCGGCTTCTCCTTCTCTTTGTCTTTTTCCTTCTCCTTTTCTTTGGCTTTCTCTTCCGCTACAGGCCAGCGCAGCTTTCCATAGTCGGGCAGCCCTTCGTTAAACTTCACATTACCATAGCTGGCGTCAGCGAATAACTGTAACCTGTTCCACAGGAAATGTTCTATACCAGACAGCTGCAGCACGTATTTCTTTACTTTGGCGATACCTTTTACCAGTTCTCTTTCTCTTCTGAGTGGTTGAATTAATCCTTCATAGATCTCATTGGTAAAATAGGCGACAGCCTTTCCCATGCGTTCCTTCAGCGCAGCAGTATTACCAGTGCTCAGGACCTCTTTCAGCAAAGGCTCCAGTTGCTGACGGAACTTTAGTCCGACGTCATGGAGTTGCGCTGCTTTCTGCTGCATGTTACGACTGAGGTTCCCTGCACTCTCCATCCCGGTCATTTTCTTATCCTTCAGCCAGACAGCATGCAGCTGCAACTCTCCCAGCATCTTTTCCGCACTGAACAACTTTAGCAACTGCTCAGCCCAGAAAACCAGCTTGTCACCTTCCAGCAGCAGTTCCAGCTCCTCTTCCTTATGAAAGTTCTCTGAAAACTGTTGCACCTGCTGGTCTGTCCGGATGGCGCCGGGATGTATGCGGGAATGTAGTACCAGTCCGTCAAGAGAGGTACAGCGACTCAGCGCCACATATACCTGTCCGGGGGCAAACGCATTACCCGCATCAATGATCGCCTTTTCAAATGTCAAGCCCTGGCTTTTATGAATAGTGATGGCCCAGGCCAGTCTGATCGGATATTGTTTAAAACTACCCAGTTCTTCTTCATCCACTGATTCCTCCATTTTATTCCAGGAATAGCGGATATTTCTCCAGGTTTCCTTCTCTAATACGAGTGTATCTTCTCCACCTGCCAGCTTTACAACGATTTTGTCGTCCGGCAGGATATCGGTCACTGTACCAAGTTTACCGTTAAAGTAACGGCGGACCTCTGCCACATCATTTTTGATAAACATGACCTGCGCGCCGAGTTTGATACGAAGGTCCATATCCGTAGGTAGCGCCTTATCGCTAAAGTCTCCTTTTATCTCGCCGGTGAACGTATACATTTGTCCTGGCATTGCTGCCAGACGGGCATTATTGATCTCATCCGCGCGGCGGTTGTGAGTGGTCAGCACGATATATTGTTCATCATCGCCCGTAAAGTGCGGCAGGTAGCGCTGGTTCAGTACTTCCAGGTCATCCCAGTCCAGGGTGCTGTTACGCACACCATTCAGCAGATTGATGAAGGTAGCTTCATTCTGACGATAGATCTTATTCAGTTCTATGAACAGCGGGGCCGTTTGCCGCATGACCCTTGCATGAAAGAAGAATACGCTTTCATAATGGTCCTTCAGGAACTGCCACTGATCATCCGGCATGACAGGCGGCAACTGGTATAGGTCTCCGATATAGAGTACCTGCACACCACCAAAAGGCAGCAGGGGCTGTCCACGGAAATGCCTGAGAATGGCGTCGATAGCATCGAGCGTATCCGCCCGTACCATACTGACTTCATCTATAATGAGCAGCTCCATTTCACGAAGGAGTGCTTTTTTATCGTGATTGAAGCGAATATTGCGGAACAGTGCATGGGTATCAGTCACCCCGTTATCCACACCGAACAGATGTGCACCGGAAGGTACATAAGGTCCGAAGGGCAGTTGAAAAAAGGAGTGCATCGTCACACCTCCGGCATTGATTGCAGCGACTCCTGTCGGGGCCACCACCACAGTACTTTTTGTAGTATGTTCCTTTATATATTTGAGAAAGGTGGTTTTACCTGTTCCGGCTTTACCGGTAAGGAAAATGTGGCGGTTGGTATGATTGATAAAGTCTGCCGCCAGATGAAACATCGTATTTGTAGTATCCGGTTGTGGCATCTGAATTTTGTAAGATTAAGAAAAAATAAGCGGTAAAAATAAGCAAAAATCCGGCTACTGCCGACAGATCACTACTGTCCATGCTGGTCCGCTTTTCACATGATGGCGGGAGGAGAAGTCTCCCATATTCACTGCGAATGACACATTGAGCAGGCTGTTCAGGTACAATAATTCTTTTCCTTCCGGCACTGCAGCAAAGGTATTTACAAAGGGCATGGTGCCACTGTACACCTGTTCGCCTCCGCTGCTGATCACCACTTTCAGCACATCCCCGGGTTCAGCCTGTAACCTGGCAAAGGTCTGCTGATCGATATTCGTCCATACATTTCCATATTGAACATCCAATACTGGAATATTTCCCCTCAGCGTATCACGGGCATATTCCGGCCGCTGGAATGGAATAGTCACTACTGTATCCGGCAGTCTGGGGCCTACCTGCCCGAAAGTGATCTTACCGGCAGCCAGTTTCCCGGCTGTATATGCATAGACGTCGCGGCCATGAAAGGTGTAAGAGGCGCCGGAGTTCTTCCTTCGGTTCACGGCCTCATTGATCTCCCGGACTTCCGCGATCCCCATTTGTTTTGCTACCAGGGTGAGTGTACCGTTATCCGGTGTCACGAAGTAGTGTCCTGTCCTGGTCTTTAACACGACGGACTTTCGTGCTGACCCCACTCCCGGATCTACCACGGATACAAATACAGTCCCGGGTGGCCAGTAAGGAGCGGTTTGCTGGAGGCGATAAGCCGCCTCCCAGATATTATACGGGGGTATTTCGTGTGTGAGGTCGAACATAGGAACATCGGGCGACAGGGAGTAGACAACACCTTTCATTTCAGCAACCGCCCCGTCTTTCAGACCAAAATCAGTCTGAAACACCAATGCGCGTTGCTGCGCAAGGCCTGAAAGCCCCATTATGATCAAACAATGGAAAAGAAATATATGTTTCATCGGCGCAAATTAGCAAATTCTCTCACAATATAGGCTGAGCATGCCTGCTAAGATTTGTACGGTATTTGAAGTAGTTAGCACAGAAGCTTTTAGATTCTTAACCACAATAAATATCTACTATGCAAACAGGTTATCATTTTTACAAAGACTGTATTGATATGTGCCTTCGTTGTGCCGCCATCTGTAATCACTGCGCATCATCCTGTACAGCGGAAAAGGATGTAACAATGATGGCCAAATGTATCCGGCTGGATATGGAATGTGCGACGGCCTGTTACGCTGCTGCCCAGTTAATGAGCCTCGGAAGTACCAGCGCTGTACAAATGTGTTCAATTTGTGCCGATATTTGCGAAGCGTGCGCGGCCGAATGCAGTCAACACAGCAATCCGCATTGCCAGGAATGTGCGGAGGCCTGCAAACAATGCGCTGCCGCCTGCAGAAAAATGCTTATATCCTAATGGACCAACTTATTCAGATTAAACACTTTGCCAGCGAAGCGCATGGCGACCAGCGGCGTAAATTTGCCGACGAACCTTACATCAATCATCCTGTCAGGGTCATGGAACTATGCAGGGAATATACGTCAGCCCTTCCGGTACTTTATGCGGCACTGCTGCATGACGTACTGGAAGATACTGCCATAACAGCGGAAGAGCTGTCGGTCTTCCTGCATAGCATATTATCTCCTGAAGACGCTGCCAGGACGCTGACACTCACCATTGAGTTGACAGATGTTTATGTAAAAAAGAACTTTCCAACATTGAACAGGCGTGCACGCAAACAAAAAGAAGCGACACGTCTGGGTAATATCAGCCCGGAAGGCCAGATTATCAAATACGCTGACATCATCGATAATGCCAACGATATTGCAAAGGCGGAGGATGACTTCGTACCTACCTTTCTGCACGAGTGCCGCCAGCTATTAAAGGTAATGACCAATGGAGATCCGGTATTGAGGCAGCGGGCCAATGAACTGGTGGAACAGCAGCTTGCAGCGGCGACGGGTAGGCCCTGATCCGTCAGAGATATGCTACTCATACCGCAACGCCTCGACCGGGCCCGGTCGCAATGCTTTCTCTGCGGGATCGTATCCGAAGAAGACACCTGTTATACTTGCGTTTCCGGTAGGCCGGTCGCTGATAAACGTGCCATAGTGGTTATATCCGGATGGAAGATGGTTTAAGATCCATCGTAAATCCAGTATGCTTCGTGGTCAGGCATATTAAGATGAAATGAATAATAACTAACCTTATTCATTCTCATCACTTCTACTAAATCATACTTATAACGCTTCACTGCAAATCAAATAATGAGTTAACAATAATGCAGGCATTACTTATAACAATACCGGCTTTTTTACTACAACTCGCTGAAGGCATAGCAATTATGAAATAACAAAGTCATACTGATCAGTATATGATCATTGTTATCAACCGCGTTTTCGCGCAAAACAAACAGTAAAATAAGGGGAGATAAATTATACCTGAAACTAACACCGTAGAACTGGTCACATCAACTTTCAAGCGTTAAAGAAACTGCTAACAAACAACGTTTCTATTCCAGCAATATTACGTCTTTTTCGAAAACAAAAATACTTTCTGCAAATTTTTTAAAAAATTTCTCTGCACGAGAATAACAAACCGGAAGACCCGCTTTCTGCATAGAAAGCGCGCCTTCCGGTTATGACCAGCTAACGTAATTATTTATACGGTACCTGAATTATATTCAATGAATTTGCTTTCACGGACACGGATACATTGTTCTTTCCGGGCGTGATGATCTGCTCTTCCGGTACGACCACAGAAGGCGCCTCCAATGTATTGAAATCTGTTTTGTTCTTTGCTGTCAATACTGTTTGCTTAGCCGCCCCTTTTGCGGTAACCGCACCTTCCAGTGCCACTTTATACGTCACCGCCCTATCTGTCGCATTCACTACTTTCAGCAAAATCCTATGTTCCGCTTTATCAATGGTAGCACTGGCATAGATGCCTTCCTGTCCGGTAAGTGGCTGACCATCCGACGTGACCGGGATCGTATGTGTACCTTTGTTATTAGAAAACAAGCGCTGCACGTAATAGTTAGGTGTTCCTACAGAACGGAGATTATCGAACCAGATCAGGTCAGGACGCCATTGCCATGCATCGACGTGTGCCAGTAACGGCGCATAGGATGCCATCTGTACGATATCTGCATTCCTTTCCAGGCCTGTCATAAATGCGGCTTCCGCCAGTGCGCTCTCCCATGTATTACGGCCTTCTGCGGTATCTGTCTCTTTTTGCCCTTTCGGCGTTTTCACATGTGCCGCATATTCACCTGAAAAGATCTTCGGCCCTTTACGCTCGTAATTATCATAACGATCCGCATTCTTAAGGAACCACTCCGGCGGCATATAATAATGTTCATCTACCAGATCGGCTTTGGAAGGCTTCAGTTTAGACCATAGGTAGTCAAACCGTTCACCACTGGAAAATGGCCCTACACTGGATACCAGTTTTATCTCAGGATGTTTCGCCTTCAGCACTTCTTCAAAGCGCTGGTAACGGGCCACATATTGACTATCCCACTGTTCATTACCTACTCCCAGGTGTCTCAGATTAAATGGTGCCGGATGCCCCATTTCTGCCCTCAGTCCACCCCATTTGGTAGCAGTACTGCCATTTGCAAATTCTATCAGATCAAGGGCGTCCTGTATATAAACAGCCACGTCTTCATCCGCAGCGACCTCTCCTGTGTTGAACTGACATGCCATACCGCAGTTAATAATAGGCAGTGGTGCTGCACCGATATCTTCTGACAACTGGAAATATTCATAGAACCCCAATCCGTAGCTCTGGAAGTAGTCGCCTGGTGCACGGTGCGCGAACTCGGTATTCCAGCGGTTAACGATCAGCGTACGATCTTCTACCTTACCAACTGTCTTTTTCCATTGATACCTGTTCGCCAGATCACGGCCTTCCACTATACAACCACCCGGAAAACGAACGAATCCCGGATGCAGGTCTGCCAGCAACTGTACCAGGTCATTCCGTAATCCTCCCGGACGCTGTTTCCAGGTATCCTGCGGGAATAAAGACACCATATCTATATCCAGGGCACCGTTACCGGCAAATAACAGCTGTATGCCCCCCTTGGCGACAGTGCGGTCTGTCTTCACAGTAGCTGTATATTGTTTCCATTCTTTGCCTACTGCCGGAAGGGTCGTCTGACCGATCACCACTCCCTTATCATCCAGCAGGAGCAGCTTACCCACTAACTGTCCGCCGGTACTGCGGGCAAGTATGGAAAAATTATATAACGTTTCTTTTTTAAATCCCATCCCACGGAACCCTTCGTTGAACAGCCCGTAGCTGCCCTTTGCGGCATCTACCGTGATATGTGCGTACCGGGGATTCGCATCATGCCCCGATTCCCTGTTCACGATCAGCACATTACCTGTCCCCTCTTTCTTCACTTCTTTCCAGCCCATCATAGGCTCCGTAAATTCAAAAGAGCGGTTCTTTACCAGTTCCGCGTAGATACCACCATCCGCCGAAAAGTTAATGTCTTCGAAAAAGATCCCCCACATCGTAGGCTGTACCTCCGACTGCGGACCGTTTACCTTAAGTGTCATCGTCTGAGAAATGGAGACATGCCCTGTCATCAGAAGAAATGCTGTGGTCACAAGTTTGCTTATTCGTTTCATAACGGGATTTGTTAGAACAATATACATTGTATAATCAATATCTACAACAATTATAAGCACTTTTTGTGTTTAAATGACATTTATTTTCATGCCTGCAGAAAAGCAATACACAATAACATTTGCTTCGGAGAAATGTTAACGTTTTACGAACGAGATAACGGACATCTATAAATTGTGAAAACGTGTACCCGGTATTGTTACTACTGCTCCACATCAACAATTTAATAGCGACTTACTTTTTCCAGTAAAGTTTAATGCGCTTATAAAAACTACTCAAACAAGAAAATCACATAATTAATTAATAACCAATACTATACAAAACAGTTAAATCACTTTAACATTTCATTAGAGTATTCTCGCAAGATTTTGGATGAATTCTAGTCAACCATCTTTTATTGAGATCTTTCATTTTTTAACCATTTTAAATTGAAAAACCATGAAAAAGCAATTATTGAGATTCGGCCTCGCGGCAGGCCTTGGAGTAATCGCACTGGCTCAGACAAACGCAGTAAATGCAATGGAAACAAAAGCAGACACTGCTAACTTCGCACTGGATACCGCGAACTTTGTAAGAGACACGGCAAACTTTACACCGGACACCGCGCACTTTGCAATGGACACAGCAAATTTCAGCCTTGACACTGCCAACTTCAAAATGGACACGGCTAACTTCAAACTGGATACTGCTGACTTCAAAGCAGATACGGCTAACTTCTCACCAGACACGGCCAACTTCAAAATGGACACAGCTAATTTCAGATTAGACACTGCCAGCTTTGTAAGTGACACGGCCGCCTTCGGCAAGGACACTGTCAGCTTTTCAAAAGACACTGCATTACTGAAAGACACGGCCAGCTTTGCTTTTAAAGCAGACACCGCAACATTCAGGACTGCAGACACAGTAGCGATCAAAGCAGACACTGCTACTACCAGGGACACCACCAGTTTCGCAGCTAGACTGGATTCAGCAACCGCAGTAAGTGATACTGCCGCTGCCAAACGCGACACAGCAGTTATTAAGAAGGATACTGCTACCGCCCTACCGGCTGATACTTCCTCCGCGAAGAAATCCAAAGCCGTAAAAGTGAACAAAAAATAATTACAGGTCTAATGTAAAGGCCCCGCCAGAAGCGGGGCCTTTCGTTTTATGTACAACTACCTTTTCGATTTAAAAATTGTAGCCGGCTTTCAGCCCCCAGAAACTGTTGGTTCCATCTTTAAACCACATCTCGTACTTCGCCTGTACATCCAGTCCCAATACACGAATACCAATACCGGGCGCGAAAATACCCGCCGTACCCTTATAGGCTTCCGCATCTCCGCCGACAAATGTAGCCGTACCTCCTTCCACTTTCGCATACAACAACGGAATGCTGAACTTATATTTCAGACCTACTCTTACCGGCAACGCCTTGATCGCTTCAGACTTGACAGATAGTCGTCCTCCCTGCCCATCATCGATCGTATACGTCTTGCCGGAGAAATACATGAATCCCGCCGAACCTGTTACCCCAAGTCCTGCGATCAGCTTGATGTCGGCATTCAAACCTCCACCAAAACCCGTGTTATGTGTGTCCTTAAAATCTCCCACTGGAGAACCAATTTCAGCATAAGGACCAATGCTGAAACGTTTCAATTGCGCATTTGCCTTACCTGCAAACATAGCAGTAGCTGCCATGAAAAGGCCAGTGGCGTACAAGGTCTTTAACATAGAGGACATTTTTTTAAAATTCCTAAAAACGTAATTAATTCAGATTAAACCGGAGAGATGTATTCGGGCTTGTTATTGGGGTTTCACCTTAAATACGGTATCCATACGCAGACTGTCCTTCGGCATCGCCCCCGGCGTACCTGCTGCCGGTGCATTTGTCGCAGACCTGGCGGCTCCTGCATCTGCAGGTGCATGATTTGGCTCTCCAGTAGGATATCCCATCTGTGCCATTTCCTTACGCGACTTTCTATCGAAGAGATATTGAGGTTTCTTTTCCTTACGTAGTCCCTCTTCAAAACGATATTCTGCTCCCATTCTCGGAGCCGGATCATAGCCACGGTTTGTCCTGCAGGCTACCATCGCAACAATACCTGCCAGCATGCAGTAACTGCTTATCCTGCTGGCAGGTTTTTTAGATTTATTCCAGGTGGAGTGTAACATAGTCCTGGGTTTACTGTCCGGTTAAATAACGTTACCCCAGTGCAATTATTATACCGATGATGTCGCTGTAAGCATGCCATATGGCGTATTTTCACAAAAACCAGTGTCGGTATCAAATTGTTCACGGCGTTCGACAGACAATTCCCATTGCAGGAAACACCCAGCGCGCGGACCTGCAACGGGGCCTTTCGGGACAGCAGCCCTGTTCCTCCCCCGGCTATCATCAGCAATAAGAAAATCATGTATAAAATCTTTTCCATGTTTCAATTTTTAGGAAGTTTAATAAAAAGACTACACAAAGCGTGTCTTATTCGCCCGTCTTTACGACGCGAATACTCAAACAATATCCATCTGGTTAAATGAAACAGGTAAGCTTGCTTACCGGCGAAGGGAATTAACGTCTACAGATATGGTTGCAGCGAACGACTGGCTCCTGCCTTTATATTTACAATTCGAATTTACACCAAAAAATGATGCGGAAAATACGCATTTTCAACCAGACAATAATCCTGTAAAACGCCCTACTGTACTAGCTTCACACCTCACCGCCTATCGCAAGAGCCAACCGGTACTTTTACTGTTATTTCCGTCAAACGAGGCAAAACACTCAGTTCCGGCAGTATGTGTGAAGTACCGCTATAGTATTCATAAGGTAAGCTTTCTCCTCCGTTTCTCCTCCGTTTTAAAACGGAGGAGAAACGGAGGAGAAAGCTTACCTTATGAATACTACACCTAATCCAAAACACTCGTACCAACCTCTTCCCAGTAACATAAAAAAACCGGACTGATAACTATCAGTCCGGTAAAACACACAAACTATCGCTGATTATAATTTTTCGGCCTTAAATCCGGCTTTTTGTACTGCCTCGATAATCGCATCTGCAGGCACACCTGCGGCAGATACGGTCAGTACCTTCTCTGGTATTGCTGTATCTACTTTCCAGGCATTTTCTCCTGCTGCCTGATTCAGAAAAGGTGTTATAGTTGCAATACAACCACCACACTTGATATTCGTTTTAAATTGCTGTTCCATTTTTATCGTATTAAAGTTTTGACCATTTTAACCGTAAACTGTTACTCACCACTGACACGGAGCTCAATGCCATCGCTGCGCCTGCAATCATCGGGTTCAGCAGAAATCCGTTGACTGGGAACAGTACGCCCGCTGCCAGCGGAATACCGATAACATTGTAGATAAACGCCCAGAAAAGGTTCTGACGGATCGTGCGGACTGTCTTGCAGGATAGTTGCAGTGCCTTCGGGATCACATTCAGATCGGAAGTGATCAGTGTCATTTTTGCCACATCCATTGCTATGTCAGTTCCCTTTCCCATCGCAATACTGACATCTGCCTGCGCCAGTGCATGACTGTCATTAATACCGTCTCCAGCCATCGCGACTACCTTACCCTCTTCCTGCAAAGCCTTCACAAATGCCGCTTTTTCCGCAGGTAATACTCCAGCCTTATAATGCTTTATACCGGCCTGACGTGCTACTGCTGCGGCTGTATGCTCATTATCTCCCGTCAGCATGTATACCGTAATACCTTGCTGCTGTAAAGCGGCCACCGCTGCCGGAGAAGTAGCCTTCATTTTATCTTCTATGGCTACGATTGCCAGTATCTTTTTCTCTCCCGCAAACGCGATCACCGTTCGGGCAGCTGACTGCCACTCGCTGATCTTTTTTGCCAGGGCCGGTTCCGGTATAATATTATTCTCCTGTAGCAATACCAGATTACCCGCGAGGTATTTCACACCCTGATACACTGCCTGGATACCTTTGCCTGTAATACTTTCTACTGCGGATAATGCAGCCGCAGGCAACGGCGTCACGCCCTTCTCCTGTAATGCCTGTACAATTGCCGCCGCCAGCGGATGTTCCGACTGCTGTTCTATACTCAACAGGATACGCTGAGCTGCTTCCGCCTCATCCACAGTTACAAAGTAACTGTCTGTCACGGTGGGCCTTCCTTCGGTAATAGTTCCGGTCTTATCCAGCACCAGCGCATTTACCTTATGTGCCAGTTCAAGACTCTCCGCATCACGGATCAGCATGTTGTGCTCTGCTCCTTTCCCCACACCGACCATAATAGCCGTAGGCGTTGCCAGCCCTAATGCACAAGGACATGCAATGACCAGCACCGTCACAGCCGAGAGTAAGCCATGCGTAAATGCATTCTCTCCTCCTGCCACCATCCAGATGACAAACGTGAGTATAGCAATACCAATAACAACAGGCACAAAGATACCTGCGATCTTATCTACCAACTGCTGCACAGGCGCCCTGCTGCCCTGCGCTTCTCTGACCATGCGGATGATCTGCGCTAACACCGTATCTCCACCTACCTTTTCTGCTGTAAAGTGGAAGCTGCCCTGCTGATTAATGGTACCGGCAAATACCGCTCCTCCTGTTTCTTTCAGTGCAGGTACCGGTTCTCCGGTGATCATACTTTCATCCACCCATGAACTGCCGCTGACTACCTGCCCATCCACCGGTATACGCGCTCCTGGTTTTACCAGCAGCACATCTCCTTTCTGTACATCACTCAGCGGTATCTCGGTAGCACTTCCTGCCCTTACCACAAAGGCTGTCGCAGGTTGTAGCCCCATCAGCTTTTTCAGTGCAGCGGAAGTATTTGATTTCGCCTTCTCTTCCAGTAGTCTGCCCAGTGATATAAATGCCACTACCACAGCTGCTGCTTCAAAGTATACATGCGCATGCAAACCTCTGGCATGCCAGTAAGCAGGGTAAACGGTATTAAATACACTGAATAGCCAGGCAATCCCTGTACTCAGTGCCACCAATGTATCCATGTTGGCTTTCCTGTGACGGGCCTGCTTCCATGCATTAACGAAGAAAGAACGCCCCAGGTAAAAGATAACGGGCGTAGATAAAAGCAGCATGATCCAGTTTGCATAAGGCATATCCATGAAGAACATGCCAATCAATACCACCGGTGCTGATAATATGAGTGAGGCGATTGTACGCTGCTGCAATGCCCTGTAATGGTCTTTTTGCGCCTGCTCCTGCACCTGTTCGCGATTATGCGTGTCTATCACCAGGTCGTAACCAATGCTGCGTATAACGTTCCGCAGGCCTTCAGGCGTCACGCTATCACTGTTATAGACGACGCGGGCCGTCTGATCAGCGTAGTTGACGGATGCCTCCTGTACGCCTGGTGTTGATTGCAACATAGTAGCCACGCTGGCTGCACATGCCGCACAGCTCATCTCCAGTACAGGAAAGATCTCTTTTGTTATATGTCCGTTTGCTGTAGCCATGTCCAAACTTTTGACAAAGTTACAACGGCATCAGATGGGGATTGTTATACAATAATGGGGAATATGTATATAATTATGACGGGATGTGTTCATACCTGATCAAGTGGCTTCCGGTCATTCTGTTTCAGCTGGCGGTAACCCGTAGGCGTCATGCCCGTGATCTTCTTAAACTGCTGGGACAAGTGCTGCACACTGCTATAGCCCATATCGTCGGCAATTTCACTCAGGTTCATTTCGTCATACTGTAAGAGCTCCTTCACTCTTTCAATACGCTGCAGAATGACGTATTTCTCTATCGTCAGGCCTTCTGTAGAAGAGAACAACGTTGAAAGATAATGATAATCAACTGCTAATGCTTCCTGCAATATAACGGACAACTTCGTATTCAGCGCTTCATTATCACTCCCGTGTATCAGGCGGATGATAGTCGTCTTTATCTTTTCTATGAGCGCGCTTTTCTTATCATCCAGTAACTCAAACCCCAATGCCTCCAGTTGCTTACCCAGTGCATCGAGCTGCTGAGGTGCAGGCACCTGTTGTAGCTCCACATCTCCCAGCTGAATGTTCGCGTAAGGTATATCCAGTTTCTCCAGTTCCTGCTGTACCACGAGGATACAGCGATTACAAACCATATTTTTTATAAACAGGTGCATTGATCCAATTTGATCTGTCAAAGTTAGCTGATAAAATTAAGATATCTATATTTCTCCTATCTTAGCCGCCGGGACTATACCTAACCTTATATTTAATTCCTTGCCTTTGAAACCAGTAACACTGTTGTTACTGTTGCTAGCCTGTTTGTCTGCAACAGCCCAACGTCCGCTATCGGAAGCCCGTCGTTCCAGCATTTATGAGTACTTATATGAGCTGAACGACAAAGAAACATGCCGTATTTATAAATATGGTGTTAATACTGTCAATGGTTCTTATCTGCATACACTGAAAGATTCTGTACTGCATGACGGCCAACCCCACAATAACCTTCCCCCCGGAAACTACCTGCAGGTATATGCAGAGAATGACATGCTGCAAACAAGCTTCAGGCACGCCGGGAATGTGCTGATAAAAAGCATGAACAACGGCAGAGATCTGATCATCCTGCTACACGATCTCAAGGGAGATCTCATCAGGGATGCAGATGTGCGCGTCGGTAAACGCAGGCTGCATTACAATCCGGCGGCACAATCATGGATGCTGGAAAAATACAGCCAACCCGGTATATTGCAGGTCAGGTATCAGGGAATATTGACCTGCGCCAACCTCGAACGTGTTAGCCGCTACCGTGAACACCTCCCGGCAAGGCTTTTTAACAAGGTCCGCTACGTTACATTATTTCACAGGAGAGAACGGGATAATTATACGCTAAGGAACAGGTACGGCAGCTATGTGGTATACAGCAAACCGATATATAAGCCAGGAGATACTGTACGGCTCAAAGCTTTTCTGAGCAACAGGAAAGGCGCTCCTGTAAATAAACAGGTACTGGTAAGGCTGATGGACTATTCATATGACGTCGACACTATCCTCACGACACTTTCTCCCGCAAATCCCGGCAGTTATAACTATCAGTTTGTACTGTCTCCCGAAATGAATCTCAGGATCGACAGGGACTACAGCATATCCCTTGAGACATTAGGCAGTCGTAAATACGACCTTTCTACATATGAGGGCACCCTGAGCGATGATGAATATGCCAGCAAACGTAGCGTATATCTTCAAAGTAGTTTTAAACTGGAAGATTATGAACTACAGCAACTGACATTTGAAGCAAGAACGGATAAAAAAGTCCATTATAGCGGTGAACCACTCTCTGTGTATTGCAAGGCCACGGATGAGAATAAACTGCCCGTAATGGATGGACAGCTACAACTGAAAGTGGAAAAAACAGGGATCACGAAATTTTACGGACAGGATGTGTTCATTCCAAAAACGCTCTGGGAATACAGCGGTCCTATGGACAAGATCGGAGAAACAAAGATCACGCTGCCGGATTCCATTTTCCCCGCGGCTGACCTCACCTACGAGATATCCTGCACTTTCACCAATAGCAATAATGAGCGGAAGACACAAACACTGCAGGCCGAATACAGCTACAACAACAACAGGTATAGTTTTGCCGCAAAAAAAGATACCCTGTACATCACCGCTAAAGATGAAGGGCAGCAATCAGTACGGGTGTGGATATACGGTATCATTAGTCCGTTTGATACAATTGAGCGACATCATACTACGCTACCTGCGGCAATAAAGATCAATCCACGTTCATCCTTCTATCTCATCCCGGGTCAGGACGCCAGAAACAGATATGACCTCAGCGATGCAGACGATGGAGTAAGACTACACACAAACTGGTCTAACGATACCGCCAGCTTACATATTGAGAACCCGTTACAACTACCATTCTGGTACACGGTAGTGAAAGGTCGTAAGACATTGCTCCGCGGATATGACAGGTCTTTTGACTGGCAGGCGTCTACAAAGCATCACCAGCAATATCATGTGTACGTACAATATGTATGGGGAGGAAAAGTCATTAAAAGAACGGCCTTCCTGACAGATCCAGGCGGCATGCTGCATGTATCAACAGACATACCGGCAAGCGTCTTCCCCGGGCAAACCACCACGATTAATATCGATGTAAAGGATAAATACCTCAAGCCGGTAGCCAACGCTGATATTACGGCTTATGCCTACACCAGTAAATTTGATAACAATACACCCAATATACCCACCTTCTCATTACCATTGAAGCGATTAAAGTTTTATGGTGAATTATCACTTACAGCGAGTCGTAATACCTATGGTAATAAGCAACTGGCGCTGGAGTGGGAGAAGTATGGACGCAGAATGGGACTGGACAGCATGCTGTTCTTCCGTTTTACCCATCCTTCGCCGCTGTTTACCACTACACAGCCGGCAAAAGATAGCATTACGCAGATGGCGCCATTTGTGTTTGCGCGTGGTAGTATGCAATCTGTACACATCCTGTATGTTGATGAGGTACCTGTATATTACAGCATGTCCAGACCAGCGCCGCCTTACAGCTTCCGGGTCAAGGCAGGACATCATGCTATAAAAATGCGTACAAAACACCAGCTGATCAGCTTTGAGCTGGATATACCCAAGGGCGTAAAATCATTTATCAGCGTGGATAGTGCGGTACAGGAGAAAGCATACACTATTACCCCAATGCCTGATACACTCACTAAAGAGGAACTTGATATGGTGAACCGGTATATGCTGCAGTTACAGAATACGTTCGATAAGGATCATGTGTATATCGAACAAGGCAATAAATTATACAATGTCAATTATATCAGCAGTACCCCAGGTACCGATGGTAAGGAACTGCTGATTGGTCCGATGATAGCGGCGCCGGCAATGCTCAAAGCAAAAGGTCATTTCACACAGTTGTTCGAAAGGGAACGTGGTTACGTATTCAATATCCACGACGGCGTGATCAAAGAAAAGGAACAGACCCGGGCTTTAAATAGACTGTATCGCATGTCCCACAATACCCATGACACAGATTTTTCTGATGAAGTGCTGACTGAAACGCTTATTGACAGCCTGACAAGAGAACAGGAAAATAAAGAACTGGCCCGGCTTGACCAGTTTGAACGTCGTAACGGCAGTAACGGAGAGAATAACCTTGAGATAGACCTGGCGAAATACGAAGACACATTGAAAAACAGGATACAAAAATTTTTCCTGTTTAACGAGCATGACATCATGCAGAAGTATATGCTGAGTCCAGTGCAACGGAAATTTGTGGGCATCAATACAGGCTATTACAGATTACTCATCCTCCTGAAAGACAACAGTTATGTACAACTCGATCATTTAGCTGTAAAACAAGGTTATTTACATTACTACCGGTTTGACTCGTTACGGATCCATCCTCCTAACAAGGAAAGTAAACATCTTGATGCGGAGCTGCGCCAAGCAGTAAGATATGATCCTTCCAGCGATAAGGATATGCACAAGCTGCTGTTGTTACGTTATGACCGGTTAAAAGCCGGCGCGGACAATAGAAAGAACGTTGTAACGGGGACAATAGTCGACGACAACAATGAACCATTGATTGGTGTTCCGGTGATTGTAAAAGGAACAAGTTTGGCAACCTTCACGGATGAAAACGGCGACTTCTCAATCGCCGCACCTGCCGGAAGCACGTTGAGATTCTCCTACGTAGGATTTAAAACTGTCGAGCAACAATTGAACGGAGAAGATCTCCTCCTGATAAGAATGCTTGCTAACGAATTGAGGATGAATGAAGTGGTTGTCACCGCCCTGGGCATAAGAAGAGAACAAAAGCCGCTCGGATATGCAATCAGTACTATCTCATCAGAGAGCATAAGTACAAATTTTGCAACCGCATTGTATGGTAAAGCCGCAGGTGTGAAGATCATTGCCGATCCCGGATCATTGGACGGTGCTCACCATATGAGACTACCAAAGCCTGTACTTCCGGATACTTTTATGCTACCGTCCGCAGCGGAGCTTCCAACCGGCATTCCGGAAAGTGCTGTTCGCAGTAACTTCAAAGACGAAGGCTACTGGCAGCCTGCGCTGAAAACAGATGCCCATGGTAAGACATCCTTCACGGTCACCTTCCCGGATGATGTTACCAGATGGAATGCAGTGACCATCGCCATGAGCGGCAAACGTCAGGCAGGTATTGATCAGACTTGGATCCGGTCCTTTAAAACACTAAGTGGCACACTTGCTATGCCAGCGTTTGCAGTAGATGGAGATACAATACAGCTATTCGGCAAAACGATCAACTATACGACTGACAGCATTACAGTACAACGGAAATTCTCCGTAAATGACAGTCTGTATATGACAGCCACCGACGGCTTCCGCAATGCGCTTATTGACACCTTGCTCCTACCTGTAAAGTCCGGCGACAGCCTCCGGATCCAGTACACGGTTAACAGGGACAATTACCTGGATGGCGAAGACAGGAAAATACCAATAATCCCCCGGGGAACAACAGAAACTGCCGGACTATTCGCTGCCCTGAACGGAGATACCACCCTCTCCTATCGCACGCCACAAAATACGCCTGTCACCATTTACGCGGAAACAGCAGTATTGCCGGTATTGATGGATGAAATCGCACACGTACAGCACTACAGGTACCTCTGTAATGAGCAACTGGCCTCTAAACTCAAAGCGTTCCTGCTGGAGAAGACAATAGCCGGGTTCCAGCGACAGCCGTTTAAAAAAGACAAGGACATCCGTACCATCATCGGTATGCTGCAACAAAGCAGAGAAGGTGCTGCGTGGGGATGGTGGAAAAAAGCGGCTCCGTCGCCGTGGGTCACCAGACACGTGATGGAAGCAATGCTCATGGCTAAAGAGCAGGGATATGTGCAGACTGCCATGGAATCATCTGCTATCAGTTACTTCACTACAGCACTCAATACCAGTGACCGTGTGGATACGCTCAGCATACTCGAAGTACTGGCGACAATGAAAGCAAAGATCGACTATAAGACTTACATAGACACGCTTATAGCCCATGCAGACAAAGACGGATATGATACCATCAGGGTAACTGCATTACAGCAGAAAGCCGCATTACCGGTCAATATAACCCCATTACTTAAAACACAGCAGCAGACTGTTTTTGGCAATGCCTTCTGGGGCAAAGACACCCTGCAAATGTTCAGCAACAGTATCGAAAGAACCTTACTGGTCTATAAGATCCTACGCCAGGCAGGAGGGCACGATGCATTATTGCAAAAGATGCGCAACTACTTCCTGGAAAAACGAAAGGATGGTCACTGGAACAACACCTATCAGTCGGCACTGATACTCGAAACCATCCTGCCGGATGTGATGGAAGATGCCGCTCAGGGCACTGCAACCCTCACTATTAATGGTAAACACATCACCCGATTCCCGTATACGGATACACTTCCTGCCGGCAAGATCGAGATCAGCAAACAGGGAAAACTGCCAGTTTATTTCACCGCCTATCAGCGTTTCCGGAACAGGCAACCGGAAAAAGAGACCGGGCTTTTTGATGTAACAGCGGTACTTACCGACGGCCTCCTTCGCAAGGAAGCATTACAGGCGGGTCAGCCTATTCAACTGGAAGTAACGGTCGATGCAAAACAGACAGCTGACTATGTACTGGTGGAGATCCCTATCCCCGCTGGCTGTTCCTATCAGGATAAATCACAGGTTAACTACTGGAATAATCTGAATAATGAAGTACATCGTGAACATTTCAAAGACAAGGTGAGTATTTTCTGCACGCAGCTGACCGCGGGTAAACATACCTTCACCATTTCCTTACTGCCACGCTACTCCGGACACTACTACCTGAATCCGGCGAAAGCAGAAATGCAGTACTTTCCGGTATTTATGGGCAGGGAAACTTTGAAACAGGTTTATATTTATTAATTTTAGCGATCATGAGAAATCATACCTACTTTTTGTTAGCATTATTGCTGGCTGGTTGTGTTGAGAACCAGCAGCACGAACAACACGCAGACAGCACTGTCCAGCAGGAAGAAAAGCCTGTAAAGGAAGATAAGCCTCAACCGGCAACACCTGTTCCGGAAGCTGGCAACACCCTTCCTGAAAAGATCCTCAGAGAAAGGGCAGCCGGTACCGTTACACTGCTGGATGGCATCAACGGCAAACCTATCGCGCAGGTGGATGACAACGTAGAACTGGAAGCCGGTATTCCGAACAAGGGATGGTCTGCCACGCTGTTGACTACTGAACTCAAAAGCACTCAACAGGAAGGCACTGTGCTGAAGAAAGGAACGCCCATTGTAGCTAATGGTAAAACTGTCGGAAAACTGCTGCAGGATGTTGAGATCGAGACAACCTACAAAAATGATAAGGGTGTGAACACCGGTATCATCCGTGCGGCTGTTGCACAAAGTAAACTCAAACCTGGTTCTATTATTGAAAACGCACTGGCGGCGTACCTGAAAGAACATCCGGAGCATACACTGGCAACTATGAAACCGTTTATCAAACAGTTTCAGCTGGAATCTATGGACAATATAGCTCCCTTCATTAATTACTATAACTACGAAAGCGCTGCAGATGATCCGTCTCCTGGATTCCGTACTGTCCTGGCCTTTCATAAAGATAAACTGATCGGCGTGATGGATTCCAGGAAACTGCAACTGGAAAGTACAAAATTCGTTCAGCTGGACCGTGGGTATAATGGGTACTTCTTTGCAGATACGGAGGAGCAGTTGAAGAAGAGTTATGTAAAGAAGTTTAATGAGTTTGTGAACGCAGCAGACTGAGGATAGCAGGAATTGGTAATTGCGGATTAAGAATTGGGCAGATATCTGTCTTACAATGTGAATCCTGCTGCTGTTACAGTTGTGGCGGCATTATAATAAAACAGCCGGCTCAAAAAATGAGCCGGCTGTTTTATTATGATAAGTGTTTGCTTATGCGGACATGGGTGTACAGAGTTCAATCAGGAAACCATTGATATCGCGGATGTAGGCAACTGTTTGCCCCCATGGCTTTTGCACCGGCGCTTCTACCAGCACAGCACCGTTTTCTACAGATCGCTGAATAGTTTCATCGACCGTTTCAGTAACAAGTGCTAATTCAATGCCGAATGGTTTATTCTGCAGGCTACTTTCTATAAAGCCGTTCTTTAAATTGGAACGTCCAAGCTCCTTAGAAATAAAGGCAATCGCAGTTTCGCCAGTTTGTAATTCAGCATAATCATTGTCAGGAGAGATAAACTTCTTCAAGAAACCGAATGAAGCCTCATAAAAAGCCACTGCCTTTGCTACATCTTCTACAGTCAGAATAAGATATCCGAATTTTACCATCTTGCTATTTTTTAAATGTTATCCGGATACAAAGCTACACTTCCAGGAGATGCGCTGTTTGGAAAAATACGACATTCTTTATGGCCCCCTGTTTCCAGTCAAACTATCGATATCAAACATCTTATCTCCGCTGCCTTTCAATTCCTAATGACTAATTCCCCTCATATTTCTGCATCTGCTCTTCCATCAGCTGTATAGTCAATGCAGCTTCCGTCTGCATGGCTTCCATCAGCTGGCTGAATTCCGGCTCCCGTTTCACGGCCAGTCCGTCCAGCTGGTCGGCAATACGGGCTAATTTACCCAGCCCTATTATCTGGGAAGTACCGCGTATCTTATGTCCGATACGGTTCAGCTTCCGGATGTCCACAGCTGCCGCAGCCATCTGTAAGTCCGCGACTGATACCCTGAGTTCGTCGATCGTCAGTTTCAGTAATTGTTTTAAAACTGCCTTGTCCTCTCCCGACAGATAAGCCTCCAGTGTGGCGATATTGAAATGTTCTTCCTTGATCTCCTGTTCTGTGGTCATAGGATCATCATCTTCTTCGGGGATCACAGTCAGCCATTTGCGGAACAGCTCCAACAGCTTCTCCTGGATCAGGGGTTTGGAAATAAAGTCATTCATACCGGCTTCCATACATTTCTCCCTTTCACCCTTCAGGTTACCGGCAGTCAGGGCAATGATCGGGATACGCTGTCCACCGCTGATCTCACGGATCCTGGCGGTAGCTTCATAGCCATTCATAACAGGCATCTGTATATCCATCAGGATCAGGTCAGGTAACTGACCACGACAGATCCTGATCGCCTCTATACCATCCTGTGCTTCATATATACGGGCGTCATGTGCGATACGTTTTACCACCGTTGTGGCAAGCAGCATATTCACCGGATTGTCTTCCACGATCAGGATATTGAGGCGCCCCCCTATCCACTGTTCGGGTACCTGTTCCTGCTGACGCCTGTGCCGTTTTTCCTTTTTGATCAGTAAAGAGAGACTATTATATAGTTCATGGATCTTGATCGGTTTCACCATCCGCTGTGCGATGTCCAGTTGCTCACAGGCGTTTACGAGACGGTCATCATCAGAAGAACTATGCAGCAGGATAATTCCCTGTTCGCGGACCCTGACGCCAAAGTGGTGCCGCATCTTCCGGACAGTTGCGAGTCCGTCCATGTAAGGCATGTGATAGTCCATCAGGATGACATCATAACTGTCATCCTTTGCGAGCAGTTCGAGGGTTTCAAAGCCACTGCGGGCTTCTGTGCAGTTGATGCCCTTCATCAGCAGCATCTCTTTCAGGATATGGCGGTTATTGTCATTGTCATCTACAATGAGCACATTGTTAATTCTTCTAAGGCTTTCCCAGTCGTCAGGGGGTGCATCCGCCGTAGGCAAAACGATATCAAAATAAAAGGTGCTGCCGGTACCTACATTACTGGTGATATGCAATTCACTGCCCATCAGGGCAAGGAGTTTGTTGGAAATGGTCAGTCCCAGTCCGGTACCACCATATTTCTTGGTGGTAGAAGCATCTTCCTGGCGGAAGGCTTCAAAGATCTTCAGTTGCTTTTCAGGTTTGATACCGATACCCGTATCGCGGACTTCAAAGCGGATACCGGTCTTGTTATCTGGCAGGAACTCCAGCGGACTCACCTTGAGTTCAATTTCTCCATTACCCGTGAATTTTACGGCATTGCCAAGAAGGTTGATCAGGATCTGTTTCAACCGGACTTCATCAAACCAGGCAAACCTGGGCAGGCGGGTAGAGACGTTGAGTAACATCTCCAGTCCTTTATGCTGCGCCTGATAGCTAACGATATCACTGACCTGGCTACTGAATTCGTACAGGTCATATTTGTCAATATCCAGCTCGAGTTTACCGGATTCTATCTTGGAGAAATCGAGAATATCGTTGATGATACTTAGCAGGGCGTTGGCTGACTGATTAACTATAGACAGATATTGGTGCTGTGTCTCGTTGAGTTCTGTCTTTAGTAGCAGTTCTGTGAATCCGATCACCCCGTTCAGCGGCGTCCGGATCTCATGGCTCATATTCGCCAGGAATTCTGACTTGGCGAGGTTGGCTTGTTCGGCCTGTTGCTTGGCAGCGGCGAGGCTGGATTTCTGGGAGATCAGCTGTCTTTCTGCCTCCTTGGACGCAGAGATATCCTGAAAGGTACCATACAGCCTTTTACAGACCCCATTTTCAAATTCGGCATTACTGATAGCCCGGACCCAGATCTCTTTCCCTTTGGCCGTAATAATCTGTAATTCCAGGTCCCAGGGGATGCCTGATTCCACAATATTCTGCAGGGCCGCTGTGATCATATCCCGGCTAAGTCCTTCCTTGTAAAAAGCGATGGCAGCCGCCATTGTGGGCTGGAAGGAAGCCGGTACTTCATGAATAGCTTTGGTAACGTCAGACCAGAATAATTCGTTGGTGGTAAGATTAGCCTCCCATCCACCGATACGGGATAGCTCACTGGTACGTTCCAGGATCTCACGGGTCAGTTTAAGGTCACGTTCGAGTACCTGCCTTTCCGTTACATCTATAGCGTTGCCGATGACGTAAGTCTCCCCTTTCAGGCTGCGGAAGAGTACATTGTTATATAATACGGAACCGATTGACCGGTCCTTATGGATAGTCGCCATCATGCCGTGGGCTTTCCCTTCCGAACGGATCTTATGCAGATAACCTTTGAGATCTTCATGAAACTGAACAGGTACGATATCAGCGATGGCCATCCCTTTCATTTCCTCACATGTGTAGCCGAGGATGGACGCACAGGCATTATTAACCGTGAGCAGCCTGCCATCCAGATCATGTGTACACATCAATCCATGGGAATGTTCAAAGAAAGCCCGGAAATTACGCTCACTATCCAGCAATTCTTCATAATGATAATGATCTGTAATATGAGAGACGATCTCTTTGATAATAAGCGCGAGTATCTGTTCCTGCGAGGTATCAAACTGAAACGACCGGCTATCGGAAAGGGTCAGCGTACCGAGCATACGGCCGCTATCAGTCTGTAACTCGTATGTGCACTGGAAGTCTGCTTCCGTTATAACAACAGGAATAGCGTTCGTAATGACAGCGGATGGCTGTTGATCATCACTGATAGAGATCGTTGCTACCTGTACATTACAAGCCAGAGCGGCTAATTCAGTCAATCTATTTAATTCCTGGTGTAGTAGTGCATTCAAAAACTAAAAACTTTTGACCGTGGATGAAATATATCCTTTCAATTTCCTGAATGTTTCTGTTGCAAAAGCCCGTTTGTGTAGTGTAGTGAAGATACGCAATTCTTCCCAACAGGAAGTTTCATGATCAAGGAATTTAAGTATCCTGGTGGGCGGGTTCTTCTGGAATAGGCGTGAAAAAAGCCCTTTTCCGGATATACCGGGTAGTGCGAGTAAACGAAGAAAGACACTATCATAGAAGCGGAACCGGTCAAATACCTTCCCTGCTTCCATGGGGGGGGCGCCTTTAAGCAGCTGTCGCGCGATGTGCTGCGAGTGCCTTTGTATGAAGCGGAACGTATATCCACCGGTAGCCCTGATATCGTGCACGTCTGCACCCAGGTAGATAATCCTGTCACCGGGCTGCGTGCGTAGATACTCGTACATAGGGATATTGCCGGCTTCAGAGTTCGTGATACGATA
Source organism: Chitinophaga agri (assembly GCF_010093065.1). Classification (NCBI taxonomy): domain Bacteria; kingdom Pseudomonadati; phylum Bacteroidota; class Chitinophagia; order Chitinophagales; family Chitinophagaceae; genus Chitinophaga; species Chitinophaga agri. Next base: position 70,801 of record NZ_CP048113.1, on the reverse strand, counting down.
TGCCCGGCATTTCAGCTGTTGCTGCATGTATCGTTGTAATACATCGTCATACAGTTGTGATGCTGCCGCCTTTGCCGCAATAAGCGTATAAGTCACCACTGCCTTCGTAGAAGAGTAAGGTAATGTATAGAAGAAACCGCTGTCATGGTGTGGTGCACCTTTAAAGTCCATTAGCGTAGCGACATCGGGATTAAAACAGGGGATAGCGGCTTCCACATGCCAGCTTCTGAAAGACCGTACGAGTGTATGCGCTGACCAGGGCGCTACAGGCGGCATACCGCCTTTAAAGACATAGTCGGCCGTCAGGCGTTTCCCGTCAAGTATAATAGACGGCTTACCCCTGGTAAGAAAGGTGCTCCCGATCAGCCCTTTTCTGACACTGACATTGGGAGCAGCCGTAATGATCTTATCGGTGAATGTATAGAACTGATCAGCAGGGATCATCTTATAATGATAGGGGGCGATGTTGAGGACCTGTTGTCCTTCACTACCGGTAAAAGCGAGTTTAGACCAGTAATGAGTTACAATCTCATCGAACAGGCCGGGATCTTTTTCCCAGAAACACCAGGGTTGATGGGGTGTTGTTTCAGTACTATCCTCTATCAGGAGTATTTCTTTACCAGCAAGCTTTCGGGTATGGGCAAGGTGTACAGCCAGGCTTCTTCCAGCGCATCCTGCACCGGCAATAATGTAGTCGAAATGTTCCATTCTTGAAGTTTTTCAATTCCGATGGGGGGTTCAGTTGATAAAACGCAAAGCAATTAGGGTATCAGTATGTTTTCACACTAAATTAGTACAATTATATATCATTATCAGTGAAGTATGAAATGTTTTTATACCACTTTTACTGGATAAACTTGTTATTATTGTTGAAAATAGTTTTCGTTGGATTATACATTCCTGAAAGACCTCATTGTATTAGCAGAAGAGTACGAACATTCCACGGGGAAAGCACCGCGCACCCATGACTTCATTGCCTGGCTGCAGACCAAAGAACTGCCGCCCGTTCCCTTTCATGATGCTCCGCTTACCAAAGAGGGATATGGTGATTCGCATACACCGGGACTGGTCAGTAAACTGATCGTATATATGTACCGTTATGCCAAATTATATATTAAGAAAGCCCTGGAAGGTACATCATTACAGTCTATGGACGAATTCGGATATATGGTCTCGCTGCTGCAGTATGAGCCCATGAACAAGACGGAGCTGATCCAGCAGAACAGGCATGAAAAACCGACGGGGATGGAGATCATTAAAAGGCTGGTCAGACTGGGATACATGGAAGAGACCGTGCATAGTGAAGATAAGCGCAGCAAGGCGCTTCGCGTGAGCGAGCAGGGACGGGAACTACTGGCAGGGATGTATGTGAATATGGATAAAATTTCCCGGCTGATACTGGGGGACCTGAGCCCCCTGGAACAGTATCAGCTGGTAGTGATATTACAGAAGCTGGATGATTACCACCATCCCATCTTTATGGACAATCTTTCCAAACTGGATGAACTGCTCGATTAACACTATACTTTTTCGACGAATTCCTTCAGAGAAGTACCTATGAGTTGTTCCCAGCCAGCCATGAAGTTCTCCTTTCTGAAGCTGGCATTCTCTTGCGGGAATGTCTCCAGCCCTGCATGGGTGAGTTTAACCCTGGTTTTATCCCCTTCCGGGAATAGTTCGAAGGTCACAAAGGAGTTGCCTTCGAAACCTTCATATCGCCAGCTATAGGTCAGTTTAATGCCGGGTTCCAGTTCAGTTACCTGACAAAGATGTTTAAACTGTTGTCCTTCCGGACCAAGACCGTAAAAGAAGAATTCGGCCCCCAGCTCCGCCCTGAAATCAGCAATATCGAAGTACCACTGTTTCATCTGGTCCTTGTCGGTAATGGCGGCCCATACCTTTTCTACAGGCGCATTGTAAGTTCGCTCAATGACAAATGGTGCAGTTTGCATAAACAAATGGTTTTAAGCTATTAAGGAAGACATTACATTATATAACCGATCGGTTACAAATATAGCAGAACCCATTTTGTTACGGAAATTATTTTTCAGCAGGGGGGACAAACGGCTGGGTTACAAATAGACGGACAGCTTTTTCTTATTTAGCATCTCCTGCACGGCCACCGTCAGTTCCTGCTCAGTACCTGCGGTCACATTTACCAGGGAATAGGGATGCGCTCCGAAAAGCACATCCCAGCGCCATTGTAACTGGCTATTGGTAATTACCGACCCATTATCATACCACCAGGCGGTATACAACACGTCCTGCTCCTGTTGTAACAGGGCTGTATAGATCGTATGACCTGACACAGGCGTCTCCTGCACTTTATAAAAGTTGTACCCACTCCCTCTCCAGCAGATCATCGGGTGGTGTTCTGTATAATAGCTGGCAGGAATATGTTTGATATAAATGAGCAGACTATCGCTCTGCAACCGGATAATATTACCTGGCAAAGGTTGCACAGCAAATCCTGCCAGCGCAGGCACATGTGATGGCAGCTGCCCGTTTGCCCCCTGCGGCGAGTGCAGTATACAGCTGATCAACATCGCCACAGGCAATATCGTATTCAGCAGGAACATCTTCACAGCAGAACGTAATACATATTGTTTCCTGTGTGATTGCACCGCATGGCCATACCGGCTTACTGTCCAGCGGGACAGGAATACGGCCGGCGTAATAACATACAGCCCCAGACACATCAGCCCGGACACATCGTGCATGGCTGTCTCCGGCAGTATATGCATCCATACCAGGAAAATGATTCGTAACAGGTTGGATAGGATATTGAGCAGGAGGAATACACTGAGTAAAGGTAATAATACCGGTAAGCGTAGTTCCTTCCCTTGCTGGCGCTGGTAATAGCCGATCAGTATGATGCCACATAATAATGAGGTGACCATCATCTGCAGTCCCATGCAAGCCGGATCAACGGAAAACTCATTTCCGTTACAGCTGATCATATTACCCTGCACGTACACGTCCTGCCCCATTAATCCGATCATGCGACCTGCTAAGGTGGTGAGCTGTAACCGGATCGGAAAGCTAAACACATTAGAGACATATTCAAACAGCGGTGACATGATGACGAGGACGACACCTGGCAACAGATTCACCCTGCCGAAAAAAGCTTCCGCCATGAACAATATACCACAGACAACCGCCGTACAAAGTAATGTCTTACCTGGCAGCAGCATATATAACAGCAACGCCAGTACTGCGGGCAGGAAGAACCGCAGGCTCCCCTTTTCACTGCGGTTAAAAGTGGTGACCATACAAAGGGCCAGCACACCTAAGATCGTCGCCGGGCTATTCCACGGAATATATTGTCCGAGACCATAGAACATTACCACTACATAACAGGCCATCACCAGCAGTGGCCAGCATCTTCCGGCCTGTAGCAATTTCAGCAGGAAGAGCAATATTCCTTTACTCATATCTTTATTTATGCAAATCGTTTAATGAACGCCGGTCTGTATTTCAGCCAGATGATCAGTAATATGCCGCCTATTATCAGCAACCATTCATGCGGTTCAGGCACTGCACCATTATTTTTCATGCCGGCATTATTCAGACTGTTATTACTTTCCTTGATATCAAAACGCTCATAATCCTGCTGCGTTTCCAATACGATCAGACTGGACAACGGTGTAACAATATGTGCTGCTTTGGCTTCTGCGACTAATGTATCTGTGGTCTCGCCACCTGTTAGCAGATGTGGTCCCATGGCATGCATAATATGATTGTAAGCAAATAAACGCTGCAGATGATCAGGCGCTGTGGAAGATCCTGTACCGCTGTTGGCCAGTATGGCCATTTTTGCGGATTCTATGATGATACGCTCGTCATTCTCTATATTCAGTGGGAACTGGTGTGCATCCAGTAATGTACGTAATCCAGCTGCATCTCCCTTTCCATAGCGGAAGGTGCGGCATTCTTTTAATGTACGCAGATATGGAGATAATTCACCCCCCAGGTTATATAACATTATCTGGTGCCCTTCACCCAGCCACTGTTTCAGGTAAACCAGAAATGAACTATGTTCCAGATCCGCTATACGCGGAGATTTACCTGCGCCTTTAGTAACAACCATTGATGTGGCGGCATCCTGAATCAGATGAAAAGGGAAAATACTAAATCTATCGGCTGACAACTGATCAAATAACTGTTCCTGATTGTTAGTCGTCACGTCCACAAACTTACCGTCTACGCAGACCTTCACCTGAAATTGACGGGACATCGCCAGCAAAGCATTCCATTCAGTGGTGCTCCAGGCGCTATTGACATCCGGATAGATAGTTCTGACAGCTGTATTTCCCATTTCTTTACGGTACGGTACCGCAGTATAAAGTGTACCATTATTACTGAATACCTGATGATTCAGACCTTCATCATGAAAAGATAACTCCCAATCCTCTCGGTACTCACCGGTAGCTGTCAACCGGTTGTCTTTGTCTTTATGCAGTACCTTGGAATAGTTCAGATCAGCAGGAGCTGTCTCAAAACTGATATCTATCTTTTCACGTGCATCATCGGCCTGTGGTCCCTCAAACCCAATGTTCCTGTAAGTCTGTTTTCCATGCTCCATGGACAATGGGGCCGTGATGCCAATCTTAAACTGACGTTCTTCGCCCCCGAATACAGGGAACACGCGGACGGCCACGCTGTTACCTTCCCGCCAATGCACGACGGACGGGTCTCTTTGTTGCACATCAACGATGTCAGTATAGGCACTATCAGCCTTTGCCTTTGTAGTGAGGATACTCTTCTCTTCTTTTCCATTGATCCATAGAGAGAGCGAGGAGACAAAGGCCCCTTCGGGAAGTTGAAATTTATAGATCGCCTCCTGTCTGTTTTCCCAGTCACTATTCCTGTTCCTGATGTTGAGCGTCTTTTCGGTATAGGCTAGTCTGAGTGCAGGCCATATGTGCGCCACCGTCTGTACATGTGTGGTCTTCAGATCTTCATCATCCCAGAGGTGCAGTTCGTCGTCATATTTGTAGGCAGATAATGCTTCGAGTACATGTGCACGTTCATCCCAGGGAACATCGACTGTCCCTGCCAGAAATGCGGCCGTCATTACCAGGGGATCGTGTAGCAGGTTTCGTACGCTCCAACGATTTAATGAGGGACCATCATCCCATCTATCGGGCATTGCATAGGCAGCACGTCCTACCAGCACTTGATTCGCAATGGGACCTGTAGGAATATTCTTCAGAAGATTTACCCAACCTGGCAGTCCGTTTTTATTATCTGCATTCGCGTACAACTTGCCGATTTCCACTACATTCACCCGCCAGATCAATGAATAAATCGCTACGATTAGTACCACGGTGCCTATCCCACTAAAAAATCCGGTATCATAGAAATGCCTGCCCCGGCGGCTCTTTCTCCATAGAACGATCGTATAGATACAAAACAAAAGCGGGACCATTGCGTGTAGAGAAATACCAAAGAAAAAGAAAGCAATCAACCCATAGCCGGTAAAAGGAAGTACATAAATGGCTAAATACAGGAAACAGCAAAATGCCATCCCCAGGATAAAAAACTGTAACCAACGCACGGGGATAGGAAGGATACGTTGATAGGCAAATAGCAGATAATTAACCCCACAGCAGATAAGTGTAAGTTTAAACCAAAGAGGGTGTGCAGCAAACACAGGAATCACCCTGTTCAGTGAATAGGCGCTCACCAATGATATGAGCAGGAACAGTAGCATCAAAGGTAGTCCCTGCCTGCCTTTTCTTAATCTGCCACTCAGCATTAATGCCAGGAAATAAATGCCGGTCACAAAATGATTCACGATAAACCAGCTCATGTAATCGCCGTCTTTCGGGGGATACACCTCTCCTATACAGAAAAATATCAACGTAAATATCAGCATCACTAATCCCAGACGGTACATCCCGTCCATCAGCTGGATTTTCAGGAGTCTCAGAGGTATAAGACGTTCGTTCATAATAAATAAAGCACTTTGAATTACAAAGAATATTCCGCTAAAAAAAGCCCTGTAGGGCATTACATCAAAACACATTCACTTTGAGATACAAAGTAACCAAAAGAAATTGATCCCTGCAAATTCCATTTGAAAAAAAAGTCCTAACTTCTGAGCTTCCACAACGAACCCCGTGGTATAATATTTGGTCCTGTAATTATAACTTATTAAACGACAACACGATGAAGGCAATCTGGCAGAATGAGATCATTGCGGAAAGCGACACAACAGTGGTAGTCGAAAACAATCATTATTTCCCGCCAGCATCTGTAAAGCTGGGCTTCCTGAACCCTTCCCATACCCACACACATTGCGCATGGAAAGGAGAAGCCTCCTATTATGATGTCAATGTCAAGGGAAAGGTTAACCATGATGCTGCCTGGTACTACCCTGCACCTAAATCGGCAGCCGAAAACATCAAAGGGTATATCGCATTCTGGAAAGGAGTAGAAGTCGTCGATTAAGGTATAAAGTAAAAACAAAAGAAGAATTATGAGAAAATTTGATGCAATTGTTATTGGCTCCGGCCAAGGTGGTGTTCCTTTGGCTAAAAAGTTGGCTAAGGCAGGATGGCAGACAGTCATCGTGGAGAAAAGATGGATAGGTGGAACGTGTATCAATGACGGCTGTACGCCTACCAAATCAATGATCGCCTGTGGTGCTGCAGCACATGTAATTGCTAACAGCCAGGAATGGGGTATTACCGTCAGTGATTTTAAGGTAGATCTGGAAAAGATCGTTGCCCGTAAGAATAAAGTAGTGGAGTCCTTCCGCGGCGGCGCCACCAAAGGGCTGGAAAAAACAGATGGGGTATCCATCCTTTACGGAGAAGCTGTATTTTCCGGCCACAAAACCCTCAAAGTAGCACTAAAGGATGGCGGAGAAGAAGAGATCACCGCTGAACATATCTTCCTCAATACCGGCACCCTGCCTAAAATACCTCCTATTCCCGGGCTGGATGCAGTGCCTTACCTGACGAATACTTCCATCCTGGAACTCACCCAACTTCCCTCCCATCTTGTGATCATGGGAAGCGGATATATCGGACTGGAATTTGGTCAGCTGTTCCGCAGACTGGGAAGCCAGGTGACTATCATTGACAAGGGCAAACAGTTATTGAAACATGAAGACGAAGACGTCGCCGCTGCTGTTAAAAAAGTAATGGAGACTGCTGGTGTAATGATGCATACGGACGCGAGCATCCAGAAAGTGGAGCAGACCGGAGAGACCATCAGACTGCAGTTCACTGCCAACGGCCAGCATCAGGTCATCACCGGCTCTCACCTCCTGGTGGCAGTTGGCCGTACACCACAATCGAAGTCTTTACAGCCCGAAAAAACCGGCCTCGCGCTTGATGACAAAGACTTTATCAGAGTGAATGACAAGCTTGAGACGAACGTACCAGGTATATATGCCCTGGGCGATGTGAAGGGCGGCCCTGCATTTACCCACATTTCGTACAACGATTACCTGATTTTGTACAAGAATCTGGTAGGTAAACAGGATACATCTATCCAGGATAGACCCGTACCTTACTGCATGTTTACAGACCCTCAGCTGGGACGCGTGGGAATGACAGAAAAAGAAGCGAAAGAAGCAGGGCATACTATCAAAGTGGCCTGTCTCGATATGACGCGCGTGGCCCGGGCCATCGAAACCGGCAATACCCAGGGATTTATGAAAGCGGTTGTGGATGCAAACGATGATAAGTTACTGGGAGTTGCTATCTTGGGGCCTGAAGGTGGTGAAATCATGTCTGTTTTGCAGATGGCAATGCTCGGAGGGATGACAGCAACACAGCTGAGAGAAATGGTATTTGCACATCCGCTGTATTCGGAATCCATCAACAATTTATTCATGACACTTGATAAATAACCAGTTGCACAAAATGCGGATTAAAATCCTCAATGAATCCCGACCATGATTAAGCTTGAACGTGTCAACAAATCGTTCCAAAACGGCAAGCCAGCTGTCAGTGATGTGTCTTTCGAGGTCAACACAGGAGAAACACTCGTATTGCTGGGTACCAGCGGAAGCGGGAAAACAACGACGCTCCGGATGATCAACCGGCTGATAGCTCCTGATAGCGGAAATATATATGTGAATGGCGAAGCAGTGAACATACAAGAGATCACTTCCTTCCGTCGTAATATCGGTTATGTTTTACAGGATAACGGGCTTTTTCCGCACTATACAGTTGCGGAAAATATCGGTATTGTCCCTGCTTTACTCAAATGGGATAAAAAACGTATAGAAGATAGGATACGCGTACTGATGGAAAAACTGCACCTGTCACCTGCAGAATATTACGACGCTTATCCGCAGCAACTGAGTGGCGGACAACAGCAGCGCGTGGGACTGGCCCGTGCACTGGCCGCCGACCCGCCTGTCTTACTGATGGACGAGCCCTTTGGCGCACTGGATCCTGTTACGCGTGCCAGTGTCAGAAAACAGTTCCGCACCCTGGACGAGATCAGCAATAAAACCGTGATCATGGTGACACATGACGTACAGGAAGCATTCGAACTGGGTGACAGGATCTGCCTGATGGACAAAGGTGCTGTACAACAGACCGGTACGCCGGCGGAGCTGTTGTTCTTCCCTGCCAATGACTTTGTGCGCCAGTTTTTCCAGGATCAGCGGTTGCTGCTGGAACTGAACGCAGTGAAACTGGCCACCATCCTGTCCTGGCTGCCTGATCATCCGGCTGCGCACCCAGGCACCAGCACGCTACCGGAGGACGCCTCCTGCTGGGAAGCTATGCAGCAACTGACAACTGCCGCTGTACCTGTCCATTATATGGCCAATGGCAGACTCATTCGTCTGGACACCGGCGGATTAATGCAGGCATTTACACAATACAAGCAAACTATTGACAATAATGGAAGATCAACCCGGCTTTCCTGAATTTGTACAGCAACAGGCCGGCAAACTGCTGGAGCAAACGTTGCAACATATCGGGCTTACATTTATTTCGCTGCTGATAGCGGTCATCATTGGCGTACCGCTGGGTATACTGATCACCCGCAGGAAGAAACTGGCCGGCACAGTACTGGGTATTGCCGGCGTATTACAGACAGTGCCCAGTATTGCCTTGCTGGGTTTCATGATCCCATTGCTGGGCATAGGTGCCAAACCAGCTATTGTCGCGCTGTTCCTGTATGCGTTGCTCCCTATCATCAGAAACACCTATACGGGGATTCTGCAGGTAGATGCATCCGTTGTAGACGCCGCAACAGGCATGGGTATGAGTCCGCAGCAACTGCTTTTCAAAGTACAACTCCCGCTCGCCATGCCAGTGATATTAGCCGGTATCCGGACAGCGACCGTCATCAATGTAGGCGTCGCCACACTGGCCGCATATATTGCCGCAGGCGGACTAGGGGAATTCATCTTCGGAGGCATTGCACTGAATAATACGAACATGATCCTGGCAGGCGCCATTCCGGCAGCCTTACTGGCTATTGTGTTTGACGCCGGCGTCGCACGTCTGCAAAAATTACGGATGCGCAGCGTCAAAACGGCATTGTACGTTTTACCTTTTCTACTGATCATATTATCTTCTTTTTATCTTTTGCCTGCCGCCTATGGTACTAGTCTGGTAGCTGGATTCACACCTGAATTTATGGGCCGGAAAGACGGTAATCTAGGGCTCAAACAGGTATATGGCCTCAATATGAGAACGGTCGTGATCAGCGATATGATCATGTACAAGGCCGCTTACGAGAAAACACTCGATGTGATAAGTGGCAGTAGTACTGACGGCAGGGTAAAGGCGTTTGACCTGCAGGTATTAGACGATGATAAACACATCTTCCCACCCTATTATGCAGCTCCGATCGTACGGCAGGCGACACTTGATAAATATCCGGAACTTGCACCGGCATTAAATAAACTATCTGGTATAATTAATGATAGTATAATGACTGAGCTGAACTACAGGGTTGATGAGTTAAAACAGGATCCCACCCAGGTAGCCAGTGAATTTCTAAAAGCTAAAGGATTATTGCAACCCGCAAGACATGGCGTAAAAGGAAGGGTTGTCATCGGCGCGAAAATATTCGGGGATGGCTACATTCTGGCCAATATGTATAAATTGCTGGTAGACGGCTACACTGAACTGGAAGCCGTGACAAAAACCGGTCTGGGAGGCACTAAAATATGCTTTGATGCATTGACCAATGGGCAGATCGATCTCTATCCGGAGTATACCGGCACGGGACTGCTTGTTATCCTGCAGGTAGAACAACCGGTGATTGATACGATCATTGCCGACAAACAAAAAGTATATGACTACGTTTCTGCCGCCTTTATGCAGCAATACCAGATCAGGTGGCTACCTCCTATTGGCTTTAATAACACATATGCATTAATGATGCGCAGACAACAGGCCGCTGACCTGCATATCAAATCTATATCAGATCTAAAGGAATATTTACAGCATCACTAACCACGAAGGTATATGCAATTAAAAAATGATTTTAACACCGTGCGGAAAAGGTCCATGCATATCTGCGCGCCGCTGAAAACAGAGGACTATGTGGTACAGCCGGTTGTTGATGTGAGTCCACCGAAATGGCATCTCGGACACACTACCTGGTTCTTTGAAACGTTTCTTTTAAAACCGCACTTCCCTGGTTATAAGGAATTTGATCCAAATTATAACTTCGTATTCAATAGCTATTATGAAACAGTAGGCGCACGCGTCATACGTACGGACAGAGGTAATCTCAGTCGTCCTGCGGTAGAAGATGTGATGCGTTACCGTGAGCACGTAGATAAAGCCATGCTGTCCTTCCTTGATACACCATTGAGTGATGAACTGCGTACACTGGTTGTATTAGGACTCAATCACGAAGAACAGCACCAGGAACTGCTGTATACAGATATCAAGTACATACTTGGTCATAATCCGCTGATGCCGGCTTATGCTGACACGGCAGTCGATACTTATCAGACACCTGCATCCGACGAGCCTTTCGTACAAATGGAAGCAGGCCTGTATGATATCGGGTACAAAGGAGACGGCTTCTGTTTTGACAACGAACTGGGCAGACATACCGTATATCTTCAGCAATACAGTATAGCCACGCAACTGGTCACCAACGCGGAATACCTGGAGTTCATGGAAGCGGGCGGTTATACAGATTTCCGTCACTGGCATGCAGAAGGCTGGGATTGGGTAAAGACAAACGAAGTCAGGGCACCACTCTACTGGCATCATGTCGACGGGCAATGGCAACAGTACACCTGGCAGGGATTGCAACCGGTGAATGGCAACGACCCGGTGTGTCATATCAGCTATTATGAAGCGACAGCATTTGCCTCATGGAAAGGACTCCGTTTACCAACAGAATTTGAATGGGAAGCAGCATCTGCACAATTTTCCTGGGGACAACGCTGGGAATGGACAGAAAGCGCCTACCTGCCTTATCCGGGGTTTGTAAAAGCACCCGGCGCAATAGGCGAATACAATGGTAAGTTCATGGTCAGTCAGATGGTCTTACGCGGTAGTTCGGAAGTAACACCGCCTAACCACAGCCGTGCCACCTACCGCAATTTCTTCCATCCGGGGCTGCGCTGGCAGTTTACCGGCATCAGACTGGCGAAATAATATTTCTCATTACTCTAATCATAACATTATGGCCACCACCTCTGTAATGCATACAGTATTAGTTCCTGTGAAACAGGACAGGCGGGAGATTTTCTTTCAGGATGTGATCCGCGGACTCAGTGCAAAGAGTAAATATCTGGACTCCAAATATTTTTATGATGCGGAGGGCGACCGCCTATTCCAGGAGATCATGCGTTGCCATGAATACTATCCGACCAACTGCGAAATGGAAATATTGCAGGAACAGTCAGCAGCCATCAGCCAGACCATTCTTGCACATACCAGCCGTTTTGACATCGTAGAACTGGGAGCGGGTGATGCGACCAAATCCATACATCTTTTAAAAGAACTACTCAACACCGGAAAGGACTTCACGTACTACCCGGTAGATATATCCGCTAACGTGATCACGCAGCTGGAGCAGTCATTACCCGCACAACTGCCATCACTGAAAGTCAATGGGCTGAACGGTGAATACTTTGATATGCTGAAGGAAGCAAATGTCCTATCTGCAAAGAATAAGGTTATCCTCTGCATGGGTGGTAACATCGGTAATTTCACGCCGGCAGAGGCCAGAAAGTTCTGCCGGCAGCTGAGAAGTTGCCTTCAGCCTGGTGACCTGCTGATGATCGGCTTTGATCTTAAAAAACATCCGCAGATCATATTGGACGCGTATAATGACAGTGCAGGCATTACACGTGACTTTAACCTGAACCTGCTGAAGCGGATCAACCGGGAACTGGACGGCAATTTCGACATTACGAAATTTGGCCACTACCCTACCTATGATCCGGGTACAGGCGCCTGCAAAAGCTATCTGGTTAGCCTGGAAGAGCAGGATGTACGCATAGGAGAACAAACGATCCATTTTGATCTGCACGAAACGATCTACATGGAGATATCACAGAAGTACGACCTGGAAGCAGCAGAGCAACTAGCCACCCTGTCTGGCTTCGAGACGGTAGGGAATTTCTTTGATCAGAAGAAATGGTTTGCGGATAGTATGTGGCTGTGTGTGTAATTTAATTAGGAATTAGTTGCTGATAAATATAGAAAAATCAATCAAAGGGCCGTCTGCTTCAACGCTTGACGGCCCTTTGATTATAACCTGTTATTAAAAACCGGGATGAATGAATGAATGCGCCTCAATTCCTGATTACTTCCACGCCCCCAGCAACCGTCTGATCACAATAATCTCCCCTGTATGATAACTCGTATGATCTGCAATCAATAATGCTTCCCGGAACAAATGCTGTCCGTCACCGTGGGCAAAAGGCTTATACAATTCCGCATCCGGCGCTTTCAGTAATGCAACAAACTCCTTTAGTTCGCTTTTGATCTGCGAAAGACTACGTTTCCAGGCCGCATCGTCCACCGGAGCCGTTTCCTTCGGCCAATATCCTTCCGGCCACCTGGGGGACTGATGTTTCGCATCTCTTGAAAACTCCAATATGTCCCATTGTGTGATCCTGATATGTTCTACCAGTTGCCAGATACTATATGGGATCCCCTCCGGTATTACCCCTCTCAGCTCAGCAGGCAGCCCTTTTACGGCATCATCGAAGGTGGCATGAGCATGTCCTCCTGTCAATAGCGCTTCAAGCGTTTTTACCACCTCTTTATCATGATTATGTTCGTTACTCATACAGAAGATATTTAATTACCTGATTCCAAATGTTTCATTCCTTTTCTGCTGCACCAAAAAGATGCCAGCTAAGAAAATTTGCTTACTTACTTACAAGTAAGTAATTTTGCTGTTCTATGCAGGACACAAAAGAGAAAATAGTTGCGCTGGCGGACCAGCTGATCAGGACCAGGGGCTATAATGCCTTCAGTTACAAGGATATATCCGATCCGCTGGAGATAAAGAACGCCGCCATCCATTATCATTTTCCGACAAAAACAGACCTGGGCATTGCAGTTATTGATACTGAAACTGAACGTTTTAGGGTACATACTGCGAAGTGGGCCGCTATGCCTGAAGACAAACAGCTGAAACAACTATTTGACACTTTCGGCAGTAAACATAAACAGGGATTCGTATGCCTGATGGGGACTTTATCACCCGACTATAAAACCTTCCCGGAACCGCTGCAGGAAAAGGTAACGGGCATGTCTGCCGCCTTCACTGACTGGACGGCACAGTGCCTTGACAACGGCAGAAAGAAAGGACTCTTTCAGTTTGATGGCGAACCCTATGACAGGGCCTTACTCGTACTTAGTAACCTGCTGGCCTCCCTGCTGATGAGCAGAGTAATGGGGCCGAAGGCGTTTAATAAAATAACAGGTCAGCTATTAAAAGACCTGTTGAAGAAATAATTAGGAATTACGAATTACGAATCGAAAAGCTTTTCTCATGCTAACGTTAAGAAGCATAAAGAAATACCTGATCACCTGCTTCAGGCCAATCATGTTCACAGTTCATAATTCGTCATTCCTAATTACTAGTCACTAATCTTTAATTTAAATCATGCAAACACTTAAAAGAGCAGTCATCACCGGCCTTGGCGCCCTTACTCCGATAGGGAACAACGTGACTGACTTCTGGAACAACCTGGTAGCAGGTAAAAGCGGAGCGGCACGTATCACGAAGTTCAATCCCGACGCTTTCAGGACACAGTTTGCCTGTGAACTCAAAGACTACGATCCGACTGCTGTCCTGGACAGAAATGATATACGTAAGACAGACCCGTTTACACAATATGCACTGGTAGCTGCACAACAGGCCGTGACCGACTCCGGACTGGACTTCTCCAAGATGGATCCATTTGATAGTGGTGTGATCTGGGGTTCCGGACAGGGAGGTATGCTCACCTTCGAAGAGCAGGTAAAAGAGTATACCAATGGTAACTATTTGCCACGCTTTAATCCTTTCTTCGTACCCAAGCTGATCGCGAATATGGCCTCCGGTATGATCTCTATCCGCTTCGGATTAATGGGCATCAATTATACGACGGTATCTGCCTGTGCAACGTCGAATACAGCTATCATGGATGCGCTGAACTACATCAGACTGGGGAAAGCGAAAGTCATCATTACCGGCGGTTCAGAAGCACCGATCACAGAAGCTTCCGTAGGTGGATTCTGTGCGATGAAAGCGATGTCTACCCGTAACGATGATCCAGCCACCGGCTCCAGACCTTTTGATACAGAAAGAGATGGCTTCGTGATGGGAGAAGGCGCTGCGGCCCTTGTAGTAGAAGAGTATGAACATGCAGTGGCCAGAGGCGCACATATCTATGCAGAGCTGGTAGGTGCTGCCATGACCGCGGACGCCTATCATATGACGGCCACACATCCGGAAGGATTAGGCGCATTACAGGCCATGAAGTTTGCATTAAAAGATGCGGAGCTCCAACCTGCGGACGTAGATTATCTGAATGCACACGCCACCTCTACGCCAGTCGGCGACCTGAGTGAACTGGCAGCTATCAGACAATTATTCGGCGAAGCACCTGCTCATCTTTCTATTAGTGCGACAAAATCCATGACGGGCCATCTATTGGGTGCTGCCGGTGCAATAGAAGCCATCGCTGCTATTCTCAGTATCAACAACGACATTATTCCTCCTACTATCAATACGACACAACTGGACCCTGCCATTCCGGCCGGATTGCCGATCGTACTGAAAGAAGCCATACATAAAAAAGTAAGTGTGGCAATGAGTAATACTTTCGGTTTCGGAGGACACAACGGCATCGTCGTGTTCAAAGAAGTGAAGTAAATGGTCAGTAATTTCTATTTCCCTTTAAGGGGAGTGAGCAGCCCCGTAAGGCCGTTCAGTTTTATCTCATACACTGTCGCCAGCAACATACCCAGTTTTCCGTCAGGAAATCCCTTCCGCTGGAACCACTCCAGGTAGGATACAGGCAGATCGCAAAGCAACACATCTTTGTATTTGCCGAATGGCATCTTCATGGTCACCAGCTGATTAAATATCTCCCTGTCAGGTTGCGCAAATTCCATAATAAAGCTTTTACCAATTAATAACATAGCCGTCACTTACGCAACTATCAGCTACATTCATCATCATTCATTATTAACTGTTAGTTATTAATTATTTATCCTTCAAAGATACTCCCTCCCCGAAAATAAGTGATTAATTTTTTCTCTTATCGCAATCCATATGCTCATCTTCTACGTAAGTACCAACATCAATTAGAATAATTCTATATCTGTTGATATCAGAACATTCTTTTAAGGGGACAATTTATTTTACGGGACAATACTTGTTATGTGGTTTAATCATGGCCTGCACCTAACGCATGCCATACAATTTTTTGCACCTATACTTAAAGAACAAACATATTTATCCTTATTCATTTTGCAGTTTTTGTAAACTTTTTGATTAAACATCCCCCCAGAAGAGTGGTTATTTCAGAACATCTGGTTACAGCCCTTCGTGGCTGTAACCCTCTTTTATGAAGTGAGGACAGTAGATAATGAACAGGCGACGCACGCTACGTAAACGACTCCGGGATGCGGAACAACAACTACGACTAACCAGGTTGGCATTAAAACAGGCCAGAGAGAACTATCATAAAATGGTAGAGGAAGTAAAAGACTACGCTATCCTCATGTTAGATCTGGATGGTAATATACTCAACTGGAACAAAGGAGCAGAAAAGATCAAGGGATATACCGCCAGTGAAATTATCGGTAAGAACTTCCGGTTATTCTACACCGCCAAAGACAGGACTGCCCAGGTACCTGAACTACTACTGGACGCTGCCCTCAATGATGGGCGCGTACAACATGAAGGATGGCGGGTACGCAAAGACGGCACCCTTTTCTGGAGCAATGTGACCATCACCGCCATGCATGATCCAGACCGGCAGGTGACAGGCTTTCTGAAAATCACCCATGACCTGACTGAAAACAGACTGGCAGAAGAAAACCACCATTTATATACAGAGAAACTGGAGAATAAGAACCGGGAACTTGAACAATTCACCTACATCGCCTCCCATGACCTGCAGGAACCATTACGCTCCATCAGCAGTCTGGCAGAAATGATCGTAGAACAGTACCAGGGAAAGCTTGATGAAGATGCAGATACCTACCTGCGATTCATTACACAGTCGGTTAACCGTATGAGTCAGCTGATAAAAGGACTCCTGGATTATTCCCGGCTGGGCAAAGCGGAGCTGGATAGTCAAGTGGATTGTAACGAGATCATGGGGACGGTGATTGCCGATCTCCGGTCCGCCATTCATGACAGTAACGCCATCATTAACATAAAACAGTTACCTGTACTAAGCGCTTACCCGATGGAACTTAAGCTGTTATTCCAGAACCTGCTGAGCAATGCGATTAAATTCCGTGACAGGAACCGGCAACTATATGTGAATGTTTCTGCCTGTCTCACCGATGAAGGGTGGCGCTTTCAATTTCAGGATAATGGCATCGGCTTAGATCCCAGATTCAAAGAGAAGATCTTCGAGATATTCCAGCGGCTGCATAGCAAATCGGCGTATGAAGGCACCGGCATCGGCCTTGCACACTGCAAAAAAATTGTAGCCATGCATAACGGAAGGATCTGGGTAGATTCTGTACCAGGAGAAGGCAGTCAGTTCTATTTTACTATTTCCGTATAACCAACCAACCATGAAACGAAAACTAAACTCAATTTTACTCATCGAAGACGATGAGGCAACCAACTTTATTAACCAGATGGTCATCAAACGGCTTGACTGCGCGGAGCATGTGCACGTTTCCTGGAATGGCGCGGATGCACTGGATTACCTGAAACACTGTACGATAACAACCGCAGCACCGCCACCAGAACTGATCCTGCTGGATATTAATATGCCCGGGCTAAATGGATGGGAATTCCTCGAAGAGTATACGAAACTAAAAAATGATGCCGGAAATAATATAGTGGTTGTCATGCTGACAACCTCCCTCAACCCGGAAGATAAACACCGCGCCACTGCAAACCCGCATGTCACCGCGTTCAAAAACAAACCACTGACACCTTCGCTTATGGAAGAGATCCTGTCACAGCACTTTTATATGCAATAATGTTTCCTTCTTAACTCCTACAACCATCCCCGCTCCTTCCAGGAAGCGATCGCTGTGGCTGTTGCACCGCATTCGCGCAATACGTCTTCAAAGTCCTCCATTTCCATACTCCAGTCCACCGCATAGGCCGCGAACTCCTCTCCTACAGGTATCCTGCCGGAGAGTCGGGTCGTCGTGAGTATATGCGCTACCTTCCGTAACATCAGCGTACCCATTTCCCATTTCTCCTCTCTGCGGATGATCGTCATCAGCTGCGTAAAAGGACGTTCAAACTGCTCCCGGTTTATATCCAGAAAAGGATGGTCCAGTTCTGTGGCCAGAAAGATCAGATCAAAGATGTCTTCATCAGGATGCTGGTCTGAGATCTTCTTCGTAAAGGCAACTGAACGGGGCGACAAAGAAGGTATATAGACATCCACACAATGATAATTCAGTTCCAGCAATGCCAGTGGCGCTTCAACACCGTCTTCTACCAGCGTATCCACAATTGCTGCCGCCATCAGCTCCGCAACGGTATCGATCAGCACATGTACATCCAGGCCAGTATCGGGTTTTACATAGGCCAGCTGGCTCAGTCCTGTTTCATACACATGCCTTATCTCGGTCAGTTCTCCGCTCTCATCATAGGTGTAAATGTTCTCGTACTTTGATTCTCCTGCACCAGGTACGATGCTCAGACAATCGGCTCTCACAATACGTCCATCTACGATCTCGTAATGTTCCAGATTACAGAACATGGCATGTTCATTATCGATGATGGTATGGATCTTCTCCTCATTGGTCATGTCCTCATAGCTGGCATCACTTCCCCTGCTATTTACGATCAGGGACTGATAGGCTATTTTCCGGCCATGTGCATCAAACTGTATTCTCTTGATACTGGAAGGTATGCGGGTGTTAAGGTTATATTCAATATATTCTACCCATTCTTTGCCATATGTATAGTATCCGCCCCAATATTGCTTGTTCACAGAATGGGCATAGGAAGTATAACTGGGTAATCCGTCGGCCGTAAATCCATAAAAATGAAAGTCGCCCAATTCCCTTACCCTGCCTACAGGAAATACTTTCTCTTCTGGTTGTAAAAAAGCGGGAGTACCGTAATCATCAAGATTATACCTGACACCTGGAACATATTTTTCTGAAGTGATGTTGTTCTTAAATTCCTCTAAAAGGTGAAATTCAATAAAGGCTTGTTTCCATCGGGATAGTAGGTTCTCCTTCAATATTTCCAGGTACATCTTCGGCATTTTGAATAAAATTAATACTTAAAAACAAAAGAAGGTATTTTGTTTCTTGAACTGGTTTACAGAGTATTACAAAGCGCCCCAAAGGTATGACCTTCGGGGCGCGCACTTTATTCATATCATTATGACTCCTACCTATTCAATCTTAACAGGTTGTGAGTAGATCTGCTCTGCAACCCCTGCTGTCTTGATACTTACACGGGCATAGAAGAAAGATTGTCCGGTAAGACTGCCGGGAATATTCATATTAATTGTCACAGGTACTGTTATGTCGGTAATGTCCGCTCCATTTACCGCTACTGATCCCAGATTGTTAACTGCGTCAACTATGCTGGTCTTACCCACAAAAAGTGTCACCGACTCCAACGCCCTGCCATCAGATACCTTACCAATGGAAAAGGTCGCCGTCAGCGCTGTTGATCCCGCTTTGCTGATAGCAGCATTCCTCACTACAAAGTAAGGTTGCACCGGTACATCTATCACCGTGTTACCGCTCACAGTCACATCAATAGAGTCCGTATTATTCACCCATGGTCCATTTCCAGGCAGGCGAACCAGCTTATATGCCCCATCAAACAGAGAGGCGGAGAATGTACCATCCTGCGCTACATACACAGGGATCTTTGTAAACAACTCGAACCCTTTCTGCCATAATTCCAGCTGCACGCCGTTGGAACGAAGGCCGATCGCGTCTTTCTCATACACCACTTTGCCGGACAGTGTCGAGGATGGCTTCTCATAATTGTCCTTCTTACAACCAATTACCAGCGCCAGTAATAGCAATGCCGGTATATGCAGAGATAGTATTCTGTTCATATCAGTTCATTTAAACAGGTTAATGGAATGGATTCTTGATGATCTTCGGATTATTATTCAGCACCGACTGATCGATCGCTGTATAATAGTTCCCCAACTGGAAGAAACGCGGCGCCCTGAATCGCGGGGCCACCATTTTCACGAACACATACTTGCCATCACGGTTCGCATCTCCCGGGCGGATCACACGATACGGATATAAAGCATAGATCATGGCGTCAGGATTAGAGGAACTTCCATTCCATACTTTATCGGCCAGCCGCCAGCGTTTTAAGTCCCACAGCCGGTGATCTTCAAACGCCAGCTCCACCCTGCGCTCATTGCGGATACGCGCGATGGTCAGCGATGTCAGACTATTCATACCAAAGCCAGCTCTCTCACGTAGTGCATTGATATACGTCAGCGCCTCGCCGGTCAGTCCCAGTTCAAAAGCGGCCTCTCCTGCATTCAGATAGATCTCTCCCAAACGGAACCATACCCACCAAACGTCACTCTGAACACCACGGGTACTGGTTTTGTCATTCGGGTCGATGTATTTACGCAGATAGAAACCGGTATTAGAAACCTCCTGTATGGAACGATGAGGACCGGACGTGCCTGTCAGTAATTTGCCATCACTGTATGTCGTACCCAGATCGCTGCCTTCCACCACATCATAGGCATTACGTCCGCTGTTCCATACCATCACGCCTGCCTGGATAGATACAGCAAGGCTTTTAAACGATGTTCCGGGATAGATGATCGTACCGTATAAACGCGCATCTTTATTTGCAAAGACATCTGACACGTTATCATAATAGATAAAGTCGCTGTTATCAGCAGTCCGGATCTTCAACGCACCATTTGACCCATCCTTATATTCAAAGCTCTCCACCAGGTTCAGTGAAGGCACAACAGACGATGATCCCAGGTTATCTTCTCTTACGCCGCGGGCGATGTTGTCATAAGAGAACCAATGTTTGCGGGTCGGCAACAGGAAGTCCTTCACAAAGATCACCTCCTTGTTATTCGCTTTTTTAGTCACCGCCTCGTAGAAGTTTTCACCGGCATCGGGGTTATTCTTATAAAGGGTATAGGGCCCGCCATTAATGATCTCTTTGGAGGCAGCCAGTGCCTTCTGATAATAGCTCTCTGCCAGCGCGGCCGGAATACCGACCTCTCCGCCAGGCATTGTAATAGGTGCGGCCATCAGACCATTGTACTTTGCCAGTGAACCAGCATATAGCATCGCACGGCTTTTCAATGCCAGCGCCGTGTATTTGTTGGCGCGGGTAGTGCTACCGGCGTTACCCAGGACTTCTTTAATAGCGTCTACTTCGGCCGCGATGAAATCGTATACTTCTGACTCTTTCGCGCGTGGTAATTGCAGATTGCTCACATTACCTGAGTAATCATAGATCAGTTGTGTAGTAACCAATGGTACACCGCCCATTCTCTTTACCAGATTGAAGTAATTCAATGCACGCAGGAAACGCAGTTCCGCGGAGTACTGCTGCTTTGCCGTTGCAGATAGTGACACACCATATTTCTCAATGTTCTCCAGCGCCAGGTTAATATCCCTGATATATGTATAGTTCCAGAGATACCAGCTGTTAAAGCCATAGGAAGTGATGTTATTACGGCCATCTTCATTGGACTGTCCACTCCACATTCCCTCGTCATAATTCGCCATGTTACGCCACTGGAATAACCTGCCGTCAGCACCGTCGTTTATGTCTGTCAATCCACTCTCCGCAGGGATCCTGTCATAGAAATTCGCCAGCAAAGCGACGATCTGTTTAGGGTCGTTCCATACCTGTTCATCGGAGAGGATGGTACGTGGCTCTCTGTCCAGCCAGTCTTTCATACAACTGGTCAGCAGGAACAAACCTGTTACCATCAGGCTGTATATATAATTTCGTTTCATGATTGCTGTAGTTAATAAGCGTTAAAAGGATACGTTAAAACCAAAGTTGTACAGGCGTTGTTGCGGATACACCAACCCGTTTGTAGAGCTGATCTCCGGATCGATCTCATACTCTTTTACATTATCGAGGGAGAACAGATTAGTGCCGTTCACATATACACGCAGTCCTGCGAGGCCGATACGTTTCAGCATATCACGGGAGAAGCTGTATCCCAGTTCCAGGTTTTTAAGTCTGATGTACCTTACATTGGTGATCCAGAAATCGTTTACAGCGTAGTTCACGTGCGTAGTGTTATCCTTTCTGATAGCAGGATATTTGCCACCGATCCATTTACTGTCGGGGTTATACGGGTCTTCCCTGTGCCAGCGGTCTGTCAGCATATAGGCAGGAGAAGAACCATTGTTCTGGAACGGATAACGCAGTTCCCAGTCGCGCAGGTAAGACTGCATGGTAGCGCCAGCAAAATCAAAACGCAGGGAGATCCCTTTCCAGGCTACACTACCATTGATACCGAAACTTACGTAAGGCTGCGCACCCTGCGCATAACCAATAGGACGCTGATCAAGCCCATTGATGATCTTATCACCATTTACGTCCTCATACATAAAATCGCCAGGCAACTCGGTGCGGTTACCCTGTCCGTCGTTATTGATACCATAGTTTTTGATCTGCTCTTCTGATTCAAAGCGGCCGATCACATGGTAGCCCCATGTTACATTCGACCAGCGGTCTTCTATAGCGTTACGGTATTTATCCCATGCATTACCGAAGCGGGGCTTATAGGTACTTACGCTTCTCAGCCGTGCATATGTCGCATTGACACCAATAGAATAGTTCACATCCCCCTTTTTGCCGCTATAGGTGACCATACCTTCAATACCCCTGGTAGCGTCGGCATTGAGGTTCGCATTAGGTAAAGAATAACCTACTTCACTGGGTAACAGCACATCATAGCGGGCAGCAGGCAAACCGGAACGGCGGCGTTCAAACACATCTATCTGACCACTCACACTATTGTTGAACAATGTAAAGTCGATACCTGCATTAATACTTTTATTTTTCACCCAGGATAATTCTGTCACCGGCAAACCACGTGGCCTTAACCCGATCACATAACCACCATTCATGACCGCTCCTCCCTGGTTGAAGTTATACCCCGCCATGTAGTCGAAAGCGTTCGGCGGATTACCATTGGAGAAGCCTATCTCACTACCGGTCTCACCATAAGACGCTCTCAGTTTCAGGTCATTCAGCACATTCCCAAAACGGCCTTTCAGCCAGGGTTCTTCAGAGACCCTCCAGCCGAGTGACACACCCGGAAAAAAGCCCCAGCGCTTACCTCTGGCATAGAGATAAGAACCATCATAACGGCCCAGTACCTCTATCAGGTATTTTGATTTGAAGTCATAGTTAATCCTGCCTATGTATCCTGCTCTTGCTTCCAGGTTCCATTCATCCGACAGATAATCCTGTTCGACAAGGTACTGTACAGGCACATAGTTATTGGTAGGGATCGTATGTACAACATAGTAGGAGTTGTCATAGTCAGACAGCTCATATGCCGCAACAGCAGAGAGGTTATGCGAACCGAATTTACGGGCGTAACTCAGCTGGAACTGTGCGTAACGGGAGATGACATTACGCTTGTGTCTTTCACGCCAGGGGTTCTGATTACCGAAGCCCGGTTCTGTGTTATAGGTGTCCGTGAGCGGATCATACTTATAAGCATTCCAGGTATATTCAAATCCGTCGAATTCCTCATTGAGATAATTATAGGAATACACGCCTTTCACACTTAGTCCGAAGTCAAAATCGTACTGTGCATTGAGATTGACGTTCATACCTCTCCACCACTCATCTACATAACCCGTGATATCGTCTCTGTAGGTTACAGGGTTCACGTTCACATTATGCGTCTGATTGATGTACTTTGGATTATCGTTCGCATAAGGGCTCTCAGTAGGCCACATACTGAAGATACTGAGGAGTGGATTGAAATAGTCATCCAGCCCTGGTACGCCTACGTTATGGCGTTTCTCGAGGCGACCGCTGATCTGTGTACCGACCTTCAGTCCTTTTGCCAGACTAGCCTCCATATTTGCCTGCAGATTGGTACGTTCGAAGGTAAAGTCTTTGATCAGCGCTTCCTGGCTCAGGCGGCTGACAGACATATAATAGCTGGAACGCTGCGAACCACCGGAGGCATTGGCGCTGATGTAGGACTGGGGTACATTCGGACGAAGGACTTCCTTGTAATAGTCATAACTTTTATATCCTTTTTCTGTACCGGCTTCCCATTTGGCCAGTTCACCGGGATTGTACAGTAGTGACGGATCACGGCCGAGGTTCTGCTCTGACTCAACGAGTGCCCGAACGTATTGTCCCGCATTCGCAGGATAAGGATAACGGGTGAAGTTCTGAAAACCGTAGTAGCCGGATAAGTTGATACTCGGTCTTTCATTTTTCTTTCCCTTCTTGGTCGTGACAAGCACCACACCGTTACTGGCGCGCAGACCATAGATAGAAGCAGAGGCATCTTTCAGGATGGTAATGTTCTCAATATCATCAAGACCAAGGTTATTGAAAATATCCTGTCCGGAACCGGTAGTAAATCCGAATCCTGTAGTAGCGGTACTACCGGTGTAGGGCACACCGTCAATAACATACAATGGCGTACCCAGGTTACGGATCTGGATATTGGTACCATTACCGGGACGGGAGTCGGTAGCGCGGGCCGTTATACCGGGCATTTTTCCCACCAACGCCGCCGAGGTAGTGCTGGCAGGTGTTCTCACAAGATCTTCCGATTTAAGGGTACTTACAGCCCCCGTAACAGATGCCTTTCGCTGGACACCATAACCTACTACAACGATGTCGGTCAGGTTACTGGCCTGCGAGGTGACGGTCACCTGCAATTTCGTGTCGCTGCCTAAGACGAGTTCTTTGGTCTGGAAGCCTACAATACTGACAAAGAGTGTGCTGCCGGGCGTGGCCTGGATTGTAAAGGAACCATCATTCTTGGTGACCACTCCCTTGTTACTGTTCCTCACGGATACGGTTGCTCCGGGGATAGGAATGCCTGTTGAATCTGTTACTGTTCCTGCGTAAGTGACTGGGGCAGTCTGTTGCGCGAAGCCTGGAATACAGGCAAAGAGCAACAGCACTACAAGTGTGTAGAGCGTTTTCATAACGTTGGGTTTTGTTGTGTTTTTTCCGAGGTTTGTTAATTACACTAGAGGTCTATACCGGTCAGTACTCCCGGTGTTTTTCATGCTAACGGTGAAATTCAGGATGAATATAATATAATTGTCAAAATTACAGTTATTTATTTTAGGGTTTTTTGGCAGGGAGCAACGGGTGTTATTGGGTGTTGTTTTTTTGGTGTTGCTTAAGGTGCTCTAGCGAAGGCAGAAGGAACTACAGGCTGTGTCCCCTTTGCGGGACGTGCGATGGAGCGTTATCAAATGTTTTGAAATGGGGAATGCTGTTACACCTATCAAACGTTTAGGGCGCTTCAATGAGATAAGGCCCGTTGTTTCCTTCTGACTTCCGGATTTTAACCAGCGCAATTGTGTTAAGATTATAAAGACCTGATGTAATTATGCACGGCTACCAATGGAGGTTAGTATACGTCATAGCGCAGTACTGTTTATCATTCTCGCTCCTTTCTCCTGTAATTCTTCAATCATATCCATCCTTCTCTGTTGTACATCGTCTCCTGTTCCGATACAGTCCTCCACCAGATAAACTGTATAGCCTCCTTGTAATGCGTCCAGTGCTGTCTGTCTGACACAATATTCCGCAAGGAATCCACAGATGAAAAGCGTTGTTGTTTTTGTTGCTTTCAGATAGTCTGTAAAGGCGGTGGCCTTAAATGCGCTGTGTTCCGTTTTGGTGATAAATGTGTACGTTGGGTCAACAGCGAGGTCACGATCGATCTGATTACCGGTAGTACCTGGCAGACAAATGGATTGTCCGGGGGCAAACTGGTCCGGCCTGTAGTCGGAACGAAGGATCATAATAGCATCTTTATCAGTTCGTGCGAGCAGGTTGTTGATTCGTTGCAGGGCATCCCGCATCTGGTGGATGGCTTTATGCTTTATCGCATAAAAACCTTCTAATGCGGTAAAGTCATGCTGTGGATCGATAATCACTATTTTCTTTCCTTCCATGGTTTATTCATTGTTGAATCGTATATCCTGTTGAGGACGACGTTTTAAGCTATGTAAGTGTTGAACGACAAACCCGTCCATCAAGCAGGTTTATTTTCACTACACTTAAGGTCACAGTTTCCATCACTCCAAATGCACCCCAGGCATTTGTTGCAACAGTTGTCAGGTGTAACAGGATGCCCCAGTCCAGTTATGGATGCTGCCCTTTGGCTGTCATTCATCACACAATATTAGCAAGGATTTCGACACGGAGCTGAACAAAGCAGACGAGGCGTTGGTTTCGCATCACGAAGGGTTGTTTTGGCGTCATAAGCCGGGTTTGTCGTACAGTGTTAACAGGTTTCAGTGGAAGCTTTGGATCAATGTTCGGGTATTGACCCGTAAAGTCCAAACTGAAATTAGAAATAGTTGTAAAGTCAATCCTGATCTTCCATAATAAAACTGTAAAGTTTTTCTGTATTAAGACAAGGTTCGCTTAAGTAGGCTTTCTCTTACGTTTCTCTTACGTTTTAAAACGTAAGAGAAACGTAAGAGAAAGCCTACTTAAGCGAATCTCAAACGTACCTGAAACATACTCAGGTAGCCTTCATTACCACCCGGTAGTACATAAATAGTTGATATTGAAAGAAATACCTGTTTTAAGAAAATACCGGCCTTTTAGAAAAAAAAGCAACGCGGCGATGATCGTTGCTGCGATGAGCAGGCCTTTAATGTGATCCCTCTGTGTATATCTGGTGCCTAGTGTCATTGAGTATGTTACGGGACTAACGCTTTTTTATGTTAAACAACCTGTCGGCTGATCTTAAATTTCTCCAGCTTTACGATCAGTTTCCGGAAATCAGCCTCTTCAAATCCCTGGTTGGCAAATGCCCGGTGAATACAGTTGGGGCCAGCAAAGATCTTGAGTACGGCATCGTCCGGTTCGCCGCTTGAGCGGATGTAAACGACATCCATCGTCACCGACTGGATATCGCGGACAATCCTCCTTTTGATGAAATACTTATACCATACGATCGTTACCCTGTCTTTTTCCAGTAAGATAGAATAGGTAAACGGTTTGACCCCGGTGATGAACACGGATAGCGCTACATAAATGAACATGACAGCCGGACTGTATTCCAGGAATATCATGACGAAGAACAATAGCACCCATACGCCTAACAGTATGTATCCGATCCGGGAGAAATGAGCTTTAATTTCCATGGTACAGGTATTTCATAGTACCGCTAAATTAAACAAAATATCCACGGAAAAAAGAGCCCTCTAAAAAGGCGTAAAACCTTGTTCATCCCGATAAATCAGCTGAAACGGCCTATATCAATGAAGCTGTTCATATATCCATATCAGATTGCAGATGAACACATTAAAACGGCACCACCTTCATAAAGCCGCCGTATTTTCTATATTTTCTCCGTATTACTTGCCCATTTCAGCCGACTTCTTTTCCTTTGACATTACCACGGATGAAAAATATTACCACGTTGTTGATCCTGAGCCACTCCTGGAAGAATTCCTGTCTCTAAATACCTTCTATATGAGAAAACCCGCTTCTTTTCCCTCAAATGCGGCACATTCCGCGTCCATTACGCAGGTCCGTCCTGCCCGGCTCAGACGCCGGTGCATTATTCCACGCTGGCGTCTGATGATATGCTTTTTACTGTTACTGATGCAAAGTAAGGTCCTGCTGGCGCAAAGCGATGGTTTACCCCGTGGCGCATACCAGTTGCCCTACACCCGTTATGAAGCAGAAAATGCAGCACTTGATGGTGGTGCTTCCCTGGAGCAATCGCCCCAGTTCATTCAGACACAGATCGCCTCAGAGGCTTCTGACCAGAAGTATGTCAGCCTGGCCACTAACGGCGCTGGTGTTGAATGGACACTCTCGCAGGCCGCGCAAGGCGTCAACCTGCGATTCACGATGCCGGACGACAATACCGGTGCCGGCCGTACTGGTAGCCTGGGTCTGTATGTCAACGGTGTGAAAGTACGCACCATCAATCTCTCCTCCTACTGGGCGTACCAGTATTTTCCTGATGCAGATCCGGTGCAGACACCCGGCGGCAAGACATTTATGCGTTTTGACGAAGTACACTTCAGACTGGATGCGGCTCTGAATGCAGGCGACAAACTGAGTATCCGTAAGGACAACAATGACGCCATCACTTATGGGCTCGACTTTGTGGAACTGGAACCGGTGCCGGCGGCATTGACCATGCCGGCCAATTTTCTGTCTGTCACCGACTATGGCGCAGTTGCCAATGACCAGACGGACGACTTTGCCGCTTTCAACGCCTGTATCGCAGCAGCTGCTGCACAAAGTAAACATGTGTACATTCCGGCGGGTCGCTTCCTGCTGAGCGACAAGCTCGCGCTGAATGTCAGCAACATGAAGATCCAGGGTGCCGGGATCTGGTACACCGAAGTTTATTTCTCCACCGACAAACAATTCTATGGCGGCTTTATGGGCCGGGCCAGTAATGTAGAGATCTCTAATTTTACACTCAGCACGATCAACAATGACCGTCTGAAATATGACGAAGCCAATCCGCGACTGCCTGGCGAAATGTACAAGACGTATAAAGGTTTCATGGGAACCTATGGTACCGGCTCCCGTATACACGATATATGGGTGGAACACTTTGAATGCGGTTTCTGGATAGCAGGTTACGATGCGCCTTATCCCATTGACATTACCAATGACCTGGTCATTTCAAAATGCCGTATCAGGAATAACTATGCGGATGGCGTAAACTTCTGTCAGGGTACTTCCAATTCTGTGGTGGAGCAATCGAGCGTGAGGAATAACGGGGATGATGGTCTGGCAGTATGGCCTGCCAACGTAGCCGGGAACACCGCCACCTGCCGCAACAATATCTTCCGGTATAACACGATCGAAAACAACTGGCGTGCCGGCAGTATCGCTTTATTTGGTGGCACCGGTCATGAGATCCATCACAACCTGATCAAAGACGGCGTAGGCGGTTCTGCCATCCGCTTTACGAATGACTTCCCCGGTTTCACCTTTGAGTACCCGGGAGACCTGATCAGGGTATATGAGAACACGATGATTGGCTGCGGTACCAGCTACGACCTGTGGAATCAGAAAAGAGGTGCGATCGAGTTCTACGCCGGAGGCAGTGGTATTTTTAATATGCAATTCGACAACAATACCATCCTGCGTTCTCAGCGCGATGGTATTCAGATCTATGGCAATAACCTGCATCATCTTGTTTTTAACAACACCACTATTGACGGGACAGGCCTCGACCCAGTCGTAAGAGATGTTCCGTCCGACGTATATGGCGGATTCGGCCTGTATGTGCAGGCAGGCTCCACCACCGCAACATTCAACAACCTGACCGTTACCAATGCGGAATCAGGCGCCTACATCAACCGTAATAACAGTTTCCAGCTGATCATACAGCATATCAATATTCCTGTATCCGGCGTAGCCATCAAACCAGGTAATGATACGACGTTGACAGAAGGCCAGATCCTACAGTTGTCTGCTGATATCATTCCGGCTGATGCGACCAACAAGAACGTTACCTGGACCAGCTCTGCACCGGCAGTAGCGACAGTAGATGCTACAGGCAAAGTGACCGCTGTCGGTATCGGTACCGCCAATATCACAGTAACGACAGCCAGTGGCAACTTCACCGCTACACGAAAAGTGACCATCCTGCCAGGGGTGAATATAGTGGCGACAATACCGAATGCATCTGAGAGTGGCACAGCGGGCAGGTTCACGGTAAGTACGTCTGTGCTCTCACAAAATATCAGCGTTAAATATGCAGTATCCGGTACAGCCGGCACGAGCGACTATACGGCCAATCCGGCACTGAGTGGCACGATCACACTGACGCCTGCACAACCATCCGCAGTGATCAATATCACACCGGTAAATGACGCGATCTTCGAAGGACCGGAAACATTACGACTGACATTGAAACCGGATGCATCTTACAAACTGGGTGGAGACACGATCGCCACGGTGACGATCGCGGACAATGATAATCCACCCTGTGTATCGCCGGTGATCGCACAGGTATCCGGAACAGCGCCGGTAATTGACAATAGCATTGATGCGGCATGGGCGATTGCGCCTGTCAGGAACATCAGCAATGTGGTGTTGGGTAGTTTGCCGTCAGACTATGCCGGCAAATGGAGAGCGATGTACGATAATACGAACCTGTATCTCCTGGTAGAGGTCAATGATGCCACACGTATCTCAGACTCGGGTGCCAGCTGGTGGGAAGATGATGTAGTGGAAATATTCATTGACGGCGATAACAGCAAAGGAAGCACGTACGACGGTGCGAATGATTTCCAGTTAGGCTTCAGGTGGAATGATAATGTGATACATACAGGCTCTAATTCTGTTACAGGAACAACCGGCATCAACTTTAGACAATACGCTACGACCACAGGTTATAACCTGGAAGTGGCCATTCCCTGGGCGACCATCGGTACGACACCAGCAGTAGGCAAGCCACTCGGACTGGATGTACAAATAGACGATGACGACAACAATGGTACACGTGATGCGCAGATCACTTCTTTTGCTACGAATACGACCGCGTTCTCCAATCCGGCAGTATTTGGAACGGTTTACCTGACAACCTGTAGCGGTCCGCAGAACCAGCCACCAGTAGCAAATGCGGGCGCTGACATTACGCTGGCAGCCAATACAACGACTGTCACCTTACAGGGTACGGGTGCTGATCCGGAAGGAAACAGTGTGACCTATAGCTGGACGAAAGTAAGCGGACCAGCAGTCACGATCAGTAATGCGGCAATTGCGAATCCCGTGATCACAGGTCTTACAAACGGCAATACATATGTATTCCAGCTGACTGTAAGTGACGGCACACTGACATCGGCTGATCAGGTGCAGGTAACCGTAGGAAGTGTAGTCGATCCGAATCAGCCAGGCACTATGCTGGCACGTCCTGCGGCAGGTACTATTACGGTGAATGGTAACCTGAGTGAAAGTAGCTGGAATTTGTCACAGACTATCAGCAAAGTGACGACGGGATCGCCTAATAATACTGCGACATTCGGTGTGCTCTGGGATGCGAATAACCTTTACATCGGCGTGAGAGTACTGGACGGTAATCTGTATGCTGATTCACCAGATGCTTGGGATAATGATGCAGTAGAGATATTCATTGATGCGAATAACAATAAACTAAGCGTTTTCGATGGGCAGGATAACCAGTTCATCAAGGCGTATAACAGCAGCGGATTGTTTAGCAAGGTGGCAATCACAGGCATGCAGCATGCCTACGCAGCTATCACCGGCGGCTATTCCGTGGAAATCAGCATACCATGGTCGCAGCTGGGTATCACACCGTCAGCGGGTATTTCCTTCGGATTTGATGCCGGTTACGATGATGATGATAATGGCGGTGCACGTGACGGACAGGCCGTATGGTTTGGTACCTTATACAATTATCAGAGCACAGCGGGATATGGCACGGTGACACTGGCGAATAGTGCTGCCGCAGTCATGGCAACGGCAGTGACGAAGGAAGCGCCGGCGATCATGAAAGAACCGTCTATACAAATATTGCCTAATCCGGCTACGGATGGTCAGGCGAAGGTGATCATTTCTAACTACAATGGTCAGGGACAGGTATTTGTGTATGATCTGAATGGCAGACAGGTGTATACAGCGAAGGCACAGCCGGAAATGAGGCTGCATCTTCCGCAGTTACCGAAAGGTGTATACGTCCTGAAATTTGTCTACGGCGAAAAAGTGATAACGAAGAAGCTGTTGCTACAATAAACTGATCGTTACCTGAAAATGATAACGCCTGTTCCGGGAGCGGAGCAGGCGTTTTTTTTGTATGTATGGAAAACGCCAAAGATGCCGGGGCATACGCCAAAGCATCTAAAGCAGGAGGTTAGCTAAACAGGACAGGCCGGAGGCAGGGATAAAAGACAGACCGGTATCAAGCACCCGTCACAGGTATTGGTGGGAATGGTTTGATAGCTGTTTTAGCTCTTTTTCTTCCCCTGAAGAACAGGTAAAGATTGAAGAAAAGCATCAGGCCGAGCATGATACAGAATCCACCGATCTTCGCACTGAGTACTTCCATCACGCGACGGTTTGTAGAGATGTCATAGGCGATCTGCATGATCCAGAGCGCAAAACCCAGGTTTAACAGATAGAAGCCGGTTTCAAACAGTTTGTTTGTGGCCAGGGCAATGCCTTCATTTCCGTGAAAAATATCCAGCATAAATACCTTGCTGTTTTTGAATAAAGTATGTGCTACGTACCATGTTAATCCAATAACAACAGGCAGATAGATCAGATAGGCGACGAAATTCAGAGAACTTTCCATACAACAGTGTTTTTAAGGGTGAAGAATTGATTGACTACGTTTACTGATAAAATAGATCACGATCATATTGCAGTAGTGCATCACGGCCAGTGTCAGCAGTATCTTTCCTGTCATGACGGTGATGGACAACAGCAGAGCGGTCCAGTTGACGATCGTACTCCAAGTGCTGATCATCAGGGCAGCATAGCCGAGATTGACCAGATAGTATCCGACGAGCAGGATACGGTTGATCGCATCTGTCAGGGGCACATTCTGCTGTAGCACGTCGAGTATAAATACTCTTCCGTTACGGTAGAAAATAAAGCCCACACGCACAGTGATCAGGTAGGTAATCAGCAAATAAATGATGTAAGCTAAGGTGTTCATACCGGGTACATTTTCAGGTGACTGGCAGAAGATTGCTATCGTGAGACAAAGCTATGCATTCACAACTGAACTTTCAAAATTTTCTGAAAGTTTAATTGTATAAATATTATAAATATCTGATAATCTGGTAGCTAAATTTTGTCAGGCGATCTCTCTTGGAGTGGACCCGTATTTTAAATACCTTGGATACAAATAGCGGCCTATGTTATCGACCCGACATCTGGTATTTATGGAAGTAGCGCGGGAACGGAGTTTCTCGAAAGCGAGCGAAGTACTGTTCATCTCACAGCCAGCGGTGAGCAGTCATATTAAGAGCCTGGAGGAGCTGTATCAGACTAAATTGTTTGAGCGGAAAGGCTTGCAGATAGAACTCACGGAAGCGGGGCAACTGCTATACAAGCGGTTGTTGACAGTGAAGATGATCCAGCAGGAAACGGAATTTGATATTTCGGTGATGAAGGACAAGTTACAGGCCACGGGTGTGCTGAATCTGGGTGCCAGCACGACTGCCGCGTTATATATACTGCCCAGGGTGATGTCCGCTTTCAACCAGGAATATCCCCGCGTAGAGATCTCTTTATTGAACAGGAACAGTGAAATTGTGCTGGATGCCCTGCTGAACAAAGAGATCAACATTGGTGTGACGGAAGAGAAAGGCAAGCTGACTAATGTGACCTACCAGCCATTCCTGAAGGACCAGATCGTAGCGGTATGCAGCCACAATAATCCGCTGGTGAGGAAAAAGGAATACCCGTTAAAAGAGATCCTGAACATGCCCTTAGCGATCAGGGAAAGGGGTAGCGGCACGCTGGAAGCGATCAAGGAGGGGCTTAAAAAAAGCAGGATCGGGCTGGACGATTTAAAGATCAATGTCCGGCTGGGCGGAACAGAAGCACTGAAGAATTTCCTGGTAGAATCGGGTTGTGTGGGCTTCCTGTCTACCCGGTCGATCGTCAAGGAATTACAGCTTGGAGAACTGGCTGTGCTGCAATTTGAAGGGCTGCGTATAGAACGTAGTTTTTATTTCATCCAAAGAAAGGGAGAAACCAGCGAACTCAATAAAAGATTCATCAAATTAGCAAAATCCATCTATAACTAAATCTTATGGACCATAAGATTTCAATATAGCTTTCATTATAGGCTAAGGCATACATTTGTCGTCTAAACAAGTGTTTTTATGAACATGCTTTTTTACTACGAGGAACTGTACAATACCACCACTGAAAGATTGAAAGCTTTAGCCGGTCTCTCTATACAGCACAAGAATAACCTGTTAAGGCAGATGAAAGAACATACACCTGCCTTCTTTGCTACTCCTACCGATATTGAAAACCTGGCCAGAAAGGCGGTAGTATCGCTCGGCGCGATGTTATGTCCCGAAGCAGCTGCAGAATATGCAGGAATGAGTAAGTTACTGGAAATGGATATGGTTGAAGGAGCCGAATAGTCCGTCATAACCTATCCAACTGTCTTTGATAATCATGCTGGAGGTCTTCATGCTGCTGTGAAATGGCTTTCTCGATCTTTTTCACCTGTTGCACATAGAGTTTTGTGAGCGCAACGCTCTCTCCTATCTTGAATCCTCCCTTTTTTACCTTGGTACAGAAATAGAGCAATAGTTCTACCTCGGCCTGCTTAGAGCCGGTGTATTTGATATGCTTATTCGTAGCCCGGAGGATCTTCCGTAAGTGCTTCTTAACGAAATAGATATGCTGCCTAGGCGTTTCTGCGAATGCTTCATCCATTTCCTCTTTAACGGCCTCGATATAGGCTTGCAGGTCATGCGATTCAAACAGCAGGTAGTTCAGCAGCTCTTTATTTTCCTTTTTGAACTTCGCCAGACGCAGGCATAATTCCACCAGCTGAGCCGGTGGAACTTCCTGCAATTCCTTTTTCAGTTCGCTGACGCTGGCGGCCTTCATTATTCTCCGGTATAAAAATCGATCAACGCACCGAAGTAGCTTTCATTCCATCCCCCTACGATGTCGTCATACGCCTCGTCAGGGATGTTGGTATGCCTGAGCTCTACGTCAGTACCCTTCTTATTTGGATGCAGGATGATAGTGACGATGGAATCTTCCGGCTGGTCGCCGAAATACCATTCCTGCACGATCTTCCTATTTTCCTCAAATTCCAGGTTCATCCCTACGATACTCTCGTCCCAGAGGGAGAACTCCGTACCTGGCTCGGTAGACATCTCAGCCGGTTCGCCGGTCCAGAGGCGGATGGTGTAAGGATTCGTCAGTGCTTTATACAGATCTTCCGGGGGAGCCGGAACGATGAAATGCTTTTTGTAATCTTTCATGGCCGCAAAGCTAGGGAATTATCGGGGATTGTGTTGACTTGATGCTGAAAGCAATACGTGTCAGATACCCTGTGTCAAGATCAAATGACATATCAGCTGTATCTCCTACTTTTACGACGATGTAATCCATATGGTCTTTCTCATATTGGCTATGCCATTTTAACTCCGAACAATTCAACAACTGAATGATCTCGTGTAAATAGCTGGTCGCAGTCACGGCTGGTAACATGTCTTTCAATAGCGGATCTTGAAGATCAAAGCTAAGATCATCCTGGAAGAGGATCGCTGCTTCGTCGATAAATCCTTCAAAATACCCTAACCGAAGCGTCCCATACTGAAGATAACCTAGAGAAGGGTTACCATAAAAGTCCGCCGGCAAACCGAATTGTACCAGCGCGTCTTTGAGGTGCATGCCAGACGAGACGCCTAGCATACCTATCCCGTCTCTGATCACACTCAGGATATCATCTACCCGTAACTTTTCCTGCTGCTCAAAACCATTCACTAACTGCTCTAGCGCAGCCAGGTCGTCAACCCGGTATTCTGCCAGCCGTATTCCTTTGATGAATAACTCCACCTGATTTGAATTGTCGAAGAAGAGTTCTATATACTGGTTGGATGTATGCCGGAAAGCCATCGCGGTGGTTTCTATCCAGCTCTTATTTACAAGATATTCTTTAAATACAGCAAACATATATTATAGATAATAGGCGCAAATGTAAGTTGAAAACTGTTGATATCGTTTATTTTACAGGGGAAGGGAGTCGCTGTCATTTCGGGGATAGCTGATGTGTATATTATCAGGCATTGATCATCAGTATATCGCCAAGGGAATATACAAATCTCTTCAAAAAATAATACCGAATTGAGAAGCTAGAGACGCTAAAGGTTTCTCACAGACAAGATGTGCATGAAAGTTAAATAATAAAGTAAAACTCCTAATAGGATATAAAATAGTCTTTTACCAAGCAATTTTCGTTTAACACCAAACTTATGCCCCATACAAAAGCTAACTAACGCATCGAACAAAGGATAAAGATTGAAAAAAATAAAAGTCAAGCATATTAATTGAATAAAATTTATGAAAACATTTCTCTCATCAATGTTAACTATCCCACCATGATAAACAACCGTCCAAAATACTATAAACCAAATAACAAGGAAAAAATTCTGTGGTATTCTCATTTATAGCTTTTAAAAATGTCTCTCCTGAAGATAAAGCAGCCCTGTTACGGGTTATCTCTGTTTTTATCAGAGACGTTAAAACTAAACAAGCATATACACATTAAATGTCTATATGCATATAATAAAAGAGAGCATAATCATATAATCACGCTCTCTTTTATTATATATCCAAGATGTACACTACTATGTGTGATCTGTATTTCCAAATGCTAAAGAATAGCCTTTCTATACTCTGGAAAACAAAAAACCTCGTTTACTGTATCTAATTTCAAGTCAGAATTTTGAATACCAGCCCCCTCCATAAGAGCGCTTACTGATGCAAATAGTACAATTAAATTATTAGTGTCTATAGGTACCAGTCGATTTCATAAATAATAACCTCAAGTCTACCTCTCCTCTCTCTTCTGAAATAATCATAGAATATAGTAATTCCAGCCTTACACATCTGTTCCCATTGAGAAGCAGCCTTATATTCAATTACCAATTCCTGTTCGCTTCCCTCTAAAAATACAATATCAAAAACAATTTCGGCATAACACCCTCTATTCTTAACTTGCTTTCTTAATTTATATGTCTGCATGAATCGATTATTTATTAGTAAACTTATTCAGTAAATCCTTTACTTCCTTGGCGTTCAGCTTTCTATTATCCGAATAAAAATCAGAAACTCTTGATAGCTTCTTATCTTATGCCCAGATAGGACGCTATGAGACAAAGGGAGCACAGCCTCCTGCTGAATATGGTGGTCCCCAGTCTTAGGACCGGTAATTGTTTCTTTTAAGCTTTTAAGTATTAAATGATTTACTGGGCTTTGCCCGTGAATCATTTAATACAAGCCTCCGGCAGGGGATTATGCGGCTTTCGCCATATATGCTTCTCTTGGGGTTGAATAATCCAATGATTGATGTACACGAGTACGATTATAAAAATTAAAATATCTTTTCAGTCCTTGATAGAGTGAAAGACCATCTTCGTGTACGTTCAGGTAAATGTGCTCATATTTAACACTTCTCCACAGTCGTTCGATCCATACATTATCCAGCGCCCGACCTTTCCCGTCCATGCTTATTTTGATTTCATGTTCTTTCAATAAGCCGGTAAACACTTCGCTGGTAAACTGGCTGCCCTGATTGGTATTAAATATTTCTGGCTTGCCATATTTCACAATACCAGCATATGCATATCTCGACACCACTCAGCATTCATGGTATTACTTATGCCCCAGTTAACTACGTAGCGGGTATGTACATCAATAATGGCGCATAAATACATGAAACCCTTTTTCATTGGAATATATGTAATGTCGCAGTTCCACCTGGTTAACTTTATTAATATCCAGCCCTTGAGCAAATAAGGGTATATTTTGTGAGATTTATCCGGCTTACTCGTGTTGGGTTCCTGAAATAGTGTGTTCCAGTTTACCAATTTCATTAGACGCCTTATTCTGTTTCTGTTAATATTATATCCTTTTAGACGCAATAAAGCCATTAATCGACGTTCCCCATAGAAAGGTGTCAGAAAGTATTGCGCGTCAAGAATGCGCATTATTTCCAGGTTTTCGCTTGTCTCCGATACAGGAATATAATACAATCCACTCCCGTGCAGCTTTAAAAGCTCACATTGACGGCGAATACTAAGGTATTGATGATTGGGTTCAAGCATGGAACGACTCCTGGATAATGACCTAGTTACAATTTTTTTTTCAGGAAGTCATTCTCAACTTTAAGCTGACCTATCTGGGCATACAATTTCTCCAGTTGATCAGCTTGTTGTTCCTGCTGTTTGTTTCCAGATTACGAATCAAACGCGCTGGCTAGTTTGCCTGCCGCCTCGCGTTTCCATGTATTGATTTGCGTAGGATGCAAATCATACTTCTTAGCTAGTTCTTCAACTGTGCTACGCTCTTTTAAGGCTTCCATGACTACCTTCGCCTTGAAGTCTCCAGTGAATTTTCTTCTGCTTTGCTTTGTCATTCTTTTGGCAATTTAAGATGTTTTTTACAATCTTAATTACCGGTCCAAATTTCGGGTACCGTTATAATTCGCTTTATTTGCAATTGTCCTTAATGTCGGCATTCCGACCTTCGAACCTTTTAAATTGACAATAAATCACATTCTCGACCATCTGGATCAATAAACAAATTAGGATTGTTGGAAACGAAGTTATAGGGCGTTACCCTATGTATTTGGATTCCAAAGGATCAACTGACATCCACTTCCCTATCCTAGGATCATAAATTCTAGCTCCAAAGTCTAACTGATTCCCTTCACCCTTCACCTCATTATCGTTCTCCTTCCCATTAAACCCATAACGGCACTCTGAAAATCTTTATCCTCAATTATAGGTATACACATCATAATAAACATTTAAATAAATGTGCGCCTATACCAAGGTCAAAGCCGACTATTGATGTGGTAAAAAAACTGGCTGAAGTACTGGATACTACGGTGGGGTATCTGTTAGGGGAATCAGAAGACAGGGAACTCTTAAAAGACCCGTCTATGCTCAGACGGTTAAATGATATTGCGAAGTTTCCTGAACCGGATAAAATGTGCATCCTCTATGCTCTCGATGCCATGATCAACAATGTAAAGCTAAAGGCTATTCACTAAGTTAGGGGTCTACTGAAGGCCCCTAACTTACACTTAAATGTATCAATATAATTATTAGTCAATTTTTCTTCTTACTTTCCGATGGATCAATTATTGATCCTAAACAATGACTCAACTAAAAGCCTTCCTTGGTTATGGGTCAGCTCAATCTTATATTAAAAGAAACTAATTATTCCTAGCTACAATTCCAGTTCTATTTAAGTCCTGACATTTCAAGTTGAACGGTTAAAAAATCTGTAAACGACTCTTCCTTTTTCACAAAGTTGTCGAAGTTTTTGCCCTCATAATAGAAGTATACGGGAGGATCATCACCGTCATTTAGAAAAAAAAAGGCAAACTGATATCCTTGATGAGACCAAAAAACAAACGTCTCATCTGGTAAAATTCTATTCCTTTCTTGTAATATATCAATGAAATCCTCTCTTAAATAAAGAATTTCACTATAAAATGCAGATGACCCCCTCATGAACTTATCACCATCTCTTCCCATCGCATAAAGAAAATCTTTATAT
This sequence comes from Chitinophaga agri, assembly GCF_010093065.1. Lineage (NCBI taxonomy): Bacteria > Pseudomonadati > Bacteroidota > Chitinophagia > Chitinophagales > Chitinophagaceae > Chitinophaga > Chitinophaga agri. The sequence goes on along the minus strand of NZ_CP048113.1, from coordinate 31,699 downwards.
TTCGATGGTAAAGTAATATTGAAAAAATTCTCAATCTTTTTAACATCAGAACTTTTACAACCTCGTAGTTTACAATTTTTCTGTAAAAGAAACTGCTGCAATTCGCCTATATCCATACAAAAAACATTTTATTATTTTTTACCTATACCATTCACTACACTAACTTGAACATTTGGATACATCTCTTTAAATTGTTCAACAACGCCAGAACATGATTCACAAAAAGCTCGCTCGGATGTTAGAGTTAATGATCCCCGAATACTTCTATCCGGATGACCATTAACAAAATTCTCTAAAACCTTCACCTCGGAATCAAGCATCCTTTCGTACCCTTTTGCTTCTATAGTTTTAAAAACCCGCGATTTAGGTATAGGTGCTATACCTTGAACTTCTTCGGGACCACTTACACCTATTTGGTTAATCTTTATACCTTCGATTTCTCCTTCAAGTAGTGCTATATTTCTGGTGGTCTTTATCCCAAAAATATTCCTTACAAAATCTATTTTGCTTGCAGCCTCGCGTATTTCAATTGCTCTACCAAAATTATTAAAAGCTAACTCAGCTACTTTTGTCGACGAATTAGCAACGGTAGAAGCTACATTTTTTGTGATGATAGGCAATTTACCTGCTAAGTAAATCGATGTTCCGAACTCTAATGCTTGGGGGGAAGTTAAAGTCCCTAATGGATTATTCCAAAGTTGAGTTCCTAACGATTTAACTCCATTTCCTACGTCTTGGAAATCTTTCTTCAAATCTTGACCATAGGTTCCTCCACGGATCGATTGATATGTAAATACAGCAGAGTTCCAAAAATCGGGAACTATATTAATAACATTAATAGCTCCATTGTCAATTGCCGAAATATAGTCATACCATTCACCGGTATATTCAAAATTTGGGAACCTCTTCACATATTCTAAACCATCCAAGTCAACTCCATCTATTACTCTGTTACTTGCAAACTGGTATGGCGTCAACCCTGGGTATTTCGGCGTCAACGGATCCACACTTAAGAACTTCCCAATCCTCGGATCATAGATTCTAAACCCATAATCCTGCTGGTTCCCTTCACCCTTCACCTCATTATCATTCTCCTTCCCATTAAACCCATAACGATACTCCCCCAACTCCGCTTCCTATCACACCTGCAACATCCCTAAAGGATTTTTCAACTCAAAGAACTCCGCCCAAGATATGTTTTTTTCTTTCATCTGTTCTTTCCTCATTTCTTTCAATTGAAAAAAAAAAATATAATAACGCGCGCGGCTGTAGGATTGTGGGTGTGTTACTGACGGCAAGGCTTATCCTGCTGATTATGAAGGTCATAATGCACAGCCTTTGTACTATGGCTGACGCACATCCACTATCCTGCAGACGAAGCAAGATAGCACTACAGATGACCAGGGTACAACCGCTCACGTTCGCTGCGCCTTGGTCTTCGCTCTGCCATCAAGGTACTATCCCATGGTAGCTATAATCTCACGCTTAATAGCGATCCCCCGCCACCACCGCCATGCCGCCAGGGCCGCTGGGGCGGGAGTGCGCAGCGCAGCAAGCACGGAGCCACAGCTGGCCGCGCCTAGTCCGCTTTATTAGCCCAGAGCGCAGCGGAGGGCAAGACAAAAAGATAAGGCCCTGGCGGCTAAGGCAGGTGGCGGACGGACTATAGGTAGCGAAGGGATGGCCGTAGCATGGCCCCTGTGCGCATGCCGCCAGACCGGGAGCTACCCGAACGTAGGACGACGGGGCGCAAAAACTGTGACGGGCTGCCTAAAGGATCCCCTTCATTCGGCAGCCGTCGCAGCCTGGCGCAGGTTTTTGTTCGCACCAAGGACGGAGAGAGACCGCTTTTCCTAACTCCCTATAATATGGATGATGTAAACCCTCGTGGATGGCTCTTTAATGGTCGGTACCAGGTATCACGGTCCCGTTGGGACTCGAACCCTACTTATTAAACTCAATATTGGCAAGGGGTGGCATTCTGTAAAAGCAGCTTACTCCCGATTTACACACCTTTATTTAATCACCTGGTGCTTAGAAGGCAGTCCGTTTTTACTATACTCCTTGTTCGTCGCTAAGCCGTCGCTTGTTCGTCGCTTGTTGCTCCAACCTATAAGCCGAACTCCTGGGTCGGGTGAGGTGCCTATAACTAGATTCTTAACCCCACCTATTTATCAATGAGTTGTAAATAAAGTGTATCATTTTTGTGTCGTAGCTACCAGGTGCTTTTATAGACACTTATTAAGTGTGCTAACCTGGTCATCTTATCGGATGGTATAACTCTATCGCTGACTGTAACCGGTACACATCATCCTGGCGGTATCTTTCTGTACTCGACGGATATTTATGGCCTGCGAACTGCTGTACTACCCCTATATCACAACCCTGGATAAACAGGTTCGCGATCACACTCTGGCGGATACGCTGTGCACTCACTTCCCTCCCCGATAAAGACCCTTATAACTCCGTTTTACATGTTTACTGATATCTGATGCCACCATCCCCTTACCACGCTGACCGATTAGCAATATTTCGCTTTCTAAGCCCCCTAATAACCCCGGACGCACTGCTGACAGATAAATACCCAGCCATCCTATTTGATCCGGTTTTAGGGTAATTCCCGCCTATTGGTAACAGCTGTACGTTTAATGTATACTACCCCTTTCTCCAGTAAGACATCTGTTACAACTAATCCTGCCAGCTCACTTACCGTCAACCCCTGATAGATCAGTAAACTCATTAATACCTTATTGCGTAAGGATAAGAGAGGATACCGTTCTTTACGCTCCAGCAACACTTCCAGCTCTCTACTACTAAACAGGTCCTGCAGCTGGATGTCCCTGCTACGCCTGTCACGTAAGCGGATGTTGCGACCAGGATGGTCCAGCCGTTCACCCGTATAACACAGGTAATCATAATACACTTTGATACTGCTGACGATGCGATTTAAGGTGTGGCTATTTCGATAGCGATGGCGTAATACTCCTATATGCCCCATCAGGTCGGAGTAGGTCGCCTGAGAGGCACTTGGATAAGAAGATAAAAATAGATTGATGTCCCGTTCGTAAGAGGCAGAGGTGCCTACCGTATAATGTTGTTGTAAGTATTGTAATAAGGTCATAACCCTACCAGTTGATGTGCCCCCACCTTGGCATACACCTGTGTCGCTTCCAGGTGACGGTGACCTAAAAAGTCCCGTACATATTCCAGTGACATCCCACCTTGTAACAAGTGCGTCGCTATACTATGTCGAAGATAGTGAGGAGTGATTCCCTCCCATAACCTTGCTCGGCTAACTACCTTTTTCAGTAGACGGCTGTAGCTCTCCCCACTCATGCGGCCTCCTACTCTATTCAGCATAAAAGCGCTCTTGTCTTCTCCTTTAGCCTTACGGTATTCATCCAGGTAAATACTTAACTCTCCCGCTACCCGACCCGTCAACGGGATCACACGACGGCTCGCACCTTTCCCTGAACGAACATATAACAACCGGTGGCGTACCTGGACATCCCGTACATTTAACTTCTCTGCCTCACTACGACGCAACCCACAACTATAAAACAGGTGTAACATCACGCGCTCACGATGACTGTCTGCAGCACTGAACAACTCTTCCACTACTGCTATATGCAACGCCTCTCGGTTATTACGTTCGCCCTTGCCTAATCGTAACCCGCTCATTGGATTATACGCTAATCCGCCACTATGTTCCTGCCAACTAAAAAACACCCGTAACGCATACACATAATGCCTGATCATCATCCCGCTCAATGCACCCCCGCCCTTTCGTTTTGATGGACGTATATGCAACCACTCGTAAAATACACCTATGATCGAAGGAGTGATTTCTAACAGACTTTTAAAACTGCCATGTGATAAAAACTCTCTCACACAAGCGGGCAGCATCCGCTGCGTCCCAATACCATAGCCACTTTGCTGTAAGTAATCCCTAAACGCTATTACATATCTCTCCATCTGTACCACTATGAACTTTTGCTGTTTTACCCCCCTTGAGCATTTTTTCAAAACACCGAACGCCAGGCCATTTTTCACCCTCTTTCAGCCACCACAGACAACTCTGGCGTTCGGTCTGGCGTTCGCTGGTGTTCGGTCACTAGCATCGATAACTGATTATCAAGATGGGTCTTTATTCGGGTAAGTAAACCATTATAGTTATCCCAATGCGCTATACGGTATTTATAGCCACGGTTCGCATGACCATACTGACGTACGTAACATAACTCCACTAGTTTATTTATATAGTGATGCTGTTGGGTCTTCCCTACTCCTGTCGCTTCGCGCACTTCAAAACGACTAAACTCATAGTCCTTACCATGCTGAGCGATAAAAGCCTTTAACTGCTCAAAAAACTGACGAAGACTCCCATCTAACTCATCTACCTTTAATACAATACTATCGAACATAATACTGATCGCTGACGCTACATCGCTTAACTCAGCTACCAGACGACCTTTACTATCTCGTCTACGCTGGTACTGGTGTAACAAGGTTACCATCTTCACAAAGTTTAAGAACAGGTCATGTAGACGACGGATCTTATGTGCATCTGATGGCAACTGTAACCGACTTGCATAAGGATTCACTACCTCTAGTACATCTAAACTACGTACCAGGTTACGGATAAATTCTTTACTCTCCTGTTCCCTACTTATATCTATTTCTCCTGATGCTTTACTGTTCTGGTAGTTAATGATCCTACGGGTTTGATCGCTGCTCTCATCTACCGATATCAGGAACACACGGCTCATATTATCCTCATACAGCTCTCCACGCGTTGTACACGCCAGACTCGCTATAGGGCCACGCACCGTCTTCTGACCACTCGTGATCTGACCATTATCCAGCTTGATACTCGTTGCACTGTTCAGCTCCCCATTACTCTGCAGCTCACGGAACGCAAACTCCGCTTCTTCACTGAGTCCGTCGATATCCTCTAAGCATAACAAACGATTTATAAAGTAACGCTCCGGATAGTTGTATAACACCTTATCACTCACTCTGGTCAGACGGGTCACCTTCTCTGGTGGCATACAGTCCGATACTTGTTTTAATAACCGCGTCTTACCACTGCCGCTACTACCCTGGATCAGCGCATGTAAAGGTGCAGCCATCTTATAACTTAGCGCTACCAACAGTAAAAACAATCGGTTCTGTTCTTCTCCTACTATACCGGTCTGACCTAATAACTCATTCAGCGCCGCCAGTAACCCTTCCTGACGTAAAAACCGTACTGCTTCACTCCGCTCTGTTTCACTCATCTTATATGGGCCACTTTCCTCTCCTGCAACACTGTCCTCCTGAGCTGTCTCCCGGTAACTGTCCAACAGGTCCGTCAACCGGTAAAGGTCCTCCGCTAATACATCCTTACGTAAACCCAGCTTCTCACTTACCTCCCTACTCAAACGGTCAACCTGCTTATCTTCATACAGGTCTACCTTATTACGGCTCTTCTGACCACTCTCCTTATGCTCGATCACCAGCGTCACCTTCATACTGTCCAGCTGTTTACCCAGTCCTCCCTGTACGTAATAATGCCCTCCTTCTCCCTCATACATTAACTTATAAGGATTACGACTATCTAATATCCCTCCTTCTTTTCCTACAGCTATACCTGGTGCTGCGGCTGATGACATTGTTTTTTCAGTTGATCCCTCAGTTGAAAAAAATAAGGCAGTTCTTCCCCGTAATAGCTCCGTAAACACTTCTCCCGTATGACTAACACCCATACTATTAATGTCTTCTCCTGCGGGTAGCACGATACTGCTCATTTGTACATAAGGCAAACGTTCCTTTAATAAGGTATAGTATTTCGCTACTGCCTTACTTCCTGCCTCATCTCCATCAAAAGCAAAGATGATCTCCTGCAGCTGGCTTAAGCCCACAATCGCTGCTTCATGTTCTGCTGTCAGACCATTCGTACCATAACACGCCAGGATTCCATAAGACCGTCCAATCTCACTATGCTGTGACAACGTCGCTGCATCTATCACTGATTCTGTCAGGATCAACCTGGTAACATCTGCTTTAGGATAACCAGGATAAAGACCATGACGGTCTTTAAGGTAATAATGGCGCTGGTCGCTGTCATTCACCGTACTGCGGAAGTACATCCCACTGATCTCCCCTGCCTTATCTCGTAACGCAAACACAATACAATACTTCCCAAAAGGTCTATACTGCTGGCTCCCTTCACGCATTTTACCACTCCATGGAGTTAATAACCCAACTGTTATACAGGAGCTGATTAATCCCTCATCCTTACGGTTTCCATGATGGAACTGACCCGTATTATAGCCGATCTCCAAACGCGTCATATCCAGCCCACGGCTTTGAAGATACACCTGACCTGGTTTGCTGTTATGGATCGCATTCTTAAAATAGGTAAACATATACTGTAGGATGCCCGAACGGTTCACAGGCAAAGCTGGTGACGCTGTTACATTAGCCCCTAGCAGGTCCTTGCATTTTAAGATCGCTTCATGCTTACTGATCCCTTCCTTGTGCATCACAAAGTCTATCACATCCATGGATTTCCCATGCGTCTTACAGTTACTGCTAAAACAATAACATGTATGCGTCTTGTAATACACCTGCAGGCTGGGCGTCTTGTCCTCATGGAACGGGCAATGTAATCGCAGGTGCTTGTCTGGTTTTAAACCATAATGCACCAGCACCTGCGATAACGTTAACTGTTGCTTAATTTCCCCTATCTCCATTCCCAATAGCTTTTTTAATCACCAGTTTTCCTTTACTTACCGTGATCTCTATCGGATCGCCCACCTTAAAACCTGCATCCTCTAACCATAAACCCCGAACATTCAACCAGGGTACATTACGTCCCCTATTCCAATGATTGGCTAATGTCTGATACTGACCATGCAGTTTGCCTTGTCTTATTGTCTTTGCCATGTGGAAAAGTTTTTATTACTACACTTATGTAGCAAAGTAAACTCTTTTGCAGTAAATCAACAAACTTATACTTAACACTATAATCCAATAAAGCATCAAAAACACACAAATAATGATACATATCAGCTATTTTTACCAATACAAACAGACATCTATGTCTCAAAACAACAATTTAGGCAAGCGTATCCTTGATCTGCGTAAAGCGAAGGGATGGTCACAAACAGAACTGGCGGACAAAGTAGGGATATCTTATGCCCAGATAGGACGCTATGAGACTAAGGGAGCACAGCCCCCTGCAGAAGTAATAAAGAATATTGCAGAAGTACTCGATACTTCTGTAGATTTTCTGCTTAATGGTAGCTCTTCTGACAAGGCTAACGCTACATTACAGGACGCTGAAGTAATCAGATATTTTAAAGATATAGAAACACTGCCTGCTGAAGACAAAGCAGCATTGTTACGGGTTATTTCTGCTTTTATCAGGGATGTTAAAACTAAACAAGCCTATACACACTGAAATATCAAATAGGCAGAAAATAAATGAGAGCATGATTATATTATCACGCTCTCATTTAGAGACATTTGTAGGAACGAAACACCTAACAAGCGATAACGAAGCTGCAAAAAATCGCTGTCATTTCAAATTGATAAAATGGAGGTTAAATAATAAAATAAACCTCCTAAAAAAACATACAATAGCCTTTTAATAAGCAATTTTCGCTTAACATTGATCCTCTGCCCCATGCAAAAGCTAATTAGCACACCAAACAAAGGGAATAGGTTGAAAAAAATAAACGTCAAACATATTAATTGAATAAAATTTATTACAACATTCCTCTCTTCGATGCTAATTATCCCTCCATGATAGACAACCATCCAAAATATTATAAACCAAATAACAAGGAGTAAATTCTCTGGTAATTTCATCTATCAATTTTTAAATAAGTCTGGTACTTTAAGAACAAATCTTATACCTCCATTACCCTCAATTTTTACTCCGTTAGGCATCTCCTTATTTAGAGTTGGTAATGCAAACGTTTCGGCGGCAGCACGTGCTCCAATTGTTGTTTTGCTGAAATGAGTTTGAAAGTCTGCTTGCAATTTCCCTTCACCAATAGGAACCGGGACATCAAAAACAGGTACTACTAATGTACTTTTCGCAAACGTGTAAAGAACTCTCGCTCCAGGATCGTAATCGCCTCCTATGCTTTTACGATTGAACGGCATGACTCTAACATCTACATTACGATATTTGACATTTGCATAAGACTGTTCGGCAGTAACCAAAGACGCCCCCCATTCAAATTTCCCATTTTTAAATGCCAGCTTGCCTTGCCCCCCACCAAAAGGAATAACCATTTTAGCGTCTATAGCCTCTTTAAAAAAATTTTCATCTCCAATTTTTATATTGTATTTCCTAAGCAAGCTCAGTTCTGTCTTTGCAAGAACACCAACGTAAATTTCCGCGCTTTCTATGGGATTAACGTCAGATAAGAAATCTCCAACACGTTGGAAAAAACTACCAAAATATCGACTATCACTATGAGTCTTAAATTTCGCTATCATTTCACCGTCACGGGCTTCCACTTTCAACTCATTAAAAACATAATCCTTCTGCTTTTCTCTATAAAATACTTCTCCTACATCTCTCCCACCGTCGATAGCTCTTTGGCGCATTTTTTCCGCTCTTTCCTTCGTCGAATACAGCCCATCTGGATCTATGTAAGAAATAGGATTATTATCTAAACATGAATACACGCTTTGAAAATGTAAATCCACTGGATCCACGTTCCATCTTCTTCCTATCCTGGGATCATATTCCCAAAATTGGGCTGTATAGGAGTTTCCCTCCCCATTTATCTCACTACTCTTCTCTTGCCCATTGAACCCATAACGATACTCCCCCAACTCCGCTTCCTATCACACCTGCAACATCCCTAAAGGATTTTTCAACTCAAAGAACTCCGCCCAAGATATGTTTTTTTCTTTCATCTGTTCTTTCCTCATTTCTTTCAATTGAAAAAAAAAAATATAATAACGCGCGCGGCTGTAGGATTGTGGGTGTGTTACTGACGGCAAGGCTTATCCTGCTGATTATGAAGGTCATAATGCACAGCCTTTGTACTATGGCTGACGCACATCCACTATCCTGCAGACGAAGCAAGATAGCACTACAGATGACCAGGGTACAACCGCTCACGTTCGCTGCGCCTTGGTCTTCGCTCTGCCATCAAGGTACTATCCCATGGTAGCTATAATCTCACGCTTAATAGCGATCCCCCGCCACCACCGCCATGCCGCCAGGGCCGCTGGGGCGGGAGTGCGCAGCGCAGCAAGCACGGAGCCACAGCTGGCCGCGCCTAGTCCGCTTTATTAGCCCAGAGCGCAGCGGAGGGCAAGACAAAAAGATAAGGCCCTGGCGGCTAAGGCAGGTGGCGGACGGACTATAGGTAGCGAAGGGATGGCCGTAGCATGGCCCCTGTGCGCATGCCGCCAGACCGGGAGCTACCCGAACGTAGGACGACGGGGCGCAAAAACTGTGACGGGCTGCCTAAAGGATCCCCTTCATTCGGCAGCCGTCGCAGCCTGGCGCAGGTTTTTGTTCGCACCAAGGACGGAGAGAGACCGCTTTTCCTAACTCCCTATAATATGGATGATGTAAACCCTCGTGGATGGCTCTTTAATGGTCGGTACCAGGTATCACGGTCCCGTTGGGACTCGAACCCTACTTATTAAACTCAATATTGGCAAGGGGTGGCATTCTGTAAAAGCAGCTTACTCCCGATTTACACACCTTTATTTAATCACCTGGTGCTTAGAAGGCAGTCCGTTTTTACTATACTCCTTGTTCGTCGCTAAGCCGTCGCTTGTTCGTCGCTTGTTGCTCCAACCTATAAGCCGAACTCCTGGGTCGGGTGAGGTGCCTATAACTAGATTCTTAACCCCACCTATTTATCAATGAGTTGTAAATAAAGTGTATCATTTTTGTGTCGTAGCTACCAGGTGCTTTTATAGACACTTATTAAGTGTGCTAACCTGGTCATCTTATCGGATGGTATAACTCTATCGCTGACTGTAACCGGTACACATCATCCTGGCGGTATCTTTCTGTACTCGACGGATATTTATGGCCTGCGAACTGCTGTACTACCCCTATATCACAACCCTGGATAAACAGGTTCGCGATCACACTCTGGCGGATACGCTGTGCACTCACTTCCCTCCCCCGATAAAGACCCTTATAACTCCGTTTTACATGTTTACTGATATCTGATGCCACCATCCCCTTACCACGCTGACCGATTAGCAATATTTCGCTTTCTAAGCCCCCTAATAACCCCGGACGCACTGCTGACAGATAAATACCCAGCCATCCTATTTGATCCGGTTTTAGGGGTAATTCCCGCCTATTGGTAACAGCTGTACGTTTAATGTATACTACCCCTTTCTCCAGTAAGACATCTGTTACAACTAATCCTGCCAGCTCACTTACCGTCAACCCCTGATAGATCAGTAAACTCATTAATACCTTATTGCGTAAGGATAAGAGAGGATACCGTTCTTTACGCTCCAGCAACACTTCCAGCTCTCTACTACTAAACAGGTCCTGCAGCTGGATGTCCCTGCTACGCCTGTCACGTAAGCGGATGTTGCGACCAGGATGGTCCAGCCGTTCACCCGTATAACACAGGTAATCATAATACACTTTGATACTGCTGACGATGCGATTTAAGGTGTGGCTATTTCGATAGCGATGGCGTAATACTCCTATATGCCCCATCAGGTCGGAGTAGGTCGCCTGAGAGGCACTTGGATAAGAAGATAAAAATAGATTGATGTCCCGTTCGTAAGAGGCAGAGGTGCCTACCGTATAATGTTGTTGTAAGTATTGTAATAAGGTCATAACCCTACCAGTTGATGTGCCCCCACCTTGGCATACACCTGTGTCGCTTCCAGGTGACGGTGACCTAAAAAGTCCCGTACATATTCCAGTGACATCCCACCTTGTAACAAGTGCGTCGCTATACTATGTCGAAGATAGTGAGGAGTGATTCCCTCCCATAACCTTGCTCGGCTAACTACCTTTTTCAGTAGACGGCTGTAGCTCTCCCCACTCATGCGGCCTCCTACTCTATTCAGCATAAAAGCGCTCTTGTCTTCTCCTTTAGCCTTACGGTATTCATCCAGGTAAATACTTAACTCTCCCGCTACCCGACCCGTCAACGGGATCACACGACGGCTCGCACCTTTCCCTGAACGAACATATAACAACCGGTGGCGTACCTGGACATCCCGTACATTTAACTTCTCTGCCTCACTACGACGCAACCCACAACTATAAAACAGGTGTAACATCACGCGCTCACGATGACTGTCTGCAGCACTGAACAACTCTTCCACTACTGCTATATGCAACGCCTCTCGGTTATTACGTTCGCCCTTGCCTAATCGTAACCCGCTCATTGGATTATACGCTAATCCGCCACTATGTTCCTGCCAACTAAAAAACACCCGTAACGCATACACATAATGCCTGATCATCATCCCGCTCAATGCACCCCCGCCCTTTCGTTTTGATGGACGTATATGCAACCACTCGTAAAATACACCTATGATCGAAGGAGTGATTTCTAACAGACTTTTAAAACTGCCATGTGATAAAAACTCTCTCACACAAGCGGGCAGCATCCGCTGCGTCCCAATACCATAGCCACTTTGCTGTAAGTAATCCCTAAACGCTATTACATATCTCTCCATCTGTACCACTATGAACTTTTGCTGTTTTACCCCCCTTGAGCATTTTTTCAAAACACCGAACGCCAGGCCATTTTTCACCCTCTTTCAGCCACCACAGACAACTCTGGCGTTCGGTCTGGCGTTCGCTGGTGTTCGGTCACTAGCATCGATAACTGATTATCAAGATGGGTCTTTATTCGGGTAAGTAAACCATTATAGTTATCCCAATGCGCTATACGGTATTTATAGCCACGGTTCGCATGACCATACTGACGTACGTAACATAACTCCACTAGTTTATTTATATAGTGATGCTGTTGGGTCTTCCCTACTCCTGTCGCTTCGCGCACTTCAAAACGACTAAACTCATAGTCCTTACCATGCTGAGCGATAAAAGCCTTTAACTGCTCAAAAAACTGACGAAGACTCCCATCTAACTCATCTACCTTTAATACAATACTATCGAACATAATACTGATCGCTGACGCTACATCGCTTAACTCAGCTACCAGACGACCTTTACTATCTCGTCTACGCTGGTACTGGTGTAACAAGGTTACCATCTTCACAAAGTTTAAGAACAGGTCATGTAGACGACGGATCTTATGTGCATCTGATGGCAACTGTAACCGACTTGCATAAGGATTCACTACCTCTAGTACATCTAAACTACGTACCAGGTTACGGATAAATTCTTTACTCTCCTGTTCCCTACTTATATCTATTTCTCCTGATGCTTTACTGTTCTGGTAGTTAATGATCCTACGGGTTTGATCGCTGCTCTCATCTACCGATATCAGGAACACACGGCTCATATTATCCTCATACAGCTCTCCACGCGTTGTACACGCCAGACTCGCTATAGGGCCACGCACCGTCTTCTGACCACTCGTGATCTGACCATTATCCAGCTTGATACTCGTTGCACTGTTCAGCTCCCCATTACTCTGCAGCTCACGGAACGCAAACTCCGCTTCTTCACTGAGTCCGTCGATATCCTCTAAGCATAACAAACGATTTATAAAGTAACGCTCCGGATAGTTGTATAACACCTTATCACTCACTCTGGTCAGACGGGTCACCTTCTCTGGTGGCATACAGTCCGATACTTGTTTTAATAACCGCGTCTTACCACTGCCGCTACTACCCTGGATCAGCGCATGTAAAGGTGCAGCCATCTTATAACTTAGCGCTACCAACAGTAAAAACAATCGGTTCTGTTCTTCTCCTACTATACCGGTCTGACCTAATAACTCATTCAGCGCCGCCAGTAACCCTTCCTGACGTAAAAACCGTACTGCTTCACTCCGCTCTGTTTCACTCATCTTATATGGGCCACTTTCCTCTCCTGCAACACTGTCCTCCTGAGCTGTCTCCCGGTAACTGTCCAACAGGTCCGTCAACCGGTAAAGGTCCTCCGCTAATACATCCTTACGTAAACCCAGCTTCTCACTTACCTCCCTACTCAAACGGTCAACCTGCTTATCTTCATACAGGTCTACCTTATTACGGCTCTTCTGACCACTCTCCTTATGCTCGATCACCAGCGTCACCTTCATACTGTCCAGCTGTTTACCCAGTCCTCCCTGTACGTAATAATGCCCTCCTTCTCCCTCATACATTAACTTATAAGGATTACGACTATCTAATATCCCTCCTTCTTTTCCTACAGCTATACCTGGTGCTGCGGCTGATGACATTGTTTTTTCAGTTGATCCCTCAGTTGAAAAAAATAAGGCAGTTCTTCCCCGTAATAGCTCCGTAAACACTTCTCCCGTATGACTAACACCCATACTATTAATGTCTTCTCCTGCGGGTAGCACGATACTGCTCATTTGTACATAAGGCAAACGTTCCTTTAATAAGGTATAGTATTTCGCTACTGCCTTACTTCCTGCCTCATCTCCATCAAAAGCAAAGATGATCTCCTGCAGCTGGCTTAAGCCCACAATCGCTGCTTCATGTTCTGCTGTCAGACCATTCGTACCATAACACGCCAGGATTCCATAAGACCGTCCAATCTCACTATGCTGTGACAACGTCGCTGCATCTATCACTGATTCTGTCAGGATCAACCTGGTAACATCTGCTTTAGGATAACCAGGATAAAGACCATGACGGTCTTTAAGGTAATAATGGCGCTGGTCGCTGTCATTCACCGTACTGCGGAAGTACATCCCACTGATCTCCCCTGCCTTATCTCGTAACGCAAACACAATACAATACTTCCCAAAAGGTCTATACTGCTGGCTCCCTTCACGCATTTTACCACTCCATGGAGTTAATAACCCAACTGTTATACAGGAGCTGATTAATCCCTCATCCTTACGGTTTCCATGATGGAACTGACCCGTATTATAGCCGATCTCCAAACGCGTCATATCCAGCCCACGGCTTTGAAGATACACCTGACCTGGTTTGCTGTTATGGATCGCATTCTTAAAATAGGTAAACATATACTGTAGGATGCCCGAACGGTTCACAGGCAAAGCTGGTGACGCTGTTACATTAGCCCCTAGCAGGTCCTTGCATTTTAAGATCGCTTCATGCTTACTGATCCCTTCCTTGTGCATCACAAAGTCTATCACATCCATGGATTTCCCATGCGTCTTACAGTTACTGCTAAAACAATAACATGTATGCGTCTTGTAATACACCTGCAGGCTGGGCGTCTTGTCCTCATGGAACGGGCAATGTAATCGCAGGTGCTTGTCTGGTTTTAAACCATAATGCACCAGCACCTGCGATAACGTTAACTGTTGCTTAATTTCCCCTATCTCCATTCCCAATAGCTTTTTTAATCACCAGTTTTCCTTTACTTACCGTGATCTCTATCGGATCGCCCACCTTAAAACCTGCATCCTCTAACCATAAACCCCGAACATTCAACCAGGGTACATTACGTCCCCTATTCCAATGATTGGCTAATGTCTGATACTGACCATGCAGTTTGCCTTGTCTTATTGTCTTTGCCATGTGGAAAAGTTTTTATTACTACACTTATGTAGCAAAGTAAACTCTTTTGCAGTAAATCAACAAACTTATACTTAACACTATAATCCAATAAAGCATCAAAAACACACAAATAATGATACATATCAGCTATTTTTACCAATACAAACAGACATCTATGTCTCAAAACAACAATTTAGGCAAGCGTATCCTTGATCTGCGTAAAGCGAAGGGATGGTCACAAACAGAACTGGCGGACAAAGTAGGGATATCTTATGCCCAGATAGGACGCTATGAGACTAAGGGAGCACAGCCCCCTGCAGAAGTAATAAAGAATATTGCAGAAGTACTCGATACTTCTGTAGATTTTCTGCTTAATGGTAGCTCTTCTGACAAGGCTAACGCTACATTACAGGACGCTGAAGTAATCAGATATTTTAAAGATATAGAAACACTGCCTGCTGAAGACAAAGCAGCATTGTTACGGGTTATTTCTGCTTTTATCAGGGATGTTAAAACTAAACAAGCCTATACACACTGAAATATCAAATAGGCAGAAAATAAATGAGAGCATGATTATATTATCACGCTCTCATTTAGAGACATTTGTAGGAACGAAACACCTAACAAGCGATAACGAAGCTGCAAAAAATCGCTGTCATTTCAAATTGATAAAATGGAGGTTAAATAATAAAATAAACCTCCTAAAAAAACATACAATAGCCTTTTAATAAGCAATTTTCGCTTAACATTGATCCTCTGCCCCATGCAAAAGCTAATTAGCACACCAAACAAAGGGAATAGGTTGAAAAAAATAAACGTCAAACATATTAATTGAATAAAATTTATTACAACATTCCTCTCTTCGATGCTAATTATCCCTCCATGATAGACAACCATCCAAAATATTATAAACCAAATAACAAGGAGTAAATTCTCTGGTAATTTCATCTATCAATTTTTAAATAAGTCTGGTACTTTAAGAACAAATCTTATACCTCCATTACCCTCAATTTTTACTCCGTTAGGCATCTCCTTATTTAGAGTTGGTAATGCAAACGTTTCGGCGGCAGCACGTGCTCCAATTGTTGTTTTGCTGAAATGAGTTTGAAAGTCTGCTTGCAATTTCCCTTCACCAATAGGAACCGGGACATCAAAAACAGGTACTACTAATGTACTTTTCGCAAACGTGTAAAGAACTCTCGCTCCAGGATCGTAATCGCCTCCTATGCTTTTACGATTGAACGGCATGACTCTAACATCTACATTACGATATTTGACATTTGCATAAGACTGTTCGGCAGTAACCAAAGACGCCCCCCATTCAAATTTCCCATTTTTAAATGCCAGCTTGCCTTGCCCCCCACCAAAAGGAATAACCATTTTAGCGTCTATAGCCTCTTTAAAAAAATTTTCATCTCCAATTTTTATATTGTATTTCCTAAGCAAGCTCAGTTCTGTCTTTGCAAGAACACCAACGTAAATTTCCGCGCTTTCTATGGGATTAACGTCAGATAAGAAATCTCCAACACGTTGGAAAAAACTACCAAAATATCGACTATCACTATGAGTCTTAAATTTCGCTATCATTTCACCGTCACGGGCTTCCACTTTCAACTCATTAAAAACATAATCCTTCTGCTTTTCTCTATAAAATACTTCTCCTACATCTCTCCCACCGTCGATAGCTCTTTGGCGCATTTTTTCCGCTCTTTCCTTCGTCGAATACAGCCCATCTGGATCTATGTAAGAAATAGGATTATTATCTAAACATGAATACACGCTTTGAAAATGTAAATCCACTGGATCCACGTTCCATCTTCTTCCTATCCTGGGATCATATTCCCAAAATTGGGCTGTATAGGAGTTTCCCTCCCCATTTATCTCACTACTCTTCTCTTGCCCATTGAACCCATAGCGATACTCCCCCAACTCCACTTCCTATCACACCTCCAACTTCCCTTAACAGCTTTTCCATCTCAAAGAACTCCGCCTAAGATATGTTTTTTTCTTTCATCTGTTCTTTCCTCATTTCTTTCAATTGAAAAAAAAAATAATAATAACGCGCGCGGCTGTAGGATAGTGGGTGTGGTACTGACGACGAGTCTTATCCTGCTGATTATGAAGGTGATAATGTACAGCCTTTGTACTACGGCCCATGCACATCCACTATACTGCAGACGAAGCAAGATAGCACTATAGATGACCAGGGCACCACCGCTCACGTTCGCTGCGCCTTATTCTTCGCACTCCCATCAGGGCACTATCCCATGGTTGCTATAACCTCCCGCCTAATAGCGATCCCCCGCCACCACCGCCATGCCGCCAGGGCCGCTGGGGCGGGAGTGTGAAGCGCAGCGGAACACGCAGCCACAGCTGGCCGCGCCTAGTCCTTATTAATCGCCCAGAGCGCAGCGGAGGGCAAGACAAAAAGATAAGGCCCTGGCGGCTAAGGCAGGTGGCGGACGTACATAGGTAGCGAAGGGATGGCCGTAGCATAGCCCCTTGCGCGCATGCCGCCAGACCGGGAGCTGCCCGAACGCAGGACGACGGGGCGCAAAAACTGTGACAGGCTGCCTAAAGGATCCCCTTCATTCGGCAGCCGTCGCAGCCTGGCGCAGCTTTTTGTTCGCACCAAGGACGGAGGGAGACCGCTTCTCCTAACTCCCTATAATATGGATGAGGTAAACTCTCGTGGATGGCTCTTTAATGGTCGGTATTTAGTAGTTGGACTTCACCTGGTGTAACCTGGTCATCTTATTGGATGGTATAATTCTATCGCTGACTGTAACCGGTACACATCATCCTGACGGTATCTTTCTGTACTTGACGGGTATCTATGACCTGCGAACTGCTGTACTACCCCTATATCACAACCCTGGATAAACAGGTTCGCTATCACACTCTGGCGGATACGCTGTGCACTCACCTCCCTGCCCCGGTAAAGCCCCTTATAACTCCGTTTTACATGTTTACTGATATCGGATGCCACCATCCCCTTACTACGCTGGCCGATTAGTAATATTTCGCTTTCTAAGACCCCTAATAACCCCGGACGCACTTCCGATAGATAAACTCCCAACCATCCTATTTGATCCGGTTTTAGGGGCAATTCTCGCCTATTGGTAACTGCTGTACGTTTGATGTATACTACCCCTTTCTCCAGTAATACATCAGCTACACCTAACCCTGCCAGCTCACTGACTGTCAACCCCTGGTAGATCAGTAAACTCATTAATACCTTATTGCGTAAGGATAAGAGAGGATACCGTTCCTTACGCTCCAGCAACACTTCCAGCTCTCTACTACTAAACAGGTCCTGCAGCTGGATGTCCCTGCTACGCCTGTCACGTAAGCGGATGTTGCGACCTGGATGGTCCAGCCGTTCTCCCGTATAACACAGGTAGTCATAATACACTTTGATACTGCTGACGATGCGATTTAAGGTATGGCTATTTCGATAGCGATGCCGTAATACCCCTATATGCCCCATTAGATCGGAGTAAGTCGCCTGGGAGGCCCCTGGATAAGAAGATAAAAACAGATTGATGTCCCGTTCGTAAGAGGCAGAGGTGCCTACCGTATAATGTTGTTGTAAGTATTGTAATAAGGTCATAACCCTACCAGTTGATGTGCCCCCACCTTGGCATACACCTGTGTCGCTTCCAGGTGACGGTGACCTAAAAAGTCCCGTACATATTCCAGTGACATCCCGCTCTGCAACAAGTGCGTCGCTATACTATGGCGAAGATAGTGAGGGTAATACCTTCCCATAAACACGCTCGACTAACGACCTTTTTTAGCAGACGGCTATAACTCTCCCCACTCATGCGGCCACCTACCCTATTTAGCATAAAAGCGCTCTTGTCTTCTCCCTTGGCCTTACGGTATTCATCCAGATAAACACTTAACTCGACCGCTACCCGACCCGTCAACGGATCACACGACGGCTTGCACCTTTGCCTGAACGTACATACAATAACCGGTGACGCACCTGTACATCCCGAACGTTCAACTGCTCTGCCTCACTGCGACGCAAACCACAACTATAAAACAGGTGTAACATCACGCGCTCCCGATAACTACCCGCTGCACTAAATAACTCTTGCACCACTCCCTCATTCAATGCCTCCCGACTAATACGCTCACTCTTCCCTAACCGTAACCCGCTCATCGGATTATACGATAACCTGCCACTATGCTCCTGCCACCTAAAAAATACTCTCAACGCATACACATAATGCCGGATCATCATCCCGCTCAAGGCCCCACCTCCCTTCCGTTTTGATGGACGGATATGTAACCACTCGTAAAATATACCTATGATCAGAGGAGTGATTTCTTGCAGACTTTTAAAACTACCATGTTCCAAAAAATCCCGTACACAAGCTGGCAGCATCCGCTGTGTTCCAATACTGTAGCCACTTTGTTGTAAATAATCCCTGAACTGCATTACATATCGCTCCATGTACCACTATGACGTTTTTGCTGTTTTCACACCCCCCTTGAGCATTTTTTCTGAACACCGAACGCCAGCCCCTTTTTCACCCTCTTTCAGCCACCACACACAACTCTGGCGTTCGGTCTGGCGTTCGGTCGCTTCCGAACGCCAGCGATGATAACTGATCACCAAGATGGGTCTTGATACGTTCCCGAAGAACTCCATAGTTATCCCAGTGTACTATACGATACTTAAACCCACGGTTGGCATGACCATACTGACGTACGTAACATAATTCCACTAGTTTATTTATATAGTGATGCTGTTGGGTCTTACCTACACCCGTGGCGTCCCGCACCTCAAAACGATTAAACTCATAATCCCGACCACGCTCACCTATATACACCTTTAGCTGCTCAAAGAACTGACGTAGACTACCGTCCAGCTCATCTACCTTTAGTACAATACTATCGAACATAATACTGATCGCACACTCCACATCACTCACCTCTGCTACCAGCCGACCGTTACTATCACGGCTGCGCTGGTACTGGTGTAACAGCGTCACCATCTTTACAAAGTTTAAGAACAGATCATGTAATCGACGGATCTTATGCGCATCCTCCGGTAACTGTAACTGCCCTGCATAGGGATTTACTACTTCTAACCCATCTAAGCTACGTACCAGATTACGGATAAATCCTTTACTCGCCTGCTCCTGATTCGTATCTATTGCTCCTGATGCCTTACGATTCTGATAACCAATGATCCTACGCGTCTGCTCTCCACTCTCATCTACTGCTACCAGGAACACACGGCTCATATTATCTTCATACAGCTCCCCATGTGTCGTACACGCCAGACTGGCTATCGGACCCCGCACTGTCTTCTGACCACTCGTGATCTGACCATTATCCAGCTTGATACTTGTCGCACTATTCAACTCCCCATTACTCTGCAGCTCTCGGAACGCAAACTCTGCTTCCTCACTCAGACCGTCGATATCCTCTAAGCACAACAACCGGTTGATAAAGTAACGCTCAGGATAGTTATATAACACCTTATCACTGACACGCGTCAGACGCGTCACCTTCTCCGGTGGCATACAGTCCGATACCTGTTTTAATAAGCGCGTCTTACCACTCCCACTACTCCCCTGTATCAACGCATGCAATGGCGCGGGCATCTTATAGCTCAGCGCTACCAGTAACAAAAACAAACGGTTCTGTTCCTCACCCACTATACCGGTCTGACCTAATAATTCATTCAATGCTTTCAATAACCCCTCCTGACGTAAAAAGCCTACAGCTGCACTACGTTCTGACTCACTCATCTTATACGCAGCAGCTTCCTCTTCTGGACTTGCTTGTTCCTGGCCCTGCTCACGGTAATGATCTAACAGGTCTGTTAACTGGTACAAGTCTCCCTCTATCACATCCTTGCGTAAACACAGCTTCTCACTCACCTCTCTGCAGAGTCGCTCTACCTGCTTATCCTCATATAGATCTACCTTGTTACGGCTCTTTTGACCACTCTCTTTATCCTCAATAACAAGCGTCACCTTCATACTGTCCAGCTGCTTACCCACCCCGCCCTGTACATAATAAACCCCTCCACTTCCAGCATACACCAACTTATAAGGATTGCGACTGTCTAATAAAGGACCTGCTGCCTCTATGGCTGTATCTGCTGGTTGAGAAGAGGGTTTTGTTTTTTCAGATGAGATCTCAGTTGAAAAAAATAAAGCAGTCCTACCTTGCAACAACTCCGTGAACACACCAGGTGTATGACTAACGACCATACTATTTATATCCTCGCCTGCTGGTAACACGATGCTACTCAGCTGTACATTTGGCAACCGCTGTTTTAATAATGTGCTGTATTTCTCAACTGCCTTATACCCTGCCTCATCACCATCAAAAGCAAAGATGATCTCCTGCAGATGACTTAACCCAATAATCGCCGCTTCATGTTCTGCTGTCAGGCCATTGGTACCATAACAAGCCAGGATACCATAGGACTCAACTATTTCGCTATGTTGTAATAACGTTGCTGCATCGATCACTGATTCTGTCAGAATCAGCTTTGTCACATCTGCTTTCGGGTAGCCTGGATATAATCCACGCCTGTCTTTCAAGTAATAATGACGCTGCGTATCATCATTGATCGTACTACGGAAGTACATGCCACTGATAGTACCACCACTATCCCGTAACGCGAACACGATACAATACTTCCCAAAAGGCCGATACGCCTGACCACCATCACGAGCAGTACCCCACGGTGACAATAGCCCTACCTCCACACAAGACGATATCAGACCATCATCCTTACGCATCCCATGATGGAACTGTGCCGTATTATAACCGATCTCTATCCGCGTCGCATCCAGCCCTCTACGCTGTAAATACTCCTGAGCAGGTCTACTATTATGCACTGCATTCTTAAAATAGATAAACAGCTGGTACAGTGTGTCTGATCGGCTGGTAGCCGTGGTAACCATAGCATCAGCACTACCGCCCAGCAACTCTTTACACTTCAAGATCGCTTCCCGTTTACTAACCCCCTCTTTGTGCATCACAAAGTCTATCACGTCCATGGATTTCCCATTCGTCTTACAGTTACTGCTAAAACAATAACAAGTATGCGTCTTGTAATACACCTGCAGGCTCGGTGTCTTGTCCTCATGGAACGGGCAATGTAATCGCAGGTGCTTGTCCGGTTTTAAACCATAATGCACCAGCACCTGCGATAACGTTAACTGTTGCTTAATTTCCGCTATCTCCATCCCCAGCAGCTTTTTTAATCACCAGTTTGCCTTTACTTACTATAATCTCTATCGGGTCTCCCACCCTAAAACCTGCATCCTCTAACCATAAACCCCGAACATTCAACCAGGGCACATTACGTCCCCTATTCCAATGATTGGCCAATGCCTGATACTGACCATGCAGCTTACCATGACGGATTGTTTTAGTTCCTGATGACATAAAATATTTTTAATTAACCGTAAACGGTACAAAGATACCGGATCAGCTCAATCCAACAAACACTTTACGATTTTATTTTACCGCATACGTTTCATAATTTTGCCTAAACCTTATATAACAGAGGTTTTATTAACCGTAAACGTATCATACAATGGTTTCTTTTGGTAAAAAACTCAGGGAATGCAGGGAAGCTAAAGAGCTGTCTCAACAGGAACTTGCTAAAAAACTGGGGTCTGCTCATACTGTAATAGGACGCTATGAGCGGGATGAGATGCTACCTTCTATTGATGCGGTGAGGAAGTTGGCCGAGGCCTTAGATACTACTGTGGGATTCTTATTAGGGGAAGCCAATGATACTAATATTTTGAAGGACCCTAAGATGATGAAGCGTCTCAATGAGATTAACGAACTACCTGACAAGGATAAAGAGTGTGTCTATTCCCTGCTCGATGCATTTCTAGCCAAATCTAAATTACAAGCGATATTAAAATGAATAACCCGGGTCAAATTTGACCCGGGTTATTCATTTTAATATCGCTTGTAATTTCTTACATTCAAAAAGAATGAGACTCCCGTAAAAATCCGTTACTATACTTCTCCCTTAAGTAAATGTTCCCAGCCTTATCATAATAAGTCCAATTACCATCTCGAAGTGGCTGATAAAACTTCCTATACTTAATCCGAGAGCCTCCTCCTAATCTTCTAACATAAATAGAGTCTGCAACCAATACAGAAGATTCTAAGTACCCCCCTTCTATATTTACTCTCCGAGAATCATACAATAAATAAAATTTCAACCGCCCCTGTTCATTCATATCATATACCTTAATCAATTTACTGCTATCTGAGCACAAATCTGTTATGACAGACGAATCCTCTCTATTAAATACTTCAATAAACTGGCCATTTACATCAAAAAATATTGGGTACTTTAAGTAAATCGCTTGACTGTATAGATTACCTACACAAAAACAGATAGCAACACAAATTATTAGCCTCTTCATCATTAATTTCGAATTAAAATTTTAACCCTCTAATACTAATACTTACATTCCGACCTGCTGGCGTAGAAAATCTCGTTCCAGGCTGAGTAGTGATTCTTGTACCAGCTATTTTAAATTTAACCTGCAAACTACTACTTGCTGTTTTCGCGCGGGCACTTAGCAACGCTCCTAAAGTAGCGGCCTCCCCATTTAAGGTTGCCGATGTACTCCAAACACTTGGACCAGTACCAAGTTTTAATTTAGCAGGATTTCCAGAAGGAGTGCCAGAATTCCCAGTAATATCAACATTTGCTTGGGGAAAATAACTCAAAATATTCGCCACAGACACCAACTTACGTTCCTCTACTTTTGAGTCGATATATAAAGATGAATTTTCTTGAAACTTCAATTTAATATCTTGAACTAAGTCTATTTCAGCCTGACGATAGGTTCCATCTCTAAAAGCATTCCCATTTAAGTTCCCCTCATTAACGTTATCGCCAAAACTTGCTACTTCAGGTGGAGATTCTTCAATAGTTCTAAACTTTTCCATTACTATCATTTGCTCTGCAGTTAATTTTGTTTGATATTTAATAGGCCTAAGCACGCGCCCGCTAGGGCCTCTATCAATAACATATACATCTGCCTTTTTTAATCTTGGATTTCTATTATATGCTTCGTTATCTCTTGCATTTCCATCCTTATCTTCATACCATTGAATAGTCACATTCGTTAACTGACCTGCACTATTAAAGTTCCTATTAACAATATACTTCTCCTCTCCATCCAAGTCAATACTTCTGATTACATCATTTTCCGCAAATGCATAAGTACTATTCCATGGATAACTCTTTGTCAACGGATCCACGCTCAAGAACTTCCCTATCCTCGGATCATACACCCTCATCCCATAATCCTGCTGATTCCCCTCTCCCTTCACCTCGTTATCATTCTCCTTCCCATTGAACCCATAGCGATACTCCCCCAACTCCACTTCCTATCACACCTCCAACTTCCCTTAACAGCTTTTCCATCTCAAAGAACTCCGCCTAAGATATGTTTTTTTCTTTCATCTGTTCTTTCCTCATTTCTTTCAATTGAAAAAAAAAATAATAATAACGCGCGCGGCTGTAGGATAGTGGGTGTGGTACTGACGACGAGTCTTATCCTGCTGATTATGAAGGTGATAATGTACAGCCTTTGTACTACGGCCCATGCACATCCACTATACTGCAGACGAAGCAAGATAGCACTATAGATGACCAGGGCACCACCGCTCACGTTCGCTGCGCCTTATTCTTCGCACTCCCATCAGGGCACTATCCCATGGTTGCTATAACCTCCCGCCTAATAGCGATCCCCCGCCACCACCGCCATGCCGCCAGGGCCGCTGGGGCGGGAGTGTGAAGCGCAGCGGAACACGCAGCCACAGCTGGCCGCGCCTAGTCCTTATTAATCGCCCAGAGCGCAGCGGAGGGCAAGACAAAAAGATAAGGCCCTGGCGGCTAAGGCAGGTGGCGGACGTACATAGGTAGCGAAGGGATGGCCGTAGCATAGCCCCTTGCGCGCATGCCGCCAGACCGGGAGCTGCCCGAACGCAGGACGACGGGGCGCAAAAACTGTGACAGGCTGCCTAAAGGATCCCCTTCATTCGGCAGCCGTCGCAGCCTGGCGCAGCTTTTTGTTCGCACCAAGGACGGAGGGAGACCGCTTCTCCTAACTCCCTATAATATGGATGAGGTAAACTCTCGTGGATGGCTCTTTAATGGTCGGTATTTAGTAGTTGGACTTCACCTGGTGTAACCTGGTCATCTTATTGGATGGTATAATTCTATCGCTGACTGTAACCGGTACACATCATCCTGACGGTATCTTTCTGTACTTGACGGGTATCTATGACCTGCGAACTGCTGTACTACCCCTATATCACAACCCTGGATAAACAGGTTCGCTATCACACTCTGGCGGATACGCTGTGCACTCACCTCCCTGCCCCGGTAAAGCCCCTTATAACTCCGTTTTACATGTTTACTGATATCGGATGCCACCATCCCCTTACTACGCTGGCCGATTAGTAATATTTCGCTTTCTAAGACCCCTAATAACCCCGGACGCACTTCCGATAGATAAACTCCCAACCATCCTATTTGATCCGGTTTTAGGGGCAATTCTCGCCTATTGGTAACTGCTGTACGTTTGATGTATACTACCCCTTTCTCCAGTAATACATCAGCTACACCTAACCCTGCCAGCTCACTGACTGTCAACCCCTGGTAGATCAGTAAACTCATTAATACCTTATTGCGTAAGGATAAGAGAGGATACCGTTCCTTACGCTCCAGCAACACTTCCAGCTCTCTACTACTAAACAGGTCCTGCAGCTGGATGTCCCTGCTACGCCTGTCACGTAAGCGGATGTTGCGACCTGGATGGTCCAGCCGTTCTCCCGTATAACACAGGTAGTCATAATACACTTTGATACTGCTGACGATGCGATTTAAGGTATGGCTATTTCGATAGCGATGCCGTAATACCCCTATATGCCCCATTAGATCGGAGTAAGTCGCCTGGGAGGCCCCTGGATAAGAAGATAAAAACAGATTGATGTCCCGTTCGTAAGAGGCAGAGGTGCCTACCGTATAATGTTGTTGTAAGTATTGTAATAAGGTCATAACCCTACCAGTTGATGTGCCCCCACCTTGGCATACACCTGTGTCGCTTCCAGGTGACGGTGACCTAAAAAGTCCCGTACATATTCCAGTGACATCCCGCTCTGCAACAAGTGCGTCGCTATACTATGGCGAAGATAGTGAGGGGTAATACCTTCCCATAAACACGCTCGACTAACGACCTTTTTTAGCAGACGGCTATAACTCTCCCCACTCATGCGGCCACCTACCCTATTTAGCATAAAAGCGCTCTTGTCTTCTCCCTTGGCCTTACGGTATTCATCCAGATAAACACTTAACTCGACCGCTACCCGACCCGTCAACGGGATCACACGACGGCTTGCACCTTTGCCTGAACGTACATACAATAACCGGTGACGCACCTGTACATCCCGAACGTTCAACTGCTCTGCCTCACTGCGACGCAAACCACAACTATAAAACAGGTGTAACATCACGCGCTCCCGATAACTACCCGCTGCACTAAATAACTCTTGCACCACTCCCTCATTCAATGCCTCCCGACTAATACGCTCACTCTTCCCTAACCGTAACCCGCTCATCGGATTATACGATAACCTGCCACTATGCTCCTGCCACCTAAAAAATACTCTCAACGCATACACATAATGCCGGATCATCATCCCGCTCAAGGCCCCACCTCCCTTCCGTTTTGATGGACGGATATGTAACCACTCGTAAAATATACCTATGATCAGAGGAGTGATTTCTTGCAGACTTTTAAAACTACCATGTTCCAAAAAATCCCGTACACAAGCTGGCAGCATCCGCTGTGTTCCAATACTGTAGCCACTTTGTTGTAAATAATCCCTGAACTGCATTACATATCGCTCCATGTACCACTATGACGTTTTTGCTGTTTTCACACCCCCCTTGAGCATTTTTTCTGAACACCGAACGCCAGCCCCTTTTTCACCCTCTTTCAGCCACCACACACAACTCTGGCGTTCGGTCTGGCGTTCGGTCGCTTCCGAACGCCAGCGATGATAACTGATCACCAAGATGGGTCTTGATACGTTCCCGAAGAACTCCATAGTTATCCCAGTGTACTATACGATACTTAAACCCACGGTTGGCATGACCATACTGACGTACGTAACATAATTCCACTAGTTTATTTATATAGTGATGCTGTTGGGTCTTACCTACACCCGTGGCGTCCCGCACCTCAAAACGATTAAACTCATAATCCCGACCACGCTCACCTATATACACCTTTAGCTGCTCAAAGAACTGACGTAGACTACCGTCCAGCTCATCTACCTTTAGTACAATACTATCGAACATAATACTGATCGCACACTCCACATCACTCACCTCTGCTACCAGCCGACCGTTACTATCACGGCTGCGCTGGTACTGGTGTAACAGCGTCACCATCTTTACAAAGTTTAAGAACAGATCATGTAATCGACGGATCTTATGCGCATCCTCCGGTAACTGTAACTGCCCTGCATAGGGATTTACTACTTCTAACCCATCTAAGCTACGTACCAGATTACGGATAAATCCTTTACTCGCCTGCTCCTGATTCGTATCTATTGCTCCTGATGCCTTACGATTCTGATAACCAATGATCCTACGCGTCTGCTCTCCACTCTCATCTACTGCTACCAGGAACACACGGCTCATATTATCTTCATACAGCTCCCCATGTGTCGTACACGCCAGACTGGCTATCGGACCCCGCACTGTCTTCTGACCACTCGTGATCTGACCATTATCCAGCTTGATACTTGTCGCACTATTCAACTCCCCATTACTCTGCAGCTCTCGGAACGCAAACTCTGCTTCCTCACTCAGACCGTCGATATCCTCTAAGCACAACAACCGGTTGATAAAGTAACGCTCAGGATAGTTATATAACACCTTATCACTGACACGCGTCAGACGCGTCACCTTCTCCGGTGGCATACAGTCCGATACCTGTTTTAATAAGCGCGTCTTACCACTCCCACTACTCCCCTGTATCAACGCATGCAATGGCGCGGGCATCTTATAGCTCAGCGCTACCAGTAACAAAAACAAACGGTTCTGTTCCTCACCCACTATACCGGTCTGACCTAATAATTCATTCAATGCTTTCAATAACCCCTCCTGACGTAAAAAGCCTACAGCTGCACTACGTTCTGACTCACTCATCTTATACGCAGCAGCTTCCTCTTCTGGACTTGCTTGTTCCTGGCCCTGCTCACGGTAATGATCTAACAGGTCTGTTAACTGGTACAAGTCTCCCTCTATCACATCCTTGCGTAAACACAGCTTCTCACTCACCTCTCTGCAGAGTCGCTCTACCTGCTTATCCTCATATAGATCTACCTTGTTACGGCTCTTTTGACCACTCTCTTTATCCTCAATAACAAGCGTCACCTTCATACTGTCCAGCTGCTTACCCACCCCGCCCTGTACATAATAAACCCCTCCACTTCCAGCATACACCAACTTATAAGGATTGCGACTGTCTAATAAAGGACCTGCTGCCTCTATGGCTGTATCTGCTGGTTGAGAAGAGGGTTTTGTTTTTTCAGATGAGATCTCAGTTGAAAAAAATAAAGCAGTCCTACCTTGCAACAACTCCGTGAACACACCAGGTGTATGACTAACGACCATACTATTTATATCCTCGCCTGCTGGTAACACGATGCTACTCAGCTGTACATTTGGCAACCGCTGTTTTAATAATGTGCTGTATTTCTCAACTGCCTTATACCCTGCCTCATCACCATCAAAAGCAAAGATGATCTCCTGCAGATGACTTAACCCAATAATCGCCGCTTCATGTTCTGCTGTCAGGCCATTGGTACCATAACAAGCCAGGATACCATAGGACTCAACTATTTCGCTATGTTGTAATAACGTTGCTGCATCGATCACTGATTCTGTCAGAATCAGCTTTGTCACATCTGCTTTCGGGTAGCCTGGATATAATCCACGCCTGTCTTTCAAGTAATAATGACGCTGCGTATCATCATTGATCGTACTACGGAAGTACATGCCACTGATAGTACCACCACTATCCCGTAACGCGAACACGATACAATACTTCCCAAAAGGCCGATACGCCTGACCACCATCACGAGCAGTACCCCACGGTGACAATAGCCCTACCTCCACACAAGACGATATCAGACCATCATCCTTACGCATCCCATGATGGAACTGTGCCGTATTATAACCGATCTCTATCCGCGTCGCATCCAGCCCTCTACGCTGTAAATACTCCTGAGCAGGTCTACTATTATGCACTGCATTCTTAAAATAGATAAACAGCTGGTACAGTGTGTCTGATCGGCTGGTAGCCGTGGTAACCATAGCATCAGCACTACCGCCCAGCAACTCTTTACACTTCAAGATCGCTTCCCGTTTACTAACCCCCTCTTTGTGCATCACAAAGTCTATCACGTCCATGGATTTCCCATTCGTCTTACAGTTACTGCTAAAACAATAACAAGTATGCGTCTTGTAATACACCTGCAGGCTCGGTGTCTTGTCCTCATGGAACGGGCAATGTAATCGCAGGTGCTTGTCCGGTTTTAAACCATAATGCACCAGCACCTGCGATAACGTTAACTGTTGCTTAATTTCCGCTATCTCCATCCCCAGCAGCTTTTTTAATCACCAGTTTGCCTTTACTTACTATAATCTCTATCGGGTCTCCCACCCTAAAACCTGCATCCTCTAACCATAAACCCCGAACATTCAACCAGGGCACATTACGTCCCCTATTCCAATGATTGGCCAATGCCTGATACTGACCATGCAGCTTACCATGACGGATTGTTTTAGTTCCTGATGACATAAAATATTTTTAATTAACCGTAAACGGTACAAAGATACCGGATCAGCTCAATCCAACAAACACTTTACGATTTTATTTTACCGCATACGTTTCATAATTTTGCCTAAACCTTATATAACAGAGGTTTTATTAACCGTAAACGTATCATACAATGGTTTCTTTTGGTAAAAAACTCAGGGAATGCAGGGAAGCTAAAGAGCTGTCTCAACAGGAACTTGCTAAAAAACTGGGGTCTGCTCATACTGTAATAGGACGCTATGAGCGGGATGAGATGCTACCTTCTATTGATGCGGTGAGGAAGTTGGCCGAGGCCTTAGATACTACTGTGGGATTCTTATTAGGGAAGCCAATGATACTAATATTTTGAAGGACCCTAAGATGATGAAGCGTCTCAATGAGATTAACGAACTACCTGACAAGGATAAAGAGTGTGTCTATTCCCTGCTCGATGCATTTCTAGCCAAATCTAAATTACAAGCGATATTAAAATGAATAACCCGGGTCAAATTTGACCCGGGTTATTCATTTTAATATCGCTTGTAATTTCTTACATTCAAAAAGAATGAGACTCCCGTAAAAATCCGTTACTATACTTCTCCCTTAAGTAAATGTTCCCAGCCTTATCATAATAAGTCCAATTACCATCTCGAAGTGGCTGATAAAACTTCCTATACTTAATCCGAGAGCCTCCTCCTAATCTTCTAACATAAATAGAGTCTGCAACCAATACAGAAGATTCTAAGTACCCCCCTTCTATATTTACTCTCCGAGAATCATACAATAAATAAAATTTCAACCGCCCCTGTTCATTCATATCATATACCTTAATCAATTTACTGCTATCTGAGCACAAATCTGTTATGACAGACGAATCCTCTCTATTAAATACTTCAATAAACTGGCCATTTACATCAAAAAATATTGGGTACTTTAAGTAAATCGCTTGACTGTATAGATTACCTACACAAAAACAGATAGCAACACAAATTATTAGCCTCTTCATCATTAATTTCGAATTAAAATTTTAACCCTCTAATACTAATACTTACATTCCGACCTGCTGGCGTAGAAAATCTCGTTCCAGGCTGAGTAGTGATTCTTGTACCAGCTATTTTAAATTTAACCTGCAAACTACTACTTGCTGTTTTCGCGCGGGCACTTAGCAACGCTCCTAAAGTAGCGGCCTCCCCATTTAAGGTTGCCGATGTACTCCAAACACTTGGACCAGTACCAAGTTTTAATTTAGCAGGATTTCCAGAAGGAGTGCCAGAATTCCCAGTAATATCAACATTTGCTTGGGGAAAATAACTCAAAATATTCGCCACAGACACCAACTTACGTTCCTCTACTTTTGAGTCGATATATAAAGATGAATTTTCTTGAAACTTCAATTTAATATCTTGAACTAAGTCTATTTCAGCCTGACGATAGGTTCCATCTCTAAAAGCATTCCCATTTAAGTTCCCCTCATTAACGTTATCGCCAAAACTTGCTACTTCAGGTGGAGATTCTTCAATAGTTCTAAACTTTTCCATTACTATCATTTGCTCTGCAGTTAATTTTGTTTGATATTTAATAGGCCTAAGCACGCGCCCGCTAGGGCCTCTATCAATAACATATACATCTGCCTTTTTTAATCTTGGATTTCTATTATATGCTTCGTTATCTCTTGCATTTCCATCCTTATCTTCATACCATTGAATAGTCACATTCGTTAACTGACCTGCACTATTAAAGTTCCTATTAACAATATACTTCTCCTCTCCATCCAAGTCAATACTTCTGATTACATCATTTTCCGCAAATGCATAAGTACTATTCCATGGATAACTCTTTGTCAACGGATCCACGCTCAAGAACTTCCCTATCCTCGGATCATACACCCTCATCCCATAATCCTGCTGATTCCCCTCTCCCTTCACCTCGTTATCATTCTCCTTCCCATTGAACCCATAACGATACTCTCCCAAACTCCACTTCCTATCAGGCTGCAACATCCCAAAAGGATAATAGTCCTGGGCACTCAGCAACTCTGGTACAAAATACTGCCTCACGCCTCCAATAACCGAGTCCACTGGCTTATCCGATATCGTTGCGAGCACGTTCCCCAGGTGATTCGTCAGTTCATACTGCTTCAGCCCCAACCTCAACCAACGATTCACACTGGTATCAGTTGT